>CAWKEP010000001.1:0-16929 GCA_963848735.1 Bryobacterales bacterium
ATGACCTGGCCCTCCGGATTCATGGCGAAACTGGTGCCGTCGAAGAGCAGTTGATCGTTGCCGCCCACCTGGTTCACATAAACGATCGGTACGCGAAAGTGCCGCGCGGTAGCAGCGAAAATCTCGGCCCGCTGCGCGCGTTTGCCCATGTGATACGGCGACGCGTTGATGCTGATCAGGATGCGCGCGCCAGCCGAAGCCAGTTCCTCCACCGGATCGCGGCTATAGCGGCGGCGTTCCCAATACTGCTTATCGTTCCAGATGTCTTCGCAGATGGTGAGCGCGGAAACGGCGTCGCCCAGCGCCAGAGGCGATTGTTTGGGGGCCGGCTCGAAATAGCGCGCTTCGTCGAAGACGTCGTAGGTCGGCAGCAGCATTTTATGCTGCCGAAAAGTGATGCGGCCACCGTTGAGTACAGCAGCGCTGTTGTAGATAGGCAGGCCGGTAGACGATCCTGTACGCGTTACCGTGCCGCAGATAATGGTGACGTTCAGGGGACCGGCATCCACCGCCAGCCGCTCCAGGTGCTGCTCCGTTTGATCGAGGAAGCTTTGCTTTTCGAGCAGATCGCGCGGAGGATAACCGGTGAGCGAAAGCTCCGGGAAAACAACCACGTTCGCCCCGGCAGCAGCCGCTCGCTCGGAGAACGACAGAATACGTTTGGCGTTGCCGCAAAGATCGCCGACCGTGCTGTTGGTTTGTGCGAGGGCGATCTTCATGACCGAACCCCATTTTAGCGGGTTTAGTGACCGCCAGCTTCCAACTTGGTGTTGGGCACGCCCTTGTACTCGCCCGGAATCTGCGGGGGAAACACGTGAACGCGCGATTTGAAGCGCCAGCCTTTGGGAGTGCGCACGTACACGTCCTGGTAACCACCCACGTGCCCGTCAAAGTCCGCGTTCGCCGCGCTTGCCCTGATCGCCTGGATAAACCAGGTAGGACTTGCCGGTCGCGCCTTCTGGCGACGCTTCGATCACCAGGTTCTCCGTGGTGTGGGTTTGATGCGGCTGTTTGATGCGTGCGCAACCCGGACCGCCCGCCGCCTCCACCAACTTCTGATGGCCTTTGAACTCCAGGCCGTTCAATCCCACCACGAAGATACCGTCGTCAGTGTAGAGGTTGGCGTAGTCTTCGCCGTGATTGGTGCAATTGTCGAGCGCGAAGGCGTACCGGTAGTTCAACTGCTGAATCTCGATGTAATCCATCGCGGTCAGAGGCTTCACTTTGGTCTGCGCGGTCAACAAGCCGGCAACAGCGGCTGCCAGTAGAATCGCTTTCTTCATGCCATCTCCTTTGTTAAGTTGATATGGAGAGTTCTATCATATTTTCGGGTTCATATAGACAAGCATGAAGAAAATTCTGCTCGGACTCCTACTGTTTGCGATCCTGCCAGCGCTAGCGGTTGACACCGGCGCTCATGTCAGCATCAGCGGCCTAGACGTGGCTGTGTGGAAGCCCGCGGGCGCAGCGCCGGCCTCTGGATATCCCGTGATTGTCTTCTCGCACGGCTTTGGCGGATGCAATACGCAATCGATTTTCCTGATGGAAGCCCTGGCCCAGGCTGGATATTTCGTTCTCGCGCCGAATCATAGGGATGCCGGCTGCGGTAGCGCGCGGAAAGCCCGGTCTGGCCGGCACAGTCCTGAAGAGCCTTTCCAGAAGGCCGAGGAGTGGTCCGATGCCACTTACAAGGACCGCCGAGCGGACATCGAAGCCGTCCTCGATGCCGTTCTAGGCGAAAAATCGTTCCAAGGCGTTCGCGTGGATGCCGGGCGCGTCGGGATCGCCGGGCATTCGCTAGGCGGCTATACGGCGCTCGGTGTGGCAGGCGCTTGGACATCCTGGAAGGATCCGCGCATCAAGGCTGTTCTCGCGTTGTCTCCCTACAACACGCCGTTCGTGGAGAAGGGCGATTTGGGTCACATGAACGTGCCGGTCATGTACCAGGGTGGAACGCTCGACTTGGGCATTACGCCGACGGTCCGGCGGCTCAAGGGCGCCTATGATCGGTCGCCAGCGCCGAAATATTACGTCGAGTTTCAAGGCGCGGGGCACCTGGCCTGGACCGGTCTCAATCCGCGTTTCCACGCCGTCATCAACCGCTACAGCGTTGCGTTTTTCGATCGTTATCTAAAAGGCGACGCCAGCCCCGATCTGCTCGTGCCATTGTTCAAGAAGCCGACGCCCGAAGGGGTCAGTTTCGTGCGCTCTGACCCGAAGTAACTCAGGCGAAATCCCTAGCGCGGCTCAAGCGATTCCCCCGTTTTCGGTCTCCGGCCATCGCCCCTAGACTGGAAATATGAGAGTGGAGACGTCATATATCGCGACCGGTGTCCCCGCCGAGCCGACCGTGTGGCTCTCCGGTGAATTCACCACTCTGCTCAACAAGCTGTTGTTTCCGGTGGCCTGGGTGGCTGCGATTGGCGGCGTTCTGCTCAGCGTAGTCGTAAGAACGGGACACGCTCGCCATCGCCAGTGATTTCCGGTTCGTGGCTGCGGCTTTCCTGGTTGGAACGGCGTTCATGCTGTGGTTCAGCTGGCGGGTGCAGCGGGTCGGCTATGCCGGCCACGAACTGGTGATCTCAAACTACTGGCGCCAGGCGCGCGTGCCGTTTCACGAAGTGGAAGCAGTGGAGCCTGTGTGGTGGTATCGCGGGCGCGTGGTGCGAATTACGTTCCGTTCCGAGAGTCCGTTCGGAGAAGTGATTTACTACTTGCCGAAGTGGGGATTCATCCGCTGCCTGTGGTCGTCGCCCGAGAACGAACTCCGACAATTGATTTCCTAAACCCTACGGCTGACGCCGGAACAGCGACTCGTTCTTCAGCAGCTGTTCAAAACGCACGATGTCTTCGTTGTTCTCGATGCATTCATATTCATGCAGGCGTTCGCCCGGCCGCAGCGACAAGAACGACGGCGCGGGGCTCCAGGTCTTGGTGAAGGCCTTGGGATCGTCGATGGTGACTTCGTAATTGATGGTGTCGTAGTCCACGCGAGTGTAGCGCTCAATCACATGCAGCGCCTCGGTGTGCAGCGATGCGCCGCCCACGCCCAGCCAGGTCTTGTCGTTGAACCCGATGACGTCCACCACTAGCGTGTCGCCTTCCCAGTGCGCTACAGAATCGCCCAGGAACGATGGATCGATATCGTCGGGATGCTTGCGCCCGTCGGTGGGGATGACGCGAAACGCGTGGAATGTTTCATACAGGAACGTGATCTCGCCGGGCGTCTGGATGATCTTGATGGGCAGCGGTTCATTGGTGATGCGCGGCACGCCGACTAACAAACAGCGCGCCTGTGGATCGTCGATATTTCTTCGATTGCGAAGTTCCTGGACCTTGGGCAGGATCCAGTCCTGATAGGGCGGAACGACGCGGGCCGGGACTACTGCCGCCGGCGCTGCTGCAACCGCTGCGTCACCTGGCCGGGCCGCTTTGGCGTTGGCGGATCCGACAGCGAAAGCTAGTCCGCTGGCTCCCCCACCTTGCCAGACTCCGGACATGTCGGGCTTTCCGTCGGCCATGCGGGGTACGGGAGGCTTGGCCGGCTTGGGCGATTCTTGGGCGGCAAGGGGCCATAAGGCCGCCAGCGAAACGATTACCAGGGGGCTTCGCATCGCCTCAGTTTATCCCATTCATTAATGCTTCGAGCCCGCGATGGAATTCACGGCTTGCCAGAAAAACTGCACGTGCTTGTACACCGCCGCTTCCAGAATCCGCTCCTGATCGCTATGCGGTCCGAAGCCTTTCGGCCCATCCTCTTCATCCACCATCGCGCCCACGCCATAGCATTGAACGCCCTTGGCCCGCAGGAACGCCATATCCGTTGCGCCGGTCTGCATCAACGGAATGGTGACCACGCCATAAATGCTCTTGTAAGCTGCTTCGACGGCCCGATAGGCATCGGTATCCAGGCGCGACGGAGCGGCCCCCGGGCGCTGATTCGTTGTCTCAGGAATCAGCTCAATCGACGGGTCATTCATCACTTTGCGCATCAGGTCGTAAAACTCGGCGATATTCTCGTCCGGCAGCGCGCGGATGTCGAGCGTTGCCTCCGCCTCCGACGGGATTACGTTGATCTGATAGCCGCCTTTAATGATGTTGGGCGAAATCGAGGTATGCAGCGTGGAGTAATCGATGGGATCGTGCTCGGCCAGATACTCGCGCACGGCGGGCGCCGTTTTTGCATCGAACAGCGCTTTGAACCGGGCCGCGTCTTCGGGACTGCTCACCGACGCCATCTTCTCGAAATAGGTGCGCGTGGTGTCATTGAATCGCATGGGCGGATCCCAAGCCGCGATGGTCGCCACGGCCTTCGCCAGGTGCACCACGGCGTTGGTCCGCAGCGGACGCGATCCGTGTCCCGAGATACCTCGGGCGACCAGGCGCGCGGCCTTGGGCTGCTTCTCCGTGGTTTCAACCAGCGCGTATTGCGCCTGGCCGTTCTTCAGCCGCACGCCGCCGGCTTCCGCGAGGCAAAACTCGGCGTCGATATCGTTCCAATGCTCGCTCACCAGGTATTGGATGCCAGGGCCGGTGGAACCCTCTTCGCCCGCTTCCGACACGAAGATCACGTCGCGATCCAGCGGCGTCTTCTGCCGCTTTAGCATCAGCATGGTCATCATGGTGGCCAGAAGATCGCTCTTGTCGTCGAGCGTGCCGCGCCCGTAGACGTATCCGTCCTTACGGGTGGCGCTAAAGGGCGGGAAAGTCCACTTAGTGGGGTCCACGCGCACCACGTCGCTGTGCCCCATGATCAGCAGCGGTTTCTTGGACCCGTTGCCCTTCAGCCGCGCAATGATGTTGGCGCGCGCCGGATCCTGGGCCACCATCATCACCTGGATCCCCTCAGCTTCGAGCGTCTTCTTGACGTATTCCGCTACGCGCGTTTCGTTGCCGGGCGGATTGCTGCTGTCGATCTGGACCAGCGCCTGGAAATGGCGCATGGCTTCTTCATCGACTTTTGACCAGTCGGGCGATTGGGCGACAGCAGGCAGAGCAGACGCAAGAAGGGCGAATACGAAGAGGTTTCGCATCCGCCCAGTCTAGCGCACCGCTATTGTTTTTTCGTCTACTTGCTCAGGCTAAGAGTGCTCGCGAGCGTCGGCCCGGACTTTCCGCGCGGCAACAGGCTCGGTCCCGACGGGATGAAGATCCGGGAGACGTTGGTGTTCATATCCACCACCAGACCCAGGAAACCGGACTGCATCTCGTCCCAATTCTGATCGCCCCAATGGATATCCTTGGTGGCGTCCGGATTGTACTTATTGTTCAGCGAATTGTCGTAATGCGCGATGGCAACCAGCTTGGTGCCCTTCGGCAGCGGCAGAGGCTTTTCGAGCTCATAGCCGACTTGCCAGTCGAAATTCCACTTGCCCTTGAAGATCACTTGCGATTCGCCCGTGGGATAGATCGCGCGCAGCTCGTAGTCCTTACCGCGCAAATGCATGTGCGGCTGAACGTAGACCAACTCCGCGTGGTCCACGCCGATGGTCGATTCGGCTACCACTTCGGCGTTTTCGTCACCAGCCGGGATCACCAGATTGAATGCCGCCGGTGTTCCGGGGGACATCCAGAAGCGCCGCTTCGGGGGCGCCTTGGCGAATACCAGCCCGACCTTCGAGAGGTCCTCTTGTTCGGTGCCTACCGACGTGTAGTGGATATTGAACACGATGTCCGATCCCTTGGGCACGAACTTTGCCGAGTTGTCCACGTCAAATCTCTGCGCGCCCAGCCCAGGGTTGTACTTGCCGAGAAGGTCCGTCCCTTCCCTGGCCCCGGTCATCGCTTCCGAGCCCTCCTCGTAAGACTCGCCGTACTTGGCGTTGGCCATCCAGGTGGCGTTGGGCGGGCAGACGATGGCGCGCATGTGATGCACCACCTTCGGATTTCCGGCGCGCATCTCGGCCGCCACTACCCACATGTCCTCCGGAAAATTAACATGCACCTTGATGTTCTGGTAGTTGATTGTGCCGGTGGCCTTCACATGGAACGGCTTGGGCATTTCGATAATCATGTCGGGCTTAATTTGCCAGCCCTCGGGGAAAGTCAGAGGCGGCGGCGCATCCTTGGCATCGCCCTCCGGCGCGCCATTGTTGGCCCAGGCCACCAGGGTGTTGATGTCAGCCGGGCTGAGCCTGCGGTCGTTGGCGAAATGGCCATACTTCGGGTCGGCGAACCAGGGTGGCATCTTCTCGCTGACCACCGCTACCTTCATCGCTTTGGCCCACGGCCGCGCGTCTTTGTAGCTGATGAGGGCCATCGGCGCTACTTCGCCGGGCCGGTGACAGCCCTGGCAATTCTTCTGCAGTATGGGCAGAACGTCTTTATTGAACGTGGGCGAGCTGGAATCCGTCGCGGCGACGGCCACCATCCCCATTACCAAACCAACTACAGAAATACGCAGCATCCTGTGAACCCTCCTCTGACAAGTACTGGAAGCATTATATTTTAGCGCTGCATGCAACGCAATGGTGCCGGAGCCGCCCGCGGACTAGACTCCAGGGGCCGAAAGCACCGATTCGATGGCTTCCAGCAGTTCCCTGGCGTGGATCGGTTTGGACACGTATCCGTCCATTCCGGCTCTCAAGAAGCGCTGGCGGTCGCCAGCCATCGCGTGCGCTGTCATCGCGATGATGGGAACGTGCGCCCCCGTGGTTTCCTCGGTCTGGCGGATTGCAGCAGTGGCTTCCACGCCATCCATAACGGGCATCTGGACGTCCATGAGAATCAGGTCAAAAGTATGATTCTGGAGAGCTTTTAACGCCTTTACGCCGTCATCGGCTACAACCACCCGGTGTCCTTCCTTCTCAAGCAATCGCGACGCCAGCCGCTGGTTGACGAGGTTGTCTTCGGTCAGGAGTATCCGCAAAGGCGCTCGCCGTTCCCGAAGCGAGTGCTGGGTCACCAGTTCGGAAGGCTGCACCACGGCGTCGCTCGAGCCCAGCACGTTCACCAACGCCTCCAGCAGATCCGACTGAAGCACCGGCTTGATCAAATAAGCAGCGATCCCCAGTTCCTTGCAGCGTGCGGCGTCTCCCCGCTGGCCGCCCGAAGTCAACATGACGGAAACCAGCCCCTCGAAGGCGGCCGTCTTCCGCACCCACTCCATCAGCATGAAGCCATCGATGTCGGGCATATGGCAGTCCAACACCATCAGACCGAACGGCTCACCAGCCGCCTTGGCTTCTTCGAGCAGGCGCATCGCGTCCGCGGCGCCGGGAACGGATATTGGCTTCATTCGCCAGTAACTCAGCGTGGTCTCGACGATTTGCCGGTTGGTGGCATTGTCGTCCACCACCAGAACGCGCACATTGTCCAGAATGGCCGGATCCGTGGCCGCCGGTCTGATGGCCGCCGCGCTGGCCTTTCCAAAGCGGGCCGTAAAGTGGAAGGTGGTTCCTTTCCCGGGCTCGCTTTCCAGCCCCAGTTTCCCGCCCATCATTTCGATCAGGCGGCTCGAGATGCTGAGCCCCAGGCCAGTGCCGCCGTACTTGCGGGTAGTGGACGTATCCGCCTGGCTGAACGGCTCGAAGATCAGTTTTTGCTTGTCGGGCGGAATGCCGATCCCGGTGTCGCTGATGGCGTAGTGGAGAAGCATGCCTTCGGCGTCTTGCGACTGCCCTTCCACACGCAGCACCACCTCGCCGTGGTCGGTGAACTTGATGGCGTTGCCGACCAGATTCAGGATGACTTGCCGCAGCCGGGTAGGGTCCCCGACCATGAAATCGGGCAGTTCCGGAGGCACGAAATAGGCCAACTCCAGATCTTTTTGGTGGGCCCGCACCGCGAGCGTCTTCATGGCCTGTCCCAGATGGTCTCGCAGATTGAACTCGATGGGGTCCAGACTCAGCTTCCCTACTTCGATCTTGGAAAAATCCAGGATGTCGTTGATGACGGTCAGCAGCGAGTCGGCCGAATACTTCACCGCGTTCAAGTATTCGCGCTGCGTCGGATCCAGCTCCGTATCCAGCGTGAGTTCCGTCATCCCGATGATGCCGTTCATGGGGGTTCGGATTTCATGGCTCATATTCGCCAGGAATTCAGACTTCGCGCGATTGGCTGCTTCCGCCGCCTCCACCATTTCCTTTTCGTTGGTGATGTCGAGCGAGGCGCCGATCAGCCGCCTGGGCTTTCCTTCGACGAACTGCACCTGGGCTGTGCTCCTGCGCCAGCGAATGACGCCTGGCTCCGGAACGATGCGAAAATCCACGCAATATGGTTCTCCCGTGGCGAAGGCGCGATCGGAGCCCGCGGCCAGCAGCCCGCGATCGTCCGGATGGACCACCTGCCGCACTTGATCCACATGCGTCCCGATGCTGGCGTCCTCTACGCGTTCCAGCGTGGCCCAGGCTTCCGATCCTTTGACGATGCCGGTAACGAGATCCATCTCCCAAATCCCGAACGTAGCGGCCCGCTCGGCCAGTTTCACCGTTTCGGCGTGATCCTGTCGCTTCCGTTCCAGCATCATCTGCTCGATAGCGATGCCGGCCAATCGCGAGCCGGTCTCAATGATGGCGCCCAGGTTACCAACTCGCAGGCTGTATATCGACAGCACCCCGACCACAGCGTGGCGCGAATCATGAACGGGAACGCAGAGGCACGACCGGAACCCGGAGCTCGACGCCAAGGTATGTTCAGGTTCAAAGCGAGTGCTGACGAGCAAATCTTCCTCAGTCACTGTTTGGTTCGAAAACGCCGCCGCTCCGCAGGCGCTGGAATCAGGGCCGATGGCACAGCCATGCACCTTCTTCAGGTAGTCGCTGGGCAGGCCGCCGCCGGAACCTTCCGCCAGGCATCCCTGCTGCTGATCCACCAGAAACACGGCACACGAACAACCGTCCATGAGACGGCCAATACCCCCGGTGAGAGCGTCCAGGACGTCCTTGAAGGGAGCGTCTCTCGCGATCAGCTCGAGAATCGTGCGCTCCTCGGCGAGCACCCGTGACGATTTGTCGACGCTCGCCAGCTTCCGCGAGCCGACCCATAGCGCGATAGCCGCGAAGACACCTGGCGCGGCGAATACGAGGCCACTCCACATATTCAGTTCGTCTTTTTCCGCTGCCCCACCTTCGAATCCGGGAGCCGACTTTGACTACTCCCTCATCGGACCTTTCGGACCGCCCCAATAGGGCCCAGCTCCCCGCTCCTGGGAATACAATAAAGTCAGAGCGCCAAAGGAGGTCCCATGCCCAAGTTCGTCATCGCGCCCCACATGCGGCTGCAGGAGTGGGTAGCCGAAGAAAAAGGCTATTTCGCAGCCGAGCAGCTGGATTACGAATTCCGCGATGAGCTAGTCTCGCGCGATGGAAAGCGACATGACCTTGGTGACAAGGTCGGCGCCTACCAGACCTTCGAGAAAGGCCGTACTACCGACGTCAGCTGCGCCTGCCACTGGACCGTGAATGTCGCGGCCTCCAACGGGCACGGAAAACTCTACGCCGATGCCTACTCGGTGTCCCCTGCCGGAATTTTTGTTCCTCCAGACTCGCCGGTGCGCGAGCCGGCCGATCTGGCGGGCGTGCCCATTTCCGTGGGCTATCAATCGGGAAGCCATTACGCGACGATCCAGGCGCTCGAACAATATCTTCCTCAGGACGCCATCAAGCTATCGTTCGCCGACGGCCTGCTCTTCAAACGGATGGAGCTGCTGATTGACGGCCAGGTTCCGGCGGCTTCCTTATTCAGCGGCCCATACTACTTTCTCGAGCAATTGGGTTTTCGCAAGATCATTGATAGCACGTTCATGATTGCCTCCATGATCACCGGCGATCCCGATCCGGAAGACGTCGGCAAATACTTCCGCGCTCTGCGCCGCGCGCAACGCGACATCGATCTCAGGCCCGAGCTGTACACGCACTACTACAAAAAGGAAATGCCCGAGCGATTTCACGATCGAATGGACACGCGCCGTTGGGGTCCTGGCGAACGCCTCGTGTTTGAGCCTTATACCAAGCAGGTGTACGAACAGTCGTTCGAGTGGATCGCGCAGCACGCCATCTTCGCGGATGGGCAAATGGGCGCGGGGAATTATCAGGAAGCCGCCGTCAGCATGGCTGTGGAAACGCCCTAGAGCTGTTCGCGGGCTCAGTCCAACAATCGCTCCCGGACCGCGTTGTACTCGCAGCCGAACATGGCGATGACTGCCAGCAGGTACATCCAAACCACCAAGGCAATTACCGCGCCGATGCTGCCGTAGAGCACGCTGTAGTTGGCGATGTGCCGCACATAGAGAGCAAATAGCGAAGTGGCCAGCAACCACATTACCGTCGCCAGAATCGCACCCGGCCACACGCTGGGAAACTGCATGGTGCGATTTGGGCCGGTGTAGTACATCAGTCCAGTGACCAGTACGGTGGCCCCCAGCGCCACCACGTAACGCGCCAGTCCGAAGGCCAGAATCACGGAGGTTCGTAAGTCTTCCTCAGGCGCCAGTCCGATGGAGGCCAGCATCCACTGCTCGATGTGGGCTCCGAACACGATTAACACCGACGAACCGACGGCCGGCAGCGCGGCGATGAATACCAGAACAATCGCCACACCGCGTTGTTTCAGGAAGCTCCGTCCGGATGGCAGCCGGTACGCGGCCTGGAATCCTTCCATGAAGGTCATCATCGCGCCCGACGCTGCGAACACCGAAAGCAGCGTCGCAAACAGAATCAGCCAGCCGGACTGCTGGTTGCGCACGATGAAACGCGAGCGCACCAGTTCTTCCGTGCCAGGCGGGATCACTTGAAAAAGCAACCTGGAAAACACGCGCGCCACCGCGCCTGCGTTCACGCTCGCCAGGATCGCGCCCAGGGAAGCCAGTATAGGGAAGAATGCCAGAAGCGAGGAGTAGGCCGCCCCTTTGGCGATACCGAATACGTTGTTCTCATAACTGGAGATCCAGGCTTGGCGAAACAAGCCCCAAAAGCGTTGTACCGGGCCCGGGCGCTCCAGGTAAAGGCTAGGGGGAGTCGAAGCCATGCCAAACTATTCTAAACCTTCGAGCCAAGTGTGCTGTGATATCTCTTATGGGTGATACCCCCGCGGTCAGTGTTGTCATGCCCGCGTACAATCTGGAGAGCTATATTGGGCCTGCCGTCGAGTCCGTTCTGGCGCAGACCTTTTCCGATTTTGAACTGATCGTGGTGGACGACGGGTCTACCGATGGAACGCTGCAGTGTCTCAACCGGTTCCAGGGCGACCCGCGGATCCGGATTGTTTCCGAACCCCACCGCGGGATGCCGTTTCCGGTCTGCCGGGGCATCGAACTCGCGCAGGCCCCCTATGTTGCTTTCCTCGATGGCGACGATTTGTGGGCTCCCCGTAAGTTGGAGCGCCACATCGAGTTCTTCGCCAGCCACCCGGGCGCCGATCTGACGTTTTCCTGGTCGCGTATTGTGGACGAGCAGACGCGCGATACCGGGCTCACCTCGCGCCTCTGGACCGGTTCCGTCTCATTCGCGCAATTGCTGGCCGACAACGTGATTGGCAACGGTTCCGCGCTGGTTGTTCGCCGCGAGGCTTTGTGGGCCGCCGGAGGTATCGACAATAGCTTTCCCTGCTGCCACGATGTCGATTTCTGGCTGCGTGTCGCTCTCTTGCGGCCCGGCAACCTGCACGCTATTCCCGAGTTCCTGACGTTGTACCGCCGCCGTCCCGGGCAGCTCACGCGCAATGTCGAGCTGATGGAAAAGAATTTTGAGCGGGTGTTGGAGCGTGCGCGCGCGCTTGCCCCGGAACAAGTAGCGCGCGTGGAAATGAAGGCTCGCTGTAACATGCAGCGTTTCTTCGCCTTCGGCTGCTATCAGAATGGCGACTACTCGTCGTCGTTGCGCTTCCTCCAGAGATCGCTCTCCGCCGCGCCCGTCGGCTTTCTCACCGACGCGCGAAATTGGAAGATGACCGCGGCCGCGTTGGCCGGTCTGGCTCTCCCACGCCGTTGGCACAACTTCCTGGTACGCACCACCACTGGGCCGCGGCGCGCCTGAGCTGTCGTCTACGAGTTATCGCTGAGCTGTGGCGGGCGCCACGCTGGCCGCCTGGAATTTCTCAATCTCCGCGATCTCATCCGCGCTCAACTGGAAGTCCGCGGCCCCAATTACGCCGTCCACCTGCTTCGCTGAGCGCATCCCCACGATCGCTCCGGTCACCGCTGGATGCCGCAACGTCCATGCGATGGCCGTGTCGCCCGCTGTTTTACCGTGCCGCCGGCCAATCGCTCCCAGAAGCGCCGCTAATTCCAGGTTTCGCGAAAGTAGCGGCTCCTTGAAATTGGGCGTGCGCTTGCGAAAGTCGTCTTCCGGCATGGCCGCCACACGTTCACGCGTCATCGTGCCGCTGAGTAAACCGGACTTCATCGGGGAATAAACAATTACGCCGATATTGTTCGCCAGCGTGTACGGCAGGATTTCCTTTTCGATCTCCGGCGAAATGATGGAATAGGGCGGTTGCAGGGAGGTGATCGGCGCGATGGCTTGCGCGCGCTGCATCTGCTTCACATTGAAATTCGAAACGCCGATGTGCCGAACTTTTCCCTGCTCTTTTAGTTTGGCCAGCATGGTCCAGGCGGCTTCGATCAAATCGTCCGGTTCCGGCCAATGGATCTGATACAAGTCGATGACGTCCAGTTTGAGCCGCTGCAGGCTCTGCTCCACCTCCTTGCGGATGGATTCCGGCTCAATGCTCCGGCTAGTCTCGCGCTTCTCGTTCCAAACGATCCCGCACTTGGTGAACACCAGCGGTTTGTCCGAGCGGCCCTGTAGCGCCCTCGCGACCACTTCTTCAGAGTGCCCTAAGCCGTAAATCGCGGCCGTATCGATCCAGTTGATGCCCTTATCAAGCGCCGCATGAATGGCGGCAATCGATTCGTCGTCGTCCTGCGCGCCCCAGCCGAATTGCCATCCCGCGCCGCCGATGGCCCACGCCCCCACGCCGATGGGAGTGATCTCTAAATCGCTGGCGCCCAGTCTTTTCTTTTGCATGCCTCCATTTTGGCACGCGGCCCCGGAGAATTTCGCCATCCTGGCGCACTACGTTCTTCAAGTGAAAAACCCATTGCTTGCGCCCCTGCTTGCCCTGGCCGCTGGTATGGTCATCGCGCGATTTATTTCCTTCCCACCCCGCGACTTCCTTTGGGCACTGCCGCTTCTCGCCGGCATTACTTTTTTGGCGTGGAGGCTTTCATTACGAACAATATGGCTATGCTCCCCTTTGCTGCTTGTGGTTTGCGGAGCGCTGCTTGAGACGCTGCACCGTCCCGGGCCGCCGCCCGAAATCGATGCCGGCGCGCACGAGAATGTGATTTTGGACGGCTGCGTCGTCTCTCCGCCCGCCTTCTATGAAGGCCGCGATGCATTCCTCATCGAGCTGGCGCCGGGAGCGCGGGCCCGCGTCACCTTGTCTATCAGAGACGGCGAGATTCCGCCCGATCTGCGCTACGGACAGCTCGTCGAACTCCAAGCCCGCTTACGTCGTATCCGCAATTTCCAAAATCCGGGGGCTTTCGACTACGAAGGTTTCTCCGCCCGCGCCCACGTTTATTGGACCGCCTCCACTTCGGCAGGCAGTGCTGTCACTGTGAAACCGGGCCGGTGTGGATCGCGTTTCGAAGCCTCGATTTTCGCTCTGCGCACGGCGGCGCTTGGGCGGATCGAGCGGCTGTATCCGGACAATCCCTACGCGACCGCCATGATGGAAGCCACGCTCATCGGCGAATCCACGCGCATGGAACGAATCTGGACGGATCGTTTTCGCCGCACCGGCACCTATCACATGCTGGTGATCGACGGCCTGCACATCACCATCCTGGCCGCGTTCCTGCTGTTTTTCCTGCGGCTTTGCTTTCTTCCGGAGATCACGGCGCTTGCGATCACGGCGTCCGCGGGGTGGCTTTATGCGTTGGTTTCCGGCTTCAATGCCCCGGCTATCCGCGCGGCTGGCGGCTTCACGTTGTATGTCGCGGCGCGATACTTTTACCGGCGAGGCCAGCTGCTGAACCTGCTGGCCGCCGTCGCCATCGTCTATCTTCTGTGGGATCCCGGCCAGCTTTTTGAGGCGGGCTTTCAGTTGTCCTTCCTGGCTGTCGCGGCTATTGCGTTACTCGCGACGCCGATTTTGGAAGCCACATCCCTGCCTTATACTCGCGCCGTCGCCGCCATCAATGAACCGACCCGCGACCCGCGTCTGCCGCCTCGTACCGCCCAATTTCGACTGGAGCTGCGGCTGCTGGCAGAAACCCTGAGCTACTACGCCCCAATTTCGAGGGCCTGGGCCGCGCGCGTCTTCGCTACCGTAGTGCGCATCGCCATCTTCGGTTTCGACCTCGCGGTGATTTCCACCGCCATACAGATCGGTCTCGCTTTGCCGATGGCCATCTATTTTCATCGCATCTCGCTCACCGGCCTTTCCGCGAATATTTTGGTGGTTCCCCTGCTCGCACTGGTGGTTCCACTGGGCTTCGTGGCTGTCTTCAGCATGTGGCGGGCCCCCGCGATCCTCGCTGGCTGGCTTCTGCACGCGGGCGAAGTGGTGGCCGGCTGGCATACCCATCTGGAACCAAACTGGCGCGTTCTGGCTCCGCCGCTGTGGTTAGGCGCTCTTTTCACGATCGCGCTATTGCTGCTGGCCTTCACGATGCGACGCTCCCGCGCATGGTCCTGGGCTGCCCTCGGCGCAGTACTGGCCTTGTTTGGTCTCATTTTCTGGCACCCCTTCCCGCCCGCGCTGCACCCCGGCGAACTGGAATTCACGGCCATCGATGTGGGACAAGGCGACAGTCTGCTGATCTGCTTTCCCGATTCGAAGCTCCTGCTGGTGGATGGCGGCGGCATTCTGGCGTTCGGACGGCATTGCTACGTCGCGAATTGACATCGGGGAAGACGTGGTCTCGCCCTATCTCTGGAGCCGCTCCATCCGCAAGATCGACGTGGTCGCTCTCACGCATGCGCACGATGACCACGCCGGCGGTCTGCCCGCCGTTATCGAAAACTTCCATCCCACCGAGCTTTGGACCGGCGCCATGGCGCCCAGCGCTGCCTGGTCGGCGGTGCGCCAGAAGGCTGTGGCCGAAAACGTCGAAATCCGTGCGCTTGCGGCCGGACGCAGTTTCGACTTTGGGGGCGCGCATATCGAAGTAATTTCTCCGCCCGCCGGCTACCACCCCGGCGATAGCCCCACCAACAACGACTCGCTGGCGCTGCGCATCACCTACGGGCAGCGCTCCATCCTTTTGACGGGCGATATGGAAAAGCCCATGGAGCGCGCGCCCTGGCTGGCTCGCGAGCCTCTGCGGGCCGACATTCTCAAGGTCGGCCACCACGGCAGCAATACGTCCAGCATCGATCCCTTCCTGGACGCCGTTTCCCCAGAGTTCGCCGTCATCTCCGATGGCTTCGAGAACACTTTTCGCCATCCCCATCCCCTGGTACTGGAGCGCCTGGAGGCCCATAAGGCCGAGGTGCTACGTACCGATCGGGACGGTCTTATCACCCTGCGCACCGATGGCCGCCGCATTTCTTTAGAAACCTTTCGCCTGAAGAAGGCATCGGAACGGGTGTGCCATCTGGCCCCTACCTGGATGCCGCAGTTCTAAGGTTGGTTTATAGTGAGTAGGCCGGTAAAGTTGCTGGTAGTATAGAAGTATTCGAGGTTGAACTACTCATATGTCATCGCCCCGCTGGCTCCTGGGCTCGGTTCTGCTCTGTATCGCTTATCCGGCCTTCGTCTCGGCCCAGTCGGAGGCGGACGTCAACGCAAGCCTGAAAAAGTTCACGCAGGTCTACGAAGCGGTAGAGACTAACTTCGCGGACCGCCCGGATGCGGACAACACCGTTTTCAAGGGTGCCATCCCGAACATGCTCCACTCGCTGGATCCGCATTCCAATTTTTTCGATCCGAAAGCCTACCAGCTGATGCGCGAGGGCCAGTCCGGCCACTACTTCGGCGTCGGGATGTATGTCGGCTCGCCTGAGGGCAAGGTGATCGTGATGTACCCGTTCGTGAACTCCCCGGCCTACCGCGCCGGCCTGCGTCCCGCGGATCAGATTATCGCGGTCGACGACACCAACACGGAACACTCCACTGTGTCGCAGGTCTCCGGCATGCTGAAGGGTCCCGAAAGGAACCCCGGTGACCATCACCGTGCGGCGTGCCGGCCACGCCGAGCCGATGCACTTCTCTCTGGTGCGCGACAACGTGCCCCGCGGCAGCGTGAACTATGCTTTCTGGCTGCGTCCTGGAATCGCCTACATGCGCGTGGAAGCGTTCAACGAAACCACCAGCCATGAAGTGGATCAGGCGCTGGCGCGCTTTCCCGAAAGCGCTATCGACGGACTGGTTCTGGATCTGCGCGACAATCCCGGCGGCCTGGTGCAGGAGGCCGTGAATGTGGCCGACCGTTTCCTGCGCAAGGGCCAGCTCATTGTGTCGCACCATGGACGCGCTTCGGCCGAAACCAAGTTCATCGCCAAGAAGGGCGAGCGCGGACGCGAATATCCCATCGTGGTGCTGGTCAATCGCGGCACCGCTTCCGCCGCGGAGATCCTGACCGGCGCGCTGCAGGATCACGACCGGGCTTGGGTGTTGGGCGAAAGCACCTTCGGCAAAGGCCTGGTGCAGAGCGCCCTTCCCGCTCTCCGGCAATAGCGCTCTGCTGCTGACCATCGCCAAATACTACACGCCTAGCGGCCGCTTATCCAGCGCGACTATGAGCACCAAGGCCTGTTCGAGTACTTGAGCCGCGCGAAGACGGCAAAGTGAATCCGAAGGATCATAAAGAAGACCGATAGCGGCCGGATCGTTTACGGCGGCGATGGCATCTCGCCCGACGAAAAATATCAGACACCCAAGATGACCCCGCTGCAAGCCCAGCTCAGTGAAGAATTGGTCTTCTTCTTTTACGCTCCCCAGTTTTTGCCGCCCATACCGCGCCCCTGACCAAGATCAGCG
>CAWKEP010000002.1:0-77206 GCA_963848735.1 Bryobacterales bacterium
GTCACCCACTGACTCAGCGTCTTTGCTCGAGCGCCGCGAGAAACCAGCAGATTCCCAGCGTGAACAGCAATTGAGGAATGAGCAGCACGGGGAGCCACAAGACGGCGGCTGGCACGGCGTGGCGAATGATCAGCAGCACCGCGATGAAGATGCCCGCGCCGAATAACTCGGTGACCAATCCCGAGACCACTTGGTTCATCGGCAAAGTATCCAGCGGAAACACCAGCTTCTTCACGAAATTGCGATATTCCAGAATCACGTAGGATGCGCGGCCCACTGGCTCCGAAAACGCGAGCCAGGGCAGCATCCCGGCGAGAAAATAGAGCGCAAAGGCACTGCGGCTTTGGTCCGGCCTCCGCAGCACGACGCCAAAGACGAAAAAGTACGTCGCCATCAGCAGCAGCGGATTCAGCATTGTCCAGAAGACATCGCCGAACGACCCGCGATAACGCGCCAGGATGTCGCGACGCGCCATGGAGCGGATCAGGCGATGATTTTGGACGACTGCGAGAACGGGACTGGCGACCAATTGGGCAGCGCCGCCCAGAACTGCCGCCAGTGCAACGAACGCACGGTGGTGACCTGCTTGCTTCAAAACGCGAAGCTGACCATCCACCGCATCGACCAAAATGCACACGAAGCGCTCCCCGCGAGCGTAGGCCCAGCCCTCCGGCGGCTGGATGGGCGAAAGATAGACATGGTACCACCGGAATCGGGCTGAAACAGAATCTCAAGATCGAAGTTGGCGCTGGCGCCCGGCGGAACATCGGCGGCGACAGGGAGTCCAGGCGCCTTCCTCAATGAAGATGCTCGACTCGGGATCGTAGAAGTTGCCAGCCTAGCGAAAAATTCTCCTGGCTTCCAGGTTTCGCGCGACTTGTTTTCAAGGACGACTGAGATTGCAGCACCGGCCCAGCGGTTGAATCTGGAGATGCGGTAAACGGCGTTGGACAGGCCTCATTGATATAACCAGGCCGGATATCGTTCGCGCACCGGCAGAACCTTGCGGCCGACCACGTAGATTCCATCGCCACGTAAATCCGCCGGCAGTTTATATCGATCGATCAACAGCTTCACCCATTCGTGCTCGGGCTTGGGTTCATCGCGGAAGGGTCCGGTTTCGAGCAGCGTGATTTCAAAGCCGGCATAGTAAAACAGAAGCACAATTTCGCGAGCCGTATACTCGCGATTATGACGAGCCTCCGGTTCCTCACCGGCAGTGCGCGGCCGAATATACGCCGGGAAAAATCCCGGATGGTAGCCTTCCAGAATCGCCACAATGGCGCGCAGGGAACCGATATTCGGCGTAGTGAGCACTAAATGCCCGTCCGGGCCGCAAGATCCGGTTGATCTCCGACATCATGTGCATGGGATCCTCGGCCAGATGCTCCACCAGCTCGCAGCATAAGACCGTAGAAAAGTAACCGTCGCTGTAAGGGAAGCGATCCTTCTCGGCGTCAAAAAGCTCCAGCGCGCATTCGAACTGGCTCGCCCGCGATCGAAGTAACGCTGCGATGATCCACCTTGCCCGCCGGGCCATAATAGCAGCCGCGCACTTCGCCATAGCCGAGCCGGGTCTTGAGCGCGGGAGTGATCTGAAGATAGGAACCCATCTCTAGAATGCGGTCTTCCGGGCCGCCCGGCGGAGTGATCGCAAGGGTCTTCTCGAAACGGGTCAGGTGCGTTTCGATGTAGCCTTTGGCGGCTTCGTCGGGCGCCCAGGAAAGAATGTACTCCGGCTCTACGCGGACAGGTGTCGCGGGTGCCGGCACGACGCGAACGATTTCGGTGACCGTCGGAGCGGGACGGTTGTGAACCACACGCTCCAGAAACTCGGCATAGCGGCGGGCGACTTGCGGCCACGTGCACTCGGTCTCTACCCACTGGCGTGCTTTCGCGCCTAGAGCGTCGCGCCATGTCCGGACGGCTGACCAGCAAATTGAGATATTCGAATAAGTGATCTTCCTCGGTGGCATCCACGGGCGCCTTCAGGCAGATGTCGTCGGGCAATTCACTGAACGATCCAATTTCAGAAACGATCACCGCTTTGCCCAATCCCAGCGCCCGCATCAGCGTTCCGGAATTTTCGCCAACCGTGGGATAGCGGAGATTGAGAATGATGTCGCAGGCCGCCAAATAACCGACGAACTCTTCGATCGGGCGGAAACCGAGCACCCGCACATTCGCGCCGAGATCCAGCGAACGGATCAGCGACTGCAACTGCAATTCGGGATGCGGCTCACCCACCAGAATCATTTTGGCCTGCGGATGATGACGCACCAGACGGCGGAAAGCCCGTAGCGACTCGGCGATGCGCTTGTACGGCTTCAGAAACCCAAAGATGCCGATGAGCGGCGTGGCTTCGTCAAGCCCCAGACGATCGCGAAAATCAGAACGGCTGGCGTTCGGAATCCAGGCGCCATGCGGGATGCGGGCAACGGCGCCCGAAAATCCAGCATCGCGTCAATTCGGTTTCGACGCAGCCGCTATGCACGATGGCCGCCTTGGAATGCGCGAGCAGTCGCCGCAGCATCGGAAGACCCTCGTAATCGGGTCCCACTTCGAGCGCGCGCACGCGTTCGGCATAGGCCAACGCTTTGGGACCACCCTCGTACTCCGCCGCGCGCATGTAAGCGTCCCAATCGTCGCGTTTGATAGTAATGTCGGCAATCAAATGGTGCAGGTTCGCTTCGTGCACCACCACGACGCCAGGATGATCCAGCGCCATTTCGTAACAGAAATCGTGATGGATGTTGTTGCCTACCTGGTACAACGCGATATCGAAGTCTTTGGGATTGAACGACTGCTGGCCGGGCCGCGAAGACCTCCACGTCCACCAGCTTTTTCAATTCGTCCAACAATGCCGCTGAGTAGTCGGCGATACCACTGCGTGCAGGCGGAAGCGGGGAGAAAAAGGCGACCTTAAGTGGCACGGGTGCGTCGGAGGGAACTATTTCACCAGTTCCATCGAGAATTTGCCCAGAGCCAAAGGCACGCGAACTACCGCCAGCGTGCGAGCCCGGTCTTTCAGAAACAACAGTTCGACGCTCATGCTGGAGGATGGCCCGCTGACGGTCGCGTTGACGCGATCGGCATCGCGGAAACACCCCCAACTTTGATGCTTTCCGTTCCCGCCGCGCTCAGCCGGACTTCATAGGGCGCGCCGAAATACACGGTTCCCGAGGGGGAAGGCGGCCCTGACTCAACTCCTGCCGCACGAAATACAGGAACGTCAAGGCGTCTTTGCTGCAGGCTGGCCCGCTCATTTCGGATTTTCCGGCGCCCGCTCCGCGCGTTACGGTGCCAGTCTCGGAGTCGAAAGTTTCTTTGTCGTTCACCTTCTTCGATCCGTGCGACGTCGATTTCTCAAACTCAGCGGAGCAGAAAGTGCCGCCTGCATCGGAACGCATAACGGTCGCTCACAGTGAACGCAGGCGCGCTGGCGTCCACATCGAATTGGAAATGCATGCGCCCGGGTTGGCCGGACGAGCCACCCGAACTCGACGCGCTCAATTGCGCTTCTCCCAAGCTCACCCCGGTGGGCCAGTTAACGCTGTAGCGCAGGACTTCATTTGGAAGCGTGGATTCGGCGAGAGGCGCCGCGATAGCGGTCAGGGCGACCAACAGGAGAGAGCCGTCATGGGAGAAGGTATTTGTAAAAGGAGACATCAAGGGTACGGCGGAAACAGATTTACGTAACAATTCAGGCGCGCTGATTTGCGCTCCACCAACAGAATAGTACAGATCCAGGGTCTTGGCGGCGTTCCTTTCCCAACTAAACAGGGCGGCGCGTTGCGCACCCAAGCGCTCCATTCGCAAGCGCAATTCCGGATTCAGCAACAGATCGCGCATGGAGGTGACCGATCCGATTGGGAGCCGGATCGAAAAGAAGCGCCGCGGAATCGGCCACCTCGGGCATCGCGGAGGTGTTGGAGCAGGCTACCGCCCGTCCGCACGCCATGGCCTCCACGATCGGCAATCCGAAACCTTCGTAGAAGGATGGATAGACCATCAAGTCGCAAGCGCCATACAGCCGGTGCAGCTGATCGTCGTCCACAAAGCCGGTAAAGTGAATGCGATCATGCACCGCCGATTTCTTGGCAGCCGCGCCGCACCGTGGCGCCGTACCAGGATTCCTTGCCGACAATCACCAAGTGATGCGGCAATTGCGGGTAAGCTGCGCACCAACTCTTCAAAGCGCGAATCAGCCCTAAGTGATTCTTGCGTGGCTGCAAATCGCCGACCGTCAGGATAAACGGGACATGGCACATTGAACGAGGCCGGCATGCTCCGTTGCGCAGCCTCCCGCGCCACGGGATGGAAAGCTGAACTGACGCCATTCGGCAGCACCACCACTTTTCGTTCGTCGAGCTGGTAGGCTTCCAGAATTCGCCGCTGGGAGAATTCGCTGGGGGTGAGTACGCAGGCGGCGGACTTCACCGTGCGCCGCACCGTCAGACGCAATTGCAGCGCGCGGAACGCGGTGAAGTACTCGGGACGTTCTAGAAAACTGACGTCATGAACGCTCACGACAATCGGCGCTGAACACCGAATGGGAGCGGTATATTGCACGTGCAGAAGATTCGGCCGGTCTTCAGCCACACGTCTTGGTAGATCGTAGCCCTAGGCGGACATACGGGTTGATCGCGACACGTTCTTCTGAAATCGATCGGGCACTTCATGGAAAGCGTCCCGGCGCGAGAGGTAAGCTATGAAATCCGCTTCGTGATCCAATGCGGCGAAACAATTCATTAGATTCCTAATGTATGTTTCGTTTCCCGTTAAGTGTTGGCCGACCGCATGTGCATCTACCGAAAAGCGCATCACCTTCTCCAGTATAGAGCGTTTCGCCTCCTCAACGGGCCTTTCACAAAACCTTTACAGGCCTCCAGCAATTCAGATGTGTTCCATCGAACAAAGGGATGCTTTGCTTATCGCGCGAGAACGTTGTTACCGTTAGACGCCAGCGTGCAGAAAAGTGTCCAAAGTTTTCCAAGCGGCTTGCCAAGTGTATTGCTCTTCATAGAGGCGCCTTCCGGCGGCGCCAATGCGAGCGCGATCGTCAGGGAGCGCAAGAAGTTCGGAAACCGCGGCGGTAAAACGTTCAGTATTGTCGGCGAGCAGCAGGTGCTCGCGGTCGCGGCACTCTAATCCTTCAGCCCCGATGCTGGTGGACACCACGGGTGTTCGCGCAGCCCACGCCTCTAGGATTTTGATTCGGGTTCCACTGCCGGACAGCACGGGCACCACGGCCACTTGCGACTGGGCCAGGACGGCGATGGAGTCCTCCACGAAACCCGTTAATACTATGCTCGAATCGCGCGCCGCTAAATCGCGGAACGGGTCCGGGTTCTTGCTCAGAATCCGCCATCGCAACTGAGGCCAGCGCGATTGGAGCGCAGGCCAGATCTTGTCGTGAAAAAAATGAACCGCTTGGATGTTGGGCGCGTACTCAAGATTGCCGCTGAAGATCACCTCCTGCCGTTCGGCCCGGGGCGGCGGCGCCACATAAGGCAGGGCGTTGGGATAGACGGAGACCCTGGCTTCTGGCGCGATGGCTGCACCGAGCGGCGTCGCTTGCAGACGTGGTCAGGATATCGTCAAAGTGCGGCAGCCACTGACGCTCGAATTGCCGTCGCGTACCGGGCGAATCGGCGATGTCCGAATGCGGATGACACCATGCTCGGATTGGGCCATGCTGTGATGCCATGCGGAATCGACGTTATGAAGATCCAAGAAACAGCGTTTCGCGCTGGCTCGCAGCAACCCTAGCATACGAAGCGTTCCAGAAGTGCTCGATGAGAGCCACGTCATACTGCTGGCCTGAGATAAACCCTGCCATGACCGATTCGAATCCCGAGAAGCGGTCGAGGAGCGGCGGTCGGCTGCGAGCCAGACGGGCGGCATTGCGCAGGAGGCGCGCGAGAGGACGTTTGGAATGAAACGGCAGATCGACAACGTGCAGACGATCCAGGCGGCCAGGCGGAATCGCTTGCGCGGGATCCGGCGCTCCAGGCTCACGAAAGACAATGGCGTGGACCGAGTAATTCCTGGCGAGGTATTCCAGCAGCGAGGCAGTGCGAATGGCGCCGCCCCCGATCGTCGGATAGGGCGCCTCGGCGGCCAGGAACAACGCCCGGGGCCTATTTCCGGAAGCGCTGGATGGCCTGTTCATATACGGCTTTCGTCAGATGAGCGGTTTTGGTCCAGGAGAATTCGGTGGATCGAGCGACGGCACGCTCGCGCCAGGCGTTCATTTCTTGGGGCTGTGTGATAGCGTGCCTGAGCGCTCGAAGCCACTCCGCGCGATTCTTGATGTCTAGCAGGATCGCACCGTCGGCGGCAACTTCCAAAATCGACGGATCGCTGGACGCGATCATGACCGCTCCGCACTGCATGGCTTCGAGTACTGGCAGGCCAAAGCCTTCATAGTAAGACGGGTAGAGGCATGCGACGGCGTTCGAGTAGAGGCGAGGTAATTCTTCCTCGTGCGTGAGGCCCATGAGGAGCAGGCCCGGCTCCGAGGGGATTTCGCGAAAATCGGCGCGGCGGCGGCCGGCCAAAATGAGTTGAATGGGGTGTTCGCGGCGCAGCTCACGCCATAGATCAAGCACCAGCTCGACGTTTTTTCTCGGTTCCAGCGTACCCACATACAAAAGATAGGGCGGATCGGCCGCCGGCGCGGGCGTAGGATGAAACGTCGGATTGGCGGCCAGTGGCACCACTGCCACGCGATCGGCGGGCAGGCGAAAGCGCTCGATAGCCTGCCGTTTTACAGCTTCCGACTGGGTGATGATCATGGTGGCCAAGCCCAAGCGCAGTAGCATGGGAGTCCGCCGGCGCACACGGTCCGATTCGGCGTGCCAGGACGGATCCATCCATGGCGAAAGATCGTGCAAGGTCATAACGCTCGGGCCCAACGGGAGATACGGTACCGCGAAGTCAGTGCCGTGGAAAACGTCGATGCCCAAGCGTGAAATCTCGCCCTGCAATCCCCACGACCACCACCGCCGCGCCAACATGTTGCGAGGTCCTGGGCCGATTTTAATATTGGGAAGCAAGAACGGCGCACCGAACCGTTGGTCGGATAGCAGCCAGAACTGGTCTTCCGGGAAATGCTTGGGCCAAAGCCCGGCTTAACTCCTCCGTATAGCGGCGCACTCCGCCGCTAGGAACAGTTAACGGAGTCGCGTCGAGCGCGATCTTCATCATTCGATCATAGATCTACCGCTCCCTTTGGTCACGGCTCGGTATCGATCTTGACTGAGCCGCTACCACAGGAAGCGGTCAATTTCTCACGTGCGCGGTTCAGATAGGATAGGATCGGAACAAATCATGGACGAACGCGCTTTCTACCGAGAATCCGAGACCAAGAAGCCTGCGAACTTGACCTGCCCCTTCTGCCGCGGCTCAGAGCCTTATGAACTGCGCTGGCTGGTGCGAACCAAAGTTGACCGGCTGCCGGGCAATGCCGATGAACGCGACCGGGCGAAGTTCGCCAAGGCCGCGAGCTACATGGTTCTGTTGGACGACAAGATGATGTGCAAAAACATGCGCTGCCGCAAGCGCTTCGACATTTCGGGAATCAAAACCACCGCGTTCATTTAAATTGAACACTCGAATCCGCAGTGAACTTGCTGTAGCTGTCGTAGTCCACATCGTTCTTGATCAGCGTTTTGCCCTGGCGTGAGCGCAACTCGAAGTTCAGCGGCAAAAGATAATTGGCGTCGCCGATTTTCACGAAGTCGTAGTCCAGCATGAGACTTACATCCTGGACCGGATAGGCGGGCGGAATTCCATCGGCATTCAAGGTGATCCGGTGCACATAATGTTTGCGGTCGTCGACAAAGATCAGCCCATGGTAGGCGGTCACTAGATCCGATTGGCCCGGAACCACAATGTGGTAGTCCGAATGAGCAGCCGTCACCTGGTAGGCGTACACATACATCTTTTGGCCACGCAGAGTAAACGAGGTTTGCCAGTGAAACTCAGCCGCGGAGATCGGCGCAAAAATCCCTTTCATCACCGAACCGAATTCGCCCGACGAAGAGGCGCCTCCCAACTTATCGTGAGCGAGGCCGGAACGCACGCCATTGATCTCCAGCACCCGGTAGTCCTCGTGATGTTCGAAATAGGTGAGCCGCTCTACGATGATGTCGACGGGATGCCATTCCCGGCGGCCGGTGTAGTCCACGAAGCGCCGCGTAGTTTGCGTGCAGATGAAATCCGGGAGATTTCGTTCGTGATTGATGGCGTAGTCGGTTGCGTCGGCCAGAATCTTCTGCTGCAGATCGGAATCTGGAGGACTAGGCGCCTGAGAGAACGCGGAGCAGGCAATGCCCGCGGCCAAGCTGAAAACGGCCACGGTGGAACGCGTGCAAGAGGGAATCACAAGCTACACTGGCCTCAAGATGAATATAGAGATTCGGACCCTCGGGGCGCAAGACGCCGAGGCGTTCTGGCGCCTGCGTCTGGAGGCTCTCGAAACTGAACCCGGCGCCTTCGGCGAATCCGCGGAGGAACATCGCGCCACGTCGCTCGACGTCTTCGCCCAAAGACTATCTACCTCCATCAACGAGAACTTCGTGGTGGGCGCCTTCGCTGCGGGGAAGCTGGTTGGAACGGTCGGATTCTACCGCGAGACACGCCACAAGCAGCGGCACAAAGCCCGAATCTGGGGAGTTTTCGTGCAAAAGGAACATCGCGGCCGTCGCATCGCCCGTCGTTTGATGGATGAAGTGTTATCGCGCGCTCGAACCATCGCCGGGCTGGAACAAATCATCCTGACGGTGAGCGATCGGCAAACTGCCGCCAAGAAGCTCTATGCTTCGCTCGGTTTCACGGTCTTCGGGCATGAACCGGCGGCGCTGAAAATCGGCGATCTCGTGGTGGATGAAGACCTTATGTTCTTCCAAATTCAGCGGGAAACCTAAGGCTCAGATTCAGGCCGTACCCGGCAAATTTTGCCCGTTCTCAGTATCTTCAGAAATTCTTGCTTGGTTGTTACACCTCGCGGATAACTCCATGCGTTGCTTATAATAATCTGATTCTATTATAGTTATCGCTCCGCACCCACACTGGTACTCCAACTGCAAATTAGGTGTAACGAAAGTCCTAAGGGGCTTAAATTCATCCCAGGGAGCTGAGCTCGAGATGACATGTGAAGAATACGGCAACGCATACAAAAAAGGCTACAGCCTGACGGTCCGCTTTCTAGTGTCGCGCGGTCTCACCTACGACGGCGCGCAAGAGACTGCCCAGGCCGCATGGGTGAAGGGCTGGGAGCGGCTCGCCCAATTGCGCGATTCCAACATGGTGCTCACGTGGATGAACAGCATCGCGCTGAACATCCATCGCAGCTTCATGCGCCGCGAGCCATTCTTGCAACCGCTTCCCGAACTCTCCACGCCTGCCAAGGTGAACTTGGCCGCAATCGATGTTCGGCGGATGCTGCAAACCTGCAAGAAGAACGACCGGTTGGTGCTGCAACGGCACTATCTGGAAGGTTATAAGGTGCAGGAAATCGCAAAAGCGCACGGATGGACCGAAACTGCTGTCCGCATCCGCTTGCTGCGAGCCCGTCGCGCGGTCGGGAAACGCTTCGCAGCCTGATCGAACAAGCCCCTTCGATAGTAATCTGCATTACATTCAAACTCGCCTGATAATATTTTTTGCAATCCCAGCGCAATTCGGTGTAGCATAGTGGGTCAACAGGACTCGAAAACTGGATGGCTCAGCTCTTCCACCGCAGTGCCAATAGTATATCTAAAATTAGCCTTGCCGCCGCTGTCATTGGGGCAGGGGGGTTGCTTGCCTTTGCCTATGCGATGGACCGTGGCAGCTACATCACGGACGTCAAAGTAGTTAAAGAGCAGCCCGTTCCCTTCAGCCATAAGCATCACGTGGCCGACGACGGCATCGATTGCCGCTACTGCCACACTTCGGTGGAGACGTCTTCGTTCGCGGGTTTGCCAGCGACTGAGATTTGCATGAGCTGCCACTCGCAGATCTGGTCGAACGCCGAGATCCTGGAGCCGGTGCGCGCCAGCTATCGTACGGGCGAATCGCTGCAATGGACCCGTGTCCACGATCTTCCCGATTTCGTGTATTTCAACCACAGCATCCACATCAACAAGGGCGTTGGATGCGCCACCTGCCACGGGCGCGTGGACCAGATGCCGCTCATGTACAAGGAAAACACGCTGTACATGAATTGGTGCGTGAACTGTCACCGCAACCCCGAGAAGTATGTGCGCCCGCGCGATCAGGTGTTCAACATGGCCTATGAAGCGCCGGCTAATCAAGAAGAGCTCGGCCGCAAGCTGGTCGAGGAAAATCACATCCAAAGTCTGACGGATTGCTACACTTGCCACCGATGATGAATTGCCACCAATGACGGACAAACCCGCCCTTGACCTAAATAAGATTCGGGCTCGGCTGGAATCAGCCCAGGGACCTTTGTACTGGAAGAGCCTTGAAGAGCTGGCGGAGACGAAAGAGTTCCAGGCTTTCGTCGACGATGAACTCGCCGACCGGACGCCGAACTGGCTGGATCCGGCCCACCGCCGCAATTTTCTGAAGCTGGCTGCCGCGTCGCTGGCGATGGCGGGCGTAACTGCGTGCACCAAGCAGCCCAAGGAAATCATCGTTCCCTATGTGCGCCAGCCGGAAGAGTTCATTCCGGGCGTTCCCATGTATTTCGCCACCGCGATGCAGATGGGCGGAGTTGGCACGGGATTGCTCGCTACCAGCCATCTGGGGCGGCCTACCAAAGTAGATGGCAATCCAGATCATCCCGGCAGCTTGGGCGCGTCGGACTATTTCCAGCAGGCTTCCATCCTGACGATGTACGATCCGGATCGCGCGCAGGCCGTCACGAAAAAGAACCTCATCAGCAGTTGGATCGCGTTCCAGGGCGAGATGGCCGTCGCAGCGCGAGAAGAGCCTGGTGAATAAGGGCGAGGGCTTGCGGATTCTAACCGAGACGGTGACATCGCCCACGCTAATCGCCGGGATCAACGGCATTTTGAAAGAGATGCCGGGCGCCAAATGGCATCAATATGAGGCCTGCGGGCGGCATAACGCATACAAAGGTTCCATGCTGGCATTCGGCCGGCCGGTTAACACCATCTATCATCTGGATCAGGCGGACGTAATCGTATCGCTGGACGCAGATTTCCTGGCCTGCGGCCCAGGCAATCTGCGGCTCTCCCGCCAGTTTGCCGACAAGCGCCGCGTGCAGAGCAACGTCACACATACGCCGCAACCCAAGGAAGACTGGCAGGAAGGCTACCAGGCAGGCTCCATTCCGGCGCGCACCAGTCAATCGGCGCAATATCAAGCGGACAATCGCGGACCGCTGCATTTGCCGCCGCAAGTACAAGCGGAAGGGAAACCGCCGGCCGAGACAACGCTCAATCGCTTATATGTGGTAGAACCCTCTCCGTCGCCAACCGCCAGCATGGCGGATCATCATTTCGTGCTGCGGGCCAGCGAAGTGGAAGGCTGGGCGCGGGATCTGGCGGCTGCGTTAGGAGCAGGCGGAACTTCGAGCGGCAAATACAAGGAAATAGCGCCTATCGCGAAGGATTTGCAGGCTCACAAAGGCGCTTGCGTGGTAATTGCGGGCGACTATCAATCGGCTGAAGTGCATGCGCTGGCGCATGCCATGAACCAGGCGTTGGGCAACACTGGCAAGACAGTCACCTACACGGAATCGATCGAAGCAAATCCGGCGGATCAGCCGGAGTCGCTACGACAACTGGTTGCCGACATGAGAGCGGGTAAAGTGGACACGCTGCTGATTCTCGGCGGCAATCCCGTGTACAGCGCGCCGGCGGATTTGGATTTCACGGCGGCATTGGCGAAAGTGCCTTGGAGAGCGTACTTGGGGCTTTATCCTGACGAGACCGCCAAGCAATGCTTGTGGCAGGTTCCCGAAGCTCACTTCCTGGAATCCTGGGGGGACGTTCGCGCGTTCGACGGCACGGTAAGTTTCGTCCAACCTCTGATTGCTCCTCTGTACGGGGGCAAAACGGCTTTGGAAGTGATCGCGACTTTAGCCGGCCAACCCGACAAAACGGATCATGAGCTGGTGCAGGAATACTGGAAGAGCCAAGCCAAGGTTGCCAACTTCGATATCTTCTGGCAGAAGTCACTGCACGATGGCGTGGTTCCCGACACGGCGCTAGCAGCGATCAATGTCACCGCAAAGATGCCTGCGGCGGCGCCGGCCAAGACGACGCAAGGTTTTGAAATCATGTTCCGGCCCGATCCGACGATTTGGGACGGATCGTACGCCAACAACGGCTGGCTGCAAGAGCTGCCCAAACCCCAGAACAAGATGACCTGGGACAACGCGATTTGGCTTAGCCCCACCACTGCGCAGGCGAAAAATCTCAACATCGGCGACATGGCGGAGCTGAAGTACCAGGGCCGCACCCTTACCGGGCCGGTGTGGATCATGCCGGGCCATGCCAACGATGCCGCGACCCTGCATTTGGGGTACGGGCGCACCTATGCCGGCCACGTCGGCAACGAAGTTGGGTTCAACGCGTACTTGCTGCGTACGTCGGGCGAGCCGAACGGCGGCTATGGCCTGGAGTTGAACAAGGTGAGCGGAAGCTATTCGATTCGCCACCACCCAGCACACGCAAACCATGGAAGAGGGCGAGCCGATTCGCATCGCCACGCTCGACGAATACAAGAAGACGCCCCAATGGGTGGATCAAAAAGAAGACGACAAGCCCGTTCCCCCCAAATTGACTTTGTATCCGGATTACCGCTACGAAGGCTACAAGTGGGGCATGACCATCGATCTGAACGCCTGCGTCGGCTGCGGATCCTGCATGATGGCCTGCGTGACGGAGAACAACATCGCGGTGGTGGGCAAAATCGAAGTGACGCGCGGCCGCCACATGAACTGGCTGCGCGTTGACCGCTATTTCAAAGGCAACTGGGACAATCCCGAGTTGTACTATCAGCCGGTGCCGTGCATGCAGTGCGAAAACGCGCCGTGCGAATTGGTTTGTCCGGTGGCGGCAACGGTGCATAGCGGCGACGGCATCAACCAGATGGTTTATAACCGCTGCGTAGGTACGCGCTACTGTTCGAATAACTGTCCGTATAAAGTGCGGCGCTTCAATTTCATGCTGTATTCGGACTTCGACCACGCAAAGTCTGTACGGCGCGCGCAATCCGAACGTGACCGTTCGCAGCCGCGGCGTGATGGAAAAATGCACCTACTGCATCCAGCGCATCAATGTGGCCAAGATTGAATCGGAGAAGCAGAACCGGCGCATCGCGGACGGTGAAATCACTCCGGCCTGCGCTCAGGCCTGTCCGACGCAAGCCATCGTTTTCGGCGACATCAACGATCCCAAGAGCCGCGTGGCGCAGAACAAAGCCCAGGCGCGCAACTACAGTTTGCTCGAAGATTTGAACGTGCGGCCTCGCACCACCTATCTAGGCCGCCTGCGCAATCCGAACCCGGAGATCGGCAATGCCTAGCAGCTTGAAGAGCGACGAACTAGAACCGAAAGTGATCGACCCCGGCCCGGATAAGATCATTGCGCCGGGATTCACTTACACTACCGTCACCGACAAGATCGCCGGCGTCGTATTTAAGCCCATCGAAACGACCCCGAGGCCGTGGTTCATCAGCCTTTTTCTAGCGTTTGTCGCAATGCAAGGCCTGCTGGCCGGCGCATTCTGGCTGTTCTACAAGGGTGTCGGCGTCTGGGGCATCATCGTCCCGGTCGCATGGGGCTTTGCGATCGTTAACTTCGTCTGGTGGATCGGTATCGGCCACGCCGGAACCTTGATTTCGGCCATTCTACTGCTGCTCAAGCAAGATTGGCGAACGTCGATCAATCGATTTTCAGAAGCGATGACGTTGTTCGCGGTGGCGCAAGCCGGTATGTTCCCCATCCTGCACCTGGGGCGGCCCTGGCTTCCTTATTGGCTGATGCCCTACCCCAATTCGATGTGGCTGTGGCCCAATCCGCGCAGCCCGCTGGTTTGGGACGTGTTCGCGGTATCGACGTATTTAACTGTATCGCTGATTTTCTGGTTCATCGGTCTAGTTCCCGATCTGGCGAGCATGCGCGACCGCGCCAAACAGGCCTGGCAGAAATTTATCTTCGGCGCGTTGGCCATGGGTTGGCGCGGATCGGCGAAACATTGGGCCCGCTATCAGATGGCCTACCTTTTATTAGGCGGCCTGGCGACGCCTCTGGTGGTTTCGGTTCACACCGTGGTGAGCTTCGATTTCGCAATCAGCCTGCTGCCCGGCTGGCATACGACCATCTTCCCGCCCTACTTCGTGGCCGGCGCAATTTATTCCGGATTCGCAATGGTGGTGACACTGGCGATCCCTGCCAGAAAATGGTTTCACCTGCAGGACCTGATCACCATGCGCCACCTGGATTGCATGGCCAAACTGATGCTCGGTACCGGGCTAATTGTGGGTTATGGCTACTGCATGGAAGCGTTCATGTCCTGGTACAGCGGCAACCCGCACGAAATGTTCATGTACATGAATCGCGCGACCGGGCCGTATCGCTACTTCTTCTGGAGCCTGATTCTCTGTAATATTCTGATTCCCCAGTCGCTGTGGTCGGCGAAGGTTCGCCAAAGCATTCCGGCGCTATTCTTCGTGTCGATCGTGGTGAACATCGGCATGTGGCTGGAGCGCTTCATTATCGTCGTGACCAGCCTGGCTCGCGACTTTCTGCCGTCCTCGTGGGGCATGTATTATCCGACGCAGTGGGATTGGGCGGTGTACGTTGGAACTCTCGGATTCTTCCTGGTGCTGATGATCCTGTTCGTGCGCGTGCTTCCGTCCATCTCGATCTTCGAGGTGCGCGAAGTGCTGCACCATCTGGCGCCCAATGTCACCGATGATGGTCCAGCGCCCGCGCCGGCGCACGGAGACTAGGCATGAGCGAAACTTTCGCAGACAGACACGGAACGTACGGAGTGATGGCGCAGTTTGAAGACCCCGAGCAGTTGCTCGATGCGGCCAATCGCGCCTATGCAGCGGGCTATCGCAACATGGACGCCTATACGCCGATGCCCATCGACGGCTTGGCCGAAGCAGTCGGCTTCCGCCGGAATTGGGTGGCGCCGATCGTGCTCTTCATGGGACTATGCGGGGCGGCAGGCGGTTTTTCGCTGTTTTACTGGATCTCGGTAATCGCATATCCGCACAACGTCGCTGGACGTCCCATGAATAGCTGGCCGGCTTATATTCCAGTGACGTTTGAATGTACCGTGCTGTCTAGCCGCGCTCAGCGCCGTGATCGGGATGCTGGCCCTCAACAAGTTGCCCATGCCCTATCATCCGGTGTTCAATGTGGAGAGTTTTGCCAAGCGAGCCTCCATTGACCGGTTCTTCTTGTGCATTGAGGCGACCGATCCGAAATTCGACAAGGTGAAAACCAAGGCGTTTTTGGAACAACTTAACCCCGCAGAGGTGGCCGACGTTGAGAAATAGCGTGAGGCACAAACTCTTCGTGAGCGCGGGAGCGATGCTCTTTCTGACATTAGCGGCCTGCCGCCAGGACATGCACAATCAGCCGCGCTACAAGCCGCTGGCCGACAGCGACTTCTTTGCCGATCACCGCTCGGCCCGGCCGATGGTGGAAGGAACCGTGGCGCGCGGGTATTTGCGCATCGACGAAGCGCGCTACACGGGGAAGATTGACGGTACAGAGATCGATCAATTTCCGATCCCGATCGCCAAGGCCGACATCGAGCGAGGGCAGACCCGTTTCAACATCTACTGTACGCCGTGCCACAGCCGTGTAGGCGACGGCAATGGCATGGTGGTGTTGCGCGGCTTCCGGCAGGCGGCGTCCTTTTACACCGATAAACTGGAGCGGGCCCCGGTAGGGCATTATTTCGACGTGATTAGCAACGGATTTGGCGCCATGCCGAGCTACGCCTCGCGCATCCAACCAGATGACCGCTGGCGCTTGATCGCCTATATTCGGGCGCTACAGCTGAGCGAATCGGCGAACGTGTCCGAAGTGCCTGCCGATCAACGCCAGAGTTTGACCGTGGAGCCTCCGCCGCGCGGAATTGGACCCGGAACAGCCGCCCCAGGAGGAAACCAGTGACACCGAGCGGGACTCTTGGCTCACAGATGGATCGCGTCCAGCGCAACGTTTTGTTCGTTGGCCTGGTCGCGCTTCTCGTTAGCTTGGTTGGACTTTTCCAAAATTCTGCGCATTTCTGGCAGTCGTATCTGTTTGCATTTATCTTCTGCGCGGGCCTTACTCTAGGCTGCCTGGGCGTCTTTTTCCTACACAACGTAGTCGGCGGGAATTGGGGCGTGGCGGTTCGCCGCCTGGTGGAAGCCGGCCTCAAAACGCTGCCACTGATTGCGCTGTTCGCCGTCCCGCTCTTCTTCGTGCTTGGCACGCTGTACAAGTGGACGGACGCGGGCTTTCGGGCCGAACATTTCGCAACCGGCCACAAAGCCGCCTACCTGAACCCCACCTGGTTCATCATTCGGACCGTGATCTATTTCGCGATCTGGGGATTCTCCGGTTATCGCATTCTGGGCATGGCCAACGAGCATGACCGCACCGGCGATCCGGCGCTTTTCAAACGCATCAAGACGCGCAGCGCTCCGGCGTTGCTGGTCTTCGTGCTCACCACCACATTGGCTTTCATCGACTGGATCATGTCGCTGGAACCCGACTGGTACTCCACGATTTATGGCTGGATGTTCACCGTCGGCCAGGTGCTGCTGACGTTTTCGTTCCTGGTCGCGGTGCTGGTGCTGTTGTCGAAGCGCGAGCCCTTCGCCAGTTTCCTGACGCGGCAGCATTATCACGACCTCGGCAATCTCATGCTGGCCTTCACCATGCTATGGGCCTACATGTCGTTCGCGCAGTTCCTGATCATCTGGGCTGAGAATCTACCCGATGAAATCCCGTGGTACGTTCGTCGCTTCAGCGGAGGATGGGGCTACATCGCGTGGACTATTTCGATTTTCCACTTCTTCGTGCCCTTCTTCTTGCTATTGCTGCGGTTCGTCAAGAAGAACCCCAGCCGGCTACGCGCGCTCGCGGTCTGGATTATCCTCATGCGGGCCTTGGATGTATTTTGGATCGTTGCACCGGCGTGGCGCCAACGGGGACTGGAAGTTTATTGGACTGACATTGTCGCCCTCATCGGCTTGAGCGGGATCTGGCTGGCATTTTTCATCCGCAACCTGAAGTCGCGGCCGCTGCTGGCATCGCACGATCCGCGCGACACATATTCTCTGCTTGCCAAAGCTCACGGGCACGGACACTAACATGGAACATACCGTACATCACAGCCCGAACGGAGCCGGCCACGAGCAAAGCGAAGTCAGCGTACGGCTCATCGTCGTGTCGCTGGGTTTTTTGGCGGTTTCCACGTTCTTGATCTGCTTATTGGTAGTCGGGATATTCCGCTATTTCTACGACGTGGATCGCACCGGCGAAGCAGCGAAGCAGTTCCAGCCCGTGATTCCACCCGCGCCGCGCATTGAAGTTGCGCCCTATGAGGAACTGCAGCGCTTGCGCGTGCAGGAAGATCATATTTTGAATAGCTATGCGTGGGTGGATCAAAAGGCCGGGACGGTGCGCGTGCCGATTGACCGCGCCATCGACCTGCTGGCCGCCAAGGGCCTGCCATCGCACAACTATCTGGACGACATTATGGCCGGCAAAAAAGCGCCCGCCGCAGCCAAGCAAGGAAGTAGTAATGCGAAGTAACAAGTTCTGGATCGCCGGCTTGATCGCCACTGCCTGCGCATGCGTCTCACCGGCGCAGCAGGCGGGCATTCCGGCAGCAGCGCTACCGATGGCCGTGCAAGGCGTCGGCATCGATCAAAACCTGAACGCGCAGATTCCGCTGGAGCTCACCTTCAAGGACGAAACCGGCCAAACCGTACGCCTCGGCCAATATTTCCGCGGCAAGCCGGTAGTGCTAGCGCTGGTGTACTACGAATGCCCCGGCCTGTGCGATCTGGTGCTGAACGGCCTGTCGCACGCCATGGAACAAATCTCGCTGAACGTCGGCTCCGATTATCAGGTGGTCACGGTCAGCTTCAATCCCAAGGAGAGCTGGCAGCTCGCCGACGCGAAGAAGGCCAACTACATCGAAAAGTATCAGCGGACGGGTGCGAAGGAAGGTTGGCATTTCCTGACCGGCAATGAGGATGCGATCAAGAAGCTCGCCAACACCGTTGGATTCCATTACAACTACGATCCGATCGCCAAGCAGTTCGCACACGCCAGCGGCATTATGGTTCTGACGCCGGAAGGCAAGATCGCGCGCTACTTCTACGGGATCCAATACAAGCCCCGTGATTTTCGCCTGGGCCTGGTGGAGGCTTCCGACAACAAGATCGGCACGCCGGCCGACCAGCTTCTGCTGTTCTGCTATCACTACGATCCAACAACCGGAAAATATGGCATGGTCATCACTCAGATCACCCGAGCGCTGGGAACAGCAACAGTCCTGGCCCTGGGAGCGTTCGTCTTCATCATGATCCGCCGCGAACGGCACGGCGCCGCCGGGAGGTCAGCCTAGGCTATGCAGCTACCACTTTGGCCCGAAGCCGCTTCGGCGATCGCCACCGAGATCGATTGGTTGTACATCTACTTGACCGTAGTGAGCGTCGTGATGTCGGTGATCATCTTCGGCACGATCTTTGTTTTCGCGATCAAGTATCGCCGCCGCGGCGCTGAAGTTCCAGAGCCTATTCATGGCTCGCTGCGCCTGGAAATCGCGTGGTCCATCCTTCCGTTCTTGGTAATGCTCACCTTCTTCTGGTGGGGCGCCAAGATTTTCTTCCTGAACGCCACTCCCCCTCCCGACTCGATGGATGTTTACTCGGTGGGCAAACAATGGATGTGGAAGATCCAGTATCCGGGAGGCCAGCGCGAGATTAACGAACTACATGTTCCCACTGGCCGGCCGGTCAAGATCACCCTGGCTTCGGAAGATGTGATCCACAGCTTCTTCATTCCGGCGTTACGCATTAAGCACGATGTGGTGCCGGGACATTATGACACCATGTGGTTCACCGCCACCAAGCCTGGCCGCTATCATCTGTTCTGCGCCGAGTACTGTGGAACCGAACATTCTGGAATGGTTGGATGGGTGACCGTGATGACTCCGTCGGATTATGAAAACTGGCTCAGCGGCGCCGGATCGGGAGGCAACATGTCGCAACAGGGCGAACGCCTGTTCGAACAGTTGGGTTGTTCCAGCTGCCACTTGCTGGACCGCCAGGGCCGCGGCCCGATCATGCGGGGCGTGTATGGGTCACACGTACAACTGACGGACGGAAAAACGGCGGTGGTGGACGAAGCCTACGTTCGCGAGTCGATTCTGAATCCCAACGCCAAGATCGTGGCCGGCTACCATGCGGATGTCATGCCGAGTTTCCAGGGCCAGATCAGCGAAGAGGGTATTCTGCAATTAATCGTATACATCAAGTCGCTCGGAATCACCAACGCGCCGGGCGCGCCCACGGCGGCCTTGACGCAGCAGACTGGCGGTAAACAATGAGTACAGTTTTACAAGATCCTCAAACTACCGAAACCCCGAATTATTTGAACGCCGAGTATGGCTGGAAGTCGTGGTTGTTGACGACTGACCACAAGCGCATCGCCGTGCTCTATCTGATCTCCATCAGCGTGATGTTCGCCCTGGGCGGCGTGTTCGCCATGCTGATCCGCCTGGAATTGCTGACTCCCCAAGGCGATCTGGTGAACTCCGACACCTACAACAAGATCTTCACCATGCACGGCGTGACGATGATCTTCTTCTTCCTGATCCCTTCCATCCCAGCGACGTTCGGCAATTTCCTGGTTCCTATGATGATCGGCGCCAAGGATCTGGCATTTCCGCGCATTAACCTGCTGAGCTGGTACATTTACATCGTCGGCGCGTTGTTCGCGCTGGCAGCCATCGTGATGGGCGGAGTAGACACTGGCTGGACCTTCTACACTCCCTTCAGCACCACCTATTCGAATACCTTCGTTATCACTGCTGCGACGGGAGTTTTCATCGCGGGCTTCTCGTCGATTCTGACGGGGCTCAACTTCATCGTTACTGTTCACAAAATGCGTGCGCCGGGTATGACCTGGGGCCGGTTGCCGCTGTTTGTTTGGGCCAATTACGCCACTGCGCTGATTCAGGTACTGGGCACGCCGGTGGTGGCCATCACGCTAGCGCTGGTCGGGTTGGAACGGGCTTTCCACATCGGTATCTTCGATCCCGCCATTGGCGGCGATCCCATCTTGTTCCAGCACATGTTCTGGTTCTATTCCCATCCGGCGGTTTACATCATGATTCTGCCGGGCATGGGCGTGATCAGCGAATTGGTAACCTGCTTCTCGCGCAAGGGCGTCTTCGGGTATTCGTTTATCGCCGGATCCAGCCTGGGCATCGCGATCATCGGATTCCTGGTGTGGGGCCATCACATGTTCGTTACCGGCATGTCGATGTACGCGGGCCTGTACTTTTCGCTGCTGACGATGTTTGTCGCGGTTCCTTCCGCCATCAAGGTTTTCAATTGGACGGCGACCATGTTCCGTGGGTCCATCAGCTACGAAACGCCGATGCTGTATGCCTTCGGCTTCATTGGCCTCTTCACCATCGGCGGTTTGACCGGCCTGTTCCTGGGGACGCTCGGCATGGACGTCCACCTCACCGATACCTACTTCGTAGTGGCACACTTCCACTATGTGATGGTGGGCGGCATGGTGGTGGCCTACCTGGGTGCGCTGCATTTCTGGTGGCCCAAGATCACCGGCAAAATGTACCCGGAAGGCTGGGGTAAGTTCTCCGCCCTGCTGGTGTTCGTCGGTTTTAACGTCACCTTTTTTCCCGCAGTTCATTCTGGGCTATCTTGGACAGCCGCGCCGCTATCACGCGTATGCGCCGGAGTTCCAAGTGCTCAACGTCATGTCGACGGCGGGCGCATCCATCCTGGGACTCGGGTTCCTGATTCCGCTGATCTATCTGCTGTGGTCGCTGCGCTATGGAAAGCCGGCGGGTAACAATCCTTATGGTGCAAAGGGGCTGGAGTGGACTACGCAATCGCCGCCTACGACCTTCAATTTCGACGAGACCCCGATCGTAACCGAAGAAGCCTACGCATATCACGAGGAGGCGCACGTTGGCTGATACGCATGCGGTAGCAAGCGGACATTCCACCGAGCATCCGCCGCAATTACGTCATCACTTCGATGACATGGGGCAGCAGTTTGACTCGGCCACGTTTGGGATGTGGGTGTTCCTGCTGACTGAAATCATGTTCTTCGGCGGCATGTTCGGCGCCTACACCGTGTACCGCAGCATGTACCCGGAGGCCTTCGCGGCTACCAGCAATTTCATGAATCCGGCGTTCGGTGCGGCCAACACCGCCGTGCTGATTGTGAGCAGCTTGACTATGGCGCTGGCGGTTCGCGCCGCGCATCTGGGCCAGCAAAAGGTTCTGCAACTGATGCTGGTGCTGACCATGATTTTCGGTACTGCCTTCCTGGTGATCAAGGGCTTCGAGTATCACGAACATTGGGTGGACGGCAAAGTTCCTCTCTTCCCCGGCCACTGGGTGTGGGATGGGCCGCTTGCTCCGCCGCAGTACGCGCATCAGGCGCAGATACTGTTTTGCTTTTACTTTTTCATGACCGGGTTCCACGCCGTTCACATGATCGTGGGCCTGGGAATCATGACGACCATTTTGATGATGGCGCGCAAGGGAGCGTTCGGTCCTAACTATTACACGCCGGTAGAAGTATCCGGCCTGTATTGGCACTTCGTCGATATCGTGTGGATCTTCCTGTTCCCCCTGCTGTACCTGATTGGACACACCAAGAGCCTCATATAACATGCATCCCGTCACTCCAGTTCGCACTTACGTTCTCATCTGGCTCACGCTGACCATCCTGACTTTTGTCACATTTTACGTCTCGACGATCGATCTCGGCCCGCTCAACGTCGTAGTGGCACTCGGGATCGCCGCGTTCAAGATGACCCTGGTTATTTGGTTCTTCATGCACGTCAGGACCGACAATCCGCTGACGAAGCTGTTTGTCTTCGCGGGATTTTTCTGGATGGCGATTTTGCTGGCGCTGACCTTGGGCGACTATTTTTCGCGCAACTGGATGCCCGGCGGCAAGTTCTGGTAGGCCTCAAAGAAACCCAAGACTCGATTCTCAAACTCAGTCGGCGCGGCGCCGTACGCCCCAGTGTGCCCCGCTTCCGGCACCAGCCACAAAGTCGCACATTTTCGATTTGCCGCTGCCAGGATTTTCGAATGCCTCGGCGGAGTCTTCATGTCTTTCAGACCGTGGATCAATAGCACCGGCGTAATTGATTGAGCGATCGCGGCCTCGGGGGACGCCGCGCGAAAATCTAAACCATAGCGCCGACGCGCATAAAAGAATGCCGTCCACACCACGGGCGCCCCTAGCAGTCTGCCGACTTTCTGCGGAAACGGGAGCTTCTCGGCAACCCGGTCTCGAGCCATACGACCCAGACTGGAGAATGAGCACTCCGCAACAATGGCGCTGAACCGGGGCTCGACCGCGAGCGACTGGATCAGGATCGCTCCGCCGAGCGACTCACCCAGACCGTACAGCCTGCGCGGGTGCTGGTCTTGGATCAGCCACGAAACCCACCGATGCAGATCGTCGGCTTCCAGCAGCCCGTAGGTCTCAAATTCTCCGCCGCTTTCGCCTTGCGCCCGGCTGTCCGGGGCCAGCACCGTGTACCCGCGATCGAGAAACATGCGGGCAAACCCGACTTCGCTGCCGCGAGAGTCGGAGATGCCATGCAGGACCAAAACGGCGCCGCCGTTGGATTTCCCTGGAACAAACAGCCAGGCCCGCAGCAACGCGCCATCGCGGGCCGTCAGTTGGATGGTCCGCGCACTGGGGTTCGGAAGGACCGGGCGGCGGGGCGGATGCAACGCCATCTCGCACATCACGACGCCTCCGATGCCGCAAAGCACAATCGCGATGGCGGCTAGCGCACCAAAGCTCCAGTAGGCCCAACGCCGCGTCATCAACTCAGGATACGCACACCGTCCGTTCCAGGTTCAAGTCTTGGCTTCGTACACCAGATTGAACGGCGTCTCCGTCGCCCGCCGGAACTTGGTGAAGCCCCCATCCATCACAACCTTGCGCATGCGCGCTTCGCCGGCTTGCGCGCCTAAACACAACCCCACTTCCTGCGCCCGCGATGCCGGAGTACAAATCATCGTGGACGCCGAATAGAACAGCCGCCCGGCCGGATTGAGGTTTTCTTCGAGCTTATCGTTCGCGAACGGCTCCACAATCATCCACGTTCCATCGGGATTCAGCATCTCGTGCACATGTTTCGCTGCGCCCACCGGATCTCCCATGTCGTGCAGGCAATCGAAGAAGGCCACCAGATCGTACTTCGCGCCGTGGAAATCCTTGGCCTTGGCCACCTCGAAAGTGGCGTTCGTTCGCTCCGGCCTTGGCTGCCGCGCGCCGCGCCCAACCCACCGAAGGACCGTGATAGTCGAATCCGACGAATTGCGAGTTGGGATACGCCTGCGCCATCAGAATGGTGGAAGCACCATGGCCGCAGCCCACGTCCGCCACCCGCGCGCCGCGTTTCAGCTTCTCCTCGATGCCGGCTAGCGATGGAATCCAGGAACTGACCAGATTGGCCGCATAGTTCGGACGGAAGAATTTCTCCGTACCTTCGAAAAGCGACACATCGTGTTCATCCCAACCCACGCCATCGCCGGTGCGGAACGCTTCCACCAGCTTCGGCTCGTCCTTGATGATGGCGCTCACAATGTGGAAAGCGCCCGGAAGATACGCCGGGCTGTCCTCCATCGCCAGCGCGAAGGCCTGCTCGTTGGGCAGCTCAAAGGCCTGCTTGGCTGGATCGTATGTGACGTAACCTCCAGCCGCCTGGGCCGAAAGCCATTCGCGCACGTAGCGTTCGTCGGTGTTGGTCTTCTTGGCGAGATCGGCAGGGGTCATCGGTCCGGCGCCGGCCATCGCTTTATACAACCCCAGCTTCTCGCCGATCAGCACCAGAGCAGCGTTCATGGCCGCACCGAGCTCACCTACTACTTGCCCTAAGAATTGTTCCAGTTTCCCTTGATCGATCTGCATGTTGTCCCCGTTCCATCTATTGTCGTGATTCCGCTTCAAGCGGATTTGGCCGTAGTATATCCCACTCGCGTCACCCCACGTTCCGGGCTCGGGTACGCTAAGAGAGTGCTGAAACACACTCTGATTTTTTGTCTCGCATCGGCCGCGGCATTCGCCGAGGTGCATCCGCTCACGTTACGGCAAGCCGTGGATCTGGCGCTGAAAGAGAACCCCGACCTGATGCTGTCGCGCCTGGAAGAGCAAAAGGCGCAGGCTGCCATCCGTGTTGCCAAGGATCCCTTCGTTCCGAAGGTCTACGCTGGTAGTGGGCTCGCGAAGGTCTGGGGCTACCCCAGCAGCATCGAAGGAGCGGCGCCCTCCATCATTCAAGCCCGCACCGATATGGCGCTCTTCAACCGTGCCAAGAGCTACGAACTGGCGCGCGTGCGCGAAACGGCTCGCGGCGCGGCGCTGGACACGCAATCGAAGAACGATCAGATCGCCTATCAGACCGCCACGTTGTTTCTCGACGCCGAGCAGATGGCCCGCAGCACGCAATCCCTCCAGCTTGAAGTAGAGAGCCTAAAGCGCGTCAGCGCCACGGTTGGGGTACAGGTAGAGGAGGGCCGCAAGCTTCCCATCGAGAACCGGCGAGTGGCAGTGGATCTGGCGCGCGCCAGCCAGCGTTTCGACGCCATGAGCGGCGATCTGGACTACGCGGAGGCCTCGCTCGCCGTGGTGCTCGGCTATTCGGCTGCCGACCGCGTCCAGCCCAGGGAGGAAGAGCGCGCGGCGTTCGCTGTGCCAGCCACCCAGGAAGCCGCCACCGAGCTCGCGTTGCAGAATAGCCGGGACATTCGCAAGCTGGAGTCGCAGCTCCAGGCCAAAGGTTTCGAAGTGAAAGAGGCCGAGGCCGCGCGCCTGCCGGTGGTTAACCTGGTGGCCCAATACGCCCTGTTCGCCAAAACCGACTATCAGCAGTTTTTCGCTCATTTCCAGCGCAATAACGGCGAACTGGGCGTATCCATCCAGATTCCGCTGATGACCGGCTCGGCCAGCAAGGGACTGGCTGCGGCGGCCCAAACCGACGTTCTGGAGCTGCGAACGCAATTGGGCCAGACGCGCAATCGAATCCAGCTCGACACCGGGAAGAGTTATGGAGAGCTCAAGAAGGCCGCCTCGGCACAAGAGGTGGCCCGGCTGGACCTGGATTACGCCCGCGATCAGGTTTCGCTGCTGCTGGCTCAACTGGGCGAAGGCCGCGCCACCCAGCAACAAGTGGACGATGCGCGGTTCGTCGAGCAGGAGAAGTGGATCGTCTTCTACGATGCCCAGCATCTGGTTGAGAACGCTCGCCTGGACTTGCTACGGCAAACGGGCACCTTACAAGCCGCTCTGCGCTAGGACGCGGCTTGAGAGTTTTCGCCATTTTGCCGCACTTGCCTGTTTGAAAACCATCTGGTGCCTCTTAGCCCCGCTGCTGGCGCTGGTCGCCGCCTGCAACAGCGATCCCAGGGTGGTCAGCCGCAAGTATGTCGACCGGGGAAACAAGTATTTCTCGGAGGGCAAGTACAAGGAAGCGTCCATCCTCTATCGACGCGCGCTCACCAAAGACCTGCGCTCTCCGGACGCCTGGTATCGCCTGGGTGTGGTCAATACCAAGCTGGGCGGATTGCCCGAGGCACGCAAGGATTTCAGCCGCGCCATGGAGTTGGATCCCGCCAATCAGGACGCGGTCGTTCAGCTCGGCGATCTGGATCTCGCGTTCTATCTCATAAATCCAGCCGGTGGACGTCCATACCTCGCCGATCTTAAAGCCATCACCGGCGCGCTTGTTGAAGCAGGATCCGCGATCGTTCGATGGGCTTCGTTTCTCCGGCAACATCGCCCTGGCGGGGAACGACACTACCGCCGCGATCCGGGCATTTGAAGCAGCCAATCAGGTGTTGCCCGATCAACCTGACCTGATGCTCACTCTGGTTCAGACCATGTTTGCGGCGCGGGAAAACGAAGCGGGTGAGCGCCTGGCAGAGGCGCTGATCGAAAAGCGCAAGGCTTTCCCCCAGATCTACGACGCCCTCTACATCCACTATTTGCGCGCCAATCGGCCGGAGCTGGCCGAAGAGGTGCTGCAAAGGAAGATTTCAAACAATCCGGGCAGCAGTGCTTTCGTGATCCAGCTGGCGTCGCACTATGTGCTAGTTCACCGGCCCGCCGACGTTTTGGCCACCGTTGCGCGCCTGACTTCAGACTCGAAGCGATTCCCTAATGGACGCCTTGAAGCTGGGGACTTCTATGTACGGGTTCGCGACTACGCGGCAGCTTTGGAGCAGTTCCAGGCGGGCCGGCAGCTGAATCCAAAAGCCGCGCGGGTCTACCGCAAGAAGATTGCCGAGGTGCTGGCAACACAGGGCCAGCGTGATCAAGCTCGAAGCATGGTTGCGGACCTGCTCAAGGACGATTCGAAAGATCCCGAAGCGCGAGCCTTGCGCGCGACGCTCTGGCTGGCGTCAGGCGATACGCACCAGGCCAGAGCCGCGCTTTCCGAGCTGCAAGATCTCACGAAAGGCGCTGCCTTCCAACGCAACTCTGCATTTCAATCTTGGCCGCGCCTACATGGCGGCGACGGATCAGCAGAATCTGGGATCGGCGCGGGAGCAGTTTGAAATCGCACTGAGAATCGATCCTCATCACGCGCCCGCCAAACTAGCCTGGGCGGAGCTGGCATTGTCGCGCGGTGAGCCAGCACGGGCGGTCCAGGCCGCCGACGAGGTCTCGCGCGAAGACCCGGCTAATCCAGTGGCGCGCCTGCTTCGCGCCAGTAGCTTTCTCAGAATGGCAGAGCCACAAAAGGCGCGTGAAGAGCTGAAGGCGTTGCTGCGGATGTATCCAAATTCGCTCACCACAGTTTCCAATGAGGCCCGCGCCCAACTTGCCGAGTTGGATCTGCGCGAGCGCCGCTACCAGCAGGCCGAGGAGGGCTTTCGCGCCTTGTCCGGAGAAAACGACACCCGAGGCGCGGCAGGCTTGATTCAATGCGCGATCGCGCAAGAACAATGGCAGCAGGCGATTCAAATCGCAAGCGAACAAGTGAAGCGATCGCCGGACCGTCCAGAGTTTCGGTTGGCGCTGGCCCAGGTCTACCTCGCCTCCGGCAACTTCCCCGCAGCCGCCGGGCAATTCCAGACGCTGATCGCGAAGGATCCAAAATCAGCCCGCCTTTACCTGCAATTGGGCGAAGCCAAGGCCCGCGGCGGAGACATCGCCGGCGCGCTGGCCGCCTTTCAAACCGCGCGTCAGCTTGCTCCATCCGATCCGACGCCGGCTCTCGACCTGGCGTTGCTCTACGATCGTACGGGTCGCTCCGAGGAAGCCCGCAAGGAATATCAAATCGTGATTCAGCTTCGGCCTGACGATATCACGGCCCTCAATAATCTGGCCTATCTTGACGCGGAGGAAGGCGTGGATTTGGATCAGGCCCTGGCGCACGCCCAGCGGGCGCAGCAGACGAACACCGGACGATCCGAACATTCAGGATACGCTGGCCCTGGTTTATATCCGGAAGAATCTTACCAACGATGGCGTCCGCATGCTTCGCGACCTGGTGAATCGCAATCCGGACAACGCCGCGTTCCATCTGCATCTAGCCCTGGCTCTCTACCAGAAGGGCGACCGGCCTTGGGCCAAGCGCGAACTGCAGGCTGCCGCGCACCACAACCCAGACCCCAAGCAGCAGGATAAGATAAAGGAGTTGCTCGCAAAGATCGGCTAGGATGATCCCTCGGGACCGGCGTTGAAAGCAGAACGGAAAACAGATTGGGCAGCTTTGCCGTATGTGTTGCCGTTCGCCGTATTCCTGGCTTTCCTGGCAATTCAGAAGTACCTTCCGATTCCTCCTACTCTGGTGTACGCGGTCCGCGATTTGCTTTTAGCGGTGGTGCTGTTCGCAGTCTCGCGGCATGTGATCGAGCTTCACAGTTTTCATCGGCTGGAAACCGTAATCCTGGGCGTCGCGGTGTTCCTGATCTGGGTGGGACCTGATCTCCTGTTTCCCACCTATCGCCAGCACTGGCTGTTTCAAAACGCGATTCTGGGCAAGCTCAGCAACTCCATTCCGGAAGAGGTCATCCGTGCCCCGATGGTCCTATGGCCGCGAATCATTCAAGCCGTCATCATCGTGCCCATCCTGGAGGAGCTATTTTGGCGCGCCTGGCTGATGCGCTGGCTCATCTCGCCACAATTCCAGAAGGTCCCGTTGGGAGCATACCAAGCCGGAGCCTTTTGGATCACCGCCGTACTGTTTGCATCCGAGCACGGTCCCTATTGGGACGTCGGGCTAGTGGCGGGCGTCGCCTACAACTGGTGGATGGTCCGGACTCGCAGTCTGGGCGATTGCATTCTCGCGCATGCGGTGACGAACGCCTGTCTGTGCGGCTATGTCGTGGCTACACGCCATTGGGAGTATTGGCAGTAACCGGCTTATGTATACTGGTACGGAAAATCCGCGAAGTTGGAGGTTTCCATGAAGATTCCAAACCGGAAAATGTTGTTGGGTGCCTGCGCGGCGACGATCCTGAGCGCCCTTCCGCTGCTCGCGCATCACTCCTTTGCCGCCGAATACGATGGCAAGGACCTGGTCACTCTGGCCGGCGTCATCACCAAGGTTGAGTGGACCAATCCGCACATTTACTTTTACATCGACGTCAAGGATGCCAGCGGCACAGTCGCGAATTGGGCCGTGGAAGGTTATCCTCCCAATACTCTGAAACGCACCGGCTTCACGCGCGACGATTTGAAGGTGGGCGACATGGTAACCGTAACCGCGTACAAGGCCAAAGACAGTTCGTCGCGCCTGGCCGGCCGCGAAGTGACGTTTCCAGACGGAAATAAGAAGTTTGCCGGACCTGCCGCCGCGCAATAGGAGCTGATATGACTATTCGCTCTGCGCGTTTCTTAACCATCGGCGCTCTCGCTATTTCCTTCGGATTCGCCCAAAACAAGCCCATCCCAAGGACCGCCGACGGCAAGCCCGATCTTTCCGGCGTCTGGCAAAGCGGCGGCGTTAGCCTGTACGGCGAACCCGGACTGGCTACCAAGCCTGCTGCTGCGCCGCCCGTGAATCCGCCGCCCAAGCGCGAACCGCTCCCTTATCAAGGCTGGGCGGAAGCCAAGAGCAAAACATTCACGCCCGCTGATGATCCGGATCTGCGCTGCCTGTTGGCAGGCATTCCGCGCATCACCTCCATGCCCATGCCGTTTGAGATCGTGCAAACACCAAAGAAAGTGCTGATCGCCTACGAGTCGTACCACGCCTTCCGCATCATCCCGTTCAACGACAAACTTCAACACCCCAACGATCTGGTGCCAACCTGGATGGGCGATTCGGTGGCGCGCTGGGATGGCGACACGCTGGTGGTGGACGTCAAGGGCTTCAACGACAAAACATGGCTGAGCGGCACCGGGAGTTTTCACAGCGAAGACCTGCATGTGGTGGAGCGCTTCCAGCTCAACAGCGACGACACCATCACTTACACGGCCACCGTAACCGATCCGAAAGTGCTCACCAAACCCTGGACCACCGGCGTATTGCTAAGACGTCCGCCCAATACGCGGGTCGAAGAATACGAGTGCAACGAGAATAATCAAGACGTCCCGCACATGGGAAAGTGACGGGCCGCTTAACGTAAGTAGCGGCGGTGTTCTTTAAGAATGCAGCGGTCAATCACCACCGCCAGGCCAGCGGCTTTCGCTTTCCGGGCTGCGACCTGATCCACAACGCCTTCCTGCATCCAAACCGCGGCCGCGCCAATGCGAATGGCCGATTGCACTACCGGGGCCACCATCTCCGATCGCCGGAAGATGTCCACAATGTCGACGTGCTCGGGAATGTCCTCCAGGCGCGCGTACGATTTCTCGCCCAACACTTCCGACTCATTCGGGTTCACCGGAATAATCCGGTATCCCTGCTTCTGCATGTATTCGGACACGCTGTAAGACGGGCGCGCGCGCTTGCTCGAAAGACCGACCACTGCGATCACGTGGCTGTTACGCAGCAGGTCTGGGATGCCGGACATCGGCTATTGCTCCTCCATCTTAGTGCCACCGACAATCTTAGTGCGACCATCGATCGTGAGCAGCTTGCGGAAGCGGGCCACCTCGGCCGGCGTGAGGTGCCGGAATTTCCCTGGCCGCAGCGATCCAAGCTCCAGAAACCCGATCCGCACGCGCCGCAGCTTTTCCACCAACCGTCCGAAATTCTTGAACATGAGACGAATCTGATTCTGCCGCCCCTCGGTTAATCGTACTTCGTACCAGGGATTCTCCGCGCGCTGCAGCAACTTCAAACCAGCCGGGGCCGTTTTCTTTCCGCTTAACGGCACTCCATCGCGGAACTTTTCCGCCTGTTCCGGCGTTAGCTGGCCGTTGGTCTTCACCAGGTAGGTCTTGGTGACGTGGCTCGCGGCCGAGGTGATGCCTTTGGCGAACTCGCCATCGTTGGTGAATAGCAGCAATCCTTCACTCGAATAGTCCAGGCGCCCTACCGGATAGACGCGCGCTTTCACCCCGTGCAGATACTCCATTACGGTCGGCCGGCCCTCCGGATCGCTCACTGTCGTGACACAGTTCTTGGGCTTGTTCATAGCCAGGTACACAGGAAGTTCCGCGCCTGCCACTCGCTTGCCATCCACTTTGACGTGGTCCCGTTCGGGATCGGCCTTGGTTCCGAGCTCCGTAACTACGGCGCCGTTCACGGTGACGCGCCCTTCCAGAATCAATTGCTCGGACCGGCGCCGGCTCGCGATGCCAGCATGGGCTAATAACTTTTGCAGCCGTTCTTCCGCCATTTAATCCGTCACTGGTGGTTCGGTCTGTTCCGCGGCTGGCGGAGGTTCGCCGTCGCTTGGCATCTCATCCATCGTGGACAAGCGGCCCAGCTCCTCAAATTCCTTCAGCGTCGGCAGTTCGCTGAGATCCTTCAAACCAAACTGCACCAGAAATTCCTTGGTGGTCTTGTACAGGATCGGTTTGCCGAGCACCGCTTTCCTCCCAGCGGTTGCGATCAGCTTACGGTCGATTAGCGTCTTCAAAACACCGGCCCCCTGCACGCCGCGTACCTCCATAACTTCGGGCGCAGTGATGGGCTGTTTATATGCGATCAGGGCCAGAGTCTCGAGCGCGGGCAGCGACAGCTTCAAGGGCGGCTTGAGATTCTTGACGAACGTGCGCACGGCCTCGTGGTGCTCCGGCTTGGTGGACATTTTGTACCCGCCGGCAACTTCGCGAATCGTCAGTCCGTGTTCGGACTTGTTGTATTCGGCGGTCAGCTCTTCGAGCAGTCGTCCTATCTTCGCGGCAGGTTGTTCCAGAGCTGTCGCAATCTGATCGGCCGAGAGCGGCTCATCGGTTACATAGATGACGGCCTCGACGACGGCGCGGAGCTGCGCGTCGGACACTTCAACAGGAGGGGTTTCGTCGGCCGGTGATTAGATCGGCCGCGGGGTCCAATTGCGCTTCGGTGGATTCCATTTTCTAATTAACTGTATTCTTCTTCGATCGCGACCAGCGACTGGTCCAGCACCTCGTCAAAGGCGCGCTGCTTCTTCAGTCCAATGTCGCCGAAGGCGTCCTTCTGGGTCAACATGAGCGCCTGGCGCCGCACCAGCTCGAGCATGGCGAGAAACAGGCAGATCATCGCCCGGCGGCTGCCCTGCCTTTCAAACAACTCGGCGGCCGGGAGCGATTCGCCGGTTCGAATCTCGCCGAAAACCCGCTCCAAATAGCGGATCATGTCGGGAATGCTGACGTCCTCTTTGCCAACCTCATATATGGGCCGATGCTTGGCCCGCTCGAGCACGGTCTGCAGCGTCTTCACCAGGTCGAAAAGCGACACAGCCAGCTCCGGCTCCCCGGTCTCTGCGAGGAAACGCGCCATCTGTGGATTCGACCAGGACACATCTTCCACCATGCGCTTCTGCTGCAGCATCTCGGCGGCGTTTTTGAACCGTTCGTGCTCCAGCAGCCGGTCCACCAGCTCCTGGCGCGGGTCGTCTTCGGGCGAAATCTTGTCGAGTTCCGGATCCTTGGGCAGCAGCATGCGCGACTTGATGTGGATCAGCGTCGCGGCCATGTAGACGAACTCCGAGCTCAGCTCGATGTCGAGCGCGATAGCACGCTGCATATATTCGAGATATTGCTGCGTGATGGAAGCAATGGGGATGTCGTAGATATTGATCTGCTGCTTGCGGATGAGATCTAGCAGGAGATCCAGCGGTCCCTCGTACTGTTCCAGGTGAAAATTTAACGGCGACGCCACTGCCTTATAGAATACCAGTCAGGGGCGCGTCGGGCGTTGTCCTTCCGCAATCTCCTACAATTAAAGGAATGGAACAAGTTCGCCGGTTAACTGCCGTAATCGAATGGGAAGACGATATGTATGTGGCTCTTTGCCCGGAGTTCGACATCGCGAGCCAAGGTTCCACCGTCGAGGAAGCGCGTGCAAACCTGATCGAGGCCTTGACCCTGTTCTTCGAGACCGCTGAAAGCGACGAAATCGAACGCCGCAGCCGCTCGAAAGTGTTCGTAACACAGGTCGAGGTTCCTGTTGGGTAAGCTGCGGACTCTTTCCGGAGCGGATGTTTGCGGCCTTCTGAGTATGCATGGGTTCCTCGAAGTTCGGCGTCGTGGAAGCCATAGTATTATGCAAAAGCGATCCGCCGAGACCACAGTTACAGTACCGGTGCCACTGCATTCCGATCTGAAGCGTGGAACGTTAATGAGCATCATCCGCCAAAGTGGGGTTCCGCGAAAGTTGTTTGAGGTCGAAAGCTAAGTCCCTATTTGTTGAAATACAACGTCACGTCCACCGTGTGATTGCCCGCGTTGATCTTCGTCTCCGCGCGCGTGGTTCTGAGATCGTCGAACACCCCAGCTTCCTTCACCCGGGTCAGAAAATGATCCGGATATTCCACATTGAACGGCCGGCCCGGCGACAAACCCCACATTTTGCGGATTTCCGGCTCGCTCACAATATCCAAACCGATCATGTCGACCTTGCCCACCGTATAAAGCGGCCCTGGATCAATCTGGAACTCGATGCTCACCGTGTGATCCTTGTCGTTCACATCGCGCTTCACCTGCGACGAGGCGTCCAGATAGCCGGCACGCCTCTGGTTGGCCCGAATCCTGTCCTGCGCCGCCTTTACTTCGTCGAAATTTACGGTCTGATTGGTCTTAAGCTTTGCAAGACCGTTCCACTCCGAACGCGAATAATCGGCGCCCACGAAGCTCACCTTGTCCAGCTTGTACACCGGACCCTGCTCCACTCGCACCGTCACCGAAACGCCATCCACATCCTTGGCAGGCGTGGTCTCGACCTTCGGGAACGCAACCCGCAACAGCCCATGCGACTCATAGATTGGCCGGATTTGATTGTCCAACAACTCCCGAATCTGACGCTCCGAGTAGGGCACCCCAATTGCCACCAGATACATGGCCGTCTGCAGCGTTCCAGCCGGCACATCGCCGGTGTCGGTGAACATGACGTGAGCCACTGCCGCGCGCGGCTTGGCGGGGCGAAACAGCAGCGTCAGCTCTTCCCCGCCCTCCGAACCTAGTTTGCCGGCGACAGCAACATGCTGATCGTGCGCGGCCAGAAACTCGGATATCCATGCGGTATAACGATCCACCACCGGCTTCGTTGCCGGTACCTTGTCTCCAAACAACGGATCTTTCTGCTTGAGCCAGGTCCGGAGCTGGGCATCGCTGGCGGGCAGCTCCTCGAAACGCACCGGGAAAAGCTGACCGACTTCGGACACCGTAAACGTTGCGTCGTAGCCTTCGGCGTCCTGTGACGGCGCGAAGCGGTAGGTCACGTTATCGAACGCTCCGGTGGCCAGCAGCTTGTCGCGCGCGGCATCGAATTCCGCCGGACCTGCCTTCTGACCCACTTTGAGTAGCGCGGCCGCAAGAATCTGCTCGGAAGTGTAGGCATGGTTGCCTTCCACAGTCAGATTCTCAACGGTGTAAGAGGTGGGAGCCGGGCCAGGATTTGGGTCCACTGTCGGCTTGCGGCGCGGATGTGTTTGCGCGAAACCTGCACCGCCCGCAAGTGCGAGCATCACGACCAGCGCCAGTGCCCGGCTTCCGATCATTCAATATCGACGGTGACATACATCAGCCGCCCTGAACGCTCGATCTGCATCACCACTTCGTCTCCGGGCTTGAACTCGTTCACTTTCTTGCGCAGCGCCTCCACCGTCGCTATCGGAGCCTTGTTCACTGAATAGATGACGTCTCCGGGCTGCAGTCCGGTTCCCGTGGTGAAGTCGGTCGCGCTGGATCCGGCCGCCACCACAACGCCGTAGGAATTCCGCAGGCCTGGCAGCATCGCAGCCACGTCCTTATCGATCCCGATCGCGAGAATGCCAAGCTTCGGCACCAGATTGTCCTCGGGATTCACCATATCGGCGAAGCGCTGCGGATCGTCCACGCTGTCGATCACGGGCACCTCGATGTTCAACTCATCTTTTCCCCGAAGTACCTGGAGCGTCAGCTTATCCTTCATCTGAGTGCGATAAATAATCGATTCGAGCTGCCGCGCATTGCGCATGGCCCACCCGTTCATGGTTTCGATAACATCTCCCACCTTGACCCCCGCCTTGTCGGCTGGCCCGTCCGGCGTTACGTCGCCCACCAGGACTCCCCAATCGCGCACCAAGCCGAGGCCATCCGCTAACGACGGGGTAATTGTCTGCACATAAATCCCGATCTTGCCTCGATGCACGTGCCCTTCCTTGCGAAGCTGCGTGTACACCGTGCTGACCATGTTGCTCGGAATAGCGAACCCCAGCCCTTCGCTGCCCCCGGATTGCGAAAGGATGAAGGTATTAATCCCCACCACGCGGCCTTGCGAATCGATCAGCGGACCACCACTGTTGCCGGGATTGATCGGCGCGTCGGTCTGGATGTACGCGAGAAAGTCGTCAGGGTGGATCTCGCGCGCGGTAGAACTCACGATGCCCATGCTGACCGATCCTTCCAGGCCCCTCGGATTTCCAAACGCCATCACCAACTCGCCCTGACGGACGGCGTCCGAGTTGCCCAAAGCCAGGTGCGGGAGACCGGTTCGGTCGATCTTAATGACGCCTACATCCATCTCGCGGTCCAACCCGATCAGCTTGGCGTCTAACAGCTTTACTTCCGGTTCCAACGTCGCGTTGCGGCCCCGGTTGTGCACCACGGAAAGCCGGACTTGAATGCGCCTTGCTCCCCTGACCACGTGGGCGTTCGTAACAATGTAGCCGTCATCGGAGAGAAGAATTCCCGAGCCGGTGCTGCGCTGCGTGGAGAGCAACGCCGCGGTATTGCTGGAGTCTGAATCGTCGGCCGTCACGTAGCCCGTGGAAAAGATCTGCACCACGGCCGGACGCACCCGGCTGACTAATCCCTCCAGCGACTGGCTGAATTCTCCCAACGAAACCGGCGGCGGCTTAGCCGGATCGGTTGTCTGTACAGGGGCTGTTTGCGGAGTCTGAGCGGGAACGAGAGTAGCTGATACCGCGAGGAACGTGAGGAGCGGGAAGGCGAGTTTTCTCACAATCCCATTTTCCCGCATATGAGAGGGGTATGAACGACGTCGTCGGTTACGGAACCCGTGCGCGAAGATTTTTCAGCGCCCGCAACCCAGCCTGCGACACTTCGGAATCCGGATCCTGTGACAGGGCTTCCAGCGGCGCGATGGAATCCTGACCGCCACTAGCCGCCAGCACTTCAGCCAGCCCGGTCTTCTCATCCCGCGTCGCACCAACGTCCTTCAAGGTCGGATAGAGAGCCTGCCGGACCTCTGGATCGCGCGCCAGCTCAGTCAGGTAAGCGCTGGCAATGCCGCGATACGCGGCGGAGTTCAGATTGTTTACCAGGTACCGCAGCGGATCGAACTCCGCCGTGCCGAACTTGCCCAGGCTCACCAGGGCGAACGCGTCCGACAGCCGGGGCTCGGTCTTGTTTTCGTTGCTGAAGACCCGCTCCAAAGCAGCGACATCGGAGGGATTCTTCAGCCGCGCCAATCCCTCGGCCGCAGCTGCCCGCAGCCCTTCGTCTTTATGATCCAGATACGTGATATAGAGCCCGTGCAACTGCGGATCGGGAATCTGCGCCATGGCCGTCAACGCAGCGCGTTTCACCTTCATGCTGCGAGAGCGGTCCAGGACGTCGCGCAATTGGTTGATCGCGTCGCGATTCTGCAACAGGCCCGTTGCCTCGATAGCCGTGAGCTGGACCTTTTCGTTCAAATCGCGCAACAGGAAGGCGAGACTCGGGCCGGCGCTGGTATCACGAATCTTTTCGATCGCCACCAGCGACTCGTAGATCAACTCCGTATTTTTCGATCGCAGCGCCTGCTCCAGATCCGGAAGCGCTTCGCGTCCCCGCAGGATGCCAACGGCCCGAGCGGCGTTGGTCTGCGCATCCAGATTAGCCCCGGCACTGACGATGTGGCCAATCGCCACGATAATTTCGGGACGTACCTGAATATAGGAATCGATCACCAAATCGTTGGTATCCGTAAACTTGCCTTTGATGGAGGTACCGGCGCGCCGCAGAGGAGCCGTTAATCCGGTCTTGGTATATCCGGGAACGTAAAAATTAACCAGCCCGTCGGTCGCGCGAATCTGGATTTCCGGATCGCTGTCGCCGCAGGCTTTGATCAACGGATCCAGGCTGCGCTGCGTTCCGATGCCGGCAATCGCCTTCACGGCTTCCTGGCGAACATTCAACTCGGGATCGGAAAGGAACGGCTCAATTTTGGGGATGTTCTCCGAACCGCCCTTGCCGAGTTCGCGAACGGCCTTCGCACGCGCCTTGGCGTCGTCCTGAGCCGGCAAAGAAAAGACCGTCAGGGCTATGCACAAGCAAACCCAGACACTGCGCCGGCCGAACAACATAGACAAATCCTTAGCGCACAAATTCCACGGTGACTTTTTTCGAGATCAGGCCGGCTTCATACCCCATATCGAGCAGCTTCTGGGCCGCCAGCGGCACCAGGTCGCCACAATCCACCGTGAAATGGTTGACGTACATGCCGACGAACTTTTCAGCCAGCCGCGGCTCCAGATCGCGCGCGAATTGCATGGCGTAGTTCAGCGATTCCTCGCCATGGTCGAGAGCGTACTGAATGCTTTCCCGCATCATGCGGCAACACTCGCTTTTCACTTCGTCCGAAAGCGACCGCAGAATCACATTCCCGCCCAGCGGCAGGGGCAAATCGTACTCCGATTTCCACCAGCGGCCCAGGTCGATGACGTTGTGAAATCCGCTTTTGCCATAGGTGAGCTGCCCCTCATGAATGATCAGCCCGGCATCGACGCTTTGTTCGGCCACTGCGTCCAGGATCTTGTCGAAGGGAATCACCACCTCTTCGAAGTCGGGTTCAAACAATTTCAGCGTAAGATATGCGCTGGTCATACGCCCCGGGATCGCGATTTTCTTGCCTTTGACTTCCTCCGGCGTCATTGGTTTGACGCTACACAGGATGGGGCCGTAACCATCGCCGATGCTGGAACCGCTAGCCATCAGCACGTACTTGTCGGCCACGTAAGGATAGGCGTGGTAGGAAATGGCGGTCAGCTCGTAGGCGCCTTCCACGGCTTTCCGATTCAGGGTTTCAATGTCTTCGAGAACGTGCCGGAAGTTGACCAGGCGTGAGCGAACCTTCTTGGTCGCCATGCCATAGAACATGTATGCATCGTCGGAATCGGGGCTGTGCGCACAGACGATTTCCGTTACGGAAGTGGGTGCCATAGGGAGAGCGAACCACCACTATAGCAAACACCGCCTAGTTTTCAGGCGTCAGTGCATGCATTCCGTTTACTTCGTCTGAAGCAACTCCAGCTCGGGACGCAGCGCCTGCAAAGCCTGCTCCAGCTGAAGCAGTCCTTCCTGGGCGCCTCTGAGGTCGCCGTTGCGTCCCTGCTTTTCGAGCGCAAAAGCCGCCTCGAACGCACGGTCGGCGCCGAACGTTGAGACCGAGCCTTTCAGGCTATGGGCGTGATGCTCCAGAGCCGTGGCGTCGCTAGCAGCCACCGCGATTTTGATTTTCTCGAACGTGTTTGGATAGTCACTGAGAAACAACTCGATGACCTCCTTGAGCAACTCGACGTCGCCTCCCACGCGGCTCAGCGCGAGCGATTCATCCAACTGCCTGAGTTGCGCTTCCACCGGGGTTCCTTCCCCTGCCAGTTCGGTGTTCATGGATTTTCCTCCTGCTCCAACTGACTCAATCATTTTCAGCAGCGCCGGCACGTGCACCGGCTTGGTTACATACGCGTCCATACCGGATTCAAGACACCGCAGCCGGTCCGACTCCGCGGCTTGCGCCGTCATGGCCGCGATAGGAACGTGGCTGCCTGATGCACGCTCCTTCTCCCGAATGCAGGCGGTGGCCTGCAAACCGTCCAGACCGGGCATCTGAATATCCATCAGGATCAGATCGAACAGGCGTTGGTCGAACAGATCCACAGCCTCCTGGCCAGATCCCGCGATGGTAACCGTATGCCCTTCGCGCTCCAGCAATCGCGCCGCCAGACGCTGGTTCACGCTGTTATCTTCGGCCACCAGGATGTTCAGCTTTCTCTTGGGCGCCTGATTCTGCGCGGGCCGGACCAGCTCGTGCGAAGCCTTTTCGGAGGGCAGTTCCAGCGCGATGGTGAAGTAAAACGTACTGCCCTTCCCGGGATCGCTCTCCACCCAGATTTTTCCATCCATCAATTGCACCAGGCCAGCCGAGATCGACAGCCCCAGTCCGGTCCCGCCGTATTTACGCGTAGTAGATCCGTCGGCCTGGGTGAACGGTTCGAAAATGACCCGATGCATTTCACGGGGAATGCCGATGCCGGTGTCCGCGATACTGAAGCTCAGCGTAACGCGGGAGTCTTGGATGGATTCGGCCTGCACCCCCACGCTGACCTTGCCATCGTTGGTGAACTTGATGGCGTTGCCGACCAGATTGCGCAGCACTTGACCGATCCGCATAGGATCGCCAACCATCCGGTCGGGCACCGGATCGTCCACGGTGGACTCGAACACCAGCCCGCTAACCGACGCCCGCAAAGCCAGCGGACGCAATACCTCCCGCAGCAATGTCCGCACCGAAAAATCAACGCAATCCAGTCCCAGCTTCCCAGCCTCGTATTTGGAGAAATCCAGAACGTCGGTCACCAGGCTGAGCAGGGCTTCAGCGGACGACTTTACCAGATCGAGATATTCCCGCTGGTCCGGTTGGAGGTCCGTCTCCAGCGCCAGACCGGTCATGCCCAGGATGCCGTTCAGCGGGGTGCGGACTTCGTGGGTCATGTTCGCCAGGAAATCGCTCTTGGCGGCGCTCAACGCTTCCGCGCGATCAGCCATCTCGCGAGCCAACCGCCCGGTTTCTTCCAGGCTCCGGTTGGCCAGGATCAGGTCGCGGTTGGCCGCCTCGGCGGCTTCCTTGGCGCGCGCCAGCTCCTCGGCGCTTCGCTGTTGCTCGGTGACTTCGCGCAGTATACACAGCATCTGCGGCGAGTGGCCGTGGATTTCCACGCGCGTCGCCGATATCTCGAAAATGCCGGAATGCCCCTGCGCGAAGTTCAGTTCGCGCACCATGAAATGTTCCTTCACCGGCGCGGCGAAGAGTGCGTCATGATGTGCCATCAGCGCCTCTCGTCCGTTCGGATTGAACAAAGAGGTCACGTGCTGGCCTTCCAGCGCGCTGACTTCGGCGCCCAACATGGCGGCAAAAGCCGCGTTCACTTTGACCACTGCGCCGCTTGGATCGGTTAGAAACATCGGTTCACAGGAAGCTTCCCAGATGGTCCGAAACTGCGTTTCCGACCGCAAGAGTTCCTGCTCTGCCTGATAACGTTCGGTGATATCGATCCCCGTGGTGATGTAGTACTCCACTTCGCCCCGCGGGTCCAACATAGGCACGCTCGAAAAGGAGATGCGCCGGCGTTCCCCCGACTTCGTAATCCACTCATTTTCGAAGGCGCTCACCTGACGAGCGCAGGAGCCACCCTCCAGCCGTTCCCGGCTCCGCTCGCGGCTCTCTGGACTCACCACCAGATCGAAGAACGCCTGGCCTTTCAGCTCTTCGCCCGAGTAGCCCAGGGTCTCCTCCAAGGCGCGATTGGAGTACACAAACCGGCCCTCCAAGTCGAACACCATAACCAGCGCGCCACACGTATCGAGCACAGCGGTAATGAAGTCGGGCTCGATGCTAAGGTCGCTGGTCACACAAGTTCCCCAGTTCTTTATCGGCGTTTCGAGCGGGATTCTTATTGGTACCAACGTCGTGGAAGTCCTCTCCCTAGATTGGGGGCGGGCTTCTAAGGTGTTCACCGCATTGCCGGATGAGGCTGAAAACGCTAGGCTAAAGTCGTGAAGCGCTGTATTTTCGCTACGCTCGTTGGGTCCTTATCGCTGGCTGCCCAGCAGTCCAACGTAAGCAGCACCACGCAATTTGATATCAACGGCAACCGCGTGAGCGATGGCCCCGTAATCAGCCAAACGAAATCCGCTACTGGCTCGGTCTCTACGCTAACCCGGCGGTCGATCAACGGCCAGTCCGTTCCGCAGGAACAGGTAGAGGAGCGGGTACTGCGGGATGATTCTTCGGGCAAAGTCACCGAGCGGATCATCCGCCGGTTCGATCCGCAGGGTAATCCGACGCCGCCGGAAAAGGAGACCATCGAGGAGCAAAAGCGTCCCGACGGCAGCTCCACGATCCAGTCCACCACCTACCGCGGCGACATCAACGGGAACATGCAGATCACCGAAAAAATCATTACCGATGTCCGCACCAGCGGCTCGGGCGACACCTTGCAAACCATCGTCCAGCGCCCCACCGCGGATGGCCTTACGACGGTGGAAAAGCGCGAAGAAGTGGTCGTGAAGCAACCCGCCGGTTATCAGGCGGATGCCACAACCTATCGAAGCGATGGGAACGGCGGGTTTTACACCGCGGTCCGCCAGACCACCCAACACACGGACCAGAATTCTCAGTCGTCCGACAGCACTGCGGAGTACGAACGGGGACCTGACGGTCAATTGCAGCTCCACAGGCAAACCGTCACGCAAACAGTAACGCGCCCGGATGGCTCCAAAGCGGCCGTGGTGGCGATCTATGGAAACAACGTCCCTGGCACCGTCTCAGGCAATGATTCGGCGTTGCGGCTGCAGGAACAGCAGGAGATCGATACCGCGCCCGGACCAAACAACACGGTGGTTCAAACGCTCAGCGTCCGGAGGCCTAGCGTGTCCGATCCGCAAAGTCTCGGGCCGTCGCGGCAGATCTCACAGACTGTTTGCCAGGGCGATTGTAAGCCGCCTAAGCCAACTTCAGCGCCCCAACCGTAAGGCGCGTTTACCCGTGCCCCAGCTTCATCAGCCAGCCCAGGCCAATGAGAGCCGCTAGAAAATAAGCGAAGCACCGCACCCCATAGCGCAGCCGCTCGGCGTCCGTGCGTTTGGTGATGACGCCCAATACCACGGAGGCGAACAGCGCGAAGAGTATCGCGGCTTCGAAATGCGAAAGGTTCATTTTCGGCATTTATTCCTTCTGCTTGGTTGCGATTTCGTAGGCGTCCACCATGGCCAGGACGTTTAACAGGCCCGCCGCCACCAGAAACTTGGTCCCGTAATCATGCACGTGGCCAGCCATGTCGGGCTGCGCGTATCCTAGCCACACCGTCAGCAAATACAGTAATCCCGACGCCAAATCGCCCAAAAAACCGCCGCAATAGATGATGGTGGTAAGCACGTCGCCGGTTTGCGGCTGGAACATCGTCCCGCGCATCATCAGTCCCAGCAAAAACATCAGCGAGACGGAAGCCAGGATCAGTGCCCCGCGCCAAGGCCGCTTCAGCAGGAAATGGCCGGCTCCCGGTACCAACCAGGCGAGCACAACCGTGCCATACCATCCCCGCACGGGCTCGGCCGCAACTTGGGCTTTTACGTTAGTCGCCATTGTTTCCAGTGTACCCGATCTTCCCGAAGAGGCTGCGTATGCTGCCTGAGTATTATGGATGAGAGCCATGCCCACCCGCAGCCAGCTGCTCAACCCCGATTATTACGCCCCCGTCCTTTCTAACGCCGTCCGCATCCTCTTGATCCTTGTGTTTGCCTATATTGCGACCCGTGTGGTCGGGCGGATGCTCGTCGGCCTGCGCAACTACAGCGTGAAGATGATGCTCAAGACCGGCGGCACCGAATTTGAGCTGGAAAAGCGCGCCGAAACCATCGAAAGCCTGTTCGGCAAAGTCTTCTTCGTATTGATCTGGCTCATCGCCGTACTCATGATCCTGAAAGAAATGAATTTCGACGTCCGGCCCCTGCTAGCGGGCGCGGGCGTAGCCGGCGTCGCCATCGGTTTCGGCGCGCAAAACATCATCAAAGACGTCCTGGCCGGCATCTTCCTCATGATCGACAATCTGCTCCGCGTCAACGACGTGGCCGTGATCAACGGCAAGACCGGATTGGTGGAGGAAATCAATCTGCGCACTACCGTTTTGCGCGGCGAGGACGGCGCGGTTCACGTTTTTCCCAACGGAACTATCCAGGGCCTGACAAATCTGACGCGCGAATACTCCTATTACGTGTTCAATCTCATGGTCTCCTACGCCGAGGACACCGACCGCGTGGTCGCACTGCTGGCGAAAATTGCCGAAGAACTCAGCCAGGAAGAGCCCTATCGCTCGGCCGTGCTCGCGCCCATCGAAATCCTGGGCGTCGACAAACTCGGCGACTCCGGCGCAGTGATCAAAGCGCGTTTCAAGACCATTCCGAATCAGCAGTGGCTGGTCGGCCGCGAGATGAATCGCCGAATCGTCAAACGCTTCGAAGAAGCCAGGATCACGATGCCGTCGTCGGCGCCGACGGTCAACGTGGTTTTGCCACGGACATAGTCCTACACCTTCGCCATCGCGCCCAGTTCCTTCACCATACTCGATAGAAACGCCTTAGCATCGCCAAATAACATCAGCGTATTGTCGCGATAGTACAAATCGTTGTCGATGCCCGCAAATCCAGGGTTCATGCTGCGTTTGATCACCATCACCGTTCGCGCCTTGTAGGCCTGAATAATCGGCATGCCCGCGATGGCGCTCTTCGGATCGGTCTCCGCTCCGGGATTCACCACGTCGTTTGCGCCGATAATCAACGCCACGTCCACATTCGCCATCTCGGGATTGATGTCGTCCATCTCCCACAGCTTGTCGTAAGGAACATCGGCTTCGGCCAGCAGCACATTCATGTGACCGGGCATGCGGCCAGCCACGGGATGAATCGCGAACCGCACATCCACGCCGCGCTTCGTCAGCATATCGAACATTTCCTTCAGCTTGTGTTGCGCCTGCGCCACGGCCATTCCGTAACCTGGAATCACCACCACGTTGCGCGCCGATTCCAGAATCTGCGCGGCTTCTTCCGCGCTGGCCGAATGCACCGGCTTGGCCTCCCCGCCCGCCGCCGCACTAGCCTGCAACTGTCCGAACGCTCCGAACAGCACGTTCGAGAACGACCGGTTCATGGCCCGGCACATGATGATCGCCAGAATGAATCCGGACGATCCATCGAGCGCGCCCGCCACGATCAGCAGCTTGTTGTTCAGCACAAATCCCATGGCGCTGGCCGACAATCCCGCGTAGGAATTCAGCAGCGCGATCACGGTGGGCATGTCCGCTCCGCCGATGGGTATGATCAGCAGCACGCCGAACAGCAGCGCCAGCGCGGCGAACAACGGAAACAACACGGTCTGTTCCGGTGAAACGATCAACGCCACCCCGACGCCCGCCGCCGCTGCGAAAACACCCAGATTAAGGAAGTTCTGGCCTTTGAACGTGATCGGCCGCTGTGCCAGCACCTCCTGCAATTTTCCGAACGCCATCATGCTGGCCGTGAACGTCAGGAAGCCGAGCAGCGTTTCGATAATCAGCGCGATCATCACCACTTTCGAGAGACCGCTCCCCTGATCCAGGCCTTTGTAATATTCCGCTGTGCCGATCAGCGCCGACGCCAGCGCGCCGCACGCGTGCGAAAACGCGGTCCGCTGCGGCACCGCCGTCATCGGCATGATGTACGCGATGGGAACGCCCATCGCCGTGCCCAGGAAGAACGCGACTAGAATCCATTGATAATTCACCACCTCGAAGCGCAGCAGCGTGCCGACCACGGCCAACAGCATGCCGATTTCGCCGACGATCACCCCTCGGCGCGCCGTCGCGGGCGATCTCAGCCATTTGATGGCCAGGATGAACCCGATGGCCGCCAGCATGTAAAGAATCGGAAGCAGCGTGTCGTCGAGTCTCATTTCTTCGCCGGCTCCCGCTTCTTGAACATCTTGAGCATGCGATCGGTAATCAGGTAGCCGCTCACCACGTTGAGCACTGCCAGAAAGACCGCCATAAAACCCAGAACTCGCGACAGCGTGCTGGCTTCCCGCTCGCCCGTCAGCAGGATCGCGCCCACCACCGTGATCGCCGAAATCGCATTGGTCAGCGACATCAGCGGCGTGTGCAGCAGCGGCGAAACGCCGCGGATGAGCTGGAATCCCAGAAAGGCCGCCAGCATAAACACCCACAAATCAAATTCGTACGTCGCCATCCCTATCTCCTCTCTCCGGCCGGCATCGCCGCCGCTTTCATCAAGAGTTCGCTCACGCGCGCGTTGACCACTTCCCCGCCGTGCGTCACCAACGTTTCGCGGATGATTTCGTCCTCGCGATTCACGGTCAGCTCACCGTTCTTCACCATCAGCTTTAAGAACGCCACCACGTTCGATGCATACATCTGGCTGGCGTGATACGGCGCGGTGGACGGCAGGTTGAGCGGGCCCAGGATCGAGATGCCCTGATGCATCACCGTCTCCCCGGGCCGCGTCAGCTCGCAGTTGCCGCCGCGCTCCGCCGCAATATCGACGATTACCGAACCCGGCGCCATGGCGCTAGCCATCTCGGCCGTCACCAGGATCGGAGCTTTCTTGCCGGGCACCGCCGCAGTCGTGATCACCACGTCCTGCTCGCGGATCACCTCCTGGAGCGCCGCGCGCTGGCGACGGTAAAACTCCTCGTCCATGGCCTTGGCATATCCGCCCTGGCCTTCCGAAGCGCCCGTATCAAGATCCAAGACAACAAACTTGGCGCCCAGGCTTTCCATCTGTTCCTTCACCGCGCTGCGGACGTCGTAAGCGGAAACCACCGCGCCCAGCCGCCGCGCCGTCGCGATGGCCTGCAAACCCGCCACGCCCGCGCCCAGCACCAATACCCGGGCCGCCGTAATGGTCCCCGCCGCCGTCATCAGCATGGGGAAAATCTTCGGCAGCGCTTCGGCTCCCAGCAGCACACCGCGATATCCGGCGATGGTCGCCATGGACGACAGCGCGTCCATGCTCTGCGCGCGCGTGATGCGGGGCATCAGCTCCATCGCGAAGAATGAAACGCCGGTGCGCGCCAGGTCCGATATTTCCCGCGCCGCGGTAAGCGGCTCGCCGAAACCAATCAACAGTTGTCCCGACCGCAGCAACGGCAAATCCGCGCGGCCTTCCTCCGGATTGACACCAAGCGAGCGCACCTGCGCCACAATATCGGATTGCTCGAAAACGTCGGCGCGCGAGGACACACGTGCGCCCCGAGCTACATATTGATCGTCTGGAAATCCGGCGTCGGCGCCTGCCGACTGCTCGATCACCACGCTGGCGCCCAGCTTTCCCAGTGCTTCAGCGGCACGCGGCGTTAGCGCAACGCGCCGTTCACCTGGGAAAGTCTCACGGGGCACTCCTATCGTAAGGGCCACGAGTTACCTCCTCACGGACGGTAGCTTCGGAGAGGCCTCCAGCCTCGAGTTCGCCTACGGCTCTTACGCGTCAGGGCGTCTCGCGGCCGGCTGCTCCCAAAACTTCTCTGAAGATCATACTCCCATTCGCGCAAACTTGCCGAAGCGCGGCCGGCGCTTTTGCAGAACAGACAGAACACATGCCCCGGCTAGCAGGAGCGCAGTGAGAAGGCTGATCAGGCGCGCCGCCCGCATTTCCAGCCCCCCGTCATACCTCATTTCGATTTTGCACGGACCCGAAACTTGCGCATCGATGTACATTAGCCCGATAGCATCGCGCAGAATCGGCGTCGGCCGTCCGTTCGCAATTGCATGCCAGCCCTTGTGCCAGGCTATTTGCACCGATATAACCTGGCCGGCTTCGAGATTGGCCGTGATGTCGGCGCTGTGCATGTTCTTCCACCGAAATTCGGCGTGAGGCATCGCGAGATCGTCTAGAGCCGCCACATAAGGGCGCAGCGGATCGACATCCAATCCGTGAATCGGTGGCCTGGTAACCAGGGCGCTAGGTGGAATCACGCGGGCCAATGACTCGGGCCCCCGGCCTACACGATAAATCACGTCGTCGCTGCTCGCGCGCCACAGGGGTTCGAGCACTCCCTCAAACTTCTTTGGGCTTTGGAACGGCTTGTACGTCTCCGTGCTGTTGGGCCCGCTGACGCCCACCGCTTGCACACCTAGAGCCTTCAACCATAGAACCGCATCCTCGGCGTTGTGCGGCCCGGCCGGCTCGCCGTTGAAAATGGCGTACTCCGCGCCGCGGATCGCGCGGTCGGTGAGAGCCTGATCGAAGCCCCAGAGCTCCGGTGTGTCGCTAAACGCGGTCAGCCAAAACGCCGAGGATCCGGGCAACATCACGCGCTCTCCGGTCCAAAGCTGATTGAACCACTGCGCCGTCTTCCACTCGATTGTGCCGTGGATGTCCTTGGGCAAAAGCAGATAATCTCGTGCATATCCACGTTCCTTATGAATAGGTAGAATCAGCGCCACCAGGAGTGCCCCCAGGCTAACGATGGCGATCCATCGCGGCCGGTTTCGAAGCAACGCATGCGCCACCATTGCTACCAGGATCGCAAGGGCCATTTCCGTTTCCAGGTGGTAGCGCGCGGCCATGGGGACAATCGCTAGGCCCCACCACTCGTCGGCGAACCCAACCAAAATCATCAGGAACGCAAACAGAACTGCGAACTGCAAGTGCCGCGGCCTTCGCCGGATCGACATCTTGATCGCAACCAGTGCGATCAGAACGGTGGGGCCCCATAGCACTGCGGACCTATAGGCACTGGAGTAATCGCCGCCGGTCTCCTTTGCATTCATCTGGAGAACCGCGATGGTGGATGGGGGCATCCAGGGCATAGCCAGGAAGTAGGCCGCTGCGCCGATCAACGCCAACCACGCCAAGTCGCGCCATTTCCATCCCCCAGGACCGACGTGGGCGATAGCATAAGGAACAACGGCCAGTGCGATCGCGAATGCTCCCAGCCAATTCGTCGTCGCAGTAGCGGCAAACGCGACGGCCGCTAGAGAAAAAAACGACGCTCGCCGATTGGTCATTGCGAGGTCCAAGCAGAGCAGCGCGACGACCAACAATGTGATCGAAGTAACGTGCGGGCCCTCCCCATAGCGCACCATCGCGTCCAGTCGCCTGGGGAAGAATGCGCTCCCCATGTCCGCCGCAACTCCCGGGACCAGCCACGCAGACATCGACACGGACGACCAGATGGCGCCCGCGGCGAAACCAGCCCAGCGTGAACCGGTCATTCGATATGTAAGAGCAAACAACGTCACCGGCCCTAAGCAATAGGCCAGCGCCGTGACGGCATGATAAGCATAGGCCGTCGAAGTGCCGCGTAGAAAAGCAACAGCCGCGACCACCAGGTGCAGCAGTGGGGGATACGTGGTCTGGTAAGGTATGCCGGCGTTCCATAGCGGGAACCACGTCAGATCGTTCCAATGCGCTAGCGCGAACCGGCTGAGGCCGATAAAAGCACCCTCGATCGATCCCATGAAGCGCAGATATTCAAGATGGAATAGCTCGTGGCAAACGTAGAAATTAAGACAAAAAACGAAAATCGCCAGCAGAGCCGTTATGAGCCAACCGTAACGGCTTCGCTGTTCGACAGGCATGCCATTCAGCCTAGCATCGGCGATCCTATGCAGCCCGGTTCTGCGATAATGACGATGACACCATTGCTGGCTAAACCCAAGGTCGTGGTAGTGATGCCGGCCTACAATGCGGCCAAGACTCTGCGCATGACTTACGCCGAGTTGCCCCACGACGTGGTGGACCTGGTCATCCTGGTCGACGACGGCAGCCGCGACGAAACCATCGAAATCGCCCGCAGCTTGGGCTTGGAACTGTTCGTCCACGATCGCAATTACGGGTACGGCGCGAACCAGAAAACCTGCTACCGCGAAGCTCTGCGCGCCGGCGCGGACATCATCGTCATGGTCCATCCCGATTACCAGTACGATCCCACGCTGCTCCCTGAAGTGATCCGGCCCATTCGTCAAGGCGAAGCCGACGTGGTGCTCGGCTCCCGGCTGATGGGTGAGAATCCGATGCGCCAGGGCATGCCTTGGTGGAAGTACATCGCCAACCGCTTCCTGACCGGCCTGGAGAATCGCTGCTTTGGTCTTCATCTCTCGGAATATCACACCGGCTATCGCGCTTACACCCGCGCGGCACTCGAGAGCGTGAACCTGGCCATGAACTCCGACGACTTCATTTTCGACCAGGAAATCATGGCGCAGTTCGTCCAATTGAAACTGCGCATCGCGGAGGTGCCCGTGCCGACGCGCTATTTCCCGCAAGCCTCCTCGGCGTCGTTCGTGCAAAGCTCGGTCTACGGACTCTCCATCCTCAGAGTTTTGCTGCGGTTCTGGCTGCATCAGCATGGCTGGGCGCGTCACGGGCAGTTTGAAAGCCTGGAGCGGCGTTATTCCAGCGCCTCCCGCGACCGGGACTCCGTCTGACTTGCAGCCTTCCCATATTTATGGGAAAATGGGAACAGATGAAAACCACCGTGGAAATACCCGACCAACTCTTCCGCAAGGCCAAGGCCACGGCTGCGGAAAAGGGTGTTCCTCTCAAGGACCTCCTGACAGACGCCGTCCGGGAGTATCTGCGGCGTGGCACTGGCGATTCAACCGGGAGTGGCCCTTCGGCTCCTGCTCCGGCATGGATGAGCGCTTTCGGAGGGCTGCGCGCACTCCACAAAGAGACAAAACGGATCGAGCACGTCATCGAACAGGAATTCGGGCAAATTGAAGAGGATGAGTGGCGCTCCTCTTAGACACGAATGCTCTTTCGGCGTTCGCCGACGGCGACGAAGCTCTGCTACGAGCCATTGAGAGTGAATCTGAGTTGGCCATACCGGTGATCGTCCTCGCTGAATATCTGTTCGGCATCCAGCAATCGCGACAGCGCGCCTCTTATCAGGCCTGGACCAAGGCGAATCTCTCGTTCTTCGATCTCCTCCCGGTCCTGAAGGAAACTGCGGAGCGATACGCCGAAATCCGGCACGAGTTGAAATCGGCCGGAACTCCGATTCCTACCAACGACCTGTGGATCGCGGCGCTCGCCCGGCAACATCAACTGCCGATCGCAACTCGTGACGCTCACTTCCGCGCCGTCCGCGGCCTCCGCATCCTCGCCTGGTAGGCTTGCCTGCAGCGCTCCGGGATGTATGATAAAACCATACTGATTCGCTTAGCTCCAACGAACTCACCAATTCCCTAGGGTTGAGATCGAAAGGATCCTCGTGTGAAGGTTACGGACGTCAACAATCCGGACTACTTCCACAAAGTTGTGGATTGCCAGTGGGCTTGTCCGGCCCATACCAATGTTCCCGAATATATTCGCCTGATCGCGCAGGGTCGCTATACCGACGCCTACATGCTCAATCGGGAATCGAACGTGTTCCCCGCGATTCTTGGACGCACCTGCGATCGTCCTTGTGAACCCGCTTGCCGCCGTGGCCGCGTGGATGGCAAACCCGTCGCCATCTGCCGCCTGAAGCGCGTCGCCGCCGACCTGCGCGACGACATCACCGATCGCCTTCCCAAGATCCCCGCAAAGAAAAACGGAAAGCGCATCGCTTGTATCGGCGCGGGACCGGCCTCTCTCACCGTCGCGAACGACCTCATGCCGCTGGGCTACGAAGTCGTCATGTTTGAAAAGTACGACCGGCCTGGCGGCCTGATGCGCACCAACATCCCCGCCTTCCGGCTGCCCGAAGCGGTTCTGATGGACGAGATCAACCAGATTCTCAACATGGGCGTCGAGATCCGCTACAACTCCGACATCACCAGCATGAAAGCGCTGCTCGACCAAGGTTTCGACGCGATCTTCGTCGGCACCGGCGCGCCGCGCGGCAAAGAACTCGATATCCCCGGCCGTCACGACACCGATCGCATCCACATCGGCATCGATTGGCTGGAGTCGATCGCCTTCGGCCACACCGATTCCGTCGGCGAGAAGGTGCTCATCATCGGCGTCGGCAACACGGCCATGGATTGTTGCCGATCCAGTTGTAGGCTCGGCGGAAAAGACATCAAGGTGATGGCCCGCCGCCCGCGCGGATTCTTCAAAGCTTCGCCGTGGGAACTGGAAGACGCCGAGGAAGAAGGCGTCGAAATCCTGATCAATCACGCGCCCGTGCGCTTCGTCATCGAAAACGGCAAGATGACCGGCATGGAATTCGAGCGCCTGGAATGGGACGCCCAGGCCAAGAAATCAAAGACCATCGATACGGTATTTCTCCCCGCCGACGACGTGATCCTCGCCATCGGCCAGGAAAATTCATTCCCCTGGATCGAGCGCGACATCGGCATCGAGTTCGACAAGTGGGACATGCCGGTGGTCGACGAAAAGACCATGCAGTGCTCGCGCGAAGGCATTTTCTTCGGTGGCGACGCCGCCTGGGGACCCAAGAACATCATCTGGGCGGCCGAACACGGCCACCAGGCCGCTATCTCCATCCACAATTACTGCCAGAGCGTTCCGGTAACGGAGCGTCTGCCGATCGGCTCCAACCTCATCAGCCAGAAGATGGGGATCAGCGAGTGGAGCTATCACAACGACTACAATCCCTCGCAGCGGCAGAAGATGCAGCACGTCGATCTGACGCGCCGCTTCCAGCAGATGAACATCGAGGTCGAACTCGGCTTCAATGCCGAGCAGACCGCGCGCGAAGTGCTGCGCTGCATGAATTGCGACGTCCAGACCGTCTTCACGCCGCCGCGCTGCATCGAATGCGACGCCTGCATCGACATTTGCCCGGTGCAGTGTCTCACCATCACGCGCAATGGCGAAGAAGACGACCTGCGCCATCGCCTCTCCGCCCCGGCCATCAATCTGACGCAAGACCTCTACGTCTCCGCCCCGCTGCCGCAAACCGCGCGCATCATGGCCAAGGACGAAGATCTGTGCGTGCATTGCGGCCTGTGCGCCGAGCGCTGTCCCACGGCGGCCTGGGACATGCAGAAATTCGAGCTGCTTATTTCTTATGCCGGGAGGCCGGTGAACTCCGAATGCCTGACCGCGTAAACGACTTCGCTCTGAAGCTGGCAAATGTGAATGGAACCGGATCGGCCAGCGCCAACGGTCTGCTCATGCAGGCCATTTTTCGCATGGGCATTCCTGTGTCCGGCAAGAATCTGTTCCCGTCGAACATCCAAGGCCTGCCCACTTGGTACGAGATTCGTGTCAATAAGGACGGCTACACCGCCCGCTCGCTCGATTACGATCTTATGGTCGCAATGAACTCGCAGACCTATGGGAGGGATATTCAAGAGGTCCGCGAAAACGGCTATCTGCTCTACGATTCCAGCTGGCCTCTGGATCCCGCTCTCCTACGCGATGACGTGCATTTCCTGGGCGTGCCTTTCGCGCAACTGTGCAACGATAATTTCCGCGATCCGCGCGAACGCATCCTCATGAAGAACATCGCGTACGCGGGTACCTTGGTCGCGGCGCTTCAAGTGGACATGGAAATCGTGACGGCGCTGCTCGAAGAGAAATATGCGGGCAAGAAGAAGCTCAGCGAATCGAATACCCGCGCCCTGCGCCTGGGCTACGATTACGCCCGCGATCATTTCGATTGCCCTCTGCCCTTCCATCTTGCCAAGATGGACGCCAACCACGACAAGATCCTGATCGACGGAAACACTGCCATCGCGCTCGGCTGCGTTTACGCGGGCGCCACCGTCGCCGCCTGGTATCCCATCACGCCTTCCACTTCGGCAATGGACGCCTTCAAAGTCTTCTGCGAACGCTACCGCAAAGATCCTGAAACCGGCCAGAACAACTACATCATCATTCAGGCCGAAGACGAGCTGGCCGCCATCGGCATGGTAATCGGCGCGGCTTGGAGCGGCGCGCGCGCGTTCACGTCCACCGCTGGCCCCGGTATTTCGTTGATGAACGAACTGCTCGGTTTCGCCTACTACGCCGAAATTCCCGCCGTCATTATCGATGTCGAGCGCGTTGGTCCGTCCACCGGCATGCCCACCCGCACCCAGCAAGGCGACTTGCTGGAATGCGCCTACGCCTCGCATGGCGACACCAAACATATTCTGCTATTCCCGTCGAATCCCGCAGAGTGTTTCGACTTCGCCCCCGTCGCCTTCGATCTCGCCGAACGATTCCAAACGCCCGTCTTCTTGATGTCCGACCTCGACATCGGCATGAATGATTGGGTGGTCCCGCGCCTCCAATGGAACGACGGCTATCAGCCCGACCGCGGCCGCGTGCTCAGCCTGGAAGAAATCGAAAAGCTACCCAAATTCCAGCGCTACACCAACGAAGACGAAAATCAGGTCGCACCGCGGACATTTCCCGGCGTTCATCCCAAGGCGTCCTATTTCACCCGCGGCTCCGGACACAACAAGTTCGGCGCATACACCGAAACGCCCAGCGAATATCAAGACGTGATGGATCGCTTGCTGAAGAAGCATCAGGCCGCCGCCAAGTTCGTGCCGGCCCCCATCATTCACCGCCGCCCAGGCGCCACCTTCGGCGTCATCACTCTGGGTGGTTGCGATCCGGCCGTTCGCGAAGCGCTGGATCTACTCGCTGAACGCGGCGTTGTGGGCGACTTCATGCGGGTCCGCGGCTTCCCCTTCGATGCGGCCGTGGAATCGTTCCTGGATGAGCACGAGATCTGCTTCGTCATCGAGCAAAATCGCGATGCCCAGCTCCGCTCTCTCTTAACACTCGAGACCAACGTCCCCAAAGACAAGCTGCGCTCCGTGCTAGTCTACGGCGGATTCCCGCTCAGCGCGCGCCACGTAATCGATGGCGTTCTCAATATCCTCCATCCCGAATCCGAGCTCGCCACCGCCGGGCAAAAGGTGACCAAGTAACATGCCATCCATCGTCAAGCCCGTCGCCACGCACCCCAGCCTGCAGCGCAATGATCTGGGCCTCACCATTCGCGATTACGAGGGGACCATGTCCACCTTGTGCGCCGGATGCGGGCACGATTCGGTAACGGCCGCCATCACGCGCGCCTTCTGGGAAGTGGCCACGCCTCCGCACATGGTGGCCAAACTCAGCGGCATCGGCTGTTCTTCCAAGACGCCCGCGTATTTCGTCAATGGAGCGCACGGCCTCAACTCTGCCCACGGCCGCATGCCGCCCATCGCCACCGGCGCGAACGCCGCCAATCGCGAGCTCACTTACATCGGAATTTCGGGCGATGGCGATTCGCTCTCCATCGGCCTCGGCCACATGTGCCACGCCATCCGCCGCAATATCCGCATGGTCTACGTCATCGAGAACAACGGCGTTTACGGGCTTACGAAAGGCCAGTTCTCTGCCTCGGCCGACGTCGGCTCCAAGAGCAAGCGCGGCGATCCGAATCGCATGGCGCCCATCGATTCGGTGATGCTCGGCCTCAGCATCGGCGCCACCTTTATCGCCCGCAGTTTTTCCGGCGACAAGGATCAGCTGGTTCCCATCCTGAAGGCCGCTGTCTCGCATCGCGGCTTCGCTTTGATCGACGTCATTTCGCCCTGCGTCACTTTCAACGATCATGAGGGTTCGACGAAGAGCTATCTCTACACCCGTCAGCATGAACTGAAAGCAACCGAGACCGATTTTGTTCCGCCCGCGAGCGAGATCCTGGCCCAAATTGGCCAAAACGGGGCCGTCAACGTTACCATGCATGATGGAAGCATGGTGCGATTCAAAGGCGTTCCCCCCAACTACGATCCCACCAATCGCGGCAAAGTGATGGACTATCTCGAAGAGCACCACGGCAAGGGCGAAGTTGTCACGGGCCTGCTGTACCTGGACGAATCCGTCGCCCGACATGCACGAAATGAACAAGACCACCGACATCGCATTGACCAAAGTTCCTTATCAAAAGCTGTGCCCGGGCGCGGCCGCGCTCGATCGCCTGCAGGAAGATTTTCGGTGATCGCCGCCTCCTCGACGTTCGCCTGATGATCACTGAAACTCAAACCGTCCAATTTGACTCGATAGCGCTGGACTGCGGCGCCACGCATCGCGCCTGTCGACGTGGCCTACGAAACCTACGGCGAATTGAACGCCCGCAAGAACAACGCGATCCTGGTTCTCCACGCCTTCTCTGGCGATGCGCACGCCGCCGGCACCGACAAGACCACAGGCGCCATCGGCTGGTGGGACAGCATGATCGGTCCCGGCAAGGGATTCGATACCGACAAATACTTCGTGATTTGTTCCAACATCCTGGGCGGCTGCCGAGGCACCTCCGGCCCCGCGTTCCATCAATCCGGAGACCGGCTGCCCGTACGGTATGTCGTTTCCTTCGGTCACCATTCCCGACATGGTGCGCTTGCAAAAGATGCTGATCGATCACCTCGGCATCGAACGGCTGCTGGCCGTTTCGGGCGGATCGATGGGCGCGATGCAGGCTCTGCAATGGGCCGTCGCGTATCCGGACGCGGTCGCCGCGTCTATCCCGATCGCCGGAACGGCGCGCCATAGCCCGCAGCAAATCGCGTTCAATGAAGTGGGCCGCCAGGCCATCATGGCCGATCTCGATTGGAACGAAGGCGACTATTACGGCAAACGCCCGCCCGCCCGCGGCCTGGCTGTCGCCCGCATGGTCGGTCACATCACCTACATGAGCGACGCCTCCATGCGCGAGAAATTCGGACGCCGTCTGCGCGACCAGGATCAGTTCGAAGTGGAAAGCTATCTGCGCTATCGTGGCAGCCAGTTCGTCGACCGTTTCGACGCGAATTCGTATCTCTACATCACCAAGGCCATGGATTATTTCGATCTCACCGCCGGGCGTCCGTCGCTGAGCGCCGCGTTCGACGGCGTGAAATCGCGCTTCCTGGTGATCAGTTTTTCATCGGACTGGCTGTATCCGAGCTACCAATCGCTGGACGTCGTGCGCGCGCTGCGCGGCCGCAATTGCGACGTCGCTTATTGCGATCTGCCGTCCACCTACGGCCACGACGCGTTTCTGGTGAACGTCGCCGAACAAACCGAACTGGTCCGCGGCTTCCTGGCAAGCACCTTCCGGGAGAAATCCTAAGAGTGTCCGAATCGTTCGTCCCGAAGTTGCTCGGACGGAGCGACTACGCCATCATCAGCGCCATCATCGAACCCAACGCTCGCGTGCTGGACCTCGGATGCGGCGAAGGCGAGCTGCTGGCCTGGCTGGCCGAAAACAAGCAGCGTTGACGCGCGCGGCGTGGAAATCGAAGGCTCCAAAGTCCGGCAAGCCATCTCGCGCGGCGTCTCCGTTTTTCACAGCGACATCGAAGACGCCCTCGCCGATCTTCCCGATCAGGCCTTTGACTATGTGATCCTGAGCCAGACGCTACAGGAATCGCGCGCCCCGCTCAAGGTTCTGCGTGAAATGCTGCGCGTCGGGCGACAAGTCATCGTCGCGTTCCCCAATTTCGGCCATTGGACCGTGCGGCTGGCGCATCTGTTCACCGGCCGCGCTCCAAAAACCAAGCTGTTTCCGCACGACTGGTTCGATTCGCCCAATATCCATTTCTTCACCGTGGACGATTTTGAGGGATTGGTCCAGCTCCAGAACTGGACCATCGAGAAGCGCATCTTCCTGCAAGGCGCCCGCCAGATCACCATGCTGCCGAACCTTCTCTCGGAAGTGGCCGTATTCCTGGTCAGGTCTTCTTGAGAAACTTCTCGATCCCGCGCTTGAAATCTTCCGTCGTCCGAGCGAGTCCGTTTACGATCCGCGCCGGAATAGATAGCTTCTTCAAACTGCATCACGTCCGTCCGATAAAACAATTCCTTCGCCAGCGTCAACGCCGTCGTGGACTTCGCCGCCAAGCCCGCAACAAATTCGTCCACCTGCGCTCGAAGGTATCAACGCCGAACACCCGATTGATCATGCCGTATTCGAGCGCCGTCTGCGCGGAAATCGCATCCCCCGATGCGATCAGCTCAAACGCCCGCTTCTCCGATACCAGCCGCCGCAGAATCGCCATCACGATCGCCGGCACAAATCCGATGTTGATTTCGGGATACCCAAATTGCGCCGAATCCGTCGCCAGCACCATATCCGCCGCCGTCGCAATCCCGCACCCTCCGCCCAGCGCCCGCCCCTGCACCGCTGCGACAATCGGCCGGGGATGCCGTCGCATATCGAGAAGCAGCCCGGCCATGTTGCGCGCCTCGGCTTGAAACTTCGCGAGATCCCCCGACGCATCGTCCGCAAAGGTGCGCAGATCCATTCCGGAGCAAAAGTCCTTGCCCTCGCCCGCCACCAGCACCACACGAACCGCCCCATCCGCCGCCGACATCCGCAGCGCGTCTCTCAATTCCGTCAGCAGTTCCTGATCCAACGCGTTGCGCCGCTCCGGCCGATTCAGAGCAATGCGCGCGATCCCTTGCTCCACCCGATAAGCAACCTTGCGATATGAACTCACTAGACGACTAGTATACGGGTCAGCTTTGCATCTCGGCTCGCAAAACGCGTGCGCAGCACCCGCCGGTATGGCTCTTCGATTCCCTTATAGAGCGCCGCGGCGAGAGCCAGCGATAGCACCAGACAGAGGGCAAAATTCAGCAGCGAGTCCTGCCGCAGAAAAGTGTGCTCCCGATTGAAGCCTTCCATGTTCAGCCACACTGTCAAGTGCGTCAGGTAAAGCGAATAGCTGATCTCGCCGAGAAAAACGAACGCTTTCGTGCTCAGCACTCGTGCGACAATTCCGCGCTGCTTGGCCAACCCATAGATCAAGAGCCCGAACAACGGGCTGTGGATGCCGGCCAGGGCGGGCATGAAGGGAATCGGCCCGCGAAACGCCGCCAAAATCGCGAGTGCGGTTGCGGCGATCCCGACGGCCACGGGACCACGCATCCATTCTGGACGGCGTCCCGCCTGTTCCTCGCGCAGCCAAAGACAAACGGCAATGCCCAGCAGAAATTCGTGAGCGTGAACCAGCGGGTTGCAGCCCAGCCAGGAAATCCAGATGCAGTAGTCGATCGCCGGTTCCCATTTCCATGTGGGCGGATGGGAATGAAGCGCAACGAACAAATAAGCCGCCACAATCGTGACAAGATAAATCCCGGCCACGGCGCGGACCATCTTTGCGGCTGGCCACTGCGCGACTCGGCCGACAACCCATGGGAATCCCAGATAGAAGAAAACCTCCACCGACAGCGACCATCCCGGATTGTTCCACAGATAGGAAAACGGCGAGACCCACGATTGCGTCAGGCTGAGCGACGTCAGAGCCAGTGACGATCCCGCCCCGAATCGCGGCAGGCGTCACGCCCTCACGAAATTGGTACAACAAAAACAGCGGCAGCGAGATCGCGAGCGACAGGTAATAGACTGGCAAAATCCTCGCGGCGCGCGCCCGCCAAAATTCAGCCCGGCTCACCGACATCGTTCCATCCGGCCGCAGATAATTCCACGCCAGGATAAAGCCGGATAGGACGAAGAACAGATCCACGCCGATGAAACCGCTTGAAAACACACTGCGAACGGCCTTGGGCCAGGTAGTGGTAACAGCTTCTCCGAAATGCAGCGTGAGAACCCAGAGTGCCGCCACCGCGCGCAGTCCAGTTAAGGCAGGAATCGTACTTTTGGCCGATTCGGGCATAAGCTATTTGGGCTTATGCGTCTATCGGCGGGTTTCCGGGAGGGGATTAACCTGTGATCTCGTCGGCAGGAACCGGCGGCTTTCCCCGCCCCGTCCGCTTCAGGATTCGCTTCGCTTTGGCCACATCCCCGCGCCCGGCTCGCACGCGAAAATATTCGTCAGTTCGAAGCGCCGACAGCTTCTCCGCTACTGCCACGTTGATCAGTTGATTCAGCGCCACGCCCTCCGCTTCAGCCACTCGTTTAGCCTCCTCGAACAACGAAGGTTGCAAACGAAGAGCAACATTACTCTTTCTCATACTCGCTCCTGATCTTTCGCAAAACTTGGCCCGGCACAGCCCCTTTGATTCCAAACAGAGCCGCCGCTTCCCGTAGATGCCGGAGATTAAAAGTCACTAGGTAGTCTGCGCTGCCATTCACGGCCGTTTCTAACACCATCTCGTCCGAAGGATCTTTCAATTGGGGCCGCCAGAGAAACCGCATCTCAACGGGAACTGCCACTGACAACATGGCATCCAGGATGGTCCCGACCTCTCCAATCGTCAGATCCACATCCTCCAGCAACTGCGGACGGGTCAGCACCGCCTCATATTCAAGAACCAACGGCACTGAAACTAGCATTTCGATCCGACCGTCCAACGCCGCCAACACCAACTGCCTTGACGCGCCTCGGTCGCTGCGCAGCGCCGCCACGACGACGTCGGTATCAAGAACCAGCCGCATCCTGCCTGCTGATTAATGATATCACATGCAATATCGAAATGATGCCGGCCTCTTACCGCCCAGCCGTCTGCGTCGCCGGCATCAGCGCCGCTTTCCGAGCGGTCAAAAACTCGCGCACGCTCATCGGCTCCCGCCCCGTCAACTCCTTCACCGCGGTTGTCGGCGTTCCCATTTTTCCTTGCGCGATCGCTATCTGGCTGGACACCAGCAGCTTCGCAATGCCCTCCGGCGTTCCTGCGGCTATCAACTGGGCGATCCGCTCGGCCGGTTCTACTGGCGTAAACGTTACGGCGTGTCCCGTTAACTCGCTGGCCAGTTTTGCGAGCTCCGCGTACGTCACCAAATCGGGCCCCGTGATGTTGAACGTTCGGTTGCTCGTGTCGGTAGACGCCAGCGCCGCCGCACAGTCTTGGGCGCAGTCCTCGCGCGTCACAAAGGGAGCGCCGCCCTGGCCCGTCGCGGAAACAAGCTTCCCCGACGCAACCGCCGCTGCCAGGGTGGGAACCAGGAAGTCGGTGTACCAGCAATCACGAAGAATCGTCCAACTCATACCGCTGGCCTTAAGCGCCTGCTCCGTCCCGAGATGATCCGGGGCGAACACCACCGGCGAAGTCTCGGGATTCGGCATCGACGTGTAGACCGCGTGCTTCACTCCCGCGCTCGCTGCCGCTGCCACCGCCGCCTTGTGCTGGGCCAATCTTTGTCCCGGCTGGTGGATCGCGTCGGTGCTGATGATCAACACCCGATCCACTCCCGCCAAGGCCGCCTTCAACCCCGTCGGATCATCAAAGTCTGCGTGTCGGACATCGACGCCCCGCGCCGCCAGATCCGCCAGCTTCTCCGGCGTACGCGTTCCGGCGACAATCTTTCCGGCTCCCTTCTCCAAAAGAAGCTCCACCACGCGCCGGCCAAGCTGCCCGGAAGCTCCAGTCACAAACAAAGTACGCCCAGAAGTCGTGCTCATTCTATTAGTTCCTCCAGAATACGAGGTTGGATTCTTCCACTCGCTGTTACGGTGCAAGTATATCAATGCATCGCGAAAAATCGTTACGGAGCTTCTTGGGTGGCGCAAGTCGCCTAGTTTTGTGTTTGACCATTATTTCGTCGAAACTTCCGGGAAACAACTGACCCCGTCTTGTGATATTCTGGCGTCCAGAGGCCGCACGTTGGGGTGGTGTTAGGTGCGAACTGGATCCAAGGCCGATCCGCCTCGTTAATCCCCGTCGACATCCGCAGCCAGCCATTACGATAGGAGCACAAGATGTTCTCTCGACGAGCTTTTGCAGGAATGATCGCGGCCGGTCTCACTGAGGCCGCTTTCGCACAGCGCGCTAAGCTGTCTGGCGTCGCACCCGCTGATACGGTTTGGATCAACGGAAACGAATTTCCCGACGGCCCGCCTCAGGCTTCCATCGACGCCATGGCGCAGGTGATCGGTAGCTCCAATCGCTACCATTACCAGGAATTCCCGGCGTTCTATGCCAAGCTCGCCGCAAACGAAGGACTCTCGGCGAATCAGATCATGGTCGGCGCGGGATCCAGCGAACCCCTGCACGCGGCGGTTGAGGCGTTCACTTCGCCTACCATCCCGCTCATTATTCCGATGCCGACCTACGAAGCCGCTCCCGAGCTGGCCAAGTACAAGGGTCACCCTGTCATTCAAACGCCGCTCGATTCGAAGTTTTCGCCCGATGTGCGCCGCCTCGCTGCCGAAGCCGAAAAGGCTGGCGGTGGTCTCATTTACATCGTGAATCCGAACAATCCGACCTCCACCATCGTCACCAGCGACGACATGGCCTGGCTGGTGGGGAATCTCCCAAAGAACACCAACATTTTGGTCGACGAAGCCTACTTGCACTACGCCACGTCGCCTGAAATCTCCAGCGCTTTCCGCTTCGTGAAGGAAGGCAAGAACGTCATCGTGGCCCGCACCTTCTCGAAAATTTACGGTATGGCTGGGCTGCGAGTCGGATACATCGCGGGCCGTCCCGATCTGATCGCGAAGATGGAGCCTTATCGCAACAACGTGATCAGCATCGTCAGCGTCCGCGCGGTATTGGCGGCTCTCGATCTCGGGCCCAAAATGCTCGAGGAACGCAAAGCCAAGATCGTTCATACGCGTAACGAGCTTTCCGCATGGCTGAGCGAAAAGAACTTCAAGTTCATTCCGCCGCAAGCCAATTTCATGATGATTGAGACTGGGCGCGACGCCAAGACAGTACAGGCTGCGATGCTGGAAAAGGGCGTCGCCATCGGCCGTCCCTTCCCGCCCCTCAGTACTATGATCCGCGTCACAATCGGTACCGACGTCGAGATGGCCAAGTTCCGCAAAGTGTTCACCGAAGTAGTGGCGTCCTAGCGCTCAAGCAATATCCCTGGGATGTGATATCCTTCGCCTGGATAAGGAGTCACGTCCCATGGAACGCAAGCAAGCTTCCGAGTTCCCGCAGGAGCTGCTCGACCTCTTCGATCGCTACGTTCACGGCGACATTGTTCGCCGCGAATTCCTCGACGGCGCCAAGAAATTCGCCACCGGTAGTCTCACAGTTGCCGCTATTTTCGAGAGCCTCCGCCCCAACTATGCCTGGGCCGAGCAGGTCCCCAAAGACGATAGCCGCATCAAGACCGAATACGTCACCGTGCCTTCGCCCCAAGGCAATGGCAGCATCAAAGGCTACCTGGTTCGCCCCGCCGGAAGCGGCAAGGCGCCGGGAGTCCTGGTGGTTCACGAAAATCGCGGCTTGAATCCCTACATCGAAGATGTGGCGCGTCGTCTGGGAACCGCCAACTTCATCGCCTTCGCTCCCGATGGGCTCACCAGCGTGGGTGGTTACCCGGGTGACGACGAAAAGGGCGCCAAGCTTTTCGGCGATGTCGATCGCGCCAAGATGTCGGAGGATTTCGTGGCTTCCGCCCAGTGGCTCAAAGCGCGCCCGGATTGCACCGGCAAAATCGGAGTGGTGGGATTCTGTTTCGGCGGAGGCATCGCCAATCAACTCGCAGTGAAGCTGGGACCGGATCTCGCCGCCGCGGTTCCCTTCTATGGCGCGCAACCACCTGCCGCTGACGTCGCGAAGATCAAAGCTCCGCTGCTGTTGAACTACGCGGGCCTCGACACGCGCATCAACGGTGGCTGGCCGGCCTATGAAGAAGCCCTCAAGGCTAATCATGTCACCTACACGGCGTACATCTACGAGGGCGTCAATCACGGCTTCCATAACGACACCACGCCGCGCTACGACGAAGCTGCCGCCAAACTCGCATGGACCCGCACACTCGATTTTTTCAACAAATATTTGAGAGGCTGATGCATGAACCTAAAACTAAAGCTCGCGATTCTGTTGTCTGCCAGCGCGATCGCCTATTCGCAGGACAAGCCCTATTCGACGGACAAGCCGAACCCCAACTTCACCGGCGGTGAAGTGAAGCCCATCAAGGAAAACTCGCAAGGCAATTCCGTGCGCTTCTACTTCGGGCCCGGCGCGCGCACCAAATGGCACAGCCACGAAGGCGGCCAGATCATTTTAGTCGAGGATGGCATCGGGCTCTATCAGGAAAAAGGAGGGCCTGTGGTTGAATTGCGCGCCGGCGAAACGCACTACTGTCCGCCCGGAGTGGTGCACTGGCATGGCGCCTCACCCAAGGAAGGCGGCACCCAGTTCAATACTAGCCGGGGTGGAATCACTTGGCTCGAGGTCGTGACGGACGAAGAGTTCAACGCCAAGCCGGTACACAAGTAGAACTGAATCTATTTCGACGCCGTCGCACCGAGCTTCTTCAGTAGCGCGGCGGTATCTTCGTGAACGTCGATGCGCTGTCCGCCGCGGCTATTGCCACCGGCGCGTCCCATGGCGGAATCAACTGGAGTCTTCCCCTGGCGATCCGTCGCGTTCACATTTGCTCCGCGATCCACCAGACAATTGCACCACATCGTTCCAACCCCAGAATGCCGCACCATGCAGCGGCGTTTGGCCGCGGCTTTCGGTCGCATTGATTTCGCCGCCGGCCGCCAGAAGAAGTTGCAGCGACGCTAGCGATCTTTGCTGCACATCGGGAGTGGTATAAACTCCGCGCGTATCGGCGTCCACCGAACCGACTCCCGCGGCCGCCATGGTCGGCGTGATGCCGCGATTGTTCGGAAGGTTGACCAACGCGCCGTGCGCCAGCAGCAACTTGATCGCGGGAGCATCCAGCCCTTTTGCAGCACGCAGCAACGGAGTTACGCCGACGCTGAGCATGATATCGACGCCCCGGTCAGCTCCGACACTGCGGTAGGGCGGGAGGAGTTTCAATTGAAGATTCGGATTCGCTCCGGCATTCAAAATCTGTTCGATGATTTCGATCGGCGTGGTCTCATCCAGCGACGGTCCGTCGGCGCGTCCGCCATGCGGAATCGTGTTCATGTCCACTGCGCAATACAGCGGGCTGCGTCCCCACCAATCCCACTTGTCCACATTGGCGCCCTTCGCGATCAGATATTTCGCGGTGTCGAAATGCGCGTTGGTGATCGCCATGATCAGCGGAGTAACACCTTCCGGATCGGTCATGTTCAACTTCGCTCCGCCGTCCACTAAAGCTTGCACGCACGTAAAGCAGCCCTCGCGAGTAGCGTAGAGCATCGCCGTCAATCCGCCGTAAGACAGATGTTGCGCGCGAGGCTCCGAACTGACCTGCGCCAGATCTTCGGCAACATGCTCACGCGCATTCACGTCGGCGCCATGAGCGATTAATTCGCGAACCATCGCGGGCTGGCTTTGCGCGGCGGCCCACATCAGCGCGGTTTGTTCCCTTTGCTGCTCTGTAGCGTTCACGTGAGCGCCATGTTCGATTAATAACCGCGCTGCCTCAACGTTGCTGGTGCGCGCGATAACCATCAAGGCCGTTTGCCCATCCACGCTAGGCGAATCGGGATCGGCGCCCGCTTTGAGCAATGCGTCGATGATGGCGACGTTACCGGCGAAGGCTGCTTCAGACATCGGCGTTGATCCAAACTGGTTGCGCGCCTTGGCATCCGCGCCGGCTTTCAGGAGAAGAGCCGCCAATTCGGCGTCACCGTTATGCGCGGCCCAAATCAACGCCGTTGTTCCATCGGCCGCGGTTGCGTTCACGTTGACGTGCTGATTGATTAGTTCGATGGCAGCCTGACGATTGCCCGCCTTCACAACCTCGATGAGGGACATGTCGCCCGACACACCCGCCAGCAAAGGCAACGTGGCAGCAAACAAAATAGCAGCGCGCATCATCTTTAACCTCAGTTAGACCTCCGCGAACTTGCCCGAGCTGTCGCCCAGATGATCCAGCGGAACGCCGGCCCGATCCAGCACCGTCAGCAGCATGTTGGCGAGCGGCGTTTGATCGGGATACTTCAAATGCTGGCCGCCCTTGACGGTCTTCCATCCACCCACCAGCGCGGTCGGCAGCGGATAGTGATTATGCATATTGCTGTTGCTCATGTTGCTGCCATACAGAATCATGGAATGGTCCAGCATGTTGCCATCGCCATCCGGCATGGCGCGCAGCTTCTCCAGGAATTCCGCAAGGATGCTGGTGTGATAGGTTTGGATTTTCACCAGGCGATCCATCTTGGCCTGCTCGTTGTTGTGATGCGACAGCGGATGGAACGCATCGGGCACGCCGATCTGGTTGTAGGTCAGGTTGCTGACTTCAGCCGCCATCATCATGCTGAAGACGCGAGTCATGTTGGCCTGATACGCCAGCGCTGTCAGATCGAACATCAGATCGATGTGCTGTTTAAACTGCGACGGCGTTCCCGCGGGCGCATTGGGGACGCTGACGTGCGACAGATCGTGCGCCTCCATCTTCTGGATGCGCCTTTCCACTTCCCGAATAGTTTCCAGGTAGTCGCTCAGCATCGCCCGATCCTGCGGGCCCAGAGTGCGCTGCAAATCGGTGGCTTCAGTTGAGACCAGATCCAGAATGCTGGCGTATTGCTTTCCGAGAATCTTGCGCTCCGCCGTAGTATCGCCCTGGCCGAACAGCCGCTGGAACAGCTTGCGCGGTTCGGTTTCCATGGGAAGCGGCGTGGTGGGAGTGCGGAACGAAATGGTGCCCGAATAGCTGCAGCCAAAGTCACGATCGCACGACCCGCCGCCGCCGCGCCCTTCAATCGCGATTTCGATGGACGGCAACGGCGTGTCCTGTCCGATATGAGCGGCTGCGATCTGGTCGATGGTGGGGCCGCAGAAAGGATCCTGGCTCGCGCGCGGATGCACGCAGTTCAGCCAAGTGCCAGGAGTGATGGCGTGTACCGCGGGGCTGATGGCCGGTTTGTTCTCCAGGCCGCTGACCACGGTCAGCTGCTTCTGGAATGGAGCGAGCGGTTTCAGGATAGTCGGCAGATCGAAGTCGGCGCCTTCCGTCTTGCGGCGTCCAGTGTTCCATGATGGCGCCATGCGGAAAGTAGATGAATCCCATGTGCGGCGTGGGAGTGGCCGCGGTGTGCAGCCAGCGCCGTGCGCGCGGGAATCATGGCGTCCAGCAACGGCAGTGCCACCGCTGCGCCCAGGCCGCGCAAGAACGTGCGGCGCTCGAGATGTTTCTTGGTAATGAACATGGCCGAATCTCCTTACTTCTGCGCCGAGGCGACCTGGACCGCCTTTGGCGCCTCCTCCGGCGTTCGTTCCATCTGGAACGGCGCGCTGGTCGCGATTCCCATCACGATCGACGAGAACCGGTAATTATCGCGCCCGGCGTCGCGCACAATCTTACGAACCATCGGCATATCGTAGGCGTCAAGCCGCGGCCGAGTGCATACATCAAAAACTTCTCCGTCATGGTCTGGACGAACTCGGCGGGTCGCGACATCAACGCTTTGCGCAGATCGTCCGGCCCGCTGATAACGGTGCCATCCATGAGCTTGCCCGAGGCGTCGATGGCGGTTCGGGTATAGCGGTCTTTGTCGCGCCACGCGCCTACCGTATCGAAATTCTCCAGCGCGAATCCCAGCGGATCGATGATCCCGTGACAGGCGTTGCAGGTTGGATTGGCGCGATGCATCTCCATGGTCTCGCGCACCGTGTGCGGCTTCTCGCCTTCCTTGTTTTCCTTAAATGCCGGAACATTCGGCGGCGGCGGCGAGGGCGGCGTGCCGATGATGTTTTCGAGAATATAGTTGCCGCGCAGCACCGACGACGTGCGGTTGGCATAGGACGTCACCATCAGGACCGCGCCCTTGCCGAGCAATCCGTAGCGATTAGAATCGGGTAGCATCACGCGCCGGAATTCCTGGCCGCGCACATTCGGGATGCCGTAGTGCAGCGCCAGCCGCTCGTTGACGAAGGTGTAGTTGGCCGTCAACAGATCGAGCACGCTGCGATCTTCGTGCTGGATGCTATCGACGAATAACTCGAGTTCCTTCCGGAACGCGACCGCGCAGACTGGGGTCGAAATTGGGATAGATAAACGGATCGGGATCGATGGTGTCGATGTCGCGCAGCTTCAACCATTCGGATGCGAAGTTCGTAACCAGCGAACGCGATTTGTCGCTGGCGAGCATTCGCCGAACCTGCTGCTCGAAGACTTTCGGGTCTTTCAGCTTGCCTTGCTGGGCGACTGCCAATAGCTCATCATCGGGAATGGTGCTCCACAAGAAGAACGAAAGCCGCGACGCGAGTTCCAGATCGCTGAGCCGATAATTGGTTCCCGGCGCCAGACCCACCGGCGGCGGCTCGGCCCGATACAGAAACTTCGGGCTGGCCAGAATCGCAATGATTCCGTTCTGAATTCCCCCTTCGAAATTGCCTGAATCGGTTCTTCCTTCTTTGAAGAAAGCCATCGGCGCGACCAGATCTTTGGCCGTCACTGGCCTACGAAACGCCCGTTGCGCGACTGCGGATAGAATCCTCGCGGCGCAGGAGGCTTCTTCGCTTTCACTGGGCGGCTTGCACACCAGAATCCGAGCGCGGCTTTCCGTTTCCACTGGTTTCCCCGTCGTGTGATACGGACCGATGATCTCGATACTTGGCCCGGATGGCGCCCTGCGGCCACCGGGGCCCGCCCCGCCTGGAGCAAAACCATAACCTGGAAACGCACGTCCGGGAATGAACGATTGCAGCATGCCATCGGGCTCGGCAAAACTATGCGCTCGCGACGTCAAGCCCAGCTCATGCACTCCCGCTTTCACATGCACGAATCCGCCGGCGACGGAAACCGGCAGTCCATCGATGGTGAGAATCGGATTGGGGCCGGCGATGCTGAAGTTGTAGTCGCCGTCGAATGGGAACAGATGCTTCACCGTGACCCCGCCCTGCGTCCCCGGCGGCAACGATTCTGGATCGGCAGGCTCTCCTTGCAAGACCACTTTTACGGGTTCAATGGGCGGCGGATGGGAGATCGCCAGGCGGCTGACTTCGCGAGCGGCCGCAATGTACTGATCGAGGAACGAAGGCGAAACCTTGAGCACATTCGCAATATTGTCTAGCCCATTGCTAATGTCGTCTCTGGGAAGCAGCGCGGCGGCGTCCACGTCCACGCCGAGAATATCCTGCATCGCGTTTTGGTATTCGGCGCGATTCAATCGGTGCAGCGACACAGTACCGGGATTGGGTGAGGCTAGTGCGGCCTGATCCAGGGACGTTTCCAGGAACGTGACGAACGAGTTTACGGCTGCTGGGTCGGGCCTCGGCATACCGGGCGGCGGCATCATTCCTCCCCGCAGTTTTCGGACAGCGCGTTCCCATACCGCAGCATCCTTGCCTACCTGCGCGAGATCCATGGTGTCGAAAGTGAGGTTCGCGGTTTTAGCTTTTTGGTTGTGGCAGGTGACGCAATAGTGATCCAGCATCGCGCGATGCGCGGAAACGGACGCCGCCGGTGATGCTCCATACGCGAGGGCGGCGAATACAAAGGGTATGGCTTGGAACCCGTGACGCAGTATATGCCGCATTAGACGATTCCACCCAACTCGTGAACGTGCCCCCACAGCCCCATGTACGCGTTTCGAATGAACAGCTCCGAATTGCCGTACTTGGCGTCGAATTCCTGCGTCGGCTTGGCCGCCACCATTTCGTTGGGACCGTAGCCCATCCGAATCAGCTTGATCAGCCGGTCCCGAACGGCCGCCAGCATTTCGCTCTCGGCTTCCAGATCGGCGCGCGTCATCATAGGTCCATCTCCAGGGACGATGCGCGTGTCGGCGTTGGTTACTTTCAGCAGCGCTCTTTGTGCGCCGACCAGGCCGTTGGGAGTGACTAAATCGTTATAGCGCGCGTCACCGCGGTCAGGGGGGCCGATCCAGCCACCAGTGTCAAAGTCGAGAACTGGGTAGCAATTTCCACTGGCTAGGCCGCCGGTCATCAGAATATTGGGACCGGGAAAGTAGACGTAGATGTCGCCGTCGGTGTGCGCCTGCATCAGATAACCATACTCGACCGGCTGGTCGCCGAAGGTCATTTTCTTGGTCCCGCTATAGAAAGTCTGATTGGGGAGCGCGGCCATGGGGCGCGGTTCAAAGGTGCGCTTGCGCCAGCGGGAATCGAACTCGGCGCCCAGCCAGAGCTTGGTGTTCTCGTGCGCGATGATTTTGGCGCCGGCTTTGCCAAGAGTTTCGTTGGAGCCGGTGCGGTCCGGATCCCAGGAAGTGTTGAACAAGCACCTGTACCGGTTTACCGCCAGAGTGTTCGGCGATCAGCTTGAGCAGTTCGGCGGAATGATCGACCGAACCACCATCGACCAGCAGCACACCCTCGGGCCCGAGAACGGCTAGGACGTTCGCGCCGGCGCCAGTGATCAGCAGGAACTTGTCGGTGAGTTTTGTGACGGCCAGCGGAGTAGAAGCAGTCTCCGCCAGGGCCACTGTTATGCCAGTTGCGGCAGTGGTAATGAGACGCAAAAACCCGCGACGATTCGACGGAGGAATCACCGATAACCAGTTTACTATAGCGGGGTTAAGGCAGATGGAGATTGGTTGTTGTGGTGCGATCGACGACGGTTGGCGGCGACGGCCTTCAGGGGTCGATTCGAATCTCCACGGGCACACCTTCTTTTTCGGCTAGTTCGCGAATCAATTCGATGAATTGGTCAGTTTGCTTTTGACCGCAGACGGCACCAGACTGTAGTCCTTCAGGATCAGGCGATATGGGATTTCGATCTGGTTGATATTCCCGCCCGCAATGCTATCTCTTACGGCGTTGAAGTTCTTGCCGTGCCAATCTGGTGCGCCAACGGCCTTGAAAAACGATTGGAAAGGTCGTCTGCCGTCTGCCATTGAGCCACGTCCATTACCAGCTCTCGCATTTGTGACCTCAATCTTTCTATTGGAGCTACCGGTAAGCCGCAAGTGCGTTCTGGACGGCCTGTGGGTCTTTCGCAATTACTGCGAGCAGCACTTTCGCCGGACCGTCCGGGGATCGGTGTCCCTGCTCCCAATTCTTGACCGAGTCGAGCGAGAGGCCGAATGCCGCGGCGAATTCCGCCTGGCTGAGTTTGAGGCGACGGCGAACTCCGGCCACGTCAACACGGGGAATTGAATGCATGCGCCCAGCTGTTTTATCGCCCCGCATTGCAGCGAGAACTTCCTTGGCGCCCTGGATAATCTCTTGGCCCGCGGTCATTCGTTTCTGCTTTGGGATAGCCATTAGACCTTCTTTCGGTACTCGTCACGAATGGATTTGATGATCACTTTCAATTCCGCTTTTTCTTTCTGGCTCAGATTGTCTTTGCGGCCCTTTTTGTAAACGGCAAAGAGCACGAGAGGAGCATCCTCACCTCCGAAATAGTAGACTACGCGGACTCCTCCGCGTTTGCCCTGGGAGCCTACCGCCCACCGCAGTTTTCGAGCTCCTCCAGTGTCGGGCATCACGTCGCCAGCTTCGGGTTGGAGCCCGAGATAGAACTTCAAAGCGCTGTCCTCCTCGGCGGATGATTCCCAAATCGTCATCGGAGGCTTCATACTCAACAGTACGTCATTGACGTACCGCCGTCAAGAGCCGCAGCGCAGACGAAAGGCTACTGCCGGCACTTGCTACGCTGGACACATGCGCGCATTTGTATTCTTACTGGCGGTTGTTTTGGTTGGATGCTCATCGTCAACGCCGACGGGATCGGCGACGAGCGATCCGAAGGCGTACCTGGAGAAGGCGGCTGCGGAGACGGGTGCCGTGAAGACCCCGAGCGGCCTGATCTATCGCGAATTGCGGGCGGGCTCGGGTGGATCGCCGACCGCTAGCGACATGGTCACCGTCAACTATCGGGGAACGCTGGTGGATGGAACCGAGTTCGACAGTTCTTATAAGCGCAATGAGCCGGCGACGTTTCCTCTAGGCCAGGTAATCCCGTGCTGGACCGAAGGGGTGCAAAAGATGAAGGTGGGCGGGAAATCGCAATTGGTATGCCCGGCGAGCATTGCCTATGGCGAACAAGGGAGTCCGCCGACGATTCCGGGCGGCGCGACGTTGATTTTCGAAGTGGAGCTGCTGCGAATCGGCGGGTGAAGCCGTGGCTATCCGTTGCCACGTATTAAGGGTTTCCCTTATACTGTGGATATGAACGTTACGCTTTCACTCGACGACGAACTCGTCAAAAAGGTTCGTAAGATTGCCGTCGACCGTGACACGACATTAACGGGCTTGATCCGCCAATATTTGGAGGAAGTGGCGCAGGAGGACTCCGCGCAGGGGCGAAAACGCCGGGAACGCGAGGCGCTGGAAGAAAGCTTCCAGAAATGCCAGTTCAAAATCGGCAAACGAAATTGGACGCGGGAAGATCTACATGCCCGGTCCTGACTTTCTCGACACGAATGTCCTGATATACGCGTACGATCCTAGCGACCGCAGAAAAAAACTCATCGCGCACGATTTGGTCCGGAAGGCCCTGGCTGGCGAAATGTTGGTCTCAACGCAGGTTATCGCGGAATATGTAACAGTCCTTCTGCACAAGATGTCTCCGCCAGCGGCTCCAAAACATCTGAAAGTCATTTTGAACGCATTAGCCCCTATTCGGGTGATTCTTCCAGATGGCGATATGGTGCAGCGCGCGGTGGAGGCTCATGCGGAGTACGGCGTGCGCTTCTATGACGGGATGATCATCGCTGCCGCTGAGCGAGGCGGGTGCCAAAAGATCTTGTCTGAGGATTTCAACGCGGGGCAGAAATATTTCGGAATCGTCGTTGAGAATCCGTTTCAAGGCACACGCTAAGGGCGACGCTGAAGAAAACTCCGCCGAAACCAAACCGAGCGGGGCTGCCGCCGGAGAGCCCCCAAAGCAACCATGCCAAGATAGTCGCTTGGGGCAACGATTAGGCCAGCATTTTCTGGTTCGGCAAACGATTCTGGAGAGTATCGCAGAGGCCGCTTGTCCGGAAATAGGCGGAACGATCGTCGAGATCGGGCCGGGACGCGGAGCGCTGACGGCGCATTTGCTGGCGAGGGCGGAGCGCGTGGTGGCCATAGAAATCGATCCGGTCCTGGTGCAATATCTTCGCGCCAAGTTTCGCGATGAGGAACGGTTAACTATCGTGGAGGCGGACGTTTTGAAGGCTGATCTGGCGCAATGGGGCGCTGTTTCGGTGGCTGGAAACGTTCCGTACTACATCACGTCGCCAATTCTGGAAAAGACTTTGCGGTTGGGCGCGCAGTTGATCCGGGCGGTGTTTTTGGTGCAAAAAGAAGTGGCGGAGCGGCTGACGGCGCATCCTGGATCGCGCGATTACGGCTATTTGAGCGTACAGACCCAGCTGTTCAGCTCGCCGGAGCTTCTGTTCAGCGTACCCGCTGCCGCGTTTCGTCCGCCGCCCAAGGTGGATTCGGCGGTGGTACGTTTGATCGCCGTACTTAACCCAGGCTGTGGATCGAACGGCGTTTCTTGAGTTCATGGGACGATGTTTCCGCCAAAAGCGAAAAACAATTCGCAACAACTTGTTGGGTTTCTACGACCGCGAAATCCTTGACGCAATTGCTGAAACCGGCAAACGGGCCGAGCAGCTTTCCATAGCGGAGTTCGCGGAATTGTTTCGACGGGTGGTGGGCGGCGGCGCGGCTCCTGTATCCTGAGATTTCATGCTGCGTGTCCGTTTTGCCCCTTCACCCACCGGTTATCTGCACATTGGAAGCGCGAGGACGTTTCATTTTCAACTGGCTGTATGCGCGCCGCAATCATGGAACGATGATTCTGCGCATCGACGACACGGATGTGGATCGCAACACGCAGGTATCGCTGGATTCGATCTTCGATGGGCTGAAATGGCTGAATTGGGGCTGGGACGAAGAATACTATCAGTCGAAACGGGGAGATCTGCATCGCCAGATGGCGTGGGCGATTTTCGAGAAGGGGCTGGCGTATCGCGATTTCACGCCGGCAGTGGCGGCGGAGGAGAAAGAGCATGCGAACTTCGCGTGGCTTTTCAATCCTGGGATGCGGGAACTGACGGCCGAGGAGAGCCAACGCCGCGCGGATGCGGGCGAGCCGTTCGTGCTGCGGTTTCGGGTGCCTCGGGAGGGCTCGCAAACGGTTGAGTTTCAGGATGCGGTTTATGGCGAGCAATCGAAGCCGGCGGCGGATATCGAGGACTTCGCGCTGCTGCGCAGCAACGGCGTTCCGACGTATCACCTGGCGTCCTGCGCCGATGATGTGGATCTGCGGATTTCCAACATTATTCGCGGCCAGGATCATCTGACCAATACGTTCAAGCACGTGCTGATTTTTGAAGCGCTGGGTGCCAAGCCGCCGCAGTTCGCGCATTTGCCGCTGCTGATCGCGCCGGATGGCTCGAAGCTATCCAAGCGCAAACATGGGCCGGTGGTGAGCGTGACAACGTATCGCGACGCAGGGTTTTCTGCCGCACGCCTATATTAATTTTCTGTGTTTGCTTGGATGGTCGCCCAAGGACAATCGCGAGCAATTGACGCGCGAGGAATTGATGGACGCGTTTTCGTTCGAAGGGATTCACCGGCACAACGCGGTGGTGAATTTCACCGAGGAAGACCCTATCGATCCGAAAGCGATGTGGCTGAATGCCGAGCTGATCCGCAAGCTGCCGGTGGAGGAGCTCGCCCGGCAGATGCTGCCGTTTGCCTGTGAGGCCGGGCTGCGAGCCGATCCAGCCAAGATGCTGCGAGTGGCGCCGCTATTGCAAGAACGCGTTAAGACGCTGCGCGACGTCGTCCCGATGGCCGATTTTTTCTTCTTAGACGAACTGGCGCCATACGATCCTGCCGAGCTGATCCCGCAAAAGGGGGACGAGGCCATGGCGCTGGCCGTATTGCAGTCGGCGGGGCAAATTCTAACGGAGGCGACCTTCAGCCACGCGGGGTTGGAGGCGGCGCTGCGGGGCGGCGCGGAGCAATTGAAAATCAAAGCGGGACAGATGTTCCAGCCCATTCGCGTGGCGGTGTGCGGACGCAAGAACGCTCCGCCGCTGTTTGAGACGCTGGAAGTATTGGGGCGAGAAACGTGCCTGAAGCGCATCGATCAAGCGGTTCAGATGTTGCAGTAGAGCCGCATTTCACGAGTGAAGGAGATCATGAATCCACGACCGAGCGAGGCTGAATCCGGCGAAACAACGCAGGAAGCGGCCCCTTCCAATTTCATCCGGGAAATCATTCTGGAGGATTTGAAGACCAACAAATACGGGGGACGCGTGCATACGCGCTTTCCGCCGGAGCCGAACGGATATCTGCATATCGGCCATGCCAAGTCGATCCAGCTGAATTTCGGGCTGGCGAAGGAGTTCGGCGGCAAGTGCAATCTGCGGTTCGACGATACGAATCCTTCGAAGGAAGAGACCGAGTACGTCGATTCGATCATCGAAGACGTCCAGTGGCTGGGCGGCGATTGGGAAGACCGGCTGTTCTATGCGTCCGATTATTTCGGGCAGCTGTATGAGTGGGCGGTGCAGCTGATCAAAGCCGGCAAGGCGTACGTCTGCGATCTGACTCCCGACCAGGTGCGCCAGCAACGCGGGACGCTTACCGAGCCGGGCCAGGAGAGCCCCTATCGCGAGCGAACGGTGGAAGAGAATCTGGACCTGTTCGCGCGGATGAAGGCCGGCGAGTTTCCGGACGGCGCGCGGACGCTGCGCGCGAAGATCGACATGGCGTCGCCGAATCTGAACCTGCGCGATCCGATCATGTACCGGATTCTGCACGCCGAGCATCATCGCACCGGCAAGAAGTGGTGCATTTATCCGATGTACGATTTCGCGCATGGCGAATCGGATTCGATCGAAGGCATCACGCATTCGATCTGCACGCTGGAGTTCGAAGATCACCGGCCGCTGTACGACTGGTATATCGAGCAGCTTGGTATTTATCATCCGCAGCAGATCGAGTTCGACCGGCTGAACCTCACGTATACGCTGCTGAGCAAGCGCAAGCTGCTGGCGCTGGTGCAGAAGCAAACTGGTGAACGGCTGGGACGATCCTCGCATGCCCACGATCTCCGGTATGCGGCGGCGCGGCTATACGCCGGAAGCGATCCGGAATTTCTGCCGTCGCGTGGGCGTTTCGAAGACCAACGGCGTCGACCGAACTGGGGCTGCTGGAATATTATCTGCGCGAGGACTTGAACAAGCGCGCGCCGCGGGTGATGGCGGTGCTGCGGCCGCTGCGCGTGGTGATCGATAACTATCCGGAAGGTCAGGTGGAGCAGATGGAGGCGGTGAATAATCCCGAGGATGCCAGCGCGGGCAGCCGCACGGTGCCGTTTTCGCGCGTGCTGTACATCGAACAGGACGATTTCCGCGAGGACCCGCCCAAGCAATATTTCCGGCTGTCGCCGGGCCGCGAAGTGCGGCTGCGCTACGGATACTTCATCACGTGCCAGAGCGTGGTGAAGGACGCCGAGCGGCCAGGTGACGGAGATTCATTGCACTTACGATCCGGCGACGCGCGGCGGCAATGCGCCCCGGACGGGCGCAAGGTGAAGTCGACCATTCACTGGGTGTCGGCCGAACACGCCATCGACGCCGAGGTTCGTTTGTACGACACGCTGTTTACGCGCGAAGATCCGAACGAGGTGGAGGAGGGCCAGGAGTTCACCGCAAATCTCAATCCGCAATCGCTGGAAGTGGTGAGCGGCGCGAAGCTGGAGCCGAGCTTGCGCGGAGCAGCGCCCGGGGCGAGCTATCAGTTCGAGCGGCTGGGGTATTTCTCCGTGGATCCGGACACCACGCTGGAGAAGCCGGTCTTCAATCGCACGGTGGCGTTGCGCGATACCTGGGCCAAGATTGAGAAAAAAACCGAGAAGAATCCCGAGAAGCAATCGAAATGATCATTCTCGGCTTAGGCGGCATTCTGGACGACGCCGCGTGCGCGCTGCTGAAGCGATGGCGAATTGCTGGCGGCGGTGGAAGAGCGCAAAGTATCGCGGCAAGCAACGCCAGGGGGCTTGCCCGAAGGCGCCATCGCGACGGCGCTGGAAGTGGCCGGACTCAAGCCCGCGGACGTCAATTGCGTGGCCCTGGTACGCCCGTTCGCGCAGGAAATTCATTTGACGTTGCGCTCGCGGTTTCCCAGCGCGCAAGTAGTGATGGTGGAGCATCACGCGGCGCACGCGGCGTCGGCGTACTATCCGTCGCCGTTCGAGGATGCAACCGTGTTGACGCTGGATCGCGATGGCGATTTTCGATCGGCGGCGCGCTGGCGCGCTTCTGGAAACGAACTGCATCTCGAAAAAGATTTCTACTATCCGGATTCGCTGGGCGACCTGTACAGCCGCGTTACGGAATTGCTGGGATTCAACTCCGGTTCCGACGAGCACAAGGTGCAGTGGCTTTCCACCGCGGACTCGGGCGAGCAGTTTCGACCGCTATTCGAGGAGATCCTGGGCGGAAGCGACTGGCCGTGCGATCGACCGGAGTTTCTTCGACGCCGACCGTTTGAGCCAGGGCGGGTTCTCCGAAAAGTTTTACGCGCGGGTGGGCCTGGCAGGCGGCGAGGAGATTCCAGCGACGCTACGCGCGCCGCTGGCGGCGGGATTACAGCATGCCATCGAGGGTGTAGTGCTGCGCATGGCGGGATCGCACGAGAGACTTTGCGTGGCGGGCGGCCTGGGGATGAATGCGCTGCTCATCAGCGCGCTGGAACGATCGAAGAAGGTGTTCGTGCAACCGGCCGCGGGCAATGCCGGAACAGCGCTGGGCGCGGTGTTTTACGTGTGGAATAACGTATTTGGGCAGAAGAAGCGCGCGGCGTTGAATGATTTGTGCTTGGGCCCGAGTTACACGGCCGAAGAAGTGAAGCAGGTGCTGGAGAACTGCAAGCTGAAGTTCCACTATCTGATGACTACCGATGAATTGGTGGAGCGCGCGGTGCGCGAGCTGACAGGCGAGAAGAAGATTATCGCGTGGATGCAAGGGCGGATGGAGTTTGGGCCCAGAGCGCTGGGCAATCGCAGCATCCTGGCGTCCCCGCTGAATCCGTATTCGACCGAGAATCTGAACATCTATATCAAGCATCGCGAGCCTTTTCGGAAATTCGCGGCGTCGGTGCCGGAGGAGATGGCGGCGGAATATTTCGAAACCGGCCCGAACGCCCGTTACCTGGCGACGGTGGGATGCGTGCGCGCGCCCTATCGCAAAACATTTGAAGCAGCGATTTTGAATGACAACGCCGTGCGCGTTCATACCGTGCGGCGGGAAGACAATCCTTTGTATCACCAGTTGCTGCTCGCGGCCGGCAAGGCTACGGGGCTTCCGGTGTTGTACAACACGAGCTTTAATCTATTTGGCGATCCGCTGGTATGCACGCCTCGCGATGCGGTGCGGAGCTTCTATTCTTCGGGCGTCGACGCCTTATTCGTGGGAAACTTCGTGGTCGAGAAGTGACCCTAGGTGGACAAGTGACGAATCATTTAGCCAGCGAGAAGAGCCCGTACCTGCAGCAGCACGCCCACAATCCAGTGGATTGGTATCCATGGGGCGAGGCAGCGTTCGAGAAAGCGCGCAGCGAAGACAAGCCGATTTTCCTGTCTGTCGGCTACTCCACGTGCCATTGGTGCCACGTGATGGAGCGTGAATCGTTCGAAAACGATCAGCTGGCGGCGATTCTGAATCGCTGGTTCGTGCCGGTGAAAGTGGATCGCGAAGAGCGGCCGGACGTCGACCGGATCTACATGACGTTCGTGCAGGCTTCCACCGGCAGTGGCGGTTGGCCCATGTCGGTGTTCCTAACGCCGGAGCTGAAGCCGTTCTTCGGAGGCACCTATTTCCCGCCCGATAATCGATACGGACGGCCGGGATTCGGGGCGATTCTGGAACGGATCGCCGAAGCATGGAAGAACGAGCGCGGGCGCATCGTGCAATCGAGCGGGGCTGTGCTTGCGCAGCTGGCGCAATACGCGGGTTCGGGCACAGCCTCCACCGGCGTTCCGGACAAAGCGATACTCGATTCTGCGTTCCAGCATTTTCGGAGGATGTTCGATTCGGCGCATGGCGGATTTGGGAGCGCGCCGAAAATAC
>CAWKEP010000003.1:0-12820 GCA_963848735.1 Bryobacterales bacterium
CGGAATCGGCAACCGCCAGCATTTCTTCGATGGGCCGGATTCCCGCGATTGGCTCCTTGGAGAAGTTGAAAGCCAGGGCCACCGCGCCGACCAGTCGTCCGTCCATATAAACTGGGCTGCCGCTCATGCCTTGCATGACGCCGGTTTCCTGCAGGGGGCCGCCCGAGAGACGGGCGAGGATAATGGACTGCCTGGGGCCAACGTTTTCAAGCACACCCAGGATTTCCACCTGGAATTCCTCGATTTTATTGCCCTGGAAAACGGTCTTACCGACGGCGTGCTGGCCGGCCCGCACGTCGCGAAGCGGAAAAATCGCGATTTGCCCGGCTGCAACCTGCGCCCAGACACTTGCACCTAAAATGAGTGAGACGAAAAGCCGGACAACACCCACTACTTCATTCTAGCCCTATGGCGTGGTCCGGGATGATTTTGATCGCTTGTCTGATAGGGTGTTACGCTCCGCTACTCGCTGGGTTGGCGCGCCAATGGAGCACGGATCCGGATATGTCGCACGGATTTTTCGTGCTGCCAGTGGTGGCGTATGTCGTTTGGCGTCGGCGTGCGGAGTTGCGGCCGATTGCGGCGGTTCCGAACTGGTGGGGATTCGCGATTGCAGCTTCCGGCGCGGTGCTGATGTTACTCGGCGCGCTGGCGGCGCAAGTGTTCGTCGCGCGAGCGGCGTTTCTGGTGTCGCTGACCGGCGCAGTGTTGTTTCTGGGAGGCGCGCGGGTGCTGAAGGTTCTAGCGTTTCCACTGTTACTGCTGCTGTTTCTGTTCCCGATCCCGGCCATGGTGTACGCGCGCGTCACACTGCCGCTGCAGATCTTCGCGTCGGCCACCGCGGAGACCATCTTGAATGTGCTCGGCATTCCGGTGTTTCGCGCTGGCAACATCCTGGAGCTTCCGCACCAGCAGCTGTCGGTGGTGGAAGCGTGCAGCGGCATCCGATCGCTGCTGTCGCTGGTGTTCCTGGCGTTAATTTATGCGTATTTTTTCGACAAGCGGGTCGCAATGCGATGGGCGCTGTTGGGCGCCACGGTTCCGATCGCGATTGCTGCGAACGCGGCGCGCGTCACGCTGATGGGGGTGTTGAGCGAATACAACGCCGGTTTGGCGTACGGGGCATTCCATTTGTTCGAAGGATGGGTACTTTTCGTGGTGGCGCTCAGCTTGTTGATCGCGGTGCATCAGTTATGCGTAAAAGTCCGACGCTGGTCCTGAGCGCGTTATTCCTATTGCAAGGCGCGGCGTTTTACGGATTGTCATGGCGAGCCGAGGTAATCCCGGCGTCGAAACCGCTCTCTCAGCTCCCCACTGCCATTGGCGGATGGCGGATGGTCCGAGAAGGTGTGATCGAGCAGGAGGAAAAGGATGTGCTTCGGGCGGACGACTACCTGACGCGCCAATACGTGGCGTCGCCGGGCAAATCGGTCAGCCTCTTCGTGGCGTATTTCCGATCGCAGCGCGCGGGGCAGACGCCACATTCGCCGAAAAACTGCCTGCCGGGATCGGGCTGGACCTGGTCGGTGTCGGATACGATTTTTGTGGTAATCGCGGGGCGCGGGCAGGCGATTGAGATCAACCGCTATGTGGTGTCGAAGGGCGACGAGCGGGCGGTGGTTCTGTATTGGTACCAATCGCGCGAGCGCGTGGTGGCAAGCGAATATCGAGCGGCGGTCTTCACGGTGTGGGACGCGATGCGATGGAACCACACCGATACGGAGCTGGTGCGCGTGGTCACGCCAGTGACCGGGGACGGCGTCGAGTTTATCCAAAGTTTCTTCACGAAACTACAATCAAGATAAGTGAAGATGTTCGATGTCATCATCGCCGGCGGTGGTCCGGCGGGCGCGACTGCGGCCAAGGTACTGGGCGAAGCCGGCGCGTCGGTGCTTTTGATCGACAAGAGCGCGTTTCCACGCGATAAGCCCTGCGGCGGCGGAATCAGCGCGCGGACGCTGGAACGGTTTCCGTATCTCAAGGAAGCGCTCAAGAGCATCGCGACCAGTTGGGTAAGCAAGGTGCACTTCGAATCGCCTGGCGGCTTCGTTGTCGATTACCGTTCGGCGAATCCTCTGTACCTGATGATCCGCAGGTGTGAGTTCGACCAGCTGCTTTATTTGCTAGCGGAGCCGCACGTCGAGACCGCGACTGGATTGGTGCGCAAGGTCGCTTTTCATTCCGATCACGTGAGCGTTAGCGCCGAGAGCGGCGAATATCGAGCTCGTACGATCATTGGCTGCGATGGGGCGAATAGCGTGGTCGCGCGTGCAGCCGGACTGCGTACAGGGAATGTACAGAGCGACTATGCCATCGACATGATGGAAGAAACTCCGCGCGATGAGCTGAGCACGGCCGAGCGCGATCGCATGTACATTTACTACCGCGTCCGAAGCCACTACGGATATGGCTACGTGTTCCCGAAGGCGGGGCACCTAAATGTTGGGGTCGGCTTCAAACTGGATTATTACCTCGCGAATTTGCGCGGCGAACATTACGCGCATCATCAATCCTTCGTGGCAGACCTGAAGTCGAAACAGGTGGTCGCGGGCGAATCGAACCGCGCTAATTTCAAGGCCTTTCCGCTGCCCATTTCCGGGCCGCTGGCGCGCACGTATGGCGATCGAGTATTACTGGCGGGCGATGCCGGCGGATTCGTCAACGCTCTGACCGCGGAGGGAATTTACTATGCGATGGTCAGCGGTGAGCTTGCTGCACGCGCGGTTATGCAGGGTCAATTGAGTGATTATGAGCGGCCTGGAAGCAGGAAATCGGCGACGAACTGGCGCATAGTGTCCGGCTGCAAAAGCTGCTGCTGGCTGACCCCACTCGTATCGACCGCATTGTCCGGGCCGCGAGCCGCCACGCCGCGCTGGCCGAAATTCTCGCGCGCTACGCAACGGGCGCGATCACGCACGCGCAGTTGCGGCGCTCGATGATCCGGCGGGCATTACCGATTTACATTCGCGAGAAGGCGCGGCGCGTATTCCATGGTTGAGTTGCGCAAACGTTGACTAAAGGTTGCGCGGAGCTGTTGGGCTGTTAATCGCGCCCGAAGGCCGTTCGCCTCGAAGCACCTGCAGAATATTTTGAGCGGCGGCGCGTTCGATCTCCAGGCGTGCAGAGGCGACGGCGGAACCCAGGTGCGGCGTGAATAAGTGTGCGGTCCGTTAGCCGCAACAGGCGCGGGCGGATCTCGCGCGGGCGATCGGGGCGGGCCCAGTCTTCCATCTCGAAAGTGTCGGCTGCATATCCGGCCAACTGTCCGGTCTCGATCGCGTCGGCGATAGCCTCTTCATCCACGATCGAGCCGCGGCTTACATTGATCAGATAGCTGCCGCGTTTCATGCGGCTGAACGCGTCACGGCCCAGCAAGTGAACGTTTGGGGCAGTCAGGGGCAAAGAGGGAGGACGAGATCGCTGGTTGCGAGGACCGAGTCGAGCGGCGTCAGATCCATCGACAGAAGGATCGTGATATTGGACGCGGCAGGAAAAACCCTGCAGCATGCGGGCCAGCGCCCGGGCGACAGCGCCATATCCGATGAGCCCCACCGCGCTACCCGCGAGACCAGCGCCATAGAGAGTCGGCTGCCAGCCAGGAAAATCGCCGCTTCGAATCAGCCGATCGCCGGCAAGAACATTGCGAGCCAGCCCCAGCATCAGCGCGAGCGCCAACTCGGCGGTCGGTTCGGTCAGCAGGTCCGGCACAATCGTGAACCAGATGCCCAGGCGCGTGCACGCATCCACATCGAAGTTGTCGCAGCCCTTCAACGCGCCGGCGACGATCTTGAGGCGGGGGCACGCGCGCAAGAAATCTTCGTCCAGGGAATCGGGCATGAAGACCATCAATGCATCGGCGTCCGGCGCCGCCGCACCTATCGTCACCTCGGCGTGGGGCGATATAAGTTCGACTGTCTCGGGAAAAACCCGTTGCGTGATCGCAACTCTCACGCGTAGCGCTCCATGAGACCCATATCCGATCGGAAGCGGCTGCTGGCGTAGTCAACGGCCGCGATAATCACCCACGTGATAGCGATGTAGGCGGCCATCTGGCGATAGAAGAAAAGCTGCTGAGCGTTGTAGAGAGCTTGGCCGATGCCTCCCGCGCCGATCACGCCGACAATGGTCGCCGCGCGAACGTTCCATTCCAGTCGAAACAGGGTGTGGACCGCGAGTGGCGCGACCGCCAGTGGAAGAATCGCGAATCCAGCAATCGCTAAAGGCCGTGCGCCGGTGGCCGCGATGGCACGCACTGGTTCCGTTCGGATGTTTTCAAATGATTCGGCGTACAGCCTTCCGAGGGACCCAGTGCCATGCAGCGCGAGGGCGATGATACCCGCTTCCGGACCGGTTCCGATCACGCTCACCAATACCAGTCCCCATACGATTTCCGGAATAGCGCGCAATGCTTCCAGCAAGCGCCGGACAGGCAGCGAGATCCAGGCCGGCACAAACGTTCGCGTCGCCGCCAATCCCAAGGGCAGGGCGCCGAGCATCGCGAAGAACGTTCCGCCGAGGGCAATTTCAGCGGTCTCCAGCAGGAGCTTGGGCAATTTCACTATGGCATCGTGCGGCAAGTTCGGCGGAAGCATGCCGGCGAAGGTAGAAACCGAATGGGAGAAAGCGAGCATACCTGGGCGGTTCTGCCAGAACGCGATCACGGCCAGAGGGAATACAGCGAACAGGATGGCGGGCCGGCGTTTAACCCAGCGCGCGACTGTATCGATTACTGCGATCAGCGCGATCAGCAAGAGGATGATGGTGGTGGCGCGGCGGAAGTCCAGCGCATTGATGGTGCCCACCAGTTCGGTTCCGATGCCACCCCCGCCCACTGCTCCTACGATCACCGAACACCGGACCGCGCTCTCGAATTCGTAGGTGCCGTAACTTAGAATGTCTTTCGACCGCAGCGGCAGCAATCCGAACAGCGCCACCGAAAGGCGGCTGGCGCCGGTGGCCCGCAAGGCTTGGAGCGGTTGGCGTTCCGCGGCGCGAAACAGGTCGGCGAAGATTTTTCCAATAGCAGCGCTATAGAAGATGGCGAGCGCGAGCATTCCGGCGGCAGGACCGATGCCAACCACCACAACGCATAAGATTCCCAACGTCAGGTCAGGAACCGATCGCACGCTGGCCAGCGCCGCATAGATCCAGCGATGGCCGGGAAGGCCCGCGCCAACCCACAGCCCGGTTGCCATGCCTGCCAGAACGGCGATCAGCATTCCTCCCGCGGCCATTTCGATGGTTTGTCCCAGCGGAGTGAGAGCGGCCTTCAAATAGCTGAGCGATAACTCGGGCGGAAAGAATTGTCCGAGTAAATGCAGGGCAGCCGAGAGTCCCATCTCAAATACCCTCGCCCAAGGCAGGAAACAACTCCAGCGAATCCAGGCGCCCGGCGCCTTTTCGCTCACCCAACAATCTGCGCCCCCGCGCATTTCAATGATGCGCTGGAAGTAATGCTCCGCCAGGTAGGGCTGATGCAGCGAACACAGCAGCGTAACGTTGCTCTCTTCGGCCAGCTGGCACAGCAGTTCGAGAATCTGCTGGCTCAACGCAGGATCGAGCGACGCCACAGGCTCGTCGGCCAGCATCAAAACCGGCTGCTGCACCAGAGCGCGGGCAATGGCGACGCGCTGATGTTCGCCACCGGAGAGCTTGGATGTGCGCGCGCGCAGTTTGTGCTGCAGGCCGACGCGGGCGAGAGCCTTGCTGGCGATCTCCAGCTCATCCGGCGATGGCCAAACCAGAAATCGCAGAGCGTGGAACGACGTCCAGCGGCCCAACGCGCCCGCCATCACATTTTGATGCACCGAAAGATTGTCCACCAGATCATGCTGCTGCGAGATCACGGCAATCCGGCTGCGCAACTGGCGCAGCGAACGGGCGCGAAGCCTGGTAACATCCACGTTGTCGACGAGAATGCTGCCTTCGGACGCGGGCGCGAATCCGTTGATGGCTCGGAATAGAGTTGTTTTGCCGGCGCCGCTCGCCCCAGCACGGCCACGCGCTCGCCACGGCGCACCGCGCAGGACACGCCATTCAAAACGGTGTGCTGGCCGTAGCGGACAAAAAGATCGCGAATTTCTAGCGCGTGGTCTCCCGAAGGCAAGATAGGGACTAGCCTAAAGCATCTTCAAGTCGCTGGCAATCTTGCGGATGTTGGCGTACTCGGCGTCGTCGGCGCGCACGAAATCCTTGCCGCGAAGAATGTTCAGGATCGCATCATCCTTGCCTTCCTTGAGTGAAAGGAAGGCCTTCGCGAAGGTTTCACGCGGAGCCTGGGCGACAGGTTTGCGCGGCACCCAGACGTAATCCACGAACGGCGGCGAGGTGAGGAAGATGCGCACTTTGCTGCCGTCCACTTTGCCTTCGGAAATCATGGAACGATACACGGTCTCGTCCAGAGCGCCGGCGTCCGGCCGCTCCACCTTCCACGGCTTTGACGGTGGCCGCGTGGCTGCCGGTGTAGCGAACCTGCAGGTCGTGGTCGGCATTGATGCCGGCCTTCGACAGTTCCTCGTAAGGAATCAGATGGCCGCTGGTGGAGTTGATGTCGCCGAACGCGAAGCGCTTGCCCCTGCAGTCGGCCAGCTTTATGAATCGGGGAGCCAGCTTGCGTGATGAACAGAGAATGGAAATTCTTGTCGGCGCTGCGCTGGACCAGTGGAGTACGCCATAGCGATCATGCGCTTTCACATAGGTCAGGGCGCCGAGGTAGGCAAAATCGAGCGAGCCGTTGCCTAGCGCTTCCACGGTCGCGTTGTAATTGGTCGGGATGATCAGCTCCACCTTCGCGCCGATGGCTTTGCCGAGATAGTCGCGCAGCGGAGCTTTCTCCTCGATGGAGACTTGGGTTGCTCCGGCGTCTGGAATCATTCCGATCTTTGAGCAATCGGCGCAGCTCGCAACGGGAGCGCAGCAGCGGCCGAGAGCTGCTCCAGCGGCGGCGGTCAGAAAATCACGGCGGGAAGTCGGCATAGTAGTTCACAACATACTTTCCACTATACCTATCGGGAATGAGGCCAACATTACAATTTGGTGACACGATGCCCGGGATGGGGTTGGTTGCGCCCCGCGGAGTTCGGAATTGGGGTATAGTTGTATTGAGCTGCCAAACAGCGCTCATACAGGAGATGCCATGAAAACGATCACCACAGTAGCTTTAATGACCATGGGACTCGCCGCCAGCGGTCTGGCAGCGGAATTCAAGGGCTTCGTCGAAGATACGGCGTGCTCCACCAAGGCGGAAATGAAAGGCGATGCCGCCTGCGCAAAGAAGTGCATCAAGGGCGGTTCACCGGCAGTCCTGGTGACTCCGGAAGGCAAGATTTATAAGATCGCCAATCAGGACAAAATCGTTGCCAGCGCGGGCGAGAACGTCACCGTGATCGGCAAACTGAAGGGCGACACGATCACGGTCGCTTCCGTAAAGTAAGGTTTCAGCGAAACAGCGTTTTCACGTAATCTGCGCCGAGTCCCACCTTCTCAAAGTGGGCTCGGCAGAGCGTGATGTAGTTGTGAACGTCGAAGTATCCGTTGGATTCGCCGTTCTCGTCCAGCCAAATCAACGGCCCTTGCACCACAAAGAACACCTTCATGGGATCTTTGTGTTCATACGCCACTAGCGTGTGCGCCTCGCCGGGAGTTTCGTAGATGAAGTCGCCGGCAGTGGCGGTCCAATCGTGCTCCAGGTAGCCCCACTTGCCCGAGATCGTGTACGCGAAAACCTCGTGCGGATGGTAATGGCGATTCACCAGGCCCGCGCTCTTGGCCATCAACACGTCGCACCATTTGTTCTGGCCGGGTGAGATCCACAGCGGTTTGGAGGAAACCGTTTCGGTGAACGGCACAAAAAGCCGCTCGTCGCCGTTGGGCGCATCGTGCGAGTAGACTTCCGGCAGGGCGTCCAGTTGAAAAACTTTCTGGATCGGTTTCAGTGCTTTCCAGAATTCGGTAGTGGCGGTTTCAGGCATAAGCCCTACTAAAATATCACCGCGTGGGGATCGAGTCTCTAGCGCGACCCGTTCACGGCGTGCGGTTTCGACGCCATCAGGACATCGAACATGCGGCCCAGTACCGCATTGGCCTGCGTTTGCGAGATAGTTTCGGGATCGTAGGCGTGCTCCAGCACTAGCCGTTGAGCACAGCTTCCAGCGCCACCCTGCGCAACTCGCGCGATTCCCGGCGCTCCTTCATCAGCTCCGGAATCAGATTGCCGATGATCTCGAGCTTCAGCGACTCGCGAATGCGGCGATGGGTACGCGCTAATCGCGCGCGTAGCTTGGGATGGCGTAAGGCGAACAGTTTGAACTCGAGCGCCAGCATTACCCATTGCCGATCCGATGCGCGCCCTATGTAGAACTTGCGCAACGCTCGCAGGCGGCCATCCGTGCTGGGGCATTGTTCCATGGCGGACTCGCAAGTCCCGCAAGCGTTCGCCGGATTCCTGCTCGAACAACGCGAAGAATAGATCTTCCTTGCTGTTGAAGTTGGCGTAAAAAGCTCCGCGGGTGTGGCCGGTGGCGCCTGCGATATCCTCGATGCGCGCGGCTTCGAATCCGTCGCGTGCAAATATGCGCTTGGCTGCATCCAGAAGAGCCCGACGCGTGGCTTCGGTTCTTTGCTGATGCTTGGTTTGTTCGCGATGCAGTAACGGCGGTAGCGCCCATGGCCTCCTACATTATATACATGCAGGTATGTATATAGCTAGGCTGCGACTGTGATAAATTGGAGAGGTGTCGCGCTCCATTTTCGTCATTTTTCTAGGCTGTCTGGCCGCGTCCCTGGCCTGCGCCCAATTTGGAGGTGGCGGAGCGCAGCGGTCCTCTCCGGCGGCTCAATTGCCGGAGTCTGGACGCCTTGCGCCCGGCTCGGTCTCCACTCAGCAACAAGCCGCGCCCACCCCCGGTACCAACGTGGTCAGGAGCTCCGTCCAGATCGGCGGCGATTTTGGGGGCAGTGTACAGTCCGACAAAATCCCAGCCGGGCCAGTCACACTCACGCTCGCCGATGCGGTGAAGTTGGGGCTCTCGGCGAATCTGGGAGTGCTGACGGCCGGCGACAGCGCGCGCGCCTCGCGAGCCCAACACCTGCGAGCGCTCTGAGCAACCTGCTGCCCTACGCTTCCATCAACGCCAGCGAAACCAGCACACAGATCAATCTCGCGGCGTTTGGATTTAAGTTCAACCTGCCGCCCGGTTCGGGATTTTCTATTCCCACCGTCGTCGGGCCGTTTCAATATTCGCAATTGCTCGCCAACGTTACTCAATCGGTCTGGGATCCGGTGGAGCGCCGCAACTGGCAAGCCAGCAAAGAGAGCGAACGGGCTTCCAATTTATCCGCCCGCGACGCGCGCGAGCTGGTGGTATTGGCCGTGGCTAGCGTATATTTGCAAACCATCGCCATCGATGCCGGGGTCGGATCGCAGCGCGCTCAAGTGGAGAATGCTCAGGCCGTCTATCATCAAGCGGAAGTTCGGAAAGAAGCCGGCACCAACGCGCGCATCGATGTTACGCGCACTTTGGTTGAATTGCAGGGCCAGCAACAGCGGCTCAACGCGCTGGAGTCCGATCTGCGCAAGCAAAAGCTGGTTCTGGCTCGTCTGACCGGCGTCCCGCTGGATCGTGAATTGATTCTGAGCGAACCACTGGCATTTAATCCGCCTCCGGTACCCGAGGCCGCCGGCGCCGTGCAACAAGCGTTCCAGAAACGCTGGGATCTGCAAGCCGCCGCCAGTCAGGTGCATGCCGCTGAAATCGTGGTGTCGGCCGCGCGCGCCGAACGCCTTCCCTCCGGTTCGATTAGCGCGGATTACGGAGTGTTGGGACCCAGTCCGGTAACTAATCACGGCGTTTACTCGGTGGTGGGTTCTCTCAACGTGCCCATTTATCAAGGTGGCCGCGTGAAGGCCGATATCGAGCAGGCCGAAGCGACTCTTCATCAGCGCCAGGCGGAGCTTGCAGACCAGCGCGGGCGGGTGGAACAAGAAGTTCGGACGGCATTGATCGAACTGGAAACTGCGATCGGCGAAGTGCGGCTGGCCGAAAACAATCGCGGCTTCGCCAATGAAACCTTGCGCGAGGCGCGCGACCGATTTAACGCGGGTGTGACAACCACCGTGGAAGTGGTCCAGGCGCAGGAACAAGTCGCCAGCGCCGAAAGTGACTACTTTCCGGCCTATTTGCATTCGACCTAGCTCGCATCTCTTTGTCCCGCGCCACGGGACAGGCTGAAACTGACCTTCCCACCTTATTCAGCGGAGTTCGCCCCAGTGAGTACAACGACTATTCAACGAACTGATAGCGTACAAAATTGTTCATCCCTCCCTGCAGTTAAACACTCTTAGTGATATCAACTCGTATTGAGTTTGCCTACTTACTCTCAATCCAAACCAAAGGTCCTCGTCCTTTGAAGTTACATATCGGGCAGTTCCGTTCGGAAGGACAAGTTCATATCCAGCAACGTTGTCAACTCCAAGTCCATACTGATTTGATCTTATATGAATATCCTAAGAGGCATATGGGATCCAGCTTTCCGAAGATTGGTAAAACTATCACTCACCTCCACCAAGCGTCAATCCTGCAACACCAATCCCGGGTACACGTCCCCCTACGACATTCACTCCAGTTGGCTCGAGTGTCGCATACACCTGATCCCAAGTAAGGCCAGCCCCGACATCAACTGTTCCTGACGTGAAATTGACTTTTGTCTCGTTGAAGCGCGACATCGAGATCTGTACGCCTCTCGTTGAGGAAAATCCCGGGTTCGTGGCATGTCCTCCCCCTTTCACCGCAAAGGGCGTTCGGCTTGATCCCAGGATACACAGCTATAAAGACGGGGATTGGCAAAAGTCGATGCGACGGATCTGGATTACCTCACAATCTTGCTCACGTCCTCGGCAGATCCTGGCTCCACCGAGCAAGCGGACGACCTCGGAACTCGAAGATGCGGCATGTGAAATGTCGAGCAGGTATTCGGATGCAGCTTAATCATGCATCAGATTAGAGTATCATAAATGAGAGTGACGCGCTCACGTGGAAAAAACACTTGTGAAGCGCCTGAAATAGCTGCTTGAATGTGATTGCAGGTGGACAGGAAGTCAGAGGAATTGCGATTCTCCGAGGCTTCTGGCCAGCCATATGAAACTAATGCCAAAGAGATCGCGCAGAGTATAAGCGCCGGTAACGCCATACGTGATCTGACGTTGGGTGGAGAGCAGAGTAGGCCCAACAGTAATAGATAATGGAAGTCCTTTATATACCCCAAGAGGCAACGGGACCTATCCTAATGGCCTTGTTACTTCTTGATGCAGTAATTAACGCCCCACTAAGAAAAAAAAGGAATACCGGAGTTCGGGTCGCTCCATTCACTGAGATGTGTACGAATTGCAGTAACTAGATTTGAGTTAGGATCATACATTACCCTCGCTGAGAAGCAAACAAGGCACCTACACAAACTCGTTGGCGCCCAGTATCAACGACGCATCAACTGCTCAGCCTCGAGTGCCCTCCTGCCTTATACGACGACGGGCCCTTTTACCTTCAGCCAAATACCAACAGGCCAATCTGGTAGAGGTTGGCTTTATATAAAAAAAGGCATTTCGGATGACGCATGACATCTGGGTGTTCGCCCTGCCGTAAGCGCAGGAAACGTGGAGAGAGCTTCTCTCGTAGAGGATGAAAGACCGTACGTGACACCAAGGTGGGCGATATTCGGAGCCATTCCATGAAACTTTGATCCTGAAGTCGCATCAGAGTTGACAAAGTTTATCACCCTATCACGATGTCGGCGCGGGGTACGATGACGGCCGAGGAGTAGTAAAGTGCAAGCCCGAAAGCCTACAGAGAGTCAAGCGGGCACACTCAGGCCGGCGAGGTTTTCGGTAGCTAGCATCCCAAGAAGCACGCGTTCTGACCCATAGGCGGACTACACTTGTGGGGCTTGCAGCTTGCAAGTTTGAGGGCAAGACAGCTCGGCATCTTCCAAATCCTTGGACGCGCCGTTCTCCGAGTCGGCTATCGTGGAGCTCGAGAGCAGCGCGGATGCAGACTCTTGCAGCCTTGCTTGTATAAAAAGATGGAAGATGGTGTTAGGTGGATAATCGAGGTCTGCGGTGACTTTTTCGCGTAATTTGTTGTAGTTTGACCGCCTTGACTTTTGCAAACCCGTCACCACCGGGCCCGTGACTACCGAGTGCACGAACCGGCTCACGCTGTGGCACTACAGTTCATTTCCATCGTAGTATCATTAATGTATCGATTTTCCCACCAGTCCAACTGGATATACTTCTGTCAGGGCACCTATTCCTGGACTTTATGGCTGGTTACGGTATCCTGTACTCGAGACTTCAAGCGAGACTTAGTCTCGAGTACTGTATGGTCAGACTCAGACAGTCCATACCGTACTAGTATACAGCTGTGCAATATACAGTATAGGCATTCCGGATCTAGTACGACAACGACAAGGCAAGCGGGCGATATGTACTAGTACACTGCTGGTCTCGAGAAGGCAGTTCTGGGTTAAACCCAATCTCCTCCAGCGTTGTAATCTTGGTTGTAATAGAATTGCGGCGGCGCAAAGGACTTCCGTGTTCCGTCGTTCCAGAGATGGGAGTCTGCACTCTGCAGTTTGCGACTCTGCATTTCAAACATCGGGACTCGAGAGCTGGTCACCCCCGCTAGAACTTCTGTGATACGCAGACTGAATTCCGGAAACCTACAAGTACCTGACAGTACTGTATACACACACAGCGAGATTGTCCAAGTCAACATAAAGCGAACGAAGCCAAGACTACGTGGACCGGTCCATTCCGACCAACTTCTTC
>CAWKEP010000004.1:0-842724 GCA_963848735.1 Bryobacterales bacterium
ATGTCTTGTCTCTTGTTGAGACCGATTACGTATTGCTCAACTTGGAGTCGCGGCTGACATACAAACCATGGGCTCCGCTTCCGGTAGGAATAAAGCCTAGGGAAACAAATCTCTCGCCATCGATCATGTATACACCATTGGCCAACATGTCGGCGACATAAAACACCTTCCCGTCGGGAGACGTTTTCACATCTTGAGGCATGCTGCCGGTAGGCGCATGCTTGCGGTCATACGCCCGCTCCATTGCGACGCGTCCAATGCCACGCTTCGGAGTGGTAGGGCCGAGTGTTGTCCCGCCGTCGCTATCTCTAACCAGGGCCAACGTTCCTACGACAGCTCTCTTTTCGATCGTGAGTTTAATGAGCGTTCCTGAAAATTCGCAGCTTGCGATTAGATATTGCCCGTCCGCGGAGAAATCGATGTGATCAATTCCCCGGCAAGGGACTGGAATGGAGTACACCAGCGCCATGCTGGTTGGATCGCGAAAATCCAGTCGATGCACCCGCTCGGCGACGACGATCGCATATTTGCCGTCGGGAGTGTAATACATGTTGTAGGGATCCTTCACGCGAACAGTCTGACCTTTTTTGCCCGTCGCCGGATCGATTCTAATTAAGCTGTCGCCAAGATCGTTCAATACCCACAGCGTCTTTAGATCGTAAGAAGGAGTGACGTGTTGCGGCTGGCGCCCGACTTTAAAGCGATTGACGATTCGATAGTTGTGCGCGTCAATCACGTCCACGGTGTTGCTGCCGCTGTTGGGAACATAAATCAGCTCAGGGAAGCCTCTTACCGTAGGACTTAGCTTGCCGGCGTGGGTTTCCGAGTAAATATCGTTGGGATCGAGTATTGGGGGCATCCCCGGGAGCGGGTTGACGGGACCGCTTCCCGCCCCCCGAACATCGGCGCAGATGACGAATGCAATCAGGACCAACAATCTATACCCAAAGTTCCGATTGAACCAGTTCGTCATATCGTTTTCATCGTACGCGTTCCATCACTTCAGCAGATACACAATCGTGGGTTCGAGCTTGGCAGGATGGTCTGGCCATCTCCGTAGATTTCCCACGACTTTCCGGCGAAGGCGCGTTTGTTCGCCGCGCTCCTGTTCATTGGCATGTCGCGGCGGGTGGGGTGGTGGTAGAGAAACAGGTTGTGACCGTCGGTGCGTAGGCCTGGATTAGTCCGCAGGAAATCCCACACCTTGTCGAGCGCCGGCCGCCATGCAGCTCCCACACAGCCGATCGCGACTTGACGCCGAACTGCGGCAAGCTTCGTTGCGGTGAGAGTGTGAATGGAAACCGCGAGACTCATGCACCACGTTTAGCATGATTGCGCCGCCATCGTCCATAGTCTGCAACCCGGTGAACTGAATACACTGGAGGCATGAACCGCAGTTCGAATCCGTGCCGTCAGGATCGCTTGCCGACGAAGGAAGCCCGGGAGACTCGGAGAGAGAAGTTAGCGGGGGTCCGTTACGAAATAACGCCCTTTCTGACTGCGTAAAGGATCAACTCCGCCACGCTGTGCAGGTTGAGCTTTTCCTGCAGGTTTCTGCGATGGGTTTCCACCGTGTACAGGCTGAGATTTAGGACCTGCGCGATTTCCTTGTTCGACTTCAGCTCAGCCAGCAGCTGAAGAATCTCTCGCTCGCGCGAAGTGAGCAGGTCGTAGCTATCCTCGACGCCCCGAGCGCGGATTTCGCGCACATAGTCATCCATCAGCATCCGAGTGATTTCAGGGCTAAAGAACGTTTTGCCCTCATGCACCGATTTGATTGCGTCGATGAGGTCCCCCTCCGCGGAATCCTTTAGCAGGTAACCTTTGGCTCCTGCCTTCAGCGCCCGCAGAACATAGCCTTCATCTGAGTGCATGCTGAGAATCACGATCGCAGTGTGAGGCAAAGCTGCGTTAATGCGTTTGGCGGCCTCGATGCCACTCAAGTTAGGCATTGCGATATCCATAACAGCGACGTCCGGCTCGGTAGCTTCCGCTTGTTCCACTGCCTGGCGGCCGTCCGCTGCCTCCGCGACTACCCCGAATTCGGGGCGGCTCTCGAGCAGAAGCCGAAGGCCGCGGCGCATTACCGTATGATCGTCAGCCAACAGGATGCGGATCTGCTTCACGGACGCTCGCGCTCCGATTCTTCCCTGTGAAAGGCAATTCCATCAGCAATGTGGTTCCTTGTCCTGGTTGAGATTGAACACGGCACGTTCCTCCCAGCCGCGTGACCCGCTCCTGAATTCCGAGCAGCCCCAGCCCCTTCGTATGCCGGACGTCGAATCCCTGCCCGTCGTCCTCAACATTCAGCAGCAGCCGATCGCGCGCTTGTTCCACCCGAATACGGACAGTGGCCGCGCCGGAATGCCTGGCGCAGTTATGCAGAGCTTCTTGGACCACGCGATAGATGCAAGTTTTATATTCATCCGGTAACTCATCGGACTCCAGTTCAGAGGCCACGCCGACATCCACCGTCACATCCATGGACGTGTTCTTGGAGGCCTCCCGGGCCTGCCACTTCAAGGCTGGGATCAATCCGAGGTCATCCAGCATAGACGGCCGCAGTAAAAGGGCCATGTTCCGAACCACCCGTACCGTGCTTTCCACCAGCGCCTTGATCGTTTCAACATGCCGTCGCGACTGCTCTTCCTGGCGGGCAACCAGCCCGGTCGAAAGATTTCGCAGTTCAACCAGTACCGCCGACAACGCTTGGCCCACTTCGTCGTGCAGTTCGCGCGAAAGAGAGCGCCGTTCTTCCTCCTGCGCTTGGACCAAACGCGCCGACAGTTCCTTGAGTTGGGTGCGCGCTTCCGCTGTCTCCACATACTGGACGCGCGCCTGGCTTTCCAAATTAAGGATCTTGCGCATGGTGAACAGTGCCAGACCGAGCCCTAGCGCCAAAGCGGACAACAATGTCAGCAGTAGCCTGGTTTGGAAGCTCACCAACAGAGACACCACCTGATGGTTGCCGGCATCTAACTGCTGCTCGTTGAGGTCATCGATTCGGTCGGCTAGCGCGAGCATATTCTGCCGGCGCGGGAAAAGCTCGTCCCGGAGAAAAGAGTATCCGGAGCGGCGCCTCTCTGTCGCGTCCCAACGGAAAATCGGGGCCAGTATCGCCCAATAATCCGTCAATTCGGACCGAAGCGTTGTGTAATGTTGAGCTTCTGCTTGGCCTACTTGCCGCCCATAAGAGGAAAGCGCCGACTCCATGTGCTTGTGAACATGTTCCAGGCTGGCCCGGTAAGTATCGGCTCTCTGCGTTTCGGGTTCCAGCAGATAGTCCCGAGCGTAAGTGCCGGAAACATAGACATCTGAGCGGATGTCGTTTAATAAGTGATTTTCCGAAAGGTAGCGGCGCCTGATTTGATCGTCCCTGCGCCGGAACTGCTGGAGGACACGCAGGGCATCGACTCCGGCCAGAGCCATGATCGACAGTAGCCCGCCGAACCCAACCGCGAGTGCGATGCGCGAACGAAAAAACACACTATCGGAACCAGCTTGTTCCGAACCCATCGTAGCAGAAGAGAGTGTGTTCACCTGCCCTCATGCTAAGCGAGACTGCGCTCCTGGGGACCGAACTACCAGCGTTTTTGTTGAAAAATACCAGCCGGTTGGTATAGGAGCCGATACCCGGGTCATCGTATTTTATGGTGTGGATCTCGAAAAGCTGAAAGCGTTTGACAGCTGCACGATTTCTAACGCTATCGAGCGCCTCAACGTGCGTCCGCGGAACGAGGGCTTCCTTTCTGGCCGCACATCCTGCCAATTTCCAAACCTTCCGCCGATGGTGGGACACGCGGCTACCGCCAGGCTCCGAACGGCGTCTCCGCCAATGACCCACCGTTGCTACTTCGACCGCATGGATTGGTGGAACTATGTGGCTTCTCTCCCTGAGCCGAGGGTCATGGTTTTGCAGGATGCCGATCACGAGCCGGGGCGGGGAGCTTTTGTCGGTGAGATCCACGCGGCGATCGGCCTGGCCTTGAACTGCATCGGTTGTATCACCAACGGCGCGGTTCGCGATCTGCCTGCTGTAGAAGCCATGGGGTTTCAATTGTTCGCGGGCGCCACCTCGGTATCCCACGCCTACGCCCATATCATTGAATTCGGCGAGCCGGTGGAGATTGGCGGTCTAAAGATTTCATCGGGTGATTTGCTGCATGGCGATCGCCACGGCGTGATTACCATCCCGCAATCCAGTACGGCTGAGATACCCCAAATAGCGTCCAAGATCCTCCAGGAGGAGCGCGAACTGGTTGAATTCTGCCGCTCATCGCGTTTCTCGCTGGGTGAGTTGTCAGAGCAGATGAAGACCGCGAGTCTGCACTGTGAATTGCCTTGGGAGCGCCGCTAAGATGGGTTCGAACAAGCGTGCATTTTGGTTGGGCGGTCTGGCGGCGATCGTCGCAATCGGTCTGGCATCTTGCAGCCGTACGGAGAAAGTCCAGGCCAACGAACCCGGAGAATTAGTCTCGGTTGGCGTCGTTGAAGTCCAGCGTAAGCCTCTAGGACGTGCATTGACGCTATCTTCCGAGCTGGTTCCATTCCAGGAGATCGACGTGTACGCCAAGGAATCCGGCTACGTGAAGGAACTGAATGTCGACTATGGAACGCGCGTCCAGGCTGGTCAAGTGCTCGCGACGCTCGAAATCCCAGAGCTGCAATTGCAGCTCAAGCAGGACGACGCCGCCATCAAGAACGCCTCCGACATGATCACGCACGCTCATAACGAAGTGAGCCGCGTGGAGGCCCAGCACAAGGTGCTGCAACTTCAGTTTGAAAGATTGGACGGCGTTTCCAAAGCCAAGCCTGGCCTGGTGGCACAGCAGGAAGTGGACGATTCGGAGGGCAAGGCTTTGGCGGCAGCGGCGCAAGTGGAAGCAGCCAATTCGAACTTGCAATCCGCCGAGAGTTTGCTTGAAGCAGCGCAAGCCAAGCGGGAGCGGGATCAGGTGCTATTCGATTACTCCAAGATCACAGCTCCGTTCGCAGGGGTGGTGACGCAGCGGTTTGCCAATCTCGGCACGCTGCTGCAAGCGGGCACTAGTTCCAGTACGCAGGCCATGCCTCTGGTCCGGCTTTCTCAGGACGATCTGTTTCGGCTGGTGATACCCGTGCCCGAATCCTACGTTCATTACATTCATATTGGCGATCCGGTGAGCGTCATGGTCGGTTCGCTGAACCGGACATTCCCAGGCAAGGTAGCCCGGTTCTCGGTGGATGTGGTCGAAGACACGCGTACTATGCACACCGAAGTGGACGTGCCAAATCCGAACCGCGTTTTGCTTCCGGGTTTATACGCCGAAGCGACCATCACGCTCGAAATGAAAAAGGACGCCGTTGCGCTTCCCCTGCAGGCGGTAGATCAGGAGAACGGCCAGACTGCGGTAGACGTAGTAGATGCATCCAACAAAATCGAGCGCCGGCGAATCGTGCTCGGCATCCAGACATCCACCGACGCCGAAGTCGTCTCCGGATTACACGAAGGCGAACTTGTCGTTGCAAGCGATCGCAGCGGCCTGAAGGCAGGCCAATTCGTCCGGCCCAAGACCATCGAGCTGATGGAATATCGGAGCCCTGAAGAACAGCGCTAGCGCGCCAGAGCCGGCCATGCCACGTTTTTCCATTCGCAATCCTTATTTCATTGTGGTGGTTTGCCTGGCGCTGGCGGTCATCGGCGTCAACGCTCTTCTCCGCATGCCAGTGGATTTGTTTCCGCCCATCAACCTTCCGGAAGTCGTGGTGGCGACTTTTTACAGCGGCATGCCTCCGCAGGACATCGAGGTGGATATCACCAATCCGCTGGAGCGCTTCTTCACCCAGGCCAGCGGAATCGATCACATGGAGTCGCGCTCGCTGCTGGGCGTCAGCATCATCAAGGTGTATTTCCAGCCGGGCACCAACGCCGATGCGGACGTAACGCAATTGTCGAATCTGGCGCTGGCCGATCTGAAGCGCCTGCCGCCCGGAACTCTGCCGCCGCTGGTGCTGAAGTTCGATGCGTCCAGCCTGCCGGTGTGTCTGGTTACGGTCAAGGGCGAAGGGCTCAACGAAACCCAGCTTCACGATCTCGCCCAATTCCAGATCCGCAATCAGATCGCGATCGTGAAAGGCGCGGAAATTCCGGCGGTGTTTGGCGGCAAGTACCGGCAGGCGATGATCTACGTCGATCCCTACAAGCTGCTCTCGCGGCAAATGAGCGTGATGGACGTGGTGAGCGCGGTCAACGACAGCAATCTCATCCTGCCGGCCGGCGACGTCAAGATCGGCCCCAGCGACTACTACGTTTATTCCAACAGCCTGGTGCAGAATGTTGCGGATTTGGACAGCGTGCCCATCAAAACCGTGGGCACGCGCTGGGTTTCGGTGGGCGACGTCGGCGAAGCCAAGGACGCCAGCCAGCTGCAATACAACATCGTCCGCATCGACGGCCAGAAGTCCGCCTACATCCCCATCATGAAATCGGGCGGCGACAGCAACACCATTCAGGTGGTCAACGATGTCCGCGCTTTGGTTCAGCATCTTTTCGATCTGCCGAAGCAATTGGAGACCGACATCGTTTTCGATCAATCGGTCTTCGTCAAACAGGCATTAACACGGTGCTGCACGAAGGGCTTATCGGCTTGGTGTTGACCAGCCTGATGATTCTGCTGTTTCTCGGCAGCATGCGGGCCACCGGCGCGGTGCTTGCTGTCCATTCCGATTTCCGCGCTGGCGGCCTTTGTGATTCTGTACATGCTGGGCAGCACCATCAATACGATGATCCTCGGGGGCCTCGCGCTGGCCTTCTCGCGCGTCATCGACAACTCCGTGATCTCGCTCGAAAACATTTACCGGCATTTGGAAATGGGATCGCGCAGCGGTAGTCGCAGCGGAACAGGGCGGCGCCGAAGTGAGCCTGGCGGTGCTGGCCGCAACCCTGGTGGATGTGGTCGACTTTTTCCCGGTGGTCTTCCTGTTCGGCGTCAGCAAGTTCCTCTTTTCCGCGCTGGCTCTGGCGTTTTGCCTGGCGCTGCTGGCGTCGTTCGTAGTGGCGATGACGGTGATTCCGCTGTTCTGCTCCCGCTTTCTGAAAGCCATCCCGGGCGGACACGGAGAGCTAGGCGAGGATCAAGCCCATTCGAAACAATCCTGGGGCGGCCGTTTCAACGCCTGGTTCAATCGCGGATTCAATCGTCTGCTTGATTTCTATGAACGCTGCGTGCGGCGCGCTCTGAGACATCCGGCTCTGACGCTGGCTCTGCTTCTGGGAGTTTTGTGGCCAGCCTCGGGATCTATCCTTTTCTGGGCCTGGCGTTCTTTCCGCGAACCGATGCGGGCCAGTTCACTGTGAACGTGAAGGTTCCCACCGGAACCCGGATCGAAGTGACCAACGACTACGTGGCGAAGATCGAAGATCTGATCCGGCACACCGTCGCTCCCAAAGATCTCAAAATGGTCCTCTCCAACATCGGCGTCGTCAACGATATCTCCTCCCTCTACACGACCAACGCCGGAATGTACACCGCCACCATTCAGGTGGCGCTGAACGAAGGCCACGAAACCAGCAGCTTCGACTACATGGATCGCATGCAAGACGAGATCGCGGCTAAATTTCCGGACGTGCGCACGTTCTTTCAGAGCGGATCCATGCAGGACGCGATCCTCAATCAGGGGCAGCCCGCTCCCATCGACGTCCAGGTCAACACTCGCGATCTCAAACTCACCTACGCCACCGCGCAGGACTTGGCTGGCCGCATCCGCCAACTTCCCGGCGTCGGCCAAATCTACATTCCGCAGGACATGAACTATCCGTCCATCCGGATGGACATCGATCGCGTGCACGCCGGCGAGCTGGGGCTTTCGCAGAAAGACGTGGTCGACAACGTCATCACGGCCCTGAATTCCAACATCATGATCGCGCCCAATTATTGGGTGGACTATCAAACCGGCAACGACTACTTCCTGAGCGTGCAGTATGCCGAGCATGGCAAACCCGCCATTCACAACCTGGTTGATCTGAAGCAGATTCCTCTCCGCGCGCCCAACGTGAAAACTCCCACCACGCTCGATTCGGTGGTGAAGCTGGTGAATCTGCAGTCCCCCACGGAAGTCGACCACTATCAGATTCAGCGCGTCGTGGATGTCTATGTAACGCCGGTGGGCGAGGACCTGGGCAAGCTGCGAACCGGGATTCGTCAGGACCATCGCCGACGCGAAACTCCCTTCCAACATCCGCGTCACCCTGCGCGGCATGGTCAACAGCATGGATCAGTCCTTCAAGAGCTTCGGGATCGGATTCGGCCTTTCGTTCATGCTTCTGTTTCTCATTCTGGTGGCCCAGTTCAAATCGTTCATCGATCCGCTCCTGATCATGCTGGCGATCCCGATGGGTTTCGTGGGCGTGCTCATTATCCTGCCGCTGACCCACACCACCCTCAACGTTATGTCGCTGATGGGCGTGCTGATGCTGATCGGCATCGCGGATTCCAACAGCATCCTGATCGTGGATTTCGCGCACAAGCTGGAAGAGCAGGGGCTGTCGGTAGCCGACGCCGTCGTTACGGCGTGCCGCGTGCGTTTGCGGCCCATTCTGATGACTTCGCTCGCCACCATCATCGGCATGATCCCCATGGCTATGAAGCTCGGCGAAGGCGGCGAACAATACACGCCCATGGCGCGCGCCATCATCGGAGGCCTAACTTCTTCGGTGCTGCTCACTGTGTTCATTGTCCCCGCTGCATATCTTCTGGTGTATGGGAGGAAGCAAAGAAATGTTCCTCAGGCTTAGCAAAACGGCGCTGTGCATTGCAGCCTCAGTAACGTTGACCGCCCAGACGCAGCCTACCCTGACCCTCCAGCAGGCTGAAGACTTGGCCGTCAAAAACCATCCACAAGTTCAGGCCGCGCAATACGAGGTCAATTACGCGAATCAGCAGATTGTCGAGAGCCGCGCCGCCTACTATCCGGGGATCACCGGCGAAGTCACAGGATCGCAGGGTAATAATCTTGCTCGGATCGGCGCCGGCGATCTTTCCGCATCGCGTCTGTTCGACCGTTTCGGACAGGGCATCGTCGTTCAGCAATTGATCACCGACTCCGGACGCACCCGCAATCTGGTCGCGAGCGCGCGCTCCCAGGCCAAAGCTTCATCCCAGAACGCCCAAGCGACACGCGACCAGGTTTTGCTGGACGTCAATCGCGCGTATTTCGAAGTGCTTCACTCGCAGGCGCTAGTCAAGGTGGCCGAACAGACCGTAGCCGCGCGGCAGCTTTTGGATGATCAGGTAACCGAACTCGCGAGAAACAATCTGCGGTCGCAACTGGACGTGAGTTTCGCAAGCGTCAACGTGTCCGAAGCCAAGCTTCTTCTCCTGCGCGCGCGCGACGGCGTAGAGGGGGCCCTGGCGGAGTTAGGCCGGGCGATTGGTTCAGACCAACCGGCGAATTATCAACTCGCCGACGAGCAACTCCCTCCCGCGCCAGCGGCCACTCCCGACTCAATGATCAAACTGGCAATGGATAATCGTCCGGAGCTCGCCTCGCTCCGCTCCTCACGGGATGCGGCCTACCGATTCGCGGATGCCGAAAAGGATCTATCGCGCCCCACCGTGAGCGCGGTCGCCGTGGCGGGATTCGTTCCCTTTATCAATACGCCCGCTGCGTCCCCGGTCCCGAACGAATATGAGGGCATTGCTGGAAACGTCAGCATTCCAGTCTTCAACGGACATTTGTTCTCGGCGCGGCGAGAAGCCGCCCGCCAACGTGCGCTTGAATCTGATCAGCGGCTTCGGGATCAACAGGAACGAATCAGCCGTGACGTTCACGTCGCTTGGGCCAGCGCCAACGACGCCTACCAGCGCATTGATGTCACAGCCCAGTTTCTCCGGCAAGCCACCCTGGCCATGCAACTCGCGCAGGGCCGCTACGATTTGAGCCTGGCTTCCATCGTCGAACTGACGCAGGCGCAGTTGAACGTTACGCAGGCCGAAATCGAGAATCTAAGTGCGAAGTACGACTATCAAACTCAATACTCAACACTCCAGTACACCATCGGCCTGCTCCGATAGTTATGGCCGGGAAACACACTGCAACGATGCAGGCGACGGGTTCGAGCGGTTCCGAAGGGCGCGGCGGTGGCTCGTAGGGCGATGCTCGTTCTGGGTGACGGGTTTGTTCCGCTCCCGGCTTCGCAGATGAGAAGCCACACGCTGGCCGCGAGAGAAAATCTCCACCGTGGTGGGCGTGGAGCGCAGCGCCGTCACTTTCATCGATCTATCTACCTATAAGATCGTCGCGACCCTTCAGACCGACGCCCAATACAACCCCGATGGAATCGCCATCAGTCCCGACGGCACGCGGGCCTACGTCGCCAGCCTGAATGATCCCGGGCGCACTTCTCACCATTGATACTCAGACGCGCCAGATTATACAAACCCTCCCGTTAGGCGCATATCCGCAGTCCGTCTTTCTCACGCCGGATAGATCGCTAGCTTGGGTGACGTTTCCCTTGAACAATGAGGTCGACGTGGTGGACACACTCACCAACACGATTGTGAAAAGGCTGGGCGCCAACGGCCCCTACGGGGTCGCGTTCAACTCCACAGGAACTCTCGCTTTCATCACCTTCCGAACTTCCGGTATCGTTGAAGTACTCAATACGACAACCTACGCCTTTGTCCAGAACATCACCGTCGGTAGCGGACCGGTAGAAATCGGGATGGCTCCTGACGACAGTTTCGCCGCAGTCACCAATTTCGACGGCCAGTCATTAACGCTGATCGACCTGAACGGGTACGCCACGACTACCATCCCGCTTGCCGGGCCGCCCCTCGGTTTGACCTTGCGATACTAACGTGGCTGGTATCGTGTGCCGTCAAACTGGCCTGTGGACCTGACCTTCGGCGTCTTCAGTCGCTGGTTTGAGTTCACCCGAAAGTTGAACTTAACTTAGACGGTTATGATCACTTTGCCAACTTGTTGGTTGGATTCCAGATATTGGTAGGCCTCGACCGACTGCGCCAAAGGAAAAGTTTTTGCGATTTTCGGATGGAACCGCCCATCGGTTAGCCGTTCGAATACATACTGTTGCGCCGTCTTCAGCAATTCTGGATCGCGTCGTAGTTCCATCAGCGAATAGGCCCGCATACAGAGCCCCTTAGCGACCAAACTCCTGATTGGGAAGGGTGTCGGTTGCATAGAGAGTCCGCCATACTGGAAGATGATTCCGTGGTAGGCGGCTCCCTCCACCAGTTTCTCCACGCCGGGTCCACCGACGGGATCGAAAATGAGACGCGCGCCTGTGCCGCCGGTGATTTCGTTCACTTTCTGGCCGATGTCTTCTTCCTCAGTCGCTACTACATAAGCAGCGCCCAAAGTAAGCAGTTCGTCCCGCTTGTTTGATCTTCGCGTGGCCGCGATTGCGATGCCGCCTTCCGCGTTCACGATTTGAATTGCCGCCAAACCGACGCTGCTGGATGCAGCTGTTATCAGCACATAATCGCCGCGCTTGACGTTGCCGAACGTGACCAGCGCCCCATAAGCCGTCAGATATTGCATCCAGATGGCCGCGGCTTCCGCTGCCGAGAGCTTCGCCGGATATTCGGCTAGCGAGTTAGCGGGTACGATGGCTTCTTCGCCTAAGACGCCGTGATTACTCATCGAGAATCCGGGAATAGTCGCCACTTGTTTGCCGACCCATTTGGGATCGACGCCGGTCCCCACCGCTTCCACTACTCCCGCCGCCTCATAACCAATTTGCGACGGAAGCACAGGCATTTCGAAATATTGCCCGCGCATGAATCCGGCTTCAGCTCGATTCAAGCCGACCGCGTGCACGTGTAGCTTCACTTCCCCTTCACCTGGAGGCCGCAAAGATATTTCCTCCAGTTTCAGATTCTCGGGACCGCCAAGACTGTGGAATCGAACAATTTTAGGCATGCCATTAAGATGACTTCGAAGTCGTAAGGTCGCAGGTCATTTTGGATAGACTTTGAAGTTGAATTCCGTCGTCATTGTAAGTCCTCCACCTCAGTACACAGAGACCCCGGTGAGCTCGGACTCGACAAAGATGGTATAGCTCTTCGGAATGGATTCGAACAAGTGTTCACGCTACGACGCCTTCGTCGGCGAGCTATGAACCGTGGTTCGGATCCATTCCGGACCCCAGAACTGACGCGGCCAGTTCAGAGGCGAACCAGACATAATTTCGATGAGCGTCACGAACTCGACACGGAGGTGTTGAGGTCTGGATGCCACTTCCGCATATACAGCATTGCCTCGAACAGGCCGCAGGCCGCTATCTATTTTACCGGTGGTTCGCCTTCAGCATGTGCTGGGCCAGTGAATCGAAATAAGGGGAGCCCTCTCTTACCAACTCACTTCTTCTTCCCGTCGAGTGCCAGTAGAAGAAGTTTCAAAAGCGCTTCATCAGAGAACGGATTCTGACCTGAGATCAACTCGCGATCTTGAAGGACGTAGCTCCCCCAGGGAGCGACCACACTTACGTCACCGCCCGCCGTACGCAAGGCGAAGTCCGGGTAAAAGAGCACCTTGCCGCCAATCTCAAGCGGCTCCCGCTGTTGCTCTTCCGCTGTCGAAAAGATTGTCATCTTATATCCGGAATAGATCCAACCTTGAGCTTTTGCGTGCGCTCCAGCCGCATCGCCCGCCGCCAGCGCGGCGACCACCTCGGTCGAATTCGGAAGAGCCGAGAGTAGTGAAATCGGGCCGTGGCAGAGCACTGCCGTAGGCTTGGATGTTTTATGAAAGTGTCTCATCACGATGCCGGCGTCGGGATCATCAAGAAGATCCATCATCGGGCCATGGCCGCCGGGGACGAAAACAGCGTCATATTGATCAAGGCCGGATGCGACGACATCTGAGATACGAGTTGGGTTTTTGAGTCCGGTCAGGCTGTCGCGGAATTTTAGATAGTCCTGAAGCTTAGCTTCGTCCCCACCGAAGAACTGGGCTATAGCTGAATTGACATCCAGTTGGGGCGTGTTGCCTTTCGGGTTGGCGAAAGTGATTTCGTAGCCTTCGTTCATCAGAGCGCGAACTGGAACCGTCAGCTCATTGAGGTAATAGCCAGCGCCGGCATAAACCTTGCCATCTTTCAAGGGCAGGCCGTGACCGCTCGAGACCAGCACCAAAACTTTTCCTTTTGTTGTCATTTTATTCTCCTGTCTGAAATCGAATCTGTTTCGCGAGATCTTAGCTTTTGCAGAGCAACCTAATTTGCGAGAGCCTCGGACTCAGCCACAGTCATCATTGCGTCTACCGGCACCGACCTGGACACATTTGTAAAAGAATGCACCCTAGACATAGGTAACACTTTTGGTCCGACCCGCGGTCTCCCTCGCAGAGAGCGGTGGCGCATTAATGAGAAAGGGAACCGAGGAGGCTTGTGTTAAATGAGGCAGAACAGGCCCAACACGGGCCCAAGGCTTTGGCGGGGTGGCCCAGAGAATGCAGCTGAACCCCAGGAAGTGACGTGAAGGGTTCCGCGTGGCGTGGCATTACCTCGCGCGGGCGAGGTCCCAATGTCCCGCGTCAAGTTAGCGTTTCGTCGCGTCATCCCCGCGTTTTGCCGACTTGCCTTAACTCGGGCCGCGGAAGGCAGAGAGGAGGGGAACCATGAAGGACGAGGTAAGGAGAGAGGTTGAACAGTTGCTGGGGGAGAAGACCAAGGCGCTGCGGGCGCGCTATCTCGAGTTGTTTGAAGAGGAGTTGAAATCCTCCAATCACGCCCACCTGTTCCGGCGGGTTGCTCGGCGGCTGCAGGCATTGTCAGATGGCGGCTTGACCGAGCGTGCTCGCAACTGCGCCGCGGTCCTGGCCGTGAATGTCGCGACCTGCGACTGCGGGCACCGGGCAGGTTTTGGCGGGAGTTGGCGGCCGCAGCCGCCAGGACCGTTTCGCGATCCGCGGCTTGCTACCAAACGTCCAGCGAGGAATTCTCTTGCCACCGATGACACTCGAGCAACCCCACGCAAAGGAGCCTCGCCGTCGCCGAGCCAAACCAAAGAAAGCCGGTTCTACAAGGGATAAAAGGGACGATGCACTAGCGTTGCGCCGCCAGCACCGCAGCCATCTCGTCGTAATATCCGCTGATGCTGTTTTCAATGAACGTGTCCGTACTATCGGTGTGCGCCCATCCCAGATCATCAAGTTTGAGACCCCTGACCAGCCGGTCACGATCCCTCGGTACGCTTTCCTTCACCAGATCCAGCATGCGCTGATTCATGATCTCGAATTTCCGCACGTACTCTCGAACGTAGTCCTTCGTGAGTACCGGACCGTGGCCTGGAATCACTGCATCGAAATCGATTTTGAGCAGGTTGTGCAGAGTCTTCACCCACTCAACCGCGCTCCCGCCGCCACGATAGTCGATAAACGGCGTCCCGTCCATAACTACATCGCCGGTATGTACGGTTTTGAGATCGGGAAAGTAGACAAAAGTGTCTCCATGGGTGTGCGCGCGTCCCAAATACAACATCTGCACCTCTACACCTCCCAAGTACACGGCCCCAAAATCGCCGAATACTACTCCGGGAGCGGCGGCAGGTTCGTTTCTCATGCTGCCGCCCTTCCCCAGAATTTCGTCCCGCAGATTGCGTTGCGCGATCACTACAAACCCGTGTTCAAGCATGGCTGCATTCGCACCCGTGTGGTCCTGGTGATAGTGGCTGTTTAGGACGTATTTAATGGGCTGCGGGGTAATGCCCTTGACCTTCTCCAGAAGTTCCGGAACGTTCCAGGGAAACTTGTCGTCGACCAAAATCACGCCGTCCGGCGTGACGCGGACCGCGACGTCGCCAGCTTCATGGGGTAGGCCGTCCGCGAGAGCTTTTGGCGTTGCACCTCGGCATCCCTGTGGGCCGCAGACACTGAATGGTCCGCGGATAACGTATAAGCCCTCCTTCACCTTCTCAACCGTCATCGGCTTATCGGGCGGTGGCTGCTGCGCAAAAGCGGCCTTCTGGGAAAGAGCGCCGATCGAAATCATGACCAAGCAGAGACGGAATCGCATGTCCACTTGAGAACTATATACTACCTAGACCGCCGCAGAGAGTTAGCGCGTTTCGGACGATTTCGCCTGCCGAACCATTTCGATGAAGACTGCTCGCGCCTCTTCCGTATTTTGTATTTCTCGCAGGAAAGCGACGCGCTGGCCGTGAATTCTGTCGCCGGTTTTGAGCCGGAGATGGAAGCCCAGACGATCCACGGCAGTTATCGCCGCCTCGTCGGTTACCTCGCCTGCGAAGTGTTCGGCGATCAGGCGGAGAGCATCGGAATGGTCGTCATTCATGTGGCGAATGATTCCTTGGGCGGCCTTGGCAAGAGGATCGGGCGCCGCGTTTGCATAGTCCCCCTCTGATATCCATCCCATGACGCCAAACCCGCCGATGAAGTAAACTGCCGAGACCCGCAGCCGGTAATACGCAAAGTCGGCGTAGTCCTGCCAGAACTTTGCGTTCTCGTGCTTTGAGAGATAGAGTTCTTTAACTTCCACCGATGGTACTTCTGTCACGTCGCCCACTAGCGTCAAGCGGGAGGCGCCCAAAGGATCTCCGGCAACATCGTGTTGGGTGATAAGTAAACTGGCGTGCGGGTTCTGGCGCAGGTTCTGGGTGTGCATCGCCATACTGCTGATGAAGAATATCGGGCGGCCGAGGTCGTCGGGCGCGTAGGGCATCATGGAGCCGAAGGGAAATCCTGGAACTTTCTGCGAATGGGTCGAGAGACTACCGATACCACCCAGCCACGCGAGAGTGCGCGCTCGCTCGGCCAGAGTGGTCTCAGGAACATTTGAAGCAGCGGGTCCGGGGCCAGAATGTTGACGGTTAGGCACGACCCTATGGTAGCGAGCCCGTCTTCTTCCGTTTGATCACTGCACCTTTAGGAATCGCGGAAAATTGTCCGCCGAGCCGCCTGCCGCGCGAGCGAGACTCAACTTAGCCACGTTATGCGCGAACACGCTGTTGATGTAGTCCAGTTCCGCGGACGCGACGGAAGACTGGGCTTGCGAGACTTCGACCGAGTCGGTGATGCCAGCGTCGAAACGCTGCCGTGTCAGCGCGAGGGTCTCGCGGGTGACGTCCAGGTTTTGGCGCGAGACCCCAACTTGACTCGTGGCCGTCTGCATGTCCAGAAACGCGTTGCGCACTTCGCTTTCCACGCGGCTTCTCAGATCTTCCAGTTCAGCCCGGCGTTGGGTCACTGCGGCATTCGCCTGTTCAATGTCGCCTTCGGTGCGGCCGCCCTGCCAGATGGGAATGCGAAGAGTTCCGGCTACCGTGAAGGTTCCGTGCGATTCCGCGGGATTGGTTCCAATCGCTCCGTAATCGGCGCTCAACGATAAAGAGGGCAGGCGTTCGGCGCGTGCCGCAGCCAGGGAGCGCTCCGCGGCGCGAATCTGGGCCTGCGCCGCTTTGATATCGGGGCGCTGCATCAATGCCTGCGTGACGGCGCCTTCCTCGTCCGCGACGGGCGCTTCGGAGAAAGGCACATCGTCGGCGAGCTCGTAGCGATCGTTCGGCGGCAGTCCGGTCAGCCGGGCCAGATTGATTTTCTGCTTCGCGAGATCGTTCTGCAGCGAAGCCAGACGCTGCTTCTGCGTCAGCATCTGAACCTGGCTTTTGTTGACGTCGATCTGGGCGAGAAGCCCGACGCTGCGTTGCTGCGCGGTCTGTTCGTAAAGGGCATTGGCTGTTTCCAGTTGTGCTTTGGCCGAATCCACCCTGGCTCGTGCAGCGATGACCTCAAGGTAAGCGCCACCCACAGCGAGCACCACCAGATCCTTCGAATCCTGCGCAAAGAATTCGTCGGCGTGGAAAGTTTCCCTGGCAGACCGGTAATTGTTCAATGCGGTGAGATCGGCGACGGTCTGCGTCAGGCGCGCGCGCAGATCGAAATAGTTGAAGGGACCCACCACCGATGGAATTCCGAAGCCGCCAATCGGGGATGAGATGCGCAAGCCCGCTGCTCGAAGGTCAGTCTGCTGCACGGTTTCCGACAGACTGCTGCTTACATTGGGCATCAAGGCGCTTCGAACAACTTGGGCTTGTCCGTGCGCCTGCCGCATGGCGAGAGTCAGGCCGACCGCGCCGAGGTTGTATTCCAGACCGCGCGCCACGGCTTCCCGGAAGGAGAGTTTCCCCGAAAACGGCATCTTCGCGGTGCTTAGTTCGCTGCCGTTATAAGTTCCAGTTGTCTGGATGGAGGGATTGATGGTGTTTACGCTATTGGTCGTGCCCGCCACGGGCGACTGAGTCGCGGTCACCGAACCCGCCTCGCCCGTTCTTCCCGAGAGTGAAACCTGGTTTGCCTGCGAGCCTGTCGACTGCCCCCCCGAGGGGCCGAACTGTCCGAAAGCCGGCGTTTCAAGCAGGGCAGCCAGCAGGAAAACGCCAGCGCCGATCAGCGAAGGTTGGATTCTTTTTGTCATTTGTTCTAACTAAGTTGCTTCCGGAAGCGCCAGACGCTGGCCGAAACCATGATGAGCGTGAATATGGACAGCACCAGAAAATTCGGCCACAGCGTTTCCATTCCACTGCCCTTGATCATGCTGGAGCGCGCAATCACGCTGAAATGCCGGATCGGATTGATCCGCACGAGCGGCTGCAACCAGCCCGGAATCGCCTCGGCCGGAGTGATCGCGCCCGAAGCGGTGGTGAGCAGCGGATTGACGAAGAAGCTGGTCAACTGCGCTTGAAAAGCCGAATGGGTAAAGGTGGCGATCACGGTCCCGATGCCGATACCGGAAAGTACACACAATGCCGCGCCGCTCAACAGGATCAAGATGCTGCCTTGGAACGGCACATCGAATACGACCTTGATCATGGCTGTCGCGAACAGCACCATCAGAAAGAGCAGGAAAAACAACGGGGCGATTTTCGCGACGATGATTTCATAAGTCCCGGCGGGTGACATGAGCAACTGTTCGATGGTGCCGGCTTCGCGCTCCTTTACCATCGAAGTAGCCGCCACGATTGACCCGTTTAGGATCAACAGCAGACCGAATATTCCGGTTACTACAAACCACGAGCCCACCAGGCCTGGATTATAGAGATAGGCTCCGGAAAGTCGCGCCACGCCCCGGTGGCTGACGTCGGATACGGAAACCTGGCTGAACTTGGCGTGCAGCCCGGCGTTCGTAAGATCGCCATTATAAGTCTGAATGACACCTTCCGCGTAGCCCTGCGCTATCGCCGCTGTGTTGGCGTTCATCGCGTTCAGCAGGAGCTGCACGGTGACCGGACGCCCGCGCTGCAGGTCTTTGGCATAGCTGAACGGAATCAAGACGCCCGCGTCGACGTCTCCGCGACTGATCGCGGCGCCCAGGTTATCGACCGAATAATAATAACCGGCCAACTTAAAGCTTTTGCTCTCGGTCAATGTCGATGTCAGTCCCCGGCTCTCCGGCGTCCGGCTGTCGTCGATAATTCCCAGCTTGAGGTTTGATACGGTTGCGTTCAGAACCAGGCTGAAGAGTAGCAACTGCAAAGTGGGCGGAATGATCAGAGACATCGCAAGGCGCCGGTCGCGGCGAATTTGCGCGAATTCCTTGCGCAGTAATGCGCGCAGGCGGTAACTGAGAAAGAATTGAGTCAGCTTCTTCATATCTACCTAGGCTTTCAATTGCATGCGGCGCATGTTGCGCCAGGCGATGGTATAGAAGACCGATCCGGTGAAGCCGATGATCACAACCTTCCACCATTGCGCGGGCCAGCCGCCGCCTTCCAGCAGCGCGTCTCGCACGATGTCGATGTAATAGCGGCCCCAGATGAAGTTGGAAAGCCAGCGGATCTGAACCGGAATGTTCTGGATGGGAAAGATTAAACCGGAGAGCATAAAAACCAGCAGGAAGCCGCCCAGCGCCACCGCCTGCATGGCCGCCGCCTGGTTGGGGATTGCCGATCCGATCAGTGTGCCAAACGAAGACACGCAGAATGCGTACAGAATAGTGGCAACGATGAAACAGGTCGGATCTCCAGCAAAATTGAGACCGAAGTAAGTGAAGAGCAGCGTCAGCAGCAGGAGACATTCGCAGAAAGCGACAACCATGAAGGTAAGGATCTTACCGAGCAGAAACTCATGCGCCGAAATGCTGGATACGTAGACCTGCAGGATGGTCTTCTGCTCGCCTTCCTTCGCCGAGGCGAGCGTGGCAAGCAGGGGCGGAAAGAGCGAGAGCGCCAGCACGAAGATTCCGGGCCCGTAGAATTTTTTCGATGATCGCCCGGGGTTGTACCAGAACCGGATCGCGGCTTGCACCGGGGCCACTCGCGCGCCGCCGCCGTTATTCGCGTTCCACGCGCTGGTGACTTCGCTGGCGTAACCCGACACGAGCCTGGCGGTGTTCGAGTCGGAAGCGTCGATCAGCATTTGCACGGGCGAACTCACGCCCCTGGCGATGTCGCGTCCGAATCGGGCAGGGATAATCAGCGCCGCGCGGGCCTGGTTCGAGGTGAAGGCGGTTTCGGGTGACCGGTCGACGGAGAAGGGCACGATGCGGAACGTATTGGATTGCCGGAAGGCGTCGATCAGGGTCCGGGAAGTGGGCGAGTCGTCAAGATCCTGCACCGCGATCGGCAGATCGGCGACCGTGAGCGAAATCGCGGATCCCATGAGGATGAGCTGCGTCAACGGCAATACCAGCGCGAGGCCCAGGGCCATTTTGTCGCGAATAAGCTGGGTCAGTTCTTTGCGGGCCTGGGCCAGAATTCTTCTCATTTGACTATTCCTCCACCGCCACTTTGCCTTCCTGCCGCGCTTTCTCGACCGTGCTGATGAAGACGTCTTCCAGCGAGAAACGCCCTTCCCTCGCGCTGGCGACGTGTACGCCGTTCGCTTCCAACTCGCCGCGATATTTTTGTTCCGCCGTCGCGGCGTCGTCCTCGGTGATGATGTGCAGGCGCTCTCCGAACAAAGAAACGCGCCAGCGTTCGGAGTCGCTTTTCAGGAGGTCCATCGCGCGCTGAGGCTGATCGACAATGAACTCGAGCAGATGGCCGCTCTGCGCGCTCTTGATTGCGGTAGGGCTGCCTTCAGTCACCAGCTCGCCCGCCACCATGAAGCCCAGCCGGTTGCACTGCTCAGCTTCTTCCAGATAGTGGGTGGTAACGAGGATGGCGGTGCCCGCGTCGGCCAGCCGATTGATCATGGTCCAGAAGGAGCGGCGCGCCAGCGGATCCACGCCGGAGGTGGGCTCGTCGAGGAACAGGATGCTGGGTTCATGCAGGATGGCCGCGCCGAACGCAACGCGCTGTTTCCATCCCTGCGGCAAGCTGCCGACTAACTGAACTTCTCTACCCTCCAGCCCGGAAAAAGAAACCACCCAACGCATCTTCTCCGCGCGCTCGTGTTCGGGCACTCCGTAGACGCCGGCGAAGAATTCGAGGTTTTCAGCGATGGAAAGGTCGTCATAGAGCGAAAATTTCTGCGACATGTAGCCGATCTGCTGACGTATCTCCGGGGAACGAAGGCTGCCGCGCTCACCCGCCAGCCGCATATCGCCGTGGGTGGGCGGGAGCAGGCCGCACAGCATCTTGATGGTTGTCGTCTTGCCCGCACCATTCGCGCCAAGCAGTCCGTAGATCTCGCCATACCGCACCTCGGTGGTCACGTTCTTGACGGCGGTGAACGAGCCGAACTCCTTGGTGAGATTCGTTGCGCCAATGGCGACTTTGCCGCGCAGAAGACTGTGATCGCGGCGTCCGGGAAACGGCTCGTCGTGAACTCTTTGTCCGAGATTCCGCAAGATGGCGACGAATGTGTTTTCGAGCGTCGGTTCGTCGATACGAACGTCGTCGATGACCAGCCCCTGGGCGCTTAAGGCGTGCTCGGCGACAAGCTTCGCTTCCTCCGGCTTGTGCACCAGCAGGTCCAGCCGGTCGCCGAATCGCTGAACGTCGATGATCTCTTTGTCGGCGCCCGCGACTTCGGAAAGCACCTGCTCCGACCGCGACAGATTCGAAGTGTGGATTTCCATGCGGGTGGCGTGCAGGCTGGCCCGAAGCTCGGCGGGAGTTCCCGTCCGCCGGATCTCGCCCTGATGCATCAACGCCACGCGGTTGCAGCGCTCGGCTTCGTCGAGATACGGCGTAGCGAGCACGATCGTCAGGCCGTCAGCGGCAAGGTGCGCGAGCGTATCCCAGAATTCGCGGCGCGACACCGGATCGACGCCCGTGGTCGGTTCATCGAGCAGCAGCACGCGCGGCTCCGGCACCAGCGCGCAGGCCAGCGCCAGCTTCTGCTTCATGCCGCCGCTCAGCCGTCCGGCGAGGCGATGTTCGAACCGGTCCATATCGAACATGCGCAGGTAGCGACGTCCGCGCTCGGTGATCTCGTCGGGCGGTACGCGGCGCAGATCGCCGATATAGCGGATGTTCTCCGCGACCGTGAGATCGGGATAGAGGCTGAACGCCTGCGTCAGATACCCGGTGTGCGAGCGGGCTTCCCGGGCCGGCACGCCGAAGATTTCCGCAGTGCCCGAGGTGGCTTCCATCACGCCGGCGAGGATCTGGAACGTCGAGGTCTTGCCGGCGCCGTCCGGCCCGATCAGTCCGAAGATTTCGCCATCTCCGACTTCGAGATTGATTCCCCGCACGGCATCCAGAGCACCGTAGTTTTTCCAGAGATCGCGAATCAGGATTGCCGTACGTCTGGATCCGGCGCCTCCACCGTTATCCGCTCCCGCGATGGAATCCGCGACGGTCATTTGTTGAATCGGCCCGCGGGCCAGATATCGCCCTGAACGAGAATTTCGCCGTCGGCAGGCATGCCGGGCTTGGCAAATCCAATGGCCGCCTTGAGCAGCAGCTTGACGCCCACCACCTGTTTCACGCGATCATCGCGGAAGTAAGTGTTTTCGGGCGTGAACGTGGCTTGCGGATCGATGCGCTGCACGACAGCGTCGATCGGTTTTGTGGGCGCCGAATCGAGATACACGCGCGCCGGCTGGCCGATCTTGACTTTGCCGATCTCTCCTTCCGGCACGAATCCGCGCAGATAAACCTTGCTCATGTCGAGCAGCGTCACGATGGCGGTACCGGCCGTGACTACTTCCCCCGGCTCCGCGGCACGCGTCATAACGGTTCCGTCGAAGGGCGCGGTGATAATGAGATCCTGCCGGTTGGCCTCAGCCTCCGCAAGTTGGAAACGGGCTTGCTGTGCGGCCGCGAGGGCGGAGGCAATCTCAGCCTGCTGCTGGTCGATTTGCTTGCGCACGGTATTGGCCTGGAAGCTGCGAATCCCGGGATTCGAGAGATTGGCCTGGGCGGTTGTCAGCGAGCCGCGCGCGGCTTCCAGACGGCGCCGGGCGGATTCGAGACGGCGCCGGGAAGCGGCCACGGCGGCAGACTGCTGTTCGGCGGTTGTCGAGGCTTGCTTACCCTGGCGTTCGGAGACCGCGCCGGTCTTGACCAGCTTTTGATACGCGTCGTTATCGAACTGCGCCAGACTCAATGATGCCTGTTGCTGGGCGAGATCAGATTCGGCCGCGGCAACGTCGGCTTCGGCGGCGGCCACATCAGCTTCCGCTTGCCGGACGCGCCCGCCGGCATCCACCTTCGCCTGCTCCGTCATCAATTCGTTCTGCTGCAATCCCTGTTGGTAAACCGCAATCTGGTCGTTGGCCGATTTCGCTCTTGCCTCGGCCCCGGCGAGGGCGGCGCGGGCCTGGTCTTCACGCGCCCGAACCTGTGCGTCATCCAAACTGGCAATCGTGTCGCCGGCTTTGACGGTATCGCCTTCGCGCACGCGGATTTCGATGATGCGGCCGGCCGTTTTCGGCGAGACCGCCGAATCGTCGCCTTCGATGCGGCCGCTCACAGTGACAATGCTGTCCGGAATCTTGGCGTTTGCAAAGTACCCTCTCCAGATGAAGAAAGCGGCTACAGCCAGCACGAGCACGATCAGTGGAAGCAGCTTCCGGCGTGGGCGCGGGGAGGTTGGACGCGCCGCTCCAGGCGAGGCAGCTTCGGTTGGGGCGGTAGTCTTTGGAGCTGTTTCCTGTTCCGTCATTTTTTTCCGTTACGTCTTTCTTTTGCCCGGGCCGGGGCGATATGGCGAAGGCCCCCGAGCGAAAAATCCGCAATGTGCGTTGCGATCTGCTCAATCCGCTTAGGATTCAACTCCAATTCGGGCCAGACTCGTGAGACCACGTGGCGCGCATGCGCGTAGTGGACAACCTGAGCGATGACGCTGTGCGTCGATAGCCGGACCTGATCGTGGTCAGGAGTCAAATCGAGCATGCTACCGATCAGCTCGCGAAAGCGATCGTAGACCGGCCGCATGGTCTCGTCGATTACGTTCGCCATGGCGGGTGTGGGCTGGGCAAACTCGTGCATCATCAACCGGAAGTGCCATCCCGGACGGTCGGCTCGGCAGACTCTAACGAGCATGGCGTGGATCAGGTCGCGAAAAGCCTCTTCGGGAGGAGCCGTGCTGCCGATCGCCTTCTTGATGATTTCGTTTCCTGAAGCGCCCACCGAGTGCCGGAGCACTTCGGTGTACAGCTCCAGCTTGTCGCCGAAATAGTAATTCACCAGAGCGATGTTGACGCCGGCACGGGCGCAAATCTCGCGAACCGTCGCTGCCTGGAAGCCGGATTCTGCAAAAACCTGCCCCGCGGCATCGAGCAGCTTGGTGCGGGTGTCTTCCGCCAGTACGGGGCGCTTTGATTTTTCAAGCGGGCTGGCCATCTAAACGGTAGTTTAAAATGAATGTTTAACTCTGTCAAGGGATGAAATCGCCCCTGCGAATCAGGGCCGATACAGAGAGTCGAGAGCTGACTTGAAGTTCTTCTGCCGCGCGAGTAACCGGCGGCCACATTTCAGGCCAGGCAGGGAGATGATCTGAATCCACGCCGGAGAGCTACAACGTCAGCTCCGAACTTTAGTCGACTTTCGCGTCGAAAATTCCGGTCTCTATTATGCCGCGATGCTTCATCTGTACGATGACGCGATAGTCGCCAGGAGTGGGAAATCCATAAGGAAAATCGGCTTCGGGCGGCAGGCCAGACATGTGGTGCATGCTGTGATCCTCGCCCGGGACGGGATTGGCCAATGCGAGCGCTGCCATGGGTACGGACCCCGAGGGATGCACGTGGGCGAATACGGTGCCGTCGTTTTTCAGGAACGCCGCATGGCCCAACATTCCCATGTATAGTTCGGCATCCTGGACGGGTGCGCCGTCCCGATCGACCAGGCGGAACTTGAAGATGCTGGCCTGATGGGCTTTAGGCGGCGCCGGATCGCGATCCCATACGATGTGCGCGCCATCCGGCGATTCGCCGCGGACTCCAGCAGCATCGTCCCCGCCGATCGGAGTCCCGGCCAGGTCTCGCGGAACGGTTAGGCTCGCTACCATGGTCTCCGCCAGGCCATCCCGGTGGACTACGTCGCCGTACAACTGGTATTGGCCGGCGGGAATCGGCGGCACGGCAAGTGTGAATACACCGCTCGCCGTCATCTCCGGATGCAGATGCCAGACGCGCGCGGCATCCGGCTGTCGAATCACGTATAGGTGCATGAGATGGCCGTGATCCGGCAGAAAATCGTCGATTTTGCGTGGGACCGACCAGGTGGGATTGGCCAGGGTCAGCACCAATCGATCATTCGGAGCGAGGCTTGTATTCACAATGCTTGCCGTCATCTGAAGAGGCCGGTAGAGGTCTCCTGCAAAGTCGCTGGCTTCCGCGGTCCACCAGCGGTCGCCGGCCCAGAGAATCAGGATTACCAGAGCCGCGGTTGCCCCCATCAGAACGCGCGCGCGGCGCTTCGATCTGGTGGTAGGCTGCATTCCCGGCTCAAGCTGCCCTTCACGGACCCCAGCGCCCACGATACTCACAAGTCCCACCGCGAGGACAATCATCATCACGAACAGCGTTACTCCCACACTGAATTGCATCGGTTTGGTGTGCGTCGCCACGGCCGGCACCGGCACTGAGAACTGGCCGGCTCCCTTGGCCCCGTCGGCTTGGATTCGGACCTGCCATGAGCCAGGGGCCATCATCCATAAGGTCCCTGTGAAAAACTGTCCATCTGCCTTGGACCGCAGCAGCGCGTCCGGCGTGGGAGCGAACTTGGCGGCTGCGCCAGTCAGAGGCGTGGGGGTGACGTGGATTGCTCGAATATCCGGTGAGGCGCATCGGATTTCGATCTCAGCAACGCCCGGAATCACGGACGGCGGCCGGATGGTAACGTACATCGGGTACGGACCGGCCGAATCTTCGAGGAACACGTCGGGGGAACCGACATGTGCGTAGGCGCACGCCGCAGTCCATGCGACCAGGAGCGTACGCCGCATCATCGCTTAACTGTGCGCATCCACTCACCCCACCCGACGCCGATCCGCGATGTCACGATCGCGACCAACCAACCGATCCCCATCAACGTCCAGAAGTTGCTTTCGGGCCGCAGAAAGATCGAAAGAGCTTCATACGAGTCGGACGGGGTGAAGTAGTCCCGGTACATGGTTCCGAAAAAACCGTTCGCGGCCGCGGGCGTCATCAGAAAATTCGCGAAGGGCCACTGCACCGCCAGGAAAACCACGAAGAAGACCGAGCCCAACACGCCGGACTGAAGCCACCGGTTCGATCCACCAAGGCGCGGCCGCACCAGATCGATGGCAATGGCAGGTACGATCAACAGCAGCGGAAACTCCGGCGGGATGAACTGGGATACCGGGTTCAATACCGGACCCAGCTTGGGTTGGGCAGGGAAGCGCGGCAGAATCCATATCAGGGATGCGGTGAAAAGCATGTACACGGAGGCAACGATGGTCGCGCTCCAGGGCCGGTCCGAGGCGATGGCTACTCCGATAAGCGACGTGGGCACCGCGATCGCGACCGAAATGTAAAACCACCCGGTGTGTTGCAGGACGTGACCGGTGTGCTCCATGGTGAGGATCTGCGACACCACCACGATCATCGATCCGAGATACAGATACAACCAGCTCAGCCGCAGCCGTTCGTCCCCGTGGGCGCGATTCATGTAGCCGAGCACTAGCATCAGCGCGCCGATCTCGATGGCAAGTACTCCCGCCGCCAGCACCGTGTGGGGCGGGCTGAGGATCTCTACGTCGAGCCCATAGGCGTTGTGCCACCAGTCGTCGAACGGCGCCGAGACCAGCATCGCAATGCCGCCCCAAGCTGTAACGAACGCGCCCAACGGGCCGTGGAAACCCCACATTCGGACCGACGACGCGCGGGCCGAGGGCAAGCGTCCGAGCGTCGTCGCGAGGATCAGATACGCCGACCAAATTCCTGCGATCACGCCGCACAGATAAATCGCCATGTGGGGCGGCGTCCAGAAAGTATCGCGGCCAATCGAGCGGTGCCAGGAAATGTCCCAATGCACACCGATCATCGCCGAGGTGACGCCAATCACCGAAGCCCATATATACCAGGGAATGGTCGAAAGAGAGACGGCACGTGGCTCCGCACGCGCCGGAAACGCAATGCTGTCCGCCATGCCTCTATAATTTCACACCTTTCACGGTGCGAGATCTACGGACGGCTTCATGGAGAGGTCGCCACGGTATTAGCAGGCACTAAGCGGAGCGTAATGCTCCCGAAGTAGCTCGCACCGGGGCTCTCACGAATCCTTGGGCTTATTCTTACTCCCCGTCGGCCTTCCCCGCCGTTTCACCGCAGTCATCCACTTAGGTGGACGCCCCCTACGTTTTCCCTGGCCCAAGGACAGCCGTTCCAATACAGCAATGGCTTCATCGAGTTGATCCCGTTCCGTCTTGAGGTCGGCCAACATTTTGGTGATTTCCATTCTTACAGCTTAACCGTCCTGGGGCCCCGGCCTGACACGGTGGCCAAAGAGAGTACTTTTAGCAGCCGTGTTGGGTAACATGCGTAGCACCGTTGGACTGCGGTGGCCCATGCGTCGTGCAAAGATCGAAATAGATGTTCTGGGCGCACCGAAGCTTTTGGCTTCTGCCGATCGTGCTCGCAGCGATTCTCGGCTGTCTTGCCGTAATCGTCGCACGTACCAGGCTGAAGAGGATCTATCAGCGCCAGTTCACCGAATCGCGGCGCGAGCGGCTGTTCTTAGCTTCCGTTGGTTTCTTTACAACTGTATTTGTGGTGCGAGGCATTACAATTGCTATCCACCACAACATCGGGCCATTCCATGATGTCTCCATGCATGGCCGGCACATCCACCATCTGGTGTGGGGAATCATTCTTCTCCTGACCGTTGGATACGCATGGCTAATTGAACTGGGAACGGGCGCGACCTCTTCGTTCCAGTGGGGCGGACGTTTCACGTCTATGCTGTTCGGTGTCGCGGCCGCGCTTACGCTTGACGAATTCGCGCTGTGGCTCAATCTCCGCGATGTGTATTGGGAACGCGAAGGGCGAGAAAGTTTCGAGGCGTTGGCACTCTTTGGCGGCCTGCTCGCAATTGGAATTTTCGGGCGTGCCTTTTGGCGCGGTATAGCGACAGAATTAGGACGCATATTCGGGCGCGGAACCCCGCAGCCATGAGATGGTTGCTGGGGCCGCGTCTCATGCAGCCTTTTGGACCTTATTACGGTTTCGCTGGCACAAAGAAGAAGCTGGAATTCAGAATCGGCTCAAACGGAGGCGGCGGAAGCGTGATAGTGGATTCCACGGTATCCGTAAGAGTATTGACGAACACCACCAAATCTATCCCGCTCATGAATGCCAGGTGAGTTCCATCCGGCGTGAAGGTGGGTTGTGCCCCGAACACCGGTCCGGCCCCTGCGGCGAGTGGTATCGTGTTTGTCACCGTTTTGGTGATGGTGCTCACGATCTGGACAGGCCGCCCGAGACCGGTGCCATATACAACCTTGTTCCATCCGGGTGCAGCGCAATATAGCTCGGAGGATAACCTTCCGTCAGGTTTTTTCCTGAGCCGTAATAAATCGATACGCCTCGGTTCCATCCTGCGTGATTGCGATTTGAGACAGGTTGGAATCCGCGGGGACCGGGACGTCAGATTCATAGCGCGTGTCGCCACGTCGATCACGGCGCCGCCCAGCGTTGATTGTGCAACTTTGGATAGTATTATCGGCCGCGTAGACACACAGGAGCTCTTCCTATGGGATCGACGTTACCGACAGGGTCACCAGCAGACTGCCCTTAGTCGCGACGGTCAGCCGCCACCAGCCAGACGGCGCCTGGCAATTTCACCCCCGTCGCCGAGGCGTGCGGAACGAGGGCCTTCCGGATCGACTCGATGGCGACGGCCCGAACGTCATCCGGTTGGTCCACAAGCGCCCGTTTGGTCGGCCCCATTCCGGATGACTGGCTGACTGCGTCTTCCAGCGTTCCTCCAGCGGCAAGGTCCATCTGGATGTCGAGCGGGCTAAAAGTAGCTGTCGTGAAACCGGCCGCCGTCAGAATCCGCGTCACGCGCGCGGTGTCGCTGAACGAAAAAGGGCCGGGTTCTTCCGGATCTGGCTTCGGCAATCGTGGCACATATTCGTAAGCTGCGTGCAACGGGATCTGAAGCCAGGGGTTTTCGTTGACTGAACGCCAACAAGCGAAACGAAGCCGGCCATTGGGAGCTAAGCCTGTGCGCAGGTTAGCGAATGCTTCCACGGGATCGCCGAAGAACATCACCCCGAAGCGCGAAACGACTAGATCGGCTTTGAGATCACCCAGCGGCAATTCCGCAGCATCGCCGAGCAGACAGGTCGCATTGCTGAATTCATTCAGGCGTTCACTCGCGAGAGCAAGCATGCTTTCGGAAAGATCGATTCCAATGACACGCCCGGAAGGACCAACGGCCCGCGCGAGCTCGATGGTGGTGGCGCCGCACCCGCAACCGACGTCAATAACCGTTGATCCGGCGCGCGGCGAGGCGAACGCGAGCATCGGTCCCGTAACAGGACCGAGAGTTCTGTCGAGGCGATCTTGATGGCTGGTCCAGTATTCCCCGTCGATACCATTCCAGCGAGTTCTCTGGTCTTCGTTGAATGCAAGTGCGGGGTTCATGGTGGACCTCTTAATTCTAAAGCCACTGCCCATCAAATAGTTCAGCGCATGATGGCGATCGTCGATGCGCAAACCGGGAAAATTTATGACCCGCCCCTAAGCCCCAAGGGAGAAGAGCTATCCGTCCCCATGGATTTACTCGGTGACGTTGAGATTGACTTCAAACCGGACAGCAGCTTGATGGTTCTGCGGAATGCGTGTAGGGAGGCGCGGCAAGAGTGCGGCGTCTACTATTTCAACTGGCAGAACGAACACTTTACGCTCCTTAAACGGACTCTGAAGGATCTGACGAAAGAAAAGTAGGTCACCGTTTAATCGTCAGGCTTCAGATTTTGTAAAGGTAAAATATTGGGGCGGCTGGTGGGATTTGAACCCACGACATCCAGAACCACAATCTGGCGCTACTACCAACTGAGCTACAGCCGCCGTGTGCAACACTAGTTTAACATCCTCCCGCCGCTACACACCTTTGCGCGAGGGATCCTTGATATCTTTCCGCCAAGTCTTGGGGCCGGTCCAATCCTCATATTTCGCTAGTTTCGCCGGCGCGGCGTACGTGTACCAAAACGACGGCAGCCTGGCGGCGGCGAAGCGGGCAGCTTCAAATGCGGCGAAAGTAAGGCCCCGCAGCACGGTGAGCGGCGATGCCGGCGACGCTTCCCGAGCGTAGCCGAAGCTTTCCAGATCGGGACCCAGCACCCATTCAATCTGCGCTACCTGATCCGCTGAAAGCTCCTTACGCCAAACGTCCAGCCGCGCCGGTGTGATGGCCGTACGCGGACGCTTGCGGTTGTGCATGCCCTCAGTGGGTTCTTCCTCCGGAACCAGCAAGGACGGCGAGTATTCTTCGCCGATGAAGTCGCAGATCTTGCGCACCTCCTCGTCCGGATCCGTCACCAGCGCCTCATAGCGAACCTGGAGATAACCGCGCTGCGCATGCGATTTGCGCGCCTCTTTGTTCAGCGACAACCAGCGGTGCGCATTCAAAACGACGCTGCCCGCCACCCAAGGTTCCCGTTGCAGCGAGGCAACCACGGCGCGTGGATCTCGCACCATGTGGAGAATCACGGCGTTCGGAAACCATTCGCAAAGCGTGTCCAGAAACATGGCGTGCCGGGGAGTCTTTTCACCCAGCCGCGGCTTGCCCTGTGAATCGGCGTAGGAATTCAGCAGGGAAGTGAACATGGCCTGATAACTGGTGGCCTCGCGCGGAAGTCGTTCGGCCAGCTCGGCCGGATCGAGATCGGCTTTCTTGATGCGGCGGCTGAGGAGATACTGATCGATCACGCGCTTCCTGTTGGCGGGATCGCTGAGATCCCCGAAGGCCTTTCGCCGGCGGTACACCAGCCATTGGAAGTGCGTCTCCCCGCAAATTGCGAGCGACGGATGGCGATCCAGGATCTGCCGCATCAGAGTGGTCCCGCTGCGGGGACTTCCCACAATAAAGATCGGCGGCGCCGTCCCGCCGCTAGCCAAGGCCAGCCTTCTTCCACAACTGATTCACTCGCTGCTTCACCTGGTCGGGCATTTCAATCACATCGGGCCAGGGTCTTACGAAACCTTCTTCTTTCCATTTGCGCGTGGCGTCGATGCCCATTTTCGATCCATAATTCGGCAGACGGCTGGAATGATCGAGCGAATCCACGGGACCCAATACAAACTGAATGTCCCGCTCCGGGTCGATGTTGTTGAGCGCCTTCCAGGCCACCTCGTGGGTGTTTTGCACGTCCACTTCTTCATCCACCACCACGATGCACTTGCTGAACATCGCCTGGCCCAGTCCCCAGATCGCGTGCATTACTTTGCGGGCATGTAGCGGGTACGACTTGCGGATCGAAACCAGGATCAAGTTATGAAACACACCCTCGGCCGGCATAGAGATATCGCGAATCTCGGGCAGTTGCAGGCGCATCAGCGGCAGGAAAATGCGCTCGATCGCCTTGCCCATGTAGAAATCTTCCATGGGAGGCGGGCCGACGATAGTGGTGGCATAGACCGGATGTTTGCGCTGCGTGACGCACGTCACGTGAAACACCGGGTATTCGTCTTCCAGAGAATAGAATCCGGTGTGGTCGCCGAACGGCCCTTCGGTGCGCTGCTCGCCGATCTCGACATAGCCTTCCAGCACCATCTCAGCGTTAGCGGGAACCTCCAGATCCGACATCTCGCACTTCACCATTTCAACCGGCTTGCCGCGCAGGAAGCCAGCCATCATCATTTCATCCAGGTCGGGCGGCAGCGGCAAAATGGCTGAGTACATAGTGGCCGGGTCCGCGCCAATCGCAACCGCAACGTCCATGCGCGCGGTCTTGCCTTCCTTCAACAGACGGCGATAATGCTCGGCGCCGTGCTTGTGCGTCTGCCAATGCATGCCCGTGGTACGGTCGTCGTACACCTGCATCCGGTAGCAGCCGCAGTTGCGCTTGCCAGTGTCCGGGTTCCGCGAGAACACCATCGGAAGCGTAATGAACCGTCCGCCATCCTGCGGCCAGCAATGCAGGATCGGAAACTCGCTGAGAGAAATATTGTCGTGCCGGATAATATCTTTGCAGGGGCCGCTCGAAACCGTCTTGGGGAAAAACGCGCCAACTTCGGCCAGCTTGGGAAGCATTTTGAGCTTGCCGATCAGGCCTTCCGGCATCCGCATCTCGAGAAATTCGTAGATGCGCTGGGCGATAGATTCCACCGAGTCAACCTCGAGCGCCAGCTCCATCCTCCGCATGCTCGCGAACGCGTTGATCAGAACAGGGACTCGGCTGCCCTTCGGCTTTTCAAACAACAGCGCTGGACCGCCTTGTTTCACCGCGCGATCCGCGAATTCGGTGATCTCCAGGAACGGATCCACTTCAAACGGGATGCGCTTCAGTTCCTTCTTCTTTTCGAGCGCGTCGATAAAATCGCGCAGATCGCTATATGCCATGGAGTGAGCTCACGTTCTACTATGATGGAAATTCAAGCTCATGACAAATCGAACGGCTTTCATCACCGGTGCAAGCCGGGGCATTGGACGGGCGTGCGCTTTGGCGTTGTCGCAGGCCGGTGCGCGCGTGGCACTGGCGGCGCGCAACGTGGCCCAGTTGGAGGAATTGGCGGCCGAAATTCGGGCGCAGGGGCGAGAAGCGTTTGCCGTCGCAATCGATATGACCAGCGCCGAGTCTATCCAGCAAGCCTTCGCCAAAACGACGAAGGAGTTCGGTCCGGTCGCAATTCTTGTTAATAATGCCGGCATCACCAAGGACGGACTCGCGCTGCGGATGAAGAAAGACGATTGGGATAGCGTGCTGGCGACCAATCTGACGGGATCGTTTCTGGCTACCCAGCAAGTGCTGCAGCCCATGATGCGCGAGCGCTGGGGCCGCATCATCAATATCTCTTCGGTGGTCGGCGAAATGGGCAATCCGGGACAAGCCAACTACGTGGCGTCGAAAGCCGGACTGATCGGCCTGACCAAGGCCCTGGCGCAGGAAATGGGCAGCCGCAATATCACCATCAACGCTATTGCGCCGGGTTTCATCGAGACCGACATGACCGAGAAATTGTCGCAGGAGCTGAAGGACAACATGGTCGGTCATATCGCTTTGAAGCGCATCGGCAAGCCGGAAGACGTCGCCGCGGCGGTCGTGTTCCTGGCGAGCGAAGAGGCCGGCTACATCACCGGGCACGTGTTGAACGTGAACGGTGGACTCTACATGTAATAACGCACAATAGAGAGATGGAATCTTTCACCGCGGAAAAGTTCCGTGTGGGTCTGGTGCAGATGAGCTGCGCGCTAGACCCCAACGAGAATCTGGAAAAAGCTATCTGGCGTACACGCGAAGCGGCCGCGCGTGGGGCGCAAATTGTCTGCCTGCAGGAACTGTTCCGGTCGCAATATTTCTGCCGGGAAGAAAACGCCGAGCTGTTCGCTTTGGCCGAGGCGATTCCAGGGCCGACTACGGAAACGTTGGGGCGCGTGGCGCGCGAGCTGGGGATCGTGATCATCGCGTCTCTTTTTGAGCGGCGCAGCGCGGGACTTTATCACAACACCGCGGCCGTGATCGGCGTCGAGGGCGAGATCCAAGGCCTGTATCGCAAGATGCACATCCCGGACGATCCGCTGTATTTCGAGAAATTCTATTTCACGCCGGGCGATCTGGGCTTCGTGAATTTCGACACGCGGTTTGGACGCGTGGGCGTGCTGGTCTGCTGGGATCAGTGGTATCCGGAAGCGGCGCGGGTTTCGAGTCTTTCAGGCGCAAATATTCTTTTTTATCCCACGGCAATAGGCTGGCATCCGGCCGAGAAGGCGCAGTTCGGCGCAGCGCAGCTGGATGCCTGGAAAACCATACAGCGCGCGCATGCCATCGCGAACGGTGTTTACGTAGCGGCGGTGAATCGGGTGGGATTCGAAGGGCCGGCCGATCACGGCCTGGAGTTCTGGGGATCGTCGTTTGTCGCCGATCCGTTCGGACAGGTGATCGCAGAAGCGTCCACCTCGAACGAAGAAATTCTGGTTGTGGAGTGCGATCCACACCGCATGGAGGAAGTTCGCCGCGGCTGGCCGTTCCTGCGCGATCGCCGCATCGACGCCTACGCACCGATTCTGAAGAGGTGGTTGGATTAGGATGGCTAGACTGATGTGGCGGATGCCCGCCGAGTGGGAGCCGCACCAAGCCACCTGGCTCGCCTGGCCGCACGAGCCCACGGACTGGCCGGGTAAATTCGCGCCGATTCCTTGGGTGTACGGCGACATTGTTAAGAAGCTGGCGCGAGTGGAAAAGGTTCGCATCCTGGTGCAAGATGCCGCGCTCGAGAAAAGCGCCCGGCGCGTCCTCGCGAAGTGCGCAGTGGATATGACGGCGGTGGAATTCTTCCGCTGGCCCACCAATCGAAGCTGGACGCGCGATTACTGCCCGATTTTCGTGCGCGACCAAAAAGGCGAAGTCGCCATCACGAATTGGTTGTTCAACGGCTGGGCGAAATACGACAATTGGCGCGACGACAATCGAATCCCGGGACGAGTCGCCAAGCGTTTCAAGGCGATGCGCCAGTTTGAACCTGGGATCGTGCTGGAAGGTGGCAGCATCGATGTCAACGGCGCTGGTCTCTTGCTCACCACCGAGGAGTGTCTGTTGAGCGAGTCGGAGCAGGTGCGCAACCCCGGTCTCGGACGCGCCGATCTGGAACGATACTTCGCCGATTACCTTGGCATTCGCCAGACCATTTGGCTGAAGCAGGGGATCGCAGGCGACGACACGCATGGCCACATTGACGACGTAGCCCGTTTCGTCGACGAGAAAACGATCGTGACCGTTGTCGACGAGACGCTGCGCGAGAATCTGAAAGCACTGAAGAGCACCGGCCTGCGTATTGTCACGCTTCCCATGCCGTCGCCCGTGTACTTCGATGGCCAACGCCTGCCCGCCAGCTACGCGAATTTCTATATCGCGAACGGCCTGGTGCTGGTTCCCACGTTCAACGACCAGAACGACCGCGTGGCCCTGAACACGTTAGCGAAATTGTTTCCATCGCGCGAAGTTGTCGGCATCTACTGCGGTGACTTGGTCCTCGGCCTAGGTACACTGCACTGTATGACCATGCAAGAACCGCGTCCGGCCTAGCTCATGCGTTTCTTCGACCTGGCGACCATTGCGGTTTATCTGATCGCAATCACCTGGTTCGGGGCGCACTTCCGCAAAAGCCAGCGCGATTTGAAGGACTATTTCCTGGGCGGCAAAGATGCCCCCTGGTGGGCCATCGCGCTATCCATTGTCTCGGCCGAAACCAGCACGTTGACCGTGATCGGCACTCCCGCTCTTTCGTTTTCCGGCAACTTCCAGTTCTTGCAGCTGGTGCTGGGCTATCTGGCGGCGCGCATCGTGATCTCGGCGCTATTTCTGCCGCAATATTTCCGCGGAGAGATGTTCACCGCTTATGAGCTGATGGGACGCCGCTTCGGACAGCGCATCCGGAGACTTACTGCTGCCGTTTTCCTGGTGCTGCGCGCGCTGGCGGAAGGCGTGCGCGTATTTGCCATATCCATTATTGTCGCCATCGTGCTGGGAACGGGCCAAATCGTGTCGATCCTGGTCATCGTGTGCCTGACGCTGTTTTACACTTTTGAAGGCGGCATGACGGCCGTGATCTGGACCGACGTGGTCCAGATGTTCTTGTATGTGGTGGGCGCAGCGGTGAGCTTTTGGGTCATTTTGCATCAGATTCCGGGCGGTTGGGAACATGTTGCGGCGGTCGCGAACGCGGCGCATAAGTTCCAAATGTTCGACTTTCGTTTTGCTTGGACGCCCGAATTCTTTTCCCGCAGTTACAGCTTTTGGGCGGGGCTCATCGGCGGTTGCTTCTTGACTACGGCCAGCCACGGCACTGAGCAATTGCTGGTTCAACGGCTTTTAGCGGCCAAGACCGAGAGCCAAAGCCGCGCGGCGCTGTTTTCCAGCTGGATTGTTATCTTTTTCCAATTCGCTCTGTTTCTGTTCATCGGCGTTCTGCTGTTCGTACATTATTCCGATGCCCGGCTGCCGCTGCCGCAATCGGCCGACTCTATTTATCCACGGTTCATCTGGGACAGCCTACCCGCGGGAGTCGCAGGATTGGTGATCGCGGCCATTCTTGCCGCGGGCATGTCGAACCTGAGCGCCGCTCTAAATGCTCTCGCTTCTACCACGGTCATGGATTTTTATAAGCCGCTCGTGTTGCGTCGTGACCCCAAGGCATCCGATGCACAGTTTCTCGTAGTCGCGCGCTGGGCCACGGTGGCCTGGGGCGTCGTGCTTTTCCTGGTGGGCCTCATCGCCCGTCACGTAGGCTCGGTGCTCGAAGCGGGCCTCACGATCGCGTCTATCTTGTATGGGTCTTTACTGGGGGTGTTCCTGCTGGGTTTGCTGACCAAGCGGGTTCAGCAGAACGCGGCCATCATCGCCATGATCGTAGGTTTGCTGTTGATGCTCTACATTCGCGCCGCCACGCATATCGCCTTCACCTGGTACGTTGTGATTGGCACCAGCGCGACTTTTGTAACTGGTTACATTCTCTCGCTATTTCTAAAGGAACCTCAGCATGAACGAGCCGGCGCCGGATAAACACGGTCTCAAGCGCGAATTGGGGGTTTGGAGCGCGGCCGCAATCGTAGTGGGAACCGTCATTGGCAGCGGCATTTTTCTGGTGCCGAGCAGCATGGCGCGCAACGTCGGATCGCCATTCAAGGTTTTCCTGGTCTGGATCGCCGGTGGGTTGCTTTCGCTGTTCGGGGCCCTCAGCTACGCCGAACTTGCGGCTGCGTTGCCCGAGGCGGGCGGCGAATACGTCTACTTGCGTGAGGCGTATGGCCCGCTTTGGGCCTTCTTATATGGATGGACGCAGACCTGGGTTGCGAAAAGCGGCTCTATCGCGACACTCGCAACCGGCTTTTTCATCTATTTGACGAATTTCCGGCCGGAGTTGGGCCAAGTTTGGATCGTCACGCCTCTCCCGTTCGGCGACGGTGGAGCGCCGCTTGAAATCCGCTACGGCCAATTGCTAGCCATCGGCGTTATCGCGCTATTGGCGCTGATCAATTACTTTGGCGTGCGGGTGGGCGGAAATGTTCAGGTAGCTACCACCCTGCTGAAGGTGGGTCTTATCGCCGCGATTATCGTGATTGGTCTGGGATCCCATTTAGGCTCAACCGCGAATTATCACTCGTCCGTAGCCGCTCCCGGTGGAATTTTGGGTTTTTTTGCCGCGTTAGTAGGCGCTCTGTGGGCCTACGACGGCTGGAATAACGTCACCATGGTTGCGTCCGAGATTCGCAGGCCGCAGCGCAACCTGCCGCTGGCGCTCATCATCGGCACGCTATCCGTCATTGCCATCTATCTGCTTACAAATCTGGCCTATTTTTATGTTTTGCCGGCCGCCACTGTGGCCTCTACGGACCGGGTGGCGGGCGAAATGATGCGCCGGATTTTGGGTGCGCCGGGCGCCGCGGCGGTCAGCATCGCCGCCATGATCTCCATTTTCGCGGCGCTCAATGGTTCCATCCTGTCCGGATCGCGCGTGCCCTTTGCGATGGCGCGAGACGGATTATTCTTTCACAGCGTGGCGCGCATTCATCCTACGTATAGGACTCCCAGTGCCTCTATTTTGTTGTTGAGCGGCTGGGCTTGCGTGCTGGTCTTGAGCGGGCGTTATGACCAGCTATACACTTACGTGATTTTTGCCAGTGCGATCCTGTACGGCATGGCGACCGCGTCCGTGATCGTACTGCGGTTTCGTCGTCCTGATATGCCACGTCCCTACCGCACGCTCGGATATCCAGTGGTTCCAATCGCGTTCGTGCTTGGGATTGCCTGCCTGATTGCTTCGACGCTGCGCAGTTCCCCCCGTGAGTCGTTGCTCGGACTGCTCCTGATCGCGCTGGGACTGCCATTTTACTTCTACTGGAAAATGCGCCGGCAAGCCTGACACAGGATACACACTATACCCCTCAAGGTTATCCGTGTAGTACCGAAGCCAACACCCGAAACGTAATTTTGTTCCGGTTCCCGAACAACATGCTTGAAAAGTAAGCCAGAATGATGTACAAAGTTTATTGCAGGACAATAAGATTGATCGTCCTTGTTCGGTTTTCCGAACAAGAAGCGGTCAACACAGAATAAAATTTGGGAGATCGATGAATGGACATTAATAAGATGCTGGCCGAGCTGAGGCAGGAGCGGGAACAGCTCGAAGAGGCGATCATGACGCTGGAACGGCTGGCAAGGGGTCGCGGGAGACGTCGTGGACGGCCACCGGCCTGGATGTCTCAAATCAAGCGGCGCGGCCGCCCTCCCGGCAGCAAAAATCGTCCGAAAAACGAACCCAAAGGTTCGGCGGCAAGAGGTTTAGCCGCCTAAGAAGAAGTGGCAGCTGCGGTAATCGCGCCGGTACTCTTGCCGCGTGGACACCGGGTACTCTTACCCGCGAGGTCTGAACCATTCAGAGTTCGGGTTGCCACCTAGCGGTACATCAGGTATTTCTCTCGGCGCTCGTTGAAGCGATGTAGGGAATCCTGCATTTCTTCCAGGATGGTTCGAGGATCGGAACCATCCTGCATCGCCTTCATCACTGCGTGATTCCCAATCAAGAAGCGATTGTCCTGCCAAGGAATCTTGCCCGGGTATAACTTGCCTAGAGCGTAAGCTACTTCCAAGCCCAATCGAGTACTGTCGAAAGAGTCCCGATTGGTGACGACAAAACGCACGCCCTCGATGGTTTTCCCCGAGAAATTCGACGTGCTGGGCCGGAACCGCACCGGATAAACGCGAACACCAGGAATAAACCGTCCATTTAGAGTGGCGGCGAGTTCCGGACCACGGATCCAATCCGCTCCGATCTGTTCAAAAGGGCTGTCTGTCCCGCGCCCCACGGAATAGTTCTTCGAAGCTTCCAGCATTGCGAGCCCCGGATATAGGATGGCCGCGTTGAGGCTGCGCATGTTCGGCGATGGGTCAACCCAAGGGAGGCCGGTGGAGTCGAACCAATCGCCCCGGCTCCAGCCGCGCATGGGTACCACGTGCAGGTCTGCGCCCAGCTTCCGCTCGCTGTTCGCCATAGTGGCGAGCTCGCCCAAAGTCATGCCATGCCGCAGCGGAATTTCGAAGCATCCGGTAAAGGATTCGAGGTCGGGATCCAGCATCGGGCCTTCCACATGTGTGCCCGTGATCGGGTTGGGACGGTCCAGCACGAAAAATGGCAAATGTTTTTGAGCGCTTTCTTGCATGCCGTAGAGCATCGTGCAGGAGTACGTATAAAACCGTGCGCCAACGTCCTGAATGTCGAAGACCAGGGCGTCGATATTCGCCAGCATTTCAGGCTGGATATGTTGCGACGACGCGCGATAAAGGCTGAAAACGGGTAGTCCCGAGGCAGGATCCTTGGTGTCGGAGACATCCGCGCGATCTTCGGCGCCGTTCAAACCGTGCTCGGGAGAAAAGAGCGCGGTGACGTGCACTCCGGCGGCCAGCATTACATCGACATTCCGTTTTCCAGCGCGGTTGACTCCGGTTTGATTGGTGATGAGCCCGATTCTTTTGCCGTGCAAAGCCGCGAAATTGTCCTCGGCCAAAACGTCCAGTCCCGTCAGCACTTCGGCCTTCGGCTCCACTTCCCGATGCAATCCCGGCCCGGCGATGGTCTCGTTGTAGCCGGTGAGCTTGACACCCGACACTGTAACTCCCAGCGAGGCTGCCACCAGGGTCGCGACTCGGCTGCGCAGCGAAGTGAGCGAGTGGCCGCGATGCGGATGGACCACGTTGGTCAGGATAATCAGGTACGAACGGCTGAATGGATCGATCCAGACCGAAGTCCCGGTGAATCCGGTATGACCGTAGGAACCGATGGGAAATAATTCGCCGCGGTTGCTGGAGTAAGTGGAATCGATATCCCAGCCCAGGCCACGCAAAATCGGCTGGTCTGGAGGAGATTGTGGCGAGGTGAATTTCTCCACCGTGGCCGCGGTGAATAAGCGCACTCCATTGCCTTGCCCTTTGTCGAGCATCATTTGTGCGAACTTGGCGAGATCGGCTGCGGTGGTGAACACGCCCGCGTGGCCGGCGACGCCGCCCATATAGCGGGCCGTATCATCATGAACCTCGCCGCGCAGCGGCTGGCCGGTCGCTGGATTGATTTCAGTGGGCGCGATGCGCGGACCGAGCGAGGCCGGCGGCAGAAACATCGTCTCCCGCATGCCTAAGGGCTCATAAAAGTTCTCGCTGGCGTATTCGTTTAATGGCTTGCCGCTCAAGCGGCGCACGATTTCGCCGAGCAAGATGAAATTGATGTCGCTATAGACGAATTTCACGCCTGGAGGGCCAGCAGGCTTGTCCACCAGAGCGCGCTGAATCCCGGTTTCATAACCGCCCCATGCGGGCTTCAGGTCGAGATCGGGCCGCAGTCCCGAGAAATGCGTCATCAGATTACGGATCGTGATCTCACTGTGCCCGCCTTGAAATTCGGGCAGGTATTTCGTGACTGGATCGTTGAGACGAATTTGGCCTTGCTCGAAGAGCCGCATGATGGAGGGCGTGGTGGCAATTACCTTGGTGAGCGATGCGGCGTCAAAGATGGTGTCGAGCGTCATCGGCTCGCGATGCGGGATGAGCGCACGGCTGCCGTAGGCTTTTTGATAAACGATCTGGCCGTTATGCCCGATTAGGACCACGGCGCCTGGGATCAGCCCATCCTGGACGGCGCGCTCCATTTGCTGATCCACCGCCGCCGCCCCGAGAACGGTTCCTGGGCATGGAGGCAAATGGCACACACGATTGCGAGCAGGAATCTCATTGCAACTTGTTTGCGGTCGCGTCCAGGAGCTTCGCCAGTTTGACGTCCTTCGAAGTGATGCCTTGGGAGTCATGCGTGGTGAGGTCCACCGTCACGCGATTGTAGACGTTGAACCATTCCGGGTGATGATTCATCTTTTCGATGGCCAGCGCGGCAGTGGCCATGAACCCGAATGCGTGGATGAAATCGGCAAACTTGTATTCCTTGTGCAGCTTGCCTTCCACCACGGCCCATCCGGTGAGCCCGGACAGGGCCTCTTTCAACTCGGGGCCGGAGAGTTTTTCCATGCTTCTATTATCAGGCGCATTCGCGCTATCAATTCAAGGCTTCTTCGCCGCTCCACCAACCTCGACCGTGTGCGCGGTCAACGTAGTCCCTTTCTCGGCCGCGTGAATCACCACGCGATCGCCTACTTTGAGATCGCCCTTCTGGATGGGTTTGTCGGCGCGTGCGTAAGTAGTCTGGGCGTCGAGCAGTACTTCAACCGTCTTGCCAGTGGTGGTGGTGACAGTTACGGATTGGTCGGAAATCTTGGCCACCGTGCCCCGGACGTGTTCCAGGCCGCCGTGGGCGAAGGCGCTGGAAAACGATAGCAGGGTTGCGAGCGCCAGCAGCAGTGCGCGCCTAGTGGTGATGATGTTCGTGTTCCGGTTGTTCATGTGTTTCCTCTCCATTCAAAAAGTCTTTTTCCTCTTGCTCTTCCTTCAATTCGTCTGGACTCTTCGGGTTCAAACTTTGCATTTCGCGTTCTTCTTCGGACGTGATTTGGGGCAGGTGGCGGATGAACCGGACCAGCTTCCAGGAATCCTGCTCATCGTGGCCCGAGCCGCCGCCCCACGCGGGCATTCCGGTTAACCGAATACCGTTCTGGATGATGAAGAAGAGTTCGCCGTCGGTCATTTCCTGCGTGTCGGCTTGCCGCATGTCCGGCGCTGGCGGGTACATGCGCTTGCCCATGTCAATGTCGCCGCTGCCGTTGTTGGCATGACAGCTGGCGCAATGATCGGCCCAATGGGCGCGGGCTTCGGCCAGCACGTCGGGCGAATTCGGAACAGGATTGGCCCGGTCCTTCGCATTGGCGGGAGCAGCCATGGCGCGGGCCCGGCGAGCCACCCATCGTTCCACGGCGCTGGGATGTTCGCGGGCGCTGAAACCACGCGCGCCCAACACAAATACTAAGCCGCCAACCAGCGCGATGGCGATTACCAATAGCGCTCCCGCGAGAAGGCTGGGCTTGTGCATGAATATCCATTATCGATGGATTGGTTCGCGCCAGGGTAGCGCCGGCACTCTTGCGTGCAGAAACTCGTTTCGACCCTCTTCGCCGGACGATGCAACTTGTCTTTCGAGATATTCACAATTTCGCGGGATTCGTAGCCTTGGGAATACTCAGTGACATTGTGCAAAGCGTGTGCACAACAACCTCCATGGGCCTGTTACGGACGGATTACGGTAGTGCTGCGGTTGCTCGTTCCTCCTGGCTACCCTGGAGTCTGTGGAAAGACAAACGAATGTCTTGCAGCGACTACTCGAAGGCCTGCTGTCGCGCGTTCGGTATCGGTCCAAACGTCGTTTCCTGGAAAGGATTCGGAACGCACCTGATAGAGGGACCGGCGGCAAGATCCAGTGGACGCGGGACGAGTTGCACGAGCGGTCCGGTACCCGCCAAACCGCGCGATAATCAAACATGCTTTCGTCACGCTTGAAGTCGTTCCTGGTCTTTTCATTGCTGATTGCGAGCAACGCCCTGGCGCTCGATTCCGTTCCCAAGCCCGAGTACCGCCTGCGCCGAGTCGCTCTGGCCGAAAAACTCAAGGGCGGCGCCGCGCTGGTCTTCGCGGGGGAGGAAATTTCTGTAGACTTCATGCCCTTCCGCCAAGACCCGGACTTCTACTACCTGTCGGGCTGGAACGAGCCGGGCGCCGCGATCCTCGTTATCGGCGCGGGCCCAGCCACCACCACGCGACTGGGGACTGCCGTTCCGGCCCATACGTACCGCGAGATCCTTTTCCTGCCGACGCGCAATCTGGTTATGGAGAAATACACCGGCATCAAGATGGATGCGGCAACCACAGGCGTGACCGGCGCGACCGGATTCGACGCCGTCATGCCGCTGACCGCTCTGCCTGAGGTGCTGTCCAGATTCATTGCCGAGGATCAAACGCGCGCCAAATCTCTTTGGTCGCAGATGGACATTCCGGCGGCGAAGGGAACTATGTCGTTCCTGGCAACGTCGCTCGGCACCGGTGCCACGCCCCCCGATAATGACGTCCGTACAGTCACCAGAGATCTGCGGTCCGTCAAAAGTCCAGCCGAGATTGAGCTGATCCGCAAAGCCACGGACGCCTCTATCGCTGCTCAACGTGCCGGCATACGCGCCATCGAACCGGGCGTGCGTGAGCGAACCGTCGCGGGCATCGAGCTGGAGACCATGATGGCGGAAGGTTGCGAACGGCCCTCCTACTCGCCCATCGTCGGCTCCGGCATCAACTCGACCACGCTGCACTACAATTCCAACGAAAGCACCATGAAATCGGGCGACGTGGTGGTCATTGATGCAGCCGGCGAGTATTCGCTCTATGCGTCCGACATCACCCGCACCATGCCGGTCAACGGAAAGTTCACGCCACGGCAAAGGGAGATCTACGACATCGTTCTCGGCGCCCAAAGAGCCGCGGCGGCCGCCTTCGTTGCGGGCCAATCGAAGATGGGCAACGTCACCGAGCGTGGCCCGGAGGTGAAGGACTCGCTCGACAAAGTCGCCTTCGACTACATCAATACACACGGCAGAGACCTGCACGGCGAGCCGCTCGGCAAGTATTTTCTGCATGGCCTGGGCCATTCGGTTGGCATCGACGTTCACGATCCCATGGATTACACCAAGCCGCTCGACAAAGGCATGGTCTTTACCATCGAGCCCGGCATTTATATTCCCGAGGAAAAAATCGGTGTCCGCATCGAGGACGTCTACTACGTGGATTCTAACGGCAAGCTGGTGGACCTGGTGGAAAAGCTACCTCACGATGCCGGCGACGTGGAATCGGTGATGCATCGATGAGATAGTGGTTTTGTGCCTGATCCACTTCCGCGCCTGCGGCTGGGACTCGATTTCGTCCCCTCTTCCGATCCCGAGCATCCCGGCCTGCTCATTCGCGATCCTTTGAGATTTTCCGACGCCATGCTGCTCATCCCGCCGCAGCTGGTGGAGTGCCTGGCGTGTTTCGACGGCGAGCAGACCAGCCTGGATCTGCGTGCGGCGCTGGTGCGGATCACTGGCGAAATCCAGATCGGCGAACTCGAAAAGCACCTGGTCGATACGCTGAGCCAGGCCGGCTTCCTGGAAGACGAGACATTCGAGGCGCAGCGTTTAGCGACCGTGAACCAATTCAAAGAGGCGCCCAAGCGCGAAGCGGCGCATTCCGGGTCTGCCTATCCCGATAATGCCGAGGAAGCCCGCACAACATTGGGCGAATTCATGCAAGGCGCGGCCCCGACAGCGGAAGACTCCATCATCGGAATCGCGACTCCGCACGTCAGCCCGTTCGGGGGATGGGAGTCGTACCGGGATGCCTATTCCTTGCTTCCCAAATCCCACGACGACCGGACGTTCGTGATTTTGGGAACTTCGCACTATGGCGAGCCGGATCGATTCGGCCTGACGCGCAAACCGTTCGTGACTCCGTTTGGCGAGTCCGTTACCAATAACGCGCTGGTAAATGAGCTTGCAGAAGCCGCTCCGGACGCAGTGCGGATGGAGGATTATTGCCATGCCATCGAGCACTCTATCGAATTTCAGGTGCTGTTCCTGCAATATTTGTACGGTCCGAACATACGCATCCTGCCGATCCTGTGCGGGTCGTTCGTTCGCAGCATTTATCAAGGGGGAAAGCCAGAGGCGAATGAGAACGTCCAGCGGTTCTTCGATAGTCTCGGAAATATCTCCGCCCGGGAAGGGAACAAGCTGCTGTGGGTTCTGGGTGTCGACATGGCGCACATGGGCCGGCGCTACGGCGACCAGATGATCGCGCGAGTCGACGAAGGCGAAATGGCGGCCGTTGCGGAGAGCGACAAGCTGCGGATTGAGCGCATGACCCAGGCGGATGCACCCGGGTTCTGGGAGTTGATCCAGCAAAACCAAGACGACTTGAAATGGTGCGGTTCAGCGCCGATCTATACCTTTATGAAGGCCGTGCCCGAAGCGAAGGGTACGTTGCGCCGCTATCAGCAGTGGAATATTGACGAACAGAGCGTGGTCAGTTTCGCGGCTATCGGCTACCGGCGTTAGCTGGTACTCCCCCGTACCATTCTTCTATTGTGAAGAACACTGGTAGCAAGCAGACTGGGATCGTGCCAAAAGTTGCGTTCGCCGTTACCTGGGGCTGAGTTTCGTTCGCGCTATTCAGGCCGCGCCGCAACCCAATATCCCGGCCGCGTCCGGACTTCCAGACCCGGACGATTGACGGAGACCTTAATGTCGTGGAATCCGCCTTCAGTCTGATTGTTGGGCGAATAGCTGAGCAAGTACTGGCTGTGCAGTTCCTCGCTAATCGCCGATACCGCTTTCTCCAGGCTCTTTTCGCCAATGAACGAGTATTCCCGGCCGCCGGTGAAGCGCGTGAATACGTCGAGAGTGTCATCCACAAAAAGACTCTTGGTCGGCTTTGAAGATGTCGACAAAGACGGGGATCTAGTTGCCGTTGTAGTAGTTCTGCTCCATGGTGGTGGGCGTAGCGGTTCCGCCGCCGCCGGGCATGATAGATCGCCTCAGGCGGAATGGACGGCGGACGTTGCGGCTGCCCCTTGTCGGTCAGGGCCGCTACTATCGTGGAAATGTCCAGGGAATAAATGGAGACGTTGGCGAATTGGGCCTGGGTGAGGGCTTCGCGCAATCGCAGCTCACTGCCCTTGTCCCGTTTTTCGGCGATCAATAGGAGGACGCGGCGTCGATCCAGCGGCTGCTTTTTCAGCATGCGAATCGCGGTATCGGTTGCGTCGACCACCGCGTGTTCAGCGCTGCCAGGCGTCATCTTCTTCATCGCTTCGGATATCTTGGTGCCCTCGCTCGTGAAATCCTGCATCACCTGAATACGGTGATCGAAACCGATGACGGCTACTTGTCCCTCCTGCCCAGCCAGTAATTGGTTGAGCAGCGATCCGATCCTCTGAATCTTGGGCAGCACCTCGGTGAGATTGGAGCTGCGCTGCACGGCCACTACCAGCGACAGCGGTTCTTCCCGCACGTCGGCGGTGATTTTCTGCAGCTTGTTGTTGTCGTATAGCTCGAAATCCTGGAGCTGAAGCCCATCGACAACTTGTCCGTTGCGGTCGCGCACCGTGGTGGGCACGATGACGACGTTGGTCTGGATATTAAAGGTGGCTTCGTCTTTCTGCTTCGACGCGTTCTGTTTGGCGGGATCGAGCGTGCCCGGCGCCTGGGCGAATCCGAGAGCGCAGAGGAGGGAAGTGCAAAGGAGAAGGACCAGCGCGCAGCGCATAACACTAGTGTGGCACATCCCCATGACTAGTCCTCCCTTCCAGTAGATCCACGACGTGCGGAACAAGTTTCGCGATGGCGTCGAAGGACTCCACGGCGCCTTTGGGCGATCCCGGCAAATTCACGATTAACGTCCGCCCGCGGGTTCCAGCCAAGCCTCGCGAGAGGACTGCGGTTGGAATGAACTTCAGGCCTTCGGTGCGCATTAACTCGCCCAGACCGGGGATTTCCCTTTCAATAACGCTGCGCGTTGCTTCCGGAGTGACGTCGCGGAGCGCGACGCCGGTTCCCCCGGTGGTTAGGATCACGGCAACTTCGCCGGAGTCGGCCAGGCGGCTGAGGAGAGCCGCGATCTGGCTGGATTCATCGCCGACCAGTTCCATCGCGTGTACCGTCCATCCCAGAGCCTGCACTCGATCGCGAAGCGCGGGCCCGGAACGATCCTCGCGCGTTCCAGCCACGGCCGAATCGCTGACGGTGACAACCGCGACAGAGATCATGAGCGCTTATAATCCCCGCTCTTGCCTCCGGTTTTTTCGAGCAGGTACAGGTCTTGAACCTCAATGCCTTTATCCAACGCCTTGGTCATGTCGTACACCGTGAGGGCCGCTACCGATGCCGCGGTCAGCGCTTCCATTTCGACGCCAGTCGGGGCGGTGGTGGCGACGCTGGACACAATACGCACGCCATTACTTTCAAGCGTCACCTCCACATCCACATGCGACAAGATCAGCGGATGGCAAAGCGGAATCAGATCCGACGTCTTCTTGGCCGCTGAAATCCCCGCCACTCGCGCGATTTCGAGCGGATTGCCCTTGGGATTGCTCGGGAGCTGCTCCATCACCGACGGCTGCATTTTCACGAACGCGTGGGCGCGCGCCGTCCGCTTGGTGGGGGCCTTTGGCGGAAACGTCCACCATACGCGCTGCGCCGGCGTCGTCGTAGTGGCTGAGCTTCTTTTTCATTTCAGAAGTACTCGGATCCAGTCGCCAGCGGCGTATGTTTCGCGATCCGGGCTCGGTTACCAGAAACGCGTTTGCCTGGGCCAATGTCGGTACATCGCCGGAACCTTGCCAGGGCAGGGCAGTGACTTCGGATCCATCCGCGCTGAGCTTGGCGGGCAGGAAGCGAGTGAGCCCCGGTTTTTGATGGAAATCGCGGGTCAGCTTGCTCCATGTCAGGGGCAGGATGCTTTCAGTTTGTCCGCCCAGAAGCTCCACGGCCGATCGCGCGAAAATCTCGAACGTCACCATCGTGGATGCGGGATTCCCGGGCAATCCAAAGAAGAATTTGCCACGGGCCTTGCCAAATACCAGCGGTTGGCCAGGCATGATGAGGACGCGGTCGAAGTAGAATTCGGCGCCCAGGTCGGCCAGCACGCGCTCCACGATATCGTATTTGCCCGCGGAAACGCCGCCGGAGAGCAGCAGCATATCAAAGCGCAGTCCTTCTTCGATCAATTCGCGAGTGGCGTCGTACAAGTCGCGAGCGATGGGAAGAACGTTCGGACACCCGCCGGCGCGCTTCACTTGCACGGCCAGCGATTCGACGTTGGAATTTCGGACCTGGTAATCGAGCGGAGTCTCGGAAACTTGTACGATCTCGTCGCCAGTGGCCAAAATCGCGACCTGGGGCCGGGCGAATACCGGAACGCGCGTTGCCCCAACCATCGCGAGCAGCCCGGCTTCCGCGAATCCTAGCCGGTGTCCGGGTTCGAGCAGCACTGCGTTCACTCGCCCCTGAGAAGCGTGCAGGCTGACGTTTTCGCCAGGAGCGAGCGTGCGAGGCACGTGGACGCGATCGCCTTCCACCGTGACGTGCTCCACCATCACCACCGAATCCGCGCCGGGCGGCATAGGCGCACCGGTCATGATCTCGACGGCTTGGCCCGGCTGCAGTTCGCCCGCGAACGATTCGCCGGCGCGCACCTCGCCGATGACCAGTAAGTCGCCCGGCAAATCCGCCGCCCGCACCGCAAATCCGTCGCGCACCGAGCGCGACACCGGAGGGTAATCGCGATCGGCCCGCACCGCCTGGGCCAGCACTCGGCCCGAGGCTTCCGAAAGGCTGACCTGTTCAATGGCAGGCTGAGGTTTGGATTCGCGCAGCTGGTTCAGGACACACTGTCGAGCCTGTTCGAAGGTGAGTGTGGCCACGACTGCTATTGTACCTTTGGTGTATGCGACAGCTTGGTCCGCTGGGACTGGACGACGGCGAGGTGCAGCTCTGGGTGGTGCGATTGGAAGCCAGTGATCACACCTTTTCTCGGGCGTTCTCCTGGCTATCGCCGGATGAGGTGGAGCGCGCCGACCGGTTCCGTTTCGACAAGCATCGGCGGGCGTTTGTGCTCGGGCGGGCCGCGCTGCGCGCGTTGATCGGCGGGTACTTGCGTTTTCCGCCCGAGGAAGCCAGCTTCAACTATGGGCTCAAGGGTAAGCCCTCGCTCAGCCGCCCGCCCGCTCCCTATTTTTCAACGTGTCCAATTCCGGCGACTTTGCGGCTTACGCCTTCACCTTTCGATTGCGAGATTGGGGTGGACGTGGAACATCGCCGGCGGCTGCTCGAAATCGAGAGCATCGCCCAGCGCTTTTTCGCGCGCGAAGAAGTGGCCGAACTGATGAGTCTTTCAGAATCAGAGAGACCCGACGGCTTTTTCAATTGCTGGACGCGCAAGGAAGCTTATATCAAAGCCGTGGGCGACGGGCTTTCCGTTCCGCTGGACAGCTTTCGAGTCACGCTGCTACCCGGTGTTCCGGCGCGCATGGTGGATTTGGATGGAAGCACGGTGGCCGCCGAGCGATGGAATTTGCACGCATTCACGCCGGAGCCGGAATACGCCGGTGCGATCGCTTATCGAGACGAACCACGTCTAATTAATCCACACCCGCTGACTACCGCGGACGATTTGCTGGAGCGCCTGGGCTAGGTGCCGTATTCTTCCGGATCCGATGCCGAACAAACTGAGCGCCGCTTGAATTTTCGCTTGCATGTGCTCTTCGCCTAGCTCCCATTGATCCAGAGTTTTCCAGTGATCGAAGGCAGCGGGCAGGCCGCTAAGAATTTTTCGGATTGGCATGCGCGGGGCCGCTTTGAGATATCCGAAGCCCAGGGAATTGGCGAGCCGCGTGCCGGCGCGCACGGTTTCGATGAGATTTTCCGTGTCGACCGGAGCCTTGTCGAATTTTCCCACGATGGGGCGCAACCAAACCGGCAAGTCCCAGGAGGCCGCCAGCCAGGCGCCGGTTGCAAAGCGATCCATCCCAAACAGAAGCGTCTCTTGCTTGGAGATGTCGAAGGGCATATCGGCTTCGAACATGCGATCGATCAGAGCCAGAAGATTTGCATAGCGATCCGGGTAAGAAGCGATGAGCGCGAGACGCCCGATATCGTGCAGCAAACCAGCAGTATAAGCCGCGAGCCTTTTCGGCGGGCTGGGCGGCGCCACTTCGGCGCAGCAAAAGGCGCATGCCAGCGTATAGCGCCAGTACCGCCGGCCCTCGGAAAGGTCGAAGGTTCGGCGCATGTAGTCGCGTAACAAAATGGTGAAGGCGAGTTCGGCGACTGTTGCAGGCCCCAGCTCTTCGATCATTGCTCCGAGATTTACGTTGGCGCGCCAGCTGATCGTCGGCTAGCGCCACCACTCGCGTAATTTCCGTGACCAGTTTTTGTTCCGGCTCGAAGAGGACGCGCAGACCTTCTCCTTCGCTTGTGATATTGGAAACACGGTTGAGAAGTTCCAAGGCAAGCTTAGGAAAAGGGGCGATTCGCTGGATGGAAGCTGGTAGAGCCAACATGCATAGCGTACCGCATCGGGGCTTTTTGCGAGCGGCGCTTTGACCTCTTCAAATACCAGCGATGATTTCGTCGATTTTCTTGATCTTGCCGTCCGCGAATGTGAACCACTGGACGCCGCGAACGCCATACGCCTGCCCGCTGGATCGGAAGACCCCGCTTTCCTTCAATAGCACGGCCACGCTGTTGCCTTGAGAAATCATGCTCTCAATTTCGGGCTTTTGACTAGCCAGAAGGCTGAAGTTGTTCCGCGGTGGCGGCAAGCACATCGGCGCGCCCATGCCAGCTTCCGTCCAGAGGGCCAAATCCGCAAACGTTCAGCTCAGCGTCGTCGGCCAGCCATTCACCGAATGCCTCGAAGTTACCGTTGATGATGGCTTCGAAGGCCGCATGCAGAACGGCTTGGGGTTCGTTGGTGGCTTTGGCGACGGCGCCGCTGGTGGTCCGGAGAAATCGATCCGTATATTCGCGGTCCATGCGCACCAGCGTAATACAAAGCGCGAAAACCTGTTAGATCGCGCTGGCTTCAAACTGGCAGATCTCGTCATCCTTCACGGAGTAGCGGATTTGCATCGGCCGGCAGCACACTTCGCAATCTTCTATGTAGGTTTGTCTTTTGACCGAGGTGTCCAGCACCATCGATATTCGCTCCGAACAGTATGGACACACGAAAAAATACTCCACCTCGCCCAGGATAATCGATCCAGGGACCGGCCACTGAAGTCAAAACCTCTTCACGCCGATGTAGCGATCATGTGGAAGGGCCTGGTCTGTTTATGTCTGTGGACCTGCTGCGCCGGCGCTCAAGACGTGAGCCAGATCGTGGGCCGCTGGCGGTCTGAACAAACATCCAAAGGCGGTATCGGCGCGATGTACGATTTTGACGCCGACGGCACCGTACGCTTCAGCCCAGGCGCCATTGTCGCCATGCTATATCGGCTCGACGGCGACCGCCTCTCGTTCCTTCCGGCCGACGGAATGGATTACGCAGTGTCCTGGAATGACGGCGACCACATGCGATTCACGATCGCCGGCGCTGGAAGCGAAGATTACACGCGCCTGGGAAGCATGCAAGATCCACGCAACAAATTGATCGGCGAATGGATTGGCACCCGCGATATGGAAGGCAAGAAACTTCTGGTGCACTGGATTTTCGGCAGCGATTCGAACGCAGTTTTCATGCTTCGCTTCTACACGCAAACCGGCAGTTACACGGTTCAGAACGGCAGGCTCGTCGCCAAGTTCGGGGGGCGGATTGGTCTGGATGGCCCAATTTCAGTGGCCGATGGCGTTCTCTCCATCAACCGTAGCGGTGGCCGAGTGACGAAGCTCTCACGCTACTAGGCCTACTTGACGACGGCCGTCCTTGCCCGCTACCGTGTGTCCCATGTACCGAGTATGGATCGCACTCGTTCTCTGCGGCGTTCCCGCGCTGCCGGCAGGATTCCAGTCGTCCGATTTCTTGAAGCTTCGCTCCGTGGGCGCGGTGCAGTTCTCGCCGGATGGCGCCCGCCTTGCCTATACAATCACGCGCAACGATTCGCCGCGGCGCCCCTTCGGTCAACTCTGGATCATGACCCTGGCCGACGGAAAATCCATCTGCCTCAGCTCCGGCAACGAGCCTTCCGGTAATCCCGAGTGGTCGCCGGACGGAAAATGGATCTCCTACTCCGGCCGCGTAGCCGACAAATCCGGCCTGATTATCGCGCGGCCCGATGGCAGCGACAAAAAGTACCTCGGCCCGCTGGAAGATACCAATGCGCCGCTTCCCACCACGGGCCGCACCACCGCCTGGTCGCCCGATAGCAAACAGATCGCGTACGTGTCGGCGACCCCGGGTCCCGAAACGGCCGACGCCACCGGCGACCCCATCGTGATCACCCGCTACCTTTATAAACCCACCGCAGCGGAAGGGAACACGCACTTCAACGACAACAAGCGCCTGCACATTTTCGTGGTTGACGTTGCCACCGGGAAATCGCGCCAGCTGACGAACGGCGTCCGCTATGAGCATTCCATCGATTGGTCGCCCGATGGTAGGGAAATCGCCTACGTCTCCAATCGGGCGCAGGATGACGACCAGTTTTTCAACTACGATTTGTTCACGCTCGATCCCACCACCGGCGAAACTCGCCAGGTTACCGCCACCGAAAGCGCCGAGTATCGCCCGCATTATTCTCCCGACGGGAAATCCATCATCTTCGAAGCCACCAAGCGCGGCCTCACAGATCGCGAAACCACCATGGAAGACACGCACGTCTGGGCTATTGATGCAGATGGAAAGAATCGCCGCGAAGTCGGCGGGGATCTGGACGCTCGCCAGGGTGAGCCTCGGTTTTCCAACGAAGGCCGCTGGATCTATTTCACCGCGCAGGAACGCGGCGAGGTGCATCTTTATCGCGCGCCGGCATCAGGCGGCAAGCCGGAGGCGGTGATAAAAGAGCGGGGAAGCGTCGGATCGTTCTCCGTGCATGGCGACCTGCTGGCCTATACGTTGTCGACGCCATCGGATGAGGCCGAACTTTATCTGAAGTCCGGCAGCGCCCCGGCCAAGCAGCTCACCGATCTGAATCACGATGCGCTGGCCGGCAAAACGGTTGAAAAGGTCGAGCCGTTTCACCTTCATCAGCAACGACAATAAATGGACTGTCGAAGCATTCGTTACCTATCCCGCCGATTTTCGCGCCGACCGGAAGTATCCCCTGATCGTGAACATTCACGGCGGTCCGCACGGCCAGCAGGGACCCGCGTTCAATTTCAGGAATCAGGTCTACGCCTCGCAAGGCTGGGCCACCATCATGATCAACTATCGTGGATCAACCGGCTACGGCCAAGCCTTCAACGATGCGATCTTCGCCGATCAGAATGGAAATGAAGCGATGGACGTGCTGTACGGAGTGAACGCGGCGCTTCGCCGTTATCCCTGGATCGATCCCAACCGCCTGGGCATTGAAGGCACCAGTTACGGCGGCCAGTTGAGCGCGTGGCTGATCACGCAGACGCACATGTTCAAGGCCGCGATTCCCAACGCCGCCATCACCAATATCATCAGCTACAACTACATGACGTATTACAACCAATACGAAGCCATGGAATGGGGCGCGTATCCGCATCAGGGCAACCTGATGGACGTACTATGGGAGCGCTCGGCGCTGAAGCATGTGGCGAAGGTGGCCACGCCGACCATGATGGTGCACGGGGAAAACGATCCCGATGTGCCGATCGCCGAAGCCGAGCAATTCTACGTAGCGCTAAAAGACGTGGGCGTCGAAACGATCATGGTTCGTTATCCTCGCGAAGGCCACGGCGTCCGCGAGTCGCACCACACGGTGGATTTCCTCGATCGATCCATTCGCTGGTATCAGCAGCATTTCCCCACGGAGAATTAGCCGGCACTAGGTGGTTTGTCCTCGGCACGAACGACGACGATGGTGAATTTGGCGACCAAGGCCGAAATCGCACCGAGAGCTGCCAAAACCGGGGCCAGGACCGCGCCAACCGCAGCCACCGTGACTGGAATTTCCACGAACGTGTTGCCATGCTCATCCCGCACGATGATGCGGCGCACGTTGCCTTCGTGGATCAGCGACTTGACCTTTTCCACCAGGTCCCGGCCAAGCACCTGCACTTCTTCGACAAAATCCTGTAATGCCATATGCCCCCCGTTTAGTTTACGTGAACGGTGGCGGCTGAGTTCTCGCTTTCTTAACGCATTGACCCGCGGTTGGACGGCTGAAGCATGGCCGGGATCTTACGCAGGAGCACGCTAATCTCATTGGCGACGCCCGGCATAATGGCGCCCGCCGCCACGGCCACAAATCCCGCCAAAAGAGCGTACTCGACCAGATCGTGGCCCCCTCGGTCCGTGCGAATCCCGAGCTTACGTACGAGTTTGTTCATTTGACTTGTCTGGTCCTCGCTGTGGCGATCTCCCGCCGATACGTTAACAATGTCGCACCGATAGCCAGTATGGCCAATCGAGCCAAGAGCTTAGTTTCCTACGGCAAGTTACCCATGGCCGCGTACCGGCTTACCGTGCGGGAGGGGCCGGGACTCTTAGAAGAGCGGACTCTTGATGGACACATCAAACGAGAACCCATCGCGAGAGGGTACTGGAAGCCCAAATTCCTGGTTTGCACAGGCGTTGAAATGTCCGATAATCGGAAAAGTTCAGCACATGGCGTTTGTTGTTGTGATTCTGTCATCGATGTGTGCGTTCGTTGCCAGCTTGGAACGCATCCTCGGTCGTCCTATTCCCCGTTTTCGATACAGCCCTCCGGTGCAGAGGAATAGGGCCTTCTACGCCGTTCCAATCACGATGGCCATCGCGTTTTCATGGCTGCTTTTGATTTTTTTACGTTCACAGGTTTGTGCCCACTGCACATATACCTATGCTTGGGAGAGCCCAATTTACGCCGTGCAGGTATTTATCTTGGCGCTATGTTTCAGCGGAGTTTTGGGGTGGATCGTCTTCGGGGGGATATCGATCGCGAACTCAATCTCTCGTTTGATCGCTCGCCGCGATGGAACCTAGTCCGAGAAACCAGAGATTTCGAGAATGGTGGGCGGTCGCGGGATCGAACCGCGGACCTCCTGCTTGTAAGGCAGGCGCTCTAACCAGCTGAGCTAACCGCCCGATAGGGCTATTTCATTCTAACCAACTCCTCGCGCCGCGTACCGGAAAGTCGTAACCTGTTCCTTGATCGAAATCCGACAACTGACCGCGGAAGAAGGCCGTCAACAAATAGGCGCTCTCGCCGAAGTCTTGCTGGATTGCGTCCAAGGAGGCGCGTCGGTCAGCTTCATGGCGTCGTTTTCGAAGGCCGAGGCCGAATCCTTTTTCGAAAAGGTCGTCGAGGGAGTCGAGCGCGGAGATCGCATCCTGCTGGCCGCTTTTCTAGATTCCAAATTGGTCGGGACCGTCCAGATTGTCTTCGCCACCGCTCCCAACCAACCCCATCGCGCCGACGTCGCCAAGCTGCTGGTCGCAAGGCCCGCCCGGGGGCAGGGGATCGCCGCCCGGCTCATGCAATCTCTGGAAGACGCCAGCCGTAGCGCAGGCAAGACGCTCCTGGTCCTGGATACGGTCACCGGGGATACCGCTGAGAAGCTGTACACGCGCCTGGGATGGACCAAAGTCGGCATCATCCCCAACTACGCGCTCTATCCCGACGGAAGATTGTGCGACACCACGGTCTTCTGGAAGCAGCTCTAGCGGCCTTCTGACCGCCTATCGAAATTCTGGTACGATCAGAACAATGATACGAATTTGTTCCGACCATGGCGGTCTGGCTAACCAACCCGCCCCTGCCTTTCAATGATTCCATCCAGAAACTACCCGCCCCGCCGTCCCAGGGTCCGGGAAAATGTAAACGAGGCCATCCGCGTTCGTGAAGTGCGCGCCGTATTTCCGGACGGATCGGTGGAGATCATGCCGACCCTGGCCGCGGTTCGCAAAGCTCAGGACATGGGTCTGGATTTGATCCTGATCGCGCCCACCGCCGAGCCCCCGGTCGCCAAGGCCATGGACTATGGCCAGTGGCAGTACGAAAACAAAAAGAAGCAGCACGAGGCCAAGAAGAAGCAGCACGTGATTCAGGTGAAGGAGCTGAAGTTCCGCCCCAACACCGACGATCACGACTACGAGTTCAAGAAGAATCACGCCATCCGCTTCTTGAGCGAAGGCAATCGCGTGAAAGCGGTGGTCCAATTCCGGGGCCGCGAAATCGCGCACGTCGATCTTGGCAAGAAGCTGCTGCTGCGCTTCGCCGCCGATCTTGCGGTACATGGACAAGTGGAAGGCCAGCCGCGCCTGGAAGGCCGCAACGCGCATGTGATCATCAGCCCGGTGAAGACCAGCGCGCCGCCGAAGGACAAGCCCAAGGAACCAGGTCAGGCGCCCACCGCGCACTGATTCCTAGTATTCCTTGTCTTCCCCGTATTCCAGAATATTGAATTCTGAATTCAATATTCTTAGTAAAACAGATACTTCCGCCACTGATCGTCGCTCTTCGCGAGCAGGCGCATCAGATGCCGGCTGGTGTGCAAGCTGAAAGGCCGCGGCGCGCGCGCCAGCTTCATTCCCGCTTCTTCCGGAGTCCGGCTGCCCTTGCGATTGTTGCAGGGATGGCAGCAGGCCACCAGATTTTCCCAAGTGGTTTCGCCGGCGCGAGAACGCGGAATCACATGATCCAGCGTCAGCTCGCCCGACGGCATGGTGCGATGGCAATACTGGCAGGTGTAGCGGTCGCGCATCAAAATGTTCTTGCGCGAAAGCGCCCGGGTCTGATGCGGGATGCGGCGGTATTCCAGCAACCGGATCACGGACGGCACGCGAATCGAGTGGCGCGGCGAATGCACGTGCGCCTGCGACTCTTCCTCGGCCGATGCCACGCCCTTCAGCACCAGCACCAGCGCGCGGCGTGCGGCGCAGATGTTGATGGGCTCGTAGCTGGCGTTCAAGACGAGCACCGGTCTGTGTAAGCGGTCGAGGCTAGGCATCTTCGGATCTCCCGGAGAAATTCGCATCAAATATCGGACGGCGGTCCGCCCGCGCTAACGTCAACAAAGTCACTTGGCGCGCGCCGGCCCTCGCAAGAGCTCGCGCGCTGGACGCCGCTGTCGCGCCCGTGGTCATCACATCGTCGATCAGCAACACGCTCCGCCCATCGATCGGCAGAGCGCTTCTTGGCTCGGAACGCGCCCGACACATTCAGGCGTCGTTTGGCGCTGGTCAATCCAGCCTGCGCCGCAGTATTGTGCACGCGCCGCAATGCGTTCTCGACGGGCGTATGGATGCGCCGGCCGATCTCGCGCGCCAGCAATTCCGATTGATTGAATCCGCGCTGCCATCGCTTGCGCCAATAGAGCGGCATAGGAATAATGACGTCGAATGCCTGCTCGATCGGCAGCGCCCGGGCCAGCAGCTTACCCAGCGGCTTCGCCAATGTCCGCACGCGGCCGTACTTGAACAGATGAATCAGCTGGCGCAGTTCAGCCTCGTAGAAACCGAACGAATAGGCGGCATCGAAACCACGCACGCCGCGCCGGCATAATGCGCAACGGCCTTCTTCGTCCAAAGGGTAAGGGCTTAAGAACGGCGAGCGGCACTGGACGCAAAAATAGTCGGCAGCCAGCGGCTCGGGCTTGGCCAGACATGCCCGGCAAACCGGCACGCGTGAGACTTCCCGAAGCGGTTGCTCGCACAGCCGGCATTCATCAGGGAACAGGAAAGAAAAGAGGGCAGAAGGGATCGTTCGAACACGGAGGGGCGCTAGCTCACTTGAAGTACTTCGTGGGAGCCAACTACTGCTGAAGACGCACCCCCTTCAAAACACCAGTCTACACGATGTAGTGGTCCGCTTGTAACTTCCCTCTCGCCGCTTTAGCCGCCAACGGACCGTTTCGGTTTCTCCGTGGGCCATTGAATGACGGGGCGCCGCTTCTGCATCGCACAGTCCCTCAAGAACAGATTGATGAGGTTCTGGTATGGCATTCCCATTTCGGCCGCCATCTCCTTGAAGTAGTTCACTGCGGCAGTATCCAGGCGTATGGTGACCTGGCGCTTGAGCTGCTTGGCGTAGGGGTTCTTGCGGGATTTCGAAAAATCGTATTCGGTTCTCATTGGAGTCTCCAGTACACTTCTTCTTCCTGCGCTGTCGCGCGTCTTGCGGAGATTAGCCGGATTACCGTGCCGGTTTCCCGGTAACAATGACTGACAATCAGGCAGCGAGCCTGAACGCTATAGCCTAACAACACGAACCGGTCTTCATCCTCGGAGTGATCCGGGTCATCGATCAAGCGGGCGTTCTCGTCCAGAAAAACAGTCTGTGCCTCATCGAAAGTGACGCCGTGCTTGATCTGATTGAATCGAGCCTTGCGTCGGTCCCAGGCAAATTCGATATTGCCCACATAAGTATGATAGCAATATGCATTGCTTGCCATCGCATTCTGATCGGATGACAAAGTTCCTAAGTGGATACTGACCATGCGCCTACATGAGTACAATGGAAACAAAGCTGAAACATGCAGACTTTCTACATCGAGACCTTCGGGTGCCAGATGAACGCGCACGATTCCGAAAAGGTCATCGGCACTCTGGTGTCGGAAGGCTATCGGCAGGTGGCTAAGCCGGAAGAAGCCGACTTGGTTCTCTACAACACCTGCAGCATCCGCGATAAGGCGGAGCAAAAAGTCTTTCATCGCCTGAACGAGTTCAAACGAGACGGCAAGGGGAAGGTGTTTGGAGTTTTAGGTTGCGTCGCCCAGCAGGAAGGCGAGAAGATTTTCGATCGCGCCCCACATGTGAGTTTAGTGGCTGGATCGGCCAGCTACGCCAAACTCCCCGAGATGCTGGTGCAACTGGAATCGGGCGGACGCCGCGTTACCGGCCTGAGCCTGGACAACGACCAGGCTTTCGAGACTCCGTTTACCAAGCGCGACAATCCGCATCGCGCTTACATCACCATCATCGAAGGTTGCGACAAATCGTGCGCCTATTGCGTGGTGCCGTTCACGCGCGGTCCGGAGCGTAGCCGCACTAGCGAAAGTGTTATCAACGAGACTCGTGATCTGGCGCGCATGGGTTACGCCGAAGTCCAACTGCTAGGTCAGAACGTGAACAGCTATCGCGACCCCTCGGCGGCTGGTCTGGACTTCGCGCGTCTACTGCGTGCGGTCGGCGAAGTGGACGGCATTCGCCGCGTGCGCTTCACCACGTCGCACCCACGCGATTTCGTCAAGGACATCATCGACGCCATCGACGACAACCCCGTGCTGTGCAATCACGTGCATCTTCCCGTGCAGTCCGGCTCTTCAGCCGTGCTGGAGCGCATGCAGCGCCTCTACACGCGCGACGAATACATGCGCCGCATCGATTGGATGAAGAAGGCCCGCCGCAACATCGCCATCACCACCGACATCATCGTGGGATTCCCCGGCGAGACCGAAGCCGACTTCGAGCAGACCTTGGACCTGATCGACGAAGTGCAATACGATTCGTTGTTCGGCTTTAAGTACTCGCGCCGGCCCAATACCTCGGCCCTTGAACTGGCCGATCACATCACCGAAGAGGAAAAGAGCCGCCGCTTGGCCATTCTCCTCGAAAAGCAGCGGGCCATCCAGATCCGCCGGAATTCCGAATCGGTGGGGACCATCGAAGAGGCGTTCGTGGAAGGTTATAATCATGCCACGGGACAATGGATTGGACGCACATCGCAAAACCGCCCGCTCAACTTCGTTCATCCCCAGCATGCGGGGCCAAGTGACGGGGTCAGCTTGACCGGCACCTGGTGGAACGTTCGTGTCACACGCGCCGGAGCAAATTCTTTAGCAGGTGAGGTGGTGAATTGAGTTTGGAAAAAAAGGGGGACGGTATGGAAGTCGAAATGAAAATCCGCGGATTGATGATGGATCCCGTCACCAACATGCCAATCGTGGTGCTCAAGGACATTAATGGAAACTCCATCCTGCCGATCTGGGTGGGGATTTACGAGGCCAACGCGATTGCGCTCGAGATCGAAAAAGTTTCGACGCCCCGCCCCATGACGCACGACCTCATCAAAACCTTGCTCCACGGCTTGGGGACCGGGATTCGCAAAGTGGTGGTGAGCGAGCTCAAGGACGACACGTTTTACGCCGTCATCTGGCTCGATAAAGACGGAGAGCTGATCAGCGTGGATTCCCGGCCAAGTGACGCTCTGGCCCTGGCCCTGCGCCTGGATTGCCCCATCTATGTCGACGAATCGGTGCTCAAGAACTCGAAGCGCACCAGCGCCGCCGCCGACAAGGCCAGCGAAGAAGAGCAGCGCCGTTGGCTCGAGAGCCTCGATGATGAGGATCTCGGCCGCTATAAGATGTGATTCAAATACTTGAAAAACTAGCGGCTGCAAACATCCAGATTATCCCGGCCGAAATCACGTCGCACTTTATCCTGGAGCGCGATGGATTCGTAGCCTTCGTGGAACGCCGTGACGACGCTTTTGGCAACATCGGCGCCCCCGGATTGATGACCGAGCGTGGTTACGCCGCCCTGATGTGGCGCGGTGATCAGGCCTTCTTCATAGCCAAAGGCTTCGAGCAATTGGCATCGGCCGAGCAAGTAGAAATGATCCGGGCTTTCGCCGCGGACCTGGCGAACGCCCTCCGTGTTACCTAATTGCCCCTGACTTACTGAGCCGCGACCAAAGGAAGCGGTCCTTAATTTGAAGCCGGCTTGTGCGCCGGAGCGTGATGCACGGGCGGAGCATTCTTGCCCGTCCAGCCGTGCAGCTTGTCGGGCTCCACGTTGAAAACTACCATGTAAGGCATCGCAGTGTAGCTCTCCGGGACTCCTTCAAACGTCAATTCGGTGCCAACGTCCACTTTGCCCGGCAACGCCATCTCGAACTTCAATGTGGCATCTGCGGTGGTGCCGTCTTCCAGCGCCAAGAGTAGAGTCTTGGGCTTCACTTCAGGAGTAAGCTTCACCACTTTCCCCTTGAACGTGGGTACTTGTGCGCCCTTCATGCTGGATTCGAAATACGTCGCGCCATCCGCTGCGGTGAGCTGAGCCTTGAGATTCTTCCACATCGTTAGCTGAGGATCCTTGGCATCCTCTGCCTCTTGCTTCTTCTGAGCCTCTTCGGCGATTTCTTTAGCCGATCGGAGGTGATAACCTCCCGGCGCCGGCTGCGTTTTCGCCAGCGCTACCAAGTCGTTGAACCCCTCGTCGCTGCCGTGGTAGCCCTTATAGGCCTTCTTCACATAATCCAGAACCTGCTGCCGTCCGGCTGGAGGCAGCGCACCGGGCCCGTCATAAGTCGCCGCGCGCACGAAGTAAAAAATCGCCGCGGGCATTTTCTGAGGATTCTTCTCGGACGCGATCGCCGTGCCCATGAAGTATTCTGTTTCGGCGCTATTGGGATCCAGCGCCAGCGTCTTCTGGAATTCGCCCTCGGCTGCATCCCAGCTCTTGCGCTGCATATCGATCCAGCCCAGAGTCGTATGCGCTAGTTCCTCAACGGCCGGCCGCGCGTCTTTCCACTTCTCTGGCGTCACGTTGGCCGGCGGAGTGTCGATGTTCGCGATGATCGCTACTGCGGCCTTCTCGCCCTGATCCAGAATCTCCGGCGTGGGATTGTTGCCCGCGAGCGCGCGAGTGACGTACATGATGTAGTACAGCGCTTGGAAATCCTTGGGATCGTCAGCCAAGATCTCCTTCGCTGCCGCCACCGCCTCTTTCGGCTGGTTCAGCTTGACGTAGGTGTCGAAAAACAGCGCCTTGCGCTGCTTCGCAAAGGTCGTTTCCGGGTACTTGGTCTGCCATTCCTGCAGTTTGGGCAGCTTGGTTTTTGGATCTGTATCTTTGAGGATCGAATCGTACAGCGTGTATTCGCCTTGATCCTTGTAGGGCGATTTCTCGCCCTGAGCAGCTGCCGGCTGATCCTGACCGGTCATCCACGTTGGCGCCAGCAGCCCTATCGCTGTCGCGGCCATCAACAAATGCTTCGAGCGTTGATTGAACATTCACGGCCTCCGTCGACCGTCCGCATTCGCGCGGAAAGTCTTTTTGGAATAGTAACAGAGTCCGTAAACGGACGCAGCCTTAGCTGCTTAGTGCGTAGCCGCCGCGGGCCTGTGATGCACCGGAGCTTTGGGCTCGTTCTTCCCAGTCCAGCCGTGCAGCTTTTCCGGATCGCCGATGAACACCACCATGAAGGGACTTGCCGTATAGCTGTCGGCAACGCCTTCAAACGTCAACTCCGTGCCTTCGTCAACTTTGCCCGCCAGCGGCATCTCGAACTTCAACGTGGCGTCCGCCGTGGTTGTATTGTTGGTGTTGTCTTCCATCGCGAGCAGAATGGTCTTCGGCTTGGTCGGAGGGTCAAGTTTGATCACTTTCCCTTTCAGCGTCGGCACTTCGCTGCCCTTCATCATCATGAAGTAGTTCGGGCCGTCCGGACCGGTCAGAGTCATCTTCAGGTTCTTCCACAGCGCTTCCGATGGATGGCTCTTGTTGTAGCCTTCTTCGTCCGCGGCCGCGGCTTGAGCGATTTCATTGGCGTTCTTGATGGCGAAGCCGGCGGGTGGCGCTGGGTTGGCCTTCGCCGCTGCCACGACATCGTTAAACCCTTCATCGCTGCCGTGAAAATTCTTGTACAGCTTCTGGTCGTACGTCAGGGCTGTCTTCTGCATATCGGGGGGCAGCGCGGTGTTACCGCCCAAGGTAGCCGCGCGAGCGAAATAGAACATCGCCGTCGGCACCTTGTCCACCTTCTTTTGCTGGACGATCACGGTGCCCAACCAGTAGTCCACCTGGGCGTCGTTGGGACTCAACGTCAGCGTCTTCTGGAACTGGGTTTCGGCTACATCCCAGTTCTTGCGCTGCATCGCGATCCATCCCAGATTCCGATTCGCCAACAATTCCAAATCCGGCCGCAGCTTGGCCCATGCATCCGGTGCGACGCCGGGCGGGGGCGTGTCCAGACTGGCCAGGATCGCTTGCGCGGCCTTCTCGCCTCCATCCAAAACTTCCGGGGACTGATTCTGCGAGTACAGCCCGATTGTAAACAGCATCGTGTAGTACAACGCGGTGAAGTCCTTGGGATTCACGGCCAAAATCTGCTTGGCCTCATCCACGGCGTTCTTGGCGTCGTTCAACCCGGCGTAGGTGGTCAAGAATAGCGTCCGCCGGGCGTCGATCCACTCAGTCATGGGATAACTCTTTTCCCATTGCTGCAGCTTTTCGAGCCGGGTCTTGGGGTTGGTGTCTTTGGTAATCGAGTCGTATAGATCGTACTCCGCTCGATCTTTCCAGTTCTTTTGGGGCTCCGCCGATGCGGGCGCGGCAGCAGCCTGTCCGAACATCCGCACGGGCATTGGCCCCAACACCCCAGTCAGCATGATCGCGATCAAATATTTTGAAGATTGTACCGACACTAGCCGCCTCCCAATTGTCCTGATTTCATTGGCGCTGGATCAGCAGAAACTGAACCGCCGCCACGGCACAGCTCCTCAAACCTGGAGTTCGTGCAATTGCGGAGTATATCCAAATCTGAACCATGGCCGCAACTTTTCCCTAACGTTAGATGCCGCACAACCCCAGGTTGTTCCTTTTTGTTACACCGCTTCGCCTATAAAATAAATTAAGTCCAACGAATGAGCACCCAACGAACCATGTCCGGTGGATGGGCCGATCGCCAAGGCCTTCCTAAAGGTCCCCAAGGTCGCAATCTATGCCGTTGGTGCAACCTGGAGGTCCCCAAAGGCCGGTCTACATTTTGCTCCGCCTGGTGCGTGGAGGAATGGCGGCTGCGTACCGATCCTGGCTATCTTCGTGAAAAAGTGCTGGAACGCGATCACGGCGTCTGCGCCGCCTGCGGCACCGATTGTCTCGACGCCGAACGCCATATCAAACGGCTGCGCGGCGCCGCCCGCCTGAAGGTTCTTCTCGGCTGGGGACTCCGCGCCGGATCGCGCAAAAGCCTCTGGGATGCCGACCACATTGTTCCGGTGGTGGAAGGCGGCGGCCAGTGCGATCTTCAAAATATCCGCACCCTGTGTCTCAAGTGCCATCGTGCTGCAACAGCTGAATTGCGCCAGCGCCGCGGCAATCGGAAAACTAGTGCAGCAGTGGCTTCAGATACCGCATAACCGTTTGCGCCACAATCTCATTGCCCTCCGCCGTGGGATGAATCCCGTCCTGCTGCATCAGGTTGGGATGCGTCGCGACGCCCTCCAGGAGGAAAGGAATCCGCGTGATCTTGTATTTGGCGGCTAGCTCCAGGTAGATCTTCTGGAACGGTGGACGTAATCCGGACCGTAGTTGGGCGGCAGCGTCATCCCCGCTAAAACAACTGCCGAACCGGCGTCGCGCAGCTTCCGGACAATTTGATCCAGATTCGCCCGCGTGTTGTCGATCGGCAGCCCCCGCAAACCATCGTTGCCGCCGAATTCCACGATAGTCACCCGAGGTTTGTATGCCAGCACCTCGCTACGCGGCCCAGCCCGTCCGTTGTGGTGTTGCCGCTCACCCCGGCATTCACCACGCGCCAGCGCAATCCGGCGGCATCCAAATCCTTCTGCAGGAAATCGGGGAAGCTCTTGCCCGGCGGCGCGCCGAAGCCGGCACTCAAACTATCGCCGAACGCCACGATCACCGGACGCGTATCTACTGGTGCAGGAGCCGCTAAGCCCAGACCGCGGCCGCCGCCGCAAGACATCCAACTATGAGAAGCCGATTGACCGACATGAACACCACCCAATGCCATAATAAGGAATTGGAAGCAGATCCGACTCGAGCCGCGTTCGCCAACCCGCCATCCAGGTCTCCGGTCTCACCAAAAGCATTCCCACCGCCACGCATCGCGTCGACATCCTGCGCGGCATTGACCTCGAAATTCAAATGGGCGAATTCGTCGCCATCATGGGACCCTCGGGGAGCGGCAAAAGCACTCTACTTGGTTTGTTAGCCGGCCTGGACACTCCCACCTCCGGGCGAATCATTCTCGATGGCGAGGACATCACCGGCCTAGACGAAGACCGCATGGCGCTGCTGCGTGGCCGAAAAGTCGGATTCGTATTTCAGTCCTACCATCTGTTGCCAACGCTGTCCGCGGAAGAAAACGTTCTGCTGCCCTTCGAATTGACCGGCGGCAACGGGATCGACGGCCCGAAGCGTGCCCGCGAACTGCTCGAAAGCGTCGGCCTGCTCGACCGCCGCGATCATTATCCGATCCAGCTTTCCGGTGGTGAGCAGCAGCGCGTCGCGCTGGCCCGCGCCTTCATGGTCCGGCCGCCCATTCTGCTGGCCGACGAGCCCACCGGTAACCTCGATACCCAGAATGGCCAGCACGTTCTCGAATTGCTGATCTCGCTCAATCAGCGCGAAGGAACCACGCTGGTGCTGGTGACGCATGACCCGGCGCTTGTCCAGCCGCGCATCGCGGCGAATCACGCTGCGCGACGGCCGCATTGTCTCCGACGAACGCACCTCTTAGCACCATGTCACCCTTAACTCACAACAGTCAGCGTGGGGCGGTCCCCCTGGACCGCGGCGGACGCCCTCGTCCGGCAGGGGTTGCCAATTGCGGGTTCCGAATGAGACAGAGTAAGGCCGACCAGGGGGTCAGACTGCGGGCGAGGGCGCCCGCCCCACGAAACGCCGCATGAACTTCTCCTGGTCCACTGCCTGCAAGATCGCCTGGCGCGAATCGCGTTCGTCATCGTTCAAATTTCTGTTCGTGATCCTCGCGGTTGCAGTCGGCGTCGGATCGCTCACCGGCGTCCGCGGATTCAGCCGAGCCTTTCACGAAATGCTCCTCAGCCAGGCCCGCACACTGATGGCCGCCGACCTTTCGTTGCGCGCCTTCGAACTGCCCACGCCCCAACAAACCGCCGCAATGGATACCCTCGCGAAGTCCGGTGTCGATCGAACCTGGATAACTGAAACAGTCACAATGGCCTCCGCGGGCGAGGGGAAACCGCCCATGCTGGTGTCGGTGAAAGCCGTCGACCCCACGAAATATCCGTTCTATGGCGAGATTCGTTTAACGCCGCCCGCGAAGCTCTCGCAGGCCCTGACCGCGGACACCGTGGCCGTCTCCGACGACGTCCTTCTGCGTCTCAACCTGAAGGTCGGCGACGCGATCCGCCTGGGCGGCCAATCGTTCCGCATCATCGGCCAGGTGACCTATGAGCCCGACCGCATGCTCGGCAGCCTGAACGTCGGTCCACGCGTGATGCTAACTCGCACCGGGCTCGAACGCACCGGCTTGATCCTGCCCGGCAGCCGCGCCGCCGAGCGTTTTTTGTTCCGCCTCTCGCCCCAATCGCCCGGCATCGAACAGACCCGCGCCAGTTTGAAAGCCGCCTTCCCCGATGCCCTGATCGCCGACTTTCGCGAGTCGCACCCCATCGTCACGCAGGCTCTCAACCGCGCCACCACCTTTCTCAGCCTCGTCAGCCTGATCACGCTCATCATCGGGGCCATCGGCGTCGGCACCGCCATGCGCGCGCACATCCAGCAGCGCATGGATTCCATCGCGATCATGAAGTGCATTGGCGCTCGCTCCAGCCACATCATGCGGATCTATCTGCTCCAAACCATCGCTCTCGGGCTCGCTGGCGGCCTGATCGGTGTCGTTTTCGGACTCGTCGTCCAACGCGCCTTCCCGTCGTTCCTGGCCCGCTACTTCGAATTGGAACCCACCGCGCATTGGGATTTCGTCACCGCCGCCGAAGGCATCGGTATCGCGGTGCTGGCGTCCTTGCTTTTTACTCTTCCGCCCTTGATCGGCATCCGGCGCATCCGCCCCAGCTTGATCCTGCGGCGCGAAATGGAAGAGACCAAGCCGGATTGGCCCACCAGGCTTGCCCAAGCGCGGGCGTCCATCCTGGCCGGCGTCGTCATCCTCATCGGATTCGCGGGCATCGCCGCGTCCTTCGCCACCGGCACGCCCACCGAGATCTGGCGAACCGGCGCATACTTCGCCGGCGCTTTGATCGTCAGCTTTGCGGCCTTGTCCGCAGTCGCGTGGCTGATGCTGCGCGGGCTGAAGATCGCCAGTCGCCGCAAGCTACCCGCTTCCATCCGTCACGGGATCGCCAACCTATACCGACCCGGCGCGCATGCGCAGTCGGTGCTGGTCGCTCTCGGTGTCGGCGTGATGTTCACGCTCACCATCTATTTGGTTCAGCATGGCATGATCGCGGAAATGAATCGCACCTCGCCGCCCGGCATGCCGAACGTGTTCCTGATCGATATCGCGCCCAAGGATCGCGCGGCCGTGCTCGATCTGGTGAAGCAGCAGCGCGGCATCGAAGGCACACCCGAGATGATCGGCACCGTAGCCGCGAAAATTACGAGTGTCGACGGCCAGCCGGTGGATCAGATGGACCTGAAAGGTTTCGCCCGCCGCTACCGTTCTCCCCGATCGGTGACTTCAGCCGCTGCTAGGCCTGATTATGTCGATATCGTGCGGGGCCGCTGGTGGGATTCATCCGCGGCAGCACCGCAAGTTTGCGTCGACGCAGACGCCGCGAAAATCCTGCGCATCGAACCCGGATCCGAACTGCGCTGGACCATCTCGGGCAGGGAAGTGATCACGCGCGTCGCCTGCGTGCAGAATATCGATTCTATTCACCTTTCCAGCCGCGTCGAATTTATTTTCAACACCAGCGCGTTGGCCGGCTTTCCGATCATCTACTACAGCAGCCTGCGCGCCCAGCCCTCCGCCGTTCCCGCGTTGCAAGAGGCTTTGTATAAGCGCTTTCCGACGGTCACCGTGGTCAACGTCGCCGACGTGCTCCAGATCGTCCAGGGCGTCGTCGATCGCATTTCGCAAGTGGTTCGCTTCATTTCGTTGTTCGCGATTCTGGCGGGCGCGGTGATTTTGTCGTCCAGCGTCGCCGGCACGCGCTTCCGCCGCATGCGCGAGGTTGTGATCCTCAAAACTTTGGGCGCCACTCGCTGGCGCGTCAGCCGCATATTTTCAGTCGAATTTCTCCTGCTTGGCGCCGTTGCCGGATTGATGGGCAGCCTCCTGGCCGGCGGATTTGCGAATCTTCTGCTCAAGCGCATGCTCGACGCGCAAACTTCCATACCCGTGATTCCCATCGCGCTCTCCGTGGTCGCCACCGCCTTCATCGCCAACGCCGCCGGATGGATGGCCAGTTTTCGAATCCTGGGCCAAAAACCGCTCGAGATTTTGCGCGAACAATAGCGCTACTTCGAACTCTGCACCGTGATAAACGCATTTGGCGGCGACGTCACCCCGCCCATGGTGATCACCAATGGCTGATCGCCATCGGCGACCCCGGATGGGAACGCGCAGATTCACCTGATAGAGTCCCGCGAACTGCGAAACACCCACGTACAGGATGTCGGTTTTTGGATCCAGCGTCACGCCACCCAGCGTGATCGTGTACGGTGCAGTCACCGAAGCGACGCCGGTGGGAAGCACGCCCGGCTCGAAAGACGGTTTCGTCGCGCCAAAACCCGTGGCGAAAAGAGTCAGATACTCGCCCGGCTTGGCCGGTGCGAAGTTGCCTCCGCCAAGTAGGTGAGGTGCGCCAATGTAAGCTCCCGTCACCGCGTCAATCGCAGCAATCGGATTCACGCCATTCGCGTTCGTGATGAAGTAGAAGAACTCCGGCGCGGTAGCTTGCGCCGCGATGCTGACGGGCGGGCTCGCGATAGCCTGCGGAGTATCGCAACCCGTAATGACTTGTACCGGTACATTTCCCGACGCAACTGCCGGAACTTGCACATTCAGCTGACCGGGAAACACCGCAAATATTGGTCCGCGCACCGTACCGAACTCCACACAGACGCCGGCCACGTTCGTTGGCAGTTTCCCACTTACCAAACCGGCTTGCGCGGCCGTCCCTGGCGGGGCGAAGTTCGTTCCAAAAATGCTAATGATCGCGTTGGGCGAAAGCACTTGCACGGGAGGATTGCTCAACCCCGCGCTGGTGATGCCGCCGTTAGCGATCGATGGCGCGTTGGAAGCAATCGCCGTCACCTTAAAGCTGATGTTGGCGACGGCGTAGGCGACGGCCGTGATCGTGATTGGCCCCGGCGTATTTCCGAGCGTCACCAGAAGACTCACCGTGCCGTCATTGAGTGTCAAAGCCGGCGAAGGGCTGACGGTGGCCGCCCCCTCCGGACTGACCGTGAAAGTTACGAATACGCCCGGAATCCCAGCCCCCGTGCTATCGGATATTTTCAGCACCAGCGGAGTCGTCAGCGTGGTGGCCACCGTCGCGGATTGGCCGTCACCGCTGACGATGCTCATGCTCGCGGCCTTCACCACTTCGGGCGTCAACATACGCACCCGGTCATTGAACGAATCCGTCACATACACGTTGCCGGCCGCATCCACGGCCACGCTGTAGGGATCCATCGCCGCAGCCACCGCCGAACCGCCATCTCCGCTCGCGGGCGTCATGGTTCCGTTCCCCGCGATAGTCGTAATCAGCCCGCCGGTGGTAACTCGCCGCACCACCGAGTTCCCTTCATCGGCGATGTACATGTTCCCGGCCTGGTCCAGCGCGATTCCCGTAGGCGCATTCAGCAGCGCCGCCGCCGCGGGTCCGCCATCACCCATATACCCGGGAGTTCCAGTTCCCGCGACGGTCGTGATGATGCCATCGGGAGTGACTTTCCGGATGCGGTTGTTCCCCCCATCCACAATCAAGACATCGCCGGCGCTATCCACCCTCACATCCACAGGGCTCATACCCGCCTTCGTAGCCTGTCCGCCATCGCCGGAAAACAACGTTTTGCCATTTCCAGCGAAGTTGTGGATAACTCCCTGGGTGTCGATCTGGCGCACCACATGGTTGCCGGAGTCGGCAAAATAGACGTTCCCGGCGGCGTCCACCGCCACTCCTAGTGGAGTGTTGATGTTGGCGTCGCCCGCTTGTCCGCCGTCCCCTCCATATCCGTCCGGCCCGTTACCGGCAATGATGGACGTCGTGCCATCCGGCTGCACCTTCAATACGTGCGGATTATCGCTGGGGTAAACGAATTCCTCGACGGTTGCGTAAAAGTTTCCGCCTGGGTCCGCGGTCACGCCGTACGGCGACCCTAGCACTTGTCCGAAGCTATTGATATTGCCTCCAACTCGAAAACGGCGTGTGGCGTAATTTCCCGTGTCCGCGACCAGCAGGTCCCCGGCGCCGTCAATTGCCACGCCTTCCGGGAAGTTGAGGAAAGTCGCAGTAGCCGGGCCGTTGTCGCCAATGCTGGTGCCCGCCACCGTGGTGATGACGTTGTTTGCAACCTTGCGAACGCGTTCATTGCCGGTATCGGCAAAATACAGCGCGCCAGCGTACACCGCCAACCCGTTAGGATCGCTGAGTTCCGCGGCCAGCGCTACTCGGCCGTCGCCTTGAAATCCCACTGCGCCCGTGCCTGCCGCTGTGTAGATCAACCCAGTCGACAGGTCCACGCGGCGAATGACAGTGTGGTAGTCGTCGGAGTCGGAAATGTAGAGGCTTCCCATATTGTCCACCGCAATCCCGCTCGGGATCATCACGGCTTGCGTCGCCGGTATTCCGTCGTCATAAAACCCGTAGTCCGTACCAGCGATCGTGGTAATCATTCCTGTGGTGTCAATCTTCCGGACTGCATAATTGTAAAAGTCGTCCAGATAGATATTTCCAGCGTTGTCGACCGCCAGATCGGTCACGAAATTAATCGACGCGCTCAAGGCTGGCCCATTGTCGCCGTTGTAGCCAGGCCGGCCACCACCCGCGATGGTGGTGATGATGCCGTTGGTGTCTACCTTGCGAATGACATAGTTGTAGCCATCCGCGATGTAGTAATTGCCCTGCGCGTCTAGCGCGACTGCCGTCGGGTTTATCTGAGCGGACTTGGCCGGGCCATTGTCTCCCGCTGCTGTCGGATTCCCATTTCCAGCAATGGTATTTATGGTCCCGTCCACTGAAATGCGGCGGATTACATAGTTGCCCTCATCGACGACATACACGTTGCCCTTCGAATCCAGCGCAATGCCCGAAGGAAAATTGAGTTGCGCGGCGAGCGCTTGCCCTTGGTCGCCGCTGAATCCAGGCAGCCCCGTGCCCGCGTACGTGCTGATGATTCCTTTGGTGTCTACCTTGCGGATACGATTGTCGATCGCATCGGCGATAAACAGGTTCCCGCTGGAATCGACGGCTACCGAAAGCGGCTCCCTTAAAGGCGCGGAAGTAGCGCTGGCCCCGTCTAATAGCCGTTTGGTTCCCGCAACCGTGCTAATCGAATATGGCTGCGTCCAGGCGTTCCAGGAAAAATAAAAACAGAGTGAGAGTGCATAAGCCATTGTTCGCATGTAAATAGCAGAGATTCTATCACACGCGAAACCTAAATTACACTTTCCAGGTTCCCAATAGCCGCCGTAACACCACAGATTTGTCCCAGATGATACGAATTATGATCGGCCACCAATAGCGCCTCGCGCAGGATCGTCTGCCCGCTGCCGTGCGGAATTGCGCGCGAATAAATCGGTCTTCTTATCCGCGATCAGCTTTGCCATCGCCTTCAGATCCGCCCGGAAACTGCGCAGGCTGTTGTTCCACGATGCCGCGCTCGGCGGCGCTTCGGTCTTCGGCCAATAACCCTCCGGCCACGCCGGCGATTTATGTTTTGAATTCCGGCTGAATTCCAGAATGTCCCACTGCGCCAGGCGCATATGTTCCAGCAGTTGCCAACCGGAATGCGGCGCACCCGCCGGCTTTAAGCCGCGCAACCGCGAAGGAAAGTCCGCCATTACAGTGTCAAAGTCCGCGTGCGCATTGTGTCCCCGCAGCAGATCCAGAACATGCTGGCGTAAAGCGTCCGATTCAGCCATTCACTCAGGGGAACACAGCGCGCCGGGAATTTCAACACCACCGCAAACGGGCTGCATTAGAATCAATTCTGCATGGGCAAGTCAGCGGACGTCGTTATCATTGGCGCGGGCATTGTTGGTTCCAGCATCGCCTTTCACCTTACCGAAGCCGGCCTGAAGAACGTGCTGGTCATCGAACGCGAAACGCGGCAGGGCCTCGGCTCCACCGGCAAGAGCATGGGCGGCGTGCGCGCGCAGTTTGCCACTGACGTGAATATCCGCATGTCCATTTATTCCATTCCATTCTTCGCTCGCTTTGAAGAAGCCACCGGCCATCCCTCCGGCTATCGGCCGCGCGGCTATCTATTCATGGCCACCAACGATTGGCACATGCAATACCTCCGTAAGAACCACGCCCGCCAGAAAAGCCCAGGGGCTCAAGAATGCCGAACTGATTTCGCCCGACGACATTCGCAAAGTGCTTGCCGCAGCTTCGCTCGGACGACATCGTCGGCGGCAGCTTCTGTCCCACCGACGGGTTCGTGGATCCCGAAAGCGTCATGAACGGCTTCATGGCGCGCGCCATTGAACGCGGGCGCCGAACTGTGGCGCGGCACCGAGGTTACCGGAATTTACTCCGATCATTCCACCGTCTCCGGCGTGCTCACCTCGAATGGCGGCGTCTCCGCGCCCGTCGTCGTCAATGCCGCTGGGCCTTGGGCCGCTGCATGTCGCGCGCCTGGCCGGCGTGGACCTGCCCATTGAGCCGTTGCGTCGCATGCTGGTTCTCTCCGAGCCTTTTTCCGGGCTGCCCGAGCGCCTGCCGATGATGATCGATATGAGCACGGGCTGGCACTTTCGCCAGGAGGGCCTCGGCGTTTTGATGGCCTGGGCCGGCTCCGATCAGCAGCCCGGATTTCGCACCGATTTCGATCCCGCGTTCATCGAGAAGGTTCTCACCCACGCCGCCTCCCGGGTGCCCGACTTCGCAAATCTGGCCGTGAACCCGCGCCGCTGCTGGGCCGGCCTGTACTCCATGTCCCCAGACCACCACGCCATTCTCGGGCCAGCGCCGGAGCTTCGCGGATTCTATTTCGCCAACGGTTTCAGCGGCCACGGCGTCATGCATTCCCCCGCCACCGGCCGCATCCTGGCCGACTTGATCGTGCACGGCCAGACCCAGGTAATCGATGCTAAGGATCTGAATGTTCAGCGCTTTGCCGAGGGGCGGACCATCGAGGAGACCGCCATCCTCTAGGCCAAAAATTCCCCGGAACAAATCCAGTTTTTCTTCGTCTACCACTCCATGAAACTTCTGATCCTTGGCTTGCTGGTTGTGGTACTGCTCGCCGGCGGGAGCAGACACAGGGCATGGCGTGGTCGTTCCGATTGCTATTGGCAGTGGCGTTCCGATGCCCGGGAGAGAGCCTTCGAGGCGCGGACCAAGGCATTTGAAGCACGAGAAGAGGCCCGGGGACGTGCCCGTGAACTCCGCGAACAGCTACGCGCCGAGCGCGAGAGAATGCGCCGGGAGATTCGTGAAGAAATGCGGGACTGGCGCGCTTCGTACTAGCGCTTCTCTCCCTCATACACCACTTTCCCGCCCACAATCGTGTAGTCCACCTTCGCCGACCGGATCTCGTCTTCCGGCACCGTCAAAATATCTTTGGACAACACCGTCACATCCGCCAGCTTCCCCACCCGCAGCGATCCCTTGCTCCCCTCCTCAAACGCCGCATACGCATTGTTGATCGTGTACGACCGCAGCGCCTCCATCCTGCTCATCCGCTGATCCGGAAAAAACACAGTCCCGTCCTTCAGCCGCCGGCTCACCGAAGCGTAGTAACACTGGATGGGGTCCACATCCTCCACCGGCGTATCGGTCCCGTTCCCAACCATTGCGCCCGATTTCATCAGCTTCTGCCATACATACGCGCCCGCCTCGGCTCGCTCTCGCCCCAATCGTGCGATCACGAACGGCCCGTCCGAAGTGCAATGGATCCCTTGCATCGCGGCGATCACACCCAGCTTCGCGAAGCGCGGAATATCGGCCGGATCCAGATGCTGCGCGTGCTCGATCCGCCAGCGCAGAGTCCTTCTTATCTGGATGCTCGCGAAACACCGACTCATACAAATTCAACACCTCGCGATTCGCCCGATCCCCGATCGCGTGCGTACACAGCTGGAACCCATTGTTGATGGCCAGCTCGGCGGTCTCCCGGATATCCGCCAGGTTTTCCGTGTTGATCCCGCTCCCGTTCGGCGCCCCCGCGGGAAGATCCGAATATGGCGCCAGCAGCCATGCTCCGCGCGATCCCAAAGCGCCATCCATGTATTCCTTGATCGCGCGCACCGTCAGATGTTCGCCGCCCGCCCCCATCATGTAGTACCGGCGCAGATTCGCCGCCAGTTCAGCCTGCGGCGCACGCAGCATCACCCATAGCCGCAAACTCAACTCACCTTGCTCCGCCATCTTGCGAAACAAATCCACCGTCGCAAGCGACGATCCGGCGTCCTCAAACGTCGTGATCCCCTTCGATAAACACTCGCGCTCGGCCAGCTTGATTTGTTGCCGGATCTGGCTCTCCATCCCCGCGTGCAGCACCCGCTCCATCAACTCCTGCGCGCGCTCGTTCAGCAGCCCGGTCGGATTCCCTTGCCCATCCCGCAGGATCTCGCCGCCCGCCGGATCGGCCGTGTCCTTATTGACCCCCGCCTCCCGCAACGCCTCCCCATTCGCGAATCCCGCATGACCGCTGGCGTGCGTCAGCCACACAGGATTACGCGGCGAAACCAGGCTCAAGCTCTGCTCCACGGGAAATCCACGAACGTTCGGCTCCGGCGGACGATCCCACTTGGCCTGATGAAAGCCGCTCCCCAGAATCCACGTGCCGGGCTTGGCTTCCTTCGCCGCCGCAGCCACCATGGCGACAATTTCGTCCCAGTTTTTCGCGCCCCGCAGATCCAGCATCATCTTGGACGCGCCCAGTTCCGTGAAATGCCCGTGTCCTTCGATGAATCCGGGAATCGCCAGCCGGCCCTTCAGATCGATCACGCGGGTCGACGGCCCGATCCATGCCTTTACAGTCGCGTTTGTCCCGATGGCGACGATCTTGCCGCTGTGCGCCGCCAATGCCTGCGCGTCTCTAGCGCTGCCCTCCAGCGTTATCAGCCTGCCGTTGCGCAAAACCAGATCCGCCGATTGGCCGCGCAGCGATCGGAGCCCCCGCCACCCCCAAAAAAACCACGGCAATCCGCCACCATTTCGTCTTCAATGCAACTACAATCATAGGTACGTTCCTCCCCCGAGTTTCGCCCATCATGGCGCGTGTTCCAAATGTCGTACCGACGGAACGGGCCTTCCGCCCGCTCATGCGCGCTGTCCACCGGGTCGCCATCAGCGCCTCGTCCTGCCCCTATTGCGGCTCCGACGACGTCCGCCGTTCATTCCGCCGAAGTTTCCGCGACTATCTGTTCGCGTGCCTTCTGTTGGCGCCTTTCCGTTGCCGCAAGTGCCAATGGCGGTTCTTTGGAGTCGTGCGCTCCGCCCCCGAAAATCTTCCGGACCCTCCCCGCTCGCCGGTTCTGATTATGCCGCGCCAGGTCCTGGAGGTCGATCCGGTTCAGCCTTATCCCGTCGATCCCGTTGAAATGCTCGAAGAGATCCAGCCTCCGCCCATCCTGGTCCCGCCAGTGCGCCTTATTCGCCCGCGATCGATTCTGATTCTCGAAAGCGATCTTTCCATCCGCAAGCTCCTGCGCCGTTTGCTCGATCGCCGCGGCTATTTCACGCACGAAGTCCTCCGGGCCGCCGACCTGGAGACCGAACTGCGCGAGAGGCGCGTGGACTTATTGGTCGTCGATGCCGCCCTCATAGGTACCAACGGTCTCAATACCGCGCTCGAGACTGGCCGATGTTCATCCGAACCTCAGGATCCTAGCGCTCTCTTTCCAATCTTCCGATCCGGCTGAAATCCCCGGCCGGTGCCTCACACTCACCAAGCCTTTTTCGCTCGAAAGCTTTCTTGAATCCGTGGACCGCCTGCTCGATCCGGCCGCGGGGTAAGCTGAGCTTGTGAGACTCCGGCAAGTGCTTCCGTTTCTCGCTATCGCCATCGTTGTCGGGGTGGGTTATGACGGATGGATCTTCTACAGCCGCTGGCGCTACACTCATGACGCGGAAAGAGCGGCCGTCAGAAATGAGGCCCAACAGGACCGCCGCGTCGTCGACGCGCTGGGAGGCGATCGCCTCAAGATTCTCGATTTCTACGCCAGCCCCGGCGCCATCCGCCGCGGTCAATCAGCTACGATTTGCTATGGAGTGAACGCCGCCGAGACTGTGCGGCTCGATCCGCCCGTCGAACAACTCCATCCCGCCGTCAGCCATTGCTTCCAAGTCGCTCCCAATCGCGATACCGCCTACAAGCTCACCGCGGTCGACCGCGCCGGAGCCACTATCACGCAAAGTCTCTCCATTCAAGTGACGCCCTAGTTTCACGCAAACCCATGTTTGATTCTGTTGGCCCGCTGCACCCGGCAGTTCAGGCACAGATCGATTGTCACCGTCCCATCCGCATTCTCCACGCCCCCCGCGCCCATGCCTTTTGCCTCTTCTTTCGACACCATCTGCATCGACAGCCTCGATCCGGGAGGCAATTTTTGCCCGCAGCCGTCACAATATCGTCCGTCGCTCTTCAGCACTCCTACTAAAATAGAACTTGATCTCACCCGCGCGCCAGATTGCCTTCGAAGTTCTGCGAAAAGTCCACCATGGCGGTTACGCCTCCGATCTTTTCTGCAACGCTCCGCGCAACTCGACTCGCGCGATGCCGGCCTGGCTTCTGAAATTGTTTACGGATGCCTGCGCTATCAGGCCCAGCTCGATTATCTGATCGCGCGCCGTGTCCCGCGAGCGCCCGAGCTGGAAGTCACGCATCGCTCTCCGCATGGGCATCTACCAACTGCGCTATCTCGATCGCATTCCGCCCCACGCCGCCGTAGGCGAAAGCGTCGAACTGGTGAAGCGCCTGGGCCGGGCGCCGGCCGCCGGCCTGGTCAACGCGATTCTGCGAAAAACCGATCGCACGCCCGTCCCCTGGCCCGATCGCGCCGTCAACTGTCCATGCCCGGCTGGCTGCTCGAACGCTGGGATCGCCAATTCGGACGCGAGGCAGCCGATCGAATCGCCGCCGCGTTTCTTCAGCCGCCCGAGACTTACATCGCCAGCACCGGCCGCATCCAGGACATCGGCGCCCAGTCCATCGTGCCGCTGCTCGATCTCCCGCCCCGGCCAGACATTTCCTCGATCTGTGCGCCGCGCCCGGCAACAAAACCGCCCAGGCCATCGAACAGGGCGTCTGCGCCATCGCCTGCGATATTCACCTGCACCGCCTCGAAACAAATGCGCGATCTCAACTGCTCGCTGGTGGTCCTGGACGGTACTCAGCCGCTGCCTTTCCGCGCCAAATTTGATCGCATTCTCATCGATGCGCCTTGCTCCGGCACCGGCACCCTCGGCCGCAATCCCGAAATCAAATGGCGTCTCAAGCCATCCGATTTGCCGGACCTTCACGCCAAGCAAGTAGCTCTCGTCCGCCAAGCCCTCGAACATCTCTGCCCCGGCGGCCGCCTGGTCTATTCCACCTGCTCGCTCGAAAAGGAAGAGAACGAAGACGTCATCCGTGAATTTCCCGGCGATTGGCAAACCAGCGAGCGCCTGCCGGGTCTCAACCCCGGCGACGGCTTCTTCGCCGCCGTATTCGTTTCAGAACCGCGACCGTCAGAGTCGGTGTGAGAAGGATGATCTACCGCTCCCTTTGGTCACGGCTCATTATCGACGATCGAGCAAAATCATCGTGCTACTGAGCCGCGACCGAAGGAAGCGGTCAATCGGCCGCTACGTAAGTCGCACATCAAACACCGCCAGCCAATATTGCAGCGACTGCAGCGCAAAACCGCAAAACATCAGCCCGATCCCAAACACGCCCATGCGCCGCTGAGGCATGTGATCGGCATAGTATTCCACGTACGGGCTGAAAGCCGCGAGAGCCGCCGTAACCACCCCGGTCACCACTCCAAGCCGCAGGGCGAACAGCCAGGGATGATCCACGTGTCGCACCAGCCTGCTGCAAACCAATGCCGCGCCGAAGTAGCCCGCGGTTCGAAGCAAGGCCGCCCGGATCAGCACCGGGCTGTACAGCGGCCGGCGCGCCGTGGAATACAGCAGAGAGGGACGGACTCCGCGCATGTAGACCGACACCTGTCCGCCCGTAAGCAGCACGGCGTATGCAATGGCGAAACGAAGACCCACTTGAGGATAGAGTGCCGCGCTGAAGGCCGAGGCTCGGATCGCGCTGAATAGCGCTTCCCAAGGAAGCGAATAATGGTCCTGAAGCTTGGAAGCCCGATTGAGTTCCATCGCGATCGTCACCCCGCTCGCCAGCCCGGATGCCGCGCCGAATAGCACGCCGAGCCCCAGACCATATCCGAGGCCAAAAACAATCGAATACGTCACCGCCCGAGTCAGCAGCCGCAACGGACCATGTTGACCGCCCAGTAAGTCGTAAGCCAGATAAAGACTGCCGAGCACATCCAGGCAGCTGCCCGCGATGCTGATGGATGCAACCGTATGGTGGTCCATCCATAGATTGTAGAACACGGCAGCGGTTGTAGAACACTGAAAACATTGGCCTTCAGCTGATGGCGCCCAAGTGAGTCCAGGATACGACTCCATACCCCGTGCGTCCTAAGGCCCTAAAGGCCATCAGGTGAATTGCCGAACCTAACTATATGGATCGACGGAAGGAAGCACGGTTTCAGGTGTACGCTCCGGCTAAGGTCGCTCTCCTTGACGACCCGGAGACGGAGTGGAACGGCCAGGTAATCGATATCTCGGGACTAGGTCTCCGCCTGGTGGCCGAAGTGGAACTTCATCAGGACCAGATCATCACGATCGAAACCGATCAGCACCTCATCATGGCCGACGTGCGCAATTGCGAGAGGCGCGGGTCCAGGTTCGGCGTGGGCGCCGAAAGAATCCATTCCGCCGCCAAACTCTCGTTGCCGGAAACCGACTCCAAGGCCGCGCGCAATCACGCCCTGGTAGAGGAATATCATCGCCGCCTGCTTGAGGAATTGCCGACTACTACTCCGGACACGTTGGAGCTAGTTGCAACCGCCGAGCCGCCGTCCAGCGCGGCCGAACGCTTCGAAAAAAGTCATCCCGCTCCCGTCTCGCAATTACCTCCTCCGCCCGTTCCCGATGCACCACTCCAGACCGTCGCGGAAATCGAACCCATCACCGAACTTGAACCCGTCGCTGAGATCGAATCAGTTGAAGAACCCGAGCCCGTTGAGGAAATTGAACCCGCAGCGGAGATCGAACCAGTTGAGGAACTTGAGCACGTCGAACCGGTCGCCGAGCTCGAACACGTTGAGGAACCCGAACCCGTCGAGGAAATTGAACCGGTCGCGGAGATCGAACCAGTTGAGGAACTTGAGCACGTCGAACCCGTTGCCGAGCTCGAACACGTTGAGGAGCCCGAACACGTTGAGGAAATTGAACCGGTCGCGGAAATCGAACCAGTTGAGGAACTTGAGCACGTCGAACCCGTTGCCGAGCTCGAACCAACCGAGGAGCTCGAACCAACCGAGGAGCTTCAACCAACCGATGAGCTTCACCCAACTGAGGAGCACGAGCCCCAGCCGGTCGAGGCCGCGGCGTTCGAACCCATCGAAACACCCGAGCCCTCCCTGCAATCCGGTCTGATTCTTGTTGAGCCACCGGCCGCCGGTGCGTTTGGCCCTAGCTTCACCGCTGCGAAGCCCCCCGAGATTAAGCCCGATTTGCAGGAACACTTGCCCTTCGCGCCCCCACCGCTGAAGGTGTCCGGCATCGTGATCCCAGCCAAACGTGTTCCGGAACCGCAACCAAGTGAGGAAGTTCCTCCGCCCGTCAACGCTACCCCGTCACCGGAGGTAGAGGATGCTATTCGACAGGTCTTCCTGCAAACCGAGGCTCAAGAGCCCGAGCCGCAGAAAGGGAAAAACCGCTCCCAGATACTGACGCTTCTCATCGCCGCGGCTTTCACCGTGGTTGCGCTCGTCATCATTTGGTTCGGGCCTTTTTCCAAACATGCTCCCGTGTCCACTGTCGCCCAGGCCCAGAGCAGCGTTCCAGCTCAGATGCCGGTGCCCGCGCCTGTGGTTCCGAAACCAGCGCCTGCGGTCCCGAAACCGGCCCCCGTGGTCCCGAAACCCGCGCCTGTGGTTGAGACCCGCGTCCCTGCGGGCCAGTCGCACGCGATCATTGAAGCCAGCGCCAGCAGTTGGGTGACGGCGTGCAGCGATGGGAAGGTAGCCTTCACCAAATTGCTAGCCGGTGGCAGCAAAGAGAATTTGCTGTTCTCAAGCAACGCCCTGGTACGTGTCGGAAATGCCGGCTCGCTCGCCATCTCAGTGAACGGTAAGCCCTTAGGCTCCCTGGGCCGCGCCGGCCAGTTGCGAGTGGTCGAGATCACCCCCAACTCGTCGCGCTTTATCGCATTGCACGACCCGGACGGTTGTACCCAGTAGTCCTGCCTCGACTAGCACCCGCCCGCACTACCGAGCCGCGACCATAGGAAGCGGTCCCCGTGCTACCATCAACTGTATTAGTTCCAGCATGATCGAAGTACTCCCCTCCATCCTCTCCGCCGATTTTGCGCGGCTGGGAGAAGAAATCGCTAAGGTCGAACGCGCCGGCGCTACCATGCTGCACGTCGATGTCATGGATGGCCACTTCGTCCCCAATATCAGCATCGGAATCCCGGTGGTGGAGTCAATCCGCAAAGTTACCCGCCTCAAGCTGGATGTTCACCTCATGATTTCGGATCCGGATAAATACGCCCCCGAGTTCATCCGCGCTGGCGCCGACTACATCCTGGTCCACCAGGAGGCCTGCACCCATCTCGATCGCACGCTCCGCCTCATCCGTTCCGAAGGTGGCCGCCCCGGAGTAGTCTTGAATCCGGCCACGCCCATCGGCACCCTCAGCGAGGTGCTGGATCTGGTGGATCACGTGCTCATAATGAGCGTCAATCCGGGTTTTGGAGGCCAGGCTTTTATTCCGAACGCCCTCAAGAAAATTCAAGCTCTCGCGTGGCGGCGCAAGGAGTTAGGATTGAATTTCGCCATTGAGATCGATGGTGGAGTCGCCCCGGGAAACGCAGGTGATATCACTCGCGCCGGGTGTGACTGGCTGGTTGCAGGGTCTTCTATTTTTCACACTCCCGACCCCGGCCAGGCGTTTATCGAATTGCAGCGCGCGGCGCGCGACGCCGTGCTGGTAAAGGTATAACGGATAAGGTTCGTAAAGGTTTAATCTATAAGGTTGGATATTATGGCACGATACTTTTTGATCGCGATTGTAGGAGCGGGTCTTTTGACCTCCTGCAGTTTCCATAAGAAGAAATATGACGACCCGATCACCAAGGACACCAAGCAACCCGACAAGGTCCTCTTTGATCGAGCCATCGACGACATCGAACATGGCCGCTATGAAGTCGCTCGAATCACACTGAACACCCTGATCAACACTTACGATCAGAGCGAGTTCCTGGCCAAAGCGAAGCTGGCCGTCGCCGATAGCTGGTACCGGGAAGGCGGCTCGGCAGGTTTGGCTCAGGCCGAAGCCGAGTATAAGGACTTCATCCTTTTCTATCCCACCATGGAGGAAGCCGCCGAATCCCAGCAAAAGATCTGCATGATCCACTACAAGCAAATGGACAAAGCAGATCGTGATCAAAGCCAGGCCATTCGCGCCGAAGACGAATGCCGGCAGCTGATTGTGCAGTTTCCGAACAGCAAGTACGTCGACGAGACCAAGCAGCTTCTGCGCAATATCCAGGAAGCGCTCGCGGAAGGCGAGTACGAGGTCGGCTCGTACTATTTCAAGCGCGGCGATAACTCGGCGGCTGCCAACCGCTATGGTCATGTTGTGGAGCAGTATCCCCTGTATAGCAAGGCCGACCTGGCGCTTTGGGAAGAGGGCGAAGCCTATGGGAAGCTGGGCAATCGGTTCCGCAAACAGGAAGGCGAAGCCTATGCCAAGATCGTGCGCGATTACCCAATGAGCGACTATGCCGACGACGCGACCAAGAAACTGAAGGAACTCGAAATGCCGGTTCCGGAGCCTGACAAAGCTGCGGTCGCGCGCATGGAGTATGAAAAGGAACATAAGGAAAAGCCCAGCATTTATGAGCGCGCCACCCTGCCCCTGAGGCGCGGTCCGGATATGAGCACAGCAGCTCATGAGGGTGATCCCGCCATGACGACCATGCGTCCTTCGGTGCCCCCACTCGTCCCGCTGCCGGCCGGCGCCGCCGGAGCATTCACTGGCACCGTGACTGCTCAACCTGTCGGAGATTCCAACGCGCTGGATACCAAACCGGACGCGCGTACCAATCCGCCCGCGCCAGGTGACGCGGCTGCGGCCACTCCCGCCAGCCCCGCCGCTCCTGCGGCTCCGGCTGCGGCAACTACCGATTCTTCGAAGCCCGCAGCGGACCAGCCTGCCGCTGATCCGAACGCCAAGAAGAAAAAGAAAAACAAGAAGCAGCAGCCGCAGCCAGCCGCCGCGCCCACTACCGATCAGCCCGCCGCTGCTGCGCCGGCTGCAACAGCGCCAGCCGCTTCCAATTGAGCCGAATCCTCCTGGCTGACGACAGCCCGCACGCCCAGCGCATGGGTGAGCGGATTCTGCGCGAGGAGGGCTTCGAAGTTGTCAGTCTCACCGACGGCGATGCCGCCATGGCCCGCCTCGCCGATGTCGATCCGGACCTGATTCTGGCCGACGTCTTCCTTCCCGGCAAATCCGGGTTCGAGTTGTGCCGCTACGTCAAGAATGAACCGCGCTTCAAACATGTGCGCGTGGTTCTCACAGCGGGTCTGTTGGAACCGTTCGACGAGGAGGAAGCCAAGCGCGCCGGTTGCGACGCCATCCTTAAGAAACCATTCGAGGCTTCGAAAGTCGTCAGCACCATCGATCCTTTGGTGAAGGAAGCCCAACTAGCCCGCGGTCTTCTCGCCGAGATCATCGCTGCCGCCCCGCCTCCTGCACCAGAACCACCTAAGCCGCCCGAGCCGCCGCCCGCTCCTGAAATCGATCCTGAACGCGTTCGCGCCGCAGTCACTCTGGCCCTCGACGCCGCCTTTCCCGCCATGATCCAGGAAATTACCGAGCGAGTCTTGATAGCATTGGGTCATTAGCACATGCCCGAAAATACATTCGATATCGTGTCCAAGATCGACTTGGCGGAAGTCAGCAACGCCGTTCAGCAGGCGCTCAAAGAGATCCATCAGCGCTTCGATTTGAAGGATTCCAAATCTGACATCCAGCTCAACGAAAAAGACAACAAACTTACGCTCTCGAGCGCGGACGAGTTCAAGCTGAAAGCCGTTACTGACGTGCTGCAAGCCAAACTGGTAAAGCGCAACGTGTCGCTGAAGGGCTTGACCTTCGGTCCACTCATCCCCTCCGCCGGGTCCAGTGTCCGCCAGGAGATCACGCTGCAGCAAGGCATCGCCACCGAAAAGGCGCGCGACATCGTGAAGCTGATCAAGGACAGCAAGAAGAAAGTACAAGCGTCCATCCAAGGCGATTTGGTTCGCATCTCCGGCAAGGACCGCGACACGCTGCAGGAAGTGATGGCGCTGCTGCGCGGCCGCGACTTCGGCATCGACATGCAGTTCACCAACTATCGTTCTAATTGATGCCCCGCCGCATCGAAAGTCTGTTCATTGACGGGCCGGCCGGGAAACTGGAAGCGCTGCTCGAAGAGCCCGAGGATCAAGAACCTCGCCACGCCGTTCTGGTTTGCCATCCGCATCCGCAATTTGGCGGAACCATGCACAACAAAGTGGTGTACCGGATCGCGCGCGGATTGCGGCGCGCCGGCGCGGTTGTTTTGCGATTCAACTATCGCGGCGTCAATCTGAGCGAAGGCAAGTACGATAAGGGCGATCGGCGAAATGGAAGACGCCCGTTCCGCGTTGGCTGTTCTGCGATCCCGCTATCCCGCGCTGCCGTTTTCGCTGGCCGGATTTTCGTTCGGCTCGCGCATCATTTTGAGGCTCGGCTGCGAAACGCCCGGCGTTGCTCATTTGGTCGCGGTCGGCTTTCCCTCCAACCTTCCCGACAGCCAGTTACTGGGCCATTGTGGGGTCCCGAAGGCCTTTATAGTGAGCAAAAATGACGAATTTTGCGCAGATTTCGGCCATGGAAACGTACTTCGCGGGGCTTCCAGAACCCAAAAAACTGATCTGGATCGACGCACAAGACCACTTTTTCGGCGGTTCGCTGGACGAATTTGAGAAAACGATCTACGAGCTAGGAGCTAGCTGGTAGCGTGGCGCATTTCGCGCTGTACCCGGCGGGCGGCGCGTTGGCTGATTAGATTGGCCACTTTACCGAGCAAACCTGGAATATCCTCGGGCGTGATCAGCATCCGGGCCTGGGTTTTGGTCGTTAAAGTCGGCTGTTTGGCGTTCTGGTAAGTGGTTACAATCGCCGTCGCCGGTTTGTAATCCATGATACGGGCGTGCGCCAGCACCTTAAGGCCCGCTTCAGGCGATTCCATTTGCAGATCGCTCAGAACCAGCTCGTATTCCTGCTGATCCAGCATTGGTATAGCTTCTGCAGCGGAAGCTGCTGAATCTACACGATATCCGCTGGCTTCGAGAACCGTCTGTAACGTTAAACGGGAGGTGGGATCGTCGTCTACCAAGAGAACTCGGGCGAGTTCAAACTGCGTGCACCGGTTAGTTTCGTGTGTGATTTTCATTCGGCGCCACTCGCGTCCTAGGTATAGTGTAAACGATGATCCAGGAAATGGAAGCACAGATTTAGGGTATGCGGGACCCCTACTTCGGGAAGACCCGCTGAAAATCTGGTCGACGTTCTGTAACTGTCTGGAAACAGAGAACGTAGCTTCTAAGGCCTCGGGCGTCAGATGTTGCCGGATGGCGGGGTCCGATTCTATGGCGGAACGGAAATCGCGATCCTCGCTGCCAGGCGAGCATAGCGTGGCCTTGCACCAATTTGTAAGCTTGCTCACGCAACATCCCCGCCGCCGTAAGGTCCAGCAGGAGCTGACCGGAGAAGACTAAGCCTCGTGTTAAGTCCAGGTTACGAGCCATTCGCTGAGGGGACACACGCATTCCGGAAATCAACCAGATGGTTCGAGCCAACATGTAATCCACAAGCGTGGTGCTATCGGGCAAGATGATGCGCTCCACCGAGGAGTGGGAGATATCGCGTTCGTGCCAAAGCGCGATGTTTTCGAAGGCCGCTTGGGCGTTCGAGCGGACGACGCGGGCCAGGCCGCAAATTTGCTCGCAGGTCACCGGGTTCCGCTTGTGCGGCATGGCGGAAGAGCCCTTTTGACCTTCCGAGAACGGTTCTTCCACTTCGCGAACTTCGGTGCGCTGCAGATGGCGGATCTCGAGGGCGATCTTTTCGAGCGTGGCCGCGACCAGCGCCAGCGTCGCGACGTAGTTGGCGTGGCGATCGCGCGAGATGACCTGGGAAGCGATGGGGGCCGGCCGCAGTCCAAGCCGCTGGCAGATGCGTTCTTCGGCTTCGGGTCCGATATGCCCGAACGTTCCGACTGCGCCTGAGATCTTGCCGACGCGCATGTCTTCCGCGGCGGCCGAAAAACGCGCGAGATTACGCTCGACTTCGTCGTACCAGAGCGCGAGCTTGAGGCCGAAAGTGATCGGCTCGGCGTGTACGCCATGGGTACGGCCGATCTGGACGGTGTCCTTAAATTCGAACGCGCGCGTTTTCAAAGCGGCCGCGAGATCCCGGATGCCGCGGAGAATCACATCCGAAGCGCTGCGGACCATCAAGGCCTGCGCGCTATCGACGACGTCGTTCGAAGTCAGGCCATAATGCAGCCAGCGCGACGCGGCGGACTCACCGGCCGCGGCCAGGCTTTCTGCAACCGCAGTGGTAAAGGCGATGACGTCGTGCTTGACCTCGCGCTCGATTTCCTGAATCCGCTCGAGGTTGAAGCTGGCATGCTTGCGGAGCGCGCGCGCGGCTTCGGGCGGCACGTCGTTGGTCTCCGCTAGCGCTTCGGAACTCGCCAGCTCCACTTCCAGCCACTGGCGGTACTTGTTTTCCTCGCTCCAAATGCTGGCCATCTCGGGCCGTGTATAGCGTTCGATCATCTAGTAGGTAAACACCTCGGTTTGCTGCTTCGGCTCGGCGACCACCAGCCGCGTGAACAGCGCACGTCGCGCGCAATCCAGCGCGCGAGTGGCAAGGTTCCGCACAATCTCGGGATGATTGTTGTGTTCGCTCAGATGGCCGAGCACCAAGGTATTGATGGACGAATCGAGATCGGCGCGGATGAAATCGCAGACCACGTCGTTCGACAAATGTCCTTTGCGTCCCATGACGCGCTGTTTGACAGACCACGGATACGGGCCGACCTTCAGCATTTCCAGATCGTGATTGGCTTCGAGAATCAGCAGATGGGCGCCGCGCAAATGGAATTTGATGGAGTCCGTGACGTAACCCAGATCAGTCACCAGCCCCACTTTAATTCCTTGCGAGCGGAAACAAAAGCCGACTGGATCGATGGCATCGTGCGGAATGGTGAAGCTGTCGACTTCAATGTCGCCCACTGTAAACGTGGTGCCGGCCTGAAAGCAATCCAGGCGCGGCGTGAATTCTCCCCAGGGAATGGCGGGCGCTGTGAGGCGAGTGATGAAGATAGGCACGGCGAGCGCGCGCGCCAGAGCCACCAAGCCGCTTACGTGATCGGAATGCTCATGCGTGATCAGGATGGCGTCCAGCTTTTCAGGATCTTCGCCAATTAGGGCGAGGCGCGCCAGGGTGTCGCGCTTGCTGAGGCCGGCGTCGACAAGGATGCGTGTTTTTTCAGTTCGGATGAAGGCGGAGTTACCGGAACTGCTGCTGGCGAGAACGCAGACTTGGACTATGACGCGCCTCCGGGATTATTCAAGCGATTCAGGCTCGCGCTGGATGTTTTGTTCACCGGCGGTTTTCTTCTCCCAATACTTGCGCAGCCAAGCTTCCCAGCTTTTACCCGCGGCGGTGTCGCGGCCGGTGAATGCAAGAGCCTGGATTTCCGAATAGGGAATCGCGATCTTGGCGCCTTCGTTCTTCGGGAATACACGAACACGAGAGTCGGCCAGCGTTGGACCGTTTTGACGGTCGAAAATATAACCTTCCACTTGGGTGCCGTTCTTGAGAGTGATGGTGACATCGCCGCGATAGTCGAAGGCTTTTTCGAGCGCGCCGCGAATGTCCTCGTCAGTGGCGAGCGGAGGGATCCAACCTTCCAGCTGATCGTGCGAAAAGCCCGGGACTACCTCAAGAATTTCGGGGTTCATGTTGAATATTCACGAACGGGTTGTGCGCGTGTACCGGCTGCACCGGCTCTTGCAGCAGGCGCTCGGCGTCTCGATCGGGATACGCGGTGAACAGATACGAACGCGCCATAGCTGCAAAGCCGCGCAGGGAAGAGAATCCATCGTGAACGGCCGAGGGCTCGAATCCGCAATGCACCATGCAATTGGCGCACTTGGGATTGCCGGACTCGGTTCCGTACTGATCCCAGGCGGTGTCGTTCATCAATTCGGCGAAGGTGTCGGCGTAGCCGTCTTGCAGCAGATAGCAGGGCTTTTGCCAGCCAAAGAGATTGTAGGTCGGCATGCCCCAGGGCGTGCAGTTATAGTGGCGCTTGCCCATCAGAAATTCGAGATAGAGCGGCGACTGATTGAAGATCCAGTTGCGCTTGCGATTCGACAGGATGGCTTTGAAGGTGCGGCGGGTGCGCGCGCGTCCCATGAAATGCTGCTGGTCGGGCGCTTTGTCGTACGAATAGCCGGGGGCGACCATGATTCCTTCGACGCCCAGATCCATCATTTCGTCAAAGAAAGCCCGGACGCTTTGCGGATCCACGCCATCGAACAGCGTGCTGTTGGTGGTGACGCGGAAGCCGGCCTGAATGGCCTCGCGAACGGCTTCGACCGCGATTTCATAACCGCCTTCGCGGCACACCGAAAAATCGTGATGCTCGCGCTGGCCATCGAGATGAACGGAGAACGAGAGATACTTGCTGGGCTTGAAGAGGTGCAGCTTTTCTTTGAGGAGCAGCGCGTTGGTACAGAGATAGATGTATTTCTTGCGCGCGACCAGGCCCTCGACGATTTTGTCGATCTCGGGATGCATCAGCGGCTCGCCGCCGGGGATGGAGACCATGGGGGCGCCGCACTCATCGACCGCCTTAAAACATTCCTCAGGCGAAAGGTTTTTCTTGAGGATGTGCGCCGGGTACTGGATTTTCCCGCATCCCGCGCAGGCCAGGTTACAGCGGAACAAAGGCTCCAGCATCAGCACCAGCGGGTAGCGCTGGCGGCGTTTGAGGCGCTGTTTGAGGACGTAGGTTGCTACGGTCCACATTTGCGAAACTGGCACTGGCATAGGTGAAGGGGTCTAAGTGTCTATTGTAGCGGGGTCGGCGGGGAAGTGCCAATTGGGTTGTGGGTCGTGGGTCGTGGGTTGTTGGTGGCAGGGGGATTAAGTTTTAAGCCCGGTTCCACCATTCGGTCATCACAATGTGACGGAAGCCCAGCTTTCTAGGAGGTTCCTCATGCGTCGGACACTTAGACTCGGATCGGCGATTGCGATTGCCGCGATTACGACGACCGCTTATGCCCAGACGGACCACTATGTTCCGGGTTCGTTCAATATTCGCGATTTCGCCCTTCCCGATCCTGGTTTCTATGGGGGGCTCTATAACTACGGCTATTTAACAGACGGACTTACAAACGCTAGCGGCAACCAGATCAACTCCGTCACGATCACAGGCCCAGGGGGCCGTGTGAGCACCACGCTCAACGTGAATGTGACCGTTAGCCTCTATGCCCTGGCTCCTGTCTTTACCTGGGTTCCCAAAAAGAAAATATTCGGCGCAAAATATGGCCTGATGATCAGCCCTAGTTTCGCAAACGCCAGTCTAAGCGCGCTGCTGCAACGCGCCGAAGGAGCTGGCATCAGCGGTGGGGCGGGGCAGTTCAATGTCGGAGATACCTATGTCGTGCCGCTTTGGCTGGATTGGACCGGGAAGCACTACGACGCCATCGCGAACGTCGGCTTTTACATACCCACCGGAAAATACAACATCAATACTGTCAATGTGCCTGTCGTGGGGCCCGTGCGCGTCGCGTCGTCCGACAATACCGGCTTGGGCTTCTGGGAGAACCAGGTGCAGGGAGGGCTCTACCTGTACCCTTGGGCCGACAGAAGGATGGCGATTGAAAACGCCATGACCTGGGAGATCGACCAGCGCAAAAGAGGCTTCGATCTCACGCAGGGTCAGTTCATCACCTGGAACTGGGGCATCAGCCAATACCTTCCCGTGAAGAAGGATAAATCTATCATTGCCGAAATAGGCCCCGCCGGCTATGGCAGCTTTCAGGTTTCCGACGACACCGGCACGGATGCCCGCAACCCTGGCGTGCACGACAAGGTATATTCGGCCGGTGTACAACTAGGTCTCACTTTTCCAAAGCGCATGATGGTCTTGAACTTCCATTGGTTTCATGAGTTCGATGCCGTCGACCGGTTCCAGGGTAACGCTTACGGTTTAAGTTTTGTCGCTAGATTGGGTTCCGCTCGGTGAATTAGATCGCGTGGATGGACTTGAGAAAGTCCTTGATGCGGTCCTTCTCGACGAACGGAGTACGGAAGAAGCGATCGACGGTGGCATTAAATAGTTCGGGGTCGTCCAAGGGAACCATGTGGGTCGCATTGGGGAAGATGCACAGCTGGCTGTTGGGGATGTGGTGATAGATGTCGAGCGTGTGCTCATCGATGATGAGATCGTGATCGCCGGCGAGAATGAGGGTTGGCGCGGTGATCTTCTTCAGGGAGTTCGGATCGATGTGCGGCTCGTCTAACGACAATTGGGCCACTTTCAATTCTCGCTTTCCGTGCGCCGAATTCAACATGGATTTTGCCATGGCAAGGGCTTCCGGGTAGAGACCGTTGGGGTTGAGGTTGGCGGCCATCGAAGCGATTTTCTTGACTTGCGCCGGATGACGGACGCCTAACAGAAGCGCATTGATTCCGCCATCGCTCCAGCCCAATACGTTTGCGGGCGGAGATTTGAGATAGTCGAGCAGAGCTGCCAGATCGTCGGCCATCTTCTCATAGGTAAGCTTGCCCGGGCTGTCGGACGATTTGCCCTGATCGCGGCTATCCATCGCGATCACCTGGTAGCGCCCGCGAAAGTAGTCGATTTGAGCTTTCCAGTCGGCAATGCTGCCGCCGTTGCCGTGGACGAGCAGGAGCGGTTCGCCCGAGCCGTAGATTTCGAAGTAGAGTTTGACGCCATCGTGCGTGAAGGTTTTGCCGGCCGTCGGATTCGAGCCGTATTTCGTGGCCGGTGGGGCGGGTTTCTGCGCAAATCCGACGAAACTTCCGATCAAAAATATGGCGGCTAAAACTATGCGGGATGCTTGACGCAAGACTCACCTCAGATCAGATTCTAACGTAGGAGGATTGTCGGTTGGTTGTGGGTTGTGGGTTGTGGGTGGCGGTTTAAACGGTAGGAAATCAGCGTTCAGGCTCTGTAATTAACTATAGTTTATTCGAGGATGGAATCTGTAGTAAAGTAGCTGAATGCGGGTTCACTATGAGCGCTGGATCTGGCCTGCGGCCATCGTCTTGACTTTCGGACAGCTGGCGCAAGGCCAGGGGGAGACAACCAGCGCCATCGTCGGCTCGGTTGTCGATCCAACCAGCGGCGCGATCGCGGGCGCCGTCGTGACCGTCACGAACGTGGAGAATGGCCTGAAACGGTCCATGAAAACCGACGACTCCGGACGCTATAGTTTTCCGCAGCTCAAACCTGGAATGTACCTGGTCAAAGCGGAGGCAGACCGTTTTGAGGCGCAACAAAACAGTTCTGTGTCCGCGCAGCTGGGGCAAACGCAAACGGTCGATTTCAAGCTGAACATTGCGTCGGCAAGCGCAACCGTCTTGGTTCAGGAAGAAGCGCCTCTGATCAATCCCGACAACCCCAATACTTCGACAACGCTGAGCGCGCGGGCTCTCGAAGATCTTCCGAATCCGGGTGGCGACATGACGTATCCGCTCCAGTTCGCCGCGGGCGCGCTCATCAACACGGCCGGGAGCGGGAACGATTTCGTGGGGGGCACAAACGGCTATGGCAACGTTCAGTTCAATGGCTTGCCATCGCTTTCGAACGGCTACATTGTCGATGGCCTTGAAACCAACGATCCGCTGACCAACCTGAACAGCGGTCTTTCTACCAATCTGGTGCTGGGGTTGAATTCAATCGCGGAGGTGACTGTCAACACCGTTTCCTATGCGGTCGATCAAGGCCGGTATGGCGCTTCTCAGGTCAACTATGTCACAAAATCGGGAACCAACAAGTTTCACGGGAATCTGTACGAGCTATGGAACGGCTCAAAGTTGAACGCCGCTGATTTCTTCACCAACGCGACGCCCGAAAATCATAAACCGCGCTCGACAGTGAATCATTTCGGCGGAAGTCTCGGAGGTCCGATAGTTCACGACAAGCTGTTTTTCTTTTTCGATTCCGAGTGGGTACGGATTGCCCTGCCGATCGTCACCGCCACCACCGTTCCGACGCCCGCCTTTCAAAATTACGTGCTCGATCAATTGCCGCGCGGCGGCGTGGACTCCATCACCGGATCGACGCTATCAGCCCGCGCCGCAGCTGGTGCCGTTCTACCGGAAGCTTTTTGCGCTGTATGGCAATACCGCCGGCACGCCGCTCGCGGTACTCGGGTGCCCGTTCAATAGCGATGGGTCCGCGGCGGGCGGCAATCCACCGAATGGAAACGGATGCGCGAACCGCCAGAGCGTTTCGCATTCGAGCGACGATCGCGAGCAGGTGCAAACGGCCCGCATCGACTACAACATCGACACCAACAACATGGCGTGGTTCCGCTTTCAGTCCGACACCGGGCTCCAGGCTGCCTACACCGATCCCATCAATCCGATCTTTGACGCCATCTCTCCGCAGCCCCTCTATTCCTTCGCCTCCGGCTATACGCACGTGTTTTCCGCACATCTGGTGAACTATTTCAATCCCGCGTTCTCCTGGTATGAAAGTCTGTTCGGGCCGGCCGACTTTGAGAAAACGCTGGCGGCGTTTCCAATCGTGCTGCAGGGCAGCGGCTCGAACGCTCCCTTCACGCCGCTGGGAGGGCTGGACAATACGTGGGTGCAGGGCCGGCGCGCCGCGCGCTTCTTCATCAACGACAACCTGGCTTGGACGGTAGGCTCGCACGAATTCCGCTTCGGAACCAACACCCGGATCTTCCGTCTGAACGATTATGATTTCGGCGAGGGCACGGTTCCGCTGGTCACTTACACCAGCCTGCCGCAGTTCATCTACGGAGTTGCGTCGACGGCTGCCCGAGACTTTTCCGCTGGCGAATTCACAGCCGTACCGCTTTCTCAATCTGGATTTTTATGCGCAAGATACGTGGAAGTTGACACGCACGCTCACCTGGACCTTTGGCATCCGCGATACTTACAATTCGAATCCGCTGAATCCGCACGACGCCCTGGCTCGTCTGGCCGGCTCCTTCGATTCCATCTCGCACGATGTGAATCAGCCTCTTAATGAGGCGATCCAGACGCATCTGGGGAACGTGTTTGCGTCGACGCCCTTGGCCATCCTGCAACCTCGAACTGCCATCGCATGGCAGATCGCGCCGCACACGGTCCTGCGCACCGGATTTGGCTTGTTTAGCGACATACTGCCGGGCAGCGTCGCCGATCTGGTGGGAGTGAACCCGCCCTACTCGAAGACTTTTCAGGGCGGGCTGCTGGGCTCGGTCGGTGGAACAGCCATCGCACCGGGAGTTTCAAACAGCGCCATCGACGCGACAGCGGCGGCAAATCAGCTGTTCAACTCCGGCTTCGCTCAGGGCGAGCTTTCCTGCGCTTCGCCCCTGGCCAATCGAAACTCCTGCCTTCCGCCGATTTCGATCACCGCGGTTCCGGACGGCAAGCTGCATGCGCCTTACTTCATGCAGTGGAGTTTTGCGTTGGAACACCAGATCGGCAATGCCCTCAATTTGCGAGCTCAGTATGTAGGCACGCGCGCCGTAAACCAGCCCTATGAAACCCAAGTGAATGGTTATCAAACGGTTTGCCCCGGATGCTTCGCGCCATTCCCTTACGGCCAACCCGTCGATCCGCGCTTTGGACCGGTTACGCAACTGAACACCGGCGCGAACAGCCATTACAACGGCCTGCAGTTAACGGTGGACAAACGGCTCGCGCACGGTCTTCAGGTTCTGGTCAACTACACTTGGAGCCGCTGCATGGACACCGTATCCAACGGGGGATTCCTGCCATTTGCCGCGGGCGCGATCCTTTCCCCGCTGCCGGGTGAACTCGGCCGCCAATACGGACCTTGCGATTACGATGTTCGAGACAACTTAACCGCGCAATACGTTTATCAGTTGCCCATCAGAGCCCACAATGCGGTGCTGGCGCGAGCGCTGAACGGATGGCAGGTTTCGGGCACCGCCTTTTGGCACAGTGGGTTGCCATTTTCGGTTTTGAGCGCGCCGTACTCCGCGAACGGAAACGGCATCGTTCAAGGGAGTGGGCCGCAGTACGCCAGCGTTGTATCGGGCGTGCCGCTGTACCAACACGATTCGATTGCCGGGATCACGCAACCGGGAACCATCCAGTGGCTGAACCCGGACGCGTTCGTTTCCGCGATTGATCCCAGCACCGGCGCCTGTGCCGGCGGCAACAGCCCAGCGAACTGCCAATTTGGCAATCTGGGCCGAAATGCTTTGCGCGGTCCCGATTTCGTGTGGAGCGATCTCTATCTCACCAAGTGGTTCCAATTGTCGGATCACGTGAAGCTGCGAATCGACGGCCAATTCTTCAACGTGTTCAATCATCCGAATTTCGGCCTTCCCAATTTGGTCTACGCAGGAATTCCCGGCAAACCTTCCACCCAGACCGGATTCGGAGCTCTCAGCTACGCGACTTCGCCGCCGACGGGATTGCTCGGGGTCGGGTTGGGCGGCGACAGTTCACCACGAATGATTGCCCTCCAGGCGCGGCTTGAATTCTGATACGTCCGAAAACGGATGCCACGCCATGATATTCTTCCGGGGAATGAGCCGACTTACAACCATCTTCTCGATTTGCCTTCTTGGGTTCGCCGCTTCAGCACTTGCTCAGACGCCGTCGCAGCAAATTGCAACTGTACTCGATGATTGGCATCAGGCTGCCTCCGTCGCCGACGAAGCTCGCTATTTCGGCCATTTTGCGCCGAATGGGATCTTTATGGGTACCGATGCTACTGAACGCTGGAACGTAGCGGAATTTCGAGCGTGGGCGAAACCGCAATTCCAACGGAAATCGGCTTGGAGTTTTAAAGCTCGCGACCGGCATATCGAGTTTTCGGGCGATCGTAAAACGGCGTGGTTCGACGAGATGCTGGATACGCCGAACCTGGGCGTGTGCCGCGGGTCCGGTGTTCTGGTGTTGCTAGGCGGAGAGTGGAAGATTGCGCAGTACAATCTTTCGGTCCAGATTCCGAATGCGTTGGTGGATGGGATCGTCAAACAGATTGGCGCGCATTAACCTCAATCGGTGCTTTACTTTTTGGAATAATGTAAAGCGATGGCAATAGCGAAGCTTTCCTCCAAGAACCAGATCGTGATTCCGCGTGAGGCTCGCGAGGCGCTCGGGGTAAAGGCCGGTGATCAGTTGCTGGTTGTGGCGCATGGCAACAGATTGATCGTGATCGAGAAGCCGAAAGCGCACGACAAGGCGATTCTCGGGATGGGTAAGGGGCTTTATCCGGACGGCTATCTGGATGAGGAGCGGAACAGCTGGGATTGACGGCGCTTCACGCGTTTCTGCGTCGGCACCGCCTGATCGCGCTGGATACCAATATCTTCGTCTATCAAGTGGAAGCCGTTGCGCGCTATCTAGAGTTGACCGCCCCAATTTTTGCCTGGCTTAGGCGACCGGGGCATGCAGCGGTCACCTCAACCATCACGATGACAGAATTGTTGGTGCCCGCTTACCGGCGTGGCGGACGTCAACAGGCGAGCGGATTCTATGCGCTTCTCACTACCTACCCGAATTTGCATTGGATGGCGCCCAGTCTAGAAATAGCCGACATCGCCGCGAGAATTCGGGCAGCGCATGGTCTGCGAACGCCGGATGCCTTACAAGCCGCCACCGCGCTGCACGCAGGGGCGGCTGGTCTGATTACCAACGATCCGGTATTTGAGCGGCTCGCCGGTGTCGAAACGCTAGTGTTAGACCGGCTTCTGTGAGTTAGCGGTCTAGCTTGCTATCCTGATACTTCGTGCGTCGCATTCCTCTTTGGCTTGGCATTATTCTTACCGGGACGCTTCCGCTGGCGGCTGCTCCTGCTCCCACGCTGCTCGACATTTTGAGCGATGAATTGCAGCGCAACTTCACCATCCTGAAACAGAAGGCCGACCCTCCTCCTTATTACATGGATTACACGGTCACCGACGAAGAGGGCCAATCGGTGACGGCCATGATGGGGACGCTAGCGTCGCAGGGCAAGCACCGTTTGCGGGTACTCGATATCACGCTACGGGTCGGGACGCAGCAACTGGACAACTATCATCAGATCAATGGGCAGCGCGGGCGGTTCACACGCGGCGATGTGCTGCCTTTGGATGATGTGCCGGATGCGATCCGGCGGAAAGTTTGGCTGGATACGGACCGGACCTACCGGTCGGCGGCGCGGCGTCTGATCGAAATCAAGTCCAATCAGGAAACCAAGGTGAAGGAAGCGGATGGCTCGGGCGATTTTTCGAGCGAGCCGCCGTCGGTGTATCAGGAACCACCGCCGCCGATGCGCCCGGTGGACGACGGTTGGGTGCAGCGGGTGCGCAAGTGGTCGGCCGGGGTGGCGAATTCTCCCGACGTTCTGTATTCCAGCGTGAACTTGTCGGTGGAGAGAATATCGAAGTACATGGTGAGCACGGAGGGCACGCGGCTGCTGCATGGGCGCGATTTCGCGGGCCTGTCCATTACGGCGCGCGGCAAAGCGACGGACGGCATGGACCTGGTGGCGCAAGCGGATTTTCAGGCAGCCGATCTGGCGCACCTGCCTTCGCAGGCGGCGGTGGATGCCGCGGCCACTCGAGTCGGAAAAGATTTATCCAGGCTGGTACAGGCTCCAGCGGTGGAACCATTTGTGGGGCCGGCGATCCTTTCCGGACGCGCCGCCGCGGTATTCTTCCACGAGATTTTCGGCCACCGCATCGAGGGCCATCGCCAAAAAGATGAGGGCGAAGGCCAAACTTTCACCAAATCGGTGGGCGGGTCGGTGCTGCCGAGCTTCCTCTCCGTTTCGTTCGATCCGACGCGCAAGACGCTGGGCGACGTGGAACTCAACGGCTACTACAGCTACGACGATGAAGGCGTGAAGGCCAGACCGGTAACGGTGGTGGACAAGGGAGTGCTGAAGACGTTTCTGATGTCGCGGTCTCCGATTCAGGGCGTGGAACATTCCAACGGGCACGGGCGCCGGCAGCCCGGATTGGAAGTGGTGTCGCGGCAGTCCAACCTGATTGTGGAATCGACCAAGCAGGTTTCCGAGCAAGCGTTGCGCGAGATGCTGATGGCCGAAATCAAGCGGCAGAACAAGCCCTACGGCCTTCTGTTCGAAGAGATCACAGGCGGCTACACCACCACGCAGCGCCGCGGATCTGCAGGCGTTCACCGTGATTCCGTTGATGGTGTATCGCGTATATGCGGATGGTCGGCCGGACGAATTGGTGCGTGGCGTGGACATCGTCGGCACGCCGCTGGCGAGCTTTTCGAAGATCCTGGCGACGTCCGACAAGCTGGAAGTTTTCAACGGTTATTGTGGCGCCGAATCCGGCCAAGTTCCGGTGTCGGCAAGTTCGCCCGCGATTTTGGTTTCCGAGATCGAGATTCAGAAAAAGCAGCACGCGCAAGATAAGCAGCCGTTCCTGGGGCGGCCGGTGGACCTGGGAGTTTCGCGATGAAGAGGCTGGGCTGCTGTCTGCTGCTCGGTGCACTGGCTTTGAGCGCGCAAGCTTTGAGCAACACAGGCCGTTCCCGATAACGATGTATTATTGCGGGCCATGAAGGACGAGTTGAAGCGCTCCGGCGAGCTGATCCGGCTGGGCCTGGAACCTCCCTACTATATGGAGTACCGTGTGGAAGACACGGTAAGCCATGGCATCGGGGCGAGTTTAGGCGCGCTCCTGGAATCCGCCGACGGCCATTATCGCGTACCCACCGTGCGAGTGCGCGTTGGAAACTACACGTTCGACAATACCAACCACATTTATTCGGAAGCTTACGCCGGGAGCCGCTACGATCCGGAGCGTCTTCCACTGGACGACAACTATCTCGCGATTCGCGAGGTGTTTTGGCTGGCCACGGACCGCGAGTTCAAGACGGCCGAAGACGCCATAGCGCGCAAGCGCTCGTCGCTGAAGAACATGAGCCTGCCGGATGCGCTGCCCGATTTTTCCAAAGCTCCGCCGGCGCAATTGATTCTGCCGATCGAGCGGAAACCCGTCGATCTAGAGGCTTGGAAGAAGGAAATCATCAAGCTTTCCGCCATATTTGGCGCATATCCGCAGGTGTTGTCGTCCGGCGTGGAGATGCAGACTTCGCAATCCACCAACTATATTGTGAACAACGAGGGAACGGTCCTGCGCCTTCCAGAGGATATGGCGTACATCCATGTGCTGGCGCGCGGCTTGGCGGTGGACGGCACCAGCATAGCCGACGCCCAGACCTTCGAGGCCTTTGCAGCGGACGATCTGCCGGCCGAAGCGGAGTTGATACGCGCTTCGAAAGAGCTGGCCGAGCACGTAACCGCATTGAGCCAGGCGCCGGCGGGTGAGGCCTATGACGGTCCAGTACTGTTTGAAGCGCCCGCGGCGGCGCAACTGTTTGAAGAATTGCTGGGCGACAACTTCAAGCTGACTCGCAAGCCGATCTCAGATCCAGGGCGCGCTCCGCGACTGGTGTCGAGCGAGTTTGAGAACCGCGTGGGATCGCACGTTTTGCCCGAATGGATGGACGTTGTGGACGATTCCACTATGACCAAGTTCGGCGGCCACACGCTGCTGGGCCACTATCAGTACGACGTCGAAGGCATTGCGCCTCAGCCGGTCACGCTGGTGGAAAAGGGCGTGCTGAAGTCGTTCCTTTTAACGCGCACGCCGGTGTTCAAGGATTTTGCCGGATCGAACGGGCATGCGCGCTTCTCGGGATTGTTCGGCACTCAGGCGCCGGGCTTCGGCAATTTGTTTATCCGCGCATCCCAGACCACGCCCGCGGCCGGCATGAAGCAGAAGCTGATCGATATGTGCAAAGAGCGCAGCAAGCCTTACGGGATTTTGATCCGCAAGCTGGATGCTTCTTCTGCGTCGCATGGAGCGTCACATTCCGTAACGGCGCCGCTGTTGGCGTACCGGGTGTATCCGGATGGGCGTGAGGAACTGGTGCGCAGCCTGGAATTTCATGGAATTTCGACGCGCTCCCTCAAAGATATCGTCGCGGCGTCGGATGAGAATTTTGTTTTGGATTTGATCGATGCCAACGTACAAGGATCGTTCATCACCACGGCTTCGGTGATCTCGCCCGGCGTGCTGTTTGAAGAGCTGGAGCTGTCGCCTATCCAGGAAGAAACGCCCAAGCCGCCCATTGTTCCGGCGCCGCCTCTAGGCGGACAACCCGTTACAACAGCGCCTCTGGCCGCCACGCCGGGAAAACAAGGCAGGTAGACTTGGGGCTGCTTTCCCGTTCGATTTTCCGCGAGGTGTCCAAGAGTGCGCTTTTTGGCGCGGTGCTGTTCACCTTCGTACTGTTCCTGCAGCGGGCCGGAAAACTGTTCGCGATTCTGGTGCGCAGCTCGGCGCCGCCCGCCACGGTGGCCGAGCTCTTTGCCCTGGCGATTCCATTCACGCTGACGTTTACGGTGCCGCTGGGGGTGCTGGTGGGCGTGCTGATCGCGCTCAGCCGGATGTCGAGCGATGGCGAGATCATCGCCATGCGCGCTTGCGGAGTTCCTAGCCGGAAAGTGATCGGGCCAGTGCTGCTGTTTGCGACGTTGGCGATGCTGCTGACGGCCACCGCGTCGCTGTGGCTGACGCCTTATTCCACATGGAAGACGTACAAGGTCTTAAATCAACTGGTGGCGGCCGAGCTGACCTCCGAAGTACAGCCGCAAGTGTTTGACGAAGGGTTCCCCAACCGGGTTCTGTATATCAGCGACGTGATTCCGGGCGCGGTGGCTCGCTGGCGCAACGTGTTCATCGCCGACACAACATCCGGGGAGGATCAGAAGAAAACCGATCACGATCGGGGCGAAGGCCCCAGCGTGACGGTGGCCGCCAACGCCATTGCTGTGCCGGATGTGGCCAAGAATCAGATTCAGCTCACACTCCAGCAGGGCGCGACTTACGACGTCGGGAAAGATCCGTCGGATTATTACGCCACATCGGCGCCTACGGGCGCGCAGATTCTGGAAGCCACCAAGCCCAGCGACGTTCACGCCAAGGGCTACACCGAAATCGACACCCTTCCGCTGTACCGGCTGGCGTATCACGACAAGACGCTGGATCCGGACAATGTGATTCAGGCGCGCATTGAGCTGCACCAGCGGCTGGCGCTTCCGCCGGCTTGTTTCCTGCTGGCTCTGATCGGGATTCCGCTCGGGATATCGTCGCGCAAAGGCGGAAAATCGCCGGCTTTCGTTTTCACGGTGGCGCTGGCGTTCGTTTATTGGATGGGCCTGATCGCCGCCCAGGGGCTGGCCAAACAGCAGGCGCTTCCGGTGGGAATCGCCATGTGGATCCCGAACGCGATCTTCGCCGTGGCCGGGTTGCTCCTGTTGACGCAGTTGGAGCGTCCGGGCGACCGCGACCTGATGGCGGTTGTGAGCGGCTGGCTGGGCTCAGCCTGGACCCGCCTGCGCGGAACCATACCGTTGGCCGCCACGCAGATGCGATCGCGCCGCCGGGCCTGGCGAGTGTTCATGTTTCCGCAAGTGGTGGACAGCTACGTACTGAGGAGCTTTTTGTTCTGGTTCGTGCTGCTGCTGATCGGCTTCGTGCTGATGACGCACGTCTACACGTTTTTCGATCTGCTCAGCGACATCGTGAAGAACCACATTGCGATGTCGCGCGTATTCACGTATCTGTTTTTCCTGACGCCGCAGCTTATTTTCGATTCGGCGCCTATCAGCGTGCTGGTGGCGGTTCTGATCACCTTCGGCGTTCTCACCAAGCACAACGAGATCACCGCCATGAAAGCCAGCGGCGTCAGTTTGTACCGCCTGGCTGCGCCGGTGCTGGCGGCAGCGCTGTTGATGAGCGCCGGATTGTTTGCCTTCGCCCACTACTATGTGCCGGACGCCAATCGCAGGCAGGACGCGATTCGCAAGGAGATCAAGGGCAAAGCCGTTCAGACCTATCTGCATCCGGAGAAGAAATGGGTTTTTGACCCGGGCTTGAACGACGATCCGCGCGTGTTCTATTTCAAATACATTGACGGCGAGCAAAAAGTGATGGTGGGGCCGCAGGTATTCGAGTTGGATCCAAGAGATTTCCGCGTGAAGAGGCACATCTCGGCGGAGAGGGCGCGTTGGGAGCCGACGCTGCGCACCTGGATTTTTGAGAACGGATGGAGCCGCCAGGATCCGGGGGGCCGGAACGAAAAGTTCAGCAATTTCGCCGGCCAGGCCACGACGTTTCCGGAGATCGACGAACGTCCGGATTACTTCCTGCAGGAGGTTCTACAAGACCAGCAGATGAACTACCAGCAACTGGCGGCCTACATTCGCGAGCTGCGGCGCAGCGGCATCGACACCATCACGCTGCAGGTGAGCTTCTACCGCAAATTCGCGGTGCCGTTGTTCGCGCTGGTGATGGCGCTGATTTCGGTGCCGTTCGCGTTCCTGGCCGGGAATCGCGGAGCGATGGCGGGTGTGGGACTGAGCTTCGGAATCGCGATCGCATACTGGGCGCATGGGCCGGTTGTTCGAGCAGCTGGGGGACGTGAACCTGTTGCCGGCCATGATCGCGGCGTGGTCGCCGGATGTTTTGTTTGCGATGTTCGGAATGTACTTCTTCACGCGGATGCGGACGTAGCAGCACCGCTACCGGGACCTGGTAACCCTTCTCTCATTTGAGTAAACTTTCAACGATGAAACTGAGTTGGTGGAGGCGTCTTGTCTTGTGGCTAGGCATTTTCATCGTGGTCGGTGTGTTCGTATGGTGGTCGGAGGCCATTTATTGGATACTTGGCTGGAAAAGGCGGTAGCTCGTGTTGTTCACCAGTTACTTGTGAACGCGGCAGAGGTTTAAGACGCAAACCAGCGCCACTGGGCCCGATGGTATACTTGTAAAGAGTTGTAAGCTGGGCGGGTGATTACGTGGCGCAGCGTTTAGTCCAAGGCCGCAGTTTCGGGCTTCTTCCTTCCTTTATCGCCCTAGGTTTATTGCTTTTGGCGGCGGCTCCGCAAGCACGCACGGCGGACGACGACAAAGTCTCCATCACTCCTCGCGTCAAGGCATCCGACAAGGGTCCAAAGGCCCCGGAGGTGGAGCAGCGGTCGGACCGTATCCGCGTCGACACCACGCTGGTCCAGATCAACGTCACCGTCACCGATCCCTTGAACCGCTTCGTCACCGGCCTGGAGAAAGAGCATTTCAAGCTGTTCGAGGACAAGATCGAGCAGAAGATCCTGGATTTTTCGAGCCGAGGACGCGCCGCTCTCCATCGGTCTGGTGTTCGATACCAGCGGGAGCATGGGGCCGAAGCTGCAAAAGTCGCGCCAGGCCGCGGTGCAGTTCTTTAAAACCGCGAATCCGGAAGACGAATTTTTCCTGGTGGAGTTTAATGACCGGCCGGAGCTGGTGGTTCCTTTCACCGCCGACACGGAGGAGATTCAGACTCGCCTGCAATTCGCGCAATCTAAGGGAAAAACCGCGCTGCTGGACGGCGTCTACATGGCCATGAACCAGATGAAGAAGGCGCGCAATCCCCGCAAGGCGATCCTGATCATCTCCGATGGCGGCGACAATAACAGCCGCTATACTGAGAGTGAGATCAAGAACGCGGTCCGGGAAGCCGATGTACAGATTTATGGGATCGGTATCTTCGAGCCCATCGGATCGCGCGGTCGAACTCCGGAAGAACAGATGGGCCCGGGAATGTTGAATGAAGTGGCTGAGCTGACGGGCGGGCGCAGCTACAATGTGGAGAATTTGAACGAACTTGCCGATATCGCAGCCAAAATTGGAATCGAACTTCGCAATCAATACGTGCTTTACTACAGCTCCACCAACCGGGTGCGCGACGGCAAATACCGGCACGTCAACGTCAAACTGGCGCAGCCGCGCGGCCTGCCCCCACTCAAAGCGTTTTTCCGCCTTGGGTATTATGCGCCTTCTCAGTACGCCTTTTGGCTGTCTGCGTTTTAGGTTTGGCGCAGAACCCGCCGCCACAGGCCCCGTCTTCGGAAGAGCCTACATTCAGCGTCGGCACCCGCCTGGTGCTGCTTCCGGTCAGCGTGTCGGACAAGAGCGGCAAGCTGGTGACGGATATTCCGCAAAAGGCCTTCAAGGTTTTCGAAAACGGAGTCGAGCAGCCGATCAAGATCTTCCGGCGCGAGGATGTGCCGATTTCGCTCGGCATGATCATCGACAACAGCGGCAGCATGCGGGAGAAGCGGCAGCGAGTGGAAGCCGCGTCGCTCGATCTGGTGAAAGCTTCCAATCCGCAGGACGAAGTGTTCATCGTCAATTTCAACGACGACGCTTTTCTGGACGTGCCCTTCACCAACGACATCAAGAAGATGGAAGAGGGCATCGCGCGCATCGATTCGCGCGGCGGCACGGCCATGCGCGACGCCATCAGCATGTCCATCGATTACCTGCGCAAGGAAGGCAAGCGGCAGAAGAAAGTGCTGCTGATGATCACCGATGGCAACGATAACGCCAGCAACATCAGCCTGGAGAAACTGGTGAACCGCGCTCAGCAGAACGAGGTTCTGATGTATTCCATCGGCCTGTTGAACGAAGAGGAGCGGCGCGAGGCGAAGCTGGCCAAGCGCGCCCTGGACGCCATCAGTCACGATTCGGGCGGCCTGGCCTTTTATCCCAAGGGAGCGTCGGATGTGGACGCGATCGCCCTGCAGGTGGCGCACGAAATCCGGAATCAATACACCATCGCGTACTCGCCGACGGTTCAGGAGATGGACGGCAGCTTCCGCCAGATCAAAGTTACAGTGAACGCGCCGGGGCACCCGGTGGTTCGCACCCGCACCGGATATTACGCCACGCCGGATGCGGGGCCCAAGAAAACTCTGGACCCTGCGCCTAAGAAGACCACGAGCCAAATCCCCTGATGCTGCGCTTTTTGTGGCGCGCCACGCGAGGGTACCGGTTGTATCCTTGGCGCAGCCCCTATTTGCGATGGCGCATGGAGACCTACTGGGGAATTCCAGCCGAGCAAAATCGGGTTCGGCGATTTCTGGCGATTTGCGTGGGAGCATCGCCTTGAGCTGGCGCGCTATCTGGATTGGGTAGACCGGATGCAGTAATCGGCCAGCGCTCTTACTTGCCGAAGTAATCGTCGTTCAGGGTCACCGGCGATTGAGCTTTGATCTTCTCCAGATCCATCTCTCGCCATCTTGGGCTTTAGCTGGCTTTCGATATCGGCCTTGGCGTCCTCGAAGGTATCGCGAGAGGTGATCTTGATGATGTGATAGCCGAAGTCACTCTTGACCGGCTCACTCACTTCGCCAATCGGTGTGCTAAAAGCTGCCTTATCGAAAGGCGCCACCATTTGTCCGTGCTTGAACGTACCCAGGTCGCCGCCTTTGGCTGCTGAGCCGGAGTCGTCGGACTCAGCCTTGGCCAGGGTTGCGAAGTCCGCGCCCGCGATAATTTTGGTGCGCAAGTCCTTGGCCTTGGTTAGCGCTTCCTCATCAGTGAGATCTTTCTCGCCAGGCTTCAAGGGAATCTTTGCTCCTTTAAACCGGATCAGAATATGGCTGCCGCTAGCCTCGTGGTATTCATCCTTATGCGAATCGTAGTAAGCGCGAAGATCCTGATCGGTCAACTGCGTCTCATCGGTGATTTTCTTGGCCAGAATATTAGCCAGAACATTGTCGGTCTGGATGGACACCAGCAGCTTGGCGTCCGCGCTTTGATCCAGCATGCGTTTGCGCGCCTCCTGCGCCATGGTTTCCAGATCGCCGTACTGTTCGGCAATTTTTCGTTTCGCGGCTGGCGTCGCTGCGTTGGGCGCGACGGCGGCAATCAACTGCTCGAATTGGGCTCGGGTAATCTTACGATCGCCGATGGTGAGAACCACGGCGTCTTCCGCCACTTTGCTTTCGGGCGCGGCAGCGGGTGCTGCGGGCGCGGGTGTTCCAGGTACGGTTTTGGGCGGGGCGGGGGCGGCCGGCTGCTGCGCGTTGACGACTACTACTGCTGCGGCTGCGAGGCCGGAAAGTGCGAATACACGAGCGAATTCAGGGAATTTCAGCATGGATGATTTTATTGTACCCGGTCACGATTCCAGCCGCAGCTTTCCGGATAAACTGGACCGGTGCGGTCATTGGGAGGAATCGAAGCCGGCGGATCGAAATTTGTGTGCGCTGTTGGGGGCGGACCTGCGGACCTTGAGACGGCCGAATTTCCAACCACCCAGCCGGCGGAAACCATCGCGCGCGCGGTGGAGTTTTTTCGCTCTCGCGAGCCTGTAGCGGCCATTGGGATCGCCTCCTTCGGACCCATCGATCCGAACCCGGCATCGCCCACATTTGGTTACATCACTTCTGCGCCGAAGCCTGGGTGGAGCAACTGCGACTTGGCCGGCGCGATCGGCCGGGCGCTGGGCGTGCCCGTCGCTTTCGATACCGACGTGAACGGTGCGGCGCTGGCCGAATATCGCTGGGGCGCGGCGCGTGGCCTGGGCGCTTTTATTTACGTCACGGTGGGCACCGGAATCGGCGGCGGCGCCATGCTGGACGGGCGCTTGCTGCACGGGCGCCTGCATCCGGAGATGGGGCACGTTCGCATCCCGCACGATCCTGCTCGCGATCCGTTCCCCGGGAATTGTCCCTATCACGGCGATTGCCTGGAGGGGCTGGCGGCCGGACCGGCTATCCTAGCGCGCTGGGGCCAGCCGGGCAGCCTGCTGCCGGACGGCCACCCGGCTTGGGATCTGGAGGCCGAATACCTGGCGCTCGGTATAGCGAACTGGACCTGTACGCTCGCGCCCGAGCTAGTGATCCTGGGCGGGGGCATCATGCAGCGGCGGGAGCTAATCCCGAAGATTGAGGCTCGCGTGGCTAAGTTATTGAGCGGCTACATGTCTATGCCCAGTCTGGTCCCGCCCCAGTTGGGGCCGCGCGCTGGGGTTCTTGGCGCGATCGCTTTAGCCAGTGATCTTCTAGTCAAATGAGCTTCCACGCCAGGGGGCGGGTTCACGTCATAATTAATGTCATGGAGCTGCTTCGCAAACGCCGCCTCGCCCGGGGTTTCTCGCTGATTGAGCTACTGATCGTGATCGCGATCATTTTGATTATTCTGGCTATCGCCGTTCCCAAGTTGGGCAGCGCGCGCATGAACGCCAGCGAGATGGCCGTCTTTAAAGAACTGCAAACCATCAACACTATGCAGACGCAGTACATGTCGCAGTTCGGACGGTTTGCCACCACGCTGGCCGAATTAGGGCCGCCCACTAGCGGTGGACCCGGTCCACAAGCCGCCGATCTGATCCCCTCTTCACTCGCGGCCGGTGAGAAGGACGGATACATTTTCACTATGACGGCGACGCCTTCCGGCTACACCATCAACGCCAATCCGAAGGTCTACAACACCACGGGCCGCCGCACGTTTTTCACCGATCAGAACCAAAGCTATCGCCAGAATTGGTCAGCGGAACCGGCCAACGCCAGCAGCCCGGAAATCAAATAGCCCTTCTCGCCGGCCAGTTTGTAAAAACATTGTTCCGAAAACATGTTCGTCTGTGGGACTCATGTGTCCTCTTGTGGGACTGATGTGTCCTCTAGTGGGAATTATGTTTTCTAGTGCATTTTTGTGCAAACGAAACCGCCTCGTCGCGCGTACAAGGGTTTATGAACGCCGCTGAACTTACCACGAAGACGAGTGGCGCGTGCCCCGTGACGGATGCCGCGGGAAGCACGATCCGCCGCCGCGATATCGCAGGATTTTCCCTAACCGAGGCCGTGTATGCCGCCGGAGTTTCTCTCGGCCGCCACTGCCACGCCAACGCATATCTCACACTGGTTCTGTCGGGGAACTATGTGGAGAAGAATTCCTATCGGGACTACGTCTGGGGCGAGGGTGCGCTGCACCTTTTGCCGGCAGGCGAGCGCCACGAAAATCAGTTCACAACCGTGGTGCGCTGTCTGCGCGTAAGGATCGAAGCGCTGGCGGCCGATCGATTGGGCGATGAATCGCGGCGTGTGTTTTCCGAGCCGCGCGAAATCTCCGGACCCATGTCGGCGTGGCTGGCCAACCGGGCGTTGCGCGAATTCAGGGCGCAAGACGATGTGGCTCCGCTCGCCATGGAAGGCGTACTACTGGAAATGCTGGCCGAAAGCGCGCGGAATTGTGATGCGGGCTCAGGATCGTCGGCGCCGGCATGGCTGCGGCGTGTGCGCCAATCGCTGGACGATTCGTATCTTGTGGCGCCTAGCCTGGCTGATCTCGCTGCCGTGGGTGGGGTGCATCCGGTGCATCTCTCGCGCGAGTTCCGTAAGCGCTACCGGCTGACGATTGGCGAGTATATACGCAAGCGGCGGGTGGAACACGCCAGCGGGCTGCTGTCGAATTCCGGAATGCCGATGGCCGAGATCGCCAGCACTTGCGGATTCTCGGATCAAAGCCATTTTTGCGCGCTCTTCAAGAAATATTCCGGGCTAACGCCGGCGAAGTTTCGCGACTTGTCGGCCAAACACTAAACCCACCAGGCTTTGCCCGGCGGATCTTTAATGACAATCTCGTTGAGGAAGGCCGCGGCCTTGGTAAGACCTTCTTCAGGGGACAGCAGCGAATCCTCGTGCTCAATGGACAGGACGTAATCGTACCCGTACATTCGCAGCGTGGAGATGAACTCTTTCCACCATCCGTGCCCGTGGCCATACCCGACGGTGCGAAAAATCCAGGAACGATTACGCTCGTCGGTGTACTTCTTGGTGTCGAGCACGCCGGCGCGCGGAAGGTTGGCGGGGTAAAGCTGGGTGTCCTTGGCGTGGACGTGGAAAATGGAATCGCCGAGAATTCGGATCGCCTGGATTGGGTCGATTTCTTGCCAGAACATGTGACTGGGATCGTAGTTGCATCCGACTACCGGACCGGTGATGGCGCGCAGCTTTAATAGAGTCTCAGGGCTGTAGACCACGAAGCCGGGGTGCATCTCGATCGCGACCTTAACACCGTGATCTTTTGCGAACTGAGCGTGCTTGGTCCAATAGGGTGTGACTTTCTTCTCCCATTGCCAGTTCAAGAGATCGAGATATTCTGGCGGCCAAGGACAGGTGACCCAATTTGGGTACGTTGCCCGGTTGCTATCGCCAGGACATCCGGAGAAATCGATCACGACGGGCACTTCCAACCGCTCGGCCAGTCGAACGGTCTTGCGGCTAGTCTCTTGATAAGCCTTCGCGACCGCCGGATTCGGATGCAGCGGGTTTCCATGCGAGCTTAGCGCGCTGATGGAAACGCCGCGATCTTTGAGCTTTTGCTGGAACTCGCGGAGCGCCGGGCGATCGTTGAGCATCGACAGCGGGCAGTGCGGATCGCCCGGATAATTTCCCGTGCCGAGTTCGACGGTGTGGATGTCGAGGGCCTGCAGTTTGTCGAGAACTTGATCGAGCGACAGCTTGCTCAGAAGGGCGGTGAAGACTCCGATTCTCATCGAAATAGCATGACAGAAATGCCTAGGGAAGGGAGGCGCCGCCATGCCCGGTCCGAAGTGACCGCGGTCGCGTGAAGTTGTTTCGCTAAGGTGAGGCACGCCCGATCGCCGAGTGAGAGGCCGTGCGATTTGTTGAAGCGGGTGAACTCGGCACTCCGATATGCCATGGCTTCGGTCCAATCTTCGACTTGAAGTTTCAGTGGTCGAAGGAGCTCCCGAACTTCTTCGACCGAAGCCTTTTGAGCCGCCTCCAAAACATAATCAATCTTCTCGCTCACGACGTGCTTCCTTGCGGCGTTCTTGTATGATCTCCTCCGACCAAAGTACTCCAGCCGGTCGAAACTTCGAGAAATATTCCTGGGCTTGCCGGAGAGCCTCGGCGCGTGCATCGAGTGCGAGCGTTTTCTCCGAGTTGCCGACAAGTTCCGGGTCTTCGGGCAGGTTCATACCATTATTCTGCCAGACAGCCACTATCCCGCCGTACTGCGATGTTCGATTCCCAGTTGCTGGCATTTCTTGTACAGATGGCTGCGCTCGAGCCCCAGCGCCTTGGCGGTGTCGGTCATTTTGTAATTGTGCTTCTTGAGTTCGGCGATGATGATCTCGCGTTCGTGTTCGTCCATTCTTTCCGATAGCGGTCCGCCGCCGGTAGGGAGTGTGGGACTGGTTGAGTCTGAAGGCAACGCCAGACGCGCGATGGCAGCATCGATGCGGTCGTCGGCGAGCAGCAGCAATCGCTCCACTACATTGCGAAGCTCGCGGACGTTTCCTGGCCAGGCGTAGCGCTCCAGCTCCGCATACGCCTCGGGCGCGATTTCACGTGGCTTCCAATCGTTCTGTTCAGCCACGGCCTGGGCGAAGAAATCCACGAGCAGCCGGATGTCTTCGCGGCGCTCCCGCAGCGGCGGCAACAGGATGGGAAACACGAAGACGCGATGATACAGATCCTGACGAAATTCGCCCTTGCGCACCAGCTCGTCCAAATTCCGGTGTGTGGCTACGATCACCCGGACATCCACCGGGATGGTCCGGTCGCCGCCGATCCTTTCGATCTCCCTTTGTTCCAGGACCCGCAGCAGTTTGGACTGCATCAGCGGTGGCATGTCGCCGATCTCGTCCAGGAACAAAGTGCCCCCGTGCGCTTGCTCGAACTTGCCAGCGTGCCGCGTGGCCGCTCCAGTGAAGGCGCCTTTCTCGTGGCCAAAGAGCTCGGATTCGATCAACTCGGCAGGCACGGCCGCGCAATTGAGCGTGACGAACGGCCCGCTATGACGCCCGCTCTTTTCGTGCAGCGTCCGAGCGATCAGCTCCTTACCCGCGCCGGTTTCGCCCAGAATCGCCACGCGGGTTTCACTGGCCGCCACGCGATCCACCTTCGCCATCACGCTCTGCATCACGGCCGATTTCCAGATCAACTCCTGCTTACCCGCGCGTTGCCGAAGGCGCCGATTTTCGTCTTCCAGGCGCGCCAGTTTGACGGTGTTCTCCACAGTGACCAGGAGTTTTTCGGTGGAGAGCGGCTTCTCCAGGAAATCGACCGCGCCCAGCCGTGTGGCCCGCACCGCCATCTCGATGCTGGCTTGTCCCGAGATCATGACAACGGGAGTGGGGACACCGGCCGACTTCAGTTCAGCCAACAACGTCAGGCCGTCTTTCCCGGGCATCACGACATCGGAGAGTATCACGTCAAAGCGCTGCGCTTTTGCGAGTTCCAACGCGCGATCGGCTTGATCGCAGACCACGGCTTCATGCCCGGCCAGGCGGAACGCACGCGCCAAAGAGGCCAGGGTATTGGCGTCGTCATCCACCAGCAATAATTTGCTCATGCCTGCAGCTCGATTCGAAACGTCGAACCTTTTCCTGGTTCGCTTCGCACGGTAATAGTGCCTTTATGATCGCTCACAACGGATTGCACGATAGCCAGGCCCAGGCCGGTGCCGTGCTGCTTGGTGGTGTAGTAAGGCGTGAAAAGGCGATTGCATTCCTCGGGCGTCAGGCCTTCGCCGGTATCGGAAACCTCGACAGCTATTTTGTGATCGGAGCGCGAGGTCCGAACCGTCAGTTCACCGCCGTGCGGCATGGCATCCAGAGCGTTCAGAACCAGATTATGCAGGGCGCGGCGCAGCTGGTCAGGATCGGCCGGGATTTCGCCGGCGTCCACGGCAAGCTCCAATGTCGCTTTCACCGGTGGCCGCCCGGGCGCCTGAAGCTGTGCGTCGAAAAGCTGGAGTACTTCTCGTGCGAGCTGATTGATATCGACCGCTTCCAATTGCGGCGCGGGCATTTTGGCGAAATCGCTAAAGCGTCCGACGATGGTTTTCAGATGGCCCAGCTCGGCCAGCAATGTGGATGTACTTTCGCGAAACACCTCTTCGAACTGTTCCGGCGATGCGTCGCGCGAACGCTGCAAATTCTCGATGGTGATCTGCAGAGGAAAGAGCGGATTCTTCAGCTCATGCGCCAAACGACGCGCCAGTTCGCGCCAGGCCGCTACGCGCTCGGCCTGGATCATGCGGTTGCGTTGTTCTACCAGTTGCTCGGTCATTCCGTTGAAATCGCGCGCCAACTGTCCGATCTCATCGGACGACGAGACCGTGGCGCGAGTGTCCCAATTACCGACTGCTACCTCCCGGACACTGGATGCCAATGAACGCAATGGACGCGTAACGCGCGACGCGGTCCAGAAACTGAGCAAGAGTCCGAGCAGGACCCCGGCGCCACCCACGATGGCCGCGGTCCCTTGAATGTACCGCTTCAGGGCCACCAGATCCGCACGCGAGTTTTCAATTACGAGAGTTGCAAGCAACTGATTATCGCGCCCGCGCAGAGGGAGGGTCGTGATGGTATCCGATTTGACTGCTGTAGCGTCGCGCGGCTGCCGGGAAAGCAGCACCCGCATGCCTTCCGCGCCGGGCAGGGAATCGAGGAACTCCTGATCGAGCCGCCGGCCGCCCACGACATACAACGTTCGGTCGCCGGCCTGCACGGTTCTCACGGCGATTAACCCGAGTGCTTCGCCGTCGGCCAATTCTTCTCTCTTCAAGAACACGCCTTGAGACTTCCAATCGACAGGCTGCGCCAGCCAATCTTCCTTGTATCCGAAGCGCGCCGGCCACTCCGCCGAGCTGATGATGGTGGCATCCGGGTTTACCAATTCCAGGAAATCGAGCGATTGCTCTTGAGCGAGGATTTGAGCCTGTGCGAAGTACGACGAGGTGTCGGAAAGACTCAAGGCCAGGCGTTGGACGGAGTCCGAATCGGCAACCGCTTCGATGCGCCGCGCGACCTCCACGCCTCTTAGATCGAACTCGCGCTGAAATTGCTTGACGAACGCCGCGGTGCGCTGTGCGTCCCGGCGCTCGAACGATTGCGTCACCAGCATGGAAACTACCGCCGCGACAATCCAAACGGCAACCACCGCGGTGGCCGCGATGCTGAGGAAGACTTTGGTACGAAAACTCACGGCTGTACCCAAGCGTCTTCCAGGTGCAACGCGAAGGCATCTGGCTTTGAGGACTCGAAGTGGACTCGCGGGGCGATGCCGTAAGTTTCGCGCAAATGGACGAGCGGAATCACGCGATCGAGGAGTGAGCGCTCGGCTTCGTATAAAGCCTCGGGCTTGCTGGCATCGATATGGGCCACGCCGAGCGATGCGGCAATGCGAGCCAGTTCTATGGCCGGGTCTTCGGACTGAAGCTCAAATTCCAGCAAGCGCAGATTGCCGCTCGCGCTGGTGGTGGGTTGGATGGTGAGGCCGGCGTCACGCGCATTCAAAGCTACCCGTTCGGCAACGGATCGGAGAAAGGCATCGTTCGCCGGGTACCTGAGGGTGATCGGTCCCGTTCGAAGTTGAACAGCGAACTGCTTGGCGCGCGCCACGTCCGGCATCGATTGAAACAAGAACGCGTAGCCGGTGAGCCATTCGGGGAGCAGGCTGAAAGCCACTTCTCCTTTGCGTTGTGCCAGGACATTAACGATGGGTGCGCGATCGATTGCCAGCGCGAGCGCCTGCAGCAACTGCGGGGTACCGCCCGTAATGGCCACTAGTGTACGCGGCGCGGACGACCATATCGCGATGCCTTCCGGGAGAATACGGCGCGTAAGTCCAAAAGGGATATCAAAAATATCGGCGTGCGCTTGACCGTTCACCAGACCTACTGTTACCGAATCCAGATAAGGACGCCCACCCCAGTAATCATCAAAGGCCGCCACGACCAGCCGGCGTCCTGGCTCCCAGGCAGTGACGCGGAAGGGTCCGGTTCCGATGAGGGGATTCGCTACGCTGTTGCGAAAGATGGCGGCCGAAGGCGCGGCGAGCTCGCGTAGCAGATCGGGCATGGCTTCGCTGGATTGAATGAGAATCGCTTGGCCGCCAGTCTGGATGGATATGTCGCTGTACTTTTTCTTGAGTGCCGCAAGCAAGGATGGGGCGGCGCTCCCTCCGTTCAGCGGCTCGCCATCATGGAAGGTGACTTTGGGCCGCAACGAAAATCGCCAACGCTTGAAATCGGCGTCGTGCTGCCACGCGACGGATAAGGCCGGTTCAATGCCGCCGCGCGCGTTGAGGCGCACCAGCGTTTCGGTTATTGGGAATTGAGAGGGCGGACGATGCCGGTTCGGGAGTGGTCCAAGCCGATGAGAGTTCTATCGTCAGGCTGCCGCCATAGTGGGGACGCGTGGCCGCCGGGGCGTCCGAAACTATGACGCTACTGAGAGCAAGCCAAGCCCAGACGGGACGCCTCATACTCTCCAGTTTGCAAATTATGTACCACTAGCGTCACTTGACCGGGTGTTTCCGAGGGCCAAAGCGCGGTAACGGGACCAGGCAATGGAAGCGCATCGCTCACCGGAGTGGTGTTCTGATAAGCCTGCACGCTATCGCGGTCGGTTGCCGCGCTGGTCGCGATTATCGCAGTCCCGCACGCGCCCTGGATCGGCGCGATATCGCTACCCCATCCCTCGGCGCCCCCGACGAGCCCCTGGGCGGTAGTGTAAAAGGGCGTTTTTGCCGGGTCGGATTCCAGCAGATTGCGATCCGTTACCCAGCGAACCTGCGCTTCGGGCCAAATCTCGTTTCCGGGCGCGCAGGCGACCTTGAGATCGGGTTGTAGCGAGCCGGTGCAGGTTGCGCCGGGCAGATAACGCTCGAAATCCATCGGGAGTCTTCTCGATGCGTCCACGCGGATCGCGAGGGAGTGGCCGGGGCAGCACCAAAGATGCGGTCGCGCCAGGCGTCCACTTGCCGTCGGAAAGCCGGAAGATGGCGACTTTGCTTACGCTGAGAACCAACATCGAATCGGATAACACGTCTAGGATCGGTTCTGGCTGGGTCCAAAGAATCTTCTTCGTGAGTGTGATGCGCGGTTTCTCCTGGGCCGACGGCTGCGGATTCCAGGGAAGCATCGCAATTTGCCGGTTGTCCCCGAAGTTACTTCCGCCACAAGTAGCAGGCCCCGCGAACTATCGGAAAGCGTGACACGCACGCGCGGTTCAGCGGATGCTCCCGCCGCTCATTTCGATCCCAGTTTTGCGCAGTTCGGTTTCGAATAGGCCACGAAAGTTCGACCAATCTGCCGCCGGCAGCGCCGATAGATTTTGCAGTTCGAGCGAAACGGTTGAGCGGCGCGGCAGCAGGGAGGAGGTACGGGAGGCTAGTTGCGTGGCTGCTTCCGGCATCGGTTGGGCGTAATCAGCGGTCGCCGTCACCAAGTCCAAACGATAGCGCGAACGCGACGCGGAGCATCGGTCACATTATACTGTTCGCGCGTCACCAAACCCACTAGAAACTTCAGACAGACGAAGCCGAGCAGCAGTGCCAGGCCGAGGCCGCAGCCCAATCCAAAGGCGGCCGTCATTGCAATCCTCCCAGCGTGGCCGCGCTCGCGCTGGCTTGCGCCAGCACCGGTTCGTCCGCGATCAGATCCACTTCGTCGCCTACTCGCACCAGCTCAAACAATTCCTCTACATCCTGATTTCGCATCCGGATGCAGCCGTGCGATGCGGCGTGGCCGATGGATTCGGGATGATTCGTTCCGTGGATGCCGTAGCCTTTAAAACCAAGGCCCATCCAGCGCGTCCCCACCGGATTGGACGGTCCAGGTCTCACCACTTTGCCTTCGTGCGAATAGGTCGGATTCACAACATGACTCGCGATGTGAAAGCTGCCCGATGGGCTGGGCGTGCTGTGCTTGCCAACAGCCACCGGATACGTCTTCAGCACCTTACCGTCTTCCACCAGGACAATCTTGCGGGCGGCGAGGTTGACGATCAGCCGACGCGTCGGCGCATCTTCGGCGCCAAAAATTTCGGTTGAAGCGGCGAACAGGATTGCTAAGAATTTGACGGTCTGCATTGTTTTGTCCTCTACGCAAAGCAAAGAAGCAAACTGTTAGCCGCTAGCTAAAATGCAGATTCTAAAAGTGATAGTCTCGTCTGCGCCGTGTCGGCAGGAACACGACGTGTCAGAGAATACACGAGGAACTATTTCCAGGACATGCTTTTGCGATGTATCAACGCGTGATAGAGACCGAAAAAGGCCGCTGCGTTCACCATACAAAAGTAAAAGGGCAAAGTCAGCGCCCGGGGGCGAAGGCGTCCGGTGAGTCCAAAAGCGGCGAGGGAGTAAAAGGACAGCTGGGCACAGAGCAGTGCGTCGTAAGCAGTTGAGCCGACCAGGAAGAGATTGGCGACCAGGGCGGCAACCATGGCGAACGGCGCCAACAGGCGGCAGACTTTATGCGATAGGAAGAAGAATAGCGGCAGCGGCTGAAGGGGGCAATGTCGAAGCTGCTGCAGGTTTCCCGTCATGATCCGGATGCGGCGGGCGAATCCGGTCATTTCGCGCGCTTCTTCGTAAACCAACGCGGTGGGCTCGTAAACGGCGCGGAACCCTTGGGACAGCACTGAAAGGGGAATCACGTAATCGTCGTTAATTGTTTCGGAGGGCGGGAACGGATAGAGGTTCTTGCGAATGGCGTGCAACTGGCCGTGACCGCCCAGCGTGGAGGCCAATTGCGATTCCCGGGTCTTTAAGAACGTCTCGTACTTCCAGTAGACGTTCTCAGAGGCGCCAATGCTCACTTCGGCGGGGTGCGTCACTTGATAGAGGCCACTGGCGGCGCCTACCGAAGGATCGGCGAAGTTCCGCATGAGAAGCCGCAGCGAATCGGGTGCGAGTAGCGCAGAGGCGTCCGAGAAGACCACGATCTCGCCGCGAAGCTCCGGGACAACGGCATTGAGCACCGCCATTTTGCCTCGATTTTTGGCGAAGGCGATGACGCGAACACGGCGCGCGTCCTCGAATAGCCGGGCGATAGCCTCGGTTTCATCGGTCGATCCATCGGAAGCGATCACGATCTCAAGGCGATCGGCTGGATAGTCCAAGGTGAGCGAGTTCCGGATCTTGCGCTCGATGACGCGGGCTTCGTTGTGAGCAGGAATGAGCAGCGACAGGAAAGGCTCGATGGGGGCTTTCCTGACGGGACGTCGAAGAATCAGACCGAGGCCGAGCAAAACGAGCGGGTAGCCGATGTAAGCATACAGCGGCAACGCAACAGCGATCCAATAAATTACGCTGTACATTCCCGGAACCACAGCTCCAGCATTAAGAGCTTCCACAAATGGTGATGATTGTTGCGACGCCCGCGGTCATGCTCAGCCAAAAGCTTGGCGACAAATTCGGGTGAGACCGTGCCACGGTCCAGGAATGAACGGCTGTTCAAGTGATCGTGTAGAAAGCTGCGCAGCGGACCACGGAACCAGGCGGCGAGCGGCACTCCGAAACCGCGTTTAGGCTGGTTGAGCAACTCGGGAGGCAAGCGGTGGCCGACGGCTCGAATGAATACATCTTTGCCCACATTGTTTCGAAGCTTCCAGGCGTGCGGGATTCTCGCGGCCAATTCCGCCAGTTCATGATCGAGCAGCGGACAGCGGATCTCGAGCGAGTTGGCCATGGACATGCGATCCACCTTGACCAGCATGTCGCCGGTGAGTTTGGCGGTGGCTTCGAAATACATGGCCTGCGAGAGAGTATTGGCGCCCGCCGGTGGGAGGCAATGCGAGAGTGTTTGAGCCAGAAAAGCGGCATCGGCGGGCGGCGCCCATTCCGGCGTCAGCAGCCGGTCTAACAAGGAACGGGGAGAGGCATTTTCGAAATAGCGATCGAGAGCGGAAGCCCGGCTGATCATCCGAAGATAGTGTTTTCCATAGGCCGAATAGGGGAGCAGATCCGCGACTCGCGAGAGGAGCGCCCGCACAACGGATGGCACGTAGTCGGCGAAGCGAAGCCGCTGCACCTGGAGAAAACTCTCATAACCGCCAAATAGTTCGTCGCCGCCGTCGCCGGTAAGCGCAACCTTGACGTGCTGCGCGGCGAACTCGGAGACGAGAAACGTGGGAATCGCGGAAGAATCACCAAAAGGCTCATCAAAATGCCGGACCAGCTTCCCGACCAGCTCGACCGAGTCCGGCCGAACAATTAGCTCGTGGTGCTCGGTGTTGTATTTGCGCGCCAGGGCGGACGCTAGAGGCAATTCGCTGAAGCCGGGTTCGTCAAAGCCGATGGAAAACGTTTTGACCGGCTGCGAACTCTGCAATGCCATGGACGCGACCACGGATGTTGAATCGATGCCACCGCTCAGGAACGCGCCCAGCGGAACATCCGACTGCAAGCGCATCTTGACCGCCAGGTCGAACGTCGTGCGAAGGCAGCGATGAGCCTCCGCTTCGCTGAATTCAGAGCGCGGCTTGTCCACGGGAACCGGCAGTTTCCAGTAGCGGCCTTCCTCGATTTGGCCACCGGGTTTATAGCGCAGCCAACCACCGGGGGCGAGCTTGCGGATGGCTAGGTGCGGGGTCCAAGGATCGGGGACGTAGCCAAGCAGGAAATAGAGCTGTAGCGCCTGGCGATCGTGATGGAGCGGAACTCCGGCCGCGCGCAAACACTTCAGCTCGCTTCCGAAATACAGGCCGTCCGGAAGAACGGCGTAATACAGCGGTTTTTTGCCGAAGCGATCGCGCACCAGCAGCAGCGTACGCTCGCGCGAATCCCAAATGGCATAGGCGAACATGCCGCGCAGCCGCTGAATCCCGTTGACGCCTTCCTCTTCGTAGAGATGCACCAGTACTTCGGTGTCGCTATTGGTGCGAAACCGATGGCCGCTGCGAATGAGAGAAGCCCGCAACTCGCGATAGTTGTAGATCTCGCCGTTGAACACCACGCAAACGGTTCCGTCTTCGTTGGAGATGGGCTGGCGGCCGGTCGGCAGGTCGATGATGCTGAGACGCCGCATGCCCAAAGCTATGCGAAAGCCGGAACACTCTTCGACGTGATAGCCCTGATCGTCCGGGCCGCGGTGCCGGATGGAATCGCACATGGCTTGGATGTTGGCCGCTCCGTCATCGCTCGACGAAGAAACATATCCCGCTATTCCGCACATGGCTCTTCCAGACATGGCGGGGCCGGGGCTCTGGGAACCACGCGGTAGAATGGCGGCTTGCGCATCCTGCGAGTAATCGCTTTCCGGCTTCGGCAAGAATTAGTCAACCTGGTTCTCACCGCGAAGCCTCCCGCGATCGCCGCCGGGGCAGATTTCGCGCCGCGATTGAACCTGCCGGACGGGGCCGAATGCGCCCGCGCGCTGAAGGGCAGCCGTTTTGCCCAGGAGGTGACGGACCTGGCGGAGGAGATCCGGGGCCATCGATTTCCGATCTTCGGGTTAACCATCGATACGGGCCCTGAAATCCAGTGGCGCCGCGACTACATCCGGGGCATCGAAACCGATTTGCTCTATTTCCGGCGCATCCCTTTCCTGGATACGCCGCGCACGGGCGACCACAAGATCGTTTGGGAGTTGAACCGTCATCAACACCTGGTGGTTCTGGCGCAAGCGTTTTTGTTGACTGGCGACTCCCGGAATCTCGACGAGATTTGCGCACAACTGGATAGCTGGATGGACTGCCAATCCGTTTCATCGCGGAACCAATTGGGCGAGTTCGTTGGAAGTAGCATTTCGGGCGCTTTCGTGGATCTGGATCGATCATCTGGTGGGGCCAAACATGCCGGCCGAGTTTTCGTGCGCGATGGCGCCATATGCTTTACCTTCATGGTTGCCATCTGGCGAACAATCTCTCGTTCTATTACTCGCCGAACAACCATTTAGTTGGCGAAGCTGTGGCTTTGCACGCGCTGGGGCTATATTTTTCAGGAATGCCGCGCGCCAGGAGCTGGGAGCAAACGGGGGCGCGGGTCATGTGGGAGCAGATGGATCGCCAGATCCGGGCCGACGGCAGCAATTTCGAACAGTCCACCTACTATCAGGTCTACGATCTCGACATGTTCCTGCTGCACGCGATCTTCTTGGGTCAGCCGGATACTGAGTATCTCGCCAAGCTGGAACGCATGGCCGATTATCTGCATGCCGTCACCGGGCCTGCGCGTTTGCAGCCGTTCCTGGGCGACGACGATGGCGGCAGATTGTTCCATCCTTACGGACGGCGCGAGCATTTCGCGCGTGCGAGCATCGCGACAGCGGCGGTGTTCTTTGATCGTGAGGATTGGGCGTATGACGCGGACGATTTGCGCTCGCAAGCCGTGTGGTGGCTGGGCGCAGATGTTCTCAATCGGCAGGTAGGGGCAGGGAAGTGGGTGTCGCGTCTATTTCCGGATGCTGGATTGGCCGTGATGGTGGACGGCGAGACGCAGGCGATCGTGGATGCCGGGCCGTTCGGGGCGCTGCACGCTGGGCATAGCCATTCCGATACGTTGAGCATCGTGCTGCGTTCGGGCGGCGACGAGATTCTGATTGATTCTGGAACCTATACCTACGTTGGCGAGCGGAAATGGCGCGATTGGTTCCGGGGGACATCGGCGCACAATACCATCGTGATCGACGGGCGCAATCAAGCCGCGCTGGGCGGGCCTTTCGGATGGATCGGGAGGCCGAAGGTGGAGATTCTGGACTGGCAGACCAATGGCGAGCGCGACATTTTGGAAGCCGAATGCAGGTACGACGGGTTCACGCATCGACGGCGCGTCGAGTTCCGGAAGCCGGACGTGTTTGTGATCACCGATGATGTCAGCGGGCTCGCGGGGCCGCACGATGTGGAACAGCTTTGGCATCTTGGGTCGGCGGAGGAGCGCGCGAAGTTGATTTTGCCGGAAGACGCCGAACTTGCCGAAAGCTGGCGATCCACAATGTATGGCGAAAAATATCCCGCGCCGATGCTGCGGGTTCGCCGGCGTTCCGAGCTGCCGATACGTTTCGAAACGCGGATAGAGCTTAATCGGTGAGCAAGTGAAGTATCACGCTGCGCCGGTGCGGCCGGACGCGATGCTCAAACAAGTAAACGCCCTGCCAGGTTCCCAGCGCCAGTCTGCCTTTATAAGATCGGGATCGACAGTTGCGTTTGCGTGAGCGCGGACCGGATATGCGAGGTCATGTCGTCGGGACCCTCAGCGGTGTGCCGGTATAACCGAGTGTCTTCCGGAACCAGGCGGTTGAGGAAATCGGCCAGATCGGCGACGACATCGGGATCGGCGTTTTCTTGAATCACCAGCGACGCGGAGGTGTGTTGGCAGAAGACGGTGAGGAGGCCCGTTTCCGTCGCGTGGCTACGGAACCAGGACTCGATTTCGCGAGTGAAATCGTAGAGGCCTTTGCCGTGAGTCGAGATGTGAATCTGGTGAGTGAATTGGTTCACTCGATGCTCTTATTCCACGGTCACGCTTTTGGCGAGATTGCGCGGCTGATCCACGTCGCAACCCCGGCGTACCGCGATGTGATACGCGAGCAGTTGCAACGGAACGATCTCGAGGATCGGGAGCAGCAGTTCGGTGGTGGCTGGAACCGTAATTGTGTAGTCGGCGATCTTGCCGACTTCCTCGGCGTCCTGCTCGCACACCACGGCGACCACGATGCCTTCGCGCGCCTTCACTTCCTGAATATTGGAAAGCGTCTTCTCGTAGCGAACGCGGCTGTCGTCGCTCTCCGGATCGCGCGTGGCGATGATGACGACCGGAAGATTTTCGTCGATCAGCGCGTTAGGCCCGTGCTTCATCTCGCCCGCCGGATAGCCCTCGGCGTGGATATAGGAAATTTCCTTCAGCTTGAGCGCGCCTTCCAGCGCCATCGGAAAATGGATACCGCGGCCGAGGAACAGGAAATCGGTAGAACGGAACAGCTTCTTCACCAGCTCATCATAGATGGAATCGTGGCTCAGAATGGTTTCGAGCTTGCCGGGCAATCGCACCAGTTCCTGAACCAGCTTGTTGGATTCCTCAGAGCCGAGAGTTTCGCGCACCTGGCCCAAGATACATGGCCAGGATGAAGAGCGCGGTAAGCTGCGACGTGAACGCTTTGGTGGAAGCCACGCCAATTTCCGGACCGGCATGCGTCATCAGGGTGCCGGAAGCCTCGCGGGTGATCATGGATCCCACTACATTGCAGATGGCCAATGTTTTGGAGCCGTGCTGCTTGGCTTCGCGCTGCGCGGCCAGCGTGTCGGCGGTTTCGCCGGATTGCGAAATCACCACCGTCAGCATGTCTTTCGAAATGATCGGATCGCGGTAGCGGAATTCGCTGCCATAATCCACTTCCACCGGAATGCGCGCCAGCTTCTCGATCATGAATTTGCCGGCCAGCGCTGCGTGCCAGCTGGTTCCGCAGGCGATGATCTTGATGGACTGGAATTCGCGGAAGGCTTTGGGGCTGATGTCCATTTCGTCCAGGAACACGCGGCCGGTTTCTTGACCCACGCGGCCGAGCATCGTGTCGCGCACCGCGCGCGGCTGCTCAAAGATTTCCTTGAGCATGAAATGCTTGTAGCCGCCTTTTTCCGCCATGATGGGGTCCCACAGGATGTGCGTGACCTGGCGCTTGATGGGGCGGCCGTTGAAATCGGTGAGATGCACGCCGTCGGGAGTGAGCACGGCGATATCGCCGTCGCCCAGGAAAAACATGTCGCGCGTGTGGCTCAGGATGGCGGGCACATCGGAGGCGACGAAATATTCGCCATCGCCCAGGCCGATCACCACCGGCGGGCCCATGCGGGCGGCGACGATTTTGTTGGGATCGGAACTGGCGATCACGCTGAGCGCGAATACGCCGGTGAGCTCGCGCACGGCGCGGCGAACGGCATCTTCCAGATTGCCCTCGTTGTATTTCTCCACCAGGTGCGCGATCACTTCGGTGTCGGTCTCGGTGACGAACTTGTGGCCTTCCAGCTGGAGCTGGTGCTTTAGCGTGAGGTAGTTTTCGATGATGCCGTTGTGGACGACGACGATATCGCCGGTGCAATCGCGATGCGGGTGCGCGTTCTCTTCGGTGGGACGCCCGTGCGTTGCCCAGCGCGTGTGGCCGATGCCGTAGGGTCCGTCGAGTGGATTGGCCCGGAGAGCGTCTTCGAGATTGCGCAGTTTGCCGGAAGCGCGGCGCACCGCGAGATGATTATCGCCGTTGAGAACCGCGATGCCGGCCGAATCGTAACCGCGATACTCCAGCCGGCGCAGGCCATCCAGGATGATGGGGACAGCTCTCCGGTTCCCGATATAGCCGACAATTCCACACATATGTACCAGGATACAGGCAACGCGGGGCTTTCATCGAAACCAAGGTACTAGCACCTTGGCCGCGAGCAACGCGACGCCCAGGGTAAAGCCGATGAGGGCTTGATACTCGCGATTGCGAAGGTACAAGTCCCAACGAAAACGCTGGTCGCTTTTGACTGGCGAGAGCGTCGGCCACAGCGCCGGGACGCGTTGCGCATAGGCGGCGAAACTCGGGAACAGTTTTCGCAGGTGCTGCTCCTCCAGTTCGATCGCGGGCAGGTAAATCAAAAGGAAGACGGCTGCGAACAGGACGGCGAGCGGCCAACGGCGCGAGGCGATGGCGAATCCCGCCGCCACCAGCAGAGTTCCGACGTATAGGGGATTGCGCAGGTAGGCGTAAGGACCGCTTTCGGCGAGGCGGATATTTTTTTCCACGTGGCCGGTGGCCCAGGCGCGCAGGAGCAGTCCGAGGAGGGACACCGGAAGTCCGACCGCCAGGGACTGCGCATCCGGGTGCGAAAACCAGGCGAAGGCGGCGACCATAATGAAGCCGCAGGTGACGCGCAGGCGGGCGACGAGATCCGCGTAGGGCTTCGGAAAAACACTCATGACGCGCCGGATTAGCGGTCCTTGTGCGCGGCAAGAATGGGAGCCAGCGCTTCAAACACCCGGTCGGGCGTGATCTCGCAGCATGCTGGGGTCTGGATCCTGCGTCCGGCGATAGGTGGTGGCCGCGACCGGGCTGCGCAGCACTTCGATGGTCCCGCCGTAGGGACCGTGGCGCGCGGGATCGGTGGGTCCATAAATAGCGACGCCGGGCTTGCCGAGCGCGGCCGCAAGATGCAGAGGACCGCTGTCGAGCCCGACGACTGCGGTGGCTCGCCGGGTGGCGTGGATCAATCCAGGCAAAGTGGAGACATGCGTGTCGGTGGATTCGATGCCCAGCGGATAAGGCGCGTCCACCACCAACGGCATCCCGCACTCACTGCGCAAGCGCTGCGCCAGATGCGAATAGAATTCCAGCGGCCACTGCTTGGCGCCCCAGCCGGCTAGCGGACTCGCGAGCACGAAATCGTCCTCCGGAAGTTCCGCTTCCGGCACCCCCGGCGGCAGCGGAAAGGTGCGCAGAATGTTGGAAGCACCGGCGGCGGCCGCGAGATCAAGGTTGCGGTCCACGGCATGATACGAACGGATGGGGACTTTGGTGGAATAGAACCAGGACGCCGGCGATTCGCGCGCGTAAGCGGCATTGAATCCGAAAATGCGCTCGGGGCGGGCCAGAGTGGCCACCAGAGCCGACTTCACCAGTCCCTGAAAATCGACGGCGAAATCGAACCGTTCGGCGCGCAACTCATGCCACGCCTGCCGCAATCCGGTGAACGTTCGCCGGTCCAGATGCACTACCGAATCGACATACGGGTTGCCTTCGAGCAACAGGCTCCACTTGGGATCGATGACCCAGGTGATCCTGGAATGCGGAATGCTGTGTTTCAGGCTGGCGACAGCGGGGAGCGCGGCGATGACGTCGCCCATGGAGCCTAAGCGGACTACCAAGATGCGCGGCCCGTTCATCGCGTAGTTTCCTGGCGATGGCGATCGAGCACATGATCGATGAAGCGCTGGGTCACATCCGCGTCGGCCGCCGGTTGTTCAGCGCCCAGGACGACATAATCCACCATGGACAAAGCCGCCACCAGCTCGGCGCGGGCGCGCTGGGAGAGCAGTGGCTGGGCGGGATTAGTGACTTCCACTACCAGCAAGCTGCCGGGCCGGCGCGCGCGCTCAAGACGCACAACATGCTCGGCGAGCAGCGGATCGAAGTGGCCGGATATCCATTGCGTGGGATGATCTTGCGCGGGATGATCTTCGAGCCGCTCTGGGAGTTCATGGAGCGGGATAATTTTCGATCGAGTATCCAAAAACAAAGTCTAACAGTTACGTGCCGATTCGTGAGGGCGCGGGGGAGGCTGGATGATAGAATCACGGCTGGAAGCTAGTCTTGGCTGGTGCTGGGCCTGGTCTTCAAAACCAGTGTGCGGCACTTTGTGTCGCGGGTGGGTTCGAATCCCACTAGCTTCCGCCAGATTTCCTCCTCCGAGTTACTTGGCGTCGTGATTTGTGACGGTTTGCGGGGCCTTCCCTTCGTTGGGCTCGTAGTATCCGATCAGCCGCCCGCATATCGGTATACTCACCCACAAGATCAGCGAAAGCACGGCGGCGGCCTTCGCGCGTGTGGGTAACACTGGAGACTTGTCCAATTCCTCAGGATGGTCGTACACGGTGGGCTTAAAAACGAGAGCATGAACCCCGACGAACAACAGCAGCGTCATCTTGGTCCAGAAATACGGATTGGGATAATAGGTCGGCGCCTCCGAGCCAGCCATCAAGAGCCCGCAGGTGACCATAATCACAAAGCCAATGCGCTTGAAGGGGCGCAGGCCCCCTATGACTTCCGCTATGCTCTGATCGCGCAAGGCTAAGCCGAGCAGGCGCAGATCGGTCATCAGGATCATGCCACCGAATACGGCGATGCAGCTCAAATGTATGGCCATGATGATGGGATAGACCCACGGCGTTTGCTCAACCCCGGTCATCAGGCTAGTGCTTTGAATGGATTCAAAGATGGAATAGAGCGACATTGGATATTACGCAAGGAGCCCGACGAAGAGGCCGCCCGTGACCACCGAGACCCACAGCAATACAGAGATGGCTCCCACCACGACGCCCACGCCTGGGGACGGCGACGACGAAGCCACCTTGTAGTGCACGGTGTAGTGATAGACGATCGCCAGAAGCAGTGCAATTGCCTTGAACTGGAACCAGCCGCTCAAGGAATACATGCGCGGGGCTGACAAAAACAGCGCCATTCCGGCAAAAACGGTCACCACCAAGCCGACCAACGTATAAGCCCAAGTGTCTCGCTGTAGTTTGGCGGAAGTTGTGCGAGGGAACGCGAGTCCCAGGAGACGCAGGTCCACGATCATGATGGTCCCGACGGCCACCGCAAAAAAGACGATGTGAAAACACTCCGCTATTGCGAAGCCCCATTCGGTATTATTCAGCAGGTCGGCAATTGCGTTCGATTCACTTTGCATCTTGGATGGTCAGATCCAGTTTCTCATCGCCTGCCAGCATCTTGGCGTTAGCGTAGAATCCGGCGGTGACCAGATGAATCTGCACTTCCTTCTTCCCTTTATTTTCCCAGAACCAACCGTGGATCCCGGTGGAGGGCGCAGTGAACGATCCGTGGGAGTGATCCGCACCGACCTTGTCGTTGAGCTCGTAACTTTCAAAATACTCTTTGTTGGGCTTAATATCAGGTTCGCCGTGGAACTCAAATGCTACAGGGCCGTCCGCTTTCCACGAGTAAACCATCCCCGCGCCTTTCTGCATGTGATATTTGATTTCGACGCCTTCGCCGGGCATCAGCGAAAGATCCTCGCTGTCGGTTTTGAAAATCCCGGGTTGCGCGGTGTAAATACCGGCCGGCGCGGCTACGGGACGAGCACCAACGGCGGGTTTCGGCTCGGGTTTAGATTCGGTGGCTTTCGCCAGGTCGGTCAAGTGAAGGGCCCGGCCGGTCTTCAACGGATCGATGCCATATTCGGCGGGCAGCACGGCGACAAAGAGAATCACCAACGCGGCCAGCAATGCGATGCCGGTCGCCTTGGCGATGGCTGCTTTGGAAGGCGCTTCAACTTGCTGCAAATCCTGTTGTTCGTTCATACGAAATACCCGGTGATTTGGTACCCAACCAGAATGAATCCAACCGTCATCAGCACGGCGTTAGCCGCAAAGGCCTGCCGGAGAAATCCGCTCTGCGTGCGCCACGCGCTGAGCACGATCAGCACGGCGGTCAACGCCAGCACCTGACCGATTTCCACCCCGACATTGAAGGAGATGATATTGGTGATCAGCCCGTTTTTCGACAAGTCCAGCTCCTGGAGCTTGGTCGCCAAGCCGAATCCATGGAACAGGCCGAAGATGAACACCGCGATCTTGGTGTTGGGCTCAAATCCCAGGAATCGCCGGAAGCCGTCCATGTTGTCGAAAGCCTTGTAGACCACCGAGAGGCCAATGACCGCGTCGATCATGTAGGGGTTGGCGTGAACTCCGCCGAGCACGCCGCCCAGCAGAGTAATACTGTGCCCCAGGGTGAAGAGACTGACGTACTGAACGATGTCTTTCGGCCGGTATAGGAAAAAGATCACGCCCACCAGGAACGCGATGTGGTCGTACCCGGTCACCATGTGTTTGGCGCCCAAGTAAACGAAGGCCGCGATCGCAGTGCCCTGGTTCGATTGAACGAACGAAGCATCGCGCTTGGACACGTTGTGGGCGCTGGCGGCAATCGGAAAGATCAGTGCGGCCAGGATCAGCGTGATGACGACGAACGCCGCGATCCGGATGTGTGAGCTTTTTATTTGCATCGGTCGGCCAGGTTCGGTTTCTCACGCCACTTGTCATGGCAGTTGGAGCAGGCCGTGGTCATCACGTCGGAGGCCGTCAGGATGTTGTCCTGGTTTTTCGATTGAGCGGCTTTATATGCTGCCACGCCCGCTTCCCGCAGCCCCTGGACGAACTTCGCCCAATCCGGGTTGCTTATCGGGACAGGGAGGCCATTGGCGCATTTGCGTCCCGGAATCATGAGCAGATTGGCAGCCTCGGAAAGAGCCAATGCGCTGTTTTCCACAGCGACCCATTTTCCGTAGGCGCCGGCCAGCGGATCGGTCGCCATGGAAGGATCCTTGGCCGGTTTCACGTCGGCCGGATTCTCGTTTTGAGCGGCAAAAATCACGTTCGAGCTGGGAAACAAAATGCCCCGCATCAATTGCGCGAGGTTGGCATAAGGCTGCGGCGCTTGCGCGTGGCAAAGTCCGGCGAAGGCTAGCGGTGCAGTCCAGAGGATCTTCCATCTCTTGTTAAACATGTTTACTCAAGAACGGAGCTTAGCATTGAACACTGGCAAACTCTTCGATGGGGCAGTCATGATGGGGTCAGTGACCGGTCACTCACCATCGTAAACCACTGATTCTAGAGGGATTTATTTCAAGGATGCTTCCGGCCGAATTCGAATTCGACGCGTGACTTGAGGATTACCTGGCTGCCTGTTCCTGTCGTGCCGAGCCCCACACCGAAGCTCCAAGTCAAGTGCTCGCCGATCTTCCAATCCGCGCCCGGAAATAGCATGTGGAATTGCTGACTTGGCGAGCCGTAATACTCGATGCTCGGCGTCAGAGATCGCCAAGCTTGCCAGCCAATCCGGGCGGAAGGCTCGAATGCCCAGCCATCATGAGTGCCGGGTCCATGAAGTGCTCGCTCGAAAACGAGGTTGCCGTCTAATTGCAAGCGCCCGATGTGTTTTTCGATGATTCCGCGAAGCTCCACTTGCCGGGTGTCCTGGTCGAACAGAGGGCGCTCGAAAGAAAACTCCGCCACGATTCCTAGATTCACGGGCAGTCCCCAGCTTCGCGGCGCATAGAAGTGCGGCAAAACTCGAAAGCCCGCGTATTGGATTCCGAGGCCGGGCACCGCAGCGGTCAGTATGACGAAGCCGGCGCGGATTTCATTGTTGAGACCTGCGGTCCATTCCGAGCTGAAGTGCAACTGATTTTGCTCCGGGGCAACAGGACCGTCGTACTTGCTGGTTCCACCGAACACATAGTTGATGTGCGATTCGTAGGTGTACGCACCGAGCGGAAGCGGCTCATACTCAAACACTTGAATTTCAAACGGATCCTGCGCGTAAACAACGACGGGCAGGCACAATAATAGCCATCGCCAACCAAACATTGGAATCTCCTAAGGCTGCGAACTCGAAGTTGGTAAGTTGCGGCCTAGGAGCGGGGAGGGTGATCGAGGCGAGGACGGGGCTTTTCGAAAATGCGCGGAGCAGGAGCCGGACTAACTCGTTCGATGAGGGTGACAGTTAAGTGATGAACTTCAGGCGGGAACCCGACATGCAGAGAACAGCAACCGCAGTCATGGCAACTGCAGTCCGATCCGGCTGGCGCACTCGAACTTGCGATGTCTTCGGTGCAATCCGACGCCATGCACACCGCCATCTGGGTGCAGATGGCCAGCAGCACGACGAGCGCCAACAAGCGGACGATGGGGCGATCGCCAGGCATTATGTGTTAAGCGAACGCCAGTTCAGAAGCGGAATTTCGCCACCGCCCGCATGAGACGGGGCCCGGCGCGATTTGGCCACGAAGGGAAATAGCATGCACGCAATTTTCATTTATTCGACTCGGGCTCCAATACAATGTCCAGGCGCACCTTATCGTCGACGTGGATCACGACCCGGCGGACGGACGGCTTATAACCGGGAGCATCCACCTTGAGATCGTATTGGCCCACGGCCAATGCCGGGAAGCGGTAAGCGCCTTTTGCGTCGGTGCTGGTTTTCGTCTGTAGACCCTGGGTGGCGCTCACCGCGACCACGCGAGCTCCCGCTACCGCGGCTCCATTCGCTACAGTTACAGCTCCCGAAAGCGCGCCGCCCACGGCGGCCCAGACGGCCGTCGAAGATACAACGAACAGCGACAAAACGGCTGTGATCTGTGTTGCGATCTTCCCACTCCCATAGCGATTAGGCGTCGTTGAAGCCGGAGACATGGACACGCGTTCCTCCCGCATGGCTCTCAGAACGAGAGTTTGAGCGCTACCTGCATAACGCGCGCGTCGGCCGTTTTCACCACCTGACCGAATAACGGACTATCGATATTGCCCTGCACAGCGCCCGGCCCAAAGAATTGAGTGTGATTAAACGTATTGAAGCTCTCGATGCGCAGTTGCAGGAGTTTGGATTCCGTAAGGTTGAAATCCTTGAGCAAGGAGATATTGAAATTCAGGGCGCCGGGCCCATAGAATGACCGTCGCGCAGCATTTCCTAGGCTGCCCAGCGGGGCCTGGGTGAAGGCTTCCGGATTGAAATACGGAAGGGCGTTTCGGGGGTTGCCATTCAAATTGAGCGGTGCTCCGGTATATTGGCCAATGTCGAGGCTGTAATTGTTTACGCCGTTCGGAATACTGCCCTGCAAGGAATTATCGTCGTTACTTTTGAGTGTTACCGGAAAACCGGTGCTAGCGCGCGTGATGCCGGTAAGGTCCCAGCCGTGGGTCAGGAGGGGCCACCTCTTGGTCAATCGATCGAACGGCAGCCGATAGTCGTAGCTGATCACGAAATTGTGCCTTAAATCCCAAGCCGAAAGGCCACGGTATCGCTCGAAGTCGAATGGATCTGCCGTATCGCCCAACGCCGAAGCTTCGTCGATGGACTTGCTGTAGGTATATCCAAGTTGGACAACAAGATCCCTCGATTGGTGGCGCACGGATACCTGGAGGGAGTTATAACTGGAGTTGCCGAAACTTCCTTCGAAATCGTCATTGCCCAAAGCCGCTCCGAACGGTCCACGCGTTCCGTTGTAGACCACGCCTGACGCGCTAGTGTATGTTCCGGACTCTCCGAAGGGACCGCAAGTCGCCGAACCTGGAGCCACCGATTGAGGAGTGCTCAAGGCGAGACACAGCGCGGGATTGCCTGGGTTGACCGAATAAGTGAGCAGCAAGTGGTGTGCCTGAGAACCGACATAGGAAACGTTCAGGACCGTCCCTTCATGGAGCTCCCTTTCGACGGAAAAGAAATACTGTTCGTTATAAGGAAGGGTGTTATTCGGATTCGGACCGGTGGCGCCGTTGATCGGCAGGAATGCGTCAAAACTCTGATTAGGATCCGGATTCGATTTGGTCGTATTCAGTGGCGGGACTGCGAAGGGGAATGGATTTCCGGCAAACAATCCGTCCGCCGCAGTCCGGTATGGCTGATCGAACAGAGACGGAGCAGGACTCGTGTAGCTCAAGCCGTAAGGAGGTTGCGGCAGGTTGTAAGCCAGAGACGCTCCCGGTACGATCGAATAAAACATCCCATAACCCGCCCGGATGCTCGTTTTGCCCGGTCCGCCGAGGATCTTGCCCAGAAACCCGTCGGATTTGGACGGCGACCACGCGATACCGATACGCGGCGCAAACTTATAGCCGCTGGGGGCGATGGTTCGTAAAACTCCGTTGTCAGTGGGGTAAACCACGCCGAGGGGAGCCTGCGGAAAGACCTGCGACTGTTGGCCCAAGGCAAACGTCGGAAACTGGTTGTACTTTTCATACCAGTATTGCATCCAGTCCATTCGCAGGCCGTAGTTCAGCGTGAGGTTGGGGCGAATCTTCCAGCTATCCTGGGCGAAGAGCGCCCAGTACTTATGCCGCTCATAAAATGCCCCGGATTGCGCCTGGTTATAGTTGCTATCCACGCCAATCAGGAAGTCCGCGAAGTCCAGGCCCGTTTCTGTGCCCGCGAACAGGAAAGAACCGTTGGCCGTTGGGTTAGGATCTACGTTGATCTGTTCGTAACTGCCTTGGAAACCAAATTTCAAGCTATGACTTCCGAGAACTTTGGAAAAACTGTCCGCCAGGCCGAACGTGTTGTTCCACTGCGCCAGATTCGTGATCGGCACCCCCATTACGAACGAGTTAAAAATCACGTTCTCCACGCCTTCGATTTTTGGCAGCAGAGGCACGATGCCAGGGGTTCCAACACCTGTCACGAAACCTTGGGAAGCGAGACTCGGCCCCACGCCTCCCTGCGGTTGCCCTACCGTATTCGCGCTGCGCATGAAGCTGAGGCGGACCTCATTCACCGCGGTAGATCCGAAGGTCTTGGTATCGCCAACTGTAATGAGCTGTCCCCGCCCGTAGTTCAGGGCATTAAAACCAGGCACGCTGGCGCCACCTTGCCCCGTCGGATAGGGGTTGTTGAGGCTGTAATCATCTATGAAGTAGTAGGCTGTCAGCAGGCCGAATCGCTCTGTATTGGCGTCCACGCGGAAGCTGCCCTTATCGTCGCGCACAACTTGGGACTCGGCGCCAGTTGTAAACGTGGATGAACCATCATTCGGTGTGGGTATGTACTGCAGCAGGTTCTTGGCGGGAGCCGACCAGACAGACTGCGGAATGATTGCATTCGGAAATACGCATGTACTGCTAGTGCATCCAGGTGTGTAATACGGCTCACCCGAAATGACGTTGTAACCCAGTTTTCCGGCCAGCAGGTTGGCAAGATACGGACCGCTAACCACGCCGCCGAGCGAACTGGCCAGATCGGAAAGATTCCCCGTCCGATCCGCCAGGGAGGGCACTGAGATTAAGCCTGAGCTGATGTCCCTGAGTTGAACGGGTGCCCTGGTAGTCGCCGAAGAAAAAGACCTTATTTTTCTTGATCGGTCCGCCGAATGTCCCGCCAAATTGATTCTGCCGGAACACGTCCCGGTCGGGAGAAAAGAAATCGCGCGCGTCTAGAACGGTGTTTCGCAAGAACTCAAAGCCGGTACCATGGAAGGCGTTGGATCCGGCCTTCGTCACGGCATTCACGATACCGCCCCCATAATTGCCGTATTGCGCGTCGAAGTTATTGGTGAGAACGCGAAATTCTTCGAGCGAATCGATATTGGGAATGATGAGCGTGCCGCCGTTTTGCAATTCCTTCACGTCCGCTCCGTTCACTAGAAAGCCATTGTCGGATTCTCTCTGTCCGGCGATGGATTGATTGCCTGGATTTAACGTGCCCGAAGGTGAGATCGCCACCGTCGAGCCCGCCATCACAACCGAATCCGGCAACTGAGTCGACATCGGTACGATGCCGGGCTGCAATGCCAGGAGGTCGGTGTAACTGCGCCCATTCAAGGCGATGGCCGTCATCTGACGGGTGGTGACTACTTCGCCGACCTGAGTGCTCTCGGTTTCCACGCGCGCCGCGCTTTCCGATACAGTAACCTCTTCCACCTTCTCCTGTACTTCCAACGCGAAACTAAAGTCTTGAACGCTGTCCAGGTCGACCTTGATCATGTCCCGGGTTTTGGATTTGAACCCCGGTGCCTCGACCAGAAGGTTATAAGTGGCCACCGGCAGGCTTGGGAAGGTATAGACGCCTTTCGCGTCCGTCATAGCCACGGTCTTCACCCCCTGGGCGATGTTTGTTACGGTGACCGACGCAGCAGGAATCACGGCGCCAGTCGGATCGGTTACGGTTCCAGAAATGCTTCCTGTTACGGCTCCCCAAACCATCGCGCCGGCGATCAAGAAAATGCCCGCGGTTTGAACCGCGATCCTAGACGTTTTCAGGCGAACTATTCTTTTCGGCAACACTGTCTCTTTCGGCGTTTTTCGCCAATGTCTTTGATGTCTCCGCTCAAGGCCGAGGACTGGACTCCGAGGGCATCCCTGCCAGCACTTTTCGTCCGTTCCCTAACCTGACTTCTCGCGCGGACGCCACCGCCGCTCCATCCCTAGCGGGAAAGGCTAAAACCGTGACGCGATCGCCGACCTTCAGCGAATCCCTCATCCATCCGAGCCTGGCCAGGCTATTGGGCCCGGCGCCTTCAAATGCCCAATTCGTCACCTTCTGGTTGGCGTCCTTGACGTCGACATAGAAGTAGATATGGGGGTTGCTCCATTCCACGCGGGTAACCACACCGGCGTAGGTGAGTTGCCGATTCACGTCAAACTCGGCCGAAACCGAGTGATGGCCAAAAATCGGGGCCGCCGCCAACAGCAGCAGGCCCCCAGGGACTAAAATCGCCAGCTTGCATTGCATATGAAAACCGGTCCTTCTTGGATCTGGCTTGAATCTGGAGCGAGACTAGCACGGGTATGCCCCGATCACGACCAATACAAGGTCAACTCCCGGTCAATGACCCTGGGGGCGCAGTCAGTGACCGATGGGGGCCTGTAGTTCCAACAAGATAGCGAGCCAAGCCCTCAGGGAATCCGGTTGGTTACCGGTCAGTGACCAGCACTTGACCGTTAGGGGAGGCTGGATTCGCGTGCGGCATGTTACGCTTGCGCAGAAGAGGAGCAACTCTCGTGAAGATTCACTCTGTATTTCTTGGCGCCTTGTTGGCGCTCCCGGCATTCAGCCAAACGTTTACTTCGACGCCTCTGGCGAACCCGGCGGGACCTGGGAGCCTCCAGCCGAATTGGTCAGTCGCGACTGACGAATCTGCCGTCTTCAGTTGGATCGAGCCGTCGCAAGGGGGTGCTTTCGCGCTACGCTATGCGGTCCGGCACGGTGCAACCTGGTCGCCCGCGATCACCATCGCGGGCAATCGACATTTCTTCCATCACCCCGCCGAGATGCCCGAGGTGCTGGCGCTCCCTGGCGGACATTGGTTCGCTCACTGGGTGGAATCGCCGGGCGGCGATAGCGACGCAGAGTATGTTTTCGTTTCTTCGTCTACCGACGGTGCGCATTGGACCGCGCCCCTGCAGGCCCATCATGATCGAAGCCCAGTTCAGCATGGCTTGGCTTCGATGATCGCGAATCCGGACGGTACCGGGTCGATCTTCTGGCTGGAGGCTCTGAAGGGCGAGGACGCTCCGGTAGCGCTGAAGCGAACCATCGTGGACGCCGCAGGCAAAGAGGTTCGGGAAGAGACGATCAACGGCGATGTTTGCGGCTGCTGCCCGACGGCCGTGGCGAAGACTTCGAAGGGCTTGCTGCTGGCATTTCGCGCCCACAGCAAAGAAGACATTCGCGACATCGCGGTTACTCGCCTGGAAAATGGGAAATGGTCGGCGCCTAAAATCGTGAACGCCGATGGCTGGGAAATCAACGCGTGCCCGACCAATGCTGCAGCGGTACAAGCCAAGGGCGATCACGTAGCCGTGGCGTGGTTTACCGGCGCGCAAGATAAGCCTCGCGAGCTGATGGCATTTTCAAATGACAGCGGTAGCAGCTTCACGAAGCCGGTTTTGCTCAGCACCGGCCACGCATTCGGCTACACGTCGATGGCTCTGGATGAAGAAGGCGGCGCGATCGTTTCGTGGCTGGAGCAGAGTCCGGAAGGTGCGAAGGTGCTGGTCCGCCGCGTTACTGCTGCCGGAGTCGCCGGTCCGGTTGTCGAAGTGGCCAAAGGCGGGAAGATGGCTCTGGGATATCCGAAGCTGTTTCACAACGGCAGCGACACGTTCGTCGCCTGGGGCAGCACCAAAGGGGTGCAGACCGCGAGCCTCGCAAAGAAGGACTAACGAATCGTTCTACTTGCCAGCGGCGCCGACTGAAACCACCTGTCCTTTTTGCTGCGGGGGCTCGTAGTACCCGATGAGGCGTCCATTGCAAAGAACGAAAGTCCAGACGATGAGCGAAAGCGCCCCGGCCACCTTGGCGCGGGTAGGAATCACGGGGGACTTATCCAATTCCTCGGGATGATTGTAGACCATGGGCCGAAAAACGATCGCATGAATCAGAACCAGCGTCAAGCCTGACATCTTCATCCAGAAGTAGGGATTGGGATAGTACTCGGCGGCCTTTGAACCGAACAGTGTGAATCCCATGCTGAACATAATGATGAAGCCGACGCGCTTCCACCAGCGCAGCCCGTTGACGACGTCGGCGATGGACTTGTCTTGGAAAGCCCAGCCGAGCAGCCGCAGATCGGTGATCACGATTAAGCCCCCGAAAATCGCGATGCAAGTCAGGTGCGTGCTCATGACGATCGGATATTCCAAACCGGATTCCCGGATAAAGGTCATGAAGCTCAGACTTTGCAGCCATTGAAAGAGTTCGAGAATCACATTTGCCTCCAGAGGCTCTTTTCAAAACACGTTTACGCGAACGCGATAAACAATCCACCGAAGACTACGCTGATCCACAAGAGAAGAGAAACGACCGCGACCACCACGCGAACCGCTGGGGAGGAACTGTCCGATTTGGCAACCGTGCGATGAATCGTGTAATTGAAGAGAATGGCCGCCGCCAACGCATACATCTTGAACACGAACGACGGATTGTGTAGATACATGCGGGCGTCGGAAAGGAACAGCAGCGGGCCGGACAGCAGCACCACGGCCAGCCCCAGTAACGTCCAGGGCGCGGTTGCGCGCAAAACTTCGGACGGTTTGGAGTGCTGGATTCCAAAGCCCAGCAGCTTGTAATCCACCGCGGCGATCATGCCGATGGACCACGCGAACGCGGTAATGTGAAAGCATTCGGCGATCGGGAAAACCCACTCGGAGCTGTTGAGAGCGTCAGCTATGGCGTTGGTTTGGATAAGAAGCATGCGGCGATCTCTCCTTTAAGAATGGAGGCAGGGAGCAACTGAGCGTGAATCTTGTCGAGCGGCGGCTCGATGTAGCCGATGCCACGTCCGCAGCAGGCAATGGATATCCAAAGCAGGAGTGAAAGCGCGGCCGCCAGCTTGGCGTTCACCGGCGCATTGGGCGTTCGATCCAATGCTTCCGGGTTTGCATAGACGCTGCGGTAGAACACCAACTCGGTGACAAGGACTACTGCGAGTAGAATCAATTTGGTCCGAAAGAATTCGTTGTAATAATACTCTTCCGCCTTGGAACCGAACATCAGGAATCCGCATGTGATGGTCAGCAGCAAGCCCCAGCGCTTCGGGACACGGAATTGATTCACCACGTCCGCAATGGATCGTTTGCGCATGACCAAACCCAACAACCGTAGATCCGTCATCAGGATCATGCCTCCGAAGAAGGCGATGCCGATCATGTGCAGCGACAAAACAATCGGATAGACGTAGGACGAGCCGCGCAGTTCGGTGAAGAATCCCGTGAATTGGAGCCACTGGACGAACGAGAGAAGCATGCGATGTCTATCCTAAGCTCAGACCCGGGTACACGAAGCCGATGAAGATGCCTCCGAAAATCACGCCACTCCATAAGAAAAGGGACACGCAGGCCACCAGCTTCCCGTTGGGAGGCGGCGTATCCGAAGAGACGGCCTTGCGGTGAACCGTATAGTGAAAAACGATAGCCGATACGAAGAAAACCATCTTGATGACGAACGGCCAGTTGAGATAATACATGTCCGGGTCGGACGAAAACAACATCAAGCCGGAAAAGAGCATCAGCACCAGCCCGCCCAGGGTCCAAAGCCAAGTGTCCTTGGCGAGCTGCGCCGGAGTCTGGCGGTGCATGCCGATGCCAAGCAGGGAAAAATCCACGATGGCAATGGTTCCGATGGAAAGCGCAAATCCAACGATGTGGAAGCACTCCAGAACCGGAAAGGCCAGCGCGGAAGAATTGAGAGGATTTTCGATTAGCACTTGTATACGTGGTCTGGAATTGCCGAACTCACCCACCGGATTGTGGTGCTGAAGAGCAGGCTTTTCGCATCGGTCCCAAGTCTACCAGAGCTTCGGCCCGGAGTGACTGAAGTGCCGGTCACTCCAGGTCAGTGACCGGTAAGTGACCTAACTCAAAGCGCCCAAGTACGGTTCAATAGAGGGGATGCCAATGCAAGATCTCACTATCGGCGATGAGTTGTGGGAATACATGCGGAGCGTTACGCTGCGCGAGCCCGAACTTCTGCGGCGGCTGCGCGATGAGACCGCCGATCTTCCGTCCTCCAGCTGTCAAATCTCCGCCGAGCAGGGCCAGTTCATGGCGCTATTGATGCACCTGATCGGCGCCAGGCGCACCCTTGAGATCGGTGTCTACACCGGTTATAGCGCTCTGGTGGTGGCCCAGGCGCTGCCCGAAGATGGCCGGGTCATCGCCTGCGATATTAGCGAAGAATGGACCGCCGTCGCGCGCCGCTATTGGCGAGAGGCTGGGGTGGATCGCAAGATTGATCTGCGCATCGGCCAGGCGTTGAACACGCTCGACGATCTGATCGCCAGTGGCGAAGGAAATCGATTCGATTTCGTCTTCATCGATGCCGACAAGACGAATTACGCTAACTACTATGAGCGAGCTCTGGTGCTGTTGCGCCCAGGTGGATTGATCGCCGTGGACAATGTACTCTGGTATGGTCGGGTGATCGACGCATCCTTCGATGATCCAGACACTCGCGCCATCCGAACCTTCAATGCGCAACTCAAAGGGGATGACCGCGTGTGGTTGAGCATGTTGCCGGTCCGGGACGGCTTGACGTTGGCATGTAAGAAGGCTTGAGAGTGGGGTCATAGTACTAGAGCGGCGCGAGCCCTTGCGTGGTACGCATGGAACGAAATAGTGATAGTCTTTTCGTGGGGAATAGCTGACCTTGGAAGCTGACATCGTCGGCGTTTGAGTAATCTGAACGGGAACGGAGGGTGGTTTGGTCCTTCTGCTCTTTGGACCGCCTGGTAGCGGCAAAGGCACGCAGTCAGGGAAAATTTCGCACTGGTTGGGCATTCCGGCCATCTCGACGGGCGACATGCTGCGCGAGGAAATCAAGGCCGGCTCGGCGCTGGGGAACGCCGCGAAGTCCATCATGGCCAGTGGGGGATTGGTGGGTGACGACCTCGTCAACCGGATGCTGGCGCAGCGTGTCTCACTGCCGGATTGTTCGCAAGGGTTCCTGCTGGACGGCTACCCTCGCACGGTGGATCAAGCCGAATATCTGGACGGGCTGTTAACGGAGCGCGCTTTCCATTCGCCCATCGTTCTGCACCTGGATGTCCCGATGGATGCGCTGGTTGGCCGGCTCAGTTCACGCCGCCAGTGCCCGCAGTGCAAACGGATCTATAACCTGCTGCATCAACCGCCTCGCACGCCCGGGATTTGCGATGACGACGGCACGCCGTTGATCACTCGCAAGGACGACAGCGAAGAAGTGGTCACGGAGCGCATTCGCACCTACGACGAAGTGACGCGGCCGGTGCTGGCCTATTATCAGGACCGCAAGTATCATCAGATCCGCGGCGATCGATCGCCCGGTTACATCTTTGAGGAGATTACGGGAATTCTAGAGCCGGTGATCTCCAAGAACGGCTCGGCCTGCTGCGCCAAAGCGATAGGGAAGGGACAGAAGTCCTAAGCGGCGGGAGGAATTTCGACCACTTTGGCGTGACGCCAGAGCCGCTCCAGCTCATAAAAAGCGCGCGCTTTGGGCGAAAAGACGTGGATCAGATAGTCGCCGAAATCGGCCAGAATCCACTCCGCGTTCGCGAACCCTTCCAGGCTCACAGGGTACTCTCCGCGCTTCTGCAGTTCCTGCCCGATCTCTTCGCTGATGGCCTGGATCTGCTTGGGATTACTTCCCGTGCAAATCACAAAGAAATCGGCGAAGGACGTGACCTCGCGCAAATCGAGCACGCGAATGTCCAAGGCTTTCTTCGATTCGGCGGCCCGGACTGCAGTGAGCCACGGAGGAACGGTGAGCAGCGGGGCAGGTTGAACGACTGTATTGCGTTGCTCTCGAATCGTGAAAATGATCTCCTATCCCCATGGTACACTGAAATTTCCAATGCGACAATTACTGCCGCTCCTATTGTCCCTTGGCGTGCTGGGTGTCACTCCACTGTCCGCTCAACCGGTTGAAACCCCTCTGAGCGCCGCCGAAGTGCGGGCCAATCGAACCGTGATGCTGGCTGAGCAGGAGCTCAAAAAGATCACCGACCTGGTCGGCGCCGGCGCGCTTCCGCGCATTCGTTTGGAGCAGGCTCAAATGGATCTAGCCGATGCCCGCGACGAAGCGATTCTAGAGCGAACATTATTCGGCGATTTTACAGCCAAAGCTGCCAGCGAGGCAGAAACTACGGAGATAATCGACGCCGCCCAGAGGCGCGTGGATCGCCAGCAGGCGCGGCTGGAACGAGTGCGGGAAATAGTTTCGGCGGGCCTGGGGGCGCAATCTTCCGTGCTGCCTCTCGAAGAAGAATTGACCATGCGCCAGACCAGTCTCGATTTGGCCCGGTTGCACGCGCGGCTCATGGCCGAGATGGCGGCGTCGGCTACGAGAGCTCCCAAAGCCGCGGACTTTCCCGATCTCACGCTGGACGATACGGATCTTTTCGCGCAGGGCATGGAGCACTACGAAGGCAGCGGCGTGTTCGACGAATGGCGGGATCTGGCGCCGCTGGAGATGGCTTTCGAGAGTAAGTTTGCCAAACCGCTTCCCATCAGCGCAGAAGGCGCCACCGAGTTGCATCGCGCGATGGGCTTCGATCATCGGGGCCGCGTGGATGTGGCCGTTGTTCCGAGCCAGCCTGAAGGCATATGGCTGCGCCAGTATCTCAGGCTTCACAATATTCCCTATTACGCCTTCGCGCACGCAATTCCAGGCAAGGCTACCGCAGCCCACGTCCATATCGGCCCCGGAAGCCTTCACCTCAGCTCCCGGTTGGCTCCCCGCCCGCACAGCGCCGACTAGCCAATGGCCCTGGTTGCGCGCGTTTTCCTACCCGCCGAACAAATTCAAAGACGCGTGCAAGAGATGGGCGCGGAAATCAGCGCCAACTATCCTGAGGGGCCCATTTATCTGATCGCGATCCTCAAAGGCGCGTTCATATTTCTAGCGGATCTCGCGCGCAGCATCCGGACTCCTTCGCGCATCGAGTTCATGGGCATTTCAAGCTACGGGCGCGGCAAGACCTCTTCCGGCCAGGTGCGAGTCACCAAGGATCTGGATGTCTCCATCGAAGGCCACCACGTTCTGATTGTGGAGGACATCGTGGACAGCGGCGTGACGCTGACGTATTTGCTGAACTTGCTGGAGCAGCGCCGCCCGAAATCGCTCGCCATCGCGACATTGTTAGACAAGCCCGAGCGCCGTTTGCGGCCGGTGGACGTTTCCTATGTCGGCTTCAAGATCCCGGACGAGTTCGTGGTGGGGTACGGGCTGGACTTCGGGGAGGATTATCGGAATTTGAAGGATATTTGCATTTTGGGTGAAGAGTGACTGGTGGCTGGTTGTCAGTGCCTGGTGGCGCTGAGAAAAGTGCGGACGTTCCACCACTACCGGGCGAATGGTTAAGAGCTTTCGCGACTTGGAAGTGTGGCGGATGGGGCTGGATTTGGTGGAGACAATCTATCGCTGTACGGCAGAATTTCCTAAAAGTGAAACCTACGGATTAGCCGCTCAGATGCGGAGAGCGGCGGTCTCTATCCCATCAAACATCGCCGAAGGACAAGCGCGCACGTCATCGAAGGAATTTCTGCATTTTCTGTCTTACGCTCTTGGATCTCTGGCTGAATTAGAAACGCAGATCGAGCTCGCTGGCAGATTCCGGTACCTGGAAGCAGACGAGGTACTAGCGCAAACTGCGTTGCTGGGAAAAATGCTCCACGGCCTTCAGCGTTCCATACGGGAGCGAACCTTGGTTCCGGCAACTAGCCACTAGCAACCAGGCACCAGCAACTAGACTTTCACCGGCAGATCCCGCGCCTGACAGACCGACGCGAATCCCGCCATCTTATGTCCCCCATCGCAAAACGGCTTGTTCGCGGATTGACCGCAGCGGCACAGTGAAATCACCGTGCGTCCGCCTAAACCGAATTCTTTGCCTTCGGCGTCCTGAATGCTGAAGTCGCCTTCGATCCGAATCGATCCATTGTTGTTCACCGTGATTTTGGTTGACGCCATGCTGTGATGGTAACAGTGCGGGCTGATAGAATTCAAAGAGCATGATCCAGTTTGTCCTGGAAACGGACCGCCAGCTGTTCGAAGACGCGTTCCAGTTCGCGCAGCACCAGGTGCGCAAGCTCATTGAAAATCATCCGGGATTCTATCCGATGTACACCGTGGAAGGCCGCTGGAAACATGAGGGCCAAGCCTGGACCAGCTGGTGCGACGGGTTCCTTCCGGGCATGATGTGGATCTTTCACAAGCGGAACTTGGCCGCGGGAGCGCCTGACAAATTTTGGCTGGAGCAGGCCACGCACTATACGACGCCGCTCGCTCCGCGCCAGAGCGATCGCGACGTCCACGATCTTGGCTTCATTTTCATGTCGAGCTACTACCGCTGGCATCGGTTGACGCACGATCCCAAGCTTAAGGAAGCTTTGATCGCGGCGGGCAAAACCGAGGCGCTGCGTTTCAAGGAGAACGGCCAGTATCTGCGTTCGTTCGTCGGCGAGAATTCCCTCTTCATCGACATCATGATGAATGTCGGAATCATCTTCTATGCCGCGCGTGAGACCGGCGACCGCCGTCTGCGCGACGTCGCGCTGCGCCATTGCCTGACCACCCGCAGAGTCTTGGTCCGGGGCGACGGATCCACGGCGCAGGAAGGCATTTTCGATCTTCAAACCGGCGAATTTTTGCGGCAGAGTACGCAACAAGGCTACCGGGGCGATTCGTGCTGGTCGCGCGGACTGAGCTGGGCCTTGTACGGGTTCAGTCTCTCTTACGAATACAGCCGCGATCCCAGGTTCCTGGAAACGGCGGAAGCTTGCGCCGACTATTACATAACGCATTGCAATAGCGACGGCGTTCCACCTTGGGATTTCAACGCGCCGCCCGAAAGCCGCCGGCTGCTGGACACTTCGGCGGCAGCGATCGCCGCTTCAGGCCTTTTGCGTCTCTGCCGGCTGTTGCAGGATCCGGTGAAGGGTCACCATTATTGGTCCACCGCCGTTCGCATTCTGCGGACCCTTTGCGAGCAGCACTTGGCCCGTAAGGACAAGAAATGGGAAGGCATCCTGAAAGGCGGCGTCTATCATCTGCCGAAGGAGCTGGGCGTGGATGAGTCGGTGATCTGGGGCGAGTACTTTTTCGTGGAATCGCTGGAGCAGGTCCTGCAACAAATAGGCTAAAACCTAAGTAACTGGCCCTATTGGATTCGCGGGCGTTCCTGCCGATAAACAGACAGGATGAGCTTGCAACCAGCGGTCAACTATTACGATCTACTACAAATCAACCCCCGGGCGGAGGTTGAGACCATCGATCGTGTGTATCGTATTCTCGCCTCGCGGTACCATCCCGACAATCAGCAAACAGGGGATGCGGAACGTTTTCGGGTGCTCAACGAGGCCTATCAACTTCTGAAAGACCCGGTGAAGCGCAAAGAATACGACCGGCAGTTTGAGGTGAATCCGGCCGGTCCGCTGCCGATCTTTCTGGGTAAGGAGTTTGCCGAGGGGATCGATTCGGAGGCTCTGATCCGCATTGGCGTACTGTGTTTGCTTTATAGCAAGCGGCGCGCGAATCCCGATTATGCCGCGCTCTCGCTGCTCGATATGGAGAACATTATGGCGTTCCCACGCGAGCGGCTGTTGTTTGCGTTGTGGTACCTGCGCGCGAAGCGTTTCGTTCTCCAGGACGATCGCAGCAGCTTTATTATCGCTGCCGAGGGCGTGGATTACCTGGAAGGCCAGCTGCCCACCAACAAGATTTTGTACAAGATCTTCCATGACACCGAATCGGGCGTGATGGTGTATCCCAAAGCTCTGACCTCCAAGACACTGTAGGCATGTTATTGTCGGCCTTGTGGCCAAGCTGCTACTTCTAATCTGGCTCGGGCTGTCCACGGCCTGGGCGCAAACCACGCCGATTCTGATCGACACCGACGCGGGATCTGACGATTTCATGGCCGTGGCGCTGCTGCTCTCGCATCCCAGTGTCACTATCGATGCCATTACAGTGGTCAACGGGCTGGCGCACGTTGATGCCGGGGCCAGGAACATGGGGCGGCTCCTGGATCTGGCTGGGCGCGGACGTGTCCCGGTGTTTGCCGGGAGGGATAAACCCTTGCGCGGAACGGCCGAATTTCCAGCCGAATGGCGTCGAGTGGCCGACGATCTCGTTGGAGTAGAACTACCTACGGCGTTGCGCTCGGCCGAATCGAAGCGCGCAGCCGATTATCTGGTGGAGCGCCTGCGAAGGGGACCGCCGGTCCGGATTTTGGCGCTGGGGCCGTTGACCAATTTGGCCGAAGCACTGGAACGCGACCATTCCATCACAGCCAATATCCGGGAAATCGTGATCATGGGCGGAGCCTTCAAAGTACCGGGCAACCTTGGGGATGGAGGCGTGTTTCATACCAAGAACACGACGGCGGAGTGGAACATATTTGTGGATCCGTTGGCTGCCTCTATTGTGTTTAAGTCGGGTGTTCCCATTCGAATGATCGGGCTGGATGCGACCAACAAAGTCCCCATCGGCTCCCAATTCGTGCGCGAGTTCGAAGTGAAAGCGCGATCGCCGTTGGGACGTGTTGCCGCTGGCGTATTGAAAGCGGATCAGGAGACGATCGATGCCGGGATATTCTACGCCTGGGATCCTCTGGCCGCTGCCGCGCTGCTGAAGCCGGCGCTAGTGAAAACTGTGCCGTTCCGTATCGACGTTCGGCAAGATCCGCCCGAAGACGGAAGAACCATCGCAGCGCCGGGCAAACCCAACGCGCAAGTTGCCGTGGACGCCGACGCCGCGGCTTTCCGCGCGCTATTTCTCGAATCTTTGACGCAATGACCCTCCTCCGCCAGCTCGGCATCGCTAGCGCCACCGCGCTGGTGATCTCGAACATGATCGGCACCGGCATCCTAACCACCAGCGGATTCTTGGCAGGCCAACTAGGATCGGCCAAGCTGGTGCTTTTGGTGTGGGGCGTTGGCGCGATTTGCGCGCTGGCTGGGGCGTTTTGCTATTCCGAACTCGGCGTGAATTTCCCGAGTTCAGGCGGCGAATACGTCTACCTTACCGAAGCTTATGGTCCCACCTGGGGCTTCATGACGGGTTGGATTTCTTTCTTTGCGGGATTTTCCGCACCCATCGCCGCCGCCGCGCTGGCGTTCTCGGATTATCTGGGGCACTTCTATGCCGCGCTCCGACTGGACACCACCCGGTTAGGCGCTCCCCAGCTTCTAGCCAGCGCCATCATCGCGCTCTTCACCCTCCTAAACTGCCTGGGGATTCGCCGGACCTCGCGAGTGCAAAACGTGCTGACGTCCTTGAAAATCGTGATTATTCTGACGTTCCTCGTGGCCGGTTTCGTTTTCGGCAATGGAAGCTGGGAGAACTTCTCCCATCCTGCCGTACGCACTTCCGTGACGCCCGTGTTCTCGCAATTCTTCCTGAGCTTGTTCTACATTTATGTCGCCTACAGCGGTTGGAACGCCGCCACCTATGTGGCGGAGGAGTTAAAGCACCCGGCTCGAACTCTGCCGTGGTCGCTTACCTATGGGACTATGCTGGTGGCGGCGCTATTCATCGCTTTGAATGTGTTGTTCATCTATGCGGTCCCGCTAGATGAAATGAAGGGTGTGGTGGCGGTGGGCGCTCTTGCGGCTCAGCATCTTTTCGGACCCGCGGTTGCAGGAATTTTCAGCGCAGCGATGGCTCTCTCGTTGCTCGCCACCGTGAACGCGGAGGTGACCATCGGGCCGCGAGTCTATTACGCCATGGCGAAGAATGGCGCGTTCTTCAGCATGGCCGCGAAAGTCGATCCGCGCTGGCACACGCCCGTAATCGCGATCCTATGCCAGGGCGTTTGTTCGATCCTCATGACGGTCAGCCCGTTTCTCAATTTGCTTCTATACATCGGACTGCTGCTCAACTTTTTCGCGGTGCTCTCGGTGGGTTCGCTCTTCGTCTTTCGCCGCCGGCCGGGTTGGCAAAAACTGCGCGTGGTCAGTTTCGCGTATCCGCTTCTGCCGGCATTTTTCGTCGCGGTGGGGATTTGGATGACGGTGCTGGGAGTCATGCTACGTCCGGCGATTTCCGGAGTCGCGGTGCTCACCGTAGCGGCTGGCGCCATCGTCTACCACTTTAGGCTTCGGACAAAACCGGCGTAAACGACATCGGCGATCCCTGCAGCAATTCCAGTAGCGCCTGTCCCGCGCGATGGAACCGCTTCTTCCTGCGGTGCACGATGCCAACGGGGCGAAACAGCTCGTATCCCGCGATCCGAATGGGCACGATGCGTCCTTGCGCTACCTCTTCTTCCATCACGCGCGCGGGCATGATGCTGACGCCCGAACCATGCGCGACGGCTTCCTTGATCATCTGGATATTGTCGAAATGCAGCGTCACATTCACGCGCACGTGATGTTCGCGGAGAAACCGGTCGATATCTTTCCGGATCGGCAGGTCTTCATCGAACCCGATGAAATCCACGCCGTCCAGATCCTGTGGACTGATTTCTGAATCTTTGGCCAAAGGATGATAGGGCGATGCCGCAATGGCCATTTGCTCCTGCCGCCAGGGCAGCACAGTCACTTCCTTGGTCGGCTCCGGATAACTGAGCAGCCCGATATCGGCCCGGTCGGTCACCACCGCCTCGTACACTTTCTCGGGGCGCAGGTATTGGACTTCGATGCGAGCTTGCGGGTAGAGCCGCAGGAACTCTTTCTCGAGCCGGGACAATTCCGATAGACCAACCGAATAAATCGAAGCCACCCGAACCGTTCCCTCCACCTGGCCCTTCAGGATATCCAGCGCTACTTGAAATTCGTCCCGGCGATTCAAGATGTCACGGCACATATCCAGATAGAGCTTCCCGGCTTCGGTAATGGTCAACGGACGCGTGCCGCGGTCCAGGAGCGATATCCCCATTTGCTCTTCCAGATCCTGAAGGTACTGGCTCACAGCCGACTGGCTGATGCCATTCAGCGCCGCACCCTTGGAAACACTGCGCGATTGAGCTATGTCTTTGAAAAGCTTGAGGCGATCGAAGTCCATCTGTAACAGTATTGTATTAGAATATCTAATGTTAAGTCAACGGTATTTTTCGCCAAACTAATATTGATCGGCAACCCTAGTACTGTTATACTCGGTCATGGTCGGACTCCCCGTTGAGCAGGGTCTCTACGATCCGAAGAACGAGCACGATGCTTGCGGCATCGGTTTCGTGGTCAATATCCAAGGCGTGCAGTCGCACGACATCATCGCCAAAGGTCTTCAAATCCTCATCAACCTGGCGCATCGCGGCGCCTGCGGCTGCGATCCTGAAACGGGCGATGGCGCCGGCATTCTGATCCAGATTCCGCACAAATTTTTCGCTCGTGAATGTGTCAGACCTGGGTTTCACGCTGCCGCCGGCGGGCGAGTATGGCGTGGGGATGGTTTTCCTGCCAGTGGAACCGTCTCACCGGCTGTTGGCCGAAGGCATTTTGGAGCGGATCGCTCGCGAAGAGGGACTCACCGTTCTGGGTTGGCGTGATACGCCGGTGGATGTGGATGCGATCGGGCGCATTGCGCGCGCATCGCAGCCCTACATCGAGCAAATCTTCATTGGTGGCGTGTCCGGGATGTCACAGGACGAATTGGAGCGCAAGCTCTACATTGTCCGCAAGCGAGCTGAATCGGAGATCGCCGCTTCCGATCTTCCCGACAAGAGCTTCTTTTATATCCCGTCGCTGTCGTCGCGCACCATCGTCTACAAGGGCCTGCTGCTGGCCCACCAAATTGCCGAGTTCTACACGGAACTGACCGACCCGGACGCCATGAGCGCGCTGTGTCTGGTCCACCAGCGCTTTTCCACCAACACGTTTCCGTCCTGGCAGCTGGCGCACCCCTATCGCTATCTGTGCCACAACGGCGAAATCAACACCATTCGCGGCAACATCAACTGGATGCACGCGCGCGAGAAGGTGCTGGTATCCGACTTGTTCGGCCAGGATCTGAAGAAGCTTTCGCCGGTGATCGCCCCGGGCGGCAGCGATTCCGCGTCCATCGACAACGCGGTGGAACTGCTGACCATGGCGGGCCGCAGCTTGCCGCATGTGATGGCGATGCTAATTCCGGAAGCCTGGGACGCCGACACCACCATGCGTCCGGAAAAGAAGGCGTTCTACGAATATCACGCATCGTTGATGGAGCCCTGGGATGGTCCGGCGGCGATCGCGTTCACCGATGGCCGTTCGATCGGCGCCACACTGGATCGCAACGGATTGCGTCCCGGCGCGTTATCTGGTTACTCACGACGGATTGCTGATCCTGGGTTCTGAAACCGGCGTGCTCCCGGTGAAGCCGGAGGAAGTGAAGTTCAAAGGGCGTCTTCAGCCGGGCAAAATGTTGCTGGTGGACACCACCGAAGGCCGCATCGTTCCGGACGAGGAACTGAAGGAGCGTTTGTGGAGCCGGCAGCCGTACGGTGAGTGGCTGAAGGCGAATCAGATCACATTGGACAAGCTGCCGGAGCCGCCGCGGGTCTACGAGTCGGATCTCGGCAGCATCGTCAGCCGCCAGCGGGCATTCGGCTACACCGACGAAGATCTGCGCGTGTTGATGATGCCCATGGCCGAGAAGGGCGAAGAGCCGATCGGCTCCATGGGGACGGACACGCCGCTGGCCTGTCTTTCCGACAAGCCGCAGCCCCTGTTCCACTACTTTAAGCAGTTGTTTGCGCAGGTGACCAATCCGGCCATCGATCCGATTCGCGAGGAGCTGGTCATGTCGCTCACCAGCTACATCGGGCACGAGCGCAACATCATCGAAGAGACGCCGCTGCATTGCCACACGCTGAAGCTGCAGCAGCCGCTGCTGACGAATCGCGATTTGGAGAAGCTGCGCCGGGTTTCTACTGGCGATTTGCTGGCTAATACGCTGCCGATGTTGTTTCGTGTTGCGGGCGGCGCAAAGGAACTGGAACGCGCGCTGGATGGCCTGTGCCGCCGTGCGTCGCTAGCCGTGCGATCCGGCTATAGCCTGCTGATTCTCACCGACCGCGGCATGGACGAAGAATACGCGCCCATTCCCAGCCTGCTGGCGCTATCGGCAGTGCACCACTACCTGGTCCGCGAAGGAACGCGCACGCAAGCCGCGCTGATCATCGAATCCGGCGAACCGCGTGAAGTGATGCATTTTGCCTTGCTGATCGGCTATGGCGCCAGCGCGGTGAATCCGTATCTGGCCATCGAGACTTTGGAAGATCAGGCCGCGCGCGGCAATCTGCCCGCCGGCATGACGTTTGAAACGGCGCTCAAGAACTACAAAAAGGCCATCAACAAAGGATTGCTCAAGGTCTTTTCGAAGATGGGCATTTCGACGCTGCAGAGTTATCGCGGCGCGCAAGTCTTCGAAGCCATCGGATTGAGCAAGGCGCTTGGTAGACCGTTATTTCACCGGAACCGCCTCGCGCATCGAAGGCGTCGGCCTGGATGTGCTGGCGCGTGAAGCCAAGATGAAGCACGACTACGCTTTTGAGAGCGTGTCGGAAGCCGATACCGAACTGGATACCGGCGGCAGCTATCAATACCGGGTGCGCGGCGAATATCACCTGCTGAATCCCGGGACCGTCAGCAAGCTGCAGCATGCTGTGCGCCAGGAGAGCTTTGAGACTTTCCAGGAGTATACGGCGCTGGTGGACAGCCAGAGCCGCGAGCTTTGCACGCTGCGCGGGCTGATGAAGTTCAAATTAGACGACAAACCGATTCCTCTCGAGGAAGTGGAGCCGGCTTCGGAAATTGTCAAACGCTTTGCGACCGGTGCGATGTCGTTCGGGTCCATCAGTAAAGAGGCTCATGAAACGCTGGCCATCGCGATGAACCGGATCGGCGGGAAATCCAACACCGGCGAGGGCGGGGAAGACGAAGCGCGATTCGCACGCGATCCCAATGGCGACTGGCGGCGCAGCGCGATCAAACAAGTGGCCTCGGCCCGGTTTGGCGTCACAACAAATTACCTGGTGAATGCCGACGAGCTGCAAATCAAGATTGCGCAGGGCGCCAAACCTGGCGAAGGCGGGCAGTTGCCAGGTCACAAAGTGGACGATGTCATCGCGCGCGTCCGGCACTCCATTGCGGGCGTGGGTTTGATTTCGCCGCCGCCGCATCACGACATTTATTCGATTGAGGATCTGGCTCAGCTCATCTACGATTTGAAGAACGTGAATCCGCGCGCGCGAATTTCGGTGAAGTTGGTAGCCGAAGTCGGTGTGGGAACTGTAGCCGCGGGCGTGGCCAAGGCGCATGCCGACGTGGTACTGATCAGCGGGCATGACGGTGGAACGGGCGCGTCGCCTCTCACCTCGCTCAAGCACGCCGGCATTCCATGGGAGCTGGGGCTCGCTGAAACGCAGCAGGTGCTGGTGTTGAACGATCTGCGCAGCCGGGTGCGGGTGCAGACCGATGGGAAGTTGCAGACCGGGCGCGACATCACCATCGCGGCGCTGCTGGGCGCGGAAGAGTTCGGCTTTTCCACCACGCCGTTAGTAGCGATGGGCTGCATCATGATGCGCAAGTGCCACCTGAATACCTGCCCGGTCGGCATCGCGACGCAGGATCCGGCGCTGCGCGCGAAGTTTGAAGGGACGCCCGAGAACGTCATCAACTTTTTCTTCTATATCGCCGAAGAAGTTCGGCAGTGGATGTCGAAACTCGGCTTCCGCACGCATGGACGAGATGATCGGCCGGGTGGACCGCATCGAAATGCGGCAAGCAGTGGACCATTGGAAGGCACGGGGTCTCGATTTTTCGGCGATTCTCTATAATCCGCAGGTGCCGCGTAGGGTGGGCCGGCGCTGCCTGATCGCGCAGGATCACGGCCTGGCAGAAGCGCTGGACTACCAGCTCATCGATCATGCCAAAGACGCTCTGGAACAGGGTGATCGAGTGGACTTCGAGTTGCCGATTCGCAATGTGCATCGCACCGTTGGAGCCATGCTGAGCGGTGAAATCGCGCGGCGCTATGGATCGGCGGGCTTGCCTGACGACACCATCCGGTTCCATTTCAACGGATCGGCCGGACAGAGCTTCGGAGCGTTCCTCGCCAAAGGCGTCACGCTGACGCTCGAAGGCGACGCCAACGATTACGTCGGCAAGGGACTCTCGGGCGGCCGGCTGATCGTTTATCCGCCGCGTTCGTCCACCTTCCTTCCGGAAGAGAACATGCTGGTGGGCAACGTGGTGCTATATGGCGCGACCACGGGCGAAGCATTTTTCAATGGCATGGCGGGTGAGCGCTTCGCCGTCAGGAATTCGGGCGCGACCGCAGTGGTGGAGTCGGTTGGCGATCACGGCTGCGAGTACATGACCAAGGGATTGGTGGTGGTGCTGGGCCGCGCCGGCCGCAATTTCGCCGCTGGCATGACCGGCGGGATCGCGTTCGTGCTGGATGAGACCGGCGAATTTGCCGGCGTACTGTGCAATCAGGCCAGCGTGGATTTGGAGCCGGTCAACGATCCGGCGGACATGCAAGCGCTGCAAAATCTGATCGCCAGGCACGTGGAAGCTACCGCCAGCCCGCGCGGAAAATGGATCTTGGAAAATTGGGGCGAGATGCTGCCGAAGTTCGTCAAAGTGTTCCCGCACGAATATAAACGCGTGATGGGAATCCCCCGATATCAGGCTTCGAAAGCCGAGACGGCGCATCATTCCCAGGTGGTGTCGGCTACCGCAGGGCCACAGGCAAGAGGCCGCGCATGGGTAAAATAAGCGGCTTCGTCGAATACAGCAGGGAAGCGCCAGAGCGGCGGCCGGTTACCGAGCGTATCAACGATTGGTTCGAGGTCTATCAGGATTTTCCCGAGGACAAGGTTCGCACCCAGGGCGCGCGCTGCATGGATTGCGGCATTCCGTTTTGCCATACCGGCTGCCCGCTGAACAACATCATTCCGGATTGGAACGATCTGGTCTATCAGGATCGCTGGCGCGCGGCTATCCGCGTGTTGCATGCCACCAATAATTTTCCGGAATTCACCGGCCGCATTTGTCCGGCGCCTTGCGAAGCCGCTTGCGTGCTGGGGATCAACGAATCGCCGGTCACCATTAAGGTGATCGAAAAGACCATCATCGAACACGCCTTTCGCGAAGGTTGGATTCAGCCGGAGCCACCCGCGCAGCGCACCGGCAAACGAGTGGCGGTGGTGGGATCGGGTCCCGCCGGCTTGGCCGCGGCCCAGCAACTGAATCGCGCCGGGCATGCGGTAACGGTTTTCGAAAAAGCCGACCGCATCGGCGGATTGCTGCGCTACGGCATCCCCGAGTTCAAGATGGAGAAGCGGGTGCTGGATCGGCGTTTGGAGCAATTGATCGCCGAAGGCGTTGAGTTTCGGACCAACGTGCACGTCGGACAAACCATCACTGGAGCCGCTCTGCAAAAGGATTTCGACGCCATTTTGCTGGCCGGCGGCGCAGAGCAACCGCGCGATCTGCCGGTGCCCGGGCGAGAATTGAACGGTATCCATTTCGCGATGGAGTTTCTGCCGCAGCAGAACAAAGTCTGCGAGGGCGACGTAAGTTCCTGAACAGATTCTGGCCACCGGCAAGAACGTCGTCATCATCGGCGGAGGCGACACGGGCGCCGACTGCCTGGGCACTTCGCATCGCCAGAAAGCCGCCTCGGTCCGCCAGTTCGAGATTATGCCCATGCCTCCCAACGACCGCGCGCCGCAAACGCCGTGGCCGTTGTGGCCCCTGCAACTGCGCGTGGAGAGCTCGCACGAAGAGGGTGGCGTTCGCGAATGGAGCATGGCCACCACCTCTTTCACCGGCGATGAAAATGGGCGCGTGAACAAGCTGCACGGGATTCGCGTAGGCCCCGCGCCGAAGTTTGAGCCGATCCCAGGCACCGAATTCAGCATGGATGCCGATCTCGTCTTACTTGCCATGGGCTTCACGGGTCCGGTAAAAAGCGGCTTGGTCGAGCAACTTGGCGTGGCTTTGGATGCGCGCGGAAATGTCGCCACGGACGCTAACTACGCTACCAACGTACCCGGTGTTTTTGCCGCGGGCGATCTGCGGCGCGGCCAATCGTTAGTCGTCTGGGCCATCGCCGAGGGGCGAAAAGCCGCTGAGGGAATGCATCGGCATCTGGTCAACGCAGATAGCTTCGTGGCCGGACATGCCTAGATCGGGGGATCTGTGCGCGACGTTCTAACACATTCGATACTGATTTCGATTCTTGCCATGAGCACGATTACATTGATGGGCCAGACGAAGCCCCGCGCCCGCGATCTGGGCGTTCCCCTGGAAGGGACCACCGGTCCGCTGAATGCGATCGTCGACGTCCCGGGCGTCCAGGTCGGACACCAGACGTTAATCTCTGGAAATAACATTCGCACCGGCGTGACGGCGGTTTGGCCCCGCGGCAAGCAGTCCAACGATCCGGTCTTCGGCGGCTTCTTCTCGCAGAACGGCAACGGCGACATGACCGGCACGCATTGGCTGGAGGAATCGGGTTTCCTGGACGGCCCGGTGCTCATCACCAACACGCACAGCGTCGGCGTGGTGCGCGATGCCTATCTCGCCTGGCTGGTGAAGAACAAACGCGGTCCTGGGACCAACGTGTTCCCGGGCGGCTTCTACACCTATCCGATCGTGGCCGAAACCTACGATGGCTTCTTAAATGACATCAACGGATTTCACGTGAAGCCCGACGACGTCGCAGCCGCGCTGGATGGCGCGAACGCAGGCCCCGTTCCCGAAGGCAACGTCGGCGGCGGCACCGGCATGGTTTGCTATGGATTCAAGGGCGGCATCGGAACGTCGTCGCGCGTGGTAAAGGTAGGTGCCGCGAATTATGTCGTCGGCGTTTTGGTGCAATGCAATTGCGGCAGGCGGAGCCAGTTGCGCATCGGCGGATTGCCGGTGGGCCAGGAAATCGCGACCACGCCGCCGCCGTTCGCGAGCCTTGGAGCGGCTTACAAGGAAGACACCGGATCCATCATCATCGTGTTGGCCACCAATGCCCCTTTGCTGCCTCATCAAGCCAAACGCCTCGCGCGCCGAGCCACGCTGGGGCTGGGACGAACCGGATCGGTCTCGGGCAACGGATCGGGCGACATTTTCATCGCCTTCTCCAATGTGAATCCAGGCGCAGCCGCCGCAACCAATGCGACTAACGTGTCCATGCTTCCGAACGACTCGCTCGACCCGGTGTTCGAAGGAGCGGTTCAAGCCACCGAAGAAGCCATTATCAACGCGATGGTGGGTGCGGAGACGATGGTAGGCGTCGACGGACACAAAGTGGAGGCCCTTCCGCATGACGGGTTGCGCACGGTGTTGAAGAAATACAACCGGCTAGTGGAAAAGTAGCGCTAATTATCTGCGTTCATCCGTGTTCATCTGTGGCCAATCGGACTACCGGCCGCCCAGGCCGAGGCACGTAATGCCGATCAGAATCAACCCAACCCCCGCCAGTTTAGTTTTCGTGATCGCTTCGTGAAAAAACAGTCGCGACCAGATCAGCGTGCACACATAGCCCACCGAGACCAGCGGAAACAAGACCGACAACTCGCCGTTCGACATGCCTTTCACGAAAAGAACCGACGAAACCAGATAGGTTGCAATCCCCAGCGCCAAGCGCCAGTTGAAGGCGAAGCTAGTCCAATGCCGGTTCAAAGCGTGGGCGCCCGACTTCAAAAAGATGGAGCCTACGGATCCGATCACGGCTCCAACCAGGACCAGTACCATCGATGAAACGGGAGTGGTCACTCTTGCCCGCCAGTCACTTTCCACCACCCCAGCCAAGTACCGCGACGCCCGCGACAATCACCGCCAATCCCGCGAGCTTCAGAGGGTTCATGACTTCATGGAAAGCCACCACGGCCGTAATCGTTACCCATACGTAGCCCAGCGCAATCAGCGGATACAAAATCGATAACTCGCCGTGGCGCAGCGCGAATACAAATAGCACAGTAAAGACGCCATAAAGGCAATAACCAGCGAACAATTGCGGAATGGTGAAAATTCCGAACATGGTGGCAACCAGCCCCGCGTGCGACAGGTGATTGGCGCCCAGCTTGATCAAATACTGCGCTGTCGCGACCAGCAGCGTGCAGGCCAGCACGATAAAAATGGCCATCCGCCGCTTGGCGGGATCGGGAACGTGCGCTTCGGACGTGGAGGCCGCTGGGGTCAATGATACTCCTGAGGTTTCCATAATAACAATCGGCCGGACGTAGAATAAGGATTATGGACCGCACCTCCGCCGGCGAACTATCGTCAGTGGACAAGTTTTTCGAGCTTTCGCTGTTGGGGCTGCTCGGCAGCGGCTTCCTGGCCGTGGCGGGCTCGGGCTATCTAGACGCGCCCACCTTACTCCTGACCTCGGCCGCGCTCATCGTGCGCGCGCTGATGGTGGCGGGCATCGTGCGTTTTGAACTGCCCCCGTTCGTTGTAACCATACTGACCATCGCGTACATCGGTTTCTATCCCGTCGATTATTTCTTTGTTTCAGGCGCGTTCATTCCAGCGGCCATCCATCTGGTCTTTTTTGTCGCGGTAGTGAAGATCTTGACCGCCCGCACCAATCGCGACTATTTGTTCCTCAAAGTGATCGCATTTCTCGAACTGTTGGCAGCGTGTATTGTCTCGGCCAGCGTTAACTTCTTCATTTTTCTGCTGCTCTTTCTGGTGCTCGGCGTAGCCACCTTCGCTAGCAGCGAGATTCGCCAATCGCGGCAACGCGCGCAGTCGGTAAGGCAAACCGGCCCCGGCGTACCCGGGCGGCTGATCGCCGTGGTTCTGTGCGTTTCGTTTTCGATTCTGGTGATCACGGCCGGCCTGTTCTTCTTCCTGCCGCGCACCGCTCGCGCAGCGTTCCAACACCTGGTGTCGCACCGCTATCATCTCGTAGGATTTTCCGATCATGTGATGCTGGGCGAAATCGGCGAAGTGAAGAAGGAAAGCGTCGCGGTGATGCACGTCAAGATGGACCGGCCGGAGGATCGCTCCCTGGCGCTCAAGTGGCGCGGCGCGGCGCTGGCGGAGTTTAACGGGCGCGCCTGGTTCAATCGTCCGTCGGCTGGTCTGATCCTTCAGCCGGATCGTGGCGGTCTGCTGCGTCTGGGCGACGAGGCGTCGCATCGCGGAAAAGGACGCTATATCTCCTATGCCGTCTACCTGAACGATTTGGCTCAGGACGCGCTGTTCTTCGCAGGCACGCCGCAATACATGCGAATCGACTCGCTGGTGGTCCGCCGTCCCTTCGGCAACTATAGCGCTCAGTTCAACGACTCGCGAACCGTCGCCTATCAGGTGTACAGCCGCGTTGAGGTGCCGTCCGCCAGGACCGAAGCCGAGATCGAGCCTTTAACCGCCGCCGAGCGCAGCGCCTATTTGCAACTGCCGCGCACCGATCCACGCATTCGCGAGTTGGCGGAAAACATCGTCACCGGTGAAACGTCGTCCGTCCGGCGAGCGCAGTTGCTCGAAAACTATCTGAGTACCCACTTCGAATACACGCTGGAACTTCCACCATCGGAACCGGCCGATCCGCTGGCGTTCTTTCTCTTTCACCGCAAGAAGGGGCACTGCGAGTACTTTGCGTCTTCGATGGCCGTCATGTTGCGGATGCTTCAGATTCCCTCGCGCGTGGTTACCGGCTTCCAGAGCGGCGTCTACAATCCCATCAGCGGTTCGCAATTGATACGCAGTTCCGACGCGCACAGCTGGGTGGAGGCATGGTTGCCGGACCGCGGATGGGTGACGTTTGATCCCACGCCGCCCGATCCCCACGCCCAGCGGCTCTCGGCCTGGACTCGCCTCAGCTTTTACGCCGACGCCGTCGACGTGTTCTGGCAGGACTGGGTGCTGAACTACAACCTGGACCGGCAGCTGCAGTTGGCTTCGCGGGTAGGCGAATCTTCGCGGAACATGGGAGTCAGCTGGTCCGAAAGTCCCCGCATTTGGGCCGCTCGCATTGGAGATGCAGCCAAGGCTTTTGCGCGCCGCTTTGGCTTTGTCGCCCTGGGTCTGATCGCGCTCTTGGTGCTGGCCAAGTTTCTGGGGCGCGACGGGTGGCGCTGGTGGACGGCACGGCGCCGCATGTTAAAAGTGCAGCGCGGCCGAGCCGAGGCTTCCGACGCCACGCTGTTGTACCAGCGAATGCTGAAAGTATTGGGACGGCGCGGCATTGAGAAACCGGCTTGGCTAACCCCGTGCGAATTCGCTCGTGTGGTGCAGGAGCCGGAGCTCTCGCTGTTGGTGGACGATTTCACCAACGCCTACAACGAGCTCCGTTTCGGAGGAAACCCGGAAGCGGCCGGCCGCATTTTCGTTCTTCTGGAACGATTAGAGACCACCCCTTAATTTGGCCCAATCGCAATCTCCATCACCAACGGGGCGGGCACAGCCGTTTTCTGTTGCACCGCCGCGGCGCGAGGCTCGGACAATTGGCCGCTGGAAACCTGGCTTCGAAGCGATGGGTCGGTGGGGTTGATCACCAGCCTGAGCTTATCCTGATTGCCCGTGGATGTGATGGGATCATCGGGGATTTGGTACGTCGTATTTGCCGCTATCGGCATCTCGGGCGCGTTCATCGGGAACACGTGCTGCCATTGACCCGCGGCGTCAATGCGATACAACGCCAGATTGCCGGTCACTTGGCTCACCACTTCAATACGAATTCGGTCGCCGGAAGGTCCGCTGCGCAGTACCGAAGTCCGCAGTAGAGGTCCGTTGTAAAGAGGTGCGTTGACGGCGGCGTCTTGGTTCATGGCCCCGCCGATAGCCCCCATGACTGCCCCCGCCGGAGTAGCAGCGGCAACGGGAGGCGATGGGCGAGGTGCGGGTTTCCGCTTCATCTTCGGCGTCACAGCATCCCTGGGTTCACTCGGCTGGGGTTCAATCGCTTTGGGTGCGCTTTCGGTTTGCGGATTCTGAGTGGACGCGATCTGGATCGCTGGCGCCGGTTGTGAAGGTGTTCTTTGCCAGACCAAGACCGCGATCACGATGGCGGACGCCAGAGCCACGCCAGCCGTGCCGATCAGCCACGGCCGGCCCGTCCATGAAGCCCGGCGCGTAGGCTCAGCCAAAGCCTGGCGAACTTGAGCCAGCGATACCGGATCGGCCAACGCCTCGCGCAAAGCGTCTTCGTTCTGCAGCGCATTAAATAAATCTTGATCTTCCAACGCTGCTTCAAAAAGCGCGGCACGCTCGCCTTCCGTGAGAGCGTTCGTGGAGTAGCCGCCGAGCAGTTTGCGGATTTCGTCCTGCGTCATCCGGCGTTCTCCCGACCCGCGCCGATTTTTTCGATCAACTGCTGCCGGCATCGAAAATCCCAGGTGTAAATCGTATTGATCGAACTCACGCCCAAGGCTGTCTGAATTTCGGCGAAGCTTTTTCCCTCCAGCTTCAATGCCAGCAGCTTACGGCACCGTTCTCCGAGAGCGGCGACGGCCGCGAGCAGGCGTTCGCGATTCTCCCGGTGCTCCAGCGCAGTAAGCGCGTCGGCACTGCCATCCGGAGTCTGAATTTCATCCACCGATACTTGCGTGTACTCCCCATGCCGCCGGGCTTTTCTGCGGTAAGCCAGCATTTTGAAGCGGACGATTCGAAGCGAAAGCGGGAGCAGATCTTCCAACCGGTCCAGGTGCCCGTATTTTTCATGCAGCAGGATCAGCACTTCCTGCGCCAGGTCCTCGGCCGCGTCTCTCTGCATTCTAGATGCCGCGAAGCCCACGATCCTTTCGCGCAACTTGCGCAGCATCTCCTCGCGAGAGCTTGCGGCCGGCTCCACGCTTTTAGCGGAGATAGGTTCCATGAATCGGATTACCGCCCAAAGGATACCAAGTCAAACGCGCTTGATACCATGGTGCTTTGTTCAAGAAAGCTTCCTCTGGTCCGCCCCCGGACCGCCCGGTTTTTATCGCTGGCTCCGGACGCTGCGGATCCACGCTGCTGCAGTCCATCTTGAATACTAATCCCGATTTTCTGATCTGGGGTGAGCACAACGGGTTCCTGCGACAGGTGGCTGCGGCATACTTTGAAGCCGCGCACCCGCGTTTTCCGGATCGCGAGCCTCTCGGAGAGACGAAGCGGGTGAATCGTCTTCGCGATGCCCGCAGATGGCCCGCCTGGGACAATTTGCGCGATGAAGCCGGATTCCGTGAGAGTTTCCGAAACTTCGTTCGATCGTTCTTCGCCGATCCCACCAATCAGGCGTCGCGTTGGGGCTTCAAGGAAATTCGGTATCCGCGCGATTCCGAGGATCGGACTTGGCAGTTTCTGTTCGATTGTTTTCCCGAAGCGCGGCTGGTTGTATCCGTTCGGGAGCCGCGGGCCACCATTTTCAGCATGCTCTCCCACTGGGTTTTCTCCGAACGGCCACACGAGGAAATCGGCAATGCCGAACTGGATCAGCAGATTTTGGCCGTAGCCAGTCCTGGAACTCGCAATATGCCCTGCTGCATCAATTCGCTCAGCAGCATCCTACGCGCTGCGCGCAGGTTCGCTATGAAGACCTTGGGCTTTCCCAAACCTGCCGGACGCTGGCAGACTTTCTTGAAACCAATTCGTTCGATTTCAAGAGCCGAGATGGGCAAGGTCAAGGACGCAGCTGATAAGACCGGTCCCACAGCCCTTCGGATTCAGCAGCGGATGCACGTTATCGAGCCGCAAATCGAGAGTGTGACCGCCGAGATGGGCGCCGTCCATGGCTACCATGGCTACCCGAGCGTCGGCCATGCTACACTCAAACTTCCGTAATTTCTGTGGTAACCCGTCGTGGTTTGCTGAGAGGCGCAGCGTTAGCCGTTGCCGCGCCGATGATTCAACGAGGGCGCTTCTGCCTTTTTGCTCAAACCCAGACTACGTATTCCGGCTTGACGCTCGATTTGGTGCAGCGTTCCACCGTGATCGACATGCTGGGCTTGCTGACCCTCGATTACTCCAAGCTTTGCGCCTGGGAGGCTGAACAGGGCGGCTTTGCGCCGCGCGATTTCGAGAAGCTGAGGGCCTCGGGGATCACCGTTTTCCATCCAGCCGTCGGCTTCACCGAGGGCGATGTCTACGCCAGTTCCATGCGCGACATCACCGGCTGGAATCGATTCATCGCCTCCCATCCCAGCCAGTTCCTGCGCGTGGATTGCGCTGACGATTTTGAACGGGCCAAAGCCAGCGGCAAGATCGGGATCGTCATCGGCCAGCAGAACTCCCGGCATTTCCGCAGCGTGGAGGATGTCGATACTTTCTACCGTCTGGGCCAGCGGGTTTCGCAGCTCACCTACGACGACAACGAAATCGGCGGAGGTTCCACCGATCCGCGCGATCCCGGCTTGAGCGAATACGGCGTGCGAATCATCGACCGGATGAACGCGCTGGGGATGGCCGTGGATGTTTCACATTGCGACGACCGGACGACGCTGGACACTCTCAATGTTTCCGCGCAAGCCGGTGCTGGTCACCCATTCCAATTGCCGCGCTCTGGTTCCCGGCAGCGCGCGCTGCAAGACCGACGACGCGCTCCGCTTGCTGGCTTCAAAAGGCGGTGTGCATTGGAATCACCATGGTCCGCAATTTCGTGCAAGCGTCCGGCAGCGCCACCATCGAAAACGTTCTGGATCACATCGATCATGTAGTTCGACTGGTGGGAGTGGAGCACGTGGGCATCGGCAGCGACGTGGATCTGGACGGGCGCGACGCACGCATTCGTCCTCGCAAGAGATTCGACCTGGACGGAATCGATTACTCCAAGAAGATCTTCGATCTCACCGAGGGCCTGGTTCGCCGGAAATATTCGAGCGAAAACATCGAGCTGATCCTGGGCGGCAACTTCCAGCGCGCTCTGTCGGCCATCTGGCTGCCGCAAACTTCGCCCGCATCTAGTTGAAACGCGCGCCGTTCCCGCTCGTTACAATATTAGTAGCCACATGAGATCCCCCACCTTCCGGTTCGCCATTCTAGCGCTGTGCCCGCTGCTGCTGGCCGCGCAATCGCTAAAAGACTTCGAGAAACGGATCACCGAATTCACGCTCGCCAACGGCTTGCACTTCATCATTTTCGAGCGGCACGAGGCGCCCGTGGTGTCCTTTCACTCCTACGTGAACGCCGGCTCGGTGGACGATCCCGGCGGCGAAACCGGCATCGCGCACATGTTCGAGCACATGGCGTTCAAGGGAACCGAAACCATCGGCACCAAGAACTACCCGCTGGAGCGGAAGGCGATGGACGAGGTCGAACACATTTACGACCAGTACGATGCCGAGCGCAACAAGGGCCTGAAGGCCGACCCCAAGAAGATTGGACGAACTGCAGCAGCAGCTCAAAGCCGCCATGGAGAAGGCCGACAGCTATCGTGATCCCGAACGCCTACCCGGAGTCGATCGAAGAGAACGGCGGAGTGGGATTGAATGCGGGCACCGGCGAGGACTCCACCAACTACTTCTACAATTTCCCGCGCGAATCGCTTGGAATTGTGGTTCCTGCTCGAGTCGCAGCGCTTCTACGATCCCGTGTTTCGCGAATTCTACAAGGAGCGCGACGTGGTTCGGGAAGAGCGCCGCATGCGCGTGGAATCGAGCCCCAGGGCAAGTTGGTTGAGGCGCTGCTGGCCACCGCTTTCGCGGCCCATCCCTATCGCAACATGCCGGGCGGCTGGGCCAGCGACATCGAGAATTTCCGGCTGACGGAAGCCGTGGCGTTCTACAAGAAATACTATGTCCCGGCCAACATCACGATCGCGCATCGCGGGCGACGTGGATCCCAAGGAATGCCGGCGCCTGGCCGACAAATATTTCTCGATCCTGCCTTCCGGGCCCTTGCCGCAGCGGCCCGCGCACGGTGGAGCCGCTGCAGAAAGGCGAGAAGCGCGTAGAGGTGGAATCGCCGGCGCAGCCGTTCGTGGCGATCGCCTACAAGCGGCCGGATCAACTGGATAAGGACGATGCGGTATTCGATGTTCTGGGCGAAATTCTGGCTGGCGAGCGCACCGGTCTTTTGTATACCGATTTGGTTCGCGATAAGAAGATCGCGCTGGCCGCGGTCGCCGACCCGACCACTCCCGGGCGGTAAATATCCAAACCTCTTCGTGTTCATTCTGGTGCCCAATCGCGGCCACACGGCGGAGGAGAACGAAAAGGACTGCTACGAAATCATCGAGCGGTTGAAGACCGAAAAGGTCACCGATGACACCCTGCAGCGTATCAAGACCAAGGTTCGGGCCGCGCTGATCCGCCGTCTGGACAGCAATTCAGGCATGGCCGACGCGCTGACGTTTTATCACGTCAACTACGGCGATTGGCGCAAAATGTTTACCGGCATCGACGATATCGATAAAGTCACTGCCGACGATGTGGTCCGCGTGGCCAAGCAGTATCTGGTTCGCGAAAATCGCACGGTGGTCTACACGGTTCAACCGCCTGCCGCGAGCAAGGCTGAGGGAGCAGGCCAATGAAGACCGTCATCAGTTGCAGTGTTCCTTTGCGCGTGCCTTGGCTAGCGCGCAGACTGAAATACGGCACGCCGTTGTGCTGCCGTCCTATAAGGATTTGAAGTACCCGCCACTGCCACCCCTCAAGGTTCCGGAGCCCCTGGAAGCGACGCTCTCCAACGGCATGAAGATTTTGCTGTTGGAAGATCACGAACTCCCGCTCGTCAGCGGCGCGGCGCTGATACGCACCGGCAACTTGTTCGACCCGGCGAATAAGAAGGGCCTGGCGGGCTTGACCGGCGAAATCCTGCGTTCGGGCGGAACCAAAACCAGGACCGGCGATCAACTCGATCAGGATCTGGAAAACGTAGCCGCGTCCATCGAGAGCCAAATCGGCGAAACCAGCGCCACCGTAAGCTTTTCTTGCCTCAAAGACAATACCGACCAGGTGCTCGTTCTGTTCCGCGATCTGCTGCACCGCGCCCGAGTTCCGTCAAGACAAAGTGGATCTATCCAAGACCCAGACCCGTAGCGGTATTTCACGCCGCAATGACGATCCGGACGGCATCGCCGAGCGCGAATTCAGCAACATCGTCTACGGCCGCAATTCACCCTATGGGTGGCAAATCGAGTATGCCGATATCGACAACATCCAGCGCCAGGATTTGATCGACTTTTATCACCGCTATTATTTCCCCGCCAACATCACGCTGGAAATCTACGGCGATTTTTCAGCGCCGGAACTCAAGGCCAAGCTCGAACGGATCTTCGGCGATTGGAAATACACGCAGCCCGCGGTCCCGGCGTTTCCCAAGGTCATCGAGAAGGCTTCTCCGGGCGTGATTTCTGGCCTCCAAGGACGACATCACGCAGACCTTCTTTCAAGTGGGACACCTCGGCGGCGAGCTGCGCGACAAGGACTATCCGGCCCTGGAGGTAGCTGCCGAAATTCTCGGCGGAGGGTTCTCCAGCCGGCTGTTTCGAAGCGTTCGCACCAAGCATGGCTGGGCGTACAACATTTCCGCCGGTTGGAATGCCAACTACGATCATCCCGGGACGTTTGTGATTTCGGGCAGCACGCAGTCGGCCCATACCGTGGACACACTCAAGGCGGTCGGCGAGGAGTTGGAAAAAATCCGGACCATGGAGGTTACCGACGAAGAATTGCAAAGCGCCAAGGACACGGTGCTCAACGGTTTCGTCTTCAACTTCGACCGGCCCAGCAAGACCATCAATCGTCTGATGATCTACCAGTACTTCGGCTATCCCAAGGATTTCATCTTTCAATATCAGAAGGCTATCGCCGCGGTTACCAAAGCCGACATCCTGCGCGTGGCGCAAAAGTATTTCCAGCCGAAAAATCTCACTTACGTTGCGGTGGGCAATCCCAAGGATTTCGGAACGCCGCTCGCAAGCTTAGGCATGAAGGTCGAGCCGATCGACCTCACGATACCCGAGCCGAAAGCGCAAGCTGCACCGCCGGACGCGGCTTCCTTGGCCAAAGGGAAAGCTTTACTGCAGCGCGTGCAACAGGCCTTGGGTGGCGCCGATAAACTGGCCGCCGTGAAAGACCTGCAATTCCACGCCGACCTGGAAGTCTTCACTCCCGGCGCATCCATGAAAGTGAAGCAGACCAATTCGTACATCGCGCCTACGACAGTTCGCCAGGACAATGAGCTTCCTTTCCTAAAGCAATCCGTCTATTCCGACGGCACCACAGGATGGCTGGTAGGAATGCAGGGTGTGCAGAGCCTTTCGCCGCCTGTTCTCAAACAAATTCGCGGCGAAGCTTTTCGGCAACTCGCGGCCTTGGCCGTGAGCGATCACGATGCCGATCGCACCGTGAACTACGTTGGCGAAGGAGCGCTCGATATCTCCTCCAAGGACGGCGAGAGCGTCCGTTTGACGGTGGATGAAAAGACCGGCCAACCCGTGAAAATGGCCTATCAGCAGTCGCCGGCCGAAGGCGGCACCGCGGTGGAGGAAGTCTTCTCGGACTGGCGCGATGTCATGGGCATCCGCCTGCCATTCCAATGGACCGTGATGCAGGCCGGCAAGAAATTCGCGGGCGTCACGGTGCAGGAATACAAAATCAACTCCGGGCTGACGGCGGAGGCCCTCGGCAAGCGGCCATGAAACACCTGGTCTGCGCGGCGCTGATGGCTGCAAACAGCTTGGTCTTGCGCGCCGAAACGCCCGAACAGCGCGGTAAACGTGTGGTGGACGAGGCCTTACAGGCGCTGGGCGGCGATCGTTACCTCAACATGCAGAATCGCGTGGAATCGGGCCGCGTTTACTCCTTCTATCGCGACAAGCTCACCGGTTTGAGCGTCGCGAAGATCTACACGCGCTACGAATCGGGCGTCACCGATACCGCGCATCAGTTGGCGCAGCGCGAGCGCGACAATTACGACAAGAAGCAGGACTACGGCACGCTGTTCACCGATAAAGAGGCGTGGGACATCACCTACCGCGGTGCGCGGCCCCTGCCCGCGGATCGCTTCGCGCGTTACAGCGAAACCACTCTGCGCGACATCTTCTACATTCTCCGCGTGCGCCTCAAAGAGCGCGGGTGGATTTTCGAATCCAAAGGCGCCGACGTGATCGAGAACGCCGCGGTCGAGATCGTCGATCTGACGGACGCCGACAATCGCACCACTACGGTCTATTTCGACCACATCACGAAGCTGCCAGTCCGCCAGTCTTTCTATCGCCGGGACCCGGTGACCAAGGACCGCAACGAAGAGGTCACGCATTTTACGAAGTATCGGGAAACGGGCGGCGTACAGTGGCCCTTTGCCATTGAGCGCGACCGCAACGGCGAGAAAGTTTACGAGATCTTTTCCACCGGGGTCGAGGTCAACGATCCGAAAGTCTCGGGCGATTTGTTCGTGCTGCCATCCACCATCACACTGTTGAAACCGGAGTAGGTCTCGCCACCGGTTTCGACTCTGCCGGCGGCGTCTGCGCGGGAGCCAGCGGGAGTTGGATAGTCACCAGCAACCCTGGATTCGCATTCTGAGCCGACAGCTTGCCTTTGTGCAGCTCCACCGAACGGCGCGCGATCGCGAGGCCCAGGCCCAGTCCGCCGCTCGCGCGATTCCGATCGGAATCCACCCGATAGAACGGATCGAAGATCCGCGGGAGCGATTCAGCAGGCACTCCTGGTCCGTAATCGCGGACGCTCACCAGAGCGGCCGCCGCCGATTTGGTGAGTTCCACATCTACCGACGTGTTGCGCGGCGCATAACGAATCGCATTCCTGATCACGTTCTCGATGGCCCGCCGGATCAGCTCTTCGTCGCCCAACAAAACCGCCGGCACGGGAGCTTTCAGCAGCAGCGTGCAATCTTTGGCTTTGGCTTCCAGCAGCGAGTCATACACCATGTCGCCCAGCAGCTCGTCCAAATGCACGACGTCGTTTTTCTGCATCGATGGATCGGACTCAACACGCGTCACCTGCAGCAATTCGGCCACCAGCTCGTTCAGCCGGTCGGCTTCCTTCTGAATGCGGTCCAGCATGTGCTCGCGGTCTTCGCCGGAGCGGGCCAGCTCCACCGCGACTCCCAGCCGGGCCAGCGGACTGCGCAACTCGTGCGATATATCTAGCAGCAGCCGCCGCTCCACCGCCAACAGCGTCTGGATACGCCCGGCCATTTGATTGAAGCTGCGCGCCAATTCGCCCAGCTCATCTTTGCGAGTGGCGGGCGCGCGAGCCGAGAAGTCGCCGCGTCCGAAACAATCCACTACCGACCGCAAGCGCCGCACCGGCGACGTCAAATGATAAGCGAACCCGTAGCACAGTAAGACCACCAGTCCCACAATCCATAAATGCTGCGGTTGCAGGAAGAAGAATGTCCAGCCGCGCTGATCGACCATGAACAGGCGGTATTGGTGGCTGGCGTCCTCACGGCCAATAATCGGGCTTCTCGCGCCGAACGGGAAGGGAACCCGCCAGCGGCTGCGTTTTGGCACTCGAACCAGCTCCGGATGCGCAGCCCCGGTAAGCATATCGGTGCCGTTGGAATCGGTGAATATAACTTTGAACTGTGTCACCTGCTGGAATTTCGCTAGCACCGCGGCCAGCGCCTCGCGCCCGCCGCTCTCATAGGCGCGCGTAGCCTGCTCCACCTGCGCGTTCAGCAGCATGCTTACCAGTCCGTGCGGTTCCGTGGGATTGAAGCTGGCCGCCGTGGTGATGATGATACCGGCGATCGCTACCGCTGTTGTCGCCAGGAACCACAGCAATGTTTTGGCAAAGAGCGATCTCATGCGGTCACGCTCCTCCCACCACCACGTCTTCCGGGCTCTGACAAAATTGATAACCCACGCCGCGAATGGTCTTGATCACCGGCCGGCTGCTTTCCAGTTTGCGCCGCAGATGGCTGACGTGCATGTCGATGGAGCGATCGAAAGGCGTGGCCTTGCGGTTATACAGGCTTTCCATCAGCCCGTCGCGCGACACCACCCGGCCTGCGTTCCGCATGAGCTGCTCCAGAATATCGAATTCCAACGTCGTGACTTCGATGGCCTTGCCGTCCGAAGTAACTTCGCGCGTGCCGGGATCCAAGGCAACGCCATTAATTTCCACGCGCCCGCGGTTCACTTTATTCTCGGTGCGGCGAAGAATCGCACGCACGCGCGCCGCCAGCTCGCGAGGATTAAATGGCTTCGGTAGATAATCGTCGGCTCCCAGCTCCAAGCCCACGATGCGATCCACATCTTCGCCACGCGCCGTCAGCATTAGTACCGGAACACGGCTCGAAACGCGCAGGCGTTTCAGAATTTCGAACCCGTCCAGGCCAGGCAGCATGACGTCCAGCACAATCAGATCGAAGCCGCCCTGCTGCGCCGCTTCCAGGGCCGCATGACCTTCGTTGACACACTCCACCATGAAGCTTTCGCGCTCCAGAAATTCCTTCAGGAGCGAGCACAACTCTACGTCATCATCGACGATTAAAAGCCTCACAACTTAATGGTATCGCAGGGCAGCGGTTTAGAGTCCCCGCACCACCGGAGTTGCCACCGGAACCTGGATGCCGTCGCCGTATTTGGCCACGCCGGTAATGCTGACCGGCAGATGACCAGTGATGGCGATCTCACCAAACAGCGCCTTAGCCAGGGCAATCTCGGAAGTGGGAGTGGGACTGTAAGTGGTTAAGTAGGCCGCGACGTTCGGGAAGCTGCGTACCAGATAGGGATTCCCGAGGCACGCCAGCATTACCGGCGCTTTTCCCGCGATCAAGGCGTTGAGAAATTCCGGATATCCGCCGGCCAGAGCGACATTTCCGCGATATGCGCTCACGCTGGCATAGGCCGCTACGATGATCTGCCCGCAGCCCGAGACCTTCTCAGCCACCTGATCCAGATCGGCCTTCGTCATCGCGGGATCCAGCACCGTGGTAGCGACGCCGGGCGCGCGCTTCTTCACTTCATCGATCAGCCGGATGCCCTGCTGGCTGCGCCGTCCCTCGGTAAGTGCGATCAGGCAGGTGTTCTCGGGATGGCGGACCGGCAGTGAGTCATTCTTATCCTTCACCAGCGTCACCGCGTGGTCTGCCACCGATTGCGCGCGCTCGTCCGACTCGGGCGAGTCCACCACATCCGCGATAGCATCGAGATCCACCAGCCGTTTCCGCGTCAGGCCCAGCCGTATTTTCGCCGCCAGTACCCGATTGACGCTCTCGTCCAAACGCCGCCGGCTGATCCGTCCGCTTTCCACCGCCGCCACTACGCCGCGGATCGCCTCCTCGGCGCGCTTGGGCATAAGCAGCACGTCGGCGCCGGCCTCGATGGCCCGCACCGAAGCTTCGGCTGAATCGAACATGGCGGATAAGCCTTGCATGTCCATGGCGTCCGTCACCACCAGGCCGCGAAATCCCAACTCGTCGCGCAGCACGCCAGTCAGGATCTTCGACGATACGGTGGCGGGAATATTTTCAGGTTCCAGCGCCGGTACCGCCAGATGCGCGGTCATCACGGCGTCCACTCCAGCGGCGATCGCGCCGCGGAACGGCTGCAGCTCCACGGCTTCGATGCGTTCGCGATCCGCATCCAACCGCGCCAGCGCCATGTGGCTGTCTTCCGTGGTGTCGCCGTGGCCGGGAAAATGTTTGGCCGTCACCAGCACGGGATTCTTGCGGTCCGAATGCGCGCCGGTGATGTAGGCTTGGACAAAGTTGGACACCTCGGCCGGGTTCTCCCCGAACGATCGGATATTAATGATGGGATTGTCGGGATTGTTGTTCACGTCCGCCACCGGCGCAAACAGCCAATTGACGCCCATGGCGCGCGCGTCGCGAGCCGTGTCTGCTCCTTCTTCTCCAACAGCCATCAAGTCGTGCGCGGCTGCGAAGGCCATGCTGTACGGCCAGGCCGTCGTGGAGTTCACGCGCATGGAAGCACCGCGCTCGAAATCGGCCGCAACGAACAGAGGCGTTCGAGCCATTTTCTGCAGCCGGTTAAGCAAAGCCGCCATGGCATAGGGCTCGGCGTTTCGGATTCCGCCGTTGAGCGAATGGCCGGTGACGATCACGCCGCCCACGTGCAGGTCTCGAATGTAGTGCTGGTACTTGCGAGCTTCGGCCGAGCGAGTGTTGGCCAGCTCGCCATAGATCGGCATGATGATCAGCTGCGCCACTTTATCGCGCAGGGTCATCGTGCGCGTCCACTGCCGGACGGAGGCCGGAGCGGTTTTGTCGGTGGCGCGTTTAGAATCTTTAGGCCGGGTAGCGGCGCTGGCAAGCGGGATGCATAGTCCGAGAGCGATGCAGGCGCGCAGCAGGAGTGGCATCCTTGATTTAACTTTAGCGCGAAATTGCGACTGAACGCCGGGTACTGCGCTAAATTTGCGGAGGTGAAGACAAATAACGCCTCACTATGGCCGTCGCGAAATTGGCCCGCTCGCACTCAACGCTGCAGCCCAGACGCGCGAACTCGCTCGCGGCTGCTTGATGAATCTCGTATTCGCGCAGCAGGAGTGCCTGGACCTCACCTGAGTCCAGCTCGCGCCGCTCCACTTCGTGTTGAGGCGGTTCCGATTTTGCGGCAAGCGGCACGGCGCCAGCGTTGTCTATGGCTGCAATCAGCCCCCTCAGGACTGCTACATCCAGAGCTTGCCGCCTCTTAATCGCCGAGCGCAAGTCCGTCTGCAGCTTCTGGCGCATTGCCTCTGCGGCGTCTGGTTGACGGGAGATCATGCTGAACCCAGGCTCTTAGAGTAGACAACGCGAAACCTTACCGGCTCTTCTTATCCGAGCGCGCACCCGATCCCTGCGACGCCGCCGGCTTCTTCACCGGTTGCTGCGCCTTACGAAGCAGCCGATTCACCGACCGAACCAAATGCGTCACCTCGTGATTGCTCTTCTGAATCACAACATCCGCCCCAGTGTTGGCCTCCGTCAAACCCAGCGTGTCGGTAAAGCCCGAGATCAGGATCACGGCGCTCGCCGGATGCAGTTTCCTCAGACGCACGATGAACTCGACGCCATCCATCTTCGGCATCTTGTAATCGGTGACCACCACATCGAAGCGCTGCTTCCCGCACAGTTCCAGCGCGTCACCGGGCGTTCCGGAGGTTTGCACCTTGTGCCCCAACTCTTCCAGCACGCTGCGGCGCGCCGCGAGACCCAATGCGTTGTCGTCCACCAGGAGAATTCGCCCGCGCGGATTCTGAGAAGAAGAGTTTGCCATCGAGAGGACCCATCGAAGTTAACAAAGCCGTAATGGCACTGTCAATCAATTTCTATCAGCTTGGAAAGTCGAAAGATCGAGAGCTTGACTTCAGAGAGGATGCGAAACAGCGAAGCTTACTCTACATCATGCGGCGCAGTGTAACCGGCTTTGGTGACTACCGAATATTTCACCGGCTTGCCACCCTCGTTGATTCGCAGCGCGGCGCCGGTTTCCGGATCCACCAGTTCCACTTTGAGTTTGCGAAACTTGCCATCCTTGGCTTGATTGGAAGGCTGGTAGGTGATGGAATATTGATTTCGCAGTGATGTCGAAATGGATTGATAGATGTTCGGGAACTCGCCAAAGAAGCGCGGGAAATACGCCTGGCCGCCGCTCTCGCGCGCGAACGTGTTCATCTCGTTGTCGGCTTGCAGGAAATCCAAACGCTGGGTATCGCTCATATACTGCTCAGCCGTAATTCGCATGGCCTGCAGCATGCTGACCGCGTAGATGGGCACGCCGGCCTCCTGCACGCCCTTCCTGGCTTTGTCGTAGGTGAGCTTACTGAAAGTATCGCGACCCGACGCCACCAGCAGGATCGCTTTGCGCCCCTCGATGTTGCTCATGCGCTGCGCCGTGTCCACCAATGCGTCGAACAAATTCGCTTCCGAAAATCCGGGAATTCGCAAACGCTGCATCGCTTCTTGAACTTTGCCCCGGTCGGTGGTGAAATCGCACAGGATCTCCGACCGCAGATCGTAGGCGATCACCGCCACATAGTCCTGCGGCTGCAGTGTCTGCACAAATCCGTAAGAAGCCACCAGCGTCTCATACCAGCCTTGCGAATAGTACTTCTGATAGAGGTTGCTGAATTCGATCACCATCGCAATCGTCATCGGCGCATCGCTGTTGATGCTGAAAGCTCGAGATCTTCTGCGGAACGTTGTCCTCCAGCACCCGGAACTTCTCGCGCGGGATGCCGGGAAGAAAATGCCCCTTGTTATCCAACACCGCGACGTCCAGCTGGATGGTTGTTACATCGCTGTGAAACGTAGGAGTTCCCTCGGGAACTTCCTTATCCTTCTTGTTGAACTTCGACGGAATCTTCGGCTCATCGGTGGGTTCAGGCGGGAGCGTGGCGTCGCTTGGGGAGGCGGAAGGCCCCGTGGACGGACTGGCCGTATCTTTCTTCTTAGGCCTTGAGACGGTTTCCGAAGAATCCGAAGTCGGTCCCTGCTGCGCGATCGCGAAAGGAAGGGCGATCGCAATCAGCCCGGCTGCCCCTACAGGTGGCCAAGAATACTTTGAAGCTTTTCATAACATCACGGCGTTTCAGCCGCCTCTCATATTCTAAACCTTTAGTTCACGTTCGGTCCGCGGCCAGAGCCCTGCTTTCGAAGATACACCTGGAACTTCTTCTTGGCCCGCTGCAGCTTCCAATCGCGATACTGCCGCCGCATGGGCGCCACCGGATCGAATTGCATATGAGGCGTCTTCAGGAACAAATACCCGAACAGCAGTCCACCCAAATGCGCGAAGTTGCTGACTCCTGAGTTGATCCCAAACGAGCTGAGAAACGCCACCGCGCCCACGATCATCACGAAGTACTTCACCTTGATCGGGAACACGAAGCCGAATAGAATCTCGCGATCCGGGAACAGCACGGCGTATACCAACAGAATGCCGAAAATCGCGCCAGAACTGCCGATGGTAGCTACATTGGGGTTGCCCCAAGGCAGGATGTAGTTCGCGATCACCACGCAAATTCCCGCGCCTACGGCACAGAAGAAGTAAAACTGAACGAAGCGGCGAGTTCCCCAGATTCGTTCGATGTCGGCGCCGAACATCCACAGCGCCAGCATGTTCCAAATGATGTGGCCGAAGCCGCCGTGCAGAAATGCGTAGGTGGCCAGCTGCCAGACGGAGAAATATTTAACGACGTCAGTCGGCGTGAGAGCCAGGTAATGGAGCGGCCCGTCCAGCCGGGCCAACTGCGCAAAGAAGCCAATGACGAAAATGGCCACGTTGCTGATCAGCAGCCACTTCACGCCCTGGGGGAAGCCAGGAATGTAGAATGCGCCGGTAAGCCGCGTTCGACTACGCAAGGACATGAACCGAAGACCCGCCTAACACTCAGAATATCAGAAACATCGTTCAGTTTTCTTCTGAAATCTTGCGGGTTCGGATGTCCCATGCCAGCAGCGAAGACGAAAGCATTTTCAGCGTAATCGACAACCCGATCCAGACCTGCCAATGCGAGAACAATCCAGCGGTAATCGGAAACACGCCCGCCCAGTCCAGATCGGCGCCGACGCGCCACAGACCCATCACCAGTGCCACTAGCGCGGCTGGCGTCAGCAGCGCAACCAGGATGTTGGGAAGTTGTTGGCTAAGGGTGTGCGTTGCGGCTAAAGCAATTGCCAAGCGCTCTCTTAGTTTTGCACCAAATTCTGAACCAGTTCTTCCAAAAACAGCATGAATCCCTGGAACTGCCGCCCGCGAAGTAACTTCAACTCTAAAAGCTCCCATGTTGCAACCGCCTCTGTTTGGTTGATGCACGAGATTGGCCAAAGGTTCGCATTTAATTCCAGATCGATTTCTCGTTGATGTGCCTTACCGTGTGGCGCTGCGGGTGCACGGGTGTGGCAAGCCGCTACAGACAAGAAGTACTAGAGGTTTGGATAGTTAGTATCGGGAGCTAGCCAATTTGCGATCTGCCGCATCTACAGCTTCCGGCAGGACTGCTTCGGCCTGTCCATAACGGTTAAGCGCAATCGCAAAAGATTGTAACAGCACGGCCACAGTGACCCACACCTGCCAGTGTGAGAACAGTCCATCGGTGATGGGGAATTGGCCGGTGAAGCTGAGATCCGCGGCCAGCCGCCACAACGTCAGCACGCAAGCCATCACGGCCGCCGGCGTCAGCAAGGAAGCCAGCGCCAAAGCCACATGTTGATTCTTGCGGCGTTTCTGCCGCACCCGGGCTCCGGAACTGAATCGTATTCTTACTACCATTCCGCTAGAATCTCAGTTTACCAGTTCTAACAAACCTCATATCGACCCGGCGGCGGAATCCATCATGAAAAATTTGAGAACAGCGATTATCGGCACCGGATTCATGGGACGCGCCCATGCTGAAAACCTCCGCCGCCTGCCGAATGTCGAAATAGCGGCAATCGCCGGATCCAGCGCTGAACGTGCCAGCGAGTTCGCTAACAGTATTGGAGTCAACCGCGCCACCGGGAATTATCAGGAACTACTGGAAGATTCCAAGATTGACGCAGTGCACGTTCTCACACCCAACGCCCTGCATTACCCCATCTGCCACGCGGCGTTGCAAGCAGGCAAGCACGTGCTATGCGAAAAGCCTTTCACTCTAACCGTGAGCGAGGCTCGAGAATTGGTCGACTTGGCCGCTCGAACCGCGCTTGCGAACTGCATCCAGCACAATCTTCGCTACTATCCGGTGGTCCAACAAATACGTTGCATGATCGAAGCCGGCGACCTGGGCGAAATCCTGATCGTGCAAGGTACCTATTCACAGGACTGGCTCTTGTACGACACCGATTGGAACTGGCGCGTCGATTCCAAGGACAACGGCGCGCTGCGGGCCATGGGCGACATTGGTTCCCATTGGATGGACCTGATCCAGCACCTCACCGCTTTACGAATCACCTCACTCTGCGCCGACCTAGCCACGTTTCACCACACGCGCCAGAAACCAGGCGGCGGGATCACGCCGATGACCACCGACGACTTCGGTTCCGTGCTCCTGCGAATGGGCGATCGCGCGCGCGGCGCTTTCACCGTAAGCCAGATGTCAGCCGGCCGCAAAAACATGTTCACCGTCGAGATTTACGGAACCAAAGCCGGAGTGTCCTGGAATCAGGAGCGGCCAGACGAATTGTGGATCGGCCACCGCGGCCAGCCCAATCAGATCCTGATCAAAGATCCTGCGCTGATGTATCCAAAAGCTGCGGCTTTTGCGGATCTTCCGGGCGGCCATAGCGAAGGGTACGACGACACGCACAAACAGGTGTTCAAGCGTTTCTACGCGCGCGTCGCCGACCCCGCCGCGCCGATCGAATACCCGACCTTTGACGACGGTCTCCTAGGGATGCGGCTCTTGGAGAAAGTGGCCGAAAGCTCGAAGAACCAAGGGTGGGTTACGATCTAGGAGGGCGGACGCCCACGTCGGCCTGCTTCTAGAGGGGCGAAGGGTTGCCGAATAAAAACTCCTCCGTCTCCACCCACATCTCCTCCATCACGTTCGTCAGCTCATGATCGGAATCCATCAAATGCAAACGCGCGTTCGGATGCCGATCAGCGAACCGCACCGCATATTCCGGCGGAACCACGGTGTCATTCCGGCCCTGAAAGATCAGCACCGGCTGCGCCACATCGGGATAAGCTTCGTATTGCAGTGCATCTTCCGCCAACTGGTACCCCAACTCCACCTCGCGCCCTTCGCTGTAGTGAAAAACCTTCAGCGCGTTCGTTCGTTTCCACTGCTCCACGGCGCGCTCGCCCAAAGTCTCCGCCCACCGCGACGCGAACGAAAACGCCGGGGCCAACAACACCAGCTTCTCCACTTCCGCATGCCGCGCCGCGTACAACGCCGCCAGATATCCGCCCATACTGGAACCGATCAGCGACACCGGCTCACCTTCGGAGATTTTCGCGATCAACTTCAATTGCGCCGTAAGCGTCAGGTTCTTAAAATCCCCTTCGGCTAAATCCGGAACTTCCAACCCAATGCCCAGCTCCTGAAACCGCGCCGCAAAGAACCGAGCCTTGCGCGAACCCGGACTGCTCGCGAATCCATGCAAATATACGAACCGCATTCGATCACAAACCCGCGAACGCCACCGCCGAGCCCTCGGTCAAAATCCGCCGCAGATAATCGATCTGCCCCAAATGGAAATTGATGTGCCCATTCAAGTGCACGAGAAACGCATGCGAGGACATGGGGTTCCCGAGCACATTCTCGGGATAAGTCGCTTCCAGTTCGCTCTCGGAAAGCTGCGACACCACCCTCGCCACCAGCTTCTTCACTTCTTCCATCCGCCGGACCAATTCATCGCGCGAGACGCCGCTCCCCGCAAACTCCTGATCCCGCACCCGGCTATAAGCCACGCCCCCCAACTGCCGCCCAATGTACTCGCGCAGATTGCCCTCCAGATGCAGCACCAGATTTCCAGCCGAATTTTTCACCCCTGGGGCGCGCTGCCACAAGCTCTCGTCACTCGGAAACGCCTGCAGCTCCTGGATGAGCCTCGTCAAGTCGCGAGAGAACAGCGCCGCCAGTCCTTTGCTGATCGTCATGGGCATGTCAGGTCACAGTAGGATAGCAAAAGGGGCCCCGGCCGACCGGCAAACAAGCGCGTTATGATCGAAGCATGGCGACGGTCCGTATTACAGAAGCCGAACTCGCTCGGGATATTCACGCCGTACTGGCCAAGGTCCAGGAAGGCGTCGAGGTGATCGTGGAACAGGACCACCGCCCGGTGGCAGTCATCAAAACACCGCCAGCGCCGGGCCGGAAGATCAGCGAGTGCATCGCTCTGCTCCCCGCCGACTCCACAGCGACTATCGATCCGGACTTCGCCAAGGATGTCGAAGCGGCCATCGCTGCGCATCGAGAGCCTCTGGAGCCGCCCGGTTGGGATTGATGCTCGATTCGACGGCCGTTGTCGCCGCCGAGCGAGAGGGCAAGAACGCCCGGCAACTGCTCGAATCCGTGGCTTTGGAAACCGGTGACGACGGGATCGCTGTATCTGTGGTGACGGTGCTGGAACTTGCCCACGGCATTACCCGCGCCGACACACCCGCGCGCCGCCAAAAAAGGCAGCGCTTCCTCGATGAGCTGCTGATGGGTGTTCCTATTCGGCCGGTTACGGTTCCAATCGCTCTTCGCGCCGGGCAGATAGACGGCCAGTGCCAGGCGCGGGGCGTACGAATTCCGCTGGCGGATTTGCTGATCGGGGTCAGCGCCCTGGATCTCGGCTACGGCGTTGGAACGGCCAATGTGCGCCACTTCCAACTAATCCCCGGCCTGAATGTCGTTCAACTTTAGCAGCCACCGGCGCCAGCTACAATTATTCTTACGACACCATGTATCGCCTGGCCGGCACGATATCCAGGAGCACGGCAGAGGTCAACGGCGTGACCTACAATGCGGCGAATCAGGTGCTCGGATGACCTTCAGCAGCCCCGCCGTCTTGTTGGGGCGGGGGCTTATGCAGAATTCGCGGATGTGATGACGAGACTCTACGTGGCCGCGTTTGGGCTCGTGCTTCTGTCGACCATCGGGCACGGGCAGGACCAAAAGGCCGCCAACACCCCTTTCACGCTGACCTGGAGCCAGGGTAGATGCATAAGATGCAAGACCGCGACTGGGCTGGGACGGGTTCAGTTTGTAAGTCGTAAGGATGTGTGGGCCGTTGGCTCCAAAGGGGAGCTAAATGGGGTGAATACAATCGTTGTCCGTAGCACGGACGCCGGCCGAACGTGGAGAGAAGTTCCCCAGACCTATCAGCACACAGACCCAGACGGACAACTCGCCTTCTCGTTTCTGGACTCCATGCGCGGGTGGGCCGCACGGTGGGACCCCGCCGAGGAACCACAGGTGATAAGTACGCGGGACGGCGGTCAGCAATGGCAGCGCGTCTCCCAGCAGTTCCTGCGAAGCATGCAGTTCGTGGATGATAGCCGTGGGTACGGAACTGCGGCCGGGGATTTCTTTCGTACGAACGACGGAGGCCGCTCCTGGGTGCAAACCAAAATTTCGGATATCCGTTTCATTGATCGCATGGTCTTCCTAGACGCCCGAAATGGATGGATCGCCGGCATCCACGGAAGGGATTTCCTAGTGTTCCGAACCGTCAATGGGGGAAGGGACTGGGAAGAGTCCCGAACGACTCCACCTCAACCACCACAATTGGTGCGTGATCTGTTCTTCCTCGATCAAGAGCGCGGCTGGCTCACCACCTGGAATGACATCGGTGAGGGTACCTATTTGTATTCCACGGTTGACGGAGGAAAGAATTGGACGCCGGATCCTGATTTATTGTTTCAAGGGAAGGACAAGCAAGCAAATGTAGTTCGATTTACTTCCAGAGAAAGAGGCTTCGTTTTTGTGGACGACCGGGACGCCGGGCAACGTGGGTTGATGTACACCACCGACGGGGGCACGCACTGGCACAGGCAGGCTCTGCGGGAATTCGTCTATGATTGCCAGGTCTTTGCAGGTGATCTCTGGTGTAGTTCTCGGCATGGCTTTCGCCTCTTGACCTTACTTCCAAAGTGACGCAGTGGCCCCTTAACCTTCCCCTAGCAATCCGCACGCTGCCAATTTGCCTGATCCAAGTAGACTGTTCGCCCGCTTTCACCCGCCACCGTTGCCCGCCGCAAGGTGGGCAACAATTGGGACTTGACCTGATGGTTTGGATGACTTGCGGGCCGGCGTAGTTGCGGCCAGCCCCCTACAACCGCCTGACCTCGGTCACCTGGGCCAACGCGCCCGGCAGCGCCCAAGTTCTGCGCACCTACTACTACGACACCAATCCCCTGGATTCCACCGGTTTCTCCCAAAACACCGCGGGCCGCCTCACCGCGGTTCAATACGCCAACATCGCGCAAAACCCCGACGTAGGCACCACGCCATTTCCAATCCAAATGAACGACATGTATAGCTACATCGGACCCACCTCCCCCGGAGCCGGCCTCCCCGCCGCCAAGCGCCTCCAAGTGAATCAAAACGTCTCCTGGCTGGTCAGCGGAATCCAGCATCAGGCCATCGGCACCTCGAATCTGGATTCCACCTACACCTACAACAATGAGGGCAAGATCACCGCCATGACTTACCCCACCACCACCCCCAACTACACCGGCGGCATGCCAAACAACGTCACCGGCGCCAGCTACAATTATTCTTACGACTCCATGTACCGCCTAGCCGGCATGACGACGTCCGGGAGCACGACAGTGGTGAATGGCGTGAGCTACAACGCGGCAAATCAGTTGCTCGGCATGACCTTCAACGGCGTCGGCGAAACGCGCAGCTACAACGTCCTCAACCAGCTCACCAACGTGCACGCGGGCAGCGGCCTAAATCTGACCTACAACTATCCGACCGGCACCGACAACGGAAAAATCAGCTCCATGTACAACGCGGTCAGCGGCGAAACCGTGACCTACAGCTATGACTCGCTCAACCGCATCGCAACAGCCGGCGGCAGCGGCTGGGGCGAAGCGTACACGTTCGACGGCTTCGGCAATCTCACGGCCAAGACAGTCAACAGCCGGATCGGGGCCCAGCATGTCGGTCGTCGTCAGTGAAGCCACCAATCGGATCGGGGGCACCGACGCCAACGGCAACACCTTCATGGCGAACGCCGCCTACGACGTGGAGAATCACACCTACGCGCTGGTGGGCGCATCGCCCTACACCAGCTATTCCTACGATGCGCAGAACAAGCGCGTGTTCACGTATACGTCAGGCTCGGTGGACACCTACGGCAATCCGATCAACTACCTGGTAGTTCTGTACTCGGTAAGCGGCCAGAAGATGGGGACGTATCAGATCAGCACGTGCAACACGAGTGCCCTTTGCAGCCTGCTGAAGACCAGCGACCAATATTTCGGCGGCCGACGCCTGGCATCGATGGATCAGCTCGGTTCTGTCGGCACCTACTATCCGTGGGGCGAGGCGAAGGGCACGACGAATCCGCAGGACACCTGGAGCTACGCGACGTATTGGCGGGATTCGGTGACCGGGTTGGATTACGCGAATAATCGCTACTACACGAATGCCTATGGAAGGTTCATGACGCCGGACCCCTCGAGGTCTAGCGGCGGACCGGAAGATCCCCAGAGTTGGAATCGTTATGCTTATACGCGCGGCGATCCCGTGAACCGAGTTGATCCTACTGGTCGGGATGATACTCCGTCAGACACCTGCACCACGTCCTCTTCCGACTTCTGCATCACAACCACGATCACAGGAGACGACGATGACGATACGGACGACGGCTGGGATGATGCGAACGACGTCGGAAGCCCGACACCCGATTCAGAGCTGCGGTACATGGTGCAGCTCCCAGGCCTCCAGACCGGAGGCAAAGGAGCCGCGAAGGCTCAATATATCGCAGACCGTTATGTCCTTGGCCTTAGCAGCCTTAAGACCTTTTCCACTAACTCCAGCGACTGCCTCAAAGATTTGACGGCAGTCGGGCTAACTCCAACGCAGGTCGATGGCCTCGCCACTGGGGCGAGCTTCCTGAATTACGAGGCTCTTCCTAGCCCTCAACAGAGGATAAACTTAATTTTGCGGCATGCCATCCTGGCTGCCGACAGCAGCAGTCAGACGATTTATTACCTCCCGTTTAATTTGGTGACTGAGTCTTACGCATTGCAGTTGGGGGATCTGCTTCACGAACTGATACACCTCTCCGGTTTTGGTGGAACTGGACCCGATCAGGATACGAATCTCCAATCGGCGCTGAAAATCACAAAGGATCCATCAAATACCGGAAACATCAGTGATAAGCTAGCGAAAGACTGCTTCAAAGGTGTCAAGAACCCCTAATGTTCGTTAGCCAAACTGACGAGAACCAACCCTGGACTCGAAGGACGGACGCCACTCGCGTTGGAAGAACTTTCCTAGGCGAGACCATGGTAGTTGTCATGGCCGCTATCGTGGTTTGTGCTAGTCCATTGTTCGCGGCCCCGCAACCCCAGCCCACGTCCCGCGTGACCGTAGTGGCGGTAGATTCTTTTGGCACACCGGTTGGCAAGTTCCGGGTCATAATGTTCAAAGATAACGGTCGAGACCTTGCGAACAGATTTATGGGCGCCGTGTCAGAGAACGTTCCGTTTGGCTCCTATATGGCGAGGCTTCAGCTTCAAGCGGGTGGGTGGATAACAAGGAAGGTATTGGTAGATCGACCAGATTGCTTGCTTATCTTGGCCAATAACCCTTTTAGCGTCGAATCGGCACCCGGTAAGGCTCCCATTCTCAGCGGGCAGTTCTTGCCATCGTCTGAACCGATCCAGAGGCCCGCGTGGGCTAAAATCTGCGGCCTCTACATCGACGGTTGTGAAGTCGCCGAACTGGACAAAAACGACCGCTTCTCGTTCACAAACGTCATTCCCGGTGCGTATGTCGTAGTCGTCCTTAGTTCCTCGGGCGATCTTATCACCGAGCGCATCGACATAAAACGACCTGACTCCATCATTGTGCTCGATCCCACCCAAGCGGGCCGTGGGCGGGCAACGGTACTAGACCCACCGTAAGCGCACTGACGTGATCCTCCGTATTGGCCCGCAGTGAAGTTCGTCTTCGGTCTCAAGCGCGCGTGCCGCTCGCGGAGCGGTACCGCACTGACCTGATCCCCCGTATTCGGCCGGAAGGACCTATGATTTCGGATGAAAGGAAGGGGAACAACGAACCTCTCCCAGTAATCCGCACACTGCCAACTAGCCTGACCCAACCGGACCGTACGCCCAGTTCCGCCCGCCGCCGTTAACCGCCGCAAGGTGGGCTACAATTGGGGTTTGACCTGATCGTTTGGATGAAATCGGAGCGAAACCCGAGCGAAACCGAGCCTTCATCGGCGCACTTGCGGCCGGCGTAGTTGCGGCCAGCCGCTACCACCCCGCCTAACCAAGGTCACCTGGGCGAATCCTCCCCTTGCCGCTCCTCCCCAACTTCTGCGCACCTACTACTACGACACCAATCCCCTGGACTCCACCGGTTTCTCCCAAAACACGCTGGGCCGCCTCACTGCCGTTCAATATGCCAACATCGCTCAAAACCCCGACGTGGGCACCATGCCATTTCCGATCCAAATGAACGATATGTACAGTTACATCGGACCCACATCCCCCGGAGCCGGCCTCCCCGCCGCCAAGCGCCTCCAAGTGAATCAAAACGTCTCCTGGCTGGTCAGCGGAATCCAGCATCAGGCCATCGGCACCTCGAATCTGGATTCCACCTATACCTACAACAATGAGGGCAAGATCACCGCCATGACTTACCCCACCACCACCCCCAACTACACCGGCGGCATGCCAAACAACGTCACCGGCGCCAGCTACAATTATTCTTACGACTCCATGTACCGCCTGGCCGGCATGACGACTCCGGGAGCACGACCGTGGTGAATGGCGTGAGCTACAACGCGGCAAATCAGTTGCTCGGCATGACCTTCAACGGCATCGGCGAAACCCGCAGCTACAACGTCCTCAACCAACTGACGAATGTGCACGCGGGCAGCGGCCTAAATCTGACCTACAACTATCCAACCGGCGCAGACAACGGAAAAATCAGTTCGATGTACAACGCCGTAAGCGGCGAAACGGTGACCTACACCTATGATTCGCTCAACCGCATCGCAACGGCCGGCGGCAGCGGCTGGGGCGAAGCGTATACGTTCGATGGCTTCGGCAATCTCACCGCCAAGACAGTAACGGCCGGATCGGGGCCCAGCATGTCGGTGCCGGTCGATCCAACGCACAATCAAATCGAAGGCCTAGGCGGTTACGATGCCAACGGCAACACCTTCACCGCGAGCGCCGCCTACGACGTGGAGAATCACATCTACGCGCTGGTGGGCGAATCGCCCTACACCAGTTACTCCTATGACGCGCAGAACAAACGCGTGTTCACATATACGTCAGGCTCGATGGATACCTACGGCAATCCGATCAACTACCTGGTAGTTCTGTACTCGGTAAGCGGCCAGAAGCTGGGGACGTATCAGATCAGCACCTGCGACACGAGTATGCTTTGCAGCCTACTGAAAACGAGCGACCAATATTTCGGCGGACGGCGCTTGGCCTCGATGGATCAGCTCGGTTCGGTCGGCACCTACTATCCGTGGGGCGAGGCGAAGGGGACAACGAATCCGCAGGACGCCTGGAGCTACGCGACGTATTGGCGGGATTCCGTGACCGGATTGGATTACGCGAATAACCGCTACTACTCGAACGCGTATGGGCGGTTCATGACGCCGGACCCATATCACGGAACCAGTGGCGGCGGCCCCGGCAACCCTCGCGATCCCCAGAGCTGGAATCGCTACGCGTATACTTCAGGCGACCCCGTGAACCGCCTTGATCCTACAGGGCTCCTGTGGGAGGATGTCTGTGACTTTGACGGGTTTGATGCCAGCTGTGGCGGCGGTGACGGCGACGAAGGTGGCCAGGATGGCGGCGGTGGAGGGGCGGATCCCCTCCGATGCTGGTTTGGCATACCGGTGCCCCTGAAGGCGCTCTGGCAATATTTGACACCGGCAGATCAGCCGGCGGGTTATTACTTTGTCCTGCCTGTCACACTACCGTTCGGGGCAACCGGAGGCGATGGTTCCTACACATGGGCCATCACTCAGTACATATCCGAACTCGTCACCGTAACGACGAGTGTGGGTCGGAGATTTATTGATCGCATTACGATAGGAATAGAGACTACCGCAAATCAAGCGGACAACGTCAACGGCCCGAGTGCCTATTTCTATGACCAGCCGGGAATCGATCCAGGTAACAGGGGTACAGGGATAATTTCAGCAAACTTCTTTTTCACGGATTTCGTAACCGTCTCTAGCGGAGGACAAACGGTGGACTGTCCTGCGGTGGAATGGGAGGCTGGCGAAACTATCATTCTCAAGAATGGTAAAGTGATCGGTGCTTCTGGAAGCGCGCACCTGGTTTCTCCGTGAAGGCAAACGCGCTAACCGCCGGCGAATTACGCATTCGATGCAGCGCTTTCACCCACGCCCTGGTGGCTGCCGGGGTCGCCGTCCTGCTTACGAATACTGGAAGCGGGCAGACCAATTACTCGCAATCTGAGATCCTCCAATCCTTTGCCGATGCCGCTCGACGGGACGCAGCATATCGAACCCACACTACCTCATGCGCGGAGAGTCCAGAAGCGAAACAGGAGAGGGCTATGGCAAGGGAGCTAGTTCGGCTAGGCAAAGCTGCGGTTCCAGACCTAGAGAAAGCTTTGAATTCGGTCGAAAAACTCGGAATGAATTCCGACTATGGCTGGAAGGCAAGTTGGTTGGTACTCGCTTATGCCCGCATCCAAGGACCAACCGCGGCACCGCGCTTGAGGAGGATGACTCGGAATCAGGGCCTCGCTCCAATGCGATTTGCCGTTGACCAAGCGGTGGCACTGTCGCTAGGCCTGACCTCCTATATAACTAGCGATCCTGGGCCCCAATCCGATGACCTATGCAAGCGTTTGGAGCCAAGAGACGCCCTAAACGGTTTGCTTTATTCCTTAATACAAGATGATCCCGCCTTGTTTGAAGCAAGTCTTGGAACAAATTCAAAGAGGGTTCTAGATCGTCTCCTTCAAGACAAATCGTGGGAGGCGTTTCGCCGGGAGCTCTGGAATGATTCGCGTGGCAGTGAAGGCGCCATGGGGTATCGTTTCGATGTACCCGGCCGTTGGTCGGTGCCGCAGGAAACGCTGGAAGAGAAGGTTGAGTATAGCCCGGGTAGCCTAGGGGCAGCGAAGACAATCGTGATCGATACGAGGTTCACGAACAGAGTGGGGAATGATTGCGGGAGACAGATGATCGAATTCCGGTTAGTCGACCGTGGCCGTCCGACGTACGAAATCGACAATGCAGATATCGAACCCGTCCTGCGCACGATCGCATCCTGCTGGGCGAACTAGCACAGCCAATCTGCGCACGCACCTTCCTGACAATGCTGGTGTGCAACCTTGTGACCTTCACCCAGTATTCCGCACAGAAGACTCAGTCGACGTCGGCCGCCCGCGCCGGCGTGGCCGACCGGTGTTCCTGTTTCTGTTTATACATGCGCCGATCCGCCCCGGTGAGCAGCTGCTCCGCCGTCGCGCCGTCGGCCGGGAAAAGGACGCAGCCGCAACTCAGCGCGACAATCTCCTCACCGCATAAACTGCGCCCGGCTTCACGCACGATGCGGTCGAAATCGCGCATGCGCTGCTCGGCCGCGGCGCGGCTCAGGTCGCCCATCACCACCACAAACTCATCGCCCCCCACCCGCGCAACATAGTCGGCGCCGCGGCAAGCCTGGCGGAGTTGCTGGGCCGCCTCACCGCGGTCCAATACGCCAACATCGCCCAAAACCCCGACGTAGGCACCACGCCATTTCCGATCCAACTGAACGACATGTACAGCTACATCGGACCCACGTCCCCCGGAGCCGGCCTCCCCGCCGCCAAGCGCCTCCAAGTGAATCAAAACGTCTCCTGGCTGGTCAGCGGGCACCTACAATCTCGATTCCACCTACACCTACAACAACGAAGGCAAGATCACCGCCATGACCTACCCCACCACCACCCCCAACTACACCGGCGGCGTCCCGAACAACGTCACCGGCGCCAGCTACAATTATTCTTACGACTCCATGTACCGCCTAGCCGGCATGACGACGTCCGGGAGCACGACCGTGGTGAATGGCGTGAGCTACAACGCAGCGAACGAGTTGCTCGGCATGACCTTCAACGGCATCGGCGAAACGCGCAGCTACAACGTCCTCAACCAGCTGACGAATGTGCACGCGGGCAGCGGCCTAAATCTGACTTACAATTATCCGACCGGCACCGACAACGGCAAAATCAGTTCCATGTACAACGCGGTAAGCGGCGAAACAGTGACCTACACCTACGATTCGCTCAATCGCATCGCAACGGCCGGCGGCAGCGGCTGGGGCGAAGCCTACACGTTCGACGGCTTCGGCAATCTCACCGCCAAGACAGTAACGGCCGGCTCGGGGCCCAGCATGTCGGTGGTCGTCAGTGAAGCCACCAATCGGATCGGGAGCACCGACGCCAACGGCAACACCTTCATGGCGAACGCCGCCTACGACGTGGAGAATCACACCTACGCGCTGGTCGGCGCTTCGCCCTACACCAGCTATTCCTACGATGCGCAGAACAAACGCGTGTTCACGTATACGTCAGGCTCGGTGGATAGTTACGGCAATCCGATCAACTACCTGGTCGTCCTGTACTCGCCAAGCGGCCAGAAGATGGGGACCTACCAGATCAGCACCTGCGACACGAGCATGCTTTGCAGCCTGCTAACGACCAGCGACCAGTATTTCGGAGGCCGCCGTCTGGCGTCGATGGATCAGCTGGGTTCGGTCGGCACCTACTATCCGTGGGGCGAGGCGAAGGGCACAACGAATCCGCAGGACACTTGGAGCTACGCGACGTATTGGCGGGATTCCGTGACCGGGTTGGATTACGCGAACAATCGCTATTACACGAACGCGTATGGAAGGTTCATGACGCCGGACCCGTACACGAACAGCGGACGCCTGAATGATCCGCAGAGTTGGAACAGATACGCTTACACGCGTGGCGATCCCGTGAACCGCGCCGATCCGCATGGTACGGATGACTGCGAGCCGGACACCTGCCTTTGGAATTGGGGGGATCCGTTTGATGGCTTGTGGAATACAAGCGGTCCAAGCTACGGGTACGCTTGCGCATTTGGATTTATCTCGGGATGCAATCCTTACCAAGGCGGGAGCGGAGGAGGGGGCGGAGTCGTCGCAACTTCAAACGGCAGCGCCCCGACTTCGGTTACAAACGCACAGCCGCTGCAAACACCGGTGCTTGCGGGGCTTGCGTCGGCTCTAGCCAACACCGACTGTGGGAAATGGTTTCAGGCGGGACTAGCCACGTCCCCCGTGCGAACCCCGGGTCAAAGTCTTACCAGCTTCTTGACGAATACGCTTCCAACCGTAACAGGGAGTGCAAACTTTGTTGGCGGTAACGCCAATGCATTCGAGGGGGGTATCGCGAGCGCGCCAGGCTACGCGATATTGGTTAACAACAACGGCGCATTTTATTGGAAATTACCCCAAGGATATACGATAGGGCCGAGCGTTAACTACGTTTCCCAGTTCGGTGCCATCAACGGCGGCAGTCAGGAGGCGCAAGCGTTCATATTGCTCCACGAGATTGCTCATCTCTTCCAAATGTTCCTACCTGACGCGAATTCAACGGCCAATCAGGCGAACAACAACGATTCACTGTGGCTCAACTGCAGCTCAGTTATTCAGAGCTTCTCCAACAAAGGAGCTAGCCAATGAGCTTCAAACTGAAGGTTCTCGGCCTGATGCTGCCGTTATGCGCCGTGGAAGCCGCGATTGCGCAGCAGCCTCCTCCATCAGGGCTTGCATGCGCTCTCGACGTACCAATACCTGGTTATAGAGGTGTCTTTTGGATCGCACGCGTTGTCGGTGAAGCCAAGGTCACCTTGACCATTGGTCCGGGAGGCGCGACGACCTCAGTAGAAGTACGGAGTGCACAACCCGCCCTTGTCGCATGGCTCAAGCCAGCGTTGCTCGCATCTACTTTTCTGGATCGATGCGCAGGCCAGACTGTGGAAATCAAGTTCATCTACCGGGTGTTAGGGGTGAGGAGGCCGAGCCTCACAACCAGGTTCGAGTTCGGGGTCCTAACACGTTTGAGATCATTGCGCAGCCGCCAATCTCAAATCCGCAGCCATGATGATAACCGTCAGGCAAAGGTCTAACGGCGTACTAAAGTTGCTCGGTCCGACGACTAGGCGATTTTACCGCCTCTCTTTAATCGCTACTACCCCAACGCCTACGGCCGCTTGACGCTGACCCAGTAATCCGTACACCGCCAATTAGCCTGATCCAACTAGACTGTACGCCCAGTTTCGCGCCGCTCGCATCACCCGCCACAAGGTGGGCTACAATTGGGGTTTGACCTGATAGTTTGGATGAAATCGGAGCGAAACCCGAGCGAAACCGAGCCTTCATCGGCGCATCTCCGGCCGGCGTAGTTGCGGCCAGCCGCTACCATCGCTAGAATCAATGAGTTTGTAGATATCTGTGGGTGATATTCGTGGGGAGGATTCATGTCGGTTGAACAAAGAGTGAAGCAGATCATCGTGGAGCAGTTGGGCGTGGACGAAGGCCAAGTCGATAACAACGCCTCCTTCGTCGATGATCTTGGCGCGGACTCGCTCGATATCGTGGAACTCGTGATGGCCTTTGAAGAAGCGTTCGATATTGATATCCCGGATGAAGACGCCGAAAAGATCGCAACCGTCAAAGACGCCATCGACTACATCGAGAGCAAGAAAAAGAAGTAAGCGCCGGGAGCCGGTCTGGAGCCATCGTTGTCGCGCAGAGTAGTAGTTACAGGAGTCGGCCTGCTGAGTTCGCTTGGCATTGGCACCGACGAGACTTGGCAGGGCATCCGCGCAGCGCGGGTCGGCATCTCTCGCATCGAACAGTTCGACGCCGCCGCATTTACCTGCCGGATCGCCGGAGAAGTCAAAGATTTCGATCCCGCCCGCTTCATCGAGAAGAAAGAAATCAAGAAGATGGGCCGCTTCATCCAGTTTGGCATCGCGGCCTCCGAATTCGCGCTGCTCCAATCCGGCCTCAAGGTGGACGCGCAGAACGCCGAACGCGTCGGCGTAGTCATCGGCAGCGGCATCGGCGGATTCGAAGTCATCGAGCGCGAGCATCGCACCCTGCTTGAAAAGGGCCCCAGCCGCATCTCGCCGTTCTTCATTCCGGCTACCATCATCAATCTCGCTTCCGGTTACGTTTCCATCCGCACCGGCGCCAAAGGCCCCAACTCGGCCACGGCCACCGCTTGCACCACCAGCGCGCACTCCATCGGCGATTCGTTCAAAATCATTCAGCGTGACGACGCCGATGTCATGATCTGCGGCGGAGCCGAAGCCTGCATCACGCCCCTGGGCATCGGCGGATTTGCCGCCATGCGCGCGCTCTCGCAGCGCAACGACGAGCCTGAGAAGGCGTCGCGCCCTTGGGATGCCGACCGCGATGGATTCGTGGTGGGCGAAGGCTCCGGCATCCTGGTCCTCGAAGAGCTGGAACATGCCAAACAGCGCGGCGCGACCATCTTGGCCGAAATCGTCGGCTATGGCATGAGCGGCGATGCATTCCACATCACCAGCCCTTCGGAAGATGGCGACGGAGCGTTTCGCGTCATGCGCACTGGCCATCAAGGACGCCGGCATTCAGCCCGAACAGATCGATTACGTCAACGCGCACGGCACCTCCACCGAACTGGGCGATCGCATCGAAACCACTGCCATAAAGCGCGTCTTCTGCGATCACGCCTACAAGCTGGCCGTCAGTTCCACCAAGTCCATGACCGGGCATCTGCTCGGTGGCGCCGGCGGCCTCGAAGCCGGCATCACCGTGCTCGCTCTGCGCGATCAGATTGCGCCCCCCACCATCAACCTGCGATGTTCCCGGCGAAGGCTGCGATCTGGACTATGTGCCGCATCACGCCCGCCCCATGAAAATCGATTACGCGCTGTCCAATTCCTTCGGATTCGGCGGCACCAACGGCTGCCTGATTTTCAAGCGCTATAGCGACTGATGAAAATCCTCGTCTCCATCAAGCAGGTTCCATCGCGCGATTCCCAACTCCGCATCGACGCGTCCGGCCGTTGGATTCAAGAACACGATCTCAGCTTCGAAACCAATGAGCCGGATGCATTCGCGCTCGAAGAAGCGCTGCGGCTGAAGGAGAAGCACGGCGGCGAAGTGATCGCGCTATGTGCCGGACCGGCCCGCGTTTCGCAGACCATCCGCGAGGCATTGGCCAAAGGCGCCGACCGCGCGCATGCACATCGAAGAAGAAAACCTGGGCGCCTACGACACCCTGGGCGTGGCAAAGCTGCTGGCCAACGCCGCCGCAACCGAGCAGCCCGATTTGATCCTCACCGGCCTGCAATCCGACGACCTCGGCTACGGGCAAACCGGCGTCGTCATGGCCGAGCTGCTGGGCCTGCCGCACGCCACCATCATCATGGCCGTCGAAAAAATCGACACCGGGATTCGGGTGAAACGCGAGCTCGAAGATGGCTGGTTTCAGCACGTCGAAATGCCTCTTCCGGCCGTGTTAACCATACAATCTGGCATAAATAAGCTCCGCTATGCCACCCTCATGGGCATCAAGAAGGCAAAAACGAAGGAAATTAAGCGCATCACAGCTGCTGGTCCAGCTAACTCAACCGCTTCAATCGAAAGGGTTTACCTGCCACAACGCAGCAAACAGACCCAAATCATCGCAGGAACTCCCAAGGAAGCAGCCGCTAAGTTGTTGGAAAAGCTGAGGTTCGAGGCCAGAGTCCTATGAGCGGCGGCGTTTTGGTAGTGATGCAGCAGCACCGTATGTCGTTGGAAACACTGGCCGCCGGCCAACAATTGGCCGCCCAACTCGGCCAAACCGTATCCGCCGCCGTCTTCGCCCCCGGCGACCTCGCCGAAAAGAAGCTGGATCACCTTTATTTTGTTGAACATGCACTGCTCGCAACCTACACCGCCGACGGCTACACCGCCGCTTTGGAACAGCTGATTCGCAAAATCAGCCCATCCTTTGTACTCTTCCCCCACACCTACCAAGTGCGCGATTTTGCCCCTAAGTTGGCGACCCGGTTCGACAAAGTGCTGATTAGCGATACCATCGGCTTTCGGCTGGAAGCGGGCAGTCCGACCTTTGTTCGCCAGCTCTTCCAAGGAAAGTTGAACGCCGACGTGAAGTCCGGAGGCGCCGAGCCGCACTTTGTATCGATCCAGGCTGGGGCATTTCGCGCAGATCAGGTGGAACCCGGCAGCGCGCAGGTGGAATCCTTCGTTCCCGAATTAAACGCCGCTGTTATCCGCGCTAAGCCGTTGGAACCATTCCGCGAATCGGCCCGCGCCGTCGATCTGACCTCGGCCGATATCATCGTCTCGGTGGGCCGCGGAATCAAAGAAAAGGACAATATCCCGATCGTTGAGGAACTGGCCAAAGCGCTAGGCGCCGAACTGGCGGCCTCGCGGCCGATCTGCGACAACGGATGGCTTCCGATGGAGCGCCAGGTGGGCAGCTCGGGCCAGACGGTGGCGCCCAAAATGTATCTGGCGGTGGGGATTTCGGGCGCGATTCAGCATCTGGTGGGCATGAAAGGCGCGAAAACCATCGTGGCGATCAATAAGGATGCCAACGCTCCGATCTTCGAAGTCGCCGATTACGGAATCGTCGGCGATTTGTTCGAGGTGGTCCCAGCCTTGGTGGCCGAAGTCAAAAAAGCCAAAGGCTAAAGCGACCGGTAATAGGCGATCAGATCCAGCGGCGGAGGCGTATGCCCCATGCTGCGCAAGAAACCCGAGACTTGGCCGCGATGGTGCGTCGCATGATTCACCAGGTGCAGCAGGATCTGCCACACAGGCTGCGTGTAGGGATTGCCCTTCATATCGTGATAGAAGATCTTGCGGGTGACATCGGCGTCGCTGAAATCGCGCAGCCACAGCTTCCAGCGCTGGTGCAGGGCGGGCCACTCGTTTTGTAGCAAGGTGAGATCGCGGTCCTCTGGATCGGAGAATGTCTTCCTGGGCTCGGCCAGCACGCGCGTGAGCCAAATCCGGTCCGCCGCGTAGATGTGTACCAGAGTGTCCAGGACGCATTTGTCGGAGGTTTGGAAGTCGCGCGTCAGTTCCTGGGGCGAGAGCTTGGTGGCGGCGTCCAGCAAGCGCTGGGTAGCCCAGGCGGAGTAATCCAACTGCAATCGGAGAGTGTCTACGGAGACGGGCATTTGTCCATTATGCCCGATCTAAGGTGAACCCCCGACCTGAAAGCGATATTACACAACTCTTACAAACGATGGGGACTTCCCTGGTACGTTGGGAACGGGAGACTTCGTGAGCAGCGAAATTCAAAGCATCTACGCGAACCGGAAACTGAACTGGGCGATCATCAGCGTTCTGGTCGTGTTGCACGCCGGCGCCATTGCGGCATTGTTCATGTTCAGCTGGCGCGCTTTTATCGTCGCCGTAGTTCTTTATTGGGTCAGCGTCGGGCTGGGCATCAGCATGGGTTACCATCGCCTGCACACCCATCGTTCCTACAAGCTCCCCCGGGCGCTCGAATATTTCCTGGCCTTCTGCGGCACGCTTGTCGCTGGAAGGCGGCCCGATCTTCTGGGTGGCGACGCACCGCATCCATCATCAATATTCGGACAAGCCCGGCGATCCGCATTCGCCTCAGCGAAGGCGCCTGGTGGTCGCATATCGGATGGCTGCTTACCGGCGAATCCAAGCACAACGACACCAAGCTGATGTCGAAGTATGCTCCCGATCTGGCGAAGGATCCCTACTACGCGCACCTGAATACCTACCACTGGATCCCGATCGTGGTGGTTTCGATCCTGTTGTTCGTCATTGGCGGCCTTCCGATGCTGCTGTGGGCCACCTGCTTCCGGCTGGCTTTTGGTTTGCATGCGACCTGGACGGTGAATTCCATCACGCATATGTGGGGCACGCGGCGCTTCAGCACCCGTGACGATTCCCGGAATAACGTGTCATCGCGCTGCTCACCTTCGGCGAGGGCTGGCACAACAACCACCATGCGCATCCCACCTCGGCCCGGCATGGCCTGGCGTGGTATGAGATCGACTTCTCCTGGATTCAGATTTCGATCCTGAAGTTCCTGGGTATCGCCAAGGCGGTACGCGTCGCGAAGGTGCATACGGCCATTCCCGAGCGCGAAGCGGCGTAGGTAGAAGCCAGAATTCAGAATTCAGAAGCCAGAATTCAGAATTGGCTTCGGTTACCCTGGAAGTATGGTTGTCGCTGGACGGCGCAGGTCGATCGCGTTTTTTATCGCGCTCGGCGTTGGGCTGATCTCGGTTATTGTTCTGCTGTATATCGGCTGGGTGCTGCTGGGTTGGCACACCGGGATTCTGCGGTTCCTCGGCTCGCTGCTGGTTCTGACGATCATCGTCGGCGCAGTGCTCAACACCACCTTTCTGGTCCGCGAGATTCGGCGTAACGAACAGCACGACGCTTTCATTAACGCCGTGACGCATGAGCTGAAGACGCCGGTCGCGTCCATTCGTTTATATCTAGAGACTTTACAGACCCGCCCAGTGGACGACATCAAACGCCAGGAGTTTTATCGCACCATGGTGGAGGATAGTGACCGGCTGCTCGGGACCATCGAACAGGTTCTGCGCACCGGGCGCATCGGGTCCACCAGCCATCGCAAGCTGAACCTGGTTCAGATCGACCTCAACGGCGTGATCGAAGAATGCCTGGCGCGCACCCGGGCGCTGCATCGGCTGTCGGAGGAATCGCTGGAATACCGGCCCGGTGCGGAGGTGACGATTATGGGGGACCAAGACGAAGTTCGCGCCGCTGTTTCGAACCTTATCGACAATGCCGTGAAATATTCTGGAGCCGCCGTGAAGGTATTGGTCGAAACCGAAGCCGTGGACGATAAGTTTGTGTCGGTTCGAGTGCGGGATCAAGGCCCGGGGATCGCCAAGATGGAGCTGAAGCAGATTTTCAAACGTTTTTATCGCGTGCCGGGCCCGCTTGCCACGCGGGTCAAAGGAACCGGATTGGGGCTATTCATCGTGCGCTCCGTCGCCAAGCGTCACGGAGGACGCGCGTGGGCCGAAAGCGAAGGCGCCGGGCAGGGGAGCACCTTCATCCTACAACTTCCGATCGTGAAGTTGACCAAGTGATCCCTGAAGACAAGATGAATCGGGTGTTGGTGGTGGAAGATGAACAGCATCTGGCCGAAGGGCTGCGATTCAACCTGGAAGCGGAAGGCTACCAGGTGCAGTTGGTGGATGCGGGCGAGGCCGCGCTCGAAAAGCTGAAGACCGAAGATCCCGCCTTCGACATCGTGATTTTGGATGTCATGCTGCCGGGCATCAGCGGTTTCGAAGTCATATCTCAGATGCGAGAGTCGGGCCAATATGTGCCGACCTTGATGCTTACCGCGCGCGGACACGCGGAAGATGTTCTGCGCGGTTTCGCGGCGGGGGCGGACGACTATCTCACCAAGCCCTTTGAACTATCGATTCTGATTGCGCGCATCCGGGGCCTGCTGCGCCGCAAGGATTGGCTGCGTGCCGCGGCGCCTGTGCCAGTGGGCGTGCCCGTGGAACCGGACGAATCCAAGCACGTGTTCCTGTTTGGCGATAAGTCGGTGGATTTCGACCGGCTGGAGCTGCGCGTGCGTGCCGAGGTGTTCCCGCTGACGCTGATGGAAGCCAACGTTCTGCGGTATCTTATCGAACATCAAGGCGAGCGCGTATCGCGGAAGGCGATGCTGGCCAAGGTTTGGGGACTGCACGAAGACACCGATACTCGCGCCATCGATAATTTCATCGTGCGGTTGCGGCGCTACATTGAAGACGATCCCACTAGTCCGAGGCATTTGCTGACCGTGCGCGGCGTAGGGTACCGGTTCGTGGCGTCGCCGACGGAATGAGCACGGTCCGGGCCAGCGCCGCGAGCAACTTTGCGACAATGGAGCCGAAAGGCCTGGAATGAAATCGATTCTGTTACTTCTCGCCAGCGTGGCTTTATTTATGGGCGCCGACACCACTGCCAAACTAAACTATCCGGTCGCACCCAAGGGCAATCAGGTGGACGATTATCACGGCGCCAAAATCGCCGATCCGTATCGCGGGTTGGAGAATGCCGACGCGCGCGTCGACCGAGAAATGGGTGCAACAGGAGAACGAGCTGACGTTCGGGTATCTGGCGAAGCTGCCGGGGCGCGAGGCCATCAAGAAGCAGCTCACCGATCTGTGGAATTACGAGAGATTCGGCGGCTTCCAAAAGGCCGGGAATCGTTACTTCTATTTCCGCAATTCGGGGCTGCAAAACCAGTCGGTGCTTTATTCGATGGATTCGTTGAACGGCCCGGCGCGGGAGCTGTTGGATCCGAACACCTATCGAAAAGATGGGACCGCGGCGCTGTCGGGCGAGTCGGTGAGCTGGAACGGAAAGCTGCTGGCGTATGCGGTGGCGCAAGCCGGGTCGGATTGGGCGGAATGGCGCGTGCGGGATGTGGCAACGGGCAAAGATTCTTCCGATCTGATTCAGTGGACCAAGGCGTCTAGTATCGCGTGGACCGGCGGACGATCGCGGATTCTACTATTCGCGTTATGCCGAGCCGCCCGCTGAGAAATTGCTTACCGTAGCGGCGCTGGACGAGAAGGTTTACTTTCATAAGCTGGGCGATCCGCAGTCGGCCGACCACCTGATTTATGAACGTCCGGATCATCCCAACTGGAGCATCGATCCGTGATGATGGAGGGCGGCCAGTATCTGGCGCTCTACATCTACACGGGCGTGCCGGGCAAGAATCTGCTGGCGTATCAAGACCTGCGCGCCGCGAATCCGCGCACCGAGATGCTGATTTCCTCGGCCGATTATGGCTACACTCCGATCGCCGCGGTCGGGTCGACCTTCTATCTGCAAACCAACGACGGCGCGCCGCGCGGGCGGGTGATCGCGATCGACCTGGAACATCCGGAGCGCGCGAATTGGAAGCAGGTTGTTCCGGAGCGCGCGGAGACGCTGGATAACGCGCTGATCGCGGATGGCAAGCTGCTGCTGTCCTACATGAAGGATGCGCATTCGGCGGCGCGGCTGGTTACGTTGGATGGCAAGACGATCGCGGAAATCGCGATGCCGGGCATCGGGACGGCGGCCTGGTCGCCCGCGCGGCTCCAGGACAAGGAAATGTTTTACGGGTTTGACGGCTTCACCATTGCACCCGGCATTTACCGGCTGGATTTGGAGACCGGAAAGAGCACGGTGATCCGGCAGAGCAAAGTGGCGGTGGATTTGTCGATGTACGAGACGCGGCAGATTTTCTATTCGAGCAAAGATGGCACCACGCGTTCCGATGTTCTTGAGTTACAAGAAGGGGCTGAAGCTGGACGGGCAGAATCCGACGCTGCTCTACGCCTACGGCGGTTTCGACGTGGCGGAGACGCCGAATTTCCGGCCGGCGCTGGTGGAATGGATGCAGATGGGCGGCGTGTACGCGCTGGCGAACATCCGCGGGGGATCGGAGTACGGTGAGGCGTGGCACCAGGCCGGCATGCGCGAGAAGAAGCAGAATGTTTTCGACGACTTCATCGCGGCCGGGCAATGGCTGATCGCGAACAAATATACGTCCACGCCGAAGCTGGCGATCTTTGGCGGGAGCAATGGCGGGCTGCTGATCGGCGCGGTGTTGAATCAACATCCGGAATTATTCGGCGCGGCCATGCCCGCGGTGGGCGTGATGGACATGCTGCGGTTCCAGAAGTTCGGTTTTGGAACGCAGTGGGTGGGCGAGTACGGGTCGGCGGATAATCCGGAAGATTTCAAGGTGCTGCGCGCCTATTCGCCGCTGCACAATATTCGCAAGGGCTTGCAGTATCCGCCGACTTTGATCACGACGTCGGATCACGACGATCGCGTGATGCCGGGTCATAGTTTGAAATATGCGGCGACGCTGCAGCAGGCGCAGGAGGGTCCGGCGCCGATTTTGATTCGCATTGAAACGCGGGCCGGGCATGGGGCGGGGAAGCCGACCACCAAGCAGATTGATGAGTGGGCCGATCGCTTTGTATTTCTGAAGAGCGCGTTAAAAATGGGGTCGTAGGGTCGCGTGTGAGAGAATAGTCTCAGGCGGGGCGCACTTCTTTTGGTGACCAACGAACAGCTTTATATCGTGATCGGCATTCCCATGCTGTTTAACGCCACGTTGATTGGGCTTGTCATCGCTTATATCAACGCCAAGATCGGAAAAGTGGAATCAAGATTCGACGGTGTTTACGCTCGTTTTGATGGTGTTGACCGGCGCTTCGATGCCATCGACAGGCGCTTCGACGACATGCGCGACTTGTGGCGCGCCGAGTTGCGTCGGGTTGAGGAAGTTCTCGATGCGCGGCTAAAGCACATCGAAGATCGCGGCTGAATCGTCGGCGTAATGTCCACGACTGAAGCCATGTGAGAGAATAGTGCCAGGCGGGGCGCACTCCTCTTGGTGACCAACGAACAGCTCTACATCGTGATCGGCATTCCGATGCTGTTTAACGCCACGTTGATCGGGCTTGTCATCGCCTATATTAACGCCAAGTTTGGCAGGTTTGACGTAAAACTCGATGCCATAGAAAAGCGCTTCGACGACATGCGCGATTTGTGGCGCGCCGAGCTTCGCCGAGTGGAAGAAGTGCTCGATGCGCGGCTCAAGCACATCGAAGAGCGCGGCTAAATCGCCGGCGTAATGTCCACGGCGGAAGCCCTGTGAGAGGATAGTGCAAGGCGGAACCCACTTCCCTTGGTGACCAACGAACAGCTCTACATCGTGATCGGCATTCCGATGCTGTTTAACGCCACGTTGATCGCGCTTGTCATCGCCTATATCAACGCCAAGTTTGGCAGGTTTGACGTGAAACTCGATGCCATAGAAAAGCGTTTCGACGACATGCGGGATCTCTGGCGCGCCGAGCTTCGGCGAGTGGAAGAAGTGCTCGATGCGCGGCTCAAGCACATCGAAGAGCGCGGCTGAACGGCTTAATTTCCTGGCTTTCCCCGGCAACTCGAATACCCATAGCTCGGCGCCGCCGCCCGGCGGATTTTGGATCTCCGGAACCAGCGGCGGCCACGTGATGGCGTGCGCGCCGCCATTGCCGACCACCACGGCGACGTATTGCTTTCCATTGACGCTGTACGTGATCGGGCAGGAACTCGGCACGTCATTCAATCGCGTTTCCCAAAGCACCTTGCCATTGGACTGATCGTAGGCGCGAATGAAACGGTCGAGCGAACCATCGAAGACGATGCCGCCGGCGGTTGCTAGCGCTCCGGTGGTTTGCGGCGCACGCTGGCGATCGGTCCAAACCACTTTGCGAGTTTCCAGATTGATGGCTTCAAAGCGGCCATACTTGCCGTCGCCATCCAGACGCGGCCGGATGGTGAAACGCACGCCCGGAAGACAGGCCGCCGCGTTCGCCCGCGGCCACCGGGATGAGATCCATGCAGGATTCGACCAAGGGAACGAACAGAACCTTGGTTTCGGGATTGAGAGAAGCCGGGATCCAGCTCTTGGCGCCGCCCGCGTGCGGGCACACCGTTTTGGTCTCGCCGTCGCCCACGACAACTTGATGGTTAATTGTTTTTGCGCCGGTAACGGGATCGATGGATGTCACGACATTTTGCAGACCGAGATCCATGGAGAACGCATACTTGCCGGTGGCGGCATCCAGGGCGTCGTAGATGGCTTCTTTGCCGGCGGTCACCACCACTCGCTTGGTATCGCCGTTGATGGGGAGATTGATGAGCTGCCGCTCGAAGGCCCAATCGAGATCCCATTGATCGTTGGGCATGTGCTGAAAATGCCAGACCAGCTTGCCGGTGTCGGGATCGAAGGCCAGCGTGGTGTCGGTATAGAGCGCGTCGTTGTTGATGCCGGGCTCTTTCGACGGATGCACCAGCGGCCCGGTGTCATAGGTCTGGGCGGCTCCGAAAAAGACCAGATTCAGCGCGGGATCGTAGCTGCCGGCGGTCCACACGGAAGCGCCGTTGCGTTTTTCGACAGGCAGACCGTTCCAGCTGTTTCCACCCGGCTCGCCGGGCCGCGCGATGGTGTAGAAGCGCCAGGCTTCCTTACCGGTGGCGACATCCAGAGCGACGATCATATTGCCGCCCGGCGCCTGGCCCACGGTTCCAACCATCACCTTGCCTTTGGCCACCAGCGGCCCGCCTGTCAGCATCACGCCCGGATTCTTTGCGGCGTCCAGAAGTTCGTGGTCCCAGGCGACTTCGCCGGTTTTCACATCCAGGGCGACGACGTGCAGATCCGAAGTTCCGACCAACAAGTGGTTGCCATAAATCGCGATGTTGCGCTTCACCATGGCGAGGAAAAACGCGCCGGTCTTCGGCAGTTGCCGGGAATATTGCCACAGCAGATCGCCCGTGACCGCGTCCAAAGCCTGCACATGGTCGGCGTAGCTGTGAACGAAGATGACGCCATCGTGAACCAGGGGCGTGGCTTCGTTGGCGCCAGGCGGCAGTGACCAGGTCCAGGCCGAGCGTAGCTGCGCGACGTTCCCTTTGTTGATCTGTTTCAGCGGGCTGAAGCCCTGGTCGTCATAGGTGCGCCGCCAGGTGAGCCACTCGCCAGGCGCTGGGTTTTGCAGCGCCGCATCTGTGACGGGAGTAATTTTGTCCAGCGGATTGGGCTTGGGGGGCGCGGGAATCAGCCGGGCGAACGGCGAGACTCCGCCGCCGGGAGAGTCGGACGCAGGCGCGGCATTACTTTTCGCGGCGCCCGGAAGATTGGTTGCAGTCAGCGAAACATTATTGGACTGCAGAATGAAGGCGGTGATCTGAAGATAGGCCGCGTCGCCCAACCCGCCCGCATTGCTCGGCGGCATCTTGGTGTTGATGTATTTGAACAAATCGCTCACGCTCTTGCCGCCCCACTGCTGCGTGAATGCCGAGCCTTTGACTGGCGGCGCGAACTCGCCGTCATCCAGATTCTTGCCGTGGCATCCGGCGCAGCTCTGCGCGTAGGCGGCCTGGCCTTCGGTAGCTTGAGAGGCGGTGAAAGTCAGTTGGCTCTGGGCATTACCGGATAGCGCGGTTACAGCCAAGACGGTCGGGATCAAGAGGTATCGCAGTTGCATGCAGTGTTTAGTTTATAACTCTGTCCTAGTTGACTGCACCTTCCTGACTATTGCTATCATCCAAGCTCGCGAGGAGAGTTGATGCCAAAAATTGTTCGCTTCCATCAAGTTGGCGGTCCGGAGAATCTGAAGCTCGAAGATGCGCCCTCGGCGCAGCCGGGTAAGGGCGAGGTCAGGTTGCAAGTCCACGCCGCGGGGCTGAATCGCGGGGAATCTATGTTTTTGCATGGAGCGTATATTGAGCAGCCGCAGCTGCCGTCGCGTATCGGCTATGAAGTTGCCGGCGTAGTGGAGGCGGTTGGCGAGGGAGTGGACAAAAGTTGGGTTGGGAAAAAAGTAGCGACCGTCCCGGGCTATTCGATGAATCGGTACGGGGGATTGGGCGAAGAAGCGATTGTTCCAGTGACGGCGTTGGGCGAATATCCGGCGAAACTTTCCAGCGTGGAAGCGGCCGCCATCTGGATGCAATATCTCACGGCCTATGGTGCTTTGGTGAAGGCTGGAAACGTAAAGGCCGGCGATTTTGTGTCCATCCCAGCGGCGTCTAGCAGCGTCGGCCTGGCGGCGATCCAAATCGTGAAAGCCGAAGGCGCGACCGCGATCGCAACCACGCGAAGCTCCGGTAAGCGGGCTGAATTACTGGCTCTCGGTGCCGATCATGTGATCGCTACCGCGGAGGAAGATTATGTGGCGCGCATCAAAGAGATTACGGGCGGCAAGGGTGTCCGGCTGACGTTCGATCCGGTAGGCGGGCCGTTTGTCGAACAGTTGGCAACCGCATCCGCCAATGGCGGCATCATCTTTGTGTATGGCGCGCTATCTCCGGAACCCACGCCATTTCCGCTTTTCACGGCGTTGGTAAACTCGCTGAGCCTGCGCGGTTATATTTTGGTTGAGGTGACACGCGATCCCGTAGAGCTGGAGAAGGCCAAGAAGTACATTTCGGATCGTCTTGTCGACGGGCGGTTTGTCCCCAAGATCGCTAAGACTTTTCCATTGGATCAGACTGTGCAGGCCTATCAATACCTGGAGTCCAATCAGCAGATCGGCAAGATTGTAATTACCGTTCGCTAGCGCGGGGGCGGCTTGATGTGGCCGTCGTAGAGATCTTTGTTATTCTCTTCGCACGAGTATTCCATGATTTCCCAATCGGTCCGCAGCGTGAACGTTCGCTTGTTGGTCCAGGGCTTGGTGAAAGTCTTGGGATCGTCGATGGTTACTTCGTAGGCGATGTGCGTGGGGTCGGTACGGGTGAAACGCTCGATCACGTGCAGCGCGTCGCTATGCGGATGGCCGATGGTGTCCAGGCGCGTACGGCCGTTGAAGTTGACGGTGTCGACCACCAGCGTATCGCCATCCCAGTGGCCCACGGAGTCGCCAAACCAGGTAGGGACGCCGTCGCCGTGCTTTTTGTCGATGGGGATCACGTGAAACCAGGTGTTTTGTTCATACAGCAGCGCGACGTACTTGGGGCTCTGCATGATCTGAATGGGATCGGGTGAGTTCATGGAACGCATCAAGCCGAACGGCAGACAGGCACCGGTATAGTCGCCCTTGGTGGCGTCGTAAGCTTTCCACTCTTTCAATCCGGCATCGCTGAACGGAAGGTCGGCGGCGCCCTGCTGATCCTTCGTGGTCTTGGTCATGTCAGGGACATAGGGTCGCTGCCAGAGCCCGCTCAAATCGGGTTTGCCATCGGGAGTTCGCGGCGCTGCGCTAACCGCCGACCCCTGAGCGAAAGCAAAGGTGGGGACTAGCGCCGTGACAGCCAGCAGCACTGCAGCGTTCGCGACGAAGCTGAGAAAACGAGTCGGCATAGATGGAACCGCGTCTTATTGCGCGGGGGCGCGTTTGGATGGCGCGCCATCGTCGGCCGAGCCTGCGAATACGCTCTTGCCACTAGGCAGCTTTACAGATCGCGCATTGCAGGTGTTGGTGCCGTCCTTGGCGCGGAAGCCATCAATGGTCACCTGATCGCCAGATTTTAGCGCGTCCTTGCTCCAACCCTGGCGCGTTAACGTGTTCGGCGGCCCGCCTTCGCACTGCCAATGGGTCACGGCGCCGCTTTCGTCTTTGGTGTCGAGATAAACCCAGATGTGCGGATTCATCCAGTCCAGCTTGGTGACGACGCCCTGGATGGATACGGGCTTGGCCGAATCGAACTCTGCCGCAAACGAGTGGTGCGCGATCAGCGGCAGTGAAGCCGCAAGCAGACCAACGCCGGCGACGAGGACAGCTTGTTTCACTTGCATGAAGATGCCGCGAGATTACTTCGTGTCGGTATCAGCTGCTGATCCGGCAAACACCTTGCGGCCGTCCGCCAGCGTAACCTTGCGCGCGTTGGCGAGCTTGGAGCCATCTTTCGCGAGCGAGCCTTCCACGCTAACCGCTTCGCCAGGTTTCAGCGAATTGCGAGTCCAGCCCAGGCGCATCAGCGCGTTGGGACTGCCGAGCTCAAGCTCCCAGTTGGTGACCGTTCCAGAGTCGTCCTTCACGTCGATGTAGAACCTGGCGTGCGGATTCATCCACTCCACTTTGGTAACCGTCCCGCTGAGCGTGACTGGCTTGGTGGCGTCATACTCGGCCGTGAACGAATGATGCGCCAGCATCGGCGCGGCGGTGGCGAGCAATCCAAGGCCGGCCACAAAGACATACAACTTAGCTCTCATCGGTGCACCTCTCAAATGATTATAGGCTAACAAAGTATTTCGTGGGCACGATCGAATTCAACGCCAGCTAACCCTGCAGAATTCGGCAAGTTACCCGACTGATATCACACTCACGGCAGAAGTTATCATGGCACCGGAAACGATGTCAACAACAAAGAAACCGGCGGTACCCTCAGTTGCAAATCACTTGCTGAAAAGTGTTGACAGAGATAGTCGGCTAGCTTATTATGGACCAAAGTGGTCGCATATCACGATGCAAGTGACCATTGGGAATTGACCGATGCCGTAGCCAGTGTATAAGCGCACGATGGATGCGGGTCGAGATGTAATTGAATTGCAACTGAAGAACTCCTCGGAGGAGCTAAAAGAGAGCGGCGACTGAAGCCGCCTGAGTTTTTGGATCTCCACAGCAGACTTTTGGCGAAGCGCTGTGGAGACCCGGCGATCGACAACCTGGAAGGCCGGCGATGCTACACCATTATAGGGCTGAGCTTCCGCGCCTTCCTCATTTTTCGTAAACGAGGAAAGATGCGGATCAAAATCAAGGCGGCGAAGAAGAAGAACCGACTGACGTATCGCTGGGCGGCGATGGGCACCCTGATGGCGTATTCGGCGTGCGGCAACGCTACCGCTTACGCGCAGCAGGCCCCCCTGGAGCCGTGGAAGAGCAGCACGGCGCAAGCCAACTTGCCGGTCCGCCGTTACGATATTCCGGCTGGTCCGCTGGATAGTGTGGTTGCCGCGTTCCAAGCCGCAGCCGGACTGGAGATTCACGCTGCGAATCCGGCCATTCTCGGCATCGCATCGCCGGGCGTGTCCGGCAGCTACACGGTGGAACAAGCGCTGCGAAAATTGCTGGCGGGAACGGGGATTGAGTATAAGTTCACGGCGGCTTCCCAGGTGACGCTGCAGGTGAGCGGCGTGGCGTCGTCGGTGCAGGTGACCGAGAGTATCGACGCGCTGGCGGCATCCTCGCCGAAGTACTCCGAGCCAATTCTCGACATCGCGCAAACCATCAACGAAGTTCCGCGCGAGATCATGGATCAGCAGGGCACCACCACTCTGCGCGATGCGCTACGCAATGTCGCGGGCATCAGCCTGGCGGCGGGCGAAGGCGGTGCGCAAGGTGACAATCTCACCATTCGGGGCTTCACGGCGCGCAACGATCTCTTCATCGACGGCATGCGCGACTTCGGCAGCTATTATCGCGATCCGTTCAACGTGCAAGAAGTGGCGGTGCTGCAAGGGCCGTCGTCGGTGACCTTCGGCCGCGGTTCCACGGGCGGTGTAGTCAATCAGGCCAGCAAGACGCCGGGCATGGATGGAGCGATTTCCGGGAGCCTGCAGTTGGGCACCGACCTGACGCGGCGTTTGACGCTGGACATCAATGAACCGCTGCCCAAGCTCGGATCGGGCGCCGCGTTCCGCCTGAATCTGATGGGTAACTTGAACGATATATCGGAGCGCGACGTGGCGGAGAATCGCCGGTTTGGAATCGCGCCGTCGCTGGCTCTGGGGCTGGGGACGCCCACCCGCTGGAACTTCAGCTATTTTCACCAGACAGCCGATGACATTCCCGATTACGGTATTCCATGGCTCTTCAACGGGCCCGCACCAGTGAATCGTACGAATTACTACGGTTTCGCGGATGGCAATTACCTGCGCACGTACGACGACATCGGCAATGCCAAGGTGGAGCACGATTTCAACCAGAACTTCACCATTCGGGATCAGGTGCGCTACGCCAATTACGTGCGCGATGTTCTGATCACGGAGCCGCAAATCGTGACGCCAACGCTGGCCACTCCATTGAACGCGATGACCGTGAACCGCCATGAAATCGGGGTCAATAGCACGGAGAGCTATCTCGACGAACAATTGGACATCGAGGCGAAAGTGCGGACCGGTTTTATCCAGCACTCGTTCATCGCGGGCGTCGAGGCCGGCCGCGAGACGTCGGACCCAACGCGGCCCACCTGGACCAATGTTCCAACCACCAGCCTGCTGAATCCCGATCCAGACCAGCAGTTGTCGGGAACGGAGACGATCACATCGCGCGTCACCACGACGTCTCTTACGGCCGCCGCTTACGCCCTGGATACCATGCACCTCGGCGCGCATTGGGATGTGACTGGCGGGATTCGATGGGATCGCTTCTCGACCGATTACAAGCAAACCGTGACGCCCGCAACGGCGTTCCATCGCGTGGACGAGATGCCGAGCTGGCGCACGGCTCTGACCTACAAGCCGGTCGCTTTCGGGAGTATCTATTTCGCCGCCGGTACGTCGTTCAATCCGTCGGCCGAGAGCTTGTCTCTGAGCGCTTCCACCGCGAACTTGCCGCCCGAGAAGAACAAGACCTACGAGTTCGGAAGCAAGTGGGACGTGATGCACAGCCGGTTGTCACTGCGGGCGGCGATCTTCCGCACGGAGAAGATCAACGCGCGCGAGCCCGATCCGGACAATCCCCTGGTCAGCGTGCTGGCCGGTAATCAGCGCGTGAATGGCGCGGAAGTGGGAGTGCAAGGCCGCTTGATGAGCCGCTGGGAGATTATGACCAGCTATGCGTATCTGGACGGCAAAGAGGTGAGTTCGAATTACTATCCGGCCGCGATCGGCGCGACGCTGGCCAACGTGCCGCGAAACACTTTCAACATCTGGAACACTGTCCGGCTGCCGTGGCGGTTCGAGGGCGGCGCCGGCGCGAACTACGTGTCCAGCCAGAACGGCCAGTTCGACTGCGCCCTTCGATCCCATTACGGGACTGGTGAAGGAGGTGCCCGGATACTGGGTGTTCAACGCGATGCTCAAGCGGCGGATCAACGAGCATGTCGACCTTCAGGCCAATGCCAACAACCTGGCGAATCGTTACTACTACGACGAATTGCATCCGGCGCACATCGTACTGGGGGCGGGCCGTTCGGTGCTGGTTGGAATCAATTTCAGATTTTGAGGATCAAGTGTTATTAGCAATTCCAGATGTATTAACCGGCGAACAGGTGTCGCAAGCGCGGCAGATTTTGGATCAGGCCGATTGGGTGGATGGACGCGTCACCGCCGGGCATCAATCGGCGCGCAGCAAGGACAACATGCAGTTGCCGGAGGATCATCCGGCGGCGCGGCAATTGGGAGAAATGATACTCGCGGCCCTGGGACAGAACGCGCTGTTCATCTCGGCCGCTCTGCCTTCGCGCGTTTTCCCGCCCTTATTCAATCGCTATCAGGGCGGCCAATCGTTTGGGACGCACGTCGATAATGCGATTCGCCAGGTGACAGGAACCGGGCATCGCATCCGGACCGATCTATCGGCGACGCTGTTCCTGTGTCACCCGGAGGAATACGACGGCGGGGATCTGGTGGTCGAAGATACTTACGGGACGCATGCGGTGAAGCTGCCGGCCGGCCATATGATTCTGTATCCGGCCACCAGCCTGCATCATGTGAAGCCGGTGACGCGCGGAGCACGGCTGGCGTCATTTTTCTGGATTCAAAGCATGGTGCGCGACGATGCCGAGCGCACGCTGCTGTTCGATTTGGATACGGGGATTCAGCGCGTCGCGCAAGAGCCGGTGAGCGTGCAGCTGACCGGTGTTTATCACAACCTGCTGCGCCGTTGGGCCGAAGTATAGGCCGACACAACCGCTTCCTTTGGTCGCGGCTCAGCTACGCCAAGGGAGCGGTAGCTTTCGGGCTTCACTTCTTGAATTTGAGATTGATCACCGCGGTCTTCTTGGTGTTGAAGATGCTCAGGGTCTTCCAGGAAGTGGTCACTCTGTCGCGCTCGGCCTTCACCTGGTATTCAACGTCGGCGCTCAGTCCCGCGAAGTGATAGCTGCCGTCCGCGCCGGTGATGAACGAACGGATCTGCAGAGATTTTGTGTTCTTCAACTGCACCACGGCTTTGGCGGCAGGTTGTCGCGCGGCGTCCAGAACAACGCCTTCCAGATTGCGCGTGTTGGTGTCCAGGTTCTTCTGTTGCGCGGGCAGAGCAGCGAAAAGCAAGAAGGTTGCCACGCAGACAGCGTGGACTGGCGTTAGATTCGCCACTATTTCGATTCGCGTTCCAATTGGAAAGTTAGCTCCACTCGCTCTTCGCCTTCCACCGCGATGGATTTCGTCAGGCTTTGGTAGCCTTTGGCGGAAACCACGATGGCGTAATGCATGGGGCCGGGCGGGACGCGGAAAACGAATTCGCCTCGGGCGTCGGAAAGTGTCTCCATTTTTTGCGGCTTCAAAGCCGGGCTCCCAGGCGGAGGCTCCGTTACCAGCGTTACCGCGGCGTCCGGGAGCGCATAGCCGCTTTCCTGGAAGACGCTGCCGCTGATCACGGCATAGGTATCAAGCGCGGGTTTCTTTTTGGCTGAGGCAGCCACCGGGAGCAGCGCCGCCATTAGCAGCGCCAAAGTGATACCAATCCGGCTAATGCCAATCCTCTTCTTCCTCTTCTTCTTCTTCCTCATCCTCTTCTTCGTCCTCGTCGTATTTGAAGTCTTCCTCTTCCTCTTCTTCCTCTTCGTCCTCGTCCTCTTGAGTCTCGAGTTCCAGAGGACTCAGTCCGGTTACGCTGAGATCGGCGCCGCACTCCTCGCAGGTCAGCGTGTCGCCTTCATCCAGGTCGTCCTCGTCCACGTCGATCACGGCGTCGCAATTCGGACAGTTGACCATCTACTTTTCCTCCAGGGGCCCAAATTCCTTATACACGAATTGGCGATTGAGACGCTTCATAGACACAGTTTTACCATGCAAGGCGGCGGGATGCGGGGATTACCGGATGTCGAGTTTGGCTTCGATGCGGGTGACGCGGTTGTCGACGTCGATAACTTTGCCGATCAGGGTGTCGAACTTGACCTCGAGGTTGTTAAACCGTGCATCAATATTGTTGAACCGAGCATCCAAACGCGCTTCCAGGCTGTTGAATCGGGCGTCCTGACTACTGAATCGGGCGTCGCTAGCATTGAATCTAGTGTTGATGGAGTTGAAATGAAGCGTGTTCGTCAAAATCCCGATCAGGATGGCCAAGGTCGGAATGCCGATCGTTAGATAGAACTGAACATTATCCATCTACATCTCCATTGTAGCCCAAGGGGCCGAATCCTCTCAGGAATCAGCTCATCTTCTTTTGCTGGACGGTCCGCATTTCGTCGATGATCCGCTCAAAAATGCGCTTCAGCGCGTCCGCGCTCAATGGACCTGCATTGTTGCCGGCGACGTTTTCATACACTTGATCCTCGCGCTTCGGCTCGTAGATGGGCAAAGCGAACTCCCGCTTGATGCGGCCGATTTCGTTCACGATTTCGGTTCGCTGATTGAGCAATTCGACGATCTTGACGTCCACCGCGTCGATCTGCCGCCTGCAATCCGCGAGCTTTTGCACGCTCATTCGCTCTTCGATAGTAAACCACTTGCGAGTTCCCGAGCCAGAGCCTCCATCCTGGCTGCAAGCTGGGGACTGGAGGCGTTCTCTTCGATGACGCGCTCGAAGGCGCTGCCTACCACCACGCCATCGGCGATGGCTCCGATCGCACGCACGTGTTCGGCCGTGGAGATGCCGAATCCGACCGCCAGCGGAAGCTTGGTGACCGCTCGCATGGCAGTAACCAACGGTTCAACGGTATTCGACATGTTCGCGCGCTCGCCGGTGACGCCGGTTCGCGAAACCAGATAGACGAATCCAGTGGAATATTTCGCCACCAGTTTCAGACGGCGTTGGCTGCTGGTGGGGGCTGCCAGGAATACCGTGTCGAGACCTGCTGCGCGCATCACGCGAATGTAGGGCTCGGCCTCTTCGACGCTGAGGTCGGTGAGCAGGCAGCCGTCGATCCCGCTGGCCACCGCCGCTTTTGCCAGGGGTTCCAGACCATAGCGCAGCACCGGATTCATGTAGGTAAACAGCAGCAGCGGAATCTCGGAGTCGCTTGCGGATCTGCGCGGCGATTTCGAGAACCTTCGCCAGGTTGGTGCCGGCCTTCAGCGCGCGTTCGCTGCCGCGCTGGATCACAGGGCCATCGGCGATCGGGTCGGAAAAAGGCACGCCGAGTTCGATGAGATCCGCGCCGCCGCGTTCGAGAGCGGCGACGATCTCCGGAGTTGCAGCGGGCGACGGATCGCCCGCGGTGATGTAGGCGATGAGGGCGGGGCGATGTTCCGTCGCGCAGCCGATCAAATAGCCGGCTGATTCTAGTCTGGGTCATCCAGTTCCTTCAAGTTCTCGCGATAAATGTCGGTGTCTTTGTCGCCGCGTCCCGAAAGATTGATCACGAACATCTGGCCTTTAGCGGCCGGCGCGCGGCGCAGAGCTTCGGCCACGGCATGCGCGGATTCAAGCGCGGGAATGATTCCTTCGGTATGCGCCGAGCGACTGCGCCGCGTCCAGCGCCTGCTGATCGGTGACGGAGCAATATTCGGCGCGCTGGTTGTCGTGCAGCCAGGCATGCTCGGGTCCCACCAGCGCGTAATCCAAGCCGGCCGAAATCGAATGCGTGAGCGCCACCTGGCCATCGGCGTCCTGCAAGAGATAGCTGTGCGCGCCGTGCAGCACGCCCGGCGATCCACCCGAGAAGCGCGCGGCATGCGAACCCAACTGCGACCCTCGGCCGCCGGCCTCCACGCCGATCAGCTTCACGCCTTCGTCATCTAAAAACGCGTGGAACATCCCGATGGCGTTGCTGCCGCCGCCCACGCAGGCGAATATCGAGTCCGGCAGACGGCCCTCGCGCTCCAGAATCTGCGCGCCGCGTTTCCTCGCCGATGACGCTATGAAAATCGCGCACCATCATCGGGTACGGATGCGCGCCCAGCGCCGATCCCAGCAGGTAATAGGTGGTAGTCGACATTGGTCACCCAATCGCGCATGGCCTCGCTGATGGCGTCCTTCAAAGTCCGGCTGCCGCTTGTTACGCCCACCACTTTCGCGCCGAGCAAGGCGCATGCGAAAGACATTGAGGCGCTGCCGCCGCATGTCCTCTTCGCCCATGTAGACGATGCATTCCAGTCCGAACAGCGCGCAGACGGTGGCGGTGGCAACGCCATGCTGGCCGGCGCCGGTTTCCGCGATGATGCGCTTCTTGCCCATGCGCCGGGCGAGTAGAGCTTGCCCCAGGCAGTTGTTGATCTTGTGCGCGCCGGTGTGCAGCAGATCCTCGCGCTTGATATAAATCTTGGCGCCTCCGTAAGTTTCGCTCAGGCGCTTGGCGTGGTAGAGCGGCGTGGGACGGCCCGCGTAGTTGGCCAGCAGATCGTTCAGCTCGGCTTGAAACGCGGGGTCATCGCAGGCTTCCAGATATGCTTGCTCGAGTTCCTCCAGCGGCGCCATCAGTACTTCGGGAACATAGCGGCCCCCGTAGGGGCCGAAGTGGCCGCCGCCATCGGGTTGAGGCGGTCATCACGATTCGAGAGCAGCTTTCACAAATTTCCGCATTTTTTCGTGGTCTTTCAGTCCGGGAGATTTTTCGATGCGCGAACAAGCGTCCACGCCCCAAGGGTGCGCTAGTTCTATGGCAGTGCGGACGTTGTCGGCGTCCAACCCTCCGGCGACGATGATCTTCGGATTCAGGTGCGGGGCGCGGGTCCAGTCCCAGGTTTTACCGGAACCGCCGGAGACCCCGTCGGCAGGGGAGTCGATCAGAATGGCCTCCACGTTCGGTAGGCGTTGGAATCTGGACTTCCATTTCAGGCGGAATCGCACGCCACACGCGCACGCCGCGGGCGGCGGAAGTTCCGTGAAGTTGCGCTACGTCCAGCCCGACGTCTAAAACAATCCTGGCGATGATTTCCGGCGTTTCATTTACAAACACGCCAACCTTCCAAACATTCGCCGGGATTTTCTCCGCGATCATCGCGGCGCCGGTCGGCGAAATATAGCGCGGGCTATCGCGGTAGAAGTTGAAGCCGATGGCGGAAGCACCCGCGTCCACCGCGGCAAGGGCATCTTCACGATTGGTAATCCCGCAAATTTTCACCATCATGTAAGTAAAGCTCGCAATGCACCCGCCGGATCGCCGGATTTCATCAAGTGCTCGCCGACCAGAAACGCCTGATAGCCTGCCGCGCGCAGTTGCGCCACATCGGCCGCGGAATGGATCCCGCTCTCAGCCACGCGTACCACACCGGCCGGTATCTTATCCGCCAGGCGCAGCGCAGTTCCCAAATCGACCTCGAAAGTACGGAGGTTCCGATTGTTGACGCCGATCAAGCGCGCCCCAGACGCGACCGCCGGCTGCAGTTCCTCTTCGTCGTGCACTTCCACCAAGGCCGCCATGCGATAACGCTCGGCCAATTCCCGGAAGTCGCGCATCTGGCGTTCCGAGAGAATCGCGGCGATCAGCAAGATCGCATCGGCGCCATGGGCGGCCGCCTGGTGAACGTGGTACGGGTCGGTGGTGAAATCTTTGCGCAAGGCCGGAATCCGGACCGCCGCGCGGGCCGATTCCAAATGCGACAAGCTACCAAGAAAGTGCTTTTCGTCGGTCAGAACCGAGAGAGCCGCGGCGCCGCCTGATTCATAGGGACGCGCGATTGATGCAGGATCGAAGTCGGCCGACAGGAGACCCTTGCTGGGCGAAGCCTTCTTCATTTCCGCGATGATGGCCGGCGCGCGGCCCGTGAGTGCAGCCACAAAATCCCGCCGGTGGGAAATGGAACGTTCGGCTTGCTCCTCCACGCCGGACTCGCGGGACTGCAGCTCAAGCTTTTTCTGCTCGACAATTTGAGCCAGGATGTCCGGAAGCGCCTTGACCATGTGCGGGAAACTTTAATTGTAGCGCGCCGCACCCAGTTGGCTGCCCGCGACTATTCCGTGACCTTATCTTTTACCTTTTCCGCGCCCTTCTCGGTTTCCTTGCCAACCTTCTTTGTGCCCTTTGCTACAGCTTTGCCGGTGGTTTTCGCGGCCTTCCCGGTGTCCTTAGCTGCTGTTTCGGTGGCCTTCCCGGTAGCTTTGGCGGCCTTCTTGGTGGCTTTTCCGGTGGCTTTGCCGGCCTTCTTTACGTCTTCGCCGGCCTTTTTGGTGTCGTCCTTGACGGTATCCTGACCCCAGCGCGGAAAACCCAGCCAAGCCGCTGACGAGCAACACAACTAAAGTCTTCTTCATAATTCGGATCCATCCCTGGATAATCTAGTCTACAATGGTAGTTAAGCTCATGTCGCGACCGGCCACATCCCGCCCCAGCTTGTTCGGCTCCGACTAGTTTTCCTTTCCCGCGGCCCTTCCCCCTTCATTTAGCGCTGCAAGAAAAGGAACTTCAATGCCTGCCAAAGAATTAGTCCGTCTGGACCTTCCGCATCTCGTCACTCCTCTGCCCGGGCCACGCGCTGTGGCGGTTATTGAACGCGATAGCCAGGTGCTGTCGCCGTCCTATACGCGCGGCTATCCGCTGGTGGCCGCGCGAGGCGAGGGCGCGATTATCGAAGACGTGGATGGAAACCGCTTCCTCGATTTCAACGCTGGAATCGCGGTCGCTTCCACTGGCCACTGTCATCCCAAAGTGGTCGCTGCCATCGAAGCAGCAATCTAACCGGCTGATTCACATGTCTGGGACCGATTTTTACTACGAGAACATGGTGCAGCTGGCGGAGAAGCTGGCTTCGATCGCGCCGGGCGCTGGGCCGCATCGCGTCTACTTCGGAAATTCCGGAACCGAGGCTACTGAGGCTGCCATGAAGTTGGCTCGCTATCACACGGGCCGCGACAAATTCATCGCGTTCACGGGAGCTTTTCACGGACGCACTCTGGGAGCGCTCTCGCTCACCGGAAGCAAGGTGGTGCAGCGGAAGGGTTTTGGACCGTTGGTGCCGGGCGTCTATCATGCGCAATTTCCGGATCCGTATCGGCGGCCCAAGGGCGTCACGCCGGAAGATCACGCCGTCAGCTGCGTGCGGTTCATCGAGGAGCAGCTTTTTCGCACTATCGTCCCAGCGGAAGAAGTGGCCGGCATCGTGGTTGAGCCTATCCAGGGCGAAGGTGGTTACCTAATCCCGCCCAAGGCTTTCCACGAAGAGCTGCGGCGATTGGCTGATCGTCACGGCATTCTGCTGATTTTCGACGAAGTTCAATGCGGCATGGGACGCACCGGCAAGATGTGGGCGTCCGAGCACTTTGGCGTCGTGCCCGACATTTTCACTTCCGCGAAAGGCATTGCAAGCGGACTGCCGCTGAGTGCGATGATCGCTCGCGCCGATATCATGGACTGGCCGCCCGGAGCCCACGCTTCCACGTTCGGCGGAAATCCGGTCGCAGTGGCTGTCGGCGCTGGCGACGATTGAGTTACTGGAGGGCGAATTGATCGCCAACGCGGCCAAGATGGGTGCGTACATGCTCGATCGCATGCGCGATTGGCCCAAGAAGTTCAAGCATGTCGGCGACGTGCGCGGCCTGGGCCTGATGATCGGCTTCGAGCTGGTGCAGCGATCAAGAGACCAAGGAACGTGCGCCGGAGCTGCGCGAGCGTATTCAATCAATGGCCTTTGAGCGCGGTTTACTGGTGCTCGGCGCCGGACGAAATACGATTCGCCTCTGCCCGCCGCTGGTGATCACGCGCGATCAAGCCGATTTCGCGCTCGACACACTGGAAGCTACACTGGGGGAATGTCAGTAGCTGCTGGCGGTGGCGATGCCAGCCTCGAAACGCATTCTCGACGTCGGGTGCGGTATCAACAAATATCCTGGATCCATCGGCGTGGATCGCAATGCGAACACCCGCGCCGACGTGCTGTGCGATCTGGATCGTTTTCCTTACCCGTTTCGCGATAGCTCGTTCGGCGAGTTGCGCGCGATCCACGTGATCGAGCATGTTTCCGACGTGATCCGCGCCATGGAGGAGTTTCATCGCGTGGTTGTGCCCGGCGGCCGAGTGTTCATCGCCACGCCGCATTATACCGACTTCAGTTCGTTCTGCGATCCTACCCACCGCTGGCATTTGAACAGTTTCTCGTTCCGCTATTTTGGCGAGAATCACGGCGGCTTCGGCTACTACAGCGCGGCGCGCTTCCGCGAGGTAAAGGTTCACGTGAGATTGCTGGCGCTATGGCGTTGGCTGGGTTTCGAGTTTCTGGTGAATCACTCCAGGCGCTACAGGAAGTTTTGGGAGCATTATTTGTGTTACGTGGTGCGGGGGAAAGTGATGGAGTTCGAGTTCGAAGCGATCAAGTAGCGCTGATCGCTCAGCGGCGTTCCTCAAGGTGCTTCAACCGCGCGTCGATCACTTGTTCCACTCGATAAAGCTCGGAACGCCAGAGATCGCGCATTTCATCAAAACGGCGATCGACCCCATCGAAGCGGTGATCCACGTCGGCGAACGGGCAATCTCGATATGGCTGCGCGGTTCGCCGATCCGTGTGTTGGTGTCAGTCAGCGTGCATTGTTGATGAGGATGCCCGCCAGCACTGCGAGCATATTCGGCACAGCAGCCAAAGCGATGGTAAGAATCTGGCTGTTGTCCATCTGCCCTTACCATCCTAAGCGATTACATTGCTGAGAGCTTTGGCGGGAACAGGCACCGATAGTAGAGTGAAGGGCCTCTGCGAACTCGCCGACCTGCTCCGGCAGCACGCTCGTCGGCGGCACATGACCGAGGATCATGCTCTCGGCCGGCGCGGTGAGGACCTGGCCCAGCGTTTTCTGCAGCGCGCCGGGATCATCATTGTTGACCGCAACTACCGCATGGCGTCGGGCGCCGGTGAAGTGGACTTGGTTGGCTGGGAGGGCGATACGCTGGTGTTCGTCGAGGTCAAGTCGCAGGAAAACCGACGAGTACGGCTCGCCCGACCGGGCCATCGGACTTGCCAAAGAATGCGAGCCTGATTCGTACCGGCGCGGGAATATGCCCGGCACGCGGAGGTTTCTTGGGAGACGGGTTCGTTTTGATGTGGTGAACGTGGTGTTTAGCACGCCGCCCGAGATCACGCACTTGCGGGACGTTTTAGCTCTGCGCGGCCGTTAGCAGCCGGGCGCCGGTCCAGTAACTGGGCGAGCTGTTCAGGAGCAGCCGGGCGACCCGTTCGGGTTTTGCGGTTTCGAACAGACAAGTGCGAGAGTCTTCCCGGCCTTCCACGCGAACCAGCGAGGCGTTCTGGCTGACCCGGTAGGCCATTTTCGCCCCATGGTGCGATTGGAGTGAATCCAGCGGCCAGTCGGAATCGGCCACCATCCGGATCGCGCCCTCGGCGGTGATAAGATGGTCATGTCCGAGGGAGTGTGGCCGGATTGGACAGCGCTTTCGGCGGCATCCAGGATCTGCACCGCGTTGTCCAGGAATCGGCTCACAATTCCCTTATCGCGATCAGGAACACCCGCTTGAACCTATTTCGGGCCTTAGTACTCGGTAAGATGAGATATGCGCATCCTGCTATTTAGCGGCAAAGGAGGCGTGGGCAAGACCAGTATTGCCGCGGCCACCGGACTGCAGCTTTCCCGACTCGGCTATCCACCCTGGTCATGAGCGTCGATCCGGCTCACAGCCTGGCCGACGCTTTCGACATCGAAACCAGCCTGTTTCAGGACCGGGCCAACGATCCGCTTGCCATCGACGATCATCTCTTCATCCAAGAGGTCAACATCCAGAAGGAAATCAAGCGGCACTGGCGCGAAATCTCCACCTACGTCGTTTCGGTGCTGCGGACCACCGGCATCAGCGACGTCGAAGCCGAAGAGCTGGCCATCCTGCCGGGCATGGAAGAGCTGAGCGCCATGATGTACGTGAACCAATACCGGCGCGAAGGACGCTACCAGGTGATCGTGCTGGATTGCGCGCCCACCGCCGAATCCATGCGCTTCGTCAGCATGCCGACCACGCTCGAATGGTACATGAAGCACGTTTTCCCGTTCCAGCGCGGGATCCTCAAGGCCGTGCGGCCGGTGGCCAATCGGATTTCGCCCGTGGAACTGCCCGCCGACAGCTATTTCGGCAACATCAAGGAGCTGTTCGGACGGCTGGACGGGATCGCGGAGCTGCTGGAGGATCCAAAAATCACCAGCGTCCGCCTGGTGACCAATCCCGAGAAGATGGTGTTGCGCGAGACCCAGCGCGCATTCGTTTATTTTTCGCTGCACGGCCTGACGGTGGACGGCATCATCGTCAATCGGGTGCTGCCGGAGGCAGTCACCGATACCTGGTTCGACCAGTGGCGGGCCTCGCAGGCCAAGATTCTGGATGAAATCGAGGAGTATTTCGAGCCGGTGGCGATGAAGCGCGTGCCATTGTTCACGCACGAAGTACTGGGGCGCGAGCGGCTGATTGAACTAGCCGACGTATTGTACGGCCCGAAGGACGATCCGGCGCTGGTGGTGCGCACGGAAGCTCCGTATACGTTTCGAAAAGCGCAACTCGCACTATGAAGTACGGCTGCGGCTGCCGTTCGCGATGAAGGGCGAAGTGGGGCTGTTCAAGAAGGGAGACGAGCTGGTGGTGGAGATCGGCACGCTGCGCCGCCACATCGGGCTCCCGACCTCGATGGCCGCGCTCACCCCCACACGGGCGTCGCTTCAGAATAAAATACTAACAGTGGAAATGAGGGAAGGCTGATTATGGACGAACAACAAAATACGGCTAAACATGCCCACGGCTGTTTCTTTTGCGACATTGCCGGACCCCAGATTGAGGCCTTTCTCGATCATGTCTGGCCGGAAAATACGCGCGAGCATTTTCGTAACGCCCGGGTGGAAATGCTGAAAGGAATGCGAAGCATGTTGGACGCGCGAATCGAGCATCTTTCGAAGCACGACCAGAAGGGCACCAAGGTTACGGTGGAATAGCCTGGCAGTGCGCTGAACCCACCTTCCTGGAAACTTGCCGGATGTCCGCAGTCCGCAGTGGCTCCCGCTTCTGCTACGCTTCGACTCATGCGCGGCACTAAGGGATGGAGAAAGTCCGTATTGATCGTGTCTGCTTGCTGTGCGAATGCGTTTGCGCAGTCGGTCGACAAGCAGGCTGATCCAATCGCGATCGTCGAGCTCGGCGGCGCCGCCTCGTGGAATCTCGCGGGCGGCGGATCGAGCTTTGGGGCGGACATTGCGGCTGAAATTACCCCGATTGAGAACTGGCTGGAACTGGAAGCGGGCGTTACGCCGCTTTTCACGCGTCACTCAATAGAATGGGACACCGACCTTCTATTCAAGAAGCCTTGGACCTTCTCGAAAAAGGCGGAATTCATGCTTGGCGCTGGCCCGGAGTGGGTTCATACGAGGCGGTATGGGGTGACGAAAAACTCGATAGCCGTTGAAGCCGTGCTGGATTTTATGTTCTGGCCATCGGGAAGGCATACCTTCGGTTGGTTTCTGGAGCCGGGCTATGAGTACAACTTTGCGCCAGGGCATGAGCGATCGATTGGCATCAGCGGCGGCCTGCTGATTGCGATCCACTAATTCTCCGAACGCAGCATGGACACAGATCTTGCGCACACCACCAATAGACGGGCCTGCTCCGAGGGGGCTTTCCTAGTGCTAAGCTAGAACACTAAGCCAGGAGGCCAGTTTGATGAAACCAGGGTCCACCGGACGCTCTACCCGAGCGTGCGCCCTCACTATTCTAGCAATCGCCACGTTGCCAGCGCTGGCGGCGCAAACCTCTTCCGCGACAGCACCAGCAGCCGACGGGTCCGTAGCCAAAGTACGCTGTCTCATCGGACTCGAAGACATCAAATCGCAAGCCACCGGTAAGTTAAGCGTGCAGAGCGGCGCCCTGGTATTCGATACCGGCAAAGAGCAAGCCAAGGTGCCAGTCGCGTCGATCGATGACATTTTTCTGGGTTCCGAGAGCACCCAGTCCGGCGGGAAAGCCGGCCGGGTAGTCAAGACCGTGGCGATAGCGGCCCCTTTTGAGAGCGGCAAAGTTTTGAGCCTCATGATGCTCACCAAAGTGGACGTCCTCACGGTCCAGTATCGCGACCCCAACGGCGGCGTTCACGGCGCAATTCTCGCGACACCGAAGGGCACGGCGGCCGGCATACGAACGCAGTTGATCGCTGCCGGAGCGCACGCCAGCCCCTTGCCGGAACCACCGCCAGCGCCGCAGAAGGAAGGGAAGTAGCCATGGCCACCCTACGCACAGGACTCACTCGATCGTTTGCGGCCTGTTGCATTGCCGCGCTGGTGCCCGCGATGGCGCTGGCTGAAAGCAAACCGAAGCCGCCCAAGCTCCACGCGACCGCTATTCTGATCGAGACCGTTGACGCCGGCGATGTGAGCATCCCGGCGGAGTTTCGCTTGGCCATCTACGAACGCCTGATCCAAAAGGTGCGAATGGACGGAGCATTCCAGAAGGTCTATCGCAGCGGCGATCGCGACGCGAAGGCTGTACCGGATCTGGTAGTGCTTCGCACCACGGTGGACAAGTTCAAGCAAGGCAATCAATTGCAGCGCGAGTTGACCACCGTTACGGGCGGGACGACGGTGACTGTGACGACGACAGTCACGGCGCCCGACGGCAAGGTGGTTTTGACGAATGACCTGTCGGGCAAGGTGCGGTTTTTCGGCGAGAATCTTGGCGTTACCAACGATATGGCCAAGCGTATCTCGAAAGTCTTGTTCGAAAGTTACGGGCCAAACACACCTCACTAGCGCTGGCTCAGGCCTCCGTCAATCGCCAGCACCTGGCCGGTGACGAAGTTCGTCGAATTGATGAAATAGAGCACCGCGTCTGCGATCTCTTCCGGTGTGCCGGAGCGTTTCGCGGGGGTGTTAGCGATCAAGTCTTGGGCCCGAGGGTCTTGGTCTGATGCGAGAATCACGCCGGGCGCTACCGAATTTACCGTGATCTCGGGTGCGAAAGCCTTGGCCAGCGCGCGCGTCAGCATGATCACCCCGGCCTTCGAAGCGCAGTAATGCGCGTACATTTCCCAAGGCCGGATGCCGCCCAGGGAACTGAGGTTCACAATGCGTCCGGCGCCGGACTTCTTCATCAGCAGCGCTCCCTGCTGGCAGCAGAAAAACGTGGCTTTGAGATTTACGTTGTGGATGAAGTCCCAATCGGCTTCGGTAATCTCGAAGGGATCGCGACGCCGGAAGCGCGCAGCGTTGTTGACCAGGCCGTAGAGCCCGCCCAGCTGTTCCTCCACTTCGCGAAACATGCGCTTGATGTCGTCGACCTTTTCCAGATCGGCCTGAAAAAGCGGGGCCGATCCGCATTCTTCGGCCGTTGCCTCGGCTTCCTTTTCGGAGCCTCCATAGTGGATCGCCACGCGATAGCCCGCTTGGTACAGCCGTATTGCAATGACGCGCCCGATGCGCTTGGCTGCGCCAGTGACCAACACCACTCGTTTGTCATCCATTTAGACCACCGGATCTCCGTGTACTTCGATCTCCTCCGGCTCAACGCCATCGCGCGCCGGTTCCGGCAACCGCTTCGTCAAATTCGCCCACAGCCAGAAGAACGCCGTGCTGGAACTGAGCAGTCCGGAAACCACGCCGATGGTGCGCGGGCTCCAGATTTGCGAGCCGACGCCCGCACCGGCCATGGAAAGCATCATGGTGGACCACTGCATGGTTTCCATGGTCGCAAAGACGCGCCCTCGAAATTCGTTCGATACGTGGCGCAGGAGTTGCGACATATTCAGCACTGAGCTGACAGCGATGGCCGAGCGCGAAATCGCAAGAAACAGCAGCGCCATTTGGAAGTCCCGCATCTGGCTGAAGATGATGTAGGAGCCGCCGTGAATTACATAGCAGATGCTGATGGTGCGCTTGTAAGCGCCGAACGAAATCCGCTTTCCCAGCCAATGCGCGAACGCTCCGCCGACCAGCAATCCCACGCCGGCCGCGGCCCATAGATAACCGATGCCCGCCGGACCGCGGTTGAATACGAGTTCTCCAAACAGGCTGAACAGGATCTGCGCCGCGCCGCCTCCCGAAGCCCAACCGATGCCGAGCAGAGCGATGCCAAGAATCAGCGGAGAAGCCCGCATGTAACGCAGGCCCTCGGTGTATTCGTGCCAGGGGCGGACGACTTTATCTTCCGCGAGCGCGGTTCGCTCGGCGCGGAAGCCGCCGCGATCCACGCGCAGCCGCGAGATACAGGCCGCCGAAAACAAGAACGAAAGCGCATTGAATGCGAACGCCCATTTGTACCCGAAGCCCATGACGGTGGTGCCGCCCAGGAAGGCCCCGATGGTCAGAGTCATCCACTGGGTGGTTTGGGTGAGCGAATTGGCCGTGTGCAGTTCTTCTTTGTTCGCGATGGTGGGAAGAATCGCCGAGCGGCCGCTAGTGAAAAACGGCGAAGCGAACATCAGCAGCGCGCTGAGCAAATAGAGCAGCCAGGTACCGGAACGCGGAATGGCCAGGATGAATCCGAAAGCAACCACGGCGCGGATCAGATCGCTTGCGATCATGATGCGCTTGCGGTCCAGCCGGTCCAGCACCACGCCCGCGACCGGTCCGGCCAGCACGGCGGGAATCGCGCGCGAGAGCATGATCGCCGTCACCACCAGTCCGGAGCCCGTGTTCGCCAGCGCGAGACTGAAAACGGCAACGTTATTGAAATGATCGCCGATTTCGCTGACCACCTGGCCGCTCCAAGTCCAGCGATAGTTGCGGTTGCGTTTCAGGAGGTCGAGGAAATCCGACATCTAGGCGATGGATTCCCGCCGGGCGGTGATGGAATCCAGGAACTCGCGGTCGAGTTGGTAGCCAAATCCCGGCTCTTCGCGAACCACGATTGTTCCGAGCGGCGTTGTTTCCACCGGCGGGTTGATAATGTCGCGCGACCAGTAGCGCTTGCTGGCAGAGACGTCGCCCGGCAGCGTGAAATTCGGAAGCGTGGCGAGAGCGATATTGTGTGCGCGGCCAATGCCCGACTCCAGCATGCCTCCGCACCATACCGGAATTCCCGCGCGCTGCGCTACATCGTGGACGCGCTTGGCTTCGCCGAATCCGCCCACTCGGCCCAATTTGATATTGATGATGCGCCCGGCGTCCATATCGATGGCTTGTTTGGCTTGGTGGGCGGAACGAATACATTCATCCAGACAGATCGGCGTCTTCAATTGGGCCTGCAATTTGGCGTGGTCGATGATTTCATCATGCGCCAGCGGCTGTTCGATCATCATCAGATTGAATTCGTCCAGCCGGTGCAGAAGTGGCGCATCGGCCAGTGTGTAGGCGGAGTTGGCGTCGGCCATAAGCAGAATATCCGGAAAGCGGCGGCGGACTTCGCGGATCACGTCCACGTCCCAGCCGGGCTTGATCTTCATCTTGATGCGCTGGTAGCCGGCGGCGAGTTCGGTCTCGATTTTCTCCAGAAGCTGAGGAACCGAATCCTGGATTCCGATGGAGACTCCGCATGGGATTTCTCGGCGTGCGCCGCCACCGATGTGCTGGTACAGCGGCTTCCCGAGCATGCGCGCTTCCAGGTCCCAGACCGCGACTTCCAGTCCGCCGCGAGCCATCAGATGCCCGCGGATATGGCTGGTTCGCGCGCCAACATCGGCCGCAGCGGCGAACTCGTGCCGGAGTACGCGCGGGGCAATGAAATCGCGCAAGATCAGCCACGCCGATTCGGTCCACTCCTCGTTGTAAAACGGATTTTCTCCGCAAGTAACTTCGCCCCAGCCTGAAACACCGCCGCTGGAAACCTCGACCAGCAGGATGCGACGCGCGTAGATTCGATCGAAGCTGGTCTCAAAGAAATGCACCAGCGGGATTCGGATTTCACGCAGTGTGATTTGTTCTAGGAGGATTCCCATATTCCAAATAGGTACGTTCCGGCCTCTTCCGATTTCTCAAAACCGATGACCGCCAGACCGCGATCGAACGCGGCTCGAAATTGTTCGCCGGCCGTTTTCTGAATTTCCCTGGCGCGCGCCGGATCGGTGGTCCGAATGGCGGCGATGTCGGACGGGATCGCGATGCGCATCTCCACCGGGTTGCGCTTAAATTCCTGGCCGGCTGTGATCGCGTCGACGCGCGGGCTGGCAATCCACCACTCGGCGATGCAGCGGTCGGTGGGCAAACCGCCGTGCAGCGGGCTGCTGGTGGTTCCATATTGATTGGGCACGTAGCGGCGCACGATGGCGCCCAGCCGTTCCATGTTGAAGAACGCGTTCTTGATTTCCAGCGGATCGAAGGTCCATTCGATCAGCTGGATGCCGCGCCGCAGCGCGTCGTCACGCTGGGCCATTTTGAGCGTGCGGCCGACGCGGGAATTCCGATATGCCGGCAGCACCCCCAGCATATGGCTGTGCAGGTAGGTCTTGCCGCCGGCTTTGAGCCCGGGAATGGACATGCAGAAGCCGATCAACTCCTTGCCGTCGAACGCGCCGAACACTTGGCCGCCGATTTTCGTGGCGACCACGAAGAGCCGCAGCGGGATGAGATCGACATCCTCAAAGCCCCAGATTTGGCGCTGCAGCCGCACCACGGTCTTCAGGTCCTCGCGCTCGGTCAGCGCGCGGATGTCGATCATTGCGTCTCTTGACCTCGTGGGCCTTGGCCTGCCGCCATAGCGCCTCCATCTCTTCGAGTGTCGCGCCCGGCAAAGCAGCGTGCTTTTCGATATAAGCGAATCGCTTGCGAAACTTCGCATTGGTCTTTCGCAGGGACTGTTCCGGATCCACTTTGAGCTTTCGCGCCAGGTTTACCAGGACGAAAAACAGATCGCCGATCTCGCCTTCGATTTCCGCCGGAGTGCCGGTCTCACGCGCGGCGGCGAGCTCGCGAAGCTCTTCATCCAATTTATCGAGCACTTGGCCGGGATGCTCCCAATCGAAGCCGACGGCTGCTGCTTTGGAACTGATCTGCTGGGCTTCCACCAGCGCGGGGAAATTGCGCGGCACCGAATCCAGGCGGCCTTGCGTTCGGCTTGCCTTTGGCCTTCTTTTCATCTGCTTTGATCTCATTCCAACGCCGCAGCACTTCATCGGATGTGTTGGCGGTACCGTCGCTGAAGACGTGCGGATGGCGGCGGATCAGCTTTTCGCTGATCGCGTCGAGGGAATCGTCAATGCGGAATTTTCCTTCCTCGGAAGCCATCTGGGCGAAGAAGACGGCCTGCAGCATCAGGTCCCCGAGCTCTTCGGCCAGCCCCGGCCAGTCGCGCTGATCGATGGCGTCGAATACCTCGTAGGCTTCTTCCAGCAGATACGGTTTGATGGTGTCGAAGTTTTGTTCGCGATCCCAGGGGCAGCCCCCGGGCGCGCGCAAACGCGCCATGATGCCGACCAGGCGCTCAAATCGTTCCCCAGTGGTGCTTGAATCTTGTGGCATTGGCGCGGAAATGGAATCCTCAGTCTAACAAAGGAGAGCGGGTTCGCCAAAAGAAAAAGGCCGACCCCCGATTGAGGGCCGGCCACCGAGGGACAAAGTTGTGATGCAGTTTAGCGAAGCGCTGCCGTGGCTGCCAGTTTCGCAACGTGCGTGAAGGGCGCGGCCAGGCGCACGCTTTGATTGGGCCATTCCACGCCCGCCAGGTACGCCATGCCGTCACGGCGCTCAAAGATCAACTTGGCGGAACTGGAGGGGCGAACCGTTTCGCCTCCCACGCGTGAACAGGGCGACAGAGTTCCCAGCGGTTCCATGGAGCATGAGGACGCCGGTCAAAATCCGGGACATCCACGGTGTATTCGCCTGCGGGCAGCATGGCGCCGCCGGCCGCGAATTCAAACGGCACACTGGCCTTGCGACCGGGGATTGTGCGTTGGCAGCCAGGGTAAACACACCCAGCGAGCCGAATAAACAAGCAAATTTCAGAAATCGAGCGTTCATGTTGTAGACTCCTTTTAAGTCGTGATGGAATATGTTGGTGGCCTGAGACGCCATCGCGCACACGCTAAACAGGCGTACGGCGCAGAAAGCGGACGTCAGGAAAACTTCACCGAGGAATGAAAAAATGTCTTCGAGGACGGATGCGAATGAAACCCACGGAGCAAGCCTGCGCTCACGGGGCAAGTCTTACAATCTGAGTGTAAAGGGAAAGTGCTCGCGGGTCCAATCAATAATTTGTATGCATGCAATATAGGGCGTTTGCCCGGTTAAAATGAAGTTAGGATGAGCGACCAGGAATATCCACTTCCCCCGGCAACCTTTGAATTCTTGATCCTTATCGCTAAAGGCCCAGACCGAGATGCATCTCGGCATGTATCATTTCGGGCGGAAGAGAAGGACCGGCCAGAGCCCGATTTCCGTATTGCCCGGCACACTATCGATCTGCTCGGGATGCTGCAGGAGAAGACCCGCGGCAACGTGACCATCGAGGAGCAGCGGCTGGTGGAGAACGCGCTCACCGAACTGCGATTCCGCTTTGTGCAGGCGATGGAGCAGCAAGGCAAAAAGGCAGTCCCGGAGGCCGGCGCAGCGCCGGAACCAACTGAAGAGCAGGCCGGCGAGTAAAATGGCCGCGGAGCCACTCAAAATCACGGTGCTCGGTTCGGGCACCAGCGTTGGGGTCCCGATGATCGGCTGCCATTGCGCGGTGTGCAGTTCGAACGATCCGCGCGATAAACGACTACGGCCCTCGGTACATATTCGGTATGGCGATCACGGCGTGCTGATCGACACCACGCCCGATTTTCGCTATCAAGCGCTGCGCGCCGAGATCGAACGCGTGGACGCGATTCTATTTACGCATTCTCACGCCGATCACGTGATGGGTTTGGACGATATCCGCCCGTTCAATTATCGCCAGGGTGGTGTCATTCCGATTCACGGATCCGCGGAAACCATCGGCGCGATCCGCAGGTCGTTCCCCTACATTTTCGACGAGCAGTTTACCGAGTCGTCGCGTCCTCGCCTGGTGACGAATGCGTTTGACGGTGCTCCTATCGATCTCTTCGGCGTGGAATTCACGCCCATCCGATTGCGTCACGGCAAGGGCACGGTGTACGGTTTCCGCTTCGGGCGCGCGGCCTACTTAACCGATCACAGCGATATTCCCGAAGAATCGATGGAGTTGCTGTCGCGGCCTGGATGTGTTGTTCCTGGACGCTTTGCGGCATCGCCCGCATCCCACGCATTCCACCGTGGAGCGCTCGCTTGCATCGGTGGAAAAGCTGGCGCCGCGCCGGGCCTTTTTCACGCATATCTGCCACGATCTGGGGCATGCGCGCACTGAGGAAAAATTACCGCCGCACGTTCGCCTGGCTTATGACGGGCTGGAGATTGATGTGCAGAACGACGTGGAGAGCGCGGCGTGATTTACAGAAGCCTGGCGGAAACGCCAGCGGACTTTGGTCCGTGCGCGATCACGATCGGCAACTTCGATGGCGTGCACGCGGGACACCGCAAGATCCTGCGCCGCGTGGCGGCATTGGCGCGCGAGGAAGGCTGGAAGGCGGCGGCGCTCACGTTCGATCCGCATCCCGCCCAACTGCTTTCGCCCGGAAGCGCGCCCCGCTTGCTTACCACGCTGGATCAGCGCGCGCAGATGATGCTGGAGCAGGGAATCGACGAGATCCTGATTCTGCCATTCACCATGGACGTGGCGGCGCTCACGCCGGAAGAGTTCGTTCGCGAGATTCTGGCGAACAAGCTGGGCGCGCGGGCGGTGCTGGTGGGCTCGAACTTTCGCTTCGGCAAACGCGCGGCGGGGGACGCCGGGACGCTGGAAGAACTCGGCGAGCGCTATAGCTTTGAAACCGACGTTCTGCCGCCGGTGGTGTGGCGGCAGCGCATGATCTCGAGCACCGAAGTCCGACGGTTGGTCGAGTCCGGCGATGTCTCCACGGCTTGCCGGATGCTGAGCCGTCCGCACTCACTCGATGGCGAGGTGGTGCGCGGGGAAGGGATCGGGTCGAAACAAACGGTTCCTACTTTGAACCTGGATACCAAGGCGGAAATTGTGCCGAAGAACGGCGTGTATATAACTCGAACGCGCGAGTCGAACACGGCGCGCGAGTGGCCGTCCATTACGAATATCGGATTCCGTCCGACGTTCAACGGCCAGCATCGCACCATTGAGACTTACCTGCTTGCCCCACTGGACGGCGCGACGCCGCAGGAAATTTCGGTGAAGTTTCTGCGCCGCGTGCGCGATGAACGCAAGTTTGAGACCCCGGAAGCTTTGAAAGCGCAGATCCTGCGCGATGTGGGATCGCGCGCAAGCATATTTCAGAAGGTTGAACACAGGCGCAGCGGCGCGTTAACGCCGAATGCGCGAGAATCTAGAGGAGAAGGAGAAGCCAGGGCCATGAGTTTATCGGAAGGAAAACGGCGGCATATGCAAGCGCTGTCGAATAAGCACGGGGTCATCGCCGCAGCCGCCATGGATCAGCGGGGCAGCTTGAAGAAGGCCATCGCCAGCGCGAAGGGCGTTCCTCCCGATCAGGTGACGGACGATATGCTGAGCGAATTCAAGGTGGCCGTGTCGAAAGTCTTGACGCCGCACGCCAGCGCGATTCTGCTGGATCCCGAGTACGGACTTCCCGCGGCCAAGGCGCGCTCCTCCAATGCCGGCCTGTTGCTGGCCTATGAAGAGAGCGGTTACGACAACACCAAACCCGGCCGTCTGCCCGACCTTCTGCCGCACGTCTCCGTCAAGCGCATCGCCGATTGGGGCGCCGACGCAGTAAAGATCCTGCTTTACTATTCGCCTTTCGACGACGCGCCAGTCAACGACATCAAGCACGCCTTCATCGAACGCATCGGGGCCGAGTGCGAGGATAACGACATTCCGTTCTTTTGCGAGTTCGTCGGCTACGATCCGAAGGGTGGCGACGAAAAGGGTCTGGAGTTCGCCAAGCTGAAACCCAAGGTAGTGATTGGAGCCATGGAAGAATTCTCGAAGCCGCAATACAAGATCGACGTACTGAAGGTGGAAGTTCCCATCAACGCGAACTACGTGGAAGGCAGCAGCGTCTACAAGGGACAGAAAGCCTATTCGCGGAGCGAAGCGCTGGATTTGTTCCGCAAGGCCGCGGGCGTGGCCAAGAAGCCGTTCATCTACTTGAGCGCTGGCGTGGGCAACGCGCAGTTTGTGGAGGAGTTGAACATGGCGGCCGAGGCGGGCACGGATTACTCAGGCGTGCTGTGCGGACGCGCTACGTGGAAGGACGGCATTCCGATTTACGGCAAGCAAGGCGTGAAAGCGCTGGAGGATTGGCTGTCCACCGAGGGCGTGAAAAATATCGAAGCCGTCAATGCGGCGATCAAGACAGCGAAGCCGTGGAGCGCGAAGGTTGCGTAGGACGCCTGTCAGCCCTTGGCCTTTGGCGGAAGTGGCATCTCGATGAAGTCATAGCTTCCCGTGATCGCTGCGTCGACCTTAGTTGCAATGGTGACGCCATGCTTCTGTACGATGGGCCAAATATTCGAGCCGAGCACCACGAGTGACAGCCTTCTTCCAGTCAGATTTGTTGATACCGGATGTTTTGGTCCGCCGTAATCATGATGTCAAAGTTCGCGGCCTCAGCAGCATTGAGAAGCTCGCCGTTTTCGAGCTGAGGATGCCACTTCAGATCCACGACGGTGTGCACTTCGTGCTTTAGTAGGAAGCGGCGCACACCAACCGGAACATTTTTGTCAAACAGGATGCGCAATGCGGTGTTTCTTGGCGTAAGTTAAGATCGACTCGACGCAACCTAATGAAACCTCAAATTGCTCGGCGATTTCGGCAATGCTCACGCCGTAGTCGAAATTATCGACAAGCGCACTGACCGGCAAACGCGTACCGCGCAATACTGGGGCGCCGCTCTGCACTGCCGGCTTGACCTCGACTAACGGGCATTCCGACCAATCGATGTTATCTTGCGTAGCCATAGAGAACTCTTGCAACCATGATTCCACATTTGTACTCAAACGTGTCAAGGATTGACGACAGCGAGTCGGTTCAAGGGTGGGCGCGTCGACCCAGGTGTCAGGTCGCGTGCGCATCTAGTTCTCTGGAGCGCACCGAAGCCTTCGACAAATCGACCCCTTCCCACCGCGCCACCACCGCGGCAGCCATGCAATTTCCAAGTACATTCACCGAAGTTCGGCCCATGTCCATCAGCGCGTCGGCCCCCAACAGCAGCGCGATTCCCGAATGCGGCAAGTTGAACGAAGTCAACGTTCCGGCCAGGATCACCAGCGCGGCGCGAGGCACGCCCGCTACGCCTTTGCTTGTGAGCATGAGCGTCAGCATCATGAATAACTGCTGGCTGAACGGCATTTGGATGCCCGCGGCTTGCGCGATGAACAACGACGCCAGGGAGAGATACATCGCGCTTCCATCCAGATTGAAACTGTAACCGGTGGGTAAGACAAACGCCACAATGTGCCCGGGAATGCCCATCTGCTCGAGGTTTTCGAGCGCCACGGGTAGTGCCGCTTCGCTCGAGGCCGTCGAAAAAGCCACGATAAACGGCTCGCGAACGGCGCGCAGGAACGGCCGCAACGGGACCCGCGCCAGCGTCGCCACCGCGCCCAGCACCAACACCACGAACACGATCAGCGCCGCATACAACGAGAGCACCAGCTTCCCGAGCCCGAGCAATACGCCGATGCCCTTGCTGCCCACCGTGCCTGCCATGGCGGCTGCCACACCGATGGGCGCGAGATACATCACGTAATTCGTGAAGCGGAACATGACTTCGGACAGGGATTTGCAGAACGCAACAATAGGTCCCGCTTTGGGGCCGATGGCCGCGCATGCCGCGCCGAAGATCAGCGAGAAAACCACAATCTGCAGGACGTCGCCGCGTGCCATGGCATCGATGATGCTGGATGGGAAGGTGTGTTCCAGCATGCCCCCGAAAGTCGGCGGAGCTTGCGTGACTGCGACATCGGCGAGCATCCGATTTGATGGACATCCCAATGCCCGGCTGAAACAGGTGAACGGCCGCCAATCCCAAGAAACAGCGCGATGGTGCTGAGCACTTCGAAATAGAGAATGGACTTGAGGCCGATGCGTCCCATGGCCCGCACGCTGCCGGTGCCCGCGATCCCCGATACCAGCGCTCCAAAGATGAGCGGCGCGACGATGGCCTTGATCAATCGCAGGAAAACGTTGGCCAGCGCGGCCATCCAATCCGCTTTGCCGATGTCGGGGAAGAACGCGCCCAGCAAGACGCCGGCGATCATGGCGATAAAGATCCATGCCGTCAGCGACGGGCGTTTTGTCACCTTTCGCCCCACTTCAGCTTTTCGCGCAATACATCGAAGAAGAACATTTTGGGCGGCCGGATCAGGTAAACCTTGTGTTCGGAACTGCGGCACACCACGCGATCGTCTTTCAGCAGCGGCTCGCCCACTTGGCCATCCACAGTGAGGTACGCTTCTTTACCCGGAGCCTTGCAAATGATCTCGATGACGCTGGTATCAGGCACTAGAACGGGACGGTTGGTCAGCATGTGAGGGCACACCGGAGTGATGCAGATGGCAGCCACGGCCGGAAAAACGATGGGTCCGCCGGCCGAAAGCGAATAGGCGGTTGAGCCAGTGGGCGTGGCGACAATCAGCCCGTCGGCTTTGAAGGTGCTGACGAATTGCGAATCCACATAGGTTTCGAGATCGATCATACGTGCGATTTGGGTTTTACCTATGACGATGTCGTTGAGGGCCTCGTAAGACGCCACCGTCTTGCCGTCGCGCACCACTTCGCCGTGCAACATGCGCCGCTCGACCACGCGCTGCTCGCCGCAAATTGCGCATTCCAGCTCCGGATAAAGCTGATCGACGGTGATGGCTGTCAAGAAGCCCAAGCCGCCCAGGTTGACGGGAAACAGCAGGATCTCGCGACCTGCGATCGCGCGAGCCGCGGCCAACAGCGTTCCGTCGCCGCCTAATACGATCACCATTTGCGTGCCATCGGGAACCAGCTCGCGCGCCAGGCCGGCTGGGCTGCCGATGTACTTGGCCGCTTCCACATCCAGGCGCGTCTCGACTCCGCGATCGCTCCACCATTTCACCAGGCCCGAGACGATTGCGGACGCGTGCGGGATTCCCGGCTTGGCGATCACGCCCACCGCTTTAATGTCTGGCATGCAAAAGGAACTCCTGATTGCCTTCCGCTCCCAGCACGGGCGAGGGAATGATTTGCGTTTGAAAGCCCAGCGTCTGAACGGCCTGCTCCACGCGGCGGCAGGCCTGAAGGTGCAAAGCGGGATCGCGAATAATTCCTCCCTTGCCCACTTGATTGCGTTCCAGCTCGAATTGAGGCTTCACTAGAATAACCATTTCGGCGCGAGTGGTGAGAAGGCCGGCGATGGCCGGTAAGATCATTGTGATGGAGATGAAACTCACATCGCAAACCGCAAGATCGATGGGCTCGGGCACTTCGGCGCGGCTGAGATGGCGCGCGTTGGTTTGTTCATGCACGATCACGCGTGGATCGTTGCGCAATTTCCAATCCAGTTGCCCGGTGCCGGCGTCGATCGCGTAGACGCGGGCCGCGCCGCGCTGCAGCAGGCAATCGGTGAACCCGCCGGTAGAGGAGCCGACGTCCAGGCAGACTTTGCCGTCCACGGCGATCGCAAAGTGATCCAGCGCGGCTTCCAGCTTTAATCCGCCGCGTCCGACATAGCGAGGCTGCGCGAGCAACTCGATTTTGGCTGCGGTGTCGATGTTCGCGCCCGCTTTGTCGGCTTTTTGTCCGTTGACGAGCACTTGGCCCGGCCAGAATCAGCGCCCGGGCTTTCTCGCGCGATTCAGTAAGGCCGCGCTCCACCACCAGTACGTCCAACCGGGTTCGGTTAGGCACCCTCTTACGTCTTTCAAGCACGACGATGCACGATGAAGTCGGCCAGCTCGCGCAACCGCTCCGCGCGTTCGTCGAAGAGCCGCAGCGCCAGGTGCGCCGCCAGACGGTGTTCTTCGGCCATGGCACGCGATCGTTCCAAGCCCGTACACGGCCGGAAACGTGATCTTCTGCTGCTGAGCGTCCTTGCCCGCGGTCTTGCCAAGAGTTTCGGACGACTGCTCTACATCCAAAACGTCGTCGACGATTTGAAACGCCAGGCCCACGTGCTCGCCGTAGCACGACAGCGCGTCTAATTCTTCACGCGACGCACCCGCATAGATACCGCCCATCCGCAAGCTGGCCCGCAGCAATGCGCCGGTCTTGGCGCGATGGATGCTTTCCAGCAGCGCGGCGTTGGGAGGCTGGCCCTCGCCTTCGATATCGCAAACCTGGCCGCCGATCATGCCGTCCACGGTGCCGGCGGCAGTGGAGAGCTCAGTGATCAAAGCCACCTTTCGGTCGTCGGAGCACTCCATCTGCGCCAGCACTTGGAACGCCAGCGTAAGCAGCGAGTCGCCCGCCAGAATCGCGATGGCCTCGCCAAAAACCTTGTGCGAGGTGGGCAGGCCGCGCCGCAGATCGTCGTTATCGAGCGCGGGCAGATCGTCGTGAATCAGGGAATAGGTGTGGATCAGTTCGAGCGTACATGCGGCCGACTCGACGCCCGCCGGGGCGTCCGATACCGCTTCCGCCGCCGCCAGGCACAAAATGGGGCGTATGCGCTTGCCGCCCGCGAACAAGCTATAGCGCATGGCTTTGTGGATGGATTCGGGCAGCGTCGACTCGGGTGGAACCCAACGCTCCAGCGCAGCGTCGACACGCGTTTGCTGCCGCGCGACGTATTCTGCCAGCGTCATGTGTTTATCTGGTCCGAACGGTTCCGCCTGGACTTTGTCGCCCTTGCGGATCAGCATCTCGATGCGCGTCTCGGCCTCTTCCAGTTGTTTGCGGCAGGTTTCACTGAGCTGCATTCCTTTTTCAAACAGCTCCAGGGCGCGCTCCAGCGGCAGGTCGCTGCTCTCCATTTCCTTGACGATCAGTTCGAGCTGCTGAAGGCCGGTCTCGAACGTGGCCGCGGGCTTCTCTTCGGGCATTTCCTAATTCTAACCAGTGACGCCAAGCCTAGGAATTGGACTCGCGATACATCACGCTCGACCGCGTGATCTCGGCCAGCGACCGCGCGCCGCACTGCTTCATCGTCATCTCAAACTCCCCGCGCAGAATATCGATCACTTTTTCGACGCCGGCCTGGCCGAACGCCGAGAGGCCCCAAATGTACGGACGCCCGATGCCCACCGCGCGCGCGCCGAACGCCAGCGCCTTGTAGACGTCGGTTCCACGGCGGATGCCGCCATCCACCATCACCGGAATGCGGCCCGCCACGCCGTCCACAACCTCAGGCAGGCATTCGATGGTGGCGCGATAAGTTTCCGTGGCGCGTCCGCCATGGTTCGACACCAGGATGCCGTCCACGCCATGCTCGACACACAAGCGGCGCGTCTTCGCGAGTCTCGATGCCCTTCAGCACCAGCTTCATGCGCGTGGCTTTCTTCAAACGATCCACATGTTCCCAGGTGAAGGTAGGCGAATTCATGGCCGCGCCCTTCATGTCGAGGCCCTCGAACATCGGCCGATTATTGATGGCGCCGAAGGGCTCGCCGTGGCAATCGGCGCATTGTCGCGAATCGACGCGGCGAAAACGCGATGCAGTCTCCGTGTTCCGGCCGGCCAGCAAGGTCAATGGTCCAGGCCACCACGGGACAGCCCGCGTCTTCGGCGCGCTTGACCACTTTCTCCGTCAACGCCCAGTTGGAAACCGCGTAGAGCTGATACCAGACAGGTCCGCCACGCGCCTTGATGACGTCTTCCACGCTGTGCGTAGTCACTGTCGAGAGAATCTGGAGGGTCTTCTTGGCCTGCGCCGCGCGAGCTACGGCCACCTCGCCGTCGGCATGAAACATTCCCTGCGCGCCCACGGGACAAAGGAAGATGGGGCTTTCCAGGTGGTTCCGAAAAGTTCCACGCGCGTATCGATCTTGGAAACATCCACCAGCTTGCGCGGGCGAAGTTGGATACGTTTGTAGGCTTCGTGATTCAGATCGCGCGTCAGGTTGTCGTCCACGCCCGACGTCATGTAGCCCCAATGCGCCGGCGGCAGCGCCTTGCGGGCGGCGGCTTCAAAATCCATCACATCCAGCGCGTCCTTGGGACTCGCCAGAATTCGTCAATATCATGAGTCTGCCAGGCGCGGGCAGGCATCGATGCGAACAGCGGACTGGCCGCGAGAAACTTCAGAAAGTTGCGCCGATTTCGTAAGTGCTGTTCCGATGCCGCGGTCATGACTGCTTATTCTATTACTTTCCGAGTAACCCCAGACAGCCGCCACGTCCCAGATACAATGGTGCAGGGGATTCTGCAGGTGGAGGATGTTTGAAATTTTGCCTTGAATACTCAAGAGGCGCAAAAGCCGCAGCGTTCCTTCCTTTATTTTTCTTCCTTGCCATTGGCGCGGTCGCGCAAACAGCGCCGCAGCCCGCCCAGACGCCGTCGACCGACGCAACTTCACCCGCCGACGACCAGCCCAACAAAGACCGGATTCTTGGCCTAATGCCGAACTATTTGACGGTGGAGGACCCCGACAAGAAGGTCCCGCCTCTGACCGCGAAACAGAAGTACTTGTTGTTCGCCAAGGAAACGTTTGATCCGTTCACGGTTGTTGCCGCGGCTGCAGGAGCGGCGCTCTCGCAATCGGACAATGACGATCCGAAGTATGGCCAGGGCAGTGGTCCGTATGCGCAGCGGTTTGGCGCGGCGGTGGCGGATATCACCACCCAGAATTTCTTTCAGGACGCCGTGCTGGCATCCATCTTGCACGAAGATCCCCGCTATTTCCGGCGAGGGGCGGAGTTCGGCGTTTGGTATCGCGTGGGCTACGCGTTGAGCCGCGTGGTGGTGACTCGCACAGATGCGGGCAACCCCAGCTTCAACTATTCTGGGGTTCTCGGAATGGGCATGGGCATTGCGCTATCGAACGCTTATTATCCCAATCGAAGCGTAAACGCCGGCGAGGTCGGCTACCGCTTCGGAACCAGTGTGATTGCAACCGCGCTGGCCAATCTCTTGCCCGAATTCTGGCCCGACATCCATCAGAAGCTCTTCCGCAAGAAGCCTCACACCCCCTAGGCGCCAACTCACCGAGCCGCGGCCACCGGGAGCGTTAAGATAAAGCCATGGCTGTTCCGCCGATCCCGCCGCCTCTTGCGCAGCTGGGTGGACGGCCGTTCTCGTTTTATCCGGCCATCCTCAACGCCGGGCACAACGAGTGGATTTATCGCAGCGCCACCTGGTCGGACGTGCTGGTCCGCAACACAAAAACCAATGAAGAGGTTTCGGTGCCGCGGCGCTATTTGGGCGAGATCTCGCGCGTCGACGCCCCGGTGATGATCGTCGGGCTGCTGGCGGAGATGGAGTATCGAGAGGGCGCGCTATGGCCGGCCGAGCGCCGCGTAATCGAAATGCCGCGCGCGGTGAACGATTCTCCACGGCCGCGTTTGGCTTCCCCGCCCGCAGGTCGAGCTGCCGTGGTTGGAATCCGATTGGAGAGCAGTAGCAACTCGCGCGTCGGCAAGCTGGTGCTGGGCGGCGTCGCTCTGGGAGTGGCGGGATGCGTACTGGCGATCAGCTTATTCCGCGGCGGTGTAATCGCAACGCGGGCCTTCTATGCCCCATCCACCCGTGCCGACTTACCGCTGACCTCGGACGATGATCGCGCGTCGGTTCTGCGCGCCTTGGGCAATCCCGCGGCGGAGCGCTGGCGGGAAGGCGCGGACTCCCAATATGACCTGCTCGCTTATCCGCAGCGCGGCGTCTACGTCATCTTGATGGGACCGGATCGCAGCCATGCGCGATACATCGGAGCCATGGACTGGAATTGGCGGCCGGTGCACGCAGTGGAACTCGCCGGGCACGGATCCAGTTATGGCGTCCTACGGCGTCTGCCGCGTTTTTAGTGGTCTGTTGATACAATCCTGACCATGAAGAAGATTGCGGGGCGCATCGTGTGGGCCCTGATTTCGCTGGCGGCCGGATTTTTTCTCGCGGCCATCGCGGTGAACCGCGGCGAGCCTATGAACAGCTTCTGGATGGTGCTGGCCGCGGCTTGCACTTACCTGGTGGGATTTCGCTTTTATGCCAAGTTCATCGCGGCCAAGGTGATGGCTTTGGATGACAAACGCGCCACGCCTGCCGAACGCCTGCGCGATGGCCACGACTACGAGCCCACCAATAAGTGGATCGTCTTCGGCCACCATTTCGCCGCGATTGCCGGGCCTGGTCCGCTGGTGGGCCCGACGTTGGCCGCGCAGTTCGGTTATCTGCCGGGCGCGCTATTGGATCATCATCGGCGCGGTGCTGGGCGGCGCGGTGCAGGATTTCGTGATTCTGTTTTGTTCCATGCGGCGCGATGGCAAATCGCTGGGCCAGATGGCGCGCGACGAAATCGGGAAGGTCGGCGGTTTCACGGCGCTGCTGACGGTCTTGTTCATCATGATCATCCTGCTGGCGGTGGTGGCGCTGGTGGTGGTGAACGCGTTGAAAGGCAGCCCGTGGGGAACGTTTACCATCGCGGCCACCATGCCGATCGCGTTGTTCATGGGCGTGTACCTGCGCTATTGGCGGCCGGGCAAAGTGCTGGAATGTTCGGTAGTCGGCTTCGTGCTGGTGATGGCGAGCATCTTCGGCGGCCAGGCGGTGGCGAATTCGGCAACTCTTGCGCCGTGGTTCACCATGTCAGCCACGGCGCTGGCCGTCGCCACCATGATCTATGGATTTTGTCCAGCGTTATGCCGGTGTGGCTGTTTCTCGCGCCGCGCGATTACCTGAGCACGTTCATCAAGCTCGGCGTGGTCGCGATGCTGGCCTTGGGGATCGTCTTCGTGCATCCCACGTTGCAATTGCCCGCGTTCACGCGTTTCGTCGATGGCACCGGGCCGATTTTCGCCGGCAAAGTATTTCCGTTCGTCTTCATCACCATCGCGTGCGGCGCCGTCTCGGGATTCCACGCGCTTGATCTCTTCCGGCACCACACCCAAGATGATCGCGCGCGAATGGAACGCGTGGCCGGTGGGTTACGGGTCCATGCTGCTGGAAGGTTTCGTCGCGATTATGGCGCTGATCGCGGCCTGCTCGTTGCAGCCCGGCGTCTTCTTCGCCGTGAATTCGCCGGCCGGAGTGGTAGGAGCCAGCCCCGCCGCCGCGGTAACAACCATCTCAAATTGGGGCTATCCGGTTTCGGTCGCCGAGATGAGCGCGCTGGCGGCCGATGCTGGCGAAAAGACGCTGTTCTATCGCACCGGCGGCGCGCCTTCGCTCGCTCTAGGAATGGCCCACATATTTTCATCCACTGGCGGCGGGCCCGCGATTCTCGGCTTCTGGTATCACTTCGCCATCATGTTTGAGGCGCTGTTTATTTTGACCATCATTGCCGCCGGAACGCGCGTGGGACGCTTCATGCTGCAAGATCTGTTGGGCAACGCTTTTCCGCCATTGAAACGGGCCAATTGGATGCCTGGCGTGCTGGCTACCAGCGCGGTGGTAGTGGCGCTGTGGGGGTATTTTCTCTATCAGGGCGTGCGCGATCCCCTGGGTGGCATCAATTCGCTATGGCCGCTGTTCGGAATCGCGAATCAGCTGCTGGCGGCGATCGCGTTGTGCGTGGGTACCACCATCTTCATCAAAATGCATCGCGCGCGCTATCTGTGGATCACCGCCGTGCCGCTGGCCTGGCTGGTGTGCGTGACGTTCACAGCCGGGTATCAAAAAATCTTTTCGGACCAGCCGAGGGTGGGATTCCTGGCCGAAGCCAGCCATTTGCAAAACGCGCTGGACGCCGGGACCATCGCCGCGGGAAAGATCAGCGAGACGCAGGGACAGATCTTCAACGACCGGCTGGACGCCGCGGTGTGTGGAATGTTCCTGATCATGGTCACGCTGATTTTGGTGGACTCGCTGCGCGTCTGGTTCCGCATTCTCGCTAGCGACCGGAAGGCCACCGTGGACGAGTCGCCGTTCGTTCTTTCGCGGCTGCAAACGGAGGAATTGTGAGAGCGTTCTTTCGAGGCGTGATCGCCCTGCTGCGCGAGATCGCGGACGAAAACGCTTATCAGCGGCATTTACTCGCGCATGGCCGGGTGCATTCGGGCGCTGAGTGGCGGCGTTTCTCGGATGAGCGATTAGCTCGCAAGTTCGCGCAAAGCAAATGCTGCTAGCTGCCAGTGGCCAACACCGGACTCTGTGCGACAACCACCGGCTGCGGCGTCCGAACAATACTTAATATGACCAGCGCGGCGCACGCGAGCCCCGCTGATCCAAAGAAAGCGTATTGATACGCGCCGGTGCTAACGAATACCCGCGAACCCAGCACCGGTCCGATTACGCCCGCAACACCCCAGGCCAAGAAGAGCAATCCATAGTTGGTCGCCAGATACTTGGTCCCCCAAAAGTCGCCCGCCAGCGCGGCATAAACGGATAGCTGGGTGCCGTAGCAGTAGTACACGAAAAAGAGGAGCACGTAGAACGCGAGGAGCTCCTGACGCCACACATACAGCAGCGGCGTCGCAAGCATGGAGGTAAAAATTATGGCGCGCAAGGTATGCAGGCGGCCGAGGTGGTCGGACAGCCAACCCGAAAAGAACCTTCCCGATGCGCTGCCGATGGCGCCGACGGTAAGGGCGAACGCGGCCGTGTTCGCGCTGAAACCAGCCAATCGCGCGAAGGGCACCAGCTGGCTGATCACCATGGTGCCGGCCGTGCAGCCCAACGCGTATGCGAACCACAGCCCCAGAAAGACCGGGCTTCGCAGCACGCTCGATGTCGGCACATCGGTCTGATGCGGGCGGGCGCGTAGTGCGCCCGACGCTTTGCTGACTGGGGCCTTGTATCCAGCGGGTGGATCTTTCAACAGATAAGCGCCGGCCATCGTAAACACGAAGTAGATTCCCGCCAGGATCTGAAAGGTAGCGCGCCATCCCACCCGCTCCACCAGCAATCCCCCAATCGGTCCGAAAAGTCCCGAGCCGGCAGCGAAAATTGCGATGGCGAGGCCGTTGACCAGCCCCCGATGATGAGGAAACCATTTCGAGCCGACGGCGATCGGCACCAGATAGCCAAACCCGACTCCAGCGCCAAGCATGACGCCCCAGGTGAGATAAAGCACGGGCAGCGAATGTGTCCAACTAGCCAGCAGCAACCCCAAACTGAATAGCGCGCCACCGATGACCGCCACGGTGCGCGGTCCAACGCGCCGCTGCAGAAACCCCGCCACCAGAAACATGGAGGCGATCATGACTGCGCCAATGGTCGGCACCAATGACGTTTGAGTGCGGCTCCATTTGAATTCGCGCTCCAGCGCCGGAACGAAAACGCTCCACGCATAGAAGGTGCCAAGCGCGACGTTCAGAAGGCCGCCCCCAACCAGTGCCGGCCAGCCTGGAGGATTATTTGTCGAAGTAGCAGAGCTCATTTGTGTCCCGGGCAACAAAGATCTGTATTCTAGCCTAGTCCGCTCCGGTTTGGCTGCTCGGGTCAAGCAGTGCGTTCAAACGCTCCTCGGGAATGCCGCTGGCTTCGCGCGCGATTTCGCGCACCGTGCGTCCGCTGCGAAATGCTTCCTTGGCGATGGCCGCCGCTTTTTCGTAGCCGATTACCGGCGCCAGGACAGTACACATCGCGAGCGATTGTTCGACGAAAGCCGACGCCCGTTCGCGATTCACCTGCAGCCCCTCGATCGCCCTCCGGCTGAAGTTACGCGACACCGCCGCGAGCAGCGCGATGGATTCAAGCAAGTCGTAAGCCATCACCGGCATCATCACGTTCAACTCGAAGTTGCCGGCCGCGCAACACCAGGTAATCGCGGCGTCGTAGCCGATCACCTGCGCGCACGCCATCAACAAACTCTCGGCGATCACCGGATTCACCTTGCCCGGCATGATGCTGGAACCGGGCTGGGTTTCCGGCAGTTTGAGCTCGCCCAATCCACTGCGCGGTCCGGACGCCAGCCAGCGGATATCGTTCGCAATCTTCGTCAGCGCGACGGCGTAGGTTTTTAGCGCCCCGCTCAAGAAACTAATCGCGTCTCTTGCCGCTTGCGCTTCAAAGTGATTGGACGCCTCGCGGAACGGAAGCCCGGTGCGCTCCGCGATTTCAGCGATCACCGCCGGAGCGAATCCCGGTTCGGCGTTCAGGCCGGTGCCGATCGCGGTCCCACCCAGCGGCAGTTCGTAGATCCCATTCAGCGCTGCACGAACCCTGGCGGCGGACTGCTCAACTTGCGCCGCGTATCCGCTGAATTCCTGTCCGAACAGCATGGGCACGGCATCTTGCAGATGTGTCCGGCCCATTTTGACGATGTCCCCGAACTCTGTGGCTTTCTTGCTCAACGCGCCCGCCAGCTCGGCCATCGCCGGCAACAAATCTTCGTTCACCGACACCGCCGCCGAAACATGGATCGCGGACGGAAAGACGTCGTTGCTCGATTGCCCGCGATTTACCTGGTCGTTGGGATGCGCGCCGGCGAGATGGCCGATCACCTCGTTGGCGTTCATGTTGGTGGAAGTGCCGCTGCCAGTTTGGAAAACATCGACCACAAACTGCCCGTCGTGATCCCCGGCGGCGACCGCATCGGCTGCCTGCGCGATAGATGCGGCAAGCTCTAAGGGCAATTGTCCGATTTGGCCGTTCACTCGCGCGGCCGCGCTCTTAATCAGCCCCAGGGCCCGGATGAAAACTCGCGGAAATCGCAAACCGCTGATTGGGAAATTCTCCACCGCGCGCTGCGTTTGCGCACCATAGAGCGCACCGGCGGGCACGCGCATCTCGCCCATCGTGTCGCGCTCGATGCGATATTCGTCTGACACACGGACCTACGGCGTGGCTTTCGGCTTACCGCTAGTCTCGAACACCTGCACGGCGCCGTATTTTTCCAGCACGGGTTTCAACTTCACCGCGTCACCCACCGCGACGATCTGCAGATCGTCCGGCAGAATATACTTGCGGGCCACGCGCTGCACCTGCTCGGCGGTCACGGCCATAATTTTCGCCGGATAGTTATCCCAGTAATCCGCGGGCAAGCCGTACACCTTCAGGGCGATTGCGTAGTCCAGCAATTGATCCGGCCGTTCCAGCGAGAGCGCGAACCCCGCGACGATGGAGCGCTTGTTTTCCTCCAGCTCCGACTCGGGGACCGGCTTGTCGCGGATCCGGTTAATCTCGTTCATGAACTCGGTCATGGCCCCCGCGGTGGCGTCGGTACGCATGCTGCCTTGCGCGATCCACGGACCCGCGTAGCGCCGAGCCACCAATTGGCTATACGCGCCATAAGTGTAACCGTGGATTTCGCGCAGATTCATAAACAGGCGAGCCGACGCGCCTCCGCCGACAATGCGATCCATCACCACCATCGGGACGTAGTCGCCATCCATGCGATTAATCGCGATGTTGCCGATCTCGACGTCGGCCTGCACCGATCCGGGCCGGTCCACCAGGAAAATCTTCCGCCCGCTGGCCGGCTTGGTCGCAACCGGAAGCCCCGCCTTGCCGGGACCTGCTTTCCAGGCGGGTAAAGTCTGGAACATCTTCATCACGGCCTCTGGAGTAATATCTCCCGCCACGCCCAGGATCGCGTTTTCGGGCACGTACCTGGATTTATGCCACTCAGCCAGCATGGCCGGCGTGATTTTATCCAGCGCCTGCTCGGTCGGCGAAGTGATGGCCGCCGGATGATCGCCATAAACGGCGCGATTGAAACGCTCCTGCATCAGGAACCCCGCGCTCGATCGCTGCTGCTGCAGCTGCACCGACATGCGCTGCTTCATTTTGCTCAACTCGCCGGCGGGAAACGACGGATTCAGCAGAATATCAGACGCGAGCGGAATCCACTGCGCCGCGTTATCGCTCAGCCCAGACGCCGTGAACGTAGCCGATTCCGATCCCCACGGGGCCTGCGCGCCAATGGTGGCGCCCAATTCTTCCATCTGCTCGGCGATTTGTTTGCTCGATCTTGTCGTGGTGCCCTCCCGCAGCATGGCCGCGGTTACATTGGCTAGTCCAGGAAGTTCGGCGGGATCGTTCAACGCGCCCGCGCCGAGAATCGTCATCCGCGCCGTTACCAAGGGCAGCCGATGGTCTTCCAGCACCAGCACCGTGAGGCCATTGGGCAGCTTCATTTCCACCGGCTTCGGGAGTTTGACGCGCAGAATCTCTTCCGACACCGGCGCCTTGTTCTTCCGCTCCACCTTGCTCAGTGGGATTGCCTTGGAGCCCGGGTCCTGCGGGACTTGCGCCAACAAAATCGCGGAAATCGCCAGCGGGGACGCCAATCGCGCCACAAACTTAGAGTGAATATTCATTGGATGCTCCTAGTGGCCGGGATTCAGCGCCGCTTCTGCTGCCTTCGGTTTTGGCAGCGTCGTCACCACCGTGCGGTTCTCTTCGGTCAGATAAGTTTTTGCCACACGTTCGATATCGGCTTTGCCGACGCTCTGTATTTTGCCAAAGCGCGTGTTGATGAGATTCGGATCGCCGTAAATCACCGCCATCTCGCCGATTTGATAAGCGCGATACAGCGTGCTCTCCAGTTCCTGTGCTGTCTGGCGCCGCTCCAGCATGTGGACTTTTTGCAGTTCCCAATCGGCGATCGGCTCCGATTTCACCCGCTCCACTTCGGCGTACACGGCCTTTTCAACTTCCTTCAAGTCCTTGCCAGGCCGCGCTAGCACCACGATGTTGAACGTGGATGGTCCCTTGTGCTCCTCGATATAACAGAACACGTTCACCGCCAATTCCTTTTCTTTCACCAGAACCTGGTACAGCCGCGAACCCTGCCCGGAACCGAGCGCCGTAGAGAGCACGTCCAGCGCGTATACATCACTGGTGTTGCCGGACGGCAACTTGAAGGCGATATCCACGCGCGGCGTTCGCGCGAACGGATCTTCGATCGTTTTGCGCCGTTCGGCCGTTTGCTTCGGCTCCGCCAGATCGGGCGTAGGAGGCGCCGTCTGCGCCGGAATGTCCCCAAAGTATTTCTTGATCTTGGCCAGCGCGTCGGCAGGCTGGAAGTCGCCCACCAGCGTCAGCACCGCATTATTCGGCGCGTAATAGATGCGAAAGAACTCCTGCACGTCCTTGATGGTCGCGGCGTTCAGATCTTCCATGGACCCGATCACCGAATGCTTGTTCGCGAAATTATCGTAAATCAAGCCTTGCAGAACTTCCGATGTTTCTCCGTATGCCTGATTGTCCACGCCCAGCCGGCGCTCCTCCTGCACTGCGTTCCGCTGATTGTCCAGGTTCGCCTGGTTGACCGCGAGCGACCGCATCCGATCGGACTCGAGAAACAGTCCGAGATCCAGTTGGTTGGATGCGAAGGATTCGAAGTAATTGGTACGATCCTCTGTGGTGGTGCCGTTCATGTTGCCGCCGTTATTTTCCACCAGGATCATGTGCTCGCCCTTGCCGACGTTTTCCGATCCCTCAAACATCATGTGCTCAAACAGGTGCGCGAATCCCGTGCGTCCGGCGTGTTCGTTGTGCGAACCGACGTTGTAAGTGATGGAAAGCGCGTAGGTGGGCGCGCTATGGTCCTCCGAGAAAACGATGCGCAAACCGTTGTCCAGCTTGTACTGCTGGATCGGAATTTGCAAAGGTTTGGGTTCGTTTTGGGCATTGAGCAGGAGCGAACCTGCCAGAAACAAAGAAAATACGGCTGCGCGCATAGGTACCCTATTTTAGCTCCTGAGGTACAGACGTGCGAGCTCGGCAATTGTTAACCTTGAATTACTTGAAGGCTGCGGTCACTTTCGGGAAGGGGTCCAGAGCGGCGTATGAGTTAGCGCTGCAGGAGGCCGGCATCGAATTTGTCGCCAATCCAGCATCACTCGATTCGCTCGACGGCCTGCTGCTGACCGGCGGCAGCGACATTAATCCGAAACACTACGGCCAGGAGCGGCTTCGCCAGAGCGATTCTCCGGACGACGCGCGTGATGAGCTGGAAATGGCCCTCTTAAGGGAAGCGCTGGCGGCGGATTTGCCCGTGCTTGGGATCTGCCGGGGCCTGCAACTCTTCAATGTGTCCCGGGGAGGAACGCTCATCCAGCATTTGGACGCCACCGAGGTGCACCGCCAGAAAGCCAACGGCGCGGAACCCGGCAAGCATCCCGCCGCCCACCGAGTTTGGGTTGCACCGGATACGCGATTGGCTGGGATCATCGGCGCGGGCGGGCACGATGTGAACTCGCGGCATCACCAGGCGGTGGAGATCCTGGGCAACGGTCTGATCGTTTCAGCGATTGCCGCCGACGGAGTCATCGAAGCACTCGAGCTGCCCGGCGCGGCATTCGCCGTGGCCGTTCAATGGCATCCGGAAGATCGCATCTTCGTCAATCCGGCGGATCGCCAGCTATTTGAGGCTTTTGCAGCCGCGATGACTAAGTCGCCGGCCGGACATCGCGCAGCACGGCGGCCCAGTTAGCGTATCCCCGGTCCTGGCTGTAAGTGTCTTCCTCGAGCGAAAACGCGGCGTCCAGGCGGGTATGCAGGGGGAAATCCGCAGCGCGTCCAGCGAAATTCCAGGCCTTCGGAAAAAGGCTGCGTCCGTCCTGCCGCAGATGGACGCGCAGATGCTTCTCCTTCATGACCACCGGAGCGCTCGGCGATTCCATGCCCAGGATGGCCAGCATAGGCGGAGGATTGCCAAACCCGAACGGCGCCATCGCCAGCAGTTCCTGAATCGCGGGTCCCGTGGTCAGTTCGCGCAGATTCACCACCGCGTCTAGCTGCAATTGCGGCTGAAAATCCGCGGGCGTCAGGCGCTCACCGGCGTACGTATTTAAACGGCGGCGAAACTCGGGGACCAACTCAGCCGCGAGACTTACTCCAGCCGCTTGCCGATGTCCGCCGAACCGCGAGAACAGTTCCGGCATCGATTCCAGGGCGTCCAGCAAATGAAAAGCTGGGATGCCGCGGCCCGATCCCTGCGCCTGCCCGTCTTCCTCGCTCAGCACGAACACCGGCCGGCAAAAGCGCTCCACCAGACGGCTGGCGACGATGCCCACCACGCCGCGATGCCAGTTGGCTCCCGAAAATACCAGCGCGCTTTGTTCGTCGGTGATCGGAACGCTAGAGCATTCCGCCAGCACCAGCTTCACAATTTCGGCTTCGGTGTCACGGCGTTCCTGATTGAGCGTATGGAGCTGCGAAGCCAAAGCACGGGCCTGCTCCGGATTGTCCGTTAAAAACATGCGGATCACGTTTTGCGCGTCGTCCATACGCCCGGCGGCGTTGATGCGCGGCGCAATTTGAAAAGCTACCTGCCGCGCGCTCGGCGCCCGGCCATTGAGCAGCCCTGAAAGCTCCAGCAGTGCCCGCAAGCCGGGATTCTTGGCCTGATGCAGGTTCTCCAGCCCGTGTTTGACGATCACCCGATTTTCACCCACCAGTGGAACCACGTCGGCCACGGTCGCAATCGCCACCAGCCGCAGGAACGACTTCGCCACCCGAGCTAGTTTCTCAGCCGGCCATCCCAGCGTCGCCAGTAAAGCTTGCACCAGCTTGAATGCCACCCCGGCGCCGCACAGGTTCTTATCGGGATACTGGCAGTCCCTCCGGTTCGGATTCAGCACCGCCAGCGCGGGCGGAAGCTCGGCCTCCGGCAGATGATGATCGGTGACGATCACGTCGATGCCGCGTTCGCGCGCCGCCTCCACGACCGATGAAGCCCGGATGCCTGTGTCGACGCTAATGATTAATGAAACGCCCATGGCCGCCGCGCGCTCGATCACGTCGGTGCGCATGCCATAACCCTCACGGAGCCGATGTGGGACGTGAAAGCTGGCTTGGCCGCCTGCCATCTCAATCGCTTTCTTCAGAATTACGACGGATACAGTTCCATCCACGTCATAATCGCCGTAGATCAGGATTTTCTCCTGGCTTTGAATCGCCGTCTTCAGGCGCGTCAGCGCGTCCTGCATGCCCGTAAGCAGCGCTGGATCGTGCAGATGATCAAGGTCGGGAGTGAGAAAACGCCGCGCCGCCGTGGCGTCGGTGATGCCGCGGCTGATCAGCACGGCCGCCGTGATCGGCGTGACGCCTAGCGTTGTAGCCAGCGTCTTGGCCGCTTCCGGGTCCGCGGCAGGAATCAGCCAACGGGCACTCAAATCAATTTCTCGAGAAGTAGCCGCTAATCGGCGAATCGTCGCCGCCGCTGGGCTCGACGGTCAGCAGCTGAATCTCGTCCAACAAATCGGAGAACTCTTCGAACCATTCGGTGCGCAAGTCGAACAGGAAGACACGGCCCTGGTGATCGAAAGAGAGCTCGATCTCGCAGACCGAGCCTTCATTGGCGCGCAGATCGCTCAGCCGTTCCTCAAAGCTGCGCGATTCCTGGGAAGGCAATGCGCAGGCATTCAGCCGCTCCAATGCGTCGTCCACTTGCTCGGAGAAGAACTCGCGCTGGTGAAATACGATGATTTTCGCGCCCGCGGCCTGCGCCGACTGAATGAACAGCCGGTAATCGGGGTACTGCTCGCAGTCCCAATGGACCACCGGGGCCGCTTCCGACTGCCGCGCGTAGCCGTAGAACACGGCCATTCCCATCTCCTCCAGGTACAGTTCAATTTCGGGTTTGAGAACATCCAGGTTCGGTTTCATGGGGTACAGGTCGCGCATCAAACTCTAAACGCTATCACACAGAACGGCGACGCGCTAACCTCGCCAATCCGGAAACGGATTCACGCGGCCGCGGCGGGAATCGCGAATCAAATCCGGAACACGCTTGCGCCGGGTCATCAACTTCTCGAGCAGGGCTTCCAGGGCAGCGGCGTCGTCAGCCAGCCAGTCCGGCGGGATTTGCTTTTGCGCCTGATCCACCATCTCCTCGGGAAAGTGCACCACGCGATCCAGCCAGGGCTGAAAATCATCCAGCGATCTCACGCTGTGATATACATTCGGGCGAAAGTAGAGGCCCTGCAAAGGGGAATCTGGAAAGGTCCAGTGCGGGCCATCGAAGATGTATCCGTGATCCATCATGTGGGCGACGAAACCAGCGCGCGGGGCCTCGCGTTCCGACTCTGGCGACCATTGCCGTAAGCGCGCCCGAAAGAAAATGGACTGGCGCGCGTCGGCATTGCCCATCCATTTATCGAACGCCAGCACGCCCCGGAATTCGTCCACGTTCACAACTTTGTCCAACAGCCGGTCCGGCAGGAAATCGTAGACCATCACTTTGGCTGGATCGCCCGGGTAGCGGGATCCAAAATGCCAGCCGGGCTCCACCGCCAGGTGGCGCGAGCCCAGTTGAATATGAACTTCCGGGTTGGATTTCAGAAACTCGGCCGAGAGATTGACAATGGCGGCGGCCGGCGCCGATATTTGCAGGTAATTCAGGAAAACAGAAGCGATCCATTCGTTAATCAATATGCGCCGGTGCTGGGGATTATTGCGGAATTTCACGACGTAGAAGTGCCCGTCGTCACACTCCAGCAATTGGGACTGCGCCCCGCCGCGCATCTTCCGGATTAGGCGTGTGGCTTCGACGGGCAAAGATCATTGTAGCCACGCGCCACACCTGGACGGTCTACACTAGAGGTTTGCCGCCTCGGCGGCGATTCATTTGGAGGAAAGAACAACGAATGCCTGAAGATACTTCAAACGCCGCCTCGCCCGAGCGCAACGCCGATGAGGTCGCGCTCGAGATGATGAAATTCATCGCGGTGACCACCGGTTATGGCAAGGGTGGCGGCGCCGCCGGTTTCACCGGCAAAGGAGCCAAGTCGGCCGAAGAATACGCTGAATCGCTGCTGCAACTCTTCGAGCGGTGCCGTACGGTGGTGGAAAAGGACAAAAAGTAGGACGAGAACGGCTGATGCGGACAGCCGCAGCGTGATGTTTCAGCTTCGGCTGTCCACTTGGGTTTGAAGAGCTTACTTCTTGCCCTTGGATTTTTTCTTTGCGGGAGCCTTCTTGGCTTTCTTCACGGCCTTCTTGGCCGCTTTCTTGGCAGGAGCTTTCTTCTTTGCGGGCGCTTTTTTGGCTTTCTTTGCAGGCGCCTTCTTTACGGAGGCTTTCTTCACCGCCTTCTTAGCCGCCTTTTTGGCGGGAGCCTTTTTCGCCGCCTTCTTGACTGCCTTCTTTACGGGAGCGGCTTTGGCGGCCGGAGCGGCGACCTTCACCGGAGCTGCGGCTTTCTTTACCGGCTTCTTTTGCGGCGGCGCCTCGGCGGCTGGGGAGCCGAGAGCTGGGGCGGGAGTGGGAATGGAGTGAACCGGTACCGGAGCCGGTCTAGTGAGTTCGTCTTCGTCTTCATCCTCTGGACCGTATTCGCCGACTTCGGTGGTTACATCGATCTGTTCTTCTTCATATCCGAAATCATCGAGGTCGTCATCAGCGGTGAAGCGCAAGCTATCAACCATTATTCATGCCTCCTGTTGGGCTAACCACACCCTAGAATAACTCGTTTTCTTCGGAAGGCAAGAGCCATCTACGGACTTTTTGGCCGATGAAATTGAGGCCTGTTGCGCTGGCTGTAACGGTTGGATTCGCGCGCGCCTAATTCGCCGTGGGGCGATGCTTGGAAGCCAGACTGGCAGTATGATAAGCGCTGGCGTGGGCCCGATGGGCGGGCTTTGCGACGGGCGTCCGATGAGCAGCGACAGCCGGCTTCCGGGCTGCAACCCGCGATACGCTGGCCGACGCCGGAACCACCACCAGGTCGCCTGCTTCGGGCGCGCTCGCGGTGGCGCCTTGATTGGCCGCCGTCAGCGATGGTACTGAAGTGGAATAGCGATGCGCGATCGCCGCCAGAGTCTCACCCGCCACTGCGCGATGAATGCGCCAGTCCGCCCGATGGTTCGCTGGCACCAGATCCAGCGCGGTCATGATAGTGGGCAGCGTTCCTTTGGGAACCCGCAATTGATATCCCGCGGGCGCTGTCAGTTTCAACAATGCCGGATTCAAGTCCTGGATCTCGGACACCGGCCGATCGGCGCCATCGGCCACCAATGCCAGGCTGGTGGGCGTTTCCAGATCCATGGTCTCGTATTCCACCGGCTGATCGAACTCCAGATTCTGGAGATCGTAGTCCTTGGGGTTCTTGGCCATGATCGTCAAGGCTACAATCAGCGGAACGTAGTTGGAGGTTTCCTTGGGCAGAACGTTGAGACGGCGCAGTTCCCAGAAGTCCGCATAACCAGTCCGTTCCACAGCGTGCTGGACGCAGCCAGGGCCGCAGTTATACGCCGCCATTGCCAAATACCAGTCGCCGAACATGGCATAAAGGTCGTGCAAATGGTGGGCTGCCGCGCGAGTGGCTTTCTCCGGATCCAGGCGGTCGTCGGTTCCAGGGCCCTGCATCAAGCCGTATTCGCGGCCGCGGAACTGAACGAACTGCCACATACCGACGGCCTTTTTATTGGATCGGGCGCGGGGCAGGAAGCCGGACTCGACTTGCGCCAGATAGATCAATTCCTCAGGCACGCCTTCGTCGTCCAAAATGCGCTGGATCAGAGGCCGGAAGCGTCCGGAGCGGCGCAGCCCGCCTACCAATACCTTGTGGCCGCGATCGGTCGAAAAATAATGCACGTATCCAAGAACTGCGTCGTTTTCCTGCAGCGGAAGCTGCGAGACCGTCGCCTCGATTTCCTCTTTGACCTTAGGACGCAGGTTCGGATCGGTGGGAAACGTCATGTCCAGGATGCCATCCAGCGGCGATTTGTCGTAGACCACGGCCGGTAGCTGGCTGGAAGCGCCACCCAGGCCTTCCAGATCGTAGCGGTAAATCGTATCGGCAATCTGGTCCAGCGCAGTCTCCAGACGCGGCCGATCGGGAAGATTGTCCGGAGCCGACAGCAATACATCCATGGCCAGGTCGAACTGCACCCGGGCGGCATCCGAATCGCCTTGCTGGTACAGACGCTTTCCAGCTTCCAGATACATCCGGGCCTTAGCCAGGATGCTCTCAGCCTCGGCCTGGCGGGGAGCGGCGGCTAAGGCTCGCTGCACCAGATCGGGAGTTTCGTTTGAATAAAGGCCGGAGCTCAGGCTGGGCGGTTGCTCAAAGCTGGGTTCGAATCGAAGGGGGGTGGAAGGCAGGAAGGATAGTTTGAAAGCTTGGGGCCTGGCTGCGCAACTGCTGGCCAGCAGTGCGGCGGCGATCGTAAGTGCGGCTGCCAGAGCCGGGGAGCGGTGACTTGGGGTCATCGTAATCCGTAAAGTTGTAATGCTCTATTAAAAGTCAGACTCTGAATCTACAATAGCCCAGTGGCGAGGTCAAGCAGCAGTTCTCCTGGGTCTTAGTAAGATATATCACACATCGCTGACAGTACTACTTAGATGATCGGCCCACCACAGTGAATCCTGTAGCTGGACTTTAACGCATGCCTAGGCCCTTGCTGCGCTACGATTCTAGAGGCATGGCGTTCATCACCGTCTCCGGTGACCCTGGCTGTAGGCACGATGAATTGGCGCGCGCGGCGGCTCAACATTTTGACTGCGAGTTGGTGACTGAGCCGGACTTGGCGAAGATGATCGCGGCGGAATTTGGCGAATCCATCCGGATTCCGGAGCTGGCCTGGCGGCCGTTGACGGTTTCGATTCTGGCCACCTTAGGAACCGAGCGGCACGTGGTGGTATGCAGCACGGGGGCCGAGTTGCTGTCGCGCGACCTTCCCGCGACGCTGCGCTTTCACGTGGTGGCGCCGGAGTCGGTTCGGCTGGGCAATCTTATGCAGGATTGCAGGTTGAACCGGGCCGAGGCCAAAGTCCGGCTACGGGAAATGGAAGAATCCCGGGCCTTAGTTCGCAAACGGCGCTTCGGCCAGAAGATCAGCCGGCCAACCGATTTTGACCTGGTTTTGAACGCCCAGAAGCTAACTCCGGCCGAGATGGCGGATTTGCTGGTGGAGGCGGTGAAATCCCAGGGACTGCTGGAATCGGGGCCGCTCCCGGCGCCGGCTGCCGCGGAAATTCAGTTTCGGGTGCGGCTGCAACTGGCGAAGTTTGGGATCGTGCCTCCGAAACGTCCGAATCTGGAGCGGAAAGATTTTGGTCACCCCAGCGAACAGGTCTTCGCCAACTTGCTGGACTTCTACGGAATCGCCTGGGATTATGAGCCTCGCAGCTTTCCCTTGCAGTGGGACAAAGACGGAAAAGTGTCCGAAGCCTTCACGCCGGATTTCTACCTTCCTGAGTTCGACCTGTACGTGGAGCTGACCACCATGCGGCAAGCGAACGTGACCAGGAAGAACCGCAAGATCCGGCTGCTGCGGTCTATTTATCCGCATGTGAACATCCAGGTCTTTTATCAGAAGGACGTGCAGGATCTGGTGATGAAGTATGGATTGCCGGAGCGCGTCGCCCGATGAGTGCCCCCGGAAATCGAGCGCATTCTATTCACCGAAGAAGAAATCGAGCGCCGGATCGGCCGCGTTGCTTCTGATATTTCCGCCGACTACGCCGGGCGGGAGCTAAAGCTGGTGGGAGTGTTAAAAGGGTCGGTATTCTTTTTGGCGGCGCTGGCGCGCGAGTTAACGGTGCCGGTGAAAGTGGATTTTCTGGCGATTTCGAGTTTCGCGAACCAAAAGGGCGCGCCCGGGATGGTGCGGATCGCCAAGGATCTGGACGACAGCATTGAGGGCGAGGACGTAATGCTGGTGGAAGACATCGTGGACACCGGGTTCACCACGCGCCACCTGCTGCAGCATCTTTCTGGGCGCGGGCCGAAGTCGCTGGCGTTGTGTACGTTCCTGGACCGCACGCCGCGCCGCATCGTGCAGGTTCCCGTGGATTATCGCTGCTTTGAGATTCCCGATCGTTTTGTCGTTGGCTTTGGCCTGGACTACCAGCAGCTGTATCGGAACTTGAAGTATGTTGCGGTCTTGAACCCGGATCCGATGGTTTAGCGCGAATGAGAAGGCCCGCTTCCTTTGGTCGCGGCTCAGTAACGAACCTAGCCTAACTGAGCCGTGACCGAAGGGAGCGGTAGATCGCGCGCGTTCAGAAAACTTGCGCACCGCTCACGTACGTTTCAAGAATCGTGATTTGGTTGGCATTCTCGTCGTAGCGGAAGCGAACCAGATCGGCTCGATCGCCCGGGATTGAGTCCGCGCTGGCGATAGGGGATTCGTCCGATGCGCGCCGGATTGCGGGTGGCGAGCGCGACGGCGTCGCGCAGGCTCAAACCCGCGGTCTTCATCACATTCGTAATTGCGCGGTGCATCATCAGCGCAGATCCGGCCAGCCGCGTGCCTCCGCTAGGCGAACGCTGCCGTCAGCGTGCAGCTCGACATCCACTTCGCCAAGTCGATATGCTCCGGGCGGACATCCCGCGGGCATGACGGCGTCAGTCACCAGGACCGATCGCTCCAGACCCTTGGCGCGCAGCGCGACGTTCAGGAACGACGATGGCAGGTGAAATCCGTCCACGATAAAACTGGCCGCGAGTCGATCTTCCGCGAGCTGTTCCCAAAGATAATTGGGATGGCGCGGGAGCAGTGGCGTCGGCGGCGTTGCCGAGATGCGTGGAAAGCGTTGCGCCGGCGCTCACGGCGTCCGAGATTTGTGCGGCTGACGCCCGCGTGTGGCCGATGCTCGCGACCACGCCCTTCTCGACAATCTTTTCGATGAAGCGCGGAGCCTCCGGCCATTCGGGCGCGAGCGTGACCAGGCGGATGTGGCCCTGGGCGGCTTCCTGGAATCGCTCAAACTCGCCGAGATCGGGCGGCCGGACCCAGCGCGCCGGATGCGCTCCGCGCGGACCGTCTTCCCGCGAAATGTACGGGCCTTCAAGATGGAAGGCTTCCATCGCCGACGCGTGCGGGACGGTCTCTTTGGCTTTCGCAAGATTGCTCAGCGCTGCCGACATATTCTCTGGCGAGCCGGTGATGACGGTGGGAAAGAAGCGAGTGACCCCGCAGGCAAACATCGCGCGGATGGATTCGGCGATCTGTTCGTGGCGTGGAAGCGGCGAGTTATAGTCCACGCCCGCGAAGCCGTTGACCTGAAGATCGATCCAGCCGGGTGCGACGAACGGTGCATCTTGTACGGGATGAATGAGATGATCGACCACCGTGATGGCGCGATCGAAAGAGATTTCGACCAGCGCGCCGCTCGAAATATCGATCCCGTTACAGATCATCAACTACATCTCCGGGGAACGCCGGTTTATGCACAAGATTCCCACAGGCGGCGGCGCTAAGTGCAAGAGCCATTGAGTCCAGAAAATTGTTGAAAACTGTGAAAACCAAGAGAAATAAGTCTGGCGCAACCGGCAAACGCCTGCTAAAACAGAATGCATGATCCCTCGCGAGTGCGGTTTCGGCGGTTAATCTCGGGGGAGGTGGCCGTCGGAATCGCACTTGCGGATCGTCCTTCCGCAGTCCGAAGTTTTTCCGGGAAAACTTTGTCAAGCCCGTGGCTCAAACAGTCACGGGCTCGTTTTTTGCGGTGGACGCTTTTGTAACCGGCGTCAACCAGCCGAAGCGGTCGGGCGCTTCGCCATGCACGATTCCGAAGAACGCTTTTTGCAGCATTTCGGTGATCGGCCCGCGCGAGCCTTTGCCAACCACAATACGATCCACCGAACGGATGGGCGTGACTTCCGCCGCGGTTCCGGAGAAGAAAACTTCGTCGGCGATATAGAGCATCTCGCGCGGTATCAATGTTTCGGTCACTGGGATACCGAGCGCCGCGGCCAACTGCATCACGGAATCGCGCGTGATCCCTGGCAGCACTGAGGCGCCCAGCGGCGGCGTGAGAATCTTGCCATCGCGGACCACGAAAACGTTTTCGCCCGAGCCCTCGCTCACGTAGCCGGAAGCGTCCAGCGCGATGCCTTCGGCGTAGCCGTTCAGATGCGCTTCCATGCGGATGAGCTGCGAGTTCATGTAGTTGGCGCCCGCCTTGGCCAGCGCGGGCAGCGTGTTGGGCGCGATGCGGGTCCAGCTGGAGACGCACACGTCGACGCCTTTTGTGCCAGCGCTTCTTCGCCCAGATATTTGCCCCATTCCCAGCAAGCGACGTAAGTTTCCACGGGATTCGCGAACGGCAGAACGCCGACGTCGCCATAGCCGCGCAGGATCAGCGGACGGAAGTAGCAGGAGTCGAGCTTGTTCAGGCGCACCAGCTCGGCCATGGCTTCGGCCAGCTCGTCGGTGGTGTGCTTCACTTCGATACGATAGATCTTGGCCGAGTCAAGCAGGCGGCGGATGTGTTCGCGCACCCGGAAGATGGCGGGTCCCGCGGGGGTGGCGTAGCAACGGATGCCTTCAAAAACGGAGCTGCCGTAGCTGGTGACGTGCGAGAGGACGTGGATTTTGGCATCGTTCCAATCGATGAAACGGCCGTTATGCCAAATCTTAGCCGTGGGCTTCAACATACCTAATTATAGCGTCAGATTCGGCGTTGGTCATACTGCTGGGAGCCGTTCCGGCGGTGGGGCAGAGTCAAGCAGCTGCGGCCCGGATTCAACCTGTTCAGCGTGCGCCAGGACATCGAGCTGGGCGTGGAGGCGTCGCACCAGATCGAGAGGCAGGCGGCGGTGGTCCGCAACAGCGAACTGGACGCGTACCTGAGCGTGATCCTGCGCAAACTTGAGAAGTCGAAGTATGCGCGCACGCTGAATAGCGACGGATCGCGCGACCAGCTGTTTCCATTCCGCATTCATGTGGTGTACGAGAAGAAAATCAACGCGTTTTCGCTGCCGGGCGGTCCGCTGTTCATCCACACGGGCGCGATTCAAGCGGCGGACAACGAGGCGCAGCTGGCGGGCGTGATTGCGCACGAGATGTCGCACGTGGTGCTGCGGCACATGACCAATCAAGCGTCCAAGCGCGATTTGGTGGCGCTGCCGGCGATTCTGGCCAGCGCGCTGGCGGGCAACAGCCTGCTCGGGCAATTGACCAGGATCGGGATCGGATTCACGGCGAATTCGGCGCTGCTGAAGTTTTCGCGGGCGGATGAGGCGGAGGCGGATTACAACGGCGCCGAGATCATGGCGGATGCCGGATACAATCCCATCGAGATGGCGCGGTTCTTTGAAAAGCTGGAGGAAAAGGCGGGGAAGGCCGGGGCGATCGAGCAGTTTTTGTCGGATCATCCGAACCCCGGCAACCGGATCGCGGCCATTAGCGACGAAGTGCGCCGGTTGCCACGGCGCAATTACGTTGACGATGAGACGGGGCAATTTGTGCATGTGCGGGATGTGGTGAAGCATCTGCAGGCGGAGCCGCGCAAGGAACTGGCGCGATACGAGGGCCGATCGTTTTCGTTGCAGTACCCGGACAATTGGAATGTTGATGCGTGGCGAAGGCGACGCGGTAACGATCGCCCCGCGCGGCGGCGTGCTTCCGGACGCGGTCGGCTATGGGCTGCAGGCGAATTATTTCGCGGGCGATACCGATGCGCTGATCCAGAGCTTGGAGCAAGCGAATCCCGAGATGCGGGTGGCGCGGGAGGCGCGCGGTATCGAGGTTGGGGGACAGCCGGCGCAGTTGAATACGCTCAATTCCAAGTCGCCCTATGGTGGCGAGGAAGTGGACGTACTGGTGACGGTGGCGCGGCCGGAGGGGTTGTTCTATATCGTATTTATCGCGCCAAAGGCGGAGTTCGAGAAAGCTCAGGGGACGTTTGAGGATGTGCTTCGTTCGGTGAGGTTCCGGTAGCGGCTATATTGGCCACAGATCGACACCGATGAACACGGATTCGATCCTATAACTACAAGGTTAAGTGGAGAACAATTCCTCTAGCCGGACGCTCAGCGCTCCCGCTGAAAGCGTGCCGCCGGGCCAAATGCAAAGGCTCGCCTCCCGAATGATATTGCCATGCGGTCTGCTTTTCAGCATCGACGACCCAGCAGAAGGGCACGCCCCAGGCGTGATACAGCTCGCACTTGGCGAGCATTGCACCGACACGGTCCTCTGGGGAAAGAATCTCCACGCAGAGGAGAACCGGCTCGGTTGGGTACGGGCTCTGCAGTGTGGACGCGGCCACGACATCTGGTATTAGGAATTTTGTCGGGACTTAATCGGACAGTCACTTCCGAAAGAGCCTCGACGCCTTGTTTTCGGAGCAGTGTAATGAGGAGATACTGAATCAGCGCATGCAGTTTGGTGGGCCTTGCCTTGGGGTGCAAAACGCCGTCCACGTACTCACAGTACGGTTTTTCGGTGCGATGGAGGTAGTCCTGAACAGAGACTATTGTCGCGGCGCTCATGAAGTCTACGTCCATTGTAATGCGATCGAGATGCCTCAGGAAATAGTGGTGCGCAAGGGACGCAAGGGGCAGTCACTTCACGCCAAATAGCCTGCCTACCGCGGCAGTCTCGGGGGTTACCCTGAACTTGTCCCCCTCGAGCCGGAAGTCGATCTCGTATTTCGAGATTTTCGGCTTTGGCATGGATTCTTCATCAAACCTATCCTGGTCTTCAGGGCGCAACTTAATACGGCCACTCTGAGCAGACACCCGGACCGTAAGACCCCCGTTAGCCGTCTCGTCGAACGAAACTCGATCAATAAACTGCTTCTGCACTCCTCCTAGCATGAGAGAGCTATAGCTGTCGGCCATCAATACGACGCTATGCCACGCAAATTCCGGCTTAGTAAAATCGACCATATAGAGTCCGTGGATACTGTGTCCATCCCCGCCGTCGGTTTCCTCGCAGAAGAGAATCTGCCGTCCCGTCGCCAACGAGACACGCCGGCAATGACGAGTGATGACGCCCGGCTTGTACCAGACTGGTCGCCATTCACCCGAGTGCTTGGTGAGTAGCAACGTCCCTCCCCAAAGCCACGGATGGCCTTCGCAAGCAAAACAGTTGACGGCAGCGTCCTCGCTCGTTGGTGAAAGAAAATGGCCAAAGAGAATGCCATCGGCTTCCCACAACACGTACGGCATCCAGGAATAGCGTCGCTGCCGATGCTGAGATGCCAAGATTTCCTCCATTGAAGCATCCCCGCATCCGAAGGCTTGCCGACCTTTTGCCGTCACGGTTCGCACCCCTTCTCCGCAAACACCCTTTAAGAGCGGAAGTACGATGTCTGGCTCAGGCGCGACGACTTCGGAGGCAAATGTGGGATGAAGATCATCGGCTGAGTAGGCGCCAGTTGCGAATGCCACTAGCGTGGCGGCCACTGCAGCCAAGGCGACCGCAACGATTCTGAGCGCCGAGGCCTGTGGACACCTCACTATTGGGGAGCAAGGCATGTTTCCAGTATTGCAAGTCGTTAAGGAGTAGTCGTATTTCGAGAAATTCCGATCTCGCTTTGGACGAAAAATCGCCGCCCCTTCGAGTCAGAGTGCCTCGGTGCCTCCCCGCGGGCCAGCCATGCGAAGATGGTAGTGCGTGGCAGTAAGAGTCCAGGTTCCCAAAAAAGCCTCCGCGGTGCGGTTCGCTTTGCACCCGCTAGGCAAAGTCCTTCTCGTACTGCTGGTTCTGGCGTTCACCGCCGGGCTGGGAGTGTTCACGTTCTATTACGTGAAGTACTCGCGGCTGATCGAATCCAAGCTGGCGGCCGGGCCGTTTGCAAACACGTCCATGTTGTTCGCCGCGCCGCGCACTGTGGACGTGGGCGACATCGCCGATCCGCAGGAGATCGCAACGGATTTGCGCCGCAGCGGCTACACCGAATCGCCCAACAATCGCATGGGCTATTTCACGCTGAAGCCCGACGAGATCGACGTTTACCCGGGGCCGGATTCGTTTTTCAAGCGGGACGAAGGCGTCATCAAATTCGCCGGACGTAAGGTGGCGCACATCATTTCGCTGGCCGACAATACGGACCGCACCGAATACACGCTGGAGCCGGAGCTGATCTCGAATCTGTTCGATAAGAACCGCGAGAAGCGCCGGATGGTGAAGTACGAAGATATTCCGCCGGTGCTGGTGCATGCGGTGGTGTCGGCGGAAGATAAACGATTCTTCCAGCATTCCGGATTCGATCCCATCCGCATTATTAAAGCTGCCTGGATCGACGTTCGAGAGCATCGCTACGCGCAGGGCGCTTCTACGCTGAGCCAGCAGCTGGCGCGCAGTTTCTGGCTGGATAACGACAAAACCTGGCGGCGCAAGATTCCAGAGGTGCTCATCACCATGCACCTGGAGCAGAAGCTCAAGAAAGAGCAGATTTTCGAATACTACGCCAATCAAGTCCCGCTGGGGCAGCGCGGGAGTTTCGGCATTCGCGGCTTCGGCGAGGCGGCGCAGGTCTATTTCGGAAAAGACGTCAGCAAGTTGACGATACCGGAGGCGGCGTTGCTGGCCGGGTTGATCCAGCAGCCCAGTTTCACCAATCCGTTCCGCTGGCCGGAACGGGCCAGGACGCGGCGCAATATGGTGCTGAAGCTGATGCACGAAAACAGCTACATCAGCGACCCGGAATATGAGCAGGCGGTTGCCACGCCAGTGACGCTGGTGAGGCAGGGCATGGATTCGGCCGAGGCGCCGTTCTTCGTCGACCTGGTGAACGACACGCTGATCGAGAAGTTTCCGGACTACAATTTCCAATCGAACACCTATCGCATTTACACCACGCTGGATCCGAATTTGCAGCGGGACGCAACGGAGGCGGTGCGGATCGGCATGGAAGAGGCCGATCAACGGATCAAAGGGCGCAAGAAGCGCGACCCGAGCTATCCCGATCCGCAATGCGCCTTGATCGCGCTCGATCCGCAAACGGGGCGCGTGCTGGCGATCGTGGGCGGGCGGAATTATGGCACCAGCCAGCTGAACCGGATCCTGGCCAAACGCCAGCCCGGATCTTCCTTCAAGCCGTTTGTTTATGCGGCGGCGTTGAACACCGGGCTTTCGAATGGCGGTGGACAGGTGATCACGCCGGCCACCATGATCCTGGATGAGCCGACGACGTTTTACTTCGACGGCAAGCCCTACGAGCCGAGCAATTTCGAGCATAAGTTCTATGGCAACGTGTCGCTGCGGGACGCGCTGGCGCATTCGCTCAACGTGGCGACCGTGAAACTGGCCGAGCAGACCGGTTACGACGCGATTGTCGATTTGGCGCGGCGTGCGGGCATGAACGTGGAAATTCATCCAACGCCGGCCATGGCGCTGGGGGCTTACGAAGTGACTCCGCTGGAGGTCGCGGGGGCCTACACGATTTTCGACAACCACGGCGTTTACTCCAAGCCGTATTTCGTTTCCGACATTGCGAGCGACCACGGATCGATCATTTTCGACAACCAACCCGAGCATCGCGATGTGCTGGATCCGCGCGTGGCGTTTCTCATGGACCAGCTTTTGGAAGAAGTGGTGCGCAGCGGAACGGGCGCGGCGGTATGGTCGCGAGGCATCAATTTTCCGATCGCCGGAAAGACCGGGACGTCGCACGACGGCTGGTTCGCCGGCTTCACGTCGAAACTGATTTGCGTGGTGTGGGTAGGATTCGACGATAACCGGCAGCTGGATCTGGAAGGCGCTCACTCGGCGCTGCCGGTGTGGGCGGAGTTTATGAAGCGGGCGCACGAGCATCGGGAATATCGCAATGTCAGCGAGTTTGAGCCGCCAGCCGGCGTGGTGGGAGTGCAGATTGACCCATTATCGGGACAGCTGGCGACGGCCGCGTGTCCCAAGGTTCGGACGGAATATTTCGTCGAAGGCACGCAGCCGGTGGAGCAATGCCAGCTGCACGGCGGCGGAGGAATGCGGGTGGCGGGATGGGAAACGGGCCAGCCGGCGCGTCCCATCGATCAGAATCCGCCGGTGACCCCGCAGCAACAGCGCGTGGCTCGCGCCGGGCAGTTGGCCGTGCCTGAACCTCCCGTCCAACCCCAGCCGCCGCCCAAACGTAAGGGCTTTTTTGAGCGCCTCCGGGGTATATTCCGGTAATTCTTTTTCCGAAGTGATAGTGTAGATCTAATGCCCCGGGCGGTAGTTGAATCCTGGGGGAATCGGGATGATTCGGGGAGGTCAAACCATGGCTTCCGGGCTCTGGTTAGCTGCAATCGGTTTCGGGACGGTCCAGATGTTTCTTCCGGCCGTCGCTGCTCAATCCACGCCACCCTCCAGTGGTTTTCTAGATAGCACCGGGACGGGGCAATCGCCGCCCGCCGCGCAGACGAGACCCGCGCTGACGCCTGAAATGCGAGGCGATATCTTCATGGCGGAAAAACGGTACCGGGAAGCCGCGGAGATGTATCTGGATAACTCCAAGGGTTCGGCCATCATGCTGAACAAAACCGGCATCGCCTACCACCAGATGCTGCAACTGAACCTGGCGGAAAAATATTATCGGCTGGCGGTGCGGACGGATCCGGCCTACGCCGAAGCCGTCAACAACCTGGGTACCGTCTATTACGCCCGTAAGAGCTACCGGCGCGCCGTCAGTCAGTACAAGAAGGCTCTACGGATGAATGACAAGTCGGCTTCGGTGTGGAGCAATCTGGGGACCTGCTATTTCGCGCGCAAGGACTACGAGCACGGTGCGGAAGCTTTGCGGACCGCTCTGAAGCTGGACCCGGAAGTGTTCGAGACGCGCAACACGCAAGGTGTGTTGCTGCAGGAACGCAGCGTTGACGAGCATGCGAGATTTCACTACGTGCTGGCGCAGACGTACGCCAAGGCGGGAATCTACGATCGTGCGCTGCAGTACATCCGCAAGGCGTTGGAAGAAGGCTTCAAAGAAAAGAAAAAGATCCAGACGGATCCGGCGTTTGCCTCCATGCGGGATTTGCCGGAGTTCAAAGAGCTGATGGCGTTGGAGCCGCGTGTTCTGTAGGCTAACGCGAACCGCAGTCTTCAGCACAATTGTTATTGCGGTAGTTACGGGCGGCTGCGCGCGGCGGCCGGTCAGAACGGTGGAGCGGCTGGCGGTGTTGCCGCTCGAGAACCTTACCTCCGATCCACTGTCGAATTGGTACTCACGCGCCTCGTCGGCGGTGGTGGAATACGATCTGGCCGGAGCGAAAAACGTTTTCGCGAAGACCGTAGATTCCCTCTCGGCGGCGCAATCCATGCAGGCATCCAGAGCGTTGGAGGGGTACTTTTTCGAGAGGAACGGCCGGCTTGCGATTCGCGCGACGGTGGAAGACCTTCGAACGGCGAAAGCGGTGGAGCACATCGAAATCGAAGGGCCGATTGCCGAAGGCTGGCTGCCGTTGGCGAACGAGCTGGCGCGCCGGTTGCATTCGGGGGCGCGGCATTTCGGGACCAATAGCGAGCAGGCCTTTCGGTTCTATGGCGAAGCGCTGGCGGCGTCCGGCGCCGAGTCTATCAAGCAGGCGCTTGAATCGGCCAAGGCCGCGGACCCTGGCTTTGCGGCGATCTACTTGCAGCAGGCCCGGTTACTGGCCGGAGCGGGTGCTCGCGATGGTGCGCTGCAGGCGATTCAAGCCGGAGAGCAAGTGAACCAGTTGGATTCGATTGATCGAGCCGACTTGCAATATGTCGCGGCGGCGGCCTCAGGGGACATGCATGCGCGGATCCAGGCGCTGGAGACTCTGGCGCGGGCCACGCCGGCCAACGCGACCGTGTTCTTCGACTTGGGGGAGGCGCAATTCGCGCGGCGGAACTTTCAGGAGGCGGTGCGGAATTATCAGGCGGCTTCGCTGCTGAATCCCGAGGAGCTGCGCACCTGGAACGAGCTGGGGTATGCGTTGGCATGGACCGGGAACTTGAACGGGGCCCGGCAGGCGATTCAAGAGTACGAGAAATTGGCGCCGGCGGATGTCAATGCGCTCGACTCACTGGGCGAAGTGAGCTTCCTCCTCGGCGATTTCGAATCGGCGGCGAAGTACTTTCAGCAAGCGGCGCAGAAGAGTCCGCCGGAGTTCCTGAAGGCGGCCGAGGCGCGGCTGATGCTGGGTGATCTGAGAGACGCGGACACGCTATTCGCTAAGTATCTTGGGCCAGTACAAGGCACGCGTGCGGCGTATCAGATGGCGCAGTGGGAGTTTCTGACGGGGCGGCGGCCGGCTGGCCTCAGCGCGATGGAGAAGCTGCTGCTGAATTTGGCTCAGGATGAGCAGGCGCTGGCGCTGAGTCAACTCGCGATTTGGAAGTTGGAAGCGGGGGATGGAAAGGCCGCGATGGATCTAGCCAATCAAGCTGTGGCTCACGCGCAAGGGCCACAAGCGCGGAGAATCGCCGCGGTGAGCCGGTACATCGCCTCGGGATCGGGGATCACATCGGGTTCGACGCTGGTGGATGCCTACTCTTTGCTCTTAGCGCAGAAATACCGGGAGGCTGTGCCGTTATTGCAGAAGGAATATGAGGCGACCGGCCCGTCGGCCGACGGCCAGATCCGGGTGTTGCTGGCGTGGGCTCGCGTGGAAACCGGCGGATTCACTGAGGCGGCGAAGCTGCTAGAGATTTGCCCGCTTCCGTTATCGTCGGGCGATCCGATGTTCGCGTCGCTGATTTTCCCGCGCTACTTTGCGCTACGCGCGGCGGTTCTGGAGAAGCAGGGGAAAGCGGATGAGGCGAAGAAGAACCGCGACCTATATATGAAGTATGCGGGCGAGGCTACGAAGTAACAGTTTTGTGTTCCCAGGGCTTGTCGGCGTCGCCTTGGTCGCGATGTTCCACGCGATCGTAGAGGTGAAGATCGGACGTGGTGCCCAAGCTCTCGTTATAGAGGCTGGTGATGCCGAGGCCTTCCTTTAAGTCTTCTTCGAAGGCATGCAGCGCTTTTAGATGCGTGGCGAGAGCCGGCGCGGTCCGGCCGCTGGGCGTTTTCCAAAACATCTGATACCCGCGATTCACCAGCAATCCGATTTCGTCGCCCAGAACCAGGCCGGCCTTGTTGACGCGCGGGTGCTCGCCGGGGCGATCTTCGATGATGGCTCCGATTCCGTCGCGAGTGATCTGCGCTTTGCCGGAGCCGGCGGGGCTGGTGCTGAATCCAAGCTTTCTTAGGCCATCGATGCGTTCGGTGAAAGTGGATACGTGGGGTTTCTCTCGGCGGAAGAACATGTAGTTACTATCATGCCAGATCAGGGGTTCTGTAAGTGTTTTCCGAGGAAGTCGGCGGCGGCATGATAGGCCTGGAGCCAGCGCTTCTCGGTGAGGAAGCCGTGGATTTCATCGGGGAAAATCAGTTCCTGGAATTCGACGCCCTGTTTGCGGAGGGCTTCGGCGAGCATGACGGATTCGTGGAACGGGACATTGCGGTCGTCATCGCCATGGATGAGCAGCACCGGGGATCGCCAGGTGGCGATGGACGACATGGGCGACGACTCGAAGGCCACGCGACGCGGCGTTCACATCCTTGTTGGGATTGTAGGCGGGGACGAAGTTGGTGATGACGTTGTTCCAATCATGGACGCCGTGAAAATCGACGCCGACTGCGAATAAATCGGATGCGCGCGAGAGGCCGAGCGCGGTGAGATAGCCGCCGTAAGAGCCGCCCCACAAGCCGATGCGCTTGGGATCGACGTCGGAACGGCCTCGCAGATACAGGCCCGCGCCAAGAACATCGTTGAATTCGCTCGCGCCCGTCGCGCCATAGTTGAGGGCTTCGCGGAAGTCGAGTCCATAGCCGATACCGCTGCGGTAATTGATCGCCAGCACGATGTAGCCGAGGCTGGCCAGATACTGATTCATCCCGTAGGCGTTGTTGTAGTAATCCATGTAATGCCAGCCCAGCAGCATCTGGCGGCGAGAGCCGCCGTGGAGAAAGATGAGGGCGGGGCGTTTCTGATTGGGGGCAGAGTCGGGAGGCAGGAAAAGCTGAGCGTGGATGCGCATGCCGTCGGCGGATGGCAGGATGACTGGTTGTGGGGCGAGGAGCGAGGAAGCAGGGAAGTCGGCGGGAATGGAATTCGGTGCAAGATCGCGGACTTCGCCATGGGCGATTTTGATGGATGCGCGCGCGGGATTACGGGCATCGGATCGCAGCATGGCTACCGAGGCGCCATCGCTTGTTTCCGCGGGAGACCATTCAATGCCCTCGCCCGGTGTCAATGGCGCTAGGCCATCGCCCGTGACCGCGACACGCCAAAGATGACGGCGGTCGGTGTCGTTTTGATTTGAGGAGAACAAAACGGTGCGGCGATCGGAGGAGAGCGAGACGTGCTCGATCTCAAATTCGCCGGGTGCGTTGAGCGGCGTGGGCTTGTCGCCATGTGTGGAGATGGAATAGAGATGCAGCCAGCCGGTGGCTTCCCAAGGGAAGACGATGCGATCGCCAGCGCCCCAAAATAACTGCGAATCGGCGGACATGGCGTGAAACAAGCTGCCGGGGCCTTCGGACGCATGCCAGAGTTCGCGGCCATTTCCGGTGGCGGGGTCGGCGAGGTGGATGGACCAAGGCTGGCCGGAACGCTGCGGCCCAAACGAAAATGCGCGGGTGGAGGCGGCAATACGCGCGAAGGCGATCTGCTTGCCGTCGGGAGACCAGACCGGGTTGAAATCCTGATCGACGCTGGGATCGAGATAAACCAGCGATTGCGCGGCGGCGTTGTAGACCGCGATGAAGGAGTGATCGCCGCGATCGGAGACGAAGGCGAGTTGCGAGCCGTCGGGTGACCAATGGAGGTCGCTCGCCTGGCCTTTCGCGTGGATGAGCTGCGCGGGCTTGGCGCCGTCCTCGAGACCCACGGACCAGATCTGACCCTTGCGTAAAAAAGCAATGCGATCGCCTTTCGGGGAGACGGCCGGGCTGTTGCCCTCGGCAATTTTGCGCGGCGCGCCGCCGTAAGGGCGGCGATCCAGATACTTTGGTCCACGCCCTGGGGAAGGCTGGCGGGATTCGGGTCGTCACGAAGCATTTCGAAATCGCCGCCGCGGACGAAGAGGAGCGAGCGGCCGTCTAGGGTCCAGGTAATTTCGGCGATTTCCTGGCCGTCGTCGGCGGTGTAGTGAGTAAGCTGGCGGCCCTGGTAGGCGGGCGCTTCGGCGATCCAAACGTTGCGCGCTCCGTGTTGATTGAGCACCCAGGCAACGGCTCCGCCTTTGGGCGCGGCGGTGAGGTTGGAGGGGAACGGCGCGCTCATCACCTGCTCCAGGGAGAAACGGGCGGGAGCCGCGGAGAAGCCAACGGAACCAGCGAAAAGCAGGGCGAGTAAGTGGCGGACGCGCATAGCTAATTGTTATACACTGAGACCCAGATTTGGAGGCGGATTGATTCCATGTTGAGTTACTCACGGGGGCCGGATGCTCCGCTTATCGAGGCCAGCATCTGGGAAGTTTTTCAGGAAACAGCTTCGCGATTTCCTGAGCGGGAAGCTCTGGTGGTCAGGCATCAAGGGGTCAGGCTGACGTTTTCAGAGCTGGGCGCGGTTGTGGAGCGGACGGCGCGGGGGCTGACGGGGATGGGGCTGGGCGCGCAGGATCGAATCGGAGTGTGGTCCACAAATTGCGCCGAGTGGGTGGTGATGCACCTGGCATGCGCGCGGATTGGCGCGGTGCTGGTGAACGTGAATCCGGCGTACCGGGCGTACGAGCTGGCTTATGTGGTGCGCAAGTCGGGAATGAAGGCGCTGTTTCTTTGGGAGAGGGACCGGCGGTCGGATTATCGCGCGATTCTCGAGGAAGCAATAGCTGGGGACAAGGCGGCTCTGGAGCACGTGGTCTATTTCGGCACCGAGGGCTGGGAACGGTTGCAGTCGCACGGGCGAGACATCCCGGCGCGGCGAGTCAGGCCCGACGATGTCACCAACATCCAGTACACTTCGGGCACCACCGGGTCGCCTAAGGGTGTGCTATTGACGCATCGAAATGTTTTAAACAATGCGGACATTATCGCGGCGGGCCTCAGGACTACGGAGAAGGATCGGATCGTGGTGCCGGTGCCTCTGTATCACTGTTTCGGGTGCGTGATCGGCACGCTTGGTTTCGGTAGTGACCGGAGCGACCATGATCCTGCCGGCGGCTACTTTCGACGCGCTTTCGACCTTGCAGGCCATTCACGACGAGCGCGCCACGACGATTTACGGCGTCCCGACCATGTTCATCGCGGAACTGGAGCATCCCGATTTCCAGGTGTTCGATTTTAGCTCGCTGCGAACAGGCCTGATGGCGGGCGCGCCGTGCCCGATCGAAGTGATGAAGCGCGTGGCGCGAGACATGCGGTGCGAGGGCATGACGGTGGGTTACGGGCAGACCGAGAGCTCGCCGGTGATCACGATGTCGGCGGTGGACGATAGCTTGGAGCGGCGGGTTTCGACGATCGGGCAAGCGTGCCCTAACACTGAGGTGAAGATTGTTTCTGCGAGCGGCGACACGGTTCCGACGGGCGAACAGGGGGAACTGTGTACGCGCGGGTATCTGGTGATGAAGGGCTACGATCAGGAACCGGAGGCGACGTGCAGGGCCGTGGACGAGGACGGTTGGCTGCACACCGGGGACCTGGCGACGATGGACATTCACGAGTTTTTCCGGATCACAGGGCGCGCGAAGGACATGATCATCCGGGCCGGCGAAAATGTGTATCCGCGGGAGGTGGAAGAGTTTCTGCACACGCATCCCAAGGTGGCGGAAGTGCAGGTGGTGGGGCTTCCCGATGCGAGGCTGGGCGAAGCTGTGGCGGCGTGGATCCGGCTGAAGGAGCCGGCGGCGGAGGATGAGATCCGGGAGTTTTGCCGCGGACGGATCGCGCATTTCAAGGTGCCGCAATATATTCGGTTCGTGGACGAGTTTCCGATGACGGTGACGGGGAAGGTGCAGAAGTTTCGGATTCGGGAGATCGAGATCGAGGATCGCGGGTTGGAGGATGCGGCTCGGATTCGGACCGCGTGACCTCTAAAACAAGAGTGACAGAAACGATTTAAGAATCTACCACGCGTTTTCAGATGTTTAGGGGAGTGAATTCGCACAGCGCAAAAGTCTGATTGATATTGTCGGTGCAGGAGAGAGTTGCTTACGGGCGCTTCTGGAAACGGAGGCGCCCATTTTTTTGGAATGCGCGTCTGTGTGAAGAACATGCCAGCACGAGAATCGCCCCAGAAACAGTTACGACCGCTGCGGGGCAGCCGCAAGCAACGAATTACCAGGCTATTGAGGGACATCGAAAGGCGCCTCGACTTCACCACCAACAAGGCGTCGCTGGCTGATTTCATCCGGCTGACTCAGCTTGAACGCGAGCTCGAAGAAGACGAGCAGCCGAGGGAGATTATCGTCACGTGGAAAGAGCCAGCGGAGGAACGCGGCGAATTGAAATAGACTATGTGCCACTCCCATCACAAAGCAGGTTTCACAGATCGACGGCGAGGTTCAAGGGATTTTCGGGTCCGATCGGATCAGGAAAAAGCCAGGCGCTGTGCCAAGAGGCGATCCGGCTGAGTTACTTAAATCCAGGCAGGCAAGGGCTAATTGGAGCTCCGACTTACCCGATGTTGCGGGATGCAACTTTAACCAGCTTTCTTGAAGTGCTGAATAGTAACCGGATTCGGCATGAGTTGAATAAGTCGGAATCGGTGTTGCTGATGAAGGACACCGGGTCGCGGATCTACTTTCGCGCCGTGGACGATTTCGAGCGGCTGAGGGGCACCAACCTGGCGTGGTTTGGCTTAGACGAGCTTACTTACACGGCGGAAGAAGCGTGGCTGCGGCTGGAAGGGCGGCTGCGGGATCCGCGGGCGTCGCGGCTATGCGGGTTCGCGGTTTGGACGCCGAAGGGGTTTGACTGGGTGTATCGCAGATTTGTTCGCGACAAGGTGGGGGGATACGAAGTGGTGCTGGCGAAGCCGTTCGAGAATCGGTACGTGCTGGACAGAATTCCGGACTTCTATGAACGCCTGAAAGAAAGCTACGATGCGAAATTCTTCGAGCAAGAGGCCTTGGGCGATTACTTGAATGTGCAGTCTGGAGCGGTCTACGGGTCATTCAAGCGATCGCGGAACGTTCGGGAAGTGGAAGTCGATCTCCGGCTGCCGCTGTTCTGGGCCTTGGACTTCAACGTGGATCCGATGAGTTCGATCGTGGCGCAGAAAAGCGAAGAGGAGATTCGGGTGCTGGATGAAGTGGTGTTGAGCCGGGCGAGCACGATGCAAGCCTGCGAGGAGTTCCATGCGCGATATCCCAACCATCAGGCCGGGATCGTTGTGTATGGAGACGCCTCGGGGCAGAGACTGCAGACGGCGGGGACGACGGATTATCAAATCATCAAAGAATATTTCCGGCGAACGGCGTACAGAAATCTCAAGTTTCGCGTGCCGGCGAGTAATCCGAACGTTCGCGAGCGCGTGGCTCTGGTGAACTCCAAGCTGTTTTCGGCGGCCGAGGAAGTCGGGCTGCTGGTGCATCCGCGCTGCGCAGGTTTGGTTACTGACCTGGAGGAAGTGACTTACAAGCCGGATAGCGGCATCATCGACAAGGACAAGGATTCGAAAAGGACGCACTTATCCGACGCGCTGGGTTACTTGCTGTGGCAGGAATACAGGCCCCAAACGAAGTTCGGAGAGCAGAGCCGGCGGTTGATCTAGGCGCGCTGAGAACCCCATGAACTTAGGCACGAGTGGTCCAGACATTACGCATGAGCATCCGGAATACGCAGCTAAGCGCGCGATGTGGCGCCAGTATCGAGACCTTTACGCGGGTGGAGAACAATTCCGGGCGAGCGCGGATCAGTATCTGGTCCGGCGGCAGAAGGAGCCGGGAGACGTATATATCGAAAGGCTGAGCAGGAGCTTTTACGAAAACTACGTGGGTTCGATCGTAGATTGGTATACGGCGACGCTTTTCCGGCGAGAGCCGGTGCTGACGTACGAGGGAAAGAGCGAACGGTCGCGTAAGTTCTTCGGGCAATTCACGGAAGACTGCGATTTGAAGGGAACGAACCTCGCGGAGTTCTTCCGCAGGCAATTCGTGGAAGCGCTGGTGTGCGGTAAGAGTTATGTGTTGATCGACTTTCCGCGGCTCAATGAGCCGGTCGGAAATCGCGCGGAAGAAGACGAGCGCGGTGCGTCCAGAGCTTACTTAGTGAGTTACGCCGCGGACGAGCTTATCAACTGGAGTTACGACGATCACGGGCAGTATCAATGGGTGGTGCTGCGAACGCAGAGCTTGCGCAAGGAGCGGTTGGAAGATACCGCCTGGTCGAAGCAGACTCGCTGGGTTTACTACGACAAAGAGAAGTACAGGATCTATGAGCAAGAAGAAGGCGGGACGAATCGGGGCCCGATCGGCGTCGTGGCCGAAGGGCGGCACGGGCTTGCGAAACAGTCGCGGGTACCGCTGGTGGAGTTGCGGGTTTCCGAAGGGCTGTGGCTGCTAAACAAAGCGGCAACGCTGCAGCTGGAGCATTTCAACAAATCGAATGCTCTGGGATGGGCGCTGACGATGGGCCTGTTTGCGATGCCGGTGATTTATTCGGAACGGGACTGGGACCAGGTGATGGGCGAATCGTACTACATCCAGCTGGGTCCGCAAGACCGGTTCGGATGGACTGAGCCGCAAGGCACCGTGTACCAGATTGCCGCGGACAATTTGACGAGGCTGCAGGAAGAGATTTACCGGGTGTGTTACGTGTCCCATGCGGGTGGATCGCTGTCGGGGAACGCGGCGCAATCGGGGGTGAGCAAGCAGCGCGATTACGCGATCACGCAAGAGGTGCTGCGGGCCTACGGAGACGCCGTGAAGGATTCGATGAAGCGCGTGCTGCGGGCGGTGGACACGGCCCGCGAGGATGGCCTGAGCATCAATGTTTCCGGCATGGACGAGTTTGACATCGGGGATTTTGGGACGGAGCTGGACGACGCCCAGCGCCTTCTGAACTTAGGAATGAATTCGCCGACGCTGCGAAAGCAAGTGTTCAAAAAGCTGGCGTTTCAATTCTTGTGCGATGTGCGGCAAGAGGTAAAGGATCAGATCGGGCGCGAGATCGATCAAGAGCAATCTTAGATTTCCCAGGAGGATTATGGACGAACCACAGGCGGATGGGGCCGAGCTGCGCTCGCTGATACGCGGGGTAATCGAGGAATTCGTGCAGGCTGAGCAGGTGAAGGCGGAGCCGGCGTACAAGGCGGAGTTGTTGGACGAGCGAAGGCGGCGCGAGGACTTAGAAAAGCGGGTGAACGATCTGGTTCAGGAGAATCATCGCAGCCGCAAAGTGGCGGACGAGGCAGAGCGGAGCTCGTCGATTCGCTCAGAGCTACAGCGGTTGGGGGTAGCGAAAGTGGATCTGGCGTATCGCGCAGTGAAGGACGACATTCAGCGGCGCGACGACGGCCAGCTGATGGCGCCTGGAGAAGTTTCTCTTCGGGACTACTTAACGCAGTTCGTGCAAGAGAATCCCGAATTGCTGCCGGCCAGGATGACGGGGGGATCGGGGATGGGGTCGGGATCAAAAGCAGCAACAAGTACGGGCGGGCTTGATCTGGACAAGATTCGGCCGGGCATGAGTCCGGAAGAACTGGAAAAAGTCCGTCAAGAGGTTTCGAGGGTGGCGAATCAAGCACTCCGAGGCATGTGAGCGAGAAACGAGACAACGAGGAAATCTAAATGCCAGCAATTACATCAGCAAATGTAGCAAATGCAATCGTGAAGTTAGTAGCAGTGGACGCACTGCCGGCGCTCGTTAGTAACCTGGTGATGGGCAACTTAGTCAACCGGGATTATGAGCCGACTTTGGCGAACGCGGGGGACACAGTAAATGTGCCGATACCGCCCACTCTGGTGGCGAACAATATCGCGGAAGGCGGGATGGTTCAGGCGCAAAATCCCAGTCTAGGGAACGCTCAGATCGTGCTGAATACGCATGCCGAAGCAACATTCCAGATTCCAGATGTGACCAAGGTGTTGGCGGTGCCTGACTTGTTACGGCTGTACATGCAGCCGGCGGTGGTTGCGATCGCAGAGCGAATCGAGTCGGACATTTTGAGCCTATATTCGCAATTCAGCGCGAACGCGCCAGTGGGGACGGCGGGCGTGGCTCTGATAGAGAGCACGGTGGACTCAGCGGAAACAGCATTGTTTCAAGCGAAGGTTCCGGCGGTGGCGAGTAAGTACCTGGTGGTTGGTCCGGCGGGTTACTCGGCACTTCGGCAAATCCCGCGCTTTAGTGAATACTATTCCGCCGGCGACGCGGGCTTGCGCGCGCTGGTGGATGGCGCGGTGGGCAAGATCAAGGACTTCTTCGTATTCCGGTCGCAACTGGTGCAGACCACTGGCAGCGGACCGGTGAACACTCACAACCTGGCTTTTGCCAGGGATGCAATCGGACTGGTGATACGCCGGCTACCGCAACCGTTGCCGGGAACCGGCGCGATCGCGGAGTACGCGGAGATGGGCAACTTTGGGATCCGCGTGGTGATGAGCTATCAGCCGAATACGCTGGCCCAGCAGTTTACCGTGGACGTGTTATACGGCACCGCGGTTCTCCGGAACGCGTTCGGGGTTCAGGTCAACAGTTAGTCAGAAAGAAGCGCGTGACGCGGGCGGATGCCACGGGCGTCTGTCCGCGCGCAAAGGGGACAGGATGGATTTGAGGGCGTTTTATCAAAAGCTACGGAAGATCGAACAGGAGATCACCGACTCGCATGTCGTGGTTGTGAGCCATGAAACGCCCGACGGCGGGCGGCCAGGGCAGCTGGCCGAAGTATCACGGATTATCGCGGCCCGGTTGATCTTGGAAGGACGCGCGCGCTTGGCGAGCATCGAAGAGAGCGCGGACTTTCGTTCGGCGGCCTTGGCGGCAGTCCAAGAGGCGCAACGGAAGGAAGCGGCGAGCAAGGTGCAAGTGAATGTGATTTCAGAGGCGGATCTGCGGGCGATCAAGAGCTCGGTGCGGGCAGAGAAGCGGTAAGGGAGCGCGAGGGCAATGGCACTCTTCACCGATGGTCCCATCAGTTCGGCAAAGGATCTTCAAGAATACGAAGCATCGGTTCTCACGGACGCCAACGCGGAGGGTATCGACGTCGCCGCGAAGGTGACGCTGGCGCAACAGAATCTTGCCAACGAGCTCATCTTGTTTCTGCTCCGGCGAGCGCCAGTCCGCGACTATCAGCCGGATGTCAGGCGGGCGAGGGGCCTGGCAGATGTGGTGGTAACCGACGCGCTGCGGCAGTGGCATATTCACAAAACGCTCGCGATGGTGTATCGAGACGCGTACAACAATCAGCTGAACGACCGTTACCAAGGTAAGTGGAACGAATTCGAGCAATTGGCCAAAGGAAGCTCGCGGACTTACTTTCAGCTGGGCGTCGGAGTGGTTGCGGATCCAATGCCGAGAGCGGCGCAGCCGGCGTTGTCCAGCGCTTCGGGGACTGGGAACGCAGCGACGTTTTACGCTGCTGCCAGCTGGGTAAACTCGTCTGGGGACGAAGGCGCGCCGAGTGCTTACGCGCAACTTAGTACATCACCGGGCGAGGTGCTGGTGGTGGCGCTAACGACGAGCGCTTCCCCGACAAATGCGGCGGGCTGGAACGCGTATGTCGGGACGGCGCCGGGCGCGCTGACACGCCAGAACGAAAGTCCGCTTGCAATTGGCAGCAGTTGGATCATGACCGGAGGGCTGAGTGCCGGAGTCCCATTGGCGACTGGGCAAAAGCCGGAGTGGTTCATTGTGGATCACCAGGTCATCGAAAGAGGTTGAGCATGTTGCTAATTGCCGGCACAAGTACGCAAAAGGTTGTGGGAGTGTTAACGGCCGGCGGCGGCTTACCCGCGGCACTGGAAGCGCTGACGACACAGCAGGGATTGACGCTGCCCGCGATCGCGGCGCATCAAATTATTCCTCAAAATGTCGCGCCGGACGTCTCCGACCAGAGCACGGTGAACAAGTATCCGCTGGTTTATGTGTACTGCACGAAAGTGGTCAACGAACTTCGAGAGAAGTTTCGCACGTTTTCCGGAGACGCTCAAATGATTGTGGAAGCCCGTGTTTCGCAGGATCGTCTGGACCAGATCGAAACCAACTTACAGGCTTACGTCGACGCCATCACGCAGGTGTTGGACAACAGCCGCGGCGACTGGGGCGATGGGATGTTTTTCGACGGCGGATACGAAGTTACTTTTGGCGGCGTGAAGCATGGAGGGCGCAACTTTTTGCAGATCGCAAAAGTGTCGTTCGCATTGGAGATCAGCGCAGGGTAGCGGAAGCAATCTTATATGTCCTATATCTTATCGAACGACAATCGCTTCTACGTCGCTTTAGAGGAAAACTACGGCGCGGCCCCGGCAATCAGCGCAAGCAACCGGATTCCGGCAGTCAAATTGACGGCCAAGCAACAGATGGAGAAGGTTCAGCGAGCGGACAAGACAGGATCGCGGACTTTTGCGGGAAATCCCAGCGGGCTGCGAACGCAGACCAGTTTCGGATTGAAAACCTACATGGCAAATTGGGCCAATCCGAGCGCTCTTCCGCCTCACGGGCCACTCTTCCAAGCATGCCTGGGCGGGATTCCGGCGCAATCGGCGGGAGGCACGGTAGCGAGCACGAGCGGTTGGGCGACACTGGCATTCAATGCTCCGCACGGGCTGGCTCCGGGCGCCGCGGTTAGCAGCGGCGGGGAGATTCGGTTCGTCACGGTGATCGTGAATGCCGACACGGTGCAACTCAACGCTCCGTTTTCGGTTACTCCTGGTGCGAGCTCGCAGACCGGCCCGACGGCGACATATCAACCCGCTGAAAATCTTTCGAGCGTTACGCTTTACGACTATTGGAGCCCAGGCACTGCAGTGCAGCGTGTTCTGGCGGGCATGGCTGTGGATACGCTTTCGATAAAGCTTAACGGCGATTTCCATGAGTTCGATTTCAATGGCCAGGCGCAAGACTTGGTGGACACGGCCAGTTTTCAGAGCGGCCAATTTGGCCTGTCGGCATTTCCGGCGGAGCCTACCGTGGGGCCAATCAACTACTCGATTATTCCAGGACACCTGGGGCAAATCTGGCTGGGCAGCTCGCCGGCACGCTTTCTCACTTTGACGAACGCCGATGTAACGTTTTCGAACAATCTGGAGCTGCGGGCGAGCGAATACGGCGCGCAACTGCCTGCCACGATTGTTCCAGGGCAGCGGACGGTCTCGATCAACTTCAGCATTTATCAAATGGACGATAGCGCCACGGGGGCGCTCTATCAAGCAGCCCGCCAAAGATCGCCCATCAGCGTCATGATGCAACTTGGCCAGCAGCAGGGCGAATTGTTCGGTATTTACATGAACAGCGTGGTGGCGGAAGTTCCTGCTTTCGATGATTCACAGAAACGGCAGCAGTGGCAGTTTCAAAGCTGCCGGGCGCAAGGAAGCGTGAACGATGAAATTTATGTGGCATTCGGGTAAGGCGCGGCGCGATGCCGGCGCCGGTGAGGGAAGGCATCGTCCAAATGGCGCACTGCATTACGCGAGCGTAATTTCAATTGAGTCCAAAGCAGCACCAGGAGTGAGATTCGCGATCCATCGGATTTCGTTCGGACGCCGCATGGAGCTGAGCCGGCGCGTCCGGGAGATCAGTAAAAAGGCGGAGTTCCTGGAAGCTGGCACGGAGCTGCACGAGAGGATTGAAGCCAACATCCTGGCGCAGGAAATCGACTCGATGTACTTACAGTGGGGATTGGTGAGGATCGAGGGATTAGTCATTGATGGCGAGGTTGCCACCGCGGATCGGTTACTCGAAAAAGGTCCTGAGGATTTAGCGCGGGAGGTGGTCGGCGCGATCAGGGAGCAGTGCGGATTGAGCGAGACAGAAAGAAAAAACTGATTGTCGCGTTCCATTTTCAACTTGGAAACAAGGCCGCGTGGAAGTGCGACATATGCAGGAAGAGCGGGCTGGAGAGAAAACGGCGCTGCGGTTGGCTTGAGCATGACGCGGCCGGCGATCGCGCCGGTAGTTTGGGCGCGCGGAAGAGCGTCGCTGACGACCTGTCCGACCTCGCACATCACATCCGAGAGCGTTGCGCTGCTGGAGGAATTCCACGTGTGGAAGCTGCTTGGCAGCGGGAAATGTTTCCGAGTTGCCGGCTCGCCTGGTGGAGGCGCTGTTTGTGTTGGAGAACGAATTGAGGGCGGAAAGCAACGATGGCCAGAAGTAAGTGGGAAGACCTTTTGCCGGCGAGCAGTGCAGGGAGCGCTTCGCGAAGCGACTTACTCGGGCGACTGGCTGCATCGACTGGAAGCAGCCGCGGCGGCGTGAGCGGGAGCGGTTCGAGCGTAGGCGGACTGCCTGCAGGCGGCGACTCCGGAGTTACAGAGCAGTTGACGGCCCTGACGACACAAATCAGCAGTCTCAGCTCTATACAGCAATCGCAAATCAGCGCGCTCCAGGACAATACGCAGGCGGTAACGCAGAACACGACATCGAAGGCCGGGTCATCTGTTGGCAGCAAAGTTGAAAGCGCGGCGTCCAGCTTCCTGGGCGGAGGGCTGAGCAGCCTTTCGCCACTCATTGGCGGATTGCTGAGCTTATTCGGCGGGGGCGGTCAGACGCTGGCGGTAGCATCTCCGTTTATGCTGCCAGCGCCGGTGCAATCGCAAGCGGGAGTGACGGCGAGCGCACCCGGACAGGTAACGCCGGTTAGTTATGGAGACTCGGGCCAGCCGCGCGCCCAAGTCGGCCAGCTCGCCGGCGCAAGTGACCATTCAGGTGAACGCGATGGATAGCCAATCGTTTCTCGATCACAGCGACGACATAGCGATGGCGGTGAAACAGGCGATTTTGAATTCAAGCTCGCTCAACGACGTAATTTCAGGCCTCTAAATATGAGCACCTTTCCAACACTGAAGACCGGGGCAGTGATGCAGTATCCCGCCCCGCGCGGCGTTGCGTTCTCGACCACGGCGTTGCAATTTGTAGATGGGACGGAGCAGCGTTTTCGGAATTACCAAGCGCCGCTGCATAAGTGGGTCATCCAGCTTAGTCTGCTGGATCAGAGCGAGTTACATCAATTGCAGGAATTCTTTCGGAGCAACGTGGGATCGGCCGGAAACTTCGCATTCACTGATCCGCGCGATGGTACCAACTACGCAAGCTGCAGTCTCGGGAGCGACAGCATGACGGCCGTGCTGGTGGGCGAGTGGAATGGCGAGACATCGCTGACCGTAATGGAGAACGCGAGCTGAGATGCTCTATTACCCGCAACTCAGTACCGGGTCCGTCTCCCAGTTTCCGGTTAGACGCGGTTCCCAGATGCGCACCATCGCCAATCAACTGGCGAGCGGCTACACAATCCGCATGGCCGATACTGGCACACAAAAGGTGCAATGGCAACTGCGCTATACGGATCTGACGGATGGCGAGCGGTCTTCTATCGAGACCTTGTTTAACGCGGCCGAAGGTCAGCTGAACACGTTTACGTTTCTAGATCCCACCGACAATTTGTTGCTGTGGAGCGAGGATTGGACGCAGTCGGCGTGGACAGCCGATCCGCTTTTGCAAGTAGCGGGCGGAGTGGCGGATCCGTTCGGAGGGAACGGCGCGATGCAGCTCACCAACACTGCGCAAACGACGCAGCAGATCGTTCAGAGCACGGATGCACCAAGTTCATTCGTGTACTGCTTCAGCGTTTATGTGCGAAGCAGTTCGCCGGCGACAATTCAGCTGGTTGTGACGGCGACGGGGCAGACTTTTCTTACCGCTGTAGCGACTGGTTCTGCGTGGACGCGGGTGACCACCTCGGGGAGCCTGTCAGTTCAAGACGACGGAATCAGCTTCGGCGTGGAGTTGCCGGCCGGAGTTCAAGTGGATGCGTTCGGCGCTCAAGTGGAAGCACAGCCGGGTGCGGGGCTCTACAAAAAGACGATTGACCTTGGCGGCGTCTATTCGAGTACGCGGTTTTCTTCCGACTTACTCTCCGTTATCGCGACCGCGCCCAACCAGAATTCCTGCCAGATCGACTTGATGAGCAGTCTATATTGATGCGACAGAAGAACGGGGAGCCTCTCCAAGAATGACGACGATCAACGTTCTGAAGGAGCTGGAAGTTCCCGGTACGCCGTTGTTTTTGTTCGATTGCACGCTGGCAACGGGAGATGTCCAGCGTTGGAGCACCCACAACGTCACCGTAAGTGGCCACCTGTATCTGAGCCGCGTGCTGAAGCACAATCTCTTCGATCTCAACTCCAGCCCAGAGGCGGCAACGGATGGTGTTTCGATGGTCTCCATTACGCTTGCCAACTCGGACGCGTATCTTTCCTCGATCGAACGCGATATTGGTTGGAAGGGATCCGGACTGGCTGTCACGTTCTTGTTCTTCGACTTGACCAACCAAGTGGTGGCGTCGGACAGCCAGGTGATGTTTCGGGGAATCGCAAACCCGCCGGATCAATCCACTGAATCCACCTTGCGTCTTAGCTTCACGAACACACTGAACTTGCAACGGGTATTCTTGCCCGAGGTCCGCATTCAAAAACTGTGCCCATGGAACTTTCCAGGTACTGCGACGCAGCGGCAGGAAGCGGTCAGCGGAGGGACAGAAGGGACGTTCTCGCCGTTCTATCGATGCGGATACTCAGCGGATCAGACGGGCGGCGTGGGAAATCTGAATGCCGGCGCGGCGTATACCAGTTGCGACTATTCGCGAGCGCAATGCCAGCAGAGAGGCATGTTCGATACCGACAACGCGAGCAATGTCACTCGGAGGTTTGGCGGCATCGAGTTCGTGCCTGCGTCGATCATCGTGCGGAGTTATGGCGCGAAGACCTCGCAATTGTCGACGCCGCTCCCGAATCAGGCGCTATATAACGATTTCGTTCCGCTGATCTATGGGACCGGATGGTATCAGCCGCCGATTGTATTCGCGAGGAACGACGGGAATCTCACGCATTTCGAGGTGCTGCTGGGGGTGGGCCAGATCAGTGGCGTTATCACTGTAATCGTGAACAATACCCAGATCCCGGCCGGGGTGAGCGGAACCAACATGACGGCCACCGGTTGGTACAACGTCATTAGTTTGGGGACCAGGAACGGCAGTTTTAATCCGGACTTTAGCAACTCGTCAGGGCAGCCGCTGGGTGATCCATACGGCAGCATGGCTTTTATGTCGGTGGTGGTGCCCAATTGGATTTCCAATGGAACATCGCTACCCAACATCGAGGTCTTGATCCAGGGTCTGCAACTCGCGCAATTCGATTCCAGCGGCAGCTACCTGAGCAATGCGTTTACGAACAACCCGGCATGGGTGATGCTGGATGCGTTGCTGCGAAGCGGCTGGAACCTGGGCCAACTGGACCTTGCCAGCTTCTCGGCCGTAGCCGCGAGATGTAACGCGCTGGTTTCCACCGTGGATGTGAACGGGAACAGCACGACGATTCCTCGTTATCAATGCAATCTTCTGCTCACCGGGCGTCGAAGCGCCGGCGATATTGTGCGCGGCATTCGGAACGGTTCAGCAATGTATCTGAGTTTCGACGCAACGGGTCTGATTCAGCTCAGCGCGGAGGACACACTGGCGATCCAGCAGCCAACCCAGGTGGCCGGGAGCAATGGCACCGAGGCGTTGAATGGGGGGTGGCCGGCTTACGAATTCGGCGACGACACGTTCTCAGGCATCCTGCGGAACGCGAATGGAGCACCATCGCTCACCGTGACCGCGCAGAGCATAGCCAATACGCCGAACCACTACACGGTGGAATTTCAGGACGAGTTCAACGCCTACCAGCAAGACAGCCTATCGTTGGTGGATGTCGACGATTTCCTGGTAACGGGGCAGGATGTGTCGAGTACTCTCACGGCGCTTGGGCTGCCGAATTTCGACCAAGCCAACCGCGCGGCGGCGCTTCAGTTGTATAAGTCGGTAAACGGCAACACTTACATCGAGTTCGAGACTAGCGTGAAAGGGGTAGGTCTTCGGCCAGGCGACATCATCACGCTGACTTACTCCAGAGAAGGCTTCAGCCGTCAGCCCTTCCGAATTACCAAACTATCTCCGGGAGTGAACTTTATTACTGCGGTGATCATGGCGCAGATCCATAACGACGCGTGGTACACGGCGGTCAACTCCGGAGCGGCGGGCTTCGGGCGTCAGGCGGGTTTCGAGGTTGGGCTTCCCAGGCCGCTGGTGGGCAGTGTGCTCGATAGCAACGGTGTGGAACAATTCGGAATCTCAGAAACCGAGACCGCGAGTACGGACGGGAGCGTCGCTGCGAATCTGGCGGTTTCCTTTTCGGTCCCAGCGAAGCCGGCGGCGAGCGAGGCAAGCATACCGCTGATGGGGCTGAACGCTCAGGCGAGCAATAGCGGGGGCACGCTGGCAGGGGGACAAACGCTCTATTACGGGGTTAGCGCAGTGGACGCGAACGGCGCCGAAAGCGGGCTCTCATTCATTGCGATGGCCAATGTAGCGGCAGGCGTGAACACGAACGAGGTTACTCTTGTGAGTCTCAGCTTTTCTTCGACCGCGGCCTCCTTTGATGTTTATCGCGGTCCAAATCCGTCGCAAATATTGCGAATCGCGAGTAACTCCACGATTGCCAGTCAGTTTGTCGACTCGGGACTAACGGCATCTTTACAGGGTCCTCCGGACTTTAACTACGATCACGCGAATTTCTATTGGCGCCTCGAATTGCAGCCTCCTGAACAGGCGAGCGTCTACTCTGCCACAACCATCGGTAATGGCACGCTAAACATGGTGCTGAATCTGTACAACGGCGCCACTGTAAGGATCACCGCGGGAACCGGCATCGGGCAGGAACGGACAGTGGCCACGAATACGGCGACGACGCTCACGGTCGCAACGCTATGGAGCATCCAGCCGGATAGCACGAGTTACTTCCTGATTGCGGATTCCGCCTGGCAGTTTGGAGCGTCGAGTAACGCGTCGCCGGTCTCATTCGCAGTGCCAAATCGCGAAGGAGTAACGGTGCATGTGTCCGGCCGGGCCGCGAACGTAATGGACGATGAATGCGCCTATGAGTTATCGCCACTTACTCGATGGACGATTGAGGGCTCGACGGGCACTGCTCTCGATACCGATGTGCCGGCACAACCCGTCTTTGGGCTCTATCCGATCGGGTCCGGCAGCGCCGAGGTGCTGGGCATCGCCTTTTCCGATTTAACCAATACGCGTTCTATCAGCGCGGGCACGTTGACGCTGGCGTACTGGAACGAGCTGAACGGACCATCGACGATTTTGTTGAGCGCCGCGACGGGGACTGGCGATGTTTCATTGAGTTTGGCGACGGCGGTGTCGGCGTCTAGCGGCGATTTACTACAGATCGACGCCGAGGTCATGGTGGTGGCGGCCAGCGTGACGAGCAGCACAACGGTCACGGTCGTTCGTGCTTCACACGGCACAACCGCCGCGATTCACTTGATTGGTGCGGGCGTCTACCTTCTGGAAGAGAAGATTTTCATCCTGCCGTTTGCACAGGACTTCTTTGGAAGCCCGGCGAGCGGAAGTTATGCATATCCGATCATGATTCCCGATGTGCGAATCGCGGCGGCCGAACTGTTCATGACGAACTCCAGGGGCAATAGCAGCGTGGCGGCGGAATCGTTCACTGATACCACGGATTTGGGCCTTCGAACGCTGCTGGGTGGGCAGTTGACGATTCAAGTCGAGGGTCCGCTGGCGATTCAGACGAATGCCGCGCCGCCGCTTCTGGTGGAAACTGCGTGTTCGGTGCGGGACGTATACGCTGTTGTGCAGGAGGCGCCTTCCGGAGCGCCGGTAACGATGAATGTGACGCTGAACGGCGCGGTCTACTGCACACTCACAATCGCAACTGGCGCGACCGTGTCGAACACAGTGAACGGATTTGCACTGGGGCCGCTTGCGGCGGAAGCGATCGTTGGTCTGGACATTACGTCTGTAGTTGAGACCGCCGACACGACACCGGGTGTCAACCTGACCGTGACGATTCGACTCTAGAAGCTCCCAGACATGCCAGACACTTTGCAAAAGTTGCAACCCAACGGCGATCTGCAGTGTTACTTCTTTGAGCCATCGGCTATTGCAGCGTTGAGTGGAACCAGTGCAACGGGCTATACGGTATCGGGAAGCTGGCGGCAGCAGTTCGACTGGGCAGTGATCGAGTGGAATCGCGACAACGTATTCGAGCATCCGGCGCTCCGCTCTTTACCGGATGGCGATCTCAGCGGACTTACGTTGAGTTACGAAGAAACCCGGGAAAACTGCATTCCTTTGGATTCTGATTTGTATCCTACGGTTGATTGGCCCACTCTTCGGATCTGGGCGAATAACGGAAGCGGAGAGCAAATCTACAAGATCCCGTTGACGAGTTACGCGACTCCTACGGCGGGCAGCTATCAGAGCGCCACCGTGCAGTTCACGCTGAGTGGGGGAGTTACGGCCGGCGACTATGTCGGGGTCGCGTTCTTGGGGGAGCATTATCCGTATTTGATGACCAGCGGCGACACTTTGGATTACGCCATCCAATACATTGCCTCGGAAGTCAATGGATCTTCGCCGACGATGACGGCGTCCTACACCGGTACGACAATTACAATTACTTGCAGAAGTTCAGGCGGGCCTGCCGGAGCGAACGGCAACATCATCGGCGCGTACACCTACGTTTCGGGCAGCCAAACCGAGACGTGGGACGCGTCCTCGAAATTGTTCTCAGGAGGAACTTCGCCAACGCAGTGGCAAATCACCTTGCCCTTCGCGACGCTGGCGGATCCAGTACTCGGCGTGGTTCCCGCGAACGCGATCCGAAAGCTGAGATGGACCTACTCGGCGGATCTCCAAGCGGGCGCTTTCGTACGCAGCGAATTTCAAGTTGTGGTGACGAACTGGACGGTCACTGGCAGCGGGCAGGCTTATTCGGTCGCCGGTCCGGGTAGCCGGCGCATCGAAGATGATTCACATCAGTTGCTATATACGGGAACTTGGTCGAGCGCAGGGGGGAATTTCTCGGGTGGGACAATTCACTCGAGCACAGTCCCTGGATCGAGTGTTACTTGCACTTACACGTCTGCTCAAGACCACGCACTATATCTAGGAACGAGACTGCTCGACGCCGGTGCGACGATTTCAATTGTTATCGACGCAGGGACGCCAGTTACCGTAAATCTAAACGTCCCTGGCGAAGACGTTTTGATTCGGACTCTGCTGGAACAACTTGGCTCCGGAACTCATACCGTGGCCGTAACCCACGATGGGGTGACTGCGACTTACTTCTATTTTGATTTCCTGGAGATCGCCATCCCGGCTACCACGTTGCCCACTGAGACCACGGAGATCAAACTTGCCGCAGCCACGGACTGGGACACCAACCACTCCCTTGCGCTCGCGCCGGAACGCACCGCTTGGATTATTTACACGCTCGGGTTTCGAGCTCGCGTGAATCACTACGTTGGCGCGCTGTGGTTCTATGAGCTAACGTGCGCCGGCCAGGTGTATGCATCGGCGACGGTTACGTTTTCCGGATCGCCCGATCCGAATCTCATTACGCAGATCATTCTCGGCCGAACGGATCAACCATCTTCGACCGACAATACCATCGAGCATTTGAATCTCATCGGTGACACTACGGAGACACTGGCGATCGCGTTCGCGTTGGAACTGAATCGCGGCTACACCGCGGTCTGGGCGCAAGCCAGTGGGAGCCAAGTCACCATTTATTCGCGATCCATGGGCACCGACGGTAACGCGATCTCCATCGCCACCAGCGCGGCCACCACCAACCTGACGCCCAGCTTGTCCGGAACCGGTACGGCGACGATCGATGGAACAACGTACGCGACTTTCTCCGGAGGCGCGGACGGAAACTGGTACACCGATCTCGCGGCGACGCCCCGCTTGAATCGCGCCGTACGCGACTGGAGCCAGAGTTACTTTCAGGCGCTCAACGGCTATGGCCTGGATGCGACCGCGTCGTTCAGCATGGAGCTTGGCAACGGCGATCCATCAACGGGCGCGGGGATCGCGCAACGTTATCCGGACGGAGTTGCGGTGGTGGTCAGCACTCCCGCTTTGCAAACGAACTTCTCGCCCACCAGCGCGACTTACTGGCAGCAGGTGTATCTCGATATGGCAGCCGTGCTGACTGCCGCCGGGCTCACGCCGTATTTGCAGTTTGGTGAAGTGCAATGGTGGTATTTTCCCGATGATGGTTCGGGAATGCCGTTTTACGATGCCTACACGACCAGCACTTTTGAATCGGAGTATGGCCGCTCGATGGCTGTGATCACCAGTAATACTATCGATCCGGCCACCGTCGCCGACGAAGCGGCCTTTCTGCCGGGACTTATCGGCAGCTTCACCGCACAGATTCGCGCGTTCGTGAAAGCCACCTATCCAACCTGTCGCTTTGAAGTGCTGTATCCCCCCGACGTCAATAATTTCCTCGCTCACCAGCGTCATCAACTATCCAACCGGCGACTGGACGCCCGCGAATCTGAATTGCCTGAAGACCGAGAGCTTCACGTACACCTATGACCGCAACTTGGACAAAGCGCTGATATCCATGAACTCGGTGAACAGCCTGGGATTCGCACGCTCCCAGCGAAGCCATCTGGTGGGCGTCAGCGATTCCTCCACCGCGTGGTTGAAAGAGCTGCGGCTGGCGGAAGGAAACGGGTTTGAGTCCGCCGTCCTGTTCGCGCTGGATCAGATGTGTCTGATTGGCTACTCGCTACCCTTGTCGCGCGGTTTTACCCGCAGCACGCAGATGGGCTAAGCCAGCGGCTCATGAGACGTTCGCGGTACATTGAATGTGCCGTTGTGATCTCCGTCCAAAATGTCTCCAAGGTTTATCATCTTTACCAGCATCCCTTCCAGCGCGTCCTCGGCGCTCTAGCGCTTTCCAGAAGGCGGAAAGCCGAATTCTGGGCTTTGCGAGATATTAATCTGCGGGTCGAAAAGGGTGAAGTGTTCGCGCTCCTTGGGCCGAACGGATCGGGCAAAAGCACTCTGCTGCAAATCATCAGCGGGATACTGCAGCCCACTAGCGGGAGGGTACATTGTTCGGGGCGCATCGCGGCGCTGCTCGAGCTTGGCGCCGGCTTCAACCCCGAATTTACTGGCCGGGAAAACGTATATCTGAACGGCGAGATCCTAGGGCTGACGCGCAAGGAACTGGAAGCGGCTTTTCCGCGCATCGAAGCGTTTGCCGAAATCGGGCAATTCATCGATCGCCCAGTCAAAGAGTACTCCAGCGGAATGTATGTCCGCCTGGCATTTTCAACCGCGATTCACGTCGATCCCGAAGTCTTGATTGTCGATGAAGCGCTGGCCGTCGGCGATGCGATCTTCGCCAGCCGGTGCGTACAGAAGTTCGACGAGCTTCGGCGTAAGAACGTGACGGTATTTCTGGTCTCGCACGATCTGGGGTTGGTCAAACGCCTGGCCGATCGCGCAGCCTTTATGCTGGACGGGCGGATCGTCATGCAAGGCGCTCCCAAGGACGCTGTGAATCAGTACGTCGGTTTCGTGCTCGATCGCGAACGCAACAGCAAGGAACGCAGCGCGGGGCTGCTGGAAGAATCCGCCTCCGGCTCGGTATCGAATAAAAGCAGCTTTCGTCATGGAGACGGCGCCAGCCGCGTCACCGATGTCCACATACTGAATGCCGCCGGCGAAGTGTGCCGGGCTTTTCGCCCCGGCGAATCCATCATCCTGCGCATCCGGGCCTCGTTTCTAAAGCCCGTCTCAAACCCGGTGGTTGGGATTCTCATTAGAAACCGCATCGGCATGGACATTTTTGGGACAAATACCCGGCTGGAAAGCGCCGAGTTAGGCGATTTTGAACCCGGCGAAGAAATCGAAGTCGAGTTTGAGTTGGATTGCCTGCTCAGCCGTCAAGAATATACACTGACCGTTGCGGTGCAGCATTGGAGTGGTCTCAGTCAGGATTGGCTGGACGACGTACTCGATTTCCGGGTGGAAGATACCAAGGATGTCGCCGGGGTTTTGAACTTGAACACGCGCGTGCGCCACCAAAAAATTGTGCCGGAGTCCAATCATGAGCGAAGCCATGCACATTGAAGAGATCCAAGCAGCATTACGCGAAGAACATTTGGATGGTTGGTTGTTTTTCGATCACCACCAGCGCGATCCGCTCGCCTACCGCATTCTGAAGCTCAATCCGAAAGCCGTTGCGTCGCGCCGCTGGTATTACTTCATCCCGGCCCAGGGCGATCCGAAAGGTTTGGTACATGCCATCGAATCCGGTGTGCTGGCGGGCCTTCCGGGCGATATTCGCAAATATTCCAGTTGGGGCGCTCAAGTCGAGGGACTGCAACGATTGCTGGCCGGGACCCGCAAGATCGCGATGCAGTATTCGCCCAATTGCTCCATCCCCTATGTCTCGCTGGTGGATGGAGGAACCATCGAATTGGTTCGTTCGATGGGCGTCGAGGTGTTCACCTCAGCCAACCTGGTGCAACTGTTCGAAGCGCGCTGGACGGCTGAGCAGCTGGAGATGCACCTGGAGGCCGGACGCCGCGTGGATCTCGTTCGCGCCGAAGCGTTTCGAAAGATCGCCGCGGATCTCGCCGCCAACCAGACCGTCACCGAATGGGCAGTGAACCGGTTCATTCGCGCCGGTTTCGAAAAATCCGGGCTGGCCACCGACCATGGGCCCATCGTCGCCGTCAATGCCAACATGTCTGATCCGCATTATGAACCCGCGCCGGAAGGCAGCCGCGAAATTCGCAAAGGCGACGCCGTGCTCATCGACATGTGGGCCAAGCTCGATCAACCGTTGGCCGTTTATTACGACATCACGTGGACCGGGTTTTGCGGCGTCGACCCCGCCCTCCGCTCTGCAAAATGTTTTCGAAGTGGTCCGCGACGCTCGCGATCGTGCCATTCAGCGTGTGCAAACCGCCATCTCGCGCGGCGAGATTATTCAAGGCTTCGAAGTCGATGACGCCGCCCGATCCTATATCAAGGAGCGGGGATTCGGCGAGTACTTCGTCCACCGCACCGGGCACTCCATCGGCGAAGAGGTGCATGGCACCGGCGCGAACATGGATAACCTTGAAACTCACGACGAGCGCAGGATCATCCCGCGGACCTGCTTCTCCATCGAGCCTGGCGTCTATCTGCCTGAATTCGGTATTCGATCGGAAGTTGACGTCTACGTAAGCGCCACGGAGGCGATCGTTACGGGCGAAGTCCAGCGTACACTCGTGACGATTCAGTGACTATAATGGGAATCGAATATTTCAGCCCGTCCGCCGCGCCAATGCCGACCAAGCCCCATCTTATCAGTGTCTTTCGCGCCCATTGCCGGCTAGCCGATGGACCCGATAGGAAATTTCGATTGGACCCCAAGTCGCCCGCTCGCATACCCTGAATCATGGCAACCGTTCACATTATGGAGCCCGCAAGTTCACATGTCGCTTTGCTGCATCGAATTAGTAACATCGTGAGTTCGGAGCTGTCGTTAGACGAAATGCTCGGAGAGATCGTCGGACTGACCGTACAGGTGACTGACTGCGATGCTTGTCTGGTCTACCTCTTGGATCGCGACACCGATGAAGTGGTTTTGCGCGCCTCGCAGGTGCCGCACGCCGGCGCACTTGGAAATTTGCGCATGAAGGTTGGCGAAGGCGTTACAGGATGGGTGGCGGAACACAAATCCGTGGTCGCGCTATCCTCTAAGGCGACTTCTGACGCCCGCTTCAAACGTTTTCAAACCCTGGTGGAAGACACCTACGAAGCCTTCCTTTCGGTCCCGCTGGTGAGCGGGGGCGATGTCATTGGTGTCATCAATGTGCATCACCGGGATACGCACAACCACAACGGCGAAGAAATCTCCCTGTTGACGTTCGTTGGCGAGCAGATGGGCGGCGCGATCTCGAAGTCGAGCCTATCTGAAACTAACAGCCGCCTCATGGAAGAAACCCTCGAGATGAAGCGCCAGTTGGAGACTCGCAAGCTGGTGGAGCGCGCCAAAGGTATCTTGCAGCACCGCCACAGTCTTTCCGAGGAAGAAGCTTACCTGCGCCTTCGCAACGAGAGCCGCCGCCTTCGTCGCCCTATGAAGGAACTGGCCGAGGCTATCATTTTGGCTGAGGACTTGAGCCGCAAGACTGAGTCCGCGAACTAGTTCAGCCTAAGCCTGCCATTACCTTGCGCATTCGGGCGTGGGCCAGCACCACGTCCGGATCGCTTTGTAACGCCTCGAAATAGCGTTTGGCGAAGCCCGTACCAGTCTCGTTGGGAGTCAGCAGCTCCCACGCTTGTGCGACGAAGCGATCCGCATCGATCCCGCCTGGCGGCGGTTCTTTGGCATCCACCGTCTCATCGATCAACACCACGAACTCCGACAGCTCGTGCAGCCAGGCGAACCATGGGTCGTACAGTACCAGCTTCAATAACTCGCCGCTGGAGCCGATGCGCGCGATATCGCGCTCGTAGGCCGCTCGTTCGGAATCCAGCAGGGTCTTGTGCAAGGCCAGCAGACCGTTGCGCAAATCCGTTAGACGCTGTTTTACGGGATCGAGAGGATAATTAGTGGACGACATGACGCCTTGGTGTTATAGTACATGACACCCTAGCAGTTCCAGCGCGTCACCGTTAAAATAATATCGTGCGTCCCGAGTCTACAGTACAAACCGCCACCCGTCATCTCGAACTGGTGCGCCAAGAAATCGGTAAAGTGATCGTCGGCCAGCAGCATGTGGTCGACGGCGTCCTGATCTGCCTGCTAGCGGGCGGTCACGTCCTGCTGGAAGGAGTCCCCGGCCTCGGCAAGACCACCTTGCTGCGGACGCTGGGCCGCGTGCTCCATCTGAAATATTCGCGCATTCAGTTTACGCCCGACCTGATGCCCGCCGACATCGTTGGCAGCATGATCATCGAAAGCGACGATCATGGCGCCAAGGCGCTGCGATTTCAGCCTGGCCCGATCTTCGCCAATCTCGTGCTGGCCGACGAAATCAATCGCGCTACGCCCAAGACGCAATCCGCGCTGCTGGAAGCCATGCAGGAGCGCACCGTCACCAGCGGAACCACCACGCATGAGCTGGAATTGCCGTTTCTGGTGATGGCCACCCAGAATCCCATCGAAATGGAAGGCACGTACCCGCTTCCCGAGGCCCAGCTCGATCGTTTTCTGATGAAGATGCTGGTGACTTATCCGTCGCGCGAGGATCTGAACCGGATCGTCGAACGCACCATTCATCGCGACGAGATCGCGCTTGAGCAGGTAGTCGATCGCGAATCGATTCTCCGCTTGCGTGGAGCTTGCCGCGACGTTCTTGTCGCACAGCACGTGCAGGATTTTGCGATTGATTTGGTCATGGCCACGCAGCCTGGAACTTCCGCCGCGCACCCGCTGGCCAACAAGTACATTCGGTATGGCAGCTCGCCGCGTGGCGCCCAGGCGTTAGTCGAGTGCGGGCGCGTGCTGGCATTCATCCGGGGCCGGTTGAACCTGAGCGCCGACGATGTTCGCGAGATCGCCCCCGACGTATTGCGCCACCGCATCATCTTGAATTTCGACGCCCACGCCGATGGCCAGACGCCCGAAACCATACTTCCGCAAATCATCCAAAGCGTTTCGGCCCTAGCAGTCAAGTGAAGGCGGTCAAGTGAAACCTCCGCCACTGATCGACAGCGCGTTGCTCGAGAAGCTCGAGAGGCTGGCGATTCGCTGGCAGAAGTCGTTCCCCGGCCTGGTGGGCGGGCACAACATCTCGCACTTTGCCGGTGCTGGCCAGGAGTTTCTGGATCATCGCCAGTTCCATCAAGGCGACGATTTGCGCGCGGTCAATTGGCGCGCCTACTTGCGCTTGGAAAAGCTGTTCCTCAAGATGTTCCAAGTGGAACCGCGCATTCCCGTCCGGATTCTGCTGGATTGCACCAACTCCATGACCACTGGCGGGACAGCCGGCGGCCTATCCAAGTTCGACTACGCGCGCAAGCTGGCTGCGGCCTTGTGCTATGTGGGCCTGGTGCGCCTCGACACCATTTGCATTCAGCCTTTCCAGGACCATTTGGGCGACTCGTTTCTGTGCGGCGGCGGACGGCACCGCTTTATTCCCGCGGTGAATTTCCTGCAAGACCTGAAGCCCTCCGGGCGTACCAGCTACTTCCAAATCGCGCGTGAATTCATCTCCACCTTTCCGCAAAAAGGACTGCTCATCATCCTTTCCGATTTTCTCGACGATGCCGGTTGCGAGCGTCCGCTGCAATATCTGTCCGACTTTGGCCACGAACTGATCCTGGTTCAAGTCTGGGCCAACGAAGATCGCGATCCGGCTTGGGAAGGACAGCTCGATTTGACCGACGCCGAGACTGGTGAAACGCTCGAAATCGGATTTGACCCTGCGGCCCGGCGCAATTACGTGGAAGCTTTCGATGCATTTACTCGCGATGTTCAGAGAGTAGGACTCCGCAACGGCGGCCGCTATGTGGGTGTCTCCACCGACACAACGATTGAAGAGGCCGTTTTCGGGCCGCTAGCCCGGTCAGGCGGACTCGAGTAGGCCCCATGTTTTTCCTCAATCTTTCTTTGCCCGAGTTCCTCGCCATCCTGGGATCGCTCTCGGGCGTCGTGGTGGCGTTGTACTTGTTGGACCGCATGCGCAAGCACCACACGGTGGCCACGCTACGCTTCTTTGCCGCCACCGAAAAGCCGCCCGTGTTGAAGCACCGCCGCAAGCTGCAACAACCCTGGTCGCTATTGCTGCAGTTAATTAGTTTGCTGCTGCTATTGCTGGCCATCGCGCAGCTTCGCCTCGGATCGCCGGCCCGATACTCGCGCGATCACGTCCTGATTCTCGATGTTTCGCCGTGGATGGCCGCCCGCGTGGGTCCGAATCGCCTCATCGATCAGGCGCGCGCGGCTGCCCGCGCCTATGTCAATGCGCTTCCCTCCGCCGATCGCGTGATGGTGTTGCGCGCCGGCGTCCTGGCCACTCCCGCTCTCCTGTTTGAATCGGACCGCGGGAAGATTCGATCCGCCATCGATCAGACACAACCCGGCGCGGCGTCCCTGAACCTGCAGGGCGCGCTCGATTTCGCGCGGCGGGCGCAACGAGTGCAAGCCCAGCGTCCTGGAGAAATCGTGTTTATCGGCGCCGCTCGCATCCCGGGCGATGAAGCCGCTCGCCTGGATCCGCCCGCTAATTTTCGCTTCATCCCGATCGCCGGACCCAGCGAGCATGTTGGATGGCGCAAAATGAGCGTCCATCGCGCAGTGGACGATCCGGATGCCTGGGAAGTCTTCATCGCCTTGAAGAACTACGGCACGGCGCCGCGTTCCATTCCCGCCGTTGTTAATTTCGGCGGCGCACCGGTGGCGACCCGCCGTTTTGAACTGGCCCCGGGCGCGGAAGAAAGCTACTCGTTTCGATTCAAAACCCGCGCTTCGGGTTGGTTGGAAGCGCGCCTTGGGCCACAGGACGCTTTTCGCCAGGACGCCTTTAATCAAGATCGGCGCGCCATTCTCGAACTGCCGCCGCGCGGCGTCGCGCCGGTCACCATCTACTCGGCCGAGCCCGATCTCCTGCGGCCCGTCTTCACAGCCATTCCTGGAATCCAAGCAACGTTCCTGCCCGTCGCTAAATACGATCCGAAGGCCAGTAGGGGCGTTGTCGTGCTCGACCGTTTCGCTCCTCCGTCGCCGCCTGCCACCGACAGCGTATGGCTGCAGCCGCCGGCGGACAAATCACCGATCCCGGTGCGAAACATCGAGCCAACGGTGAAGTTGAACCAATGGCAAACTGATCATCCATTGGGCGCAGGTTTGAGAGCGCGCGATATCGAACTTACGAACGCGGAGATCTTTAGCCCTGCGCCGGGCGACATCACCGTCGCGCGCTCGGACGCTGGTCCACTGATCGTTGCCCGTCCCGGCCAGTCGGGAAATCGGTCGAAGATCGTCGTGCTTGGCTTTGATCCTCTGCGCTCCGCCATGAAGTATCAACTGGCCACGCCGCTGTTGTTTGCCAATATCATCCGCTGGATGGATCCGGATGCCTTCCGCTCGTGGGAGCTAACCGCCGGCGCGGCCGGCACTGTGGACGTGGAGCTGGAATCGGAAACCGACCCCAGCACGGTTCGCGTCCAAACAGAAGACGGCAAATCGCTGCCGTTCACCATGGAAGGCAAAACGCTGCGCTTCTTCACGGCTGACCCGGGAATCGTGCGAGTGCTCGCCGGCGATCGCGAGTTGGTTTACTCGCTCACCTTGCCGCAGCCGGGAGACACGGTGTGGAAACCGTCGAACGTCAAAGAGGGCTTGCCGGGTCGCGCGCCGGCCGGTCCCGCCTCGCGAGATATTTGGCAATGGCTGGCTCTGGCGGGAGCCGCCGGTTTGATCGCTGACTGGATTCTCTATGGCCGCGTCGATCGTCGTAGCCAGGCAGCGCAGGGCGCGTTGCCGAACGAGCCTGGGGGACCGGGCTGGAGGAAAGCCTCGTGACCTTCGAGCGCGAATGGATCCTGGTCTTCCTGCTGCTTCCTTTGGCCTGGGCCTGGTTCGAGTGGCGGCGGACGCGGCGCGTCACCGCCTTGGCCCTGAAAACGCTGTCGCTGCTGGCCATCGTCGTGGCGCTGGCGGAACCCACCCTTACCCTTCCTCAGACCAGAATGGCCGTGGCGGTTCTGGTGGACACCTCCGCCAGTGTTGCGCCACAGGATTTGGCTCGTGCGTCCGAATTCGCTGCGGCGCTGGACAAAGCGCGCGGTCGTCATTGGATACGCGTCCTGCCTTTTGCCCGCTCGGTTCGCGACTTGACTCCCGGCGAGCAGCGCGGCTTCCATTTGCAACCCACCGCTGGGGAGGCTGGCCGTGCCACCGATCTGGAATCCAGTATCGACGAGGCCATCAGCTCGCTTCCTTCCGGCTTGGTGCCGCGCCTGGTTTTGGTTTCCGACGGCAAGGAAAACGCAGGCAGCATTACGCGCGCGGCCTGGCAGGCTCAACGCCTCGGGATTCCGATTGACACTATCGCGATGCAGGGCCGCGCGCAGCCCAGCTTGCGCCTGGAATCGGTCACCATTCCCACTGTCGCCTTCACTGGCGAACAATTTCCGGTAGATCTGAACATCTCATCGCCGGCGGCGACAGCGGGCTCGGTCCAAATCGGCGCCGAAGGAAAGACTCTCGGGTCAAATCCCGTGAAGCTCGAAAAGGGCGACAATCAGGTTCGAGTGCATGCCAGTTTGACTGCGGCCGGGGCCCTGACCCTGACGGGGGTGGTCCACACCGAAGGCTTCGGCGACATTCGATTCGATCGCGCTCTTACTCTGCGACGTCCCAAGGTTCTGTATGTATCTCAGGATCCCGCGGGCACTGAGACGAATCTGCTCCAGACCCTGGCTTCTGCTCAGTTCGACGTCGATCGCACCGCCGATCCCTTGCACGGCGCGCTGGCCAATTATCAATTGGTGGTTTTGAATAATCAGGATCTCGAGTCGCTGCCGGTGGCGCGCAAGGACGAAATCGAGAAATTCGTGCAGCAAGGCGGCGGCCTGCTGGTGATCGCCGGTGAGCGCAATGTCTACGCCGACAACAAGAAGGTGGAAGACGCGCTGGATCGCACTTTGCCCGCCAAGCTGGCTCCGCCGCGATCGCCCGAAGGCACGGCCGTGGTCATCATCATCGATAAGTCGTCGTCCATGGAAGGTAAAAAGATCGAGCTCGCGCGTCAGGCCGCTATCGGGGTGGTCGAGAATCTTCGTCCTATCGACATGGTCGGCGTCCTGATCTTCGACAATTCGTTCCAATGGGACGTGCCCATTCGCCGCGCCGAAGATAAAGTCCTGATCAAGCGATTGATCTCCGGCATCGTTCCCGACGGCGGCACGCAGATCGCGCCCGCGCTGGCGGAGGCATATCACAAAGTGCTGCCCACGCATGCCACCTTCAAGCATATCGTGCTGCTCACCGACGGTATTTCCGAAGAGGGTGACAGTCTGGATCTATCCAAAGAAGCGGCTGCCCAACACGTCACCATTTCCACGGTGGGTCTGGGCCAGGATGTGAACCGGGCTTATCTGGAAAAGGTGGCTTCGGTGGCCGGCGGAAAATCTTATTTCCTCAATGAGCCCGCGGGGCTGGAGCAAATCGTCCTGAAGGACGTGATGGAGCACACCGGTTCCACCGCCATCGAGAAGACCTTGCAGCCGGTGGTTGCCAAGAAGACTGAGATCCTGGATGGAGTCGGCATCGAGACGGCTCCGGCGTTGAAAGGCTACGTTCGTTTCATCAGCAAGCCCGGCGCGGACACCATACTGAAAGTGGAGGAGACGGATCCGCTGCTGGTGAGCTGGCAATACGGGCTGGGCCGCGCGGTGGTTTTCGCATCCGATGCCAAGAATCGCTGGGCCGCGGATTGGGTCACCTGGAAAGGCTTCGACAAGTTTTGGGCCAATACCATGCGCGATCTTTTGCCGCGCGCCGAAGGCAGCGAGGCCACCGCGGAATATGACAGCGCCAGCGGCGACCTGGTGGTGAACTATCATCTGGGTGGCGATGTCGAAGATCCAGCGACCATGCCCGCTATCTTTGCTCTGGGTCCCAACGGATTCCGCCACCCGGTGCCGGTGGTCAAACTAGGCGGCAAATCTTATCGCGGAAAGATTCACATCGGCGATCTCCAGGGCCTGTTCCGCGTTCGTCCGCTGGAGGATTCGCGCGCCTTCCCCGAGATCGGATTCTATCGGCCCGAACAGGAGCTGCTCGAATACGGATCGAACGGCTTCTTACTGCGCTCGGTCGCGCAATTCACCGGTGGCCGGTTTAATCCCCAACCGAAACAGGTATTCGATTCCAACGGCCGGTCTGACTCGTCGACGCTGCGGCTTTGGCCCATGCTGCTGGGCTTGGCCATCGCGCTCAATTTGGCCGAGCTGCTTATGCGCAAAGGGATACAACAGTTTCGAGGTGGAATGTTTGGGGGAAAAGGTCGACCAGCGTGAGCTTTTCGATGCGGTAGTTCCCGGCGATGAGGCCTTGCAAGTCGCGCGCTAAGGTTGCCGGATCGCACGAAACGATGGTGAGGCGCGGTGCGCGTATTCGCACCAGATCCTTCACAACGGATTTTCCTAAACCAGCCCGCGGCGGATCGGCCAGAATGAAATCGGGCGTTTCGTTGAGACTGGCGAGGTAATCTTCGACGCTGGTATTTACGGCTGTTTGCGTGAAGTTTTTTGCCAAGTCACGCAAGCTGCTGGCGCCCGATTCGACGGCCGTGACTTTGCCGAATCTCTCGGCCAGTTTCACCGAGAACAAGCCCACACCCGCGTAAAGATCGACGGCCCATTCGCCCTTTGCATCGGCTATCGCGCAGTTCACCAAGCCATCGATCAAGAAGCGATTCACCTGAAAGAAGGAATTGCGGCTGACTTGGAATCCGCCGTACTCGATGGGCGTCGTCACTCCCAGCGAAGCCAGTGCGGTCAGATCCGGACGCGGCACCCGATCGATCACATTGACCTGGACTTCCGTTTCGTTGGTGAAAAGCTCCACGGCCGTGGAAGCACGATCGGTCTGGATCTTGGCGATGGTTTCGTTGAGCTTCGGCGAGGAAATCGGGCAATGATCGATGGCGCAGAGGTCGCGCGATCCCTGGGCGAAGTAGCCAACTTTGCCGCCCTCGATGTGAAGCTGGACGCGGTTGCGATATTGCCAAGGCTCGCCCGCGATGGCGTTAATCTCACCCGGGAACTCGATTTTGCCGACGCGGCGCAGGACTTCGCGCAGAATCTCGCGCTTTTGTTCCAGCTGAAACGGATAATCCATGTGCTGGTATTGGCAGCCGCCGCAGCGCTGGAAGTACGGGCATCCCGGCGTTATGCGTGAAGGAGACGGTTGCAGGACTTCGATTAAGCGGCCGCGCCACAGATCGTTCTTCGCGCGTTCCACTTCGGCGCGCACAACTTCGCCAGGCAGTACGAAGGGCGTGAGCACGACTTTGCCCTCCAGGCGTGCTAGCCCTTCGCCGCCGTAGACCAGCTTTTCGATCGTTAGAGTTTCTTCCACAGGCAAGCGAAAGGGTACCATGGTTGTTCAAACCAAGACCAAAACATGAAAGCACGAGTCTTTTCCGGCGTTCAGCCGACCGGCAATTTGCACATTGGGAACTATCTGGGTGCGCTGAAGAATTGGGTCGAGATCCAAGGCAATTACGAGAGCATCTTCGGCATCGTGGATCTGCATGCGATCACGGTCTATCAGGAACCGGCGGAGCTGCGCTTGAAGATCCTGGAGACGGCGGCGCTCTTTCTGGCAGCGGGCATTGACCCGAAGCAATCAACGATCGTGGTGCAGTCGTCGGTGCCAGAGCATTCAGAGCTCGCATGGATGCTGACCTGCGTGACGCCGGTGGGATGGCTGGAACGGATGACGCAGTACAAAGCGAAATCGCAGGCGCAGGAAACGATCGGTGACGGGCTGCTGCAATATCCGGTGTTGATGGCGGCGGATATTCTGATCTATCAGGCCGCCGTCGTTCCCGTTGGTGAGGATCAAGCCCAGCATCTGGAACTCGCGCGGGATATCGCGCAACGTTTCAATTCCTTGTACGGCGACACATTTGTGATGCCGGGTACAAGCCTTCCATTGGCGGGCGCACGGGTGATGGGACTGGACGATCCGACAAAGAAAATGAGTAAGTCCGCGGCTGGTTCCGGCCACGCGATTGGATTGTTGGATGCTCCTGAGGTAGCGCGAAAAAAGATTATGCGCGCAACAACGGATTCCCAGCCTGCCGTGGACTTTGAGAATCTCAGTCCGGGAGTTCTGAACTTGATTGACATCAGCAAAGCGTTTATGGGTTGGGGGATCGGAGCAGGCGTATTCGGAATTCAACGGCTTGCGGTATGGCGATCTGAAGAAGAAAGTCGCCGAGATTGTGGTGTCTCGATTGGAGCCGCTGCAGAAGCGCTATGCCGAGATTATGGGTGAACCGGGCTATCTTGACCGGCGTGCTCAAAGAAGGCGCGGAGCGGGTCGTCGCCGATCGCGAAATCCACCGTGCAACTGGTCAAAGAGCGGATGGGGTTGTACGTTTAGTGGAAGTCGTGTGATGGCACGGCCTCCTCGGCTACGTGCAGCGGCTCAAAATGCGCGGCTCGCACAGTATAGACGTTATCGATATTCTGCATCTCGCCATCGATCACGATATACGAATTGTTGAGGATGGTCTTACGCTCGCGATCGAAAACGTCGGGCATCACCACTGCGTTTGATACTCCGGTTTCGTCCTCGATGCTCAGAAATAGCAGTCCTTTCGCCGTGCCGGGGCGCTGACGGCAAATGATGCATCCGGCGATGCGAACCACGCGGCCATTGTGTACGTGTTTCAACTGAGCAGCGGGCGTTACTCCGAGGGCGTTAAGCTTTTCGCGATGAAATGCCATGGGATGTTTGCCGATGGTGAGGTGGGTCTGGCGGAAGTCGGAGTTCAAGCGTTCGCTGGCGCTCATCGCTTGCAGTGGCTGGTGGCTGGTTGCTGGTGACGAGTGATCGGAAAACAGTGGGCCGGTAGGGCGCATGGCAAGCTCGGAATCCCACAGCGCGGCGCGGCGATGCGTAGGAGACGCAGTGATGAAATTGAGCGCGCCGATCTCGCTCAGCTTGCGCAGTTCGTCCTTGCGAAGCTCGGGAACGCGGTCAACTAAATCCTGGATGCTCGCAAAGGGCGCTTGCGCGCGAGCGGCGAGAATGGCGCGGGCCGGTAGCTCGCGCAGTCCTTTGACGTAATTCATGCCTAGGCGAACGCGCCGCTCTCCGTTTTCTTCCTCGATGGTGCACAGCCAATCCGAGCGCGTAACATCAATGGGATTGAAATGCTGGCCGTGGCGCTGGGCATCCTTCACCAATGTGGCCGGCGCGTAGAACCCCATGGGCTGATTGTTCAAGATCGCGGCAGTGAAGGCGGCCAGGTAGCGGCATTTCAGATACGCGCTGGCATACGCGATCAGAGCGAAACTCGCCGCGTGCGATTCGGGAAAGCCGTACAGCGCGAACGCGGTGATGGATTTGACGATGCTGTCCTGCTGCTGGCCGATGATGCCGTTGCGCGTCATCCCCGTGCGCAGCCGGGTCTCGATATCATGCATGCGAGCTTCGGAGCGTTTGAAACCCATGGCGCGGCGCAGCTCTTCGGCTTCGCCTCCGGAAAATCCGGCCACGATCATCGCCATGCGGAGCAACTGCTCTTGAAATAGCGGAACTCCCAAAGTCCGGCGCAGCACGGGTTCAAGCGAGGGATGCAGGCACTCGGCTGGCTCGCGCCCTTGCCGGCGGCGCAGAAACGGATTCAACATTTGACCAACGATCGGGCCTGGCCGGATGATGGCGACTTGCACCACGATGTCGTAGAAGCGCGTGGGACGCAAGCGTGGAAGGCACGACATCTGCGCGCGGCTTTCCACTTGGAACAATCCGATGGTGTCGGCGTTGCACAGCGCTTCATAAACCATCTTGTCGTCTTGCGGCAGATGCGCGAGGTCCACTTCTTCGCGGTAGGCAGTGCGGATGAACTGGATGGATTCTTCGAGCACAGCCATCATGCCGAGGCCCAGCAGGTCCACTTTGATGATCCCCATGTCGGCGCAATCTTCTTTGTCCCACTGAATGACGACGCGGCCCGGCATGCTGGCGGGTTCAAGCGGGACAATGAACAGCGGAATCGAGCTGGCCTTGGCAAATCACCATGCCGCCGGAGTGCTGGCCGAGATGGCGCGGCAGATCCTGGATGGTCATGTAAAGATCGAGGAACTTTCCAATCAGCGGATGTTTATCGGGCGAGAAGCCGGCCTCGCGGAACTGTCGTTCGGCGGTGTCCTTGGGATCGGTCCAGCCCCAGGATGGAACCAGCGCCGAGATGCGGGCGAGGTCTGTTTCGGGGAAACCCAGCACCTTCCCGATGTCGCGCACGGCCGACCGGCCGCGATAGGTGATGACATTGGCGGTCATGGCGGCGCCCAGCTGGCCGTAGCGTTCGTAGACGTACTGGATGGCGCGCTCGCGTTGATCGCCGCTGGGAAGATCGAGATCGATGTCCGGCCACTCGCCGCGTTCTTCAGAGAGGAAGCGCTCGAACAGCAGCTCCATCTCGACCGCATCGACAGCCGTGATGCCGAGCGAATAGCAAACCGCGCTGTTGGCGGCCGATCCGCGGCCCTGCACCAGGATGTTTTGTTTGCGGCAGAACTCGACGATGTCCCAGACGATCAGGAAATAGCCGGCCAGGTCGAGCTTTTCGATGAGCGCGAGTTCGTGATCGATCTGGCGGCGGGCGCGGCGGCGCAGATCGGCGGATTTCGAGTGATAGCGATTCAGCGCGCCTTCTTCCACGCGTTTGCGCAGGAACGAGTTCATGGTTTCGCCGGGTGGCGTGGGATAGCGAGGGAATTGATAGCCGAGATCGGCGAGCGTGAATTGCAGCCGATCGGAAAGCGCTTTGGTGTTGGCGATGGCTTCAGGAAGGTCAGAGAAGAGCCGCTGCATCGCTTGCGCGCTTTTCAGGTGACGTTCGGAATTGATGGAGAGCAGACGGCCGGCTTCGTGAATGGTGGTCTTGTGGCGGACGCAGGTGAGAACGTCGAGCGCTTCGCGCGATTCGGGCGCGGCATGGCTCACGCCGTTGGTGGCGAGCAGCGGCAAGCGATGATGGCGGGCGAAATCGATGAGAGCTTGGTTGAGCGCTTCTTCAGCGCGATTGTAGTGGCGCTGGAGTTCGACGAAGATATTCTTGGCGCCGAATAGTTCGAGGAATCGGGGATCGGGCCGCGAAGCGAGGCAGACCAGGCCTGGGGAGAACTCGGCGAATTCTTCAGGAGTTGCCGCGCCTTCGCCTTTTTTCGCGCGCATCTTCATGCGGGTAATCAATCGGCATAGGTTCTGATAGCCGGCGCGATTTTCGGCCAGCAGCGGATAACGGTGACCGTCGGTGCAAGTGACTTCAGCGCCGATGTGCGCGCGAATGCCGGCCTTTTTCGCGGCCATGTGGAAGCGGGCGGCGCCGGAGATGTTGTCGCGATCGAGAATCGCGAGGGCAGGGAAGTCGAGCGCGGCGGCGCGGGCGATCAGTTCTTCGGGTACGGAGGAGCCTTCGAGAAAGCTGAAAGCGCTGCGGGCGTGGAGTTCGATGTATTCGCTAGTCATAGCTGCCTTCGATGAACCATTGGGGATCGGAGTAAATGCGGTAGAGAGAGCCGTTCGATAAGGCGATGTCCCATTCGTCGCGGTTCCAGATGTTGGTTGTCCACCAATCGCCCGAGGTTCGCCATGGGCCGGCGGCGTTGAGGATATTTCCATGAATGCCGGCGGCGGCGATGCGGATCGGACGGTTGCGATCGAGCGCGACGGTGGCGGGGAGGGGAGGGCGGAAGAAGCGGAAGGCGTGGTGGCTGGTGACTGGTGGCTGGTGGCTGGTAACTGCCGGCTGCGCCGTGGCCAATTGAAATGGATGGGGGTGGTGGGTATTTAAAAGTTCGGGGATGCCGACGTTCGCTTCGCCGACGATGCCGCGGATACGGGCGAGCGTGAGTTCCAGTTTGTCGGGCGCGGGTGTGACGGGGAGGAAAATTCCAGTTTGGACAGTGCGGGGATGCACCGGTTTGAGCGTAAGAGTAAGAGCGATAGTCGGCGCGGTGGGTGGATGCGCTTCGAGATCAATTTGCAGAAGTTTTAAGAGCGACTTGCTATCGCGCATGGGGACTGGAAGACACAGAGTGCGGGTGTGTTCGGTGCGTGTTTCGAGTTCCAAACGAATGACAACTTCGTTGGCCGCCATGGCGTTCGAAAGCAGCCGCGCGCATTGATCGTTGAGCAGGCGGGCGATCAGAAACAGCAGCGGCTCAAGCAGGCTGACCGGATGATCCAGCTGGATGCGGTCCTCATACGTGGTCTCCGGCTGAAAGATTTTGAGCGGCCGATAGGTGGCGCCGCGGGCCAGTTGTTGCAGGTAGACGCCGTGCGGTCCGAAGCGCTCGGCGAGGCCGGTCTCGGGCAAGTTGGGCCAATTGTTCGATGGTGTAGATGCCCCAGCTTTCAAAAACCTGCGCCATTTCATCGGTGAGCGGGAGCGTCGGTGACATCCAGGTCGTTTAGATTTTGCGCGACGGTGACGCCTGGAAAATTGCGGGCGGCGATAATGGCGGCGTCGGCGGTTTCCGCAATCGCGACGTTGATCGTGGGGCCAGCAAGATGCCCGATGGCTTCGGCGATCTGGCGCGGCGAGCCGTGAAGCCGCCTGAGGCCATCCACGCGGAAGACGACGGTGTCGGGCGTCGTTTGTTCGAAGGACGGCGAAAAATCGGCGGCGATCTGCTGGCAAATCGGCCAGGGCCGTGAATGCAGGCGAACATCATGCGAGGGACCTTGTTTTGAAGGCAGCCGTCGTCGGCCGCACGGGTTTGCGCGAGGCGGCTTCCAATTCCACTTCGCGCAGGAGCGAGAAGCCGGGCGCGCCGGTCCAGATGGTTTTCTTGCGCTCGAGATCGAGCATCAGCGACGCGCAGGATCTGGCGATCGGTTCTTTTTCGGCGAGCGCGAGAATGGTCGGCGTGTTTTCGATGGCGCGGCGGAATCGGTACCAATAGGAGATCGGGATGCGGTTGGAGGTGCGCGGGGGAACCTGGCAGAGGTCGAGGACAATGACGCCGAATCCGCCGGCGTGTAGCAGGTAATCGGCGGCTTTGAGCGCGTGGCTGGCGTTGTGGCCGCAACGGATCCAAACCAGTTGCGAGAGTGCGACACCGGCCGCGGCGGCCGATACGGGATCGAACGAGTCGTCGGTATCGACGTAGGCGCAGATCTCAAGCTGGGCGGTGGATGCGGCCAGCAGAGAATGAATAAGCGTGGTGCGGCCGGAGCTTTCCGGGCCGAGGATCTCCGAGATGGCGCCGCGCGGGAAGCCCTCGACCATGGCATCCAGCGATGCGATGCCGGTGGGAAGGCACTCCCGAATTTTGGTGTCCGGACGCAGTCCAAGCGTAGTGACGCGAGCGGCGTTTGGGTTCATGCAATTTCGCCCTTTCTTCGCCTTTGATATTGTGGCCAGAACGAGCGAACTTGTCAATAGGCGCTAACCGCGCGGCACATGCCTCCGGCGGTAAGATGCTGCTTGAACATCAATGGATTATAACGTTGGAAACATTCGGATAAGCTTTGTTCTGTCGGAAGGAAAGATTGAAGGTGGGAGAAGTTTTGCTTAGGCGATCGAACGTGACTAGAATGGAGGCGGCTGATATGGTATCGTATGTGTTACCATCTAGAGGATCGATTATGGCTCTGACACGCGATTTTAAAAAGACCATCCGCACCCGCGTCGCACGCGACCCGAAGTTCCGCAAGGAGCTTCTCCGCGAAGGCATTGAGTCCATGCTGGCCGGTGATATCGCGACGGCCAAGACCATCGTACGGGATTACATCAACGCGACGGTCGGCTTTGCCGAACTTGCGAAGGCCACGAAGATTCCGTCGAAGAGCCTCATGCGCATGTTCGGACCTACTGGAAATCCACGGGCTGACAATCTTTTTGTGGTTGTGAGTTTTCTCCAGCGCCATGAGGGAGTGAGGTTCCAACTGAAGGCCGCGTATAAGTAAAGTTTCGTTTTGGGATCAACTGCGACTCACCAGAGAGTTCTGATCGGGTATTGCGAAACGAGTTCATCGGGTGTCAGCACAGCGAAACCGTTTACTATGGCTTGACAGATCAACATACGATCAAAAGGATCGCGGTGCAGCTTCGGAATTTTGGGTAGGTAAAGAACTTCTTCCTCGGTCAACGGAAGAGCAGCGATCCCGTGAGCTTCTCGTTGGGAGGGAATGAAGTCGATAGGTTGTGCTGGTAGTCGAAGCGTCCCTAACGAGTGCTTAACTGCGATCTCCCAAGCGGAGACCGCGCTAAGGAAAATGTCATTGGCAGGATCGCTGAACCATTGCGCCGCAGGTTTTGAAAGCCGCGAGGAACCGGTCACGATCCAAAGAAACGTGCAGGTATCGAGGAGCAGTTTCACGACTTGCCTTCAAAGACATCGAGCAGTTCGTCCGGTAGCGGTTTGAAGAAGGACTTCGTGATTTTGAGTTTGTTTTTTGCAAGGCCGATCGGTCGCTTGGTTTTTCTCGCTGGAGCTACAGCCCGAATTTCAGCCACAGGCGTATTTCGTTTGCACAGGAGGATTGTTTCTCCTTTTGACAACCGATCCAGATATTTCGAAAGGTGGGTCTTGGCTTGGTGGACGTTCAGCCGGATCATAGTTCATTATTGAACTAATGAGTGAACTAAGTCAAAACGGCTTGGGCAGCTTTCGAGCCTTCACCTCGGAGACGGAAAGGATCACGAGTTGGTACTTGTAAATTCGCGCGGGATGTCCGAACCCCGATGTTCCAATGATCTTACCCGTCGAGTCGTGAAGGAAACCGAACGGGTCCTTAGTCGTACCTGGCGGGATCGTTGCGATCTGAAGATTTCCGGTAAGCGTAGCTTCTACATCCCCATATTTCAGGCAATCCGCGCAGCCCTCGATCTTGTAGACGGAGTTGAGATATTTCTTGAACAGACTCAAATTATGATCCTGGCGGAGCTGATCAGCGCTCACTCCATTGTCGCTATACTCGCCCGCAAACGTCAGAATGACGAGATCCTTGCAACCGACTATATTGAGCCCTAAATCGTGAGATAGCGGCACCGCTCTGCTCTGACCTTCCTTAGCAGTGTCCAGGATGCAGGTATCGATTGTGTTTTGGCCCAGTACCGTCATTGGACTGACGAAGAGCAGAAGAAGCGGCCAAATGCGTTTGTTTATCGTTGCATTACCTCATCGGCGGCACGAACGGCAACTGCCGCGCGAAAAACCAGCACAGGAAAAACACAATGGGAGCTTGCACCGCGAGTTGCAGCAATCCATAACCGACCAGATCGCGGGCGCGCAGGCGCAGGATGCCGAGCAGCGGCAGCATGAAGAACGGGTTGATCAGGTTCGGAAGCGCCTCGGATGCGTTGTAAATCTGCACCACCCATCCCAGATTCACGCGATGCTCAATGGCCGCCTGCAGAACATACGGCGCTTCGATGATCCACTTGCTGCCTCCCGAGGGAATGAAGACGCCCAGCGTCGCGGAGTAGACTGCTACGAATAGCGCAAATGTGTTGTGTGTGCTGATCGACGTCAGCAACCGGGCGGCTTTCTCGGAAAGGCCCGTACCGACGATCATTCCGAAGATCACGGCATACAAAGGAAACTGGATGATGACGCCGGTGGTGCCTGGAATGACTTCCGCCACTGCGCGAAGAAATCGCTTGGGACGCCATTGCAGAAGCAGTCCGGCGGTGAGGAAGATCAGGTTGAAGGTGTTCAGATCCAACGCTGCCAGCGCGCCTTGCGGAGACGTAAGGAAGACATTCACCAAATAGACGCACAGCAGCGCGCCGACCAATACCGTAAGCAGCGGACTGTATTCGAGCCATTCGCCGGGTTTTGTTTTCGGCTCGAGGTCCAATTTAAATGGCTCCCACCGCAGCCCATAGGACTCGGCTGTGCGTGCGTTTTCCGCCGACGGAGCAGAGAAGTAAGCGACCGAGACGCCGGCTATGAGGAGCAGCGCAGCCATCAAGAGGCTGGGCCACAAAAAGATGGTGCTGGTGAGAGGAAGCAGTCCGCTGATGCCCAATAGCTTCGGCGGAATCGTGCTCCGTGTGGCCATCAGCATCGCGGCAGACGACGAGAGCCCCAGAGCCCACACCACTGTTCCGCCGACATAAGCGGCTGCGCCGGCGGCTCGATAGTCCAGGCCTTTGATGCGCTGGGTGAGTTGACGGACCAGGAGTCCGCTGATGATGGGACTCATGCCCCAGGAAATAAGACCGACAACATAGGAGAAGAGCGCGACCAGCGCGATGGCCTGGCGAGGAGTCTGCGGAACATCCGCCAGCTTTTCCATGCCACGCTGGACCAGCGGAGTGGACGCTACCACGTAACCGCCGACGATGATCATCACCATCTGCATGGTGAAGGGGATCAGCGACCAAAAGCTTTTGCCGCCTTGGATGGCCAAGTCCGCGGGCCTTTCACCGGCGGCGACTCCGATCAGGAATACGACAACAATACCAGCGAGAGCGAATACGAGCGGGTCGGGGAACCAGCGCTCGCTCCAATTGGAAAGCGCGACGCCGATGCGCGCAAAGCGTGTCAAGCTTCGCCGCGCGACCAGGCCACCACATCGAATCCGTCGGCCACGCGAATGAAGACATTGGTCACCGGCGACAGTATGCGCGTGATGTGACCTTTGCCTTTCAAGTCTTCGAGGAAAACGATGTCGCCGGTGTGGATGGCATGCTTTTTGCCGCCCGAGACTTCGACCTCGATTTCGCCGGAAAGCGAGATGGAGAACTGGCGCCCCGGGGCGTTATGCCAATCTTCAACGGTGCTGGAAGTATATTCCGCGTACGAGAATTCGGTGACGTGCGCGATCCCGGTCCTCCGAGTTCGGCCGGGCTTGGTGGCGATGGGCAGCTCCTGGATTTGGGTACTGCCATCCGCGTCCGTATAAATGCGCAGCACCCGCTTGCCTTCCTGCGCGGCTGCATCGGTGGCTGTCCCAACTAAGCCCGCGATGGCCGCGATTCCGCCGAGACTCAACAATTCACGTCGTTCCATGTTTTTCTCCCGGCGCTAATTTTATCAGAAGCGGCTCTCCATCAGCCGCGATGCCAGGCGGCAGTTCTGGTCGAAGTAATTCGCCAGCTCTGGGGAGACCGAGGACAGCGCGCGCAGTTGTCCTGGGAACTCGCGCGGTTGGCTGTAGGCGCGCCTGCCGCCCTTCAAAAACGAACGAAGCGTGCGCGTGAGCTGGCGTTCCAGCAAGGTGGCTGAAATCCCAGGCGGAATTCCGGCGTGATGCAACGATTCGAACGCGACGCGGACCAGTCCGAACAGCAGGGGGCCGGTGCAGGTGAGAGCCGCCAGATAGAACGGCTTCAAAGGACGCTCAATGGCCACGATGCGACGGTCGCGATTCTCCAGCAGGCGTTTTGACTCGCGGATGGCCACGCCATCGCCTTCCACCAAATATCGTTGATCGTCGAAGCCGGGAATCGGGCTGATGGATCCAACGGAGGCGCCGTGCGCGGAAAGATCACGCAGCGCGCCGCTATCCATCCAGGTGCTGCACAACACCACGGCTTTACCGCGCCAGGAGATTCCGGACGACAGCATTTCGGATACCGACTTGCGATATCTTTTCGTCCGGCACGCAAACCAGAATCAGAGCGCAGGATTCAAATTCCAGCGTAATCCTTGACAGGATGGCCGGCCTGCAGCATGTTGGCAATGCGGCTGGCTACGCGATAGGAGGCCGATTTCACGGGGCCAAGGCGCTCGGATAGCCACCAAAAGCGCGTCAGCGGAGAGTCAGTGAGGCTACCCGTGCCGATCAGGCCCACCGACTGGGCTTTCTTCATGAATTCCGAGCGATTTTAGCACTTTTATGCGATCGCGAAGCTGCGCGGCTTTTTCGAACTCGAATCTTTTGGCGGCATCGCGCATGCTTTCTTCCAGCTCCGCCGATGAATTTCTCGCGTTGCTCCGGCGTCAGCTCTTCGGCGGGATCTTCGGGCTCCACCGGCACGGTGACGTAGTCGCCTTCGGCGATCGCACCAGGCTCATGTCGATGGGCTTGATGATGGATTGCGGCGTGATGTCGTTCTCTTCGTTGTATTGCAGCTGGATGGCGCGGCGGCGGTTGGTTTCGCCGATGGCGCGCTTCATGCTGTCGGTCATCACGTCGGCGTAGAGGATCGCGCGGCCTTCCAGATGCCGCGCGGCGCGGCCCATGGTCTGGATCAGCGATCCGGTGGATCGCAGGAAGCCTTCTTTATCGGCATCGAGAATCGCCACCAGCGAAACCTCCGGCAGATCCAGACCTTCGCGCAGCAGGTTGATGCCGACCAGGACGTCGTGCTCGCCGCGCCGCAGATCGCGCAGGATTTTCATGCGGTCGAGCGTGCTGACTTCCGAATGCAGGTAGTTGCACTTCACGCCGACTTCGGCGTAGTACTCGGAAAGATCCTCGGCCATGCGCTTGGTCAGCGTGGTGACCAGCACGCGCTGGTTCAGTTCGCCGCGCGCTGGCGGATCTCGTGCAGCAGATCGTCCACCTGGCCTTTGATGGGGCGGATCTTCGATCTCCGGATCGACCAGGCCGGTGGGCCGGATGATCTGCTCCACCACCACGCCGGCCGATTTGGTCAGTTCATAAGGGCCCGGGCGTGGCCGAAACATAGACCACCTGATTGACGCGGTGCTCGAACTCCTCGAAAGTCAGCGGCCGGTTATCCAGCGCGCTGGGCAGGCGGAAGCCGTGCGCGACCAGCACCTCTTTGCGCGAGCGGTCGCCATGATACATGCCGTGCAATTGCGGAATGGTCTGATGGCTTTCGTCGAGGAACATCAGATGATCGTTGGGCAGATAATCGAGCAGCGTGGGCGGCGCTTCGCCCGGCAGGCGGCCGGAAAAATGGCGCGAATAATTCTCGATGCCGTGGCAATAGCCGATCTCTTCATCATTTCGAGATCGAACATGGTGCGCTGGTGCAGCCGCTGCGCTTCGACCAGCTTGCCCTGCCCTTTTCCAGTTCCTGTCGCCACCATTCCAGCTCCGTCTCGATGCTATTCGATGCGCGCTCTCGCGGCTCTCGGGCGACATCACGTAATGCGTCTTGGGATAGATGGGCAGGCGCAGGTAGGTTTGGCTTACCTGGCCGAGCAGCGGATCGATCTGGCGAGAGCTCTCGACCTCGTCGCCCCACATCTCGATGCGATAGGCGTTGTCGTCGTAGGTGGGAAAGACCTCGATCACGTCGCCGCGCACGCGGAACGTTCCGCGCGTGAAATCGCCATCGTTGCGCTCGTAGAGGATTTCGACCAGCCGCGTGAGGATCTGCTTGGCGCGAGATCTTCTGGCCCTTTTCGAGCATCAGCAGCATGCCGTAGTAGGCTTCGGGCGAGCCGAGGCCGTAGATGCAGCTGACGCTGGCGACGATCACGCAGTCGCGGCGCTCGAACAGCGACCGCGTGGCGGAGAGGCGCAGCTTGTCCAGCTCGTCGTTGATGGTGGCTTCTTTTTCGATGTAGACGTCGCCCGACGGGATGTAGGCTTCCGGCTGATAGTAATCGTAATAGCTGACGAAATACTCGACGGCGTTGCCGGGGAAAAAGGTTTTGAACTCGTGATAGAGCTGCGCGGCGAGCGTCTTGTTGTGCGCCAGGACCAGCGCCGGGCGGCCGGTCTTCTCGATCAGCTTGGCCATGGTGAAGGTCTTGCCGGAGCCGGTGACGCCCAGCAGGACCTGATGCTTTTCGCCGTCCAGCAGCCCGCGGAAGAGTTGATCGATGGCGGCGGCCTGATCGCCGCGCGGGCGATAATCGACGCCCAGATGAAAGGCCATGATTCTAGGATACTGGGTGCGTCAAGTGCAGGCTGCGGAGGAGGACGTAGGATGAAGAAGGCGGCGATGAAGATAATACTTGAGCTACCACCCGAAACAGAGGCGAACCTATTGGTTCAGGCACAAGCTCGCGGACTCTCACTGGATGCCTTTCTCCGAACTATCATCGCGACTCAAGCTGCTGCCACGGAATCAGTGAAAATGATTCAGTCAATGCCAAATGAAGGGGAAGCTCTGGACCGGGCTATCGATGATCTGTTCGATACCGTTCCCGTTCCGCCCGGAGTTGGTGAAGGGGTAATGCGGCGCGAGAACTGGTATCGATGATCGCAGTCGATACCAATGTGTTGGTTGGTGCGATTCAGACTTTTGACCCTCAATTGCCCGTTGAAATTACCGTGGTTCGGCCTACGGAAGTGAAATAGCGAGCACGCAGCCCGGCCGTTACTGCTTCGCGGTTTCCAGCCGAGGTTGGAACTGGGTTGCCAGCCGTTGGCCTTCAGCCACTTGTCCGGGCTTGAGCTTTTTGGCGATCAGATCGCGTTGCGTGACGCATCCGCTGTTACCCTTGGCCGCGCAAAGGTTCAGCCACTTGTAAGCCTGCACCAAGTCATTTTTCACACCTCGGCCCTTGGCGTACATGGCGCCCAGGTTGTGCTGGGCTTGGGCATAGTCTTGCTCCGCGGCTCGCCGGAACCAATTAACGGCTTCGACGTCGCTTTGCGGGACGCCATGACCATCCAGGAACAGCAGCCCGAGGTTAAATTGCGCGATAGGATCCCCCTCTTCCGCGAGCGGACGCCATTCCGCCACGGCGGCGACGTAATCACCCTTGTTGTACGCATCTAGCCCGGTCTGGAAGTCGGCCAGGACCGGAAGCGCGAGGGCAAAGAGCAACAGGCTCAAGAACCAGGATCGATCTCGCATGGAGAATCCCCCTTCAGTATTGAAGCACACGGAAGGTTTTTGTTTCACGGGATTCTTACTTCTCGACCAAAAAACGCGTGGACTCTTCCAGGAACAGATCCAGGCGATCATGGTGGACCCAATGCCCGGCGCCGGGAACCTTGATCACGCGATGATTCTTAATGGCCGAGGGGCGGTCGTCGGTATCCGGGTCGGGCAGCCAGCTTTCGACTCCCCAAAAAAGCAGGACGGGGCAGGTGATTCGGGAGAACGTGGCGCGCAAGTCCTCGATGCTGTGGCCGAAGGGCGGCAGGCTGCGGACATAGTTATCGAATTTCCAGCTCAATGAGCCGTCGGCATTCCAGTTCGTTCCGTGCAGCGTCAGGTGTCGCGCCACTTCATCGGAGAGATGCGGATTCGCCTCCTTCATGCGGGCAGCGGCGGCTTCCAGGTTGGGGTAGCTGCGGGGCTCCGGGCGATCCAGCTTGCGCACGTCTTCAATCCAAGAGCGCAGCCGGTCGGCCGGGGGTTTGTGAATGCGGTGCGAAGCGGGAAATCCCAGTCCTTCGATGGCAATCACCTTGCGCACACGGTCCGGATACGCGCCCGCGTAGAGCAGAGTCAGGATGCCGCCAAGCGAGTGGCCAATCATATAGATAGGGCCGCCACCAAGCGCCCCTCCGCTGAGTAAATCTACCAGAGTCGCGATATCCAGCACATGTTCGGGGATGCTATAGCTGGCTCCGGGCGCCCAGGCGCTGTTACCGTGCCCGCGCAGGTCCATCGCGTAAACGTGAAAGTGCTCGCGCAGGGAGCGCGCCACCCAATCCCAATTGCGGGCGTGATCCAGGCCGCCGTGCACCAGCAGCAACACCGGCTTGCCGTCTTGTCCCCAATCCCAGAACTGCAGCTTCAAACGATGGGAATAGTAGTAGTGAGAGACGGGTTCCAAACCATCCATTGTAAACGGCCCGCAGGGCAGTCTTGCGGCTAGGGCTTCGCAAGCAGGTTGTGCTCGCGCACTTCGGCGTGATGCCGGACGTCGATTCCCTTCACCAGGAACAGAACATCTTCGGCGATGTTGGTGGCGTGGTCGGCGATGCGCTCCAGGTTGTGGGCGATGAACATCAGATCCACGGCCCTCGGGATGGTGGTGCTCTGTTCCTGCATGAACGTCACCAGTTCCTTATAAACGGCGTCGCGCAGGCGGTCCACTTCGTCATCCGAGGTAAGGACGTTGCGGGCCAGCTCTTCGTCGCGCTTAACCAGCGCATCCAAACTCTTGCGCACCATTTCCTCAGCCAAGCTGGCCATTTTCGGAATATCGATCAGCGGACGAACCGGCGACTCCCGCATCAGCGACAAAGCCCGCTGCGTGATATTTACCGCCAGGTCACCCATGCGCTCCAGGTCGCCATTAATCTTGATCACAGCCGTAAGAAAGCGCATGTCGCGGGCCATGGGCTGATAGAGCGCCAGCAAGCGCGTGGCGTACTCGTCAATCTCAATGTCCTTTTGATTGATCAGCGCCTCTTTCCATAGCACCTCTTTGGCGGATTGTTCGTCGCGTAGCACGAGGGCCGCGACACTTTGATGGATAGCCGATTCAACCAGCCCCGCCATCTCCAGCAAGCGGTTCTGCATTTCGTCGAGTTCTTCTCTGAAATGAATCACTAATAGCTCCTCATCCAATACCGCGCACAACGCAGCGGGGCGCGGTCATTCTGTTCGCTATGCTGGGCGCGTCCCGCGCTGTGCGCTCCAGCCCCCATCACCCAAACCGTCCCGTGATGTAGTCTTCCGTCTCTCGTTTGGAAGGACGCTTGAAAATGACCTCGGTCCTATCGAATTCGATGAGGTTGCCGAGCAAAAAGAAGCCAGTGAACTCCGCCACGCGCGCGGCTTGCTGCATGTTGTGCGTAACGATCACCTGGGTGCACTGGTCCTTCAGAGCGAACAACAAATCCTCGATCTTGGAAGTGGCAATGGGATCCAGCGCCGAGCAAGGTTCGTCCAACAATAAGACTTCCGGGTCCACCGCCAGGGCGCGCGCGATGCACAAACGCTGCTGCTGTCCGCCGGATAATCCGTAGGCCGATTGGTGCAGCTTGTCTTTCACTTCATCCCACAGCGCGGCGCGCTTCAGGCTGTGTTCGACAATATCGGGAAGCGACCGGCCGGCTTTCAGCCCGTTGACCTTTACGCCGTAGGCGATGTTATCGAAGATCGATTTCGGAAACGGGTTCGGGCGTTGAAACACCATGCCCACCCGGCGCCGTAGCTTGGTGACGTCCTGATCGAGCACGTTCTCGCCATCCAGCAAGACCTGGCCATCATAGCGCGCGCTCTTTGACGGTCTCGTTGATGCGGTTCAGAGTCCGCAGGAAGGTGGACTTCCCGCAACCGGAGGGTCCGATGAGCGCGGTGATGCGCTTTTCGGGAACTTCCAGGTTGATATTGTGCAAGGCGTGAAAAGCGCCGTAGAAAAAGTTGAGATTCACGGCCTGCAGTTTTGGCCTCGCTGCTACCTCGGGCTGCACGCCGGCGGGCGCGGATGGAGGGGCGCTGATTTCGCTCATTTTTGCAGATTCCGGCATGGCTCCCATATTCAGGTTACTACCCCCTTTGAGCGGATGCTCCGCGAGAAAGCACCCAACGCGATGCAATGTTGGCGATCAGGACCAGCACCAGCAGAACCAGGCCAGCGGCCCAGGCTTGGCGATGCCAGTCGTCGTACGCCGAGATGGCATGGGTGTAGATCATGACGGGAAGTGAGGCCGTTGGTTCGCCCAGCTTGGCCGCCCAAAACTGATTGTTGAAGCTGGTAAAGAGCAAGGGCGCGGTTTCTCCCGCAACTCGGGCCACCCCCAGGATCAAGCCTGTCAAGATGCCTTGTTTGGCCGCGGGCACGATCACCGACAGGATGGTCCGGGTTTTGCTGGCGCCTAACGCGAGTGAGCCTTCGCGCAGCGAATTAGGCACGCCGCGTAAGAATTGCTCGGTGGCGCGCAGCCCAATGGGAATCATCATCAGGCTCAAGGCAAACCCTCCGGCCCAAGCTGAGAAATGGTGCATGGGCACGACGATGACGGTCCAGGCGAAGATTCCGATGACGATGGAGGGCACGCCGTTCAGCAAATCCGCTGTGTAACGGACGAACATCGCAAACGTTTTCCCACCGAACTCGGCCAGGTAAATACCGCCCAGGAATCCTACCGGAATACCGATCACCGAGGCGATCAAGATCACTATGCCACTGCCGACGATGGCGTTGGCCATGCCTCCGCCGGTTTCGCCCGCGGACAACGGCAGCTTGGTGAAGAAGTCCCAATCCAAAGATCGCCAGCCATTGACGACCAGGAAGCCCAGGACCACAAACAGGGTCGACACGGTGAGCACGGTGCAGATGCCTGTCACCGTCAGCATCACGTTGTTCACGATGTTGCGACGCGCGATTCGATCCACTAGTCCACCCTGGATCCTCTCCTGGTGGTCGCGATAATTAACAACTGCGCAGCTGCGTTGATGACCATGGTAAGAGCGAACAGTACCAACCCAAGCTCGACCAGGGCGCTGAGATAAACATCGCCGGTGGCTTCGGTGAACTCGTTGGCGATAACGGCTGCGATCGTGTAGCCCGGCGAAAGCAGTGAAGTGTGGATGCTGGTATCGTTGCCGATCACCATGGTGACGGCCATGGTCTCTCCCAGTGCGCGCGCCAGCGCCAGGAAGACCGATCCAATGATGCCTAGCCGCGCGAAGGGCACCACCACCTGCCAGGTCGATTCCCACTTGGTGGCTCCCAGAGCCAGAGCAGCTTCGCGTTGTTCACGGGGAACGGCCAGCAACGACTCCCGTGAGATCGAAATAACGAAGGGGAATGTCATGATCGCCAAAGCGATGCCAGCTGTCAGATAGCCCACCCCGTAGGCTGGGCCCTGGAACAAGGGCAGAAAACCAAGCGTTTTCTTGAGCAATGGCTCGATGTACTGTCGCATCAGCGGGACTAGAGTAAAGATCGCTAATAGGCCGAGAATCACGCTGGGCACCGCAGCCAGTAACTCCACCAGGAAGGTGCAGATATTGGAGAGTTTCGGCGGCGCCAACTCGGAAAGGAAGATGGCCGCCCCCACGCCCAACGGAACGGAAATCAACAGGGCCAGGAATGATGTCAGAATCGTTCCATAAATGAACGGGAGCGCGCCGAATTGCTCCGCGACCGGATCCCAGGTTTTTCCCGTCAGAAAGCCGAAGCCGAACTTAGCGCGCGACGGACCAGAGTGAATCCAGAGTTCATACACCAGAAATACCGTGACCAGTAACACACTGCCCGCAAAGAGGAACGTGACGAGGTGAGTAATCTGATCCCCGTCACGCCAAAATTTCGTAAGCTTGCGCGAACCTGATTGCGGAGGCGCGGTGACAACGACTGTTCCCATGTCAGGACTTATTACTTTATCAGAGCGATCTGCTTCTGTTCCTTAGCGATTATCGGCTTAGGCAGCGGCGCGTAGTCCATGCCTTCCGCATTTCCCTGTCCAGTGGTCATCATCCACTGCAGAAAGTCAGTGATTGACTTTTTCTTGGTGGCGTCGCTGATTTTGTCGGGGATGAGCAGCCAGGTGAAACTTGAAATCGGGTAAGCATTTTTACCGGGAGCATTGGTGATGGAGACGCGGAAGTCGGCCGGCATTTCCTTCGCGGCGCCCGCGGCTGCTTCGGTGACCGTGGCGGCCTCGGCCTTGACGAAGTTGCCCGCGGCATTCTTGACGGAGCCGTATTCCATTTTGTTCTGGGCCGCAAAGATCAGTTCGACGTAGCCTATAGAATTGGGCGTCTGTTTTACCAAGCCAGCCACGCCTTCATTGCCCTTGCCTCCCAATCCAACCGGCCAATTCACGGAAGTGTTGGCGCCGACTTTCGATTTCCATTCCGGACTCACCTTCGAAAGGTAATCGGTCCACACGAAGCTGGTACCGCTGCCGTCCGAACGATGGACCACGGTGATGTCTTCATTCGGAAGGTTTACGCCCGGATTGTCAGCCTTCAGCGCCGCATCGTTCCACTTTTTAATGGTTCCCAGATAAATGCCGGCCAACGTGGGGCCGGAGAATTTCATCGACTGCGCGCCCGGAACGTTGTAGGTTGGCACCAAGCCGCCCAGTACAGTCGGAAAATGCAGCACTTTGTATTTGGTGACCTTCGACAGTTGCTCGTCGGTCATGGGCATGTCGGAAGCGCCGAAGTCCACCGTGCCTTCGGTGAGCTGGCGGATTCCACCGCCCGAACCGATGGATTGGTAGTTAATCTGTACATCCGGATGCGCCTTGTGGAAGTCTTCAAACCATTTTTGATAAATGGGGGCGGGGAAGGTTGCACCCGCCGCGTTGATGGTTTCGGCCGGCACACCCAGTGCTGTGACGCTGGCCAATAATGTAATCCCAAGAATCTGCTTATTCATGAATCCCCCGTCCTGTCTGTTAGCGGGGGCGGCTCGCACCGCCCCGTTTTGTTAATTGGCCTACTAGAATTTTGGCATGCTGCCAGGCAGCGTGTACCGTACGTTGAAGTAGATCGTGTTGTCGTGAGTTTTATCCGGAGCATTCAGCGCGACGTACCACGGGTTGCGGGTCAGATATTCGTACTCTCCCATGAAATTGATAGCGCCATAGCGCGGATTGGCCCAAATGGTCTCGTTGAACCCGAAGGTGATTTCCTGAACGGTGCGGTTCTGGCTGTTCGATGAACCCGTGTAGCCGTAACCGACGGGCTTGCCGTTGGCGTCGATCACGGTGTCGCGCCCGATGTAGATGCCGCCGTAGTAGGCGTACAGCAGGAACTTACCCATTCTGGCCTCGAAGCCATCCACCGTGCCGCCGGAGTGAAGCGTGGCCAATGTGGCATTGGCGTTCACTAGGACATCGGGAGCCTGTCCAAACAGGTAACGCCCTTCACCATCGCTCCAGAAGTTGGTGGTGATCAAGCGGAAGCCCTTGAAAATCTCCCCGTTCATTCCGAACAGGATGCCGCCGCCCGTCTTGGTGCTGGTTTGGCCCAGCGACAAGTTAGCAGTGTTTATGATTTTGATGGTACTCACGATGCCGCCGACTTCGGCGTGAAACCGCGAACTGGGATCGAAGGCGACCTTGGCGATGAAGTCCGGCGTGAGCTGGGGCGCCGCATTCACCAGGTTAGCCTGGTCAAGCTGGGTACCGGACAGCCCGGTATATGCCGCAGGCAGGACGATGGCGGAGCCGCCTCCGGAACCGCCGATATACTGGTCGGGGTTCTCAATGGAGAGGCCCATCGTCACCTTTTCGCCGGCATGATAAAGGACCCGCACGCCAGGCTGACGGGTCCAGGTCAAGCCCGCCATGTAATTCACGTCGATGACTTGCGAATAGAACAGGTCGCCCGGGAGCGGGGAGATTCCCACGCGGTTCGGCGTCATCATGCTCCAGCTTTGGCCAGCCAGAAACTCGAAACCGCCCTTCCTCACGTCCACCCAATAAAGGCGCAGGCGGGGAACGAACGCGCCATTCGTGACGGTGATTCCGGTTGAACCGCTTTGGCCTAAGAAGTCGAATTCGTTGTAACCGATAAAGTGAGCGCCCTTCCAATCTCCGTCAATGCGGAAGCCAATGCGGGAGTTCTGTGGGCTAAAGCGGGATTCGGAAAGCTTTCCGTTGACTACGTTGTTGTAAGGGACGCTGCCGAAACTGCTGCCGATACCTGAAGCGGCGTTCTTATCGCGCCACACGAACGTTAAATCCATGAACCCGACCGGAGTAATACAAACGCTGCCAAATCGCAGATAAGGCGGCACGGCATTGGTGTCCGGAGGGCCGTCGCAAGGATTGCCGGACGAGGATGCGGGCTGCCCGCTCAACACCGGCTTAGCGACCGGCGCGATGGAGGGAATGATCGGCGTTGCGCTGGCCACCTCCCCGAGCGCCTTATTGCGCGGCAAAGCGAAAGTGTCCTGACCCGGCTGCACCGGCGCGGCATTGGCCACTCTTTCAATGAGCTTCTTCTGGTCTTCCAGCGCCAGCTTCAACTGGTCGATCTGCTTCTGTTGCGCGGCCAGGATTGCCTTCAGCGTATCCATCGTCTGACTGTTTGGATCCTGTTGGCTATTGGCGGGACTCTGCGCCGCCGTTTGTCCCCACAGCGACGCGGTCAAAAAAACCGCGGAGCAAATCACATTTCCAAGCGTTTTTGCTTTCATCGTCTCCATCCCAGATAGGGTTTTCAAGATTCGTTTTCCAAAGCGAAGCGGGTGGTGTTCCTTAACCGCCTTACGGAGGATAACGGGATGGCGTTAGCGATAAATGACGATCAAGTTAATATCCGGTTACAACGTTAGATTAGAGCGTGGGCAGCTCGATCGTGAACTCAGAGCCTTCGCCCAGGCGGCTTTCCACCTTGATGGTTCCGCCCATCTGCTCGACGGCGTGCTTGACGATGGATAGCCCCAGGCCGGTGCCGCCCATGGCGCGGGAGCGCGCTTTGTCGACGCGATAGAAACGCTCGAAGACGCGCGGCAGATCCTCGGACGGGATCCCGATGCCGGTGTCTCCGATCAGGATATTCACCCTGCCGTTCCTGGCTCGCATTTCAATCTGCACTTCGCCGTTCGGCCGGTTGAACTTGACTGCGTTGTCGAGCAGGTTAACGAAAATCTGCTCCAGCCGGAGTTCCTGGCCGATGACCCTGACATCTTCCAGTTTTTCGCACAGCAGCTTAACGCCTTGCAGACGCGCGGCGGATTCCACGGTGCGAAGCGCGGATTCCAGCGCGGCGCGAATGGAGACGGGGTGGGGCGGCGCCGTGGCTCCGCTGGACTCTAGTTCAGAGAGCGACAACAGGTCTGCGGCGATGTTGCTCAGCCGCGTGGCTTGCGCCAGAATGATCTCGACGAAGCGCCGGTTGTTCTGCAGATCTTCCAATGCGCCGTCGAGTAGCGTTTCGGCATAGCCACGGATGGCGGTGAGCGGAGTTCGCAGCTCGTGCGACACGTTCGCGACAAAATCTTTGCGCACCCGCTCCAGGCGCTCCAGCTCGGTGACGTCGTGTAAAATCGCCAGCGCCCCGCGCGAGGGTGGCCCTCCCAGCGGTCCGGCCAGCACCTCGAAGGAGTGTGCGCCGGCGGCCGGCAGAGTGAGCCGCTGTTCCACCCGGTCCCCGGTCGCCAGCACCTTGGTCATGATCTCGCGCAACCCGGGATCGCGCACCAGTTCGGCCAGGGAAATACCGGGAATCACTGGAAGGCGCGCGCCCAGCGCGCGGCCAAAGGAATGATTGCAGAAGGTAACGCGCAGGTCCTTGTCGACGGCCAGAACGCCCTCCAGCATGCTGACCAGAATCGCTTCGCGGCGGCCGCTCTCCAGTTTGAGGCTCTCCACTAGTTCGCGGATGCGCGGCGCGGTTCGTTGCAGGGAACGCGCCAGTAGACCCAGATCGTCATCTCCGGAGGGCAACTCTTGCTCGAGAACCGGCGGATCGAGCAGGCGTTCCGCGTAGGCCTGAATCTGCCCCAGGCGGTGGGCAAAGGACCGGGCGAAGAAAAACGACAGAATGCCGGCCGCCACCAGGAGCAGCAGCGCTATGCCAGCCAGTGGCGGCCACAAATCATCCCCGTTGGTGGCGTTGTGCCCGGCCACGAAGAAAACCATCGCGCCCAGCGAAACCGCCAGCAGGACAAAGCCGCTCCAAAGATATCTGCGAAGAATACGCCCGCTCACGGAAATCTGGTGACAGTATACTCGTTCCCAGATGGTTCACCAAACGGAGGCGGAGCCCAAGGCCCGAATTGGCCGCATTACGCCGGCGCCTCCTGGCGTGGTATCGCAAGCACAAACGCGATCTGCCGTGGCGGAAAACCGGAGATCCTTATCGGATTTGGGTTTCCGAGATCATGCTGCAGCAGACGCGCGTGGCAGCGGTGATTCCCTATTACGCTCGATTTCTGGGACGATTCCCGGACGTAACAGCCTTGGCCGAAGCCGGGGAGCAGGATTTGCTGGCAGCCTGGGCCGGATTGGGGTATTACTCGCGCGCGCGCAACCTGCAAAAGGCGGCGAAGGATATCGCGCAACGTGGGGATTTTCCCCGGGATTTTTCGTCGCTGCGGGAGCTGCCAGGCGTGGGCGATTATACGGCCGCCGCGGTGGCCAGCATCGCCTTCGGGTTGCCGCACGCGGTGCTGGATGGAAATGTCGCCCGGGTGTTGAGCCGCCTGATGCCGGAACCAGGCGACATCAAATCGGAGACTGTTCGGAAGCGATTGCGGGCTTTCGCCGAAAGATTGCTGGATCGCAAACGGCCGGGAGAATTCAATCAGGCGCTGATGGAGTTAGGCGCGACGATTTGCGTTCCCAAGCGGCCGCAATGCGAGCGCTGTCCAGTTCGGCTGTACTGCGAGGCGCGGAAACAGGGACTGGAAAATCAATTGCCCGTAAAGGCCGCGCGGACCAGCGCCAATCAGCGCGGGAAGAAGCTGTTGATTATTGAAAGAGCGGGGAAGATCCTTTTCTGGCAGCGGCCGGCGGAAAGCTCACTTTTGGCCGATTTTTGGGAGCTTCCTGAAAGCGGCCAGCTGCCCGAAGCGAGGGTGGTGCATCATGCGGGGGTTTTTCGGCACACCATCGTAAATACCACCTACCTAGTAGAAGTTTGCGGAGCGACTGTCCGGGCCCGTCCAAACGGCTTTCGATGGCTGGAAAAGAGTAGTCTCCCGGATATGCCTGTAAGTACTACCGCCAAGAAAGCGTTGGCTCTGCACCATAAATCGGTAAATAACATCGCGTAACTTTTTGCCGATATGGAAGTCTCATGTCTAAGATGATCCGTTTGCAATTGCTACCGCTGCTGGTTGTTGCACCAGCCCTTCTTTTTGCTGAGAGCAAGATTCCGAGCCTCGGATTCACGGGCGCGCCCGCCGATCATGGCGGGCAAGACTGCAGCACCTGCCACAACAGCTTTGGTGCTGCCAATACCGACAAGACCGGGTCGCTGACGGTCAATATGATGGACTACATTCCCAGCCAGCAGCAAACCATTCGCATCACCGTACAGAATCCTAATGCGTCGCGCTGGGGCTTTCAAATCACGATTCGCGAGCAGAGTGATGAAACGCTGTCATCGGGTATTTTCACAGTAATCGACCCAACTACTACGCAAGTGGCTTGTGACGACGGGTCGCAGTTCGGCTCGCAAGGGCCCTGCAACGGGACCATCGCGCGGCAGTTCGCCGAGCATCTCAATGCCCCGACTGGCGATGCCGGGACCGCCTACGAATTCGACGTTCAGTGGACGCCGCCCAGCCAGGAGATCGGCCGTTTGCATGTCTATGTGTCGGCCGTGGCCGCGAACAACGATGGAACCCCGCAGGGCGACCGCGTCTACACCTCCCTCACGACCATCAGCAACGCCGGCGGGTGCGATTTCACGAAAGCGCCAGTTCTGCAGAGCGTCTCGAACGGGGCGTCCTTCCAGACGCAGTTTTCATCCAACGAAATGGTCACCATTTTCGGCTCGGGCTTCCAGACCTCCGGGAGATCGCGCTCGGCCGGCTTGGGTGATTTCGTGGATGGAGCTTTTCCGACGGAGTTAGGGTGTTTGGGCGTGCAAGTCAACGGGCCGGGTCTTGCCCAGCCCGTCTTTTTGCCGATCACGTTCGTAAACTCAAATCAAATCAACGCCCAGATGCCCGAATTTGTTGGCACGGGGCCGGTGGAAATCACCGTGGTTCTGAATCCCGGCTTAGGCAACGCGGTTATGAGCTCCATGGGTACATTCAATACGCTGCAGGCGTTCGCGCCCGGGTTCTTCTTGTTCGGAAATTCCACGAGTATTGCCGCTGAGGAAGCCGTAACCGGGAAGATTGTCGCGAATCCGAACGTCGTGCCCGGCGCTTCGCCCGCCAAGCCCGGCGACATCGTTGCGCTGTACGGCACCGGGTTTGGCGACACCACTCCTTCAGTTCCGGCCGGACAATTGGCTACCGGGCAGACGCCGGTAACGAACCCGATCACAGTCACGATCGGAACTACGACTTTGGCGTCCAGCGATGTTCTTTACGCCGGCCTCACTCCCGGATCCATCAGCGGACTGTATCAATTGAACGTCCGTATTCCGGCGTCGACGCCGAATGGCGACATCCCCGTGACAGTTTCAATCGGCAACGTCCAGACGCCTTCCGCCACCATTCCCGTACAGCAGTAGCTGAAGCGGAACGCCGATCCGGTGTACCATAGCAGTTTGGTTCAAATGAAAGAACTGTTGGAGGTGCTCAAGCCCGGAAGTAAGGATTGGGTCCTTGCCAACTCCATTGATCCCAGTCGTTTACCGGCCCACATTGCAATCATTATGGATGGCAACGGGCGCTGGGCCCGACGCCGCGGCCTTCCGCGCGCGGCCGGTCACAAGGCGGGAGTCGAACCGGTTCGGACCACTGTGGAAACCTGCACGCGGCTGGGAATCCAAGCTTTGACGCTGTACGCGTTCTCGGCTGAAAACTGGAAGCGGCCTCGCGCCGAAGTAGACACGCTATGGCGTCTGCTGCGGCTCTATTTGAGCCGTGAGCTGCCAGAGATCCTGCGCAACGGAATCCGATTTACGTGCATGGGCCGCATGGACCAACTTCCCGGGCAAGTGCGGCAAGAACTGGAATCCGCCATTGAAGCCACGGCCAACAATAATGGCATGCGGCTAAATGTCGCGATTAATTACAGCGGCCGTGCCGAGTTGGTGGATGCGGTGAATGCCATCGTTGAGGATGCGCGCCTGGAAGGCCGGCTGCACGAATTGCACATCGACGAGCAGGCCATCGCCTCGCGGCTTTACACGGCGGGACTGCCCGATCCTGATCTTTTGATCCGCACATCCGGCGAAATGCGCATCAGCAATTTCCTGCTTTGGCAGATCGCTTATGCCGAGTTATACGTTACGGAAACTCTGTGGCCCGATTTTCGGCCCGCGGATCTGCTGCACGCGATTTTGGATTATCAGAAACGCGACCGCCGTTTCGGCGGCTTAAGTCCGGCCGGCCCCGCCGACGACCAGTGGATTGAAGTGGGCACGCTGGCGCGATGAAGCGCGTCGTCACGGCGCTTGTCCTCATTCCATTTTTCTTGTACGTAATGCTCTGGGCGCCGCAATGGGCGTTTCTTGCCACCGTCGCGGTGGTAGCGGTGCTCTGCTTTCGCGAATACAGCGAGCTGGTGGCATTGCACGGAATCGCAAAGCCCGGATTGTTCGGATACGCCGCCGGGTTGTTGCTTCTGTTGCTGCCGGGCAAGGACGGCGCGTTTTTCGTTTTAGTGGCGATTCTTGCCATGGCGCTGGCGTTGCGATCGGTTGAAATGGCGAAGGCGCTGCCGGACGCCGCCGCGCTGCTGCTCGGCGTGGCGTATATATTCGGATCGCTGCGCTGTGCTGTCGAGCTGCGGGCGATCAATCCATACTGGCTGTTTTTCGCGTTCTCGCTGAACTGGGCTGGCGATATCGCGGCTCTCTATGTAGGGCGGATGATTGGACGGCATAAGCTTGCGCCCAGCGTGAGCCCGGCGAAATCGTGGGAAGGGTCGATCGCTTCGACCGTTGCGTCGGTGATTTATGGCGCGTTTTACTTTTCGTGGTTGTTGAAGATGGCGCCGCTGGCGGAAGCTCTTGGGCTGACGGTAATCGCAAACGTAGCGGGGCAGTTCGGCGACCTGTGCGAATCGGCCATGAAGCGCGGCGCGGGCGTGAAGGACAGCGGCAATCTACTGCCGGGGCACGGCGGCTGGCTGGACCGGGTCGACAGCAGTTTATTCGCACTGCCAGTGGTTTATTTCGTGGTCAGCAATTTGGGATGGTGACCGCGTGATCGATGGCGCGATCTATGTACGCCGCGGCAAAAGCGGGAAAATCTTCGGCCTGAGCATCGGCGAAGGCTCGGACTGCGTTCAACAGAGCGATATTGCCTGTCTGGATCAAATCCAAGATGTGGACGTGATCGCTGGGATGCTTCTGGGCGATGGAGACCACTAACGCCAGGTTGGGTTCCACCAGGTTCTTCATCGCATTGTCCGCCTGTGCGTCTTGCGCTCGGATGTGCCTAACGCATTCCATCTCCTGCTCGCGAGTCAAAGGTGGCACTTTGCCCATTTCATGCAAGTAGACTCCCACCGGATCGCTATCGTACATGCCAGCCTATTTTCCGCGATAGTACACGTGCCAGATCTTGCCCTTTTGGCTGTCGCCAATATAAAGCGATCCATCCGGCGCTTCGGCGACTCCATCGGCACGGGCGGCGGCGTCGTTCGGATTCATTAGCGGAGATTTGCCGGGGAACCCGCTCGCAAATACTTCGAAGCTGCCTGACGGCTTTCCGTTCGCGAACGGTTGGAACGTTACGTTATAGCCTTCTTGCGGCATCGGCGCGCGATTCCAGGAACCGTGGAAAGCGATGAACGCGCCGCCTTGATACTTCTTCGGAAATTCCTGGCCGGAATAGAAAGTGATGTCGACTGGCGCCCAATGCGCGGGGAAAGCCGCTACTGGAGGCGTGAATGCGGCACATTGTCTGAGCTCTTGCCGTCTCCGCCGTATTCCGGATTGGTCAGGAATTTCTTTTGACCGTAGTCATAGAAGCAAAATGGCCAGCCGAAGTTGGAGCCTTGCACGGCGCGATACAGGGGCTCGGCAGGACGCTCGGCATTTTCCTGCGCGGTGAACTGGCCCGGGCCAAAGCACGTCCAGCTGATCGCGATTGTTCATCGCAATGTATAACGCGCCATCGTGCCAGGTGATGGCCGGCATCTGGCGCAAACCGGTAGCAAAGCGAACGCCGTCTTTCTGGGTCTGTCCCAGCTTGTTCTCGTCGAACTTCCAGATTCCACCGTGAGCCTCCAAGATCGGGCAGGGATCCTGGCCGGGCGACTTCGCTTGCCGATCCTTGGTCTGGCAGGCGTTCGAAGGCGCGCCCACGTTGACGTACAGCGAGCCCTTGCCATCGAAAGCGAGCCCCTTATCGCCATGCTGGCGCTCGCCGGGCAAGCCACTCACAACCACTTCAACCGTTCCGGTCGGTTTCAATTGGCCGGGCGTCATCTTGTAGCGCTCCACCGATTGCATCTTGGCGACGTAGAGATAACCGTTCCGCAGTCCGATGCCGGTGCTGCTTCCCTCGCCAAAAGTTTCCTTCATATCGAAGTGACCGTCGCCCTTGGTACTGCGTAAAGCGACAACGCCGCCTCCTCCGCTCGGTCCACCTTGGAGCGCGACGTACAGATCGCCATTCGAGGCAACCACCATATGGCGCGCGGCGCCCAAGCCGTCCGCTGCGACCAACGCACAAAACCCCGCGGGAAGTGTGATTCCACCATTGTCGGGATCGCAAGCGGGCGCCGCAGAGGCGATCGATCCGGCGACGAGCAATCCAAGCGCGATCCTATTCAAACAATTCATCTCGCCTAAAATGGTATCAGAGTGAAAATCGCGATTGGGCTAGTATTCCTGACATTCGCGCTGAAAGCGCAGCAAACAGTGTCAGTTTGGGACGGCGTATATACGCGCCAACAAGCGGATCGGGGCAAGGCGCAATATAACAAGGATTGTGCGTCATGCCATGGAGCGAAGTTGGATGGCAGCGGCCAAGCGCCCCCACTCGCCGGCTCCGAGTTCAAGGGTAATTGGGACGGACAGACTGCCGGAGACTTGTTCGAGAAGATGCAAACTTCCATGCCCGCCGATCAACCCGGGCGATTGAGCCGTGAACAGAATGCGGATATTCTGGCATTTCTGCTGGCCTCCAACGGGTTTCCGTCCGGCGATAAAGAGCTTCCAACGGATGCAGCGGCACTGGCGAAGATTCGATTCGAATCCGCGAAGCACTAGAACGGATAACGCGCTGGAGTTCCGCTCACCGTGACCCATTGCCACTCGGTGAACTCGTCCAAATTGGTCGTGCTTCCGAAGCGCGCGCCGTTGCCGGATTGACCCATCCCGCCCATTGGGATTCCCGGATGATCGCCAATAGTTTGATCGTTGATGTGAACCATGCCGGCCTTCAGCTTGCGCGCGACGCGAAGGCCGCGTTCCACTGAGCCGGTTTGCACCGCAGCTGCCAGGCCGTAGCCAGTTTGGTTTGCCAGTTCAATGGCGTGATCGTCATCTTCGGCGATTGTCACTGGCGCAACGGGTCCAAAGATCTCTTCCTGAAAGGCCCTGGACTTGGTTGCGACGTTGCCGAGAACGGTCGGCTTGTAAAACAGCCCGTCGTGGGTGCCGCCGGTGACCAGGCTCGCGCCCGCGGCCACCGAATCGGTCACGATTCCATGCACGCGGTTGAGTTGCTTCTCATTGATGAGCGGACCGATCGCGACTTCGTTACGAAACGGATCGCCCACCGGAAGCGCCGCGGCTCGCGCTGCAAGTTTCTTCAGGTACGCATCCGCAACTTTCCGCAGAACGATGTGGCGGCTGGTGGCCATGCAGACTTGGCCTTGATGGAGGAACGATCCCCAAGCGCCGCACGAACTGGCCGCGTCGAGATCGGCGTCGTCGAGCACCAGCATGGGACTGTTGCCGCCGAGTTCGAGCGAGACTTTCTTAAGGTTGCGCCCCGCGAGTTCGCCGACGCGCCGTCCAACTGCGCTCGAACCAGTAAACGTCACCAACCGGACCACGGGAGCAGTGACCAGCGCTTCGCCGACTTCGGCGCCACCCGGCAGAACGGCGAGTAAGCCCGGCGGCAAGCCGGCTTCCTGGAAAATACGGGCCAAAACAAAGCCACCGCACACAGGCGTTTGCGGATCGGGTTTCAGTACGACGGCGTTTCCAAGCGCCAGGGCCGGGGCTACGGAACGCATCGAGAGCACCAGAGGAACATTCCAGGGAGTGATGACGCTGACCACGCCGACTGGAACGCGGCGAGCCAGGCTCATGCGTTCGATATCGGCGGACGGCAGAATCTGGCCGATGGGCTGCGTGAGCAACGCGGCCGAATGATAGAGCTCTCCGATGGCCATCGCGACTTCATACCCGGCTTTGGCAGTAACGCCGCCGGTTTCGCGGATGATCCAGCTCATGATCTCCTGCGAATTGTCTTCAATTACTCGCGCCGCGTTGCGCATGACGCGCGCCCGATCGTCGGGCGGAGTATCGGCCCATGTCGGTTGTGCGCTGGCCGCTTGCTCGGTAAGCTCTACCGCGAGTTCGGCCGTACCGGCGCCCGCGATGCCAAGCTCAATGCCGGTGGCGGGTTCGCGAACGGGAATCGTCAGAGGCGCCAGTTTCCACGCGCCATCGAAATATCGCTTCTCCCAAACGGAGGGATCGAGCAGTTTGTCTGTGAGGGTTGCTTGCATGGGTTGCCTCGAAGGTCAGTATCGACTAAAAAGGGCTGACGCGGTCAAGCGCCAGCCCCGGTATGTTGCTCCAAAGTGTTGTTAGAGCTTTACGACTACTGTCTTTACTTCGGTGTATTGCTGCAGGCCGTACTCGCCAAGCTCGCGTCCGATACCGGACTGCTTGAAGCCGCCGAACGGCGCGGCCGTGTCGAGCACGTTGTAGCAGTTCACCCAGACCGTACCTGCGCGGACGTTGTTGGCGATCGCCAGCGCTTTGCTGACGTCCTTGGTCCAGACGCCGGCGGCCAAACCGTAAACGGTCTTGTTCGCGCGATCGATCACTTCGTCGAGGCCCTTGAAGCGGATGATGCTCATCACCGGTCCAAAGATTTCCTCGCGAGCGATCTTCATGTTGTCCTGAACGTCGGAGAATACCGTGGGCTCCACGAAATAGCCTTTGTCACCCACGCGTCCGCCGCCGCAATTCAGCTTCGCGCCTTCACTTTGGCCGGATTCGATATAGCTCAATACTCGATCGAGCTGCGTTTGATCCACCTGCGGGCCTTGCTCGGTAGCGGCAGCGAATGGATCGCCGACCGTGCGCTTGTTGGCGCGGTCCGTGCTCCGCTCCACGAACTGGTCGTAAACCTTATCTTCAACGAACACGCGGGACCCGGCGCAACACACCTGGCCCTGGTTGAAGAAGAGCCCCATGTGCGAACCTTCGATGGCCTGATCCATGTCGGCGTCGGCGAAAACGATGTTCGGGCTCTTGCCGCCGAGTTCCAACGAAACCCGTTTCAAGTTGGATTTTCCCGCCGCTTGCATGATGAGATGGCCAACTTCGGTGGAACCGGTGAAGGCCACCTTGTCGATGTCCATGTGGTTGGCGATGGCCGCGCCGGCCGTCTCGCCAAAGCCGGGAAGAATGTTCACCACGCCTTCCGGGAAGCCGGCTTCGAGAATCAACTCGCCGATGCGAAGCGCCGACAGCGGCGTCTGCTCAGCGGGTTTCAACACCGAAGTGTTGCCCGTCGCGAGCGCCGGCGCCAGCTTCCAGGCTTGCATCAACATCGGAAAATTCCAAGGGATGATCTGGCCGCAAACACCGATGGCTTCGTGCCGGGTGTAGCAGAAGAACGGGCCTTCGAGCGGGATGGTTTTGCCGGTCACTTTATCCGCCCAACCCGCGAAATAGCGGTAGCAGGCGGCGGTAGCAGCCACATCGACCGCTTTCGCCATCGAGTAAGGCTTGCCGTTGTCGAGAGATTCCAGCCGCGCCAGTTCATCGGCGTTTTGTTCGATCAGATCGGCCAAGCGGGTTAACAGCCGGCCGCGTTCGCGCCCGGACATCTTGTGCCATGGGCCTTTGTCATAGGCGGCGCGCGCCGCTTTCACCGCTAGATCAACGTCGGCGGAGTCGGCTTCGGCTACCTGGCAGATTTCTTTGCCGGTGGTCGGGTTGATGGTGGCGAACGTCTTGCCAGATAGGCTGTTCACCCACCGATTGTTTATCAGAAGTTTAGTCGCCGACACGGCGACTTGGTTTTCAGACGGGGAGGACAATACAGATGCCATAGGGTTGCTCCTTGCTTTGCTGGCAGCGGTGGATTCTCTCAACAATACTGCCAGCTAGAACAGACAATATCACGTTTCAGAAAGAAAGATGGTACCGTTTTTACTAGCGATGCATGCAGCAGACTTTCCCGATCCGGTGATAGACGCGAAGAGCGCATCCGGCAAGACACAGACTGCGGTTTTGGCCGGAGGCTGCTTCTGGTGCACGGAGGGGGTCTTCGTGCTGATTGAGGGTGTGGAGAAGGTTGTTTCCGGGTATTCGGGCGGCGATCGGGCCACCGCGAATTATGATGCCGTCTGCGGCGGCAGGACCGGGCATGCCGAGGCCATCGAGATCACCTACGATCCGAGCAAGATTTCCTACGGGCAACTGTTGAAGATCTTTTTCAGCGTGGCGCACGATCCGACCCAATTGAATCGCCAAGGGCACGATGTGGGGACCCAGTATCGATCGGCCATTTTTTATTCGGATCCGGAACAGAAGGAGATCGCGGAAGCTTACATTAAGCAGTTGGACCAAGCCAAGGTCTTCCGGTCGCCGATCGTGACCGAGGTTACCCCGCTGAAGGCTTTCTATCCGGGGGAAGATTATCACCAGAATTACTGCAGCCGAAATCCAGGGAATCCGTATGTCGCAGGAGTAGCGGAACCGAAGGCTGAAAAGACCAGAGAGAGCTTTCCCGAGCTGCTCAAAAAATAGGTTCGGCGCTCAGCCCTTCTGGATCATGACCTCGGTGGATTTCACCACCACTCGGACCTTGTCGCCCTTCTTCAATTTGAGCTCTTCCGCGCTGCTGCGCGTGATTACGCTCTCGATCAGATTGTCTCCGACCTTGACGACGACATGGGCCATGATGTCGCCGATTTGAATCTCTTTCACCTTGCCAGGGAGTTGGTTTCTCGCGGATAGTGCCATGTCACTGTTGTAGCAGAGAGCCGTGAACGATGGCGGTCCAAGCCTCCAGCGCGCGTACACGCACGGGGTGGTGAGTTCCGTGATGCTTGGTCAGATCTCCGATGGCGCGCGCGAGCAGTTGTTTGCCTTCCTCGCGTCTGTTTGCGTCGCAGAGCGCGACGGCCAATGCGGTTGCCACGGCCAGCGTTTGGGGATGGTAGGGGCCGAACAAGCCTTCGTAGCAGGCCAGCGTGGCCATCATGCTCGGGATTTCGTCGCCGTTGGGGCGTGTCATTCAAAAACGCTATAGTCTTTGTAACACGACAATGCGGTAGGGGACAATGGGACTGCTCCATCACGGTCACGGTTCAGAAAGAGGCGCCGGCGGCACTTTTCGTACGGGCGGCCGCCGCTTGAGCGGGCGTGAACATGTGGCAAATCCGATACTCGGTTTCCTGCGATTCGTTGAGGCGCATCCGGCGCTGGGCGAAGTCTTCGATTTGTTGGTTTGAAAAAACGAACCCATCCTGCGATGGGTCGTAGGGAATGCCTTTGCGTTTATTGAGTTCCTGGAGGCCTGTGGCGCGCTTGAGATCGCGCTCCTGGTGGTGGCGGCGTTCGGCTTGGATTTCGCGGAGATGATCCACTGTCTTTTGGAATTGGCGGGAGAGGCGCTGGTAGTGGAGGCCGAGGGTGGCGAGCTGCGGGATTAGGGTTTGGGGGGTGGGGTTTTGGGAGAGCAGCTCGGATTCAAGTAGCGGAATACGTTTGATGCGCCAGGCGGTGTCGGCGAGTTCCTGGGTTAGTTGGGTCTCGGTGGGAGTCGCGGGTTGGTATTCATCGAAGAAGCCGCCACAATGCGCGTCGTAGGCGGCTCGGTTTTCGGAGGGGAGGACGGCGCAGGTGGCAGTCAGGCCGTGGCGCAGCGCATTCTGGGAGGAACGCTGTTTGCCGGGATCGGTGCGTGGTCCCGTGGAAAGGAGCGCGTTCGAGCGGTTCGCCCGAGCGCGCTGCTCCGGGATTGGGAATTTGGGATTAGGGGTTGGGTTTGTCACTGTGGAAGCCTCTGATCTGGTTGTGGCACGGACGGAGGGAGATTTTGGAGGCAGGATGGTGGATGTTGTTCCTAGGGAAGGGAAGATCGATGCGGGAGTGGCGTGAATGGGGAGCGGGGTTGTGCGGGGAAGCTCGGATAGCGGGGGATTAGGTAGTGTCAACGAAATTGTGTAAACGGGATTCTCGGATAGTCATTGCCTGGCGTGCTCGGGGAAGCGATCTTCCCAGAGAATCGCGAAGCGATTCAAAGCCTGCGGCCAGCCCTGGATAGTATGCCATTTCTTGGCGACATTTCGTAGAGCCAGATAGAGCAGTTTAATAGCGGACTCTTCGTTGGGGAAGGAGCCGCGAGTTTTAATGACCTTCCGTAGGGTCATGTTCAGAGACTCCACCGCGTTGGTCGTATAGATCACTTTGCGAATCTCTGCGGGAAATGCGAAGAAAGGCACTACCTGTTCCCAATGCCGGCGCCAGAGTTGGCCGACCGAGCGGTATTTTCCGTTCCAGGCGGCTTCGAACGCAGCCAGTTGCCGGTCAGCGTCTTGGCGGCTGGCCGCGCGGTAGATGAGCTTCAGGTCGGCCACCAGCGCCCGGGCGTCTTTCCAGGCCACATAGCGCAGGCTGGCTCTGACCAGGTGCACGATGCATAGTTGCACGGTGGTCTTCGGGTACGCCGTCTCAATGGCCTGCGGAAACCCTTTCAATCCATCCACACAGGCGATGAAGATATCTTCCAGCCCACGATTTTTCAACTCGGTCAAGACACTCAACCAGAACTTGGCGCCTTCATTGGCGCTGGTCCATAGGCCCAGCACTTCTTTGTGCCCTTGCATATCGATGCCGATGGCCACGTATACGGCGCGGTTTTCAACCTGTCCTTGCTCGCGCATCTTCACCACCAACGCGTCTAAGTACACGATTGGATACACCGCATCCAGCGGCCGGTTTTGCCAGGCCCGCACTTCGTCCAAGACCGCATCGGTGACGTTGGAAATCAGCGTCGGGCTGACCTCCACCCCGTACAACTCTTCCAGGTGGCCCTGGATATCGCGGGTCGTCATGCCGCGCGCGTACATCGAGATGATCTTGCCGTCCAGCCCCGCCATCCGGGTTTGGCCTTTGCCTATCAGGCGGGGTTCGAAGGTCGCTTCCCGATCGCGCGGTGTGGTGATCTCCAACTCGCCGAAATCGCCCTTCAGGGTCTTCTTGCTTTTTCCGTTGCGGCGGTTAGAGTCCGGCTTCTCATTCGGGTCGCTCTTCTCATAGCCCAGGTGCGTGGCCATCTCGGCTTCCAGCGCACGCTCCATCAACGCTTTCGTCAGCTGCCGCAACAGCCCGTTCTCACCGATCAGATCTTCCGGCCCTTTGTAGTTCGGCAGCAGCTGATCCAGTAACTCTTTGTCGATTGCCATCTGGTTCCTCCAAGTCTGATGGAGAACCCACGTTTACACAATCTGTTTTACACCCTCGGGATTATCGGAAAGCCTCTCTAACTTCCGAGTCACCCCCTCCCTCACGCCATCTTCGTCACACCATCAGTAACTTAAGCCAATCTCGCCCGCCGCCAGACACCGCCGCGTGTTATTCGGGTTCCGAGGTCTCCCCAATGTCAACCACACCAATCACGCCGCTCCATGACAGTCCCGTGGATCGCACTGCCATCAACCGCGCCAACTCCCGGCACTCCACCGGCCCCCGCACGGATTCCGGCAAGCAGCGTTCCTCGTTGAATGCGCTGCGCCACGGCCTAACCGCGGCCGACGCTGTCCTCGCCTCCGAAGACCTCGCCGCGTACGACACGCATTGCCGCGGCTTCCTCGATGAATACCGGCCCGCCACTCCCACCGAAACCCAGCTCACCCAGGAGCTCGCCGACACGGGCTGGCGCATCAATCGCATCCCGCTGCTTGAAGCCGAGCTGCTCTCCCAAAACCCCAAGCCCCAAACCCTAATCCCGCAGCTCGCCACCCTCGGCCTGCACTACCAACGGCTCTCCCGCCAGTTCCAAAAGACCATGGACCACCTCCGCGAAATCCAATTCGAGCGCCGCCGTGAAGAGAAGCGCGAGCTCGAGCATGCCGCGGCCATCCTGGAACTCCATAAACGCAAAGGCGTTCCATACGATCCAGCTCAAGATGGCTTCGTTTTTTCAAAGGACCAGGTCGAAGCCTTCGCCCAGCGCCTGATCCGCCTCAATGAATCGCGCCACATCGAACATGTGCTCTTTCACATGCAACCCGCCGCCCGTGCGGCCCACGCCGGTGAATGAGTATATTCGCGAGTTCATTCAATAGACTAGGTACGCTTCACTAGGAGCGAAACCAGGTAGGCTTGCGCGATTTGCTGCAGGCGTATCGAGGGCCACGCATTAAAGATCGCCTCAGCCGATCTAACCTGCGTCACCGCGTCCGCGAGGTCTAAATCCCTCGTCAGATTGTAATCCGCGAATTGCCGGTCTTCCTGAAGCTGGTTAAAGGTTTGAGCAACGAATCGAAGAGTCTTGACCACAGCTACATCCTCTCCGGCAAAAGGAGAATCTTTGGTGCTCAAGATTCGATTTGAGGCTGTCCTCATGATGCCGTGGTCGTACGCCCTCCCGAGAGCCGATCGCAAAGAAGCGTTCCCCCAGTTGGATGTCGCTTCAGAAATCAGCAAATGAAAGACCGCATAATACGCAGCCGAGACAGCTCGCCGAGAAGCAAGTTGGCTTGGTGGCGAGGTGTGGACGAGATCTAACGCATGAGCGAGAAGGTCGTCGTGGTACGCCATCTACTCAAAATCGGGATCCTTACGGCGATCCTGTTCGGACTTGCTCCGATAGTTGAAGTAAGGGCGTAAGCCCCAATCCTCAAGCGGGCGAACGGCCGCAAGAAGGACTTCCGAGATTCGACGCGTCACGTCTACTATGGTGTCCTCGCGAACGGCGGCGTCGGTCAGCAGGATTCGAAAGAAGATCGAGGGCTCGTCCGTGGAATCGGGACGTATGCTGTAAGCAACGTGCAACACCTCGGGCCCTAAAAGAGCGCCCGCCTCCTTGACGATCGCATCCAAGTGGCCTCGGTGGATGTATCCAGTGGAAACCATAGGCTTGGATCTATTATCGCTCGCAAAGCACTATCCTTGCGCAGGCCGCCGAGCGCCTTGACGCATCTGGGATAATCAAACAAGCAGGCGGGGCAACCCTCCTCTCCCGAAACATCCCTTGGAAGAATCCATACTCATCCGTGGAGCGCGAGTCCACAACCTCAAGAACATTTCACTCGCGATTCCGCACAATGTGCTCACGGTAGTTACCGGTGTCTCCGGCTCCGGCAAATCGTCGCTGGTGTTCGACACGGTGTACGCCGAGGGACAGCGGCGTTATGTGGAATCGCTGTCGTCCTACGCGCGCCAGTTTCTGGAGCGCATGGAAAAGCCGGATGTGGATGAGATCGCCGGCATAGCGCCGCCCATCGCGATCCGCCAGAAGAACACCACGCGCAATCCGCGCTCGACAGTTGCGACATCCACCGAGATCTACGATTACATGCGCCTCCTGTTCGCGCGGGCCGGCCGCAGTTATTGTCCGAAGTGCGGCGATCAGGTAATTCGCGACACGGTGGATCAGGTGGCGCAGCGGATGCTGCAGCAGCCGGAAGGCTCACGCTGGTACGCCTTGTTTCCGGTGCGCGCCGGAGCCACCACGGGAGCATTGCGCGATCATCTGTTCGAGCTTCGCAAGAAAGGCTTCACGCGGCTGTATCAGGGCGGCCGAGTCTTCGAATTCTCAACTCCCGAATCGCTGCTCGACATCGATTTCAGCCAGCCGGTGTTCATTTTGGTGGATCGCTTCGTGATATCGCCCGAACTGCACCAGCGCATCGTGGACACTATGGAAATCTGTTATCGGGAATCGGGCGAAGTGATTTTCGAGGAAGCCACGCCGCAAAATCCCCCGCCTGTTACGCTGCGTTTCAGCGAGAAGTTCGCTTGCAAAAAGTGCGGGATTGAGCTGGCGACGCCCGAACCCGGCCTCTTCAGTTTCAACAATCCCATGGGCGCCTGCCCGCGCTGCCAGGGATTCGGAAACACGGTCGACTACGACATGGACCTGGTGATTCCGAACGCCGGCCTCTCCCTGGATGAAGGCGCCGTCGATCCGTGGACCAAGCCGCAGTACCAGTGGTATGGCCCGCAGTTCAAGAAGTCTTCGCGCGGCAAAGTGCGCTGGAACGTGCCATACGCCGATCTCAACACCGAAGAGCGGGCGCTGGTGGTAAAGGCGGTGCATGAATTCTTCGCCGACGTGGAAACGAAGAAGTACAAAGTGCACGTGCGCGTGTTTCTGAGCCGCTATCGGGGCTATGCGCGAGTGTCCGGATTGCCATGGAGCGCGGCTGCGCGCCGAAGCGCTAAACGTCCGGATCGCCGGAAAGACCATCGCGGATTTAGTCAGGCTGAATATCGAGCAGGCTTATAAGTTCTTTGAGTCGGTGGAGTTGTCCCCAGAGGAAATGGCCATCGCCGACAAGATCCTGGTGGAGATCCGGCAGCGGCTCAAATTCCTGAACGACGTCGGCCTGGATTACCTCACGCTGGACCGGTTGTCGTCGACTCTTTCGGGCGGGGAAGCGCAGCGCATTCAGCTGGCGACATGCCTGGGGTCGCGATTGGTGGGCGCGTGCTATGTGCTGGACGAGCCGTCCATCGGGCTGCACTCGCGCGATACCGGGCGGCTGATTCGGATCTTAGAAGAGCTGCGCGATCTGGGCAACACCATCGTCGTGGTGGAGCACGACGCCGATGTGATGCGCGCGGCCGATCACATCATCGACATGGGGCCCGGAGCGGGCGAACTCGGCGGCGAGATTGTGTTCGAAGGCTCGTACCGCAAGATCATAGCGAATGGCGCGTCTTCGCTGACGTCGCGCTATTTGCGTGGCGACTTGCGCGCGGAAAGTGTCGGAGAACGCCGCGAGGTGGATCCTCGTAAAGTGATCAAGTTTTTCGGGGCGCGCGCTCACAACCTGAAGGGTATCGATGTTGCGATTCCGCTGAACATGATGGTGGCGGTAACGGGCGTTTCCGGCTCGGGTAAATCGACACTGGTGCATGACGTGATCTTTCAATCCCTGACGCAGCGGCTGCGGCAGGCGGCGCCCGAGGGGTTCGATGAGGATCAGGAGCAGAAGGCCGAAAAAATCACCGTCCGCAGAGTGGACAAAGCGGAACTGGTGCGCGAGGTGGTGCTGGTGGATCAATCGCCCATCGGCCGCACGCCGCGCTCGAATCCAGTGACGTATATCAAGGCCTTCGACCTGATTCGCGAGCTGCTCGCGTCCACTCCCGAGGCAAGAAAGCGCGGCTACAATGCCGGGCACTTTTCGTTCAACATCCCGGGCGGACGCTGCGAGCATTGCCAGGGCGACGGCACGGTCACGGTCGAAATGCAGTTTCTGGCCGACGTCGAACTGATCTGCGAAGAGTGCAAAGGCACGCGCTTCAAGAGCGCCATTCTCGACATTCGTTACTACGGGCTGAATATCCACGAGGTGCTGCAGCTGACGGTGAAGGAGGCGCTGTCTTTCTTTCACGACCAGAAGCGTTTGTACACCCGCCTGAAGGTGCTGGCCGACGTCGGCTTGGGATATTTGCGGCTCGGGCAATCCGCTACGACGCTGAGCGGCGGCGAGGCCCAGCGAGTGAAACTGGCGGCCCACCTGGCGCAAGCGTCCTGCGGCGGCACGCTGTTCATCTTCGATGAGCCGACCACCGGTCTGCATTTCGACGACATCGCGAAATTGCTGGCGGCTTTTCAGCGCTTGATCGAGAGCGGCGGTAGCGTGCTGATCATCGAACACAACCTGGATGTGATTCGCAGCGCCGATTGGGTGATCGATCTGGGGCCTGAGGGCGGTGATCGCGGCGGCCAGATCGTGGCCGAGGGCACGCCCGAGGAAATTGCGAAAGCCCGGAATTCCTACACTGGACGATACTTGAAGGCATATGCCGCAAACGCCTCACGTTGAGTCGCACTTCACGGCTTCAGAATTCGTGCGCGACGTGGTCATCGGAATGGCCGATGGACTCACGGTTCCGTTTGCGCTGGCGGCCGGATTGTCTGGCGCCGATACAACCACGCGCATCATTGTCATCGCGGGCCTGGCTGAGATCGCTGCCGGTTCCATCGCCATGGGCCTGGGTGGATATCTGGCGGCGAAGAATGACGCCGATCATTACGCGAGCGAGTTGAAGCGGGAACAGCGCGAGGTGGAAGAAATTCCCGATGAAGAGGCGCGCGAGGTGCTGGAAGTGTTCGAGACGTACGGGCTGACGCACGCCGAAGCGGTCCCGATCGTTGACTCGCTGCGGCAGCGTCCCAAACAATGGATCGATTTCATGATGCGGTTCGAGCTGGGCCTGGAGGCGCCGGATCCTAAGAGAGCGCTGCGCAGCGCCAGCACCATCGCCGGAGCGTACATCGCGGGTGGTTTAATTCCGCTGGCGCCCTATATGCTGATGGGCTCGGCCTATGGGGCGTTGATTGCGTCTGTCGTTGCGACTATTATTGCGCTGGCAGCGTTTGGGGCGGTGAAAGGGCATTACACGGGAATGCCGCTTGGATCGAGTGCCGTTCGGACGGCGCTGATCGGTGGGTTGGCGGCAGCCGCGGCGTTTGGGATCGCGCGGCTGGTATCGGCGAAGTGATCGAAAAACCGTCGTCCAAATCACGATCTGATGTTAATTAAACTTTTTCCGAAGTTTCCCTTGACGCGCATACGACTTTGGCGGTATAAAACGATTTCCCCCATTTAGTGTGATGGTCATGCTCGCTGGTTCATGCGTTGGTCTGTGAGCATACGAAAGGGAATGTCAAAACACGATGTCTGCTGCCGCCGTTCTTGCTGAAAGTTCCTTTGCCGTACCAACTCCCCTCCCGGCTACGTCGTCCGACGAGCGATTGCGTGAATTGGTTCACGAGTTGCGCCAGCCGTTGAGCTCCATAGAAGCGATTGCTTACTACCTGGAGATGACCCTGCCGGTCGGGCAGGTTGAGGCGAGGCAACACATGCAGTATCTCCAGCGTCTGGTGGAGGACGCGAACGAAATTCTCGAACGCAGCGCGGGTATGGTGCGTAAACCCTTCGTTCGAGTTCATTCCGCGGGCGTGCGGTAGCGCAGCCGTTTTTCTAGTTCCACGATCTGCTCGCGAAGCTTCGGAAGTCGCGAGAGACTGGCCAGCTGCTCCAAATATTCTCTCAGTGGGCGGGCGGGAGTTCCCCACACCACTTGGCCCTTGCGAACGATCTTCGATGTCAGGATTCCGCAGCCGGATCCCAGGACCGCGCCGGTTTCGATGCGCGCCTTGTCGCCGATTCCAACTTGCCCGCCGATCACCGCGTAATCTTCCACCACGACGCCGCCAGATAATCCGGTTTGAGCGGCAATCACGACATGCTTTCCAATGGTGCAGTTGTGCCCGATGTGAACCAGGTTATCGAGCTTCACCCCGTCGCCAATTCGCGTGACGCCTAGCGCCGCGCGGTCGATGCAGGTGTTCGCGCCGATCTCGACGTCGTCACCAATCTCCACGCGCCCGATCTGCGGGAATTTTCGATAGCCATCCGGGCCGCGCACAAATCCGAAACCGTCGGCTCCCAACACGCAGCCGGAGTGCAACACCACGCGGGCGCCGATGCTGACGTGATCGTAGATGGTCACGTGTGGGTGCAGCAGGCCATCGGCTCCTATGTTCACTCTGGCTCCAATGCTGCAACTCGGGCCGATCACCGTGCGTTCGCCGATTTTGGCTGCGGAGCCGATTACAGCATGCGCCGCGATGGAGGCTGTTGGTGCGATCTCGGCATCCGGGGCCACCACTGCCGTGGGATGCACGCCCGCGATCACGGGGGGCCGCGGATAGAGCAGCCCGATCACGCTTGCGAAACTGCCGCGCGGATCGTCGACGCGAATCACCGTCCTGCCGGAGGGGAACTCGCGCGTCACCAGAAGGCAACCGGCTTGCGACTGATCGGCCTGTGCGGCGGCCTTTTTGTTGCCGATGAAGGCGATCTCGCGCGGTCCGGCGGATTCAAGCGACGCGGCACCCGTGATATCGAGATCGCCCGCGCCTTCAAAGCTGGCCTTCAAGTAGTCCGCAATCTCATGCACTCGCACCCCTGTATGATACAAACTTATGCCACAAACTTATGCCAGTTGACCCGTCGGCCATGGTAGCCGCTACCGCGCGCGTTCATCCGCAAGCGCGTATCGGGCCGCAGGCCAGCATCGGCGAGTTCGCAATTGTCGAAGAAGATGTCGAGATCGGTGCGTTCTGCCGCCTGGAACCGTACGTTTTCGTGAAGCGCTGGACGAGCATGGGCGAACGCAACGAAATTTCGGCCGGTACGGTGCTCGGGACCGATCCGCTCGACAAGAATTTCACCGGGCAGCGCAGCTATCTGCGCATCGGCAATGGCAACATCATTCGCGAGCACTATACAATTTCGCGCGGCACGCAGCCGGAGAGCGTGACCACCATCGGCGATGGCAACTACATCATGACCTCCGGGCACATCGCGCACAATTGCGTCATCGGAAACAATTGCGTGATCGCGAGTTGCGCGCTGGTGGCTGGGCATGTGCACGTGGAGGATCAAGCGTTCATCTCGGGGGGCGTGGTGATTCACCAATACTCGAAGATCGGACGTCTGGCGATGATCGGAGGCAATTCTCGCGTGAATCTGGATGTCCCGCCGTTCTTCCTGTACACCGATTTCAACGCGCGTCCGAATGGGTTGAATGTCGTGGGGCTGAAGCGGGCCGGGTTCGCAAGCGAAGACATTGCCGCCCTGAAAGCGGCCTACCGAATCCTATATCGCTCTGGCCTGAAGCTGAAGGACGCGCTGGCAAGAATTGCGGCCGAGCTCGACACCGAGCACACGCGGCATCTGGTGAAGTTCGTTCAAAGCAGCGAGCGCGGCATATGCCGGGAGTAGCGGTGGTTGCGTTGTTGAAGGACATCCGCTCGCAGTTAAGAGCCGCGGCGGATCCGAAATTCGAAGCCGGACTGCGCTGGTTCTTCAAAGAGCCGGTAAAACCGTACGGAGTCCGCACGCCCAAGCTTCGCGAATTGGCCCGGCTGGCCTACGCGCAGGTGAAGCATTGGCCGGTGGCCGACCGCGATCGCTTCGTGACCGAGCTTGTGGAAGAGCGGCATGCTGGAGGAAGGCGTGATCGTGAGCCACTTGTATCGGCGGTTCGCGAAATCCTGCGGCGAGCGAGAGTTCGCGATGTTCGAGAAGTGGATCGATCGCTATGTCAGGAACTGGGCACATTGCGATGGCGTCTCCACCTGGCTAATCGCGGCATCCATCGCAAACAATCCCGGGCTAGCGGACAGGTTAGCTCCATGGACGAAATCCAAGAATCGCTGGAAGCGGCGGTCGGCGGCGGTTTCGTTGATTCAAGAAGCCAAGCACGGGCGGAACACGGAGACCATCTTTCACATTTGCGATCTGTTGTTGCAGGACACGGACGACATGGTGCGGAAGGGCGTCGGTTGGTTGTTGAAGGAAACGTATCCGAAGAAGCCGCGCGAGGTGCTGCAGTTTATGGATCACTGGCGAGCAACCGCGCCCAGATTGACCCTTCGTCTGGCCGCCGAGAAAATGACCGTGAAGCATCGCCAGTGGTTGCTCACAAAGTGACATCCAAACGCCGTACGTCCTGCGGTTCTAAAGTAGCCAGCATCTCGCGCGGAGTCTTTCCGTTCACTGGATGCCGGAACTCGGGGGCAATTTCCAAGAGTGGCTCCAGGACGAAGCGGCGCTGATGGATGCGCGGATGCGGCGTCTCCAGTTCGGGCGACTGAATCACGCTGCGGCCGTAAAACAAAATATCGATATCGATATTGCGCGGACCCTTGGGCGTCACGCGACGGCGGCCCATCTCCCGCTCGATGTTCCGGACGCAGGCCAGCAGTTGTAACGGAAACAAGTCCGTCTCCACTTCCACCACGGCATTCAGAAACGAAGGCTGATCGAGGAGTTCCTGCGGTGCGGTTTCATACACGGCTGATCGCGCGGACGATCTGGATTCCCGCGGCCTCCAGGCGCTGCAGCGCCTGCCTGAGATTTTCCTCGCGGTCGCTGAGGTTTGAGCCCAAGCCCAGATATACCGTTTTCAAAACAGGTCGCCCTGCGGCGGGACCCGGCGCGCGCGGGGGATCTTGAAATATTCGAATGCTCGATCCGTGCCGACCCGTCCGCGGGGAGTGCGATCGATGAAGCCCAGCTGCATCAAGTAAGGCTCGTAGACTTCTTCGATGGTGTCAGCTTCCTCATCGATGGAGGCCGCGATGGTATTTACTCCAACAGGTCCGCCGCCGTATTTCTCGAGCAGCGTCAGCATGATCTTCTGATCGATTTCGTCCAGGCCGTAGCGATCCACTTCCAGCAGATCCAGGGCGCTGGTGGCCACGCGCAGATCGATGTGTCCCTCAGCGCGAACCTGGGCGTAATCCCGGACGCGGCGCAGCAAGCGGTTGGCGATGCGCGGTGTGCCCCGGCTGCGGCGGGCGATCTCCTCGGCGCCATCCGGATCCACTGTCACACCGAGAAGCTTCGCGGAGCGCTGCACGATGGCTTTGAGTTCCGCCACGCCATAATGATTCAGCCGCAGAACCAAGCCGAAGCGTCCGCGCAGTGGGGCGCTCACCAGACCCTGCCGCGTGGTAGCTCCGATCGCCGTGAAGTGCGGAATCGCCATGGAGTGTGTGCGCGCGCCCGGTCCGGTTCCGATCAGGATGTCCATGCGAAAGTCCTCCAGCGCCGCGTAGAGAATTTCCTCTACGTCGGGAAGCAGCCGGTGGATTTCGTCGATAAAGAAGACCTGGCGCGAACGAATATTGGTGAGGACGCCGGTGAGGTCCAGCTTCTTCTGCAGAATCGGTCCGGATGTTTGCTCGAAGTCGACACCCAGCTCGCCGGCAATGATGGTCGCGAGCGTCGTCTTGCCGAGGCCGGGCGGTCCGTAGAGCAAAACGTGATCCATGGCCTCGCCGCGCCGCTTGGCGGCCTCGATGGCGATGGAGAGGTTCTCCTTAAGATTCGATTGACCCGTGAAATCGGCCAATCGAGTGGGACGAAGCGCGGACTCAAACTGGCGCTCGCCTTCCAGCGCCGCGGGCGACGCGATTCCGATTTCGCGCATGCTATCGCACCAGCTCCAGCGCCTTGCGGAACAGCGGCTCGAAGGTTAACCCCGGCTCGGCAACCTTGGCTTTGCGCACTGCGGACTCGGCGGCCGCCCGTTGGCACCCCAGGTTCAGCAGCGCGGAGAGCACGTCCTGTTCGATGGCGCTCAGCGCAGGCTCGGCCTTGGATGAAATGGTGGGCAGTGCGCCGCCACCCAAGCCCTTCCAGCTTGTCTTTCAGCTCCAGCACCATGCGCTCGGCGGTCTTCTTTCCAACGCCCGGGATGCGAACCAATAGCTCCACTTGTCCGCCGCGAATCGCGTCGATGATCGCGCTGGCGTAGCGAGCCCGGACAACACCTTGATGGCAAGCGATGGCCCGATGCCGCTCACCGAGATCAGCTTTTCGAACAGCGCCTTCTCATCCAGCGTCAGGAAGCCGAACAGCGGCAGCGCGTCTTCACGAACGTGGGTATGAATCCGCAGCGCCACTTCGGCGCCGGGGTCGGGAAGCGCCGAGAAGGTGGAGATCGGAATCACAACGTCATAGCCGACACCCGCGGTGTCAATGATGATTTGATTGGGATGTTTCTCGAGCAGTTTGCCGCGAAGGATAAGCGATCATCTCTCACGGCTATTATGCGTCATCGCCCGGCGCCGCGAGAAGCGGCTCCTGGCGAATCGCCATCTATGCACGGGAGCGTGAATGAGAATCGGGAACCTTTGCCCGAGCTCGGACTCCACCCAAATGGATCCGCCGTGCCGATCCACGATCTTTTTGCAAATCGCCAGCCCGATTCCGGTACCGGGATACTCGTTGCCGTGCAAGCGCTTGAAGATGCCGAATATCTGCGCCTGATATTCGGGCTGGATGCCGATGCCGTTGTCTTCCACCGTGAACATCCAGCATTTCCCTTGCTCCGACGCGTTCACCGCGATGCGCGGCGGCTGTTGCGACCGGTATTTCAAGGCGTTGCCGATAAGGTTTTGGAATACCTGGGCCAAATGGAGAGGATTGGCTTTCACCACGGGAAGCGGGCCAAACGTGATGGATGCGTTCGTTTCCGCGATCGCGCTGCGGAGACTCGTGATTGCATCCTCAAGTACTCTGTCAACCGGCACTGGCTCGGCTTTCGATTCGGCCATTTCGCTGGCCTGCGAGTAGTCCAGCAAGGCTTCCACTAACGCGTGCATCCGTTGCGCGCCCGGCAACCGCGAGGTTAATCAGCTCTTCAGCCTCCGCGTCCAGGACCTTGCCGGAGTACTTTGCTGAGCGTCAGTTCCAGATATGTGGCGACCGTGCGCAAGGGTTCCTTCAGATCGTGGGAGGCGGCATAGGCGAATTGCTGCAAATCCTGATTTGTTCGGAGCAATGCCTGGTTCAATCTCCGTAGTTCCTCTTCGGAACGGTGGCGGTCCGAAACATCGCGAAACACCAGCACCACTCCCACCACCATGCCCCGCGCGTCGCGGATTGGAGCCGCGCTGTCGTCAATGGGCCGTTCCATACCGTCGCGGGAAATCAGCACGGTATGGTTCGCCATGCCGACAATCACGCCTTCGCGTAGAGCCTTGTCGACAGGACTCTCCACCGTTTGGCGGGTCTCTTCGTTGACGATGGCCAGCACGCTTGCGCAGCGCTCTGACCCTCCGCTTGCGGCTGCGTCCAGCCGGTCAGCTTCTCGGCGACGCCATTCATGAATGTTACCCTGCCGGAGCTATCGGTTGCGATGACAGCATCGCCGATACTGGAGAGCGTGGTGTGCAACAGATCCCTGCTCGCGGTGGTGCGGTCGTTGGCGGCCTGCAAATCGACAATCAGACGATCGCGCTCCCCGGTAGCGCGTCCGATATCGACAGTTGCCAGCAACAAGAACATCACCAGCACCAATCCCCCGAAAACCGAAATGAGTCGCGTCCTGGATCCCTCGTCTTGCCGCTGGCGGATGGTCTGCTGCAGGCTCGTGTAGATTTCGTTTTCAAAGCCTCTCCAACTTTGCGAATGTCATCCATGATCCGCTTGCCACGGTTGGTTTCGACTTCACTAAGCGCAGCTTTGAATCCTTCCTTCTCGCGCAGTTCACGGTTTTCTTCAATTCCGCGAGCTTCTCGGAAATCAGGCCATCGAGCATCACTACCGGGAATCGTGACGCGGCGTCATCGCCTACTAAAGCTCGCAGTTTGCTCAACTCGGCAGGAAGGGCGGCGGCTGCCCGGTCGTATACCTCCCGATACTCGGGATTGCCGGTCAAAACGAACCCGCGCTGGCCGGTTTCAGCGTCTTTGGTGTAGGAAAGAACCTGCTCGATCTGCTGCAGAACCACGCGGCTGTGCTGAACCACAGGCGCGCCGCGTTGATAGGCGGACCACTCCTGGTAGGAGAGGACACTAATAGCCAGCACGATCAATATCGCGCCGGCGAGATACCACCGGTCGGGCCTTCTAATGCGCAGCAACGTTCGCTCCTAAGAAGGGCTTCGCGGGAAGCCAGGTTTTAAATTGATCCTAAGGAGCAGCGTACCAAACCCCTAGTCTTTTGACTAGGTGCGTTATTCCCAGCGCAGGGCGCGGATGGGGTCCACCTGCGAGGCGCGGCGCGCGGGAAGGTAGCAGGCGGCGATGGTCACAAGAAGCAGCGCTACATTGGCACGATTACCAAGACCACCGGGTTGCTGCTACCTAGGCCAAGCAAGCCCCGGTTCAGGACGCCTCGAATCCCGAGGCTGGCGACAAACCCGATAGCAATCCCGATCCCGGAAAGCAGCAAGCCCTGCTGCAAGACCATGGCTATTACATTCCCCCGCTGAGCGCCCAATGCTACGCGGATGCCGATTTCCTGGGTCCGCCGGCTGACCGAATAAGAGATCAGTCCATACAACCCGACCAGCGCGAGCGAAAGCCCCAACAAGCCCATGGTTGAGACGAGTTCCAGGATGAGGAGCATCACCGAGATGGCCCGCATCTGATAAATATCGCCAAACGTGCGGGCGTTGTAGATGGGAACATTGGCGTCGATCGAGCGGACCACGTCGCGCAGCGGCGCTGCAATGCTGGCCGGATCGCCCGCGGTCTCAACCATCACGGCCATCGCGCTCGTAGGTTGCTGCGTGAATGGATAGTAGATATACGGCGTGGGTGGCTCGGCGATAAATGTGTAACGCGCCGTCTTGGCGATGCCCACCACTTCGAGCACCGGTCCCTTGGTGTCCTTGATGCGGACCCGCTTGCCGATGGCGTCTTGATTGGGCCAGTACTGCTTCGCGAAAGCCTCGTTTACGATGGCTACGGGCCGTGCGTCTGCTTTATCAGACGCGGCGAAAGTCCGCCCGCTCAGCAGCCCAACGTGCATGGTGCTGAAGTAGCTCTCGTCCACCGCTTCGCCGAACTCGGACGCGGTTTCTTGTCCTTTGGGAAACAGATAGCCTTCCGGAATTACGGTTTGCGACGATTGGCCGGGAGACAGGGGAATCGCCTCCGCCAGAGCGGCGGATTTCACGCCCGGCAAGGAGCGCGTGCGGTCCACCAGGTTGCGATAGAACTGGCGGGATTGCTCCGGTGTGTAGCGGACCAACGCGGTATCGAACTGCATGATCATGATGTGGTCCGTGCGGAACCCCGGATTCAGTCCCAAGGTTTTGCGGAAACCCTCCAGCAGCATCCCGGAGGCAACCAGCAGCACCAGTGAAAGCGCCACCTGGCCGATGACTAGCGCGTCGCGTCCGATGGTTCTTCGCCGGGCGCTGGCAGTAAGGCCGGCGGCCCTCAGTGCGGGAATCAAATCGGTCCGCGCTGCCTGCCAGGCTGGCGCGAGTCCGAACAGCAGCGTGCTTGCTATAGAAGCGAACAAGCTGAACAGAAGAACACGGCGGTCCAGTTGGATCATGAGCACGATCGGGAGGTCCGTTGGTATGGGAATGGTCTGCAGGAAACGAATGCCGAAGTACCCGAATCCCAGGCCGAGCAGGCCGCCGAGGGAAGACAGGACGGCGCTCTCGATTAGCAGTTGCCGCAATAGACGCCAGCGTCCGGCGCCGATGGCGAGGCGGATGGCGATTTCGCGCGAGCGGCTGCGGGCGCGCGCGAGCAACAAGTTCGCGACGTTGGCGCATGCAATCAACAGCACCAGGCCGGCCAAGGTCATCAGCGTCACCACCAGTGAGCTGTCGTATGGATCCTGGCGGAAACGGGCTTGCAGTTCCGTTTGCACGGCGATGGAGTGATTGTGATTGGTGGCAGGGTAGGCCTTCTCCAGGTTCTTGGCGATGCCGATTAGCTCCGCTTGAGCCTGTTCGCGAGACATTCCCGGTTGCAGGCGCCCTTTGACGTTCAGAAACCGATTGGTACGGTCCTCCAGCGGATCGGCTGCAATCGTGCCGAGACGCTGCATCATGGTGAGCGGCGCGTAGAAGGCCGGATGAACGTACAGGTCCATGCCGAAGAAAGTTTCAGGCGTGACGCCGATGATCTTGAAATCGATCCCGTTCATGCGAATGGTGCGGCCGAGAATGTCGGGGTCGCGTGCGAATTGGTTCAACCACTGGTCATAACTCAGCAGGGCGATCGCGTCGCGGCCCGGGACTTTGGCCTCGTCCGGCGTGAACGCGCGGCCCAGCAGCGGTTCGATCCCCATCGCGCTGAAGAAATTGTCGCTGACCAGCATTCCCATGCGCATTTGCGGTTGGACGTTTGCCGCGGGCGCGAGGCCGACTGTATAGAACTGGAAGGCGGCCAGACCGGCGAAGCGAATGGTTCTTGTCGCGCAGGTCCCGATAATCCGGGTAGGAGAGACCGCCCGAGGAGAAGGCCACCGCATCGGAAACCACGGTTACGACTTCGCCGGGCCGCGTGATGGAGAGGGGCCGCAGCAATAGCGCGTCGGTGAGGCTGAATAGTGCGCTATTGGCGCCGATTCCGATCGCGAGCGACAGGGCCGCGATGGCGGTAAGGCTCGGGTTTTTCAGGAGCAGGCGAATGGCTTGCCGGATCTCTTTGAAAATCATGGTGTATAGGTTACGCCGGCAGGACAGAGGAAGTTCCAAGAAACTGAGTACATTAGCTACATGGCTCGCCGCCGCTTCTTCGTCGATTCCGTGCAGTCGGGCCGCGCCCGAATCACGGGACCGGACGCCCATCACCTGACCCGGGTGCTGCGGGTGGAGCCGGGCCAGCATTTCGAGATTTCGGACAATCAGAACGTCTATTTGGCCGAGGTAGAGAGCGCTCGCAAGGACCTGGTGTTGTTTACTGTCCAGGAGCGGTTGGCCGCGGTTGAGCCGGTAGTTCGAACCACGCTTCTTGCGTCGTTGGTCCGCTTTGAGCGCTTTGAATGGATCATCGAAAAGGCTACGGAGCTGGGTGTGGAAGTGATTATCCCAGTGGAGGCGGAACGGACGGAGAAGGGGCTGCGGACGGCGGCCGAGAAGCGGGTGGTGAGATGGAACCGAATCGCGAGGGAAGCGAGCGAGCAGTCGCGGCGTGCACGATTACCGGAGATCGGTGCGGCAGTGGCATTGTCGGACGCATGCAAGAGCCAGTCCGATTACCGCTTCATGCTGGAGGAAGCCGAGGGCGCGCCGCCCATCCTCTCGGTGTTGCCGCCGTCCCGCAAAGCTGGGGATCGCGTGGCGTTATTGCTCGGTCCAGAAGGCGGGTGGACCGATCGCGAGCGGGAGTTGATCACTAAATCCGGCTGGACTCCAGTTTCGCTCGGCCGGGAGATTCTTCGCGCCGAAACCGCCGCCGTCGCGGGGCTGGCCATCATCAATGCTGCTTGGAATGCGGTGGTCGAATGACATTGTGGGACGGCCTCTCCTGGCGGGCGTCTGCCCCGCCAGACACAGGACACTAAATGGCGACCACGGCCGCGCTTACCGGTTTAGAACCCACCGGAATCAGCATGAAGAGCGGGCCTTTCTTCCATCGTGCGGCGCGCGTCACATTGGGGATTCGAATCACCGCCATGTCGCCGGATGCCTGATTCAAGACCAAAGCGTATTGATCGTCAGGCGTGACCGTGATCGACGAAGGCTGGGTGCCCACCGGCGTCACTGCCAATACCTTGCTGGTTTCGATATCGAGGATGCTCACGTCGGCCGAATTTGGGTTGGCTACGAACAAATATCCTGGTGTGGTAGACACCGCCATTGCGCCGGGGCTGTGACCCGCCAGCACGGTCTGGCCGATTTGCGGCGTGTAATACGGGTACACCACCACCACGCCGTCCATCCCCTCTCCGGTGACAAACAGTTGACCGCCGTCGGAGTTGAAGCACAAGTGATCCGGCCGCACGGCCAGCGGCAGGTTCACCACCAGGCGGCGGGTGGGTACGTCGAAAATGGACAGCATGCGCTGGCTCACATTGGCCGCGATCAGTTGACGGGAATCCGATTGCGCCCGGGCTGCGTTGCCGTGCGAGGGTTGGAACCTCACCAGTCCGATCTCGCCGGTAGTGCGCATCGGGGGAAATACTTTTCGATTTGCCACGTCCACGAACGTAATCGAACATCCGGCGCCCGAGCTCACGGCCACCGTGGTTCCGTCCGGAGAAACGTCGAAATCGGCGGGATCGTCCGGAAGGGCAAGCGTCCAGGCAATCCGCAGCGACTCCAGGTCCGACGCGAACTAATTGCCGGGGTTTTCGGCAGAGAACGTACAAGGCGTCCCCTTGAGGAGCGAGGCGCATTTGCAGAGCTAAGTTGGCAACGCGCAGTTTGCGCGCAAAGGTTAGATTTTCGGTGAGAATCTCATGCACCGAGCCGTTGTCGGGCGTCAGCGCGTAGACGCGGCCGAGCTTTGGATGCGCCAGCACGGCGGTTGGAGAACCGTCGATACGGATATGCCGGGCGACCGCGAAGACTTGAAGATCCACGGCAGCAATCGCTCCGCCTTCTTGGTTTGCGACGAAAGCATAACCTGAAAATCCGCGGGCTTTCGGGCGGGCGCAACCAGCCAGGGAGCCCAGTCCACCGGCGACGCCACCGAACACGAATGTGCGCCGTGTCAACATCCTCTTTGATTTTGCCACAGCCGCGCTATTTCTTCTTAAGTTTTCGCTGAAGTTAATTGATGCAGAACGTTGAATATGATACGCTTTTGATGGATCGTCGGAGCGCCTCCCGCTGTAATTTCTGTGTGCCGGAACAATGCGTGTGGCAAAGCCTCCTCGCGAATGAAGTAGCCGGAAGAGTCTCTTAATGAACCTGCGTTCGTTGTTTAGCTTATTTTCGTCGGATCTGGCCATCGACCTTGGAACCGCCAACACGCTCGTGTACGCCAAGGGAAAAGGCATCGTTGTGAACGAGCCTTCCATCGTGGCCATCAACAAAACCAACGGCGAGGTGGAAGCAGTCGGCAAAGAGGCGAAAGAGATGCTCGGCCGCACGCCCGGGAATATCGTCGCGATTCGCCCGATGAAGGACGGCGTCATCGCCGATTTCAAAGTCACAGAGCGGATGCTGAGCTACTTCATCCTGAAGGCGCACGGCCGAAAAGTGCTGGTGCATCCGCGCATCGTGATCGGCGTTCCCAGCGAGATCACGCAGGTGGAAAAGCGCGCGGTGATCGATTCGGCGTATCGCGCCAAGGCCAGCGAAGTGCATCTGGTTGAGCAGGCCATGGTGGCGGCCATCGGGGCCGGGCTTCCCGTGACCGAGCCCTCGGGCAACATGGTGGTCGACATCGGAGGCGGCACCACGGACGTCGCCGTCATTTCGCTCTCGGGCATCGTCTACTCGCGCTCGGTGCGCGTGGCCGGCAACGCCATGGACGAGGCCATCATGCAGTATCTGAAGCGCAAGTACAATCTGCTGATCGGCGAGCGGACCGGCGAAGCCATCAAGATTCAGGTGGGCTCGGCCTATCCCTTGGATCGGCCGCTGACCATGGAGATTAAGGGACGCAATCTGATCGAAGGCGTGCCCAAGACGCTGACCATCGACGACAGCGAAATCCGCGAGGCGCTTTCGGAATGCGTAGCTACTATCATGAATGCCATCCGCGTAGCCCTGGAACGCACCCCTCCCGAGCTGAGCGCCGACATCAGCGACCGCGGAATTGTTTTGACCGGAGGCGGTGCAATGTTGAAGAATCTAGATAAGCGCATTCGTGAGGAAACCGGGTTGCCGGTGTCGATCGCCGAAGATCCGCTAGCGAGCGTGGTTTTGGGAACCGGCAAGATGTTGACCGACTTCAAATTGCTCCGCAGAGTGGCAATCGAATAGGTTTTCCGGCCGGCTGGTCCGGACTCACGTGCTGTAACTTTATGGATTTCTTTCTCAGCCGCTACCGCCACCTCACGGTACTGTTGATCGTTATCGCGGCGCAGTTGCTGTTAATTGCTTATCAGGTCCGAACGAATAAAGATGTGCCGCTCATTCGTGTTTGGGCTGTCACCGCTGTAACTCCCGTGGAACAAGGCCTGGAATTGGTGCGCCGCTACACTTGGGGTTTCGTCGAAGATTATTTCGTTCTTTTAGGCGTGCGCAGTCAAAACGAAAAGCTTCGCCAGGAAAACGGCCAGCTCAAGATAGAGAACAATTACTTCAAGAACGAGCTGGCCACCGCCGACCGCGCCCGCGCGTTGAGCGTGTTTGAGGCGCGTTCGCCATCAAAAACCGTGGCGGCGCGCGTTATCGGAAACGGCACAGGGGCCAACTCCAAGGTAGTGTTCGTCGACCGTGGGTCCACCAGCGGGGTGGAGAGCGGGATGGCGGTAGTGACGCCGGATGGGATCGTCGGAAAAGTGGTGGATGCCTATCCCACGGCTTCCCTGGTGATGCTGATTACCGATCCGACTTTCGCGGCTGGCGTGCTTTCGCAGAAGAATCGCGTGCATGGCACACTCAAAGGGCAAGGCCATGCGGAATGTCTGATCGACTATGTTCAAAACGAAGAGCGCGTGGATGTCGGTGAATGGTTTTACACTTCCGGCGACGACCGTATTTTCCCTAAGGGATTTCCGGTGGGCCAAGTGGCCGCGGTGCAAAATGGCAAAACATTTAAAGAGATCTATATCACGCCCAGCGGGATGCAGGGCGGCGCCGAAGAAGTCCTGATCGTCTTGCAGGGAGTCCACCAGGAAGTGCCGGCCGGGGAGTTGGCAGCTCCTGGTTATCGCATTCTCCCGCTGCCAGCCGAGGCCGCCGCCGAAACTCCGCAGGGCGCTCCGCAGCCGGGGGCCATGGGCACGGATGCGGACCGGCTGCGTGCCATCTACAAGCAGGTTGGAGCGGATCAGAAGCACGTCTACGGCGAGGGCGCGCCAGGATCGAAGCCACCCGACTTCACAAAGCTCCCTTCGAACCGGGGCGCCGTTCCGCCGGTCAGCGCCGCTCCATCGATTGTCGCCCCTCCATCAGTTAGCACCGCTCCTGCCCCGGGCGCGGCAGCGCCGCCAAAATCGAAACCGAAAACGCAGCCCGCTGACGCTACCGATGACGAACCCGCCGGCGTAGCCGCGCCAACTCCGCCCAAGCCTGGCCCATGACCGAGTACACCGAACATCTGTTGCGCGAGGCGCCGCGCAAAGACACCGGCAACCGGTTTCGCTGGGCGTGGCTGGTCGTCATCCCTCTCATCGCCATTCTGTTTCAGGTCTACGTTCCGCGCTTCGTGGGTTTTCTTGGCTACCTGGAGCTGCCCCTGCTCATCACCGTGCATTTTGCGTTGAGCAGCGGGAAGCCGATCCCCGGTCTACTGTACGGGATGTTCATCGGTCTCGCCCAGGATTCCTTGTCGGACGAAAAAATCGGCATGTACGGCATCGTTAAAACGCTGGTGGGCTACTTCGCCGCGTCGGTAAGCATGCGTTTCGATGTTCAGAATCCGGTAGTGACGTTCATCCTGGCCTTCTTCTTCTATTTCTTTCACCAATTCTTCTATTGGGTGTTGCAGCGGGCGTTGCTGGGACAAGCGGTCTCCTTCGATGTCCAGCAAACCCTGACCTTCGGTCTGCTGAACGCGGCGGTTGCGCTGCCTCTGTTCCGCATTTTAGATAAACTGAAGATGGCGAACTGAAATTGTGAAACTACCCTTCGGACGCGAAGACGACCAAGCCCCGGCGAACTCGCTTTTGCGCGACGATCCAAAGTTCGCCGCGCCGAAGATCGCATTCTTTCAATACCTCACTGTCGCGGTGTTCCTGTTCCTGATCACCGGCTTCTGGGATCTACAAATTCGCAATCCGGAGGTCTACCAGGAACGGGCGCTGGAGAACAGCGTCAAGTCCATTCCGGTCCTGGCCCCGCGCGGCAAAATTCTGGATCGCGATGGCCGGGTCATCGTCGATAACCATTCCTCGTTCAGTCTGTATCTATCGCGCGAGAACCTGAAGATGGAGCATCTGCGACCCATCGCGGAAGGCTTGAATCTCGACTATGAGAGCCTGGTGGCGCGCGTCCGCCGGTTCCAATCGCGCGGCGCCCCACAGTATCAACCGATCGCGATCAAGGAAGAGCTGACGCCCGGCGAGCTGGCGTTTGTCGATTCTCATAAGGACGCAAATACCTTCCCGGAGCTGGAGGTGGTTCACGTTCAGCACCGCTTGTACCCGCACGACGGCTTGGCGGCGCACGTCATCGGCTATGTTGGCGAGGTGAGCGAGAGCGAGTTGAACGAACCTGAGTTCGCCCGCTTTCATCAGGGCGACGTGATCGGCAAGGACGGCATCGAGCGCCAGTACAACGATCTGCTGATGGGCGTCGACGGACAGCGCCGCGTGGAAGTGGATAGTTCCGGTAACGAGCGCCACGTTCTGGATGACAAGGAAGCCGTGCCCGGCAAGAACCTGCAGTTGACCATCGATCTGGATCTGCAAGCGGTGGCGGAGTTGACTCTGGAGAATCGCCGAGGCGCTGTGGTCGCTCTCGATCCGCGGAACGGAGAGGTTCTCGCCATGGTGAGCCGTCCGGCGTTCGATCCGAATTTGTTCGCCGGCCGCATCCGGTCCAAGGATTGGAAGGATTTGGTGGATAATCCCGCGCATCCGCTGATGAACCGCGCCATACAAGCACAGCAAGCGCCCGGTTCGACGTTCAAGCCGATCATGCTGCTGGCGGGTCTGGAGACTGGGGCGATCGACGACAATTTCCACATTAGTTGCCCTGGGGGGGCGACGTTTTACGGGCATTTCTACAAGTGCTGGGGCAAGCATGGCACGGTGGGTTTGCACGAGGGCCTGGTGCATTCCTGCGATACGTTCTTCTACAACGTGGGTAACAGGATGGATATCGACGATATCGCGCGCTATGCCGAGATGGTCGGTTACGGGCACAAAACCGGGATCGATCTGCCGCATGAAGCCGAAGGCGTAGTTCCTTCGCGGCGTTGGAAGATCCGGACGCTGCACGAAAAATGGTTTGCGGGCGAGAACATTTCGGTCGCCATTGGCCAAGGTGCAACCACGGTAACGCCGCTGCAAATGGCGGCAGCAATTGGCGGAATTTCGATCGGAGGTATGTGGTTTCAACCGCATATGATCGCAGGCGCGCACGTTGCGCCGGCCCGGCGCGGCGATGTGAAGCTTGAGAATATTCAAAAGGTCATCTCCGGGATGTACGGTGTGGTGAATGAGGGCGGCACGGGTGTTCGCGCCAGGCTCCCCGGCATCGATGTGTGCGGCAAAACCGGCAGCGCCCAATTGGTTTCCAACACGGCGATCAAGGCCGGATTCAAGGTCGCCGAAGACATGAAAGACAACGCTTGGTTCGTAGGCTTTGCTCCTCGCCAGAATCCTGAGATCGTGGTTGCCGCGCTGTTTGAGAACGGAGTACACGGACAGCTCGCCGCGCCCATCGTGCGCGATGTTCTGAAGGCGTATTTCGACAAAAAGGCTCGCCTGGCGCAGCCGCAGCCGCAAATAGTCACAACGGATCTACTGAGGGCGCCGTCCGCGCTGCCGTCCACCTCCGCAGAGGTAAACCAGTAACAATGCCGGCCCACCGTTCGATCCGCGATTTCGATTGGCTGATGGTGATCCTGGTGTGCGCCATTTGCGCCCTCGGCGTACTGCAAATTTTCAGCGCCACTCGCGACACGCGCTTCGCCGAAGCCTGGTGGAAACAAGCCATCTGGATACTTGCTGGATTCATCGCATTGTGGATCGGCACTCTGATCGACTACCATACCTTGCTCGGTCAAGCCTACGTTCTTTATGGTCTTTCGGTGGTCACTCTGGCCGCTACTTTCGCCATCGGAATGACTGCTTTCGGGTCCCGGCGCTGGATCGGCACCACCAGCTACCATCTGCAGGTCTCGGAATTCGTTAAACTGGGGGTAGTTCTCCTGGTGGCTCGATATCTGTCGGAGCTGAAGGGCGAGCAGTTGGAGCTAAGGGATCTGCTCAAGCTGGGTGGCCTGGTTGCCTTGCCGATGATCATGGTAATGATTGAGCCGGATCTCGGTACGGCCCTGACATTTGTCCCGATCCTGGCGGTCGGGGTGTTTTTGGCGGGTTTTCGTTGGCAGTACGCGGTAGTGATTCTGGTGATTGTAGCCGTTGCCGCGCCGATCGGCTACTGGGCAGTGTTGAAGGACTATCAGCGATCGCGGGTGGTTAGTTTCCTGGATCCGAATGAGGATCCGAAGGGATCCGGATACCAGGTGATCCAGTCGAAAATTGCAGTCGGTTCGGGCGCGCTCTGGGGGCGCGGCGTTACCAAGGGCACCCAAACGCAAGGTCGTTTCTTGCCGGTGTCGCAAAAGGATTTTATCTTTTCGGCCTTTGCCGAAGAGCACGGATTCGTGGGCGTCATCGTGGCGCTGGGCTTGTATTTTTTGTTGCTGATGCAGATCGTTCAAAACGCGCAAACCGCGTCGGACAAGGCAGGGATGCATATCTGCATGGGCATAGCGGCATTGTTGTTGTTTCATGTGCTGGTGAATGTCGGAATGGTGGTGGGACGGATGCCGGTCACGGGCATTCCGCTGCCGCTGATGAGTTCCGGCGGTTCGAATATCGTAGCGATGTTTTTGATGCTGGGGCTCGTGAACAATGTCCGGCTCCGGCGGTTTGTAAATTGAAGTGGCCGGGAAACGGCCGGCTTTCCAGAAAATAAGGGTGCAGCGAGTTTGATTCATCTGTCGATGTTCCGCGTCCTGACCGGCAGTTGGATTGATTGCCTCTCCAGCCAGCGCGAGTAACGGTTCGCCGTTCGAGGGTTGTCTGGTTTCCGGGAGCGCCGCAGCGGCGGCCTCCGCGGGCAAGGTGTTCGAGACTCGGTTCTCCGCTTTGCAAGGCTGCAAGATTTTACGTTCGCGCGCCGGGACAACGGTCCGCATGGATCACCCGGAGCCGGATGGATGGTGGCGCCCTTTGGCTTTCTGAAGCTCCCGTTCTCGCCATGAACTGAAGGAGCATTCATGAGCAAGGAATTGGTGATTTCAGCGAATCGCCACGAGATCAAATTAGGGATTCTCGAGGACGATCAGCTCGTCGAGGTTTTTTTCCAGCGCGCCAACGAGTATTCGCTCGCCGGCAGCATCCACAAAGGGCGTGTCACGCGCGTATTGCCGGGCATGCAGTCGGCCTTCGTCGACTTGGGCCTGGAACGCGATACGTTTCTGTATGTGTCGGACTTCTCCGAAGAGGGCGAGGATTTCGACCGCGTTTCGGTGACCAGGGAACCCTCCGGCCGCGAACAATCGACTCGCGAACCCCAAAGTCGTGAACCCCAGGGTCGCGAGCGAGGTGGCCGCGGACCTGCGCCAGATCGGACGCCTGCGGCTGAGATTTCGCGGCCCGCGCTGGTGGACTCTGAGCCGGCGGTTGGATCGGCCGCCGAGACCGCGCCTTCCAGCCGTGAACAAGCGAGCGCGCCCGCGGAACGCACGGAACGCAGCGACCGTCCGGATCGTGGAGAGGACGGCGGCCGTGGCAGGCGCTCTCGACGGAGGCGTAATCGCGGCCGTGGCTTTCCCGATTCCAAATATGCCTCTGAAGTCTCTCGCCCGTCGCGTCTGCCAGAACCCTCGCCAGTTTCTGAGACTCCTTTCGTAGCGCCTAGCTCGGCGCCGGTGACGCCGGTAAGCGCTGGACCAATCGATTTCTCCGTGCTGCCCGGCGAGTCGCTAGCGAAATACACTCGCTCCAGCATCCAACCGTTGGACGAGGCCGAAGAAGAAGAGATTCGCGATCTGCAGGAGACCGCTGTGGCGGCCGAGCCCGAGATCGCGACCGAGAACGTTCAGGAAGCCGCCGAAGAAGCGGAGGAAGAGCCGGACGACGCGCCCCTTGCCGAAGACACGCTAGAAGCGGTGGCGGAGCCTGAAACATTCGCAGAGGCGGCTGAACAGGCCGCTTCTGAAATCGAAAACGAATCCGGCGAAGAATCCGCCGTCGAAGGCGACACCGAATCCTTAGGGGCCGAGGCGCCTATGGAAGCCGGCGCAGACCAGCCATCCTCTGGTTCCGCGCCTCTCTCCGCCCAGGTCCGCGAGCAAGGTGGACGCTTTCCGCACCGTATGCCTCGCCGCATGCGCCGCAAGATGCGCGGCGGCGGCCCAATGGAAGCGAGACCAACGGACGAATCACGGGGCGAGGCTCCCTCGGCTGAACCTGCCGCGGGCCGTCCCGAACAGCGCCCCGAGCCCAGAACATTCAGCCGTTCCGAAAGACCTCCGCTGCCTTCCATTACGGAGCTTCTGAAGGAAGGCCAGGAAATTATCGTTCAAATCGCCAAGGAGCCGCTGGGACAAAAAGGCGCGCGCATCACTTCGCACATCGCACTTCCTGGGCGCTACGTGGTTTACATGCCGACGCTGGAACACACTGGCGTTTCGCGCAAAATCGCCAGCGACGACGAGCGGCTGCGCTTGAAACGGATTCTGCAGGTTCATGCCGCCGGGATTCCGGGCGGTTTCATCGTGCGCACCGCGGGCGAAGGCAAGAGCGAAGAGGATCTCGCTGCCGACATGACCTTCCTCTTTAATTTGTGGCTGGATATTCGCTCGAAGGCCGAAAAGAGGCCGGCGCCGCTGCTGCTGCATCACGACCTCGACATCGTGCAACGCACGCTGCGCGATCAGTTCACCGAGGATTTCAAAGCCATTTGGGTGGACAACGAAGAGTTGTACGAGAGCGTGTTGCGATTCGTGCAGCGCTTCCAGCCGGCTCTCGTGACCAGGGTCAAGCTGTACACCCGCCCCGAGCCTATTTTCGACGCATTCAATATCACCGCCGAGCTGGAGAAGGCGCTGCGGCCGAAGGTCTGGCTCAAGTCGGGCGGATACATCGTCATTAACCAGACCGAGGCGCTGGTGGCTATCGATGTGAACACCGGCAAGTATGTCGGCCGGTCCAATCGCTTGGAAGACACCATCGTCAAGACCAATACCGAAGCGGTGAAGGAAATCGTGCGGCAGGTCCGGCTGCGCGATCTCGGCGGAATCATCGTGGTGGATTTCATCGACATGGACGAGCGCAAGAATCGCCAAAAGGTGATGCAGGTGCTCGAAGACGCCATGCGCACCGATCGCGCGCCCTATAAGATTCTGCAGTTCAACGATTTCGGTTTGGTGGCCATCACGCGCAAGCGCGTGAAACAGAGCCTGGAGCGGGCCCTCTGCATGCCGTGCCCGCATTGCGAAGGCGCGGGCTATGTCAAGAGTGTGCAGACCATCGTTAGCGAAATCCTGCAAGAGGCCGGCAAACTAGCCGCTGCCATCGAGAGCAAGGACGTCATGCTGCGCGTCCATCCGGATGTCGCGAAATACCTCAAATCGAATCAGAACAAATCTCTCGAAGAGATTGAGGAAGTCCTGCGCCGGCCCGTGTTGGTGAAGGCCGATCCGCTGCTGCATCACGAGAAGTTCGATCTGGCTTGAACCGCGACCGTTGCGCGAGGGAAAGTGGTTAGCTTTTCGGCCATCGCTACGGCCGCGATTGTCGCTATAACCAGTATCCAGTTTGCAATGCCGGGCGAAAGCAGAAACGTTCCCGAGCGAAGGTAGATCAACCATCCGAACGTCAGACCAAGGCCCAGGGCCGCTCGAAATTTCTGCGCGCGAAATGCGCTCCACACCGCGAACGCGAAGGGCACCGACACCACCAGATCCACCATGTAATGCTCGCCCGATCCAAGCGTTGCCAATATCGTGAATCCGACAAAACTCGCCGCGATCGCAATAGCCAGCGGTCCCAGCTCGAAAGCGCTCCACAGGATCAGCAGGGCCCAGGCCATATGCATGGAGGGGAGGGCATTGTGTACTCCCGCGCTGAGATACGGCGCCAGAGAAACATCGTGCCAGTCGGGAAGATGATCCGGGAACCGTGTGCCGAACGAATACACGGGGCCTTCCGCGGGACACACTTGATAAAGGGCGAATCCGGCCAGACCCGCGGCAACAAAGGCGTGCATTATGTTTACCCCGCTGCGGACGCCACGATAGAGCGCCCATCCGCGGTAGAGCGGTGGAAAGATCAAAAGCCCCTGGTACGCGGCTCCGGCCATCCCGCCGATCCATGGAAGGGTCCGAAACAGGACGGTCACGGTTTGGCCTGGAGCAGTTCCCCAGAGTGTCCCGTCAAAGGCGTAGAGCAGATGATCGTAAGTGCGCTGCGGGAACCCGTTGGCCCAATCCATTCCCAAGCCTGCCACCAACGAGAACACCGGCAACACCAGCGCGTCTCGCAGCGCCGGCGCGCGACCGGCCGTTTTGTGCCAAATCGACTGCCAGGCCATCACGGTGATGCTTCCAATGCCGAGAAAGGCGCCAGCGCTAATCCATGCGACCGCTGGATCATGGTCGATGGGCCCTCTCAATAATGCGTAGCACGCGCCATAACCCGCGCCGGCGGCGGCGGCAATCAGCAGCAACCGGGTACCCGGACGGGTCCCGGCGAAGATGAAGAAAGCGCCGAAGAACCCGCACGCGATCATGGAGTTGCTTCCCATGTGCCAAATGCCGGCAACCAGCACCAGCGAGAAAATCAGGGCCATGGAGGCAACCCATTTGTAGGCCAGCGTAGCCATAGTTTTAGCTACGCTATTCATCGGCGGAATCGCGTCGATGCTTCAGCCTGCCTCCCGTCCAACGCATGTTAAACTGGATTGCGCAGGCGGTTTCGGGCCATTCCAAGGCTCGCCTGGCGGCATTCCTGCAGGCTCCGGAGAGATGGCCGAGTGGTTGAAGGCGCACGCTTGGAAAGCGTGTATAGGGGAAACTCTATCGAGGGTTCGAATCCCTCTCTCTCCGCCATACGAATGAGTTGCAAGGGTCTAGACCTCCGACTTAGGCAATTTTGGGCAATGGCCATGTTAGGCTCGAGGCGGCGAACGGCTCCCATTGCGTGGGTGGCCCCGCTAGAAGCCCCCCGCGATTGCTCCATGGGAGTCAGGAGCATTTCCTAATTGCGCGCCTTGACCTTTCCTGGGACGAGTGTTTACCCCAAGACTTGGTTAGAATATCGAAGTTGCTCGTCTGGAACTGCCTGCTCTAATCCATCAAGGTAGGAAAGAAACTCACTTTTCGACACCATCGAAAACAACCTCGTCTCATACGGCAAACGCCGCGAGGGGGACGATTGAACGTCTCTCCATAGCCCGACCACCTCCCGGTCCATAAACATGGCATCGCAATATGGCAGAAGACATGACATCGCATCCACATCGACCGAAAATCCTTGAGTCGGCAACTTCACCTGCGCCGCCGCCTTCTTGGCCATAGTCGCGTACAGTGCCGATTGGATTTGCACGAACGGTAGATCCAGAATTTCATCGGACATGAAAAATTCGCTCATGCGCTTACCGGCAGCTTCATGAGATTCAGCATTCGCGCAGAACCTCCCAAAAACTTCATTGAACAATCCGATTATGGGCGCCGGCATCACATCGTCAATGCTTTGGACTTGTCGCAAGCCCTCTTGAGTCTCCTGGCGCTTCCGTAGTTCCTGGTCGTAGCCGCTTAGAAAGACTCTCACCCAGCCCTTTGCTTCTCGATCTCGCCAATACTCCCAAGAATGCTCCGGCTGCATTTTCCAAACGTTTTCAAACAGGTCACTGATGCCTGCGTGCGTCTTTTCTCGCCAATATTTGAGGGCGTCCACTTGGCCGTCCCAAAAAAACGGCTTCACCGAAACCCGTACTCGGTCGAACCATATATCTGGGTCAGATTCCATCACACCTCTGCTCGCAACCGGGTTCACCTTAGACGGCTCATCGGACACCAACCTCTCTACCAGATTCAGTATCTGCTCATACTTGATCAGCTCGAACATTTTGAAGCTGATGGAATGCGCGAACGCTTCATACGAATCGCGTAGCGGTTCTGGATTGCTGGGGTGTACAACCGACTCGTTTCGGTGAGCGTCCGAAAAGGGGCAGACAATAGCTTGCAGCCGCAAAAGTTTGAGCAGTTTGGCGTATAGGATTTTGTAGAAGTTATCGATCGTTTTTTCGCTGTTCGACCTGACCAGCATCAGGTTCGAGATAACAAATTGGTCTAGGTATACGATGGCTTTCCGGACAGGAGGAAGCGTGTGTCGCGAATGGTATCCGCAATCCGTGCAGCGGCGATGAAAATCTCGCGATCCAACGATGACGATGCCAAACGCAATATGCTTGCACTTCGGACACTCTTTATGAGGCTTCCTCACGAGATCCCGCGGATCGAAGTTGAACGATACTGGCACGGAAAATTAGGTGAGTCCATTCTACGCGAACACCGCTACGCGCATCCATCAGTATCTTCCGCACCTGCTCCCGCAGCTTTTTCCGGGCTCGCAGAGAAGAAAGCCAGGCGAATGCCACCCCTCATCGACGCAAAAATAGCCCTCTAGGGGATGGGCCAACATGGGCCAAGGAGCCATGGCAAGTCTCGCGACTCTGACGCTCACTGGAACCAAGAATCCGTAAGTTACCTTCCACGCCGGCCTCGAGGGTTCGAATCCCTCTCTCTCCGCCATACTCGCGATGCCCGGCTCTAGGCCGGATTAAACTTTGACAACATTTTTCGAGCGTGCTAGCATCAGCTTTTGCATTTTGCCTTTGACAAACCAAAACAAAAACGTTACTAACGTTTCCAATTAGTAAGTTCAGTAGCCGCGTCCCACTTTCCGATCTTCAGCCAGGTTTCTCACCTAGGCGTAACTCGAGTCTTTTCGCGTCGGAGCAATCCTTATGGAACCTCTGTCTCATCACATCGCTGAGAATGCGGAGCGGGCACTCCAAGTTCAGGAACGCCGCTTGCGGCAAGTGGTGGAAATGATCGAGGCGGAGCCGGGATATTCCATACGGGATCTGGCAACCAAGGTATCGCTGAGTCCGGCGCACCTCCAGAGACTGTTCAAGCAACAGACTGGTATCCAGCTGGGTTGTCTTGTGGCAGAGCGGAGGCTTCAGAAAGCGGCCGATCTTCTCACCAGAAGTAACCTTTCGATCAAGGAAATTGCTCACGCCGTCGGATATCGGCATCACTCCAGCTTCGCGCGTGCATTCCAACGCCGATTCGCCCAGGCTCCGAAGTACTTCCGCCGAGAGCCGAATGCGCTAGCGGTGGGCTCTTAGTGCATTTGTCATTAAACGCTAAGAAAAGTCGCTAAATGAATGGTTGACCACATAACGGAGCGATGATATTCTCAGTTCAATCGGCTTCGTACTAGCAGTTCTGGGAAGAGCGTACCAGGGGTGAAAGGCATGTTGTGGTTACTAGCTACTTGTAAGTCGCCGGTTGTAAGTCACTAAGTTATAACTTTCTAGATTACTTACCTCCGTTCGTCCGCGAGACTATATATAGCTGCTCGCACGTTGACGAACGGGGCAATTTTAAATCGCAGGCTCTTGAACCTGGGAGAGCTGCGCTCAAGGAGCAAAGTTCTATGCAGCATCTTAAGTTGATTCGTCTTAATTCCAAGAATTCTCATTTGGGCTCTCGCGAGCGGACTCTGTTTGAGCGTGCAGCCGGGAATACAAGCCAAGAGCCCACCCCGCGCGAGCTGGAAGTGGAGGATCTGCTTTGCCGTGGTTACTCGCAGGAGAACATCGCCGCCATTTTTGGCCGCTCCATTCACACTGTCTCCGTCCAGGCCCTCAGCCTGTATCGAAAACGTGGTGTGCACACGCAAACCGGATTGCTGCTCGCGTATTTGCAGCGCAAGGGCATCTTCGTTTTCCCCGACGAGGAAGCCAATCGTACTTCCACCCAGCACGCCTCTAACCTAGTGTTACGATGAAACACGATCTCCGCCGTGGAAACTCTGTATCTGGAAGATTTACAGGTAGGCCAGCGCTTCAACTCCGGCACCTATCTCATGGACGAAGGCCGCATCAAAGCTTTCGCGGCGGAGTTTGATCCCCAGCCATTTCATCTGGACGAAGCAGCCGCGAAGGCCAGCGTCTTTCGTGGACTCGCCGCCAGTGGTTGGCATACCGCGGCCGTCGCTATGCGGCTCTTGGCTACCGGCGGCTTGCCCTTCGCCAGCGGCATCATCGGCGTGGGCGGGGAAATTGGATGGCTGAAGCCGACGCGGCCCGGCGACACGCTGCGTGTCGAAAGCGAGATCATGGATATTGTGCCGTCCCGATCAAAACCGAACCAGGCTATCGTCACGGTCAAAAGCACTACCCTAAACCAGAACAACGAGCCGGTGTACGTGTTCACGGCCAAGCTTGTGGTCTTCAAACGCTCCACCTGAAGCTCGCTCTGAAAACAGCATGCCCGAATCTACCGAACAAATCGACTCGATGTTTCCCCCGCTGGACGATGCGCAGATTGAGCGACTTGCGCAATTTGGCGAGCAGCGGCTGGCGCAGCCGCACGAAATACTCTTCGACCAGGGAGACGCCAGCCACGGTATCTTTGTCGTGCTCACCGGCAGTATCGAAATTGTCGGAATTTCGGGCAAGTATGACTCTGTGCTTCGGGTTCTGGGGCGCGGAGAGTTCACCGGTGAAGTGAACCAGCTTTCCGGACGCCGCAGTTTGGTGCGCTGCAGGGCGCGCGAAGCGAGTTCGCTTTTGGAAGTCGGCCGGGCCAATCTGCAGCGCCTCTTGCAGACTGAACCCGCAATCGGTGAGATTTTCTTGCGCGCGTTCCTGGTGCGCCGGGTGTACTTGATAGCCCATTCACTCGGCGATGCCTTGTTGATCGGATCCAACCACTCCAGCGACACTCTGCGCCTGCGTGAGTTCCTGGCTCGCAACGGCCATCCTCATACCTATGTCGATGTGGAGCGCGATCCGGACGTTCAAGTTATTCTCGACCGATTCCAGGTTCGGCGTGACCGACATCCCGGTAGTCATTTGCCGCGGCGAGCTGGTGCTTCGAAATCCCAGCAACGCGGAGGCGGCGGAATGCTTCGGATTGAACGCGGGAATCGACGAGGACGGCATCTACGACCTGATCGTCATTGGAGCCGGACCCAGCGGATTGGCGGCCGCGGTTTACGGAGCTTCAGAAGGATTGAACGTGCTGGTAGTGGAGAGCAACGCGCCGGGCGGGCAAGCCGGGTCGAGTTCCAGAATCGAAAACTACCTGGGGTTTCCGAACGGCATCTCCGGCCAGGAGCTGGCGGGCCGCGCCTTCGTTCAAGCCGAGAAGTTCGGCGCACACATCGCGGTGGCTCGAGCCGCTCGCGGGCTGAAGTGCTCCCAGACCCCCTACACCGTTGAGCTCGACGATCGAAGATCCGTGCAAGGCCGCAGCATCATCGTGGCCGCCGGCGCGCAATATCGAAAACTGGATCTTTCCAACCTCGCTCAATTCGAAGGCGTCGGCATCTATTACGGCGCCACCAAAGTGGAAGCCCAGCTCTGCAGTAGTCAGGAAGTGGCCGTCGTGGGGGGAGGGAACTCGGCTGGCCAGGCAGCCATGTTTCTATCCGAGCACGCGCAACACGTGCACCTTTTGGTTCGCGGAGCGGGACTCGCCGAGACCATGTCACGCTATTTGATTTCGCGGATCGAAGCTTCCCCGCGGATCACTTTGAGAAGCTGGACCGAGATCGAGGCGCTGGAGGGCGAAACGCACCTGCAGCGGGTTCGCTGGCGCCAGACACAGAGCGGAGCTGTAGAGACTCGTGAAATCCAACACCTGTTTCTCATGACCGGCGCTTGCCCCAACACTGGATGGCTGCAAGGCTGCCTGGAGCTGGATGGCAAGCTGTTCATCAAGACTGGCGCTGATGTTGGTGTCCACTGGCCCCTCGCACGCGCTCCTCACATGCTTGAGACCAGCCGCCCGGGCGTGTTCGCAGTGGGCGACGTCCGCGCCGGCAGTATCAAGCGCGTGGCCTCTGCGGTGGGCGAAGGTTCCATGGCCGTTCAGTTCGTGCACCAGGTGCTGGCCGAGCGATCGGCCTTAGCGAGCAAAGCTTAACTGCAGCTGGTTGCGTTCGAAATCGATCAGCCAGCGCTTGTTGTCCAGCCCTCCTCCATAGCCGGTCAGTTTGCCGTTGGTCCCGATCACACGATGGCAGGGGATGACAATGGCGATGGGATTAGATCCGTTGGCCAAGCCGACCGCGCGTGATGCCGCGGGATTGCCGGCGCGCCGCGCCAGCTCGCCGTACGAAATGGTTTCGCCAAAGGGGATATCGCGCAGTAACGTCCACACCCGTTGTTGAAACGCTGTCCCCTTGGGTTTCAGCGGCACATCGAAATCGCGCAGCTCGCCTTTGAAAAATGCCTTGAGCTGGCGGACCGGCTCACGCAGGGCCGCGCCGCCATCGGTCCACGAAGGATCGACAACTGGCGTAGTTCGTCCTTGGGCAAACGCAAGCTCAATCAGCCCTTCCTCATCGGCCGCCAGAAGCAGCTTTCCGAGCGGGCTCTCCATCCATATGTTGATCTGTGTAACAAGTTTCCATCATTCACTCCCTGCCAAAGATGCAGCGCCGCATAGGCGCGCCAAGGTCGCCAGCGTTCGGCCAAACCCTCGAGTTCACGAGCCGTGCCCGCTCCGGCGGCGCGGATCAGAACCAGATCAGCCGCGGGAAATGCATCGGGATCGTTTAAGGCACGCATCGAAATATACCCGGCTGTCCATGCGCCGATGCCGGCAATCGATTTCAGCTGTTCACTTACTTGCTCGGGCGCAACGAATCCGTCCAGCTTCAATTGACCGCTCGCTACCGCAGCCGAAAACGCGGAAAGCGTCTCGGCGCGTTTCTTTGGCAGGCCAATCGACGCCAAGTCGGCATCGGCCAAATCCTCGGGGCAGGGAAACAAGTGGGTGACGCCGGGCCGCGTGGAATCCAGCCGCCTTCCGAATCGTTCCACCAGACGTCCGGCCAGTGTCGACGCGCCGCGCACGCTGATCTGTTGGCCTAAAATCGCCCGAATTCCAAGTTCAAAACCATCCCATGCCCCAGGCACACGGAGACCGGGCCTGGCTTTCACCAGCGGCCGCAGCAGGGCGTCGGCGGCAAGCGAAGAGGCGATCGCCACCGGATCCGCATCCAGATCGCAGAGCCGGCGCGCACGCGAGACGATCCCGAGCAGGCTCTCGGGCCGCGGATGATCGATCTCCAGAATTACTTCGGAGTGGGCGTGTGACAGTTCGATGGTTCCAGGCACGCCGCCGACTACGATGCTTCGCCGATAAATCCCATCGTCTACAGACTCGACGCCCGGGATGGCGCGGGTCGCTAAGAATCCCACCAGCGCGTTCCAATCGAAGGGCGGACGATAACGCAGCCGGAATCCCAGGCCTTTGCCGCGAACAAGCGCGCCGCGTTTTGCGAAGCTCGCGAGGAGTGCGTTTCCACGTCTCGCGAATGGTATGGTTGAAGCGCCGCACACTGCCAAAGCCGGCGGCCAGCGCGACCGTGCTCAACGGTAAATCGGTTTCGTCAATGAGCCGTTTGGCTGAAAGCAACCGATGCGTTTGCGCGACAGCGATTGGAGCCGCGCCCAAATGCTCCAGAAATAGGCGGCGGAGATGACGGTCTCCGACCCCTAGGCGGCCCGCCAGATCGCCCACTCCCGCCGCATCCAGCGCACCGCCGCTGATTTCACGCAGGGCGCGCGACACGGTGGACGATGATCCGTTCCAGGCCGGCGTGCCCGGCGCACATTCCGGACGGCAGCGCAGGCAGGGCCGCAACCCCGCGCCAGCTGCCGCCGCGGCGGACGGGTAGTACTCGACATTTTCTTCACGCGGCGATGGCGCTGGACAAATTGGACGGCAGAATATCTTCGTGGTCCGCACGCCGATGAAGAATCGCCCATCGAAGCGCGCGTCATGCGCCAGGCGGGCTTTGCGGCATGTTTCTCGATCCAGCTGCACTTCAGTCCGACTATACACCCGGGCGCGAGGCTAAAGTAGCCGTTTTCGGACGTGGTTGCCTGACCAGTTGATCGCAGGAAATCTAAACGGCCTGTGTCCCTACCAACGGGGCCGGAGCCAGTCCTTCATTTACGAGCACGTTACGATCGACGCCTCGTAGCAACTGGCGGATGAGCTCGATCGTGTTGGGCACTTCAAAATACGCGGAGTGCACACCCTGCGGAAAGTTTGTCACCGTATCGCTGGTAAAGAAGCGAGAACAATCGACATCCCAGACATTGTCCGGAACCGGGTAGTCGTGGTCGATTCCGCTGCGCCCCAGCCTGCGCTTGCCGAAATGTTTCAAGCCCGCCGACAGTCCCAAGACGGGGTCTTTTCCGCTGTAGAGAGCCGTGATGCGATAGGTAAGATTGGCGATGGCGTCGCCATCGGACTGCTGAATCGTCTCGCCGCTTTTGAACAGATCGTTGTCGACGTCGGCGGCGATCATCAGTAGTTGATTGATCAGGCTCATCAGAAGCGGCTGATTCTTCCGCGTCCACACCACCGCCATGGCCTTCTGAAGAAGATAATTGCCCATGCTGTGCGCCAGCATTGAAATTTTGGCGTTGCACGCTTTCGACGGATCCGCCGTTGTGGCCATTTGTTGAGCACGCATATATTCGTACAGCGTGGACAGCACGTCCGCCAGATCGTTGGCGCAATCGCGCGCGTGTTCGCGATCCGGCAAATATCCGAGAGGATTGCCGAGTGATGGCCAGTCGTACATGATGCATTCGCCCAGCGTTCCAGGTTCCGTGAAAAGCGAGTCGCAAATTCCTTGATAGCGCGCGGCCTCTTCCGCCCACTTGTTGTTATAGCCGTGAATAAAGAAAGTGACGTGGCGCTGATCCTCGCTGCTTTGGGTAGCTGGGTCGACAGCTGGAAAGGCCGCAGCGGCCGCGATCAAACGGGCCTGAAAAACCAGGCGCGATACCTTGGTCCACTTCGTTGGGTCAGTCGCGGGACCCGTATCGGCGGTCCAAAACGTCAGATCACCGCGCTCATCGGTGAAGCTGGTGGGGGTCTGAGGGCCCGTGCCGGGCAGATTTCGGTCACTAATCATCCAATAAGACAAGCGTGCCTCCCATTGCGGGGCTTGTTATCCGCGTGAAATTCGAGCCGTCAGAGCGGGAATCCTGGGTTATACTACATCAATCGGGGCTCCAAAGGAAATTGTGGTCGAACGTTCCTCATGAAGCTTGGCAATAAGACGCTCCTGTGGGTTGGCCTCACCTTCATTTTCCTGTTTGGGAGTTTTTACTTTGTCTCTCGCGAACTCGTGTTGCGGCGCTTTGCGAGCCTGGAGCAGCAGGATACCCGGCAGCACATCGAGCGAGCCGTCAGCGCATTTGAAGACGACCTGTCGAATCTGAGCCGCACCACCAGCGATTACGCCGCCTGGGATCAGACCGTCGAGTTCGTGGAAGGACGCAGCCCCAACTATCCCGCCAACGAGTTTCCCGACGAAGGCCTGCTGCGAATCCGCGTCGGACTGGTCCTGATTTTCGATCAGAACGGACGCATGGCCTTCGAAAAGGCTTTTGATCTTGAACAGAAGAAGGAAGTGCCAATCCCCGCGAGTCTACGACAACGTATATCTGACGGATCCCCTCTGCTGCATCATTCGGATCCGAAGTCTAACCTGGCGGGCATTCTTCGGCTTTCCGATGGTCCTATGCTCTTTTCTTCGGAGGCCATCCTCACCAGCAAATGGCAAGGCCCGGCTCGCGGTACCGTGCTCATGGGACGCCGCTTGGGCCCCGCCGAAGTACAGCATCTGGCCGACATCACTCATCTGCCGGTCACGCTTTCTGATTTCGAGAGCGCCCAGCTTCCGCCCGCCGTCCGTTCCTCCTTGTCTGGATCCGATCCGATTGCGATCGTGCCTCTGAACGAGCGGTTCATCGCCGGCTATTGCTTGTTGAACGACCTTTCCGGCAAACCGGCTTTTCTGTTGAGCATGGAACTTCCTCGCGTCTTCTATCGCCAAAGCCAATCCAGCCTTAACGAATTCACCATATCGCTGCTGATCACCGGGTTGGTGCTCTGCGGCACGACTTTCTTATTGCTGAACCGGATCGTGTTGTCCCGGCTCAGCCGGCTCAACGCTTCCGTCGCGACGGTGGGCGCCACCGGCGACCTGTCCATGCGCGTCCCCGAAGAGGGCCGGGACGAATTGACGGAGCTCGGTTCGTCGATCAACCGTATGGTTGCCACACTCGAAAAGTCCGAACAGGAACGCCGCGAGCGGGAGGAAGAACTCCTGCACGCAAAAAATGCGGCCGAGGCCGGTAGCCGAGCAAAGAGCGAGTTTCTGGCCATGATGAGCCATGAAATCCGCACCCCCATGAACGGCGTCATCGGCATGGCGCGGCTGCTGCTGGATTCCAAGCTCGACGAGGAGCAGCGCGATTTTGCCGAAACTTTGACCTCTTCGGCGGAATCCTTGCTCACCGTCATCAACGACATCCTGGATATTTCAAAAATCGAAGCTGGCCGCCTGATAATTTCGCCGTTTCCCTTTGACTTTCATGCCACCGTCGAGGACACGGTAGCTTCCCTGGCAAGCCGGGCCCGCGAGAAAGGTCTCGGCCTGACCCTCCACATCGCGCCAGAGACGCCACGCGAACTGATCGCCGACCCGGTTCGTATTCGACAGGTTCTGGTAAACCTGATCGGCAATGCCCTCAAGTTCACGGCGCAAGGCCAGGTGGACGTGAACGTAATGTGCGCCGGGCAGGCTCATGACGCGGCGTGCGTGCGCGTTGCCGTGGAAGACACGGGTATTGGCATTCCGAACGATAAACTGGACCACATCTTCGAGCAGTTCACCCAGGCTGACGAATCCACTACGCGGCGGTTCGGAGGAACCGGTCTGGGCCTCTCGATCTCGCGGAAACTGGTGGAATTGATGGGAGGAACAATCGGCGTGACCAGCCGCGTCGGCACGGGCTCGACTTTTTGGTTCGAATTGACGATGGCCAAACCGGGCCGGTAACTTGATATTTATGCGTATCCTGAGCCTGACCGCCCTTATTTTCGGTTCGGTGGCCACTCTGGCCGCGGCTCCCACCATCGGTGGAGTGGTGAACGCGGCCGCTTGGCTTCCTCCGGCCGTGACTAATTCCGGAATTGCGCAGGGCGCCATGTTTACCGTCATAGGCAGTGATCTCGGTCCTGCGGGGTTTCTGCAGGTCCAGGATTATCCCTTACCCACCACGCAAGGTCTGGGCGGAACAACAATTCAGGTGAAGGTCGGCGCGGTTACCGAAACCTGCATCATGATTTACACCGTCGCCACCCAGGTGGCTGCCGTTCTTCCGTCGGCCACGCCAACCGGCGCCGGGACGTTGACGGTCACCTACCAGGGCGAGTCGGCGTCGATTGCGATCCAGGTGGTCGAAGCCAACGTCGGCACCTTTACGCTAAACGAAGGCGGCACTGGTCCCGGAATCTTCACCGATGCCATCACCTTTAAGCCGATCACGATGATCAATCCGGCGCATCCTGGCGAAGCGTTGACGTTGTGGGCCACAGGCCTGGGCGCAGTGACGGGCGACGAAGCCGCCAAGCCGCCGACGCCGGTGGATCTAAAAACCGGAGTTCAGGTCCTGATCGAAAGCCAACCTGCCAAAGTTCTCTATGGCGGGCGCAGCAACTATACGGCACTCGATCAAATCAATTTCGAGGTCCCGGATGGAATCAGCGGCTGCAAGATCTCGGTGGTCGTGGTGGTGAAAGGAATCACAGGCAATGTCACCACCATTTCCATCGCCCCGGCCGGGCAGACCACCTGCGGCGATTCGTTTAACGCGTTAACCTCGGCCAATTTGCAAAAAGCGGTCTCGTCCGGATCTCTAGCCATCGCGGGCGTCGCACTCAACCACGTCGAAGGTCAGGACGACAAGCTGATCGCCGATTTCGCGAGCTTTCCTCTCAACAGCCTCATCCGTTCTTATGGAGGCACCGCCAGCCCGTCCATCGGCAATTGCCTGGCCTATGAAACTTATGCCGCCACGTTGTCCGTTGTAGATCCGATTCAAGGGACTTTCTTGGATTCCGGGGCGCAATTGATGATTACCGGACCAAACGGCGCAAAGACCGTTGATGCCACTTCGAAAGGCGTTTACACCGCCACCCTCGCCACCGCTGCGCCGTTCTTTATTTCGCCTGGAAACTACACAGCCACTAACGGACCTGGCGGCGCTAATGTTGGGTCGTTCACTTGGGACCTGACGCTTCCTTCACCCGTGGTCCCCACCAACATCCCAGCCAGTATCGATCGCTCGCAGGATCTCAAGTTGACCTGGACCGGAGGTTCGAATTACCCGGCGGTGAGCATTTTCGGTTACTCCGCCGTTCCCGTAACGTCGACGCTCTTCTCCTGGGTTGAATTTCTTTGCACCGCGGATGGGTCCGCCGGAGAATTCACGGTTCCCTCCGCGATTCTCAGCCTGCTACCCACCAACGGTTACGGATCGAAAGGCGTGCTGGGCGTCAACATTCAGATCGGTGGAATTGCCGGCAATCACTTCAGCGGCGCAGCGGCGCCAGGACTCGACGAAGGCTTCCTCACAGCGTTTACATCCAGCGGGTCTGTGGCCAAGGTTCAATAATTGCTTCCTTGAACTTCGTCATGCTAAACTCCCCCCTCTAGCCCTGTCGGCTATCCACGCTCGTCTATTTGGGATCGCGCGAAATCTGAAATTCGAAGATGAAGAAGAAATCTCACGGCGCCGCCGCGCCGATGATCGCTGTGCAGCGCAACAGCGAAAAGCCGCTGCACCGCCAGATCTACGACGCGTTTCGCGCCATGATCCTGGAACACCGATTGCAGCCCGGTCAGCAGATTCCGTCATCGCGGGCTTTAGCCGATGAGTTGGGAATATCCCGGATTCCCGTACTCGGCGCCTATGCGCAGCTCCTCGCCGAAGGTTATATCGAAAGCCGTTCCGGCGCAGGCACGTTTGTCACGCGTTCTCTTTCCGACCAATTTCCGAGCGCCCGTCCGGCGGTGGCGAATGTGGTCTCTGATTCAGCCTCTGACGCCATCTCGCGCGTCTCCAGGCTGCTGCCGGTGGAGGGAACACCGTGGTTCCTTGGTTCGGGCGCGTTTAGTGTCGGGCAGATTGCATTCGATCATTTTCCGTTTCGTGTCTGGTCCGACCTGGTAACGTACCACGCCAGAAGAGTGCGTGCCAGCGCCATGAATTATTCGGACCCCATGGGATCCAAAGATTTTCGCGAGGTGATCGCAGCCTATCTTCGAACGGCCCGCGCCGTTCATTGCGAGGCGTCTCAGATCATGGTGGTAAATGGATCGCAGCACGCCCTCGATCTGTCGGCCCGTGTTCTGCTCGACCCCGACAGCCCGGTTTGGATTGAGGACCCGGGCTACGTATTTCTACGCCACGCTCTGACGCTCTCCGGTTGCCGCCTTGTTCCCGTGCCGGTCGACAGCGAGGGATTGGATGTGGCAGCCGGGGTGAAGCTGTGCCAGAACGCGCGCGTGGCTTATGTCACGCCGTCGCATCAATATCCCCTGGGCGCCACCATGAGCGCCGCGCGACGCCTGCAGCTCCTCGAGTGGGCGCATAGCGTCGGCGCGTGGATTGTCGAGGACGACTATGACAGCGAGTACCGCTACGAGAGCATGCCGGTCGCGTCCATGCAAGGGCTGGATCCCGGCTCTCGCGTGATTTACATCGGAACCTTCAGCAAGGTGCTTTTTCCGTCGCTTCGTCTCGGATATATGGTGATTCCACCTGCCTTGGTGGATCGTTTTCTCACGGTCCGGCAGACCAATGATCTCGGCCCATCCCACCTGTATCAGGCGGCGCTCGCCGATTTTATAAGCGCTGGCCATTTCACGCGGCACATCCGCAAGACCAGGCAATTGTACGCCGAACGCCGCAATGCGCTGTCCCAAGCGCTGCGCAAGGAATTTGGTTCCGAGATCGACGGCTGCGAGATGGAAATTCTCGGCGCGGAGGCCGGCATGCACCTGGTGGTGACGCTCCCACCTGGATTATCCGACCAAAAGATCTCGGCTCGCGCGGCGCAGGAGGGTCTTTGGCTGTGGCCCCTTTCTGCCGCTTACGCAGGCCCGAATGTTCGCCAAGGCTTCATTCTCGGCTTTGGGGGCACGAAAGCGGATGAAATGCTTCATCAAGTGCAGCGCCTCCGCAAGGTCATGCGCAGTGAAAGTGGCTATGGCGGACGGACCGAGAGTGGTCATTGAGTCGGTAACACTCCCACCGTAGGATTAGTGAAATACAAATTCAGGCCGTTCCTGATATCGCCTGCGTAAGTTCGCCCGGCGACTTTTGAGCCCACAGCTACGTTAGCTCGCCAACCGGCTCCCCGGCCCTCTTCACTGACTCGCAATGTCTGCGAATTCCGTACGTGACGTTCATCTTTATCGAGGACAACGACTATGGTCATGCGACAGAAACGAGTTCTTTGGGCAAGCTGCGCTTATTTGCTCTACTTCATGCTGCCAGCTGGTAGCATGGCGCAGTCCACTTTTGGAGACATTCGAGGAACAACGCGCGATCCGTCGGGGCTCGCTCTTCCGCAAGCCGTGGTGACTCTCCATAATCTTGACGACAATACGAATCGATCTACCGTCACGGACGACAGTGGCGGGTATCTGTTCGAAAACCTAAAACCGGGCAACTACACACTGTCGGCGGCCAAAGAGGGATTTTCCTCTTCGTCCAACGCTTCGCTCGAACTCACGGCTCGTCAAAGCGCTCGAGTAGACGTGACCCTGTCGATTGAGCACCTGCAGCAGACTGTCCAGGTCATAAGCGCGGCGGACCAGATCAATACCGAGAACGCCACGGTCGGCGATACCCGGGGGACGGATCAACTGGTCCAGATGCCGCTCAATTTCCGCGCCCAGACCACCAGTCCGCTCGCGGCCCTGGCCCTTTCGCCGAGCATCGTTACGGACAGCCAGGGCAATATACAAGTTGGCGGAGCCAGTTATTCCATGACTGGTTATTCGGTGGACGGAATCTCCACGGCCAATGTCACCGCCAACGGGTCGTTACAGAACGCCTATCCGTCGTCAGAAGGGCTGGCCGAACTCAAAGTGACAGCCTTCAACAACAGCGCCGAATTTTCCCAGGTGGCCGACATCACATTCATCACAAAAAGCGGAACCAACCAGTTTCACGGCAGTTTGTTCGAATATCTGCAAAACGACGCTTTGGATGCGACCATCCTGAATTTCACCAGCAAGGCGCCCAAGCGATTCAATACGTTTGGCGGCAGTGTGGGCGGGCCAGTGACCATTCCACATTTCTATAGCGGCAAGGACAAGACATTCTTCTACGTCGATTACGAAGGCAATCGCCGCAGAACGGCAGCCCCGGAGCAATATCTTGTGCCGACCCTGGCCGAACGGAATGGGAATCTGAACGGGCTTCCCATCATCAGCCCCACAACCGGCCAACCAACCGCTGTGGCCATCAATCCATACAACGGAACGCCCTTCCCAAATAACACCATTCCGGTCTCGATGCTGAATCCTGTCGCCCTGAACCTGCTGAATGGGTATTACCCATTGCCTAATGTTAGTGGCTCCGGGAGCAGCTACAATTATGAAACGCTGCAGCCCATACCTTCCAACACCAATGGCTTTGACGCCAGATTGGATCATTACATCACTTCCAATCAGCAGGTCTATGCACGCTTCAGTTGGAAGAACTTGTCCTCAGACTCAGGTCAATTGGGCCTCCCGGCGAATCCATTGTTGCCGAACGACATCAACGTGGAACATGACCGGAGTTTCATTGTTTCCTATAACTACACCATCACTCCCAAGATGGTGAATGAGTTTCGCTTCGGTTTTACCAATAGCCTTGTCCAGACCACCTTTCCAATCCAGGGCGCGGTGGCTGACGACCAGCTCGGCCTGACCGGCATCAGTTTCGCAAACCATCCCACAACGGGAGCCTTTCCGACCTTCAATTTCTCCGATGGCACCGGCTTTACGCCGATCGGCCGCGACAAGGACGGGCCCGGCCAGTCAAAGACCATGCAGTTCACCGACAATCTCAGCCGTACCATGGGCAAACACACTCTTCGTTTCGGCATCGACGTCCGCCGGGTGTTCTACCAGACCGTGGTCCGTTGGGGCCAGTCGGACGATTTCGGTGCGTTTACTTTCAACCAGGGCGTCTTCACGGGCAGCTCCTTCGGCGATTTCTTGCTGGGCGCGCCCAACACGGATTTTATTGTGGAAAGCAGTCCCAACACCAACGAGCCAAGCACTCAGTGGGGCATTTACGCACAGGATCAATGGCAGGTGAATGACCGGCTCACTCTGAATTTCGGCATGCGATGGGAGGTTCTTCCCGAGTTCACCGAAAACCAGGGTGACATTGCCAACTTCGACCCGCGGAACGGCGATGTCGTCGTTCCCGACATTCTGCTGAATAAAACCGTACCCTCCAGCCCGTTGCTACAGGCGAACTACAACGCTTTTCTGATCTCTTTCAATGCCTGCCAGCTGGCGACCAGAAACATGTCGCTGCCTTGCACGAATGTAGTAACCGCGAGCCAGGATCATTTGTCGCAGAGCCTGCGGAACACCTACTGGCACGATTTTGACCCCCGCATCGGCCTCGCGTTTCGGCCGTTTCGAGATAACAAGACCGTTTTTCGGGCCGGGTTTGGCATTTTCACCCAGACTCCCCTGGGCCAGTTGGCCTACGATTTTCTGGGCATCCCGCTCGGCGCTCCCTACACCTACTCGAACAACAACGGCGGCGTGCCCCTGTTCACATTTCCGCAAACCTCTCCAGCATCCGCCACAGCGCAGTACGGAGGGACAGGTTTCTACGACGGCATGAGTCCCAATTTCAAGGATCCTCAAACCGCGCAATGGAACGTCACCATCGAACGCCAGTTGACATCCGCGCTGGCGGCCCGCATCACCTATGCTGGGATGAACTCGTACCGGATGAATGTGAAGGAGGATTACAACGCGATCCCACCTAGCAAGCAGCCCTACGTACCCAGTCCCTTCGTCGATCCGCGCGCTCCCTATCAGAACTGGGATGAGATCAACTACAGCGCGAACGCAGGGTTTCAGAATTACCAGGGATTGACGCTGGAGGCGACCCAAAGGCTCTCGCACGGGCTTTACTTTCAGGCCAATTACACTTGGGCGCATAACATCAGCAACGCGCAGGGCGACGCCCCGGGCGGATTCTCCTCGGAAAACCTTTTGTTCACCCCCTCCTACGATCAATTCGACCTGCGGGCGGCGCGCGGAAATGTGGCGGGCATGCCGCGGCAAAGGTTCTTGCTGACCGGCACCTACCAACTGCCGTATGGCGTGGGAAGGACCTGGCAAAGTAAGAATTGGTTCATCAACGGGGCCTTGGGCGGCTGGAACATCAACACCGTCACGCTGATCCAGACCGGGCCTTTCCTCACGCCCACCATCAGCCCCACCGAGGATCAGTCGAACACCGGCATCATTGGACGCGGCGGCATCACGGCCCGGCCCGACGTGGTTGGAAACCCAGGTTCACCCCAGGGCGAGCTTCAATGGAACATCAACGCATTCGCTCCAACGCCCGCTGGCGCTGGAAGAATTGGAAATGCAGGCGTCGGTATACTGGAGGGTCCAGGAACGATCGCGGTGTCGGCGGGTTTGTCCAAAATCTTTCCGATCCGGGAACGCATTCGATTCCGCTTCGAAGCCACGTTCACCAACGCTTTGAATCACACCAACTTCGCACCTCCGGCCGCGGATATCAGCAGCCCATCGACGTTCGGTATTTTGCAGTCGGCGCAGGTTGCCGGCCAGGGCGGCAATCGTACCGGACAGTTGGCGCTTCGCATGGATTTTTGAGAGTTCGTTTTCTACTTTTCACAACGAAGGAGATTGGATGGCTATTTATCAGAGCATGCAAAGGGTAAGATTCTCTAGCCCGGACGGTTATGAGAAGTTCAAGTTACTCTTCGGCGAAACACGCAATCAACTCAAGACTCTACCGGGGTTTTTGCACCTTACGTGGTGGGTACACCCTAAGGATCCCTCCTGGTACAACGAGATCAGTCTCTGGACCGGCTTTGAGGCCCTCAAAGATTGGCACATGAACACCTATCACAAGGCAGCCAAGGAGTGGGCGGTTCGCAGCGGCGCCATCATGGAGGACATCATCACCAATTTTGAATTGAAGAACACGCGTCTGATCCGGGTTTGCCCGTGTTGCGCTCTGATTACCGACAAGGCTTATGACCTGCATCAGGAGCAGAAGGCCCTGGCGGAGCGCTGTCCTAAATGCGGATTCCAGTTCCCGGTGATGGCGGAAACGTCCGACAGCACAGCGGTGTTCAAAGACGTTGAGGCGCCCGTGTTGGCGACCATGGGCGATTAGCGCTCAGCAATTACTGACCGTATCCTTCGCCCGGATAGAGGGCGCGCAACGCCAGCGTGAAGACCGGTCCGAAGATCGGATCGAACACCCTCCACGCGACCAGCAGCCCGAGCATGCTAAATCCGCGGATTTGCGCTCCGAATTGTTGGAAGCGGCGAGCAGCCGCTTCTGGAAGAAACACTCCCACGGCGCTGAAACCGTCCAGAGGAGGCAACGGCAACAAATTGAACACGCCGAGGAGCAAGTTCAAGGAAAACAACACGCTTAGAAGAGTGGCCGCGCCCTCCGCCGCTCCCGATTGTCCGGCCACCACGATGTGAGTAAAGCTCACTGCTTCCGGATGCGTAAACACGCCCGTCCAGATGCCCACGTGGATCAGCACAGCGGCGAGGATCGTCAGGCTCAGATTTGCGCCAGGCCCAGCCAGAGACATCCAGGCGGCGCGCCGAGGATGGCGCTGCGCCCAGAACGGATCGTACGGCGCGCTGGCCCATCCCATCATCCAGCCTCCGACAACATATGAGAGGATCGGGAACACCACCATCCCAAAAGGCTCCCGCCGAATGTGCGGAATCGGATCCAGCGATACTTGGCCGCCTTGCGCGGCAGTGAGGTCGCCGCCGAGTTTGGCCGCCAGGGCATGCGCCGCCTCATGACAAGTTGTGGAGAGCAGGAAAACAACGTACCAGGTGACGCCGAGCAGCAAGGTGTCTGTGTTCATGATGCCAGCGCCGAGTAGAGCGCTTGCTTCCACCGCGCCGTATCGATGGCCCAATAGACTTTCATCTTTGGAACGCGATCAACAAGTTCCGCCCACGCCGCTCGATTCCGCTCATCGGCCGCTACACCCAGGCGATCCACCACCGTCATGCCGCGCGTAAGCTCGGTGGCGGTCTCAACATCGACATAATGATCGCTCGAATCGCACCCGATGCCGGGATCCAGCGCGATCGCCATTGCCACCGGGTCCGGCAGCGATATGCCATCCTCGCCGGTCTGTTTGCGGTATGCTCGCCGCGCGGTGCTGTTGCACTCCACCGCGAAGTTGGCCAGCGGCGTCCCCAGGTTGCCAATATGCTCGATGTCGGCCGGTCCAACAACCGCTGCGCCGCGGCAGAGCTGCCAGCCGACCAGCTCCATCGGCAAACCGCTGCGGAACACCATGCGGGCGGCCTCTGGATCAACCCATATGTTGTATTCGGCGGCCGGAGTGACGTTGCCCTCGCAACACGGCGCGCCGCCCATGATCACGCAGCGTCCCACGTTGTGAACCAGATCGGGCGCCTGGGCCAATGCAAGCGCGATGTTCGTGAGAGGACCCAGAGTAACCAGCGTTAGCCCAGGATGATTGCGGGCCGTGGCGATGATCGCTTCCACTGCGTGCTGTTTTTCCGCGCCGCGCCGGGGCACAGGATAGCCGTGATCTCCCAATCCGTCTTTGCCATGGAACCAGTCGGCAATTAGCAGATCGCGGGCCAGTGGCTTCCCGGCTCCCTGATAAATCGGCGTGTCAACGCCGCAAAGTTCGCTCGTGTACAGGGCGTTTCGAGTGGCTTGCTGGACGTGGACGTTGCCCGCCACGGTGGTGATCGCAATCACCCGCGCGCTTTTCGACCGCAACGCCATGATCAACGCCACAGCGTCGTCGGAAGCAGTATCGGTGTCGATCAGAATGGTCTGAGGCACGCCTCACAGGATAGCAATTAGAAATGAAACGTCCGTGAAACACCCCGCCCCGTTCGCGACTGTGTACGGAGCGGAGTCTTATAGAATTAACTCTGTAGGTCTGACTTGCTGCGCTCTGGCGTAGCCACCGAAGGCGAACTGCTCGACCTGTTCGACGAATTTATGGAAGAGAGAGGCTAGTTGTGTTGGCTAAGCACGTCCATCTGGATCATGACGATTGCCTGGAGGTGGTGGTGCTGCGTGCTAAGGCTCAAGACGTCCAACAGGTCGCCGATTCTCTGATTAGTACCAAGGGCGTCAAACATGGCCATTTGATCGTGGCAGTCACCGGGCCGGCACACAAGCACTAGGCCAATGCGACTACGTAAAAATAGCCTTTCGCGCTTGGCCAGTCCTGGGACGTTGAAGAGAGTTTGTTGTTTTGCGATTTCGTGTGCGGTTGCCGCGGCGCCTCTTCTGTCGCACGATTTCTATATTCTTCCGGAGAAGTTCGTCGTCCTCCCGAAGGCTAAAATCGAGGTCTCGTTCCAGAACGGCGATTCGTTTCCCGAAAGCGAGGCGGCACCGGCCCTGTCACGGCTTCGAGACACGGAATTGCAGACCCCTCGTGTGACGATGCCGGTGCAAGGTTTGAGATTAGCTGGGAACCGGGTGGTTGGCGCGATTGAGATTCCGAGTGAAAGCGGCTCTTTGATCTTGTCCGCAAGGACAACGCCGAATTTCATTGAACTCGCGCCTGATAAGGCGCTGGAGTATTTCAAGGAAGAAGGCCTCGAGGAGGTTATCGGCTGGCGCGCCAAACATGGCGAAGTGTCGAAACCAAGCCGGGAACGATACAGCAAATTCGCGAAGGCTCTACTTGTTTCGGGAGCCGCGAGCCGCTACTATAACCATCCGCTTGGATTCCCGATTGAGATTATTCCCGAGACCGATCCTTATGCGATTCATCCCGGAAATTCGCTTCGGGTGCAAGTGCTCTTTCGCGGCAAGCCTGCCATCGGCTTGCAATTGGAAGCCGCGTGGGCGGGCGCAGGTCAGAGCGGGACAACAGTAATCGGCCGCACGGATTCGACGGGGCGCATCCTTGTGCCCATCCCTGCCACTGGGAGGTGGCGCTTGCACACACTCAAAATGGAACGTTGTGCGGACGTTGCCGTTGCGGACTGGGAAAGCTATTGGGCGAGCCTCACGTTTGAGATTCATCAGAATCGCTGACTGACGGGTGAGCGATCTATGAGAGGAAGCAAGGTAACGATGAGTTTGGAAGATCAGGAAGCAATACGGGCGCTGGAACTCCGGGTCCGGACGATTCTTCCGTCGGAGTATCAAGACCACTATGAAGATGTGGAGCCAGTTTCCATGGGGTCTGCGAGCCTGAAGTACGGAAACGACGGCAGGGTGGCATGGGACGACATCTGGGGAGCGTTTTGCGATCTCGCGATGGCGGGTGGTCCCCCTCATAAGGGCACGGTTCTCGAGCCGGGGTCCGCCGAAGAAATTGAGGCGGATCCAAACCGCTACTCAGAGGTCATAGAAGAGATTTGCCGTGGAATATTCATGGTCACGGAACTTACGGCGAATCGCTCCATGGTTCCGGGGTGGGTTCGCGTGGAATGCGTCACTCAGAGTATGGCGGAATGGCTGGTTCGAGCCATCGTTATGGAAAACGTTTCCGCGCGTTACGAAGGCACGATGATCGAGCTTCCAGCAGCGCCGGGCTACCGAATCGAAAAGGAAATCAAGAATGTGATCACTGCCATTGCGAAGACATCGCACTACTGGCAGGATCATATGTGGCTGGCCCAGCATCTCGAGATAGGCAATCTATTTCTTAGAATGAACGCGGCGTCTCCTTTGTTACAGCCGGCTTTGCCTGGACATGATTTTCAGCCCGACGCACACTACACGCTCTCCCGCCGGATGGCCGAAAACATCCACCAAGCGATCGGGTTTCGACTGACAGATCACCAGTACGCAGGGTGGCTCGGGGTGGAGTGCCCAGGTGTACCCGCCGCGATTTGGATGATGCGAGCACTGGTCGCCAGCAACATCCTTGCGCGGCGAGAAGGAACTACGCTGTTTGTACCGGTCAGCCCAAGATGCGATCCCGATGGTGAAATCGTATTACAAACCTTGATTCAGCTGCATCGCTTTGCCATTGCTCGCGACGTACTTTAAACCGCGGGAGGAGTGCCAGTGGACGACAGCACCAAAGGACCGAGGTTCGTTACGGCATCGGAAAGCTGGTACGGTGCGCCGTTGGAAGGCGTGAGGAAAGGTGTGAGAGCCACCACGGCGGAGTTAGGCCCATTGTAGACACCGGTCAGCCCATCGGTGCTCTCGTAGTACACGTTGTCCGCTGGAGCCAGCCCGGCAATGTCGCGGCCCAACGCGCGATGCTCGCACTCAACGCCCATGATGGAAGCCGCCACTTGCGCGAAGTATGCCAAGGTATCGCTGCTCAAAGTGGATCCGTTCAAGACGTAGTAATTGCCCCGCTGCGCCCCTGTCTGGGCTGCCATATACGCGAACGCCCGGACGGCGGTCAAATAAGCTCCAATGAATGCGTTTTCCAGGGCTTCCAAGGTTCCGATGAACGACGGTGTCGTTCCGTCGGAGGTCGTCAGATTATCAAAGGTCCCAGCGGGGAAGTAGAAGGTCTGCACGGGACTTGCGCTGGGGCCTGGAATCTTCAGCAGAGAGCGAAGCAGTCCGGCGTGCGCGAACTCCTGTCCCAATGCCGCCCGAACGTAGCTTACGTTGTCGGCGTCTCCAGCGCTGCCGGGGTCCAAGGCGGTTCCGCCAGATCCGGAGAGGGCGGGATCCTGTATCACGTTGCCGATCAGGGCGTTGTAGTAAAAGGTAGTGGCCAAGTCCTCTGCGATCAGCGCCGCTGTAAAGATCTGAGCGGGAGTGTCGTAGTGAAAGCCCGGTTGTGTCGTTTGTGCTTCAGCTTGTCTCTCACCCACCTTTAAAAGTGCTACGGCACCCGCCGCCCCGAGGCTTGTGATTCCAGCATTGCGGAAAAACTCCCGGCGGCCTTGTTTTGATGTTAAGTCCATATGGTTCTCCTTAAGCGCGGCACTTTTGGGGGCCGCTATTCGATTTACGAATTTGGAGTGATATTGGATGTCTGGCGTCCTAATTAATTTGCAGGTCCTTGAGAAGGCCCCACGCAAAGCTAATTGAATACAAACGGTCAATCAGGGCGCAAGGGACGCAACTCGCTTTGTAGGAAACCGCACGATGCACGCGGTCATCGGTTGGCCGGGACGGTGATGGCTCCCTGATGGTTCATCCCGCGGCTAGCCACCGCGATGCCCCGCAGGGTACAGCTACTCCTGAACCCGCCTACGTTTCTCTGGTCGCCGTGGGACTTCTGGGAATGGCCCTTATCTCACGCCGCTGCCGGGTAGCCGAGAGGTAGAGATTCCCGCTTCTATTTTTCGCCCCAGTTCATCACCAGATTATAGGCGTCCACGCTGCCAATTCCGTTCGCGAAGTTCCATGATCCGCCCGCCGGATAGGCGCGCGTTAAGGATGTGCCGGAGACCGAAAGAACTCCACCATAGGTGGTTCCAAACAGGCGCCCATCGCGCCCATAGTCCACTGTTCCAAGAAAGCCGAAGCAGTTGTGGGGTCCGTCGCAATTCACATCGATGTCTCCCCTGGTGATGGGATGGAACGCCTTTGGACTGCTTACTGCCATGGCATAATACACAGGATTCGGATTGCCCTGACGGGCGCCCTCATGCTGGTTTACAAGAGCCTGTACGGCGGCCATGACTGGCGCTGCCAGCGAGGTGCCGCCCACTCCGGACCAATTGCTGGGAGTTTGATTGCAAGTCGCGCCACCGTTATCTAAATCGGAATAACAGATGATGGCATAGTGTCCCCAGAAACCGTTCGACGCGAACATGGAGACGTCCGGGACGTCGCGCACTCCGTCCTTCGGGATGCCGGATAGTCCGGTCTGCCAAGCTGGCTTGGCGTATCCTTGACAGCTGCCGCTCGCAACTCCCAAGGTCAAGGGAACTCCGGTGGCGCAGTTGCTCGGACCGCCGCTAGCGGCGGCGACCGTATTGTAGTCCAGGCCTTTGGTGCTGATGCAAAAACCCTCGGAACCGTAGGATGTCGAATAGCCCCAATGTTTGGCGAGGACGCTGCCCGCGCACGAATTGTTCCACGGAATTTCAGGGATGTAAGACAAAGCCGATCCGTAGGTCAGGGTGTTGGTCGCGTTCCAATATTTGGCCGCAGTGCCGTCCACCGTGTCTGAGAAATCCGTCCCACCCACCGCGACGTTGTACGGTGTGGAGGCAAAACCGCTCACGCTGATGCCGTGCTCGGCACTGAATTGTCCCCCGTCGCAACCGGCCGCGCCGTCATCTCCCGCCGCCACAAACACGGAAATTCCTTCGGCCACCGCCTGCTGGTAAAGCGAATTGATGGAAGCGTTCAACGCAGCGCCGTTATACACTTCACAAACGCCGTAGCTCAGGCTGATGATGGCCGGAGGGTGGCTGCCATTCACCAGGTTTTGCATCGCGAACATTATGCCGGAAGTGGGCGACGTCGTATCCGCGCAGGCCGCCAGCACGATAGAAGCGCCCGGGGCGCCCGCGCTGGCCCATTCCACGTCCAACGCCGCCTCGATATCGTCCGGGTTCACCCCCGGAGAAGCACAATTGTTCGCTCCTTTCGGCGGCGCGGGATGTTCGGTAACCAGCGATCCCGAAGTGTATTGCGCAAGTCCGAAAGTTTTACGAAAGGCCGTCCAGTCTGCCGAGCTGAACAGATCGGTGTCTTCGATCAAGACAATCGTTTGTCCGGTGCCGGTGATGCCTTTGGTGAACAAAGGGGTGAAGTCATAGATGGTTGCCAGATCGTCGGGGACCAGGGCGTGGTACGTGTCGTTCTGCTGGGTATAGGTGTACTTCGGAATGCTCATTCTCTGCGGCCGGAAATCGGTCAGCGAGATGATGCCCGTCACGGCGGATGCCAGCGCTTCAGGAATCTCCGGATCGCTGAAGTTCGCGATATGACGCGCGCCTTTCACGGTCAGATGATGAAGCGAGGTGTGAAATGCTCGCCGCACTTGGCTGGCATTACCCGAAAAATCGATCAGCATGCCGCTGGGATATACCGAGTTGACGACGAAGCCGTGCGATTCCAGCCAACCGGTGATGGCCTGGATATCGGATTGGGCCAGGCCGTAGTTGGCGCCGAACTCGGCCGCGGTCAGCCATTGGTGGAACCTGGGAGATTGCGGATCGTGAAGATCGGCGATCAGCTGCTCAACCGCCTGTTCCAGTTGCGGAGGGCGCTTCAACTGAAGCATCATATGGTCCAGAGGAAGATCGTCGGAGACCGCACCCAAATCGTTTTCCGCGGTCGCCTCGGGGCGAACGTTTCCCGCGAAAGTGACCACTTTATTTTCATCCACAGCTTCATGAATCAGACCGGCCCGTCGGACAGTTTGCGATCTCAATGCAAGCGGAGTGAACAACAGAAAGATTGACGTATAAATGGCGCTCAGCCGACGCGTTGGAAACATGAGTTAATGATAACTGGACCAGGCGCCGAATGGAGTTTGGTTCAATGGAATTTTAATATGACCCATTTGCAGCACGCGGAAGTGAAATGACACGAGGATTCCTGTTTCTCATGGCAGCTCTGTTCGGGCTGGCGGTTGCCTATGGCCAGACGCCGGATACCAGCGGGAACGCTCTACTCCACGGAAGTTACCGGTTCCGGCACGTCGCCGTCCAGAATCTTGATGAGGACTTTAATCCCGCCCAGATCACAGCCAGCTACGGCACCATTACATTCGACGGCGCGGGGAATTACAAGGTGACCGGGACCAGCGTGGACAACACCGTTTCACACGCTGCGCCGCAGACCCTCAGCGTAAGTGGAACCTACGCGATCGGCGCTAACGGAGCAGGGTACATCGCCAATCCGCTGCATCCAACCGATTCCTACGATTACATTTACGGAGCCGTGGCGCAGGGAGTTTACACCGGCAGCTCGACCGAGGCAGTCGAGGAGATATCCGAAGTGAATGCCGCCATTCTCAATGATATTTTCATCGCCATTCCGGTGGGGACGCCCCCCACGAATGCGAGCTTCGCCTCGCCTTACCAAGTCGGTTTACTGGATCTGGCGGCGGCCGGCGGCGCTGAGATCAAGAACGCATTGTTTGAGTTGAGCCCTGACGGGAAAGGCAAACTTGGCGCCATCACCTTCAATGGGCAAGCAGCCAACCAGAACGCCGGCGCGTTGACGCAGACTACCAGCGGCGCAACCTATAACTTCAACGGCAACGGAAGTGCAACGCTCGCCATTCCACTCCCCTCGGCGACAAGTTTGCCGAACGCTCTGTTTACCGGATTCAAAACTATATTCGTGTCCGCGGACGGCAACTTTATACTCGGATGGACCGCGGGCGGCTTCGATATCTTCTTCGGCGTAAAGGCGCTGGCGGCAAAAGCAACCAACAAGATCAGCCAGGGACTTTATTTCACGGCCGCCTTGGAAGTTTCTGAGTTTTTCGGACCAGACTCGTATTATGGATCGACCGACAACTCAGGGGACAGCGCTGGAGACGCGATCGTCCATCTTCGGCTGAATGTCCCGCAGGCATACTCTTTCGATTACGGCACCGACGACCAGATCAACCTGAACCCGGATGGAACTACCGGTACGGACTCCGGTGGGTATGAGTACGTTTTCGGTGATGATGGGCGGGCGTTGGTCGGTATCGGAACCGATGGTGATTTCTCGCTTGTGGTCGGCCTGCACGCCGCGGCATTCTCAGGGACTGGCGTATATCTTAATCCGATCGGAGTAGTGAATGCGGCCAGTAATCAGCCGATTACTGCCAGTCTCGCGCCCGGAGAGTTGATCACGTTGTATGGTACCGGCCTGTCTTCCCAGTCGATGTCCACGCAGGGCGGAAAGGCGTTTCCGACCACCTTAGGTGGTGTATCGGTGTCGATCAACGGCCTGCCTTGTCCCATTTACTACGTGACTCAAGACCAGCTATCCGTCATTGTGCCGTACGAGGTCGCATCCAATCAAACTGGCTTGGCGGACATTCAGGTCACCAACAACGGGGTACCTTCGAATATCGTGCAGATGTACCTTACCGATTCGGCGCCGGGAGCCTTTTCGCAGGATCAGAGCGGAATCGGGTACGCCGCCGCGGTCCACGCATCCACCGGTGCGCTGGTTACGCCTAGCGATCCGGCCCAACCGGGCGAGTACCTCTCGCTGTATATGACCGGTCTTGGTACCGTGTCGCCAGCAATCCAGGATGGCGCCTTGGGTCCAACGGGTGTATTGAGCAAGTCGGATCTGAACAACGCCAACAACTTTGGGGTCTACTTTAACGATTACGGGCCTGATGGATCCACCGGCAACCCCGGCGATATTCAGTACGCTGGACTAGCGCCGGGACTGGCCGGTTTGTATCAGGTCAATGTGCAAGTTCCGACCAGTGGGCTCGCGGACGGAGACAACGTCTACATCGAATTTGTAACCGATGCCTCCGACGTGGACCAGATCCAGATTCCGTATGGTTCCTCGTCAGGGAGTAGCACGGTCACCTCAGTGCGACTCCACGGCCACGCCGCGCGGCTCGCCGCAATGCAGTCACGCCGGCGGAACCCGAAGCCTCATCGGGCGCGGGTGGCGCGGTAAATATTGAATCATCTAGGTCTTAGAATCATCAACCCATAGCCGGTCGTTCTCCCGACCGGAACGAATGCTCTTGCGCCTGGCTTGGCCCGTGGTTATCGCGGCGTGTTCGCTTCAGGCGCTTCGGTGCCAAGACCTATCTCCGCGTGCGTACGTGATTACGCCCGTTGATTCCAACGCTGTCAACCTGACTTACTCGTTCTTCACCGGCAGCATTCTCTTCAATGGTGCGATTCCAGTTACCGGCGCAACCGGGACATATAGCGTCCCAATTTTCAGCTACTATCACTCGTTCAATTTTTTCGGCCGCTCAGCCAACGTTCAGGGTTCGTTACCCTACGCCATCGGAAACTTTCAGGGAACTCTCGCCAACGTGGAGAACCACCTGTACCGGTCGGGCCTGGTGGATTCCAGTTTCCGCTTTTCCCTGAACCTCAAGGGCGGCCCGGCCATGCGGCCGCGCGAGTACCTCAAATGGAAACAGAATGTTCTACTCGGTGTCAGCCTGAAGGTGATTGCTCCCACTGGTCAATATGACCCCAATAAGCTGATCAACTGGGGCGCCAATCGCTGGGGTTTCAAACCTGAATTTGGCTATTCCGAACGTTGGGGCAAGTGGGTTCTGGATGCTTATGCCGGCGTGTGGTTGTACACCACGAACCCGCAGTATTATTCGCATCCAAATCCCCTGCCGCAATCGGTTGCGCCGCTCGGTTCCTTCGAAGGCCATTTCAGCTACGATGTGAAACAACGGCTCTGGTTCTCGCTCGACGGCAATTTTTGGTTCGGCGGAACCGCCACCCTGAACGGCGTTCCCAACCCGGTAACGCGCCAGACCAGCTCCAGAATCGGTGTCACGGCGGCTTTCCCGTTTACCAAACACCAAAGCGTGAAGGTCAGCTATAGCGACGGCGCTTACGACCGCTTTGGTGGAAATTACCGAAATGTTTCCCTCTCTTGGCAGTATTCCTGGATTGGTAGGCCACCCTGGCGCACCCCCCAATAACTCACTACGTCCCACCTCCCACTCCCTACCTCCCTGTGTTGCAATGCCCCGTACCATTAAATAGAATAGGCGAAGCAAAGAGAGGGGTTTTGGATGAAAACTTTGCATGCAAAGTGGATCGGCATGGCGCTGTTTGTGGCCATGTGGCTCCTGGCGAGCCCGATTTGGGCTCATCACTCCTTCACCATGTTCGACATGACGAAGCGCATGACGCTCAATGGCACCATCACTTCCTTTGAATGGACCAACCCTCACGCCTACATCGAAATCGACGTTCCGGATGAAAAAGGCGTCGTCAAACACTGGAGCATCGAACTGGGCAGCCCCAGCATCCTGATGCAAAGCGGTTGGAAATTCAACAGCATTAAGGCCGGCGAAAAGCTTACGCTGATCATCAATCCCTTGAAAAGTGGAGGAGCCGGCGGATTCCTTTCCCAGGCTACTTTGCCTGACGGCAGGACGCTGAACAACGGACCGCGGCAGGAACCCCCGCCCCCACCTACGCAAAAATGACCCTGAAGATCTCTATCGCCGCGCTGCTCGTTTTCGCTCCCACCATCGGGCATGCCCAGTCCGCGAAGCCCCCCGATCTTACCGGCGTGTGGGGGATATATAGAGGCGGGCCCGGGGCCGATCCCAAGTTTCGACCGCCCGCTCCTGGCCCGCTGGTCTTGAAGCCGGAATACGACAAACCGTACCAGGCCAGACGCGCCGAAGAGTCGGCCGCCGCCCAACGGGGCGAGCAACTGGACAACACCAGCGCGCGCTGCATCCCTTATGGCGTGCCCACCATGATGGCTATCGCCATCTACCCGATTGAAATCATTCAAACGCCCAAGCAGGTGACCATTATTTCTGAGGCGTTCAGCGAAGTGCGCCGCGTTTACCTGGACCGGCCGCAATGGAAAATCGAGGACGTCGCGCCCGGTTACTACGGCCGTTCGGTCGGCCATTGGGAAGGCGACACCCTGGTGATCGATACGGTCGGGATCAAGCCCTCAGTTTCCGGGTATCGTGGGATTCCGCATAGCCCCCAGATGCGCGTAACGGATCGGATCAGGATGCTTTCCCCCGAGATTTTGCACGACCAGATCACCATCGAAGATCCCGTGGTGCTGGAAAAGCCGGTGGTTTACACCATCGCCTTCAAGCGCATGGCTCCCGACTACGAGATGGTCGAATTTGTCTGCGACAATAATCGCGAATACGTCGACGAAAAGGGCGTCGTGCGCTTGAAGCTGCACGAAAAGTAAAAGGAATCACCATGAAGAGATTCGGATTCACAATAACGGCCTTGTTCGCCACGGCCATCGGCGCTTTTGCGCAAACGCCGGCCCCACCGCCTGCTCAGCTCGGCGCCCTGGCCCCGGCCAATATCGCGAAAACTCGCCCAGCTCCGCCGTTCGACCTCACAGGAACCTGGCTACACGCCTTTAGCCGCGACAACCCGTTCACCTTCACGCCTCCGGCAGATATTAAGCTGACACCCGCCGCGCAAGTCCACTTTGACGCAGCCAAGAAAGCGAGAGCGGAAGGCAAGGCCTACCACGACGACATCGGGCAATGCTGGCCTGCCGGCTTGCCGGTGATCATGACGCGCGTATGGCCCATTGCCATGATCCAGAAACCCACTGTGATCTTCATGGTCAGCGGTTTCATGAACAGCACCCGCATCATCTATTTAGATGGCCGCAAACACACCGATCCGGATCTGATCATTCCCAGCTTCAATGGCGAATCCATCGGCCATTGGGAAGGCGACACGCTGGTGGTGGATACCGTTGGCTTCGTGGACGACCATCATTGGATCGATAGCGGCATTCCGGGAAGCGATCAGCTTCACATCGTGGAAAGAATGCGTATGCTCAACAGCGGAGCCACACTGGAAATCGAGTATACTTTCAGCGATCCGAAAAACTGGGTCGGAGAATGGAAATCGACCAAGCGCTGGAAGCGGGTAGACGACACCGATATCACCGAAGCATCCTGCCTGCCGGATCTCAACGCGCATATGCCGAGCGTGACCTCGAAATCCGTGAACATTCACTAAAGAGGATCTATGAAAAAGCTTCTGATCGCCTGTATTTGCACCATGGGAATCGCATACGCGCATCATTCCATGGAAGGTTTCGATCGCGCCAAGAACGTCACGCTCACTGGGACAGTAAAGCAGTTTAAGTGGGCCAATCCGCATTCTTGGATTGAGCTGGAAGTGACCAACGATAAAGGCGCTGTTGAGACCTGGAATATTGAGATGACCGCCCCATTTGTTCTGGTCAAGGCCGGCTGGAAGTCCAGTTCGCTGAAGCCCGGCGACAAGGTGACCGTGGTCGGGCACCCACAAAAGACCGGCGAACCGGGAGCGCTCTTCGTATCGGTGACAACCGCCAGCGGTGAGACCCTTACGGATCGGCCTCCCGCGCCAGCGCCGGCTGCCAAATGAAACCGTCTCTCCTTATCCTGCTCGCGTTCTCGGCGCTTGCCAACGGCGCGACGTGCGATCGTGATTGCCTGCGTGGCATCACAACCCAATATCTGAACGCCCTGGTCGCTCACGATCCAAGCGCTCTTCCAGTGGCCGGCAATGTCCGGTTCACCGAAGATACTGTCGAGATGAAACTGGGTGAAAGCCCGTTGTGGAAGAACGCCGCCAAACTTCGTCCTTTTCGCTTGGACATATTGGACGTGCGCCAGGGTGTCGCTGCGTCGCAGGTGATCGTGGAGGAATCAGGCTCCCCGGTGATGCTCATGCTCCGCCTGAAAGTCGTGGACAAGAAAATAACCGAAGTAGAAACGCAGGTGACCAGAAGCAAGACCGAAGGATCCATCTTCGACGTCGACGCGCTGAAAGAACCGAGCAAGGCGATGCTCTTCAAGCCAGACGCTGCGCAACGCAATACGCGCGAAGGCGCCATCAAGATCGCCGAGCACTATCCAGCGGGTCTCAAAGCGGGCAGTTTCGTGAAGGTGGACGCTCCGTTTGCCGCAGATGCCTATCGTTTCGAGAACGGGCGTCTCATGGCTGGTCCAGGCTGCACCTTCATGCCCGGCTGCGTGGATATCAAAGGCCAAAAGATTCCGACGCTGTCCGAAATCCAGTATCGCGTCGCGGCGGTCGACGAAGATCTCGGCATCGTCCTGCTGCGCATGGATTTCGGAAAAGGGTCTTCATTTGTCGCCGGCGATTCGCTGATGGTTTGGGAAGCGTTCAAAGTCTATGGCGGCCAAATCCATGCCGTCGAAGCATTCATGAAAAACATGCCGATGGGCACGCCGTCGGGCTGGAACTAGCTCACTTCGGAAATCACGGACTTCACTTTTCCGTTGGCCCCCGGCGGAATTACATCCAGCCATTCCACTGTCACCGAAGCCGAATCGCCAACTTTACCGTGCAGCGCCGCCGCCAACGCAGCCGACGTCTGGGATTTGTCGGCGCCAGGCTTAGCGATCGCGCGCAGCACGAACCGGTCCAGTGTCTGCTGTACCAGTTGGACTTGCCGAACGCCGGGAACCGCCAGCACCTGTTCGGTGGCCACTAAGCTGTGCATTAGGCGGCCGTCTGCCAAGTGCAGCATGTCGCCGGTTCTGCCGCGGATATTTTGGATCATCGGCAGGGTCCTGCCGCAGGGGCAAGTCAGTTTCGCGCGAGTGACGATGTCGCCCAGGTTGTAATTCAAAAGCACCGTCGCGCGATTGGTAAGATTCGAAATCACCATCTGCCCGGATTCGCCCGGCGCCACTTCGCGATTGTCGTTGTCCACAACCCGGAATGCGACAAGGTCAATAGAAATATGAAAGCCGCTCCGTTGCTCGCAAAAGAACCCCAAGCGTTGAACCTCGGTGCATTGGTAGGTGGAGATAACCGGAATGCCGAACTCTTGCTCGATCAGCAAACGGTCGGCTTCGGGCATCGAATCGCCGACATAGGTGATCAGCTTCGGGTGATGAATCGGAATCTTTCGTTCATGCAATTCGCGGAAGAGGGCGCCCAGGTACGACCCATAACCGATGACGTGATCCGGGCGAAACTCGCTCACGGCCGCGGCAGTGTCTTCCACGGATAGATCGCCGGCGGATAAGCCTTGCCTGGTCAGATCGATTTGCGGCGGCGTCCAGGAGTGTTCTTCATAGAAACGGCGGACGATTTTGTCCGAGCCCGAGGGGCGTGCAAAACGCGTCTCGCGATACCCGAACGGACGGCCGATGAAGTGCGAGAACACTACCCGGCGCCGGTGTCCGCTCGCGAAGGCTAGAAAGAGCGCGCGTGCCTCCTGGCGGATGGTTTTGGGAATTCCCGAGGTGCCGCTCGAACGCAGCGTCACTCCGTCGGCGCGAGCAAAGTTGGGCGCGAAAAACTCATCGGGGTGTTGAATGAAATAGTCCTTTTCAACCCGAGGCAGCTGCGCCAGGTCGGCGGCCGTCTGGAAGTCGCGCGGCTTCAGCCCGCGCTGATCCATGGCTTCGCGATAGAACGGGACGTTTTCATAGGCGTGCTTTACCATGGCGCGCACGCGCCGGGATTGCAGCCCTTCGATCTGGTCCAATGGACGAAACGGAAGGCCGCGTTCCTTGCGCGCGTTCCAGGCTGCGAAGGCGCTCCAGCGCACTCTGGTGAGTAGTCCGGCCATTGCCTTGTCTATAGCTCGATTCGGGTGCCGAGCACCGTAAGGAATTGCGCGAGCCATGCCGGGTGCGCGGGCCAGGCGGGCGCGCTGACCAGTTTCCCAGAGGTGTGAGCTTCCGTCATTGGAAGATCGACAAAAGTTCCGCCCGCTCGCGTGACATCCGGCGCAACGGCGGGATAACAGCTGCAGGACTTGCCTTTCAGCACGTCGGCCGCGGCCAACAATTGCGCCGCGTGACAGATGGCGGCGATAGGCTTATCGGCGCTCGCGAAGTGGCGCACGATCTCAAGCACGCGCGGGTTCAGGCGGATGTATTCGGGAGCGCGCCCGCCCGGAATCACCAGTGCGTCATAGTTTTCCGGCTTTACATCGTCGAAGGTGGCGTTCAGCGCGAAATTGTGGCCGCGCTTCTCGCTATAGGTTTGATCGCCTTCAAAATCGTGAATGGCCGTGCGCACCGACTCGCCGGCGCGCTTGTTGGGGCACACCGCATGGACCACGTGTCCAACCATTAGCAGCGCCTGGAACGGCACCATCACTTCATAATCCTCGACGTAATCGCCGACCAGCATCAGCAGCTTCTTTGCGGGCATCGAACCTCCAGCAATTATGTTCGCACGCGGCGCGCGCGTTCTTGCATGTACAACCGGACGGCGGTTTCAAGCGGCGGCAGCGGCTCCATGCCGGATCGTTCCATTTTGGCGTTGGACAAGGCCGAATATTTCGGTCGCCGCGCGGCAGTACGGAATTCGCGTTCATTGGTGGGTTTGAGCTCGGGGTGCAAGCCGGCCACGCGAAAAATCATGGCCGCGTAATCGAACCAGGAGATCGGTTCGCCCCCGCCCACGTGAAACATGCCGGTAAGGCCGCGATCAACCAAATCGGCAGCGCGCGCAGCCAGAAACGGCGAATAGGTGGGTGAAGCCACGTGATCGTTCAGCACGCGGATAGGCTGGTTGCCGGCGGCGAGGCGCAGCATCGCTTCGATGAAATTGCCACGCGCGGTATCGAGGCCTCCCGGGCCGAACACGCCTGAAGTTCGAATGATCAGCGGATTGTCGAGGTAGGCTTGCGCGTACAATTCGCCGGCGAGTTTCGACACGGCATACGCACCCAAGGGTCGCGTGGCGTCGTCCTCGGTATAGGCGCGTCCGGCAGTCCCGTCGAAAACGTAATCGGTGGAAAAGTGAACCAGGCGCGCGTCATGCTGGCGGCACGCCATGGCCAGATTGCGCACGGCGAGACCGTTGGCCTGCATGGCGGCCAGCGGTTCTTTTTCCGCCACGTCCACTTGATTGTAGGCAGCGGCGTTGATGACGATGGCAGGATCTTCGGCAGCGAACACGTGCTCCACTTGCGCCGCGTCGCTGATGTCGACCTTAGCGCGGTCGAACCCGGCAACCTGATAGCCGCGGGCTTGGAAGACGGTTACCAATTCGACGCCGAGTTGCCCCCGGCATCCAAAGATCACGACTTTTTGGGTTTCCACTGATGGCTAGGATAGCGAAAAAATGAAGGCATTCATTGGCCCACTTTGGATTCCGCTGATGGTCAGGATAGCCTAGTGGGGCGGACCCCCTGGTCGCCCATCCCGCGCTAGACCATCGATACTCGCTGGCATTCCTCACCAACCCGGCCCGGACAGGATTACTTTCAATGATAGTTCCGAATCCTATCGAATTCGTGCCCTTGCCGCACCGAGTGGTCGTAGCTCTCTTCTTGCCAGAAGGGACTTCCCGTCAATGACAACATCGTATTGGCGCGTTTAGCCGTGATGCCCTTCAGCGATTTCGTTAGTTTGGGTAATGCAACCGAAGGCGTAGATAACAAATGAACGTGATTTGGCATCACCACGAACGCATGCAAGAGATAGTGGTCGAGCACGTCTGCGTTGTAGCATATGGCTTCCACGATCATGTCTGCGATGGCTGGCTGGCGCAGGTAGAATACGCCCGTGCGAGCCTGGTCCAGCAGTCGGTCCATCGCGGCAAAAGCCTGTCCCGAGTTGAGTCCTCTCGCAGGGAAAACCCGGTGAGCAGGTAGGCTGTCGTGCAAACGCCAAGTGAGAAAAATGGGCCGGTTGGTCTCGGAGAGGTGGGGAAGCCGACGCTGGTGGAACATCATACGAAACAGTTCCCACATCAGCGCGTAATTCTCAAAAGCAGAGAGCCGACGGGGGCGTCGGCTGCGGACCAGGGGTCCGCCCTACATGTTCCAGCGCCACAAATTCGCACCCACCGTGAATCCCGCGCCCACCGCGGCGAATAACACCAAATCGCCCTTCTTCAACTTGCCGCACGCCAGCGCGTCGCGCGTAGCCAAGGGAATCGTCGCGCCCGTGGTATTGCCGTATTGATCGATGTTAATCATCACCCGATCACAATCGATCCCCAACCGCTCCGCCGCGGCGCCGATGATCCGCCGATTGGCTTGATGCGGAATCATGACTCCGATGTCAGCCACCGTCAAATGATTGCGGTCCAGCAGTTCGCGGCAGCATTCCTCCATCTTGCGTACTGCATACTTGAAAACTTGTTGGCCGTCCTGCTTCACGAAGTGCAGACGGTTCGCGACCGTCTCAGCCGTCGCTGGCATGCGGCTTCCGCCGGCGGGCTGTTTCAGATAATCGCCCCCGGAGCCGTCGATTTGGTTCACGAAATCGATAAATCCGGTTTCCCCTTCTTCGGTGGGCTCAACCAGCATGGCGCCCGCGCCGTCGCCGAACAGGATGCAGGTGGAGCGATCCGTATAGTCGATAATGCGCGACATGGTGTCGGATCCGATCACCAGCACCTTCTTATGAGATCCGGCCGAAACCAGGTGCGCCGCAGTGGTGAGTCCATAGATGAATCCTGAGCAGGCCGCCAGCAAATCGAAACCCCAGGCCTTTGTAGCTCCCAGGCGATCCTGCACCAGGCAGGCGGTGGCGGGAAACAGCATGTCCGGGGTAACGGTGCAGACCAAAATCGCATCCAGCTCGGACCCATCAACGCCGCGCTGTTCGAGTGCGATCCTGGCGGCCTCGAAGGCTAAATCCGAAGTTGCGACGCCAGTCGGCGCGATGTGGCGCTGTGAAATACCCACGCGCTGCAAGATCCATTCGTTGGTAGTATCCACCATTTTTTCTAAGTCCTGATTTGTCAGGACTTCAGGCGGAGTGTAACAGCCGAGCGCCGTTATCTTTGCTCTATACAATTAAGTTCCTCACTGAATCAGCATTCAGAATACACCATGAGAACTGTGAAATCCTTTGGCGCTCGGGGCGTCTACAAACGACGACCCTGAAAAGGAGGGAAGCCATCATGAAGAAGGTATCGTTGATGATTTCGCTGGCTGCGGTATTTGCGGCGGCGGGTTTAGCAGAAACAATGTCGGGCACTGTGGGTGATTCCAAGTGCGGTGCCAAACACGAAGCCGCTGCTGCAGCGGATGCGGCTTGCGTCGCGAAGTGCGTGAAGGGCGGGGCATCGCCCATCATTATTTCCGACGGCAAGGTGTATAAGATCACCGCTGGTTCGCAAGAGAAGGTGTTGCCGCTGTTGGGACAGAAAGTGACAGTGAACGGGAAGGTGGACGGCGATACCATCGATATCGCGACGGTCGAAGAAGCAAAATAACAGCTACGGTTTGAACCGAAGGGCCATCCGGCCCGCCGGACCTTTATAGTGAAGCTCTAAATCCTTGGGCTTCACTTTTCCCACAATCTGAAAGTAACAGCAGGCCGGAGGTCATGTCGGTGATCTCCTTTTCAGGCAAGATCTTAGCGTTCAACACATCCAGCAAAGGATTGGGTGTGTCGTCATGCTTAGATTCCACTTTTACGTCGGGGTTCTGGTTGGCCTTAGAACTGCCCATCCCGCCTCCCATGCCAATCCCTCCCAGTGAAATTCCGCCCAAACGCCCCGTTCCGCTCTTTCGCATTCCGTTGGGTGTAACGGTGAGGCTGTCTGCGCCGGCGATTTGTCCGGGCTCATAGGGCTCTGACCGCTGCCCGTCCTTTTGCGAGATCAGTAGGAAATCGTCGTGGCTCACCAGCACCGGTTTGTCGCTGACCACGCGGAGCGCGACGCGGACCACGATGATGTCGGCGCCGATATCGTAACCGAGCTCCTGTTTGATCTGGTCGCGGTCGAGGATCGCGCTGGCGGTGATAGTCAACTGGTCGTTGGTGGTTTCCTCGATGGGGAGCTTTTTCTCAGCAGCGGGAAGAACGGCTGAGAAGAGTGCAAGGGCCAAGATGGTGCGAGCGAAATGCACGGTAGTACTGATCGCATTATACGGCAGCTTTCGGAACATCAGCGGCTGATTCTTCGCCCGCCCGGGCCACGGCCCGCCAGCCCCGTTTCTAGGGCACCTGGAGTGCAACCTAAAGCCTTTTCGTACTATGGCCGATGTAGTAAACGGTGTCGTATATGAATCGGTTAACCCTACCCTTATTACTGGCCTTCGGCGGGCTGTGCTTACAGGCGCAAACCTCTAGCACGATTACGATTTCCACGAATCCGCTCAGTGGCGCCCACTTCCTGGTCGACGGGACGCTGTACACCAGCACCACGACACTGAACTGGCCGTCGGGAAGCCAGCACACGGTCGTATTCTTGACCGATCCAACGCTGCCGGGACAAGTGGCTAGCTCTGTTCAGACATCCTTGGACGGAGGAACGAAGTGGGTTTTCAGCGGCTGGATCGACAATCTGGCGCTGATTCAGCCTACCGCCGACCCGGTTCAAGTGATTACGGCGAATCCCGCGATAACTACACTGACCGCCCAGATCTCGGTTTCCTACCGGATCAATCTGCAGTATTTCAACACTGGCAGTGCCAGCAATCCGACTTCTCCCCCGTCGTGCGGTGCTCCTGGCGCCGTCCCTGCGGGCATCTTCCGGCCCGGTGTCGTGTACGTCGGCACTACCTGCTATTGGTCCTCGGTAGTGCTATTCCAAAACGCTGGAAGTCAGGTAGTTTTGAATGCCTATCCTTACCCTGGTTATGTTTTTACCGGATGGTCGATCAACTCGGCGACTCCCAGCCCGTTTTTGACCCAGCTGACCCTGACCGAGCCGATCGACATTACCCCGTTTTTTGAGCCGGGCAAGCTGGTCTCCTTCCTGACATCGCCGCTCGGACTGAATTTGTTCATCGATCACACGCAGGTCCCGACCAGAACGATCGCCGACGTTCCCTCCTGTCCCAACAATGAGACTCAGCCACTGGTGGTTCCAACCGGCTTTCCCCAGATCTGCTTTGGAGACTTCTATTTTGCGCCAGGGTCGACACACTCTATCAGCGGTGTGACCCCGCAGAGGGACAATACTGGAAAGTGGTGGGTCCTGAATCAGTGGAGCAACGGGGACGCTCCGACGTCGCTCTACCAGGTGGCCAACGATGTAGCGCCGCCCGTAACGTTGACGGCCGACTATGTGGCCGGGGCGCAAGTGGCGTTTCTCACGTCTCCGAATGGCTTGCAGTTGAGCGTGGATGGCCGCTCGTGGCCCTCCTACGACTTTATTTGGGGGCTGGGAAGCTCGCACCAGATATCCGCGCCGGCTACTGAAGTAGACTCCAAGGGTCGGCATTACACCTTTAAGAACTGGTCCAACGGAGGCAGCGCCTTGCAGACCTACACGGTCAACCAGGCGGCCGTCGACGGTGGTCTCGTGATGACAGCGAATTACACCGAACTGGATCGTATCGTGATGCAGAGCTCGCCCTCCGGACTGACGCTTCAGGTGGATGGGACCAACTGCGTGACTCCATGCACCTTGGATCGAGCCAGCGGGACGACAGTGCAGGTAACCGCGCCCACCCAGATTCCGATGGGGCAAGGGACGCGGCTCGATTTCGGGGCGTGGTCTGACGGCGGAGCATCCAGCCACACCGTGACAGTCAGCCAGAACTATGCAACGTTGCTGGTCAACTACAACACGTTCTACCAGTTGAGCGCGACTTCGAATCCGGGCAACGGTTCGGCCTTTAAGGTATCGCCGACATCGAGCGACATGTTCTACGCGCAGGGCACGCAGGTGAACGTGACCGCGTTGCCGAATAATGGTTTCAAGTTTGGACACTGGTCAGGAGCCTTGACAGGAAGCTTCCCCTCGGGCGTGGTGACGCTGTTGGCACCGCAATCCGTGGTGGCGCAGATGATCACCGTGCCTTATATCGCGCCGGCGGGTATTTCGAATGGCGTCGGCCAGACGCCGAGTTCCGCGGTGGCGCCCGGATCCATAATTTCGATCTTCGGCCAAAGCCTGGCGCCGCAAGTTGCGGTAGGCCCGGTGAATCCGTTGTCGCAGAGCATCGAGGGAGTGACGGTGACAGTGAACGATTTGATCCTGCCGCTGATGTTCGTTTCGCCGCAGCAGATCAATGCCCAGCTTCCGTCCAGCCTTTCGGCCGGCAACTATACGCTGGAAATCCAGAACGCGGGACAACCCAACATCTCGGGAACCTTCACGGTGGCCCGCAACGCGCCGGGTCTCTTCTTCCAGACCATCAATGCGGTGAATTATGCCACGGCGATGCATGCCGATGGGTCGCTTGTGACCACGGCCAGTCCGGCGTCGGCAGGGGAAAGCGTGTCCCTGTTAGGAACGGGTTATGGACCGTATCAGCAAACCGTGTTGGATGGATTCTTCCCGCCCAACCCGCCACCAGCTGTGAAGGACGCGGTGTCTTTATCGGTGGCCGGCGTGAAGCCCGGCTCGAAGTCCACGGCCGCACCCGGGTTCATCGGCGTGGTTCTGACGCAATTTCAGGTTCCTACCGGCCTCCCGGGCGGCACATCCGTGCCGGTATTGGTCACCATCAACGGGGTAGAGAGCAACACGGTGATGTTGCCTTTGAAATAGCGACTTAGGCGCTTCTGAGGATCAGCGCCACCAGATTCCAGGCGACCAAGAGCGCGAACAGGATGTTGATTCGCAGCAGCAGTTGCCGGCGTCCCCGGTACCAGCAGAAGAGCCCCAGCAGGATCGCAAGCAGCTTAACGGCCAGCAAGCTTTCAATGGGGTTGGCCCCGGCACTCAGAGCCAATCTTACCAACGGGTTACCTTCCCTGACACCGTGTAGCAAGAAAGCCACAGTGGTCAGAAAATCCAGGACCTGCAAGTAGGAAAACTGCCACAGAAGTTGATTCAGCGGGGTACGGCTCTGAACAGCGAGCTCGGCGTCGGACATCCGCCTAACATATAACAGGAGGAAGCCTTAGAGCAATAGAGTACTTCCACCCTAGTACTCTCAGGTGTTCACCTTAGTACGCTTATAAATCAAAGCTTTGGCCTCGTGCCGGGGCGATGGCCTCGATCTGATAGCGCTCCCGAATGGCGGCGGCGAAGGCGTTTTGTTGCTCCACCTCGCCATGGACCAGGAACACCTTTTTCAGCCCGGCGGCGATCGGCTTCATCCATGGCAGCAGCTCGTCGCGATCGGCATGGCCGCTGAGGGCGTCCAGCTTCTGGACTTCGGCGCGCAAGCGGCATCGGTTCGCCGAAAATGGGCACCTCGTCCCAGTGCTCCTCGATTTTCCTTCCGAGCGTGTACTCGGCCTGATAGCCAGTCAGCAGAACGGTATTGCGTGGATCGCCGATGTTGTTCTTCAGGTGGTGCAGCACGCGTCCGCCTTCGCACATTCCCGACGCGGAAATGACCATAAAGGGCCCGCGCAGGTCGTTCAGCGCCTTGGATTGCTCCACGCTGCGTACATAGGTGAGCAGTTTAAAGCCGAACGGATCGCCGTGGTTTTCGAGGAATGCGGCAGTTTCGGCGTCGTAAAGTTCCGGATGTTTTCGAAACACGTCGGTGACGTTGACCGCCAGCGGGACTGTCGACGAATATCGGGAATCTCGGAATGGCTTTGGCGTCGATCAATTGATGCAGCAGCAGAACCAGTTGCTGGGTGCGGCCGACAGCAAAGGCAGGCACGATCATCTTGCCGCCCCGCTGAAACGTGCGATTCACAACGCGGGCGAGCTTGTCCGACACGGACTGAATGGGATCGTGCACGCGATTGCCGTAGGTGCTTTCCATGATCAGGTAGTCGGCGGGAGGCAGCGGCTCCGGGTCGCGGATAATCGGCAAGCCAATGCGACCCAGGTCGCCCGTAAAGCCAAGCCGAGTCTTCTTGCCGTTGTCCTCCAGATCCAAAAGCATGCAGGTTGATCCCAGGATGTGGCCGGCTTCAAACGACTGGTATACAAAGCCAGGCCCAACATTCGTGGGCGTGTGCAGCGCGGTAGGACGGAAGAGCGGGAACGTGGCTTCGGCGTCCTTACTTGTATAAAGCGGCTCGACGGGTTCATCGAGCTCGATGCCAGGCACGTGGAGCGATTTGCGGCGCATGTTCCGCTTGTTCAGAAACGCAGCGTCCCGTTCCTGCAACGAGGCTGAATCTTCCAGCATCGGGCGGCATAGATCCGCGGTGGCCTTACTCGTGTAAATCGGACCGCGAAAACCGTTCTTCACCAGCAGGGGAAGGTTGCCGCTGTGATCGATGTGCGCGTGGGATAACAGCACCGCGTCGATGTCTTTGCAGGGAAACGGAAAGTTCTTGTTACGATCGGCGGCTTCTTGTCTGCGCCCTTGATATTCGCCGCAATCCAGCAAATAGTGGCGGTCGGCGATGGTCAGTTGGTGCATGGAGCCGGTGACGACTTTGGCAGCGCCCCAGAAGGTCAGTTTCATCCTTTCCAGGATACTTCTCTCAGGTGAACGCCCGATTGGTTGGGAGCATACTTACTGTTAAATTCAGGGTGCATGCTGAGGCGGATGCTGAGGAAGTTAGCCATTTTCGGTTTGTTTCTCGCCGCTTTGGCGCCCTCCGCCTACCTGGCCTGGACGTTGCGGAGCGATGGCGCACCTGGGTTTCTACCATGACGACAGCATCTACTGGGTGTCGGGGCGCAGCCTGGCTATGGGCGATGGGTACAGGATCGAGAGCCTTCCCGGCCAGCCCTTCCAGACGAAGTATCCGCCGCTCTATCCCGCTGTACTGGCAGGGATCTGGAAGATCAATCCACAATTTCCGGCTAATCTTCCGTTGGCCACACTGTTCTCCTGGTTAATGTTGCCGCTGTTCTTGTGGGCACTGTGGGCTCTGCTATGCGAATACGGATTCAGCGTGCGGGCGCGTTCGCTCATGCTACTGGCGGCGGCGCTAAGCCCGGTGGGGGTGGTATTCAGTTTCTCGCTGATGCCGGAACTGCTCTTTACGGCCATGCTGCTCGGGAGCATCATCCTGGCGGAACGCGCGATGAAGACGGAAACGCCGGCGTGGCTTGCGGTAGCGGCAGGGGCCTTGGCGGGGCTGGCGTATCTCACCAAGTCGATTGCGCTGCCGCTGCTCTTCACGGCGCCGCTGTGCTTCGCGCTGCGCAAGCATTACAAGAAGGCTGCGCTTTTCTTCGCCACGATGTTGCCCGCGGTGGCGGCGTGGCAGTGGTGGGTGGCGCGGCATCTCACGCATGCCTGGGACATCGTGACCCTTTACTACACGAACTACGTGGGGTTTCAGACTTACAACGTAGCGCTGAAGGATCTGCCGTTGGTGATCTGGTACAACCTGGACGGCTTCCTGATGGGCGCGGGCCGGCTGCTGATTTTCGATCTGCCGTACGGGTCGAAGCACCTGGAGCGCGTGGTGGCGATTGCCGCGATTGCGGGCTGCGTTCGATTGACCAGGCGCAGACGAGAGCTGCAATATCCTCTAGCCGCGCTGGGAATGTCGGGCATTCTCATGGTCTGGCATTTTCCGCCGGATCAACGCTTCGTATTTCCTCTTTATCCACTGTTGCTGATGGGCTTGGCCACCGAGTTGGCCAACATCTGGTCTGTATTGCGGATTACCTGGGCGAAGCCGGCCTTCGCCGATCGGTTTGCCGCAGCCAGCGTAGGTGCATTGTTTGCCGGGGTCGCTGCGTTTGCAGTGTTCTGCACGGTTTTCGGACTGGCGCGTTTTCTTCCCGACTTGTTCGGTTCCTACCGGGCCGATCTGGCCGCCCGCCAGCCCGCATACGAATGGATCGCGCAGCACACGCCGCCGGATGCAAACGTCTACGCATACCAGGATCCGGTGGAATTTCTTTATACCGGCCATAAATCCTGCCGTCTGCCCATTCCGCCGAAATTTCTCTATCACGGCGACGATGGCGCGATCGTGAAGTTGATGGGTACGATGGCTGACTTCGCGCGCGGCAACGGCCTGAACTATCTCATGCTTACGCCCGACGATTACCATCGGGATCTCAATGAAAAAGGCGCTCCAGGCCTGGAGCAAGCCATGCGGTCAGACGCCTTCCAGCAGGTCTATCGTTCGAACGGCGCGGTGATCTACAGGCTCAAGCCTCAGTCCGGAACTTTAGCGTACAATCACAGCAAGTGACCGCCCGCCCGATCGTTCTCTGCGGTGTGCTCACGGCATCCCTGTTCGCGCAGAAGAAGCCGGTCACCATCGACACGGTGGTGGACCAGCGCCACGAGGCGGAAGCTCCCGCGCCGGTATGGGCGCCAGACGGGAAGCGCTTCGCCTTCATGGAAGGCGGGGAAGTGCGCCTTTACGATGTGGCTGCCAAATCCGAGAAGGCGCTGCTCGCGCTCGCGCCGCTCGAGAAAGCAGCCGTGCCTACGCCCGAACCCGCGCGATTCGACTGGCAAAACCGGCGGGTGGGCGAAGACAGCCTGGAATGGTCGCATTCCGGGAAACAAATGCTGCTGAGCGTGCGGGGTGACCTGTTTCTGTTTTCGCTGGATTCAGGCGCCTGGGAGCAGCTCACCGCGACGGCCGAGCCTGAACGCGACCCGAAGCTTTCTCCCGATGGCGCGCGCGTGGCATTCCGGCGTGGGCATGATCTTTATACGCTTGATATCGCGAGCAAGCAGGTGTCGCGTTTGACTGACGATGGCAGCGCGACGCTGCTGAATGGCGAACTCGACTGGGTTTATCCGGAAGAGCTGGATTTGAGCACCGCTTATTGGTGGTCGCCCGATTCCAAGCGCATCGCTTATATGCAGTTCGATATCGCGCGCGAGTTTACTTATCCGCAAGTGGCTCTGGGGGGCGTGCGCGCCGTGGCTGAGCCGGAGCGTTATCCGCAAGCCGGCACCGCCAACGCCGAGGTCCGCGTGGGGGTGGTTCCAGCGGCCGGCGGAGCCACACGTTGGATGGAGCTGGGGGACACGCGCGGCTATCTGATCGCGCGCGTGCATTGGACTCCCGATTCCACGCGGCTGGCTATCGAGCGAATGAATCGCGTCCAGAACCAGCTCGACTTGCTTTTGGCGGATGCCGGCGCGGGAACGGCGCGGACTATCTTAAGCGAATCGGATCCTTATTGGATTAACCAAAACGACCTGTTCCGTTTTCTTGAGGACGGCCAGTTTTTGTGGGGCAGCGAGCGGGACGGCTTCCGTCATTTGTATCTGTACTCGCTGGACGGAAAGCAGCGCAAGCGTATCACGGAAGGCAATTGGGAGGTGACGGAGCTGGCCGGGGTGGACGAAGCCCGCCAGAAGATTTACTACGTTTCGACAGAAGGCAGTCCACTGGAGCGCCAGCTTTATTCCATCAAACTGAACGGCAAGGACCGCGCGCGCGTGAGCCAGGGCGCCGGTACGCACCAAATCTCGATGGGCCCATCGGCTGCATATTATCTGGACGATTTTTCAAGCGACACCGAGCCGCCGCGCAGCACCGTAAATCTGATCGGCGGAGACCAATGGGCGGTGTTTCGCGACACGGATCGCAGCGCGATCGAGAACCTCGCGATTTCGCCCGCGCAGGTGGTCACGTTCAAGGCGCATGATGGAACCGAGCTCTACGGCCGCATTACTAAACCTGCGAATTTCCGAGCCGGCGAGAAATATCCAGCGGTGGTGATCGTGTACGGCGGTCCGGGCGAGCAGATGGTCCGCAACGTATGGGAAGGGGTCGGCTGGTCTCAATTGCTGGCCGCGCGCGGGTTCGCAGTCTGGGAGATGGACAATCGCGGATCGTCCGGCCGCGGGCACGCGTTTGAGGCTCCGTTGTATCGCCGGTTTGGAAAAACGGAGCTAGCCGATCAGTTGGAGGGTGTTCGGTATCTGGTGGCGCAAGGCTATGTGGATCCGGCCCGGGTGGGAATTTACGGCTGGAGCTACGGCGGCTTCATGACGCTGTACGCGCTGTTGAATGCGCCGGACGTATTTCGCGCCGGGATCGCAGGCGCGCCAGTGACGAATTTCCGCAACTACGACACCATTTATACGGAGCGCTACCTGGGCTTGCCGTCGGAAAATGCCGAAGGATACCGCGCCAGCTCGCCTCTGGAATATGCAGCCAATCTCAAAGCCAAGCTCCTGATCGTTCACAACATCGAAGATGACAATGTGCTGTTTCAGAACACGCTGCAGATGGCCGAAGCGCTAGAGCGCTCCGGGAAACTCTTTGACATGGTGATTTATCCGCAAAAGAGCCATGGCGTAAACGGGCCATACCGTAGACAGTTGTTGGAGAAGACGACTGACTTCTTCGAGAAGAACTTGAAGTGAGGCCTGGCGCGATCTAGCGGTGGCCGCCGCCCGAATGCGCGGCACTGGCTGACCATGGCCTCCACCAATGGACCCGCCTCGTCGCTATTGAAGCGCCATGGTCCCACGACGGGTCACCGGCACGTTGGCCGTCCGGCTGATGCCCGAAAGCCCGCTCACGCGGCTTGTGACTTCCAACCGTGCTGACCAAGGGCGCATAGGCGACCGTATTAGGGCTGAAGTAGGTATATCCAAACGGACTGTAGCCGAAGCCCGAGTACGGCATGTAGGTGTACATTCCAAACATCGGGTTGAACGCCCAGCCGCCCAGATATCCCGCACCGTATCCGAGTCCGTTGTATCCGCCGAACAGACTGTTATAGCCGCTGTAGCCATAGCCACCGCCGTTATTAACGGCATTGGCCGAAACGATATTGGCCTTAGCCACATAACCGGCCCGGCGATCGCTCCAGCTATATAGCGCGTCCTGGTCCTTGCGGTCGAAATTCTCCGCTAACAGAACGCCGGCTAAATTGGATGACTTGCCGCTTTTGAGAGTCAACTGGCCAGTCGATCGCGACCACTGCTTCACCCTCATAGACTCTGAGGCGCGCCGGCTCGCTGTCGATACGGTACAGTCCCTGTTTCTGGAGGCGGATCGTGTTTCCTTTGTATATAACTTGGATGGAGTTGTCCTTGGGGACGTCGGTACACTCGACCATGGCCGAACCCGAGAGCACTTCCACGCGGGTATCGGTCAGGTGATTCGAAATCATCCGAATGGAGCTGTCCTCTCCCAGGCGCAGAAAGACACCCGGAGTCAGCAAAATCTCGGCGCGTCCCTGTTCGGTGCGGAACTCCTGGTTTTCCTTGATGTCCGGGAATTGGCCGAATTTTGGCTCCACGACTTGGTCATTGAGGTAGGCGCGGCCTTCCACATACTGAACCACGCCGGCGTGAGCCGAAATCACGTACTGGGCGCAGGCCGAACCTACGGTGAAACCCAATGCCAAAGTGCCAAAAATGAAACCAGCGGCCGGGAAGCGCATGGAAAAACTCCTAGTTTGTATCCTGCTCCACTTTAATACGCTTGTCAACCCTGCCCGGTTACGACAACCTTTTGGTTTTGAAGGATGTAGGCTGCAATTGGATCAAATTTGCGTTTTCCGGCCAGGCGCACCATCAGGGACAGCAGTGCAGCCCGGTGGAGATCGTCGAGTTCCAGGCTCAAGAGCGTGCAGACATATTTGGCCGTGGCGGGGACGTCGCCATGGTGAAGGGCCTGCAGGAAATCCTCCAGCGACTGCTCCATGAGGGGCCCCAGCGTCCGGTCGGCGTTCTCGGAAAGGCCTGCCAGGATCTCCGAGATCTGCCGGTTGAGCACCGCGTGGTCGAGCACGCCGGATTCGGAAATCTCGTCACCCACCAGCGACGCGCTTTTGCGCTTGCCGCTATCGGTGACTTTCCGCTGCAGATGTTCGATTTTTCCTGAACGATTTGCCATGATGCTAGTTAACGGGAACGAAAGACAACTAGAACAATTCTCCATCAAAATGGTTTTTAATTCAAGATGATACCATGAGGTTAGACGGGTCATCGAAGCCTGTCGCATTCATGCGCTGCAGCAACGTTCTTATTGTAGTCTTCCTTACGGGGATTTGGGCCTTCGGGCAAAACACATCCCGCCAGACCGCCGTTTCCCCGGATATCCAAGCCGCACTCGGCCACATCCGCGCGGCGTCTCTGCGCGCGGATCTCTCGTTCTTGGCGTCGGATTTGCTGGAAGGGCGCGATTCGCCCTCGCGAGGGTTGGACATCGCGGCCGAATATATCGCGGCGCAGTTTCAAATCGCGGGCCTGGAGCCGGGAGTTGGCGGGAGACTATTTTCAAAACGCGCACATGCTGGTGGCCAGCCGAGCTTGGCCAATTTCGATGTGAAAATATCGCGGGGCGGGCGTGAAATATCCCTGCGCCCAAGTGACGTTGTTCTGCGCGTGGATGCCGAGCTGGATTTAAGGAAGCGCCGCTATTCAAATTGGATCTGGCGGACGCGAAGGTAACGGACAACCTGACGGCCAGCCAAGTGGACGGCAAAGTAGTGATCACCGAGTTCAACCCAAGCTGAGCTCGAGACTGCGCGCGGTCGATCAGGATCCTGCGCAGAGCGAAACAGGCACTGACGATTTTGATGGATCCCAAAGGCGACGTGTCGCGCGAACAGCCGCGCCGCCGGTTGGAGGATCCCGATAAACCCGGGACCACTACTGCGCGCATCATATGGAGCGGGGATGCCGCAGCGCAATTCTTTGCGGCTCTGAAGTCAGGAGCAGGCGACGCGTCCATCACGGCGCACATCGACGCGGCTATTCGCAACCCGGTAACACTGCGCAACGTCATCGGAGTACTGCGCGGTTCCGATCTGGCGCTGCGCGATAGTTGCATTCTACTGACTGCGCATTACGATCACCTGGGAATGCTGCCCGATGGCGCGGCGATCGGATTTTAACGGCGCCAACGACGATGGCAGCGGGACGGTCTCCGTCATCGAAGCCGCCCGCGCGTTGGCGAGCCTGAAACATCACCCCAAGCGCAGCATCGTGTTTATGACCTTCTTCGGTGAAGAGGAAGGGCTGATTGGCTCGAAGTACTACGCGCATCATCCGGTGTGGCCGATCGACGAAGACCATCGCTCAATTGAATCTGGAACAAGTGGGCCGAACCGATTCCACCGAAGGCCGACAAATGTCGAATGCGACATTGACGGGATTCGATTATTCCGACCTGACAAGCTACATGCAACGCGCCGGCGCAAGCACCGGAATCCGGATTTACAAAAACTCCCGAAACAGCGAGCGTTTATTTCAGCGGCCAGCGACAATCTCTCGCTGGCGGAGGCTGGGGGTGCCGGCCGAAACTTTGTGCGTGGCGTTCGACTATCCGGACTATCACGCGGTTGGCGACGAGTGGCAGAAGATCGACTATGACAACATGGCGAAGGTGGATCGCGCAGTGGCGTTGGCGCTGTATTTGATGGCCGATAGCGATGAGCCGGTGCATTGGAACGAGGCGAATCCGAAGACTGCGCCGTATGTCAAGGCTCGGCAACAGGCTCAGTAACCCGAATGCCGTGCGACGGAATCGCGATGAGAATGCGGCAGTCAACGCCTGGGCAGCCGGGATTCGAAACTTCGATGTCCGACGCAGCGATATTTCCGAAGCGGACCATTTCGCGGATCGCGGCGGGATCGTAGGCGTTCAAGGCGCCCCAACGCGCGGCCTGGCCGGCGCGATCGGCCAGCGTCTGCCGCACAAAGATCATTTCGCCGACGCCCGTCATGCCGAGCAGCAGCGCCATGAATCCCGTTAAGATGAGCGCAGTTTCGACCAGCGACTGGCCGGCTTGCTTGCGCGCGCGTCTCATTTCGCCCCACCCGAGGCTACTGGGAAGGTGACCGTTGGACGGCCGTCCAGCTTCAATTTGGTAAACAACGCGTCCACCGCGAATCCGCGCAGCGAGACGGTGCTTGTATCGGGGCCGTTGACGATCTCGACGTTCTCGGTGGTTAGACCCGGCGCCACTGGCTGGGCGTGTTCGGCAGGCGCGGGGTCGCCGAAGACCACCAGGTTGCGAACGGCTTTCGCGACAGCCGGATCGGCGCCCGCTCGCCCCTGTTGCAAAGACGAATAGCGCGCACCGGCGCGCACCGCGTTTACCAGCGTCCCGTAGGTGAAGAACGCGTATCCGATTTGGAAGACGCCGACGAACACGCCCGTCAGCAGGATAAGCGATCCGGCGAACTCTATGAGCGCGCTGCCCGTCTGGGATTTTCGGCGGTTCATCGAATCAGCCTCGCATTTCCTGAAGTTTTCGCGGCCACGCTGGATGCCGCTACTATCGAAGAACCCAAACCCAGGGGCTGAAATACCCGCAGGAAGATCACAGGCGCGGACTCAGTGGCGACCACGCGGACGAAGTGATAATCGCCGGGTTCCTTGGGTTGATCTTGCCAGGTTTTGTCGTCAGCGGAAAAGCTCGTGGCAATGTTCGTGATTGGCCGCGTGCCCAGATCCCATTGCATGGCGTGCGGACCCGTGGCCAATCCGCTGGCTTCCGCGCGGGCGTTCGCGAACCCCGAGTCCTTACCGTCCAGCGCGATGGCGGCGCTGAGAGCGGCGGCGTCGGCAAACGATTGCAACTCGGCGCGAATCACATACATGCGCCCGATGTCGATCCCCAGGGCCGCGAGAGCCAGGAGGATGGTCAGGGCGATAGCGGTAACGATGAGGACGAAGCCTTTTTGGGACTGCCGTGTGCTAGATGGACGAACTGCCACGGTATCATCATCGGCAGGAACGGCGGATTTCGTTAGGGGCCGGTTTAGGACACGTGTAAAGCAGGAGCGTTGCTTCTTCCACGGTGCGGCCTGTCGTTTGGGATGGTGGTCCCCCGGCGGTTGCCAGTAGCCAACAACCAACAACCGACAACCAACAACCAACAACCAACAACCGACAACCAACAACCAACAACTAGTAACCAACCACCAACAACCAACCCACCTGATACCCTGAATCTTACATGTCTGATCACAAGTTGCAGATAATCCCGCTTGGGCGGTTTGGGCGAGTTCGGTATGAACTCGATGGCCATCCGCTACGGGGACGAAATCATCGTCGTCGACGCCGGCATGATGTTTCCGGATGCCGAGCTGCTGGGCGTCGACATCGTCACGCCCGACTTCGCTTATCTCGAGCAGAACCGTGACAAGGTTCGCGGGCTGATCCTGACGCACGGCCACGAAGATCACATCGGCGCGGTGCCGTTCCTGCTGAGCGAAATCAACGTGCCGGTTTACAGCGCCGCCTTCACGCTGGCGATGGTGGAGCGGCGGCTGGAAGAGCACGGGCTGCTGGACAGGCGCGAAGCTGCATAAGGTAAAGCCGGGTCGAGAGTTGAGCTCGGTCCGTTCACTATCGAGTTCATCCACGTCACGCACTCCATCGTCAGCTCCATGGCGCTGGCGATCACCACGCCGCTCGGCGTGATCATCCACACCGGCGATTTCAAAGTGGATCCCACGCCCACCGACAACGAGCCGTTCGATCTGCACACCTTCGCCGAATACGGCAAGCGCGGCGTGCTGCTGCTGATGTCGGATTCCACCAACGTCGACCGGCCCGGCTACACCGAGAGCGAGCGCGCCGTGCGTCCGCGCCTGGACGAAATCTTCTATCGCGCCGAGCGGCGCCTGGTGATCTCGTGCTTCAGCTCCTCCATTCACCGCTTGCAGCAGATCCTGGACGTGGCCGCCGAATATGGCCGCAAAGTCGCGTTTCTCGGCCGCAGCATGAATAACGTCACCGAGATCGCGCACTCGCTTGGGCTTCTGCACTTGCCCGACGGAATCTTGCTGCGTCCGCAGGACATCATGCAGGCGGCGCCGGAGCAAGGTTGTGCGTGGTGGCTTCCGGCACGCAGGGCGAGCCGATGTCGGCGCTGTCGCGAATCGCGGTGGACAATCACAAGAATCTTTCGGTCGAGCGCGGCGACACGGTGGTGCTGAGCGCGCGCATCATTCCCGGCAACGAAAAAGGCATTTACCGGATGATCAACCACTTCGCCAAGCGCGGCGCCGACGTGATCTACGGCAGCATGAATCCGCCGGTGCACGTGTCCGGGCACGCGAGCGTGGAGGAGCTGCGGCTGGTGTTGAACCTGGTGCGGCCGCGCTATTTCCTGCCGATCCACGGCGAGTACCGGCAGATGGCCAGGCACGCTGCTCTCGCGTCGCACTTGCGCGGCGCGGGCCTGGAGGAAACGTTCATGCTTGAAACCGGCGAGACGCTGGAGATCGATCGCGCGGGCGCGCGGAGGGGCGAGAAGGTGCCGGTGGGCCGCATCTGCATCGACTCGGGAACCATCGACGAAGTGGTTGAGGACATCGTGATTCGCGACCGCCGCCATCTGTCGGAAGACGGCTTCGTACTGCCGATCATCGCCATCAGCAAGCACTCGGGCAAGAACGAAACGCTGCCGGAAATCGTGAGCCGCGGCTTCATGTCGTTTGAGGACGGTTCGGATCTGCTGCAGAAAGCGCGGCAAGTGGTGGCGCAAAACGCTGGAATCGTCGAGCGAGGAAGAGCGCACCGATTGGGGCGTGATGCAGGAGAAGATCCGCGCGGATTTGAAGCGCTTCTTGAGTAAAGAGACCCGCGCCGGCCCTTGATCATGCCGGTGATTCTCGAGGTCTAGAATTCAGAATTCAGAAGTCAGAATGAGTCGAGATCGAGGATGCGTCGGGTTTCGCGGTGAAGCGCGAGCGAGTCGTGGCGCCCGGCTCCGAGGCCGAACTACTCGGACTGATCGCAGCGGGTGTACCCATCACGATCCTCGGAGCCGGCACCGGTTTAACCGGCGGCAGAGTTCCACAAGGTGGGTGGGCGGTTTCGCTTGAGAAATTCCAGCGGCTTGAAATTTGCCCAGGCAGGGCCATCGTTGGCGCCGGGGTGTCACTGGAAGCGGTGCAAGCCGCGGCGTCGCGCACCGGCCAGTTTTACGCGCCCGATCCCACCGAGACCACCGCCAGCATCGGCGGCACCATCGCCACCAACGCCAGCGGTTCGCGCAGCTTTCGTTATGGCAGCACGCGCCGGCATGTTCTTCGTCTCCGAGTCGCAATGACGGACGGGCGCGTTCTCGACGTTCGCCGCGGCGACAAGATCAATTTCGATGTGCCCGAGCTTCCGCTTCCGAACACCACCAAGAACACGGCCGGCTATTCGCTGGCGCCGGGCATGGACTGGATCGATCTGTTCGTCGGCAGCGAAGGGACGCTCGGGATCGTGATCGAAGCCGAGCTCCAACTATTACCCGCGCCCGCCGACGTGTTGGCCGGCATCGTATTCTTGATCAGCGATGGCGCTGCTTTGGACGTGGTCGACGCCTGGCGCGGAATCCCCGGCCTTCGGATGATCGAGTACTTCGATGGCCGGTCACTCGATTTTCTGCGGCCTCATTATCCGGAGATCCCTGGCCGCGCCGCAGCCGCTCTGCTGATCGAGCAGGAAAACGGAGATGTTGATTTCTGGGCCGACCATGCTCCCGAGGACAGTTGGTTTGCCGTGAGCGATCAGGATCGTGAACGCTTCCGCCGCTTCCGCCATGCGCTGCCCGAACTGGTGAACGACACGATGCGCCGCCGCGGGTTTCTGAAGCTGGGATCCGATTACGCCGTTCCCGTCACACGCAATCGGGAGATGTTGGCGTTTTATCATGCGGAGCTGATGCAACAAGAGCTCGACTACGTGATCTTCGGCCACATCGGCGATGCGCACGTCCACGTGAATATCTTGCCGAAGTCGCAGCCAGAATTTGAAGCCGGTCAGCGGCTCATGCTCGATTTCGCCCGCCACGCAGTGAGCCTCGGCGGAACCGTCTCGGCCGAGCACGGCCTGGGCAAGCGGAAGGCGCATCTGCTGGAATTGCAGTACACGCCGGCTGAGATCGAAGCGATGAAAGACGTCAAAAGGCGTCTGGACCCGCAATGGTTGCTGAATCGGAGCAACCTGTTTGCGCCTCCTGCATAAGCTGCTATACTGGCTCTTCATGCATTCCGCCCATCACCACCATCATCGGCATCCCTGGCGATCGGCGGACTTCTAACGAATTTCTGAAGTGAATTTGCCGCCCGCCGATAACTTGGCGGGCTTTTTTATTGGTATGAACTGACTGATGAATCTCGATTTCGGTAAAATCAACGGCCTGATCACGGCGGTCATTCAGGATCACGCTACCGGTCGCGTCCTGATGGTCGGCTTCATGAACGAAGAGGCGTTCCGCAAAACCGTGGAAACCGGCTTCGCCACATTTTTCAGCCGCTCGCGCAACAAGCTTTGGCTCAAAGGCGAAACGTCCGGGCACAGGCTGGTGGTCAAGAAGATCGCGACCGATTGCGATCTCGACGCGCTGCTCATCCAGGTGGAGGCGCTCGGTCCCGGCGTGTGCCACGAAGGCTACCAGAGCTGCTTCTTCCGTACGCTCGAAGGCGGCGAATGGAAGGAATCCGAACCGCGCGTCTACGATCCGGCTGCCGTCTACGGGGGCAAATCGTGAAGCTGAAGCTCGGCATTCCCAAGGGCAGCCTGGAGAACGCGACCATCGATTTGTTCCGCCGCGCCGGCTTCAACATCACCACCAGCTCGCGCTCCTATTTCCCGGCCATCGACGATCCCGAAATCGAATGCATGATGATCCGCGCGCAGGAGATGGCCCGTTACGTCGAAGATGGCGTTCTGGACGCCGGGCTGACCGGCCGCGATTGGGTCGAAGAGAACGAAGCGAACGTGCAAGCCGTGGCCGATCTGATCTACGCCAAGCAGAGCTTCGGCAAAGTGCGCTGGGTGCTGGCCGTGCCGGAGGCGTCGCCGTTCCAGAGCGTGAAGGATCTGGAAGGCAAGATCATCGCGACCGAACTGGTGGCCACCACGAGGCGCTATCTTGGCGAAGAACGGCGTGACGGCGAAGGTGGAATTCAGCTGGGGCGCGACGGAAGTGAAGCCGCCGGTGCTGGCCGACGCCATCGTGGAAGTGACCGAGACCGGGTCGTCGCTGCGCGCCAACAAGCTGCGCATTGTCGAAACGGTGCTGGAATCGAACACGCAGCTGATCGCCAATGTCGATGCCTGGAAGGACGCCGGGAAGCGCCGCAAGCTGGAAGATATCCGGCTGCTGCTGGACGGCGCGATCAATGCGCTGGGCCGCGTGGGCTTGATGCTGAACGTGCGCAAGGACTGTCTGCCGGCGGTCCTGGGCATTCTGCCGGCGCTGAAGAAGCCGACCATTTCGCATCTCAGCGACGACGAATGGGTGGCCGTGAATACCATTCTGGAAGAGATCACGGTGCGCAATATTATTCCGCGGCTGAAGGAGGCGGGCGGGCAGGGAATTGTGGAGTATCCGCTGAATAAGATCGTGATGTAAGCATGCTCCGAATTACTCCCTTTGCATGAAGCGCAGGGCTTCATCACCCGCAAAGCAGTGCGGCTGGCGGAGGCCGAGCAAGTGGTCGCGCCGATTCTGGAAGCGGTGCGCAAGCGCGGCGATGAAGCCGTGCTCGAATACGCGCGCAAGTTCGACGGGCTGGATGGCAACAGTCTGACCGTTTCGTCGGCGGAGTCGCTTGTGTCGCCGGAGTTCCGGACGGCGGTCGAAATGCGCGGCGAAGAATATTCGCGCGTATGCCGAGCTGCAGCTTCCGCGCGAAACCTGGGTCGAGTATCCGGATGGCCGCCGCTTGGGCTCCATCGTGCGTCCGCTCGATTCCATGGGCGCGTATATTCCCGCGGGCCGTTATCCGCTGCCATCCACCTTGATGATGACCGTGATTCCCGCGCAGGTGGCCGGCGTGCAAGACCATCTGCGTCACCTCGCCGCATCCCAGCGCTGAGATTCTGGCCGCGGCGCAGTTTCTTGGGATCGAAAAGGTCTTCCGCATGGGCGGCGCGCAGGCCATCGCGGCGTTGGCGTTTGGCACGGCGACCGTTCCGAAGGTGGATCGCATCGTCGGGCCGGGCAACATCTACGTGGCCGCGGCGAAGAAACTGCTGGCGGGCGAAGTGGGAATCGATTTTGTCGCCGGGCCCACCGAAATTGTGATCATCGCCGAGGACGCCGATCCGCGCGTACATCGCCGCGGACATGCTGGCGCAGGCGGAGCACGATGTGGAAGCGTCGGCGATTCTGCTGACCACTTCGCGATCGCTGGCCGAACGCGTCGCGCTTGAAGTCGCGCGACAACTGGAAACGCTGCCGACTGCGCGCGGTGGCTTGCGAGGCGATCCGCAACAACAGCGCCATGATCCTGTGCCCGTCGATGGACGCGGCCGTGGAAGCATCCAACCAGCTTGCGCCCGAGCATCTGGCGATCTACGACGCGGGTCTGCTGCCGAAGATCCAGCATGCGGGCAGCGTCTTCATCGGCCCGAGCAGCCCGGAAGCCGCGGGCGATTATGCGACTGGTCCGAATCATGTGCTGCCTACATCGGCGCGGCGCGGATTCGCGGCGGTCTTTCGGCGGCCGATTTCGTGAAAGTGATTTCGGTGCAGGAAGCTAACGCCGGCTGGGCCCTGCGACAAGCTGGCGCCGGCGATCACGACTCTGGCTCGCGCCGAGGGCCTGGAAGCGCATGCGCGATCCGTCGAGGTGCGTCTTGGCAAATAAGAGAATCGATCTGCCTCCGGGCGTTTTGCAGCCGCGCGAAGCGGTGCTGAGAATGGCGCCGTATTCGCCGCCCACCGGCGGCCGCGCCGGCAAGCTGCGTCTGGATTTCAACGAGAACACGGTGGGCGCGTCCCCCAAGGTGATCGAGTATCTTCGCGAGCATCTGAGCGAAGCGGGACTCGCCATTTATCCCGAATACACGCGAGATCAAGCAGGAACTCGCGGACTTCTTCGGCGTCGAGCCGGACGATTTCATCCTCACCAACGGAACCGACGAGGCCATCCAGGTGCTGATCAACACCTACATCGACGATGGCGGCGAGGTCTTGCTGCTGCGGCCGTCCTACGCCATGTACCGCTTCTATGCCGAAGTGGCCGGCGCCAGCATCCGCGAGATTTCGTATCGCGCGCAAAAGCTCGCCTTCCCGCTGGAAGAGCTGTTGGACGCGATTCGTCCGGCTACGCGCGCCATGCTGATCGCGAATCCGAACAATCCCACTGGGACCGGAACATCGCGCGCGGGCATCGAGCGCATTCTCGAAAAGGCCACCAACGCCGCGGTCTTGATCGATGAAGCCTACTACGAGTTCTCCGGCGTCACGGCGCTGCCGCTGCTCAACGATTATCCCAATCTGTTCGTGAGCCGGACGTTTTCGAAAGTCTACGGCATGGCGGCGATGCGGCTGGGCTGCCTGTTCTCGCAATCCGGGAATGTCGAGTTTCTGCACAAGGCGCAATCGCCCTACAGCGTGAACACGCTGGCGGCGCTGGCGGCGCACGCGGCAATCCAGGATACGGGCCTACATCGAAAAGTATGTCACCGAGGTGCTGGCCGCGCGCGAGCTGCTGTACGTCGGCTTGGAAAAGCTCGGCATCCCGTACTACGAGAGCAAGGCGAACTTCGTATTATTCGAGGCCGGCAAGCGCGCCATCCCGGTGCGCGACGAACTGCGCCGCCGCGGCGTTCTGGTGCGCGATCGCAGCTACGAGATCTCCGGCTGCGTGCGCGTCACGGTCGGCACGCGCGATCAGATCCGGCGGTTTCTGGCCGAACTGGAGCAAATCTGGTGAGTTGTCGCAGATGATGGTGTTCGATATGGACGGCGTGCTGGTGGACGTCACCGAATCGTATCGCGAAACCATGGTGCGCACGGTGGAGCATTTCACCGGCAAAGCGATCTCGCGCGATTCGATCCAGGAATATAAGAACCAGGGCGGCTGGAATAACGACTGGCTGCTCTCGCAAAAGATCTGCCATGACTTGGGCGTCGAGGTCCCGTATCGCGACCGTCGTCGAATATTTCAACTATCTGTTTCTCGATCAAGGCATGATTCATCGCGAGCGCTGGCTGCCGCGCGACGGATTGCTGGATCGCTTGGCCGAGAGCTTCGAATTTCGCCATTTTCACCGGGCGCACCACGGAAGAGGCGGAAATCACGCTCCAGCGCGAAGGTGTGCGCGACCGCTTCCTGCTGGTCTCGGCCAACGACGTCGCCGTGCGAAAAGCCCGCGCCGGACGGTCTGTTGAAGATCGCAGCAATGCATCCGGGCAAGAAGCTGCTCTACATCGGCGACACCGTCGACGACGCGCGCTGCGCCAAGGCAGCGTATGTGCCCTTCATCGGGATCGCTGCGCGTCACAGCCCTCGCCGCGATGAACTGGTCGAGTTGCTGCAGCTGGAGGGCGCTATCCAGGTGATTGAGGATATCAATGAGATCGGCTAACGTCGTGCGCAACACCAAGGAAACCCAGATCCGGGGCTCGCTGAAGATCGAAGGCCACGGCCGCTACGAAATCTCCACCGGCATTCGCTTCTTCGATCACATGCTGGAGCTGTTCACCAAGCATGGCGGCTTCGATCTCAAGTTGCACGCCAAGGGCGATCTGGACGTCGATCAGCACCACACGGTGGAAGACGTCGGCATCGTGCTCGGCCAGTTGGTTTCGAAGGCTCTCGGCGATCGCAAAGGAATCAATCGCGCGGGCTATTTCGTGCTGCCCATGGACGAAACCCTGGCCGTGGTCGCGCTGGATCTGGGCGGCCGGCCGGCGCTGGTTTACGAAGACAAGGTGAAGGTGCGCCTGGTCGGCGATCTGCAAACGCGAGCTGGTGGAAGATTTCTTCGGCGGCTTCGTCAATCACGCGGGCGCGAATCTGCATGCGAAGGTCCTCTACGGCCGCTCGAACCATCACAAGATCGAAGCGATTTTCAAATGCTTCGCGCGCGCGATGCGTTACGCCTGCTCCAAAGACGCGCGCCTGAAGGAACAGCTGCCGTCCACCAAGGGGCTGCTATGATCTCCATTCTCGACTACGGCGCGGGCAATCTGCGCTCCGTCCAAAACACGCTGGCCGAGATCGGCGCGGAGTACGAACTGGTTCGCGATGCTGGCGGCACTGAGCGGCGCGACAAAAATGATCCTGCCCGGCGTCGGCCACTTCGGCCAGATGATGCGCGCGCTCGATCGAATGCAGGTTCGCGAGCGAGCTGATAGAACGCATCCGCGCCGGTGTTCCGTTTCTGGGAATTTGCCTGGGTCTGCAGGCTCTGTTCGAATCCAGCGAAGAAGCTCCCGAAGAGCGAGGCCTGGGATTGTTTCCAGGCAAGATCCAGCGCTTCTCGGCCAGCGCGCGCGTTCCGCACATGGGTTGGAACGAGATTGATTCCGCGAGACGGCGCGAAGCTGCTGGCCAATCTCGAACCGCATCCTTACCTTTATTTCGCGCACAGCTATTACGCGCCAGTGAACGACGCCACGGCCGCCACGTGCGACTACACTGTTCCCTACACAGCCGTGCTCGAAACCGGAAATATCTTCGGCGTTCAGTTTCATCCGGAAAAATCGGGGCCAGTGGGATTGCGGATCGTGAGGAATTTCGTCGACCGTTGCTAAAAGATGCTTGCTAAACGAATTATTCCGTGTCTGGACGTCACCGGCGGGCGCGTCGTCAAAGGCGTGAACTTTGTCGGGCTGCGCGACGCCGGCGATCCGGTGGAGCTCGCCGAACGCTACAACGCACAAGGCGCCGACGAATTGGTGTTCCTCGACATCACCGCTTCTAGCGACGCCCGCGAAATCATGGCCGACGTCGTGGCGCGCACCGCGCGAAAAGTGTTCATCCCGCTGACGGTCGGAGGCGGCATCCGGTCGGTGGCCGACGCGCGCAGGATCCTCATGTCGGGCGCGGACAAAGTCAGCGTGAATACCGCGGCTGTTCGCCGGCCCCAGTTGATCACCGAACTGAGCGAGGAATTCGGCGCGCAAGCCGTGGTCCTGGCGATCGACGCCCGCCGTCGTGCGGAGAATGGCTGGAATGTTTTCACGCGCGGCGGCCGCGACGACGAAGGGATGGACGCCGTGGAGTGGGCGCTGGAAGGCGAGCTGCTGGGCGCGGGCGAAATCCTGCTCACTTCGATGGATACCGATGGCGTGCAGACCGGCTTCGATTGCCCGCTCACGCACGCCGTATCGCAAGTCACGCACATTCCCGTGATCGCGTCGGGCGGGGCGGGGAAGCCCGAAGATTTCGAACGCGTGCTCACCGAAGGCCGCGCCGATGCTGCTCTCGCGGCGTCGATCTTCCACTACGGAACCTACACGGTGAAGGATCTCAAAGATTATCTGCATCTCCACGACGTTCCCGTGAGGCCCGCGCCATGATTATTCCTTGCATCGATTTGATGGATGGCAAGGTCGTCCAGCTGATCCAGGGGCGCGAGAAGGCGCTCGAAGGGCGACCGCCGCTCGAGATGCTCGAGACGTTCTGCCGCCTTCCCGCAGATTCAGGTGATCGATCTCGACGCGGCCATGAGCAAGGGGACTAACGACGCACTTGGTGGAGCTGGTCGCTTCTCGCGCCGTCGCGCGCGTGGGTGGCGGCGTACGATCGGCCGAGCGCGCTCGCGCGCTGATCGAGCAAGGGCGCGTATCGCGTGATCGTCGGAACCGCCGCCTTCAATCGCGAGAAGCTCACCGAAATCGCCGATGCGGTCTCGCCCGAACGTCTCATCATCGCGCTCGATTCCAAAGCCGGCAAAGTGGTCACGCACGGCTGGCAGGAAGCTACGAACGTTCACGGCCGAGGAAGTGATTCCGCAGCTTGGAGCCCTTCTGCTCCGGCTTTCTCTGCACCTATGTCGACAAAGAAGGCATGCTGCAGGGCACCGATCTCGATTGGTTCCGGCGTCTTCGCGCGGCGACGCAAGCACGAACTCACCGCCGCCGGCGGCATCACCACCATCGAAGAGATTCAGGAGCTGCAGAAGCTGGGCATCCACGCCGCTCTTGGAATGGCGATCTATACCGGGCGTCTGGATCTCGCCGAACTGGCGCTACTCAACGCGTAGATCGCCAGGATGCTCCGCCCAATAATCCGGCTCCCAGCGCGCCATATCCTCGCGACGTCCATAGCCCCACAACACCGCGCATGTCTTCACGCCCGCGCGGCGTCCCGGCCTCCATGTCGGTCGGTGAATCGCCGATGAAGAGACAGTCCTCCGGCTTCGCGCCAAAGATTTTGAGCGAGGCCAGGATCACGTCCGGTTCGGGCTTGGCGGGGAATCCGTCGGTCCCTTGCACATGATCGAAGTAGCGAAGCAGCCCGAACATTTCCAGCACCGCGCGGGTCGTGGGCGTTCCCTTGGTGGTCGCGGTGGATTTTCGGCCCGGCAAAGCCGCCAGCGCTTCGGCGACCCCTGGATAGGGCCGCGTCGACGAGTGCTCCCGCGCCAGGTAAATCGAACGGTAATCCGCGATCATCTCGTCCATCTCGGCGCGCGTCCGCCCCGGAAACAGATCCTGGAACAGATCGTAGAGATGGCGTCCGATGTAGGTCCGCAGAAACTCGTCGGTAACACTCGACTGCGAGGTTCCCGCGAGAACTCCCTGGATTGCGCCGCAAATGTCGGCTGCGGAATCCACCAGCGTCCCGTCCACATCGAAGAGGTAGACGGGAAATTTGGGGATCAAATCTAAGCGGGTTGCGGCCGTTCGCCGCCAAGTAATCCGGTCATCGGAGGCTTGCCGCCTTCGGGACGAATCACCTGCTGGGTTTCTCCGCCGCTGGGCGGCATTACCTTCGGCCGCGCAGGGGTCGGAAGGGTCTCGCCGTCGATCAGCAACTTCACTTCGGCGCCGTCCAACACTTCGCGTTCCAGCAAGGCTTCGGCGATACGCGCCAGCCCATCCGAACGTTCTTCGATGATCTTGCGCGCGCGATCGTAGCCGTTATCCACCATCTTGCGAACCTGCTCATCGATCAAGATAGCGGTTGCTTCGCTGTAATCGCGATGCTGGGCAATCTCGCGGCCCAGGAAGATCTGCTCTTCCTTCTTGCCGAAGCTCATCGGTCCCAAATCGCTCATGCCCCACTCGCAAACCATTTTGCGAGCCAGATCCGTGGCGCGTTCGATATCGTTACCCGCGCCGGTGGTGATGTGATGCATGAAGATCTCTTCGGCGATGCGGCCGGCCATCAGGATGGTGATCTGCGCCTCGAGATAGCCCTTGTTATAGGAGTGCTTGTCGTCGAGCGGCAGCTGCATGGTGAGCCCCAGCGCCATCCCGCGGGGGATGATGGTTACCTTATGCAGAGGATCGGCTTCGGGAAGCATGGCCGCCACCAGCGCGTGCCCGGCTTCGTGATATGCCGTGTTGCGTTTTTCTTCATCGCTAATGATGAGCGACTTGCGTTCCACGCCCATCATGACTTTGTCTTTGGCCAGTTCGAAATCGAACTGCGTGACCACTTTGCGATTCTGGCGAGCCGCCACCAGCGCAGCTTCGTTCACCAGGTTCGCCAAATCAGCGCCGGCGAATCCTGGCGTGCCGCGCGCGACAACCGTGAGATCCACATCGTCGGCCAGAGGCGACTTCTTGGTATGGACGCGCAGAATCATCTCGCGACCCTTGACGTCCGGGCGGCCAACTACTACGCGCCGATCGAAACGGCCCGGCCGCAGCAGCGCCGGATCCAAAACGTCCGGGCGATTGGTGGCCGCCACCAGAATCACGCCTTCGTTCGATTCAAACCCGTCCATCTCCACCAGCAGCTGATTCAGGGTCTGCTCGCGCTCATCGTGCCCGCCGCCGAGGCCTGCGCCGCGATGCCGTCCCACAGCGTCGATTTCATCGATAAAGATGATGCACGGGGCGTTCTTCTTGCCCTGTTCGAACAAATCGCGCACGCGGCTCGCGCCCACGCCCACGAACATCTCAACGAAATCCGAACCGGAGATCGAGAAGAACGGAACGTTCGCTTCGCCCGCGATGGCGCGCGCCAGCAGCGTCTTGCCGGTTCCCGGAGGCCCAATCAGCAGCACGCCCTTGGGAATGCGGCCGCCCAGCTTCTGGAATTTCTGCGGCTCGCGCAGGAATTCGATGATCTCCTGCAGCTCTTCCTTGGCTTCTTCCACGCCCGCTACGTCCTTGAACGTCACCTTCTTCTGTTGCGAGGAATGCAGCCGCGCCCGGCTCTTGCCGAAACTCAGCGCCTTGTTGCCGCCGCTCTGCATCTGGCGCATCATGAAGATCCAGAACGCCAGCAGGAGCACGAACGGAATCGCGTTGATCAAAATCGAAACCCATCCGCCGCCCGCTTCCTTGTTGTAGTGAATGTCAACGCCTTTGGCCAGCATGGCGTCGTCCAGATTCTGGTGCACGTTGGGGATTACCGCGTGCAGCTCCTGATTGTCGTCTTTGTACACGCCGTGCAAGTCATTGCCGCTGATGCTCACCGACTTGATCTTGCTCGCGTTCACGTCGTTCATCAACTGCGTGTATGACAGTTGGGCGTCCGGGCGCGACTTGGTGCTGTGGACCACGGTCCAAAACAACACCACCACCATGATGATGACCACCCAAAACACCGCAGTCTTAATATTGGAATTATTCATGCCTTCTCCTGCACATGGAGCTGTAATGCTCTACTCACTATATTGGACGTATCGGCCGCTTCGATCGATTCCAAAGTTATGACCCGGTTTCTGCCACCCGAAGAACCGAACGGGTTTCCGCGCTGGTAGCGAATTCGGCAGCAGCCCCGAAACGCCTGGCCCACACAATCTTCCCATGATAGGTGATAATCGGCCAATCCCGGCGTTCCCACAAGGGTATCCGAGCCTCTTGGAAGAAAAACTTGACCTTTTCCGCTTTGGATTGACCCACTCTTCGGTACTGGTCACCAGCTCTCCAGTTACGCAACTCCAGGCTGGGGGCGCCGCCCCTGTGCAAACGCTGCCAGTCCAGTTCATTCACCACTGTAGCACAGGGTTGCCGGGAAGCATCTTTCTCCAGCACCTGCAACACAATACGAGCGGCCGAACCCGGTAGTTCCACCGATCCTGGAATATCTAGCGGAACCGAAAAGTCGCCCGTCCCCTGAGAACCGCCCGCCCGCCCGATCCGGATCCAATCAAACGACCGGCAAACGTCCAGACCGGGCGCCTGCATGCGGTCGTGCCCCTCCGGGGCGTGAGCCATGGCGATCACGCGCTCCACATGGCCGAAATCGATCCCCCGCAGGTCCCCTTTGACAATTTCCAGCGCTCGGCGGACCAGGCGGCGGGCCAGGGCGGGGGGCGTACGTCGGTCAGCTGGGACGCGGGAAGGACAAGTTGTTGGTTGTTGGTTGTTGGTTGTTGGAGCAAGCTGGCGACTGTCTGGTCCCAGTAGTCCTCTTCGTCGCGGGCTAGGGTCGCGAGATGGGCCAGGGCCTGGTCGAGTTGCGGGTTGAAACCGTCGCGCAATAGCGGCAGGATTTCGTGGCGCAGCCGATTACGGGCCAATGTCCGATCGCGATTGGTCTCGTCTTCTCTCCAGGCGGTCCCGCGCTCCCGAAGCCAGCCCTCGATCTCGGCGCGGTCGATTTCCAGCAGCGGCCGGATTATTCCTTCGCGTGTGACTGGCAGAATCCCCGAGAGGCCCGTTAGCCCCGATCCCCGCAGGATGCGGTACAGCACAGTCTCAGCCTGATCGGTCCGGGTATGGCCCGTTGCAACGCGGTCGACGGCTCCCGATGCGATCAACTCCGCATAAAATGCCTGCCGAACTTCGCGGGCGGCCTGTTCCAGGTTGCCGTCCATCGCCGGAACATCGGCGTGGTGAATAAGGAACGGAATCCCGAAATCGGCGCCAAGTCGCCCCACGAACTCGGCATCGGCTACCGACGCAGCGCCCCGAATCCCATGCTCGATGTGGATCACGCTGAGCTTAAAACCGAGCTCGCGCAAGGCATGCAACAGGAATACCGAGTCCGCGCCGCCCGACACCGCCACGCCCACCCGCTGCCCGCCTTCGAGCATGCGATGTCGAGCGACGAACTCGGCTACGCGGTCCAGCATTCCATTCGCATGATAGCGCGCCAGGATTTATAAATTAAGGTTCAAGAACGATCTTCCCGCGCGTATGACGCTGCTCGAGGTCTCGATAGGCATCGCGAACCTGCGCCAGAGGATAGACCTTGGCGATCGGGATCTCAAGGCGGCCGGCGGCCAGTAGCCCAGCCAGTTGCGCGAGCACGTCCGCATTCGCGGCTTCATGATTACCTTCCGTCTTCACACCATACTTAGCCGCGGCGGCGAAGTCGATGATCGTGTCGATTCTGCTCGGGGCGACGCCCAGCTTGAGCGCAAGTTCGACATACCCTCCACCGAATGTATCAATGAAAGCATCGATTTTCCCTCCGGCTGCAGCGCGAATCCGATCCTCAACCCCATCGCCATAGGCAACCGGAATTACGCCGTGATCGGTGAGCCATTTGTGATTCGCGTCGCTGGCCAAGCCGATCACCTTGGCCCCGGCATTCCTGGCCAACTGCACGGCGATCGTGCCTACCCCACCAGCGGCGCCGGAGACAACCACCGTGTCACCCGCCCTCAGAGCGACGCTCCGCACCGCCGCGTATGCCGTGGTGCCGGCCACGAACAGGGCGCCGGCTTGCTCCCACGATACGTTTGCAGGACGCGGCACCAGGTTGCCGGACTCGACGACCACGAACTCGGCTTGGCTGGCTCTGTCGTTGGTGAATCCGATGACCTCGTCACCTACCGCAACATTTGCCACTCCCGGGCCGACCTCCTCCACGATGCCGGCCAGATCGCTGCCTTGCCCGGAAGGAAATGTCGAAGGCCAGCGGTCGGCAAACAATCCTTTCCGGATGGAGGCCTCGCCCGGATTAATGCCCGCGGCTTTCACCCGGACAAGGACCTTCCCAGGCCCCGGCGTTGGACGGTCGACTTCTCTCACTTGCAGAACTTCCAGCCCACCATATTTGTCGAATCTCACTGCCCGCGGCATAATGCTTTTCTCCTCCTACAGTAGATTCCATTCAATCACCTTCCGATGCGCCAAACTCATGTCCAGCGCGAGTCCTTCGGATTTCGTCGCATCGCCTTGTGAATAATCTTCCATTTCTTCTTTTTGTCGGCCTTAGCCAGCGCATCCTGCTCTGTCTGCTGATGGCGCGACTCGGCCTGCAGTTTCCGATAGCTGCGCCATCTCGATAAATCGAGTTCCTGGCTCTCCAGCGCCGCGCGCACTGCACAGTCTGGTTCAGTGGAATGCGTGCAATCGCCGAATCTACAGCGGTCCGCCAGAACACTCACCTCAGGGAACACCTCCTCAAGCGGTTCTCCAGTTGGCCAAAGTTGCAACTCCCGCATCCCTGGATTGTCGATAATTGCACCGCCTTGCGGTAGCGGGATCAGCATCCTGCTTGTGGTCGTGTGCCTGCCCCGCGAGTCCTCCGCTCGCACCGCTGCCGTCGCCTGGCGCTCCTCGTCCAGCAGCTTATTCACGATCGTCGATTTTCCGACTCCCGACGAGCCCAACAACGCCGCCGTTCGATCGCGGAGCAGGATTCTCAGGGGTTCTACCGTCTCTCGCGCGCTCAGAACAATCAACGGGGCCGGACCCGCCACCAGCGCCGCGGCCTCAACTCTCTGCTCCGGCGCGATACACAGGTCCGCTTTATTCAGCACGACGACAGGCTCGGCCCCACTTGCCGTGGCGAGCACCAGGTAGCGCTCCAGACGCCGCAAGTTGAAATCGCCGTCCAACCCGCAAACAATAACCCCGAGATCGATGTTTGCCGCGATCACTTGTTCCACCAGAGCGTCACCGGCGGCGCGCCTCGAAAATTTAGTCCGCCTCGGAAGGACTGACTCGATCAACGCGAATTCCGGATTCACTCGCCGAGCCGCGACCCAATCGCCGACGGCCGGCAAAGCGCCCTCCCAACGCAGGCTCCCGGCCGGAGCTGCTTCCGACTCACCGTTCTCAAAGAAGACCCGATATAGCTCGCGAGCGGCGAAACACACACGGCCAAGCTCTACGCCTTCGGCTTCTCGCTGCTGAAATAGTTCACGCACGCGAGCATTCGCTCCAATTTGTTCCAGAAACATTTCTGTTCGCTCCAAGAAAAGACACACTACGCGCTACGGTGTTAGGTGAGTTGTCTTGAACGGCGCAACACGCGCCTTAGCGAACAGTCATAGGCAGTGTTCTAACGATACAACATGTTCCGCGTTTTGACTTCATTCTTGCCGATCGATACAATCGGCAGCCATGAACGCTCTGAAGGTTGCTCTTTTTCTGGCGCTGCCGGCCGCCGCTCAATGGATCAACTTACCCACGCCGGGAATCCCCCGCACGCCGGATGGCAAACCGAATCTCCGTGCTCCCGCGCCCAAGACTTCCGGCGGCAAGCCGGATTTCTCGGGGATGTGGGTTCCGCGCGACGAGCGCCCTTGCGATCCCACGATCGGCCTCTTTCAATGCTCGGAACTGCCCATAACTCCGCAACTCGGCAATTTTGCGCTCAATCTGAAAGGCGGCATTCCCTATCAACCCTGGGCGGCGGAGCTGGTCAAGAACCGTGCCAAGGAGGCCGGGTACATCGATCCCCACACATTTTGCATGCCCGTCAATTATCCGCGGGCCTGGGCCTATCCGGAAACTCAGAAGATTTTCCAAACGCCCACCGAACTCGTCATCTTGCACGAATTCAATGCCAGCTACCGCCAGATCTTTTTCGACGGACGCAAGCTTCCCGAAGATATGACCCCCGCCTGGAACGGCTACTCGGTGGGCCACTGGGAAGGCGACATGCTGGTCATCGAATCGGCGGGCTATCGCGACGATTCCTGGCTCGACACCTCAGGCAACTTCTTCTCTGGCGAGGCGCGTGTCACCGAACGCATCCGGCGTCCCAATTTCGGAAGCATGGATATTGATGTCACCATCAATGACCCCAAAGTGTTTACGAAGACCTGGACGGTAGAACTGCACATGAAGCCCATGGTCGACACCGAGATGATCGAGTACATGTGCCAGGACAACAACAAGGACATTCAACACTTTGTTCGATAAGCGAGGCTCTACGCGCCGCTTTTTGCCGTGCTGGCGCCCTCCGCCGCGCGCCGCCGGCGTCCGCTCATCAAATAAACCGCGGCACGCACCTCTAGCAACGGATCATCCGAAGGCTCGATCCCATCCACGCGTGGCAGGGGATCAAAGATGGTGTGTTGCTGTTCGTGAGCGTCGTTCGGCACTTTCGCCGTCAGGGCAATCGTGCCAAGATCTAGCAACGTCCGGCCGTCGGGCCACTGCTTGGTCGCATCGTTCACAATATCTCCATCGTTCGCCAGTTGCGCCACGATGCGCAGCTTGATGGGCACTTTGGCGATGCTCGCGTCGATTTCGTCGAACAGAAAGTTCGCGCTCTTGGCCGCCGCTGCCGTTTCCGAAAGATAATCGACGCCGGCTTCCGGGACGATCCGGTAGCGCCCATAGCGGCTTTGGCCGTCCTTGTTGCTAAAGCGCATCGCGGTAATGCCAAAAAACGCTTCCCGGCCAAAGCTGGACGGTACCGGTTTGGGTGCCTGAACGAATGCCAGCGCGGCCGGATGGCTGCCGAGGAATGCCTCCAGCGGCGACCCCGGCAACTTCGACAGGTCGGTCGCTGCCAGGGCGCGGAAAAACTCCAGCAACTCCTGCGCCGTTCGCGTGGGGAATGCATTCACCGAGTGCGCGATGATATCGGTGTGAACGCGCTCGGCCAGATGGAATCGAATCGCACACCCGCGCGGGCTGGCATTAGGATCGGTGTCGGGAATCATCGGAATGCCCGTGGTGTCTGAATATCGAACCGTTACAGGTGTCGACGGCCGATTCATATGCGGCGCCCGCGTGAGCGAGCTCGCGGCCGGTGTGGGTGTGAACGTTCCGGTTAACAGAGTGCCTTTGGCGTGCGTAGGCCGAAAGCCGGGATGCGAGCCGAATAGTATTTCGAATTCCTTGAGTAGATCCTGAGCCAGCGCCAGGATCTTCTCGTCGGTGGTGAGCGGCATAGTGCTTTCATTGTCCCACTGTGCTCGACACGCCTCGCAGTTGTTCCGCTTCCTTGTAAGCTTGTGCGGTGGACGTTTATCTGGTGGATGGCACTTACGAGCTGTTCCGGCACTATTACGCCGTGCCGTCCGCGCACGCTCAGGACGGCAGTGAAATTGGCGCGGTTCGAGGCGTGCTCGCGTCCATCCTCGACATGATTAAGGGCGGCGCCTCGCACGTCGCCGTCGCCACCGATCACGTCGTTGAGTCGTTCCGCAATGGACTCTGGCCGGGCTACAAAACCTCGGAGGGTGTCGAACCCGACTTAATGGCGCAATTCCCATTGCTCGAAGAGGCGCTTAGCGCGGCTGGAGTAGTGGTTTGGCCGATGATCGAGTTCGAAGCCGATGATGCGCTGGCCGCCGCGGCCCTAATCGCGTCTCGTGATGAGCGAGTCGACCACGTGATTATTTGCACGCCGGAAAAGGACCTCGCCCAGTGTGTGCGCGGATCGCGCATCGTGCAATTGAATCGGCGAACGCGCGTCACGATGGACGAGTCCGGAGTCATCCAGAAATTCGGTGTCCCGCCGGCATCGATCCCGGACTAACTGGCGCTGGTCGGCGATGCGTCCGACGGCTATCCAGGCTTGCCGGGATGGGGCGCGAAGTCAACCGCCGCGGTTCTCGCGAAATTTGGACATCTTGAATCGATCCCCGCCGACTGGAACCAGTGGCACGTCAACGCATCGAGTGCCAGCGCTCTGGCCCACACACTCTCGGAACAGCGTGATCAAGCCCTGCTGTTTCGGAAGCTCGCCACGCTGCGGACCGACATCGAGCTCTTCACAGATGTGGATCAACTGCAATGGAACGGGCCTACGGAAAGCTTTGCGGCGCTGGGTGCGCGTTTCGACGCAGCGGTTACAGAAAACCGACGGAGCCGAAAATGAACCACGCGTTGGAGACTGCCACCTCGAGGCAGCCCCAATCGCCGAAGGTGCAAGACCGTATCATAGTGACGTGACCGCACATGACGTACTGATCCAGTATGAAAGCCGGTTAGGCGATTTGCATACGGGTATCGCCCAACTGCGGTTGCCCTATGCGCTCGCTACCGTCATCCTCGCGGTTGCCATTGGTGTGTTTGCAGTGCTTAGCTTCTACGCCATCCGGACCCAGATGTCTTTTCTCTGGCCTTCTCTTCCGGCTCTCATCGCGGCTCTCTCCGCGCGGCGGCTTCAGCGGTATGGTCGAGCGAGATCCCGGATGTGGCGGCTGAATCGCTTTTATGAGCGCGCCGTCGAGCGAGTAAAAGGGAACTGGGCCCGCTCTGGAACTACTGGAACAGAATTCAGCCACCCAGACCACGTCTATGCAGCAGACCTGGATGTTGTCGGTGAGGGATCCCTGTTCGAACTGCTTTGTACTGTCCGAACCTCGGTTGGACGACGCGGCTTGGCAAATTACCTGCTAAATGCTCCCACCCTCCAAGAGACCCTTCTGCGTCAGCAAGCTGTGCGTGAACTCCAAGGAAATACGGATCTTCGCGAACGAATCGCGACGCTGGGCGAGTTTGAGTTTCTTGAATCGCAGCAGGCAACTTTCGACGATTGGCTGAATTCTCCTAGGCTTTCGTTCGCTCGTCTTCTTCCCGCTATAGCCTTGACTAGCTCGGCGCTCCTGGCCGGCCTGGTTCTCTCCGGCTTCCTAGGCATAATGTCGTGGACTAACGCCGCAATATGGATCTCGCCGCTCATCGCATTTCATTCAGGTGTGGGGCTCTACTTCCGAAGCCGAGTGAACCGAGCGGCGGACTGGCTGCGCCCCGTTTCCATCGAAACGCGCGTATTGCGAGAAGGCCTCCTGGTCCTGGAGCGAGGACAATTTCGATCGGCCAAGCTTTTACAGCTCGCCGAGCAAGCCCGGAATGGCTCTGCGTCCCTTCGGATACTGGAGCGGTTCCTAAATTGGTTCGAATTGCGGGATCGCGATATTTGGTTCTACGGTCCGTCGCTCGCTCTTATGGCGGGCACGCAATTATACATGGCTATCGAGCGGTGGCAAAGAAAGCACGGCGAGTCACTCAGAATGTGGCTAGAGGCGTGGGCCGAATTCGAGGCGTTGAATGCGCTGGCAGCATACGGCTACGAGAATCCGGATAACACCTTTCCCGAGTTCGCCGAAGGAGCGTGCTTCGACGCTCAGGATTTGGGACATCCATTGCTGCCAGCCCATTCTTGTGTGGTCAACGATATCAGTCTGACGCGAGAGACCCCATTCTATGTGGTAAGCGGATCGAACATGTCCGGAAAAAGTACGCTGTTGCGATCCATCGGATTGAATGCCGTGCTCGCGTTCGCGGGAGCGCCAGTTAGGGCTCGGGCTCTCCGTTTGTCTGCGTTTTCGATCTTTGCATCCCTATCCGTGGTCGACTCCTTATTAGCTGGAAAGTCAAAATTTCTCGCCGAAGTAGACCGGCTACGCCGGGCAATTGAGGCATCGGAGCGAGGTACGACAGTCTTGTTCGTCGTAGACGAGATCCTCAGCGGGACGAATTCGCGCGACCGGCGTATCGCGGCGGAGGCAGTGGTTCGCACACTCGTGAACAGGGGCGCGATTGGGGCATTGTCAACACATGACCTCGCCCTCACCGACATCGCGGAAGCTGAAGGGCTGCGGGGAGTCAATGTACACATGGGTTCCCGAGATGAGCACAACCCGATGGAATTTGATTACCGATTGAAGCCGGGAGTCACAAAAGAAACCAATGCGCTGGCCATCGCGAGGATGGCAGGCGTTCCGGTTTAGCCCATCGCGCTATTCGTAACGCAGCGCCACCGTCGGATCCACCCGCAGCGCCCGATGCGCCGGAATCAGCGTCGCCAATAAAGCAACTACAGCCAGCAGCACGGCCACGCTCGCGAACGTGGCTGGATCGGTGGGCGTCACGCCCCACAGCCGCGTCGCGATTAAGCGAGTCAATGCCAGTGACCCACCCAGGCCGGCCACCAGCCCGGCTCCGATCAACAGCAGCGCGTTCCACATCACCAGCCTGATAACGTCGCGCCAGTGCGCGCCCAGCGCCATACGAATGCCGATCTCGCGCGTGCGTTGCGCCACTGAATGCGCCATGATCCCGTAAATCCCCACCGTCGCGAGCAATGTGGCAATTCCCGCAAAGATGCCGAGCAGCAGCGTATAGTAGCGCGGTTCCTGCACTTGATCGCCCAGCACATCATCCATCGTGCGAATCTTTCCGATCGGCCGGCCGGGATCGATTTCCGCCGCCGCTTTCCGCAATTCCGGGATCACGCTCTTCGGGTCGCCCGACAGCCGCACCAGATACGTCATGTAGGCGCGCGTCCATTGATACGGTCCGCGATAACGCATCGGCCTCTGCGTGTGTGGCACATACATCACAGGCTGCAGCTTGGTCTGGAAGCGGCTCACTTTCATGTCGCCCACCACCCCGATAACCTCGCGTGGCCGCTCGTCCGGAACCAGATCCAGCGTCACGCTCTTGCCGATAGGATTCTCGTTCGGCCAAAACGTGCGGGCCATGGTTTGATTGATGATCGTCACCCAGGGCGCCGTAGCAGAGTCGCGCGCCGTGAAATCGCGGCCGCGCAGCAATGGAGCGTGCAGCGTGCTCAACAACCCCGCCGTCACCGGATAAAACACCGCGCTCATCGCGTTCTTCTCGGCTTCGTTCTGCGGCATCGGCCGCCCCTGGATAGAGAACGTCATACTATCCTCGCCGCCCTGCATCAACGGATAAACGCTGCCCGCCGCCGATTCCACGCCCGGCAGGTTCAGGATTCGTTCATGCAAACGATCGAAGTTCTGCGCCGGAATCGGACTGATGTCGAGTAGCGGATAGTTGTTGTAGGTTCCCACCATTTTGGTGTATTGCGAGACGGGAAAATCGAAGTCGAAGGTGATCACTCCCCTGGGATTGCATCCCAGCTCGGCGCCCGTGAGCCGGAAGAAGCTATTGATCATCAGCCCGGCGCCCGCAAGCAAAATCAAAGCCAGCGCGATCTGTCCCGCCACCAGCGCGCTTCGGAACCGCTGGCGCGCCAGGCCGGTCATGGATGCACGGCCCGCTTCCTTCAACGAATCCACCAGATTCGGCCGCGAAGCCTGCAAAGCGGGAATAGTCCCGAACGCGACGCCCGCAAAAATAGACAGGACCGCCGTGAATGCCAGGACCCACGCATTGATTCCGATGTGCTGCAAGAGCGGAAACCAGGGCGGGCTAATTGCGATGAGCAATCGCAGTCCGGCCCAAGCCAGAAGCGCGCCCAATGCTCCGCCCACCAGCGACAGCAAAACGCTTTCCACCAGGAATTGCCGGACGATCCGCCAGCGGCCGGCTCCCAGCGCCGAGCGAACCGCAACTTCGGCCTGCCGTGTGGCTCCGCGCGCCAACTGCAGCGCCGCCACATTGGCGCAAGCAATCAACAGTACGAACGCGACCACGCCCTCCAGCATCCCGAGCGGCTGCTTCATCCAGCCGAAAAGCGCGTCATGCAGCAACTCAACCCGCACTCCCCGGCCTTTGTTGCGCGTGGGAAAATTATGCGCCAGCTGATCCGCGATGCTCTTCATCTCTTCTTGCGCCTGCCTGGCCGACACTCCGGGTTTCAGCCGCGCCACTACGTTCAAGTAAGGCCCCGATCCCTGCAGCTGGAATCGGTTAAGCCGCAGCGGTTGCCAGAAGTCCGCATTCTCGTCCGCGAGATGAAAGTCGGGAGGCATCACTCCGATGATGGTCGCCGTCTCGCTGCCCGTTCGGATGGTCTTGCCCGCGATGTTGGGATCGCTCGCGAAGCGCCGCTGCCACAGCCGATAGCTGATCAACAGCACCGGCGCGGGTGCGCCAATGGGATCTTCGTCTTCGGTGAAAGTTCGGCCCAGCAGCGGCCGCACCCCCAGAATCTGAAAAACCGCCGGGCTGAATCCCTCGCCTTCCAGCCTCTCGGGCGCCTTGCCGTTTTCTTCTACGCCGAAATCGCGGCCGTTTACATCGCCCGCACCTACGCTCTCGAAGCTACGGCTCTGGTCCCTCCACGCGATGTAGTCGGGCACCGTCGCGGGCTCAGTAGTCTCCGGATGTCCGGCCGGCGTGGTCTCAATCATCACCAGGCGGTTGGGATCGCGATACGCCAGCGAACTCAGCAGCACGGTGTTTACCAGGCTGAAGATGGCCGTGTTGGCGCCGATGCCCAAAGCCAGCGACAACGCCGCGATCGCGGTGAACCCGGGCTTCTTCATCAGCATTCGGAAGCCGTAAACCACGTCCTGCCAAAGGGTCGCCATTTGTATTGCCAGCCCCATCTGTGTTTTCAGCAATGATGCGCTCTGATCGGCTTTCGTTACGCAAAAATGTACGGATGTTCGTTGTCAACCAAGAATGTTTAGGGCGTATTAGACGCCGAATTGCCGCAAGTGATGATCCACGTGCCGATAACCCCACGTCAGCCAATCGCGCTGGCTCATCTCCCCAAAAACCGGATGCACTCCGAACGTGCGCCGCTCCGCAAACGAATCGATCAACCCCAGCAAGTCGGCGCGATCGTGTTCCCAATCCCCAGGCGGCGTTCCTCCGCGACCCTGCTCCACTTCCGGCGGCGTCGGCGTCCCATGCGGCCACTGCATCGGCGTGCGAATCGCAATCCACTTCACCAAGGTTCTCCGCAGCGGCGTGATCGCCGGGCTGGCATATTTCTCGCCCGTGCCCACGCGGAACGAATCGCTCAGATGGCACACCATCTGGGGCGCCGTCATGCGTCCCCATTTTGGGTTGCCGTTCGGATCCAGCCGCAGAATGCGGTCCCGGCACACGGCACGCACCCTGGGATCGGCAAGTGTACTCATTAGTTGTTATTTTGACTCAGGAAGCCGATGCGATTCTGGATCACCAAGAACAGCGAGCTGCCGGTTCGCGAACAACTGGTGCGCCAGGTGCTGCTCGGCATTTTGAGTGAGGATCTGCCGGCCGGCCATAAACTGCCTAGCGTTCGCGCCGTCGCGCGCCGCCACCAGATCCACTCCAATACCGTAAGCGCCGCCTATCACGATCTTGCTGGAACAAGGCTGGCTCGAATTGCGCCGCGGCAGTGGTCTCTATGTTCGCCCGCTGCAGCCTGCCGGAGACAACGATGGCCAGCTCGATCAACTCCTGGCTGCGCTGCTGCAAGCCGCCCACCGCCAGAATTACGAGCCGGAAGAAGTGCTCCATCGCCTGGAACACATGCTTCATCCGGTTCCGTACGAGCGGATTCTGATCGGGGAGCCGGACCCGGCCATGCGCGAGATTCTCCACGCGGAGCTAACCGAGGCATTATCCATCCCTATTGAATTTCATTCTTCAGAGCTCGATCAGCCGGGCCGTGCGCTGGTTGTGGCGCTTCCCACACGCGCCGGGAAAATTCGGCGTCTATTGCCTCGCGGCCTTCCCTGCGTCACCCTTCGATTGCGTTCCGTGCGCGCCGCCCTGGAAGGCGAGAGCATGCCGCCGCCAGACACCATCGTCGCCATTGTTTCGCGTTCCCCCGAAATTCGATTGTGGTCGCGCGCCATGCTGATTGCGGTCGGCCTCCATCCCGACGCCTTGTCGGAAATCGACGCGGCGACACAGGGCTGGCAGGATCGCCTGGGCCACGGGACGCTTGCGGTATCCGATATCGTCACCGCTCGCCAACTGCCCGCTGGCTGCCACCCCCGCGTGTTTCGTATCGTCGCCGATTCATCCATCGCCGAGTTACGGAAATTTTGCGCTGTGTGACGCTCGCGAAAGTGCCACAAACATGCCGCCGCCGTGTTTCCACCAGGCTTACTCTGATCTCACGATGAAACACACACTCTTCCTTGGCATTCGCCTTGCAAGTTTTTGGGCAGTCCTGGCCTGGGCGCTTCCAGTCCACGCTGCCGACCAATTACACGCCCACTGGGCCGACTTGTGCCGCGTCGCAATCGGCCACCAGCTCAACGTCACCACTTCGGACGGAAAGACCGTCACCGGCTCTTGCACCTCCACCGACGCCGACGGGCTTTCCCTCACCACCAATCAACAGGTAGTCAAGATCGCCCGCGCCACCCTCACCCGCATCCAGATGTACCAGCCCGGAAACGGCCATCACCTGGCCGACCTGGGCAACGGTATGTCCAAGAGTTTCAACCGAGGTTTTCGCTGGCTGTTTTCCCCGGCCGCTCCCCTGGGATTGGTCGCCATCCCCGCCACCGTCGCCTGGGGAGCTGTGGCCGCGCCTTTCTGCCTGCTCGGCGACATCGGCCAAACCGGGCCCAACACGCAAGACATCCAAGTAACTGATTGACCACAACCTCCGGCCCGGCCGAACTGTTGTGATAGCATCTCAGTTCGAACCCAATACCGGAGGTTTCCATGCGTATCATCGCCATCAGTTTGGTTTTGACAATCGTTGCCGTTGCCGCCTGGGCGCAGCAGCCAGCCCCGCCCACCAAGACTTTTTCGTCTGCCGCCGACGTCGCCGCGCTCCTCGCCAAAGCGAAGTCCGACCACAAAGACGGACAGCCCACCGTGATCGAAAACATTTTGCGGCTGGCCCCCTACAGCGCGAATCTGGAATATCGAACCGCAGTCGGCCCGGCCGCCGTGCACGAGAAGGAAGCCGAGATGTTCTACGTTCTGGAAGGCTCCGCAACGCTCACCACCGGCGGCAAGCTCAAGGACGAAAAGCGAACCAACGCCGAGAACCTGAGCGGGCACCGGCATCGAAGGCGGCAACGCACAGGCAGTCGCTAAGGGTGATGTCGTCATCGTTCCCGAAAATACGCCGCACTGGTTCAGCGCGATCAACGGGACCATCGTCCTGATGTCGCTGCACGTGCCGAGAACCGCCGGCGCCGGGACTCATTAGGCGCGTGTTCGTTCGCCTGCGCCCCTACCTGCTTTTGTTCGTGGCGCTCGTTATTATTTACCACGCGAATCTGCGGCCCGTGGATTCTTCAGACACGCTGACGAGTTCGCTCACCCCGCTCGCCATCGTTCTCGATCACACCATCACTCTCGATCGGTTCGTCCCCTGGCTGCAGCGGCACGTTCCTTACACCAGTGCCGTCATTGTGCAGGCGCACGGCCATTCCTATAGCCAGTATCCGATCGGCGGCGCAGTCTTCGCCTCGCCGCTATATTTGCCGCTGGCATTCGTCGGAAACTTGCGCGCCTGGGACCCGGGTTCGCTCGTCATGTTCGGCCGCATCGCGGAGAAGTTCGCGGCTACCACCATCACGGCACTCTCGGCGGTCTTTCTGTTGTTCTTGCTCAAGAGAATTACCAGCGCTGCTTGGGCCTGGTGCCTGACGCTGGTCTACGCGCTAGGAACCGAAACCTGGTCCATCTCCAGCCAGGCTCTGTGGCAGCACGGCCCTGGCGAATTGGCCATCATTGGCGCGCTGCTTGGTTTTTACCTCTGGACTGAGGATCGAACATCTGTTGCTGGACTCTGGATCTGCGGCGCTTGTACCGCTGGCGCGCTCATCTTTCGACAGACCAATATTGTGTTACTGCCCGCGCTTCTAGTGGCTCTGCTGCTCGCCAAGGCGTCGGTTGCCGAGCACGTTCGGCTCTGGACTCTGCCACTGATTGGGGGCGCGATAATCGCTAGCTACAACCTGTACGTGCTGCGGCATCTCTCTGGCGGCCACAGCATCCGTGGAATGAACGGCTCGTTGCTGGGCGGGCTGGCCGGGATATTTCTGAGTCCGGGCCGCGGCTTGCTCGTCTACACACCGGTCGCAATCTTTGCGCTCTGCGCGTTTTTTCCCGGCGCTCGTGCGGCGCGGCTGAAACATGGTCCACTGGTCGCCGCATGCCTCGTGTTCATGGCTCTCGACACCCTGGTCATTGCCAAGTGGGGCGAATGGTGGGGCGGATATTGCTGGGGCCCGCGGCTGCTGACCGAACTTGCTCCGCCTTTGGTCGTGCTGATGGCGCTTGGTGTCGCCGTGCTCAATCAAGCATGGCCGCGCCGAGTGTTCGCCGTCTTAGCTGTGTATTCCATCTTGATCCAGGCCGTCGGGGCCTTCTTTTACCCCAAAGGTCATTGGGATACCCGCCCCCACAACGTGAACATGGCCCCGGATCGCCTCTGGGATTGGGGCGATAATCCCATCGCGCGAACCATTCGCGGCGGTCCAGCGTGGGAATCCTACGCTGTGATCGGCACCGCCATCTCGAGCGGCATCCCTGCCGCCCAACGCCGCATGCGTGAGCTGAACGCTAATCCATATGATGAATCCCCGCCTGAGGGGTTACCATGAAGAACATGTCCGAAGTGACCGATATCGCCGCCAACATTCGAATGTTTCTCATGGATGTCGACGGCGTGCTCACCGATGGAAAAGTGTTCGGCGTGCCCGATCCCTCGGGTAGCATCGTCGAAACCAAAGGCTTCGATACGCAAGATGGAATCGCGCTGCAATGGCTCTCCTGGAAGGGGCTGGTCACCGGCGTCATCAGCGGCCGAGTGTCCCCGGCCACGGAAGCCCGCGCCAAGCAGTGCAATATGACCTACGTCTATCAGGGACACATTGAAAAGATCCCCATCGTGGAAGAGATTCTGAAGAAATCGGGCATCGCGGCTTCGCAAGTCGCCTACATGGGCGACGATCTTACCGACGTCGTGGTCATGAATCGCGTCGGCCTCAGTATTGCGCCGGCCAACGCCCGGCCCGAGGTGAAGCGTTCGGTCCGGCATGTAACAGAAAGCGCCGGCGGACAAGGCGCCGTCCGCGAAGCATGCGAGCTGCTGCTCAAGGCGCAGGGCCACTGGGACGAGCTGCTGCAAAAATACGAAATTACAGAAATGAGTGAACCTGTCGGAATTGTAGTCGTCGCCCGCTCGGGCCCTGGCGTATTGCACGAACTCACCGGCGTGATCGCGCGTCACAACGGCGATATCGGTTCGGTCTCCATCATTGAAGAACAACCCGAGTCGCGCATCTATTTCGAGATCAATCTGCCGGGGGCGCCGGAGTCTTTGCAGGCCGATCTCCAGACTCTGCCCATCGTTCGCACCGTCAGCATCGTAAAGACGCTTGCAGAAGGTCTACGGCAAACGGATCATCATCGTCGGCGGCGGCGCGCAAGTGGGCCAGGTCGCCATCGGTGCCATCTCCGAAGCCGACCGCCACAACATCCGCGGCGAGCACATCTCGGTCGACACCATTCCGCTGGTTGGTGAACAGGTTTTAGCCGACGCCGTCCGCGCCGTCGGACGATTGTCGCGCGCCCGTGCCTTGGTGCTGGCCGGAGCTTTGATGGGCGGCGACATCGAGAAAGCCGTACGCGACGTTCGCGCGCAAGGCTTGCTGGTGATCAGTCTCAACATGGCGGGCAGCGTTCCCGACGCCGCCGACCTGGTGGTCTCCGATCCCGTGCAAGCCGGAGTGATGGCCGTCATGGCGATCGCCGACACCGCCAAATTCACCATCGCGCGCCTGCATCGCCGAGTTTTCTAAGGGCGATCACCTGAGACAACCTGGCCGCCACCTTAGACAGCGTGGTGCGACAGCCCGTCTCACTAGTACCGTTAACCTCTTGATTCCAGGACCTGCGTACTGGATCGCAAATTGCTTCTGTGTCCTCCTTGATGAGCGACACGGCCAGCCTCTACTTCCAAACCGTCATCGTAACTGGTGCTTTCTTGCTCTTGAATGGCCTCCCAAAGTTCGAAACTCACGATCTTGGGCGGTTTTTTGTCTATCTTTTGCTCGGCATGCTGTGCGCGACTTGGAAAGTCCACTTGCCCAGAATCCAGGTCACGGTTTCCCCGGTCTTCGCCTTCGTTCTCATTGGCATCGCGAGCTTTCCGCTGGGTCAGGCCCTGCTGCTGGGCTGCGTTCCCGCCCTGGTCCAGTCGCTCTGGAGGACTCGCACCAAACCAACTTTCGCCAAGTCCGCTTTCAGCGTATGCGCGGTGGCCAGCGGCATCGCATTCGCGTACGACCCGCCGCATTTCCTACTCTCTCACGGCCTGGCCAGCGTTCCGCTGATGCTGCTATTCGCCGCTGTTATCTTTTGGATTGTGAACGCGGGATTGGTCGGCGGCCTGGCATCCCTGGTGTCGAATGCCCCGTTTCCAGTGGTGTGGCGAGTGTTGAACCATCACTTGCTCGGGTTCTACATCGCGGGCGGACTGGTGGCCGCTGTCGTCATCCTGGTGGACCGATTGTGGGGATGGCAGTGGGGCGCGCTAGTGATTCCCGTGCTCTACTTCGCCGGCCATCGCTACCGCGTCGCCATCGAAGCCGAAACTTAAACCGCCGCATTGAAGTTCGTCGGCCGCGCTCTTCATCAAACGGACGTATTCGTCCGCTTCCGCCAGGCGATCCTGGCAATTGGCGCACACCAACAAGTGTTCTTCCCAGAAAGCGCACTCTTGCTCGGAAAGCATCTGCATGACCAACTCATCCAGAAGTTCGTCCGGAATATGACAATTAAAGCTAGCGCTCACCTACTACCTCCTCTTTGCTCTTGGGGTGTAGTGCGGCTAGCGCGCGGAAACTCTCGAAAAATATGGAACCAGCGGTTTTTGTTGTAGCCGCCGCTTCCCCAACTCCCCAAAACGGGCTTTCGCGCGTGATTTCAACAGCCGGAACTGCGTTTCCGTGAGGTTCATTTCCCCGCAGATTTCCTCCTGTGTCTCTTCATGCAGGTAGAAGCGGGTCAGGATCTCCCGGTCGCGCTCCGAAAGCTGCCGCAAAATATCGAGCATGAAGTCGTTTTTCTGTTGGTAAGCCATGTTCTGTTCCGGATCGCGCTGCCGGTCGGCTACCCGCACTCCCAGATCCAGATGCATCTCGTCGCGCCTGCTGTGGACCACCTGATCAATGTGCGCGGCCACTTGCCGCCGCACCACCGTCCGCACGAACCCCATCAGCCGGTCCGGCTCCCGTAAATCCCCGCGGCGAATGGCCTGCACCACGATGAGGAAAGTATCGTGAACTTTGTCGTCCAACTCCTGCATCCCCAGCTGCCGGCACAAGTAAAAGCGAATCCCGCGAGCAAACAGCCGATACAATTCCTCCATCCCAGCGTCCTCGCCGTTTTGGATCCGCGACACCAACTCCGTCCAATCCATGGCGCTGCCCGTTGACTCGGACGGTACAACCACTTCTAACTCGTCGTCCTCCACGTCTTCTTTTGTCCCCGGGGGACTTGGTTCGATCGTTCGCGGAGAGGTAGCCATGGCGTGCTTGTCCTTTCAAGACTTGAGCTAAGGGCTAACTCAGGATTGAAGCGATGTTGCGCGTCTCCGCCGCGTTCGCCCGAACCGTGCGCCGAGAATCCCAATCGGTGCAAAATCCTAGAGGTAGTGCCCTGCCGTGTTGCACATGTAGCACCAAACCTTAAAGTAATAGTGTGGATGTTAGTATTAAACTTCCAGTGACAAGTTGGGTTCACAGCCTAAGCTACGGAAACACAAGGCGGATTATCGTGAACGAACAACCTATCGACGTTCGGAAGCTAGGTCTAAGGTACCCCGCGTGGGCAATGCCCTGGAATATCTCTAGCTGTAGGTTCCTCACCCAACTTTTGCGTGGTTTCGCCGCTATCGCTCTCTTCGCGCAACTCACTCCCGCCCAGCCAGTGTGCTCATCAGCCCCAAAGCAAGGCGTTTTCGCATTACAAGAAGCTGAGCGTCTCCGATGGATGGTTCGACGTCTATCAACTCCCCGGGCAGGTGTACGCCATCTATGAACCGCGCCAGGAGCAGGAAGTACTCTCTTATCTGATCGTGGGCAGCAAACGCGCGCTACTGTTTGATTCCGGAATGGGAATGGGCAAGATCGGCGCAATCGTCCGGCAGCTGACCCCGTTGCCGGTCATCGTGCTCAATTCGCATACGCACTTCGATCACGCCGGAGGAAACCCGGAGTTCTCGGAAATTTACGCGGTTGATTCCGCGTTCACCCGAAACAGCGCCATGGGGCATCCCAACGCCTACATGCTGAAGAACGCCGGTCGAAGTTCAGCCTGCCCGCCGCTGCCCGCTGGGTTCGATTTCGCGAAGTACACGATCCGGCCGTTCAAGATCACCCACACCATCCACGATGGCGAGGTTATCGATCTCGGCGACCGCCCGTTGGAAGTGATTCTCACCCCTGGCCACACCCCTGACGCCCTTTGCCTGCTCGATCGCAAGCAGAAGGAACTGTTCACCGGCGACACGTTCTATCCCGACGAGATCTGGCTGTGGGCGCCGGAGACGGATCTTGATGCTTATCAAAAGTCCATCGAGCGCATCGCGGCCCTGGCTCCGTCGCTTCAGGTATTGCGCCCGGCGCACTCCGCCCCCGAGGCCGATCCCGCGCTGTTGGCGAAGGTGGCGTTGGCGCTGCCTCAAGCCCGCAGCGGCAAGTTGAAATACGAAGTCAAAGAAGGCCGGCGAACGTACCAATTCTCGGGCTTTTCTATCGCCTTGAGAGCCGCCAAGTGAAAGAGCAGACAAACTTCGAGGCTTGAATTTCGGCTTACAATAGGGGCATGCCGCTCCAGGTTGACGCCGTCTACGAAAATGGTGTGCTGCGGCCGCTGCAGCCTTTGGATTTGAAGGAGCACGAGCGCGTCCTGGTGAGCGTCGTCAAAGCCCCGGCCGGTGGAAGATCCAGCTTGGCTGTTGAGTACATCGAAAAAATCAATAACGAAATGGAAGGCGCCGAGCAGGCTCCCGGTATCGAGGAGGTCCGGAGGCGGCTTGCCAAGATTCCCGGATCCATGGCGGCCGAAATTGTCGCCGACCGCGGGGACCGCTGATCCTGAGCTGGTTACCTTGGCCGGTTATTTCTTCGATTCCAGCGCGCTTGTTAAGCTCTATCACCCCGAGGCCGGAACGCGCGCCGTCGATCAGATCGTCGACGAGCCGGACAGCCTAGTCCGTACCGTAAGAAGAAAGATGGCCAACGTCAAAAAGCTTCGTCTCCTTGGCATAGCGCTGCTAGTTGCGCCGTGTGCCCTGGGGCAGCTAAGTACGAAGTCCGTCTCTGAGCTGATTGCGTCGTTGACAAGTACTGAACAGCAACAGAACACCAACGGCGCACATATTGGTATCGCCGGCTGTGGAATAACTCAGGAAGTTCTGCGAGAGCGTTCGGTCGCTCGGGAACTAGCTCGTCGAGGTGAAGCAGCTGTTCCCGAGCTGGACCGCGTTCTCGGCTCCATAGAAAAAGACGGTGAGGACTCGCCATTCTTCGACAGAAGCGGCTGGTTCTTGTTTGCTTATGCCCGAGCACAGGGACCAGCTTCGGTTTCGCGTCTGGTGCGAATGCTCAGGAGCCCGAAGCTCGATTCGTTACATATCAGCCTAGATCGAGCGACTGCGTTATCACTTGGCATCACGTCGTACGTTTCGAGCGGTCGCGAAAGCGGGCAGATGTTTATTTGTCGCCGTCCGGAACCGAAGGACGCCTTGGACCAGTTCCTTTTGGCCTTGGAACGGGGTGATCGCACGGAACTCGAAACAAGCCTTGGACCAGAAGCGCGCATGGCACTAGATCGCTTGCTGGGGGGCACGTCATGGAAGGCGGTGCGTGAGGAACTTTGGCCTGCGCCCCCCGGCGGCCAAGGTGCGACGGGCTACCGGTTCAACATACGTGGCCGTTGGTCGGAGCCAGAGGAAACCCTCGAAGAGAATAGAGGCGATGGTGATGATCCATTAACCGAGCCCGAAGTCGCACTCGACACCCAGTTCAAAACGGGCAGCCTCAAAGACTGCGCCAAGTACGTAGTGAAATTCAGTAAAGTCAGCGAGTTCGGTCGATCGAAATACCTCGTAGACAACACCAATTTGGGAGATTTGATCAGCTCGGTTGCAGTCTGTTTTACTCCATGACGACGTCATTGGAAAGAACGGCCACCAAGTGGAAACAGTGATGGACGGCCTTGGACGCGCCATTCACCGGGTAAGATTTCGAACGTCTAAACCACGCCCGAATGCCGCTTCAAAATCTGCGGCAAATTCTGCGAAAACGCCGACCGCGCCATCACAATGTTCGCCCCAGCCTCCTGCGCCTGCTGCTTCAGCTCACCCTGCACATGAGATAAATACCCGATCACGCTGATCTGCTTCATCTCGCCGTCGCTCTTCATTCTCGAAATCAGCTTCAGGGGCTCCACCGCGTTGAAGTTCAAATCCAGAATCACCAGCAGCGGTTTCTCCTGCGTGGCCTTGTCGATCACATCCCGCTCGCTCTTCACAAACTCCACGTCCAGCCCCGCGCGCTTGGCCGCATCCGCGATCTTCACCGTGAACAACAGGTCTTCCACCACCGCCAGGATCTTCTTCTTGCCTTGCTTATGCATCGATTTCTACACGGCCGCCCGCGTCGACTGCTCCTTTTAAGATGTGCTTTTACTGCAACCTGGCAAATGCAAGTTGTGTGGAAGGTAAGAAGTATTTTAGCATGACATAGTGTGCGTTCCTCCCCCCGCCGCACAGTCCGCGGGAGGATCTCGAGATGACCGCACAGTCCTTTGTCTATGAAAACGCCGACGCAGCCTCGGAGGCGTGCGCACGCAAAGTGCTCGAATTGTTGCAACGCGCGCTGGCCACTCAGACTCGTGCTACGCTAGCCGTCTCGGGCGGCACCACTCCCAAGCGCATGTTCGCCTTCATGGCTCAAGCTGGATTCAATTGGAACAACGTCCACCTCTTCTGGGTGGATGAGCGCTGCGTCCCACCCACCGACTCGGAAAGCAATTACAAACTCGCCAAGGACTACTTCATCGACGCCGCCCATTTCCCGGAATCCAACATCCACCGCGTGCAAGGCGAACTGCCGCCCGCCGACGCTGCGAACCTTTATGCCGCCGATATCCGCTCCTTCTTCCAACTCCCTGAAGGCGCAATGCCCCATTTCGATATCGTTCATCGCGGCATCGGCCCGGATGCCCACACCGCCAGCCTCTTCCCCGGCGAGCCTCTGATTGGCGATCGCAAAAATCTCGCCGCCGCCGTCTATGCTGAAAAATTCCACCAGTGGCGAGTTACTCTTCTACCCGGCGTCCTGGAAGCTGCGCACAATACCCTGATGCTCGCAGCCGGCGCTGATAAAACCGAGCCGCTGCATGCCGTGCTGCGTGGCCCCTACGATCCAATGCGATATCCAGCGCAAATCACCACCTACGACGGCATGGGCGTCCTGTGGTTTCTCGATAAAGCTGCTGCCGGCACGGGATTAGGGAGCTAGGCCGTTGACAATCGGACGCCGTAACTTCCTTCTGCTCCCAGCGCTGGGACTGCTCGCCAGACGCGGTTCCATTTCTTCCGATGTCGTCCCGCAGCGCTCCACGCGCATTCTCTGCGGTGGCGACGTCATGCTTTCCCGCTACGTTGGCACCCATGCCCGCCGCCAGGCCGACCCCGCTGCGCCGCTGCGTGCGCTCGCGTCCCTGTTTTCCTCCGCCGATATCGCCTTCGTCAATTTGGAAGCGCCGTTCTCCGACCAGGGCCGTTTCGTCGAACAGGGCATGATCTTTAAGGCCGAGCCGGAGATGGTCGAAGGTCTGCGAATCGCCGGCATCGACGTGGTCTCCACCGCCAACAATCACGCGCGCGATTGCGGCCGCTACGGCGTCGCCTTCACACTCGATTGGCTCGGCAACAATGGCATCGCCGCGGTCGGCACCGGCTTCACGGCGGAGGAGGCGCACCGGGGCGCTGTGATCGAACGCAACGGACATCGCTACGGTTTTCTCGCCTATACCTACGACCAATCCAACGGCAACCATGCCGACAAAGACGAGCGGATCGCGATGCTCGATCCTGACTGTCTGGCTGGCGATATCGCAAGCTTGCGCACTCGCGCCGACGCCGTGATCGTTTCCATGCACGCCGGAGTCGAGTATCAGAAGCAGCCCAATGCCGAGCAGCGCCGCTTCGCCCATGCGGCCATCGACGCAGGCGCCAGCGTTGTCATCGGCGCGCATCCCCACGTGACGCAGCCTGTGGAAGACTACCGCGACGGCGTGATCTTTTATTCGCTCGGCAATCTGGTGTTCGACCAATTCCAGCGTCAGGAAACCCAGCACGGTCTGATCGCCGACCTGCACTTTGCAGGCGGCAAACTCGTCGCCTACAGCACCATCCCGGTCGACATCGTAAGCACCGTCCCGCGCGTGGCGTCTTCCGTCTTTTCCGGATGACGGCTCTGGTCTTATCCGCCGGCGGTATGTATGGCGCGTATCAAGCCGGCGTCTGGAAAACGATCGCCGATATCTTTCAACCCGACGTCATCGTTGGAGCTTCCATCGGCGCAGTCAACGGTTGGGCCATCGCGGGCGGCTGCGATCCGGATGAATTGATCGACCGCTGGCTGCATCTAGACGCCGCCGAGCGCTATCGCTGGAAGCTCCCGCGCACTCCGTTTCATGGAGTCTTCGACACCACGCCGCTGCAAGCGATGATTCGCGACGTATACCAATCGTTCCAGCCGCGCACGCCATTCGCCATGGTCCTGACGGATCTGTTGAAGCTGCGCCCGGTCATTTTCCGCGGCGACGAAGTAACCTCGCAGCACCTGATCGCGACCACCTCCATCATCGGCCTGTTCGACCAAGTCCGCATCGGCGGCCGCATCTACTCCGACGGAGGACTCCTCTCAGCCGTCCCGCTCTGGGCCGCCGCGGAGTTGGGTGCAACCCGGGCCTTGGTCATCGACCTCCTGCCGGTGCCGCCCGGCGTCATCGCCAAGACCTTCGTCGGCGCCATGCGCATGCTCTCGCCGTTTCGCCCGCAGGTTCCGGATGGAATCCAGGTGGTCCGCCTGGCTCCGCCCGCCCTCCTCGGCAAGCCGCTGGAATCCATTTACTGGACCCGAGCGAACGCCCAAGCCTGGATTCGCGCCGGACAGGAACAGGTCCTCGCAATAAAACATTCCATTGCAAATTGTTTTGAGAGAGAATAGATGCTGACATGCCGGCTTACCAGATCCACCGCTTGAAGGAAATCCCGCGCCAGCAATTTCGCTGGGCCCCGCACACTCCGGGCGTCACCATCGTTAAGTTGAAGGACTACGATCCCGGACCCACTATTGAGGCCGCCAGCCCATACGCGCTGTGGCTGGACGTGCGTGGCACCGAGCAGGCCATCGCAGTGGGCGATGTAATCGAAGAGCTCGAAGGCCAGCTTCGCATTTTCAAATACATAGGATTTGAGCAGGCGCAGTGGTACGTACCGGAACTTGCGCCGCGTGCCACAGCGGAGCCAGTGGAGGTAACATAGAATTACCGAGTATGTATAACGATCCCGCCGCGTGGGATCGGATCAATTCCTTCGCGTTGGTCAGCTACATCCCAGAACCCTTGGCGGGCTTCCTGGATCAATTGCGCCAGGAGTTAGTTCCGAATTGCTTTTTACGGGCCCACGTGACAATCCTTCCGCCCCGTCCTATTTGTGCCTCTCCGGAGGCCGTTTGGGAAACTGTCCGCACCCTGGTCCCCCTGTTCCAACCTTTCGAAGTGGAAATGACTCAGGTGGAGATGTTTCCGGTGACGGACGTGATTTACGTTGGGATCGGCCGCGGCAGCGAAGAGCTGCGGAAGATGCACGACTCCCTCAACGCGCAAGGCTTCCTCTGTCACGAGCCGTATCCGTACCATCCACACGTCACTCTGGCGCAGGAACTCAAGGGCGACGAAGTGGACGAACTGGCCCGCGTGGCCCGCGCCCGCTGGGCCGAATGCAAGCTCCCGAAAACCTTCCTGGTGGATAAGCTGGTCTTTGTCCAAAACACCCGCCGCAATCAATGGCTGGACTTGGGCGAGAGCGCCCTTGGGCACAAGGATTCGCGGTTGGTGGGCGAGCTGGTGGATTTGCTGGCGGGGTAGAGTCGCGCGACGCACCCGAGCGCCGCGCGGTCCACGATCTCGACACGGCACCTCATCCCACCTCGAATTCTGCATACCAGCCCCAACTTCACAGAGTGATAATATGCTTTCCAGTAAATCACTTCGGGAAAACAATGTCGCGATTTCTCACTCACTCGATCATTTGCTGGACCATCGCTGCTTTCGTCCTGTCCGCTACTGAACCCGATGGCGGCGAACTCGATGTCGTCCGCGTTCGGCCGAATTTCTACATGATCGCGGGCGCCGGCGGAAACATCGGAGTCCAAATCGGTTCGGATGGCGTGGTGCTCGTGAATGCGGGCACGGAAAACGCGACTGCCCGAGTCTTAGCCGCCATCCGAAAACTCACCGACCTGCCCATTCGCTATGTCATCGACACCAATGCCGAGGCCGATTTCGTTGGCGGTAACGGCAAACTCGCCAAGGCCGGACAAACCATTTTCACCAACGTGCTTGGAAATCCGGCGCTCGCCGCGGCCATGACGAACGGCGGCGCCGCGGCCATTCTCGCGCATGAAAGCGTGCTGAACAGGATGAGCGCTCCCACCGGCAAGACGGGGGCCTTTCCCGACGACGCATTGCCCACCGAAGCTTTCTACACCAAGCGCTACACCCTGCGTATGAACGACGAAGGCATCGAAGCGCTCTATCAGCCGGCGGCCCACAGCGATGCCGACAGCTTCGTTTTCTTCCGCGGCTCCGACGTCGTGGTTGCCGGAGACATGATGGACAAAACCCGGTTCCCGGTGATTGACGTCGCGCATGGCGGCAGCATTCAAGGCGAGATCGACGCGCTGAACAAGCTCATCGAACTCGCCATCCCGCCGACGCCTTTTATCTATAAAGGAGTCGGGACCTACGTGATTCCCGGTCACGGCCGCCTTTGCGAGCAGATGGAGGTTGTCGACTACCGCGACATGGTGGTGGTGGTTCGCGACGTGATCGCCGACATGATCAAGCGAGGAATGAGCCTGGATCAAATCAAAGCCGCGTCGCCAGCGAAGCCTTATGAAACGCAGTACGGCACGCAAGAGGGTTCGACCAGCGCTTTTATCGAGGCCATCTACAAAGGCTTGACGGTCAAGAAATAGCCATGCGACATTCAAACAAAATTCTCGGGCTTGCGATCGCGATGGCACTCCCCCTGCTCGCACAACCTCCCGCCGGCACCCGAGGCGCGCCGCCAAATCCTAAAGCCGCCGCTCCCATCGACCTCACCGGTTACTGGGTTTCCATAGTGACGGAGGACTGGCGCTATCGCATGGTCACACCTGCGCCTGGCGATTACCAGGGCGTTCCCATGACGCAGGCCGCGCTGAAGATCGCCGATGCTTGGGATCCCGCCAAGGACGAAGCCGCCGGTGATCAGTGCAAGTCCTATGGAGCGCCGGCGATCCTGCGCGTACCCGAGCATCTTCACATTACCTGGCAGGACGACCAAACTTTGCGCATGGAGACCGACGCCGGCAAGCAGACCCGTCTCTTTCATTTCGGCGATTGGAAGTCGCCCGATCCGGCTCCCTCGCTGCAGGGCGATTCAGTGGCCCAATGGGAAATCACAGCGCGCCGGTCCTCGTCCGGTGAATGGATCGCTCAAGGTGACCACGTCTCATCTCAAAGGCGGCTACCTGCGCAAGAACGGCGTCCCGTACAGCGAAAACGCAGGACTCGTCGAGTACTACGATCTGGTCAAGGAGCGCAACGGCGACCAGTTGCTGGTGGTCACCATCGTCGTCACTGACCCGGCGTACTTGCGCGAATCGTTCATCATCAGCTCACATTTTAAGAAGCTGCCGGACGACGCCGGCTGGAAACCCACGGAGTGTTCCGCGCGATGGTAAAAACATTAGCTGCCCTGTTATTGCTAGCCGGGCTCCCCGCGCTAGCCGAGATCGATCTTTCAGGATCCTGGGCGTCCAAGAATCACGAGGACGCGATGGAGCGGGGCGCGGGTCCTAATCCGGACGACTGGGCAGGTCTTCCGTTCAACGAAGCCGGCCGCGCCAAAGCTCTGAGCTTTTCGCAATCCACCATCTCGATGCCCGAGCGCATCTGCTGGTTCCAAACCCAGTGGCACATCGCGGCAGGGCCCTTCAGCCTTAAGATCTGGAACGAAAACGATCCCGTAACCGGCAAGATCATCGCGTGGGTTCTGGGCGGATGGGAAACTCGCGCGCCCATGACCATCTGGATGGACGGGCGTCCTCATCCTTCCAAAAATGCTCCGCACGATCAAACCGGATTCACCACCGGCTCCTGGAATGGCGACGTCCTCACCGCCTACACCACGCACATCAAGACCGGCTATATACGCCGCAATGGCGCCGCCAGTAGCGACCAAGCGACCATCACCACAACCTTCATGCGCCACGGCGATATGCTGACCCTGGCCCTAGTGATGGAAGACCCCACTTATTTGACGGAGCCGTACATTCTGACTCGGTCGTACATGTCTACGCCCACGCCCGTGGCCGTCGCCGGTCCGCCCTGCATCGTCGGATTTGAAGGAGTGGAGTCAGGGCGTGTCCCGCATTATCTTCCCGGGAAAAATCCCATGGTCAACGAGATGGACAAGATTTACCATATCCCGCCGGAAGCCGCGATGGGCGGCGCGGAGACCATGTATCCAGCCTTTCGCGACAACATCAAGGACAAGTTCGTGATTCCGCCGAAGTGCACTCGCAACTGCGGGGCGCCTATCGCAGGGCCGAATTAAGCGAAGACAAATGGCAGCCCGATCCTCCCTCACACGCCGCGACCTGCTAGCGACCACCGCCGCAGCAGCGCTTGCCTCGGGCGCCTCTCGCGTACTCGCGCAACCGTCTCCATCGAAACCAAACATCGTCTACATCATGGCTGACGACCTCGGTTACGCCGACCTTTCCTGCTACGGCCGTCGCGAATACAAAACCGAAAATATCGATTCCATCGCGACTCGCGGCGCGCGACTCACCCAGGCCTATGCCAACTCCGCCGTCTGCTCCGCCACCCGAACCGCGCTGATCACTGGCCGCTATCAGTACCGCCTGCGCGTTGGATTAGAAGAACCCGTCCGCAACGGCAACGAGATCGGCTTGCCGCCCGAGCATCCCACGCTTCCGTCGTTGCTCAAGAAGGCCGGCTACGGCACAACTCTGATCGGCAAATGGCACCTCGGCCGGCTGCCCAAGTTTGGACCGCTCAAGAGCGGCTACGATCACTTCTGGGGTTTTCGCGGCGGCGCGCTGGACTATTACACGCACAAATTCGACATCGCCAGCACCGACACCGAAGACCTGTGGGACGGCGACACACAGATCCATCAAGCTGGTTATCTGACAGATTTGCTCGGCGATCGCGCAGTGAAAACCATCGCTGACTATGCCACAGCCAAGCAGCCGTTCTTCGTAAGCCTGCACTTCAACGCTCCGCATTGGCCCTGGGAGGCGCCCGGCGACGAAGCCGAATCGCAGCGCATCCAATCCTTGATCGATCGCGATGGCGGCTCCATGAAAACCTACGCGCGCATGGTTCTCGAAATGGACCTGCAAGTGGGCCGCGTTCTGAAAGCGCTCGATTCAGCCGGAATCACGAATAACACCATCGTCATCTTCACCAGCGACAACGGCGGCGAGCGTTTCGCAGACACCTGGCCGTTTACCGGCAAGAAGACTGAGCTGCTGGAAGGCGGCCTGAGAATCCCAGCGCTTGTTCGCTGGCCGGGCCATATTCCGGCGGGGCGCTCCAACGATCAAGTCGCCATCAGTATGGACTGGGCCGCCACGCTGCTCGCCGCCGCCGGCACTCAGCCCGATCCCGGCTATCCGCTCGATGGCATGAATCTGCTTCCGCAACTCGCCGGCAATGCGCCGCCGGTTCCGCGCAAGCTCTTCTGGCGATACCACTACAACGCGCAGCGGGCGCTTCGCGATGGCGACATGAAGTACCTCCGCATCGCGGGCAATGAGTTTCTCTTTAATGTCGTCGACGATCCGCTGGAACGCGCGAATCTCAAGCATCGCAAGCCCGACGTCTACCGCCGCCTCGTCGCCGATTACGAAGCCTGGAATGCCACCATGCTGCCCGACAGCCCCGATATCAGCACCGGCCCCTTGGGTTATTCCGACGAGCTGGCCGATCATTTCGGAGTGCAGCGAAAGTAAAGCGGCCCTCAGAGCGGCTCGAAGATCAGCGCAAAGTCCATCACGTTGTCCCCGGCGCCTGGCTGCAGTTTCACGCTGTATTTCTTAAACTGGCGCGAATCCACAGAATGGAAAAAGGCTTGAAAGAAATCCCTCGGGTAGTCGTAGTCGAAAGGATCCCCCGGTTTGAAACTCCATGCCTTTCGCGCCTGCGCCTCCAGATCAGGCGGAAGACCCGTGATCAGGAGCTGTCCGAATTTGTGAATCGGACCCAGGTTCATCGAGATCTTGAGATCCAGAATATGCTGGTTGTCCTGAAACACGCGCTCCGTTTGCGCCGCCGCGTGAAAATAGCCCAGGCGCTTCACCGGCTTCTCCAGCTCCCAGATCGAATTCTGAATTTGAGTCCAGTTGGCGAGCGCGCCTTTCCGGAACTTCGCCGCGTTGAGCATCGCCTCCATCGGGAGCTTGTCGCCCAAGGCGTTCTTACTGTCTATTTGCACATCGCCGAGCGTGTACTTCGCGCCTTCTTCGATGGATGTCGCCACTGATACCGTCCATCCTGGTCCCGGCCGCGCCACAATGCTCGGAAAGCCGACCCGATACATACCGCGGTCTTCGTAGGCCCGGCGTAAGTTCAACTCCACGGCCTGACGAAAACCTCGGTCCGTGTAACCTTGTTCGCGCATATCTTTGGGAATCAGATCGGCCAGTTGCTCCGAAGTCAGTTCGCTCTGTCCCGCAAAAGTGATCGTCGCGATCCGGGGCAGGGGATCCGGCTGGAAAGAAATGTTCGAGTTTCCGCCCCTCCGCATCACGTCAGCTTCCAACTTGGCCGTCAGGTGGTGCCCCTCGAGCACGCCGCTGCCAAGATGCTCTTCGATCTTTCCCGCCACGAAAGTCTGCGCAGCCCCATTGGCCGGCACCTTGTGATTCAGCGTCGGATAGCGCGCAGCCAGCCATCGCCAGACCTCGTCTTCGTTGACGCCGGCGACATCAATGCTCGCGTTGGAGAATGCCCGTGGATCAGCCGCCTGCAGGGTAACCGCATAGCCCCGATTCGGGCCGGACGCGTAGTTATAGTTGACGGATTCAAACAGTCCAGTGTCGCTAAGTTTCTGCGATGCCGCCTCGATCGCAGCTTTATCGACAGGCGCGCCAATGTGCAGGCCCGCTAGTTCCAGCACGATTTCTTTCGAGATGGCAGTACCTTCCACCGCAACCGATTCCAAGGGAAACGAAGTGCTTTGCGCCTGGATTTGGCAGAACACCATGATCCAAATAGTGAAGAGTCGCAACATCACGATTCCATCTCCATAAGTGCGGCACAGATGGTCAAGAACGCTTCCCGTAAGTCCGACCCCTCATATTGGTATCGAGCCAAGCTTCTGAGCGTCGAGTCGCCGTTCACCGAAACGGTGTGCTGCAGCTCCTGGAATAGCAGGTAGTCGGACATGGAGTCGCCAAACGCGACGCATGTAGCCAGCTCAAATCCCAGCTCGTCGCACCAGCCCCGCGCGAGCCTGGCTTTATCCTTCGGACTCAGAATATGTTCCCGTCGAACGTCCTCATCGGCACTCCTCGGAAACCGAGAGGCTCCAATGAAATCAAAACCGTAATCGTAGAACAAATGCGCGTAAAAATCGGGCGACATCGTGATCAGACAAGATTTTCCCCCGCCTCGCCGAATCAAATCCGTGACCGCCTTGATATTGCTGAGCTTGGGCGTGGCGTCGAAAGCCGTTCGAACAACCTGTTCATCAACCATGCCCCACAGCGCGCCGATATTTTGAGCGAAACAAAATGCGTCAATCTCGCCCGATGCAAACTTGTCTTCCAAGGCGTGCAACGCACCCAGCGTGCCCGACACTTTTGCAATTTCGATACATGCAGTGGTGCCAATCAGCAGCGTCCCATCCATATCAAATACGAATAGACGGTCGGCCACCACAGCAGTGATTTCATGTGCCAAGTTCCGAGCGTGCCATGCTTCCTACTCGACGGTCAAGCGCTCGATCACGCAACTTCCCCCAACTTTTCCCCCACATCTTCAACCACTTCACCCACCCATCCCCCGCTGAACCCCCAATTCCTGAGGCTATTCTCGAATCGACTCTATGCCCACGCGCCTCCAGCCGCCCGATCAGTCCATCGCGCTCCTCTACCACGCCCGCGGCGCCACGCCCTTCTTTTCCCGCGACGGCCAGCCCTGCGCCAGCATTCCGGCCGACGCCGGGTCACGCCGCATCCTGCCCCTCCGCTCGGCCGATTTCCGCGACTGGCTGACTGCCAACTATTACTCCGAGTACGAAAGCGCCCCGTCCGATCCTGCTCTGCGCGATGCCCTTCGTACTCTCGAGGCCCGCGCGCAATACGGCGACACGCCCGTGCAAAAGATCGATCGCCGCATCAGTTTCGAAGGCGATCCCTTCGCGCCATCGAAAATCTTCCTCGACCTGGCAAACCGCGCTGGCGAAATCCTGGAAATCACATCCCAAGGCTGGAACATCGTCGACAACAACCGCCAGCACTCCTTCCGCCAATCTTCTTCAACGCTCCCACTCCCCGCTCCCGAACCAGCCACTAGCAACCAGCCACCAGCTACCAGCCCGCTAGAACAATTCGCCCAGCTTTTTCGCTTGTCGCCCACCGCCCGCACCCGCGTCTTCACCTGGCTCGCCGCAGCCCTCCGCCCCATCGGGCCCTATCCCATCCTGGTGCTCCGCGGCCCCTCCTCGAGCGGCAAATCGCTGCTCGCCCGCGCTCTTCGTGTTTTGATCGACCCTTCCACCGCACCACTCCGCCGCCTCCCCGCGCGCGATCACGACGTGCTCCGCCTCGCCCTGCGAAATTGGGTTCTCGTCTTCGATCAAATCCATCGCGTCCCCGTCAAAATCTCCGAAGCTCTCTGTGCCATTTCTTCCGGCGACGCACTCGAAATCGCGCAACCTGACGCTCGCGACGCCGCTCTGGTCGAAATCGCGCGGCCCATCATCCTGATCGCTCCGCTCGACGAAGCCCAGTCAGCCTGGAACCCGCTGCGGTCGCTCGCCAATCGCAGCCTTACCGTCGATCTTCCTGCTATCGCCGCTCCTCGCCCGGAGGCCGCCGTTTGGTCCAGCTTTCAGACCTTGCGTGCCCCGGCGCTTGCCGTTTTGGCGGACGCCGTCGCTTGCGCGCTGCTTCACATTCGCGACATCGATCTCGGCAACGTCGCCCGCTTTCCCGATTGCGTCGCCTGGGCCGCGGCCGCTGCTCCTGTGCTTGGGTTGGATCCCGCCGGCATCACCGAAGCCGTCGCCGATCCCGATTCCATTTGGATCGGGTCCGATCCGCTGCGCGACACTCTCTATACGCTTTTGCGCTCCAAGCCCGCCTGGGCCGGCGACGCGACAGACCTCTTGGCTCAGCTCCGCGCTCTGGCCCCGCTCGCTACTTTGCCCAGCAGTCCCCGCGGAATTTCGCAAGCCCTGGCTCGCGTTCCCGGCATCAGCGTTTCCAAGAGCAAAGGCACACACGGCCAGCGCACACTTTCGATTCTCGATTTAACTCAAAAAGGAGAAGTAAATCATGGTACCTCAGGGATTCGCAGCGCCTAACGCGGCGCTAAACTCATCCATTAACCGCGGGAACGCGCTCTCGAAAAAGCTCGGCCTCCTCGGCATCATCGTCACCAGCATGGAAATCAATCCGGTGGGAATGAATATGCCGTTCGTAAGCATCCCGAACGCCGAGGCGCTGGGCGTTGGCCCGGACGATCTCGTGCATTTGTTATTCCAGTGTGTCGGTGGTGGCGACAATCTGCCGGAGGTCGCGGTAATCGAACAATTAATCGCGCCAGGCACGGTGAGCGCCATAATTTCGCTGTTCGGCGTGCTTTTCCCGGCGATGTCGGCCGCTCAGTCCGAGGGCCGCGCCCTGACAGCCCTCGCCAACCTCCCCACCGTCGCGATTGCGCTGAAGGCCGCTCTGGGCTAAACACAAAACTAGGCGACTTGCGCCACCTGCCGCAGCTTCTTCGCGACACCGTAAAATAGAAATCGTGCGTACGTGCACCCTATTCGCGCTCGCCATCACCCTCGGCGCGCAATCCGCCCCACCGCCCGCCACCACTGCCCGTCGCCTCAATCGCTACGAATATAACGCCACCATTCGCGATCTACTGGCCGTCCCCTTCCAGCCGGCCGCTGATTTTCCGGTCGACGATTCCGGCTACGGCTTCGATAACATCGCGAGCGTTCTCTCGGTCTCGCCCGCCCTCATGGAGAAGTACCTCACCGCCGCGGAAAAGATCGCCAGAGCTGCCGTGGTCCCACCCGCGCTTCCCCAGCCCTCCGTCCAGCGCTACCCCGCTCGCGATTTCCATCTCAAGGTCGATTTCGAAGCCGACTACGACATCCTGATCGCCGTCCACGGTCTCGGCGCACCACCCCTGGCCACGCTCCTGATCGACGGCGTTCCCGCCGAAACCCTGCCGGTCGGAGATGCTCTCGAACGCATGCGATCCGTGCAATTTCGCATGCACCTCGGCCGAGGCAATCCCAATCTTTCTGTCGAATTGCTTTCCGATCCCACGGTGGAGTTGAGTTACGTCGAAATCCGAGGCCCTTACAATCCCATCACGCCCCCGCCTTCTGAAAGCTATCGCCGCGTCTTTCAGTGCGGCCACGCGCCCGGGCATCACACGCTGGCTTGCGCCCGCACCAATCTCGAAGACCTCGCCCGGCGCGCTTACCGCCGGCCCGTTACCAACGACGAAATCGACGGTCTCCTCAACTTTGTAAAGAACGCCCAGCAACAGGGCGACACAATCGATCAGGGCATGCAGCTCGCCCTCGAAGCCATTCTGGTTTCCCCCCGCTTTCTCTTCCGCATCGAGCCCGCCGGGCACCTCGACGATTTCCAATTCGCCTCCCGCCTGTCCTATTTCCTCTGGAGCAGTCTGCCGGACGAAGAGCTGTACCAACTTGCGCTGCAGCATCGCCTTCGCGATCCCGAAGTCCTCCACGCCCAGATCCATCGCATGCTGCTCGACCCCAAATCCCGCGCCCTGGTCGAGAACTTCGGCGGCCAATGGCTCCAAACCCGCAACCTGGACAGCATCCAGCCCGATCCTGCGAAGTTCCCGCAATTCCACGCGGGTCTGCGTCACGACATGCGGCAGGAAACTCAGCTCTTCTTTCAATCCATCATTCGCGACCATCGCCCCATTTCCGATTTCATCGACGCCAACTACACCTTCCTCAACGATCGCCTGGCCCAGTTTTATGGCATCTCGGGCGTGGAAGGCCGCCAGTTCCGGCGCGTCGAGCTTCCGCCCGATTCACACCGCGGCGGCCTTCTCACTCAAGCCAGCGTGCTCACGGTCTCGTCTTATCCGGCGCGTACTTCTCCCGTTCTTCGCGGCAAGTGGATCCTGCAAAATCTGCTGGATTCTCCGCCGCCTCCTCCTCCGCCCAACGTTCCAAACCTCGATGAAAAGGCCATCGGCGCCAGCATGACCATGCGCCAGCAGCTGGAACAGCATCGCGCTAATGCTGCTTGCAACGGTTGCCACTCTCGCATGGATCCTCTTGGCTTCGATCTTGAAAATTACGACGCCATCGGCCAATGGCGTACGAAAGACGGAAGTCTCCCGGTCGACTCAGGCGATGGCCCTGAAGCCTTGAAGCAGCGTCTTCTCGGCGATCAAAACAGGTTCGCGCGTTGTCTGGGATCGAAACTCGCGACTTATGCGCTCGGCCGAAAAGCCTCCTTGCCCTCGGCTACCGGTAACGAAACGCTCTCTCAGCTCGTCGAAGAGATCATGCTTGGCGACCGTCATGAATAAGCGCCTGTCCCGCCGAACCATTCTGCGCGGCCTCGGTGCGGCTATCTCGCTCCCCTTGCTCGACGCGATGGTCCCAGCGTTCGCGTCCCCTTCCAATAGCGCAGCGCCGCTCCGTCTCGCCTTCGTCTATGTTCCCAACGGCGTCCTGATGAACCAGTGGACCCCGATCGCCGAAGGTCCCGATTTCGAGTTCCCGCGCATCCTCCAACCCCTCGCACCCCACCGTGAAAACGTCCTCGTGCTTTCCGGACTCACGCAGAACACCGGACGTCCGTTAGGCGACGCCGACGGCGACCACGCCCGCGCCTCCGCCACTTATCTCACTGGCGTGCATCCGAAGAAGACCGACGGCGCCGGCATCTGCGCTGGAATTTCCGTAGACCAAGTCGCCGCCAGCCAAATCGGCAACGCCACCAGATTTCCTTCCCTTGAGTTGGCGTGTGAAGACGGCCGCATGGTCGGCGGCTGCGATTCCGGTTATAGCTGCGCGTACAGCAACACGCTCTCATGGCGTACTCCGTCCACGCCTTTGCCGCCCGAAATCAATCCCCGCGCGATATTTGAGCGGCTGTTCGGCGCCGTCGACGAGAATCCAACCGACCGATTGCAAACGGCTGCGCAATGAGACAGCATTCTCGATTATGTTCTGACTGATTCTCGACGCCTGGCCGCCCAGCTTGGCGTAGCAGATCGCGGCAAGATGGACGAGTACTTGACATCTGTCCGCGAAATCGAGCGCCGCATCCAGCTGGCCGAGGACAGGCGGGCGCGCCTGACGCCCCGCCATCCCTTACCATCGAAAAACCTGCCGGTGTTCCCGCCGATTTCGCCGGCTATGCCGGTTGATGTTCGATCTGATGGCCGTCGCCTTTCAAACCGGCGCCACGCGCGTCTCCACTTTCATGCTGGGCCGCGAAGGCAGCCTCCGCGCCTACCGCGAGATTGGAATCTCGGACTCCCACCACCCCATGACGCACCACCGCGGCAATCCGGAGTTGATCGAAAGGGTGGCGCGCATCAACACCTATCACATGGAACAGTTCGCGTATTTCCTGGCCAAGTTGAAATCCACGCCCGATGGCGACGGCACGCTGCTGGATCATTCGGCTATCGTCTATGGCAGCGGCTTGAGCGATGGCAATGCCCACGATCACGGCAATCTTCCGGTGCTGCTGGCCGGGCAAGACCGGAGGCGAGCACATCACCTATCCGCGCGAGACTCCCATGAACAATCTGCACCTGGCTTTGCTCGATCGCATGGGTGTCCACATTGATTCTTTGGGCGATTCCAGTGGAGAATTGTTTCGATGACTCGTACCCCGATTCCTTCTCGTCGCCGCAGCTCTGTGCGCCTTGGCGCAAACGCCGTCCACGCCCGCCAAATCGTTCGCGGCGCAGTTTGAAGATCACAACCGCCGCCTGCTCGAAATGGCCAAGGATTCCCCGAAGACGAAGTACGACTATCGCGCCACCAAGGAAGTCCGCTCGTTCGGCGAAATCATCGTTCACGTCGCATCAGGCAATGCCTACGCCGCCAAAGCCGGCCGCGGCGAAAAAGCGAACTGGGACGAGATCGATCCCAAGGGTTATACCACGCAAGGCCGCCAAAGTCGCGCTGCTTGAAAAAACAATCGCGGATTCCAACGCTGCGTTGAAAGCTACTCCGGAGGATCGTTGGTCGCAAAACCGTTCAGCCGTGGCTCGCCGTGATCGAGCATGCCGGGGAACATTACGGCCAGTTAGTGGTTTATTACCGCAACAACGGCATGGTGCCGCCGGAATCGCGTCCAAGAAGTGCTAGACATAAGTGATGCGCCTGCACTGGCTGCGTTGTTCAAACGCGACAGCGCGAAGCAATACCAGCGCAACTGGTTCTTCATATCGCTTGCGGTTCGGCCCAATCTCGGCGTCGGTTTTGAAATCGACCACATGCCAGGTCGCCGTTTTCTTCGAACGCCAGATCGATCACCCCTTCCAGAATCCGGTTGCCTTCCAGCTTAAGAAGGATCGGCAGTTCTCGCCGGCAGAGTTTCGATTTCCGGGCTCTTTCCATCAGCGGATGTTTCAAAGCCGCGTCAACAGCTTCAATGGCGTCCTGGATTTCCTGTTCTGTTGCTCCCAGAACACGCCCTTGTACCGTCGCGATTTCCTTGATCCCTCCGCCCTCAAGCGGCACGTCGCGAAGGATTGTATGCACCAGCGTTCCGAATCTCGCCCCTGCCGATCTGCCCGCGGGCTTTTTCTACCGAGTCGAATTTAACCGACGGATGACTCCGGCGGGAATTCGGAAGCCTCGGTTGCCGTGAAGATATCGAACTGCATATCGCTCTCCGGCTTCGATTGTTTTCTCTGCGTTGCTCTTTCCATTCGCGATAAGCGATCAGGCTTGGCGAGCCTTCGTCGTTTGGAATCGCCCCTCAAAATCTCTTCCTGCCGTAATCCCAGATTCGCGGGAGGCGCCAGCGTCAATGTCCGCGGGTCCCACCAAACCACTTCATGGCTTCCTTGTTGCGGAGCGTGCAAGCCCGGCTGTACCGACGGTTCATCGTGCGCGAAGAATGGCCGATCAACTACGGATGCATCGCCGAACTCCGGGCATCCCTCCGCCCGCGTCGCATGCCGATAACGATCGTGCGCGGGATAGATGGCCTTGTTCAGCGGGCTCAGCCATCCGTCCAGCTCCTCATCGCCCACACTCGGAATCACCAACAGATCACGCGCCCGGGTTGCCGCGACATAAGCCACTCGCACTCCCTCGGCGCGTTCGCGCAAACGCTCTTCGGCTTCGTGATCCAGCAGTTCCCACGGTGCGCAGCGCAGCAGTCGAGTTGCGCACAGCCGCTCGCGGGCATTCACATAGCGGTCCGGGTCTCCAGCCGCGATATTCGCCGTCATGTCGGCCAGAATCACAACCGGAAATTCAAGCCCTTTGGCTCCATGCACGGTCATCAGCCGGACTCCTTCGGCGCCTTCTTCCAGCACCGGCGCTTCGGCAGACTCGGCTCTCTCCGATTGCGCCTCCAATTCCTCCACGAATCCGCGGAACGAAACTCCTCCTGAGAGTTCGAAGCTTCTCGCAAGATCGGCGATGCGCTGGACATTGGCAAGCACCTGGTGTCCGGCCGGCCGCAATGCGAATCCAGCATGCGCGCGGGTCGCTTCCAGCAGTGAAGTTCACAGTATCGGCGATCGGTCTTCGATTGCGCCCGCGATGCAGATCCGCGAGCAAGTGCAGGGCATCCGCGATCGAGTTTGAAATCCTGCGACAGATCCTCTGGAAACCCGCGAAACGGATGCAGGCGTCCAAACTCGTGATGGAAGCGCAGCAGCAGATTGTCGGGAATCGCGAAAAGCGAACCCTTCAGCGTGGCAAAAACCGACAGTTCGTCTTCAGGCCACTCAATCGCAGTCAGAGCGGCCCGCAGCGTTTCCACTTCCTCACGGCTATGAAACGATTTCGACCCAACCAGCAAATGCGGAATCTCGCGAGCTTCCAACCCACGAACATAATCGCGTGTAATGTCTCTGCCGTAATTCGTGAATCTCCGAAACAGCAGGCAAATATGCTTGGAACTCAGCGGCAGGAGTTGAGCAGGATCTTCGGGATCTCGAATCTTCCAGCCGCTTTTGCGCACCAGCCAATCGCAAAAGGCCACGATAGTCTCCGGCAAACAGGCATCGATCGCGAGTTTGGACACCCGCATACTTCCGTACGGCCTGGGTGCCGGCAAAGCGATGATGCTGGGTTGTCCGTCGATCGCGGGAGTGTCGCCATTGAGCGGTGCGTATGCCGCTTGACCCGATTCGGCATCATCCTGCATTTCTGTTTCAAACGCCGCATTGACTAATTGTTGAATTGGACGCAGCGCTCGAAAGCTGGTGGTCAGCTGAACGACGCCCGCGCCGCGCTGAGCCAGGCCATCGCGAATCTCACGATACAGCACCACGTCGGCTCGCCGGAATTTGTATACGGACTGTTTCGGATCTCCGACGACGAAGAGCTTCCCGGGCTTCGGAGTGATATTGCGCCAGTCGCCCTGCGCCGGATCGTCGGCTGCCAGCAGCAACAGGATCTCGGCCTGCAACGGATCGGTGTCTTGAAATTCGTCGATGAAGATGTGCGTGAACCGATCCTGGAGATAGCGGCGGACTTCGGGATTACCGCGTACCAAATCGCGCGCCAGCAGTAGCAAATCCACAAAATCCAATTTTCCGGCGCGCCGCTTGAGGCGATCGTAGTGCTCCACCAGGTCCCACATCTCCCCGCGCAGTACCGCCGCCAGATCGGCGTCCGCCGCATTTTGGAAAGCTTGCAGTTGTTCGAGCAAATGCTGGCGGGCTTGCACCACTTGTTCGCGGGGAAGGCCCTCGGCGAAGAGTCCCGAGCCCTTTTGCGGATTCTTCTTGATGTCGCGGATCAATTTGATGAGCAGGCTCTCGAGCGAATCGTAATCGCGGTCGCGCGCCGATTCCGCGCGTTCGATCCATGTCGCCAGCGCTTGCGCCGGGCGCAGCGATTTCACCAGATTGTCGTTGCGCTTTTGGCAGCGCGACGCAGCCTCCGCGATGAGTTGGACTTGCTCCACCAGGCGATCGACCTCTGGCTCACGATGGAAGGGGACCGTCCGCCACGGCGCTGGATGGTCGCGCCATTCGATCAGCTTCCATGCCGCATACTGCAATTGCTCGATGGGAGAAGCGCCATCGAACGTATCGCGCGACGCCAGGCGCACCAAAGCACGGCGCAGCCCAGGGGCCCCAGCGCCGAGTTTACGCTGAATCCAGGCGCGAAACGCACGCTCGTAGATGCGGGACGCCTGCTGTTCAGACAGCTCCTCAAAAGCCGGATCGACCACCGCTTCAACGGGACGTTCGCGGAGAATCTGCGCGCAAAAGGAATGAATGGTTCCGATGGAGGCTTCTTCCAAATGCTCCAGCGCATCCTCAATGTTCCGCCGTTCGTTGGCGGTGATCGTGGAGTTTCGGGCGCGATCCAGTTCCTGGCGTAGCCGAAGCTTAAGTTCACCGGCCGCTTTGTTGGTGAACGTAACTGCAACAATATGGCTGATCGTGGTGAGACCGCTGGCCAAGCACCGCTACAATGCGGGCGATCAATTCAGTCGTCTTCCCGGTGCCGGCCGAAGCCTCGACGATGAGGCTCTCCCCAAGCGAAGTGCGTATCCGCTCCCGCGCTGCGCGATCATCGATCCGAATATCAATCGTCGGAGTCATGGCGAGTGGCGAATGTCGATCAGCGGGTCCAGGCGGTCCGGTTGTTTCCGCTTCACGCGGGTTTCTTCATAAGGCCCGCAAACAGCGGTGTAGTCGCATAGCGCGCAAGCACCCGCTTGCGGAGCGGCCGGCAGAAAACCTTCGGCGATAGAGCGGTCAATAGTGTGCAAGATACGGTTGAGACGTCCGCGCGCTTCGTCTTGCAGCGAGATGTCGATGGCCGAGAAATCCCCGCGCTGGGTGCAGTAAAACAGCCGGCCCGATTCCACGGATTCGCCCAACAATGTTTGGGCCGCCAGCGCATAGAGCAGCGGCTGGAGCATCGCGCCGCCACCGACATACTGCGGGCGGTTCTGCGGCGCCTTGCCGGTCTTGTGATCGGTGATCCGAAGAGTGCCGCGCGTCGCGTGACGCTCGATCAGATCGATGGAGCCTCGCAGCCGAACATCGTCTAGGATGAGAGCTTCTTCGCGTGGTGCTGGCGGGATCGCGATTCGGGATCGGGCGGAAGACCGAAGCCGAATTCGAAATGGACTGGCAGCCAGTCGGATTCGGTCGCGGCTACAGTTTGCAGCCAGCCGCGAAGATCGGTGCGGAGGTTTTCGACTTCGCTCTTCCAGACCCGCGGAATGGCGGGAGCGAGTTCGTCTTCATAGCGTGCCCCCACGCGATCCAGTACCTTATCCGCAATGTCTAGGATCTCTGGCAAGCGCGCCTGGGTTACTGGAAGCATCTCGGAGCTGGTGAGTGCGCGGAACAGTTCGAATTGAGCCGCGTGGAACAAGGCGCCGCGCGTCAAAGGGTCCATTTGTTCCAGACGGGCTGGTTGTTCGCGAGGGCGCAATCGAAAAACGGCCTGCAACAAAAAGCGATACGGGCAGGCGGCGAACTGCTGTAGCGAAGACGGTGAATAGCTGCGTTGAGCGAGGCGATGCGTTTCTAGAACCTGCAGCGTGGCTGTGTCCGGATCCACAACTCCGTCCGCACTGGACCAAAAGTTCCGCCAGCGACGGCCGCGCGCCCGTAGCGATCGCGTCAGCGCTTCGTTCGATTGCATTAAATAGCGCGCGCTTCCAGTGGCCGCGGCGCCGCGCAGTCGTAAAGCCGCGTGGAGTGAAGCCAGATCGTACTCGGCATCGTCGATGGCTTCGCGCGGGTTCGCTGGCGCGGGCCAATCGAGCCGCGCGGGAGCGCTTGCGGCGGCGCGCTTTTCGAACTCACGCAGGGAAGGTAGGCGGCCCTCGGCAGCCCGCACCACTTCCAGTGCATAGAACGATGGGACGCGGGCGCGGGATTGCGCGACGTCCATGCGCGGGTAGGATACGGTGAACCCTTCGATGGCGGCCGCGGCGGCGGACCGGAGCAGGATGCGCTCGCGGGCGACACGATCGTCTTGCCGCTGCCAGACCCAGTTCCGCGCGCTGTTCATCCAACAAAAGCGGGTCTTCGAGCGATCGCCGCGGAAACAGTCCCTCGGCCAAGCCGGGCAGAAATACAAAATCAAAAGCTCGTCCGCGTACCTCGTCAATGGAGCCGACGAAGACCCTGCCATAGCGGCGCTTGGGCGGCTCGGAACGAAGAAAGCCGAGGCGTTCGGAAAGCACGTCGTAAACTTCATCGAGCGAGGCGGGTCCGACTTCGCTCATGGGATCGAGTTCGCTCAACACCGCCAGGACCGAATCCGGCCGCCTTAAGGCCAGTTGGGCCAGGGCCTTCAGGCGATCCAGCCAGACGCCCCAGGTTTCGGAGGATGGAAGCGACGCCAGCGCGTCGATCAAAGGGAGCGCAAAATGTTCCAGGCGGGATAGTTGCTCGACGCGGCGTTCCAGGTGAGAACGCTGCGTTTCGTCTTCTTTTTCGAGATCGCGCAGCTGTGCGTGGAACTCGGCCCGGAGCCCGCGCAGCCGGCGAGCCCAGCGATCGCGTCCGCCAATCACCGCCGCATCAACCAGCAAACGTTCCCAACCCAGCGGAACATCCAGCGAATGCTGGTCCTGGTCTTCCTCGATCGGCAGTGGCGCTTGTAAAGTCGCCAGAATCTCGTCGTCCGGCGGAACCCACTGCTCGGGACGGCTCTGCGGCGCGCCATCGGGATCGAGCGGCGGTATCTGGCCCAAGGAAAGATATTCGGCAAAGCGCGACGCCGAGCAGCCATCGCTGGCGCAGGCCAGCAGCGCGAGAAAGGCGCGGCCGGCGGGGTCGGGACGGGCCGCGCCGCGGCTGAAGTAATGATCGATGCCCGCCCGGCGGAGAGCCTCTTCCACCAGCGCTTGATAAGTGTCCACGTTGCGCAGCAGAATCGCGATTCGATCGAACGGCGTGCCTTGCTCGGCCAGGCTCCGGATGCGCCTCGCGATCTCGACGCACTCGAAGCTTTCGCCGGGCGCGGAGAAGAGCAGGGATGCGTCGGGCGGGGCGGAGGGCGGCTGCCCGGTGGAAAAAAGCCAGGTGCGGACGCGGTCGAGAGTGGCGGTGGACGGCGCCGTATCGAGATTCTCGGACGCGATCCCAAGAATGCGTTCCAGAGATCGGATGGAGGCGTCATCATCGGAAATCGCGGTGGCGAATACGGCTGGCGAGTGCTGGGCCAGAGCCGAGATCAATTGCGCATGCGCCGAGGATTCGATCGCCAATCCAAGCAAAACCACAGGAAGACGCGTGAAGCGATGAGTGCCATGCGTAGCTTCTTCCGTGGCGAGGCGTAAGAGCAGCGGAAGATCGGCTACCAGGCGTTCGGAGAGTTCCTGTTCGTAAAGCGAGAGGAGATGCGCAAGGTCGCGAACCGGCGGGACTACATTGTTGAGACGAAGTTCAAGGATGGTTTTCGCCAGCGCTCGCGCGAAGCCGGGTGTCTGGGCGACAGGCGAAAAATAGGCCAGGCTATTCGCAGGTTATGGCGGTATGAACGATACGGGCGGCAAGCGCTTCAATGCCGAGGCGGGAGATGGGCGCGAGGGCCAGGCGTCCCATGGGTTGAGCAGCGAGATTCGCGGCGAGCTGAGTCAAGGTGAACGCGTGAACGCCCTGGCAACCAGCGGGAAAAGCTCGAATGACGAATTCGTTCGCCGCGGCACGCGTGGGCGCGATGACCAGCGTTTCGCTGTGCGGCTCTTGGCCGGCGAGAAACGGCGCGGCGCGATCGAGCAGTGTGGCGTTGGAGCGGGAATGAACAAGCGCGCGCGGGACCACAGACAATTATATTGGGTCGGCGGAAGGTGCGCGCGATAGACTGGTGTGCAGTGCTGAAGTGGCCCAGTTTTCGTTTTAAGCGCGGTGCTTTTGTGCGCCGGGCCGCTGGACGACGCGCTGGCCACGGGCCGTAAGGCGTTGGCGAATGACGGATTCGCGACGGCCTGGAAAATCGCGCAGAAGGCTCTGTCGGACGCCCCGGATTCCGCGGAGGCGCACGAGTTTGCAGGCGAGGTCCTGTTCCGTCGCGGGCAGTTCGCGCAAGCTGACGCCGAATTCAAGAATGCGGTTGGATTGCAGCCTCGGCTCGCACTGGCGTGGTGGGGCTTAGGCCGGGTAGCCGAATGCGCGGCGATGAACCGGACTGCGGTAGAGGATTACAAGCGCGCTTACGAGCTGGATCCCAAAGATCCACGGATACTGGCGGCATGGATTCCGCGGCTGCGTGGCTCGGATCGCGCCAAGGCTCTCGAATTTTACTTAGCGGCCGTGGGCAAATCCACCGAAACGACAGAACTAAGGCAGCGGATAGAGCTTGGCGAAGGCTTTGGAGGGTCGTCGAGGTGCTGGCGTTGGTGAGTCCCTATCAGGCCGCGGAGATTCCGCTGCGAGGATTCGTGAGCGACGCCACGCATATGCGCAGCTTTGGCGTTGAGGTGATCATGAACGGCGTTCCGTTGAACCTGGTGCTGGATACGGGAGCGGCCGGAATCGTGATGACGCGCCCGGCGGCGGAGAGGGCGGGACTGGCCCGGCTTTCCGATGCGTCGGTGCGGGGCATCGGCGACAATACCAAGGGGACGGCCGGCTATGGAGCCCTTGCCGAAAGCTTCAAGATCGGCGCCGTGGAGTATCGTAACGCAGTGGTCAATGTTACCGGACAAAGCGTGGTTGGGATCGAAGACGGCTTGATCGGATCGAATGTGTTCTCCGAGTTTCTGATCACGCTGGATTTCGCGGGAGGAAAACTGCGTTTAGACCCGCTGCCGGGCTATCGCCCCGGGAACGAATTGCAGGACCGCATGGACATCCCCGAAATGCGGGACGCCGCGCGGGTGTTCCGGTTCGGACACATCTTGTTGGTGCCGGCCCGGGTGGGTTCGCGCGAAGGGCTGTTCGTGATGGACACTGGTGCGGCGCGCAGCATGATGTCGTACGATCTGGCGGCGGAAGTGAGCAAGCTCAATCGCGATGACCGGACGTCGCTCCGGGGGCTGAGCGGAAAAGTCGGCGACGTCTATGCTACCGGGAATGTGGTGCTGGAGTTTGCCGGGTTCACACAGAAAAATCTGGGCATGACGGCCATCGATACCTTCGAACTGAGCCATCGGCTGGGTACCGAGATTTCAGGTTTCCTGGGGCTACCGATTCTGGATCTCTTCAAGCTCACAATTGATTATCGGGATGGACTGGTGAAGTTCGAGCGCGGCCGCTGATCATGTTTCTGGCTCTATTCGTCCTTTTGCTGCTGGACGCGCTCACGCTGGCTGCTCAGACCAGTGTTGTGACTTCCCACAACGATAATGCGCGGACTGGGCGATATTTGAACGAACTCCTTTTGAGTCCCGCCAGTGTAGGGGCCGGGATGTTCGGAAAGCGCCGTGTCCTGAATGTGGATGGGGCGGTGTATGCTCAGCCCCTGTATCTTTCGCGGGTGAAGATCGCAGGGAGCGGCTTTCACAACGTATTGTTCGTGGCTACATCGCACGATAGTCTCTATGCGTTTGACGCGGACGACGAATCTGGCGCCGGGCCGCTTTGGCAAGTGAGTTTTCTGGATGCAGCTTCCGGCGTGACTACCGTTTCGGAATCGGATGTCGGATGTCCGGTGATTCCGGAGCTGGGGATTAGCGGAACACCGGTGATCGATCCTGAGGCAGGAACGATTTATTTGATTGCCTATACGAAAGAATCCGGCAACCAGTACGTTTATCGGTTGCACGCTATCGACGTGACCAACGGCGTCGAGCGGCCGGGCAGTCCGGTGGAGATTCAACCGGCCGGGTTTGTGCCGCTGGCACACAAACAGCGGACGGCGCTGTTGCTGACGAATGGCGTCGTTTATTCGTCATGGTCCGGGAACTGCGACGATGGCACCTATCACGGCTGGTTGATGGCGCAGGATGCCGCGACGTTAAAGCTGACGGCCTTCTTCAACGCGTCGCCGGGTGACAGCGGAGCTTCCTTCTGGAACGGCGGCGCGGGCCCGGCGTCGGATGCGCAAGGCAACATTTTCGCGGTGTCGGCCAACGGCGATTTCGATGGGGATGCAGCGTTGGCGGAGTACGACGAATCGGTGCTGCGGTTCACGCCTGCACCCGCGCTGACGGCCGCCGATCAATTCACTCCGTTCAACAAGCTTGAACTGGACGCTGCGGATTTGGATCTTGGCTCCAGCGGGGCGTTAGTCTTGCCGGACGAAGCCGGAAGTACTGCGCATCCGCATCTTCTCTTCACATCGGGCAAGGAGGGAAGAATTTACCTGTTGGATCGGGACGCTCTGGGAGGCGTGCAAACGGGAGCGGATTCGGGCGCGCTCGCGTCGCTACCAGCGTTGGGTGGGAGCCAAAACGTTTGGCTCGGCTGCGTACTTCAACGGCTCCATCTACATTGCTCCTGCGGACTCTGCGCTGTTGGCATTCCCGGTTAACGATGCTTCGCTCTCGCCGACACCGTCGGCCTCGACCTCCAATGAAAATGGTTCTCCGGGCGCGACGCCGAGTATTTCCGCCGACGGATCGAGCAACGGCATCGTGTGGATGACCATTGGCGATGACGGCGGCCGGCTGATGGCTTACGATGCTGGTAATCTGAGCGGGCTCTATGACAGCAGCGCAGTAGCGGCGGACCAATTGGGGAGCTATAGCGAGTTTTCAGTTCCAACGATTGCGGACGGTAAAGTCTTTGCGGGCACCGGCAGCGGCGTGGCGATTTACGGCGAATTGGCGGTGGACACTCCGGTGATCGCGGCGGTGACGAACGCCGGCAGCTACTCGACGGATGCGATTTCGCCGGGATCTCTGATTTCAGTATTTGGTTCGAACCTGGCCGCGATTACGGCGAGTGCGCAAACCGTTCCCCTGCCGATGTCGGTGGCCGATACGTCGGTGACCATTAACGGAGTGGCTGCTCCCGTGTTGTTTGAGTCGCCCGGGCAGATCAACGCGCAAGTGCCGTGGGAAATTGGGGCGGGTGCCGCGAATGTTGTGGTGCGAAGTCGCGGAGCTTCGTCAACTCCGCTGAAGATCGCGGTTCAATCGGCGGCCCCCGGACTTTTCACGGGTGAAGCTGGTTACGTCGCGGCGCTGAATGCGGATGGCTCGGTGAATTCGGCAGGACACCCTGCGGCGGCCGGCACTTACATTTCGGTTTTCTTCACTGGGCAAGGTCCGGTGACGATGGCCGTGGATGATGGCGCGCCGCCACCCACTGGCGCCATCGTGTCCGCTACGTCGGAAGTATCAGCCACTATCGGCGGCACGACGGCGCAGCTGCAATTTGCGGGCCTGGCGCCGCTCTACGCGGGCGTGGCGCAGATGAATGTGAAGGTGCCGGCGCTCACGAGCGGAGTTTATCCGCTGATCGTCCGCATCGGGGGGATTGCGAGCAACGTGGCACAGCTTGCAATATCGGGGCTTGAGTAAACGCCGGGGATCACTGCCGTGGCATCTGCGGGCGATCCGTGCGGCGCTGCGGCGGATGAACAGCTACTTGAGCCGGCGGCATGAAGTTTCCGTGGCGCAAGGAAATCCGATGCGGGTTGCGGAGGATCCTTCTGAATTGAACTCGGCGGTGGAGCAACTCCGGGGACTGGATTTGCCGGAGGGCGAGACCCACGAATATTTCGCCAAGCATTTGCCGCGGCTGGCGCGTACACTGACGTTGGTGCCGCGTCCGCGATCCAGCGGGCGAATTCTGGAGTTGGGCTGTTACATGCAGATCACGCCTTTTCTCAAACGCTGGCGTGGATATTCGGACGTTCGTGGCGCATATTATGGAGCGCTTGGCGGCACGGATCGGAAAACTGCCAGCGTGCGCGGTGAGCGGTTCGAGGTTTCGGTCGACTTGTTCGATGCTGAGCGCGATCGCTATCCCTACGACGACGGCAGCTTTGAAACCGTGCTGGCGTGCGAACTGATCGAGCATCTGCTTCGCGACCCGATGCATCTGCTGCTGGAGTGCCATAGGATTCTCGAAGAGGGCGGCCGGCTGATCGTGACCACGCCGAACATCGCGAGCTTGAGCAGCGTGGCGCGGGTCTTGCATGGGTACGGCAATCCACAGATTTTCTCCGCCTATCACCGGCCGCAGCCAGGCGGTCCGGAGGAGATCCCGCACGTCCGTGAGTACACTGCATTCGAGCTTCGAACAGCGGTTGAGGCCGCGGGCTTCGAGATCGAGGAGCTGTTCACCGAATCAATTGCGGGACTGGAGATGAACCGGCCCATGTGGAAGTTTCTCGAAGAGCACGGCTATAACACGTCGCTTCGGGGCGAGCAGACGTATTGCGTGGCGGTGAAGCGCGCGGGTTTGCCGGTGACGCGGTATCCAGTGTTTCTGTACTCAGACTGAATTGTGGACGATCTTGCCGTCCACGATGGTTAGGACGGAACGGATTTTCTTGATGTCGGCGTCGGGCACGGTGAAATAGTCGCGGTCCAATACCGCGAGGTCGGCCAGTTTGCCGGGCTCGATGGAGCCGATCTTTTCTTCCATGCGTAGGAACCAACTGTTGTCGCGTGTGAACAGGCGGAGCGCTTCGGCGCGCGTGAGCTGCTGGCCGGGATTCACCTGGTCGCCAAAGGAATTGACGCCGGTGGTGGCGTAGTAAATGTGCAGCCAGGGATTCAATGGCGCGATGTGAACGCCATCGCCATGGATGCCGGCCTGGATTCCGTGATCGACGATGGTGCGGAACTGCGGACCCGCGACGACCTTGGGGTCCGACGATGTAACCCAGCGGAACGCGCCCATTTCCACTCCGCAGCCCAGCGCCTTGAGGCGAGTGAGCAGATCGGCGTTGACTTCCGGAACGTGATGAACTACCCAGCGCAGCTTGGTGATGTCGTTCTCTTTATTGACTGCCTCATACGCTTCCACAACTTGCTTGAGTCCGGCGAGATTTTGCACGGCGTTTTCGTTGCGCCAGCCGGCTTGTCCTACCAGGTGCTGCGCCTCGGTCCATACTGCGCCGCTGTTGAGAGGCGCCGCCCACTCGCCGATGGAGCCAGTGCGCAGCATGTCGTCGCCGAAGAATTGGAACTGATTGCGGAGGCGCTCCTTCAACTCGGGGAGCTGCGGGTCGGCCTGATTCTGCAGGAAATTCATTTGGAGTCGAACGATGGTTCGGCCTTCGCGGTGTAGCGAAAGCCACGCGTCGTACATGCGGTACTGATCCAGGTTCGAGAGGATCTGGTTGGGATGCAGCGGGCCGGGGGTAGGGAACAATACCTGATCGAGATTCGAGGTGAGGCCGACGCTGGCCGAGTAGCGCATGGCGTCGAGCGTGCTGCGCCGCTTGTCCTCGAACGTCTGCATCCTGCGCAGGAGGAAAAGCGCGGAAGCCGATGGGCCGCCTCCTGTGAATCCATTGGCGGCGATTGCGCCGTTGGCTGCGACGTTGATCTTCTTGATGTCGGGATGCACGGGCGGCGCGGCGTCGATGGCATCGAAATATTTCTTGCCCAGCGTGTTGGTGGCTGCGGGGCCGGTGAAGCGTTCATAGAGAAGCACGGGATGGTCCGGCACCGCTTCGTCGAGTTCGGCGAGCGTGGGATGGCGATGCTCGGCCCACTGGTTGGGATGCCAGCCGCCCATCGATGTGATCCATGCGCCCGCGGGCACATCTTTGCGGCGCGCGGCCAACGTCTCCTGGATCTCGCGAATGGACGTCGTGTTTTCAAGGACGGTGTGATAGCCGGGCCGGTTGCCGAGGCTGACGATGTGAATATGCGGTTCCACAAGACCGGGCACTACGGTGCGGCCTTTCAGATCGATAATCCGCACACCGGGTCCGGCTTTGGGTGGACGCCCGCCGACAGCGATGAAGCGGCCGTTTCGAATAGTGACCGAATTGGCGATGCTGTTGGCGGCGTCGAGGGTGTGGATTTTGCCGTTGGTCAGGACGAGCGTGGTTTCGTCGATGGGAGCCAGGGGCTGGCCGGATAAAACGATAGAAGCTGGTCCGGCTCCAATGGCAGCCGCGGCACCGGCGCTGGTGGCAAGGAAACGGCGGCGGGACGGGCGGCTTGCTGATTCTTTCATGATCGGTGATTATATAACGGCGCTAGCGAGCACGCGCTAAGGATTTGAAAATTTGCTCAATCTTTGCGCAGGGAGCGCTTCCAGTGGAAATAGCCGAGCATGGTTTTGGCGTCGACGATGTCGCCGGTGTCCATCGCCGCCTCGATTTCTTTGGCGGTGAACCAGCGGGTTTCGATACGCTCGTCGCCCATGGGCGTGGCGATGCCGGCGGTGAGGCCGGTGGCCAGGTAGATGGTCATTTTCTCGGTGAGGAAGCCGGGGCTGGGGAAAAACACGGTTAGCTTTTTCCAATTCTTGGCGCGGTAGCCGGTTTCTTCCTTGAGCTCGCGCTTGGCGGTCTGCAGAGGTTTTTCGCCGGGATCGACGGAGCCGGCCGGCAGCTCCCATAGGAAACGTTGGGCTGGCAGACGATATTGGCGGACCAGTAAAACGCGCTTGCGATCGTCGACGGGCATCATGACAGCCGATCCGCGATGGTGCACGATGGAGCGCTTGATCTCGAAGCCGTCGGGATCAACGGCATGCTCTTCAGACACCGTGAACAAGCGGTTGGTGTATTTTTCAACCGAAGAAATGATTTTCATGATTTGTGAATGGCCTTTTCGAACTTCGCGAGCGGCAGCGTGTTGAGGACGTCGCCGGCTTCGAGCCATCCGCGGCGAGCGGTCAAGACGCCGAAGGGCATGTTGATACCTAGATGTTTGGTCTGGTGCGAATCGGTGGAGATGGCGAATTTGACGCCCAGGGCTTTGGCGGTGCGGATCATATTGGAGCTGAGGTCCAGCCGTTCGGGACTGCCGTTGATTTCCAGGTACACCTTACGGCGCGCGGCTTCCGTGGCGATGCGTTCGAAATCGAAGGGGAACGGATCGCGATGGAGCAGCATGCGGCCGGTGGGATGGCCCATGATGCGCATTGACGGCGATTCCAGAGCGCGCATCAGGCGATCGGTCATCTCCGTGGCCTCGAGATTCATGTGGCTGTGAACGCTGCCGATCACGATGTCGAGTTCGGCGAGGGCGTCTTCCGCCAGATCCATTTCGCCGTCTCGCTTAATGTCGCACTCCAGGCCTGAGAAAATACGAAGCGGGAGGCCGGTGCGGTTGAGATCGCGAACTTGTTTGGCGAACGCAACGGCGCGCTTTTCATCCAGACCGTTGGCCATGGCGAGGGCCTTGGAATGGTCCGTAATGGCGATGTATTGGTAGCCGAGCGCGTGGGCGGCCTCGGCCATTTCCTGCAGCGTGGCGCGGCCATCGGTTTCGGTGGTGTGCATATGGAGATCGCCACGGATGTCGGAAAGCTCGATGAGCTTGGGCAGGCGGTTTTCGAGAGCAGCTTCGATTTCGCCGCCGTTTTCGCGGAGTTCGGGAGGAATCCACGGGAGGCCGAGGGCAGCGTAGACTTCCTCTTCGGTCTCGCCCGCCACGCGTTGTTCATTGTCCAGGCGAGCGAGCACGTATTCGTTGAGCGTGTATCCCAGCTTCAACGCCCGGCTGCGGATCAGGATATTGTGTTCCTTGCTGCCGGTGAAATATTGCATGGCAGCGCCGTAGCTTTCATGCGGGAGCGCGCGGAGGTCCACTTGCAGGCCCTCCAGTCCGTATTGAATGCTGGCTTTGTTGGGGCCTTTGCCGAGCACGGTGTGGGCTTTGGGATGCTGAACGAAACGCTCCAGCGCATCGGCAGCGCCGGGTCCGGTGACCAGCAGATCCAGATCGCCGATGGTATCTTTGCCGCGGCGAAGGCTTCCGGCGGCGGCGATTTTCTCGATGCCTCCGGTTTCCGAGAGATAAGGGATCAACTCGCCCGCGACTTTTTGTCCAAAGCTCAAAAGAAACCGGCCGGTTCGCTGGCGATACTGCGCGATGGATTTGAGAACCTTCTCTTCCAACTTGGCGCCCATGCGGGGAAGCTCGCGCAGTTTTTGCTCTTTGCAGATGCGCTCGAGCTCGTCGATGGTAGCGACTTTGTAATGCTGGTAGACCAGCGCGATGCCTTTGGGGCCGAGGCCCTGGATCTTGAAAAGTTCGAGGAGCGTAGGCGGGAATTGCGCCAGCAGCGTGTCGCGCTTTTCGAATGAGCCACGCTTCGAGAGTTCTTCGAGCACGCTGGCCAGGCCCTTGCCGACGCCCGGAATTTCGGTGACTTTGCGCTCCGGGTTGGCCAGTATGTCGTCGACGCGCTCCGTGTAGCCTTCGATGGCCGACGCCGCGTTGCGATAGGAGCGGATGCGGAAGCCGTCCTCGCCGGCGATCTCCATCAGGTCGGCGGTTTCGGCGAGCACCCGTGCGAATTCACGATTTTCCATGCGGCCCGTTAGAGATTGTAGCGAGCAGGTGCGGCTCCACGTGAACGAGCACGTCGGCCACCCAGTCGATGTCGGTCCGAATCTTTTCCCTCACCCGCGTGGCGATCTCGTGAGAATCGTAGACGCTCATGGCGGGGTCCACTTCCAGGTGCAGGTCCACATGCCACTTTAGACCGGTCTTTCGCGCGAAGCATTTTTCGATGCCAAGAACGCCAGGGACACTGAGGCCGACATTGCGGATGCGATCCATTACTTGCGGGTCGGGCATGGTGTCCATGAGTTGAACGGCGGTATCGCGGACAACGCGGATGCCTAGAAAGATGACGATGATCCCAACCGCTGAACCACCAATATGGTCGGCCGCGGCGAACCGTTCCGGGGACAGCAACGTCAGGCCCAGGCCGACCAAAGCGGTGGCGCCGGAGAGAATATCGACGGTATCGTTCCACGCGTCGGCGATGAGGCCGGAGCTTTGAATCCTGCGGCCGTAGCGCCATTTGGCGGCGCTCATGATGGACTTGATCGCAATGGAGGCCAGGAGCGGCCAGATGGCGTACGCGGAGGGGGTCTGGCTGGCGCCATGGGTCAAGTGGAGCGATTCGAAGGCGATAAAAACGCCAGTTGCAACCAGCAGCATGCCAACGCCGAGAGCACTGAGGGTTTCGAGGCGGCCGTGGCCGTAGGGATGCTCCAAGTCGGGCGGCTTGGCGGCGATGATCAGGCCAAGCAGCACCAGTCCAGAGGCCAGGACGTCGCCGGCCGATTCGACGCCATCGGAAACGGTGGCAGTGGATTGGGCGCGCAGGCCGATGCTGATTTTCGCGGCTGCCAAGCCAGCGCTGACGATCATGCTGGTGATGGCGATGCGGCGGCCGGCGAGTTCGGGTGTCACGGCATCTCTCCGATCACTGCGGCCCTTCGATCATCGGCGCCTCTTCTTGACGTGCACCAGTTGGTAGCTGCCTTCGACGAGGCCGCGGATTTCAGTCCAATTGAGCTTGGTGTTGGCGCGCAGCGAGACCCAGCCGTGCTGGCCGACATAGGGGGTTCGATAGAAACGGTCGTCCTCCAGGAAGACGGGCTGCATCTTCTTGCCCACTTTCACGCAAATCGAGAGCACGCCTTTATAGGTTTCGAGCACCGTAAAAGTCTTGGTGCCCACCTGAAAGGTTGGGTGTCCGAAGGTGGTGGTTTCGCTACTTTTTGGGAGGGCCAGGCAGATTTCGCGCAAGTTGGCCAGTATCTTCTTTTCGTCCATCGGCAATCACATACCAGGGTACTAGAAGGACGGGCAGGCAGAGAATCCCAAGTACAGAAAGGTTTGCTTGACAAGAACTGTCCGGTTCAGCTTCGGGAGCGGGCCTGCCGCATGTCGGCTGCCGACTGCATCAGACGACGCGACTTGGCCTTCCTGATGAACCAATCACCAGTTTGTTCCTAAGCGCCGTTAACTCCTCGGTGCGCAAAACCTCTCTTAAAAAGGCAATAGCTGTCTTGATGCTGCTTTCGTTTGATACTCGGTCGCCATTGGCGTCAACAGCCGGGGCTTCCGCGCCGAGTTGGGTGACATGGCGTTCGAATTGCTCTAGTTCGCCGTCAATTTCGTTAGTCAACCAGAGGGCCCATTTCTGTCGGATTCGAGAAAAGCGCCTAGCGTCAAGCGGCTCTTGCCTGCTCCCATCCTGGATCAGCGGTTGAAGCGCCTTTGACACTTCCTCAACGTATTCCTCGCAAAAGCCGATGTGTTTGTCAAACGCAACTGTCGCCATGTGGGAGGTGGCGCCCATAGAAAAAGTATTCTGCGTCTCTTGAAGCTCTTTGCTCTGTTGGGCTTTCTTTCGTTCGACGAGAAAGTTTATTAGCCCTGCCGCAAGTGATCCAGATATCGCTGACCCACTCAGGCTTACGACAACCGTCTGCCACTCCATAGATCGGTCAACTAAAGCATGCCCACAACGTTACTTGCACTGCTGCCCACCCACTTTTGAAAAAGCACCTCATCCGCCGCGACCGCCCTGACATATCCGGTGTTTCTGTAAGCGCCCACGATACATTGGGTGTCGTCTCCGCTCGCAACGACGATTTCGGCGTCCTTTTTCGGTGCAGAGAGCAGCAATTTGTGGGCGCGTTCATCAACCGGTGAGAGACTGTACCCACACAACACGACACGTTCTGCGGATTCCAACACAGAGGCGGCCTGCTGCCACAAATTATTCCAAAAGTCGGCATACTCAGTGCCGGTATTAGCTGCGAAATAAAAATTCTTTGTGCGTGCAGGAAATATCATCACGGGTAATGCTGCCCCACCCTTTCCGAATCTCGGGTCAGTTGCGTCGGTGTATTCCAGGAACGAAAGCTCATTCTTCGCGATGACAGGACGCTCACCCAGGTATGGCCAGGTTGGAGGCGGAAAATCCTGAGGTCATGCCACCAAAGAGGAGCGCAAGCCAGCTCGTGCTGCCGTGTAATTTCAACACCTTCGTGGCGGATTTTCCCGGAAGACCTTCAATCGGAAACCCGTACCCATCCCCTACTTCGAACTTCCCGGCCAATCTTAGCTCGCGCTCGAGGGAGACGTCATAGTTGAATGTGATCACGGAATCGCCCCGAACTATTATGTTCTTAGCGAATTCCCGGTAGGCCGATGAGTCCAGGGCCACCCCTCGTTGGATCTCGGCAAACCAGTCACGAACAGCGTTCTTGAGCAGGCCGTATTCATGCGCTAGGGCGGCCCGCTTCAGGCGCTGGTCTTGTGTTCCATGTTCATACTCATCGATACGTTTGTGGATCGCTGTGACCAGGTCCTCAACGTTCTCAATGGAAGTGAAGGATTCTTCAAAGTAGCGAGCGGTCGCCGGATACTGTGCTGCGTAGGAGTCTGGGTCATGCGTGGGGCGCTTCATCCACTCTAGAAGCTTGGACGCCATTGTCCTTGCGAGCGGGTACCCAGCGCTGCACGACGCACCTGCCCCCAACACATATGCCGTCATTTCTCACATCCTTCCCACACAATCCATTATAGTTGGGCTCTATTGCGGTAATTGCTCGAACCCAGCTCGCCCCCGAGGCAGTGCGTCGACTCGGTCGCCGTATGAAGGTGGTTTTCGCTGCCTTTCGGCAAGGCCGCGCGGAGAAGCGCGGGGGGCTAAAGCCCTCCATCTAAAGTAGGATAGTACTTCAGACGAAGTTCAAGCATGCCCTTAAAGCTGAACCGCAGCTTTGCGGTTACCGTTGTGTTCGGGCTTTTGGGCATTCTGGCCAACCTGCCGCAGATCACCATTTTCACCGGGGCGAAGCTGCTTTTCGGGGGCGTGTTCTACCTGGCGATCGCGCTGATGTACGGTCCGATGTACGGGGCATTGGCGGCTTTGATCACCTCTGTTCCATCGATCGTTTTGTGGGGCCAGCCGGAGACCGCAGGCATTCTGGTAACGGAGGCTCTTACAGTGGGGTGGCTCGCGCGGCGGCGCTTGCATCCGGCTGTTGCAGACCTGATTTACTGGGTGGCAATTGGAACGCCTCTGGCCTGGGTGTTCTACATCCTTCTCTATAGCTATCCGTCGCCAAACGGCTGGGTGATGGTGGTGAAGCATCCGGTGAACGGGCTGTTGAACGTGATGATCGCCGAGTTGTTGATCAGCAGTACGGCGCTGCAGAGATTGTGGGGCGCGGCGGGGGCCTGGCGGAACGGCGGACTTTGCGGGCCTACATGTCGCACGGATTTCTGTTGGTAGCCACGGTGCCGCTGCTGCTGCTGAACATCCTGAACGGCGAGAATTACGCGGAGCGCCGCGAGAGCGAATCCGGGCAGCGTCTGCAAGAGGCCGCCAGGGCCATCCGCGAGGATCTGGAAGATTATCTGACGCGCCACCAACTGGCGGTGCGGGAGCTGTCGCGGTCCATTACCAGGCAAGGCCGCTTCGACCTGGACTCGCTAAACGGATGGCTGCGGCAGACCAGCCAGGTTTATAGCGACTTTCAATCGCTGGCGATTGGAACCGCGGATGGTTTTCCGATCGCGGTGGATCCGCTTAGCAACAGGCCGGGCGACGTGGTGCCTGATAGCGCGACGATGCGGGATCGGGAATATTTCCAGCGCACCAAGGCATTGCGGCAGTCGGTGATCTCGGATGTCTTTGTGGATCGTGGCGTCCCGCAGCCGACGGTGGCTGTGACAGCACCCATTTTCAGAGCGGACGGGGAGTTGTTCGGTGTGATTGCGGGGACGCTGGATTTATCGCCTTTCGAACCGCTAACGCAAACCTTCGGAACACTAGACCAGGCGGCGATCTTCATCCTGGACCAGCACGACCGGGTGATTTATTCGAACCGCGGCGCGGCATATCGTTCGCTGGAATCGATGGCGGGCTCGCCGCTGTTGAAGAGGGCGGAGGAGGGCGGGGCAGCGTTCCTGGTGGATCACACGGACGCGCATCAGCACAACACCAGGTATCTGGCGAGCTATGCCGCAAGCGGCCTGACGGGTTGGCGGGTTCTGATCGAGCAGCCGCTTTCGCGGATCCACATTCCGACCGAACGTTATTACCTGATGACGGTGGCATGGCTGGTGGGCGCGATCCTGTTATCGGTGCTGTTATCGCGAGCGGTGGATTCGGGCGTGACGTCGCCGCTAGAAAAATTGGTGAATCGCGTGCGGGGTTTTTCGGTGCAGGAGGAGGGGCGGGAGCCGATCGAGTTACCCGCGCAAGCGCCCGCGGAAGTGGCGCAATTGGTGACGGATTTCGACCAGATGTCGGTGCGGCTGCGGGAATCCTACATGGAGCTGCGCGCGTCGCTGGCGGATCGCGAGCGGTTGCATGGCGAGATGGAGGCTTTGCTGAGGGATCTGGATCGCAAGGTGCGCGATCGCACGGCCGAACTGGCGGAAGCCAAGGGCAAAGCGGAGGATGCCAATCGCGCCAAGAGCGAGTTTCTGGCCAACATGAGCCACGAGATTCGCACGCCGATGAATGGCGTGCTGGGCATGATGGGTCTGGTGCTGAACACGGAGCTGCATCAGGACCAGCGCGAATACTTGCATGTGGCCAAGACGTCGGCCGATGCATTGCTGGGGCTGTTGAACGATATTCTGGATTTTTCGAAGATCGAAGCCGGACGCATGGAATTGGAATCCATTCCATTTTCGGTGCGCGACTGCGTGGTGGAGGCGGTGCGCACGCTGGAGTTCATGGCGCGCGACAAAGGCCTGGCGCTTTCCTGGATGGTGGATGCCAGCGTTCCCGATTTCCTGCTGGGCGATCCCAACCGGCTGCGGCAGGTGCTGCTGAATCTGATAAATAACGCGGTGAAGTTCACGGCTGCCGGGGGGGTGCGGGTGCACGCCAGGCTGGAAGAACAGAGCGAGAGCCGGGCCGTGGTTCGCATCGATGTGACGGACACTGGAATTGGATTGTCGCGCGAACAGCAGACGTTGATTTTCGAGCCGTTCCGGCAAGCCGACGGATCGGTAACGCGGCGCTACGGCGGCACGGGCTTAGGTCTGGCGATCTGTTCGAACCTGGCGGCGCTGATGGGTGGAGAGATTGTAGTGAGCAGCGTTCCGGGGGAGGGAAGCACGTTCTCCTTCTCGATGGACTGCCCGATTTACGCTGGCGGCGATGCGGGCACAAGCGGATGTGGCGCGCGAGACGCACAGGGCTGCCGGCGCCGGAAAACTGCGCGTGCTGCTGGCCGAGGACAATCGCGTGAATCAGCTGCTGGTGGTGCGATTGCTTGAGGCGCGCGGCCACGATGTGACAGTGGCAGGCGACGGGCGCGCGGCTGTTGAGCTGGCGCTGCGGGAGAATTTCGACGTCATTTTAATGGACGTGCAGATGCCGGAGCTGGATGGTTTGGAGGCCACACGCGCGTTGCGTGCGGGCGGCGTAAAGGCCCCTATTGTCGCCATGACCGCGCATGCCATGCAAGGTGATCGCGACCGCTGCCTGGAGGCTGGAATGGACGCGTACATCAGCAAGCCGATCCAGCCCGAAGAGGTTTTCGACGCGATCGACGACGTGGTGGCGGCCAGCAGGGGATAATGAGGGGAAGGCTCTGCCCCTTTGTTCGAACGCTTCACCGAACGCGCCCGCCGATCTATCTTCTTTGCGCGCTACGAAGCCAGCGCGCTGTTCACACCAAAGATCACGACCGAAGAGCTGCTGCTAGGCATATTGCGCGAAGACAAGAGTGTAGCTGCGCGGCTAGGTTTGGATGCGGTGATCGCGATCCGGAAAGAGATCGAGCAGCTTGCGGTTCCCGAGGGCGATCGGGTGCCGACTTCGGTGGATTTACCGCTGGCGCACGAAACGAAACGGGCGCTGGAATATGCCGCCGAAGAAGCCGACGCGCTGCAACACAAAATGATCGATTCGACGCATCTGGTCTTAGGCTTGATGCGCGTGCAAGGCTGTCTGGCGGCGGTGCTCTTGCGGAAGTACGGGCTGGAGTTCGAGCCGTATCGGAAGATTGTTGCCAACCAATTGTCCGACGCTGAAGTACGAACTCGACCGCTGGAACGGGCAGCCGCATGGCATCAGCCGCAACCGGTTGTGCCGTTGGCCGCTGCGCTTGGATCCAAAATTGAAGCGTTGCAGCAATTGGTGGACAACACGGCGGCCCGCCTGAGTGACGCCGACTTCTTTGGCGATCAGCGCCTCAAGCGGAAGCCCGATCCCCGAAAGCCATGGACGCGGAAGGAAGCGCTGGGCCATTTGATCGACTGGGCGATGGCGCATCAGCAGTGGGTCACTGCGGCGCTGTTGGATTCGAAGTTAACGGCAGCGGAATATCCGAGGGATGATGCGGCGGCGATCCAGGGTTATGCCGAGTTTTCGTGGACCGAGACGGTGGATTTGTGGGTGCTGTTGAACCGGCTGCTGATTCACGTGCTGTTACGGGTGCCGGAAGACAAGATAGATGTGGCGTGCCGGATCGGGATCGCGACGCCGGTTCCCTTGACCGCGCTGATCGACGCCTACGTGGAGCATTGCCAGGACATGGTGGGGCAGATTCTGGCTCGCTTGGACTGAGCGCGGCCTGTCACTGCAAGACCCAGTATCCGTCGCGAGTTTTGGCTTGGAGCCGCGGCTGGTCCTTCACCGCGACGCGGATGCGATGAAACGTTCCAGGCTCGCCGCCTTTGGGTTCGAAACTAAGGATGTACTGGCGGTGGACTTCTTCGCTGACCAGTTGAATGGCTTGTTCCAAAGCGCGCTTCTTCAGGAAACTCACGGTTCGGCCGCCAGTAGTCCGGGTGAACAGGCTGGCGAGATCCGGTTTGTGCAACCGAATTAGTTCGCCTATCGCATAGATCGGACTGGCTGGCCCAATGTCGGGTGGGACCGCACTGTCGTCAGGGGCGGGGCAGAGGGCGCACTTCTGGACTTTGACGCGCTCGGCTTCGGGTTTTAGATCTTCAGCGGTCTTGGGTTTCACCGTGTACGGCTCCAAGAATGGCGAATAGGTGAGCCAATAGACCGCGGCATTGAGACGCTCTACTTGCTCCATCACATCCGGGAGCTTCGCGACACTGGAACGATCGCGCTTTTCGGCAATCATGAGGATGATGCGGCGGCGTCCGGGCGGACGTTGTTCCAGCATGAGGAGGGCCTGGCGCATGGCGTCGAGAATGTGGGCCTGATCGCCTTCCTTGCGCAGCATGCGGAGCGAGTGGATGACGAAATCCGGGTTGCTGGTGAAGTCCTGGTGGATCTTGACCTCGTCGCTGAAGGAGATGACCGCGGTTTCGCCCGCGTCGGCCGCCAGCAGTTGCGAAAACAGAATGCCGCTGCCACCGAGCTTGTCGATCACCGCGCCGGAGTTCTCGCTGGTTTGGACTGCGACCACCAGGTCGATGGGATACGCCATCCAATCCATCTGTATCTTCTGCGGCACATTGTTGTCGTAGAGGATCAGGTCGTCGGGAGTCAGGCCGTCGACGGTATGCCCTTTGGAGTCGGTGATGGTGGTGGGGGCGACCACCAGGGGAACGGTGCTTTTGAATTGCGCCAATGCCGTGCAAGCAAAGAGGGCGAGCAGGCAGGCGAATCGCATTGAGGAAAAGCGTAGCAGCTCGCGGGCCAATAACGACGCGCTAGCCCGGAAACCAGCTAGCGAGTTCAGCCTGGATGAATTGCTTGACGCCTTCGCGGCCGGTGAGACGTAGCACCAGGCTGTCGGGCTCGGCGTGCAGTTCGATTTCAAAGAAGGGACAGCATAGCCGTTCGCCTGCGACCCATTCGGAGGCCAATTGAAACGTGGCTGCATCGGGCGGGAATTCGAATTCGAAGCCATCGGGTAGCTCGCGAACGCTCTTCATCCGGGCTCGCAAGGCCGGGTCCAGTTCGTCGAAGTGATGTTGACGGGCCTGGGACGTGAGGGCGGACGGGTCGCAAGCGAAGGGCGTCATCGATTAGCGGCTTGTTTACGAGTCAGTGTGAAAGCCGTCCGGATTGACCGTTTCCTCTGGGCGTGGCTCGGTCGGATCGGTCGAATCGAGAAGATCGGTTGCGTCGAGCGGTTCCGCCGGATCGGTAAGTTCGATCGGAGTCTCAATCGTAGGCTCGGGAACGATCTCGATCTCTGCCACGGCCTCTTCCGCCGATAACGGTACATCGCACTCGCAGCAGTCGCTACAACGCTTACAGCGCTCGCAGCGATGATTGGCGCAAGCGTCCTTGGTGCAATAGGCGCAAATGTTCGTCGACGGCTCGCTGCAAATGCTGCAAGTGAAAACGGCTGCGTTGACGATCATGGGTGGGAGCACTTTCTTTGTTTTCGGCGCGGGCTGTTGGAGCATGGCGGCCCGGCAGCGTTGGGCTTCGCGGTCGGCCACTTGGAATTCCTGCTCCTTTTGAGTCGCGAGATCCTGCAGGTATTGGCGCAGGCGGTCGCGATTGGTGCCGTTTTCTGCGATCACCGATTGCATCAGGGCGGCTAGCGCGGGGTTCTGGTATTTCCGCACGCCCTCGATCAGCGAATCCATCGTGGATTCCACGGCTTGCATGCGGAAATAGGCATCCAGGCCGAGCGGGAGGCGTTCCGGCTGCCGGGAGAAAGCGCCGGCCGAAGCAAGCAAATATTTGAGCTGGGCCTGCGCCGTGTTCAACTGGGCGACGTACGTTGCCGATGCACCCTGGGCTTGCCATTCGGCGGGCTGGACTTGATCGATAATCGGCTGCAAATGTTCGGCTTGCTGGGTGAGAACATCGACCAGCTTGCGAGCATCCCACTCAGAAGGGACACCGCTTTGCGCGGCAGACGTAGAACCTGGATCAGAGGTTTGCCCGAGGACCGAAGTGATTAGGGTAAGGAACAAACTGGAAACTAAGACAAACTTCATCGGCGATATTCCTTAACGCCTAGTTTGGCACAGTTGGTCCGAAGGGCTACGGGGGAGGCGGTGCGGAGGGCGTGCCGGCGGGCGGCGCTGTCGTCGGAGGAGCAGGCGGCTTGCCGTCGCCTGACGTCGGAGTACCCGGGAACGTGCTGCCGATGCGGCCCGGTGGACTGATGGCGATGCGATAGGCCGCATCACCCAAACCACGCACGATACGGTGGAACAGCTCATTCTTATCGATGAGACTCTTGGCCAGCGGCTCGTCGCGATAGACGTGCAGCGATTCGCCCGCATTTACGATTTTGGCGGAACCCGGTTTCAGTGCATGGCGAACTTCGACCGAGCCTTCTTCCACTGAAACGATGGTGGTCTCGTCGTCGTCGTTGATGCTGACGTCGAAAATGGTGCCGCGGACCGAGATCACCGCGGTGGGGGTCATAATGCGGTTCGGATTGGGCTGGCCGCCTAGGCGCTGGATATGAATTTTTACGCGTCCGACAAAGAGATCCAAGAGATCCTGAATACTCCCCGGGTTTTTCCGGAAAATCACGTTGGAACTGGGATATACCTCGAAGGTGCTGCCATCCGACGTTTGGAATTTAGCGTAACCATCGGGGCCGGTGAGGATCACCTGCTGGGTTTGGACCAGGTCGCCGATGTTGAGCGCCCAAGGCTGGGAGTCGCGGAGAACGGAGACTTGCCCGGTCATGGACAGCACTTTTGCTGCTGCATCGGGCGATGGGGGGAACAATTGGGCCGAGCAAATCCCTGTGGCTGCAAATGCTAGCAGCACACCGATGAACCCGTGGATGCCACTCCGCCTCATAAAGTTAAGAACAAACCTGGCCGATCCCACACTAAAGTACTATGTGGCGTATTACTGACCCAACTCTTAACAAAACAGTCTACCACCAAACGTGCGTAGCAAGAAGATATCCTATCGGGCATTTTGGGTAGAACCTGTATAGATTCAGTTCTTTTGAGGGGATGAGAAGTCGCTGAAGGGATACAATAGACTCGTTTGATGTGTCGGAGGGCCACAGTTCGGACAGTACGGTACTCCGCTCTTGCGGTTTTGCCCTGGCTCGCCTTGGCGCAGCTCGCTTTGGCGCAGGGAACTGGCGTGGGCTGGCGGCACATTGGGAATTCGGCCATTGAGTCGGATCACCTGCCGTCGGCGGCCACGGGACCCGTGGATCGGGTGTGGTACTCGGCGGACGGACTGAGCTTATTCGCCAAGACCGCCTCGGGGCGCACTTTTCGGACGGATGACTTTGAACAATGGCAGCTGGTGACGGACGTCAAGGTGACGCCGCCGGCTTCCAACGATGCTGAGACTGCTGCTCTGAGCGTGCCGGAGCTTGAATTCAAGCTGGCGAATCCATCCGGATCGGCCACTGCGGGAAGACTCTACGGAATTGGACGGGATGTCTACCGGTCGGACGACGCTGGACTAAGCTGGGCCAACGTAACGAATTACAAGGGGCTTTGTCTGCTCGGGCAGGGGTTGCGGGCTATTACAGCCTCGCCGCTGGATTCCGACGACGTGGTGGTGGCTTCGGACGCCGGCGTTTGGCGGTCGCTGGATGGCGGTATTTCCTGGAGCGGGCTGAACCAGTTTTTGTCGAATCTGCCGGCCGGACATTTCATGGGATTACCGAACGGGACGCGCGGCGTGCGGCTGGAGTTAGCGAGCGCGGCCGGGGAGGTGGTTCGAGAAGTAGAGTGGGCGCCGGGCGAAAAAGCCGCGTGGAAACCGCTGGACGCCTCCGATGTGGAGCGCGAACAGAATCTGAAGAGCGCGCTGTCGCAGGTGTTGAAGCGTCCAGTGAGCGCGATCGCGGCGGCTGAAGATTACATCTACGCGGGCGATAGCGAGGGACGGCTTCAGGTTTCGGCGGATGCGGGGGTGAGCTGGGGTTCGGCTTTCAAGTTGGGCGAGCAGGGTAAAGTCGAAGCCGTTTGGGTAGACGCGAGCGATCCTCGAGTTGCGATCGCTGTATTGGGCGGGCGCAGCAGCGTGACTCCGGGATCTGGCAAGCCGGCGTACGTGCTTCGCACCATGAACGGCGGCAGTTTCTGGGACGACATTACGGCCAATCTCCCGGAGAACGCGGCGGCGCATGGAGTAGCGGCGGATCGGGGAAGCGGAGCGATTTATGTCGCAACGGACGCGGGGTTGTTTTCTACCACGACCGATCTGGGATCGGCGGGACGGCCCACCATTTGGACTTCGCTGAGCGAGCATTTGCCGGCTGGGTCCGTCACCGATGTGAAGCTGGACGCGGGCGCGAATCAGCTTTTCGCGGTGGTGGATGGCTACGGAGTGTACACTGCGATTGCGCCGCACCGATTGCGCGAAGCACGCATCGTAAATGCCGCGGATTATAGCGCGCGGCCCACGGCCCCGGGTGCGTTGCTGAGCGTGTTGGGAGCGCGGGTGGAATCCGCCCGTAGCGAGGACGTGACTGCTCCAGTGCTGGACGCCAGCGATACGGCATCGCAAATCCAGGTGCCATTCGAGGCTAAGGGCAACAACATATCGCTATCGCTGGAGGCAGCTTCGGGGCCGCTGACGTTTGGCGTGGCGCTGAAGAGCGCTTCGCCGGCCATCTTCGTGGATCCGGACGGGACGCCGCTGATCATGGACGCGCAAAGCGGAGTACTGCTGGACGCCAGCAAGCCGGCGCGAGCGAGTTCGCGAATCCAAGTGCTGGCGACGGGTTTGGGGCAAGTGAAGCCGGACTGGCCCACTGGGTTGGCCGCGCCTTTGCAGGATCCGCCGAGCGTGGTTGCGACAGTCCACGCTTATCTGGACGGATTGCCGGTGGAGGTGACACACGCGTCGCTGGCGCCGGGTTATGTCGGCTTCTATCTGATCGAAATCCAAGTGCCGCGGATCGCGGACACAGGCGCAGCGGAGTTGTACATCGAAGCCGACGGACAGCCGAGCAATCGCGTGCGGTTCTATGTGGAGCAATAGAGCGCGGTCCAGTCGCGAGCGGAGTTTCCTAAGCCCATGCTTCCGACTTCCTGGCGGCGGCTGCTCAGCCTCATTCGCATTTTGCTCGCTATGAGCTGTCTCACCAGCCAGCTCATTTCGTCCAGTTTTGTTTGGACCGACACCGCGATCCTGTTCGCGGTCTACATTGTTTACGCATGCGTGGCGTTGTTCTGGCGCGGGTTGGAGGACTCCGGATATCCGACGTTGGGGCTGATGGTCGATTTCGCATTCTTCTTTATCGCGGCCATCAGCAGCGCGGCGTACGGATATTGGATCAGCTCCGTGTTTTATGCCTACGTGGTGCTGGTAGCGGTGATGCTGCATCCGTGGTGGAAGACGGTGGTGGTGGCCGTGGCGGCTATCGCGCTGTTGTATGTTGTGCCCAACCTGCATTCGGCGGAGATGCTGCGGCCGGCGTTTATCGCGGCGGGAATCCTGGGGAGTGTGCTGGCGATCCAGCGCGAATATCTGGAAGAGCGGCTTTCCAATAGCTCGCGCCAGACGGTGCTGTACCGCTATGACGCCGAGAAGGCGCGCGAGAGCGAGCGCCAACGTATCGCGGCTGATTTTCACGATGGCCCGCTGCAGAGTTTTATCAGTTTTCAGATGCGGCTGGAGATTATCCGCAAGTTGCTGACGCGCGACATTTCGGCGGCTACCGAGGAGTTGCTGCAGCTCCAGGATTTGTGCAAAACACAGGTGAACGAGCTGCGGGCGTTCGTCCGGAGCATGCGCCCGGTGGATGTGGAAGGCAGTTTGAACGCCACGCTGCGGCGGGTGGTGGAGCAGTTTCAGAAGGACAGCGGCATCCCGGCGACATTTGTAAGCGCCGAGTTTCTGGAGCCGGCTGAACCCGAGGTGTCGCTGGAGTTGCTGCAGATCATACGCGAAGCGTTGTATAACGTGCAGAAGCATTCGGCGGCGACTCGCGTGGCGGTGAGCATCGCGAAATCGGACACGGTGCTGGAGATTCTGGTGGAAGACAACGGCAACGGCTTTCCCTTTAGCGGACGCTATACGCTGGATGAATTGGAATTGCTGCGGCTGGGGCCTTTGAGTATCAAGCGCCGCGTGCGGACGCTGGGCGGCGATCTGGTGCTGGATTCCAAGCCGGGGCAGGGCGCGGGGTTGAAGATCCGGCTGGCCACGTGAGGCGGTGGCCGGTTGTTGGTTGTTGGTTGTTGGTTGTTGGACTGAGCGGCTGTGGACGCTATCGGGATTTCACTTTGCCCGAACAGCCCGGGGGGCCGGCCGTTCAGTGGAAATGGCAGGCGCGTCCTGAGCCGGTCCTAAAGCGGGGCGGGCGCGGCGAATGGGACGCGGTGGACGTTCTGAATCCTTCGGTGATCCGCCAGGGCGACGCCTACTACAATTTCTTCTCCGGTTACGACGGCAAGGCCTGGCACACGGGGCTAGCGGTATCGGGCGACGGCGTGACCTGGCAGAAAGAGGCGAGAATCCTCTCGCCAGATCCTGGCACCTGGGAAGGCAGCTTCGATTGCGGCCAATGGCGCGGCGCTTTCCGACGATAGCAGCATCCTGTATTACTACCAAGCCGGGGAACCGCCGGAAATCGGCCTGGCGCGATCGGGCAACGGGCATCAATGGCAGCGTAATGGAGCGCCGGTGCTCGCGCGAGGTCCCTATGGAAGTTGGGATGAGAGCGGGATTGGCGATCCGTATGTGATTCGCGCCGGACGTAGCTATTACATGTTCTATTTGGGGATGGACCGTGCGCGCCAGCAAAAGCTGGGCGTGGCGCAATCGGACGATGGCGTGAGCTGGCACAAGCTGCGGAGCAATCCAATTCTGGAGCCGGGCGGGTATGGGGCATTCGATGCCAAAGGCCTCGGCGAGCCCGCGGTGTGGGCCGCGCGCGGCTACTATTGGATGCTCTATACGGGGCGCGACGGCGCTGAAATGCGGAGGCTGGGTCTGGCGCGATCGCGCGATGGGGTCCACTGGGAGAAACTTCCGATGGTGATTGCGGGGGAGCAAGCGTGGAATTCGAAGGTGATCTGCGATCCCACTGTGATTGCCAATGGCGACCGCGTTACAGTATGGTTCGGCGGCGGCGATGAGGCTCACCCGGATCAAAACATTCATGGTCAAATTGGTCTGGGAGAATTAGTCGTCGCTACGCCTTAACATGCGCATCGGAATCACCTGCTATCCCACGTACGGCGGCAGCGGCATCGTCGCCACTGAGCTCGGATTGGAACTGGCCACGCGCGGGCACGACGTCCATTTCATCACTTACGCGAATCCCATTCGGCTGGATCCGGGGACGCCGCGCATCTTTTATCACGAAGTGGAAGTGTCCACCTATCCTCTATTCCAGTACCCTCCCTATTGCCTGGCGCTGGCGTCTCGGATGGCGGAGGTGGCCGAAGAGTACGATCTCGATCTGCTCCACGTGCATTACGCGATCCCGCATTCCACCGCAGCGTTGCTGGCCAAGCAGATTGTCGCTTCACGGCGCAGGCTGCCATTCATCACTACCTTGCACGGCACCGATGTCTCCATCGTCGGGATGGACCGGTCTTACTTTCCCGTAACAAAATTCTCAATTGAGAATTCGGATGGGATCACCGGAGTTAGCCAGGACGTGCGTCGCGAAACTTACGAGGTCTTCGGAGTGCCGAACGACATTCGCGTGATCTACAATTTCGTGAACACCGAGATCTACAAGCCGATGGAAAATCGTCCCAATGGCGAAAAGCGACTGATGCATATTTCAAACTTCCGGCCGGTGAAGCGCGTGAACGATTGCGTGCGGATACTGGCGGAGGTCCTGAAGTCGACACCGGCACATTTGTATATGGCTGGCGACGGACCCGATCGTCCGGAAGCCCATCGGCTGGCGCGGGAGTTGGGGGTCGATCGGCAGGTGACGTTTCTGGGCAAGCAGGATCATGTGGAGCGGCTGTTTCCACAGATGCACGTGCTGCTGATGCCGAGCGAAATGGAGTCATTCGGGTTGGGCGCGTTGGAGGCGATGGCGTGTGGCGTTCCAGCGGTTGTGACCCGCGTGGGCGGGTTGCCGGAATTGGTGACGGACGGAGTGGACGGATTCTTGGAGCCAGTGGGCGATATCGCGGCGCAAGCGCGGAGGGTGGTAGAGCTGTTGACGAACGAGCCGCTGCACGAGAAGATGGCGGAGGCGGCGCGGCGGACGGCGGTGGAGCGATTTGCGAGCTCGAAGATTATTCCGCAATACGAAAAGTATTATGAAGAGGTCATCGCGAATGGTCGTTAAGTTAGTCGCTCTTGCCTGGGTGATCTGTGCCGCTTTGTCCGGCCAAGATCTAAAGCCTGTCATTGACAACGAACGCGTCACGGTTTGGGATGTGACTTGGACGAAAGGTCAGGCCAATCCTGCCAGCGGGCGCGATCACGATGTTGTGACGATGTGGATCGCAGGTAACAAGGTAAGGCAGGCGTCGTTCACTAAAAAAGGCGCCAGGCTTGCGGACGGCGTTGCCGGCTCGCGATCACTGGTGATCGAGCTCAAAGACCATCCCGTGCCGCCGCTCGAAAACAAGACCGGGTATCCGCTGGCGTTTCCGCGCCCGCACGTGAAGAAGCTGATGGAGAACGATCGCGTGATTGTATGGTCCTACCGCTGGAATCCGGGCGAGCCGACGCCCATGCATTTCCACGACAAGGATGTGGTGGTGGTCTATCTAGAACCGACGGCGCTGACATCCACCACGCCAGACGGTAAGAAAACACTGAACGAGTATCAGGCGCACGATATTCGGTTCAACAAGCGGGACCGCACGCATACGGAGCTGTTGGAGCACGGAACCGGGAGCGCCATGATGATGGAGCTCAAGTAGGGGTAGGGACTCCCGGTTGACAGGATACGGCAGATTGCCGTATAGTTGAGTCATGAAGTCCGCAACTGCAACCGTCGCTCGTTTGGAGGCTCGCCTCCCAAATCAGGTTATGGTGCGTCTGAAGCGCGCGGCCGAAATTCAAGGGCGCACGCTCACGGATTTTGTTGTGGCCGCCGCGGATGAAGCCGCATGCCGGGCCATCGAGCAAACGGAGATCATCCGTCTTTCTCTTGAGGGACAACGGCAAATCGCTGAAGCGATCCTAAATCCGCCTGCGCCGAACAAAGCGCTGAAAAAAGCCGCCAAACGGCATCGTGAACTTTTCGGCGAGGGATGACAGATTCCCCTTTCCGCCTCGCGCCGCTCGGCGCCGAACACGACCGCGGCTCGTTTCGTTGCGGAGAGGAAGCGCTGGACCGGTATTTTCAGACGCAGGCGACTCAGGACATCCGCCGCCGCATCGCGAATTGCTTTGTTGCCGTCGAGACCGCCAGCGGCGAGGTGGCTGCTTTTTACACCATCGCTGCGGCAAGCATTCCTCTAATCGACCTTCCCCAGGAAGAAGCGAAGCGCTTACCTCGTTACCCCACGTTGCCTGCCGTGCGAATTGGGCGCCTGGCAGTGGATCAGGGCTTTCAAGGGCGCGGTCTGGGCGGGGCGCTCATTATCGACGCCGCCCGCCGAAGTATACAATCGCCCCCCGCGGTCTATGCGCTTCTGGTGGATGCCAAGAACGACGAAGCTGCTGCTTTCTATCAGCGCCACGGTTTTAGCCCGCTGATCGGCCAGCCACGAACTCTGTTCCTACCACTAGCCGCGGCACAGAAGGTCCTAAGTCAATCCTGACTTGCCTTCTTTGGCCATTCTCGCTGCAGCAGCCGAGCGCAGAGCAAGCCCCCGCCCACCGCGCTACCAAATCCGATGACAAAACGAACCAGCATCGCGGGTATATTTGTGGGTGCGCCATCGGGCTGGCTAAACAACAGGTCCGCGAGCCTTCCCACGACAAACGAAGCTGCTAAAGCCCCGAGCAAGAATCCGAACACGCCCAGCAGCGTGCGTTGGAAGCCAGGCACCACGGTTAACAGAAACGCTCCCAACGCCGTCCAAAATAGACAGACCAGAACGAAGCTTGCGATGGGCAGTAGCGAGGTCACGATCATTTAGAGCATAACCCACCTGTGGGGCGAGGTTCGAGTGTAATGTTTTCAACAAACTAGCTAACCGCGCGCCTCCGGAACCAGACTTCGGGAACTTTTCGCTGCTTACCGGGGTCTATCTCGCTAGCAGGACTCGTCGTTTGGGGCTAGAATTTGGGTAGACGACTGTGGCAGATACTGTTGGTCTACATATAGACGGCTGTGTTTTCTCCCACGCGGAGGAAGACGAGCTTGTCTCGGCGCTCGGCCAGGGGGCGGAAGATGCGTACGAAGTCCTTATCCAGCGCTATCAGCAGCCGGTGTACAGCCTGGTGTGCCGCTTGATGAACGATCCAGGCGACGCGCCGGATATCGTGCAAGAGGTCTTTCTGAAAGTGTTCCGCAGCATCGGCGCATTCCGCGGCAACAGCAGTTTGAAAACCTGGATTTACAGGATCGCGGTCAACGAAGCCTACAACCATCGCCGATGGTTTTGCCGTCACCAGCGGCAGGAAGTTGCGCTGGAGTCGGGAGAAGGCGCGCCGAGTTACGCGGACAGCATGAGCGATCCGGGACGGTCGCCCTTCGAGCAGGCGGCGGATCACGAGACGCGCGCGCTGGTGGAACAGGCGCTGGAAAAGCTGAATCCGAAATTTCGCGCGGCGGTGGTGCTGCGCGACATCGAAGATTTAAATTACGAGGATATCGCGACGGTGCTGAACGTTTCGCTGGGCACGGTGAAGTCGCGCATCATGCGGGGCCGCGAGGCGTTGCGGAAGATTTTAGAAGGCCGGCTGGAGCCGGGCAAACTGGAGCCGGAGGCGAATATGCGTTGGTCTTCCCAGCCGGTGACTGAATAGTATGGATTGCCGGACCGTTCAACAAAGAGTATCGGCCTATGTGGATCACGCCGTTTCGGCGGAAGAGGGGCGTTTGCTCGAACGTCACTTGAACACGTGTCAGGGGTGCGCTTTGGAAACGGAACAGTACTTCGGTCTGCGCGAGAAGTTGCGGTCGTTGCCCAGGCCGCCGGCGCCGCCGGAATTGACGACGCGCCTGCGAGTGATCGCTTCCAAGGTAAGGATGGAGTCGAGGGGCGGGGCCCCAAGCCGCTGGAGCCGCTGGCGCGACCGTTTGGAGTTGTCGCTGCATCATCTGATGCGCCCGCTGGCGTTGCCGGCCCTGGGCGGATTGTGCTCGGCCGTATTCCTGTTCAGCACGCTAGTGCCGATGTTCAAGTCGGCATTCGCGATGGACACCTTGGCAGGCGATGTGCCGACCATGCTCACCACCGAGCCGATGCTGAAAGATACGGCGCCGGTTGCATTCGCCGATGGCGAGGCAGTGGTGGATCTGCAACTGGATGACCGGGGCCGGATTATCAATTATTCCATTGTCAGCGCGCCTGGCCAGCAGAGCGAGAAACTGCGGCGCAGCATCGAAAACAGCCTGTTGTTCACCGAATTTTGGCCCGCTACCACCTTTGGCCGTCCCGTAGCCGGGACGATTCGCATTTCCTTCCGCAACAACAGCCGTATCGACGTACGCGGGTAGCACCCTTTCGCCCGCCAGTTCGCGGGACTATACTGGCTTGGAGAGGCGGTGTTCATGACGAGTTCCCGACGGCAGTTCTTGCAAGTTGCATCCGCTGGCGCAGTAGGCGCGGCATGGGGTACAAAGCTTGCTGCAGCGGTTCCCACGCTTGGCATGATTTTCCCGCCCGCGAACTATCCGGTACCTCCCGAAGCCACGCTGCTGTATCCCTCCGGCGTTCGGTTTTTGGCGGAAGGCGTCGGGCTGGAGAAAATGACCGCCGAGGAATACGATCGCGTGTTCGGGCGGATACTGCCTGCCGCCGAAAAGCTGGCCAAGCAGGGCGCCGACGCGATTTCGGTGATGGGAACGTCGCTGACGTTTTATAAAGGCGCCGAGTATGAACATCAGCTGAAGGTCAACGTCACCAAGGCCACCGGCCTGCCGTCCACCACCATGAGCACTGGCATTGTGGAAGGCCTGAAAGCCGTGAATGCGCGCAAGGTCGCGGTCGCTACTGCTTACGATGAAGATGTGAGCCATCGGTTAAAGGTGTTCCTGGAAGAATCAGGATTTGAGGTGGTTTCGGTGAAAGGCCTTGGCATCGTCAGTTTCAAGGACCGGGGTCCGGTGACGCCCGATGAGCTGCTCAATTTCAGCACGAATGTTTACGAGGGCGCGCCAAAGGCCGAGGCGCTGGTGATTTCCTGCGGCGGCCTGAAGACGCTGGATCTTATCGTCCCGATCGAGACGCGCTGTAAGAGACCCGTGGTCTCGAGCACGCCGCACGCGCTGTGGGCCAGTGTCCGATTGGTGGGTTTGAGTGGTCAATCCAAGGGCTATGGAATGCTGCTCGCGAAGGGCTAAGCGTCAATTGGGATGAAAGAGCTTCACCGGATTTAGGCTGGTTCCCAGGAAAACCTGGATGATTTTGGGACCGCCATGGATGCCGGCGCTATATTCCAATCCGACCAGGATCTTGGTGTGGTTCGTGCTGCTGATTTCCGGGTAGGCATAGAATCGTCCTACCAGGCGGTTGCGTGCCAGCGGCCCGAGTCCGCTGTTGTTCTGATAGCCTGCTTCCATCACCAATAGATTCGACACGTTGCCGCCGGCATGGCCGATGGACGATAGCTTGAAGTGGGCGGTTGCTTCATAGAGGCCTGCAGCATTTGTGAGATTTGCGGAGCTGAGATCGACGTACGATGCTCCGCCGCGTTCGACAATCTGGTTGCTCTGAATAATATCTTGGAACGCTCCGCGAACGCCACCCCCGAACTCAACAGAAGGACCGATAGTCCACCCAAAGGTCCCGCCGGCCTCCACTTCGAATGCCTGCTGGGGAACCGCGGCCGTAATCGCGGGCAGAAGAGCGCTTTCGGTAGGCTGAATCTTGCTAGCGATCGGGACCTGCGTGTAGCCGGTCTTGAAGATCAAGTGAGAAACGAATCTATCCGCACCCTTGGCCCATTGGTAATCGAGTTTGAATAAGACGTTGGGCGTTGTGCGGCTATTCAATTGGGAACTGGAGCCAGTCACCGTAGAGGCGTCGATCTCCCAGCGAAGCATGCATCCGGTGGACTGAAGAGACTCGAGACACGTGATGGGCGCGGTTTGGGCTTGCGCGCTGAAAGCGACGCAGAACAGTGCGAGCCCAAGAAAAACATTCGCCATCGATATGTCCAACTGATTATGGCCCCGCGACCACACAATATCCCGTCCAGCGACACCGAAAAGTCCGGACAACGGTTTGTTATCAAAGGCGCCAAATAACTCTGAGAGGCGTGACTCAACAGCTAACTGGTCGGAGACTTGCCGGTTTCGATAGAGCGCAGCAGGATTTCGCGAACCTTCTGGATCACCTGCGGAACTTCGTCGCCAATGGCAACCGGACCATGCCCAGCGACTACGATGCGCGGGTTGAGCGCCGCGATGCGATCTAACGACTTGAGCCAGATGCGCCAGTCTTCCACCGAACCGGCATCGAGATTCGGCAGATAACCGTTGACCAGACAATCGCCGCAGTAGAGCGCGCCATCCGACGGCACGTAGACCGAGATATTGCTGGGTGTGTGACCGGGCGTGAGCAGAACCTCGATTTGGCATGCGCCGAGATCCATGCGAAAGTCGTCGGTAATAGGCAGGTTGGGGTTGGCCAAGCGCGTCCCGTGATAGAAAACTCTCGATTCCTGTTGCGCGCGCCGCGCAGCGCTGGATGTTTCACGATCAAAATCGGCTACCTCGGCCCGAAATTCGTCGTCCGTTCGCTGGATACTCGCGTGACCGTGGACATCCACGTCGCGCGCGCGAAAATAGCCGTTGCCGCCAATGTGATCGAAGTGCCGCTCGGTATTCAGGACCAATAGGCGGTTGGAGGGACGCGCGGTGCTGGCGTAGCCATGAATGGTGGCTGCTGCGGCGGCGTTGGCCCCGGTATCAATGATGAGAGTGGTTTCCTGGCCGGTGACAAAACCAGCGTTCACGAACCAAGGTGGCAGGTAGCCTAGGCCCGTAACCGCGAAACAACGAGCCGATAAGCGCATCCTAGGATTGCTGCTCGGAGGGCAGGGCGCCGAGTTGCTGCAGCATCCCGAAGGTGTCCATCAAGATGCGGCTGTCCGCCATCTTGCCTCCAATAATGCGATCGATCACCACACCTTTCACATCGATTTGGCGGCCGGTGGCGGGAACGCCCAGAAACTCGGCGCGATGCGTGCCTTGCCAGGTAAAACGGCTGCAAACTTTGTCGCCTTCCGCGATCGATTCATGGATAACCCAGCGCACATCGGGGAACGCCGTTCGGATGTACGCGATAATTTGCTTCAAACCATCGCGGCCTTGCTTCTGGCCGGGCAGGGGATCCAGCTCTACGAAATCGGGGATCACCAGATCGTCGGCGCGATCAAGACGGCCTTGGTTGATGACGTCTTCGACAAACGCTATGACGACGGCCTTGTTCGCCTCGCTCATTTCCCATCCAACGAGAAAGCCAGCAACACATTGCCCGGCATGCCGCCCCCGGCCGCATAGCCCGAATTCACGAACAACATGCCTCCCGCGATCACCGGGCCGGGGCCGTCCATGGAGCCCCCGTGCCCTTCCACGCCGTTGACGGTTTTGTATGTTGCGACGGTGTCGACATCCCAAACAATGGAACCATCGGTAGTGGAATAACCACGCAAGTGTCCGTCGACGGAGCCAGAGAACGCGACTCCGGGAATCGCTGTGACTGCGGCCGATTGCGCGGGACTGCAGCGTTTGCGATCGCCGCAGGGAACCGGCGGCGTATACCAGATCTGTTTGCCGGTCGCGAGGTCCAGCGCGAACATGCCGCCGCCTTTCTTCGGATCAACGTCCGTGCTGAGGCTGTAGGGAACCACCACACGTCCCAGATCGGCGAGCGCGACATAAACGTTAACGCCATCGGTGGCCGAGCCCCATTGCACGCCGCCGTTGGTGCCGCCCTTACCCACGCGGACACTCCAGATCACTTCGCCTTGATTGTCTGGATCGACGGCGTGAACCAGTCCGGACTTCTGTCCCGCCACCAGCGCGCGCTTGCCGTTCGGAAGAGTCACTAGAATCGGACCGGAGCTGAAGTCGAAATCGGGGCCGTCGGAATCGGGGCAATTCGTTTTATCCGGCAGACGGCAGGCAGCCGTGTAGGCGTCGGCGGAGGTCATCTGGCGCGACCAAAGAATCTTGCCGGTTGCGAGATCGAAAGCCATGAAGGCGTCGCTCATGCGGCTGGTGGGGTCGCTGTAATTGTCGCCGGTGGTGGCGTAGAGGACATTGCGCTTGGCATCGATGGAGGGGCTGCTCCAAATAGGCGCGCCGGAGGGTCCCCAGAGCTGCGTGCCGATCTTATTCTTCTTGGTTTTGTGCGGTTCTCCGATGGTGTAGGTTTTCCAAACCTGCTTGCCGGTGGATGCGTCGAGCGCGACCATGCTTCCGCGGAAACGGCAGCACTCATAATCCGGCGACGCGCCCGCGCCTTCTTCGCCCGATGCGACCGGAACGTAGAGGCGATTGTTATAGAAGATCGGCGAGCCAGTGATGTGCGCGGACGGGAAGTCGTCCACCTTGGTCTTCCAGATCAGCTTGCCGGTTGCGGCGTCTACAGCGTAGGCGAACGCGCCGCCGCCGAAGAAAGCGGCATAACTGGGGCTGGAATCCGGCCTGAATTCGACCAATGCTGATGGCCGACCGCACGCCGGCGTCGGCGTTGAAGAACCAGCGGATGCACCCCGACGCCGCGTCGAGCGAATAAACGGTGCCACTGGTGCTGCCGATGAAGATGCGCCCGTTCGCGATGGCTGGATGTGCATTGGCATCCAGCGTGGCGGGGAATCCGAAAGCCCATTTGATCTTCAATCGACTGACATCGGAGGCCGAGAGTCCGGCTTGCGCGGCACTCTGGAAACGCGTGTTGAGCAAATTCTGGCCCCAGCCGTTCCAGGCCGGCTCAGCCGAGGGATCAGCGAATGCAGGCGCGGGCGCGGTGCACATGGCGGCCGGCGCGGGCGCGGTGTCCATGGGATGAGCGAAGGATTTGCCGGTGATGAATTCGGCGATGGCGCGGCGATCGGCGGCCGAGCGGCGGTTGGCCATCGAGATCATGGGGCCGGATTCCATGGCGGCCAGCACGCGCTCGGCCGACATCGCATGGAGAGCTTCGTGCGTGGGCGCGCGGTCCGCTCCTCCGTCATGGCAAGGCGCGCAACTGCGCTGGTAGAGGGTAGCTCCGTCCTGGGCGGAAATCAGTGAGGCGGACCAAAGCAGCAACAGGGAAGCGGAAACGCAACGGAGCGAAAATGTCATATCGGGATGGATTTTATCATGCTATCGGACCGCGACTGTTACGGTGCGGGTGGTGCTGATTCCATCGATGGAGACTTTGATTGGAACGTCGCCTGGAGTGACGTCAGTTGGGATGGTTGCGTTGATCTGCAATACACCAGTGGGAAGAAAGGGCGCGGCTCCGGCGTATTGGATGATGGCGTTTTGGCCTCCGAAGGCGACCGTGACGGTGCCTGGCTTCGGATACGGGGTTGAGATGACCAGCGCTCCATCGGGAAGGGCGGGCGTGGTGACGCCTTCGCCGGTGCCGAACATGACGACGACGGAGCCGCGAGCGGCCGGATTTGCGTGGCTGTTGAGCGAGCCGTCCTGATTGAGGATGGCGCCTTGGCCCGATCCGCTGCCGTCGTGGGTGGCGAGGCCGACGGCGGAGGGTGCGACGGGAACAGTGACCGGATCGGAGGTGACGCCGTCAACGTCCACGATGACCTGGACCGAGGTGAGGTTCGCAACCTCGTAAGGGACAAAAACATTGATCTGGTTGTTGGTCCGCGCAGTGACGTTGCCCATCCAATGAGGATTGGCGAAGTAAACGTGCACGTTATTCATCGCCCTCGGAACAAAGCTGTTTTGCAGCTTGTAGACATCCAATCCACTTGGGCCGAAGTTGGAACCGAAGATGGAAATCAATTCTCCAGGGGCGATCGCCGTGCCCGTGTAGCTGAGTGCGTTGACAATCCCGCCAGAGGAGATGACGGGCTTCGCGCTGGGTGTCGACCCGTGAATGCGGCGAACACGGCCCGCGTTCGCGTCCAGCATGTAGAGATCGCCGTTCGGAGCAAAGGCAATGGCGGAAGGCGAGATGTTGGCGGACTCCGCGGGACCGCCGTCACCATAGTTTGCGAGTGGTCCGGCGCCGTTATCACAGCAAGGGGCGCCGAAAGGGAGGTTTCCTTTCCACAATCCCCTAAGGGGTTCGCTCTGCCAAATGTCGGAGGACGAATCTACAGCGATTGCATATTGCCCGCCTCCTGCCCCAAGGCCGGTGCTGTGAAGGACCGTAGCTACCAAATCTGGCGAGTACAGATGAATCGCGTTGGTTTGGTCACAGCAGATGTAGATGTTGTCTGAATCGTCTACCGTAAGGCCATAGCCCGCGTAGATGCTGTCGATAATCTGGGGTGCCGCTCCGGGTGCGACGCGGCCAAACACGTAAAAGAGGGATAAGAAGTACACTCGATCGTGGGAATCAATTGCCAGCTTCGTGAATGCGCCGGCACCAGGAGTGATGTCCGCTATTTTGCTGATGACTCCCGCGCTCGAAACCACATAAAGCGATCCAAGGAAGTCCACAAAATAGACTTGATTGTGACTGTCCACGACCATGCTGGTGACCGGGGTTAACTTGGTCGTCAGCGCGGGGCCAGTTGGCGAGGTGTAGGAACATTGACCAGTGCCCGCAATCGTTGCCAGCAGGCCATCAGAGGCCACTTTCTGGATAATACAGTTTTGGCCGACATACAATTCCCCCGCGCGATTAAACGCAATCGAATTTGGTTGGATGAACCATGCGCTGAGCGCTGCTGTGCCATCTGGCGCGGTCATTGGCAGACTGCCCGCAACGGTTTGTATGGTTGCTTTGGTCGTTAACTGCCCGAGGCTCAGATCGTCGACGAAAGTGACAACTCCGTTCGCGTCGGCGGTCAACCCGAGTCCCGCGGCTGGGGACAAGACAACCTGCAACGCTGGACCAGTTTGGCTATCTGCACTAGGGTCAAACGTTCCGGCAACGACATTAATGACGCCATCGCTTCCAATGCGGCGGATGATAAAACCTCCGTTTCCGCCTTCCTGATTGCTAGTTTCTTCCGTGTAGAGATTTCCTGAGGAATCTACCGCGAGCTGACGGAAGTTGCTCGGAGGAGCTTTTAGGGCCTGACCGCCGTTCCCATTGTTGGGAGTAGATGGGTCGCCGAAACCTGCGAAATCGTGGACAACGCCATCTGCCGATATCCGAAGTACATGCGATTGGTCTGAAAAGTATAGATTTCCGGTTTGGTCGATCGCGAGGGCTAACACAAATGAAAATCCGAACTGCGTGGCGGGGACGCCATCAACCTCCGAGCAGGTCGCGCAACCTGCGTACATCTCGATGCGCCCAGAGGGTGTGAGGCGGCGCACCTCCGCCGGATTACCCTGGTTGTTCACGGAATAGCCACCTTCGGCAAAGTAGACATAGCCTGATTTGTCAATCGCGAGATCGGCGATAAAGGAGACTTGTGCCTGCGTCGCGGGGCCATCCGCTCCCAGTGTGCCTTGAATTCCTGTGCCGGCAAGAGTAGTGATGATTCCAGAAGTGTCGATGCGGCGGATTCGAAATGATCCGTTATCAGCGAAATAGAGATTTCCCGCGGCATCGTATTTTGCAAATGCGGGATTGTTTAGCAAGGCACTCACCGCTGGCCCGCCGTCGCCGCCATAGCCGGGGATTCCAGTCCCAGCGATGGTTTGAATAGTCCCGTCGGCGTTGATCCGTCGAATCACATTGGTTGTGCTATCGCAAAAGACTAGATTCCCTTTCGGGTCCCGCGTGACTCCAGCGATGATGCCGAGGGCGACATTTTGCGCCGAAACACCCGACGGAACGTGGCCGCCGGCGAACGTATCGATCGTGATCTGGCCGGAGGCAGAAATAGAGGCGGAGATTAAACAGAAAAAGACTGCGAGAAGTCTTATGGTCAAGCTGCCAATTGTACCTAATCTAACGGCAAGCCCACGTAATTCTCCGCCAGCGACGTCATGCCGGCGCGCGAACTGGTGAAGTAATCGAGTTCGGCCAGCTGCCGGCGGCGATCGAATCCGTCGTCTCCCGGGAATAGGTGCAGCATAGACGTCATCCACCAGGAGAAGCGCTGCACTTTCCAGATGCGGCGGAGACACGTGGCCGAATATTGATCGAGCAGATCCTGGCGGCCGGATTTATAGAAACGATCCAGGGCGCGGGAAAGCACCAACACGTCCGAGATCGCGAGATTCAGGCCCTTGGCGCCGGTGGGCGGCACAATATGCGCGGCATCGCCGGCCAGGAACAAGCGGCCGAACTGCATCGGCTCAGTCACAAAACTGCGCATTGCGGTGACGCCTTTTTGAAAAATGGGACCCACGCCCGGCGACCAGCCGTCCTCAGTTCGCATGCGCGCGTAAAGCTCGTCCCAGACTCGATCGTCGGGCCACTCCGCCAGATCCTCGTCCGGTTTGCATTGCAAATAGAGACGCGTGACTTGCGGCGAGCGCATGCTGAGGAGCGCGAAGCCGCGTTCATTGTTGGCATAGATCAGCTCTTCGCGATGTAGGCGGCGACTTCGGCCAGAATGCCCAGCCACGCAAAGGGATAGACACGCTCATACAGGTTGATCACGCCGTCGGGAACGGAAGGCCGGCAGATACCGTGAAAACCGTCGCAGCCGGCGATGAAGTCGCAGAACAGTTCCTGCGCCTCGCCGTTCATGCGATAGCGGATCTTCGGAAGGGGCGAGTCGAGATCGTGCACTGCCAGATCCTCAACGTCAAAGACGATATGACCGCCGGCGCTCAACCGCGCCTGCACCAGATCCTTCACCACTTCCTGCTGCGCGTAGACGGTAATGGCGCGTCCGCCGGTCAGTTCGGACAAATCGAATGCGACGACGCTGCCCGCCGAAGCTGAACCATACGCCGTCGTGCTTCAGCCCTTCACGCTGCAGCCGCTGGCCCACGCCGGTTTCGATCATCAGGTCGACCGTGCCTTGTTCCAGCACGCCCGCGCGCACGCGATCCTCAATATATTGGCGGCTGCGGCACTCGAGAATGACGGATTCGATGCCGGCCAGATGTAGCAGGTGAGACAGCATGAGGCCGGCGGGGCCGGCGCCGACGATACCGACTTGAGTTCGCATGGGTCCTTCCTAACTTATCAGTGGGACGGCGAGCGCGTAGAATTGAGGTAATGAACCCGCATCCCGACGCTTGGCCCGAACTTTCCTTGGCCGCCTGGCAGGATACCTACGACACCCTGCACATGTGGACGCAGATTGTGGGGAAGATCCGCATGACCTTGACGCCGCTGATCAATCACTATTGGAATGCGACGTTGTATGTGAGCGCGCGCGGGCTGACTACGTCCGCGATTCCTTATCCGCGCGGCATCTTCGAAATGGAATTCGATTTTATCGCGCATCAATTGTCGATCCGAACCAGCGAGGGCGATGTTCGCAATCTGGAACTCGGGCCGCGCACCGTAGCCGACTTCTACGCGGAGGTCATCGCCACGCTGGCCGAGCTCAAAATCGACGTGCGCATTCAGGCTCATCCTGACGAAGTGGCGAATCCGATTCCATTCGCCGAAGATCGAATGCACAAATCTTACGATCGCGAGTATGTCGACCGGTTCCGGCGTCTGCTGATTTCGGTGGACAAGGTGCTAAAGGATTTTCGCGCGAAGTTCATCGGCAAGTGCAGCCCGGTGCACTTCTTCTGGGGCAGCTTCGATCTGGCGGTAACGCGATTCTCCGGCCGCGTTGCGCCGTCCAGGTCCGATCCCCAATACCCACAGATGATGCAGGAGGCCTATTCGCACGAAGTGAGCAGCGCCGGATTTTGGCCGGGCGGAGGAGACATCAAGGGCCCCGCCTTCTATTCCTACACGACGCCCGAGCCGGCAGGATTTAAGACTTATTCAGTTGGCCCGAAGGCGGCGTTCTATCATCAGGGAATCGGCGAGTTCTTGCTGATGTACGACGACATTCGCGGCGCGGAGTCGCCGGCATCGGAACTGACGGAGTTTTTGCAGACCACCTACGAAGCCGGCGCAAATCTGGCAAAGTGGGATCGAACCGCGCTCGAAAGAAGAGGAAACTAGCATGGCGAAGCAGTGTACGCACTTAAATCAGGTGAAATTCACCAAGCCTACCAAACACGTCTGCGACGAATGCGTCAAAATGGGCGATTCATGGGTGCATCTGCGGATGTGTCTGGAATGTGGGAACGTCGCCTGCTGCGATTCTTCCAAGAACAAGCACGCGACCAAGCATTTTCACGCGTCGAAGCACCCCTTGATACGGTCGATTGAGCCGGGGGAACACTGGGTGTGGTGCTACGTGGATGAAATCGAGGCGGGTGAAATTCCAGGGTGAGAAACGAAATCGGAAACTTCTATTTGGCGGAGACGGCAGCGCGATAGGGCAGGGAACCGGCGGCGGCCAGTTCTTCCGGACCAGGCGCGGAATCCAGTCCCGCGAGTCTGCGAAATTTCGACGGGCTGAGCCCCATGTATCGCTTGAAGAGGAACGATAGATGGCTTTGATCGGAGAAACCGCACATGAGCGCGATTTCAGCCAGCGGCGTGCGGGAATGCGCCAGCAGATGTGAGGCATACTGCACCCTGCGCCGCCGTATCAGCTCGCCAACCGTGCAACGGTTGTACTTGTGGAACTGCCGTGAAAGATGGACGTAGTGGACGCCGACCTGGGAAGCGATTTCGGCCAGGCTGAGCCGTTCCAGGAAGCGCGCCTCCACGATTTCCGTGGCGTGCTTCAGCCAGCGGGGCGCCACCAGAGGAGCATCGGCTGCTTCGGCCCGCGCGATCTCCGCCAGAATTTCGAGCACCAGTCCTTCGATGGCCATGTCCGATGCCGTGTCTTGGCGCGAAAATTCGGCGTAGAGCCGGTTTGCCAGCCAGGTGGTGTTCAAGCCGTTGATCTCGGCCGGCTTGCGCGGCACTTCGGGGCTCTGGCGCAGTTGCTCGAACGCCGACGCCTCGGCGCTGACGTGCAGGCATCGCGAACGCGCCTGGATTTCGTTTTCGTGTACTTCGCCGGCCGGCAGGAATCGAATCATGCCGGTGCGGCAGACGATGGTTCGGCTGGCGTAGCGTTCGGTGAAGACGCCTTCGACTACGAAAGTGATGTACGCCCGCTCGTGCGAATGTTTGGACAGCACCAATCCGCTGGCATAGAGGTTCTCACTGAGGGTAAATGGTCCGACGCTGCGCAGCCGGAGGGTTTCTCCCGAGACGTCCACACTGGGCTCCTGTTCGTTCGAATCCATCTTCGGCGGAATGGCGAGTGTGAGTCGTTGCCGACTTGTAAAGGTTTCGTAAAAACGGGCATTTGCGGCCTTCTGTGGGCGGGTTTCGGAGACCCGGTCGCGATAGGATTTAAGGGAGCCCTGCATACATGACAACCATTCTGGTGATCGACGACGACGAAAGCCTGCGCGACACCATTGGCATCATGCTGGAGCAGGAAGGATATTCTCCCATTCTGGTGGCAGACGGCAAAGCCGGGTTCGAGCGAGCGCTGGCGGTGAAACCCGACCTGATGATTGTGGACCTGCGGCTGCCGGGGATGAGCGGTACGGAGATCTGCAAGCAGGTGCGCGGGGCCAATCTGAAGACTCCGATGATTGTTTTGAGCGCGGTCGGGGAAGAGGTGGACAAGGTACTGCTGCTCGAGATCGGGGCTGACGACTACATCGTGAAGCCGTTCGGCGCCCGCGAGCTGCTGGCGCGCATTCGGGCCGTGCTGCGACGAACTTCGTCGGATGCGCGTAAAGTGGCGCAATTTGGGGCTATTGCGGTGGATTTTGAGCGGCGCGTTGTCACCAAGCGCGGGGAACCGCTGAAAATGACGCCGGCCGAGTACAACCTTCTGACGTATTTTCTGCAGAATCCGGACCGGCCGTTGACGCGCGATATGATTCTCAACTCGGTGTGGGGCTACGAATCGTTTCCAAACACGCGCACCGTGGATGCTCATGTGGTGCGGTTGCGCCAGAAGCTGGAGGCGGACGCCAATTCGCCGCGCCATTTTCTGACGGTACACGGTGTGGGATACCGTTTCCTGCCGTGACGAACGCTCCGGGGGCGGTTCTGATCGTCGAAGACGCGGACACGTGCGCTTCCACGCTAGAGATAATTTTCAGCTCCATCCATGGTCTCCGGGTACTAACGGCGGCGAGCGCGGAGCGGGCCTGGGAGCTGATCGAGCGCCGCGACCAGGATATTCGCGCCATCGTTACCGACCTGCATATGCCCGGTATGGACGGCTTCGATCTGATCGACCGAGTGCGGGCCAATGCGGTGCACGCCGGACTGCCGATCGTGGTGATCACCGGATCCACCGATCCGCACATTTCAGACCGACTGCGCGGCAGCGGCGTCAACGCGGTGTTCGCGAAACCCTATTCACCCGCTGTAGTGCGGGAGAAATTGGAGCAGCTTCTCAGAAATGAAATCCAACTCGACTGACTTTCGCCGGGGAATGGTTTTGACGGCCGTGATGTTGGCAGCGATCACGACCGCGCATGGTCAAAGCGCGCCACAGGTACAGGAAATACTCAACCGGTTGGACCGGTTGGAGAAGGACAATCAGGCGTTACTCGATGAGATTCGCTCCTTGCGCCAGGAATTGTCGGTATTAAAGCCGCCCATCGAGCCCGGCGCGCAACCACAACAGGCCACCGAAGAGCGCCAGGCGGTGGACGAAAACCGGATCGCGGAGCTGGCCCAAACCAAAGTGGAAGCGTCCGAGAAATTCCCCATTCGGATCACCGGCATGGCTTTGTTCAACGCCTCGGTCAACGGGCGTTACAACGGCAACGCGGAGAATCCGCTGGTGGCATCTTTGACGCCCGGCGACGAAACGGGTGACGGCACGCTCCGGCAATCGACGCTGGGATTCCTGTTCAATGGTCCGCAGACTTTTCTCGGCGGAAAGATCAGCGGCTCGCTGTTCATGGACTTTTTCGCCGGCAGCACATATTCGCTGAATCACCTGGTGCGGCTGCGAACCGCCGCCATCAATATCGATTGGAAGAACACCAGCATCATGGTTGGACAGGACAAGCCGATCATATCGCCGCGCGATCCGGATTCTTTGGCGCAAGTGGGCTATTCGCCATTGACTGCCTCCGGCAATCTATGGATCTGGCAGCCGCAGATCCGGTTGGAGCAGCGCTTCTCTTTGGGCGATAACACCGGGATTCGAGTGCAAGCGGGGGTATTTGTAACCAGCTCCCTGAGCTATACGGCGATGCCGAGCGGCTACACCCCGGCATCGCCACAGCAGGAATACTCGTGGCCTGGCACGGAGGATCGCGTTCAGCTATGGCACCACTGGGGCGATACGCAGCGCTTTGAAATCGCGGCCGGATACCACTTCAATGAGAATCGCGTGATCGAAACCGTTTTCCCGACCGAAGTCTATTCGGTGGATTGGTTCCTGCGTCCGATCGCGAAACTTGAGTTTTCCGGAATGTTTTTCCACGGCCAGAATGTCGCCACGCTGGGCTCGTTGCCGCAGGGATTTCTTGTGACGTCCGAGCGGCGGCATCGCCCCCGTCCACAGCACCGGGGGGTGGGCGCAAATCCGGGTCCCGATTACGGCGCGCTTGGCGTTCAATATTTATGGGGGCCAGCAGGACGATCGAAACTCGGATCTCGCGTATGGCTACATCGGGAAGAACCAGGGCTATTTCGGCAACGTGATGTACCGCATCGCTCCCAACGTGATCGTGAGCTTGGAGGGCGGACAGGTGCGAACCACCTACATTGGAATCGGGAACCGGGTGAACGATCATTATGATCTGGCCGTTGCATATTTGTTTTAAACCCGGCACTCCGCTCCCTCGGTCACGGCTCGGTGTGCCTTGCTGAGCCGCGAGCAAAGGAAGCGGTCATGGGCCCTCTTGCTTCTGTTCGCGCTGGCGTCAAGCGCCTTGGCCGCCACTGTCAGCGGGCGTGTGGAGCTGGTCTCTTCCCACGATCCCAACGTGCGGAAACACACCGATTACTCCGGAGTGGTGGCGTGGCTGGAACCGGCGGCGGGAATGCCCCAGGTGCGGGCGGCTGCGGGGCACGCCCAAATGATCCAGAAGAACAAGACCTTTTCGCCGCACGTGCTGGCGATCTCGATGGGCACCATCGTGGACTTTCCGAACTTCGATCCCATTTTTCACAACGCATTCTCGAACTACAATGGGCAGATCTTCGACATCGGATTGTACGCGCCCGGGGCCACCAGGTCGATTGCGTTCCGGCGCGAAGGAGTGGTGCGAGTGTTCTGCAACATTCATCCGGCGATGAGCGCGGTGATCGTGGTTCTGCAGGCGCCCTATTTCACGCTTTCGGCCAAGAACGGCACTTTCCAGATTACAGGCGTCCCAGCCGGATCGTATCGCCTGCACGTCTTTCATGAGCGGGCCACCGAGCAAACCTTGGCCGCGCTGACGCGCCCCATCGAGGTAACGGACGAGCCCTTGCAGCTTGGGCCCATTCAGGTGTCGGAGAGTGGTTATCTCGAGCTGCCGCACCAGAACAAATTCGGAAAGGACTATCCGCCGGCGTCCGATTCCGGCGGCTATGTAGGGACTAAACCATGAGATGTGAATCATGAGCTTTTCACGGCTGTCCCTGTTGTGGAAGATCCTGATTCCAACGTCCTTGGTCATGACGCTGGGGTTCGCCATCACCGGCTGGCTGGTGCAGCGCGACGCGGTCAGCGCCAGCTACGCCAGCGTGGAGGAGGAAGCCAAGGCCAGCTTCCAGGCCTACGAATCGTTGTGGAAAGCGCGCGCGAACCTGCTGGGATCGGTGAGCAAGATCCTGAGCACCATGTCGGACGTGCGGGCTGCGTTCGGCACCGCGGACCAAGCCACCATCCGCGACACGGCCGGCGAATTGTGGTCCAAGATATCGGAGGAAGACGCGTTCTTCTTGGTCGCCGACGGACAGGGCCGAGTGGTGGCCAGCCTGGGACAACCGGCTTCGTTCGCTCCCAACGACGATCTGCCTATGGTCCGCGCGGCGCGCTCGCAATTTCCGAAACAGGCTTCGGGGTTTGTACAGAAGGGCGATGAATTGTTCCAGGTGGTCGTGACGCCGGTGTATGTGCAATCGCCCGCCGGGCCGGCTGCTGTTGAATGCGCTGGTGGCGGGTTATCGCGTGGATCTCGGGCGTCGCGGAACGGCTGAAGCATTCCACCGGCGGCAGCGAATACGTGTTCGTATCGCGTAACCGGGTGGTCACCTCCACGCTATCGCCCGAATCGACCGCGGCCATTACGCCGGAACTGTTCCGGAATTCGACGGAATTCAAGGATTACCTGGCGGTATCGACCCCGCTATTGGATATCAGCGGCGCTCCTGTGGGGCAGCTTTTCATCCTGCGCTCGCTGGCCGGGGCGCGGCAGCGGCTGACGGCGTTGCGTCGCGAGGTGATCGCGCTGTGGCTGTTGGCGCTGCTGGCGGCTCTGGTGATCACTTACCTGGTGGCTCGCAAGATCATGCAGCCGGTGGCTGAATTGGATCGCGCGGCCGCGGAAATCGCCAAACAGAATTATGGCTACCAGATCAATGTCACTAGCCAGGACGAATTGGGACGCTTGGCGCGCACTTTCCAGAGCATGTGCGAATCCATCACGAAGCCCGCGAGGAGTTGATCCGCCGGGAGCGCATCGCGACGATCGGACAATTGTCCACTTCGATCGTCCACGACCTGCGCAATCCCTTAGCGGCCATCTACGCGGGCGCTGAAATGATGATGGACGGAAATCTATCCGCGGAGATGACGCGGCGGCTCGCCCGAAACATTTATCGGGCGTCGCGCGGCATTCAGGACATGCTGCAGGAGCTGCTGGACGTGGTGCGCGGCAAATCGACCGGCAGCGAACTGTGCAGCGTTCGGGAAGTGATCGGCGCGGCCTGGAGCACGGTTGCGCCGCTGGCCGAAGCCGGCCAGATCGGTCTAAAACTGGACATGCCGGACAATCTCGAATGCCCCATGGAGCGCGCGCGCATGGAGCGTGTGTTCGCGAATTTGTTCGAAAACGCCATCGAAGCCATTCGTTCCGGAGGGACCATTTCCATTCAGGGAGAGATAGACGGTGAGAGCGTAGTGGTGCGCGTGGAGGACACCGGCCCCGGAATCAACGCTGCACTTCGGGGTCGCTTGTTTCAACCTTTCGTGACGGCGGGTAAGAAGAATGGACTTGGGTTGGGCCTGGCCTTGTCGCGGCAGACGTTGCTCGATCACGGGGGCGACATCTGGGCCGATGATGATGGAACCGGCCAGCCTAGCGGCGCGCGCTTTTACTTGCGGCTGCCGAAGAACCGGTCCGGAATCACGCACGAGCCGGCGATGGTCAATGGGGCGGGCTGAGAGCGCCGGCATGGCCGAGCCGCTGGCACTCGCAAGCGATTTCCCAATCTTCGTCGGCGCGAATGACCAACACCCGAATGGGAGAATCGGCGGCCGCGATGTTTTGATCCAGATGCGGCGCGGTGTTCTTGGCTTGATCTAGCTTTAACCCGAGAAATCCAAAGTGATCGCACACTTCCTTGCGAAGCGGCGCGCAATTCTCGCCGACGCCGCCAGTGAAAACGATGGCGTCCACGCCGCCCGAGAACCGCCGAGCATCGCGCCGATCTCGCGCACCAGGCGATGCGCGTAGATGTCGTACGCCAGCAGCGCCCGCTGGTTGCCGCTCTCAATGGCTTGCCAGAGTCTCGCGCATGTCGCCGGATAGGCCCGAAACGCCGAGCAGTCCTGATTGCTTGTTCAAGATGTCATCCAGCTGATCGGCGCTGTAGCCGAACCGCCGGATCAAGTAAACCAAGATACTGGGATCGATGGAGCCGGAGCGCGTGCCCATCATGAGCCCTTCCAGCGGCGTAAGACCCATGCTGGTGTCGACGCTCTTGCCTCCGGACACCGCCGTCACCGACGCGCCGTTGCCGAGATGGCAGACGATGAGCCGCAGCTCGCCGGCAGCCGTGCCGAGCAATTCCGCGCTGCGCCGTGTGGCATATTGCACGCTGATTCCGTGGAATCCATAGCGCCGGATCCCTTGTTCGAGCCACGAATAGGGGCCCGCATAAACATAAGCGCTGGGTTCCAGAGTGGCGTGGAACGCGGTGTCGAACACTGCCACTTGCGGAACATCCGGTCCCAACACGCGGTCGACCGTTCGGATCGCTTCCAGTTGAATGCGATTGTGCGCCGGCGCGAACTCGGCCTGTTCGGCGATGCCCGCGCGAACTTCCGGCGTGATCAAGACGCTGGCGCGGTACTTCGGTCCGCCGTGCACGATCCGGTGTCCGACTACTTCGATCTCCGCCGGCGAATCGATCGCTTTGTTTTCGCCCTCCCAAAGCCCCCGCAGGAGCAAACCCAGATTCGCGCCCGCTCCAGCTTGAGCTCTCCAGGCAGGCTGCAGGCGTTCTCTCGGCAGTTGATCGGGAACATCCTGGAACCAGCATTTGAAACTGCTGGAACCCGCATTGATCACCAGGGTCTTCACCTCGCCGGCCACTTCCAGTCGCGAATTTCCGGCAGATCGTCGCCGCAGCGCGAGACGTACTCTCGATGTTCGATCAGGCGGTCGCGCAAAACCTGTTTGGGGTAGCCCGCCATGCTGTGCAGCCGCGGCACACGATCGATGACGTCGCCGGCCAGGTGGAAACGATCCAGATCGTTGAGCACGGTCATGTCGAACGGCGTTGTGGTGGTGCCTTCTTCCTTGTACCCGCGCACGTGCAGGTTGTCGTGGTTGGTGCGCCGGTAGGTCAGCCGATGAATCAGCCACGGGATAGCCGTGAAAGGCGAAGACGATGGGCTTGTCGGTGGTGAAAATGGCGTCGAAATCGCGGTCCGAGAGTCCATGGGGATGTTCGGTCTGCGGCTGCAGCGTCATCAGATCCACCACGTTCACCACGCGGATCTTCAGATCGGGCGTCAGCTGGTGCAGCAAGTCCACGGCGGCCAGAGTTTCCAGCGTCGGAACATCGCCGCAGCAGGCCATCACGACATCCGGTTCGCAGCCTTCGTCGTTGCTGGCCCAATCCCAGATGCCGAGCCCGGCGGTGCAATGCTTCACGGCCGCGTCCATGTCCAGCCATTGCAGCTCCGGCTGCTTGCCCGCCACGATCACGTTGACGTAGTTGCGGCTGCGCAGGCAGTGATCGGCCACCGAAAGCAGGCAATTGGCGTCGGGCGGCAGATAGACGCGCACCACGTCGGCTTTCTTGTTGACGACATGATCGATGAAACCCGGGTCCTGATGGCTGAACCCGTTGTGATCCTGCCGCCAGACGTGCGAGGTGAGCAAATAATTCAACGACGCGATGGGCCGCCGCCAGGGATATTGCGCGTCACCTTCAGCCATTTGGCGTGCTGGTTGAACATGGAATCCACAATGTGGATGAAGGCCTCGTAGCAGGAAAAGAATCCGTGCCGCCCGGTGAGCAGATAGCCTTCGAGCCAGCCCTGGCACATGTGTTCGCTCAGAACTTCCATGACGCGGCCGTCTGGGCGCGACATGATCGTCGAAGGGAATAATCTCGGCCGTCGAAGTCGCGATTGGTGACTTCGAAAACGGCGCCCAGGCGGTTGGAGGCAGTCTCATCGGGTCCGAAGACCCGGAAATTGTGACAGCGTCAGTTCAGCGTCAGCACATCGCGCAGCATGTTCCCGAGTACGCGCGTCGCTTCCGAGACCACCGTTCCCGGGTTGCGGAACGTCGACCGCGTAAGAGCGAAAATCGGGGAGATGTCAGATCCTGCAGCAGCAGGCCGCCGTTGGCGATGCGGGTTGGCGCCCATCCGCCGCTGGCCTTCGGGCGCGAGTTCGGCGAATTCCGGCACGAGGTCTGCCATCGTCGATCGAAAAGTTCCTCGGGCCGGTAGCTCTTCATCCACTCTTCAAGCAGCTTGAGGTGCCCGGGTTTCGTGGAAAGCTCGGCGAGCGGGACCTGATGCGCGCGGAATGTGCCTTCGATTTTGCACGCCGTCGACCACCTTGGGCCCCGTCCAGCCTTTGGGTGAAACGAGCACGATCATGGGCCAGTGCGGACGCGCGCTGAAGCCGCGTTCTCGCGCGCTGCTTTGGATGGCGCGGATCTCGGCCACGATCGCGTCCAGGGTCGCGGCCATGCTTTGATGCATCGGCCCAGGCTCGTGCCCGGCCACGAAGTACGGATGATAGCCGTAGCCTTTGAGCAGCTCCGCCAGCTCATTCCGGGGAATGCGCGCCAGCACCGTAGGCCCGGCGATCTTGTAGCCGTTCAAATGCAGAATCGGGATCACCGCGCCGTCGCGAACCGGGTTCAGGAATTTGTTCGAGTGCCAGCTCGTCGCCAACGCGCCGGTTTCCGCCTCGCCATCGCCAATAACGCAGCAGGCGATCAAGATCGGATTGTCGAACACCGCGCCGTAGGCATGCAGCAGCGAATAGCCCAGTTCACCGCCTTCGTTGATGGAGCCCGGCGTCTCGGGCGCGGCATGGCTAGGGATGCCGCCTGGAAAAGAAAATTGTTTGAACAGGCGCTTCATCCCGGCGGCGTCTTGCGTGATGTTGGGGAAAAGTTCGGTGTAGGAACCTTCCAGATATGTGTTGGCGACCATGCCCGGCCCGCCGTGGCCCGGCCCGCAAACGTAGATCATGTTCAGGTCGTACTTCTTGATGATCCGGTTGCAATGCGCGTAGACGAAGTTGAGCCCGGGCGTGGTGCCCCAATGACCCAGCAGGCGCGGCTTAATGTGATCGAGCGTCAGCGGCTCGGGGAGCAGGGGATTGGCGTAAAGATAAATTTGCCCGACGGAAAGATAGTTGGCGGCGCGCCAATACGCATCGATCTTCCGCAATTCGTCGACGGAAAGAACAGCGCTGGATTCGTTGATTGTGTTTGCCTGCATGATTGTGGGCTCATCGACTATGATGACGGTTTTTGTTGGCGAAAGCTGTCACGCCATTGAAACGCGCAGCTGCGAATGTTTTGAATCAGCCGTTTCCGGCGATCATCATTCCGCTTATGGCAGAAGGCTTAGGTTCCAACATCGAGGTGGCCCACCACCTCAGCGAGCCCAAGGGTCCATCGCGGGAGCATGAGATGTTGGAGATCGCAGAAGCCGTCGTGCTCGCTATCGTTGCGATCGCCACGGCGTGGAGCGGATACCAGGCGGCTCTCTGGGATGGAGAGCAAGCGAAGCTTTACGCGGAATCCAGCAAGCTGCGCATTCAAGCCGAGGGGGCTTCGACAACGGCGGATCAAGAGCGCTTATACAACGCCGCCACCGTAGTCGAGTGGCTGAAAGCGGAAGCGCACGGAGATACCAAGCTCTCAGGGCTCTTTCAACGGCGGTTCCTGCCCGAATTTCGTCCCGCGTTTGAGGCTTGGCAGAAGACAGACCCGCTCAATAATCCGCAAGCGCCGGCTGGCCCTCAGTTGATGAAGGATTACCACAGCTCCAAAGCACAAGAGGCCGCCAAACTGAATGACCAAGCCTCGGAAGCCTTCAATCAGGGCGATATGGCCCGGAATCACTCCGACGAATACGTGCGGGTGACGGTAACGCTAGCGACGGTACTGCTGCTAACGGCGATCAGCCAGCGTTTCAAGGTCCATGGTGTGCGGGTCGCACTGACGGTATTCGCTGCGCTGCTGCTGTGTTTCCCGCTCTATCGGATTATTCTGCTTCCGCGGGCGTAGTCTACCGAGAGGCGGGCTAGCTTTTGCCCGGTTTTGGCGGCACGTAGCCTTCGAGCGAGTACTTGTGATCGCGATAATACTTACCCGCGTCGTTCAAGTTCCAGGAATTCGCGGGATGGCAAAATGAACATTCTTTCTTGGTTCTCCGCGCATATTCCGGTTTGGCCACGCCCGTGGCCGCACTGAAGAAGAAGGCGCCCCAGAAGATGCCGGCGAGCGCAAGAATTTCAACCAGTCTACGCATCTACAGCTGAGTCTAGCGCAACCCAAATCCTGCGAGGTTTGCGCCTTCGCAGTGGACAAGTTGTCGCTCCCGTAGGACAAGTTGCGTCGAGGCGCTGTTGGTAGAAATTCCTAAGTTCATAGTTTGCAACGATTTCGCGATTGGACGCCGGCGTGCCTCCAACACCGCCATATGACCAAGAAGCAAATGGCCGGTCTCGCGGCCTTACTGGGAGCCGCAAGCCTGTGCTTCGGGCAACGCTTGAAGCTCTCGCCGGATTTAGAGCGCCAGGATCCGGAAGCGCTGGTGAACGTCATCATCCAGTACAAACAATCGCCGCAACAAAGGCACGTCGATGCCGTGGTCGGCAAAGGTGGGCGCCACCTAGGAATGCTTCAGGCAGTAAGGGGAGCGGTCTACTCCGTCGCGGCAAAACACCTCGCCGAACTGGCGAACGATCCCGACGTGAAATACATTTCCCCGGACCGCCCGTTGAGAGCGACGTCGAGTTCGACCAGCCAACTGAGTCCCGACTATAAGCTGCAGGCGATTGGGGCCAACATCGCGCAAACGAACGGATACAATGGCGCCGGCGTTGGCGTCGCCATCCTGGACAGCGGCATCACCAATAAACAGGATCTGCACGGTGGCAATTCCAGTTCGAACAACTCCAGCTATAGCAGCGGATACCGTGTCGTCCATTCCGAGAACATCATCGGCGGCTGGTCTACCGACGATACGTTTGGTCACGGAACGCATGTCGCCGGAATCGTGGCGGGTAACGGCAGCCAGTCCTACGGTGTCTACACTGGCGTTGCCCCGGCTGCCAATCTGATCAACCTGGTGGTGCTCAATAGCGCCGGCGCCAGCACGGACAGCGTCGTCATCGCGGGGATTCAACGGGCGATTCAATTGCAATCGCAGTACAACATTCAAGTCATTAACCTTTCGTTGGGGCGCCCGATTTTTGAAAGCTATACCAACGATCCGCTGTGCCAGGCGGTAGAAGCAGCTTGGCAGGCCGGTATCGTCGTAGTGGTGGCCGCAGGAAACGACGGCCGCGATAATTCGCAGGGAACCCAGGGCTACGCCACCATCACCGCCCCCGGGAACGACCCCTATGTGATCACCGTGGGGGCCATGAATACCGAAAACACATAGACGACTCGTCCGACGATGTCATGGCCAGCTACAGTTCCAAGGGGCCAACGCTGCTCGATCAGGTTGTGAAACCCGATCTGGTGGCGCCCGGGCAATCTGATTGTTTCCGTGCTCGGCGATGGGACCCTGCCATTCCTGTACCCGCAAAACATCACCGACAAGAATTACTTCATCTTGAGCGGGACCAGCATGGCGGCGCCTATGGTCAGCGGCGCGGCTGCCTTGCTATTGCAGCAGAATCCGAATCTCACGCCGGACCAAGTGAAGGCGCGGCTGATGAAGACCACCACCAATAACTTTCCGGTCTCCAGTGTGGCTACCGATCCTACAACCGGTCTCTCTTACACCACCTACTACGATATTTTCACAGTGGGAGCCGGCTATCTGAATGTGTGGGCGGCGCTGAACAGTAATGCCACGGCCAACGGAACGGCGCTTTCCCCGCTGGCCTCCTACAACCAGGTTACCGGCAGGATATCGATCAGCAACATCGCAGGGCAGTCCGTCATTTGGGGAACAAATTCCGCGTGGGCGAATAGCCTGATCTGGGGTACTTCAGCGATCTCGGGCAACAGCGTGATTTGGGGCACCAACCTAATCTGGGGGACCAGCGCGCCCAGCAGTCTTAAACATAATTTGGGGTACCAGCCTGATCTGGGGGACCAACTCGCCGACGGATCAAACCACGGTGGTTGACAGCGATCAAGATCAATAGGAAGGGCAAGCTCATGAAAAAAGAGGCAAAGCTTACGAAAAGCGAGCGGAAGCTCATGAAAACGCTAGACTCATCCGATATAAAGCCGATGGTCCAGTCTCGCATGAACTCCGCCGCAGTTCGCCCCGCAATGCCTGTGAGCAGCTCTGGAATTTGGGGCGTCGACGTCTTCTCCGGCGGGAACCTCGCCATCTGGGGAAGGTCAGCGATCGGAGGCCCCGGCGGCACGGCGCCCTTCAGCGCCATCTGGGGCACCTCCGCCGCGAGGACGCCCATGCCGCAGACGCCGAAGCGGTTGCCGTCCGTAGTGAGAAGCAGTTAATTTCTTTGGAGATGATCGGGTGAAGCTCTCGCAGAGTCTGGCCAGAACGTTCATGGGTCTGGTTATTTTCGTCGGACTCCTGGCGGTGCTGCAACCTCTGGCGACCACCCACGAAGGTTTTTCCATTCGATTTGTCTGCTATCTGCTGCTGGCGCTGCTTTCGTCCAGCCTGAAAGTGACTCTGCCGGGAGTAACCGGCACCCTGTCGGTCAGCTTCCTGTTCATCCTGGCGGGCATGGCGGAGCTTGGTCCAGTGCGGGCCATGGCGATCGGTATCACTTCCGCCTTGGTTCAAATCTATTGGCACGCCAAGAAACGTCCGCCGCTGCACCAGGTGCTGTTTAATCTGGCCGCGATTGCCATCGCCATCCAGTTCGCCGAAGCGGCGCTGCGGTCGGCCGACGCCATGGGACTCAGTCTGCCCTTCCGGCTTTTGTTCGCGACGGTGGGTTACTTTATCGCGAATACGTTTCCCATTGCCTGCGCCATCGCGATGACGGAAGAGCGCAATCTGTATCGTGTCTGGCGGGAGTGCTATTTCTGGGCCCTCCCCTACTACCTGGTGGGCGCGACGCTGGTCTGCGTCTTGCACTGGGTGAATCAGAACCTGGGCTGGGAGTTCACACTGATGGCGATGCCGGTGGCCTGGGTGGTGTATCGCTCGTACCGTCTGTACATCGGCCGGTTGGAGACTGAAAAGGATCGCGTTCAGCAGGAGAAAGAGCACGTCGAAGAGATGAACGCGCTGCACCTGCGCACTATTGAGACGCTCGCTCTGGCGATTGAAGCCAAGGATCAGACCACCCGCGATCACCTGCGCCGCGTTCAGCACTATGCGCTTGAGATCGGCAAGGAAATGGGCCTTTCGGAAGCCGAGCTCAACGGATTGCGGGCGGCCTCTTTGCTGCACGATATCGGCAAGCTGGCTGTGCCGGAACATATTATCACCAAGCCGGGCAAGCTGACGCCACAGGAATTCGAGAAGATGAAAATTCATCCCGTGGTGGGAGCCGAAATTCTGGAGCAGGTGAATTTTCCTTACTCAGTCGCGCCCATTGTGAAGGCGCACCATGAAAAATGGGACGGGAACGGATATCCCTACGGTCTGGCGGGAGAGCAGATACCATTGGGCGCGCGCATCCTCTCCGCTGTCGATTGCCTGGACGCCCTGGCGTCCGACCGGCAGTACCGCCGGGCGTTGCCGCTGGATCAGGCCATGGCGGTAGTGGAGGACGAATCCGGCAAGAGTTACGATCCGCGGGTGGTCCAGATTTTGGCCCGGCGCTATCGCGAACTGGAGGAGGAAGCGGTTCGGCTGAACAAGCCCGCATCGAAGCTGTCGGTTGACGCCAGAATCGAGCGCGGCAAAGCGCCGGGAGCCGGATTCGCATCCACGGCCAGCGAAGGCGCCCAGCGCGATTTCCACTCGCAGATCGCGGCTGCGGGCAGAGAAGCTCAATATACCCTGGAACTCGTGTCAGAGTTAGGAAACTCGCTCGGCATGGCGGAAATGCTGTCGGTCTTGAGCTCGCGGCTGACGCAGCTGATTCCCTGCGATTCCATTGCGGTCTATGAACGCAAGGACGATCTGCTGAGGCCGGTTTATGTGGACGGCCGGGATCGCATGCTGTTTTCGTCCCTGCAGATTCCGCTCGGAGAAGGGCTGTCGGGTTGGGTTGCCAAACATGATCAGCCGATTCTGAACGGCAATCCTTCCGTCGAACCCGGCTATCTCAACGACCCGAAGAAATTCAGCTTGCTGCGATCCGCCTTGTCGGTCCCTCTGGCCGGCCAGGAAAACACCGTCGGCGTGCTCACTCTGTATCGCGCCGATGCGGATGCCTTCGCGCCGGACCATCTGCGGATTCTCTCGGGCATCAGTTCGAAGATTGGTCTCTCGCTCGAGAATGCGCTGAAATATCGCGCCTTGGAAGCGTCCGCGACCACCGATTATCTCACTGGCCTGCCGAACACGCGGGCATTGTTTGAGCGCCTGAATCACGAGCTCTCGCGCGCGGAAGCGCAGCGTTCGCCGCTCACGGTGATGGTCTGCGATCTGGATCGCTTCAAAGAAGTCAACGACCGGTTCGGTCACAATGCCGGAAACAGAGTCCTACAGGCCTTTGCAAATGGATTGACCAAGATCAATCGCGACTACGACGTCACCGCGCGCTTCGGCGGAGACGAATTTGTTCTCGTGCTGCCGGGCATGAAGGCGGATATAGTCGGCGACAAGATCCTGGCGCTGTCGGAGCTGGCGTGTGAAGTTGGCTGGGCGGTTTGCGGTGAAGATCTCATCTCGGCCAGTGTTGGCGTGGCGTCCTGGCCTGTCGATGGCAATACCGCCGACGAACTTCTGGCGGAGGCGGACCGCCGGATGTACGCCAACAAGAACAGCCTCAGGCTGAAGCGCCCGATCGCAGCGGCGATCGAAGACCTGACCGTCACGCTTCAGTAAATTGGCGGACTGACCCAAGTCTTTTATCTCCATGGGCTTAGTCGCGTCTTAAGATCTCTTCAAATTTATTAACCGCCGTATTCAGGACTCGACGCGGTATCCCATGTTTTCATTGCCCATGGCACTTCATCGATGCGGAAGGAGAAATCTGACGATGGCCGTCAGCACACACCTGACACTTCTGGCTATAGCGAGTCTGGCGAGTTTAGCCTCGCCGTCGATCGCCTTTGCCGATGAGATTTTCTCGATATCGGGATCTTTCAGCAACATTGACGGAGATAACGGCAGCGCGACATTTCAGACCGGGAGTAGCGTCACCATCGATCCGTCGACTGGATTTGCGACCGACTCGGCCCTAACTCTGGTACTCACAGGCGGCCTCTACGGAGGCGACACTGTAACCTTCGATAATTTCGACCTCGGCGGCATCTTCGACAAACCAAGCCCGAACGTACCAGTAGAGTATTACTGGGAGGGGGTGGATCCAGGGCCGGGGCCACAATGCCCTGCAGACGCCCCCGCCGCCTGTATCCTGGTTCTGGAATATTCCACCGGAACGGGCTTCGTGGGATTCACAGGCGGCGTCATGACATCCGGCTTCTTCGACATTACAGCCGGCGCTATATCCCAGGTAACGAATATCGCGGGCCAAGTGACTCTCACTCCGGTTACCACCACCCCAGAGCCTTCAACCTTCCCGACGCTGGCATGCTTCCTTGCGGTCATCGGCGTGGTTCTGCTACGGTGGCGGGAGCGCGAACTATGAAACCTCCATCGATTTTTGTATTATTCCTTGGATTCACGGCGGCGGCCGCGTTTGGTAATCCAATCACCTTAACGTTTTCGGGCGATGCCACAGGCACCCTGGGCACGACTTCGTTCACCGACGCTTCGTTCACGGTCACTTCAACCGGCGATACAAGTTCCGTCTTCGTCACGCCCGGCCCCATCGACAACCTTCCTGCTATCGGTGCCACCATCGACATCACAGGATTCTCGCCTGCTATCTTCACAGATGCAACTTCATGGGCGGACCCCGAGGGCTCTGGAGACATCATCTTTAACGATGCCACGCTGAACACTGAAATTCTAGCTTTCACTCGTCTTTTCGCGGGGCTTGAATCCTACCAATTCCAGAACTCCATCGGTCCCGTAACGGGTGGATTCCCTTTCGTTCCCAACCTCTTCGAAAACTTCCAGAACGTCCCCACGAGTCAAGGGCTGCTGACTATAACGATGACATCAAACAACGCATTTACCGCTGTCGTCACTCCAGAACCGGCATCGCCGTGGCTTGCCCTGATGGGTCTCGGCGCCATCGTGTTTCTTGGCCAGATGAAAAGATCGAGGTGAAGTTCTACGAATCACTCGTCATGAACTACTTCGAACAGACCACTGCTCATCAATTTGTATATTGACCGTCGGCCGCCCGTCAGTGCGGGATTTTGGAGGGCTGGCCGTAACGAGACCGTTGGTTCGAGTACCGCATCGATAATATATTCGGATCCCCTGGTCGAGAGAGAGCGAATCCGATAAGACTTCGCAGCCAGCGGGGCCAAGCGCTGAAACCAGGTTCTGCTGCAGCCCGGTCAACATGGAAGAAGGACGGTCTATGTTGCACAGATCCGGCTGAATCGTCCGGGAGAACCGCACGTTGGTGCTTCCAGCGCGAAATCGCCTGTAACCTGCTGCCGCGGAGGCGCCGACCAAGGTATCCAACGGTTGGCAGCCCGCCCGAAAGGGGCTCAAAAAAGGAACCGGATTATATGTGCTCAGGAACTTACTTCGTTTCCAATCGTCGGCGGAGATGTAGGCGCCTGATGAAATTCTAGCGACGGCGAGCAGTGCAAGATATGCGATGACGACCGCACCGGCCACGCGCCACCAGGCCTTCATGGCCGTTGATTATACTCCAATGCTCCGTAGTAGCCGTTGTTCTGGATGTGGCGCCAGAGATGGAGCGGAGCTGCAGAGTTTATGTCTTTGAAAGCTTTGGCTCCCCAAGTACACGGTTTCGCAAGCAACTCTCCGGCCGTAAGATGCTGATTACGATAGAGCTATTGGAAGCGAGTCAGCGCCACACCAATCACCTGTCTCAACTGATAGCGAGCTTGACCGGCTTGCCGACACGGCTGAGCATTTCCACAAGCGTATCGATGGTGAACTTAGCCGTTTTTTTGTTGACCACGTCGGACACACGGGGTCGCGAGACCATCAGAATCTCGGCCGCCTCAGTCTGCTTTAAATGATGTTTCGCAATCCAGACAGACAGCTCTTCCATCAGTTGCTGCTTTAGCAGCCGCGTGTCGTTGATCTGTTTTCGAGACGCAGCCTGTAGCCGTCTGGCCTCTTCCGGGGTAAAACCTAGTTCCAAGAATAGGTTCGCTCCCGGCTTGGTCACATGGCGGATCTTGGTATCGATCTTCATTGTTTTTCCTTCCTTGTGTTGACGACGGCGCGATAGCGGGCGGCGGCAATTACCCTGTCCTGCCTACTTGTCACCTGAGTTTTCTTCTGGAAGCAATGCAGGACGTAGACTGCTTCCTCGAACTTGGCAACGTACATCACGCGGTAAACACCACTTGCCTCCCTGATCCGAATCTCCCTTGTGCCCGCCCCCACCTCATCGAACGGCTTCCAGTCGGCAGGATCAAGTCCGGCCTGGACTTTCCCCAACTGGAACCCCGCTTCCTTCCGGGCGTCTTTTGGGAATGCCAGCAGATCGCCGTAGGCAGACCCTACCCAAAGGATCTATTTTTCATCATCCATACAGCCGGCATGTATAGAATTTTATACACGCTTGAGATACAAGTCAAGGTGCGCGTATACAAAATCGGTACATTCAGTTTTGTCGGAAAACGAGATTCCGCCGCTATTTTCAGGCAGCGTCCACCATTGATCTACGGCGGGACCACTCCGCTAAGAATTTATGAAAGCTCCTTCGCTCCCAATCATCTTCAGGTTCTTTCGGCGAGCACGCCGAGTAAAAGGCTCGAACCGAATCGGAAAAGTTGCACACCGCCCTCCGCCATTCTGAGAGGGCGATCTGAAACTGAGTTCCACCTTGAAAGGTCAAGATGACCTCGTCGTCGGCGCGCAGAACTTCGAAGTCGATCCCTGAGTTACAGCCGACAATCTGAACGTCATCCTGACCCAGGACCTCAAAGATGCCGTTACCGCAGCAGGGGAAGAGGAACTCCGTTATGGGCTTCTGCTTCGTGTGCGCCTGCGATAACGTCCGCAGGAGATACAGGGCTGCGGCGCTGACGGTCCAATCACCGTCGCTCGGTTTCATCAGGACTGAGTCTCCGATGCGAAAGTCTACAGCGGAGTGCGCGCAAAGATCCGCGGTATCGTCTAACGAGCCGTTTATCCAGTGCAGGTTTGTCGGCCGGAGAATAATCATCCTTGACGCTAGATTCTGAAGTATCGCAACTTATTGATTCTACAAAGTCACTAATGTTGCAAAAAGCATCAAAAGCAGGTTCGCTGTACAAAATCTGTACAAAAAAAGTTCCTCCGCCTTTGGGACGATCACTTCTTCCGAAAAGATTCGGCGTCCTCGACCCCTATCGACGAGTCGGCTTCTTTCCCACTGCGGTCAGCCCCGCGTCGAAAAACCTGATCATCCAGGCGACGCTCTCGTTCGGGTCGTTGCTCCACTGAAAGCCGTCGGCGGACTGCAGCGCCGCGTAACCGTGGATCGTGCATCGCAGCATGCGGATCGCGTGGTCGATTTCGCCCGGGAGGATTACTGCTCCCGCTTTAACAAATCCTGGAAGATAAGCTTACCCCAAGTGCGTCCGCGTGCGTGCACCAGCGCGCCACCCTCGTCGAACTTTCCCAGCTCGACGGGTGCGAACCCGAGTTGTTTGGCCAAATCCGCCACGGGGGCGATTGCGTCCTCCTCATCGCTCGACAGAAAGACGATCCGGTGGCTGCCCGCGGCGACCGGATCGGTCGCTAGGATGGCCGCGCCCAAGTGGTTAAAACCTTTCACGAGCTTGGCACCGGTGAAGGACTTCGCAACGAAGGCGGAGGACGGGAGACCGTCCAGCTCTTCAGGGAGAACTCCAAACGCGTTCGTCGCGTCGATGACCGTCTTGCCTTCCCAACTCGGCAGGACCTTCGCAACCTCGCGGTGCTCCCCGAACGGGACCGCCAAGAAGATTGTGTCGGCCTCGACGAGTGCATCCTGCAACGACTTGGCGACGACCGTGGGTCCAATCGCCAGAGCCTGCGGCGCCAACGCCTCAGGTGGCCGACGGCTCGCGACGGTCACGTCAATGTTTCTACGGGCGAAGGCGTGGGCGAGGGCCTGGCCGATCTTACCGAATCCTACAATCGCATAGCTCATAATGTTTCTCCAATCTTGCGTTAGAACTAAAGTTTGAGAAGCGTGATCCCGCGACTGGCGGGGCTGGATGGCCAGCCGCAGGACCGTGCCGTGATTAGACCTGCGCCATGCCTCCATCGACGGCGAGCTCCACGCCGGTAATGTAAGAACTTTCATTAGAGGCGAGGAACACGACGGCAGCCGCAATTTCTTCAGGCTTACCTCTGCGACCAAGCGGAACCTTCGTGACGAACCCAGCCGCCGCCTGTTCTGCCTGCTCAGGAGTGAGGCCCGCTTTCTCAAGTGCCGGAGTTTCGATCGGGCCGGGGCTTACCGCATTCACGCGGATGTTGCGGTCTTTTAGCTCCGCGGCCCAGCCACGCACGAAACTGCGCACCGCCGCCTTACTGGCGGCATAGACAGCAAACATTGGCAATCCCATTACGTTCGAGACCGAAGTGTTCAGGATGATCGAACCCCCATCTTTGAAGAGGGGAATGGCCTTCTGCACTGTGAAGAATGTTCCCTTCGCATTTAAATCGAAGGTTTTGTCGAAATGAGCTTCGGTAGCCGCTGTAATTGGTGCGACTTCACCCCAGCCGGCATTTGCGAAGAGTGCGTCGATGTGCCCGTGTTTCTCTTTCACAACGGCATAGAGCCTGTCCAAATCCTCTAGGCGCGTTATGTCGCCCGTGACCGTCGTGACGTTTCTTCCGATCAAGGCTGCGGCCTCTTTCAGCTCTTTCTCTCGACGGCCAGTAATCACAACGTGTGCGCCTTCTTCCACGAAGCGCTTGGCTGTAGCCAAGCCTATCCCACTATTGCCGCCTGTGATGACCCCAACCTTACCGTGTAGCTTTCCCATAACTTCTCCTTTGTGGCGTCGTAATGCGCCTCTGTTCCCATTTGCACAAATGTGCTATAAGTGGATCACTGATCCATATATGTTCATTATATATGGATCAGTGATCCGATTGTCAAGGGACATTGATGCGAGCCGACGCCAGAAAAAATTACAGCCATCTACTAGCGGTCGCGCGCGAGGTCGTCACCGACCATGGTGCCGACGCGTCCATGCGAGATATCGCCCGCCGGGCCAACGTCGGGTTGGCCACACTGTTACGCCATTTCCCAACGCGAGAAGCCCTGTTCGATGCGTTGCTGCGTACGAATGCGGACGCACTGACGCAGCAGGCCGCCGAACTTGAAACGTCGAGTCCACCTGACGAAGCACTCGTGTCCTGGTTTCGCGAAGCGGTGGCATTCACCCATACCTACAGCGGCGTTTGCGCCTTGATGGCGAGCGCCCACGCGGACCCGGACTCCGCGCTTCACGCCTCAAGCACAGCGTTGTGGGCAGCGGGCGCGCGATTACTGCTCCGTGCTCAAGCCAAGGGCACGGCGCGCGCCGATATGAACGGGGCCGACCTGTTCGCCCTGATGTCGGCGCTCGCCTGGCTCGCCGGGCAACCCGTATTCGCGTCACGGGCCGATAATCTCTTTCACCTTATTACGAGCGCCATCCTGACAAACCGGCCGAGCAGCGACGTCAAGAAGACAAGGTAGTGAATTAAATCGGCGATTGAATGCCCGACATGGTACAAAGCTAATGTTTCGGGCGCTCTCTTCGTCCGTGCCTTTTGGGCGATCAGTCAGCCCACTCATCAAATCGGCGCATGATATCCATAAGCTTGCATCCCAACAGGATGAGAGAGCCCCACAATATGAAGGGGACACCATGAAGTAGGAGATGCTTGCGCGAACGGGCCAAGTCAAACACCCGCATCGTCACGATGGCGTATAGGTTAGCTGCGAGATAAGCAACGACCAAACAGGCCACTACCAGGTTGTGCATCTTGTTGCTCCTCCTTTAAAAAGCGCTTTAAGGGCCACAGGCGAACGGGGGGTAGTTATCCAACGAATCGCGGCGGCCCCGACCGCGTTCAGAGCTGCGACCAACCCCCGTCAACCGGCAGTTCTGCGCCCGTCGTGAAGGTCGCATCGAACGCGAGGAAGAGGACGGCTTTCGCGATTTCCTCCGACTGTCCCCAGCGCTTCATGGGAACCATGCCGGTCATCTTCTCCCTGATCTGGGCGGCCGCGTCCTTATCGGGAAACACTTTGCCGAGGATCGGCGTGTCGATGGGACCGGGCGTCACCGCGTTGACACGAATCTCCTGAGGAAGCAACTCGGCGGCGAGCGTCCGAGCAATGGATCGCAGCGCAGCCTTGGCCGCTCCATATGCAAGCTGACCGGGCATCCCCTTGACGTTGGCGATCGAAGTCGTGAGGACGACAGACCCTCCCCGGTTTATCAGCGTCGCGAACTTCTGCACCGCGAAAAGCGGTCCCTTGGCGTTCAGGTTGAACATCTCATCCTAGATGGCCTCGGTGATGCTCTCCAGAGGCGCTCGGATGCTGAATCCGGCGTTGACGAAGAGCAGGTCGAGAGTGCCGAACTCGGCCTTCGCCCGGGAGGCGAGTGCGTCGAGGTCCGTCAGCGACCGCGCGTCGCTCGAAATCACGATGGCGTCATTCCCAAGCTCTTTCTGCGCGGATTCCAGGCCTTCCTTCGAACGGCCCGTCACGAGAACGCGCGAGCCTCCGTCAAGCAGCATCTTCGCCGTCGCAAGCCCCATGCCGCTCGTGCCGCCGATGATGACCACCTTTTTACCTTCGTACCGTTTCATGTGTATTTCTCCTTGTGAAATAGTGTTTTTGTTTCCATCGCCGTGCTTCCAAGTGCGGGAAGTGGCGATGATCTTTTGCATCCGGTGGCGCGCCGATCAGCGCTCCTTCAGGACACCGCGGTCAAGGCTGCTTGGAGGAAAAGTCGGAGCCAGAGACCTTAACGACGGCCTTCCACGCTGCTTCCTGGTTGTCGCGATCGTGAATGTGCGGCTGGCGCATCGCCTCGATCGGGCCGGTGAGCTTCTTGGGCGCCGAGGCGAAGAATTGCCCCGAGAGGTCGGTTCCGAACTTCGATGCTTGGATATACCGACGGGCGGCGATCTCAGGAGTCTGGGTCATCCCGGGAATGAGCTTCACGATCGGGATAAACAGGTACTTCAACACCGCGGGAGCGTTTCGCGACGCTTTGGTGTCCGGCGCGCTGCCGGGCGCGACGGCGTACACCGCCATGCCGGAAGGGAGCCGGCGCGCCAACGCCGCAGCCCACCAAGCGACAATGAGTTTCGCGTCGGCGTATGCCCGGTTGGCCTGGTACTTTACGTTCGGCCCGTTGCGCAGCACGGCTTCCACCGCGGCGCTTCGGTCACCCTGATAACGCGCGGTCGCGAGGGCTATCACGTTGGTGAGGCTGAACATGGGCACGTCCCCGCGGGCAGGTTCAGCGCCGGCGATAATAATTCGCGCGTTGGGGCTCAGCAGGCTGGCGCCGAGTAACCCGACAGTCAGTTGGTGATGGCCGATCAACGGGGCCTGAGAAGCCTCGACGCCCGCCGCAGTGATCATGCGCTTCTTGCCCGGGACTATCCCTGCATTGAGCAGCAGGAAATCGACCGGCCGACCTCGCTTGACGAGCTCGGCGAGCGCGGACTGGACGCTGGACGGCTTGTCCAGATCGAGCTCCAGCGGCGTGAAGATATTTAGTTTGGTGTCAGCGGCAAGCTGTGCGGCCGCTTTCTGGGCCGAGGCCAGGCTGCGGCCGGTGACGATGATCTCGCTCCAGCCCTCTTCGGCAAGAAGGCGGGCTGCTGCCTGACCGAGCCCGGACGTGGCGCCAGTGACGAGAGCGATCGAATGTTCCATGGGGATCTCCGTGGTAAATGTTGAGTCATGAAGCCCCGCGAGACCGGGACACTTGCTAATTTTGAACTATTCAGTTATATATTCACTGGTAAGATGGAAGTTGTCAAGGAGTTTTGAACTGAATGGTTCAGAATACCCGTAAGCCGCGTGGACGGCCGCGTAGCTTCGACGAGACCGGGGCGCTGGAAAAGGCGACTCAGGTGTTCTGGTCGAAAGGCTACGACGGCGTGACGATTGACGATCTCGTCGCCGGGATGGGCGTGGGGCGGCCGAGCCTGTATGCCGTCTTTGGGGATAAGCGGGCGATATTCTTGCGCGTCCTTAGGGCGTACGCGGAACGGAAGGGCGCGTCAGCGGCGAAGGCACTCCTCTCGCCACAGAATCTTCGCGACTCGATCGCGGGCTTTCTGAGGTACGCCGTCGAAAGTGCGACCGAGAAAGGGTCCGCCCGGGGCTGCCTGATGGTGTGCATCGCGCCGCTTGTGGAGGACGCTGAGGTTCAGCGGTTCCTACAGAACGCGGTCGCGGGCGGCGCGGCGCTGGTGGAGCGCCGTTTCCGGGACGCGATCAGCGCGGGCGAAATCCCGTCCGACTTTCCGGTCGTCCGAACGCGCGATCCAAGTCACGGATTTTGCTCGTGGCCTTACGATGCGTGCGCAGATAGGTATGCCGCGCAAGACGCTCCTCAAAGATGCTGAGGAAGCGGCCGACTTGGTGCTCCATCCGCGGCGCGGCTGACGGGTTATCGGAAATGATTCACTGAGGAACTGCCCATGGCAACTGACAGGGACGGTGGAGAATTTCCAAAGTTCGTTGCCCACGAGTCTGGCTCCGGGGGCATGGATTTACATGCCTCGAATCCATGCATAAACATTACTTGCCTCGAAGTAACAATTTACGAGCTGAGCAAAATGCTCCCCGTACAAAAATCGTACAAACCAACCAGATGGTTTCTGTAATTTGCTGATTCTAAAGTGTGGCTCCCCGACATGGATTCGAACCACGATTCAGGGCCTCGGTAAACGAAGGCCAAGATGGCCAAGCCGGCAACCAACGGTGCCAGCGGAGCTGGTTCGGGCGTCGCGACCAGTTGTTCGGTGACGTCGCGACTGAAATCTGGAAATTCACGTCGCCTCCTGACGGTTATCGGCGTGGTTTTGCTACGGCGGCGCGAACGAATGGGGTTCAGTGATTGGTGGACCTGGTCGGGTTCGAACCGACGACCTCTTCCATGCCATGGAAGCGCGCTCCCAACTGCGCCACAGGCCCATCCGTGCTGCGATTTCAATATATCACGCGGCTCCGTTACCATGGTGAAATGACGCGCGAACAGGCCTGGGAGCTGCTGTGCGAATTCACCAAGTCGGACGGCTTGCGGCGGCATGCGCTGGCGGTGGAAACCTGCGTGGCGGCCTATGCGCGCAAGTTCGGCGAGGATGAAGCCAAGTGGTCGCTCACCGCGCTGCTGCATGATTTCGACTGGGAGATTCATCCCACGGTGCCTGACCATCCCATGAAGGGCGAGCCTATCCTGGCCGAACGCGGCGTGGACCCCGAGATCCGCCGCGCGATTCTGTCGCATGCCGATTTCAGCGGCGTGCCGCGCGAATCGCCCCTCGAGAAAACTTTGTTCGCCTGCGATGAGTTGGCGGGTTTTCTCACCGCCTGCTCTTACGTAAAGCCCGGCCGGAGCATTCACGAGGTAGACGTGAAGTCGGTGCGGAAGAAGCTCAAGGACAAAGCCTTCGCCCGCTCGGTGAATCGCGACGATATTACCAACGGCGCTGCCGAACTGAACGTGGATCTCGATCAGCACATCGAATTCTGCATCGAAGCAATGAAGCAGCGCGCCGCCGAGTTGGGCTTGGCCGGCACTGAATCTTTGTCTACCGCCGAACACGCGTCGCCTCAAAACTGACACGCGTTCCATTCCACAAACGCCCCTTTTCGACCTTTTCATGCGCGGCACGAAAACTGCTTACGCGTGAGCCATGAGGAGAGACGAATGATCGCTCTTAAGTATCTGCTTCAGTTCTTCGGATCCAGCGTGCTCGCGGCGGCTGCGGCAATGTTGGCCCTTGATTTGGTGAAAATGTATCGCCAGGATAGCCTATCGTTGGCGCAATTGCATTGGCGGCCAGCGGGCCGTGTAGCATTGCTCGGTTTGATTCCCCTGCTGGCCGGTCTCAGCATCGCTGTGGTTCCTGCCGGAATGGCGGGAGTACGGGTCAGCCAAGTCTCCGGGACGCTCCCGGACACGCTGTATCCGGGGCTGCACTTTGTGCTTCCCCTGGTTCAACGGGTGGAAGTTTACGACCTGCGCGATCAAATGTTTGAGACCACGATGTTGGCCGACTCAAAGACTCACGACTCGCTGCGCGTCCAAACCAGGGAGGGCCTGGAGCTGGGGCTGGCCGTCACCGTGCGGTTTCGCCTGGATCCGCATCGCCTGGCATATATCCATTCCAACTTGCCGCAGCCCGTGGAAAAAGAGTTGGTCCCGCCGATCGTCGCCAGCGCTTTTCGCGATCTGACGCCGCGCTACCTGGTCCGCGAGTTGTTCGCCACCAAACGCGAGGAAATCCGGCGCGCCGCGGCAACTGCCATAACGCAAAAGCTGGCGCCCGACGCCGTGATCGTCAAGGAAGTGATCCTGCGCGACATTCAGCTTCCCGCTGAATATGCCAAGGGGTTGGAAGGCGTTCTGCTCAAGGAGCAGGAGAATGACCGGATGGGTGTGGAGTTGGACGTGAAGCAGAAGGAGGTTCGCGCCGCCGAACTGGAGGCCGAGGCACAGAAGGCTCGCGACATAAAGAACGCCGAGGCCCAGGCGCAGGTGACGGTGCTGCAGGCCAAAGCGCAGTCGGACGCCATGCAGTACACGCTGCCGCTCAAAGAAAAGCAGATCCAGCAGACTCGCCTGGAGGCGGCGGCTCGCAAAGAAGCCACCGTACAACAGGCGCAGGCGCAGGCCGAGGCCAAGGTGATCGACGGCAAGGCGGAGCTGGAGCGCCGCAAGCTGATGACCGCGGCCGATCTCGATCGCCTGCAGTTGCTCTCCAAGGCGGATGCCGACAAGATGCACCTGGAAGGCGTGGCCCTGAAAGACTATCCGATGCTGATACAGAAAATCATCGCCGAGAAGCTGTCGGACAAGGTCCAGATCATGATGGTGCCGAGCGACGGAAAATTCTTCTTCGCAAACGATGTCCTCAAAGGAGCGATGCCCTCGGCTGCCGCGGCGACGGCAACCGAGCAGCCAGAACCCGCGCGCTGATCAGCTATCCGATCGTAGGGGCGTTGGCCTTTCTTCGCCCCCTTGAGAACGCATTCCATCCGAACAAACCCAACATCGCAACCCCACTGAGCCAAATGAAACTCGGTTCTGGCGTGGATGCCACATTCACTGGCGAAACATCCGCGTAGGTGTCCCCGATCCGGATCTCGTCGAAGCTGTAACTTTGCGTGTCCGCTGCATCGAAGAACAAATCTGCAATACTGGACGAGAAATTCTCGTTCCACGTAAGGCCAGCAACGTCGGGCGCCGCGAGGCCTGGCGTCGGATCGAAGTAGACCGTCGCGGTGTCCATACCCTTCGGATCGGAATTGAACTGCATTTTGATGGCGACGAAGACGGTTTGGTCCGCCACGATTGGCACGGTGGAACTATCTACTGCCGAGCCCGCTCCTACCGCGTAGTAGCCTAGATTTGTATTCGTCATCCCAACACTCATATCTTCGATGCTGAACTGCATGACTCCGTCCGTCGCAAGCGCGCCGGGATCCATCAGGAAGCTGACCCACGACGTAGTTCCATCGTTGCCCAGCCCTTTCCCGAGAACGGATCGGCTCGCTTCAGAGACCGCCAGGTTCGATTCGGAAAACGTGGCGGAGTTGCCGCTGGTGGCCAGGTCCTCATACGACAGGCTGCCGCTCTGGATGGTGTAAACCGGCTTTGCGGCCTGCCAAACATTTGCAAAATTGGTTCCCCCGTTGAGCAGGTCCAACTGCTGCCCGGGCGTATAGTTAAAGCCCTCGTAAATGTAGGGGCTGGCCACAGCGCTTCCGGCCGCGATGGCCAGTACCAGCCCCGCGCTCGCTATTCGAACTAACTTCATTGGTTCCTCCGATTCACTCGCTGAGAGGAACCTCCCTACGCCGTATTACCTTGGCTCTGGACTGCCGGCAACTATTCTGGACTACCGGCCACAATAAAACCGGCCCAATAGAAAGGATGGGAGTACCGTTCGGAGCCGATTAGCTTTCGCGCCGCGGCGCGCATGGCCGAAGCCTTGGCCAGAACGCCCGCGCCCCGGCGGTTCTGCAGCCACTGCCGGTGAAATTCGATCATCAACTCGGATGTGCTGGCTGATTCCACTCGCCACAAGCTCGCAACGGTGGTTCGTGAGCCGGCGATAAACGTCGCCCAAAGCATCCCGGTGATTCCTTCGCCCGCCGGTGCTTCGCCACGGGCCGTGTCGCATGCAGAAAGCACCACCATGTTGGCGTGCAGAGTGAGATCCATCATTTCGCGCGCTTCCAGCCTTCCGTCTTCCGCGCTCGCTCCGTTTTTTGCAAGAAGTATGTACGAGTACATCGGGCTTGCGTCGTCCAGCATGGCATGCGAGGCCAAATGCACCACCCGATACTTTCCCGCCTCCGCTTTAAACGCATCTTCGGTCGCGGCTGCACCGGTGAGAACGCGGCTTCGACTTTCGCCGTATAGCTTTTGTAGCTCGCGCACCTGTCTTTCCGCTTCGGGAAGTGTTTCGGCGGAGTGCGTCACCGGATCCCCCAGCGCCAGCAGTCCCGGCGTACCGGTTTGTTCATCTTTCGATGCGTTGAACGTTTCTTGCAATACGGTGAGTGATGGCGCATAGGAAATCGTTGCGTCTTCGATCAGGAAATGTTTGGGCTGCGGCTGGAGAGCTTGAAACGGCACATCCCAAAGCGGTCCGTCCGGCAGGACGATCAGCCCGGGGTTCCGGCTCAGTTCGCCGGCGACGGGCCCGAGCAGCAGTTTGAAGAGCTCCCGCGCGTTCGGGCTGAAGGCCAGATCCTGGGAAGCAAGTTGCCTGTGGAATTCGCCGCTCAGAGTGCGCAAGCGTCCAGCCGTCACTCGAATGGGGAACACCCGAGGCTTGCCGGAGGGAGACAGGACAAACAGGTACGTCACCCGACGCGTCACCGCATAAACCATAATGAGCGCGTGAGTCTGCACTGCCAGGCGCTGCATGTCTGCGTGACCGACAACGCGGGATTCGCCGCGCTGTGCCGCTAGCTCCGGGTGAGCAGCGTAGAGTTCTGTCCGAAACGACTCCCAGTCACTCCGCTTCCGCTCCAGTCTGTTTCGCAGGACCGCGGATTCTTCGGGCGACGGCTTTCCCAAAGTACTGCTCGCGAGAATGTTCAACGAAGCCAGCTGATTTTCCAATTCCCGCTCATGCCTGCTTTCCTGATCCGTCAACGACTTCTTTATGTCGACGCGGCCAGTTTCGAGGATCTGCGCCAGCGTACGAGCTCGCGACCGTTCCTCAAAACTCAAGGCCCCGGCCACATCACCCGCTGCCAATGCCAGCTCCATGCGCTGCCGGTAGGGTTCTCGCTTGTCGGCGAAATACGCCGAGTCCGCGGTCGGCGGTCCGGCAACGTGCAAGTGCAGGGACTCGATGGTTTCAATGGACCGGTCTAGTGCAGCCATTGCGTCTCTATTCATCCCCATGCTCCGCAGAGCCCGGCCCTCCGTCAATTGCGCCCGCCACAAAGCATCCGGCCGATCGACGGAGACGGCTATTTCCTCCGCATCACGCGCGATGTTGAGCGCTTCCCGCGGATTCCCAAGTTGACGCCGCAGGTCGGCCAGTTGCGCCTTGGTGTCGGCCAAATCGCGCCGATCACCCATGGCGGTCTGAATCTCGGCCGCCCGATCGAGGAAGTGAATCGCCTCGGCGCCGTGGCCCAGTTGCAATTGGACGCGTCCCATCTGAGCGAGCGAGATGCTCATGTTCACTTTTTCCGACGTCACCTCGGCCAATTTATACGCCAGATCAAATTCCTTCATTGCGTCAGAAGGTCGGTGCAGAGCCAGCAATTCGGTGCCTCGATTGCGGTGCCCGTCACACTCCAGGCTTTGGTTTTGAATATTACGGGCCATCAAAATGGATCGCGTGAAATATTCAATCGCCTGTTTATGATCCCCTTGCGACTGATATACCTCACCGATATTTTCCAGGCTTTCGGCTTCGCCCAAAGGGGATCCGATTTCCTGCCGGATCGTCAGGGCTTTTTCAAGTGACTCCAATGCGAGGCGATAACTACCGCGCCAGTTCTGGATAACTCCGTCTAGGTTATACGATTTGGCTACAAGGCCCCGGTCGCCCAGTTTTTGAGAAAGAGCGAGGGCTCTTGCATTGTATTCGAGCGCGCGGGAATAGTCGCCCAGAAATCCATAAGCCTGCGCGATGTTGCCGAGCGTGGTCGCGCTATTCGGATCGCGGCCCAGTGTCTCGAATTCCTTCTCGCTGCGTTCTAAGTAGTCCAGCGCCTCCTCGTAATTGCCCATGGTGCGAAAAACAGTCCCGATATTGCTGAGAGCGATCGCAACGCCGACGCGGTCCCCGCCTTGTTCATACTGTGGAAGGGCCTGCCGGTAGATTTTCAGAGCTTCCTCGTGCGCTCCCCTTGCGAACACAATATTTCCGATCGCATTGAGTGTCACGCCAATCTCTCTCGGTCGGGCCAGTTGTTGACGGATGCTCAGACACTGGTCCAGGGCGCGCCGCGCAAGATCGTATTCCGCGCGTAATTCGTACACGTAGCTGAGGTCGTAAAGCGCCAAAGCCTCGTTGTTTTGATCCTTATTGTCGCGTGTTATACGAAGGGCGGATTCGAACGCCGCGATGGCCTTGTCATATTGATCGTCCTTGGTAAGCCGATCGCCCTCGGCGATCAGATCACTGGCATTCGGCGGCGGATTCTGCGCCGGAACCATCTGGCCGGACAACAACAACAGGGCCGCGCAAAGCGATAATCGTGCCGTCAATTCCATCCCCGGGGTCCGTGCCCGGATTGTATCAGACGCCCGGCGAACCCCTCCTAGGACTAACGTTCTATACGGCGTATTCGCTCGCCCAGTTACAATTTTGGTGTTCATGGACGCGCTTCTCGAACCCTGGCTCCAAGCTCGTCAAGACGTGGAAGAGGAATGCCTGGCCGGCCTCATCGAGAACGCCGAACCGGTGATCCGCAGGGTGGTCGCAAGCCGTCTGGCCGGTTCCTGGGATGATATCGACGACGTTTGTTCGGAAGCCCGTCTGGAGTTGCTACTCTACCTGCGACGTATGAAAGCCGACCCGGAAGGGCGGGGAATTGGCGAGTTCTCCGCGTACGTGGCGTCCTTAGCCATCAACACCTGCAATCATTACTTCCGGCGCCGGCGACCTGGACTCGCACGCCTCCGGAAACAAATCCGTCATTTGCTACAGCACGATCCCTCCTTCCAATTGGGCCAATTCTCCTGCGGTCTGTCGCGCTGGCCGCAAAATATGTCGCGAGCGTATCCGCAGTCGGCGGCTGGAATCCAGGGCGATCGCGATCTGGCCGTGCTTCTCACGCGTATCCTGGAACACGTGGGCGCGCCCATAGCCTTCGAAACATTGGTCGAGCTGGCCGCCACCATCTGGCGCATTGCACCCGATCCACTGGCTTCTTCCGATCCGCTGGATCCTGAGACCACTCCCGCTTCCGCGCCTCACCCGGACATTTCCATCGATCAGCGGCGGGATGCCGCGCGTCTATGGCAGGAGATTGGCGAGCTGCCGCGCGGTCAACGTGTCGCGCTGTTGCTGAACCTGCGCGATGGACCAGGCAATTCAGTGTTGTCGATGTTTCCCCTGCTCGGCATCGCCAACTTGCCGGAGATCGCGGACCGGCTTGGAATGACCGAGAACGAATTGGCCAAAATATGGAATGAACTGCCCTGGGATGACAATGCCATCGGCCGCCTGCTCAACTGTCCACGCCAGCAGGTAATCAATCTGCGCATGGCCGGACGTAAACGCCTGGCAAATCGCATGCGTCTCGGACGTAATACGCGCGCTTTCGGACCCTCTGAGAGCACGGGGAGTAATTCGTGAGCCGTCACTTGACGCCGGAACTCGTCTTTGGCTATGAGCAGGGACTGCTGTCTCCGGCGGAGCTAAAGTCTGTGCACCAACACATTCAGGAATGTGGCGAGTGCCGCGGCCGCCTGGCGCAGTCCATCGATATCGAAGGCCTGATCGTCGCGGCGCAGGAGCAGCCCCAATCGCGAAGCTATCTTCCTTATGCCGCTGCCGCAGCTGTGGTTTTGGTGGCCCTTCTGTCTGGATGGCTCTGGTTCCAGTCGCGTTCCAAACCCGCCACGGTCGCCAGCATCGAACTGCCGGCATTCGTCCAGGAACTGAATCCGCCGCGTCAGACCTTGATGGGAGAACCCAGGGCTACGCAAGGCGGAGAAATGTCGCCTCGAGGCACGGCCGTTCTCGATCCGCGTCCAACGTTTCGCTGGGCTCCGCAAGCGGGCGACGGGTGGACGTACAAAGTGCAAGTCTTCGGACCGGGATCGGATCTGGCATTAGAAAGCCCTGAACTCGCAACGCCAGCATGGCGTCCGGACCAAGATTTACGGTCCGCAGTGAACTACCAGTGGCAGGTAACCGCCACCCGGACAAATCAACGTCTCACTTTGCCCGGACCTCCCGACACGCCGCCCCGCTTTCGAATTGTCGACCCCGCAACAGCCAAGAACATTAGCAGTTTAGTCGCCCGAGGAGTATCGCATTTGGACCTGGCATCCGCCTTCGCGCACGCGGGTCTCGTGGACGATGCCCGCCGCGAACTCGACCGCGCGATCCAGGATCATCCCGATGATCCCAACTTGCATCAGCTCCGCGATCGCCTGCATTAGGTTCTGGGATTGACACCATTAGGCGAGGTGCCATGACGACTCGGCACGGATTTTGCATCTTTTTGTCCTGCCTTCCGTTTTCCTTGGGACTTGCGCAGCCCCCTTCCAGCGTCACTCGCAGCATCACGCTCGACGTCGTCGTCACCGATAAATCCGGAAAACCAGTCGCAGGCTTGCAGCAGCAGGACTTTGCGCTTCTCGACAACAAACAGCCGCAGAAGATTCTGTCTTTTGCCTCCATAGAAGGTGGCGCCGCGACCGCCGATCCGCCGGTAGGTGTCGTTTTGCTGGTGGACGAAGTCAATACTTCGTTCACCAACGTATCCTCCGAGCGGCAACAAGTCGAAAAGTTTCTGAAGCGCAACGGAGGCCAGCTTGATCGCCCTGTATCCTTGGTCTTCTTGTCCGATTCGGGAGCCGAGATGGGAAAGCTTTCTTCTCGAGATGGCAATGCTCTCATCGCCGAGTTAAACGAGCACGAATCCGGACTGCGCACAATTCGCCGGTCACAAGGAATTTACGGCGCCAGTGAGCGGGTTCAGTTGTCGCTTCGCGCACTCGAGCAGCTCACCGAATATGAATCGGCCAGGCCGGGACGAAAACTGGTGATCTGGATTAGCCCGGGTTGGCCGCTTCTCTCCGGCCCCCGCGAGGAGCTGACTTCCAAGGATCAGCAGGGGCTCTTCTCCACCATCGTTGCTCTTTCAGACGGGCTGCGACGCGCCCGTATTACTCTTTACAGCATCGATCCGCTGGGAACCAACGACGCAGGAGGACTTCGAACCACCTATTACGAGGAATTCGTCAAAGGAGTCAAGAAGGCAACCCAGGTCCATATCGGAAATTTAGGACTGCAGGTTCTTGCGACTCAAAGCGGCGGCCGCGTCGCCCATTCGGATAATGATGTGGCGGCCGAGATTGCAGTCGCGGTCGCAGACGCGAATGCATTTTACGTCCTCACCTTCGAGGGGCTTCCCGGGGACGGTCCAAACGAATACCATGCGCTTGAGACCAAGGTCGACAAGCCTGGCCTAACGGCACGCACGCGAACCGGGTATTACGCCCAGCCGTAATTAGCCCTCGTCTAACAAACTGAGCGCCTCGTTCACGACACGCTCCGTGCTGACCCTGGTCATGCACCGGTGATCGATCGGGCACTCTCGCAGTAGGCAAGGGCTGCAATCCACCGGCTGCCGCACCACGCGGGCGTTCGATCCCGTGGGGCCGGTCGTAGTATCGTCGGTCGCCCCAAAGATCGCCACCGTCGGCACGCCCAGCGCGGAGGCAATATGCATCGATCCGGAATCGTTCGTCAGGAACAGCTCGCAGCCGGCGGCCAGCTCGATAAACTGCGCGAGGGTGGTCTCGCCGGCGTAGTTGGTCACCTCGCGCCCGCTGAGGCTCTGAGCGATTTCCTCACAAAGCGCTCGCTCGCTTTTCGTTCCAAACAGCGCGATGGAGGCCCCCCGAGCCTCAGCCAACGCACCCGGCGGCTTCCGCGAATCGCTCCGGAAGCCAGCGTTTTGCCGTTCCGTAAGCCGCGCCAGGGCTCACTCCGATCACCCGCTTCCTGCTGGAACTTCCGTTCCAGATTGCAGCCGGATGGACTCGCTCGCGGGCAGGGAATCGATCAAACCCGCCCTCCGCAGCAGTTCCAGGTAGTAAAAACGCTCGTGCCTAGGGATTTCGCCCGGCTTTAGGAACGTTCACGGCGTTGGTCAGCAGCAGTTGCCGCCCATCGCGCTTGTACCCGATGCGGGTAGGGAATATTCGCCAGCCAGGCGATCCAGGCGGCCTCGAAGGCGTTTTGGAGCAGGATCGCGCAGTCAAATTGCCGGCTCCGAAGCTCGCGGCCCATGCCTCCAGCTCGACGCAAGTTATACAGGATGATTTCATCCGCAAATGATTCACGGGTATAGAGATCTGCGACCGATGGTTTTGCCAAAATCGAGATCCGAGCCTTCGGAAACCGGTGCGCGAATCGCGCGTCAGCGCCGGCAGCGACATCACCGCGTCGCCGACCCAGTTGGTGGCGCGGACCAGGATGTTCGAATAGTCCAAGATGTTAGGGTACTCGTTAGCGATTTTAGCGGTATTAGGGGCGGTCCGGCGCGAATCGCATCCCGCGCGTGTACCCTGAATACCCTCAAAAGAGTCGGGAGAACCACTCATCGGTACTATAGGAAAAACAAACCTCAGGGCTAATAATGACATTTACCTAGTACGAAGGGTGGGGATACTACATGGAACTCTTTACTGAGAACGGGCCTGAGTTCTGCTCCAGCGTAGGACTGGATTGCGGCAACTTGCGTCCAGCGCAGCGCTTCCACCACGGCGGCCGTCTGCCACAATCTCTTGCCTTCCGGCGCCTATCGCGTCTTCTTCCAGCTTTACTCCTCGCCAGCCTGCCATCCCATGGCGGAGGCCTTCGTCGCAGCGTATCAGGACACACTAACGCCGCGAATCAGCGCCGCCGTAGCCGCCTAAGTAGCTTTTCCACCGAGCCGCGACCACAGGCAGCGGACAACAACAGTTAAAATAACAAACGTATGTTAGTGGAGATCGACGGCGTTTCGCTGCATCTCGCTCATCCTGACGAACTGACTGTTACTTGGGTCGGCCAGGAAGAAGTGATGCGCCAGTTGCTGGCGGCCTGGCTGGTGGTGGATGCGCAGGACGTCCCCATGAATCCGCGTCTGCTGGGCAAGCCGGGCGTGGGGAAGACCACGCTTGCCTACGCGGCGGCCAAGCGCCTCAATCGCGAAGTCTACATCATGCAGGCCACCGTGGACACCCGGCCGGAGGACTTGCTGGTCACGCCGGTGATCGAAGGCCAATCCCGGCTGCGCTATGTGGCTTCCCCGCTGGTCACGGCGATGCTGCGGGGCGGCGTGGTGATTCTGGACGAAGGCAACCGCATGAGCGAGAAAAGCTGGGCTTCTCTCGCCCCGCTGCTCGATAACCGCCGCTATGTCGAATCCATCGTGACCGGGATCAAGATCAAGGCGCATCCGCTGTTCCGCTTGGTGGCAACCATGAACGATGACGCCTCCACCTTCGATCTGCCCGAATACATCCACTCGCGCTTGCAGCCGCAGCTGACCATCGATTTTCCCGAGCGCCACGAAGAATACTCAATTCTCAAGGAAAACGTGCCCTTCGCCGAAGAGCAGATCCTGAATTACGTCACCGAGTTTCTCCAGCAGGCGCATGCGGCGGACGAGCGTTATACGGTTCGCGATGGCATCAACATCGCGCGTTTTGTCATGAAGCTGAAGAGCCTGGAAAATGGACAGACTCTTTCCAGCAAAACCGACGAGCGGTTTCTGATGCGCACGGCCATCCTCGAAACGCTCGGCGACGAGGCGTTGCGGTATGTCCCAAGATCCTGATCGAAGAGGCCTTGAAGATCCAGCCAGCCTGCGCCGCGGCAACATCACTTATTTTCCGGTGATTCCGGGGCGGCTCGAGTTCGGCCTGGAAGTTCGCCGCGCGATCTTGAACGCCCGTCCGAAGATTGTCGCCGTGGAGTTGCCTGGCGCGCTCGAAGATGTCTACTTGCAGGCTCTGGCCCGGCTTCCGGAAATGTCGGTGATTCTTTATCCGGATCCGCAAGACGACGAGCGCGGCATCTATGTTCCGGTGGAGCCCTGCGATCCGTTTACCGAAGCGGTGCGCACGGGTCTGGAAATCGACGCCGAGGTGATTTTCATCGAACCGGACTTGGGCGACCGGCCGCACCTGCCCGATACCTACCCCGATCCCTATTCGATCCGCTACATCGGCGTCAACAAATACATCGAGGCTTATCGCGTCTATCCGCAGGCTCGCAGCGAAGATATCGACGCGCATGCAGCCGGCATGGCGTGGAAACTGCAAGGCGCCGATCCTCTGGCGTCCGTTTTTACGGTGGTGTCCCTGAATCTGCTCGATCCGCTGCTGGATGCCATGGAAATACCTCAAGATGCGCCCAAACACTCCAGTCCGCCCGAGATCCGCCTCTTGAATCCGCACCCCGATTGCCTGGCCGAGATCACTATCGAGTACCCGTTCCTTCAAGATCGCTACGAGACTTTTCGCGCGCGCATGGAGCCTGACCAGTTAATAGACCGGCCCAAGGTCCAGTTCGATCTGCTACGCGAAGCCGAGAAAGAGTATGGCAAGAACACCGGCGAAAAGGTGGAGTACTGGCAGCGCCGCATGATGGCGCGTTTCACTCGCAACCTGGCGTCCATCAACGGCGATCTTATAGCTGGCGTGTTCGATCTCGCGGTGGCGGCGCGATCCGTGGTCGACGACAACTACGCGTACGAAGTGTGGCAGACCGCCAATCGTTATCCGGCGCAAAAGCCCGTCAGCGATTTGCTTGAGACGGTGAACCTGTCGAGCGACGAGATTTGGTACAACACGAAAAAGCTGCGATTGCGGCGGCGTCTCCCTCGTCCCAAGCAGCGCCTTGTTCCGAAAGTTTTGAAGGAGCGCAAGAAGGAAAAGTTCGACGGCGAATGGGCGCGGCAAACCGACGGCACGGCCATCTGCTCTTATCCTCCTGAAGACCTGATGATCGAGGATTACGGCCGTTTCTTGAAGCGCAAGGCCAAGAGCATGCTGTCGGAGGAGCGCTCGCGCACCGAGCCGTTTACGACATCGATTCTGGATGGCATCGATTTGCGAGAGACCATCCGCAACTGGCATGAAGCCAAGATTTACGTGCGCCAACTGGATCGCATCGCGGGCGAAGTCGGCGCGACCGTGGTGATTTTCGACGAAGATCCTGATGACCGCTACCAATACCTGACCACCTGGCTGGGCGAGCATCAGAACGAATCGGACATGGCGTTTTATTCCACCCGTCCATTCGAACACCTGGTGGGGCCCGGGATTGGCCGCGCCGAATATGGCGGGTTTCTCATGGCGCTGCCTCCGCGCCGAATGCTGGATGTGTGGTCCGATCCCGATTACGATTTCGCGCAGAATAAGCCGGAGCGATTATTGATGGCTGCGCTCGATTACTCCAAGCAGCGCTTCGTGGTCTATGTCGCCGCCAAACCGCCGCGCAGTATTTTTCGATCGATCGCCGGGCATTTGAACCGGCGCATCATCTATATTCCGATCGGCGCGCTGAATCCGGCTCGCCTGAAAAAGCTGCGCGTGGTGCATGTGCTGGATAGTTACGAACGGCGCGATGAAGCTAAAGGCTACATCTGGTAGTAGGGCGGTCCCCCCGGACCGCAGCCGACGCCCTCGTCGGCGACTCTTTCCTAATAAAGTTCCATAAGCCGGACCGGGGGTCCGGCGCGGACGAGGGCGTCCGCCCTACCGTGTGAACGCCAGCATCGCTTCCACTAGTCCATCTAGCGTGAACTGCTTGGCCTCCACATCAACTTTCAGGCCATGAGAGCAAAGGGTTGCACTGGTCACCGGTCCGATTGAAGCGATGCGAACGCCGTCCAGCGCCTCACGGCCGACGATCGCGAGGAGATTCTTCACGGTGGATGAGCTGGTGAACGTAATCCAATCGGGCTTCTTCTCGCGGGAAAAGATTTCAGCCGCGCGAGTTGCGGCGTTTTGTGGGACCACATTTCGATAGGCCTCAACCACGTCAATGTGTCCGCCGAGCTTCGCGAGTTCCTCCGGGATCACGTCACGCGCCACGGCGGCACGGGGAAGAAGGACTTTCTTGCCCGCGAGCGATTCCGAAGCAAACGCCTTGATCAAACTCTCAGCGACGTACTCTTCCGGCATCAAATCTACTTTGAGGTGCAGATGCTCGATCGCCTTTCGTGTCGCAGGCCCGATAGCGCAGATGCGCGCCTTGAGCGATCGCAAATCGTGCCTTGATTCGTCCAATCGATCGAGAAAGAATCGCACGCCGTTCACACTGGTAAAAATCAGCCAATCATAGCCCGCGAGATTCTCGATGGCGCGATCGAGCGGCGCGGGATCGGCGGGCGGCTCAAGCGCGATCACCGGTAATTCGACCGCATCCGCTCCGAGAGCGCGCAGCCGATCGGACAATTCAGCGGCCTGGTCCTGCGCGCGCGTCACCACAATCGTTTTGCCGAACAGCGGGAGCTGCTCGAACCAGTCCAGCTTGTCGCGTAGAGCCACCACCTCGCCGATGATGACGGTGGCGGGCGGCTTCATATGCGCGGCTTCGATCTGATCCGCTATGGTCGCAAGCGTTCCCGAAACGGTCTCCTGATCGGGCCGCGTTCCCCAACGAACCGCGGCCGCCGGAGTATCGCCCGAACGTCCGTGCCGCTGGATTTCGGCTGCGATTTCGCGAATCGCGAAGATGCCCATAAAGATCACCAGCGTCTCCGATTGGCCGACCTTGCTCCAATCGATGCCATGCACATCGTGGCCGGTTACAAACGTTACCACCTTCGTATGCTCACGATGCGTGAGCGGGATGCCGCTATAGGCGGCAATGCCCAAAGGCGAGGTGACGCCAGGAACCACTTCGAACGGAACGCCGGCCGCCGCCAGAGCTTCCACTTCTTCTCCGCCCCGGCCGAAGATGAACGGATCGCCGCCCTTGAGCCGGATGACCGTCAGCCCGCGGCGCGCGCGATCGATCATCATCGCGCAGATTTCTTCCTGCGGAAAAGCATGCACGGATTTCTTCTTCCCGACGTAAATGCGCTCGCAATTCGTCGGCGCAAGATCGAGCAGATGCTCGTTGACCAGGTTATCGTATAGGATGGAGTCCGCAACCGCCAAAAGCTTGCGGCCTTTCCAGGTGATCAGATCGGGATCGCCCGGCCCCGCGCCGACCAGATAAACCTTGCTCATGAGGCGTAAACGGCGTCGAGAATTTCTTGTCCACCTTCGGAAAGAAGTTGTTCGGCTAGCGCCCGGCCGAGAGCCGCTGCGTCGGCAACCAGACCGTGTTTGGCATGGCGGATCTTCTTGCTGCCATCCGGAGAAATAATGAGTCCGATAACGTACAGCGTCGCGTCGTTGACGTACGCGTAAGAACCCACCGGCGCCTGGCATCCGCCACCGAGCGACGCGAGCACCGTACGTTCGGCAGTTATAGCCGCGCGGACCTCCGCGTGCTCCAAACGCCGAGCAATGTGAAACGCCGAACCGCCATCGTCGCGAGTCTCCACCGCGAGCGCTCCTTGTCCCGCGGCTGGACACATGATGCCGGGGTTGAAGACCTCAGTGATACGATTCTCCAATCCCAACCGGCGCAATCCGGCCGCGGCCAGAACGATGGCGTCGTAGCGGCCTTCGTCCAATTTGCGCAAGCGCGTGTCGACGTTGCCGCGGATGTCTTCGATCTGCAAATCGGGACGCCGGGCGCGAAGTTGCGCCGAGCGCCGCAACGAACCCGTGCCCACGCGAGCGCTTTTGGGCAAATCTTCCAGAGCACGGCCAACCAGCGCATCGCGCGGATCCTCGCGTTCGGGAATCGCGGCCAGCGTCAGCCCCGCCGGGATCTCCGTTGGCATGTCTTTCAAGCTATGCACTGCGACGTCGATCGCACCGGCCAGCAGCGCTTCCTCGATCTCCTTGGTGAAAAGACCTTTGCTGCCTACTTGCGAAAGGGCGACGTCGGTGATCTTGTCGCCTGTGGTCTTAATGATCTCGATGCGGCACTGCTCGCCCATTTGCTCCAGGCGCGATTGAATCCAATGTGCCTGCCAAAGGGCAAGTTGAGAACCCCGCGAACCGATCGTCAACATGTCAATCCAGCCGGAAGACCTTTCGAACGGCGGCGATCAGGTGGTGCCCATCGGGCAGGGAAGCCTGGCGGCGGATTTCAGAGATCGGCCCGTGCGCGACTTTGTTCATCATGCTCTTCGTCAGCGCGTCGATGGCTTGTTCCTGTTCCGGGGTCAGCGCGCCAAGTTTGGTCCGCATGCGCGCCACTTCGGTGGCCCGCACTCGTTCCAGCTCTTCCTGCAGCTTGACGATGGTGGGCGCCACTTCGCGCGCCTTCAACCGCGCCACCATGCGCTCCACTTCCTCGTGAACGATCGCTTCGGCTTCCTCGGCCGAGTCCATGCGTCCTTTGAGATTCGTCTCGATCACCCTCTGCAGGTCGTCGATGTCGTAGAGGAAGACGTTGTCGAGCTCGTTGACGGTGGGTTCGATATTGCGGGGCACCGCGATGTCGATCAGGAACATCGGCTTATTGCGGCGCGCCTCCAGCACCTTCTTCATGTCGTCGCGGAAAATGATGAAGTGCGGCGCGGCGCTGGACGAAATTACGATGTCGACTTCAGGAAGCGCCGACAAGAACCGAGTGTAATCCACCAGCTTGCCATCGAACAGCTCCACCATTTCGAGCGCGCGTTCGTGCGTTCGGTTGGTGACCAGGATTTGTCCCGCGCCGCTGCGCCGCAGATGACGCGCGGCCAATTCGGACATTTTGCCGGCGCCCACGATCATGATCTTCTTGCCTTCGAGCGAGCCGAAGATTTCCCGCGCCAATTCCACGGCGGCATAGCTGACCGATACGGCATTCTCGCCGATGTCGGTTTCCGAACGCACGCGTCTTGGCGACGTTGAATGCGCGCGTGAGCAGCGTGTCCATGAAGCCGCTGACCGCCCCGTGCTCCTTGGCCATCGAATAGGCCGACTTGAGCTGTCCCAGAATCTGCGGCTCGCCGATCACCATGGAATCCAGGCTGGCCGCTACGCGGAACAAGATGCCGGATTGCCTCGCTGTCCTCGAACCGGTAAAGATATGGCGTCACCCATTCGCGCTGGACTTGCCGGGTGTCGGCCAGAAATTCATCTACCTCAACTGCCGCGGTCGTGGAGTTGTCCTCGCACGTCAGCGCCACTTCCACGCGATTGCAGGTGGAAAGAATCATGCCCTCGCAAAACCCGGGACGCCCCTTGAGCGCCAGCAGCGCCTCAGACAAAGCGTGATCGTCAAACGCCAGGCGCTCGCGCACTTCCACCGGTGCGCTCTTGTGATTGACGCCTGTGATGGAGAATTTCATTTGGCTAGTAAGGAGCGGAGCCCGACGTGCGCTGCCCAGGTGACGCCGGAGCAGCACAACACGGCCACGGCCATCAGCGCCGCTTTTCGGCCTCGCCATCCGGCGGTCTGGCGGAGGAAGACCATAGTCAGATAGAAGCCCCAGGTGATGAACGCGAGCGCGATGCGCGGATCGCGAATCCAGGCGGTGCCTGCGTCGATGAATGCCCAGGTGCTGCCCGCAATCACGCCCAGCGTGATGAAGACGAAACCGAAGCTCATGGCGTTGGTGATGAGATTGTCGAGCGTGGCGAGCGGCGGCAGTCGCTTGAAGAGCTGCGCGAAATACGCCGGCAGGTCGAGCGGCTTTTTCCTCTTGAGCTGGCGCTCCTGAATTAAATAGAAGAGCGACGCCATGGCCGTGAGCAGCAAAGATGCGTAGCCCAGCAGGACCAACATCACGTGAACCAGCAGCAGCGAGCGGATGTTCGTGCTGGGCCAGCCCGAGATGGGCGACTCCATCGCTCCCACTTGGGTGAGCACGAAGACCAGGGGAAAAATGCAGACGCTCAGGCTGGCCGCGTCATAGCGCCAATAGACGAACAGAAATAGAACCGCGATCAGGAAAGCGCAGACGGTTGCGGATTCGAAGAAGCTGTCGACCGGCAAATGTCCGATGGCAACCGAGAGCTCGACAATCGCAACGAAGTGCAAAACGGCCGCAACGAGAAATGCGAAGAGCGCGGGTTTAAGGAACCCCTCTTTGCGGCGGAGCAGAACCGCCATGACGTGCAGCAACCCGACTCCATACAGCGCCGTGGCCATGCGGAGCCAGAAAACGGCCATTTCATGCATCTAAGTTAAGTATAGCGGGGGTAGGCGCCGAGCTCCGAATGGGAGGCTGGATTCTCATGGCCGGGGCCCACGCCGTGGCTTGCAGCGAGTCCCACCAGCGTATACTGATGGAAGAGCGGCACGCACAGCCAAGTCCGTCCGTGCCCGAACTTCGCGAATCGTGCAACTTGCTCTGTTGGTCGCCAGGCTTGTTCTATCCGCCGTATTTTTTCTCGCGGGCCTCTCCAAACTCGCCGACCCGAAAGGCGCCAGCAAGGCCTTACACGACTTCGGACTACCGCTAGCTCTCGCGCATCTTTTCAGTTTTTTGCTTCCCTTGGCCGAGATCGCCGTCGCCTTAGCGCTGATTCCGGTCGCATCTGCCTGGTATGGAGCGTGCGCCGCCCTGGCTCTGCTGGGCATCTTCGTGATCGGAATCGGCGCCAACTTGGCGCGCGGGCGCAAGCCGGATTGTCATTGCTTCGGCCAACTGCAATCGTCGCCCGTTGGCTGGCAAACGTTACTTCGTAACGGCCTGCTCGGCGCGGTCGCTGGTTGGCTAATCTTTCAAGGATCGCTCCAAGACGGCCCGTCGCTCTGGAGCCATCTCGCTTCGGCCGGCGACAACGAGCGCCGGACCTTCATTTTCGCCGCATTCGTACTGTGCTTCCTGTTTTTCCGCGCGCTGCGTCGCAGCGAAGTAGCGGAGCCGGAGAGCAGCTTTGCATGGGATTGGGACGAGGACGATGCGGATGAATCGCAGGCCGCCCCGGAAAGGCGGTCCGTCCAGCCCCGCCCCGCGCCGCCGCCGAGGGTTGTCCCCGTAGCACCCGAGTTGCGCGTTGGAACGCCTGCCCCTGAGTTCGCGGTCCAATCCACAACGGGCGAGAAATGTTCTTTGCAATCGCTCCGGGATCAAGGCAAGACCGTGTGTCTGGTGTTCTCCAGCGCGCATTGCGACCCGTGCCGCGCACTCTGGCCTTATCTCAGCCGTTGGGCGCGTGAGCACGCACAGGCACTCAATATCGTGGTTGTCAGCCGCGGCGCCGCGGCTGAGAAGCTGGCCAGGCAGAGCGGGTTTGATGCCTCGCGAGTACTGCTACAGCAGGAGTTCGAACTCTCCGATGCCTATGGAGTTACATCCACGCCTGCGGCAATTTTGGTCGCCGCAAACGGCCTCATCCACAGCCCGCTTGCAGTCGGACGAGAGGATATCCAGCGATTGATCGCTTCCGACGCGAAGGCTTCCCCTACATCTTCGCCTTGATCACGTCCACCAGTTCCTGCACCGCGGCGGCGCTCTTCTGCAGCGCGGCCTGCTCGTCGGCGTGCAGCTTGATCTCGTAGATTTTCTCGATCCCCTTCGCGCCCAGCTTCACCGGCACGCCACAATAGAGCCCTTTGATCCCGTATTCGCCTTCCAGATACGCAGCGCACGGCAGCACCTTCTTCTTGTCCTTCAAAATGGACTCGGCCATTTCCACCGCCGCCGCCGAAGGAGCATAGTAAGCGCTTCCGGTCTTCAGGTATTTCACGATTTCGGCGCCGCCATCGCGCGCGCGCTGCACCAGCCGGTCGATCGTCGCCTGATCCAGCAGTTCGCTCAACGGAATGCCCGACACGCTGGTCAGCCGCGCGATCGGAACCATGGTGTCGCCATGCCCGCCCAGCACCATGGCCGTCACGTTTTCCACCGAAACTCCCAGCTCCATCGCGATGAAGGTGCGGAATCGCGCGGTATCCAAAACACCCGCCATGCCGATCACGCGCGCCTTCGGCAATTTCGAAACCTGCAGTGCCGTCCAGCACATGGCGTCCAACGGATTCGTCACCAAAATCAAGATTGCATTGGGCGAAGCCTTCACCGCCTGCTCGGTGGCGGTCTTCACCACTTCATAGTTCTTGATCAGCAAGTCGTCGCGGCTCATCCCCGGCGTGCGCGGAAAACCGGCCGTGATGATCACGATGTCGGAATTCGCCGATGGCCCGTAATCGTTAGCGCCCGTGATGCTGACGTCGTATCCTTCCACGGGCCCCGATTCGAGCAGGTCGAGTCCTTTACCCTGAGGAACGCCATCCACCACGTCGACCAAAACGACGTCCGCCAATTCCTTGCCCGCCAAGCGAAGAGCGCAATTAGCGCCCACATTCCCGGCTCCTACTACAGTGACTTTTTTTCGCATGAAGTTTCAAGGTAGGATACGCGTGCCCAACTGTCAAGCGACGCCGGCACCGCCAGGAGCCCGTTCCTCTTTGTGCCGTGGGTACTGGAACTTAGGAGACATATCTAACGGTTAACTACGTCATTAGTGGTAGTACTGTCTAAAATAAAAGGGCTTCCGGGATCATCTTTCTTGGGATATACTGGCAACAGTTCGGAAAGCATAGAGAGGTTAAAATGATTAAAACATTCGGGTTGAGTCTCATTCTTGGCATTGGCATTGCCGCTTGTGCCCAGGCTTCGTTGATTTCCCTCAACGATCCGGTCACTTTGAATGGATCATTTCCCGAGTTCACCTCCGTCTGCCCGGATACAGGCGCTCCTCAGCCCGCTGCCAGCACGGTCGACAACGGCGTGTTTCAGCCGGAAGAGACCTGCTATCAGTCGGGCATTCACTGGCAAGGCCTTACAGATTCCATCTCCATCGCTTTCGGAGGAACGTTCACCATCGACGGAGCCATTGTCCAGGCCGACGACAATGATACTTACGAGCTCGATTATTTGGGTACCGACAATCTCTATCACCTGTGGTGGAGCATCCCAGTAGATCCTTCGTTTGGTCTAGTAACGCGCCCTAATGGGGATCAGACCACTATCATGACGCTGCCCACCGTGCAAGCGCTCGGCGTTGAGATTTTCGCCACCGGCGGCGACAACGACTATGCGGTTTCGCAAGTCGAAGTATTCGGAACTCCGAGCGCCGTTCCGGAACCAGGCACGTTGGGCTTTTTAGGCGCCGGCTTTATCGGAATGGTCGCTCTCGTCAATCGCAAAAGACGCCAGTCTTAAGATTGCGCCTTCAGCGGCGTCATATTGGCTTGTAAACGCCGCATTCCACCCAGCCATCGCTCATAGTCACTGGTTTTGCGCCGCATATACTCCAGCACTTTCGGATGCGGAGCGATCAGGAACTCTTCGGCCTCCAGCCCTTTGATAACGGCTTCGGCCACTTCTTCCGGCGCAATCGCGTCTTCCAACAGGAACGAACCTCCGCCGAATTCAGCGCGTTCCAGCATGCGCGTCTTCACGCCCAGCGGGCACAGCGCGGACACCTTGATCCCGCGATCCCCATAGGTGATGTTCAGCCATTCAGCCAGCCCCAACGCGGCGTGCTTGGTGACGGAGTAAGGAGCTGAACCCAGCATCGTGAGCAGGCCAGCGGCCGACACGGTCTGCAGCAAATAGCCTTCTCCTCGCGCCAGCATGCTCGGCAAAACCGCGCGCGCCGCGTATACGTGGCCCATCACGTTCACTTCCCAGGAACGCAGCCAGTCGCGATCGGGTGAACTGCAATCGCCCTCCACCCCGACGCCGGCGTTGGAGCAAAACAAATCGATCCGGCCGTATTCCTTGAGCACCTGGTCCACCAGTTGCTGCAGGTCGGATTCGCTGGCCACATTGGCGCTGCTGTCGATGCCGCCGATCTCGGTGGCTACTCTGCGCGCGGCGTCGTGTTCGATGTCAGCGACAATGACGGCTTTGGCGCCCTCGGCTGCGAAACGCACGCACAGCGCGCGGCCTATACCGTTCCCACCGCCTGTGACGACAACGACTTTGTCTTGGACCCGCATGCCTCGATCATAGCAACCAGCATTGCAAACAGAACCAGCGATGCAATGGGCGTCACGGACGTCCAGAAATACATCAATCCGGGCGCGTCCGGCCAGCTCTCGTGCTGGTGGTAGTAATGGCGCAGCACCGCGGCCGGCAGCGGAAATAGAAACACCGCGCAGGCCAGCGCGGAACAAAGACGACGCCAGTCACGTCCTTGGATCGCGTAGTAGAGCAACAGCGCGACTCCTGGATATTGCATCGCCTGATAATGCCACCACGCGATGGGCGAGGCGGCCAGCGCCAACGCGATCAGGGCCGTTCCTGCCATCGGAACTTGCTCCGCGCCGATTTTGCCGCGAGTTTTGACCCACAGCAGCGCCAGGCCGGCGGCCAGGGTGGCGAGGGCCGCCGCAAGCGACACCACCTTCTGTTCGAATGCCAAATGCAGCCGCGGTAAATCCCATCCCGTTACCCAATCTTGCGGCAGCTTTCCATCGGCTCCCGGGGGTTCTAGAATACGCAGCGCCACTGATGGAACGGACCAGCTCAATACGCACGGAGTGCCATAAAGATAATCGGTATTGGCCGGGCCCATCGGGCCTCGCAAGGACGCAACAACCGCCCACGGGATCGCGATCAGTAGTCCGGCGCTCGCCAGGAACGCAACGAATCCGCGCCAATTTCGTTCCAGCGGAGCGAGTAATCCAAGCGCCGCCGGGATCAACTTCACTGCGAATCCCGCGCCGGCCGACGCATAGCCGATCCAACCGGTGCTGACACACGCGACGACAATCAGCAGCGTCAACAACGGATCCGGCTGTCCCGTGGCGAAGCTATCCTGCGCTACCCAGCCCGTGCCCCAGACAAATGCGATCACGCTGGTTGCTATCCAATCGCGTCCCAAGCGGCGCCACAGCAAGAACGCGGCTGCAAGCAGACAGGCATGTGAAAAAACAAACCAGATCCAGCGCGCGGTGAAATAGTCGAACGCCGTGATCGGGACCAGCAGGCAGGCCAGCAGCGGCGGATAAATGTAATCAGCCGTCAGGAAGGGCGATTCGCCATGCAGGATGTGTTGCGCTGCGTAGTAGTAGAAACGAAAATCGCTGAGGCCCGGCGTCGGCAGCGCTTGGAATATATTCTGCTTCGTGTACCACATCGCGCAGGCCGTGACAAAAGCGATGAGCAGCGCTCGTCGCGCACGAACCGCACCGGGCATACCGGCCATTATAGGGCACACTTAGGTATGGCCAATGCATCCGCCGCTCGCGCCAGCCGCGCCATCGGTGCGATGATCTTCGCCGTCTTCGGCGCAATCTGGCTCGTGATTTGGAGCCAACGCGCGTACGGCGTGCGACCATTCACCCTAGCGCTGATCGCAGTCGGGGCCATCTCCATCTTCGTGACGGGCTGGCGGCTATATCAACAGAATCGGACCGCGCACGCCGCCCAAGCCGATTCGCTCGAGCAGAAAAAGGCCGGCCGAATCTTCAATATCGTGAACATCACGCAGTGGGTCGCGATTCTGATCGTCGGCAATGTGCTGGCCAACGTGGGTCTCAAGGATTGGGTGCTGGCATCCGCGATGCTGATCATCGGACTCCACTTCTTCCCGCTCGCCCGTGCTTTCGGCAATCCGCTGCTCAACTTCACGGGCGCCGCGATGATTGTGGTCGCGATTGTGTATCCCTTCGTCGCGCCCCGAGGTGCGGCCAACCCCGTGGGGTGCTTCGCCGCAGGTATCATTCTTTGGCTGAGCGCCATTGTTTCGCTGACGATAAAGCCTTCAACCGAGCCGGCCTAGCGGGTTATTGCCGACGCGACTCGCGCCGCAGCCCTTCATGCACCAGCGTCTTCAGCAGCGTCTGGTAGCCAATCCCTTTGCGCTCCGCGATCTCGCGTGCTTTGTCGAGATCAGGCGCAGCAGCTTGCCGCTTGAGGACGTCCCGCCCCTTAGGGCTGGACCACTTCGCTTCTTCGTCTTCGCTCTTGAACCGCGGAGTCTTCGTCACTTGCTCGTAGCCTTGTTGTATATGCAATGCATAACGGCTCGGTAATCTTGCTCGAGCATCGTTACCGAGCCGCGACCAAAGGAAGCGGGCACAAAAAAAAGCGCGGAGACTCGTCTGAAAAGTCCCCGCGCCCGCTTGTCTACAACTCGTCCTGCGATGTCTTACGCAGCCTGAATAATCGGCCGCGTCTTGGTGGCGTCCATCCGCTCACTCAACTGCGGAATCGCCACCCGAAGAACATCCTCCACCCGCTGTGCGAAGATGAACTCCATCTCATTGCGAACTTCGTCGGGAAGATCGCGCAGATCCTTCTGGTTCGCCTTGGGCATCAGTATCGTCCGGATTCCGGCCCGCCGCGCAGCCAGCACCTTCTCCTTGATGCCGCCGATGGGCAGCACCAAGCCGGTCAGCGTAATCTCGCCCGTCATCGCCACGTCGCTGCGAGCCGGCAGCTTCGTGTAGAGCGAAGTCAGCGCAGTCGCCATCGTCACGCCGGCCGACGGTCCGTCTTTCGGGATCGCGCCTGCCGGAACGTGCACGTGCACGCCCGAGTTCTTGAACAACGCCGGATCGATATCGAAATCAGTGGCATGCGACCAGATGTAGCTCTGGGCCGTCTTCGCCGATTCCTGCATCACTTCGCCCAGTTGTCCGGTCAGGGTCAAGCCCTTACCATCCGGCAACAGCGTGCCTTCGATGTACAGCACATCGCCGCCGCTTTCGGTCCAAGCCAAACCAGTCGCCACGCCGGGCGGGAGATCGCGCCGGGCTTCTTCCTGATTAAACGGCTCAGGTCCCAGCATCTCCGACAGCTCTTCCAGCGTCACGGTGAACGGTCCAGTTTCACCTTCGGCAAACTTCAGCGCGACTTTGCGAGTCACGCGTCCGATCCCGCGCTCCAGCCTGCGGAGCCCAGCTTCCCGCGTATATCCCGAGATGATCTTGTGCACCGTCTCATCCGGAATGGTGCACTGCTCCACGGTCAGCCCGGTTTCTTTGAGCTGCTTCGGAATCAGATACTTCTTCGCGATCTCCACCTTTTCTTCCTCGCTGTAGCCCGCCATCCGCAATACTTCCATACGATCCAGCAGCGGCTGCGGAATGGTATCCAGCGCGTTCGCCGTGGTGACGAACAGCACCTTCGACAAGTCGAACGGCAGATCCAGGTAATTATCGCGGAACGTTTTGTTCTGCTCCGGATCCAGGATCTCAAGCAAGGCGTGCGCCGGGTCGCCCCGGAAGTCGCGGCCCAGCTTGTCCACTTCGTCCAGCATCAGCACGGGATTGTTGGCGCCCGCGCGCCGCATGGCTTGGATCAAGCGTCCAGGCATTGCGCCGATGTACGTCCGGCGATGGCCGCGCAATTCGGCTTCGTCGTGCAGGCCGCCCAGGCTCATGCGCTCGAACTTGCGACCCAGCGCGCGCGCGATCGATTGGCCGAGCGACGTTTTGCCCACTCCGGGAGGGCCGACGAAGCACAGGATCGGCGCCTTGGCGTTCGGGTTCAGTTTCAACACTCCAAGATGCTCCAGGATGCGATCCTTCACGTCTTTCAAGCCGAAGTGGTCCTCATCCAGCACCTGCCGCGCCTTCGCGATGTCGAGCGAATCCTCGGTGCTCTTCTTCCAGGGCAGTTCGAGGACATAGTCGAGATAGGTCCGGATCACGTTGTAATCCGGCGCGCTCTGCGGCAGCTTTTCCAGCCGGTCCAACTCGCGCTTGGCTTCCTTCAGGATGTCTTCGGGAAGATCGGCCTTCTCCAACCGTTCGCGCAATTGCTCGGCTTCGGCCTGTTCGCCGCCTTTTTCGCCCAATTCCTGCTGAATGGCCCGCATCTGCTGGCGCAGCATGTAGTCGCGCTGCTCCTTGGTCATTTCGTTGCGAGCTTCGGTGGTGATCTTGTTGCGCAGCTCCAGCACCTGCACTTCGTGCATCAGATATCGATGCAGCATGCGCAGAGCCTCGGCCCGCGAGGGAGCTTCCAGCAGCGACTGGCATTTGTCGGAATCCAGACTGAACATGGACGCCAGCACAAACGATAGCCGCAGCGGATCTTCATTCGACGCGATCAATCCGCGCAGTTCTTGCGGCGAGCCCGGTTGCGCCAGTGTCAGCGCCTCGCCCGCCAATTCGATCAGCGCGCCTTGCAGCGCTTCAATCTCGGGGCCGTCGTCTTTCGGCAACGGCAGCGGGATCGCGCGGCCTTTCAGGAACGGCTCAGAGCTGTCGAGCTTCAACAGCGTGACGCGCTCCATGCCCAGAACCATCAATTCCAGATGGCCTTCGCCGGAGCGATTCATTTTGCGAATCACCGCTCTGGTTCCGATCGCATAGAGATCGTCGTGCGTCGGCGAATCCAGATCGGGATCCCGTTGGGTAAAAACCAGGATCTCCTTCGATTCGGTTGCCAGCGCGGCTTCCACCGCGGCGATCGACGCCGGACGCCCGGCCGAAAGCGGCATCAACAGATAAGGGAAAAGCACCGCGCTTTTCAGCGGCAGCACTGGGAGTGTGTAGACAACTGGTTGTTCAGACATTTTGGTTTCCTCGGGTTTCAATCCTCACCAACAACAAGCCATCGCGCGCGGCAATGCTGACCCGCGCAGTCTCCAAATTCGCCGGCATTTCTAACGATCGTTCAAACCGGTTGTAGGAGATCTCCATGGAGTAGTAGCTGGACGCCTTCTTCCAGGATCGAGTCGCGGCGTACTCCGCCGACGATCAAACGCCGGCCGCGAATGCGTCACCGTCACGTCCTGCATTTGGACGCCGGCCAGGTCAAACTTCACCATCCAGCCCTCACTGCGTACGGTAGACGTCGGCCGATGGCTGCCAGGGCAGGGGACGTTCCGCCATGAATACCGCCCAGCTTTTGCTTTGACTTGCTCATCTGGTCGTTCTAACAGTTGGATGCGGCCAGAGACAAAAAGAAGCAGGCTTCCTACTCAAGAAACCTGCTTCCCTTGTTATCAACCTAAGCGTCTTGCGGAGGCTTACTTGTTTGGAACTACAACAAAACTGCGTGCCCGCGACCCGTCTTTACAAGCAAAAGGGTGGATTCGCGGGAGGCGCCTGCCTTGACCGCAGCATTGAACTCGGAGACCGTAATTCACCGGCTTCCGGTTCACTTGGACTACGATGTCGCCCTGTTGGAGGCCGGCCGCCGAGGCAGCCGAATCCGCGTCGACATTCGGTGATGACCACGCCCTGGGTCCCTTCCGGAGTTTGCAGTTCTTGCCGAAGTTCAGGCGTCAAAGCCTGGACCGACAAGGCCCTTCAGAGCGCCCTTCTCGCCGCCGCCGGGGAGGTTGCCCTCGCGTTCGCCTTTATCCTCGGCTTCGAGATCGAAGGTCGCCGAGAGTTACGGGCAGATCCAGGTTCTGGCCGCTGCGATCGACTTTCAAATGTACGGTGGTGCCCGGGGCGAATCCGGCCACCTGCAGCCGGAACGCAGTTCACGTCCTCCGCGTGGGTGCCGTTGACGGCCATGATCACATCGCCGACCTTCAAGCCAGCTTTGGCCGCCGGGCTGTCGCCGACTACATTGGCAACCGCTACGCCGTGCGTATTCGGAACTCCGAAGGCCTTGGCCATGTCGGGCGTCAGTTCTTGCGGAAGGATTCCCAGGAAGCCGCGGGTGACCTTGCCCTTATTCAGAATCTGGTCCATGATGTTGTGCGCCAGATTGGCCGGGATGGCAAAACCAATGCCCTGGTTGCCGCCCGTTTCGCCCGACAGAATGGCGGTGTTGATGCCCACCAGTTCGCCGCGCGTGTCGATCAGCGCGCCGCCCGAGTTGCCGCGGTTGATGGCGGCGTCGGTCTGGATGAAGTCTTCAAACCGCTCGATGCCCAGGCCCGCGCGGCCCTTGGCGCTGATGATGCCCATGGTCACGGTTTGGCCCAAGCCGAACGGCTCGCCGATGGCGAGAACTACATCGCCGACTTCGGCGCGATTGCCGAATCCGCGAAAGACAGCGTGGTGAGTCCGGTTTTGTTGATCTTGAGAATGGCGACGTCGGTAGTACTTGTCGGTTCCGATTACTTTGGCCGGGTATTCTTCTTTGTTCGCGAAAGAGACCTTCACGTCGGTTGCGCCATCCACCACATGGTTATTGGTGATGATGTAGCCATCCGAACTGACCACCACGCCCGAACCTAGGCTGGTGGCGCGCTGCGAGCGCGGCTGTTCCTGCTGCGGCATCCGTCCGCCGAAAAACTGGCGGAAAAACGGATCGTTGAACATGCCTTGGCCGCCCTGGCCGCCTTCTTGTCCTTCGTTCTTGACTACTTTGGACGAGGAGATGTTAACCACCGCCGGCATGGCGCGCTTCACGATAGGAGCAAAAGTTGTGATCGGACCCGCTTCGTTACGAGTGGTGTCCGCGAAAACTGGAATGCGAGTTGTTGGGCTGCTGATGGTGACGACAAGCGCACCGGCCAGCAGGGCAATGACGGCGAACATAGCCGCCGTGGTTTTGCTGATGTGACCCTTCATAGGTAGGTTTCCTCTTTTCTAAACATTCTCGAGAGCCGTTTCACGCTCGCGGCTCGCGACTTTAGATTCAAAACTCAAATGGCCGTCAGAGCCCACGTCCACCATCACATGATGGCCGTCTCTGACTTCTCCCCCGAGAATCCGGCGCGCCATTGGCGTTTCAATTTCGCGCTGAATCGCCCGTTTCAACGGCCGGGCGCCGTACGCTGGATCGTAGCCACTGCGAACCAAATGCCCGCGAGCCCGATCCGTCAATTCCAAATCGATGTGCCGGTCGGCCAGCCGTTTGCGCAGGCCGTTCAGCTGAATGTCCACAATCTGCTTCAAGTGCTCCTCGCTCAGAGCATGGAACACGATGATCTCGTCCACCCGGTTCAGGAATTCCGGCCGGAAATGGCCGCGCAACTCTTCGAGCACCGCTTCCTTCATGCGTTCGAACCCGGCGCCCGCAAAAGCGCCCTTATACTCTAAGATGCGCGGGCTGCCGATGTTGGAGGTCATTATTACGATGGTGTTTTTGAAGTCCACCGTGCGGCCCTGGCCGTCGGTGAGGCGGCCATCATCCAAAATCTGCAACAACACATTGAACACGTCGGAATGCGCCTTTTCGATCTCGTCGAAAAGGACCACACAATATGGACGACGTCGAACGGATTCGGTTAGTTGCCCGCCTTCTTCATATCCGACGTATCCAGGAGGCGCGCCCAGCAGCCGCGCCACTGTATGTTTCTCTTGATATTCGGACATGTCGATCCGAATCATGGCTTTATCGTCGTCGAACAGGAACTCGGCCAGCGCCCGCGCCAGCTCCGTTTTTCCGACGCCGGTGGGTCCCAGGAAAATGAAGCTGCCGATGGGACGGTTGAGGATCTTTTAATCCGGAGCGCGCCCGCATCACGGCTTCCGCCACCGCTTGCACGGCCTCGTCCTGGCCGATCACGCGCTTATGCAGCTCGTCTTCCAGATGCAGCAGCTTCTGCATCTCGCCTTCCAGGAGCTTCGAAACCGGCACTCCCGTCCAGCGGCTGACCACTTCGGCGATGTCTTCTTCGTCCACTTCTTCTTTCAACAGCCGCTTGCCGGATTGCTTCTCGGCCAGGCGCGACTTCTTCGGCCTTGAGCTGGCGCTCCAGCTCGGTCAGTTTGCCGTACTTCAACTCGGCGGCTTTGTTCAGGTCGTATTGGCGCTCGGCCTTCTCGATTTCAATCTTGGTCTGCTCCAGCTGCTCGCGCAGGGCCCGGAGACGTTGCACGCCTTCTTTTTCGGCTTGCCACTGGGCTTTCACGGCGTCGGATTCCGACTTCAGATCGGCGATTTCTTTTTCGAGCTTCTTCAGGCGTTCCTTCGAGGCGCTGTCGGATTCCTTCTTTAAGGCTTCGACGCTCGATTTCGAGCTGCATGATGCGGCGCAGCATTTCGTCGAGGTCGGCCGGCATGGAATCGATTTCGGTGCGCAGCTTAGCTGCCGCTTCGTCGACCAGGTCGATGGCTTTGTCGGGCAGGAACCGATCGCTGATATAGCGGTTCGAAAGAATGGCCGCGGCCACCAGCGCCGAGTCCTTGATGCGAACGCCGTGATGGATTTCGTAGCGCTCCCTCAGTCCGCGCAGGATGGAGATGGTGTCTTCAACGCTCGGCTGATCGACAAACACGGTCTGGAACCGGCGTTCCAGCGCGGCGTCTTTTTCGATGTATTTGCGGTATTCGTCGAGCGTGGTCGCGCCGATGCAATGCAGCTCGCCGCGCGCCAGCATCGGCTTCAGCAGGTTGCCCGCGTCCATGGCGCCTTCGGCTTTACCCGCGCCGACCACGGTGTGCAGCTCGTCGATGAACAGAATGATCTGGCCTTCCGACGTTTGCACTTCTTTGAGCACGGCTTTCAGGCGCTCTTCGAATTCGCCCCGGAATTTCGCGCCGGCGATCAGCGCGCCCATGTCGAGCGATACCACGCGCTTGTCCTTTCAAGCCTTCGGGTACGTCGCCGCGGATGATGCGTCCGGCCAGACCTTCGACGATGGCGGTTTTGCCGACGCCCGGCTCGCCGATGAGCACGGGATTATTCTTGGTGCGGCGCGAAAGAACTTGAATGACGCGGCGGATTTCTTCGTCGCGCCCGATCACCGGATCGAGCTTGCCTTGCGAAGCCAGCTGCGTCAGATCGCGGCCGTATTTTTCGAGCGCTTCGTAGGTGGCCTCGGGATTCTGCGTAGTGACGCGCTGGCTGCCGCGGACTTCTTGCAGAGCCCGCATCAGGCGCTCGCGCGTGATGCCGAACTCGCGGAACAGTTTTCCGGTGGCGCCGGCGTCGTCGGTCGCGGCGAGAAGAACATGCTCGACCGAGACGTAGTCGTCTTTCAATCGCTTGGCTTCGTCTTCGGCCTGCGTCAGGAGCTTCGTGACGCGATTGGTGACGTAAACCTGGTCGGGACCGCCGGCTGGGGCCGGAGACTTTGGGCAGCCGGTCGACTTCCTGCTGAACGCGCGTGCGCAGAGCATCGACTCGGATGTCGGCCTTGTTGAGGATGGAGGGGGCGAGGCCGCCCTGCTGATCGAGTAGGGCGAGCAGCAGGTGTTCGGTGTCGAGCTGCTGATTGCCATGCTGGACGGCGATGGATTGGGCGGAGCGGACGGCTTCCTGGAGCTTTTCGGTGAATCGGTTGAAGTCCATAATCTTAGTGCCTTGCTATCAACTAAGATAAGTATACACCATTACGTCGATCTGGCAAGATCCGCGAAGACGAAGCCGTCTCGCTCTACGATTTCGCCGACGGAGACGTTGATGGGGTGCTGGAAGCCTGGGCCATCATACACAAAAGAATGGAATTCCCCGTTTTCCCCGCAAGGATCGATGGCCGGAGGAAGGTCGGCCAGGAACTGGGCATCGAAGTCGCGGCCGGCGAATTCCTTGGGCAGAACCTTGGGATCGACGCAGGTGATTTTGGCTCGGAGGCCGGAAGCGATCATGGTCCGGGCGAGGTCGGCGGTCGGGATTTGCCAGACCGGAAACAGGGGTTCGAGGCCGGTTCCGGAGAGCTGTTTTTCGCGATAGGCGCGGATGTCGGCCAGAAAAAGGTCGCCAAAAGCCATCGCCTGGACGCCCTCTGGCTACCGCGAGAGCGCAAAAACTGCTCATTTTTGTCTCATATTGGTCGTTGGAACAGGGCCAGGGGAGGGGAATTGTCCAGAGCGGGAGGCCGATGGATGCCGCCTGCAATTCCAAAAGCTCGCGCCGGACGGCGTGCATGGCGACGCGATCGAACTGTTCGTTGAGAGTAGTGAAGAGCGCTACGACTTCGATGCTAGGATCTTGCCTAAGAAGATGCAGCGACCAGGCGCTATCTTTGCCGCTGGACCAAGAAACAGCTACCCGTTTCAAGCCGTAACGGCGGTGCGTTCGCGGCTGAGCAAGGCGTACAAGCCGAACAGAACGGCGGTATAGAGGACGTCGCTCGCCAGAGTCCAACCGAAGAACGGGATTGCGCCGATGTAGCAGCTGGCCAGGCCGGCGGCGGTGCGGGGATAGGCCTGGAACCACAGCCAGCTCCCGAAATTGGTGATCAGGAAGAACTGGATGCTGTTCACCACCGTGACCGCGGCGATGCGCGAAATGCTTTCAGTGTTCCGCAACCGGCGGCCCAGCCACACGCTGATCAAGAAGCTCGCGTATACGAAGAGCGAATACCGGGTGTAGGGCTCGACGCCATAAAACGAGGCCAGGATGGGATCTGTGATGGCCATCAGGGCGAGCGGAACCAAGTAGGCCTGCCAGCGCGATAATCGCGCGCCGGCGAACAAGCTGGTGGCGCCCACCGGAGCGAAATTCGGCGGATGGGGCAACAGGCGGGCGACGGCGCCGAGCACGGTAAGTGATAAAGCGACGGGACGCCAGTTGGTCTTGGTCATTAACCTAGATTATATACGTTTCTCCGGGGCCAGTCGCTTGCGAAGCACGATCAGTCCGATCAAGCCGGAGCCGATCAGCAAGTAGGTGGCTGCCTCGGGAGCGGCCGACATATCGGAGGCGCCGAAACTGAAGTTGTCGAGCAGCGCTTCAGTGCCCTGGGTGGGCGTGGACGGGACGGTGAACTGGATGGACGAGATCGCGGTGTCGGACGTAATTCCCCAGAAGGCCACCGTGTTTCCGGCGAGGGTGGGGACGGTGTACTGGTTTCCGGCCACTGTGATGCTGTAACTCATTGCCGGGTTGTTGGTGGTCCACAGGTCCAGGCCGAGCGCGGTGACATTGGCCGGCAGGACGATGTTGACATAGGGAAGCGGCGAACCGGAATTCGGACGGCTCAGGCTCTGTAGCAAGGCGTCGCCAGTGCCGTCGTTAAACCAGGTATACGCGCTGGTATCGATGACCTGAAGGTCGGACACGCCGGCGTAAGTGTAGCCGATGAACTCTACGCCGTCCGATGTGACGCCGGTGGAGCCGTAGTAATTGGTGACGCCTCCGGGAGTGGTGAGGCCCTCAAACGTGACGGTCTGATAGCCGGGTGCAGTGGCGGCGGCCCAGCTGGTTGGATCGCTATAGGTGGTGATAGTGGTGGAATAGGCCGGGATAAGCGCGAGCGCTAGGCCGGCGAAAAGAATCGATAAACGAAGGTTCGATTGCATGGCCAGTTAGTGGACGCGGCGATGCGTAGATCTCGCGCGATCTCGAACTATTTTTGAAGTGACGCAGTCACCTTAGCGGCATATTCCTTGGCCTTGGCGAGGATGGGTGCAGCATCCAGAGTGAGCGAACGGCCGGCGCGCACGATGGGCTTGCCTTCGACGACGGTGTCATCGACATCCGATCCTTTGAGCGCATAGACGATTTGCGAATACACGTTGTACATCGGCACGGCATGCGGGCGATCGAGGCGTAGGGTGATGAAGTCGGCACGCTTGCCGGTTTCGAGCGAGCCGATTTGTTTCTCCAAGCCAGCGGCGCGTGCACCAAGGATGGTGGCCATGGCGACGGCCTGCTCGGCCGGAAGGACGGTGGGATCGTTGGCGGTTACCTTTTGCAGATCGGCGGCCAGGTTCATCTCTTCCATCATGTCGAAGTCGTTGTTGCTGCCGGCGGGTCCATCGGTACCGACGCCAACGTGTACGCCAGACGCGAGCAGCTTGACCACCGGCGCGATGCCGCTGGCAAGCTTCATGTTGCTGGAGGGGCAATGGGCGACGCCGGTGCCGTGCGCCTTCAGGATCTCGATGTCGGCGGGGTCGAGGAAAATGGCATGAGCCACTAGTGTCCAGCCATCCAGAACGCCTAGGGATTCGACCAGGCGGGTGGGTGTCATGTGGCGCGTGCGTACTGCGTCGTCATATTCGAATTTGGCCTCGGCGAGGTGCATGACGAGAGGCGCGTGGAATTTGTTGGCGAGAGCGCGGGCGGCTTTCAGATCGTCGTCATCGTTGGTGTAGATGGCGTGCGGAGAGACGGCGGGGGTGATAAGGGGGTCGCCCTGGTATTGGTCCAGAAACTTTGCGGTAAAACGGAGCATGTCCTTCGGCGTGGCGGCATCGGGCGATTTGAAACGGATCATGGTCTCGCCCAGGATGCCGCGCATGCCGGCTTCTTTGGCGGCTTGGGCGACGCGGTCCTCGAAATAGTACATGTCGACGAAGGTGGTGGTGCCCGACAGCATCATCTCCAGGCACGCCAGGCGGGTCCCCCAGAGGACGAAGTCCGGCGTGACGTTTTTGGCTTCGGCGGGGAAGATGAATTTGTTCAGCCAGTCCTGCACTACCATGTCGTCGGCGATGCCGCGGAAGAGAGACATGGCGGCGTGAGTGTGGGTGTTGATGAGCCCGGGCATGAGGATTTCGTCCGGACGATCGGCGCGCTGGCGGGCTTGGAACTGCTTTTCGATGTCGGCGCGTTTGCCGACGCCGACGATGCGTCCGGCGCGGACGGCGACTGCGCCGTTGTCGATGAGATCGCGCTGCGCGTTCATGGTGACGACGTAGCGGGCGGTGTAGATCCAGTCGGCTGGTTCGGCGTGGAGAACGATCCCGGCTAGCAGCAAGCAAATAACTAAGTGGGGCGGACGCCCTCGTCCGCGCCGGACCCCCTGGTCCGGCCCAGACAAGGAGGCCGACGATGGCGTCGGCCGCGGTCCAGGGGGACCGCCCCACATTGAGTGACTGTTAAATAAGGAGTGACTGTTAGATAAACGAGTCATCGAAGGGCCTCGGGAAGAGTTGTCCAAGGTGGAGTGTTTCGGTTTTGCCGTGCAGATTCGTCAGCGTGATCTCGATGTCGCCGCAAAACTCCCAAAGGATTTGGCGGCAGGATCCGCAAGGAGGAGTGAGGACATCGGTGTCGGCCGAGACTGCGATGCGCCGGAACTTGCTCACGCCTTCAGAAATCGCTTTGAAGACGGCGACGCGCTCGGCGCATACCGAAAGTCCATAGGTGGCGTTTTCGACGTTGCAACCGGTGAATACGCGGCCGTCTTCGGCTTCGAGCGCCGCTCCTACCTGGAAATGAGAATAGGGCGCGTGAGCGTTCTTTCGGGCGGCAATGGCCGTATCGACTAGGGTCATAATTTTGGCAAAAGCGCTTTCAAGAACTGGATCAGTGTGTCGCGCACTTTGCGGCCTGCCTCCAGCACCTCTTCATGATTGATCTTTTGGGGCAGGATCCCGGCGGCCATGTTGGTGACGCATGAGATGGCGAGGACGCGCATGCCGAGATAGTTCGACACGATCACTTCGGGGACGGTGGACATGCCCACCAGGTCGGCGCCGATGGTGCGAAGGAAGCGAATTTCGGCCGGAGTCTCATAGCTCGGCCCGGTGAGCGCGGCGTAGACGCCTTCTTCTAATTGGATCTTCAATTGATGAGCGACCTGATGCGCGAGCTCGCGATAGGCGGCAGAATAAGCCTCGCTCATGTCGGGAAAGCGCGGGCCTTCGGCCTCATTGTTCGGTCCTATCAGCGGATGCACGCCCTGCAGATTGATGTGATCGGAAATCAGCACCAGGCCGCCTTGTCGATAGGACAGGTTGATACCGCCCGCAGCGTTGGTGAACACCATTTTCCGCACTCCCAGCCGGTGGAGCACACGGACACCCATGGTGACCTGCGACGGAGTGTAGCCTTCGTACAAATGCGCTCGCCCGGCCATGACGGCGACATCCAAATGGCCTAATTTACCGAAGAGGAGCTTGCCCGAATGGCCGATGGCCGTGGATGCGGGCCAGCCGGGAATCTCGGAGTAGGGAATTGAGATCGCGTCGTCTAGTTCATCGGCGAATGCGCCGAGACCGCTGCCCAGCACGATGGCTACGTGCGGCTCTCGCATCGTTACGCTACGGATATAGGAAACTGCTTCGTGCATTTTATAAGAGCATGCCGGCGATGCACGCCGACATAAAATTGGCCATGGTTCCGGCGGCGAGGGCTTTCAGGCCCAGGCGCGCGAGGTCGGATTTTCGGCTAGGTGCGAGCGCTCCGATGCCTCCAATTTGTACGGCGATGGAACTGAGGTTCGCGAAACCGCAGAGGGCGTACGTGGCGATAGTGAAGGAGTGCGGATTCAGGGTCGCTTTCATGGGGCCGAGCAACTGAAACGCGACAAATTCGTTGAGCACCAGGCGAGTACCGAGCAAGTTGCCGATGGTCCGGCAATCGTGAAAATCCACGCCGAGCAGCCATGCGACTGGTGAGAACAAAATGCCGAGGATTTGTTCGAGCGACAAGTGGAAATAGCCGAGCATGCCGTTGACCAGCGCTACCAGCGCCAGAAACGCGATCAGCATGGCGGCGATGTTCAGAGCCAACTGCAATCCGTCGCCCGCGCCGCGCGCCGCCGCGTCGATGATGTTTACGCCGGGCCTTTCCACCACCACCTTGACCCGGCCCGCCGTGACGGGTTTTCCGACTTCCGGGACCAGGATCTTGGCCAGCATGATGGTGGCGGGCGCGGTCATGATCACGGCTGTTAGCAGGTGGCGGATCTCGACGTGGGCCATCAAGACATAGGCGGCCATGGTTGCGCCGGATACGTGGGCCATGCCGCTCACCATGATGGTGAAAAGTTCAGACTCGGTTAAGCCTTCCAGGAACGGCCGGATGGTGATGGGCGCTTCGGTTTGTCCCATGAAGATGCTGGCGGCTACGTTGGTGGCTTCGGCGCCGCTGGCTCCCATGACCCGCTGCATGACCACGGCCATGGCGTTCACCAGTACTTGCATCACTCCCAGGTAATAAAGGATGGCGAACAGGCTGCAGATAAAGATGATGATGGGCAGAACCTGGAACGCGAAGACGGCCATGGGGCCGCCGCCGAGCTGATCGCCAAAGACAAACTTGCTACCGGCTTGGGAATAGCCGATGACGTTGTTTACCTTTTCGCTGAGCAGCTCGAATACTCGCGCGGCGGGCGTCCGGAGGACTATAAAAGCGAAGGTGAGTTGCAGGCCGACGCCCCAGAAAATCAACGACGGGCGGATGGCGCGCTTATGGGTGGAGAAGGCGAAGCACACCAGCAAAATTACGAGGATTCCCAGGATGCCGGTGAACTTCTCCATGTTGATTTACGGCCGCTTCCTCACGGTCGCGGTTCTGTAAGAAACCGGCTCCCTATGGTCGCGGCTCGGTAAAACGCGCGATCGTTCGGCATTCGAGATTAGCTGACGACTTCGAGGATTAGCTCCCGCTCTTCGGGAGGCTGCGCGGAGATGCGGAAGGCGTCTTCAATTTCCGACGAGGCTTCCTCGACGTTTTCGTCGCGCGTGTAGTAGACGCGGCACAACACTGCGCCCGCATCCACTTTCTGGCCAACCTTTACTTCGAGGATCACGCCGACTGCCGGATCGATGGCATCTTCCTTGAGATTGCGGCCTGCGCCGATACGGGACGACGCCAAGCCGATGTCCTCGGCGGCGATGGCGCTGACGTAACCGGCGCGCGGGGAAGCGATCTCGCGAACGCCAGTGGCGTTGGGCAAAAGCTCAAACCGGTCGAGCACCTGCGAATTGCCGCCTTGGGCTTCGATCACATCCTTGAACTTGCGGTAGCCCGAGCCATCCAGGAGTTTTTGCTGGGCCAGCTCGCGGGCTTCCTCGAGAGTGGGCACGATCTTAGCGAGGAAGATCATGCGCGCGGCCAATTCGAGGGATAGGCGCGTGAGATCGGTTGGGCCGGCGTTTTGCAACGTCTGTGAAACCTCCATGACCTCGAGCGCGTTGCCGACGGCATAGCCGAGCGGCTGATTCATGTCGGTGATGAGGGCTTGAACGCGCATGTCGGCACGCCGACCGATGCCGACCATCATTTGGGCCAGCCTGCGAGCGTCCACCTGCTTTTTCATGAACGCGCCGTTGCCGACTTTGACATCCAGCACCAGAGCGTTTACGCCTTCGGCGAGCTTCTTCGACATGATGGAGGTCGCGATCAAGGGGATGGACTCCACCGTAGCGGTGGCATCCCTGAGCGCATAGAGCTTGCCGTCGGCGGGGGCAACCTCAGTGGTTTGGCCGATGAAGGCCAGGCCGTGCTTGGCCAGTTGTTCCTTGAACTCGTCAATGGTGAGATCGGTGCGGAAGCCGGGGATGGCCTCGAGCTTGTCGAGCGTTCCGCCGGTATGGCCGAGCCCGCGGCCCGACATCATCGGCACGACGACGCCAGCCGCTGCCGCCAGGGGCGCCGAAATCATACTGGTTTTGTCGCCCACTCCGCCAGTGGAATGTTTATCCACTTTGATTCCGGGAATGGAACTGAGGTCAACAGTTTCGCCGGAGCGGACCATGACGTCCGTGGCCGCGCTGACTTCACGATCCGTCATTCCGGAATGGAAGACGGCCATGAGGAAGGCAGACATCTGATAATCCGGAATTTCATTCCGGTTATAGCCCTCCACAAGCGCAGCAATTTCCTCTGGCGATAGTTCTTCACCATCTCGTTTTCGGTGGATCAAATCGACAGTTCGCATTATGAGTCCTTCAGAGTACCATCTTATGTATTTGAAAGTAAAGGATGTGTGGCCTCGGGTGCCGGTGGGGCCGGAGGGTTGACGTTGCGTCTCCGCCGGAGACACAATATACTCCTCTGAAAGCGCTATTAGAAACCAAGCGCCAAAGAGGGATTTCGTAACGGGATTCCCGGCTCCAAGGAGAGCAAGCAGTGGCCAAGTTTTGCGCAAACGGGCATCAGATCGAGGATTCTTGGGAAGTTTGTCCATACTGCCAGCGGACAAGCCAGCAATTGGGTGGCGCGGCGACGAGCGTGAAAACGCGCCTGGGGTCGGATAAGGAAACTAGCGCGCCGGGTTCGGGCCGGAGGACCGTACTGGTGGCCGACAGGCGCAAGCTTCCGGTGGTGGGGTGGTTCGTCGCATTGACGGGCCAGCATAAGGGCGAAGATTTCCGCATCCGCGAGGGCCAGAACACGATAGGCTCGGCTCCCGACGCCGACATTGTGCTGCGCGATACGGCGATCTCGGGCAAACACGCGAGTTTACGGTATCGGGACGAGAAGTTCACGATCACCGATCTGGACTCGACCAACGGGACGTTCTTGAACGATCGTACGGATCCGATCGCCCGCGAGGAACTGAAAGACAACGACATTGTCCGCATGGGCGAGGTCAGTTTGAAGTTCAAGTGCCTTTGATTAAAGTTTAAGTGACTTAGAGGCGGTTCGCGCATCAATACGAGAGTGAGGCGGCAGTGGGTTTGGTTTCTGGTTCCGTTTCGTTTGTTGCAGGCGCAACCGCACCACGTACCCTCCCAACAAATTGCGCCTGAAGCGAGCGCGGCCTTTGAGCGCTATGTGGAGCGCAGGGAGGCGCGATTGGACGGCGCCGCGATTCGCGATACGAACACTGGCAAACTTGGAACTGCGAATTGAAGCAGGAGACTCAGCGAAGGCACTGAAGTCTGCTAGCGGGATGATCCAGGATTGGATCGGCAGCATGTTTATTCCCGGCGCCAACCTGGGCGATGTGCAGGCTGTGCTGCGGGATTACGACAATTACAAGAAGTTTTACAGCCCCAAGGTGGTGGCATCGAGGGTGCTGGCGCACGACGGCGACGATTACGAGGTGTTTCTGCGGCTGTATGAGAAGCACATTCTGACGGTTGTTCTGAATGTGGATTATCACATTCACTACAGCCAGCCGGACGCGCAGCATCTGATTGTGACTTCGCATTCCACTCGGATCGCGCAAGCGAAGGAGCGAGGCAAGATCGTTGGATGAGGAGCTGCCGGTGGGTGATGATACCGGCTTCCTTTGGCGGTTAAATTCATATTGGCGATTCGAGTCGGGTGACGGCGGCGTTTATGCGCAATGCGAAGCGGTATCGTTATCGCGCGCGGTGCCGCGGGGCCTGGGTTGGATGCTAAACGGATTTCTGGAAACGCTCCCGAAGGAATCTATGATGAACACGCTGCGCGGGACGCGGGAAGCGGTTCAAGAGCACGGCCGACGTTAAACGCCGATTAACGCAGATTCGGCGCGGCGAGGCCGGGCAAGGCGCGGTCGTCAGGGATCGGTTCGCCGAAGGATTGAATCACAGGAACGACGCCGCCCCAGATGGGCAGCGCGTAGTCTTCTTCGTCGTCAATGGGCGGGCCGGTTCGCACTTTCGCCGAAACTTCTTCGAGCGGCAAAGCCAAGACGCTGGTTGATTTCAGCTCCTGAACCGTTGGCAGCTTGGCCTGTTCCCAACGGCCGGGGATCACGTGATTGGTGAAGAGCGCCAGCGCCTCTCGCTTTTCATCGACGTCGAGAACCAGGCGGGCTTTGCCGAGCACCACCACGGAGCGATAGTTGATGGAGGTGTGAAATGCCGAGCGGGCCACAACCAGCCCGTCGACCAAAGTGACGGTGAGGCACACGTCCACTTCCTTGCTTTTCATCAGCCGGCTGGCGGGCGCCCCGTGAATATAGATCTGCTCGCCGGAGCGCGCGTAGGCGGTAGGGATGACGAAGGGCTGGCCGTCGAGCACGAATCCGACATGACAGATGAAGCCTTCGTCCAGGATGGCGTGCACTTGCTCCTTGTCGTATACGCCGCGTTTGGCTAAACGTTTTACCTCGGTTCGCTCGGTGGGTGGATATTGGTCCATCGTGTTTCGAGTGTAGCGGAAGACCTGGACCGGTGAAAGATCCACTTTTGCTAATCTAGGGCAGTCCACTTATGCGTACCGCCGTTGTGCTGGATCGGGCTTCCGCTTCGCCATTGCACCGGCAGATCTACGATCAGTGGCGGCACGGGATTCTGACGGGCCGGTTCCGCCGCGCCGAGCGAGTGCCATCCACGCGGGAACTTTGCGCGGCCTTGGAAGTTTCGCGCAGCACGGTGACGCAGGCGTACGACCAGCTGATCGCGGAAGGATATCTGGAATCGACGCAGGGCTCGGGGACATTCGTTTGCCGCGAACTGCCGGAGGATTTGGTTCCGGCGCGCCGGACCCATGCGCCGCAAGCGGAGAAGACTCCGGCGATCCGGCTGTCGCGCTACGGCGCCGGTTTGAACGACGATTTTTCTTATCCGCCGGCTCCGCCAGGATTCATCCGCTTCACGCAATGGCGGCCGGACCTGGCGCTTTTCCCGCTTCCGATCTGGCGCAAACTGGTGATGCGGCGGCTGCGGTCGGCTGTGCCGGAGTTGTTCGACTACGCCGAGCAATGCGCGGGCTACGAACCGCTGCGGAATGAAATCGCGGCCTATGTGTCGCGATCGCGGGCGGTGCGATGCACTCCCGAGCAGGTGATTATCGTGAACGGGTCGGCGCAAGGGATCGATCTGTGCGTGCGGCTGCTGCTTGAACCGGGGGACGAAGTGGCTGTCGAGAACCCGGGATATCACGGAGCGCACCGCATTTTCGCGGGGCATGGGGCGCGGCTGCGGCCGGCAGGAGTGGACGAAAACGGAATCGTGATTCGCGATCTGGGGGAAAAGGCGCGTGTGGTTTATGTAACGCCATCGCACCAGTTCCCGACAGGAGTCGCGATGTCGCTGACGCGGCGGCTGGAGCTGATCGAATGGTCCAAACGCCACAACGCGGTTCTCATTGAAGACGATTACGATAGCGAGTATCGATATAGCGGGCCGCCATTGCCGTCGCTACAGGGATTGGCGACGGGGGTGGCGGTGATTTACATCGGTACATTTTCGAAAGTGATGTTTCCGTCGTTGCGGATTGGTTACGTGATCGCGCCTCCGAGCCTGGTTCCGAGGCTGCGACGGGCCAAGTGGCTGGCCGACCGGCACACTCCGGTTCCCGATCAGGCGGCGCTGGCCGATTTCATCTCAGAGGGTCATTTGGAACGGCATATCCGACGTATGCGGCGCATTTACGGGGAACGGCGCGATGCGTTGGTGGAATCGCTGGATCGCTATTTCGGCGAGCGCGTGCAGATTCGCGGGGACGCAGCGGGGATGCATGTGCTGGTCCGGTTTCGGGACGAAAGGATGGAAGAGAGAGCCGAGGAAGCGCATGTGCAGCTGGTGAGTTCGGCCAGCTGTTATCGGACAGCGGCGCCGCGCGGGGAATTCATTTTGGGATTCTCGTCAATTGGTGAGCGGACGATTCGGGAAGGGATTCGGCGGCTGGCGGAAGCCATCTGATGAAAGGCCCCTATTCGATGATTGGCATAGGGTAGCGGTATTGGCGGCGGAAAACCTCCGCGAAGATTTCGAGCATCTCTCCGTGGACTGCGCTGTTGTCGGCCAATAAGTGCGGGCCCCGCAAGCTTGCCGGTTCGCCGTGCATATCCGAACAACGCCCGCCCGCCTCTTTGACTAGCAGCATTCCGGCGGCCATGTCCCAGGGATTCAGCCCGAATTCCCAGAAGGCATCTAAGCGGCCGCAGGCTACGTAAGCGAGATCGAGCGCGGCGGCTCCGGCGCGCCGCACGCCATGCGTGATCATGGCGAGCTGATAGTAAAAATGCACGTTCACGTTCTGGTGGCGTTTGCGGCTGGGGAATCCGGTGGCGACCAGCGCGTCGTCGATATGGGGGACGGCGGATACGTGAATCGGTTGGTTATTCAATCGCGCGCCTGCTCCGAGTTCGCAGGCGAACATTTCGTTGCGCTCAGGATCGAAGATTACGCCTGCGATCATCTCTCCGGCCTTTTCGAGCGCCAGGGTGACGTTGTACATGGGGAAGCCATGGGCGAAATTCGTGGTGCCATCCAAGGGATCGACGTACCAGCAATATTCACTGGACTCGCCGGCGTGCCCGCCGCTTTCTTCGGCGACGATGGAATGAGTGGGAAAATGGGCGTGCAAGCGTTCAATGATGAGCTTTTCGGAAGTGCGATCTGCTTCGGTTACCAGATCGAACTCGCCCTTGAGCTCAAAGCCGATATGGCGTTCGAAGAAACCGTGCAGCAGGGCTCCGGCTTCGCGGGCGATGTCCGCGCTGATATCGAGATAGGAAGGCAAGGCGTCAGGCTTCGGGTTCTTCGTACAGATACTTGATGTCGTGCTTGAACAGAAACAAGTTGGGGGCGCCGTCGCGGGTAACGCGGATAAAGTTCGCGTCGTAGAACTCGATCAGGCCCACCACCTCTTCGTTGCTGCTGAGGCGGATCCGCACCGGGATGGCCTTATCGATGAGGTAACGGAGATACTTCACCTCTTCGAAAGTCTGCTCCGGGGCTTTCGTCTTGGCTTTCACCGCGTCCTCCACCTCACTGCCCCAGGCCCGATCTGGACTCATTGGATTCCCCATAATAGCCACTGCGTGTTGAAACGCGCAAATTTCGGCCCTGCACGGTGACCTTCAAGGTGTGAAAGCGATCTTTAGTCGGCGGGACATCCTTGGGATAGAAGCCAATCAGATACTGAGTGCGGAGTTCGCGCAGGATGTCGTCGAAGGCTTTATCGAGCTGGGCGCCGAGGCTGGGCGTGAATACGTGGCCGCCGGTTCCCGCTGCGAGCGTGGTCAAAGCGTTTTCGCCGCCGACGTTGCGGCCGGCATCGTTGGTGATGGGCACCACCAGGATGGGATAGAGGATGGCGTCGGCCAGTTGCGCGGCCTCCAGCGCCTGGTGAAAATCCTTGGAACTGGTGGTGTCGCCGCCGTCGGTCACCAGCACGATCACGTGCCGGCCGTTGCGGTATTCCAACTCGCGCGATGCCAGGAAAAGCGCATCGTACATGGACGTGCCGCCTTCCGACTTCAGCTGCTTCAGCATCTGATCCACGCGCGCAAAGCGCCGGGTATAGCTGCTGTGCAGAGTGACCTGCCAGTTGAAACTGTAGAGCGCCACGGTGTCGGCGGGATTGCCTTCGCCCAGCAGGACTTTGAGAAAGCGGCTGACCGAATCCAGTTCGTAGCGCAATTCGATGCCGGTGGAAGCGCTGGTGTCCACCAGCATCGCGACCGAAAGAGGCTGCTCGGTTTCGCGGTCGAACACCGCAATGTCCTGCTTCACGCCGTTGTCGTAGACCGTGAAATCGCCTTTGTTGAGCGACCCGATCAGTTGGCCGGCGGCGTCCTTGACGGTTACCAGCATGCGCACCAGGCGCACGTTGACGCGGATGACCGAGTCCGATTGCTGCGCGCACAGACCGAGGACCGCGACGAAAAAACAAGCGATAGGCCGGGTCACTTCTTTAGGACGGATTCGTCCCATTCCCCTTCAACCCAGACTTCTCCATCCGCGAAATGTTCTTTCTTCCAGATGGGGACCAGGCGCTTCAGACGGTTGATTCCTTCGAGCGCGGCTTCAAATGCGGGCTTGCGATGCGGGGCGGTAACCACCACTGCAACGCTGGCTTCTCCGATCTGGAGGCGTCCCAGACGATGCACCAGCGCGATTCGTCCGATGGCATGCGTGGCCAGGATCTCGCGGCCGATTTCGGCTAGCATCTTCACCGCCATCGGCTCGTAACATTCGTAATCCAGGAACTGGGTAGCGCGGCCTTTGGTGTTGTTTCTGACCACGCCTTCGAAATCCACCACCGCGCCGTCTTCGGCACGGAGCAACTGGCGAGCGAGGCCGGGAGTGTCGATGGCTTCGCGCGTCAAGGCGAAAAAACATCCGGTATCGGGGTCGCGGATCTCGTGCGTGTAGCGGCCAGAGCCGCCGCTGACCGGGGGCAGGAACGCAATCTCGTCGCCTTCGCGGATCGCCGCCGAGCGGTCGCAAAACTCCTGGTTGCAGGCCAATACGATGCTCGATTCCAGATCCGTCAGGCGCGGAAACTGGCGCGCGTAACTTGTGAAGACGGATTCGATGCGGGCGCCTTCGGACAGTTCGATATGGTCCTCGGAGCGGCCGACGATGTCCTTCAACATGCCAAAAAACAACACCTTTACGCGCACGATTGTCATAGTATCAGACGGTCCGGACGCACCCGGGTTTCAACGGTTTCAACATGCTACAATCCGCCTAATGCGGTCGCTTGCTGTGCTCTTTTTATCAGCCGCGGGACTGTCGGCCGCAGTGCTGCCTCCCGACGCGGATCGCCAGCTGGCGCGGGAAATTTACAAGGAAATGGTCGAGATCCGGTCGGGCTACACGACGGGTTCCACCACTCCGGTGGCCGAGGCGGTGGCAGCACGGCTGCGCGCCGCTGGCTTTCCCGATGAGGACATTTTTGTGGGCGGAGCCAGTCCGAAGAAGGCGAATCTGGTGGTCCGCTATCACGGTTCGGGTGGCCGCCGGCCCATCTTGCTGTTGGCTCACACCGACGTTGTCGAGGCGAATCGCGAGGATTGGTCGACCGATCCGTTTCAATTCATCGAGAAGGACGGATACTTTTACGGCCGCGGGACGGCGGATGACAAAGCGCAAGGAGCGGTGTGGATCGCGAACCTGATTCGCTATAAGCGCGAAGGATACAAACCATCGCGCGACATTATCGTTGCGCTGACGGCGGACGAAGAGGGCGGGGGACCGTACAACGGCGTCACCTGGTTATTGAAGAATAAGCGCGAGTTGATCGATGCCGAGCTGTGCCTGAATGAGGGCGGTGGGGGGCTGATGGTGGCCGGCAAGAAGATCGCGAACAATATTCAAGTGAGCGAGAAATCGTACGCAGATTTCAAGTTCGAGGTCCGCAACAAAGGCGGCCATAGCTCGGTGCCGCTGCCCGATAACGCGATTTATCATCTGGCGACCGCGCTCGAAAGGCTTTCTCGCTATAACTTCCCGTTTAAGACGGACGAAGTTACGCGGTCTTATTTCAGGCAGATGGCCAAGGTGGAGGATGGCTTGTTCCGCGATGATCTATCGAAGATCGCCGATGGTTCTTCGGAAGCGGCTCGGGAGGCGATGCAGCGGGTTGCATCGGCGTCGCCACGCTGGAATTCGATGCTGCGGACCACCTGCGTCGCTACCGAGCTGGCCGGCGGGCATGCACTCAACGCGCTGCCGCAACTGGCCACGGCGAATGTGAATTGCCGCATCTTCCCGGGCGAATCCATTGAGTCCGTGCAGAGAAATTTGCGCCAGGTGGTGGCCGACGAACAAGTGGCCGTGCGGGTTCAGGGCGATGTTGAGGTCGGTCCTGCGTCTCCTATGCGGCCGGATATTCTGAAGGCCGTCGCGCGTTGGAGCGACACGCTGTGGCCTGGGGTGTTGACGATTCCAGTGATGAGCACCGGCGCGACAGACGGACGATATCTGCGCGTGGCGGGCATTCCCACATACGGTGTTTCTGGTTTCTTCGGCGATCGGGATGACGTGCGCTCGCACGGCCGGGACGAACGCATGAACGTGAATTCGTTTTATGAAGGCCAGACGTTTTTGTACGATCTGGTGAAGGAACTGGCCAATTGACGGCTCGAGCGTTACTGCAAGTTGCTGTGGGATCGCTCGTCTAACGGACCTCCGAGCATCTGCTGTACCTTATCTCGAAACTGCCTGGTGTGGTCGGCCTCCAGGTGCGCGTCGAAGGCCGCCTCGTTTTCCCAGACGCTGACGATGGTGAAATGATTCTTGTGCGCCGGTTCCTGGAGCAGTTCGAAGCGAACGGCGCCTTTGTCCTTGCGGCTGTCGGAGGCAAATTTCAGCAGGAGCGAGGTGCCATCGACTATGTAGTTGGGCATGAGGTCGACGTGCGTGACGATGTAGAGCTTGGTGTCTTGGGCGAAGGCGGTAACGGATGCGATTAGCAACAGAAAGATGGGCAGGCGCATAGCTTCTGATAGTCTACTCCCGATGGATCTGGATCGTTTGGAAGCCTTGAAACGCTCGTTTGGCGGCGAAGAACAGACGGCGCTGCCGCGCTTGATGAGACAACTCGGCCGCACGCGTTTCACGGATGCTGGATCGCTGATTCGGTTCCACGAAGCGCTGCTTTTTTTTCGTGCATATCCGCCCAATGTCGAAGTGTTGGCGCTCGCGGACGAGTTGCTGCAGTTATTTCCGAAGAAGATCGAGCGACTGCGTAGGGCGGACGTGGACCTCACGCCGTTTGAAGAACCCGATGTTTCGGGCATTGCCGGAACGGCGTTATCCGCGCTCTTTACGTACGAGATTACGCGTTGGCTGGCGGAGCGGCATCCCGAAGCGGTCGAGATCGATTGGGATGGTTACGACGCCGCGCTCCTCGCGCCTCTATTGAACCGGCTGCATCCGTTCGCGGACGAAGATTTGCTGGTGGAAGCCAACATTCCTTATATGGATTGGTTTCGGGCGGCGAAGCGGGGCGGGGGATCGGATTTGCGCTGGCTGTTGTCGCAAATTGATAGCGCGGAACTTTGGGCGCAGGCGAAACTCTTTGTCCGCTGGCAGCTCGGTGATGGACGCGCGACGCGGACGAACGGACGCCTGCCTGGACGCCGCAAGCCTTTTTTCCACGACGCGCCGCTGATCCGCCGTGCTGATGTGTCGTTGGCTAGGGAGCTGCAATCGCCCAAGCTACCGATCGAAAAGCTCGGCGTCGGAGAGGGCGAAAAGATTCTCGACTTTGCGCGCGAGACGTCGGCCATGCGGTATCGAGAGCTGCACGGATTTACCTTCGGCGATCCTGCGCATGTGTATCGTGCGGAATTCGGCCGGGGTGTCGAGGCCTATGTCTTTGGCGTTCCGCCCGAGCATCGATTGCCGCTGCGCGCTTATCACGCGGGCATGTTCTTCAAGAACGGCGTTCCGATCGGTTATATCGAATGCCTGACGCTGTTTGAGCACATGGAAGTCGGGTTCAACCTCTATTACACGTTTCGCGAGGGCGAGACGGCGTGGTTGTACGCCAAGCTGCTGCGCCTGTTTCATCAATTGACGGGCGCGACGTGTTTCGCCGTGGATCCATATCAGATCGGCCATCACAACGAAGAAGCGATCGAGTCGGGAGCATTTTGGTTTTATCGCAAGCTGGGGTTCCGGCCGGCGAATCCGAAGGTAGCGAAGTTGCTACAAACTGAGGAATCGAAGATGCGGGCCGATCCCGGGCATCGCACTTCGGCCCGCACGCTGGAGCGCATGGCAGAAGGCTGGATGCTTTACGAGATCCCCGGTTCCGCGGCAAGGCGATTGGGATCGCTTCGAGACGCGCCGCGCAGCGATGGCGCTGCGGCAGTCTCCGTTCCCGCCGGAGATTCAACGCGCGAAAAACGCCCCGAGGAATCTACCTACGTCCGCGCCCTGCTTGACGCCCCGGCACTACGCCGCCGCATCCTAAAGCTGGGCTCTGCGCTAGGATGAAAGCCGTGGAGCGACACGATCCGCCGACCGGCGTGCCAGAACAGCCCGCCCCGGTGGCCCTGCCCTGGACAACGTTAAAGGACGACGAGCTTCTGGAGAAGCGCATCTGCGATCTGGGTGTGCGCATCCCCGGCAGCGAGCTGGAAGGGCGCGTGGCGCAACTTTACGATGAGCTCGGAGCTCGCGGGTTGGCCTTTCGTCCGGCCTGCTACCTCGGCGACGAATGGTTTTCGCCGGCGGGCGTGCCCGACATCGCGATTCCGTTTTATCTGGCGCATCCGCGGCTGAAGACGCTGGAAGTCCACCAGATGCTGCAGGTGGAAGGCGGTACGCCGGAGTGGTGCCTGCAATTGCTGCGGCACGAGAGCGGGCACGCCATCGATCATGCCTATCGTTTCTCCTCACGCGACGATTGGCGCGCTGTGTTCGGCAGTCCTGAGACCGAGTATGCGCCGGAGACATATCAGCCGCGGCCTTATAGCAAAGGCTTCGTGCGCAATCTGCCCAACTGGTATGCGCAGGCGCATCCCGATGAAGACTTCGCGGAAACATTCGCGGTGTGGCTGTCGCTAACGCCCGAGCAATGGCGCGAACAGTATCGCGGATGGAAGGCGCTGGACAAATTGGAATTCGTGCATTGCTTGATGGATGAGGCCAAGAACAATCCGCCGAAAGTGAAGCGAGGGCGGCGTATTTATGAGGCCAGCCGGCTGCGAAAAACTCTGTCGCGCTACTACACGGAACGCCGCAAGCTTTACGCCGAAGACTTCCCCGACTTCTACGATGCCGATCTGCGCGTTATATTCGGGAATGGGGAACCGAACGGTGAATCTGTTGCAAAGGTCATGCGACGCAATCGCGTGGCGCTGGTTGGGCCGCTGGTTCGTTGGACCGGACAGCACAAGTACACGGTGGATATGTTGGTGCGCAAATTGATCGACCGTTGCCAGGAGCTGAAGCTGACGATTCCTCCACCGCCGGAGAACGCGCGGGTTTCATTTGAACTGGCCGCGTATCTTTCGGCGATGGTTACCAATCATCTGCACACGGGCCGCTTCAAGAGGTCGGTTTAACCGTGAAAGTTCTGGTGTTGTTCGACTTGGCGTATCGCAGCAAAGCGGCCGGCACGTTTTCTCCGCAGGAATTGAAGGACGAAGAAGACAAGCCCACCGAAGCCGACGTGTTGGCTTGTCTGCAGCGCCTGGGGCACGAAGTGGAGACGCTGGCGGTGTTCGACGATGTGGTGTGCATGGTGGAAAAGTTGAAGAGCTTCGCGCCGGAAGTGGTCTTCAATCTCACCGAATCGTTCCACTCCGATCGCGCGCATGAGCCGAATATTCCCGGGCTGCTGGAATTGATGCGCGTGAAATACACGGGCGCGCGTCCGGATGGCCTGATGTTGTGCAAGGACAAGGCGCTGGCCAAGAAGGTGCTGGCGTATCATCGCGTGCGCGTGCCGCACTTCGTCATCTCCACCGAGCAGCGCCCGCTGAAACGCTTGCGCCGTTTCGTCTATCCGGCCTTTGTGAAACCGGTGGGCGAGGAGTCGTCCGATGGGATCGCAAAAGCGTCGTTTGCCAAAAGCGAAGAAGAAGCGCTGGAGCGCGCGCGCTTCATTCATGAAAAGTTTCATTGTGACGCGCTGATTGAGGAATACATCGAAGGGCGGGAGTTGTATTTGAGCGTGATGGGCAATCGCAAGCTCTTGGTGTTCCCGCCGCGAGAGATTTTCTTCCACGATGTTCCGGAAGAAGTGCCCAAGTTCGCCACGTTCAAGGCCAAGTGGGACGATACGTATCGCAAAAAGTGGGGCATTCAGAACGGGCCGGCGAACGTGCTTCCCGCGGGGGTCGAGGAAAAGCTGGCCCGGCTGGCGCGCAAGGTGTATCGCGTGTTGAAGATTACCGGCTTTGGCCGAGTGGACGTGCGCCTTACGCAAGCTGGCGAAGTGGTGGTGATTGAAGCCAATCCGAATCCTTCGCTCGCTTGTGAGGACGACTTTGCGCAATCGGCTGCGACGGCGGGATTGCCATACGACATGCTGATCCAGAAAATTCTGGATACGGCCTGCGCGTAGGTCCGCTTCCTTTGGTCGCGGCTCAGTAAGCGCAGAAACCGAGAAATGTGGTCTTAAGGCGGATTCTTTCCAGAATCTAAGACCCATCTCTCACTGTAGCTTTCCCTACCCTCCACCGATAACCCAAGTGAGAGCGGTTGTTGACTCGGCCGCTCAACAGCGTCTTGTGTCCATTCGAGGGGATGGTTCCCTTGGCCGTCCCCTCGCTTTTTCCGTCTAAAATGGTCCTTTGCGGCCCTTCGTTCCCTTTTTCAAGAATCCTCACCTGCTTACCATGGCCGGCAATTTCTGGCGCAGGGAACTGGACGAACAGCGCTTTCCGGTGGAGGCGCGGATCTACGACACCGAGCCCGGCGTTCAAATCCGCGTGGAATCCCAAGTCCCGCAGGGCGAAGCCGTAGCCCAGCTGATTTTAGTTCACGGACTGGAAGGGTCCAGCGCCGCCGGATACGCCCGCAGCCTGGCGCAGGCCGCGCTGGAGGCCGGCTGCGCGGTTCATCGTTTTAACATGCGCAGTTGCGGAGGCACCGAGCACCTTTCCGGCAAAACCCTATATCATTCGGGTCAAACGTCGGACCTGCTCGCGGTGATACGGCAACTTCCACGCAGCGTGCCGCTGTTTCTGGTGGGCTTCTCATTGGGCGGCAATGTGGTTTTGAAGCTGGCTGGGGAATTGGGCGAGTCCGCCTCGGCGCTGATTGCTGGCGTGCTGGCGATTTCCACGCCCATCGATTTGGCGGCGTGTGTGCGCCGGCTGGACCGGCCCTCCAACATCCTCTATGCACGGCGGTTTGTGTCGCGGTTAAAGGACCGCGTTCGCGCGAAGGAGCGACTCACTCCCGGCCTGTTCGACCTGAGCAGTCTGCCTCAGGTTCGGAATATCTACAGTTTTGACGACCGCTTCACGGCCCAGGCATTCGGCTTTGGCAGCGCCGACAATTATTACGCCACGCAATCGGCCAATCAGTTCCTGGAGCGGATCCGGGTGCCCACGCTGCTGGTGCAAGCCAAGGACGATCCGCTGATCCCGTTTGCGGTTTACGATCACCCGGCCATCGCGGCCAATCCCTACCTTCGCCTGCTCGCGGTGGAGCATGGCGGGCACCTGGGTTTCATCGCGAAAACCAAGCCGCGCTTCTGGCTGGATCAGGTTCTCGTACACTGGGTATTGGAAGTACGGAACAACGTCGCAGCCGGTTTCGTCTCACAGTAGAGTGGCCAAGAGTCCAAGACAAACGGCGTCCTTTCGCGAAGCCATGGCGATCGCGGCGGATTCGCTGCGCACCAGCAAACTGCGCAGCTTCCTGACGCTGCTGGGGATCATCCTTGCAACTACCACGCTGATTGCAGTGATGTCGATGATTCATGGGATGGATGTGTACATCGCGAACACGGTTACCAGCATGGGGTCGGACGGATTTCGGGTGGTGAAGATCGCGTTCCTGGGAAATTTCGATCCGAAGAAATTCGTGCAGATGCAGAAGCGAAATCCGGAGCTGAGCCCCGACGAATTCCAATACCTGAAGGATCACGCCACGCTGGTGCAGGATTTCGGAATGAGCGCGGGCCGCACCGTGAGCGTTTCGTTGGGTTCCCAGACGCTGACCGATGTCTCGCTCAATGGAGTCACCGCGAATTGGGCGGCGCTGGGTGATACCGAGGTTGCGAATGGGCGTTATATCAGCGAGATTGAGGACCGGCACCGGTCGCCGGCGGCCGTGATTGGCGCTGAAGTGAGCAAGAACTTGTTTGGCGGTGCGGATCCCATCGGCAAGGAGATGAAGGTGGAGGGCCGCCCGTTCACCGTGGTGGGCGTCGCAAAAGCCAAGGGCAGCGTATTCGGGCAGTCGCAGGACGCGTTTGTGGACATCCCGGCGGGAACGTATTTTCAGATTTACGGTTCGCGCACCGGTATCAGCTATGCGGCCCGGGCCGCTGACCAGAAGGTGCTGGAGCAGGCCAAGGACGAGATGCGGATGCTGATTCGCGCGCGCCGGCACGAACAGCCGGGACAGGACGACACGTTTTCGATTTTGTCGTCTGACGCATTGGTGAGCGCATTTGACCAGCTGACTAACGCCATTGCAGCTACCGCCGTCGCGATTGTGTCCATCTTCATGGTGGTGGGCGGGGTGGTGATCATGAACATCATGCTGGCCGTGGTCAGCGAACGAACGCACGAGATCGGCATCCGTAAATCGGTGGGCGCGCGCCGGCAGGATATTTTGAACCAATTCCTGATGGAGTCGTCGATGCTGGCGGGCTTCGGCGGACTGGTTGGGGTTGCGATCGCGTGGATCGTATCCACCGCTGTGCGGAACTTCACCGCGGTTCCCATGTCCGTTCCCGTTTCGGCGGTGCTGATCGGATTGTCCTTATCGACAGCGGTAGGTCTGTTCTTCGGGATTTATCCGGCGCAACGGGCTTCGAAGTTGGATCCGATTGAGGCACTGAGGGTGGAAAGATGACGCACGGTCTACCGCTCCCTTTGGTCACGGCTCGGTATGGGCGCTCGAGCAAAATAAAGGCGGAAGAATGACGTGGGTTGAATTAAGCGCGGCGATTGGCCTGGCGTTGGCCACCGTGCGCGAGCACAAAATGCGATCGTTCCTCACGGTGCTGGGCGTCATCATCGGAACTGGGACCATCATCGGCGTCGGCTCCATCATCGCGGGGCTGGACGGCGCGGTTACGGGGATCCTGCGCAGCTTCGGAACGAACACCGCGATCATCTTCAAATTCCCGATCGGATTTCAGTCCCGCACGGCCGAGATGCTGCGGCGCAAGCCGATCACTTATGAAGATGGCCTGGCGATCGCGGAGCGCTGCCCATCCGTACAGTATGTGAGCCCTTATTTGATTCCAAACACGCCCGGGAGCGGGCCGCAGATCAACATCGCGCGCTACAAGGGGAATGAACTGTATCGGGCCGATGTGTCGGGAACCGAGGAAGCCTACGCGCAGAGCGGCCAGGCTGAAATCGCGGAAGGGCGATTCTTCACCAACGTCGAGAACCAGCATCGCGTGCCGGTGGCGGTGGTGGGCGCCGACGTCCCGCGTGCTCTGATGAATGGCGAAGATCCTATCGGCAAGTGGATCGACGTCAACGGGCATAAGTTTGAAATCATCGGCGTAATGAAGCGGCCGGGCGCGTCGTTTCCAGGCCAGGACGACATTCGCGTCATGCTGCCCTACTTCAGCATGCACAAGCTGTTCCCGGCGTCCAAGGAAAATTTGCTGATGGTGATCGCCAAGCCCGGCCTGTTGCCCGCCGCCATCGATGAAGCCACCGCGGTGATGAGGATTCAACGGCATGTTCCTCCGAACAAGCCGGACGATTTTTCGATTTCGACGTCGGATCAGTTGGTGGAGCAATTCCACAGCGTGACGGCCATTGTCGCGCTAGTGATGGTGGTGATGAGCTCCATCGGACTGCTCGTGGGCGGCATCGGCGTAATGAACATCATGCTGGTTTCGGTGACCGAGCGCACGCGCGAGATTGGAATTCGCAAGGCCATTGGCGCCAAGCGGGCCGACATCGTACTGCAGTTTCTCACCGAGGCCGTGGTGCTGACGGGTTTGGGCGGCCTGATCGGGATGTCGATCGGTTGGTTGGTATCCTTCGCCTGCCGAATAGCATTTCCCGCGTTGCCGACAGCCGTGCCCTGGTGGGCGGCGGTATTAGGCGTGGTGGTGTCGGTTGCGATCGGGCTGTTTTTTGGAATCTGGCCGGCGAATAAAGCGGCGCGACTCGATCCAGTCGTGGCTCTGCGTTACGAATAGGGATCGGTTAGTGCGTGCGGCGCGAGGGCTTGGCCTTGCGAATGGCTCGCTTTGGCTCGGGCGAGGCTTGGTTTAGCGGCCGGTTGCAGTGCAGGCATCGCACGATGTCCGAACGCGTCGACAGATGGCACGCTCGGCAGTAGATTTGGGGCAGCGAAACCGTCGTAAGACCGGGTAGCATATTTACCTTACTCCCATTGATCGGCGGAACCCGATTTTCCTTTAGGCCCGATTCGGAATGCGATGATGGTTGAGCCTCTTATGGATGAAAACGCCCCGGCCTCCCAGTGGCTTGAAGCCGCCCGGAAGGCCATGCAAATTGAAGCCGATGCGGTGACGCGAGCCGCGCGGCGTCTGGATGGAAACCTGTCGTGCGCGGTGGAATTGATACTAGGGCACCGTGGCAAACTGGTGGTCACGGGCCTGGGCAAGTCCGGGTTGGTCGCGCGCAAGATCGTCGCCACGCTGTGCAGCACCGGTACGCCCGCCGTGTTTCTGCACGCCTCGGAAGCGGCCCACGGCGATCTCGGCCTGTATTCCGCGGGCGACCCCACTCTGATGGTTTCCAAAAGCGGAAACTCGTTTGAGCTGCTGGATCTGATCCCGTTTCTCCGCGATTTGCCGTCGCGCCGCATCGGAATCATTGGGAACCCGTCTTCCCCTTTGGCCGCCGAGATGGATGTGGTTTTGGACGCCTCAGTGGAGCGCGAGGCCGATCCTGAGAATCTCGCGCCCACGGCCAGCTCAACGGTGGCGTTGGCTCTGGGCCATGCGTTGGCGGTGGCGTTAATGCGCGCGCGCAACTTCGGCGTGGACGATTTTGGGCGATTTCATCCGGGGGGCCATCTGGGCCGCAGTCTGCGGCTGACGGTTCGCGAAGTGATGCACGGCCGCGACGAGATTGCCTGGGCGCATCCCGAGGATTCCTTGAAGCAGGTGGTAATCGCCATGACGCATTACCCGCATGGCGCTGCTTGTGTCATCGATTCGGCGCAGCGTTTGTGCGGGCTGATTACCGATGGCGATGTGCGGCGCGCCCTGCAAGCTCACGATGATATCCGCGGCCTGAACGCATCGGCCGTCATGACGGCGAATCCATCAACCATCGATCCGGACACGCGTTTGCGGGAAGCGCTACGGATGATGGAAGATCGCCCGTCGCAAATTTCGGTGCTGCCGGTGGTGGATGGCGCGGGCCAGTGCCTGGGACTGCTGCGGCTGCACGATATTTATCGCGCAGGTTTGCTCTGATGCTGCTGCATCCTGACGTCGGGGATCGGGCTGCCGCGCTCACTCAGCAGTTTGAAAAAGCCCAGCCGTTCAAGCACGTGGTGATTGACGAATTCCTGGCGCCGTCTTTTTGTGCGGAGCTGATGGCCCAGTTCCCGGCGTTTGACGCAACTCACGCCGTGAATGAGCACGGCGAAGTCGGCCGCAAAGCTGTGTTTTCGGATCTGCCCCGCCTGGCGGAAGCTTACAAACGCCTGGATCAATTGCTGCGTGACTCGGAGTTTCTGACGCTGATGGGCCGCATTACGGGCATCCCGAAACTGCTCTACGATCCGGAGTACGTGGGTGGGGGGACGCACGAGAACTTGCCTGGGGAGCAGCTGGATCCGCACGTCGACTTTAACTATCACCCCAGCCGCCGCTGGCATCGCCGCTTGAACTTGATCGTGTTCCTCAATCCGCAATGGGACGCGAGCTGGGGCGGATGTCTGGAGCTGATTCGCGATCCGTGGAGTTCCAGCGAGTCGGACGCCGTCGAACGAATACTCCCGATCGCCAATCGCGCCGTGATTTTTGAAACCACCGAGCGCTCCTGGCACGGATTCGACCGGATTCAACTGCCGGCGACCGCGGCGATTGCATCCCGGCGATCGATCGCGGTTTACTTATACACGCAAGAGAGGCCTGTGGCGGAGACCGCCGCTGAACACAGCACCGTCTATGTGCTGCGCTCGCTCGGCGATCACATTCAAAGCGGCTACACGCTGCGCGATCAGGATGTGGACGAAATCCGTGTGATGCTGGCGCGCCGTGACGCGCAGATCAAGTTTTTGTATGAGCGGGAGCTGGAGTTTTCGGAGCTGATCGGCGGTCTGGTGCGATCGCCGTCCTTTCGGCTGGGTCAAATGCTGACGTGGCCCGCCCGTGCGGTTCGCAACCTACTTCGATCGCGATGAAATTGACCCGGTTCGGTGCCGTTCCGTACAATGGTTTCGTAGCCGTAATGCGGGGTTGGCCTAGCGGTTGGGCGTCAGCCTTCCAAGCTGATTTACACGGGTTCGATTCCCGTACCCCGCTCCATCTTTCCGTTTGCGGCCCGAATCCCTTGAATTTCTGCGCGGAGCTTCTCATTTTCCACAGCCAGCTCCTCCATTCGTTTCTCAAATGGGGCTAGCACGTTCCGTATTTGCTCTTGGGTAAATCGAGGCGTGATGTGCTGCTGACAATTCCAGTCGAATGCATCCACATGGATGATGAAGACGCGTTCGATCGGGGTCGCGTCGCTTGCATCGCGGAGCTTTTCGATCCATTCCTTTGCGTCGGCGCCCTCGAAAATCGCAACGTGCCCGAGGATCTTCAAGCGGGCCTGCCTTGGATAGTCCACCAGAATAAGGGCTACTTTATCGTTGGTCGTGAGGTTTCCGGTGCTGATGTATTGCTTGTTTCCCCGGAAATCCGCAAAGCCGATGGTGTGGCCGTCCAACACCTTTAGGAAGCCTCGGGAGCCGCCGCGATGCTGCACATACGGCCAGCCTGTATCGCCAATGCTTGCCATATAGAAGCTGTCACTTTCAGCCAGGAAGCCTTCTTCGTCAGGGCCTAATGCGGCCTGAGAAAAACCTGATTCCTCCCGCTTCGCGTATGATCGCCGGCTGCCATAGCGTTCTTGAAGCGCCTTGATGACGGGAGTGAAAACCAGAGTGCCAAAAGGGTAAGCCATGGAATGACCGCGCTTTCCTTAGATTACCGCAGAGGGTGATCTTATCCCGCTCCAGTTCTAACGGCTCAAATCACACCGCCGGAATGTCTGCGCGGACGGTGGTTCCCGAACCTGGCTTGCTTTCGATCGCCAGGGCGCCTTTTACCAGGCCCACCCGCTCGCGCATGCTTACCAGGCCTAATCCACCCACGGCGCGCGCCCGATCGAGATCGCATCCGACGCCACAATCGGAAATCGTCAGCCGAACGTTACCAAGGGATCGAGCCAAATACACGTCGGCTTCCCGGGTTTTGCCGTGCTTGGCGACATTTTGCAGCGCTTCCTGCGCCACTCGATACGCGCACAGCGCCGCGGCGGCCGGCACGTCGTCAAACGCGCCGCTGGCCTGAAATTGCACGCTGATGCCGCTCAGGGAGGAAAACTCCTTACAGTACGATCGCAGCGCCACCCCCAGTCCGGCCTGTTCCAGCAATTTGGGATGAAGGTCATGCGACAAATCCCGAATGCTCGCGGCCACTTGCGAAAGCTGCCTTTGCAGGCGATCGGCTTGTTCGTGAGCGTCCGGGCGCTCGGCCAGGATGTCCGCTTTCAGGTTCGCCAGATCGGCGCTCAATGCCTCGATCTGCTGGCCAACGTCGTCGTGCAGCTCGCGCGCGATTCGGGCGCGCTCCTGTTCCTGAGCGTGAATCAAGCGCTGGCCGAGATCGCGGACTTCCTGGTCGGCCTTGATACGCTCGTTCAACTCACGCGCCAGCCAGTCGTAGGTGGTGCGGAGTTCATCCTCGGCGCGGCGGCGGTTGGAGATATCGATGATGATTCCGGCGTAACCGAGAAAGTCGCCCGCGGGGGATATCCGAGGGGCCGCCTTGGCGAGCACCCAGCAATATTGCCCGTCAAACCGGCGCACCCGATGCTCGTCGGTATGCGACCCGCGGCGAGCCAGGCAATCGGCGAAATTCTCTCGAGCGCGCGGCCCGTCTTCCGGATGGATGACGTAAGCGCCTTGGGGCAGTGTGTCTTGTTCCGGGATGCCGAGAAAGTCGGCCAGGGGTTTATTGATGAAAGAATTCTCGCCGGTTGGCGAGGTCATCCACAGCAGCGCCGGGGTGGCGTTGGCGAGCGCGCGAAACTCTGCGTTCGCCGGCTTGTTTTCGAATTCCAGCACGGGGACTCGGTCAATCGACATAGATCTGGCTTGCATTGCTATTCCCATTCACCGTTAACTTTCCACAAATCCTCAACCGTTCGCAAAAGGACATCGGCTGCGATCGGCTTGGCCAGCGCGGCGCTCGCTCCCAGGTGCGTCGCCACGTTCAGGAGGCTGCCACCGAAGGCGCCGGAGATCGCAATGATCTTGGCTTTTGGCGCCAGCCGCCGGATCTCGGCTATGGTTTCGATTCCGTCCTTGCGAGGCATCACGAGATCCGTGATGACGATGCCGGGAGCGCGTTGGCGGACGGCTTCGAACACCTCATCGCCGTCCGTTGCCAGATGTACCTCATACCCGGCGCTAGTCAGGATACCGGCCAGTACCGCTCGCACCGGCGCTTCATCATCCACAATTAAAACCGGCGGTTTCAGTTCATATGTGGGGAAATACATCTTGAACGTAGCACCTTCGCCGGGCTCACTCGAGAAGTGGATGTGTCCACCGCTCTGCTTCACAAATCCGAAGAGGGCAGAAAGCTCCAGACCGGCGCCGAAACCACGCTGCCCGGCGCTAAAGAAGGGCTCAAACATATGCGCTGTGGTGGCTTCATCGAGACCCATGCCGGTGTGGGTGATTGATACCGTCGCGTCCTGCGATGCGGCCGGGCCTTCCGTTTGAATCAAGAGCGATCCGCCCTCCGGCATGGCTTCCTTCACACGCATCACCAGGTTCAGAAGCGCGCGCCGGAATTGCAACGGATCCACGCGAATCTGTCCGGCGGCGGGATCGAGCGAGCTGACCAGCGCGATCCGGCCGCCTAGCAGCGGGCGAACGGCGGCAATCAAGTCGCGCACCACTGCGTTCATCTCCAATACGCGTGGCTGCAACACCTGGCTGCGTCCGACTTCTAACATGCGCTGGGTCAGTTCCGCGGCCTCTTCTCCAGCCTTGCGAATCTCGATCAGCGGGCCGAAGATCGGACTCGCCATGTCGGAGGAGATGAGAGCCAGCTCGGCATATCCATTGATGACGGTCAGCAGATTGTTGAAGTCGTGCGCCACTCCACTTGCCAGGCGGCTTACTGCCTCCATGGTCTGTGTCTGCCGCGCGTCATTTTCCAGGCGGCGCGCTTCCCGCGTATCCCGAATGATGGCGACGAAGCCGGCGGTGGTCTGGTCGGAATGGTGGACCGGAAACAGCAGCGCGCGCTCGTCGTCGGCGACCAGGGCCAGCAAGTCGGCGCCGATCAGGAGGTCCCCGGCGCTGCCGAAGATCCGTGAAAACGCCGCGTTGTGATAGCGAACTAAGCCGCCGGGGTCGGCGATGGCAATAGCTTCGGAAATCTTCTCCAGCACAGCAGCGTATCCGAGGCTAAGCAGGGGGACCATGATTCAACTGTATAGATGGAGGGTGGAATTCAGGAGTCAGGAATAGTTAGCTAACCGCCAAACGCATTCTGCCGACGCCTGGAAGTGCATTGTTTTCAACCGTGCCGCCGTGATACCCTCGCAGATAAGAAGCCATCCGTTGACGGCAGTGGAGGGATATGAGTATTGCCCCCGGTATAGCTGCTGGGGAATCCCCCGGAATCGCGGAATCGGAAGTTCGAGCGCAACTGGAGCGCATCGTGACCAGCCGGGGCTTCGCGGGCTCGGAGCGGATGTGCCGGTTTATCCGCTGGACCGTGGAGCAGACTCTGGCCGGCAATTCCGAATCCCTCAAACAGTCCAACATCGCCGGCGAAGTATTTGATCGTAAGGCAGATTTCGATCCTCGCATCGACTCGATTGTGCGGACAGAGGCCCAGCGTCTCAGACGCCGCATAACCGAATACTACGACACCGAAGGCGCCCGGGACTCGGTTGTTATCTCCCTTGCTCCCGGCAGCTACGTGCCGGCGTTCAGCCGTCGTGGTGGGGAGGCCAGTGCGTCCGAGGATCCAATTCCGGATCGCCGCCATGTAGCCGTGCTGCCGTTCACCAATGTGAGTGGGGTGCCGGAGCAGGATTACCTGTATCAAGGGATTACCGAAGCGATTATCGACCGGCTGGCCGGAATTCCGGGGTTGCGTGTGACCGCTCGGACGTCTGCCTATCTATTTCAAGAAGCTGAGCCGGAACTGATCCGAGTGGCGCGCAACCTTGGAGTGGGAACCGTGGTACACGGCAGTGTCCGAATCGCTGGAACCAAAGTTCGCATTTCGGCTCGCATCGCCGATACTCACACGCAGACTTGGGTGTGGGGCAACACGTTCGACTGCGATCTCGACAGCTTGTTCGCGGTGGAGGACCAGATTTCAGAAGCCGTGGCGGGCTTTCTGCGGGTACAACTCTCCGATGCTTGGAGGACCCGTGGTAAGGCGCCGTCGGCGGAAGTGTACGACCTTTATCTCCGCGGGCGGCATGCCTGGAACCGGGTGACTGTGGAAGGTTGCCGCGAGGCGGCGGACTACTTCGCTCGCGCCACTGCATTAGACCCCGAATTCGCCCCGCCGTACGCCGGTCTGGCGGACGCTTACAACTGGCTGACCTACTTTGAGCGGCGTCCACCGACGGAGTTGGCGGACATGACGCGCCGCATGGCGCTGCAGGGAATTCAGTTGGACGAGTGCTGTGCCGAAGCCTACGTGGCCCTGGGCAGTCTCATTGGCCTTCTGGAGTGGGATTGGGACGAAGGCGAGCGCCTGATCCGGTTGGGAGTGGAACTCCGCCCAAGCGCGGTGGCGGCGCTCGCGCAAGCTGGATTTCTGTATATCCAGCGGGGCAATCTGATGGCGGCCTGGGAATGCCTGCGAAGGGCTCTCGAAGTGGATCCTTTATCGGTGCGTGTTCATCGAAATGTCGCGTTCCTGCACTACTACGCGCGTCAATATGAAACCGCCCTCGATCCGATCAAGCGTGCATTGGAGTTGGCTCCCAATGTTCCGTATTCGTCCTACTACGAAGGCATGATTCTTATGCAGATGGGACGATTTGACGAAGCGATTGCAGCTCTGGAGGGCGGGGCGGACGCAAGCCGCGGCCAGGTTCGAGGAACTCTGGTGCTAGCTAACGCGGCAGCGGGATATACCGCTGCCAGCCAGAAGCTGTTGGATGAGTTAATCGATCGCGCCCGGCGCGAGTACGTGCCACCCAGCAGTTTCGTGTACGCCTGGATCGGCATGGGAGACAAAGAACAGGCGCTGGGCGCATTGAACAATGCCGTGGAGACGCGCTCAGCTGGTCTTATGGGTCTGCTGCTGGACCCGCGCCTGGACCCGCTTCGTGAAACGGAAGGCTTCCAGAATGTTCTGCGCCGAGTTAACCTGCGACATAACCCGCAACCAGGGGAGGGGACATGAATTTCGGCCCCGTTATTACCGCTGGGGATCCCTCCGGAATCGCGGAATCGGAGATTCGAGCGCAGCTGGAGCGCATCGTTGCCAGCCGGGGCTTTGCAGGTTCGGAACGGCTGTGCCGGTTTATCCGCTGGACCGTGGAGCAGACCCTGGCTCACAATTCCGAACCCCTGAAGCAATACGTCATCGCGCGGGAAGTGTTCGACCGTAACGTCGATTTCGATCCCAGAACCGACTCCATCGTGCGAACCGAAGCGCAGCGTTTGAGACGCCGGCTGGCTGAGTATTATGAAGCCGAGGGCGCGGGCGATCCGGTGGTCATTTCCTTCGCACCCGGCAGCTATGTTCCGACATTTGGCTTGCGCGAAAATACGCCGCCGGTCTTCGATGACGTTCCGGACCGGCGTTACGTAGCCGTCCTGCCATTTGTGAACCTGAGCGGGGAGACGTTGCAGGACTATGTTTGCCAGGGGATCAGCGAAGCGATTATCGACCGCCTGGCAGGGCTTCCTGGATTGCGTGTGACCGCCCGGACGTCGGCGTTTCGCTTTCTGGACGAAGAACCAGACCTGACCACGGTCGGCCGCAATCTTGGAGTGGGAACCGTGGTACACGGCAGCGTGCGGATGGCCGGAACACAGCTTCGCATCTCGACACGCATCGCCGACGTTCGCAGCGGGGCTTGGGTTTGGGGCGGCACGTTCGACTGCGATCTCGACAGCTTGTTCGCGGTAGAGGATCAGATTTCAGAAGCAGTGGTAGGTTTCCTGCGCGTCCAACTGTCGTCGGAGACGTCGCGGACCCGGGGCAAGGCGCCTTCGCCCGAGGTCTACGACCTCTATCTACGCGGCCGGCATGCCTGGAGCGACAACACCATCGAGAGCTGCCGCGATGCGGTGGGCTACTTCACTCGCGCCATCGCGCTGGATGCCGACTTCGCCCAGCCTTATGCCGGTCTGGCGGGCGCTTACAACCAGCTGACCTACTTTGAGCGGCGTCCCCCAGTGGAATTGATGGCCCTGTCGCGGCGCATGGCCCTGCGGGCAATTCAGCTGGACGAATGCTGCGCGGAAGCTTACGTTTCGCTCGGGAATCTGACCAGTTTGCTGGAGTGGCAATGGGACGAAGGCGAACGCCTGATCCGCATGGGAATAGAACTTCGCCCCGGTTCAGTCTCGGCGCTCACGCAAGCTGCGTTTATCCAAATCCAGCGGAACAATCTTGCGGGCGCCATGGATAACGTGCAAAAAGCGCTCGAAATGGATCCTCTGTCGGTGCGCGTACACCGGGGCATGGCGCTGATTCATTATTACGGGCGTCAGTACGAATCGGCGCTGGAGTCGGTGGAACGCGCCTTTGAGCTCGCTCCCGAGGTTCCATTCACGCGCTATTTTCTCGGGATGATCCTGCTGCAAATGGGACGGTATGACGAAGCCATCGCCGCAATGGAAGGCAGCAGCGACTCCAACCGCGGCCCGGTTCTGGGTACTTTGGTGCTGGCTCATGCGGCCGCGGGACGGATGGCGGCGGGGCAGAAGCTTTTCGATGAGTTAACCGATCGCGCCCAGCGAGAGTATTTCTCGCCTGCCAGCTTTGTCTACGCCTGGCTCGGTCTGGGGGACAAAGAACGGGCGCTGAGCGCCTTGAACGACGCGGTTGAGAACCGTTCGGCCGGTTTCATGGGCCTGCTCCTGGATCCGCGGCTGAACCCGCTGCGCGACGCCGAAGCGTTTCAGCAAGCCCTGCGCCGCGTAAACCTGGCATAAACTTATGAAAATTCAATTGACTATGTTGTTGCTGGCGTTGCCGGCTATCGGGGCGGAGCCAGCGGGATATAAGTATTGGAGCGCGGCTGAGTTAGAGAGCTACAGCAAGTCGCTTGCGCCCAAGCTGGACGAACACAAGATTGCAGTTGCCGATCGCATTATCGATCACGGGAATTATTTCGCCGCGATGGTGCATCGGGAAGGCGGCAACGGCGTCGCTGAAATGCACGATGCCTGGGCGGATCTGTACGTGGTCGAATCGGGAACTGGAACTCTGGTGGTGGGCGGAACCATTCCCGGCGGGAAGACCACCGCGCCGGGGGAGATTCGCGGGCCGTCTATTGAAGGCGGCATGCGGCAGAAGCTGTCGCCCGGCGACATTGTGCACATTGCGGCCAAGACTCCGCACAATGTGCTGGTGGATCCTGGCGCACAGATCACGTACTTCATCTTTAAGGTCAAGGAATGACGAATTGCTGGATCCGGGCGCTGCTGGGGCTAACCTTGGCGGGATTGGTGGTGCATGGCCAGCAACGAATGGATGGTGTCATCGATATCCATGTCCACAGCGGCCCCGATAGCACTCCGCGATCCATCGATGCCGTCGATTTAGCAAAGCTGGCCAAAGAACGTGGCATGCGCGGCCTGGTGCTGAAGAATCACTATGAATCGACTGCGGCGCTGGCCTATGTCGTCCGCCAGGTAGTGCCGGGCCTCGAGGTTTTCGGCGGAATTGATTTGAACCGCTCGGTAGGCGGGATCAATCCCGCGGCGGTGGAGCGAATGGTCCTGATGAAAGGCGGGTGGGGACGCGTGGTTTGGTTCCCGACCTTCGATGCCGAGAACCAAGTCCGCTTTTCTAAAGAGAACCGTCCGTTTGTGTCGGTTGCTAAAGATGGCCGGTTGGTTCCAGAAGCGGTACAGGTGATCGCTCTGGCCGCGAAGAACCAATTGACGCTCGAAACCGGGCATTCCTCGCCCGAAGAAGGGCTGCTCATTTTAAAGGAAGCGCGGAAGCAGGGCGTGCGGCATATGGTTGTCACTCACGCCATGGCGCCGCCGGTGCTGATGACGATTCCGCAGATGCAAGAAGCGGCGAAGGAGGGCGCGTATATCGAATTTGTCTACAGCGCGCTGCTGGGGCCGAACGGGTTGAAGATCGAGGATTACGTCAAAGCGATTCGCGCGATTGGGCCGGCTTCGTGCATCCTTTCGAGCGACCTGGGGCAACCCCAAAACCCGGTGCACCCGGATGGACTGGCGATCTTTTTTCAAGAGCTGCTGAAGCAAGGGTTGTCGCAGGCGGATATCGACGTTATGTCAAAAACGAACCCAGCACGAGCACTGGGACTGGAATGATCCAAACGGTCCTTGACTTCGTGGGCTCAGTAGTTTATACCTAAACTCAAGAGCTGCATGCAGGATTTGCATGCAGAACTTCCACGGAGGGTCACATGGGCATTCGACGGCACGGTACCTGCTTCGGTGTGGGGCTTTTCATCGTAGTCGGCGCGTACGCCGCTTCCGGACCCGATATCCGGCTGGCAGATGCCGCGCAAAACCAAGACATTACGGCAGTTCGCGCGCTGCTAGCGCAACACGCGGATGTGAACGCACCCCAAGTGGACGGTATGACCGCCCTGATTTGGGCCGCCCACAACGATGATCCGGACGCTGCGAAACTTCTGATCCAGGCAGGTGCCGACGTCAAGGCCGTGAACCGGTACGGAGTGTCAGCAATCACGGAAGCTGCGACGAATGGCGATGCGGCCATGATCGAGTTGCTGCTGAAAGCAGGCGCTGACGCCAATACTTCACTGCCGCAAGGGGACACGGCGCTGATGTTCGCGGCGAGAACCGGATCGGTCCCGGCTGTAAAAGTGCTGCTCGATCACGGCGCGAAAGTGGATGCCAAAGAGAGCTGGCACGAAGAAACGGCGTTGGTCTGGGCGGTGGGCGAAAACCATCCCGAAGTGATTCGGCTGCTGATTGAGCACGGAGCCGACATGAATGCGTACACCAAGCATGTGGTGTGGCCCGAGATGAAGAAGGATGCCGCCCAGGTGATGTCGAAATATCCCGCCGGGGGCCTGACGCCGCTGATGGAAGCCGCGCGCCAAAATTCGTATCAGGCTGCCGAAGCTCTGGTCCAAGCGGGTGCGAACCCCAACCTGCGCGATCCCAACAAACTAAGCGCCATGGTGATCGCGATTACCAATATCCATTGGGATCTGGCGAATCTGCTTTTGGAGCATGGAGCCGATCCAAATGATGGTTCGCTCGAAGAGGCTGTCGAGGTCCGCAATGCCGAGATCCTGAGGCCGGGAAAAAGCCGCCCGGACAGTATCGATGCGATGGGCATGATCAACGCGCTTCTGGCGCACGGAGCGAAGCCGGATTCGACGCTGCCGGGGCCGATCCCAGACAAGAAAGCGCTGGGGGGTGGTTCTCCTGTCGCCGCAGATGCGACACCTCTGTTTCGCGCTGCCAAGTCCGCCGATCTCGTGGTTATGCGTCTCCTTCTCGATAAGGGCGCTGACGCAGCGCACGTCCTCAAAGACGGCTCAACGCCGCTGATGGCGGCGGCTGGATTAGGGCCGAAGATCTTCATGGCGGACGAGGACAAAAAAGAACCCACCGACGACGACAGGTTCCAAGCGGTCGAGCTGTGTTTGGAGCATGGCGCGGACGTGAATGCGGTTGAGACCGTCGAAGCCGGAGGATCCACCGCCTTGCATATCGCTGCGGGCAAGGGGGCGGACCGCATTGTGCAAGCGTTGTTGGAACACGGCGCCAAGACCGATATTAAGGACAAGATGGGTCGGACTGCCCTGGACGTAGCGAGCGGCGTCACGCACGGTCCCGCGTACGGCCCGCCTCCCGTGCCGCACGAGACTACCATGGCTTTGATTCGCAAATACATGAAGCCCGCGCCGGAAGAACACGAGACGTCACAAAAATGAGGAACGGTTTCCGTTGTGTTGCTTTAGCAGCCCTGTTGGGAAGCAGCTTGGCTGCCGCCCCCACGACTGAGGCAGCATCCACGGAAGCTTACACTGCGCTTCTCAACAAATACTGCGTGGGCTGCCACAGCGAAAAGACCCGCCAGCGGGGGATTGGTTCTCGAGAAACGGGATTTCTCGGCCGTCGCGCAAGACGCGCAAGTTTGGGAAAAGGTAGTGCGAAAGCTCAGGGCCGGCGCCATGCCTCCTATGGGACTGCCACGGCCGGATAACGCCGACGCGGATCGCTTTGCGTCGTGGCTGGAAACTTCGCTCGACCGTGCCTCGGCCGAGCATCCGAATCCGGGCCGCACGCTGATTCATCGCCTGAACCGCACCGAGTACGGCAATTCCATCAAGGATCTGCTGGACATTGACGTGGACGCCGCGGATCTTTTGCCCCCCGATGACGCGATCGACGGCTTCGATAACGTGGCCCAGATGCTCACCATCTCGCCCGTTCTGCTGGAGCGGTATCTGTCCGCATCGGCCAAGATCACACGGCTTGCCGTGGGCGACCCGGCGGCGGGAGTCACCACGACCATTTATCGCGCCAAGGCCGATCTATCGCAGGACACGCACGTGGATGGTCTGCCCATCGGGACCGTTGGTGGACTTGCAGTTACCCATTATTTTCCCCGGGACGGTGAGTATTCCTTCCAGCCGCAGCTGGCGCGGTCCATTCTATTTATCGTCCATGGACTGGAGGAACGGCACACGCTGGAAGTGACCATCGATGGCGCTCGCGTGAAGCTGGTGGAATTTGGCGGGATCGAAGAGGATACGAGGTCACATTTGAACGCGGCTCTAGTAGGTGACGAGATCGACGCCCGCATGGCGTTCAAGATGCGCCTGACCGCGGGGCCGCACAAAATTACGGCGGCCTTCCTTCGGCTAACGTCGGCGCAATCGGCTGAGGTTTGGCAGCAGTATCTGCGGACCGCGCTCGATTCCAACGAGACCAAAGGGGTGCCGCATTTCAATCGGATCGTGATTAAGGGGCCCTACGATTCTACGGGTCCGGGAGATACACCGAGCCGCCGCCGCATCTTCATTTGCCAGCCAGCTACGGGTCAGGACGAGTTGCCTTGCGCCCGGAAGATTCTCGCTACGCTGGCGCGCCGGGCCTACCGCAGGCCAGTAACCGACAACGACATGGAAACGCTGCTCAGCTTCTATCAGCAGGGACGGAACAAGAAGACCTTCGACCAAGGCATCGAATCCGCGATGCGGCGTATTCTCTCAGGGCCGGAGTTCCTGTTCCGGACTGAGACCGATCCGCCCAGCGTGGCGGCGAACACGCCCTATCGCATCAGCGATCTGGAACTGGCTTCCCGATTGTCGTTCTTCCTATGGAGCACTATTCCGGACGACCAGCTTTTTGCCGTAGCCAGCGAGGGGAAACTCCACGAACGCGCCGGTGCTTGAGCAGCAGGTGCGGAGGATGTTGAACGATCCCAAGTCGGACGCGCTGATCGCCAACTTTGCCTCCGAATGGCTGCAATTGCGAAACATGCGCGGTTTGATTCCGGATCCCAACGTGTTTCCCGACTTCGACGACAATCTGCGGCAAGCATTCGTGCGAGGAGACAGAGCTTCTTTTCGGAAGCATCTTGCGAGGGGATCGCAACGTCACGGACTTGTTGACGGCGGACTATACGTTTGTGAATGAGCGCTTGGCCCGGCACTACGGGATTTCGGGCGTTTACGGCGATCGGTTCCGGCGAGTGCCTGTTACAGAGGACGCGCGGCGGGGGCTGCTGGGGCAGGGAAGTATTCTGTCGCTGACTTCGGTCGCCACCAGGACCGCGCCGGTACTGCGGGGAAAATGGGTGCTTGCCAATCTGCTCGGTTTGCCTCCCACTCCGCCTCCGCCGGATGTGCCTACTCTGAAGGACAACGCCGGGAGGCCCGCCGCTTTCCATGCGGGAACGCATGGCGCAGCATCGCGCCAGTCCGGCCTGCGCCGGATGCCATCGGATGATGGATCCGATCGGCTTTTCGCTGGAGAACTTCGATGCGGTCGGGCAATGGCGGATGAAGGACGGCGAAGCCAAGATTGATGCCGCCGACACGGTTTATGACGGCACGAAGATCGATGGCGCCGTGGGGCTTCGCAATTTTCTGTTGAGCCGCCGGGCGGTATTCGTGCAAACCATGACAGAGAAGCTGCTGGGCTATGGTCTGGGCCGGGGACTGGGTTATTACGATATGCCCGCAATTCGCGCCATCCTAAGGGATGCGTCGCGAGAGGACGATCGATTCTCTTCGATTGTAATGGGCATTGTCTCGAGCGCGCCCTTCCAGATGAGAATGAAACCGGTTGAGGCAGTGGACGGCGCTTCGGCGTCTTTGCAACAAGTGCATCATAATGAATAGGGGAGCGGAACCATGTTGATTACCAGGAAACATTTGCCTCGCCGCACGTTCTTGAAAAGCATTGCGGGTGTCAGCATCGGCCTGCCATTATTGGACGCGATGATCCCGGCTTTGACCGCGGGCACGTCGGCCGCGAAGCCGCAGTTGCGGTGCGCTTTCATTTATACGCCACACGGCGTCATCCTGGACAAATGGGTCCCCAAGACCACCGGCGCAAATTACGAAATCACGCCCATTCTGACTCCCGCCGAAGCGTTTCGCGATCGATTCACCATCCTGAGCAACCTGGCCGAGAATCCAGCCAAGCAAGCCGGGGCTGGACACGCCAGCAGCAGCGCCACCTGGCTGAGCGGCGCGGTGACGAAGGATACCGCCGGCGACGACATCCACGCGGGCACTACGATTGATCAGATGATCGCTAAGAAGATCGGTCAGGACACTCCGATGCCGACTCTGGAACTGGGCATCGAGGATGTGTCGCACATGTCGGGGCAGTGCGAGGGCACCAGCAGCTGCGCCTACCTGAATACCATGTCCTGGAGCACGCCCACCACGCCACTTCCGGCGGAAATAAATCCCCGCATCGTGTTTGAACGGATGTTCGGCGACGGCAGCTCCGCGGCGGAACGATACGCCCGCTTGCAGGAGGATCGCAGCCTGCTGGATTCCATCACCAGCGCGGCGGCCAAGCTCAAGATTAAAGTTGGCGCGCAAGATCGCACACGCCTCAACGATTATCTCGACAACTTGCGCGAGATCGAACGCCGCATCGGGCAGATCGAAAAACGCAACACCGACGCTCAACTGTCGGTGCCGGACGCCCCCACCGACATCCCTGAGTTGTACGAAGATCACGTCAATTTGATGTTCGACCTGCAGATCGTGGCCTTCCAAGCCGACATTACCCGGGTGACGACATTCATGATGTCGCGCGAGTTGAACAATCGCACCTACCCGCAGATTGGGGTGAGCGATCAGCATCACGTCGTTTCGCATCACATGTACAATCGCGGCGCAGATGGAGAAGCACCAGAAGATCAACACCTATCACGTGAAGCTGTTCACCGGTTTCCTGGACAGGATGCAGAAGACCCGGGACGGCGAAGGTTCGCTGCTGGATCAGACCATGATTCTCTACGGCAGCGGCATGGGTGACGGAAACGTCCACAGTCACGATCCGATTTCCGTATTGGTGGCCGGCGGCGCAAATGGAAAATTGAAGGGCGGCCGTCACATCCAGATGGAGAAGCATACGCCCATCGCAAACCTGCTGCTTTCCTTGATGGATGTCGCCGGCACTCCCATCGATAGCATCGGCAACAGCAACGGCAAAATCGATCTGTAGCGCGATGCCGACACGAGCCTTACTGCTGCTGCGTCCTGGCCCTGCGCTTCAGGCAGCCTCGGCTGAAATCCAATCCGGGCCGCCGCTGCCCTATCACGTCGTGGATGGCTGGGCCCACTTACCTGCTGGTTGGAACTTTGGCGAGGTGGCCTCCGTCGCCGTCGACAAGGACGACAAGGTCTGGGTCTTCAACCGCGGCCCGCATCCGGTAGTTGAATTCGATAGTTCCGGCAAGTTTATGCGGGGATGGACCGAAGTGCCGGTGCTGCGATCGCACGGCATCCGGGTAGACGCGGACGGCAACATTTGGACCGTGGATGTCGACGCCCATCGCGTGATGAAGTGGACGCCCGATGAACGCCTGCTGATGGTGATCGGCGAAGTTGGGGGAGCTGCCGGCAACAACGACAGCAAGTACGCCTTCAATCGGCCAGCCAACCTGACATTCGCGCTAAACGGGGATTTCTTCGTCGCCGACGGCTACGTCAACTCGCGTGTTGTGAAGTACAACAAGGACGGCGAGTTTCTGATGAAGTGGGGATCCAAGGGCAATGGCGATGGCGAGTTCGATCTGGTGCACGACGTCGCGCTCGATTCCCAAGGGCGTTTGTATGTCGCGGACCGCAACAATCGCCGCGTCCAGATCTTCGATCAGAGCGGGAAATTTCTAGGCAAGTGGACCAATCTCGGGCAACCCCAAGGTCTCGCTTACGTTAAGAACGAGAACGCGATCTATATGTGCGATGGCGAAAATTCCCGCATCATTAAAGTAAACCTTGATGGGCAGGTGCTGGGTGTGCTCTCTTCTTTCGGCAAGATACCTGGCAAAGTGGATGTGCCGCATTACATTGCTGTCGACAGCCAGGGCGCCATATATGTCGCGGAAGTCAGAGACTGGCGAGTGCAGAAGTTCGTGAAGTAGCGGCTTACGTTAGCGGCTGAACTTCACGCCGTTCTTCAACAGCTCCTCATAATGCGCTGGATCTAGATTGTTTTCGGCGCAGACGTATTCCTGAACCCGAGTGCCTTCGCGGAGCATGAGGCTGGTGTGGATGGTCCAGGGACTGGTCAGCACCTTGGGATCGTCCATGGTGACGTCGTAGTTGATGCGGTCCTTGTCGATACGCGTGTAGCGCTCGGTGACGTGCAGAGCGTCGGTATGGAATGTTCCAGTGCCAGTCAGCCAGGTCTTGTCGTTGAAGTTGGTGACATCCACCACCAGTGTGTCGCCTTCCCAATGCGCCACGGAATCGCCCATGTATGTCGCGCCCACGATCGTCAGAGTGCTTGGCATTGAATCGGAATGATGCGGAACACATTCATGTATTCGTACAGAACGATCACTTGCTCCGCGAGTCTGGACGATCTGCACCGGAAAAAGCCCCGTGATGGTGAGGCGTGGCACGCCCGGCGGCAAGCAGAGAGCCGAGGGATCGTCAATGCCGCGCTTTTTATACGATTCCAGAACCTTCTTGGCGGCCCAGGGCTGATAAGGCGCGGGTTGGTTTACAACTTGCTGCGACGCCGGACTCGGTGGAGCGTTGGGATCGCGCCCAGTGCCCCCGACGCCGAGCCCGGAATTCGCTTCATCCCAAGATCCTTTACGCGTGCTTCCGCCCTGCCAGACTCCGCTGAGATTCGGCTTGCCATCCGGCATGCGCGGGATGGTGTTTTGCGCCGGGAGCAAGAACGGAATCGCGATCGCCAGCAAGCATCGCGGGCTCATTGCGGCTCCTTCACCGCTGGAGTATTTCCTCCGTCTCCTGTGCCGGCCGGTGGCCCGAAGAACAGCTTCTTTCCGTCGGCGAAAGTGATTTCCCGCGAATGCCCCCAGTTGGTTCCATCACGCGCGCGCCAGCCGAAGACGGTTATGGTGTCGCCGACTTTCATGGTGAGGTCTTTCCTCCAACCAGTCCGGTTAGAACCACGGGAGGGTAGCCTTCAAATTTCCAGTTAGCGACTTTGCCCTTGTCGTCCTTCACATCCACGAAGAGGTAGGTATGCGGATTGGTCCAGTCGATTTTCGTGATCACGCCCATCACGGTGACCGGCTTGGTCACATCGTATTCCGCGCCAAAGGAATGATGTGCGAGTACAGGGACCGCCATCAGCAACAGGGGGAGGGCCAACCACCATCTATCAGGCATCGTGCTTGCCATAGCTCACCTCGGTTTTCAAGTTTACATCTTCTTCCCAATCGCCATGGCTGCCTCTTCGATGGTGTTGCGAGACTTGGAGAACGTAAATCGGATTCGCTTCGGATTCGTTACCGCGGCCGGGTAGAATACTGAACCGGGCACGCCGGCCACGCCCGATTCACGCATCAGGCGATCCCCGAACACGGTGTCGTCTTCGTCCGACAATCCGGCGTATTCGCACCACAGAAAGTACGATCCGCCAGGTTCATAGAAGGTCATTCCGCACTTCTCGATCGCGTCGCAGAGCAGCTGTTTGCGCTCCCAATATTCGCGGCGGAGTTTTACGTAGAATGCATCCGGCAGCGCCAGCGCATCCAGCCAGCGCCACTTGGAACGGATGCGGCGCGGTCACGGTATGGAAGTCGTGCACGTTGCGGATTTGTTCCGTCAATATCATCTGGCGCTACCACATATCCCACGCGCCATCCGGTGACTGAATACGTCTTGCCCATGGAGGTCACGGTCACGGTGCGATCGCGCGCCACGGGCAGCGATCCAATGCTGATGTGCCGGTGCCCAGGCCAAACCAGGTATTCGTAGGTTTCGTCGGCGAAGATCAGAAGATCGTGATCGGCGGCGAATTGGGCGATGGTCTCCAGTTCATCCAGCGTAAAAACTTTGCCAGTGGGATTGCATGGATTGCACAAGCAGAATCGCGGCGGTCTTGGGACTATACAAGTTGTCCAATTCTTCGCGCGTAAATGAAAAGCCGGGCTCCCAGGTTTCCAGAATCCGCAGCTGCAAGTCCGGAAACGATGGACTGGAGCACGTAATTCTCGTACATCGGCGCGAAGGTAATTACTTCACGTCCGCGCTCTACCAGCGCCTCCATGGCGTCCACCATTCCTTCGGTTGCGCCGCAAGTGACCACGATGTTCCGGTCGGGGTCCGCCGCAATGCCGTTGAAACGCTCCAGCTTGTGCGCGATGGCACGCCGCAGCGCGGGAGCGCCCGATGGATCGGTGTATTGGTGATTGCAGCCGGCGACCGCCTGTCGTGCGAGCTCCTTGAGTTCAGCCGGCGCGTCATCGTCTGGGAATCCCTGCGATAGATTCACGGCTCCTATCGCGAGACGCTTCAATGGTGGTCTTGCGAATCGTCGACTCGCGCAGGGGCAGCCGTTTAAACGAAGCCATTAATTGCCCTTCCCCGGTAATGCGAACGCAATCAATTCAGCCGGGATGTTGCCGCCGACCGCAACCACAATGTACTGTCTGCCGTTGAGCATGTAAGTCATTGGCGATCCGGTTTGCCCTGCTGGCATCGCTCACCGCCCCCATCTCTTTTCCTGTCTGTCTTGTCATAAGCCCGCAGCATCGCGCCTTTTTGGCCGGAAGCCAGACGTGACCACCCCGCTTTCGCCGGCGATCACCAACGTCTTCGTCACTAGAGTCCCAATCACGCCCTGGCCGGCCGGTGCGCGGGATAGGCGATTCCCTTGAGAGCCGGACTGATTGCGTGACGTTGTCGGGCGTGTCGCCATGGGCAACTTGCCACAGGATCTCGCCCTTATCGAGATTAATGGCGCTGATTTGTCCGTAAGGCGGCTTGATGATCGGCAAGCCTTGAATCAGCAGCGGCGGTGGCGCTCCTGCGGCGTCCGCCGGCTTTCCCAAAACCCACGCCATGTCGGATGTGCCAGGCTTGGGTTGGACCAGGCCCATGGAGTTCAGCGTTCGCTGGGAGTACACATAAAGGTTGTGACTCTCGGGATCGTAGGAGCCGCCCGGCCAGTTGGACCCACCGCCAAACGACCCATGACCAGCGTGCCCAGCGGGCCATCCAGCTTGCTCACTACGGGAGGAGTAAACAGCGGCCCGAATTTGTAGCGCGCAGTGATTTTCACGGCCTCTGCCCGGAGCTCCGGCGTGAAATCGATCAGGTCGTCCGGGGACGAGCCCTGGCGATCGTAAGCCGGCGGCTTGGTAGGGAACGGCTGCGTTGCGCTGGTTTTTTCGCCCGGCGTCGTGGACTGCTCCACGGGTCTTTCTACGATCGGCCAGACGGGCTTCCCGGTAACGCGATCGAACACGTAAAGAAATGCCTGCTTGGTCGGCTGCGCAAGCGCTTTGATCGGGCGCCCATCCACCGTAATATCCACCAGCATCGGGGCGCACGGAATGTCCATGTCCCAAAGTCCGTGATGGACTAACTGATAGTGCCACTTTCGTTGGCCGGTTTTGAGATCGATGGCGACGATGCTTTCGCCGAACAGACCGTCGCCGGGACGATGGCCGCCATAGAAATCGCCTGTCGGCAATTCTACCGGCAGATACGCCAGGCCTAATTGTTCGTCGACGCTGATCTGTCCCCACACGCCGGCGTTCCCGGTGTAGTCGGCCGAATCGTTTTCCCAGGTGTCATAGCCAAACTCACCCGGCTTGGGGATGGTGTGGAAGATCCACAGCCGTTTTCCCGTGCGGACGTCGAACCCGCGTACAAAGCCCTTCAGGTTGGCCTTGCTTTTCGGAATGTCGCCGGCCTTGTGCGCGGCGCCGACAATGACGACGTCGCCTGCCACCACCGGTGCGGCGTGCAGCCCGATCTCTCCATTCAGCGGATCGATTTCCTGATCGTCGCCGAGTTTCAAATCGACGACGCCATCGGTTCCAAAACTGGGGACCCGGGATCCGGTCTTGGCATTCAGCGCGATCAGCCGGTACCCGGCGGTGACATAGAGAAGGCGCTCTTCGTGGCCATCAGTCCAGTAGGCAAGTCCGCGGCCCGAGAGTTTGCGCGGGGCCACGTCGCCACGCCGGCCTTCCTTTTCTCCGTGTACCCAGAGCAGCTCGCCCGTGCCTGCGTCCAGCGCCACCACGTCGCGCCGTGTCCCGGCCGTGGAATAGAGCACGCCGTTCACCATCAAGGGAGTGGATTCGAGATTGGTCTCAGGGCGTGGGCCCAGGTTGTCGGTCTTGAAGCGCCACACGATTTCGAGCTTGTTGAAGTTCGCCGCGTTGATCTGATCGAGCGGCGCATAGCGGGTGTTGCCCAGATCGCCGCCGTAGGTCTTCCACTCTCCACCGGCTGCGCCTGACTGCGCGACGGCCGGCAGGCTCAGTAAGAACAGCAACAGCATCGTCCTGCGAGTAGCCATCAGTTGCTGCTGGCCGGAATCGCGAACGCTATCAATTCGGCTGGAAATCCCGGACCGGCGATCGCCAGCGCGATGTATTGCTTCCCGTTGAGCGTGTAGGTCATGGGCGTGCCCGTCTGTCCGGCGGGTAGCGGGACCGCACCCACTTCCTTGCCGGTTGCCTTGTCGTAGGCGCGAAGCATGACGGCCGACTTGCCCGAGCTTTTCTCGCCGCAAATCACTAGAGTTTTGGTAACCAGCACTCCGAAGACTCCAACTCTTCCGGTGCGCGGAATGTTGAGGCCCTTCAGCGCCGGGTTATCGCGGATATTGTCCGGACTGTCCCCGTTCGCGATTTGCCAGAGGATCTCGCCCTTGTTCAAATCGATGGCGGTGATGCTTCCATAGGGCGGCTTCACCAGCGGCAAGCCCTGCACGGTGAGACCGGGGCCGCCCGCTTCGCCAGTTCCTCCGCTGCCGGCTTTGGGCGCGGCGGTTCCAGCCATGAACGTCATGTCGGTCATGGTCGGGTCGCCGGGAACGAGACCAATCGGTGTTGGGACTCGCTGCGAAGGGAGGTACGCGATGTGCGTTTCCGGATCGTAAGAACCGCCCGCCCAATTGGTTCCGCCGCCGGCTGTGCCCAGGGCGAGCGTGGCGTAGGGACCTTCGGGTTTGCTCACGACGCCAGGAGTAAAGACCGGGCCCAGTTTGTATTTCGAAAGAATCTTCAAGCCTTCCGCTTTCAACTCCGGCGTGAAATCGAGAACGTCGTTCACGGAGAAACCTTGCAGATCGTAAGCAGGAGGCTTGGTGGGGAACGGTTGTGTCGGGCTGGTCTTTTCGCCTGGAACGGTGGACTGCTCCACCGGCCGCTCCTCCATCGGCCAAATCGGCTTGCCGGTGATGCGATCGAATACATAGAGGAACGCTTGCTTGGTCGGCTGGGCGACGGCTTTCACGGTCTGCCCATTCACCGTGACATCGACCAGCATGGGGGCGCACGGAATATCCATGTCCCAGATGCCGTGATGCACCAGCTGGTAGTGCCATTTTCGTTGGCCGGTTTTCAGATCGACGGCCAGCACAGTTTCACCAAAGAGACCATTTCCGGGGCGATGGCCGCCATAGTAATCGCCGGTCGGCAACTCCACCGGGATGAAGGCCATTCCCAATTGCTCATCCACGCTGATCTGGCCCCAAACTCCGGTGTTGCCGGTGTAAGACGCGGAATCTTTTTCCCAGGTGTCGTAACCTAATTCGTCTGACCGTGGAATGGTGTGAAAAATCCAGAGCCGCTTGCCGGTTCGCACATCGAACCCGCGCACGAAACCCTTAACGTTAGTCTTGCTCTTCACAACACCACCCGGCCGGTGCGCCGCTCCGACAATCACCACATCGTTTGCGACTACGGGCGCCGCGTGCAAGCCGACTTCTCCGGTCACCAGGTCGATTTCCTGATCGTCCCCCAGTTTCAGATCCACCAGTCCACCAGTGCCGAAGCCGGGCACAAGATTTCCGGTCTTGGCATCCAAAGCGACCAGCCGGTAGCCGGGCGTGACATATAAGATGCGCTCCTCGCGGCCATCGGTCCAGTATGCCAATCCACGGCCCGATAGAGTGCGGGGAGCGGCGGTGCCTCGCGCGCCCTCATGTTCGCCATGCACCCACAACAACTCGCCCGTAGCCGCGTCCAGGGCCACCACGGCCCGGCGCGTTCCAGCGGTGGAATAGATCACGCCCTTCGCCATCAGAGGCGTTCCCTCGAAATTGAATTCCGGACGCGGGCCAAGGTTATCCGTCTTGAATCGCCACGCCACTTCGAGCTTATTGAAGTTGGCCGGCGTTGACCTGGTCGAGCGGCGAGTAGTGGGTGTTGCCTAAGTCGCCGCCGTAAGACTTCCATTCGCCGCCGCTGGCGCCAGACTGCGCGAACGCCGGGAGGCTTGTCCCTAATACCAAAAAGAAGAATATCGATCTCATATTCACTCGTCTATTTCTCCGGCTTGTCGTCTGGCTTGCTATCGGGTCCGCCAGTGCCTGTAGAACCTAGAAACAGTTTGGTCCCGTCGGCGAACGTGAGATCGCGGCCGTTGGCGCGATTCGATGCGTCTTTGGCTTGATAGCCCTCCACCACGATCTCGCTTCCCACCGGTAAAGAGTTCTTAGTGAATCCCCGCCGCAGCAGCGCGTTCGGGCTGCCGCCCTCGATCATCCAGTTGGTCACTTTGCCGTCCGGACCTTTCACGTCCATATGAATCCAGGAGTGAGGATTGATCCACTCCATCTGAGTGACGGTACCTTTGAGCTTCACCGGTTTCGCCGGATCGAATTCCGCGGCGAAGGAATGGTGCGCCTGCATCAATGGAGACATGCTTGAAAGTACGGCGATGGTGAGCAATAGTTTTGTCCGCATAGGAAGTTATTTGGTGGCTCCTTGGGCCGCCGCTTTCTCCTCGGCCCGAGCGCCACTTAGGTTGTTCTTCATTCCGTAATTGCCCTCGTGGCATGCATATTCAAAGATGGGTCCGTCGATTTTGGTCATGGGCATCTCGGCGGTCCAGGATGTAGCCCACGTGGCCGGATCTTCCACGGTGAATTGATAGAGCAGCCGATCGTCCGCCTGGCGCGTGAAGCGCTCCACCACGTGCAGTTTCTCGCTCGATCCGCGGAACGCCGTGCGATCGGTGAAGTTGGTAGTATCCACCACCAGCGTGGCGCCTTCCCAATGCCCTCGCGAGTCGCCAAACCATTGCTTTATGTTGGACGCCAAATGCGGGCTGCCATCGGTGGGGATCACGCGCACGTCGTGAATCATCTCCTGCAGAATGGCCACGTATCCGTCGCCTTGCACGATTTGAAGATTGCTGTTGTAGCCCGCCGGCTGTATCGGCGGCCCCTCGTTGGGCCACATAATGCATTGCTCACCCAAGGATCGATTCTCCGGTCCGTCGAATTCGTGACCCTTGTTGGCTGCGGCGCGCGCCGCGTTCCTCTGCTGGGCCTCCGGGAGCATGGGAGGAATTCGTCCTTCCGGGCCGACAATCAGGGACGTCCGGATGCTCGCCGCCACCTTGGCCTGGCCCTTTTCGAGCCCGAATTGATTCATGTTGTAGTGCACGTCGCCATAGGTTCCGGGCGCCGCCACCTCCTTAACCGAGAGCATCTTCTTGGCATACGCTTCGGCTTCTTGCGGTGTGAAGAATTCTTTCGCGCCGAGATCCTTGGGCCGCTCAAGCGGCGTTACGCTGGCCGTGCTCCAGACGCCTTCCAGATTCGCCTGGGCGAACGCGGATGCAGGCGCGAGGGCGAAGAGAACCGGTGTACAAAGCAACAATTGGCAAATAGATCGATTCATCGCAGGCTCCTTTACTCCATCGGTTCGATTCTCAGCACCATCCCGTGCGGACCCCCGGGAACGGGACCCTGGCCGGGGCGGGGATTGGGCGGACCGGTGGTGTCTTCCGCCATCTCGGTAGCGACATATAGATATCCGTCGGGCCCTTGCCGCACATCGCGAATGCGCGCGTCCAGTTGCGTGAGGAGCGACTCGCGCCGCTCTACTTGGGGCGGAGGCTGGTTGAAGGCAACGCGCAGAAGCTGTTGGCCGCTAAGCGCGCCCACAAAGAGGTGCCCTTTCCAGTAAGGAAACCGCTCGCCCGTGTAAAAGATGAGGCTCGACGGACTGATAGCGGGAACCCAAAACATGACAGGCATCTCCATGCCAGGCCGGTACCAAGATTGCTCCGACGCGACGTTGCCATTATAGATTTTCCCGAACGACACCAGCGGCCAGCCATAGTTTTTGCCGGGTACGAGTATATTCAATTCGTCCCCGCCCATGGGGCCAATTTCGCACGACCACAGGGCGCCCGTATCAGGGTGCCACGCGAATCCATACACGTTGCGATGGCCGTAGGTGTAGATTTCCGGTTTGACGCCCGCGCGGCCGACAAACGGATTGTCCGCCGGAATGCTGCCGTCGTCGCGAACCCGCAGCACCTTCCCCGCGTCGTTATCGAGCCTCTGCGCGGCCATTCGCGTACTGTTGTCATCGGTGGTTACAGATCTGTCGCGATCTCCTACGGCCAGGTACACCATGCCGTCGGGGCCGAATGCGGCTCGGCCGGCTAAAGCGCCGCTGGGCGCCCAGGCATCGGCCACGAAGATCTCGCGGACATCGGTGAGCGTCATTCCATCCAGGCGTCCCCGCGCCAGAGCCAGCGTAGTGCGTTTTTGTTCGTCGGCCTTCGCGTAGGACAAATATACAAAATGATTCAGCGCGAACTGAGGATGCACCAAAACAGAATTGAGGGTGGTCGCGTTCAAAGCGGCTACGGGCCAGCCATCCACCGGCTTCGGATCAAGCACTCCGTCGCGGAACATGCGCAGCCGTCCCGGCGTTTCGGTGACCAGCATGCCGTGGCCATCCGGAAGAAACGCGATGTGCCAGGGCCGGTCCAGCCCATTGGCCAACTGAACCACGCGGATTTTGTGTAGTGTGCCAGGCGGGCAGCCGCCATGTGGCTGTCCGTTCGGGGAGCATGCGCCCGGTGTATAGGTGTCAAAAACCTGTTGCGTGAAACTGGGCGCGGCCATCACGACTAGGGGAAGGAACAGGCGCCATCTCATAATCACCTCATTGAATCGCGGGCGGCTCCCAACCAGCCGGCATCTTCGAGAAATCCAACAGCGGTTTACGTTCGTCGCTTTCCATGGCGTGCTGCGCTTGAGTATATAAGTTCGTGCCCGCCTCCGCGGAAAACGAGACTTCGGGGAAAGCCGCGCCTTTGTGCGTCGGGCGTTCGACAAATTCGGGAAACCCGACTTCCGCCGGATTGCTTTCGTCGTTGTAACCGCGGGCAAACACCTGCCGGACATACCCGAACCCGTCATGACGTTGCAGAATGGGACCCAGCAGATTTACTCCAAACTCCATCACGCGCGTTCGGAAGTTTTCCAGATCGGGCACCAGAAACGCGACGTGCTGGACGGCGTGATCGCCGTGCTTTTCCACATACGCCGTGACATGCGATTTCTCTTCCCGGTCGATGCCCGCCACCAGCGCGATCCCAAACTCCCCTAAATCGATGCACCACAGCATCATGCTGGATTTGTCGCCGGGATTGGTATCGTCCTTGCGCAAAATGATCTTTCCGCCCATGACCTCGATATAGAACCAAGCCCATTTTCTGATGGTGTCCGGGCGGACCGCAAACGTGACGTGGTCAACCTTGGTCAGGCGGGATATTCCGGCTGCCGCCGGATTCTGCAATGTTTGTTGCATAAGTACCTCAATTCGAATCCTGCCTAATTATCCCCCTTGCGCGAGCTGATAGTGGGCCCGATAGGGACGCAGCGTGGCCGTAAAAACCACCAGCATCAAAAAGGCTGCGCCGGCGATGGTGATCGCAACCGAAGCGCCGATCATCTTTTCATTCTTGAAAAGATAGTCGTTGAACACTCCGGGCAGCAGCGGTCCGAGAGTAAGTCCGCCAAGATTGAGGATGAACAGATACAAAGCCGAAACTTGCCCGCGCAATTGGTTTGGAAAGATCAACTGCAGGGCCGCCACCGCGGTTCCCATAGGCAGGGCGAGGAAGAACATGGCTGGGCACGCGAATGCCAGGGTCCAACCGGCGCGTGGCGCGAGCATCGCCAGCACGAACAAGGTACCGGCTCCGATCGCGCTCGGGATTCCAACCCGAACTGGCCCGTCGACTACGCCCTTGCGATGCCAGCGATCGCACAGGCTGCCGCCCGCGTACATCCCCAGGCAACCAAAGATAAGGACGATCAACCCCAGCGCTCGGCCGGCTTGCCCTGCGCTCCATCCATGCACGCGTTGTAGGAATGCCGGAGACCACGACATAAAGGCGTAAAAGCAAGTGGATTGAAAAACCATTCCGACGGCGAGGCCGGCCACCGTCTGCCAGCGCATGCGTACTTGCGCCATCCCTTCGCGCAGGCTGAGCGGCTTGCCGCTTGCGACGCGTAGGACGCCCTTGCGTAGAGGCTCGCGCACCGTGAATAGCAGCAGCGCGAAGAGAATCCCCGGAGCGCCGACGATCACGAAGGTTAGCCTCCAGGAGGCCACTAGCCCGAGGATCGGCGCATTCACCATGGGCGTGCGCGCCAACAGATCCACGGTGGTTCCGCCTACCATCAACGCCAGGCTCGATCCCACAAACACGCCCATATATAGGACGCTGAGCGCTACGCCGAAACGTTCCCGGGGAAATAAGTCGGAGACCATGGAGTAAGTTGATGGGGAAAGCGATGCCTCGCCGATCCCGACTCCGATGCGCGCGAGGAACAAAGTGAGAAAGCTCTTGGCTGCGCTGCAAGCGGCGGTGAAGGCGCTCCACGCCAGCACTCCCGCCACCACTAAGTTGCGCCGATTCGCCGAATCCGCCCACCGGCCGAGCGGCAATCCCATGAAGGTGTAAAGGACCGAGAACGCCAGGCCTTGCAGGAGCCCAATCTTGGTGTCGCTGATGTGCAGGTCGTGCTTGATGGGGCCGACCAAGAGGCTGAGGATCTGGCGATCGACGAAGGATAGCGCGTAGCACGCCGCCAGGACCAGAACCACGTACCATTCATAGCGGTAATTCTTCGGCGCGGGTGTTTCCGATGCAGGCCATGCTCGCCGCTACCTGGGGGTTCATGTCAGGCCATTAGTATATAGCTCGGGAAGGCGGCGTAGTGGGGCTGCTGCTTGATATGATGGTCACATAAGCTGGCGTAGCTCAGTTGGTAGAGCATCTGATTTGTAATCAGAGGGTCGGGGGTTCAAGCCCCTCCGCCAGCTCCATCTTTTCAACAACTTAGTCTTCAGTTGATGGTCTTCGAGCTAGCCAAGGGAGCCACCGGGTTTTGAAATCGCATCGATCTCCTGATTCCGTTTGCGAATTCAGGGGCGCAACTTGTCGTGCTGCCATGGGGAGCACCATATCCGACAATCAGGTGCTCAATCGGCTCATGTTCTGTGAGATCGAGGCGTGCGGAGCACAGGGTCATCCAATTTCATCGACGATGGTCGCATATGGATCGCAGAGTTTGTAGCGGCGCGATTTTTTAGCAGGATCGGTGGTTTCCAGAAAGCCGCTCTGGACCCAACGCTGGCACAGCAAGGTCGCGGTCCGCGGCTGATAGCCGAAAAGTTCGGCAACGTCTTTGGCAGTAATCTCTCGTGACTTCTGGAACAACGTCAGAGCCCTGCGCTGCTTAGTGTCCAGGTTGCGCAGCACCTTCGATTGATCCTTGCCACCTCGTTCCGCCTCGCGCAGCGCTTGGTCGCGGACCTTTTCGAACGAAGTTGCCATGCCCTCGATGAAGTAAGCGACCCATTTGGTGATGTCGGCCTCGGCACGGCCCACGTAGTAGTTGTGCGAAGGGCCGATTGTCAGCGCCTCATAATAAGCCCTGAGATTGCGCGCATAGTATTCTTCGAGCGCGTACAATCCCTTCAGGTCGTAGGTCCCGAGATGCAGGATCAGAGTGGTCAACAGACGCGCCGTTCGTCCGTTGCCGTCGTAGTAAGGGTGGATAGTGGCGTACTGATAGTGTGCAATGGCGGCCTTGATCGGCACCGGCAGGTCGTCCTTCTGATTGATCCAAGTGATGAGCTGCTCCATCAGCCACGGAACATCCTTGGCCTCTGGCGGCATGTAAACGATGGCATTGGAGTGAGCATCACGGATCACGTTTTGCCCATCGCGATAAGGCGTGGATTTCACGCGCGCCTTGCCGCCTCCCATAACTAGAGCGTGCAGCCTCTGTACAATCGCCTCGGAAACTCTCTCGCGTTTCCTCGCCATGCGTTCCGCTTCGTCGAGCGCAGCGTAATAGCCTTTGACCTCGTCCTGGTCCCTCTCCCGGCCCGGAAAGTGCTGATCTCCACCGATCACTTGCGCGACTTGTTCCTGAGTCAGGCGGTTTCCTTCGATCATGGTTGAGTAGTGGGTAGAAAACAGGCGGGCGGTCTCACGCAAATTTGCCAACACGCGCGCCGTGATGGGCAGAATCTGAATAGTCTGCTTGACGGCCTCGATCTGCATCAGGCCGGTGGCTATGGCCGGCGTGATGGCGAAGCTGGGAATGAAGGCAGTAGGCTTTTTCTTGGCCAAGTATGTGCTGTTATCATACCGATAACGTGCCGTTAAAATCTACCGTTGTGCAGCGGGGCCAACGCCGGCTTAAGTGAACGATTCGGCGTGCCGCCCTGTTCGATCCTGGAAGCCCGCCAAGGCTATTGGCAAACGCGCAAGAGAGGGCGGCTGGCCTTGGGCATCAAATTCGAATTACGGCGCGGAAAAAACTTGCAAGGCTTGTCTGACACCAACGACGAGCGCCTTCCGTCGGATACGTAACAGAACTACGAAAATGAAGCTGCGATATGGTAAATCAATTGAGTGAAAAGTCCCACTCACATCGTCGCCGAGCCGGGGACATTCGAGTTCTACGTTGGCGAAGCCTATCTAGACGCAAGAAGTTCGCAGGCCGAACCGGGACATGCTTCCTGGTGGATGACGATTGGCTCAGAAAGCTGGGACTGCTCGTCGGCGGCGGCCTGTTCGGGGCCATGCTGCTTGAGAGCCATTATGGCGACAAGCGCAAGCGCGTACCATCAGTACAAGCGATGCCGTAATTGTTGCCGCCACGTTGGCTCCCGGCACGTCTGTGGGAGATTTTGCAGATCGAATCGCGGCGATCAAAGAGAGCGTCGTGGAGCGCTTCACGGAGCGGCCGAGGGTATTGATTCATGGACGAATCGCCCAAGTCTGGGGAGAATACGAGTTCCTGCGTGAGGGCAAATTCAACCACTGCGGCGTGGATTCGTTCAGTCTAGTGAAAACCGCCGAGGGCTGGAAGGTAGCGACGATCACCGATAGCAGAGAAACCGTCGGCTGCAAGGGCAGCTAGTCCGCTACTGTAATTCCAACGACACGGAACAACCACGACGCGCCGTTCAGCAGGGGCCAATTCGTTCAACGCTGGCCCTATCGACGATAGGGGAGTCCATCCGTAAAAAGTGATGGCACTGTAGATGCCAAGCACGGCCAGTAGGCAACGCTTGTCATTACGAATCGATTGTATTCCATCATCGTGGATCGCCCGCTGCGTCCCCGCCAAGCGGTTTGGACGTCACCTTCTTCTGCCGACTCGTGCTCTGATAGTGGGGGCTGTATTCCAGTCCATATGGCGTCTTCACCTTCATCCTCGCCTTTTCGTCATAGAACGCTTGAGCGGATTGGTGTCGCGCCAGTATCTCCTCTTCCGTCCCGTCGCGGAAGGTAACCTCTTCCCGTGGCACAAAGATTACCTGCCCGATCGGCATGCCGTGTGACGCGGAAATCGTTTCGCCGGGCTGAAGAACGTAGCGGAACTCGGAGTCGTGCACGTACCAATCGGTCTCGACGCGGATCACCAGCATGGGGGCCAAGGGCCGCTCGATCATGTTGAAGATCGGAGTGTAGACAGCATCCCAGCCCGGCGGAGTCTGGAAGTTCCACGCTCCCCTCAGAGTCACGGCGCCTGCCGGTGTCCCTATATCATCCTCGGAGATGAACATTGCGGGCATCAAGTGGGCGATCTCACGTGTTTGCGGCGTGTCCTGGATGTGCATCTTGATTTCTCGTTTGGTGGCGCCGATCCCGCCCATCGGTAGCAGATACGTCACGCTAAAGATCGGTTCCCACTTGCTTCCTTTGGTGTTCACCGAGTAAACCAACTGATACCGGCCCTCCCCCTCGTACCCGATTTGAAAGCTCTCTTTTTCAGCGAGCGGCGGATGGACCAGGAAGCCTACGCTGCTTCCGGCTTCGAGTACGGGACAGTGGCGGGCGTGCTGTGGCAGGAGCGGGCGCTGGGCTTCGCGGCGTGGTCGCAGGCCAATTCCGGGCCTGAGCGGGTTGGGAAAGAGCCCTACTTCCATCTCCGAAGTATCGCACCGTCGAAAACACGCGATGTTCCGCGCGGCTGCGGGCCTTCGAATGATCGGCGATTATGCAGGCCTAGAGCGTGCAGTAGGATAGCAAGAGCTAATCGGACTCTGCCCGTAACCCGAACGACTAAGCAAAGAAGGAGGGATCATCAGGGCTGTTCTACCGAAAGATCTTTGGGACATGAAACGAGAGGGGCTTCATCGATTACAGTCAGCCGTGCTGGCGATGAGGCTGACAAAATGATAGAGTCTGGAGCGCATAGTCGGGTGTTACGGCAGGATCGAACGGGCAGGAGGCAAGGTGCGAACGTCACTTTTGATCGGGATGCTAATCGGCGCAGTGGTGTGTTTGTGCGGCCAAACGGGAAAATCTCTCCCGGCAGATTCTAATATCGCCAAGCTCCCCGACGATATTCTCCCCGACTCCCTATCACGGCTGCCGCTAGTGAAGCGCGAGGACATGGACGAAAATGGCCAGAGGGTTTTTGACCTGATCTCGGGCCCCCATAGGACCACCCGGCTTTCGGGACCCGCCGCACTATCCTTATACAGCCCGCGCATGGCCGAGCCGCTGGAATTGCTCAACCGATGGCTCCGTGCGAACGGGGTGCTGGGTTCAAGACTTACTGAGCTTGCGGTCTTGGTTGCGGCGCGAGAGCTCGACCAGCAGTATGAATGGAGCGGGCACGAGCCTGCCGCTGTGCGAGCCGGCGTCGACCCCGCCATCATCGACGTGATCCGTTACAACAAAGACTGGTCGGAACTCGAAGCCAAGGACGCTCTGATCATCCGTCTCGGGCGTCAGCTGTTTCGACAAAGAAGGGTGGATTCCGATATTTTCGCTAAAGCCGTGGAGCTGTTCGGCAGACAGGGAACCCTGGAGCTGGCTGCCCTATTGGGCGACTACGCCATGGTAGGCATCATGCTGGAAGCTGTCGATCAGCATTCTCCACCGGAGCGGCCATCCGCTTTGCCGGCGGTAGATGGCGTGGGTCCTCGGATCGGCAAGCCGGGCCAATTCACTGCTCTACTTGCGCGTCCTACAAACCTTCCCATGGATGTTTATCCGGATTCTCTGTGCCGTCTTCCTCCCATCAAACGTGAAGACTTGACTGTAGACGGGAAGAGGGTTTGGGACATCGTCGTTGGCCCGGATGTGAAGATCCCACAGCTTGGTCCGGTTGGGATCTCGTTTTACAGCCCAGCTATCGCAGAGCAGATGAACTACCTGAATGACTACCTTAGAAAGCAGAGCATTCTGGGGCGCCGGATGACTGAATTGACCATCATCGTTGCCGGGCGCGAGATGAACCACCAGTTTGAGTGGGCGGCGCACTCCCCCCAGGCTCTGCGGGAGGGCGTAGATCAATCCATCATCGACGTAATTAAGTACGACAAAGCGCTGACGGGTTTAGGCGAGAAGGACGCGACGGCGGTGCGGTTCGGCCGCGAGGTCTTCCGCAACAAAAAGGTGAGTTCCGAAACGTTTGCTCAAGCCGTAAAGCTGTTTGGCAGACAGGGAGTGGTTGAAATGGTCGGCATCATGGGCAACTACTACATGGTCAGCCTGATGCTGGACGTGGTGGGTCAGCAGCTTCGTCCGGAATGGGAGCCGACCTTGCCGGTGCGGCAGGGGGCCCTGGCTCACTAGTATCAAACTTCGCCGGGGCCTGGATGATCCGCGCGTACGCTCTCCTCGGATCCCGGCGCTCTAGGGACCATTGGCAAGAGCGGCCTTCGTCGCGGCGTAGGGCCTCATCTCATACTCGGGCGGAGGAATCGCGCCCGCCAAATAGCGAACGAAGTAGTCCCACCGTCGCCGCGTCATGTATTGCGAAGCCGCCCGATAAGCGTGCTTTGCGTTGGGGATAAGCAACAGGTCAAAATCCTTGTTGGCCTTAATCAGCGCATCGACGATGAGCAATGTTTCGTTGGGCGGAACATTGTCGTCCATGGTCCCATGCGCAAGCAGCAGGTGGCCCTTCAAGTTTTTGGCGGCGTCCTGGTTCGCTTGTGAGTCATAGTTGCTCGACCCGTCGGGATTCTTCACCAGCAGCCCCGACCACTTCTCCGCCCAATCGTCCTCGTAGACGCGATTGTCATGGTTGCCGCTCTCACTGATGCCAACCTTAAAGAAGTCAGGGTAGTGGAACATCGCGGCCGCAGTCGCGTTTCCTCCCCCGGAGTGGCCAAATATACCGGCACGATTAAGGTCGATCCAGGAATATTTTTGGGCTAGATCCTTCATCCCGGACACTTGGTCCGGAATCGTATTGTCTCCGAGATCGCCATAGTAAGCTTCGTGAAAGCTCTTCGAGCGCCAGGGCGTTCCCATCCCGTCGATACAAACAACGATGAATCCAAGCTCGGCTAACGACTGCAGATCGCGGTGCGCTGCCTGAAAACCCCGGCCGCCGCACGAGCCCGTCTGCGGCCCGGGATAAACATAATTCACGATTGGATATTTCTTGGACGCATCGAACTTGGTGGGCTCGAACATTAGCCCATAAAGATCGGTCTTGCTATCGCGCGCCTTCACCGTAATGGGCACGGGCGGAACCCACCCAGCGGCAATCAGTTTCGTAATGTCCTGCTTGGCGATCTCCATCACCAGCTTTCCATCGCTTTCGCGAACAAGCGCAGTCTCCGGCTGAGTGGGCGTCGAATAGACATCCACAAAGTAGCGGCCGTTAGGGGATGTGCTGATGGTGTGGTCGGCATTCTCAGGGGTCAGCAGCCGCAGGTCTGTACCGTCGAACCTGACGCTATAAAAGTGCGAAAAGTACGGATCCCGGCCTGCCTCTTTGCCTACGGCCAAGAAGTAGATCGTGCGCGTCTTCTCATCGACATGTAGCACCTGCGTGACATTGCCTTCGCCGTGGGTGACTTGGTTCTTTAGCTTGCCCGTAGTCAGATCATAAAGGTAGAGCTGCCCCCAGTCATCACGCTCGCTGAACCAGAGAACTTCGTTGGACTTCGGCATATACTTCCAATTCACTTTGCCATTGCCGCTCTCGAAGAACTTCGCTACTGTCTCACCCATCACTTCGCGCACGTCACCGGTCTCCGCATCGGCCAGGCGCAGCCACTCCTGCTTGTGATCGCGGGACGTTGAGACGAACGCAAGATGATTACTGTCGTCGCTCCACTGCACGTCCTCCCAGGCAATTCCCCGGCAAACCAGGTCGTCGCAAAGAGTGGACCGGTGTTGGTCGGGCGGCATTTTCAGACGAATCACCTTCGGCGCATCGACGTCGACAATCACTCGCTCGATCATCGTGACGTTTTGATCGCCAACCAATGGATACTTCCATGCTTTTAGCTTCGGATGGCTGTTGGTAACGGGAACCAGATACATCTCGCCCACTTTGCGCTGGTCCTGCTGGAAAGTAGCAATCTTCTTGGAATCCGGAGACCACACCAGGATGGGGCTGTCGGATTGCTTCCAACCCGCGTTATCGGTCGCGTAACCGTAGTCTTTCACGCCATCTGTGGTGAGTTGCTTCTCCACGCCGCTGGCTACATCCCGCACCCACAGATTAAAATCTCGAATAAATGCCACCGTCTTTTTATCGGGTGAGAGAGGAAGCGGAATCTTTGGCGTGTCCTCTTCCTTCGATTGCTCCTCCAAAGCACCAAGCACCTTGACGGCAGCGCAGACGCCGGCGCCACTGAGATCGCACCTAAATTGCTGCGCGCCGAGAGTCACTAGCAGCTTGGCGGCATCCTGTTGGGGAAATTCGATATTAGTGACCGCGAGATGGCGCGCGTCGTTCCTTACCCGGCCATCGGAAGCCGCCAAGGCGGTCGCCAGCTTCGCCTGATCGAAGGCCGGAATCCTGGTCTTGTTCGAAGGATCGACGATAACGAAATCCCATCCGTCAGACTTATAGTCGCGATACCAAAACCGGCCATCCTCCAGCCACTTGACACGTACTTGACCCGTGAACGCGAGAGGAGCGACGTTGTAGGCCATAAATTTCTCAGCCTGCGCATAATCTTCCCTGGTGTACTGTCTTGGCTGTTGGGCCAGCCCGGCCATCCCTAACCCGGACACCAACAAAGCTCCGGCCCAAGCCAGGTATCGATCCGAGAACATCGCAATTCCCATGAACTTGATCATATTCTTTCGGCCGTTGCTGCGGCCAAGCGCTAACCGCAGCGTGCGTGAATCGTGGCTCGGAATCCGTGCCGGTGAGTCACCGCTTTGAGAGAATTATCTTCATGGGTGAATTTCTAGACTTCCGCCATGCGCTGAGCCAACTGCGCAGTTCGCCTGGTCTCACCCTGACACGGTATTCACGCTGGCCTTTGGCATCGGCGCCACAACCGCCATCTTCTCGATCGTGGAGGGGGTCCTGCTGAGGCCTTTGCCATTTCCCGATCCGGCCCGGCTTGTCACCCTGGGCGATATCTTGGAGGGCGTAGACTATAGCGGCGACGCGCCAGGTGTCACGCTGCCCGGCTGGCGTTCGGTTCACAGCGCTCCGAACGGAGTAAGCGTTATTTTTCCCGGGATACACTGCTTGGGGAAGCGTCCGCGACATTTGACAAATGGGGAAGTAGAATCAACGAATGACGAAAACACATCTGATTGTCGCCCCTACCTCGCGTTGGTGGGCCGCGCTTCTAGTCGCTGCCTCGGCGTGCTTCATCGCGTATGCTCAATCGAAGCTCTCTGCCGACCTTGATCCCCAATCGCGGGCCCGCCTGCCATATGTGAAGAAATCCGATCTGGACGCGAAAAGCCAAAAGAGTCTTGAGCCTTTTGTGTCTAAGGATGACACCTTGCGTGGACCGCTGGCCTTCGCGGCCTATAACCCTGCAGTGGCAGTAGCCTTGTTCGATCTCCATAACGCCGCAGTACCGGGTGGAACACTGGATCCCCACACGCGCGAGCTTGCGATTCTGGTCGCCTGCCGCGAAACCAACTACAACTTGGAGTGGAACGGGCATCAGGCCAGCGCTCTCAAGGCTGGAATGGACGCCAAGTTGATCGACGTCGTTCGAGACAACCGCCCGCTCACGGGTTTGGATGAAAAAGACGCAACGGTGATCCGCTTCGGCCGCCAGATGTTCCACGACAAGAAAGTCGATTCCGCCACATTCGCAAAGGCCGTCGAATTCTGGGGCAAGCGCGGCACGATGGACATGGTGGCTGTCATGAGCACTTACGCGGTGAGCGGCTATTTTGCCATCGCGGTCGATGAGCGCTCTCCAGAAGGCAAGCCCGAACTTCCGCCGGTAAAGTAACTTTGCCTGGGCGGTCCGGCATGCCCAGGGGACGCGAGCCTGGGGGGGCCTTGCAGTTGTCCTCGCAGCGATATATCTTAGTTGCATGCAACGTGCATCTGTTGCATACAGAGCAACCGTGGGAGGCGTGGCAATGGAATCGGCAATAAGAGCGATAACAAGGTTCGTGCGGCGTTTAGCGTGGTGTCTACTGCTCGTGCTCGGGTTCGCGACGGTGCAGCGCAATGGCATACTGCAAGCTGCTCCTAACATCGCAGCTGTTGCTGACGCCGCTAAGACCGGTGATCTGCGCCGAGATCCGCAAGCTGATCAAGGAGCACGCGGACGTCAATGCTCCCGCCACGGACGGCTCTTCGGCGCTGTTGTGGGCGGCCTTCCACTCGGACGTGGAAATGACCAAGAGCGCTGCTTGCGGCCGGAGCCTGGGTGGACGCGCCGAACCATTACGGCGTGACCCCTCTTCTGCAAGCCAGCCGCAACGGCGACGTCGAGGTCATGCGGGCCTTGCTCGATGCCGGAGCGGACCCCACGCGTTGGCATCCTGAGGGCGAGACGCCGCTGATGGCTGCGTCGCGCACAGGCCGCGTGGACGCCGTTAAACTTCTACTTTCGCGTGGCGCGTTGGTCAACGCCGCGGATCCGTTTCAGGAAGAAACCGCGTTAATGTGGGCGTCCGCCGAAGGTCACCTGGAAGTGGTGAAGACGCTGCTGGCCGCGGGTGCGGATCCAAATATGAAGGCGCACGTCTCCACCATCACGGAGCGCAAGGATGCGGACCATCCTTCAGGCGGCTTTACCGCATTGATGTTCGCCACGCGAAACGGACACGCGGATGTGGTTGAGGCGCTGATTAAGGGCGGCGCCGATCCGAAGCTCACCAACGCCGATGGCGCCAGCGCGACTATCGTCGCCATCGTCAACGACCGGTTCGATCTGGCCAAAGAGCTGCTCGATCTCGGCGCCGACCCCAACGACGGATCCTTGTTCTTCGCCGTTGATATGCATGACGCCACCATCGACATGCGCGCGCACGACGGCTCCCGGATGCAACCCAGCCATCCGAATAATCTGACATCTTTGGCTCTGGTGAAGGCGCTGCTCGACCTCGGCGCCGACGTGAACAAGCCGTTCGTCGGCGCATTGCATTCCACTACGCTGTGCTGCGGCGCGTCCGATCAACAGCACGCCGTTTTACCGCGCTGCGACGGCGGCCGACATCGAGGTCCTGAAGCTGATGCTGGGCAAAGGCGCGAAGATCGAGTGGAGCCCCAGCGAGGTCAAACCGAAGGAAGGCAAAGGTCCTGGCCGCCCGAACCCGAACATCGGCAAGACGCCCATCATGGCCGCCATAAAAGGTGGCATGGGAGCACCCATCGCTGGAGGGCCCGGTTTCACCCGTATTGGTCCGCCGGAGTACCGCGAGCCCGGCAGCCGCGATACGCTGGAGGCGCTCAAGCTGCTGCTCGCTGCGGGAGCCGATCCGAATGTCAAGGCGCCCGATGGCACGACACCGCTCCATGAGGCCGTGCAAGAGCTGCAAGTGCCGATGATTCGCGCGCTCGTCGGTGCTGGCGGCAAGCTGGACGCAGTCAACAAAGACAATCTGACACCCCTGCTTCTGGCCGAAAAGCCCAAGAAACCAGACCCGCTCGACATGGGCGATCAGGATATCTATAAACCGAAGCACAATTCGAAAGAGGAGGTCATCGCCGCCCTGCGCGAGCTGATGCAGCTTGGTCCCAACGATCCAGCCCCTCAGCCGCCGCCTCTTCCGGCCGCAACTGACAAAAAAGATGACAAGCAGGACGAGAAGAAAGTGACCGACGACAAGGAGCAGAAGAAGACCACCGCGTCAGCGGCAGTCCCTAGCGCGCAATGAGCAGGATCCTAATCGCAACGGCTTTGGTCAGTGTCGGAATCGCCGCTCCGCTGATGGCGCAGACCGCAAGCGCACCAACCGCAAAGGGTGGGGCAGCCGCCGACGCCAAATCCCGCGCGTTCGTGAATCAATATTGCATCGCGTGTCACAGCAACCGCGTGAAGAATCCCGCGGAAGCTCCGGTCAATCTGGAACCGGCGGCCTTCGACGATCTGCTGGCGCATGCCGGCACCTGGGAGCGAGTGCTTCGCAAGTTGAGCGTGCGGGCCATGCCGCCTCCGGGTCTTCCCCGGCCTCCTGAAGCCGAGTACGCGGGCTTTACGAACTGGCTCGCCGGATCGCTCGACCGTGCCTGGGAAGGTCACAGCACGCCGGGCCAATTCGTCGTGCATCGTCTGAATCGCGCCGAATATGCGAATGCCGTCCGCGATCTGCTTGCGGTCGACATCGACGTCAGCGACCTGCTCCCTACCGACGGCGCCGAATTCGGGTTCGACAACATCGCGACTGCTCTGAAAACATCGCCGCTGCTGCTGGAGGGATATGTAAACGCGGCCGAGCGCGTCAGCGCCATGGCCGTGGGCGATCCGCAAGTGAGGCCCGGGACCACCGAGCATTCCATCAGCCGTGAATTCAGCCAGAACGGATACATTGCCGGCCTGCCGCTCGGAACAGTGGGTGGCACGGTTGTCCGTTACGTTTTTCCGGCCGATGCCGAGTATAAACTCTCCGGGCGGCTCGTCCGCGGTGTACAGGAAGGCTACGCCGGCGTGGAAGGAAATGATACGCCCAACACTTTCGTCATCACCATCGATGGCGCCGAAGTATATTCGACTTCGATTGGCGGTCCCGGCGACGACGAAATGCAGTCCAAGGACTTGGCCGCGGCGCAACCGGTTATCGACAAGAGGATGACGGGACGCGTGCGGGTCACCGCCGGCCCTCATGACGTCGGCTTTACGTGGCGCGAGCGGCCGGCCCAGTTGCAGGACGTCTGGGAGCCCTCAAGGCGCGACAGCCAGGAAGTCCATATGGTGGCAGGCCTGCCCAGGCTGAAGACTGTGTCCATCGACGGCCCATATAATGTGCATGGCCTGAGCGAAGGACCCAGCCGGCAAAAATTGTTTGTCTGCCATCCCGGCGCGAGCCTTGTCCGCGTCGCGGCGAAGAGCGGTCCAGGTGCGAGTCCGGATGAGAACGCCTGTGCCGCGAAGATTCTCACCAATCTTGCGCGCCGGGCGTACCGGCGACCTGTCACCGCGGCCGACGTCGAGGCCCCGCTGTCGTTTTACAAGCGGGATCGGGAAAGCGGAGGCAGTTTCGACGATGGGATTCGCTCCGGCGTCGCGCGCGTTCTTTCCAGCCCCTACTTTTTGTATCGCATCGAGAGCGACCCGCTTGGCGCTCGCCCAGGCGTTGCTCATCCGGTCTAGCGAGGTGGATCTGGCCTCGCGCTTGTCCTTCTTCCTCTGGAGCAGCGTGCCGGATGAAAAGCTGCTGGACCTGGCGGCGGCAGGAAAGCTGCGGGACCCGGCGGTGCTCAACGCTCAGGTGCATCGCATGCTCGCAGACGATCGCTCGGATGCTTTGGTCGACAATTTCACCGGGCAGTGGCTGCAGCTCCGCAATCTGGAGGCCAAGGTTGTTCCCGACATCCTGATGTTCCCCGATTTCGACGACAACATCCGCAAGGGATTCCGCGAGGAAACTCAGATGTTCTTCGGCTACATTTTGCGCGAAAACCGCAGCGCTCTTGAGCTCCTGAATGCGGACTACACCTTCGTCGACGAGCGGCTCGCCCGGCATTACGGCATCCCCGGCGTCTACGGTCCGCAATTCCGCAAGGTGAAGCTCACCGATCCCAACCGCCGCGGTCTGCTGGGACAAGGAAGTATCCTTGCGATGACTTCCGTCGCCACCAGAACCTCGCCGGTTTACCGCGGCAAGTACGTGCTGAGCACGTTCTTCAATACGCCCCCGCCGCCTGCCCCGCCGAATGTTCCGTCGCTCGAAGAAAGCAACAAGGAGTCGAAGGTTCCCAAGACCGTGCGCGCGCAATTGGAGTTGCACCGCAAGAACCAGCCTTGTGCGGGCTGCCATCGCGTCATCGATCCGCCGGGGTTTGCCCTCGAAAACTTCGATTCAGTGGGAGTATGGCGCGATAAAGGAGCCGATGGCGCTCCGCTGGACGTCGCGGGTGTACTCGCTGATGGCACCCAGGTCAGCGGGCCCAAGGCCCTTCGAGAGGCCATTCTGAGCCGTCCTGACGCGTTCGTGACCGTCGTCACCGAAAAGATGCTGACGTACGCGCTGGGCCGCGGGCTGGAGCCCGCCGACATGCCGGTGGTTCGCCGCATCGTAAAGAAGGCCGCCCAGAACGATTACCAGCTTTCCTCGGTTATCATGGGAATAGTGGAAAGCGCCCCGTTCCAGATGCGCACGAAGTTGGAACCGGCTGAGACCGTCAAAGGGCCGAGCGATAGAGTTATAGCTGCAAGATCAAACAACGTTGGTGGGTCAAACAAGGAGTAGCTATGTTTATCACAAAGAAGCATCTTTCGCGCCGCACATTCGTACGTGGCGCCTTGGGCACCGCGGTCGCACTGCCGTTCCTGGACGCCATGATACCGGCGCTCTCCGCTGCGCCGAAATCGCCGTTCCGCTTCGGTGCGGCCTACTTCCCTTGTGGCGTGTTTCCCACTACCTGGCATCCCGATGCGGCGGGGAGCGACTTCGTCTTCAAGCCAGTGATGCAGCCGCTGGAGCCGTTCCGGAATCAGCTGGTCACGGTAAGCAAGATGAAGGCGCCGTGGGGCGAGTCGGTCCATCTCGGCGCCAGCTCCGCGTTCCTGAACGGCGTCGGGCCTGCCGTCCGCCGCGATGGGAGGGGCGACTCTTTCGGAAAGATTGAATCGAAGAAGACCGTCGATCAGTTCATAGCGGATCAAGTGGCGGGCGATACGCCGCTGCGGTCCATCGAAGTGGGCACCGAAGATATGGGCACCGCCGTCGGCGCCTGCGACGGTTTCGCCTGCACGTTCTTCAATACGCTCTCATGGCGCGACGATGAGAGCCCCCTGCCGGTCGGGATCAATCCGCGCGTCACCTTCGAGCGCATGTTCGGCGAGACCGATTCCACCGAGCGGCGCTTCGCCCGCCTCAAAGAAAAGCAGAGCCTGCTGGACTCGGTGACCGAGGAAACCGCGAAACTGAAACGTTCGCTCGGAGCGCCCGATCGCGCCATCCTCGACGAATATCTCGGCAACATTCGCGACGTGGAGAAGCAACTCGACCGCATGGAGACTCGTCTCGGCACCATCACCGGCAACCCCGAAGCGCCGGTCGGCTTGCCGGAGGCGTTCGACGATCACATGACCATCACCTACAACTTGATGCACCTGGCGTATCAGGGCGACATCAGCCGCGTCTTCACTTTCATGACCGGTCATGAAGCCAGCGACCGCGCCTACGGGCACATCGGCATTCCAGAGCAGCATCACACCATCTCGCATCATGGCAACGATCCCGAGAAGCTCGCCAAGTACGCCAAGATCGCCACCTACCAGATCCAGAAGTTCGCCGATTTCTGCGACAAGCTGAAGGCCACCAAAGAGGGCGACGGAAACTTGCTGGATCACTCGCTTCTCTACTGGGGCAGCGGCATGAGCAACGGCAACCAGCACGATCGCAACAATCCGCCGGCTGTTATCGTCGGAGGCGCTTGCGGGCGGATGAAAGGCAACCGGCACATCGTTGCGCGAAGGATGCGCCGACCGCGAACCTGCTGCTGGCGATGGCGCACGTGGGCGGCGCCGAAATCGACAAGCTCGGGGCGAGTAACGGCAGAGTCGATCTCTAGGATCGATATCTCTGGGATTGATCTCTAGGGACACTTCGGGGCGACGCGGTTCACCGTCGTCACGTTGATGCCGTCGACGCCGTCGGCGCCGATCAGAAGGCCGCTGACAGCGACCCGCGAACCGGCCAACGGAATCCAGCCGCGTCACAACGAACTTGAGTGGGATCGTACGATTGCCTAGAGGCCTGGTTGCGTCTTCCCCCGCGGTGGCGCGTTCGGCCCGCTCTGGCGTGGTCGCTCTGGTGACCACCCAGTCGGTCCCGCTCCGTGCCAGACAGCCGACCACACGAGCCGAGCGCATCGGAGGGGAGCTCGGTGCGTCCGTCCTTCTGGACAATCTGTACGTTGGCACTGGTATCACGTCGAAGCTCGTTGCTTCCCGCAGGAAAACCATTGGATTTCAGCATGAGCGCGACGATATCTCCGTAGGTGGATTCGCTGAGCGAATGAGGGCTACCGTTCGGCATGTTGGCGCTGACGAATTCCAGCAGATCGGCGACGGTTTTTTGCGCGAAACTCTTCCAGAATGGGTCGCCCCCAGCGGCGCCTTGCCTTCCGCTCCAAGCGCATGACAGCCTGCGCAGCTTTGGCCGAAGGCCGGCACGCCACGGGCGGCTTGAGCCTCCGTATACACACCGTCCCAGACGGTCCGGAGTGGGGCGCTGGTCTGAGCGGTCATGAAACCGGCCATGGCCGGTAGAAGCAACACGAAGGCGACTAGCGGCCGGAACGGCGATGGGTGCTGTTCGGCTGCCACGGACCGCCCTTTGGATGGAACAGACATGCCGTGCATTTCGTGATCGTGTCAGGTAACCGCAGCCTTGTCAAGGATGCACGTGAGCGATTCAAGAACTCGATCGTACGGACTTCCAGCTCAAGGCTCTCGGCAAAACTGCTCACCCTCTGCCCTTCAATATCGTGGCTCTCCCGGAAGTACTGCAAAGTCGGGGTGATCAACAAGACCGCCCACCAAGCGCGCAGCTAAAGGCGGCTGCACGACCATTACCCGTATGGTGAAAAAACTCAAAACAGCCGGCGGCCAGAGTAAGATAGGCAGTTCCCCATGAGAAACAAGAGGTGGTTGCGACTGCTAGCGTATGTGACGGGATCGGCACCGCGGTGCAGTTGAATGACGGCGGGAATTACGCCAGCTCCATCGGCTACACAGCAGCGGGCAGCCTGAGCACGGTAACCCTAGGCAATAGCAACACGGTGACACAGACCTACACTTGGAACGACCGGTTTCAGCCCACCGGGATGACGGCGGCGCAGGGAGGAACCACGCTGCTGCAACTCGGATTATTTCCGTGCCCGACGAATGGGACGTCATGCGCGTCCGGAAGCGGAACGGGCAATAATGGGAATTTGTTGTCGCAGACAATTACGATGCCCGGTTTGTCGCAGTTGACGCAAACCTACAGCTACGATCACTTGAACCGGCTTACCGGTGCGCAGGAAACGGGCGGCGGGGCAAACTGGTCGCAGAGCTACGGCTACGATGCGGTGGGCAACCGCTGGGTCCCCACCAGTTCGGGTCTTCCGGCGCCGAGTCTGGAAACACCAGTGGCGCAGAGCTGGTATTCGGCCACCGTACCGAACCGGATCGCGTCATGGAGCTATGACGCGAATGGCAACGTTCTCCAGGTCGCCAATATGGCTCGCGTCTTCACTTACGACGGAGAAAACCGGCAGGTGACCGCCACCGTCGGCAGCGGAACCTCCAGCTATGCCTACGATGGAAACGGGCAACGAGTAAGCAAAACGGTGGGCGGACAGACGACCACCTACGTGTACGACGCCTTCGGCAATCTGGCGGCAGAATATGGGGCGGAATCGACGAGCGCCTGCGCCGGGACGTGCTATGTGACTACGGACCATCTGGGTTCCACTCGCTTGCTGACCAACAGCGCGGGGCAAGTCGGCGGACGGTACGATTACCAGCCGTTCGGCCAGGAGATCGGGGCGGGCTATGACGGCCGAACGACGGCGATGGGATTCCAGACGACGGCCGATGCCGCGAATCCGAAGTACACCGGGCAACAGCGGGATCAAGAGACGGCGACCGACTGGTTTCAGGTGCGGCAGATGAGTGGAGCGCAGGGGCGGTTTCAGAGCCCCGATCCGGGGAATGCCGGAGCAGACCCATCGAATCCGCAGAGCTGGAATGGCTATGCGTATGTGGTAAACAATCCGCTGAGCTATACCGATCCGAGTGGGATGTTTGTCGAAGCAGTCGGTGCTGGAGCTGCGCTGGTGCCCCGATCGGGTGCAATAATCGGCGGCTTGATTGATTTGGGCGAGCTACTTGGCGGCTTCTTCAGTGGGCCTGTTTGAAGGGCCGCCTCCGAGCATTCCGTCCTCATTGGCTACGCCGTCCAGCCCAATTCTTCAACCGTCTCCTGATTTCGACTCGCAAGGATGGAACGAGCAACCATCCGGGTCGGGATCGACCGACACCGCGGACTCTTTTCGGCAGCGGAAACATCAGCCCGTTCGTGTTCTCTTTTAGCCAGGAATCCGACGAGCAGGCCTGGGAACAAATTTCTTTCGGCTGCAAGTTCTATAATCTCGGATGTTCGGCCGCTGAGCTTACAATCAAGACTAAGCACCCCCGGGGACTCATTCTGCGGGGTGAAATCCCAATCGGCGCTCCAGGAACTGGGATTGAAAGTTTGGCCAAGGCGGCGGAGGAGATATTTCCGAAACTCAAGGGCTTTCAACTTCACCATATTATTCCGAAGTATCTCGGTGGGCCGAAAGACGGGGAATTGGTGCGACTGCCCGCTGCCTACCACCAACTGATTACAAACGCGTTCAGGACTATAGCTCCTTATGGACAGAAAATACAACGTACAGCCGAGGAAGTCGATCAAATCATCAAGCAAGTCTATTCGAAGTTTCCACTTCCCTAGGAACATCGTAGAACGCATGGCAAACTCGAAGCAAGGAAAATGAACGAATACGTAAATGTGAGGGCGTCCGAAATCCTCGGGCAGCAAGAGTTGGTTTCATTTCTTAAGTCTCGCTTTCCCAAAACCACGAAACCGATTGGTCGTCTGGGTATCGAGGGTACAGAATGCGTCGAAGTACGTGTGCCGTCGAGGTCTTCGGAGTTCGAAGAGATCCACAAGTTTATTGATATACGAAGGAAGGAGGGACAGCATGGATTCTCGGACTTCAGCATCGGCTGGTATCTTCGAAAGTATACAAAAACCGAATTGCTAAAGGCTGAAGTTTTGAGACTCAAGATTGCGTCTCACTTCGAACCGGCCGGCGAAGAATGCGGAACAATTTACGAAACCCTCTGCCCATACTGCAATTTTGGTCGTCAAGTTTCGGAACTTATTCTGGATCTTCGCCACGTTCCCCAACAGAAAGATATATCAGAAACCATCGCCTGGACAGAGTGGGTTGTCTCTTTAGGGTGTGTTCATATTTTCACCGAAAATAGATTGAGTGGCGCAGAGTTTCGACCCATCTTCGAGTTTCAGACCCCCACAAAGCGTTCGGAAGACTGGCATCAGCTGTGCGTCACTGGGAGGGCTGGGGCTTTGGCCGAGGCCACGAGGCTGGGCCGTGATCCTTTTAGTCCATCGCAACTCAATTGGCAATGTCCGCTTGGCCACTCCGTGGTAACGGAATTTTTGTCTGAGATTTACTTGCAACGAAATCAGTGGGATGGTTCCGACATAGCCGTGACCAGTGCCCTCTTCGGGCAAGGCAGGAATCTGCTCAGACCGACGCCGCTGATTATCATTTCGCAGCGGTTGTATCGCCTGCTGCAGACGGCCGGGGTCAAAGGTTACTCAGTCGAGATCGTCCATCTCGTTGGATGAAGGCTGAAGTCTGAAAATGAATGTATCTTTGGGCGCTCAGGAAGGTTTCCTTGAGACACTCCCAGGCCACAATTTTAGCGGCCGCATGAACGTCAGTGTTTTCTGGGCCGCTCGGAGTTCGGTCACGGTTGAGTTGGAACGCGATACCTGACCGTCGACTCGCTAAGGTCAATCCCCGTATGGTGAAAAAACTCAAAACAGCCGGCGGCCAGAATAAGATAGGCAGTTCCCCATGAGAAACAAGAAGTGGTTGCGACTGCTAGCGTATTTGACGGGATCGGTAAACCAGGAGCTTCTCCTGCAGAATGAATATTTGGCCGCGGAGAACCTTATTCTGAAGGCGAAGCTTCCATCCAGATTGCGGTTGAGTGATCCGGAGCGTGCCACCTTGGCCGAGATCGGAAAGCGCGTGGGACGCAAGGCGCTCCGAGAGGTTGCCTCCGTGGCCAAGCCTGACACTATCCTGGCCTGGTGTCGAAGGCTGGTGGCCAAGAAGTTCGATGGTTCCAAACACCCACAGTATCCAGGCCGCCCCGCCATTCAACCGGACGTGGAAGCTTTGGTAGTGCGAATGGCGCGGGAGAATACTGGCTGGGGATATGATCGAATCGTCGGAGCGCTGGCCAATTTGGGTTACCATTTGTCCGATCAAACGCTGGGAAACATTCTGCGACGTCACGGCATTGCTCCGGCACCGAAGCGAAGCCGGACGACTTCGCGGAAAGATTTTATCGCTGCTCAGATGAATGTGATCGCCGGCGCAGACTTCTTCACCGTGGAGGTGCTGAGTTGGCGAGGCTTGGTGACTTACTATGTGTTGTTTTTCATTCATCTGGAAAGTCGCCGCGTCAGCGTGGCGGGTATCACCAGACATCCGGACAAAGAACGGATGGAGCAGATCGCCCGCAGCGTCCACCCAGGAGACTTGGGGCTATCTTCATCCCTGCCGCTATGTTCTGCATGATCGCGATACCAAGTTCAGCGCATCGTTTCGGTCGGTGCTGGCAACGGGCGGCGTGAAGGCCATTCCGCTTCCGGCCAGAAGCCCGAATCTGAATGCTTTTGCGGATCGTTGGTCCGCTCTGCCAAGCAGGAGTACTTGTCGAAACTGATCCTGTTCGGCGAACGCCCTTTGTCGCGGGCCTTGGCCGAATTCAGCGCTCATTATCACGCCGAAAGAAACTATGAAGGGAAAGGCAACCAATTGCTTTTCCCAAAGTCTGGCCATGTACCCAAACAGAGTGACCGCACCGTCGAGTGTCGCCACCGGCTCGGAGGCCTACTGAAGTACTATGGCCGCGCCACATGAATATTTTGACCTTACGGCAATCGCGATGCAAAACCTCGAAACCAGCCGCAGCAACGTCACGTACATCAGCATCCTACTCGACTGCACGAGGATGGCCCTTGCCGCTACGCAGGGCATCCATGCTGAACGTGCCCGCGCCATAACAGGCGAAAAATACGAAGACTACCAGATACATCAACGTCTCGTTGCCCCCGTTGTGTATCGGCCATGCTCCGCGGGGTACAGCGGCGACGACATAAGCCGCGGCCAGTTCGATGCAAACGATCGTGGCGGAAATGCGGGTGAATAAACCCAGCAGAAGTAATAGACCGCCGGTGATTTCCACCCAGCCTACGAAGGCCGGGAGTTTATCCATGGCTAACGGAACAATCGCGGCTCGCCCAGCGGATTTACTGAGCACCCCGAAAACGTGCCGGTATCCGTGAAGGGAGAAGAGGAATGCCAGAATCACTCGTACGCCGGCCCGCCCCCACGGCTCCCAAGTATCCAGCACGCGCGCCAACCTCGCTTCCCAAGGGATCCATCGGTCGACGCTCCAAGGCCCCGGGCCAGCGGTGACGAGCCACAGATAAGTGAAGCAAAAAATCACGGCCTCTTCGCCCCCGTTGCTGATAGGGAAAAATCCACGTCCCGCCCACTGATCGAAATACGCGACCGCCATTTGACCGCTGAGAACAAAGGCTGCCAAGCGTGTGAATAGACCAAAAGTGATCAATGTTCCGCCAATCACCTCCAGGGGTCCGGCAAAGCCGTGCAGCGTTAGAAAATGGTAATCGATCTGGCCGCCATCAAATCCCCAGAGCTTCTCGGCGCCATGCTGTAAAAACAGTAGTCCCGTGGCGATGCGGACTACGCTCAAAAGTCGCGAGTTCATAGGTGTACATCCGCGACCCTGCCCACATATCGGCCGGTCTCATCGCTGAAGAAACGTCCGCGAGGCTCGAAACCCGGAGAATCCTGCCGATAGAACGGGGCTAGCAGACTCGACTTGGTGCTCTTCCGAATCGTCCGCCGTTCAGTATTAACCATCTGCTTGATCACCGGTGATGTCATCGATCGCTTGAATCATGCCTCTGCCTCTCTCTCTGGAAATTTGGAAAACATCATACACCACTCGTCCGACAGCACATCGACAGTAACGATCGGCGAGACCGATAGCGCGGCCTTTCGAAGGAACTGATATCCGCAGCGGAGATACGAGTAATCGTCACGATCGATTTTGTGACTTTACGTCGCGATCATATACTGTTTTTGGCGCTCAACAACGCCTCGGATAGATACCCATGGATTGGAAACGGCAACCGCTGCTCGTAGTCGCGGCATGTTTCGGCGGGTGGCGGAGCCTGGCGGGCCAAGGTGCGCCGGTCGACAAACAGCCGATTGCTGAAGATGTTTTTAAGAACGTTCAAGTGCTCAAAGGGATTCCGGTCAGCGAATTCATGGCAACGATGGGCTTCTTTTCCGCCTCGCTGGGCTTGAATTGCGTGTACTGCCACGTGCCGGAGAGCCTGCAGGACTGGAAAAAATTTGCCGACGACGTGCCGCGCAAGCGGGTGGCGCGCACCATGATCGAGATGGTGAACGCGATCAACAAAAGCAATTTCGGTGGCCGGCGCGCAATTACCTGTTACTCATGTCACCACGGCAACCAAAGTCCCAAGGATATCCCAAGCCTGGCCCTACAGTACGGAACGCCGGAAGAAGATCCGAACGAAATCGAAATTCCTTCACCGCCCGTGAGCGGCCCTTCGGCCAATGAGATTCTTGGCAATTTTGTCAGGGCTTTGGGCGGCTCAGAGCATCTCGCGGCGACCTCGATCCTGATTGGCAAGGGCACTTATGAAGGCTATGACAGCTATCACGAGAAAGTGCCGTTCGAGTTGTACGCGAAAGCTCCCGCCAGCATCGCCACAGTGATTCACACTCAAAACGGAGATAGCACTACCATCTTCAATGGCAGCGAAGGTTGGATCGCGTCGGTCAGCAACCCTGTGCCGCTGTTGCCGCTTGCACCGGGTGCGGAATTGGACGGAGCTCGGCTTGATGCGCAGTTGTTCTTCCCCTCACAGATCGCACAGGCACCCTGGCAATGGCGATCCGGGTTTCCGGTAACATCCATCGGCGACAGCGATGTTCAAGTGATCGAAGGTATGGGTGACGGAAGAACGCGTGTGAAGCTGTTCTTCGATCTGAAAACCGGGCTCTTGGCTCGTCAGTTGCGATATTCCCGCACCGCGGTCGGCACGAATCCCATTCAGATTGATTATGCAGATTACCGTGATGTGCACGGGGTAAAACGTCCTTACCGTTGGACCGTGACGTGGACGAACGGCCAGTCGGTTTATCAGGTGAACGAACTGCAATCCAATGTCGAAATCGACAAAGAAAAATTTGAAAGGCCCGCCCCGGCAGTGCTGCTTCCCGCAAAAGCCGTGGCGCGCTAAGAAGGAAACACATGAAATCGTCAAAACTGCACTTTGTCAGCGCCGCGCTGCTATCGATCACTATTCCGGCGGCGGCACACCATGGGACCGGTGCTTCCTACGACCTATCGCACCCCATGACCTTGCAGGGCACGGTAACTGAGTTCCACTATGCGAACCCCCACCCGCAACTCTTCTTCGATGTTACCGATGACAAGGGCAGCGTGGTTCACTGGAGCGGTGAGTTCTATCCCAATCCCTCGCAGTTGCAGCAAGGCGGATGGGGCAAGCGGCGCTCGGAAGCAGCCTTGGCGCCAGGCACGAAAATTACTGTAACTGTCGCGCCTTCGCGAGCGGGTACTCAGGTGGGTGCAATCCTGAAACTCCTCAATGACAAGGGTGAGGTCTTGCTCGGAGTGGCAGGCGGTGGCCCCGGAGAAGTGCCTCAAGGAGGCGCGCCCGCTCCGGCTCCCCCGGATCAGAAGCCCTCAGATCAGAAAAAGGAGTAGGCGCTCATGAAGGCAACCTTAGTTGCGAGTACGTTGCTGCTCCCGTTCCTGATGTCGGCTCAAGGCGGTCCCGGCCCTGGCGGCCGCGGCATCCTGGCGCATAATACTGCCAACGACGGCAAGCCGTACGACAAGCACGATTTGTCCGGCGTTTGGTCGCGCAACGGCTCACCGGGAGGATACGGCGGCGGCGGCACCTGCCGCGATTGCGGCGACCGCGGATATAGTGCCGATGTCCCGCCTCTGACTGCCCTCGGCCAGAAGATGTTCGACGCGAACAAACCTTCCTACGGACGGCTCTCGGGGAGCGCTGACGCCGCCGCGCATCCCGAAGAGCCCATCGGACGGCGCCGTGCGGTACCGCCGGCCAACGATAGTGACCCCTACCAGCATTGCAATCCGATGGGACCCTCTCGCGCCTTGATTTATCCGGATCCGATGGAAATGATCGTCTTGCCTGACCGAACGCTCCAGCAGTTCGAGTGGGGGTTTGGCCTGCGCACCATCTGGACAGACGGTCGCCAGCCTTTGAAGGACCCGGACTTGCCCCGCTGGTGGGGATATTCTGCCGGCCACTGGGACGGAGACACACTCGTCGTCACCACGACGGGTGTGGATGAGAGAACCTGGATAGATCATTACGGATACCCGCACAGCGTCGACATGATTCTCGAGGAACGCTATCGGCGGACTGCCTACGACGTGCTGGAGCTATCGATGACTATTACCGATCCAAAAGTTTACAACCGGCCTTGGGTCAGCGAAGCCAAGAAATTCCGCAAATTGCCAAACGACGCCATCAAAACCGTGGACGGTTGGACCGGGTTGATGGAAGACCTGTGCGCGCCGGCCGACGAGGTGGAGCTCTTCAACAAACGCGTGCGGGACCCAGCCGGCGGCGTGATCCATTGATCGTCATCCATTGATATTGTCCAGAGAGGCCCTATGCTTAAAAACGCGATCCCGATTCTTGCTTTGTGTGCTACCCTTGCAGCCGCCGTCTCCGCCCAGCCTCCATCGCCCGCTCCTGCGAAGCCGGATTCAGACGCAGTAAAGGCTTTGCTTGAAAAGGCGAAGAAGGCAGGAGGCCCTATGTGGGCGTATGAGGAACACTTCTTCTGCGAAGCGCCGCGCCCGAACAGCCCGAACGACCCGCCGATTGAGCCCACCAAGATTTTCGATAACGTTTACGTGATCGGCAATCAGGGGACCGTCGCTTATGTCATCAGCACGTCGGATGGCCTGTTGATGCTGGATTCGCTTTCACCCGATCAGACAGAAACGCAGCTTCTGCCGGGCTTTCAGAAGCTGGGGCTGGATCCGGCGAAGGTGAAGATCATCGTTGTGGGCCACGGTCACGCGGACCACTTCGGGGGAACCCCGTATTTTCAGGAGCACTACGGCTCGATGATCTACATTTCAGCTGCCGATTGGGATCTAATGGAGCATCCTCCCGCCGGAAGAGCCGGGCCACCGAAGGGGCCCCCACCGGTACTGCCCAAACGAGACGGAGTAATTGTCGAAGGCCAGCCCATTGTGCTCGGCGATTTCAAATTGATGCCCATCGCCATCCCCGGCCACACCCCCGGATCGATGGGTTTCATCTTTCCAGTGAAAGATCATGGCAAAACCTATACGGCGGCCATGTACGGAGGGACCATCCTAACGCCGGGAATCGTATCGGACGAGGGATTGCAGACCTATCTGAAATCCGTTGCGCACTTCAAGAAAGACACTAAGAATGCGAAGGTAGCGGTCGAGCTGCAAAATCATCCGCTGATGGATCCTATTGAGCCCAAGCTGGAGAAGCTCAAAGAGCGGCAAAAAGGCCAGTCAAATCCCTTCGTTGTTGGCACAGCGAACTATCAGAAGTTCGTCGACGTAATGTCAGCGTGCGCCGAAGTGAACGTCGCGCGCAGGAAAGGCCTGTAGCCGCGCGCCAAGCCATCCGCATTGTGGATAGCTATGATCGGGACAATCCATTGTACAGATTCAACTCCGGCGCATTACGATGGTTGAGTTCGCGAACCATGGTGACCTCCTTATTGAACAAACCATCGTTGCGCAGGTTCGCGGTTTGCCTGGGATTGTGTGCGCTAACCGTAGCCCGGGCTCAGTTTCCGGGTGGGCCGCCGGGACCGCCCAAGACCGCGAAAGCGGCGGCCGTCTATGATCTCACCGGCTATTGGGTCTCAGTAGTTACTGAGGACTGGCGCTTCCGGATGGTTATGCCTCCTAAAGGCGATTACACGGGCGTGTTCCTGAACGCGGAAGGCCGTAAAATCGCCGACGGCTGGGATCGGGCGAAAGATGAGGCCGAGGGTGACCGGTGCAAGAGTTATGGTGCGCCGATTCTCATGACTCTGCCGGGACGCTTGCACATCACCTGGCAGGACGACGAGACGCTAAAGGTAGAGTCTGACGCCGGCCAGCAGATGCGCCTGCTGCACTTCAAATCCGCTGACGAGGGGGAGCCAAGCTGGCAAGGATTCTCAAAAGCGACGTGGGAAATGGTGCCCACGGGCCGCGGAGTTCCTCCTGTCGGCTCCCTGAAAATCGTAACCACGCATCTGAAGCCTGGATATTTGCGCAAGAACGGCGTGCCGTACAGCGCCAACACGACGTTGACCGAATATCTCGATCGCGTGGATGAGGCCAACGGCACAGTCTATCTCGTCGTGAGCACCACCGTGGCGGATCCCGTTTATCTTGGCCGGCCTTTCGAAACCGCGACGCATTATCGTAAGCAACTGGATGCGAGAGGCTGGAATCCGACGCCATGTTCGGCAAAATAGCAAATCGGGGATTGTGATGATGCGTTTCGCGTACGGTTTTCTTCTGATCGGCACGCTGGCATTGGGGCAAGGTTTGGATTTTTCCGGCCACACCAATCTCCCGGCGGGCATAGACATTTCCGGGACCTGGTATCCGCAACCTCTCCAAGACTCGGGACTGATCACCGCTTCAGGGGCGCTGGTCGAATTCGGCGGCATCCCGATGAACGAAGCGGGGCGTCTCTACGCGCTGGCTTGGAGTGCGGCCCGGATTCAGGGCCGACAGCACCAATGCATGGGCTACACGGTGCCGTACACCTACAACCAGCCCGGTAATCTTCGGTTTTGGGAGGAGCGAGACCCCAACACGCAGCGACTGGTCGCGATCAAACAGTATTGGCAGATCAGCGAAGGAACGCGCACCATTTGGATGGACGATCGCCCCCACCCGCCCGCCTACGCTCAGCACACGTGGTCGGGCTTTTCGACCGGGAAATACGAAGGAAACAGTCTAACGGTGTACACAACTCATCTCAAGCGCGGCTGGATTCGAGCCAATGGCATACCCCAAAGCGATGAGGCGACCGTAACGGAACATTTCGTCAAACACGGCGACAGGATCACCTATTTCGCCGTGGTGAACGATCCGGTCTACCTTGCTGAGCCGTTCAGCCGAACTTACACTCTGGGCCGCAACGAGAAGGAGCCGGACGCGTGGCTCTATGCATGCGATGACGGCGAACAAATTCTGGGCCGGCGTGAAGATCAGGTGGACAGCTACTTCTGGGGTCAGCACCCATTTCTGCGCGAGTTCGCCAACAAGGAGCATATGCCTTTGCTTGCGACTCTAGGCGGACCCGAGACGATGTATCCGGAGTTCCCGGCGAAATACAATGATCCGCAAGCCATGGAGGCAGAGGCCAAAAAGGAGCTGACACCTGCTCCAGGGCCAGAGCATGCCAATCGCGCGGCGGATCCGAATCCGCGTGACGGTGAAATTCACGTTCTGCCGGTGCAAGGGAACGTTTTCATGCTGGTGGGCGACGGTGGAAATATCGCGGTGCAGGTGGGCGATGAAGCTCCGCTGGCGGTCAATACGGGAGCCGGCCAACTCGCCGACAAGGTAATAGCAGCCGTCCGCAAGCTGACGGATAAGCCGATTCAATTCATCGTCAACACCAACTTCACTTCGGATTTTACCGGCGGGAATCTGAAACTCCGCGCGGCTGGTCACGATCCAAGCCTGGAAGGATCGTTCTTCTCGGGGCAGTTCGCCGATGCTGGCCGCGGCGCCACAATCATCGCGCATCAAAATGTCCAAAACCATATGCTCGCTCTGAATGCGCCGGGGGAAAGTATTCCGGTCGATACGTTTTTTCAGGGCCGGAGACGGAAATTTCATAACGGAGAAGCGGTAGAAATTTTCTACGAACCCAACGCAATCACGGACAGTGACACCATTGTGCATTTCCGGCGTTCGGATGTTATTGCGGTCGGAGATATATTTTCTACAACCTCATACCCCATGATCGATCTGAAGAACGGGGGCAGCATTCAAGGAGAGATTCAGGCGCTCGACAATATTCTCGACCGCACCGTCTATCAGCACGACGAAGAAGGCGGCACGCTCATTATCCCGGGGCACGGTCGATTGTCAGACGAATGGGAAGTGGCCGAATATCGCGACATGCTGGTGATCATTCGGGATCGGGTTGAAAACCTCATCAAGAATGGGGCTGGCCTGGATCAAGCGAAGGCTGCGCGGGTGACAGCCGATTATGACGACCGTTTCGGCGCGACGTCCGGCGCTTGGACCACGAACATGTTGGTGGAAGCGGTCTACACGAGCCTGAAGAATCCGCCGAAGGCAGCCGTCGGGAACTGACGATATGTCGTGCGAGATCGGAGCATCACCATTATCCGATCGATTGCGTTTGTGCCGTCTCGCGACGGGCCAGTCTTGTATCATGGATGCATTCGGCGGAATGCATCGCTCCAGCCGATGGATCGAAAATGGATTTCGGCGGCTTAGACTTAAATCTCTTAGTAGCTTTGGACGCGCTCTTCGCTGAGCGCAGCGTGTCCCGCGCAGGCGAGCGGCTGCACTTGAGCCAATCGGCCACCAGTGGCGCGCTAGCCCGCCTGCGTGAAGCCTTTCATGACCCTCTCCTGGTTCAGGTAGGACGAAAGATGACCCTTACGCCGCTGGCCGAAGGGCTCATTGAGCCGGTGCGAGACTTGCTCATGCAGGCCGAGTCGATCGTCAACAACAGCCCGACATTTGAACCTGCAACTTCGTCTCGAAAGTTTCGATTGCTGATGTCCGATTACGCTCAAACCGTCGTCATGACTGAGGCATTGCCGCGGATGCAAGAACTCGCCCCGGGGGTAACCATCGAGATGATCCCCATCCTGGGCGGAAGCGCCGATGAGCTCGAAAGGGGAGAAATCGATTTGACGCTTGGGCCAGCCAGGTATCTCGTCCCTGGACATCCATCGGAGCGTCTCTATGAAGATGAGTTCGTGTGTCTCGGCTGGTCGGGGAACAGGCAACTTGACCAGGATCTTTCGTTAGCTACCTATTTGCGGCTGGGACACGTCGCTGTGAGGTTTGGGAAGCACCGTGAATTGCCTACTTTCGATGAGTGGTTCACACAGCATCTCGGGCATGATCGAAGAATCGAAGTAGTTACCACTGCGTTCAACCTGGTTCCGCAGTTACTGATCGGCACCTCACGAATCGCTACGGTTCACCGGCGTCTCGCGATGTTCTATCAGCGGTTTTTGCCGTTGCGCGTTGTCGCTCCGCCCCTGAAGATTCCGAAATTCGAGCAGTTCATACAGTGGCACAGATCCCGCGACCGCGATCCCGGATCCATCTGGTTGCGTTCCGTACTAAAGAGCGCAATTGCGGAGAGCACCCTGGAAAAGACAGCGGCGCCACCGACAAGTGGCCAACACGATGACCATAGCTCGAATGGTACGGCCCATGGGAAGACTCCGTCGCGTCGAGACTTGCGCCAGAGGCTTCGGAAGGGTTCGTAGAATCAGTTTATCCCCGATTGGTTTTCGTCGACTCAAAAGTGGCCGCACATCAACCGCAAATTCCTGGGTTCGCCTAACCTCGCTTTCCGAGGTGGTGATCGAAGAACTTCACGATCACTTCGTAACAGTCACGCGATTCCGGCACATCGGGATTATAGAAGAATCCGTGAAACAGCGCTTCCCAGACGTGCAGTTCCGCGTCGACTCCCAGCTTCACCAACTGACTATGGGTATAAAGGGCGCCGCTCATCTCGAATCCGCGAGTGGCTGTGATGATCAGCGTTGGGGGAAACCTCGCCATGATTTCCGGTGAGTTGATGGGGGCTACCAGCGGATCCTTCGGATTGGTGCCATCCAGGTAGCCCAGTCCGCCGGAGGCTCGGTTCGGACGCATGTCCTGCTTTGGCGGCATCGCCATGATGCGCGCCTCACCCAGAGGTCCGGCCGTGTAGGCCGCGTCGCCACCGAAACCCGCGCCCGTGGGAGAGCCCGCTCCAGCGCAAAAGATGCCAGCGGCGCCGGGCCTGGGTAGATTGTGTTTGTCAAACCAGGCCACCGACATCGCCGTCAACATGCCTCCGGCGGAGCAGCCGTAAATGCCGATGTTCTGCGGTGCGTGGTCTTTCAGGAGCTGCTGATACACGGCGGCGACATCTTCGCTAGCGGCGGGAAACTTGTACTTGGGTCCTTCGCGATAATCCAGGCTGATTACTCGAATCTTCCCCAGGGCAGCGATCGGAATGGACTCCAGTTCCGCACAGGCAGGCCAGCATCCGGAAAAACCACCGCCGTGCAGGTCGATCAGGACGCGATCGCGGTTCGCGGAGGAGATCCCCGCCTTGGGCGTATAGATGTAGGCATGTACGCCCGCAATCTGGGTATCGTCGCGATCCACGGCATAAAGAACCTTCTGCCGCTCGAGATAACCCTTCATGAAACGCGGCACTCCGTTGTCCTGCGCCAACATGTGCGGGTTCTGCATGTCCTTGAGATGTTGCGTCACGTAGGCCTTGGCTTCCGGGCTGAGGAAGCCGGACATCGGAACGACTTGAGCTGGGACGTGAACCGTGCCATCGTCGTCGATCACCACGGTATTCTTGGCAGCCCGGTCCTGGGCCACGAGCGGCAGCAGGCTCAGGCTCAGCAACATCGAACCCAGGAGAATCTTGCATCTCAATAACATTCCCGTGCTCCTATTTGAGAAAAGTGGAAAGATCGATTACGTCCGCCATAGCCTGATTCCCGGCGTCGTTCGGATGCACATGGTCGCCGGAGTCGAAGTCTGCGCGCAGCCTCTTGGGATTTGCCGGATCTCGCGTCAAGGTGTCAAAATCGATGATCGCGTCAAACGCCCCGCCGGTCCGGATCCACTGGTTCACGGCTTGGCGGATCGCCTCCCCATTTTCGGTGTAGGTAAGCACGCCTTCCACCGGCAGGATAGTCGCACCCGCCACCTTGATGCCGTGCAGGTGAGCTCTCTCGATGATCTGCCGGTATCCCCAGATCAAATCCCCGGCTGTCACCGCTTGGCCAGGCGGAATTCCCGGTATTGCCGAAAAGGTAATGTCGTTAATTCCCTCCAGCAGAATCATCCAGCGCACGCCGGGACGCGCGAGCACGTCTCGATCGAAGCGCGCCAGCGCGTTTGTCCCGGCCACATCACGTAGCACCCGATTTCCGGAGATTCCCAAGTTCAGTACGCCCACCATTGCGGTGGACTTGCCGGACGCCAATCTGCCAGCCAGCAACGTTGGCCACGCCTGATCTTTGTTGGCCGTGGTCGCGAAGCCGTCGGTAATGGAGTCCCCGAAGGCCACGATTGCCGAAGCACGCGAAGGCGCCAGGACGTCGACGCCCGAGAGCCAGAAATAAGCGGTGGTCGTCGCAGCTGGATTCAACGTCGCATCTGCGGTGGCGTCCCCGCTCGCAATATAGGTCGTGTGGAGTCCCAAAGGGTGCACCGTGGGAGAGCCTGTATCTTCGGGAAGGTAGAGCGAGATGGCCAAGTCCGTGAACCTGGGAACGTCCAGATCTACCGGATCGCTCACAACCAAGGCACCCGGTGGAATGGTAAATGCAGGTCTTCCGGCGAACGTCAGGACGCGATCGGATGCGGGAGCGATAGCAGCGTCCTTCTGGCGAATTGCGATATGAGCAGCTCCAATGGAGAGCCGGGAATTCCCGATCGCATTTGAAACCTGCACTCGTACCCGCCGGCCGCCGATGCTGGCGCGGACAATCATCCGCAACGTTTGGTTCTTGAATGTCTCCGGTATTTCTCCGATTGGCGAGGGCCGAGCCGGCGCTGCCTGGGGACGCGGAGGAGGCGCGCCGAGCGCTGCAACAGGAGCAATGGCCTGAGCGGTGGCCCAAGTGGCGACCCAGTGTTGATGGGAATTGACAACCGTCTTCTGATCCGCTGCGGAAACGCACAGGCAAAGACTCAACAGCCAAGCGGTAGTGTATTTCATGATCCTATTTGACGAGGTGCCGGTCGAAGAAGCGCGCAATCACGTCGTAGACCTCGCGGGATTCGGGCAGGTCGGAATTGTACCAAAACGCGTGCGGCAGCCCATCCCACACATGCAGTTCGGCGTCGACTCCGGCCCGCACCAAAGCGTTGTGCGAATTGATCGCAGAACTGTATTCCATTCCCCGGGTGCTCGTCACGAGTAAAGTTGGCGGAAATTTCGCCACCAGTTCCGGCGAATTGATCGGATAGGCCAGTGGGTCTTTGGGATCGACGTTGCTCAAATATGCTGGACGAAACTGCCCCGGGCCACCGGACCCTGGGCGCCCAGCGGGAATCGAGAAGCCGTTCAGCGGCCCAGTAGTAAAGCTCGCATCGCCTCCTCCCAGGTCGCCGATGGATGCGCACAGAACGCCGATTGCCGAAGGATTCGGGAGGTGATTCTTCTGGAACCAGGCGATCGACATCGCGGTCAGCATTCCGCCCGCCGAACAGCCATATAAACCGATGTGTTCGGGTTGGTACTCCTTGAGTATTTCCTTATAGACCGCGGCCACGTCCTCGCTGGCTGCTGGAAACTTGTACTCGGGACCCATGCGATAGTCGATGGTGACGATCTTGATTTTCTCGACGGACGCGATTGGAATGGACTCGACCAGCGCTGCCGTCCGGCCGCCCGATACAAAGCCTCCGCCATGGACGTTCAAGAGAATTCGACTTCGGTTCCTCGCCGCAACGCCGTCCTTAGGCGTGACGACATCTGTGTAAATCCCCGCGATCGTCTTGTGCTCTACATTGACGGGGTATCGGTCGCGAATCGGCTTGAGGAACCAATTCATGATCTCGTCCTGGCGTGCGCGATAGCCCCTGACATCTTGCGCGGGGCTCGGCCCTCCCGAAAAGGGCTTGTCGCGGAGCAAACGAAGCATGTAGGAACGCGCTTCCGGGCTCAGGAAGCTCGAGAGAGGCGCAGAGAGGCCGCTGATATGCAATGTTCCGTCTGGATCCACCGCCTCGCCCTGGTGCTTATCGGGAGGCTGGGCCCTTGCTCCACCGGCGCTCAGGCCGATGGCAATTACCAGGGTGAATACGTATGGCTTCATGGTCGAGAATTCAACTTGTCTTAACAGATGTTCTATCTCGGAGCTTCCAATTGCAGTAGAAATATATCTCCGGTCCAAGTCAGGTGTCAAGACGAATCCTATTTGCCCGCCGGGCACCCAGCCTGTATTATCAGGTCGTGGCCACGCAGTCCCCGATTCCGAAGCACGAAAAGGTGCGCCAAACGATCGCAGATGCGATTGCATCGGGTGAGTACCAACCGGGCCAGCGGCTCCCGAGTGAATCCGAGCTGGTAAAAACGTTCGATGCCTCGCGGCCCACGGTGAACCGGGCCATGCGCGAGCTTCAGTTAACGGGCCTCATCGAGCGACGCGCCGGGTCTGGCAGCTATGTGCGCGCGGATGCCGCGGCGCGCGGCTACACTTTCGGGCTCTTGATTCCCGAATTAGGCCGGACGGAAATCTTTGAGCCGATCTGCCGCGGCATGGCGGAGGCTCAGCACAACGGCCCTCACGTCCTGCTGTGGGGAAGTTCGCTGGCGGATACACGCGGACGTAGAGCTTCAGGCGTCGCAAGCCTGCCGGCAGCTGGTAGCCAAGAAAGTATCCGGCGTTTTCTTTGCGCCCTTGGAGCTGACACCGCAGAAGGACGCGATCAATCATAAGATCGCGACAGCACTCGACAAAGCTGGCATCCCGATCGTGCTGTTGGACCGCGACCTGGTGTCCTATCCGGCACGCAGCCGGTACGACCTAGTCGGCATCGATAATCGCCGGGCCGGATATACGATCACTGCGCATCTGCTTCGATCCGGGTGCCGGCGCATCATGTTCGTCGGCCGTCCCGATTCGGCCCCGACCGTGGACGCACGCATCGCCGGCTACTGCGAGGCGCTGGGGGAAGCCCCGGCGAATCTGAAGCCCAGCGTCTACCGCATCAGATCCGCAAGACAAGGGACAGGTCAAATCGGCGCTGGCCAAGTCCCGTCCGGATGGCATTGTGTGCGCGAACGATTTCACGGCGGCCCACCTGATGAAGACACTGACGGAGCTGGGCGTGAACGTGCCGGGAAAGGTGCGATTGTCCGGAATCGATGACGTCAAGTACGCGAGCCTTCTTTCGGTCCCGCTGACGACGCTGCATCAACCCTGCGCCGACATGGGCGCGATTGCCGTCAGCACCATGCTCGAACGCCTGCGCCATCCCAAGTTGCCGGCGCGGGACATTTTGCTCGATTTCCACCTGGTGGTTCGCGATTCCTGCGGCTTTCGAAAAAAGACGTTGACAGCCATTTCGGGACCAACCATACTGTCTGTTGCGCCATGAACGACCTGACAAAGGGTCATAATCTGTCTTTACAGGATGACGCCCAGCAGCCTTCGATCCTGGTGCTCGGCGAAGTCCTTTGGGACATGTTCGAGCACTTTAGCGCGCTGGGCGGAGCGCCACTGAATTTCGCGGCTCACGCCAGACGGTTGGGACACAATCCGCTGTTGATAAGCGCCGTCGGCGCGGACTCACTGGGGAATACGGCGCGGGAGGAGATTGCCGGCCTCGGTCTTGACACTTCCTTCTTGCAGACCACAAGCCGATTCCCGACTGGCAGGGCGCGCGTGGAACTGGGACCCGGGGATCGAACGCGCTTTGTCATCGAACGTCCAGCGGCATATGACGGCATCTGTCTGCGCGACGAGCAAATCGCGCAGATCACGCAGCGTGCCCCTGCGTTCTTCTACTACGGAACACTGTTTTCGTCGACGCCTCAAGGCAGAGCCGTGGTGAAGAGGCTCTTGGATGCTCTGCCGGCCGCCACTCGCTTCTACGACCTGAACCTCCGCCCGGGAAACTATTCGGTGCAGCTTGTCATCGAGCTATTGGAACTGGCCGACGTAGTCAAGCTCAATGAAGAAGAACTCTGCAAAGTACACAAGTTTACGGGCCTGCCATCGGAAATCGAGGCGTTCTGCCGCGAAGCATCGAAGCGGTACGGGTGGAAAGCTGTGTGCGTTACGCTTGGCGCGCGCGGCTGCGCGATGCTGTGCGGCGAGGAATATATCGGGGCTGCCGGGCACACCATCAACGTCGCCGATCCTGTAGGTGCCGGGGATGCTTTCGCCGCGGCGTTCCTGCACGGCCTCATCTCCGATTGGCCCATGGCCAAAATCGCCGCATTCGCCAATCGCGTAGGGGCGCTCGTCGCCAGCCGCCACGGCGCAATCCTGGATTGGACTCTGAAAGAGGGCGTTGAGTCGTGAAAACCAGCGCCACTTCGGCCGGAATAGCGACGACCCTTTTACCCAATGTTTACTTGCTGCGGAGTTCCTTTGTTGCGGCGCTGAGAGGGCTGCTTTTCGGATTCGATACGGCCGTCATCTCCGGCGCGACGAGTACGCTGAGCGAGACGTTCGCTCTATCGCCGTTGATGCTGGGCATCACGGTCTCGAGCGATGTCCAAGCGGTTGTTATCGGCTTCACGAACCTCGTGTTCACGCTCATCGCGATGAGCATGATCGATCGACTAGGTCGCCTGAAGTTGCTGCTGTTCGCGGCGATGATGGTGGTGCAACTCTTTGTCGTGCTGACCCCCTACCCGGAAATCAATGGAGTCAGCCTGGAGAAAATGGGGCACCACCTGTGAAGGCATCTCCTCCCCGGCGTCCATGAAAAACCAGGTCCAGCTCATCGCTTACGTCGATCGTTTCTCGGGCGGCGGCCTTCGCGAACTGCAGTCGCTTCTCGATGACGGGCCGCTGGCCGGACTGTTCGGCGGCGTTCATCTGCTGCCATTCTTTTTGCCGATCGATGGCGCCGATGCGGGCTTCGATCCAATCGATCACACTCAGGTCGATCCCCGGCTGGGCTCTTGGGACGACGTGCGCGCGCTGGCCGAGCGCATGGATCTGATGGCCGATCTGATCGTGAATCATATTTCGACCCGGTCGCCGCAATTCATCGACTTTCGCACGCGCGGCGACGCGTCGTCCTACGCTTTCATGTTTCTCACCTACGGCCGCGTCTTCCCGGAGGGCGCACCCGAAGCGGAGCTATTGCAGATTTATCGTCCGCGGCCCGGGACTTCCCTTCACGAAAATGCGGCTGGACGATGGAACCGAGCGGCTCTTGTGGACTACGTTCACCTCCGAACAAGTGGACATCGACGTTCGCTCGCCGCAAGGCAAGAGGTACTTGGATCAAATCCTGAATCAGTTTCAGGCGGCAGGCATTCGATCAATCCGTCTCGATGCTGCCGGTTACGCCATCAAGAAGCGCGGCACCAGTTGCTTCATGATTCCCGAGACTTTTGATTTCATCGACGAACTCACGCGACGGGCTCACGCGCGCGGAATCGAAGTGCTGGTCGAAATCCATAGCCACTATCTGGAGCAGATCCAAATCGCCAAGCAGGTGGATTGGGTATATGATTTCGCGCTGCCGCCGCTCGTTTTACACGCACTCTATACCGGCGACACGCGGCGTCTGAAAGAATGGCTGGAAATCAGCCCGCGCAACGCCGTCACCGTGCTGGATACACACGACGGAATCGGAGTGATCGATGTCGGACCGGATCGAAAATGTCCGGATGGCCCGCTCGGTTTGCTGGCTTCCGAAGAAATCGATAACTTGGTCGAAACGATTCACGAGCGGAGCAACGGCGAAAGCCGGCAGGCCACGGGAGCCGCCGCAAGTAACCTGGATCTGTATCAGGTGAATTGCACTTTCTATGATGCCCTCGGCCGCCGGGACGATGATTACTTGATCGCGCGCGCCATTCAAGTTCTTTGCTCCGGGAATTCCCCAGGTTTATTACGTCGGGCTTTTGGCCGGGACGAATGACCTGGATCTGCTGCGTCGGACCGGCGTGGGACGGGACATCAACCGTCATTACTATACGCGCGCCGAATTGTGCGAGCGGCTGGATGCCCCCGTGGTACGTTCTCTTCTGGATCTGGTCCGTTTCCGCAATTCGCATCCCGCATTCGCCGGCGATTTTCACGTCCACAACTCCGACAACAGTTCGCTGGTAATGGAATGGCGCAAGCACCGCGATTGGGCCCGGCTCGAAGTCGATCTTGCAGCCCGACGCGCGTTGATTTCGCATTCCGATCCCGCGGGTGATCATACGAAGGCGCTGGTTTAGATGACCGGGATCAAGGCGCTCACCTTTGGCATGTTCATGGTGTTTGCCATGACGACGGATTCCGTCGGACTCATCATTCCCGAAATCATCAAGACGTTTCACTTGAGCCTGACAGCGGCAGGTACGTTTCAGTACGCGAGCATGGCGGGAATCGCGGCCGCCGGGTTTTTCTTGGGTCACTTTGCCGATACACTCGGACGTAAGCCCACCATCGTTATAGGCCTTGCCCTGTTCGCCCTTGCCTCGTTCCTGTTTGCAGCCGGAAATTCGTTCTTGTATTTCTCGATTCTCCTTGCCCTATCCGGAATCGGTATCGGCGTTTTTAAAACCGGCGCCCTCGCCCTGATCGGAGAGCTTTCCAGGTCGACAGCCGAGCATACATCGCTGATGAATACCGTCGAGGGATTCTTCGGTGTGGGATCCATCATTGGGCCGGCCGTTCTCGCCCGCCTGTTGGCGACCGGAGCTTCGTGGAAGGGCCTGTACATTCTGGCCGGTTCAATTTGTGTGGTTCTGGTGTTGATCGCGTTGCGCGCTCGATACCCGATGGACGCGAAAACGGGCCACACAAGCGCGGATCTGAGGAGTACGATCGCGGCGATGAGGAATCGCTACGCGCTGGCGTTCTCGCTGGGTGCGTTCCTTTATGTTGCTACGGAAGCGGCGGTGTACGTCTGGATGCCGACCTTGCTCACGGGCTATCGCGGTTCCGCGGCGGCGGTTGCCGCCTACAGCGTCTCGATTTTCTTCATCCTTCGCGCCGCTGGGCGCTTCCTTGGCGGTTGGTTGTTGCAGCGCTTTTACTGGACGAAGATCTTGGCGCTTTTCAGCGGCGTCATTCTGACTTGCTTCCTCGGCGCTGTCATCGGCGGCCCGGGCGCCGCGCTGTATTTGTTACCCGCGTCCGGTCTTTTCATGTCCGTCCTTTATCCCAGCATCAATTCCAAAGGAATTAGTTGTTTCCCGAAATCGGAGCACGGCGCCATCGCGGGCGTGATTCTTTTCTTTACTTGCTTGTCCGCCGTCGTCGGGCCGTTGGCAATGGGTGCGGTCAGCGATGCGCTGGGCCACCCGAAATACGGATTTGTTCTGGCCGCCGGGTTCGCGGGCCTGCTTTTCGTCGGCTTGCTGCTGAACTGGATATTCGACCCGACGCGCGAACTGCTCAGCCGGCTGGATGAAACAGAATATCGCTAGCGATGCGTTCACGATATACAATGTACTGGTCATACCGGCGGACGGCTCATTTCGCTAACGAAAGTTACCGGCTGACTTACGAACTGGAGAAATCGACTTCACTTTCGATTCCCCCATCAAACCAAGAGGAGCTTGATGCTTTCCCGACGTAGTTTTTCGAAATCCATGCTCGCCGCGCCCTGGATTCTGCGCGCCCAGCAAGGCGCGCTGAAAGCCCGTGTGAAGATCGATACGGAACGAACCATTGGCGATATCGATCCAAAACTGTACGGGAATTTCATTGAGCACCTGGGACGCTGCATCGATGGCGGTGTCTTTGATGAACTTTCTTCCCTGTCGGACGCCAACGGTTTCCGCCGCGATGTTTTGGATGCGGCCAGGAAGCTGGATGTCACGCTGCTCCGCTGGCCGGGCGGAAACTTTTCGTCCAATTATCATTGGCGCGATGGCATCGGCCCGCGCGATCAGCGCCCGCCGCGGCTGGAAATGGCCTGGGGCACCGTGGAAAGCAATCGCTTCGGAACCCACGAGTTCTTGAATTACACAGAGAAGCTTGGGGCCGAGCCGTACATCTGCGCGAATCTGGGAACTGGCACCTGGGAAGAGGCCCAGCAATGGGTGGAATACTGCAATTCCGGCGAAGACACCGCCATGACGCGACTGCGCAAGCAGAACGGGCGCGCCGATCCATGGAAAGTCACCTACTGGGGTCTGGGCAACGAGATGGACGGTCCCTGGCAGATGGGCCATCGCAGCGCCGAGGACTACGGGAAGTTCGCCCTGGAAGCCGCCAAGCTGATGAAATGGACCGATCCCAACATCAAGCTGATAGCCGCCGGCTCCTCGAATTTCACTCCCGGCTCGGATTGGACGGGCTGGAACCGGACCGTGCTCGAGTTCCTCAAGAACCACGCGGACTACCTCTCGCTGCACACCTACGTCGGTAATCCTCAGAACGACTACAGCGATTTTGTAGCGAGCTCGCTGGAGCTAGCGTCGCGCCTCAAGACTGCCGAAGGCATCATCGATGCGGCTCTTTCCGGGGTCCGCAATCGCAAGATCTATATTGCCTGGGACGAATGGAACGTCTGGTATCGCGCGCGCGGCGACGGACAGCGCGGCCGGCGCATCCTGGAGGAACAGTACAACCTGGAGGATGCGCTCGTGGTGGCGACATTCCTCAATGCGTTCGTGAACCATGCGCATATAGTCAAGATCGCCAATATGGCGCAGTTGGTCAACGTTATTGCGCCGATCTTCACCAACGACAAGGGCCTGTTTCTGCAGACGATTTACTACCCGCTTCAACTTTTTGCAAACAACACCAAGGGGAAGGCGCTGGAGCTTTTTGTCGATAGCCCGAAATACAGCACCCGCCGTTTCGACGACGTTCCGTATCTCGATGCTTCGGCTGGCTATGACAACGGCTCTCTCGTTGTAAACGTCGTGAACCGGCATCGAGACCAGGCGATTGAAACCGAGTTCGAACTGGAGGACAAGCAGTTCAGCGGCGCAGTAGAGGCCACCGAAGTCAACGGCCCCGATATCAAAGCGGCTAACAGTTTCGACGGCGCTTCCGTGAAACCCACTCAGCGCTCCGCGGCGGCACAAGGTAAAACCCTGCGCTACAACTTTCCGCCGCATTCGTATACAATGATTCGCGCGAAGCTGGCGTAGCCCAGCGACAGGACTGACTTTCCTAGTCTTCAATATGGTAAACAGGCAACATTTCACTCAAAGGATGGATCCTCTATGACACCCAGGCCCACAAGAATTTGCTCTGTTGTTCTGCTCGCGCTGCTGGTCTTTGGCCGCCCAAGTGCGGCTCAAAATCCCGGGGCCCCTCAGGCGCCCGGGCCCACTCCAGGATCCGGTCCTTATAAAGCCGTCATGGAAATGGACGCGGGCTTATCGGATCACACTATCTACCGTCCGGAGGATCTGTCGGCGCTGAATGGCGCGAAATTGCCGGTAGTCGTGTGGGGCAATGGCGCCTGCGTCAATGCCGGAAACGCTTTCAGCAGCTTCCTTACCGACATTTCGTCCTACGGGTATCTTGTGATCGCGCTCGGTCCGATCGTCCAACGCGATCCGTTTGGGCCCGCGCAACCGGCTCCCCAGGCCCCCGCGGCGCCGCTACCGCCCCAGGGCGCTGACTCTAGCGAACCTCCTCGCGGTTTACCGCCAGCAGCAACTCATCCATCCCAGATGATCGATGCGATCGAATGGGCTACGGCGGAGAACGATAGAGCCGCCAGCAAGTATTACAAGCGCCTCGATAGCAGCAAGATCGCGGTAATGGGCCAATCTTGCGGCGGCGTGCAGGCGATTGAGGTGGCCGCGGATCGTCGTGTCAGCACTGCTGTGATCTGGAACAGCGGGCTCTTCGGCAAGCCGACCAACCTCGGTGGCGGGAAAACTCTGAGCAAGCAAGACCTGGAATCGATTCACGTTCCCGTGGCCTACATCAGCGGGGATCCCCGGGATATCGCGTTCAAAAACGCGGAGGCCGATTTCGATTATCTGACCAAAATCCCGGCGTTTCGTGCTTACGAACGAGGAGTGGGGCACGGCGGCACCTATCGGGAGCCGAATGGCGGAGAATTCAGCGGCATCGGGGTAGCTTGGCTGAACTGGCAGCTCAAGGGCGATCAGCGTGCAGCGCTGATGTTTAGAGGGAAAGATTGCGGCCTGTGCGTCAATCCGAAGTGGGTTGTGCGGACGAAAAACATAAAATGAGATTGCTGCTGCTGTTAGTTTCCGTTGCAGCGTTTGGGCAGTCCACGAAGTTCGAGCCGCCCCGGCAAGCTGACGGGCACCCGGACTTGCAGGGAGTTTGGCGCAACGCCTCAATCGTCGCGGCATTCAACGTAGAAGGGCAGAAGGCGTACTATAACGAGCCGGGCGGAGCATCCGTGATCGTGGACCCTCCCGATGGAAAACTGCCGTATCTCGCTTCCGCGCTCCAGCGTGCCAATGACAATCACGCCCATCGCGAACGCGACCCCACCGGGCATTGCCATATGCATGGAGTGCCGCGTTCGCTGGTTCCTCCGTTTCCGACGGAGATTGTGCAGGACAGCAAATACGTAGTGCTGCTTTCAGAGACCGAGCACAGCATCCGCATCATTCCGCTTGACGGGAGTCCACATCTGAAGAACTATCACGCCTGGGCAGGCGACTCGCGGGGCCGCTGGGAGGGCGACACGCTGGTGGTGGATGTGGCCGGTTTTAACGGCAGAACCTGGCTGGATCAGTCGGGAAATTTTGTGGATGAAAACGAACACGTAGTGGAGCGGTTCACGATGACCGCGCCAGATACGATCGTCTATGAGGCGCGCGTCGAGGATCCAACCGTGTATTCCCGGTCCTGGACGCTCCGCGTTCCTCTGCGGCGTCAGCCCAAAGGAACTGAATTGATCGAATATGACTGTATCGAGGGAGAGCGTGACGAAATTCATTACCCCAGCGCCGCGAGCCCGAAGCGTTAGGCGCGGTTTTGTTTTGCCTGTCCTCCTCACTGCGGCGAGCGTTCCCGGCTGGACGCAAAGCGCAGGGGCAGATCTCCGCGGCATCTGGATGGCTGACAACAAGGCCGACGCGAATCTCGAGCACGCACACGTGATTGTCGATCCTGCCGACGGCAGAATCCCCTATCGGCCCGAGGCGGCCGCCCAACAGAAGCAGAATTTCGCCAATCGAGCGACTGCCGATCCGGAAAAAAGATGTTTCCAACCCGGAGTGCCGCGTGCCGCATATCTGCGATCGCCTTTTCAGATTTTCCAGAACGACCGCGCCGTGTATGTGGTCTATCAGGACGTGCATGCCTACCGTGTCATCTACTTGGATGGGAGCCCGCATAATGAGGGGCTTGGCTATGCCATGGGCGATTCGCGGGGCCACTGGGAGGGCAATACGCTGGTGGCGGATGTCATAAGCTTTAGCGATGCCACTTGGCTGGACGCCGCGGGTGACTACCATAGCGACGAATTGCACGTCGTGGAACGCTACACGCGCATGAATCCGGACACCTTGTTGTACGAAGCGACCATCGAAGATCCGAAGGTGTTCACCCGGCCTTGGAGAATTCGGATGCTGCTTCGCCTGCAGAAGGGAATTCAGATCATGGAGGATGAATGCGAGGAAGGCCAGAACGGCCTGCGGCATCACTTAAAACAATGAAATCCCCAATCTTGGTCATACTCTCTGTCTGCATTTGGCCGGCAGCTTGCGGAATCGCCCGTGCTCAGACGTCTACTCCGACCATGGACGGGTACCTGGGAGCGGCCAAGCTCGCCGCCGGGACGGATTGGGCGGGAGCGTTTGTCCGCATGTGTATTCCGCCGCCACCCGGCCTGGGCGGCCCTCCTCCTGCAAGCCGAACCATCCCCGCGCGCGAAACCTGGTACGCGGAGCCGGCGAAGGTCGCCGACAATTTCTATTTCCTAGGCACCAAGGTTCATAGCGCATGGGCTCTTGTAGGAAGTCAAGGCATCATCGTGATCGAAGCGTTATTTGACTACGCTGCAAAAGACGAAATCCTGGATGGATTCAAGAAGCTCGGTTTGGACGCCGGCAAAGTGAAGTACGTGATCCTTTCGCATGCTCACGGCGATCACGACGGCGGCGCCAAAATGTTGCAGGATACGATTCCAGGGGTGCATATCGTCTACGGCGCCGAGGATTGGGACGCGATCGAGAAGGCGGCCACCCATATGGGCGGAAAACCCAAACGCGACGTAACCGGTGATGATGGGATGACAATCTCGGTTGGCGATGCCTCCATCCGCATTGTCACCATGCCCGGTCACACGCCGGGCACGCTTTCTTACTTATTTGAAATTCGGGACAATGGCAAGCCCCTCCGAGTAGCCTACGTGGGCGGCATGGCGATCCCCTTCAATGCGGATGCCCAATACTATGACCGCTACCTCGCCTCTTCGAAGAAAATGGCGAAGGCGGCAGCCGATTATGGCGCCACGGCGCTGATCGCCAATCATACTGAATTTGACAACGCCTTCTACAAGGCGCACACTGCCGCAGACCGCAGGAACGGCGAAGCGAATCCGTTCGACGTAGGCGCCGACGCTGTCGCCCGCTATTTTGCGGTAGTCCAGGACTGTGCCGCTGCCGACAAGTTGCGAGCGACGGGAAAATAGCAGTAACTATGAGCCCCAAGAATGTTGTTCTGACAGGGATCAAAGTCCACGGCAAGTTGTGCCGTATCAGAAAGTCGAACATGAGACCAGCTGTTCTTCTAACACTTATCTCCAGCGCGCTGGTAGCGCAGCAAACCGGGCCCATCCGGCTTGGTTCGGCGCTGGATGCCGATCAGCAGATTACCGAATCGCAGCAGCTCGCAAAAGCCACGTTGTCCGCTGCTAACCCTCACACGCGTCCCAAAGGGGATCAGCATCGCAAGTATTACTTCGCGGCGGCCAAAACCGACATGCCGTATCGCTTGTACGTTCCGCTGACTTGGAACGGTAAGTCCAAGTTACCTCTGATCGTGATGCTCCACGGCGCTGGAGCCGATGAGAATCGGTATCTGGACATGAATGATCATCAGATGCTTCGATTGGCCGAGCAGCACGGATATGTTTTGGTCTCACCGCTTGGCTATAGCCCGCTGGGCGCCTATGGCACGCCCCTCAGGCTACCCGCAGTCTTTGGACAACCGGAGATCGCCGCGAAGCAGAGAGCGGCGGTCACTGCCGAAGCGGAGCAGGCTCTCGAGTTCAGTGAAATGGATGTGATCAACGTCCTTGAAATGGTGTTGAACGAATATCCCATCAATCAGTCTTCGATCTTCCTGGCAGGCCATTCCATGGGCGCCGGTGGAACCTGGTACCTGGGCGCGAAGTACTCGAAGTATTGGCGCGCCATCGCTCCCATGTCAGGCCCTTTCGTCGACCAGGCGAATTATCCCTGGGATCGAATTCGTTCCATGCCAGTGATGATGAGCGAGGGTACGCTGGCCCTTCCATCGGTCCACGGCAGCCGCCTAATGCGAGACTGGATGTTTCAGCAGGACTTTCATTTCGAATATTACGAGGTCAAGGCCGACCACGGCGGCATGGTGCCATTAGTGCTGCCCGCAGTGTTTGATTTCTTTGACCGATATCGGGATAAGTAATGATTTAGGTACGATTCTTTGGCAAGTTGGATTCGAGCCTGCTGAAAACGAAGTTGGCCCTTCGCGTTGCGGATGCTGGCGCTCTCGTGTCCTGAAATAGAGCGCCCATTAATGGCGTAGAAAGCCCTCGGACGGTCAGTGTGGCTAAGGCTCGTCCAAAGCGACGAGTTGGTGCACCAACGCCGATCCTTGGCATCCAGCCTCGCTCGGTCGGGTGTCGGTGGTTTGCGACCTTCACGCTTCGAACCACGATTCACGGTCGGCGTGTCCGACATCATTACAGCCAAGAGGTTTGCAGCAACTTTCGAAGATCCCGATCAGTCCCGGCCTGCTCTCTTGCTCGTTGGATTTCCAGTGCCTCCTCAAGGGTTAGGAAGACTGGCTCCATTAACTCACTCGGCTAGGATCCGGAATGCCTTCCCGTATCGCTTGTGCGCCAAGTCCTGAGCTGCCTCGAACTTCTTCCGCCGTTCTGAGGGCCTCGCCGGCGCGACAATCAGCTGCCGCCGGCCGGTGCTGACATCCAAGGCAGTTTCTGGATCGATTTTGAGAAGCTCAAGGATCGGGCGATCAATCGCCAGGGCCAGGCTATTTCCCGTATTTAGTGAGCTTCTTGATCGTACGCATCAAGAACGGGAACCGGTGAAGGATCATTGGTGAGTTGCGCTAGACTCGTTCGTTAACACCATGTCCAAGCTTGTTGACCTACAGCGCACCGCAATCCTCACTCTGTTTTGCGCCGTGGCTTCCGCCCAAACGCCGTCTGCTAAACCACCGCTGACTCTCGACGAGTTTTTCAACTCCGTGGACATTCCGAATGTGCGGATCGCGCCCGATGGCCGAACCGTTGCCATCGAAACCACGCGCGCCGATTGGGAAGGGAATCGTTTCCGGAGCGACCTTTGGCTGTATCGCGACGAACCAGTTGGTTCGGGATCGCTGGTGCAACTTACACAATCCGGCCATGACAGTAAACCGGAATTCTCGCCCGACGGCCGTTGGATCGCCTTCCTGTCCGACCGCGGCGCGCCGGCGGCGGAATCCGAAAAGTCAGATCAGGTCTATGTTATTTCGACGACCGGCGGCGAGCCGTTTCCTGTGACCCAAGGCGAGGAAGAAGTGCATGCTTTCGCCTGGTCCGTGGATTCGCGCCAGATCTACTTCGCCACACGGCAGTGGACGAAGGACCAGCAGGAGGCCTACAAGAAGGAATGGAAGGATGTCGTCGAGTTTCGCGAATCGGAGCATGGCGATGCCATTCACCGCGTCGAGATCTCAGAGGCCCGGAACTGCCTCGCCGAAAGCCCATCCAAAGCCTGCGACCTCCCTACGCGCGCCAAGCTCCTAGCGTCTACGCCATGGCGTGTCAAACAACTGGAAGCATCCCCGGATGGCAAAAGCGTCGCGCTCCTCACCGACTCCCGCACCCAGCGTTGGGAGTCGCTCGACGCTTACGGAATTTACTTGATTGATTCCGCCGCGTCTGGCGCCGAACCGCGCAAGCTGCTACAGCGCGAGGCGATTCTGGATGTTCTCCATTGGTCGCCCGATAGCCGGCATATCGCATTCTCATTCCTCAACGGTTCGGTGGAGGGAAAATATCAGGATGCCCAGTCGCGAGTGTACTGGGTGGATGTACCAAGTGACGACGCTGTTCCGGTTCTGGCGCGCTGGGCTCCTGAGTTCCAGGGCTCGATTGGCGGATTCTCGTTTCTGCCAGGGGGCGGAATCATCGCCGAGGGCCGGCTGGGAACCGAAGTCCAGCTCTACACTTCGGAAAAACCCGCCGCCGATTTTGTAATGCGCCCCGGCTGCAACTGGCACTTACGGTAAGCTCAGCACGGCAGCGCACGCTAGGCGTCTCGCGTTTGTCCATTCCTCGCTGCAGGAACCGGCCGAAGTCTGGCTGGCGAACGATCCGGGCGATCTGGCGCACGCGCGGCCCATCACTTCGTTCAACCACTTTTTGACCGAGCGCGCCCTCCCGGAAGGCAAGCCCTACCGTTGGACCACCGATGACGGTGTCACCGCGGAAGGCATGCTCATATATCCCCCTGGAAAAATCGACGCGAAGCAGCTGAAGATGTTGACGCTGATTCATGGCGGACCAGCCGACGCCGACGGAAACCAGTTCGCCGCCGACTGGTACAGTTGGGCGGGCCTGGCCGCTACTGAAGGCTGGCTGGTCTTCGAGCCCAACTATCGCGGCTCCGTTGGGTATGGCGACAAATTCACGCTCGGCATCATCCCCAAGATCGTTTCCAGGCCAGGACGCGACATCCTGGAGGGCGTAGACGCACTGGTGAAAGACGGCATTGCCGACGCAGATCATCTGGCTGTGGGCGGGTACAGCTATGGGGGCTACCTGACCAACTGGCTGATCACGCAAACCACGCGCTTCAAGGCTGCCGTAACCGGCGCGGGTGCAGTGGAACACGTCGCGAATTGGGGCAACGACGACACCACGTTCGATGACGCGCATTTTCTGGGCGGTCTCCCATGGGATGCGAAACAGAATTACGACGATGAAGCCGCGATTTGGCGAATCGATAAAGTGAAAACTCCCACTCACATCGTGGCCGGAGCCGAAGACATTCGCGTCTACGTTGGCGAAGCCTATCTGCTGGAGCGCGCCCTGCACACCCAAGGTATTCCGTCGAAGCTCCTGATTTTTCCTGGTGAGGGCCACGAGATGGACAAGAACCCTTGGCACGGTAAAATCAAGGTCCGAGAAGAGCTGAAGTGGATTGAGTTAGCAGCTCACTGATGGAATTGGAAACACAAAGATGAACGAGCCTATCGTTGAAATTCAGCCCAAGGGCTCGCGGCCACCTCTATATTGCATTGGCGAGGTGAATGGGGAAGTGATCGTCTTCCGCCGGCTGGCGCTGGAATTGGGCCTGGATCAGCCCCTTTACGGATTGCAGCCATTTAGCCTGCTTGGCCCCAATCCTACAGTGGAACGCATAGCGGCCGATTACATTGCCGAGCTTCGAAAGATGGGTGAGTCCCAGCCGTCTTGCTTGGTTGGTTATTCCTTTGGAGGAATCGTCGCCGTGGAGATGGCTCGTCAGTTTCAACGCGACGGAATCGTGCCGCCCCTCGTGGTGCTGATTGACTCTGCATATCCTGCCGGATGCCGCCAAAACGAAGCTTGGTCGCAACGAATCCTGCGCTACCGGAATCTGTTGGAGCGAGTGACAAACGGAGGCGGCTTGCCTCACTTGCTCGCTCGAGTGAAATACGGCCTCACGCGAGTAACTCATCGGGCTCGGTCGACCGTTGGAGTCCCTCTTCCCAGTGGAGACAGGAATGTTTCTGATCTGCAGGGGATGGCGGCGGAAAGTTACCGGCTGAAATCCTACCACGGCCGCGTTTATTTGTTCCGAGCTGAATCGCAAAACCAGTTCTTAACCGGCGGCCCAGGTTTGGGCTGGTCCGGCGTTCTTTCGAATCTGGTAGTGGCGGAAGTGCCCGGAGATCACGGGACCATCAACACCGGAAGTAACTTGAAAATCCTGGCGCGACATCTCCAGGAGTGCGTGCAAGCTCCCCTGACGAACAGCCACCAGCCGCGCGGTTAGCCGCACATCCGACCCCAACCTCTCATTTCCGGTGGCTCGCCCGGCATTGTCTGGCTGGTCCGCGAAGAAGATGTCTCGCGCTAGGATGTGATGGTGTGCGGCATCGCTGGAATCGTCAACACCGGTCTGGCTCCTCAGGACATTCAGGCAGCGCTCGCGCGCATGCAACAAGCCATGCTGCACCGCGGCCCGGACCAGGGCGGCATGCGCGTTTTTGCCGGGCAGGGAGCCGGGAAAGGCGCTGGATTGTGCGCCCGCCGCCTCAGCATCATCGACCTGGAACACGGCAGCCAGCCAATGGCCAATGAAGACGACACAGTCTTCGCGGTCTTGAACGGCGAGATTTACAATCACGGCGCTCTACGCCGCATGCTGCTGTCGTGCGGTCACCGTTTCCGCGGATGTTCGGACACCGAAGCCATCCTGCATCTCTACGAACACGCTGGGATCGATTGCCTGGATCAACTCCACGGCATGTTCGCTCTCGCCATCTACGACGTCCGGCGGCAAAGGCTGCTGCTCGCGCGCGACGGCGCCGGCATGAAGCCGCTGTATTTCGCCAGGACGCAGCGAGGTTTTCTGTTCGCGTCCGAAGCCAAGGCACTCTTCGCGACCGGTCTCATCGAACCCGAGCCGGATCCGTCCGCCATCGATGCGTATCTGGCCACCGGTTTCGTGCCGGCCGGAATGAGCGCCTTCCGCGGAGTCGAAAAGCTTCGGCCCGGCCAATATCTGACCATCGATCCGGCGCGAGAACAGTTCGGTGAATTCTGGCAGCTTCGGTATCGCGTTCCCGATCCCGCGCAAAGCGACGCCGGCTATGCCGAAGAACTAAACACGCTTCTAGCCGCCGCGGTCCACTCTCATCTTGCCGCCGATGTTCCCGTTGGCGCGTACTTGAGCGGAGGCTGGGATTCGTCTCTCACCGCCACGTTGGCGGCCCAAGCCATTGAACGAAAGCTCGAAACATTCTCTGTCGTATTCCCCGACGATCCCGACGCCGACGAGAGCCGCTTCTCGCGCCGCATGGCTGAGTATCTGGGTTCCGATCATCATGAGATCGAATATCGCAGCGCTATGTTGCCCGATCTGCTGCCAAAAGTAGCGCTGCATCTGGAGGAACCCTGCTCTGGCCTGCCCACCGGCCTGTCGTTATTTGCTGTCCTCGCTCGCGGCAAAGCACGTCAAGACCGTGATTACCGGCGAGGGATCCGATGAACTCTTCGGGGGCTATGAGCGCTTCCAGGTAAATTATCCGTATTTCGCTCGCCGATTCTTTCCCAGGCCCCTCGCGCGCGCCATGGCCGGATGGTGCGGCGAACCAACCCGCCTGCGCCGCGGCCTGCGATTCCTGGGCGCTCCGGAAGACCGGATGGCCGATACCGAATTTGATCGGATGTTTTCTCCCAGCGACAAGCGGCTCCTGCTGCGGCCCGAGTTTCAAGCGGATGGACCCGACATTCAACCCGTGTTAATCGGTCCGCAACTGCTGCAAAGCTGTGCCGACCGCCTGCAGCGGCGCTTGAGCTATGAGATCGCCGGCCGTCTGCCAAACAGCATCTTGTTTACTGTCGACAAGCTGAGCATGGCCCATTCGCTCGAAGTGCGCGCGCCCTTTCTCGACCGCTCCATCCTGGAATTCGCACTCCGCCTTCCTTCCCGGCTGAAGGTCTGGCGCGGGCAGGAGAAGGTCATTCTTGCGCCCCTGGCCCGGCGATATTTGCCTCCCGAGATTGCCGGCCGCCGTAAAAAGGGCCTGGCGTATCCCCTGAACGCCTGGTCGCGTCCGCCGCTCGCCAACTACGTGCGTGAGCTGTTGCTAGATAGCCCCGGTCCGTTCAACCGCGGTTACCTTGAGCATCATTTGCCATCCTGGCTCGATGGCGCTTTGTGCCAGCCGCAGATCGGTTGTCTGGTTATGCTGCAAAGTTGGTGGACTGAGTTTGTCGGCAATCAAGGCCGGGAATCGTCCTTCGTCCTGGCGGGGATACAGCAATGATGGCAGGCGCCCGTCGACTGTTCCGCCAGCGCGCCGAGTTCTATTTCGAATACTTAGTCAGCGCCGCGGCTTTTGTGTGGCGGCGGTTGATGTTTCGCACCACCTTCATCGCCATTACCGGCAGCGTCGGCAAAAGCAGCGCCACCGCGTGTCTGGGCTCCGTTCTCTCGGCTCACTTTGCTACCAACTGGTTGCCGGGCGGCGGGAACACGCGCAGGTTGCTGTCGCGCATTGTTCTGCGTACCAGATTCCGGCATCGCTTCACTGTGATCGAGGTAGGCACGCGCGCACCCGGCGCCTTGCGCCGCGCCGCTTGGATGATCGCGCCCGATGTCGCCATCGTGCTCCGGGTGGTGAACGTTCATTCCAATGCGTTCCCAACCCTGGACGACATGGCGGCGGAGAAAGCCCAGCTCTTGAGCCGTCTGGGCCGGCGGGGGACAGCGATCTTGAACGCCGACGATCCTCTGGTACTGGCCATGTCCAATGGCTGCCGCGCGCGAATTATCACCTTCGGAACTTCACCCAACAGTTCGGTTATCGCAGACCAGGTTTCGGCTGCTTGGCCCCAACGTTTGACTTTCCGCGCTCGATCCGGGAACGAGAGCGTCCCAGTAGCAACCAATTTCGTGGGAGAGCATACGCTCACCCCGGTGATGGCTGCTCTGACCGCGGCGGTGCATTGCGGCGTGCGGCTCGAACAAGCTGCGCTCGCTATCGGGAATGTCCAGCCGGTCCCCGGGCGCATGTCTCCCATGTTCCTGCCCAACGGCGCCTGCGTCATTCGCGACGACTTCAACGCCACCCTTCCCACCGTCATCGCGGGGCTGGATTTCCTGGCCCAGGCACGAGTTTCGCGGCGCATCGTGGTTGTGGGCGACATCCTGGACGCCGGGCTCACGGTGCGGCCCCGATTCCGCCATCTCGGGTTGCGCGTCGCCGGGGCCGCCGATATGGCCGTTTTCCTCGGGAAATATGGGCGGATAGCCGCCAAGTCAGCCATCGAAGCGGGCATGGCAAAAGAATCCGTGCATGCTTTTGAAGATATAAAGGATGCCGCCGATTTTCTAAAATCCGAGTTGCGCCCTGGGGACCTGGTCCTGTCGAAAGGATGGCAGAGCCGCCATCTCGAGCGGATCACGTTGTCGCAGTTGGGAGACATCGCGTGCTGGATGGAGCGCTGCCGCAAACTCATGCCGTGCGAAATGTGTTCTGAGCTGAAACTGATTCCGTTTCCGCCGCGCGGGCCTTCTTGAATATCATCGGTGTAGTGCTTGCCTTCGAACTGCTCACGTGCGCGTCATCATCTGCCTCGCTTGGCGTGTTTCGCGTCCTGCTGGTTCGCTTCGTTGTTTGGTGCTGCGCCAACTTGTTCTTTAAAATCCGCATCATTGGCGCCAACCACATACCCCGGAAGGGCGGCGCGCTTATCGTTTCTAATCACGTCTCCTATGCCGACGCCATCTTGATCGGCTGCGCTACTCCGCGCTTCATTCGCTTCCTGATGTGGCGTCCACTGTACGAAAACAAATGGCTCTATCCGTTCAACCGCCTGTTGTACGCCATCCCTATCCCGACGAATTCGCCGAAACAGTCGCTGCGCGCGCTGCACAATGCCCGCACCGAGCTGGAAAAAGGGCGGCTGGTCGGAATTTTCCCGGAAGGTGAGATCACGCGCACGTCGCTGGTCAAATCTTTTGAGCGCGGTGTCGAGGTGATCACGCGGGGGAACGAATCCACCCCGGTCATCCCGGTCTACCTCGACGGCCTCTGGGGCCACGCGTTCAGCCTGAAAGGCGGCCGCCTCTTCGCTTCGTCACTGAAGCTGCGGCATGAGGTAACCGTCCATATCGGCGAGCCAATCGCAGGCAAGGTGGACGCCGAGTCTTTACGGCAGCGCGTGCTCGAAGCCGGTGGTCAATGCGTCATCGAATAGATCAAATAATTGATCCCGTACCGGTACGCCAGCGCCGTCATCTCCGCTGGATAAATCGGTGAATCCGCGTACTCCCACGCGTCGCCGACATCGGTATTGAAGTTTACCGCCACTACCATGTGGCCCCGGTCGTCGTACATCGCGCGCCAGGCCGGCATCGATCCTTCCGGTTGATACACCCGCACCGTCCCGCCCGGCCCGCGCCTTAAATGCCTGGTCCCGGGAATAAAGGTGCGGTCCTTGTCCTGAATATCATAAAGAACGTGCATGACCGAATCTGTTTCGGCCAGATCCGGGATCGCATGTCCCGGCAGCACGCGCGCCATGGTCTCGCGAAAAATCTCCCACTGATCGGCGCCCCAAAAATCGTCCACCACCAGGAAGCCGCCCCGCAACAAAAACTCTCGCAGCCGCGCCGTTTCAGCGTCGCTCAGATTCCACCAGCCCGTTTGCGTTGCATATACCCACGGATAATCGAACAACCGTTCATCGGTGAACCGCATGTGCCGTGGATCACCGGTCGCGATGCGCGTCAGGCGCTCGACGCCTTGCGAAAAATGATCGTCGGCGTCCGGCCAGTCCACCACCCACCAGCCCTCGCCCTGCGCGCCGCGCGAAGCAAATCCAAAATAGCGGTGATACTCGGGCAGATCCGTGTATTCGACTCGGACGAAGTGAAACTCAGCCAGGGCAGGGAACACCGGTCGCGGTTCTTCCTCGTCCGGCGCTTGCGATCGAGACCGCTGGCCAAGCCCCGTCATAGCGATCAGGAGCGGAAGCGCGGTGAACCCAACTCGCCTTGCGCTCCACGTCATCTCGGCTCAATTGTAGCCCGTGTGCGCTGCGGCCCCACGGTACTCTGTTATTTGTGCCGTCAAGCGTCTGGTCCCGCGTCGCGCTGATCTCCCTCGGCGGATTCTTCGAGTTTTACGATATCTTCTTCACCGGCTACATCGCCCCCGGCCTGGTGCGTTCCGGCATACTCACGCCCACCACGCCGGGCCTCTTCGGGACCACCGGTATCGCCGGATTCGTCGCCGCCATGTTTTCCGGACTCTTCATCGGAACCGCGCTCGTTAGCTTCGTGGCCGATCGTTTCGGCCGCCGCGTCATCTTCACGTATTCGCTACTTTGGTACACCGTCGCAAGCGTCATCATGGCGTTCCAGCACCACGTGTTCGGTCTCAATCTCTGGCGCTTCATCTCCGGCATCGGTGTAGGCGTCGAACTGGTCACGATCGACGCCTATCTCTCCGAACTTGTACCCGCCAACCTGCGTGGCCGCGCCTTCGCCATCAATCAGGCCATCCAATTTTGCGCCGTCCCAGTAGTCGCGCTGCTGGCCTGGCTGCTGGTCCCGCGTACTCCGTTCGGGCTCGATGGTTGGCGCTGGGTGGTGCTGCTCGGCGCCGCAGGCGCAATTTTCGTGTGGTGGATCCGCCTCCGCGTTCCCGAAAGTCCACGCTGGCTCGCGCAGGCCGCCCCGTGGCAGTTTCCCGGAAATGTGGCGACCGCCCTACCGCACCCGCAGCATCATGCTCATCATCTTCAATTTGTGTCAAACCGTTGGTTACTACGGTTTCGCCAACTGGGTGCCGACTTTGCTCATCAAACGCGGCATCGCCGTCACCAACAGTTTGCGTTACACCTTCATCATTGCCATCGCGGCCCCGTTCGGGCCCTTACTGGCCGCCGCCATCGCCGACCGTCTGGAACGCAAATGGCAAATCGTCGCGTCGGCCTTCGCTATCGCCGTCTCCGGCATCCTGTTCGGACAAATGACCGCCGCCGCGTTGCTGATCTTCTTCGGCGTGCTGCTGACGCTTCGAACAATATCCTGTCGTTTTCCTGCCACGCCTACCAGTCCGAGCTCTATCCCACGCGTATCCGCGCCCTCGCCGTCGGGTTTGTCTACTCCTGGAGCCGCATTTCAGTAGTCTTCAGCTCATTTGCGATCGGATTCGCGCTCGAGCGCTTTGGCGTTCCTGGCGTCTTTACGCTGATCGCCGGCAGCATGCTGATCGTGATGCTGGCCATCGGCATCCTCGGCCCCCGCACCAACAACCTGGCGCTCGAAACCATTTCCCAGTAGTTTCCACCCGCCTCTTATGTCGACGGATCCTTTGACCGTGTGGCTTGCACACCCTTCAGTATCGCCAGACCCAGCAGTACGATGGCGCCCACCGCGATCCAGTGCGGAGCCAGATGCAGGATAACGGCAGCATAGATCAGCCCGCCTATCAATATCAGAAATCCGACAATGTAAATCGCAAATGACATGTCAGCTCCGGCCTAGTTCGACGAGGTGGCCTTTTGTTCTTTCACTTGCAGTTCGTTCACTACCTGCTGCACATTGGGAACAGCCGCCGCGATGCCTTGTGCCTGCCCGCGCTTGGCTTGAGAATCCACCTGGCCGGTCAGACGTTACAACTTGATTGTTGACAGCGTAATTTACGTTCTTGTGAAGCTTGTTCTGTAGCAGCGCGGCGTCCAGGTTACCTTCGATACCCTTGTCCAGGTCCGAGTTCACTTTCTTGGCATCATGCTCGGCTCCCGCGGGCAGCACTGCAATCTGATTGGATACAACTTGCGGCCCAGCCATGGCTGTGCGATGGATTGAGCTTGGGCTTTGTCGGCGTCCGCCGCCACGTGTCCGCCCAAAGTTACGACGCCCTTATCGTGATCCTCACGTACTGAGACATCCTTGAGGCCAGCCTGATCGAGTGAGGTGCGTATTCCGCCCGAAACGTCAGCGGACCGCGTGGATCTTTGTTGAGCACCCTGCCATGGTCCCTAGGACCAGCACTGCCAGCACTGCCCGCAGGGATAAGCATGGGTTGAGCATTTTCATATTGATGCATTGAGCACGAGGACAACCAAAGCCAACGTTGCGGCGGCTGGTTCGAGAACTGCCAAACGTTAACGATATATGGTCACGTGACCGCGCATGGTCACCGAGATAAACCCATCCCTGGCCGTGAACCGATACACTCCTTCCACTAACGGTACTGGGCCTCCAGATGCTCGTATCGAGAAGTACCATGACAGCCAAAAAGACAGCCGTGTTTGGTATTTACCAAAACGAAAAGCAAGCCGAGCGGACCGTCGACGATCTACTGGCGGCCGGATTTTCGAACGACGATATTTCGGTGTTGCTTCCGGATCATCAGAGCACGAAGGACTTTGCGCACGACAAAAGTACAAAAGCGCCCGAAGGCGCGACTGCTGGCGTTACAACCGGCGGTGTGATTGGCGGAACTCTTGGATTGTTGGCTGGGATTGGCGCTCTCGCGATTCCCGGAGTCGGTCCTTTCATTGCGGCGGGTCCAATCATGGCCGCTCTCGCAGGGTTGGGAGTCGGTGGCGCGGTCGGCGGTATCATCGGCGCACTGGTCGGGATGGGCATCCCAGAGTACGAAGCGAAGCGTTACGAGGGACATATCAAAGCGGGTGGAATTCTGCTCTCTGTCCACTGCGACACCTCTGAACAAATCGCTCGCGCGAAAGATCTTCTAAAGCACACCGGCGCGCAGGATATTTCCTCGTCGGGCGAAGCGGCCGCGGACAAGCCGGAAGTCATCGCAGTCGCATCGAACCGGTAAGCGCAGGAACACCATGCACGAAGCACACCGGAAAGCTGCCGAGCAGCACGAACTTGCGGCCCAGGCTCATCGAACCGCTGCGGAGCATAACGAAAAGGGCGATAATGAAGGCGGAAGGTGGCATGCCGAACGGGCGCTGGAACATTCCGATCAGGCCTTCAAGCTTGCCAAGGAAGCCCACTCCAAATCAGGCCGACTGGCGGAGTTTTAACTATGTCTACTCGCTATAACGACGGATCGCATTACGAAAACCACCCGCAGGCCGCCGAAATCCACGACGGCCCCGAGCACGCCCATCGCGCCGGCGAGCACACCGGCAAGCAGGATCATTTGACGGGGCATGAGCATTCGCGCCAGGATCTTGAGTATTCGCCCGAAGCGCACACTCATTCTGCGTCGACTCATCACGGTTTCACCGATTTTGGACACGCCGACATCGCCGCCCTCGCCTATGAACTTTGGCAAGCCCGAGGCGGCCCGGACGGGTCACCCGAAGAAGACTGGTTCCGCGCCGCGCAACTATTGCGCTCCCGCGCCGACTCCCACTGAGACTGGAATCTTTCCCGTATTCCCCGTATTCCTTGTCTCCCTCGTATTCTGGATTCTGTCCTGAATTCTGATTTCTGAATTCCGTCTTTTCTCACTTCCCCGTCACATCCCGCGCCCGATCCGTCATCCCCTCGTCCCACGTGCTCCATCCCGACGTCATCCCATACGGCGAGCGCGCCAGTACAGCTTCAATCTGCCGCAGCTTGCCATTGTCCACTTTGAACATCTCGGCAATCTCCCAGGTCCATGGCTGCGTCGGCCCGCCGCTACCGCGCGCCCGTTGGGTGTTTCGAAATGCCGCGTCTTCCCCGCCGAATGATCGAAAAAGACGAAGCTGAACACCAGGCCGCGCTCTTGGTCTACGGCCACGTAACGGCGGTCACGAATGCGCGTCACGAAATGCAGTAAGCCGGATTGAAACTGCTCCTTGCAGCTCCACGTCCCCGAGTAATTTGTCGCCGTCGCCGGATCGGGCTTCGTTTGACCTTCTTTCAGAGGCGCGTTAGTCGACTGCATTCCGTTCTCGATCCGATTGCAATCGTCGGCAAAAGGATATACGCCCTTCCCGTCATTCTGCTGCATTCCCGAGAAGTACATGTTGGCCGTCTTGATCAAATCTGCCCGCGACATGCGCTGCGCCTCGGGAATCGCTTCCAGGAACAAATGATTCGGCGTGCCGATTTTTTCCAGCCGCGCGGCCGTGTCCGGATTCCGTACCACGAAGGTCTCCGCTTCTGTGATCTGCCGGTTGGCCACCTTCAATCGCAGCGCGATCACGCTTCCAATTGGCTCGCTCGGCCGTCCGCCCTTCCTCTTTGATGGTCCCGATGAACGCTACCGAATTGCGCCTGCGGATCGGTCGACGAACAATCGATACGTGCCCTTGCCGGCCATCGAATTCCACAGGCCATCGGGGATAACCAGCTTCTGGCCGTCTTCGGTGAACTTCGACGTTTTTCGCAAGCGGCGCCAGCTTCGGATCATGCGCCGTTACGGCGTCCAGGTACTGGTCCACGATGCCATCGAGACAGGCCCGGTCACACGGCTTCTGCGCTGTCAACGCTCCGGCCAGAGAAAATCCTAATACACCAGCTGTGATCCATGTTTTGCCATGTCTTTGCCATAATGCTCCGCCAGTCATTGTATACCGGCAGGCGGGATCAAATCGGCGCTTGGCTGAGGCCCGAAATAAATTTGATTCCAGGAACGTTCTTCCGATTAAGCCGGCCGTCGTTCGTTATGAAGAGATCCACGTCGGCAGCCGCGGCGCATGCCAATTGAATTGCGTCGGCGGGCTCAATTGTACGATCCAGCCGAATGTGAGCGTAGGCTTCCGCGGCGGACAAATCAAAACCTGTCACGCTGACGTGGGGGGCGGCGAGGAACGCTCGATATCGTTCCGCCAACGATCTGTGGCCAAGCGAGAGAGGCTTCACGAGGACTTCGCCGACTGTCATGGCGCTTGTGAAGAGCCGGTCATTCCGATGCAGCATTCTGCGGCGCAGGTCTTTTACCGCAGGACCAAATTGCGGATTGCCCTCGACCAAGTAGATGAACAGGTTTGTATCCCAGAAAATGTTGGCCACGATTTGTCCGGTCTTTATTTGGGCGTAATTCCGTACCAGTTGGAACGCAGGTCCCGAACGTAATCGTCCGCGTTGGTGTCGGCCCAGATTTCCTTCCCAACCCCCCACATTTGAAGGATCGGGTCGTCTTCCTCATTCACAACACCCTGTTTACAGCAGTATTCGCTCTCATACCAATCCAGCAGGTAGTGATATTTCGCCGGAAGCTCGTCACGCTCTGGAATCATCTTGCCTTTCCGGGCAGGATGCGCCGCATCGGTCGGACGAAATAAGCGGTACGTGTCGCCGGGTAGCTTGTAGAACATCCGGTATTTGGCCGGGTTCGGCGCCGCGTTGGCGACGTTATGGAGATAAATGTGTGGTTGGACGCCAGCCCTTAGTTCGCCGCTTGCTTTCTCCGCCTTCACACGATCGAGAATTTCCCTTGCAGAGAACGAATCGCGTTCCGGATGTTCGTGGAGCAACAGCGCCAGTCCCAACCAAGCCTCATCGGCAACACGGATGGACTTTGTAGACACTTGCATTGTTATTACCTCTGAAACTTAGATTAACAGGTAATTGCACATCTATCAAAAGTGCGGCTGCTCAGTCGGTCACACGTTCAAATTGTTCCGTTCTGTGCTTGTTTTGAATAAGCTTCAGGGCGATTCGCAAGGCTTGAAGCCAGCATTTCGGAACCTACTCTGGGGTCATGAGCGACATCACGGTGGACATGGCCGCACAGATTCTTCCCTTACGCCCCTCGCGCCAACATTGAAGCAAATCTCCCATTCGTACTTCATGCATTGATCGCCCCCGAGCTCGCCGACGATCCGATGATCCTGATGGCGCTGGCCACCATTCGCGCGGAGACCGGATCTTTTCTTCCCATCAGCGAATTCGAAAGCCGGTTCAACACCTCGCCCGGCGGCCATCCGTTCGACCTATATGATTCCCGCGCCGATCTCGGTAACCAGGGCCCTCCCGATGGCGAGCGCTTCAAAGGGCGCGGCTTCGTCCAACTGACGGGCCGTCCAATTACGCGCTGCACGGCGCAGCGATCGGGTTGGGCGACCAGCTCATCGAAAATCCCGATCTTGCCAACCATCCCGACATTGCGGCCCGTCTGCTCGCCAGCTTCCTCAAAACGCACGAAGAGAAAATCCGCGAGGCTCTCGCTGCCGGCGATTTGCGCGCAGCCCGGCGTCTCGTTAATGGCGGTTCCCACGGGCTCGACGCCTTCACTGCTGCCTACAACACGGGCCTCGCGCTCCTGGGACGTGTGCAAGCGGATATACTTCTAGCGTGAGAATTCGCCTCTCGCATCTCCTCTTCCTCCTGACCATCGGCTCGGTGCAGGCCCAAAGCACGCGCCCGGAAGCTGGGCCTTTCGATGCTTCCCACATGGACATGCAGGCGCCCCCGGCGCAAGGCGTCGCCATCCGCGCAGGGCGTTTGTTCGATTCCAAATCAGGCACAATGCTCAAGGATCAGGTCGATCCTGATTAAGGGCGATCGCATCACGGCCGTCGGCCCTGCCGATCGCGTCCAGATTCCGCCGGGTGTTCAAGTCATCGATCTCAGCCGCTCTACGGTCTTGCCTGGGCTAATCGATCGGCACGTTCATTTAATGCAAGATCAGCAGCCCAACGACGCGCGAGCGGCATTTTCCGGACTGAATTACGCGCTTAAGGATTTGAACGCAGGCTTCACAACGTTGCAGGACATGGGTTCGCCCTATACCTATGCCACCGTCGAGCTGCGGGACGCCATCAACAAAGGTCAAGTTCCCGGGCCGCGATTGCAAGTCGCCGGTCCCGCAATTGAACCCACGGGCCGCAGGGTATTATCCCGCGCCGTCCGTAGTCACTCCATTCGGTCAAACCGGCGGTCCCAACGCATTCCAGCTTTCAGGCGACGTGAACTCTCCATGGCTGGCGCGGGCCGCCGTCCGCGAGCACTCGCACTATGGCGTCGATTGGATCAAAGTCTACGAAACCGAGGATTACGAAGGCGGCGGTTATCCCGACCCATCTGGCGCCGGCGCGTTCACGCCCGATGGCAAAATGATCAACGTTCCATCGCTCACGCTCGAAGAGAACCAGGCCATCGTGGACGAAGCGCATCGCCGCGGACTCCGGGTCGCCTGCCATGCCTATGGCGGCGAAGGTCTGCGCAATTGTCTCGAAGCGGGCGTCGACATGCCTATGCATGTGATTGTCGGGGTTACGGGTGCCGAAGGGCTGGACGACGAGACCATCCGCTTATTCAAGAAGCCGCTGTGGGACGGCACGCTGCGGCCCGTGATGCAAACGCTTTGGGATTTGATCGGCGACATGGAAGCGCGTGATCTGAAGGCCAGTGGCGGCCACACCACCCGTTTTCGTCTTACCGAAATGAGCTTCAAACGATTGGTCGCGGCAGGAGTCAAGGAAGTTTTCGGAAGCGGCGCGTACACCTACGGTCATGGCGTGCAAGCGTTTCAGTTCGCCTACTACGTGAAGTGGGGGATGACGCCCGCCCAGGCTTTGCAGATGGCCACTAGCTCTGCTGCCGAAAGCCTGAGCTTTGAATTGGGCAAACAGGTCGGCAGCGTTGAAACAGGCAAGTACGCCGACGTGATAGCCGTCACCGGCGACCCGCTGGCGGACATCACCGAGATGCAGCATGTAAAATTCGTTATGAAGGGCGGAGTGGTTTTTCACAATGAAATTAGATAACGTAACTCGGCGAAGCGTTCTTCTCAGTGCGGCCGCGGCGGCGGTTCCGCTGCGTGCAGCCGTGTCCCCCATCAGTCCGGTCATGTCCAAGCTCAGTGCTTATATGACTGAGGCGGGCACAGCCCCGCTCCCGCCAGAAGCGCTCGAAAGCACCAAGCAACATATCCTCGACACGTTCGCCGCTATGGTTTCGGGTTCCGAACTTGCGCCCGGCCGCTTCGCCATCAAATTCGCCCGGCTCCACTCCGCCGAAAAGACTGCGACGGTCGCTGCGTCGGATGTGGTCTGCGGTGCGATTGAAGCAGCCTTCTCCAATGCCATGCTGGCTCATTCGGACGAAACGGACGATTCGCACGCGCCTTCTGAATCCCACCCGGGCGCTTCGGTGGTCCCCTCCGCGCTTGCGGCAGGCGAACAGTTCAACATCGATGGCCCGCGATTTTTGCGCGCGGTCGCGCTCGGTTACGACGTTGGAACTCGCGTCACGATGACCGTCGGTGTCGGCGCCTATCAAACCGTGACCCACATCAGCACTCACGCGCTCGCAGGGAATTTCGGTTCGGCCGCCGCTGCCGGATCGGCCGCCGGCTTGAATGAACAGCAGATGCGCTGGCTGATCGACTACGCATCGCAGCAGGCTTCGGGAATCAAAACCTGGCAGCGCGATACCGACCACATCGAAAAGGCGTTCCTGTTCGCCGGCATGGGCGCCCGCAACGGCGTCACCGCGGCGTTGCTGGTGCAGGCGGGTGCGACAGGAGTTGATGACGTCCTTTCAGGCCAGGACAATTTTCTACTCGATTACGCCCCGCAAGCCGACGCCGCGAAGCTAATCGAAAAACTCGGCGAACGCTACGAAATCACCCGCACCAACATCAAGAAGTGGACGGTTGGTTCGCCGATCCAAGCTCCCCTCGACGCGATCGAAATTATTCGCAAACGCCGTCCGTTCGAACCCGATGAGGTGCAATCGGTCATCGTCCGCGTCGCTACCAGCGATGGGGCTTTGGTGAACAACCGGGAAATGCCGGACATTTGCATGCAGCACATGATCGCGGTCATGCTGATCGATAAAACAGCTTCATTCAAAGCCGCGCACGACAAGCCGCGCATGCAGGACGCTGCGGTCCTCAAGCAGCGCGCCAAGGTCCAACTCATTCAAGATGCCGACCTCGAACGCCAACTGCCTGCCCGCGTCGCGATGGTTGAAGTAACGCTCACCGATGGTACGCATCTCACGGAAACAGTGAAGGCGGTCCGTGGCACCGCCCAAAACCCCATGCCGCGCGAAGAAGTGGTCGCGAAATGCCGCGATCTGCTGAGCCCAATCTTGGGTCCGGAGCGCACCGCCAAGCTCATCCAGACCACGCTCACTCTGGAAACCTTGAAGTCCATTCGCGAGCTGCGCCCCTTGCTGCAGCGAACTTGATATACTTTTCCCTTATGCGCAAGAGCCGCCTAGCGTTAGAACGAGTACTTCATCGCGAATTGAATCAGCCGTGGATTCACGCTGCTGCTGGTGATCACGCCGAACGTCGCCAGGGTGGATATGGCGGTCCCGGGATTATTGAACTGCGGATGGTTGAAGGTGTTGAAGAATTCCGTTCGGAATTGCAGCGTCTGCCGTTCGGTTATCCTCGTCACCTTCACCAGCGAGAAGTCCCAGTTGAATTGTCCCGGCCCCAGTAGGATGCCTACTCCGGAGTTGCCGTAGCCGGTTCCGTTTCCAATCGCTGGCGGAGCGCAGATCTTGCTGTTGTTGAAAAAGCCCGAACCGCCGCTGGCCCCGCCGAGCCGTGATTCAACGCCGCCAGACGTATCAATGGAGGCGTAGGTGGTTCCCGGACACAATTGGGCCCGCCCGACATTGAACGCTCCAAAGGTGACGGTGTTGAGCGTTGGTGAGGTAGGCGAAGGCCCGCTAACGCCATAGATGGTGCCGGCTTTCGCATCGGTAAAGGTCAGAGGGGTGCCATTTTGCGCCACCGTCACTCCCGACAAGCTCCAGCCTTCCACCAATTTGCCGCGAACCCGCCGGGATGACCCAAGGGCAGATCCCAGTTATAGTTCACGATGAAGCGTTGCGGCCGATTAAAATAGGCCGGTCCATATTTGCTGCGACAGACTGCTGGCATCGTTCGTATTCGCGCCGTAGCCGATCAAATCGGTGAGCGATTTACTCCAGGTGTACGCGGCCTGCATCGAGACTCCATGCGAGAGCTGCTTGCGGACCGTCACTTGCAGGCTGTTGTAGTTGGAGATTCCGTCGAATCCCGTTCCTTGGAAGCCGCTGGCGGCAAAGCCCAGGTACGGCACGCGCAGATTCGCGTTGGCTACCGTATTAGTGGTGACGCCATTGATGGGATTGCTTGGGCTTGCGAGCAACGCCGTGTTGTAGTTGTGATTGTAGTCCGCCAGATTAATCCCACTCGAACCAACGAAGCCAACATCCAATACCCAACGCGGCAGAAACTCCCATTGGACTCCGAGATTGTACTGCCGTACCAGCGGTGTATGTAGGTTTTCCACGATGAACGGAAGGTTCAGGTTCGAAGTTCTTCCGGTGGTGAAATCCACCCAGCGCGGCGTAAACGAAAGCGTCGCAGCGGGGAAAAGCTGCTGCAGACTGGCGGGTTGCGCAGCGGGTCCGGCAAAATCCAGCGTTACCGCATAGGGATTCCCTTGTTCCACGGAGTGTACGAACAGATTGCCGCCAATCCGGTCGTAGAAAAGTCAATGCCGCCCGCACCCGAGCCGCCCTTGTCCAAGGGCTGCCAGGCGAAACCGAAGCGCGGACCGAAATTGTTCAGGGGCGGACCGTTCTTGACGGGCAGAGGGAGCTCAGACCCACGGGAACGGGAAAGTTGGACGGCACACGTCAAACTACGGTGGCGGGAACGGCACCTCAACCGGTTCACACGTGGCAGGTATATTGGCTGAGCGCACGTACAGCGGACAGATTGAGGAGATTGGATCTGACTTTGTAGCATCTGGACAAACCAGCTGATGTTGTTCGCGCGGTATCGTGGATGATTCGTCGGGGCGCCAGCACGCAGAAAAGGCAGGACGCGATATGCTGAGGGCGTGCGGTGGTGTTCAGGAGTTGCCGGTGTGCAGGTGGTACGCCGGCGTGCAGCCGGCCGACCAAGAGAAAGTCGGAAATGAGTAGATGGTTGTGTACGTCGATGCTGAACACGATGTAAGATGTGCCCACTCCACGCGGCGCGGAGGTGGCGCGGCGACAGGAAACGTGGGCAACGAAAGATCGGTGGACGAAAACGTGTGCTGAGCTGCACCACGTGAACAGCTGGACCGTAAGGGGTCAGAGGATGGCGGGATGATGGGGGTAAGCGTAGCGTGTACGGAACGCGTGCTGCGCGCGAGATGCGCGGAAGATATCGGGCCGGACAAGGTGTGGAAAATCGAAGTCAGTTCAGCGCGCGTGGTGGGCGACAAATATGTCGCCGGCGCGGGCAGCAAGCAGACGTGGATGAGAACGGAAGGTCGCGGATCGAGAAGTGAAGAATCGGCCAGCGTGCGCTGTGACACGTAGTCAGATTGCAACCGCGATGTCGGTAAAGCGAGCTGGATCGCTGAATGGGACCAAGGTACGCGTTCGTCGAGCCGGGAAGTGTAGCGCGCCGGCGCTGAGATGAGAAAATCAGAGCGACGGATGATGTGGATCCATCACAGGCCACCTGCACGCGCCGGCTACCGGGCGAAACGCGAAGCCCGGATGGTTGCGGACAAAACGCAGCACCAAGCGCGGCGAAACGCGCAGGCGCGGCGCGGGGGGGCGCGGGGCGCGAGCCGGACGCGCGCAGAGACGCGCGAAGCTGAGAAGAGACAGCTGCCAGACGGCCCACGTTCCGCCGAACTGGTTCTGGTTGAGCACTTGTCTGCAGCCGCCCAGCGGTTGCGGAGAAATCCACCGCGTTCAGTCGGTGTTGCGGAAGAATTCGAACAGCGATCCATGCCAGGCGTTGGTCCTGAGCTGGTGACCACGTTCACATTGGCTCCCGGGTTCCCGTAACTGGCTCGTACGTGGAGGTCTGGATCTTGAATTCCTGGAGCGCTCCGGATTGGGAATCCGAGCCCACATAAATGCCGGATCCGCGCCCAGGTGCGCCGGCGAAATTGTCGATATTGACCCGTCATCTGGTAGTTGTTCGGGGTGGGCGCGCACGCCACGTCGAGAACGCAAACGCGGAGCAGGACGCGACGTGGCCCGCGAGAGGCTCAGAACCGCGTGAAGCGATGGTGAGGGCAGGCCACCACCGCTCGCGACCACCACGGTGCCAGGAGGAACTCGCGGTCGGAGAGTTTCAGCCGCGCCGACCGTCAGAACCCGACGCGCCGACTAAAACACGATCCAGCACCGCGTCGGTTACGTCAATGTTGACGGACGCGATGTCGGCGATAGAATCCGTGGCTGGATCACCGGTAAACGCGCGAGCAACGTAAATGTAGTATCGTCCGGTAAGAGTGGTACGAGTCTGGTTGGTATCGGTGTTGGTGGCGTCACGGTGACGCTTGGAATACAGCGCGGAAGGAGTGACGGCGGTGAGTGCGCGTCGGCGATTGGCCAAAGCGACGTTACGCACGTGGTAAACAATGCGCAGTACGAGAACGAAGTCGACTTGTTTAGTTTATTTTGTTGGGGGAACCGGTCGTGATAAAATTTTGGGTGGGTATAACGTCGGTGTAGGGGGGGGTGAAGGCCATGCGCAAGAGCTCCGTTGTTCGATTGTCCGCGGCCCTGCTGGGCTGCGGCGCATTGTTCACCGCCTACACCCAGTTCGGAAATCAGCCGTCGAAGCTGAACACGATTAAGCTGAAAGACGATCTGTACGTCATCCATAACGACTTCGTGCCAGGAAACACCACGGCGTTGATCACCAACGATGGCGTCCTGCTGGTGGACGACAAGTTCGAGATCGATCACGCTGGCATCATGGCCGAGTTGAAGAAGATCACCGACAAGCCGGTGAAGTACGTCATCAATACGCATCACCATGGAGATCACAGCGGCGGCAACGCTAAAATGCAGGCCATGGACGCGAAAGTTGTCGCGTCGCAGGAAGCTCGCGAGCAAATGGTGGTTTCCAATCAGCCTGGGCTCCCCGACATCGTGATCGAACATCACGCGCACATTTATCTCGGCGGCAAGAACGTGGCGCTGTATCATTTTGGCCGCTCGCACACCAACGGTGACGTGGTTGTATTGTTCCCGGCCGATCGAGTCTTGGCCGCTGGCGACATGTATACCAAAGGCGACGATGTTCCCGAACTGATCGACTATTCTGGCGGCGGCAGCGCTGTGGAATGGCCCAGCACCCTACGTTCCGCCCTGCAACTAGACTTCGACACCGTGGTCCCAGGTCACGGACCGATGGCCACCAAACAAGAGATGGCCGATTTCCGGTTGAGCACGATGAAGCTGGTGGCTCGCGTTCGTGAAATGAATCGCGCCAAGAAATCCAAGGACGACATCTCGAAAATGCTAGCCTCCGAATTCCACTGGGCCCCGCTGCACTTGGCCCGCGGCCTCAACGGCGTAATCGAAGAAGCGCAATAAGAAGAATTCAGCATACAGAAGTCCGAATTCTGAATCTTGACTTGCCGAGCAGCTCCATCGCCAAATCGAGGCGCAGGCGACTGAAACTGCAACACTTCTGCCACCCACGCGAATACTCGGAATGGGACTAAGCAGATTTTAGGCTTAGTACCCTAATCTCCCACGGTCTACGCGACGATCCTTAAGATACCCCTTCTGGGTGTACTGGTAAGAAGGACTGCGTGGCCATACTGAACCCGAAAATCGGAACGGTTGTGACGATACCCCGGCCCAAGGTGTTGAATAAGCAGGCCAACGAGACCGCCGAACAACCCAAGGCGTTTCAATTCTCCGTAACCTGGGATACGCTACTAGCCTTTCCGCAGCCGGTTGAAATTAGCGAACCGGCTCCGACGCGCCATAGCCGTCGTGGCGACGCCACCCGTCGCCGTGGCGCCCGTGCATGCGCTGCAAGTGGTGGAACCTCCTCCGCGGCGGCCGCAAGGTGATGAAGCCGCGTGGGAAATGGTGGTTCCGAAGATGGTTCGGAGATAGTCATGGAAGACGTTACAAAAGCCCCGTGGATGGATGAGGCAGTCAGCCAATTCTCCGCTGTGATGGCGAACCCGGAGAACGCCTCGGCGCACCTGAATCTTGCGATCTGGCTGCAGCACCAAGAGCGCTGGGACGCGGCGGCTCGGGAATACGGTCGTGCGCTTTGGCTGGATCTGAGAATGGAAGCCGCGCGCATCGGTCTGGGAGCGTGCCTGCTAAAGATGAATCGCATCGAAGCAGCGCTCGAAATTTTCACGCAAGCGGACGATTCCACTGGCCCGGCATTGTTCGGGAAGGCGGTAGCGCTGCAACTATTGGGGCGCTTCGATGAAGCCGCGAGCGTGTATGAAACTTTGCTGGAATCGCAGCCGAATTCGCCGGAGACGCTCGGCAACCTGATCGCGATGAGCGCCGAAATGCGCGATCTGGAACACCTGCGCGAGTACTCGCAGAAACTGCTGAGCATTGCGCCGCACTCCGCGGTCGCTCTGCAGGGCCTGGCAACAGTGGCGCTGGAGCGCCGCGATAACCACCAGGCGGCGAAATACTGCGATCGAATCGTGGAACTCGCGCCGGATTGTCTGGAAGGCTGGCACAATTTGCGGATCGCGCTCGACCGCATTCTATCGGCATTCACTGCTTCGAAGCCGCTGGCTTCGACTACGGGGGTAAGATAAATGGCCCGTTTGCGCGTTCGTCTGGAATTAAACCGGCGCACTGCCGGAGTGCCGCTCGACAAACTGGTGAGCGTGGTGGAGGAAACGCGAAAGTTTTTCCACCTGCTGGCCGAGGATGTACACATTGACGCTGAACGCGGCGAGTGGCTGGCGTCGGATTTCGACACCGAATCGCTCAACTTCACCGCGGAATACTCGGGTGCCGTGACGGGCGAACAGGTGCACGCATTCGGCGCGGCGTTTGCGGGCGCCACTTCGTTGCGGCGAGCCACCATCGCCCAATTCACCCGCATCGCCGATTTTCTGGGCGAGGACGAACTGGTGGGATTCGGGCTGTTCCAATCGGATGGCGAGACCGAGCCTTCCGAGTGGCGCTGCCTGTCCAAGCGCGACGCGCAGCGATTTGGGCAAGAGATCCACATGCTGGCGCAGGCGGCGGGCGAAACCAAATCCGAGACATCGTTGCCGGCGGTGATGAGCGGCACGGTAGCTGGGCGGCGGTTGTTCAAAGACCGGCGCGAGCGGGAAGCGCTGTCGGGCGACCCATCGAAGATGATCCGTGAAGTGGAATCGAACCTGTCGCGCCGGATCGGTTTGCTGGAGGGCGAAATAGCCGAGCAAACCAAAAAGCTGCGCCAGGTGGAAGCCGCGCCGGATGTCGCGGACGAGCGTTTCAAGCAGCTGTTGTCGGCGATGGAGACGTTTTGGGCGCAAGCTCCCAAGCAGATGCCGATGCTGGCTGCGCCTGCTGCGACGGCGGTGGCGGAGTCGACGCCAGCGCCAGAACCCGCGCCTGCCGAATCTGCACCGGCCCCCCTAGAAACGAAGGCGCAACCGGAGGAGTCTGTAGTAGCCGAAGAGGTTCCCGCGATCGCGGAAATCCCAGCGGAGAGAACGAAGCCAAAGCGCTGGTGGATGGCGGGCGCGGCGACAGCGGCGGCGGTCGTGCTCAGTTTTGCCGTACCAGGGTTGCAGCGCGAATGGTCGCGCTACACGACAGTAGAGAGTATGCCGGAGATCGCGCCGAGGACTCCGGATGTACCGGTGCTGCCAGCGCCGAAAGCCACCGAAGTAAAACCGGAAGTGCCAAAAGCCGCGGAGCCGAAGGCTGCCGACGCGAAAGTTGCCAAGCATCCGCAGCGATTCGACGGACCGCAGATCCCGCTCGAGATTCCCGCCAAGGTGCGAGCGAAGGTGCCGGCGGAAGCGAGCGTGCAGGTGATCGTGGCGATCGATGAAGACGGCAATGTGACGAAGGCAGAAGTGGGTCGATCAAGGGCCAGGGCGCAGGGCTGTTGAAGAAAGAGGCTCTGGACGCAGCGCGTCGCGCGCGATTCCGCCCGGCTCGCGAGGGGGAGCGCGCGGTGGAGAGCCAGATGGTGCTGACCTATTTATTCAAGCCGGATTCCTCGGAGTTCTGAACAATCCGCCCTATTGAACTGCGATCGTCGGTTGCGCCGGCGAAGCAATGGACCCAATCGTGATGCCGAGACTCGCTGTCCCGGACGGCGTCCCATCGGGAATGCGGACATTGATCTGAAGCGCTCCCGAGATCAGGCCCGGGGCTGCGCCAGCGTAGATAACATCCGCGTTTTGGCCGTCGATCTGAACCGCCGTTGGAAGTGTAAGCGGGGCTTGGATCAATGGCGCGAGCACGCCGGTCTGACCCGCTGGACTGGTCTGGCCTCCGCCCGTGCCGTAGATCACGATGACACTTCCGGGCGCGGCTGGATTGGACGGTGAATTCAACGTTCCATCCTGGTTCAGCACGGCGGCCTGATTCGCGGCGTTCTCAACAAAAATTCCCGGCGCCGAGCCAGCCAGCGGATTCGTGAACGTGTTCGTCGAAACGCCGCCGACTCGCACTGTGACCTCGGTCCCGCCTGCGTATGTGGAATTGTAGTCACCGGCAACTTCCCACGGCACCACGGTGTTAATTTGCTGCCCCTGCACGTAGAGCAAAGGTGCGGGAAACCCGTCGAAGGAGACCTGCACCCCGGCCAGCTGCGTTGGAAAGGCGCCATCTGCTCCAGCCTCTCCGGAAACACCGTTGGCCGGTCCGATTCCAGCGCCGCGAATGGTCACAATCTCGCCTGTTGCAACGGGACCCTCCGCGAAGGTGGCGGCGTTTTCGAGGATCTGAGAAATGCAGGGGCCGTCGGTGGTCTGCGGATTATTGATCTGAGTTCGCGTAACAAAAGTGAGCGCGACTCCGCTCTCAGCGCCAACAATGCCGGGAAAGTCGGTTGAAGTAGTGACGCCGGCGATATAGGGCGAGCCGTTCGGACCAGCAACGATTGCCGACGGCGTTTCGGTTCCTGTGCCCCCGAGATACGTCGCGCCGATGGTTTGCCCGCTGGGATTGAACTCGACGGCAAACAGGTCGCCTTTGCCATTGGTCACGCAGCGTTGGAAAGCGCCGCTCGTGACAGGGAAATTGTAGGAGGCCACACCCGCTACATACGCATCGCCTGCCGCATCGACATCCAGCGCTGCAGCGCCGGTCACGTAGGTGGAGTAAATCAATGCGGTACCGTCCACGCTGAGCGCAGACAAGAATTGACCTACGGCCCCCGGTTGGTAGCCAATGGCCCAGGGGGCGCCGGGCCCGCTGAACTGGAATGCGCCGGCCGTGGTGGGAAAGCTACTGGAGGCAGTGTTGCCGAGGATGTATGCGTTTCCTTTGGCGTCGATCTTGATGACGCCTCCCAGGGCGCTTTCGGTTTCGCCGAGGAAAGTAGAGTAGATCAGAGCTGAGCCGGCGGCATTCAATTTCGTGAGCGTAGCGACATACGATCCCATCTGGAGGACTGGTGTCAAAGGCGCCAGGAGTTGTCGGGAAGTCCGGCGAAGCGGTCCATCCGGTGATGTAAGCATCGCCGAGCGAATCTACCGCGATGCCGGACGCGCCATCGGAATCCGCGATGTTCTTCGGATTGGTTCCGCCGAGGAATGTAGCGTAAACGAGCGCCGATCCGCTGGTGTTCAACTTCGCGACGCCGCCGGTGATCCCCTGCACTAATGACGTAGTTTGAAAAGCGCCGGGCGTGGCTGGGAAACCTGTTGTACCGGCGCCGGCGGTTGCCGGAAGCGCAAAGCCGGCGACATAAGCCGCGCCTTGAGCATCGATCGCCAGCGTCACTTGGTACAGGTCTGGAATGAAAGTGGAATAAATCAGGCTGTCGCCCGTAGCGTTCAGCTTGGCGACAAAAGCGTCCACGCCGTCGGTACTGGATTTGGGGAAAGCCGCGCCTGGAGTAGTGGGGAAGTTGTTCGGATTCGACGGATTTGGATTGGTTGTGCCCGCAAGATACGCATTCCCGCTCGAGTCGACTGCGATCGAAGTTGCCGCGTCGGCCCCATCGCCACCCAGATATGTAGCGTACATGACCGCGCCATTGGGGTCCAGCTTGATAACGTAGGCGTCCGGGCAGGGGTAGGGTACCGGTGGCAGGGTGCCCGCCTGGTTCTCGCACGTGCCTCCTCCAAATGCCGGCTGCACCGAGCCTACGGTCGATTCGAAGCTGGAAGTCTCGGTAGCACCCGTAAGATAGATATTTCCGGAAGAGTCGACCGCCATTGGGCCCGCGGGCGCTGCGTTGGCGTCCACGGCGAAGAGCACGGGGTCGATAACAAGTGGCAGATCTTGGTCATAAGCTCCGAGAGAGACACGCACGGCGTTCCTTCCGGTCAGAACATAATCCCCGTGGATCATTTTGCGTTCGCCACTGGAAACTTGATACACCACGGGCTTGTGCTGGCGGATCATGCCGCCGGGAGCCTCGATGGTCAGATCGCCGTTCGGGTCAATGCGAACTTGCTTTGCATTCTTCCACGTCAAGCTCACAACGGATGTGTCGACGTGAGGCGCGACGATGAGATCGTACTCCAAGCCGTCGCGTCCACCATAGAACTCGGCGTTGACGCCCGGATAAACCTGTTCGCATCGGACCCGCTGATACGTTGGAATGTCGGATAATGGCCTTTGGTCCGGAAGAGGCTCCGCGAAAATAGTTGTGACGCTCGGAAAGCGACTGGAGGCCGGAAATCGCAGTGCAGTTTCCGCCCTGAAAGTGTAGCTCGGCTCCGGAAATCTTAGCACCCGAATTCGTCAAGTAGATGGTGCGCGCGCCGCTATGGGCTAAGAACTTGACGCTGGGATTCGCCTGTCCGACGTTGGGCTCGAAACTGAGAGGTATTCTCGCGAGGCTGGAAGGGAGCTTCGCGGCCAGGCACAAACCGGCGCTGCACAGAATGATCGCCGAAGATCTCATGAAATCCTCAGGGCATGTCGGTAACCATCTCGGTCTTCTTCATTTTAGATACCATATGCTGGGCGGGTCGCTCTGGAATGTGTCCGTCGGGGCCGGACAAGGGACGAAGCGCCACACTGCCGCTTTATCTGGATGATAAAAGCTCTAATCAGGAAAACTCTCGGGCGCGCGGGCTTAAAGCTCATCAATACCCGCAGGCATTATGACTCCGATGGGCTGTTCACTGTCCATAGCGATCATTTTCGGCATGACCCGGCGTTCAGAGCCGCTTACGAGCGAGGTCTGAAGGCGGCCAACGGCGTGGACCCGCACTTTGAGTGGCGGGTGCATGTGGCTCTCTGGGTTGCGTCCAGTGCGCTCGGGGCAACGGGAGATTTCGTCGAATGCGGCGTGAACACTGGGTTCATCAGCTCGGCGATTATGCAGACGCTCGATTGGGGAAAGGTCGCCAGGCGCTTCTACCTGATTGACACCTTCGCGGGTCCGGTGATTTCGCAGTTCTCGACCGAGGAGGTTCAGCGGGGCCGGCTCAAAATCGCAGAAGATTACATCGCGGCCGGCGCCTACGAAACAAATGTCGCACGGGTGCGCGCCAATTTCGTCGAGTGGCCGAACGCCGTGGTAGTGCAAGGAGCGGTGCCGGATGTACTGCCGGATGCGAATATCGGCGCGGTGGCGTTCCTGCATCTCGACATGAATTGCGCCTATCCGGAGCGGGCCGCGCTGGAATACTTTTGGGACCGCCTTTCGCCCGGTGCATTCGTATTGCTGGATGATTATGCCTTTTATGGCTTCGAAAGCCAGCGGGAGGCGATCGACGAGGTGGCCCGATCGCATGGGTTCAACGTGTTATCGCTGCCGACCGGGCAGGGGTTGATCGCGAAGGGTCCTAAAGTAAATCCTCTATTTGGCGATTAAATGATTGATGGAGCGCCGTTTCAATCAGCGCATTGCCGTGGACTTGCCGGTTCGGCTCAGTCTGCTCGATTCCGAGGAGGAAACCAGCGGACGGCTGCTCGACATTTCAGAATCCGGCGTAGCGGTGCTGCTACGAAACGCGGCCAACCCAGGAGCCACGGTGAAATTGGAAATCCTGGGCATCATCTTCTATGGGCACATCGCGCATTCGAAGGCGGAACCCATGGGATTTCGAACCGGTATCTTCATCGAACCCGCATTGATGGATTCGTCGAACATCGTTGAGCTGGTCAACGCGTTCCTAGTTACCCACGCCGGCTGAGTTTAGGCCGCAAAGATTAGTTGGTGGACTGGAGGAGTGCCCGGCGCATCAGCTTGGAATCGAGCTTGCGCTCGATCTGGGCGATTTGCCCGCGCTCGGAGCGCGTAGCGAAAGTGGACGCTCTTCCGGATGCGCCCGCGCGGCCGGTTCGTCCGACGCGATGGATGAAATCTTCCGGCACTTGCGGAAGATCGTAGTTCACCACGTGCGAGATTCCTTCCACGTGAATGCCGCGAGCCGCGACATCGGTGGCCACCAGAACGCGATAATCGCCATCCTGGAAACCGCGCAGCGCGTGAGTGCGCTGGCTTTGGCTGCGATTGCCGTGGATGACGGCGGTCTTGACGCCTTGGCGCGCCAGCTTGGTCGACAGCTTGTCGGCGCCATGCTTGGTGCGGGCGAAGACCAGGAACGAGCCTTCTTCCTGGCGCAGCATGTTTTCGAGCAGGCCGAGTTTGCAATCCTGCTCCACTTCATAGAGAAACAGGTCGATTTTCGCGATCGGCTTGGTGGTAGCGCCGGCTTCGACGCGCACGGCATTGCGGACGTGGGTCTTCACCAGGTGCTGGACCGAGGTTTGGATGGTGGCGGAGAAGAGCAAGGTCTGGCGATCGGACGGCATGGCCGCCATGATTTTCGTGACGGTGGGGAGGAAGCCCATGTCGAGCATGCGGTCGGCTTCATCGAGAACCAGAGTGCGGACGTTGCTGAGATTGATGAGCTTGCGGCCCAGGAAATCGAACAGGCGGCCGGGGGTCGCGATGAGGACCTGCGCGCCCTTGCGGATGGCTTGGAGCTGGACGCGCTCGCTGAGTCCACCGACGGCGACGCAGGCGCGAATGCCAGTGCCCGCAGCCATTTTGACGAACGTTTCGTGGATCTGGATGGCGAGTTCGCGCGTCGGGCTGAGCACGATGGCGCGAATGCCGGGTTGAACGCCGTGCTGTGTCGGTTGTGCGGAGATGTGATGGAGGATGGGCAGAACAAACGCGAGCGTTTTGCCGGTACCGGTTTGCGCGGTAGCGACCAAATCGCGACCTTCCAGCGCAGGCTCAATGGCCAGCTCCTGGATGGGCGTCGGTTGGACAAAACCATGCTTGGACAAATTGCTCTTCAGTAGAGCAGACAGAGGTAAATCAGAGAAACTTTTCATGTGTAATTGGCGGAGGGAGAAGCGACAGGCCGACTACCGGTCAGGGGAGAGGGGGATTCGAATCAACTTCCTAGTAGGCTTTAGTATAGCAGATGCAGGGGATTGGCGGTTGGGGATTAGGGATTGGGCGCCAAGCTGGTTGGGGGCAGCCCAACAGCAGCGATATACTGGAGTCGGTGCAGAAGATAACCGCACGAAAGAAGTCTTCGCTCAAAAGCGCAATTTGGATCTCGTATGACCTCGGCGTGCAGGGTGATTACCCAGGCATTTACTCGTGGCTCGATGAGCATCAAGCCAGCGAGTGTGGCGACAATCTGGCGTTTCTGAACTACGAGTACTCCGGCTCTCTACTGGAAGCGCTGATTGCGGATCTAAAGAAATCCGTGGAGATAACAAAGAGGACTCGAATTTACGTAATTTATCGCGATCAAGAAACGACGAAAATGAAAGGGAATTTCATTTTTGGCGGCCGCAAGGCTGCTCCCTGGTCTGGATTCGCGGTTGCGGTGGGTTCATCCAAGAGCGACGAGGCTTAACGAACTTTGGAGTACGCGCTGGCCGATACAGGCTTGTGGTACGCGATGTTCGACCGACGCGATCAACATCACGTTTTGGCCTCCGAGAAGGCCGAGGCACTGGAACTGTTCCAGGTGGTGCTGCCGTGGCCTACGCTGTATGAGACACTGCGAACGAAGTTCGTCCGCAACTTCATCGCGCTCGACCAATTCGAGCGATTCCTAAAGAAACACAACGTCACCTACTTAGATGACTCGTCTTTTCGGGATGCTGCGCTTGAGATGGCGCTGGAGTCATCACTGAGGCAGGGTCGCCCGTTGAGCATGGTTGACTGTCTGATTAGGCTCTTACTGGAAGATGTAAACACCCGGATCAGCTATTTGTTGACTCTCAATGAGCGGGACTTTGCGGATGTCTGCCGAAGGAAGGGAGTCGAGATCATTTGATTACCTGGGACTCCAGGTCGGCCCAGCGGGCGTACAAATCCTCGACGCGGCGCTGGGCGGCTTGCATCTTATCGTAGGCCTCGGCGACGCGCGCGTGATCGGAAGACGCGGCTTCCAACTCGCGCTGGGCGGCGGCGAGAGCGTGCTCGGCTTCCAGGATTCTGGATTCCATGCCGTCCCATTCGCGCTGGTGTAAGTAAGACAGCTTCTTTTTCGGCTCGTCAGCAAGAGCGGCAGGGCGGGGAAGTTTGGGCGCGGATTTTTCCGCAGGCTCATCGCTTCGGAAGGCTTCCCACTGCGAATAGTCGGCGAACACACCACCTTCGCCTCCATCGAGGCCGATGACCATGGTGGACACGCGGTCGAGCATGTAGCGATCGTGGCTCACCAGTGCGATGGCGCCGGGGAAATCGAGCAGGCTGTCTTCGAGCACCTCAAGAGTCGGGATGTCGAGATCGTTGGTGGGTTCGTCGAGCAGCAGGACGTCGGCGGTGGCCAGCATCAGGCGCGCGATCATGACGCGAGCGCGCTCGCCACCCGAGAGTTTCGAGACCGGCATATCGAGCTGCTCGTCGAGGAACAGAAAACGCTTGGCCCATCCTGCGACATGGATCGTCCGGTCGCGATAAATCACCATGTCGCCGTCCGGGCAAAGGGTTCGTCGCAGGCTGAGGGTTGGGTCCAAGTGCGCGCCCCGGTCTTGGGCGAAGCTGACGATTTGCAGGCGATCCGCCCGGCGAATTTCACCTTCGTCGGGTTCCAGCGAGCCGGCGAGCAGCTTCAGCAGCGTGGTTTTGCCGCTACCGTTAGCCCCCACCAGTCCGATGCGAACGCCGGGCGAAAGAGTGAGTGTCAGATTTTGGAACAGGCGGCGTCCACCGAGCGATTTCGCGATGCCTTCCGCTTCGATCAGGCGCTTGGTCTTGCGATCGGACGCGGTGAAGTCGATCTTGGCAGTGCCGCCGCGGGCGCGTTGGTTCGCAGCCGAGAATTCGTCAATCAGCCGCCCGGCCGAATCGATGCGGGCGCGGGATTTGCCGGTGCGGGCTTTCGGACCACGGCGCAGCCACTCGATCTCGCGGCGCACTTTGGTGGCGAGTGCGTCGGTCTGCTTCTTTTGGGCTTCAAGAAAGTCCTCGCGCTTCTCGAGAAACTCGCTGTAGTTGCCCTTCACCTGGAATGCGCCGCCGGGATAGGCGCGATTGACTTCCAGCATGTTGCTGGCGACGCGTTCGAGGAAGTAGCGATCGTGCGTGACGACCAGGCAGGCGCCCGCGGTTTCAATGACGCCTTCGAGCCAGAGAATGCCTTCCAGATCCAGGTGATTGGTGGGTTCATCGAGCAGCAGCACATCAGGCGCGGAGATCAACGCCGCTGCGATGGAAAGGCGCTTCTTCCACCCGCCCGAGAGCGCGGAAGCCAGTGTGGTGCGATCGGCGAATTCGGCCCGGCCGAGCATAAGCTCGATGCGCGCGGATTTTTCGTCGTCGTCCAAATGGAGATCTGCGAGAGCGGCGGTCAGCACGGACAAGACGGTGTCAGCCGGCGCGAAGACCGAATCCTGCGGGACGTAAGCCAGCCTAGTTTGCTTGCGGAGCGCGCGGGTGCCAGAATCGGGAGCTTCCTTGCCGGCCAGGATTTCAAGCAGCGTGGTTTTACCGCTGCCATTCGGGCCGATCAGGCCGGTACGGTCGCCATCGGAAAGGCTGAACGAAAGATTCTCGAACAGGGGCCGCGCGCCAAACGATTTGCTGAGAGCGGAGCCGCTCAGTAGAACTCCCATCCTCTCCAGCATGGCATGATGATTCGCATGGGTGTATCGCGACGGGAGTTTTTGTTCATGGCGGCCGGTACTGCGCTCGCGGCGCAGGAAAAGCCGAAAATCGCGATCACGATGGACGATTTGAACTGGCACGCGATTCCAGAGGGGATGCGCAAGGACGCGGGCGAGCGAATACTCCAGGCGTTAGAGCGGCATAAGCTGAGGGCCGCCCTGTTTGTGATCGGGGAGCACGGCGATACGCCGGTTGGCCGCCCCATCGTGCGGGAGTGGAGCGAGCGCGGGCACATGATCGGGAATCATACCTGGTCGCATTTCTCCTATGATCGGCCGGGCCCGCCGGAGCAATTCGGGGACGATATGCTGCGATGCGATGCGTTCGTACGAAAATTCCCGGGGTTTCGCCCGTACTTTCGCTTTCCGGTGCTGAAAGAGGGTGCTACTCGCGAGCGCCGCGATTGGATGCGCGCGTTTCTGAAGGCGCACGGCTATAGGAACGGAGCCGTGACCATCGATGCGTCGGATTGGTATTACGACCAGCGTTTAAGGAAGTGCATCGAGGACCGGCCAAACTTCGACGTGAAGCGCTTCCGTGAACCGTACCTGGCGCATTTGTGGGATCGTGCGACCTATTACGACGGGCTGGCGCGCAAGGTAGTCGGGCGAAGCATCTCGCACACCACCCTGATACATTACAACGTACTGAATTCGTATTTTCTGGGCGATGCACTGGACATGTTTCTGGCGCGGGGCTGGCAGTTGGTGGACGCCGAGCGAGCGTTGGAAGACGAAGTCTTCCGCGCCCAGCCCGACACAGTTCCTGCGGGCGAAAGCCTGGTGTGGGCCTTGGCGAAGGCGACAGGCCGATACGATTCTGTGCTGCGCTATCCGGGCGAAGACGACGTGTATGAGAAGCCGAAGCTCGATAAGCTCGGCTTGTAATTAGGCGGTCACTTCACCGGAACGAATCTTTGTACTCGCTCGCCGGAGAACACTTCGCCGGTATAGATGCTGCCTTTAGAATCCACCGCAATCATGTGCAGCCCGGAAAACTGGCCGCCGTTTTCGCCCATGCTGCCCATCCGGCCCAGGATTTTGCCGTCCTGACGATTCAGGAACCAGATGTGGTTGTTGGTGAGGTCGGAGATATACAAGAGCTTTTGCTGCTTGTCCGGCGAGAACATAACGCCGCCGGTGGCGCCCCCCACGCCTGTGGTGGGAGCGACGACAAATTCCTTGACGAACTTGCCCTGCTTGGTGGTGACATGAATGCGGTTGGCCATCCGATCGGCGGCGTAAACGAATCCATCGTTCGATATGTTCAGCGTGAGGTGCCCGCGGAATTCTTTGGGCATGGGGCCGCCGGGCGTGTAGGCGCGGTCGGCGTCATCGGTGGTCATTTCCGATAGCGTGTGTCCGTATGCGCCCCAGCCCCGCTTGAACTGGAAAGTGTCCAGGTCGAACACCATCACGCGTCCGCCCAGGTAGTTGTCGGCGGCATAAAGTTCGCGAGCCGGTTCGTCCAGGCGAATCTCTTCGAGCCCGCCCACGATCATCGGTGTGGTCGGCGGATATTTCGAGCGGAAAGCCGATATCGCCGCGTCGCGAGCCGCTTGCGCTGCTGGATCGAGTTTCGGACGACCGCCGGGCGGCGTGAGAAATCCGGCCACCGGACCAGCGCTCCCGTGTCCCGCATGATGCGCTGAGGTGAGCGGAGGATCAGCCGCCGCATCGGGTGGCCGCTCCGGCGTGCGCGGCACTTCGGCGACAATTTTGCCGGTCTTGGGGTCGTACTTGCGTACGGTGTCTTGCCCGATGTAGACGAATCCTTTGCTATCGACGGCCATGCCGTGCCCTTGCGGGGCATCGAAGGAGCCAATCACGTTGCCGTCCTTGTCGATGTGAATCATCGAAGGAGGGCGGACGCAGCAATCCGCGAGCGGTGGAGTAAGCTCGGCTTCGAGCTCAACGTCGGTCAGATCGTTAGGACGATCCAGCACCCAAACGTTATCATCTTTATCCACGGCCAAGCCGGTGACGCCGCCCAGCTTCCATTTATTAGGGAGAGGCTTGGGCCAATCCGGATCGAATTTGAATTTGGGCGCAGCCGGTTCCTGCGCTGTCATTGACGCGCACAAGACCAAGCAGGCCAGCGCGATTCCGTTGCTCTTCATGAGTGCTAGCGTCCTGGTGAATTATACGCCACCAGGGGAGCCGCCTCAGGGTTGGATTGCAAGAGTTCCTGCACATTCTGGATGGCATCGGCGAGGCTGGTGGACAGGCGGTCAGGTTGAGCGCGCTCGAAGCGGGTTTTGGCTTCCTGCGCATCGCCGTTGAATCCCCACACGCAAACCACCACTGGGAGCTTTGGGAAGCGCTCCCGGATCTGTTTGCACATGGCGCGCGCCGGCGCGAATGCATAAGGCGGCAATGCCGAGATGCAGACTACGTCGCCTTTGGTGGCTTCGATTAACGCGATCCATTCGCTGGGAGCAGGTCCGTTGAGCGGAAAAGACAGAGCCGCGAACCCCTTGTGCTCCAGGAGCTGAGCCAGCATGGAGGCCGTGATCTCATCGGCGCGATCATAGGCCGGGATACAAAGGATGCGGGCGTCCGGATGCTGCTCGGAGCTCTCCAGGCCTGGAGCCTCGGAGAATTCGGCGATCATTTCGTTGACGCTGAGAAATAGAAACTCCTCGCGGGCTGCGTCGATCGCTCCTTTGTGCCGGTCTTGTTCAGCCATGCTCAAGGCCGGGATAAGCACCGAGTCATACAGCTCGATCAAGGGCCTTCCTTTCAAAAACTGGGTAACGATGCTGTGGGCTTCCAGCTGGTCCATCGCGAGTAGGCGCTGGTAGAGCTGGGCTTCGGGCGCGAGCACGGGTTCATCGCCGAGCAGGATATGCAGAAAAGAGAGTTGCGGGACGTAGCGCCCCAGAACGACCATGCAAACCGTGAGTGGCGTGGAGAGGATCAGGCCCGCGGGTCCCCAGAGAACAGTCCAAAAAACGGCGGTCACAAGGAGGGCCAGGGAAGAGATTCCAACTTGCGAGCCGTACAGCCAGGGCTCGATGAAGTTGGCGACGATCAATTCGAGCGCCGCGACCAACAGGAACACCAGCAGGGGCTTGAGCCATCCGTCAAAAACGGCTAACGAGAGTGCGATCGGTAGAGTAGCGGCAACCATGGTTCCGACGTACGGGACAATCCTAAGAATGCCGGCCAGCACTCCCCAGAGCGCCGGATTCGGGACGCCGATCAGATAGAGACCGAAGCCAAACAGAACGCCAAAACCCGCATTGACCAGGAATTGCATCAGAAGGTAGCGGCTGACACGGGTAGCGGCGTCGTCCAACGCCTGGGTCATGAGGTTCAGCTGACCGAGCCCGGCCAGCCGTAAGAGGCGGTTCCTCAGGTCTTCTCGCTTGATCAGCATGAAGACCGTAAAGATGGCGACAATACCGGCGCGCCCCAGCGGCGCGAGAACGGGTGTGCCCAGATCGCGAAAATTCGTCCATCCGCTGGTTGGTGATTCCACCATTCGAACGGGCACGGGAGACTGTGGTGCGGGCGGCGTCTTCGAACGCTTCTCTAAGTGGAGAGACCGCGGCGGGGATCCCGGGACCTCTGGACTGGGGGTGCTCAACTCCCCCACCACTTCTTGTACGCTTTCGGAAGCTTGCCCTAGTTGTCCGGTCAGCGGAAGGTGAAACGCCACTATCTTGGCGCGAATATTCTGGCGGTAGAGAGGGAGCTGATTGGCGACGTCAACAAGCTGGCCCGCGATGATCCAGCCGATGCCGCCAGCCAAGGCGGTGGAGACCAGGAGCGTAGTGAGCACGGACACCGCGCGGCCGGCGTGCAGTTTCTGGAGAAGGGCCACGGCTGGAGTCAATAGAAACGTAAAGGTGAGCGCGAATGCGAAGGGAATTAGAATCTCGCGCGCAAAGTATAGCCCCGCGATGGTTGCGAATAGAACGATGGCGCCTGCGGCGCCCCGGAGTTCGGGCCGTACTACGGCAGACCTTACGGCGACTGTGGCTGGAGGCAGGGCGGGCTTCATGAAGGTTGGTTTAGAAACAGCACGCCAGTCGCCAGCAGCGGGATTGCCTTCGAGGCTCGGCCGCCCGACCCAAATGGCCATTTCCTGGTGACTGTCCGCGGTCACGTGACCAAATGAGGTCGATTCGGAATGTCCAAACGCACCCGCCGGGCTACATTCAATAGGCCGACCGCCACGGGGCTCGAATTGCGGTACTCAAAGTCGGAATCGAGAAAATAACATGAAAGTAACTGAAGCTTTAAGTACAGCCGTTTTGCTGGTGCTTCCTGTGATTGTGGTTCCCGCCTACGCCGGGGAACAGCACGAGCAAGAGAAGCAACCACAGCAACACGAGCAGCAGGCCAAGCCTGCCCAGCATCAGCAGCAAGCCAAACCTGCGCAGCATCCCCAGCAACAAGCGCAGCATGAGCAGCAGGCCAAGCCTGCCCAGCATCAGCAGCAACAGGCCCAGCATCAGCAGCAAGCCACGCCCGCGCAGCACCAACAGCAGGCACAGCATTCCCAACAGGTCAACCACGCGCAGGTGCAACAGGCCAACCGAACGCACTCTACGGGCGGACATGGAAGTATTCCGAACGAGCGCTTCCGGGCCAGTTTTGGCAGTGGCCACACGTTTCACGTGAACCGTTCAGACTTCGCGCGCGGATCGGGACGATTTCAATACGGTGGTTATTGGTTTAACGCTGTCCAACCGTGGCCGGTAGGGTGGCTTTACACGGATAACGTTTACGTCGACTATTTGAACGGCGGATATTTTCTGTGCGATCCGTTCCATCCGGGCGTTTATCTTTCCATCAATATCGGCTAACACGCAGTATGGCTGACGTGGCGCGCGCTCCACGTTTTTCTAACGGCCAGGAGCGTGCCTCTTCCAAAATGCTTCAAGACGAAAGGGATGAATTATGAAAAAGAATATAACGAGTTGTGTATGGGTTCTGGCGATTGCCGGTTCCATGAGTACCGCGGTTTTCGCGGCCGACCGAGAAATCAAGATTGACGACCGGTTAGACGCTTCGGCTGATGCGCTGGTCGATATGATGAGGGCTTCCGATCAAGGCATCCCTCAAGATTTGATCGACAAAGCGCACTGCGTGGTTGTCGTCCCGGGCATGAAAAAGGCCGGATTCATCTTCGGCGCCGAGTACGGCCGCGGGTTTGCGGTGTGCCGCCGCCACAGTGGCGCAGGCTGGAGCGCTCCGGCCGCGATGCGCTCGGAAGGCGGCAGCTTCGGGTTTCAAATTGGCGCTTCGGACACCGACGTCGTGTTGCTCGTAATGAACGATGGCGGAATGAAGCACCTGCTATCCGATAAATTTACCTTGGGCGGAGATGCATCGGTGGCAGCGGGCCCGATCGGCCGCGATTTGAAGGCTGAGACGGACGTGGAATTGCAGGCGGAAGTGCTGTCCTATTCACGCTCGCACGGGCTGTTTGCAGGCGTCTCGCTAACAGGTGCGACACTTCGGCCGGATGAGAGTACCAATAAAGAACTCTACGGGCACGACTCTACGAATCGCGAAATTCTGACTGGCGATTTTAAAACCCCGGCGGCTGCCGGCAAGCTGGAAGGAGCGCTGAACCGGACCTCGGCTCAACGCGAATAATAAATAGACAACTTGCGGGGATAGGAGATCTTATCCCCGTAATGTTCCAGGAAGAATCGAAAGGGGCGGCATCGCCGGGATCATACCGTTGAGCCTACGGTGACGCCATCGAGTTACGCATAAAAGCGCGGCATACTACGTGCCATATCCGGTCGTGCGAGCGCTCAACCTCCGCAGAACCGATCAGGCCACGCCGCCCCCTCTGTTGTCCGGTTCTATTCGGCACCTCCCTCATGGATGAATTGTGCGGCCCTTTGCCGCGTCAATGCTTTTTCCTTGAGTTCTGATTCGAATGCTCCTCCCAGTCCAGCAGTGTGTCAATGGTAATCCCTCCGGTAACTCCCTCCGCCCAAGGCCGGGTATCAGCACGGCCAATCCAATGAGTACCGCAAACCAGAAGCGCTCCATCTAGTCACCGCGTCCGGATCATTTTAAGGTTGATCTCGAAATGCAAGGGGTGCGAATTTGACGGGTTCGAGTGTGCTACGCTCAAAAAATTCAGGGCTGTGCTGACGCGTCATAGCGCGCGTTCCGGCACGGCAGCGCTTTGGTCCGCTCACCGCGAGCGGTGGTATTACAACCGTGAATGGAGAAATCGGAATGAATAAATTCTTTTTTTCCGCGACGGCCGCGGCAACTCTGTTTTCAGTATCACTTCTTGCGCCCGCTGCTTGGGCTCAGGACGCCACCGGCAAAATAACCGGGAATGTCACGCGACGCGAGCGGCGCGGTGGTTTCCGGCGCCACGGTCGTGGTAACCAGCCTCGGCACCAAAACAAGTAAAACCACCACCACGAACAGCCAAGGCTTCTATCAGGTACTGCAGCTTCCCATCGGCAATTACGAAGTCAGCGCCCAGGCTACCGGATTTAGCAAGGCCATCGCCAGGCCGGCCAATGCTCTGGAAATCAATCAGACCATGCGCGTCGATCTGAGCTTGGAGGTGGGCGCGGCCACTGCCAGTATCACCATCCAGGATCAGCCCCGCGCTGTCGAGACCCAGAACTCCACGGTCGGCGGAACGGTCACGGGCCAAGCCATCTTCGAGCTTCCTCTCAACGGACGCAACACGCTGGATTTGCTGGCGACGCAGCCAGGGGTAACGGTAACCAATCCGGATTCCAGCGCGGCCGGCAACTATAGCATCGGAGGCGGGCGTACCGACTCGGTGACCTATCTTCTGGACGGAGGCTTGAACAACGACTTGCTCGACAACAGCGTCGTGGTGAATCCCAATCCCGATGCAGTGCAGGAATTCCGCGTGCTGGAAAGCACCTATGGCGCCGAATACGGGCGGAACGCCGGTGGAATCGTCAGCATCGTTAGCAAGAGCGGAACCAATCAGCTGCACGGCACTCTTTACGACTACGTGCGCAATACCGATTTTGACGCCAATGACTTCTTCAATAATCAGCAGGGCCAGCCCAGGGCGGTGCTGCAACGGAACCAATACGGCGGCACCTTCGGCGGCCCCATCGTAATTCCACATATCGTGGATGGCCGAAACAAGCTTTTCTTCTTCTTCTCTTATCAGGGGCAGAAGCAGACCCAGGTGCAGTTGGAGGGTTTAGTTTCGACCTATACGCCGGCCGAGGCTCAGGGAAATTTTTCGCAAGCGGTCGGCGGCGGACCCGATCCCGCCGTGGTCTCCTTCCTGCAAGCCAATCCCTACTATCAGCCCAACCCCAATCTGGCTGCGCAGGGGATCATCAATCCATCCAGCATCGATCCGGTGGCTCAGGCCTATTTTAAGAACGGTCTTATTCCAACCTCGCCAACCGGTTTTCTTTACCCCACCGCTTCGGCGATCAACAACGACAACGAATATCTCGGCAAGCTGGACTATACGATTTCCAACCGCGACACCGTGTCGGGAACTTTCACCGCGCACGACAACAAAAATACCAACCCCTTCTACAATGCCGACGTCAGTGGGTACAACGCGGCGTTTTTCCTGCAGACTTATTCGGGCAGCATCAACTACACGCACATTTTCACGCCTTCGCTTTTAAACGAGGCACGGATTACCGCCGTCCGTTCTACTTCCGATGACAGCGAACCGGTTGGCTCGCTGCAAAGTGTCACGCCCGCGACGCTCGGGATCAATATCACGCCCGATCTAGTCACTGGTCCCCCAGTTCTCTATTTTTATGGGACCGGCCTGACCGTTGGGTTCAGCCCCTATGGGCCGACCACGTTCGCGAGTACGATCTATTCGTACTACGACAACCTGACGTGGACCAAGGGCAAGCACAACATGAAGTTCGGCTTCTACTTTTCGCCGTATCAGAACAATACGCAGTATGACTATTTCGGCAATGGAAGTTTCTCTTACTACGGGGCGTCGACGTTCACAGGATCGGGTACCGATCTGGCGGATTTTCTTTTTGGCTTGCCGGATAACTACTATCAGGCCTCGAACGCCCTCAACAATATTCGGACCCACCAAATCGCCGGGTACGCGCAAGACGATTTCCACGTCACCAAGCGGCTGACAATCAATATCGGCCTACGCTACGAATATGCCGAGCCGAAATACGATACGCAGGGAAGATCGTTCAGCTTCATACCGGGCGATCTGAGCCAGCGCTTTGTCAACGCGCCGCCTGGCATCGTTTTTCCGGGCGACCCCGGCGCGCCCAAAGGCACCAACTTCCCGGATAAGAACGATTGGGCGCCGCGCTTCGGTTTCGCCTGGGATGTTTTTGGCAACGCCAAGACCGCGGTTCGGGGTGGTTTTGGAGTGTTCTACGACATCCTGAAGGGCGAGGACAATCTGCAATTCAATGGATCCCCGCCGTTCTATAACGAGCCCAACCTTTACTTTAACGCCTTAGACGGAACGGAAACGGGACCCACGGGGTATCAATCCAATCCGTTTGGCACCAACAATACCGGGACTCCGAACAGCTTCCCCTCCAAGCCCCCAACCTCGACGGCGAGCTTCGCCGGATCGGAGCCGTTCGGTACCACCGGCGCTCTCTATCTGGTTGATCCGCATCTGCGCACGCCCTATGTCTACCAATACAACCTCAACATCCAGCAGCAGCTGCCGGGTGGCATGGTTCTGGAAACCGGTTACGTCGGCTATGACGCGCACAAGTTGACGTCGCTGGTGGATGTCAACCCATTTCCTCTGGGTTCCAACACGCGTATCTACAATCCGGATTCGACCAATTCCCTGTTCTCGAACCTGCTGCAATTCAAGAATGTCGGGGTAGCGAACTACAACGCGCTCCAGGTCAGCCTGACCAGGCGCTACGCCAGTTCAAAGCTGGGAAACGCCTTCTTTAACTTCGCTTATACCTGGTCGCACGAACTGGACAATGCATCGGGATTCCGCCAGCGAAATTCGCAGGTGCCCTATTACGATGAACATTACTTCTGGGCTTCTGGAGACACCGATGTGCGGCAGGTGCTTGCGTTCTCCGGCGGTTGGGATCTGCCTTTCGACCACCTTTGGGAGCGCGGCCCGAAGCTGTTGACGAAAGGCTGGAGCCTGTATCCCATCTTGACCTGGCGCACCGGCTTTCCCCTGGATATACCTGCCCAGCTGTTTGCTACCAACACCGATCCGGGGCCGGCGGGAGATGGTGCACCCAACTTAGTGCGTGCCGATCTGGTTTTGCCGAACGTAGCCAGTTACAACCCTCGCACCCAGCAGACCATCAATGGGAACACGGGCAATTTTTTCTTCAATCCGAACGCGTTCTCTGCGGACCGGCTGGTAAATCTGGATGGAATTGCGCAAACCGACGCCTCCGCCTTAAACGGGATGTACACCGAAGGCACGCTCGGCCGCAATGCGATTCGCGGTCCCGGCGACATCAACATGGACCTGGCTCTGGCGAAGCATTTCAAGTTCTTCGAAGACAAGTTCGATGCGGAACTCCGCCTGGACGCATTCAACGTCTTCAACCATGCCAACTGGGGCAATCCGAGTGGCACCTGCTATTCGGGTGGCTGCAGCCCGATTACCAACATCGAGAGCCCTCAGTTCGGACAGGTGACCACGACGCTTGGACCGCGCGTGGTTCAAATCGCGATGCATATTCGCTTCTAACTGCGGTATGATCGCCGGGGCGGGATCATGTCAGACACCTTCGACGCTGTAATCGTGGGCGCAGGCTTCGCGGGGCTTTACATGCTCCATCGCCTGCGAGGCTTGGGTTTTTCGGCCCGCGTCTACGAAGCAGGCAGTGGAGTGGGCGGCACGTGGTATTGGAATCGCTATCCGGGCGCGCGCTGCGACGTTGAGAGCCTGGAGTATTCGTATTCGTTCTCAGAAGAACTATCGCAGGAATGGCAGTGGACCGAGCGTTACGCCACGCAGCCCGAGATTCTGCGCTATCTCAACCACGTCGCCGACCGTTTTGATCTCAAGCGCGATATTCAGTTGGATACGCGCGTTACCGCCGCGACTTTTGACGAAATCGCGCAGCGCTGGGACATCCGGACCGACGGTGGCGACCGGGTCACCGCGCAGTTTTGCATCATGGCGACTGGCTGCTTGTCTGCCGCGAAGATCCCCGATTACCCGGGCCGCGATTCGTTCCAGGGCAAGACGTACCACACCGGCCATTGGCCGCACGAAGGCGTGGATTTCACCGCGCAGCGGGTCGCGGTCATCGGCACCGGTTCGTCTGGGATCCAATCGATCCCGATCATCGCGGAGCAGGCATCGCAGACTTTTCGTGTTCCAGAGGACGCCCAATTTCAGCGTGCCCGCGAACAATGCGCCGCTTACCCGGACGCGACCGAGGACTGGAAAGTAAACGGCGTCAAATACCGGCAGCGTGCCCGAATCGTGCCATTCGGAATGCTTTTCGAGGAGCCCGAGAAGTCGGCGCTGGAGGCATCGGCGGAAGAGCGGCAGCGCGAGTACGAGAAACGCTGGCGGCGCGGAGGCGTGTGTCTGCTGGGGTCATTCACCGACCTTATTTACAACAAAGCGGCCAACGACACCGCAACTGAGTTCGTGCACTCCAAAATCCGGGGGATCGTCCGGGATCCGGCCGTGGCCGAAAAGCTGCTCCCAAGAAGCCATCCGATTGCGACCAAGCGTCTGTGTGTGGATACTGGCTACTACGCCACGTTCAATCGCGACAACGTCACGTTAGTCGACGCGCGGGCCACGCCGATCGAAGAGATTACCCGCACCGGGCTGCGAACTTCGGACGCCGAGTTCGCGGTGGATAGCATCGTGTTCGCCACCGGATTCGACGCGATGACGGGCGCGCTGTGCAGCATCGATATTCATGGAAGAGGCGGCGTCACGCTGCAGCAGAAGTGGTCGGAGGGGCCGCGCACGTACCTTGGAATCATGATGGCCGGATTCCCGAACCTGTTCGCTATCACGGGTCCGGGAAGCCCTTCGGTGTTCTCCAATATGGCGGTGTCCATCGAGCAACACGTCGATTGGATCGCCGGATGCGTGGGTTATTTGCGTGAACGTCGCCTCGCGAGCATCGAAGCCACGGCGGACGCGGAAAACGCCTGGGTGGCGCATGTGAACGATCTTGGAGATGCCACGCTGTTTCCCTTGGCCAACTCCTGGTATATGGGGGACAACATTCCCGGCAAGCCGCGAGTGTTCATGCCGTACATTGGCGGGGTTGGGGTGTACAGGCAAAAATGCGATGAAGTGGCGGCCAAGGGGTACGAAGGGTTCGTGCTCACGGCGGGTAGTGGCCGATAACGAAATATGGTCACGTGACCAGACATGGTCACGCTCGATCCCGATCGAAAAGCCGGGAACAACGATTCCACCTACAGATGCGGCGCTGGCAACGCAATTGCATTCACTTTCACTGAGGAGACAACCCGGAATGCCGAAAATCTTGAAAAGCGCGATTGCCGCAACGGTTCTGACCGCCGGTGTGTGGTGTGCCAGCGTCATGCCGTCCTATGCCAAGCCCGAGTACGCCAAAACAGAGGGCAAAAGCTGTAACTTTTGCCACGTGACAGCAGGTAAACCCGAGCTAAACGCAGCCGGCGACTACTATGCCGCGCATGATCATTCGCTCAAAGGCTACAAGCCCGCTAAGTAGGCGGAAACCATGAGCACACGTTCAATTACTCTAACTGCCGGAGCGGTCTTGGCAACTCTCCTGTTTGCGTTCACAGCCTTTGCGCGCGAGCATAGCGCGTTGAACGGAACTTGGACGCTCGTACCCGTTAAGAGCGATTTTGCCGGCCAACCGGTGATTCAAACCGGTAACATTACCATCAACAGCGAAGGGGACGTGATTAACGTCACTCGCAGTTTCGCGTATGAAGGCGCCGTTGAGACGTTCTTCTACAAAGACTCAACCGGCACCGAGAACAATGCCACGATCCACAGCGGGAAAGACGTCAAAAGTAAGACCAAGTGGGATCACGACGTTCTCAAGGTGACCACTACTCAACCCGGCGGCGTTACTATCGAAAGCTACTCGCTAGCGGCGGATGGCAGCATGCTAGTCAACGTCGAAAAACCGGATCGCAAGCCGATCACCCTGGTTTTTGAGCGCAAATAGACGGCCGTCTTTGAGCGCTGGTAAAAGGGAGATACTGGACCTATGCCAGCAACTGCTCGCCGATTCCTGGTTGCCGCGGTACCGGCCGGGCTTCCGAAAGAATCTGATTTCAACCTAGTCGAGGTGCCGCTCCCGGCGCCGCAGCCGGGCCAGGTAACCATCAAGACACTCTACCTCTCGGTAGACCCCTACATGCGCGGCCGGATGACTGGCGTTCGGACTTATGCTGACCCCGTGCACGTGGGCGACGTCATGGTGGGCGGAGCCGTGGGCCAGATAATCGAATCGCGCGATCCCAGTCTCAAGCCCGGCGATACCGTCGTCGGATACTGGGGCTGGCAGGATCACGCGACGGTGCCCGCCGCGCACGTACAAAAGTTGAATCCGCAACTCGCGCCAGTGTCGACCGCCCTGGGCGTTCTCGGCATGCCCGGGATGACCGCCTATTTCGGATTCCTCGATCTCTGCAAACCTCAGGCGGGTGAAACTGTCGTGGTCTCGGGAGCAGCCGGCGCGGTGGGAACGCTGGTTGGACAAATTGCCAAGATCAAGGACTGTCGCGCGATCGGTATCGCGGGCGCTGACGACAAGATCAAGTACATCGTCAACGATCTAGGCTTCGACGCCGCCTTCAACTACAAAACCACGAGCGATTACGTCGCACGGTTAAAGGATCAGTGCCCCAAAGGCATCGATTGCTATTTCGACAACGTCGGCGGCGCAATCAGTGACGCGGTTTTTACGCTGTTGAATCCGTTCGCTCGCGTATCCGTCTGCGGCCAAATCTCGCAATACAATTTGCCTGCGCCGGAGCCTGGGCCGCGCTTGCTCGGCCAGATCCTGGTGAAGCAGCTCAAGGTGGAAGGCTTCATCGTGACGCGCTTCCAGCAACGCTGGCCGGAAGGCATCGCTCAAATGGCGCAATGGCTCAAGGAAGGGCGGATCCGGTATCGCGAAGACATCGTCGAAGGTTTCAAGAACACGCCCCGCGCCTTCATCGACATGCTGGAAGGCAAGAACACCGGCAAGATGCTGGTGAAAGCCTGACCCCACGCCTGATAGGATATTCCGAGAGGAGCACGAGATGATTCGTCGATTTCCATACTTGGTCGCGCTCGCGGCAGCGCTCGGATTCGTGACGTTCCAAGCCAGCCCACGCCCAGCAAACGCCGGCGCCTGCGCCCAATGCCGATCCCTATGCGAACAACGCGGATGCGGGCAAGACGCAGTTTCCGCTCGCCGCGCCCGCCGGCAAGGACTCGGGCGCAATTACCAAAGCGCCCGCCGGCGCCGTCAATCAGGGCATGCTCGATCCGGCCAAGTGGAAATACGGGCCGGCCTACGATGCGCCGCCAGACGCACAGATCTGGAATCCGGTGATGATCAAGATGATGAAGGGCGAGAAGGTGACCGGCGGCACGGTGTTCAGCACCGACAGTCCGGAAACCTATTGCGCGATGGCCAACGCCGGCTACGATTTCATCTGGACCGAGATGCAGCACGACTCGCGCGATTGGGGCGCCGTGGGCCGCATGTGGAAGGCTTGTCCGCACGCCAAAGCCGTCCCGGGCGTGCGCGTGGCCTACACCGATGAGCGCGAAATCCAGCACGCCATGGATTTGGGCGCGCTGGTGATCGTGATTCCGACCGTCCGCTCGGTGGAAGAGGGAAAAGCCGCACGCGACTGGACTATGTTCCCGCCGGAGGGCAAACGCAGCCAGGGCGGCGGACAGGCTTTCGATCCCGAGATGTGGGGCAGCGTTCCGGGCGGCTATCGCAACACGATCAATAAAAACGTGGTGCTGATCGAGATGATCGAGACGCTGGATGGCGCGGTGGCCGCGCGCGAAATCGCCGGGATTCCGGGCGTGACTGCGATCTTTGCGGCCAGCGGCGATCTCGGCAATTTCTCGGGCTACAAGCAAGGCACACCCGACTATGAGCGTCTGATCAATGTCGTGCACGACGCGGCGATCGGCGCGGGCAAGCGGCTATGCGGTCCATTCGCATGGCGCGACCGGCCCGATTTTACCTGCTTCCAGAATGGCAGTGAGACGGCCGCCATCGCGCGTGGCGTGGCCGCCGAGCTCGGAACGCTGAAGGACACGCAGGGCAAACCGGAAGTCGGCCCTTACGCGCCGAAGAAATAGCGCCCGCTCGACGCCGCAGCTTGCGAATCGCTAGTGCTTGTTGCCGTGTTCGGTGGCGTGATGCTTCACCGCTTCTTCGGCATGGTGCGTCGCGTGAGCCAGATGCCCATGTGCGATGTGCGCGTGATGCCCAGCCTGCACGTGGTCGCCGGATTCATGATGCTTCGCCGCTTCACGGTGATGCGCTGCCGCATGTTCATGGTGCTCGGCCGCCTCCTGATGATGGGAAGCGCCTTTGTGATTGTCCATAGTTTTGTTTCTCCTTGGTAACAAATTCTGGTGTTGAACACGACGGTTGTTCAAGCCCAGGGTTATGATCAACCAAAGTTCGCGGATAATCAAATGAATAGTAAGTGAAATTGAGGCCCGATGAAAATTGAACTACTAATCTCTCGCGCACTGCTAGCGCTGTCGCTGCCGATTCTGGTCCACGCGCAGGTCACTGCGATCAGGGCGGGCCATCTGGTGGATCCGGAAACAGGCGTCGCCGCCGCGAACCAGGTGATCTTGATCGAGGGCGGCAAGTTCACTGCGATCGGCACAAATGTCGCGATCCCGGCCGGTGCGGAAGTGATCGATCTCTCGCAATCGTATGTCTCCCCCGGCCTCGTGGACGCGCACAATCATCTCGCCATCACTTATAAGATGGACCCCGAAAGCAACAGCTATTACCTCACCAGCGTTCTGGATTCCACCGCGATCCGCGCCATCCAGGCGGTCTCCAATGGGATCACGATGATGTCGAAAGGCTTCACCGTGGTGCGCGACCTCGGAAACAATGCCAACTACGCCGACAGCGCGCTGCGCATCGCCATTGAACAGGGATGGGTGCCAGGGCCGACCATGATTAATTCGGGCCTGATCATCGGAGGATTTGGCGGCCAATTCTTTCCGGTTCCTGAACGCGAAAGCCTGATCTATCCCGAGTACCTGAATGCGGACACCAACGACGAGATCGTTAAAGCCATTCGCAGGAACATCCTTTACGGCGCCAAGGTGATTAAGATTTGTGTGGACTGCAAATCATACGGATACACCGTGGATGAGATGAAGCTGTTCGTCTCGGAGGCGGCGAAATCGGGGTTGAAGGTCGCGGGACACGTGCAAACGCACGAGGGCGCGCTGCGGGCCATCGAGGCGGGCATCTGGTCCGTGGAACATTCACGCGCGCTGGATGACGAAACCCACAAGCTGATGGCGAAGAAAGGCATCTGGCGCGTCGGCACTGAGACTCCGTTGACTGAATACCACACCACGCTGTCCGAGGCCGCGCAGGCGACGTTCAAACATCAGGTGGAAGGGATGAAGAACGCCTACGCGAATCACGTGAAGATGGCCTTTTCGACTGACGCCGATTACTACATTCCCGGCATGACGCGCGGCGAAGTGGTGATGGATTTCCTGAAGAGTTGGAAGGCCGCCGAGATTCCCGCGCCGGAGATTCTCAAGATCATGACCACCAACGGCTACCAGGTCTGCGACATTTCGGACAAGCGCGGGCCGATTAAGGTTGGGCTACCCGCCGATCTGATCGCGATGGCAGCCAATCCGCTGGCCGATATCGACGCGCTGCGCGGCGTGGCGTTCGTGATGAAAGACGGCATTGTCTTTAAGAAGGACGGCGTCATGATTCCCGAGAAGTTCTTCCACAGCGGTCCGACGCCGCCCAGCACGTGGCGAATTCATTGAACCGGCATCCGTCGGAGTGCCGGAAACATGAGTTGGTCTCAGTTGTGGGGATCGTCGATTAATTCGTAGAGCCCATCTCCAAGACGAAACGCTTCGGGCTCCCGGTGCGAATTGTATTCGACCGGAAGCTAGAATCAAGATGCGGTCGAACATCGGCAACCCGCCACTGACGTGGAATTTTCCGATGCTTGCGCAGATCCCGAATCGATTGCCAAAAAGTCACGCAGGCAATATTATCACGCGGATAACAATTCTGACAGTTCCCATCGGTCGATCAACGCCTCCCCAGTTGTGCAAACATGATTCATGCAACTTCGCCCCCTCCCACGCATCGCCCTTCTCTTTTGTATTGCCTCGCTGCTCCCCGCCGCCGACTTCACCCTCAAAGTCACCCCGCAGACCATGGCCTGGGGATATTATTGGTCGGCCGCGAAGCCGGTACTCACGGTCAAATCCGGCGACACCGTCGAGATCCAAACTGTCTCCGGAAATCCTGAGCGGCTGGAGCAGGCGGGCGTCCCGGCGGACCAAATCCCACCCGAACTGCGGACCATATATAAGGAGATCCCCCAGGACCAGCGCGGACCCGGCGGCCATTTATTGACCGGACCAGTCGCCATCGACGGCGCTGAACCCGGCGACGTGTTGGAGGTGCGGATTCGCGAGGTGCGCATGGATGTACCGTACGCATATAACAACTTTCGCAGAGGCTCGGGCTTCTTGCCCGATGAGTTCGAAGGCACGAAGATGAAGATCATCGCCCTGGACCGCGAGCGCAAAATCGGCACCTTCTCGCCGGGCATCGAACTTCCGCTCAAACCGTTCTTCGGCAGCATGGGCATTGCGCCGCCGCCCGCCTCGGGCAAAGTGAATAGCGCTCCGCCCGGAATTCACGCCGGCAATCTGGACAACAAGGAGCTGGTGGCCGGTACCACGCTTTTCATTCCTGTGCATGCGCACGGCGCGCTATTCGAAGTCGGCGACGGCCACGCCGGCATGGGCAACGGAGAAGTGGACATCACCGCCATGGAAACCTCGCTCACCGGCGTATTCCAGTTCATCGTGCACAAGAACATGCATCTGGCTTGGCCGCGCGCGGAGACGCCCACGCATTGGATCACCATGGGCCTGGATCCGGATTTGACCGAAGCGACCAAGATCGCCGTGCACGAGACGCTCGATTTCCTGATGACTGAGAAAAAGCTCTCCCGCGAAGATGCCTACATGCTGGCCAGCGTGGCGGTAGATTTCGAAATCACGCAGTTGGTGGACGGGACCAAGGGTGTGCACGGCATGATCCCCAAGAGTATCTTCAAGAAATGACCTCGGAGCACATCATGATCGTACACACCATGACATTTCGAACGATTCTTCCGATCGCGCTCTTCGCCGCCGCCCCAGGCTGGGCGCAGCAATCCTGTGAAACCCTGACATCCACGTCGATACCCGGCCTCACCATCACGTCGGCCGCATCGGTTCCGGCGGGGGCCTTCACCTTGCCCGCGGGCCCGGCGGCGACCGTTCAAATGCCCGCGTTCTGCCGCGTATCCGCGACAGTCGGCAAGGAAGTCCGCATCGAACTGTGGATGCCGCAGCAATGGAATCACAAACTGCTAGGCGTGGGAAACGGCGGTATGGCGGGCTCCATCAGCTTTACAGCGATGGTGAAGCCCTTGCAGCAGGGTTACGCGACGAGCAGTACGGACACCGGCCATCAGGGCGGCGGTACCGATGCCGAATGGGCGCTTGGGAACTACGAGCGCGTCGTGAATTTCGCCGACCGCGGCACGCATCTCATGGCCGAAGCCGACAAGCTGATTCTCAAGGCGTTCTACGGCGCGCAGCCGGCTCGCTCCTATTTCAACGGATGCTCCCAGGGCGGCCACGAAGCCATGATCGAAGCACAGCGCTATCCGGCCGATTTTGACGGCATCATCGCGGGCGACCCGGCCAACAACTGGACCCATCACTACATCGGCGGCCATCTTTGGGCGGCGCTTGCGATGGATGGCGACGCGTACATTCCGGTCAACAAAGTTCACGTCGTAGCCGACGCAGTCAACAATCAGTGCGACGCGCTGGATGGGATCAAGGACGGAGTGCTGAACGATCCTCGCCGCTGCAAATTCAATCCCGAGACGCTGCTCTGCAAGGGATCGGAGACGTCGGAATGTCTCACCGCCGCGCAGGTGGCTGGCGTGAAGAAACTGTGGACCGGCCTCAGGACCGCCGAGGGTCAGGTGATTTATCCCGGGCTGGTGCCGGGCGGGGAAGCGGGTCCCGGAGGCTGGGCCGCCTACGTCACTGGCGAAGGACCCGGCAAAGGGCCGCCACACCACGCTCGGCGTTCCATTCTTCAAGTTCATGGTGTTCGACAATCCGAATTGGGATTATCGGACGTTCAAGTTCGACGCCGCCGGCGGCTTCGACAGCGACATCGAGTACACCGATGCGAAGCTGGGCGCTTTGTTCAACGCGGTGAATCCCGACCTCAGCGCATTCAAGGCTCGCGGCGGCAAGCTGATTCACTATCACGGCTGGAGCGATCCCGATATCACGCCGCTCAACAGCATCAACTATTACGAGAGCGTGATGCGCGCGCAGGGCGGCGACGTCCACGGATTGCGAAGCACCGTGGAGTTTTACCGGCTGTTCATGGTGCCTGGAATGCAGCATTGCCAAGGCGGCCCGGGAGCCACGTCTTTCGACATGACGGAAGCATTGGACAAGTGGGCCGACAAAGGCGTCGCTCCATCAAAAGTGATCGCCTCGCACCTCACGAACGGCGTCGTCGACCGGACCCGGCCCTTGTGCCCCTACCCGCAGGAAGCGCAATGGAAGGGAACCGGTAGCACCGACGACGCAGCGAATTTCGTGTGCTCTCTTCCTTAAACATGCCATTCATCGAACACCAAGGCGCCAAGATCTATTGGGACGAACGGAGCGTGGGCGAGCCAATCCTGCTCATCATGGGACTCGGCTATCCGTCCGACATGTGGTGGCGCACCCGGCCCGTGCTGGACAGCCGTTACCGGACCATCGTTTTGGACAATCGTGGTTCCGGCCGTAGCGACGTGCCGCCAGGTCCGTATCCGATCGCGTTGATGGCTGCCGACGCGGTGGCCGTGCTGGATGCGGCCGGTGTAGAAAACGCGCACGTATTCGGCATCTCGATGGGCGGGATGATCGCACAGGAGTTGGCGTTGCAAAGTCCCCAGCGCGTGCGATCCCTGATCCTCGGATGCACCGCCGCAGGCGGGCCCACAGCCGTCCGATCCGAGCCCGAGGCCGCGCAAGTCTTGATGAATCGCGCAGCGACGACGCCCGAGGAAGCCGCCAATGCTGCGATCCCGTTCGTCTACGATCCCGGCACTCCACGCGATCGCATCGAAGAGGATCTGACCATCCGACGGGCGTGGCTGCCGACGCCCGCAGGCTATGCCGCCCAGCTACAGGGAATCCTGGCGTGGGAGGCGTACAGCCGCTTACCTCAAATCAAGGCTCCGACGCTGGTCATCCATGGCGAAACCGATCGCCTGGTGCCGGTGGGAAACGGCGAGCTGATCGCAGCCCGGATTCCAGGCGCGAAGCTGGTCAAGCTGCCGCACGCCAGCCACATCTTTCCCACCGATCAGACGGTAGCCTGCCATCAAGCCATCTTGGAGTTCCTCACGGCTGGTAAGTCAGCATAATCACCGGACTCTTCGAAGTGCCACCTTTCGCATCCGTAATCGTCAGCTGAACCAGGTACAGTCCCGGCCCATTTACGAAATCGACCGTTGCTTTAGGGTTGTTTGCCTGCTGCAGCAAGGCCGGCTGTAAGCCGCCCGAAACTACTTCGAACAGGTACGTCAAGGCTCCCGAAGCGCTGGTCGACCCGCTGGCATCCAGCACCACCGAGCTCTGATTCGTCGTCAACGTCACCGGCGTCACGACGGCGGTTGTAGTTCCCGGAGTCGGGCCAGGGCCCATCCCGGCCGTGATCGGGCTGCCAACTACGCCGTGGATCAACTGCGATCCGAAATGAACCGGCGCGCCACCGGCGAATTGCATTGCGAGGTTTGAAAATCCGACGCTGGTTCCTCCGGTGATGGTGACTGTTAAGGTAGACGCCCCAAATGGCACCGGGCCTCCATCCTTGGTAACGCTGGCCGGGCCAGTCACTTGGAACCCGCCGGTAGAAAGTTTCGTTACCGTGCCGCCCACGATCTCGATGTGGTGGGTGTGCTGCATTCGGGAGGTCGAGCCCGTCGTTGAATCGACATTCGAAGCGTTTCGGGTGTAGTCGGACAGCTCCATCGTCAAGGTTGCCGTAAAATCGGCCGTGCTGGCGGCTCCGTTCAACGTCAAACTCCACGGGCCGCGCATTTCCCAGGGACCCGCCGGGCTGCTGGTCGTCGGCGTATAGTCGTTAATCACCCCGCTAAACTGCGTCGGCAGCGGGGTCTGGGCCAGAGCCGCGCTAGTTACAGCCAGGATCAGCCAGAAAGTTTTCTTCATCATAATGAACCTCCAAATAGGGAATCGTGCCAGTACAGATTCCACCCAGTCAGCGCTTAGCTCAAGCCGTAATGGACGGAACTGCCCATTTACCGTCTAATGCCGTCTTTTGCAGTCCCTGAATCGCAGCGTTACAATCGGGTGGACCGATGGGCGAACCATCCTCAGACACGCCGACGTCCGAGAAACCGACTGAAGGCAGACTGGACTCGTGGAAGGAGATCGCGGCCTACCTCGGTCGCGATGTCACGACGGTCCAGCGCTGGGAGAAGCGGGAGGGGATGCCCGTCCACCGCCACCTCCACGACAAGCGTGGCTCCGTTTACGCCGTTGGCGCTGAGCTGGATGCCTGGCTTGCAAAGCCGCAAGCGGCAGTTGGGCGAAGAAGAGGAGAAAGAGCGAGAATCCGAGCCGATCGCGGAGGCGGTAGCCAGCCAGGCAACCGGCGCCACACCGCGGTCACGCCGCTGGCTCATTTTAGTCGGGGTTGCCGCACTCGGTCTGATGGCCGCCGCTTATATCGTGTCCCGCAACCACGCGAGGACTGCGGCGCAACCAAAAATAGGATCTCTGGCGGTGCTGCCGTTAAAGAACCTGTCCGGAGACCCTTCTCAGGAATATTTTGCCGACGGCATAACCGACGAGCTGATCGGACGCCTGTCGAGGATACACGATCTGCGTGTTATCTCCCGCACCTCAGTGATGCGATTCAAGAATCCGCAGCTCTCGGTGCCGGAGATCGCCAAAATGCTGCATGTGGATGCCATCGTGGAAGGATCCGTACAGCGGGAGGGCAACAGGATTCGCGTCACGGCCCAATTGATTCGCGGCGCCACCGACGAGCACTTCTGGTCGGAAACCTACGATCGGGAACTGAGGGACGTGTTTACCGTCCAGAGTGAGCTGGCGCAATCCATTGCCGAAAAGGTTCAAGTCACGGTCACTGGGGAGGAACACAAGAGGCTTACGGCAGCGCGCTCGGTTGCGCCGGAAGTCTATGAGAGCTATCTGAAAGGCCGCTATGCTTTGAACAGAAGCTACAACCGGGCTGGCGAGGAAGAAAGCATCGGCTTTTTCCAACACGCTATCGATCTGGATCCCACTTTCGCGCCGGCTTACCTCGGCCTTGCCGCTGCTTCCGACGAACTCGGCACCGTTGTCATCGGTGCTCCTCCCGCGGAGACGCGTGCGAAGGCGATGAGCGCGGTCCGAAAAGCGCTGGAACTGGAGCCGGACTTGGCTGAAGCGTATGACGCCCTCGCCAACCTGCAGGAGGAACAGTGGCACTGGGCAGAAGCGGAGGCTGGCTTCAGACGCGCCCTTGAATTGAGCCCCAACGACCCGGATGCACATGCCGGGCTCGCTTCGTGGCTCATGTGCCATGGACGAACAGACGAAGCTTTGGCCTGGGCGCGGCGCGGCCGGGAGCTCGACCCTCTGGCGGTAACGGGCACGAACATTGGGTGGATTCTGTTTCAGTCTCGTCGTTACGATGAGGCCATACGCGAGTTGCGCAGCCAACTGGCGGTGAAACCGGACGACGCAGACGCCCTTTTGTTCCTTGGATTCGTGTTGGTAGCCAACAATCAGCCCGGGGATGCTATTCCCGTACTTGAGAAAACGCTCTCTATTTCGAACGGCAACCCTGCCGCCATCGGCGTGCTCATCAGGGCTTATGCCCATGCCGGACGGCGCAGCGATGCATTACGGCTCTTAGCGGAACTGCAAAAACGTCAGAAGGCAGGTTATGTTCCCGCGGCCGCTTTCGTGAACGCTTATTTGGGACTCGGCGACAACGAGCAGGCTTTCGTCTGGCTTGAGGAGGCCTATAAGGAGCAGTCCAATATTGTGCTCTTCCTCAAAGTGCATCCGTTCTTCGATCCAATCCGCTCCGATCCTCGCTTCGCGGACCTGCTCCGCCGCGTCGGGCTGGGCTAGACTCGGCGACACATCGCGCGGGATACTGAGCATATGGTCAAGTCGGTCGAAGGAATCTACCGCAACGGGACAATCGATCTTCGCGAACGAGGGATCGATGAGTCTCAGTCTGCCGATCTGCGCCGCCGGCTGGCTTCGTTTGCCGAAGATTGGGATCGGCCTGAAATGGCTGCCTACGATCAACTGCCGACGCCGTGACGTTTTCCTAGGTCTGGTTCAGGACTCGAATCTACGAAAGTGCCTGAAATCGGGGCGTCATGCACCGAGGCGATTTGTCCGCTGGCGGGCATTCGTCAGTCGTGCATAAAGCCCTGGATTATCCTGCCGTGCCTGTCGACGAAGGCGCTCGAACTCCTCGGAGCCTTGCCGAAGATACTCGTCGATCTGGTCGCGATTTGCCAGATAGTAGGCCAGCGCTCCCAAGATCTGCTCAAGCGAGAGAGCCGGGAAGGATTCGGCAATACCCTCCGGTGAATCGCCCCGCAGGAATGCGTACACGACAGAATCCAGAGATACGCGGGTACCAGAGATGAAGTAGGCCCCGGAACGCTCATCGATGTAGTCTTTCGCCATGCTTGGCTTCCTTAATCATTATTTGGATCTGCGTGGCGGTAACCTATCGGCGCCCAGGCGAACGGGAGGTAGACATGCTACACCCATACCTGTAGAATGACTACATCGATGCGAAAAAGCCAGTACCAAAATCAGGTCGAACTCCTGCAGGGAACCCTCGACATGCTGATTCTCCAAATGCTCCAATGGGGCCCTCGCCATGGATACGGGATCGCGCAGGCGATTCGCGCCAATTCGGGCGACGCCTTGCGCGTCGAGACCGGCTCGCTTTACCCGGCCCTGCACCGGCTGGAGAAACAGAAATGGGTGCGGGCGGAGTGGAAACTGAGCGAGACCGGCCAACGGGCGAAATTTTACAGGCTGACCCCGGCCGGAAAGCGGCAACTTGCGACCGAGCGGTCGCGCTGGGAACAAGTGGTCAGCGCGATCGCAGGTGTACTGAATCCCGGAGCGAAGGCGGTGTAGCGATGCCGTGGAACCTCTTTAAGACCCGAATTTCCCGCGAGCGCGATCTCGATCAGGAAATCGAGAGTCACCTGCAAATGGCGATCGGCGACCGGCTGGAACGTGGCGAGCCGGCCGACATGGCGGCCGTTTCCGCGCGCCGGGAATTCGGAAATACCGGACTGGTGAAGGAGGTAACGCGAGACATGTGGGGCTGGGCTTCGCTGGAGAGATTGCGCCAGGACATCGGTTATGCGGTTCGGATCTTGCGCAAAAGCCCGGGTTTTGCTTCGGTCGCGATTTTGTCCATCGCGCTCGGTGTGGGAGCGAATACCGCCATCTTCAGCGTGATCGACGCCGTGATGCTAAAAGCGCTGCCGGTGCGGAACACCAACCAGCTCCTCATCGTGGGTAATCCGACGCGAGTAGGCGAACGCTCGGCCGGATCGGGCAGAACGGATATCTTTTCTTATCCTTTCTACGAACGGTTTCGTAACAGCAACGCCGTCTTCAGCGATGTATATGCGTCCGGCCGAAGCGAGCAACTGGATGTTTCGTTCGGAAGCGGACCCGCGCCGGGAAGTGCGACGCATCAGCCGCGCGGACGATTCGTCACTGGCAATTTCTTTTCGGTTCTCGGAGTCCCAGCGCTGGTCGGCCGCACCTTCACGGAGCCAGAGACGCGAGTGCCGGCCGCGGCGCCAGTGGTGGTAATCAGCTATGGCTATTGGCAGCGGCAGTTCGCGCGCAATCCGGCAATCGTGGGGCAAACCCTCACCATCAACCAGTCCCGGTTCACGGTGCTTGGCGTCACGCCGCCGGAATTCTTCGGAGACATTGTGGGAGCGCCCACCGACATTTGGATTCCCATCACGATGGAGGCCCAAGCCAACCCCGGGCACGACTATCTCAAAGCCGCACGCGTTAGTTGGTTGATGCTGATGGGGCGCCTGAAACCCGGAGTGACGGAACAGCAAGCCGTGGCGCGAGTAAAAGTCCTCGTGCCGCAGATTTTGAAAGATCAGTTCCAGTCCATCGATTCGCCGGAAGGCCTGCGGGAAATGCTGAGCCAGAAAGTGGAAGTTTCCTCGGGAGCACGAGGCTTTTCGCGGCTGAGAGCGAAGTTCTCCATGCCGTTGATGACCTTGATGGGCATTGTCGGACTGGTGCTTTTGATCTGCTGCTCCAATGTCGCGAACCTGCAGCTGGCGCGAGCCGTCAGCCGAGGCCGCGAGATGGGTCTGCGGATTGCCGTAGGCGCCGGGCAAGCCCGCTTGGTGCGGCAATTGCTGACGGAAAGTTTGCTAGTAGCCTTCGCCGGCGGCACCGGGGGACTGCTGCTGGCCTGGTGGGGCAGCTTGTTGCTGGTGCGCTTGGAGTCGCAATCGAGCGTGCTGCCGGTCGACATTCATTTCGATGCGCGAGTGCTGCTCTTCACCGCTCTGGTTTCGATGGCGGCCGGTTTGATCTTCGGCCTCGCGCCGGCCTGGAAAACCACTCAGCTGGACGTTGTGTCCAGCTTGAAGACCAGCAAATCCGGCCCGGCGGACCGGTTCACGCGCGCCTTCGGCAAGCTGTTGATCGTCGCCCAAACCGTGTTCTCAGTCGTGCTGATCGTGCTGGCGGGACTCTTCATTCGCACGCTTCGCAATTTGGAGAACATCGACGTGGGGTATAACCGCGGCGGACTGCTGCTGGCCGAGATCGATTCCGTTGCCGGCGGTTATAAGGATGCGCAGGTGAGTCAGCTGACCCGGAATATCATTGAGCGTTTGAAGCAGATTCCAGGAGTGGAAGCCGTCAGCGTATCGGAGAACGGGCTGTTCAGCGGCACCGATTCGTCTAGCGATGCACAGGTAGAAGGATTCACGGCAACGCAGGAGGCGGATCGGGTGAATAATGCGGACCGCGTGGGCCCGAATTATTTTCAGGTAGTGGGTACGCCGGTGCTCCAAGGCCGGGGAATCGGCCCGGAAGATACCGAGACGGCGCCCAAGGTCGTCGTGATTAACGAGAAGATGGCCCACTTTTATTTCCCAAACGGCAGTCCGATCGGCCGGCATATTTTCAATGGCGACGGCAAGGACCGGGTGGCGTTCACGATTGTCGGCGTGGTCCGCGATGTGAAACAGAATGAGCTGCGAGGGGTGACCCCGCGGCGTTACTACACCTCCTACTTCCAGCATCGCGACCAAGACCCGATTGAATCCATTAATTTCGAGATACGGAGCCGCCCGGGCGCCGGTAATATCGCGGAATCTGTGCGCCGAACGATTACCGCCGTGAGTCCCAGGTTGCCCATTTTGGACATAAAGAGCGCGGACGACCTGATCGGAAGTGAATTGACGCAAGAACGCGTCATTGCGAAATTGTCCGGATTTTTCGGCGCGCTAGCGTTGACTCTAGCGGCCATCGGGCTCTACGGCGTGATGTCCTACATAACGGCGCGGAGGCGCATGGAAATTGGAATACGCTTCGCCCTGGGCGCCCCGCGTTCGAACGTCATGGGCATGGTGCTGAAAGACACGTTGGTGCTGGTGGCGGCCGGTCTCGCGATTGGCATCCTCGCCTCCGCCTTTCTCGCGAAACTGTTTGCCAGCGGGCTGTTCGGACTGGCTGCTTTCGATCCGTTGACCAGCATTTCAGCCGCATGTGTGACCACAGCCGCAGCGGCGCTGGCCGCCTATTTGCCGGCCTGGAGGGCCTCACGCGTAGATCCGATGGTGGCCTTACGTGACGAATAAATGAAATAAAATCAATTGCGAGCGCATGGTATGCAAGTCCGGCGAAGAGCTCTGGCGAGTGCGGTTCTTTCAACAATTGCCTTCGCCCAGCCGCCGGGCACGGGCGTCATCTCGGGAGTTGTTGTGGACGCCTCCAGCAACGATCCTGTTCGTAAAGCTGTTGTGACCCTGACCTGGGAAGGTGCCCCGCGATCCTGGGCGACCAGCCGAACCGACAGCTCGGGCGAGTTCAAATTCGAAGGCCTTCCGCCCGGGAAATACGATCTCCGCGCTATAAAATCGGAGACTGGAATGGCGATCTACGGTGCAACCGAGCGTCCGGGAACTCGGCGAACTCATCGCCCTCGATGACGGCGAAACCCGCGCGGGCCTGAAACTCCGTTTTCTGCATTCGGCCAGCATCGCGGGCCGTGCTCTCGATCCTCACGGCGACCCGGCACCAAACATTGCCGTGACCCTGCTAAAGCCCAGCCGCAATCTTGGGGAGCGCGTTCTGGCGCGCTATCGAAGTTCAGAAACCAACGACCGCGGCGAGTACCGATTTGAGGGTGTCGAGCCAGGACAATATTATCTTCACGCCGAGCAGCATTTTGAACGCGGCGGCGCCCAGCCGCTAGTGCAGCAGTTTCTCGCCGGCGCACGGGAGTCGAAGGACGCCACAGTTCTCACCATTCATGGCGGCGAAAATCTCGAGGGCGTCGATTTCCATATGACCTCTGAACCCGAGGTCCGGATCCGTGGACGCATCACCGGACTCCCCGATAATTTGCGCCACATGCAAGGCATGGAGCTCATGTCCTGGTCGGCTGACGAATATGTAGAGCATTTCACCGGGCTCAACCAAACCACCAAGGCTCCCGATTACGCGTTCAATTTCGATCTGAAGCCGGGCCGGTACGGCCTGGACGCTAGCATCAACATCGAAGGGACACTCTGGACGGCGACGCGATTCGTCGATACCGCGCAGGCGTCGGACGACGTGGTTCTCGCGCTGTCCCCCCCGCAGGACGTCAAGGGCAAGCTCCAGATCGAAGGCGCCGGTGCGCCCGCTGCCAGCACGTTCAATCTTCTGCTCACGCGTCGCGGGTTTGGGCCTCGCGTCACCGCCAACGTTGGGTCTGACGGCACTTTCGCGCTCAAGCGGGTTCCACCCGGCGAGTGGTTGCTGAACATCAACCCTCTGTCCCCCGGTGCATTCGTCAAAACGGCGCGGCTCGGCGATCAGGATATTCGTTTCGCGCGGATGGAAATCAGGCCCGGTTCTGACGATGTTCTCAGCATTGTCGTCAGCCTGAATAGCGCACAAATCTACGGCGAAGTAGATGCGGGCGCAGGCGATTCCAAACGTGCCGGCATTCTCTTGGCGCCCACCAGCCAGTACAGCGCCCTCACGCGCTTCTATTACGATGTCACCGCCGATGACAGCGGCAAATTCGAGCTGAAAAACATCGCGCCCGGTAAGTACAAAATCTTCGCGCTGGAGAAACTGGCTCCGGCCGAGTTCAGGACCCCTGAAGCGGCGGGCCAACTGGATCCGCTCGGGGATGAGATCGAACTAAAAGAAGGGGCGCGGCTCGAAGTCCATCCGAAACTCATCCCCGTCGAGCGGGCGCGAGAAGCCCTGCCATGAAAGCCGCGCTCTTAATCCTGTTGCTGGCCCTATCCGCAGCCGCACAGAATCGAAACGGCAGCATCCTCGGAATCGTGTCGGACTCGGTTTCACACCATCCGCTCCGAAACGTATTGATTACTCTGGAACAACAGCACGTCAGCACCGACGACTCCGGCACATTCGCGTTCCACGACCTCAAGCCCGGCCAGTATCGAATTGGCGCCGAACGACCAGATTATCCGACCTGGAAAGAGGTAACCGCCAGCCCTTCGGAAGATCCCGACCCGCTGCGCATCGAGCTGGTCCCGGGGGCCGTTGTTTCCGGGCGAATCTTGGACGAAGGCGGCGACCCTCTCACCGGCTGCCAGGTGCAGGCCAGTCCCGCGGAACATCCAGAGCAAATCTTCGCGCGCAGCTCCGCCGAGTCAAGCGAGTACCGTTTGTTCGGGATCCAAGCCGGCAAATACACACTCGCGGTCGAGTGCGCAGCCCCGGCCTTTCAACCCCGTCCCTTTTCCGCCGGCCCGGATCCACCGCCATCCCTGGCTTATCCGCTGCAGTTCTATCCCGAATCGATTGAACTCGCCCCTGGAATTGAAAAGACCGGCGTCGATTTTCGCATGCGGCCCGCGCATGTCACACAAGTCCGGGTGGCCGTCGCGCCGTCCAGCGCCGACTGGCATGGCCGGGACCTCTTCGGTGCTCTGATTCGCCCCAGTGATTTGGCAGGGAACGGATTCCGGCGGATGTCCCCCGATTCTTCCGGAAACTCCTTTCTCTTCACGCAGGTATTTCCCGGTTCTTACGACCTGCTGGCTATCACTCTCGGTCCTGAAAATCGCATGGGCGGCGTTCAGCGCGTCGAAGTGAAAGACGAGCCCGTCAATACCGTGATCGAGCTGAAGCGCGCCATCGACATGCATGGAACGGCCGAACTCGAGAATTCGGCGAACAGCTCCAAAGTTCAGCTCTCGAAGGTCTACATTCAGCTGCAATCGGATTACCCGCAATTCATCACATCCCAGGGCGATAACGTTAGGCCGGACGGCAGCTTTACGATCAACTCCGTGATCCCGACGCGGTGGCATCTCTACACGCATAGCGCTCCCGTTTTCATCAAATCTGTCTGGTTGGGCAGCAAAGAGTTGAATGGCAATACGCTGGATCTTTCTTCCGGGTCGGCGGACACGCTCAAGATCGTACTCAGCGCCAATACCGCGAGCATTCGTGGAACGGCGCCGCCGGGGACGACCGTCGCATGCCGCAATCTGGACGACAAGGTGTTATCGGGGTCTCGACCGGTGCCGCCGGATGGGCGCTTCAAATTCGATGGGTTGCCGCCTGGAAGATACCGGGTGTCCGCTGGCGAAGACCCCGGCAGTGAAATCACAGTCCAGGAGGGCGAGACAGCGACCCTCGATTTGACCACCAACCAATAACCAACCACTAACAACCAGCCACTAACACCCCCCGTTTGACACCCCCGCCCCCAATTCGGTAACCTAAATTGACCAAGGGTCTCGAACAGAGCAGGTCTGTCTTTATGAAAACTCATATTCCGTCCCCCGGGGAAATCGTGCGCCAGTGGCACGTTGTCGATGCCGCCGATCAAGTGCTCGGCCGAATTGCCAGCGCCGCGGCACTCATCCTGATGGGCAAACACAAGCCCACCTACACCACTTTTCTGGACACGGGCGATCATGTGATTATCATCAATGCGGCGAAGGTGAAACTCACGGGCCGCAAGGAAGAACAGAAACTCTATCGCCGCCATTCCGGGTACCCGGGCGGGCTCACCGAAGTAGGCGCGGTCCAGATGCGCGCCACGCGCCCCCAGAAAATGATCGAGCACGCAATCGCGGGAATGCTCCCGAAGAACAAGCTCGGAAAGCAAATGTACCGCAAGTTGAAGGTTTATGCAGGGGACAAGCATCCCCACCAGGCGCAACAGCCGGTGGCGTTGTCTAAGCTGTAAATGGTCAGAATGTTTCTCCCTCCTGCGTCGACCCTCCACCCAACAGCTAGCAGCAAGGAAGGTATCTGAGTGGCAGGAATAGTCCAATATTTGGGAACAGGGCGCCGCAAAACTGCGGTCGCGCGCATTTTTTTGCGATCCGGCAAAGGCCAGATTACGGTCAACGGTCGGCCCTTCGATAGCTACTTCGTCAACGAAGCGGCGCGGGCTTTGGTCCGCCAGCCGCTGCTCGCCACCGAAGTTGCCGACAAGTTCGACATCCTTATTTTGGCGGATGGCGGCGGACCCAACGGTCAGGCTGGCGCCGCGCGTTTGGGCATTGCCCGCGCGCTGCTCGAGTTTAATTTGGAGCTGCGTCCGAAGTTGAAGCAGCTGGGATTGCTGAGCCGCGACCCGCGCTCGCGCGAGCGCAAGAAGTACGGACAAAAGGGCGCTCGTAAACGGTTCCAGTTCTCCAAGCGCTAAGTGGCGCACGCACTCGTGCGTGCCGCGTTCACACTGGTGTGAACGCCATGAGTAAACGGCCGGTTTCGACCGGCGCACACAAATTCCGCTTTGGGCCGTGTGCGCGGTTGCGATCGGGCGAATCAATAACCCGGTAACTAAGGAGGCAGTTTGCCATCAATTTCCATGAAGGAATTGCTCGAAGCAGGCGTTCACTTCGGGCACCAGACCAAGCGCTGGAATCCAAAGATGAAGGAGTACATCTTTGGCGAACGTAACGGAATCTACATCATCGATCTCCAAAAGACCCTGAAGCTGTTCAAGGACGCCATGCGCTATGTGGCGGAAGCGGCCGCGCAAGGTAAGACCGTCCTGTTTGTGGGAACCAAACGGCAAGCCCAGGAAGCCATCGCCGAAGAGGCCACGCGCTGCAGCCAGTATTACGTCAATCAGCGCTGGCTGGGCGGTTTGCTCACCAACATGCTGACCGTGCAAAAGTCCATCAAGCGTCTCAAAGAACTGGATATCATGGCCGCCGAAGGCGCCGGTTACGAAGGCCGCGTCAAGAAGGAAGCCAGCCGCCTGGAGCGCGAGCGCAAACATCTGCAGCAGAATCTGGCGGGCATCAAGGATATGCAGGGCCTGCCGGACGTGCTGTTCGTGGTGGATTCCAACAAAGAAGCCATCGCGGTGAAGGAAGCCCGCAGGCTGGGCATTCCGGTGGTCGCGGTGGTGGATACCAATTGCGATCCGGACGAAGTGGATCACGTCATTCCCGGCAACGACGACGCGTTGCGGGCCATTCGCCTGTTCACCACCAAGGTCGCCGACGCGGTGATCGAAGGACGGGCTTTGGCCACCGAACAGGATTTCGCCGCCGAAAAGATCATCACCGACGAAACGCCGGCCGAGGAGATCCCCGAGTACACGCAGTTCGATCCTCAGCAACTGGATCAGCTGATGTCGGAAGGGCTTTCGGAGGACGATCTGCCCTCCATGACCCTGCCACGCAAGGGTCCGGGAACCGAAGCGGGCGAAGAAGTCACCACCAGCTCGCATACGCTGGAATAACCGGCGCGAATCGCGTCGGTTCTGTGGCGCAAGTAGGAAGAGTAGTGTAACGAAATGAATGAAACCATGGAAATCAGTGCGAAATTAGTCAAGGAGCTTCGCGACCGGACCGGCGCGGGCATGATGGAGTGCAAGAAAGCCCTCATCGAAGCTAAGGGCAATCTTCCGGAAGCCGAGATCATTCTGCGCAAGGCCGGCATCACCAAGGCCGGGAATAAAGCTACGCGCACCACGCGGCAGGGCATCATCGGCAGCTATATTCACCCCGGCTCGCAGCTGGGCGTGCTGGTGGAGGTGAACTGCGAGTCCGATTTCGTCGCTCGCACCGATGACTTCCAGCAGCTGGTGAAGGACCTGGCGATGCAGGTGGCCGCCGCCGATCCGCAATTCATCCGCAAGGAAGACGTCACCGCCGACGTGTTGGATAAAGAGCGCGAAATCCAGCGCGCCCGCGCTTTGCAGGAAGGCAAGCCGGAGAAGATGGTCGACAAGATCGCTGACGGACGCATGGCGAAATTTTACGAGGAGATTTGTCTCTACGAGCAGCCCTTCATCCGCGACAACGCCACCACCGTCGGTGATTTGATCAAAGCGGCCATCGCCAAATTAGGCGAGAACATTTCCATCTCGCGCTTCGTCCGCTTCAAGGTGGGTGAAGCCGCGCTCATCGAAGAGACCGCCGAGAAATCGGCTCCGTCGGATTAGGCGTATGTGGGGCGGACGCCCTCGTCCGCGCCGGACCCCCGGGTCCGGTTGTGCTCCACGGAGAGTTCTACCAGTGCAGTTCCGGCGAGGGCGCCGGAAGCGGTCCGGAGGACCGCCCCACGACATGCCTAAATACCAGCGCATTGTTCTCAAGCTGAGCGGCGAGGTTCTGGCCGGCGGTAGTTCTTTCGGCATCGATCCGGCGCGAGTGAAAAGCTTGTCCGAAGAGATCGCCGAAGTAGCCCGCACCGGAGTTCAGATCGGGCTGGTAGTGGGCGGCGGAAACTTCTTCCGCGGCGTAGCCGCGGCGGCCATGAACATGGACCGCGTCGCGGCCGACCACATGGGCATGCTGGCCACGGTCATCAATGCCCTGGCGCTTCAGGACGCGCTCGAAAAAGCCGGCGTTCCAACCCGCGTCATGACTGCCATCCAGATCCATCAGGTGGCCGAACCCTATATCCGCCGCCGGGCCATCCGGCATTTGGAAAAAGGCCGCATTGTGGTATTCGCGGCCGGCACTTCGAACCCCTATTTCTCAACCGACACGGCGGCCACCCTGCGCGCCCTCGAGATTCACGCCGACGTCATCGCCAAAGGCACGCGCGTGGACGGGGTGTACGATAAAGATCCGCTGCGCCACTCCGACGCCGTGTTGTATCCGGAAATCACCTACTACGATGTCCTGGCCAAAGCGCTGAAGGTGCTGGATGCTTCCGCGGTCGCGATGTGCCGCGACAACCAGCTCCCCATCGTGGTTTTCAACTTGAACGTGTTCGGCAATATAATGCGTATGTCGATGGGCGAACCCATTGGTACACTCATTCATTAGGCCGCTATGAAAAACGAACCTCCAACCAGCACTCCAATCGCTCACGGCGACTTTCAAAACGTAAAGGAAGTCGACTCCAACGCCCGATCCAGGATGGACAAAGTCTTGTCCGCTTTGCAGCACGACATGGCGGGCGTGCGCACCGGCCGCGCTTCGGTCAGCCTCATGGACAACGTGCGGGCGGACTATTACGGAACGCTCACGCCTCTCAATCAGCTGGCCACTTTGCATGTGCCGGAACCCTCCCTGATCACCGTGCAGCCCTGGGACGTGTCGCAAATCGGGATCATCGAGAAAGCCATTCGCGGGTCCGACCTGGGGCTGAATCCATCCAACGATGGAAAGCTGATTCGCGTTCCCATTCCCGCCCTCACCGAGGAGCGCCGCAAGGATCTGGTCAAGAAGGTGCACCATATCGCGGAGGATCACCGGGTGTCGTTGCGCAACGTCCGCCGCGATAGCAATGAACACATCAAGAAGCTGCTCAAGGACAAGCTCATCAGCGAGGATGACGAACGTCGTGCCCTGGATGAGATCCAGAAACTAACCGACAGCTATATCGCGAAGCTGGATCAGGCCGTGAAGGCCAAAGAAAAAGAAGTCCTCGAAATCAAGTAGGATTACGCGGTCGCCGCCTTCGCGTCGCGAGGAAAGTCGGGATCGGTCAGCACTTCCTCTGCCTGCCGCGCATGCCGCTCCGCATGCGCCCCCAAAAACAAGAGCCACTGGTAGCAGTCCAATTCGCCTAAACATGGATGCGCGAAAAAATGCCCGCGCAGGTCCCTTTGGGTGACGGCTGCGAAGCGCAAACTGTGCTCGCGAGCGGCTTCAAACTTGCGCAGCACCACCGCGAAATCCGTCCAGCGCCGGCCTGGCAGCGTTTCCTCGGGCGCCATGCGCCGCGTCAGCCGGTTGGGGATCCGCGAGAGCACCAAATCGTCCGGCACCGCGGCCTCGGGCGGAATCTGCGGCGGCTCCAGCACCAGCGCCTGGATCTTCTTCAGGACCGCCTTCTCCACAATGGAAACGTGCTCCACGCAATCGGCTGCCGACCAGCGGTCCGGGCCTGGACGAAAGCGCTGCTGCTCTTTTCTCAATCCCTCCACCGTCTCCACCAGGCGTTCCCGGCTGGCGGCGAGATACAGCAGCAAGAAGTCACGCTCCGCCTTTTCCAAGATTCCCCTCGCTTTCCGGAGCGTGGATCCGTACGCCGGCCGTCCGGCTGGAGGGGTAATCAAGCACCAGAGTGCCCGCTCGATCGGTCGTCATCTCTCGCATCTCCTCGTCGTCCGTCTCGACCAGATATGGATGCTGCGGCTTCAAACCAATCACCAGAGCCATCCCGCCTTCCGTTGAAAATTGAACCGGGGCCTTTCCAAAGATGACACTGGTGTCCCCGATTTCGACCGGCTTGGGAGCCGTACTACCTTGGCTGACCACCGTGATCCGGCCTTCCCGAAATAATTCCGCCTCGCCTCCATACAGCCCGAACCAATCGGCGTCCTCATCCCAAGCCGAGCGGACAAACAACGTTCCAGAGTTCTCGTCATGAAACACCAGCGGAAGCTGAAAGTAGCTGAGACCCGGCTGGTAAGGATTGGCCCACAAGAACTCGTAGGGCGCGCCGAAGGGCGTCATCAGCGAGAAACGATCCTGGATCAGCCAGCCCTGCAGGAACTGATTCTCCAAACCGTTGGTATCGTACGCCACCATGCTCAGCCCGGCTGCCCGCGCCAGTGCGGCCCGGTTCAGATCGGGCGGGGCCTGGTTTGAATCCATGCGGCCCGAGTCCGGATTCATCGGAATCCGAAATTCGTTCTCCGGCGCGCGGTAGGGAGCCGGGTAGTTTCCGATCACGAGAATCTTAGGCAGATGCGCGAAGTAGCCCGGAGCTGCGTCGCGCAGATCGATCTTCAAGTTGTCGCGGATGGCGTGCAGAGTTTCTAGGAGCGGGTAAACATCCGGGAGTTGCGGAGTGGCCCGCCCGTCCCCCAGCAAAGGGGCATACTCGCTGCGCCACCATTGCCGCACCGCTTGTTCCAACGGAGCTTCCTCGGAATGCTGGCTGTCATCGGCGGTGGCAATCAGAGCCAGAATGCGATCGCGCTGGGCCGCCGGCTCCTTGCCCGGGTGAGTCTGAATGAAGCCGCGGATCTTGGCTTCTAGACCCGCCGCCTCTTTGGCGCTGAGAACCGGCTGGCACCAATCGTACACCAGGGCGAGTTGGCGCAAATCTTGCCCTGGCCCCAGCGCCCATTCGATGGCCTTCTTCCCGGCTGCGGCTTCGCCCGAGACGGCATAGTACAGAGCCAGCGCGAAGCCAGGTTCAGGCTGGGAAGCCGACCCCTTCACCAACAAATCAAACTGCCGCCAGCGGCGCGACTCGCGCTCCCGCTCGCGCTTTAGCAGCCGGAGCCGTTGTGGTGTGAGAATGAGGCGCGGATGCTCCGTATAAACCCGAAACTCATCATCCTGCGCCTGCGTAGCGGCGACCATGAGCAAAAGGCAGGACACAATCGTAAAGCGCATAGGCGGTTGCTGGTGTTCGGTTCCTGGTGGCTGGTTCCAGGTTGCACGGATTCTTGCCAACAACCAACAACTAAGAACCAACAACCAATTACCGATCACCAATTGTGTCACACTGACACAGTCCTGGCAGCTTGCCGCCCCAAAGAATATTCCAAGCATTGTGAAAACAAAGGAGGAACGGGTGGCCGGCAGCGTGCACTTTGAGGACCGAATTGATGAAGTGACCTTTGAAACCTGCCCTCTGCTTGCAACGCGTGGGACGGGGTCATAAGCGGGCTGGTGAACGGCGTGCTTGCGGGAACCAGGTGCTTGAGAGATTTGCAACCGCTCGGGGCTCTGACTGGCGAGTTGCAACAGAGGGGTTTTTTTTGGGTCGCTTCCCATAAAACCGATCCGTTACTCATTTCGGAATGGTTTCGGCGGCGTTTGGCGGTCGTGGCGGGGATAGCAGGACGCGGGCCCCACCCGATGGAGCTGAAAGTTAGTTTCCAGCCAGACGTGCCGACGCTAGATCCTGACCGCACCGGAACCGGCGGCTTCGACAGTCCTCACCAGCCGGTCCCCGGTGCGGGTTTCTTCAAACGTTTACAGTGTAAACGAATATCGCTAACGTTACAAGGCAGTTATAAGCCATGCTCCAAATACCTTCCCCTGGATGCTGTGTCCCTTCTGCTCTATAATCAGAGCAAGGCAAATCATGTACCTGCGGCTCTCGCTTTTGGTTTTGATCGGGATTTCTTTACTCGCGCAGTCGTCAACCGCGCCGGTAGCACCGAAACCGGAACCAGCCACTAGTAACCAGCCTCCAGGCCCTGCCCCCATCAAAGTCCAGGTGAACGAAGTCATCGTTCCCATCACCGTCACCGACGAAAAGGGCCGCTTCGTAACCGATCTGGATCAAAAAGATTTCACCATCTTCGACGAAGGCAAGCAGCAGGAGATCCAGTTCTTCACCCGCGAGCGCAGCCAGCCCGTGGTGGTCGGCTTCCTGGTGGATTTGAGCAACTCCAGCCGCCTGCATTGGAAGAGCTATCAGGACGCCGCCGTCGAGCTGGTGCAAAACCTGATCCCGGGGGACAATCCAAAATTCAGCGGCTACCTGATCGGTTATTCCAATGGCGCGGAGCTGATGATCGACACCAATACCGATCCCGAGCCCATGGTGCAGAAACTCCAAAAGGTGAAGCCCAGCGGCGGGGCGGCCCTCTACGACGCGATTTATATGGCCTGCACCAGCCGCAAGCTGATTCAGGGCGAGCCCATTGAGCCGCGCCGCGTTCTGGTAGTCATCGGCGACGGCCACGATAACGCCAGCAAGAAGACGCTGGACGAAGCGCTTGAGATCGCGCAGCGCAACCTGGTGACCATTTATGGCGTAAGCACCGTAGCCTTCGGATTCGGAAGCGACGGCGAGAAGAATTTGACTCGTCTGGCCGAAGAAACCGGCGGGCGCGTTGAATACCCGCTACAAAATGTGTACAAAGACGTCGCCGGGTACCTGTCTACACCGTCCGACGAGGGAAATTACGCGCTCAAAGTCGGCACCGGCATGTACGCCGCCGAGCTGGCCAACGGCATGTACCGCGCCGTCGAAGCCGTGGTGGGCGAGGTCACTACGCAATACATCATCCGCTACATTCCGAACTCCACCGACGCCAAGAAGCAGTTCCGGAATATCGAGGTCAAGGTGGGTATCGGCAACGTGAAGGTGCGCGCCCGCAAGGGATATTACCCGTTTGGCGTTCCATAGTTCCCCGCAATTGACCGATAAGCCCTACTGAGCCTATGCCCACCTCCATCGCGACTCAAACCCGGTTGGGCAAGTATTGTATCGTGCAGACCGAGACTGCGGAACAAGGTCTGGTGGTTCTCGGCGTCCTCTTGCAAGATCCCCAAACCGACTCGTTGCTTCTGCGCTTCCGGCGGGACTTGGACTCTTTCTGTGCCGAAGAAGACCTGGACGTTCTAAACGCTCTGGCGGCCGATCTCGCGCAAAAAGTCCAAGAGCAGGGCGCCGAGAAGCTGTTCGAATATCTCGAATCAACCGCGTCCAATTTCATCCGTGTTACCGATCGCGAAGAAGTTCTGGTGGACGACTTCGGCCGCACTCTGGACCGGCTCTATCTGAAAAACGTCCAGAGCAACGTGCTCGAATTCCGAACCCATCTCCCGCGCTATTCGCTCCAGGCCGCCGCGGGAAAGTTTCTCGAGAACGAAGAAATCACCGCAGAAGGCTGGATGGAAGCGCCCGAGGATTTGCGCCTCAGTCCCGAGATGTTCGTGGCCCAAATCGCGGGCCATTCCATGGAGCCGACCATCCCGGATGGCTCCCTATGCGTTTTTCGTTACGGCGTGGTGGGATCGCGCACCGGCCGGCTGATACTGGCCGAACAGCTCGATGCCGCAGGCAACAATCGTTATGCCGTCAAGCGCTATCGAAGCGACACCACGCAGGGCCAGAAGACCATCACACTGGAATCGCTCAATCCCGAATATCCATCTTGGGACCTGGACCCCGAAGACGAAAAATACCGCATCCTGGCCGAATTCGTCCGCGTCCTGGATTAAAACCGCTTGCTACGCGCGCGGCTCAGAATGAGCAAATGCGCTTTACCGAGCCGCGACCGAAGGGAGTCGGTCAAACTCTGGCCGCCAACTGCCGCACCACATACGGCAAGATTCCGCCGTTGCGATAATACTCAGCTTCCTGCGGCGTGTCGATCCGGACTAAAACTTCAAATGTTTTCTCGCCCGCCCGCACATGCGCCTTGGCGCCTTTCGCAATCGCTTCCGCCACCCCAGTAATCGAATACTCTTCCAATCCCGTCAATCCCAGCGTCTCCCGATTCTCCCCCGGCAGAAACTGCATCGGCAGCACGCCCATCCCAACCAAATTCGAGCGATGAATGCGCTCGAAGCTCTCCGCAATCACGGCCTTAACACCCAGCAATAGCGTGCCTTTCGCCGCCCAATCGCGCGACGATCCCGACCCATACTCCTTGCCCGCAATAATCAGCAGCGGCGTGCCCTCGGCCAGGTATTTCACCGACGCGTCGTAGATGAACATCTTCTCGCCCGACGGAACATGCGTCGTCCAGCCGCCTTCCGTTCCCGGCGCGAGCTGGTTGCGAAGCCGGATATTCGCCAGCGTTCCCCGCACCATCACTTCATGATTACCGCGGCGCGCGCCATATGAATTGAAATCGCCCGGCTTTACGCCTTGCGCGATCAGGAATTTGCCGGCCGGGCTGTCGGCGGGAATGTTCCCGGCGGGCGAAATATGATCGGTGGTCACCGAATCGCCCAGCACGGCTAGCACCCGCACGCCCGAGAAATCCTGCACCGAAGTCGCCGGGTCCACCATGTTGTCGAAATACGGCGGCTTGCGGATGTAAGTCGATTTATCCGACCAATCGTATTGATCGCCCGTCGGCACTTTCACCGAGTTCCAGCGTTCGTCGCCCTGGAACACTTCCGAGTATTGCTTCTGGAACATCTCGGCGCGCACCGATTTCTTCACCGCCAACTGCACTTCCTCGGTCGTCGGCCAGATGTCCTTCAGGTATACGCCCCTGCCGTTTTCATCCGACCCGATCGGTTCGGTCGCGAGATCGATGTCCACGCGCCCCGCCAGCGCGTAGGCCACCACCAGCGGCGGTGACGCCAGATAATTCGCGCGCACCAGCGCATTAATGCGGCCTTCGAAGTTGCGATTCCCGCTCAACACTGCCGCAACCGTCAGTTTGCCCTTTTGCACTGCGTCCGCCACCGGCTCAGGCAACGGCCCGCTGTTGCCGATGCAAGTGGTGCAGCCGTAGCCGACCAAATTGAATTGCAATTTCTCCAGGTACGGCGTGAGTCCCGCATCGTTCAAATAATCGGTAACGACCTTCGATCCCGGCGCCAGGCTCGATTTCACCCACGGCTTGGTCCTTAGCCCCCGCTCCACCGCTTTCTTCGCCAACAATCCGGCCGCGATCATGACCGACGGATTCGAAGTATTAGTGCAACTAGTGATGGCGGCGATCACGACTGACCCGTCCTGAATGGTCGACTTGGAGCCATTGGTTGCGATCTCAGCCGACTTCTGTGCCGCCGTTAAAGTATCGAGGAAATTCTTCTTTACATCCGGAAGATTAATACGATCCTGCGGCCGCTTGGGACCCGCCATGGAAGGAACCACCGTCCCCAGATCCAACTCCAGCGAATCCGAATATTCGGGATCCGGCGACTCTGGCGTCAAGAACAACCCCTGCGCCTTGGCATAGGCTTCCACCAGCGCGATCTGTTCCGGGGACCGATTCGACAGCCGCAAATAATCGAGCGTCTGGTGATCGATGGGAAAGAACCCAATGGTCGCGCCATACTCGGGCGCCATGTTGCCAATGGTCGCGCGATCGGCCAGAGGCAGGGCAGCCACGCCGGGTCCATAGAACTCGACGAACTTCCCGACCACGCCCTTCTTGCGCAGCATCTGCGTCACGGTCAGCACCAGATCGGTCGCGGTGCAGCCTTCCGTCAATTTGCCTTTCAGCTTGAACCCCACCACTTCCGGCAGCAGCATCGAAATAGGCTGGCCGAGCATGCAGGCTTCGGCTTCGATGCCGCCCACGCCCCAGCCCACCACGCCCAGTCCGTTAATCATCGTGGTGTGCGAATCGGTTCCGACCAGCGTGTCGGGATACGCCAGCACCGGCGATTGTCTGCGATCGGTGAAAACGACAGGCGCCAGATATTCCAGATTCACCTGATGCACGATGCCGGTATCGGGCGGGACCACGCGAAAATCCTGAAACGCCTTCTGGCCCCAGCGCAGAAACGCATAGCGCTCCTGGTTGCGTTGGAATTCAAGCAGCGCGTTGACGCCAAAAGCGGCGGCGGTGCCGTACTCATCCACCTGCACCGAGTGATCGATCACCAGATCCGCCGGGATCAGTGGATTCGCCCGCTTCGGATCGGCGCCCATCGCGCGCAGGGCGTCTCTCATGGCAGCCAGATCCACCACGCAGGGCACGCCGGTGAAGTCTTGCAGCAGCACGCGCGCCGGACTGAAGTTGATCTCCTGCGCCTGCGCGCCGATTTTCCACGCCGCGACATACTCGATATCCGACGCCTTCACGGTCGCCCCGTTCTCGGTGCGCAGCAGGTTTTCGAGCAGGATCTTGATGGAATAAGGAATGCGGGAAACGTTCACACCGCGCTTCTGCGAGGGCTTGCAGCGCGTAGTACTTGTATTGGCTGCCCCCGACCGTAAGCGTCGAAGCAGCACCAAAGCTATTCGATTGTGGCATTTATTTCTATTGTAGACGCTGAAGGCAGGCGAGGCAGTCGCCTTCGGTAAGTACTTGCCTGCAGCGGGATCCGATGCGCGAATACCGAAACAGTACCCCGGGGTCTAGGTCGCGCAGATCAGGGAAGCGGCGGAGGAGTCAAAGATTTCGAGCGTACCCAAGCATCGAGGAAATCGTCTCGTTTCGGAGAGAGGAACGCGCCAAGCATGCCGGGCTTGTCCGCGATGTGTCGAACGACAGTTCGCACGATGCCCTCGGTTTCGTATATGCGATCTTCCAGTTCTGGTCCTTCGTTCCAGCGGCCGTGGACGATTTCGGAGCGTGTCTGATAACAGGCCTCGACCATATCGCAGATTTTCTCCCGCATCGCGGGAGTGTCAGCGAGGAAGTAGGACAGGCGATCTCGAATCCGCGGGCTAACTTTCCAGGTCTTGTCCGATCCGAATAGGGATTCAATCCCTTGCCAGAACAGGGGGTATCGGTAATCTGGCTGGAACGAGGCGAGAGCAGCCCAGAAAGCGCGAAGTGCCGCCCAGACGTCGTTCTTCCTCGGAACAAGGGTAAGGCGCTCAAACAGCCTCGCCGCTTTTATCAGATGCCGTGGAAGAATCGGGTTTGATCCATCGCGACGATGACACCAAAGCGGTGGCTCACGGGGGCTTTGCATGATGAGCGGCGGATCAATCTCTCTGCCTTCGAGATGCGTAAGGGCATGGAATGCAATGGTGAAGCGAATAGGGGTTGGCTGAATGAGCCAAATCGACAAATTCGCGAGAATCGCGGATTGGAGTCGCAGGTCTTGAATACCCTTCGGCCGTTGCCCGGTCCAGTCAGGATCGGGATAGCCGAACGAATTCGCGTAATATTCAGAGATGAGGGCCTGCTTTGCATCTAATGTGTCGCGCCGTTCCTGCCGGCTGAGATCCTTCAAGTAGTTCTCGTCTTGCTTCAGCCATTCCGGAACATCTTGAAGGACGAATTTCGTGCCAAACGGAATCGTGCTACCTGTTGGCAGACCAAGGCCCTGAAGAGGAACGACCGTAAAGGACACAAACCAAGTTTAGTCCACCCGCATCAGAGGGCATTGCGAAGGCAGCCACACTATCGCGAGGGATGTAGCACCAGATCTCGAACAGATCGTCTTCCGCTTCCGGCGTGAACCGGTAGTCGGTCATTCGCGGTTATTCTGATCGATCCATTCCTGCTTGCGTTTATTCAAATGCGCACGAACTTCCACGGAATCGAGGAGTTCACCTCGCTCGGCTTGCGCAAAGCCCTGTTCAATCTTCGCCGCGATATCGGCGCGATTATCAGCCAGCCATCGTTCCTGTTCATGTAGCAGCCGAACCGCCTGCGCGACAAATTCATCAACGGACTGGTACGGGCCGCGTTCCACGTCTTCTTGGATCAGCGCTTCCAGCTCAGGTTTTAGATGAATCGTCATACCTGTACGCTACCTGCGAAACACCGGGCTGTCAACCTACATATATTCAGGCACCGTGATGCCAAGCACACCAAGCGTGCGCTCCAGTTGGCCGCGGACGTAATCGGTCATCCACAGCAGAAACACTCGCTTTTCCCGATTCTCTTCGCTCAACACCTGATAGCCGTGATAGAAATTGTTGAACGCCTGCGCCAGCTGAAACGCATACTTCGCTACGTGCGCCGGTTCACCCGATGCGATCGCCCGCTCGATCGCCGAATCCGACTTCGACGCCATCAAAAGCAACTGCCAAAAATCTTCAGAAGCCAGCTGCCGCGCGATTGCCGCCTGATCCAGTTCCCTCGCGAAATCGGGCAGCGCCTCCCCGCGCTCGGCCAACTTGCGCAAAATATTGCCCGCCCGCACCGCCGTGTATTGCACGTACGGCCCGGTATCGCCCTCAAAGCTGAGCGCCTCCCGCAGATCGAAAGCGATCACCGAATTGCGCGTGAACTTCAGCATGAAATAGCGCAGCGCGCCGATTGCGATCTGCGTCGCCACCTTCTTCCGTTCATCTGCGGGAGCTTCCGGGTGCCGCGAGTCTACTTCCTCCAACGCCTTCTCGATCAGCTTGTCGATTAAATCATCCGCCTTGACGCCCAGCCCCTTGCGCCCCGACACCTCGACGTACGCTTTCTTCTTGTCTTCTTCCGAAAGTTCGATCCCCAGCTCCACACAGGTTCCCGGCGTCAGCGCCACCATTTCGTAGGAAAAGTGCGTGGATCGGTCGGCTTGTTCGTTATAGCCCAGCGCGCGCAACCCCGCCACCACTACATCCTGCAAATACGACTGGCGCGAGTCGATGACATTAAAAACCGATTCGCCGCGCCCGAATTCGCGGTCGATACGCGGCTGCGGCTCGGCCGTAGTGATGTAGACGCCCTTGTCCGTCCATAGCTGGTAGTAGAAGTCTTTCCCCTGCAGAAGGCCGAATTTCCAGAGCTGATACGCGATGTCTTTGCCGACATAGGTGACCGTGTTGTTCGAGCGCACAATCACTTTGCTGTCGTCGGTATCTTCGCCGGTCTGTTCCTTGAACGCACTCGCGGGCATCACCCAGCAGCCCTTGTTCTTGCCCTCGGTCTCGAAATAAATCGCCTTGCGTTCTTTCAGCTGCTCGAACGCGGTCTCCCAAAATTTCAGCCACACCACGTCACTCTCGCGCGGAAGCAGGTCGTAGCCCACGCCCAGCCTGGCCATGGTGTTCAGGTGGTAGCCGACGATGGTCTCGCTCACTTTCGATGCCAGGTGCACGAGTTCGCCTTCCCGATGCTCAATGGCGTGCAGCGTCACTTGCCGCCATTCCTTCAACTCAGGATGGGCTGAAACCTCGGCATAAAGATCCCAGCAGTAGTAATCGAATCTCACGCTGTGCATCAGTTTCACAACGTCTTCGTAAGACATCTTTCGCAGAAAATGGAACCCCGCCACCACGTCCGCCACCTGCACGCCCGTATTGTCGATGTAATTCTGCACTTCCACCACCCGCCCGCCCGCACGGAGCATGCGCACGAATGTGTCGCCCAGCACCGCATTGCGCAAGTGTCCGATATGCGCGGCCTTGTTGGGATTGATATTGGTGTGCTCGACAATGATCTTCCCCGGCGTCTGTCTCGCGCGCCTCGCCGGTGCCCTGCAGCACTCCGTAACCATAGACCCCGCGATCGAATCGCACGTTGATGTAGCCGCCGGCAATGTCCAGCGCCACGCCGGGAATGGGGCCTATCTGCTCGACAATCTCCTTCGCGATGGCCTGCGGAGCTTGCTTTAGTTGCCGCGCCAATTGAAACGCCACTGGAATAGCCAGCTCTCCAAAAGAGGATTGCTTGGGTTCCTCCACGGTTATCGGAACCGACTTGGCCCACTTGCCCCCAATAAAGCGCACCAGGCGGTCCAGGACTGCTTTTTCGATGGAATGAAACACGTCTTCTCAGTATGCACACGTTATAATGGGATGTGCCAAAGGTTACGATTGACGGCAAGACCGTCGAGTTTGAGTCCGGAAAGCTTCCCTATCACGAACACGGAAAGCCCGAATCGCTTCTCGACATCTGCCTCAACTTTGGTATCCACCTGGAACACGCCTGCGGCGGCAACTGCGCCTGCACCACCTGCCACGTCATCGTTACCAAGGGCATGGAGAACCTTTCCGAAATGGACGAGGACGAAGAAGGCGACCGTCTCCAAATGGCCCCCGGCCTGACGTTGCGATCGCGCCTGGGCTGCCAGTGCGTGGTGGAAGGCGACGTCGAAGTCGAAATCCCGGGTTGGAACATCAATTACGTCAGCGAAGGCGGCGGTTCCATGAACCTGGGCGACGCGATTCCGGCCCAGGCCGGCAAGAAATAGCAGTACAGTAACCCTTCAAGTACTAAGGGCAAACCCTTGTCTAACCGTTACTTAAGGTACGAAATCCATTAAAACTTTTGCCCGTTACTGCCGATCTTAGGAGGTCGATACTAAGATTGCGGGTCGGCGGCACTTGAACGGGAAAGCCAAAACTTACATCACGGCTGTCCTGCTGGCGGGATTATCCCTGCTGGCCTACGAACTCGCGGGTTTTCATACAGATAACCTGGTCCGGTTCCTGGTCTTCTTCGCGGTCACCCTGGGGACTTCCGGTCTAAAAGTGCGTTTACCGGGCGTTACAGGCGCCGTTTCGGTGCATTTTGTGTTCGTTTTAGCCGCTGTAGCGCAGCTTTCGCTACCAGAAGTGCTGGTTTCTGGCGTCGCGGCGGCGCTGGCGCAGTGCTACTGGAAGCCGGAAAAACGTCCCAACTGGATCCAGGTAGCGTTCAATGTCGCCGACTCGGCGCTGGCCTTCTCGGCGGCCTATTTCACCTACCATCTCGCGTTTTTGAACAATCCCGATGTTGGTGTGATCGGGCGCTTGATGATGGCGTCCATCGTCCTGTTCCTGACCAATACAGGCGCGGTCGCGATCGTGATCGCGCTGACCGAGAATCGGTCGCCGTGGACTTTGTGGCGGGAATGCTACTTCTGGTGTTTCCCCTATTATCTAGTGGGCGCGACTCTAGTGGCCGGCATGGGCTATGTGAGCCGCTGGCTGGGATGGTTTACGGCGCTAGGAATTTTGCCGGTGGTGCAAGTGATCTATCGCTCTTACCGGCTGTACTTCGGCCGGCTGGAAGCGGACAAGGTACACGCCGAACAAATGGCCGCGCTGCATTTGCGAACGATTGAGGCGCTGGCGCTGGCGATCGACGCCAAGGACCATACCACGCACGACCATTTGCAGCGCGTGCAGGTCTACGCCATGGAAACCGGCAAGGAGCTGGGACTGGGCGCCGAAGAAATGCAAGCGCTGCAGGCCGCGTCGCTGCTGCACGACATCGGGAAGCTGGCTGTTCCCGAGCACATCATCTCCAAGCCTGGAAAGTTGACACCGGAAGAGTTCGACAAGATGAAGATCCATCCGGTGGTGGGGGCCGAGATCCTGGAGCGCGTGGAATTCCCCTACGCGGTGGCGCCGATTGTCCGGTCGCATCACGAGCGATGGAATGGCGCAGGCTATCCGGATGGGCTGAAGGGCGAGGAGATTCCGATCGGGGCGCGCATTTTGGCCGCTGTGGACTGCCTGGACGCGCTGGCGTCGGACCGGCAGTATCGGCGCGCGCTGCCGCTGGACGAGGCCATGCAGGTGGTGTTGAAGGATTCCGGCAAGGCCTTCGATCCGCGCGTGGTGGCGGTGCTGGAACGGCGCTATCGCGAGTTCGAGGCGATGGCTCACAAGGGCGACTCGGTGAAGTCGCTGGGGACGCTTTCCACCGACATCAAGGTGGAACGCGGCGAAGCGCCCGCGGCGGGTTTCGAAAAGGTGGCGGCGCCGGTGGTCAAGAGCGCGTCGACCCCAAGCGGCAGCGGCGATCCGTTGGGCGATATCGCGGCGGCGCGGCAGGAAGTTCAGTCGCTGTATGAACTGGCGCAGGCGGTGGGAAATTCGTTGCGTCTGAGCGACACGCTGTCGCTGCTGGCCGGGCGCATCAAGCTGCTGGCGCCCTACGATTCGCTGGTGGTTTACCTGGTGCAAGGCAAAGTGCTGGTGCCGGCCTACGTGACCGGCGAAGACGCGCGGCTGTTTTCGTCGCTGGCCATTCCGGTTGGCGAGGGGCTGTCGGGTTGGGTGGCGGAGAGCCGCAAGCCGATCGTGAACGGGAATCCGTCGGTGGAACCGGGGTATTTGAAGAAGCCGGGGGCCTTCAGCAGGCTGAATTCGGCGTTGGCGGTTCCGCTGGAGGATTGCGATTCGGTGATCGGCGTTCTGGCGCTGTACCATTCCGACCGGGACGCCTATTCTCGCGACCAGCTGCGGGTGTTGCAGGCGGTAAGCAGCAAGCTGACGGCTGCGATTGTGAGTTCGCTCAAGCACGAACAAGCCAAGGGCGTTTCGAATGTCGACGAACTCACGGGCCTGCCCAACGCGCGGGCGCTGTTCCTGTATTTGGACGCCGAAATCGCACGCTGCACGAGGAGCGATTCCTCGCTTGGGATCGTGGTGTGCGACATCGACGGCTTCAAGCGGGTGAACGACCGGCATGGGCACATCACCGGCGATCAGTTGCTGCGCAGTATCGGCCCGCAGCTCCGCCAGTGCTTGCCGCGGCTCCGACTACGTCGCGCGGGTGGGAGGCGATGAGTTTGTGGTGGTGATGGGCGACCTGAGCCGCGCCGCCGCCGAGCAGCGCATGCGCGATTTCGACCGCATCGTGCGCGAAGCCGGGCGCAGTTTATGCGGGGAGGAGATTGTCGCGCTGAGTTGCGGCTGCGTCCTTTTCCCGGCCGACGGCGCGACGGCGGAGCAGCTGCTCACCGAAGCGGATCGGCGCATGTATAAACAGAAACAGGAGCATCGGTCGGCGGCGCCGGCGCGGGCGGCTGAGGTGGCGTGAGGCTTCTTTATAGGGCTCCGTTGGGTCGGGCAACCACCCTGATCCCTGTACGGATTACTTGGGGAAGGCCAAAAGTTGTCGTATGCTCAGATGAACGGATTCGGGGGAGGGTCACTCCACGTCGTAGGTAAGGGGTGTCCCGTTGGCCGGCTCCTTATCTTCCTGCTTTCTTTAGGACGACGCTCTTTTCGAAATCTCGTTCATCATCTCGAACGCAATGCTCCGAAATGCGAACTGGTTCGCGTCCCTCCATCTTCAATACACCCTCCAGATTTTCGCCAGATTTCACCAGGAGGAAGATGCGCCCAAAGTCATCGCTAACGCTCGGTGTGGAAGGCCCGGAGTCGATCTCAGCCCCCTCTAAAGGCCGGCCTTCCTCGTCGTGAACACGCAAGAGCAGTTGGCAGCTGTTCGGGAAAATCAACTCGCCGCTGCAATGGCCATTATCGTAAGTGATAAAAACCTCCCTGGTCTCAGGCCATGTGAGCTTGACCCCCTTGACAAGGACGACTCCGCAGTCTCGCACACCAACCGCGAAATCTACACCTTGCAACGGCGCATCGCAAAATCTTGCTAAGCCCTGCTTGTTAGTCATAGCGACCGCTAAATGCCTCCCTCCCGAAACCATTTCGACTGGAGCATTAGCGGATGGAGATCCCGAAGCGTTTCGGATGTTAACTTCAAATGCACAGTAGGAAGGCGCACCCAGTGTGGCAGTGGCGCAAAGGGCCAGAAGCGTAATGAGCTGTATCATTGTGCGTTTATGCCGTCCGAATCTCATAGGCCCACTCACTTGAGACAGTCGTTGATAATTTTCTGCCCCGCCTTGACGCCCTCACCAGGATCAAATTGGGAAGGGCGATTGTGGAGCAACTCGTGAATAATAAGAAAGGTCCCCAACTGCTCGGAATTCATGTTCGAGCCATAGGCTTTGTTGAGGTACGCCAAGTAATTGTAAATGCTCCCGGTGGAGGTCGTTACCTTGGAAAAGTCACCCCAGTTGTAGTCAATGTTGATGAGGATCAGGCCGATTTGATTGGTCTCGGAAGGTGCGGGCGAGCCTTGCGGGATACCGCCCTTCAGTTGAAGATCTCCGTTGTGGACGTCGGAGAATGTTATGTGATTTCGGAACCAACTTTGCGCGGCTGTCGCCGTCGCAAACCCGAGTAGCTCGTAACAGTCTTTTTTCGCGAGATCGTTGACAGCATCGGTCGAATCGCGATCCTGGGGGGAGATAAAACTGTCTCCGTTGCCCCCGGATACTGGAGGCGCAAAGACGCCACCAGTTTGGCAACCTGGACCAGGACTTGGCGTCCCCTCGGCGCTGACGCATGGGTCACCGCAGTCTTCTTGAGACGCATCGCAGAATCCGCTGTTACCATCACCGCCACCGAAGCAACTGGGATCCTCATTGCCGTCGAAGTCACAGACGGGCGACTCCATGAGCCCGCCCGGGTCGTGGAAATTAACCGGGTCACCTGAAGTATACGCGTACCGATTCCAACTCTGCGGATTGCTCGGACCAGCACTGGAGCTTGACGGGTCGGGGGTCATGAACCTTCCATACGCATTCAAGTAGTAGCGATTGTTAGCGTAATCCAACCCGCTTACCGAATCCCGCCAGTACGTCGCGTAGCTCCAGGCGTCCTGCGGATTCGTCGTCCCCTTCGCTTCGCCCCACGGATAGTAGGTGCCGGCGGAACCGAGCTGATCCATCGACGCCAGGCGCCGACCGCCGAAGTACTGGTCGCTGGTCGTCAGCGAATCGCAGATAGTGAGAGAGGTCAGGTTGCTCCCCGAGTCGCTGCACGTGTAGATCTGATACATTCCCAGCTTCTGGCCGCTAGGCGAATACGCCACCACCGAATAGCCGCTCGGATTGCCGTTGCTGTCCTTGGTGCCGGAGTACAGCAAAACGCGTTTGCCCTGCGCGTCGTAGCCGTAGTTGATGACGGGAGCTCCGTTGCTCCATCCAGCGCCCGAGGTGTGATTTTCCACGTCGTAAATCAGCGGGACGGAGGCGTTCGTGTAGAGTGCGTTGCCGTTGGCGTCGTTGCTTCCGATCTGATTGTTGGTTTCATTGACGACGACCGTCATGTTCTGCCCCGATGTTCCGCCAGTGAGGGCCTTGGCGGTGAGATTGCCGAATGGATCGAAGGTGTAACCCTCGGCCCATTGCACGACGCAGGTCCCGTTCTGCTGTTTACAATCCGATGCACTTATCATCCGATTGAGCGAATCGTAGGCGTAGGTCACGGTTTCGCCGCTGACGGCGTCGTACATGGAGCTGATTTTGCCATTGTCGTTGCCCGTGGGATAGTTGTACGTCCGATTCACGCCGCTGCCCGACGACAGGCTGATCAGCTGGCCAAGCGAATTGTAGCTGCGCGTTTCGTTGGCTCCGGGGAAGTTCATCGTGAGCAACTGATTCGCCGCGTTGTAGCTGACGTTGCTGACCACCGTGGTGCTCCCGGACGTCATGCCGGCTAGGCGGAACATGGCGTCGTAAGAATAATTGTAGCTGGCGCCGGTGACGTTGTTGGGGGAGCTTCCGGTGTAGCTGGGGGTGGTGTGGTCTGGGGTCATGAAGCGTCCATAGGCATTGGAGTAGTAGCGGTTCACGGTCAGCGCAGTCTGGCTAACTGAGTCTGAGCGCAAGCCTTAAGCACTTGATCGGAATTTCGAGACAGAAAATTGTAAAACTCTCGCACGCTCTCGCGATCACTCGGTTCGGCTGCGTAGGTATAGCCGGTTAGCGGACAATCTCTGCCCGCTTCTATGGCATCGCCGCAAATTTGTCGAAGATATATGCGCCGTTTCCGAACATCCCGGATCCGTCGCAGAAGGTCCGCATTTGTAGCGCTGGCCTCTAGCTTGTCGACACAGGATTCGTCACTAAACACCTGTTCATAAGCGGTTAGGCATGCTTCAACTCTGAGGTCAGGCAGGTCGCTCTGACGCAGATCCTGAAGGAGACCGGCGACAAAGGCATAGCCGGCGCTTCGGAGTGCCTCCGTTGTGACTTGAGGCAGCTCGTTGGTTAACGCCCGCTCAGTCGCGCCGGGAATCGGTGTCAGCAGGAGTCTTGCAATGGTTTGCCCGAGGTACTCTTGAGGGTATCGATTTGTCAGCGTAGGCACTGTGTGAGGGAATGCCATCGACGTTACGTAAAGGTCGACCACCGAACGAAGCATCTCGCCGTCAGAGCGAAGAAAGAAAATTCGGCGCTCACCTTTCATTAGCCATTCAAAGTCTCCATTCTGCACCACGTTTGGATCGAAGTTGTTCATGAAATATGTCAGCGTGCCGTTGCCACTGCGGCCCTTCAGAAAGAGGAGTGGCTCGATCTCGATCCGCCAGCCTCTTACCTTAACCCCGGCATCCGTCGTGCGCTGGGGACCGAACACGCGAATACTTCGAATCGTGCCGATAAGGATGACCTGGGAGGCATTCATGATCTGAGCAGTTGTAAGCCGACGGACTCGCAATGGGAGATCCGGGTTAGTCTGGCAACTCCCAGAGATTAACGCCCAAAAAAGGCAAAGTGCTCGCACCCTCATGGCAGTCCCGGTGTTGGTGGGTCGCACGGACTCTTACTTCCTATAATCGGGTTCATGTAGTATCCGTCGATTTTGACGCCGTTGTGCGCGTAATAAATACCTTGCGTTCCGAACTGGCTATACGTGCTTGGATTGTTTGTGAAATTGTCGGGTTCCAGCACAATCAATGGGTAAGTTACCCCTTGGTAACTAACTGTGTAGGTTTGCAGCGAATTCGATGGCGAGCTGTTCGTACCATTACTGTAGAAGTCGTAGAACGAACCGGCCGGCGCGCCTCCGCCTTCCCCCGTGGACCAAGCACCACCGCCAGTAATCGTATTGCTACTGGGTGTCACGTTGGAAATGTTTTCCTGAACCGAGATACCATTCCCCATTGGCTGGAAATTCTGATCGAGAACTTCATATGTCCGACGGCGGATTTGGCCACCTGTGAGGCCGCTCGTATAGTCGCAATCACCCGTTACCAGCAGATATTTGGGGAAAGGCGTTGCAGCACCCGTTTGTTGCTGTTGCCAAGCCAAGAGAGCTGCGGCGGCTGCGGCAATCGCGGAAGAGATAGCTGTCGTATCGAAGGTGATGGGGTAGGTGTTACCCCCAGACAACACGCAATCAGGGGGGGAGCTATATAAGCCCCAGTCGACGTCGCACCAATCCATGCCGGTCGGATCTACCCGGCTGACGGGATCACCCGCCGTGTAGGCGTACCGGTTCCAGCTTTGAGGATCATTCAGCCGTCCGCTGTTCGTATACGGGTCGGGGGTCATGAACCGGCCATAGGCATTGGAGTAGTAGCGATTATTCGCGTAATCCAACCCGCTTACCGAATCCCGCCAATACGTCGCGTAGCTCCAGGCGTCCTGCGGATTCGTCGTGCCCTTCGCTTCACCCCACGGATAGTAGGTGCCGGCGGAACCGAGCTGATCCATCGACGCCAGGCGTCGTCCGCCGAAATACTGATCGCTTGACTCCAGCAGGCTGCAAAGGAAGGTCGTGTCGCAGGTGCTGATCTGATACGTCCCCATCTTCTGGCCGCTCGGCGAGTACAGCACGACCAGGTAGTTGATCGGATTGCCATAGCTGTCCACCGTGCCTACGGGATACATGAAGACGCGCTTGCCCTGCGCGTCGTAAGCATAATCGAAAACGGGCGCGCCGTTAGCCCATCCAGCGCCGGAGGTGTGATTTTCTACGTCGTAAACAACGGCGTTCCCGACGTTAGACAGATCATTGCCGTTGGCGTCGTAGCTGCCGGCGATCTGGTTAGTCCCTGAATTCACGGTGACAGAAAGGCTCGGCCCCGAACCGCTGGTGACGTTCTTCTGATAGAGATTGCCGAAGCCGTCGAAGGTGTACGCTTCGCCCCAGCCGCTGCCGCCGGCCGTTGCGATGCGGTTGAGCGAATCGTAGGTGTAGGTCACTGTTTCGCCGCTTACCGCGTTGTACATCGAGCTGATTTTTCCGTTGTCGGTGCCGGTTGGATAGTTGTAGGTCAGATTTACGCCGCTGCCCGCGTGCACATTGGTGAGTTGGTTGAGAACGTTGTAGCTGCGCGTTTCGGCGACGCCGTTGAAGGTCATGCCGAGCATCTGATTCGCCGCGTTGTAGCTGACGCCGCTCACCACCGTCGTGCTCCCCGAGGTCGTCATGCCGGCTAGGCGGTACATGGTGTCGTAAGAATAATTGTAGCTGGCGCCGGTGACGTTGTTGGGGGAGTTCCCGGTGTAGCTGGGAGTGGTGGTCGGGTAGGTCATGGCCGTGACCTTGCCCTCGTTGTTGTAGGTGTAGGTGGAATCTAGATTGTAGGTGCCGGTGGCTTGATGCTGGATGCCGCTGACCAGCCAAGAGACGTTTTGATTCACTTGGAGGCGCTTTGCGGCGGGGAGGCCGGCTCCTGCAACCGTGGGCCCGATGTAACTGTACATGTCGACCAGTTGGATTGGAAATGGCGTGGTGCCTACGTCGGGTTTTGGGCGATGTTGGCGTACTGACCGCATCGTGCGCGAAGCCGGGCGCAGTTTATGCGGGGAGGAGATTGTCGCGCTGAGTTGTGGCTGCGTGCTTTTCCCGGCCGACGGCGCGACGGCGGAACAGCTGCTCACCGAAGCGGATCGCCGGATGTATAAACAGAAACAGGAGCATCGGTCGGCCACGCCGGCGCGGGCGGCGGAAGTCGCCTGAGGATATTTTTAGGGCTCTGTTGGCTCGGGCAAGCACTCGGATCGCTGTGCGGATTACTGGGGGAAGATCACACCGACCGCGCTCCCGGCGAAGGGAAGGATCTCAGTAACCTCGTTACAACGTGCCGCGTACCCATCTCAGAGTCGCCTCGGTGTACTGACCGTCCGCAGGTTCGAGGATGGTCGCGGTACGTCCAGTCTGGACGTCTAGGACCCGAATGCTCCCGGCAGCAGCGTCCGTGAACAGCAGGTGTCGGCTGTCTGGCGCCCAACGCACACCCCATCCCAGTTGAATGCCTTGCAAAATCGCTCGCTGTCCGGTGCCATCGGGCCGAATCAGGGCGGCCGTGCCCGTTGGGGTCCGGTATGCAATCCACAATCCGTCGGGCGACCACGCTGGCCTGCTCCCCTCCGTCAGTGCGGTCACAGTATTGGTTTCCAGATGGTACATCAGGAGTTGGCCGTTAAGATCGTAGGCTATGGTTTTGCTGTCATGCGACCATCCGACTGCTAAAGGAGTCTGAGCCTCTGTCGTCGCAACCAACGTGCGGATATTTCCGGAAGCCGTGAGCAAATGCAGTCCGTAGGTCCCGCGAGCATTGAGCCGCGCGAAGTGACCGCCAAACGCTACGGATCTCCCGTCGGGAGAAAGCTCCGCACCGAATGCCAACATCCCCCGAATCGGTGGCCCGATCTTGACCAGTATTTTACCCTTGAGATCTGTGATATCCACCTCGTCGGGCATTTCGGGTCGATCCAGGCTCTTATGTGACTCGACGTTCATCAACAATCGATCGCCCGCGGAAGAAACGCCCATCAAATACCCATGGTCACTTAGCTTCCGCGTTTTGAAAACGGGACTCGAAAGACTTAGACTGCGAATCTCACCGAACATCCCAGTTTCAACAAGGCTTAAATTACCGGCCTCCAAGGCTGCAAGCACATTATCCTGTAACTGAGGTGCGCTCCAGCATGACGCAATGAGGGACGTCAGACACCAGACACTTGCACTGAATATTACCCTGCGTCTGAGACAATGCATTGGAGCCATTGAGGCTAGGGGACCCAAAAGATCGGCCCGCCCCACCCGGGCGTGCATGTGGGAACTCCGCTCGGGCAGGGCACGGCCGGAGGACCTATCGTTGGGCCACCCGCTACGGCCCACAAGAATGTCGTAAGCGAGTTGCTGTTAGATGTGAGACCGCCGTAAATCGCGTTTGGAAAATTGTCTGCGAGCGCTACCAGAGCCGCCCAAGCGGCACACATCGCTGCAGTACTCGCCGTATCGACATACGGCGGTGTCGTTGGTGCGTTTGCATTATTGTAGATTCCGTTCACGGTTCTTCCGGTCGTCAATTTTAAAATGGGAACGGGACCGTTCGGTAGTGGCAGGTTTATGAAGCCCGGGGACGGCCAGCCGTCGATCACCCCTAGAGTGGTCCCAGTGGTGTCGTCGATTCCGACTAGCATAGTGTGGAAGAAGATCGTGGTTACTCCTTGAATTACGATCTGAGAAAAGCGTACCTCGATGTGACACCGGTCGGGTGTCTGATTGGAGGTTGATGTTGTGGTTACCGGGCCGCCAACCTGACAGTAGGGACTCGGGCTCGGTGTAAATCCGTCGGCGCCGGCGCATGGATCGCCGCCACCACCTCCCCCGCCTCCATCTCCGCAGTCGTCTCCACTACCGTCGTCATCGTCACCGTCGTCACCCCCAAAGGGGCAATTTGGATTGCTCTCCCACAGGCCTCTCGGGTCATGGCGGTTGACCGGGTCTCCACTCGTATAGGCATAGCGGTTCCAGCTCTGCGGATTGCTCGGCCCGCCGCTGGAACTTGACGGGTCCGGCGTCATGAACCTTCCATACGCATTCGTGTAGTAGCGATTATTCGCGTAATCCAACCCGGTCGCCGAATCCCGCCAATACGTCGCGTAGCTCCAAGTGTCCTGCGGATTCGTCGTGCCTTTCGCCTCGCCCCACGGATAGTAGGTGCCGACCGAACCGAGCTGATCGATCGACGCCAGGCGTCGTCCGCCGAAATACTGGTCGCTGGTCGTTAGCAGGCTGCAAAGCATACTCGTGTCGCAGGTGCTGATCTGATACGTGCCCATCTTCTGGCCGCTCACTGAGTACAGCACGACCAGGTAGTTGATCGGATTGCCGTAGCTATCCACCGAGCCTGACGTATACGTGAACACGCGTTTATTCTGCGCGTCGTAGGAGTAGCTGGTGTAGGGCGAAGCGCCGACCAGCGCGTAGGTGTGATTCTCCACATCGTAGGCGGCGTTCGCCATGAAGGTGTTGCCGTTGGCGTCGGTGCTTCCGATCCGATTGGTGGCTTCACTGACAACGACTGACATGCTGGGCCCCGAGCCGGCCGTTACTGTCTTGGCGGTAAGATTGCCGAAGCCGTCGAAGGTGTAGGCTTCGCCCCAGCCGCTGCCGCCCGCCGTTGCGATGCGGTTGAGCGAATCATAGCTGTAGGTCACGGTTTCGCCGCTGACAGCGTTGTACATGGAGCTGATTTTTCCGTTGTCGGTGCCGGTTGGTAGTTGTAGGTCAGATTTAGGCCGCTGCCCGCGTGCACGTTGGTGAGCTGGTTGAGGACGTTGTAGCTGCGGGTTTCACCGATGCCATTGAAGGTCATGCCGAGCATTTGATTCGCCGCGTTGTAGCTGACTCCGTTCACCACCGCGTGCTCCCGGACGTCATGCCGGCTAGGCGGTACATGGTGTCGTAAGAATAATTGTAGCTGGCGCCGGTGACGTTGTTGGGCACGCCGCCGGTGTAGTTGGGGGTGGTGGTGGGGTAGGTGGTGGCGGTGAGCTTACCCTCATTGTTGTAGGTGTAGGTGGAATCTAGATTGTCGGTGCCGGTGTAGTACTGCGCGATGCCCTGGAGGTTGAGCCAGCTGACCGTTTCTTGCACCTGGAGGCGTTTGGCTGCGGGAAGACCAGCGCCTGGGGACGTGGGCCCGACGTAACTGTACCTGTCGATCAGTGTGACAGGTCCGGGCGTCAAGGGATTGGTGCTCATCGGGAGCGGCACGTATTGGACCGCGACGAGGCGTCCCAAAACATTTTGCGAGAACCCGGTGGAATCGTTGTCGTAGGAGTAGGTGCGCAGCACGTCGAACGGGGTGTAGACGAATCGACAAGAGAACGGAATTTATTTCTTGAGCCACAAATCGAGAAATCGATCTGCTAATTCCTGAGGCACATTGGCGGTTACCTTGGCCTGTTGCTTGAGTTGGGTCACCTGGATGGCATCGTACAACTTGAGCATGTCCGGCTGGTTGTCGGGCGTGTTCAAGCGGCCGAAGCCGATCAGGCCGCGCAGCATGTCGTGGATGAATTTGGCGTCGCGCTCGGTGGTGCAGTTGACTTCGGCCAGGCCGTCGATGCCGTGGCTGAGGTTCAAGCCCAATGCGGCGGTGTCGACCGATCGCAGGGCTTGCAGGATGTTTCCCAGGTTTCCCTCGCGCGGCAAGGGCAGGTTCAGGCGTTCGATGCCGCCGACGAGAGCGGCATAAATCTGATCGCTGGCCGGAAGGGTGCGGAGCTGCTGGCGAAGGTCCGCCGGGAGGCCGCCGGTCTTGGCAGCGGCTTGATCGATGAGGGCGCGCAGGTCGGCGGGTGGGGCGGCTGCGGCGGTGGAATCGTCCAACAGGGTGATGGCGGCGCGGTCGTCCCCGAACAAGGGATGGTTTTTGTAGATGGTGGGTGTGATGCCTTTGGCTTTGAAGCGCGCCTGCAAATCGGCGAGGTGGAACTGTCCGCGCACCAGCAGTAGGGCGGTCTTGCCGCTGGAGCACAGCAGGACTTCCGATAGGTCCTTGCGGGGATCCAGGCCGGTTTGCTTTTGGAATTCGTCGAGTTGCGGCAAAGGAATGCGGGTGATGAGCTTTTGATAGACCGGCGTGTCGTGGAGGGCGTTTAGGTTGATGCCTAAGCACCACGACGGTGTCGGACGGAACCAAAGTCTCGAGCGCGGGGCTGATGTGCAGCGAAGCGGATTGCTTGGGCTGGCAGCTGCACAGCGCCGCGGCACAGGCCAAGAGCGCGACCAGGGGGTCGCGCGCGGACGAGGGCGTCGCGCGAAGACGCGTCCGCCCCACTAGAAATCTCTCCGCTGGAAAATCCACAGTGCGGCCCCTAGGACCGCCGCTCCGAATAGCGCGGACGTCCAGATCGGGTGTGTAGCCGGCGAACGTTCCGCTTTGGATGGCGTCCAGGGTCATCTTGCCAAGCTCATAAACTTTGGGGAACACGTAGTAGAGCGTCTTCCACAAGCCGCGCGACCATTCTGACGAGAGCAGACGCATCATGATATTGGTTTGCGCCAGAATGGGGCTGATGATCATGAGCGCCAAGGTGATCATGGTGGCGGCGGCGGCGCTTTCCAGCGTCACGCCGATGAAAATGACCACCGTCAGCAGGACGGCGAAGATGAACGTGGTGGTGGCGATGGAGATCAGAAAGACGGGCGACCAGATGCCGGTCTTAATGCCCAGGATGGTCCACACGCCCAGCACAAGGTAGATGCTATTCAGCGAGACCACCAGACACGTTGCCCAGGTAGCGGCCGAGCAGCAGATGACTGCGCGAAAGCGGTTTTGAGAGCAGCAGTTCGATCCGCCCCGGTTCCAGGACGCTGGGAACCAGACCAGAGGAAGCGAAGACCGCGAGAAACATTCCGAAGGTGTAGAGGAACGACGCGATGCCGCCGTAGACTCCGCGCACCAAGCGGTTCGCGTCGGGGTTGTCGCGAGTTTGCTGTCCAAAGAGTGACACCGTGGCACTGGCGCCCGCGACGATGTCGATCCTCATGATGAACAGGAAGAACAGGATCATCAGGGTGGAGAGGCCGAAGAGCACCCAGAAGATCTTGCGGGCCAGGGCTTCGCGGAAGGTATCTTGAATGAGAGCCAGGGTCACCATGGCGTTATTTGTTCTCCACGGTTCGAACGAATACTTCTTCCAGCGTGCTGGTGGTGGCAGCCAAAGACTCGATTTCGCACTGTTGGGCCCGGAGTAGGTCCACCGCGTTATTGACGATCTCGCGGCTGGAAAATTGAAAATCGATCAGGCCGTCGCGCACGGCCATGGAGGTGGCTTTGGCGCGCAGTTCCTCAGTGAGCGCGTCACTGGGCTTGGTTGCGGTGAGCCGGTAGCCTTTGCCGGCCGTTAGATCGTGCATTTTTCCAGCCAGCGCCACTTTTCCCTTGCGCAGGATGGCTACTTCGCGGCAAAATGTCTCGACTTCGGCGAGCAAGTGGGAATTGATGAAAATGGTGACGCCTTGGGATTCGAAGCGCGTTAGAAGGTCGCGGATCTCGCGGCGGCCCACCGGATCGACGCCATCGGTGGGTTCGTCCAGAATCAGCATGGACGGCGAATGAATCATGGCTTGGGCCAAGCCCAGCCGCTGCAGCATGCCTTTGGAATATTTACCGATGCGCGTCGAGCCCCATGGGGCGAGGCCAACCATTTCCAGATGCTGAGGAATCAGCTTTTTCCTTTGGGCTGCGCCGACGCCGGAAAGGGAGGCGTAGAAATCGAGCATTCCGGCGCCGGTGAAATATGTGGGGAAGCGGTGGTTCTCGGGTAAATACCCGATGGGGCGGCGTGCTTCGGGATCGCTGGCATTGCGGCCGAAAATGAGGGCGCTGCCGTTGGTTTGCCGCACCGCCGAGAGCAGGGTCTTGACGAAGGTGGTTTTTCCGGCGCCGTTGGGGCCCAGCAAGCCGAAGATGGTCCCCCGGGGGACCCGCAGGGAAACGCCGTCAATAGCCCGAACCTCGCGTCCGGTCCATCGCGCGCGGTAGATCTTTGTGAGATCCTGGGTTTCGACGGCGTATTGAGAGTCCACTGGCACGGAGTCTACTCATAGGATACGCAGTAAGGGTGGAGGTTTGTTCCCGGGGGCTGGAAATCTTGCAGCCGACGTGGAGGAGGCCGAAAACTCGCTCTTAAAGATTTATGCGACCATCGTAAAAAGAAAAATAATTCGAATGACATCTACCACCACAGCTAACCCGCTGCTTCAGATTCAATTTGAAATTCCTTTCGACCAGATTCGCGCGGAAAATGTAGAGCCGGCTATCGCCGAGCTGCTTACCGAGACGCGCGCGGAATTGGACCAGCTGATCGCGGAACCCGCTCCGCGCACCTTTGCCAATACCATGCAGCGCCTGGACCATCTTACGGAGCGCTTGGAATACGCCATGCAGATCATCCGCAATCTGGAGGCGGTTGCGACCACTCCCGAGTTGCGCGCCGCCTACAACACCGTCCAGCCGCAGGTCAGCGAATTCTATTCGTCGCTGCCTTTGAACGAAGGGCTATGGGGCGCGGTGCAGGGCTACTCGAAGAGTGACGAGGGTTTGAATCTGACCGGCATCCGGAAGCGATTCCTGGAAAAAACCATGGATAATTTCCGGCGCCATGGGGCTGAATTGGATGCGGCGGGTAAGAAACGCATTGCCGAGATCGATGTGGATCTGACGAAGCAGACGATTCGTTTTTCGGAGAACGTGCTGGACTCGACGAATCAATATGAATGGGTGATCACGGACGAACGGCTGCTGGCGGGCTTGCCGGAGAGCGCGCGGGCGATGGCGCGGTCGAGCGCTGCTTCCAAAGGAATGGCAGAACCGTCGTGGCGGTTTACGCTGCAAGGCCCCAGCTATCTGGCTGTGATGACCTATCTGGACGATGCGGAACTGCGGCGAAAGGTTTATGAAGCCTTCGTGAATCGGGCGACGGAGGAGAAGCTGGACAACCGGCCGATCCTGCGGCGGATTTTGGAATTGCGGCGTGAGAAAGCGCGCTTGCTTGGGTATCGCGATTTCGCAGACCTGGTGCTGGAGGATCGCATGGCCCACACTGGGGAACGGGCCAAGCAGTTCCTGAGCGATCTGAAGCAGAAGACGCTGGGGCAATTTCACCAGGAGAACGCGTCGCTGGTAGCATTTTCGGGGAAGGCAGAGCTGCGTCCCTGGGATATCGCTTACTACGCGGAGAAGCAGCGCGCGGCGCTTTACGATTTCGACGAAGAGGCTTTGCGGCCGTATTTCCCGCTGGATCGCGTGATCAGCGGAATGTTCGAGATCGTGCATCGGCTGTATGGCATCCGCGTGGTGGAAAAAGAAGGCGTGCCGGTGTGGGACCCGCAGGTGAAATATTACGAGATTTACGACGGAGGCACATTCATCCGGCGCGGGTCTTATCGGTGCGTTTTATGCGGATTGGTTTCCACGCGAAAACAAGCGCGGCGGCGCGTGGATGGATTCGCTGATTACCGGGGAACCGCAGGGCGATCGCCACGAGCCACATTTAGGCATGATTTGCGGCAACCTGACTCCGCCGGGCGAGGATCGTCCATCGCTGTTGACGCATCGCGATGTGCAAACCATCTACCACGAGTTCGGACATCTGCTGCACCATTGCCTGAGCAAAGTGGAGCTGCGGGGGCTGGCGGGAGTGAATGTGGCCTGGGACTTCGTGGAGCTGCCGTCGCAAATCATGGAGAACTGGTGCTGGGAGCGCGAGGCGCTGGATTTGTTTGCCCGGCACTACCAGACCGGCGCGCCGGTTCCACGCCGAACTGCTCGACAAGATGCGGAACGCGCGCAATTTTCGGGCGGCGAATGGGCAGATGCGGCAGCTCGGATTCGGCTTTGTGGACCTGGCGCTGCACCGCGATGTGGATCCCAACTCCGGCGTCGACCTGCTGGCATTCACGCGCGGGGTTTTGCAGGAGTTCTCCGCGGCCAAGCTGCCCGAACACTATGCGATGATCGTGAGCTTCACGCATTTGTTTTCGAGCCCGGTGGGTTATGGCGCGGGCTACTACTCGTATAAATGGTCCGAGGTTCTGGATGCCGACGCATTCACATTGTTTCAGCGCGGGGGCATATTTAGTCGCGAAGTGGGCGGTCGGTTTCGCGACCGAATACTTTCACGGGGCGACAGTGAAGATCCGGCGGAGCTGTATCGGAGCTTTATGGGGCGGGATCCGGACCCGAATGCGCTGCTGGAACGCTCGGGATTGCTAGCGTAGCGCACGCCACGCAAGAGTGCGTGCGCCACACGGTGGATCGTGCTACCAATGAATAAATGCGATCTAGCATTCGGCTCGGACGCTTGTTTGGCATCGAAGTCGGGCTCCACTACAGCTGGTTCATCATTGCGCTGCTGATCACCATGTCCCTGGGATCGCAATTCCAGGAGACCCACAAAGACTGGGGATCGACCACAATCTGGGCGCTTTCGATCCTGACGTCCCTGCTGTTTTTCGTGACCCTGCTATTGCACGAGATGTCGCACGCGCTGGTGGCGCGGTCGCGCGGGCTTACCACCAAAGCCATAACGCTATTCGCCCTGGGCGGCGTGGCTCAAATCGAAAAAGAGCCAGAAGACGCCAAAACCGAATTTCTGGTGGGTATCGTCGGGCCGGTTTCGAGCGCCCTCATCGGCGTGATTTGCCTAGGGATTGGCTGGGCGCTGGGATGGCGAATGGGCGCGACGCCCGAAACACCGCTGCACGCGATGTTTGTCTGGCTGGGATACATCAATCTGTCGCTGGCCGCATTCAACTTGATTCCGGGCTATCCGCTGGATGGCGGCCGCGTGCTGCGCTCCATCTTCTGGCTGAGTTCAGGCGATGCCCTGCGTGTCGACGCAACGCGCCGCGACGGTTGGCAAATTCATCGCGCTGTTGTTCATTGCGTTCGGAATCTTCCGCTTTTTCAATGGCGCAGGTTTCGGGGGACTGTGGATCGCGTTTATCGGATGGTTTCTGATGCAAGCCGCGGCTGCCAGCTATAGCTCGGTTGCGCTCACTGAAGGGTTGAAGGGAGTGAAGGTGAGCGACATCATGACCAGCGATTGCGAGACGTCTGGACGGCAATATGAACGTGGAGCAGTTTGTGGAAAATCACCTGCTGCGTTCCGGACGACGATGTTTCGTGGTGCAGCAGGGCGGCGAGATTACCGGACTGGTGACGCCGCACGAGATCAAGGACCTGGAGAAGCCGCGCTGGCCCTATATGACGCTTGGCGGACGTGATGCGCCCGCTGGATCAAATCCACACCGTGACGCCCGCGACGCCGGTGATGGAAGCGCTGGAAACCATGGGGCGCGATGACGTGAACCAGCTGCCGGTGGTGAGCGGCAAGCACCTGGATGGAATTATCACGCGGGCCAATGTGGTGCAGTTTCTCCATACGCGGGCTGAGTTGAGGCACTGAGATTTCAGGCCGCCGGGCAAGAGTAAACTTTGGTAAAGTAGGCGCAGTGCGACCCGTTTTCGTCGCAGCCCTGGCGCTCTGCTGCTTCGCTGCTTCCAAGGACGATCAGGAATTCAACGGCCGTTGGGACATCACCGTCAGCGGGCTGTCCGCTCCGCACGGCTGGTGGCTGGAAGTGTCGGGAGCGGGGACGGACAGTCTCAAAGGTAAGTTCCTGGGCTCTCCCATGGGCTTGCTAGATGAGCTTCCCAAGCTTTCCGTTTCCGAGGGCGAGCTTCGATTTGCGCTGGAGGCGCGCTTCCGGAAAGATCGAAATTTGGAGAAGGGTCTGTATTGGGCGCGCTTGGAAGAGGGCAAGCTCAAAGGGACATTTGAGATTGAGGGCGACCCGTCCTCATATTTGGAATGGAAGGGTGTGCGCGCGCCGGCGCTGGGCGATCACGACGATGGGTCATGGAAGCCGGGCGATCCGGTGGTGCTATTTAACGGTCGCGATCTAACGGGCTGGGAGGTTGTGCCGCCGGGGCATCCCGGTGGATGGATCGTTAAGGACGGAGCTCTCACGGCGCTTTTCGGGGCGCCCGATCTTATTTCCACCAAGAAGTTTTTCAATTTCGTGGTGGACGCGGAATACCGGATGGAGCCGCATAGCAATAGCGGCATCGGGCTGCGGGGACGCTACGAAGTCCAGCTGACCGATGATGTGGATCGTCCGACATCGAACCGCGCGACTGGTTCGATTTTGGGCCGCATCGCTCCCACGTTGAATGCCGAGCGTCCGCCCGGGGAATGGCAGACGCTGATTGCACGGCTGGTGGGCAGGGAAGTGACTGTGATCCTGAACGGCAATCGCGTGATCAACCGGCAGAGCATTGGTGGGCCGACGGCGATCGCGCTCGATTCGAATGAGGCCGAGCCGGGGCCGATTTTGCTGCAGGGCAATCGCGGAACCGTGGAGTTTCGGCGCATCGTGGTTTATCCGCTTACCAAGAAGCCTTGAGCGTTTCCAAACAAGCTCGGATGTATCGCGTGCGAGGGCGCGTGCAAGGGGTGGGGTTTCGGTATTTTGTCGAGCATTCCGCGCAGACGCTGGGCGTTCGAGGGCTGGGTGCGCAATGATGACGACGGGAGCGTGGAAGTGTACGCGATCGGAACTCGGGAGCAGCTTTCCGAGCTGGCTGGATTACTGTGGAAAGGGCCGCGTTGGGCCGAGGTGCGCGGCGTGGATGAGTCGGAGGCGCCGGTGGAGGATCAGTCGGGATTTTTCGTGAGGCAATAGCGAGTTCATCTGCGGCCAATATGCTTGGTCAAAGCAATTTGGCCACTGATTAACACGGATTAACACCGATTTAGGCCAGCAGACGCGCGGCGTCTTTCGCGAAATACGTCAATACGAAATCCGCGCCGGCCCGGCGAATCGCTGTGAGTGATTCGAGAATCGTGCGATCGCGATCGAGCCAGCCGTTTTGGATGGCGGCCGTCAGCATGCTGAATTCTCCGCTGACTTGATACGCGCCCAGCGGCGTTGTGAAACGCTGGCGGGCCTCGCGGATGACATCGAGATACGGCATGGCGGGCTTCACCATGATGGCGTCGGCGCCTTCTTCCAGATCCAGCTCAATCTCGCGCATGGCTTCGCGCGCGTTGGCCGGGTCCATCTGATAGCTGCGGCGATCGCCGAATTGCGGCGTCGATTCGGCTGCTTCGCGGAACGGTCCGTAGAATACCGAGGCGTATTTTGCGGCATAGGAGACGATTGGGGTATTGAGGAACCCGGCCGCATCCAGTGCTTTACGGATCGCTGCGACGCGCCCATCCATCATGTCGCTGGGCGCCACCATATCGGCCCCGGCGCGGGCATGCGACACGGCTGCTTTCGCCAGCCACTCGAGCGTAGGATCGTTCTGGACGTCGCCATCGACAACTAATCCGCAGTGGCCGTGGCTGGTGTATTCGCAATTGCAAACGTCGGTCATCACCAGGAGCTTAGGCACTTCGCGCTTTAGGGCGCGCACGGCTTGCTGCACGATGCCATCGTCGGCGTAGGCGCCCGACGCGGACTCGTCCTTAGTTTCAGGAATCCCGAACAGAATCACGCCGCCGATGCCGAGCGAGTGAGCCTCGGCGCACTCCGGGACCAGGCGATCCACTGACAGCTGGGCGTGCCCGGGCATGGATTTGATTTCGCGGCGTACGCCTTCGCCCGGACAAATGAACAGCGGCAGAATGAAATCGCCGGGATCGAGAACGGTTTCGCGCACCAGATTTCGCAGCGCCTCGGTCGCGCGCAGGCGCCGCATGCGATGAATCGGAAAGGCCACGGCGTCAGCCTTCCTGGATGGTGACGGACGTTAACTTATCGCCTTGCGCGACTTTGTTGACCACATCCTGACCCGTGGTGACCTGGCCAAATATGGTGTGTTTGCCGTCGAGCCAATCCGTGGCGATGTGGGTGATGAAAAACTGGCTGCCGTTGGTATTCGGACCGGCGTTGGCCATGGACAGGGAGCCGATTTTGTGGCGATGCGGATTGCCCTTGGTCTCGTCCTCGAATTTATAGCCGGGGCCGCCGCGGCCACTGGCCGTCGGATCGCCGCCCTGAATCATAAAATCGTTGATGACGCGATGAAACACGGTGCCGTCATAGAAGCCTTCGCGGGCCAGGAAGACGAAGTTGTTGACGGTCTTCGGGGCTTCCTTGGCGAAGAGATCGCAGGTGATTTTTCCTTTCGAGGTCTCCAACGTGGCCGTGTACTTTTTGGCCGGATCGATCGCCATCGCGGGCGGTTCAGAATATTGCTTGGACATAGACTTAGTGTAACGGTACCCGGCTAAAGGCGCAGGTCGCGGCCGGTCATTTCCTTGGGTTGATTTTCGTCCAGGAAACTGAGGAGGGTTGGGGAGATATCTTGGAGGGCGCCTCCCGAACGCAGGCGGGCGCCTGTTTCGGTCGCTAAAATGAACGGCACCGGATTCGTGGTGTGGTAGGTGTGGGGACCTTTCGTTACGGGATCGATCATGGTTTCGGCATTGCCATGATCGGCCGTGATGATCCACGAACCGCCAGAGCGGCGCAGTGCGGCATAGATCTCGCCGAGCCCTGCATCGACGGCCTCGACAGCTAACACGGTGGGAGCCATTTTCCCGGAATGCGCCACCATGTCGGCATTCGCGTAATTCATCACGATGACGTCGAAGCTACGCTGCTCGATGGCTTTCACAACCACTTCCGTGATTCCGGCCGCGCTCATTTCCGGCTTCAAATCGTAGGTGGCGACTTTGGGCGAAGCGATCAGCTCGCGGCTCTCGCCGGGGTAAGCTTCTTCCTTGCCACCGTTGAAAAAGTAAGTGACGTGAGCGTACTTCTCGGTTTCGGCAACGCGCAGGTTTTTCCAGTTCAAACGCGCCATCACGTCGGCCAGGATGTTGTTGGGATGCTCGCGCGGCAGTACGAAGGGGACCCGAAAGCTTTTGTCGTACTCGGTCATGGTGGTGAAATGCAGATTCTTCGGGGCGAGCGACCGGGAAGGTGTTTCTAGCGTTGGGTCGGTGAGGGCCATGGTCAACTCACGGCCGCGATCGGCGCGATAGTTGAAGAAGATACAGGCGTCGTCGTCGCGAATTAGGCCGACCGGTTGCTTATCGCTATCGACGATGGTGACGGGCTCAATGAACTCGTCGGTGACTTCGCGCTCGTAGGATCGCTTGACTGCGGCCACGGGATCGTCCGACTTGGTTCCGTTGCCGAGCACCATGGCGCCGAATGCACGCTCCACGCGATCCCAACGTTTGTCGCGATCCATGGCGTAGTAGCGGCCCGATACGGTTGCGATCTTACCGACTCCGATTTGCCGAAGCTCTTTCTGGAGTTGTTCGAGATATCCGGCTCCGCCTTCGGGAGGCGTGTCGCGGCCATCCATGAAGCAGTGCACGAATACCTCGGCCACTTGCTGCTGTTTGGCCATCTTCAGCAGTGCGTACAGATGAGTGAGCTGCGAATGGACGCCGCCGTCGCTGCAAAGACCCATCAGATGCAAGCGATGAGCGCGAGCGTGCTGCATGGAACTAAGTAAGACCGGGTTCTTGAAGAACTCCCCCGAGGCGATCATGCGATCGATGCGGGTGACATCCATATAGATGATGCGCCCGGCGCCGATGTTCAAATGGCCGACTTCGCTGTTGCCCATTTGTCCTTCGGGAAGCCCTACGGAAGGCCCCGAAGTGCGCACCAGCGTGTTCGGAAATTCGCGCAAGAGCGCATCATAGGTGGGCTTTCGCGCGGCGGCGATGGCATTGCCCTCCAGGACGGAGGAAAATCCCCAGCCGTCCAGAATGGTCAGGACGAGCGGCTTCTTTTGGCCGTGCATTATTGGTGGAAAGCCTTTCGGCCGGCGAATTTGGCGGCCTCGCCCAGTTCTTCTTCGATGCGCAGGAGCTGGTTGTATTTAGCGATGCGGTCCGTACGGCTGGCGGATCCGGTTTTGATTTGACCGGCGCGAGTAGCCACCGCCAGATCGGCGATGAAGGCATCTTCCGTTTCGCCGGACCGGTGCGAAACGATGTTGGTGTAGTTGGCAGCTGCGGCCATTTGCATGGCTTCCAAAGTTTCGGTGAGCGATCCGATCTGGTTCACCTTGATCAGAATCGAATTGGCAATGCCTTTCTCGATACCCTGCGCCAGGCGCGCGGTGTTGGTGACGAACAGGTCGTCGCCGACCAGTTGGATCTTCGAGCCGAGCGCTTGCGTCATGGTCTTCCAACCTTCCCAATCGTCTTCGGCCATACCGTCTTCGATGGAAATGATGGGATACTGCTCCACCCACTTAGCCCAAAACTTTACCATCTGATCAGAAGTCCGTTGGCTCTTATCGGACTTCTTGAACACATATTTAGAGTTTTCTTTATCGAAAAACTCGCTGGAAGCCGGATCGAGCGCGATTCCGATCTGCGCGCCGGGCTTGTAACCGGCCTTGGTGATGGCTTCCAGGACCACTTCGAGGGCCTCTTCGTTGGACTTGAGATTGGGTGCGAATCCGCCCTCATCGCCGACCGATGTGGAGTAGCCGCGCTTCTTGAGGACGCCTTTGAGGGTGTGGAAAACTTCGGCGCCCATGCGCAGCGCTTCGGAAAACTTGGTCGCGCCGTACGGGGCGATCATGAATTCCTGCGGATCCACGGAATTGTCGGCATGCGCGCCACCGTTGAGAATGTTCATTAGCGGAACGGGCAGCAGGTTGGCACCAACTCCGCCCAAATAGCGATAAAGCGGTGTCATCTCGGACTGTGCGGCGGCGCGCGCGGTAGCCATGGAAACGGCCAGGATCGCGTTTGCGCCCAGCTTGGCTTTGTTGGGCGTGCCATCGAGCGAAATCATTTTGTGATCGATAGCGGCTTGCTGGGAAGCGTCCATGCCCACGATGGCCGGTGCAATTTTCTTCAAGATGTTTGTGACGGCTTTGCGGGTGCCCTTGCCGAGGTAACGCTTGGGATCGTTGTCGCGAAGCTCGGCGGCTTCGTGTTCGCCGGTGGAAGCGCCGGAGGGAACTGCCGCGCGGCCAACGGTTCCGTCGGCGAGCAGCACGTCGGCTTCGACGGTGGGATTGCCGCGTGAGTCGAGAATCTCGCGGCCGAGAACCTTTACGATCTCCATCTATTCATTCTGCGGGAGTTGCGTAGGACTTGTCCAACGGGAGGTAGCTGGTTGTTAGTTGTTGGTGGCTGGTTGTTGGTGCGGTAGACCCAACGGTCGGCGGCTAGAAAAGTAATTGGTGCGCAGAGCACAATGGCGGTTACTGCCGATGCAAGAGGCGGTACTTTGAACTGGTGCGTGAGGCAGTACGTCAGCAGTGTATTTCTGGCTAGCGAGAGCAAACCGTTACTGAGGTGGAACCGTCGCAATCGCATCGCCCTTTGCCGAAGCCCGGGCCACGTGAATCGTTCGTGCCAGAAAAAGTTGTGCAATATCACGATCTCCACGGCGATTGGGGTCGCCGCGACCCCCGATAGACCACCGTGTTGTATCAGCAGATCCAAGAGTGCCAACTGCAATGCGGCGCCCATCAATCCAACGAGGTTGAATCTGACGAACCGCTTCATCATCCTTGCGTCTCTTCCCGGTAGAGCGTGACTGTATTCCGTACCGCCGCCATGATCGCCATAATGGCCATTCCCGCCAGGGCCACCGCGCCCCCAACATCAAACAACAGGAATGACCGGTGGGTGAACACAACGGCGTTTCCAACGGCCAACAGGATTCGAATCTCCGTCGGACCCAAGAGGCCGTGTGAAAGACGAAAGCTTCCGATGGTATACGTTGCCAGGTAGCTCTCGATGGAGAGGACATAAAAACCCACGAGCATTCCAGCCGCGATCGGCCAATGTATATAGCCCGAACATCCCAGGCCGGCCATGAGGGCCAGCGCGCCGAAGGTGTCTGCGATGTGATCGACGTAAAATCCATAGCGCGGGCGCTGCTGGTTGCGGACCCGGGCCAGAGTTCCGTCTAGACTATCGCCTAGCCAGTTGAGGAACAGAAAAGCGTTTACCGCCCAGAGAGCAGACGCGTGGTAGGACGCCATCGCGTAGGCTGCTCCTGCGAGTAGCTGTGAGACAAATGCCAAGATGGTCAAGTGGTCCGGGTTAATGGCCGACGGCGTTCGCTGCGCGATCCATATCAAAAGGTGCTTCTCAGCTTGGGCGGTGATGGCCGTGTGTATTCGTGGCGCGGCGTCTTTAGTTTGAGTGGGAGTTTGAGTGGGCATTTGCGTCTAACGCTCTCTTGGTTGCGGTCAAAGTGAATAGCAGCGAGTCTCGCGGTAAGGTCGCGATGATTGGCGTAAACAGCCAGCCCAGGCCAGCGGGGACGGCACGGGTGAGCGAGACGGCTTCACATTCGATGACCATTCCGTCACCCTTCCGCTCGAAGCTCCAGTAGGAATTCAAGCGCCACAGGAACCCGTCATCCGCACCCTTTGCCAGGCGGCGCTCCTTGGCTGTGCCAGGCTGGTCAATTTGCCAGATGTTTGTGCTGCGCGAGTAGCTGTAGCCCCGGTCGGAGCCAGCGAGTCCGGATTCGATTTGAAATTCGGCATCGAGGACCACCGTAATGACTTGCTGTTTCTTGAGTCGCATGGCTAGCGTGGTCATGGTCCCGTCTGTGGCCAAAACATGGGACGAGACCACTTCGGGAGAGTAGTAGCGGACCAGGTGGTCGTAATCACTGAGCAGGTCTAGCATGTCTTTTGGGGTGGCGCCAGGGATGAACACCGCAGCGCGCCAGTGGTGTAGCAGACCGCCGGCCACTTGCAAGCTTCCGCCCTTCACCCGTTCCACCCGAATAGCGCCTGGAAGGATTTCCTTCTTCAGTTGGGACTCGACGTTCGCTATGTAGCGATCAAACGCGTGTTCGGCAGCCTGGCTGGGGCCAGCCGCGGCGGACAAAGCCGGTCCGAGGAGGACGATTGCTATGGTCTTCAAACTCACGACCGAATTGTGCGGCCACTTACCTGTCTGCACAATACTTCATGGCTCAAATGCAGTCTCACTTGAACCTCATCGTGCATAACGCTGAATCGCCAAGGGTTATCGCAGATTGTCCTTCGGCGGATTGCCGGGCTACACTGGCAATTACGAATGCCAAGCCAGGCTACAGGCCGCGTATTCTGCTTCGGCACGTTCGAGGCTGACGAGGCCCGGGAAGAGTTGCGTAAGCACGGAGTCCGAATTAAGCTGCATTCCCAGCCTTTTCAGCTCCTGATGATGCTGTTGGAAAGGCCAGCTGAAGTTGTCACGCGAGAGGAGATGCGGCAGCGGCTGTGGGGCCACGATACCTTTGTGGATTTCGATCACGGGCTAAACAGCGCCGTGAACAAGATCCGGGAAGCGCTGGGTGATTCCGCCTCCCGGCCGCGTTTTGTGGAAACCATCGCGGGCAAGGGCTATCGCTTCGTTGCACCGGTTTCTCAGAGTCTGACAACCGTTCCCGAGACGCGGCGTGGTCCGGTGCTCTCCACCATCGAGGAGCTGCCCGCAGCGCCGCGGAAGGTGGTGCGGGTTCTGCTTGTCCTGATCCAAACGTTCTACTTGGCTTGCTACGTAGGAGCGCTGGCGAATCTTCGGGAGATCGACGACATATTTCTGGAAGCGAAGCTGCTGTCGCCGGCAGTGCTGACCATCGTCCTGGTGACCACCGCCGTGGTCCTTATCCCGGTGCGGATGTTTCTCATCACAGCCGTGGCGTTCGATCTTCGGCAACTCCCTTCCAAATTCGCTCGAATGTTTCCAGTGCTGCTACTGGCGATTTATTGTGGGCGCTATCCCCTTTCCTCCTGATTCATCACGTGAACATAGCTCTGGCATTGGGGATGACCGCTCCGCTGATCTACTTACCGTTTGCTCAGCGGTCCCTGGTGCTTATGTACGCACGAGGCCGGTGAATCGTCGCTTAACTTGCTCTCTTCTCGTGCAGCAGCATATCGAGGGCATGTTCCATCGAGCCGGCCGAGTGCGATGGCTCCGGAGTTGACGAAGAAGATCTGGTCCACTTTGTCGATGGTGTTCAGGCGGTGCGCGATGATGACCTTGGTGGTTTCCGGCGGGCAGCTTGGCGAGAATCTCTTCGAGAAGCTGCTCGGTGACGGTGTCGATATTGGCGGTGGCTTCGTCGAGGATCAGCAGCTCGGGGCTTCGCAAGGTGGCGCGCATGAACGCGATCAGTTGCTTTTGGCCCAGGCTGATGCTGTTGCCGCTGCTGGCTACTTTCGTATCCAAACCTTCCGGGAAGCGCGAGAGCAGGCCGGAAGATTGGATTTCTCCAGGATGGCGGCGAGTTGCTCGGTGGAGCAATTGGCGTAATCTTCGTTGCCGTAGACGATGTTGTCGCGAACGGTGCCGGTGAAAAGAAACGGCTCCTGCGGAATGACGCCGATCTTGCGCGCGCGCTCGCCGGGAGCAACCGAGCGGATGTCGCGGCCGTTCGAGGAAAATCGATCCCGCGGTGGGGTCGTACAGGCGGGCCATTAGCGACGCCGTCGTGGTCTTGCCGCCGCCAGTGGGGCCGACCAGCGCGTAAACGTTTCCTTTTTCCAGCTCCAGCGTGATGTCGTGCAGAACTTCCTTGCCGCCGGGATATTGGAAGTGAACGTTGCGGAATTCGAGAACGGACGTGCGCTTCGGCGTGGAGCCGCGGGCAATACCGGCATGTCGGATTCGAGCGCGAGCACTTCGGAAATGCGATCGAGGGCCGCCAGCGCGAGCTGGAAGGACGACCACACCGTTGCCAGCTGCCGCATCGGCCCATAGAAATTGTTGACGTAGAGCAGAAATCCGATCAACAGGCCGGCCGTCGTCTGCCCCGCTTCCGATCAGCATGATCCCGTAGGCCACCACCAGAAGCATGCGCCAAGTTGTGCGCAAAGCCGTACATCGGCATGAAGATGTTGTTGGCGAAGCCGGCCGATACGGAGGCGGCGTAGTTGGCGTCGTTGGCGGTCTTGAACTTGCGCTGGAAATAATCCAGCCGGTTGAACGCCACGATCACTTTGAAGTTGTGGAGGCTTTCCTGAACCTCGGCGCTTAGCCCGCCCAGGGTCTGCAGGCTCTGCATGTTCCGGCGTTTTACCCACGCGCCGGTGGCCTTGGTGACCGCGAACACGCCGATGGCGGGCAAAAGGGCCGCGATTCCCAGGCGGAAGTTGAGCGACAGGACGAACACGGCCACGCCCGTCATCAGAAAAATGCTGCCGATGAACTGCATCAGCGCCTGGGCGACGAACTGGTTCAGCTTATCGGTGTCGTTGTTGACGCGCGAGATCAGGTCTCCGGCCTTGTTTTCATTGAAGAATGCCAGGGGCAGATCCTGCAGTTTCGTGAACAGGGCATTGCGCAGGCTAAACAGGACGCGCCGCCCTACGCCGCCCATGGTGCGGATCTGCGCATAACTGGCGACCACGCCGACCAGGTAAATGGCCAGCAATAAGGCCGCGGAGAGCAGCAGGCCGCGGCTGTCTTTCAGCCGGACGTAGGTGTCGACGGCGCGGCCGATGATGACGGGACCGGCCAGGGTACGCGCCGGAACTGACCAGCATGGCGGCCACCGCAACGACGATGTAGCCGCGCTCCGGAACGATCAACGGCACGAAGCGCTTGATCCCGGCGCGCAGGGAGCGCTTCCCGCCGAATGCTTTGGTGGTTTCAAGCTTGTACTTCATAGACGTTGGTGCTCCGCTGCGAGTCGTAGATCTGCACGTATTCGGGCGAAGTTTCCATGAGCTTCGCGTGGGTTCCGATGGCCAGCATCTCGCCTTCCATCAAAAGGATGATCTGGTCGTAGTTTTCGACGGACCCGATCTTCTGCGTCACCGAGATCAGGGTGATGCCGGGATATTGTTCGTGGATGTTCCGCAGAATGGCTCGCTCGGTGGTGGTATCGACGCGCGCGGTGAAATCGTCGAGCAACAGCACCTTGGGATTGAGCGCCAGCGCGCGCGCCAGCATCACGCGCTGTTTCTGGCCGCCGGAAAGGCTGGTTCCGCGTTCGGAAACCACGGTGTCGAGCCCCTCCGGCAAGGTTGCGATGAAATCCCGCAGTTCCGCGGCCGCGATCGCCTTTTCCAGATCCTGGTCCGGGATGTCCGAGCTGAAGGCGATGTTCTCCCGGAGCGTCATATTGAACAGGACGCTGTCTTGAAACACGAAGCCAACCTGGCGGTGCAGGGCTTCTTTGTCATAGGCTTCCAGCGGTTCGCCATCGTAGGTGACGGTTCCGGAAGTGGGCTGAAGCAGCCCGATGAGCACGTACAGCAATTGCGTCTTTCCGGCAGCGGTGGGGCCAATGATGGCGGTTTTGGTGCCGGCCTTGGACCGAGAAAGAAACGTTCCTGAGGGCCTCCTTGTCGCCGAAGGCGAGCGAAACATGATTGACGGCGAGGTCGCCGCGAAGAGCCGGCCGGAGCGCGCCGGATTTCTCGGCCTCCGGCGCCATAAGAACAGCGCCCAGGCGCATGTAGGAAGCGCTGGCCTGCGCCATCACGTTGCTCATAAATCCCAGCAGGATGATGGGAAAGATCAGCAGCGCGAGATAACTGTTGAACGCCGTGAAATCTCCGAGCGTCATGCTGCCCGATGATCACGAAGCGGCCGCCGAGCAAAAGAATGATGACCGTCGCCGCATTGACAGCCAGGGTGATGGCCGGGATCAGGGCGGACATGATGCGGAGGATGGCGAGGCCGATATCCCGCGATTCGGCATTCGCGACAGAGAATTTCTCAGCCTCGAATCGCTGGGAATTGAGGATGCGGATGAGCGTGGCGCCCAGGATGCTCTCGTTGATGACGCGGTTCTGCCAGTCGATGGCTTCCTGACCGCGCTTGAATAGAACCCGGACCTTCCGCAGTCGCGAAGAAAAAGGTGCCGCCGACCAACGGCACCACACCCAGGACGCTCAACCCCAACCGCCAATTGATGGTGAGCAGCATCACGCTGGCGCCGACGATCAAGAAGATCGAAGCAATGATGGTGGCTACCGCCTGGGAAACGAACAGCTTGACGCCGTCGACGTCCGAGGTGAGATTGGTCAGCAGTTTGGCGGGGGTGAGCTGCTCGATACTGCTGTAGGATTGCGTCGCGATCTTGGCGGCCAATCGGGTGCGCAGGTCTCTGGCGACGCGCTCGGAGGCGTAGGTCTGCATGATGTTCTGCAGATAGTTCAAAGCGAACACCAGGAACGCAATCACGAAGAATTGCAGCAACTGTCGTCGAAAGGATAAAGGTCCGCTGTGTATAGGCGTCGATGGCGTGTGAGATGAGTTTGGGAACTACGAGGGTAAGCCCGTTCCCGACAATTGTCAGGACGACGAGCATGGCGACCAACTGCCGGTATGGTTGGAGCAGAGCGAAAAGCCCTGCTCCCGGAGGTCTTCCTTGCGGACGAGGACCTTTTGGACTCATAAAATATGGCCAGTTCTAACGAGAACGGATTTTGGCGGGAACATCCATAGATTGGAACAGATCCCGGACGGGTGTCAAGTTAAAGCTTCTTTCGGATCACGCGGTTCCACCACATCATGGCGCCGGTGACGAACATGGCCGCGGGCGCAAGTCCGAAGACGGCCCAAATCAGCTTGATGGTGAAGTCGCAGAGTCCGGGACCGCGGCAAGGAATCCCGATACCGTTGATGCGGCCGACGTGCAAGTAGGCGATCCAATAGATCACCTGGTCGACGGTGCGGGTGCGGGCGTTGGCGTCCGTGAGAGGCTGGATGCGGTCAGCCAAGTCCTGAAACAGCTCGGGGAAGCCGAGATAAATCCCGCTGATGCCGAATATAAGGATGAATCCAAGGCTCCAGAAGCCGATCATGCTGTGCAAGCCCCAGATGAAGCGCTGCCAACCGACGTTTTTCGGAATGCTGAGGCTTCGCCGCCACGCCTTGATTCCAGGCCACCAAACCACCATTCCGGTGACGGTGAGGATCACAACCAGAAACGCGCCGACGCCGTTGACTTTGCGGCCGGTGGGGCCGCCCAGCAAGTCGTCGTGTAATTTGAGGAGTTGGGAAACCAGGCGGATCCCGCGCGGCACGGAATCGCCCAGGTCTGCTCCCGTGTATGGATCGAAGAGGCGGTTCTTGATGCCCGTGGCGCCCTGCAGCGAAATGGTGACGGCTTGATCGGGATTCCGCCCTCGGCTAACGTTGAAGACTTTGTATCCAGGATACGCGCTGGCAGCCGCACCTTTTAATTGCGCGTCGGTTAAGCGTGCGCCCGATCCGGTAACGATGATCGGGGCGGGCGTTGCGGCGCGGTAAAGCTCATTGCTGTAAACGACAATGCTGCCAGTGAGGCTGACCAACAAGACGTACAGGCCGATACCGATGCCGCTCCACAGGTGTACCTGGAACATCGCTTTGCGCAGCCAGGTGGTCTGCGGTTGCTGAATCCAGCGCTGCCAGTACGTCAAGCGCCGCTCGGTCAGATGCCGGCGTACCAGGCGTAGCCGCCTTCTGGCGATACGGAGCCCAAGCCCTGGCCGAACTTTTTCAGATCGTCAGTGAGCGTGAGGCGCGTGATGTATTTCACGTTCTTGTAGCCCAGCTGGCGCGGAACACGCATGCGGAGGGGTCCGCCGAGGCCCACCGGAAGATCAGCGCCATTCATGCCGTGGGCGATGAGAGTCTGCGGGTGTAAGGCGTCGGCCATATCGACGCTGTCCCACCAGTCTTTCTGGATGGAGAAGTAGACAACGTATTTAGCTTGGGGCTGAACGCCTACCAGGTCCAAGACGCAAGAGAGCGGTACGCCGGTCCATTGAGCAATATAAGACCAGCCTTCTTCGCACGCCAGGTGAGTGATCTGGCTGCTGGAACGTTGGCGCTTGAGATCGGCAATGGAAAACGATGTGGGACGGGAGACCAAGCCGTCCACCTGGAGCCGCCAGTCGGCGAAGCCCCCAGCCTGAAGGCGCTCAAATGCTCCGCTTAATGGAGGATCAACCGGATTGGCGAAGGGAGGGTTCGAGATCTGGCTGGGAGAAAACTCGCGGGCCATGGAGTGGTTGGTCAGTATGCGCTGCGCCGCATAGGTGAGCGTTTCGCCCGGGCCATAGGGACCGGCAGCGTCGGGCGGAATGAGTCCATGGCGCTCCGCAATATTCTTGGCGGCGACCAGGCCCGATGCGCCTGCCGCTGTCGCGATCCCGGCGGTGATCAATCTACGGCGTGTGAGGTCTTTCATACTCGCTCCTTACTCTGTGCCAGCGCGGCCGGTGATCATGGCGCGCATGCGGTTCGTAAATCCGGCCAGAAAAATCATCAGGACATGGACCAACAAGAAAAGGAACAGGAAGACGGTAACGAAGAAATGAATCGTGCGGGCCGATTGCTGGCCGCCTAACACGGAGACGGCGGATGGAAACACGGAAGCGATGGCGGGCGACATAGCGAGGCCGGTCCAGATGATCAGGGGGAAGAGAACGAAGATCACGGCCAGGTAAGTAAGCCGTTGCAGCAGGTTATACGACCAAGCTTCTTCGGGGCCCGGCCGCTTGAATCGCAGATGCTCCGCGATTGCACTGGAGAAGGCTCGCCAGGAAAGATCGGGCTCGATTGGGGAGCAAGTCTTTCCGCAAATGTCCGCTCAAAAAGCTGAAGATTACATACAGCAAGCCGGTGAATACCAGCACCCAGGCCGATTGAAAGTGCAGGTAGCGGCTCCAACCGTTCTGGTCCGGGAGCACGTAATTATAGCCGGTGGGCACGGTTGCTCTGGAGGCTGGAATAGGAATTCTAAATAGCGGAGTAATGTTGACGTTGCCGGTTTCCCCCCAATAAAAACGGGGGTGGGAGATCAGAATTTCGACGCCGGTGACCAGCAGGGCGAGAAACGCCAGGGTAGTGATCCAATGAGTGACGCGGACCAGGGCGGAGTGCCGCGCAGTGACCGTCCGGGCTGGAGCGGCGGCTACGGAGGAAGGAGCGGCCCAAGCGGCATCGGCCATACGGAATGCTACCACGGGCGGGGGGAAGGGGGGTGGGGAGTGGGTTGTGGGTGGTGGTTTAGGGTGCGGCGGCGATCTCTCCGATGTAGGCGGCGGTGTCGCCTTTCTTCATCGAAGGCACCGAACATACATAGATGACCACACCCGAGACAGGCGTGATGACGTCCGCCAGTTTGTTGCCGAAATAATCGGTGGTATAGCCAATCCGCATTCCTTGCTGGACGTAGCTTTCTGGAATGACCAGCGGATAGAAGATGCCGTCTTGATCGCTATGCAGGGTCGTGATCTGGCCGATCCACACGGGATGCTCTACCGGCTTCACGTCGCCAGGGAGCATTTTCAGATGGCGCATGACGTTTTCAGAGCCCTGGACCAAGGCGTCCACATCTTCGGCATCGGTGGTGCCGGCGTGGCCCGCTTCGGCGATGATGGTGGGCTTTCCTCGATCCTCTGCGAATCGAGAAACGGATGTTGCTCCAGGTACCGCAGGGGCTTGGTTCTTTTGAATGATGATGTGGTCTAGCCCGAAGGCCATGACCATGGCATGGGAAGCGGCGTCGAGTTTTTCGTTGCCGGTTTGCGGCCAATAGGAATAGCGCCGAAGGTTTTCGTCCAGGTCGCCGCCGTGAAGATCGATCAGGTAATCGGATGGCTCAATGACTTGCTGGCCAATGGCCCACAAAGCTCTTTCGGTCTGGGTGCCGTCCGGATTCCCAGGGTACATCCGGTTCATATTCTTTCCGTCGACCGGATTCAGGTGCGGCACCTTCTGCGCAAACGAGGCCAGGTTAATCAAAGGGACGATGATTACGGTTCCTGAAAGCTCGGACGGACTGATGCTTTGCGCCAGTTTCTCAAGAGCGATGATGGAAGCATACTCGGTGCCGTGCGAGCCGGCAACCAATGCCAGCTTGGGCCCGGGCTTGGCTCCATTGATAACGATGACGGGAATGTTGGTGGGTGCGTCAACGCCGCCCGGCACTTGAATGAGGCCGGTGGCTTTCTCTCCCACGTGAGCAGTGGCAGTGCCGACGGTTACGTCCGCGCCCTGGAGCACCGGCAGAATAAAAGCCAATAAAGTCAGAAACCTTGTCAAGATGCGGCTCCGCCGATCGAGTCCAAGCTGGCGATGATTTCCGGAGGGAGTTTCAGCGATGCGGCGCTGAGATTCTCGCGAAGATGCTGGATGGAAGAAGTGCCAGGGATCAGGAGGATATTGGGCGAGCGATGAAGCAGCCAGGCCAGCGCGACCTGCATGGGAGTCGCTTTCAGAGCCGCCGCGGCTGCGTCAAGCGTGGACGACTGCAACGGACTGAAGCCTCCCAGCGGAAAGAACGGAACGTAGGCGACGCCTTGGCGTGCGAGGTCATTGATAAAGCCGTCGTCCAGACGGTTGGCCACGTTGTAAAAGTTCTGCACGCAGACAATGTCGGTAATTTCCTGCGCCTCGGCTAATTGGGCCGGACTGATGTTGCTCAGACCGAGATGGCGAATCAGTCCCTGACGCTTGAGCTCCGCGAGCACGGTCAAGGGCTCTTCAATAGAGCCCTCCACTGGACCCATGAGTCCTCCGACGCGGAGGTTGACGACATGCAGGGCGTCGAGCCCGAGATTGCGAAGATTATCATGGACGCCGTCCATCAGTTCCTGAGGCGACAGCGCGTGAACCCACGATTTGTCTTCCGGCCGCCGCGCACCCAATTTGGTGACGATCACCAGATTATCCGGATAGGGATGAAGCGCCTGTTTGATGATCTGATTGGTGACATGCGGGCCGTAATAATCGCTGGTATCGATGTGATCGACACCCGACGCAACAGCCTCTTTGAGGACCGCGATAGCGGCGTTCCCATCGCGCGGCGGTCCGTACACTTGCGGACCTGCGAGTTGCATGGCGCCATAGCCCATGCGGTTCAAACTGACTGAAGTGCCGGGAAGGGTGAAGCGGCCGCCCAGGTTCATCGGGTTCGTCACTTTACTTCGGTTGAGGGACGATGCGGAGATACGGCTTGGGCGACTTCCAGCCATCCGGGTACTTCAGCTTGGCTTCCTCTTCGGTCACCGCGGGGAGAATGATGACGTCGTCGCCGTGCTTCCAGTTCACCGGTGTGGCGACCTTGTGTTTCGCCGTGAGCTGGATGGAATCCAGGACACGCAGCACCTCGTCGAAGTTGCGACCCGTGCTCATGGGATAGCTGAGCATGAGTTTGATTTTCTTGTCGGGTCCGACGACAAAAACCGTGCGCACGGTGGCGTTGGTGGCAGCGGTACGGCCTTCCGATGTATCGCCGGCGTCGGCCGGAAGCATGTCATAGAGCTTGGCGATTTTCAGTTCAGGATCGCCGATCATGGGGTAATTCACCGTATGGCCTTGCGTCTCTTCGATATCCGCCTTCCACTTGCCGTGGCTGCTCACTGGATCCACGCTTAGCCCGATAATTTTGCAATTTCGCGCTGCGAAGTCAGGTTCGAGGCCGGCCATATAACCGAGTTCGGTAGTGCAAACGGGAGTAAAGTCCTTCGGATGTGAAAACAAAACCGCCCAGCCGTTGCCGATCCATTCATGAAAGTTGATGGTGCCTTGGGTGGTGTCGGCGGAAAAATTCGGTGCTTCGTCATTAATGCGTATGCTCATAGTCGCCTCCGGAAACGTTCGCTAGAAGGAGCGAATGCAACCGTAGTATACCGTAACGACTTGCGGACCCGTTTCGCCTACGGTGTCACTTGCCGACCATGTGCGCCGGGTCCCGGTTGTTCTCTTCGCAGATGCTTTCGATGAGATCCGTATCCGGTACCAGGCGCCAGGCCAGCTTGACGGTCCACGGCTTGGTATACGCCTCTGGATCGTCGATGGTGACCTCGATATCCATGTGCCCGATCTTCGGCCGGGAGAAACGTTCGGTGACGCGCAGCGATTCGGTCCCGGGTATGCCCTCGCATGTCGAGCCAGGTCTTGCCGTTCTGTCCGATCGTCTCCACCACGAACGTGTCCTTGTCCCAATGGCCGATCGAATACCCCATCCATGTGGGCTGCGGATCCTTGGGGAGCGGCCGTGCCATCGGTGAAGATCTGCCGGTAGATGGTGCGGGATTCGTGCAGAAGCAGCGTCAGGTCTTCGGTCTGCACCAGCTTCAGGCCATCGGGAATGTTGTCCTTTTCCGGAATGCCGGACGGCAGACAGGACACGCCGGGGTGATCCTTGCCGTTGTTTGCGATGCGCTGATTGTAGAGGGCCCGCGCCCACGGCTTGAGCGGCACGTCGTCCGGCTTCAGGTCGGCGGCCAGGTTCAGCAGGTTCTTGACCGGATTTTCCGGCATCCAGAAGCCGGACAGATCGGGCTTGCCGTAAGACGTGCGCAGCGGCGGGCGCATTCAAATCGACCTTGCCATCGGCGGTGCGCGGCACTCTCTTCCACGGATAGGGGTCCCATTGTGCGTTTGCCACCGCGCTGATGGTCAACACCAGCGCCGCAGTGCAAGCTGCCTTCTTAAATATTTGGATCATGTCGCTGCCTCCTCGCCGGATTTGCTCCCGGAGCGATACCCAGTTTACCGATTCCCGCCGGATCACGTTAACCTGAATGAGGGTCATGAAGCTCACTCGACGAGGTCTCTTTCTCACTGGCGCGGCGGCGCTGCTGTCCCGGGGGAACCGGGCGGCCGGACTGTCCGGCAGCCTGATCACTTTGTCGCCCAGCCCGAAAGATCTCGAAATGCCAGTGGAAGGCTTCATCGACGAGATCACGCCCGTCGAGCACTTCTTCGTCCGCTGCCACACCCTGATTCCGCAAATCAAACTCCCCGAGTGGAAGCTTGAAATCGGGGGACTTGTCGATCACCCGCTGGCGCTCACCCTGACCGATCTGAAGAAACTTCCCCGTGTGGAGCTTGTGAGCGTGCTCGAATGCGCGGGCAACGGCCGTAGCTTTTATCAGCCCACCGTGGCCGGCGCCCAATGGCGCTTCGGCAGCGTCGGCAATGCACGCTGGACCGGTGTCCGTCTCAGAGATGTCTTCGAAAAAGCCGGCCTCAAACCTGGGGCGACGCAACTCCTGCTCAATGGCGCCGATGTGCCATTCGGCAAAATGCCGAAGTTCCAACGGACCCTGGAGGTTGGCAAAGCGATGCACCCCGATACCCTGCTGGCTTGGGAGATGAACGGAAAACCCCTCACGGCCGACCACGGTTTTCCGGTTCGGGTTATCGCGCCCGGCTGGGCCAGCGACTCCTGGGTGAAGTGGCTCACGAGCATTGAAGTCCTGGATCATGACTTTGACGGTTTTTGGATGAAGACCGCCTACCGGCATCCTGCTCAGCACGTCGCCCCCGGGACCGCCGTCGACCCGAAGGATATGATTCCCGTCACGGACCTGAACGTGAAATCCGTGATCGCGAATCCCGGCGAATGGGCTGCGCCCGGAGTTATCACGGTGCGGGGCGTGGCATGGTCCAACGCTTCTCCAGTCGCCAAAGTTGAAATCTCCGCGGATGCCGGTAAGACGTGGTCTGCCGCGAGCTTCACCGGCAAGGCCACCAAGTACGGCTTCCGCAAATTCACCTACACTTGGAAACCCGTCGAAGGCCAGTACACGCTGATGTCGCGCGCCACCAATCAGGCGGGTCAATCGCAGCCGATGGAACCGGAGTGGAACCCCAACGGCTACCTCTACAACGCCGCGCAACCGAGACCGGTGACGATATCAAAGACACGGCCTGTCTCAACCGCCGCCGCGCCTGAGCCGAACCCTCAGCCCGAACCCGATGGCTACAAAGCCGCCTGCTTCGTCTGCCACGACGATCACATGATGCGTCAACAGCGCCTCACTCGCGCGCAATGGGATCGAGAAGTGACGAAGATGAACGGATGGGGCGCTGTGGTAAAACCCGAAAACCGCACCGGCCTGCTCGATTACTTGTCGGCCCGCTACAAACCTTAATCCGTCACAACCGGTAATTGCGCGGCTTCCCAGGCGGCCAGGCCGCCGGCCATCTCGACGAGATTGGTGATCCCGTATTGGTGCAGGATGCTGGCGGCGATGGAAGAGCGGTAGCCGCCCGCGCAATGGACGGCGATGCGGCGGTCGCGAGGGATTTCCGCGATGCGCTCCTGCAGATGATTGAGCGGAATGTTCACGCTGCCCTCGATATGTTTGGCCGCCCACTCGCGCGGATTGCGGATATCGAGCACCAGCGGCGGATCGGCGCTCGCCAGCTCCTCGGCCACCATCGGGGCGCTGACGCGCTCGGTCGGCCACACCAGGTCGGGCCGCTCGGCCAGCGCTTCCATGCCTCCATGCAAATAGCCTTTGACGTGATCGAAGCCGATGCGGCCCAGGCGCAGGGCGGCTTCCTGTTCGCGGCCCGGCTCGGCAATAATCACGATGGGCTTGGCGCGATCGAGCACCGTGCCCGCCCAGGTGGCGTATTGCCCGCCGAGCCCGATGTTGATGCTGCCGGCGAGGTGCCCCTTGGCGTATTCGGCGGCGTCGCGGACGTCCAGAATCTGCGCGCCCGCGTCTCCCATCTGCAGAACTTCGTCGAGCTCGATGGGATGGAGAACCTGTTCGAGATTGTTGTCCAGCGTGGCGTGCTCGCGCGTGTTGAGAATGGCGTCGTAGGTGAAGTAGGGCGGAGCGTCGGGCTGGTCGGCCGTGACGAGGCGAATGAATTCCTCCTTCGACATGGGCTGCAGCGCGTAGTTCAAGCGCCGTTGATCTCCGAGCGGACGAGACCGTGTCGGAGGAAAGCTTCTTGCCGCAGAGCGAGCCGGCGCCGTGCGCCGGATAGACCAGCGTCTCGTCGGGAAGCGTCAGCAGTTTGTTGTGGAGCGAGTCGTAAAGATGCGCGCCGAGGTCGTTCGGCGGTCCATCCCAGCGACGCGCGCAGGTCGGGGCGGCCCACGTCGCCGATGAACAGCGTATCGCCGGTCAGGACGGCATAAGGTTTTGCCGCGTCCTTCTGCAGATCGAACACCAGGATCGAGATGGACTCGATGGTGTGGCCGGGAGTCTCGAGCACTTGCAGGCGCAGTCCGGGGAAATCGAGCGTATCGCCGTCCTTCATGGCGACGAAAGCGTACTCCGCCTTGGCGCGCGCGCCGAGATGGATGGTCGCGCCGCAGCGGTCGCGCAGTTCCAAATGGCCGGCGACAAAGTCGGCGTGGAAGTGGGTGAGAAAGACGTGGCGGATTTGGAGGCCGAATTTTTCGGCGTCGGCCAGGTACTGCTGAATGTCGCGCTGGGGATCGACGATGATGGCGGTCGCACTGGCCTCGTCTCCGAGCAGATAGGAGGCGTGGGCGAGGCAGCCCAGGTAGTACTGTTTCAGGATCATAGAGGCTTCTAATGAAATGGCTACTTGTATTTGTTCCAGTGGCGTCGTGATTTCCTGGACCACGGTGTTGCCGACGCGCCAGGCGGATTCAAGCGCGGGCAGGTAGCCGGTGTATTGCCGTCCGGTGTTGCGGGCCAGATTTTGCGCGGCGGTCATGCCGGGCGGGGGTTGATCGAAATCGCTGGCGGTGCGCAGGACCAGGATGCGATTCCAATCCACGCGGCCGGCTTTGGCCAGCATCTGCGAGCGAAGAGAGCGTGCCGGTGTCCTCCATCCCGGTGGTGACGTAGTTGCCTTTGCCTCCGGTGTGATACTTGACCCACTGGTTGGCCCATTCGCTCATCTTGACGCCGGTGAAAAAAGTGCTGGATGAGATGGTGTCGCCTTTCAGCACGAAGGGCGGACGGCGGGCGTTGGCGGAAGCGTAGGCGGCGCGGTCCTTTTGCATTTCGGGCGTGTCGCCCAGGTCCACGTGCTCGGTCAGATGGAAGGCCCAATCGGTGAGCGTGGCATTCAGATGATACATCTCGCCCCAGCCTTCGGCGCGCGGGGGTTCATAGGGCTTGGACTTGCCGAGCGGCACGAAGCCGGTGGGCCAATCGGCGGGGATCTCGCGGCCGTCGATTTCGTAGCCCAGGTCGCCATCCACCACCCATTCGGCCCACGCGGCCGAACCGAGCGATGCATCCGCGGGATCGATGCCGGCGATGCCCGCGACGATCCAGTAGGCCTTGCGCAGATCGAAGCGCGGGTCGAGTCCCAGGGCCATGATGCTGCCGGCGGCTTTGGCGGTCCCCACGCCAGTGAGCACGGCGAGGACTCCGTCGCGATTCATGCGCAGGTCGTGGTAGGCCTGGGGAAACGGAAGGACTCTTGTCGAGATGATTGCGCTCCACCCAATGCTGCAGCTCGCCGGGGCGGTCACCGGTGTCGGCGCCGGCTTCGAACATGGTGACGACGACGACTTTGATGGGGATGGGCGAGTCAGGGGTTGCGCTCGAGGCCAATCCGATGGCGCCGAAGAATAGGGCTGCCGTCGCTAGGTAGTTGGGCATGAGCCATGGTAGCGCGAAGGAAAGCCAAGAGCGAAGCTACGAGGCCAGCCAATTATGATATGCTTTGGCTGTATTGGCATGCTTCCGATTGCGCCTCTGAATCCACGGGACAAAACACCTCTTTTCCGTCAACTTCACGACCAAATGAAGGAGTTGATTGAATCGGGTGAATTGTCAAAAGGCAGTCGATTGCCAGCCACTCGCGAATTGGCTGGTCAGATTGGACTGAACAGGACTACCGTGTCGGCGGCTTACGCGCTGCTGGAATCCGAGGGCTTAATCACGGGCCATGTGGGGCGGGGAAGTTTTGTAGCGCGAGGGCCGCTTACTGACGTGCGCGGCTCGGTAGAAACGCGCGGTTCGGTGGACTCGAGCAGTTTCTCACGCTCGCGTCCATCGGAGTTGCTGTTTCCCTTGGAGGAGTTTCGCAAAAGCTGCTCGGAAGTGATTGCGAGCGATGACGCGGCGTCCATATTGCAGCTGGGATCGCCTTCGGGCTATCCGCCGCTGCGGCGCTATCTGCTGGAACAAGCGCGAGCCGAAGGAGTCGCTCGCGAATCCGACGACATCCTGATCACCAGTGGCTGCCAGCAAGCTTTCGATTTATTGCAACGTACGATTGGGCAGGGGACTTCGGTCCTGATGGAAGATCCGGTATATCCGGGCGTGCGCAGCGTATTTGAGCGCGCCGGCGCTCGATTGATCGGTGTTCCCGTTGGCAGGAACGGGATCGATCTGGAAATCCTGGAGCGCAGTATCGCCCGGGAACGCGCGCGATTTGTGTGCGTGACGCCTAATTTTCAGAATCCGACGGGCGCCACCATGCCGCTGGCGGCGCGTAAGAATCTGCTGCGAATCACGCAGGCACGCCGGTGTGATCGTGATCGAGAACGACATCTATAGTGCGCTAGGGTACGAAGGCGAGCCGATCCCGACGATCAAACAATTGGATGATACGGGCGATACGATTCTGCTGCGCAGTTTTTCAAAAGTCGCATTTCCGGGGCTGCGCGTGGGATGGGTGATCGCGCCGCGTCCGCTGATTGAGACGTTGACGGAAACAAAACAGTGGAGCGATCTGCACACCGATCAGCTCTCGCAGGCCGTGCTATTGCGATTCGCCGAGTCGGGGCGGTTAGAGCAACATCGCCGGCGTATGCTGGTGGCTGGTCGCGATCGATTGGAAGCGGCTCTGGAAGCGTGCGCTGCGTATTTACCTAATGGCGCGAAATTCACCAGGCCGCGCGGCGGGATGAGCTTGTGGGTGGAACTGCCGGGTTCGTTGGATGCGGCGGAATTGTTGCCGCGCGCCGAACGCGAAGGCGTCACCTATTTGCCGGGGAAATATTTTGCGGTATCGCGGCCGCAGCCGAATGGGCTGCGCATCAGCTTTGCTGGGATGACGCCGGAGGAAATCCGGTCGGGGCTGGCTGTTCTGGGCCGCATATTTCAGGAAGAGTTGGAGCGCGTGCGAGCGCACGTGCCAATAGGGGAAGTTCCCGCGCTAGTGTAGAAATGAACTGGAGGAGAGGAGAACGTTTATGTTTTTGGATGATAGCTTTCGCCTGAAGGCGGGCCTTGCCGAGATGCTAAAGGGCGGCGTGATCATGGACGTCACCAACGCCGAGCAGGCTGTGATTGCCGAGCGGGCCGGCGCGACGGCGGTGATGGCGCTGGAGCGGGTGCCCTCCGACATCCGCAAAGACGGCGGAGTGGCTCGCATGGCGCCCATCTCGAAGATCCGCGAGATCATGGAGCAGGTCAGCATTCCGGTGATGGCCAAGGCTCGTATCGGCCACTTCACCGAGGCGATGATACTCGAAGCGCTTAAAGTGGATTACATCGACGAAAGCGAAGTGCTGACGCCGGCCGACGAAGAGCACCACATCGACAAGCGGAAATTCAAAACGGCCTTCGTGTGCGGAGCGCGCAATCTGGGCGAAGCGCTGCGGCGGATTGCCGAGGGCGCGGCCATGATCCGCACCAAAGGCGAAGCGGGTTCAGGCAACATCGTGGAAGCGGTGCGCCATATCCGGACCATCGTGAAAGAGATGAAGCAGCTCACGGTGCTGGGACACGAAGAACTGGTTCACGAATCGAAGAAGCTTCAGGCTCCCCTCGAGTTGGTGGAATGGGTGGCCGAGCATGGCAGACTCCCGGTCCCCAACTTCTCGGCCGGGGGCATTGCCACGCCCGCCGACGCTGCGCTCGTGATGCAACTGGGCGCCGAGGCAGTCTTCGTAGGGTCGGGAATCTTCAAATCGTCCGATCCCGAAGCGCGCGCTCGCGCCATCGTGAAGGCGGCCACTTACTACAACGACCCGGTCAAATTGCTGGAAGCCAGCGAAGAGCTGGGGACGGCCATGTTCGGGATCGATATTGCGAAGTTGCCCGAATCGGAGCTGATGCAAACCCGAGGGTGGTAATGGCGGAGGGCCGGAAGAAACGCGTGGGGGTGCTCGCGCTGCAAGGGGATTTTCAGGCTCACCAGCGGGCGCTGGACGCGTGCGGGCGCCGAAGCGGTGGAAGTGCGTACCGCCGCGGACCTGGAAAATGTCGAAGGGCTGGTAATTCCAGGCGGCGAGAGCACCACCATGGTCAAGCTGCTGGAACGCGAGAAGCTGCTGGATCCGCTGCGCGATTTTGGCCGCCGGAGGCCGATCTTCGGAACGTGCGCGGGTGCAATTCTGATGGCCACCGATGTCGCAAACTCGCGGGCAGGCGTCGCTCGGGCTTATGGACATGCAGGTGGAGCGCAACGCTTACGGCCGTCAGGTGGACAGCCGCATCGCGCATATTGATCCCGAGGGGATGGACGGCGGCGTGGAAGCCGTGTTTATCCGCGCGCCGATTATTCGACCGTCGGCAAGGACGCCACGGTGCTTGCTACTTACCAGGGCGATCCGGTGCTGGTGGAGCAAGGCCGCCATTTGGCAGCGACATTTCATCCGGAACTTACCGACGATCCCCGCATTCACCTTAGGTTCTTGCAGAAAATCCCTTAGACGGATGCGATTGGGGCAGCCTCCGGTAGACTAATAATCAGTGGCGATCACTCGGGTATTATTCGTATGTCTTGGCAATGCCTGTAGGAGCCCAATGGCGGAGGCTTTCGCGCGCGCGCTCGGTTCGGATGTTTTGGAAGCCCAGAGCGCCGGACTGGCTCCCGCGCTGGCCGTGGCCCCGCTGACGCACGCCGTCATGCTCGAAAAAGACATCGACCTGGGCGATTTTTATCCCAAAGAGATGGGTCGCATCCAGGGCGGCATCGACAATGTGGACCTGATCATCAATATGTCGGGTTACGAGCTGCAGTTGAGAAAACCGGTGCCGGTGGAAGAGTGGCAGGTTCACGATCCGATCGGCGACACCGAAGGGGTTTTTCGCGAGGTTCGGGACGAGATCGAGGGGCGGGTCCTGCAATTGATCGAGACATTGCGGTCGCGCAAGACCGTAACGTCGGAGTCGGCAGTTAGCGCGGCGCGGGCGGATAGCCAGCGGCGGCCGACGCGGCACTAATAACTGCGCCATTAAGCTTGCCAGGGATTTAGAACCCGAGCCTGGGCGATCGTAAAGTCGCGAGAATTGCGCGAGACTACAGTCATGTTGTGATGGAGCGCGGTGGCCGCGAGCAGGCCGTCAATGATTGCCAGACCTTTGCCTTTACGCTTCGCTTCCGAGGCGAGCAATCCCCAACGGTCCGCGATAGCGGAATCAATGGGAACAATTCGGTCGGAGAACCGGGCCTGGAGATCGACCTCGAGCCATGTTTCCAGATGGGTCCGGCGTTTGCCCTGAGCCAGCCCAGCAACACCCTTTCGGATTTCGCCCAGCGTCAGGACGCTTAAGTAAAGCAGACCCTCGTCAACCGTCTCCATCCACTCCAAAACTCGGGGCTCGGGCTGGGGACTGACAAGTTCGGAAACGCAATTCGTGTCGAGCAGGAAGCCGCTCATAATTCCACGTCGCGTCCGGTATCTTTGTCCCGCTCCAAATCAAGATCGATGCCGACGAGGGGCGACTCTCTGAAGAACTGCACAATGCTCTTCGGCTGGCGCGACTTAACCATAAGCTGGTCGTATTGCTCGTCCGAAATCATCACGACACCCTCCTTACCTTGCCGAGTAATCCGTTGCGGCCCTTCGGTTCGAGCCAGCCGGAACACTTCACTAAATTTGGCCTTGGCCGTCTGCAGTTGCCAGTTATGCGCCCCGGTTCGCGTCGTGCTTGCATGGGCGGGTTTGCGTTTTTCCAGCGTTTTGGGCACACATCCTCCGATATTATGACTAGTCTGACTAGTTATAAGTTAGGCAATCCCCTGGCTATTGTCAAGGAATGGCGGTGCCGTCGCGATGAAAACTTTAGTGGATTGCGGCGACGCTGGCCGGTGGATGCGGCTGGTCGACGAAATACGTGATTCCTGAGTACTGCATTTCCTCCCAGGTCTGTTCGCCCCAATGGACTTCAATGGTCGGGTCCGGATTCCATTTGTTTTCGGCGGAATTGTCGTAGTGGGCGAACGCCTGGAGGCGAGATCCCTTGGGCGCCGCCAGCGGGGTGGTGAACACGTAATAGGTCTGCCAATTGAAATCGTACTTGGGAACGGTGAGCACCACTTCGGAGCGGCCGTCGGGGTACAGTCATGCGATATTCCCAGCTCTTTCCGCGCAGATGGGTATGCGGGAAAAGCGCAGTGATGTGTGAGTCCTCCAGGAACTGAATGGCGGTGTCGACTTCAGTGTCTGACGAACCGGGCGGCAGCTTTAACGTTTCGTTCAAAAACGCGCTAGTGCGAATCTCCTGGCGCGGAGGTTCCTTCGCATAGATGACGCCGACGCTGGTCCGATCGCTCGCTCCGGTTCCATTGGCGGTGTAGTGGAGCTGTAGCACCAGAGTGGTGCCGGCCCGAACTCGCAGGGCGCGGCCGGGAGCGAAAGTCATGGCGTTGGTGCCCGGCGCGGTGGTGGCGATCAGGACGCCGGGCGAATCGTTGGAATGATCGGAATCATCGCCGGGCTTGGCGTCTGGCTTGGGAATCAGGACATCGAAAGCGGCTGACGCATCGACGGTCCCGGTTCCTTCGCAAACACGAGCACATGGTGCACCACGCGGCGCGCGCCAGGGCGTACTTCGATGGCCTGGATCCATTTGTCTTCGGACAAATGCGTGGGAATTTTGACGTACTGATAGTCGATGGTGCCGGCGCGCGGGCACATCGAAGGCCTTCTCCATGGTGAAGATCTGATCGGGTTGGCCGATTTCCCAGCCATCGATGAATTTCGGTGCGGGCGGCAAATCCTTGGGGTCGCCCTCCGGCGCGCCATTGGACGCCCAGCGGATCAGAGTGTCCCGATCAGCGTCGCTCAACCGGCGATCGTTCGAAAAAATTCCCGCGAGCTTGTGTTGCGTGCCACGGCGGCATCTGGCCAAGCGCGACTTTCTCCTTGATGGACTTCGCCCAAGGCCGCGCCTGGTCATAGGTGAGCAGCGACATCGGGCGCGATCTCGCCCGGCCGATGGCAGGTGGCGCAATTGTTGTAGAGAATCGGCGCTACATCCGCGGAGAATGTCGGAATTTTATCGGAGCCGAACGCGCTGAAGGCCAATGCGAGCGAGACGAAAGCTGCTTTTTTCAAGGGAAACCACCCCTTTGATAAGGGTAGCCGAAGATGCGCGTCAATTCAATCAGCGGGTTGACAGTTAACGGCAGCCTGCCCGACAATAAGATCGACCCACCATCCTGCGGATGTGGCGGAATTGGCAGACGCGCTAGATTCAGGTTCTAGTTCTCGCAAGGGAGTGGAGGTTCAAGTCCTCTCATCCGCACCAAACAAAATCTGTACTATCAGCAAGAAGCACGCCTTCACGATTTGGAGTCGGCGTGGCGCAATCCTAGCTGTGCCCGGAACTGTGCCGACTCACTGAGGAATTTTATCCTTGCAAGAGCACGCTGCGGCAGTATTCGGTTTCGTCTGTCCGCTTGAACTCCTGGTAGAAGGTACGTTGCCCTGTCTTCAGCTTTCCAAAGAGGTTCGGGTCGCCCAATTCCTTTACAACAGCGTCAGCGCACACATGGCCTTCTTGGATGGCCTTCTCGTTCTGCAACGCATGGTCGATTCCATCCGGAAAAAGATAGAGTGACGGAGGCATCCAGTTGAGGCGGTTCACGAACTCTTCCAGCGTGTTGAAATCGATGCCTGTCCTTTTTTCGTCAGCTTGAAGTGAGAAGCCGAGAACGACCTGGACTGGCAGCTTGTGGCGATCTCGCAGGCGAACAGCGGCCTGGAAAGACGCCAGCCCTCCCTCGATCCAGAGTGGCGGCGAACGCCAGTTTCGGTCGATTCTGTCGATGTGAAGATCGTCGAACCTCTCGATCCCGCCGTTTTGGACGATGGACAACATCCACTCCTCGATCAGCGGTTCAAGCGTTTCGTCCTCTGGCATGGAATGTGGGTCCTGTCCGTTGGTTTTGCTGATGCAACAACTAAATTATAAATGGGCCGCTTCGCAGCGTGAAGCGTTCCGCTTCACGGTCTCCATAGGACTTTGTTCTCTTCTTCATCTGCGGCTGGTGGACGGCTTGAGACACGAACCCCTTACCGAAAAGGGATTCGTATCAAAATCCTGCGTGTTGGAGCCGCACGGAATCGGCACACTTCGTTTTAGCGTGTGCAGCATAACCAAGTTCAGATTCGCATGGCGTCGGACCATCGCACGATGCGTTCAGGTCCGGGTCCAACATTTTCGTGCTCGAATCAACGCCTTTGGAGAATGATTCCTTCTTGTCGAAGTTCCCAAGCCTTCCAGCATGGTCTCGTTCCTCTCCAGTACCCTTCTTTTTACCGATCACTTTAGCCGCCTGCCAGCATAGAAATGCAAGAAGGAAGTCGGGTCCGGTTGCGTCCTTACAACACGGCAGACTTTCGCCTGCATCACTATCTACACAAACTGAAATTTCCAGGAGTGTTGTCCCTGTCGGAACACCCCGAACGCACATCCATGTCGTATCGCTGGCCGGAGCCGAATTCGTATATCTCCGAGGAGGGTATATCAGGCTATCTGCGCCGGGTCGAAGATGTTCTTCAGCCAAATTTCCGTGCCCATTGGGGTGGCTGCGTCTGTAATGCTCTTCGGCAAGAGGAGCGCCATCCGGCACGGACTCTTATCAACTAGCATGACCATCTCGATTGAAACGATGTGTGTATCGAGCACTTCCCCATCGGGCCTTCGTAACTGAATTTCGTCCGATGCGTTCAGCCGAAAATCGGTATCAGGCGGCGGCGCATCTGGCACAATCACACGGCCTCGTCCCTGCACCGTGAATGCGTGCTCGACTTTGGAGAAGTAGGTCATGACATTGATGCGATCAACTTCAGTTTACGCTGGTTTCCCGACAGGCGAGGTCAGTGCCAAGAACAGGCTTGACCTTTAGATACATCTACTTCATCTATCTGTCCAGAAAGCTGACAACCGGAGGATTGGCCCGCGGGGCCACAGCCGGTATACGTCGCGCGCAAGGCGAAGTCGTATGCGATCTCGGTCGATAGCACCGGTAAGCTTCGATGGGAGGGCGGCGATCTCGACGGCGATCACCTTATTTGTATCGTGAGTGAGCGCGTGCCCGAGGACTACCTTTACATGCTCCGCGACAAGGGCATCTCCTACATCGTCGCGGGAGAGTCAGCGGTTGACCTTGTCAAAGCAGTGAACTTACTCGGCGAGAACTTTGGAATTCGCCGGTTGCTGCTCGAAGGCGGAGGTCATATTAACGGGGCCTTTCTCCAGGCTGACCTTGTCGACGAAGTGAGCATTTTGCTTGTAGCCGGCATTGATGGGCGGCATGAAGTTCCTGCCGTATTCGACGGCGTCACTGCCAGCAAAACGGCTGTCCCTCTCAAACTCAAGGCCGTAGAGCGGCGCGAAAGAGACGCGCTCTGGCTGCGGTACGAAGTCGTCCGATCTTGAACAATGTCTCCCAACGCGCTGGTGCAGACGCCGCTTGCGATTCAAATTCGTCTCAGACTAAACCGCGTTAACTACGCGTGCGGAACCACCTTTCGCGCCTAACCAGGGCGCAAGCAGCCAACGCTGCAAGGCAGAGGAGCCACACTGAGCGAGGTTCGGGTGTTTCGCTGGTAAGGAGGACTCCAGAGCTCGAGGTGAAAGACACGCCATCTGGAAGCGGGCCGATACCGAATACGCCAGTGTGGCTAAAGTCGCAGGTGTACATCTCGCACGAAGCGAGAAGATACGCATTCAGACTGTCAATGCTTTGGCCGTTGGGAATGGCGAAGATCCCCTCGAATGTTTCCGATGCTCCATTCGCGCCGGGAAGGATGGACGTGCTTACCCAGCCTGAACTGGGCTGCGTATTAATCACGCTCCCGGTAGAATCTTGGAGTTCGAACAGGCCCGTGCTGTTGGGGTTATGGGGAAGAGAGTTGGGGTTGCCCGCACAACCTGTTCCGGAGGCGAAGCAGAATTCCGAATATAGGGTATAGGCAGGATCGGGGCCGCCGTTCGACGTCGCAGTGCCGTCGAAGGTCCAGGACAGCATTATGTCCTGGGTTGAGCCGGTAGTGTTGCTAAATGTCAGGGCGTCTTGTATTTCCGCCGTGGCTGCTCCTCCATCCGAACAGAGCGGCGTGGTGGGGGAACACGGAAGGCCGGAGGCGTAGACCCCAACCGTACCGGTGGCCAGATTGGCGGAGGCGGATGAGGCGGCATAGCCCGTTATTCCGTTCTGAGGATCGTAGCTTTGGCCGTTGGAAATCACGACCGACGCCGCAGTCGCGCCGAGTGTGTTGCTCGAGGGCGTGGACGAGATCGTCGCGCAGGGTACGACGTTTGTGCTGCCTTGGGCATAACAGGTCCCCACATGCTGACTCAGACCCGTTACCGAATCGTAGATATTCGATACGCCGCCCGAAAAGATCGATGAATCGACCGTCACATACGAAATAGATGATGCTAGAAGCGGCCCAGCGACCAGAATTAGGCTGGAAATCGTAAAGAGCCTCATGTGTTCCTCCGATTGATACGGCGGAAGATGAGCCCGCACGACGTCAAAAGCCTTAGCGGGAGCGCCGGTGATAAGCTGGGGGGAATCCGATGGCAGGCCGGGAAGAGGGCGGCGAAATTACGCGTCTTTTGGATAACTGGGCGCGCGGGGACTCCACTGCGGTCGACCAGTTGGCGCCCTTAGTTTACGATCAGTTGCGTCAGCTGGCCGAATCTCTGCTGCGCAATGAGCGGCCCAATCATACCTTGCAGGGCACCGCGCTAGTCAACGAGATGTTCCAGCAGTTTATTAAGCTACGCAAGGTGAGTTTGCATGACCGCTCGCATTTTTACGCTTTTGCGGCCAAACTAATGCGGCGGCTTCTGGTGGACTATGCGCGTCAAGCGAAAGCCATCAAACGCGGTGCATCGTTTAATCGGGTACCACTCAACGCGGAGTTAGCATGGGTAACGCCACAAACGGACGATGCGCTGGATCTGTCGGCCGCGCTGGATGAGCTGTACAGGAACGACGAAGTGAAGGCGCGAGCGGTCGAATTGCGCTATTTTCTCGGCTGTACGGTGGACGAAGCCGCGTCGATTCTGGGCGTGTCGCCGTCCAGCATCGATCGGGACATTCGTTTTTCACTCGCTTGGCTGCACGACCGGCTCCATCCCGCCTCATGACGCGTTTCAGCCGGTTTTTTCGCCGTGTATTAATATGAGCTCCGTTCCGCGAGAATATTTCGAGCGTCTGGAGCGTCTTTTTCATCAGACGCTGGATCTTGACCCGAGGGAAGATCGCGAAACGTTCATCGAGGTATCGTGCGGCGAAGATGCGGCGCTGCGCAGGAACTTGGGCCGGTTACTTGAGAAAGACCAGGCGATCCAACAGGCCACAAAACCAACAGTTCGACCTCAGCCGCGGTTCGGAGTCTATCAGGCTCAGCAGATGATTGGACGAGGCGGGATGGGCTCGGTTTACCTGGCCACGCGAGACGACGGCGAAGTGACGCTGCGGGTGGCGGTGAAGGTGATTTCGTCGCCACTTTGGTCGTCGCTGCTCGAAGACAGGTTTCGCCGCGAACGGCAGATTCTTGCGCAGTTGCGTCATCCCAATATTGCAGCGTTTCTGGACGGCGGGGTCACCGAAGATGGGCTGCCTTTCCTGGTGATGGAATATGTGGAAGGCGACGCTATCGATCGCTTTTGCGATATGCAACGGCTGGGAATCCGGCAGCGCCTTGAACTATTTCTGCAGGTCTGTGTGGCGGCCGCATTCGCGCATCAGCAACTCGTGGTACACCGCGACATCAAGCCGGGAAACATATTGGTGACGCGCTCGGGCGAGACCAAACTGGTGGATTTCGGATTGGCGCGTCCTATTGAAGAAGCAAGCGGGCGCAGTGAGAATCCAACGCTGTACTTGACTCCGCAGTATTCGAGTCCGGAAGCGCTGCGGGGTCAGCCAGCTGCGGTGGCTGACGATGTTTACTCGCTGGGTGTGCTGCTGCACGAGTTGCTGACCGGCCAGCGCCCAATGGGAACCGAACCAACAGAGTTGGACAGCGATCCGGCGCTCATGAGCGCCGTCGAAATCGACGATGCGGAACGCGTGGCTGAAAATCGCGGTCTTACCGTCTCCGCTTTGCGGCGCGCACTACGCGGGGATCTGGATGCCATCGTCGGGAAGGCGACGGAGAGATCCGTTGCGCGGCGTTATCCGTCCGCGGAACGGCTGGCCATGGACATTTCCCGGCATCTCAACGGGCATGCAATTGAAGCTTCGCCGCCCAATTCGTTTCATCGCGCGTGGAAGTTTGTTGTGCGGCACAAGATGGGGGCTGCGGCCGCTGGTTTGATCGTTGTGTCGTTGGCTGGCGGTGTGGCGGCGACAGCATGGGAATCGCGTATTGCCGAACGGCGGTTTGCAGAGGCTCGGGAGCTGACTCACTACCTGATGTTCGATTTGAATAAAGCGGTTACCCGGTTGCCTGGCGCGACTCCGGTACGCGCCGAGATGGTGGAGCGCTCGCTGCAATATCTTGACCGGTTGTCGGCCGAGAAGCTTCGCGATCCGATTCTGAGAACCGAGGTGGGAGAAGGGTATGCGCAACTGGGTTCGATTCTGGGCAACCCCGCGACGAACAATATTGGACAGCCGGCGAAGGCGAAGCAAACGTATTTGCGTGCGATTGAGATTTTGGCGCCGGCCGCGCAGGCCGGGAATCGGCGGGCCAACTTGGTTTTGGCGAATACGAAGATCAACTTGGGCCGTCTACTCGATTTCGACGATAATTCCGGGCGCCCGTGGATTCAGGCTGGAACGCAGGACTTTGCACGGCTGGGCCAGCGATGGCCCAACGATTACGAAATCCGGTTATAACGCGGGCTGGGCGTATTTTGCGTTGATGCGTTCTTTGAGCCAGGCTTCCGGAGGATTCCTGACGGGACAGAATACGGAAGCGAGTCTGGCGGCGCTCAAGACTTCAATCAACCACGCGGAGGCGGCTCTGCGATTGGATCCGCACAGTAGCGAAGCCATCCGCCTGCTGGCGATCGACTATAACATGGCGGGTTCCATCATAGAGTTCGCGATCCGGCGGGGGCGACGTGGTACTTCCGGCAGGGTGTTAGCGCTATAGATCGCATCGCGGGACAGGATCGCCAGACGCCGGCGACGCGCAGCAACCGATCGAGCGTTTTGTTGGGGCTCGGAAGAAATTTGGGACACCTGGGCCACTTCGACGAGGCATTTGCATACCTTGAAGAGGCTCGGCAATTGCGGGACACAGGCGCGGCGAATGACCCGGAAAATATTCAGGCTTTGTTCCTCAGCACTTTACCGTATTATCAAATCGCGGAGCTCCATGCGATCGCTGGAAATAGACGGGACGAACTTCGCTATCGTCTCACGGATATCGGGATTTTTGACCGGCTTTTAGCGCGTGATCCTGGTAGCGCACCCTACCGGCTCGGGCAGGCAGAACAGCTGGCGGCCGCCGCGAATGCAAGTTGGGAATTGGGGCAACGGCAACGCGCTGTGCGCTTGGCGGCAGGAGGAATTCCTGTCCTGAAATCGGCGGCGCTTGCTGAACGGGCGGCCGCGCCGGAGTTGTTGTTGGCGGCCACCGCTCTGCTGGATTGCAGAGTGTCTAAGTATTCTGATCCTCGGCTCGGACTCATCCTCGCTCAACGGGCTTTGGCCCTCAATCGCGATGACATTGATACGTTGCGAACTGCGGCTAAGGGTTATTGGTCGAATGGGGATGGAGCATCCGCGGTACGAATGTTAGAACGAGCGCTGGCATTGTTAAGCGCTACGCCAACACCGTTACGAAGAGAGATGGGGGCGACTTTAGAAAAGTATCGAACGGCGGCTGAATGACTTGTTCGCACGAACATTCAGTTCGTTGGGCTGTGCCATGGACTTCAACCTTCGAATCCATGACTAGAGAGAAGTAGGTTGGCTCCAGTCCTACGCATCGAGGTCGTGGCTATGATCGAAATCGTTTTCGCGGCTCCTGACCAGCCGCGCGACAACACGACACTGCCGACCCTAACTTCGATCCTGCCGAAGAGTGGCTTCACCGGCTCCACGGTTCCCGTGGTGCTGACAGGTACGAACTTCACTACCGGCGCCAGCGTGTTCGCGGGCGCTTCGGTCACTTCCATGCGGAGTGGTCCCAGGCGTTTAGGTGATAAATGCTCTTTTCTTCGCTCGTCACGACGGTAGTGGACTCCAAGCCTCTGTCTAAAATAGAAACCAATGCGCGGCTTTCCTTCGCCGAACGAAGCCAAGGATGACCAGGCCGGCGGCCAGCGGCGCCAACGGAGCGGGTTCGGGAGTTGCTACCAGTTGCTCGGTGACATCGCGATCGTAAATCTGGAAATTCACTAAGGACGAATACGTGTTGCCGCCGATGGTGTCAGGCCCAAGCTGGTAGGTGAATTCGTAAAAGCTGACGGTGGGTGACGGGACCGTCTGGGGTACGCAAACCTCGCCTAGCAAAAATGGGGACAGAACCGCGTTGAAGTAATCGCAATAAGCGGGGGTTGTGAGGGGCTCCAAAAAGCCGGTGTCGGATACCGTAGTGTAGGGCCCGCCGACATTCGCGAGTTGATTATCGAAGGCCACCACCGCCGGATCCGGCGGAGTGTTCAGGGGCGCCGTTGGGTCCTGGACCAAACCCAATCCGTTGGCATCCGCCAGACTGCTTAGGTTGCTGATCGCCCAGGACGGAATATCCGACAAGGTGATTTGAGGATCGCTTTGCATTTGCCCCACCAGGCTGGGGAACGTCGCGATAAAGCTGGGCGGTATCCCAACCGTCTGGCCTTGGGCGTTCGCGAAGTTGCTCAAGCCGGTTTCGGCCGTTTCCAAATCGGTAGTGGAAAGGAGACTGCCATCCGGGGCCAGGAGCGTCAGGGTGCCGTAATAGAGATACACGACATTGGTGCTGACAAAACACGTCGACGGGCCCAAGCCAGTGATACCGCACGAGTCGGCCTGCGCCTGGGTAGAAGATATTAGGGCAGCGGCAGCCAGGACGCCGAGCCAAATCATATGCTTTCGGTGCATATTGTTCTCCTGATTGTTTAGCTTCGGACGCGTCGACGAGTCAGCACGAGGACGCCAAACCCAGCCGCCAGCAACGTCAACGTTCCTGGTTCTGGAACCGGACTTTGGCTAGTTGAGACATCGAAGGTCGGCCCATAGTAGTCACCCGCCGGGGTGTTCGACCCACGAGTGGGAAAGGCCGGGGAGCTGTCGTAATCATAATCCACGTAGTTCAAAGTGATCCCCGCGCCAGGGGTGATCGAGCTGTAGTACTCCCATGGATTGTTGCCTGTGAAAGCAGAGATCGTGTATTCTCCGGGCGTGAGCGCCAGGGGAGTGATGCTTTCCATCAAATAGCCGTCATCAAGGCTCGCCGTCAGTGGAACAAACACCGACGTCAGAGCGGTCCCGGTGGAATTGTACAAAGTCACGGTTTCGCCCGAAGTCAGGTTGGGGATGTCGTAAAACCCCAACTCGTCCACAGTGAGCGTGGAACTCACGTTAAAGTCCAATCCCAGATTCACCGGACTGTCAGCCGGGCCGGTGGACGGGCTAAACGTGCTTGGGGGCGAAAACGCCAGGTAGTTGGCGCTGGCATTGACGGCGCCGAGTGCGCCCAACAGAATTACGGGCAGCGCGCCCAAAATTCGCAGATTCTTGTTCATTGTTCCTCCTTAGGCTCAGGATGTTCGGAGGTAGGTGTAGGAAGACTTCTGTTTGTATCGACAATCTGCGGGTACTGTCTAAAAACGGTACTACTGGACCCAGAGAACGAACGGAGCCCAAAAATGCGGATGCCGCCAAAGTGCGTAGTCCTGGCGGAGCATGCCGATCTTGGCGCGGCGGAGCGCTTCGGCAGGTGAGATCGATTGGTCAAGGTTCCGGTAGAATCCCTTCATCAAAGCCGGTGTCGCGGTGTCGTTCACTTTCCACAGGCTCACGTTCACGCTCCTTGCGCCCGCGTAGAGAAAAGCGCGCACCAGGCCCAGCATGCCTTCGCCGGAGACGAGATTGCCCAGCCCGGTACTGCAGGCTGACAGTGTGACGACTTCGGCGTTGATGCGCAGGCCCGTAATGGAGTCGACCCGAAGTACTCCGTCGTCATCCTCGCCAGCCGTGAGAGCGAGTCCGGACCGTCCCGGGTGCGCCTCGTCCACCAGCCCGTGGGCCGCGAAATGGATATAACGGTAGCTTTCGAGCGCTTCAGCGTGAATCGATTCTTCGCTTGCGGCCTTACCGAGATATACGCTGCGTTGATCTTTCGGAAACAGCGCCGCGATTCCCATCACTTCGTCGCGCGTGTAAGGCAGGGCACAAGCTCGATTGCCGGCTGCCGTACGCGGGATCGCCGAAGGCCAGCAGCATTTTCGAAGCAGGAGATGTTGGGGACGTTGTCTCCATCTCGACAAATGAAGTTGCTGATGCCGCATAACGGATCGGAAATCGTTCCATTAGGTAGGTCTCGGCGCCAGGCGCGATCAGGGCTTCAAACGGGACGTAGTAAAGACTGCCATCCGGCACCACGATGATCTCGTGGCTGCCCTCCAAACTGCTGGCGATCGGCTTCAGCAGGATGGTGTAGAGGCGCGACGCCAGTTGCCGGACCTCGGCTTCCGATCGCCTTGCGGTGAGACCGGAGACGGGCTGGGATAGGGTTCGGCGAAACTCGGCAACCTGTCGTTCAATCTCTCTGCGAGGCGGCAGCGCGGCGGACTGGAAGCGGTCGCACGATATTGCCCAGACGAACGAGTGCCTTTCGCCAAGTGAAAACTCGACCAGCGTCTGGCCCGGACGGAGCGATTGCCGGACTTGCTCAACGTCGAGCGGATGGGGATACCGGATATCGGCCAGGCGCGGATTCGTTTTTCGGATGTCGATGCGAAAGGTTTCAAGGTCGTGTTCGGCCGCTTCCAGGGCGGCATCATTGGCGCGCGGTTCCGGCGCCAGCCGTGGCCGTCTCTGAATCGCCATCAGGCGGCCAAACAGCTCGGCTTCCTGTTTCCTGTCGCCATCGGAAAGTCCCTTGCGCAGATCCACTTTCGATTCCGCCAGAACGGAAAGGAAAGCCCGCGCCCGCGCCAGTTCCGCAATGCGAAACGCTCCCGCTGAGTCGAATTCGAACCGGTTTCCAATCGCCTGGTCGAACAGATCTCTGGTCGAAGGGTCGGAGGCGGCCTTTGCCATGGATTCTTCGGTCGGGACCAAGCCCTGCCGGAGATTCTCAACAATCACGATGGCCTCGTCGAAGTAAGGAACAGCTTCGCGAGACCGTCCTAGCGCCTGCAGCTCAACTCCGACAGCGCTGAGAAAATGCCATTCCTCAAAGGGGTCGTGATCGGCAGATCGCAGCGTGCTGAGCGCCTTCAGGCTGGATTCGTAGGCGTCCTGGTGCGCACCCATCAGCGCCTGCGGCTTGCTCAGGTTATACCAGGCTAATGCGACCTGTTCCTGGTTACCGGCCGCGACCGCCATGTCCAGCTGCTGCCGGATCATGTCCGCGCACAGGCCGTAGCGCCCCTGGTTGCAGTGAATTTCCCCCACGATCCGCAGGATCTGGCTCCTGGTCAAACTGTTGGTCGATGGCATGGCGAGCGCTGCGTTCAGATGTTGAAGGGAAGCCGCATAGTGACCCTGCTGGCCCTCAATGAATCCCAGAACAAACTGCGACTGGCCTAGGACCACCGGATCTTTCAGCGTCCGAGCGATACGCAGCGATGCTTGCGCTGTCGAATCGGCCCGCTCGTAGTCGCCCATATTGCGATACAGCAGCGCCGTCATCCGGAGATTGATGGCTTCGCCCCATCGATCGCCAGACTGCCTGAGATAGCCGAGCTGGCGTTCATAGGCGGATCGTGCGTCCTCGAGTTTGCCCAGGTCGCGAAGGGCGTCACCACTATGGCCGAGCGCGGTCGATAACAGTGCCGTGTCTCCGGCTTCGGCAGCCGCTGCCCGAGCATGCTCTGCTGCCTCCGCTGCGGCCGCCAACTTTCTGGCAAAGAAATATACACGGCTCAGGCAGTTGTACCCAGCGGCTGTGCCTTTCCCGTCGCCTTCGGCTCGGCTCTGCTCAATCGCTTGTTGTGCTAACTGGGCCGCTTCGTCGAAGTGCTGCAGGTCGTTTTGAACCGTCGACTGCTCAATCAGCTTTCGCACGTCCGGGCTCTGGGCATGCGCGTCGATCAGCATCAACAGGACGAGCAAATACCGCATGCCTGGCTACTTCCGAGAACACATCCACTCGATACTCCCCAATCATCCGGTCATGGGGTTGGTAAAGCCTGAGGACATAGCTGCCGGAAGCGAGCTCGCTCGCGGGCATGCTGAAGGCGAGCGCGCCGTCCTGGTTCCGTTCCAGACCCTCAATCGATTTTGAGAACTGCGTGCCGGCCGTTGCAATGGTGAGGTTAAATTTCGTGCCCGGCGGTTGGGGAGGCACGTCGATCCAGAACACGCGCGTCTCCTCCGGAACCGATCCGGACCTGCCGGCGCGAATCGGCGGAGCGCTCCGCGGTAAGAATGACAACCGGAACGTTGGCTTGCGGCGCGCGTTCCAAAGCCACCAGGGGGGCGGCCCGAGTCGGCGAGAGTTTGTCTAAGTTGAGCCTCCACGGCGGGCAACCGGATCAGCGCCAGATAGGAAAGTGCGGCACCCAGTACCAGCACCGCGGCGGCCGCAAAAACAAAAGCCGGCATAAGCCAACCTCGTACGGACCGCCCCGGACCGTCGTCCAGCAAACCTCTTCTGCCTGCCTGCCGTACGCCCGCGATGAATTTATCCATCTCCTGCACATCTTCAAAACACCGGTCACAGGCGAAGTAGTGCTCCTCGAAGGCAGCACTCTCCTGGGGCGTCAGCTCTTGTCTCACGTAGGCTTCCACCCAGCCATCTGCCTGGATCGTTTCGTGCGTCAATCCTTGTGTGATGGAATGCCTCCCTTTGTATCAACGGCCTTTCTCAGACGCTGATAAATCTCACGAAAACTCTTGAGAGCTCGACTCTTGATGAGCCGGACACGGTCTTCGCGGATGCCGATCCTGCGTGCAATTTCTTCCTTGGGGAGCTCTTCGTGATAGTAGAGGCGAAGAAACTCCCGTTCGCGAGGCTTGAGGCGTTTGAGGGTCTCTGCCACTGCGCCGGTTACCTCTTCGTCCAGTATAGGATTCGTCGTCCGGGTTGCTGCGCTCCGGGATCTCCGAAGTGGCGCCCCGCAGCGGCGAGCGGAGCATTTCGAGAACAATATTCCGTGCCGTGCCGAGAATAAACGAGGAGAGATATTCTGGCGTCCGGATTTGATCGGATTGAATAGCCCGCAGCACTCGCAGAAAGGTCTCGGCCCGGACATCTTCCGCGTCAGAACGCGACCGGAGATCGCGCAATGCCAGGTAATAAATGCGATCGCCATACCTTTTGAAGAGCTCGTTACCAGCCCCTTGGTCACCTTTTTGGATGAGTCGTACAAGCTCCGCATCCACAAGACTACTAATGGCGTTGGACCGGCCCTGGTGCACCCTACCTTTCCTCACACGCAGCAGGGAGCGCCGAACTCACTGTGGCCATTGAGCCAGTCTAGCAAGTAGACTGGCAGCGAACCGCACTGGAGACCAAGGGGCACGTAGGTGTTTTTGGGTGCTGGATGCTGTGACCTGGACGAGGGAACTGGCTTGGGGGCCTAAGGCGGCGTTGCTTGTGGCGCGGCGTCAAGGAGGACCATGATGATTGGATATCATGAGCAAGTGTCGGGCCTCGCGGCCCAACCGGTCCAAAGCACGATTCAGTAAACGGTCAGGAGAAGCATGAGGTTTTATCCACGGTTGCTACTGCTTGCATGTGCGCTTTTCGGCGGCTGGACGCAGGCTAAGGGGGGGACTTGCACACCGATATATACATACCCTCATGAACCCAATACTCCAAACGATATTACTCATATTATCGCCGGCATGCTTCCCCCACCAACGCTTACCAGCGTCGTCGTAAAAACGGGGAACTTAACCATCGTATACAATCTCGTTTTCAATACGATCATAAATGACCAACAGCTCGATCCATTCGGCGTTAGCGTGCAGGAATACACAGGGGGTTCCCGGGTCGCAAACTACACCCTCGATATAGCGGAATACAACATGATGATCGACGACGAGTGTGGCGCGTTCTTCCGATTTATACCTTATGCCTTGCGTGCCAACGCTTCCTCCTCAAGTCCGCCGCCTTCGGGTAAGACCAACGACGGTGCGGCGATGGGAGATTTCAACGGCGACGGCGTCCAGGATGGCGCGGCGATAACCACTTCGGGTATCCAGGTTAGTTTGCTCAAGGCCGACGGGAGCGGGTTATCGAGTGTCACCTATCCGGTGAGCGGCATAGGGCCAAGTATCGCCGCGGTGGATTTGAACAAAGACGGAATTCTGGATCTGGCAGCCACGGAGACCGATCCGTCCGGACAGGGCAATCTTATTGTCTTGCTGGGGAAGGGCGACGGTACGTTTCAGCCGCCGGCGAAATTTGCGGCGGGCTTGTACGCGTTCTATTTAGCGACCGGCGATTTCAATGGCGATGGAGCACCGGATGTCGCGATCACCAATTCGCCTGCCACGGCCACGGGCGGCGGACAGATTTCGGTGCTGCTCGGCAAAGGGGACGGGACTTTCGGCCCGGCTAAGAGTTATCCCGTTGGACAGTTCCCGGCGACGATCGTGGCGGACGATTTCAATGGGGACGGCAAGGTGGATCTGGTGGCGCTCGATTCCAGCACCCTGGCCGTGGTCAATAAAGTCTGGTTTCTGCCAGGCAGTGGAAATGGGACCTTTGGGACTCCGGTCTCCACCGCCTCCGGCACAGGGACTGGATATCTGGCGTATACAGACTTAAATCACGATGGAAAACTGGACCTGGTAATCGCGGATGAATTCGCGAGCGCGGCAGCAATCTTGATGGGAAACGGCGATGGAAGCTTTCAACCTCCGAACGAATACTTAGTGAGCAGCCAGCCAGTATCCATTGCGTCGGTCCCGATGCGTGATGGCAACACGCTGATACTGACCGGCGACAGCGCGGACGGCATTTTAGTCAACAATTTTGTGGCGAGCAATGGTCAGGCGGCAATGCCGGTGCTCCAAACGCTGGGGATGGGTCCGTCGGCGATTGCCGCCGGAGATCTGAATGGCGATCATCGGCCGGATCTGGTGATCGCAGATCCCGAGGCGGGCAGGATTTATGTCGAGCTAGCGACCGGCAAGGGGCAGTTCGGAACCCCGGCCACTTATATTGTGGGGTCGCAGCCCGCGGTGCTTGCGGTGGCCGACGTGAATGGCGACGGAAAAGCCGACGCGATTGTCGGGGATTCGGGCGGGATCAACGTACTGCTGGGAGGCGCGAGCGGCTCGCTTACCGGCACGGGTGCTTTTGCGGCCGCCGGGAGCGTGAGCTCACTGACAGTCGCCGATTTTAATGGAGACGGCAAACCCGACGTGGCAGCGGCAAGTGCGTCCGGCGGAAGTGTTTCTGTCTTTCTCGGTAATGGCGACGGCACGTTTCGGCCCGCGAAGAACGTAGCGTTGGCGGGTGGCTTGGTTCCTCTTTCGGCGTTGAGTGGTGACGTGAATGGTGATGGCAAACCGGACTTGATCGTGGTGTTTAACTCCTCCAATCAAACGCAGCCGGGCGGGGTTGCGGTGCTGCTGGGAAAAGGTGACGGGACGTTCCAGGCGCCGGTTAACATCATGCTGGCAGGACCGCTGGTGCAGCAAAGCATGGGCGTCGCCTCGTCGGCTGCTCTGGCTGTCGGCGATCTGAACGGCGATGGGAAGCTGGACGTGGTTACGGCCATTCAGAGCGGCTTAGGGAATCAAGTGGCGGTGCTTCTGGGTAACGGCAATGGAAGTTTTCAAGCGCCTTTGTTGACCACAACCAACACCGCGCCGCCGATGATTGCTATCACCGATATCAACAAAGACGGCAAGCCGGACCTGATGCTGGCCGATTGTTGCGGGCTGACCGAGGCGAGTGAGATGTTTGGAAAAGGCGACGGGACATTCCAGGCGGAGGTGCAGTTTCCTTCGGGTCCATCGCCGGCGGGCATTGCGATCGCCGATTTTGAAGACAGTGGTTGGCCCGATTTGGCGATCGTTGGGCAGGTTCAGTCGCCGGCTCGAGGGACTTTGTCCATTTTGAGCAATCCATTTCGACACGTGATGATGGCCCCCGTTGCTACCGTAGTTTCGGCTGCTGATCCTAGCGGCGCCGCGATTGCCCCGGGGTCTCTGGCGACTGCGTACGGGAGCGATCTGGCAAAGGGTACACCCGGCGCGACTTCACTTCCATTACCGCCTTCGTTCGGGGGAACGTCAATCGCGATCGTGGATTCCGCCGGGAAATCGTCGGTGGCGCCTCTGATCTATGTGTCGGCGGGACAGGTGAACTTCTACGTTCCGCCGGGCGTCGCGACCGGAACGGCTCAACTTACCGTGATGAGCGGCGACGGCACGCAGTCGGTGGGATCGGTCCAGGTAGCCACGGTCGCCCCCGGAATTTTCATGCTGAACAGCGCCAATCTGGCTGCGGCGGTCGGAATTCTTGTCGCGGCCGATGGAACCCAGACTCCAATCCAAGTCTACAAAGTGAGCGGTAATGCCGTCGTCGCGAATCCCATCAATCTTGGATCAGCGTCCGATCAGGTCTATCTGGAGCTGTATGGCACCGGAATCCAGGCGGCGGGGACCAGCAATGTTCATGTCACAGTCGGTGGCACCAGCGTTCCGGTTCAATACGCGGGTAAGTCGTCGTTCACGGGAGAAGACCAGGTGAACATTCTTCTGCCGCACTCGTTATCGGGCTCGGGAAATGTGACGGTCCAAATGACGGCTTCCGGGATTGAAGCGAATCCTGTCCAGATCACGATTCAGTGATGTTCGCACGCGAATCGACGCTGTCGGCAATGGAGTAACTAATGATGCCTCCCGCACTTGGAATCCGCCTGCATTTGTGACGATGCTGGCAGTTATGCGGATAAAACTCGACGTGAAAAGGTCAGTAGAACAGAGGAGACATCCGCCCTGAAACTTGCAATAGGAAATCAAGAATCGTCAACGTCAGAACGCGACCGCAGATTTTCTCAGCAGGCCCTACCACCAAACTACGCAAGACAGCGACAGGGCCTGGGGCGTACGGAGGATGTTCGCCCACTGGATGAAACTCGGTACTCGGCTTTTTGTTGCGGTTTTAACCAAAGGTTGGGTCGAACTCACCGGCACATCTCTTGGACACGAGCTATTCCGTCGAAAGACCCATTGGAGCTGGAACCGACATGAAACATCTGGCATGGGCCTTAATTCTGGTATCGAGTCTTCTGCTGGCGGAGGAGCAACCGAAGTGGCAGGGCACCTGGGCTGCCACCGTCGGCAGCGGCGGCACGTTCGCAGGAACGTGGAATGCGGGTACTGGCGGAGCCCCGGATGCGGTCGCAGGGGCCTGGTCACTTCGAGACCAGAATGGCACGGAGTTGGCAACGGGTACCTGGGCCGCCGGTAAGGAAGGCAAAGTTTGGAAGGGAACCTGGCAGGCCCGCCGCGCCTCCGGCCAGGTTTACGACGGTAGCTGGCGAGCCCCAGCCGTACTTCCCGTGAGTTCTCATCTCTCCGACCTATTGGAAGCGGCAATCGCCAATGCGGTGAGCGGGAGTTGGCGGATGGGCAACTACGCCGGAGCCTGGACCGTCCGCGCGTTCCCGCAGAAGTAGATTAATGTTCCTCAGGAATGTGGGCCATCGCGTCTAGCGATAACAATATGCGACTCAGCAAAGACAAATCCAGTCAGGTCTTCCCCGAGGCGCTTACCACGGTCACGGACTTAATCCCAAGCGTCTCCAGCAGGCTACGAATGCCGGCTTCGGCGTTTCGTCGAGCTTGATCAAGAATTCCCATGTCGATGGCGGCCTTTTCAATCGCGCCCCGAGCCGCGAGGCGTGCCTGACGCTCAAGGTCGGGATTATAGGGCACCCAAGGCGTCCACCACGTGATCTGACGGTCCCAAACTTTTGTCTCCTGGTCGTCAATGACGATGTGAATGATCTTTGGAGGCGGCAACACGACCTGCATTCGCTTGGCGGAAAGCAGTTTCACATCGCCTGCCGTCACACTCGAAAGATCAATCCCAGCCAACACCTGAGCTTGCACGAACAATAACAACTTCTCGGATCCGAAGGGGACTTTTTGTTCTTCGAAGCCCACCACTTTTTGGACCGTATATTTCACGGACACCAATTCGCTCAGACGTTGGATTTCATGCACCACAGCCGCCGGATCCAGAGTCCTGGCGGGGAAAGGCTCGCGGGTTATCTCACGGAAGGAAAGGAAGGCGAACGACGCCAGGAAGACTCCAGCCACTACTCCGAATGCTGCCCATCTGGTTTGCGATTGCATTGCTGCCTGTCGTTAGCGCGTAGACTCCAGTTCTTGGGTATCTGTGCGACAACAGAAGCCAAGAAGGAAGGAACATGAGGGCATAGGAGTCACGAGATTGTCGGCGGTGCGCCTGACGACTTCCGGCGGGCATTCCGGAATAGGCCCACGATCCCAGCCGGAACATATAGAATAGCCGGCAGAGGCGTTGGAATGGCTGTCAAGAGTGCCACGACGACAGCCTTGATCTTGGCAGACTCCTTATCGTCGCCATACCAATTCATCTGCGCTTTATAGGTTATGTAGCCAAGTACGATTCCCGCAGCGATCGAAAATGGCACGAGCACGCCCATGCTGACGATCTCTCCAGCATTCAGCATCAAATCTACTATCAGCATCAAAGCAGCGATACGCGGATCAAGTCCGAAATTTTGACCGAACCCTCTTGTCGTCGGTGGCGTGTCCCGCTGAAACCGAAAATAGGGCCTGGGATTTCCGACTGCGCTGCCGAGCTGTGGAAGAGACTCCGCTCTGGCGCCGCAAATTGAGCAGTATTGGCCCGGTCCATTCAGGGAAGAGCCGCATTGAGTGCAGGAGATCACATCGGTGTCCTTTGAGGTAAGAACGCCTCCCTGACTGAAGGCCTGTATTAATTATACCGACCCGGACACGATTTCGATGAGGGCCACGAACTCAACGCACATCGTCGACGGGTCGAGGTGACAAATCCAGTCAACTCTTCCCCGAGGGCTCAGCATAATGCGCAAATCGGTGAACGTTGTTACACTTCTTTTTGCTCCTAGCTGATCTCAATGAGGTTTCATAGTGCCTGACGGATCGAAAAAGCGGGGACTGCATGGTTCGCCAGCCGTCCAGCATTGAATCCGCCTGCACCAGGATCAGGGGACGGGATCTGCGAACCAGCTTGCTGCTTGCAATCCTTTGCCTGCTCGTTTACAACGCAAATCTCCGGTCGATCAGCGCGGCGGATGCGTTCGGCGCCCGCTACCTCCCATTTAGCCTGTGGAGATATCACACGATCTTGCTGGATCCCATTTCGACCGTTGTAGCGCAGGGACGTCCCATCCCTGAAATGCCACACCAAACAGACGCGGCTTTTTGGATCGTGCGAACGCGGGGCGGCCACATGGTTTCGCTCTATCCCATCATGGAGCCGCTTCTTGTCGCTCCGTTGTATCTTCCGGCGGTTGTCTATCTTTCCGCCAGAGGCTGGGATCAGCTAGATCTCGACCGCGTGGCACGGATCATGGAAAAATTGTGCGCGTCGCTCTTGGCGGCGATGTCCGTGGCGATCCTCTACCTTCTGCTCAGACGACGAGCGGAGCCGCGCTTGTCGCTTCTCCTCACGCTCGCTTACGCCTTCGGCACAACCACCTGGGTCATAGGCAGCCAGGCACTCTGGCAGCATGGGATGGCGGAACTGCTGATTGTCGCCGCCATGTTCGTCTTGACGGGTCCATGCAACCCTCGGCGCGCGATTCTAGCCGGCATCCTTTGCGGACTCATTGCGTGCAACCGTCCACCCGATTCGCTCATAGCTGCGGCCCTCGCGATTTACGGCTTCTGGTGGGCCAGGCGCCTGGCTCCGCTCATGCTAGGCGCGGCTGCTGTGCCCGTGATCTTTCTGCTCATCTATAATTTCGGCATCGTGGGTCACTATGCTGGCGCGTACGGCCTGGTCGCTAGACCCATGTTCTTCCAACACAATCTGTTTTACGGACTTGGGGTGTTGCTTTTCAGTCCGGCTAAGGGCCTGTTCGTCTTCTCTCCATTCCTGCTCGTTATTCCCTTCTGCCTGCCGCAAATATTCGCCGATCGAAGGACTCGCGTTATCACAACAGCAGTAGGTATTGCCACTGTTGTTCTGTTATTGGTCTACTCGAAAGCGGATTGGAGGCAAGGCGCTTCCTGGGGGCCGCGCTGGCTAACGGACCTGCTGCCGATCTTGTTTTGGATGCTTCCGCCCGCACTTCGCTCATTGAATCGGGTTGGACGCGTCGCGTTCGCATTAGCATGCTGCGCGGGGATTGCGATCGAGGGGATTGGAGCATTTTGGTACACAGGCGCCAGCGATATCGCTATTTACACGAAGCCGCGGCTGGGGCAGGGCGAGCCTGTCTGGAATTTTCGAAATGCGCCATTCCTAGCCGAGTTGCGGCACGCGCGCGCGCCGGCGGACTTGACCGTTAGCCTGCGGGGCAGCTTCGACACCATGTCGACGCACGATGGCCCGTTCCGGAGCATTGCCACTGGAGGGCAGATTACGGTGGAAGGATGGACGTTGTTCAACGGCCAGACGCCTTACGAAGCACGGGTCCTGGTGGACGGTGCGACGGCTGCAATCACGAAGACCTTTTACGTGCGTCCCGACGTTACCCACGCGTTGGGCAACGCTAACCCGAGCGGCTGGAGCATGACGATTCCAATGCCTAGGTTTAAACCCGGCGGGCACATGGTCGCCATCGTCGCTTCCGGGAAAGAGGGCGGCGACATGCGTTACCTGACTCAGCATTCCTTTAGGGCGCTGGACCGGGCTAACGGGAAGGACCTCGCTTTGAGCGCCCGGGTAGCTGCGGCGATTTTGGCCAATCGGCAGCGAGAATCAGGCTACTGGCTCACGGCGTTCAACAACGCAGCGCGTTTTCGGCAACTCGGGCAGGAGCTGAATATCTTTGTGGTGGCAGCGATCCTGGATATTCTGAAACCGGTGGAAGCAGCGGCCGGATTGACTGACAACGGGCTTCGCGCCCGCCGCTTTCTCTCGGAGCAAATTGAGTCGAGCGGATTGGTTCGCTATCACGGGAGGCCGGACGCAGCCACCATCGGGACGTTAGGCTGCGCCATCACTCCCGATGCCGATGACACGTCTCTGGTATGGAGGATCGCTCCCGGCCCCCATTCCGAGCTGCTGCCGATGGCTCTTGCCACCCTCAAGACGTTCCGCACTTCGCAAGGTCTTTACCGGACGTGGCTTGCAACACCGGATCATTACCAATGCATCGATCCAGGCCACGACCCGAACCCAGTGGACGCAACCATACAGATGCACGTTCTTATGCTGTTGTCCCAAGCCGATCCGCCGGCAGCCCATGCGCTGTGTCAAGCGTTGCAGCGATCCGTTCATGATGAGCGTATTTGGGTCTATTACCGCGCGGCTCCCTTGCTTCCCATCTTGCGCCAGGCCGACCTGCGGCAAGCCGGTTGTCCTGTGGAGGTTCCGACAGAGCGAATACGAGCGGCGCCGCCCGAGCAGGATATCTGGTTGGCTGCCGGCGATCAACTGGAACGCATGTTGGGAGTCGGCGGTCCGCCTCCAACCGAACGCGAGACGCATAATTTACTAGTCAAGCTCGCTGACGATAACTTCGCAGCGCTGCGTGGCACGCCGCCGCTGGTATATCACAACGATCTGACTGCCTCGGTCACCAGGTACTACTGGTCCGAAGATTTCGGTTTTGCACTTTGGCTCAGGCTATATTTTGAAAACATGCGGCGATTCTCCGCCGCGCCTTGCGGAGGGCAGTACGCGCCGGGAGCATGCGGTTCGAACTGATGCAACCTGTGCGCGCACGAAGCCCTGCTCGTCGTTCCGATGCGCTACGAACACTTCCCCGCCTGTTGTCATGCATTCGATTCGACGAGGTCGCAGTGCTGCAGGGCGCTCCTTTGCTGGGCGCGCTCTTCGCCATCGGGAAGTTTACGTTGCCCGGGGTCGTGGATCTAGGGATCCTCGCCATCGCTAGCTGTCTGCTGGTGGCTCATGTCTTCGTACTCAACGACTGGTCGGGAATGAGTGCCGACCTCCAGGACCCGAACCGGGCCTCCAGCGTCTTCGTTTGCAAAGGTATCGGCCGCACCGAAGTGGCTTACCTTTGGATCACCTTGCTTGCGTTAGGCCTCGTCCTGTTCGCGATGCTTGGTGCGCAGCCGCTGATCATTGCTGTCTCGGTAAGCATCGCCAGCGCGTTATATTCCGCTCCGTTTTCCCACGCCAAGGGCATTCCGCTATTGAGTTCGTTCCTTCACTTGATTGGCGGAATCCTGCATTTTCTCCTCGGCTACTCGGTATTTCACGCCGTGGACGGACGTGGCCTTTTGATTGGCTGCTTCTTCGGTCTTACGTTTATGGCCGGACACTTGACTCACGAGGCGCGAGACCGCGAGGGCGACATGGTGAACGGGATTCGAACCAACGCCGTCACTTTTGGCGCGTTCGGGAGCTTCATCTGCAGCTTGGCCCTCTTCACCTGCGCTGATGTTCTATTGGTGGTGTTGGCTTATCGCGGAATTGTGCCGCCGGTGCTGCTTATGGTTGCAGCGCTCTATCCCCTTCATCTCTACTGGTCGCTCCGCGTGTTGAGCACGGGCCTTGCCTTCGAAAGTATTCGAGTGTTGCAGTTGCGCTATCGCGCGCTCTACGCGGCAATAGGGTTCGTGATGGCCCTCGCCCTACTGCTCTCTCATTGAAGATTTGGTTCAGAGGCGCTCTTGCCGCTCCACCGCAATCTGATCCAAGCGATTTACGATTTTTTGCGCGGCCTGATCCCAAGTCCAATTCGCAAGAACTTCGCGCGATGCCCTTTGCCCCTTGGCTTTCGCTTCAGCCTGGTTTTCAAATACGTGGCGCATCAGTCGCCGCAAGTGATGGTAGGAGGGCTCGGCCCAGCTGAATCCCTCGTAATAAGGACATTTAGCCTGGGCGAGAACCAGCCGCTCCACCGGCAAAGGATAGGCATTGTCCTCATTCATAAAGTCGCAATGTGCGCTCCAATCCGTCGCGATGACGGGCAAGCCGCAAGCCATAGCTTCTATAACGGGCATGCCAAAACCCTCCCCACGAGTGGGAAGCACAAAACAATCGGCCGAACAATAGAGGGAGCCTAATTGAGACGTAGGGATCACCTGGTTTAACGACAAGTGAATCCGGCTCGCCATTCTGCCGAGATCCAAACCGTCGATCTGCGCGTGCACGTCGACATCGCCGTCGGCATTCAGTGTCTTGCAAATCAAGACTACGGGTTCATCGGGCCGGAATTCGTCGCTAAATGCCCGCAGCAGGATCTCGGGCGTTTTTCTTTCGCCCCATTCGAAAACGGACAGGAAAGTGTACAGGCCGGTAAGCGGGTGCCGGGCCATTTTCGGATTGAAATAGTCAGGGTCGATGCCCAGCGGAATCACATGAATGGGCCGCGACACGCCGCTATCCCGAAATGTGCGCACGTTGAAACTCGATGGCACCCAGATTTCATCCATCAGGTTGGCTTGCCGGGCCCATTCCGCTGGAATTCTGTCCGTCTCCAGCATGGTAAACCCGACTTTGTACTTGCCGAAGTTCGATTGCAAGACGTCACCCTGGCCATAGACCACCTGGACGCCGGCCGCATCGAGTTTTCGGTCTCGTATGACATTGACCATGTACATCTCCGACAAATCCGGTTCTGGAACAGGTACCACGGTCCCCGGACCATAAACGTATTTATAGGAAACCCGCACACGCTGTCGATCCAAGGCGCACGCCAGTTGGCGCGAACTGATCGCGTAACCAGTCGGGAAATTAAAGATCGAATGCCAGCCGAGCGAGCGAGTGTAACGCTTCGCTTTAAGCTTTTCTTCCCACTTGCCGCGAAAGACCTTTTGGGCGCGCCGGAACATCTTTTCATGTCTCACCTGATTCACAGTCGTCGAAACATGTTCATGATGAAGCACTGTTACCGCGCCGCAACAGACGACGCGATAGCCCTTTTCGATGGCGCGGAAGCAATAGTCGGTGTCTTCGAAATAGCTGAAGTAGTCTTCGTCCAAGAGCCCGATCGCTTCAATGGTCTGCCGCTTGATATAAGCGCAGGCAAAGACCACTCCTTCCACGTCGCGATCTCCGTTGTATTGGTTTACGTCCTTCTCCCCGCTGCCCACCTGCTGGCCCCAAAATGTCTCGATGGGCATGAACGTTCCGGCATGCTGCAGGATGCCTAGCGGATTCACCAGACGGCAGCCCACCACACCAATGTCCGGCGAGCTGTAAGCCGTCCGCTGTAGCTGCTCGATCCAATCTCCCTGCGGGATTTCGGTGTCGTTGTTCAAAAGGATGATGTCGGAGTGGGGATCGCATTGGGCGATGGCTAAATTGTTGCCCTTAGCAAAGCCGACGTTGCTCTGGTTGGACAGGCTTACGATCGAGTCCTGATCGCGCAGGTACTCCAGCGTGCCATCATTGCTGCCGTTGTCGGCGACCAGCAATCGATAAGCAGGATACGTTGTGGCAGCGCGCAATGTGTCGAGACAGCGTTTCGTGTAATCCAGGGCGTTCCATGTCAGCACGATCACGGTGACTGGACGCTGAGGCTCCGCAGCCACCGCCTGGTCTGAATTCAAACCCGCGGAAACCGAATACTGCTGCAGCATTGAAAGGTCGAGATCGGCGCGCTCCATGGCATCACCTGCGAGATTCTTGAAGATCGGCTGCCCAGTAAGTGTGTAGTGGCGTGTTATCGCCCGGCGGCCACATGGTGCTCACGGAGCCTGGGAGATAGAAGGTGACCGTAACGCTTCGCCTGGAAGAAGCCGACTCGTTGACCACACGCGGCACCGCGTGCCAAGAGCGTTCCGAGCGAACGAGAACGGCAGAATTCCCGGTGACCGGAAGAACCTCTGTGACCAGATCCGAAAGGTCTTGGGAGGCCAAAATACGGAGGCAGCCTCCGTCCGATCGATTCCATGAGCGATTGAAATACAGCACGTGAGTCACGAGTTTCTCCGGCAGGTCCTTATGGGCCCCCAGGGAACAACCCGGACCGTAGTGAAAGACGTTTACCTCCATGGGCGCCCGGCTGAGGTCGTATCCTGTCAGCGCCGTCATGGCCGCGCGATAGTCGTCTGAGATCAGGTCGGCTGCGAGATCTCGCCAAGCATCGCTCAAGTCTTCCGGGAACGAAGGACCGTCCGTATTCATCCCGATCAGAGGTCGCACCTCATATTCGAAGGCTTTCTCTCCATCGTTTCCGACTACTTGTTTAAAGTGATCGCAGGGATAAGTCTCGGTTAGTCTGCGGCCGTCTTCCGCATCGAAAAGATCATCCACCATCGCCCACTGGTAGGGAACTGCTTCCAGCCGATGATTCTGGATGGCTTCGTAGTTGATCACCCTTCGCGATACGCGCCCTTTGCCGATTGACCCGGTATGGAGCCCCGGCTGTGGCGCCTTGTTGCTTTCCAGCAAGCCGGGTAGGGTGTGCCAGAACCTTCCGAGCATCGGCGCGGTTTCCGGCTGCTTCGTCTGAAACACAGCGGCGACGCGATTCCAGTGGTCGTTAAGAGCTCCCAGAGCGGCGAGCGCCGCTCGGGATGGCGGTTTCCTTCCGACGCGCGCCAGAAACCAATCGGCATCCACATGACCGTTGGGCGGCAAGACGAAAATCGTTTCGAGATCCTTCAGTCCCGTGAACTTTCCAGTCGAGAGATCGACGCGCCGGAAAACCGGCACGCCAGCCACGATGGCGCTTATGTTGAAATGCAAACTGTGGCCGATGGCAGCTTCCGCCCGGCCGATTAACTCGGCGATCACCGCCGGATGCGGCCATTCCTCCAGGCGGATAACGCGCGGCAGATCTAGGTCCACGCCTCTTGAATGTTCTCCAAATTCCGGACTGATTGGCAGCATCAGAAAGTGAAACTTGTCGAAACGCTCCGGATGATTCCGGATCATGCCAAGCAGCGGTTCAAAACCCAGATTGGGCTGAAAAACGATGTACGGGCTTTCTAAGCCGTATGTTTTCGCGATGCGCGCAAATTCCGCAGAGGGTGCGGCACGGACGTCCACCAGGTGCGGAAGACCGAATGCGGTGTCTGGAACCAACTCAACTGGCCGGCGGGTTAACGGTTGCAGCGCGGCCCGTGACAGCTCGTCGCGCACGGCGATGTACGGGCTAAGGCCCAATGCTAGTTCCAGGAGTGGCGTTGCCCATTCCGGCACGCCGGCGCCGCTCGCGCCCAGAGCATTCCACGCTACAGGCACATTATGTTGCAACGCCATGAGTGCCGGGCCAAGCCAATATCCCGTGGGGTGATGAATATTCAGATCCGGAGCGGCGTATCCCGGCGCAACATCTTTGTCGAAACGAACCAGCAAACCACCGCCAATCAGTAGGCCGTCCAGGCGGGGAAGCATTTCCGGTAGTTCCGCAAGAGGGGTGACTTGGTAGGGCCAGGAGGGAGAGGTCTTGGAATAATAGGAAAAACGATGTAGCGTAACGTCACCTAGCCGGCGCTTCAGCTCCGCCTCGGCGATCAGTGGGAAGAGCAGATCGCCGTAATTGGAAACATCGAAAGTGCCGCAGATGCCAATCTCCCAGCGCCGTGTCGCGGCAACTGTGGGGCTCCCCAAGGAAGAATTGAGAATTTCTGGTTTGGTTCCGGGTTCCCCGCGCTGGTTCCTGGGCTGCCTTTGATCAACAGCGATCTCCAGACGCCGGGAGCTGGCTTCCAACATACGGAATTTCCAAGCGCTCTCAGCCATGGCCGCGTTGAGCCGCTGCTCCGCGCGTTCCCGGGCGGTGGTTTCGGCTGCCAGAGCAACGGACAACTCCTTCAGTTGTTCGCTAAGACGGTCCAATCGCTCCCTGGTCTGCTGGCCGCTCCAAGCGAGGCTCGATAGCGCGGCGGATTGAAGGTCGCTGGCTTCCACAACCGACGAATTAAAATCGTCCAACCTGCCAGTGAACCAGAATAGGCTCTTGCTGATCATTCTCACCAGTACGCCGCTGGCACGGGCGCGCAAGGTGGAGGGCGCGGGCGGTATCTGTCCGACCAGCGATCTTCGAAAGCGCATCGATCGATTTGCTCTGGCTAGCGCCGCCATATCCGGCGCCGTCCGTGGCGATGCATGGGGCGTCGCCTGGTCCCAGGCGGAACCTCGCTCGAACTGCTCTCTCACGTTTTGCATCAACTTCTCAACGTCGATCGTTTCAGACATGCATTTCAAACCTTTTGGGGGTTAGCTTTGTCCGGCCGCCATGGTGCGGACGTCGCGGAGGCGCGATTTGTTTCCCCGCCGCTGGAGCAGACGAAGGCGTGCCTCCATGGCGGCGCCTACCGCCTCGCACGAGAATTTCGCCTCGATCAGCGCCCGCCCCGCTCTGGCGCGCCGTGTTCGCAGAAATTCGTTTTCGTAAACGGTTCGCATTTGATCGGCGGCGTCATCGATTCGCGGATTGGCCCAGAAGCAATGTTCGGGATAGGGAGGATTTTCCGGCCCCACGCGCTGGAGTTCGTACGAGACCAGAAAAGCAGTGCTGGGTGTTGTGAAATCGAGATTTCCGGAGTAGCCGGTAGCGATCACCGGCTTCTCGAAGAGCATAGCCTCGGCCAGAACCAAGCCGAATCCTTCCGCGCGATGCAGAGAAACGATGCAATCGGCACAGCGGATAAGGGCTTCCACATCACCGTGCCGGAACATATCTTCGATCACCCGAACGCGGTATCTGGACGCCTCTGCTCGCAAACGGCGCAACCCCTCCGGGTTCGAATTTGCATGGTTCACCTTGACGATCAGTTCGCAATCCTGTCGTCCGGCGAATGCCTCGTGAAAAGCCGCCATGGCGGCGAGCGGATTCTTGCGGCCAAAGCCGCTGCGCATGTCAAAGACGCTTAAGAAGACGAATCGATCCGGATCGATTCCAAAATCGAGCCGCGTCTTATGGCTCGCCATCTCAGGTTTCACACAATAGGGAATGCGGACCACCGGTACCGGGGAGCGCGTGGCGATCGCCGCTTGACAAAAGCTGCTCGGCACCCAAATTTCGTCATACGCATCGAACGCACGGTCCCATTGGCGAGGCAGCTCTTCCAGATCCCAAGTCCAGACACCGATGTCATGCTTTCTACCCGACGATCGCGCACCCGCGCGCGCCAATTCAGTTTGGTCCGGGTTCACGAAGAAAATGCTGGTGTCGTAGGGAGCGTCCGGGGAGAAGGATGTAACCGACGCGTCCAATTCGCTGTGATGCGTCGCTGGAAGATTTTGGAGAGCTGCTGTTATTCCGGCGGAGGCCAAGGCGCTGACTGCGTTGCGCGCGGATTGTCCAACACCCGTTTCGGCACGAAAATAGCCATATACGTTGACCCCGGACGGCTCTGAGGCGGCGCCTTTCTTTCGCGCTAGCAACGGAGGGGCACCCGACTTGACCCGCAAGCTACCACGGATGGAGCTGTTACGCGCGGTTAGAATAATAGGACTTAACTTGCGAGCCAATTGAAGTACTTTGCAATAGAGGCCCAGACGGGCTCTGCTGATGAACTTCAAATCTGCCCGAACCTGCCGCAGCGACTCGCGCAAGGGAGCAAGGTACTCGTCGGATAGGCCGTAGGTTTCCTGGCCGTAATGTAGGAGCCATGCTAGGTAGGCTGCCTGGTCGCGTCCCTGCGGATCCGGAAATACGCGTTGAAGATCTGGCCGACTGTCGTAGATATGACGGGCCAGCAAAGTCAGACGCGCCGATCGGCTCTCTACGTCCTGCCGACGAATCGCGGGCTGGCTCGTACGCTTCTCTCGCATCGTGAGCAACTGCAAGGGTGGACCATCGGACTCCTCCAGCGGATCCACAAGGTCCAGCGAGCACTCTTCTGTCTTGGGGGACTCGTGTTCCGGGCGCGACATGGAGCTGGTCTGGCCGGCAGCCCGAACGTTGCTGAGCAGCGGTTCACTCAACAAATGCTGGTGTGGCGCCCGGGAGAGCATCCATTTTATGAAACGGATATAGTCCGTGCCAAAAATGTCGGGCATTGCGGCCTGCACGTCTTCTCGCAACCGATATACACGATAGGCAAGCTTGGTGACGCCCGAGTGCCCATTGGCAGCTGATGCCGGCGCATTCCAAAAGCGAACGATTCTCTCATAGCCCGCATCTGAAAAAGGATCGGGAATCTCTTCGAGCAACTCCGGAGCCTCATCCAGCAGATGCCGGCCCACGTCGGGGATCAGGCAGCCGTTCCGAAAATGGGCGTGGGTGTACGGCCACCGGCTGCAGTCGGCATATCCGCGTTCAAACAATTCGTGGCGATATTCTTCGCAGAGGCTTTTGAGATCGTCCCGATCGGTAAGCTGCAGGCGATCCTGATGCTTGGAGAAGCTACCGGCAGAGCTGGGATCGTAGCCGCTGAAGTGGAAGAAGTAGAGCGGCTGATCTCCGACCACCAGACTTTCCTTTAGCCGGCCTATCCTTCTGTGAGCAGCGTTCCAATAGGCGGCGTTGTAACCCGGTTCTCGCAAGATGTAGACACCGGCAAACATACCGGGTACTAAATCGATCCACCGTTGATCTACGAACAAGCCGCGCAACAGGTCCACCGCGCAATGATCATACAGATGCGATTGCCACCATCGGAGGAATCGATCCACCTCCGGGTTGGCTCTTAAAGCGATGAATCCCAAGTTGTAGGCGCCGGCCCTCAGAATCTGCAATTCCGACGGTTGCCGATCGTCTTCCAACGGATCGGTAAGGTGCGGGGTAAGAACGATATTGAAAGTTTCGAGAGCCGCTTCGAGGCTGGAAAGCGACGAATAAACGCGAATATCCGGGTCCAGATAAATTACGTTATCAAAGCCGTAGTTACGGAACAGCCAGTCAAGGAAATACGGCTTGACGGCGGTCGAAAGCTCGAGAATCGAATACTTGAAGTGAAACCACTCGGGATTTACAATTCCGAGCTGGTGAGAAAAAACAACCGTGAAGTCTTCTTTGCAGGCGTCAAAGTAGCCTTCAGGATCGTCAATGACCAGAACCATCCGGGCAGCGTTAGGATCGGCATCACGCACCGATTTCATCAACACTCTGGCTTGCGCCAGGCAGTTCTTGGCAACGATGGTTACAATCGCCGTGCGCCGCGCTTGGTGAGAAGACGCCAATGAAAATGATAGCCTAGGTGCATGAAACGCGGAAGGACGGAGCTAAGACGGCCGGTCCGGCGGGCCTGCCGCGATTGATTTTATTTCCTCATACGAGATCGAGGATTTCTCGCAGCCGCTGAACATAAACTGCGAAATTATGCTTCGCCAAATATTGCTGTCGGGCATCTAGCCGCGATTCAATCGACATTCTGTCTTCCCAAATCTTTGCGAGCTGCTCGGCCAACTGCAAGTGAGATTTGTGATCAGGAACAGTGAGTACATAGTCCGGCGCCTCACAAGAAGCCGCAAGGTCTCTGGTAGCAACGCATTGCAGACCCGCGCTAATACAATCTCCTAAGGCGGCCGAGTATTGCCCGAAACCATAACTGCGAAGCTGGATGGCGGCGTCAGAAGCAACCAGGAATCGGCGATAGGTTCTTTCATCGACGAACTCCTCACTCCAATGGATATGTTCGCCGACACCGCGTTCGCTGGCCATCCGCTCAAGCTCGGGTCCTTCGCCAAGAGCGCACCCAACAAAATGCAGCTCGGCCGGCACGTTCCAGCGCCGGAGCGTCTCTATGGCGATGACACAACCCTCGATACCCTTTACTTTCGCCATAAATCCGAAACTTGAGATGAGAAACGTGTCGGGAGAAATACCCAAACTGTGCCGAGCACTCGCGCGGGATGCGCCGCTTAAGTCTTCGTCCGAAAACTGCATGTTGGGACAGCAAGTGGTCACTTCCGCTTTCATTCCGTAGCGCTCGCGCAGAACCCTCTGATATTCCTGCGTATGCACGATTAACGGACGTGCGAGCTTTAGGATTGGCTCAACGAACAAAGACGGAAGGTGCTCGTCCTGAATCCAGGTCTCCACCTCGCCGATCGCGACGGGACGGCCAAGAATCGCGCTGGCGAATTCCAAAAAGCGCCTGGGCCCGAGCCGTGTCAAATAAATGTGGGTTAACCGGGAATCATGAAGTATACAGGGACCGCCCAGGCGCTCGAAGAGCTCAAAGATCGGAGTGTGGAATTCCGAGTTCCCTAATACTGAAATGACCGCGTCATAAGCCCCTTTGACGAAGGCGGCGCTACCAATGGGGCCGGCGTCCTGAAAACGATTTGCAGCGATCGGACGAGGAGCATTGGTGTACAAGTCGACATCCAGGGACCCCACGGCAGCCTCAATTGTAAGTTGAGAATAGCGGGCGACACCCGATGGTTCGGGCGGATACGGGGTCAGGAAAGCGACCTTCGGCTTCGTCAGCTTCAGGCCAGGGCCACGGCCGATTCCGCGGCGCAATCCAATATCACGTCCTGCCAGACCATTCCAGAATCTTGCGCCAACCTGATCTTCGTGGAAATCCTTAGCCACTTTCGCTTGGGCCGCAAGCAACTGGGATCGCCAGTCGATATCATGCACCAGGCGCTCTAGGATGGCCGTTAGATGCTGATGATTATCGGGAACGAAGGTCGCCTCAATAGGAGTGATCAACTCCATGTGGGCGCCGCAGACAGATGCTATGGCGGGCGCGCCGCAAACGGCGGCTTCGACGATTGGTAGGGAAAACCCCTCGATGTGGGACGGAACGATGGTCGCAATCGACCCGGAATAGAGATCCCCCAGGGTATCGTCATCCACGACGCTCAAAAACTCCAGGAACCCCTCACCCTCCCCATGCCCCGCGAGGTTGAGAAGATCAGACTTATAGGTGTCATCGTAATGGCCGACCACTTTCAATAGAATTCTCTTAGGCTGCGTTTCATTCAGTTTGCGCACTGCCGATACCGCAACTTCCGTGTTCTTCCGGCGATCTCCGCCACCCAGAGAAAAGAAGTACGGGTCCGGTCTGTCATAAGGCGATGGCGCGGACTGATTGCGGATTTGTGCCCTAAGAAGAGAATCGCGCACCGCGGCGCCGGTTACGCAAATTTCGCGCCGCGAGATTCCGAGGATCTCGGAGAGCCGGCCAGCGGAGTAGTTCGAAATGGGAAAATAGAAATTGAAATTCCGCAGCCTGGCGAGCTTGAGCAGGTACTCCGTCCGAGCGGTCTGGCTGGCAAAGTAGCCAGGCCGGTCGAATGGAATGAAATCATAAACGATCGCCGCCTTCACAAATCTTGTATCGGACGTGAAGGGAAGGCTGAACCTTGGACGATGCGTCATTGGAGAACAGTCGAGGTAGATCGCCCTACGCTCGGAATCGGAAACTCTCGACGGTACTGTGATCTCGTCGACCAGCGCGGCGTATTCCGGCGGAACAGAGCCCAACGATTCGTCAATGAGGCCGATTACATTCCAGGCGACTTCGCCGCCACGAGTTCGCAGAAGCGATGCGACATGTTGGCCGATGCCGCGTCCCTGGTACTCCGGATCCTGCAAACAGCGCAGATCAGCGTATACTGCGCGTGCCATCTGCGCTTTAGCCCATCTTGCCGGTTCTGGGAGCAGACTCTAAAATTGCAGTGCGATTACTTTGATTTGAATTGCTCGCGTGGGCCTGTTCGGAAAGCTCGGACGCTAGAAGGCCCTGCATTTCTTCCATCGCGCGCGGAATTTGGCGATCCGCCAGCATCGTGATCAGAAGCTGCTCCAGAAGCTCAGAGGTCTCGCGCTGCGTCGCTTCAATCTTCGCAAAGCGCATTTCAGCCGCGGTTCGGTCTTCGCTCATAATCAAAGCCTTGCATGCTCTGATCCACGAACCAAAAACACGATACGTCGGACGCCAGAGCCAGACATAGGGTGGCTTGTCAAGAAAAGTCGCCAATGCACTCACTCCGCGAAGAATTCGTGTCCAGCAAGTTGTCCCACGCAAATCGCCGAAAGCTGAGACCGGCGTCTGTCCAGAGGCGGTTTCATTAGATGCAAGCTAAAGCATAGCGGGGCAGAGCATCAATCGCAAGCGAAAGTGCGTCTCAGAGAGACTGTGTGCGCAGGTCGGCTGGGCTGTTCACCGCTTTCGATTTTCGCTACCACCCACCAGCCAGACAGCGTTGTCGATATCTGCTCCACAGGATCCTCTCGCTATCCCATTGCGATCGAGCCAGTCGTCTAAATTACGAACGTAATCAGGGCTCTGTGGAATGTTCAAACGCCAGGATTCGGGTTGAAGACCACTGTAGCCGTTAACCGTGGGCAAATTGTTCCGCTGAGCCAGAAACATTGCATCGATCTGAAGACCGATTGGGTGGGCGGTAGATTGACTCGGGACTAAGAATATGGAACGGCACGAGGCTGGTGCTAGTGGCATTTTTCCCAGCCGCGCATGTTCACTCCTGCGGCTGATTCCATGCACAGGCGCCAGATTAACTTGCTCCACCACAATCGCTACCACGAGGAAAGCCAGAAGAATCCGGCGGATTCTGGGGTGCGGCCCGCCGAATCCGGCTCGGCTCACCAGCTCGGAAAGTCCTCCGATAGAAATGATGGTGATGAAGGGGCTCGCGACGATAAACAGTCTGGGAAGCACGCGCACGGTCCTGGCGCCAGGGAGCCAGAGCCACGGATAGTACCAGAACAGCATTTCGTGATACTTGATGGTTGCCGATAAAAGCAGGATCGTCCCGAGTCCACTCGCCAGCAGCGCCCCATGAAGCTTCGACAATGGTCCTCTAGCGCGTAGGCGGATGAGCCACACAACGGTCCCAACGAAGATCGAGGCCAAGATCGGCGGCACTCCATAAGACATCGCGGAATGACCGCTCGGGTCGAGCAACCATCCCCACACCAGATTGCCTCTTCCAGGATTTAGAATATGCCCAATCCCCATCGCATTGGTAAGAAACTGCGAGAACTCCCATCCGTGGCCTGATGCGATGCTCGAGCCATACGTCAGAAAAAACGGGATAAATCCAAGCGCCAGGCCGGTCGAGCATGCCCCCAACATGCTCGCCCGTGGCATCGCCACACGCCAGGAGTTCCTTGGAGTGAGAAGTTGATAGATCACGAGCGCCAGTAGAAACAACAAGCTGAAGAAGTAGGCAACATAAAAAGTCGAAAAGTACAAGATCGACAAGAGCGCACAAAAAGCAAACGCGTTACGCGGGCGTCTAAGCCGGGCGTCCCGCGAGTCTCCTGCCGACTGGAGAAACAGAATCAGCAGGCATGGGAGAAGCATGACAGTGTATGTCTGCGCGCTCAAAATCCAGAGGTGGCAAACGTTCGATAAGGAAAACAGAGCGGCGCCAGCAATGGACAGCGTCTCGCCTGCCTTGAGGCACCTCCGAAGCAGGAAAAGCATCCCGACGTATCCACAGAGCGTGCCAAGAATCAACGTAAGCTCGAAGGAAAGGTAGGCGTCACAGGCAAGAAAACGGAAGAGCGCGTAAGGCAGTGAGCCCACGAACATCGTTTCGGAATAACCCAAGACTCCTCGAGCCGGATAGAAAAACTGTGGGTCGTCCCAATGTTCCAAGCCGCGATAAACCCTGTACCAATGCTCGAGGAGGAAAATGCAAAGGCGGTTATCTCCGAAATTCCCGGCTATCCGGTTTAGGCGACTGAGGAAAAACTCTTTAAACGAAAGACATGCCAGCGCGATGTAGACCGCCGCTGCCATCCATTTGAAACTAGGGTTGCGCACGCAGTGCGCTCCATAACTTCCAACTCTCTTCCGGCGGCACGCGACGGGCTTCCTCAATCCCATACCCCAACGAGGTGAAAGTATCGGCATGAGCGTCATGAATCCGGTTCGCCAAATCTTTGTCGATCAGCCTTGACCAGAGACCCGGGGTGCCCTGCCAGAAGTGGTGGTTTACGGAATGGGATCGCATCTCTTCCAAAGTATTGTCGCCGATGACGTCTGAAAAGGGCCGAAAAGATTCCACCGCCAGTTGCGTCAGAAATTTCCTCAGGGCTGGTTCCGTGTTCGCGACCAGTTCTTCATATCGGACGTGCGGAATCTTCTGCTCCATCCATGCCGCGGAAATAGACAGCAGGGCTGTCGCTCGCCGACCCGTGGCGTAAGCGGCAAAGGCGGGGTCAGTCGGGTTTTTGCATCGAATCGAAGTTTCATCACCTCCTTCGCCATCCAGCCAATAGTTCGTTTCGAGTTCGAAATTACAGAAATGCAAAATGGATATGAGGACGTCGAGGGGATGCCGCACGATCGTAATCGGCTGAAAACCAAAATCCCGAGATATCTTCCAGACATCGGGTTTTGCCCTCCAGTGCATCTGGACGATGCACCGCGCCGGAAGTTCCGCCCAATGCAGATCGCATGGCCGGTGGACGGCAAATTCCCTTAAATGGAGGGCGCCACACAACATTTGCCGGAACCAGGTATTGCCGGAACGGGGAGTGCTTACCAGTAGCAACTTCATGATCTTCCAGGTGACGTGCCGCCGCGCTCTCCGTAATGGGATTTGAAAAGCTCCCCTCCAATTTAGCTCTTCTTGCCGTGATTCCCGACCGGCGATCACTAGGTCTAAGATATTTGCTGAGCTACGTCGTCTTCAAATGCCCCTTCCATCCTTCACCGAGAGACTTCGCCGGCGTTTCGCAGGCAGCACTTCTCCAGCGCGGGGCGGCGATGTTGAATTTTGTGTTCTGGCCGAGGCGGGGGTACTGGAAGCGCAAGCGCTATTGTTGTGCAGCAGCATTCGAAGGTTTGCCGGAGCGTATTCGTCAGCGGCCATTGTCGTGGTATCGCCACGTCCCGATCGCCGGCCGTGCCGTGCCACCCTGCGGGAACTCGACCGGATGGGTGTCGAGTATGTCGAGCTCGATATTCGTAGCCCGTACCCTTCGTTCGGCCCGTCATTCAAGATCCTCGCCTTGGCGCACATTTCTCGGCGCCCGGGCCCTCCGATCATCGTGCAGATCGATAGCGACACGCTTTTCCTTGGAGAGCCCGACCTTACCTTGGACGGCGTTGACGTCGCTGCCCGTCCGGTGGATTTGAAGGGCATGTGCACGGCCGGGGAAGGTGATCCGTTCGACGAATTTTGGCACAATCTCTGCGCGCTTTGCGAAGTCGACTACGCCCGGGTACCGGTTCTGGAGACCACTGTCGACCGCAAGACCGTGCGTGCTAGTTACAACGGGGGTTTAGTCGCAGCCAAGCGGAACCGAGGAATCCTGGAGCGCACGGCCGAATTCCTGGAACGGGCCTTGCTTGTAGACGCCAGGCCGCACCGCGGCTCCGTAGTGCTTGTAAAATCTGGAGCCGGAGCTGTCAGCGCGGAGGCCAGCGAATACTGGGGGATCGGCCAGGCGGTCCTGTCGCTCGCGATTACTGCGACGGACAGCAAGGTGAGAATCCTGCCGGCGTCTCACAATGTGCCAATCCTCTTTCTCGACTTGCTGGAGCGTTCAGATACTACACCAGTCCACGTTCACTATCATTGGCTGTGTTCCAGTGAAGGGTGCTCTGCCAATCCAATGCTGGATGGGCGTATGGCGCTGCCCGCCGACACGGTGAAGTGGTTGAGAGAGCGATTGCCCTTAACCACGCCCTAGTTTCTTTGACAAAGAAAACTGGATGGGAGTGTGATAGCCTGTGACGCCATGTGAAGACGGGCTCCAGGCAAGGAAGCGGATGAGCTTCAAATCCTAGTTCTCGCAAGGGAATGAAGGTTCAAGTCCTCCCATCCACAGTAAAATGGTCCGTATGGAGCAGCATACTTTGGCAAGTAATGAATTTCTGATCGGCAACGATCTTCGGGTCAAGCGCTTGGGATTCGGCGCGATGCGAATCACAGGGAAAGGAATCTGGGGTCAGCCTCAGGATCGCGCGGGAGCGATCCGGGTGTTACGCCGCGCGGTCGAATTGGGAATCAATTTTATTGACACGGCGGATTCCTACGGCCCCAGCGTGAGCGAGGAAATTATCGCCGAAGCTTTGCACCCCTATCCTGCTGGATTGGTGATCGCTACCAAAGGCGGCTTTGAACGGCCCGGTCCCAACCAGTGGACGGAAAACGGAAGGCCGGAACATTTGAAGTCGGCCTGCGAAGGAAGTTTGCGGCGGTTACGTTTGGACCGCATTGATCTTTATCAGTTGCATCGCATCGATCCCAAGGTGCCAGCGGAAGATCAACTGGGGGCTTTGAAGGATCTGCAGGCGCAGGGCAAGATCAAACACATTGGCCTGTCGGAAGTGAAGGTCCCCCAGATTCAGCACGCGCAGACGATTGTGCCGGTTGTAAGCGTCCAGAATCGATACAGCGTCACCGACCACGGCTCGGAAGCCGTGCTGGAATATTGCGAGAAGGGCAACATAGCGTTCATTCCGTGGTTTCCGCTAGGGGCCGGTAAGCTGACTGGCGCGGACAGCCCCATCGGCCGGGTGGCAGCACGATTGAACATTACGCCGTCGCAACTGGCCGTGGCGTGGCTACTGGCGCGATCGCCGGTGATTCTGCCGATCCCGGGAACGTCGAGCGTAGAACATCTGGAAGAAAATGTGGATGCCGCCGGTGTAAAGCTCGACGAAAAGACGATGCGCGAACTCGCAAATCAAATTTCATAGATCCGAACGCGGAGTACAGCATCGCTAAGGAGTGTTGCAGTATCCGGTCTTTGTCTTTGCGATTTCGTTCTTGTTGCAATGGTCGTCGGCGCGCCTCGGCGCCACCCTCCGTACTCAAAAATGGAGGCTGGCTGACGACGAGCGCGAGGATTTCGGTCTCGTTCTGACAGCCAGCTTGACATTGCTGGGACTCATCATCGGATTCACTTTTTCGATGGCAACCGGCCGCTACGATCAACGCAAAACTTATGAAGAGGAAGAAGCCAACGCAATCGGAACAGAATACATCCGCGCGGACTTCTTGCCGGCCGCCGACGCCGCCAAGGTGCGTGGACTGTTGAGAAGCTATCTCAATCAGCGTATTTTGTTTTATGAAACTCGCGACACGCTACAGCTCCGGCAGATCGACCACGCCACCGCCCAACTACAGAAAGATCTGTGGTCCGCTTGCTTTGCTCCAGCCGCGGTGCAACCAACCCCGGTGACCGCTCTTGCAGCCTCCGGCATGAACGACGTTCTGAACTCGCAGGGATATACACTGGCCGCCTGGCGAAACCGCATTCCAACAGCGGCTTGGATTTTCATGGGAGTGATCGGCATCGGTTGCAACCTGTTAATTGGTTACGGCGCGCGCCGCGTTCGCGTACGGCCTTTTGATTTTATCGTTCTGCCACTGCTTGTCTCGATTTCGTTCTTTCTGATCGCGGACATTGATAGTCCAAATGGCGGCGTGATCCGAGTGCGGCCAGTAAACTTGATCACTCTCGCTGAGTCCCTGCAAGGGAGCTGATGGTTTGCCTAGCTGTGCGCGACCATCACGTGCTTGGTGATTTTGTAGTTCTTCACCGCCTCGTGAGACAAGTCTTTTCCAACGCCAGACTGTTTGAAGCCCCCGTGCGGCGTTTCTGAGGCGACCGGGATATGATCATTGATCCAGACGGCGCCGAACTCGAGATCCTTACTGATTCGCATGGCGCGCCCGATGTCCTTGGTCCAGACGGAAGCAGCCAGCCCATACGGCACGTCGTTGGCGAAGCGCACGGCATCCGCTTCATCCTTTATGGCGCTCACGGTAACGACGGGTCCGAAGACCTCGGACTGGATGATTTCGGAATCCTGGGCGACGTTCGTGACCACTGTCGGTTCGTAGTAGTAACCTTGTCCAGCCCACTGCGGAGGCGCCCCGCCGCCAGTAAGGACCGAGGCGCTCTTTGCCCGTGCTCTTGCGATAAAGCCGCTTACTCGTTCGAATTGAAGTTTCGAGATGAGCGGGCCCATTCGGACGCTGTCGTCGAATGGATCGCCGATTTTGACGGCACGCATGGCTTCCACCACAGCCTCTGTGACAGCCTTCTGTTTACCGGGCGTAACGTAGATGCGGGTGGCCGCCGTGCAATCCTGCCCGGTGTTGAAGGACGCGGCGAACGCGGCTTTGTCAGCCACAATGGCGGGATCTGCGTCGTCGAATACGATGAACGGCGCCTTGCCTCCCAATTCCAGATGCACGCGCTTCAGGCTGGCCGAAGCGGTAGCCATGACTTTCTTTCCGGCGGCGGTGGATCCTGTCAGGCTGATCAACCGAACATCGGGGTGCTCCACGATAGCCTGCCCGGTATCGTTATCTCCCGCGACGATGTTGACGACGCCCGGAGGGAAGCCGGCTTCGGCGGTAAGCTCGCCAAGCAGCAAGGTTGTTAACGGAGTTGACGGCGCTGGTTTCAGCACGAGCGTACAACCGGCAGCCAGGGCCGGGCCAATCTTCCAGATCGCCATCACCAGCGGATAATTCCACGGTGCGATCTGGCCAACCACGCCCACCGGTTCGCTGCGGAAGAAGGATGTGTAGTTCGGCAAATACTCGCCGGCTTCGTCGCCAAAGGTGTCGCGGGTGCAGGCGGCGAAGAAGCGCAGATGGTCGATCACGGCCGGAATGTCCATGCCGAGGCTGAGATACTTGAACGGCTTGCCGGTGTTCTGCGATTCGAGGCGGGCCAGCTCTTCTCGCCTTTTGCTCGATGAGTTCGCCCAGCCGCCAGATCATGCGCTGCCGCTCACCGCGCATGAGTCCCGTCCAGCGGCCGTCGTAGAAGGCTCTTTTGGCGGCTTGCACCGCCCGGTCGACATCCTGGCAGTTGGAATTCGGCGCTTCGGCAATCTTTTCGCCGGTGGCGGGATTCTCGATGGCCGTCACTTTACCGCTGGAGCTCTCAGTCCACTTGCCGTCGATCCAATTTTTCCAGGTTTGCATGGGATTAGGCTATCATGCGCTAGCGCCGGCGCCCACGCCTGAGGCTACCAGCGGTTCGTCGGTAGAGAACGCGCCTGCTTTGCCGGCGGCCAGGAACTGACCTCCGTCGATCTTGCCGAAGATCTCGATCAATTTGGCGATACAACCCGTCCAGCCGGTCTGATGGCTGGCGCCAAGCCCCGCGCCATTGTCTCCATGGAAGTATTCGTGGAACAGGACGTAGTCCCTCCAATGAGGATCGCTCTGGAATTTCTGCATGCCCCCGTAAACCGGACGCCGGCCGGACTCATCCCGCAGGAAAATCCGGCTCAGCCGATTGGCAATTTCGTGAGCTACCTCGAACAGGTTCATCCAGTGGCCCGAGCCAGTGGGACATTCGACTTTAAAGGTGTCCCCGTAATAGAGGTAATACGACATCAGGGCGCGGATCAGCACCGCATTTACCGGCATCCAGATGGGACCTCGCCAGTTGGAATTGCCCCCGAACATGCCGGTGTCGGATTCGGCCGGGAGGTAATTGACCCGGTATTCCTGCCCTTCCACGTTGACAACATAGGGATGCTCCGCGTGAAAGCGGGAAAGCGCCCGTATTCCGTAAGGACTGAGGAACTCATTTTCATCGAGCATGCGCGACAAAATCCGGCGTAGCCGCTCCGGATTTACCAATGCCACAATGCCCCGCTCGCCAACCCCAAGATGCCCCAGCCCGGTGGGGTGAATGCTATCACGAAGCTCGGGCATCCGCCGCAGCCGTTCCCGCATGGCTTTCGTAACATTCGGTACCTGTTCGCGCTGCCAAGGCTCTATGACGGTGGTGGCACAGATGGGCAACAAACCCACCATGGAGCGGACCTTGAGACGCTTGGCACTTCCATCGGGAAGACGCAGGACGTCGTAGTAGAACCCATCTTCTTCGTCCCACATGCTGCCCTCCCCAACATGATTCATGGCGTGGGCTATGAGAAGAAAATGGTCAGCTAATTTCACCGCCATGTCTTCGGAGGCGGGGTCGTAGGAGGCCAGTTCGATGGAGATCTCGAGCATGTTCTGGCAGAACAACGACACCCACGCAGTGCCATCCGCCTGTTCCAGGTGGCCACCGGTAGGCAGCGGAGAGCTGCGGTCAAACACACCAATGTTATCCAGCCCTAGGAAGCCGCCTCCAAACACGTTCTTACCCATGCGGTCTTTGCGGTTCACCCACCAACTGAAGTTCAACATCAGCTTCGAAAAGGATTGCTTGAGGAATTCCCGATCGCCTTCGCCTCGGAGCGCTTGCTCAGTCCTGTACAAAAAGATGGTCGCCCAGGCATGGACTGGCGGATTGACGTCACTGAAGTTCCACTCGTACGCCGGCATCTGGCCAGTGGGGTGCATGAAGTTTGTCCGCAGCATCAGGCCGAGTTGTTCTTTCGCGAAATCCACGTCCACGGTCGAAAACGCGATGGCATGGAACGCCAGGTCCCAGGCGGCATACCACGGATACTCCCATTTGTCGGGCATCGAGATGACATGCTGATTCACCATATGGAACCATTCGCTGTTCCGCATGGCGCGTGCGCGGGGCTTCATCGGATCGTCGCCATGTTCTGTGAGCCATTTGTCCAGGTCGAAGAAGAAAAACTGCTTGGTCCACAGCATTCCGGCCAATGCCTGACGCATGACCAGGCCTTCGTCTTCGGTCACCCCTTTGGGAGTAACATCCCTGTAAAACTCATCCGCCTCTTGCCGGCGAGACTGGGCGATTTGATCGAACTGGTCCCCGAACGGCTCCGCCATCGCTGCCGGAGACCGGTCGCTGAGGCGCAGGCGGATGGTGGCGGTCTTCCCGGGTTCGATGTTGAATTGATAGTGTGCGGCTGCTTTCGTCCCGGTCTGTTGCGGGTTGATGGCTTCCCGGTTCCCCGAAACCACATAGTCGTTGACGCCATCCTTCACGTAAGGCCCCGTGTTTTCCGTTCCGAATAGTCGTTTATTGTTGCTTTCATTTTCGGTAAACAGAAGCGGGACGCCGGCATCGCAATACAGGAACCTGTCGCCCAAATCGCTGTGGTTGGCGGCCAGGGTGACTACGCCGCCAGTGCCCGAGAGCTGGGTCAAGACTGGTTTTTTCGTCTCGGGCCACCAGGTCCAACGATTTCGGAACCATAGCGTCGGCAGAACGTGAATTGGGGCTGCTGCGGGTCCCCGATTGAACACGCTGATCTGGATCAGAATATCCTCTGGCGTCGCCTTGGCGTATTCGATAAAGACATCGAAATAACGGTCGTTCCGGAAGACGCCGGTATCCAGCAGCTCGTATTCCATGTCGCCGCGGTTGCGCTGCCGGTTGGTCTGGATCAAGTCCTGGTAGGGAAACGCCATCTGAGGATACTTGTACAGATATTTCATGTACGAATGGGTCGGCGTACTGTCCAGATAGAAGTAATATTCCTTAACATCCTCGCCGTGGTTTCCTTCGCTGTTCGTGAGTCCGAACATGCGCTCTTTCAGAATGGGATCTTGGCCGTTCCACAGAGCCAGAGCGAAGCAAAGAGACTGTTGGTCATCGCAGATTCCGGCGATGCCGTCCTCACCCCAGTGGTAGGCGCGTGAACGGGCCTGGTCATGCGTGAAGTAGTCCCAGGCGTTTCCGTCCTTACTGTAGTCCTCGCGAACCGTGCCCCACTGCCGCTCCGAGAGGTAGGGTCCCCACTTCTTCCACGGGATATTGGCCGTGCAAGCTTCCTGCAGCCGCGCGGCTTCCGGGTTCACACTCATCGAGCGCACCTCCACCTTGCGGTACGATGCTGGTCAGCTTTTGGCGGGCGTAGAAAATGTTGATTCGCCGGCGGAAGGGGCCGGCGGACGGGCGGCGTAGATCGGTTGTTGGAATGCGATCTGCGTGCCGGCCGCTTCCACAATTTCCCGAACACGGACCAGCAACTCCCCCTGCATTTCAAGGAAGCGGTTCCAATCGCGGGCTAATACATAGGCGGACACGTCCAGATCCAGGGACGATCGGCCGAATTGGAGAAATCGCACGTAAGTGGAACCGGCTTCGACGTGGGGGTGTTCCGATAGCATCTTGCGCACGTCCTCGACCACGGTCTGCATCTGCGCGGTCGATGTGTCGTAGCGCAAGCTGACGCGGGGATGGAACCAGAATTTATCGCGCGCCGAGAGGTTTTCCAGCTTCAGGTTCGCGACTTGTCCGTTAGGAACGCTGACCAATGTGCGGTCGCGAGTGCGGATGCTCGTGGAACGCAAGCCAATATCTTCCACCGTGCCCTGGGTGTCGCCTATTTGCAGCGTATCTCCAGCCTGCACCACCCGGTCGAAGATGATGGAGATGCCGCCCAGGACATTTTCCAGGGTCTTCTGAGCCGCCAGCGCGACGGCAATTCCGCCGACGCCCAATCCGGCTAGCGCGGCCGTGGGATTCAAGCCGAAGTGGTACAGGCCGAACAGCAGGGCGATGAAGATGACCAGCACGTCGAGCACTCGGCGGCCCAGACGAATCACGGAAGCCGCTCCCATGTTGCCGCTGCGCACCAGGCGACGCCGAATGTACTGCTCCGCTTTGCCATTGAAAAGAATAAACAACCACGCGCCCGCCGCGGTGGTGAGAATACTGGCGATGGTGGTCCAGAATTGGCGCGCGATAAGGGGCAGGGCGAAATCGGAGAGAATCCAGTAAATGACGAAGGCGAGCAGCAGCAGACGAACCGGTGTCGGCACGACTTCGGGGTTCGGGAGATCCGCTTTGTTGCGCCAACGGCGGTACAAGGACCCAACCAGGGGGCTGAGAGTCCGGCTCAACAAAACGGTAATGAAGTAGATGGCCGGCATGCCCACGAATACTGCCAGCCATTCATAGAGAGCGACGCCCGCGAAATGCGTGTTCACCAGAAACGACGGGAGAACGCTGTCCACGGATACGACATCGATTTCCTCGTACAGAGCTGGTATTCGGCTCAAGGTTTCTCTGGAGAACAACCAGAGCGATCCCGCTTTGCTGCGAGCCACCCGTTCCACCAGGATCTCGACGTCGCCTTGGGCGCTGGATATAGTTCCTACTGAATCTTGATCGCCTCGCAGGTCCGATTGCGAGCCTTCCGGATTGTCGCTCAGCTCCTGGAGCCGGGCGGGCAGTCGTCGATCCAACACGGTGAAAAGCTGCCGCGCAAGAGTTTCGGCGGATGAGCCGCGTAGGGGAGTATTTAGGAATTGAGACGCGACGGCCATATTCCCCTTGCGGGCGGCTGAGAGGAATCCGAGAACCGTACCCCGGGGAGTGCTGCGGCCCAAGGCGTCCTTCGGAGCTTCGGGTTGGGTAGGGGTAGCGGATGTAGGCTGGGGAAATTGCGCCCGCAGCGGCATCCAAGAGAGAGCAAGCAGTAAAAGCGCAACGCGCATCAGAAGGCCTGGTGTAACCAGATATCGTCCATGATGACAATTACTTGCAGTGCGGCTTAGTAAAGTTGGGGTCTGGATGCAAAAGAAATAAGCCGCAGTGCCCGCAAGCGAATCTGAGGTATGTCATGGAAGAAAACTGGCGCTTCAACAATCTCGGACTACGGAGTGTCGCGATTCTCTGCGCGATACTGCTGGTCTTTCCCGATGCCGGCGCCCTTGCGCAGGACCAACAACAGCCAGCCCCCGCGAACGAGCCACCGGCCAAGGTGCTGCCCCCGGAGCAATTGGACAGCCTGCTAGCGCCCATCGCGCTGTATCCCGATCCTCTACTTAGCCAAGTCCTGGTGGCGTCCACCTATCCATTGGAAGTCGTACAAGCCGACCGCTGGCTGCAACAGAATCCCTCGCTGCAGGGCAAAGCCTTGACGGAAGCGGCTGCTAAGCAGAGCTGGGATCCCAGCATCCAGGCGATGGTCCTGTACGCCGACGTGCTGAAGCGCATGGACGACAACATCAACTGGACAACCGATCTGGGGAACGCATTTCTGGCCCAGCAGAATGATGTGATGGATGCGGTCCAGCGGCTGCGGCAGAAAGCCCAGGAAAGCGGCAAGCTGCAATCTACGCCGCAGCAGACAGTGACTGCCACGACCCAGGACAACACAAAGTACATCGTGATTCAGCCGGCGAGTCCGCAGGTGATCTACGTGCCGCAATACAACCCGGTGGTGGTTTACGGTCCGCCCCCAGTGATCTATCCATATCCGGCGATTTACTATCCCCCGCCGCCTCCCGCCGGAGTGGTCGCGGCCAGCTTCATCGCCTTCGGCGCCGGCCTGGCGGTGGGGGCGTGGATGTCGGGCTGGCATGGATGGGGCGGGTACGGATGGGGGTGTGGATGGGGCCGTTCCACTACTGTGGTAATCAACAACAACTTCATCCGAACTAACAACTTCAACCGCGTAAACGTAACAAACAACAACACGTGGGTGCACAATTCGGCCCACCGCGCCGGGGTTCCCTACAACAATCGAGCCGTGAATAACCGGTACAACGGAGGCGCGAACGCGCGCACCTATAACAACCGTCCGAATGCGGCGCAGACCCAGCAACGCTTGAATAATCCAGGCCAGCGCAACGCTGGAAATGTGAATGCGAATCAGCGGCCTGCGAATCAGCGAGATGCGAATCAGCGAAACCAGAATCCGGGTCAGAATCGCGGTGCAAATGAGCGCAACACTGCCAACCCAGGAAATCGTGAGGGGGGCGGCGGTGACCGCATCGGAAATCGCGATGCAGGCGGCGGCAATTTCGGGAATAAAGGGCACAACGCTTTTGGAGACGTGAACCAGGGTGGCGGCCGCGCGCGCGAAAACGCCAGCCGTGGCCAATCGAGCTTTAAAGGCGGGGGCGGCGGTAATCGAGGTGGTGGTGGTGGCGGGAGGAGACGGTAATGCGCACGAAAATTCAATGCTTCGCCGGGACGATGGTCCTGGCCGGAGGGGCGCTCCTAGTTGGACAGACCCCAGGTGGACAGGGCTTTTCATCGCCGCAAGCGGCAGCCAAAGCGCTGGTAAACGCCGCCAAGAACAATGACGTTGACGGCCTGATAAAGATCCTGGGACCCGCGGCGTCGGACGTTATGGTTACCAACGATCCAGTCGCCGACGAGAATGGCCGCAAGAACTTCGTCGAAAAGGCCGGCGAGAAGGTGCAAGTGGTTACCGATCCGGATCAAGCGTCGCTCAAAATCATCGAAGTGGGCTTCAGCAACTGGCCCCTGCCGATTCCATTGGTAAAGAAGAACGGCAAGTGGTACTTCGACGCGGATCAAGGGACCGACAAAATACTGATGCGGCGGATCGGTGACAACGAACTGACCGCGATCAACGTTTGCCAGGGCTTTGTAGAAGCGGAATTTGCCTATGCCGAACAAGATCCTATGAAGAGCGGGCATCCGCAATACGCGCAGAGGTTCATCAGTACCGCCGGCACGCGGGACGGATTGTACTGGAAAAGCGACGACGCGAACGATCAGAGTCCCATCGGGGATCTGGTCGCGACCGCTCTGCAGGAAGGGTACACGAACAAGTCAGAGCCTTATCACGGTTATTACTTCAAGGTCCTGACAGGCCAAGGAAAGCATGCCCCGGGAGGCGCGATGAGCTATATCGAGAACGGCGCCATGACAAAAGGGTTTGCCGTGATCGCCTGGCCCTCCGAGTACAGAGTGACTGGAGTGAAGACCTTTCAGGTAGACCGGACCGGCATATTGTTCGAGAAGGACCTGGGAGAGAAGACCGGGGACATTGTGGGCGCAATCACTGAGTACGATCCGGATCAGACCTGGGCGCCAGTGGCGAACTCGGGTTCGTAACCTCGGGCGGGCGCTATCCTCGCGCCAAGGCGACTCGCAAGCGTGCTCTCAGGATTTCGATTTCTCCAAGGACATTCTCGATATCACTCTGGGTTAGTTCCCAATCCTGAGTGAATCGGCGAATCGTGAGCGCGGCGAAATCATTGTGGAGCTCTGCGGCGCGATCCTTGTCGCCAAGATAATCCATCAGGATATTCCTTGCCCATTCTCCCTGGCGCTGTGGCAAGTCGAGCAAGCGGGACGGTTGACCGGGCCTCTTCACCACCACTTCCCATCCTTCATTGGTGCGAAAACCCTGGTAGGTAACTTTAGCGACGCTCAATCCCATCGTCTCGTAACTCGATGATATCACAGGCCAAGCAAGCAACAAACATTCTGAGCCGTTCGGCCAGATGACGTCATCTGGCTTGCGGGGACTACCATGAGCTCACAGGACGACATTCAGCGCAACGTACTTCCCATTCCCGATCGGCCGCGCACCGGCTTGATCACCTATGACGCGAAAGATCCTGAAACCAGGTATCCAGCGATTACGCAGTTGCGTCCGCCCGCGGGTGCGCCGAATGTCCTGATCGTTTTGATAGACGACGCGGGTTTTGGCTCTTCCAGCGCCTTCGGCGGCCCATGCAACACGCCGAACGCCGAGAAACTGGCCGCAGGCGGCCTGAAATACACCCGTTTTCATACTACGGCGCTCTGTTCGCCAACTCGACAGGCCCTGCTGACCGGACGCAACCACCACACCGTGGGCATGGGCGGAATCACGGAAATCGCCAGCGGATCGCCCGGCTATAACTCGGTGCTGCCCAATACCTGCGCGCCGCTCGCCCGGACTCTCAAGCTCAATGGGTACGCGACCGCGCAATTCGGCAAATGTCATGAAGTGCCTGTTTGGGAGACCAGCCCAGCTGGTCCCTTTGACGCCTGGCCCACCGGGGGTGGCGGGTTTGAATATTTCTACGGGTTTATCGGAGGCGAAGCGCACCAATGGTACCCGTCGCTTTATGAAGGGACCACGCCGGTCGAAGTCAAGAAGACCCCGGAAGAGGGCTATCACTTGATGGCAGACATGACGGACAAGGCCATCAATTGGATTGGGCAACAGAAAGCGCTCATTCCCGATAAGCCATTCTTCGTTTACTTCGCGCCGGGCGCGACGCACGCCCCCCACCACGTGCCGAAAGAGTGGGCGGATAAATACAAAGGCAAGTTTGATCAAGGCTGGGACAAATTGCGGGAAGAGACCTTCGCCCGCCAGAAAAAGCTCGGCGTCATTCCATCAGATTGCCAGCTCACCGCAAGGCACAAAGAAATTCCTTCCTGGGACGAAATGCCCGCGGCGCTCAAGCCCGTGCTCATCCGGCAGATGGAAGTTTACGCCGGTTTTCTGGAGTATACCGATCACCATGTCGGCCGTTTATTGGATTCACTGAAAGGCCTCAATCTGCTCGATGACACGCTGGTCTATTACATCATCGGAGACAACGGCGCGTCCGCCGAGGGCACGCTGAATGGCACCTACAATGAGATGATCAATTTCAATGGCGCGGCCGCGCTGGAGACGCCCGAGTTCCTGATGGCCCGGCTGGACAAGCTGGGTGGCCCGGAATCCTATAACCACTACGCCGTGGGTTGGGCCCACGCTATGAATACACCGTACCAGTGGACCAAGCAGGTGGCTTCGCATTGGGGTGGCACACGCAACGGGACGATCGTGCACTGGCCCAAGGGAATCACGGGAAAAGGTGAAATCCGCACCCAGTTCGCCCACGTGATCGACGTTGCGCCCACCATTTTGCAGGCGGCGGGCCTGCCCCAGCCACTCTCCGTCAACGGAGTCACGCAGCATCCGATCGAAGGCGTTAGCATGGCGTACTCATTCAACGAGGCGAAAGCGGCAGAGCGGCATGAGACACAGTATTTCGAGATGTTCGGCAACCGCGGCATCTATCACAAAGGTTGGACTGCTGTGACTCGGCACAAGACGCCCTGGATTCTCGTGGGCGAAGTGACCCCGGCGTTCGACGACGATAATTGGGAACTCTACGACACCAGTAAGGACTGGAGCCAGGCGAACAACCTGGCCAAGCAGATGCCCGAGAAGCTGCATGAGTTGCAGCGCCTGTGGCTGATCGAGGCGGTACGCTACAACGTACTTCCGCTCGATGACAACATCTCCGCGCGGCTGAACGCAGATACGGCCGGACGGCCGGTGCTCATCAAGGGCAACTCCCAAATTCTATTTGGCAGCATGGGGCGTCTCTCTGAAAACTCGGTGGTCAATGTTAAGAATAAGTCGCACTCGATAACCGCTGAGATCGTGGTGCCGGCGACCGGGGTTGAGGGTGTCATTGTCGCCCAAGGCGGCAACATTGGCGGCTGGAGCCTCTACGCCAAAGGCGGCAAGCTCAAATATTGTTACAACCTGCTCGGCATTCAACAGTTCTACGCCGAATCAGCCAGTGCGCTGCCTGCCGGTAAACACCAGGTGCGCATGGAGTTTGCTTACGCCGGCGGCGGACTTGGGAAAGGTGGCACGGCGTCCTTATACGTGGATGGCAAACAGGTCGGCGAGGGCAAGGTAGGCGCCACGGCGGCCATGGTCTTCTCCGCCGATGATGGCTGCGACGTCGGAGTAGACACGGGATCGCCCGTTTCACCCGACTACGGGTCTCGAGGCAACCAGTTTACGGGTCAAGTCAAGGGCGTGCAAATCGCGATTGGCGCGGACGCCGAAAAGGCTGATCACCTGGTTGCACCCGAGGAAGCCGTTCGCATCGCGATGGCGCGGCAGTAGAGCGGCTCGTATGAGCCAGCTCAGGCCGTTTCACCTTCTGTCTAAGCCCACGGGCGCGACATGCAATCTGGATTGCAAGTATTGTTTCTTTTTGTCCAAGGAGATGCTCTATCCGGGCGACCGGTTCCGCATGTCCGCCCAAATGCTGGAGACCTATATCCGTCAGCTGCTGGAATCGCAGCCGGAAGGTGAGGTCAACGTCGCGTGGCAGGGTGGCGAGCCGACCTTGATGGGCCTCGACTTTTTCAAGCGCTCCATCCAGTACGTAGAGAAATACCGGAGGCCGGGGCAGAGCATTCTGCACACCATGCAGACCAACGGAACGCTTCTCACTGACGAATGGTGCGCGTTCTTCAAGCAGCACAATTTTCTCATCGGGCTGAGCGTGGACGGTCCAAAGGAAATGCACGACGCATACCGGGTGAATAAAGGCGGGGCGGGGACCTTCGATCAAGTGATGCGCGGCTGGGAGGTGCTCAGCCGGCACGAAGTGGACATCAACATCCTGTGTACTATTCACGCGGCCAACGCCGATCATCCACTGGAAGTCTACAAGTTTTTTCGCGACGATTTGAAGGCCGGCTTCATGCAGTTCATCCCCATTGTGGAGCGGACCACGCAGGAGTTCCTTCCGCTGGCCAACCTGGGATGGGGCGAGCGGCCCGGCGCGGATCGTCCTCTCTACACCCAGCACGGCGGCTTGGTCACGGAGCGCTCCGTGGGCGCCGAGCAGTTTGGCCGCTTCCTCATCGGGATCTTCGATGAGTGGGTTCGCCGTGACGTGGGAAAAGTGTTCGTGCAGACGTTCGACGTGGCGCTGGGAAGCTGGGTGGGGCAGCACAATCTGTGTATCTTCTCGCCCACCTGCGGCGGCGCGCTCGCGATGGAACACAACGGCGACGTTTACTCCTGCGATCACTACGTCGAACCCGGTTATCTGCTGGGGAACATCCTGCAGACTCCCATGGCCGAGCTGGTTGCGTCGGAAAAGCAGCTCGCGTTCGGGCAGGACAAGCTAAACAGCCTGCCGAAGTATTGCCGGGATTGCGAAGTGCTGTTCGCCTGCTACGGTGAGTGTCCTCGCAACCGCTTCATTGCAACCCCGGACGGCGAACCGGGGCTCAACTATTTGTGTGCCGGCTACAAGTCGTTCTTCAATCATATTGATCCCGCGATGAAAACCATGGCCGGTTTGCTCCGCCAAGGCCGTTGGGCGGATGAGATCATGCTCTCGGGAGGCGATTGATGATTCTCAACCGCCTCCGAGTTGTCTCCCTTGCGAATTAGTTAGGTGTACTGCAAGGTGACGGTGGCGGTCGCGGTCGCTCCCGTAGAATCCGTCACAGTCAAGATCACCATATAGGTTCCCGGTTTGCCGAGTTGGATGAACGGCTTGGCGGTATTGCCGCCCGGAATCGAAATGGTAAATGATCCAGGCGCAGGCGTCCAGGAATAGCTAAGCGCGCCCGCATTGGTGCTGGTGGATTGCGATGCATCCAAAGCCACCTGGCTCTGGGTAACCGTGAACGTGTTCGTCGCCGAGGTGGCTCCGCCAGGTCCGGCGATCACGATGGTGACTCCGGTGACCGGAGGCGGTGTGGTTCCACCGCCGCCACCAGTGGGAGCCGACGGAAGAACATTGGCTACGAATGGAGTTGTCAGCCAAGGCGCGAAGGTCACCGTACCGATGGTGTTCGCGCAGCTCGACGTAGCTGGGCCAGTGCCGCATCCCCACCAATTCTGGGTTGCATCCACCATGCCGCTGCCGAGGTTGGCGATGCCGGTTCCAGCGGTGAAGTTATTCAGACTCGCGAATACTTGGCCGGGAGCTTTGACGTTCACAGCGATCAACTCCTGGCTGATGACGTTCTGGGAGATTACGGTGCCACTCATCGACGCGATGCTCGCGATGTTGATCCCGGTTGGGCCGGCGGTGGCTGTGTCCTCAGTATCGGCGCCATTTTGAGAAATGGTGTTGCCGACAATCATGTTGTCATTGAAGAGGATCGGAGGCGCGCCGGGTATTGACGCATGATTGTGCATGGCCACGCCAGGCAGGCCGTTGCCGGTGATTGTGTTGTTGACCACGACGTTGCCATACGTCTGCGCGCCTGGCCCGGCGGCGAAAATGCCGACGCCCGCGCCTTCGCCGGGAACCAGCAAGCCGTTGCGGAGGGATTGATTTCCCGTAACGGTGTTGTGATAGACGCCAGCGCCGGTATGAGACGCCATGGTAATTCCGCAGGCGTATCCGTTGTCGCTGACCAGGTTGCCGGAAATCACGTTGTCATGGGTTGCACCGGTGTCGTCGCTGATCAGAATCCCGCCGGAATTATGTTGCGAGACGTTATTCGAAACCACCGAATGATCCACTCCGCTGAGATTGATTCCCTCTCCGCAATCGAAGTCTTCACCCGGTTCGAATTCGACATCGAGGCCCGGGCAGGTTGGCGCGGCTCCGGAAATATCCAGACCTTTATTGTTGTTGAGCACCTGATTGTTCGAGATGGTCACAAAGGAAGCATTGTGGGCGACGATTCCCTGAAAATTAGCGTTTTCGGCGGTGAAGCCCGACACCACTACGCCGCTGACCCCCGAGCCGGGGGCAGCCGACGAGCCATCGATGTTGATGGCGTTGGCCAGTCCTGTGGCATCGATGATGGTGGTTGCACTGCCCGCTCCGATAAGCGCCAGCGTCTTGCTGATGGTGACGTCTTCTTTGTAGGTGCCGGCGGCGACCTGGATGGTATCGCCGGGCGACGCCGCGGCCACAGCCGCTCCGATGGTAGTCAGGCATCCGGCCGATCCGGCTGGATTTACGCAAAGCGTGGCGGCTGGCATGGATTGGCTTGCTACAGCAAGTGTGAACACGCAAAACGCGGTGGTAGTGTGGACGGAAATCTTCCCCGTCAGTGTTTGAAACATAGTTCCTCCCGAATGTTCAATTGGTTTACAGGCGGATTATAGGTCCGTCGTTACTTCGTTAACCCGTTTTCCTGCGGTTAGCGTGGGGAGCCGGAGCTGCTTGTAACCTTCCGGCTGCCCGAAGTATACCCAATTGACACATTGCGGGGGTGTAGTGATCTGTTTTGAACAGGTGTAACGGTGACGCGCAATCGGCGTTCATTCGGCACGCTACCCGACGATATTTGGTCATGCGCCAATTTCTTGCCGCGACCAGACCCATCCAAATGAGGTCCACCGCGCAGGATCAGCTTTGTATTCCGGCCGTTGGCCCTCGGGCCTGTCTCGGCCCCAGGATTGCCTTATCGATCGGCATGAGAACCATAGCTCGCTTTTTGAACGCGGCCTTGCTAAGCGCCGCCATGATGATCCCAGTGGCAATCGCCCCGACCGTACTTGCCCAAGACCATAAAGACCGCACGTACCACGACAAGAAATACAACGACGATCACCAATGGAATAATCATGAAGATCGGGCGTATCGGATGTACGTAAAAGAGAACCATCATCACTATCACGATTTCAACAAGCTCAACGAGAATGATCAGCAAGCCTATTGGGGCTGGCGTCATGAACATTCCGACGCTGTGTTAAAGATCGACATCCGATAAGCGGCCGGTTTGGTTCACCGGCCAAGCCGATGACTTACACTTGACGGATGCTGCTCTGTCCGGTCCGCGATTGCCACCTGGCTTTGGAGCGCCAGGATCGGCGATTACACTGTCCGCGCGGACATTCCTTTGATGTAGCGCGGAGCGGATATATCAACCTGCTCCAACCTCAGGAGCGGCGATCCAAGAAACCGGGCGATACGGCGGACGCCGTGGCGGCACGTCGGCGATTGCATGATCGCGGCGTGACCGAGCCGTTGCTGCGCGCAATTGGGCAAATCATGGCCCCATCGCCGAGCGACATCGTCCTGGACGCCGGCTGCGGGGACGGGTTTTATCTGGGCACGCTGGCGCGCCAGGCCGGGTTCGATGCGCACGGCGTCGACATCTCTACTCCTGCCGTGGATGCCGCGGCGCGGCGATATCCGGAGTTCCAATGGATCGTGGCGAACGCCGATCGCTTCCTGCCGTATGCCGACAGTTCGTTCTCGATGGTTCTGTCCGTCACGGCGCGTATGAATTCGAGCGAATTTCGACGTGTTCTGCGCGATGATGGACGCCTGATAGTCGCCCTTCCCGCTTCTGACGATCTGGTCGAACTGCGCGGAGTTGGGCGCGACCGGGTTGAAAAGACCATCGAAACCTTCGCACACGACTTCAAACTACTGGATCGCCACCGTGTGACCACTGCAGCCGACCTGGACGCCGCCGCCGTTCACGATCTTCTGCTCTCGATTTATCGGCCCATGCGATCGGAACCGGTGGAAGACACGCGCGTGACGTTTAGTCTGGACCTCCTGCTTTTGGGGTAGCCTTTCGGTCTCAGCCCGTCATCTGGTATGTTGGCTCAAGCGAGGGCAAAAATGAAAAGACAAGTATTTACACTCCTGGGTTTGATGGCGCTGGCATGCGGGCTGGTTGCGGCCGCCGAGATCGACGGAAAGTGGACGGCTGCGGGACAAAGCAAACATGGCACGATCACGGAGACATTGATAGTCAAGTCCAATGGCAACAAGTTAACCGGTACGATACAACGCCACCGCGGCCCTGAGGAGATTTCCGAGGGAATCATCAGCGGCAGCGCGGTGTCGTTCAAGGTCAAGCGTGAGTCCAAGAAGAAAAAAGAGGAAGTCATACAGCAGTACAAGGGCACGCTATCGGGCGGGCAACTAAAGCTCACCTTTTCCGGCCGGGACGGCGCGTCCAAGGAACTTGTTTTCAAGAAGGCCGGCTCGTAGGCAGCGTGGTTGATTAGGCCTCGCAACGCGCTGCTTTATGTCACCGGCGCGGCCGCGGTGACAACACTCATATCTATCCGAGCGTTCGAGATCTTCATGGCGATGGCACTACTGGTGCTGATCGTCTCGCGCCGCCGATGGCGAATTCCACCGGTCTGGATTCCATTGTCGCTGTTCATGCTGGGAACCCTCGCATCGCTGGTTGCATCGGGCCATATACGCGAGGGGTTGCCACAGGTGAGGAAATTCTACGTTTACCTCATGCTCTTTCTGGTGACCAGCGCATTTGAAACCGTACGGCAAATCCGCTGGATCGTGCTGGGCTGGGCTCTGGCAGCGGCTCTGTCATCGCTTTGGGCGCTCAAACAATTCCTGCAATCCTACACGGCGTTCCTGGAGTCTGAATATCGGGCAGCGGGACAACCGCATCCGGAGTTTTACGCCTTCTACATCGATGCGCGAGTCACCGGATTCATGGGCCATTGGATGACGCTGGGCGGCGAGTTGATGATGGCTCTCCTGTTGATCGGGGCCATGGTTTTCTTCGCGACGGACCGCACCTGGATCGCATGGCTGATCGCGGCCGCAATTCCAGTGGCCGCCGCGCTTGCCGCCACCTGGACGCGCAGTATGTGGCTGGGGGCCTTATGCGGCGGGATATATTTGATCTGGTATTGGAAACCCTGGGCGCTGTTGATTCTGCCTGCGCTGATAGCGTTGGTGCTGCTTGCCAATCCACTGAGTCTTCGCGAGCGGGCGCTATCGGCTTTTGCGCCTCACCCGGGAGCGACCGATTCAAATGCGCATCGCGCCGAGCTGCGGCGCATCGGTTGGGAGATGATCAAGGCGCATCCCTGGCTGGGGATCGGACCGGAACAGGTTTCGCGCCAGTATCGCGATTACATCCGGCCGGATATGCCCGCCCCGCGCGCCTCGGAATACTACGGCCATTTGGAGAACGATTTCCTGCAGTACGCAGCCGAACGCGGCGTGCCCACCGCCGTGGCTTTGCTCTGGATGATCGGCTGGGCGCTATTCGATTTTGTGCGCGCACTGCGCCGCTTGCCGCCGAACGCCCCCGAGCGTTGGATCCTGCACGCGGCAGTGGCGGTGACGATTGCAGTGCTGGTGAGCGGCTTCTATTCGTGGAACTTGAACAACAGCGAAGTGCTCGGCATGTTTCTGGCGGTGATGGGCTGCGGTTATGTGGCGCTTTGGGAAGCGGCCAGTAACCGCGCGTAGAATTGCTCGGTGCGTTGCACCGTTCGCTCGATGGAGAATTGCTCCGCTCGCTCGCGCCCTTGGCGGCCAAAGTCGCATAAGCGCGCCGGATCCGACGCAGCGGCCTCGATCGCCTCCGCCAACTCCGGCGGCGAATCGGGCCGTATCAGCCAGCCGGTTTTGCCAGGCTGAACTAATTCGGGAAGGCCACCTACATCGGATGCGACCACTGCGAGCCCGTTGGCCATTGCTCGCAGCGCCGTCAACCCCCAGCCTTCCGATCGCGAAGGCATGATGAAGAGATCCAGCGCGGCGTAGAAATCGCTCAAGTCGTCCAAGAAGCCCGGCAGGACCGCGACACCAGCGGTCTGGTTTATCAGCTCGTTCATCCGCGAATTAGTTCGTTCGGGCCTATCGCCTGCCAGGAGCATTCTTAGCTGAGGCAATTTCGGCCGCAGCAGCAAAGCCGCTTCCAGCGCGACGTCTTGCCCCTTTTCCTGTGTGAAAGCGCCAGCATGGCCGACCACAAAATCTCCTGTTGTAAAATCCCATCGAGCACGCGCTTGAGCGCGTACGGCGGCGGTCGGGAGCTCGGCCGGCCATTCAATACCGGGCGCGATCACCTCAATGCTCTCCGCTGGAATACCCGATGAAATGAGAATACTTCGCACCGATTCCGAATTCGCGATGATGCCATGCGCTGTCTTGGCGTATTTCCAGCGATGGATCAGCGGTTGCCTGGGTAGGAAAGCCACCTGACGGCTGGCTACGCGCCGCGCCGGCATCCCGGCCGAGGCCAGTACAGCAATGTTCTGGGCCCTTCCATCGTGTGCGTGCACGATATCGAAATGCTCCGAAGACAAGCGCCGCCGCAACCGCGTGATGCCACCCAGACCAAGCGGCGCCAGTTCGAAATCTTCCGCCGCGGCGCGTTTGGCGAGGGGGCTATCCATAGGACAAACGATGAGTTGTTGATGGCCCCGCAGCCGCAATCCGCGCGCCACCGACAACAGGACCTCCTGCCCGCCGCGAAAATCCCTGCCGGTGTCGATGTGCACGATTTTGAGAATGCCGGGCACCTAGCAAAGAATAGCGCAGGAGGCTTGAACTCAGGCTCTGCTAAGATTCCAATGGGTTGGTGCTTGTGGGACGTTTCGATTCTACCGTTCCTTTTTACGCGCGTTATCGGGAGCCATACCCGGCCAGCTTCTTTCGAGAAGTTGCGCGCCGCGAAGGACTGGACGGCGGTCAACGGCTGGCCGACATCGGATGCGGGCCCGGCTCGCTGGCGGTCGGGTTTGCGCCTTTTGTACGCTCCTGCGTGGGCGTCGACGTGGAAACTGAAATGCTAGCGGCGGCGCGCGTCGAGGCCGCCCGGGCTGGCGTGCATGTCGAGTTGATCCAAGGTCGCATTGAGGACCTGCCCGCCGATATCGGTGTTTTTCACGCCGTCACCATCGGCCGCGCGCTGCATTGGTTCGATCGTGACGAAACGCTGGCCGTATTGGAACGAATCGTAGCCGAGGACGGCTGGATCGCCATTTGCGGCACCAAAGCGTTCGGCGCCGCGATCCACGACTGGAGCGGCAAATTTCACGAGATCCGGCGAGCTTGGTCATCCGACCCCGAGGAATCGTGCTATCACATCGACTTCACGGAATGGTTCCGCGGGTCGCGGTTTCGCAAGATAGAAGATGTCCAAGTCACCGAGGGCCATCGGGTGACCATCGCCGATTTGATCGGCCGCGCGCTATCCATGTCCACCACATCGCCCGAAGTTCTGGGCGACCGCAGACCCGCGTTCGAGGCCGCTATGCGCGACGCGCTGGAGCCGCTTTCCACGGGCGGAGTGTTCGATGAACGGATCACCGCGCTGGCGATGATCCTGCGTTAGACATGTAGGATTAACCCTACGTTCATCAAAAATTGTTTTCACTGACGCAGACTAAGTTGTCGAGCTTGCCTGCGTAGTGAAGAGTTTCGTTCTCATCGCGTTTAACCTTTCGTTGCTGTACGCCAAGCAACCCCCTGGCAACTCTTGCAGCCGCCCTGCCGCAGGAAGCGCCCTTTCAGAACCCCAGGATTCGCGAAGCCGGAACGGCGTGCTCAAAGTTGACTTAACGATTCGCAACTATAGCGATGCAGGCGGGTCGGTTCGCTACTGTTACGTTGACGGGAACGGCAACCAATCGCCCAATCTGCGATTGAAGCCCGGCGATGTTCTGGTGCTCCATCTCAAGAACGATCTGACGGTAGCTGATCCCGCGGGCGCTCAGCACGTTCATATGCATGCCGAAAAAAGCGGCGACCCATGCGCAAGCGGGGCCATGACGGCGAAGTCGACCAACCTTCATTTTCATGGCTTGACCATTCCGCCGGTTTGTCATCAGGACGAAGTTCTAAAGACATCGATCGGTCCCAGCGATCAGCCGTTCGAATATCGATTTCGCATTCCGGCCAACCAGCCGCCGGGGTTGTATTGGTACCACCCGCATATCCACGGATTCACGAAAGTCCAGGTTCTGGGTGGAGCGTCGGGAGCGCTGATCGTCGAAGGAATCGAGCGGGCGATAAAGGAAGTTGCGGGATTGCCGGAACGAGTGCTAGTTATTCGCGATCAAGACTTGCTGAACCCGAATGCTCCGCCGTCAAAATCGGAACCCGTGGTGCCCAAGCTGTTGCTGGATCGCGATGGGGACGCGGCGAACAACGGAACGGGCTTCGGCAAGCCGGCCAAGGATCTCTCGATTAACTACGTGCCGGTTCCCTATCCCGACTATCCGCCAGCCGCAATCGAAATGAAACCGGGGAGCGACAATTGTGGCGTGTGTTGAATGCGTCGGCCATTACGTATCTCAACTTGGCGCTTCTGTTCAATCGCGCGCCGCAACCCCTTGGCCTGGTCGCACTGGATGGCGTGCCTCTGAATCAGAACGGAACGTCAGACCCGATCAGCTGGCAAACTCATCTCGGAGTGCCGCCCGGGGCGCGCGTTGAATTTATTGTGAAAGGGCCGCCCGCGGGGGTTACAGGGCTTGCTTGTAACACGAACGGTGGACACGGGACCGGGCGGCGAAAACGATCCCAACCGAGCGCTTGCCACCATCAAGATCCGCTGAAGATGCACCCCAGCCGCGCTCGAAACTGGACGCGTAGCCCGAGCCGCTTCCTCCCTCCCAACTGAAATGGCTGGGAAATGTGGCTCCGGTGCGAACGCGGAAGCTTTTTTTCTCCGAAAAGTTGACAGATCCTAATAATCCAAACAGTGCAACCGAGTTCTACATCACGCTAGACGGCCAAACGCCGGTTTTGTTTAATCCGGAATCTCGAGTGCCGGACATCATTGCGAAGCAGGGAACAGTGGAAGATTGGATTATAGAGAACCGATCCAACGAACTGCACGCGTTCCACATTCATCAGTTACATTTCCTGTTGCTTGATTATCTCGGGAAGCCCGCGAACGAGCCGTTTCTCCGCGACACGGTGAATGTCCCTTATTACAAAGACAACATGCTGGTCTATCCAAGCGTCAGATTGCGAATGGATTTTCGCGATCCAAACGCCGTCGGCACGTTTCTATTTCACTGTCATATGTTGGAACACGAAGACGGGGGAATGATGGGCACGATTCGTGTAGAGCCGTCCTCGCTGTCATTCTAAATTCACCGGAGCGACATTCGATTTGCAAACTGCGTGGCTATGATTGACAGCGCTGGCTAAAGATACGGCCACAGAAATAGGAGAATGAATGCCCGTGAAATCAGTTGCATTAAAAGCCTTGCATGGTCTACGTATGGGGATGGCGTCCCTGGCCCTGTTCCAGTTGATAGTCGGCACTTGCTTAGACGGTGCGACTCCGCCGAATCCTTATCCGGGTGACGTGACCACGCGCACACCAATCAAACACGTCATCGTGATCATCGGCGAGAACCGCAGCTTTGACCACGTCTTTGCGACGTACAAACCCAAAAACGGACAAACCGTCTGGAATTTGCTTTCCGAAGGAATCGTCAACGCCGACGGTACTCCCGGGCCGAATTTCAGCAAGGCCGCGCAGAGTGCCGCCACGGACCAGGCTCCCGACACATTCCTACTCAGCCCGGCGAAGGGTAGTTTTACGAACAATGTTCTGCCCGCGCCGCTGGCAGGAGGTCCCAGCGATTCTTACATCACGGGCGACAGCCTGACTCTGGCTCAGCAGTCCGAAAACGGGTTGCCAGCAAACTATTATCAGTCATTGATCTCGGGAGGCACCGGGTTAACGTCTAAGACACCGGACACGCGGATTACGAACGTCAATGCATTGCCCCCCGGGCCGTTCCAACTGACCAACGGCACCAGCTTTCCCTACATCTCCTATGCGGCAAGCCCGGTGCATCGCTTCTACCAGATGTGGCAGCAGTTGGATTGCAGCGTGGCGCGTTCCACCACGGAGAATCCCTCCGGTTGCGATGCCGGTTTGTTCCCCTGGGTGGAAGTCACCGAAGGCGCTGGCGCGAATGGCGTCACGCAGCCCTCCGTCTTCAGCACCGAATATGCCGCCGGCGCCGTGACAACAGGCGAAGGCTCGACGGCCATGGGATTTTACAATGTGCAAAATGGCGACGCGCCCTACTTCAAGATGCTGGCCGATAACTACTCGATGAGCGACAATTTCCACCAATCCGTCAATGGCGGTACTGGCGCAAATCACATCATGCTGGGCCACGGCGATGCGATTTGGTTCAGCGACGGCAAGGGCAATGCCGCGGTTCCGCCCCACAACGTGGGAGTAGCGACAGGAACGAAAAACGCGGGCATCGTGGATGAAGTTGAAAATCCAAATCCCGCTGTCGGTACCAACAACTGGTATACGCAGGATGGATACGGCGGCGGTTCCTATGGCTCGGCCTCCTACGGCGGAGGATCGTATACCAACTGCTCGGACATCACTCAGCCCGGCGTTGCCCCGATCGTGACCTACCTCCAGCTCTCTTCCCCATCCGATCAATCCGCACTGCCAACCGGGCCGCTACTACTTACTGAACAACTACAACCCCGGCTACTTTGGCAACGGCAACAATGCCTTTACCGATACGAACGCTAACAATACGGTGTTCACGATTCCGCCTTCTTCGGTCCGCAGCATTGGCGACGAAATGATTGCCGCCCAAGTTTCGTGGAAGTATTACGGCGACCAGTGGAACAACTATGTGCCCGACCCTTATCAGCTCAACTATGGGGCGGTTGGCGCGAACACCGACGAATATTGCAACATTTGCAACCCGTTCCAATACGACACTTCGATCATGGCCAACCCAGCGGTCCGCGCGGCGCATATTCAGGATACGGCCAATCTCTATTCCGACATACAGGCCGGAACGCTGCCGGCGGTTTCCTTCGTAAAGCCCAGCGGCCTGGTGGACGGGCATCCGGCTTCGTCGAAACTGGATCTCTTCGAAGGCTTCACGCAGAAGATTGTGTCTGCGGTGCAGGCCAATCCAGCTCTCTGGGCGGATACCGCCATCTTCATCACCTTCGACGAGGGCGGCGGCTACTATGACTCCGGCTATGTTCAGCCGCTCGATTTCTTCGGCGACGGCACGCGCATTCCTTTGATCGTAGTGTCGCCCTTCACTACCGCCGGGCACATCTCGCACAACTACTCCGATCACGTCTCCATCCTCAAATTCATCGAGGCTAACTGGTATATGGCTCCGGTGACGAGCCGCAGCCGGGACAATTTCCCGAACCCGCAAACCAGTGCCACCAATCCATACGTGCCGCTCAACAGTCCGGCGATTAGCAATTTGATCGACCTGTTCACGTTCTAACCATCTCGCGGGGCGTCGCTCAAAGTGAGCACGCCCTGCCTCACTCTCGCGCAATGTCATGATTCTGTTCATGAAAGTGCGGTTCCCGCAATTGATTTCCGAACCCTTGTGTTAACATGTAAACCAACGCGAGGTGTGTACCATGCGAAATGCCAAGCTGCTTTTGCTGACAGCGATTCTGACCTGTGTTCCCGGTTTCGCCCAAATTGATCCTTCCGGCGAGTGGGCGCCCCAGTTCGACGAAGATTTTCTGGAGCGCATTCCGGGGCCCGATATCGGCGACTATCTCGGATTGCCGATCAATAACGAGGCACGCCTGCGCGGCGACAGCTGGGATGCGTCTCTGCTGACGCTACCAGAAAATCAGTGCCGGCCTCACCCGTCCGATTACGCCTGGCGCGGCCCCGCCAACCTCCGCATCTGGAAGGAAGTGGATCGCGACACGCAGAAGCTGATCGCCTATCACACGCACATTTCCTGGCAAGCGCCTGAGCGGACCATTTGGATGGACGGGCGTCCGCGTCCGCCGGCCGATGCCGCGCACACCTGGCAGGGATTTTCCACTGGTAAATGGGATGGCGACGTTCTAACCATCACCACCACGCATCTTAAGGAAGGCTGGATTCGCCGCAATGGGATCCCGCGCAGCGAGAACGCTACCGTTACCGAACATTTGTTCCGGCACGGCGATCGCATGACGGTCATGGTGATTATCAACGATCCGGAGTATTTGACCGAGCCGTTCGTGCGAACCACCGATTTTCTTGTACGACGCGCATCAGGAGATCGCGCCCTATCCCTGTGAAGCTGTCATTGAAGTGCCGCGTCCCCGTGGAACCGTGCCGAATCATCTTCCTGGTGACAATACATTCCTCACCGAGTTCGCGAATCGCGAAAAGATACCGTTCCCGGCCACTCGCGGCGGCGCCGCGACCATGTATCCCGAGTATCGGCAGACCATGAAAGCGGCGGCCAATGCCGACGTTGCGGCCTTGGTCGCGGCAACAGATGCGCCGCCTGCCGCCGAAGAGAATGCGTTAAATCCGGCGGTCAACGATGGCGAAGTCCACACGCAGCATGTGCAGGGCAATGTCTACATGTTGAGCGGAGCTGGCGGCAACATCACCTTGCAAGCGGGTCCGGAGGGCGTGCTGGTGGTGGATACCGGTCTGCCCAACATGACCGACAAGGTGATCGCGGCCATCCGCAAGATCTCCGACGGGCCTATCCGTTACATCGATCAACACGCACGTGCATGCCGACCATGTCGGCGGCAACGAGAAGATCGCGGGCCTCGGTAGCACCATCGTGGGCGGCAACGTTACGGGCGACATCGCCGATGCAGGAAAGGGCGCCACCGTGATCGCGCACCAGACCCTGCTCGACCGAATGAGCGCGAAGGATCGCAATCAGGCCGCGTATGCCTCTGGCGCCTGGCCCACCGACACCTATGCCGACGAAAAGGATTTTTACTTCAACGGCGAGGGCATCCAGGTGATTCATCAACCCGCCGCGCACACCGACGGCGATAGCTTCGTGTTCTTCCGCCGGTCGGACGTTGTGAGCACCGGCGACATCTTCGTCGACCACTGGCTATCCCATCATCGATATCGCGCGGGGCGGCAGCCTGCAGGGGACTATCGACGCGCTGAACCGTTTGATCGCGCTGACCATTCCGGCCGGCAAGCAGGAAGGCGGGACCATGGTGATTCCGGGCCACGGTCGTCTGTGCGACCAGGCCGACGTGGTGTTTTATCAGGAGATGGTGACCATCCTGCGCGACCGTATCCGCGACATGATCAAGAAGGGCATGACGCTGGAGCAGGTGAAGGCGGCACGTCCGACGCGAGACTACGATCCGGTATACGGGTCAACCAAGGGCTTCTGGACGACCGATATGTTCGTGGAAGCGGCGTACAAGAGCCTGGGCGGAAAGTAGCGGCAGTCGATCAGGCTCACCGAGTCGGTTGAGGCTTGAGGACCAAGATTCGGTTTTCGTCCGTTAGGTACAAAGTGCCGCGTTTGTCCACGGCGATACCGGAAGTTCCAATCGGGGGCGGGGCGTCTTGGACGCGGATCTTCTGTCCTCCGTCGTCGCTGATAGCATGGACCACGCCGTCGGTGGTTACTTTGCGGATCCAACCATCGTTGAAGGACGTAAAGTAGACGTTGCCCGTCGCGTCAATCGCGAGAGAATCGGCAGACTTGAGTCCAGTACTCGACTGTGCAATCTTGTCAGTGCCTGCGACGGTGTGGACCTTACCATTTCTACCGATTTTCAGAATCCTAAGACGACTCGTGTCCGCCACATACAGATTGTCTTTCTGATCCAAGGCAATTGCGCGCGGCGAGTTGAGCTGGATGGTACGATCCGGCTTGCCCCCTTTGCCCTCTCCAAAGCCATTCCCGAATGCGGTCTGGATTCGCCCGTCGGGAGTAACTTTCCGAATGCGGTTGTTCCCGGAATCGGCGATGTACACGGTGCCGCGCGTATCTACCGCAATACCGATAGGGTTCCGAAGTTGCGCAGCCGTCGCGGGTCCGCCATCACCGCCGTATCCGAGATCTCCGGAACCAGCGATCGTACGGATGATGCCGTCCGGTGTGACTTTTCTGATTCGATTGTTCCAAGTGTCTGCGATATAGATGTTGCCTTGGGCGTCCACCGCGACGCCCTCGGGCCAAGCTAATTCCGCCTTCGCCGCCGGACCTCCGTCTCCGCTGAAAGTGGATGGTGGATACATCCCGCCACCGTGAGGTGAAAACATGAACGTGCTACTTTCACCGGTGCCGGCCACAACAAATAAACGTCCGTCTGGTGTGATGCGGCAGATACGACTATTTCCCCCGTCAGCGATGAAGATGTCGCCGGCCGGACCAATGGCGACAGCGCCCGGGAAGCGGTAACGCGCCCATTTCGCGTCACCACCTTGCTGCTCCGCCGGCGGGTCGCTGAGCCCCGCGGCGACGCTCAATCTGCCTTCTGCACTGAGCCGAAGCACCCGATGGTGATACATATCGGAAACGTAAAGAGCCCCGGTGGGTTCTAGGACTAGGCCTGCCACAAACTCCAGGGACGTCTTCAGCGGATCGCCATTGTTGAGAGGCTTAGGATCTTCCGTACCTATCACTGTCGTGACGGCGTTGGGCTGATCGACACGCTTCACGCCGTTGTACGTCCCGACAAAAAGGCTTCCGGCCGCATCGAGCGCGACCGCTTGCGGATCAAACAGTGCTAAGTGAGCGCAAGGGTATGCCCACCGTTCATTGGCGCCAAAATCATTTCGACCGTATCCATGCCCGGTGTAGACGGTCACCGCGCCCGCGGCGTCCACTTTCAACACTTGCTGCCGCCCGCCGTAGGGAACGTAAAAGTTTCCAGAACGATCACGTGCGAGTCCATCGGGCGGAGCCCAGGAGTTCTCCGAACAGTAGCTATGCCCGCTAGGGATCGTCGCTACCCTGGTAACGATGCCTTCCTGAGAGATTTTGCGGATGGCATAGTTCACCCTATCCATCTGTCGCCAATCTATGGGGCCGTTCGCGTCCTGGCTGACGAAGTACACAGTATCGTTCTCATCGATTGTGATGGCCACGGGTCCCGTAAGTTTGGCTTTCGACGCGGGTCCGCCGTCGCCATCATAACCATGCTCGCCGGTGCCAGCGAACGTTTCGATTACACCGCTTCGATTCACGCGCCGGATTCGTTCGCCGCCGCCGATGTACAGGTTTCCTTTGGAGTCGACCGCGATCGCGCGGGGGAAAATCTTCGCTTCTGTAGCCGGACGAGTGTCTCCGCTGAAGCCTTCTACACCGATCCCGGCCACTGTGCGAATCCGTCCCGTGGCGTCAACAGTTCTCACCCGTGCATTCGCCGAGTCAGCGATATAGAGCGTACGGTCTGGTCCAAGGGCGAGTCCTTGGGGACGGTTCAAACGTGCCTCGGTGGCAGGACCATCGTCGCCGCTATAACCCTTGAGATCTGAAAACCCACCCGATAACGTGGAGACGGTGTACGTTTGCGCGCGAAGAGTCGCACCGACCGGAAGGACCAGACACAGCCCGACTTGCAATGTTTGCCAAGACACGAAAGACATTCTACATGACGTGCCGCGTCACTTCCAGGTAACCGTTTCATCCCGTTACTCGCTGAACGATTCGACGATAGCCGGCGTCTCAATTAGCGAAGGAGGTATGCAATGTCTGCTACCAAAACCGAACAAGACCAAATGAACAAGCCACGGGATGGCCAAAAAGGGCAAGGCCAAGACCAGAAGGGCGATCAACGGAGACAGGAACAGGGATCAAACCCTGGTCAGAATCCAAACAATCCCCAAAAGGGCCATAACCAGGCTCCGCAGCGTCCGGACCAACAGCAGAAATAAACTAACTTGATCCGTTGTGCTGCCCTCCCGTTCCGTCTGAGAACTGGGGGGCAGCGCAGGTTACTGAAGGGCTTTCTGCCGAGTTTCTGCAGCGTTGATCTCGGGCAGATCGCGATCGGCGTTCTTCCAGGTATCAAGAAACTCCAGATAAGCTTTCGCAGCCTCGCCGGCCTTGCCCTCGCGATCCCAAGCCAGCGCGATTCCGTATAGAGCAAAGCCCGAGCGTGGCCGGTCGCGGAGTTCCTTGTGAAAGGCCTCGCGAGCTTCAGAATATTTTCCAGCGCGGATCAGCGCGTGACCCAGCGATTCCAATTCCGGCCGTGCATATTGCGGCGGCTCCGAGTACCCGAGTTCCTTTTCATGTTGGGCAGCTAGATCAAGCAATCGCTGCATCTCTGCGGGTTCGTGCCTATAGGCAGCCAGGCTTCCGCGCAAGTCAAGCGATGCGGTATCCAGGATCTTTACCACGCGATCGCGGATGTTCTTCGTTTTATCGTCAACTTCCTCATGCGATAGTCGCCAGAGCAACGCATCCAAAGCATCGGATTGCCTGGCCGCATCGGCGAGGTCTCCGGCGTCAGCTGCCTTCATTGCACGAGCGTACGCAAGTAGGCCCTCTCGATAACCACGCGCCGCCCCGCTCAGCTTGTCTTCCGGCACGCCGAAGTTCATGGGCTGTTTGATCGCGTCGTCCCATCGGCCGTACCGAATGGCGAGCCGCGCAGCGGAGCTTCCGACCTGCAGAATATAGAACCCAGGGTTTGACGAATGATCCGGATCGTCCGAAGTTCCCTGCAAGGCAGCAGCGTGCTCAAGCGCTTCACGATAGCGGCCAGCCTCCGCGCAGTCCGCGATCAGATAGCTCAGATTGTGAGAGTAATTCCAATCGTCGCGCAGGCTGACGTGCTGCTTGTCCATGTAATCCTGATCCACGCGAGCGGCTTCCAGGAATATCTGTCGCGCCCGCTCGTAATCTCCTACTCGATAGAAGATGTGGCCGGGCATGTGGACTACGTGGCCGGAAGCCGGAGCCAGCTTACCCAACTTCTCCGCGCTTTCCAGCGCCCACTCCGGGTGGTCGCTGCCTTCCACGGCGTGAATCCAGTAATGATTGACCGCGGCGTTGGAAGGATACTGCTGCAATAGATTGCGCAGAAGCGCTTGGCCATAGAGCGCGCCGGCGCGCGGGTCACCCTTGCTGTCGTACCCGTTGAGCAATTGGCCGGCGAGAATCAGCTTGGCCTGGAGATCGTCAGGGTAGCGCGCTTCCAACGCCTCCATTTCCTTGATAAAGGCCTGCGGAGCCTCGTCGCCCTTCTTGGCCTCCTGTTCGGTCGAAGCTCGAATGTAGCGCTGCTCGTGGTCGGACGCCTTGGGCGCTAGCTCTTTCGCGCGATCCAGTTCCGCCTTCGCCTGATCGTGGTCGCCGCTGAAATCGACCGCTTGAAAAAGCCCCCAGTGGCACATGGCGCAGTCGGGGTCGAGACGAACTGCTTCCTCAAAGGCACGCTCGGCCTCGTAGTCCCAGAAGCAATGCAGCAGCGCCAGGCCCTGGTCAAACCACTGTTGGGCTTGCGGCGATTTGGTGGTGATCGAAATATGCGCATCGCCGATGCCTTCGATGCGTTGGGGCGGCGGAAGTTTCGACAGGTCGACGCTTGTCGCTTCCGGTGGGCCGTGCTGGTGCGTTTGGGCGACTGCAACGAACGCCGCTACCAGAAAAACAGGAAGTAGCTTCAAACTACTTCGCTTCGCACGCCGACGGAGCAAACTTCGATCCGTCTTTCTCCATCTTGAAGTGCGTGCTGGTGACAAAGTCCTGATAGAGATTCGCGGGGTCATGCACGATAGTGGTCACGATCAGCCAGGAATCGCCATTAGGCTCATTGGTGCGGTCGTAGTATTCGGTCAGTTCGAGCGTCCGCGCTATAGGGCACGCCGTTCTTGCGCAGATAGCCGGCCTTCATGTGGGTGGTGACAACCTTCAGCGATCCGCCCGGAGGAGGCGCGCCGCCGCCGCGAGGAGCAGGCCGCAGCCCATCCCACGTCGCTACTGAATATCCCTGCCAGCTGGCCGGTTCATTCGCCGGGGGTTTGCTGTTGAAGTGGAATGTGCGCGTCTGTGTGCCGGCGTCGGTATCAATCTTCAGCGTATTGTCGTCGGCCCAAGTGATATGGACGCGTCCCGGCACGCGCATGATCGCTGCCGCGCCGTAGGCCTTGCACTGATTGCCTTCGGCGATGTCCTTGGCCGGATCCCAACCGTCGGCGGCCTTGCGGCCAGCCGGATTCAAAGGCACGCTCGCGTAGTCGCCCTTGGGCGGAGTCACCATGCGCCAGCGCCAGTCTTCGGTCACGATCGAAACCCAGTAGCCGGTGAGATCCATCGGCGCGATGGCCTTGGCGGGGCGGGGAGGTCCGGCTGGAGGAGCCGGAAATTGCGCCTGCACCAGCGCGGGTGCAACGAGCAATAACGCGGCGGATGCGCCCTGAATCAGAAATTTGCGAATCATTGGTTTAGCTCCAGTTTCATTTTGCCACGCACGCCGTCGGACTCCATCCGGCGCCTTCGGGAATCTTTTTAAAATCGGTGCTGGTGACGAACGGCTCCATCAGGTACTTGGGATCTTCCACCACCGTGGTCACCGTAAACCAGGTGTCGCCGTTGCGCTCTTTGTGGAGATCGTAATATTCCTTGAGAACAGTGTTTTCGCTGTAGGGCGGGCCGTTCTTGCGCAGATAGCCCGGGCGCAAGTGCGTGGTGACCACTTCCAGCGACTTTCCGTGCGCGCCTTCGCGCGTTGCGCCGAGCCCGAAACCGGGGGCGCCGGAGCCGCGCACGGGCCGTTCCCAATTAGCGACTGAATAGCCTTGCCAGGTTTTCTCGCCGTTCTGGGCGGCTTGCCACCGAAGTGAAACAGACGGGTCTGCGTTCCCGCGTCGGTCTCGATCTTCAGCGTATTCTCATCGGCCCAGCTGATGTGCAAACGTCCGGGCACGCGCATGATCGCGGGCGCGCCGTAGGATTTGCATTGTTCGCCCGCCGCGGTATCCTTGGCCGGATCCCAGGCATTTCCGATCGCGCGGCCCTCGTTGTTCAGCGGAATGCTGGCGAAATCGCCCTTGATCGGCGTCACCATGCGCCAGCGCCAATCTTCCAAACCACCGATACCCAATAGCCCGTGAAGTCGACTGGCGCGGCTGCTTGCGCCGGATTTCGGAGCCTGCAGTCCAGGCGGTGCGCCGATACCAGAAGGTGGAGGCACCCCTTGCGCCGAAAAGACTTGTCGCGCAAATCGACAGGACAACTCAACAGCGGAGCGCGCATCATGACTTTTTCCCGCTCAGGCTTTTGTAGACAGCCTCAATGAACATGTCGGTGGTCCAAAACCCGGTGGCGGAGCCGTACTGCGTGTCGTAATCCAGAGTGGGTTTGGCGGCTTTCACCTGCTCCAGCGTCATGCCCTTCTTGATCATGTCGCGAAAGCGATCGCGAATCACCGTCAGCATGTTGCGATATTCCACCACGTCGGCTTCATCGCACAGCCGCCCATGGCCTGGAATCACCATGGTGCCGCCTTCCTGATATTTGGCCGGAACAGTAATGTCGATGATCTGATTCAGCGCTTTTATCTCACCATCTACGCTGCCGCCGCGCGACAGGTCGATAATCGGATAGCTCCCGGGAGTGAATACGTCGCCGGTGCTGAGCACATCCGATCGCCGGAAAAACACCAGGCTGTCGCCATCCGTGTGCGCGTCCGGTACGTGATAGACCACCACCGCTTCGCCGTTGAAGAAGAAATCCTTGGTGGGAAGGAAGTATTCGTCATTGGGCCAGCCCTCTTCCGGGATCTTCGGCTGATTGCCGGGCTGCGGGCCGGTCATGCGATCCAACACGTTCGAATTCGCCACGATCCTGGGCGGGCCGATAGATTCGTGCGTCAAACCTAGCTTCGCCATCTGCGCATTGCCGTCGGTGTGGTCGGCATGCACATGCGTGTTGACGATCCAGCGAATCGGCCCGTCCGACAGCTTGCGGATCTCGGCCATCGCTCTGGCCGCCACCGGTGCGAAACCGGTGTCCACCAGCATCACGCCATCTTTGCCGACTTGCACCGTAATGTTGCCGCCATCGCCCATCAGGACGTAGACAGAGCCCTGCACCGGGGCCATCTGGAGTTTGACGTCGTCGAAGTTTTGACGGGGCGGCTGCGCGAAAGAGACGCCGGCGATGACTAGGAATGCAAAGAGCAATCCGACGTGGGGCGGACGCCATCGTCCGCGCCGGATCCCCAGGTCCGGCTGTACAGGTGCCGACGAGGGCGTTGGCTGCGGTCCGGGGGGACCGCCCCACAGGTGAAAGCCGTCTAGATTTTCCATGGTCACTTCGAGTTCACGCTGCAATCAAAAAGCGACGTGCATTTGCAGTAGCGGGTGCATTTCTCCGGTGGATGGTATTCGCCCGCGATCTTCTTCTGGTACTCCGGATACATGGTCTCGGCGCCGCCGCGCGTCGCATCGAACGGCAGACCATACCAATCGGCGAACTCACGCAGGAACGGATTCTGCCCCGGCAAGTGGCTGGGAACCGTGCCTTCCGGCCGAGGCACTTCGGGAGCATACTCGCATCCGAATACGCCGATGTTCTGGCCCGGATCCATATACCAGTTGTCGCTCCGAACCAGCGGCTCGGTGAGATACACGGGGTCTTCGATCACGGTGACCACGGTCAGATAGTCGCCGTGGCGGGTCCAATGCTCCGTCAAAGTCGCCTTGTCGCTGCGGGGAATGCCGTTGCGGCGCATGTAATTGGTCTTGAAATGCGTGGTGGTGATGGTCAGCATGTTGCCATCCCAGACACCGGTGGAAAAGCCCTGCCAGGTGTGCGGCGCATAGTCGGGCGGATGCGGACGGCCATCCATCCAAATGGTGCGCTCGCTATCCCAGGCCAGCAGATGCGTGTGAATGGCGACCAGTTTTTCTGAGGTCTGGTCGATCTCCCGCCACACCCTCAGGTTGCCCAAACCACGCATGGAATAATCGCCGCCGTGCGGACGGCATTGATATTCCGGGACCACGGAAATCCGGTCGGCATCGTAAGTATCGCCGGCCATGCGCGCCGCCGCATTGATCGGCAGTTCCGTGTAATCACCTAACTCAGGACCAGGCAAACGCTCCGGCCCGTCCTCGTGATAGAGGGGCGCCCATTCGCCGGTGAAGTCGACTTGCGCGAGCGCAGGGAAAACGAATAGCGCCGTGAGCACGAGCCCAAGGCCCGTCGCCCTACATCGAGGTAGGTGATGCATCATCGTAAGCAGAACCGCGCGCGTCAGCGAGCGGCCGCTTTCCTCTACTGAACGATGCCCTTCCAGTTGAACTCGGCAGCCGTGGCTGTGGCTGGCCGCGTGATGCTCTGCATGCGGACGCGGTGGTCATCCGGGTTGCGCCCAGGGTTGCCTTTGATGATCACATGGTCGCCCGGTTTCAGCGATTCACGCGTCACGCCATCGCGGCTCAATTGGCCGCCTGCGCCCCATTCCACCGCCCAAATCTGCATTTCGCCTTTGTCATCTGGAGCTTCCACGTGGACAAACGAATGGGGGTTCCGATACAGGAACTGCTTCAGATTCCCTTCAATCGTGACGGTCTTGTCCTCGAAGTAAGTGGCGGCAAACGAGTGGTGGGCAAACACATTCACCTGCGTGCTCAACACGGATGCCGCGGCAACAACCAAGAACAACAGTGTTCGTTTCATTATGTTTCCTTCCCTACGGAATTGTACTCTTCCCGGCTTAAACTACATAATATAACGCCGGGCACCCTTTCTGCATACAGCTTTTACTTCTTGCTGAGACTCTTGTATACAGCCTCGACAAAAGAATCGGTTGTACCGAAGCCCTTGTCGGCGCCATAACGGGCATCGTAATCCATGGTGGGCCTGGTCGCCTTGACCTGCTCCACCGTCATACCCTTCTTGATCATGGCCTGAATGCGATCGCGAATGATAGTTACCATATCACGATATTCGATCAAATCCCAACGGTCGCACAGCCGGCCGTGGCCGGGAACGATATAGGTCCCACCCTCTTCGTCGTGCTTGGAGATGGACAGGTCCAGCATATTGTTGAGCGCGTCCAGTTCGCCTTGAATGCTGCCGCCGCGCGCGAGATCGATGAACGGGTAGCCCGTGGTCACGAAGATGTCGCCGGTGCTGATCACGTCCGAGTGGCGGAAGAACACGATGCTGTCGCCATCGGTGTGGGCGGCCTTTTGGTGTAGGATCTCAATCGGCTCATCGTTGAAGAACATGGTCTTGCGATCGCCCAGGAACGTGTCGGTGGGCCACGAGTTGGCGGGAGCGGCCGGTTGATTTCCATCCGGGGCGCTCATACGATCCTGGACGGCTTGCTGCGCGATAATCGAGGCTCCGCGCGAAGCATCGGCGATATCGCCGGTAACATTCGCCCCGGTAATAGTCACGCCCGCGGCTCGCAGCTTTGCATTGCCGCCAGTGTGGTCCGGATGGACGTGCGTGTTGATGATGTACTGCAGCGGTTTGTCCGGAGCCAGTTTGTGGATCGCCGCGATCACCTTATCCGCGCTCGCAGCCAGGCCGCTGTCCACAATCAGCACGCCCATGTCGCCCACCTGAGCCGTAATGTTCCCGCCCGCGCCCACCAGCATGTAGATGTTGCCTTGCACCGGAAGAATGTGAACCTCGCCGTCGGTGGGATTCGGGTTCTGAGACATGTTCTTCTCGGGCATGGGCGTCACTTCCGCCAGTGCGAACGGATCCGTCGGCGGCTTGGGTGGGTCCTTGAGGACCTTTTGGAACTCCGGATACATGGTCTCCGGTCCGCCCAGAGCCGCGACCAGCGGGAGATGATACATGTTCGCGTATTCGGTCAAGAACGGATTCTGTCCGGGCAGATAGTTCGGCACCGCCCCTCTGGGACGGCCTTCCACTTCTTCCACTTCTTCGCACGGGTACAGCCAGTTTCCAGCGGCGTTCTGGTTCAGCGTGTAGTCTTCCGACTTCACCAGCGGCTCGGTGAGATACACCGGATCGGTAACGATGCTGACGTGCGTCAGACGCTCGCCATGCCGGATGAAGTGTTCCACCAGCGTGGCCTGATCGCTCTCCGGCAGACCGTCGCGACGCACCCAGCCTTCCTTGATGTGCGTGGTGTAGACGGTCAGGATGTTCCCCTCCCACTTGCCGGTGGAGAATCCCATCCAGGTGTGCGCCGCCCATGGCGGCGGATGCGGACGCCCGTCCATCCAAATGGTGCGGTTCTGTTCGTAGGTGCTGATGTAGTTCCTAATCGCGATGATCTTCTGCGATTGCGGGTCCCGCTCCGTCCAGAAGCGCGTTTGCAAGGGGCCGCGGTAAATGTAGGGGGACACATGCACCTGGCATTGGTGCTCCGGCATGGTGAGACGGGAAGCGTTCCAGCTTTCGCCCCATAATCTGGACCCTTCCGTGATCGGCAGTCCTGAATAGTTGACCAGCTCCGGGCCGGGAATTCGCTCCAGGAAGTCCTCATGCAGCAACGGATTCCAGGTGCCCGATAGGTCGAGCCCGATGTCCGGTACGAATTCGCCTACTACGCCCTGGCCGAAAACGGGAAGGGCCAGAAGTGCGGCTATCACCAGCACCGAACTAGTCTTGCTTTGGCGAAAATCGCCCATTTCACTCTCCACAGAAACAGAAACCGGCCGAATTGATTGCATGCAACGATGATTTGGCGTTCGCAACGAGCCTCAAGTTACTTGCCGGGTATGAGAACCATTGTAATGCAATCAGTAGGCTGGCTTGATATGCTACCTGCCTGGAGGCTTTCATGCGATCGATCTCTTTGTTGCTACTACTGACAGCGGTACTGGGCGCACAAACTGCCACTCTCCCGAAAGACATCGACCCACAGTCGTTCTCCCGTCTTCCAGTGCTAACGCGCGACGACATGAAGGACGATGACGACAAGCGCATTTACGACATGCTGGCGGGTGGTGCGGGCAAGACGGTGGGCGCTACTGGCCCGGCCGCCATCTCGCTTTACAGCCCCAAAGTCGCTGAGTCCATCCAGATGCTGAACCAGTACCTGCGCTTCCATGGAGTCTTGAAAGCGCGGGATTTCGAAGTCGCCATTTTGGTGGTGGCCCGCGAATTCGACCAGCAATACGAGTGGAGCGGACACGAAATGGGCGCGCGCGCCGCCAAAGTTCCGCAGCCTGTGATCGATGCCATCAAGTTCAACAAGGACGCCGCTGGCTTCTCGGACCAGGATATTCTGCTCATTACGTTTACCCGCCAATTACTGCACCAGCACAAGCTCGATTCGGATTTGTACGCCAAGACCGTAGCGACGTTCGGAAAGCAAGGCACGCTCGAGCTGGCCACTATCGTAGGCGACTACGCAATGGCGGCGATGATGTTGAATGCCACCGACCAGCATGTGCCCCCGGGGCGTGAGCAACTGCTGCCGGCGAAGTAGCAAACAAGATAGCCACAGATAAACGCCGATGAACGCCGATTCAAAACAATGGCATCATCAGTGTTAATCGGTGGCCATTAGATTTCCGTGTTTTAGCTCCCTCTTGCATGCAGGATTAGGCGTACCGCCCCGGATTGTTATATCCTCCGAAATGAAGCTGATATGAACAACGTCATGTTATTCAGAATTGCGAGCCCCGTCCTGCTACTCGCGGCCACCCTCGGGACTAGCTGGGCCCAGGACATCCTGTCCGGTGAGTGGAGCCCGCTGCATCACGAAGACTTTAACGAACGTATCCCCGGTCCCGATTTGGGCGACTTCGCAGGCCTACCCATTAACGATTCCGCGCGCCTCTTTGCCGAAAGCTGGAACGCCTCGCGTCTCACGCTGCAGGAACACCAGTGCCGCGTGCACGTATCGCCGTACATTTATCACGGCCCGCTCCATCTCAGAATATGGGACGAGAAGGACCCCAACACCCAGCAAGTGATCGCCATCAAGAACTACATCAGCACCTACGAGCAGACGCGCACCATCTGGATGGATGGCCGTCCGCACCCGCCCGATTACGCCATCCACACCTTCATGGGATTTTCCACCGGCAAGTGGGAAGGCAACATGCTGACCGTCTATACCACGCACATCAAGCAGGGCTGGGCACGCCGCAATGGGCTTCCGGAGAGCGACCAGGCCACCATGACGGAGCATTTCCTGCGTCACGGAAACATCATGACGCACATGACCATCCTGAACGATCCGGTTTACCTGACCGAGCCCTTGATTCGCACCGACGATTTTCTTTTGGATGAGAAGGAACTGGGTGGATGGTTGTGGCCGTGCGAATACGTGGAAGAGATTCTGACCCGGCCCAAGGGCGATGTGCCTAGTTATCTGCCCGGCGCGAACCCATTCATTTTCGAATATGCGGACAACCACCACCTGCCGCACGCAGCGGTGATGGGTGGCGAGTCCACCATGTATCCCGAATACAGAAAGGTGCTTGGCACAGCCAAGATTGAGTCAGCCCCCGCGGTGCAAGCGGCTCGCACAAGTTCGGCCGAGAACGCCGAACTGCACATCCTTCCGGTGCAGGGTAACGTTTACATGCTGGTGGGCGCGGGCGGCAACATCACCGTACAAGTAGGCAGCATGGGCGTGCTGCTGGTGGATACCGGCCTTGCGCAACTATCCGACAAGGTGCTGGCCGCCATCCGAACGCTGTCCGATAAGCCGATCCACTACATCATCAACACACACGTTCATCCCGATCACGTTGGCGGTAATGAGAACCTCGTGAAAACCAGCGGCGGCTCCGCTCGAGAAGTGACGCTGGTCAACACGCCGGGTGAAACCGCGGCCCTCAGCGTCCAAATCATCGCGCATCAAAATGTTTTCGACAGAATGAGCGTGCCACCGGCCGGGCAGAAGGCATATCCCGAGAGCGCCTGGCCGACCGACACTTACCTGGGCGTCGAAAAGGAAGTCTACTTCAACGGCGAGGCAGTCCAGATGTTTCACCCGCCAGCCGCGCATACCGATGGCGACACGATCGCGTTCTTTCGCCGCTCCGACGTGATCAGCGCAGGCGATATTTTCGTCACCAACAGCTATCCGTTCATCGATCTGAAGAACGGCGGCAGCCTGCAAGGCGAAATCAATGGATTGAACCAGATCCTCGACCTTGCCATTCCGGCTCATCATGAGGAAGGCGGCACCTACATTATTCCCGGGCACGGCCGTTTGTGCGACGAGTTCGATGTGCTGGAATATCGCGATATGGTCACCATCGTTCGAGACCGCATCCAGGCCATGATCAAGAAGGGCATGACGCTGGAACAGGTGCAGGCCGCGCATCCCACCCTCGATTACGATCCGCGCTACAACACCCCGGGCGGTTTTTGGACCGCCGATAAGTTTGTCGAAGCCGCGTACAAGAGCCTGACCGCGACCAAGTAATGGAACAACAACTGACCGGTAAAGTCGCCCTCGTCACCGGCGGAGGGCGGGGAATTGGCCGGGCAGTCTCGCTGGCGCTGGCTCGTGCGGGCGTCGACGTCGCCGTGAATTACCACGAGCGTCGCGATGACGCAGACTCCGCCGTGCGTGAGATTCAAAGCATGGGACGGCGCGCCGCCGCGATTCAGGCCGACGTATCGAAAGCAGGCGATGTCGCGCGATTGGTGAGCCTCGCCGAATCGCAGCTCGGGCCGATCGAAATTCTAGTGAACAACGCGGGGAAAATCCTGATCCAGTCCGTCGAGCAGATGCGCGAAGAGGATTGGAACGAGATGATCTCCGTCAATCTGACGTCCTGCTTCCTGGTCACCCAAGCTGTTCTTCCGGGCATGCGCGCTCGGCGCTGGGGCCGCATCATCAATATGTCGTCGGTCGCTGCGCAAGCCGGTAGTATCGTCGGCGTGCATTACGCCGCCTCCAAAGCCGGGATGATCGGATTAACGCGCAGCTACGCACGCGTCCTGGCGAAGGAAGGCATCACGGTCAACGCGATTACCCCCGCGCTAGTCGCTACCGAAATGGTGATTTCGAATCCGGTCGCCAAGCCGGAAATGATCCCGGTCGGACGCTTCGGCGAGATCGAGGAAGTCGCCGACGTTGTGTTGATGCTGGCGCGTAATGCTTTCATTACGGGCCAAACCATCAATGTCAACGGCGGTTACTACATGAGCTAGATCACTTTCGTCGCTCCGCCATCCATATCAATCAGCGAGCCTTGCAGAAATCGGCCCTCCGGGCTCACCACAAACGCCACCAACGCAGCAATATCTTCGGGTTCACCGATGCGGGTGGTCCGCGCGCTCTCGATCAATTTGCGCTCGGCCGTTTCCACATCGATGCCTTGCTGCGCCGCATTTGTCTCCAGCATGCGCCGAAAACGGTCCGTGCGGATGCTGCCGGGGTTAATCGCGTTCACTTGCACGCCATCGCGAATTCCGATGTCGGCCATCGCTTTGGTAAACGAGAGTAGTGCCGCATTCACAGAGCCACCGATGGTAAACTGCGGCCCCGGCATCCTGCCGCCCACGCCCGATATATTCAGCACCGATCCCGCGTGCTGCTTCAAATGCGGCCATGCTTCGCGCGTCAGCCTCATCGCCCCAAAGAACTTCAGCGCGAACCCATCCGCCCAGTCCTCATCCGTCAGTTGCAGGAATTCTCCGCGCTTGGTAGCGCCCGCATTGTTAATGACGATGTCGATCCGCCCGTAAGTCTCGACCGCAAACCCCACCACGCGCTTGGCCGCGTCTATCTCGCGCAGATCCACCGACAGCGCCGCTGCACTCGCGCCGTCGCGCACCATCGCTTTTACTGCTTGCTGCAGCAGATTCGCGTCGCGCGCGCACAATACCGTGTGCGCTCCCTCGGCTGCCAAACGAAACGCAATCGCCCGTCCGATGCCGCGGCTGGCTCCGGTCACGATCGCCGTCTTGCCTTTTAATCGCTTTTCCATAGCCTTTCCTTAGTGCCCGATCCATTATGCTTGTTCCTGAGAGCGCCGTGCTAACTCCAGCGACAGTTCAGGCTACGACATCGCAATCCAGCCGGTCGAAGCTGATGCCCGTGATTCGCGTAGCCGCGGGCAACGCGCTTGAGATGTACGATTTCCAGATCTTCGGCTATTATGCCGCCGCCATCGCTACCACGTTCTTCCCCAGCGGCAACGAATTCGCGTCCTTGATGTTGTCTCTCGCCACCTTCGGCGCAGGTTTCCTGATGCGGCCGCTGGGCGCCATCGTCTTGGGCGCGTATATCGATCATCGTGGACGCCGCGCGGGCTTGCTGCTCACCCTCACACTGATGGGTTTCGGCACTCTCGCCGTCGCTTGCCTTCCCGGCTACGCCGTCCTAGGACTCGCCGCGCCATTGCTGGTTTTGGTCGGCCGTCTGGTGCAAGGCTTCTCCGCCGGAGTCGAACTCGGCGGAGTGTCCGTCTACCTTTCCGAGATCGCGCCGCCGAACCGCAAAGGCTTCTACGTGAGCTGGCAGTCCGCGAGCCAGCAAGTCGCGGTCATGTTCGCCGCGCTGCTCGGTATTGTTCTCACGTCGTCTGCTCTCGAATAGCCAAATGTCGCGCTTTGGGTGGCGCATCGCCCTGCTGGCCGGTTGCTCGCTTCTCCCGCTGCTGCTTTTCCTGCGCCGATCGCTGGAAGAGACCGGCGAATTTCTCGCGCGGCCGCACCACTCTACCGCCTCTGAAATCGCCAAGACGCTGGCAGTCAATTGGCGTTTGGTCGTACTCGGAATGATGCTGTCCACCATGACCACGGTCTGCTTCTACATGGTCACAGCCTATACGCCGACGTTCGGCAGCTCCGTGCTGCATCTGGCGGCTACCGGCAATTTGATCGTTACGCTGTGCGTGGGAGCTTGCAACTTCGCCGTGTTGCCCATCTCGGGAGCGCTGTCGGATCGCATCGGCCGTCGTCCGATTCTCTACGCCTGCACCATCGTCGCGTTGCTCACCGCATATCCGTCCTTGCTATGGCTGGTGAGCGCCCCTCCTTCACGCGTTTGCTCATCGTGGAGCTTTGGCTCTCGGTCCTGTATGCGGGTTACAACGGCGCGATGGCCGTGTACCTTACCGAGATCATGCCGATCGAGGTGCGCACCTCCGGCTTTTCTCTCGCCTACAGTCTCGCTACCGCTATCTTCGGCGGATTCACGCCGGCCATTTGCACTTACTTGATTCACGTCACTGGCAATCGCGCCGTTCCGGGTCTTTGGCTGTCTTTCGCTGCGGTATGCGGATTGTCGGCGGCTCTCATGCTGTCCATCAACCGCATACAGACAACCGCCACTGCCAGCTGATATCCTTCATTTTTGGAGGTGACCCGTGGTCTCAGTTCTTCGATTCGGATTTGTCGCCGCGTTGCTCGGCGGCCGCGCCCCTGCTGGCGCAACAAAGCCCTCCCGCGGAAACCGCGGTAACCATCGCGGGCAAATTGATCCGAATTCAACTACTCAGCGCCATCCATGCGCGGGCGAAAAATCTTCGGCGGCCTGGAGCCCTACGGGCGCGTTTGGCGTGCCGGCGCTAACGATGCCACCGCTCTGCACACCGACGCGAATCTCGACATCGGCGGGCTTTCGGTTCCTAAAGGCGATTACACGCTATTCGTCTATTTGGATCCCAAGCAATGGCAGCTCGTCGTAAGCAAGGCAACCGGCGAATGGGGTTTGGACTACAACCAAAGCCACGACCTCGGCCGCGTTAAAATGGACATGAGCAACCCGCCCAAGCCGATTGAAACCTACAAAATGACTTTGTCGAGCCTCGGCGCGAACAAGGGCAAGCTCCAGCTCGCATGGGAAAACACCATCGCCGAAGTTCCCATCACGGTGAAGTAATTCGCTATCCGAAAAACGCCAGTTTCTGCGATCCGAAGTTCGCAAAATTTGGAAACACCGTCGTAAGCGCGCTATCTGGAATCCCAAACCAGGAACACAGCGACGCGCCATATTGATCGATGGACGTGGTTGGAATCCAGCGCCCGCGAACATCGGCGTCGTTCGGCCCGCCCAACTCGAAAGTTGGGAACTGGCCGAAAATCTGGCCGCCCTTCACCGCGCCGCCCAGCACCAGGTGATGGCTGCCCCAGGCGTGATCGCTGCCGTCGCTGGTGGTGGGTTGAAAGGTCCGGCTGAAATCGGACTCGGTGAAAGTCGTCACATTCTGCGCCATCCCGAGTTCCTGGGTCGCATCGTAAAAAGCCGCCAGCGCCTGGCTCAGTTGCGGATACAGATTGTTGTGCGCTTCCAGTTCGCCGGCGTGCGTATCGAAGCCGCCTAGCGAACAGAAGAAGATCTGGCGGGTCATCCCAAGATAGGATTGCACTTGAATGATTTGCGCCACCTGCTGCAATTGCGATCCCAGGCTGGTGGCCGGAAACTGCGTCTTCAGCGGGCTGGTCTTGGCAAGCGCCGCTTCGAGCGCCGCCGCGTCCGCGATGCTGTTGGCCATGGTGTTGTTGGCCGCCTGCACCAGCGAAACGCCGTTGTCGGTGGTGAGCAGCGAAGTGAGCGCGTTCAACCGGGCTTGGGATGCCGCTGAACTCGAGAATCCCTTCAGCGTGAGCGATTGCCCGGCGTGAGATCGCGACCGGTTGCGTGGACGCTCCCTGACCCTCCAGCGAATTTCCGGCCACGGAAAGAAACGCAGGAAAGTTGGACGAGTTGATCTTCTGCGCCGCGAGATAATCGGCCACGCGCCCGGCCCAACCGGTGGGGCTGTTGCCTTGCGCGATGGAAGTTTGCCACTGCAGCTGCTGATCGGAATGCGAGAAGAGATTCAGCGGGATCGGCGCCTGCGCGCCCTGGTATTGCGGGCGGGTCAGCGGCTGCACCAACGATCCGGTGTTCGCCATCACGGCCAGCTCCTTGCTCGAAAACAAGCTGGCGAGTTCTGGCAGCTTCCATGAAATGCGTAAGGCGCGTTTGCGACGCTGTAGACGGTCGGCGTCAGCTCGCTGGCCGTCAGCGCCAGGCTGCCGCGAATGGACGTGTAGGCTTGAAAGCTCGGGTCGTCCATCGGAATGATGGTGTTGTTCGAATCGTTCCCGCCGAACAGAAACACGCAAACCAACGCGCGATAGTTCTGCGCCGCTCTGCGCCAGCGCCGGCAGCAGGCCGAAGGGACGAAGCGCCAGCGTT
>CAWKEP010000005.1:0-575174 GCA_963848735.1 Bryobacterales bacterium
TTGAGATTATATCGCTTATATGAACGTATCGAACGTACTCTTCTCATATGCAATCATTACTGTAAAAGGGGTAAATTATTGGCTGACTTTATTTTGGCTGAATTGGCTGGGCGGTGGATAAGCCAAAATTTCTCAACAATCAAAATTTTAGGTAAAAGTGTAAAAAATACAAAAAAATTTGCTACACTATAAAAAAATTGAAGATATATTTGCTGTTTTAGCTATTAATCGCATTTAATTTATGTTCAAAATTAAATACAATCGATGTTAATCTGCACTAATCGCCTCCACAAAATGTCAATCGATCTCACTTCGAAAACTACTCTACTTTTTGGCCATAATCGAACCCATACTTCAGCCAAAATAAAGTTCAGCTAATGTTTCCCGATTTGCAGTATTACGCTTCGTTTTCTTCAGCACATATTGCGAGGCAAATCTGACGTTTAGATAAAAATCACGACAAACATATCACTGAATATTGTTTTAGCGGACTGATAGCATTGCATTTCTTAACGTCCTATAGTGTCCTAAAACTGATGATGAAGTTGTTCTGTTCGTTTCGTATTTGTCGTTCATCGGATATTTTCTATTCATTAATTTTACAAAGTAAAACTCTCGAGAAAATGAATACAAATGTTTTTGTAATTCAATATTAAAATAGAGATTTAAAAACGAATGAAATCAAACAATAATCTGTTTACTATATATCGTCGTAATCTCTGTGGAATATATTACTATGATTGATAAGATACGATGGGCCATAGAAAATGCCTACATTGATATCTCGAAAACTGTACAGCTAAATTCGATAAAAATTTCACCAAATTTTTCTTTAGCATATTACCAAAAGTTTCAATAATAGTTGTGAACCATAATCGAACAACATTCGATGTATATTGTAATCAATTGTAATTATCGATATTTCGTACATTTTGTTTCATATAAAAAAAAATAAAAAAATGAAAAAAAATAATAAACTTATTATTGTAACCTCATATAATGTAGAATAGATTATAAAAAAAAATATTTGAAGAAAAAAAAGATAGATGAGAAGGAAAAAAAAGGATGTCGTCTGTTAAAAGAAAGAGGAGAAGAATAAACGATTGGATGAAGGATATAATAATTATTAATGGAATAATAATATTAATTAAATAAAATAAATAAAGAAAAAATATTATATATAATATATCTAGTCAACGAATTGATCAGTGCTATTGTTAATTTTCATATAAATCTTTCATTTATGAAACATAAGACAATCGAATTGACAACGAATACTCATCGATATCAAAACAAAATGAGGTAAATTTACTGCAGCATTTATTGAGTTCAAATTAATATCGATCGCTGATTGGTTAATCGAAATTCGAAGAATTGACATATCCATATATGGTTATATTTGAAATGGATTCATTCGAAAGTCGAATTGGTGCGCGCGTTGAAGGTCAGTGGCGGTTTTGTGTTCTGACGACAAATTCGTCAAATAATTGTATGATTTGTTTATAAAATTAAATCTCTAATTTCATTTCAGATTATCTGTCAGCAGCAGTCGTCGTTCATCTAATCCATTTTTGAAATAAACAGACGACGACGACAATTCTCAAGTTGCCAAGTGTGAAGTGTGTGAGTGCAATAATGTTGGATTTAGTCGAAAATTGGTTTGAACATGTCGATGCCGACGATAATGGATTTTCGTTGGATGTGTATCGTCGATTACGAAATGAAGAAATGCGAATGCCAATTTTCTCAGGATTGAATTTATGTCAAAGCAATATGGTACGTTGTGATTGATCTTTTTTTTATTTTGATCGTTCGTTTTCTCGTTTTTCGATGTGATTACTATGTGTTTCAGGTGGAACTACGCGGTGCATTAGTCGATTGGATGCAACGATCGTGTTATTCATTGCTGCATCCGCGTACACGAAAACCTGTCTTCTTATCGCAGATTACACTTCATCTCGCCGTCTATATGTTCGAAATATTTATCGAACGTTATGACTGTTCGATGGATACGAGTCGATTCTATTTGGCGGCGATCGTTTCTTTTCGATTGGCAGGTTTGCATGTTCTACTGACGATTGCTGTGACATTAATTTAGCGAAACTCGAAGAACAAGAAGTGAACACACCGTCATTAAAGACGCTGATACAACTCCTGAATCTCAACAATGGTATGTTCGTCGATCAGCTCGGCGTTCGACGTTACGCTCGATATGAACGACGTCTGCTGCGCGACGTCTTCAGTTTTCGTCTAATGCTGCCGACTGCACCACATTTCGCACCGTTTCTATTAACGGGCACGAACATATCTTCGCTCGTCGCATTCGCAAGCCACTTGCCGGAAGCTTTGATCCAAAGCGTGCGTCCAGTTTTTACCGAAGTATTGCCCGTGCTGCCTTGAACCAGAAGCGGTTCGCGGCCCAGACCCGCGGAGAGTTCAGCGAGTTCAGCGACTCTCTTGCCACCCCTTCCGGTCATAAATTCTTCAGCACCGAGCCTGTTCTCAAGTGTTGTTCAGATCCGAGCAGCTTCAGGGCACGCCTTGAACGAACTGGCTTCCATAATAAAGCCGTGCGTCCCAAAGTCAAGTGGAATCACTGGCAGACAAGTACCCTACCAACTGCGTCAACTGACGCCAAGTGATTCATAAATTGTTGCTTGCGTTCCACTGGCTCTATAGTACTTTTGGTCTTGGGCGCTAACCGCACGGAACTGGGTAGCCTGGTATGCCGGACCGGCGGCGGCCTTCGATCAAGGCCATCGCGGTTCAGAAATGTTTGTGAAAGGCGCAGCTGACTCGCGGGGGTCGTAAACTAGTGACTTATGCCTAAGGTGCTGGTGACGGGCGGAGCCGGCTACATCGGATCGGTGACGGCTTATCATTTGACGCGTCATGGATACGAAGCAGTGATTGTGGATGATTTGTCGCGCGGCCATGAACACAACATTCGTGGACTTCCGTTTCACAAGCTGCATTTGTCTGAAACCGGCCCTTTGGCGGATGTGTTGAGCGGCGAGAACGTGGATGCGGTGATTCACTTTGCTGCGAATTCCATGGTGGGGGAGTCGACCAAGAAGCCGGAGCTTTACTTCCTGAACAATGCCGGCGGCAGCGCCTCGTTGCTGAGCGCGATGATCCAGGCGGGTGTCAAGCGGCTGGTGTTCTCGTCGACGGCGGCGGTGTATGGGACGCCCAAGGTGGTCCCGATCCCGGAGGATCTGCCGTTCGCGCCGGTGAATCCGTATGGCGAGTCCAAGGTGCTGGTGGAGAAGATGCTGCGGTGGATGGATGAGTGCGACGGTCTGCGCAGCATCGCGCTGCGCTATTTCAACGCCTGCGGATCGGACCCGGAATCAGGGCTCGGCGAGGAGCATGAACCTGAGACGCATCTTATTCCGCTGCTGATTCGAGCGGTGGTCACCGGCCAGCCGATCACGATCTTCGGCGGCGATTATGAAACTCCGGATGGCACCTGCATTCGCGACTACATCCATGTGACTGATTTGGCGGAGGCGCACGTGGTGGCCATCGAGAAATTACTGGCGGGAGGCGGATCGGATGTGTTCAATGTTGGAACCGGAGCGGGCCGCTCGGTGTTGGAGGTGATGCGGGCCGTAGAGCAAGTTACGGGTGAGAAAGTGCCGCATCGGATCGGCGCGCGGCGCGCTGGGGACCCACCGGCTCTGGTGGCAAATTCCGACAAGCTGAAGCGGACGCTGGGCTGGAAGCCGAAGTTCCCGGAATTGGAAGACATTGTCAAGACCGCGTGGCAGTTCGAGAAGAAGCGACCAGCCAAAGGGTGACGGGCAAGCAACCTCACATGCTCCGGCACACCGTACTGCAGCATGCAATCGCCCATACAGCTCGATCACATGCGCGCTGTTCAGACGCCGCGCCACGCGAATCGCCAGGCATTCCCGCGTGAACTCGTCGAGCATTACCAGCAGCCGCAAGCTGCGCCCGTCATGCGTCTGCGCTTCGACGAAATCGTAGCTCCACACGTGATTGCGATGCTGCGGGCCGCAGGCGGATGACAGCTGCCGTCGTTCAGCCACAGGCGCCCGCGCGGCTTTTGTTTGGCGGGAACCTTCAAGCCTTCCCGCCGCCAGATGCGCTGCACTCGATCTTTGCCCACTTGCCATCCGGCCTGCTTCAGCAGCGCCGTGATTCGGCGATAACCGAAGCGGCCATACTGGCTGGCCAGCGCCAGGATCGACTGCGTCAGCCGATCCTCGTCTTCCGACTTGCGTCGGTTGATAGCGCTGCGTCGTCCGCCATTGGTCCGAGCCAGCCGGCAGGCATGCCGTTCACTGAAGCCTTTGTCCCGGGCGTGTTGAACGGCGAGACGTCGCCGCGCGGGACTTAGAAGTTTCCCTCCGCGATGTCCTTCAGCACCTGCTTCTCCAGCGTCAGCGTCGCCAGGGCGCGCTTGAGCTGTGCGTTTTCCTTCTGCAGATCCTTCAGCTTCTTGGCCTGCTCCATCTGCAGGCCGCCGTATTCTTTCCGCCAGCGATAGTAGGTCTGATCCGTGATCCCGCTGTCTTTACACGCCAGCGGCACCGTTTTGCCCTGGCTCAGCAGCACTTCGATCTGCCGCAGCTTCCCCACGATCTGCTCCGGCGTGAACGTCTTCTTCGGCATGTTTCCGGTTCCTTTCTGTACTCCAGTCTCTCGGTTCGACTGGTACAAAAAAGCCGGTCAGGTCAGCACCAGAACATCGATAAGCCGAAAACTCAGATGAGCAAGCGCAAACTTGCGATCGGTAGCTTAAGCAGCCGATATCAAAACTGGATTGGTGGACTCGCCCGTCAACAACCCGATGCGTGGATCTTCCCGCAGCCCGGGGATCCATCCAAGCCCATGTGGGACTCTACCTTGAGGGTTGAGCTTCATCGGGCTGCAGCGGCCGAAGGCTGCGATTTTCCGGGTCTCGGCCCCCACACTTTCCGTCGCGCCAACATTACTTGGCGTCAAGAGGTCGGTGCCTCTAGTATTGAGGCGAGCACCATTGCTGGCCATTCGAGCGTGCGGATGACCGAGGAATACACGGTAGTCCAGCTCAAGCGGCAAGAGGACCTGACGCGCAGGATTCAAGACAAACTTGCCAAGGCGAAAAGCCGCCTAGAGAATAAAAAGGTGATCGAACTTAAGACGCGGGGCGAGGTCACGATTGCATCCTAAACCCAATTCTGGAGTCCTTTTTGGAGTCCATGTGGAGTCCGTTCTGGGTTGTGGCGTCCATATGGAGTCCAAGTCGGAGGCCGGTATATCCATGAAAGTACTAAACGGCACGTCTGCAAGTGATTGATCTCAGTACCTTGACACGGTAGAGGTCACAGATTCGAGTTCTGTCGGGCCCACCACATTATTCAAAGGCTTGCACGCACCTAATTCTCGCTCGAAGCCTTTAAAATAGCCGGTAACATTGTTCGAACCCCATGCCCCTATCCGCAGGCACCAGATTTCGACCGCCGGAGGAGAACTTAGCCCCCGTCCCGAACTCCGGAATCTGCGGATAATGTAATTTATCGGGCGGATACGCGTCGAACCGGACGGCTAGGTTTCCGGCGAAGGTACGAGAGAAAAGGTAAAGCGTGACAACCAAGGCGGCGGAACTGTTCCGGCAAGTAGTCAATCTAAGCCAGGAAGCCCGTCTCCGCTACTTCGTGGAACACAACGTGGACCAGCAAACCAGAAACGAAGTCGAAGCACGGTTGGCAGCGGACTCTCAAACCACCAAGTTCCTGGCTGACGAGATGGTCGCGCACTACTCCGAAGCAGTCGAGTTGAAGGATCCTTACTGCGGACCGTATCGATTGGGAAATCTGTTGGGCCGTGGCGGCATGGGAAGCGTTTACGCGGCCGAACGCGCCGACGGTGAGGTCACACAACGCGTCGCTGTCAAGTTGTTGCGGCCCGGAGCGGACCCTCCCCAATTCCGTGCCTGGTTCTTATCAGAGCGTCAGATTCTGGCATCGCTTTCTCATCCCAACATTGCCCGCTTGTTGGACGCGGGGCATCGCGAGGATGGGCAGCCGTATTTGGTGATGGAGTATATCGACGGAAAAACCATCGACGTGTACGCCGCCGGAATCAGCCTAAGGCAGAAGGTTGCGCTGTTCCTGAAGGTGTGCGCCGCAGTCAGCTATCTGCATCGCAACCTGGTGGTGCATCGCGATCTGAAGCCCTCCAATATTCTTGTCACAGACGACCGAGAACCGAAATTGCTGGACTTTGGCATTGCCAAGATTCTCGACCTGGGCGGTGACGCCACGGTGACCAGCGTGCGTATGCTCACACCGGAATATGCCAGTCCGGAGCAAGCCTCGGGCGGGCAAATGACAACCGCCACCGACATTTACTCGCTCGGAGCCGTGCTTTACAAGCTGTTGACTGGCGCGTCTCCCTACCAGTCCACCAGCAAATCGCCAACTTCTACTTCCCCCAGAAGGTTCGTGGCCCCCTCCAAACTCGCGCCGGGTTTGAAAGGCGATCTCGAAGCGATCCTTCTGAAGGCTTTACGGGAAGAGCCTCAGGAGCGATACGCCTCAGTGGAAAAGCTTTCTGAGGATCTGGAGAACTACCTCGCGGCCCGCCCCATTCGTGCGCGTACCGGGGATCTCTGGTATCGAATTCGTAAATTCTTGCGCCGATATTGGCTTCCCCTCGTTGCAGCCACGGTTACGGTTGGCAGTCTTACCGTGGGATTGACCATAGCGAATCACGAGCGCGCCATCGCCGAACGCCGCTTCACCGACGTGCGGCAGCTCGCCAACAAACTGTTCGATATCGATGACCAGGTTTCCAAGTTGCAAGGCAGCACGGAAACGAGGCGATTGATCCTGGAAACATCGCTCGAATACCTGCGCCGAATCAGCGCGGACGTGCGCATGGAACCGGCGCTTGCTTTAGAGATTGGTACGGCATATATGCGGGTAGCTCGCGTACAGCGCGTGGATACTGCTCTCGGTCAAGCCCAACTCGCGGAAGGGAACGACAAAAAAGCCCAGGCACTGATCGATTCCGTTCTGGCGTCACAACCTGCCAATCGCCTCGCACTGCTTCGCTCGGCGGAACTTTCTCAGGAACAGATGCAGATTGCTTCGCAAAGAGACCAGAAGGAGGCCTTGAAGTTCGCCCGCATAACAGATCGGACCATGCAGGCGTACCTCAAAGCGGCAAACACCGAACACGAATTGGATCGTTCCGAGGCGGAGGACGCGATTCTCGTTCTCTTGAACGTTGCCAATATATACGCTTATGGCGAACAGTTCGACGAGTCGGTGGCTATATCGCGCCGCGCCATCCAGCTGGCGCGCACGGCGAAATGGCCTGCCTATGCCGGAGCGGCGGAGTTGAATCTGGCAATTGTCTATCAGGCGCAGGGCCAGCTGGACTCGGCCTTACAGGCAGTTCGAGAAGCGACCCAAATATTGGAGCCCGCTCCAGGCGAGAAAAGCGTGGGAAAGCCCTTGGCATTCGTGAGCGCGCTGATTCACGAGGGGTCGATCCTTGGTGAGGACAGTGCAATTAGTCTCAACCGGCCGGATGAAGCCTTACCGTATTTGGAACGTGCCCGCGAAATCGCCGGCGATCTCGCCGAGCGCGATCCCAATCAGTTCACCAGCCGCGAGAGAGTCTTCTCCGCCGATGTAATGCTGGCGAATATCCTTCGCCGCACCGATCCCAAACGTGCCTTGGAGCTGTGCGACCAGGCATTGAGACGTTTGGCTGAAATCAAGAACCGTCCGATAGCGCGTCTGCATGAAGCGGAGACCCTGATCGCATCCACGTATGCTCTGCGACAGCTCGGCCGGAGTGCCGAGGCTCACCGCAGGCTGGATGCCGCCTTCGAGCAGTTGCGGAAACTGGGCGCTTATCCCACCGCGACCATCCAGCCAGGTTCAGCAGTAGACAAGGCGCTCAGCGGGCTCGCCGATTACGAAGCGCAGAATGGCAACCTACCCCGGGCCATTGAAATCTATCAGGAGCTTTTACAGAAGGGTTCGCGCATCCGGCGCCAAACCTCAAACCAGCCTGGCCGATGCGGCCCAGGAATCGCGCGTGTTCGCAGCTCTCGCCAACCTCTACCGGCAATCCCATCAAACTGACTCCGAATCCGCCATCCAAGCACGCCGCCTGGAATTGTGGCGGCATTGGAACAGCCAGCTTGCCAACAACACCTTCGTGCGTCGTCAGTTGGAGGCTGCAACACAAAAAAATTGAGTCTGGGCTCCGGCGGCGTGCATCGTTTGCTGGAGGACGAGATGAAATCCGGTCTGGCAAGAACGGTGGCGTTAGTTTTCATGGTGTTAGCGGCAATTATTGGGAGCCACGGCGGCAATCTCAGGGCTAAAACCGACCAAAAACGCTTGCGAGGGGCCACGAGGGTGTCATTTCGACAGCTTTGTTTCTCCTTTGCCCGCGAAGGCGGAAAGGCTCAGGATGCTGCGGACCGCGCCTTCCGGAAGGTTTCCGGCGGTTCTGTGGACGCCGACGCCGGGGTGGCGGATCTGGCCGACCACTTCATCCTGTCTTCTTATTATGGGGATCGGACGCCAGAGCAGGTAGCCCAGGTGTTCGGCCCGAAGTTCGCGCAGTCCTTATTCCAAATGAAATCAGGGAGTTGGCAGGGGCCGATCGATTCCGAGTTGGGTTGGCATCTAGTCTGGATCGATTCGATCCGCTAATCTCCGTGGAGGTAACAAATGAGAGCACCACTTGCACTTGCAGTCTTGACAGGGATTCTTATGACAGAAGCGGCCATCGGGGCCGCGGTAATCATCAAAACCGCGCCTCCGCCTCCGGTTAGCGTCGCTATTGTGGGGCGGGCGCCTTCGTCGCTTTATGTCTGGAGACCCGGATACTATCACGGTTCTGGCGGACGATACGTTTGGGTGGCCGGCAGGTGGGTGAAGCCGCCTCATCGTGGGATGGTGTGGGTTGCGCCGGCATGGCAACAGGGGCCTAAAGGATACGTCTACGTCGCGGGCCGCTGGCGGTAATCGAAGCTCACTCACCGCGGCGTAAATTCCCAAAATAATCTGCGCCATTTTCTGCAAGCTGCTCATTATTCGGACGGATAGACTCGGTCCGATTGACAGTATGAGCAGATACCTCGCGCTCGCGATTCTGTTGTGCGTCGCCGTTCGCAGCCAGAAGACACGCGAGGTGCCGGACGTGACCCGCGCCACCCTGGAGAACGGGCTGCGCGTTGTTATTGTGCGCGTCCCTCTGGCTCCTGTAGTGACGGTGGAAGAAAATTACCTGGCCGGCGCGGATGAGGCTCCGGCCGGCTTCTCTGGAATAGCGCATGCCCAGGAGCACATGGCATCGCGCGGCTGCACAAACCTGACCGCCGATCAGATTGCGGCCATCGACGCCCAACTGGGGGGATTCACTAACGCCGAGACGCTGCAAAACGCAACGCAATATTTCAGCACCGTTCCGGCTGAGTACCTGGATGTCGCGTTGCGAATGGACGCGGCATGTATGCAAAGGATCGACGACAGCCGCGAGGAATGGGCCAAGGAGCGAGGAGCGATCGAACAGGAAGTGGCCCGCGATCTTTCGAACCCAACAGACATCTTCGTTGCCCGCTTGAACGAAGACTTATTCGCCGGCACCCCTTATGCACACGATGCGTTGGGAACCAAGAGCTCGTTCGACGCAACCACAGCCGCGATGCTCAAGGATTTCCACAAGAAGTGGTATGGGCCGAACAACGCGATTCTGGTGATCACAGGCCAAGTGGATCCAGACGCCACGATCAAAAGAGTCAAAGAACTCTATGGGTGCATTCCGAGGCGTCCGATTCCTCAGCGCCCTGAGGTGCGCTTGCTACCGGTAAAGGCGGACTCTTTCCGTATGGAGAGCGATCTGCCCTACCAGCTTGTGTTCGTCGCCTACCGGACTCCCGGCAGCGACAGCCCGGACTATGCGGCGGCGCGGGTGTTGAGCGACGTACTTTCGAGCGAGAGAGCGGATCTGTATAATCTGGTGACTCAAGGCGAGGCGCTGACGGCGGCATTTGAACTGGAAGAGACATATCCGACGGCGAGCGCCTCGTTCGCCGTGGCTGCGATTCCGCCGGACGCCGATCCGGCCGCCATTACTTTAAAACTGAAGAAAGCGATCGACGGTTATCTCGCTAAGGGGTTGCCGGCCGATCTGGTAGAGGCTTCCAAGCGCAAGCAGGTGGCTTCCGCGGAATTTGAGCGAAACTCGATTCCAGGGCTGGCGGCAATTTGGTCAGAAGCGCTGGCCGTCGAAGGGCGCAACTCTCCGGACGAAAACGTGGCTGCAATACGGAACGTGACAACGGACGATGTGAACCGCGTCGCGCGAAGATATCTCTTAAACCAGAATGCGATTACGGCGGTGCTAACGCCTGCTCCCTCCGGCAACCCAGTGCCGTCGAGCAGATTCCGAGGGGCTGGGCAGTTCCCACGGACGCGGCCGAAAGCAGTGAAGTTGCCGCACTGGGCAGAGGCCGCGCTGCGATCCTTGTCGGTTCCGAAAGCGAACGGGCATCCATCCGATGTGACGCTGCCCAATGGAATCCGCCTTATTGTTCAGACCGAGACGGTCAGCCCGACAATCACTCTGGTGGGCAGCATCCGCCGCGAGGAGAAGCTGGAAACTCCACCCGGCAAGGAAGGCGTGGCGGCAATCCTGGAACAAATGTTCTCGTATGGAACAAGACATTTGGACCGACTTGCGTTTCAGAAGGCGTTGGACGACATTGGAGCGAGCGAATCCGCCGGGATGGGATTCTCACTTCGCGTGCTCAAGCAGAATTTCGACCGCGGGGCGGAACTTTTAGCGGACAACGAATTGCATCCCGCGCTTCCGGAGGAAGCCTTTCAAGTCGTTCAGCAGCAGACCAGCCAGTTTGCTTTCGGAAGCCTGTCCAGCCCGGAACATCGGACGCTGCGGGCCCTTGCATCGGCATTGCTACCGCAGGGCGACCCAGAGCTGCGCAACGTTACACCACAAACGGTTTCGGGAGTAACGCTGGACGACGTCAAAGTTTACTACGCGAAGACTCACCGTCCCGATCTGGCGACCATCGTGGTCATTGGCGACGTGACGTTCGAGGAGGCCAAGGCTAAAATCGAAAAATATTTCGGGACTTGGAAGAGCGCGGGGCCGAAACCGGATGTGATCCTGCCTCCGGTCCCTCCCAATGGACCGGCGGCAGTACGCGTACCGGACCCGGGCCGCATTCAGGACGAAGTAACGCTCTCCGAAGGGCTCGGGATAAACCGCTTCCATCCGGACTATTACGCGCTGCAGCTGGGCGACCACGTACTTGGCGGCGGCTTCTACGCCACGCGCCTGTACCATGATTTGCGGCAGACAGCCGGGCTGGTTTATGACGTTGACGAGTCCGTGACGGCGACCAAGACGCGAGCCGGGTACACGGTAACGTACGCGTCGGATCCGGCCAATGTATCTAAAGTCCGGGCGTTCATTCAGCGCGATTTGATCGCAATGCAAAAAGAAAACGTAACGCCCGAGGAATTGCAGCAAGCCAAAGCGCTGTTGTTGCGGCAGATTCCACTGGCGGAATCCAGTTCCGATGCCATCGCCGAAGCGCTGCTACAGCGGGCCGAGATGGGTCTGCCGCTGGATGAAGACATTCAGGCCGGCCAACGTTATCTCGATTTGACCGCGGATCAGGTGCGGCTGGCTTTCTCGAAGTGGATCCGGCCGGACGATTTTGTTCAGGTGGTACGAGGCCCCGCAGAGCATTGATTGGGAAGCCGCGTAAAAACAGCTTCGCCCTGCCCTTGACCGGTGAAGGTCAAAAGCAGGGCGACGGAAACAATGCAGCTATTACGAGCGGCGCAACTGTCGCAGACCCAAACCCGCACCCGTGAACAACAGACCGAGCAGGGCAACCAAAGGAAGCGGACTGGCAGTTGTGGGCAGGGTGGCCGGCACAGGCGTCGGTGTGGGCTGCGGGGCTGGAGCTGCCGCAACCTCAACCGGAGCGGGGGCAGGAGCTGGGGCCGGGGCCGGAGCGGCCTTTACCGGAGCGGGAGCCGGAGGCGGTGGAGCCTGCGCGACTACAACTTTGGGCACGGGGAAATGTCCAGTTACCGTCGTATTGCTCGAGATTTCCGTACTGGGCTGTTCCACAACCTTCTCGGCGGAGATCTGCATTCCCTTTCTCAGGTCGAACACGGTCGCCTTCTGGCCGTTCACGGTGAAACTATAGCCGGGGAGCGATTTGTAGATCTTGTTCTTGCCGTCCGGCAGCGTGAGGATCACGGTTGGCGCGGCCACATACCACACCGTCCCCGTTAGGTTGGAAACCGTCCGGTCCGTAACTGGAGTGGTGGTGGTTGTAATGGTCGCGGTTAGTGTGGTGCCAACCTTCAGGTCGTGCACGGTTACTACCTTGCCATCGATGGTAGCCGTCCTGCTGTCTGGCACGGTAAGGGTTCGCACTTCACCATTCGCCATTTTAACGACGAGGGTGTTGCCTTCAACATATGTCACGGTGGCGTGTTGCTGCGCGGTAGAGGTGGTCGCGGTTCCCGGGATCACCTCGGTGGTGCTGGTCTGGGCCGCGGCTGTCGCCGCCAAGCTGGCAAGCGCGAAGATCATGCACAATCCCATGGGGATTCTGCGAGACGTAGGGTAAGTCATTCTTTCTCTCCTTGATTTTCTGGTCGTTCCGGTTCGGGCAAGGCCGGACCGCCATGCGATACTACGCCTTACGCCCCTTGCGGACATCGAAATGATGTTTTTAAGCGGCTTGCGGATCTAATAACATTTCACATGGGAAAGTAACTAGCCCGAAGCACTTAGTTACTTAAAGGTGTAAGTCGAGCCAAGGACTAACCCACTCATGGCTAACCGGGAGTCGAATTGACTGCGGCCGCCGCTATAGTCAACGTACAAATAGCGCCACCCGGCATTGAGCGATATTTTGCGTTTGATTCTGTAGGCGAGCGCGCCAACAATCTGATACTCCAGCTGGGAGCCTGCTCCCCACCCGCCGACGTCGCCCGCAATCTCCGCTACCAATTTCGGCGAGAGCGGAATTATGATGCGCGAACCGATCACGGGATCCGTCCAATTATGCGATGTGTAGAGATTATGCGCGAACTGGGGCGGTGTCAAGGACAGGGTTGTTCCCAGGTGCCAGAAGCGATACCCGACCAGACCGTCGATTTGGATTCTTGGGTTGTCGATCAGCCGGAAACCGATTTTTTGGGTGAAGACCAGCGGCCTCGATTTCACGTTGGCGGAAATTTCCGGTTGATCGGGAAGGAGGTCGAATACCCTGGATCTGTTGGCTGAGAGCGAGATGAAGAAGAAATCGTTGGTGAACACAAACCGCTTGTATCGCACTCCTACAAAGTCCATGATCCCAATGTCCACGTGGGAAAGGAGGTCGCCGGGGCTGGCCTTGAAACCGACGTTGTAGTCGAACGCGTTCACGTCCCCGTGCAGGCCGGGCAGCCAGAGGTAGCCGGTGTGATCAATATGCCAGTTACTGGCGTTAGCGGCCGGCGCCGGTTTCGGGGCGGCAGGCGCAGGGGCCTGGGGGGAAGCGTCCGCGCTGGCGGAAATATCCACTCCAGGCACAGCCGGTCCAGGCGCAGCCGACTCATTGTCGGGAGTGAGTGCGGCAACAAGGGCGCCCTGCGGGCCCTGCGTGGATGGCGCGTTTTGCTGGCCAAACATTAGTTGGCCAAACTCGGGCATGGCCAACAGGACGAGTGGCGCGAAGGCCAGAATTCCAGCATTTGCTCGAAAAGACATTAATTTTGATTCTCCTGTTCGCAACAGTGGCTCTTCGGGTACGCGCTGCTGAGGGCTTGTCGCTCAAAACCACTGATGAAGGCGGGGGGCGTAAAGATCTAAAATCATGCGCCTGGGCGCGCCTGCCTTGGCGCGAATTACAGTAAGCTACCTTCGTCAAAAAAGAATACAACTTACCCCCCATTGCCCGCATCAACCGCGCGAGGGCTGAGTTAAGCGAGCAACCACTCGCAAACGCGCCTGTACCACAAACAAGGGGTCATTCGGTATGAAAAAAACTTACAAGGAGAAACTGAAGATGCGTAGATGGTTTGTTTTCGCTGGAGTGGTTTTGGCCGCGGCCGGCACGGCGGTTGCCCAGGACGGTAGTTATTCGAAGGTAGAAATGGCGCCGGGGTTCTCGTTCCAACACAACAGCCCTGTGCTTGGAGGCACGCAAAGCTTTAACTGCGCTGGCGGCGGGTCAACGATGGCCTACAACGTGAACAGCATGTTCGGCCTGGCCATGGACTTGAGCGGCTGCAAGATATTTGGTCTGGACAACACGTACGGCATTGGCAGTAAAGTTGGCGGAAGTGAGTTTACCTATGTGTTCGGCCCGCGAATCACTTTCCGAAAAGGCAAGGTTCAACCGTTCTTCGAGGTCAACTTCGGCGGGGAACGTCTTTCGGTCAGTTGCAACAACGGCGACGCAGGGAACGCCTGTGGCGCTATCTCCCCCACGCAGCCTCTGCCGACAGCAAATGGAACGGTGATCATTGTGCCGAGAAATCCCAATGCGACCAGTGCCTCCAAGAACGCTTTCGCGCTCACGGTAGGCGGTGGCGTTGACGTGAAGTTGAACAAGAAATTTGCCCTGCGTTTGTTCCAGGCCGAATATCTCTACACCCGCTTCGGCAACGACTGCCAATTCGCGATCTGCAGCAACAACAACGGGCAGAACAGCTTTCGCTTGAAAAGCGGAATCGTCATCGGCTGGGGAGGAGCTAAGTAAGTCCTGAACATTTCCAGTGGGTCGGCAAGATGCTGGAAAAAGGGGCGCTGGACCGTGGATTGGCGGAACCCGGCGCCCCGGTATCCGATGTTTAGGGGCAAACGTTTTACCGGCTAACGCGCAGCGGTGACGCTACGAATGACTCGATCTGACCTGGCGCTTCGAAGCTGCGCGTTTTTGGTTTGTTTGGCAGGGTTGCCGGCTTGCGCCGACGACATCCAGTTTTATCCCGAGGTGGACATTAACACAAAGCTCGGGGCTGATGTGCGCATAAACCTGGATGCGGGCAAGAGCGCGGGCGACCCGCTCTCGTCCGCGATAGGTCCTAGCATCCAGTTCTACATGAAACCGTTGCTCAAGCTCAAGGAAGTAACGGCTTTCGATCTCAACGATGCGAAGTCCCGATTCCTGGTGTGGGAGGCGGGTTTTTTCTACGTCACGGAGCCGAATTCCCTGCCCGAAAATCGTATGGTGGTAGCTACGACTTCGAACTTCCCTCTGAAGGCAGGGTTTCTGATCTCAGACCGGAATCGGGCGGATCTGGATTGGAAAGCCGAGAAGTTCTACTGGCGCTATCGGAACAGATTTGAGGTGGAACGAACTGTTGCGGTGCTCTCTCGCCATCTTATTCCGTACGTCGCCGTGGAACCCTATTACGAGAGTCAATACCACAAGTGGAGCACTACCGCTTTCTACGCGGGCTGCTTATTTCCGGTGGGAAAACACGTCCAATTCGACTCCTACTACCAGCACGAGAACAACACCGACAAAAAGCACAACACGCAGACTAACGGCGTCGGACTGGCTCTGCACCTGTACTTCACCCCAGACAAGCAATAAGTACCAAAAAAGGAAAAGCACCCGCGCTTCCAGGAGTGTTAGTATATCCAGCTAAGGCAGCGATGCTGGATGAAGCTCATCACACGTCTTGAGTCGCGGAATCGATCCCGTTGGAGGGCCGAGACGCGGTCTGGCCGGCCTTCTAATTCCCTCGCCGTAGCCTCGGTTTTCGCAATTCTGGCCGGGTTATTTTGCTTCCTGGGACCAGCGGCTCACGCCGGCGACGACGGCCCTTCGGTTTCCATCACACCGCGCGTTCATGGGCGCTTGAACCAATCCAAGAGCCGCTCGGAATCGTTGCGCGTGGACGTCAACCTAGTTCTGATTCCCGTGATGGTAACCGATACCTATGATCGACCGGTACGGGGACTCCAGAAGTCGGACTTTCACCTTTTCGAGGATGGAGCCGAGCGGGAGATTTCCCAGTTCTTCAGCGAGGAAGCGCCGATTTCCATCGGGATCGTATGGGATACCAGCGCGAGCATGCAAAAGAAGATGGCCGAGTCCCGGCGGGCAATTCTGGAATTCCTTAGAATGAGCCTGCCAGGCGATGAGTTCTTCCTAATGAAATTCAGCGACCGGCCGGAGTCCCTATGTCCTTTCACCACAGACGCGAAAACCATCGAAAACATCCTGCCGTCCGTGCATGCCGAAGGGTGGACTTCCTTATTCGACGCCATTTACCTGGGGGTCAACCAGATGAAGCACGCAGCGCACTCGCGCAAAGTCCTGCTGGTCTTATCCGACGGCGGCGACAACAACAGCCGCTATTCGGAGGGCGAGCTCACGAACTTGGTGAAGGAAGCCGACGTTCGTATTTTCTCGATTTCCATATTCGATAAATCCAGCTCGCTGGACAACATCACGGCGGAGAGCGGCGGGCGATCGTTCCGTGTTCGCAAATTGGAGGAGCTTTCCGATCTGGCTGCCAACGTCAGCGCGGAACTGCACAGCGAGTATGTGCTGGGCTTCTCCCCGGCGGAGCGGCCGCTCGATGGAAAATATCGCAAGGTGAAGGTGACCGTGGCGCCACAAACCGTGGACGGCCAGCGAGTGCGCGCTTCATGGAAACGCGGCTATTTCAGCCCTGCGCCCTAGCCGGAGGGCGAGCTTGATCGATGTACTTCACCAGCACGACTTCATTCCCTTTTTCGTTGTAGAGCAGCTCGTCGATACTATTCTTGACGAGCAATACTCCAAGACCGCCTGGCCTCAAATTTTGCGCCTCGCGATAGGTGAGATGCCGTAATGGGTCATCCGACGGATTCATGACGGCCGCGTGGGGTATTTTGTCCATGGAGAAGCCCTCGCCGGGGTCTTTGATCCTCAGCGCCACGGCGCGACGGGTGCGCAGGTAAGAGATTTCGACGTACTTCTCCGGGTCGAATTTTCCTCCGTGTTCGATGGCATTCATGAGCAATTCTCGAAAAGCCGTGGCAACGATCTCTTGCTCCGCAGCAGGCAGTTCGGTGATCTCATGAAAGAACTGCAACAGCCGCTCCGCGGCCTGCATATCGCATCGCACCCGCAAACAAATCCAATCGGGGGTCGCCGACATGATTTCGATGCCGTCGTCCCAACAGGGTTCTACGATGGCGTGCTGCACAATCGAGGCGAGCAAAGACAACGAGACTGGTTTGGAGAAGTAACTAAAAGCACGTTCGCGAATGGCCGAGACGACGTCGGCGGGGGTGGTCTCATCCGTCAGAATGATGACGCGCGTGTGAGGATGTATGCTCCTGATTTTGAGCAGGAACTCGACATCCTCCTTGCCGGATGTTTTTTCGCTGGTGAGTATCAGGTCGAATTTGCCCGCCTCGACCAGCTGTAGAGCTTCGGAGTTGTCGGCGGCCTCCTGGATGATCCACTGCTGGGGTTCCAGGATCTGCCGAAGCATCGACTTAACCGGAGCGTCGTCGCTGATGACAATGGCCTTCCGGGAAACCATATGCAGGGCTCCTAGACCGGAATGTGTCCTACGTACTTTTGCAACTGATCGATAATGAACGCTTGCCCGGAGATCACCTCGCTCACCAGATCGCCCATCGAGACGACGCCATCCAGCTTGCCGTTCTCCAACACCGGAAGGTGCCGAATGTGATGACGGGTCATGAGCGCCATGGCATCCAGGACCGTGGTGCCGGGAGGCACGGTGATCAAAGAAGTTGTCATGATCTCCTCAACTCGCACGTCTTTCGAGGACTTCCCTTTCAGGATCACCTTCCTGGCGTAGTCGCGCGCAGAGACAATGCCCGCCAAGGAGCCTTCTGAAATTACCAGGACTGCCGCGACACTGTTCTTGGCCATAACCTCGATCGCATGGAATACTGTCGCGCTGGGGGAAACCGAATGGATCTCATGCCCTTTATTCGCGAGAACTGCGCCTACCGTTCCGATTAGCATGGATGTTATCCGCCGATCTTGACGCCGATGATTTCGCCTGAAACGATGATCTCCACGCGACGGTTTTTCTGGCGACCGGCGGCGGTATCGTTATTCGCCACCGGCATGGCTTTTCCAAAGCCCTGCGCCGTGATCGACTCGCCGGCCAAGCCTTGGCCGATCAGGAATTCGCGAACTGTGGAGGCCCGCTGATCGGAAAGCTTCTGGTTGAATTCATCGCTTCCGGTGCTGTCGGTATAACCTTCGATCGCAAGATTCAAACCCGGATGCGCCAATATGATTCCGGAAAGCTTGGCGAGCTGCAGACTGGTGGCCGGACGCAAATCGTACTTGCCGGGATCGAAGAGTACGTCGGCCATGGTGATGACCAGGCCGCGGGCCGTATCGCGCGTCTCCAGAATGCGATTGAACTGATCGAGCAACTGTTCGCGCAATTCCTGCGACGCCTGGCGGGCCTTTTCCACTTCTGCCGTGGCCGCCGCTTCCTTCGCCCGTAAGGCATCCGCCTCGGCTTGGGATTTGGCTTTCGCAATCTCCGCGTCTGCCTTCATCTGCGCTTCCTTGGCCATGGCCGCGGCTCGTACCTCGGCTTCCTTGGCCGACGCCTCCGCTTTCAGCTGCGCTTCCCGCGCGTCGGCTAATTCGGCCTGGCGACGGGCTTCCTCGTCGCTCTTGCGTTTTGCTTCCGCGGCCTCAGCTGCGGCTTTCGCTTCTGCTTGGGCTCGGGCAGTCGCGGCCGCGGCGGCACGCTCCTCCGCGATGCGCTCCTGGTTTTCCCTTTCCGCCGTCAGTGCGCGAGCGTCCTCGGAGAACTGCGCCGACTGCCTTGCCAGCGAAATGACTTCCTCTTTGCTGGCTTTTCGAGCAAGCGCGCTCTCCGCCATCTGCAATGCGCCTTCCGCTTTGGAAAAGACGGCCGGCGCGTATTTTTCGGCGCCCCGCGATTTTGCGATGTCGGCAGCGTTGCGCGCTTCGTACATTTGCAGCGGCACTTTCTTGAGATCCAGCGTCAACGCCAGCGGGTTGCCGAGTTTCTCGTACTGATCGCGCTTCATCAATTGATAATTATTGACGACGAAAATACTCCCCTTGGTATTTTTGCGGAGCGCGTTCTCAAGAATCAGCATTTCGCTGGGCTGCCGCACGCTGGAGTAAGGCTCCGCGGTGACGAACAGCGAGAAGGTCTGCAGTTGCGTCGTGGCTTGTAGTTTGCCCTTTCCGCTGTTGTCGAACAGGACTTCGCCCAGATTGATGGCGCGGCCCTCAGGCGACACGGCCCATAGAACATAGGTGAGAAACTCCGAGCCTAGCGACATGGGGGCCGTCAACCCCTGAATCTGGGTCTCTACCGTTGTGATCCCCGGTTTGGCTTCGACTTTCGCCTGGCCATCGGCTTGGGCGATCAGACCGGTGGCTTTGAGATCAACCATGGTGGAACCGCCTCCGACTTTGTAGCCGATGGCGGTGATCGACCTGCCGCGCGTCAGGCTTTCGGCGGGAATCTGCGGCGTTTGCGCCTGTCCGCTGGTTGCTAAGCAGCATAGTGCGGCCAGCGCTGTAATGGAGAATGTTTTTCTAGTCATGATCGGATTCCTCGTGGCTTTTCTGGTCAAGTGCTACTTCGCTTTCGGATAGAGCAGGGCGACTGATAACCGTACCGACCAGGCCGGATAGAAATCCGGACGAACCGCGCTGTAATACGCAGTGAGCGATCCGTTTACGGGCTGGCGTCCAAGCCGGAATATTCGTCCGAATCCACCGCCAAAAGGCACTACCCATTGGTCGCCGGCACCGGCAGGCGCGTTCCAGCTTGCAGTCAGAATCGGCGACGTGGTTGCGTACCAACCTTTTTTGAAGTTGTAGTTCACGAAATACTGGACCAGGAAGGCTTTTACACTGGGACGGTTTGCGTCTCCGGCGAAGGACCAAATGTTATTCGCAAGAAAGCCGATAGTCCACTGCTTCGGCTGCACCAGCGCTACCAAAGCCGGGCCGGCGCCCCATTTGCCATTTCCGAGCGAACTGTTCGTTTCGGTGCGCAGCGAGAAAGCGGGTCCGATCCCCCAGATGAGCTTGTGCACTTTCGCTGGCGAGAAGAAGAAGGTCGGGCTGACGTCTCCGAACCCGCTAGTCCCGAGGCTCGGCGTAAAGATCTGGGGCTGGTCGATGATTGGAATAATGACGCGCGTGATGAGGTTCCAATCGTCGTTCAGCTGCGTGGGGATGACGGGCTGGATATTGAGCACGTTCTGGACCCGGCCGTAGGGGCCGGACGCGAAGTTGATGTTGTTCTGGAACGGAACGCTGATCAGGCTCGCGACCGGGTTCTGGGTGGCCTTCGCTAAAGACTCGGTGCTACCTGCGTCGTCCGCAGTTTGTGCTGGAATGGATGCCACACAAGCCAGTACCAGCAGCGTTAACAGCGTAAGACGCTTCATTGCGAACCTTACTTCTCTTCCTTGGCGATCACCAGCTCATTGAAAACGCCGAAGGTCAAAGGCGCGGCCTTGGCCTGCACCTCCGCGACGGTGAAGTCGAACGTGTTGTCGACAACGCCATACAGCGTGACTTCGCCGTTCTTCACGATGATGCGGATGGCGTGATAGCCGATGGGCGGATCGTTGGTAATTCCGAGTGTCGCGCGGGTGAGTGAAGCAAACCGGTTGGGCGCGCGATTTGAAGTGTACTTGGCCAACGCAGGGTTGGAGTAAAGACGCGTGTAAACGCTGGCGCGGATGCGGTCGTCATTCGAAGAGAGAGGTAGAATCTCAATTTCGTTCTTCACCTGGTCGACGCCCTTGATGGACTTGACGGCGGATTCTGCCGAAGATTTCAAGATGGGGCGGGAAGCAAAGCCTCGCAAGACGATGGTCTTGCCTGTGATGCCGAACCACAGGTAATCGAACACCCCATATTGGGTAAGGCGCGTGATCTGCTTACGGACGTCGGTAATCAAGGCTTGCATTTGGGCGTCTTGATCCGGTGTAGTCGCCTGGGCGTCAGCGGCCTTTGCGGGCAAACCTCCGCCAAACATGGCGCCGCAAAGAACAAGTACCATCGGGAGCGCAGTTAATTTGTTTTTCATGTTATTCCCTCTTCAAAATCTTGACGGCCTTTTCCAAGCGCCCTTGATTCCGCGCCAGACTAGCGTTTTTGCGACCGGGTCAAGAAGACAGAGCAGCAGCGTTCCGACAAACAAGCCGGACAGCATCGCTCCCACGTTGTTCAAGGTGGAACTATCGATAGCCGCCAAGATCGACAAAAAGGTTTGCATGATCGGAGTCTCCGTGATTTATTGCACTTTCCAATCCGCCAAAAACTGGAAGTCGAGGCGCGTCTCAGCGGGAATCTTCAAATGCGGCTGGCCAGCCGCAGCCACCACCGTACCTGTAGCTCCACCTGCCAGAGCGCCAATTCCAGCGCCCCTGCCGCCGCCGGCGATTCCACCGATCAGCGCGCCCAGGCCGGCGCCACCGATGACCTTCTTGGCGGTCTTCGAACCCTCGCCTGCGGATTTCGTCTCCGAGTAGCTGCTCACCACCGGGACCATGCGCCCGCCCACGGAGATGGCGTTCACCTTGAGTTGGATCAGGTCGCTGCCCTTGAACTTTCCTCCTTGTTCCACCTTGGCGGCTACCAGCACGACATTGGCGCCGCGTGGCACTACTACGCCGCCACCGGACATGATGGGGTCATCCAGGCTTCCGCGGAACTTCATTCCGGCTTGAGAAGAATCGACGTCGATCAAATCGATGGTCCGCACGCGGAAAGAAGTGCCGTTCGGGATCACGACTCCTGGACGCGGCTGGGGGAGCGGCTGCGGCTGCGCCGAGGAGAAGGATAGTGTCGCGACGTCCTCAATGGGAACGCTCATCGACTGGCCGGACGCCGGCAGAAAATCCAGTTGGCGCGCGCTGGCACCGAGAAAAGTTCCTTGCAAGGTCTTCCCGTTGCGGAGGGAGAGCGTGTCGGCGTTGACGAGGGTCGCGCTCAGCGCGAGCAATGAGAGAAATGTACGTGGCATGTTCTTCATTTTTCCGATCCGTTGATCACTGGCAGCTGAGCGGCGATCTGCAAATCAATCAGTTTTTCGAGCTGATTCTCTACCTGCAGGAAGCGCGCCGCGGTGATGGCATCGAGAGCGGTCTTGAACTTTCCGTAGTAAGTCCGCTTGAGAACGTTCCTTTGTTGTTCGATATCCAGAAGCTTTGTCGCAAGCCCGTCCGCGACGGCCGGGGTCATGGCGCCGTAGTTGGCCGCATAGTTCTTGACCAGCCCGAGGATTTGATCGCCGATTTTGCTGTTCTCGGCTTCGTACTCCTTGTAGATGGGCCAAAACACGGCGGCTTGGGTGGCATCCAGTTGCATGACGCCGCCCATGATCTGCACCTTCTGCTTCTTCACGTCGGTCCGCAGCAATTCGATGTATTCCCGAATGTTCAGATCCTGGCCGGACTGGGTCGCTGGCGCGATCACTGGTGACGGTACTTTGGCCGGTTTGGCCGGAGTCTGCGCGAGTGCAGCGCTGGCTAGCGTAGTAATAAGCAATACATACACAATTGGCTTCATGCGTGAGTTTTTCCCCTGTTCCGGACCAGTTGAGTGACCCGGACAATCACCTTCGGTCAACAAGATGACGAGCCGAGGCTTTTGGATCTAAATTTTGATCCCGGATGGGCGTGTGTTTTTAAGGCCTTAGAAGGCTACTCGGAGCCCGAATTGGATGGCGCGAGGAACATTCACCTGGGTAAGCGAAATCCGTCCAAAAGCACTGGACGTGATGGAGGTTTGGGGTCCGGCGAAGTTCACCGAATTGGTAGTGTTGAAGAGTTCTGTTCGGAATTCCACCCGGTAGCGCTCGCGATAGATCCATTGCTTCTCGATCAGAGCGTTCAGGCCGAAGTTGGATGGATTTCGCACATCCGGAAGATACCGGCTGACATTGCCAAACTGAAATTGTGGAGTCCTGGTGAAAGCGGCCGGGTTGAAATACAGGCCGTTATCGGTAATCTGCGGCCCGCCGGGTAGCGCGGCCGGTACGCCTGTGGAATCTGGACGAAAAGGCCCGATATCGAACGAGTTCGAGTTATCGGGCGAAGACACAGCCACTGGGAATCCGCTCGAATAGGTGTAAATACCGGCCACGGCCCAATTGCCGAGCAGCTGGGCAGCGAAGCCGTGATTGAGCATCTTTTTCCCGGTACCGAACGGTAATTCGTAACGCCCGCTCAAGTTGACTACGTTGGGCGTGTCCAAATACGAAAGGGACCGGTCGCATGAGAAACAATAGGCGTTATTGATGGACGAGGTGTCGCCGACATTGTCAATGCTCTTGGAAAACGTGTAATTGAACAGGAGGGCCAGACCCTGCGCAAAACGGCGCTCCACTTTCACTTCCAGCGCATTGTAGCTAGAGAAGCCGACGGGCGCCACCGCTTGATTGACGCCGGTGAATTGCGGGTAGGGCCGAAGCAGCTGAGCGTACTGAACGGTCGGCTGGCTGAGCGGGGAAGATGGGTTGGTGATGGAGCCGTAGAACGGGTTCGGCACCGTCTGCAGCAACTGCGTGCCCAGGGCCAACTGAGATGGCGAAAGCTGATCCAACGCCACCGTGGCGGGCAGAGCCACGGCATGCGTCCCCGTATAGCCGACGTCGACCAATATCGACCATGGCAGTTGATGCTGCACGTCGAACGACCACACTTCCTGATAGGGAGTGTGGCGGAAATGCGCAGGGGCGGAGAAAGACAGTCCCAGATCCGTCGCCAAACCGAGCGAACTGCCGGTGGGAGCCGCCAGACCTTGCGGGAACGGATTGGAAAGATTAAAGGTCGGGGTTACTCCGTTTGCCAGGGTCACCAAGTTGGAAGTCTGCCTGCTGAAGCCCTGGGTGATGTCTCGATCCGGAGATATTAGAGGATTGTGGAATATCCCGAAGCCGGCCCGTATCACGGTATTGTTGGCGATGCGGTAGGCTAGACCGGCGCGAGGATCCCAATTGTTCCAGTCGGCCTGCTCGGCACGCCGGGGATTTCCGTCCACACCCGTAAAGTTGATACCGCCCACGAGATTGTAACCGGGTACTACGAGGGGCGAGGGACTGGTGGTGTTCAGATAGACGTAGTGGTTGGATTGCTCGATGCTGCCCAGTTCCACGTTGTAACGGAGGCCGAGCGTCACGGTGAGTTTTCTGGTGGCGCGCCATTCGTCCTGGACATAGCCGGCATAGTAGGGGTGGCTGTTCACGTTTGCCGGATTGATGTTGTAGGAAACGGCCGCCACTCCCAACAGCAGATCGGCAATGCCGGACCCGGTGTTGCTACTGATGGCCTGGGCATTCGCCCCACCCGTGAAATTGCCGGTGGCATTGATCATCAATGGCTGAGGGTTGAACCCATAGACCGTGTAGTAGCGGTAGTCGAAACCGGCCTTGAAGGAATGCGCGCCTTTCAGAACGTTTAGCGCAGCGGCGTATTCATAAGTCCGGGAGATGACGACGTTGAAAACGGTGCCCACCGCGCCCACGCCGGAAGTCCCACCAATCGACACCTCCGGGAAGAAAGCGGCCAGTTGGCCATCCGTGACGCTGGATGGAAAACCCAGGCTGTTCTGATTGAATCCTAAGGTCAGCGGGAGGCGATTGGTCTGGCTATCGGCCATGGAGAAGTGCTGCACCAAAACCTTGGATGGGCTGATGGTCCAGGTATGGCCGACGATCCAAGCCCAGCCCGGGATCAGGTTGGGAGTATTGACGGGTGACATTGGATTGCCATACACATTGGCCGAGGAGTTGAGGTTCGCGAAGTAGTCTCCGCGCGCGAAAACGGTGTGCTTGTCGGAGAAGATGTGATCGATGCGGCCGTCGATGCGGTCGTCGTCCAGTATATTTGGGGCGGGGCTGAAATAGTTGTTCGTATCGCTCAGGCCAATGCCCCTTTGATTGGGCGCCGGGAAGTAACTGAGCAAGTTGGTGGCGATGGAGTTAATATCACTGGCAGGAATTTTGTTGCCGGGAAACGGATTGCGGATGTAGCGTGTAGTTCCAGCGGGCGCGGTTGGATCCAGGCGAGTGGTGCTGGGATCGTAAATGACCTCCAGCGCGCCGGCGCTATTGAAAGTGTGCGAGAAATCGCCCTGCGCTTCGGCGCTGGTGGGCACGGTACCGGTAAACGACGAAAAGCTGTGCTGGCGCAGCCCTTCGTACGCAAAGAAATAGAAGGTGCGGTTTTTTCCATGGTAGAGCTTGGGAATGCTGAGCGGTCCGCCGAGGGCAAAACCGAACTGGTTTTTCTGTAACTGGCCTCTGGGCTTGCCGGCTTTGTTGGCGTTGAAGCCGTCTGCGTCCAGGACGGCGTTCTGCAGAAACTCGTGCACGCTGCCGTGAAAGTCGTTGGTGCCGGATTTGATGGTGAAACTGATTACGCCGCCGCCGGTGTGACCGATTTCGGTGTCGTACGGGTTGGTATAGATCTTGAACTCCCGCACAGCGTCTATTTGTGGAATAGCGGAAGCCTGATTGTTGTACGTGCCGGTATCGGCGGCGCCGTCGATCAGGATTTCGTTGGACCTGGTGCGTCCCCCATCGATGCGGAAAGAGTTGGTGTTGTTCTCGCTGACCGTGTTGTCACCCGAAGGGACCGAACTGCCGGGAGGGGAACTGCCGATGGCCCCGGCCGTAATGGTGACCAGCAGTAAGGGGTTGCGCGTGAGCAGGGGAATGCTAGTGACGAACTGGTTCTCCACCACGGTTCCGCGGTCGGCGCGGTCTGTGGTGAGAAGAGCGGCTGCGTCGGTGACCGTTACCGAATCTCGCACACTACCGGGCGTCAGCGTGATGTTGAGGGTTTTCGACTGCCCGACCTCGATCGTTACCGAGTCGATCCGGCTGGTTGCGAACCCCGCGGTGCTGGCGTTGGCCGCATAGACGCCCGGCACCACCGAGGGAAAAATGAAGATCCCTTCCTCGTTGGTCACGGTCAGTGACTTGACCTCGGTCGCCCGATTCGTCAATTCGACCGTGACATTGGGGACCACGCGTTCAGAAGAGTCGGTCACGCGGCCAGATACCACTGCGTTCTGGCCCCAAACCGGAGAAGTGCCGCAGACAAGTACTGTCAGCAACACCGCCGAGGGAGCTACAGCGATGCGTAACATGGAAAGCTTCATACCGCCGCGTTTAGAATCGCCACATTCTATCAGACCTCAAAGCTCACGATCTCAAAACGGCAGCTTTCCATTTGCTCCGATAGTTGGGACCATGATATGAAGCGTTATGGGAAAGGGGAGATGTGAAGCGCAGTTTTCCCAGACTTGCCGCGGTGGGGCTGCTGACCCTGGTTGTGTTGCCGCTAGCCTCTGGACAAACGCCAGCCACCACTGGCGCCCCGCTGCCAAGCAGTGAGCTGAGCGAAGCCCTCAAACTCCCTGGGAGCCTTCAATCCAGGTTTCGATTCGATCACCTCACTAGCACCGATGGCCTATCCAACGACTCGGTCTTTGGCATTGTCCAGGATCACCGCGGCTTTATGTGGTTTGGCACGCAGGGCGGGCTAAACCGTTACGACGGTTACCGCATTATCCAGTATCGCCACGACCCGAAGAATTCGAACTCTTTGGGAGAAGATTTTATTCAGACAATGTTTGAAGACAGCCGGGGCGGAATCTGGACCGGCAAGAGTGTTTTGAGCCGGCTCGATCCGGACACGGAAACGTTTACCCGCTACAGTTTACCCAACGGGATCTCGGCAATTGGCGAGGGACCAGACGGTTCTGTGTGGGCGGCAGCTGACAGCAGCACGCACTACCTGTATCGTTTAGACTTGGCAACCGGGACATTCCGCACCTATGAGATCGGCGCGGGCGCACTGCAATGGCAGGAGATCGTCCGGGCCATTCATTGCGATGAAGCAGGTACGCTGTGGCTCGGAACCACTCTCGGACTGATTCGATTTGACCCCGCAACTGGAAACAGTATCCGCTACGACCGCGATTCTCCGGCTTCAAAGCGCTATGGCGATGCGGCCCCATCTGGAAACAATGGCGAGCGCAAGGTCTGGGATCTCGCAACCGGGCTGTTCACCCGTGGCTGGAGCAGGTCGCCGAACGTTCCCGGGATTCTAAGCCTCCGGACGGATCCGGGCGGAACTGCATGGATCGGAACCGGGAATGACGGACTGGATATTTTCGATTCGCGCAATGGGACGCTAAATGTTCTCCGTAACAACCCGGCGGACGGTTACAGTCTTAGCGGGGACGAAGTGTGGTCGATTGCGGAAGACCGTGAGGGCAACCTCTGGGTGGGTGTGAAAGGGGGAGGCGTAAATCGGCTTTCAGCGCGCGGAACTCTCTTTGGCGCCTGGCGCCACAACTCGGGGGACCCGGACAGCTTGGGTGACGATAACGTGCGAACCATTAGCGGTGACGGCACCGGCAGCGTGTGGTTAGGGACCTACAGTAAAGGTCTGGACCGTTTTGAACCGAGGTCTGGAAAATTCACTCACTATCGGCACGATCCCCGAAATCCCCGAACACTGGCCTTCGATCAGGTGTACTCGACCTATGTAGACCGGGCAGGAACACTGTGGGTTGGCACGTCCAAGGGAATCGATCGGTTTGACCGCAACAACGGCACTTTTGAACAGTTCTCGCGCGACGATCCCCACACGCCGTCCCCGTGCGAACGCGGGGCCAGTCTACTACTTCTTAGAGGATCGCACTGGCCGGTTTTGGTTCGGCGGATTAAGGTCCATACTCGACAGGCGTACGGGCGCAGTTACAGCCATGTTAGACGGCGGCCAGATCGCCATGCTAGAAGATCACAACGGGAACCTATGGTGGTCTTCGGGTGCTGGCTTGACAGGGATGAGCCCAGACGGGAAATTTCGCAAGGTCTCCCTCTCATCCTCGTCAGGCGGGGGGAGGCAGGAGGGCCTTCAGGTAAATTTCTTCCACGAGGATTCTGCTGGACTGTTTTGGCTGGCCACTGAGACCGGTCTGGTGCGGCTCGATCCTAAGACCGAAAAGTTTACCACCTACACTACCCAGGAGGGGTTGCCGGATAACGTGGTGCAATGCATTCTTCCCGACCAATCCGGCAACCTCTGGATAAGCACCAACGGCGGCCTTTCGGTCTTCAATCCCCGTGACAATAGTTTTTACAACTACCATGAGAGCGACGGTCTGCAGGGCGAACAGTTCAACCGGAAAGCCTGCTTCGCGGACAGCGCCGGCCGAATGTATTTTGGCGGTATCCATGGATTCAACGTTTTCGACCCCGGCCGGATTCTGGCCAGCCAAGCTGTGCCGCCCGATCCGGCGATAACGGAGCTCCAAATCCATGGAAAGACGGTGTCCGCTCACCTGGGTTCCCTGCTGCCCCGGCCCATCTGGGAAATGGACAACCTCAAATTGTCGTATCAGCAGAACGGGCTCTCCCTCGAGTTTGCGGCTTTGAGCTACCAGGATCCCGCTCGAACCCGTTACCGTTTCCGATTGGACGGCTTGGAGCAGGAATGGACCGAGGTAGACAGCCGGCACCGCTCGGCGCGGTATACCGATCTGCGGCCGGGAGATTACACGTTCTATGTACAAGCGTCCAATGATGGAGTGCGCTGGAGCGGGAAACCAGCCGCTCTGGGGCTCTCGATCGCACCGCCATGGTGGATGACCCGCTGGAGTGAGGGCGGCGCGATACTGGCGTTGATCGGTTTGATTTTCGGCACCTACCGTTGGAGGGTGAGGGCGCTGAAGCAGCGTGAGGCGGACCTCCAGGTTCTAGTCAAGCAGCGCACCGCCGAACTGCACGCCGCCAATCAGGCGAAGAGCGAGTTCCTGGCAAACATGAGCCACGAGTTGCGGACGCCTCTCAACGCTATTCTCGGGTTTTCTACTCTAGTACGCGACGCCCCGGGCCTGGCGGATAAACATCGACAAGACTTAGACACCGTGAACCGCAGCGGCGAACATTTGCTCAGCCTCATCGATGACGTGCTGGATTTGTCAAAGATCGAGTCCGGGCGCATCGTGGTGGAAAATGCGCCTTTCGATGTGAACGGCATGGTCTTCGGCATCGTGGAAATGATGCGGTCACGCGCCCGCGCCAAGGACATCGAGCTACTTTTGAATGTGTCCTCCAGCGTCCCCCCGCTGGCCCGTTCCGATGCCGCCAAGCTTCGCCAGGTGCTCATTAACCTGCTGGGCAATGCCGTAAAGTTCACCAAAGAAGGCAGCGTGATCCTGCACGTGGATGCAAGACCATTAGATGCCGGCCGAACTATGCTGATTTTTGAGGTGCAGGACAGCGGCATCGGGATCGCCCTGGAAGATCAAGCCCGCATCTTTGATACCTTCGTCCAGGCTGGCAAGCCGGCCACGCAGAACGGTACCGGCCTGGGACTCAGTATCACGCGGCGATTCGTGGAATTGATGGGCGGGACCATCAGCGTGCAGAGCGCCCCAGGGCAGGGATCGCGGTTCAGAGTAGAGTTGCCGGTGGAAAAAGCTTTTGAATCCGAAATGGCGGAAGAGCGTCAAGATTCGAAGTACGTGACGGGACTCGCTCCCGGACAGCCCGAATACCGCATTTTGATCGTGGAAGATAAGAAGGAGAACTGGCTATTGCTGCAACGCCTACTTCAGGATGCCGGATTCCAGGTGCAAGTGGCCGAAGATGGCGCTCAGGGAGTCGAAAGATTTCGATCCTGGCAGCCGCACCTGATCTGGATGGATCTACGCCTGCCCGTGATGGGAGGGTTAGAAGCAGCAGCCGCAATTCGGGCTCTGGAGGGCGGCCGTCAGGTGAAAATCGTGGTGTTGAGCGCTTCGGCGTTCTCTCACCAGCGCGACGAGGTTCTGGCCGCGGGTCTGGATGATTTCGTGCGAAAGCCATACCGGCGGGAGGAAATCTTCGACTGTATGGCCCGCCACCTGGGCGTATACTATTCATACAGAGAAGCCCCTCGGGCGCGCGCGGCCGATCCGGTTGCGGCGCTACGGCGGGAAGGCCTGACAAGGATTCCAGAAACATTGCGCAAAGAACTAGCGGAAGTGCTGGTCCGCCTGGATCCCCCCTCCATCGACGAGGTCATTGGCCGGGTGTCGGAACAAGATTCCCAGCTGGGTGGGGTGCTTGCAAGCTGTGCGAAACAATTCGCATATACCGAAATCCTCAACGCGCTGGAGGATTGCGACAGCCGTTCGCGAGTGGAAGCCCATGACCGATAGTTACGACATCCTGGTAGTTGACGATGAGTCGGAATCGTTGACGCTATTGACGGGCATCCTGGCGGCGGAAGGCTATCGAGTGCGCTCCGCCAATAGCGGGAAGCTGGCGCTGGCGTCTATCGCGGCTTGGAAGCCGCAGCTCATCCTTCTGGACGTTCGCATGCCCGGCATCGACGGACTTGAAGTCTGCCGGCGGCTCAAGGCATCCGAAGAGACCCGCAACATTCCGCTCATGTTCATTACCGCGATGAAGGACTTGGAGGAGCGAGTGGCGGGGCTGGCGCTGGGCGCGGTGGATTACATCACTAAGCCGTTCGAGCGAGAGGAACTGCTGGCTCGAGTTGGAACGCATCTTGAACTCTCCAGGCTGCGAGCCAACCTGGAAGAACAGGTTTCGCAGAGGACAGTAGAGCTCCGCGCCACCATCGATCGGTTGCGTGAGAGCGAAGAGCGGTTCCGGTATATGGCCGACACGGCGCCGGTAATGATTTGGATATCGGATGCGGAAAAGCTAAGTACATTTTTCAATCAAGAGTGGCTGACCTTTACCGGCCGAACGATCGAACAAGAACGCGGCAACGGCTGGGTCGACGGTGTGCTTCCCGATGACCTGGATCGCAGTCTGGCCACTTACTCGTCGTCGTTTGACCTTCGCCGCAGCTTCCAGATGGAGTATCGGTTGCGCCGCGCGGACGGCGAATATCGCTGGGTGCTGCATAACGGCGTCCCGCGCTTTGCGCCGGGCGGACTGTTCGTCGGCTACATTGCCTCTGCTATCGACATCACCGATCTCAAACGTGCACAGGATGAAACTCTATCCAGACAGAAACTGGAGAGCCTTACGATCCTGACGCGAGGCATTGCCCACGATTTCAATAACATGATGGGTAGCATCCTGGTGGAAGCGGAATTAGCGGAGACGGAGGTGGCGGAGGGTTTGTTCCCAAATGAGGAAATCCGCCAAATCAAGACGGTCGCCATCCGCGCTTCCGAGGTGGTTCGCGAGCTGATGATCTACTCGGGGCAGGAGCGAGCGGATCTTGAGACGGTGGATCTTTCCGCGCTCATCGAAGAAATGTCGGAGCTGCTCAAAGTCTCGATTTCGAAGCACGCCGCCTTGCGGACCGATCTGCGCAAGCACCTCCCAGCGGTACGGGGTAACGCTACACAAATGCGCCGCATCGTGATGAACCTGATTATCAATGCTTCGCAGGCCATCGGAGATCAGGACGGAGTAATCAACGTCCGCACATCGCTGGCGGGCGACGGCCGCAATTCTCTTCCGAATCGTCACGCCAGCTCTCATCCGGATTACGTTCGGCTTGAGATCTCCGATACCGGATGCGGCATGACGGAAGAACAGAAAGCCAAGATATTCGATCCGTTCTTCACGACCAAACGCGACGGCCATGGGCTGGGGCTGGCTATCGTCCACGGGATCGTCCACTCGCATGATGGAGCAATCAATGTAGTGAGCAAGCCGGGAAAGGGCACCACGTTTGAGGTCCTTTTGCCCCGTGACCCAGGGCGCTCTGCGATGACTTCGCAAGCCGCCGGCGCGGCCACCGCAGTGGAAGACGCCACCGTCTCAGGGATGATTTTGCTGGTGGAAGACGAAGACGCGCTTCGGATCGCTATTTCCAGGGCGCTGCAGAAGAAAGGCTTTTCCGTGCTCACGGCCAGCGATGGCCGCCAGGCCGTGGAGGTATTTCGCGCTCACGCCGACGACATCGGAGTGGTGCTGTTGGATCTGACCTTACCGGGCATTTCCGGCGGAGAGGTCTTTCAGCAGATCCGGCGGATCAGGCCCAATACGAAAGTCATACTTACCAGCGCGCTTGATCGAAAAGAGATCGGAGTGGCTACATTTGGCGAACGCCCCCCGATATTTCTGCGCAAGCCGTACGGGTTGGCAGACCTGGTCCGTGGGCTTCAGGAAGCTCTTCCAAAGGCCTGGCCGTAACGCAAGGCTTAGAGATGCTGGTAATTGGAGTTCTGCGTGGCAACATTCAACTGCTTGCTGACGCCGTCCATCACCACGCTCGAGATCTGGTTCGACCCATCCGGCAGCGGGCTGTACTGCACGGTCAAGTTCATCGCATCCTTCGGGCCGTCCATGTAGGAGGCGATCTGAATCCGCAGCAGCTTCTTCTGCGCCGTATCGAAAACCAGCGTCAGCGAATCGTTGGGTTTCAGATAATTGCGAATGATGAGCTGCATTTCATTGGGAGGGCCGGCCGCCGGGCCTATGGTGACGTTCCCCTGGCTATAAGCCTGCTGTAGCAGCTCTTTGCTGGGCGGCAAATATTGCTGCGCCAAGGCTTTCATCTGGTCGGCATACTGCGTGTATTCATCGGTTTTCTTCGCCACCACATGTTCTCTCACGGGGCGACGCCTGCCACCTTGGTCCGGAGGCGGGGCGGGTTGATCGAGCGAGGTCTTTTGCTGTTGCCCGTCCGGTCCCAGGCGCACTTGAAAATGTTCCTGCTTCTTCTCTTGGCCTTTTAAGCTGATCGTGACTTGCTCAACCCAGGTGTACTGCGCCAGCGCCTGCTTGTTCTTCGCAGTCACTTGCTCCACCTCGGAAACGCGCTGCTGTACTTCCGGGTTTTGAGCGCTGACGTTACCATTAAATGCCAGGCCGGCCAGGAACACGAACAGGACGCATAGTGTGGTTCCAATGCTGTGTGGCTCTTTGTTTTTCATAGGTTTCCTCTCGCGGCTACAAGCTTCCAATTCTGACGACGCAGCGGAAGCCGATGTGCGACATGCTGGTGTCGATCATCTGCGGTTGCCGGGCGGCGGGACGATAGCGCAGGCAATAATTGGGCGCGCACAAAAACGAACCGCCTTTGACGACGCGGCGCGGAATGCGAAACTGCGGCTGACGCGGATCGAAGCTCTTCTCGGGCGAAACAACACGCGGGTTCAGAGAGCCCATGCAGCAGGATTTGACGGACGGGTCCGAACCGCGCGGCTCGTACCAATCGCAGGTCCATTCCCAAACATTGCCGGCCATGTCGAACAGACCGTAGCCGTTCGCGGGAAACGAGCCAACCGGCGCGGTCCCTTCGTAGCCGTCGTTGCGCAGATTCTGCCAGGGGAATTCGCCTTGCCAGGAGTTGGTCATGGCCTTGCCATCGGGGAACTCCTCGTCGCCCCACGGGAACGTTGCGCCGTCTAATCCACCGCGTGCCGCGAATTCCCATTCGGCCTCGGTCGGGAGTTCCTTCCCTGCCCATCTTGCGTAGGCCTCGACGTCTTCATAAGCTATGTGGACCACCGGATGCTGGCCCAGGCCGCTGAGCGAACTGTCCGGTCCCCGCGGATGGCGCCAGTTTGCTCCGGGCACCCAGGCCCACCAGTTGGCGTAGTTGCGCAGGTCGACGGGCCCGGTTCGTTTCTGAAAGACCATCGATCCGGGGACCAGATTCTCGGGCGGCGCGCCGGGAAAATCCTCAGGCTTCGGCGCGCGCTCAGCTAGAGTCACATAGCCGGTGTCGGACGCGAATCGCACGAACTGCTCGTTCGTCACTTCGTGGGAATCCATCCAGAAACCATCCACGGTGACTTCGTGGACCGGACGCTCTTCACGATAGAATTTGTCCGAACCCATGCGGAATGTGCCGCCTGGGATCCAGGCCATTCCGGGATGCGCTGTTTCGCTCTCGATATCGGTTGTTTTCAGCGGGCTCATGCGACCTTCACCATTTCTTTCAGCGCGCCACCGGATCTGCCAACCTGTGATGCGTCGAATACCACCTGGTCATACTGCCAGAGGCGTTCAAAAAAGCCACGCGCCAAGTCGGTGCGCGAGTTGGTTCGTGAGAATGGCAGCCTTTGTTCCGCAATTTCGCCAATAGCGCTGGTTCCGTCAATGGCGTCAAAGAGGCACTTTTCTGCTGAGTCGATCGGCATAAACAAGTCCTTGTAAGTATGAGTCTGGTTAATTAAAACAGCCGCCGCGCCCGCGGGTAGCCGTTCTTGAACACATATGGCGTCGGGCATTCGGATGGGCACATAGCCAAGAAACGCGTCGCCAGTAAAATCGACCAGTTGCTGGCAAGCCGCGCTATCGTTGCGATAAACGACCATACTATGGCGAATCATCGTGCCGCGAAAAAGCTCGACGGCGGCATACTGCTCCGGCAGAGAAAGCTCTTCCAAACGGCTCGCCTGCGGGATATTCGCTAAGACACCACAGTGGGGAGTATAGGGCGCTTGTCTTACCCACCGTCCAAATGTCATTCCGGCGTCCCCGATAAAATCGAATAATTGCGGGACGGTGTAAGCGCGGTCCTGCGGATGCAGAAGCGCATCGGCGAGCGCCGCGTGATCCCGGAAGTCCGGCGCGTTGCGCAGCAGATTTTCCAAAGGGTGTCCGGGTGGCAGACACGCTAGGGCCGCCATAAGCTCGCGAATTCCCTGATCCGTGGCATGAATGCCGATCCGCCTGCAGAACTCTTGCAGCATGTAAATGCCGGTTCGTCCGTAAGGCGCGTACACCATCAGATACATGGCTCCATCCGGGTTGAGCACGCTGCGCAAAGAACGCAGCCCCGCATCAGGATCCGCAAGATGATGCAGGACTCCGGTGCACACAATCCGATCGAAGCTCTTGTTCAGGTCGCCGGCGCGTTCGACAGGGAGCTCGTAAACCTGGAGATTCTCTAAGTTGTATTTCCGTTTGAGATCCTCGGTGCAGCGCACGCTGGTTGCGCTGATGTCGATTGCGGTGACTTGAGCCTCGGGCCAACGCAGTGCATGCTTGGCCGCTTGAGAGGTCCCGCAACCGGCGATGAGGATGGACTCATCCTCCCGATACGGCTTGGCCGGCCAGAGCAGATGAAAATCCGACCGCCGCCTGAGAGGATCCGTCCAGAGCTGCCGATATTTTTCAAGACTATCGATCGGCGGAGGATAGGGATAGCGGTCGTAGAAATTTCTCACCTCTTGTTCCACAGCCGGCAATCGATCCTCCTTCTCTTGTTTCTTTTAAAAAAAGGGAGGTCCTTGCGGGCCTCCCTTCTGACGAACACTAGTTACTTGACCGGAACCGGTTCCGGCTTGGTCGCCGTTGCCGCTTCTTTAGCCTTTTCCGCCGCGACGGCCGGACCCAACTGCGCCATCACAGCGTCCAGGTTGAAGGAAGCCGCCTTCTGGCGCGGCGGGTATTTCACGTAGTTCTCGATCTGGGCCGCCACCAACGCTTGCGCCTCGTAGAGTTGTGGTACGTGATTGATCATCCAATCAAAGTACACGTTGGAGTTGAAATCGGCGCGCTCGAAAGGATCGCGGCGCAGGCTGAAGATGTGGGGAAGCCGCAGTTTCACCATCGGCTCTGCCCAAACCTGCGTCGTTGTTGCACGCTGCTCCTCGAACACCAGCTTGTAGTCACCGCTCCGTACTGCCATGATGCCGCCGTCGTCACTCACGTAGAAGAAATAGTTTCTGGGGCTCTCCTTCGCCTGGCCTGTGATGTATGGCAGCAAGTTGATTCCGTCGATGTGGACCTTGAAGGTCTTGTCCCCGGCTTTGTAACCGGTGAGGAGTTTCTGGGGGACGTCCGGGGCGCCCGCTATCGCCAACAAAGTCGGCAGCATGTCCTGGTGGCAGCAAATGCCGTTGTGTACCGTGCCGGCTTTGATCTTGCCCGGCCAGCGCAGGAAACACGGAACGCGCCAAGCGCCTTCCCAGTTGGTGTCCTTCTGGCTGCGGAACGGTGTATTGGCGCCATCCGGCCAAGTGTCGTTCTCCGGGCCGTTGTCGGTGGAATACATGACGAAGGTGTTATCGGCGATGCCTAGTTGATCCAATTTGTCGAGCATCTGGCCGATTTGTTCGTCGTGGGTCACCATCCGATCGCTGTAATCGTCCTGCCCGCTCTTGCCGCGGTTCTTGTCGGCGAGATGGGTTCGGAAGTGCATAGCCGTCGAGTTGTACCACAGGAAGAACGGCTTGTCCGCTTTGACCTGCTTCTCCATCCACGCAATAGCTCTGTCGGTGATCTCCTCATCGACGGTTTCCATGCGCTTCTTTGTCAAGGGCCCGGTATCTTCAACCGTTTGCTTGCCCACTCGGCCCCAGCGGGGATCGGTGGTTGCGTCGTCCTTGTCAGTCGCAAGGCAGTGCAGCACACCCCGGGGCCCGAATCTTGCCTTGAAGGCCGGGTCCTTGGGATAGTCGGGGAGTTCCGGTTCTTCCTCCGCGTTCAGGTGATAGAGATTGCCGAAGAATTCGTCGAACCCGTGCACCGTCGGCAAAAATTCGTTCCGATCGCCCAAATGGTTCTTGCCGAACTGACCGGTGGCGTAACCCTGCTGCTTCAGCAGATCCGCGATGGTCGGGTCTTCTGGCTGGAGTCCAAGGGTAGCCCCGGGCATTCCGACTTTGGTCAAGCCCGTGCGCAGCGGATTCTGGCCGCAGATGAATGCCGCGCGTCCCGCCGTGCAACTCTGCTGTCCATACCAATCGGTAAAATTGGCGCCTTCGTTGGCCACTCGGTCGATATTTGGTGTCCGATAGCCCATCATGCCTCTACTGTGGTAACTGATGTTCCACATGCCGATGTCATCGCCCCATAAGATAAGAATATTTGGCTGTTTCGCCATGGATGTTGCTCCTTTTCTAGCTCAGGTTTGGTTTAGGTACAGGTCAATCATTTCTACTGCTTTTTGCTTCCACCCCATGGTCTTTATGGAGCGACGTGGCTTTATCCGGACATGATTGCTTATGTCACCAACGGACTAATGACTTCGGCGGAAGGGAGGATCTATTTTCTTCGCGCCACATGCCCTAAGGCTGGCGCCGGTGCAGGGATTGCGAGAGATTTTGCAGATTTTCCGGGCGAACACGAATGACACCGCGGCGCGGGCTGTCAATGTCGGCTATCAGAAAGAACGAAATGGACACCACCAATGGCAAGACGAGAAACAGGACCGCTTTCAGTTCATTGCGTCGCACGCCATAGCCAATCAACAAGCCGCTGCAGATGGCGATCGCCCCCATCAGCCCCCACGCGGCCGTCGGGATGCGGTTCAGCCAGGCAGCTTGCGTCTCTCCCTGTGCATTCAAAACATCGTTCATGCCCGAAACCGCCAGGCTGGCCATAGCGTTGGGCCGCTCCGCCGCGGAGGCTTGGACCGAAGACCACAAATCATCCTCCAGCCCGGAAGTAGCGCTTTCGATCTGAGCAAGCTGTCGCTCATCGGCTGTCGAATAGAACAAAACGCGCTGATCCAGATAATTTCTGAGCAGCATACGCACTTTGGCGGCATCCGCGCCGATCAGCAAATCCGCCCGCCGGTACTCTGTACTGATTGCGTTAGTCTCGGCCTCTTCGCCGCTTTTTCGCTGATCGTAGCGGCTGATAGCCATGGAAAACGTGAATCCGATGATCAGGCCGAGAAGCGTGAGAGTGGCGGCCGCGATCAGGTTGAAATCTTCACGTTCATCTTTTTCCAGCTTCGGCTGCTCCTTGCGAAAAGACGCGCCGGCCCATTCGGAAAGCCATAAACCCACGAAAGAGACCAAAAACACGAGAACGGGGAAGTTCACTTGACGACATCCGGGTTCGTCTCATTTACAACTAAAACGGTATCAAAGGGATTGGTGCTCTCGACATTTCCCGCCTGCCAGATTTTTCCGATTACAGCGAACAGAAAAGCAGTGGTCAACCCAAACAATATCCATCCGTTCAGAGCCTCCATCGCTCCCAGCAGCTGCCAGCGCTTCTCAAGATCGAGATTGTCGTGCCCGTAACTTGTGAGTGCGTTCAACGAATAAAGCATCGCGGACTTGCTGTCCGGCAGAGCACCAAGTAGCCGAAAAGAAATGGCCCAGATGCCGGCCTCCAGGGCGTGCAGGCACGTGGCTAACAAAGTAATCGTGCCCACCACCGACACGAATATCGCGGTGGGGTGACGGCTTTGACTGATGCGCTGCGAAACCCGAGTGGCTCTCTGGGCGAGCTTTCCGAGACAGGAGACGTGGATAACCACCGTGAGCACAATCAACGGCAGTCCCCAAGCCCAGTCGGCGTACCAGGCCAGCGGGAAGCCAAGAACAACCATCTAGCCCTCCTTGATGGGGTTCATCCAGCTGATGTCCCTCATCCAACTCGGAGGACTATTGTACGCGAATTGTTACGGATGGCACGCTCCAAGCCGCTAAAGCGCAGCATTCCAGCCGTCACCGGGATTGTAGTCCGCCATGCCTGCCGCGGCGTCCTTAGTTTTTTCACCCAGGTCCTTTTGGTAGATGACGCCGTCTTTACCGACTAAGAACGTCATGATTCCCGAATTCCGGTATTCCGCCGGATAGGCCAGAATCGCAAATCCTCCGGTCAGCTTTCCGTTTACCAGGTAGTCCTGACTGCCGCCTTTGGCCTTGTCTCCCTGCTTGGTGAGTATGCGGAAGTAATATCCATTGAACGGCTGCGGGTTACTGCCGGCGCTGGTGTAACCGGCGGCCTTGGCGAAGTCGCGAGCCTCTTCAAGTGGGCTCGGCGCTTGGCCTTCCGACACCGTCCAGTACAGCCCATTTTGCTGGCCTTCATCGCTGACAAACTTTTGAGCGTACTGCTTCACTTGGTCGCCACCGTGTGCCTGCGCGAAGTATTGCTGCTGCGCGTCGAAAAGAGCGCCGCACGCGGCGATCGCCGACAACTCGCCTTTTCCGATGCGCCGGGCCAGAATCTCATCTTTGCCCGCCGCCGTATCGAAATACCATTGGCCTGAGGGATTCTTGCCTAAAGGAATCGGAAACGGGAAATTGTCCGCCCCGGTGTACAGTATCTGGCCCCCGGCCTTGATCTCGCGCCAGCGATGCATTTGGTTATAAGCGGCAACGAAATCCTGCAGATCGGCTTTGTCCTTCACTGGATCGCCCGAGTACAGAACATTCTTGGTGTCCGGACCGAAAGTGGCAACCAATGCATCTGGATCACTGGACTTTGCAGCATCCAGGAACGCGGCCCCCGCGTCCGCCGGAGAGGCGAAGGTCTTTTGCGCCGCTTCCTTCTTCGGCGCAACGTTCTCTGACTTATTACATGCGCACAGGGAGACCATCAGCCCCAAGAGCGCTATCTTTTTGTTACAAACCACGTGCCACATAATCCTCCTAGCGTCGAAACCCACCGCCGCCTCCTCCGCCAAATCGTCCACCGCTGTCTCCGCCAAAGCGTCCACCGCCGAACCCGCTGGAGCCCATGCTGCCCCAACCTCGGCTGCTTTCAGCTCTGGAGGACCAGCCGCCGGAGTTGCCGAATCCACCGGAGTGTCCGGCCATGCCGCTAAAGGCGTTCGATTGTCCGGAGCCGCCGCTGTGCTGCGCCCAAGAGTTCGAAGCAGACGAATGGTTGGTGTTGACGTTTACGGTGTTCCCACTCACGTTCTTGTTGTAGGTGTTGCCGCTGGCTCTGTTGTAACTGTTCTGAGTAGCCGATTTGTTATAGCTGTTACCGTTGCCTTGGTAATTATTGTGGCTGTTGTTATAGGCGCTGTTATAAGAGTTGTTGTAGCCGTAACTGCTGTGATAGCCGCTGTTGTAATACCCGCCGTGCCAGGCAGTGTTGCCGTAGTACGCGCCGCCGTGATAGACCACGGCAGTGCCGTGCCATCCGCAGTTCCAACTGCTATACCCCCAAGCGCAACAACTGCTGCTCATCATGGCCCCGACCGCGATTCCAACGCCGAACCCGATAACCGCCGCGGCAGCCACGTCGCCCGCGCTATACGCCGGAACCACGTACGGAGTGCCATAAATCACCGCGGGATTGTATACGGGAACATAAACGACTTGCGGGTTAGCGGGCTGAATCACGATCGTTTGGGGCGCCTGCTGTACTACCGTAATTTGAGGCGTGGACTTGAGATTTCCGGCCGCTTTCGCTTGCGCCCGCAAAGTCTGGATGGCAGTCATCACGTCGGCTTGCTGATTGTGATAAGCCTCTCCCAACGAGGAAGTCCAGGTGAGATTCTTGGACATGTTGTCGAGCACCGAGGGGAATTGCGTGAGTGCTTTCACGCTGGGATCCCAGGTTTGTTTGTCGACGGCCTGCATCAGGTTCTGCCCGGTCAGCTGTTGGTTCTCCTGCAGCCAGTATTCGGCGACCGCGACCTGATCCGGGAACGTAGCGGCACTGAGAACCTGGGCGACCAGGGAATCCGGATACAGTGCTATGGGCGCCACCAGCGCCTGAAGCTGGTTCGCGTCTAACGGCGCAGGTTCTGTGGGATTCCCAGTAGCCGCCGGGGATTCGCCGGAGCTCTGATACGCGGGCAGAGTCTGGGATGACGTAACTGCAAGAATAATGCTGAGCGTCATCGATAGGGAATTCTTAGCTACTCGCCCAATCCTCTTTGTGAAGTTTGTCATCGTGTCTCCTCCGCGGGTTTCGATACCTGATTAACGCGACGTACCGAGTGCTGTTTGGCCGTCGTGTGGACGCCGCATCGCGTTCCTGCGAGCGAGTCGAGTGACTAGCCCGCGCAAAATTAGGTAGGGGATGATCGCCAGGATGATAGCGACGATGATCGTTTCGCCCGGATACACGAAGCGCTGCACGATAATCTGATACACCACGTCCAGCACCACGGCGAGAATGAACACTCTGCCGACACTCTTCCATCCGTCCTTCAGCATGTCCTCGCGCTGGGCCGGATCCGAGACCAGACACCAGAAATACGGCGACTTGCCGGCCTTGGCATCCGCCAATCCCGCTCGAACCGCGAAGAACGCCGCCATCAGCGGCTGGAGCACGAGCCGAAACTTCATCGGCCCGGTAACGCGGTCTATCAAATCATGTCCGATGCGCGCTAACGTGTCGTCCATAAATAATCCTCTTTTCTTGTTATTTCTTCAGACCGCCGTCACGCGCGTGCTTGCTGGCTAGCGGGGGGTACGGGCAGCGGCACGATCGAAGGCCAGTGATCCCGGACGGCAAACACGCGGAAGACGAATGCAACCAGCACGGCGATCAGCGTGACGGGAAAGAAACCTGCGCCCTTGTAGGTTACGGCGATTACCGTATAGACCGTGCTGGCCAGCAACGCCGACGTCACCAGTTGCTGCGATGGCCTTACGATTTCCGGCGTAACTCCGGAAAAGACGTCGATCAGCACTCCGCCCGCCGTAGTGGCGATTAACCCGATGAGGATGGCGGCGGTGATGCCAAGATTATGCTCGAGCGCTTTATGCGCGCCCAGAATCGCAAACCAGGGCAGCGAGAAAGACTTCAAATAGGCCAGCGCCCGGGTGCGGAAACGCTCCTCCTTCGATGCTGCATAGCGATAGATCCCGAGCCCCAGCAAACCCATCAGAAAACACACCAGCGGATACATGGGATCCCTGAGCGGCGAAGGGATATCATTGAGCAGAACGTCGCGCGTCACGCCGCCCCCGATACCGCCGAAGAAGGCCATGATCAGCAGCCCGGCGGCAGTATAGCCTCGGTTGTGCGATGGTTGGCCGGCGACGAGGATGCCATATAGCGCGTTGATGCCGGCGGAGAACATATCGACTTCGGGAAAGCTCGGCAGGTTCATCATTTGCTTTTTCTCCTAAAATTAGAACGGCCCATGGCGCAGCAGAATACCGTAAAACGTCACGCATCCAATCAGCACGACGGCTATCGCTACGACGAATGCAAGTGACCAATTGTGCTGCGTCCGGGACGCCCCAATCGTCTTGAGGAAGGTCCGGTGCTGCCAGGTTGCGGCTGCCAAAGCCAGGGTGCCCAGAGTAACCAGCGTTAATCCCAGATTGCGTGGAGCCTGCGGGCGGCTGATATTGCCTGTCGCAATTTCTTCGGGAAGGTATTGGAAAAATTTGTACATGGTGAAACCGAACCCGATCATCGAAATGGCGGTTCGTATCCATGCCATCAGCGTTCTTTCGGCTGCGATGATGGTGCGCTGCAGGGCCAGGTCGGTTCGCTCTTCGGCGAGAATCGTACCCCGATCCTTTGGCGCTGCTTCAACAGGGCTCATGGCAACATCCCTCAGTACTTCGTTGGTTTGCATCCTGACAGGCACAGTGACGATGAAGGCGCCGGGCGGGTGGATCTAAAAAGTTGCGGTCTGTTTTCGTATGGCCAATGCCAGACGATTCGCCGGTCCCCGCAGCAGCACGTAGGGAACAATTGCCAGGAAGAAAGCCACCAGCAGCGCCTCGCCCGGGTAGAACCAGCGCAACACCCATAGCTGATAGGCCGTGTCTAGGATCAGGGCGAAAATGAAGACCTTGCCCACCGACTTCCACCCGTGCCGCAGCATCTCGCCCCGCCGCGACGGCTGAGTGAACAGCGCCCAAAAGTACGGCGGCTTCCCTCCCCGCGCATCGGCCTTCCCGTCCCGGATAGCGAAAAAGATGGCTACCAGGGGCTGCAGAACGAATCGAAAACTCATGGGCCCATGCACCCGGCCGGCCAAATTCTCAACGATTCGGGAGAGTGTATCTTGCATGCTCGTCCTCCGCATTCGGCGGGGGAGCTTCGCCTGGTTGAACGCCGCTCCCCGAACCGATGCTCGATTCCTTGGTTTTTTGCCAAGGCCAATGCCCCTCCACCTCGACCGTCAGGGTCCATCCCAGTGCCGTCCGCACCAGCACCAAGCCGCCCAGCAGGGCGAGGTTTGTGGGCGTCAAGGCGTAGGCTACGGTATTGATAATGTCAGCCGCCACCAGTAGCTCCAGGCCGACCAGCAGCGTCTTGCCCAACACGATTCGGTATCTTTCGTAGGCCCCTTCTATGTTTCTCCCGGAGTGCAGTAGCCAGCCCAGGGTTCCAATAACAATGAAGGAAACCATGATGGCCACGGCCAGGACTTCCACTGCCTGTCCGGCGAACTCGATCCATTCGTGAACGTGTGCCAAGCTCTCAGAAAGATGACCGGAGCCAGGCAACCGGTTTAAGATGTTTCAAATCCTACAAACCAGTCAGGATGTGAAACAATTGCGCCGCTACCTGGTGAACCGGATATTTCAGGAAGACCAGTGGCAGCAGGGGCACCATCGCGAATACGGCCAACTCCACAATCAGCCTGCGGCCAAAAGGGATGGATTGCATCTGGCGCACGACGTTGACGCTGTTGGTCAGGTCGGCCAGTGATTGCAGGTCTGCCGTGCCCAACTGGGATTCGCCGGTTGCCTCCTTGTCTCGGATCCACTTGTTGTCAAACGCACTCACATAACGGGACGCCATGCCCATGTATTCGCTCATCCCGGTCCAACGGCAGACGTAGAGCTTGGGAGAAAACATGCAGAGGGGACCTACGAACACCGCCAACGTCACCAGCAGGACCATCGGAATCGAGGAGTAGAGCGATTCGAAGGTCGTCGTTCCAGAAGATATGTCTTCGGCAAATCCTGCCGCGAAAACCGCCGAGATCGCGGCAACCAACGGAGTGAAAGTCTCGTGCACAGTCTCCAGATACCCCAATCCCGCGGCGCCGTCGGAGTGAGTCGGGATCAGCCGAAGTTCGAGTTTTTCCACGCGCCAAAGAAAGTACCACCACAGACTCAGCCGCCACAGCCAGCGAAGCATCAGAAATCGAAAGAGCGGCAGGCAGAACCACAGATACCAGTAATCGGTCCAGATATGGCTGCCGCCGGAGGAATGGAAGATCGACGCCCAATTCGCCGTCCTGCCCGGCAGGGAACCGGCCGGCACAATCATGGGTAAGGCAAACGCGGCCAGAAGAAAAAGAGCCTCCGCCAGCCACGAATCTTTCAGCCTGTCGAGGCGGCGAATATCCACTGCCAACACTGGGAACGAAGCTCTACGCACCACACCGGAACGCACGATGTAGCGCGCAAACTCGGCCATCTGGGGCATCGCCCACGTTTCGCACAGGAACAATAGCGGGATCGCCACCAGCAGCCGGACATCGACGCCGATCACCGCCAACGAAAACATCCTGGGACCGGACTGTTCCAGCAATGCCAGTAAGGTGAGAATGCTCCAGGTGAAAAGCCCGATTGCCAGACCCAGCCGGACCGTATGCGTCTTTTCACGGACCAAACCGAGCCGGCACCCAAGCCGGTGCAGCGGGCCGCCCAGCAACGAAAGTTCCGGGATTGCGAGGTCTGTTTGCTCGAGATCCGCCATCGGGTTTTCCATTCGTTCACCGGTGTATATATGCCGCGATCATTGCACCGGCGGCCAGCGCCGCCAGCAGCCAGAACGACGCCACGGCGACCAAACCAACCACGGCTAGCGAAGATCGTTTTTCCTCACTTCTGCGCATCTCCGCAGCCTCGGCAAGCAGGCGAGATTCAGCGAGCACGTCGGCCGGGATAATCCTGCGAAGCAGCTTTGCGGCCACCACTACAACCAGCAAGTCGTCCAGGAATCCGATTACCGGAATGAAGCTGGGAATGAGTTGAATAGGGCTAAGCAAGTAAGCAGCCGTGCATGCCGTCACCAACTTTGCGAGCCAAGGCATGCGGGGATGCTTAAAGGCGAAATAGAAAACCTGCGCCTCTTTCTGGAGTCCTTCGGCCTGTCGCTGCAACTCGCAGAATTTTATAGGGTGGGGATGAAAATCGCCAAGTGGCTGATTCAGAATATTGCGCCAGGATCGGACACGGAACAAAAGTTAAGTCCGAAAGGCTTCGTGGGAATCAGGTATTGGACACTGCACAGTGCCAAGCCAGAAGAATGCCCGGCGGCGTAGCGTGCGGTCAAAGGGGTTTCGTTGTCCCGTTTCGCGAAACAGGGTCGGCCTAGATGGAGGACTCAGCGGAAGCTTGGCATTTGCCTGCTGTCCGCGAGCGTCCTATTCCTTTGCGCGACGGCCAGCGCGCAACACCGCACCCCTGCCACTGCTCCGGAGCCAGCCGCTCCGAAGGCTCCAGAGGATGCTCTTGGACGCAGCACGCCTCGGGGTACGGTTCTCGGCTTCTTGCTGGCTGCACGCGCCGGGGACAATAAGGCTGCCACCCAATACCTGAATACCAGCTTGCGCGGGGACGCCGCGGCAGTCCTCGCACACAGACTCTTCGTCGTCCTGGACCGCCGGCTGCCCGCCGGGCTCGCTCAACTAAGCGATCGGCCGGAGGGCCCTTTGGCGTTTCTGGGCAAGCCGGACGAGGACGTGATCGGAACCATCACCAGCGATAGCGGCAAAGTAGATATCGTCCTGGAACGCCTGGATCGGGAAAAGGACGGCCCCATATGGTTATTCTCCACGCAAACGCTCGATACCGTTCCCAGGCTTTACCAGGAATTGAACACTGCGTCCGTCATCCCGGCGTTCTTAGTAGAAACTCAAATCGCCACGGTACCTCTGTTCGAGTGGCTGGCCGTGCTGGTCGGCATGCCGCTGCTATATTTCTTTACCGTTCTGCTCAACCGGCTGCTTAGCCCTTTGGCTGGGGCCGCCCTCCGGACCGTGCGCAAGCGTGCGGATCTGTCCCATCCGGTGGTCTTGCCGCAGCCAGTGCGACTCTTGATCCTGGCCCTGGTGATTCAATGGGCGATGTCAAAAATCGCTCTTCCCCTGCTCGCGCGAGAGTTCTGGTCTACCACGGCCATCGTCATCACGATTGCGGCCTGCGTCTGGATCGTGATCCTGTTAAACGGTCTGGAAGAGAAATTCCTCCGCCTGCGTCTGGTGCGTCTCAACCGCAGCGGCGCTACCTCCATCCTGCGTCTTGGAAGAAGAACGTTAGATTTGATCGTTCTCTGCGCGGGGGTCCTGGTGGGTCTGCACTATCTGGGCGTGAATGCCATCGGTGTGCTGGCGGGACTGGGTGTGGGCGGCATCGCAATCGCCCTGGCGGCTCAGAAGACCCTGGAAAACGTAATCGGCGGAATCTCGGTGGTCTTCGACCATACCGTGCGCGTCGGAGAAATGGTGAAGGTAGCCGACAAGCAGGGCACGGTGGAGGAAATCGGGTTGCGTTCCACTCGCATCCGGACGCTGGATCGAACCATAGTCAGCGTCCCCAACGGGCAGCTTGCGAATGTTATTCTGGAAAACCTCTCCACTCGTGACAAATATTGGTTCCACCATACGTTGAGCCTGCGATACGACACCTCCGCTGCCATGATGCGCACCATCCTGGATGGAATCGACAAGCTGATAGCGCAACATCCGCGCGCGGAAGGCGGCTCAGTGCAGGTGCACTTTGTCCACGCCGGTCAATCGTCGATGGATGTTGAAATAATCGCTTACCTCCTCTCCACAGACTGGAACAACTTCCTCAAAAATCAGCAGAATCTGCTGCTCGACATTCTCGAAACCGTTCAGGCCGCCGGCGCCCAACTGGCCTACCCATCGCAAACCCTGTACCTGGCCAGACTGAAGGCGTCCGCTGCCGAAACTGCCGATGGCGCCCAGCACTCTCCCGCCCTGGAGGCTGGCGCGCATTTGCAGGACGTCCGTTGACGATTTTCTACAACCCGCTGTTCGTGCTTGGTCTCGCTGTCGCGATGCTCCTGTTCCTGGAAGCCGGCCGGCGCATCGGACTGCGGCGGGCACAAGAAGAAGGATCCGCGTTCACGACATTGGACGGCGCCCTCTTCGGGTTGATGGGGCTTTTGTTCGCGTTCTCATTTTCCGGCGCAGCCACGCGGTTCGAAGCGAAACGGCAGTTGATTGTCGATGAGACCAATGCCATTGAAACCGCTTATCTGCGAATCGACATACTGCCCTCCGCCAGGCAGGAGCCTCTGCGCGGCAGCTTCCGCCGATACGTGGATGCCAGGCTGGCCGTTTATCACGACCTCCTGGACACCGATACCGTCGAGGCCGAAGCCCACCGAGCCAGGGCACTACAGCACGAAATCTGGTCTCAGGCCGTCGTCGCGTGCCAGGAGGCGGCCTTCTCGTCGACCTCCTCGTTGGTTATGTCTTCGGTGAATGAAATGATCGACATAGCAACCACTCGCGACGTGGCGCGCGAGTATCACCCACCGACGATGGTGTTCCTGCTGCTCGGTTTACTGCTGCTGATCTGTTCGCTGCTCGCGGGATTTGGCACGGCCGCCTATAAAGGCCGCAGTCTGGTGCACATGCTGGGCTTCGCGGCTGTTCTGGCGATCACCGTCTACGTCATCCTCGATTATGAATATCCACGGATGGGCTTGATCCGCGTGGACTCCACGGACCGGGCGCTCATCGAGCTTCGGCGACGCATGAACTAAGCCCCTAACGGCGCAGCTAAGGGCGCTTTTGCTTAGGTGCGCCGGGGTCAGGCGTTCTGCTTACTCGAAGCCTCTTGTTCCGCCGGCTTCTTGATCCCATGCTTCGTAAAGCGATGCGTTAGAATTTTTCGAGTTACACCCAAGCGCCGCGCGGCCATTGCGCGATTCCAGTTGCACTCTTGCATCACCTGCAGGATGGTCTGCTTCTCGATCCCGTCCAGAGTAATACTGTCAGGCGCTGGGGCACTAAGGGGCACGTCGCTGGCTGAAACTTGCTGGACGAATTCCGGCAGATCCTCAACCGTAACCTCGTCTCCGCGGCACAGCACAACTACGCGCTCGATGGTGTTCTGCAACTGTCTGATATTTCCCGGCCATTGATATCGCAAGAAGAAAGGAATCAGCGAGTCGGGCATTCTAAGGTTTTCCCGGTGGCACTTCTTCTTGCTTTGCTGGAAGAACTGCAGCACAAATTCGGGGATGTCTTCGGATCGCGCCCGCAGCGGCGGAAGTTCCACTGGGACCACTGCCAGGCGATAATACAGATCCTCTCTAAATTGGCCGGCTTCCACCAGAGCCTCCAAATTCCGATGGGTTGCGGCAATAATCCGAACATCGACGCTGATGGGCTGGGAAGCCCCCACCTTTTCGATCTCATGTTCCTGGATCAGCCGCAAAACCCGGACCTGCAGGTCCAGGGGCATCTCGCCGATTTCGTCCAGAAACACGGTGCCCCCATCCGCCATTTCGACCTTGCCGCTTTTATGCGTCAGCGCACCGGTGAAAGCTCCACGTACGTGCCCGAAGAGCTCAGACTCCAGCAATTCTCTTGGGATGGCGCCGCAGTTAATCACCACGAACGGCTTTTTACTCCGGCGGCTGTTGAAATGGATCGACTTCGCCAGCAGCTCCTTACCGGTTCCAGTTTCGCCCCGAACCAGGACGGTGGAATCGGTTTGCGCCACCCGGGCAGCCGATTCCAGAACCCGCATCAGGGCGGCTGACCGGCCGATGATGTTTTCGAACCCGAACTTTTGATCGATGCTGGAACGCAGTGTCTGGATTTCCGCGACCAGATTTCGCCGTTCGAAGATCCGCTCCACCAGCGCCCGCAGTTCGTAAGGATGAACCGGCTTGGTGAGATAGTCGTAGGCGCCGAATTTCATGGCGTCTACCGCGGTTTTCACCGTGGCGTACGCAGTCATCAATACTACGGTTGTCTCAGGATATTCGGCGTGAATCTGCTTTAGCATGTCCAACCCAGACATGCCTGGCAGGTTCAAATCGCTGATCACCAGATCGTGCGGCTGCTTACGAAGAATTTCCAGAGCTTCTGATACGTCTGAAGCGACCGAGGTCTCGCATCCGATCTTGACCAACTGCGCTTGGGTGACGCGCCTGAGGCTGTCGTCGTCTTCGACCACCAAGACTTTTCCAACATTCATCTGCATACTCTCGATCTGCCATCGAGTATTCTCAACCTTGCGCCTTATATCCGTCGCCATCCGCCCGGCCCAGAGCAAGCCAACCGAAATCTGCTAGCCGGGAACAACTATTCATGCTCATCTCTAAGAACCCTGCCAGCCAAAAAAAAGTAGTGCCACTGCGTCATTCCTCGGCGCAAGTCGTTCAGATTCACTGAGATGTAATGATGAAAAGAGATTAACCATCGATTCTAAATGATACGTCTTTCCGCTTCGGCGCGTCTAGCTGGTCAACTAGCCAGCCTTTGTGTGTTTGCGACCGCCGTTGAATTGCCGTTGTCCCACCGTCGCGAGACTCGTTCCCGCAACTCGTTGCGCGCTCGTAACAGCCGCGACTTCGCCGCCGGTACCGTGATTCCCAATCGCCCGGCGACGTCCGTCATGGGCAACCCTTCTATGTCACGCAGCTGAAGTACCTGCCGGAACAGCGGCGGAATCCGCCGGATCTCCGTTCGCAGGATGGCGTGCATCTCGCTTTGGATCACCTCGCCTTCCGGGCTGATGGAGAGCGCGGGCAGCTGAATCGGCCATCGCCCGCTGTGCTCGCTTTCGCCGTCCAGATAGAGGAAGCGCGCGCGCCTTCTCACTCGCATGAGCATCAGGCATTGATTAACGACAATGCGAAGAATCCAGTGCAAGAACTCGGCTTCGCCGTGATATTGATCGAGATGCTGAAACGCTCTCAAACACGCGTTCTGCACTTCGTCCTGACCCTCGGCCCGGTCGCGCAGCATGAAGCCCGCGATATTCACACAGGCTCGATAATGCCGGTGAATGAGGGCACCGAAGGCATCCTTGTTACCGTCGCGGGCCAATGCCACTAGTTCCCCATCTGTCTTTTCACAATCCTGGTCAATAATGCTCAACATGGTGGCGCATATATGCATTCGTACGACCAGAGGTGGTATGCGCCGAAACTGCCTTGTTTTCATCGTGTCCCGGGGATCGAACGTCCCCACAGGCGCGGGAGATGTCCCTGTAGGGACATTCACCGAACTGTGATGAGCCTACAGGGGCGGAAGGCTCAACCACTTTTGATAGTGGTCGGCCTTCCGCAAGTAGAGATAATTAAGCAGCTGAGGGGCTTTTCGGTGCAGGATCGACGGGAACCGGGAGTGGAATTATTTCTTTACGGGCGGGGGAAAGTTCTTCAATAATTTCGCGATACCGTTATCCAAGTTCTTCAGATTTTTTTGCTGATTGCTGCCGGGGTTCAGAGTCTTGGTCGCAGTGCCTTGCCAGATCTGCTGCTTGGCCGCTGCGTCATACATGTCTACAACCAGTGTGCCGTTGCTGATGGTGGAGCTGGTGGCCGATCCCATGCCGCCAAAACGAAAGCCGCCCATCCCAAAGGCGTTCCACTGCTTTTCCTGATCCACCGCGATCTGATAACAGACATACATGTCGGGAGTGCCGCTGGTGACCTTGGTAAATCCTTTGGTCGACAGCTGTCCATCGATGTCCATCACGATTTCCTGATTGGTGATCTGGTCGGGATGACTGCCACCGCAATCCACCCAGCTATAGGAGTGGTACTTCGCGAAATTGGTGCCGGGCATGGCATTGTACTTGACGTCCTGCGCCAATCCGAGGCCGCAGGAAACTAGCAGCGCCAGGCACAGCCCCGCCGTGCTTTGAACTGCCTTTTTCGGTGTTTCGATGTTCATTGTGTTTCCTTTCTGAGTGGCTAAAATCACAGGAGCAGGATTCTGCCTTAGATGCCGTGGATTCATTAAATCCGCCTGTCCCCTATTGCGCGGGCTACGCAGCGGGCTCTGGTTCGGTGCCGGCGGCGGCCATGCTGAACGCCGATCCTCCTTCCGCGATGGAGCGCACTACGATCTTCACTCCGCGGCCAATCGGCTTGGTGTAACAGAACCATTCCCGAAGCCCGCCGATTTCGGCGGGATCCAGTCCTGCCGCTACCAAGTCTTCGCTGCCATTGGGTTGAACTCTGAAAATATCCACGATTCCCTCCACAGTGCCTGATTCCCTGCTGGTCATGATGACCGCGTGGAAGGTGGGGATTTAATGTTTCCGCGCGCGGTCTTACTTCGCCGAGCGCAGCGCTTGGACGGCGACGGTCAGCTCTTCCGGGGACTGGTGGTTGAGCCGCGCGGCCAGCTCTTGGGCCCGCTTTTGCAGCTTCCGGTAGCGCGACTTATCGCCCGCGCGCAGGGTGGCTGATGCGTAATCGAGCAGCAGGCCGGCTGAGGCGGGATATTCCGATCCGAGCGTCTTGTCCTGGATGCGCAACGCTTCTTCGAAGTAGGGCAGCGAATCGGCCGCATTGCCCGCCCCGGCTAAGATCTTTCCCAAATTTCGCAGAATCGTCGCACGTAGCAGCTCGTCCCCGGTGGGGCGCAATAACTCCAAAGCTCGTTGTTCAGCGCGCTTGGCATCCGCGATCCGGTTCTGCTGCTCGTACAAAGTTCCGATGTTGGCGAGCGCGGTCGCCAGGCTGGACCTGCCTTTCGGCCCCAGTTGCTCGAAGATGTGGATGGCTTGCTCGTACGAAGCGCCGGCCTCCTCGATCTGGTTCCTGCTTTGAAAAACGCGCCCAAGATTGTTCCAGGTGATGCCGTAGTCCCGGCTGGCCGTTCCCTGCTGCTTTTCGTACAGCAGCGACGCCTCGCGCAGCAAAGCTTCCGCCTCCTCGAACTCTTTGAACCTGCAACGCACGGCCGCCAGATTACTGAGGATCAGGGCAAGGTTGGGGGCATCGGGATGGAACTCGTGAAGGCTCCGCACGGCTGCTTCCAGCAAATTCCGCGCCTCCCAATCCCGCCCCTCGACATGATAGATTTCAGCAAGATTATTGAGCGAATACGCTATCTCGATGCTTCCGGCCGGAAGACCTTCCTGCCGCCACTGGAGGACGCGGCGCAACCACCGCTCGGCATCTTGGTAGCGATCCTGCCGTTGATAAAGCAAAGCGAGATTGTGGGCTATCTTCGCGCGAGTGAGATCGTCGTCGTACCTGGCGCCCAGGGCGGCGCGGTACAGCCCCTCGGCTTCCTCGAATCGCCCTTCGTCGGCCAGGACGCTCGCCCAGTTGTTCCGCGCTATGGCTTCGGCTAGCGGATTTTGCGCCCAAACAACTCCGCTCAAAAACATCCAGAGAACCCATCTCATAAAGCGTTCGTGCGCTTTCACGCGCCAGCTCTAGCGAGGTGATGCTCCACGACGGAGACGAGTCTTTTTTTTTGGGGAAACTCAATCCGACACTACAGAAAGAATGGATCGCGCGCTCGACGGCTGCATCTTTTCAAACGAGGATGACTCCCAGGGAAAAGATCGCCTACATCGAGATTCAGGTTCGTGCTTGCGAGCGTGGCGAGGTAAACGCTCTGGTCTGCCCGTACTGTGGGGAGCTGCATTCTAAAGGTGCTCCTCTGTGCTGCCGGACGTTCGTTGAGTCGTGCGTGCTAGTGATGTACCAGGGGACCGGCCGGTCCGAGTATGCTCCGCGATCGGCAGGCTCCCGATAACCCCGCCCCTGCCTGGGGACCGGCAAATTTGGGACCACCCGCTGCGCTAGCATTTAGGAAAGCATCTTCTACCCGGGAGTCCCCATTCATGAGCCTCGAACACGCGCCGGAGCCTTCCGACGGCGAACAGAACCGTCAACTCCGGAAGCGCATCTCGGAGTTGGAGGAAGAAATCGCCCGGGTGCGCCGTTCACGGGACGTTGATGAGGAGCTTCGAGCTAGTCAGGAACGGCTCAAACTGGCCCAGTCCGCAGCTGGATTTGCCACTTATGACTGGGACCTGCGCGAAAACGTCGGACATGGCTCGCCGGAATTCAACCCTTTGTACGGCCTCCCCTCCAACGAAATCGGCCCCTCCATCGATGAATGGCTCCAACTGATTCATCCCGAAGACCGCGACAGGATGCGAGAGGAACGAAACCAAACGCGGGACGGAGGCGATCCGTGTGACAGCGAGTTTCGCGTAGTCTGGCCGGACGGCACCATCCACTGGCTGCTCAGCAAGGGAAAGCTGTTGCGCGATTCTGAGGGCAACCCCATCCGCATGCTGGGGATAAATGTCGACATCACCGAGCGAAAGCGCGCCCAGGCGGCGCTGCGTGAAAGTGAACAGCGCTTCCGCGACATGGCCGACTCCACTCCGGTAATGATCTGCGCTTCCGGTCCTGACAAGCTCGCCACATTTTTCAACCAGGGATGGCTGAACTTTACCGGCCGCGGAATGGAACAGGAGCTGGGCTTGGGTTGGACCGAGGGCCTGCATCCGGAAGACCTGGATCGTTCGATGGCTGCATACGCTTCCTCATTCGATGCCCGCCGCTTCTGCCAGATTGAATACCGGCTCCGCCGCGCCGACGGAGAGTACCGGTCGATATTGTGTAGCGGAGCTCCGCGCTACGAACCGGGCGGCGCCTTCGCCGGTTACACCGCCTCGTGCATGGATATCACCGATCTCAAGCGAAATCAGGCCAACGTCTTGGCCAACCAAAAGCTTGAGAGCCTGGGAGTGCTGGCCGGCGGTATCGCTCATGACTTCAATAATCTTTTGGGGAGCATCCTTGCGGAGACCGAACTGGTGCTGCAGGATCTCAGCGACGGATCGAGCGCTCTGGACGGGGTTGGGCGAATCAGGGCCGTGTCCATTCGAGCGGTCGAGATTGTCAGGGAGTTGATGGCTTATGCCGGCCAGGAAGGCGAATTATTCAAGCCGGTCGATCTTTCGCTCCTGGTCGGCGAGATGCTTCAGCTGCTCAAGATCGCAATCTCAAAACGCGCCACATTTAAGGTGGATCTCCCTGATAACCTGCACGCCGTGCTGGCCAATGCCGCGCAGCTTAGGCAGGTGGTGATGAACTTGATCACCAATGCTTCGGAAGCGTTGGGCGACGGTGAGGGGGTAATTTCCCTCTCCGTGGCGGAGATCCAGGCAGCCGCGGATTCATCCGATGTGCGTGATTGCGATTACATCCGGCTCGAAATCAGCGACACAGGTTGCGGCATGACCGAAGAGATCCAGTCCACCATCTTCGATCCGTTTTTCACTACCAAGTTCGCCGGCCGGGGCCTGGGCCTCGCCGCGGTGCAGGGAATTATTCGATCGCATGGCGGCGCAATCAACGTGCTGAGCGCGCCGGGCCAAGGCGCCCGCTTTACCATTCTGCTGCCGTGTACCGATCAGCCGGCTGAGGAAACTCGCCGATTCTCGGCGCCCGCGCACCGCGGGGAAGGAGGCATGTCTGGAACCGTTCTTTTGGTGGACGACGAGGAGCCGCTTCGTCTGGCAGTCGCCAAAATGTTGCGCAAAGGCGGCTTCAATGTGCTTGAGGCCGGCGACGGCCGAGCTGCGGTGGACTTGTTTCAGACCGGCGGGCCGGCGGTTGACGTCGTTCTGCTGGATATGACCCTACCCAGAATGTCGGGCGCCGAGGTCATGGTGGAGTTACGCCGGATTCGACCCGACGTGAAGGTGATTTTGACGACTGCCTATAGTGAAGACACGGCGCTCCTCAACGTCAGCGACCAGCGGCCGTGGCGCTTTATACGGAAGCCCTATAGCCTCGCCGAACTTGCAGAACTGCTTCGAAACGCCTGCCTGACGCGGTGACCCGATGCGCGCCGGGAAACTGCTACGGAGCCGACAACGCATTTTGAATCAAAGCAATCAGGTCAGTAACCAGAAACGGCTTTCGGATGAAATGCTCGATTCCTAAACCCGCAAATGCAGCGTCGATATCTTCCTTGCCATAAGCGCTGGTAAGAATTACTTTCAGGCCGATCCGCATGCGCTGCGCGCCTTCAAATACTTCGCGGCTGGAAATTTCGCCCGGTAGCGTGACATCCAGCAGGATCAAGTCGACGGCGCCGTCGTGAGCGCGCAGTAGATCGAGCGCCGAGACCCCATCGCCGGCCTCGATTACCGAGTAGCCGGTTTTTCGGAGCATCTTCGACACGGCCGACCGCAGCATGCCTTCATCGTCCACCACAAGAATAGTCCCCGCCCGGGTCAGAGTCTCGTCGGCGTCCAACGGTGCAACCGGGGATTGGTTCTCTTCAGCCGAACTTTCCTGACAGGGCAGCAGGATCTGAAACGTTGTGCCTTGCCCTGGCGCGCTTCGAACGTGGATGGAACCGCCATGAGCTCGCACGATGCCGCGGACCACGGAAAGCCCCAAGCCGCGGCCTCCCTGTTTGGTTGTGAAGAACGGATCGAAAATACTGGCTTGTAGCTCCGCTGTCATGCCGCCGCCCGTATCGGAAATTTCCAGCTTCACATAATTGCCCTGAGGCAGGTTCCGAATTGCCCCCATTGGCGAACCAGCGCACACCGCAACCAAGCCGGAGCTGACATGGATCTCTCCTTGCCGCTCTCCAATCGCCTCGGACGCATTGGTGATGAGATTCATCACTACTTGCCGGATCTGCGCCGGGCTGGCATGCACGGCCGGAAGGTTGTCGCCAAGCTCAATTCTCAAAATCGCGTGTTTCGAGATCGAGACCTTCAGCAAGTCCAGCATTTCCTTCACCAGCGTCGAAACATTGACAGGCTCGAAATCTGGACTGTCCTTTCCGCTGTAGATCATCAGCTGACGAACGATCTCGGCGCCACGAATGGACGCCATCCTGATCCGCTGGAGCTGTTCCTGAACTTGCGAAGCCTCTGCGCTGTCAATCAGGGCGAGCTCGCTCGAAGCCAGTATCCCGCCCAGCAGATTATTAAAATCGTGGGCGATGCCGTTGGCCAAAACACCGATACTTTCCAGTTTCTGGCTGGCCAGGGATTGTTCGTGCGTGTGCTTCACTTCCGTCAGATCGGTACAACACCCGGCAATGCGGTGGATCTGGCCGGAGGCGTTTCGCAGCGGAATCAGATTGGTGTGAAAATACCGGCGTCCGATTTCCAGATTCAGCTCATCCTCGTAAGTGACCAGCGATCCCATGGTGACGCAATGTCGATAATGCGCCAGCACGTTCTTGGACGTCTCTTCGGAGAGCACGTCTTCGATGAATTTGCCGGACACCTCGGCCGTTGTGAAGCCTACGGCCCTTTCCTCGGCCGGGTTGAGCGCTACGAACTTGAAACGCCCATCCGGAGTAACATCCAGCACGAAAATGCATTCTGGGATGTTTTCGAATACCTGCCTGGTCCACAATTCACTTTGGCGCAGCGCTTCCTCGGCCGCTGCCTTCCCGGTGATATCTTCCACTACGGAAATGAAATACCGCGGCGAGCCGTCTTGATCCCGCACCACTGATAAATACCGCCGGACCCACACGATTGTGCCGTTTTTGCGGATCAGGCGTTTTTCAAGGGAGTGCGCCGCAATCTCGCCCGCCAGCAACCGGCGTCTTCCATCGCGGCACGCCGCGGCGTCCCCGGGGTGAGTGGCGTCGTGATAAGTATTCTGCAGTTCGGCCTCGGTGTAGCCGAGGAGTTCGCAAAACCGATGGTTCAAAAGCAGCAGTTTTCCATCGACATCGATCTGTGCGATCCCGACAGCCGCCTGCGAAAAGATCGCCTGAAATAGCCCCTCGCTTTGATGCGCGGCCGCTTCCTGGCCTTGAGTCGCTATTCCTTGGGTACTCACTGCTGTCGTACAAGTATACCCTCACTCCAACCGCGTTCCCTTACGCGAAATTTAAAGAATCCGGGAAGCCGGTGAGACAATCCAGACTCTAGCGGCGAATTACGCGAGTAGGGCGAGAAATACAATCCATCGAACAACTTTCCGTTCATTGTGCTTTCGACACGAACGGTGACGCGTGGCGTTGCTGCTCTCCGCGAAGCCTTCTAGGACTCCTATGTTGAGATTGCAATCGCCTTGGACTCGCTATGGCTTGGCTCTGGCCGCCCCCTTGGCCGCCGGCGCCCTTTATTTCCTCGCCGGTCCCCGCTATGTAGACTCCGACGTAGAATACTTCGGCTTCCTGCTAACGGTAGTTGTGTCTGCGCTCCTGGGCGGTCTGGGTCCGGGACTGGTAACCGCTGGAATTGCCGCTCTGGGTAGCGCCTACCTGCTCCTGCCTCCGATATTCTCAATCCAAATCGAATCCCACGACCGGATGGTTCGTCTTATCTTGTTCGCGGGCGAGGCTATTCTGCTGAGTTTCATCGCCAGCATGCTCCGGGACGCCAGGAACTCGGACATCACGGTGTCGGCGGTCGGCCGATACGCAGCCGCCCTGCTGTTCGTTGCCGCCGCAACCGGGCTAAAACTGGTGGCTTTTGTCGTTCTCGAGCGCGAGCTTCCCTTTAGCTTTTTCTATGCCGCCATCGTAGCCAGCACGTTCGCAGGTGGATTCGGTCCGGGCTTGGCGGCAACCTTGTTCTCGAGCCTGGCGGCCAGGTACTTCTTCCTCGATCCCCGTTATTCACTGTCCGTTGACGGGCCAGACGATATCGCTCGACTCGTGTTTTTCATCATGGAAGGGTTTGTCCTTTCCGCTCTAAGCGCCAAGTATCCGAGAGCGCGCCGGATGGTCGCCGACGCGATAGCGCAAATACGCCAACATACCCAGCGCATGCTGAGAAGCGCGGAAGACGTTCGGGCGCTCCGGCTAACCAGCAAAGACGTCATCTGGGAGCTGGACTTGGCGACCAATAGAATGATGCGCGGGGCCACCGAAGCGGAGGGTCCTGAAACACCGGCAGCCACCATGAGTTTCTCGTCCTGGCTTCTGCAGATTCATCCCGAAGATCGTAGCGCGGTGAAGGCCAGTCTCAATTCAGCCCTGCAGGACGGCAGCGAGGAGTGGCTGTGCGAGTATAGACGGCTGCGTGGCGGCGGAACATTCGTGCGGGTTTCCGATCACGCGTACATCATCAAAGACCAAGCCAGGAATCCGGTACGCGTGGTCGGCCGTACCGCGGACGTAATCTCAAGCCACGCCGCGAGTACTTTCAGCGCGCAGCAAGATTACCGCGCCGTGCTGGAGAAGAACCCGCTGGCAATTCTTTTGACCGATAACGAACTGCGGATCATGACCGCCAACCACACTGCTCGCGATGTTCTGGGCTACAGTCTCACGGAGCTGACCAGGTTGAACGCCGAAAAGCTCTTCGTGCCTGGCAGGCGTGAAGCAGTGGCGTCCATGCTGGCCCGCTTGGAACTGCAAGACCATCCTTCCATCACGATAGAAGAGGAATGCATCCGGGCTGACGGAGAGATCTTCCGCGCTAAAGTCGACGCCGCCGTAATTTCGGGCGTGGAGGGACGGTCGAACGGGCGAGTGATCATGATTGAGAGCATTCGCCCGCGGAACTGAACTCCCACACCCGAAAAAATTGCATCCCGCCAGTCCGCAAGGCATCTTCCCGTTGACAGCCAGGGCTTCGCCGGGGAAAGAGCGTTTCAGTATCCGCCGGCGGACGCACCTGCTGAGATCACCGATTTCAGGGCGGTAGAGGGAGCTTGAACTAAGGAGATTTTGATATGAGCCAAAAAGTGAAAAGTTATGGATTATTCGCTTTCGGGGGACTGTTCTTGGCGGCGGCCGGCACAGCGTTTGCCCAGGACTACCCGAAGGTGGAAATGGCGCCGGGGTTCTCATTTCAGCACAATAGCCCCGTTCTTGGAGGCTCACAAAGCTTTAATTGCGCTGGCGGGGGGTCCACGATAGCCGTTAACGTGTCCAGCGTGTTCGGACTGGCGGCGGACTTGAGCGGCTGCAAGATATTTGGTCTGGACAACACCTACGGCGTTGGCAGCAAGGTGGGTGGAAGCGAGTTTACGTACGTTTTCGGACCGCGCATCACCTTTCGAAAGGGCCGCGTTCAGCCATTCCTCGAAGTCAACTTCGGTGGCGAGCGCATTGGCGTTAGCTGCAACAACGGAGATGCCGGGAATGCCTGTGGCGCCATTACGCCCGTGCAGCCTCTTCCCACCGTAAATGGCGCGGTGATCATAGTGCCCAGAAATCCAAATGCGACTAGCGCCTCCAAGAACGCCTTCGCGCTGACGGCAGGCGGCGGTATTGACATCAAGGTCAACCACAAGTTCGCCATCCGCCTGGTCCAGGCCGAATATCTCTACACCCGCTTCGGCAACGATTGCCAATTCGCCGTCTGCAACAATAACAACGGCCAGAACAGCTTTCGGCTGAAAAGCGGAATCGTGATTGGCTGGGGAGGAGAGAAGGCCGTCCTGCCGCCTCCGCCTCCGCCCGCGCCGAGGATGAAGCCTTGTCCGGTAGGGCCGTCCGTGCCGGTTGATCAGGATTGCCCGAAGCAAAACATCAGTATGGGCATCCAGGCCAATCCCAATGCGATTTGCCAGGGCGCCGTGTCGCGAGTCTCCCCGCCGGCAGGGTTGCCCACAGGCGCGTCTCTGCAGTGGACTGTAAACGGCCAAGCGTTAAGCCAGGCTCCGACCCTTGAATTTGGCTCCACGGGACGCGATCCCGGTTCTTACACCATCGGGCTGAAGGTCAGCGCCGAGGGCTACAACGATGCGTCTGCGCAGACCACGGTAACTGTGCGTGGATACGTCGCGCCGTCCGGCACTCTTAGCGCCAGCCCGGCCGAGATCTACGTAGGCGACAAAGCCAACCTCTCCGCGAACTTCACGGCAGGGACGTGCGGCGGCCCGCTGGGTCCGGTCTCCCTCTCGGCCGCGGAAGGTTCCATTAGCGGAACCGAATTCGATTCCAGCACGGTACGGTTCGATCCTGCCAACACTTCCGAACAGCGAAAGACCATTGCCGTCCTGGCCAACGTTTCCGATCCACGCGGACAGGGCTCCGCGCAGACCACGGTGGTTGTCAAACAGAAGGCCGCGATCGTTTCCAAACGGTATCCCGACATCGTCTTCCCCAGAGGCAGCGCCCGCGTCAACAATTGCGGAAAGCGCGTGCTACTGGAAGAGCTGAAAGCCTCGCTGGATAGCGATCCGAATGGCCACGTAGTATTCGTCGGCCATATCGCCCCAGGCGAGAAGGGTACCGATCTGGACTTGAAGCGAGCTCTGAATGCCGCGGCAGTCATCAGCGCGGGCGCGCAAATTTGCCTGGGCTTTTCGGCGGCGAACATCGCCATCACAGCTGCGGGTACGGCGGATAACGGGATCGATTTCCAACCGTACTTCTGCGAAGCTTCCACCGGGGAAATCCACGGCAACCTGGTCAAAGAGACCGAGGAAGAAGCGAAGAACCGGCGCGTCGAGGTTTGGTACGTACCGGCAGGCGGCACGCTGCCCCCATCGGCTCAGGGTAGCCGGAGCGCGGTTGAACTAAACGTGCAATCCCTGGGTTGCCCAAGATAGTTGTTCGAGTAAGTGTCCGACGTAGTCAAAACGGGAGCAGCATTCTTGCTGCTCCCAATTAGTTTGCAAACCATGAAAATCAATCTTGTGGTCTTCGCAGTAGCCCTCTCATCTCCCCTGTGGGGTGGCTGGGATGCAATTGGCCCCTTCGGCGGCTCGGCGGCTGTGGTCCAGGTGGATGGCCTTCATCGGGGCGCTGTAGTTGCCGCAACCAGCAACGGGCAAATTTACCGCTCCGAAAATGATGGCGATTCATGGCGCGCCATCCCTTTCCCGCCTCAATTTCGCGCCACCTTGCATGCCCTCGTTCTGGACCCTAAAGATCCCGGGGTTTACCTGGTTGGGTTATCCAGCGACATCCCCGAATACTCTGGAATCCTTCGCACCCAAGATAGCGGCCTCACCTGGAAGCGGCTCCCTGCGCCTGACCTGACCGCGGTGTGGTCCATCGCAGTTTGGCCGCGGGATTCGCGCGTCCTGGCGGCCGGTACCCAGGACGGCGTGTTCCTCACCCGGGACGCCGGCGAAACCTGGACTCGCATTACACCCCTGGGGAATCGAAGCTTGCGACCAGTGGTTTCGCTGGCGTTCGATCCCACAGATTCGAAAATAATCTACGCGGGTACGCCCCACTTGCCCTGGAAAACCACCGACGGCGGCCTCACTTGGAATTCGATTCACACCGGAATGCTCGACGATTCCGACGTCTTCTCCATCCACGTGGACGCCAGCCAGCCGCTCAGAGTCTTTGCGAGCGCTTGTAGCGGCATCTACCGGAGCTCCGACGCGGGCGAGAAATGGACGAAACTCATTCGTGCCGCAGGCTCGTCCTATCGAACCTATCAAATCACGCAAGATCCGGCCCATCCCGACGTTGTATTTGCGGGCACCACATTTGGACTGCAAAAATCCCTCGATGGCGGTGTCACATGGCACAGATTGTCTACCCAAGCCACGCGATCGATTGCCTTCGATCCGTTTCACCCCGGCCGTATCTTTGTCGCGACGGACGAAGAAGGATTGTTTCGAAGCGATGATTCGGGTCAGACATTGCATGCCGTGAACCGCGGCTTTTGCAATCGCCGGCTCGGCTCTCTTACCGCCTCAGGAAAAGTCCTCTACATCAACGCCATTCAGAATTCGTCGAGCGCCCCCATCCTGCGCCTGTCAGATTCCGAAAAAAACTGGGCCGCCGTGCCAGCTGTCACAAAGCTGATAAAAAACCAGGTGGTAAGAATCGTCTCGGTGGACGCGCAGCACGTGTATATCGTCACCTCCAGCGGTCTGGTGGTTTCTAGCGACGCCGGCCGAAGCTGGCATGAAATATCCGCCCCATCCGCTTCGCCTCTGACGGACCTGCTGGTTCCCGCCGCGAACGGCCACACACTTTTAGTAGGCACCGAAAACGGCGTTTTTCAAACCGAGACCGACGGACAGACTTGGAAGCCCGCGCAACTGGCGGCCGTGAATTTCGACAGCCAACAGGTGAATGGCGCCGCCGCAACACCAATGCTCCTGTCGTCCACCGAAGGCGTTGGATACGCGACTACCAAACATGCCGGCAACGGTTACGACATTTATGGGGTCGTCGCCACTGACCACAACGGCTTCTTAGCCGCGACCTCACGAGGCTTAATGCATTCGGACGAAGTTGAGAAGACCTGGCAGCCCTTGCCTGGAACACTCGCTGGCAGTACCGTAACCGCGATCTGCAAACATCCGACGCGCCCAGGCGTTCTCTTCGCCTCCAAGTTTGGCGTCATATTCGTGAGTAAAGACGAGGGCCGGTCTTGGACCAGCCTCAGCTCAGCAGACGACGGAGCCGAAGTAATCACGGAATTGCTCGTGGTGCCTGAGATTCCGGACCGCCTTTTTGCCCTCACGCGGACCCGCGGCGTCTATTCTATTTCGCTGCCTGCGGCTGAGTAGCGGATTTCTCTCCCGAACGCCTTCACGCGCGCCGCAAGTGCGTCATTTCTCTTGCCGGCACTTTAGGAGTTGGCGGACTTCCGCCAATGCATCCTGCGGTTGCCCCTTCGTGAGCAGGACTCGCGTCTCCAGCCGGTACGGCTTCAGCGCTTCGTTCAGAAAGGGCCCGTTCACGCTCGCGTCCGCCAGCAGCACATCGATCTTTCGGGAATGAATGCTGGCGACGCGTAACGCCTCCTGCTCACTGTGGGCTTCCAGGACGAGGCAGCCATCTTGCTGCAGGCTATCGACCAAAAGGCGGAACGTTCCGTTGTTTGCAGCGACCAGAACCGTTGGAAATCCATCTTTATCCTTGGGCTGCGTCAGGTGGTCTTGTTGATGTCTCATTGCTGTTTGCCTTCGCCTCTCGGAGTCCAGAAAAGCCCGGTTATAAATGAATGTCGCGCGGGGGGCCAGTTTTTCCGGCCCTGGAAAGAATTTATTAAGGGGAGCCGGAAAAAGTGGCCGTTCATGCGACCTTAATACTTAGGCAACTCATGGCTGAAAGCCGCTCCAGGTCGCTGAACCTCTCCGTTTCACGGGAGGGTCTTGGGCAGGCCGGCTTTCAGGAGCGGGTTATAGCGCTTTATGAAGCCCATCGCGACGGCATCTATCGCTTTCTGGTGGGCCACGGCGTGAACGCCGCGACGGCGCAGGATATCACCCAGGACGTGTTCGTGGATTTGTTTGTCGCCCTCGAGAAAGGTACCGTCGTGAACTCGGAGCAAGGATGGTTATACACAGTGGCTGGACGCGCCGTGGCAGATCACTGGCGGCGCGAGCACCGCTCCATTTGGGTCGAACTCGATTCCAATCCCAGGGCGGGAGCCAACGTCCCGTCACGCGAGTTAACTCCCGAGACCCGAGCGGGGAACAGGGAACAAATTAACCGGGTGGCTGCCGGTCTTGAACGGCTGCCCAAGGAACACCGCTTGTGTATTCATTTAAGGATGCAAGGCTTGCGCTACCGCGAGATTGCCAAGGTCCTCGACGTTTCAACGTCAACTGTTGCGGAGTGGCTGACTTCCGCTGTCGATCGTCTGCGAGGAGACGCCCATGACTAGTCATTTGCAGCAAGAAACGCTACTGCTTCACATGGATGGCGAACTGTCGAAGTCTGGCCAACGAGAGGCGGCAGAGCATCTGCAGTCGTGTTGGTCCTGCCAGGTTGAGTTCGACCGCCTCGGCCAAGATATTGCCATTATCCTCGACGCGCAGAACGAACTATTTGGACCATCCCTGCCATCGCCACCCAAGCCATGGCCGCGCCTTGAGCCGCGGTTGGAAGCGGCCAGAACTCGGAGCTTGCCGTTTTGGAAAAGGCCTCTTCCCTTTGCAGCGTGGAAGTTCAAAGTGCCTGTTGTCTACATCGCGACCGCGTTCTCGCTCTTATTTGTTGGCTTCCTGATCTGGGCTCCGCTTACGGCGGTTTCCGCGAAAGAAGTTCTGAAGCGCGCCATGGCTTCGGACGCAGCGCGCCAATCGTTCACGTCGAAGCAGGTTCTCCGGCAGCGAGTCCGCGTGAAAAAGACTTCGCGCGCGAGCGTAGGCGAACGCACGGCTGGGCTTGTGTCTTGGAAATCTGCTCGATCTACCTATTGGGACCTCGGCATCGATCCTGTCAGTGCGGATTTGTTCGAGCGCTATAAATCCATTGGCCTTCAGTCGGCGCTTCCGCTATCTGCATCGGCGATGGACTCATGGGTAAAGCAGGCCCATGCTGAACCAACCGCGACTGCCGAAGGATCAGACATTGTCGTCCAGGTAGCCAGCAATGCCGAGGGACAAGCAAGCGGCCTGGAGCAAGTCCGCTTCCAGGTGCAAAAGCGCGATTGGCACATGGACCAGATGACGCTTTCCTTCGCGGACGCTACCTTTCAAATCAGCGAAGAAGATTCGTCAGTTCTGGATTCGCAAGACGTTCCAAGGGCGATTTTAGCGGTATTGCAGCCGGCCACCATAGGCGCGCCCGTTATTGGCGCTCCGAGGTCCGGGACCGCCAAGGGTACACCGGCAAACCTGGATGATCTCGAGATGTCTGTACGGTATGAGCTTCACCGTATTGGAGCGGATCTGGGCGAGGGAATCGAGATTACTCCGCGCCCGCCTGATCAGTTAGCGGTCAACCTCGCTAGTGCCTCTCCTCGTACGAAAGAGCAAGTGGCAGCTTTGTTTGGAACCATACCGGGGATTAAACTCGAGTTCCAGGCTCCTCCGACCACGACTAACTCAACCGTGATTCCGCGGGCAGATCAACCGCAACAAGCTCCCGATGACCGCCTGGCCCAATATTTCGGTGGCGTCGCAGTGGAAGAGAACTACACGCGATCGGTACTACAGACCACCACCGATGTCCTTGCGCACTGGTATGCCTTGCGAGAACTTGCCGTCCGCTGGCCGTCTGAAAAAGATGGCCAACTCTCCGAAGATGCCAAAGCCAAACTCACCGTCATGCTGCGCGACCATACAAACCAGCTTCAGACAGAAACGTCCGGACTGAAAAAAGACCTTGAAGTGCTCCTGAAAGACTTGAGCCAGCCGGCGAGTAACCAAACTGCCATCGTCAGCGGCGCGAACTGGCAGCACTCCAGCTCTTCCGGGTTGGAAGCGGCTCTGCGCGTCGATCGAGTTTTACGTTCCCTGCTCACTACTTCGGACGCGCCGATGTCGCTGGATGAGGCGCTTCCCAAGCTCCACCAGAGCGCGATCGATCTGGAACTGGCTATCGGAGAACTGAAAGGCGCCTTACAATAACGGGGCCGTAAAGTATTTAATATCTTACATCTCGTCGGACCGGTGAGCATCTATACTCGGTCTGGTGACGGCACGTCTAATCTTGCTCCTTCTCTTAGCGGGCGTGTCGCTATTCGCCCAATCGGCCGAAGTCTCCGGTTTTGTGAAGGATCCAAGCGGCCTGGTGATTCCAAAGGTCTCGATGGCGCTTCGAAATCAGGACACCGGCTCTCGCCAGCAGAGTAAGACGAATACCGACGGCTTTTATAGTTTCCCCGGTCTCAAGCCAGGCACTTACCAGGCGACTGTCCAGGCGCCCGGTTTCCGAACCCTGACACGAACCATTGTGCTCAACGTGGCTGACCGTGTCAGCCTGGATTTTGCGCTACAACTGGCCGGCGTCGGCGAAAAAGTCACCGTCATAGGGAGTCCCGCCGTAGCGAATCCCGTGGACCCGGCAGTCAGCACCGTCGTGGATCAGCAATTCGTGCAAAATATGCCGCTGAATGGACGCAGCTTTCAGTCGCTGATCGGCCTGACCCCTGGATTCGTCTTGACATACGCCGGAGGAGTGCTGGGAGGAGGGACGACCCAGGGGCAATTCAGCATCAATGGGCAACGTTCCGACGCAAACTACATCATGGTGGATGGAGTAAGCGCAAACTTTGGCAGCTCTTCCAATTTTGATCCGGGCCAGACGTTCGATGGCGGTATTCCCGGGCTGACCATTCTGGGTGGCACCAACGGCCTGGTCTCCGTGGATGCCATGCAGGAGTTTCGAGTCCAGAGCGCGAATTTCGATCCGGAATATGGCCATAGCCCTGGTTCTCAGATCTCCATCGTCACGCGCTCCGGGACCAATCAATTTCACGGAACAGCGTTTGACTATCTGAGGAACGAGATCTTCGACGCCAGGAACTTCTTCGACATGGTGCCGATGCCCAAGCCCCCGCTTCGGCAGAACGATTTTGGGGGCGCGTTGGGTGGCCCCATTCGAAAAAACAAGACCTTCTTTTTTGTCTCGTACGAAGGTTTGCGGCTCCTGCTGCCCCAGACCGATACGGGGACATTTTATACTGCAGCCGCACGAGCAAACGTGGCGCCGGCGTTCCAGCCACTACTCGCCGCGCTGCCGCTTCCGCAAGGCCCGATAAATCCCGACGGGCTCACTGGGAACCTAAGCGTCGCATATTCCGATCCATCCAGCCTGGATTCAACCAGCGTGCGGATCGATCACACACTCACTCCTTGGCTGACGCTCTTCGGCCGCTACAGTCACGCGCCGTCCATGCAGTCGACTCGGACTTGGTCGAAGAGGTTCATGCAGACCGCCAACTCCGATACCGTCACTCTAGGCGCAACCGCACTGATCCGTTCGAACCAAGTGAACGACTTCCGGGCCAATTGGAGCAGGCAGACCAGTATTGGAGTCTGGGTTCTGGATAATTTCTACGGCGCCGTTCCCCCGCCCGACTCCGCTATGTTTCCCGCGGGTTACAGCAGCCAGACCAGCCAATTCATCATCGAATTTCCGGACGGAGATGAAGTCAGAAGCGGCAAACAAAGGGATAACATCCAGCGCCAGCTCACCTTCGTGGATACGTACTCTTTGTCTGTCGGAACACACCAGCTCAAGTTTGGGGGGGATTTCCGGCGTCTGAGTCCTACTAGCAGTCCCTATGAATATAGCCCCTTGTTTTTCACCGATACGTATTCAAGCCTCCAGACCGGACTTGTCAGTGGAGAGAGCACGGAAGCCCAGTCCACAATTACGGCGCGTATGTTCAACGCATCCGTGTTTGCCCAAGACGTCTGGAGAGCGACGAATCGCTTGACGCTTACCTATGGCTTACGCTGGGAGATGAACACACCACCGGCATCCACAACGCCCGGCAGCCCGCTCTATGCAGTGACGGGAATCTTCGATTCCAAACCCTTCGGGCTCGCGCCCGCGGGAACACCGTTATGGCATACGCAGTTCACTAATTTCGCGCCCCGCGTCGGTGCAGCGTGGCAGATCGATCCAAAAACTGTGCTGCGTGGCGGATTTGGTCTCTTCTATGACCTGGGTTACGGCGGTGGCGTGGGAAACGCCATGACTGATTTCCCGTACGCGCGAAGCACAAGCATCAACGGCAACCTGCCATTCGACGTATCGAACCCCGCCTTCGCCGCGCCGCCGTTTACCCTGATTCCCATCAAGGGCACCACGTTTCTAACGGCCGTCGATCCCAACCTGCGCCTTCCCGTAGTGTATGAGTGGAACCTGGCATTTCAAAGGGAGCTGGGCGGGAATCAGTTTCTGTCGGTGACCTATGTCGGCTCTCACGGACACAACCTGCTGCGCGAGGACGACATTCAGCAGCCGCCCTCCGGATTTCCGGAAGTCTTCTCGACGCGCAATGCGGATTGGTCCAAGTACCGCGCGCTACAAGTGCAGTTTCAGCGGCGGATGACACGCGGGTTCCAGGTTCTGGCCTCTTACGCTTTGGCGAAATCGATCGATACCAGTTCCTCCGACGTTTGTCAGTGCAGCGAGAGCGACCAAGTGATCAACATCAACGTGGCGGGCGAAAAGGGGCCCTCGGACTTCGACGTTCGAAACGCGTTTTCCGGGGCGATCTCCTATGAGCTGCCTGCGCTGGCTCGGGATGGATTCGCTCGCAAGCTCTTTACAGGCTGGGCGATCGACGGAATCGTGCAGTCCAGCTCTGCGGCGCCGTACGACCTCGAGGTGTCGGCCTATTCTCCCGTGTCTGGCTATTACCAAACCCGGCCCAACATCGTGCCGGGTGTGCCATTCTATCTACCTGCCCCCGGAGAGCCGGGCGGCCGGATGTTGAATCCTGCGGCATTTTCAGCGCCTACCAATGGCCAGCCGGGCGATCTTCCGCGCAATTACTTCCGTGGATTCCCTATCAACCAGACGGACTTGGCGGTGCGCCGCCGCTTCGCTCTTACCGAGCGCTTTCAACTTGATGCGCGCGTCGAATACTTCAACGTCTTCAACCATCCGATGTTCAGCCCAAATGAATTCGCCTTCGGACAAATTACACAGACACTGAACGCTGGGCTGGGCACTCTTAATCCGCTCTATCAAGTGGGCGGACCGCGCTCGGCGCAATTCACATTGAAGTTGCAGTTCTAGGAATGCCGCGCTATTTTTCGCGCACCACATTGGCGAGCCGGAGCGGCTTTATGCCGTAATGCTCAATCTCCAACTCACCCTTCTTGTTGAACTTCACCTTGCAAGCCGGCGCGAAGGTCCCCGTGCCCTTGCCGTTCTTGTCAACATTGAGCACCACGATCCCAATCGGATAATCCCTCGAGCGGGTTCCGTTAATTAGCTCGGGGAACGAAATGGGGCGGTTGGTAGCCAGGATAATGCGATATCCCGCATCCGGAACCGCCCGCATTCGTACGATTCGAAAACTGCTGCCTACCGAGCCGGTGGGCGAAAGCCGGCCCACCTCTTTGGTCTTTTCCAGAGCGCTTACCAGTGCGTTCTGGCCGCTCTTTTTCAGAGTAGCCGCGAAATCCTGTACATCTTGGTCGCCGGTCAGGCCGTCGATGTAAATCGTAAGCCCAAAGCTTTTGCCGGCAATAGCGCCCGCTTGGCCAAAGGCCGTCGCTGAATAGGTCTGCGGCAACTCGGACATGGACTTCGGGCCCTGGGCGGCGCCAATTTGTGCGCCCACGCAGCACATGGCCAAAATCGTCAAGCTCGTTTTTTGCAGTTGCATTGTCCCTTTTTCTCCTGAGAAATCCGGTCAGGTAAACATCTCGATACTGCCATCCAGCGCCATGAGGCCGGTCTCCACTTGCAGGCGCGGCTGCCGCTGCCCCACTTCTTTCCGAAACGCCGCCATTACCTTCTTGTGTGTCTCGGTTTCCACTGCTGTATTCGCGATGCTCTCCGGCCCGTAGGCGATTCGCGCCGCACCGCAATCACGATGGTCGATCGCGATCACCCGTTTGATTTTGTGCAGTTCGATCGATGTTGCCAGATTGTCCCAGAAGGCTTGGTGCCAGGTTTCGAACGCTTTCGCTTCCGTGCCGATCGCGGCGCCTGCAATGCTGAACTGACTATACTTACCATTCAGCCCACGCTTGTGCATATAACTATATACCGGATCGACCAGGCGCGGATCGATACAGGAAAGCAGCATGGCTTCGTACGCCGGCTTTTGCGCCCATGCCCGCGCCGGCAGAAGGCCCGCACTCAACCCTAAGCCAGCCAACCCATATAGAAAACCCCGCCTGCCGAGAAGTTCGTCGGATAATCCTGAGCAACCGCAACGCGTTTGTGAAGCCATCACCCTAGTATCATCATTTTCCGGTTCCGGGTAAAACGATGGAAGTTGTGATTCCGCTCTTGTCGTTGCGCTTCACCTTCACCGAACCACCATGCTGCAAGGCCACCTGGCGCGCGCTTGCCACTTGAATTCGCCAGTGCTCGTTGGGGGAGGAACGGTCCAGCATGGAATCTAAAGAATCCTCGCCCACGCCGAGCCGCTGATCGATGACCTCAATGACCACTTGATCGTCGCTCAAGTAAGCGCAGAGTACGATTTCGTGGCCAGGCGGTGTAGCCTGCATTGCATTCAGGGTCAGGTTCATTAGCACTTGCCGGAGTTGTTCTCGATCGCCCACGATACGCGGAAAGTCGGGGCGGACCGCCTTTCTCAGCGGGTGCGCAACGGCGTCGGATCTGCCCTCGGCGGACCGGATAATGTCATCCAACAGGGATGACACATCCATCTCCCGGTATTCCACACGCGGACGGGAAGCATCGATTAAGCCGACCAGCCGGTCCAGCCGTTGGCACTCCTTCAGGATGATCGCCACGAACTCTTGACGCTTTTCCTCCGGCAAGGAGGAATCTTCCAATACAAATCCCGCGCCTTCGATGCTGGCCAGCGGCGTCCGCAGTTCATGCATGAGCGTGGGAGTGAGTTCCCCATAGGGCGCCAAGGCGGAGCCATAGGTTGGCCTGGGAGTTGGATCGACCGCTGGCGATTTTTCTTCTCTTTCAGATTCCCCGGCGCTCGCTCGGCTTTGCCCAATGAATCCGGCGACAAGCCCTACCAGGAGGAAACCGGCCAATTCTCCCCACCCCAGGAGCGGGGTCCTCGGCCCGAAGATCATGACCACCAAATGGCATACGCCAGCCAACGCGGCTGTAACGAGACCACCCCTCTGCCCGAAGCTGATGCCGCCGAATAGGATTCCGATATAGTAGGCATTGGGAAGAACATAGGCCCAAACGCCAAGCCGGGGCGCCCAAACGCTGCCTGCTGCGTCCGCGAGCAATCCTCCAAAGAGAGCCAGCGCACACCACTGAAAGGCGTGCGTTCCGGTCAGAAACCGGCCAGTGCCTGAGCCCCCGTCAAACCCTTGCGATTTAGTTAGTAGTTGAACTCGTCCGATCAATTCGTCCGTCCAGCGACCGCCCTGCCATGGGGTTGGCCCGCCTGTGGCTTCACAATAGACTTAGGCGCAGATTCAAACCGATTGATGAGTTAAAGTTCTACGGGTTGTAAGATATTTGCGGCTGGAGGAGTTGGGAATTCCGGGTCGGAGGGCAGCGAGACATGAAACGCGACGGTCTTGCCATCGCCAATCTTGACCTCGATCTGGCCGCCATGCCATTCCACAATGCGCTTTGCAATTGCGAGTCCCAGCCCGGTACTGGGTTCCCCGGCGGTTATTCGCATGCGGCGTTTCTGGAAAGGCACAAAAAAATCCGGCAGTTCATCGGGAGGGATGCCTGGACCATCGGTTCGAACCGAAACTAGGGCCGTTTTATGCTTTTGAGCGACCTGCACTTCGATTTCGGCGTTGGTTTCCGAATACTGGACCGCACACTCGATCAGACTGTTGAAGACCTTGGCCAACTTCAGCGCATCAGCCTTCACCGTGGGAAGCTGTCCCTTATGGCGCAAAACCAGTTTCGTCTGTTTTTGCTCAGCCAGCGGACGGCTGAACGACACACTCTGCCGGACAATCTGGACCAGGCTGGCGGACTCAAGGAGTTGTGGCAGCCCAGCTTCATCGGCAGAGAAGTCCACAACGTCGTCTAGCAAACGCAGCATGAATTCGGTGGACGCGTGAATTGCCTTGATAAATTCCAGGCTCTCCTCACCCATCGTGCTGAGAGCTTCCTCGATAAGCAACTCGCTATAGACCAATATGGTGCCGACCGGCTGCCGGAGGTCATGGGTGGCCGCCCGAAGCAAAAGCGCGTTCGCTTCCATGCCTCTGGCCAGTTCCACATTCTTGCGGGTCAGATCGCGCTGGGCGCTTAAGAGATCCTGATTCAGGCGGATCAACTGACGGTAATCCAGGTCTCGATCTTGCTCGCGTTTTTCGTTCAGCAGTGCTCGCACTGCAATTTCCGCTATATCTTCGCTGTTTCTTCCGGCCAGGAGCTCGCCGAGAAGACTGGTCACCGCGACAGGCATTTCGTCGGGTACGCCTACAATAGCGAACCGGTCACCTTCCAGGACGCCCGTGAAGTAAAGCCGGCTAGTTCCACCGTTCGCGACAATATCCATTTGGCAGCCATCGAACACGCCCTTGGTTTCAACGGCTTTCAGGAATTTGCGGCCTTTTTCGACACTCCCAGGCTTCAGAATTTCACTAAAAGCGACTCCCGGCACGAGTGGTTCCGGCAATCCCAAACCGTCGTGCAACACCTGTGTAATGAGACCGTCACAAGAGCACAAAAGCGCGATGCTCGAATCCTTTTTCTTAGAGCGTTTGGACATAACAACGAACCAGCGAGAACGTGATCCCCTCCTCCCAAAGGGCGACGCGTAGCGTGAAGGTTAGCCTAAGATTTTGGCCGGCTTTTGGAGGCCAAGTAAGGCCTTCAGCCTATCACGATTGCCCCGATTCTGCCAGTGAATTAATGAAGTCGAGCGGCACATATAAACCGTCTATCCAATTGGATAGAGTTAGATCTCATGTATCGGGTATCCATCACGCTCAGCATGGTCGTTTTCGTCTCGATCGCCTCTGCGGCCGATGATATGAAAGCATTTCCTCCGGCCGAGGAGGGCATGACCCGCTATGTCATTCGCCTTCCAAAGGAGAAGGACGAGTCTAACCTAAAGGTGGAGCTAATCATCGGCAAGATTGTAAAAATCGATGCCCAAAATCGTTACTTCTTCGGTGGCACTCTCGAGACGGTGAGCATTCCGGGCTGGGGCTACAATCGTTACGTTCTCAGCAAACTCGGTCCCCTGGCGGGAACCCTGATGGCTGTCGATCCCGCCGCCCCGCAAGTCAATCGATTCATTAGCTTGGGCGGCGAGACCATCCTGGGCTACAACAGCCGCCTCCCGTTCGTAGTCTACGTGCCCGATGGCGTCGAAGTCCGCTACCGCCTGTGGCGCGCCGGCCCGCAGTTGTCCGCCGTTCCTGACCCCCGCCGCTAAGCGCAGGAAAAAATTCCGCCGCCATGCGGGTTCCCGTCATCATCTCTTTGGGAATGGGGACTTTAGCTACAATTGGCGCGGAGAAATGACAACTACACTACCACGGATATTTCTGAGTTTACTTGCACTTGCGAGCGCCAGCGCCCAGGACGGCGCAGCGCCGAAGCGTCCAAAAATCGGGGTCGCGTTTGAAGGCGGCGGCGCTTTGGGTCTGGGCCATATCGGCGTCCTGGAATGGCTGGAAAAGAACCATATTCCTGTCGATTATGTGGCCGGAACGAGCATGGGGGGGCTTGTAGGAGGCCTTTATGCCACCGGAAACAGCCCCGCGGAGATCCGCGCGCTCATGAAGTCGATCAACTGGGACGACGTCTTGGGAGGCCGGATTCCTTTTCGGGATCTCTCCTACCGCCGAAAGGAAGATCAGCGCGCTTATCCCAATGACATTGAGTTGGGGCTGAAGAGTGGGCTCAGCTTCCCTGGCGGCTTAAACTCCGGCCAGCAGGTGAGGATGATCCTGGACCGCGCCGCACTCCCTTATTCCTTTATCAAGAGCTTTGACGATCTGCCTATTCCATTCCGCTGCGTTGCCACCGACTTAGTGACAGGCTCACCGCATGTCTTCAAAGATGGCTCTCTGGCTGACGCTCTTCGGGCGACGATGTCTCTTCCGGCGATCTTCACGCCAGTGGTCTCGAAGGATGGCCAAATCTTTGTCGATGGCGGCTTAATGGACAACATGCCGGTGGACGTGGTGAAAGCCATGGGCGCCGACATCGTGATTGCGATCTACCTGGACGACTCGGTGCCATTTACTCCGAAGTCCTCGCAATCCGTATTCAGCGTCCTGGGCCGCACCGTTACGGTCATGATCGCGGCCAACGAAAAGCACAATATCGAGGTCGCCGACATTTTGGTGTCCGTGGATCTGAAGGGTTACACGTCCTTGGATTACAACGACGCCGACAAGATCGCTGATAAAGGTTATGAGGCAGCAGTCAAGAAGGCTTCCATGTTGTCCCGGCTCGCCATCAATGATGCCGCATGGCAGGAATACATGGCCTCGCGCAATTCCCGCCGCATTACCACTGTGCCAACTCCGCAATTCGTTGAAGTTACGGGAGCCGACCCGAAACTGTCGAGCGCTTTGCAGAAGGCTCTCAAGACGGAAGCCGGGAAGCCGCTGGACCCGCCTAAGCTGGAAAACGATCTTATTATCGCCACCGGGACGGGGCGGTTCTCAACGCTCAACTACCAAATGGTTCAGCGTGACGGCCAAGATGGATTGCTGATTGACACTGAAGAGAAAAGCTATGCTCCGCCTACCCTGAAGCCTGGCATTTTGATTGACGGATCGCAATACAACAATGTCCGTTTCACGCTAGGCGCCAGGCTCACCGTCATGGATGTGGGAGGATTCCGATCCGAGTGGCGCACCGACGTCAGTGCAGGTTCCGTCTACGGGATCAATTCCGAATACTATAAGCCCTTCACGGCCGCGAGCCAATGGTTCTACGCGCCCAGGATAGTGGCAACCAGCAGCCCTATAGACCTCTACTCACGAGGCAAAGAGCTGGCCGAGTACGGGATCGGCCATGTCGCCGGGGAATTCGATATCGGGTATCAGTTCAGCCGCTATAGCGAGTTCCGAGTTGGATACACCATGGGATATGAAAGGGCGAATCTTCGAGTGGGTGCACCGGACTTGCCCACCGGCAGCGGACAGTTGAGCGCGTCTTCGATTCAATACAATCTGACCGCCGTGGACAACCCCGTGATCCCCATGAGCGGAGAATATCTGAACAGCTCCTATCAGTACATCGACCATTCGGTGGATGTCCATGGCGGATTCTCAGCGGCGCAATTGAACGGTTTGGTTTTCAAGAGAATCAGCAAAACAGGATCTATCTTCGTGGGTGCTGAAGGCGGCAGTACTTTTGGCCATCAAGGCGGAATCCCGGAGTTCTCCTTAGGAGGCGGTTTGCGCCTGGGCGCGTACGGTACAAACGAAATCCTGACGAACCAGTATTTCCTATTCCGCGCTGGGTACATCCGTCAGATTGGCAAGATCAACCCGCTCTTTGGCGAGAAAATATACATCCTGGCGTTCGCCGAAGTGGCAAAGCCGTACGGCCCGGCTTTTCTGGGCGTGTCTAACCCGAGCGTCCCCGGGGATGTGAATGGGGGTGTTGTAATCAACACGCTCTTCGGCCCACTCTTCCTGGCGGGAGCGTATGGAGAGAGCGGACATCATAAGATTTACTTCCAGCTCGGCAGGATTTTTTAATTGCGATTAAAAAGCGAGTGGCACTTTGGCTAGAGTCCGCGATGCCATGAACCCGACGAATTCCAGTCTTCTTAGCGCCCCACGGCCCCTCTGGCTGAGCGCATTACGAGCCATCGGGTTAACTCTTGTATGGTTTATTCTCGCTGTGCTTACACTGTGGGCGATAGCGGCGCTATACGTTGATATTCGTATTGACGGCTGGCGCGTTCCGATGGCCTCCATCTACACCTTGGGCGTCATCGCAGTCCTGGTAAAAGTGCGGCCATGGCTATGGGCCGGGGTTTTGTGCCTGGCGGGCTTCTGCATGGTCGTGACGTGGTGGTTCAGCTTAAGCCCTTCAAATAATGCCAATTGGCGAGCCGACGTGAATCGAACCGCCTGGGTTGAGATGGACGGAGATCGCGTCGTGATCCACAACTACCGCAACTGCGATTACCGCACCGAAACCGAGTATTCAAACTGCTGGAGCGATAAGACGGTCTATCTTTCACAGATTCGCTCCGTCGACATGTTCCTGACGAACTGGGGCCCGCGCTGGATCAGCCACCCGATTCTCAGCTTTGCGTTCGGGGACAACGATCACATCGCATTCTCGATCGAGGCGCGATACAAGGCGGGGCAGTCCTACTCGGCATTTCTTGGCTTTTTTCGCCAGTACGAACTGGTTTTCATCACCGCCGATGAACGGGATGTCATTCGATTGCGCACCAACTACCGAACCGATGAAGAAGTCTACTTGTACCGTATCCGCCTGCCCCCTGAAACAGCCCGGGTTATCTTTCTCACCTATGTTGACTACCTGAACAAGCTGAGAACGCAGCCCGAGTGGTACAACGCACTGACCCGGAACTGTACAACCACGCTCGATAAACCGATTTCCTCCGACGTGTCCAATCCTCAGCCCTGGAACTATCAGTTCATCCTGAACGGCACCTTGGACGAGTTGCTCTATGACAGAAACCGCCTGGTTACCGGCGGCCTTCCGTTTCCGGTGTTGAAGCAAAGGGAGCACATCAACGCCGCCGGCAAGGCAGCCAACCAGTCACCCGATTACTCCGCGCTAGTTCGAGTAGGCCGCGTCGGATTCTGAGGTGGCGTGGAGCGTCCTATGTCGCAAGGCCTAAGCCCAGCCGCGATTTTGACGCTTCGCGCGATGGGAATCGTTCTAGCTTGCGCCCTTACCGTCGCGCACGGGGACGCCAAACAGAAGGACGATGTGGTGGTCATGAAGAACGGCGACAAGTTCACCGGGGAAATCAAGAAACTGGAAAACGGCGTCCTTTACTTCAAGTCTGCTTATATGGTCGAGTCCGTTCAGTTGGATTGGGCGCGCGTGGACCACGTGGAGAGCAAAGATCAATACTTTGTGTTCCTGACTAACGGTAAACGGCCGAAGGGCCTGATCGAAAAGCCGTCCGGCACCGAGCAGGCGGCCGACTACGTCACAATCGAATCCGCTCAGGGACCGGTTGAGACGCCTAAATCCGAGGTGGTCAGTATCATACCGGTGGAAGATAGCTTCGCGGCACAACTGACGGGGTCAGTGGATTTCGGACTCGGCTTCACTGGCGGCACGGATGCCCTGCAGGCTAACGTTTCAGCGGATGTTGGCTACCGCGCCCAGAAGTGGGCCGCCGACCTGAACGGGAGCTCCGTCTTCAACCGCCAGAACGGAGCGAAGACCTCGGGGCGCAACACGCTGGATTTCTTCTACATCAAGGACTTGAGCGAGCGCTGGTTCGCCGGAGCAACGTTTGACTTGCTAAACAGCCAGCAGCAGGATCTCAACCTCAGAACGAGTACTGGCGGCGGCATAGGCAGGGACTTGATTCGGAGATCCACGTCGTCACTTCAGATGCTGGTCGGAGCAGTCTTCAGTAATGAAAACTACTCCGCCAACGCGGGCCCCCAATCGCGGACACGGGAAGCCGAGGCGCAGATTCGTACGATTTTCTCGAAGTACGCGTTCAAGACACTGCAATTTACCGGGCAAGCTTATGCGTTCCCTAATCTCACGACCCTAGGGCGGGTGCGCTTTGGCGTGCAGGCCGATCTGACATACGAGATCCTCAGGAACTTCTATTGGAAGTTCAGCGTGTATGAAAACCACGACACGAAGCCGCCGGCCGACAGTCCGAAGAACGATTTCGGCACCAGCACGTCGTTAGGCTGGAAATTCTAAAGACTGGTGGCTGGAAATTCTAGAACATCCACAAAAAAGAATCGTTCGGTGTAACGGCGTCATCACCACAGCGCCAAACTCCATGTCACAAAGAAGTGACGAGGTTCAGGATCGACTGTTTGGTTGGAGTCAAGAAAGGAAAAGTGAAATGCATCGTCATCTCTGCAGCTTCGTCGCGAAGGGTCTGCTCACGGCCAGCGTACTGTTAACTGGGATTCCAGGCTGGTCCGCCGACAGGGTCAAAAACGAGACGATCGAAGCCAGTGCCATGGGTACTGGAACCCAGCTAGGACAAGTGATCGGAATCACGCTAAATATTTACGATTTCTCCACCCCGGCAGACAAGCAAATGCTGGTTCAGGCATTCAACAAAGGCAAAGACCAGGGATTGGTCAACGCTCTCGGGAAAATGAAATCGGTCGGACACATCGAAATTACGGGGACTCTGGGTTACGACTGCAGCTACATAAGAATGATCCCAACCCCCACCGGGCGGAAGATTCGCTTCGTCACCAACCGTCAAATCACGTTCGGCGAAGCCTTCTGGGATACCAATTCCCAGCAATTCAATCTGACTGCCGGCGAATTTGATGTGAATGATACGGACAAAAGCAAGAGTACGGGCCTGCTGTATCCCGCTGCAATGCTAGTCATCGACAAAGAGGGCCAACTACAGCTCGATCTCAACCAGAACGCCTGGAAACTGATGGATGTGATCGATTGGAAGGGAACGGCGGGCGTCAACTAAATATAATTTGTTCGAAACGGCTATGGCCTGGAATCGGGGCGATGCACGGCGCCCGGTCCCAGGCCATAGTTGTTTCAGCCGGCGTAAGCCGCGGACCTGGGACTAGGCTTTCCCGCGCCATTTTTGGCTAGCATACGGGCTTCTCTGCTGGCCCGTTCTCCCTGCCAGCGGGCGCGATTAATACTCCCCAGGGGCGTGGTGTCGGCGGTGGAGTTCGCCGTGACATCGATATATGTCGCTTCGGCGGCCTCGGCCGAAAGATTTGATTTTGCCAGGAGCGTCAGCCGCGCGATGGTGTGGAAAGGCGCTTCCTCCTCGGGCCACTTGACGCTGGCGTTTTCGATCCAGAAGTTGGCGTCCTGCCGCTTTCCTCCATAGGTCATCCGATCGGTGTCGAGCAACTGCACTCCAAAATCGAAGCCGCTCATCTTGCTATCTTCCTGCACATGCCGGACCAATTCGTCCTTCAACCCGTTCGGGTTACTTTCTTGCAGTACCTGCGCTGGATTGTCGGACGAGGGAGTAGCCGAGTACTTCACAACACCGATCGGTCCGTGGCGAAACGGCGTGTTGCTCCAGTAGCGCAGTTGCTGATACGGTTTGATTTTCTGGTGCAGCTGAGACTGCAGCAATGTGAGGGTCCTTAGCACCCGCAGTTTGTCCTTGAACGGCAGAGACCACAGGCCCGCGGCGGGGTTGGATGCCGTTAGTAGTTTCGTGATGGCCAGAAACGCAGGCGCGTCGTTGATGGGCAGAATCGGCGCGCTTTGCAGCGAAAAATCCTGACGGCCATCTTTCCCGTCAGGAACAACTGTGCCATCCCGGGTAAGGTCCACGGCGAACGATAAGGATCGGACGTCTGGCTTGAAGTCGGATTTCACACGCGAGTCTGAATTTGCGAAACGAACAGTGGCCGGATATACGCCCGGGCCGCGGAACATACCCTGGGCGAGCCGAGCAGCCACGGGGCCGTCGCGCAAAGCAGTGATATCCAAAACTTCGAATTGCGCGCGCACAGTGACACCTTTCGCGTGCGTTCCGCGACCCAGCCGCCGGTGGTCTTTGTCGGCAGCCTGCGCTTGCATCAGGAGCACCTTTTCGACAATCTCAGCGATGCAGGCAGGCTCGGCGCCGAGGTTACGATCCAGGTCACTACCGGTCACCCCGAAGTACTTAGTCAGAAACAACATGAGAAATCTCCTAACTGATGCCGGCCATGAATTTGATGGCGGTCACGCTCGGCAGAAAGCAGTACGCGGCGGCCTTGGTGGTGGTGAAGCTTGAGAATCCCGTGATTTTGATGGGCGGCGCGCCATTGGCTTGCGGAATTACGAAAACGCTTTCCGCAGGGTCCTGCGTGCCAATCATGGGATCCTTCGATTTCGGGTTCAGCCTCACCTGCCCTGCGAATTCGCTGTCATTGACCCAATGCCCTAGCACGAACTCATATTGGTTCTCGATATTGGAGTTGATGAAATAGCCGAGCAGCCCGCGCTCGATTCCGTCATATGGCTTAGCCGGATCAAAGGTGGGCCCGTAGGGCAGCCCGCGACGAATCAGCCGGTGGGTATTGTTGCTGCCGCCGGGCAAGCCTTGACCGCTCACGGGCTGGCCGCGGGGATTTACGCGGCGCATATGCGCGCCCACGGGACACCGCAGGCCTGCGGGATCGCCTGAACCATCTGAGTTCACGTATTCGTAGTTGTTGAGCTGGTCGGGCGAGATGCCGCTGTCGGTATCAGGCGACAAGGCCAGAGGAGTACCGTTGCGCCATCGTCCGCACATCTTTGCCGCAAGCAGTTCCGGGTCGATCTTGTCTTTGTTGGACTGCAGGAAATTCTCAAATCCAACAACGTCGGTCTGAATCATTTTGAAGACGGCAAAGCTGCCGTTGAGACCGAGTTCCCGAGGCTCCGGCACAAAATAATTCTCGGCTTCGTCCTGCAAAACGAAAAGCCAGGGTTCGCAGGGCTGCTGGTGATCCACCGGATATCGTTCGGGACCGCCGCGAATGGTGGTCACGCTGACGCCGTCCGTATAACCGAACGGAACCTTGTGCGTGAAGCCGGGCTTTCCGTCCACGGTGTCGGTCCACGCCATTCCGTCGCAGCGCCAGATTTCGCGAAAAGCGCCGCCTGCGGCGAACAAAGCAGACAGCCGGTCGCTATAACTCGTCATCGCATCCGGACTGATGGCGTGCAGGGTCACCAATACGTGATCGCTTCCCTTGCCGAAGCCACCGATCCAATTTTGCGGCCCACTTGCTCCGGTATCGCCTACCAGTCCCGATCGCTCGGCTGCGCCTGCCGTGAACGCGCCGAAGGATTTGAAGGAGAGCGCCGGGGTGCGCTCTTTGATTTCGAGGGCGATTAGTCCAGGCCAGGTGATACCCAGGTTCAGGCAGTAATCGGGCTTGTTGCGAGGGACGTCGGAGAGGTTATCGCCCGGTCCCGGCTCGAATCCGACATGCCAGTCTTCGGCGGTGGTGATTTGCGGAGCATCAGACTCGTCGCCGCTGACGAGCCGCCCAAGCAGCTTGCGCGCCTCCGCCGGGACACCCACTGTTAATAAAAAATGCCGCACCATGGGCATCCGGTATCCGCGCAGGATGAAGCCCTGAATATCGGCGAGTGCGAGGGCGGACTTCGCGCTCTGTTCCGAATGGGCATCAGGCTTAGCTCGGTCAAACAGCCGGCGAAAGAAGCCGCCGCTTTCGTGGGCCGGCGGCGCGTCTACCTTGGTTCCCTGGCTCACCCTACCTTCGGCCTCCAAATCCGCCGCCACCGCCGCCTCCAAACCGGCCTCCACCGCCTCCACCACCGAAACGACCGCCGCCGTCGCCGCCCCATCGGCTGCCGCCCCCGGAGCTCCGGCTGGCCTGTTCGCCTCGCTGCCGGTTCTGCGATTCCTGCTGCAAGCTTTGCATTTGAGAGGATGAGCCGGCACCCGATTTGTTGAAACTGCTTTGGGCGCTTTGACCGCCGTTGGACTTGTATGACTGCGCGCTCTGTTGCGCAGAGGTCTGGGTAGGCTTGTTCACCGAATTCCAGCTTCCGTTGTTGTAGCTCTGCCATCCCGAGCCGGTGTTTTTGTAAACGTTTCCGTCTTTCCCGGCATACATGTCGCCGTTGGCCGTCTTAGCGACGCCCGCATTCCCATAAGCCGTGCTCGTTCCAACAGCTTTTCCGCCCGCCGACCCCTGCGCGGATGCTACGGTGCCTTGCGCGGTGGAATAGTGCTGTGTGTAAGCCGACTTGTTGCCGTTCGAAACCACGGAACTGCCCCATTGCGAGGTGGGACTGGAGCCTTGTTTGGTAGCCGCGTACGTTCCGGTGTACGGATTGTAAGCGCTTGCTGCGCTTCTGCTGCCGTAGGCAGTGGACGCCGAGGCGTAGTGAGTGGACGTTCCAGTATATGGGTTGTAGGAAGCCCCCCGGGTCGCCGATCCGTAGGGACCGGAGACAGTTTGGGAGACACCGTAGGCCCCGGTCGCGCTGTTGTAATGGACGGCTGAAGATCCATAGGCTCCGTATGCTCCATAGGTAGCTGGATACGGATAATAGGCGGCATACCCGTACGGAGGATGGTAGATGTACGGCGGATAGTAATAACCGCTGCCGCTGGCAATGATGGCGCCCACCGCGGCTCCTACCACGAATGCTCCCATGTAGCCCGCTGTATAGCTGGATTGAACATTGCCAGCGACCACGGTTTGGGTGACGTACGTGACGTTGTAAACGGGCGAGCTCGGTGGAATCGTGTAGATCACTTGAGGGACTGAACTGGCAACCGTCCAGGGTCCTTGTGGATTTGCAGAGTTGAACCAAACACCCTGCAGGCAGAGATAATAGACGTCGCCCACCTGGATCACTTTGTCCTGCGTGTTGCTGGCGTAATAGAGAGTTGTCCCGGTGATGGGCACGAATTGGGGCTCCCCGCCGTAGACGACTTTCACGTTTGCCGCAGCCGACTGATTGACCGTCATGGTGGTGGGAATCTGTGCCAACAGGACAGCGTCTTTGGCCTCTTCCGTGCCTGGGACCGAGGACAAAATCACGGAAGCCGGGCTACTCATTGGAATCTGCGCGAAGTCGGCGGGCAAACTCGGAGTCGCGAAAGTCCACGGCCCAGTGAGGGCGGGGGCGCTGAACCATCGGCCGCCGGTCAGATAGAAGAACTGATTCGTCGCCGTGTAGAGGAAGACGTAGGCCTGCGTGTTCGTCGAATACACCAGCTGGGTACCCGGAATTTTCGAGTAGATGGGCTGGCCGTCGAACAGAATGATTTCCGCGGGCCGGTTGCTATAGAAGACCTGCGGAACCACGGCGCTGGTGGCCGGGGGTGGAACCATCGCTTTGATTGCGGCCCACTGGGGCTCCTTCACGATCTTGGACATGTCTTTCGGAAGCTTGGAAGTAGCCGACCACGGTCCATCCAAGCTCTGCGCTGTCATCCAGCGCTGGCCAACCAGGAGGTAGTAATGGGATCCGTCCTTCTCGAAAAAGAGCGGCCAAGTGGTGTTGACGACGTATTTCAAATTGGTTTTGGGGATCTCGGCGAGGCTTGGGTCGCCATCCACGCCCAGGAGAACCGACGGCTGGTAGGCGACGACGATTACCGGTGGATCGTTGTTCACCGGCACCGAGGGCACGGTATCCGCCTTTTGAACAACAGCCACCAACCGATTCAGGGATATTGTGACTGTGGGAGGCATGAACGTTCTCACCAAGTGATCCATCTGGGAGGCGATAGCGGGATCCAAGGATGGGAAGTTCGTGCTGTTTACCTGAAGATTGGTGATATGCACCAATTTGTTGTCGTTGTCGACGTCCGTGTGGCCTTGCATCTCCGCGACGCCGACCATTTGCTTTCCGCCAGTGGGAGTTATCGAAAAGGCCATCCGCCAGGTGAGTTCAGAGAAATTCTGCCAGTTATCAACCTGCGGCTGGTAGTAAATGAGAGTACCCGCTTGGGTCGTAATTTGACGGGGCCACCCGGGGTCTTGCCCGACAGCCACAGCTGCCGCGATCAGTATCAACAAAGAAACAGCCAGGATGCGTTTCATGGGTATTGTTCCTCTCGAATTGTCCTTTGCAACTTGTAGCCTTACGCCGCCGTAGCTCCGCCACGGGGCTTACCGCCTGCGCTGGTTTGAGCCAGGCTATCGGCGATCAGGGCGTGGATGTCCTGAACGGAGAATCCTGGATACGCCTGATAGAACCCGATGGGAGCGCGGTTGGCGCCAGAGGCGAAGTCGATAAACTCCTGCAGGTGCTTTCGGCAGGGTGAGGGCGGGGCGCCCTTCGTGAATTTGAATAGGAGATCGAATACCTGCCCGATGTTCTTGGTGAAATCGGCGATGTACTTGTCGAAGTCGCCATCGTAGACGGTGAAGAAACCGATCTGATCGTCTTCCAGGGGCACAAACTGAGCGAAGTGCGGTGTTCCGACGGTGTCCAGGTCCGTTGTGATCCCGTGTCCTCTGGCGCGCAATAACAGTTGCGTCTCGAAGAAGGCGATTCTTGATTTGGTAGGCAGGATCACCAGGAACGGATTCAGTTCGCCGGCGCCAGTAACGTCGGCGGCGGCCGCTAAAGCCTTTACCTGCTTAACCGTGACGCCGGGGTAGGCGGTGTAAAGATTCAGGGGATGAAGGAGATGCTCGGCGGCCCATTCCACAAAGGCGTCCGCATTCGCTGCGACGGGCGTTGCGGGCGGACGATCCACGTGCTGGAAGATTGCGTCGAACACGGGGCCAGCAAGTTTGGCGAGGTCGGCCATCAGCGGTGCGAATTCCCCGTCGAAATCGGCCAGGAAAAGCAGCGTCTTGTCGCTCAGGACGGTAAAACGCGAGTAGTGAATGGTCCCGATGCTGTCTTCTACTTTGAAGAACCCCGGCATCAGCGGCGGAAGCTCGTCCGCTACTGCTTTGGCGTCGGCAGGCGACTTCAAGGGAAAAGTGAGAGTGAAATGATTTTGGTTCTGGTTCATGGCATTAAGGGACCGGCACCACCCGATAGTAAACGCCGTTCGCTCCGTAAGCCGGGCTGAACCAGGTGTTGCCGCATATGTCGTAGGTCTGGCCCTGGACGACTTGTGCAACGCAGCCCGCTGGAATCACCGCAACCACTTGGCCCATCGCATATGCGGCGCTGGCCGCACCGGCAGCGACGCCGGCGGAATAAGCGTTCGCGGCGGCAGCACTGCTGTTGGCGGAGGCAATTGCCGCCCCGGCTGCTACTCCCACTGCTGCTCCCGCGACAGCGGCTGCACCGGCCGACCAGCCGCCGCAGTTATAGCAGCCGGTTGAGTAGCTATTCACGACCGTGGGCGGATGGTAAGCGTAAGCGCCGGCCGGATAGGTTGTGGGTGGGTGATAATCGGCCGGATAGCCGGCTGGGGGATGGTAACCGGCGGGATAGGCGGTTGTTTCCGGAGGATGGTAGGCCGCGGCTCCGCTTGGCGTCGTAGTAACTGCACCAAAGCCGGCCTTGCCCGTAGTGGTGTCACCGTATTGATTGGTATGAGTGGAATAGCCGCCGTCGGCGCCTTGATAGTGCGTCGAGCTGGTTCCGGCCGCGCTGCTGTGGGTTGTGCCCTCCCCATCGACGTGCGTGGTGTTGCCGCCGGCGGCGTTGGTGTGGGTGCTGCCAACTCCTTCGGCATGCGCCGAACTGCCACCGTAATCATTATGTGACGCACCGGCGGTATACCCGCCCGCGTGCGACCAGGCCAATACTGGCCTGCAGGCCAGCACTGTGACCAGAAGATTCGCAATCACGATCTTTTTCATAGTTTTCCTTTACCTCTACTGCTATGGCTTCGTTATTGCGCCGCCTACGGGAGACATTGCACCCGGCGGAGGAGCACTGGGATGGGCAAACTTGATGTGCTTGGCGGTGGCGGCGGCGGGAGTGCCGAAAACATCCGGCGCGACGTCAGGATCCAGTTTCCAATTGGACAGTACCAGGATGTGGCGCTCCTGCAGCTTGTCGTCCAGGTAAATGGCGCGCAGGATGCGCGGCAACTTGTCGTCGGCCCCGATCCAGGCCTGGATGAAGACACCGTTGGTGATATACGCAACGATATCCGTGGTGATTCCACCAACTACGCGAGATTGGCCCACGTAATACGCGAGCGTCAGTCCGTCGGAGAGGTCCCTGTAGGGATCGGTCACGATTACGTCCGTGAAGGGGAAATAAATGCCCGCCATGCTGAAAGCAGCTTCGAGCGTGGCATCGATGGTGGGCGGGGCATCGGCTACCGCGACCAAATTTTCGGCGGGAGCATAGGCCATCATGACTTTGCCGTCGTAATAGAACTCGGACGCCGGGCCGTCGCCGGGGGTAATTACCCGCAATTTGTTGGGGCGCACCAGCGTGACTTCGGATTCCGTTGCATAGACCAGCGGTGGACCCTGGCGCGTGGGGCTTTCATAACTGACAGCCGCCGTAAATGTCATCGAATGAGCGGCGGCCAGGCGGCTGCTGGCGGCTTTGAGGATGTCAATCGCCTTCGGCTCCAGCGCTGGCCCTGCGTCGGCGGCAACCTTCACTGGGTTCTGCGCGAGTGCGGACGCCGTAAACAGGATCAGGGCCAACCCAAGCCAACCGATCGAGTTTGGAAATCTAGTTCTGATCATGATGGCTCCTTCGGTCTTGCAGCAGCGATTATGGAATCATGCCGCATTGGAACATCTTGGTGGCAATAGGAGGCGCGACTTTGCTGATAAACGCCGCAGAGCATCTGCGGATCGTTGTGCAGCATCTGTATCGCCTTCTGCTCCCCGGGACCTGGCTGCTGCTTTTGAGCTTTCGATTGATACAGCTGCTCACAGGTAGAGGTCTGGTACTTCATGATGATCTTGTTGGCGACACTGTCCATGATGGGATATTGCGCGCTGGCCGAACCCAGGTAAAAGAGCGCCGCGATCAGTCCGAAGATGTAAAAACGTTTGCTCATTTCTGTTCCACTCCTTCAGTCGCTAGATGAAGTCCCAAGCCTTCCGATTTGTTTTATTCATCGCGTTACTTAGTCCTGTACCAGGGAAAGATGACATACACCGGCAGTCGGATCTTATTTCTTGCCGAGCGAGAGAAATAGTGAGCCGCCTGCTTACGGATCGCATCTGGGAGACACGGGGCTATCCGTACGTGGCGGAACGTCCCTATTTCGAGTAAGCCGGGATCTGCGCGAGTCGGGTTCCCATCCCTTCCCTGACTAAACAACCCGGCTTATTCGGAACCCGCCCCGTCACCGACCCCCCATCCGCCCGTACCGGTACAAGTTGAGCGTGGCCGGGTACCTTTCGATGACTCTTCCCATCGACTTGGTTGGAGGCTGGATTTACACTCCTTGCAACAGCCCGGAATGGGCTCTAGACGATCGGAGGAAAGTTACATGAAATCAATCACCAAGGCGGCCGGCATGGCACTATTGTTTGTCGGTCTGGGGGGCCTGCTGTTAGCCCAGAGGGATAACAACATCCCGACCTTGAACTGCCCGGAAATCGACGCCGCTTCGGCTGGCAATGCTTTGGCGTTGCTGGGTGGCGCGGTGCTGATGATTCGCAGCCGCAAGAAGCAATCGTAACGTCTCAATTAGAATCAGGTAGGAGAGAAAGTCCCGGCTTCTTGTTAACACTGGAAGCCGGGGCTGAAGTGTTTCCGATGGTTTCAGATTCAGTCCAGATCGCGGCCGTGCCTCCACCGCCCGCCGCCGCACCTGCCACCGCGGGACGAGCCCTGTGGCGTATCGCTGGCTTGGCCGGCTTGCTGGCCGTTGAACTGCTGCTGATTTCAGGACCAACCCCCCACTTCGCACTCAAGGATGCCCCCGGTTTGCCGGGCTTGATCTTCAGCCTGGGAACCTGGAAGGTGCGCCTGCTGGTAACGCTGGCCATCATCGCTCTCCTTTTTTGGCAGTCGCGAGGCAAGCGAAACCTGGAGAGCATCTCCGAACAGTCTCTTGGGCCCGCCCTGGCATGGCGCTGGCTTCTGGCGCATCTCACCGCAATCCTGCTTTTCGCGGGTCTCACCTTCACCCTGTTTGTTAACCTGCCGCATGGCATTTGGGCCGACCTATTGGTGGTGGGATGGGTGGCAACCGGCGCGGCCGCGGTGGTCCTGGCGGCCTTCGCATTTCTGCCGCCCGCATTTTGGAGAGACGCGCTGCGCGGAACGGGCGACGTGTGGGCTTACGCGCTAGTTCTGGGCGTCGGCGCTTGCGTGTTAGCTGCGTACGCTACGCCTATCTGGAACCCATTAGCCCGCTGGACATTAATGCTGGCCTGGGTGCTCTTGCGGCCCTTTGTTCCCGGAATCCAGGCCGATCCATCGACCATGATGTTCGGGACCCATAGTTTTTCCGTTGAAGTGGCTCCGGCGTGCTCGGGATACGAGGGGATCGGATTGATCCTCGCGTTTACCACTGGCTGGCTCTGGTTCTTTCGGCGGGAATGGCGCTTTCCGCGCGCCCTTCTGTTGATTCCCCTGGGGGTGGCGACGATCTGGGTGTTCAACGCGATGCGTGTGGCCGGGCTGGTTCTAATCGGGGTGGCGGGCTCTCCTGATATCGCAATGCAGGGCTTTCATTCGCACGCCGGGTGGATTGCGTTTAATGTCGTCGCATTAGGAACTTGCGTGGCGGCGCGCCGAATACCGTGGCTCAGCAAAACCGGGCAGGACACCACTGCGATAGTCGAACAAAGTGAAGCCAATCTCACCGCGGCATATCTCATGCCGTTCCTGGCGATCCTGGCGGCTGGGTTGCTAGCAGGGTTGGCATCGTCGAACGGGTTCGAATGGCTGTATGGCCTGCGAGTGGTTGCCGCCGCTGGGGCCCTGTGGTATTTTCGCGACACCTATCGCGCGCTGGATTGGCGCGTGGGCTGGCCCGCAGTGGCGTTGGGCGGTTTGGTCTTCCTGATCTGGATCGGGCTGGAACCGCTGTCGGGTTCCTTGCATGCCCAGCAACCTTGGCAGCTTACCTTCGCGTCCACGCCGGGGCGCATGGCCTGGCTCGCGTTTCGGATTTTCGGCGCCGTAGTTACCGTGCCTATCGCCGAAGAGCTGGCCTTCCGCGGATTTCTGCTGCGCCGCCTGGTTTCAGCCGACTTCGAATCGGTTCTCTGGCGAACTTTCGCTTGGGCGCCCTTCCTGATTTCGTCGATTGGTTTCGGTATCCTGCATGGCGACCGCTGGCTAGCCGGCACTATCGCAGGCATGATCTATGCCTTCGCAATGCAGCGGCGCGGCAGAATCAGCGAGGCCATAGCGGCGCATGCCGTGACCAATGCCATGCTTGCGGTTTACGTCCTTGCCACCGGCAATTGGCAGTTGTGGTGAGACGCGAAGTCACTTGCCGTTTTTCGCCATCTCTTTTCGAAAAAGCTCGGCCTTCTCCGGTTCGTTCTGCGCTGTATAGATCGTGATCAAGTCTTTACGCGCGGATTGGAGCCAGCTTACCGTTGGACTACTTTGCTTCAGCAAGATGTCGTATCCGGCCAGTGTTTCTTTCTCCGCGTCCGCATATCGTTTCTCGCCCGTGAGCGCGCGGCCCAGTTTGATTTGCGCAATGGCGCGAAACTGATGCGTGGGTGACAACGTTTGCGCATAGCACTGGATCACACGCCGGAACATCGGCTCCGCTCGAGCGTAATCCTTCTGCGCGAGATACACACTCGCGAGATTCGACAGCGCGAGACCGTACAAGTAATGACGCTCGCCGTAAGCGGACTTGTAAATGTCGGCCATGCGGCTGAATCGCGCGGCCGCTTCATCAAATTTGTCGCGTTGCAGGGCCACGGTCCCCAGCTCATTGAGCACATTGGCGACTTTGGGATGCGACGGGCCGTAGACGTGCTCTTGAATGGCTAAGGCCTGCTCCACCAGGCTCACTGCTTCGTCATAGCGTTTCTCGAAAACCAACGCTCGGCCCAGCATCGATAAGGTGGACGCGGTTTCGGGGTTGTCGTGGCCGTACCAGCCCTCGTTGATCGCGAGCGCCTGCCGGTACCATCGTTCGGCTTCCGCATAGCGCCCGCGCTCGAATTCAACAGCGCCCAGGTTGATGTAATCGTCGGCCACCAGAGGATGTGTTTCTCCCAATGCTTGCCGGTGGATTGCCAAAGTGCGTTGCGTCAGAGCCAAGCAGAGATCGTAGTGACCCGCATAAAAATGTGTGTCGGCCAGTTCTTTCAGGCTGGCGGCCAGATCCAGCGGCGCGGATCCTGGACCGGACTGGAGCTTCACGGCCTGCTCCAGGACGGGAATCGCTTTAACGTACGAGCCTTTGGCCTCCAGAACCTTGCCAAGCGCCGCGGTGGCTTTTGCAACAGCTTGATCGTCGCGTGGGCGAGCTTCGTTCGCCTTTGCCAAACCTTCGCGTATCAAACGCTCGGCGTCGTCCAATCGGGCCTGGTCGATGCGCAGTAGCCCGAGTGCGATCAGGCTTTCCGAATTGCGCGAGGTTAGCGCGGCATTCAGCAGCGTGTCCGCTTGTGGAAGATTGCCGAGTTTCTGTTCGATGCCGCCCAACGTGAGATACAGTTCGGCTTGCAGTTCGGGTTCTTTCTGCAGCGCCTGGGCCTCCTTGATGCCGCGGTCGATCAGTGTCGTGGCCTTCAATCCTTCGGAGGGTCCGGCCGATTTATCGCCGCCAGCGAAGAGATTGAGCATGAACTGCTGCACGCGCTCCACCCGAGCCACGGCCGCAACCGCCGTGTTCCTTGCCTTGGCCAATCGCACGGTAAAGAATATGATCAGCGCCGCGACGCCGGCGATAGCCACTGCGGTAGCGATCACCTGACGCCGATTTCGCCGCACAAACTTGCCGACCCGGTAGCTCCATGTGTCGGGCCGGGCTTCCAAGGGCTCGCCCGCCAGGTAGTGATCGACATCGCGGATCAATGCTTCGACGGAGCGATAACGGCGCTCGACGTCCTTGTGCATCGCCGTGATGCACAACACTTCGAGGTCGGCGGACCATCCTGCCAGCCCGGCCAGCAATTCGTTGAGGATCACGCCCAGCGCGTAGACGTCCGTAAAAACGCCGACGGGGTCCCCACGCAAGCTGTTCCGGCGCCGCGTAGGCCGGCGTCATCAGTCGCAATTCCGTGCGCGTTTGTTCTATTGGCTGATCGAGGCTCTCCAATTGCTTGGCGATGCCGAAGTCGAGCAAACTGACGCTGCCCATCGGACTTCACCAGGATGTTGGACGGCTTCAGGTCGCGATGAATGATGGCGTGCCCGTGCGCATACTGCACCGCTTCGCACACCGATCGAAACAGCCGGAGACGATCCTCAATGGAAGAATCATGCTCGCGGCAATACGCGCTGATTGGCACGCCTTCGACATACTCCATCACGAACCAGGGCGTGCCATCCGGAAGCGTGTCGGCATCGAAGATTCTGGCAATGGACGGATGATTCAGTTGCGCCAGCGTGCTCTGTTCGCTCGCGAATCGCTCCCGGCGAGCAGGCGAAAGCCAGGCGTCGCGCAGGATCTTGATCGCTACCTGGCTCCCGATGTCGGCGCGCTCGGCCAGATAGACCACGCCCATGCCGCCCTCGCCTAGCAGCCGCAGCAGGCGATACGGGCCCAACTCCTTGGGCGGGTGCAAGCTCGGGGAGATCGACTGCAGGATGTGCCGGGCCACCTGGCCAGATCGCCGTCCAGCAGCGAACCGCCTCCGGCATCTTCTTCAAGCAGAGACAGCACTGAGGCCGCAAGTCGCCATCGCCACCGCATACGGTCATCAAGAAAGGAGCTGCCGGTCGGCTTCCGGAAGATCCGCTGCCTCCAGAAACAGGCTTTGAATTTGATTTAGCCGCGCCGTGTCCATTTCACTTACTGCAGCTTGCGCTCAGACAACCTGTGCTTCGACAACCTATGCTTCAACCAGGCCTTGGCAGCTCTCCAATCCCGGTGAACGGTGGCCTCGGACACTTCCAGCAACTCGGCGGTCTCCACTACATCCATGCCTCCAAAGAAGCGGCTTTCCACCAGCCTGGCCTGACGCGGCTCCAATTGTTCGAGCTCTTGCAACGCATCTTCCAGCGCCAATACGTCCTGGTCGGCAAAGGCCGCTTCTCCGACAGAAATATCCAGAACCGCAACGGCCAGCTCCCCGCCCCCGCGCTTACCGGCGTTGCGACGACGCGCGGCCTCGATCAGGACCTGCCGCATGGCGCGAGCGGCTATTCGCTTGAAATGCAGCCGCGAGGTAGTCTCAAAGGGCGGCGATTTGACCAGCTTCAACCAGGCTTCGTTCACCAATGCGGTAGGATTCAGGGTAGAGCTGGCGTCGCTCCTTTTGACCGTGGACGCCAGACGCCGAAGCTCCTCGTAGGTGACGCTGAACAAATAGTCCAGGGTTTGCTTTTCGGTCTTTGATCCTGACTCTGGCTTCCCCATGACAGTTTTCGAGCGCTTCTCGCGCAATGTGTTGTTGAAGGTCATTATATCGTCCTGAGGAGGCCCTATTAGATGAAACGCCGCGCTGTACCCTTTCTTGCTTTGTGCTTACTGGCCATCACGGGTGGCCTGCGCGCCGCCGACCCGGTTTACGCGGGCGCCAGCTACGGTCTCTTTAAAAGCACTGACGCCGGCGCCACTTGGAACATGCTGAACCTCCCTCAGAGTCCGTTCCTGAAGGGCCCCATCCTGGCGCATTGGCTTGCCATGGATCCTCAGAACCCCTCGAAGATCTATATGATCGGCTCGGCAACGGGCACAGCGTTCTTTGCCAGTCCGGATGCAGGCGCCACCTGGACCGTCACGCCGTTTGTCGGCCTGCAGCCCACCCATCTGGCTGCGGATTTCGGGGGCCAGGTGATCTACATCTCGGCGATTGATACCCAGAAAAATGAGTCGCTGTACAAGAGCACCGATACGGGCGTAACCTGGACGCGGCTCATCTTACCCAACACCCAGGACAACCCTGTTAGCTCATACCCATTCGGCGTACCAGTGGACACTTTCTTCGTGGATCCGGCAGTTTCAGGGACGGTATATGTCCCAAACGTCGGTCACAACCTCTTTAAGAGTACGGATTTCGGGAACACTTGGACGGATCTCTGGACGAATGTCGCTCAAAGCGCGCGCAAGGATCCCACGTACGTCGATCCTCACAACCACCTCATTTGGTATGCCGTCACCGGCGGTTCGGTGTCCAGCGCTTTGTTCAAAAGCACCGACGGCGCATCCACCTTCACCCAGGTGAACATTCCGAGCAACGAAGTGACTTCGGTGGCCGTGGGAGCGGCTTCGTCGACGCTTTACGCCACAGGCACGGTGGCGGGATTGGGGAACACCGTTCTCAAATCAACCGACGGCGGCGACACCTGGACGCCGCTTGAGAACGGGTTGTTCGCCGGAAGCTTCGGCGTGATCTGGGCCGACCCAGCCGATGCGTCCACGGTATACGTCAACGATTCCATCTACACGGGCAGCTTCTACGTCTCTACCGACGCGGGCGCGACCTTCAATCAGAGCAAGATTCCGGACGGACCTCCCGGCTGCGTGCCTGGCAATTGTATGGGGCAAGAGATATACGACTTGTTGATTGCGGTGCCCGCGGCGACTACGCCACCTCCGCCACCAACCATCTCCGACAACGGCGTCGTCAATGGCGCGAGCTTTGAGCCGGGTATTGTTCCCAATTCCTGGGTGACGATCGCTGGAACCCATCTGGCGCCGAAAACCGACAACTGGAACAACTCGATCGTCAATGGAAAATTCCCGACCAAACTGGATAACGTCAGCGTGACCATCGGCGGGAAACAGGCCTACGTCTACTTCGTCTCTTCCAACCAGATCAACGTGCTTGCGCCGGATGTCGGATTCGGCTCACTCCCGCTGACCATCACCACCGCGGGCGGCACCAGCGCCACGTTCATGGTCACATCCAATGAATACGGCCCGGCGTTCTTCGAGTGGCCCAACAGCCAGCCGGTGGCAACGCGGCAGGACTTCAGCTACGCGGTGAAGCCGGGGACGTTCGCGGGCGTCAGCACCGTGGCCGCCAAGCCCGGCGACATCATCATTCTGTGGGGTACCGGATTCGGACCTACGAACCCCGCAGCGCCGCCCGGAGAGCCTGTTCCCGGCGACACAACATACTCAACCACGACCTTGCCTAGCGTCACAATCAACAACGTAGCGGCGAAAGTTTACGGCGCGGCGTTGAGTCCGGGCTCCGGAGGTCTGTACCAGGTGGCGATCCAGGTTCCCAGTTCGATTCCCGACGGCGACTGGCCGATACAGGCCACCATTGGGGGCGTTCAGTCACCCGATGCCGTTTTGCTGAGCATCAGGAAATGAAAAGCCACAGTGCTCGCTTATTCTTGTTCACCATCTTGCTCGGCCTAGCGCAGCAAGCAAGATCCGCCACCCTCCTTTACGCGATGACCGAAAACGGTCTGCTCTACCGTAGCGCGGACGGCGCGAAGACCTGGCAAAACATCGCGCTTCCGGCAACGCCCGGCCAATTCGAGGCGCTCGCCGTCGATCCCGAAAACTCCTCCAATTTGTACGTCGACGTCAGCGTGCGAGGCAAGGCCGCCCCAGGCCAGCAAGACAACTACTTCTTCCGGTCCGCCGATGGCGGCGCGACATGGTCACAGAGTAAGCTGACCGGCCCCCCACAACTGGTCGCCGTGGACCCGACATCGTCGAACATTGTTTATGCGGGAATAGGCGGTCTTTTCCGCAGCACCGATTCCGGCGTCACCTGGAGCGCAACCTCTATCAGCACATTCGTAGAGGGTATCAGCACCGACGCCAATCACGCCGGCGTGGTTTACGTCACCACCCATGATGGGAAAATCTACAAAAGCACCGACTTTGGTGCGACGTGGACATCGCTGGCGGGTAGTCTTCCGCCGCAATTCAATAGGCTGCTCAATGTGGCCGCCGATCCCAACAATAACAGCGTTCTGTGGGGAGCTGGCGAGGGTAGCTGTGTGGGCAATAACAATGTCGCTTTCATTTGTGGTCTGGTCCAGAGCGCCGACGGCGGCAAGACCTGGCAAGCCATTAGCAGCGTGAAGGGATGGTTCAAGAACGTCGTCGTCGATTCGCGAAACGGCAACATCTATGCGGGTGGACAGGATGACACCCAACCGGTGGCTCGTCAGTCTCTGGCGGTGAAAAGCGCGGACGGCGGAAAAACCTGGGCCCAAATCACGACCGGGATGTCGAAGTACAGCGTTGACGTGCATCTTGATCCCGAGAACGCTGCGGCTCTCTACAGCGAGCAGGCGAATTTGATCGCTGATCTTGGTCCCGGCGGCGGAGTCTATGCGAGCACGGATGGCGGCACATCCTGGACATTGAACCCGGTGGATCCGTCTCAAGGGCAATTCGACGTGGTGCTTGGGCTGGCCGCCGTTTCATCGAAAGTGACTCCGCCCTCGCCGCCCAGTATCTCGACGAACGGCGTCGTCAACGGCGCGAGTTTTGAGCCAGGTATTGTTCCCAATTCCTGGGTGACCATCGCTGGAACGCATCTGGCGGCGAAAACCGACAACTGGAACAACTCGATCGTCAATGGAAAATTCCCGACCAAACTGGATAACGTCAGCGTGAGCATCGGGGGCAAACCCGCTTACATCTATTTCGTCTCTTCCAACCAGATCAATGTACTGGCGCCCGACGTTGGATTCGGTTCACTCCCGATGACCGTAACCACTGCGGACGGCACCAGCGCCACGTTCATGGTCACATCCGATCAGTACGGCCCTGCGTTCTTCGAATGGCCCAATAGCCCAGCCCGTCGCCACGCGGCAGGACTTCAGTTACGCGGTGAAGCCGTCACTTTCGCGGGCGTCAGCACGTTGGCCGCCAAACCCGGCGACATTATCATTCTCTGGGGCACCGGATTTGGACCGACCAACCCCATCGCACCCCCAGGAGAGCCGGTACCCGGCGACACAACATACTCAACTACAAGCTGCCTGGCGTCACAATCAACAACGTTGCGGCGAAAGTTTACGGCGCCGCGCTGAGTCCGGGCTCCGGAGGTCTATACCAGGTGGCGATCCAGGTTCCCAGTTCGATTCCCGACGGCGACTGGCCGCTGCAGGCCACTATTGGCGGCGTTCAATCTCCAGCCAGCGTCTTATTGTCCGTGCATCATTAGGGCTTGCGCTCGCAGCCTGGTTCGTGATTAACTTGAACGATCGTTCAAGTGAAGAAAACCAGCACCCAGACGCGTGCCCGGCTGCTCGAAGCCGCCCAGCTCCTCTTTTGGGAGAAGGGCTATACGGCCACGGGGATGGCCGAGATCCTGGAACGCGGGCAGGCCAATAGCGGCAGCTTCTATCATTTTTTCGCTAGTAAAGAGGCGCTGCTGCTGGCGGTGCTCGACAGCTACATCGAAGCGCTGGAACCCATGGTGCTGCGGCCGGCGTTTGCTAGCCAGCGCGATCCCATTCTGCGCATTTTCTCTATTCTTGAGGGCTATCGGGAGCGCGTCATCGGCACCGGCTGCCGTTACGGGTGCCCGCTGGGCCGTCTGGCGCTGGAGATTGAAGCCGAAAATCTTCCCGCGCACCAGCGCATTGCCGAGAACTTCGCGGGCTGGAGAAGCGCTGTTCGGGACTGCCTCACCGAAGCACGGGAGCAGGGCCGTCTTGCACCTGGTCTCGATCTCGACGCGCTAGCGGCCTTTGTCCTAACCACCATGGAGGGCGGCGTGATGCAATCGCGATCCTATCGCAGCGTGAAGCCGTTCGATCAATCGGTGGCGCAGTTGCGAAACTACTTCGGGTGCCTCGCTACAAAACCTGTTCGTAAGAAGAAAGGAAGCCTAAAGTGAGAAGACTACCTCAGCTCGTCCTGATGTGGGGCGCCCTGGCCGTCCTCGGCGCGCAAACCGTCACCCAGAAGGGCCCTGTTAAAGTGACCATGCTGGCCGTGCCCGAAAAGCAGCTCAAGTTTGAAGTCATGGTGCCGGCCAAGATTGAGGATGTCTGGGCCGCGTTCACCACTCACGCAGGACTGATCACGTGGCTCTGGTCGGACGTCAGCGTGGACCTCCGCGAAGGCGGCGAATGGACCGTGAATTTCCCTGGCGGCAAGACGGGCGGTGGGAGCATCATTAGTTTTGTCCAGGGCCGCCAAGTGGTCATGCGGGCCATGGCGCCGGAACAGTTTCCGGAAGTCCGCCGCGAAAGCACACTCGCCGTATTCGACTTCGAGCCCGTTGGAGACGAGACGCGCGTCACGCTGACGCAATCCGGCTGGAAGCAAGGCAAAGAATGGGACGAGGCTTACGCTTATCTGGCAGACGGTAACGCGCAACTTCTCGGGCAACTGCGCTACCGCTTCGCCAAAGGTCCTATCGATTGGGGTCAAGGGAAGTGATCAGAAATAGATCTTGGCTCCCAGCTGTACCACCCGGCCCGACGCCGCGCTCAGTGTTCTCCCGAAGGTGTTGGGCGAGTTGATATCCGAGAACGAGAGCACCGAGCTCGAAAACAGAAATTGCGTGTGGTTGAACGTATTAAACGATTCCAAACGCAGCTCCACTCTGCGCGTCTCCGAGAATTTGATCAGCTTCACCAGGGCGAGATCGGTCTGGTTGATTCCCGGCCCATGGAAGTTGTTTCGTCCTTCGTTGCCGAGAGTTCCGATGGGTTCCACGCTGAAGGCGTTGGGATTGAAATAGTAGTTCGAAAGCGCGCCAGTGTTGCCGGAAGCGCTGTTCACCAGGGTCGCGTTCCTGGGGTTGTAAATGCTTACTGGCCCGTTGACGTTGGGCGCATCCCAGCATCCGTAATATACGAAGGGCGGCTGGACGGGACACTGCAAAGAACGAAGGTCGGTGTCGCCGACAATAATCGGAAATCCGGTTTGGAGCGTTGTGATACCCGATAGCCGCCAGCCTGATAAAAGATAGCGCGACAACGCATTGTGCCAGGGCGCAGCGGGAAATTCGTAGTTATAGTTGATGACGAAGCGATGCCGCGCGTCGAAATTGGAATCGCCGCGGTTCAGCGCAAAGTTGAAGGGGTTGGAGATCCGGCTGAGGCCCGGCGCCGCGCCGCTGCCTTCATAACCGGACGTATCGTCGATGGAATGGCTCCAGGTATAAGCGGCTTGGAACATCAATCCGTGCGTGAAGCGCTTGTTCAAGCTGATCTGCATCGAGTTGTAGCTGGAAACGCCTTCCGTCGCTTGCGTGCCCACCGATTCAAAGATGTTTCCAGGTGCGTTGAGCGAGTGGCTGGGGTAATCGACGGCTTGATTGCCGCGGTCCGCGATGCAAGCCGGATCCGCAGCGCAGGCAGCCACGCCGGACGGGGAAATCGGATTTCCTTCATAGACCATCTCCAGATGGCGTCCCTGGGCGCCCACATATCCAATTTGCAGAATCATGGAGCCCGGCAATTCGCGCTGGATGTTCAGGTTGAAGTTCATCGAGTAAGGATCGGTGAAGTTCGGATTGATCACGTTGATGCTGAGCGGCAGGAATTGCGAGAAATCCACCGGCTGTCCCTTCGTCGCGGGCGTGAAGGGGAACGGATTGGAGACAGTTTTGCCGGTCGCTATGTCGGTAAACGGGTTCGCGAAGGTGGGGCTGCCTCCCGCGCCGCCCACTCCGAACGAGGTGAGCGAAAAAGGCACCGCGCTCAAATCCTGAAGGCCGAGTTCTTCCTCCGTCCGGTTAAAGTAGACTCCGAACCCGCCACGGATGACGAATTTCTTGCTGGAGCCTCCGCTGATGGGCCCCCAGTCGGGAGCATAGGCGAAACCAAACCGGGGAGCGATGTGTCCCCAGTGCGTGTAGTAGCCCGAGGCCGAGCATCCTGTGTCGCCGGGAAATAGCAAGCCGAGCGGAGCAGTGGGAAATACGCTGGATTGCTCTCCGGGCCGGAAGCAATTCTTGTCCAGTTTGTCGAAGCGCTGATTCACCAGCGGGGTGTCCGTTTGATAACCGGCGCCGTAGTTGAGCGTTAGATTCTTGGTGACCTTCCAGCTATCTTGCGCGTAAAGATAAACCTCATAGCTACGGAAGACTTGATAGCCCCCGCTGGTCTGCTCATAGACGTCGGGAATTCCGAGCAGAAAGTCGGCGCCTGGATCGCCGGTGCTGTAAGATCCGGTGCCGTTATACGCAAAGTACCCGTTATTGGCCGCCTCGTACGGGTTATCCACTTCATATCGTCTTCCATCGAAGCCAAACTTCAGCGTGTGCGAGCCGATGACTTTCGAGAAGTTGTCATCGAGTTGATAGGTGTTCTCAATCACCGGCTGCGGGCCATCCGGACTGAAACCGAGATTGAAGTACCCGGTGAGGGTCATAAACGGAGCGCTGGCGCCGGATGCAAATTGCGGCGTGATGCCGGTGAATCCGTAGCTGGACGGCGGGGCGTTATTGATGGGAGACACATCGGCGTAGTTGAACCGCAAGTACGACACGCGGAATTCGTTTAACGTGGTCGCGTTGAAGGTGTGATTCCAGGCCGCGATGAATTGCTTGTTGGAGGAAAGGTCCGCTTCGCCGAAGCCGGGCAAGGTGGATCCGACGAAGGGCAGCGTATGGGTGATGAGCTGATGCTGGAAGAACGCGGAGGCCCATAAGGAATCGTGGCTGCCAAAAGTGTGGTCCACGCGGGCGATGCCCTGTTCCTGATCTCCAACCTGGACCGGGTTGAAGGAGTATTGATCGTTCCCGAAGTTCGGCAGTGGCACGTACTTCAAGAAGCCGGTGGAAATCGAATTGAAGTCCTGAGTTGGAATGCGCCCATTGGGGAAGAGGACATTGTAGGGCGTCCCAGCAGCATACGTTGCGCCGCTTTCGCCGACCAAGGCGATAGGGGACGGGGTAGTGGAGTTCGCAATATTGGGAAAAATTCCGTTGCGTTGATCTTCGGAGAACACCGTGGTTGTGTTACCCGTGGAATTGGTATCCGGCGCGCGATTGCGAGTGCCCTGGTAGGAAATGAAGAAGAAGGTTTTGTCCTTGATGACCGGCCCGCCCAGCGTGCCGCCGTATTGATTCTGGTGAAACACGGGCGCCGTGGTCTGGAAGAAGTTTCGCGCGTTTAGAAATGTGTCGCGGTAGAACTCAAAGGCATCGCCATGAAACTGATTGGTACCGGACTTGATCACGGCGTTGAGAATCCCGCCCGAGTTGCGGCCGTATTCAGGATTGATGGTGCTGTCGATCAGATTGAATTCGCCGATGGCGTCCGGGCTGGGCACAATGAGAGGGGCATTCAGCCGCAGATCCATGGAGTCGGCGCCATTAATCATGAAGGAATTCTGCTGGCTTTGGCTGCCGTTGGTGGCGTATGCGCCGAAAGCGCCGTTGGAGCCGAAGCGATCGCTGCCGGCAACTACACCGGGAACCAGTTGTTCGAGCGACGTCCAGTTGCGGCCATTGAGCGGCAAGTCGACAATCTGTTCTCCGCTGATCACCGCGCCCATCTGCGTGGTGGTGGTCTCCACCTGGATTGGGTTAGCTTCCACCTGAACGGAATCCGACACCTGGCCCAGTTCGAGCGAAACTGGAAGATCGTACACCTGGTTGAGCGCGAGCTTGATGTCGCGAGCGGTGAAATTTCGGAAGCCCGGCTTGGTTACGGCGACGTTGTATTCGCCAACCGGAAGCGCAAGGAACTGGAAGCTCCCGTCATTTGCGGTGGGTACTGTGACTGCGACATGAGTTGTTGCGCTGGTGGCCGTTACCTGAGCGTCCGGCACGCCTGCTCCGGACGGATCAGTTATGGTTCCACGGATTCGGGCGCCGAGTTCATCGGCCTGAAGCCAATTCGGCGATGCCGCAAGGCATAACAACGCTATTCCCGCTAACAAATGTCGCGTTCGCATGTTTAGTTTTCCCCATTCTTGTTAACGACTTAAAATGCTTTCGCAATGGGGATTTAGTATGCACACAACATGCCACGCGGGGGATTGCCGCGAATTTGGAAAGCAGTAAGCGGCGATGGGAATTGCCTAACGCCGGAATCGAATGTGCGCTATGCATAACGGAAAGGCAAGTTCGAGCCGCTTCCAGAATTGGGAGGGTTTGCATAGCCATACTGGTACCAGCGTTCGTATCGTGGATTACTTTTCGATTACTTTCCTGTTGACTTGATTCGGGGCCAGACCTTACACTCCTTCCAGACCCGAAAGGGAAAATCCATAGTTCGGAGGAGAACATATGAAATCAACAATGATGAAGGCGACCGGCATGGCGCTATTGCTCGCTGGAGTTGGTGGCCTGCTGCTCGCGACTCCGGTGGGTGCTCCAGAAATCGACGCTGCTTCGGCCGGCAACGCACTCGCGCTGCTGGGTGGAGCGGTGATGCTGATCCGCGCACGGAAGCGCTAAGTACCCTCGTCATCACTTCGCGGCCCAGCTTCTCTTTGACCAGGGCAGCTGGGCCGTAGTGTTTTTGCATCAGGCGCGGGATTACGAACTACGCGACAATACGGAAATGCGCGCATGGTTCATGGATGGCTACGATGGCGTGGATCGCCTCCGGTTGGGCGAGGCGCCCGATCCCGCACCGGGCCCCAATCAAGTTTTGCTTCGCACACACTTCGCGGCACTGAACCCAGCCGACGCATTCCTGGCCCAAGCCATGTATCCGGCCAAACCTACGCTGCCCCACATCCTTGGACGCGACGGCGCAGGCGAAGTACTGGCTGTGGGTGCGGGTGTGACGAATGTCCGTCCCGGCGATATGGTAGGCATCCTGCGTTGCGACGCCGGCGTGGATTCCTGGGGCACACTGGCCGAAAAGGTGGTGGTCTCGGCCAAATCTGTGGCTCCGCCCGCCAAAGAGTTGGTCCTTGGAACAGATGGCCGCAGCCCCTCTGGTCTACCTAACCGCTTGGCAGGCCCTGACGCAGTGGAGCGATCCGGCTGCAGCGCCTCCACCGGGCTCCGTGCTGCTGGTCACCGGCGCATCCGGCGGCGTGGGCACGGCTTCGGTGCAGCTCGGCAAATCCATGGGATTGAAAGTGGTGGCGCTATCGCGGAGCGCCGAAAAAGGCGCTCGTTTGAAGGAACTGGGAGCCGATTTCGTCTTCAACCCAGCCGATCCGAACCTGCGCAAGTCCGTTATGGCTGCCATCGCGCCGCAGAAAGTGGACATCGCCGTCGACAGCATCGGCGCGGCATTGTTCAACCAGGTGATTGCGATGCTTGGTCACGGCGGCCGCATCAGCGTGGTGGGGAGAAGCGGCGGCGAAGTGCCCGAATTCAACACCGCGACGCTGTTCTTTCGCCGTAACCGCGTTGGCGGAGTAGCGGTGTCCGACTTCACGGCGGAAACCGCGCAGGCAGCATGGACCCAGATCACGGAGCGCCTCAATGCTACCGGGCAGAAGCCAGTGATCGATAAGGTCTTTCCCTTTGAAGATGTGAAGGCCGCTTTCGCACGATTGGCCGAAGGACCTATGGGCAAAGTACTGGTACGCGTGGCGGGCTAACGGCATTTCACGCTTCGGATTCCTCCCACGTCATAAAATTTGACTGGAGTAACTCCATGCTTCGAACTGTCCCGCTTCTTGCAGTCTTGAGCTTCCCGGCTTGGGCGGCTTCCAACGCTCCCGTTCAGGAGTCCTCGGCCCCGGCCATCGTCGGCGCGGTGCTGCCCGGCTTCTACAATGGATATTTATTCTCCACTGAACCGAGGCACGTCCTGACGCTCTTCGCGCCCGACGGCCATGAACTCTTCAGCCTCCCTTTCGCTGGCCACGGCAACGGCAAGACTGGAGTAGAGTCTGCCGCCATTGATGCGGACGGCACCCTCGCCGTCGCCTGGCACGACCCGCCCAACGCCGGCATCGATATTCGAGATTTATCCGGCACATTGATTCGCTCCATCGACACCGGCCGCTACGTCCCGGCGCATCTTGCGTTCGGCCAGCATCATTCCTTGTGGGCTTTGGGTTGGCAAAGCGGCAAGAGCGACTACTCGATCGTGCGAAGGTATTCCATCGACGGCAAAGAGACCGGGGCTTTTCTTCCCAGGTCTCTATTTGCAGCCGGGCTCCAACCTGGGATGTCTGAGTGGCAAAAACGCCGGATCACGGTCACGTCCGACCGCGTCGGCGTGGAAGCCATCTCGGGCACGGTCGGCAATCAAAGGGAATGGGTGGAATTGGATCTGACCGGAAAAATCATAGGCCGATGGAAGCTGGACGTCTGGGATGAATCCCCCGGCGTTGCACTTACGAGTGACGATCAGGCTTACGTGCATCGATACAACCGGGAGGCCAAGTCCGTCCAGACCTTCAGGCTCAACCGTGCCACATCGGCTTGGGACCTAGTGAACGTACCCGCCGCGCAACTTTACGGCGCCGAAGGCGACAAGCTGGTGTTCGCGCGCTGGTCCGGCAACGTTATGCAACTCAGCTGGTTTCAACAGCCGTAACTTGGCGGCATGCTAACATGAAGGCCAGCTGAATTTGCTCGCGACTTCGCCTCGCGTCACGGCGTACGCCAGCTCGCCTGTAACCGTGCATCAAGCTGCCTGGACCCGCAGCAAGGAACGTCCACATGACTAATATCTACGTAGGAAATCTTTCTTATGAAACATCCCAGGAAGACCTGGAGGCGGCGTTCAACGAATTCGGAGCCGTGGAAAAAGTGAACATCGTGCGCGATCGCGACACCGGGCAGCCGCGCGGCTTCGCGTTTGTCGAGATGACCAATCGTAACGAAGCATCCAGCGCCATTGCGGCGCTCAATGGCCGAAATTTACACGGCCGCGACCTCAGCGTCAACGAAGCGCGCCCGCGCGAGGAACGTTCGGGTGGCCGGCCCGGCGGTGGTGGCGGTGGCGGCGGACGCGGCGGATTCAAGAGCGGTGGTGGCGGGGGACGCGGTAAAGGCCCGCGCTGGTAACTATTCACGCAGTCCCGGCATCCTACTTTCGTAACAGCCGGCAAATTTTCTCACTTTGGCTCGAAAACTCACAACCCGCTTAGGGCCGTATTGGCTCCTTTTGGAAGCTTCGGGCGAGTCCACCTGGCGCTTGCAACTGTTGGGCGATTCTCATCACGAAGCCGAAATCACCGCAGTGGGTGAAGAGGAAGCCAAGGATGCCGCCGTGGAAGCAACGGTGGCGCTATTGAAGGAAGAGAATCCCGAGTTTCGGGAACCCGCTAAAGTGACTTGGAACCCGGCCTTCGTTTCCGACAACCGATTGAATCTGTGATCCTGGGGGGATCACTCGCAGCCGTTGAGGCCTTTCGTCAAACAGATTGATGAGGATGGCGGCGGAGGGATCGGGATGCCCCGATCGCTCATCAGCTTAGCGAGCAGAGCCGCGGCATCCGGATGCGCGATGGCGGATTGCACGCCCACCCGCACCAAACCACGCGCCCAATCGATCGGAATCCAGGTCTTTCCAAGCAGCGCGCCGTTCACGCTATCGCGGCTTCCGCCGTCATGCGCGTTCAAGTCGGCTCCGTGATCCACCAGCAGTTGAATCACTTCCAGACGGCCCTTGTGCGCCGCGCCGTGCAGCGCGGTCCGGCTTTCGTCATCGGCGGTGTTCGGATCGATGCCCAGATCCAGGCACATCTTCACCGCTTCCAGATTTTCCTGCGGCGACCATTCGTAGGTCACGCCTTCCACCCAGCCAATGCCCGACGCCACGGCCAGCGGCGTTACGTTGTGCGCGGTGAAGATTTTCGGATCGGCGCCGTGGGCGAGCAGCAGCTTCATCAACGTGACATCGCCCGATTGCGCCGCGCGCAGAAATGGCGTCGCGCCGTCTTCAAACAGCCACTGCATCGTGAAATTGGTGCGCGTCTCGGTGCTGTCGCCGGTACACTTGTCGGGCTTTGATTGAGCGCCGCAAATGCGGGCGTTTACGTTGGCGCCTTTGGCGATCAGCAGTTTGATGAAATCCAAATGATCCATGTCCGGCACGCGGACCGGATAATCGCCGCCTTCGATATTGCGATTGTCGGTGGCCAGATAGAGAGGCGTCCAGCCGCCGTTGTTGGCGATGTTCGGATTCGCGCCGTGCGCGAGGAAATACTCGGCTAGCTTGTAATGCCGATTCTGCGTCGCCACCAGCAAGGGCGTCCAGCCGTACTTGGTTTGCTGATTTACGTCGGCGCCGGCTTCCAGCAAGGGCTTTCGCGCACTCCATGCAATTTTCACGCGCGGCATAGACTAACGGCGTCAGCCCGCCTCCGTCTTTCTTGGGTGGCGTGCGGTAGAAAGCCAAAATCTGATCCTCGCCACCCGCTTCGCCGTTAGGAGATTTTGGTGCGGGGGGTGCGGTCGGAGCAGCCGTAGTATTCGGACCAGCGGCGTTCGGACCCGTCGCGCTGGCACGTTTGCCCAAAACGCCGAAACTGGAATGCAGACGCTGCGTTACGGTATTGGCCAGATTGTTGCGCGAGTTGCGGGTATCGATTTCGGTCATCGCGTTGACGCTGGCTCCACGCTCGATCAACAGCTTCACCGCGTCGGCGTGCGACTGCTCGGTGGCCCACATCAGAGCCGTGGTTCCGCGCAGCTTGTCCTTGGCGTTCACGTCGGCGTGATTATCCAGAAGCAATTTGAGGGCGTCCAGATTGCCCGTGCGCGCTACCAGCATCAGCGGAGTTTCGCCTTCCGGGCCGAGTTGATTGGGATCGGCGCCGGTCTTCAACAACTTCCCGATCATAGGCGCGCTTCCATGCAGGGACGCCAGATACAGCGGCGTGGCGCCTTCACGATTCCCGAGCTTGACGTTCGCCCCAGCCGCGATCAGCACATCCGCCATTTCCAAATCGTCGCGATACACGGCCCATTGGATCGCTGTGGCGCCGTCGGCTTGCGCCGCATTGACGTCGGCTTTTTGTTCCACCAAAGTCTCGCACGGCTGCCGCGTCGCCATTCATGGCAGCATCGGCGACCGGGCTATTGGTCGCTGCGAAGCCCGCGCTACAAATTCCAATGACAATCGATGCGATCCGTGCGGCGCGCATACGTTTAAACCAAGCCGGGCAAGCGGCCTGTGCTGTCGCCGATGGTCTCTTCGTGAACGCCATACATATCGAGAACGCTCGCCAGCAGATTCCCGGTGGGTACGGTTTTCGACGGATAAGCTAAATGCCGATTGCCTTTGAGGCGCCCCGACGCCCCGCCGATCAGAAGGTGCGGCACGTCGTAATGCAGGTGCTGATTGGAATCGCCCATATTGCTGCCATACAGGATCAGCGAATGATCCAGCAGCGTGCCGTCGCCATCGGGCGTGTTCTTCATCTTCTCGACAAAATACGCCAGGCACTTGATGTGATATTGATTCAGCTTGGCGTATTTCGCGATGGTGTCGGGGTTTTCGGCATGATGCGAGATCCCGTGAAAGCCGTCGAAGACGCCGCTTTCCGGATACGATCGCGAAGTCAGATCGCGCGCATACAGCACCGTCGACACACGCGTGATATCGGCCTGGAAGGCCAGCCGCTGCAGATCGAAATGCAGCTTTACGTGCTCATCGAACGATTCCGGAACGCCGGCGGGAATCACCACGCCGTCAGTGGAAATCGCGCCCGTGGCTTTCTTGGCGATCGCCAGCCGCCGCTCCAGTTCGCGAATGTCGGTCTCATACTCATCCAACTTCGTGCGGTCGCCAGGACCCAGGTTCTGCTTAAAGCTAGCGAGCTTGGCCGTCACCGAATCCAGAATGCTGCGATCCTGCTCGCGTCGCGCTGCGCGCTCCGCCGTGTTGCCTCCGGCGCCGAACAAGCGTTCGAAAGCCACCTGAGGATCCAGCTCCATCGGCAGCGGCTGCGTCGGCGTGGACCAGGAAATCGTGTTCGAATAGGCGCAGCTATAGCCTTCGCCGCAATTGCTGGAATTCGCGCCCGGATCCTCCAGCGCCAGCTGCAGCGACGGCAGCAGGGATCCCTGCCCGACGTGCTGCGCGATGATCTGATCGATGGTGGTTCCGTCGTAAATGTCCGCGCCGGTGGTCTTCTTGGGTTTGTTGGCGCACAGGAACGCCGCCGCCACCCAGTGATCCGCGCCGGTCTGCCCGGGAGGCGGCTCGGCCGATTTGGACCACAGTCCGCTAGTGATCACGACGTGCTCGCGGAACGGCTCCAGCGGCTGGAAAACCATCGAGTATTTGAAATCTTTAGAGCCCGGCTCCGCTTTGGGTTCGCCGGGGCCGCCGGCTTCTGGCACCCACCATCCCGGAGCCGCGCCGTGGGGAACAAAGATGCCGGTAAAACGAGTCTTGGGGTTGGCCGCGGTTTTGCTGATCAGAGTTTGGGCCGGAATCATGGAATCCAGCAGCGGCAACGCAAGCGCAATGCCGGCGCCGCGCAGGAAGGTCCGGCGGGACATGTGCTTCTTGGTAATGAACATGATTACGTCCCTCTATATATTATTCTTTACTCGACGCCCGGAGGGGGCTCTGCCCGTTGGAGGTGATCTCCTGCTTCTGATTCATCTGGAACGGCTCGCTCTTCACAATGCCCAAAATCAATGCTGAAAACCGGTTGTTCTTGCTTTCGGCATCGCGCACGATGGACCGGATCAGCGGCATGTCGTAATATTCGGTCCCGCGGCCCAGCGCGTAGATCAACAGCTTCTCCGTGATCACCCGCACGAATTGAGGCGAGTATTTCAGCAGCGCCTCGCGCAGGCCTTCACGCCGTCCAGCTTGGACCCGTCCACCAACACTGCCCGACGGATCGATCGGGCTGCCGTCGTCGGTGGTCCGCCAGGTTCCCACGGCGTCGAAATTCTCCATGCGAGAATCCGATCGGGTCCATGATCTTGTGGCAGGTGGCGCACGGCGCATTCTTGCGATGCATTTCCATCTGCTGGCGCATGGTCGGCTTCGCGCCCCCGTGCACCGCCGCGCCTTGATCCTTCAAGGTGGGAATGTTGGGCGGCGGATCGGGCGGGCTCACGCCCAGAAAGATCTGCATGATCGTTTTGCCGCGGACCGTCGGCGTGGTGCGCTGCGGATAGGACGAAATCGTTCAGATGCTGGCCTGCCCCAGCAAGCCCGCGGCGCATATCGAATTCCGGCGTCAGCTCCACGCGCCGGAAATCGCTGCCGTAGACGCCGGGAATGCCGTAGTGCTTGGCCAGCCGCTCGTTCAGGAACGTGTAGTTCGCGTCCAGCAGATCGGTCACGCTGCGATCTTCATGCACGATGCTGCCGACGAACAGCTCGGTTTCCTTGCGCATCGCGAGGCGCAGATTGTCGTCGAAATCCGGGAACAGCGAAACGGTCGGCGCCCAGGTCTGCAACGCCCGCAGGTTCAGCCACTGCCCGGCGAAATTCATCACCAGCCGGTCTGACCGCGCATCCGCCAGCATGCGCCGCACCTGTTGCTCCAGCACCGCCGGCTCATGCAGCTTGTTCTTGCTCGCCACTTCGATCAGCTCGTCGTCGGGAATGCTGCTCCACAGGAAGAACGAGAGTCGCGACGCCAGTTCCAGATCGCTGATGCGATAGCTCTTGCCCGCGGCCAGATTCGCCGGCTCGGCTTCCTTGCGGAACACAAACTCGGGATCGGCCAGGATGCGCTGCAGCGCCCGCTCAATGCCCGTATCGAAATTCCCTTCGTTGCGGCCCTGCTGATAGAAGCCCATCAGCGTTTCGGTATCCTGCGCGCGTCACGGGACGGCGGAACGCGTGCCGCGCCAGGGTGTCGACGATCTGCTTCGCGCAGGCGGTTTCCTGCGGATGCGTCGGCGGGCTGGCACACGAAAATCTTTGTCTGCGCTGGGCGATTCATTCGCGCCGGTGGGCTTGAACGGCCCCAGAATTTCCATCTTGCCCACGTGCGGATAGAACTTGAAGCCCGGCAGGCCGCCGGTCTCGATGGTGCTGCGCAAGAAGTGCTCGTCCAAATCCTGGCTGGGCGCCAGCTGCGTGGCCAGGAAGGTAACGCCTACGGTGTGCAGCCCCGCCTTCACCTGGAAATGGAGGTCGGCCGTGCCGCCGTGCACCGGCTTGCCGCGTGCGACGTCTTTGTCCCAATCGTACAGATGAATCCGCTGGCCGTCCACCAGCAATTCCAGCTTCTCGCCCGTGATTTCGCCGAACGCGGTGTTGTTGTCCATCAGGCCTTTGTTGATGGGGAAGATCTTGAACACGTAGTCGCCATCCGCGGGGAACTCATGCTGCACCATCAGGCCGCCGCGCGTGCCGAACGGCAAGCCTTCGATGTGATAATCCTGCGTGGTGTCGGACGGCACGCGATAGGTGGCAAGCGCGGGCTCGCTGACGTCTCCCATCGCGATGCGGCTGATCTTCGCGGCGGCCGAAGTGTAGCCTTCCAGCAAGCGCGGGCGACAGCGCCAGCGCGCCGGCGATGTTGTCGAATCCCCTGGTGGAATCGTCGGACGGCAAATACTTCGCGGGATCGATCTCCAGCGCCAGCAAATCGTGGATCACATTGGCATACTCGGTGCGATTCATCCGATGCAGGCCCGGCGGCGGGAAATGCGTCGATACGTTGTGGTCCAGCTCGGTCTCCAGCCACCCCACCATCGATTCGTAAGTCTCCCAGGCCGGGCGCGGCATCCCGGCTGGCGGCATCATGCCGGACCGCAGTTTCCGCACCACCAGTTCCCACTTTTCAGCGTGATCGGCCACGTGCGCGGTGTCCAGCTTATCCAGCTCCAGATTCGCGGTTTTGAGCTTTTCGTTATGACAGGTGACGCAGTATTGGTTGAGGAGCGCCCGTTCCCCCTGCGCGTCGGTCACGTGCGTGGTGGCTTGGGGAGCAGCCGTTTGAGCGGCCAGGACCAAAGTCATGGCAGCCATCGCAGCGGCAGCTTTTCGTATCGTCATGGATCTTTCGGCGCCATCCGGGCCGCGGGCCTGTTTTTACACCACTATCGAGCATACCGCCCAAAGTACTGATATTGCAATTGTTCCGGAGGAACGCCAATTAGAATGACGAACTCATTCATTCTATTGTTACTGGCGGATGCTAGGGAACTGCAGTCCAGTACGTCGGGAGCCTCATTTTTGTGCTCCGAACGATCTCCAGGACTGCCTGCCGGTCGGCGGGTCGAAATGCCAGCAAAAGTCTGGCTTTTGTCCTTGCCCGTCAGCACATCGTAGAGCCGCTGGTAGACCCGCTCTCGCACCGCGTCTGGCATGCCGTCGAATTGCGCACTGTAAATCATGTAAGACAGCGGATACCGGAATAGCCGCTTTTGCAGGTCAAAGTCCCGTCAATGACCGGCCTTTGGCGTCCCGAGGCCCTCGGTCGGCGAATGTCTTGGTGAACGTCGAAACGCCTTTGACCGGCTCCTTCAGCGGCTCTTCGTCGGCGAAAAGCATGTAGCCGACCATCTCCTCGATCTCGCTGTTGATCTTCTGCGATGCCGGCACCCTCTCGCAGCGCGATTCGGGCGTCCCATCCGATCCGGGTCATCAGATTCGTCATCCGCGTCTGATGCTCCAGGGTCATTAGCGCGACAATGTCGCTGGTCGGCGCCAGGTACCTCGCGGTATTGAAGAACGCATCGAGATTCGTCACGTTCTGGGTGCCTTCCTTCACTGCGCGCCCCGGAGCCAACGGATCGGTCAACTGTGGATTGTTCCCCAGATGCACCTGCGAACCATGCGTCCCCGTGACGTACCAACCGCCCCAGCGCTCGGCAAAACTGGTCCGATCGTCGGTAATGAACGCGCTGCCGTGCGATTCGCGCGCTTCTGGATCGTTCGCGGGATGCACGGAACTGACGAGAATGCCCGGAATCCCCATGGTGGGCGCGCCCTGATGGCATCGCAGGCAATCGTCGCGACGCGCAAACTCGGGACGGGCGCTCTTCTCCGTGTCGAGGCTGTAGAATACCGCGCCCTGTTTAGGATCGATTCCCGACAGTTCCAGCACCTCGCCGTCCTGTACGAAGCCCACGGCGACGTCATCGTTGAAATAGATCGCACGAGGGGTGCGCGGCGAGATTCGCTGGTTCTGAATGCTAGTGCGCGAAAACACCAGCACTTGCGAATCGACGTTGATATCCAACTGCTTCAGGACGGCAGGAAGGTAGCCCCATCCGTTGGGCGCGTAATCGAGCTTCGGTTTGCCGCTATCGAGCTGTTTTTCGAGTTGCGCGATTGGATCGGAAACCGGCCCAGCGTACTGAATCGCCGGATCATCCAGCGGAACGTAGAAAGTGTCTTCCAACCGGTCGGCGAAAACTACCACGCCAACCGCCAGGGTAGCCAGGCCGCAAACTAAGGCAACACGCATCCGTTGCCATTTTACTGCTAGGCGTGCGGTCTTAAGCATTGGTCTGCCTTCGTGCGCCACCAGCAGATCGTGCATGTCGTTGGCGTGCTCCTCTTCGTTGGTGAGGATGCCCTTCCATCATTACGCGCGTGGTGGGGTCCTTATCGGCGAAGAATCGAATCAGCTCGCGATAATGCTCGCAGGCGATTCGCTCGGCCACCAGGTTTTCCTTGATCATCTCTACCAGGTTGGCGCCTTCCACATACTGTGAAGCTGATCGCGACGCCAGACCTTCGGGGTTGAAGTCCGGCGATCCGCCCAGCTGATTGATTCGCTCCGCCACCATTCGCATGTGCCCCTGCTCTTCCTTGGCGTGCTGTTCGAACTCGTCCTTCACTCCTTCGCTGGAAATGCCATTGGCGGCGATGGCGTTCATGGTGTAACGCAGCACGCATACGATTTCGGTCGCCAGCACGGCCTGCAGGAGATCGATCGTTTGCTGAACGTCACCTTGGTAGGCGGGGGTCACCGCGCCCTTATCCAGGCTGGCGCGGGCACGCTTGCGCAGCTCCTTGACGTCACTGATAAACGGTTCTTTGTTTGCCATTTGATCCTCCGGTCGAAAATTAGAACAACTTCTTGATCGCTCTGCCTACACCTTTGCCGATTTTGCCGGTGCCCTTTACCGTGCCCACGGCGACGTCCTTGCCGCCCAACGCCGCGCCCTTGCCAACCGATGTGGCGGCACTGATGGGATGCAGCGTCACCAGGTCCAGCACGCCTTTACCGGTGCCTTTTGCGAGATTGCCTGCGCCTTTGGCCGCACCGGTCCCAATATTGCCAGCGCCGCTCGCGATTTCTTTGCCGGGTCCAGGCTTCGATTGCGCCCACGTGAGCGTCGCCAAGGTGACAAACAAGCAGATATACTTCATCCACAGGTGAGACGCGCGAATTCGCCAATTTGATGCACATAATCGCTCACCTCCGGAAAGGAACATCCATGCGCCCTCTCGCCATCGCTCTGGCCATCCTGGCTATTCTGGGAACTGTGAACGCACAAGCCCCTACCACTCGCGAGCTGCACCTGCGCGGCGGCCGCTTCGCGCCGCTGACTTACGACACCATGACGCCCGAGCAGAAGACCCTGGTGGCCAGCATCCTGGCCGGCCCGCGGACTTCCCTGGACGGCCCGTTCAATATTCTGCTGCGCAGCCCCGAAATGGGCGACCTGGCGCAGAAGTTCGGCGCCCAGATGCGCTTCAAGTCATCGATACCTCACAGGCTCAACGAGTTCGCCATCCTGATCACGGCGCGCTTCTGGACTGCCCAGTTCGAGTGGCAGGCCCACCACAAGAACGCTCTCGCGGCCGGCCTGAGCCCCGCGATTATCGAGGCTGTTGCCGCTGGAAAGCGTCCCGCCGCCATGCAGCCGGACGAAGAAGTTGTGTACAACTTCTGCACCGAAGTGCTGACCACCAAACAGGCCAGCGACGCGGCTTTCCAAGCCGTCAAGGAGAAATTCGGCGAACGCGGCGTGGTGGATCTGGTAGGCGTGGTGGGTTACTACCAATTCGTTTCAATGCTGTTGAACGTCGACCGTTACCCGCTGCCGGATGGGGACCAGCCGGAGCTGAAGCCGCTGCGGTGACATAGTTATGTCATGCATGCCATAATACAACCATGGCGATCCGAACGACCGTCGACATCCCTGAGCCTTTGCACGATACACTGCGCCACCGCGCGACTCAGTCTGGGACATCCATGCGAGCTTTGATCATAGAGGCGCTCGAAGAAAAGTACAGCAAGAAGCGCAAAGGGGCTTACGTTACAGGCCCTCTCATCAAGGGTAAAGGCAAATTGGGTCCGGCGTTCCCGATAGACGAAAACCCGCATGACCTCATTTTTCCCTGACGTCAACGTTTGGGTTGCGCTCTCGGTTCTCGGCCACTCGCACAATCTGGGCGCATGGGAGTGGCTGGATGGAGTTCCGCCTGACGCCTCGCTGGTCTTCTCCCGTTTTACGCAAATAGGACTGCTTCGTCTGCTCACAAATCAAATCGTCATGGGGGAAAGAACGCTCACATTAGAGCGCGCCTGGAGCGCGTACGATCGTTGGCTAGGCGATCCGCGGGTAAAGTTTCATCCGGAACCTCGATATCTAGATGCTGCGTTCAGACAGACAACGGAAGCATTCCTGGGTCAACCAGCCAGCAAATGGATTGGGGACTGTTATCTGCTGGCTTTCGCGAAGGACAGCGGAGCAACATTTGTAACTTACGATAAGGCGCTTCTCGCTCTGGCTCGCAAGCAACATTGCGCCGCGATCATCCCGAGTTGATACTGCGCTTTTGTGGTCTCCGATTAGCGTTGCGGCCCGGGTCTAACTCCGGGTACCTTCATTCGAATCCGAAACAGGTGCGTGCAGGCCGTGATGTAAAGCGTCTTGCTATCTTCATCCCCGAACGCTAGATTCGTGGCGACAATCCGCGGTCTTGGCTCGGTCACGATTTGCGGCATTTGAAGCACGCCTAAGCGCTTTCCTTCCGGCGAAGTAATCCAAATCTCATTGCCGCGCACTGTTGAATAGACGTTGCCTTTCTGATCCACCTTGATCCCATCGATTCCGGCGTCCAGGAACTTCACTGGATTCGCCACCGTATCATCGGGTAGAACATCATAGCGCATCGTTTTCGACAATCCCGCCGTCACGTACAAATGCTTTTCATCCGGCGATAGCGCGATTCCGTTGGGAGTGTCGCTGTCTTTCTCCTCACCAAGCAGTGTGACCTTCCCGTCCTTGATCAGAAAGAATCCGCTGTATGGCAGCTCCCGGTCTGGACTCTTATCCGCCCCGCGCATTCCCCACACGGTGTCCGTAAAGTAAATCGCGCCGTCGGACTTTGCAGCGATATCGTTCGGCCCGTTGAATCGCTTCCCTTGATAACGATCGGCTAGCATCGTTCGCGTACCGTCTTTCTCCAGCCTCACCACGGCGCGGTCCGTCATGGCTGTAATAATGAGCCGCCCCTGCGAATCCAGCGTCAAACCGTTCGAGCCGATCAACAGGATCGCGACGCCTCCACCCGACACCGTCTGCGCGCCGACATTCGTTACGTCGCTTCCGGTGTATCCGCTCTTTTGTAAAAACACGGATAGCGGCGCGCGTGGCGACCATTTGTAAATCTCGTTGCCCGCGTTGTCGCTGAACAACAAGTATCCGTCGCCGCCGTCCTGTACCCAGACCGGCCCTTCGGTTAAACCAAAATGCTCGCCCAGTGTTTCGAGCTTCGCATCGGGCGAAATGATTTCATCCAGCGCCGGGTCCAGCTTGATGATCTTGAACGGCCGCTCGGCCGGCGGCTGCGCGCTGAGTAGGCACGCCAGCGTCAAGACCCACAGCAACCCTATCCGCATGACTATTGGCGATCCGCGCTCTGCAATAGCGGATTGCTCCACTCTTTGCTCCGCACGTGCATTCGAGTCTTGATGCGCCAGCCTTTCGGGGTCTTCACGTAGGTATCCTCGTAGCCGCCATCGCGATTGACGCTGCCCGGCCCCTTTTCGCCCAGCATGATCAGGTAGCATCGGCCCTTGGCGCCTTCCGCGGTCGGCGTGATCACCAGGTTGCCCATCAAATGCGTCCAGCCATTCCACGGCATGTCCTTGCAGCCTTTCGATCCACCCCAGGATGCCGCCGCCAATTGATCACGCCCTTTTGCCCGCTGAACGCCGCCCTTCTTGAACCCGTCATCCGAATATTTATCGATGAACACGCCGTCGGCAGTGTATAGGTCCGCGTAATCATATCCGTTATTGGTGCACGTATCGATATTCTGGCCGTAAGCGTTCACCAGTTGTTGAATCTCGATGTAGTCCAGCGCCGTCAAAGCCGGGGCCTTTTTCTCTTGTGCGTACGCGGGCGCAAGCGCCGCGATCAGTAGTAACCATTTCCCAATGACGTTCCCCATAACGATCTCCTTAGCGGTTCAGTATATAATCAATCCCCGCGATGCGAACATTGACTAAGGATTGGATCATTATCGCGCTTGCCTCGACGTGCTTTGGAGCGTCGAAACACTGCGACCGCGCCTGCATGATCGCGCTCACCGATCAATACCTCGCCGCGCTTGGTGAAGCATGATCCAACGGGGCTGCCGTTATCGCGCGGGGTCCGCTTCACGGAGAATACCGCCGAAATCCGCGTCGGAGATGGCCTGTGGGTTGGCGCTTCGGAAGCTCCTACGTTCAAGATTACCGTCGATCCGCGTCAAACCAAGTCGGCTTCTATGGCGTCATGAAAGAGAACGATCGCCCCCTGATCATTGCCCTGCGGCTGAAAGTTGTCGATGGCGAGATCACCGAGATCGAGCACGTGCTCGCGAGAAACATGCGCGCCGATCGCATGCAGAACCTGATCACGCCCGGCGCAGCGCTGCTGGCCGATGTTCCACCGTCCGAACGCACGTCGCGCGAAGACATGATCGACGCGGCCAATCGATACTTTGAAGCTATCGAACACGGCGACGGCGAAATCGCTCCTTTTGCCGAGGATTGCGAGCGCCACGAAAACGGCGGCCAGACCACGCACAATGCGACGCCCGTGCCCTGGCCTGTTCCGATGGGTTCGCCCGAAGGCGATCGTGCGATGGCCGTGCTCGGAACCTTGACGTGCACCGCGCAAATCAACAGCCAGATTCTCAGCTTCATCACGCGGCTGTGGCCGCGCCGCCTCGGTTTGGTCGACGAAGAAAAGGGACTGGTCTACGCCTTTCCCATGTTCCAGCATCGTGGCGCAGTCCACACCATCAAGATCAAAGGCGTGCCGGGCGTGGACACCGTGCAAATGAACGGCGGGACTTCCAACCTACAGGCCGGGGAAATTTTCAAGATCCGCGCCGGCAAGATTCACGAGGTGGAAGCCATGGGAACCAGCCTGCCCTACGGCACCAAGAGCCCCTGGGAATAAAATTCGCTACCCTGCGATCTCGAAAATCTTGCTGACGAAGAAATCGGGCGCATCCAGCATCGCGCCGTGTCCTTGGCCTTCCAGGATGACCATGCGGCAGCCGGGAATTGCGTCTCGGACGAAAAACGCGGCGTCGCGCAGCAGACCTTGGGTCTGGCTGCCGAGCAGCATGGTCGTCGGAGTGTTCCACTTCGCAAGCCGCTCCACCGAGGCGCGATAGCTGTTCACGGTGCGGGCTTCGCGCGCGAGTGTAGGCGCAATCGGAAGCACCATCGGCCAGATGGGCGACGATTTCATCATCGCGAGGCGTTCAGGCGGGGCCTGGATTTGATCGCGCAGAAATATTGTGACAAGCTGCTCCAGGTCGTGCGCCTTTAAAGCTTCGTCCATTTTATCGGCGACGGGGTCGCTATCTATTGGTTTCAAAGTGACGGGCGGTTCGTAGAGGAAGAGATGCGAAACTGTCTTCAGCTGGTTCAGTGCTTCGAGAGTCGCGAACGCGCCGTACGAATGCGCCAACACGGTAATCGGCGCGCCAATGGCCGCAACGACACTGGCGATGTCATCAGCCTCTTTCGCGACCGAATATTCCTCGGCATCGCCGCTTGGCGCGCGCCCCCGCCGGTCCATCGCGTAAACAGTGAAGCGCTCAGCCAGTTTCGGCATTACCGCGCCCCAGGAGAGCGACCCATTGAGAAGCGACCCGTGAATCAGCAGCAGCGCCGGACCCGCGCCGGCCTTCTGGACCGAGATCTGAACGCCGTCGGGCGAGCTAACTGCGAATCGTTCAACTGCCATTAAAACTCCAGCCGGTCCTTCTTCGATTCCACCTTCACCGCGTCCAGCCCCGGCACCTTCTTCAAATCGTCCAGTGTCTTGAAATTCCCCTTGGCGTCGCGATACGCCACAATCGCCTCGGATTCCTTGGCAGTAAACTCCAGCCCGGTTTCCAGATCTTTCGCCGCGGCCTTGTTCACGTTGATTTTGACGATTGGAAAATTCTTCGCCAGGTACGCAACAATCGTGTCGATGTCCGACGACGGAATATCGGTCTCTTCCTGCAGCATCTCGGTCACCTTCGATTGCCACCATTGCTTGCTGCCCTGCTTGCCAATCACGGCATCCGGCGCGTGGCATCTGCTGCACACAGTCTGAAAAGTTTCCTTGCCCGGACCGTCGGGCAAAGCTTGGGCCGAAACGCCCAACGCAATTAAGCCAAGCAGGAGAAACTTCACGCCCACAGCTTGTCGATCAACGCTCCCGCGGTGCCCGTGGGCCGTTCCGCGCGGCCGTTGTGCATATACGTGGTGCGCAGGTGATCCAGCCCCAGCAGATAAAGAACGGACGCATGGATGTCGTGAACGTGATGCGGTTCGTCCACCGCGCGCAGTCCGATCTCGTCGGTAGTCCCGATGGCCTGACCGCCCTTCACGCCGCCGCCCGCCATAAACATGGTGAAGCCCCACGGATTGTGATCACGTCCGGCCTTCTCGTCATTCGGACTGCCCTGCACGAACGGCGTCCGCCCGAATTCCCCGCCCCATACCACCAGCGTGTCTTTCAACATGCCGCGAGCTTTCAGATCGGCCAGCAATCCAGCGACTGGTTTGTCCGATGATTTGCAATTCTCGGTGTGATTGGCTTCCAGGCTGCTATGCGCATCCCAGCGCGACCCCGAGCCGCTATAGCATTCCACAAACCGCACACCGCGCTCCACCAATCTGCGAGCCATCAGAAGGTTGGTTCCATACACCGACGTCGTCGGATCGTCCAGACCGTACAGCTTCTTGGTCGCCTCCGATTCCGAACTCAGATCCACCGCTTCCGGCGCCGACGACTGCATGCGATAAGCCAATTCATACGACCGCGTGCGCGCATCCAACTCCGTATCGTCTTGCTTGTCCCGAGCCCAACGCTCGTTGATGGTACGCAGCAACTCAAGCTTGTTGCGCTCCTGCGCGTCCGTCATGCCCGTAGGCGGTTTCAGGTTCAGGATCGGCGTATCGCCCTTGCGGAACAACGTGCCTTGATAGGTCGCCGGTAGGAATCCCGAGCTATAGTTCTGGACGCCGCCGAGAATTTCCTTGTCATCCTGCATCACGACGAACGTGGGCAGGTTCTGATTCGCGCTGCCCAATCCGTAGGTCACCCAGGCGCCCATCGACGGACGGCCGGCCAAAATCTCGCCGGTATTCATCTGGCACACAGCACCCACATGATTCACGCCGTCGGCGGTGCAGGAACGAAGCACCGCGATGTCATCCATGTGCTCGGCGATATTCGGCAGCCAATCGGAAACCCACAAGCCGCTTTCGCCATATTGCTTGAAAGTGTGGCGCGTCGGATAGAGCCCGTTGTGCGTGGTGCCAAAGGCGCTTTGCAATGTTTCCGGATGGTACGACGGCGGCACCGGCTGGCCGGCATACTTCATGAGCGCGGGCTTAGGATCGAACAGATCCACATGGCTGGGCGCGCCTTCCATGAAACACCAGATGACCGATTTCGCTCGTGGCGCGATGTGCGGTTTCTTCGGAGCCAACGGATCCACGGCGGCGGCGTACCCATCTTGATCGAGCATGGCGGCCAGCGCAATCGCTGCAAGGCCGCTGCCGGCCTGAGTGAAGAATTCCCTGCGGTTGCTGACGTTCCAGTGATGTTTGAGCCTGTCTAACATTGTTTCTTCACCCCGAGCATGAAAGCGGCCTTAGTTGATATATAGGAATTCGTTCGAATCCATCAGCATGTGGCACAGGTCGACGAACGCGGCCGCGCGCGCCGGATCCACGCCCGCCGGCAAATTGGTGGGCAGCGGCGGCTTGGCCTTATCATCGCCGGTCAGGCGTTGCGCCATGACCGGAATCTGCTTGGCCAGAAAATCTTCCGCGATCTTTTGCTCCTCGGCGCTAGCCGGGCGGCCGTATGCAAATCGAAATGCCCGATCCACCTGCGCTTCCGGTTTCAGACCGCTGTCATTGAAGACACGGCCAGCCAGCGAGCGCGCCCAATCCACCACCAGATCATTATTCAACAGGTCCAGCGATTGCGGCGCGGTTACGGTGTTCTTTCGATAATCGCAGCTCTCAAACGTGTTCGCCGTGTCGAATTCCTGCAGCAGCGGATACGGCAGATTGCGCCGGACGAAAATGTAAACGCTGCGCCGATCGCTTTGCGCGGGATCTTTCTCGGTTCGCCAGCCTCCGGCCACCGCGGTGGCTGAAAGCTCGGTGATCAACCCCGGAGGTACCGGCGGATACACGCCCGGCCCGCCCGCTTGTGGATTCAATAGGCCGGCCGTGGCCAGCATGGAATCGCGAATCGCCTCAGCTTCCAAACGGCGGCGCGGAAAACGCCACAACAGCTTGTTATCGGGATCGGCTTCGGCAATCTTCGGCTCATAATCCGAGGCTTCCTGGTAAGCGTTTGAGAGAAGGATCAGGCGATGCATCTTCTTGATGCTCCAGCCGTTGTCTACAAAATAGCTAGCGAGATAATCCAACAGCTCGGGATGGGTTGGCCGCGCGCCCATGCGTCCGAAATCTCCCGGCGTGGCCACGATCCCGCGTCCGAAATGATAATGCCAGATGCGATTCACCATCACACGTGACGGCAGCGGATTCGAAGGATCAGTGAGCCAGGCAGCCAGCGCGGTACGGCGGCCGGTAGAGTTCACACCCTGAGGCGGAGTGATCTTCGCGTCGCTCGGATCGAGAATCGAAAGAAATCCGGGCTGCACTTCGTCGCCTTCCGCAAAACGGCTCCCGCCGCGCAGTATGTGGGTCGGCGGCGCGATGGCGTTCAGATCGGTCATGAACTGGCCTTCGGGCAGAGGCGGGGGCTTAATGGAATCGAACGAGGCTAGCTGAGTCTTGAGTTCGGCATAGCGCTTAGCCTGATCGCCCTTGAGAGATTTTGTGGGATCGCCAAATAATCGCGTCTCCGCAATGTGATACACCTGCTGCTCCAGCGGCGTGCGGTCGGCCGCAGGCTTAGCGACCACCGCCTGCACTTCGTCCGTCATCACCGACGCCGAACGCTTTTTGCGCTCTTCGACGGCCGGCGCGATAATGCGATCCATCTCCTCACGGATGACCTTGGTCTTGGCGTCCCAAGCGGCGTATTGCTCTTCGTATTTGCGCTTTGCTTCTGGATCGGCGAGAGGCAGAGGGCCATCGCCAAAAGCTGTATTGGCGAAAAACGCCTGGAGCCGATAATAATCCTTGGTCAGAATCGGATCGAATTTGTGATCGTGGCAGCGCGCGCACCCGAATGTCATGCCCAGGAACGCCGCGCCCGTGGTCGCCGTCATGTCGTCCAAAGTTTGATGGCGCCGCTCGAACAGATCCGGTGCGTTGGTCTCATCGATCCAGTTCCGGTTGAATCCCATGGCAATGAGAGCTTCGGTATTACCCGGATAAAGCTCATCACCGGCGATCTGCTCCTTCACGAAGCGGTCATACGGTTTGTCGTCGTTGAACGCTTTGATCACGTAATCTCGATAGCGCCAGGTGTTGGGACGTGTTTCGTCGGCCTTGAATCCGTTGCTGTCGGCATAACGCGCGACATCCAGCCAATGGCGTCCCCAGCGTTCGCCGTATGCGGGTGAAGCCAGCAGGCGGTCCACGACTTTTTCCCAGGCGTTGGGTGACTTGTCGGCTAGAAATGCTTGGATCTCTTCCTGCGTGGGCGGCAGGCCGGTCATGTCGATAGTGACACGCCGCAGCAGCGTCAATCGGTCGGCGCTGGGGTTGGGTTGGAGGTTCTTCTCTTCCAGCTTGGCGAGGATGAACGCGTCGATCGGGGTCTTAACCCAGGCTTTGTTCTTCACCGCCGGAACCGGCGATTTTTTCACCGGCTGGAGGGCCCAATAGTTCTTCTGAGCGGGCGTAAATACGTGGGGCGCCTCGGCCGGGAATAATAGGGAGGCCGATAGGCCAAAACCCAGCACCGCAGACACGTATCGCATCTACACCTCCGCTTAGTATGTATATCATTTATAAGAGCGAAATGGAAGCCGCCGGGGTTACGGGCAGGCGCGTTTTCTGCTGATCCTACCTCCCACTACCCACCCCCCTTTCCGCCCGCTACTTCAACGGCGAATAGTCGGTTGGATCGGCGAAAACTGACTCCACCTTCGTGACCAGCTTTCCATTGGCTTCCGACTCTTTCTGGACCTTTTGCCATTCGGGATCGCTACGAAATTCGTCCCAGGATTTCTTGGCAGCATCGCGATTCGGAAACGCCAGGATGTAAATCAAGGTGTTCTTCGAGAGCGGCTCGTCGGTGGGCGCGAAGTAACCGATACTGGTCATGCCATGCTTGGCGAAGATTTGCCGCGTGTGATCGCGAAAACGGGCATGCAATGCCTCCAGCTTTCCGGGTTCGGCGGTGTAAGTCCGGAATTCGAAAACGCGGTTCGTGGCGGCATTCGCGGTGGTCGTTTTCCCCAACTGGAAGCCGATACCGGCGGCCATCAAAATTGCGGAAAGGATGAGAAGGTTTCTTCGTAGCATGCTGGTTCTCCTTGGCGGCTGTCTCAAACGCTAGAAGAGTATAACATCAAGAAAAGTATGACATCATCGAAGATAACATCGCGCTGCTCCGCGGCATCAACGTCGGCGGCAACAATATCCTGCCCATGCAGGATCTCGCACAAATATTCTCGGACGCCGGATGCTCGAACGTTCGCACCTACATCCAGAGCGGCAACGTGATTTTCGACACGCCCGGCAGCGCGCCCAAGATTGTCGAGCTGGTCAAAACCAAAATCGAGAAGAAGTTTGGCTATCGAGTCCCGATGATTGTGCGGACACGCGAGCAACTGCTGAAGACCATCCGCGGTAATCCGTTTCTGAAGGCCGGCGCGCACGAGAAAACGCTGTACGTCTACTTTCTGGCCGATCCAGCCGATGCCCGATTCATCGCTACTCTCGATCCCGCTCGGTCCGCGCCGGATGCCTTTCACGTGCTCGGCCAGGAAATTTATCTGCACCTTCCCAACGGCATGGGGAAGAGCAAATTGACCAACGCTTACTTCGATTCCAAGCTCTCCACCACCTGCACGGCGAGAAACTGGGCCACCGTACTCAAACTCGCCGCTATGATGGCTGAGGGATGATCTCGTTTTCCAACATCAGCAAACAGTACGGCAAGCAGTTGATCTTCGTCGACGCTTCCTTCCAATTGAACCCCGGCGAAAAGGTGGGCCTGGTTGGCCCCAACGGCTCGGGCAAAACCACTCTCTTCCGCATGATCATGGGCGAAGAGGAGGCGGACGATGGCTCGGTCACCGTTCCCAAGCGCCTCCACATCGGCTATTTCCGCCAAGATGTAGAAGAGATGCAGGGCCGCTCGGTTCTGGATGAAGCCATCGCCGGAAGCGGGCGCGCGGGCGATTTGCATCACGAACTCGAAGGGACTCCAGCGCGCCATGGAAGATCCCGAACGCGCCGATGAACTCGACGTTATATTGGAGCGCTTCGGCCACGTGCAGGAAGAATACGAGCACTTGGATGGCTACGCGTTGGAGGCGCAGGCGCGCGAGGTGCTGCATGGCCTCGGGCTTTGAAGACGACCAGATCGATGGCGACGTCGGAGCGCTTTCGGGCGGCTGGAAAATGCGCGTGGCGCTGGCGCGCGTGCTGTTGGGCCGGCCCGACGTCCTGCTGATGGACGAGCCGACCAATCATCTGGATCTGGAATCTATCATCTGGCTCGAGCAATTCCTCAAGTCGTTTCAAGGCGCCCTGTTGATGACCTCGCACGACCGCGAGTTCATGAACCGCATCGTGTCGAAGATCGCCGAGATCGATGCGGGCGAGATCATTACTTACTCCGGCAATTACGAATTCTACGAGCGAGAGCGCGCCATCCGCGAGACCAATCAGCAGGCGGCATTCGCGCGCCAGCAAGCCATGCTCGCCAAGGAGCAGCGCTTCATCGATCGCTTCCGCACGCACGCCGCCAAAGCCGCGCAGGTGCAGAGCCGTATCAAGGCGCTCGACAAGATCGAAAAGGTCGAGCTCCCGAAAAAGCGCACCGTGGTCAAGTTCGAGTTCCGAGTTCCGGCGCGATCGGGCGATCAGGTAGCCGTGATCGAGGATCTGCACAAACGTTTTGGACCGCGCGTGATTTACGACGGATTCAATCTCACGGTGCGCCGCGGCGAGCGTTGGGCCGTCATGGGCAAGAACGGCGCGGGCAAAACCACGCTGCTCAAGATGATTGCGGGAGCCATCGCGCCGGATACCGGCAGCGTGCGTTTAGGCGCTAGTTTGACCATGGGATATTTCGCGCAACAATCGCTGGATGTGTTGGATCCCGAGCTGACGGTGATCGAGCAACTCCAACAAGATTTCCCACAGGACGGCCTCGGGTCGCTGCGATCGCTGGCGGGCGCGTTTCAATTCTCAGGCGACGATGTCGACAAAAGCATTCGGGCTTTATCGGGCGGCGAGAAATCGCGATTGGCAATGGCGCGCATGCTCTACAACCCGCCGAACTTTCTGGTGCTGGATGAGCCGACCAATCACCTGGACCTGGCCACCAAGGAAATGCTGGTGGAAGCGCTGAAGCAATTTGAAGGCACCATGATTTTCGTGTCGCACGATCGAACTTTTCTGCGAGGCCTGAGTTCCCGCGTGCTGGAACTCGGCGGCGAGAGCGGCCGCGATCGCAATCCACACGTGTACTTAGGATCGTATGTCGAGTATGTAGAGAAAACCGGCCACGAAGCGCCGGGAATCTTTTCCTGAGTAAGCAGCCTAATCCCAGCCGGAACCCATGCTCGCGGGCATGATTTTCATGAACGCCTGCACGGTGTGAATCTGGCCTCCGAATACTTTGAAGGCCTCCCAAACGACCAGGGCGTTGCCTTGGCCATAAGCGCCCGTCTGGCCAAAATTCATTCGCAGAAGCACGATCCCAAGCTCTGTATCGACGGCCATTACGCGAGTCGTAATGAACGGATGCTCCATAATTTTTTGCGTCTTAATGTTCTCGCAGCCGGGCCGTGAACAACCCGGACCGGCAGTGATGACGCCGTTCTCCACGCGATACGCATCGGAGGCAAACGGAGCATCCACGCTCACGAAACTCCCGATCTTCAGGCCCGCGGGATAGAACTCGGCGATTCGAATGGCATCCTCGCGCGATGCGAGTTGTGCATGATCGGGGACGATGGCAAAGGTCTTGTCCGCTGCCTGAAGAGCATCTGGCTTGAAGAGCGCGCCCTCCTTCTGCGTTCTAGTGACCATAGTTTCGATCTCGGTGATCTTCCTGTCAGCCACCTTCAGACGGAGTGCCAGAAACGCCGGCGATCCCGCCGCTTCGACGATTACTTGCGAGGCCGCGACGCCTTGCCGGACGTCCAAAATATCTTGCCGATACGTCCGCATCCGCGAAACATCTTTCCAAAGGCCGTCGCCCAAATGCATCTCGACGCTGTCTTCGGTGAACCGCGCTTTCGGGCTCAGCGGCAGCGCGCTTGGATTGTGCGCGACAAGAGCATCGAGATATTGCGTGATGAATCCCCGCAGACATTCACGATCGCAGTCAGATGCCGACGCGCAAGCCGCGCTCGCGCCAATCAAAACCAGGACCAGCAAGAGATGCTTCATGGCGTACGATTGTATACCTTAGTTGACCCGGACAGCGCTCAGATAATGGTCCAAGTCTTCAATGCTGGCTCGTATCCGTGCGCTATCGCCGGCCAGCGCGGACTCTTCCAGCGCGCTGCCAATCTCTGTGATCGGATCGAAACCGTAGCCGCCGCCGGTCCCGGTCATCTGATGGCCCAGCGTGCGGATGATCGCGAATTCGCCCCGATCCAAGGCGTCTCGCAGTTTCGCAACGTCGGCACGGCGCATTTCGAGATACCCGCCGACCACCGGCTTGAGCCAGTCTTCCACCGAGACTTCGATTCGATTGTTGAGCGGAACAAACTTGTTGATCGCTTCGAGCAAGGTCGCTTTCTTGATGGGCTTCGTCAAATGATCCGTACAGCCGGCTTCGAAGCTGCGGGCTTTCGCTTCCTTCAATGCGTGTGCCGTCAGCAGGAAAATGGGTGTCGTGCTGAGCGCGCGGATCTCGCGAGTAGCCGTATAACCGTCCAGGACCGGCATTTCGGCATCCAAAAGAACAACATCATAAGCGCGCTGCTTGAATTGTTCCACCGCCTCCGCGCCGTTCTCCACTTCGTCGATGATGCTGCCGGAGTCCTTCAAGTAGCCTCGTATCAGAAAACGGTTTTCCTCAGAATCATCGGCCAGAAGAATTCGTAACGCCCTGGTGTTGAGCGCCACCGGAGCGTTTTCGATGGGCTTCGGCGCGGGCCCCTCCGCGGCCGGGAGTCGCGCCGTGAAGTGCATCGTGGTACCTGAGCCGGGCGTGCTCTCCGCCCAGATTTTCCCGCCCATGAGTTCCACGAACCTTTTCGAAATGGCCAGGCCGAGGCCGGTGCCCCCGTACTTGCGAGTGGTGGAAGCATCAACCTGCGAAAAACTATCGAAGATGGTCGAAAGACGATCGGCCGGGATTCCGATACCAGTGTCGGAAACCGAAAAGTGCAAGAGGTCCGGATTCGAATCCATTTCCACCGCTACGCGAACTTCGCCGCGCTCGGTAAATTTCGTTGCGTTGCCAAGCAGGTTTAAAAGGATCTGTCGCAGGCGCCCGGGATCGCCGATCAGGTGCCTAGGCACGTTGGGTTGAATGTTGCCGCCGACTACCAGGCCTTTGGTTCGCGCGCGAACAGCGCCGATCTCGATAGTTTCTTGGAGAACGTCCGTCAGATCAAACTCAATACTTTCGAGCTCTATCTGCCCGGCTTCGACTTTGGAGAAGTCCAGAATATCGTTGATCACGCTCAAAAGATTGTCCCCGGCACGTTGGAACACGCGAACATAATGGCGTTGTTGATCATTCAGCGGCGTTTCCGACAACAGCTCCACCATGCCCAGCAGCGCGTTCATGGGCGTCCTGATTTCGTGACTCATCCGAGCGAGAAACTCGGTCTTGGCCTGGGTCAGCTTCGCGATTTGATCGCGGGCGAGAGCGGCTTCATGCGCATATTGCACGAAGTTCTGGGTCTCGCGAAATCGTTGTTCGGCGCATTCGATGAGCAGATATTTTTGTTCTCCGGCGATGGCAATCGCGCAGAAGTGAAGGTCGTTCTGGGACCACAGATCCGAATAGAGCGCCGAACGATCGCCGGGGTTGGCCCAGAAACCTTCCGCATCCCGAAGAAATAGTTCAAGAAAAGGAAAGGCCTCTTCGATCGGTCCTGAGGGAAGCCACTCAGGCGCAGCGCCTTGCAGTTCAAACGAAGCTCTGCCAACCCGTTCGAACACTGCAAACCCGAGAGCGCCGAGCAGGTTCATTGAAGCAACTTCTCCGCCAGCGCGAGGAACATCTCCTCGACGCCGCTGCCGGCCTTGGCGCTGGTCTCAAAAGTGGACCAACCGTGTTCCGAGACGGCCGCATCTTTCACTTCCCACTGATCGCGCAGATCCGCTTTATTCAGTACGAGAACAAACGGCAAAGAACCCAACTCCCCTTCGATGCGCTGCTGCAACTCCACCGCCTTCGCGAGCGATGCCGCGCGGCACCCGTCCGCTACCAGGATGTATCCGGACGCGCCGCGCAAATGGGAAACGTTGAGCTGCGCCAAATCGTCTTCGCCCGCCAGATCCCACAGCATCAACGTGACGGATTGAGTTCCAACGGTGACATCCTTGCGATCGATCTTGACGCCGATCGTGGTGTGATATCGCTCGTCAAATATGCTGTCGACGAAACGGCGGACCAAGCTCGTTTTGCCGACCCCGAACTGCCCCACCATGCAGATCTTCTTTTTCAACATCTGCTACGGTGCGCCGGCCACACGGAACGAGGCGCTGCGGCAGAACATGCGTTCTTCTTCCTTAACGGCGGAGCAGGTTTCCTTTTCGAGGTCTTCCGGCACTGCCGTCAATCGGGCCGCCGGAACACCCAGGCCAATCAACTCCGAACGGACGTTTGCCGCGCGAGTTTTGGACAGCCACGCATTAAACTGTTCCGTGCCGGAAGGATCGTGATTGCCGCGCACTTCGATCTGGATGGTCTTACCCAAGGCGGCGCCGGCCTGGATGACCGAGATCATTTGAGCGCCCACATCTTCCAGGAGGAAGCGCTGCTCGGGCGGAATCTCGGCGTGTCCGGTCGTGAATCGGAAGGCGCGTTTCTCCAATTGGTCCTTCAATTCCGCGAGCCGCCGTTGAGCCGCAAACCGGGGAACCAGCGAATAATAATCCTGCCAGTGGAACTCGACTTTGTCGGGCGGCAGGCCCGCCGGCACCAGCGACGCCGGATCGGCCGCCAGGGGATCGCGCAACCCGGAGACATAAAAGTTCGAGCCGCGTTTTTCAGCATGGGTGAGCACGATGCCAGGCTCGCCTTCCAGCCGATGCGCGAAATCGGTCCAGCGCCGCTGCTGCGCGCTCGAATAGATCCACCACCCGATCAGCGCCATGATCAACAGCGCCGGCAAGCCGAACAGCAGCGCGCGAGCGCTCCACGAGCTGGACGGGCGTTCATCGGGCTTGCCCTGCCCGAGCAGGCAGGCTTCCAGCTGCGGGCGGCAGCTATCGAATCGCGAGGTGTCGCCCGAAAATGTGTGAAGCGCTTCGGCCTTCTTTTGCTCGATGGCGTCTAGGGTGTCCTGAAAAACGCGGCTCAATTTGCGCGGCGCGACGCCGCGAACGAAACCGGCCAGGATGGCATCGGGTCCGTAAGCCAGCACCACTTCGATCTCGCCCATGCGAACGATGTCCAGATTTTCGCTTTCGGCGCCGCTGACCGAATCACGCACAAAGTCCTGGATCGCGGTGAGCATTCCGGAAACCATTTCGGGATCTTTTGTTTCAGCAGGCGTTACCGCGACGTGCTGCAACAGCAAGCCGGAACTGCGATGGATCAGAAACACCTGCTCCACGCGATACAGCAGGCTGCGCAATACGACAATCTCGGCGTAGGGCTTGCCCGTGCGAAGCGCCTCCCAGCGCCACCGCACGCTGCGCCAGGAAACGCTTTGCTCCAGCGTCTGGCTGAGCGATTGGAGCATTCCATCCAGTTCGGATGTGATCGCTTTCCGAATCGCCTTGCCGAAGATGGGAAACAGCGCGTCCGCCAGCATGCGCGGATTGGACTGCACGGAAAGCTGTAGCGCTTCTTCGAGCAGTGGTTGCAGCGCCCGCCTCAGCTTAATATCCGGATGTGACCGTAACCGAACCGCTTCCGCCAAAACACCCGCGACGTCTTCAGCGCGGCGCGATGGATTATCCAGCCGCTGGCGCAGCATCTCCCAGGCTGCGCGATCCGGACCAAGCAGGATGGCGCGCAGCTCTGCGAGCGGCTTATCTGCACCGTCGTGAGGCATGTGTCGAAGAACTAAAGCTAGCTGGCGCCCGATACCTTGAATTGATCGGTAAGCCGGAGCGCTACCTCATTGAAGAGACCGGCCAGCGCGGCGCGATCGGTCTTGGCGTGCTGCAACTCTTGGGCGCGACGCTCCAGCAGCGCGATCAATTCTTCACCCTTGGCGCGGATGGCGTCGGTGAGCTCCTTGGATTGCTGGAGAAGATCGTTTCGGATCTCGCGCTTGGCTTGCGCTTCGTGGTTTTCCAGATCGCCGATTTTGCGGTGAATGGTGCTGGAAGCGCTGGAAAGCTCGGCGGCCAGTCGCGTGTGGCTCTCCGAGCGTTCGTCGCGCTCGGTATTCAAACGCACCTCAAGCGCGGCGAGTTCCTTGTGCACGAACGACTCCAGGGCTTCCAGGTGGCGGCGCGTAGTATCGCGGAGATCGGACGATTCCTTCTTCAATGCTTCTTCCAGGCGCGCGAAGCGTTGCTCGTAGTCGCGCATGTTGGAGCCGAAAAGGATGTCGCGGATCTTGTCGATGTTGCCAGGGTTGGCATCGGCGGCATCGTGCGGGGCGGCGAGGTTCAGATCCTCTGAGCCGGCGTTCGAAAAAACTGCGTTCATGGAATGTTCCTCCATTCTTGCTTCAAAGATACTTAATGAGAATCACTTCGTTGCCCTTGCCGCTGTAGATCAGCTCGTCGGCGAAGCTCTTGGTCATGAGCAACCCGAACCCGCCCGGCCGGATGCCCATTTCGCGGCGCAATTCCGCATGCCGCAAGGGTTCGTCCGGCGGTATTGGCGACGGCCGCGTGGGCCAGCGTATCCATGGAAAAACCTTCGCCTGGGTCGCGGATGTAATAAACGATGGTGCGCGCGGTGCGAATATAGCTGAGGTCGACCGTTTTCTCGGGGTCCAAATGGCCGCCATGTTCCACGGCATTCATCAGCAATTCGCGGAAAGCGGTGGCGATCTGTTCGCGCTGGCTCGGTTCCAGGTCGCTGGGCAATTCGCGCACGAACTGCGCCAGACGGTCGGCGGTCGCAAGCTGGCAGCGGATCTTCAGCGAAATCCAATTGGGCTTGTCGGAGAGAATGGTGATGTCGTCGCCGGCTATCGATGTAGATAACGCGCTTTGTATCGTGCTGAGCAGCGTTTCGCGCGAAAAAGGCTTGCTGATATAGGCGGAAGCTTCGTGGCGGAGCGATCCAAGCACGTGGTCCGCCGTGTTCTTCACGGTCATCATGACCACCGGGATGTCCGGATGACGGCTGCGGAGTTGGTCGAGCAGCGCCAGCCCGTCCATGCCAGGCATCAGGATGTCAGCCAGTACCACGTCGTAGCGCTTCACCTCGAGGCGCTCGAGAGCCTCTTCGCCGCTAAAGACGCTGTCCGATTCCCAACGAATTCCCGCGAGCATGGCCCGAACGAGCTCATGAATGGACGGGTCATCGTCCACGATCAATAGCCGATGCGGCGGCGGGGCTGGCACTTGCGGCCTTTGATCTGGCATTGGATGGCCTCTGCTAAGGATACATGAGACGCACCAAAGCGGCTTGGGAATTGGTACTGGGGGTAGGTTCTGGTACTTGTTACACCTGCGCCGACCCGCCATCGACGAAGAGTTCGATGCCCGCGACGAAGCTGGCGTCATCGGAAGCGAGAAAAACGACGGCCTTGGCAATTTCATCGGGCTGGCCGACGCGGCCGAGGGGAACCATGGAAGTCAGTTGAGCGTAGAGTCCCTGGCGCTGCTCCTCAGTCTGCACGAGTCCGGCGACTCCTGGCGTCTCGATAGGCCCCGGGCTTACAACATTAACGCGGATCTTGCGGTCCTTGAGATCGGTAGTCCAAGTCCGCGCAAAGGAGCGCACGGCGGCCTTGGTTGCCGAATACACGCTGAAGGAAGCCGCGCCTTTGATGGAGACGATGGAAGCATTCAAGACGATGGCGCCGCCATCGGGAATGAGCGGGAGCGCCTTCTGGACCGTGAACAGCAAACCTTTGACGTTGGTATTAAAGGTCTGGTCGTATTGCTCTTCGGTGATGGAACCGAGAGGAGCGAAACTGCCACCGCCGGCGTTCGCGAAGACAATGTCGAGACGTCCCTTTTCGCGCTTGATCTGGGCGAAGAGTTTGTCGAGATCGGCAAGGTTGGATGCGTCGCCACGAACGGCTGTGACGTTGGAGCCGATCGTCTTCACCGCCTGATCGAGCTCTGGCTGGCGGCGTCCGGTTATATAGACGTATGCCCCTTCTTTGACGAAGCGCTGCGCGGTGGCCAGGCCGATGCCTGAGTTGCCTCCGGTGATGAGCGCGATCTTTCCTTCGAGTTTGCCTGGCATGTGTTCTCTGATGTGGGAAGGATGGCGAATGATTCAGGCATTGCTATGATCGTTTCGGCGGAGGAATGCTCCAAGCTGGGCTGGATCGGCCGCAGGGTCGGTTTAGGCTCTCTCTGGGGATACCCCAGGGCATGCTGAAGAACTGAAGTTTCGTCGCGTGAGCTCCACTGCGCTGCGCGCAGAACCGCTCACTCAGGGTCAGACTCGTTGGAGCATTCCATCGTCTTCAAATGATGCCGAAGGTAACTATTTTGAGGGCTTTGGCGCGGTCCATTCTGGCCGGCGAATCAGCCGTGGAAGCGATTGTGACGCGCCTCAGCGGGACGTTCGGAAGGCGCTGGCGCTGGCTTCGGCCATTGGCGCGGCGATATGTGGATTCGTTCACAGGCGGCGTGCGGCCGCGGCATCGCGACGTGGTTCAGTTTCTGGATGACGACCCCGGCGTCGCGCGCGCGTTGAAGAAACATTCTGACGAAACATCGGTGCGGCGATGGCTGACCGATCCGCCACAAATGCAGCCGGTGGCAGCCGCCGAAGCGTGGGATCTGCCGGTCATTCAATCCATTGGCGCGTTGGCGGAGTGGCTGCTTCTATATCCATCAGAACTGGACTGGTTCGCCGATCTCAAAGGTCTGGGGTACAAGACCAAGCGGCCTCGGCTGAAGCACTATCATTACCGCGTGCTAGCAAAGGGGGCGGGAACGGTCCGAATCATCGAAGCGCCGAAGCCCACGCTCAAGGAATTGCAGCGAAGAATATTATCCGAGATCCTTAACAAGCTTCCACTGCACCCGGCGGTACACGGATTTCGGCGGGGACGGTCCATCAAAACATTCGCGAGCCCGCACGTGGGAAAGCGCGTGCTGTTGAAGATGGATTTGCAAGATTTTTTCCTGAACATCACCGGCGTGAGGGTCCAGACGATTTTTAGGACGATGGGCTACCCCGAATCGGTCGCCGATTTGTTGGGCGGCATTTGTACGAACTCCGTGCCCGGCCATGGCGATCTCTATGCCCGTCCGCATTTACCGCAGGGCGCGCCGACATCGCCCGCACTGGCGAATATCTGCGCCTATCGGATTGATTGCCGCCTGACTGGCCTGGCGCGATCGGCAGGGGCTGTTTATACACGGTATGCCGACGATCTGGCGTTTTCGGGAGATGCGGACTTCGAACGCCGCGTGGAACGATTCTCGATCCATGTCGCGGCGATCTTGATGGAAGAAGGATTCACCGTGAATCACCGCAAGACCCGCATCATGCGGCAAGCTGTGAGGCAGCGCCTAGCTGGTTTGACCACAAACCAGCACGTAAACGTGGTCCGCGCGGATTTCGATGCCCTGAAGGCCCTACTTACCAACTGCGTTCGTAAAGGGGCGCCGAGCCAAAACCGCGAGGGTCACCCGATGTTTCGGGCGCATCTGGAGGGACGCGTCGGGTTTGTCGAATCGATTAACCCGGCAAAGGGGGCGCGCCTTCGGCGGATATTGGAAGAAATCATATGGCCGTAACTGATCTGTCAGTCTTGACCCGCTCCCTGAAAAGCTGACATACTGGCTAACCATGCGCAGCTTATTCCGCCTCGTCTTCGGAACAATTCTAGTAGGCGCGCCGATTTTATCGGCCGCGATTACCGCTCCTATTCCTACCGATTCCGGTTCGGTTGTCGGCGTCCCAAGCGACAGCTGGAGATGTCGTCGTATTCAAGGGCATCCCCTTCGCCGCGCCACCTGTCGGCGATTTGCGATGGCGCGCGCCGCAGCCACCCTCGCATTGGGAGGGCGTGCGCAAAGCGGATCAGTTTAGCCCGGTGTGCATGCAGCAAACGCGGGGCCCCGCTGGTGCGTCCGGACCGGCGCCGAGCGAGGACTGCCTCTATCTCAACATTTGGACTGGCGCAAAAGCGGCCAACGATCGGCGGCCCGTGATCGTGTGGAATTATGGCGGCGGATTTACCGGAGGCGCCGGCTCGCTCGCGATGTACAACGGAGAGGCGCTGGCGAAAAAGGGCGCGGTGGTGGTGACGTATAACTATCGTCTGGGCGTGTTTGGTTTTCTGTCGCACCCCGAATTAACCAAGGAATCCGGCCACAACGCATCCGGCAATTACGCGCTAATGGACATGGCCGCGGTACTCAAATGGGTGCAGAAGAACATCGCGAATTTTGGCGGCGATCCGACGCGCGTAACCATCGACGGCGAATCGGCCGGCGCCATGCTGGTATCGGCGATGGTAGGCTCGCCCCAAGGCAAGGGATTGTTCCAGCGGGCCATCGCGCAGAGCGGCGCCTGGATGGGCATCAACATCGCGCACATGACAACGCTCGCGACGGCCGAGGAGAACGGACAGAAGTTGGCCCAGGGTCTGGGTGCGGCATCCATCGCGGAAATGCGCGCGAAATCAGCCGACGATCTACTCAAAAACAGCCGCGGATTTTTCGGCATCGTCGTGGATGGCTGGTACGTTCCCGAAGATTTGTCGTTGACCTACGCGCATCATAAACAGAACGACGTAGACATCCTGGTGGGATCGAATCGCGACGAAGGTACGTTTTTCTCGCGTGGTCCAGTGAAAGCAGAACAGTTTTCCGAAACAGCCAAGCGGCGCTTCACCGACATGTCGGATGCATATCTGAAGTTGTATCCTTCGACGTCGGATGCCGAAGCCGGCACGTCGCAATTGGCCAGTTTCCGCGACGAAATGGGCTGGCACATGCGGGAATGGGCGCAATTGCAGTCGGCGCGCGGAAAAGGCAAAGCGTACCTGTATTTCTTCACGCATGTGCCGCCGGCGCCTCCAGGGCAGCCATCGCGCGGCGCCACCCATACCGCGGATCTGGCATATATGTTCAATAATCAGCCGCCAAATGCCGCCTGGACCGATACCGACAAGCAGTTGGCCGACACTATGTCGTCTTATTGGGTGAACTTTGCGGCCACCGGCGATCCGAACGGCAAGGGGCTTCCTGAGTGGCCGGCTTTCAAAGCGAAGAGCGAGAAAACCATGGTTCTGGGCGACACAGTAATGGCGGGTTCCGGCATCGATCCCTCAATGCTGGCGTTTTATGATACGTATTATGCGAAGTTGACGTCGAGCGGATTATAGAATGGGTGCTATGCGAAATTTGATTCCCGCGGCCGCGTGCGCCGCATTCTTGATGGCTGCGATGCCAAGTCCGGGTCAAACGAAAATCCCGCGCATGTCGGACGGCAAGCCAAATCTCACCGGATTGTGGCAGGCGATGGGAACGGCGGATTGGTCGCTCGAAGATCACAGCTCCCAGGCCGGACCGTTCTTTCAACTGGGCGCGATCGGCGCGATTCCTCCCGGCCAAGGCGTAGTGGAGGGCGGCGAGATCCCCTATCTGCCCGCCGCGCTGGCCAAGAAGAAAGAAAATCAAGCCAGCTGGTGGAAGCAGGATCCCGAGGTGAAATGCTATATGCCCGGCGTTCCGCGCGCGGCCTACCTGCCGTATCCATTCCAGATCATTCAATCGCAGAAAGACATTCTGTTCGCCTATGAATACGCGACCACCAATCGGCTGATCAACATGGGCAAGAAGCAGGAAGCCGCCACCGATACCTGGATGGGGACTTCCAACGGTCATTGGGAGAAGGACACTTTGGTGGTGGACGTAACGGGATTCAACGGGCATGGCCTGGTTCGATCGCGCGGGCGATTTTGCCAGCGACAGCCTGCACGTGGTGGAGCGCTACACGATGACGGATGCCAACACGATTAACTATGAAGCCACCATCGAGGACCCGATGACGTTCTCGAAACCCTGGAAGATCAACCTGGTTTTGTACCGGCATCAGGAGAAGAACGCCCGGCTATTGGAATTTAAGTGCGTAGAGTATACCGAACAGTTGCTATACGGCGACCTGGTCCGCAAGCCCGCAAAGTAACCTTGGAAGAGGCGAAATCGCCCAAGTAAGAAGGAGATTTCCATGAATCAACGAACTTTCCTGTGTTCGATTGGCTTGGCTGCCATGACTGCGGCCATTCCTGTGGGAGCTCAGACGCCGGCTCCGGCCAAGTCTAGCGCTCCGAGCGCGGCTCCCAAGACGCCCTGGGGCGATCCCGATCTTCAGGGAACCTGGACCAGCGACGATACCTGGGGCGTGCCGTTCGAACGCCCGAAGAATTTCGGGACTCGCGCCACCTTAACCGAGGACGAGTTGAAAGCTCGCGAGAAGGCAGTCGCGAATTCCGGGGAATTCATCGAGAGCGGCGGCCAGAATCATTCGCCGGCCAAGGCCCAGCTGGACGCGGCGGCCAAGGGCGAAGCTGCTCCCGCTCCACCTCCGGGCCGATTCGGCCGAGGAGTAGACTCCGCCCCCGTTCCAGGACATTGGGGCGAGTTCGCGCGCCGCGCGTCACATCAAACCTCGCAGGTCGTGGATCCGCCGGATGGCCGCATTCCCGCGCTGACCCCAGAGGCGCAGGCCAAGATGGATGCCAAGAACGCGCTGCGGCGCGATCCGCTGCCGGCGTCTTACGAAAACTGGAGCTGGTATGACCGCTGCATCAGCCGTGGAGTAGCCGGATCCATTTTGCCGGTGATCTACGGTAACGGTCTGGAAATCGTGCAGACACCGGGCTACGTGGCGATCCGTTACGAAATGGTTCATGATGTTCGCGTCATTCCTACCGACGGCCGTCCGCACCTGAGCTCGAATATTCGCTCAATGATGGGCGACGCGGTGGGCCATTGGGAAGGCAAGACGCTGGTTGTCGAGACCACCAATCTGCTGGGCGACCGCATGGCAGTTGGCGTGAACGGCGATGGCGGGCCTCCGTATAGTGATGCCTTGAAGCTCACCGAGCGCTTTACGCGGGTGAGCGGGAACACCATTAATTACGAGATGACCGTGGACGATCCGAAGACCTACACGGCCACCTGGAAAGTCGCTTTCCCGATCACCCAAGAGCCGGGTTATCAGCTCTTCGAGTACGCCTGCCACGAAGGCAATATGGCAATGCATAATATGCTGAACTCGGCGCGTCTGGAAGAAGCCAAGAAAGCTGCGGCGCCGCCGCAGAGCAAGTAGAGAGGAATCGTTATGAGAACCAAGTTATTTGTTCTGGCCGCGGGTTTCGGTCTGATGCTCGCCGCCGTGCCCGCCTGGGCGCATCACGCGTTCGCGGCGGAATTCGACGTCAGCAAGCCGCTGCTATTGAAGGGCACCGTGACCAAGATGGAGTGGATCAATCCGCACGCCTGGATTCACATGGATGTGAAGAACGCCGACGGCAAAGTAACCAGTTGGATGATCGAGGCGGGCGCTCCGAACGGCCTGCTGCGCCGCGGCTTCAACAAGAGTTCGCTGCCGCCGGGCACTGACATCGTGGTGGAAGGCTGGCAGGCCAAGGACGGCACGAACCGCGCCAACGGCAGCAACATCACCTACCCGGACGGAAAGAAACTGTTCATCGGATCGCAGGGAACGGGCGCGCCGACCGATAAACCCGAAGCTAAGTAAGTGGGGCGGACCCCCAGGTCCGCAAGCGACCCCCCGGTCGCTCTTATGCTTTAGGCGGCGCCACCTTACGGTCCAGCCAATCGCGCACCACGCCAAAAACTTCGTGATTGTTCTTCTCGAGCAACATCAGGTTGCCGTTGCCCAGGATGCCGTAGTCGCGCAAGCGTACCATTTCGGCTGAACAGCCCGCCTGCTTCAAAAACTCCACGTTCGCCACAGGCGATCCGCCTCCGCCGAATTCAGTGGTGAGCCATCCAATTGGGATGCCTTGCAGGTTTTTCAATTTGCGCGCGGGCTCGGCCTGCAGCTTGAACGGCGACACGACAGGCCGCGGTGAATCAGGCGGCGCGGTACGCTCCACCAATTGAAACTGCTTGGGATCGGTAACGGGCGGATCGTAAGCAATCGGGCTGGCCGTAATTCCCCAGCGAAGCTGCGCGGCAAACGGATTGCCGTTGATCTCCATGGCGAAGATGCCCTTGACCAGATTCGGACGGCGATCGGCCACGCCCCATCCGAAGAATCCTCCGAAAGCGTGCGTCAGCAAAATGCACGGGCCGATGCGATCCACCAGCTCCACGCCGCCGTGCCACACCAAATCGCTGTGGAAGGCTTCGTCCATTACGTTGCCGGATTCGCAGGCCATGAACTGATCGATGATCGGATCGTTCATCCCGCCTGGCCCAGGCCATTGCGCGGTGTTGAAGACCACCGGCGTCTGAACCAGGCCTTCGTAAGGCGGCACATTTGGCAGATGGCTCGGACCGAGCGCGTCGGGATGATAAGGCGAGCGCCCATAGCTGGGGCGATCCAGCCAATACACGCTGTAGCCGGCCTGAACAAAATAATGCACCCATCCGGGACGGCCGCCGATGCCCATCATGTGTGTGCCTTGCCCGCCGCCGCCGTGGACCATGACCACCGGGTACGGATAACGCTTCTCGGCGGGAATCATGTACTGCACATACATCTGTCCTTGCGCGATGGTTCCGTAGGGCATCGATTTGCGCTGTACGCCGACCCAGAAGCAGCCTTGATCGGCGAGCTTGAGCGCGGTGGATTCGTGATTGGGCTTGACCTCGACAGCTGGCGCCTGGCGCGGGGGGTGGCTCAGAGAGCTTGGCCAGCTCGTCGCGCACCGACTCGGGCGATTGCTCGATCGCGACAATTCCCTTCACCAGGGTCGGACGTTCTTGGGCGGTGAGCTTCGCAAAAATCGCGCCGTCGCCCTGCGTGATTAGAATCGCGGGCCCGATGTCATCCAGCAATTTCGCGCCGCGCGTGCGCCATACGTTTTGGGTGAGCGGATTATTCGGAGCCATCGGCTGGCCCATGGAGGCGACCACTTGGGCGACCGCGGGATCGTTCGGCCCCGCCGCACCCATGGTGCGCGCGACATTCTTCAAACGTCGGCGCTTCCTTATCGAAATAGCCGTGCACAAAGGGATGATACGGATTGCGGCCCTGCCCAGGGCGATCGATCACGTAGACCTTGTAGCCTTGTTCCAACAGCAGCGACGCCCAGCCGCGCTTACCATCGGGCGTGCTGATCCAATCGGACCCTTGTCCGTAGCCGCCATGGATCAGGACCACGGGATAGGGATGACGCACCTCGCGCGGAATCCAACGCTCTACGTACATCTGCATTCCGTTGCACAGCGTGCCGCGGGCGAGCGTGGCGTGCTCGACGCCGTACCAGAAGTAGCTCCAGTCGGCGATGTCGAGGGGCGGACCGGGCGAGGCGGGCGGTGATTGCGCGGGCGCAGTGCGGGCAGCGGTCGCGACAGTCATCAGAACCGCCAGATCACGTCGAGTGATTCCGGATTTCATGCTGGGAGCATTATATCGGGGTTTGCTAATCTCAACGCATGGAGAAGGTCAACGTCCATGAGAAACTGGCGCTGTTTTCCGACCATTGGAACCCGCGCGTGGTAGGCGAGCTGAATGGCCAGCACGTCAAACTGGTGAAATTCCAAGGCGAGTTTGTGTGGCACGATCACGTCGCCGAAGACGAACTATTCCTAGTGGTGCGCGGCAGTTTTCGAATGGATTTTCGAGACCGCAGCGTCACGCTCAAGGAAGGCGAGTTCATCATCGTTCCCCGCGGAGTGGAGCACCGGCCGGTAGCAGAGCAGGAAGTGGAAGTGATGCTGTTCGAGCCGTCCGCGATCAAGCACACCGGCGACGTCGAGAGCGAGCTGACGGTGCACGAATTCGAGCGAATCTAGTCTAGTGGTGTCCGGCAGCCCGAATGATGGTTGGTTCCTTCGGCGCTTCCACTTTGGGTTTGCGAGCCATGGCTTTTTCATTGATGCGGGCGCGCCGTTCGGCTTGCTTGCCGGCCGCGGCCAGATCCCGATCCTTGAACTCAGGCAGCACTTCTTTCGAAAACAGCTCAATAGAAGAGCACAGCAAGTCGTGCGGGATTTTCCCGGCCTGCGAAATGCACAGAACCTGATCGATCCCGGCCTGCTCGAAATCGCGCAACCGCGTCCGCAATTGTTCCGGCGTCCCAACGCAATCCTGAATGCGGCCCTCGGGCGGCGCGAACGACTTGGGATTGGTCTTGTACTCCTTCCAAATGTCGGTCTGGCTGGGGCGATGCTCGCCGAAGAAGCTATAGTGCCCGAGCCCGTAGATGAAGAAGCCGTAGCTCTCGGCGCCGATGCTCTCAACGCGCGCCTGGTCGCGATCGCACAGGAAGGGCGCGGCCACCGCGAAATTCGGATTCACCGCATAGCCCAACGGCTCGCATTCGTTCTCAATGACCTCGTAATAATCCTTCACCCACTGCTGCGCTTCTTCGGGACTGACGAAAGAAAACGTCAGCGCGCCAAGACCGAGTTTTGCGGCTTGAATAATCGACTCGCGCCGGGAACAAGCCATCCATAGCGGCGGATGCGGTTTCTGATACGGCTTGGGGATCACGTTGCGCGACGGAATCTTGATGAACTGGCCGTCGTAGCCGGTGAACGGATCTTCCACCAGCATCCGCACGGCGATGCGCATGCCTTCCATCTGCATGTTCTTCTTCTCGGACTGCGGCACCAGAAATCCGCCCAGTTCCGTTTCGGTAGCCCCCGCGCCAGTGCCGAATTCGACCCGCCCGTCGCTCAACAGATCGAGCGTGGCGATGCGCTCGGCCACGCGCGCCGGGTGATTGATGTGCGGCGGCGTCTGGACGATTCCATGTCCGATGCGAACGTTCTTGGTGCGCTGGCTCACCGCGGCCAGAAATACCTCCGGAGCCGACGAATGGGCGTATTCTTCTAAAAAATGATGCTCCGTCGCCCACACATAGTCATATCCACATTGATCGGAGAGAACCGCCTGCTCAAGAGCATTCTTGAGAAGCGTGTGCTCGGAATCGCGGACCCAGGGCCGCGGAAGTTGATGTTCGTAAAATCCACCGAATTTCATTGGGGTAAGAAGTTACCATTGTAACGGAGCGCCCGTTGCGTTCGACATGTCCATTTGACACCCGTATGTGGGAAATGTACGATCTCACCATACATGCGCTTGCCTAACCACCTCCGACTCACCATATTCAGCGCAGTTGCCGCGGCTGCGATGCTGGCGCCCGCCAACGCGCAAACCCAGGCCTTCAAACCTCCGCGCACCGCGGACGGAAAGCCGAATCTGAACGGTATCTGGCAGGCCATGAACACGGCCAACTGGGATATCGCAAGGCCATTCCGCGCAAGCCGGACAAGTGGTGGCGCTAGGGGCGACCGGAGCGGAGCCGCCCGGGATCGGAATCGTGGAGGGCGGCGAGATCCCCTACCTTCCAGCCGCCGCGCAGAAGAAGAAAGAGAACTACGCCAACCGCCTGAAGCTCGATCCCGAAGTGAAGTGCTACCTGCCGGGCGTGCCGCGCGCCACCTACATGCCGTATCCATTCCAGATTGTGCAGTCCGGCAAGTTCATTCTCATGTCGTACGAATACGACGGGGCGGTACGCACCATCTACATGGACAATCCCGGGCCGGCTCCGGTAGACAGCTGGATGGGCTGGTCCGCCGGACATTGGGACGGAGACACACTAGTGGTGGACGTGACCGGGATGAACGATCAGACCTGGTTCGACCGCGCCGGCGATTTCCACAGCGACGCCCTGCACGTAGTCGAGCGATACACGCTGACGGCCCCCAATGTTTTGAACTACGAGGCCACTATCGAAGATCCGCAGGTGTTTTCGCGGTCCTGGAAAATCAGCATGCCGCTCTACAAGCACCTGGAGAAGAACGCGCAGTTGTTAGAATTCAAGTGTGTGGAATTTGTGGAGGAGCTGATTTATGGGCACCTCCGCAAAAAGTAGTTCAGCGGAGGTTACCCATGCGGCTTCAAGCGATGGCGGCGTTGATCGCACTGCTTGCCCCGGCTTGGCTCCTTGGGCAGCAAGGCTTGTCCGTTACGGCAAAACCAGCGGTCTCCACAGATCAAGAATTGGACACCGCCGCGCACCCCGGATGGCCAGCCGGATCTGGAGGGCGTGTGGACCAACTCCACGCTGACGCCTCTGGAGCGGCCTGCTGAGTTCGCCGGGAAAGAATATCTCACCGCGCAGGAAGCCGCCGACTATGTGAAGCGCCTGCTGCACCAAGTGAGTTCGGACCGGCGCGATGGCGGCCCACAGGTGGACGTCGGCCGCTCCTACAACGAATTCTGGCGCGATCGCGGGAACGATCTGGTGGCGGACCGGCGCACCTCTCTGATCAGTGATCCACCCGATGGCCGCGTTCCGCCGCTGACACCGGAAGCGCAAAAGCGCCTGGATGCGACTCGGGCCTTTATGCAAGATCATGCCACCGATGGGCCGGAAGGGCGCAGTATGGCCGAGCGATGCATTGCTTGGACCACCGCCGGTCCGCCGATGCTGCCAGGGCCCTACAACAACGACGTGCAGATTCTGCAAAGCCGCGATCACGTGGTGATTTTGAACGAAATGATCCATGATGCGCGCGTCATACCGCTCGACGGGCGCCCGCATGTAAGCGCGGACATCCGCCAGTGGATGGGAGATTCGCGCGGACATTGGGAAGGCAGCACCCTGGTAGTGGACACGACGAATTTCAACAATGAATACAGTTTTCGCGGATCGGACGCGAATTTGCACCTGACGGAACGTTTCACGCGCATATCGCCGGATGTCATTCAGTATGAATTCACCATGGATGATCCGACGGCGTTTACTAAACCATGGACCGCGCGAATCCCATTGAACAAGACCACAGACCGTGTATATGAATATGCGTGTCACGAGGGTAACTACGCCATGCTGGACATTCTTGCCGGTGCGCGCGCCGAGGATGGGAAAGTAGAAAAGGGAAAGTAGAAGAATGCTCCGCATACTGATTCTCGCCGCATGCCTCGCCATGTCCGTCAGCGCGCAGAAAATGCCGCAAACCGCCGATGGACAACCGGATTTGCAGGGCATCTGGAGCAACGCGACCATCACGCCACTCGAGCGTCCCTCCGATCTCGCCGGGAAGCCAACCTTCACAGCCGAAGAAGCAGCGGCCTATGAGAAACAGGTGGTGGAGCGCAACAATGTGGATCACCGAACGGGCAACGCTGAAGCCGACGTCGCTACCGCGTACAACCAGTTCTGGTACGATCGCGGAACCAAGGCCGTCGGCACCCGTCGAACGTCGTTAATCGTGGATCCGCCCGACGGACGCCTTCCCGCCCTGACTCCCGAAGCCCAGAAACGCGTGCAAGAAACACGGGCGTGGATGCAAGAGCACGCTACCGACGGTCCAGAAGGCCGCACGCTCGGAGAGCGGTGCATTCAGTGGGCTACAGCCGGTCCGCCCATGCTGCCCGGCCCGTACAACAATAATTTCCAGATTTTCCAAACCCGTGGCCAGGTCGTCATCCTGAACGAAATGATCCACAACGCCCGAATCATTCCGCTAGATGGAAGTCCCCACGTGGCGAGCAATATCCGCCTGTGGATGGGCGATTCGCGCGGGCATTGGGACGGCAACACGCTGGTGGTAGATACCACCAACTTCTCCGACCAGTATTCCGTTCGCGGATCCGATCGTAATTTGCATTTGACGGAACGTTTCACCCGCACGTCGCCTGACACGCTGCTGTACGAATTCACGATGGACGATCCATCGGCGTTTACCAAACCCTGGACCGCTCAGATCGCGGTGACCAAGACGAAGGGGCCCATCTTCGAGTACGCTTGTCACGAAGGAAACTACGCGATGGTGGATATCTTGGCTGGCGCGCGAGAAGCGGATAAGAAGGCCGGGAAATAACTGGGCGTCACAGAAATACTGGATAATACGGAGGAACAAGGAGACATCCGATGCGAAACAAAATAGCGATAGCGGTTGCGGGTGTGAGTTTGCTGGTAAGCGCGGCTCCAGCGTGGGCGCACCACGCCTTCGCGGCGGAGTTTGATTCCACCAAGCCCATCAAGCTGCACGGCGTGGTGACGAAAATGGAATGGATCAATCCGCATGCCTGGATCCATCTGGACGTCAAGAACGACGATGGCACCGTGACCAGTTGGATGGTGGAAGGCGGCAGTCCCAACACCCTGCTGCGCAACGGTTTCAACAAGGCATCTCTGCCCCCGGGAACCGAAATCGTGGTGGATGGCTACCAGGCCAAGGACGCCACCAACAAGATGAATGGCCGCGACATCACGCTTCCGGATGGCCGCAAGCTGTTTGTCGGCTCCGCCGGCCAGGGCGGCGCGCCCGACACCAAGACGGACAAATAACCGCGCGCTCAACAGCACCATCATTGCTGTGCATTGTCCTGCACGCAGATGTGATAGTCTGATGGGCCGAGTGCGCCCGCGGGTGCATTCGTTCAGGAGACCGGATGCGATTCACTTGGTTCAACTTGATGCCGTGGCCGTATTTGCCGGACGATTTTCGCGAGAAAAATCGTTCGGTTTGGGTAGACATCGATTCCCGCCTGTTCGACCCCGTAAAGAGCCACGACGTCTACAACGGCTACCTCGACATGCTCGAATACGCGGGCACCTTGGGGTTCGATGGCGTTGGAGTGAACGAGCATCATCAGAACGCCTACGGGCTGATGCCCTCGCCCAACATCATCGCCGCCAGCCTGGCTCGCCGCACCGATGACGTCGCTCTGGTAGTCCTGGGCGCTTCCATCGCTCTCTATAATCCGCCGCTGCGCGTTGCCGAAGAATTCTCCATGCTCGACTGCATCTCGGGCGGCCGCTTGGTCGCTGGGTTTCCGGTCGGCACGTCGATGGACACCAACTACTGTTACGGGACCGTGCCGGGCTTGACGCGCGAGCAATACAAGGAAGCTCATGAACTGATCAAGCGCGCCTGGGCCGAGCGCGAGCCCTTCGCGTTTAATGGCCGCTACACCAAGCTGCGCTACGTGAATCTTTGGCCTCGGCCGATCCAGCAGCCGCATCCGCCGATTCATATTCCGGGCGGCGGATCGATCGAGACCTTCGATTTTTGTATCGACAATACGTATTCATACTCCTACTTGAGCTTTGGCGGCTATATCCGCGGCCAGGCGCTGATGCAGGGCTATTGGGATCGCGTGGCCGAGCGCAACGCACCCGACGCGTCGCCCTACCGCGCCGGTTTCGCCCAAACCATTTGCGTGGCGGACACCGACGCGCGAGGCCGAGCGCCTCTACGCCAAACACGTGAGCTATTTCTACAACCGCTGCCTGCACGTGTATCCGGGTTTCGCGGACGCGCCCGGCTATCGCACCATCAAGACCATACAAAAGGGTATTCTTTCGCAGTACGCGCCGCAGACCATGTTCAATGAGCTGCCCTGGAAGGAGCTGGTGGAGAACGGCAGCGTCATCGCCGGAAGCCCGGAAACAGTGCGCGAGCGCATGGAAGATTTGATCAAGAAGCTGCGCGTCGGCAATATCTTTTGCCTGATGCAAATCGGCGACATGCCCAAGGACAAGTGCATGCATTCAACGCGGCTGTTCGCCGAGAAAGTGATGCCCAAGCTTCGCAACGTGTTTCCGGACTACGCAAACGACGGGCGCTTCTGGTGCAAACCATTGCCCAAACGGGCCAAACCAGCACAATTGGCCGCCGAATCGGAACTCGCTGCCGCGGAGCGTTGAGCATGGAGCTGAAGACCGTTCAAACCACGCGCGTTCCGGTGCGCTACTACGAAGGCGGCTCCGGAAGTCCACTGGTCTTCCTGCATGGAGCCGGCGGGCTCGACATGGATCTCGGTTTCCTGGACGCGCTAGCGCAGAAGTTTCACGTCTACGCTCCGCTGGTGCCCGGTTACGGCGATAGCGAAGAGTGCGCTGAACTGCGCGATATGCTCGATTTCACCCTGCACACCTGGGACGTCGTGGAGCGGCTGGGCTTGCGAGATCCGATCCTGACTGGCTTCTCGATGGGCGGCATGATTGCCAGCGAGATGGCGGCCATCGCTCCCAACGATGTGTCCCGTCTGGCGCTGATCGCTCCGGCCGGCTTATGGTTGGACCAGCATCCCATTCCCGACATCTTCGCAATGCTGCCCTTCGAGCTGCCCGGATATTTGTTTTATGATGCCGAGGCGGGAGCTAAGATCATGAGCGCCGGCACCGACATGAGCGACCCGAAATTTCTGCAGGCGTTCCTCGTGCAAAACGCCCGGCAGTTGGGCGCGGCCGGAAAAATCCTGTTCCCAATCCCCGAGCGCGGCCTAGCGTCGCGGCTATATCGTATCAAGGCCAAGACAGTGTTGATCTGGGGCGAAGGCGACAAGCTGATTCCGCCCGTCTACGCCCAGGAATTCCAGCGCAACATTGCCGGATCGGATGTAGTGATGATTTCCCGCGCCGGACATTTAGCGCCGTTTGAGAGGCCAGCGGAAGTAATTGGAGCGCTGGCGCGGCTGCAGTAGGTCGAACTAGGCCGACAGTATTCGCGCGTCTTTGAGACGATCCAGCAACTCCATTAGGTCGCGGTTGTCGAGCGGCTTGCGAAGAAACCCGGAGCATCCCGATTGCGCGGCTCTTCGCATCTGGGTATCCAAATCGTCAGAAGAAAGCACCACGATGGGCGTGCGTGCATTCCCGGTCTGCGTTTCCCAATCGCGAATGGAGCGAATCGCCTTGTAGCCGTCGATACCCGGCATATGCACGTCCATGAAGACCACGTCAAAACGCCGCTTTTTGACCAGATCGATAGCCTCCATGCCATTCTGCGCGCGCCAAACCGCCTCGCGCTGCAGCAGGATTCCAGTCAGCACGAAGCTTTCGTCGGAGTCCTCGGCAACCAGGATATTCAAGGCGGAGTAATCGTGCCGGGACGGCTCCACGCCGCAATCGGGGCTGGCGCTCCCCCAAGGGAACGTGATCACGAGAGCCATGGGCAAGCGGGCGTCGCATTGGAACTGGGCGCTCCCGCCCAGCGCCCGAATCCGTTTTCCGGCCACCAAAATCGAGACCGCGAACAACACGTCGTCGGCGTCTTTAAAATCCACTTCTTGCGGATCGGCGTTCAACCAATCTGCCATCCGCAGCGCAATGTTGGAATTGGGCGGTACAATCTCGCATCGCACGCCGGCATCGGCGGGTAACCCGGACACCGCCACGCGGACCTCGCCTTTGGAGCTGAGCTTCGAAACTGCGCCCAGCACCCGGGTCATCGCCTGCTCCACCGCGCGGCGATCCTGCCTTCCAATTAGGGGCGTGGCAGGGGGCTGGAGAATCAGTCGCCCGGGCCCTTCGCCCGAAGCCAGGTTGAGCACTTCCATGGTCTCCCCGATCGAGAGCGTCAAGTCGAACTCCTCCGCCAAGTCCGCCAGGGGGGCTTCGGTGGAGAACAGTTCGCGAATATCGTCGATCGAGCGGAGCAGCCGGTCGGCGCTGCTTTTGCTGCTGTCAAGACAACCTTGCCAACTGGGATCGCCAGCCAGATCCGGGCACAATGCCATAAGACCGAAGGTGGCGTGGACGGAATTCCTGGCTTCGTTGCACAAGTAATCCAAAAGACTGAGGATGGTTTTATTTGTCATGTCATGGGTCCGAGTGCGGGTTCAAGCTGGTTAGGTAGCGTCCCGCGCTGCGCTGATGGAGAAATACTCGACGAAGCGCCGCACAGCGTTGGGCTTCTGGGAGGCCGGCCGCCCGGCGGTGAGCTCGGTGGCGATGCGGGCGATGTGTTTTCCGAGCCCGGAGGAACTGTCGAGAATCGCACCCTTCTGGACGGCGCGCGAGATGTCTCCAGTGTTGGCCGGCAGGATGTGCCGAACCGGCAGTTGAATAATACGCTGAATGTCGTCTACCGAGAGTGTCGAGCGGCGTTCCACGCAGTTCAGAACCACCGACACCTTTTCGGTCAATCGGAGATCCTGTAGCCAGTTGGCTTTGCGGCGGGCCACGTGGAGTGCGCCGATATCGGGAGTGCACACCAGGAAAATACGCTTCGATCGCATCAGTGTTTCGCATTCGAAGTCTTCCATAGTGCCGGGCAAATCCACGGTGACCAGCGAATAACGGCGGATCGCAAAGTCCAGCAGCGCGGCATAGCGATCGCTCGGAACCTGCCGGGCGAAATCCACCGGACCCGACCCCAGCAAATGCAAGTTGCCTAGCTGGGCTACCAGGCTGGACCACAAGTCCTGATCCAGCTGATCGGTTTGCAACAGCGCGTCCACGATGGTGTGGATTCCTTCCGCTTTCAGCAGAAAAGAGGTCACGCCCAACCGAATGTCGAAATCCAGCAACAACGTCGTCTCGGCGGCCATTTGGGAGGCGATGGCGGTGGCATAGGTGGCCACCGTGGTGGAACCGCAGCCGGGCTTGGCTGGCATGAAGGCCACCAGTTCACCCAGCACGTCTTCGGCGCTGGCCAGCTTGGCCGAAGCGCGCGAACCAGCCTGCCGTATGTCGCGCGAGGTGAAGTTCGGCAACACCTCCCGCACGCCCACCTGCATCAGCTGCAATAATTCCTCGCGAGTGCCGCCGCCCTTCACCGCGATACTGGCAATCTGCGGGCGCCCATCCACGGTCCGGGCGATGTTCAAGGCCCGGGGTGCGTCCGAGAAATCGAGGATCAGGATGCACTTTTCGTCCACACTTACGCCCAGCAGCCGGGCGCCGTCCTCGTAGCCCAGATCCCAGGCCGCCTCAAAACGCAGATGCCCGTCGAGTGATGCCCGGACATCCTTGTGAAAATCAGGGTCCGATGAGACCGTAGCTAGTATCACGGATGGCCTCCGACTGCAAGAGTTGCGTTCACGAAAGCCTTATCGGTTGCCATGAGCAGGACAAGAGCCTCGGCTGCGTCTCAAACTTTTCCCCTTCTCGCCGATACGGAAGGGCATGGCCAACAAGCTCTCCCAAACACAACCGCAAATTTCGGCAACGTCCCTTTGCCTGACGGTGAAAGTGCTGGTCTTGGACGACGACGAGAGCTTCCGGGCTTTAGTGCGGGCGATCCTGGAACCGGCCGGGTTTGAAGTCATCGAGGCCGGCGATGTCCACCACTGCTTGCTGCAACTGCGCGACCAGGCCATCGACGCGGTCATTCTCGATATGGTGATGCCCGAACACGACGGCTTCGAGGCTTTGCGGGAGTTGAAGGAGCTGTTCCCCGAAATCCGCGTGGTGGCTGTTTCCGGTGCCGCCGAATGCCAGCTTTACCTCACCGTATCCGCTCATTTGGGCGCCGATGCATCGCTTGAAAAATCCAAGATTGGAACGCTTGGCCCGCTGTTACAGCTGGTGTTGGATCGATAAAAAATGCGCCGGGTGCGGAAATATCTGGACCCTCTGTTCGCGCGGGCCATCGCCCGGCGAATTGGGAAGTTTGAAAAGAACATCGCACAGCTGGCGGCAGGAACTCCCTGGGACGCGCTGCCGGGGTGGAACGAAATCGGAGCCTTGAGCCCGGGGCTGATCCAGATCGCGCAGATCGTGGAGCGGCAGCGCGCGGCACTCGACAACCAATCCGGGGGACTCGCGGACCGCGAGCTCATCCGCGCCAAGGACGCCGCAGTCGCCTCCAATCGCGCCAAAACCGATTTCCTGACAAAGATCAGCCACGACATACGAACTCCGCTGAATGCGATCCTGGGCGCCGCGGATCTGTTGGCCCAGACCACGCTTACGTTCGATCAGAGCGGCTACGTCCACATGTTCCAACGCAACTGCCGCCGGTTGTTGGCGTTGATCAACGATTTTCTGGATTTCTCGCAGATTGAGGCTGGCGCGATCCACCTCCAAAAAACGCCCTTTCAAGTTCGCGAAATCGTCGACGACGCGGTAGCCACGTTCCGCGAAGCCGCCGCGCGAAAGGCCATCCTTCTGGGAGTGGATATCGAACCGCGGACGCCGCAGTGGCTGATGGGAGATTCACTGCGCATCCAGCAGGTGTTGGTGAACCTGTTAAGCAACGCTTTGAAGTTCACCGCCGCCGGACACGTAGAAGTTCGAGTCAGAGTGCTCGAGACGGGTCCACGGCACGACGGCCCGCGGCTGCAGTGCGAAGTCCTGGACACTGGGCCGGGCATCGCGGCGGAGGACCAGGACAAGGTTTTCGCGAAATTCGTCCAGTTGCCGAATCAAACCGCCGCGCAGCGCGGCAGCGGCCTGGGACTGACGATTTGCCGCGATCTGGTGGAGCTGATGGGCGGAGAGATCGGCTTGTCCAGCGAGTCAGGGGGTGGAAGCAATTTCCATTTCAGCTTGCCGCTCGAAGCTGCGCCAGCCGAAGCGCGAAAAGCTGCGAACTCAGCCGCTCCGGCCACCGCAAAGCTGGCCGCCTGCGATGGCCCGGTACGGATATTGCTGGCCGAGGACAATGAAGACAATCGTCTCTTGCTCGAACACTACTTGCGCTCCGAGAACGTCGAGTTGCGCTTCGCGTTCACGGGCCAGCAGGCCTTGGACGCGGTGAACCGGGGCGAAAAATTCGATCTGATCCTCATGGACATCGATATGCCGGAGCTGGATGGCCACGGAGCCGCAAAGGCGATTCGGGCTTGGGAAATTTCGCAGGGCGTGCCCACCCCGATTGTGGCTCTGTCGGCCGATGCCATGAGCGAAGCCGTGCGCTCCAGCCTGGATGCCGGTTGCGTGGCACACGTAGCGAAACCGGTAGACCGCGGAACGCTGCTCCAGACCATCCAGCGCTATGCCAACCGGAATTGCGCGCTTCCCATCCCCCCGCCCGCCGCTACAGTAGCAGTGTCAGACGAAGTGCTGGCCCTGGTTCCTCAGTATCTGGAATCCAAGCACAAGCAAATCGAAGCAGCGCGCGACTCGCTCATCTCCGGGGATTTCGGAACCATCCGCACCTTTGGGCACAACCTGAAAGGCACCGGACGCGGCTATGGATTCCCTACCATTGAAGAACTGGGACAGGGAATCGAAAAAGCAGCCGACGAAGCGGACGTCGATCGCATCGCCCTGCAACTCGACGCGCTGCATCGCTTTGTGACCGAGTCCGCAGTGGCGATCGCCCACCCAGTGTTACCGCTTACTTAGCGATTTAGAAGCCGAAGAGCCGTAGCTACCACGTTCTCCACCGTGAAACCAAGGTGTTGGAAAATGTCCTCCGCGGGCGCGGATGCACCAAAGCGTTCGACCCCAATGATGACGCCTTCATCCCCCGTCCAGCGGTTCCAACCCAACGGCGACGCAGCCTCCACCGCGACGCGCTTCTTGATCTGTTTCGGCAACACTTTTTCCCGATAAGCCTCGTCTTGAGCCGCAAACAAGTCCCAACTGGGCATGCTGACCACACGCGCTCTTACCCCCTTGTTTTTCAGCTCTGCTTGCGCTTTCACGCACAAGCCCACCTCCGAGCCGGTTCCAATCAGGATCACTTCCGGCGGGCCGCCATCGGCATCCGCAAGGATATAAGCGCCTCTCGCAACGCCGGGTTCGACGGCGCCGCTGCGATCCAGTTGCGGGACCACTTGGCGCGTGAGCACCAGGACGGTGGCGCCATCGTGCTGGACGGCAAACGCCCAGGCTTCCGCGGTTTCATTGGGATCGGCGGGACGAAAAAGGGTGAGTTGCGGCATGGCCCGAAGCCCAGCCAGCTGCTCCACTGGCTGATGCGTGGGACCATCTTCACCGAGACCGATGCTGTCATGCGTGAATACATAGACCACCTTCAGACGGCTCAGCGCGCCCAACCTGATCGCCGGCTTCATGTAGTCCGAGAAATTGAAGAACGTGGCGCTGAACGGCAGCACGCCCCCATGCGCCGCCATTCCGTTGACGGCTGCTCCCATGGCATGTTCGCGCACTCCGAAGGCGATGTTTTGTCCGGCATAACTCCATGTGCCGCCCACGGCGCCCAGCGTGCCGGCCCCGCCGGCTTCCGACGGCTGGAAATCGCCCAAACCCTTCAGAGCCGTGTCGGTGGAAGGATTCAAATCGGCCGACCCGCCCAAGATGTTCGGGATATGCTTAGCCAAAGCGTTGAGCGCCGCGCCGCCAGCCGAGCGAGTGGCGATGGGCTTATCGGCGGGGCTCCAATGCGGAAGATCCTTGGACCAGTTTTCCGGGAGCTTGCCACTCACGATCTGCTCAAACTCCGCGGCCTCTTTCGGAAACTCCTTGCGGTAAGCATCTAGCTTCCGATTCCACTCGTCCTCCAGGCTCTTGCCTTGCGGGACGGCTTGGCGGTAAAAATCGACCGCGTCCTGGGGAAGATAGAACTTGTCCATGGTGGGCCAACCCAGCGCCTTCTTGGAAGCCGCGAGTTCGTCTTCACCCAACGGGCTGCCATGCGACGAGAAATTGTCTTGCTTATGCGGGCTGCCGTAGCCGATGTGCGTGTGAACCAGAATCAACGAAGGGCGTTCGCGCTCGGCCTGCGCTTCCTGGATCGCCCGGGCGACGTCTTCGGTGTCATTTCCATCCAGTACGGAGCGGGTATGCCAGCCATAGGCATCGAACCGCTTGGCGACATCCTCCGTGAAATCGATTTCGGTAGCGCCCGCCAGAGAGATGTGATTCTGGTCGTAAAGATAGATGAGTTTGCCTAACTGGAGATGTCCCGCCAGCGATGCGGCTTCCTGCGTGACGCCTTCCATCAGATCGCCGTCGCCGCAAATCGAGTAGGTGTAATGATCCACGATCTCGTGCCCGGGCCGGTTGTAGCGGGCAGCCAGCCAAGCTTCGGCGATGGCCATGCCAACACCATTTCCGAAGCCTTGCCCCAGCGGGCCAGTGGACACTTCCACGCCCGGCGTATGGCCGCGTTCTGGATGCCCGGGAGTCATGCTGCCCCACTTGCGGAAGCGCTTAATCTGATCGAGCGGCAAATCATAACCGGTGAGATGCAGCAGGCTGTACAACAACATGGAGCCATGCCCGGCCGAAAGCACGAACCGGTCGCGATCGAACCATTGCGGATTGTGCGGATTGTGCCGCAGGAATTGGGTCCACAAAGTGTACGCCATGGCGGCGGCGCCCATGGGCATGCCAGGATGACCGGAATTGGCGTTTTGCACCGCATCGGCGGACAGAATGCGGATGGTGTTGATGCTAAGGTTTTCAAGTTCGCGGGTTGGTTTCGGGTTCACCCTTCTATTGTCCTCAAAAATCTCGCTAGAATGGTTCGCTTGTGCTGACTTCTATTACAGGCCGGTCGGTCATCGTCACCGGCGCAAGCAAAGGCATCGGAAAAGGAATGGCGCGAGTCTTCGCGAGCAAGGGCGCGAAAGTTTTGTTGGTAGTCGCGTGACTTGGCGCAGGCCGAGGCTGCCGCCGCCGAGATCCGGGCCGCCGGAGGAATCGCCAGCGCGGTGGCCGCGGACGTTTCGAGCGCTGAAGACTGCGCGAACATGGCCCAGGCGGCGGTCGAGAGGCATGGCGGCATCGATATCGTGTGCTGCAACGCGGGTATTTTCCCAGCCGCGCGGTTGGGCGAGATGAGCGTCGCCGACTGGGATCAGGTGCTCGATACCAACCTAAAAGGTACATTTTTGACCGTAAACGCGTGCTTGAAGGCCCTTCAAGGCGTCCAAAAATGGTCGAATTGTGGTCACTTCTTCCATCACGGGGCCGATTACCGGCTACCCGGGCTGGAGCCACTATGCGGCCAGCAAGGCCGGGCAACTCGGGTTTGTTCGCACCGCGGCGATCGAGCTGGCGCCCTCCCATATCACTGTAAACGCGGTACTTCCGGGGAACATTCTGACGGAAGGCGTGGAAGCTCTCGGCGCCGAATACATCGCGCGAATGACCTCGGCGATTCCGCAGAAGCGGCTCGGATCGGTGGACGATGTCGCCTATGCGGCTCTGTTTCTGGCCAGCGACGAAGCCGCGTTTATTTCGGGGCAGACGATCGTGGTGGATGGAGGCCAGGTGCTTCCCGAATCCCACATGGCGCTCGAAGATCTCTAGCCGAGCAGGTCGCGAACAGCGCGATAGGCTTCGTCGATGGATGCGTCGGTGTAGGAATAGGCGGCTGCGTCGGCATTGGCGATCGCGATTCGTCCCGTAAGGCTGGCGGGCCACCACGCAGGGCTGTTCCCCGCCCTCCAGCCAGAATGGATCGAACAGCGAATTGTACTCATACGCGTAACCGTGCGGCCAGCGATTTACGGTGATGGCGGCGATGTCACGCGCGGGATCGAATCCACTGGCTGAAAGCGCCCGGCCAAATTGATCGCGAAGGTTGCGCTCGAACGTTTCGAACGAGGTGCCGTACAGCTCAACCCGTCCTGGCGCGATGTTGGTCGCGCGCGGGAAGCCCCGGACGACAGGGCGTCTTCATCACGTGCACGGCGATGGGTTCCTCGGGAGTTCGCGGACATTTGTAATCGCCCATGCTCACCGGCACGTCGAGTTGCGTGGCCGGAAAATAACTGCCCGGCGCGTAGATCGAGTTGACGCCCGCCTTCTGAAACGCCTTCCAATTATTCAGCACGACGTTCGTATAAACGATGGGTACTTTCGTGGCTGACGCCAGCGCAGTGCGCTGTCTCGGGGAAAGCTCATCGGTGAGATACGGAATCATCTGGTGCCAGCAGGCCAGGATGCAATGGCCAGTCCGAACCGATTGCAATTTGCCGTCCTTGACGTAGGTCACTTCCACTTCTTTCGCGGTGTCGACGTCACCTAAGTGCTTCACGCGCGCCACGGTGCTGTTCAGGCGGATGCGAGTGTTGGAGCGGGCCTCGTCGAGCAAAGAATAGTCGGCGCGGGCGGTGACGACATCCTCGACCGTATTTCCCGGAATTGCGGCCGGGAGCAATTTTCGAACGAGCAGGCGAGCGATAGACGCATTGCCATCGGGGAAATGGAACCAGTATTTCTCGGCCTCTTCGCTCTGAACCGAATCGCGACTGAGGCCGGGGCCAGGTTCGGTTCCCAGATCCAAACCCAAGAAGCCCGGCAGCCCGAATCCCCAAGCATCTTGAGCAGAAACTGATTCTATGCCCACTCCGAAGTAAGCGTGCGGGCGGGTTTGAAAGTACTTTACTACCGAAGGGTCGGCGCCGGCGATATCCGTGAGGTACTTGGCGTAGCTCATCCGCGCCAGGCGAGCTTTCTTCTCGGACGCCGACAAGCCGGGCATATAGTCCTTGGCGCCCTCGTAAATTCGTTGAATATCTTGCTTCGCGGCCGCCGACATGGGCGCCTTCTCGTGGAACTCCTTCCAGTGCGTTTCCGTTGTGCCGGGATCGCCGAAATCGGCGTCTTTCTCGGGCTTGGGATCGAGCATCAGCAGATCGGCGCCGAAGGTTTGTTTGTCGAAGAAGACGCCGGGCGCCATGCCGAGCGATGGATAGAGCTTGGTGTCCCTCACTCGCGCGTCGGACGTTACGTCAATGCCCAATTCGTCAATCACGCTCTTCGCGATGGGGCTGTAGGGGCTGGGGCTTTCGATGGCGTAGGTGCCGCCGTAGCCGATCAGCTTGCGGCCGTTGACTTCGAATTCATTGCGTTTGGCGTGGCCGCCGAAGTCGTCCAGAACATCCAGGATCAGAATGCGCGCGCTGTCGCCGGCTGCTTTTCTGTAGAAATACGCGGCGCTCAAGCCGCTAATGCCGGCGCCGACAATCACCAGATCGTAATGCTCGCCGGTGTCGGAGGGTTTGTCCGCGTTCTTCCAAAACGTGTGGTCGCGCAGGGCGTGAGCGGAGGTGAACGAGCCGGGATAGAGGCCGCGCATTCCAGTGAGCGCGGGTGGATAGGAGCTGGGTGGCGTTTGAGCCTCCGCTTGGTTCATCCCCAACAAAGGCGCGCCGACGGCGACTGCTACGCCGTTTAGAAAATCGCGCCGCTTGATGGGGCGGTCCAATCCAAGTTCGCGATCGCGAGAGTTCATAGACTAATCGCCGGAGACTTCAGGTACGAGCGCTGGCGTTGACCGGGCGCTCCAAATTGTGGACCAGGCGAAGCCGCTCAGCAGCAGCACCGCATATAAGTACGGCAGATACGAGTAAGGAGCGGCAGGCACCGGATACAGATTTCCCAGCAGCGCGGCTCCCATCGCAAGAACAGCCAACACCGAAATCACGATGGCCTGCGGCGTCAAACGGCCCAGCGAGCGCAGGTAGAACGGCGCGGCCGCGGAGACCAGGATGTACGTGGTGACGAAGCCGAAGGTTGCCAGAGTACCGATGAGCCCATAGATCTCGAACAGATTTATCCCAAGCAGCGTCATTACCGCGGCCGGAACAAAGGATGCGACGGAGCTCAGCAACACGGCGCGATGGGGGGTTTGATTCTCCAGGTGCGCTTCGCCCAGCACGGAGTGAAGCGCGCCATGCCGTCCCATGAGAAAAAGCACGCGGGCAGCCGCGGTGATGCAAGCCAAGAAGCACGAAAAGAAGCTGAGGACCGCGCCGAGATCGGTGAGCGTGCCAATCAGCGGCGGAAGGCCAGCCTGCTGCGCCAGTACGTGCATTGGCGACGAACTTTGGTCCAGAGATTGCGGCTGGCCGCGGAAAGCCAGCACTTCCGCGTAGGCGCATAGGAAGAAGAACACGCCGGCCAGGATCGCGCTCCACTTCACCGCCCTGGGGATGCTGGTCAGCGGATTGCGGGCTTCAGACCCGAGCGAAGTCGCGCTTTCGAATCCGACGGAACTGAAGATCGCGAGCACCAGTCCCAGGCGTAGCTTTTCCGGAGTGACGCCCTGCAGCGTAAGCTGTCCCATGTCGGGATGCCATCCATGTTTCGCGATAATGCTGATCGCGATGCATGAAATCAGAGCCACCGATGCCGCTTCCAGCCACAGCATAAGGCGCGCGGAAATTTGCACGTCGCGATAGGCCAGATAGCAGGCGAACGCCATGACGACCGCGGTCAAAAGCAGCGGAAAGGCCTGCACGCCGAAACGATCGCGCAAGATGACGTTGATGTAATTGGTGACGCCCGCGCTGACTGCCGCGGCGGTGCCGACATAGGCGATCAACAAAGCCCAGCCCGCCAAAACACCCCATCTGGGATGCATATGATCGGTAATGTAAGTGTAAAGAGATCCGGGCGAGGACGAAACCCTGGCGAATTGGTTCACGTTGAGCGCCACCAGCAAAATAGTGATGGTGGAGATTGCAAAAGCGATTGCTACCCCTTGGCCCGCCAGTCCAAACACCAGAGGAATGGTCATAACTGGCGCGCCTGTGGGCGCTATAAGTGCGACAGATTGGGCCAAAGTTTCAACCGGCGACAGTGAGCCGGTTTTCAGCCCGTAAGAATTAGATGCTGGAGACTCTGGCGCGGACGGGGCGGCAGGATTTACCAACCTTACCGAAGTATTGCCAAGTTCCATCCACTTATACTAGCATCAGACTTAAGCGAAACGTCCCAGCTTGGAGAGGCGGTAACATGGCAATTCCAACCGAAATCAACCACGAGACTCGGGAGCACGCAGCGGCTTCCAACGGCACCACGCCCGGTGCACCCAAACATCCACTCGACCCTTTGTATCCCGCCGAACTTGAAGACGCGGTGCGAATTCTCGGTCGCGAAAAGCATCTCGGCGACAATGTTCGGATTGCTTCCATCAACTTAATTGAACCCGCGAAGAACCTGGTGGAGAAGTACCGCGCCGGGAGTCCGTTTGAACGGAAGGCTCTGGCGGTTCTCATGGATCGCGGAAAGCACGCGTCGTATGAGGCGGTGGTGGATCTGGTGAGGAAGTCCGTGGAATCGGTGACGCCGCTGCCGGACGGCATCCAGCCATCGATCATGCTGGACGAGTTCAGTGAAGTGTGAAGCGGCCGTGCATCGGTCGCCGCTGTTTCAAGAAGCTTTGAAAAAACGCGGCGTGACGGACGCCGATCTGGTGATGGTGGAGCCCTGGTCGGCCGGCATGTACGGCACGGAATTGCCCGAGGATGAGGGCCTGCGGAGAATGCGGGCGCTGTGCTTCGTGCGGTCCGAGCCGAAGGACAACGGCTACGCGCGGCCCATCGACAGCATGGTGATCGTGGTGGATCTCTACAAAATGGAAGTGGTCCGGATTGAGGAATATCCGATAGTGCCGCTGCCGCCCGGAGCCCGGCAATTGGGCGCGGCGAGTACATTCCCAACATGCGGAACGATCTGAAGCCGGTCGACATCGTGCAGCCGGAGGGCCCCAGCTTCACGGTGGAAGGCAACCAGGTGGAATGGCAGAAATGGAAGTTCCGCGTCGGGTTCACGTCGCGCGAGGGCTTGGTGCTGCACACCATCAGCTACAACGACGATGGCGTGGAGCGGCCGATCCTGTATCGCGCGTCGATTTGCGAGATGGTGGTTCCCTATGGCGATCCGGGCGAGCAATACTATCGCAAGAACGCGTTTGATATCGGCGAATATGGCCTCGGGATGCTGGCCAACTCGCTGGCGCTGGGCTGCGATTGCCTGGGCGTGATTCATTACTTCGATTTTCCTCTGGTGGACAGCCACGGCAAAGTGACGCCGCTGAAGAACGCGGTGTGCTTGCACGAGGAAGACTTCGGGATTTTGTGGAAGCACACGGATTGGCGCACCGGGCAATCGGAAGTGCGGAGGTCGCGGCGGCTGTCGGTTTCGTTTATCGCGACCGTCGGGAATTACGAATACGGATTCTACTGGTACTTTTACCAGGATGGTTCGATTCAATGCGAGATCAAGCTGACGGGGATCATGAACACGACCGCATTGGCGCCGGGCGAAACGTCGACAGTATGGCATGGAAGTGGCTCCGCAATTGAACGCGCCATTTCATCAGCACATTTTTGCGGCCCGGCTGGTGCCGACCGTGGATGGTCCGAATAATTCGGTGATACGAAGTGAACAGCGTCGGCGTGCCCACTGGCCCGAGCAATCCGCACGGCAATGCGTTCGTGGCCGAAGAGACGCTGCTCGCGACCGAGCAAGAGGCGCAGCGCCGGGTGAATTCGGCGACGGCGCGTTTCTGGCGCGTGGTGAATCCGAGCAAGAAGAATCGGCTCGGGCGGCCGGTTGCATATCGTCTGGTGCCGGGCGAAAACTGCCCGCCATTCGTGCAGCCGGATGCGGCGGTGATGCGCCGCGCGGGGTTCACGTCGAATCATGTTTGGGTAACGCCGTACGATCCGAAAGAACGCTACGCGGCCGGGGAATATCCGAATCAGCATCCGACGGGCGATGGTCTGCCGCAGTGGACCAAGGCGAATCGCAAGGTGGACGACACCGAGATCGCGCTGTGGTACGTGTTCGCGCATAATCACGTGCCGCGTCCCGAGGATTGGCCGGTGATGCCGGTGGCGATGATCGGATTTCGGGTTCAGGCCGGATGGATTCTTCGAGCGGAGTCCGGCGATGGATGTGCCGCCGCCGCCGGCGAAGGATCACTGCTGCCACTAATTTGACCTGCGGCACGCAGCACTGTTCCCAGGCACTCTGTAGCGCACGCACTCGTGCGTGCCGTGTCGAGACTCATCTCGACACGATTAGCCGACTCGAGACGTTCACACGAGTGTGAACGCAGCACGCAGGAGTGGGTGCGCCACGGAGCGCGTGCGCTACGAGGCGATTGCTGGCTTGCGACGTGTTCCCGGCGTCGCTTGCTCGAACGCGTGCGCGATTTGCAGCACGCTCCAATCGTCGCGATGGCGGCCGACGATCTGCAGACCGACAGGCAATCCTTCATCAGTGAAGCCGCAGGGCATCGAGATCGCGGGATTCTCAAGCGACGAAATCAGGATGCAGGATTTCTGCCACTCGATGTACGTCGACATTTTCACGCCGGCGATTTCGGTGGGATAGGGCTGGGTGACGTCATACGGCAGCACCTGCGACGTGGGCGTGATCAAGAATTCGTACTTCTCCTGGAAGATCCGCATGTTGTCCCAGGCCTTGCTGCGCATCGCGAGCGCATGCGAAATGTCGGCGGCGGTGAGCTTGGAGCCGCGCTCGGCCTCCCATTGGATGGTGTCCTTCACCAGATCGCGATGCAGCCGGATATTTTCAGCCTGCGAAGTGGCGTAGCCCCAGGCGCGAATCGTGTCGTAGGAATCATGCGCGCCGGTCCAATCCGGCTCGGCTTCTTCGACGATGCAACCCAGGCTCTCGAAAACTTTGCGCTGCGCGTTGACCGCTTTTAGAACTCGCGGGTCGAAGGGAATGCCGCCCATGTCCTTGAACCAGGCTACGCGAACGCCCTTGAAGTTGCGTTCGAGATTGCCCGCGAAGCGAGAGCCGGGCTCGGTGTTCGAGATGGGACAGCGCGGGTCGGGGCCAGCCATCGCGCTGAGCAGCAGAGCGACGTCGGAAACCGTGCGCGCCATGGGGCCCGAAACAGCGATCGTGTTCCAGGCGTTTCCAGCAGCGGCGCTGGCAACACGGCCGGGAGAGACGCGGAATCCGACCACACCGCAAAAAGCCGCAGGATTGCGCAGGGAGCCACCGCTGTCGCTGCCGTCAGCGATCGGGAGCATTCCCGACGCCAGGCTCACCGCCGCGCCGCCGCTGCTGCCGCCACAAGTCTTCGTGAGATCGAACGGATTTTTCGTTGCGCCGAATACGGCGTTGAAAGTCTGCGATCCCGCGCCAAATTCCGGCGTATTGGTTTTGCCCAGACAGATAGCGCCCGCGTTGCGGATGCGCTCCACCAGGATGGCGTCGTGCTTCGGAATATTGTCTTTGAAAATTCGCGAGCCGTAGGTGGTGCGAATACCGGCCGTGTCGACCAGGTCCTTATGCGCGATCGGCAGCCCGTGCAATGGCCCCAGGGTCGCGCCGCGCGCTTGCGCTTCGTCCGCCTTTCGAGCGTTCTCGATAGCCTGCTCTGCCACCAAAGTGACAATCGCATTGACCTTGGGATTGACGCGCTCGATCTGCTTGAGATGAGCGTCCATGGTTTCGCGCGCGCTCAGCTTCTTGCGGCGGATCTGGTCCGCCATTTCGGTGGCGGTCATGAAACAAATGTCTGTGCCGGCGGCGGAGAGCAGTTGGGCTGCTGCCGCGACGCCTAATATTTGTGCTGCTTCACGCCTAGTGACCAGAGAATCGGGCATGCTGTGAGTTTATCCGTGTTTGTAGATGTGTTGCAATTACCAATATGTATGTGCCCAAGCTGTTCGCCGTTGATGACCTGCCTGAGCTCCAACGGTTCATGGAGGAATTCAATTTCGCGACGGTGGTTACGACGCAAAAGGACGGCGAGTTAATCGCTTCGCACATACCGTTCTTGCTGGATCGTACTGTGGAACCGTATGGAACGCTGCGCGCGCATGTCGCCGTCGGAAATCCGCAACTGCAAGATTTTCGAGCCGGCGCAAAGGCGCTGGTCATTTTCCAGGGTCCGCACACGTATGTTTCGCCATCGTGGTACGTGAAGCCGGAGAACGTGCCTACCTGGAACTACACCGTCGTCCACGCCTACGGAGTTCCGAAAATCTTGGATAAGACAGGAATGATGGGGGTCCTGAAGGATCTGGTGGGCAAGCACGAAAAACCGCTCGATCCTCCGTGGGACTTTGAACCGAACGACGCCTGGATCCAACGGCTGCTCCCTCAGATAGAGGCGTTCGAAATTAAGATCGAAAAACTCCAGGGCAAGTTCAAGTTGAACCAGAATCGCACTCCGGCGGATCGCGAAGGTGTGATTGAGACGCTCTCGGCAAGCGACGATCCGCTGCAGCAGGCCGTTGCAAACATGATGGTCCAGCGGCGACGCGGGGATTTATCGTAACCTTATCTGTTACGGTTAAGGATCTATGAAACGCTGTTTTCCGCTTCTTGTATTATTCGCAGCCGCTGCGAGCGCGGGTACGCTCTACCTTCCGGCCTATCCGGCCGCCGTGCTGGTGTTTGACGAAGCCAAGGGTCAGATCGTCGACCGCATCCAGCTTCAAACAGGCACACCCATGTCGATTCGGATGGCTCCGGATCACAAGAAGATCTACGTCACTACCATCGATCACAACGGCATCGAAGTGATCGACGTCGCCACCAGCAAGGTGATCAATCATTTCGAGCTGAACACGCCCACCAAACAGTACCGATTCCGCGGCGGGGCGGTGGATCCCGAGGGCAAGCTCTTCTACACGGTGACTCGGGAGATCGACAAACTTCCGGAGCATTTTGAAGTAGGCAAGGGCAAGTACACGGTGATCGATCTGGAGCAGAAGAAGATCATCAAGACGGTGGACATGCCGGCGGAAGACGAGCGAACCAATCGGCTCTCGTTCGAAGTTTCGCCCGACGGAAAGTATTTGTACCAGTTCGGACCAAAGATCAAAATTCTGCAGACCTCGGATTTCAAGCTGGTCGATACGCTGGACCTGGCCCAGCCGGATTTTGGCGCGATGGATAATGTCCATCTGGGAAGCGACCTGGATCTGATCAGCCAGCCGGGGATGCACACTTCGGTGTTCAACTCGTCTGACCCAATTGTGCACAACCGCGTGTTTGGCCTCGCGCGTATGGACCTGGGAACGCGGCAGGTGAGCTACAATCCTATCGGCCCAGCGCCTAGCGGCATGACGGGCCTGCAAGTCACGCCCGATAAGAAGTTCGCATACACCGTGGTCGCCAATGGGGCCAATGGAAATAAGCGCTGCGAATTTTGGAAGTTCGATCTGAGCACCGATCGTCTAACTCAAAAAGAGGAAGTCCCTTGCCGGACTCGCTTCAGCTTCGGCATGTCGAGCGATGGCAAGAAGCTTTACATTTATGGCGCGGGATTTGAGATCGAGGTCTATGATGCCGCCACGCTCAAATTAGAGAAGACCTGGGATCTCAAGACCGACGTCACTTACGCGGGAATCGCCGTTCTGCCGTAGGGCTAATTCCTGTTGCCCGCTCAATGAAGATCGCGATCATCGATAGTGGGATACATCCCGGACATCCGCACGTCGGCGCAATCGCCGGCGCAGTTGGATTTACGCTGGCCGGAGAAGGACCTGACGGGATCGACCGGCTGGGGCACGGCACGGCGGTGGCGGGGGCGATTCGTGAAAAAATGCCGGACGCCGAGTTGTATGCGGTCAAGGTTTTTGATCGAAAGCTGGCCGCGAACATCGGCGTGATATTGCGCGCGATCGAGTGGTGCCGAGAACATCACATGGACATTGTGAATTTAAGCTTGGGCACTGAGAATCCGGCGCATCGCGACAGTTTCCTCAAGGCGCTGGGCGACGACATGCTGGTGGTGAGCGCGGCCGGCGTGCTGCCCGGTAGTTTGCCCGACGTGATCGGCGTGGCGCCTGATACGGATTGCCCGCGCGATGCTTTTCGTTACGACGCGGGCGTGTTTTACGCGTCTCCTTATCCAAGGCCGATTCCCGGCGTTTCGGTCGCGCGAAACTTGCAAGGGGTTAGCTTCGCCGTCGCCAACATGACCGGTTTGGCGGCGCGTTTACTGCAAGACAATCCGCGATCCGCGATTCGAGAGGTACTGATTTCCCACGCGGAGAAAACCGTTTCCAGGGGCAGCGCATGAAATCAGTATTCAGTATTCTAGGACTCTCGATTCTCTTCATGGCGACATCACACGCACAGGTACTCGGGCGGAATTACGGCCGTTCCATTGTCATCAGCCAGCAAGGCATCGCTGCCACCAGCCAGGTGCTGGCTTCGCAAACCGGAGCGCAGATTCTGGCGCGCGGCGGATCGGCGGTAGACGCAGCCATCGCTTCCAATGCGGTTCTGGGCGTTACGGAGCCGATGATGACCGGCCTGGGCGGCGATCTTTTCGTCATGTATTGGGACGCGAAGACAGGCAAGCTGACCGGCCTGAATTCTTCCGGTCCCGCGCCCAAAGCATTGTCTCCGGAGTTTCTGGCGAAGCACGACGTCAAGAGCATGCCGCAGGAAGGCATTCACAGCGTGACGGTGCCGGGCGCCGTGCGAAGGCTGGTATCAGATGCACCAGCGCTTCGGAAAACTTCCCTGGAAGGACTTGTTCCAGGATGCGATCGCATACGCCGAGCGCGGATTTCCGGTTTACGAAGGGATGCACGAAGTCTGGGCTTCCGCGGAAACGGTTCGCGCGCTGGAGGCGAACCAGGAATCGAAGCGTGTTTTCCTGCCCGGCGGAAAAGCGCCGCTCACGGGCGATTTGTTTAAGAATCCCGACATGGCGCGCGCGTTCCGTTTGATCGCCGAACACGGGCCGGAGCCCTTTTACAAGGGTGCGATTGCAGCTGCCATCGTGAAAACTTCTGAACATCTCGGAGGCACTATGACGGCGCAGGATCTGGCGTCGTACTCGCCGGAGTGGGTTGAGCCGCTTTCGATCGATTATCGCGGCTGGCGGGTGTACGAACTTCCGCCCAATGGCCAAGGCATGGCCGCGCTCGAGATGCTAAATATCATGGAGAATTGGCCTGCGTCGGCGCTGGGCGCGTTCAGCGCTCCGGAGATGCACAAGCGCATCGAAGCCATGAAGCTGGCCTATTCGGACGTTCACGCCAACGTCGCCGACCCTCGCGTTCACGATGTGCCCGTGGATCAGCTGCTTTCGAAAGAGTACGCACGCAAGCGCGCCGGCAAGATCGATCTTAATCGCGCCAATTGCGACGTGAAGCCGGGCGATCCGGTGGGAAGCAATACGACGTACTTGACCGTAGTTGATAAGGACGGCAACATCGCCAGTTGGATTCAGAGCATCTATTCTTCATTCGGCTCGAAGGTCACCGTGGAAGGGATGGGGTTCGCTCTGCAGAACCGCGGCGGAAGCTTCAATCTCGATCCCAAGCATCCGAATGTCCTGGCGGGAGGCAAGCGGCCGTTTCACACGATCATTCCGGCATTTATGGAAAAGGGCGATGAGCACATCGGCTTCGGCATCATGGGAGGCGCAGTGCAACCCATGGCTCATGCGCAATTCGTCTCCAATCTCGTCGACTACGGCATGACGCTTCAGGAGGCACTGGAGGCGCCGCGCTTCTTTAAGAACAACTCCGCCGGTTGCGATATTTATATCGAATCGCGCGTGCCTGAGCAGACCTTCCAGCAATTGTCGGAACGCGGGCACCAGGTTCGAATCGGGCGCGAGTACGTGGAGACCATGGGCCGCGGCCAGGCGATTCTGCACAATTCAAAGACGGGGATGAATTACGCTGCGTCCGATCCGCGCGCCGATGGGGCAGCGATTCCCGAGCCGCTGCGACCGTAAGCTCGACCCCTATTTGCCTTCGTGGCAAAACCCGCAGCCAGTGCCGGCCTTCATTTGCTTGTGACACTCCACGCAGCCGGCCATGGTGGTGACATTGGTTACGTTCGCCATCACGCTCATTTGCGGCACCGGTCCGTGACAGGTCTCGCACTTCACGCCCGCCTCCAGATGCGATCGATGATTCCAATAGACACCCGCTGAAACCGTGTAAACACGCGCCCACGGAACGGGCTGCTTGGATTTGGCGAATTCGGCCAGCTTCTGAATGGCGGGTTTGTCCTTAGCGATGGTGGTGTGGCACGCCATGCACTTGGCCGTCTCGGGAAACTCCATTCGATCGCCTGGCTCGGGATTGGTGTGACAATCGGCGCATTTCAGTCCCAGCGCCAGATGCGTTTTGTGGCTATACGGAATCGGTTGCGTGGGCGCGGAGTTGGAGCCGTCCTGCTGAAAAGCCAGCGTCGCAGCCAACAGCCACAGCGCAATTTCCATTTACGTTAGGCCTTGCAGAACAAGTAGCTCTTGTACCGCGCGATTGGCTTCGTCGATGGCTTGATTGGTGAACGCCGCGGCGCCAGCGTCGGAATTGGCGATCGTCACGCGGCCCAGGCGCTGTCGTCCAATGACATGCGGGCGCTGCTCGGGCGGAACGTCGGGATCGGCCAGCGTATCGTAGGTATACGCGTAGCCGTAGGGCCAACGGTTCACCGTGATTGCCGCGATATCTTCCGCCGGGTCGAATCCGCCTGGGGCTAGCATTCGCGCAAGCTGCTGTCGGATGTTCAGCTCAAACTGCGCGAAGGTCTTCGAGAGCAGATCCTGCTGCCCGTAGCGATTCTGTTCTTTGCGCGGAAGGCCGGGTTTGTTGGGATTCCCTATCAAGTGAAACAGGATGGGCTCGTCCGGCGTGGTGACGCCCCGATATCCGCCAACCGTCGAACCGGGATCGAGGAAGTTGTACGGGTGATACATTCCGGGCGCGCTGATTTGCGAGACGCCGAGTTTTTGAAAGGCCGTCCACTTTCGCAGCAGGACGTTGGTATACAGCATGGGCACTTTCACCGGATAGGCCAGCGCTTCTTTCTGATGCGCCGGGATCTCGGGCATGAGCGACGGAATCAACGCGTTGTAACACGCCAGGACACAGTAGTGCGCGCGAACTCCGCACATTTTGCCACTCTTCCGATAGGCGATTCGAACGCCCGTGGAGCGCTCCGGTGTTCCTTCATGTTCTACCCGGACCACTGGGCTGCTCAACCGAATGCGGGTCTTCGAACTAGGATCGTCCAGCTTATCGTAAGCAAGTTGCGCGGCAACGATGGTGTCCATCGATTGATGAGCGGGCAATGCGCCCGGGATCAGCTTGCCCACCAGCAGCCTGGCGATGGATGCGTTGCCGTCGGGGAAATGAAACAGATACGAGCCTTCGTTGAACTGCTCCTCCAGATCGAGTTTCAGTCCGTTGAAGCCGACCAGGCCGTGCTCGGCCGCTTCCAGCGCCGGCGTGGTGTCCACCCGTTTGTTGTTGCGGCCACCTTCGCCCATGAAGAACGGCACCGCGTCGGGACTCATCTTTGCGATGTTGACTAGATAATCCTGGTAGCTCATCTTGGCCAGCGCGGCGCGCTTTTCGTGCTGGCTCATACCGGGCATGTAGTCGGGATTCTTTCCGTGCAGGCGAATCAGATCTTTTCGCGCGGCATCGGAGAGCGGCGCTTTCGCGAAGAACTGCGGCAGGCGCGGGTTTCCCTTCACCAGGCGATCTTCGCCGAAGTGCTCCTTGTCGAAGAAGGTCCCCGACCCCAGGCCATACTTCTGCTCCAGGTCGCGATTCATGAACTCACGGTTGCGCGGCACGTCGACACCCAAGTCCTTGATCAAGGCCTTGGCGCAGTAACTATAGGGATAGGGAGTCTCGATGCCCATCGTGCCGCCATAACCGATGAACGTTTTGCCCTGATAGTGAAACTCGTTCCGCTTGGCGTGCCCGCCAAAATCGTCGTGATTATCCAGGATCAGGATTTTCGAATCGGGGCCGAGCGCGGCTCGGTAAAAATACGCGGCCGACAGTCCGGAGATGCCGCCGCCGACGATGACAAGATCGTATTCTTCCTGGGCGTCCGAGTCGGGAACGTGGGTCTGCGCGTATTTGCCTTGGCGAATGGGATCGAATTCCTCGATGGACGCAGGGTAGTTGCCGCGCAGGCCAGCGCGAAGCGGAGGATAATTCGCCGCGGCGTCGTTGCCTGAAGGACCCGCTTGAGTTCCCTGCCCTTGAGCGCTCGCCAGCGCGGAAACACCGGTCGCGATTCCAATGGCGACTCCATTCAGAAAATCGCGCCGTGCGATCGGGCGATCCATTCCAAGTTCGCGATGATCCGAGGTCGTGCTCATTCGGCTCTCCTTGGGCGCATTCCGTTCGCGCCGCAACCTTACAATAAATCTAAAAGCACAGACGAGGCAATTGCAAGCCCATTTTGCTGGCGAACCAGCGTCCCGCATGAATTGCGCTGGCTGCTATACTCAGAAGACCCAACGGGGGCTTCCTAGAGACATCCTTGTCCAAGGCTTCTTCGAACTCACAGTCTACGACCAGAGATCGCACGAAGAAAGCAGTGCGCTCCGCGAAGAAAGTCGGCGAAGCGCTGAAGGTTGGCGCGGTGGCCGAACGCCTGGGTGTATCGGCTTCCATGGTGCGATCGTGGGAAAAACTCGGGCTGGCCAGCCCCGCCCGCAGCCAAAGCAAATACCGGCTTTATACTAACGACGACCTGCGGGTTCTGCGGCGCGCCATCTATTTGCGGCGGGTGCAAGGGCTGAACGCGCCCGCGATTCTGAATCAACTGAAGCAAGAGGGCCTGCTCAGCCATCGCGCCGCGGGCCCGGCCGATGAACAATCGTCCATCGGACCGCGCTTTCGCAAGTTGCGCCTGCAGCGTGGAGAATCGCTCGCCACCGTTGCCGAAGCGGTGGGAGTTTCGATTGGATTCCTCAGCAACCTGGAACGGTCGCAAAGCGGCGCCTCCATCAGCATCATGCACAAGCTGGCGCAGTACTACGGGCTCAATATTCTCGACTTGTTCAACCCCATCGACGGAACTGGGCCGTTGGTGAAGCCGTCGGATCGCAAGAGCCTGGAAGGCGGCCCCGGCGTTCGCATGGAACTGCTGGCATCCGGGAAAATTACGATGGAGCCGCATCTGTTTCGTGTTGCTCCAGGAGCAGGCAGCGGTGAATCTTACTCGCACGAAGGTGAAGAATTTCTCTATCTGGTCCGTGGCCGCCTGCATATCGTATTAGCGGGCCAGGAATTCCAGCTTCGCGCCGGCGACAGCTTCTATTTCACCAGCAAGACGCAGCATCGCTGGGGCAATCCTGGAAAAACCGAAACAATTATCCTTTGGATCAATACTCCACCCACCTTTTGAACATGACGAATCTGGATGCAACGGCACAAGCGGAGCTGGTACGGCGACGAGAGGCATCGCCATTGGAACTGGTCGACGCGGCGATCCAACGCATCGAGAAGGTGAACCCGCAATTGAACGCCGTGGTGTGGGAGCGCTTCGAAAAAGCTCGCGAAGAAGCACGCTCGCAGGATTTGCCCGATGGTCCTTTCCGGGGCGTTCCATTCCTCACCAAGGACCTGGGTTGCACCACCGCGGGAGAACCGGATTCCGGCGGATCGCGGTTTCTCAAAGAAAATGGCTACATCGCTGGCGTGACTACGGAGCTGGCTCGCCGCATCAAAGCCGCCGGCTTCATCAACCTTGGCCGCACCAATTCGCCCGAGTTCGGCTCCGTGCCCACCACCGAACCGCTGGCCTGGGGCCCGACGCGGAATCCCTGGGATGTTTCGCGAACGCCTGCCGGGTCAAGCGGAGGTTCGTGCGCCGCGGTAGCAGCTCTGATGGTTCCGGTGGCGCACGGCAGCGACGGCGGCGGATCGATTCGGCTTCCCGCTTCTGCTTGTGGCCTGGTGGGATTGAAGCCCACGCGCGGGCGTGTCAATATCTATCCAGCCACCGAATGGGTCTCCGCTGTAAGCGTGCAGGGATTCCAAACGCGGACCGTTCGCGATCTGGCGGCCTGCATGGATTTCGCCTCTGGCTCGCTGCCTGGCGATCCGATGCCGCCGCCGGCTCCCGCGCGATCCTACGCAAGCGAGGTTGGCGCAAGTACCGGCAAGCTCAGAATCGGCCTGTGGAACCAATTGCCCGCTAGCTACGACGGCACGCTTGATCCGGAGTGCCAGCGAGCCGTGGATGAGACCGGCAAGCTGCTCGAATCCTTGGGCCATTCCGTGGAACTGGCTCACCCGCCGATTCTGGACGATCCGAAAACTCCGGCCATCTTCAACCGCATCTGGCCGGTTCGTCTGCTCTCCGCGTTGCAATACTTCGAACGCAAATTGGAAAAGAAGGCCGGTCCCGACAATCTGGATCCCGACACGTTGTATTGGCTGGATCGCGGGCGGGGCGTCAGCGCGGCCGATTATTTGCTGGCTCTAGAAGACATGGACGCGTTCACACGCGCGTTCGCCGGCTGGTGGCATGGGGGCTACGATGTCCTGGTCTCGCCAGTAACCGGAATGGTTGCGCCCAAACTGGGCGTCATCGGCATGGATTCGGCGCGTTTCAAAACCTCATCGATATTTTGGCCGTTCACGGCGTTTTTCAATATGTCGGGGCAGCCTGCCATAAGCGTGCCGCTACATTGGACAAGCGACGGAATTCCCGTGGGCGTCCAATTAGGCGCAGCGTGGGCGCGCGAGGATGTATTGATCCGATTGGCCGCTCAACTGGAACAAGCCCGTCCTTGGGCCGCGCGCATACCGCCGGTACACGCCTAGCAGCTTATTTCGCTAGGACCGGAACCATTCCGCTGTCCACTAATCCGCGCTCCCGAACCATCGCCAGCGTGTCATCCAGCGCCAGCGAGAATCGTTCCAGCATCAAGTCAATCTCAGATTCCTTGATGATGAGCGGCGGACAGAACGCGATGGCATCTCCCATGGCGCGCAGAATAACGCCGTGGTGATGACCGCGTTTTACCAGGAACGGTCCAACGCCTTCCGCCGGATCGAAGGATGCTTTGGTGGACTTATCGGCCACCAGTTCCACCGCTCCAACCAGTCCGATGCCCCGGACCTCGCCCACCAACGGGTGGTCGGCGAACTTTCGGAGCCCAGCCTGCATATGCGGCGCCATGCGGCGCACGTGCGCTAGCGTGCCGTCACTTTCGTAAATCTTCAACGTCTCCAGAGCCACCGCCGACGCCGCCGGATGACCGCTATAGGTGAATCCATGGCTGAACACGCCGATTTTCGCGGACTGCTTCACCAGCGCTTCGTAAATTGCTTCCGAGACCATCACGGCGCCGATCGGCAGATACCCGGATGACAATCCCTTGGCGCAGGTGACCATGTCGGGTTTCAATCCGTACGTGGTTGTTCCCCACATTTCGCCGGTGCGGCCAAATCCGCAAATTACTTCATCGGCGATGAGCAATATGTCGTATTTCTTTAAAACAGCCTGGATTTTCTCCCAATAAGTGGCGGGGGGCAGGATCACGCCGCCGGCGCCCATGACGGGTTCGGCAATCATTGCCGCCACGGTGTCGGGATCTTCGCTCAGAATGCGCTTTTCCAAGGACTCGGCCATGCGAGTGGCGAACGCTTCCTCGGTTTCGCCGGGCAATCCGAAGCGATAGAAGTGCGGACAATCGACATGCAGGATGTTGTGTATAGGCAGGTCGAAATCGCGATGATTGTTCGGAAGTCCAGTGAGACTTGCGCTGGCGACGGTGACGCCGTGGTACGCCTTCACGCGGCTGACAATCTTCTTCTTGCGCGGGCGGCCAAGGGCATTGTTGTAGTACCAGACCAGCTTGACCACGGTGTCGTTGGCCTCCGAACCCGAGTTCACAAAAAACACTTTGGACATCGAACCCGGCGCGATACTCAGCAGCTTTTCGGAGAGTTCAAGATTGATATCGGTCGCTTTATGAGCAAACGTGTGGTAAAAAGGCAGCTTCAACATCTGGCGATAGGCAGCCTCGGCCAGACGCCGCTCGGAAAATCCCAGGCTGACGCACCACAGCCCGGCGAGTCCTTCGAGATACATCTTGCCGTCTTCGCCGCGTACAAAAACCCCGTCGCCCTCGGTGATCACGATGGGGCCTTCGGATTCGTGCAGCTTCAGATTGGTATAGGGGTGGATGGTGGCCGCGATGTCGCGGCTGGCTGAATTGGTTTTCGCCATAGTTCCAATAAGCCTAACATAAACATTGCGCAAAAATGAACAAGGTTGTGAGAACGCTAGACGGGCACTGCGTCGGCCTGGACTCTGCGTAGCTTCTTCCAAGTTCGCCGCAGCGATCGATTCCAGTACATCAGCAGGCCGGTTACGGCCAGCAGCGGGATGGCCAGGCCGCAGAGGAACCAAATCAGCTTCACCCAAAATCCCCAATACGTCCCAAAGTGCAAGGGAACCTGCAGCCAGATGATCCAGTCGCCCAAGGTCTGATTCACTCCGTAGCGCCAGGTGGAAATATACTCGCCGCTGTAGGGATTGAAATACACGGTGTCCACATTCTCGCGGCCGAAACCATTGCCCCGGCGCATGAGAATGGCAAGAGGCGCCCGGCGGCTGTAGGGGAAGTCCACTCCGGCCGGAGTTGTTCCGGGATCGATAGTCTGCGCTTGCTTCATCAGCGCCCGGAGGTCGAGATCGGGAACGGTGAACTCCTGTGCGACAGCTGATGGCCGGCGGCCGCGCAGTGATCACCGGCGAAAAACGCTCGACGAACTGAAAGATCTGGACCGGCCACGCGAAATAGATGCCGCTGAACGCCCAAAAGGAGGCGATCAGAATGGTCCAGAAGCCCACCGAGTTGTGCATGTCGAAGTTCACGCGCCGCCAGTTTCTTCGGAAGTCTATTTTCAGCGCGCGCTTCCAATTTCGTATGCCCGGCCACCAGATCACCATTCCGGTGACATTCAGCAGCAGCAGGAACCCGCCGCCCACGCCGTTGAGCACCCGCCCGGTTCGATGAATCGGGAACAGCAAAGTCTCATGCAGCTCCCGAGTGAACGACAGCCAATTGTGCTGTTCCTGGAATATCCCGAGAACTTTGCCGTCCTTTGGGTCGCAGGCTATCCTCGCCCGGCCCCGGCCCTGCACAACCGCGACGAAAGTGGCGTCGTTTTCAGTGGGAGTCTCCACGGAAACGACATGGGCGCGCGGGTAAGCGATTTTCAGATTTTCGATCACCGTCGCGATATCGACGGGATGCTCATTGCCGCGCAGGTTTTGCCAGGGCTTGAAGCCGCACATCCGCTCCAACTCGGGACGGTAGACCAGAATGGATCCAGTGACTCCGATGATCACCAAGTACAGAGTCAGGATGATCCCGGCCCACAGGTGTACTTGAAAGTTCAGCCGGCGAATGAAAAGCTGCTGGGGTCTCCGGAAGTAGCGCTGGAGAAAACCCACGTGGCACCGCTAGTAGCGCGTGAAGTACTGCTTGGAGTGGATGGGCCGGCCGACGGACCCGGCCTTTTCGGTGTCCGATTCGCTGGCCAGACTCTTCCCGTCCGCGGAAAGCGTCAGCTTACCGGAGCTGTCGGGCCGGTTGGGACCTTTCAAGACGATTTTGTATTGCCCTGGGCCGCTGGGCGTTATCTGCACCGTGCCCATTTTTTCTCCGCGCCCATTCTTAACTTCCGCTTCGCTCCCATCCAGCTTGACGGTGTACGTGGTGGCGACGAAGTAGACGTTGTTGACTGGCACCGAGAACGCGAACAACAGCTGCTTATCACCCGCCTCCGATATCTTTAAAGTCAGCGGCTCGGAATTGCTCTTTTCACCATTGACTTCCTGGCGGTCGAGACGCCAGGTGCCAATCAGCGGTTCGGGCGCAGCATAAGCGGCGACCGCCAGAATTGCCAGGGCCGCGCACATCACCGGCACTGCTTTCATCGAAGCGCGTATCATTTACCCTTATTATCCTTCACCCAGAAGATGTCATAGGTGCGGTCGAAGGTTACAAACATTACGCAATCCGTTTTGGACTGGCAAGAGAACCGGTGCTTCGCTTTGCCGGGCATCATGGCGAATCCCCCTGGCCCGAGAGGACGCGCGGTCATGCCCTCCATTTCCGTCTGCACGGTTCCTTGGGTAACGGTGAGCTGTTCCGCCGCTGTGTGATAGTGCCACGGAACCAGACAATTGGGGGGAGCCTTCAGGATGATGGTGGACGGCCCTTTGGCCGGGTCCCCGGTCTCCACTGCGGAGAGGAGACACTTGACGTCGTCATCCGGATCGAACTTCACTTCGGAGACCGGCCTGAACGACGCCGTGGTTTTTGGTCTGAGCCTCAAAACGGCTCGCAATCGCGAGTAACAAGATCACGAGCCGTAGTCGAGGCAAGAGTAACAATCTTAGAACGTGATACGCGCAGTCAACTGGACCTGCCGCGGGCCCGCACCTTCCGCGCTTTGCAACGCGGTGATTTGGCCGAAGCCGCTTTCTCCCAAAGTCAGACTATTCGGAGTCGAGTAGTTAGCATGATTGAATGCATTGGCTACTTGCATTCCAATTTCCGCCCGAACGTTTTCCTTGATGACAAACCGCTTGATCAAGGACAGTGAAACAGCCTGGGTGCCAGGTCCGACGACCGAGCCTGAGGTAGAGTCGCCGAACCGGCCGATATTGTTGGCCGGATCGACATACGCGTTGGGATTGATCCACTGGTTGATCGACTGGCCGCCGTAAGGATTTACTCCCTGCACCGTGTCGGCTCGTCCACCGTTCGCGTTAAACAGATTGTACCCGGTGCCCGAAGGATCGTTGAGCGTCGCAACGGACATGAATGGACCGCTCTGGAAGAGCATCACGCCGCTTAACTCCCAGCCGCCCACAACTGCATCCAGGAGTCGGTTGGTGTTCAGGTACGCTTTGCCCTTTCCAAAAGGCAGTTCATAGAGAAACGACGCCAAAAAGCGCTCGCGGCGCGCGAAGGGCGTATTGCCGTAATCAGTCCCTGGAGCGTAAGGATTGCTCAAGGTATTTCCAAACTCAGTGGCGTAGCTGCTGGCGCTGGCAATGGGTGCCCCGTTCACGTCTGTCAGGTTCCGCGTATAGGTGTAGCTGACGTCGAATTGGAAGTTAGCGCTGCGCTTCTTGATGGCGATGGTCCCGGCCTGGTAGTTGCCGTACCCGAGCAGGCTAGTTCCCGTAGCGATGTACGACATCAGTGGGAACGGAATGGCGGCCTGGGTGGCGGGGTCGCTGTAGCCCAACGTATTGGGTTTAACCTGGTCCTGATTGTAGACGGTCGGAACGTTATAAGAATGGTTTCCGTCGTAGGAAACGCGCACCCCGACTCCTTTGCCGAGGTCCTGTTCCAGCGTCAGGTTCCATTCTTCCACGATGGGATCTTTGTATTTGATCTCCGATGCCAAGTCAAAGAACTGCGTGCCCGGCTGAGCGATGTTGTTGGGCCAGGCGTAGGGCAGCGAGAATTGGGGCACTCCGTTGTTGATCGAATTGCTGAAGTATCCCACGTCGCTGGATCCAACCGACCAGCCGTTGATGGCCGTGCCGCTGAGCAACGATTCAATGAAACCGTCCGTACCCGCCGCGAAGGACGGTCTTGTTGTTGTTGAAAACGCGCCACGCGAACCCGATGCGGGGAGCGAAATCCTTTTTGGACGAGAAGCGCAAGTTTTCCGGAACGCCCGCCTGCGCCGCCGTAATCAGCGGGGTGGGAGCTACCGACTGTACAAAGCCCGGATTGACATTGGCGAAGCCACCCTGGTTGGGCAAAATGATTGCGCCGGTGTTATGGCCGTCCACGATGTTTTGGTAATAGGGATCGAAATTTACCACGTTATCGTTTTTGTCCCTGAAACCGGGATGGTATTCCCAGCGGAGACCATAGTTGAGAGTAAGGCGTTGGGAAAGCTTGAAGTCATCTTGCGCAAACAAAGCCCAGGAATGCGAGTATGCGTCGGTGTTGGGGTTGATCACAGTGGAGACGGTACTCAAATCTGGGTAGCCGAGCAAGAAGGACGCCAGCGGCACCGCGTTCCCAGGCCCCAGCAGCGCGCTCATCGCCGAACCGTTGAACGTGTAATCGCCTAATCGATAGTTGTTAAACACCTGCGTGTTGAGGCTGCTGAGATACCGCCAGTCAGCGCCAAACTTCATGGTGTGTCTTCCCTTGGTCCAAGTCACGCTGTCTACGGCCTGGTAGGTACCCTGTTGCGGATTTAAATCGTTCTGCTGCCCCTGAATGCCCATGAAGCCAGCGATGGCTAGGGTCGGGATGTTATCTCCCGCTGGAACGGCCTGCGGCAAAGCTCCGGGGCCAACCGTCAGACCCAGGGCGTCGGCGGCTTGTTGCGCTGTGATGCCAAAGGTGGTGTTTTGCCGCATCACGCTGAAGCCCCCGCGCAGCTCGTTCACAATTGTTGGCGAGATAACCCAGTTCCAGGAGGTGGCGAAGGAGTTGTAAATTTCCGGCCGCGAGACGCCTCCCAGCAGCGGGCTGCTGGGGTTAGAGCTGGGGCCGTAACCGTCTCTCTGAGAGTCCGTGATACGGCGGTTCTTGTAGGTATACCGGGCAAAGATCGAATGCTTCGTACCAAAGCTCTGGTCCATGCGGATGTCGCCCTGAGAACTCTTGATGGGATCCGGATAGTTCGCTACGTAGTTGTTAGCGATCGCGCCCGGGGCGCCGTAGTTGGGCAAGGGATAGATCAAGTTCAGCAGCCTCTGTGAATAGGCACTCAGCTGGCTCTTGGGAATGATATTGCCCGGATACCCCGTCAACAGATTGGCTTGACCACCCTGGCTGGGATCAAGATAGCCGGACAGATCCCCATTCCGCATGGCCGCATTCGGGACGCTCAAGACATAGGTGAAAGACTTTGGCAACACCAGCCGTTCGTAACTTCCAAAGAAGAAGGTCCGGTTGCGGCCATTGTACAGTTTCGGGAGGATAACCGGGCCACCCATGTAGATACCGAAGTCGTTCAGTTTGTCTTCCGTGACTACGTGACTGAACGTATCGGCGGCGTTGAAATCCGTGTTCTGCAGGTTCTCGAACGCGCCGCCATGGAAACTATTGGTGCCGGACTTTGAAATGGTGGTGACATCGGCGACACCTCCATACTCGGCCGGGTTCAGCACCTCGCTGATCTTGATCTCCTCAATCGCATTGAAGGACGGGAACATTTCGGCCAGCGCGCCCAGCGATCCCGGTCCGATCGAGCTGATGCCGTCGACGGTGACTGAAAGCATGGAAGGCCCGGCTCCCGCGACCATCATGTTGTTGTTGTTGTCAGTTTGCACGCCCGGCTGCGACGTTAGCGTCGAGTACGCGCTAGTGGAGCCAGACGAACGGGTGGCGATGGCCACCGGCAGATTGGTCAACTCCAGGCTGCCCTTGGTCTCGGATATGTTGGACGCATCGGTTTGCACCACCGCAACCGCTTCGACGGTCACCGAGGTAGCCTGCGATGCCACTTTCATGTCGACGTCGATACGTACAGTGGCGCGGGCGGCCACGTCAAACGCCTGGTACTCGGTCTTCTGAAAGCCCGGTGCGTCTACTGTGAGCTTGTAGTTTCCGATCTCCATGTTAACGAACTCATAGGCTCCATTCGCGCTAGTGACGGTGGTATGCGCGGCGGTGGTTCCGGTATTCGTCAGAGTGACCGTGGCCATCGGGACGAAGCTGCCGGAGGGATCTTTCACCGTACCGAGCACGGTGCCGAAGGTGGATTGGCCGTAGCCCAAATTACAGAACGCCAGAACAAAATAAGCCGCGAGCGCCATCTGCAGAACTAGGCGCGTCCAGCGGCGGTCCCGCGAGAAACTTGTGAAACATGTAGAGGACATCAGATCACTCTCTCCTTGTGAATTTCGAGCGGCCCTGCCAATTCAAATGACATTTAGAAAGCCATTAAAAAGCTATAAAGAAACTTCCATCAAAGTTTTCGATGGACCTTATGCCGAAGCTTTCGGCTGCTCTTCGTTGAGCTCGAACCCACCACTTGGTGGCTACCGCAATTCCTCAAACCGCTACAACTTTGACTCTAGGAAAGTGACGCCTACGGTTGAATGCGTTTATGTTACAACCAGTTGGACGAGCAGTCCCGCTTTCAAAATCAGATCAATCCGTTGCGCTTGCTTGCCCCTGCGATAAACAAAAAACCGACGTGGGTTATATGAAATTTGGAGACGAGTATAACCAACCATTGCAATAGTGTCAAGACCAACCTTGCGCGAGTTGCGCAAAGTTCCCTGGACCGTCGAACCAAACCGGGCTATACTTCCAACCAAAGGGAAATTCCAATGTCGATTCGTTTTGCCGCTGTGTTGACTCTGGCAGTTGTTCCCGCGTTTTGCGCGGACTGGAATGCCCGGCTCTCCGAGCAATACATGGACTCGCGCATGAAAGAATGGGCGGCGTGGCCGAACGCGCAAGTGTCGGGCGTGGTGTGCGTAACCTGCCACAGCGGCCTGCCATACCTGGTCTCGCGCCCGGCCCTCAGGCAGTCCCTCGGCGAGAAGTCCGGGCCCACGCTGTATGAGAACTTGCTCGTAGAAGGCACGCGCGCCACAGTGTTCCGGACGGACGCCAAGGAATTGTTCGGTGGGCTCAAGGGCCCCCTGATCGACCAAGTGTATGCAGCCGTCTCGGTGGTTTCGGCGGTAGTGATCGCGATGGAAGATGCGCCACGCGGCAAGCTGAGCCCGGAGGGGGAAAAGGCATTCGAACGAATGTGGTCGATCCAGCGGAAGGAGGGGCCGGCGCAAGGAGCCTGGCTGTGGTCCGACTACAACCTCGACCCGTGGGAAACGAAGGATTCCCCGTACTATGGCGCGGCGCTGGGCGCTCTGGCCACCGGCTTGGCTCCGGGGGATTATCAGTCGCGCCCGGAGATCCAGCGCAATGTCGCTGCGCTGACCGCCTATCTGCGGGCGGAGCAGGGAAACACGCCGCTGCATAACAAGCTGTTTCTGTTGTGGGCGTCCTCGAAGCTCCACGGCTTATTGCCCAACGCGGACAAAGCGGCGATTCTGGCGGAACTCGGGCGCAAACAGGAAGCCGATGGCGGCTGGGCGCTCGCGGCGATGGGTCCGTGGCAGAAGCACGACGCGGCGCCGCCTTCGGTCGGCTCAAATAGCTATGTGACCGCCTTGGCCGCGTTCACGATGGAACAGGCCGGGCTAAAGGCCTCGGATCCAGTGCTATCGCGCGCGTTGGCATGGCTGCGGACTCATCAGAATGCCGATGGCTCCTGGACGGCCGAGTCGATGAACCACAAGCACGCCGCCGGAACGATACCGGAGAAATTCATGAGCGATGCGGCGACGGGTTACGCCACGGCAGCTCTGTTGGCGGCGGGCGATGAAGGAATTCAGCGCACCTCTTCCAATTCAAAGCCCCTCAATTGATAGCGGAAATTCGGGTGACCGCCTAGCTTCGCGTCGGACCACTGGATGCCGCGCTCAATGGCGTCCAGTTCCGAGGTCCAGAGCGTACCCGTGCCTCCGGACAAGTAAAAGGGCCGGCACAACACCAGGTGCCGCCGGAATCCGGCTGTGAGGCGCGCCTCATAGTGTTGGAGCAGGTCCTCCAGCGAACCGCCTTTGGCAATCGCACGAATCACGGCCGCTGCCAGAATGGCTTCCCGGATGGCGTGCGCTGTCCCGTCGCCGCAAATTGGATCGAATGCCATCGCAGCCGTTCCGCAGGCCAGCCAGCCTTGGGCGCACAAAGGCGACGTGACTCGCGCATAGGCGGGAAATTCACCCGAAGGGGGGCTGCCGTGCGCAATCTCGGCCGCTACAACCCTGCTGCGGCTCAGCAATTTGTCGGCCGGCGCTCCCACCGCGAGGAGCCAGCCCGGCACCAGAAATAGCCAGCCTTCTTCCAGCGATTCGATCCAGCACGCTGAGGGATCGGATCCAGGCTGCATGATCACTGGCACTGCCGACGCCGTACGCGAGCCGAAGCGATGGTCTTCGACCGGGGTTGGAAGCGGCCGCGCAGCGAAGATGGTCCAGGGCGTTTGGCCAGTTGGACCCGGTTGTTGGACGAGCGATGGCCGGATCCCTTCCAGCAGGCTTTCCTCCGACACCACCACTGCGGAGTGCTCCACCTTGATGGGCGCGGCGTCTGGACCCCAGGCCACTACGCGCTTGCGGATTCGAGGCGATTCAGCGAACAGACCGGGCTGGTCGAAAATGTCACGGATCAGCGCCAGGGCTTGGTCCCCCAGCAAGATCACGGGCAATCGCGGACGATCCACCGGCTGGAGTTGAACGCCGAAACCGGCCTTCGTTAGCAGATAGGCGCAGCAATAGGCCGCCACGCCGTCCCCGCGAATGAGAATGTCCAATTTCCGCCGCTAAGGGATAACTACAATCCCGGCGTAAGTCACGTCGTTGTTGAGATCCCAGGTCTTCTCGTGCTTGAGTGTGACGGCATCGTAGACTTCAATATCAAATCCCGCGCCGTAGATATAGAGCTTCTTGCCGTCGGTGGAAATGCCGAGCGTGAAGCGCGTGCGGCAAGGAACCTCCGCCTTCTGCGTGAGGCGATCGGTGGAAAGATCAAAGGCCCAAAACTCGCAGCGCTTGTTCCCGTTCTTTCCGTTGGCCACCACGGTGTAAGCAAATTTCTTATCGGGCGTTACCTGGATGCCCGCCATGCCGGCCGGAGCAGGTCCAATAGGATTGAAGTCCATCTGCTTCGTGGTCAGGTCGAAACGAGCCAAGCCAAACACATGATTATGAACCACCGGATCGGACCAAACGAACATTCCGGTGTGCTCTCCGGGCGAATTGATCAGATCCAGATCGGTGCCGAAATGAACGTTCTCGATTCCAGGCGCATTTGGTGTGGCCAACTCGATGTGATCGACCACCTTGAAGTCGCTGGCCTGCAGAATGGTGATCTTCTCGCCGAACTGGTAGATGATACTTGCCGTCAGGCGAAACTTCCAGCCAGCCCGATCCGAAATCACCTTGGTTTTGGGCCTCTTCTTCCTTGGGAATGTCCACGGTCTTCACGATCTTCTGCTGTTCCAGATCGATCACCGTGTACTTCGGCTTCGACACTTCATAGTGCTCGGGGAATTTGGTGATTTCCTTGGTTACCGCGTAGTACAGCTTGCCGGTGGGATCAGGCGTTCCCGTGAACATGCGATATTGCTTGGTCGGCGTGTTGAGCACAAAGTGATTGATCACCTTGCGCGTCGCCACGTCGATCACCTCGATGCCATTCTTATCGATCGTGGTGACGTAGATCCTCTTGTGATCCGGCGAAAGACGGATCGACATGGGAGTGCCGGTTTGAAGCGGAATCTTGTCGACAACTTGGGCCTTGTCCTCGTCGAAAACGAGAACCATGGCTGGATAGGCCGGCAGATACAAGGTGCCGGCGCTGGCAATACCGGCCAGAGCCGCGCAACCGGCGGCTAGCAGAGTCAATTTTCGAATCGCCATGTTTATGGAAACACCAGATCGAGATTTCGCCAGTCCTTAGTGGCGGTGGCGCACTTGGAAGTCCAGTCGGGCGCATTGTTCAAATGATCGGGAACCTGCGCCGGCCAATAGCAGCTGACGAAACAATCGTAAATGTCGCGCTCGACGGGCTGGCAAAGCCCGGCCGTACCGCCGGCCGCGTCCACTTCCCATCCAGGCGTGAACATCAACGCGCAGCCCATGGGAACGTGCGGGCGTTGCTGCGTGGAAGGATGGTCCTGCATGCCGACGACGTCTTCTTCGGTGCGCGCGACTACATAATTGTCGATGCGCCCGGCTTTCTTGTTCAACGCTCGCATGTGTTTCATTCTGCTGCTTTCCTTTCGGCAAATTGTTGTAGAAACCCTGGGTTCTTGGCCGCGATCGCGCCGTAGATTTCAAGGCACGTGTTCGTCCAATCCCTGATCCAATCGCAATAGTGAAGATTCGGATGGCCGGTATCGCCATACCGTACAAAGGCTTCGTGATGGCATCCGCCGGCGCACAAGGGCCGCGCCCAACAGCTGTGGCAATCGTACTTGGCGCCGATGTGGCCGCGATTCAGGAAATCGGCCTGCTTGGCTTTGTCGATCCCGGTGGAAATATGTCCCAGTGCATGCGCGTCGGAATCCACAAAACGATGGCACGGCGCGATGTCGCCCGAAGGCCCTACACCCAGGAGCCCCAAGCCAGCGCCGCAGGGATGCGATTTGTTCACGCCCTGGCATAGCTCGGCCAGCGTATCGCTGACATTCGAAAATCCGTGCGCTTCGCCGCGCAACGCGTACTCGAGATATTCCTGAGCCAGCGTGTGGAATTGATCCAACACACTGTTCATGCCGGTCGCGTTGATCGCGTACAGCTGATTCGGCGACGTGGTCACCGGAGCGAAGCCAACCTCGTGGAATCCCAGGTCCTGCTTCAAATGACGGAAGATTCGAATTACATCCGAGACGCCGGCGGTCAGCGTAACGCGCGCGGTTATCGGCCGCGTGCGATGGTTTTGAATCAGCGCCCGCACCTTCGGCTCGATAATGTCGTAGCTGCCCTTGCCATTGGAGAAAACCCGCAGATGATCGTGCATCTCCTTGGGCCCATCCATACTGACGGTGACGCCGATGTGGTTGTCGGAGAGGAACTGAATGATGGTCGGCGTGAGCAGCGTGGCGTTGGTCGTCAGGCTGAAGTCGATGTGCCGCCCTTGCTCGGCGGCCTTCTGATTCGCGTAGGACACCACTTCCTTCAACAGCGGATAGTTCATCAGCGTTTCGCCGCCGAAGAAGGTGATGTGAATGGAACGCCGGTCGCCCGATTCGGCCAGCAGGAAAGTCCACCGAGGTCTTGGCCGTTTCCAGATCCATGAACTTCGGCTTGCCTTCGGGCGTTGCCAGCTTGTCGGCGCCGAACTCGTAGCAGTATTGGCACGACAAGTTGCACTGGTTGGTGAGGTTCATCACCAGGGTCTGAATCGGAAAAACTTCGGGCAGCGGCTGTGTTTTTTCCGGAACCGAGTCGCGGGCCATGATCACGTTGGCGTGATACATCTCCGCGATCAACTCTTCGGCGTCTTCGATGCTTAGGCCGCTGGCGGATAGATTGTCGACCAACTGCTCGTGCGGTAATTCGCCCGGGCTTAAACAATCAATCAGCTTTTGAACCGCGGTGTCTACGGCGAAGATCGCGCCCGCCGGCACCAGATAAAGGAAGCGGGCCCCGGCCGATTCAAAGCGATGAAATTCGCCTAAATGATAGACGCGCGTGCCACCAGCTACTTCAGTTGCGGTCATTGTCCCACCTCAGGCTGATCCCACTTTATATAGGTTGGAACCGTGACCACCAAGTACGACTTGCCCACCAGCGGCTTGCCGTCCTTGTCTTTTTCATCTTTGGCAGTCGCTACCACCCAAACATCGCCGTAATTATTCCGGCTAAATTTGCGCTGTGGATTGGGGCCGTCGGACGCCGGATTGAAAAGGCCGGTGTTGCTGAGAGAGCCGACGAACTCCTTGTCATCGTCGCCGAAAACGGAGTAAAACTCCTCCACCGACCAATTGGCGTCAATGGGTCCGAGTTCCACGTCATCGGCGGTGTGCAGCTTGCCATCCGCGCCGCGCTGATAGGCGACGGCTTCAAACTGCTGGAACCCTTTGGGATGCTGTTGGCTTCCCAGATGGGCCAAGGCCGAATCCGGCGTCACCTTGATATAGTCGATGCGATCATAAACCGCGATCGCGCTCTGCAAGACGGAGCGGTGGAAGGCGATGTCCCGTTTGCCCGACACGGCGTCGGCCGCTACGTCCACTTCCGCCACAACCTCGGTGGGAGTATGAGAAACAATCCGCTTCACGGTCACACCAGTTCCAAAGTCCAGATCTCCCGGAACAACCTGCGCCGGCAAGCTCTCCCCTATCAGACGCACACGCGTACCCTGGGTTCCCGTTTTGAGCAACGTCCGATCGACACCGATCAACGTCGGGTCGGCCGACGCCCGCTGCAGCTTCACATCGAAGCCAAATTCCTGATATTCGCCCCAGAACCAGCGGCCTTCCGCCATGGACTGATCGGGCGAAACCCACAGCACCTCGCGCATCTCGCTGCCCAGGTCGTCGGGAGTAGCATTGGCCGCCATGGTTCCCTTGGAGCGGCCGCGCCAGGCGTACCCGGCGTAAACCACGCTATGGCCTGTTCGCGAGATGGTGGCGCCGGTCTTCGCGGAAGTCAGTTTCACCTTCGTATTGAACTCATCCTCTGTGCCGTTGACGGCCTCCACTTCCATGTCGCCATAGAACTTGCCGCGGCCCGGAATGGTTGCCGAAACCAGCCACCGTCCGGTGAGTTTCGGCGCGCGCATGCGAGCGCGCCATGAAGCCCATTCAGGCGTTTCGAGCGGCGCAGTTTTGCTGAGATACGCCAGCGCGACGTCTACCGGCAGAGCAGTGCCGTTATCCAGGCGATGGCGGTCTTCGTCCATGCCGCCGGCGTTCAGCCCTAACCGGAAAGCCTCGTCGGCCTGCGGATACAGAGCGATGTGCAAATTGGCGAGATCTTTCCAATCCTCTGGCGAACGACGCCAGGCCAGCGGGCGCGCCATCGCATGGCAATTCGCACACGCGCCATGCACGGTGTCGTTGGGAATGTTGGTCTCGTCCTGAATTCGCTTCTCAGCGTAATAATTGATCGGCTTCGCCTCTTCCGGCGCCAAGCCATGATAGGTGGCCAGATACTTCAGGACGGATCGGGCTTCGTCGGGCGACAAAGTGACGCCGCGCAAACGCACCATGCGCTTGATGGCTTCTTCCCAGCCTTCGGGCGTGGCGCGCTCCCAGGAGAGGCGCAACATGTTGCCCTTCTCGTCTCTGGTGTGGCAAGCCCCGCATTTCGAGATTACCAGTTGATTTGTGATCGGAATACCCGGAACTGGCGCCGTACTAGCCGGCTCTGCCGACGTGGCAGCTTGTGGCTTCTGGCTCTGAGCAAGCAGGGGTAGTACCAGAATCGTTGCAAGCAGAGTTTTCATAACCTTATCCGAATATCATACACTGTTGTCACCTCGCCTGGAGTAGAAAAATTCTTTATGGGGGCGATCATCGGCCTTCAGTTCATCCGACATGTGCTATTAACAAAGGACTGATGCCAGACCACGCCATACAACAGCGAGGAATTTCTCTCGATGGGTATCGACGGGCTTTGCGCTTCGTCGTTCCCTACTGGCCGCGCTTGGTTTTCGTCCTTCTGGTAGGCATCGCTTCCACCGGGTTCGGCCTGCTGCAACCTTATATATCAAAGCTTCTGATTGACGACGCGCTGATGAAGCGCAATATGCGCATGCTGCTGATTGTCAGCGGGCTCATGTTCGGCGTCACCGTGGTCGGCTTTGTGCTGAACATCCTGTCCAGCTATCAATATGTCCGTGTTTCGGCTTCCGTATTGTTTGACATGCGGGTGGCGCTCTACCGGCATCTGCAAACACTGTCGCCGCGTTTCTGGGCGAGCAGAAAATTGGGCGATGTGGTTTCGCGCATTAACAATGACATCGCCGAGGTGCAGCGCGTCTCCGCGGACAGTTTAATGAGCGTGCTCTCGAACGTGGTCTTCCTGATTGGCAGCACCGCCATCATGGTGGCTCTCAGCCCCCGGCTGTTCCTGGTGAGCGTGGCGGCGGTTCCGGCCAGCATCTGGGCGTTGCAACACTACCAACATCGTCTGGCCGCGCGGGTCCGAGTGGTTCGCGAGCGCAGTTCCGACATTGGAAGCTTTCTGCTGGAGTCTCTACTCGGCATCCGCCTGGTTGTAACGGCGCAAGCGGAGTCGCGCGAAGTAGAGCGGTTTCGCGCGCGAAACCAAGGCTTCCTGGATGCGCTCATGCGGATGCAGCTCACGGCGTTTATGTCGGGCGCGGTTCCTGGCTCCATCCTTACGGTCTCCACCGCTGCCTTCTTTCTCTATGGCGGCAAGCTGGTGATCGATGGCGCGCTCTCCACGGGTTCTCTGGTGGCATTGATTGCCTACCACCTCCGCCTGCTGTCGCCCGTTCAAAATTTGATGAGCTTGTACGGCAATCTGGTAACCGGCGGCGTCTCACTTTCGCGCGTCTGGGAGCTGTTCGATACCCGCGCTGAGATCACTGACCGCCCGGGGGCCAAGCCCATTGGCGACGTTCGCGGCGAAATCGAATTCGATCGCGTTTCGTTCGGCTACGGCGGCGACGCAGTGTTGGAAGAGCTTTCATTCCGAGTAGCGCCCGGTACCATCTGCGCGATCTTAGGCCCCAGCGGCGCCGGCAAGTCCACCTTGGCTGATCTTCTCGTCAGGTTTTACGATCCCAACGCGGGCGCGATCCGCATCGACGGCCGTGATCTGCGCGATCTTCGGCTCACTGACCTGCGGCATGCCGTTATGTTGCTGGATCAGGCGCCCTACCTGTTTCACGCCAGCGTCCGCGAGAATATCGCATATGCGCGGCCGGACGCTACCGATGCCGAGATCGTGAGCGCCGCCCAGGCCGCATCCATTCACGAACGCATTCTGGCTTTGCCCGAGGGATACGACACAGTAATCGCGGAACGCGGCCAAACGCTTTCGGCGGGCGAGCGCCAGCGGATCGCGCTGGCCCGGGCACTGCTGGCCGATCCGAAAGTGCTGATTCTCGACGAACCGACCTCGGCGCTGGATGAAGCCAACGAGCGAGCCATCGCGGAAACACTGGTCCGCGTGGCCGAGGGCCGCACCGCAATCCTGATTACGCATCGCGCCTCGCTGGCTCGAATCGCGCATCAGACCATTTTCCTCGAGCCCGCCAAAGCCCGCGCCCTGCAAGCTATTTCGCAGGACTAGGGGGAGGCAGCCGCTTGGTGCCGGACAACTCTTGCGCGATTTGTTCGATATCCAGGGCGGCGTAATCGTTGAAAAAGCCCCATTTTCCATAGCTGGACTTCAGACCCGGCAGCAGCGCCTGCACTAGAGCATCACCAGATTTTCCAGCGCCTTGCTGGCGGCGAACCCCCTCGCGCAAATCAGCCAGATATTTTCGGAACGTTAGAACGTCCTGCGCGTTGGCGACGCCGCCGTGCCCAGGCACCCAGGTGGATGCTCCGTAATCCTTTTGCATTGCGTCCAGCGATTCAACCCATTCCTTGGTGCTCGCATCAATCAAATTAGGAATGTGCTCCTTCCACAGCATGTCGCCACAGAACACCACGTGCGCGTCGGGAATCCACACAACCGAATCGCCTCCGGTGTGGCCCGGATAATAGCGGACATTGATGCGGCGAGAACCCAGGTAGAGATCGACATGGCCATCGTGTACCACTGTCGGCAACGTCAGCGATTGCACGCGTGCTTTCTTTTCGGCCGTCACCGGCGGATCCAGCATCTTGATGTTTTCGGTCCGCATCCACGCCCGCACGTTGCGATGCGCCACGATAGTGGCGCCGGCCGCGGCAAAAACGTCGTTGCCGTTGACGTGATCCAAGTGGTAATGGGTATTGACGACAAAACGGATGGGCAGCGGCGTAAGCTTGCGAATCTCCGCGAGCAGCGTCTTGGCAGGCAGCGGGTCTTGGAACGTATCGATCACCAAAACTCCGTCGTCGCCGATCACGAAACCGGCGTTGCCCCCGGCCAGTCCCTGGTCATTCGCGATCGCCGCCCAAATGCCGTTGCCAATCTTTTGCAATTGGAAGTCCGGAGCTGCTCCCATCGCGGGAATGATAGGGAGTCCAAGAAGAACAAGCAGGCCTGCGGCGGCTCGGCGGATCATTCTGAAAGGCTAGCACGTGGTCTAGGCGAACCGTACAAAGTCGGTTAAACTGAATCAATATATGAGCGAGACGGGGAACGTCGACTGGAAGTCTAACGGGGTAAAGGTAATCCCTAAGGATTCTCTCGACTCGAACACCGCCCAGACGGCTGGAATGAGCCGCGCCGCCGCCATCAACTTCGCGCGCGTCGGAGCCCAAAAGATCTGGGCCGGAACCGTCAACATCTTCGCCAATGCCAAAACCGGCGCTCATCACCATGGCTCGCTCGAAAGCGTCATCTATGTAGTGCGCGGCCGCGCCCGCATGCGCTGGGGCGATCATTTGGAATATGTGGCCGAGGCGGGGCCGGGCGATTTTATCTATGTGCCGCCCTACGTGCCGCATCAGGAAATCAATGCATCCAGTGAAGAAACGCTGGAGTGCGTGTTGGTACGCAGCGACAACGAAGCAGTAGTGGTAAATTTGGACATCCAACCAGTGGAAGAGCCGAGCCCCGTGCGCTGGGTCGATCCGATCCACAATTAAAAGCGAGGAACAAGCATGATTGAACTCATCGTGAATGGATCTAAGAAGGAATATGACGGCGATCCCGCCATGCCCGTGCTGTGGTATTTGCGCGACCTTCTGGAACTGACGGGGGCGAAATTCGGTTGCGGGATGGGCCTGTGCGGCTGCTGCACGGTTCACGTGGAAGGCAAGGCGACCCGCAGCTGCGTCACCAACATGAGCGACGTCGCCGGCAAGCGCATCACCACCATCGAAGGGCTCAATCCGAACGGCGACCATCCTCTGCAAAAAGCTTGGCGGGCGGCCAACGTGCCCCAGTGCGGCTACTGCCAGGCCGGCCAGATCATGCAAGCCGCGTCGCTTGCTTACCGAAAAACCCAAGCCCACCGATCGCGATATCGATGAAGCCATGCAGGGCAACATCTGCCGCTGCGGAACATATCAACGGATTCGCCAGGCTGTGAAGATGGCCGCTGGGGTGACAGCATGAAAGCCGACAGCATGAAAGCCGAAAGCATGAAGAACGAATCGATCACAATCGTCAGCCGCCGCGGTTTCCTGGGCGGTGTTTTCAGCGCCGGCGCGCTGGTGCTGGGCGCGAGCGTTCTCCCGATGGAAGCATTGGCAGCCACCACTAAGGACTCCACCTGGCAGCCCAGCGTGTATCTCGGCCTGGAACCGGATGGCCGGGTGATCATCATCGCGCATCGCTCGGAAATGGGCACCGGAATTCGCACCGCCCTCCCGATGATTGTTGCTGAAGAACTGGAAGCCGACTGGAACAAGGTGAAAATCGAGCAGGCCATCGGCGACAAGAAGTACGGCAGCCAGGACACCGACGGGTCGGAATCCATTCGCGATTTCTACGACCCCATGCGGGAGGCCGGCGCCAGCGCGCGCATGATGCTCGAAAGCGCGGCTGCTACAAAGTGGGGCGTGCCGGTGGCGGAATGCAAAGCCAAAAATCACGAAGTGATTCACGCCAAAACCAATCGCAAACTAGGCTTTGGCGAACTGGTAGCTCTCGCCGCGAAGCAGCCGGTGCCCAAGAAGGAACAGCTCAAGTTCAAGCCTCCCGCCGAGTATCGTTACATCGGCAAGAACGTGCCAATCGCGGATATGGAAGACATCATTACCGGCCACTCCAACTTCGGAATGGACGCGCGCGTGCCCGGCATGGTGTATGCGTCCATCGAACACCCGCCGGTGTTTGGCGGAAAGGTCAAGAGCTTTGACGACGCCGAGGCGCGCAAGGTCCGCGGAGTTTCGAATACCCTCACCATCCCGCCGTTCAAGCCGCCCTACGCGTTTCAGCCGCTCGGTGGCGTGGCCGTGATCGCCGACAATACCTGGGCCGCGATGCAGGGCCGCAGAAAGCTCAAGATCGATTGGGATCTCGGGCCGAATGCAAACCTTGATTCCGCCGCTTACAAGAAGACGCTCCGGGACACCGCCAGGCAAGCGTGCAAGGTCGCTCGCAACGACGGCGACGTGGACGCCGCATTCAAGAAGGCAACCAAAGTCCACGAGGCCGAATACTACGTGCCGCATCTCGCGCACGCCTCCATGGAACCGCCGGTCGCAATAGCCGAGTTCAAGAACGGCAAGGTGGAAGCCTGGGCGCCGACCCAGAATCCGCAAGCCGTGCAGGGTACCGTCGCCAAGGCTTTGGGCATCAAGCCGGAGGACGTCACTTGCCACGTGACTCTGCTCGGCGGCGGCTTCGGGCGCAAATCGAAACCGGACTATGTCGCTGAAGCGGCCATTCTCTCGAAGCAACTGGGCAAGCCGGTGAAGGTGGTCTGGAGCCGTGAAGACGACATTCGGTTCGACTTTTATCACGCCGTAGCGGCCATGTACATCAAAGCCGCGACGGACGAAAAAGGCCGTCCCACCGCGTGGCTGCAGCGCAGCGTCTTTCCGCCCATCGAATCGCAGGACAATGTCGATGCCAAGTACGGCAGTTTCGAACTGGAGATGGGCTGGACCGACGTTCCGTACGACCTTCCGAACTTCCGCGCCGAAGTGGGACCGGCCGACACCAAGATTCGTATTGGCTGGATGCGCTCGGTCGCAAATATTCCGCACGCCTTCGCCGTCCAGTCCTTCACCGATGAACTGGCTGCCGCCGCGGGCCGCGACCGCGTCGAGTATCTGCTCGATCTGCTGGGCAAGGCGCGCACCATCGATTTCCGTCCACCGGCCGAGCGCAAAGGCCCGGATCCTTATATGCTCGACATCGCGCGCATGCGGCGCGTTATCGAAATTGCGGCCGAACAGTCCGGTTGGGCCAAGAAGAAACCCGGCCACGGGCGGGCGCTTGGCATCGCAGTTCACCGCAGCTTCTTGACCTATGTCGCGACCGTGGTCGAAGTGGAGGTGGACAACGGCAAGATTCGCATCCCGCGCGTGGATATGGCCATCGACACAGGCAAGGTGATCCATCCCGATCGCGTTCGCGCGCAGCTGGAAGGCGCATCCGTATTCGGCGCCAGTGTCGCGCTGATGGGCGAAATCACCGCCGCCAACGGCCGGGTCACTCAGGGCAATTTCAACAACTACCCGGTGGCTCGTCTCAACGAAGCGCCCATCGCAACGCACGTTCACATCGTGCCTAGCACTGCTCCGCCCGCCGGCGTCGGCGAACCCGGCGTTCCCACTATGTCGCCCGCGATCTGTAATGCGATTTTCGCTGCCACGGGCAAACGGATTCGGGATCTTCCAATCAAGAAGCAGCTAGCGTAATCAACTCTACTGGGTCTTCGCCGACTTTTCCACTTCGGCCTGTTCCATCGCCGACATTTCGCGAAGAATGATCCGATAGATCGCCTCCACTGCCGGGCCGGTCAGCGGTGCGCGGGCTTGTTCCGCCGCGCGGCGTACAACTTGCTCCTCCCGTCCAGGCGCGCTCACTGGCGCGTGAAACTGTTGCTTGATGAGCCCCACTTCGCGCACCACCTGCGCCCGCTCGTTCAACAGCTTTACGATTTGGCCGTCAATGGAATCGATGCGCTCCCGGGAAGGCTTCAGCGCTTGCGCCAGGTCCGTAGTCTGAGCCAATAGGGCAACGGCCGAAAAACAGAACAGCAAGTATCGCGTGGACATTTGCTAGCATTGTACGCGGAAGGAGAATATCCATGCCCGATAAGATCGACCGGCGAGCGCTATTCAACGCCATATCCAATGTCTCGGTTGGCTTGGCCGCCACCGCCATGATTGCCGAACAGGTGAAGGCTGCCCCCTCCGAGGAGCCCAAGATCGAGGACCTGGAGCCTTTCAAATACGACATCGAAAGCGAGAAGGGCTGGGTTGGCCCGGGCGGCTCCGCGAAAGAGGCGACGGTCAAACAGCTGCCAGTCTCGCAAAGCATCGCGGGCGTCTCCATGAAACTCGACCCCGGCGCCATTCGCGAATTGCACTGGCATGCTTTGGCCGCCGAGTGGGCCTATGTTCTCACCGGCACCTGCCGCACCACCGTGATCACTCCCAATGGCCAAGCGGAAGTAGACGATTTCGAGGAGGGCGACACCTGGTATTTTCCACGCGGCCACGGCCACGCCATTCAGAATACCGGCAACGTCGAGTGCCACTTTCTGCTCGGATTCGACAACGGGCACTTCTCCGAATTCGGAACGTTCAGCATCACCGACTGGATCGCGCGCACGCCCAAGCATGTCCTGGCGCGGAATTTGAATCTTCCCGAATCGGCGTTAGGCCAATTCCCACAGAAGGAATTGTACATCGGCCCAGGACGCGTCCCGCCGGCAATCGAGGATATTCGTAACACGGAACTGCAACCCAGCCAATCGGCGCACAAGTTTCGGCTGGGAAAGATGCCCCCGAAGGTTTTCGAGGGCGGCGAGGAGCGGATCGTAACGTCTGCTGAATTTCCGATCCAGACCACCATCACCGCCAACCGCATGGATCTGAAGCCGGGAGCATTGCGTGAATTGCACTGGCACCCGCACGCCGACGAATGGCAGTTCTACGTCAAGGGCCGCGGCCGCGTCACTATCTTCGGGTCACACGGTCGCGTGAAGACCGAAGAATTCGGCCCCGGGCACGTAGCCTTCATCAAACAAGGCTACGGACACTATATCGAGCAGGTAGGCGATGAGCCGACCCGTCTCCTCATCTTGTTCAACAGCCCCGTTTATCAGGAGATCTCGCTCACCAACTGGCTGGGGGGCAATCCCAATTCGCTGCTGACCAGCAATTTCGGCGTCAGCCCAGACGTGCTCGATCGCTTGCCGAAGAAGGAAGTCGGAATTCTGGGCAAGAGAAGCTAGTTCTCCGCTCGTCTAGGGAGGAATCATCTTCTAGGGGGGATCATCGTAATGATGACCTCCCATGGTCGATTGACGAGGCGCGGTCAAAGCCTCCACGACTTTCGACGGCACTGACAGACCACCCATCCATACCTATCACCGCCCAAGTGTCTCTTTTCGCCCCGCAGTCGGCGCGGGTCTCGGATTGCTTCTCTGTGATTGCCCAATCGCGAGAAAGAGAGACTCCATGTCATTTAAAATGCATGCGGCCATTGTCGAGCAGTTCGGAAAGCCCCTGGTGCTGCGAGAGTTGGACATCCCTTCGCCCAATCCCGGCCAAATCCTGGTGAAAACCGAAGCCTGTGGTGTGTGCCACACCGATCTGCATGCCGCGCATGGCGATTGGCCGGTAAAGCCCGCGCTTCCATTCATTCCTGGCCATGAGGCCATCGGATTGGTAGCCGCCGTCGGATCGGGCGTCACAATCGTGAAGGAGGGCGACCGCGTTGGCGTCCCTTGGCTCTATTCGGCGTGCGGCCATTGCGAATATTGTTTGCACAGGTTGGGAGACGGTGTGCGCCCAGGCTCAGTTCGGCGGCTATACCAAGAACGGCGGCTTCGCCGAGTATCTGCTGGCAGATCCGAACTACGTCGCCCACGTGCCCGCCGGTCTTGCGCCCACCGATGCCGCGCCGCTGATTTGCGCCGGCATTACCACCTACAAGGGGATCAAGGAGACCGAAGCGAGACCTGGCGAATGGATCGCGATCTCGGGCGTTGGCGGCCTGGGGCATCTGGCCATTCAATATGCCAAGGCCATGGGACTCCTGGTCTGCGCAATCGACATCGACGACGGCAAGCTGGCCCACGCCAAACGTGTCGGCGCCGATCTGATGATCAATGCGCAAGGCGGGCGATCCGGCAGCCGCCGTGAAGAAGGAAACCGGCGGCGGAGCACATGGCGTTCTGATTACGGCGCCCTCGCTCAGCGCATTCAAACAAGGCGTCGGCATGACCCGCAAGCGTGGCACCTGCGTGCTGGTGGGGCTGCCGCCAGGCGAATTCCCTGTCCCGCTTTTCGATGTGGTGGCGAACTGCATCACCATTCGCGGTTCGTTCGTCGGCACTCGTCAGGATATGGCCGAAGCGCTGGACTTCGCCGTCAGGGGCAAGGTCAAGGCCGATATCGAACTTCAGCCACTTGTCTGCGATCAACCAAATCTTCGACCGCCTCCAGCATGGCGACGTGGCGTCCCGCGTGGTTCTTGAATTCGCGCATGCGCAGGGCAAGCCCTGGGACGCTGACGCAACCATCGAACTGCCTGCCGTCCTTCAGCCCTAAACGCTCCCACGGATGGCAACAGGCTGTTGATCTAAACAGGCAAGGATTGTTTGGGTAACCAGCTTGGTCTCACCAGGTCCCCGAACCGCGATCGACGTCACGCCTGCTTCCTTCGCCGGATAGTCGTTCCCTCCCGGGAACAAGGCATCGCCGATGAAGATCATCTCGTCCAGGGAAATCCCCAGCAGGTCGCGCAGCTTTCTGATCCCGTAGCCCTTGTCGATGCCGGGTTTCGTGACGTCGATGGATGTCGCGCCGCCCATGCGGACCGAGAACTCGGGAATCAGAGTGTCCAGAATCGCTTTGATCTTTGTCCGCTTGGCGAAATCGGGATCCCATTCGCTTTTCTCTTTCAACGGAGCCTGCTGCCCTAACGCCGAAAATGTGATCTGGCTTCCCCGGTCTTCAATTACCGCGCCCCAGACTTTTTCTGCCTGGAAGCCCGCCTCCGCGGCCGCTCTGGTTAGCGAGCCGGATATCTTTTCACGCTCATCCGCGCTTAGATCTTCCGAATAGACCTTGGTCCAATCCCCGGCATAGCGGAAGAACTTTGTTCCACAGGTGGGCAGCAGCGAAAGATTCATCAGGCGATCGTCATGGCGAAGATTGGCAAGCAGCTGCGCTTCAAACTGCGGCCAATCGCCGCCGGAAATCACGGCCACTTTGACGATCCCTAAAAGATCATGCAGCAACTCCGCCATGGCAGGGTCGAGAGACGCCTTGCTTTCGGCCAGCGTGCCGTCCAGATCGTACACAATCAGCTTTTTCATTCCCAGCGCTGAGGTGTTAGAAGTGAGGCAGAAACGCTAAGTCCTCGCTGAGTATATAGATAGTGATCGCCGCCAGCATGAAGATCAGAGCCACCCACATACGCCAGTCACGATGAGCGCGCTTCCAGTAAGCCGGAAGCTGCCCCTGCTGATCGTCTGGATTGGGACGCTGCACCCGCTCGTGTGGCGGCCCTTCGTTTCCGTGCTTACCGTAGTTGCTCTCGCTCATTCGTTCCAAGCCTCCGCATTGCTCTAGATGCCGCTCAATACCAAATTAGACTTGTTTTCTGCTTCCTGAAGCCAGTATGGCGGACGGCCATAGTGAAAGAACAGCTGATTTTCGTATTCGCGTGTAATGGGCGTCGACTCGACATACTCCGGACCATTCTGAATGGCTTCCCGGGAGAGACCGGCATAGACCCTGGAATCCGCCCAACTCACCCGCTCGATCCACGCCGGGGAAACCAGCACCTTCTTGCCCGGCCACCAATTCCGCGTCGCCACCTCGATGTAGCGGATTGCCCAGGCTTCGTCGTCCACTATAAACCCGTCCACATGGCCGATTTCGCCATCGGCGGCCTCAATGTAATAACCCTTGACGGCGTCGGTACTGCGCAGATGCGAATCGTTCGACTCACTCCGAATCCTCTCTGCCAGCGTTTCCGGGCTCGGTGTCGTCGGAAGAGCCAAGGCCGCCGGGGAAGACGCCGGGCCCCACAGATAAGGACCACCCCAATAATAGGGATAGCCGTAGTAACGGTTGAATGCGGCCTCGTGTTGCCGGCTAACCGGCTGGTGCGCGTCGATGCTCGGGCTGTCCTCCACCTGCTTTTTGGTTAGCGCCACATCCAGTCGCTTTGCTTCCCAGTCGGCAGATATTACCGAAAATGGCGAGATTAGCACTCCCCGATCGCCCAGCCAGCCACCAGTTTCTACCGTGATGTACCGGATGGCCCAGGTTTCATCTTCGAAATAGAGCTGGTCCACAGTTCCTATGTCGCCATCCGTGGCCCGGATCGTAAACCCATGCAACTCTTTGGAATTTCTTAGCATCTGGTTCCTCCCGCGCACTTGTATCGCACGCCGGCGGCCAATACCGGTGGATTCGGTCCGTTGCGATGGAAGGCTCCCTTTCCCGGAGTCGCCATCGCGCGTGACCACAGGTAGTCAGGCGGCTGAATATGGTCAACGCTCCCGGCTTGACCCAGAATCGACGCCATTCAAGAACAGTTGCAACTCACTTGCTGTTTCCTGTTGACTGGGAAACGTCCCTTCCGTAATATAGGACCGAAGAGGTCCTAGATCATTAATGGCTTTGTTATCTTCCCGCAACGCACTAATACCCAGTAGCTTCCCTTCCCTGCGTCGAATACGCCTTGTGCCCAAGTGCGATCTTGTTGCAAAAATAGCGATGCTTGTCGTGTTAGCGTCCACGCTCCAGGCCAGCGATGGCGGGAGCCTGTTGGGAACTGTCACGGATCCTGCTGGCACGGTGATCCCGCGCGCCAAGGTCACGGCCACGGAAACGTCTACCGCAGTAAAGCAAACCATCACCAGCGATGGCCAGGGCTTCTATTCGTTCCAAAGTTTGCCCGTCGGCCGCTACGACGTCCAAATCGACGCTGCCGGCTTCAAGCCCCTCCGTCGCACCGGCGTCATCATCAATGTCGACAGCAAGGTCGTCGTGGACGCCTCATTGGTCATCGGAGAACGATCCGACACCGTCACGGTTTCCGAATCGCCCACGCATGTCGATACCGTCGATACCCAGTTGGGCGAAGTCATCACCGGCAAACAGATGACCACGGTGCCGCTCAATGGCCGCAGTTTCACCGACCTGCTGGCGCTCCAATCCGGCGTCGTTCCCGTCACCTCCATCACATCCGACACGGTTCAGGACGTCGGCGCCGCCGCACTGTCGCCTTCCGGCGACTTGAATCCCGGCACCATCTCGATCAACGGCCAGCGGGAATTTGCCAACAGCTTCGTGCTGAATGGAAGCGACGTGGAAGAAGACGTCAACATGGGCGCGGCCATCGTCCCCAATCTGGATTCCATCGCCGAATTCCGGATTCTCACCAGCAACTTCGACGCCGAGTATGGCGAGTTCAGCGGAGGCCAGATCAACGTTGTCACCAAGTCCGGCACCAATGAATTCCACGGCAACGCGTTCGAATTCCTGCGCAACACCGATCTCGACGCCCGCAACTATTTCTCGCCCACCCGCGGAGTATTCGATCAAAACCAGTTTGGAGGCACCTTCGGCGGCCCAATCAAGAAGAACCAGGTTTTCTTCTTCGCCGATTATCAAGGCACGCGGTCCACCCAGGGAATCGATACCGGCGAGATCCCGGTTCCCTCGCTCCAGGACCGCACCGGCAATCTGAGCGACGTGGCGAGTTCTTTGGCCGGCAACGTCACCGGCCCGTATTGGGCCAGCCAGCTATCGCAAAAGCTCGGATACAGCGTCACAGCGGGCGAGCCGTACTATTTCACGGGTTGCACCAGTTCGGCCCAGTGCGTTCTTCCCAACGGCGTGATTCCCCAAAGTGCCTGGTCCGCGCCGGCCACCAATCTTCTGAAATACATCCCGGCGCCTACTAATTCCAACGGGACTTTCTCCACCTCCTCCTATAACCAAACGTTGAACGACGACAAGGGCGCTTACAAAATGGATGCCACTACGCCCTGGGGCATGCTGTCGGCTTACTATTTTCTGGACGATTGGTCGCAGAACAGCCCGTACCCCGTCGCTCAAGGTGGCGCGAATGTTCCGGGTTTCAATGCGCTCAATTCCGGCCGGGCGCAATTACTTGCCCTTGGCGACACCAAAACGCTCAGCTCCACCGCCGTAAACGAATTCCACTTCAGCTACATGCGCGCTGCTACCGACCTGGGCCAACCTGTTGGAGGCGTCGGAACAACGCTCGCCTCCCAAGGATTCGTCGTCGGAACGAACACGCCCGGCATCGTTCCGTTGTCGCCCAAGACCGAAGGCGTGGAAAGCGTCGATTTCAACAACTTCTCCATCGGGACCAATACCAACGAGCTGAAGCAGATCAACAACACCTTTCAGTGGCGCGACAATTTCTCGAAGGTGATCGGGACCCACACCATCAACGTGGGCGGCGAGTTCCACTACGATCAGGTCAACACCAATCCGATCGCGCAGTTGAATGGCAACTTTATCTTCTTCGGCAGCGAGACCGGCGTGGACTTCGCGGACTTCCTGCTCGGCATTCCGAGCCAGTATAACCAAAGCCAGTTGCAAGCTTTCTACGGCCGTAACAAGTACGTCGGCCTTTACGCACAAGATAGCTGGCGCATTAAAAAGAACCTGACATTGAACTACGGCCTCCGCTACGACCGCATCGAGCCTTGGTACGAAAAATACAATCAGATTGCGACCTTCGAGCCTGGCCGGCAATCGGTTGTTTTCCCCGGCGCTCCCGCCGGCATTCTGTTTCCCACCGATCCCGGCGTATCGCGCACTTTGGCGCCGCCCGGAAACAATTTTGCGCCTCGTATCGGTATTGCTTATGCGCCCGGCAACGGCAAAACCAGCATCCGTGCCAGCTACGGGATCTTCTACACCGCCATTGAGGCGCTTGCGATCGGAGTCAGCAGCGCTAATTCCCCCTACGGGACCACCTACACCAGCCCCGCGCCACCGCTGTTTTCCACTCCCTTCGTAACCGCGTCCAACGGCCAAAACAATGGCCAGTACTTCCCTGTTCAACTCGCCCCGCTGAATACCAGCGCCAGCCATCCGGACTCGACCATCGATTGGTCGCAGTTTGAGCCAATCACCGGAATTCCAAACTACGTCGTGAGCAATAAAACTCCTTACAACGAGCAATACATGCTCTCCATCGAGCATGGCTTCGGAAACAATACCCTTCTCAGCGCCAGCTACGTCGGCTCTCAGTCGCATCATCTGCTGGTGCTGGAGGAAGCTAATCCCGGCAATCCCGCGCTCTGCCTGCAGCTCAGCAATCCGGCCAACCTGGCGCCTGGCCAGACGCCCTGCGGTCCATTCAACGAAAGCAATGTCTTCGTCACCGCCACGGCCAGACGATCAACGGAACCAGGGGACCGCTGGGGCCGAATTTCGGAAGCGACACGCTCGAAACCACCATCGGCAACGCCAACTACAACTCACTGCAGGTCACTTTGCGCCACTCCAGCGGACCGCTGCAACTGCTGGCGGCCTATACCTACAGCAAGTCCATCGATCAATCGTCCAATCTCGGCGAACAGGTGAACCCGCTCAATCCCTCGCTAAGCAGAGCGTTGTCCGCCTTCGACATCACGCAGAACTTCGTCGTGAGCTACAGCTATCAACTTCCCTTCGTGCGTCTGTTCCATGCCGCTAACCGCGCCACGCAAGGTTGGGAATTTTCCGGGATCACGCGCTTCAGCAGCGGGCTGCCCGTGACCTTGATCAATTACGGCGATAATTCGCTATTGGGCGCGGAGCCGAACGGGATTAACAACTACGGTGTCGATGAGCCGGATGTCGCGCCGGGCTCGCTCAACCTGAATCACAATCCTCGCAATGGCCAGTCGTATTTCAATGCCGCGCTGTTCAGTAACAACGCGCTGGGCACCCCGGGCAATGCCTCCCGGCGTTATTTTCACGGCCCCGGTATGGAAAACTTCGACGTGGCTCTGCTCAAGAACCTGCGCCTTACGGAATCGAAATCCCTGCAGTTCCGCATCGAAGCCTTTAACGTCTTCAATCACGCGCAGTTCTTCGGACCACAAGCCGTCGACGGCAACATCAGCAGCGGAACGTTCGGACAAGTGGTCAACGCCGCCCCGCCCCGGCTGGTTCAAGTCGGCGCGAAGTTCGCATTTTGACAATGCGCCATCCATGAGTCCTGCCTCCACAGTAATCGACATCGGCGTCTTGGTCTTCCGCGAGGGCTTGGAGTGCATTCTGGTGCTGGCCGCAATCACTGCAGGTTTGATCGGACGCCGCGGCCGGTATAAACGCCCGATAGCCCTGGGAGCCAGCGTCGGCTTCGCGGCGACCTTGCTTACCTGGATGTTCGCCGTGCGAATCGTCAACGACCTTAGCGCCGAAGTCTCCGCGCTCGCCCTGCAGGCCGCAACAGGCTTGTTGGCAGTGATCGTGCTCCTGGTTGTCATGAACTGGTTCTTCCATCGCGTCTATTGGACCGGTTGGATTTCCATGCACAACCGGAAGAAGCAGACGCTCCTCGATGCGGACCACGATTCGGCTTCCTCGCCGGCGCGCCTTCTGTGGGGTATGGCCCTGCTCGGTTTCAGTTCGTTCTACCGAGAAGGATTTGAAGTCGTGCTGTTCCTGCAGAGTTACCGGCTCAAACTCGGCGGCCGTCCGGTTCTTTATGGCACGCTTCTTGGATTGTTTCTAGCAGGCGTCGTCGCGATACTAACTTTCGTCGCGCATCGGCAATTGCCGTACCGCCGCATGCTGGTCCTAACCGGCGTGCTGCTCGGCGGCGTTCTGCTTGTCATGGTCGGCGAACAGGCGCAGGAAATGCAGTTGGCGCACTGGCTGCCTACCACTCCCATTCCTTGGCTGGCCGTGGTCTTGCCCGCCTGGATGGGCCTATGGATCTCCGTATTCCCCACGTTCGAAACCCTGCTCGCCCAAGGCCTCGCCGCCGCTCTCGTGCTGGGCTCCTACGTTGTTTCCCGCCGCACGGCAGCGCACTCCTGACCAACTACTGTCCGCCCTGCGCTACAATTGGCCGACTCCCGTAACACGTCTGTTCCATGGCCAACCGTGCTCACGGTTGAGGGCGGCGTCGAACGGGTTCAACTAGTCGCGAGTTCGTATTTTTTGAGCCCGGAGGAGCCCATGACAACGCGATTCGCCCTGGCTGCGCTCGTCCTGGCGATAGCTCCCGCTTGTTGCTTTGCTCAAAGTTCCAGCGTCTGCCCACGCTTCGCGGTCGGAAGCCCCATCACCCAACCCCCGGATCTATTTAGCGATCACGGCGTACTGCAGGTCAGTTTCACTTACGAAACCTCGGTCGATCAGAACGGCAACACTTTGTTTTGTTTTATGACCGCCGACGGCTCTCAGTCCCCCACCCTCCACGTTCAGCCGGGCGACCGATTGTTGATCACGCTAAAGAACAACGTCCCCGCATCGACATCATCGATGGCCATGCCCTCCATGCCGGGCATGACCGTGTCCGGCAGGGCATCCGAAACCTGCGGAGCCGTCACGATGACGCCCTCTTCGGTGAATATCCACTACCACGGCACGAACACGCCGCCCACCTGCCATCAGGATGACGTCCTCCGAACGATGATCAATTCGGGCGAAACCTTCCAGTACGACCTGCAGTTCCCCTTGGACGAACCGCCCGGCCTCTACTGGTATCACCCGCACATCCACGGCATCTCTGAGGCCGCCGTGCAGGGTGGCGCATCTGGAGCGCTGATTGTCGAAGGGATTCAAAACATCAACCCGGAAGTCGCCGGACTGCCGCAGCAGGTCTTGATCATCCGGGATAATCGCGTGCCGGGCCCTCGGCCTGCCGGGAATAACAGCCCCACCTGGGATCTCTCGCTGAACTATGTTCCGGTCCCTTCGCCCGCCTATACGCCCGCGGTCATCTCGATGAAGCCCACGGAAACGCAGTTCTGGCGGGTCTTAAACGCATCGGCGGACACCATTATCGATATTCAACTGCAGTACGACGGAACGCCGCAGCCCCTGCAACTGGTGGCCTTGGATGGCATTCCGATCGGTTCCCAGGATGGCACCTCGCTAGGCAAGAGCATCACTGAAACCGAGATCCTGCTGGCCCCGGCCGCTCGCGCCGAATTCGTAGTGAATGGCCCGTCTTCCAGCGTGAAAAACGCAACCCTCATGACCCTGAATGTCGATACGGGTCCCAACGGCGGCCTGGATCCTACGCGGCCGCTGGCCACCATTATCACTTCCGCCGACGCTCCTGAGCCGTCGCTATCCGTCCCGGCTCTCGTAGAGACTCCCCGCAAGCAGCGCTTCGCTGCGCTCGATCAACAAACGCCCACCGCGCAACGCACTTTGTATTTCTCCCAGGTGATGGCGAATTTCTTCATCACCGTGGACGGCCAGACGCCCGCCCTTTTTAGCGCGGCCAATCCGCCCGCCATCGTCACGACCCAAGGCTCGGTGGAAGACTGGATCATCCAAAACCGCTCGCCCGAAAATCACGAATTTCACATCCATCAGATTCATTTCCTGCTGTTGGAGCAGAATGGCGTTCCTGTGACCAACGGGCCATATCTCGACATGGTCCAGGTGCCCTATTGGAGTGGAACAGGCCCATATCCGAGCGTCAAAGTGCGGATGGATTTTCGCGGCCCGGTGGTGGGCGATTTCGTTTATCACTGCCACATCCTCGCGCACGAAGACGCCGGCATGATGGCCATCATTCGCGTAAAACGGCCTCGTCCGCAGCGCGGCGGCCATTGACGGCAACACCAGAGCCACAACCCGTTCTATAGTTGAATTTCGTGGCACCCCCTCGTCAATGGACGTTGCTATTAGGCCTGGGCTTCTGCCTGGCGCTCGCCTTTGCATTTTTCTTCAGCATTCGCGCCGGCAGAACCGCGCGGCATCTGCACTGGCGGAACGAAGCCATCCAGCCCTGGATGAGCGTGCCCTTCGTGGCTCACACCTATCACACGCGATCGGAGCTTCTTTTCCGGGCCATTCGCGTGGAACCGAATCCGCGTGACCGCAGGCCCATTCGCGATATCGCCCGAACCGAAAAATTGCCGGTGGCCCAACTGATTCGAGATCTCGAGAACGCCATCACGAATGCCCAAAGCGTTCCGCCTTCCGGCCAGGCGCCCTGATGTTCGAGCAGCTCCTCGCCGCCCTTACACGCTATGGTTCTCCTGCTCTCTTCGTGGTGGTCGCCATCGCGGCCATCGGCGTTCCATTGCCCGTAACGCTGCTGCTGATTGTCACTGGATCGCTAGTCGCACAGGGCGCGATCGGGATGTGGCCGGCTATCCTGATCGCCTCGGCAGGTTCCGTCGTCGGCGACCAGGCCGGTTACGCCGTGGGCCGCTGGGGCGGAAAGAAGCTGATCGCTAGATTGAGCAGGATGCTGGGCGATGCCGAGAAAATCGAGAAGCTGGATGCGAAAGCCCGGAGTTGGGGCGGTACCGGAGTGTTTTTCAGCCGTTGGCTCGTCACCCCCTTGGGGCCGTGGATCAATCTCGCCAGTGGCGCGGCCGGGTATTCCTGGCTTCAATTCACTCTCTGGGATTTCCTAGGCGAAGCGTTCGGAGCCGCTCTCTTCATCTGGCTGGGCCATGTTTTCAGCGACCGTGTTCAGGAGGTCGGCGCAATTCTCGGAGACCTGGGCTGGGCCATTATTGGCGTTCTGGCCGCCGCCTTTCTTGGCTGGCGGCTGTTCTTCAAGCGGATTACTTCTTCCACTCCTCCATAGCTTTTCTTGGCATCGAGTCCGGCAGAAAATCCACCAGCTCCAGCCGCACCCCATTCGGATCGGTGACATTCGTAATGCTGGTTTTCGTCGAGCCGACTCGAGGATCGTTCACCTGCACTCCCCGCTGCCGCAACGCCGCGATAGTTGCGTTCATATCCTCCGGCCAGATGCCGATGTGGTTCAAACCGACCGGCCGCTCCGCGGTGGCCGGAGCCAACTCCAGGAACGTATCCCGGGTAATCTGCAGGTAGGCCAGGACAGGTTTGCCTTCCGGGTTCTTAATCGTGAAGGCTTCGCGAAAGCCCATGGTCTGGGTATAGAAGCGCATGGACTCGTCGAAATCCTTCACGTAAATCCCGACATGATTCAGCCGCAGCCCCGCAACTTGACTGCTCTGGGCCCGGCCGGGCTCCATCAGAAAAACTCCCACTCCGATTCCAGCCGCAAATAACGCGCTAGAAGCAATGATTCGTCGCATAAACACCCCCTAAGAAAAACCCGCGCTACTTCCCAACCAGGTGCGACAAGCTCGTGTTGTTCTCCGCACAAATAAATTCGATCAAATCCGTGTCCGGCATCAAACGCTGGTCCAGCTTGTAGCTCCAGGGCTTGGTAAACGTCTTCGGATCGTCCACCGTGATCTCGATCTCGAGCGTTCCATAGTTCAACCGCCGGAAGCGCTCGGTTATCCGCGCGGCGCTGGTGATGGGCGTCCCTTCTTCATCGATCCAACCCAGCTCCGGAAAACCAATGGTGTGGACCACCAGCGTGTCGCCTTCCCACTTCCCGATCGAATAGCCGTACCACCACGGTTGCGGATCGTTGTTCGGGCAATGGCCGGCCATCGGTAAAGATCTGCCTGATCCCTTCGTTGGCTTCGTACAAAATCAAAACCAGACCGGGCGTCTGAATGATCTTGCGAGGCTGCGGGTGGCTGTGAAGCTGCACCGGGTTGATCGGCAAGCAATGCGCGTCGGGATGGTCTTTGCTATGGTCCGCCAGACGCTGCTTGCGAAGCTCCGCCGCCCATGGCTGCAATGGCAACCCGTCAGCGAACAATGAAGGAAGATTTTGGAACGGCCGCGGACCGGGCGGTGTCTCACCAAAGGTTCGTCCAACAGGCGGAGGCGGCGCTCCCGGCACCCTGCCCGCAGCCCAAATTCCCGAAAGATCGGGCCGGCCATCGGCGGTCTTCGGCGCGGGCGCATCCAAATTCACGCTTCCATCCGGCAATCTCGGCGCTCCCGCCGTTCGATATGCCGGCCACTGTCCCAACAGAACCGCTGGAAACAGCGCGAGTGCCATTCCCAACGCCGTTTCGATCCTGTAGAAGCGCGCCATAGGCGAGTATACTTGGAAAAGTAATTCCAGTAAAACGGGGGCCGTTTTGACCTTCTTGCAAGATGTGAAATTCGCGGTTCGCTCTCTGACACGCACCACCGGGCTAACCGTTACCGTGATCCTCACGCTAGCGCTCGGCATCGGCGCGAACGCGGCCATCTTCACGCTGGTGCGCGGCGTGCTGCTGCGTCCGCTCGCGAATCGCGACGAAGACCGGCTGATTTATATCCGCCAAAGCGCGCCCGGCATCAAGGTCGACGACATTGCCTTCTCCGTGCCCGAGATCCAGGATCTGCGCTCCCGTGTCAAGACCTTGAGCGCGTTCGGGGACTTCTCCACCATCGGCTTCACCATGGTCGGGCTGGGAGAGCCGCGCGAAGTCCGCGCAGGCGTCGTCGGCGGATCGTACTTCGACGTCGTGGGGCTGCATCCGGTACTCGGCCGTCTGCTCGACATGCGGGACGATGGGCCAAGCGCCGCCGGCGCCATGGTGCTCACTTATCGGTTCTGGAGCACGCAGCTCAAAAGCGATCCGACCGTCCTTGGAAAAACAGTCCGGCTTGGTTCACGCACGGCCACCGTGGTCGGCGTATTGGAACCATCGGTCCCCTATCCGGCCGAGACCGAAATCATCGCCAATATTGTCACCAGCCCGCATCATCTGTCGGCCACCATGGTCACTGGCCGGGTCCATCGCATGACGGAACTATTCGGACGTCTGGCGCCCGGCGTCACCCTCGAACAAGCGCGCGCTGAGCTGCGCACAATCCACGGTTCGATCGTTAAGGAACATCCCGAAGCGTATTCGCCCCGAGCGGATTTCCGGATCGACGCCGTTCGCTTGCGCGATCAGATCACCGCGCGGGCAAAGACCGTGTTGTGGGTGCTGCTTGCGGCAGCAATATTGGTCTTCATCATTGCCTGTTCCAACGTCGCGAATCTGATTTTGGCGCGGACCGTTCGCCGCGAGGGTGAGCTAACCATCCGAGCGGCTCTGGGCGCAAGTACAGCCGCTCTACGCCGTACGCTGTTGGCCGAAAGCCTGCTGCTCTGTGGCGCGGGTGCGTTGCTGGGCGTCTTGATCGCCCGTCCGATGGTCGCGATCCTGGCTCGCTATGCGTCGCGTTTCTCCATCCGCGCGCTGGATCTGACGGTAGACTCCGGCATGCTCTGGGTAGGAGCGCTGCTCGCGATCGCCTCCGCCGTGCTCTTGGCATTTGTCCCGCGCTTACCGTCCGCCGATGCATCGCATGGACTCAGCCTTGCCAGCGGCAGCGTGCGGATGACCAGCAGCACCAGCCGCAAACAGCGAATCTTCGTCGTCACCCAAATCGCCGCATCATTCGTATTGCTGGCCGGCGCCAGCATGCTGCTAAAAACCTTGATCTCACTGCAAGCCGCAACAAACCGGTTTCGATACCCGCCACGTTCTGGCCATCAATGTGCCCGAAATGCCGTACGGAAAAACGCCGGAACAGATCACCGCGTTCTATCAGGAAGCCGTCCGCCGGATTTCCCAGCTACCGGGTGTGGATGGAGTCGCGATAGGGAGCCAAGTCCCCTGGCGCGACGCGGGTAACTTCGGGCCCGGGTTCGAATTTACCGCCGATGGCCATGTCAAGGCGGCGGGCGAAGAAGATCCACTGGGACGTTTCCGCACCGTGTCGCCCGGATTCTTCGCGGCGCTCGGCGTGCCGATCATCGCCGGCCGCGATTTCAACGCCGCCGATCGCAAAGGAAGTGAACCCGTCGTGATCGTCAGCCAGAGCGTGGCGCAGCGCATGTTCCCCAATCAAGATGCCGTCAACCATCACCTGCTGTGGACCGATCCGATAATGAAGTTCATCGATATGAGCGCGCAGCCGCGCCGCATCATCGGCGTGGTGGCGGATGTGGATGACGAAAACGTGGTCCCCGGTCCGGCGCTCACCGTGTATCATCCCTTCGGCCAGGTTTTCGGCGGGGAACGCTTGTTCATTCACGCGCGATCGAATCCCTACGCGCTGGTTTCGCCGATCACAGGCATCATCCGTGGCTTATCCACCGATCAGCCCGTGGAACGCGCCGCCACGCTTGAGGACGTCCGCGCGGAAGTGCTCACGCCGGATCGGCTGAACACCCTGGTGTTCGGCGGCTTCGCTGCCGTCGCGCTATTGATCGCCGTGGTCGGTGTCGCGGGCGTTCTTGCGTTTTCAGTCAGCGGACGCACGCGCGAGTTCGGCATTCGTTTGGCGATAGGATCACAGCCCTGGCATCTCGTGACCGGCGTCATCGCCGAAGGCGCAGTGATGGCCGCTCTTGGAGTCGTCGCCGGGGCTGCTTGCGGCTACGCCCTCGCGCGTCTCGCGGGAAGCTACTTCCAGGACGTGCCGCTGCCTGGCGTCCTGACAGTAATCGGCGCGGCAATAGTATTGTTGGCCGCCGCGGTGGTTGCATCCATCCTGCCGGCGGCCCGCGCCGCGCGAGTCGACGTCATGCAGGCGCTACGATCCGACTGAGTACGGTATTGTCTTTGCCGAGCCGCGACCAAAGGAAGCGGTCTTACGCCAGCCCGCCCTTGTACAACACCAGCAACTTGCCCCACGCGCGATCAGCTTCGGCTTTATCGTAAGTGGGCGCGCCGTCCGCTTGCTTGGGCATATCCGGCACGCACCAGCCGTGATAACAGGTCTGGTAAACCTCGATCTCCGCTGGATTGTTCGCCGCAATGAACGCTTCCTTCAGCTTGACCTTCGCGTCCGGTTGCTGCTTGTCGTCGCTCATCGCGATACCGAAATACATCTTGGCCTTGATCTTCGGCGCAAGCAGATGTGGGCTGTCGGGCTTGTCCGTCACCAGGCCGCCGCCGTGGAACGATCCGCCGGCCCCTACGCGATCCGGCACCGTGGCCGCGGTCCTCATCACCAACCCGCCGCCCATGCAGTAGCCCTGCGTCCCGATCTTCTTCTTGGTGTTCACCTGTTTTTGCTCATCCAGGAAAGCGATGTAAGCCACCGCATCCTTCTCCGCGTTGCCGGGCGCGTTCACCGACGCCATCAGCGGCCCGATCTTACCCCGCTCCGCTGCGAAGTTGATGTTGGAGGCATCCGTCCAAAAAGGCGCCTTGCCCATGCGATAAAAAGGATTCGGCACCAGCACCGAATATCCATCGGCAGCCAGGCGCTTGGCCATTTCTCGCATGGAGGGCCGCAGGCCGAAAGCGTCTGGCCAGATCAGCACGCCGGCATGAGAACCGCTGGCCGGATGAATGAAAGCCGCATCGCAAGTGCCGTCCGGCGTCTTGATCTCAACGTCAGTTTCAACTACCTTCATCGCGCCCGAAGCCGCACCTGCAACAGCCAGGCCCGCCGCCACCGACTTTACAAAGTCGCGCCGCGGAAGTCCGCTGGATGATCCATCAGTAGGTCTAATTTCGTTTGTGTCGTCCGCCATATTGCATTCTCCTCGTCACAGTGTATCTCTTCCGCGATATTCCCGGATCAACCGGTTGCACAACTCGGCAGTCGTCGGGACGTCGTGAATGTCGCCCACGCCATGCCCGGCGGACCAGATGTTCCTCCACGCCTTGGCTTCTCCCTCCGCGGTCACGCTCATTCCGCTGTGCGGCGGCAGATTTTCCGGATCGCCGCCCGCCGCGACGATACTGGCGCGCAGGAAATTGGCGTGCACGCCGCTGATCGCGCTGGTGTAAACAATGTCCTTCGCATTGGCCGCCAGGATCATCTCCTTGAATCCCTCCGGCGCCATGCTCTCGCGCGTGCTAATGAAGCGCGTTCCCAGATACGCCAGATCAGCGCCCATCAGTTGCGCCGCCGCGATCTGCCTCCCGTTTGTGATTGCGCCGGAAAGGACCACCGTCTTGTCGAAGAACGTCCGAATCTCGGCCAGGAATGCGAACGGGCTGAGCGTTCCGGCATGGCCCCCAGCTCCCGCAGCCACCGCAATAATCCCGTCGACCCCAGCGTCCGCTGCTTTCCTGGCGTGATGCAGATGAATAACGTCGTGAAAAACGAATCCGCCGTACGAATGCACCGCATCCACCACTTCCCGCGCCGCGCCCAGCGACGTAATCACCAACGGAACCTTGTGCTTTACCGTGATCTCAAGATCGCGCTCCACCCGCGCGTTGGTTTTGTGGACGATGAGATTCACTCCATAATGCGCCGGCGGACGGCCCGTTTCGATTTTGATCTCGTCCAGCCTCTGCTGAATCTCCACCAGCCACGCCTCGTATCCTTCGCTGGTGCGCTGATTCAGCGCGGGAAATGTTCCGATCACACCGTTCCTGCAAGCCTCCACCACCAGATCGGGACCGGAGACCAGAAACATCGGCGCTGCGATGGCCGGAATCGCCAGGCCTTCGCGCAATTTCTCGGGAAGGGACATTGACCCATCATCTCATCGGGTGCCTCCGTCTCGGAGTGGTGAATCGGTGACCCTCAAAGTGAGTGACGCCACCCGTCCACCCTGATCTCCTTTCCCCTCACCTTCATCCAATGATCACCGCCACTGGTCTCGCTTCCCGTCCGCCACAATCGCAATCAGCAGGCCATGCCTTCCTCCCGCCGCAAAATCGCCTCCGCCCGCGCCAATGGCGCAAAATCCGATGGCCCTGCTACCGATGCCGGCAAGCAATCCTCCGCCCTCAACGCCCTCGCTCATGGACTAACCGCCAACACGGTCGTCCTATTCAACGAATCCACCGAACAATATCAGTCCCAGCTCCGCGATTATCTGGAACACTTCCGCCCGCAAACCAAACCCGAAATCGACCTCGTCCATCAACTGGCCGCCGCTCATTGGCGTGTCGCGCGCTACGCCGCTGTCGAATCCGGGCTCCTCGAACACCGCATGCAGGATCAGGAGGAGCGCCTCAGTCGCGATTATGTTGACCTACCCGAAAATCATCGCCTCGCAATCGCCTTTGAAGCGCTCTCCGCCTCCAACAGCTCGCTCGCGCTGCTCAACCGTTATCAATCGCGGCTTCATCACGAATACCACCGCCTCCTGAAAGCGCTCATGCAAGTCCAATCCATTCAAAGCCGTGCGCCGAAATTTCCAAACGAACCCAATCCCGCTTCTGAACACCCTCCTGGCGCCGAACTGCTCTCGTTCCCCTCGGCCAATCCCCAATCCCCAACCCCCGATCCCTCTTTGTGATTTCATAAGGTGATGCCCAAGCTTCTGATCCGCCTTGCCTTCTCAGCCGCAATCATCGGGATTCCCATCGTTGCTCAGACGCCGGCCTATCGCGCGCCCCGCGCAGCGGACGGCAAGCCGGATCTCAACGGCATTTGGCAGGCCCTCAATGAAGCCAACTGGGACATCGAGGCTCATGTCGCGCGGCCGGCTCTCGCGGTGCGGCCCGGTCCTTATGGCCCGGTGCCCGCGGCGCCAGTGCTCGCGTTGGGCGCGGTCGGTTCCGTCCCTCCCGGGCTCGGCGTCGTGGAAGGTGGCGAGCTCCCGTACAAACCGGAAGCCCTGGCGAAGAAGAAGCAGAACCAGGAAAACTGGCTGACATCGGACCCGGAAATTAAGTGCTACCTGCCGGGCGTTCCGCGCGCCACCTACCTGCCTTATCCCTTTCAGATTTTGCAAAGCGCCAGCGCGATCGTGATCGTCTACGAATATGCGGGCGCGGTCCGCAACATCTTTCTGAAGGACCCCGGGCCGCCTCCCATCGACTCCTGGATGGGACAGTCGGTCGGGCATTGGGAAGGCGACACCCTGGTCGTGGACGTAAAAGGCATGAACGATTCCAGCTGGTTCGATCGCGCCGGCAATTTTCATAGCGACGCCCTCCACGTGGTGGAGCGCTACACGCGCACTAGCCCGGATGTCATCTCCTATGAGGCCACCATCGAAGATCCGCAGATTTTCACGCGTCCCTGGAAAATGAGCATGCCCCTCTACCGGCGTCAGGAAAAGAACGCCCAGCTTCTGGATTTCAAGTGCCCGGAATTTGTAGAAGAGCTGCTATACGGCCAATATCGTAAGAAGCCGCTCGCGAAGTAGCAACTCCCGCCGTGACCAGTACCCATGATGGGACTTAGTACTAGCCCCGCTGAACCTAAAGACGGGATTGTTCAACCCGGTTGCAAAGCCCAGAATCAAAAAGCGATTACTTCGAGGAGGAAATGAAATGATCGGAACTCAAGCTTTGATTTATCTGGTTCGGGTCTGGCAGGATCGCCGGGGACAGGATCTTATCGAATATGCTCTGATGGCCGGCTTCGTCGCGGTCGCGGCCGGAGCAATCATGCCTGGCATCGCCAGCAGCATCAGCGTCATATTCAGCTCGGTTGCTTCGGTAATGACGGCGGCGTCCACGCAGAGCTAAACTCTGGCAGAGCTAACGCCGGCGCAGCCGGTCGATTTCGCGGCGGTCACGCTTCGATGGTTTGCCCTGCGGCGAGGTATCGAAGCGCGGCATCGTTTTGCGCTCTTCCGCCAGCTTGAGCCGCAACTCCCGGCTGGCCTCAGTCTCGCGATAGAGCGCTTGCGCAACCGAAGCCGGGCCGCGCATTTCGCTCAGCGCCAGGACCTCTACCTGAAATTCGCCGCTGTCGTTTTTCACTCGCAACAGGTCGCCGGCGCGGATCTCGCGCGATGGTTTGGTATTTTGGCCCTGGACCTCAACCCTGCCCAGCTCGCAAGCCCGCGAAGCGAGCGAACGTGTCTTGAAAAATCGGGCGGCCCACAGCCATTTGTCGATTCTCACGCCATCGCTTTGGTGGCCTTTGCGACATCCTGAATCGCCTGGCGGCCGCTGGAAACCACCCCATGCATGGAAACGAACCCGTGAATCATGCCGGGATAACGCGTGGCTGTAACCGGCACTCCGGCCTGCTCCAGACGCTTCGCGTAGGCTTCGCCTTCATCCCGCAACGGATCGAACTCCGCCGTAATCACCACTGCCGGCGGCAGCCCCTTGAGGTTGGTGGCATGCAGCGGCGACGCTTCCGGATGGCTGCTCTGCTCGGTGGATGCCAGGTAGTGGCCGGTAAACCATTGCATCGCGGCGCGTGTCAGAAAGTAGCCTTCCGCCAATTCACGATGCGAAGCAGTTTCAAACGAGCTTAGGTCAGTCACCGGATAGATCAACACTTGCAATGCCAGCGCCGGGCCGCCTGCATCGCGGCAGCGCATTGCGACCACCGTGGCCAGGTTACCGCCGGCACTATCCCCACCCACTGCGATGCGGTTCGCGTCTATCCCCAGGTGCTGCGCGTTGGCCGCCACCCAACAAGTGGCCGCGTACGAATCGTCAACGGCCGCCGGGAACTTAGCCTCGGGCGACAGCCGGTAATCCACCGAGATGACCACCGCGCCGGATTCTTTGGCGAGCAAGCGGCACACCGCGTCATGCGTTTCAATATTGCCGAATACCCAGCCGCCGCCGTGGAAATAGACGAATGCGGGACGAACTCCACCGTGTTCGCTAGCGTACAGGCGGACGGGAATGTCGCCACCGGGTCCTGGAATGGACAGGTCCTCCACACGGCCAATTGCCACGGGTTGGCCGCCCAGCATCTTCATCCCTTCCATGCGATCGGCGCGAGCTTGCACCGGGTCCTGGCCTTCCAGCGGCGGCGCGCCCTGCGCGTCCATCATCTCCAACAGGGCCCGCACTTCCGGGTGCAGCCGTTCACTTCGAGTTATGAGTTCAGGCATAGGGAAACCTCCGAATCATGATACATCGCCGCGCTCAATAACGGACCCAGGGACTGTGAGCTAGATTATCCCTAATAAATGAGTGGGGAATATTACTCAATTTGTAAATGGGTACACAATTACCGGAAATCGGCCGATGTGAATATAGATAGAGATCTTAGTTGGCGTGCCCTGACCGGCATTCACAATGGCTGTGGAATTAGCATTAACCAGTTCCTACGATTACCGCTTGGTAGCGCTATCGGTGCTGCTGGCGATATTGGCTTCCTACGCCGCGCTGGACCTGGCGGGGCGCATCACGGCGGCACGCGGAGCTGCCCGGTCCGTTTGGCTGGCGGGCGGCGCGGCGGCCATGGGACTCGGCATCTGGTCCATGCACTATATCGGGATGCTGGCATACCGGCTTCCCGTTACCGTGCTCTACGATTGGCCGACGGTGTTGGTCTCTCTTCTGGTGGCCATGCTGGCATCTGGCATAGCTTTAAAAGTGGCTAGCCGCACCGAAATGGGGCACTTACGCTCCATTATTGGCGGCGTCCTGATGGGAATCGGAATCGCTGCCATGCACTACATCGGGATGGCTGCGATGCGGCTTCCCGCGATGTGCCGGTACTCGCCGATGCCCGTGGCCTTGTCGGTAGTCCTGGCAATCGTTGTGTCCTGGACCGCTCTGTGGCTCACCTTCCAGTTACGTCACGACACCACCGTGGTGGGCTGGCGAAAGCTATCCAGCGCAATCCTGATGGGAGCAGCGATTCCGGTAATGCATTACACGGGAATGGCCGCGGTCACTTTCGTGCCGATGGCCAGCGCTGAAAGCCTGGCCCATTCGGTAGAGATTTCGTCGCTCGGCACTCTGGTGATCAGCTGTTTCACTGCGATCGTCCTGGGCTTGACCATTCTGACCTCTATCGCCGACCGGAGATTTTCCGCGCAGGCCCGCAAAGTTGAACAACTCTCCGAAGACGCCGTGGCGGCGCGAGAGATTCTCGCAAGTACCGAGGAACGCTTGCGGCTGACGCTGCGTTCCTCAGGAATCGGCGTTTGGAGTTGGGAGATCGCGCAGAACATCGTCGAGGCGGATGAGAATTGTTCGGTCCTGTTCGGACTTCCCGACGGGCAGTTCCCGCGAACGGTGGAGGGGTTTGCAGCCTTGGTCCATCCGGACGACCGCGAGCGGGTGCAGGAGGAAACGGCCGCCGCGGTGGAACAAGGGGCGGAATACAACACGGAATTCCGCGTGGTATGGCCCGACGGCTCCGTCCGAACCGTGGCTGCCCGCGGCAAGGTCTACTACGGGACGGCCGGCCAGCCGCAGCGCCTCACCGGCGTCAACTGGGACGTCACCGAACGCCGGCAGACGGAGGAGAATCTGCGCGCCGCCGCCAAGAGGCTGGTGGCGGAGGGGAAGTTCCGGGAGTTACTGGAAGCAGCGCCCGATGCCGTGGTGGTGGTGAATCGAAGCGGGAAAATCGTCCTGGTCAATACGCAGGTGGAGAAGCTGTTTGGATACACGCGAGCAGAGCTGTTAGGGGAGAGCATTGAGATGTTGGTGCCGCGACGCTTCCGAGAGCAAACATCCCGGCCACCGCGCGGATTTTTTCGCCGATCCGCGGGTGCGGGCCATGGGGGCAGGCGTGGAACTGTACGCTCTGCGCAAGGATGGCACCGAGTTCCCGGTGGAGATCAGCCTGAGCCCGCTCGAAACCGAGGAGGGTTCGCTGGTTTCGAGCACCATTCGAGACATCACGGAACGAAAGCGCGTGGAACGGAGCCGGGAGCAGCTGGCCTCCATCGTCGACTATTCGGACGACGCCATCATCGGCAAGTCGCTGGACGGAATCATCCTCAATTGGAACAAAGGAGCGGAGCGGCTTTACGGGTATTCGGCCGAAGAGGTGATCGGCAAACCGATCTCCATTCTTGCTTCCACCGGACCGCCCGGACGAGTTGAGCGAAATCATATCGAAGCTGCAGAAGGGTGAAATAGTCAACGAGGAGACTGTGCGGCGTCGAAAGGATGGCACGCTGATCGACGTCGCGCTGACGGTTTCGCCCATCAAGAATTCGCGCGGCCAGGTGGCGGCTGCTTCCTCGATCGCACGCGACATCAGTGAGCGCCGGGCGGTTGAAAACGAGCTGCGCCGCGGACGGGCCGTATTGCAGAGCCTCTTCGATTCCCTGCCCGGCCTGTTCCTGGTCCTCACACCCGACTTAAACATCGTCTCGGTGAGCGATGCTTATCTGACCGCGACCATGACCAAACGCGAGGACCTGCTGGGCCGCGGCATCTTCGAAGTCTTCCCCGACAATCCCGACGAGCCGGGGGCCACCGGCAGTACAAACTTGCGGGCATCTTTCGAACGGGTGCGCGTGACCAGAATGCCCGATACCATGGCGATCCAGAAATACGACATCCGCCGGCCTGACGGCGTGTTCGAGGAACGGTACTGGAGCCCGATCAATTCACCGGTGCTGGGCGCGGACCAGCAGATCGAGTATTTCATCCACCGGGTGGAGGACGTGACGGAATTCTTGCGGCAAAAGGCGCAGTCCGGCGATACCGCTGCGCCTGCGGACGCGCGTGGAGCAAATGGAAGCGGAGATGTTCCAGAACTCGCAGCAGTTGCGGGCCGCCAACCAACAGCTGCAGGACACCAACCAGCAGTTAGAGCAAGCCAAAGCGGAGGCGGAAGCCGCCAACCGGGCCAAGAGCACGTTTCTGTCGACCATGTCGCACGAAATCCGCACGCCGATGAACGCCATTCTCGGTTACGCCCAGTTGATGTTGCGGGATCCGAGCGCTGGGAGCGGACGCGAAAGCGAATCTCAAGATCATCGGCCGCAGCGGCGAGCATCTGCTGGCCCTCATCAACGATGTTCTGGACATGTCCAAGATCGAGGCGGGCCGCACGGAGCTCAAACCCGTCGACATTCAACCTCTCCCGGCTGCTGGACGATCTGGCGGCGATGTTCCGCTTGCGGGCCGAGGCGAAGGCGCTGCGACTTCGAAATGCTGTTCGGTCGGAGAAGCCGTGCCGTACGTTGTGGCGGACGAAGGCAAGATCCGCCAGGTGCTGATCAACCTGCTCGGCAACGCAGTCAAGTTCACCCAGCTGGGCCAGATCGAGATGCACGTGACTTTGGAGCAAAGGGAAGCCGGTCAACTATGGCTGTCGGCCCGCGTTGAGGACACCGGCTTCGGGCATGACGGACGAGGAACAAAAGAAGTTGTTCGAGCCGTTCAGCCAAGTCAGAAGCGGCATTGAACAGCCTGAAGGGGACCGGCTTGGGGCTGGCCATCAGCCGCAAATACGCGCGCCTGATGGGAGGCGATATCACGGTTACCAGCAACCAGGGCAAGGGCTCGATCTTCCGCTTCGAGATCCCGGTCGAACGCGGCGACGCCGGAGTAGCCCTCGGCACGAAGCTCGCTTCGCCGCGTCATTGGCATACGAACCGGGACAGGAAGCTCCCAGGATCCTGGTGGTCGACGATCACCCCGAGAACCGGGACTGGCTGATGAAGCTGCTGAGTTCCATCGGCTTCCCGGTACGAGGCGCGGACAACGGCGAGGCGGCCATCCGGACTGGGAGGAATGGAGCCCGCGCTTGATCCTGATGGACGTGCATATGCCGGTGATGGACGGCCTGGAGGCGACTCGAAGAATCAAGGCGGACTCCGCGCGGACAAGGAAACGTCATCGTCGCTCTGACGGCCAGCGCCATGGACGACGACCGTCGAGCAGTGATTCAGAGCGGCGCCGACGATTTCCTGGCGAAGCCCTGCCGCGAGGACGAACTGCTGGAGAAGATCCGCGTCCTCCTAAACGTCGCCTACGATTACGAGGACAGCAGCGAAGCCGAAGTCCAACCCGCCGGCGGAATCCGGCCCTGAGCACGGCGCTGGGCCAGCTGCCGCTGGAACTGGTCGAGGAACTCCGGAATGCGACTCTGAACGGCAACAAGAGACTACTGGACAAGCTGATCCTCCGGGTGCGCGAGGCTGGCGACGCCGCATCGGCGCACGCTCTGCAGGAGCTGGCCGACAAGTACGAATACGACGCCCTGACGCGAATGCTGGAGGAAGCGTGCCAGCGCTAACTGAACAGGCTGCGTCCGTCGGCAACATCCCCGAAGGCAACATCATGGTCGTGGACGATAATCCAGCGAACCTGAAGCTGCTGGAAGACATGCTCCGCCAGCACGGGTATGAGGTGCGATCGTTTCCGCGAGGCCGGCTGGCGCTTGCGGCGGCGGACCAGGAACCGCCGGACTTGATTTTGCTGGACATCAACATGCCGGAAATGAACGGCTACGAAGTCTGCGAACAGCTGAAGTCCAGCGCAAGCCTGGCTGGCATTCCGGTGATTTTTCTCAGCGCTCTGAACGCCGTCGAAGACAAGGTGAACGGATTTCGGGCGGGAGGAGTCGACTATATCTCCAAGCCCTTCCAGTTCGAAGAAGTGCAGGCGCGCGTGAAGACCCAGGTGAAGTTACGGCGCGCGCAACAGGCCGAGCACGACCTGCTGGAGAGAACGCTGGGCGGCGCGGTTGGAACTCTATGGGAGTTGGTCCAGCTCACTTCGCCGGTGCTGGCGCTGCGGTCTCGCGCCATTCGCGACATCGTGCTCTTCCTCACGAAGCGATTGGGTACTCAGGACGCATGGCAGTACGAGCTTGCCGCTACCTTGTGTCTGCTAGGTTGCATATCGCTGCCCGACGATGTTTTCGAAAGAGCCTACTGCGGCCAGAATGTCTCGCCCGACGAGGATCGAATGTTTCGCGCTCATCCGGAAAGTGGCGCGCGTCTGCTCTCGAAAATCCCCCGGCTGGAAGTCGTGGCTGAGATGATTCGCACGCAACAGTGCCCCGGGGAAGAGTCCGGATTAGGCGCCCGAATGCTGGATCTGGCGCTGGAATTCGACAGAAGAATCTACCGGGGAGCTACTCCGCAATCCGCGCTGGCCGAACTGCGGCGGTTAGCTCGATTCGACAGCCGCATGCTGGATGCGCTGGGAAGCTACTCTCCCGCGCAGGCGGAGTTCGAAGTGCAACGCTTGCCGATCCGAGAACTGCGGGCCGGGATGGTTCTCGAAGAGGATGTTCTGAGCAAGGACGGGAACCTGCTGATCTTCAAGAGAGGAACCACTCTCACAGAGACGTGGATTGAGCGGCTGGCGAATTTCGCGAAAGCCCCCGGGGCGCAGGAGCCGGTGGGCGTGCGAGTTCCCAGCGTTGTGCGGGAAGTGTACCGGCGCTAAGGATCGTGCTCATGGCTGCAAACGACATCATGATCGTGGATGACAATCCAGCCAACCTGAAGTTGTTGGAAGACATGCTGCTGCAGCGGGGTCATGAAGTGCGCTCGTTTCCGCTGGGCAGGCTGGCGCTGGCCGCGGCCGCAAACAATCCGCCGGATTTGATTCTGCTGGACATCAACATGCCGGAGATGAACGGCTATGAAGTGTGCGAACGCCTGAAGGCCAGCGGCGGAGCTGGCAGACATCCCGGTGATTTTCCTCAGCGCCTTGAACGAAACCCAAGACAAGGTGAAGGCTTTCCGGTCTGGCGCGGTGGACTATGTTTCCAAGCCCTTCCAGTTCGAAGAAGTGCACGCCCGCGTGGAAACGCATCTCAATCTGCACAACCTGCAGCGCGCATTGAAGCTCCAGAACGAACTCCTGGAGGAGGCGGTGGCCGCGCGAACGCGTGAGCTGGCCGAGGCGAACCAGCGGCTGACCATTCTGGATCGTTCCAAGAGCGAGTTCCTGAACCTCATTTCGCACGAGTTCCGCACGCCTCTCAACGGACTTCTCGGCGTCGGCGAGCTCATTTTGGAGGGAATGCCATCGACCGAGGAAAACCAGGAACTCCAGGAGATGTTCGAACGATCCCGCCAGAGAATCCTTTCGCTACTGGATGACGCGATGCTCCTGACTCAAATCGATGTCAGCGGGGAGGGGTTCACGTCCGCTCCGGTCTCGCCTGCAAGTCGCGCTCAACCGCGCGATTGAAAGCGCTGGCAGAATTCGCCAAATCCCGCGAGGTTATTCTCGCCCAGGCGCCGGCGGGCGAGGACTTCGTCCTGGGAGATGAGGACTTACTGGCAAGAGCGTTTCACGCGCTTCTTGAGACCGCCGTCAAGTTCTCCGTCAAGGGCGAGACTGTCCGGATATCGCGCGCGGCTATCGGCCGATTCAATCAGCGTGATCATTGAGAGCCATGGCAGAACCATCCCCGATCCGGCCCTGGCGAAGTTCTTCGATCTATTTTCTATCGCCGAAGCAATCACACCGGGCGGCGATTTGGGAGTGGGTCCCGCCGCTGGCGCTCCGCATTCTTTCGTTGTTTGGCGCTTCGGTGGGCGTTGAGAATCGGCAACCCGGCCGGAATCCGGCTCACCATTTCGCTGCAAAGTCCGAGGGCGTTGGCGAGCTAAAATAGCGGGATGCCGCATAGAAACATCCGCATCGCCGGAGCGAGCCTTCTCACGGCCCTTTGCACCCTAACGATGCCCCCGGTGAACGCCGCGGACAACGACATCCCCAAAACTTTTGCGGCCGGCACCGCCAACGACGACTTCATCAAGCGGGAAGTGATGATCCCCATGCGCGATGGCGTGAAATTGTACACCGTCATCGTGCTGCCGAAAGGCGCCCAGAACGCGCCGATTGTGCTGACCCGCACTCCCTACAACGCTACGAGCCGCGCCTCGCGAAACAATAGCACGCACATACTGGCGGTTCTCCCGCTGAGCGACGAAGTGTTCGTGGCGGGCGGTTACATTCGCGTCTTCCAGGACGTTCGCGGTAAATACAAATCGGAGGGCGATTACGTGATGACGCGGCCCATCCGCGGACCGCTGAACAGCACTGCGACGGATCACGTAACCGACGCTTACGACACCATCGACTGGCTGGTGAAGAACACGCCGGAATCGAATGGACGCGTGGGCATGATCGGCTCCTCGTATGAAGGCTTCACTGTCGTGATGGCACTGCTGAATCCGCATCCGGCCCTGAAGGTGGCGGCGCCCGAGAGTCCCATGGTGGATGGATGGATGGGTGACGACTGGTTTCACTACGGGGCATTTCGTCAAACCAATTTCGATTACACCTCCGAGCAGACCAGCAAGAAAGACGAAGGCAAGCCGGTGCCTCGCAGCGCTTACGACGACTATGAGGCGTTCCTCCGCGCTGGGTCGGCGGGCGCCTATGCCCGGCAGTTTGGAATCGACCAACTGCCCTGGAACGAAAAGATGATGGAGCATCCCGCCTACGATGCTTTCTGGCAGGGGCAAGCCCTCGACAAACTGGTGGCCGAGCATCCCTCCCAGGTACCCACCATGTGGCTGCAAGGATTGTGGGATCAGGAGGACATGTGGGGCGCGATCCATTGCTATCTGGCGCTCAAGGCGCGCGGCCAGGCCGATCATAATTACCTGGTCATGGGCCCTTGGAGGCACAGCCAGGTGAACGCCGACGGCTATGAGCTCGGGCCGCTGAAATGGGACGGCAACACTACTCAACAGTTTCGCCGCGATGTGCTCAGGCCTTTCTTCGATCAATATCTGAAGACCGACGGGCCTAAATCCGATACACCGCCCGTCTTGATTTACAACACTGGCGAAAACCATTGGGATCGTTTGAAAAGCTGGCCGCTGGCTTGCGAGCAGGGCTGCGCATCGCCGATGAAGCCGCTTTATCTGGAAGCGAACTTCGGTTTGGGATTCGACAAGCCCAGCGGTCCCGATGCCTCCGCGGATTCTTACGTCTCCGATCCCGCAAAGCCGGTGCCGTATCTCACCCGCCCGGTTCGCTTCGCCGATGGCGACCGCTGGAGGACCTGGCTGGTCACCGATCAGCGCACGATGGCCGATCGGCCCGATGTGCTCACCTACTCAACGCCGGTGCTCACCGCGCCGGTGCGGATCAGCGGTGCGCCTATGGCAGAGCTATTTGCATCAACTTCCGGCACCGACGCCGACTGGGTGGTGAAGCTGATCGACGTATTCCCCGACGAAGTCCCCAGCCAGCCCGAGATGGGCGGTTATCAGCTGCCTGTGTCCATGGATATTTTTCGGGGCCGCTACCGCGAGAGTTTTGAGCATCCGTCGGCCATCCCGTCGGGCCAAGCCCAACGCTATCGATTCGTGATGCCCACCACCAATCACGTGTTCCTGCCGGGCCATCGAATCATGGTGCAGATCCAATCCAGCTGGTTCCCGCTATACGATCGCAACCCGCAAAGCTTCGTCCCCAATATTTTCCTGGCGAAACCGTCGGATTACACCAAGTCGACCGAGACGGTGTTACGCTCCACCGATCACGCCAGCGCGGTTTGGCTGCCGGTCGTAAACTAGGACGGACTTCAGAAAGTTCAAAATCGAAATTTCGGCCAAGGGGGTACCATGACGGTTAATCTCTGGCGTGCAGTCCTGATTCTCGTTCTCAGCGTGGCGCTCGCCGCCCCCGCTCGCGCTGAGAGTATTCAAACCGCAGGCGACCAAGTGTTAGCTGGAGTCATAGTAGTGGCGGTCGCGGTCGGCGTTCTGGTCACATATCTCATCGTTCATCAGGCGCACAAAAGAAGCGTTATTACCGGTTGTGTCACCTCAGGAGCGAATGGCATGAGCGTGACCGATGAAAAGGACCAGCGAATCTATGCCTTGTCGGGCGCACCGGTGGGCGTGAAGCCGGGCGGTCGAATGACGCTCGAAGGCAAGCGGAAGCGATCCGGCAAAACCCTTGTTTTTGAAGCCCGCAGCGTAACCAAAGATCTCGGCCCCTGCCAGCCATAGAGCTAAAGCTACGCTAGGCTGCCGAGTGGAATTGAGATAGAATCGTTGAACACCTTCGTCGGAGGTCAACTGCGGATATGGTAGAAACCAAGACCCAACAGATCGGCGACGTGGCCGTTGTGGAGATGACCGGCCGCCTAAATCTGGGCAATTCCCTTAGCTACGCGGAGAACGCCGTCATCCGCTTGATCGAGGGCGGAACCCGCAAACTGGTGATCGATCTGGCCGGGCTGAACCACATCGACAGCTCCGGTTTGGGAATGCTGATCCTGTGCGGCGGGCGCATGGAGCAAAGCGGCGGCAAAATGCGCGTAGCTGGGGCAAAAGAAGCTGTGGCGCGCGTATTCGAAATCGCTCACGCCGGCCGTGTTCTTCAATTGGATACGGATCTGGAATCGGCGTGCCGTAACCTGTCAGCGCAGAGCGCCGCCGGCTGATTCGTGCGGACCAATCTACTTACCTACCATGTGCTCCGGTTTGTTGTTCTCGCAGACGTACTCGAGCAACTCCTCTTGCGGGGTTAAGTCGAGTTTCACGTTCATGTGGAACGGCTTCACAAACGTTGCCGGATCGTCAAAGGTCACCGCCACTTCCATGTGGCCGTAATCCAGGCGTGTGTAGCGCTCTGTCACGTGCAGCATTTCGGTATGGGGGAAGTGTCCGTCGCCCAGCGAACCGATCCAGCTTCGGTCGTTAAAGCCGACCGTGTCCACCACCAGCGTGTCGCCCTCCCACTTGCCTATGGAGTGTCCCAGCCAGGTGGGATCCCAATTCGAGGGGTGAGCGCGGCCGTCCATAAAAACCTGGCGAAAGCCCGGGACGTCTTCGAAAAGGATCACCAGCAGCGAAGATGTCTGCACAAACTTCTCGACAAAAGGCGCTGCGCTGCCGGGCACGGGCGGCGGACCTGGAAGGCAGTGGTTATGCGGAGCGTCCTTCCCGTTGTTCTCCGACCGCTCTTTGATGATGGCGGCGGCCCAGGGCAATGGCTCCGGCGCTTCAGGATACGGATCGTCGATGGCGACCCATACGCCCGATAAATCCGGCTTGCCGTTAGCCAGGCGAGGGACGGGCTGCGACGCAATCTTGGAACGCTTCCGCATGACATTCGCGAGCCGTGCCGGATCGTCACCCAAGGTGGTTCCGTTGACTGTCTCGGCCAGCCCAATGTTCAGTTGTACGGTCTGGCCCGCGCGGACCGTAACATCTTGCCCAACTCGTTTATACGCGCAACACGGCATGACGATGGACAACTCGTAGGTTCCCGCAGCCAGGCCCGCCAGCGTATAGCGGCCATCCGCCTTGCTACGAGTTCGCGCCTCGGCGCCAGTGGTCTGGTTTTTTACCTGAATCGGCGCGTCAGGCACGGGCGTGCCATCCGGATAGGCAATCGTTCCTGCCAGGGAGCCCGGGCCGTTCTGCGCGAACGCGTATCCGAAAAACGCCAGGAAGCAAGTTGCCAATGACAGGCGCGACATCATTCTATTTTTCTTTCACGACGGGATCCATTCCCGCCGCTTTGATGGATTTCGCGGCCGCCGCGCCGGTCAAGGACTTTACGATCTGGTTCACAGCCTCGCGATTCTTCGTGGAGCTCGAAATTCCTGCCGCCATCACAATCGGCTTCTGGAATTCTGCCGGCAAAGGTCCCGCCAATTGCACGCCTGGCGCGGGCAGTATCTCACTGATCAGCGCGAATGCGATTTCGACTTGCCCCCCGGCAATGTGGGCCATGGATTCCTCGGCCCCGGATTGATAGACCGTCTTGCGTTGAACTTCTTCGCTGATCCCCAGCTGACTGAGCATGCTGACGACGGGCGCCGTGCCCGCGCCCACCTTGACGACGCCGATTGATTTCGCTTTCAGCAGCGTTTGTTTCATGGCCTGGGCGGTGCTGACGCCAGGCTTAGGCAAACCCGCGCGGGCGGCAACCCCGATTCCCGTACTGGCCAGATCCACCGCTGTTCCGGGCGCCATCTTACCTGCTTTGATCAAGTCCTCGACGATTTGAGGCGTCAGCACTGCGAGGTCGAACGGCTCGCCGCCTTCGATGGAGCGTTTGAAATTCGCGGAGGCGCCAAATTGTACATTCGTCTTGCGACCGATGGCGCGCTCGTACTCCGGCCGCAGCTTCTCCATTGCCGCGCGAAAGCCGTTGGAGCAGACGATACGGATTTCGGCATCCTGGGCGGCAACCACCGTTGGAGCCGCGAGCAGGGAAAAGACTGAAATACACGCCGCGAGCAGCGCGGTTCTAGATCGAGCGTTCATGGTTCCTCCTAGAGTTGCTCGAAAGCATGCCCCGCGCGCAGCACGGTAGCGTCGCCGCCGATTCGGCCCACGATCATCATTCCAATCGGCAATCCATCCAGCTTGCCGCAAGGCACATTCAACCCTGGATGGCCGGTCAGATCGAACTGCGGCGTGTTCAGCGCAGCGCCATCGGAGAGCTTCATGCTGGTCGCGAAGTCAACGTTGGCGGGCGGAAGTTTGGGCGGACGCGCCGCCACCGTCGGCATGACCAGCACGTCCACTTGTTCCAGCGCCTGGTCGTAAGCGGCGCGCACGGCGAGCGACACGTTCCGGGCGCGCGCATAATACAGACCGTCGCCAGTGCGATCCAGCATCCGCTCCATCACCAGCCACAGCTTCATCTCGGGCGGGAACAAGTCGGCGCGCTCCTTGCGATGCTTCACGTAGAACTCGGCCAGATCGAGCTGGTAGTGGCCTTTGTAATTCATCCCCATGGAGTCGCGCGCAGTGGCCGCCATCGCCGCCGAAACCAGGTTTAGACAATCCAGCGCCAGGGTAGTGTGTACTGGAACTGAGACCGTGCTCACCACCGCACCCGCGCGTTCAAAACGATGCGCCGCGTCCAACACCAGCGCGTCCACGTCCTTCTCACCGTCCGGCAGGCCGAAGCCTTCCTTCATGATGCCGATGCGAAGCCCCTTGCCTCCGGCGTTGATGAGCTTCGTATACGGCTGACTCTGCAAGGCCGCATTCTGTCGAGGATCGAGACCATCCGGACCGGCCATCGTCTCCAGCATCAAGGCGCAATCGTGCACGGTGTGGCCCATGGGGCCAACGTGATCGATGGTCATCTCAATGGGAAAAATTCCGGTGAACGGAACCAGTCCCCAAGTCGGCTTGAGGCCGACGATCCCACAGAACGCCGAAGGCACACGGATGGAACCACCCTCATCGCAGCCCACCGCCATGTCGACCACGTTGGACGCAACCAGGGCCGCGCTGCCGCTGGATGATCCGCCGGTAGTGCGGGTGTGATCGTGCGGGTTCAGCACGAATCCGGTGTCGCCGGTGTGGCTGCCGAAACTCATGCAGAAGCTTTCGCACACCGACTTGCCCACGATTTCGGCGCCCGCGTCCAGCAGCCGCGTTACCACAGTGGCGTCCGTGGCGGGAACAAATCCTTCGATTACTTTCGAGCCGTTCATCATCGGCAATCCAGCGACGCAGACGTTGTCCTTGACCACGATTTTCTTGCCCGCCAGCGGCCCGCTGGGAGCGCCCTTGATGGAAGACGTGACGTACCAGGCGTTCAGCGGATTGTCCGCAGCCGAGGGGCGCGTGGATTCCCGAGGGCCATACTTTGGGGCGGGCGCAGGCGGGACGGCTTTGGCCACGCGGTCCACGGCTTTGAGGAAATCGCCGGTGTACGCGTGAATGGCCTTCAGTTCGGTGTCGGAGAGATTGAACCCGAGCGCCTGTGCGTCCTGCCGTAGGTCATCAACCGTCGGTTGGCCGGCGCCAGTGCTGGCGGACGATTTCGCTTCATGACATCCCGTGGCGCCACCTCCAACCGCGGCCAGCATGCCCGCAATCATTTCACGACGACGCATAGACCCTCCGTTCAATCTTCGGATAAACAAGTATGAGGCTTAGGATTGGCTCGTGTAAAGTAGTGCGGAGGAGGCCGCGCATGAACCCAACGATTCCAGCCGGGATCGCCTTCTTGGCCCTCACCCTCGCCGCGTTCCCGCAGAGCGTGCCGAAGTTTGAACCCGATCCTTACTGGCCCAAGCAATTACCGAACAATTGGATGCTGGGCCAGGTGGGCGGCATCTTTGTGGATTCGCACGACCACATTTGGGTGAACAGCCGCCCGAGAACTCTGGATAACAACGACAAATACGCGGCTCTGAATCCGCCGCAGAGCGATTGCTGTATCCCATCGCCTCCGGTTCTGGAATTCGATGCAGCCGGCAACCTCATGCAAGCTTGGGGCGGCCCGGGGGCGGGATACGAATGGCCCGACAACGAGCACGGGATGTTCGTCGATTACAAAGACAACGTCTGGATCGGCGGCAACGGCGAGAAAGACACCAATATCTTGAAGTTCTCGAAGTCCGGGAAGTTTCTGCTGCAGATCGGCCACCACGGAAAAACGGGTGGCAGCAACGACACAGAGAATTTGAATCGGCCGGCCGGGATCTATGTGTACCCGAAAACCAATGAGGTCTTCGTGGCGGATGGCTACGGCAACCGCCGGGTGATCGTCTTCGACGCCGACACCGGAGCTTACAAGCGGCACTGGGGAGCCTACGGGAACAAGCCGGACGACAGCGTTCCGCGGACGCGCACCTTCGATGGACCGGGACCGCAGCAATTCAATACCGTGCATGGAATTCGCATATCGAACGATGGCTTAGTGTATGTGGGGGATCGCGTCAATAACCGGATTCAGGTGTTTACACCCGACGGAAAGTTCGTCAAAGAGGGATTCATCGAGCGGAAAACTTCCACGCCCGAGGGCACGGCGTTCGATGTGGCCTTTTCAGCGGACAAGCGGCAGCAGTTCCTGTACGTGTCGGACGGGAGCAACAAGAAGGTGCAGATTCTAAATCGGGAAACGCTGGAAGTCGTGGGATTTTTCGGCGGGCAAGGCGGACATGGCCCGGGACAGTTCTACCATTTGCACAGCATCGCAACCGATTCAAAAGGGAACGTGTATATCGGCGAATCGTTCGGAGAACGGGCCCTGCGGTGGAATTTGAAGAGCCGCTGACTACTTCTTATGCGAGCCGCCGTGCGAATGTCCGCCCCCGCCGCCCGAGTGTCCATGACCGCCACTGGAATGTCCGCCGCCACCGGAGTGGCCGGATTTCGGGGCGGAGTAATGAGCCGGTGAGCTTCCACGGGACGCTCGCGGCGCGGAATAGTGAGAAGCTTGCGCGGAATAGCGCGGGGCCTGTGCTGAATAGTGCGGCGATGGCGCGGAGTAATGAGACGACGGGGCCGGGGAACGTGATGGAGAATAGCCTGAACCACCACCGCGATAAGTACTCGCGTTGAGACCACGGCTTGCAGTGAGACCCCGATAAGCTTCCATCTGTCGGCTGCTACCGCCTGTGTAGTTCCCGGCGCTGTAAGAACGGCCGGAATAATTCGCGTAGCGTTGGGAATTGAATCCGGCATGTTGGGAATTGAATCCGGCATGTTGGGAACTGAATCCTGCATGTTGGGAATTGAATCCGCCGGCGTAATGATTCCCATACGGAACGCCCATCCGATGGCTGGGATCGTGCACCCAGGCGGCGCGGGAATAGGGGGACCCCGCGTGGAAACCGTAACCGCCGTAGCCATGGAATCCAAAGTGGCTGAAGAACAGGCCGTTCAAAAAGAGCCCGTGGGTCAGCCAACCCAGCCCCCATCCCCAACCGCCGAAACTCAATAGTCCAGTGAACAGCGTGCCGAGGAAGGTCGCAACGCCGTAAGCAATGCCGTAGCCGACTCCGGGATAACCGAGGGGCGGATAGGCGCCGTATGCGGGCGGACCCCAAACATATTCGGGATTGTAAATGGGCGGATAGACCACCTGCGGATCGGTGGGCTGAATCACGATCGCACTCTGGCCGTTCTCCTGTTCCGTAGTGACGCGCTCTTGCGGGGTGTTCGTCAAACGTCCGTTGTCGCGGGCCGACGCGCGAAGTTGCTGAATGGCGTCCATGACGCCGGCTTGGTTGGAGAGGAACGCGTTGCCGAGATCTGTGGTCCATTGGATGTCGCGCGTAAGCATATTCACGACGTCCGGGAACGCGACGAGGGCTTGCACGCTGGGGTCCCAGTTCTGTTGCTTAGCGGCTTCCACAAGATCGCGTCCGCGCAGACTAGGATTGCTCTGCATCCACTGCTGCGCCTGCGTGATCTCGGCCGGATACGTGCTGGCCGCCAGAACCTGGCTCAGCAACAAATCGGGATATAGGGCGATGGGCGCGACGAGATTGCTCAGCGGCTCTTGCTGCTGATAGGACGGCTGTGGTTGATACTGCGGATTTTGCGCCAAAACCGGCAGGCTCAAAGCGGCCATTATTGCGGCGCATTGCAGGACGGCTCGGTTCATCATCATGGCGCGCTCCAATCGTACTACTGGACGCATGCCGATTGCGAGCGGTGACGGTCCTGGCGATTAATTTCCGGTAATACTATCGACGCTCCACGACGACAGGCCGGTTCGTTTCCAATTCCGCTGCGATCGCCCCCGGGGCCGTCGAAGAATCCTCGGATTCCGCGACCCGGCGGGGATTGAAGTGCAAGCTATCCAGCCACGCGAAGGCCAAGCTTCCGCCGACGGCAGGATGCAGCACGGCTAAGGAAACCAGCGGCACGGCATACTTCTTTGACTTGACCAACGACTCCAAAACCCCACGCACCGCCGTACTGCGAGGAATGGTCCCGGAAACTTGCGGGATCACGAAACTCACGAACCGCAAATCCTGATGCCGTTTTCCGTAACTCACCAAGCTCTTGGCGGCCTGCTTCGGCGTCATAATGCCCACGTCGCCGAGCAAGCTACGGTGGATGGCGTGCGGATAGTAGAAATCGATCGCTTGGCGGACGAAGTCCGCGCAATTGTGAAACAAAAGATTGAAGCGGCTCTGGTTGCGGCGGGAGTTGAATGTCCGGATGAACTCATCGTCCTGCTGCTCGGTGGTATCGATACTGAAGGCATAGATGGTCCGGTCGTAAGCGGCGCCGACGAGTTGTACCCAATCGCCTCCGGGCGCGCCGCCGCCATCGGCATCGGGCGCTACGTCTTCAAGATTTGCACGCCGGTAGGTGTCTCGCAGAGCCGCTACGTCGTCGAGCGCTCACGATCAATGGAACCTCATCCGGCCGGTCCAAGGCGTAAAGATACGGCAACAAGGGAACGGCCAGCCAGTCGTAACCGGAAACGCGATGATAACGGCTGATTACCACCCCCTGTTCGCCCGCACGGCAGCGCCGCAAGGAAAGTGGCGATGCGGCACAAACACGCGAAAGATAAACCGCTGCGTGACCGGTGGGTGTCATGCCGCCAAATTTCCCATACGGTTCCTCCAGCAATAGCGCTACGCTCGCGCGGGCCGTACCGAAACTTAAGAAAAACAGCGCCGCAAGTGCAATTTTCCGCGTCCGCAAGGTTATCTCCTACGGAACGAGTGAGCACGTGGTGCGCCAATGCTTCGAACTGAAGGCCCGCCCTCTGATCCTGGCTAAATTGATGAAGATACTGCCTGGAAAATTTTGCCCGATGTAACGGTTTCAACGAACTGTGTCGGCCGTGTCCGATGGTAGACTTAAATTTCCCGCCAGAACACGTATTGCGATGAACTATTCTGCTGTGTTGCGGTGGCTTCCCACCGTGATTTTGATTCTCTCGGTCTCCAGTCTCGCGGCCTCACCCGCGTCCACCGATATCGTGATCGGATTTGTCGGCGGATTCGTGCATCATGACGATGCGGTTCATCAGGAGGTCCAACTCGCCGCCCATCTTCGGAGAGATTTCCCTTCGGGTGTCGAGATCAGAGTATTTGAAAACCACCAGAGGCGGCAGGCTCAACAGGAGATTCTGCGGCTGCTGGACAGCGATCGCAATGGGACGCTCTCGGCCGAAGAAAAACATAAAGGCCGCATCATCCTTTACGGACATAGCTGGGGCGCGTCGGAAGCCATCACCCTGGCTCGGGCGCTCCAGAAAGATGAAGTCCCCGTGATGCTAACCATTCAAGTGGACAGCGTCTCGAAGCCGGGCAGCGACGACCGGTCCATACCAGCGAACGTAGCGCAAGCCGTCAATTTCTTTCAGCTGGACGGGCTGCTGCACGGCCGGCGTCAGATCGTTGCGGCCGATCCGCTACATACCCAGATTTTGGGGAATTTTCAGTTTGACTATAAGACCAATCGCGTCAATTGCGACGGCTATCCCTGGTATGCGCGGGTCTTCATGAAGCCCCACATCGAGATTGAATCCGATCCCAAGGTTTGGAATCAAGTGGAGTCGCTGATCCGCTCGAAACTATCACTCACCCACGCTGACTAACCGCTTACTTCGTTTTCTCCGGCGGCGCGGGCGGAAGGTCGGAGTTAAAAATGTCGGCTACCACCTTCCACTTGGCGTCTGGCTGCTTTCTCCAAACTTCTACCAGCTTGCCATGATCGGGCACCGAATTCCCTTTCGAATCCTTCGAAGTCATTTGATAGACGCCGATCAGATAGGCCAGATCGCCGGAGCGCGCAACATCCACTTTGCTTACCTGCCAGGCTATCGAAACGCCCGGCCCGAGCATTCCGGCCCATGAGGCGCGAATGGCTTGTTGGCCGACCGCAATGGGAGCGCCCGGGGACAGCATACTGGCGTCATCGGTGTAATACGACACGGTCTTGTCCAGGTCATTGGCCGCAGCCGCTTTCGACCACTGCACGTCCTGATCCCGAATCGCGGACTCATCCGCCGCCCGCGTGTCCGGCATCGCCGGTTGGGCGCACGACGAGGCCAGCAGGAGCAGAGCAAGACAGCCGCACAACGCCGCCTTCGAAGCAATTTCACAACGATGGGTCATTGCTCATCTTCCTATTCTTCCGGCGCGAATGCCAACAGGACATTGCCCGCGACGCCGCCGTTACGGGCGTAGCCCGAATTCACGAACAGCATTCCACCCACGACCACCGGCCCAGCGCCATCCAGCGATCCGCCCTTGCCACGGACTCCGTTCGCCGTTGTATAGTCGCGCACTGTGTCGAAGTCCCAAAGCACTCGGCCGTCTTCGGTAGCGAAGGCGCGCAGGTGCCCGTCGTCGGATCCCGAGAACACCACGCCGGGAATGGCCGTCACCGCGGCGGGCTGCGCCGGGCTGCACTGCGGCTTCGATCCGCAAGGCTGCGGCGCGGCGTACCAAACCTTCTCGCCATTCGATATTCGCAGCGCGGTGAGTCCCCCGCCCTTGGTGGGATCGGGCGGAAATCCCACTTTGACGATGGTGCCCGGAGGGGCGATTCTCTCCAGATCCGAAACCGCCGCGTAGACCTGTTGGCCATCGCTGGCCATGCCCCACTGCACGCCGCCGTTGGTGCCGCCTTTGCCGACCCGAGTCCGCCACAGGATCTCGCCCTTGCGCTCCGGGTCCAGCGCGTAAACGACGCCCGATTTCTGACCGGCCAGCAGGATGTCGCGGCCATTGGGAAGTTTTTCGATCATCACCGACGACCCAAAGTCGTGATCCGGCCCGGGACATTTGCCTCCCGTGCAAGCGTTGCTGTATACGTCGCCAGGCGTCACCTGTTTGGACCACACGATTCGTCCGGTTTTCAGCTCCAATGCCAGCACCGAGTCACTCAGTTCGGTGGCGGGCGTTGAGAAATTATCGCCTGTCGCGACGTACAGCAAACCGCGCTTGGTATCTACGGTTGGCGATCCCCATACGCCTGCCCCGGAGGGTCCCCAAGTGCCGACGGTATCCGGACCCTTCTCGATTTGCCTGGGTTTCTCGCGAATGGTGTAGGTCTTCCATACCTCCGTCCCATCCTTGGCGCGCAACGCGGTCACGCTGCCGCGGAAGGTGCAACACGGATAATCGGGATTGCCCGAGCGCGTCTCTTCCCACGAAGCGGCCGGAATAAAGACCACTCCATCGTGAACGGCGGCCGACCCAGTCAATCGCGTGGATTCGTGCGGCTCGGGCTTCTTCTTCCAGAGCAGGCGTCCGCTCTCGGCCTCCACACCGTAGGCCCATCCAGTGAGATCGGTGAAGACGAGAGCATGCGTTTTGCCGGTGGCGACAGCGACGATGGCGGATCGCACCGGCCCGCTGGCCTGATAGATCCATCGAACGCAACCGGTATCCGTGTTCAGCGCCTGCACCGCTCCGCCCGCGCTGCCGACGAACAGCGTGCGCCCAAGCACGGTGGGCGCTCCGAATGCGCTCACATCGCCTTCGAATGCGTAGGCCCACTTCAGCTTGAGCTTGCCCACTTGACCGAGCGTGATGCCGCTCGATGTGGTGTAGCGCGTGTTCGAAGGATCGGGCCCCCAGCCATTCCACACCGGGCTCGGCGACGCGCCAATGTTCACGGTACGATCGGCGCAGTACGCCTGCGGCGGCACCGGCAGATCGGGCCGGTCGACACCCAGGTACTTGGCCACCGCTTCGCGTTCATCGCGAGTGAGGACATAGGCGACGTTGATCATGACGCCAAAGTCCAGGGTTCGCAAAATTCGCGAGACGGACAACTGCTTCAGCGCGTCACGAGGCGGAGCGGTCTCACTTGCGCCGTCATGGCAGGAAGCGCAGCGCCGTTGATACACGGCTTCGCCGGAAACCGCCGCCGCGCAAGGCAACACCGCGAACAGCGCCAAGATTGGGAGATTGAGTCGATCCAGCACGCGGCCATTTTACATGAATCAAGGCAGGAATCAGGGTAGGATGGACTCCTGGGTGGCGAAATGATCATGAAACGGAACCTAAGCCTGTGCTTTTTTCTGTGCGCCTCGTGGGCAGCCGCGCAGCCGATTGTGCTGAAGACTTCCACCATGCTCGACGGCCAGGGCCATGTTTTGAAGAACCAGAGCATCGTGATCGAGGATGGCAAGATCGTACGGATTTCCGAGGCCAAGGAAAAACCTACGTACGATCTCTCGGGCCTCACCGTGATGCCCGGCTGGATCGATACGCACGTCCACTTCGCCACGCATTTCGATGCGAACAATCGAGTAGAAAGCGGCGGCGCGGGCAGCAAAGAGTCTCCGGAACTTAGCGCTTTATACGCGGCGGCAGGCGCATACACTACCCTGATGGGCGGCTTCACCACCGTGCAGAGCGTCGGCGCGGAAGTGGACGGCCCGGTTCGCGATTTGGTCAATTCGGGCCAATTGCCGGGGCCCCGGATCATTACGTCCCTGCGCGCGATTTTCGACAACACCGGCACTCCCGAGCAGATCCGTGCATTCGTTCGCAAGGCCAAGGCGGACGGCGCCGACGTGATCAAGCTCTTTGCCACCGCGTCCATCCGCGATGGCGGCGCGCAGACCATGTCCGACGCTCAGATTCAGGCCGCTTGCGGCGAAGCGACGGCGGTCGGCTTGCGATCGGTAGTTCACGCGCACGCGTCCAGCGGCGCCAAGGCCGCCGTGCTGGCCGGCTGCACATCGATAGAGCACGGCATTTTTCTGGATGACCCAACCCTGCATTTGATGGCAGAGCGCGGCGTATACTTCGATCCCAACTTCCTGGTCCTGCACAATTATTTGGAGAACAAGCCGAAGTTCCTGGGCATCGGCAACTACACTGAAGAAGGATTCGCGTACATGCAGAAGGCGCTTCCATTGGACGCCGATGTGCTGAAACGCGCCATGGCGCAACACGTGAAAATCGTGCTGGGAACCGACGCCGTTGCTGGTTCTCATGGCCGCAACTCGGAAGAATTTATCTATCGCGTGAAGGACGGCGGCCAGCCGCCCATGGACGCCATCGTCAGCGGGACATCGCGGGCGGCCGAGGCTCTGCGGCTGGGAGACAAAATCGGGTCACTGCTGCCGAACATGGCGGCTGACATTGTCGCCGTGGATGGCGATCCGCTCCAGGACATCACCGCCGTGCGGCGAGTAGTATTCGTCATGAAGGGCGGAAAGATCTACAAGAACGTTGCAGCAATAGGGAGGGCTCATGAATGACGAACAGCGTAAATCGGTCGCGCTCGAATATTTAAAAGCACTGGACAACGGCGGCGCGACTTCCTCCGGCGGGTCGATATTCGATCTGTTCGCTCCCGACGCCCAGATCTACTTCCCGAAGTGGGGCGTGGCGAAGGGAAGGAAGCAGATCGAGAAATTGTTCGGCGACTTGGGCGGCACGCTCAAATCGATCGTCCACCATTATTCCGGCTTGCATTGGATATTTTCGGGCGACACGGTGGTGTGCGAAGGCACCAGCCACGGCGAGCATGTGGACGGTCCCTGGAGCGCCGGCGATCCGGACTGGGGCGCAGGCCGATGGTGCGACGTTTTCGAAATTCGCGACGGCCTGATCCAGCGCTGCTTCATTTATCTGGACCCGGATTACGCGGGGAAAGATACCAGCCGCTACCCATGGCTTAAGAAGTAAGCAGACCGCATCCTCATGGTCACGTCCGCTCCCAGTCACTCCGGAGAGTTTCGACGGGAGCTGGGGTTGCGAGATCTGATCCTGGCCCAGGTGCTCAACGTAGTCGGCTCCAGTTGGGTCGGCGTCGCGTCCAAACTCGGCAAAGCGCATGCCGTCTTCTGGGTGTCGTCGATGCTGCTGTTCTACGTTCCGCTGGCACTGGTGGTCATCTATTTGAACCGAGTATTGCCGCTGGAGGGCGGCTTATATCAGTGGGCGAAGGAAGCCTTCGGCGCGTTCTGGGGATTCCTGATCGCGTGGAATCTCTGGGTCTACGCGGTGATCGTGCTGGGCAGTATTTTGTTCGTTGTTCCCACCGACCTGGCGTATTCCATTGGACCGAGCGCTGCCTGGCTTCCGGCCAGCCATGCGGCTACCACGCTATTGACGGGCGCGGTCCTGATCTTTATCGCTTGCGTTGCCGTGCGGGGCTTGTCGATCGGAAAGTGGCTGCACAACATCGGAGCATTCGCGGTGATGTCGGGTTACGCCATTCTCGTGGCTTGCCGTTGTGGGCGATTCTGCGCGGCAAGGCGGTCTCGTATACGCCGATACCCTTGGCTCTCCCCGAAGTTTCGTGGGTCAGCCTAGCCATCTTCGGACAGATCACCGTCGGCGGCCTTAGCGGTTTCGAATATGTCGCTATCATGGCCGGCGAATGCCGCGATGCCGGGCGCAACATCGGGAAGGCCGTGGCCATCTCCGCGCCTATTATCGCGCTGATGTTTATCCTTGGCACCAGTTCGGTCATCACGTTTGTAGGCAACCGGCCCATCGACTTGATCGGGCCCATCCCGCAAACTTTCCGTGCCGCGCTCGGCAACTCGGGTTTCGCGTCGCGTTTCGCATCCCTTGCCATCCTGCTGCTTCTGATGCGCGCCATCTCGGCCGCCAGCTTCATCTTTACGGGCCTGACCCGCTTGCCGGTCACGGCCGGATGGGATCATCTTTTGCCCGAATGGTTCAGCCGTCTGGATCCGCGCCGGAAAACTCCGGTGAATTCGATCCTGTTTATAGCGGCCCTCGCCATCGTGCTGATTTTTTTCAGCATGCTCGGGGTCAGGGAGCAGGAAGCCTTGCAGTTGCTCAACAACACCTCGAACGTTCATTACGGCATCGCCTACGTCGCGCTGTTCGCCATTCCGCTATTCGGTGCGGCGCGCTTGCGGAATAGCCTGCCGAAGTGGCTGGGCATTCCCGCATTGGCAGGGGTGGTTTCCAGCGCCATTGCTGTACTTGATCGCCGTCTATCCGATTATTGATGTCGTGAGTAACCTTGAATACGCGGGCTAAAATTATCGGTGTGGTGCTGGTGGCCAATCTGGCGGGGGTTGCCGTTTACGCACTTCACCGCTTCAAAGGAGCAACAACATGAGCTTTGTGAATGCCGAACGGCGTGGGGCTGTATGTCGAGGAAACGGGCACTGGCGATCCCATCGTCTTCGCCCACGAATTGCATTCCGATCACCGGGGATGGGAAGCGCAAGTTCGCTGGTTCTCGCGCTTCTACCGCTGCATCACTTACAACGCGCGCGGTTATCCGCCTTCCGACGTGCCCGACGATCTCGGCTTATACGGCTTGCCGTTCGTCGTCGACGACATTGCCGCCGTCCTGCAAGGTCTCGGCATTTCCAAAGCGCACGTGGTCGGTTTAAGCCAGGGAGCGTATGCGGCGCTGCATTTCGGCTTGATGTATCCGGACATGGCGAAGTCGCTGGTTGTCGCGAGCGTTGGATCTGGATCGCTGCCGGCGGATCGCGCGGCGTGGATCGCCGAAGCCGAAGCCACCGCTCAGATATATCTGGAACAAGGATCGTACGCCGTGGCCGAAATTGTCGCGCAGAGCCCCACTCGTACCCAGCTTCTGCGCAAAGACCCGCGCGGATTCCTCGAATTCATGTCGCATCTGCGCGAGCATTCAGCCGGAAGGCAAAGCCCGGACCATCCTGGGGTATCAGGCGCAGGCGTCCCTCGCTGCAGAATTATGAAAAAGAATTCGCGCGCCCTTCAGATCCCGGTTTTGTTGATCGCCGGCGATGAAGACGAGCCTTGTCTCGAGACCACATTGTGGCTTAAGCGAACTCTTCCGAATGCCGGGCTTTGGATTTGTCCCAACAGCGGCCACGCCATCAACCTGGAAGAGCCTGCCGCCTTCAATCGCACGGTGCATGGTTTCTTGCACGCAGTGGAACATGGACGAGGCCATTCCACGTGACTTGCAAAGCCTGCAAGATCCCAATGCAAGAACTCAAGGGACACATCTACCACAAGAAGCGGAAATGGAAGTGCCGCAAGTGCGGGCGAGTCAGGATGCAAGAACACAAGTCAGGCACCTGATTCATTTCGAAGAACCAGCTGCGGGCATTCTGTCCCAAAATACCGTGCATCCGAGAACTACTTCCTTCTTGGCGTAAACCTGCGGCAAGCCCAGCGCCTTGAACCGGTCGTCGTCTTCTTCCCTGCAAATCTCCGCGGTAGCGAATGCCCTGGCCTGGACCAGCTTCGCCAACTCCGCTCTAGGCACAATGTGCAGCAAAGCGGCCAGGGGTGCGGGCAGATTCAATTTTTGCGCGTCCGAGAACTCCATGCCGGGCGGGGGCACGCGGCGCGTCAAGAAGAACACGTACTCATCGGCCAGCATGGGCGCTTGAGGGGGCGTAACCTGATCCACTTTCCGCGCAATCTCTTCGAGCTCCGGCCAGGTATAGTCGTCGCTGCTCTCGTACAGAGCTTTGCCGAGTCCCAGGCTCAGTAGGACGGTCAACACCGCAACCGGCCAAAACGGCCTGGTTTCGGTATGCAGCCGCGAGCCAACCTCTAATAATCCGACCGCTGCGAGAACGCCGAGAAACGGCACGATCAAGACGAAATACGGTTCAAACGTTGGATGCGCAATAGAAATATTGAGCCCCAACGCCACCGCCATCCAGCCGCACAGATAGAGTTCCTGCCGCCAGCCACGATCTGCTTGGCTCTTGAGCGTATATAGAAGGCCGGCCGCGGCCAGCAATGCCAGAAGGAGGCCGGACGTTGAATCGATCCACGAGGCCAGCACTTGCAGATCGTGTTCGGTGGCGCCTTCCCACTCCACGCGACGGTAGAACATCTGGAAACCAACCAGATTGAACATCGCCTGGCGTGGCGCCACCGCGACTAGCCAAAACACTGGTAGGAATGCGACCACCGCTCCAGCGGCGAAGGCGGCGAATTTTCGAAGCCGGCTTCCTAGCTGGCTATGCAGTAATATCCAAACCAGCAGCATCGGGCCCGCGAAAGCCGTCAACAATGAAGAGCCCGCTGCCGCGGCGGCGAGGAATCCCGCCAAACCTGCCCACAATGCTCTCTTGCGTTGCGCGGCTAAAATCGAGACGCGAAATGACGCGACCGTGAGGAACATGCACAATCCGTAAGCTTGGCCAACAGTGCCGAACTTAACGATGATCACGTTCAAACCAATGATCAATACCGCCGCGAGCGCAGCTGCCAGCCGCCCAGCTGGGACCGGGAAGCGCGAGTAAACGAAGTCTGCCGACAGCAGGATCGCGCCGGCCGTGGCCAGCGCCGCCAGTGCGTGCGCGGTGCGCCAAGTGTCCCCGAAGATTCGCATCCAACCCGCGTTCCAATAAGCGTTCAAAGGTGTTTGCGGGAAGCAGAAGTCGAGATACGGTTTGTTGCCGGCTTTAATCAACTGCGCTGCCAGCAAATGGAAGCCTTCATCCCAGGCCATGGCTCGGGTCTGCGAATAGATCAGCAATCCCGCGGCGAGAAGCGCGACGACCGCGCACAAAACAAAGTACGATGCATGGTTGCGAATTGGAAGATCGGGCAAACTTCTTGGATGATAGCGAAAACCCCGGTATCGCCGAAGGCCGCGCCGATCTGTGATAGCGTAATACACCGAATGGAGGTTCGGCCATGCGCTCCCAAGCAAGGTTGATCCTGGCCGCGATGGCCACGCTGCTGCCTCTTGTTTCCCAGAACCGTGTAGACGATTGGCCCACCTACAACCGTGATCTCGCCGGAACGCGATTCTCGCCGCTGACCGAAATCAATACCGGCAATGTGGCAAGACTCGCGCTGGCGTGGTCGTTTCGCACGCCCGACATCCAGGGTCAGCCTCCCGGCGGCGGAATCAGCGGCGAGCCTGAGATCACGCCATTGGTCATCAACGGCGTCATGTATCTGGCCGCGCGCGATCGCGTGGTCGCGCTCGATCCTGAAACCGGCAAGGAAATCTGGAGCCATCCGATGGAGAGCGGCCAACTCGCGTCGCCCCGCGGAGTGGCCTACTGGCCTGGGGACCGCACCAATCCGCCGCGCATTATTTTCACGGCCGGCCAGCCGAGTTTAGATGGATACAAACGATTGATCGCGTTGAACGCAAGCACCGGCCGAGTCGATCCCGGCTTCGGCAAAGAAGGCGAAGTGGATATGACGGTGGCCTACCGGGGCGCGCCCACGATATATAAGAACGTGATCATGTTGGGCGCCTTCGCCCTGGAGCACAATCCGCTCGGCAATCCAGGCGATTCGCGCGCTTATGATGCCCGTACTGGCGCGAAGCTGTGGGACTTCCATGCCGTGCCGCACCCGGGCGAGATTGGCCATGAGACTTGGGAGGGCGACAGTTGGAAGGATCGCTCGGGCACGAATATGTGGGGCGTGCAAGCCACCGTAGACGAACAGCGCGGCATCGTCTACATGCCGTTCGGCGCGCCGTCTTCCACTTACTACGGCGGCGATCGCCATGGCAATAATCTGTTCGGCAACTCACTGGTTGCCATCGACGCCGAGACCGGCAAGTACAAATGGCATTTCCAGGTGGTGCATCACGACATCTGGGATTACGATCTTCCTCCCGCGCCGGGATTGGTCGATATTGTGCGCAACGGCAAAAAGATTCCCGCGCTCGCGCAGGTGGGAAAAACCGGCTACATGTTCATTCTGGATCGCGTCACCGGCAAACCGATCTTCGGAGTGGAAGAGCGGCCCGTTCCCGCAGGCGAAGTGCCCGGCGAATGGTATTCGCCCACGCAGCCGTTTCCGGTGAAGCCGCCGCCTCTGGCGCGAGTCACTTACTCGCCGAGCGACATTGTGACAGCCGCCGACACCACCGCCGAACATGCCAAAGCATGTCAGGATCTGGTGGAAAGGAGCGGCGGGTTTGTCAGCAAAGGCATCTACACGCCCTGGCTTTTCCGCCCCGACGGCGCACCGCCGCGCAGCACCATCGCTTTCCCCGGATTCACCGGAGGAACCAATTGGGGTGGCTCTGCCACCGATCCGAAGTCGGGCTACGTGTATCTTTTCACGCAAGACTTGGCGAACATTGGATGGATCCAAAAGTATCCGCAGGGCTATCACGATGCGGGTCTGAACGAAACCAGCACTCTGATGTACGATCGCGCCAGCGAGGCCGGCCCCGGTCCGGGTCAACGCTTCGCCGTGAAGGTCAACGGTCCCGATGGCAAGCCGGTAGTCGGCGATACGTGGCCATGCCAAAAACCACCCTGGAGCCGCTTAGTTGCCGTGAACGCCAACACCGGCGACATCGCGTGGCAAACCATCGTCGGCGTCACCGATGAGCTGCCGGAAGGCAAGCGCAATACCGGAAGGCAAGGCACCGCCGGCCCCATTGTCACCGCCGGCGGCCTGGTGTTCCTGGGCGCGACCAACGACGCCCGCTTCCGCGCCTTCGACGCCAAGACCGGCCAGGAGCTTTGGGTAACGAAGCTCGAATACACGGCCAACGCCGTCCCCATCACCTATCGGGGCAAGAACGGAAAACAGTATGTGGCCGTGATGGCGGCCGGTGTGCCCGCAGCCGGCGCCGCGCAAGGTCATCAAGGATTGATGGTCTTTTCCCTGCCGTAAACATCCGTGTTGATCGGTGTTCATCTGTGGCCATTCAATCAATCGGGTTCGTCGCGAAGACCGAGAGTTCCGGAGTGAACCCGCGGTCGTTCATCTCGAGCACCGCCTTGATCATGTGCGCGATGTCTTCGCTTTGCAGCTTGCTGGGGTTGTCTTTTTGCGGGAACCCAGCCCGGCGCGCGAAGTCCGTGATCACCTCACTCGGATTCACCAGGAAAACGCGCACGTTGTACTTACGTAGCTCGGCCCGCCAGCACTCCGTCATTCCGCGCAGGGCGAACTTGCTGGCATAGTAAGCCGTGCCCCTGGGCGCACCACGCAGGGAAGCGGTGGAAGAGATGTTGATCAAATTGCCCCGCTTGCGTTCTTTGAAAAGCTTGGCTGCCTCGCGCGACATCAGCATCACGCCGGTCACGTTGGTTGCAAAGACTGCATCGAAGCTGGCGCGGTCTTGATCGATCAGCTCTTTCAGCACGCCCAGTCCGGCATTATTGATCAGGACATCCAAGTCGCCGAGCTTCTCCTTCACTTCCCGAAAGGTGCGCAAAACATCCGCCTCATCGGAAACATCCGCCTGTATGCCCACCACGCCCAGGGAGCGGGCTGCTTCAGCCAGCCGTTCCGGGTCGCGCCCCGTGATGGCCACTCGCGCGCCCGCCTCTTTCAGCACTTGTGCCGCGGCGCGGCCGATGCCGCTTGATCCGCCGGTAATCAGAACTACTGCGTTCTTAAGATCCATGTGTACATAGTATGAGAGATCCCTTTATGATGGATGGTCATGAGCGTTCGATCTCGTTTACTGGTGTGCCTTTTTGCGTTATCGGGACTGGCTGCGGCCCAGACTCCCGACCTGATCCTGATTAACGGGAAGATCCTAACCGTGGACGCGAAAGACTCGATCGCTCAAGCGGTGGCTATCGCAAAGAGCAAAATCGTCGCGGTGGGGACGACAGCGCAAATCCAAAAGCTGGCCAGCCCCACCACCCGCGTCATCGATCTGCATGGGCTCACTGCTACTCCGGGCTTGATGGACACTCACGGCCATTACGCCGCCAGCGGCGTCGACGAGCTATATAGTGTCGTCCTGAACGACGTATCGCGCGTGAGCGAAGCGGTAGAGAAAATCCGCCAGAAAGCCGCCACGTTAAAGCCCGGCGAATGGCTGGTGGGCGCGGGATGGGATGAAGGCAAGCTGGCTGAAAGGCGCTATCTGCTGGCGTCCGATCTGGACAAAGTCACGCCCAATAATCCGGTGTGGCTGATGCACACCACCGGCCATTACGGTGTGGCCAATAGTTATGCGCTGAAGCTGGCGCATATCACTGCCGCGACGCCCGACCCGCCCGCGGGCACCATCGATCGCGACGCCCAGGGCAATCCCACCGGCGTGATGAAGGAATCGGCCAAGGACTTGATGGTGAGTCTCACTCCTGCGCCTACGCCGGAACAATGGCGGCGCGGAATCCTGCACAGTATCGAGGGATTGCATCGCGAAGGCATGACCGCCGTCAAGGACCCGGATCTCACTCCGCCCATGTGGGACGCCTACCGTGATCTGCTGAAGGAGAACAAACTCGATGAGCGCGTCTTCATCCTGTGGCACGCCGGAAGCACCATGGAGTCCGCGCGAGAAGCTCTGGCGCATATTTCCGCGCTACCCAAACCGCCTGGTTCGCTGGGCGATGGCCTGCTGCTTTCCGGCGGCGCCAAAATCTACATGGATGGCAGCGGCGGCGCGCGCACTGCCTGGATGCATCAAGCCTTGGAACAAGAACAGCACGGAGGTGGACGGCACCAACGTGGGCTATCCGGCTACCGATCCCCAAATCTATCGCCAGATGGTCCGCATGTTTCATCAAGCTGGCGTTCACGTCGGCACGCACGCCATCGGCGACCGCGCGATTGACTGGGTGGTGGATACCTATGCCGAAGTCCTGAAAGAGAAGCCCACGCGCGGGCTGCGGCACAGCATCATTCACTGCAATCTGCCCACCGATCACGCCATTGCCGTGATGGCGTCTTTGCAGAAGGAATACGACGCCGGTTATCCGGAGGCGCAAGCACCGTTCATGTGGTGGATCGGGGACAACTACGCGGGCAACCTTGGTCCCGAACGCGCCCCGCGGCTGGAACCTTTCAAAACCTTCCTTGCGAAAGGCGTCCGTTGGGGTGGAGGTTCCGACTATGACGTAACTCCGTTTCCGGCGCGCTATGGAATCTGGGCCTCCATGGAACGCGAGACGTTGAAGGGCGTCTACGGCAAGCACCCTTTTGGGACTGCAGAAGACATCGACGTCCACACCGCTTTACGCTCCTACACCGCCTGGGCCGCCCGGCAATTGTTTATCGAAGACAAAACCGGAACCATAGAGCCCGGCAAGGAAGCGGACATCGCGGTGTGGGACCACGATCTTTACAGCATGCCCGCCGCGGACATCAAGAATCTGAAATGTGAAATGACGATCTTTGGCGGCCGCGTGGTTTATCAGGATGCAGCCGCCGGGCTGGCGGTTCGAAAGTAGCTACTGCTTTACTGTAAGACGCGTGTTGGAGCCACCCAGGTCGATGGCCTGGATCGTATCCATGCCGCCCTGTTTGCTGGATTCCACCGAAGTATAGTCGAACTTTTTGCCGCTGTTCTCAACGTTGACAGGGACGCTGAAGGACTTCGAATTCTGCGCGCTCGTCAAAACGGCTTGCGAGCCTTCCACCTTGAGCGTGTATTCACCGGGCTTTAGCTCGTTGGCGCCCACCATGGCTGGCGCAGTGAGGACAACGTTGTACGACTTTGCGCTGGCAATGCCAAGCGTTGCAAGCGTCAACGCGCCAAAGATCAATAACGATTTTCCGTTCATGTTTTTCAAAACTCCTTACATTTGGAGAGACGAATTGAAAAATGGACTAGTTACCCAGTCCATGTAAGGATCTGTCTAGCTTGCAGTTCTAGCTTTCGACCAGCACGCGGTTCAACGAAGTCAGGGCCGATTCCGTCTGGCGCTGCGGGAAGGCGATGGCCGCCGGCTTAATGTACGGCATTACATCCTCAGGCAACGGCCTGTTGTTTTCGAGATACTCCATGCCGTCCACCGTGATCTGCAAGCTACTCTTGTCGTCGCTCGCCGCCCAGCCCCGTTGTTTCAAATACCAGAGCGCGGACCCTATCTGAACAGCCGTTGCCTCCACAATCAGTTCGAGATGCCGCATCGAGAGACTCGGAGTAGATGGCTTGGTGAGTCGCCGGTCATAGAGAACGCAAAGCACAACCGTCCGCAGTACCCCTTCCCGTCCCAGCGCGTCGAAGAAGCCGACGCCGGTGAACTTGGGAGTTCCATCCTGCTGGTCAACACCTTTTACCTTGTCGAATAAAATGCGCTGCTCAGGATCGGATAAAACCTCATAGGCCTGATTGATTTCCTCAAACAACTTGGGATCGCCGGTAGCGGTGTTGCCTGGAAAATACTTCTGCGCCAGCTTGCTGTAGGCTTGCTGAATGGTCTCCGAATCGGCCTTCGGATCTACTCCCAGAACCGCGTAGTGATCCTGGAACTTACCGGCAAGTGGGGCTGACATGGTTTGTAAGTACATCGGCCTAAAGGCCCGGAAACTGTAACGAAGGTCCTGGACCGGGCCATGCCACCACTAGGTAGGTTTAAGCTCATTCTGTTGTAAAACGACCAATTCCTCGTACCGGATTGGCATGATAGTTTATCAACAGCGATGGGGAAAACACATCGTTAGAGAGAGGAAAATCAAATGAAACTCATTACCAATTACGTGTTGAAACTGAAGGTTTGGAAGGATTCCAAAGGCCAGGACCTCATCGAGTATGCCTTGATGGCGGGATTTGTGGCTGTCGCGGCGGGCGCCATCATGCCGGGCGTGGCTTCCAGCATCAGCGTGATCTTCAGCAAGATCTCCAGTGTAATGTCAGCCGCTTCGACGCAGAGCTAGTCGCCGGAAGGCGAAGTAGACGGGGACTCCGATCAGGACAATGACCAGGCCGGGAAAAGTCGTCGCAGGGCGATAGACAAAAAGCACGGCCAGGATCATGGCGGCGGCCAATATGTAGAGCGCCGGCACCACCGGATATCCCCAGGCGCGGTAGGGCCGCTCGACTTCCGGGCGCAGCCGTCGCAGGCGGAACACCGCCGCGATGGTGAGGATATAGAACAGCAAATCGGCGGAAACCACGTAGTCCAGCAGATTGCTGTAAAGGCTGCCAAAGGCGCCGGTGGCTGGGTCGTAGGTACGGACCAGAACCAGAAAACCGGCCCAAAAGCCCTGCATTGCGAGCGACGCGCCAGGTACGCGCGCTCGATTCAACTCTGCGGCAGGGCGGAAAAACAGGCCGTCGCGCGCCATGGCAAAGTACGCCCTGGCGCCCGACAAAACCAGACCATTCATGCAGCCGAACGCGGAGATCATGATGGCAATCGCCATCACTGCCGCCCCAACCGACGGGAAGATCGCTTGCAGCATGGCGCCGCCCACGCGATCGGACGGCGCGTGCTGAATTTGCTCCAGCGGCAGCACGGCCACGTACGCCAAATTTGCCCCCACGTAGAGGCCGATCACGATAAATACGCCCAACGCCAGCGAAAGTGGCACGTTGCGGCGTGGATTCTTCACTTCCCCGGCGGTGAATGTGATGTTGTTCCAGCCGTCGGAGGAAAATAGCGAACCCACTTGTGCGACGCACAGGGCCGCGACCAGTCCGAATAGAGTCAGCGGCGTGAGGCCCGGCGCGACCGGCGTGTAGCCTTGCGGATGCCAGAAATTGGCGAAATTCGCCTTCGCTGCCGCGTTCCAGCCCACCATTCCCAAGACGATTACGCCAAGTAAGCCGGCGATCTTGGCAGTGGTAAAGGTGTTTTGAACGATCTTCCCGTAGTCGATCCCGCGCGCGTTCGTCCAAGTCAATAACGCGATAATCGCCACGCCAACCAGCTGGGCCGTGGAAAGCGAAATGGCGTAAGTGCGTGGTTATATGAATGGGTGCAATGATATACGCGCTCTCTGAAATGCGTGGCCATAACGTCCCCAGGTAGCGGGCGAACCCCACTCCCACCGCGGCGATGGTTCCGGTTTGGATCACCATGAAAAAGGTCCAGCCGTATAAGAATCCGCACAATGGCGACCAAGCCTCGCGCAAATAGACGTATTGGCCGCCGGCCCGAGGCATCATGGCGGCCAACTCGCCGTAAGCCAAGGCCGCGCGCGATGGTCAACAATCCGGTGATTACCCAGGACCCAAGCAGCCATCCGGGGCTGCCGACCAGGCGCGCCATGTCGGCAGAAACAATGAAGATACCGGCTCCAACCATGGAACCGGCCACAATCATCGTGGAATCGAAGAGGCCTAAACTTTGCTGGAGGCCGGAGCTAGTGGAATCAGCTGTTTGCATCCAACTCGCTCAACGCGCGGCCCAATGCTTCCACGAATCCGTCCAGCTCGGACTCGCCCATAGGTGTCGATAAACAACCAAAAATGCCTCTGGGGGACAAGATAAAGCCATATTCGAGCAGTTTATGACACAGTTTTGTATAGACCGGGCTGGTTCGCGAGAAGCCGCGCAGCGATCGGAAATCGACCAGTTCTGCGGCGGTAAGATGCGCGAGGAACATCGATCCGGCGCCGCAGTACTTGCGCGGATCTGCCGGTATCGCGGAACAAACGGCGCAGGCGGTCGCGAACGTACTCGCCTAGACCATTGAGCCGCGCAAAAGCTTCCGGAGTCATCCGCCGCATGGTTTCCAGGCCCGCCACGATGGTGACCGGATTGGCGTTGAAGGTTCCGCCATGATGCACTTTGAGCGCACCGGTGTGGTCGAAGACCGACATGGCGCGGCGCGATCCTCCTACGCCACCCACCGGAAATCCGCCGCCGATGATCTTTCCGAAAGTCGTCAGGTCCGGCGTGATGCCGTGGGCGTGAAAAGCGCCGTGATAATCCAGGCGGAAATTCAGAACCTCGTCGGCGATCAGAAGAATTCCGTGCCGTGCCGTTTCTTCGCGCAGCCACGCCAGAAATCCCGGCCGCGGCGCAATCATGCCGATTCCCAAGGGCATCGGGTCCACCAGCAGCGCGGCAAGATCGTTCTTGTGCCGCTCGATCAGTTTGCGGCAGGCGTCCAGCATGATTCCACGGTAGGACTACAACGTCGCGCGCCACGCTGTCGGGCGTGCCGGGTTCGGTGATCGAAGCGGGAGCGTCAGCTTCGCCCCAAACGTCCGGCGTGGGACCTTCACTGACCTGCACGTAGTCGTAGATTCCGTGATAGGCGCCTTCGAACTTCGCGATTTTGTGCCTTCCCGTAAAAGCGCGCGCCGCCTTGACGGCCAGCATCACAGCCTCGCTGCCGGAATTGCAGAAGCGGATATGTTCTACGTAGGAGACGCGTCCGGTGATCAACTCGGCCAGATCAACTTCTTCGGGAGTCGGCATGGTGAACGCGGTTCCCAGCGCCGCGCGGCGTTGTACCGCTTCCGTCACCTCAGGATGCGCGTGTCCAAGAATCAGCGACGTGTAGTTATTCAGGAAATCGACTCGCTCTTCGCCCTCCACGTCGGTGATGCGGCAACCGCTGCCGCTGCGGGCATAAATCGGGTAAGGAGCCAGCGCGACGGAGTGCCGCGTGTTGCCGCCGGGCATGACGCGCAACGCCCGCTCGTAAAGCTCGCGCGATAACGCGCCCGTCTCGTGATATTTTCCGAGCGTTTTGCCAATCAGCCTCCTGCCTGACGCAGTTCCGCTAGCATGCGGCGCAAGCGCGTTCTCGATCCGCGCCGTCTCTTGCGCCACTCGCGCGGGATCATTCAATCGTATAGCTTCCGCCAGTCCGGGCAATGGCTGGCCGTCGTACAACGAATAGATATTCCAGCCGTAGATCACGTGCCGGTACCAGTGCTCGGCGGGGCTGCCGCTTTCGTCCAATAAATCCTGTTCCAGGTGAGTCAGGTGATCGTTCAGAGCTGCGGTGGATGTATCCGGCCAGCGTCCGCGCTCGACATTTTCGTCGATGCGCCGTTCCAGCGCTTCAGACCGTTTGGCGATCTCGGCCGCCAGCGCCTTCGAGCGATCCAAATCGAGTTTCACAGCGCCCCATGTACTCGCGTCGTCCAGAAATTCCGAGATCTTGTGCGCGTAATGCGAGTAGCGGTAAGGAAGCACGGCGGCGTCGGCCAGACGCATCACACTGACGCCGAAGACTTGCGCCAGCGTCCGCGCGACATGGAAGCCAGGGTCGCTGAAATGCTCGACGTAATAGCGCGAGTCATAGTTGGAATGATAGGGGCCGTAGCTGCCTTCAAAATCGTACTGGACCGATAGAGTTGGCAGGCCCAAGTAATCCTGGAACGCCACGAAGTCTGCACCGCTTCCCAAAGCCGCTAGTTCGACTTCGGAATTCTTCGGACCCTTGGGCCACTCATCATGGACAGTGCCGTGCCCGCTCACCGCCGGCACATCTTCCGTGACCTGAACCAGAAAATCCCGCAACGACGGCGTTCCGCCGCCGAAGAAGTGGCCTTGCATGAACAGGTCGGTATTGATGTAGGCCACGGCTTTTTGGCGCAGCTCTTTCTCGAACGCTTCGGCGTACTCGGTGGACCCAACCAGTCCGGGCTCTTCGGCATCCCAAAAAGCGAACACGATGGAGCGCTCGGGAGTCCAGCCCTGCTTCGCCAATGCGCCGAGAGCTCGCGCGGTTTCGTAGACGCCCGACGTTCCGCTGCCCGGGTCCATGCCGCCGAAAGTCCATGCGTCATGATGAGTGCCGAGCACCACCCAGCGATCCGGATTTCGTCCACGGATTCGCGCCGATGATGTCGCGAATGGGCCTTCGGCTGGCATCCATCTGTACGTTCATGTGGACCACAGCGGGTCCGGCTCCCAAACGATATGTGAATGGCAGCGCGCCCTGGAAACCGGCTGGAACGGCCGGACCGCGCAATTGCCCGAGGATCTTGGCCGCCTCTTTGTAGGACAGAACAATCGCGGGAATTCGGGGCAGTGTGGGAGCGGTGGCTGGGTCCAGCACTTTCGAATCGGCGCGCGCGCCTACACCCGGCGATAGCGGATCGCCATGCCAGAACCAACTGTATTTTCCGTTGCCATCCTGGGATTGAAAGTCGGCGCGCCAGGGGCCTTCCGGCCATGCAAGTCCCTTGGCATAGCCGTCGTCGGCGGGATCGCTATAGATGATGATGGCGGCGGCCCCGTGCTCTTGCGCGGTGTGGATCTTTACAGCCCGATGGCTGCGGGCGTAGCGAGCCATCACGATTTTGCCTCTCACGTCGATTCCGGCGGCTTCCACTTTGGCATAGTCGGGAGGCAATCCATAATTCACGTAGACCACCGGCGCTTGGACTTCGCCCGAGGCGGAATAAGAGACGAACGCTGGAACTAACTCCGGATTTCCCGAGTCGGGGTCCAACGGATTGGCCGGCTCTCGCACGTTGATCGGTTCTTTGGTGGGTTCGACGAGATCGACACTGATCGATTTCGGCGTCGAGAGATAGACCTGGAACTCGTGGACTTCCGTCTCCAATCCCGCGCTCTCCAATCCCTTACGAATAGTTTCCGCAACGGCCATGGATGCGGGAGTCCCGGCGATATGGGGCCGGCTGGTTATGGTTTTGTGGAAGCGGGAAATCGAGTCGATGGAAAGCTGGGCGACATATTTGGACTCCGCATCGCGTTCCTGGACGATGGAGCGGCTGGAAAAGCCTAGGCGAGTAGTGGGGCTGTCGCGCGTGAACGGATTGTTGCGATCGCCAGCCACAGGCGGACGTGAATGCCAGCGCTAGCGCGACAAGCGCGAGGGACCTCCGCGAATCGTGGTTCGAAATGATAGATTCATATTCCCACATGGACCGCCCACGCGTTGTTCGGTAGTCGGATACATTTTGGTTGATCGACATGGCGCTAATTCTGCGTTGATGCATTAAGCCCCTCTGGTAGCGGCTCGCCCGCTTCCATCTTTTTCTTGAACAACTGAACCGATGCTTTTAGGGCAATTCTCCGCTTAGCCAACGCCCGTAATTCCTCTTCTGCGTCAGCTATCACGGAATTCCACCCCGAAGACTCGTTTTTATTGTTGACATGTGATAGTTGTTGTGATAATTTTGATTTAGGCATATAGATGAAATTTAACTACGAATCCTGGATCAAACAGGCCAAAGACAAGCTTGAGCTGCTCTACGAGCATAAAAACGCCATCGAGAACGAGATATACGCTTTGGAACGTGGTATCGAGGGATTTCTTCCGCTGGCCCAGAGCGCTTGGCTGGGTCCGACCGCTGGAATAACCGAGTCTGTGGTCAAAGTACTGAGTGAAGACCCCCATCGTGTTTTCGCGGCTGTTGAAATTCGTAACGAGCTTATTAACAAGGGCCTCAGCCTTGAGCAAAAAAACCCAATGGCCACCATTCATCAAGTCCTTGCCCGCCTGATGAAGAAAGGATGGCTGTACTCCGAAATCGAAAACGGGAAGAACCGCTACCGCTGGGTTGGAGAAGGCGGAAAGGACGACGTAATGAATCCGGCCAACCGGAAGAAAATCCCCGGAGTGTTCGCCAAGGCCTCGCACAGAGCCAAAGAGAATAAGTGAATCTTTGCGGTCTCTCTGAGACTGCCTGACAAAAACTAAACCCGGCGAGTAGTTGAAGCTACCAGCCGGGTTCGACCTCAGACCGAAGCCTAAGGTAGGGTTTTCTACGCCCCTTCCATTGTGCACCCGGCCTGAAGAAAGTTCAAGGCCCGAGTGACCTGTCACAACTGCCGTACCGAATGCCGCAAGTTCGGCAAACGCGGAACCCGCCAGCGCTATCAATGTACGCAGTGCCGCAAGGTATTCACGGACGCCCGTGACAACACCCTTGATGGCATGTATCCGCCCATCGAAAAGGCCGAGCTGGTCCTGAAGCTCTTGCTCGAAGGCAATAGCGTATCCAGTGTGATTCGCCTCACCGAAGTTCACCAAAAGACAATTCTCAAGCTCCTGGTGCTCGCTGGCGAGAAGTGTGAACGCATCATGGCCGAGAAGATTCGCAACGTGGAAGTCCGCGACGTGGAATGCGACGAAGTTTTCAGCTTCATCGGCAAGAAACAAAAACGTGTTCGGCCTGAAGACGATCAGAGCTTTGGCGATTGCTACGTTTTTGTTGCGATTGAACGGCACAGCAAACTCGTGCTTAACATCGCGGCTGGGAAGCGCAACCAGACCACCACCGACGTACTCATTGAAGGTCTTCGTCAAGCAACCGCGCGTACCAAGTTTCAAATCACCACCGATGGCTTCGCGCCGTATGGCCCCGCCATTACAAGCACCTTGCATGACCGAATCAGCGGTTACGCGAAGCTCATCAAGGTGTACCGTGCGTCCCAAGAAGGCGAAGCGCGATACAGCCCCGCCGAAGTTCAATCCGTGGAGGTAGTCCGAGTCTTCGGACAGCCTGATCCCGAACGCATCTGTACGTCCATCGTTGAGCGCAGCAACCTTTCGCTGAGGATGGGCCTTCGCCGTTTTACGAGACTCACCAATGCTTTCAGTAAGCGTTTTGAGAATCATTGGGCCGCTGTAATGCTCTGGTACACCTGGTACAACTTCGGACGCGTTCACAAAACACTCCGCTGCACGCCCGCGATGGAAGCGGGGATTTCCGATCACGTGTGGAGCGTGCGGGAACTCCTGGAGGCCGCTTGATCTTATTCGGCTGCTTCCCGCTATGGCAGAGACCGCCACCACGACGATCCTTTGCGGTCGCTGGGGTGTAAAATGACTCCCTAATGCGCCTATTGAGGATATTGGCATTTGTTTCTCTCTGCTCAAACGCACAGTCACAGCCACCAGGTCCAGCTCCAAGGAAAACCACAGAGGACAATCAAAGAAAGGCCAATGGCAAACAGGGCGAAGCATCCCGCAACGAGGACGCTTCCGACAAGATTTCTACCGCGATCAAGCAACTTACTTCCGAAGTAACATCCTGGAAACAACAGTCCGATAGTGCTATACAAAAAGATGACGCGCCTGCCGACTGGTGGTCGAAGTGGAGTGCCATACTTTCTGCCGTCGCTAGCCTGGCTATTGCCGTGTTGGCTTTCTTCCAGTGGCGTGCTATGCGAGGTCACAAGGATGCTTTGGACGCTATGGCGACGCACATGCGCGATGGATTGATAGAAACCACTAAAGCCGCCAACGCCGCGTCCAGAAGCGCCGATGTCGCGGAAGAGTCTGTTAGGCTTACGCAAAGGGCGGATGTGCTTATAGGCGAGGTCGGAATAAACACTCCAGATATTTCTCGTGCCACTTCTGTACTCATTACGCTTGAGAATTTTGGCCCCACGCGCGCAAACGAACTCAAAATCACCGCGTTCCTCACAACTCCAGAACACTCCGAACCAGCTCCCGCCATACACGGCCCTTTGACTTTGGGCGCACATGACACCGTCACTCTTCGATTTGCGCCTTTCGGCGAATGGTGTTCCAGTGAGACATTCGAGCGCATACGAACCGGTCAAATCCCCCTGACGTTCAAAAGCAAAGTGTCCTTTCGTGATGTCTTTGACCAGATAAAAACCGAGATCGCCGAGGGTCGGTTCGACTCCAACCGGCGTATATTTGTCAGAACTACGCAAAGAAGTGACGGACAACAGAGCGAGGAGCCACACTAAGACCGCCGCACACTTGGCGGGTTTGCGCTCAACCAACATCTACCTCACCACCCGTTGTTCAGAGCTGCCAGGCGTCAGCGTCGACGAATTTATTGAGTCAGTGCATGAGACTCTCTCATCGTCTCATCGCGAGCTGGCCCTCCCATAATTTTGTTTCAAAAGGAAAACCATATGGCTCTTAAAGAATATAAACCGGGAACCGCATTCAACGGCGTCATCGGGCGGACGTTCGATGTCTCCAGCCCGGCTTGGCCCGAACCGCTACGAGCTAAAGACGGCGCCCCCAATGTCCTGTTCATCGTGCAGGACGATACAGGTTTTGGCCATTTGGGCTGCTATGGAAGCCCGATCTCGACTCCCAACACCGATCAGCTCGCGAAAGACGGCCTGCTTTTCACCAACATGCACACCACGGCGCTGTGCTCGCCGTCGCGTTCCTGTGTCCTGACCGGACGCAACCATCATTCGAACGCCATGTCCTGCATCACCGAGGGTTCCACAGGTTATCCCGGCGGAAACGGAAACATCCCTTTCGAGAACGGTTTTCTCTCCGAGATGCTGCTCCAGAAAGGCTACAACACCTATGCCATTGGCAAATGGCACCTGACGCCGGCGGATCAGGCGTCCGCCGCGGGTCCATATGATCGCTGGCCGCTAGGGCGCGGATTCGAGCGCTATTACGGCTACCTGGGAGGCGACACCAGCCAATATTACCCGGAGTTAGTCTCCGACAACCACAGCGTGGAACCACCGAAAACCCCTGAAGAAGGGTACATCCTGATCGAGGACCTGACGGACAAGGCCATCAGCTTCATCGCCGACTCCAAGCAGGTCGCGCCGAACAAGCCCTTCTTCCTGTATTTCTGCCCGGGCGCGGGGCATGCGCCGCATCACGTTCCCAAGGAGTGGGCGGACAAGTACAAAGGTAAGTTTGACGACGGTTGGGATGCCTACCGCGAAAAGACGTTCGCCCGGCAGAAAGAGCTGGGCATTATTCCGAAGGACGCCGAACTTTCGCGCCACGATCCCGACGTGCAGGACTGGAACACGCTGTCGGCCGACGAGAAGAAGCTCTACGCCCGCATGATGGAAGTGTTCGCGGGATTCCTGACGCAGAACGATTACCACTATGGCCGTCTGTTCAACTTCCTGAAGACGATCGGCGAGTGGGAGAACACGCTGATCATGTTCATCTCCGATAATGGCGCGAGCGCGGAAGGCGGGCCGCATGGATCAGTGAACGAAAATAAGTTCTTCAATAATGTGCAGGACTCTCTGGAACAGAATCTCGCGCAGATTGACGAATTGGGCGGGCCGACGACTTTCAATCACTACGCATGGGGCTGGGCGTATGCCGGTAACACGCCGTTCCGCCGCTGGAAGCGCGAGACCTATCGCGGCGGGGTAAGCGATCCGTTCATCGTCCATTGGCCCAAGGGAATCAAGGCGAAGGGTGAGATTCGCACGCAGTACGCCCACGCCATCGATATGGTTCCTACAGTGCTCGAGGCGCTCGGTCTTGACGCGCCGTCTTCCGTCAAGGGTGTGACCCAATCGCCCATCGAAGGGCACAGTTTTGCCGACGCGCTCAACGATGCAAAGGCGCCCGCGAAACACATCACCCAATACTTCGAGATGTTCGGGCATCGATCCATCTATCACGATGGCTGGCGGGCCGTCTGCCCGTGGCCAGGGACGTCTTTCAAGGAAGGGGGTCTCCCGTTCGGCGCGCCGATCAACTATGACAAGCTGACGGAGCTGGATGCAACGGGGTGGGAGTTGTATCACCTGGAGACGGACTTCGCGGAGAACCACAATCTGGCCAAAGAAAACCGCGCGAAACTGATCGAAATGGTGGGCACCTGGTACGTCGAGGCGGGCAAGTATAATGTTCTGCCTATCGACTCGCGCGGCCAGTTGAGAGCGATGGACCCGCGTCCACAGATCGCGGTCGCCCGGTCCAGCTACACCTACTATCCCAACACGCAGATGGTGCCAGGCAACGCCGGGCCCAATGTGATGAACCGGCCTTTCAGCATCACGGCGGATGTCGATATTCCGAAGGGTGGCGCCGAGGGGATACTGCTCTGCTACGGCGACGCCGCCGGCGGCTTTTCCTTCTTCGTGCAGAACGGCAATCTGCACTACGTTTACAATTACGTCGGCAGCCAAATTTCCCACATTGAATCGACCGTTCCGGTTCCGGCCGGACGCCACAAGCTACGGTTCGAGTTCGAGGTGACCGGCAAGGTGGACTATCCGCATGGCAAAGGCGCTCCGGGCCGCGGCCATCTCTACATCGACGACAAACCGGTAGGGCAGGGCGACATTCCTCTCACCATGGCTGTCGTCATGGGCCTTGCCGCGGGTCTGGTTTGCGGCGCCAACACCGGTTCGCCGGTGTGGGACAAATACAAACCGCCATTCAATTTCACCGGCACGCTTTACAGCGCGACCGTGGACGTGAGCGGCGAGGCGATCAGAGACACAGAGGCTGAGATGCGTGTTCACCTGGCGCGCCAATAGGGATGTCAGCGAAGGTCGGCATCACCTATACCCCGCCATTTCTGTTCAGGGGAACGGCGGACTGCGTCGAGATTGAGTTGGGATCGGCTGTGGGCCTAACCTCGGCGTAAGAATATTTCGAGTCGGCCGCCTGGGACTCATCATCGTCTTGCCAGCGAAGGTGCCTGGTTGGGCAACTTCGCCCTAGCAAGGGTGTCGGCCCCGATGAAGGAGAACGCATGTCTTCCGTAACGCCAAGCTTAATCAAAACCGCAAACCCAGCTCAGCTTTCCCCGGAGGAAGCCCGCCAAATCGCCAGGGAAGCTTACACTTACGGCTTTCCTCTGGTTACTAATTACCAGACGCTCCACAAGCAGGCGGTGGACACGACAGGCCACGACTACAGGGCGCCGTTTAACTCGATTGCCAGCTTGGCGAACGTGGCGACTCCGGAAGACAAGTTTGTTGTTACACCCAACTCCGATACGCCGTATTCATTCCTTTGGATGGACTTGCGCGCGGGGCCTATTGTCGTCAGCATGCCGAAGGTCGAGGAAAGCCGCTACTACTCCGGCCAGCTGATCGACCTTTATACGTTCAACGTTGCCTACCTGGGTACGCGAGGTTACGGCAACGAAGGTGGCGATTTTCTGTTTGCCGGTCCTGGCTGGAGCGGAGACGCGCCCAAGGGAATCAAGGCGGTCATCCAGTGCGAGACGGAATTCGCTTATCTGCTTTTCCGGACGCAGTTGTTCAACCCCGGCGATCTGGAGAACGTCAAGAAAATTCAAGCGGGGTACCGGGCCCAACCGCTCAGCAAGTTTCTGGGCAAACCTGCGCCCACCCCCGCTCCCGCAGTTAACTGGCCAGCGCCGGCCGCGGACATGCTTACCTCGCCTGCGCTGTTCAGCTACTTGAACTTCATGCTTCAGTTCTGCCCCGTGGATCCGTCGGAGAAGGACCTGATGGAACGATTTGCGAAGCTCGACATCGGCGCAGGAAAAATCTTCGACTTTTCGAAATTGTCTCCTGAGTTGCAAAAGTCGGTGACCGACGGCATCGCAGAGGTCGGGCAGGACGTTGGCGCATTAATGAAGCGGATCAACGCCGGGGAAGTTGCCAGCTTCGACGTGTTCGGCACGCGGGAGTTCCTGAAGAACAATTACCTTTATCGTTTCATCGGCGCCAAGCTGGGTCTCTATGGCAACTCAGGCGCGGAGGCGATTTACTTCCCCTACTTCATTGACATCGATCGTCAGCCCCTGGACGCTGGAAAGGCCAGCTACACGCTGCGCTTCCCCAAAGGGCAGTTCCCGCCAGCCAAGTCTTTCTGGTCGCTCACAATGTACGACGGGAAGACCCAGTTCCTGGTGGCCAATCCCATCAAGCGCTATCTGCTCAACTCCACCATGCTGGAGTCGTTTAAATATGGTGACGACGGCTCCCTGACCTTGTACGTCCAGAAAGACTCACCTGGGGACGCCCAGGAATCAAACTGGCTGCCGGCGCCGGCCGGACCATTTTACGCAATGCTCCGCCTCTACATACCGGACGCGGAAGTACTGAGCGGCGCCTGGAAGGCTCCTGGATTCTGGGCGCAGTCCACGCCCACGCTTCAGGAAACGAGAGACACGCGTATCGGGAAGATCGAGTTGGAGCAGGGCTTTCCCTCAAAAGCTGCCGTCACGAAACTGTATGACGAACTCGACTTTCAGCGCGCTTGCCAAGCGTACATCTGGGGGTTGCCGATCGTCGGGTTTGCCCAGTGGCAGCAATCCGTCGCTAAGAGCTTGGACGCCGGCAATCTCGACTACGTTCGCTACCTGTCCGTCAAGGACAAGCTCGGCGTCTTGACGCCCAACGCCACTACGCCCTACATTATCGCCTTCCCCAATCTGGCTGAGACTGGTGCGCTGGTCGTAGAAGTTCCGGCAGGCCCAAGCGGCGGAGGTGTGCTCGACTTCTGGCAGCGGCCGATCACCGACACCGGCTTACCCGGCCCCGACAAGGGCGAGGGCGGACGTTATCTGATTCTGGCCCCCGATTCTCCGAACATGCAGGCGGAAGGCTATCAGGTTTTGCGGTCGCCGACATTTAATATTTTGGTCGGAACCCGAGCACTACATCCTGATCCGGTGAAAGCGGAGGCATGGATCAAGCAATTGCGAATCTATCCGTACAGCAAGAAGGACAACCCGCCCGCTACGCGCGTACTCAGTCCGGAAGGCCGCCAGTGGAGTCAAGTGCCGCCGCGCGGGCTCGCTTACTGGGAGCGCTTGGCCGACATTCTCAACCGTGAGCTGGTGGAAGAGCGCGACCGCTTCTTCATGGCGATGCTCGTGCCTCTCGGGCTAGAGAAGGGCAAGCCCTTCAAACCTGACGCTCGCCAGCAGAAGCTGCTTGAGGAGGCGACCTTTGTTGGTGAATCGATGGCGATGGCCATCAGTTTCAGCAACCGCGCCGAGGGTTCTCTTTACCGCCCTGACGCGAACTGGCGATACGTCATCACGCTGGATCCTAGCCAGGAGACGAAGTATTTCAGCCAACTCGACGAGCGCACCGACTACTTCTACCAGGCGGTGACTACCAGCAAGGGAATGGTCAGCAAGACCCCGGGGGTCGGCTCGGCGTATCTGGGCGCCTACGAGCTTCAAAAGGACGGCAGCCGGTTCGATGGCGGGCAGAGCTATCGCCTGCGCGTGCCGGCCAACGCTCCCGCCAAGCAGTTCTGGTCGGTTACGCTCTACGACGTTGACACTCGCAGCTTCATCGTTAACAAGGAAGAGATTGTGGACCGCTCGTCTCGCTTGGACCTCAAGAAGAATGCAGACGGCTCGGTGGATATCTACATGGGGCCGACGGCACCCCAGGGATTCGAGAAGAACTGGATTCCGACGGTTCCGGGCCGCGGGTGGTTCACGCTGTTTCGCCTCTACGCGCCGACGGAGGCCTATTTCGACAAGAGTTGGCCGCTGCCGCCCATTGAACTTTTGAAATGAGCAAAGCGAAAGCGGCGATGCCGAGCGTGAATTCATTCCATCATGAAGCCTTGAAGAAAATGGAGATTGAAAGTTATGGCAACGGAGAAGTCCAACACTGCGGCAGACCGCGATCGCTCTAAGCTGCCTTTGCCGGAACCGCCATTTCAGGGCAAGATTGGCAAGACCTATCTTGAGTCCGAAATGGCTTGGCCCAGCGTTCCAGCGCCACCGGAGGGCGCGCCAAACGTCGTAGTCATTTTGCTGGACGACGTGGGGTTCGGCCAGGTCAGCACATTTGGCGGGCCAGTGCCAACGCCGTCGCTCGACAAACTCGCGGCGCGCGGGCTGCGCTATAACCGTTTCCACACCACGGCGATCTGCGGGCCGTCGCGCGCGGCGCTGCTCACCGGGCGCAATCACCACAATTGCGGCTCGGGCTTTCTGGTTGAGTGGGCGACTGGCTTCCCGAGCTACAACTGCGAGATCCCGAAGACAACTGCAACCATCGGCCAGGTGTTGAAAGGCAACGGCTACAGCACTTCGTGGTTCGGCAAGGACCACAATACGCCCGATTGGGAGAGCAGCGTTGCAGGCCCGTTTGACCGCTGGCCGACGGGATTGGGATTCGACTACTTCTACGGCTTCATCGGCGGCGAGACCAACCAGTGGTATCCGGTGCTGTTCGAAAACACGGTGGCTGTAGAGCCGGACAAGACGCCCGAAGAGGGCTATCACTTCATGACGGACATGACCGACAAGGCGATCCACTGGCTGCGCTACAACAAATCCGTCGCGCCGCAGAAGCCCGTCTTCCTCTACTTCGCCCCCGGCGCGGCCCACGCTCCGCACCATTCACCGCGCGACTGGCGCGAGAAGTTCAAGGGCATGTTCGATGCCGGCTGGGACGCCGTGCGCGAGGAAACCTATCAGCGTCAACTGAAAATGGGGATCATCCCGCCCGATACTCTCCTGACGCCACGTCCCGAGTGGGTCAAGCCTTGGGATTCGCTATCGGCCGATGAACGAACGTTGTTTGCAGCGTTCATGGAGAATTTTGCCGGCTATCTGTCATTCGCGGACCACGAATGCGGCCGCCTGCTGGAAGCCGTCCAGGAACTGCCGGACGCCGACAATACGCTCATCTTTTTCATCGTGGGCGACAACGGCGCCAGTTCCGAAGGAGGCTTTTCGGGGACGGCCAACGAAGTGATGAATCTCAACGGAATCCCATCTTCCCTGGCGGACAATATGAAAATCCTCGCCGACATCGGAGGGCCGCACACCGAGCCGCACTACCCTGTCGGCTGGGCGTGGGCCGGCAATGCTCCGTTCCAGTGGGTCAAGCAAGTTGCGTCTCATCTGGGCGGGACACGCAACCCGATGGTGGTCTCCTGGCTGGCGAAGATTAAGGACATGGGTGGAATGCGTAATCAGTTCGCCCACTTGATCGACATCGTGCCCACGATTTTGGACGTGGCGCGCATCCCGGCGCCGGTAAATGTCAACGGGGTCGACCAGAAGCCGATGGATGGCGTGACCATCGCTTCGACCTTCGACGACGCCAAGGCCCACGCCGTGCGCGATCGACAGTACTTCGAGATCTTCACCAACCGGGCCATCTATGACAAAGGCTGGATCGCCTGCGCGCAGCACACGCTGCCCTGGCGTCAGGACCTGGCTCCAGGCCATTGGGAGAATGACAAGTGGGAGCTATATAACCTCGACGAGGACTTCAGCGAAGGCAACGACCTGGCGGCCAAATATCCGGACAAGCTTGCGGAGCTGAAAGCGATCTTCGATGAGGAGGCGGCGAAGAACCACGTTTACCCCTTTGACGATCGGGGCATTGGGCGGGCTTTTGTGCCGAAACCGTCACCAGGCGGATCGGACCCCAAGCGCACCAAATTCACTTACTATAGCGGCGTTTCCCGGCTGGCCGAAACTGCTGCGCCGAACACGAAGAACGTTTCGCACCGGATCACGGCGCAGATCGATATGCCCGCCGGTGGCGAAGGCGTGATTTTGGCGGAAGGGGGCATTTCGGCTGGCTATGCACTCTACGTTCAGAACGGCAAACTGGTCTATCACTACAACTGGTTCGAGCGCGAGCGTACCAACCTGGTTTCGAACATTCCGGTTCCGGCCGGCAAGTCCAGCGTCACAGTGGAGTTCGCTTACGATGGCGGCGGCCTGGGCAAAGGCGGTGAGGCAGTCATCGGAATCAACGGCAAGGAAGTGGGCCGGGCCCGCATTGAGCACACGGTTCCCGGGCGCTTCGGAATTGACACCTTCGGCCTGGGATCGGACACGGGCTCGCCCGTCAGCAATGCCTATAAACCACCCTTTCCATTCACTGGAACGGTAGAGCGCGTTGACATCGAGCTGGGGCCGCACAATCTGAGTCCGGCGGATGAGGACAAGCTACACGCAATGCACACGGCGTTCGTGGGTGCGCACGACTAGCACACACACCCAGTACCCGGTAGGCCGGACGCGGCGCCGTCGAGATACAGCGAGCAGCTTTGAGGAGACCCGCTCCAGGCGCTATCTATGAGCGCAGGGCAGTCCCCTTTGCCACCCTAGGCCTACGTTGAGGGCGAACAAGGTGTCACTGCACGCCGATGGTAACTTCGTTGCTCGCCCGGCCAAGATAGGTCAAGCGAACGGGCACAGCAGATCCCGGCGCTACCCCGCTCGGGACGCGGAAGTTGACCTGGTTGAAACCCGGGTACCCTGGAGCGTTGCCAAAAAACAGGATTTCGCCCAACTGGCCCCCGATCACTACTTGCGGCGGAATCACGCTCCCGTCAGCCAGGTTGGTGGTGTACATGGAGAGGGCCTCACCGGCGGCGGCGGGCGTCGCAGCTGAAGCGATCTGTCCCGTCGCAGCGTGCCAGATCGCGCCCTGTCCCTGCCCGTCCCCTAAGAGGGAGAATAGCGACGGCGCAGATACCAACACTGCTGGACGATACAGTTCGGCGCTCGCCGTCGCAGAAGGCCAAACGCTGTAGCCGCCAGCGATCAGGACCGTGCCATCGGAAAGGAAGGTAGCCGTGTGCTCATGGCGGGGCCTGATCATGTTACCGGCCGCAGAGAATGTACCGGTTGCCGGCGCATAGAGTTCGGAAGCGACATCGCCATTGCCGCCGGGGAGTTGACTGCCTGTGATCAGAACTGTTCCATCCGGGAGTAGCGCGGCGGCCGCGAACTGGTGGGGATCTCTTGCGGGCCCGACATCGCTGAATGTTCCCGTTGCAGGGTCGTACACTTCCGCGTCGGCCTGAAGTCCATCATTTTCGTCGTTGCCGACAAATAAGACTTTGCCACTCGGAAGCAGGGTCGCTGTCCAAACGTCGTACCAGGCTTTCGGATTCCCGGTGACGCTGAACGCATCCACACGGGGATCGTAGATCTCGGTCCATGCGGCAGCAGCGGTGCTCCCAGTGAGCAGGACCCTGCCGTCCGCAAGCAAAGTCGCCGTTTGCAACCAACTGGGGCTTCCGCCCCCGGGCGACACCTCCGCATACGCGGCAGCCGGAGCGAAAGTCCCGGATACCGGGTCATAGAGCTGCGCAGACCCCGGAGCCGAAATGAGCACCTTGCCATTACCTAATAATTTGGCCGTGTTCCAACTCAATTGCGCGACCTTCAGATCGCCCGTGGCGGTAAAGGTTCCCGTGGAAGGATCATAAAGCTCTGCGCCGATTCCACCCGACCCACCCGCGATCAAGACCCTGCCGTCAGCGAGCAAGGTTGCGGTGTGGCCCGTTCGTCCAGTCATCATGGCGCCCGTCGCGGTAAAAATCCCTGTCGCCGGGTCGTAAAGCTCGGCGCCGGAGGCTGGTGCACCAGGGAATCCAGACTTAAAACCTCCCGCAAGCAAGACCTTGCCATTGTAGAGCAGGGTGGCTGTGTGGTCTGCCCGAGCCGCGGTCATGTTGCCAATCGCGGTGAACGTGCCCACGGATTGTGCCAGGACGTTCGAGCTGTGGCCGGCCAGCAAGAGTAAGCAAAGAGCAAAATTGGCTTTCAAAGTAGGACCTCCATTTTTGAGCTCTCGAGCTATTTTCAGTCTATATACTATCGAATAATACCGGATAATGCCGGACCGGGCTGGTTACACGCCCCTAATGATGGGCTCTGAATGGCTGGGAAGAACCATAGGACTAGTGTTCGAAATCCGTCGAGCCGGAGATTGGAGATCGCGTGCTATTATTCCGGTGACTGAGGCAGTTGGAATCGGAGGCTGAGAGTCGAATGAATCGAGCATTTTCCTGGAGTTTGGCTGCTGCATTCGCGCTTGCGTCGCACTTGTGCGCGCAGACAAAGGTCACTATCCCCGTGGCAAGCGCTACCGCTGCGCCTCACATCATTCCCCTTGGTTCCAGCTTGACGTTCGGCGGCAGCAACTCGCCCGATACTTATACCGCGACCACTACCTTTAGTTCGACGCCGGTGCTGGTGGACAACGGAGCAGTGAAAATTTGGCAAGACCAAGTTCCAACAGGGGCGGATTCCGAGTGGGACATCTTCCACATGAAAATCGTGAACGGCGGGCCGCTGGCCAACAACGCAGGCTCCACCTTCATCGTCTTGCTGACCTATACCCTGAGCGCGGCAGCCTCTTTCGACGCGGTCGCAAACCAATTTTATGCCAACGGAACACCGGTGGGCCCGTTGACCAATATCGGAACCATCTGCTGCGCGGCAGCAACTAACCCGATCCTGCCAGGCCCCAGCTTTTATAATTCGGGCTTCAATGGGGCCTTGTCTGCCGGACCCCAAACCAACTGGCAGCAAATAATGATTCAGCCTTATAGCTTCATCTCCGATGCGGGTGTCAACCCCGCTACCGCGAATGAATTCGCATTTGCCTTGCATTTCACGCTGGAACCGGCCGGGCCGACGGTCAGCGGGGCGATCAGCGCTAGCGCGTTTGGCGCCTTCCCCACATTCGCGCCTGGTTCCTGGATCGAAATCTACGGGACAAATCTCGGCGTTGGCCCGCGATCGTGGCAGAGCAGCGATTTCAGCGGCGTGAACGCGCCCACCACGCTGGTGGGATCCAGCGTGACCATTGGCGGCCAGTCGGCGTTCGTCGATTTCGTTAGCCAAGGGCAGATGAACGCGCAGGTTCCGTCTGGAGTGACTACCGGTGCGCAACAACTAGTGGTAACGACGGCCGCGGGCTCCAGCACGCCTCTCGCGGTTACAGTGGATGCCACCCAACCAGGGCTGCTCGCGCCGGCCAGTTTCAAGATCGGCGGAACGCAGTACGTGGCGGCGCTATTTCCCGACGGGGTCACCTTCGTGCTGCCGCCCGGCGCGATTTCCGGCGTCACGTCCCGGCGCGCCAAGCCTGGCGACACCATCATTCTCTACGGCGTGGGCTTTGGTTCGGTAAATCCGGATATTCCAGCGGGCCAGCTGGCGCAAACGCAGAGCAAGCTCACCGAATCGTTTAGCGTCTCGTTCAACGGCAAGCAGGCCACCATTCCCTACGATGGGCTGGCTCCAAACTTTGTGGGACTTTACCAGTTCAACGTGGTTGTGCCGTCCGTGGGGGCCAGCGACACGGTGCCGTTCACGTTCAGCCTGGGCGGAACAGACGGCACGCAGAAGCTCGCGATCGCCGTGGAGAATTGAGCCGGTTCGGTGTAGAATGGCTCGGGACGGAAGCAGTAATTCCACAACTGGGGGGACCATCATGTCCTTGCGACGACGGATGATTTGGGCCAGGATCGCGTTTGCGATCGTTGCTACGATCGGCGGAACGTTTACAGCCGGTGCGCAGGGTCCTTTCGGGCCGGTTGCCGAACCCTACACACCAGCGGCGGACGCCAAAGACCTGAAGGCCGTGCTCTTCAAGTGGATGTGGGCCATGGGAATGCTGAAGGGCCATGATGAACGCGACATGGTGGCAACCCTGGAATATCAGGGCAAAGGCAGCATTCAGGTGGACGGACAGCCCTGCACGCTTACGAAATATCGTGCCAGCACTAACTATCAGACCTTCAGCCAGCGCATTCAGTACACCTGCACACGGGCGAATGGGCAAACGTACTCGAACGTCGAGGTGGTCAGCGGGCTGTACGCCTGGAACGAAGACACGCCCGGCGCCCAGATCGATGGGACGAAAGGGAACGCCACTCCGATGCCGAAGAGCGTGGAGGAGCGGCTGATCCGGATTTGGGCCAATCCCCAGGGCGCAGCCAAGGCCGCGCTGGCAGGAACCACGGACACCTTCTGGCTGGGCGCCAACCCAGGCACTCTTTTCGCCGATGGTGTCGTCGACGGTGGGCAAAACGTCGCTGTCGTGGGAGAACGGCAAGCCGGTGTTGGCCTTCCCGATTCCGGGCGTTCCGGGGGCGACCGCGACTGCCACCCTGGATCCGAAGAATTTTACTACCGATCGCGTGGTGGTGAAGCAGGGCTCGACGACGGTCGAGTTCACCTACAGCGACTATCAGGACTGGAACAATCCGCTGAATAAGATTGGTGTGCTTTATGCAGGCAAAATCGTCGAGCGCCGGAACGGCGCGGTCATTAACGATCTGACAACGAACGTGACCGAGACGGGCAACGTATATGTGGTTGCGCCCGTTCCGGCCAGCGTGAAGGCGGCCATGCAGGTCACTGGGAAGCTCCCACAGGGTGTGATGGCGAAGACGGAGCCTCCCGTAGACAAGTCGAAACCCACGCCGCGGCTGGGCGAGCATCCGGACCTGTCCGGCAGCTGGGCCTGGAACGACTGGATCGGGAACTACATGAACGGCGGAGGACGCCGGCGCAGTCCCTGGCAGTCCGCGGACAGTAACCGGAACACCAATCAGACGGAAGATTTTGAGCTCTACTCGCCGTCGCGGTTCGGGAATCTGGGCCGTCCAATTTACAAGCCGGAGCACTGGGACAAAGTTCAAGAGCTGGATATGTGGACCAACAAGTATGACCCGGTGATGACTTGCCAGCCCCTGGGAGTGCCGCGGGAGGGCCCGCCCCGGCGCATCTATCAGACCGACCACGATGTTACGCTTCTCTATTCGGGAGGCGATGCAGGCGGCGGATATGGCGAGTTTCGCGTGATCCCGACCGACGGCCGCAAGTTCGATGAGAAGAAGGCGCTTGAGTCGACGTATATGGGCTATACCGTAGGGCACTGGGACGGCGACACGCTGGTGCTGGACTCCATTTCGTTCGTGGATAGCACCTGGCTGGGGCGCGGTGGGTTCTTCCACTCCGATCAGATGCGGGTGGTGGAGCGATTTAAGCGGGAAGGCGATGCGCTGCTCTATGACGTCACGGTGGAAGATCCTGAGGTGCTGGCGGAGCCGTATGTGTATCCGACACGAGTGGTACGGCGCAACGCCAATCCCAACGCGGGCCTGGTGCCGGAGCGCGGCAACTGCGAGGTCTACGAGACGAAGAATATCAGCTCGCAGATTCGGCATTAATTATGGGTTCGACGAGACGCACCATACTGGCAGCGGGAGCTGCGGCAGCGGCAAGCACGGCCGTGCAGCACGTATTTGGCCAGCAATCGGCCGGAAAGTTCTATGAACGCGGCCCGGTTCGCATCTACTATGAGGAAGCTGGTTCCGGCTTCCCGCTGTTACTGATTCCGGGCGGCGGGTTGAACTCGACCATTGGATTTTTTTCCGGCAACTCGCCATTTAATGCGATCGAGGAATTCAAGGGACAGTATCGATGCATCACGGCGGATCTGCGCAATGCGCCAAGCGGCCAGTCCACCGGCCCGGTGGAGATCGAGCGGCCGTGGGAGTCCTATGCCGACGACCAGCTCGGCTTGATGGATCATCTGGGGATCGACAAGTTCATGGTGATGGGTTTCTGCATTGGGGGCCCTTTCATCTGGAGTCTGCTGAAGCGCGCGCCCAATCGGGTTGCCGCGGCGGTGCTGGCGCAGCCGGTGGGCTGGCGTCCGGAAATGCGCGACCCGAAGTACCCGGGCACATTTTGGAAGAACTGGGGCGCGGCGCTGGTCGCCAAGCGGCCCGAGATCACGCTGCAGACGACGGATCAATTTGTGACTAATATGTTCGAAACGAATCCGGACTTCGTGTTCACCGTGACTCGCGATTTCGTGCGTAGCTGCCAGAACCCGATCTTGGTTTTGCCGGACGAGGTTCCGGCGCATCCGTACGCTGTCGCGATGGAGTGCGCGATGCTGGCGCCCAAGGCTGAGGTGAGCATCTTTCCTTGGAAAGAACCGAAGGATCGAATTCCTCTGGCGGTGCGGCAGGTTCATTCGTTTCTGAAGGCGCATCAGCCGGCTTAGGCTGAGACGGAAATCGGGCGCCAATTCTCAACGGAGTATTAACGAAGTTCGAGTTCGACCCCGTCTTCTTGTTCTGTGCCTCCAGCACAGTGAATCCGTATAATCCCCACTAGCCAATCGAAAACGGTTTCGCCTTGGTGCTTTTCGGCACCAGACAGTTCCTGGGCGACTCGGCTACGGGCCGTTGAATGACATCTAAGCATTCGTGCCCGAAGTTGGCGGACGGTCTCTTCGTACCCGAGTCTTTCCCTGGAAACCTGTGAATTCTTCCACCGAAGGATAAAGCCGCCGGACGGCGTCCCAAAACCTCCTCGGAGAATATCGTTGAAAGCGTCGAGATTCCGGCCCCATCTCGCATTCGGGATGAGCTTACTTGATATTTGATCGTAGAAGGCTTCGAGCGTAGAGAACTCCTCTCCGTCGATTTCATACGCACGCTTCTCCACGACAAACATAGTCTACACGGCGGCGTAGAGTTAGGCGCCGGAGAACAGGCTTCCACTTCGTCGTGTAGTCAGTAATCGCGCGCATTGACAAAATATGAATGCCATAAAGATTCCCCGTTCCGATTCGGACTCGGGATCGAAATTCGAGAGATCGCCTCTATTAGACCTAGCTGGACCTAGCGTCAGAAACTAGAGGTCTTCCGGTCTCAATCCGGTCCGCTTCGCTATCTTCGCTAACATCCGCGGCCCGATCTCATCTTGATCGTGGAAGCTGAACTCGTAATCTGGCCAATCTGGACGAGTCAGTAGCCGATGAGAACCACGTTGACGCTTCACTCGCCAGCCGATCCTCTCCAATGCAGCGAGAACCCGCCTCGCTTTACTGGCGGGCCAGTTGCTCATCCGGAATTGTGAAGGAGACGCCGAGCGACGACGATGGAAGCTCACCGTGGGCGATGCGGTCGGCGATTACCTCAATGGCAAGACGCTCTGCATTGCTGATCGCCTCATCTCGGGTGCTGCCGTAGCACATTACGCCCGGCAGTTCGATCGTCTCCGCGATCCAACGCCCGTCTTCCTCCCGATCAAGTTCGATCGTCAGTTTCACCTCTTCATCATACGCCGCCAGGGTCCGATCCTGCGGATCCGAGATGTTTTCTCGACGAACTGCCTGGGCTCTCGAATCACGAGTTCTGGCAGTCAGAAGATGCCGGTTCGGTCGAATTCGGCGGCGCAACCACGCTGGGCGACACGAAACAGAGCAAGGCCGGTTCATCGCCGAGGTGAACGACGAGGTAAAGGACTTCCCTGCTGTTGTGAACGGTGAACGTAAAATGCCGAGGCGCACTCAGAAGTAAACCCCGCCGAACGATGCTCCGCCTTGGGAGGGGTAGAAGCTCACGTGAGGAGCGCCATTCTGCCAAAGGTGTAATCGCAGCGTGAAATTGCCTTGACCTTTGGAAACTAAGATTTTCTGGTCCGGTAATGACTCCGGATGAATATCCCGATCGTGCGACGAAATCGTGACAAAAGCACCAAGCATCGCCTTGTCTCGGGAAGCGAGTTTGTACGTACCCGTCACCTCGTAGGTTTTACCGACCACTCGCTCTTCGGAAGGGCCCAGGACCTGGTCGATCGTGATCATGTCCCCGGCACGGACATAGGTCTTCTTGATCTGAACCACATGAGAGAAATCGTTTTGCCGAGCGCCTTGTTCCTGGGGCGCCGCTAATAGACAGACCGAAGCCAAGCTACAGGCGATGAACGGCACTGCGTGAGTATGCATAAAACAATCTCCTTAAATAAGACTGACGTAGGAGTCGCGGGAAATGTTGAATCAACTATCGAGGAGTATCCAAGCGGGGGCGTGGTCGCTCGCGTTTTCCTCACCGCGAACCCAGCGGTCTACACCCCCGTCCACGAGCCGATCGCTCAGCGTTGGGGAGAGGAGGAAATGATCCAGCCGCATCCCCTTGTCTAAAGGCCACCGATTCCGCTCGTAATCCCAAAACGTCCAGAGCGGCCCATCGGGTTGCAGTTTTCGCAGAGCGTCCGTCCACCCTTGCGCCAGCAGCCGAGCATACGCCTGGCGACTCTGAGGTTGAATCAACGCGTTGTTGTCGAGAGATCGAGTTGGATAGATGTCCTGCACAGCCGGTACGACGTTGTAGTCGCCGGCCAAGACGACCGGCACGCCGGCCGTGATGAGTTCCGCGGCGTGCTCGATTAAACGTTCGAACCAGGCCAATTTGAAATCGAACTTGGGGCCGGGTTGAGGATTTCCGTTCGGCAGATAGAGGGAAGTGATCAGTACACCATTTACCGCCGCTTCGATATAGCGCGCCTGGCGATCGCCAGGATTTCCAGGCAAACTGGATCGCGTCAGCACGGGTTCGGACTCCCGTGCCAGGATCGCCACGCCGTTCCAGGAGCGTTCGCCTAGCCAGACTCCGCGATAGCCGAGGTCACGAAGGGTACTTGCCGGAAATGCTTGCTGCTCTGCCTTGAGCTCCTGGAGGCAAACGACGTCGGGCTGCGCCCTAGAGAGCCACGCCGTGAGATTGTGCAGACGCTTATTAATGTTGTTGATGTTGAAAGTGGCGATCTTCAATGGCCCAGCCCCATTAGTAGCGTTGAAAAATCTTGACCTCAGACGGAAGATACGTCACAAAGACGTGTTCCTGCTCGAAATGTTCTCCGAGGGCATGGGCATAGACTTCCACCAGTTCCTTCCATTCGTCATTCGACATGTCGGAGGCATAGAGTGGCGATTTGTCGCTGGTGAGGCAAAGCCCCGGCTCGTGCTGAGTCTTCGGTTGGCCGTTCTCCTCGTAACCATACACAAGCACGGAATCCGTAACGACAAACGTGATGAAGTTGGCAGCTTTCCTTAGAGCGTGCTCGTGAATCGTCGTAATGAAATCCAAGACCTCCTGCCTGTCTTGCACGGACCCGCTGTAACCCTTTTTGAGACCGAGATTGATCTCAACTCGAAGGGTAGACGAAGCATGACCAGTGCGGCCGTCCGCATTTGCGATTTGGTAGGACATAACCTAATGGTAGGTTCGGTGCTTCTGCTACAGTTTAAGGCTTCACGCTCGCTGAAACAGGAGATCAAGTTTGGGAGTCAGAAAATGAAGCGGATTGAGTGTCTGACCGCATTGGCAGCGCTCGCAATGCTAGGTCGGCGCCCGACCAGGATACGCGCAGTCTGGCGACAAAGGCTGGAACGGTTTCGCGAAACCTACAAGGAACTCGTCGAGACCAATACAACCCTTTCAGCCGGCGACTGCACCCTGGCTGCAAAGCGCATGGCCGCGCGACTGACGAGCGCCGGATATCCAGACCGGGACGTGCGTATGTTCGTCCCCGAAGGACATCCCAAGGAAGGCGGCCTCCTGGCCGTACTCCACGGCTCCGATCCAAAAGCCAAGGCGATCCTCATGCTCGCTCATGTCGATGTGGTCGAGGCCAAGCGGGAGGACTGGACGCGCGACCCCTTCACCCTCATCGAGGAAAACGGATACTTCTATGCTCGCGGAACGAACGACATGAAGGCCCAGGCCGCCATTTGGGTCGACAATATGGTCCGTTATCGCGAAGAGGGATTTCGACCGAAGCGTTCCATCAAATTGGCGCTGACATGCGGTGAAGAAACCAACAGCGCGCTGAACGGCGCAGGCTGGCTGGCCACGCACGAGCGCGAGGCGATTGATGCTGAGTTTGCACTGACCGAAGGCGTCGACGGCGATCTCGATGCACAGGGCCACCGAGTCGCGCTCGAAATTCTCGCCGCCGAAAAGACCTCCCAGAACTTCGTGCTGGAGACGACCAATCCTGGAGGCCATAGCTCACGCCCGGTACCCGATAACGCCATTTATCACCTGGTTCGCGCCGTCGACCGGGTAAGCCGCTACGAGTTTCCCGTGCAACTGAACGAAGCGAATCGCGCCTATTTCACCGGCATGTCGAAAATCGTAGGCGGCAAGGCTGGTGAGGCCATGGCCGCCGTGGTCGCAAATCCGAATGACGCCGCTTCGGTTGCGGTGCTGGACCAGGACCGAAATTGGCACGCCATGCTTCGCACCACCTGCGTGGCAACCATGCTTTCCGCCGGCCACGCGACCAACGCGTTACCACAGCGGGCGACCGCGAACATCAACTGCCGCATCTTTCCCGGCGTGTCGCGCGATGTGGTCCTGGCTCAACTGGTCAAGATCGTCGATGATCCCGCCGTCTCGGTTACCATTCCGGAGGTTCGAGGGCCTGTCGCGGAACCAACTCCATTGACGCCGCGGATTCTGAAGCCGATCGAGAAGCTGGCGGATGAGATGTGGCCTGGCGTCCCCATTGTTCCCGCCCTTGAGCCAGGCGCGTCGGACGCCCAGTTCCTGAATCCCGCAGGTATCCCAACCTATGGGATAACAGGCCTCTTCCAGGACCCGGATAGCGGAAACATCCACGGTCTGAACGAGCGAATCCGGGTGAAGTCCGTGTATGAGGGGCGGGCGTTCCTGTACCAGCTGGTAAAGCTCTACGCGGACCAGTGAGAGGTTCGCTCAGGCGCCCAATTTCGGCGGCGGGATTTCAAAACTTTCCTGAGCGGGAGATGGATGGTTCACCTTGGATCGCCTCCCCTCAACTTGAAGCCGTCGATGCGCTTCGTGCCAGTGAGGCTGTTGGCCGGTCTCCTGTTGCCAATGGACAAGCGCAGCTTCATCGCACCACTCCAACAGCCGGCGCATCACTTTCCCGTGGGACCCCGCGAGCATGAAGGCCCGCATTGCGGATTCTGTCGTCCAGACGGTGCAGTCCAGTAAGTGTTGTGAGCGTCGCGAAGTAACGACATCCCGATATTCCCCGGGGCATTTCTTGCCTGACGGGAAGCGCGCAGCGCGTAGACAAGAAACGGCACCACATATCGCCAAGACCGGACGCGCAGGCGCGTGATTGAAACCAGCGGCACACAAGAATTTTAGCTCGGAGGGCGCACCCCAACGCCGGATGCCAAGAGAACCTGTGCTAAAATCCTTCCGCGCTTCGGATGATATCTGAATCTGCCTCATGCATCGGCAGTGAGAATGCTCAAGGAGGGTACCGATAATGGATTCGACAAGACGCACCATACTGGCAACGGGCGCCGCGGCGACGGCGATGGCAGCCGTGCCACAGCTATTTGCTCAGCAGTCTGGCCAAGGGCCCTTTTACGAAAAGGGCTCGGTTCGCATCCACTATGAGGAGGCTGGTTCGGGTTTCCCACTGTTGCTCATCGCCGGAGGGGGATTGAATTCGACGATCTCCGGCCTGACCAGCGGCAGTCCTTTTCATCCGATCGAGGAGTTCAAGGGAGAATATCGCTGCATCGCGGCGGACCTGCGCAATGCCAATGGCGGCCAGTCCTCTGGCCCGCTTGAGATCGACCGGCCGTGGGACGCCTATACCGATGACCATCTCGGTCTGATGGATCATCTGGGCATCGAGAAGTTCATGGTGTTGGGCTTCTGCATTGGCGGTCCCTTTATCTGGAACCTCTTGAGGAGGGCGCCTGATCGCGTTGTCGCAGGCGTGCTGGCGCAGCCCAGTGGATCGCGTCCGGATATGCGCGACCTCTTCTATGACACCAATATGAAGGGATGGGGGCCGGAATTGGTCAAGCGAAGGCCCGACATCACGATGGAGACGGTCGATAAATTTCTGACCAAGATGTACCGCACCAACGCGGACTTTGTTTTCACCGTGACACGCGACTTCGTGCGTAACTCCCAAACGCCCGTACTCATCCTGCCGGATGATATCCCGCAACATCCCTATACCGTCGCCATGGAGGCGGCGATGCTCGCGCCCAAGGCCGAAGTGAGCATCTTCCCGTGGAAGGAGCCCAAGGAGCGGATTCCGCTGGCCGTGCGCCAGATCCATTCGTTTCTGCGGGCGCATCGCCCGGCCTAAACTAAGAACATTTACTAGAGGGGAGAAGAGAAATGAGGACTCTACTAAGGCGAACGGCCTTGTTAACGACGGCAGCTCTGTTCATCGAGGCTGCGGTCTCGCTCGGCAGCGGTGTCCCGGCGGCGGTTCACTACATCGGGCACGACAAGGTCACGGAAGTGATGTCCAAAGGCGGACCAATCGTGAGCGATCCGGGCCTGGTTGTTTTGGCGCAACGCCGGGGCGCTGGCGAGGTTGAATATCACGACCATACCAACCATGTGTTCATCATGGTGGAAGGCGAGGCCACGCTAGTAGTCGGTGGAACCATGGTTGACGCCAAGCGGACGGCGGCTGACCAGATGCGCGCTGCTTCCGTCGAGGGCGGAACGGTCTACCATTTGAGCAAAGGCGACGTGATTACGATTCCGGCGAAAACGCCCCACTGGTTCAAGGAAGTTCCCACGAAGACGGTAGCCTACTACGCCGTAAACATCGAGAGCGAATAGCAACCCGAAATGGTGAAGACTTGCCCTGACCTGGCCGACTGCATGTGACCCCCAAACCAGGGTGTAAGCCGCCCAAGGAAATGGAGACGCTCACCAAGGCTGGGTGAACGTCTCCTGGCACTCTATTGACCTGTGCAAGTCACATTGTCGTTCCAATCCATAAACGGACCCATGGGGTTGGGCCGCCAAGCCCAGACGTGAAGTTCGAAGAACGAAGGTATGTTGTATCGGTTTGGGCTATCGACGAACAGGAAGGTCTGACCTTCCAGAACCGGGGAGCCGGCGTTATTCTTCAGCCAGGTTGCAGCGTCCACGATGAACTCGACACCCACCAAACTCATTTGCCCGTTCAACGGTTCGTAGATCAGGGCTTGTGGGCGAGTGGGATCAAGGGTTCCATTGAGCAGACTGGGATTGACGTAGTGGATACCCATCGCGCCGTGGTCTGAGCCGCTGACGCACCCGAGGAAAGGGCCGTATCCCGCTGCTTTGGCGTTGGTGACGTCCTGATACTGCCACGTCGAATTGCGAACGATTAGAACCAGCTTGCTCTGGTCCGCAGCTAGACTTGATTGAGCCGACGCGACCGACGAAAGGGCGATGGCGGCGAGCACAATGTGTGAAGCGGCAAACGCTAGATTTTTCATATTGTGAATCTTCTTTTTCATTTTTGACTGCCTCCAAGTGAGTAGGCGCAAAACGGGTTACCGGGGGATCGTGCGCTACCGTATTTATTCCGGCCCGCGAGCGGCGCTTGCGCTAGTTCGACAGTTGGAGGGTTAGAATGTGGTGGCCAGGGACGGAATCGAACCGACGCCAGCCTTTTCAGGGCTGCAGAATGAATCACTTACTATAAGAGGCCGGTTCCGGGTCCGATCGTGGATTAAAGCTTCTCATTTCGCCGCAGCGAAGTGTAGTCGGACATTCCGTGTGCCTGAGGTTCGGCTGCTCGGAGGTTGGATCTCCCAAGGGATTACTCCTGCCTTGTCGCTAAGCGTCTGGGAACCCGCGTTCTATCGTCCGAACTTCGCAAGACTCTAGTTCCTTAGAACTCCACCACACAAGTAACTCCGCCATTGCGCGTTGGGTTTGCAGCATCGCGCGGCGCATCGACGAAGATGGCGTCCGAAATATTGCTGGGCTGGTTCTGAGCCAATATCGGAACTTGAAACGATGGCACCACACCCACCATCGCGTACCAAAAAATCAAAATCTGTATCTTCATCGTGATTCTCAGCGAACCGCTCAGAATAACATCCCTGCCTCGCAGAGAGCTGCAGCGCCCAGGTCGAGCGCGCCCAACGAAGATGTGCAGACACCATCACCTACCGGAACAAGCGGCTTACGTTCGTCTACGGCGAATGGTGGCGGCAAGACCCGAATTCATATCCCCGACCAGCGTAAGCGAAGCAGCGGCCGGCGATTCGTTACGGCAGCCAGGAATTAAAGCGTAACCGGCGATCCGGGGCGGGAAAATCAATTCCCTACAAAGTTGATAGTAGCGACATCGCTCGCGGACTTTCCCGTCGAGTCTGTCACCGTGAGCAGGAACATGTAGATGTTCGGGGTGTTCGCGAACTGGACCGTGGGTGTCGCGGTAGTGCCTCCCAATATCGCCGCTTGCGGGCTGCCCTTGGGGATGGTCCATACATAGGTCAGCGGCTTGCCGTCGAACGAGGTCGACTTAGTGCCATCCAGTTGGAATTGGTGCGCTAACACGGTGGCGTTCTTTGGCCCGGCAATCGCAACAGTCTGTACGCCGCTGGTTCCGCAGCGATTGGCCGGCTCGTTTGGTCCGCCCTCCAGGCAGGGGATCGTGCTGACGTATTCGTAAATCGCCTGCAGATCGAAGTCGCTCAGGTTTTGAAGAATCGGCCACGGCATAATCTGCAGAAGATTGCCGTCGAACGGAGGCGGGATGCATGTCCCATCGGGAGCGCCCGTGCAGGTGGGATGTACGTGATCCAGATCCACGCCGGTCCGAATGATCTGCGTAAACTGTTGCAGCGTGTCTCCGCCGAACGGCAACCCGGACGAATCTGGAGTGAGATTGCGGGAAATGATGTGCGGAAAATTACCAGCTGGAACTCGGAAACGCGCCGAAATCGTTGCCGCCGCCCAGGTACACCGCGGGATTTACCTTGGTGGGCTGCTGGCCGAAATAGGGTATTCCGGGCGCCGCGTATTCTGTCGCCGAGCCGGCCGAGTGACAGTCGTTGCAGGAGCCGGCCGCGTTCACCAGATAGCTTCCGTATCCGACTAAGTTGGGATCTTTACCTTGCATGTTGATGGGAACCGGAGAAATCTGAAAGCCTTTCAGAATCTTGGTAATCGTTTCCGGGTCCGTAATTGTGGTTTGTGCGCTGGCTGGCTCAACCGCGAGGCCGGTCATGAGAAGCGCGAACGCGCTGAACATCAAGTACGTGGTTCCACTGGTAATTGCTTGAGAAAGTGTTTTCATTTGAGTTCTCTTTCTGCCGCGGGTTATCCGCGTGCACTCTCTACAGAGAGAGTTTTGTGAATCGCATGGGTTCGAATCCTTTGGTCATGGAGGAAGCAAGTGCCGCTGCTCCGGCAACTAATTCGGAGTAAGGTATCCGTGGAGCGTGACGCTGCCATCGACAGCGAAGGAGGCACCCGTTGGAATTACTTCCATGCCGGGTCCGGCCACTATTCCGGAGGCCAATGATATTTGGCCATTCGATATCAAGGGGAGGGTCTCGGCGGTAGTTTCCATACCCTGTGGGGTCGAGAGCAGAATGAGTAATGTCGGCGCGAAGCTGGGGATAACAACGTTGGTATCGACGCTCTTTAGGACAAAGTATTGATTCGCGGGCACGACGTAGCCCCCTCTTGGCCCACTCATGTCGCTGAAGCCGCCATTAGGCAGTACTTGGAAACAAAATGTATCGTTATTAAAAGATGTCCCAACGGTACATTGAACCGTCACAATTTGCGATGCTTGCCGGGATGTGTCTTCCGTGATCGCCGGATTCGCGCTGGTGTTGACTACCTGGACGGCGGTCGCGACCACGGCGTGAACCGCTTTGGGCGCGAGCAGCGCCAATACCAATCCGGCGAGGACCACGGCGCCCGTTCCCGTTAATAACGATTTGAGAAATTTCATAGACCTTCTCCTTTGGTATGCGGCGGCAGGCGCCATTTTCTAAGCTGTTCGAAGCAACAGAGAGCTGCTAAACCGGCGGCCATGAGCCAGAGGGCCCCCGGCTCAGGAGTCAATACGGAAGGCGTTGTAATATCTACGGCGTAGTTCCCGTTGGTGGTGATGCACGCGTTGGACACCGGATCGCAAGTCTGGAATACGCCGGCGGTTAGATCTGTGAACCCTTCAGAGAGCGCTCCGTTATCGTAAATGGCATTCGGGATATAGTTGGCGTCGGTAAGCACCAGGGTGTAGGTGCCGGCCGCGAGCGCGACTTGCATGAAGTCGTCGCCGCAATCATTGTCCGACCCGATGGCGACCGTCCCGGCCGGAGGACAGTTTCCGACGTAGGACCAGGGTGGATTCAGCAGATTGTCCGCATCCGCCAACGGGTTTCCGGAGCCGTCCACATACATGGTTGCCGTCGCCACCGGACCCGAAAAGAGAGCGATCAACGGGTCGAAGCCGCCTGAGGGAATTACCTGTCCCGCGGCGTTCGTTCCGCCACCGAACCCCCAGGTCTGGAAAGTGACGGTATCGGAGGATAGGACTGTAAAGGTGGTCTCGAAGACGCTCTCCGGGCTGGCCAGAGTTCCAGTAAAGGAGGCGGACGACCCGCTGGCTACGACCGGGAGTACGCTGAATGCCAGAATCTTGAGAGCCGCCGCTCGTCGTGCATTTAGCCAATTTGCATTCATTTCAGCCCTCGCAACCTCTGCGAGATTATGCGTCGAGCCTGCCGAAACTGGCATGAAGATCACATGAGGACTTTCCTCATGCGGGATGAGGGCGCAAAAGTTAATATAGACTATACTTTGCGATGATTCTCGAGGAAAACGGCCGGCTGCGGTTCGGCGATTATGAGCTGGATTCCCACGCTGGAAAGCTCTATCGCAACGGCTTGGCGGTCAAGATCCAGCCCCAGCCGTTTCGCGTCCTGACCATTTTGCTGGAACGGCCCGGTGAGGTTGTTTCCCGCGAACACCTGCGCGACCGCGTATGGGGCGAAGCGACATTCGTCGAGTTCGATCAAGGGTTGAACTATTGCATCCGCCAAGTCCGCGTCGCGTTACGCGACGGCGCTTCGGAGCCTCACTACATCGAAACGCTGCCGAAACAAGGTTACCGGTTCATTGCGCAGGTAATTGGCAGGCCAGCGGCAGAGCCGCCCGTGCGCGATTCGCCGCCTCCCCAGGCGCCAGAGCGGAGATGGATTTTCGCGGCGCTGGCCGGCGCTATTCTGACAATCACCGCGCTGTCCTTTTATGCATTTTTCCATGCGCGTCCAGCGCCGGTGCAGTTCACCCAGCTCACTAATTTCACCGATTCAGCGGCGGCTCCGGCTTTGTCGCCCGATGGGCGCATGCTCGCTTTCATCCGCGGCAGCCGAACTTTCCTTTCCGCCGACCAAATCTACGTGAAAATGCTCCCGGACGGCGAGCCCAAGCGCCTGACTGACGATCCCCGGCTGAAATACAACCCGGTATTTTCTTCGGATGGATCTCGAATCGCCTTCACGGTTCTGCAACCTCCCGATTGGGCAACCTACATTGTTCCGGTGCTGGGAGGCGAGCCTCGGCTCTTCATGGATCATGCGGCCGGCCTGAGCTGGCTCGATCAGCGCCATCTCCTGTTTTCCAAAATCCGCTCCGGCCAGCACCTGGGCGTCTTCACCGGAACCGAGACGCAGGAGAGTCTTCGCGAAATCTATTTCCCGGCTCACGAGCGAGGCATGGCGCATTATTCGTATCCTTCACCCGATCATCATTGGGCGTTGGTAGTAGAAATGAACGAGAAAGGGGGTTGGGCGCCGTGCCGGCTCATCTCGATGGACGGCAAGCCTCAGCCAAGAGCGATAGGGCCCGATGGCCCGTGTACGTCCGCGGGTTGGTCGCCCGACGGTTCCTGGATGTATTTCACCGCCGCCACGGACGCGCAGAGCCATCTGTGGCGTCAGCGCTTTGCAAACAGAGGCAGCCAGCCGGAGCAAATCACGTTCGGTCCGACCGAAGAAGAGGGCATCGCGGTGGAGCGCGACGGGCGCTCGATTATCACGTCGCTCGGAGTCCACGAAAGCACCATCTGGATTCACGATGAACACGGAGAGAGGCCGATGTCGTCGGAAGGCGAAGTGATCGCCCGCCCTCGGCCCGCTTTCGGCGCGGACGGCAAGACTCTCTACTATCTGTTGCGCGGCACGACCGCGAGCTCCGGCGCCGAGCTTTGGCGCATGAATGTGGGCTCGGGCGCGAGTGAAGTAGTGTTTCCCGGCGTCTTTATCACGGGATACGATGTATCGTCCGACGGCAAACAGGTGGTCTATTCCACAGGAAAGCATGGCAAGGCTTCGCAATTGTGGATGGCCTCTGTCGACGGAGAAGCGCCACCGAAACGAATCGGTGATTCCGGAGAAACGTCACCGTATTTCGGTCTGGACGGGAAGATTCTGTTTAGTGTATCCGAGGGGAATGTCAACTACCTGGAGCGGATGAATCCCGATGGCTCAGGCCGTTCGAAAGTGTTAAATTACCCGATCAATCAGGTGCAAGCCATCTCTCCAGGGCGCCGATGGGTGATGGCAATCCTTGCACGGAAGGACGGCAAGGGAGTTGAGGAAGCGGCGATTCCGACAGAAGGTGGGCCGATCCGCGTGCTCTGCGCGAGCTTCTGTTCGCCGACCTGGTCGCCAAATGGAAAGTTTCTTTATATTCCCGTCGAGGCGCAATCGCTGCAAACGCCGGGGCGTAGTTTGGCAATCCCTGTTGGACCAGGCGAAACACTGCCGGAGTTTCCGCCGAACGGAGTTGAACCAGGGTCCGACTCAAACGTTATTCCAGGAGCCCAAGGGATTGAGCGGGCCGAATTGGTGCCGGGCAACGATCTCCTGCATTTCGCGTACGTCAATACCACCGTGCGTCGCAATTTGTATAGAATTTCGCTCCCTTGAACGCGATCCTGTGCCATCCAGTTTGAAGATTTGGTACGCGTCAGCAAGTTCAGCTCTTGCAGTCAGTATCGAGGGATCCCTCATTCACGAAAACCGCGGGAAGCAAAAGTACAGCGGACCGGGCCGAGCGCCGAAGACCTTTTCTTAGTATTATGACCCGCTACTATCCGCGCCACCCCAGCCTTCTCTTACCGACTCACTTCTTCTTCTCGTGGAGTGCCGGTAGAAGAAGTTTCAGAAGCGCCTCATCGGAGAACGGGTTCTGACCTGAGATCAGCTCGCGATCTTGAAGGACGTAGCTCTGCCATGGCGCGACCACACTTACGTCACCGCCCGCCGTACGCAAGGCGAAGTCCGGGTAAAAGAGCACCTTGCCACCAATCTCAAGCGGCTCCCTCTGTTGCTCTTCCGCTGTCGAAAAGATTGTCATCTTGTATCCCGAATAGATCCAACCTTGAGCCTTTGCGTGCGCTCCAGCGGCGTCGCCCGCCGCCAGCGCGGCGACCACCTCGGTCGAATTCGGAAGAGCCGAGAGTAATGAAATCGGGCCGTGGCAGAGCACTGCCGTGGGCTTGGACGTTTTATGAAAGTGTCTCATTACGATGCCAGCGTCGGGATCATCAAGAAGATCGATCATCGGGCCGTGGCCGCCGGGGACGAAAACAGCGTCATATTGATCGAGGCCGGATGCGACGACGTCCGAGATACGAGCCGGGTTTTTGAGCCCGGTCAGGCTGTCGCGGAACTTTAGATAGTCCTGAAGCTTAGCCTCGTCCCCACCGAAGAACTGGGCTATAGCTGAATTGACATCCAGTTGAGGCGTGTTGCCTTTTGGGTTGGCGAAAGTGATTTCGTAGCCTTCCTTCATCAGGGCGCGAACCGGAACCGTCAACTCATTGAGGTAGTAGCCGGCGCCGGCATAAACCTTGCCATCTTTCAAGGGCAAGCCGCGACCGCTCGAGACTAGCACCAAGACTTTTCCTTTTGTTGTCATTTTCTTCTCCTCTCTTGGATGTATTTGTCCAAGATCTGCTCGGCGGTCGGCCCTGTCCGATGTTGATCCGAAATCTCCACCTCATTTGGATCGTCCAGTGGCACGCCATATTGTTCGGCCAAACTGGTGCCGTTATATCTCAGGGATGCCGCGAAGAAGCCCATGGTCTCCATGAACTCGTTCGCTGGAATTCCCTTGAGGACCTGCACATTCTTGAAGACGTCTTCGGCCATCAATGGCTTCGTCACCGTTGTTTGCCCAAAGGCAATCAAACATTTCACTTCCCGCACTCCCCTCTCGCTTTACTTATCGCACAACTTATCGTTGAAGCCAATGCTTTCTAATTGCAGCTTTAGTACTTACACGCGAACGGTCGTTCCATAATAGTCGCTAGAGCATCGCTCGCGGCCGTGGACATGCGGCGACGCCCTCGCCAATCGGGCAGGACGTCGAATTCATGCTCAGAGCCGACACTTTGGCCTAACGATGTGTTTTGGCCGACGCCCAAGCCAACAAACGCCTAATTTTAGAGCTCTCCTCTTACGAGACCGGTTCCAATTTTCCTCTAGGGCGGCGGATCAAACCGGCGCGGCTGGTTCCGGCCTTGATGGCACAGCCATCAAACTGCGAGCCGCTGCCTAAGATCCGGTAACTCATAAGAGGCAGGCGCCTCGCGGGTTTGCATTGGTTTCACAAAAAGGAGAAGAGGTTGTATGGCCCGAAACGTTGCAGATGTCTTGTGGGAAATGCTTGTCGACGCCGGCGTAAAGCGGTGTTACGGAATTGTCGGCGACGCCTTGAATCCCGTGATCGATGCCCTGCGCCGAAACGGAAAGGTCGACTTCGTACATGTTCGAAATGAAGAATACGGTGTCTTTGCGGCCGTCGCAGATGCTTACTTCACAGGCGCCCCCGTCGCTGTTTGCGGAACGGCGGGACCTGGCGTTGTCCATCTCTTCAACGGCCTGATGGATGCGCGCAAGGAGCGCGCTCCCGTGATTGCAATTGCGGGTGACGTCGAAAGCAGCCTGTTGGATACATCTGCGCTGGAAGAGATGAATCCTTACAAGTTCTTCGATATAGCCTCGCTTTACACGGCCAGGTTAGTCAATCCTGCTCAGGCTCAGGCCGTCATCGGCACGGCCATAAGGACTTCGATCCTTGAGAAAGGCCCTACGGTGCTGTCGATTCCCGGGGATATCGCCGCCGCGGAGGCCGTGGGCGAGCCCGTTCATATCAGCATCCCCTCGGCGCCAGTGCTTCGTCCATCGGATTCTGACCTGAGCCGGCTCACAGACATGATTAACGACGCTGGCACCGTCGCGATTTTTGGCGGCGATGGGTGCCGAGACGCGCGCGAAGAGGTAATCGAGCTGGCCGCAAGATTGAAGGCGCCCGTCGGCTACGCGTTGCGAGGTAAGCAATGGCTGGAGCACGACAATCCCTATGCTGTAGGACTGACGGGCTTGCTAGGATATGGCGGCGCTTATGGAGCAATCAACCATGCCGACCTCCTTTTGATGCTCGGGACCGATTTTCCGTTTTCGGAATTCCTTCCAGGATCACAAGTTAAGAAGGTTCAGATCGACCAGAATCCGAAACACATAGGCCGCCGAACCTCGCTCGATCTTGGACTTGTCGGCGACGTCAAAGCGACCGTCCAGGCGCTATTGGAAAATGTTCGGGAAAAGACTGATGACCGCTTCCTGCGCAAGTATGTTGCCGAGACAGAGTCCTTCGACGAACTGAAAGGGCATTACGTTGAAAAAGGACCGGGCATCAAACCGATACGTCCTGAATACCTCGCCGCTACGCTTTGTGAGTTAGCCGCAGACGATGCCATGTTTTTCGCTGACACAGGCACGGCGGTAATGTGGCTGGCGAGGCATATCAAAGGCGGCAAGAATCGCAGGCTCTTCGGATCGTTCTCCTGGGCTTCCATGGCCAACGCGGCGCCGAACGCGTTTGGTGCGCAACTGGCCTATCCTGGCCGCCAGACGATCGCCATTTGCGGAGACGGCGGGTTCACGATGCTTGGGATGGGCGATCTCTTGACGCAGGTAGAACGAAAGACACCTGTGATCCACATCCTACTGAACAACGGGTCGCTCGACTTCGTGAGTATCGAGCAGCAGGAAGCCGGCTTCATTCCCTATGGAGTGGGATTCAAGAATCCGAACTTCGCCGCGGTAGCCGAAGCAATGGGCGCGAAGGGGATTCGAATTGAGGAGCCCGGCGCGGTCAGCGATGGTCTAACTGAAGCTCTAGCACACAAGAGCGGGCCCGTTGTAGTGGATGTCGTGGTCGACCCTTATGCATTGGCTCTGCCGTCGCACGTGCCTTTTCATACCATGAAGGGCTACACGCTAAGCATTGCGAAACAGGTGCTAAGCGGCAGAATGGACAGCCTTATAAAAACTGTCAAACACAACGTAAGACTGCTTTAACAGGAGTCGCTCCCGCTGCATCGCTTGAAACGGTATGTATCGGGCACTTCAAATGTAAGCGCACTTTGCCGCTGATTCACTCAGCGATCGCTGCCAGGCAAGCGCCTTGCGGTCTCGGCATGTGAGCGTACCGCGTTTTCAGTTTGCCGGAGGGAAGTCGAAAGTGATCCGCGGGAAAGCGGCGGACGATCGGTTCGACCACCCATCGAAGTGATGGCGGAATATCGCGGCTCAATCCAATGGCTTCAAGCTCGACATAGACGCCACCGTCACGTTCCGCATAGCGCACGATGCTGGCGAGCCGCCAAATGATTCCATTGCCTCGGCCTCACCCAAAGCGTGTTGTGAAGGTGTACCGTACTCTTCTATTTCCTGGATGCGAGTTGTCCGGGAAATGCTGTATCCCCGCCGATCGTCTACGTGAACGTAGCAGGACTCATAGTCGGTGTCGAGCGCTGTTTCAAAGAACAAGGACTTGTTCATGAGCAACAAAGAAAAACTGTCGCTCATTCCACCGGCTGCGGTCAGTTTGGAAGCGATGACAGTTGGCTGATAGAAGTCTTTGTATCGCGCATAGTCGCGGACGATCCGCAGGACATCGTCGAGTGAAACGTTGGGAATAAAGACCGCGCCCACCCAATCGTGAATCAGTCCCGACGGCACTCTCTTCGGATTCTGCGGGCCGATCGCTGAAATGACAATCCCGCCTCCACGAACTCTTGCCAGCCGATCAGGTTCTTCGTCCACCCACAGGAAGGTTTTGTCAGGGCTCAGGCGCTGCTCCATCCGGATATTCGCCGACGCGACGTAAGCTTCCCATGCCGTCAAAGTAGTTGGCTCAAGGCTGGCCGCATGGACCGCCGGAAAAAACAACGTGACGAGCGGGGACAGTGGACGGAACAGGACCCAGCCGGCAAACTTAGTTGGTTCCGTTTTCGATACCACTGGTTGGCCGACAATGGAGCTAATTAGCGCGCTCGCCAGAGGCGACTTTGCGACAAACTGCGCGCCCGCACGCTGCCATTTGTGAAGCAGGGCGCGTCCGCCGGTGTCAATATTAATGAGATTGCCAACGACAATGACAAGTGCGCGATTGCCGATCACTGACGAGGCCGTGTCCCATGACTGCTCAATCTGTCCAACGGCGTTCCCGGAGAGACTACCCTGGATTTCGATGCAGAACGATGTCGTGCCATCGTGCATGTGAGAATTCAGATGGCCGGCCACCGTGGCTCTATTCATACGATTTGAATGGCATGCCGGCGGCCAAGGAGCAGTGCCTGCAGCCGACTCAAAAACAAGGAAGATACGGGAGCGAACGGAGGCACTGGCGAGGCAAATGCCGAAGCTTCGTCAAGTTTGTCCAGTGAGGACGAGACAGGAATACAATACCAATCATGGCCACGTATGGAGATGGCGCGGTCCGACGGGATCAAACCTCGGACCTGCAACTCCTTGTCGATTCGGCCCCCAGCCTGATTCACACGGGTCGGCCGGACGGTCACCTCGATTTCTTCAATCAAACATGGCTCAGATACGTGGGACGGCCGCTCGAGGATTTACAAGGCTGGAAATGGACAGCGTACATCCATCCTGAGGACGTGGAAGGAATCGTGGAAAAGTGGCGCGCGTGTCTGGCCAGCGGCGATCCCTTCCTGTATGAGGCTCGAGTTCTGCGCGCGGACGGCGAATATCGCTGGATGCTGCACCACAAAGTAGCAGCGCGCGACGGGTATGGCCAAATTGTGAAGTGGCACGGGTCGAGTATAGATATTGAGGATCGCAAGCGAGCAGAAGTGCAGCTCCGCCGAAGCGCCCAGGAGCTTCAAAGAAGCGAGTTCTACCTCGCCGAAGGGCAAAGGCTGGCCCACATGGGTAGTTGGGCCTTGGACCCTGCCGGATTCGACTACTGGTCTCCCGAACTATATCGGATGCACGGCCTCGATCCGGACCGCAAACCGCCTACTGTTCAGGAATACCTGGACTGTGTCCACCCGCAGGATCGCGAGTCGGTGGCGCACCTCATCAACGGACTCTCGGCGAAAGCATCGTCCTTCGATGAAACTAAGCGCGTGGTGCGACCCAATGGCGAAGTCCGGTACATTCGCTGCGTCGGGGCTCCAGTGGTCGAAAACGAGAGCCTGAGCAAGTACGTAGGCAGCGCCATAGACGTTACGGAGCAAGAACTCGCGACCCAGGAACTCCGGCGGCGCGAGGCCTATCTGGCGGAGGCCCAAAGACTCAGCCACACTGGCAGTTTCGGGTGGAGACCTGATGACGGAGAGATTATCTGGTCAGAGGAGACGTATAGGATTTTCGAGTACGACAATACGCTAGAGCCAACCATCTCTTCAGTGTTGCAGCGCCTGCATCCTGAGGATAGGGCCGTCGCACAAGAGGCCCTCGATCGCGCACTCCAGATTGGGGCTGACTTCGAACATGAGTTTCGGTTGCTGCTGCCTGACGGGCGGGTCAAGTACGTCCAGGCGTTCCATCACCGGGTACAGAATGCATCTGGCGATCGCGAGTTTATCGGGGCTGTAACCGACATCACCGAACGTAAGATCGCCGAGGGAAAGATCCGGGAGCAGGAAATGGAGGTCCGGCAGATTCTGGACCTGGCGCCTCAGCTTGTCTCCGTGTACGGGCCTAATCGCGAGCGCCTTTACGCCAACCGGGTCATGCTCGATTACCTCGTTTGTAGTCTCGAAGAGTGGAGGCAGAGATCCAAATTTGGTGAGTCCCTTCATCCTGATGAGCGAGAACGGGCGATTGGCCATTTTGATCTTGCGGTCTCTAGTGGGGCTGGTTTCGAGTTGGAGTTGCGCCTACGCAAAGGTGATAGAAGTTACCGCTGGTTCCTGGCTCGTTGCAACCCTGTGGGCGACGACCAGGGACAGATCAAGCGTTGGTATGTTGCGCTTACCGATATTGATGAGCGCAAGAGGGCCGAACAGAAACTTCAACAGGAAAACGTCGCTCTTCGCGAGGAAATCGACAAGGCTTCGATGTTCGAGGAAATTGTTGGCACATCGAGGCCTCTGAAAACCGTTCTTTCCCGGATTGCCAAAGTCGGTCCGACAGATTCCACGGTTCTGATTACCGGAGAAACCGGTACAGGAAAAGAACTCATCGCCCGTGCCGTTCACAAACGATCCCAAAGATCCGGCCGTGCTTTCATAAGTGTGAATTGTGCCGCGCTTCCGCCCACGCTGGTCTCCTCGGAGCTGTTTGGCCATGAAAAGGGAGCTTTCACGGGCGCCACGCAGCGTCGAATTGGCCGCTTCGAAATGGCCGACGGCGGAACGATTTTCCTGGACGAAGTGGCCGAACTCTTACCCGACACACAAGCCGCGTTATTGAGAGTGCTGCAGGAACGGGAATTCGAGCGAGTGGGCGGAGGGCAGCCTATCCAAGTCGACGTTCGCGTTATTGCCGCAACGAATCGCGACTTGAACGCCGCCGTAGCGAACGGGTCGTTCCGTCAGGATCTTCTCTATCGGCTGAATGTGTTTCCCATCGACGTACCGCCGTTGCGGGAGCGGAAAGATGACCTTTTGATGCTGGTCAATTATTTCGTACAGCGCTACGCGAACCGTGCGGGCAGAAATATCCGATCAATCGACCAGAAGACGTTGGACCTGTTGCAGTCCTACGACTGGCCTGGCAATATCCGCGAGTTGCAGAACATAATTGAAAGGTCCATCATCCTGAGCTCCACTGATGTTTTTTCAGTGGATGAGCTGTGGCTCTCGAAAAGCACTCCTCCGAAGGCATCTCGCGCCGAAACGTCGCCGGCTTCGCATGTTGAGCCGAGAAGCGAGCGGGAGATCATTGAGGCGGCGCTGGCTGAGACGAGGGGCCGGGTTTCCGGACCGTCCGGGGCGGCGGCGATGCTTGGCATGCCGTCCTCTACTCTTGAGGACAGGATCAAAGCTTTGAAAATCGATAAACGGCGATTTAAGTACGGCTGACGCCGTCTGATTGAGGGAATCATTCGTGGACCTTTCACAACTGATAGCCGCTCGGAGACCGAATCGCTGGCTGTACGTTCTAGCCGCGCTCGCATTTTTGTCGGCACCGGCACGACACTTGTACGCTGTGACGCCGGATCGACAGATCAACCAGTACGGTCATCGCTCGTGGAAGATCGAAGACGGATACCTCGGGGCCGCGCCACACTCGATAGCGCAGGACCGGGACGGCTATTTTTGGCTAGGAACCTATGACGGACTGTACCGTTTCGATGGAGTCCGGTTTGTACGTTGGATGCCTCCGGCCGGAATGCATCTGCCGAGCTCCAGGATCACTTCGCTGCTGGCAGACAGAGACGGAAGTTTGTGGATGGGTACCGAAACCGGACTCGCACACTTGAATGGTGAACACCTCGACAACTACCTGGATGGTGAAGGATGGGTCGTGGGATTCGAACAAGACCCCGACGGAGCAGTATGGTTCGGAGTAGGCACTTACAACAGGAACGAGTCGAGGGTGTTATGCAAGATCCGGGCCGGCGCGATGACTTGCTACGGAAGCAAGGACGGCTTAACCGAGCGGGTCATGGACGGGACGCAATTTGTTCGGGACGCCGCTGGTTATCTGTGGATGGGCGCCTCGACATCCGTGATGGGCTGGAAGCCTCCATCCTTACTGGTTTATTCTCCTGATTTCCTGAAGAACAAGAGCGGGTCGACTACGGTCACGGGACTGGCCGTCGACCGGGATGGCTCACTTCTGGTGGGAGGGTTCTTTGGTTTGTACCGGATTTGGCAAGGCCGATGGACTGCGGTTTCCGCTCCAGGATTCGATGGTAGAAACGTGTATGTTCAATCCATCCTTAGAGACCGTCACGGTGCCCTCTGGATCGGAACCCGTGATGCGGGCTTGTATCGGCTGTATGGGGGAGAGGTGGAGCACTTTAGTAGCCGGGATGGGCTTTCCGCGGATACAATTTGGAGGATTCTCGAGGACAAGGAGGGCGCCATCTGGGTCGCAACCGATCAGGGGCTAGATAACTTTCGCGATCTGCCGGTTCTCACGCTGGCAAAGTCCGCCTTGGGAGTCTCTGAAATCGACAACGTGCTCACAACGCGAGATGGGACCTTGTGGGTCGGTGCTTTCGGAGGGCTGTTTAGCCGCAGAGACGGTGATGGCGGTTTCCGTTCGCGCGGCGGCAACCTAAGAGGAAAACAGGTAGCGGCCATTTTCGAAGATAGTCACGGCCGTATGTGGATTGGCCTGGACAATACGCTAAACATATTCGCAGGAGACTCGTTTCGGCCGGTTCGCATGCCGGATGGAAGTCCAACAGGCTTTGTCGTTTCCATGGCTGAAGACATCGAAGGCGATATGTGGGCGGTGAGTTTGGGGCCGCCGAGACACATTATTCGGATCGATGCCGAATACTACGCGAATCTCGATCTCATCTATCCCCGGCATGCCGGGGACAAGCAAGATCGCGCGCGATCCGGGCGGAGGAGTTTGGTTGGGACTCAACAACGGAGACCTTAACCACTATTACAAAGGGAAGCTTACAGCCTATCCGCTTCACCATGGTCCGGACACACGGATTCAGCAACTGACTGTTCTGGCAACTGGCGACGTGCTGGCAGCGGTGCCATTCGGTCTTATCCAATGGCGAAACGGGGACGTCCATGTCCTCGACGAGCAGGGAGGATTGCCCTGCAGCAACATCAACGACTTCGTCTTCGACTTGCAAGGGAACCTGTGGCTCTATACGCAATGCGGCCTGGCCGAACTCGCAGAATCTGATTTCAAAAGCTGGCAGCGGGATCCGTTGCATAAGGTTCAAGCGCGGCTTTTCGATTGGATGGACGGGGTGCAGATTACTTTTCCGCCTTTTGAGGGAGCCGCGCGAACGCGGGATGGAACTTTGTGGTTCAACAACCAGTCGGCACTACAAATAGTTGAGCCAGCCCGATTTACGACGAATCAAATCCCACCGCCGGTGCATATTGAAGCGGTGATGGCGGACCGAATCAGTTATTCGCCACGCGGTTACTCACAAGACGGGCTTCGTCTTCCGAAGCTGACTCATGATCTGGAGATCGATTACACCGCTCTGAGTTTCATCGCCCCGCAGAAGATGGGATTTAAGTACATGTTGTCGGGAGTGAATCAGGATTGGCAGGACGCCGGAGCGAGGCGCCAGGCCTTCTATACGAATTTAAATCCTGGCGCTTATACATTTCGAGTGATAGCGAGCAACAACGATGGCGTGTGGAATGCAGCCGGAGACACCCTTAGATTCACAATTCCGCCTGTGTTTTATCAAACCAATTGGTTTCGCTCGCTAGGCGTGCTTCTCTTTTTAGCGGCGCTATTTGGGCTCTACCAGCTTCGGATGCGGCGGTTGGCTCACCAATATACACTGCGTGCGGAAGAACGCGTCGGCGAACGAACGCGAATCGCGCGGGAATTGCACGACACTCTGCTCCAAAATTTCAACGGGCTACTGCTGCGCTTTCAGGGGGCCTACAATCACCTGCCAGCGCGGCCGGAAGAAGCACGCAAAGCTCTTGGGGCGGCGCTCGATCGAGGTGCGGAGGCGATCACGGCGGCCCGCAACACGGTCCAGGAGCTGCGCTCGCCGCCAACGGTGACCAACGAGCTCTCTAGCGCGATCACAGCCTTATCCGAGGAGCTGCGAGTCGTTCAAAACGAGGGTCGGTCTCCGGGTGTTGACGTCGAAGTCGAAGGCGAGGGACGGGAGTTAGATCCGATCCTGCGGGACGAGGTTTACCGCATCACAGCGGAGGCCCTTCGCAACGCGTTCCGCCACGCGCAAGCCGCGCGGATCGACGTAGCAATACGACACGGCGATCACGAATTTCGCATTGACGTCAAGGATAACGGAAAAGGGATCGATCCTGAGATCCTCAAGCATGGCAGCCGGAGCGGCCACTGGGGATTGCCGGGTATGCGCGAACGGGCGGAGGCGATCGGAGCGGAACTAGACGTCTGGAGCAGCAACGGTAACGGCACCGAGGTCAGCTTGCGGGTGCCCGCAGCGATCGCCTACGCCTATCCTCGCGCGCGCCGGCTCAGGTGGTTGAATAGAACAAGCAGAGAGACCAATGAACGCGATTCGCATTCTCGCGGTAGATGACCATCCGCTATTCCGGGAAGGGATCGCCGCGATCCTTGAGGGGCAGCCCGACATGTCGTTGGTTGGGGAGGCATCCAACGGGCGCGAGGCTATTCAGCAGTTTCGCGCGCATCATCCCGATCTCATTTTGATGGATCTACAAATGCCGGAGATGAACGGGCTGGATGCCACGATCGCCATCCGCGGTGAAGATCCAGAGGCGCGAATTATTGTTTTGACCACCTACATGGGCGACGTACAGGTGATGCGCGCGCTCAGGGCGGGAGCCCGGGCATATCTTTTGAAGAATCTCTTGCACAAAGAACTGCTCGACACCATTCGGGCTGTTCACGCCGGCAAGAAGACCATCTCACCCGAGATTTCGTATGAGCTAGCCCACCACGCTACCGATGAAGCGCTCACTGCCGCGGAGATTGACGTACTTCGGCTTATCGCGGGAGGCAACGCGAATAAAGAGATCGCCGCTCAGCTTTCGCTCACCGAAGAGACAGTCAAGGGCCGGGTCAGAAGTATATTGTCGAAGCTCGGCGCTAACGACCGCACCCACGCCGCGATGATCGGTCTCAAGCGCGGCTTCATCGACTTGTAGGCCCCAAAAGATCGCCGCACAGCCTCTTTTGAGGCTTTTAACGATGGCTGGTATTTTCTTACGCTGAACCGAGGGAGTATCCTTGCGTTCGGGGATCACCGGGTTTGCGCGCGGTTGGGAAGGTATCGGTCTGCTGCTTATGCGGCTGGTATGCGGTGGAGTGTTGGTGGGGGAGGCGGTCACCCGCATTAGCGGCATACCTGCATCGAAATCCTTTGTTTATATCGCTTTGTTGACCCCTGCGGGCTTCGCGATGCTCGCCGGATACCGGACCAGAATCGCAGGAGCGGCCACGGCCGTGTTGGAGGTATCGCTTCTAATGTTGGGTGAAGGAAACGCGGTGATCCACTCGCTGTTGGCGACACTCGGGGCGGCTTTGGCTTTGATTGGACCTGGCGCGTGGTCGGTGGACGCGCGGCTTTCCGGGTGGCGGCGCATCCACATTCCAAGGCGGCGGGAGTGACAGGTTTACTCGAAAGATTCTTCCCCTTCCACTTTTAGGGATTGTTGCGAAGCTTGCCCCGACTCACAATCGGGAGGGAAGCGAGATCACCGAACGCATTGAGGGCAATTATTCGTGGACCTCTCAAAACTTGTCACCGAACCTCTTCGCACAGATGACGAGTTCATCCTATATCGGGGCGAGCAGGCGACAGGTATGCCATCCGTTCTCCTTCTAGCTGCGGCTTCCACGTTGCCGGCGCTGGAGACTGTGAGAAAGCTCGAGAACGAATACTCGCTGAGGGGCGAACTGGACTCGGCCTGGGCGGTTCGGCCCCTGGCGCTTTCAGAGCACCTTGGGCGTACGACGCTGGTGCTCGAAGACCCTGGAGGTGAAACTCTCGATCGATTCCTTGCAGGGCCGATGGAGATGACACAGTTCTTGCCCTTGGCTGTCGGTATCGCGACGGCGCTCGGCGGGTTGCACGAGAAGGGGCTGATTCACAAGGATGTGAAGCCTGCAAACGTTTTCGTTAATCCCGCGACAGGCCAGGCTTGGCTCATGGGTTCTGGGATCGCTTCGCGCCTTCCGCGTGAGCGCCAGGCGCCCGAACCTCCCGAGTTCGTGGCTGGAACACTTCCCTACATGGCTCCCGAGCAAACCGGGCGAATGAATCGCTCGATCGATTCGCGGAGCGATCTCTATGCTCTCGGCGTGACGCTCTACGAGATGGTCACCGGGACTCTTCCATTCACTGCGTCCGATCCGATGGAACTGGTGCACTCCCACATCGCCAGACAGCCGGCACCTCCATTCGAGAGACTGCAGAATGTTCCGAGCGCCGTTTCGGCAATCATCATGAAGTTGCTCGCCAAGACGGCTGAGGAGCGCTATCAGACAGCATCCGGCGCCGCAAGCGATCTTCGGCGCTGCCTTGCCGATTGGGAAACGCAGCACGGCATCAATGAGTTTCCGCTGGGCGAACAGGACACGTCCGACCGGCTGCTGATCCCAGAGAAGCTGTACGGGCGAGAATCCGAAATCGACTCCTTGCTCGCCGCCTTCGACCGGGTTGTGGCCGGCGAAAGGCCTGAGCTGGTACTGGTCTCTGGATACTCCGGCATCGGTAAATCCTCCGTAGTCAATGAGCTTCACAAACCTCTGGTTCCACCGCGCGGTCTTTTCGCATCCGGGCAAATTCGATCAGTTCAAGCGCGACATCCCGTATGCCACTTTGGCGCAGGCATTGCAGAGCCTGGTGCGTCCGCTTTTGACCGGGAGCGAGGCAGAGCTGAGCAAGTGGGGCGATGCCCTCCGCCAAGCGTTAGATCCGAACGGCCAGCTGATCGTGGATCTGGTTCCAGAATTGAGGCTCATCATAGGGGAACAGCCCCCGGTCCCCGAAGTGCCGCCCCGGGACGCGCAAGACCGATTTCAACTGGTTTTCCGTCGATTTATCGGCGTATTTGCGCAGCCAGAGCATCCTCTGGCTCTGTTTCTCGACGATTTGCAGTGGCTGGACGCGGCGACACTGGATTTGCTGGAAGATCTGTTGACCCGGACGGATGTGGGGAACCTGCTGTTGATCGGGGCATACCGAGACAACGAAGTCAGTCCCGATCATCCTTTGTTGCGCAAGGTGGAGGCGATCCGCCGGGCTGGGGGGCCGGTTCACGATATTCGACTTCTGCCACTGAGCCCCGGGGATGTGGCTCGGTTGGTTGCGGATTCCGTCCGCTCGGAGCCCGAGCCGGTTCGAGAATTGGCGCAACTGATACACGAGAAGACGGCGGGGAATCCATTTTTTGCAATCCAATTTATTTCGACGCTTGCCGAAGAGGGCTTGCTTACGTTCAATTACAACGAACGTCAGTGGCGCTGGGACCTGAACCGCATTCACGCTAAAGGCTACACCGATAACGTCGTGGACCTCATGGTGGGCAAACTGAAACGCCTGCCCGCCGGAACACAGAAGGTATTACAGCAGCTGGCGTGTCTTGGCGACAAGACCGATTTCAGCCTATTACGCATGGTTTCCAACGCCCCGGACGAGGAAATCCACGCCCAGCTTTGGGAAGCTGCCCGGACAGGCTTAGTTTTCCGCTCGGGCGACACGTACAGGTTTCTACATGACCGGGTCCAGGAAGCCACTTATCTCTCAATCCCGGAAGATCAGCGTGAAGAGATCCACCTGGGGATCGGAAGATTGATAGCTGCCGCGACGCCTCCTGACAAGCTGGAGGAAAGGATCTTTGAGATCGTCAACCAGTTCAATCGCGGCGTACGGCTGGTCGCGTCTGACGAAGAGCGCCTGCATATCGCCGAATTGAATCTTATCGCGGCTCGCCGCGCACGGGCGAGCACGGCGTACAAGTCGGCGTTGGTCCATCTGACGGCGGGAGAAGCCGTGCTCGCCGAGGAGCAGTGGGGAAGCCACTATAACGTCAGGTTTCCTCTGGCGCTGCACCGGGCGGAGTGCGAGTTACTGACGGGTGATTTTGATGCGGCCGACGAGCGTCTGTCAAATTTGAGAGAGCGGGCGATTGGCTCGACAGATCTCGCAGCCGTCGCCTGCCTTCGGATCACGCTCTACACGACGGGCAGCCCCGAGCGTGGGGTCAAAGTCGGGTTGGAGGAACTCCGAACGTTTGGTATCGAATGGCCGGATCATCCCACTGAGCAGGACCTTCGTGCGGAATACGAAGCGCTACGGCAGCGCGTTGGAGAGCGTCTGATCGAGGCGCTGGCCGATTTGCCGTTGATGAGCGATCCGGATTTGCTGGCGCTCATGCAACTGCTGCGCGCCATCCACCCGCCTGCGTTCTATACCGAGAGGAAGCTGCAGGATCTGGCTCTGCTCCGCATGGCCAACCTCAGCTTGGAGCATGGTTACTGCGAAGGATCACCTGAGGCTTTCGCCATGCTGAGCATCACAGTCGGTCCTAGCTTCGGCCACCACCGGGACGGCTACCGCTTCGGTCATCTGGGTGTTGCGTTGGTGGAGCGAAAGGATTTGGCGCGGTTTCGCGCCACGGTCTACTGTGTGGTCGGCAACCACGTCTTGCCGTGGACGCAGCACATCCAGGCCGCGTCCTCGATGATGCAGCGAGCGCTCGATCTGGCACAGGAACAGGGTGACCTGCTGTGGACTGGGGTTTCCCAACGGGCCTTGATCTCATTCGCCCTGGCATCGGGAGCCCGGCTGGAGGACATGGAAGCGGACGCGGAACGCTACCTCCAGTCCTCGCGCCGGGCGCGTTTGGGCGTCGTCATCGACATCAACAGGATGCAGCTTGCGCTCATTCGAACTCTCCGCGGCTTAACGCCAAAATTTGGCTACCTGGAAGACTCGGATTATGACGAGTCCCGGATGGAAGAGCATTTGTTTAGCAACCCGATGCTGGCAAGGGCCGCGTGCTGGCACTCGATTCGAAAAGCGCAGGCCCGGTATATTGCCGGGGGATTATCGGGCGGCTGTTGATGCAACAGCAAAAGCGCGGCCTCTGCTGTCGTCAACACATTTCGACCTGGCAGAGTTTCTTTATTATGGCGCGCTTTCTTACGCGGCATATTGGGGGTTTAGCGCCTCCCGATGAACAACAGCAGCACTTCGCGGCTCTAAGAGCCCTGCATGACCAGCTCGAAACTGTGGGCCAAGGACTGCCCGGAGAATTTCGGGACCCGAGTGGCGCTGGTGGCTGCTGAGATAGCGCGCATCGAAGGTCGCGAACCGGATGCGATGCGCCTTTACGAGCAGGCAATCCGTTCCGCTCACGCAAACGGGTTAATACACAATGAGGCGATCGCTTACGAAGTTGCCGCGCGATTCTATGCGGCGCGAGGGTTCGAGAAGATCGCGGATTCGTATTTGCATGAGGCCCGGTACAGCTATCTGCGCTGGGGAGCTGACGGCAAGGTGCGTCAACTCGATCGGCAATATCCGCAGCTCAGGCGGGAGAGCCGGTCTGTCAATAGCTCCACGAGCATGATCGCTACACCGGTCGAACACCTGGATCTGGCGACCGTGATCAAAGTCTCGCAAGCGGTCGCCGGCGAGATGGTTCTGGAGAAACTGATGGACCGGCTCATGCGCGCCGCCATCGAGCAAGCTGGCGCGGAGCGAGGTCTCCTGATTGTGCAGCAACCAGGCGATGAGCTGCAGACCAAGGCGGAAGCCACCACGAAGCGGAGAGGATGTGGCCGTGCGTCTGGAAGACGGCGCCCGCGGACGCCAGCACTGCCGGAGTCGTTGGTGCGTTATGTGATGCGCACTCGAGAGATCGTGATTCTCGATGATGCATCGGATCAGAATCCGTTTTCCGCGGATCCGTACATTATTCAATGCCGTGCACGTTCCGTTCTCTGTCTGCCATTAATTAATCAAACCAAGCTGATTGGCCTTCTGTATCTTGAAAACAATCTGACGCCACACGTATTCACTTCCGATCGGATTACGGTGTTGAAGGTGCTTGCGTCACACGCGTCGGTCTCACTCGAGAATTCGCAGCTCTATCGCGACCTCGAAGATCGAGAAGGAAAGATCCGGGAGCGGGAAATGGAGCTCCGGCAGATGCTGGACCTGGCGCCTCAACAGATTGCTGTTTACGGACCCAACCGCGAGCGTCTCTATGCAAATCAGCATCACGCTCGAGTACCTTGGCATGAGTCTGGATGAATGGCGGCAGCTGCGTTTTCGTCAGGGGTGGTTCATTCATCCTGATGACCAGGAACGAGCGGCGCACGCTTATTCCGATAGTAATCGCTCCAGTGGCTCCGCCTACGAGTCGGAGTTGCGGGTGCGTGGCGCGGATGGGAATTATCGCTGGTTTCTGGTTCGTTACAATGCGCTGCACGATGAAAAGGGACAGCTCATGCGTTGGTATCTCGTCGTGCACGGATATTGATGAGCGCAAGAGAGCCGAAGAGAAACTTGCAGCAGGAAAACGTTGCCCTTCGCGAGGAGATCGACAAGGCCTCGATGTTCGAGGAAATTGTCGGCACATCGAGGCCTCTGAAGGCCGTTCTTTCCCGGATTGCCAAAGTCGGCTCCGACCGACTCCACCGTTCTGATTACCGGGGAAACCGGCACAGGCAAAGAACTCATCGCCCGAGCCGTTCACAAACGATCCCAAAGATCTGGCCGTCCCTTCGTTAGCGTGAATTGCGCCGCGCTTCCGCCCACGCTAGTTTCCTCGGAATTGTTTGGCCATGAAAAGGGAGCGTTCACGGGAGCCACGCAGCGGCGGCTTGGGCGATTCGAAATGGCTGACGGCGGAACGATTTTCCTGGACGAAGTGGGCGAATTGTTGCCCGACACCCAAGCCGCGTTGTTGAGAGTGCTGCAGGAACGGGAATTTGAGCGAGTGGGCGGCGGGCGCACCATCCAAGTCGACGTTCGCGTTATCGCGGCCACGAATCGCGACTTAAACGCCGCCGTGGCGAATGGGACCTTCCGCCAGGGATCTCCTTTATCGGCTCAATGTGTTTCCCATCGAAATGCCGCCTTTGCGGGAGCGGAAGGACGACATTCTAATACTGGTCGACTATTTCGTCCAGCGCTATGCCAACCGCGCGGGAAAAAATATTCGCTCGATCGACCAGAAAACCCGGGATCTGTTGCAGTCCTACGACTGGCCTGGCAATATCCGTGAGTTGCAGAACGTAATTGAAAGATCCATCATCCTGAGCTCCGCCGATGTCTTTTCAGTCGATGAACTATGGCTCCCCAAAGAGACTCCTCCGCCGGCATCTCGGCGTAAAGCATCGCCGGCATCGAACGTTGAGCCGAGAAGCGAGCGGGAGATCATCGAAGCGGCGCTCGCTGAGACCAGAGGCCGGGTTTCCGGACCGTCGGGAGCGGCGGCTAAGCTCGGGATTCCGTCGTCCACCCTGGAGACCCGGATCAAGGCCTTGAAAATCAACAAGGAACGGTTCAAATTCGGCGAAAGGTTGCCCCGCTAGGCTCTCTAGGACCGCCGATTCGCTGGATTTACGGAATTCGCGGAATTCGCGTGATTCACGGAGTTTGAGCCGCGATCTATCCTTATTTGTCGTTTGTTCTCATGATCCTGGAAATGGCCCTACTTTTGCTTTTCCTTGCCTTGCAATCCCCCTAAGTAATGGAGGGATCAAAGCTCGGAATGATAACGACCTGCAGAATCGACCGAATCGTTAGCCCTGAAGGTTTCGTGGTGCTGTTCGTAAGCGGTTGCGTGAGCGGGGAACATGTCGACATGCTCCGAGGCGAAATGGACCAGGAAGCGGGGGCCTTCGCCATCGATCTCGAAAACGTTCTTCTTGTCGACAGAGAGGCCGTGAAACTTCTTGCTCGCAGAGAGGGCCACGGAACGGAACTCAGAAATTGTCCACCCTACATCCGTGAATGGGTCACTCGAGAGAGGGCGGAAACGCATGCGCGCCCTTCGAAGCAAGCCTGAGGAAAGGGAGGACATCGAAGATGCATATGTCGTGGGGACGTCTTATCTGCAACACACCAAAGGAGCCTTGTGATGAGTAAGTGCTCGGTTCGTCTGGAAACGGTTAATCCTCTCCGTTCTCGCGCCACACTGGATCGAGTGTCCAGCTCTTTCACGGATGATTCTGAGAACCGGGCGAGCACGCGAATCAACGGTGTCCCGGACGAGGAAACGCTCGGCCTTCGCGACGAGGTGCTGTCGACGTCGATGTTCGAGGAGATCGTCGGTTCTTCGGACGCGATCTGCCGCGTGACCGCGCAAGTGATGAGAGTTGCTCCTCGCGATGCCACTGTTCTGATCACCGGTGAGAGTGGCACGGGCAAAGGAGTTGATCGCCCGCGCGATTCACCGGAGATCGCGCAGGTCCCGGTCGGTTTTCACAAAGATGAATTGCGCTGTTACTCCCCCTTCGCTGGTGGCTGCCGAGCTCTTCGGCTATGAGAAAGGCGCGTTTACCGGCGCCAATCAGCGCCATGCCGGACGGTTCGAAGTCGCGAACCACGGGACGATTTTTCTCGATGAGATCGGTGAGATGCCGAGCGAAACCCAGGTGGCCCTATTGCGGGTGCTTCAGGAACGCGAGTTCGAGCGCGTTGGAGGCACTCAAAGCATTCCCGTCGACGTCCGCGTAATTGCAGCTACAAACTGCGATCTGCCATCCGCGATTCGTTCCGGGAAGTTTCGTTTGGATCTGTTCTACCGGCTGAACGTGTTTCCAATCCACGTCCCACCTCTTCGCGAGCGCCCTGAAGATATTCTTTTGCTGGCTAAGTATTTCGTCGAACGCTACGCCGCCAAGGAAGGCAAGAGGATTCGAAGGGTGGAAAAGCGGACAGCGGAGCTTCTAGAGGGCTATCACTGGCCTGGCAATATCCGGGAGCTTCAAAATGTCATCGAACGAGCCATGATCTTCTGCGATTCGGACACGTTTTTTGTGGAGGAGGCGTGGCTGCAGCCGGAAGCACAAGCTCCGGCCGGTCTAGAGCGGTCTCTGACTAACCAGGAACGAGATCTCATCGAAGCGGCGCTTGCGGAAACCGGCGGCCGCGTTTCGGGTCCGGATGGGGCTGCCAGAAGGCTGGGAGTTCCGCGCACGACACTGGAATCGAAGATCAAGAGCTTACGCATCGACAAATACCGATTCCGATTTGAAGCTCGCGAGTGGTGATCTAAGTGGAAAAGCTGATGTCACTCGACATCCGGCGCATCGTCTACTTGCCCTTTTTCTCTCGTGATCCACTCCCGGACGTACAACGAACAGTTAACCAGCTGGACACCTTCCGATTCGCAGCGAATCAAGAAGCGAATGCTGTCGCGATCCAAGAGAGTGACCTCCTCTAAATCCAGGCTTGGGAGGGGCTTACACTTCTCGATTTCGGCCAGCAAGTCCGAAAGCCCGTCCGCCTGCATGCGGCCGCTCAGTTTTAGGTTGGTGGACGATCTTCCTTTCGACTGCCTCTCGATGCGCAGCATGCCCTTCTTGGCTCACAAGCAAAGAGCTACATCCGAGATAAATTTGTTTGGTGAGTTCGGCCAACAGATAGGAACAACCCTGGCTCTCAATGGTTAGGTGCGAATGTGTCCGATGCTCTTCCGAAGGTTGTTATCGTTGGAGGCGGTTTCGCCGGCCTTGCAGCCGCAAAGGCGCTTCGCAAAACACCGGCGCGGATCATACTCATCGACCGTTCCAACCACCATCTCTTCCAGCCACTTCTCTATCAGGTTGCGACTTCGGTCCTCGCGCCAGGCCAAATCGGCTCGCCAATACGGGGCGTTCTGCGCAAACAGCCCAACACCACGGTGATCCTCGGCGAGGTGACCAGCGTCGACCGTTTGAAAAAGGCCGTCTATGTCTCGAACGGCTATCGCGAGAACGTCCCGGTCACCTACGACTATCTGATTCTGGCCACCGGCGTAACGCATAGCTATTTCGGCCACGACGAATTCGCGCAGTTTGCGCCTGGTCTGAAGAGTCTCGCCGATGCGGTCGCCATCCGCAACAAGATCCTCCAGGCGTTTGAGCAGGCCGAGACAGAGGAAGATCCGTCAAAGCATCGCGATTTGTTGACGTTTGTGCTGGTGGGAGGCGGCCCCACCGGGGTGGAAATGGCGGCGGCAATTGCGGTGCTCGTGCGAAGCACGCTCCGCAGGGAGTTTCGAAGAATCGATCCCACGTCGGCGCGCGTCATGGTGATCGACAGAGGCAAGCGAATCCTCGGAACGTTCGCAGAGGATCTTTCCGAAGCGGCGATGAAGAGGCTGGAGCACCTTGGTGTGGAGGTTCGGCTTGGAGTAGGCGTCGATGGCATCGACGCGGACGGCGTTACAGCGGCCGGCGAGCGAATCCTAAGTAAGGTCGTCATCTGGACCGCGGGCGTTGCTCCGTCCCCGGCGGGCAAGTGGCTGAACGCTGAGACGGACCGCGCCGGTCGTGTGCGAGTGCTACCGGATCTCTCCATTCCAGATTGTCCCGAAGTTTTCGTCCTGGGCGACACAGCATCACTCGATCAGGAGGGCCACCCACTACCGGGGGTCGCTCAGGTTGCCATCCAGCAGGGCCGGTACGCCGGGCGGCTGATCGCACGTCGAATCTCTGGCAGGGCCATTCCACCGCGATTTCGCTACTTTGATAAGGGCAATATGGCGGTAGTGGGCGGAGGCTTCGCCGTGCTACAAACCGGCAAGGTTCGGATGCATGGATTTCTCGCGTGGCTGGCCTGGGGGCTGGTACACCTGCAATTTCTGGCACAATCGAGCGAGCGCGTGAGTGTCTTCCTGCAGTGGATTTGGACGGCGAATACTGGACAACGTGGGTCCCGACTTATCGTGAATCATTACGGCACGCGGCAAATCCCAGCGAGAGTTGAAGCGATAGCGGGAGAGACTCGGAACTAAAGGCCTGGGGTCTGGCCTATGGTCTGTTTCAGTTCCGCCCACGCGAGCATGTAGTTCAGGTTCGCTTGCAAGAGATCCACTTGCGATTTATAGGTTGCTGAAGCAGCTTCGAGCGTATTGGCTGCCGTCACGACACCCTCTGTCACCTGGTTATGCGAGAGTCGCTCGTTCTCGCGCCGCAGCGCCACCACTTGGTCCGCCACCGCCACGAGATTCTTAGTCCGTTCTAGCGCGTTGTAAGTGCGTTCCACTTGCGCGGAGATGTTATCTTTGAGGCGCTGCAGGTTTTCTTCCGCTTCGGCAAGCTGCGCTTCGCGCTCCCTGATAGCAGCGCGCCTTTTACCGAAATCGAACACATCGTAATTGAGCCGAACTCCAACCGTGCCGAAGTTGGTAACGAGAAACGGCACTCCGTTCTGCCAGGTATCGCTGGCATAGGCGGTAATGTCGGGGATGAACGCCGATTTCGCGCTGGCTACCCCCGATCGGGCCTTCTTGATTGATTCCTCCGCGGACGCGATTTCGGGATTGTTCGACCAGGCGGTTTGAACATACTGTTCCAACGGAAGCCTATCGGGGCCGGCCGGCTCTATTGGCTCCAAATCCAGCTTGGTATCCAGTGGGAGCCCGAGCAAATCATCCAGTTCTGTGTTCAGATCGGACGCCTGAAGATCGGCCGTGAGGGCAGCTTGCTGCCCCTCAAGAACATCGACATCGCCCTGGATCCCGCTAACACGAAGCAAACTCCCGTTGCGAACGGCCTCCATATTTTCCTTTAGCTCTTGCCTGGCATAGACAATCCGCTTCTCAGCGGCCTGCTTTTGCAGTTGGGCGGTTAGAGCGGCGAAGTACAGCCGATGGACATCGACGGCTACCTGGTTCTCAGCTTTCTTTAAGGTTGCCCTTGAGATAGCAACTTCAGCAGCGGCAATACGATTGGCCTCATGGATTCGTATTAATTGAGTGAGCGGCTGAGAGATGATCGCTTCGTTGAGCAACAGGTGGTGCAGGCCTTGAGGGATATTGACGGGGTTTCCCGGGACCAACTGGCCTTGGACGCGCCCGAATGTTCCGGCTGGTATCACAATGTGATCGATTCCTGTACTGTCGTCCGCGGTGGCGGCGTCCTTGATCGAAGGAAAATAGGAGGCGCGTTCGCCCCTTTTATTCTGCTCGCTCTCGACGATTTTCAGGCGTGCAATGCGCAACGAATGATTCTGGCTGATTGCCAGTTCGACAGCTTCCTTTAAGCTCAACTTGCGTACGTCGGCGCCATACTGAGGCATAGGAGCTAGCGACAGGAGTGCGGCAACCACGATCCTGGTCTTCATGGCATCCGCCTCAAAGCCCCGTAAGAGATTGCAATGGGCCGCAAAAGCAGCATCATCAGGAGGTAAACCACGACTGTCCATGCGATCAAAATGAATCCGTCCGAAGTTGCCAGGGTAAATGCCTGCGCCCGAATTTGCAGCCCCAGGATTTCGGCCGCGCGATATCGTGCTTCTTCCGTTCCGCTCGACCTTCCAAAAGCGCCGGCCGCGAGTAAGCGAAGACGCTGGTCGGTGATCCACATTCCGCTCTCGATATGCAGACCTAACAGATTGGAGTGAAACTTTTCCCGTGCCGACAGGAAATGCGTCATGAACGCAACGCCGACCTCACCGCCAAACAGTCGGATGAAATGTGCAAATCCTGAGATCGTCGCCGCCTTCGCCAGGCTTGTCATTGCCCCCCCTTGGATCGCTTCCAGGACAAGACTGCCCACCAAACCGACGTACGAGCAGGCGAAGCCGACGGACAAGGAGGAGCTCCCAGAACTCGAAACTGTTCCCTGACCAGGAACTGTCAATGCGCGAGTAGTGCCAGCAGACGACGGCAGCGAGGGTCAACCCTAGGGCCAGTACGAGTCTGGAGTTCGTGAAGATGACGACAATTGCGACCAGCCACACCGTCGCGAACATCGGCAGCGCTACCCAAGCCAGAGCATCACCGACCTGAAGCGGCCGGTAATCATGGATGTTTTCGAGAAAGCTGGGAACCAGAACGAGAGTCGCCAGCTGAGCGAACTTGAAAACGAAGATCGATAGCCCGACAACAATGATGTTTCTTCTGTTTAGGAATGCAAGGTCCAGAACCGGCAACGGCTGGATCAGTCGTCTGAACAATGAGGCCAGAAGAAGGACGACTCCAGCGCTGAGCATTCCGACAATGATTCCGGAATGCAGCCAATACAGACGCTCGCCTTGATCGAGCGCGCCGTAGATCAGGCTCAATCCCAGGCTGAAGTACGTAAACCCTCGCCAACTCGGCCGCTGGGCGGGTAAAGGCCCCCGGGGAATTCCAAAGTAGACGCACAGCGTCATGAAAGGCGCCAGAACCGCGGAGTTCCAAAAGATCCAGTGCCACGACAGGTGATTGGTGTACCAGCTTTCGAGCGCCGGTGCGACATTCGCCGTGAAAACAATGTCGGCCGCATAGGCCGCGACACCGAAGATGATAAGTTTCTTGGGAAGCGAGTTGAGTACAAAGGTCATGGTCAGGGAGTAGAAAGTTCCGGAGGACAACCCGGCGATCACCATCAGCGCCACCATGCCGCCAAATCCGTGTGTGAGCGGAAGAACCGCGCTGGTTAGCGCGAACACCAGCGAGGCCGGTATCAAGATTCGCCGTGGCCCAAACAAGGCGCTCAAGAAAACCACAAAGCAGCCGCTGAACATCGTGGCCATGTTCAAGGCGGTTGGAAGCCAGCGACGCCTGGTCGACACCAAGCCCAAGTGCGCCGCGGAGATCCGGCAGCCCCACGCTGATAAGACGCGCGTTCATCGTCGCGAGGGTTGCGCCCAGGAATACGCCGACAATTCCGACGTAGGGATTGGTAGCGAGTTTCGGCTTCGATGGGATTGCAGCAGTCATGAATGAGAGCTGTTCGTGCGGACCCGGACTGTCACCGAGAGACCGGGGCGCAAACGAGCGTCGGTTGACTGATCTCGATCCAGAACAATCTTTACCGGGATACGCTGCGCGATTTTCGTGAAGTTCCCGGTCGCGTTGTCCGGGGGCAAGAGCGCGAATTGCGATCCGCTGGCCGGAGCCACTTCCTGCACTCGTCCGCGCAGAAGCACGCCGGGAATCGCGTCGACTCGAATTTCCGCGGACGTCGCCTCTTTTGGATCCCGCGAATCTGGTTCTCCAGAAAGTTTGCTTGCACCCACACATCGCTCTGGACCAGAGAGATTACCTGGGTACCGGGGCTCACCAGCTGTCCCGGTCTCACCAATCGCTCGCTCACGATTCCGTCTTCCGGCGCCACGATTTTCGTATAGCCGAGATTGGTCTTTGCCAATGCCAGAGCAGCTTTTTGCACTTCCACTGCCGCGTGAAGCTGAAGTTCTTGTGAATCGAGCACCGCTCGCTGGCGCCTCTGCGCTTCCACCTCAGATTGAACACTTGTCAGCTGAGCCCGCGCCCGAGCCAAGTCGGCTTCCCGGCTGGATAATTGAGCATTCGCTGTCGCCAGGTCTGCGTTGCGGCTGGCAAGTTGGGAACGATAGCGCTCGGCATCCGCGACCGCCTGCTCGAGCTTCTGGGGTGTCGTTGATTCGGTGGCGATCAATGCTTCCTGGCGTTTACGCTCCTTCGAGGTTCGCGTAACATCCGCTTGCATGGCCTCGATCCCGGCATGTGCTCCAGTGATCGATGCGTTCGCCGCTTCGATTCCAGCTCGGGCTGCAGCGATATTTGCGTCCGCGGTCCGAATTCCATCCTCCGCTTCCACGATGCGAGCATCCTGCAACAGTTTCTGCTTCTGATTGTTGATGAGCGCCGCTTCAGCCGCGGTGACGGCTGCTTCGGCTTGCTTTACTTGCGCCCCGAAATCGTCATCGCGTAATGCGACGAGTAAATCGCCAGCCTTCACTGCCTGATAATCCGAGACCGCAACGGTTGCGACCAGACCCGCCACCTTGGTGCTCAACGGCGTCAGGTCGGCGTGCAAATATGCGTCATCCGTTTCCTGCACCGTTCGTCCGCTCGCCCACGCATTCCAATTCGTAGTTATGAGGAGGACGACTCCCACGGCAAGCAGGAGAATAATCGCCGGAACGAGCCATTGCTTAAGACGGGAGGCAAGCGAACTCGCCGGCGGTGGCGTTTCTTTCGGATCGGGCATACGCGGTTTGACTCAATCGCAATCCGAAACTGCTTTCCGGAGGCGTTAACAGGTAAGAGCCGAAAACAGTCCGGATTGTTTGATCCCCTTCGAGCCAACAAACCTTTCTCGACTGTGCTCTACGTTCTTGAAGACTGGGAAGGAAACAATTCGCATGCCTTATCAAACCGTGAATCCATTCAATGGCGAGGTGCTTCGCACCTTCGACGAACACACCGATCAGCAGATGGAGCAGATGCTCGCGAACGCCGACAAGACCTTTCGCGAAATCTGGTCTAGGAAGCCGGTCCGGGATCGCGCCAAGATCGTCGGCAAGGCAGCCTCGCTGATGCTGGAACAAAAGGAGAAGTTCGCGCGCCTCGCGACGCTCGAAATGGGAAAGCGGATCGCCGAGAGCCGCGGGGAGGTGGAGCTCAGCGCCTCGATCCTGAAATACTACGCCGACAATGCAGAGACATTTCTCGCGCCTCGTCCGCTGAAGTCCATCGCCGGCGAGGCTTACATTGAGTATTCGCCGCTCGGAGTGCTGATCGGCGTGCAGCCGTGGAATTATCCTTATTATCAATTGGCGCGTTTCGCCGCTCCGCATCTGACGTCGGGAAACGTCATGCTGGTGAAGCATGCGCCCAGGCGTGCCGCAGTGCGCCTTGGCGTTCGAACAGCTTTTCGCTGAGGCGGGCGCGCCGTCGGGCGCTTATACCAACGTATTTCTCTCCAACGATCAGGTCGCAAAGCTGATCGACGATCCGCGCACCAGAGGTGTCGCGTTGACCGGCTCGGAGCGCGCCGGCGAATCTCTGGCATCCCGCGCGGGCAAGAACCTGAAGAAGTCGACCATGGAATTGGGCGGAAGCGATCCGTTTATCGTCCTGGAGGATTACGACTTGGAAGACGCCGTGAAGATGGCCGTCATAGGACGAATCGGCAACACGGGACAAACCTGCATCGGCGCGAAGCGGTTCATTTTCGTCGGCCCCAGGCTCAACCAGTTCCTCACGATGTTTCGCGCGGCGCTGGAGTCGCTCAAGATCGGCGATCCTTTCGATGAAGCCACGACGCTCGGCCCCCTCTCGTCCGAGGCCGCGCTCACGCTGTTGCTGAAGCAGGTCGATGATGCCGTTGCTCACGGGGCGAAGATCCTCACCGGTGGCAAGCGAGTGGACCGCAAGGGCTCGTTCATGCAGGCGACTATCCTCACCAATATCACGCCCGACAATCCCGCGTACAGACAAGAGTTCTTCGGCCCCGTCGCGCTTGTTCTTGCGGCCAAGGACGAAGAGGAGGCAATCGCGATCGCGAACGATTCTCCGTTCGGTCTGGGCGGGTCCATTTACACCAAGGACATCGAGCACGGCAAGACGCGTGGCCAGCAGAATCGAAACGGGCATGGTCTTCATCAACTACCCTTCGGTCAGCACAGCGGATCTGCCTTTCGGCGGAATCAAGAGGTCCGGCTATGGCAAGGAACTTTCCGATCTTGGAATCCAGGAATTCGTGAACAAGAAACTGATCTGCGCCTCTAATGGGTTCTCTCTGGTCGCGTAGGCTGATGCCAGTGACATGGTCGTGATGCCGGCATGCCCACGTTAATCAGATCGTCGAGCCCTAAAGCCTCGCCGAAAGATATGAACATCGGCCTGTTCATGCCGTGCTATATCGACTCGATCTATCCCGAGGTTGGAATCGCAACCTTAGAACTTCTGGAAAGGTTCGGGCTCAATGTCGACTACCCACTCAATCAGATTTGCTGCGGGCAGCCGATGTCCAATAGCGGCGACCAAGCGAATGCTGACGCTGCGGAACGCCTTTTCATTGAGAACTTCAAGGCTTGGGCCCGAGATTCCTGGCACCCGGCGGGCGGAAACGATTCGCGATCCACACGATCTCGCGGACGTAGATGTGGGCGTTGTTCGCGCACGATTCGGCGTTGCCGAGAGTGGAGCGGTCTGGCTCACGCAAGAAGATTTGATTGTGAACAGTTTGGGCTTCGTTTCTCAACATCTCGTTGTTCTGCTTGATCCCGAGCAGATCGTCGCCGACATGCACGACGCGTACGCACGTGTTCGTCTGGATCAGACAGCATACGGCTGCTTCATGATGGGGCCTTCGGCGACCGGCGATATTGAGGCAACTCTTGTTCATGGCGCGCAAGGATCCCGCTCCTTGAACTTGTTGTTTCTGCCGGGGAGTGGGGCATGAAGAAGCCGATATTGGTAGTGACCACCCAATTCGTCAAGCCGGTGGAGACTCGAATAGATAATGAATTTGAGGTGCGTAGGAAGGCGGACGGAACGCCATTTCAACACGCTGAACTTCTTGCCGCCGCCGACGGGGCGGATGCGTTATTTATCACTCCGTTCGACAAACTCGACGCGGACTTCTTCAGGCGGGTCTCTCCTTCCGTGAAGGTGATCTCTACCTATTCCGTCGGTTTCGATCATATTGACTTACAGTCTGCGGCGCAAAGACACATTGCCATTGGATACACGCCGGCCGCCGTGACAGACCCTACGGCAGACATCGCTATGCTCCTGCTTTTAGGCGCCTCGCGCCGTGCGTTTGAGGCCCAAGAGCTAGTCCGATCCGGCGAGTGGACGGTAGCGCGCAGTGGCGCACTCTTGGGCTGGATTTTGACCGGTAAAGTACTCGGCATCCTAGGCATGGGGCGAATCGGCCAGGCCGTCGCCAAGCGAGCCCGCGCCTTTGGAATGAAGATCCACTACTCAAACGTTCAGCAGCTGCCGGAGGAAAAGGCCGGCGACGCGATTTTCCATGCCGATCCATTGGAGCTTCTCCGCGTGAGTCGGTTTCTGAGCCTTCACGCTCCCGAGACAGAAGAGACCCATCACTTCCTGAACGCCAAGACCATCGCCCTTCTGCCTCCCGGCGCGATCGTGATTAACACTGCCCGCGGGGGATTGATCGTGGATGACGATCTGATAGCAGCACTCAAGAGTGGCCGGGTTGCAGCCGCGGGGCTGGATGTCTTCGAGGGTGAACCGAAGCTGAATCCCGGTTACGTCGGGCTGAAGAATACCTTTTTGCTACCTCATATCGGGAGCGCAACAGTGGAGAGCCGAACACTCATGGGGATGATTGCCCTCGACAACATCGCTGCCGTGCTAGCCGGGAAGCCAGCTCCCTCGCTGGTGGGCGCTTAGACATTATGAAACAATCCATCGGAAACTTCTTTCTTCGCCGGCTTCAAGAAGTTGGCGTCCAACATATTTTCGGTGTTCCAGGCGATTACAACTTAGAGTTCATGCAGCAACTCGAAGATCGAGGATGCCCAACATGGATCGGCACCTGCAACGAGCTGAACGCTTCCTATGCGGCTGACGGTTACTCCAGGATGCGAGGGTTGTCCGTTCTGGCGGTTACCTACGGTGTGGGCGCTCTGAGCGCGATGAATGGTATCGCCGGCGCCTACAGTGAGCACGTACCCGTAATTTGCCTCTGTGGATCGCTTCCGCTGCGGTCGCTGGAGCGTGGTGAGATGATGCACCACACCTTAGCGGACGGCGGGCGCGGTAATTTCTATCGAGCATTTTCCGAAATTACGGCCGCACAAGCCGAACTGTCGCCCGAGAACGCGGTTACCGAGATCGATCGGCTGATACTGACCGCGTGGCGCCGAAAGCTGCCGGTCTATATCGAGCTACCGTCCGATATCTCTTACATCGAAATCAACACGCCGGATGAGCCGTTGCAACTCACAGCGTTGTCGAGTAATCCCGAGCGCCTTCAGGCGTGCGCCAATGCGATTCTTGCGCGATTGAGGGCCGCCCACAGCCCGGCGTTTCTGCTGGATCTGGATGCAGACCGTTTTGGCGTTTTGGGAGAGATACTCCGCCTGGCGGAAAAGCTCCAGATGCCGGTTGCGGTACTTAATACGTGCAAGGCGAGCTTCGATGAAACATCTCCATTATTCGCTGGTATATATTTAGGCGTCGCAAGCGCGCCCGTGACTCGCGACGCGGTTGAGAAGAGCGACTGTCTGCTCACTATCGGTCTCCGCCGCCTGGATTCGACCTCGGCATTTTTCTCGGACTCGATTCCCTCCACAGCCATCCATCTCAGTGGCAGTTCGGTGAATCTCGGCCTGGACAATTACCAGGCTGTGAGTCTTTCGGAGCTGTTAGAGAAGCTGATTGAGGGATCGGCTCCTGCCTCGAAGAAGAAAGGCCTTGGCAATGCAGCACGGCCAACCGGCCGCCGCGATCAAACCGAGCCAAAAGCCGCTAACGCAAGCGCACTATTGGAAGGCGCTCGAGAAGTTCCTTCAGCCCGGCGATGTAATCATCGCTGAGGATGGCACCTCCAATACCGGCGCCACGGAAATGAGGCTGCCAACAGGCTGCTCGTTTGTCACTCAAGCGGTATGGGGCAGCATCGGTTACAGCTTGGGGGCGCTGCTCGGCACTTTGTGCGCCGCTCCCGACCGCCGGCACATTTTGTTTATCGGTGACGGCTCCTTTCAATTGACCGCACAAGAATTGTCGACGATCCTGCGTCATGATCTCAAGCCGTTCATCTTTCTCATCAATAACCGAGGCTACACCATCGAGCGCGCAATTCTAGGAAAAGACGCCCGATATAACGACGTCGCGAACTGGCGCTACGCGGATCTGCCTGCGGTCTTTTGCCGGGAAAGCACCGCTGAATGTTATACGGTCGCGACGGAGGAGGAGCTTCAGCAGGTACTGGATGCTCCTCATAAGGGACTCGTGTTCGTGGAGGCCCTCATGGACAAAAACGACTCCCCGGAGAATCTGATTCGAGCGGGGCATGCTTTCGCGGATTCCGACTTCGGTCCCACCGGACCGCAATTTGTGCCGGGTGCCAACATACCGCTCCCCAAATCCTAGTCAAATGCCTCTGTATACCGCGATCACGGAGCAGGACTTCGTTTCCGACGAGACGAAGTCCAAGATTGCCGCCGAGATCACGCGCATACACGCGGCGGTCATGAAGGTGCCGAAGAACTTTGTTCGAGTCGTCTTCCTTTCTTATCCCAAGCGTTCTGGATACGCGGCGGGAGACGAGGCTCCTACCGCGGCACTCAACTGTGTTCTGCGTAGTGGCCACACGGTCGAGGAAAAGTCGGATCTGCTGAAGCAGCTGTGGGCAATGTTCCAGGCGCTGACAGGAATAGCTACAGATCAGCTGGCTATATCGCTCCAGGAGATTCCGTCGAGTAACGCTATGGAGATGGGGCAGATCATGCCGGCGGTCAGCCACGAATAGCAGGAGGCCGAACATGGGAAGTAACGACTTTATCTTATCGGGGAGAGTCTCGATAGATAATCCATCTGCAGTTCGCCCTCATAGGTTTCGGCGCCGATCTTCAATGCTTCCGCCACGCGCGCTTGCGTCACCTCGCTGGCGACACTTAAATCGGACGCATGGGCTTCCACCAGAAGCCCCTCTGCTATGGAACTAAACGCCCCAGTATCCACGGCAGCCTTGGCGTGAGCGATGGCGTGCGCAGGAAATGAGGCGATGCGGTGAGCCAGCTGCTCGACAAAGGGCGTCAGCTCCTCCGCTGGCAACGCCCGGTTGATATAACCGTAACGTTCCGCCAGCTCCGCCGGCAGATCATTGCAACCCAGGAGCACCTCCAGGGCGCGTCCCCGCCCGATGAGCCGCGGCAATCTTTGCGTAGCGCCGCCTCCCGGAACAAGCCCAACCGCCACCTCTGGATGGCCGAAGATCGCTTTGCCAACGGCGGCAAAACACATATCCACCGCCAGGGCGATTTCGCTTCCTCCGCCCCGGGTCCGTCCCTCGATTTTGGCAATGGTTACTTTGGGCATGTTCCTGAACCGCTCGCCGATCGTCTGCGTAAGCCGAAAGCTGCGCGTATGGGACACCATTTTGGAGGCGTTTCCGACCCGGCCCAAACCAGAATGGGCTATGAAGAAATCAGGAAGCGCGCTCTCGAAGACCACAACCCGGACACTCTCATCGGTCTCCAGTTCCCTGCCAAGTTTGTCGAATTCCTGCGACAGAACTTCATCCAGAAGATTTATCGGCGGGTGATCGATGCTGACGAATGCGACTCCAGAATCAAACCTGAACTTGAAACATTTGTAATCAGAATATTGCATGTGGGTAGCGGTTCTCAGACTTCGGCAATTACGGGGTTAACTAACTGTCCGAGGCCTTCCACCTCTGTGATGATGGTCTCCCCAGCACGCAACCAGCGATGAGGAGTGCGTCCAAGTCCCACGCCCGCGGGCGTTCCCGTACTGATGATGTCGCCGGCCTTGAGGGGCGCAATCGCCGAGAGGTATGCGATGAGGTCGGGTATTCGAAAGATCAACTCACGCGTATTCGAATGCTGCAAGACTTCGCCGCCGATGGTGAGCTTGATGTCCAGCGCATGTGGGTCCGGCACTTCATCCTTGGTGACGATCGCCGGCCCAAGCGGGGCGAACGTATCGAAACTCTTACCCAGAGACCATTGACTGGTAGCCATTTGCACGTCTCGCGCACTTACATCGTTCATGATCGTGTAGCCGAAGACGTGTTCCTCCCAAGCGGCAGCCGAAATGTTCTTACCGCCCGTCCCGATCACGAACGCGAATTCGGCTTCGTAATCGGGCTGCTGCGTTAGCTTCGGCAGTACGACGGTGGAACGCGGCCCATTGAGGGCGGACGTTAGTTTCAGAAAGATCGTCGGCACTTTCGGGATCTCTTGATGCGTTTCAATGGCGTGGTCGCGATATGCCAGTCCAAGGCAGAAGATGCGCGGCGGGTTTTGCAGCGGCGCCAGCAATTCCACCGCCGCAAGCGGAATACGACGCGTCTTGCCTTGCAGAAAGGTCCGTAGCCTGCCCAGTGCGTCTGGTCCCTCTTCGATCAGGCTCCTGACATCGGCCACCTGGTCTGAAATATCGACGATCTCTTCACCCAGCAACACTCCAGGCTTTATACGTCGATCCGGGTCTCTGTATGTGACTAGTCTCATGTATTCCCTCTGGACGTGATGTGTGCAACTACTGGAGATCCCGAACAACGCGAGTTTGTTTGGCGCCATACGGCGGCCGGTCCGAGGAGTTAACCGAAGCATTTTCGTCCAAACAAATCGGTCTCGATCAAGCTCTCGCAAACTGGAGGCATCGCCCGCACGGAATGAATAGGCTCCTATCAGCAGATCCCTCACGCCTCGGCCGTCCGGATGTACCACCGTCTGCGGATGCTGTCGACGAAGAGCTTGTTGGTGGAACTCCGGAAGGTCTTAAGGCAGATCTGATCGAGATGCTTGGCGAGGATCTGGTGCGGCATCGCATCAGCGACTTGGTGCGCTATGCATCGGATGCCAGCCCTTACCGGTATATCCCGAACGTGATCGTACAGCCAAAGAACATCGATCACGTAGCGGCAGTTTTTCAGATATTGCATTCGCAAGAGCCGCCATGCGACCTTCCGGGCCGGCGGAACCAGCCTGAACGGCCAAGTCGCAAGGCGACGACATCTTGATCGATGTGAGGCAGCACTGGAGCGGCTGGAAAGTCGAGGACAACGGGTCGCGGATTCGTTGCAATGTCGGCACCACGCTGGGACGTATTAACGAAGTATTGAAACCTTACGCCCGCCGCATGGGACCGGATCCTGCGAGCATTAACGCCGCCACAATCGGTGGCGTGCTGGCCAATAACGCGGGTGGTATGCGTTGCCGGCCAGCAATCGATTCGTACCATTCGATCGTCGCCATGAAAATCGTTCTCACGACCGGCACGATCATCGATACCGAGGACCCGCACGCTGAGGAGCATTTTGCCGCCTCCGAGCCGGAAATGGCGGCGGGACTGTTGAAGATCCGCGAGGAGCTTCTTGCCGACAAGGAGCTCTGCGACCGAATTCGTTCGGAAGTATGGCATCCGTAACACCAACGGATATGCCATGCATGCGTTTCTCGACGGTGAAACGCCGGTAGAAATCCTGCGGCGATTGATGGTTGGGTCGGAGGGTACGCTCGGCTTCGTGGCGGAGGCCGTCTACAAGACTTATCACCTGCCCGCAAGAACGACGGTGGCATGGCTGCCATTCGACACCATCGACGCGGCGGTCGAGCAGGTCGGAAAGCTGGTCGAACTGGGAGCGCAGGCAGTGGAGCTGATGGTCGCTTCATCCCTGACCGCGGCCTCCAAACTGATGAAAGGCACGCCAAAGTATTGGAAGGATCTCGATCCAAAGAACGCGGCGCTATTGGTTGAATTCGGCTTCGATAGCGACCAGGAACTTGAGGCGATCGAGAAGAAGGTCGCGGACGCTCTACGCGATGTGAAGATGCTTCAGCCGTTGGAATTCATTCGCGACACCGAAGCGATTGAGCTTGCATGGCACATTCGCGATGGTCTTCTCGGCATCGTCGGCGGGATGCGTCCGCAAGGCACGAACCTCATCATCGAAGACGTTTGCTTTCCGCCCTGCGCAACTTGCGAATGCTACTCGTGATTTGCTCGGTCTTCTGGCCAAACACGGATATCAAGCTTCGGCCGCGGGGCATGCCGCATACGGAAACCTGCATTTCGTGATGATTGCGCGGCTGAGCGAAGACGCGAGCCGTCAGCAGTACGACGGTTTCATGCGTGACCTGGTTGAGATGGTGGTGGATAAGTACGACGGCTCTTTGAAGGCGGAGCATGGAACCGGAATCAACATGGCTCCCTTTGTCCGGCGCGAATGGGGCGACAAGCTCACTGACCTGATGTGGCGCGTAAAGCACCTCCTTGATCCGCACGGAATCCTGGCTCCGAATATCCTGCTGAGCCACGATCCACTGATTCACCTGAAGAACCTCAAGACCACTCCAGCGATCGAAGACGTTCATTCCGCTTCTCATTGCATTGAGTGCGGCTTCTGCGAACCGGTGTGCCCAAGCCGTAACGTGACAGTCACTCCCAGGCAACGCATCGTTCTTCGTCGCGAGATGTCACGACAGCCAGAATGGTCGAAGCTGCTGACCCAACTGCAGCATGAGTACGAATACGACGCTATCGAAACCTGCGCCGCGGACGGTACCTGCGCGGATGTCTGTCCGATCGGAATCAATACCGGCGCCCTGATCAAACACTTCCGGAAGATGGAGCACTCCGCGGCTGCTGAAGAAGTTGCGCTGGATGTGGCCCGAAGGTGGGCCGAGGTGGAGAATCTTGCGCGTCATGGCGTCAAGGCGGCCGACGTCTTGCAGACCATAACCAGCCCCCACCTGCTTGAGGCCCTGGCGGACGCGGCTCGCGGCATTGTCAGCAGGGATCTGGTTCCCACAGTAGCCGGTCCCATGCCGCATGCCGCTCCGGCCGAACTTCCAAGAACGAGACGCGAGGGTGCGGCAGCCGCATATTTCCCAGCGTGCATCAATCGTATGTTCGGCAGGGACAACACCAAGCCCGCGTCGCCGGCTCTTGCCGAAATGTTCGTGACTCTTTCTGAGCGTGCGGGCAAGCCTCTCTGGATTCCGGATGATGTGAGAGGTCTTTGCTGCTCGACGCCGTGGAGTTCCAAGGGCTATAAGCGCGGGCAGACGTGGATGTCGGAACAGATGAGCGATGCGCTGTGGCGCTGGAGTGATGGAGGAAAGTTGCCGGTGGTGGTGGACGCGGCTTCGTGCACGCTCGGCCTCAAAGACGACATATTAGAGCATCTCGACGATGAACGTAAGGATCGGCTGAAGATGATCACCATCGTCGATTCGATCGCTTGGTGCAAAGATCTTCTGCCCTCGCTGAGCAATTCACAAGACGATTCCCAAGATTCTCGTCCATCCCACCTGTTCGACGACTCACCTGGGCCTCAGTGAAACGCTCCTCGAAATCGCCAGCGCGCTGGCCGACAGCGCGGAAATTCCCTTGGGAACGACTTGTTGCGGAACTGCCGGCGACCGCGGCCTGCTGCACCCGGAGTTGGTTCACTCCGCCACACGCGACACCATCGTACAAATTCAGAGCTCCGGGGACGACACCTGCTTCATTTCTGCAAATCGGACCTGCGAGTTGGGTATGCGCCAAACTACAGGCAAAGTGTATGAGTCATTCATTTACGCGCTTGAGGAAGCCACACGTTAGTCTGAGTGACTCAACCGATTCGCGCTCAAGGCGACGGAAGCGCGAAGACCTCCTAGCGGAGCAGGTTAACTTTCGCCAGATCGATGATTTCATCGCCGCGTCCGTTGAGAACGGCCGTCAGCATGAAAAGACCAAAGCCCTTGGCTTGCTCGTAGGTGATCGTCGGAGGCATCGAAAGCTCCTGACGTGACACCAGAACCTCCACCAATGCCGGTCCGTCGTGTTTGAGAGCCTGCGCGATCGCAGGTTCTACCTGGTCCGGAGTTTCGGCTCGCAAGCCCAGGATGCCCGCTGCCTCTGCGATCTTTGAAAAATCCGGATTGTGCAGGTGAGTCGCAAAATCGAGAAAGCCGCCGGCCTTCATTTCCAGCTCCACAAACGCTAGCGAATCATTCTTGAAAACGACCAGCTTTACGGGCAAATCGTGCTGCCTCAGCGTAAGCAGTTCGCCCATCAGCATCGCCAAGCCGCCATCGCCGGACATGGAGATCACCTGGCGGCTGGGATGGCTGACCTGTGCGCCGATGGCCTGCGGTAATGCGTTGGCCATCGACCCATGGTTGAGCGAACCAACGAGCCGGCGCTTGCCATTCATCCGGAGATAACGCGCAGCCCAGACCACCGGCGTTCCGACGTCGAAAGTGAAGACGGCATCGTCGGATGCGAGTCGATCAATGACGCTCGCGACATATTGCGGATGAATAGGGCTCCTGCCGGAATCGCCGCTTGCCAGCTTATCCAGACCCTGGCGTGCCTTTCGATAGTGCTCGACTGATTCTTTCAAATGCGCTTCATATTGGTTCTGTTCCAGCCTGGGCAACAGCGCTCGCAGCGTGGTCTTTGTGTCGCCCACAAAGCCAAAATCAACTTTGCTGCGACGCCCTAGCTGCTCGCCTCGAACATCGATCTGCACTACGGTCGCGTCCTTAGGAAGGAACTGCCGATAGGGAAAGTCCGTGCCGAGCATCAGCAGCGTATCGCAGTTCATCATGGCGTGATAGCCCGATGAGAACCCGAGCAGGCCAGTCATACCCACATCAAACGGGTTGTCGTACTCGATGAACTCCTTGCCGCGGAAAGCATGCACGATAGGAGCCTGAAGCTTGCCCGCCAGCGCAACCAGCTCGCCGTGAGCCCCGGCGCACCCGGCGCCCCCAAGGATGGTTATCTTCTTTGAGCGATTCAGAACTTCTGCAAGCAGGCTGAGTTCATCATCGGACGGACAGACCGTCGGTTTCGGCTCGGCAAAACGCAAGCGCGGCTGTTGCTCAACCGCATCTCGCAAGGCCACATCCCCTGGAATCACAATAACGGCAACGCCACGCTTTGAAATCGCAGTTTGGATCGCAATCTCGAGCACGCGCGGCATCTGCTCGGGCTGCGAGATAAGCTCACAATAGTAGCTGCACTGCCCGAAGATGTGTTCCGGATGAGTCTCCTGGAAATATCCACTCCCAATCTCAGCGCTCGGAACTTGCGCCGCAATGGCGAGAACAGGGACGCGGCTGCGCTGGCAATCGTAAAGGCCATTAATCAAGTGCAGGTTTCCGGGACCGCAGCTTCCGGCGCATACGGCTAGTTTGCCGGTGAGATGCGCCTCTGCCCCCGCCGCGAAGGCGGCTGCCTCCTCATTGCGCGTGCCAATCCATTGGATGTTCTCGCGGGTGCGAATCGAATCCGTGATGCCGTTGAGGGAGTCACCGGGAACGCCGTAAATTCGCTGAACGCCCGCTCCTACCAGGACGTCTACCAGCAGGTCAGCTACTCTTTTTGCCATACCATTACCTTCTCAAATCCTTGAGCGTCTTAAGGTCGTCCACCACGTATGCCATGGACGCACGAAGGCCTTTGCCGCATCGGCGCGGGGCGAGGTCGGACAACTCCTCGTCTTGTGAAACCGGCAAAGTAAGTGTGCCATCGCCGATCCACACCTGCTCCAATTTGACGTCGTGCGGAACGTTCTCGACAAGCTCGTGTATCGCCGGTTTGTCGTGCTTTCCCGCCGCCAAGCACGGGAAGTGCAAGAGATTTACAACGGGGCGCTGATGCAGGGCCGAGAGGTCCTTAACCGGCTCCCTCAATGTCACCATGCCTTCCGCCAGCCTTCCTCCGGTCACCGACAGACTTCCAGCAAACTTCGATCCGGTAGCCAACGCAGGACCGGCTTTACCGGTGGCAGCGTAATACCTCGTCTGGAAGATTGCCCCGAGGCGTTTGGGATAGCCTTGTGTCCAGCCGCGCGCTAACGCCGCATCGTTGTCCACGAAAATGTATGGACAATAGGAGACAGGCCTTCCTTCAAAAAGTGCGTCCAGAAGAATGAAGAATTCACGATACTGGTACCTGGCAGGATCGAGATATTCTTCGTTCGAGCCCGAGAACTGCCAATCGTAAAAGTACGCGCCTGCGTGTCCTTCCGCCTTCGGATCGGGATCAAGTCCGGTGGGCAAGGTCGCGGCAACCACGGAGGGATCCGCCCAAAACTCGATGTTCAGAAAGTCGGCCGAGTAATACCAGGGCGGAGGCGGATTCAGTGTTGATTTCCCTTTCGGGGTCAGAGGGTAGTTGAAGCCTTTTAGCATTGTCTTTGTCTTGTCTACGGTTGTTGGTCCATCCAGGAAGAGCCGGTCACGGGCCGGTTTGTTGGGCAATGGCGCGATCGAAGCTGTCAAGCACCGAAATCGCCTCGGCCGCTTGCCAGGGAAGAAACCGGCATCGCAAATTGTCGTTTCGAATGGATTAGGGTGCTGATGTAGCGAAAGAACTCCGGGTTGCTAGCGAACTCGGCCGATACATCTTCCCATTCGCGCTGGAACACAGGACCGCTTAGGGTGTGCTTGATCTCACGTTCCCAAAGCATCCAAAGACGCTTCGTGATGTACCCTGCCTGGTGAAGATGATAGACATCGGCGATTAGTTGGATGCAGTACAACGTGCAGTCTCTCACGTCCTGGTTGCGGGGAGGCATCGGGCGCGAAGGGTTCAAGTTTGCCAGCCATGCGTCGGTTGGAAACAGGCGAAGAAGTTCCTGGAAGCGCGCGGAGAATTCAATAAACATCTGGGCGTTCAGCTGTCGCCGCTGATTCGCCAGTGCAACCCAGATGGCCACCGTGCCAACTACGAGAGGTCCCACCTGTGCGAGAGCCCCGATCTGCGAAATCCAGCTCATGCGTCGTATGGAAAGCCCCTGAACGAAACCTCTCTAAGCTAGGAGCACGTGGAGAGCGCTGCTTGTTGGGTCCGCTGCTCTAGAGAAAAAGACGAAAATTCACCAATTGACGAAGTCGCGAGCGTGGGCGACGCGCTCTATTGTCTTAAGAGACAGGCACTTAACGCAGATCCCGATTGGATGCGAATGTGCTTTTCAGGTTGCAGCCGAAAGGGGGCTGAGCCGAGTATGCACAATCACTCAACTGTCGATGAGAGGGTCGCGCGCGAAACAGAGGTGGCTGACAAATTTCTTGATAACCCTCACAGCGATTCGTTCGCAGATTTGTTCGGCACCTTTAGCCCGCAACTCGTGGCGTTTTACCGTGCTCGCGGGTGCGAATTGAGCTTGGCGGAAGACCTGGCGCAGGAAGTTATGCTGACCGTCTATCGAAAGGCTGCGCAGGTTCGCGATCGCGCACTTTTTCGCGCATGGCTATTCAAGATCGCCCGAAATACTCTCTGTCGCCATTACGGAAAGCAAACCCGCGAAGTGGAGACGGTCAACTTTGAGGAGACCACCCAGGGATTAGTAGCCGCCAGTGTCAAGGTCTCCGGGATTCCTGCATTCGAATTCCTACGTTGGATGGCCCTCTTGGATTCGGGTGAACGCGATATTATGGAATTGCGTTTTATCGAACAGTGGGAATATCACGAGATCGCCACTGCGCGACAGCTTCCGATCGGGACCGTGCAGTGGCGGGTATTCAACGCCAAGAAAAAACTGGCGCCGTATTTGGCCCCACGCTGACCACGCGACCAACAAAATGTAGCCAGAGAGAATCTTGACACTCGCAGAGGGAATAGACGGATGAGTCCGACCAGCATCTTTGCTCCCGTATCCACTCCCGCGGAGTCGATCTTCGGACTGTCGGTCTTCGTGTTCTCGATTGTGGCGGTGATCTTCATTGTCGTATTCGCTTTGCTTGTCTTACGCAGTGGTGAGATTCAGGAGCCAAGGTTCCCGCACCGAGCCCGCCCAGATTTACGGAAGCACGCAAGTGGAACTGGCTTGGACCGTTATCCCGGTTCTTATCGTTGTAGCCCTGTTCCTGGCGACGGCGCGCGTGATTGGGTCCGTTCAGAATCCGCCGCGGCCGCCAAACGCGATCGAGGTGATCGTTACCGGGCATCAATATTGGTGGGAATATCGCTATCCACATTTCAATATCGTTACGGCGAATGAACTGCACGTGCCCGTCAGCGATCCAGCTCATCCAACACCGACATTCCTGACGTTGCTGTCCGCCGATACAGACCACAGCTTTTGGGTCCCGCGATTGGGCGGCAAGACCGATCTGATTCCGAATCACCCGAATCAGATGTGGATCGATCCGCACGAAACGGGCCTGTTTCTGGGGCAGTGCGCGCAATATTGCGGAACACAGCACGCCAAGATGCTGCTGCGCGTCTACGTGCAGTCGCGCGAGGAGTTCGACCGGTGGGTTCAGGAGCAACAGCAAATTCCGCAAACGCCCGCGTCCGCCGGCAAGCGAGTATTCGAATCGACCGCGTGCGTCAATTGCCACACAGTCTCTGGCACTTCAGCGAAAGGGCGGTTCGGGCCCGACCTGACCCATCTGATGAGCCGCGACACGATCGCCGCTGGAGCGCGGCTGATAACACGCCCGCTATGCTGCGCCTCTGGATTCAGCAATCCCGACGCCATTAAGCCGGGATCGAAGATGCCCGCCATGGGCTTGAGCGATCAGGACGCGAGCGCAGTTGACTGCATACCTGGAGACTCTTCGCTGATGTCTGCCAATGCCATCGCGATATCCGAATCTCCAGTTCGCCCGCTTACGCTGCGCCTGCACGAGTGGGTTACGACGGTGGATCACAAGCGGCTTGGGATTCTCTATATCGTGTACGCGCTTGATCTTTCTGGCTGCTGGGCGGCGTCGAGGCGACCATCATGCGCTTGCAGCTCATCCGGCCGCACAACGAACTCGTTTCGCCTCAGGTCTTCAATCGCATGTTCACAATGCATGGAACGACGATGATCTTCTTCGTTGCCATGCCGCTGGTGTTTGGGTTCGCGAACTATCTGGTGCCGCTGATGATCGGCGCTCGCGACATGGCGTTCCCCCGGCTCAATGCCTTCAGCTTCTGGATGACCGCGCTGGGCGGACTCTTCCTTTATTTCAGCTTCTTCGGCGGCGACGGACTGTATGGAGCGGGAAGCGCGCCCGACGTCGGATGGTTCGCTTATGCTCCGCTGACCTCGAAGACATTCTCCGTCGGACACAGCACCGACTTCTGGACGCTTTCACTGCTGTCTTCCGGCATCGGCAGCATCGGAACGGCGATCAACATAATCACCACCATTCTGTGCATGCGCTGTCCGGGAATGACGCTCGGGAAAATGCCGCTGCTGGTCTGGCTGAACCTTGTGATGGCGGGTTTGGTGATTCTTGCAGTGAGCCCGCTTTCGGCGGCGCAGATCATGCTCGTTGTCGACCGTTATCTCGGAGGGCATTTCTTCGATAGCCAGGCCGGCGGCTCCGCCGTCATCTGGATGCACTTCTTCTGGATCTTCGGACACCCGGAAGTCTACGTCCTGGTGCTTCCCGCCTTCGCCTTTGCCTCCGAAATCATTCCCGTGTTCTCACGCAAAGCGATTTTCGGATATCCGGTGATGGTGGTGGCAACCATCGCGATCGGATTCATCGGAATGAGCGTCTGGGCGCATCACATGTTCACGGTCGGAATGAGCGCCGGCGCAAACACCTTCTTCGTGCTCTCCACGATGGCGATCGCGGTGCCGACCGGAATCAAGATCTTCAACTGGCTCGCGACCATGTGGGGCGGCAAGATTCGCTTTGCCACGCCGATGCTGTTTTGCGTCGCCTTTCTGTTCCAGTTTCTGATCGCTGGGTTGACCGGAGTAACGCTGGCCGTAGCGCCGTTCGATTGGCAACTCGGCAATTCGTATTACGTGGTGGCGCACTTTCACTACGTGATTGTCGGCGGCATTCTCTTCGCCATTTTCGCCGCGTTCTATTACTGGTTCCCGAAGGTCTCCGGGAAGATGTACGAACGAAGCGCTGGGAAAGTGCACTTCTGGCTGTTTCGTCATCGGCTTCCATCTGACGTTCGACTTCATGCACATTCCGGGGATTCTTGGGAATGCCGCGCCGGATCTACACCTACGAGCCGGGCCGCGGCTGGGACATCTGGAATCTGATCGTGACGATCGGCGTTTTCTTTCAGGCGCCGGCGATCCTGGTTTTCGCGGCCAATCTGGTTTGGTCTTACTTTCGCGGGCAAGACGTGCGGGAAATGATCCATGGGATGCGTGGACTCTGGAGTGGTCCACAAGTTCGCCGCCGCCGGCATACAACTATTGCCGACATCCCAAGCGTGCGCAGCCGCCGGCCGCTGTGGGATCTCAAGCATCCGGAAGATCCCGACTGGAGGTACGAGTAGCCGATGAGCACATTATCGGTAGGCCTTCCTGAAAGCACTCTCGAGTGGCAGCTTCCTTCGCGAGGGCGCGTGGGAATGTATTGCCTGATCGCAGCCGAATCCGCGATTTTCACCATCTTCGTGGTCGCATATCTCTTCTATATCGGCAAGAGCCTGACGGGGCCGCAGCCCAGGGATGTTCTCCATGCGCCGATTTTCTACACCATCTGCCTGCTGTCAAGCAGCCTGACAATACACGTCGCCGTGCGAAGGCTGTTTGCCGGAAAGATGGCGGCATTCGGGCTTTGGTGGCTGCTGACCATCGTGCTCGGTGGCATTTTCCTTTCGGAACCGGGCGCGAGTGGGCCCACCTGATCCACGACGAAGGCCTGACGATCAGCACCAATCTGTTCGGCACCACCTATTACTCGCTGGTCGGCCTGCATGCGTTTCACGTGACCATGGGGCTCGCTGGCCCTCGCTGCGGTAGCGGTCTTCTGTTTCACCTCGCAACTCCGGCGCGAGCATGCCGAGCGGGTGGAGATCCTGTCGATGTACTGGCACTTCGTCGATGCGGTTTGGGTGGTCGTCTTCACGGTTGTTTACGTGATTGGAATTTAGCGGAGAAGCGATGCAAACCCGGGACAATATCGAAATGCCCGCGCCGACGGCATGGCCTCTTGTGCTCGCTTTGGGATTGACCCTGATATCCGCCGGGATGGTAACCGCCGCCTCACTGAGCATCCTGGGAGGGCTGTTGACCATCGTGGGTGCCGTGGGATGGTTTCGCCAAGTGTTACCGGTAGAGTCGCACGAGGTGATCCCCGTCGTTGAACAAGAGGTGATTATTGAGACCTCCCGTGAAACCGTTGAGCGAATCGCCGGCGTGCAAGAAATTCCCCGTGCTTGGCTGCCACTGGAGACTTATCCGATCTCGGCGGGAGTCAAGGGTGGACTGGCAGGCGCCGCTGCAATGGCCGTTCTGGCCGCGGTCTACGGATTGCTAAGCGGGAACGGGATCTGGTATCCGATGAACCTGCTGGTAGCCGGACTGTTGCCACCCGCGGCGGGAGATAGTGCGGTCCAGATCGGCACATTCCATCTGCAACAGTTTCTTCTTGCCGTTCCTCTGCATCTCATGATCTCGCTGCTGGTCGGACTTCTCTATGGAGTGATGCTGCCCATAGCTCCGAGACGTCCGATAGTGTTGGGCGGCGTCGTCGTGCCGCTGCTGTGGTCTTTCTTGATTCACGGCAGTTTAGGGATCATTAATCCCGTGATGAACCAGCGCATCAACTGGCTGTGGTTTGTGCTCTCGCAGATCGGATTCGGATTGGCTGCCGGGTTGGTGGTGGTGCGTCAGGAAAGAATCCATACCAGACAGCCAAGGCCGCTCGCTCTGCGCATGGGAATAGAAACGCCTGGATTGATGAAAGATCGTCACGACGATGGCGGGAGTTGAGGCGATGAGAAAGACGATCACGCTCGTCGCCTTCTGTGCCGCAGCCATGCTTGCAGTCACATCTTGTGACGCGCCCGGCCGCCTGGCGGTGGAGACAGTCGCCATTCGCCCCGCCGACATCGCCGATTTTCGTGTGCTTTATTCCCAGAACTGTTCTGGATGTCACGGGGCGAATGGACAGGGAGCCTTGACAGTCGGCATCGGCACGGCCCGTGTATCTTGCCATCGCCGACGATGCCACAATCCGCAAAACGATCGAGCAGGGCAGGCCAGGAACCCCGATGTCCGCTTTTGCGCAGAAGGCGGGCGGCATGCTGACCGATGCTCAGATCGACATTCTGGTTCACGGAATTCGGAGCTGGGCCGAGCCAGGCGCTTTCGCGAATACAAAGCCTCCGGCTTATCGCAGCGTCGCAGCCCGGCGACACGACGCGCGGGGCCGAACTATTCAAGGTTTCATGCGCTCTGTGTCACGGTCCCGAAGGCCGCGGCGCGCGCGCTATCGCCGACTCGTCATTCCTGGCTCTGGTCACCGATCAGCATCTGCGCACCGTAATCATCGTTGGCATGCCGCATCTGGGCATGCCGGACTGGCGCAGCCACCCCAAGCCGCTGACCGATGCCGACGTGGCCGATCTGGTCGCGTGGCTCGCCGCGCAGCGGCAACCATTATCAGCGCAATTGAATCACTGAGGGGTTTCGATATGAGCGATCTTTCCAGACGTCAGAGTGGTCCTGAAAATCGCGATGCTGTTCAACGGCGTGGTGGGCGCTTGCTACTCGCCATACCGATCGTGCGTTATCTCTTCTCTCCCGTGAGCCGGGGACGAAAGTCCGGCTACGAGAGCTGGATCTCCCTCGGCTCGGTCGATCAGTTTCCCGCCGGACAGACGCGCTTGGCGACTTATCGCAACCCGATCGCGAACGCATCGGATGGAGAGACTGCGAATCTCCCTGCTGGGTGCGTAACATCGATGGCGAACAGCTTCCAGGTATTCGCGATCAATTGCGCGCACCTGGGCTGCCCCGTGCGATGGTTTCCGCAATCGCGACTCTTCATGTGCCCTTGCCACGGCGGAGCCTACTACGAGGACGGCTCGCGCGCTTCCGGGCCGCCGGAGCGGGGCTTGTTCGAATACTCCGTTCAAGATTCTCGACGGAAATCTTCAAATCCAGGCGGGCGAGCTGCCAACGCCTGGCCTTTCCGCCACGAACAAAACCCTGATCCAGATCGAGGGGCAACCGCCATGCGCCTGATCCGCGCAGTCGGCAACTGGCTCGACGCACGGCTTCAACTGGGCTCGCCGATTCGCGAGACGATGCAGCACCCGATTCCGCGCGAGACGGCAAGTTGGGCTTATGTTTTCGGCAGCGCGGCGATGACGGTCTTCGCGTTTCAGCTTGTTACGGGAATCCTTCTCGCGCTCATCTACGTGCCATCGGCCGGAGAAGCGTGGAACAGCCTGCAGATTCTGAACCACCAGGTAACCCTCGGATGGTTCATTCGCGCGCTGCACGGCTGGGGCTCGAATTTCATGCTGGCCATCGTGCTGATCCACATGGTCCAGGTGTTTCTTTTTGGAGCCTACAAGTTTCCGCGAGAGCTGACGTGGATTCTGGGCATTTTCCTGCTGCTGATGACGCTGGGGATGGCCTTCACCGGTCAGGTGCTGCGATTCGACCAGGACGCTTATTGGGGACTGGGGATCGGGGCCTCCATCGCCAGCCGCGTGCCGATGGTTGGTCCCGCTGCTTGTAAAGCTGCTGTTGGGCGGCCCGATCATCGCGGGCGCCACGCTCTCGCGTTTTTTCGCATTTCACGTCTTTGTGATTCCCGGCTTGCTGATCGCTTTTGTCGGACTGCATGTGCTGCTGGTCCTGAAGCTCGGGATCAACGAGTGGCCTATGCCGGGCCGACTGGTTCGCCGCTCCGACTACATGGAGAAGTACCACGAACTGACGCACACCGAAGGCGTGCCGTTTGTGCCTTACGGAGTCTGGAAAGACGCAGTCTTCTCTGGAGTGATTCTCCTTGCCATCGCGGCCTGCGCGCTTTACTTTGGGCCCTTCGGTCCGAGCGGCCAGCCCGACCCGCGAATTATCCAGACCGCTCCTCGACCCGATTTTTTCTTCCTGTGGCTTTACGCACTGCTCTCATTGCTTCCGCCGGCGCTGGAAACTCCGGTTCTGCTGATCGGACCTGCCATCGCATTGGTGGTCCTGCTCGGGCTTCCGTTCTTTTCGGGCGAAGGCGAAAAGAGCTGGAGGCGGCGGCCAATCGCGGTCCTGACGATCCTGTTGATCGCCGTGGCGCTGGGCACGTTTACCAATCTGGCCGACCATACGCCCTGGAGTCCGGTTATGGATGCCTCCACCGCCGCTGCGATTCCCGCCAAATTCATCACGCGGACGCACGCCGCTGCAGGTCCAGGGAGCGCTGGTCTTTCAGTCGAAACAGTGCCACAATTGCCACTCTCTCGGCGATATCGGCGGCAAGCGGGGCCCGGCTCTCGACGCTGTGGCCGTTCGGCTGACGGCGGATCAACTCGTGCGCCAGGTACTGCAAGGCGGCGGTAATATGCCCGCCTACGGAAAGAATCTGAATCCCGCGGAGACCACTGCGCTCGTTGCTTTTCTCGAAACGCTGCATCCCTCTGCCCAAACACCGGCCCGGGACGCATCACTATCGGCGGGAATGCAGCCGTGATTTTGAGGCTGGCTCATCTAGATCATCATCTTCTTACTGCACACATGATGATGCATCTCCTGATCATGATGGTGGCATCGCCGCTGATACTCTTCGCTGCTCGCTTCGCTCTTGTGCGCTGGCGTCCTCAGATCGTAGCCTGCTGGCTGGCGGGCACCCTTACGGTGCTCCTCTGGCATGTTCCGGCCATTTTCGAGATCGCGCTGCAGTCGCCCTTTTGGCATCTGTTCGAACAGGCTAGCTTCCTCGTTGCGGGAATTGTATTTTGGTGGCCCGTGTTTCAACCTGCGGCGTACCCACGCTGGTCTGTGCCGGTGTATCTTTTTCTGGCGACACTGCCCTGCGATGCCCTCTCCGCATTCCTGGTGTTTTGTGGTCACGTTGTGTACCGGCCGTATCTAACTGGGACCGACGATCACGGGAGGTTTGCCCTCTCGCCACTGGAAGACCAAGCGCTGGCCGGAGCGCTCATGTGGGTTGCGGTGACGTTTGCGTACTTGATTCCGGCCCTCGTGCTTACTGCCCGGCTCCTATCGAGCGAACGAACAGGTCCTTCGGAAGTGGGGGTTGGCTGATGGCTGCTGTCTCCACCTCCGTCCTGGATGTCCGGTCTACGTCGCTGCGGACCGCCATCCCAGATTTCCTCGCTCTTACCAAACCGGAAGTGAACTTCCTTATCGTAATTGCGACGTTCACCGGCTTCTATTTGGGTTACCCCGGCGATTTGCACAACTTCCCGATAGAACGAATGCTCAACGCGTTGTTTGGGACACTCCTGGTAGCCAGCGGAACGGGAACGCTGAACCAATATCTGGAACATCGCTTCGATGCGCAAATGCGGCGGACCTCTCGGCGTCCGATTGCAGCGGGGAGAATCCACCCCCGTGCTGCGGCGTGGTTCGGCACATCGCTTTCTATAGCTGGCTCCGTTTACCTCTTCGCCACGGTGAACGCACTGGCGAGTGCCCTTGCGGTCTTTACAGCCATCACCTATCTGCTCATTTACACACCCCTGAAACGGAAAACGCCGCTCTGCACATTGGTTGGGGCTGTTCCGGGCGCCATGCCTCCGCTGATCGGTTGGGCGGCGGCGTCAGGTTCCGTCGCGAGCGCCAACGCTTGGATCTTATATGCCCTGCTGTTCCTCTGGCAATTTCCTCACTTCATGGCGATTGCCTGGATGTACCGTGACGATTATGCTCGCGCCGGTTACTTGATCTTTCCGGCTAAGAACGCAGTCCGCTTTCTAGCGTGGCTGACTGCTGTTCCCGCTCTGGTTCTCTTTGTCGCTGGCATCGCTGCAGTTGCCGCGGACGGAGGAGGCATTCTCCGATACTGCGCAGCGATCGTGTTAGGCCTCGGCCTTCTGTATTTCGCCAGCCGGCAAATTCTTCTCCCATCGAGAATCACTGCCCGCCTATTGCTAAAAGCCACGATCGTCTACCTGCCTTTGCAGTTTCTAACACTCATACTTCAAAAGGGCTGAGTTCGAAGTTCTGCAGCGAATCCGAACGATGTAGATGGGGCCGGCGTCGGCTTGACTTGACACAGTGAACCTCCAGGTCCCAAAGCGGTCTCCGCTATTTCTCGTGCATCGGGACAAATCGCAAGAGCAATCCAGGCTTTCCTTGATTTCGCGCTGCAAGCGCCGACTCGCTCAAGTTTTTACGAAATATCGGAAATCCCCGGACACCCGGGGATCGCGGTCGCGGGCAAGTGGCTTCTTTTCAAACGACGCATGATGGAACCTGGATTGCCCATAGCCGGGCATGCAACTCCCCGACGTTTTGTGCCATCGCGTACTATTGACCATGCTCGGTATAGCGGTTTTGGCTTTTGGTATCGGCCGCTGGGCGGGCGCTTACGGGATCGTGAGGGCGGATTCAGGCGACAGTCCCCAAGTGGACGTGAGACAGATCGACGGGGGCAGCAGTCTCGTCGTCTATTATCCGAGCCTTAAGAAAATGTTTGTGTATCAACCTTTCGCAGGGCAACCCGTCTGGCCTTGCGCTTACTCCATTCAACTCAGCGCGCCCGGCGGGACGGTGGAGCGCCAAGCCTGTCAGAACAATTGAGAAAGTAGATTATGAAAACGCACCGACGAGAATTTGGTTTGAATATCACCGCCGCGCTGCTCGGCACCGCTGGAGTAATGCCGGCTCAGATAGCCGTTGACCAGCCGAACAGCGGCCGAGCTTCGCAACCCTATTTCTTCAAGCATCCGACGTTTGAGTACGTGTTCCTGATGAGCCTGGGACGCGCTTATTACCTCGGTGGAAATGTTGGCAAAGTCCTGTACCTGACGCGCCAGGTGGAAGACGGCAATTTCGAGAGTGCGTTCCAGGCTTTTTTTCACGCCGGCGACGAAGCACGTGCAATGGCGGAAGAATCGGCCAGCGAGGGCCACAAGGAAAGCGCGAGGCAGGCCTATCTGTGGGCACAGAACTTCTACGATTCCGCAACCTATTTCGCGGATGGCTCCAAAGATCCATCACGATTCCTGCCCACCTGGGAACTTCTCTACGATTGCTGGCTGAAGGGGATCGCATTATTCGACCCGCCGATCGAGCCTGTCAAGATTCCCTACGAAAACACGGAACTGCATGGTTTCCTCTTCCGGACCCCGGGCGAATCAAAAAAACGCCCCCTATTGATCATCAACAACGGGAGCGACGGTTCGCTGCTCGACATGTGGGTGATGGGCGCCGCGGGAGCGGTGGCGCGCGGGTACAACTGTCTCACCTTCGATGGACCGGGGCAAGGATACGCTTTGTGGAAACAGAAACTGTACTTCCGGCCCGACTGGGAGAAAGTGATCACGCCCGTGATCGATTATGCGCTCACCCGGCCCGAAGTGGATCCGAAACGAATCGCGGTGCAAGGCATCAGTCAAGGTGGTTATTGGATTCCGCGCGCGGTTGCTTTTGAGAACCGCGTTGCGGCGGCGATCGCGGATCCGGGCGTGGTGGACGTATCCACTTCGTGGATCGCCAACCTGCCCGCGCCCATGCAGGAGTTGCTCCGGGCCGGACAAAAAGCGGAATTCGACGGGTATATTTCCAAGAGCAGTCCTGCGGATCTCGCGACATTGCGCTTTCGCATGCGACCGTTTGGCTTTACATCCCCCTACGATACGTTCAAAGCCACCCAAGACTACAATCTCAGAGACGTCGCCGGCAGGATACGCTGTCCCATGCTGATTACAGCGCCCGCGAACGAATCGTTCTGGCCAGGACAATCGCAGAAACTCTTCGATTTGGTCACTTCACCGAAGCAATTGATCCCCTTCACCGCGAGCGACGGAGCGGACCTGCATTGCGAACCACAAGGCTTCGGTTTACGGGATCTTCGGGTTTTCAACTGGCTGGACCGGACCCTTCAGGCCGGCTGAGCCAGTAATTTCCAGGCCGCGACCCGCGGGTTGCCACGGTGCTAAAACAGTAGCACCTATCTTCGAAAGGAAGCGGCAAACGGCTCCGAAAGATGCCCAAACAACTCGATACGTTCTTGCTTCGACACGGTTCTCTGATCCTGATGTGGCTGATCATTGCGGAGACCCTGGCCTCCCCTTTAGCGGATCGCTCTCCTCATATCGGTGCAGCTATGGCTCTTATCATTGCGCTGGGTATTCTCCTTGGCGCGAGGATTTCCGCAAACAGGAAACTAATGCTCCGCGTGGTACTTCCGCTGTCCAGCCTGTGGATGGTGGCCCGCCTGTTGGAAGGACTTGGCTACAGGCCGCAGCTTTTTAACTTCTTGTCGCACACCTTCGGGCTAGCCTTCTCGCTCGCGGTTCTGTGGGCGATATTCGACCGCTTACACCCTTCTGAAGTCACGAGCAGCGTGATTGCCGAGTCCTTCATCAGTTATCTCATCATAGCAATCGCCTTCTCGCAGCTTTACTGGCTACTCAACGAGCTAGTCGTGGATTCCTTCAATCAAAAGGTCACTCCGAAGCAGAGCGCGGAATTTTTATACTTCAGTATGATTACGCTCACCAGCATTGGATACGGCGGAATCATTCCGGTGAATCCATTTGTGCGCATCATCGCGGCTCTGGAGAGTATGACGGGCATCTTCTATGTGGCCGTTGTCGTTGCGAGACTTGTTTCGGCGTATCGTCCACTTCACGAACGGGCGGACACTCTCGTCCAAAAGTGATAGGGGCCATCGCAAAAGCAAACGCCTTTCTGGATCGCGTCGATCCCGGAACGCACCTGCGTATTAAGGGCCTGCGTCTGGTTACCGCATACGGCATTGCGGCAATGCTCGGCACGCTCCTGGGAGCCAGTTACGGAATTACGGGGGGCGCGCTATTGTCTTCCCTCGCCGGCGGCTTCGCTTTGTGGGCCAGTGTATCGGAAGGCCAGGCGACGCGGGCTTTGTCCGCTCGCGATCTTGCGCTATTCTCTGCCGCCACCGTAGTGGGCGCCCTCAGCATGCTTGCCCTTGCGCCAGTGTTCGGCCGGCACGGCTGGCCGGGGCCCGAACTGACGCTGGTGACGGGCTCCTTCCTGGTTGGTTACCTGAGACGCTTCGGCATTCTTGGCGCCGGCATCGGATCGCAGGTTTATATCGGACAACTGCTCATTTATGGCTCAGGCCCTACGCGCGTCACCCCTGGAGTGATCCTTGTTGCCGGAGTGATTGCGGCCGTTGCCGCCATTGTGCCGCGTTTGCTGAGTGGTCCGGCGGAACATCCGATTCCTGCACTGGCCGTGACGCCTAACGCTGCGATTACGGACAGCTTTCTATCGCCGGAAGTGCGGATGGGTTTGCAGGCGGGGCTGGCCGCGCTCGTCATCGTTTTGCTGAACCACTTCTTCGGCCTCGAAGAATCGGAGTGGGCGATTACGGCTTGCACCTACGTGATCGCTGGCTCCACGGCCGGAACCATCGACCGCGTGCACCGGCGCATCCTTGGCACGGTGATCGCGGTGCCTCTCGGTCTCGCCTGTCTGCCGATTGTTCTGCATGCGCCCATCTTGGGTTGGGCGCTGGCTGCAGCCGCGATGATCGTGTATGCGATGGCACTCCCGGAACGGTATGACATCGCCTGCGGCGCCTACGCTTTTACGCTGGTCGTGACTCTGGCGATCGGCGGCGATACGTCGACCGTCGTATTGGCCTCACGCGCCTGGGAAACAGCGCTCGGAGGAATATTGGGGCTGGGCACCGCGATGTTTGTTCTGCCTCTGCGACCCTCGCCTCAAACGGGAAAGTAGTTGCTTGACCGAAATGGCACAATATACAGGTACGCTCCGACCGGGATGACAACCCTAATCCGCGAATTGATTCGCCCCTACCGTGGCACGCTGCTGATCATCCTGCTCGCGATGCTGATGGAAACAGCCATGAGTCTGGCCGGCCCGTGGCCCCTCAAGATCATCATCGACAACGTAATCGGCAGCCACAAGCTTCCGCACAGCCTGGACGAGATGATCAGGCCCATGCTGGAACAGAATAATAGATTGCGCGTGGCTGCTTTGGCGGCAGCGGCCTTTGTGTTGATCGCCCTGCTAGGCGCAGTGGCGAGTTACGTCGATAATTACTTCACCGAAAGTTTGGGCCAGTGGGTGGCGCACGATTTGCGTATGCGCACCTACCATCACTTGCAGCGTCTCTCACTGGGCTACTACGACACTCACCAGACTGGCGCGCTGCTCAGCACTATCACCACGGACATCCAAACCATTCAGGGCTTTGCATCCTCTTCCACGCTCGACATCCTGGTCGACATTCTCACCATCTTTTCCATGTTGGGTCTGATGTTCTGGCTGAATTGGGATTTCACTCTGATCGCGCTGGCGGTGACACCGGTGCTGCTATTTTTCACCTTCCGCTTCAAGAAGGCCGTGAAGAAGGCAACCCATCAGGTTCGGACCGAGCAAGCCGAAATCGTCGCCGTGGTCCAGCAGGGGCTGGAGTCGATCCATGTCATCAAAGCCTTCGGGCGCGAAGATCTCGAGCAGGAAGCGCTCAGGCAGGTCAGCCAGGCGACGGTGGGCGCGGCTCTGGCGGCGCGCAGAATCAAATCATTGCTTTCGCCCATCGTCACGGTTGCTGTCGCCCTTTGTACGGCCCTGGTCTTGTGGCGCGGCGCGGCGCTGGTCTTGACCGGCGCCATGACCGTCGGCGCCCTTACCGTGTATCTGTCGTATCTCACCAAGTTTTTTAAGCCCGTGAAGGACCTGGCCACCACCACTAACGCGATTGCCCAGGCTGCTGTAGGAGTGGACCGGGTGCGCGCGATTCTTGATACGGACACCATCCTGCCTGAGCGCCTGGACGCTGTCGAACCCGCCTCGCTCCAGGGCAGCGTGGTCTTCGAACACGTAGCCTTCGGCTACAACGACGGCTCGCCTGTGCTCACCGACGTCTCCTTCGATATTGAGCCGGGGCAGATGGTGGGCATCGTCGGCCCCACCGGCAGTGGCAAATCTACCGTGGTCAGCCTAATTCCCCGCTTTTACGATCCCGTCAAAGGGATCGTCAAGATTGATGGCCGAGACGTTCGCGATTACCGAATCAATCCGCTGCGGGAACAGATCGGATATGTGCTGCAGGACACTGTGTTGTTTCGTGGAACTATTCTGGAGAACATTTCCTTCGGCCGGCCCAATGCGACGCGAGAGGAGATCGTCCAGGCGGCCAAGCTTGCCAATGCCGATGAGTTCATCTCGCGCATGGAGAAAGGCTACGACACCATGGTGGGAGAGCGCGGTTCGACGCTTTCCGGCGGCCAGCGCCAGAGGTTAGGAATCGCTCGCGTGATGGTTCGCAACAGTCCTATCCTGCTGATGGACGAGCCCACCGCGGCGCTGGACAGTGAATCGGAGAAACTGGTCATCGAGGCCATGGAACGGCTGATGAAGGGGCGAACGGTAATCATGATCGCCCACCGGCTCAGCACCATCCGCGATGCCGATAAGATCATCGTGATCGATGCCGGGACGGTTGCGGAAAGCGGCACGCACGACGGACTAATGACATTGAATGGGATCTACGCCGCTCTCCACCGTACCCAGTTTGACGAGCAGCCCGCGAAAGCATCATCATAAGTAACCCGGTCCAGTCCGGGAAAGACCTATGTCTCGTTCTCTTTTGGTGATGCCGGACGATACGGCGCAGCCGTTGCTCGACGCGATTGAGCACGCTGAAAAATCTCTCCGGATCAAGATGTTCTTATTCTCCGATCCCCGCCTGCTGCATGCGGTGATCGCAGCGCACCGCCGTGGGGTGAAGGCGCGGATCATGTTGAATCCCGAGCGGCGGAGCGGAGAAAAGGAAAACGCCACTGCACGAAAGCTTCTCAGCGATGCCCAGGTGGAAGTAATCGACAGCAATCCGGCCTTCGATTTAACGCATGAAAAGTCGATGGTGGTCGACGACAAGACGGCCTTCATCCAGTCGCTCAATTGGGAAACCAAGAACCTGACGGCAACGCGAGACTACGCCCTGGTTACCTCGCATCCCCACGAAGTGGAAGAGGTAATCCAATGTTTTGATGCCGACTGGGAGCGCAAAGCTTTCAATCCGGGAGAGAATTCCCACCTCATCTGGTGCGTCGGCAATGGGCGGCAGCGGATCGGACAGTTTATTGACGACGCCAAACACACCTTGTGGGTCGAGAATGAGCGCTATCAGGATCCCGTGATTATCGAAAGGCTGGTACGGGCCAGGGTCCGCGGCGTGACCGTACACGTCCTGGCGCGGCCCCCGCACAAGCTGAAGAAGGAGAAGCTGGCTGAGGCAGCGGGCGGCCTGCGAATTCTGGACGATGTCGGAATCAAAGTGCATAAGCTCAAGGGTTTGAAGCTGCACGCCAAGCTGCTCTTCGCCGATGGCGCCCGGGCCATCATCGGATCCATTAACCTGGCGCCCGGCAGTTTCGATAGCCGCCGGGAACTCGCTATCGAGGTTAGGGACCCGCACGTCATGGAGCGCTTGGAAAAGGTGGCGCATCATGATTGGGAGAACTCCCACCGCATCGACTTGACCGACGCCGGTTTAATGGCGGAACTTCACGATACCGACGCCAACGTAGCCGAAGACCTGGCGTTGAATCCTAAAGACAACTGAGCCGGCTCTACTCCAGCCCATCCGGTCGAGCTTCGAAATTCACGAAAGTTCGCGAATTTTCGAGCGCCGGGCGCCGCCCGTCCACGTTAAATCCCTATTCCTCAGTGGTTTGCCATTGGTCGTCCAGTTGCCCTTTAGCATCCCGTAAAGAGTTCTGAAAAGGGAGCGAGAGATGATTTTGAAAACGATACAACAGACGCTTTCGATGTTGATGTGTACCACGTTGCTAGTAATGCAAGCCCCGGTTCAACCGGCCTACGGCTTTCAGGATGAGACGGCGCAGCCGGCTTCTGCCCCGCCTTCGTCATCCAATCCGGCTCCCATCGTGGCGCCGCTGACCGCCGATCAATTGGACGCCCTGGTGGCGCCGATCGCGCTCTACCCTGACTCGTTGGTGGCGCAGGTGTTGGGCGCCGCTACTTTCCCGGACCAGGTCGCGATCGCCGATTACTGGCTGCAGCAAAACAAGAATCTGACGGGTACGGCATTAGGCACGGCTGTGGACAAACAATCGTGGGACTCGAGCGTGAAAGCGCTAACTCAGTTTCCGGCCGTACTCGATAATATGGCGACGAATCTGGTTTGGACATCCAGCCTGGGCCAGGCATTTCATAACCAGCAGGCCGATCTGATGGCCGCCGTACAGACCATGCGCGCCAAGGCGCAGGCGGCGGGCAATCTTCAATCGACGCCCCAGGTCAAAGTGGTTCAACAGACCCCGCAGACCATCGTCATTCAGCCGGCGAACCCTCAAGTGGTTTATGTCCCGCAATACAATCCAACACTGGTCTATGGCGCGCCCTTAGTCGTACCGCTTTACACGCCGCCGGTGGCAATCGCAGCGGCCACCATTTCGTTCGGCGCGGGCATAGCCCTGGGTGCGGCCTTCGGAGGGTTCGGAGTATTCGGCGGAGTGGGCGGCTTTGGCTGGGGCTTCAACGCATGGCACTGCAATTGGGGATTCGGCGGAGGCGGCGGCACCGTGATTTACAACCACAATACATACATCAGCAACAGAAGCTGGCACGGTGGAAACTACAACAATTACCACCCTTGGGGCCCGGGACCGCACGGGAATGGGCCTTACGGACCGCATCCTTATAGCCCCAACGGTCGAGGGTTCAGACCCAATGGAGAACCGGATGGAGGCCACAACGGCGACCACGGTTTGATTGGCGGCCGAGGCGGCGTCCAGCGGACACCCGGCGACGCCCAACGGACATCCGGCGACGACCGAAGCCGCTACAATTCTCAAGGCGACAGCGCTCGAAATCGCATGAGTGGCGACGGGTGGGGAAGCCGCGCCGAGAGTAATCGTGGCCGGTCCAGCATGCATCCCCAGGCCAGCCGTGAAAGCGCAGGGGGCGGGCGCAGCTTCGGTGGCGAACGTCGTGGCGGTGGTGGCGGCGAACGTGGCGGCGGTGGCGTCGCAGGGGGGGGTGGGGCGCACGGGGCGGCGGTGGCGGCGGCCGCCGGCGCTAACAGTAATCGAGCATAGAAAAGGAAACCCATATGAAATCGCACAAGAACAACGTAACGAGCGTGGCTCACACTCAATTCGCGGCGCTGGCCGTAGTCGCTGCGCTTTCCATCTCAGGCTGCTCGGCAAAAAAATCCCCGGAAGCAGCGGGCACTCCTGCGCCAACAGTATTCGCAACACCGGAGGCGGCCGGCCAGGCTTTGCAAACGGCCGCCCGGGCTAAGGACCAAAGCGGTTTTTCGAAGATCCTGGGCCCAGGTTCCGAAGCAATGGTGCGCTCAGGGGATACGGCCGACGAGCAGGCCGCATTGGAATCCTTCGTCGCGAAATATGATCGCATGAGCCGCTGGGTGGCCATGACCGATGGCAGCCAGGTCCTCTACATCGGCGCTGACAATTATCCCTTCCCAATTCCCTTAGCGAAGGACGCGTCTTCGAAATGGTACTTCAATACCAAGGCCGGAGAAGCTGAGATTCTGGCGCGCCAGATCGGCAGGAACGAGCTTCTGGCCATCGACGCGGTTTCGGCGATTGCGAATGCCGAGGAGCTCTACTACCAGCAGCCTCACGACAACAACCCCGCGCACCAATACACACCGCTGATTGTCAGCAGCTTCGGAAAACACGACGGGCTGTACTGGGACGTTCCTGAAGGGCAGGGCTTTAGCCCTCTCGGCAAGCTGAACGATTTCGCCAAGGCTACTTCCATCACGCCCGCTGGGACGACATTCGATGGATATTCTTTTCGCATCTTGAGCGCGCAAGGGGATCAAGCCCCGGGCGGCGCGAAGAGTTATGCAATAAATGGAAAGATGACGGGAGGATTCGCAGTCATCGCCAGTCCCGTGAAATACCTGGACTCCGGGATCATGACGTTTATCTTAAGCCGGGAGGGCACGATTTACCAGAAAGATCTCGGGCCGAATACGCCTTCCGCCGCAGCTTCTATTAAGGACTACAACCCCACCGCGGAGTGGATCCCCGCAGAATAGCGTTATCACACTTTAGGAGAATGAATCATGAAAAACAAATCGCGTCTCATTAGCATGGTTTTATGTGCCGCCATCGCTTGTGCCGGAATGATGTTGTCCCCGGCGCCCGCCATAGTTCATGCGGCGCAACCGCCTGATAACATCGCCGGCAACTGGACGATATTCGCCAACGATGTCGCCCACGCTGGAAGCAACTTGAAAAGCGTGGAAATCATCCAGAACGGCAATATCCTCACGGGCCACTTCAAAGGCCCCAACCAGTCGGGAAAAATTCAAGGCTGGGTGAACATACATCACGTCGAATTCAGCACCGATACGCGCAACGTGCTCACGTTCCGAGGACGGATCGACGGAAACATCATGTCGGGGACGTACGGAGTGCATGGAAAGCATGCTGCGTGGCATGCGGAGCGTACGAATTGACGCTTTAATGACGATCAATGACCCATGCGTTGGCAGCTACGATCCGGTTCAGGTAAGCCACTTTGCGTCCGTCCGGCGACGGCACCGCCCAGCCTTGAATCTCGCCCAGAGAATCGGATCGACCGTCCAGCCGAACGTACACGATCCGCTTGCCGATGGTGGTATCCACGGTGACGAACCATCCGCTGCCATCGGACGTCCACACCAACTCCGATAAATCGGTGAGCGTGGTCAGATTCAATTCACGCTCCTTCGGCTCGTTCGGACCGGCCTGCAAATTGAGCACCCGGATCCGGGCCGATCGCGAATCGTGATTCGGAATCGCCACCTGGTTGCCATCGGGAGAGAGAGACCAATCACCCACCAGCGAGGGAAGCCATGCGGTCCGCTTCAATTCACGGCCAATCCCTCGCACCGTATCCAGGTCGTGGAAGACGTAATATTGCCGCCCTTCGGTGGTTCTCAAGACGCAGCGGCCGCCAACACTGCAGCGAAATTCATCCAGTGGACCGCCGGTTGGGACAACCTGAGAAGCGCCTCCTTCCACAGGCACCCGCATGAGCGTGTAAGGTCCGGGGTTTTTGTTCTCGGCACCGGCGGCGTACAGGACGGAGCGCCCGTCTGGGGCGAGTTGGGGCAGAACCTCCCACCGCGACGGCGAGTCGGCAATGGCTTCAGGGGTGTGCTGATCGATACCTTGTTTAAAGAGATCCCAGCTTCCATTGCGGTCGGACTCGAAAATCACGGCGCTGCTGTCAGCCGTCCATCCATGCGGAAAATTGGATCTCTCATCCAGGGTCAGCCGCCGGGCGCCGGAAAAACGCGGCGGCGATTGCTCGAAATCGGCCACGAAAACTGCATTCTGGTTGGCGCCTCTCAGAACCATCACCTTGGTTCCGTCGGATGTGGCGGTCATGCCATAGATACGGTCTCTGGTTCCGGCAACCGGGCTCGATATCTTACGCGGAGGACCACGCAACGCGCCGGTGGCTGGGTCGGTCTTCGCCTCCCAAAGGGTATTGGAAATATCGGAGCCCGGGGGATCCAGACGCAGGAAAAGAATCCTGCCATCCGGCAATGCGGCAGCGGACTCCATTCCCAGATCGGCCGCGCTAGTCGCCACGGCGCCTGTTTCCAAATCAACCGACTCCAGGCTGCGCTTGTAGTATCGGTCTGCCACCACGATCCCGAGATCCAGCTTCCCGGAGTAATGGCGGCGCTGGAAGAACAAGCGGCGGCCATCGGGCGACCAGAATACCAGCGAGAAAGTATCGTTACCAGGTGCGATCAAAACGTTCCGCGGGTCTTCTCCGCCGGCGCCCATGAGCCAAATCGCCGTGCGGTCGCGATTGATGAATGCGATCTGAGCGCCGTCCGGCGAAGGGACTCCCATCCTGGCGTCCGTCCGCAACTCGACGGGAGGCCCGGTGGTCGATATGGACCATACGCCGGGCTCATTGGTGACGTCAGAGAATCCACTCGCGACCAGTTTGGAGCTGTTCCCAAACCACGACAGCTGGTCGGCGATGAACTTCCTTGGGGCGAGCATGGCGCTGGTCTCTCGGCTGCCATTGGCTCGGAGAAAAAGCCCGTCGACATTGGCATATGCCGTAAGCTTTCCGTCCGGCGAAATGGCGGCGGCTGTCGCGCGGTTTTCGGGTACCAGAGTGGTTATCTGAGAAAACGCAGGTTGGCGATTGCGCGCCGAATAAAACCTCCATCCCAAAGCTCCAACGCCCGCCAGCAGCACGATTGCCGCTGCAATCCACATTCTTGATCTCGGTGGCGTGGGGGAGAGATTTGCAGTGCTTGGAGAAGCTTTTGGCGAGTCGGATTCCATCAGCCCCTGGGCGATCGCGCCAGCTGCCGGGCGCTCCATCGGATCCTTGGCAAGCATGGACAGGATAAGCTCGTCCACACGCTTCGGCAGGCTTGAATTCCATGTGGACGGAGGGACCGCCGCCGTACCAGCAATGGCCTGGAGCGTTTCAAACGCGGACGCGGCGTAGAACGGATGCCGGCCCGTGGCCAACTCGTATAGCACCAGGCCAAAAGAGAACACATCGCTCGCGCCCGTTAGCGTTTCGCCTCTGCACTGTTCCGGGGACATGTAGCGCCAAGTTCCAGCGAATACGCTGGATGCCGATGCCCAGTTGCTCGGATCCGCCGCCACTCCGAAGCGGCGAGCCAGACCAAAATCCACCACTTTTACCCGCCCATCCGGCAGCACCATCACGTTTTCCGGCTTCATGTCGCGATGCACAACCCCCGCGCCATGTGCCGCCGCCAACGCGTCCGCGATTTGGCGGGCAATGGGCAAGAGCGAGTCATTCGGGAGTGGCGAGCCGCACAGCTTGCGCAGCGGCATCCCTTCCACCAGTTCCATAACGATGGCGAGCGAGGATTCGGATCGAATTACCTCGTGAATCGTTACGATGTTGGGATGGTTCAGAGCGGAGGCGGTTCTGGCTTCGCGAATAAATCTTTCTCCCGCGCCTTCTTGTCCCAATGCTTCGGGACTTAGGAATTTGAGCGCGACCTTCCGTTCCAACTCCAGGTCTCGGGCGGAGTAAACATCGCCCATTCCTCCCCTTCCGAGGTGCTCAAGGATGCTGAAATGACCGAATTTTGCGCCTTCACGGCGTGACGGCTCTTCGGGCTCTTCGAAGGCCTCCGTCAGCACCAGCACTTGCTTGATGACGTCTGGATTGGAGCCGGAGGACTCGAGGAAAGCGATGCGCTGATCCTTCGGATACTTGACGGCCGCGTTCGCAAGCTCCAGGATGTTGCGCCATTGCTCGTCGCTAAAGCGGTCCGACATTGGAGATGCCCGTTATTTAGGCCATTCTGTCTTCATCCACTGACGGGCAAACTGCCAATGACGATGAACTGTAACCGTCGCACAGCCGAGCTGCTCCGCAATTTCTTCCGCAGTTCGCCCTTCGAAGACCTTCAGCTCCACCACGGTTCGGATCACCGGCTTGATGGCCTCAAGACGGGACAGCAGCTCCTCCACCTCAACCAGGCTATCGTCCGTCTCGTAACGTAAATCCTCGGCCACCGGAACTTTCTGAGCCTTGTGGGAGAGCGGTCTGGCGTGGTGGATCAGGAGGCGCTTCATGATCTGACCCGCCAAAGCGAGAAAAGCCGCCTTATCGTTCGGGCGGTCGGTATCATCCGGCCGCAGAGCCTTGATCTTAACCAGTTGAAGATAAAGCTCGTTCACCAGAAGGCTGGGTTGCCAGCTATGACCCTGGCGCTCTCTTTGGAGGTGTCCCGCTGCCAGCCGCTTTAGCTCCGGGTAAAACAGCTCCATCAGCTGGGCCCCGGCCGCACTGTCGCCATCACGGAAGGCCGTCATCAGCGCCGCGATTGACTGTTGTGCTGAAGGTAACATCCGTATCAGTACAGTGTAGCTAAAAAGACGCCCTGAGTATTTTCATGGCTTTAGCCTCGTCGTGGGGCTCCCCGAGAAAAATTTTGCGGAATGATGATCAGTTTTCTGCCCCTGCTCGCCCCTCTAGGAAACGAAGGGGAAAGTTAACGTCCATGAACACTGAAATCGTAACTGCGACCCACGTCCGACCGCCAAATGGCCTGATCAACCTTTTCGACCTCCCGAGAACCAGTGCGGCGCCAACATTCCGCGCGAGCCAGGCTGGAATCGTTAAGGCCCGCGAGTTGGGAACTCACGCCCCTTTGTCAGCGAGGGAACACACCCGGCAGCTTCAGCAGCTCATGGACGGGGTTCCGCACCAATTGTTCATTCTGGAGCCGGACTTGTCCACTTCGTTTGGGAACAAGGCTGCGCGCGAATATTTCGGTCCGCTAGAAGCCGGGTCCCCGGAAGAACGTATGACCAGGTTCACTCATCCCGACGATCTCGACGAAGTTGTAAGCAGCTATAAGAAGGCGATTGCGGCTGGCGTGTCGGTTGAGACCGAAGCGCGGCTCAGGCGAAGGGACGGGCAGTATCGATGGTTCGTTCACCATCTTTATCCATTGCGAGGCGAGGATGGGAAGATTCTTCACTGGTGCGGCAGCCGAATTGACATCGACGACCAGAAGCAGGCGCAAGAGAGAAGCGACCGGGAAAACGTGGCGTTGCGGGAAGAAATCGACAGCGCATCGATGTTCGAAGAGATTGTTGGAACGGCGCCGGCCCTGCGAGCGGTGCTGGCCCGCGTCACCAAAGTGGCGCAAACCGATTCGACCGTGATGATTACCGGCGAAACAGGCACCGGAAAGGAACTGATCGCACGTGCCATTCACAAGCGATCGCGGCGAGCCGGGAGGGCGTTTGTGAGCGTGAATTGCGCCGCGATCCCTCGGGATCTGATCGCGTCGGAGCTATTCGGTCATGAAAAGGGCTCATTTACGGGAGCGCTACAGCGCCGCCTGGGGCGCTTTGAATTAGCCGAGGGAGGGACCCTCTTTCTGGACGAAGTCGGCGAGTTGCCAGCCGAAACCCAAGTGGCCCTCTTGCGCGTGCTGCAAGAAAGGGAGTTTCAGCGCGTAGGTGGCACCCAATCCGATTCGAGCGGACGTGCGGATTATCGTAGCCACCCACCGCGACCTGCCGGGCGCGATTGCGGAAGGCACGTTTCGCAGCGACCTGTTCTATCGGATCAATGTGTTTCCCATCGAGATGCCTGCGCTGCGCGAACGCAGAGAGGACATTCGCCTGCTGGTGGAGTACTTTATTCAGCATTATTCCAACAAAATGGGCAAAAAGATCCGTGGCATGGACAGGAAGAGCCTGGACTGCCTGCAGTCCTATCCCTGGCCGGGCAACGTCCGCGAGTTGCAAAATGTAATCGAGCGGTCTGTGATTGTGTGCGATTCGGAGAACTTCTCGGTGGATCAGAGCTGGCTCTCTCACGAAGTCCGGTCGGGCTTGCAGTTGCCGGATGAGCTGGCCGCTCAAGAGAAGGAGCTCATCGAGGGGGCTCTTGCAGAAACCCGAGGCCGCGTATCCGGCCCTGCTGGCGCGGCGGTGAAACTTGGCTTGCCGCCCTCCACGCTCGATTCCAAGATCAAATCGCTGAAGATCAACAAGCACCGCTTCCAGGGTGTCGCCTAACTGGATTGCTCCGGCTTCATGTAGACAACTTGCGCGGGAAGCGCGGTGGCTGTTCCGCAACTCTCCACAACCTCCAAAGTTCTGACCAGGAGTTCTTCCTGGATCACAAGGAATTGCTCGTTCATAGTGGTCAGAACGTAAGCGAACACCTCCAGGTCCATGGAGGAAGGTCCAACTTTCACAAAGTTCACGCGCGAAGTCGCCGCCTCCACGAAGCGATGCCCGGCCAGCAGTTCTCGCAGACTCTCGAGCACGCATTTCAATTGCTGGCTGGTGGTTTCCTTGCGAAGCGCGATGGTGTGACGGAAAGAAATCTTATCGCGCATTCCCAGGTTCTCCAGGTTCATGCTGGACAATTGGCCGTTGGGGACGGTCAATACGGTTCGGGCTTGCGTGCGAAATCGCGTGGAACGAACTCCGATGTCCTGCACCCTCCCTTCCTGATCGCCAATCCGGCATAAATCGCCCACGCGGATGGACCGGTCGAAGATAATCGAGACTCCCCCGAATAGGTTTTCAATGGTCTTTTGGGCCGCGAGGGCCACAGCGATACCTCCTACACCCAATCCGGCGATCGCCGCGGTGACGTTGACGCCCGCACTTCGAGCCACCAAAACAACGGCCAGAAATGCGACCACGAAGTTTATGGTTCGCTGGGTAAGGCGCACAAAAGATGTTGAGTCTCCTCTGCCCATGTCCTGCAGCCGGCGGCCAGCCACTCTGCTGACAATCTTCACCACCCGGAGAAACAGCCAGGTACAGGCGGCAATCAAAAGCGCCAGGTTGGCATCTCGCCAGGCTTCCCGAGCGATGAGGGGCAAGTTTAGGAGCACTACGGTGACATGAAGAATGGCCAGCAGGGCCAATGCACGGATGGGCGCCGCGAGCAGGTCGAGCATGTGATTGTCTTGCGCGCTCAACAGGCTTCCGAATAAGCCTCGCAGCACCGGTAAACCGACACGGCGCAGCAGACTGGAGACCCCGATGGCGAGTAGAAGTCCGGCTACCAGCGCGATCCATTGCCATAACCGAATTGATAGCCATCCGCGTTTAGACAGCCAGATGGGAAGGTAGTCATCAATCGACTGAGAACCCAGTTCGGCATACGCTTCCGGCACTTGCTCCAGTGTTGTCGACGAGAAGAGCCAAATTAAACCCTCCGGACGCCGCACGCGTTCGAGCAAAATGTTCAAGGCGCCTCCCGAGGTCTGGATGGACCCAACCAGATCGGTTCCCAGCGGGAGGCCGTCATTCACCGAGCCATCCGGTTGATTGCTTAGTTGGTCCAGATGCGCTGGCAGCCGGCGATCAAGAATGGTGATCAACTGGCTGGCCAATCCGCTCGCCGCCGCCCCCTCCAGCGGTGTATCGAGATAGCGCGCGGCGGCCGTATAGTCGCCCCGGTGAGCGGCACCGAGAAAGCCAAGCACAGTGCCTCGGGGGGTGGACCGGCCGAGCGTATCCGTCGGCACTACGGACGGAGGCGGGGATGGCGCTGGCTCCTGCCCCCAGGCGGCAACAAGAAGCGACGAAAAAGCCAAGATCCGAATCCTAAACATTTACTCTCTCCGATCCCCGAGCATTTTTCAGCAGCATTTTCCAGCCCATTGCAATCCACCAATTTAGCCCTGTTGCGAAGGTTGGTGTCAAACCGTTTTCACGGAATCTCGTGAATCCCCGGCACAGCGGGGTCCACGCCTTCACTCATAAGCTCTTCCTTTTGAACGGATGACATTTTGGCCCGTGCGTTGCTTTGGTACAGCAGCAGGGAATAACAGAAGGGAAAGGAAATTTCATGTTAAAGTGTCAGAACGTTTTATTTGCATTCACATTTTGCGCTGCGACTTTGCTTGGCGCAACCAAGCACGGCCAGCGCCTGGATGATGCGGCAACGGTCCTGAACGAAGTGATGGCGGCGCCGGACAAGGGGATTCCTCAGGATCTGCTCAATAGAGCGCACTGCGTGGTAATCGTGCCTGGATTGAAGAAAGCGGCTTTCATCTTCGGAGCTCGGTATGGAAAGGGCTATGTCTCGTGCCGCGAGGCAGCCAGTGGCGGTTGGAGCGCTCCCGCTACGATCCGCGTGGAAGGCGGCAGCTTTGGGCTGCAGTTGGGCGCGACAGAAACCGATGTCATTCTGCTGGTGATGAATCAAAGCGGCGCCGACAAACTGATGAGCAGCCAGTTTACGCTGGGCGGAACGGCTGAAGCAGCCGCCGGCCCGGTAGGCCGCTCGCTGACGGCGGAAACCGATGCGCTCATGCGCGCTGAAATTCTGTCGTATTCGCGGTCACGGGGTTTGTTTGCCGGAATAGCTTTGCAGGGCGCCACTCTGCGTCAGGATTTGGACGCAAACCAGACCCTGTACCAACAGCGGCTGACGACGAAAGAGATTGTCACTGATGCAGGACTAAAACCCACTAGCGCGGGTGAAAAGCTGCTGACGACGCTGTCAAAATACGCGCCGGCCAAAATTGCCTAAACGCAGCGCGCGAGAATGGATGGGACTACCATGAGCAAACAAGCTTTCTTTAGGATCGCGCTTTTGGCGGTACTCATACCATCGATTCGGGCGAACACTGAGTCCCGCCGAGCGACTATCGTCGGCGGTGGCGGCGGGACCGGAAAGTGCACGATCGAAGTGAGCGTGGACGATGGGGCGGAAGTCGAGGTCACGGGCGACACGGGCCTGTTGAGAACGATTTCCGGCCAGACTGCCAGTTGGCGGCGATTTCAATGCAGTACGCCACTGCCCCGCAACCCCGTCGACTTCCGCTTTATCAAGGTGCGTGGCAGGGGCTCGGCGCGGCTAATCGGGGATCCTCGCAGCAATGGAGGGCGGGCTGTGGTTCACATTGCCGACCCCAAAGGCGGCCGTGAAAACTATATCGTCGATCTTCAATGGCGCGCAGGGGGAGGACCACCGCCTGGACCTCCGCCTCCCCCGCCTGGTCGCGGGCCTGGGCGAGTCCCGATGGCGAAGGCAATCCGAATCTGCCAGGATTCCGTCACGAATCGGCTGACTCGGGATGGCTACTCGGCCATCAGCTTCGAACGAACCACTCCCGACGACAATCCGGGGCGGAACGATTGGGTTATTGGCAGAGTTACGGGACAACGGGGATCGGGAACCAAGCGGTTCTCGTTCTCGTGCTCAGTTGATTTCAGCTCGGGCAAGGTTCGCTCGGTGGATGTACGTCGTCGCTAGTACAAGAAGTTGTGTGGTGTATTGAAATACAAACCTAAAAGGAGATGGACAATGAAAACAATCAATCGTATGGTTGCGGTCGCGGTACTTACCATCGGAGTGGTCTTGGCGCAGGGCAATCCGGCGCGCATGGCGAAGGAAGTTCGTCACGAACTCGTCATGCTTCCCTATCTGGGCGTGTTCGACAACCTGGCATACAAAGTGGACGGGGGCACGGTAACTTTAGTGGGCCAAGTGGTCCGTCCCAGCTTGAAGAAAGATGCCGAAAAAGCGGTGAAGGGCATTGAAGGCGTGCAGAAAGTGGACAACCAGATTGAAGTGTTGCCCCTGTCGCCCAATGACGATCGGATTCGCCGGGCGCTTTACCGCGCGATTTATCTTACGGGTCCACTGACTCGTTATGACCTGCCAGTGCTCAAGCCGATCCGCCTCATCGTAAAGAATGGCAATATCTTTCTCGAGGGCGTGGTCGACACCCAAGCCGACAAAGACATCGCGAATATCCGGGCCAAAGGAGTAACCGGGGCATTCTCGGTGACAAACAATCTCCGGGTCGGGGAATGATCCCTTGTGGAACGATCCAAGGGATCGGCGCAAACCGTCGATCCCTTGCTCAATCAGCCTTACCCAGGATTTGGGACATAAGATGAATTCACTTTTGAAGTGCGTTGCGATCGGCGCGGGACTCTGGTTAGGTGCGGGGGCCGCGCAAGCTACGGACCTGACTATACATTTGGCTGGGGCGGCGCCAGTTTCACGGCACGTGGTCCAGTTCCAGTGCGACTCGGCGGGCGCGCAACTGGGCCTTCCCGCCGGGGCGTTTTCCGTAGAGTACCTGAATGGCGCAGGCAACAGCCTTGCAATTCTTCCGATCGGCGGGAGTTCTTTGATCTTCGCGAACGTCGTCTCGGCTTCCGGCGCGCGTTACGCATCCGGCCGCTATGTTTGGTGGGACGCCGGCAGCCGGGGAGTTCACCTGTATACCGATTTTGATTCATTGGATGGAAAGAAGGAGGCTACGTGTCATAGCGTGAGAACCTCAAAATAGCTACCGGGCCGTATGGGTACACTTAGGAAGAGTGAAAACCAGATCGAGCTGCTGCAACCTGCTTGGTCGATTCTGCTGCCTCGCGATTCTCGCAATTCCCCCATCCGTCACCGCCCAGAACGCCCAGGGCACAATTCTAGGGCACATCACCGATCCGTCTGGAATTCCGGTATCGGGGGCAAAGGTGACTATTCAGAATGCGAGCACCAATGTCGCACAGAGCGCCTCCACCAACGATCTGGGCGATTATGTGTTCGTCGACGTGCAACCAGGAACGTACGACATCAACGCGGAAGCGCCTGGTTTTAGAACAGAGCGCGGCCAGGGACTGATTCTAGATGTTGAGCACACGCTCCGACAGAATTTTTCGTTCAGCATTGGCCCAGTAACCGAAAGCATTTCAGTACTGTCCGACGCGCAGATGGCAGAGACGGATAACGCCGTACTCGGCAACGTGATTCCGCAAACGATTCTGGAGGAGCTTCCGATCAGCGGCCGCGATTTCACGAACCTGCTCCGCCTTCAGGCCGGCGCTACGACCACCGGCGGCGGCGTCTCATGGGCGTGGACCATGCACGGGTTCAACAGCGACTGGCTGTCTACCAGCATTAACGGCTCGCGCTCGGAATCCAATAGCTTTCTGGTGGACGGCATCGCCAGCAACGACCAGTTCTTTTCGGCGCAATCGGCACTGCCACCCGCGAGCGCGGTTTCCGAGTTCAAGATTCAGACCGGGGCGTATTCCGCCGAGTACGGACAGGGCGCCATACAGACCAACATCGCGATCAAGTCGGGCGGGAATCAATATCATGGCCAAGCTTACGACTACTTGCAGAACAGCGCCTTCCAACCCGACAGCCCGCTCAATGCGTTCTTGAACTCCAGGAATTCAGGCGCGCTGCCCCTTCCTCTGAATCCTCCCTTCAAGCAGAACCAGTACGGTTTCACGCTGGGCGGGCCGCTGCAGATCCCCAAGGTGTATAACGGGCGAAATAAAACCTTCTGGTTCTTCGGCTACGAGCAGGGCGCCCAGAGGAATCTCGTTACCAGCCGGATCAACGCTCCAACGGCCCAGGAACGATCGGGCAACTTTTCTGATTGGCCATACCCGCTTTACAATCCGGCGACGACGGGTGAAACGCCGGCTACGGCGAGTAATCCCGCCGGGCGCTTGCCGTTCTCCGGCAATCAAATTCCGGCGTCGCTCATAAGCCCGATCGCCCAAAATATGCTGGCATACATACCCACTGCCAATGTTGCGTGCCCCAATCCTTGCACCAGCGGCGGCAACTATCAGGCATCGGTCACAAGGCCGTGGGATACGGCCATGACAACCATTCGAGGAGACGAGAACCTGAACGATAAGAATCAGTTGTTCTTCACCGGGGTTTTCGGCGACCAGCGATTTCTGAATGCATCCGCCATGCCGCTGTCGGGCGAGACCAAGTACACCCGGCAGCAGTTATTCGGGTTGAATTGGCAGCACACGTTTTCGCCATCGATCTTTAACGAAGCCCGGGTTGGCTACACGTTCCAACACTTCCAGGACGCTTCGCAAACGTCGTACGGACCCGACATTGCATCTCAGCTTGGCTTCCAGAATGAGCCCGATGTCCCGGCATTCTTCGGACCCGTGATCGCGAACTTCAACGGCTATCAGACGCTGGGAAACGGCAATTCCGCATGGACCCAGGAAGCGCAGACATTCCAGTATCTCGAGAATCTCAAGATCATTCGTGGGCGCCACACGCTGAGTCTCGGTATGGATGTGCGCCGAACAGCAGCGCACCTCATCGACGGTTTCGGGGGATTAATGGGCCAGGTGAACTTCACCGGAGCCTACACGGCGTCCAACCCGGCGCAAGCGGGAAACGGCCAAGGACCCGGGATGGGCAACGCTTTCGCCGATTTCCTGCTGGGGAATCCCCAAACCGTGACCAGTCCCTCGCCGGTGCCCACGGATCACTACGATGTGCGCGGGACGAACTGGAACTTCTTTGTTCAAGACGACATCCGGGTGACGCGCGGGCTTACTCTCAACCTGGGATTGCGATACGAGCTTCCGCCGGCGTTCTACGCCACCAATAACAGCGGCCTCGCGTTGGATCGCACTAACGGCGGCGGCTATCTGTGGGCCAATCCGGCCTTCACGCAGCTGGTCAGCCAGGCGCCGGACGTGAATCCAAACATGATCCGTTGCTGCGTGGACAACCAACTGATTCAGCCTGACCGCAAGGACTTTGCGCCTCGCGTGGGGTTCGCATGGCGTCCCTTCAATACAGACAGATTCGTGGTTCGGGGCGGCTACGGCATTTTCTACGATATCTATGCGCGCTACTACGAGCTAAGCACCTTTGACGACAACTCGATCTACACTGCGCCGACCGTGGCTTACCCCTCTGGGGGCGGTTTCGAATCGGCCTCACCCGTTGCGTTGAATAAGTTGTGGAGCCCGTTTCCAACGGGAGCGAATAGTTTTGGCACCTTTCAGCTACCCTTCTGGGACGATGCGTTTCAGGTCAACTGGCCGCAGAATCACCAGCCTCGAGTGCAGCAACGGTCTATCGGCATGCAGTTCGCGCTTACGGAGAATTTACTGCTGGATGTAAGCTATGTCGGCTCGCACGGACAGGACGAAAACGGTTACTGGTATTTCAACGCCGGCTCTCTTCCCGCCGTAGCGGGCGATCCATGCAACCGCTGGATCGCTCCCCTGCAAGCTCAGCAGAATCAGCCCTCGTGCCTGAGCGACCCGAATTTCCAACCGGTGAACACGCGCGATCCGTATCCGAATCTGGCTCCCTCCAGCGTCGCGAACGCGAATATTTTTTGGTCGAATTACAACTCTGGGCAGGTGCGGCTGAACCAACGCTTACGCAATGGGCTGCAATATCAAGTGAACTATACGTACTCGAAATTCATGGATGTGGTTTCCGAGATCGGCCTGATTTTCGGACAGAAGGGCTTCGTTCAGGATCCACACAACCTTTCGGCGGACTACGGTCCGTCGGCATTCGACCAGACACATCGGCTTACCGCGCTCGGTTCCTATGAGCTTCCGATTGGAAAGGGACGGACCTGGGACCTGCACGGCTGGAATTGGATTGCCGGAGGCTGGCAGGTGAGCGGAACCTTCAGCGTGGCGACGGGCATGCCTTATACGGTGTTCGCATTTAGCGGCGGGAGCGATCAAATCGGCGTGAACCGTGGCGGCGTCATCCGGCCAGATTATGCCGGGAATCCGAATTCCGGCCCGACCAGCATTTACCAGATGTTCAACACGGCAGCATTTACAGCGCCTGAAGCGGGCCAATTCGGCGACGTCGGCCGAGACACGCTTCGGACGCCGTACTATATGAATACCGATCTGGCCTTCGGAAAGAACTTCGCCTTCAATGAGAGGCATCAGTTGAAGTACAAGCTGGAGATCTTTAATTTCGGTTCCACCTGGCATTCCAATGAGAACCTGGTGTATCCCAACAACACTTTGTCTTCGAGCCCGGCGGGATGCACCACCGGGCCCTCGGGCAACTGTTCCTTCGGCTCCTTAGTTCCGCTCAATGGCGCGGGGAACCTGAATCTATGGAATCCCCGCAAGATTCAGATGAGCCTTGCGTATTCGTTCTAGCGGCCTACGGGATTGTTCACTCTAGGCCAGCTGGTCAACGACTTTTGGCCATGCGCCCGCCTCGCCTTGATTACGCTAGCGAGCCTCATCGGGCGAGCAGGTTTAGCCTGCGTTGCGGGCGACGCCGATGGGGAGCCGTAGGGAATCTGGACCTCCAGCACGTCGGCTTCATCGGTTTGAAATTCCACGTAGATGCTGTTCGAGGTCAGGACTCCGGAGGGAACCTGCACATTGAGCTGGTACAATCCGGCTAACCCCGGGGCGAGACCAGCGAACTGGATGACGCCCGTGTTCTGCACAGAATTTGTGCCGTAATCGTTAAACCACACTGTAAGGTCTCCATTAGTCCATACGTCGGCGGTGCTAAACGGACCCGTTGGACCCAGCGCACCATCCGGAACGGGCGGGGTCACGGTGCCAAGACCAGTCATGTAGAAGGTAATGTATTCCCCGGGTTGTGCTGGATTCGAAGGCTCCAGCAGCTGGCCTGAAACCGCGTGTTCAGCCGCCGCAAATCCGATTCCAGTCTCGTTCTGCGAGAATGCGCCCGGCGCGCTGTCCTGATAGTACATCTGCACTACGTTCGAGGGAGTTCCCTTGTTTATCACCTGGATGTTGGCGTAAACCGAGCGAACCGAAGCCAGCTCATACGGCACGATAACGGAAATTTGCGTTTTGCTGACGTAAAAAATCGGACAGTCGTACCCGTCGATCTTCACAGTGACGCCGTTCAGCGAGGTCGGGAACGCCATTCCCCCGGGAGTCACTTCAGTGGAATCGGCAAGACCGGTTCCATACAGTGTGATCAACTCACCCAGAGCGAGACTGGCGGTGATGGGCTGGTTACTGGCCGAATTCACCACCCCGATGGGATTCAAATAGACGCCCGGTCCGGCAAACGTGGCCGCATGCAGACCAACCACCAGTGCAAAAGTCCCCTGAACCCCTATGCCTACATAGGCCGCGCCGCCAACTCCAAAGCCATAGGTGTATCCGATGAAGTCTCCGCCTGTGGTTGTACCGTCGGTGTTCAAAGCGATGTAGTCATCCGAACCAAAATCGAAAGGTGGTTGCACGGCATTGACCCTTTGGTGGGCGATTCCATCGCCGTTGCTGTTCCCCGTATTGCTGAGCGCTCCATAGTACGAATCGGTCCCGAAGACTTCGATGGAATCCTGCAAACCGGCGTTGAAATAGAGGCCCTGACTGGTGGTAATCGTCGCGGCCTCGGTCAGCGCTTTGACACCGAAGAAGATGTCGTAGCCGCTGGCGGTCCATCCTAAAATAAAGTTGCCGTCCGACGACTGAAACATCGTTTTGTTCCCCGTAAACAGAGCATTGGTTGAACTCACGCCGCTAGGCAGGGGTACGCTGAGCGACGCGCTTCCATCGGCATTGAAATTGTAGGTGGCGCCGCTGGTCGACTGCGATAGGGTGGTTTCGCTCTGATTGGATGCCTGTCCGTTAAACGAGATGGTACTGAAGCCTCCCTTTCCGTTCGGACTTAACTCAAACAGAGCATTCTTAATCGCCGAGCTGACGCCACCGGTGAAATCCAAAACGCCAGTGCGGTAAGGCGTGGTAAAAGTCGCATTGGTGGGGTTCGATCCCAGCGGGATGGCAACAAAAATATCATTCAGCACATACTGTTCGCCGTACGATTCCGTGGAGCTGCCGGTGAACACCCCTTGGGATACGGCCCCGTTGATTAGGTCAAAGCTGTCGTTCGGATAAAGCGGATTGGCGATGAAGCCGGTTCCGTTTGACCCAATAGCATATCCTCCGCTCACCTGGAGCGGTTGCGAGACCGGATTGCTGGTGTTGTCCACTACCGTGGCGTTGACGGTGTAGTCGCCCAATCCGTCAAACGTGATGGTGCCGAACGTTGCCGTAACCTCGATCGGATTATTGTTTGTATCCACCGCCTGGACCGCGACGTGCCGGAAGGCATACGCCCCCTTCAGCAGTCCGTTGCCGCTGGTGTCTGGCGATTGAGCGTGCAGTGTCGTTGACCCAAATCCGGCTAATCCGAACGCGGCCAAAACCATCGTACGCAGTGCCGGCGAATTTACAAGTCCGCTGTATTTGAAACTCATAGTAATGCTCCTCTTATGGCGAAATTGGACGTTGTTCCCGTATTTTAGCAAGCGAGAATAGGGCCACTCGCTAAGTTACGGAAAGCACACGCGTGGCGGCTGAGTGACGATGCGAAATCCTCCGGGAATTTCCGAAAACTCGTGGAACATGAACGTGCCCTTGCTGAGGATGGTTTCGACTTGAGCCGGGTCTTCCGGCAGGCCAATCCAACGCTTTAGGCGCGTGCAGCGTTGAGTGCGGCCAGCACGCGCGCATCCCGGAACGGAACTCTGCGCAGCCGAACGCCGGTCGCATCGTGGATCGCATTCGCGATCGCCGCCAGCATCGGCTTGCACGCCGCCTCGCCGCCTCCATACGGAGGAAGATCGGGCCGGTTCGGATTCGGATCTCCGTTCACCAGCACGACGTCGATCCTCGCTGGAACATCGGCATGCCGAAGGGTCGGATGCGAGATCCAGTCCACGCTCGTGACCTTTTCGGTATCGAACTGGACCTCTTCATGCAGCGCGCGGCTCAGCGAATGCAGCATGGCGCATTCGACCGTGTGGCGCAGCGCCTCCGGGTTGATCACCAGCCCGCAGTCGTGCGCGCACACCAGCCGCTTCACCCAGACATGGCCGGTGCGGCGGTTCACCTCGACCTCCGCGATCTCCGCCGCAATGGTCTGTCCGCGGAATGCATACGCGAAACCGCGTCCTGTCAGGATGTTCCCGGACGCGACTGGTTTCGGCGAAGGCCGCGGATCCCACCCATAAGCGTCCGCCGCCGCCTTTACGACCGCAATCGACCGCGCCCGCTTGAACCCGGCATCGTCTGTCGTGCTCGCCTTGAGCAGCTTCATACGAAATTCCACCGGGTCGGCTTTCGCCGCCGCCGCCAGTTCGTCGATGAACGATTCGGCCGCGAAGGTCGACTGCGGGCCGTTCGGATCGCGCAGATTTCCGGTGCGAACCGGCGTTTCCCAGACCAGCGGCAGGCTCACCACGTCCCTGGTCATGCGGCGATTCGGGATGGCGTACATTTCCGCCGGCATTTCGGAACTGCCCGATGCAGGTTTGTCGCGCCTCGACCCCATGAGCTGCGCGATCAGAACGGTATCGGGCTCGTTATAGCCCACGTGATTGTGGTCGGCGGCCCGGGCATGGTAATCGTACGCCACCAGGTTCCCCGAAGCATCCAGCCCCCCGCGCATCTTGACGGCGAAAGCCGGGGCCTTGGTGTCCCACGCGGTCTCTTCGTCGCGCATCCACTGCATGCGAACCGGGCGGCCGATCTCCTTCGCGAGATAAGCCGCCTCGAACCCGCATCGTCGGCGGCCGTGCGCCCGAACCCCTGCGGGCCTTCCATCCAGACGACGCGCACTTTCTCCCGCGGCATCCCGAGGAAAGTGGCGACGCCCGCGCGCATCCCGTACGACTTCATATCGTTCGAATAGATCGTCATCAGGCCATTCGACGGGTCCGCGATGGCGTGCGCCGGGCTGAACGCCGTGTGCCCCTGATACGGAATGTCGTAATCGGCTTCGATAACCTTCGCCGCGCCGGCGAACGCCGCTGTCCGGGTTTCCCACCACAATCGGGTTGGCAACCGAAGTGGGCGTTGCGGCGCGCATGTAATTGAACAAGTCTTCCGACGACGGGAACGGCGCCGTGGCCGGCTTTTCCCAAGTTCGCCTTGAGGCGTCTTCGCGGCGTTGATCGCCTGCTCTTCGCGTTCGCAGACCACGGCGACGTAGTTGCCCTTGCTCACCACTTTGATGAACCCCGGCAAGTTCCGCACGGACGATTCATCAATACTCATCAGCTTCGCGCCCGCGAACGGCGGCTTCACATTGCGCGCGTGGACCATGCCCGGCAGCTTCACGTCCACCGCCCATTTCAGCGAACCGTCCACCTTGGCGGGAATGTCGTAGCGCTGCGGGGACTGGCCAACGTACTTGAGCTCCTGCACCGGTTTGACTGCGGCCACGCCGGTGATCGCGTTGATATTGTTGCCCGGTCAGCGCGACGTTGAATCTCTTTCCGCCGATCAGTTGTCCGTAGGTGACGCGCTTCGACGGATCGCCTTTCACCGTAATCACGCCCGTCGCTGACGCTGAGCTGATCGACCGGCACGCCCAGCCGTGCGGATGCCATCTCGAGCAGCACCCGGCGAGCCTCGGCCGCGGCGCGCCGCATGGGCCAGCTATCGCGTTCCATCGCCGTCGACCCGCCGGAACCGCCCTGATCGACGGTGATGTCCGTGCTGCCCATGATGCAGGTGGTCTTGTCGTAGGCGATGTCCAGTTCGTCGGACATCATCTGCCGGAAGGCCGTCCCGGTGCCTTGGCCGCAATCCGTCTTGCCGACATAGAAGGTCGCGGTGTTGTCCTGCATGAATCACGATCCACGAATCGAGCTGGCGGAAGTCGGGGTCGGGATACGGACCGGCGGCCGCACTCGCGGCAGAGCTTGAGCTTTGGCCTCAGGCACGAACGCGCCGACTGCGCCCGCGGCGCTGAAGGTCACGGCCAGCATGCCCGCGCTCTTGAAGAAACTCCCTGCGCGAGGGCGTCACGTTCGACTTCTCCAGTTCCTGTTCGACTTCGTGAGGAATGCTCGTGAAAGGTGAGTCATGCCGTCACCTTCGTTTTCCCGCCTGCCGTGCGTCCGCGATCGCCTTCGCGCCGCGCTTGATGGCCGCCTGAATCCGGTAGTACGTCATGCAGCGGCACAGCATCCCGTTCATTCCCTCGCGAATCTGCGCATCCGTCGGATTGGGATTCTTGTCCAGCAGCGCCTTGGCGGTCATGATCTGCCCGTTCTGACAGAAGCCGCATTGCGGGACCTGTTCGTCAATCCAGGCCTGCTGCAGCGGGTGCAGTTTACCCCCGTTGGCGATTCCTTCGAGCGTGGTGATTTCGCTTTGACGGAGGAGACCGGAGTGATGCACGAACGGATCGCCGCGCCGTTCATGATCACCGTGCACGCCCCGCACTGGCCCAGTCCGCAACCAAATCGCGGCCCCTGCAGGCCCAGGTCATTGCGCAGGATGTAAAGCAGCGGCGTGGCAGGATCGATATCCACCGTGTGCGTACTGCCGTTCACCTTCAAGTGTGATCATTGCTCATTCTCCGTGCTCCTTGCGCGCCGACGGAACTCTCGATGTTACACGTCTATTCTATCGAGTTGCGGATCGCAAGGTCAGGGAGATCATTTCGCGAAAGTGTTGTCAGCGGGCGCGGTGAACAGCGGGCTCCGCGGCAGGCGCTCTGCGCAACAGGAAGGCGCTAACCCCGAGCAAGGCGATTAAGACCCACATTCCGCCGCGCGGTTCTGGAGTCATCACAATCTGCTCTTGAAATCCGCCGATTCCAACGTAGCCGTTCGTGGAGTTCCCGGCGGTCATGGTGGCATCGCTCACGACCTCAAATTTCGATAGGAATGAATTTGTGGCGCCGCCGCCCAGGTACCAATTCGCGGCATTTTGCAAATCGGCGATTGGCTCGCCCAATCCGCTGGGATCAATCAGGGGTTGCGAGGGATTGTTGGTGGCGTAGGCGGCGGGGTCCATCAACGTCCAGATAGCCTCTTGAATTTGGTTGTTGGACGCATTGTTGCCCTGCGACAGGTTGTATTGCGACACCAGCCAGGCGACCATGTCGTAGCGCGCCGAGGCCAATGATCCGGCAGCGCCGTTGAAAAAGGCGTCGTCGGTTGTGCCAGTGATGGCGGCCCAAGAGGAGACGCCGCCGAACCTGGTTTGGGATAGATCTGCACCGGTACCCAATTGCGTGACAACCGCCGTATGGTTCGAGGGGTCCGAGATATCGTTGGCGAAATCGTCGCAAAAGGCTTCCACGGAAAAGCCGTTGAGCGTGGCTTGCGAGCCGCCGCCGCCCCCAGCGAGGGGAAAGTTATAGCTGCCCGTGTCGAACGGTACGCTGGAAGCGCCCGCGTTGAAAGTCAGGAAGAAGGACGCAAGGACTGTTCCGCAAATAAGACTTAGTTTCATGGCAACCACAGCTTATGGTCTGGCGGCGTGCCAATCAATAAACCAGGGTCTTAAACTTAACGGCGCTCCGTACCAGTACTTTTGGCTCGACCGTCTTTAGTCGTGATCAGGGCCGCCGCGCTGACGGCGCCAGCAAGCGCCAACCCGGCACCCAACCACAAGATGGCGCGATAGCCGGCGACAAACGCCTGCTCGACTGCCTGACGTCCGCGCGCGTCGGCGGTTTCAGCGGCGGCAAGCTCATTTCGGTGGGCTTCAATTCGCGTCCGCACCGCGGGCGCCACATGGAGGCTGTCTAATCGATCCCGCAGATCGCCCTGGAAAACACTGCTCAGTATGGCTCCGAAGATTGCTACGGCAAGCAAACCTCCAACGCGAGAAACCGCGTTGTTGATTCCCGAGGCCGCTCCCGCGAAGCTTTGATCAACGGCGTTCATCACGGTCGTCGTCAGTGGGGCGACACTGATGGCCATGCCCAGGCCGAGCACCAATACCGCCGGGAAAAATGTCGTCCAGTAGGGCCCACCAATACCTGGTCTGGCGAACAGTAGGAATCCGAGGGCCGCGATCAAGGGGCCAATCACCAGAGGAAGCTTGGCGCCGTACCGGTCGACAAGTCCGCCAGACCAGCGGGACAGCAGGAACATCAACAAGATGAGAGGCAGCAGAGCGGCACCCGCTTGTGTCGGCGAATAGCCCTGAACCTGAATCAAATTCATCGGGAAGAAGAAGAGGAGGCCGTTCAGCGCGCAGTATAGGAGGAGAGTAAGGAGGTTGGCGCCGGTGAAATTGGCTGAACGGAAAAGCTGCAGCGGGACCATCGGCGCGGACGAGTGCGCCTCCCAATAAAACAATACGATCAGAGCGATGGCGCCGAACACTCCGACGATGCGCAGGCCTTCAATCAAGGCGAAGACTATGCCGCCGAAGCCGAGCGCAGCCAACAATCCGCCGGCCCAGTCGAGCCCGTGATTACGATTGCCGGCCGTGCTTTCTGGCACCTTCCATAGAGCCAACACTGCGACGGCCAATCCTACCGGCAGATTGATAAAGAACACCCATCGCCAGGAGCCGTGTTGAACGAACCACCCGCCAAGAACAGGGCCAATCGCGGCGGTGATGGAGGTAAAGCCAGACCATGTCCCGATAGCGCGACCGCGCTCCTTCTGAGGAAAATTGGCGCTGATCAGAGCCAGACTGCCCGGGATCAGCAGCGCGCCACCGACGCCCTGAAGACCTCTTGCAACAATAAGCTGCCAAATATCGGGGGCCAGTCCGCACCAGGCCGAGGCTCCCGAAAACAGCACGACACCCGCGACAAAAATTCTGCGGCGACCATACAAGTCCCCCAAAGAACCACCGATGAGGATCAACGCCGCCAGGAAGAGCGCGTAGGATTCCACCACCCATTGGATATCCGCTATATCGGCACGGAACGCCGACTGTAGCGCCGGCAGCGCTACGTTCACGACGGTGCCGTCAATGAAGGCCATGCTTGAACCGAGGATCGTGGCGGCCAGAATCCAGGGGCCGTTGGTTATAGCGGGCCGCTCGCACGAACCGGCGAGAATCGCAGCTTCGTCGCAAGGCGGTCTGGCGATGTTAGCCATGATCCATTGTCCGCCGGAAGAGCGCTTATCGGGCTTTCATCCCGACACGAGTCATCGCCTTCGCCGGTGTGTGCGGGAACTGAATGCGGCGGGACGGGCGAGAATCCTGCGGCTGCGCTTGGACGGAACGCGGCAGGCGGCGATCCACTCGTTCGCTATTGTGGGGATCTCCGCGGCGGGTTCGGTTGGGGAATCGAAAGTGGAGGCGATCACCCCCCTGTTAGTTGACGGGAATTGAACTGTCCCGACGAACGGTTCGGCTTCCAACAGCACGGGGGTGGCGGCAAGATCGGCAGCAACCGGCTTCGGACGGGTTTGATCGACGATGAAGTTGCATATCGGCGGAACGACATCCGGCCGAACCTGGGGCATTTTCGGCTCGCTCTTCGGCGCCTCGGCGGGACGAGTGAACTCGATCAGACGATTCATCGCCGACTGTCCGTCATGGTAGGCGGCCTCGTGCAGCTTGGAACAAAACGTCCGTTCCTTCCAGAAAATCAGCCAGAGTCGTTTATTACAGTACAAACAGCGCATCTTGTATCCCACCCAAATTTGCAGCATTTCCTTGCGAGTCACAAGATCCCGAGGTACTGTCCCGAGGGTACTGCCTAATTCAGGCCAACACCTTAGCGTGGGTTGTATAGTAATGAACGTGAAAGTTCGACACGGGATTTTTTATTTACTGTTGGTTGCCGCAGCGTCTGGACAAAGGCAGCCGAAGCCGCTGGTGCTGGAGGAGCAGGGCAGCTTCTTCGTAGGCGGCGAAACCAAGACTCTGCCTACGCCTCCCCCTCCCCCAGCGACGGAAAAAGGAGGGCCGCCACGCTTCGCCGGTGGCGACATCACGATCAATCAGATGTATGTGCAGTATCAGATCCCGGTGAATGGCGGCCGGCACGTACCTGTGGTTATGGTGCACGGGTGCTGCCTGAGCAGCAAAACGTGGGAGACAACTCCGGATGGCCGCATGGGCTGGAACGAATATTTCGTGCGCAAGAACCGTCCGGTTTATCTGGCGGATCAGGTATCGCGCGCGCGCTCGGGCTTCGACCCGTCGCTTTTCAATGCGGTCAAGGCGGGAACACTTCCGCTCAGCCAGCTTCCGAACGTCTTGGACGCCAGCCATCAGGCCGCATGGTCCATCTTCCGCTTCGGGCCCACCTACGGCACTTCGTTCCCAGACGAACAGTTTCCGATGGAGGCGGTAGGACGAGCTGTACAAGCAAATGATCCCGGATCTTAACGGGCTGCTTCCGATGCCCAATCCGACGTGGACCAACATGGCGGCGCTGGCGGTGAAACTGAAGGGCGCGGTCCTGATCGGGCACTCGGAATCCGGCTTCTTTCCGGAGCAGGCCGCGATGATCGATCCGGCCGGCGTGAAGGGGATCGTCTCTATCGAGATGCCCTGCGTCACTACGCTAAAGCCGGCAGAACTTTCGACGCTGGCCAAGATTCCGATTCTGGTGATGTTCGGCGATCACCTGGACGATGTTAAGGGCGAATTCAACTTCTGGCCTGGGGCTTTCGATTCCTGCAACACGTTCGTCAAACAGGTGAACGATGCGGGCGGCGACGCGCAGATGATGTCGCTTCCCAAGATGGGGATCAAGGGCAACAGCCACATGTTGATGCAGGACAAGAACAATCTTCAGCTGGCCGACCTGATCTTGACGTGGATCGATAAGCACGTCGAGAAGAAAGCAGGGCCGGCTGACGCACACCGGTGACGCAGCCACGTCCGGTTAAATCGGACGCGGCTACTTCGCGCGCTGGGCGTTCCGGGCCGTCGCCGCCTTTTTATAGCCCTGTCGTGGCTTACGCTGCGTGCGCAGCCTACCGAAACTATCAACGGTCTTAACATGACGTAGGGGAATGCACACGTATTCATCTATCGAGCGGCGACCTTCGCGATCCTCGATAGTAACGATCGCTCGTCCGCCTTTACCGCCGGCGGAATAGCTAGCCGTGAGCATTTTGAACTGCGAAACCGAAGCCCCATGCTTTGTGCATAGATCCGTCAAGAAACCGCAATAGAGGCCCACAGCCTTGGCGAGGGATGGGGAAGCGCGTCCGGCTGCAAGAGTTCCTTTTAGAAAATCGATAGCAATGAAGCCTTCTGGACTTCTATCGGCTTCTCCGAAAACATCGGTAACGTAGTAACCGATTGGAAGGCCTATCCCGCTGGCGAACGAATCTGCAATATTATGCGCTATCGAACGCAGGTCATCGTGTTTCATCGAACTACTTTGCTCGGCCGGTATACCCCTGCGCGATGGTCGGAATTGCGATGATCATGTTTCGCGCGCTGGGCGTTCCCCATCCGCCGTAAAACACGATGGCGAAGAGCGTCTTCTTGTCGCGGCCTCCGAAAAACGTGCCGTGCAGGCCTTGCGGGCCTGGGATGGTGCCGAGGAACTTCCCGTTCGGCGAGAAGACATCCACCGACTTGCCCGTCGCAACATACACGCGGCCCTGTTGATCGACGGCCGAACCGTCGCCGCCCACCCCGCCCTGTAGTTTGCCGAACTCGCGCTGATTGGCCAGCGATCCGTCCGCTTTCACGTCGAATGCGAACACCACCGCGCCGTTTGTAACGTAGAGCGTCTTTTCATCAGGGCTCAGGATGATGCCGTTGGCAAGCGGAACATCCTTGCCATAGTTCGAGATCACGCCTTTTGGATCGGCATAGAACACTCCGCTGCCCGTGGCGCCGGTAACAGAGAAATACACGCCACCGCGCGCGTCGGCTATCAAATCGTTTATGATGCCACCGACGCATTCCAACGGCTCGCCGTGAAAGGAAGTCGCGAACATCTTCCGCTGGGGCTCCAGCTCTTCGATGGACGAGCCGAGCCCGCGTTCAGCGACGAACAGTTCGCCGTTCTTGCCGCGCGAGACCGCACCGCCGGTGTTGGTGTTGCTGTAGACGACCTTGGCCAAGCCGGTCGAGGGGTCCATCTGGAGCACATTGCTGGCGTCATTGTCGGCGAACATCACCGTACCGTTGTCGGCCGCGATGGGGCCGTCGACGTTATTTCCCTCCCACTTCCAAACGACTTTCCAGGACTGCCCAGCGGCCAGCACGCCAGGAATTGCGGGCGTCGCTGGAAGGACTGGGTCTGGCGGCGCCGCTTTCGCACTCGCCGACTGAGAAATCGGAATCCCGAACGGCTTCGGCGGATTCTTGCACTTCGCAAGCACTTCTTTGATTCCGGGATTCTGCCAGCTCTGCAGGCTGCTGCCGCGGGGAAGCGCCGAAGACGGACTTAAAGATGATGGACTTTGCGCCGAGACAACAGCTGCCGTGCAGGCGGCGATTAGCACGAATGCGACTTGCGATTTCATTCCTTGATCCCTTTGGATTTCACGTCCCAGTTCGAATTCGTACAGAGCCCGCAGTTCTTGCCGACAAACATGGCGCCGGCTTTCTTGTCGCCTTTGAAGGTCCACAGGAGCCAGTTCGACGCGACATTGGCGTATTCGCCGCCGCCCGGATGAAATACGGTCGCAGTATGGCCGGCGTTGTGGCGCGCGCCATAGAACGTTGGCAGGTTCTCGATCATGTCGAAGGTCGCCAACGACGTCGCCAACATGAAGTCGGGGTCACTGCCGTTGATCAGCAGAACGGGCCCGTGCAACTTAGGCAGCGCGTCCGAAGTAGGAAACGGCGAGGGCGCTTTCTGCACACCGGAATTGAACACGCCGATGGTCTTGACTCTGGGATCGGCGCCCAGCGCGATGGAAAGAAATCCCCCGCAGGACTGACCCATGACTGCGACTTTGTCGGTCGCGATTTTGCCTTCCAACGGCGAGCCGGCTCGTGCGTTTTCTTTGTCCGCCCAGTCGATCGCGGCGCGCAAGTCATCGGCGGTCGCCTGTTTTCGCGCTGCGCCTTCCAGAGGGACGGTGCCCATCACCAGGAAGCCATGGGATGCGATGGTCGTCAGAAAGCCCGAGTAGCGCTTGGTGTCAATCGCGCAGCCGCCATTGCCCCATACCATCAGAGGCAACGTATCCTTTTTGGGAAACGCGTCAAGCGTGGCCGGGCGGAATACGAGCAGGCCGGGCGAGCCGAATGCGGCTTCGGACGTGACCTGGTACGGGCCAGGCTCGGCGAGCGGCGCGCCCTCCAGAGGCAACGACCGTTCGATCATTTCGCGAGTGATGCCGGGCGGTTGCGCCAGGCAGCGCGCCTGCCAGAAGCACTGCTGCAGCAGCAAGTAGGGTCTTGTGCATTGTCCGTCTCCTTCGCGAACCAGGATATCTCGAATCAAGATCACAAAGCACAGGGGCGCCGCCAGCATTGACATAATAGGGAGGATAATTTTCTCGAGGTGAAACCATGCGACAACTGCTTTTGAGTAGCTTCTTTCTGAGCGCTACTCTCGGCGCATTCCTAGGTGCGCCGGCCAAAGGCGCGGAAACTGGAGACGCGAACGCTATCCGTCTCACGAAGTACATCCTTGGCGTGGCTGATCTGGACAAGAGCTACGCCTTTTATCACGCGCTGGGCGCCGAATTGAATGGCGCGCCGGCACTGGGCCAGCCCGCCATGCTCCCCGACATGGTTCGCAAACTAGTGGATGTGCCTCCGGGAACCAAGTTCCGCAACGCCATGCTCAAGATTCCGGGCGCCGACTTCGCGCTGGAGATGACCGAATTCACGAATATGGACGTGCATCCCGGTAGACCCCGCGCCTACGATCCTGGAGCGGCGGTATTAATCCTGACGGTCCGCGATATTGACGCGGCACTCGCGACTGCGCAGAAAGCCGGCGGCGAAATCGTAACTTCCGGCGGCGCGCCTTTGGGCATCGGGGCAGGGAACAATACGCGCGTTATTTTTGTCAAGGATCCCGACAGCTATTACGTCGAGTTCGTACAACCGAATCCCCTGCCTGCGTCCACTGCGCCCGTGGCCTCCAACGTGATTGCTGCCCGTTTCGCGATGGTAGTGGCGGATTCCGAAAAGGCTGCTGAATTCTATCGCGATCGGTTCGGCCTAGAGACCAAGATGAATGCGTGGACGTCGAACGAAAGTTTCCTGAAACTGGCTGGACTATCCAGCGGGCAGTTGCGCAATTCCACCGTGACGGTCCCCGGGAGCACACTGGTTTGGACGTTCATCGAATTCAAAGCCAGCGGCCTGAAACCCTACACGCTACGTATTCCCGATCCTGGCGCGCCCGCCGTGGGCTTGGAGGTGCGTGATCTCGACGCTGCGGCCGCTGCTATGAAAACGTCCGGAGGCTCGGTGATCACCGTTGATGGAAAGATGAAGAGTCCCAATGGCGGTGGCGTCGCCTTTACGCGCGATCCGAATGGAATCCTGGTGGAACTGGCGCAGGGTGCGTCGAAGAAATGAAAAACTGTAGACTTTGGGCGGGAATTACCTTCGGGATGGTCTTTGCCCTGACCGTGCAACCCGCGCTCGCGCAGAAAGCCGCGGCGCCGGTGAAGTCCCTGCGAGTTTATATATTCGACTGCGGCGTCATCCAAGGTTTCGATCCATCCCTGTTCGAATTTAAGAAAGAAGATTTGAAAGACACGAACATGGTGGTGCCTTGCTACCTTGTGGTTCATCCCAAAGGGACATTGATGTGGGATGTCGGCGTGATCCCGGATAGTGCGTTCACAGGGAACGCTCCGGTGAGCCAGCCTTTGCTGATGGCGACAGCCAGTTCGCCAAAGCCCCTGCTGCCGCAACTGGCGGCACTGGGTTATCGGCCGGCGGACATCACGTATATTGCCTTCTCGCATTATCACAGCGATCACGTAGCCAACGCGAACGCATTCGCCGGGTCCACGTGGCTGGTTCACCCATCCGAACGCGCGGCCATGTTCGCGGTGAAGCCCGAGGACCAATCCGCATACAACTTGCTCAAGAACAGCAGGACGGTCAGCTTGCCGAACTCCGACTACGATGTCTTCGGCGATGGAACCGTGGTCATCAAGTACGCTCCCGGCCACACACCCGGCCATCAGGTTTTGGCGCTACGGCTGCCAAAAACCGGACTAGTGCTGATCGCGGGAGATCTCTGGCACTATCCGGAAGAGCGGAACGCCAAGAAAGCTCCTCCCATAGAATCGAGTCGCGAACAAACCTTCGAAAGCCGGGCAGCGATGGAGACCTTCCTCCGGCAAAGCGGCGCTCAACTGTGGATCGAACACAACCCGGAGACGTTCAATCGTCTTAAGAAGGCTCCCGATTACGTCGAATAGCCGATTCGTGGCGTTATAGAATACTCTGGACGGTTCGTTCTTAAGAATATTCCGGCTGATCAAGGAGAAGCTGTGTTCAAGAAACTTGCTGTAGTGGCGATTTGCCTCGCGTTCTGTGTGAGCGCCATGGCGCAGGATGCAAAGACCGTGATCGCGAACGCCCAAAAGGCGTTAGGCGATTTGAAATCCATCACGTATTCGGGATCGGCGAAGGACGTGGCATTCCAACAGTGCGGAGCCAACGCCACCGAGATGATCTGCAAAGGGACGCACGATCCAATGCGGCCGATCAACAACTATGTCCGCGTGATCGATCTCTCGGCGCCCGCGTCGCGGCACACGGGAATCACCCACAACATTGGCCCAGGCGGATCAACCACGGTGACGCAGGGGACGTTTTTCCAGCAGGTGACGGCCCAGCAGGCGGACGTCTCCCAACCCTGGGGCGCCTCTCTGGAGTTTTACATCACGCCCTGGGGTTTTCTAAAAGGCGCCGCTGAGAATAACGCCACGGTGAGCCGCCGCAAGGTAGACGGCAAGAACTACACCGTCTTGAGCTGGAGCCCGACCGTGAAGGCGCCTTCCGGCAAGAGCTACGTCATCAACGGCTATGTGGACGACAAGAACATGGTGGATCGCGTGGAAACCTGGCTCGGTGAAAACATCATGGGCGATATGCACATCGTGGCGACCTACAGCGGATGGAAAGACTTCGGCGGCGTCATGGCTCCTTCGAAAATCGTGCAGACGCGCGGCGGCTGGCCCTTCTTTGAAGTGGATGTGACGGCGGCGAAGGCGAATCCTCCCGATGTCGCGACGCTGGTTCCTGCACCGCCGGAGGCCGTGGCGGCCCGGGTGGCGGACCGCCGGCTGCCGGGACCGCGTGACCGTCACTTCGGAAAAACTTGGCGACGGCCTCTACCGGCTCACCACCGGAGCCCGGCAGCTACGATTCGGTGATCGTCGAGTTCAAAGACTACATCATGATGCTGGAGGCCGGCCAATCCGAGGCGCGCGCCCTGGCGTACGTCGCCGAAACGAAGAAGCTGATTCCGAACAAGCCGATCCGGTACGTCATGAACACGCATCCCCATGCCGACCACACGGGCGGGCTGCCTGTGTTGGTGGCCGAAGGCGCAATCATCATCACGCAGAAGAACAACGAGGCGTTTCTCGATAAGGCGCTCAACACTCCCAGGACGCTGATGACCGACACCCTCGCCAAGAATCCGAAGAAAGCGAAATTCGAAACCGTCGCGGAGAAGAAGGTCTATTCCGATGGAACGCGCGTGGTGGAGATGTACCACATCTATCCGGCGCCTCATTCCAACGGGTTGATCATCGCGTACATGCCCAAGGAAAAGGTTTTGTTCCAGGGCGACTTCTCGGTGAATCCCGGCGAACCAGCCAACGATCACGTGAAAGCTCTGGTCCCGGTTCTTGAAAAGCTCAATCTGGACTATGACCGATATATCAACGTGCATGCGTCCGCGGCTCCGCAGACCAAGGCCGATGTGTCGAAGGCCATGGCGATGGGGAAATAGCGCAAAATCACTGCATGCGATGCACATGCTACCCTGCATGTTTCTAGTAAAGTGTGTGCGATGAACTATCACTATCAACAGTTGATTGGCGGCTCTTGGCGAGATGCTTCGAATGGTGCAACTTGGGATGTGTTGAATCCGGCCACTGAGGAAGTGGTTCGAACGGTACCCTTCGGAAACGCGGAAGATTGCCGATTGGCCATCGAAGCGGCGGCGAACGCATTTCCGGCCTGGTCGGGCAAAACGGCCTATGAACGGGCCGCTGTGCTGAAGAAGGCCGCGGATCTGATTCGGGAGCGCGCCGCGGATCTTGCGCACACCACGGTGCTGGAATGCGGCAAACCGCTACTGCAGGCCAAAGGGGAATGGGGCGTGGCGGCGGATCTGTTCGAATGGTTCGCGGAAGAGTCGAAGCGGGCGTACGGGCGCTGGGTACCATCTCGAAGCGCTTCCAAGAGGCAGCTGGTGATTAAGCAGCCGGTGGGCGTAGTGGGATTGATTACCGCCTGGAATTTCCCCGCCTACAATGTTGCCCGTGCGGCGTCGGCGGCTCTGGCGGCGGGCTGCACGATCGTGCTCCGGCCATCGGAATTTACTCCGCTCACGGCGATGGAGATGGTGAATATCCTGGTCGAGGCGGGTATCCGCGACGGCGTCGTGAATCTGGTGAGCGGCGAGCCGGAGAGCATGGGCCAGGAGATGTTGAGCAATCCGAAGTGCGCCAAGATCCACTTCACCGGGAGCCAGCGCGTCGGAAAAATCCTGATGGACGGCGCTTCAAAATCGGTGACGCGGCTTTCGCTGGAGCTGGGCGGGAACGCTCCGGTGCTGATCTTTCCGGATGTCGATCTGGAACAAGTTGCCGCCAGCGCCGTCACCGCCAAATTTCGCAACGGCGGGCAGGTATGTATTTCCCCGCAGCGCTTTCTGGTGCACAATCGCATTGTCCAGCAGTTTACCGATCAGGTTACGTCCCACGTCTCGAAGCTGCGTTTGGGAGACGGGATGGCAGCGGACTCGAACGTCGGCCCGCTGATCAACGCGCGCCAGCGAGATCGAGTGGAAGAAATGGTGGGACAATCCAAGACCAAAGGCGCGCAGATCGCCATCGGTGGCAAGCGTCCCGCTGCACAGCCGCGAGGATACTTTTACGAGCCGACGGTGGTGACTGGCGTTCAGTCTGATACTCCGCTCTTTCAGGCAGAGATCTTCGGTCCCGTGCTGCCCATCGCGACGTTCGACGATGCCGACGCTGCGATCGAACTCGCCAATGGAACCCGCTTCGGCCTGGCGGCGTACGTGTGGACCAACGATCTTCGCGCGGCGATTCGAACGGCCGAGCGCCTGGAGTTCGGCATGGTCGGCGTGAACGAGTGGACTCCGCAGAGCACCGAGGTTCCGTTCACCGGCTGGAAGGAGAGCGGGATCGGCCGGGAGAGCGGCGCTGAAGGTTTGGAAGAATATCTGGAAACCAAGCTGATCGCGTTTGGAGGACTGGCATGAATCGTGACCGCGACCTGGGGATGGATCGTCCGATTTCGCGGCGAGACTTCCTGGATGGCGTGGCGGTGGGGATTGGCGCTTTGGGCTTGGTAACCGGAAGAGCCGAGGCGGCGACAGCCTTCCCGCAAGACCGGCCCGGGTACAATCCTCCGACGCTGACGGGCATGCGCGGCAGCCACGACGGGTCGTATGATTACGCGCACGCACTACGCGACGGCAACGCGTTCCAGAACGCGGGGACGCCGGTTGATACACAGGAGATCTACGATCTGGTGATTGTGGGCGGAGGTATCAGCGGTTTGGCTGCGGCGTATTTTTATCGCGCCCGCAATGCTTCCGCGAAGATTCTCATTCTCGACAATCATGACGATTTTGGAGGGCACGCCAAGCGCAATGAGTTCCGTCCCGGCGGACGCCTGTTGATCACCAATGGTGGCACTCTCAGCATAGAGTCTCCTTTCGACTACAGCAAAGAGGCGCGCGGGCTGCTATCGGAATTGGGAATCGACCCGGTGAAGCTGGAGGAAAATTCCGAGAAGATCACGGATCGCACCGTTTTTCAAGGGCTGCAGAACGCGGTTTTCTTTGACAAAGAAACTTTCGGTGCAGATCGGCTGGTGGTTGGCGTGCCGGGAGGCAGACGCGGGACGGGAGCCCCTGCCGGCCCGACCTGGAAAGAATTTCTTGCGAAGACTCCGCTCTCAGAACAGGCGCAGGCCGATATCGCGCGCCTGCAGGAAGAACACGTCGATTACATGCCCGGGCTTTCCGACGACGAAAAGAAGGACCGGTTGTCGCGGATGAGCTACAAGGATTTTCTTCTGAACGTAGTCAAGGTTCATGCCGACGTTATCCCGTTCTATCAAACCCGGACGCACGGATTATACGGAGTTGGCATCGATGCTGTTGGCGCGTTGGAGTTGTGGCCGAACTCCCCGGGTTTCCAGGGAATGAACCTGAAGCCGGGGCCGTACCGACGCCTGAGTTTCACTGCGCTGGGCGACCACATTGAAAAGCAGCCCTACGAGTATCATTTTCCCGACGGGAACGCGACCATCGCACGTCTTCTGATGCGATCACTGATTAAAGATGCGATGCCCGGCCACACCGCCGAGGACAGCGTGCTCGCAAATTCCGATTACAGCCGGCTGGATCGGAGCGATTCCCAAGTTCGGATCCGGTTGGGCAGCACCTGCCTGCGCGCGCGCCACGTGGGCGATCCGGCAGCGGCGAAAGAAGTGGAAGTGGTTTACGGCCGCGAGAAGCAAATGTACAGCGTACGTGCCAAGTCGGTAATTCTGGGCTGCTGGAACATGATGATTCCCTATCTATGTCCGGAGCTTCCAGCGAAACAACAAGAGGCTCTGCACTACGGCGTCAAAGTTCCTTTGGTCTATACGGCGGTGGCTTTGCGCAACTGGAGCGCGTTCAAGAAACTGGGAATGCGCGGCGCGCAGACGCCGGGCATGTATCACACCACGATGAATCTGGAGCTTCCGACCAACATCGGCGAATACCGGCCTGAAATCTCGCCGGACCAGTCAATTCTGGTTCGGATGTTACGGACGCCCTGCAAGCCGGGACTCTCGGCGCGAGATCAGCAGCGCGTGGGGCATGCCGATTTGCTCTCGACGCCGTTCTCGACGTTCGAGCGAAATATTCGCGACCAATTCGCTCGAGTCCTGGGACCGGGCGGATTCGATCCGGCGCGCGACATCGACGCCATCACGGTGAATCGCTGGCCGCACGGCTACGCCTACGAATACAACTTCCTGTGGGATCCCGAATGGCCGAAGGGCGAGTCGCCTTGCGAAATCGGACGGAAACGCTTCGGACGCATTTCAATCGCGAATTCGGATGCAGCAGCGGCGGCTTACACCGACCAGGCTATCGATCAGGCCTATCGGGCGGTACAGGAACAATTAGCTCACGATGCCTAGTGAGCGTGACGCCAGGTTCAAGTTTAGTTCGGTTTTTTCAGTCGAATGACGTTCAGCTCGTTCGGACTTTCGATGGCCTTTTCTCCGGGCGGCAAACCATTGGATTGCAGAAGATAAGTCACGATATCGATGGCGTCGCGGGGCGCCAAGCTGCCTGGATCTGACGGCGGCATCGTGCTGATGATTCTGCTATAGAGCGTTCGAACCGTTTCTTGATCCCACTCGCGCCAAAACCTGCGGCCTTTTAACGGCGGGGCGTGCTCGCCTCCGTCCAGGTCAACTCCATGACAGGCCGCGCACTTGGCGCCGTAAACGCTTTGGCCCCTCATCGCTTGGGCGGTGGAGTAAATCCCGGGTTGCGTGGGGGAAGCCGGAAGACCAAAGGCAACCCAACCCGCGCCATAGCCTTTTCCGCCGACCGGAAGAACGAGCAGTTGTCTGCCGTTTTCCAAGTAGGTCATGGGACCCCCAGTCGCGCCAACGGGCAGATCGAATTCCGCTATTACCTTCCCGGTGAGTTTATCATAAGCGCGCAGTTTCGCTGGGCCTCCGATTCCCGCGCCACCCATCACGGCACTGCTGCTGTCGGCGACAAACAACAGAGTTTTTGTTAAGAGCGCAACAGGCCGCCCGGTGTTGCCCAGTGGAGGAAGGTGAAGATCCTTCAGCAGCGGATGATTCCTTGGTCCATCGCCGTTCGGCACCATCCATTCCTTGGTTCCTTTGTTCATGTCATACGCAGTTATGCGTCCGTAAGGCGGTTTTACGAGGGGAAGACCGTCCACAGACAGTTCTTCGAACTCCTGCCGCTGAGGCGGCGCTTGACCGGGAGTGCGCGGGGCAGGTCCCTCGCCATAGAGCATGGGGTTGCTGGGATCTGGATTTCTCCGCACACCCAACGAAGCCGGCAAAGTCATCGATACCGCGTAGTACATTCCTGTTTCGGGATCGAATGCGCCGGTGTTCCAGTTCGCGGCGCCCCAATCGCTCGGCAAAATCAAAGTGCCCTTCTTGCCGCTGGGCGATTCATCGATCACAGTGGGAGGAGTGAATAGCGGTCCCATGACATAGTGACTGGCAATCTCCAGCGCCTTCTTGTGCAACTCGGGCGTGAAGTCGATCAGATCGTTTTCGCTGAAACCTTGCCGGTCCATGGCGGGCGGCTTGGTGGGGAAAGGTTGGGTCGGCCATGCCTCCTCGCCAGGAATTGTAGAGGCTGGAACCGGACGCTCCTCTATCGGCCATACGGGCTTACCCGTCACGCGATCGAAGACATAGAGGAACCCCGTCTTGTTCGATGCAATGACAGCCTTGATGCGCTTACCATCCACGGTGATGTCGCCGAGAACGGGTGGTGTCGCGGCGTCATATTCCCAAATATCGTGGTGAATCAATTGGTAATACCAAACTAGTTTTCCGGTTTTGGCATCGAGGCATACGATTGAGTCGGCGTAAAGATTCTTGCCAGGGCGATGACCACCGTAATAGGAAGCAGTTGGAGCGCTGAGCGGGATGTACACGTACCCTAGCTGTTCGTCAGCGGTCAGAGATGCCCAGGCATCCATGTTTCCAACGTATTCGGCCGAACCTTTGCCCCAAGTTTCGTAGCCGGGTTCTCCCTTTCTGGGAAGGATGTGAAAAGTCCAAAGCAGCGCACCGGTATGAATGTCGTAACCGCGGATGTCCTCGGGCCGGGCCTTTGGATCGAAACCTCCGTCGCCGTATCCGCCGCCGGCCTTTCCTCCGCCGTTGCCACCGACCACAATGACATCATTGACGATGAATGCGCCCGGAAAGCCGAAGTAGGGGGCGTCGTCGGGCGTTTCGCGCTTGAGGGAAATTCGTCCGTTTTCGCCAAAATCGCGCTCCGGGGCACCCGTCTTGGCGTCCATCGAATACAAATATTGGCCGCGAACAGAAACGATTCGCTCGTCCGTGCCCCGGCGCCAATAGGCGACTCCGCGCGTGCTCTGACCGGCAGCCTCCCGGAGTGTCGGCTCAACTGGTTGCTGTACCCATTTCGTTTCGCCGGTCGCTGCATTGAACGCCTCCACCAGGCCAACGCCGTCCGGAGCGTACAGAACGCCATCAATCATAATTGGCGTGCCACGGAAGTAATTGGAGGGGATAATGTCGGGGAACTTATTTTTGATGGCGGGATCGACGGCGGCCCGGTTCCAGACAATCGACAAATCCTTAACGTTCTCTTCGTTTATCTGATCGAGGGGCGAGTAGCGGTCCCAGGTCTTATCTCCGCCATAGGTGCTCCACTCGCCCTTGGGCGGAATTGTTTGAGCGGTTGCGATCAAGATGAGAGATGCGGCCACTGCAGTCAGCCGCGACGTAGACACTAACATTCATCCTCCAGCTTAAAACGTGACTCGCAGCGCGATCTGCCCGACCCTTCCGGTCCCCGTCACCGTCTGCGTGATTTGGCCGAACAATGGAGAGTTGATCGCTGCCCCACCCGACCCCGAAGTCGGAGTGGCAAACTCTGGATGGTTCAGAGTATTGAACGACTCGACGCGCAGCTCTGTATTCAGCTTCTCATGAAAGAACGTGGTTCTCTTGACGATCGCCAGGTCCAGGTTCACCAACCCTATGCCGGGAATGCTATCGCGCGGCATTCCGTAAGTCCTCTCGTCGGCGGTCGGGATATAGCTGGAATGTCTCCACTGCGACGGCACGGTGAAATCGTTGGGATTGAAATAGTAGAGTCCGCCGTCATGGGTGGAGCCAGGAGAGTAAAGCTGGACGTTAGGAGTGACCTGTTCCGCGCGTATAAGCGCTGTGTCCCCTGCGCCTGACGGACCAGCGACATTGTTGACGGGAGTGTTCCCGGACAAGGACGCTGAAATATCGAAAGGCTGCCCGGTATACCAACTAAAGATTGGGTATAACGTCCAGCCTCCGGTGAGCGCCTTAGGCCCACTCGACCAGGCTTTTGCGAAGGGTAGCTCCCAACCGCCGCTAATCACGAAACGCTGCCGTTGGTCGAGTTGCGAGTTCCCTCGGAGCGCGTTGTGATCGTAATACGGCACGCCGCCTGCCGCCGAGTTTACATTCCCGGTGCTGTTATCGATGTTGTGCGAATACGTGTAAGCCACCGTGAAGAAAGTGGATCCGATTCCGCGCCAATCACCGAGGCGTTTGTTGAGACTTGCCAGCAGGCCGTTGTAATTCGCCCGCCCGTCATTGGTGATGTAGTGAGTGATCGCCGAGAATCCATTGTCCGTGAGGCCCAGCACTGGATCGTTGTAGTAGGGGTATCGCTCGGCGTTGAGTATGCGGACGTTGGTTCCCAGGATCATCGGATTCCCGTCCTCGAGCGTGACCAGGCTGTGGCTGTCGCTTCCTACATATCCCACTTCCAAAACCAAGTTCCTGGCGAGTTGCTGCTGCACGCTGAGATTGTACTGATACACATAGGGCGTCTTCAGGTGCAGGTTGGCGATCCATTGACTCGATCCGAATGGAATAGCGCCGAGCTCGTTAAACAGGTTGGGATCGTTTGAGGACAGGGTCTGATGACTCGGGAACGGATCGCCCAGGCCGTTTGACGTATAGGGGTTCGCCAGGTACCCGGGCGCAGCAGTGGTGACGGGTCCGGGAAGCCCGTTGTACCCATTCATGCCGAAGTCCACGCCGGCATAGTAGGGCGCCACGCCATTGTTTTCGTCCATGTCCCAGCCGTTCAGCACGCTGTAAAACATACCGAATCCGCCGCGAATACTGGTCTTCGCATTGCCGAAGGGATCCCAGGCAAAGCCTAGCCGCGGAGAGAAGTTGGTTTTGTCTGGATAATAGAGGCCTTTGGGCACCCCCGGATCGCCGGGGAACACCGCGCCCACTGGAGCCCCCACGAAGCGCTGCGACTGCTCGTTGGGAATCAAGGCGTAAGTGCGGCCCAGCGTGTCCTTTTGCGGGGTGCTGTACTCGTAGCGCACGCCCAGCGTGAGCAGCAAGTGCGGCGTGACCTTCCATTCGTCCTGGAGGAAAGCCGCGAACTGCTTCTGGCGCATGTTATTGACGGCGGATGGGTATTGATAGTATTCATCCGGAAGGCCGAATTCGAAATCGGCCAGAGCGTTTCCGGATCCGATGTATGTTCCGGCGCCATAAAAGGCAAACACTCCATTGATATCGTAGTTGTAGCGCGAATTTTCCTGGGCCGCGGCGAATGAAACACCACCGCGGAAGGTATGCTTCCCTCTGATCCAGGTCAGCGTATCGGCGTAGGAATAGGTATTGTCCGCCTTGTGACCCTCATTGCCGTTAAATCCCAAGTTCGGACCGCCGGTCAGGCCGATAACAGTAGGACCGTCCGGCGCGTCCGAGCCAATGCCGATCCCTAACGCATTCGGATGAGGCAGCGTGATCGCGGGCGTGTTCAAGGCTTGCTCAAAACGATTGACGGACGCGCGAGCCTCATTGAGAAGAGTCGGCGTGATGGTCTTAGTGTAAGAGAGCGTGATCAGGCCGGAAGTAAGGATGTTGGTTGACGGAAAGCCTTGGCTGGCGCCGCCGGTGAATCCGCCGCCGAGCGACGCATTGTACGGATTGTTGTTGTGACCGATTAGCAACGTGATATGGTCGCTCGCAGTGGGCAAGAAGTCGAGTTTGCCGGTGAACTCATCGGTGTTGTTTGGCACATTCAATTGAGGCAGAAACAGTCCCGTCGATGAAGTTGGAATGAGGTTTGCCTGCGCATACTTGAGAAACACGGGATCCAGCTTCGAAGGATCGATGATGGCGCGAGCCGCGAGCGCCTGGTTCCCCTGATAGTAGGGATTACTCTGGAGGAACGCGGCCACGACGGGATCCGGGCCACCATTGACGGCATGCGAGAAATCGCCACCCAGTTCGGCCGGCGTGTAGGTTGGGGTTAGAGATCCGACGCTGGTCGAAATCTGACGCTGACCTTGATAGCCGAAGAAGAAGAACAGTTTGTCTTTGCCATTGAACAATTTCGGAATCACGATCGGACCGCCCAACGTTCCCCCGAATTGATTGCGCTTCAAAACCGGAACAGGAGCGCCGGTGAGGTTAGCGAAGAAGTCGTTGGCATTCAAATCCTCGTTGCGGAGATATTCGAATAAGCTCCCGTGAAACTGATTGGTGCCCGATTTGGTTACGACACTAACGATTCCACCGCCGGTACGGCCGTATTCAGCCGTGTAGTTGTTCATCAAAATCCGAAATTCCGCGACTGTATCTGGATTTGGATCGAAGGTGACTCCACTGCTGGTCACCGAGTTGTTGTTGGCGCCGTCGAGAAGATAACTAATTCCATCTGCTCGGCCGCCGGCGATACTGAAGCCGGTACCTGCCGCTTGGCCGGTTCCGCTTGGAGTGCCGCTAATGCCGGGCAGCGTAGCAGCCAAGGTGAGCGTGTCGCGACCGTTGAGCGGGAGTTCCTGCACCGCTGCGCCGACCACCGTTCCGCCGACAGTGGGATTGACGGTCTCCACCTGCGTGGCTTGCGACTCCACCGACACAGTCTGCGACAACTGGCCCAGAGTGAGACTAATGTCGATGCGGAGCGACTGGTTGATCTGTAACTCGCTGGGCTGGGTAACTGCCCTCCCAAAACCTTCCTCTTGCACTGTAACGCTATAGTTTCCGATGGGCAGTTCCAGCACCTGGTAGCTTCCATCCTGACGCGTCGTCGTTTCCCAGTGGACGCCCGTGCCGACATTCGTCACGGTGACTTTGGCCCCAGCGATGACGGCGCCGCCCGGATCGGTTACGGTTCCGACGACGCGGCCGTTCGCAGCCTGCGGGAGAGCGGGCGTAGCGGCAGCAAGCAGTAGTAATGCCACGAGACTAAAAACCGGGGCACGCATTCCCGGTTTTTGCGCGTTTCCAAAGCTGAGAGCCTGGCTCATTGGTCTAACCTTTCTTTCTTGCGATCGACGGCAGCTTGGCCTGATCGAATCCTAAGACCCGGGGAACCTCGATTGGGAGATTGTATGAATAATGTAGGGTTGTGTCAAGCTCTATTTGAACTCGACCAGCAATAACAACAGCGTTGATTACTTGGGCGGGGCCGCGCGATAAACCACCTTGCCATCGAAGATGGTGAACTTCACAGCGATGTCAGCGGCGGTCTTCGGCTCCTGCGTAAACACGTCGGTCGCGAGCACGGCCACATCGGCGAGCATCCCTGGAGCCAGGACGCCCTTCTGCTTTTCATCGAAAGTTGCATAGGCGCATTCGCGCGTGTAGTCGTCAATGGCGGTGGTAAGAGCCAGGCGCTGATCGGTTCCTCCGGGCCTGGGCTTCCGGTGCGTAATGCTGTAGATGCGGCCCATGGCATCGAGCGAAGCCACCGGCCAGTCGCTGCCAAAAATCACCCGGGCGCCAGCTTCCGAAATACTCTTCCACATGCCGCCCCGGGCCGCGCGCTCCGGGCCCAGATTCCGGCCCCACACTCCAAGCACGAAACCGGGCGTGGTGGCCGCGCGATCGGGCGGAAAGAACCCGCCGCCGGGATGCATGGACGCGATCACACCGAGCTTGCCAAATCGCGGAACGTCGGCAAGATCGATGGTCTCGATATGCTCCACGCGATTGCGGCGACCGCGGGCAGGCGCGGGATTCACTTGAGGGAGGCGCTCAAACCCATCCAGCGTCATCCGGACCGCTCCGTCGCCCAAGGCGTGAACCATAATCTGCCAGCCACGGCGGTCCATCATCTGGATGATGCGGTTGAAATCGTCGACGCCATAATTGGGCTTGCCGCGCGATGGAACATTGGCGTAGTTCGCCAGCATGTAGGCGGTGTTGGTCTCGATGACGCCGTCCATGAACATCTTGATGACGCCGGCCTTGAGCATCGCGTTGCCGGGATGGCTGTGCCAGACTTGATCGAAACGATCCGCATCTTTCTCAGTGAATCCAGGCGTTGCGAGCAGCGAGTAGTTCACGCGCACCGACAAGTCGCCAGTGCGGCGCGCCTCGTCATATGCTTCGAACTCTTCGGGATTGCCGGCGGCATCGGTAACGCTGGTTACCCCGAAGCGAAGAGCTTCCTCGGACGCAGCCCGTAAAGCGATCAGTTGTTCTTGCCGGGTGGGCTTCGGTACTACTTTTTGCACCAGCGCCACCGCCGGAGTTTCCTTCAACAATCCGGTTGGTTCGCCGGTCTTGGGGTCACGCACAATAAATCCGTTGGGCGGATCCTGTGTATCCTTGTTGATCCCGGCCAGCGCTAGAGCTTTGGAGTTGACCCAAACGCTATGGCCGTCGAAGCACTGGAGGACGGCCGGGCGATCGGGGACTACCGCATCCAGCTCCTCTCGCGTCGGCAGGTTGCCTGGAAATGCTTCATATCCCCAGCCCATGCCCTGAATCCAAGCGCGCTCGGGATGAGCTTTGGCGAAGGCCTGTATCCTGTCTTGAATTGCCTGCAGCGTGCGCGCCCCGTCGAGCCTGACGTTGGCGAGTCCCAGACCGCCCTGCAAGAGATGCGTGTGAATATCGTTGAACCCGGGGACCACGGCGCTGCCTTGCGCGTCGATAATCTCGGTCTTCGGACCGCGCAGATTCAGGATTTCCCGGGTATTTCCAACTTGGAGGATTCGGTTGCCACGAATCGCAACGGCTTCCTGAAATGCGCCACCGGCGGCAGTATAAACCTTGCCGTTGACAATCAAGACATCGGCCTTTTCTGTATTCGACTGGGCGCCGGCATTTGCGCAGCAAACCGTCAGAACCAGCGCGAATATCGCCGCTCTACTTCGGAGAATCAGAATTTGCGCGACCATTCTTTGGGCCAGCGCTCCACGACGACCTTTTTGTCGGTGTAGAACTCCACGGCATCGCGGCCCTGTCCGTGCATTACGCCCATGAAGCTGTCCTTCCAGCCGCTGAAGGGAAAATAAGCCATGGGCGCGGCGACTCCGATGTTCACACCCACATTGCCGGTGGGGACTTCGTAGCGGAACTTGCGGGCGGCGAGGCCGCTACTGGTGAAAATGGACGCAGCGTTTCCGTATGGATTCTTCGCGATCATCGCGATGGCCTCGTCCAGATCCTTGGCTGGCTCCAAGGTAAGAACGGGGCCGAAAATTTCCGTGGTCGCCAAGGCGTGGTCGGAACCGAGACCTGTCAGGATGGTGGGCTTAAGGAAAGACCCTCCGTTGGCACTTTGACCAGCGCGTCCGTCCAAGAGGGCTTTTCCACCGGTTTCAAGACCGCTCGCGATTGATCGTTCAATGCGTGTCTTGCTGGCGGGAGAGATTACGGGTCCCATCTGAACGCCCTCATCAAGACCGTTGCCAACGCGCAGGCTGGAAGCCAGATCCAGAATCGCGGGTGAAAAATGTTCGCGCGCCTCGCCGACCATCAAGGCCGTCGAAACCGCCAGGCAGCGTTGTCCGGCGCAGCCAAATGCGCTATCGCTGACAACTTTTGCCGCCATCTCGACGTCGGCGTCCGGCATGATTACTACATGGTTCTTCGCGCCGCCTTGGCACTGCACTCGTTTTCCATGCGACGCGCCTTCTACATAAATGTATTTGGCTACCGGCGTAGATCCCACGAAGCTGATGGCCCTCACGTCCGGATGATGCAGGAGCGCGTCAACCGCCGGCTTGGCTCCGACCACCAGGTTGACCACACCGCGCGGCAAACCGGTCTCATGAAGAAGCTCGAAAATCTTCCGCGCCGTGAGCGGCACTCTTTCCGACGGTTTCAAGATGAACGTATTTCCGCAGGCGATGGCGTAGGGCAGGAACCACAACGGAATCATGGCTGGGAAATTGAACGGCGTGATCGCCGCCACAACTCCCAGCGGCTGGCGGATCATGATCTCATCGATACCGCTGGAGACGTCCTCCAGGTTGTAGCCCTGCATCAGGATCGGGATTCCGCAGGCAACTTCCACATTCTCAACACCGCGCTGCAGCTCGGCTTTTGCTTCGGTTAGCGTCTTGCCGTTTTCAAGCGTGGTGATGCGGGCAATCTCGTCGAAATGGGTTTCCAACAGGCGCTTGAACTTGAACAGATACTGGATCCGTTCTTGGGGAGGCGTCCTGCGCCAAGCGGGAAAGGCCGCTGACGCCGGATGCCACTGCTTTGGCAACGTCTTCTGTGCCTGCCAATGCGACGGTCGCAAGATTTTCTGAGGTCGCGGGATTGGTCACGTCAACGGAATCGCTGGACGCGCTCCGGAGCCATTCTCCGCCGACGTAGTTCGACGCGAGCTTGTCAATTGGGATAGTTGTCGTCATTTGGTCTTTAGTACTTAAGCTTGAATATGCCGGTCGGCAATGGCCAGGGCGGCATCTAGCGCAGCGACGCCCCGATCGATCTCACTCTTTTCGATGATCAGCGGCGGCGCGATCACCAAGTGGCTGATCCAGGCTTGCAGCACAACTCCGTTTTTCATCATTTCGGCCGCAATCTGATCTACTACCAGGGGCGCTCCGGAAATCTTGTCCACCTTGGTGTTCAGAGGCTCTTTCGTCTGGCGATTCTTCACCAGATCCACGGCCCAGAACATACCCAAACCGCGTACCTCGCCAATGCTCGGATGGGTTTGCGCTAACGCCTTCAACTTGTCGCCGAGATACTCGCCGACGGTGCGGGAACGCTCCACCAGATTCATCCGCTGCATCTCGTGAATGGTGGCGATGGCCGGGGCGAGCGTCATAGGATGCGCTTCGTAGGTGTGGCCATGCGCGAAATAATGGTCATCGAAATGCTCCGCGATTCGCGCGGTGGTTGCGCACAGGCCAAGAGGAACGTAGGCGGACGTGATGCCTTTCGCCGTCACCAGGATGTCGGGTTGCACGTTCCAGTTATCCACGGCGAACCATTTGCCGGTTCGTCCCCAACCGCTCATCACTTCATCGGCGATCATTAGCACGTTGTGCCGGTCGCAAATCTCACGCAAGCGCGGGAAATATTCGGGAGGCGGGACTAATACTCCGTTGGTTCCCACCACCGGTTCCACGATCACGGCCGCCACATCGCTCTCGTTTTCGATCATGTGCTCCAGATAATCGGCGCACGCGATGTTGCAGCCCGGATATTGATGCTTGATGGGGCAGCGATAACAATTCACTTCCGGGGCGAAGATTATGCCTTGGCCTTTACCACCGGGTTCCATAGGCCAACGCCTGGGATCGCCGGTGGCCGCTATGGACGCGCTCGTCGAGCCATGATAAGAGCGGTAGCGGGCGATAATTTTCGACTTGCCGGTGTACATGCGCGCAATCTTGATTGCAGCTTCGTTGGCTTCGGTTCCCGAGGTAGCGAAGAAGAACTTCACCAGCCCGGCCGGGAGCACGTCCAGCAACAAGCGGCTCAACTCGGCTCTCGCGGTGGTGGCATAGCCGGGCGCGATATACGGCAGCGTCCGCGCCTGCTCGACAATCGCGTCGATGACGGCGCGGTTCTTGTGGCCCAGGTTGACGCACATCAACTGCGAGGAGAAGTCGAGATAGCGCTTCCCGGCGCTGTCGATGATGTCGCAGCCCTCGGCATCCACGATGTGCAGCGGGGTCCAGTTCTTTTGACGACGCCACGTTCCGTAGTTCAATTGCCGGGTCGTGTCGACCACTTCCTGCGAAGAAAGTTGCTGTAACGTACCTTGTGGCATTGTTATAACCTTACATTAATTTTGTGATGTAGTCAAACAACCGGTCATGCACATACTTCAGCGATAGCTTGCTCCAGGACGTTCAATCCTTCCTCGATTTGCGCGTCTGTCGCAACCAACGGAACCAGTATCCGAATGACATTTCCAAGCGTGCCAGCCGAGATAATCAACAAGCCTCGGCGATGGCACGCCGCGAGAATCTTCTGAGTCTCGGAATCCGCTGGCGCGCGGGTGGCTTGATCCTTGACGAGTTCGAAAGCGCGCATGGCCCCCACACCACGAATGTCGCCAATCACAGGAAACCTGTGCTTCCAGTCGCGCGTGGCCGATTCAAACAGCCGGCCGATATGTTCCGAACGCTCCTCCAAATGCAGCGAATCCATGGACTGCAGGATTCCCAGAGCGGCCGCGCACGCGACGGGATTGCCGCCGAACGTTCCGCCCAGTCCGCCGGGCCCCGGCGAGTCCATGATCTCGGCTCTCCCGGTGATGCCGGCCAGCGGCAATCCGCCGGCGATGGACTTGCCGGTCAGTAGCAGGTCGGGCTCCAGTCCAAATCGCTCGCTCGCGAATAGCGGACCGGTGCGGCAGTAGCCGGTTTGAATTTCGTCGGCGATCACAAGGATGCCGCGTTCCCGGCAGATCTTGGCGATCACACCAAACCACTCCGGTGGAGGCGCGACGAAGCCACCTTCTCCGAGCACAGGCTCAAAGATGACAGCAGCCACGGCTTCGGCTTCGACATGCTTCTTAAAAGTGGTTTCCAGGCGGCGGGCGCACTCCACTTCGCAACTCGGATATTTCAAATTGTACGGGCAGCGATAGCAGTAGGCATAGGGCATCCGGTACACTTCGGGCGCGAATGGTCCGAACCCAGCTTTGTAGGGATGCGGCTTACTAGTGAGGCTCATGGCCAGCTGCGTCCGTCCGTGAAAAGCATCTTCGAACGCGATGATGGCCTGCCGCTTCGTGAAGTGGCGAGCGATCTTGATGGCGTTCTCTACCGCCTCCGCGCCGCTGTTGACGAAGAACGTCTTCTTCGCGAAGTTTCCCGGCGCGCGGGTATTCAAAAGCTCCGCGAGGCGAAGATAATCCTCATACGGAGACACGGTGAAACAGGTGTGCAGAAACTTATCGGTCTGCTCGTGGATGGCGGCCGTCACCGCGGTGGGACGATGGCCGGCGTTCTGGCACCCGATCCCGCCGGTGAAGTCGAGAAGCTGGTTGCCGTCGACGTCTTCCAGCGTGGCGCCTTCGGCCCGCCGGATGAAAACCGGCAGCACCGACTTTACACCGCGCGGCACGTTGGCCTCCCGCTGCTTCTGGAGCTCGATGGAGACGGGTCCAGGCACCGAAGTAACTAATCGAATTGAAGACTCCGTGGCAATGTTCATAAAGTTGGTGAAGTTCGCCGGAAGGCGAAGTAAATGGGGACGCCGATAAGAACGATCACGAGGCCGGGAAACGTCGTCGCTGGACGATACACAAAAAGCGTCGCCAGAATGACAGCGGCGCTCAAGATGTAGAGGGCCGGGACGACAGGATATCCCCAGGCACGGTAAGGCCGGTCCGCGTCGGGGCGCAGGCGGCGCAATCGGAAGACTCCCGCGATCGTCAGAATGTAGAAAATCAGCGCGGCGGAAACCACGTAATCAAGCAGATTGCTAAAGAGGTTGCCAAAGGCGCCGGTGGAGGGATCATAGGTACGGACCAAAACCAGGAAGCATGCCCATACGCCTTGCATCGCGAGCGACGCCCCCGGAACACGGGCTCGATTCAGTTCAGCAGCTCGGCGGAAGAACAGGCCGTCTTTCGCCATGGCGAAGTAGGCGCGGGCGCCCGACATCAGCATGCCGTTGATGCAACCGAAGGCCGAGATCATGATGGCAACCGCCATCAGCGCCCCGCCGATCGACGGGAAAACAGCTGCGAGCATAGCGCCTGCTACGCGATCCGAAGGCGCATGCTGAATTTTGTCCAACGGGAGAACGGCTACATAGGCAAGATTGGCGCAGACATACAGGCCGATAACAATGAATACGCCCAGGGCGAGCGAAAGGGGCACGTTGCGGCGAGGGTTCTTCACTTCGCCAGCGGTGAACGTAATGTTGTTCCACGCATCGGCCGCAAAAAGCGAGCCAACTTGCGCCACACAGATAGCGACGAATAGACCGAAAATGGTCTCCGGCGTGAGCCCAGGCGCTACCGGGGTATATCCTTGCGGCTGCCAGAAATTGGTGAAATTCGAATTCGATGCCGCGCTCCATGCCACAATTCCCACTACGATCACGCCCAGCAAAGCAGCCAGCTTGGCGGTGGTGAAGGTGTTTTGGATCAGCTTTCCGTAATTGATTCCGCGGGCGTTACTCCAGGTCAACAATGCGATAACCGCGACGCCGATCAATTGGGCATTGGAAAGCGAAATAGCGTACCGGCTGGTGACATGAATGGGCGCAATAATATACGCGCTCTCCGAGATTCGCGGCCACAAAATGCCCAGGTATCGAGCGAAGCCTACGCCCACCGCGGCCACGGTTCCGGTCTGGATCACCATAAATAAGGTCCAGCCGTACAGGAATCCCCAGATTGGCGACCAAGCCTCGCGCAGATAAACGTACTGGCCTCCGGCCCTGGGCATCATCGCGGCCAACTCGCCATAGGACAAGGCCGCGGCGATGGTCAACAAACCCGTGATCACCCAGGACGCCAGAAGCCATCCAGCGCTTCCAACCGTCCGTGCCATATCGGCCGCGACGATGAAGATCCCGGTTCCGATCATGGAACCCGCCACTATCATGGTTGAGTCGAAGAGGCCCAGGCTCTGCTGCAGGCCAGCGTTTGGAGCGTCTATTGGCGAAGCTGCCGGAACTGGTTGTGGCACGCTCATGGGAACACGAAAAGGTAGTAGGGTACATAGTACCAAGTCTTCTGTGGAATTTCACAGTTATTGCAGGGTTGTTTGTTTAGAGGGGATGAATTACGCGCTCCAGAAAGTTGCGCGTGCGCTCCACTTGGGGGTTCGTGAGTATTTCCCGCGCCGGTCCGCTCTCCACAATAACGCCTGCGTCCATAAATAGGACGCGATCGGCCACCTCGCGGGCGAAGCTCATTTCGTGGGTGACAACCACCATGGTCATGCCTTCGTCGGCGAGAGCGCGAATCACTCGCAGTACGTCGCCTACCAGTTCGGGGTCGAGGGCCGAGGTCGGTTCGTCAAATAGAATAGCCAGCGGCCGCATGGCCAGTGCGCGGGCGATACCAACGCGCTGCTGTTGCCCGCCGGAGAGCTGCGAAGGATAAGCGCCGGCCCGATCGCGCAACCCGACTTTTTCCAGGAGGTCGAGGGCCCGTTCGCGAGCCTCACCGGGCGGGATGTTTTGAACGTATACCGGCCCTTCCATCACGTTCTCTAAAGCGGTGCGATGCGGAAAAAGATTGAAACGCTGAAAGACCATAGCCACTTTGCCCCTGATTTCGCGCAGCGTTTCGTCGCTCAGCGGTAAGCCATCCACTTTGATCACGCCCTGATCAGGTCTTTCCAGCCCGTTGATACATCGCAGGGCGGTAGATTTACCCGATCCGGACGGCCCAATCAGGCAGACGACCTCGCCTTTGGCGATTGAAAATGTGACGCCGCGCAGGACCTGGTGCTCGCCAAAAGATTTTCGAATCTCGTTGACCTCGATCATCGGGCAGCAAACCTCCGCTCGAGCCGGCGCGTGACATACGACAATGGCAGGCTCATCGCCAGGTAAAGCAGCGCGACGAGGGTGTAGACCGTCATGTTCTTGAAAGTTGAAACTGCCAGGAGCTGGCCGGCCCGCGTCAGTTCCGCCACCGTGATTGTCGAAGCGATGGACGAATCCTTGAGCAACATGATGGAAGTATTTCCGAAGGGTGGAAGAATAACGCGAATCGCGAGCGGCAAAATGAGCCGGCGCACAATCATGCTGTGGGGCATACCAAGAGATTGCGCGGCTTCGATGAGCGACCGGTCGACGGAGGCAAAACCCGCGCGAAAATTCTCGGCCTGATACACCGAGTACGCAAGGCCCAGCCCGGCCACGCCGGCCAGAAAAGCGTTCAACGTGATCCCGAGCTGCGGAAGAACAAAATAGATATAAAACAGTTGAACCAGGATTGGGATTCCTCGCACGGTATTGATGACCGCTCGGCTCACACCGCGCAGCAGCGCGAAACGGGACGTGCCTAGGAGCGCCCAAGTGAATCCAAGGATCACGCTCAGAAACAGGGCGCAAAACGTGATCGCGATTGTGACCCACACTCCGTCGAGAAGAATCGGAAGGAAGTCTTTGGCGTCCGTGAGGAAGCTGCTCACGGGATCAGCGCAGACCCCAGCGGTCGAGAATGGCCTTGATCGCGGTGGTTCTCAGGCGCTTCACGGAAGTGTTGATCCGGCCGAGCAGTTCGGTGTCGCCCTTGCGCACCACCAGGCAGACGTCTTCGACGCTGGGCGCCTGAAATTCGCCGGCGACGCGCGCGCTCTGGATTTTCGCGCGGCCAATCTCGTAGGCGAAGATGGGGGCATCGCCGTATGCAGCGCCGATTCTGCCTACACTGAGATCGCCCAGCATTTCCATCAGATTATCGTACGTCTTGATCTGCTTCACGCCGGCCGTCTGCAGTTGTTCGAAATAACGTGTCCCAACCTGCACGCCGACAGCGACCCCTCGGAGGTCTTCGATGTTCTTATACTGCCTCGCGCCTTTCGTCGGAACTACGATACCGGCGCCGTACGAATAAATCGGCTCGCTGAAGTCGACCACCTTGGCGCGCGCTGGCGTCTTCAACATAGCGGCGGAAATAATGTCGATTTTTCCAGTGGTCAGCGAGGGGATAAGCGCGCCAAAAGCCGTCGCGCGTAAATCGATCTGAAATCCGGCGTCGGCGGCGATCGCTTTCATGATGTCCACCATCGCTCCGGTCAGCATATTGGTTTTCACATCGATAAACGTGAACGGAACGCCCGTGGCCGTGGAACCGACGACGTAGGTTTTCGAGGACGCCGCTTGCGAGCGCGTTGGGAACAGGGCGAATATTGACGGCAATGCCGCCCGCAGTGCTGCTCGCCGCGTTAGAACGTCAACGGTGTGTTGACCCAGATGAGGACCGCCTCTTTGTCCGTCGGATTGAACCAGCGGTGCCCGATATTGCTCTCGAACCAAAAGCTGTCGCCTTCCTGCAGGACATGAAATTCCAGTTCGTCCAGCCAGAATTCCAGACTGCCCTTCAGCATATAGATGAATTCCTCGCCAACGTGCGAGTAAGATCCGTCGCTGCCGGCTTTGGGCGGGACGCGGAACAACATGCATTCCAGCATTTTCGTGCCGAGCGACAGTAGCTCCATCGCCACGCCGGACTCGGTCCGAAGCGAGCGGCGCTGCGCGGGCCGGATTAAGCGCCGTTTGTGGTGTGGAATATCGAAGAATTCAAGAACCGTGGTGTTATAAGTGGCGGCCAGACGCTGCAGCGTCGCCACGGAGGCGTTGGCTCGCGATAGCTCAATCGCGCTCAGAAAACCCGGCGAAATCTGCGCTTGTTCGGCTGCTGCCACCACCCCCAAGCCCCGATCTTTTCGTAATTTTCGCAGCTGAGCGCCGATATCGGGCTGGTTGTTCACCTGGGCTGCCGCGGATGGCGGACGCTTGCCATCCAACGCCTGTTTAATCCCGGGAACATTCAACTTCTTGACGTCCCGCAGGTACTTGATGCGCTTCAAAACCTCCAGCATCTCGGGGTTGTAAAGGCGATACTTTCCCGAGTTGCGCGCAGGACTAATCAGACCCACGCTTTCCCACAGGCGCAGAGTCGAGGAACTGACGCCCAGGATGCGAGCTGTTTGTCCGATGGTTAGAAATCGAGCACGGACAGTGTCGGAGTTGCGCTTACGAGGCGGCATGAAGATAGGTTTCGGACCATTGCACAGGCCTTCGATTATACCCGACTAAGTCCGGGAGCCGCGCCGGCAGGGGCCAGATGCAGGCTCCGCCCCGCTGCGACCACAAAGCCCACGGCGATGATCAACGTCAAAGCGCTTCCCGCGCCCATGATCGCGAACGTGCCGTGAGTGAGGACCGCGGCGCCGAGCAAGTGGGGATATGAGGTGCGCTACCCAAGGCATCATCGAGTTGACCACCGGCACGCGGCCTTGCCGGTCGAGCTCCACAGCAAGCCCCAACACATAAGGCAAGATAAAGAAATAGATGATGCCATAAACAATGATGGATCCGGCAAAAACCGCGGGCAGCGCGCTGGCACCGATTAAATAGAAGGCAATTCCCAAAATCAGCCCGCCGGCAACGATCGGCTTGGACCGGCCGAACCGCGTGCCTAACTGATTGGCAAAGAGCGATCCCAAAATCCCAACGATATTGGCTCCAGCCAGCGTGGCTCCGATGGCGCCCGCGCTCATCCCGATGGCCCTTCCCTTGCGTTCCGCAAAGGCCCAAATCGCGCTGAAGGCGATCCACATTAAGAAGTAGCCGATCAACATGGCGCAAACGCGTGGAGCGAGAATCCAACCCAGTGATTTGGCGGACCCGCGGTCGGCCGAGGTTTGTTCCACCACTGCGTCATTCAGGCCCGAGCTTGCCGCCGCGGTGATGAAGAAGAGCGCACTGATGCTGACAAATAGCGTCCAATACCCGAAGGCGCTGTACAGCTGAGGCAGAACAAAGAGCTTCACTGTCTCGAACGCGCCATATATTGTCACGCCAGTGGCGTACAGCCGCTCTGGCGTCCGCGCCCGCGCCACGGAGGCATTTACGGCCGCTCCAATCAAACCGATTCCGACGCCTGAGATCACGCGGCAGATGCACAACATCCAAAAGCCGGAGAGCGCCGCTCCAATGAGATAAGACGCGCCGCCAATCAACGCGCCAATGCGGCATATGTGGCGGCGGGAAACATGCGACATCGGTGCTGCGATTCCCAGCAGCGTCACAATGGCGGCAGCCACTTCAATAGAGACCAAAACGCTAGCCTCTCGCAACGACAAATGCGAGCCTTCGACGTAAGCGCCGATGAACAGCGGCACGATGCCAAGAATGCCGAGGGTCGACGTGAGGCCGAGCCCGTGGCTGCTACTTCCGCCAGCGACGCGCCCAGACGGTGCTCGGACAATGAGCTGCGAACTTGCATCAGCACGGCACCACGATCAACTCGCGCGGCATGCTGGAGAGCACGCGGGCGCGATCGGCCTCCCAGACCACCGTATCGATCAGCCCCGTTCCAAAAACACTTTCGAAATTCGTGACCATGCCCGGCTCAAACACGCGGTCCAGGCGAAGATCGTCGCCGACGTGAAAATAAAACTCGCCCAGCCAGTCCGGCGGCAGGCTGAGCCCGAGTTCGTAGCCGAGCGCCCAACCCGCGGTCTCCGTCCACAGCCCAGTGTCTTCGTAATAGCGCCGCAGCCGCGTGTTCACTTCGCGAACCGTCATACCGGCATGAAACTCGCGCTCGATGAGCCCGAATGAGCCGCCGGAAAGCCGATAGCGTTCCACTAGCTTCGGCGGCGGATCGTCGCCGACATAATAGCTACGCTTCGAATTGGCGTGATAGCGATGGTAGACGCCGCACAGGTCGGCTCCCAGCAGTTCGCCGCGCTGGATCACTTTGCGACTGGCGGGCCGGTGACCACCCACTATCGGCTCGCCATCAACAAGACGCAAAGAGCGAAAGGGCGGAATCAAGGCCGGAAACTCGCCGCCCGCGGCCATCATGGCTGCATTGACAGTGCCGAATAATTCCAGCTCCGTGATGCCGGGACGAAGAAGGTCGACGATGGCGCGCAGGCCGATATCGCAAATCTCCATCGCCTTCTCGATGTAGGCGATTTCTTGTGGCGACTTACGCTGCCTTGCGCGACGGGCTATTGCGCTGGCATCCACAACCTTGCAGCCATGGCTCAGGAACGCGCCTTCAAACATGGTGCTGATTGCTCGATTGGGAAGATAACTCCAGAACTCCTGCCCCACCGTGCCGCGCAGCCAGCCCTCCTGATGTAACTCGTCCATGATGAATTCCAGATTGGGCACGGCTTCCCGATCGGGCAACCAGCGGTTGTCGGTGGACACCGAGAGATCGGCGAGGGCCGGCAGCTCGGTGGGATTGTCAAAGTGGATGAAGCGGCCGGAGGGAGCGTGCACCGCGGTACCGTAGCACTGCGGATACCGCATCGGACTGTTGGCCTTGTACCACATGAGAGTCAGGCCATGCAGCCAGGCGATCGCCTCGGGCGTAGTCAGCCACAGAAGGTCGACACCCGCCTCCTGCATCAGCGAGCAGAGCGTGCTGGCGCGCGACGCATACTCCTCGCGACTAAATGCAAGATCCGGAGGGGGCGCGCTGCTGGGGTCAAAACGGCCGGGGATCAATCCGACACGGGTCACGGCTTTGCGCCTCTACTTTTTCGGAACGTTGCGGGATTCATGAAAGGGCTTGACAACATTCTCCTAACAATGCAATCTTACAAAAAACCGCCGGCATAGGAATTGCAGGCCCAGGAGTCCAACTTGAACGCACACGATCGCGATCTGGGAATGAGCCGGAGAATCAGCCGGCGGGATTTCGTGAACGGAGTCAGCGCCGCGGCTGGCGCTGCGCTTATTGCCGCAGTGGGCGTCAGCGCAGGAGTTTGCGCCTGAGCGATCGCCGGATTATTATCCGCCTGCATTGACTGGGATGCGCGGCGATCATGTCGGTTCGTTCGAGGCGGCGCATCAACTTCGCGACAGCCGCAAGGTGGATCTGTCCGGGGTCGCGCATACCAACGAGACCTACGATCTGGTGATCGTGGGCGGAGGCCTAAGCGGGCTGGGCGCGGCGTACTACTTTCTGAAGAGCGCCGGACGCGACGCCCGGGTGCTGATCCTCGACAATCACGACGATTTCGGCGGACACGCCAAACGCAACGAATTTCGACACAACGGGCGTTTGCTCGCCATCAATGGCGGAACGCTGAACGTCGAGGCCCCACAGCGCTATAACGAAGCGGCCAAGGAACTTCTATTGACCATTGGCATCGATCTCGACCGCTATCAGTCGTCGAACGCCACCAATCACAATCTTTACCGATCGCTCGGATTGGGCCGCGGACATTTTTTTGATAAGGAGACTTGGGGCGCGGACCACTTGTCCGTGCGTTCCGCCGCCGATTTTCGGCCCGGAGCCCGAGGCGAATACTCTTCGGAATTCCTCGGCAAGACGCCGCTATCGGAGCAAGCGCGCAAGGACATGCTGCGTCTTTATGACAAGCAGCAGCCCGATTACCTTCCCGGCTTGTCCTCCGCCGACAAAAAAGTGCGCCTGGCGAAGATGAGCTATCAGGATTTTCTGCTCAACGTCGTCAAAGTGGATCCGCAGGTGCTCTGGTTCTTCCGCCATTTTGGCGAGGGCGTGTTTTGTGTCGGCGCCGATGCGACGCCCGCCCTTTTTGCGTGGCAGATGGGCCAGCCCGGTTTCTCCGGAATGCAGCTGGATCCCACGCCCGAGGGCGTGTTGAGCGAACTGCCCGGGGTGCAACATGGCCGGCAAAAAGAAGGCGGCGGCGCAGCGGTTCATTTCCCGGACGGCAACGCGACCATCGCCCGTCTGCTGGTGCGATGGCTGGTTCCGGACGTGGCCCCGGGCAAGACCATGGAAGACATTGGCGCGGCGCGCCTGAACTACGCCACGCTGGACCGCACGAATCAGCCCGCGCGCATTCGCTTGAACAGCACAGTTCTCAATGTGAGACACGACGGCGATCCCGCTCAAGCGAGCGAAGTGGTGATCAGCTACAACCGCGGCGGAAAAATGTACGACGTTCGCGCCAAGGCGTGCGTGATGGCGTGTTGGAACATGTTCATCCCCTACCTCGCGCCGGAACTCCCGGCGGCGCAGAAGGAAGCACTGGCCTACGCGGTGAAAGGCCCGCTGGTCTACACCAGCGTTGGCGTGAAGAATTGGACCGCCTGGCAAAAGCTCGGCGTTAGCTACATAGAAGCGCCCACCATGTATCATCCCGAGGTCTCGCTCACGGAGGCTGTTTCGTTGGGCGACTTGAAGCATCCGCAAACGCCGCAGGAACCGATCGCGCTGCATCTGGTCAAGATCATGTCGGTTCCCGGCAAGCCGCGCAAGGAGCAGCATCGCCTGGGAAGAGCAGAGTTACTGGGTACCACGTTTGAAACATTCGAGCGCAATATTCGCGATCAGTTGGCGCGCAATCTCGGCGCGGGCGGCTTCGACCCGGCGCGCGATATCATCGATATCACTGTCAATCGCTGGCCCCACGGCTACGCCTACACCTACAACAGTCTCTTCGAGCCGATGGAATGGGTTTTCACCAACTCGGAGCACCGTCCGAACGTGATCGCGCGACAGCCTTATGGACTGATCGCCATCGCGAATTCCGATGCGGGCGCCAGTCCCCACACCGACACGGCGTTGTGGGAAGCACATCGAGCAGTTGGCGACGTGCTCAACAGGCGCTCCATGCCGAAGCTCGCATAATAACGGATCACCATCCTGCGACAAGCTTTCCTGTTCTCAACGATCGTCGCCCTTTGCGCCGGCTGGCCGCTGCCGGGAAGCGACATCGTTCTGCTTCACGGGCGCATCTACACTGCTAACCCGAAAAATCCCTGGGTGGAAGCTCTCGCGATCACCGGCGCCCACATCGAAGCAGCTGGAACCGATCAAGAGATCTCGAAACGTCAGAATCCAAAAACCCAGGTCATCGATCTCGCGGGCCGAATGGTGATTCCGGGGATTGTCGACACTCACACCCATATGTGGTTCGGCGCCCTGGCTTTACATGGATTCAATCTTTCGACCCCCGAATACAACATCACTCCGGATAACCCCGAAGCTTTCGTGGACACGATCAAGATCTATGCCGCCAGCCATCCGAACGAGAGGGTGCTCTACGGGCGGGGCCGATTTCGCATCAATGTGAGCCACGAGATTCTGGATCGCGCGGTTTCCGATCGCCCCGTTGTCATGCACGCCACTAGCGAACACATGATGTTCGTCAACGGCCAGGCGCTCGCTCTGTCCGGGATCACGGATCAACCGCTGGCTGATCCAGCGAACGAGAAGCTGATTGTGCGCGATGCCGGCGGCCATCCCACCGGAGTTGTCCGTGAAGGAGCGATGCAGTTGGTGGAGCGTGCGATGCCGCAAATGCCGCGCGAGGAAAAGCTTGCGCTGCTTCGCGACGCCTCCCACTACCTGAATCGTTACGGCATCACGAGCGTTGCAAACGCCACTGGCGATCTGGCTGAGGTTCAGTTGTACGCGAGCTTGCGGGATCGCGGCGAGCTGACGGTTCGCACCCGGACGGCCTTTGGTTCGGTCTCGGTGAATCATCACCTCACGCCGCAGTTTCTCGCGGACCTGGACCAGGCCCGCACGCTGTACCACGATGACTGGGTCTCAGCGAATCTGGTGAAGTTTTTTGCCGACGCAGGAGATGCCTTCGCGTATGACCCATCCGAATACGTGAAGCTGATTGTGGAGCTGGATAAGGGGGGTTACGACCTTGTGACTCACGCGATCGGGAGCATTCCGGTGCATGCCGTCCTGGACGCTTACCAGAGCTTGGAGAAGTTGAATGGACCCCGGGAGCGGCGGCTTCGCATGGAGCATCTGTTCAATATTCCCGCTGAGGATTTGCCTCGCTTTAAGAAGTTGTCAATCACGGCCGGAATGCAACCAAGTTTTTGTTGCGGTCTAAACGATCCTGAGAACAAAACGCACCAGTGGCGATCGCTCGAAAACAATGGGGCGGCGCTTACATTCAGCAGCGATTGGCCGTGCACTTTTCCGCCGGACCCGCTGGTCGGAATCCAAGAGGCGGTCACCCGCGAAACCTTCGCGGAAGGCCACATTGGAGTCGTGTCGCCCAGCACGTTCGGGCCACGAAGTCCTGCCGAAGCGGACACTCCCGCGGCTAAAGTTGCTCCACAAAGCTCGACGGACGAGCGGCTGACGGTGGAACAAGCGCTGGCGGCCTATATGCGCGGGCCCTTCGCGGCTTTTGTAGACGACCGGCTTGGAACACTGGAGGCAGGTAAGTATGCTGATCTCGCGGTCCTTTCACAGGATATTTTCAAAGTGCGTCCGAGCGAAATCGGGAAAACGCAGGTCTTGATGACCATGGTGGGCGGCAAGTTCGTTTTCGTCAGGTCGAGTCTAGGGAACAAAAGAGGTGGAGCACAGCCATGAAGCTGCTTGTGAGTCTGATGCTGTTCGCGTTGTTGTCTGTAAATGGTTCAGCTCAAGAAGGACTGCGGCTGAAGTTTGGCACCTGGAATCTGAATCTTCAGAAGTCCACATTCGCCCCAGGAACGGCCCCCAAAAGCGACACGCGTGTTTACGAAGACCGGGGCGGTGGCGTGGTCATGTCGACGCACACCACTATCAACCAGCAAGGCCAGGAAGCGCTTACGATATACGCCGCAAAGTTTGACGGCAAGCAGTACCCGGTCGCCACTCGAGGTTTGGGCGCCCTCAGCACGATCGCCTTCCAGGTGATCGATCCTTATTCGGAATCGTTCGTTCTCACGCGCGATGGAAAAGTCGCTGTGCGAGGCACCACCACGGTGTCAAAAGACGGCAAGACGTTGACGATGACGTTGAACACTACCAATGCCCAGGGGCAAACGTCGCAAGGAATCAGCATCTATGAGAAGCAGTAAATTTACTTCGATCACAGCGCTGGCCGGGGCGTTGCTGGCGATTCCTTTTCTTGCGGCGCAATCGCAATATGCGGATCTCATCCTGCGCGGCGGCAAAGTGATTACCGTAGACAGCCAGGACCGCATCGCGGAGGCTGTCGCAGTCACCGCCAATCGCATCACGGCCATTGGCTCGAACCAGGAGATCGCTCGCCTGGTTGGCCCCCAGACCAAGGTAATCGAACTCAATGGCCGAACGTTGCTGCCTGGATTTATCGACTCGCACTCGCACGTGGAAGGATTGGCGGAGAGCGAGCACGCCATGGTGCCGATTCAAGCTCCTCCACTGAAAGACGCCGCCGCGATCATCGCGAAACTAAAGGAACGTGCCGCGCAAGTTCCACCCGGCACCTGGATCGTCGGCCAGGGCACTTACAACCAGGTGATGCCGACCCGCGAAGAACTGGATCGCAATTTTCCCGACCATCCGGTGGTCCTGCGATGGAGCGCGCACGACTGGCTGCTGAATCACCGGGCCGATGAGAAAGCCGATTTGAATCCCGCCACGCCGGACCCTAAGGGCGCCGGAAGAATCGAGCGTACGGCCAAGGGTGAGCCGATGATTTTGCGCGACGCCGGAATCGATCTGCACCTGCCTCGGCCCACTTACAAGCAAATGCGCGAATGGATTCCCGAGAGCCTCAAAGACTTCTATCTGAAGCGCGGCGTTACCACCGTCTACGACATGTCGAGCCCCGAAACGGCGTACCGAATTTATCGCGAAGCGCGCGACCATAACGAACTGCCGGTACGGCTGGTGCTCAGCTATATCGTCGGAGTCCCGGATATTTCAGGCACCACCGCCGATCTGGAAGCCGCCATGTTGAATTCCGGCCTGCGCACCGGCTTCGGTGACGACTGGCTACGGCTGGGTGCAATCAAAATCATTCTGGACGGCGTTTGGGGAACTACCGCGGCGGTTTACAAACCAGTCTGGAAAGGCTCGGGCACCACTTGGGTCGCAAACAATCTGGGCGGAGTCAGCCGCACGCAAGAGGCTCTCAATCGGCAAATTCTGGATGCGCATAAAGCTGGGTGGCAAGTGTGGGTGCACGCCAATGGCGACCGTGCGCAGGATATGGTTCTCACCGCGATCGAGGCCGCTCAAAAGGCCTTCCCTCGGGACGACGCGCGTCATCGCATCGAACACTTCGGGCACTTCCTGACTCAGGATCCGCAGAGAACCGAGGAACGTTTGGCGCGCATGAAACGCGACAGCGTGATTCCGTCGCCACAAGTGGCGTTCCTCTGGCGGCTGACGGATGAGAATTTGAAAGAGCCAGACGTGAAGTTCTTTCCCATGGCGACGCTCATAAAGCTGGGCTTCCATCCGCCGGGCGGTTCAGACACCCTGGGCACGCAGAATTTCGCGACCAATCCGCTGTTTTCGATGTCGGTCGCGGTCAATCGCAAGACGAAATATGGCCAGCTTGCGAACCCTGAGGAAGCCATTTCGCGAATGGATGCCATCCGCATGTTCACCACTTGGGCCGCTTACGCCGGCTTTCAGGAGAAAACACGAGGCAGCATCGAAACCGGCAAGCTGGCCGATCTGGTGGTTTTATCGGGTGATCCGCTGACCGTGCCGGCGGAGCACATTCTGGATCTCAACGTGGACTATACGATTCTCGACGGCAAGATCGCCTACCAGCGTTAGTCCGAAACAGCGTATCCGAAAGTCTCGCGCGCTTCCTCTGCGGTGACAAATCCCTGTTCGACATCGCGAGCAACCGCTTCTCGATCGCGCTCGCGTAGGATCGCCATAACCGCCGGCGCCCGCGGTTTCGATGATCAGACGGTCCCCCCGTTGCAATAGAAAGTTCACCTTTGAGCTGAGGTGAATGCGTTTCGCTTCCGCGTTCCACCGTGAATTGCGACGGAGCGCCCGGCTGCCCGCCGAAGAGTCCCCAGGGAAGAATGCGAAACCGGTCGGAATAAGTGTTCAGCGTCACATCATCGTCCAGGATGCGGTAAACGCGGCGCACGCCCATGCCGCCGCGCTGCTTTCCGGCGCCCGCGGAACCGCGCCGGATCGCGTACTCTTCCACCATCATGAACGGATAATCCTGTTCCAGCGACTCAACCGGAACGTTGCTGCAATTGCCGACGTAGCTATCCACCACGTCCACTCCATCGGCGGATTGAGACGCGCCCCAGCCCCCGCCAACAACCTCCATATATACGCGACTGCCGTCCTTTCCCATATGCCCCATCCCGATGGCGTTGGTCGTATCATGGCCCGAAGTCAGTACCCGCTCCGGCGCTACTGGTGCGAGCGCGCGCATCATCGCGTTCGTTATGCGATGACACGGATTGGTGCGCGCCCGTACCGCCACCGGCAGGCTCGGATTTAAGAAGGAACCGAAAGGAACGTGGATCGTGACCGGCCGGTACACCCCGTCGTTCACCGGCACGGCTCCGCCCAACAGAAAACCTATGGACTGATAGACGGCCGAAATCGTAGAGGTGAGCGGCGAATTGATGATCCCTTTGGTCTGAGGAGCGCTGCCCGCGAAGTCGACTTCCATGCTGTCGCCGCGGACGGTGATCCGCACTGCGACGCGCAAAGGCTGGTCCGTAAATCCGTTGTCATCGACGAAATCTTCGCCTTCATAAACCCCATCCGGCAATTCGCGAATCAGGGCGCGCGTCAGGCGCTCGGAATAATTCTGCAGCTCGGCCGCGGTTTCCAGGACGGCGTCTTTCCCGAACCTTTCCACTAATTCGAGAAAACGCGTCTCGCCAGTCTTGTTGGCGGCAATCTGGGCGTAAACATCCCCCATCACTAGATCCGGAGGGCGCACGTTCAACCGAATGAATTGCTCCAACATGCCGTCGCCCAAGTCGCGTTCCAAGTTAAACCTGAGGAGTGGAATCCGGAGGCCTTCCTGGATCACCTCCGTGGCCCGTGTATTGGGACCGGCCGCGCCGCCGCCGACATCGATATGATGCCCGATGCTTGCGCTGTAGGCGGTGAGTTCGCCGCCGACGAATATCGGAGTAAACAGGACGAAATCGTTCAGGTGCTGCCCACCGCTATAAGGGTCGTTGGTGATCAGCGCTTCTCCGGCCTGGATCGACGACAAATCGTAGCGGCGCGCGAACGCTTCGAAAACCTTGCCGAACGAATTCATATGAATCGGGCAAAACTGCGCCTGAGCCAGCACCCGGCCGTCCCGGTCCATCAATGATGTGGAACAATCCCGGGCTTCCCGAATGATCGTAGAATAAGCCGAGCGGACCAGCTTTTCTCCCATCTCCTGGGCTACGGCGTGTAAACCGTGGCCGATGATGTTGAAGGTGGTCGCTGAGATTTTCATGCGACGTGCTCCTGCGCGAGCAGCAAGGCTCCCTCGGCCGAAACCGTTGCACGCCACCCGGGCGGCACCACAGTGGTGGCTGTAGCCTCTTCGATGATCGCCAGTCCCGCCAGCGAATAGCCTGCAGGCAGATCTTCCCGCCGCGCAAACCGGCAGCTCTGTTTTTCGCCCGCGAAGACGACGCTCCCGGATTCAATCACCAGCTCTTTGTTCGAATCCAGTCCCGCGTGGCGCTGATCGAAGTAGCGCCAGTCGCTCGGGACTTGCGCCACCAGCCGGTAGCTGACCAGCTCAATATTGTCGTTGGGGGCAGCGGTTCCGTACCTCGATCGGTGGACCTGATGGAAAATCTGGTTGAGATATTCTCGCTTCCCCGAGGCCAGCCGCTCGACATCAATTTGAACCGGCAGTTCGAAGCCCTGGCCGCGGTAGCGCATCTCCACCCAGGTTTCCCACTGCATTCGATCGGCTCCGTACCCATAACGGGAGAATTCCGTGACCCCCTCCGTCTTCATCCGATCAAAGGTCTCGGCAACCTCCGTGTGCGTGTCAGACGATATCGCCGTAAAACCGGTTCGTCTGTAAATGCGCTTCAGATCCGACATCAGCAATCCGAGCGCCGAGAAGAGGCCGGGATGCGGCGGAACCACCACACGCTCAATCTTCATCTCCTGCGCGACCAGCGCGCCTACCACGGGGCCCATCCCGCCATAGGCGTAGACGACATAGTTTCTTGGATCGTAACCGCGCTGCACGGAGACCAGGCGCACGCAGCGATTGGTATGCGCCACTGCGATATCGATCATGCCCTGGGCTGTCAACTGAACGGACTGATTTAGCCGCCCGGCCAGATCTGCTATTACATGTTCGGCGCGCTCCGGATAGAGCGTCATCCGTCCGCCAAGGAAGCTCTTCGGCCGAATCCAGCCCAGTTGGACTAGCGCATCGGTAACGGCTGGTTCCAGGCCGCCGTGTCCGTAACAAGCGGGCCCCGGGCGGGCACCTGCGCTGCGCGGTCCTACGTGCAGCATTCCTCCCGCATCAATCCAGCCAATGCTTCCTCCACCGGCGCCTACGTTGGCGATATCGACACTGGCGACTCCGACCGGCAACCCGTCCACTTCCTTCTCGGTGGCCACTCCCGCGGTTCCATTCGTGATGAGAGCAACATCGGTGCTGGTGCCCCCCATGTCCAGCGTGATGATATTCGGGTCGCCTAAAGCCGACCCCACGTGCGCGGCCGCGATCACACCCGCAGCCGGTCCCGATTGAAGCATGTCAACCGCACGGGCGCGCGCCGCCGCCGATGGCACTACGCCCCCCGACGATTGCATGATGAACAGCGAAGCGCCGCTCGATCGGGAGCTGATATAGCGCTCCAGATTGCCGAGATAGCGGTCCACCATCGGCGCCAGGTACGCGGCCATGGCTGTCGTGCTGGTGCGCTCGTATTCGCGAAAAGCGGGAAGAATCTGGCTCGAAAGCACTACCGGCAAATCGGGAAATCGTTCCCGTATTAGACAGGCAGCGCGTTCCTCGTGGACTGGCGTGCGATAAGAATGCAGAAAGCAAATCGCGAGAGCTTCTATTCCCTGTGCCAGCAGATCGTTGACGGCGTCCAAGACCTGCTGTTCGTCGAGCGGCAATAGAACATCGCCATCGACGCCGATCCGTTCCGTCACTTCGCGGATCAAGCTCAAAGGAATAAGCGGCTTCGGTTTCTCGATCGCCACGGCATAAACGTTCGGCCGCGTCTGCCTTTGGATGGCGAGCACATCCCGAAATCCTCGCGTCGTGATCAGGCCGGCGCGGCAGCCTTTGCGCTCCAGCACCGCGTTCGTGGCAGCAGTGGAGCCGTGAAACAGTTGGCTCATGCGCGCAATGTCGCCGCCCAGCGCATCCTCTAAACCCAGAATCACTCCGCCCGACGGATCTCCAGGTGTGGACGGAACCTTGTGCGTGCGAACCTGTCCTTCATCGTTGATCCAGACCAGGTCGGTAAACGTCCCGCCGGTCTCAACCGCCATTTTGATCAAAGCTGGCTCCAGGAAATTCTGCGATTAGCTGTGTTGCGTCCGATCGTAGAGGATCTTGCCGCCAACGATGGTCATGTCCACTTTCATGTTCAAGACTTTCTCCGGCGAGACACTCAGGAGATCCTCCGGCAGCACGATCATGTCGGCCAGTTTGCCCACTTCGAGCGAGCCCTTGAGCTTCTCCTCCCGCGTCAGGAAAGCACCGTTCCGCGTGTACATCGTGATGGCGTCCTTCATGCTCACGATTTGTTCCGGACCATATACTTTGCCGCTCTCACCCTTGCGAGTGACAGCCGCGTACAACCCCACCATGGGCCCGATAGGCAGGTTGTCACTGCCAAATGCCATGAAGATGCCCTTCTTGATCGGCGTGGTCAGCGCATTGTTGGTGGTAAGACGCTTGCCTTCCAGCGTCTCCACATAGCGCTGTTCCAGGTTGTAGGTGAAGTTGGGCTGCTGGGCGATCAGGATCTTGTCCTTCGCCATCAGGTCCAAGGTGTGCTCGGGCGGAAGCACGGTGAAGTGGCACAAGTAGTGCCGATGGTCGTTCCGCGGGTACTCTTGCAGTACTTTGTCCAACGCGTCCACGGTCATCGCGATGGCCGCGTCGCCGATGGCATGAATTCCGAATTGCCAGCCGAGCTTGTGGCCTTCTTCGATGTTGGGGAGAATCTGCTCCGGCGTAAAGAACGCCCGGCCGCGGAATCCCGGCAGTCCTTTGTAATCCACCAGCGACCAAGCCGTCGGACCGGTGAACCCACCGTCAGCGCCCATTTCTCCGATCGAACCTACGCGCAGCCGATCGTTGCCGTCGCCGGTCTTCTTACCGAATTCCTTCAACTTCGCTGCGCCGGCCTTGGCTTCTCCCGCTGGTGAAGGATAACCAACTTGAATCGACGCGCGCGGCAGTTCCGCGCCATGCTTCTGGTACAAAATTTCCCACTCGGCGTACGATCCAACCACATTTGGATCCACCGACGAGCCGGCTTCGATCACGCTGGTAATACCGAGCTTGAGTTGATCGTGAACATTTTGGAACAAGCTCTCGCGCACATCCGCCGGCTTGTCCTTGGGCACCAGCCTCGTATAGAGATCGGATCGCTCGCGGATCACTCCGTTCGGCGTACCGCTGGCGTCTTTTTCGATCAGCCCGCGTGGAGGATCGGGCGTAGCAGGGTTGATGTCGGCCGCTTCCAGCGCCTTGCTGTTGCCTACCGAGCTGTGGCCGCCGGCGCGAGTCAGCACCACCGGATTGTTCGGCGCAGCGGCATCCAGATCGCCACGCAAAGGCTTCCTTTGTTCAGTGAAGTGATACTCGTCCCAGCCCGCGCCCAGTAATCCATTCGCCGGGCCCCAGTTCTTTCGCCTTGGCGCTCACTTGCTGCTTCAACTCCGTCAGCGACTTGGTCTCGTTCAAATCGATGAAGCGCCGGGAATGCCCGCCCAGGTGGATGTGAGTGTCGTGAAACCCCGGCATCACCATACGGCCTTGTAGATCGATGCTGCGCGCCGCGCTGTATTGATTGCGCAGCTCATTGCCGCCCACCGCCAAGATCCGGCCGTCCTTAATCACGATCGCTTGGCGAATGGAAAACGCGTCGTCCACGGTCACGATCTTGCCGTTGAAGAGCACCAAATCGGCTGCGGCGCCCTGCGCTTCCAACCGTGTTGTCAAACCGAGCGAAGCAGCGCCCGCTCCCGCGATAAATTGACGTCGCGACCAATCCATGCCTGTCACCTCTGGTCAACCTTACAATAACCATGCAGTGTTTTGCAATGGAATCAGGCAACCTTTCCCGCACTTGACAAGGTTGTCAAAATCATACAAGCTTCTACGAAGGCTCCCTCTGTGAAGGACGCCTAAGCAGAGGACCCGCATGCCATTCAGCCGCCGAGAGTTTGTCGGAATTCTGGGAGCCGCCACTGCTCTTCGAGGGGCCACCACCCGCGCAGATGTCATCCTATATAACGCGAACATCCACACCATGGACCCGGCCAATCCCGCTGCCCAGGCGGTCGCCATTTCCGGCGGACGTTTCCTGGCTGTGGGCACGAAAGACGAAATCGATAACCTGGCGTCGCCAAACACCAAACGGATCGATGTCGGCGGCCACACCGTGCTCCCGGGATTCATCGACGCCCACTTGCACACCGCGTCATCCGGGCTGCGTCATCTCAAGGAAGTGGATTGCGACCTGCGATCCATCGCCGCCATCCAAGCGGCTATCCGCGAGCGCGCCGCCAAGACTCCGCCTGGCCAGTGGGTGCTTGGCTTCAAGTACGACGACACCAAGACTTCCGACGGCCGCGCGCTCACCATCGCGGATCTGGACGCAGCCGCGGGCGGCCATCCAGTGCTCGTCAACCATCGCGGCGGTCATACGTCGTGGGTCAATTCCAAAGCCCTAGCCATTGCGGATGTGAATGAGAAGACCCCCGATCCGCAGGGCGGCAAGTTCGAACGCGGTCCCAACGGCAAGTTGACCGGACGAGTGATGGAATCGGCCACCGATCGTTTTCAAGCGAAGATTCCCAACACCGCCACGCGCGCCGAGCGCCAGGAAGGCGTCAAGCTCATCTCGAAGATGATCGTGCGCACCGGAATCACCTCGGTCAACGATCCGATGGGCCAGCCCGAAGATCTCCTCGCCTATCAGGACGCTTATGCGGCCGGCGACCTCGGCGTGCGAGTTTACAGCTTCATCAGCCAGCCCTTTATAAAGAAGATGCTTCCTTCGGGCGTCCATACCGGCCTGGGGAACGAATGGGTCCGCGTGGGCGCCATGAAAATGTTCTGCGATGGTTCCATCTCAGAACGCGATGCGCGCGTTTCGCAGCCCTACATCGGGCGGCCGAACGACTTCGGGATCCTGGTTAACGACGAAGAGCAGCTTTTCGAGATGGCTCGCGAGCCGTACAAGGCCGGGTGGCAGATCGGCACCCATGGCAACGGCGATGTGGCCATCGATATCGTATTGCGCGTCTACGAACGCCTGCAGCGTGAGACGCCCAAGAAAGATCCGCGCTTCCGCATCGAGCATTGCACCATCATCAACGACGATCTGGTTCGCCGCATCAAAGTCCAAGGCGTCATTCCAGCGCCCTTCTCCAGCTACGTGTATTATCACGGCGAAAAGATGAAGGAATATGGAGCGGAGCGCTTGAACTCCATGTTCGCACTGCGCAGCTTCATCGACGCGGGCATTCCTTGCACCATGTCGTCGGATTATCCGCCGGGGCCTTTCGAGCCGATGATGTTCCTGCAATCGGCCGTCACGCGCACCGACATCAAGGGCAACGTTTGGGGACCGAAACAGCGCATCACCATCGCAGAAGCCCTGCACGTCGCCACCATGAATGGCGCGCACGCGTCGTTCGAAGAAAAGCTGAAGGGTTCCATCGAAGTAGGCAAGCTGGCCGACCTCGTGGTCCTCGGCCGCGATCCGCTGAAGGAAGATCCGTCAACCTTGGTCACGATCCCCGTCGAACGCACGATGGTGGGCGGAGATTGGAAGTTCGAGGCCTGATGAGTATCAAACAGTACGTCCTCATAATCGCCACGGCAGGCATTCTGATCGCGGCCACACAAACCAAGCCGGGCGATGTCACCGAAGCGCGAGTTATCGCCGAGGCATCCACCGGCAACGATTGGCTGGTGGGCGGCCGCACCTTCGATGAACAGCATTTCAGTCCGTTGAAGCAGATTACCGACAAGAACATCGGGAGCTTGGGCCTGGCATGGGCCACTGACATCGAGAGCGCGATGGGCCTGGCAACCGAGCCGATCGTCGTCGACGGCGTCATCTATGTAAGCGCGCCGCAATCTCGCGTATACGCGGTGGATGCTGTCTCCGGAAAAGTATTGTGGAAATTTGATCCTAAAGTCCGGCTCGACCGGATGCGAAATTCCTGGTCCGCTCACAGCAATCGCGGATTGGCGGTCTGGTCCGGCAAAGTATATGTCGGCACCGGCGATTGCCGCCTGGTCGCTATCGACGCCGCTTCCGGGAAACAAGTCTGGGAATCGCCTGTTTGCGACGGTTCTACAACCGGCATCACTGGCGCGCCGCACGTCGGCAAAGGCAAGGTGTTCATCGGCTACAACGGTTCCGACATTGGTGTGCGCGGATCGCTGGTCGCATTCGACGCCGCGACCGGCAAGGAATCTTGGCGGTTCTGGACCGTCCCTGGCGACCCAGCCAAGGGATTCGAATCGAAAGCGCTCGAAATGGCCGCCAAAACATGGTCCGGCGACAAGTGGTGGGAAGTGGGCGGCGGCGATGTATGGGATCCGATCACTTACGATCCGGCCAGCGGCCTGGTGATCTTCGGAACAGCGGGAGCCGAGCCCGAAGTGCTCTTCGGCGACAAGGCGAACAAGAAAGTCAGCGGCGACCGGCTATTTGCCGGATGTGTCATCGCTGTAAACGCGGACACGGGCGAGTATGTCTGGCACTTCCAAACCAGTGCACAGGATTATCACACCGAGAACATGCACATTGTGCTGGCCGATGTGATGCTGAACGGACAGAAACGGCGCGTCGCCATCACAGCCCCGAAGAACGGCTTCATCTATGTATTGGATGCCAAGAACGGGTCGCTTCTGGAAGCGAAACCGATCGCCAAAGTGGGTTGGGCTTCGTCTATCGATCTCAAAACCGGCAGGCCCATCGAAATACCCGCGCCCGCAAACGGTCGACGGCCAATGACAGGCGGCCACAACTGGTGGCCCATGAGCTACAGCCCGATCACGGGGCTGGTTTATCTTCCGCTGCACGACGTCAAGGAAAAACAATTAGCTCCAGATGAATTTCCGGAAGAAGGCAAACTCGTGGCATGGGATCCGCGCAGCCAATCGGCCCGATGGTCCGTCACGGAACCCATCGCGACCAATGGCGCGGTGCTATCCACCGCTGGAAACCTCGTCTTCCAGGGTGAAGGCACCGGCGAATTCTCGGCGTACTCGGCCGACAGCGGACACAAAGTATGGTCCGTCAAAACCGGCTCCGCGATTCACTCCGTGCCGGTCAGTTTTGCCGTCAACGGCGAGCAGTACATCCTGGTTCCAGTCGGCTGGGGTTCAGGTTCAAGATTATTCAGCCGTGGAAGTTCGATGGCGACTCCCGAAGCCAAACGAGGACCAGCGCGCCTGTTCGCCTTCAAACTGGGTGCCAAAGCTCCATTCCCGTCCATCGCTGTGCGAATCCCGCCGGTGCCAAAGCCGCCCGAGCAAACGTTCAGCAAAGAGACCATTCAGCTCGGCGCGGAGCTTTTCCAGAAGCACATTTGTTTCGATTGTCACGGCCCCGGCGCGGACGGAAGCGGCGCCTTTACCGAAGACGGCGCGATTCCCGATCTGCGTTACTTGCCCGCGGAATCTCATCGCCTATGGAACGCCACGGTCCTGGGCGGCAGCCACCAGAAGCAAGGCATGCCCGGCTTCGGAAACCCTCCCGGCTATCCCATCGTCGTTACAAAAATGAGTGCGCAAGAATCCGATGCGATTCACGCCTACGTCATCGAGCAATCCTGGAAAGCCTACAACCAAGAACAAAAGCCGAAATGACCGGCGGCTACAGTAAGCACAGTTTCTGGCTGGAAACCGCTGGCGAAGACTTAACGCCGCGCCCGGCGCTCCAAAGCTCCACTGAAGTCGATGTGGCGGTTCTCGGGGCAGGTTATTCGGGCCTATGGACTGCCTACTATCTGCTCCGGGAAAACCCCGGCCTGCGCGTCGCGGTGGTGGAAAAAGAGATCGCGGGCTTCGGCGCGTCCGGGCGCAATGGCGGATGGTGCTCGCCCAAGTTTCCTGTCTCAGCCGGCGTTCTCGAAGAACGCTATGGCGCAGACGCGACGCGATCGCTCTTGCTGGCCATGTACGAAACGGTTCACGAGGTCGGCCGGGTCTGCGAAGAAGAGCGCATCGATGCTCACTTCTACATGGGAGGCGCTCTCAGCCTGGCCCGTGGCGTACATCAATTGCCTTCCATTCGCGGCGCTCGGGCGGTATACGAACGTCTAGGCCTGCAAGATCGCAACCACCTTCTGACCGCCGAGGAGACTCGCGAACACGTGAAGGTCACGGACGTGCATGGCGCTCTCCACACGCCGGAAAGCGCCAGCGTACATCCAGGCCGTCTAGTTCGGGGCTTGGCACGCGCCATTGAGCGTCGCGGTGGCGCCATCTATGAGCAAACGGAAGTAGTTTCCTTCGAAGGCGGCGCAGCGCCTAAACTGATCACGCGCGGCGGGGAGTTGCGCGCTAAACGAGCCATTGCGCTGGCGGGCGAGGGGTATCTCTCGCGCCTTCCGCAATTGCATCGCGCGATCATGCCGGTATACTCGTTGATTGTCTTGACTGAGCCGCTCTCTGATGCGCAATGGGCCGGGATCGGCTGGCAGAACCGCGAGAGCATTTCGTCTCAAAAGCTCACGGTGGATTATCTGACGCGAACCGCCGACGGCCGAATTCTGTTTGGTAGCCGTGGCGCGCCGTACGTCTTCGGTTCCAAAATCACGAACGAGCAGGACTTGCATGAAGCGACGCACGCCCGGGCTCGCCGCGCCGTAGTCGAATGGTTTCCGTCGCTCGAAGGCATCGGATTCACACACGCCTGGGGTGGACCGCTCGGCATGCCCCGCGATTGGATGCCTGCCGTGGCCTTCGATCCCGCCTCGGGCATAGGAACCGCGCGCGGCTATACGGGCCAAGGCGTCGCCACCACGAACCTGGCTGGTCGAGTTCTCGCTAATCTGATCTTAGGGAAACAAACCGGGCTGGAAGCCCTGCCGATGGCGCAGAGGCGATCCAGGGATTGGGAACCCGAGCCGTTACGCTGGCTCGCGGTTCGGTATATGCAAAATGCTTTCGCACGAATCGACGAAGCGGCGGAAAATGGCCGGAACAGCCCCATCGATGCGCCGATCGCGGAGGCTCTGGGGAAACATTGAGGGAAGGGATTTATGGCAGAATTGACCGTTCTTGATCTCGGCTCCGATCCGCGCGAACGCGGCAGAGTCCACGGGCGCAAGATGCGCGAGGAAATACGGGCCAACTATACGACCTACGTCGAGCGTTTCAAGGCCGGCGGCGCCAAGCTGCCCGTCATCCTGGAGCAAAGCGACGCTTGGGCGGCCTTCATCGCGCGCGATAACCCGGAATACGCCGAAGAAATGCAGGGCGTCGCCACCGGAGCCGAGCTCTCGCTGACGGAAATAGCGATGCTGAACGCCCGCTACGAATTGACGTACGGGGTCTTCGGCTCGGAGGCGAAGTCGGTGAACACCCCCTCCACGCTGGAGCCGGATGGCTGCACCGCGTTCGGATTGCTTCCGGAAACAACAGCCAGCGGCCATACCGTGATCGGCCAGAATTGGGACTGGCTGCAAAAAGTGCGCGGGCACGTCTTCGTCATGCGCGTCAAACGCTCTTCCGAACCAGGCGCCGGCAAGCCCGATTTCGTTGGATTCACCGAAGCCGGCATCGTCGGCTGCAAAATCGGTGTAAACGCCGCCGGCATCGGCTTATGCGTCAACGGCCTGGTCACTCAGCGAGACGGCGCGAATGGTTTCCGCAAACCTTTTCATGTGCGGTGCAGCGAAATCCTGGATGCCTGGACCTTCGACAAGGCTCTGCTGCCCGTGGTGCAAACGGACCGCACCTGCTCGGCGAATTTTCTGATCGGGCACGCCGACGGCGAGATTATCGACATCGAATCTACGCCGGACTTGTGCTCCTACATGTATCCCCAGAATGGGTTGCTCACGCATGCCAACCATCTGGTGTGCGAGACCCGCATCGCTTCTCAGTTCGAACGCATCGCGCCGCATTCGCTGTACCGCGCGAATCGCCTGGAGCGCTTGTTGCGCCAACGCGGCGGAAAGATCGGAATCGACACGATTCACACTTTACTCTCCGACCATTTCAGTACCCCGGCATCCATCTGCCGCCACGCCGACATGACGCTGCCCGAACCGAAGCGCGTCATCTCAGTTACCGCGGCCGCCATCGATCTCAACACTCGCACCCTATACGTCACCGACGGCCCGCCTTGCCAGTCGGAGTTTCCAATCGGTGCCGCTATATGCGACTGTAGCGACAACAAGCCATGCCGCAGACTAGTCCCTGGCCCGATGGCGCGCAGTGCGCGGTGATGTTCACGTTTGATTTCGACGCCGAGACTCTTTGGATTTCGCGCGATCCATCTAATTGGAAGCGGCCCGGCACGCTTTCGCAGGGAACGTACGGGGCGAAAGTCGGCGTGCCGAACATTCTGGAACTGCTGCGCGATTATCAGCTCAAAGCGACGTTCTTCGTGCCGGGCTGGACAGCGGAAAAATACCAGGACCGCCTTCAGGCCATGCTGCGCGACAATCATGAAATTGGCCACCACGGCTATCTTCATGAGTGGATCGAACCCGATTTTCCGGATCGTGAGCGAGAAGCTCTAGAGAAGGGTCTCGAAGCTCTTAAGAACACCGTGGGTGTGCGGCCGAGCGGTTATCGCTCTCCCGCCGGCGAGACTAGCGAGAACATGGTTGGCCTGCTGGCGGAACATAAATTTCTCTACGACAGCTCGCTACAGGACGACATCAATCCCTACCAATTGCGTTTGCCCGGCGGTGTCCCTGGCCCCATGGAGTTGCCCTGGCATTGGAGCCTGGACGACGCTCCCTACATGCTCTTTTCTCTGAAGAACCCGCGTCCGATCATGACCAACTCGCACGTGCTCGAGATCTGGCAGGAGGAGTTCAAGGAGATTTACCGCAGCGGCGGGCTGTTCAACCTTGTATGCCACCCGCAGGTGATCGGCAGGCCTTCGCGCATCGCCTTGCTGCGGGAGTTCATCGATTTCACGATGAGGTTTCCCAAAGTCTGGTACGCCACCGGACGCGAGGTGGCGGAGGCCTGGATCAAATCCGGCGAGATCGAAATGCAGGAATATATCAAGATCGGATAATATGCCCAACAATCTGAATTTTGAAGTATCTAACCCTCCGACGATCCACAAACCGAATGGATATTCGCATGTCGTAGAAGTAACGTCCGGTAAAATGGTCTACATTTCCGGCCAGGTGGCGCTCGACGTCTCCGGCAACATCGTCGGCGATGGCGACTACCGTACCCAGATTGAGCAGGTTTTTCGCAATTTGGAGGCGGCGCTCGAATCCGCCGGAGCCAGCTTTCATAACGTGGTTAAGCTGAACTATTACATCGTCGATACCGTGGAATCGTCCGAGTTTTTCGCTTACCGCGATGTGCGGGATCAATATGTCGACACCGCAAATCCACCGGCCGCCACTGTAATCGTTATCCGTAGACTGTTCCGCCCGGAATTCCTGATCGAGATCGAAGCAGTCGCCTTCGTTTAGGAAGCCGCCGATGTCCTTTAAGTTTGTGTTCACGCTGCTTGGGCTCGCAGCGGTTTGCCACGCCCAGAACGCCCCGCCCATCACGACCGATTCCACCGAAGAGCAGATTCGCCGGGCCGTAGGCACCGCAAGAATGGGCAAGAAGCTCACGCCCAAGGCTTGGCCCAATGACGCCCGAGTCGCCGTTTGCCTCACCTTCGACGTCGACAATGAACTGTTGCAGAGAGCTAATCCACTACCAGTACCGTTGTCGGTGGGAGAATACGGCGCCACCACCGGCTTGCCCCGAATCCTAGCGCTTCTCGACCGGCATCAAGTCCCTGCGACGTTCTTCATCCCCGCCATGACTCTGATGCTGCACCCGGAAATCGCGCCGTCCATCCTGCAGCGTCACCGCCACGAAATCGGCGTTCACGGATGGATCCACGAATTTTGGCCCGGCATCGCAGACGCAGCCGAGGAGCAGCGGTTGCTGGCACGATCCATCGAATATCTAACCAAGGCGACTGGAAAGCGCCCGGTCGGAGTGCGCGCGCCTGGCTCCGGGTTCAGCCCCCACACATTCGATCTCATCCGGAAGGCCGGCTTTCTCTACGACAGCAGCCTATTGGCCTCCGACGAACCCTACGAGATTGTGTCCAACGGACAGCCCAGTGGCGTGATCGAACTCCCCATCAGCGAGATCGATAACGACTTTGTGTACTACGGCGAAACCGCAAACGGCGCGCTTCCCTCCCCCGACGCGTTGTTCCAGATCTACAAAGCTGAGTTTGATCTCGCCTATGAAGAGCGAACGATGTTCATCTTGACGCAACATCCGCACGTCAGTGGGCACCGGTCACGAATCGCAGTGCTCGATCGGCTGGTCGCTTATATCCAATCCAAACCAGGCGTTTGGTTCGCCACCATGGAGCAGGCGGCCACTTACGTGAAGCACTAAGATCACTTCGGCCGAACAACTTTGGCGCTATTCAATTGATCGGGATTTTCGATTTCCTTGCTGCCCGCGGGCAAATTGTTGCTTTGAAGAATATACGCCACTAGATCTAGCGCGGTCTTCTCCGAGAGACTACCGGGACGATCCGGAGGCATGGCGCCGATGATCATGCTGTACAAAGACCGCGCCGTTTTCTGATCCCATGACGACCAGAAAGAACTGCCTTGCAGATTCGGCCCCCAGGTATTCTCGCCATGACAGGTAGCGCATTTTTCCTCGAACACCGCCCCACCCCGCTTGGCCTGGACCAACGAGTAAATCGGAGGCATTGCAGCGGCGTCCGTTTGGCGGGCTTGGCGGTGCTGGTTATATCGATTCCTTCGGACCCTGGCGCCACCGCCAGCGCAATCCAACCCGCGCCGTAACCTTTTCCGCCGATCGGCAACACAATGTATTGTTTCCCCTTGGCCATGTAGGTAACCGGCCCGCCCGTAGTCCCTACGGGAAGTTCTTTTTCCCATATCACCTGCCCGGTTGCCTTGTCATACGCGCGGAACTTCGCTTGGCCCAGAATTCCAGCGTGACCCATTACCGCGTCGCTCGCTTCACCCAAGAACAGCAGCGTCTTGGTCAATAGCGGCACCGGCCGCCCCTGCGTACCCAGCGCAGGAAGATGAAGATCCTTGATCAGCGGGTGATCTTTCGGGCCATCGCCATTCGCCGCCATCCACGCCAGCGTGCCCTTGTTCATATCGAACGCGGTAATTCTTCCGTATGGCCCTTTGTAAATCGGCAGTCCGTCGATCATCAGGCTATCGCCAGCTTGTTGTTCCCGTTGCTCCGGTGACGGGGGCGGCGCACCCGGTGGGCGGCCCGTTCCGTATAGCATCGGATTCTGCGGATCCGGATTCCTGGTCAATCCATAGCTGCCCGCTTGAGTCATCGATACGGCGTAATACATGCCCGTCTCGGGATCGAACGCGCCCGTGTTCCAGTTGCCCGCGCCCCAGCCTCCCGGAAGCACCAGCGTGCCTCTCTTCCCGCCCGGTTCGGTATTCATTACCGATGGCGGCGTAAACAGCGGACCCATGATGAAATGGCTCGCGATCTCAAGCGCCTTCTGATGCAACTCTGGCGTGTAATCGATGAGGTCGGCTTCGCTGAAACCTTGCCGATCGAAAGGAGGCGGCTTAGTTGGGAACGGTTGCGTCGGGTAAGCTTCCTCGCCCTGCACGGTCGACTTCGGAACCGGCCGTTCTTCGATGGGCCACACCGGCTTCCCGGTCACCCGATCGAACACATACAGGAAGCTGGTTTTGTTGGCCGCGATCACGGCCTGAATTTTTTTCCCATCCACCGTGATATCGCCCAGAATCGGAGGCGTCGCGGCATCGTACTCCCACAGATCGTGATGGATCAGCTGGTAATACCAGACAAGTTTGCCGTTCTTCACGTCCAGGCAAACGAACGAGTCGGAATACAGATTCTTTCCCGGCCGGTGTCCGCCGTAGTGGGAAGCCGTTGGCGCAGTCAGCGGGATGTAAACGTATCCCAGCTTTTCATCCGCCGTCAACGAAGCCCACGCGGCCATGTTGCCGACATATTCCGCCGAACCTTTGCCCCACGTGTCATAACCAGGCTCGCCCTTGTGCGGCAGAATATGGAACGTCCAGAGCAGTTTTCCGGTGTGAATGTCAAAGCCGCGAATATCCTCGGGCTGCGATTTTGGCTCGTATCCTGAATCGCCATATCCGGATCCGGCGTTTCCTCCTCCGTTGCCGCCAATCACGATGACATCGTTGACGACGAACGGACCGGGCCAACCGAAGTACAGCGCGTCGTCCTTGGTATGCCGATTCAGAGAAATTCTGCCGTTCTCGCCAAAGTCGCGGCAAGGCAGGCCCGTCCTGGCATTCATGGCGTACAAATATTCCCCACGCACGGAAACGATCCGCTCATCGGCGTTCTTGCGCCAGTAAGCCACGCCGCGCGTGCTTTGCCCGGCTGCTTCTTTTAACGTCGGTTCAGCCGGTTGCTGCACCCATTTCGTACTTCCGGTTGCCGCGTCGAATGCCTCCACCAGACCCACGCCGTTCGGCGCGTAAAGCACGCCGTCCACCATGATGGGCGTACCGCGGAAGTAATTGGGTGCGGTCAGATCGGGGAACTTGTCCATCAGTTGCTGGTCGACGGCCTGCCGATGCCAGACAAACTGGAGATTCTTGACGTTGTCCTTATTGATCTGATCCAGCGGAGAATACCTGGTGAAGGCCTTGTCTCCTCCATAGGTGGTCCAACCGCCTGTCCCGGCCTTCTGTTGGGCAAACAAGCCAGTCGCCGCGAGGCCCGCGATGGCCGCAGCCCGGCCCCATCTTTGAACAACGATCATATCGGTTCCTCTAGAAAACTAGCTTCAAAGCCAACTGGCCAATTCGCGCCGGGGCCGTGGACGTGGATTGACCGATGAGCGCGGAAGTGACCGGAATGGGCGCGGTGGGCGACAGGAACTCAGTGTGGTTCAGCACATTGAAGAATTCCGCGCGGAACAGAAGTACCACACGCTCCCCAACCAGATTAGTTCTCTTTTCGAGCGATAAATCAAGATTGGTCAAGCCGGGTCCGCGCAGCGTGTTTCTCTGCAAGTTGCCGTAGGTCGCTGTGGGGCATCCGCCCGGAGTCCCAGGAGGCGCGGTGCTGGAGAAGCAGTCGGGGACATAGAAGGCGCTCGGATTGAAAAAGAAATGGCCGGTGACCTGCTGGCCCAGCACATTGTAGGTTTCGACACCGCGCGGGTTCAGCGATTGTTCGCCGCCGCCGGCCCAATCCGGCCGTACCAGCGCGCTCTGTTCACCGTCGCCCGCGGGACCCGGAACGGCGATGTTGTTCGGAAGGCCGGCCGTGAAATCCACCGGAAATCCGGTTTGCCAGGTTAGAATCGGGTACAAGCTCCAGCCAGTTGTCAATCGTTTCGGGCCGCTCGACCAAAGACGATCGAACGGCAATTCCCAACCTCCACTAAAAACAATCCTGTGCCGGAGGTCGTAAGAACCCGGTCCATAAAATTGCTTCAAGTTATAAGCCGACACGTCCTGGCTGCCGGGGCCGCTGTACGTATCCTGATCGCTCAGGATCTTGCCATAGGTGTAGGCGAGAGTGAAAAATGTATTCCCGAGGCCGCGCGTATTACCCATACGTTTGGTCACGCTGGTCACAAGACCGTTGTAGTTCGATTGGCCTATGGACTCTGATACGCCTGGCTCGGCGGTGAAGGCGTTAGGATACTGCGTTCCAGGTTGCGTGTTCCAGGGACGAATAGTGTGCCCTGGATAAAAGAATTTGCGTCTTCACTGACAATCTGCCTATGAGACGAATTGCCCACGTAGGCCGCTTCCAGCACTATGCCGGCGCCGAGCGAGTGTTGCACGGTGAAGTTATATCCATAGGTATATGGACTTCGCTCATGCGGGTCGATAAACACGCCCGAAAACGGTATCAGTCCAACGTCGATAAATTTGTACTCGCCGTTGGAAAATGAGAGGGGAACGGATTGATGATTCCGCCGTTGCCGTATGGGTTGGTCATGATCCCCATTGGCCCATTCGGGATGCTTGAGGGGCCTGTCGGCCAAGCGCCTTGACCCGGGGTAAGCCTGTCCAAACGAGACGAAGGGTTGGGTGCCATCTGACCAGAGATTGTCCGATCCGTTGATTACGTCATAGAAAACCCCGAAACCTCCCCGGATGCTCGTTTTGCCTTTCCCGAAGGGGTCCCATGCAAACCCAAACGTGGCGCGAAATTGTCGCGATCCGGGAAATAGGTGCCCGGACAAGGCGCTTTGGGATCGCACGGGAACACGAGACCCTCGGGAGCCCCCGGATAGGTGGTGGACTGGTCGCCATAGATGAACATGGGATTTCTTTTCAAGGGATCCCACTTCGGCGAATTGTATTCGTAACGCAGACCGAGTGTCAGCGTGAAGTTCGGGCGGACCTTCCATTCGTCCTGGAATGAATGCCGACCACTGCTTACCGCGAACGGCATTGAACGAGTTCGCACTTTGATAGTAGATAATCTGGAGCGCCAATCAGCAGATCGGCCAAATCGTTTCCAGTGCCGATTCCGTACGGGCCGTCAAAACAAAAACTCCATTGGCCATCCAAGCGAATTGCCCGTTGTCTTGAATGATATTCACTCCGCCACCAAACTTGAAATAGTGCCGTCCCTTGGTCCAGCTCACGCTAGTCGGTAAAGGAGTAGGTGGTGTCGGCGAAACTCCCTGGATAGCTGGAGACATCGCCTAGGTTTATCCCGGATGAAGCGAATGCAATGAGAGGCGGACCATTGTCTACGTCGGACCGTATGTTCATTCCGAGTTGGGTTGGAGTGTAGCTATTTGGCGCCCGCCGGTTCGCCGCCGTTATTCAACAGCCGCTGCGCCGTAAGTGCGCTTCATTCAAGAGCGTAGGAGTGATCACCGAAGTGTACGTGATTCCACCGAAGTATCGATTGAAGACGCTCAGGCTGGGGAAGCCGGCAACATTGGGTTGTCCGCCCGGCGTGGCGACTCCGTTCACTTCCGGAAAGGGAGCAATTGCGGGTTACGAAAAGAGCAAGGCTAACCGAAAGCCGCTCGTTCGGGTGATGTTGAAGTCGGTTTTCCCCGAAAATTCGTTACGGTTGTCGGTAGCCGTCCCATTGGGCGTCAATATCCCGTTGGCACTGGTGGGGATTGTCTCGTTTGCGATGATAGCCTTCGCCACCGGGTCGAAGCTGCCTGGATTGATGATGCCTTGAGCCGCTAATTGAGAATTCGGTTGATAGTAGGGATGCGTCTGCAGAAACTGAACTACGCCGGGATCGGGACCGCCATTGACGGCCTGCGAGAAATTTCCGCCCAACTCGGCGGGCGTGAATGTGGACACCTGCGATCCCACAATGGTGTTGTTTTGCCGTTGCCCCTGATAGCTGAAGAACCAAAAGAAGCGATCCTTGCCGTTGATGATCTTAGGAATAGTCAGCGGGCCGCCCACGGTGCCGCCGAACTGATTTCGTATCAGGGTTGGGACCGGCGAATAATTTGCCGCGCCTCCGATTGATTGAAGAAGTTATTGGCGTTGAAATCTTTATTGCGGAGGTAGTCGAAGAGCGTTCCGTGGATCTGGTTGGTGCCACACTTGGAAACCACGGTCACAATGCCGCCGTTGCTGCGGCCGTACTCCGCCGAGTAATTATTAGTCAGGATGCGGAACTCCGCGATCGTGTCGGGATTCGGATCGACAACCACAGCGGTCGAGCCAACCGAGGTGTTGATGCCTCCGTCATACATGAAGGTCACCGAGCTCGCCCGCGAGCCGGCGATGGAAAAGGTGTTCGTGCCCGGGTGACGGTGTTACGCCAGGCGCCGTCAACGCCAACTGCAAGGTATCCCGCCCGTTCAAAGGCAAATCCTGAATCGTCGCGCCCGTTACCACCGAGCTAAGCGTTGATGAAATGGTGTTGACCAGCGGCTCGGACAGTCTCCACTGAAACGGATTCTCTCACGGAGCCGACTTCGAGTCTGGAAGTTTTGTTCCAATTGGCTGCCGACTTCCACCTTAAATTCCTGCACTTCGCCTTGCTTGAAACCCTCACTCCGCACGACCACCGATAGGTGCCGGGCTGAACACTCGGAAACAGGTAAATGCCGGCCTGGTTCGTCTGGATTAGTGAGACCGTTCCTCGTTCGACGCTAGTTAAATCAACTTGGCCGATCCAACGATGACCGCGCCTCCGCTGTCGGTCACACGACCGGTAATCGTAGCGGTGGCCGTTTGGCCGAAACTGGAAGGACTTGAGAATGCCAGTAGCAGACTCAACGAAATCAAAGCTTTGCAGAGCTGGGGGCGGGTCATAAGTAGCGTCTCCTTGTGCGGGTGTCCCTATTTGGAGCGGAGTTGACTACTGGGAAGGCCAAGCCGAGTCAGCCGGGCTGGACCTTTCTCCTAACCTTACAGGTTTGATTTAACCTTTGTGCAAGAATGCATCAGATTGCATTTCTTGTCAATCGAAAAAAATGAATCCGTCGCTCTGGACCGCGCCCGACGCTCAGGTATACTGCATACGTTATGAAAATCCTAGCCGCGCGTTTGACGGTGGCCGTGTTCATCTCCGTCAGTCTCTTGCTCGGACAAACCGAGAGCCCGGTGGTCGGCGTCGGACCGTTTCTCCATATCATTTCGGACCTGGATCAATCGATCGCCTTCTATCACGACCTCCTGGGCCTGGAAATCACCGGCCCCGCCGGAGCGGATCACAAGTTCACAGACAATCCGCCAGTGGCGAATTTGTATGGCGTCCCAGGCAAGCAGTATCGCGCGGCAGTATTGAAGATTCCAGGCTCGCAGATGGGGATCGAACTGGTTCAGTGGGGCGAGGCGCGAAAACCCAAGGGCAAGGGCATCGCGGACCCTGGGGCCGTAACGCTGCTACTTCGCGTGGCGGATGCCGACGCTATCATCGCCCGCGCCAGCAAGTCTGGTTACGGAGTAATGACCCGCAACCTGGGCACGGCAACACTCCACGATCCGGACGGATTCGCCGTCCAGCTGCAACCAGCCGAGACGACCGGCGCGGACCTGATCGTTAGCGTCAACGACGTGGTCAAGACCACCGCCCTCTATACCAAAACGCTAGGATTCAAAGCTGAGGCGGATTGGCTCGGCGTGCCAGGGTCAAACGTCCGAATCCGATTGACTTCGTCCGGCGACAAAGAAGGCTTGGCAGTGCCCTTTCCCGAGCCTGGCCGGGGAATGCTTCGCCTTCAGGTGCACGGCATCGCCCCGCTGACAGACTCGTTGAAGGGCGCGGGATTCTCGGTGATCACCACTGGCGGCGCGCCCGTCACGCTCCCGCAAGGTCCGCAGGTGGTGATTGTGCGAGATCCGAACAACTTTTACCTTCAGCCCATGGAAGCACGCTAAAGTGGATCGCAGAACCTTCCTCCTGGCAACTATCGCGACTATGGCGAAAGCGCAATCCACCACACGATCCGTTCAAACACCGGTTCTCGACATCGCGTATGAAGAAAGCGGCAACCCGCAAGGTTTTCCGATCGTTCTGCTGCACGGTTTTCCCGATGACGCCCACGCTTTCGATAATGTAGCGCCGCCCCTCGCCAAGGCCGGATATCGCGTGCTGGTGCCTTACCTGCGCGGCTACGGGCCCACGCGTTTCCGCGATGCGCTGCGCCTCGCATGGCGGAGCAGGCGGCGATCGGCCAGGATTTGATCGATTTCGCCGATGCTCTCGGCCTCAAGCAAATGGCGCTCGCCGGGTACGATTGGGGCGGACGCGCGGCGGCCATCGCAGCGGCCTTGCATCCCGAACGCGTGCGGGCGGCCGTGATCATCGGCGGCTACGGCATTCAAAATGTCTTCGCTCCGCCGCAGCCCGCGCCGCCTGCAGTAGAACGTGAGTTCTGGTATCAGTGGTATTTCAATACGGAACGCGGGCGCGCGGGACTCGCGGCCAATCGCCGCAGCCTGTGCAAGCTCCTGTGGCAGACCTGGTCGCCCGGCTGGCATTTCAGCGACGAAGAATATAATCGTACTGCGCCATCATTCGACAATCCCGATTTCGTGGACGTTGTGATTCACTCCTATCGCCACCGCAACGGAAACGCGCCGGGCGAAGAGCGCTTCAAAGCAATGGAGCAGCAACTTGCGCAGCGTCCCAAGATCGCGGCGCCAACCATCCTGCTGTATGGCGCAACCGATGCCCTGGCGCGTCCGTCAGCCGCCGATAACGCCCGCCGAGCGCGCGGTATTCCCGTCGCTGGTCGCCCGTCGCGTCATTCCCGGCGCAGGGCATTTTCTGCCGCGCGAAAACCCGGAAGCCGTCTCATCCGCGCTTTTAGAGTTGTTGCGGGGCTGAGCCGCGACCAAAGGAAGCGGTCTTAGACACTCTTGAACATATCGAACGACTCGAATTCGCCGTTCAGCAGCGGACGCGTGTCCTTCAATCCCAGCCATCCGGCGATCATAGTCGCATAGACTCGCCGGAAATCCGTGGTGTAGATCAGATTGTCGCCCGCATCCAACTTGCGTCAGGCTGGGCACCGTCCCGTATTGGCCGCCCTTCACCTGCTTTCCCGCGACGAACATCAGGTTGGCCGCGCCGTGGTCCGTTCCAAGATTGACGTTCTCAGGAACCCGCCGGCCAAACTCGGAGAAGACCATCACGACCACATCGTCCGCGCGTCCGATCCGCTCCAAATCCTGCAGGAACGCCGAAACGGCATCGGAAGCATAGGTCAGTAGACGCTTGTGCGTGTCGTTCTGGAACACATGCGTGTCGAAAGCGTTGTTGCGATACGACGTGTAATAAAGCCGCGTGGGCATGCCCGCTTCAATCAGCGCCGCCACCTTCGGCAAGTCGAGCCCGACGACTCCGTAATCCACCGGCGAATGATATTTCGACCAGGCTTCCCGAACCAGCGCCGAAGCTTGCTTGGCGCTTTGCGCGGTGTCCAGCAGAAATTGCCGCGACGGGTTCGCGATCGTGTTGGTGTCCGCGACCGACGGCAGCACCTCGCGCTCGTCGAAGAAAATCTCTTGCGAAAACTTGTTCGGATCGTCGAAGACCACCGGCACATGGCGGTGGCTGCGCACCGCCAGCGATTGCCGCGCGGCGATGTTCACCAAGAAATTAGGGGGCGCTTCGGGAGCCATCGCGTCCGCCAGCCGGCCCACCCATCCGTACTGCTCGCCGCTGTTGGGCGCCGCCGTATGCCAGTACGCCATCGACGTGAAGTGCGAGAACGACGGGTTCTCGTATCCGCAGCCATGCACGATGGCCAGCTTGCCGTTCTTATACAAGCGCTCGAATCCGGCCATGCCGCGGCTGAATCCGAAATGATCGTCGATGGCCCGCACGTCCTTGCGCGGGATGCCGAGATTCGGCCGGTGCTGGTAATAAGCGTCGTCGCCGTAAGGGACTAGCGTGTTGAGCCCGTCGTTGCCGCCCGAAAGCTCGAGCACCACCAGAATCTTGCCGTTGGACTTCGCTTGGCCGGTAAGCGGCGCGGCAGCCTGCGCGAACAGGGGCATGGGAAGCGCGGCCGCGCTTACGCCGATGCCATACATACCGAGCGCGCAGCAGATCGCGCCGGCTGGCTTCGGTAAACGAAAAGTGATTCTTCTTCATTCGTAGCCTCCTCGGCTAACTAACCCGAGCTGATACTCCGGCTGGCTCATGATCAGGTGCAGCACCAGCCGCAACGGATCTTCGAGATAGGTCTGGGCAGCGGCCACGTCCGACGTGCCCAGTTCTTTATTGAGGAAAGCGATCAGCTTCTGGCGCGCGTCCTCGCCCGGCGCTACGCGCATGAATCGATGAATCATGTAATCCACCACCTGCGTCGTGTCCTTCAGGTGTTGGTCCAGCACCATCCGCGACAGATTCATCTGCGCCGTATCGCGCGGAATCGGCTTGACCCGTTCGATGGCCATCTGCGAGCCGCGAAAACTGCCGTAGCGCGTGTTGAAATCCTCGTCGCGATCGGCCTCCATGTTCGATTCCGCTAGATCGCCACTCTTGCCATCTGGCTTGGTCGCCGCGCTGATATCCATGCCTTGCCGGATACGATCGGCGACGCGCCGAACTTCCGGGTCGCCCGTGTACCGGTCCGGCGGGAGGAAGTTGATGTCGGGAAACAAAACGTCGCGGCCGAAATTGGCGCGCTCCAGCAGCAGGCCCGGCGTGATCCAGCTCTGGCCCCCGGCCCATCCGGCCACCGTGGGCGGCGCAAACAGCCGCTGACCCAGCGCGCCGGTCGCCGACATTGAAATCCGGGACGCCGGGAACATTGTCCAGCCCGAGCTTTCGATACGTGGTGACGGCGAGCTCCACCGGGCTCTTGATTTGCGTGCCCACCGAAGCCGGACTGTAGAAATCGCGCGACAGGAAAATCGTTTCCAGCAGCGGCGCGATCTGGTAGTCGTGATCGCGCAGCACCGCGCCCAGTTGCTTCTGAAGCTCCGGCGAAAGATCCTCGCGCACGAAGTAGCGATAAATCTTGCCGGCGATGAAATCGGCCGTGGCCGGCTGCTGCATGATGATGTCGATCACATTGACGCCGTCGAAGCGGCCCGTCTTGCCCAGGAAAGTCTTCTCGCCGTCGTCATGCTGGTCTTTGTTCACGACGAATTTGAGATCCACGTAATTCCAGCCGGTGAAGGCGCGCGCGGCCTCGCGAATATCTTTTTCGGTGTAGTGGCCCACGCCCATGGTGAACAGTTCCATGATTTCGCGCGCGAAATTTTCGTTGGCCGCGCCTTTCACGTTCACGCCCGCGTCCAGGAACGTAAGCATCGCCGGATCCTGCGCCACCGCCACCAGTAAAGTCGCGGAAATTGCCCGTGCCCTGCTTCTGGAACAGCTCCAACTGATCCAGCAGCTTGCGATAGTCGCGGACTTTGGCTTCGTTGACGGCGAAGTGCCCGTGCCAGAACAGCGCCATTTTTTCGCGCAGCGGCCGCGGACTATCCACCATCCGATTCGCCCACCAATAGGCCACCCGGTTGGTTTCGAGCACGCTGGCGCGCAGCCAATAGAAGAATTCATTGACGACCGGCTGCAGGCGGCGGTTGCCCTCAGGCTTTACTTTGATGCCGAGCGCTTCGCCGGTTCTTCTTGGCTTGATCGGTGACGGCGGGGCGGCTGGGAGGAAACGGTTCGAGTCCCGGATCGTGGATTCCCGAATGATCGAAGGGCGGCAGACTGGCTCGCGTCCGTCCCCTCGAAGCGAACCAGCCGCGCGATGGCCTGCGCCGGCGTCAGTTTCGCCAGCGCCTGGATTTCCTCGGGAGTTCCGCCAAATCCAGCCCGCTCCAACAGGTGGGCGGCAAAGTCGTAATTCCAGTCCGCCGGCCGAAATGGGCTTGAGATCGTTTTGCCACGCAGCGGGCCCGGCAGTTTGCGCCATGGCCACCGCGGCGACAAATACACCCACAGCCCCGACTCTTCGAAGCATGCCTGTACTCCTTCTGAATGCTTATCACGATGTTCCCACGAATGAGGGACGGATGCCACAAGCCTCATTGACAAACGAGTCGAAGGACGTAATAGAATAACAACCAATCTCGAAGGAGGCACGACCATGAAGATCGATTTCCGCACCGTCGCGGGATTTTGCGCCACCATCGCCATCCTTGGAATCGGTTCGCTGATGCTCGGCAGGAAAGCCTCGGTCAGCGCCGCAACCGTACAGGCGCCGCGATTCGAAGTGGATCCGATGTGGCCCAAGCCGTTGCCGAACCATTGGGTCATCGGAAACACCATCGGCGTATCGGTAGACGCGCAGGATCACGTCTGGATCATCCATCGCGCCGGGTCGCTCGAACCCAAGGAGATCTACTCCACAGCCAATCCTCCCGCCGCGGAATGCTGCACTCCGGCTCCGCCTGTGCTCGCGTTCGATCAAGCCGGCAACCTGGTCGAGAGCTGGGGCGGCCCCGGCACTGGCTACGATTGGCCGGACTCGAACCATGGCATCACCGTCGACTACAAAGGCAATGTCTGGATCGGTGGCAATGGCCGCGGCCCGGCGCCGCGTGGCGCAGCCCCCGCCGAGGGACCCACGCCTGCTCCGGCGCCCTACAACGACAACATGGTTTTGAAGTTCACCCAGAGCGGAAAGTTCCTGATGCAGATCGGCCACCCCGGCAAAAGCAAGGGCAGCAACGACGTCGAAAATCTCAAAGGGCCGGCGAAGTTGTTTGTCGACCCCAAGACCAATGAGTTGTATGTCGCTGATGGCTACGGCAATCACCGCGTCATCGTCTTCGACGCCGAGACCGGCAAGTACAAACGCCATTGGGGCGCCTACGGCAACAAGCCCGACGACACCAACCTGGGCCCATACAAACCCGACGATCCTCCCGCCCAGCAGTTCCGGAATCCGGTGCACTGCGCCGAACTCTCCCACGATAACCTGCTGTATGTCTGCGACCGGCCGAACGATCGCATTCAAGTCTTCAAACCCGACGGCACGTTCGTCAAGGAACAAATCATCGCGAAAAATACCCGCGGCGACGGCTCGGTGTGGGACATCGTTTTCTCGAAAGATCCCCAGCAGAAGTATATTTTCCTGGCCGACGGCGCGAACGAAAAGATCTACGTCATGCTGCGCGACACGCTCGAGATCCTAACCAGCTTTGGCGACGGCGGCCGGCAGCCCGGCCAGTTTTACGCCGTGCATAGCATCGCCTCCGATTCCAAAGGCAACATCTACACCACCGAAACCTATCGCGGCCAGCGCGTCCAGAAATTCGTCTATAAAGGAATGGCGGCGGTGACGAAGATGGATCAAGGTGTGGTCTGGCCGAAGCGCTAGCATGCCTTGACTCAAACGTTCCGGCATAGTACATTTCTAACCATCGACGGGTTTCAATCCAGGATAACGGGGGGCAGTATGCGCGCACTGGCTTTAGTGGCTAGCGTGGCTCTTTCGGGCGGCGCGATCGCGGCAACCCTTGCCAATCAACCGCCGACGTTCGCGAAAAACATTGCACCCATTCTCCAGGAAAAGTGCCAGAATTGCCACCGCACTGGATCCATGGCGCCCATGTCGCTGGTGACCTACGAGGAAACCCGGCCCTGGGCGAAATCCATCAAGGAACGCGTCGTCACCCGCAATATGCCGCCCTGGCATCTCGACAAAACCGTCGGCATTCAGCACTTTCAGAACGATATGTCGCTCTCCGACGAGCAGATCGCCGTCATCGCGCGCTGGGTGGATGCGGGCGCACCGCTAGGCGATCCCGAAGGACATGCCGCCGCCCAAACAATGGCCGGAAGATAAAGGCTGGCAGCTCGCCAAACAGTTTGGACAGCCCGACTTTGTTCTTAAATCCGATCCTTACACCATGCCGGCCAAAAGCCAGGACGCCTGGTACCGTCCGCTGACGCCGATTCCAGTCACCGAGCCGCGCTGGGTTCGCGCCGTCGAAATGCGGCCCGCTACTCCCGGTGGACGCAGGATCACCCATCACGCCCTCGCGTACCTGCAGCAGGATGAATCCGGCACCGGCGCCCCACTCCAAATGCAGGGCCTCTTAATGGAATGGGCCATGAACAAGAACTTCGACATTTATCGCCCCAACACCGGCAAACTGCTGCTTCCCGGATCGCGCATCTGGTGGGAGATGCACTATCACGCGGTGGGCGAAGAAATCCGCGATCACGTCGAGCTCGCGGTTTATCTGTACCCCAAAGGCGAAGAGCCAAAATATCGGACTTTCCTCATGCCCTTCCCCGGCACTCCCGGCACCTCTGGATGGGGCCAGCTCGATATTCCGCCCAACCAGATTGTCCGAACTGAGGGCTACACGCCTTTGCGAGCGCCGGCTCTGCTCGAGAATTTCCAGCCTCATATGCACCTGCGCGGCAAAGCCATGCTGCTCGAAGCCATCCTGCCCGACGGCACCAGGCGCACGCTCAGCTACGTCGACCATTTCAACTTCAACTGGATGACCAACTATATCTACGCCGACGACGCGGCTCCCGTCCTGCCGAAAGGCACCATCATCCATGTCGTCGCTTGGCACGACAACACTGCTTCCAATCGAAACAACCCCGATCCCAACCAATGGGTCGGCTGGGGCGACCGAACTGTTGACGAAATGGCGCACGCGTGGGTCAACGTAACCTACATCAGCGAAGCGGATTATCAAGAGTGGGTCTCAAAACATGGCTCACCCACAGCCAGCGCGACCGCCGGCAACTAGAGACACCAGATGCGCTGTCATCGCTTCGCGCTAGCCTGTCTAGCGGCCCTACAACTTTGCGCCGCGCCGCAGCTCACCATCGGGCCTCGCCACGATTCCGGGCAAAGCGTCACGGGCGCGTTCGAAGGCTGGTTTCGTAACGACGACGGAAGCTTCAGCCTGCTCTTCGGATATTACAATCGCAATCTGAAACAGGAGCTGGACGTACCGATCGGCGTCGACAACCGCATCGAGCCCGGCGGTCCGGACCAGGGTCAGCCGACGCACTTTCTTCCCCGCCGGCAGTGGGGGATGTTCACCGTCACCGTGCCCAAGGATTTTGGATCGAAGCAACTAACCTGGACGCTGACCGCCAATGCCGTGACCACTGTGGTTCCTGGCAATCTCAATCCTCTGTGGGAGCTTGCGCCCTTCGTCGACGCCAACGGAAATACTCCGCCCTTCATCGGATTCAGCGCCGCCGGGCCGTTCGTGCAAGGACCGAAAGGTCACAGCACATCGCTGGTAGCGACGTTCCCGAACCCTCTGCCGTTGGTGCTGTGGGTGGCCGACGACGCTAGCGTTGTCCCCGGCGCCACCGCCCCCAAGAGCCCCGCGGTCGCCATCACGTGGAGCAAACTCCGTGGTCCAGGAACAGTTACCTTCGCGAACGACAAGCCGCCCGTCGAATCCGCCGATTTTAAAGCGCCTCCCAACACCGCATTCCAGGGCAAGACAGCCACCACCGCTACATTCAGTGAACCGGGAGAATACGTGCTTCGCGCGCAGGCCAACGATTGGTCCGGCGAGGGAGGCCGCGGATTTCAATGTTGCTGGTCGAACGCCGAGGTGAAAGTCACCGTCCAGCCCGCTCACTAGAAACGAGAGAAAACATGAGACACAGCACGCTACGTTTTGCGTTCTTCGTCACTCTGGCCGCGTCGGCCTGTGCACAGCAGCCTTCCACGAAGAATGGCGAATGGCCCGCCTACACCGGCGATCTCAAAGGCACCCGCTACTCGCCGCTCGATCAGATCAACGCGGCCAATTTCAACCAACTCGAAGTTGCCTGGCGATTCAAGACGGACTCCCTCGGAACTCGCCCCGAATACAAGTTGGAAGGCACGCCGCTCATGGTGAAGGGCGTCATCTACACCACCGCCGGCACCCGCCGTTCCGTGGTCGCCCTCGATGCCAAAACCGGTGAACTAATGTGGGTCTACAGTCTGCGCGAAGGCAATCGCGCGGCCATCGCTCCTCGCCAATTGTCCGGACGTGGCGTCTCCTATTGGACCGACGGCAAAGGCGACGATCGCATCATGTTCGTCACCACCGGCTATCGCCTCATCGCTCTCAACGCCCACACCGGTCAGCCGATCAACGGCTTCGGCAAAAGCGGCATCATCGATCTTGAAAGAAGGCATGGTCACCGGCACCGGCCAGCAGATCGATCTGGAAACTGGCGAGGCCGGCCTGCACTCCACGCCGCTAGTGGTGAAGGACACCGTGATTGTCGGCTCCTCCTTCAAAGAAGGCATGACGGTGGCCACGCACAACAACACCAAGGGACTGGTGCGCGCTTTCGACGCCCGCAGCGGCAAGCTCCTGTGGACCTTCAACACCATTCCTCGCCCCGGCGAATTTGGCAACAACACCTGGGAAAACGGTTCGTGGGCCACCAACGGCAACACCGGCGTGTGGACTCAAATGACCGTCGATGAAGACCTCGGCCTGGTTTATCTGCCCGTCGAATCTCCGACCTCGGATTTCTACGGCGGCGAGCGGCCGGGCGACAATCTCTTCGGCGAGAGCCTGGTCTGCGTCGATCTCAAAACCGGCAAACGCAAGTGGCATTTCCAGATTGTGCATCACCCCATCTGGGACTACGATCTGTCATCCGCGCCCATCCTCGCCGACATCAACGTCAACGGGAAGGCCATCAAGGCCGTGGCCTTGCCCACCAAAGAAGCGTTCCTGTATGTCTTCGATCGCATCACCGGCGAGCCCGTCTGGCCGATCGAAGAGCGTCCCGTGCCGCAATCCGATGTGCCTGGCGAAAAGACTGCTCCCACCCAGCCGTTCCCCACCAAGCCGCCCGCGTACGCGCGCAATTTCCTCAATCTGCCGGATGATCTGGTCGACTTCACGCCCGAGATGCGCGCGCAGGCTAAGGACGCTGTCGCGCGTTATAAAACCGGACCCATGTTCCTCCCCCCAGTGATCGGCGACGCCAAAGGTTTTCTAGGTGCGCTCAATCTCGGCAATGCCAGCGGCGGGACCAACTGGCCCGGCTCGGCGTACGATCCGGAAACACACACTGTCTACGCGCAGGCCCATCAATCCGCCCTCTTCCCCATTTCCATGCGCACGCCTCCGGCAGGATTTTCCGACATTCGCTACGTCATGGGCAGGAACGATACGGAGTTTCGAGTTTCCGAAGGACCCGGATTTGGCTCCGCCGCCGACGCTCCAAGGCAGAAGCCCGCTCCCGCTCCCACTTCTGCTCCCATCGGCGCCCTCACGGTGCAAGGTTTAAGTCATCCTCAAACCGCCCTACGCCGTCATCTCGGCCATCAATCTGGATCGGGGCGAACTCCAATGGCAAGTCCCCTACGGCGAGACACCGGATGCGGTTCGCAATCATCCCGCTCTCAAAGGAATGACCATTCCCAACACAGGGCAGCCCGGCAGCGTCGGACTCATCGTCACCAAAACATTGGTCGTGCTCGGCGATAGCCAGAACACCACCACGCCATCGCATCCGCGCGGCGCTATGCTGAGAGCCTATGACAAGGCCACCGGCAAAGAAGTCGGCGCAGTCTACATGCCCGCGCCGCAAAGCGGTTCGCCGATGACGTACATGTTGGACGGCAAGCAGTACATTGTAGTGGCCGTCAGCGGAGGCGCATATTCGGGCGAATACATCGCCTACAGCCTGCCGTCCACAAACTAGATGAAACATGTCACTGCGCTCTTTTTCGTCGTCTGCGTGACGGCGCAAACCTCACGCTCCGTTTGGGACGGCGTCTATACTTCCGACCAAGCCAAGCGCGGATCCGCCCTCTACGCCAATGCCTGTGCTTCCTGCCACGGCTCGGCGCTAAACGGTGGCGAATCTGCGCCGCCGCTCACGGGCGGTGAGTTTTTCTCCAATTGGGACGGACTGACCGTGGGCGACCTCTTCGATCGAATTCGCGTGTCCATGCCCGCCGACAATCCCGGCAAACTAACCCGCGAGCAGGACGCCGACATCTTGGCCTATCATGCTCAGCATCAATCAATTTCCAGCCGGCCAGACCGAACTCGAGCATCGCACCGAGGTGTTGAAGCAGATCCGATTTGAGTCAACCAAACAGAAATAATTCAGCGCGACGTCACGGCTTCCAAGCCAGTTTTCCGAATGACAGGCACCACCGCCGACGACGCGAAGAATTTGATCAGCGCCCGAGCCGCCCCTGGCTCCTTTGCGCCCACCGCCACGCCAGCTGAAAACACCGTGACTTTCTGAGCCCCCGGCGGCAGCGGTCCCACATAGTCGATGCCAGGCACGGGAAGCAGCTCGCTGATCTGCTGGAATCCGATCTCGGCCTCTCCGCGCGCAACCACCGCGCCGACCGGCTCGTTCGCGATTCTCTTGCACTTGCCCACAATCTGATCCGCGACCCCGAGCCGCTGAAACAGATCCCGCGAGAGATAAACGCCGCTCGCGGAAGCAGAATACGCGATCGACTTGGCCTGCAAAAGCGTGCGCTTCAGCGCATCGACAGAGCTAATGTCCGGCTTGGGCGCTCCCGCCCGCACAGCCATGCCAATGCTGGATCGAACCAGGTCCACGCGGCTGCCAGGCACTACCTTCCCGGCTTTTATCAACTCTTCCAATGCCTCTTGAGCTAGAATCACGACGTCCACCGGCTCGCCGCGTCGCAGCCGGCTGGGAATGGAATCCGGAGCGTTCCCCATGGACGCTCCATAGGCAGTAATTATCTTGTTCCCAGTCGTGCGCTCGAACTGCGGGATCACTTCCTGATACGCCGCGGTGAATGCGCCGGATGTCATAACCCTAATTTCTGCCGCGCAAGCCGTCCCCGCGACGAACAGTATGCCTAGCGCGGCCAGCGTCTTCATGCGTCAATCAGTATATTCATTCAAGGAGCCCTCATGCGAGTTATCGTTCTGTTCACAGCATGCACAGTGTTGTTGGCTGCCCAAGAACCAGATCAAGAAATGCTGCAAGCCGATCGCGCCTTTGTTCAGGCCGCCGCAAAGGCCGACAGACCAGCGCTTGAAAAACTTCTCGACGTGGATTTTACGTGGACAGATTCAGATGGTCGAACTCTAACCAAAGCCCAAGTCCTGAACGATCCGCCGAAACCTGTCCTATCAACCGCCGATGCCGCTGAGTCGAAGCAATACACCTACGGCCATCTCGGAAATGTCCAGGTGAACCTCGGACGATCGCACATTCTGCGCGTATGGGCAAAACGCGCCGGAGCATGGAAGGCCATCGTCTACCAGGAAGTCTTGTCGCTCGATGCGCCGCCCGCTTTCGCGCCAGGCGCCGGCAAGGACTGTGAAAATCCCTGCAAGATGGTTCCCTACAAACCGAAAAACGAAACCGAGCGGCAAATCATCACTGCCTACTCGAAACTTGAAACCGCTGCCATGGCCCACAACTCGCCGGTCTTTGCGACAGTCGTGGGCGACGAATTCGTGGCCGCCAGCTCCAACAGCAACAAAATCTCCGGCAAGCGCGATCGCATGGCCGACTTCGACCATTCGAAAAACGCGGGTGTCGCTCCCACGCCGCTCCTGTCGGCCCGCATGTTCGATTTTGGCGATGCCGTTCTAATGACCTCGCAGCACCAGCCCGATCGCGGACGTCCCCTGCATGTCACTCGAATCTGGGTAAAGCGAAACGGAGCTTGGGTGGAAACCTTGAGCTATCAAACTTCCGTGAAAAACTAAGTCTAATTCTGGCACTGCAACCGTGAGTTCCCATCGCGAATGAGAAATTGGTCAATCTGTCCTAAGGCCCTCAAGAAACATTCAGATCATTCAGAGAAAATCGCTACGTTTCTGGACCATATGAAAGACAGTTACCGCAACTCCCATTTGCACCCAGCGAACGTGCTGAACAAATTCGCACGACAACGTTTGTATGGGCCAGAGAAAGTACCCTCTATTGACGTGTTCCGAGGTAATAGCGATTCTCACTTGCCTGGGCTTTACAAGATCGCGCCATCAGGGTTCGCATGAACACTATGAATGCGAAGCAACAAAAACGCATCCACGCAGCATTGTTACGGTAGACACAGCATATTCGGAATTCGGCGATACAGATCTCATCAAGAGCATGATCCGTCAATCGAATCGGACACGAGAGGAGTTCTACGGAGCAACGAAGCGTACCGCGAAAAAAGCGTCTGTGCAATTCGTGAAGCTCGGTACGTCCACCGATCCAGAATAGGCCCCTTTTCTGTCGCGGAGGGATTGCATGCGATGTCTTTTGTGCGGATAATGGTTTGTCCACAGCTAGAGGTGCATTGTGTCTGCGACCGCCGAAGGCAAGAACATTTCGTCAAAATATTCACGCAAGCCTCTGAGCCACCCGAACTTAGTATTTAGATGCATGGTATACCCTCGGTCCCTGGCCGGCGCCCAAGACTTCGTGGCAGAGTGCATCGACTTGGATATCATCGTGATCGGTTCGACACAGCGAGCCGCGCAGGCATCCCTGCATGAGGCGGTCTGTGGTTACCTACGTGTCTCCGCGCACGGAGATACGAAGGGCTTAATTCCCCGTCCATCCCCCTGGAGTCATCGTCTTAAGTACCATCTATTCGCACTTCGAGCGGCGCTTAGCAATCGCACCAGAACTTTCCTCGTAAGCGATTTCGCTGCTGATCCCTGTTAGCTAGTTCTCCAGCGCAAACGCAAAAATCGAATTGCCCGACGCGATCGCGATCTCCTGCTTGCCTCCGCTCATATAACTAACCGGATTCGCATTAATCATCGCGCCGGTTTGAAAATGCCACAGCGAACGCCCGCTCACGGCATCCAGCGCGAAGAAGTCGCCTTCGTTCGTTCCAGCGAACACCAGATCGCCGGCAGTCGAAAGAATCCCCGCGCCCGCATCGGAATACAGTTTGAACTCCCACTTCAATTCGCCAGTATCCGGAGTCAGCGCGCGGATCGCGCCACCCGGATCCTCGCCGACGATGGGCTTTTGCCCGCCCCCGTTGAATTGCGCGCCCTCCTTGTACTCCGCGTTGCCCTTCAGGTACACACCGCCCACATCCCGCGCCGCCACATAATACATGTTGGTCTTGGGACTGTAAGAAGGACTGAACCAGTTGGTCCCACCAGTCAAATCAGGATAAATCTTCGCTCCTTCCGTAGTCGGGGTGGAATTGGGAAGCACGATCGGCTTGCCTGAATCATCCAATCCCTTGGCCCAGCTTTGCTTGGCGAATGCCCTGCCCGCCAGAAATTTGCCCGTGGTGCGATCGAGCACATAGTAAAACGCGTTGCGATTTCCGAACAGCACGGCTTTGTGCTTTTCTCCGCGCACCACCGTGTCCGCCAGCACCGGGACCTCGGTCGAATCCCAATCGTGGGTATCGTGCGGAGTGAACTGGAAATGCCACTTGAGCTTTCCCGTGTCGCCATCCAGCGCAACCAAACAATCGGAATAGAGATTGTCCCCCGCGCGATCGTCGCCATTCCAATCCGGCCCCGGATTTCCCAGTGCCCCAGAAGACGATATTCTGCTCGGGATCGTATGCGCCCGTAACCCAGGTCGGTGCTCCGCCGGTCTTCGCCGAGATTCCGGCCCACGTTTCACTCCCCGGCTCGCCAGGCGCTGGTACCGTCCAGAAGCGCCATGCCCGCTTCCCTGTCTTGGCGTCATACGCATCGATGAGGCCGCGGATTCCGTACTCGCCGCCCGCGACACCCACCACGATCTTGTCCTTAAACGCCAGCGGCGCAGCCGTGATCGAGTAACCCAACTTCGGATCGGCCACCTCGGAATCCCAACGCACGATTCCAGATTTGATATCCAGTGCCACCAGATGCGAATCGAATGTGCCGACATAAACGCTATCGTTCAGAATCGCCACGCCGCGGTTCACTTGGCCGCAGCAGCCGCGAACACCTGGAGGCATGCTCCGCACGTACTTCCACAGAGAACGCCCGGTTTGCGTATCCAGAGCAGTCACGCTGCCACCCGGCTCGCTCACATACATGACGCCGTCCACTACCAAGGGCGAAGTCTCAATCCGCTCCGTAGTCGACATCTGATACACCCAGACCGGCCGCAAATGCTGGACGTTCGTCGCGCCTATCTGATTCAACCCCGAATAGCGCTGCGCGCTGTAGTTGCCGGAGTACGTCAGCCAGTTGGCGGGTTCGGAATCGGACTGGCGCAGGCGATCGTAGGAAACCTGCGCGGCCAACGGCAGTACAGCGGCCAACAAACAGACCATGCGTCTCATGATTTACCTCGCAGCGAATACAAATATGCGACCAAGTCATCCACCTCGGACGCCGACAACGTCCCTCGGAAACTCGGCATCGGCGACTTCCCGGTATCCCTCTGCAACTCTTTCAGATCTGCCTTGATGAAGGAGTGCAGCCCGCCGCTCAGATCTACCACCTGAATCGTGAACGTGTCCTCGTTCAAGCGCACACCCGTAATGCGTTTACCATCCTTGGTCGTCGCCCGCACTTCCAGGAATCCCTCTGGCAGCGTCGATGCCGGATCCAGAACCGCTGCTCGCAAGTGAGCGGCGCTGCGCCTCGCTGCGATCTCCGTGAGTTCGGGCCCCAGGCTTCCGCCCTGTCCGTCGATGATGTGGCATTGTCCGCAATGCGCCTTGCTCTGATACAACTCCTGGCCGCGCTTCGCATCTCCCGGCACCTTCTCCGGGAGCCATTTTGCCCAGGCTGCGAATATATGCCGCCAGCTGCCAAGTCTCCAGCGTATCTACGGCGTAGCCCGCCGGCATCTCCGTTCCTTTAATGCCATCCCTGATCACAAGAAAAAGTGCCTGATCGTCCGGCGCGTGCCGCAAATGGGGCTGTGCCAGGACCGCGCCCCGGCCGCCTTCGCCCTTCGGCCCATGGCATCGCGCGCATTGTGCCATGAATAGCTGCTGGCCGTTCTTCAAATCGGCCGGCGTCGTGTGCGGATTCACCTTGGGGATCACATATTCCTGATCGAACGGCACCAACTGTGCCATCGCCGCCAGCGCACACCAGAACATCAAGCAGACCAGACGCATTCGATACCTCCCTTCACTCAGTCACGCCGACCCAAACGGCCATTGCCTTCCAATCGGGATCGTCCTTGGAAAGGAATTGACGGCCCCCGCTGTGGAATTCGTCACCACCTGCCTCGTGAGCCAGCGGATGCATCAGGATCTTGCTGGCCTTGGGATTCGACGAATTCACCAATTTCAAAACGATCTCAAAATTGCGCCGCGATTGCTCCTCCGTCCAGGTGCTCCCTTCCGCCAGCGGCTGCAGGCGAAAAGCATTGTTGGCCGCGCTGTGGCACGCGACACAACGTGCATGGCCCGTGCGCTTCTTCACAAAGACCGGCTCAACCGATTTCTTGTAGCTCTCATAGTCCAGCGTTTCCGCCATCGCAAACTGAGTCACCGACGTGACCACTGCGAGAAGCGCCAGCCTGCTCCTCAAGGCAGCACCGCCGTGATATTTCGCTTCGGGACTTCGCCCACCGGAATTCGCGTGATCTCTTTCATCGCCTTTACGTCCACCACCGACACCGAGTTCGAAGCCGCGTTCGCCACATAAGCGGTCTTGCCGTCGGGCGTTAGCGTGATCCAGTCCGGCGACCGCCCCACTTCCGTGCTCCCCAGAATCTGCAAGTCCGGCAGCGAATAAAAGTAAACCGCGGTGTTCAACCGGCTATTCACGATGAGCGTCTTTTCGTCCGACGTCACCGCCATTCCGTGCGACTCGTTCCCGCCATAGAGAAAAGGAGCCTTGCCCGCGGGCAGCGCAGGAAGCTTGATCCGATTAATCTCTTTGTGAGTCGCGAAATCCACCACGGCGAATCCGTTGAAGGCCGTGAGCTGGACGAAAATCCACTTGGTGGACCCATCGGGATTCGTCAGGAACGCCATCGGGCGAATTCCCAAGTCCATCTCGAGCGACCATACCGGCGTCTCTGTCTTCTGATCGATCACGGTAATGGTCTTCGATTGAATGGACCCCGTCACCACATAATTGCCGTCCGGCGTAACGTAGGTGTTGTGCAGCGCGCCTTTCACCGGAATGCTCTTCACCTTTTCCAGCTTCTCCGTGTCAATGACATCCACCGCGCCTGGCGCCACCGCGATCGAGACATACACGCGCCGCCCATCCTTACTGATCGCGATGTTGTTGGGATGGCCAGTCAGCGGTATGCTGCGCGTGATCCCGAGCGTCTTGCGATCCACCACATCCAGCGTGCTTCTGCCTTCGTTGCTGATGTAGTAGCGGCTTCCGTCCGGAGCAGCCGCCGCGCCGTGGTTCACCTCAATGCCGGTGATAGTCCCCACCACTTTGTTAGTCGCCGGATCGATAATGGAGACATTGTCTCCGGCGCTGTTGGTCTGAATGATGCGAACCGTGCTCGCCGCTAGCGGCAGAGTGAGTAGAATTCCGAGAGCCATCGAACGGGGCTTAGTCTGGAACATGTGCATAGTATAGTGAACCATGCGAGAAATTGGGAGCCTCGTATTCGCTCTTGGGTTCGCGATCGTGGTCCTGGGCTTGAACGCTCAGCCACAAGCGGAATCAAGCAACATGGCCCTGGTCGCCCACAACGATCTCAACGGTAACGGCGATGGCGGGGAAGGCCTGGCAATCCAGCAATGGCCCGACGGCCGGCGCGTCCTCTATCTGGCTCATGAAGGGCAAAAGACCTGCCTGAGCATCGTGGATGTCACGCATCCTGAAAATCCTGTTTTGATCAACCAGCTTCCGTCGCCCGCGCCGGGCATCACACGCTGCAATTCCCTCGGTCTTTCCGGCAACGTTCTAGTAGTGGCCAATCAAGCCCTGAAGATAGGCCAGAAAATGGCCGGTCTGTGGGTGCTGGATATGTCGGATTTCAAACGAATCCAAAACGCGAAGAGCCTGCAGGATCTCGAATTTTCGTTCTTCGATACGTCCGGCCCAAATTCGCGCGGCGTCCACTGCGTCTGGTTCGTCGACGGCGAATTCGCCCACGTAACCACCGGCGCGGCCGACTTCGACCCCACCAATCCCAATGACGATCAGTTTTATTTGATTTTGGACCTGCGCGACCCGCGCCATCCCCGCGAAGTTGGCCGCTGGTGGTACCCAGGAACGCGAAAAGGCGATCCGTGCCTCCCCGAGTGCCTGCCCGAAACGCCATCCCAAGTTCGACGACGGCTACCGGCCCCATCAGACCGAAGTTTGGCCCGATCATCCCGATCGCGCCTATGTCGCCTACATCGATGGCGGCGCAATCATCCTGGATATCTCGGGACTGGCCGCCGTAAAGGCCGGCAGGGCCACCACTTTCGTACCAAAAGTGGTCGGAAAAGCGCAGTTTTCGCCTCCTTACACGGCCTGGACGCACACTTTTCAACCAATTTTCAGCCGAGGAATGGCCCTGGTTTCAGACGAAGACACCCAGGACAACTGCAAGGACGCCCCTAAACTAGTGTGGCTGTTGGACATCCGCGCCGAAACCAACCCCATGGTGATCGCCACCGCGCCGCTGCATTCCAACGACGGCGAACTTTGCGGCCGCGGCGGCCGCTTCGGCGCGCACAATTTGCATCCGAATTTTCCCGAGTCCGACTTCGGCCAATCTGAAAAACACTACTGTAGCCAGTTGGTTCAACGGCGGCGTCCGAATCTTCCACATCGTCGACGGCCCGAAGGGCGTTCCCGGATGCCCCGCCCCACTTGGAGGAAATTGGCTATTATATCCCGGCTGCGCCAGCGAAAAACCCGACGCCAACCAGCCAGATCAACCACGCCATCGTGGACGAAAACGGCCTGATTTACGCCAATGACCGCTTCACCGGAGGGCTGTATGTTCTTCGTTATACGGGTGTTATACCACTGAACTAATCGATTCAAACTGCCGATCTGTTACCGTGGGTTGGAAGTCCTATCGATACCTCTGGTTGGCCCTGCCCGTTGTCCTTTTGGCGCTGGGAGGCTGGTGGTTGCGTCTCTGATCGCGTTGGGCACCAAGCACCGTTTCGCGTTGGCTACGTCGACACGCCTCCTTATAATACGGTGGCGCCCGACGGCTCTCCGAAGGGTCCGTACATCGATATTTTCGCCGAAGCATGCCGGCGCCTGCGGAATCCCGATTGAATGGGTTCATGCGCCGGAAGGCCCTGAAGCCGGATTGACGAGCGGAAAAGTCGACCTCTGGACTTCACTGGGCGACCTTCCGGAGCGGCGGAAGATTCTCTACATCTCGCTGCCATGGTCCACTCTCGGCAGTTGGTTGGTAACGCTCGACTCCAGTAAGATTCACACGGCCGAAGACACAGCCGGGCGTTCCGTCGCGCATTCCAACATCAGCCTCTATGCGCGTTTGGCGCGATCCAACTTTCCAAACGCCCGACTCATTACTGCCGGGTCATCGAACGCCAGCGCGCTGGAGGCGGTGTGCCTTGGTACGGCAGACGCAGCGATTATGGTGGCGGGCAGCAGCGAGGTCGCCGATTTGCGGAATTCGGGGGCTTGCCAAAATGTCTTATTCCGGTTTATTCCACTCGCTCACGGCGATATAAGTTTTGGCATCGGTGCTTCTCGGAAGCGGCCCGGCGCCCGGCGGGCGGCCGACGAGATCCAGTCGGAAATCATCGAAATGGCGAAAGACGGCACTCTATCAGCGATCTCTTTGCGCTGGTACCTTTACCCGGACACCCAAATCCTGACCACCTACTATCTCGCCAGGCACAGCGAAGGAATCGATACCTGGCCGGCGGAATTGTGTTTGATGTTGATGCTTGCTGGGGCTTCTGGTCTGGCAGACGCGTCTGCTGCGAGCTTCTCGTCGCGAGGCTGAGAGCGCGACTTTGCCAAGAGCGAGTTCTTGGCCAATATGAGCCACGAAATCCGGACCCCGATGAACGGCGTGATCGGCATGACCGATGTGCTGCTGGATACCGAGCTCACGCCCGAGCAGAGGGAATACTCGGAGACGATCCGCAATTCGAGCGACGCCCTGCTCACCGTGATCAACGACATTCTGGACTTCTCTAAGATCGAAGCCGGCAAGCTGTTGATTGAATCCCACCCGCTCGATCTTTGCCTGTTGATCGAAGAAGTGGCTGCCATGCTGGCGCCCAGAGCGGAAGAAAAGCAGCTAGACTTGCTGGTGCGAATATCCGCCCGGGCTGCCCCGGCACTTCACGGGAGATGGCGGCCGAATTCGCCAGGTAGTTACGAATCTGGTTGGCAACGCCATCAAGTTCACTCAAAGTGGAGAAGTTCTGATTGCAGTTCATGGCGCCGAGACGGACGCCCAAAACTTCCAGATGCGGATCTCGGTCACCGACACGGGCATCGGAATCCCTCAGGAAAAACTTGGAGCGCTGTTTGCGAAATTCTCCCAAGCGGACAGCTCGACGACGCGAAAATACGGCGGCACCGGCCTCGGGTTGGCGATCTCAAAGCAATTGGCGCAGTTGATGGGTGGGTCCATAGAAGTAGAAAGCGAAGTCGGCCGCGGGTCGACGTTTTCGTTGACGGTCCCGTCTACCGCTGTACGAGGGCTCGTCTACGGACCCTGTTCCAACCCCTGACATAAGGGATCTAAGAGTTCTGATTGTCGACGACAACGAGGTGAACCGCCGCGTCATTCACGAGCAGATTTCCGGCTGGGGGATGCGGAACGGAAGCTTCGCATCGGGCGAACAAGCGCTCAAGGCGGTTCGCGAAGCTCAGGCGAATGGCGACCCATATCACTTCGTGATCGCCGATTATCAAATGCCCGGCATCGATGGAGCCGCGTTGGCCATGGCCATCGATACGGATGCCACATTGGACAAACCGGTCATCGTGATCTTGACCTCGGTGGGGCAATTGAGCGAAGCGAAAGGACTGAAATCGGGCGCGGTTCACGCATGTTTGGCAAAGCCGGTGCGGCCGTCACAACTTCTCAACGCTCTCGCCACCGGCTGGTCCACGAAGAAAGCGATGACGCCGGCGGCATCGGATCCCACTGCGGCAAGAAGTCCGAAGGCGGGCGCTCCGCCCAGCGTGGCCGGAAGATTCGCCGGTTCCGCGCTTCGCGTGCTGGTGGTGGAAGACAACGTGGTCAATCAAAGAGTCGCGATTCGGATGCTGGAGAGACTCGGATTGCGCGCGGATGTGGCGGGAAACGGACGGCAAGCGCTGGAAATGGTGATGCGGGAGCCGTACGACGTGATCTTCATGGACTGCCAAATGCCCGAAATGGACGGCTACGAAGCTGCCTCCGAGATTCGACGACGCGAAGGGCCAAACCAAGGCGCGACCATCTTTGCCATGACAGCTGATGTCCTGAAAGGCTCGCGTGAACGCTGTCTCGAAGCTGGCATGAACTCCTTTATTTCAAAGCCCGTGAAACTCGACGACCTGATCAAGGCTCTGCAACAGAAGATCACATCCACGGAAGTCCAAGCAAGTTGAACCCGCGGTCCACGTCCTTCGGTAGACATCCATCATATTTCGTGATATTTCTCATACACTGGAGGGTCGATGAAATTGAAGATCGCTAGCTTCCTGCTGGTTCTCGGCGCGGCCGCGGTGCCCGTGCTGGCGCACCATTCTTTCGCCGCCGAGTTTGACGGCACGAAGTCAATAAAGCTGGAAGGCGCACTCACCAAGCTCGACTGGACCAATCCGCACATCTGGCTCTATGTGGACGCCAAGGACGAAAGCGGAACCACGGTGAAGTGGCAATGCGAAGGCGGCCCGCCGAATGTTTTGACCCGCAATGGCTGGACCAAGGACTCGCTGAAGATCGGCGACAAGGTCACCATCGAAGGATGGCTGGCCAAGGACGGCTCAAAGACCTGCAATGCGCGCTCGGTGAAGCTGCCCAACGGCCAAGCTGTTTTCGCCGGCTCGTCCAACAGTGAGTATAAGTAGGCATGTCGACGCGTTTTATTCTTCTCACGATTTCCATCTCGCTGGCATTCGCCGCGGCTCCAGCATTCGGTCAAAAACCTAAGCCGCCCGAGGGCCCGACCCCGCGCACCGCCGACGGAAAGCCCGATTTAAGCGGCGTCTGGGATCTTCCCTACGTCCCGGACATGACCAAGAGCGTTCCCAATCAAACCGGCCTTGCGCAGCTGCCGCTGACGGAGTGGGGTCAAAGCCAATGGAAGAATTATCACCCCGAAGACGGCGACTACACCGGCGCTTGTTTGCCGTTCGGCCTGGTGCGTTCCATCAATTCGCCCATGCCGATGCAGATCGTGCAAAACAGCAAATACATCTCGATGAATTTCGAGGTGGATAACTGGTTCCTGATCGTCCCCATTGATGGGCGCAAGCATCGCGATCAGGTGGCGACGTGGGCGGGCGACTCGGTGGGCCATTGGGAAGGCGACACCTTGGTGATCGATACCGTGAACTTCAACGGCCGGACCCGCTTGGACACCATCGGCCATCCGCATAGCGATCAGCTGCACGTGATCCAACGCTGGACGCGTACTGACCTGGGCCACATCGCATTCGAAATGACCATCGACGATCCCAAGACCTACACCAAGCCATGGAAGAACGCGCGGACCTTCACGCTGCGGCCGGATTGGGAAATCATGGAATACTCGTGCGAGGAAAACAACAAGAGCTTGTGGGAAGGGCGGATTAAGGTTCCGAAGTACTGACGAAGGGGTTGACGACACGCACCCGTCCGTACTTCTGCCCGTCGTTCAGGTCCTCCGTATAGACCGTGTGAGTGCCCAGAGCCTCGGCGGCCACGAGAATGGCGGCGTCCCAATAGGAAATCTCATATCGTTCGGATCGCTCTATCGCAATACGCACGAGTTGGTGGTCAATGTCCTGACAGGGGAATGCCGTAAACTGCTCGATCCACTCCAAGGCTTGTGCAGCAGACAGCGGCCGTGACGCCTTCCTTGTCACAGTCACATAGAATTCCTGTAAGACCTGCGCGGATGTGGCGAAGTCCTGCGATTCGATTAACTCCAGAGCGCGTTTCTGCTTCGGTTGGTCTTTGCCTGTTCCTATCGCTGCATAGACGAGAACATTGGTGTCGAAGAAAACTCTAGCGGTCATGCAACTCTTGCCGCGACCACGTTTTCTTGCCCAAGCGCCCTTCAGACTCCCTGCTCAACTGCCGCAGTCGCGCCCGGGCTCGATTTGCACGGTCGTCGTGCGCGGCAAGATTCGCGAGGAAGTCGCGCACCAAAGCGTTGACGGTAGAGTTGCGTTCGGCGGCACGGCGGCGAACGGCAGCCAGAACGCTTTCGTCGACGCTCAGGGTAATATTCTTCATATACACAGTATATGTGTAACTGCGTTGTTGAACAATGAACAACAGGTCCATTGACCGCTTCCTTTGGTCGCGCCTCGGCAAGGGAATAGACTTATTCGGCGGACTTGAGGATCTCGTCGATCAGGAAAAGGTCTGTCAGCAGCGCCCGAACGTGGATGGAAGCGTTCAGATTGTCGATCAGTTGCGAGCTGATGGAGGGCTGAGCGAGGACCAAGTTAAAAGCTGCCAGTGAATCCTGAGCGTCGCGAGCCAGAACGGTACGAAATGCAGCATAGGGTTCGGCGGTTGGGACGGCGGAGGCATACACTTGTTCGATACCGGCCAAAGCCTGGGCGGCCTTGCTTAGAAAATCGCGAATCAGCCCGTCACTCTGCCCGGAAACACCTTGGCCCGCATAGGCCAGCATGAATTCGTAGCATTCTTCAATGACGCTGCAGCTCTCGGAGAGTTCGTTACTCACTTCGTGACTGCCCAACGATCGGGATCGTGATGCTCCAGATAATGCTCGCGTGGAACAGTGCCGAAGACCATCGACTTGGTGATCACGAACTTCTCCGGCCTGAGCGCGAAGTAGATGTGAACCATGATCAGGGCGATCAATCCGACGCCGGCCAGACCGTGCAGCACGTACATCAGGCCCCAGGTCATGTCGCTGAACAGATACGGATTCCGGGTGAAAAACGGAGTGCGGACGCGCTTCATCATGAACACGCCGGTCAAGATCACCGACAATCCGGCCAGCACGATGATCAGATGGTACATCTTGTTTTCCATCGGATACTTCGCGAATTTTCGCGGAGCCGGCGCGGATTTGCCGGTGGCGCGCAGCCAGCGCCGTTTGCCGTCTTCGATATCGATCTTATCCGGCCAGATGGACCAGAAGTCCATCCAGAAGGACGCGTGGATGATATGGAAAATGATGGACGCGGTCAGCACCAGGCCCGCGATCCAGTGATACGTCACCCAGGGGAACTGATAGCCGACCTTGGGCAGAAACGCCGTGATCAGAAGCGCGAACATCGCCAGCGCCATGATCCAGTGGAACAAGCGCGCAGGCAAGCTGTGGCGCGCCACTTTTTCGGGAACCTTGGCCGCCAATGCGGGCGACACGGACTCCACGTGCACTTCCTTCTTGGCGACGAACTGCACGTAGATGGCGTGAACGATCAAAAACGCCAGGCCGCCGATGGCCGAGACCCAGATCAGGAAAAACGCGATATGGATGGGGACTGTTTGCCCCCACGGACTGGTCGCGAATTCGACTATGCCCACTTGGCCTCCTGCACTCCACCAATCGCCCGCTTCACCAGATTTCGCATCAAGGGAATCTTGTAGCCGTTATAACGCAGCGGCTCCGCGCCCGTGATCGCGAGCTTCCCTGCCATTTCGCCAGTGGCGGCGTTAGCGGGCTTGCCGCGAACTGCATCTTCCACCGCTGTCGAGCCGCAGCGGATGCGCGGCGGCGGCATTCACCACGATGCGAATGCGTTCGATATTGCCGTTCGTCACCACCATCGCCGAGGCCACGTTCATCAAAGGGAAATCCCACACCTGGCGGTCGCGGACTTTCTCGAAATAGAATTGCGTGCCGGCCCAGGTGGAGGGAATGCGAATCGCCGTCAGCAGATCGCCCGGCCTCAGCACGGTCATACGCGTGATGTCAATGGACGGTCCGATGAAATAATCTTCCGCGTTGATCACCCGCTCGCCCTGTTGATTGCGTATTACCATCTGCGCTTCGAGCGCGATCAGCGCCGGCGCGCTATCGGACGGGTTGACGGCCACGCAGCGATCGGCGTCGAAGATGGCGTGTTCGCGATTAATCGCCGTGGGCGTATCGGCAAAGCAAATGTTGCCGCCCGCGCGATAGCACTTCCAGCCGCCGCGATAATACCAGCAGCGCGCGTCCTGAGAAACGTTACCGCCGATGGTGCCCTGATTGCGGATTTGCGGCGAGGCCGCTGACTCGGCGCCTGTTGAAAGAATGCTGTACTTCGCACGCACCACCGGATGGCGCACCACCTCGGTCAGCGTGGTCATGGCGCCGATCTCGAGGCCGCCGTTTACTTCGCGCACGCCGCGCAGTTCGGAGACCTGGCTCAGATCGATCACTACCTTGGGACGCTTGATGCGGTCCTTCAACCAGTCGAACGTGTCGAGGCCGCCGGCCATCACCCAGGCGTCCTTGCCGTACTGGTTCGCCAAGCGCAGCGCGTCGTCCGTAGTGGCCGGCTGAAAGAGCTCGAAAGCCGGCATGATATCGCGTATGATCGCCATGTTCTCGCTCTCCTATATGTGGGCCGTGAGGCCCTCTTCCATCGGCCGGCCCGCTTCAAGCGATGCCAGGATCGTATCCGCCAGCACCGGAGCGCGGCGGAACACGTCGTCGCCAAGCGCGTCTGAAAGCGCATTGAGGATCGCCATGCAGCCTGCGCCGACAGGAGGCTCGCCGATGCCGCGCGCTCCAATGGGCGTTTCAGGATCGGGAATGCCGACGGCCTGCCAGGCCATGTTTTCCGGCGCATCCAGGATGGTAGGCGGCTTGGTGTGGTGGAACCGCTTGGCTACGGGGAGGCCGTAGTGCTGATCGTAAACCCACTTCTGTCCGATTGCATGACCGATGCCGAGCATGGAGCGTCCCAGCACTTGGCCACCCAACGCGCGAGGGTGAATCACCGTGCCCACGTCGGCCACGGCGAGATAATCCAGGATCCGATATTTGCCGGTTTCCAGATCCACTTCCACTTCCGCAAAACCTGCGACATAGGAATGCGTCTGCCCATCGCGCGGCATGGTATCGCGCGCGACGGCGAGCAGTCCCTGGCCCGTGAGATTTTTCACCGAAGCGGCGGTGAATTTGTTGATGCCTTTGGGCAGCTCGTGCCCGTCGTAGATGCCGCCCAGTTCAATGGCGCGTTTGGCCGCTTGCGCGAGCGTCATGCTGGCGCCGCCGCCTTTGCGATAGACGCGCTCGCCGCCCACCTCATAATCTTCCGGCTTGCCACCGTGATCCTTGGCTGCGATCTGCTGCAATTTGTCTTTGGCATCCAGCGCCGCCACGTAAGCCGCTCGAGTCATGGCGTGTGTGGTCTGGCTGCCTCCGGACGGACAGGTCCACGGCAAGTTGCGCCCGGTGTGGCCCCAGGTGATCTCGCATTTGTCCCAAGGCACGCCCAGCATCTCCGCCGTAACGCGATGGCAATCGCTGACCGATTCGGTGCCCAGATTGCCGATGCCGGACTGGATGTAGATTTTCCCATCGGGCTTGATGACGAACAATGCATCGAATCCGATGGAGCCGCCGACAAAACAACTGGTGGCTACTCCGATGCCGCGCGCCTTGGTGCCGCTGCGCTTGGGCAGGGCCTTCCGCTCGTCCCAACGAAACGCTTCGTGGCCTTTATCGAGCGCCTCCTTGATGAATGCGCTGGTGACGTAGAGCCGCTTGCCGGATGGCCCGGGAGGACCGATGGACGCTTTGCCCTCCGGCATGTTGATGCGATGAATCGCCACCTGATCGATGCCCAGTTTTCGCGAAGCTTTCGAGAGGATCGGTTCCATCAGCACGATGCCCTGGAATCCACCGGGCTGGCTTTGCGATACGCGCGGAGGCGTGTTGGTCAGCACCGAAAGGCCGCGCCAGCGCATGGCCGGCGGCTGGTACATCAGCGAAACCATGCGTCCGGATTGATTCGCGTCGCCCTGCGGATCGTAGGGACCGCTATCGCAAACGACGAACATATCGATCGCGGTGATCCGGCCATCCTTGGTGAATCCGACTTTGAGACGGCCGTGAATGCTGGGGCGCGCGCGTCCGATGTAATGCTCTTCTTCGCGGCTGATCCGCATCATTACCGGAGCGCCAGTTTTCTTAGAAAGCAACGCTGGAATGATGGCGGAAATCGCACTGGTGATCTTGCTGCCGAACCCTCCGCCGGTGTATTCGCTGATTACCACCACGTCGCTCGGCTCCAGATGCAGCCAGCGCGCGATGGCCGGAACGGTCTGCGAAACGCTTTGCGTGGAGCAGTGGACGTAGACTTTGCCGTTTTGCCAATACGCCATCGCCGTGCGAGTTTCCAGAGTCTGGTGGCTGGTGTTGGGCGTCACAAAAGTTTCGTCCAGCACCAGGTCGGCGTTCTTGAGCCCCGACTCCCAATCGCCGAACGACCAGTGATCGGTGTCCTTGCCCATGGGAAGCTGCCCGTCTTTGGCAGCCGCGAAATCGGCTTCGGTCCATTTGAGTTCTTGCACCGTAGGCGCGGGCGGCGGCGGCGGCGGCTGACCTTTCACCGGCGGCGGCGTGTCTGGGCGGACCCAAACATTGCCTTCCACTCGCGGATTGGGCCCGCCCGGGCCGCAGGCTGACCAGCGGATCCACCACGTGCGGCAGGCGCTCATAATCGATGCGGATTTTTTCGATGGCCTCGGCGCAGGTGTATTCGTCGACGGCGCAGACGGCTAGGATCGGCTCGCCCTGATACACAGGATCATTCGTGAGACCGCGCTCGCCGAGCTTGTTGGCCGGGATCACCTGGCCCAGATCGGTCATGGCGTCGGCAGGCGCGGGAAGATCGTCGACAGTGAGGATGGCCTTGACGCCGGGCATGGCGAGAGCCTCTGACGTATCGATGCTTCGGATGTGGGCGTGCGGCACGGGACTGAGCAGAAGTTTCGCAAACAGCATGCCTTCGGCGCGATAATCCTCGGCGTACTTGGCGCGTCCGGTTACCTTCGCGACCAAGTCCGGCGTGGTGTAGTTCTGGCCGATTAATTTGTAGTTCGGATTTTTGGGCGGCGTGTTGATCGACATCCTAGCTCACCTTTCTCAGATTCTCGGCGCCCTTCATCATGGCGGTGAGGATCTTGTCGTAATCCTGGCAGCGGCACAGGTTGCCGGAAATACCGTGGGCCAGTTCGGCGCGGGTTGGGTTGGGATTCACTTTCAGGAATCCGACAGTCGCCATCAGAAAGCCGGACATGCAGAAGGCGCACTGGAAGCCCTGTTCGTCGATCACGCCCTGCTGGACGGGATGCAGCTTGCCGTCGGCGCTGGCCAGTCCTTCGATGGTGGTGATCTGTTTGCCACGCGCGGTGTGCGTCAAAACCGAGCAGGAATAATGCGGGACGTCGTCGATCAAAACCGTGCAGGCGCCGCATTCGGAACGGTCGCACCCTAGCTTGGTGCCGGTGAGCCCCAGCTTGTAGCGCAGCGTCGTGGCGAGCGTTTCCTGCTTCATGACGTCCACGCGCCGCTGCTGGCCGTTGACATTGAGAGTGACCAGCCGTTCCACCGATCCGGCGGCCGCTTGATCGGCCCTGACAACGGAGCTGCGGAACAGATAGGCGCCGGAGGAGACTGCGCCCGCCGCGATAACGCCCTTGATCAATTCCCGCCGTGAGAGTCCATGGGGTGTCGCGTCTACGCGACTCTTGTCTGGCATACAAGTCACCTCGATTGTTGGCCTTACGCGCTACGAATCTTTGAGGGCCGAAAAAATTATACACCCACCTGCAAGGTTATAAAAAGAGCAGTCAGCGAGACTGCACCTGGCCGACCACGGCTTCTTCCACTTTGATCGACCAGTCCACGCCGCTTGAGTCGATAACCAAATGATACAGCCGCGGATCTTCGGTCACATACGCGATGCCTCGTCCGTTGCCCTGCCCTTTCACAGCGTCCAGAATCGGCCGTCCGCTGACCGCGCTGTGCACCACCAGGTGGAATGATCCGGCGCCGGGCGACGCCGCGCCCTTAGTCTCCCATTTGATTCGCCACTGCGTGCTTTCGATATTGAAGGACTCCGTCTGCGTGTCGCCGCGGCCCGACCATGATCCGATGGGGCGCCATCCAACCTGTGGCTTCCGGGATTCCGGACGCGGCGCGGACCGGCATCCCGCAGCTACCAGGAGCAAAAGCAAACGCGACAATCTTGGACCCCGTCACTCTGCCAGTGTAAGGGGTTTGATATGATGACCGCCGGCAATTCTCATGTCTAGATTGCGACTCCTATTTGCTATCGCAACGGTGATCCCGCTTTCGGCGCAACACAGTTTCACTCCGGCCGACATCGCGGATGGCGGAAAGCTGTTCCGCACCAACTGCGTTTCCTGTCATGGTCCGGAGGGCACGTTGGTAGACGGCGTGGATCTGGGACACGGCAAGTTCCGTCACGCGTCCACCGAAGAAGGTGTGATTCGGATCATTCAAGAAGGCATTCCGGGAACGGCCATGCCGCCCAATAACTTCACCGATTTTCAGGCCGGAACCATCCTGGCTTATTTGCGATCGGCCGCTACCAGCGGACCAACTTCGGCGGCCAATGGGAACGCCGCGCGCGGCAAGGCGATCTTCGAAGGCAAAGGCGGATGCGCGGGCTGCCATCGCGTGTACGGCGTGGGTTCGCGAGTGGGCCCCGATCTAAGCGACATCGGAGCGCTGCGGCGAGTGGCCGAGATCGAGCTTTCCGTTCTGGATCCCAATGCCGAGGTGCTGCCGCAGAATCGCTACTATCGCGTGACCACCAAGAAGGGCGAAACGCATCACGGGGCGGCTGCTGAACGAAGACGCATTCTCGGTGCAGTTGCTGGATTCCAAGGAACGGCTGCTCTCGTTTCAGCGGACGGATCTTCGTTCGGCAGTATTCTTGAGCGAGTCGCCCATGCCGTCCTATCGCGACAAGTTGAGCGCAGAAGAAAGAGCGGACGTGGTCACCTACCTGGTTTCGTTGAAAGGGTTCTGAGAGATGAAACAGAGTTTTTTGATTCTTGGGCTGATCGCCGGAACCGCGTGGGGCCAGGTCTCCTTCGACCGGATTCTGAAGGCCGGCAGCGAGCCGCAGAACTGGCTGACCTATTCCGGCACCACGATGAGCCAGCGCTACACTACGCTCGATCAGATCACGCCGCAGAACGTGAAGAACCTGGAATTGCAGTGGATGTTCCAAGCCCGGTCGCTCGAAAAATTCGAGGCGACGCCGCTGGTGGTCGACGGCATCTTGTACACCGTGCAGGCGCCGAACAATGTGGTTGCGCTGGATGCCGTGACGGGACGCGTTTTCTGGACCTATGCCTACGTGCCGGATCGCGACGCCCGTCCATGCTGCGGGCAGGTGAATCGCGGACTGGCAATTTTAGGCGACACGTTGTTCATGGGCACCATCGATGCGCATTTGGTCGCCATCGACGCGAAAAGCGGGAAGCCGATCTGGAACGTGACGGTCGCAAAGGCGGTGGCGGGTTATGCGCTCACGCACGCTCCCCTGATCGTCAAGGACAAAGTGATTGTGGGGACCGCGGGAGGCGAGTATGGAATTCGAGGTTTCATCGCCGCCTACGATGCGAAGACCGGCAAGGAAGACTGGCGCTTCTACACCATTCCCGGCAAAGGCGAGACGGGCAACGATTCCTGGAAAGGCGATTCCTGGAAGCACGGCGGCGCTTCGGTGTGGGTGACAGGATCGTATGATCCCGCGCTCAATCTCACCTATTGGGGCATTGGAAATCCGGGGCCGGATTGGAACGGAGACGAACGCGACGGCGACAATTTGTACAGCGATTGCGTGGTCGCGCTGGACCCCGATACGGGAAAGCTGAAATGGTATTTCCAGTTCACTCCGCACGACACGCTGGATTACGACGCAGTGCAGGTTCCCGTTCTGGCCGACATGCAGTGGCAAGGCCAGCCGCGCAAAGTGATGTTGTGGGCCAATCGCAACGGCTTCTATTACGTTCTGGATCGCACCACCGGGAAAGTTCCTGACCGGCAAACCATTCAGCACCGTAAATTGGGCGAAGGGCTTAGACGAAGCCGGCCGGCCCATGAAAGTGAACGGAATGGAGCCGACCGTGGAAGGCCAGCAAGTCTACCCCGGCGTGCAGGGCGCCACCAATTGGTATTCGCCTTCCTACAGCCCGCGCACCGGCTTGTTCTACATTCCGAGTTGGGACAAATATTCGTCGGTGTTCGTCAAGGTTCCAACCGAATACACGGAAGGCCGGCGCTATGTGGGGACGTCGCCCAGGTCGGTGGTGGGCCTGCAAGGCGCAGCCGTCAATCAGCGCAAAGAAGAGGAAGGCTACGGGGCCATTCGCGCCATCGACCCCAAAACCGGCGAGAAGAAATGGGAGTTCAAGATGCTGGATGTCACCGATGCCGGCATCCTGACCACCGCGACGGATCTCTTGTTTTCCGGTGGACGCGAGGGATACTTTTACGCGCTCGACGGGCGCAGCGGCGAGTTGCTGTGGAAAGCCAACGTCGGCGGCGGCGTGGCATCGGGGCCGATCTCCTATGCGGTCAACGGGCGGCAATATATCTCGCGTGACGGCGGGAAATTCGTTGCTGGTGTATGCGCTAAAGCAGTAAGGGAACAGCGGCTCACTGCACTGACATGGTGATAGCGGTCGGGCTCACAAAGCCGCCGATGGTAACCACCACCTGATCGAAGGGCGCCTGATTCGCTGTCTCGGGCACCACCACATTGATCTGCATCACGCCGGCAACCTCACCGGGAGCGGCACCTGCGTAGCGGATCTCGGCGGGCATATTGTCGATGGTGACGGTAACTGGCAGCAGCGGCATTGGGTAGGGTTGGGCTGTCAGCAAACCGTCCACGCTGGCCGGGTTGGTAAGTCCGCCGCCGGTAGCGTAAAGAACCACTACCGAACCTCGCGACGGCTGGATTGGTTCGCGTATTCACGCTGCCATCCTGATTGAGAATGGCGCCCTGCCCTCCTCCGCTGCCATCCAGCGCAAACACGGCGGGCGTGGCGGATTGCACGGGCACCGTGGTTGACGCCATGACCTGGCTCTGCGAAAGAACCTGAACTTCCGTTGTCGGCCCGGTGACTGAGAACGGAACCACGGCGTTTATCTGGCCCGCCGACACGAACAACAGCGGTGCGGCAGTGCCGCCAAATAACACTTGCGTGCCGTTGATGACTTTCGACACTTGATCGCCATTGAGCACGCCCGGCGCTTCCCCTGACGGCCCCATGTTCGCGCCGAAAATAGTGACCAACTCACCCGGCGACACGGCGCCGTCGAAATAACTCGCGGCATTCACCACTGCCGAAATCGCCGCGCTGGCGGCCGGCGAAGTACCGTTCAATTTCCCGTACACCGCCACGGCGTTTGAAAGGGTCGGAACGTAAACGCGTCCATTGGCCACCGTAGGACCCGCGAATTTGGTGAGCCATCCCGGCTGATCGCGGCCGCTATTCTGATCGCTATTCCACAGCTCGTTCGCCAGATTGGTGGCTTCCAGGGCGTGCAGCGTGGCAGGCACGCCGTCCACTTCATAGTTGCCGGTGGTAAGCCACACGATGCCATTCGTTCTGCCGTTCGCAGAAATTGAGAGCCCTACATGCTGCGAAGCATTGGCCGGCGTGAATTCGGAAAGGATAGTCGGATTGATCTGATTGCCGGCAATCTGGAACGCCTTCAGCGCGCCATCCAGCTCGAACTCGTACAGAATGGCAGATGCTGCGGAGGCGGCCTCTGCGTTCGGCTTCGTGATCGGCGGCGGTGTCACCGCAGTCTGCGGATTATTCCACAGCGCCATCTCGAACATGCCAAAGTTGTTCACCTGCAAGCCTTGCACGGTGCTGGTGCTGTTCGGACCCAGATGTCCCATGGAACCGTCCTGGATCAGATAAATGAACCCGGACTTGGCGCCCGAGATCAGCAAATTGCTATTCGGAATCAAAATCGTTCCAGCCGATCCGACATCCCAATCCTGATCGTTGAGATTGCTCCAATCCTGGGGCGTATACCAATCGAGCAGCGAAAGATCGCTGCCGTCGAGACGCACCACCGTTTCGCCGAAGTTAACCACGCCATCGAAATCGCCATTCCCGGTGGCCGCGTAAACATCACCATTGGAGTCCACCACGGGCGCGCGTCCCGAGTGCCAAAAGGCCGATTGCCGTCCATTGGGCGAACTGTTGAACTCGGCCATGAGCTGCAGCGTGGATGCGTTGTAGCGCAGCATCCAACCGTGATAATTGCCGGCGTCGGCGTGCGAACCGAAGGCGATATAAAGGCTTCCGTTGGCGAGAATCAATCCGGGCCGCTGCAATTGTTGATAAGCGTCGAACGCGATGGTCCCGTTGTCGCTGCCGGCCCCAGTCCCCTGCGCGGTTGCCGCAACCTGCACCGGTCCGCCCAGCATTTCGTGTCCGTCAACCAGCGAAAGCGCATGCAGTTGAAAAACGGGGTTGGCGAAAGCGCCGGGTGGCAGCACGTCGCTGACTACGTAAAGCACCTGGGCCTTGGCATCAATCGCGGGCGTGCCCAGGATTCCAATCGTTGGAAGAATGTCAAAAAAATTGTACAAACCGGCGGGAACGGGCGAGCCGAAATTCACCTGCCATAGCGGGGTGGTGGATTGCGGCGCGTCCGCATTGAACGCGAACACGGTGTTGTTCATGGTGGCGACGTAGAGAACATTGTAGGTGGCGCCGCCGATCGTTACGCCCGTCACATACAAAGGTTGCGCATACACTTGCCCATCCACCGGAAGGCTGCCGACCTTCCCGAAAGTGCTCCAGTTCATCTGCGGAGTGAGGCTGGTCTCTTGTAGGTTGGCGCCGGTTTGCTGGTTATCGTAGTTCACGTTCAGCACATTCACTTGTGCCGGCGTGAGGGCAGCCATGCTCAGCGTCAACAAAGTGAGGCGAACTACAGGGAATCGAATACTCAACGGTCCATTCCGCTTTCGCGATCGACATCGCGAACATCCCTTTCTATTTTGTCTACCCGCTCCGTATGCCGAAGTCGCGGGGCATTACAATTTGTTACGGTTACTGATTCGGTGGTGGCGAGTCGTCCGTAGTTGGCGCCGCGATGGGTGTGCCATCTTCGTTCACTGCAACGCGGCGATGGTGAACGGGAGGGGCGTCTGGATCCGCCGACGACGCAGAAGGAGTGGAGTAACCATTGTTGGAAGGCGCGCGCGTGACTTTCGTCGGCGCATTATCGCGGTCGTCAGAGCCCGAACCTTTCGATAAATTCGACGCCCTGCGATAGCGCACTTCCGCGTCGCGATAACGTCCGCGCGCCTCCGGAGTGAGATCCACTACGATATTGCGTTCCTGCCCGGGCTGCACGCCTTCCGGAAGATTGAAAAACAACGTGTAGCGCTGGCGCAGGCGTTCCAGCGTGTCCTGCAAGGCCGAAACATCGTTGACGGACATACTATCGCCGCCCGAATCGCGTGCAATCTCCGAAGTGCCGGCCGATTTTGTGTTCCCTCCGCCGCCTCCACCCCCACCCGGATAGCGATTGCCACCGCCGCCGCGCGGTCCGAAGATGACACCGCCCAGACCACCGCCGCCACCGCCGCCACCGCCCCATCCGCCGGGCCGTTGACCACCGCCGCCGCGATGGCCGTAGGGCATGGCATCGGGAGCAATCAGCGCGCACATCACCGCTTGGGCGCGAGCCAAAGCTTGTCCGACGCCCTCGTCGTCGCGGACAAATTCGGTTTGATCGTCGGTCAGGATGACAATGGCGCGGCGGGCATCGCGACGGCCCTGGCGGCGAATATAGTCGGCTGCGTCCAGCATGGCGCGGGTAATATCGGTTCCGCCATTGAAGCGCTCCTGGCGAAGCAGGCGGTCAAATTCATGTTGTACATCCTGAGGACTGCTGCTAAAAGCCAAGCGCACGCGCGTGTCGCGATCGAAGACCATAATGCCCATGCGGTCGTCTTTGCCCAGCACGCTGAGCGCCTGACCGGAAGCATCCGCGATACGCTGCACATGCGGCCGCATGCTGGCGCTGACGTCCAACAAAAACAGCACGTCCAGGGGCATATTCTCGCTGGCAAAATTGCGGATCGGCACCACCTTGCCATCTTCGCGGAGTATGAAATCCCCGGCGTGCAGGTGAGTGATGGCGCGATTCGTGGAGTCCACCACTTGAGCGTCCACGCGCACCAGGGACACATCGCTGTGGAAAACGAGTTCGTCGTCTCCGGCCAGCGGCCCGGTTTCCAGGGCGCAGGCGAACAGGAGAAGATACACAGCTCGACGCATGGATGCCTACTGGAATACTAACGTACCAACGGCCGCCGGGGTTTCAGACAAAGGCGGGAAACCGGCAAACGGCACAGGTTTCCTCCACAACGGCTAGAGTTGAGAGCGGGATGACATGAAGGTCTTCATTTCATACGGCGCCGCCGCCGATCAGGTTACCGCGCTCCGTCTCCAGGCTTTAGGAGCCGTCAATGGCCTCACGGTGTACGTGCCGCCGGCGCACACCCGTCACGGCCTCACAACTCTTCTTGATCCCGAAGTTGTTCAAAAGCTGAGCGACGCGGAAGTAGTTTTGGGCCTCGTCGGGGAAGGCTTGGCGGAGGCATGCCGCCAGGAACTGAACACTGGCATGACCCTGCGTAAGAACATGATCGTTATGGCGTACCCGGCGTTCGCACATCAGCTCCAGCAATATTTTGCGAACCTCGTCGTGATCGACCCAACAAACCCAGGTGAAGCTGAAGCTAGCATCGTGGGGCATCTTAAATCCATCGACGCACAGCAGAACGCAAAGAAAGCCCTCTTGGCTCTGGGCACGCTGGCGTTAGGGTTGCTGATCTTTACTTCAGTCGACCGCGACTAATCGAAATGGGGGCCAGCCGCTGCACGATCGACAGCTCGTGTATCATCGCGCTGGATTGTCTGGACCTGCTTCCTCGGCTGAGCTTTCTGTTTTCGACGGTGCTGGTGCCAAAGGCAGTACGCGATGAACTCTTCAAGCGCAGGCTAACGAAAGATCGATTGCAGTCTCTGTTTGACGACAACGCGTTTTTTCAACGCTGCGATAACTATGCCAGGGGAACAGTTGATTTCCTTCTCGCGGAACGAACCCGAGAAGGCACCCAGGATCGTGGCGAAGTCGAGGCAGTAGTGCAAGCCTCCCAGTTTGGCGCAAGCGTGATTGTTGACGATCCTTGGGGCCGGGAGCTTGCAGCTAGTAACGATCTTGAGTGTCATGGAACCTGGTGGGTTCTTACGAGATTCCACGAGCTGGCTCTGCTGTCCTCCAACGCCCTTCGCGATTCCGTAGCGTCGCTGCGTAGCCGTGGAACTAGACTGCCGTGGGCAATCGTGAACGAGTTCTTGCTCCAAATCGGACAGCCAGCGATTTAGCCGCCATCCGAAATTGGTACCGTGGATATTGGATGGCCTCGCAATTTGAGGAAGATTCCGCGCCCTTCTGGCTGTGGCCCAACCTGCTGAGCCTGGACGCTCCCCTGGTTGCGGTGCTGTGGCAAGGCTTCCTCGCCTATCGGTTTTCGATTCCCTTGCGGCCAGCCGGGAGGCTCGCGCTAGGCCTGACCGTTTGGGCGATTTACCTCTTGGACCGACTCCTGGACGCGCGAAAACCATCGCCACTGAGCGAGCCGGCGCGCCATCGCTTTTATCGACGGCACTCCCGGTTCATGACCGCGCTGTTGGCAATCGTCATCGCTGTGGACGCCGGGATCGCGATCCGATGGTTGCGCCCCGCGGTTCTCGACAATGGGTTAATCCCGCTGGCCGGGGTACTGGCTTATCTTGCCATCTTCCATACCTCCGGATGGGCCATCAAGTTTCCCAAGGAAGTTGCCGCCGCGATGCTCTTCACCGCGGGCACTTTTCTGACAGCTTGGACGGCGCTTCCTCGTCCCGCCCTCACGTGGCCGGCCATCGCGTTTTTCTTGCTGTGTCTGGCGAACATCGTAGCCATCGAAGCTTGGGAGTCCCGAGAGTCCATTCCCGCGCTACATCCCCTGACGCGCTGGCTGACCCGCACTTATTTGTTCTGGGTTCCTTCGGCGGTTATCGTATGCGCTCTGCTCGGACGCGAGGAATGGTACGCGTCCATCGCCATCAGCGGAGCAGCCTGCGCAATGCTCTTCTGGTTTGGCCGCGGCCTTTCGCTGGAAGCCCGGCGTGTATTAGTGGACGGTGTGTTGCTAACCCCACTCTTGTTCTTAATGCTACGGTGAACGCCGATCCCATCGCCGGCGTCTATCGGTGGCTGGAGTATGGGGCCTTTGGGTTCGCATTGGAAGGCGCCCGCTTCGATTTCCTTTCGTACGCCGCGGCGGCCCGGCGAGTACTGATTCTCGGCGAAGGCGACGGCAGATTTCTCTCCCGGTTCCTCAAAAGCAATCCCCAGGCCAGCGTCACCGTAATCGAGACCAGCGCCCGAATGATCCATCTGGCGCGGCGGCGGGTGCCGCGTGGTGACCGGAAGCGTGTGAAATTTCACCGGATCGACGCGGTGGCCGAGTCCCTGCCCGAAGGCCGCTTCGATCTTGCCGTCACGCATTTTTTCCTCGACATCCTGGACAGTCGCGACGCCGCGGCGATGATCGCTAAACTTAGCGCCGTGCTCTCGCCTGGGGCCACTTGGTTGGTTAGCGAATTTCACGTGCCCAGGGGCCGCGTGCGGCAACTGCATGCCCGCCTATGGTTGCGCGCGATGTACGGTTTCTTTGCGGCTGCTACCGGACTGCACGCTTCCAAGCTTCCGCCCTATCGCGATCTTCTGAAGAACTCCGGATTCACCGAAGTCGATTACCGGGAGCGCAGGCTGGGGCTGATCCGTTCGCAAATCTGGCGCAAGCAAACTTGATCGCCTGCGCCGCTACTTCCAGACGAACCGCGCCAGTTCTCGATCTTTACGCACGCGATCCACGGGAAATACCTGGTTGTGCATCACCACATAGACGCCCGGCGCCAGCACACGCGCGGCGAACAAACTCTCGGTCAGATTCTGCAATCCGTCGCTGCCTTCAAATCCCAAAGGCGTCATCGCGCCGGTGAGCACAACCGGGTACTGCAGATCCTGCAAATTCCGCTGTAGCAGCAGTCCGGTTTCCACCATGGTATCGGTACCATGCGTAATCACCACCGGCGCCGGGTCTTGGGCAAGCTTTTCTCGAACCGCGGCGAGCACGCGTTCGCGATCGGCATCCGTCATCTCCAGGCTGTCTTTGTTCATCAGGTGCGTGACGGTGATCGCGGCGTCGGGCAAACGCAGCATGCGGAAATAACGGTCGATCTTGCTGTCCAGATTTTCAACGTTGCCGGTCTGCTCGGAATACACTTTTTCGATGGTGCCGCCGGTGGCGATGACGTGAATCCGCATTCTAGACCGCCTGGCGCATGAGCTGTTTCAGAGAAATGCGATGTTCCAGGATGAGCTTTCTCACTTCGCGCGGCGAAAGTTTTCGAATGCGTTCCATCCCACGGCGTTTCGCCAGCATGCGGGGGATCAGCGGTAGCGCCGCCAGGTCGCCCTTCAGCAACGCCAGCGCGGCTTGTAACTTCCCGCGCAGTCCAGGAAATTTTCCCACTTCACCTTGCCCCAGCAGCGCGGCCCAAACGCCCGCGCCCAATCGCATCGCGTAGTAAAACCCGTTCAACCACAGCAAACTCCAAGGGAACAATTTCACGGCCAGCAACACGCGATTTCGCTCGATCAGTTCCAGACGCCGCGACGAGCGCAACCCCAGAGTTGCTCCGCGATGATGCCGTACCACTGCCTGCGGAATATACAAGCACTTCCACCCGGCGATTCTCGCGCGCAATCCCAGCTCGGCATCATCGCCGTACGCAAAAAAGTCTTCGTCAAATCCGCCAATCTCATCTAACATGATTTGATCTAACATCGAACGGCGATACATCGCAGCACAGCCATCGGGCCACAAGACTTCTTCGACGCGATCATACTGGCCTTCATCCAACTCGCCCGTGCCCCGCCCGCGATTCTGTCCGTCCGGATAAATCAAGTGGCCCACTTTGTCGATCCGCCGGGGATCTTCATGCACCAGGATTTTCGATGCGGCCATACCCACGTCCGGGCGGCCTTCAAACGCGCTCGCTAAAGCCGCCAGCCAACCCGGTTCGGCTTCGGCGTCGTTATTGAGCAAGGCGATAAACTCTGAGTCAGAGGCCGCGAATCCTTGGTTATTGGCTGCGCAAAACCCTCGGTTTTCACTATTCCTTAGCAGTACCACTTGGACTAGGGGATTTTGCTGCCAATCCCTTAGTACCATCTCAGGCGAACCATCGTCTGAGCCGTTGTCTACCACCACCACCTCAAACGGCTGGTTCACTTGCTGCTGGTTAAGTGATTGCAAGCACTCTTTCAAAAGGTCGCGGCGATTCCAGTTCACCACTACCACCGAAATAGCCCCTGCGCGGTATGTTCTCACCGACTGTAGTATTATAACCGTAAGCTAGCAGGCAACTTGTATGTTTTCCGTCGGTGAAAAACTGAAGCGTGCGCGCGTGGCGCGGGGGCTGGATCTCGGCACCCTAGCCGCGCAGACCAAAATCAACATCAAGTACTTAGAAGCGATCGAGTCCGACGATCGCCAAAGTTTGCCGAGCGGCTTTTTTTACAAGAGCTTCGTGGATCAATACGCCCGGGTTTTAGCCTTGGATACACAGGAAATCCATGCTGAAATCGATCGCGTGTTAAGCGCCGACGCCCCTCTCCCCTTGCCTGGATACGAGAGCGTGGTGGCCCGCAATATCTCCCCGCTGACTTCCGCCCGCCGTTTTGGTTCCTGGCGAACCTACGCCTCGGCGGGCGCTTTAGTACTAGTGGTTGTGGCCTGCTCGGGCGTTTATACGTTGTGGCGAAATTGGAGATCTTCCAGCTTCACCACGCCAGCGATCATCGAGCGCGTGCGATCCTTCACCAAAACAACAGTCGCTAAAACTGTTCCGCCCGTGAAACAGCCCGCGAAATAGATGGAGCAACCGAAGGTCTCTCTAGCCGCCGTAGCCCGGCCGGAAGAACCAACCACTGCGCCCGAAACGGAGTTGCCCGGCTACAAGGTGATGCTCGATCTGCTGGCGCGCGAAACCACCTGGCTGTCGGTGTCGTCCGATGGCAAGCCGGTGTTTTCGGGTATCCTCGAAGCCAATCAAACCAAGACGGTCGGCGGCAAGCAATTCGCGAAACTGCGCGTCGGGAACGCGGCCGGCATCGAAGTGCGGCTGAATGGGAAACCGCTCGGGCCGTTGGGCGCGCGCGGCCAGGTTCTGGTTGTGTTATTTACACCGGACAATTTTCAGATCGTCGCAACTCCCAAAGAGAGCGACTAATCCGCGCCGGGCTATTTCGCCTGGCCCATTTTCTCGGCATCTTGCAGCTCTTGCGTCCGCAGCATGCGCTTGCGTTGCCGCTCGATCCGCAATAGCTGCTGGCGCCGGCGATGCTTGATGGAATCGTCCACCATGCGCCAGAACTTGCGGAAATATTGGATGGCCGATGCGATCCCGAAAATCACCACGCCCCACATCCACAGCATCGCGAATCCGCTCAGCGCTTCCCAGCGGATGCTCACCAGGATCATCGAAATGGCGGCCACCTGGAAGATCATCTTGGTCTTTCCAAGATCGCTGGCCTGAATAGTGTAGCCTTCCGCGGAGGCAATGCTCCGCAGCCCCGACACCGCAAACTCCCGGCCGATAATCAGCACCACCATCCAAGCGGGAACTCGCCGGATCTGCACCAGCGAAATCAGCGCGGCCGAAATCAGCAGCTTGTCGGCGATGGGATCAAGCAGCGTCCCGACTGTCGTGATCTGCTTCCAGCGCCGGGCGAGATAACCATCCAGAAGATCGGTCGCCGCGGCGATCAGGAAAATCCCGAGCGCCAGGAACGCGTTCGGGACCAAGACCCCGCCCCGCCAATCAATCCGCAAATTCTGCTCCACCAGCACGGCCACCAGAAATGGAACGAAGAAGATCCGGAGAATGGTGAGCGTGTTGGGCAGATTCATGTCAGCGCGGCGTCTTCAAGATCGGGAATCCTGATGCCAGAATATCACTCGACATACTACTCAACAAGGTAGCCTGAGAGCCGCCGCTTGACGGACTCGGGAACTTCCGCCTCCAGTTCGCAGAGATCCCCGCGATACTGGGTGGAGAGCACTCTCGCGCGTTCGTGGAGCAAGTGGATCAAAGCGCCTTCGCCCGCCGGGATAAGAAAACGCTGCTGCGACACCGGATCCAGCGGCAGCGCGGTGTCGATGGCACGAAGCAGTGCGTCGAAACCCTCGCCGGTGCGGGCCGACACGGGTACCGCGACAGTGCGCGCCCCGGCCTTCACCTCTCCCATGATTCTTTGTGTCAGGCTTTCGGTATCCTCGGCAGACCCGGCTGGATCGATCTGATCCATCTTGTTGAGCACCAGAATCTGCTGCGTCTGATCGGCGCCGATATCCGCCAGAACTTCGAAAACGTGCGCAGTATGCTGGGGCGCGCCGGCGGCCGAGGCATCCACCACATGCACCAGCAACGCGGCCTCCGTTACTTCCTCCAGTGTGGCGCGGAATGCCTTTACTAGCGTAGTGGGGAGATTCCGGATAAACCCCACCGTGTCGCTCGCCAGCACCTTGCGGTGCGACGGCAGCGTCAGATGCCGCACCGTGGGATCCAGCGTCGCGAACATGCGCGCGTCGGCCAGCACCCCGGCGCCGGTCAGACGGTTGAACAGCGTGGACTTTCCGGCATTCGTATAACCCACCAACGCCACGGTCGCCAGCGGAACGGATTGCCGCTGCCGCCGCTGGGTGCCCCGTCCGCCACGCACGCTGTCCAGTTGATCGTTTAGTTTCTTGATGCGGCGATAGATCCCGCGGCGGTCAGTTTCCAGCTGCGTTTCGCCAGGACCACGCGTGCCGATGCCTCCGCCCTGCCGGGTCATCTCGATCCCCCGCCCCGCTAGGCGCGGCAGCAGATAATTCAGCTGCGCCAGTTCCACTTGCAATTGCCCTTCCCGCGTACGGGCGCGCCGGGCAAAAATGTCGAGGATCAATTGCGTCCGATCCAGAATCTTGCAATGCAGCTCGCGCTCCAGATTACGAAGCTGCGTTGGACTCAGCTCGGCATCGAACAAGACCATGTCGGCTTCATGAAAACTCACCAGCTGCCGCAACTCTTCCAGTTTCCCCGAGCCGATCAGCGTGGCCGAATCGGGCGCCTGCCTGGATTGAACGATGGTTTCTTCTACATGCGCGCCGGCCGTGTCGGCCAACGACTTCAACTCGTCCAGCGATTCTTCCACGGCGTGCGCGTTGGGGTTGCCGCTGCGCCCCTGGATAGACCCGCGGTGCGAGCGGGATTTCAAATCCAGCCCGACCAAAATGGCGCGTTCTTCAGCTGCTACTGGCAAAACGGGATGCTAATCCTCGACGGGTTCCGGGTGCGGAGCATGGGCCGCGGCGGTGGTGCCGGCTGGCGTGGCGGCCGCAGAGGAATGCCCGCCCCCCGATGTGTGGAAGGGCTTTGAAACTACCACGGTGGAGATGGCGTGCTTGAAAATGAGCTGTTCCTGATTGTTGGTCTCAAGCACCACCGAATACTTATCGAAGCTTTTGATGCGGCCAGAAAGCTTCACGCCGCTCATCAAATAGATGGTAAGGAAGGTCTTATCCTTCCGCGCATTGTTTAGAAAAGCTTCCTGGATGTTCTGCGCCAGCTTTTCCATGGGCGTCCTTTGGCCGGGTTTGGGCTCGTTATCGTGAATGGTAATCCCCCACCACCGCCGATCGGTGGTCCAATCTCATGATACCGCACCGCCCCGTCCAGGCGGCTTCCGGGAGAGACACCTGGAACGCGACTCATCCATCCTTCTCATTGTTCGTCACGTCCTTTCGAAAATGACCATGTTTTAGTCGCGTGGGCGAGGAGGAGGCGGCGGTGGCGGCGGGCGCGGAGCTAGCCTCGGCATCGGTGGCCAATTCTTAGTGAGCGGGTCTGGATCAGCCATGATCACTAGTCAAGTGATACATGGCAAAAACTCGGTCCTGCCACTGGCTTAATAGCTTTTGGTCATTCGGTGCATCCGTGGTGGCTATTTCGGATGGTTCTCTTTCACTCTGTATGATTTGATTTAGTCGGTCTTCTGCTTCTTCGTCGTACGTATGGTTCCAAAGGCTGTCGTACTTAGTTGCGATAACGCTCCATGCTGAGTGCAGTTTTATCATCGTGGCGATCTTGCCATCCAAATTCACAGCCATCGCATACGCAGTCGAAGCGGCAACAATCAATGCAAGAACTAGAGGAATCCACTCTGGGGATTTGCTGATGATGCTGGCAGCCGCGCCAGACGACAAAAAGAAGGAAATCCCGGTGATCCATTGCTTTTGGCGGGTGTAACGCGAGGCTAGATCGCCGAAGTAAAGAGCTCGCGTCTCTGCGGCGAGCAGGTTGTCCCAAACGCGGCTGATTTGGGCATCACTGAGCACGGGCATCCACCTATGCCCATTATACCGCCTGACTTCATGCCGGTTTTCGTTCGACGCAGATTTCGGACACTACCAAGCGGCTTGCACCACGTCGCGCCAACCCCGGCTAAAACACCGACCGCTGATGCACCCGGGCTTTGCTCTCAAGTGAAAATCGGGGCTCCACCTTCGCCCGCCCGTCGATCAGCGCGCTCACGTGTTCCCCCACCGCGGGCCCATGCTTGAACCCGTGGCCCGAACCGCCGCCCACCAGCCAGACGTTCTCGAGACCAGGATGGCGATCTATGAGGAAATCCCCATTGGACGTGTTCTCGTATTGGCACACGCGGCTTTCGACAAGCGGGGCCGTCGCCAGAGCCGGAAAGCGCTCGGAAAGAAACGCCCGCGCCCCGTCCAATCCTCGGGCTAGCCGATCGCCCGTATCAGGATCGAATTCCTCGCCGTGCCGGTCGAACGCCAACTTAAATCCCCGGTTTTCGATATCCGGAATCGAGTAAGCGCCGTGTTCATCGGTAATGTCGGTCCAGGCCGGCATTTGGGGCGGAGCAAAGCTCGGATCGCCCGCGGGAGTGCCAAAGAAAAATATCTCCTGGCGCGTCACTCGAATCCGGCCGCCCAAAACTTCGGGGAACATCTTAGGCAGCCAAGGCCCGCAAGCATAGACCGTGGTGCCCGATCGATCGCGGCCAAAATCGTCTTCCTGGCTATACGCAACACCTTGGCGGATCGCTTCATCTACCACCGCCCGCACTGCGCGCCGCGCCAGAATCACGCCCGCCTGTGTTTCATACAAACCCTCCCGATCCTCGCGAAACCGCAGTTGCGGGAAAGACCGCCGAAGCTCCGATGGCGTCAAGCTCTTAAACTCCACGCCACAGTTTTCAAACGCGGTCCGGATGCTCGCCGCGCGCGGATCACCCGGCAGAGGCGTCCACAGCACGCCGGTATCTTGGAAAAGCTCCGGCCGGCCCACTTGATCGAACAAAGCCGTCCACAATTCTCGCGATCGCAAGGCCCATTGCGTATAGATCTCGTCGGCGCCGTACCCCATGCGCAGAATACGCGATTCGCCGCCCGAACTGGCCCGGCTATTGGCAACGCCATAAGCGTCAAGCAACGCGACGGTGCGTCCCGATTCTCGCAGCCAGAGCGCGGTCCAAGCGCCGAATACGCCCGCCCCAACCACCACCACATCGAAGGTCTTTTTCATGCTGCGGCGCGCAGATCGTTCAACACTCTGATCGGAATGTTCAGATTTCCGCTTTGGCCCGTGCCCAGTGAGATTTGCGGCTTAACCTCGCCATGGAAGTCCGACCCGCCTGTCACCAGCAGACCGTATTTCCGGGCGATTTCGCCATAGCGCTGCATATCCGCCGGACGATGATCGGAGTGAAACACCTCAATGCCGCGCAGTCCCGCGTCGCGCAACTCGCCGATGAAGATCGCTTCGGCCTTCGGATCGCGGATACCGAGGCGAATGGGATGGGCGATAACCGGCAAACCTCCGGCATCCAACACGCGCTGAATTGCCGCCGCGACATAGGGCGCGTAGCGTTCCACATAGGTGGGCGCCGTTTCACCCAGGTAGCGCCGAAAAGCCTCGTCAAAATTTGCGGCGTAGCCTTTGTCGATCAAGACACGCGCAAAATGGGGACGCCCTGTCAAAGTCCTGCCCAGCCGCTCCACTTCCGCCAAATCGATGTCCACTCCTTTTTCCCGCAAGCTCGCGATCAGCCGCTGATTGCGATCCCGGCGCCCAGCCAGCAACTCGCTGAGCCATGCCCGGAACTCGTCCGCCGGAGGTTGGCGCAGGAAATAGGCCAGCAGATGAACGGTGCGCGACTTCGAACCGGGAACGCGAGTGCTCAGCTCGATCCCGCACACCAGATCCAAGCCGCGCGATTTCGCCTCGGGCAGCGCTTGATCGTGCCCGGCGAAAGTGTCGTGATCGGTAATCGCCAGCGCTTCCACGCCGCGCTCCACCGCCAGTTCCACCAGTGCCAGAGGAGTGAAGGTGCCGTCCGATTCGTTGGTATGGCTATGCAGATCGATCACAGCGTCAGCTTCCTTAGCCGCAGCGCATTGGCGATCACGGATACCGAGCTGAAGGTCATGGCGGCGCTAGCCACGATCGGGCTCAGCAGCATTCCGAAGAACGGATACAAGGCTCCGGCGGCCAGTGGAACGCCGATCACGTTGTAGACGAACGCAAAAAACAGATTCTGGCGGATGTTACGCATGGTAGCTTTGCTAAGCGCGCGGGCGCGAACGATCCCCCGCAAATCTCCTCTTACCAGTGTAATCGCCGCGCTCTCCATGGCGACATCGCTGCCGGAGCCCATCGCGATTCCCACGTCCGACCGCGCCAGAGCAGGGGCGTCGTTGATGCCGTCTCCCGCCATCGCTACGATGCGCCCCTGAGCTTGCAGATTCGCGATCACGTCGGCCTTGCCCGCGGGCAGAATTTGCGCATGCACTTCGTCGATGCCAAGCGCGCGCGCCACCGTTTCCGCGGCGGAACGATTGTCGCCGGTGAGCATCACGATCCGCAGGCCGTCCCGATGCAGTTTCTCGATCGCATCGCGCGCCGAAAGCTTCACCGGATCCTCCAGCGCGAGCGTACCTGCGGGCTTACCGTCGATGGTTACTTCCACCACCGTCTGTCCCGGCTGCCCATCGGAATTTTCCGCCCGTCCGACGAAGATTTTATGCCCGTCGATGACGGCCCCCACGCCGCGCCCGGTCTCAGATCGAAAATTCTCCGCTTTGGCCAGCACCAGATTTCGCTCCGCCGCAGCCGCGACAATGGCCCCCGCCAGCGGATGCTCGCTTAGATTTTCAACACTGGCCGCCAAACGCAGAACCTCATCGCTTGAGGCCGAGACCAGCTTCGGCTTCCCCTCGGTCAGCGTCCCGGTCTTGTCCACCGCCAGCGTATCCACTTTTTCGAGCCTCTCCAGCGCCTCGGCATTGCGGATCAGCACCCCGGCCGTTGCGCCGCGCCCGGTGCCGACCATGATCGACATCGGCGTCGCCAAGCCCAGCGCGCAGGGACACGCGATGATCAGCACCGCCACCGCGTTGACCAGCGCGTATGCCAGCCGCGGCTGCGGCCCAATCCAGAACCACACCACGAACGTCAGCACCGCCACGCCGATCACTACCGGCACGAACCACGCCGACACCTGGTCGGCCAGCCGCTGAATCGGAGCACGCGACCGTTGCGCTTCGCTGACCATCTTCACAATCCGCGCCAGCATGGTCTCGGCGCCCACTCGCTCCGCCTTCATGGTGAAGGCACCCGTGCCGTTAATGGTTCCGCCGGTTACCGCCGCGCCCGCGGTTTTCTCCACCGGAATCGGCTCACCGCTGAGCATCGATTCGTCTACCGAACTCAAGCCCTCCAGCACCACGCCATCCACCGGCACTCTCTCGCCGGGCCGGACCCGCAATACGTCGCCAGGACGCACCCGATCGAGCGCAATATCTTCTTCGATGTCGCCTGGGCGAATCACGCGAGCGGTCTTCGGCGCCAGTCCGAGCAGCGCTTTGATCGCGCTGCTGGTATGGCTCCGGGCGCGCAACTCCAGCACTTGTCCCAGCAGCACCAGACACACGATCACCGCCGCTGGTTCGAAATAAGCAGCGACCTCACCGTGATGGCGCATTTCCGGCGGGAAAACGCCAGGCGCGATGGCGGCCACCAGGCTGTAAAGATACGCGGTGCCCGAACCGGCGCCGATCAGCGTAAACATATTGAGGCTGCGATGTACCAGCGACGCCCAGGCACGCTGGAAAATCGGCCATCCCGCCCACAGCACCACGGGACTCGCCAGCACCAGTTCCAGCCACGGCAGGTGCACGCCCAGGAACATGAGCGCGAGCAACACCGCCGACGGCGGAACGCTCAGCCAGAAGCGCCGCAGCATATCGGAATATTCCGGATTCACTTCATCGGCCGTAGCGGCTGTGACATGCAGCGGCTCCAGCGCCATGCCGCACTTGGGACAAGCTCCCGGCCCGATCTGCCGGATCTCGGGATGCATCGGGCACGTATATTCCACTCCCGCCGTTTCCATGGGCTCAATCGCGGCTTGCGGGTGTAAGTACTTCTCCGGGTCCGCTTGAAACTTAGCAGCGCAACCCTTGGAGCAGAAATGATAATTGTGGCCTTGATACTCGGCCGACCCCGCCGCCTGCTGAGGGTCCACCAGCATGCCGCAAACCGGATCGCGCTCCTTGGTGGATTGAAGAATCGGAAGCATCGCCGCTCTTTTTAGAGTACCCGTCTCCACTTCACGGCCGCAGCCGGAGGCGCAAGTAGACGTTGACCGCAAACGGATGGTCCCCATAATAGGGTTTGATGGAATCCGGCAGCGAATATGTGCTGAAATTTGCGCCGATGCCAGTCTCGATCTTTTCAAACGTCCCGATGTCGCGCGTGTAGCCCACCGTATAAGCGCCGATGCGAAACGTGCTCCCGATAGTGCGATCCAGCTGCTCCTCCAGATTTGGCTGGTCCGCGAATAACTCGTCTTTGTCCACCAACTCTATCCTCCCTGTAAAGAAATTCTTCCTTCGCCACGGCGCCACGGACTCGAGCAAATAGGAGTTCAGATTGCGATGCGTGAAAGTGTCGTGATTCCGGCCCCAGATCAAACTGGTGGCCCAATCGGACCCCTGCATGGGTCGCGCATATTGAACCGACGCAGTGGCGCGGACCACGTCGCCCAGCTCCTGCCGTTCGGGCCTGGTCAATCTTCCCGCCGATACTTGCGCCGACCAGTTCTTGCTGGGAAAGTACGACAAGCGCGTGGACCACGAATTGATGGGGCCGTAATCGATGTTCCAACGGTTTTCGTTCGGTTCGGTGCCGTAAAATCCGCTGGCTTCCAGGCGAACTTGTTTGTACTTGATCCCCGCCGTCACCACTTCGTCCGCGATGTGCGTCGAATCCTGCCAATGGTGCGAGAGCGGCGCTTGCGGAATCTCCTCGGCAGACGCCCGGTGCGGAAAGGCCACCGGACCGAGCGCGGGATCGCCTACCGGCGCGAAATACAACTCGAGGATGGTATTTTCGGCCAGCGAATGAGCATAGTGGACACCCAAGGCCATGATGAAGTCGTGCGGATGTTGCGCATCTACAAGTGGCTTGCCATAGGCGGTCTCGCCGGTCTGAAATAGTTCCGGGTAGCGTTCGCCCGTGATGGTGGCTGGCTCCAGGCTCAGCATCAAATCGAATTGAATGCTGCCGCCCCACAGCTTGTGCGCGGCCGCGAACATGCCCCAATTGGGCGCGTAGAACTTGTCCTGGCCCCGGGGACCGGTTTGCTGCGTATCCAGAACGTACCCTTCGCCCATCAGCATGAAGCTCCAGCCCGCGTGGTTCAGCATCAGCATCGGCAGTTCGCCGGATTTCGGATTCTCGCTGGTGCCTGAAGCCATGCTCATCAGATCGCTTTCGGCCGCATTCATGCCGCCGCCCATCTGCATTTGCATATGCGACATATCGTGCTCCTGGGCCAGCGCCAGGAGCGGAAAGAGTACGAACACAATAATTCGAAACACACTTCCTCCATAGCAAACACTTACCGAGCCGCGACCAAAGGAAGCGGACTTAGACCCGAAGAGGAAGTGGAATTGTCGAAAATGCCAGCGGAGGCGGCCGAAGTTCGCCAAACTCGATGAAGCTCGATGCCACCAGGTGCAAGGTGATCTCGGCCACGGGCGCGAACAACTGCGTCACCGAAGCTTGCCTCAAATCGTGTTGTTGCGTTTGGGCTTGGACTTTCCCATGCGAATGACACGGCGGCGCTGCGTGCTCCGCGGGCTGCACCAGGCAGCGCGTGAAACACTGCGCATTTGCCAGCGCCAGCGTCACCGAGAGCAAAATCACGACTCTGGCCAGCGCGTGCCGCATGCGCCTTCAGATTAACATGCATTCGCTACAATGAAGGTTTCATCCCCTTCCCATGATTCAAACCTTATTCGGCGCCACGGAACAAGAACCCAACCTGCTGGAACGCCTGAAGGCCGGCATCGAAAAGACGCGCGCCGGGTTGATGGATCGGCTGGAAGACGCCGTCGCGGGCCGCAAGGAAATCGACGCGGACCTGCTGGATGAGCTTGAGTACGCGCTCATCACCGCCGACATCGGCGTGAATACGACCACCGAAATTCTCGAAAACATCCGGCAGCGGGCGGAGCGCAAACAACTGGCGGACGCGGGCGAAATCAAGCGGCTCATTGCACAGCATCTGCTCGAGATACTGGAAGCGGCCGACCGCCCGGTGCCCCACGTGGCCGAGCCTCCGGCCGTGGTGATCGTGGTGGGCGTCAACGGCGCGGGCAAAACCACCACCATCGGAAAGCTGGCCAGCCGCTATAAATCGGAGGGCCGCAGCGTGCTGCTATGCGCCGCCGATACATTTCGCGCCGCCGCCATCGAGCAGTTGCAAGTGTGGGGCGTGCGCACTTCCGCCGATGTGATCCGGCAATCTCCGGGCGCCGATCCCAGCGCAGTGGTGTTCGACGCGCTGCAAGCGGCCAAGGCGCGCAAAGTGGATTACGTGATCATCGACACCGCGGGACGCCTGCACACCAAAGCGAATCTGATGTCGGAGCTGGAGAAAATGCGCCGAACAGCCGCCAAGGTGATCCCCGCCGCGCCGCACGAAGTGCTGCTGGTGCTGGATGCCACCACCGGGCAGAACGGCCTGGAGCAAGCTCGCAAATTTACCGAATCCAGCGGCGTCACTGGCCTGGTGCTCACAAAACTGGACGGAACGGCCAAGGGCGGCGTGGTAGTGGCGATCGCGCGCGAGTTGAATCTGCCCATCCGCTACGTCGGCGTCGGCGAACAGGCCGCCGATCTGCTGCCGTTTGAACCGGCCAAGTTTATCGATTCGCTCTTCGGATCATGAGAACTCCGCTCATGGACGAAGCGCTGGAGCTGGCGCGGCAAGGGTTGGGGCGGACCAGTCCGAATCCGGCCGTGGGCGCCGTCTTGGTGAACGGCGGCGAAATCGTCGGGCGTGGCTTCCACACCTACGCGCAGGCCAAGCACGCCGAGGTCCTGGCGCTGGAGCAAGCCGGCGAACAGGCGCGCGGAGCCACTCTCTACATCACGCTGGAACCTTGTTCCCATCAGGGCCGCACGCCGCCTTGCGCAGACGCTTTGATTCGCGCAGGGGTATCACACGTGGTCGCGGCCATGGAAGATCCCAATCCACAGGTGTCGGGCCAAGGATTTCGCCGTTTGCACCAGGCCGGCATCGCAGTGGAAGTTGCTTCCGAATATTCCGACGAAGCCGCCCGCCTGAACGAAGCCTTCGTTCATTCCATGCGCACCGGGCTGCCGTTGGTAACGCTGAAAGCCGCGCTGACGCTGGATGGCAAGATCGCCGCGCCGGAAGATAACACCGGATGGATCACCAGCGAGCGCGCACGCGCCCATGTGCAGCAGATCCGGCACAACGCGGACGCCATTCTCACCGGCATTGGAACCGTGCTGTCCGACGACTGCCAGCTCACCGATCGCACGGGAATGGAGCGCAGCCGTCCACTGCTGCGCATCGTCGCCGACTCCACATTGCGTATTCCGCTCACTTCGCGCATGGTGGCGAACGCCAATGGCGACCTGGCCGTCGTTACAACGTCGGCAGCGTCCGAAGAGCGCCGCCGGGCATTGGAATATCGAGGCGTGCGCGTGCTGGTATTCGACGGTCCGGGCGGCCGCGCGGATCTGACCAAACTGCCGGCATTTTTGGCGGGCGAACAGTATCGATCGCTGATGATCGAATCCGGGCAGCAAGTTGAATTGGGCGGTTCTCGAAGTCGGGGATCGTCGACAAAATCTTCTTCTATTACGCGCCGAAAATCCTGGGCGGCTTGCGATCTTTGCCGGTAGCGGGCGGAACCGGCCGATTGCGGCGCACCGACGCCATCCAGTTTCGCAACGTCCGCCTCCATTCCATCCCGCCCGACGAATTCGTCGTCGAAGCCTACGTGGAGAAGTGAAATAGTGTTCACCGGGATCATCGAAGAGGTGGGTAAAGTCGCCCTAGCCGGTCAAAAACTGCACATTTTGTGTCGAAAAGTGCTCCGAGATGCCCTCCCAGGGTCAAGTATTGCCGTAAACGGCGTCTGTCTGACCGCCGTGGACTTGCAAACAAACGGGTTCTGGTCCGATTTGTCGCCTGAAACCCTCGCCCGCACCAACCTCGGCGCGTTGCGGGAAGGGTCGCTGGTGAATCTGGAGCGGCCGGCCGCCGTCGGGGATCGGCTGAGCGGCCATATCGTGCAAGGACATGTGGACGGAACCGCCGAATTCCTGGCGTTGGAACCACTTCCGGAGGGGAATTGGTGGCTGACCGTTCGGATCCCGCGCGAACTGGACCGCTATTTGATTCTCAAAGGATCGGTAACGTTGGATGGCGTTAGCCTTACCATCGCTTCGCTGGAAGGCGACATCGCTGCCGTGGCCATCATCCCGCACACTTATGAAAATACGGTGATGCGCGAGTATCGGGCCGGAGCGTCGGTGAACGTGGAAGTGGACGTGATCGGTAAGTACGTGGAAAAATTGCTCACAGTGAGATAGAATTCAGTATCCGAAGGCCATGGAGCCGCGTCCAATGATCAGATAGCGTTTTTAGGAGTTTCCACATGCGCACCCTGCAAATCTTATTCCTATCGCTGGTCTTCGCCACCGGCGTTTCCTTTGCCCAGAGGGGCGGAGGTGGACATGGCGGCGGGGGTGGTGGACATGCCATGGGTGGCGGCGGTGGACACGCGATGGGCGGCGGTGGTGGTGGCTATCGCGGTGGCGGAAGCTCAGGCGGTGCTTATCGCGGTGGCGGCAGCTACTATGGCGGCGGGTATCGCGGCGGTTACTACGGTGGATATCGCGGTGGCTACGGCTACGGATATCGCGGATATGGGTATGGTGGCTGGGGATTCGGCATTGGTATCGGCTTAGGCTATCCGTATTACGGCGGTTATTACGGTTACCCGTATTATCCGTACGCGTATTACGGCTACCCGGCGTACACCTACTCGGACCCCTACTATTACAGCGATCCGTATGCGAACGGCTATGCGCCGCCTCCGCAACAATACGCTCCGCAACAACAGCAGCAATACTATCCGCCGCAGCAACAGCAGTATCCGCCGCAATATGCTCCGCAACAACAGCAGCAGTATCGGCAAGGACCGCCGCCACCGCAGCAGACGGCTCCACAGCAGTACTCGGCTCCCAGCAACGTTCCACCGCCGCAGGCCAGCAACAGCTACTCGAACGGCCAGTGGCATCGTTTTGGCGACGCCAGTTCGCAATAATTTCGCTGCATACAGCTAAATTCCTTCGATTTCCCTGAAACTCACGCAGGGCCTCCACCGTCAGTGTGGCCAGATATATTGCTGGCTCGAGCGCAATGGGGTGAAGCGGTAAGCGCCCGGCCACGGGGAGGTTAGTCGTGAGAATTTCAAAGCTGTACGTGTGTCTTTTTGTGTTGCCGATCTGCGCCGTCGCACAAAGCAACACCGATTCTCTCCCGGTCAAACGCGTCGTTCTGTATAAGAGCGGCGTCGGCTACTTCGAACACCTGGGACGCGTTCGAGAAAGCCAGGACGTTACCATTCCTTTCACGTCGGGGCAACTCAACGACGTGCTCAAGTCGCTCACGGTTCTGGATCTGAACGGCGGGCGCATCACTGGCGTTGAGTATGGCTCATCCGCACCGATGGACCGGCAACTGGATGACCTCAGGCTGCCGGTGAGCGAGAAAGCGTCGTTGACCGAGTTTCTGGGTGCGTTGCGCGGCGCGCGCCTGGAAGTGCGCAATGGGACGAGCGTCATTACGGGCCGGTTGTTGAGCGTGGAGCGGAAGACCCGCATCGCAGGCGGGACCACGCTTGAAGTGGACTATCTTTCGTTGATCACCGACGGTGGCGAGCTTCGCACCAGCGAACTAACTCCGGCGTTCTCGGTGAAGCTACTGGATCGCGGACTGCCGGGCAAAATGGACCGATTCCTGGATGTTGTTTCCGCGGGCCGCGAAGCCGATGTGCGGCGCATGGTGATTTCGACTTCGGGCACCGGCGACCGTTCGTTGTTTGTCAGCTACATCAGCGAGGTGCCGGTTTGGAAGACCACCTATCGCGTGGTCCTCAGTGCGAAAGCCAAGCCGCTGCTGCAGGGCTGGGCCATTGTCGATAACACCGTGGGAGAGGATTGGGACAAGGTGCAACTGTCCCTGGTAGCGGGCGCGCCGCACTCGTTTATCCAGAATCTTTCGCAGCCTTATTATTCGAGGCGTCCCGTGGTAGGTATGCCGGAAACGGTGCTGGTATCGCCACAGACGTACGAAGCGACTCTCATCCCGAGTCTCGCTCCGCTGTCGGGAATCGTGACCGATGCGACGGGCGCGGTCATCCCTAACGCACCGGTCAAAGCGTATTCGCTTGCGGGAGCGCTTGTCGGGCAAACCCAGACCAACGGGAGAGGCGAATACGGATTTGAATCGTTGCCGGAGGGTCCGCTCCGCTTGGAGATCGGCGCTTCGGGCTTCCGAACCTCGAGCATTACGGGCGTGAACTTTTCCAATTCGAGATCGGTTCAGCAGAACGCGACACTGCAAGTCGGAAACTTGAGCGAAACCGTCACGGTGGAGGCGGCAGCGTCCAATCTGCAGACGGAAATGTCTACGCTGTCCAGTCGAGGCAGAAGCCTCGGCAGCGGTGGAGGGCTGGGAGGCAATCGATCCGGTAAAACCAGAGATCTGCCTTTTTCCGCGCCGGTGGCCTCGGTCTCTGCAGCTCGCGCGCAAGCCGAATCCGCGGCTCAGGCCCAAGAACTCGGCGACCTGTTCGAATACAAACTCAAAGAACCGATCACGATTCGAAAGAACCGATCGGCATTGGTTCCGATTGTGCAAGCGGCGATTAACGCTGAAAAAGTCTCGGTCTGGAATGAACGGTCGGGCTTGCCGCGTCCGCAGCGGGCGCTGTGGCTGACCAACTCCAGCGGCCTAACGCTGGACGGCGGCAGCTTCAGCGTGATGGAGGACGAGACCTTCGCGGGCGAGGGCATTTTCGATCCCATCCGTCCCGATGAAAAACGCCTGGTTTCCTACGCCACGGACCTGGCGCTGAACGCCAGCTCGCGCAACAACACGGAACGCCAACGGGTAACGCGCGTGCGCTTCGACCATGGCACCATGATCCAGGAAAGCGAAATTCGCGAGAAGAAGACCTATACGTTTCGCAATGAGGACACCACGCCGCGCGCGGTGATCGTGGAGCATCCGGTTCGCGCCGGGCTACCAGTTATGCAGCGATATCCAGCCCGTCGAAACTACCGCGGCGTGGAAGCGATTCCGCGTGCCGGTGGAATCGAAGCAGACCGCGTCGCTGGTGGTGGAGGAAGCGCGCCGGGAGCTCAACTTCGTTCGCTGTCACGAACATTTCGAAGCGATCAAGTGGCTCTTTTCGTACGCGAGAAGTCCATCGACAAGACCGTTGAGGACGCGCTGCAGAAGATTGTCGCGCAAAAAGGCCGTGGTCGCTAGTTTAGAGAGTAAAAAGAGCGATCTCGACGATGAGCAAATGGAGATCTTCGACGATCAACAGCGGCTCAGAGAAAACATGAAGTCGCTGAAGGGCAGCGCCGAGGAAAAGAAGCTGCTGGAACGCTATACCCAGCAGCTGGACGCGCAAGAAAATCGCCTGGAAGCTCTGCGCAAAGAGATCCAGCGGTTGGAAGCGCAGAAGCAGAGCGCGCAAGAAGCGCTGGACAAAATGATCGAAGAGTTGTCGCTGGATGTGAAGTTGTAGCCTTCGCTGAGAATAACTGGTGCTCGGCGGCACGTATTGAACGTGCAATTCCGAGCAACAAACGCTGGGCGCGGCCTGTTGTGCTGCGCCCTGGCATTCGCCTTTTCCGCCAACGCCTCCGTCATCGTTCAATTGAAGGTTGTAGATGGTGAAGGGATGGTGTATCGAACCGGGGCCCGGGCCACCCGCGGCCTGACGGTTTTGGTGACCGACGAAACCGGCAAGCCCGTGGATATGGCCGCGGTTAGCTTCCGTTTACCGGACGAGGGCGCGAGCGGCACCTTTGGTTCGGGCCTGCGCACCGAGATCGTTACCACTGGTCCAGATGGGCGCGCCACGGTGTGGGGAATGCTATGGAACAAGACCTCAGGGCCGGTGGAAATCCGCGTTACTGCGATTAAGGAGCAGGCTCGAGCGGGTATCGTCAGCACGCAATATCTGAGCGATTCGGTGGCAACCAAGGCCGGGGGAGAAGGCACATTTACCGCCTCGCATGGCGGGCACAAATGGCTGTGGGTGGCGGCTGCCGCGGCTGGATTAGCGGGCGGCGGAGCTGCGTACGTTCTTTCGAGAGGATCGACTACTCCGTCGACTACCTCGCCTGTCACTGGGCTGTCCATCGGCAACCCGAGCATCACGGTAGGGCATCCGTAATGAAGCAATTTCTGATTGCTTTGATTTTGGCCGCAAGCGCCGCGGCGCAACCGGCCATCCGTCCTCCGCAGATGGGCTTTGCGAGCGACGCTCAAGGCGCGCTTCGACCGGTGTATGGAGTGGCGGGCAATTTTATCCTGGGCGCGCCGGTTGCAGGCAAAGTGATTTCAGAGGCTTTCGGAGGTTCGTTGGGGCTGTGGAAGACCGAGTCCGCTCTGGAGGTTTTTGATGGACAAGGGCGAGTGTTTGGGTCGATTAATGTCGCGGCCGGCCCGGCATTGTTCGCGTTCGCACCCGACGGAGTCACTGCTCTGGCATACATCGAAAGCAGCAAAACGCTGCTGCGAATGGCGCGAGGGCAAGTTCGCGGCAATGCCAGTCCGGTCAACAGATACCGTGGTCGCGATCGCGATGCCGAATGCTTTTGAACAGTCACTGATTATCGACCGGAACGGGGACCTTTGGGAGCTTAGAGCGAGTTCCTTGGAGGCGCTGCCGGGCGTTACCGTGCCCGTTCTCGCACTCGCATCCGGCGAGTTGCTGTTCAGGGACACAAACGGAATCGTGCTGCGAAAGATAGACAATTCCGAAGTTCACGTCGCTGGAACGTTGCCCGGGAAGTTTTCCCTGCAGCAAATGGGCAGCGACTGGGTGCAACTGTCGGATCTAGCCGGCGGCAGGCGCTTCGCGATCCGGATTTCACCCGGACATGAGGCCTTATATCAACTCCCGGAGGCGGGCCGGTGATCCCCCGCACGCTATTTTTCGCCACGCTGTTGCCCTTCTCCGCATGGGCGCAGTTGCAGGTCTACGAATTCGACGGGACCAACGATACGCCGGTCGGCGCGGTGGTGAATGTCGGGACGACCGGGCCTGGCAGCACCATCAAGACGCGCTTCCATGTGCGGAACGCGGGCAGCGGGCCGGCGGTACTCCAGACGCTTTCGCTGGCGGGCGACGATTTCGCAATCCTATCCGTGACGCCTTCCCTTCCTATCACGCTTGCGCCATACACCGGCACGGTGGAAGCGGAAATCGATGTGGATTTTAGCCCAACGATTGTTGCTTCGTATAGCGCGACGATGCTGGTCAACACCATTAGCGTGGTGCTGACGGGCACGGCCGTGCCTTCGGCGGCGGTGACGCTGGCGGGCAGTAATGCGCAACTCAACGCAGGCGGCGTCGTCAATTTTGGATCGGTGGACGTGGGATCCACGGAGAAGCAGGGGTTCCTGCTGTCAAACTCAAGCGAGGCGAACATTAGCGTCGCGAATTTGACAGTTTCGGGGACTGGCTTCGCATTGACTCCGTTGGCGGTCCCGGTTCAAATCGCGCCGGGGCAATCCGTGCCCTTTCAAGTGACGTTCACGCCGCAATCCGGCACCCTGGCGCAGGGCGTGTTGACGATAGACACGCGCACGTTCCAGCTTACGGGCCAAGGACTGAGCGCACCGCTGCCGAGCGCGACGATTGTCTTTGCATCCACCGTTGGCGGCAGTGCGCAGCAGAACAGCATCACGCTTCCACTGGCATCAGCTTCCGAGGTCAGCGGCACCGGCACGCTGACGCTGGCATTCCAATCGAGCGTCACGGGCGTCAGCGACGACCCGGCAATTCAATTTCTCTCGGGTCCGCTGCGGGTAGCCTCGGTCAGCATCGCGGCGGGGGACAAGTCGGCCAAGATCGGCGGCCAGCCAAGCATTGCGTTCCAGACCGGAACCACCGCGGGGACTATCACGTTCACACTTGCGCTGAACGAGGGTACAGTGCAGCACTCCACACTTAGCATTCCTTCCTCGCCCATCATCCTGGATAGCTTTACCGCTGTCCGGGAGTTGGGCGCGCTGGATGTGGCGTTTGCCGGATTCGACAACACTTACTCGGCTTCCCAACTGGTGTTCACGTTCTATGACCTGAAGGGTCTCGCTCTGCCGCAGGGTGCGATCAACGTCGACGCCGCCACGGCCTTTCAGCAATACTTCGCAGCCACGCAAGCCGGCGGCTCGTTCGCGCTGCTGGCGAGGTTTCCCGTGACCGGAGACGACACCAAGATCGGGTTTGTGTCCGCCCAGATCACCAATTCAGCCGGCGCCACCACCGAACAGCAGATTCCGTTCGGGAACTAGTATGCTGCAAGCATGCTGCTTGCGAGCGTGGTGGAAACTTCGCGGCGCGTGGCCGACACCAGCAAGCGGCTGGAGAAGATTGCGCTACTCGCGGCGCTGCTCGGCCAGTTAAGCCCCCTGGAAATCGAGATCGTGGTGCCGTTTCTGGTCGGGCAAACCCGTCAAGGACGTATGGGCATAGGGTACGCGGCGGTGCGCGACGTCCGTAATTCGCCTGCGGCGGCGCCCAGCTTGGAAGTACTGGAGGTGGATGGGATCCTCCAATCCATCACGGAAGCGAGCGGCAGCGGGTCACAAAGGCTGCGGCAGGAAATCCTGCAAACGATGTTCGCGCGCGCCACCGAAGCCGAACAGCATTTTCTGACTGCTCTGTTGATCGGGGAACTGCGCCAGGGCGCACTGGAAGGAATCATGGTGGAGGCGGTGGCGAAGGCGTCGGGCATCGCGCCGGAGCGGGTCCGGAGGGCAGCGATGATGGCCGGCGACATCGCGCGCGTGGCGCGGGCAGCGCTGGAAACAGGCGAAGCCGGACTTGCGCAATACGATGTCCAGCTGTTCCGGCCCATTCAACCGATGCTGGCGCAGTCGGCTGACGACGTGCCCGAAGCACTCGCGAGTATTGGCGAAGCCGCGCTCGAATACAAAATGGATGGGGCGCGGGTGCAGGTACACAAAGCGGGCGACGAGGTGATGGTTTACTCGCGCAGCCTGAAGGATGTCACGCCCGCGGTTCCGGAAGTGGTGGAACTGGTGCGGGCGCTACCTGCCAAAGACCTGATCCTGGATGGCGAAGTGATCAGCTTGCTGCCGGACGGGCGGCCGCAGCCTTTTCAAGTAACGATGCGGCGCTTTGGGCGAAAGCTGGAAGTGGAGCGCATGCGGCAAGAGCTGCCGATGACGCCGTTCTGGTTCGATCTGCTGTACTTGAACGGCGCTCCGTTGTTGGATGAGACGCAGGCACGGCGCTTCAGGGCGCTGGCGGAGGTGGCGCCTGGGTCGCTGATCCCGCACATGGTCACTGGAGATGCCGCGGCCGGGGACGAATTCCTGGAGCAGGCGCTGCGGCAGGGCCACGAAGGCATCATGGCGAAATCGATCAGCGCGAAATATGCCGCTGGAGCGCGCGGCCAGAGCTGGGTGAAAGTGAAGCGGGCGCGGACGCTGGACCTGGTGATCCTAGCCGCCGAATGGGGCAATGGCCGTCGCAAGGGATGGCTGAGCAACCTGCATCTGGGGGCGCGGGACGCCGAAAAAGGCGGTTTCGCGATGCTCGGCAAGACCTTCAAAGGTCTGACCGATGAAATGCTGCAGTGGCAGACGCAGGAATTGCTGAAGCTTGAGATCGGCCGGGACAGCTACACGGTGCATGTGGAACCGAAGCTGGTGGTTGAGATCGCGTTCAATGAAATCCAGATTAGCCCGCGTTATGCCAGCGGCCTGGCGTTGCGTTTTGCGCGGGTGAAGCGTTATCGGACGGATAAGACCGCTGCCGAGGCGGACACCTTCGAGACGGTACAGAGTTTGGCAGGCGTAACAAATGTCAGTCACTAAGACAGTGGCGCTGAGCATTGCCGGGTCGGATCCGAGCGGAGGCGCGGGCATCCAGGCCGATCTCAAGACGTTTCATCAATTCGGCGTCTATGGCGAGGCGGTGATCACGCTGATCACGGTGCAGAACACGCGCGGGGTGGAACGGGTGGAATGCCTGGCGCCCGACTTGGTGGCCGATCAGATTCGCGCTGTCATTGGCGATATACCGCCGGGCGCGGCGAAGACCGGGGCGCTGGGCAATCGCGCCATCATCGAAGCAGTGGCTGGATTCGCCGCGGGGTTTCCATTTCCGCTGGTGGTGGATCCGGTGATGGTGAGCAAACATGGCGCCGCGTTACTCGAAGCCGATGCGGTGGACGCTTTGAAGACCTTGCTGCTGCCGCATGCGTTTCTCCTGACGCCCAATCTGGACGAGGCGTCGCTGCTGAGCGGCGAGGAGGTTCGAGACGTCGGAGGGAATGCGGCGCTCGGCCGGGAAATTGGCGTCGCTAGGGGCGCGCGCGGTGCTGGTGAAAGGCGGCCATCTGGGAGGCGATGCTACCGACGTCTTGTTCTACCAGGGCGAATTCCGGGAGTTCACTGCGCCGCGGATGGCGACGCGCAATACGCATGGGACGGGCTGCACGCTGTCGGCGGCGATTACGGCCTGTGTCGCTACCGGGTACGACCTTCCGGAAGCGGTGGAAAGAGCCAAGCGCTATGTTACCGAAGCGATTCGGAGCAATCCAGGATTGGGAGCAGGGGCAGGGCCGCTGGATCACCACGCGGCGTTTTGAAGCTATTTTGAATCGGGCGGCTGCTGCTCGTTCTTGTCCGATTTGTCGGATGGCTGGTTGGGCTGCTCGGGCAGGATGAAGGACGTCTCGCCGGGCCGCAGCAGCTTGAGCTTTTTGCGAATCTCCAGCTCTTGCTCGGAGGCGTTGCCTTCCAGTTTCCTGATGCGGTCGCGCCGATAGTCGTTTTCGCGCTGGAGATTGGCGTTTTCTTCTTCCTGCTTGCGAATTTCGGTCCACTTCTGCCTGAGCGCGGGGATGCCTTGGGGTCCGCGAAGTTCCATCAAACCATAGGCGCCAATGAGTGCAAATGCGATGAGCAGAAGGGCGCGGCGTACGGCGTTACTCATTCAGTACAGTATAAGTCCTTACATTTGTTTATAATCCTCTTTTGCTAAAAGATCCAGAGCAACGGCGAAAAAACTTGCAATGACGGACAAAATTGTTGTACTCAGCACTTGCGGATCGGCCACGGAGGCGAATCAGCTGGCGCGTGCGCTGGTGGAGAAGCGGCTGGCGGCTTGCGTCAACATCGTGCCCGGGCGTGAAGAGTATGTATCGCTGGGGGGGAAAGACGCAATCGAAGAAGAGGAAGAAGTGCTTCTGGTGATCAAAACGAGCCGGGCGCTGTTCGAAGATCTGCGCGACGAGCTGGAGCGGTTACATTCGTATGAAGTGCCCGAAGTGATCGCGATGGAAGTGGCCGGTGGATCGGAACGGTATCTGGCATGGCTCGACCGCGAACTGGGTCAATGATATAAACTGCGGAGCGATGGAGGGTCTATGTTGACGCTAAGAAACCGCGTGGCGTTTCTGAGGCTGGCGTTTTAACGCTAGTGGGCGCGGCCTGGGGGCACCATTCGTTCGCCGCGGAATTCGACTCCAGGAGCCCGATCAGCATCACCGGCGTGATCGAAAAGCTGGATTGGGTGAATCCGCACGCCTATCTCTATTTGGATGCGAAAGACGCCGAGCGGGGCCACGGTGCATTGGTCGTTCCAAACGCTGCCTCCGTCCATGATGCGGGCGCGGGGGGTGAGCCGCGATCTGTTTCCCGGTTGGCCAGACGGTGACGATTTCCGGCTTCGGCGCCAAGGATGGGACCAAGGCGCTGGGGTGGATCAAGAAAGTCCAGTATTCCGACGGCCGCGGTTTTGCAGGTGACGGCGGAGGCAGGACGAGAGCAAGTAAGGGGACGGCATGAGACTCTTAGATCAGCGATTACTCTGTTACTCGCGCCGGCACTGATGTTGGCTCAATTCGGGCCGCACCGAGTCCCGGCGCAGATAGAGGCCATGAAAAAGGCGGCGGCGCTGCCCACGCCCAAAGCCGCGGATGGAACTCCGGACCTCTCCGGCTACTGGGGATTCGACGCCATGGCGGCGGCAGCTAATGTGCTGGGCACCGCTAAGGTGACGCTGGACGGGAAAGTGCCGGTGGTAGCGGCGAGAGTCCGTGGAACAGAAGTACAATCTGGCCGGCGTGGCGCAACGCAAGGCGGATACGGCTGCGAGGCCGGTCTACAAGCCGGAATTCGCGGCCAAAGCTGACGACAACTTCGAGCGGGCCGCATTCTTAGACCCGTCCTATAAGTGCATGCCGGTGGGCGTGCCGCGACTGGGGCCGCCGACGGAAATCGTGCAAACGCCCAAGGCGACTTATTTTCTGTACGACAATCGCAACGTGTTCCGGGTGATTCCGACCGATGGCCGCCCGCACAATCGCGATGCCGAGCGGATGGCCATGGGTGATTCGATCGGGCGCTGGGAAGGCAACACCTTCGTGGTGGATGTGACTAACTTCACGGAGGACACGTGGCTGGATGGAGATGGATCGTTCCACACCGAAAACCTGCATGTGGTGGAGCGATTCACGCGCAAAGGCAACACGCTGGAGTATCAGGTGACGGCCGAGGATCCGGCCGTGATGGCGAAGCCTTTCGTGGCGCGGACGCGTACGGTGATCCTCGGCAAAGCCGGCGGGCACGCCATGGAAGATTATCCGTGCCGGGAAACGGAACAAGAGCATCTGACGACGAATGAAAGGCACTAAGCGATGACTATGGGACGAGCTATGTTGCTGCTATGCGCGGCCGGGACTCTGCTGCGGGCGGCAGCGCCGGACTGCGATCGGACTTGCCTCAAAGGCGCGCTGGACCAATATTTGAATGCCGTGGTGAAACACGATCCTTCTGCGGCTGGTTTGTTGCCCGGCTTCCGGCAGACCGAAAACGCGGTCGTGGTGGGGGCTGGGGCGGGCGTTTGGCAAGCGGTGACGGCGTTGGGGAAGGTGCAACGGCGTTATCTGGATACAGAGAGCGGACAGGCGGGCTATCTGGGTCTGGTGGAAGAGAAAGATGGTCTGGCGATTGTGACGCTGCGGGTGAAAGTGGTGCAACACAAGGTGGCGGAGGCGGAGTGGCTGATCGCGCGCAAGGGCGATCCGGGTAGCAACGTGCCGCCGGTTCCGGGACAGGCGGGGAATTTCTTCGATCCGGATAATCTCATTGCGAATCCGCCTCCCGAAAGAGTTTTGCCCGCAGGGGAACGGCTGCCTCGCGAAGCGCTGGCGGGGATTGCCAACAGCTACTTCGATGGTTTGTCGACGCACGACGGAGCATTGGTTCAGGCGCATGCCGGGTGCGTTCGTATCGAGAACGGCTTCACGGTTACCGGAAGACCCGTCCTGGTTACGAGCCGCACCAGCACGTCCGCGGGAACCGAGGGTAGCTCAAGCGCCAAAACGGATTGCACGTCGAACCTGCAGGGGTTCAACATTGCATTTGTGGCGGCGCGGCGCTTCCCGTTAGTAGATGAGGAAGCCGGGGTAGTGTTGGGGATGGGCGTGTTCATCCGGAGGCCGGGAACGGTGCAGCGCAGGAACGTGCTGAGCGAATGGTTCGCGATCGACCATAACCGGATCCGCAGCATTCATGCGGTGATGTTTTACCCGCCGGCCGAGGCTCCCATGCCGAACTGGCCGCCGTATAACGGCAACTGGCCGATGACGACTGCAGTTACGCAGTGACCCCTAGGCGCCTTTGGGCAACTGCAGCAGGTATTTACAGAGGGCGTCCAGATCGGGCGCGCTGAATTTGTAGGGCGGCATGATGGAGCCTTTGGAGACGGCGGCGGGGTCGGCGAAGTGCTTTTCCAGCCAAGGCCGATCGTGGCGCGAGCCGACTCCGTCGAGCGCCGGGCCCAGCTTGGAGCCAACCCCGTTGATCTGATGGCAGGCGTCGCAATGGTTGGATTGATAGACCATGGCGCCGTGGGTGGCGAAATCCGGGGCGGCTTCGAGGGCCTGCTCATTTTCGGGCGTGAGCGTCAGCACGAAGAGGGCGAGAGCATTGAGATTGGCGTCGCTCAAATCGACGGGCGGCATGATGCTGCCGGGAACCACTTTCGAAGGGTTCTTGAAATGCGGAACCATCCAAGCGACATTGCGGTGCTCGGCCGGCATCTTGGTGAGATCGGGACCGATGCCGCTCTGGCCCGCGCCCTGATGACAGTTGGTGCAGCCCTGCTTTTTGAAGAATCCGAGGCCTGCCAATTCCTCGGCCGTCAGACGCTGCCAGGCCGCTGAGGCGCTGGGGGACGTGGAAGCGGCGGGGGCAGCTTCCGGAGTTTCGGTGGCAGGCGTCTCGCTATCGTCCGCCGATTCCTGGTTCTTGGGAGTCGTTACAACCGCGGCGGCGGTGAGGCCGGTCCAGGCGATGACCGCGAGAACTACAAAGGAGATGGCGAATGTTCGTTTTCCGAGCCGGATCATCGGCCCGCGGTCGATGAAGGGAATCAGAAAGAGCGCCAGAACCGCAACGCCGGGCAAAACTACGCTGCCCACGATTTCTAAAGGCCCTTTGAAGAACTTTAGCATCTGGAAGAGGAACAAAAAGTACCATTCGGGCCGCGGGATGTAAGCGGTGTCGGTAGGATCGGCCAAGCGTTCGAGGGGAACCTTGGCCACGATAGCCATGATGAACAAAATGATAAATGCGATCGCGATGCCGACGGTGTCCTTGAACACCTGCTCTGGGAAAAACCGGCGTTTCGGCGCGAAGTCGCCCGGAGCGGCGGCCACGCCATGCTTGCGCACCAGATAGATGTGAATGCCGATGAGGATGAGGGTCAGAGGCGGAAGCAGTACGGTATGGAGCGCGTAAAATCGCGAAAAGGTGACGTTGCCGACGCTGTCGCCCTGGCTGCCGAGCAATCGCAGAATATAGGGCCCGAGAACGGGTGCTTGGGATGCGATGCGGGTGGTGACTACAGTGCCGAAGTATGCGCGATTGTCCCACGGCAGGAGGTAGCCGCTGAGGCCGAACGCGAGGGTGATGAGCAGGAGCGTGACCCCGACCATCCAGGTGGCTTCGCGCGGTTTCTTGTATGCGCCGTAGATGAAGACCTGGATCATATGCAGGACCACGATGATCAACATCATGCTGGCGCCCCAATGGTGCAGGCCGCGGATGAGCGGGCCGCCCGTGAGTTCGGTCATGATGTACTTCACGCTGTCGTATGCCTCGCCGGGCGTAGGGGCGTAATTAAAAGCCAGCAGGCTGCCGGTGAAGACCTGAATCACGAAGAAAAAGACGGCAATGCTGCCGATGATCTGGTGCCATCCGGCGGAGGCAGGGATTTCCTCGTACAGGAAACTTTTGACCGCGCTTTCGATGCCGGTGCGGTGTTCCAGCCAGTCGATAATGGTGCGCATGGCGGGTTAAGCCTGCGGCTCCACGGGACCTATTTCCAGTTTGCCGGCCTCGATCTTGGTCATGAAGCGATCGAGCGGGCGCGGAGCGGGGCCTCCCAGCACCTTACCGTCGATGGAAAAGACCGAGGTGTGGCAGGGGCAGATAAAGGTGTGGCTGGGATCGTCCCAATGATAGGCGCAGCCCAGGTGGGTACAGATGGGCGAGAAGGCGACCACATCATTGTTGGCTTGCTTTACCACCCAAGCGGTGGCCTTCTCCTTACTGACCTTCCAGCCGTCGACGCGGGTGCGCTGGAAAGCGATTTCGGTGGGAGTGCCGGTGGGAATTTTCGATAAATCGGCGGTTTCTACCCATTGCTGCCCTTTGCGGACTTTGGGCGGGAAGAGCAGGTAGATGGCGGCCGGAACCGCCAGGGCCAAGCCGATCAGGCTCATGGCGCCATTAATGAAGACGGTATAAAAAGCGCGCCGGGTGGGAGAGACATCTGTGACGGCAGGTTGAACTTCGTTTGGCTGATCCATTTTCCCGCTTTTACTGTACGCTCGGCACGCTCAATCGATCAAGACTAATGTTGTTACAAGAAAGCGTAGCAAATATTTAACAAGACGTTCGCCTTGTTGCGGATGTTACGGGAGATAATGGCGCCCAAAAACCTGGCTAAAGGGCGCCGTCGCCGCGATCGTCGTTACGGATGCGGATAGCCTCGGCGACATCGAATACGAAGACCTTGCCATCGCCGATCTTGCCGGTACGCGCGCTGGCGACTACGGTTTTGATGACTTCCTGGGAACGGTCGTCGGAAACCACCATCTCAATTTTGACCTTGGGCAGCAGGTCTACCTGGTACTCCATGCCCCGATAGACTTCCTTGTGGCCCTTCTGTCGGCCGTGGCCGCGGACTTCCGAGATGGTCATGCCATCGATTCCGATGCCTTTGAGGGCTTCTTTGACGTCTTCGAGTTTATGCGGCTGGATAATGGCTTCGATCTTCTTCATGGCTGGGTGTTGTCCTTACGCGATCCTCACGCTTCGAAATTATAACCTTCCTCGCCATGCATGCTGACGTCCAAGCCTTCCAACTCGTCTTCGGGTGAGACGCGGACGCCGATCAGGACGTCGCAAATCTTGAGAATGATGAGCGTCCCGACGATGGCAAGGCCCCAGGAGATGGCCACGCCGATGGCCTGGTTCAGCACCTGACCGGCCTGTCCGTCCACCCATCCCAGCGGGAGGGTTTTGCCGGCGCTGTCCTTGAGCGTGTCGTTGACGGCCATGGTGGCGAAGACGCCGGTGAGGAGCGCGCCGATGGTTCCGCCTGCGCCATGCACTCCGAAAGCGTCCAGGGTGTCGTCGTACTTGAACTTGCTCTTTACCGTGGTGACCATCAAGAAGCACACGATGCCCGCGATGAATCCGATGAGCAGGGCGGGAAAGGGTTTGACGAAGCCGGAGGCCGGGGTGATGGCGACCAATCCCGCGACGGCGCCGGAGATTCCGCCCAATACGCTGGGCTTGCCGTTGTGTATCCACTCAATGAACAGCCAGCCGAGCGCGGCCGAGGCAGTGGCGAAGTGCGTGGCCACAAACGCGCTGGTGGCCAAAGGCGAGGCCGCCAGGGCGCTGCCCGCATTGAACCCGAACCAGCCGACCCATAACAGACAGGCGCCGATGACGCTGAGCACCAGGTTGTGCGGCTTCATCTGCTCGGACCCGTAGCCTTGCCGCTTGCCCAGATAGAGAGCGCACACCAGCGCGGATACGCCGGAACTGATGTGAACCACCGTGCCACCGGCAAAATCGAAACAGGGAATCTTGCCGCCCGCAAACGCGTTCAGCAAACCGCCCTTGCCCCAGACCATGTGCGCCAGCGGGAAATAGACGATGAACAGCCACAGGACGCTGAATAGCAGCATGGCGCTGAATTTCATGCGCTCGGCGAAGGCGCCGGAGATGAGCGCGGGCGTGATGATGGCGAACATGAGCTGGTAGACCATGTAGGTCTGCTGCGGGATGGTGGCGGCGTAGTCGGCATTAGGGGCGCCGCCCGACGCCGTTCAGGAACAGGTAGCGCAGGTCGCCGAGGAAAGGCGAACCCTCCCCGAACGCCAGGCTATAACCGACGATGGCCCAGAGCACTGTCACGACGGCCATCAGTACGAAGCTGTGCATCATGGTGCTGAGGACGTTCTTGCGCCGGACCAGTCCGCCGTAGAAAAGCGCCAGGCCGGGGCCGGTCATCATAAGAACTAGCGCGGCGCTGACCAGCATCCAGGCGTTGTCGCCCGCGCTTTGAGCGGATTTGACGGCTGCCTCCAGATTGGCAAGGCGAGCTTCAGTGGCGGGAGGGGTTGCTTGGGCGAGCGCCAAAGCGGGCGCAAGTAATGCCGCCCAGAAGACTCGGTAGGGCATAAGGTATATTGTTACCTCAGGTGATGTCCAAAGGGCAAGAGGACTCCTGGATTTCGCGGCGGCATGGGCCGCGCGGTATAACATCTGCATGTCCTCTACGCGCGTTTCCTTCCCGACCCCGCTTCTGATATTGTCCGTTCTGTCCTTCGGCCAACTGGTAGCCCAGCCTCGAACGTTCCCCCAGCCTCCGCCGGCCAAAGAGGTGACGATCACGGCAATTCCAGGAGTGATTGAAGCCGGGGCGAAATGGAAGCTGGTATGGCAGGGTAACGAGAACGCCGATGGAATTGTGGGCTTCAAAGACGGCCTGCTGTTCGCGCAGGAGCAGACTAACCACATCAATCGGCTCGACAAGAACGATAAGTTCTCGGTGTTTCTATCCAACGGTCACGGTGCGGGCGCGATCGCGATTGGTCCCAAGGGCCGCATTCTGGTGGTGGAGCGGACGTGCACGGATCCAGGCGGTCACATGGGCACTAAACCGGCGGATTGCAACGAGCCGACCGACATCGCCGCTCTTACTCCCGAGCGCAAGGTTTTGGCGGACAGCTTCATGGGAAAGGGCTTGGGCCGTGTCAATGACCTGGTGGCCGATAAGAAGGGCGGAGTTTACTTCACTAGCGGCGGCGCGTACTACATCAGTCCCAAAGGCCAGGTAAGCAGCATCGGCGAGAATCTGCGAACCAACGGGATCAATCTCAGCCCGGACGAGAAGACGCTGTATGTCACCAACGGGCCGGTGATCATGGCCTTCGATGTACAGCCGGATGGTTCGGTGAAGAATCAACGGGAATTCGGCAAGCTGGAAGGTGGCGGAAACGGCGACGGCATGGCAATCGACTCGAAAGGCCGCATCTTTGATACCGCCAACGGCATTCAGGTGTTCAGTCCGGAAGGAAAATACCTGGGCATGATTCCAACCCCACGCACGGTGATCAGCGTAGCGTTCTCCGGCCCCGGCAAAAAGACGCTGTACGCGGCCTGCCTGGGCGCGCTGGACGCTAACGGTCAGGAGATCAAGACGCCGGATGGGGTCCGAAACACCGCGATGACCATTTACAAAATTCCCACGGCCACGGAAGGGTTCAAAGGACGCGCGAAGTAGCGGACCTTTAGCTTTTCGGCTTCCACTTGAGCCCGCCGGCGAGCTCCAAGCCGACCACGTACTTGAGGCCTTTGCGGGTGCAGGTGCGGACCGAGGCTGAACCATGCAATCCCAGACTGGTGCATTGCAGCGTCACGTAGCTTTGCTTCTCCAGCGGCTCGGGCAGCTCAACACGGATGCCGGATTCGGAGACATCGATGATGGTGCCCCGGGTGATATTGTCCACTCCCTGGCGGTCTTTCCAGACCACGTGCACCGGCGCCGACTTGGCAGATCGGGTGTGCCGACGGAGTTCGCCTTCACGACTCATGAGTAGGGTTGTATCATTCCCCGGTGCGGGCAAGCAAGTACCGAGCAATGTTTGTTTCGCCCGCTTTATATCGTGTTACGATACAAATGCATGAAGGATGTGACCATTGAAGAGTACCGCGCGCTGGCCGAATTTCGGCATCAAGTCCGGTGTTTCCTGTGCTTCAGTGAAGAACAAGTTCGGGCGTTGGGAATGGAGCCGCAGCAGCACCAGCTTCTGCTGGCGATTAAGGGATTGCCGGACGGCACCACCGCCAACCATTGGCGAACTGGCCGAACGGTTGCAACTCAAACACCACAGCACCGTAGAACTGGTGAACCGGCTGGAAAAGAATGGGCTGGTGGTTCGTGGACTCGAGCCAGCAGGATCGCCGCCAAGTAATTGTGCGCTTGACTGCATCCGGAGCAGCCGTGCTTGCAGAAGCTTTCGCTGGCGCATCATCAGGAGCTGGAAACAGCCGGGCCGCGCCTTGCTAAGGCCCTTGGATCCATCGCCCGGCAGCATCGGGCCAAGCGGGGAGCCGCGGCTTGAAAAAGCAACATTCGCGGGCGGCTGAACTCGGCGATTTCACCACCGACATGCGGGTAATTCCGCATCTCGCTGCTGGCTATCGCGATCGGGCTGCTGAGCACGGGAGTTGCTTGGGCGCTGCTGCGGTTGATCGGTCTGTTTCACCAATCTTTTCTATTACCATCGTTGGAACACGGCTCTGGTCTCGCCGGCCGGAAACACGCTGGGAGCCTGGGCGATCCTGGTTCCGGTGGCCGGATCGATGGTCATCGGACTGATGGCGCGCTACGGTTCGGAGAGAATTCGCGGGCACGGAATTCCAGAAGCGCTGGAATCGATCCTTATTAATGGGAGCCGAGTGCCAGCCTCGGCTCGCGATCCTGAAACCGCTTTCGTCGGCGATTTCCATCGGCAGCGGCGGCCCGTTCGGCGCCGAAGGGCCGATCATCATGACAGGCGGCGCTGTCGGCTCGCTGATCGCGCAATTTTTCCATTTGACCAGCGTGGAGCGTAAGACTCTGCTGGTAGCGGGCGCGGCCGCGGGCATGTCAGCGACATTTGCGTCACCGGTCGCGGCGGTGTTGTTGGCGGTGGAGCTGTCTCCTTTTCGAATGGAAACCTCGCAGTTTAATACCGGTGGCGTTGGCCAGTGCCACCGCGGGAGCCGCACGCCGGTACATTCTGGGCCTTGGACCACTATTTCCCGTGTCGCGGCTCATCCGGTGTTTATCGGTCCTGAAGGACTGCTGGGCTGCGTGATCTGCGGGCTCTTGGCGGGCGCGCTCGCGACTTTGTTGACCGGCGCGGTTTACGCTGCTGAAGATTCGTTTCTCAAAACTGCCCATCCACTGGATGTGGTGGCCGGCGATCGGCGGACTCGTTGTCGGACTGGGCGGGCTGATTTTCCCGCAGGCTCTGGGGGTGGGTTACGACTCTATTGATACGTTGCTGCAAGGCGACGTCGGCACGCAACCGTGATTCTGGGCGTGTTGCTGGTGAAGTCGGTGATCTGGGCGGTATCGCTGGGCTCCGGAACATCGGGCGGCGTTCTGGCGCCATTGCTGATGATGGGTGGCGCGCTGGGTGGCATCGAGGCCATGTTTCTGCCCAACGAAGGCGCGGGCTTTTGGCCGTTGATCGGCATGGGGGCGATTCTGGGCGGCACCATGCGGTCGCCTCTGACGGGCGTGATTTTCGCGCTGGAACTGACGCACGATGTCAATGTTTTGCTGCCTCTGCTGGTGGCCAGCGTGATCGCGCACGGCTTTACGGTGCTTAGTGCTTAAGCGATCCATTCTGACGGAGAAGGTGGCGCGCCGCGGTTATCATTTGAGCCGGGAATATGCCGTTGATCCGCTGGAGATTCTGTTTGCGCGCGATGCGATGAATACGAATCTGGTGGCGTTTCCCTCGGACGGGACGCTGGACCAAGTTCGTGCGATGCTCAACGCCAAACACCGGCCGCGCGGGCAATATCTCTACCCAGTAGTGGACGAAGACCGGGTACTTCATGGCGTCATTACGAGGAAGGGCACGCAGAAGTGGATGGAAGCATTGCGAATTGCCCGGCGGAACACTGGCTGAGGCGGCTGCCGATCCGGTGGTTGTGGCGTATCCCGACGAGCCGCTGCGCGTGCTGGTCTACCGCATGGCGGAAACCGGTTTGACGCACTTCCCGGTGGTGGAGCGCGGCGACAAACGGAAGCTACTGGGTATGATTGGGTTGCGGGACCTGTTGTCGGCACGAACGCGAAACCTGGCGGAAGAGCGTGACCGCGAACGAGTCCTTCACATTCGTCTACCTTCGTTTAGCGGCAATTCCAAAGCGCGCGCCAGCTCCAACTCATGAGCCAGGTTCCTGGAGCTGAGCAACAACGCGTAGAAACGCAGAATTTCGTCCAGGGGATAGCTGGCCGTCGCGCCGGATTTTCGCGCTAGGGTAGCCTTCGCCTCCAGCGCTGCGATGACCGGCATTAATTCCTGCCAGGGCGATTCGGCCTGGCCGCTGCGGATGCTGTTCGCCAGCCAGATAAACGCGGCGGCATTGGCGGCGTGCACTTGCTCCAACTCCGCGTCAAACGTTCGGAAATAGGTATCCGCGGCGCCATCCCGGAGTGCAAATTCGATAGTTTCCAGGGCCTGGCGAATGCGGTCTACCTGCGCGGCCAGCAGGGCCAGGGATTCGCGCTCGCGCATGGGCCCGAAGGCTTCCTGGAGCGCGTTTTCGAGCAGCGCGGTGTTTCGGCGGAACACGTCTGAAACTTGCGTCTTCAATTTGTCCAGCGGGTCTGCAAGTGCGGCCCTGTGGGCCATTAACTCGCGATATAAAGCGCCCAGCTTCTCTATCGCGGCGGCCAGACTCTGCCGCAAACTTCCGCGGGCATGATTGGGCCACAGCGTCAGAGAGATTACCAGCGCGATCAAAATACCGAGCGTCACCTCCGTGAACCGGTGCAGCGCAACTACCCAGGCCGCCGCAGTGTGGCTCGACTAGCATGATAATAGCGACAGTTACGGTGGCCAGACGCTGGCTCTCGGCCAGACGCAGTTCGGTGCACACAACGAAGGCGATGGCCACCGCGACCCCAAACGCAAGCATGTTCGAGCCCCATAGCGCCACAAAAGCCCCGCCGATCACCGCGCCGACAGCGGTTCCGGCCAGGCGGGTTCGGGAGGCGCTCAGAGTGGCGCCAACATTGGACTGCATGACGATAAGCGCGCTGAAGGCGGCCCAATATCCGTCCGGAAGCTGGAAAAGCCGGGTGATGTATATGGAAACGATGCCGGCGATGGCTGTTTTGACGGCCTGCTTGACGTTCTCCGCGGTGACCGCGCTCGAAAACATGATTGGTATCTTAGGGTAGCCTAGCGGGCCATAATTTTCGTCAGTGCGATGGCTGTGATATTCTGAATGTGTTATGGCAATTCCAAACGTGAAACGGTTCCGGCCGTACTGCCCCACCTGCAACGAGGCCTTCACCATCATGGCGGTGCTACCCAAGGACGCCAATGTGGACGGGTATCTGACTGATGCCGTGGCGCGTCACGATCACAAGGCGTTCCAGGAAGCCAAGGCGCAGACCTTCAAGATCCGCGTCGGCCAACAGAAGCAGAAGAAAGCAAAGTAGCTTCTACTTCGGCGCCTCGATCTTTAATAGACGGCGGGCGTTGCCTTCGTAGATTTTTTGCTTATCCGCGGCGCTGATTTCCAGACCTTCGACACAGCGGATGGTTTCGCGAATGAAGAGGCCGGGCGCCGGTTCGAACGGCACGTCGGAGGCAAATACGGAGTGATCCACGCCGAAGAAATCCAGGCCGCATTTGGTGGCAGCCTGGCCGCCGAACAGAGCCGTATCGGCATAGAAATTTCGGAAATAATCCACCGGCCGCTTCTTCATGGATTGGCGCAGCGAGACGTAATCTTCGTCTGAGGTGCGCGATCCCAGGACGTCCCAACCGTAGCCGACGCGGCCCTCAAAATACGGGATCATGCCACCCATGTGGTGCGTGACGATTTTGAGATTGGGCCAGCGGTCGAACATTCCTGAAAACACGATGCGCGACATGGCGGCGCTGGTTTCATAGGGCCATCCGAAGGTCCACCAGATTTCGTATTTCGACTTGGATTCGGTGGCGTAATCCGGGAAACCGGCGCCGCGCGCGGGGTGCATCCAGATGGGGATATCGCGACGAGCGGCGTCTTCAAACAACGGCGCGAACTCGGGCGCGTCGAGCGGCTTGCCCGCCACATTGGTGTAAATCTGAAAACCGCGCGCGCCCAGTTGCGTGACGGAGCGGTCGATTTCCTTGAGACACTCGTCGACGTTGTTCATCGGCAGCGAGGCAGCGAAACCGATGAAGCGATCGGGATATTTCGCCACCAGTTCGGCCAGTCCGTCGTTTGCGATGCGCGCAAACTCAGGCGACTTGTCGGGCGAAGCCATGGTTTCCATGGGCGGCGCGGGCAGCGTAAGAAACTGGCAATACTCGCCGAACTCATCCATGACGCGAAAGCGCGCGTCCAGATTCGCGATGGTGGGCACGTTGCGGACGCGTTTTCCCATGTCTTTGCCGGCCAGCCCGGCTTCAATGACGTCGCGCGCGTAACGGGGCGGGAAAAAGTGATTAAAGAGATCGATCTTCATTGGCAGGGCCATTATACCGAAGCCTCGCGAAGGCACGAAACACAATAGATTGGACGCATTCCATGTGATAGACTGGTGCGTTTGTGTTCGGACGCGGCAACACCGCTGCGCTAATAGAAAGGAATTATCACGCTGTGCCCCAAAGCCTGGAAGAGCTCCTAAAGACGAAGAATCCCGTGGATCTTTTGCGCAATTCGCAGATCGGCGCCTATGTCTACCCGGTGGTCCCCTCCGAGTATTCGAACTGGCGGGATGAACAACGCGCGTGGCGGGACAGCTGCGTTCTTTTCGACCAGAGCCACCACATGGCCAACGTGTACATGGAAGGGCCGGATGCGGTGAAGCTGGCATCGTATTTGGGGTTCAACAGCTTCGCCAAATTTCCCGTGGACAGAGCCAAGCAACTGGCTCCCTGCAGCTACGACGGCCATGTGATCGGGGACGGAATCCTGTTTCACCTGGAGCCCAACAAGCTGGTGTTTGTGGGGCGCGCGCCGGCTGCCAGCTGGATCCAATTCCAAGCGGAAAAGGGCGGATTCAATGTCACCACCGAGTTGGATAATCGATCGCCATCGAATCCCGGCGGTAAAGCGGTAATTCGCACTTGCTACCGCTACCAGATTCAAGGACCAAACGCCTGGAAAGTGATTGAGAAACTGAACGGCGGGCCGCCGCCCGAAATCAAATTTTTCGACATGGGCTACATCACGATCGGCGGACGGAAGGTTCGCGCATTGCGGCACGGCATGGCCGGCGCTCCGGGGCTGGAAATCTGGGGTCCGTATGAGGAGCGTGAAGAGATCCGCTCCGTGATCGTGGAAACGGGCAAGGAATTTGGCCTGGTGCAGGTGGGCGCCCGCGCCTACGCGACGAACACGCTGGAGTCAGGCTGGATTCCTTCGCCGCTTCCGGCCGTGTACACGGGCGACAAGATGAAGGCGTATCGCGAGTGGTTGCCGGCGTCCAGCTACGAGGGCACGGGATCTTTGGGCGGCAGCTACGTGTCGAAGAACATCGCGGATTACTATGTGACACCGTACGAGATGGGTTATGGACCTTTCGTGAAATTCGACCATGACTTTATCGGACGGGAAGCTCTGGAGAAGATTTCGAAAGAGCCGCAGCGCAAGAAGGTGACGTTTGCGTGGAACTCCGACGATGTCGCGAGAGTGCAGAGGTCCATGTTCGGGCCGATTGAAGAACGCAATAAGTACATTGATCTGCCGTTGTCTAATTACGCCTCGGCTTCTTACGATCAGATCTTGATCGGCGGGAAGCTGGCGGGGCTTTCGATGTTCAGCGGCTATAGTTACAACGAAGGCTCGATGCTATCGCTTGGGATTGTGGAGCACGACGTCCAGATCGGCACCGAGGTCACGCTGGTTTGGGGCGAAGAAAACGGCGGGACGAAGAAGGCCACTGTGGAGCGCCACAAGCAGACGGAGATTCGCGCCGTGGTGAGCCCCGTGCCGTATGCCAAGACCGCGAGGGAGAATTATGCGTCGGGATGGCGGACGGTAGGGGTGAAGTAAAGCAGGGATCCGAACCAAGAAAGCCGACGAGGGCGTCGGCTGCAGACCTGGGGGTCTGCCCCACGCTACAACGTTAGACGGTGAGTAGGTCGACGGCTTGCTTCAGCGACGTCAGCGGATCGCGCGTCGGCACGAACTCCTGTGCGATGTAGCCTTGGAAGTTCAGATCCGCGATGGCCTTAGCCACTGCGTGCCAGTTCACTTCCTGGGTGTCATCGATCTCGTGGCGGCCGGGGACGCCTGCTACGTGGAAGTGCGCGATGTACTGGATGTTGTCGCGAATGGTGCGGATCAAATCGCCTTCCATGATCTGCATATGATAGGCGTCGTACAACAGCTTCACGCGCGGCGAATCTACCGCCTTCACCACGGCCACGCCGAAGCTGGTGTGGTCGCCCTGATAGTCCTTGTGATCCACTTTGCTGTTGAGAAGCTCGACGCACAGCGTTACGCCGTGATCCTCGGCGAATTTCTTGACGCGATTCAGGCCGGTGATGCAGTTGTCGATGCCTTCCTGATCGCTCATTCCGCGGCGCGCGCCGAATAGCGTGATGACGTTGGGAACCTTGGCGTCGGCGGCTCGTAGAATACTTGTCTTGGCCTGTTCTTCCAGCTTGTCATGAAGCGCCTTGTTGTTCCAGGCGTCATTGAACGTGCCGACTCCTTGCACCATGCAGGGAGTGATGCCGTACTTGCGGAGAACCGGCCAATCGTCGGGCGCTACCAGGTCCATGCCACTAATTCCCACGTTGGCGGCGGCGCGGCACAGGTCGTCAATCGGGATTTTGGCGTAGCACCAGCGGGCAAGAGACTGCTTCAGGCGGCCGGCTGAGGTGGCGCGAGCGCTGGCTGGAATTAGAACCGCTGCGGCGCTTGCTTTGAGGGCGTCTCGCCGGGTCATTCAGTAAAGACGATGCTGTCTCGTTTGGCTGTCAGCTTAGCCGTATCGATTCCAGGAACTTTGGCCAGCGCATCCCAATCCTTATAATTGCCGTGGTCGGTGCGGTACTTCACGATGGTTTCGGCGTCCTTGGCGGACAGCTCAAGCTGAGTCTGCAGGTCCATCGCGGTGGCCTTGTTGACGTTGGTCTTGGCCGCTGCCGGGAAATTCTTCGCCAGATAATCGACGATGGTCGCAATCTCTTCGGGCGTTCCCGTGGCTCCGCGCGAGACCATGTAGTCGACGATGGACGACCACCCGTCTTTGGTGGCGTGTTGGGCAACCACGATATCCAGGCCGTGGCAGCTTCCACAGGTATTCTCCACCAGGTCCTTCCCCTTACCAGCAGGAAGGTCTTGCGCTTGCACCAGGGTGACGGACGCAGCGATAAACGATATCAGCAGAGCAGCGGCTCGATTCATATTTTTCATGATACTCGCACGGGCCGGCTGCGCGCTAATACGTTTGACACCACCATACAGCCGGATATACACTGGCCCCGCTGATGACATTCGCGAAACTCTTGCCTGCGCTGCTGATTTTTCCGATGGCTTCGCAGGCGCAGCCGGGGCGCGGAAGTTGGACGACTTTCGGGGGCGATCCGCAGCGCACCGGGTGGAACAAAACCGAGACTGATCTGACGCCCGAGGGCGTGAAGCATCTCAAACTGGAGTGGAGCGTAAAGCTTCCCAGCGAGCCAAAAGCGCTCAGCAATCTGACGACGCCGGTGGTCCGCGCCAGTGTCGCGACGTCGAAAGGCATCAAGGACCTGGTGGTGGTGGCGGGCGCATCCAACAAAGTTTTCGTCATTGATGGGGACAGCGGGAAAATCTTTTGGGAGAAGGCGCTGGCTGCCGAAGGCACGCCCCAGCGCCAAGATAGCTGGCTTTGTCCGAACGGGATCACCGCAACTCCGATCATTGGTCCGGTACCGCGGACGGGCGGCGCTGCACCCGGATTCGGCCAAGCGCTATACGTGCTGGCCAGCGACGGCAAGCTGCACGCCTTCAACTTAGTGAGCGGGGAAGATTTGCTTGCGCCCACGCCGTTCGTGCCTGCCTTCGCCAAGATGTGGAGCTTGAATCTGGTGAACGGAACGCTTTATACGACCACGTCGCAAAACTGCAACGGCGTGAAGTCGGGCGTGTACGCGATGGATCTGAGCAGCGCGGATCACAAGGTTTCGTACTTCGAAGCCAGCAGCGCGAACGGGGCCGGTATATGGGGACGCGCGGGCGCCGCCATTACTGCCGATGGCCGGCTGATCGTCGAAACAGGCGACGGAGCCTATGATGTGGAGAAACATCAGATGGCGGATTCGGTGATGGCGCTGACTCCTCAGGATTTGAAGCTGGCCGATTATTTCACGCCGCGCAACCGCGTGTGGATCACGAAGAAAGATCTCGATATGGGAAGCATTGGTCCCACGGTCTTCAATTTCAAGAGCTGGGAACTGGCTGCCGCGAGCGGCAAGGAAGGCGTCATTTTCCTGCTGGATACCAAGGCCCTGGGTGGCGCGGATCATCGTACACCGCTCTATCGGAGCCCGCCGCTCACAAACGACGAAGTGAATTTTTCGGGGAAAGGTTTTTGGGGCGCGTTCTCCACGTGGGAAGATCCTGCCGGAACGCGCTGGCTTTACGCGCCGGCGTGGGGACCACCGGGAACGGACAACAAATTCGCTCAGCAACATGGCGAAACGCCGGACGGCAGCGTGATGGCGTTCAAAGTAGAAGAGCAGGCTGGCAAGCCGGTCCTGACGCCGTCCTGGAACTCGCTGAATATGTCGGTGCCGACGCCCACGATCATCGCGAATGGAATCGTATTTGCCCTATCTGACGGCGATTCTCCGGTGCAGTTCGGTCCGAGCGGAAATTTGCTGGGAGTGGAAGACCGCAAAGCCAAAGCCGGGCACGCCATTCTCTACGCGCTGGATGCAGCCACCGGGGACGTGCTGTTTTCAAGCGCGGACACAATTCGCGGATTCTCGCATTTCAGCGCGTTTGCGGTGGGCGGCGGCCGCATTTATGTAGGCACCGAGGACGGGACCTTGTATGCGTTTGGATTGGGTATCCCGCAACCTTAAGCTGGCGGGGCTGTTGTTCCTGGCGGCGGGATTATCGCCGGCGCAAGCGATGTTCGACGGCAAGTCTCTCGCCGGCTGGGACGGAGATCCGGCATTCTGGCGAGTGGAAAACGGCGCGATCGTCGGTGAGACCAAGCCGGGCGCCATGCCGAAGCAGAACACGTTTCTGATCTGGCGCGACGGCACTCCCGCCGATTTTGAACTCGACGCCGAGTACCGGCTCACCGGCGGCAATAGCGGCATCCAATATCGCAGCGTGGAACTGCCTGACATCCGTTGGGCCATGAAAGGCTATCAGGCCGATATCGACGCGGCGCAACAATACACCGGCCAAATCTATGAAGAACGCGGGCGAGGCTTCTTGGCTTTGCGCGGACAGGTGGCACGGGTTGAATCCGGATCCAAGCCGATTTTACTGGGCTCGCTGGGGAATGACGCGGATCTGAAGAACGCGATCAACACGCGGGGATGGAATCAGTACCATATCGTCGCGCGCGGCAATGTTCTGATCCAGATCCTGAACGGCCGTGTGATGAGCATGCTGATCGATGAGGACGCGGTAAATCGCAAGTTGGATGGATTGGTCGGGATTCAGCTTCATACCGGAGAGCCGATGAAAATGGAAGTGCGGAGCATCCGCCTGAAGAAGCTGTAGAGCGCCTAGTATCTGTCCGGATCGAGACCGAGGTGCTGCACCATGTACTCGAAGTGCGGGCCATCCACTAAGAAGATCAGGAAGATCTCATGGACGATGTGGATGATCTTGCGCGTAGCGTAGTCGAAGTCGCCGTCTTTCACGGTGAGGGTCAGTGAAACGACGCCGCGTTGATTGCTCGACATTAGGCGGGCCTTAGCGGGATTTACACGGCGATGCTCGGGCACTTCGTCTGTTTGGCGCGATTTCAGGAAGGCTCGCAACTCGCGATACATGTCCGAGCGCGCCGGCACGCCCGGCAGCACGGCCGGGAATCGCAGCGTCTTGGCGGGCACGTCCAGCGACAACTCGAACGGCCGGTCGTGGTGCCAAACCATCCGATAGATGGCTTTGCCGCTACTCTCCGGGTGCGCGCTGAACCCGCGAAAAACGGCCTTAGCGGCGTAGCCTTCCAGTATTCCGGTAACCTGCGCGATGGTCACGGCGCCAGGGCTTGGCCTATTCTTAGTCGGCAAGCTTTTAGTGGGCAAGCGCTCCAACACTCGGCTCGGGATTGATAATGTTTCCGGGCGGGTAGTCTTTCTGAGAAGTAAAGTCCTTCAACGCCTGCACGTTGATCAAGGTTGATACGCGATCCTTCGCCGCCACTTCATAACTGGTTTTCAGCGCCCGGCGGAACTCATCTTGGGTGCGCACATATTCGCCGCGCGCGCCCAGGCCCTCCGCCATTTTGTCGTAGCGAAGATTCTCCTGGAAAAGATACATGTGCATGGAGCGGGGCGTTCCAACGGCACTGGGCCACATGCCCCACGCATTGTTGTTGTAGACCACGCAAATGATTGGGATTTTGTATTTGGCGGCGGTATCCAGCTCGAACATGCTGTAGGTAATGCCCGCGTCGCTGGTAATCACTACCACTGGCGCGCCTTTGTATGGCGCTTGCGGACCCACACCCAACTGCACCGCCGCGCTAGCTCCGATCATCATCGCAAGATCCGGCCCCACGGCCGAGTACTGATAGGGGCAGTTTACTTCTTGCCCTGGCCGATAAGCGCGCAACCAACGGGCCCCGCAATTTCCGATGGTCCAGCCGCCCCAGCCGGTCACGGTCTGTTTGGGATCGATGCTGCCCTTGTACAGAAAATCGTGCACTTCCTTGCACACCACCGCGTGATGCAGCGTGTTGGTGGCTTGACTATGTTTCACGCCTTGCTCGTATTCGTCGAGCAAGCGCTTCTCATACTTTTGGCGCGCTGCCGCCAACTCGCCCACCCACGCATCGCGCTTCTTGGCCGGGAGACCGTTCGCCAGTCCTTCTAGGAACGCGGATTCGTCGGAAACGATTCCCAAATCAAGCGGCCAATTCCGGCCCAGATCTTCGCCCGTGGGATTCACGCGAATCGCCTTGGCTTCGGGATTGAAACGCCACTCCTGCTTGGTCGGCATGCTGTACTGGCCGACGAAGACCACCAGGTCCGCGCTCATAAATGCATCGGGCGAAAGGCTGGCAGACAGGCGATGCTCATCCGGAAAATGCCCGCGCATGGGGCCGGAGGTGACTACTGCGATCTCGTTCTTCTCGGCCGCGATCATCAGGGGTTCCCAAGCCTTGCGGAAAAACACGCCGTGCCCCGCCACGATTACCGGACGCTCCGCGCGATGGATCATGTCGATGGCTTGGGCCAGATCCTTGGGCGCCGGATGCGGCCGCGATTCCGTGCGGTACTTCTCCTTGCCGTAATATTCCTTCAGCTGCGACGCATCTTTGAAACGTGCGCGATAAATCTCGCCTGGAAAATCCAGATGCACCGGCCCAGGCACGCCCGTTTTCAAATTGCGAAACGCATAGGCGGCATATTCATGGACGCGATCCGGCGCGATCAAGCGCTTGCCGTATTTCTTCAGCCCCTCGGTAGTTGGCTGCTGATAGCCGGTTTGAATGAAGAACTCACGGTCGTCGGTGGCGATGGTCACGTTGCTCGCCAACACCAACAGGGGCGTGCGCGCCCGGTGAGCCACCGCAATGTTCATGATCATGTTGGTGAAACCGGGACCCTCGGTGCCTGAACACGCCGTCACTTCGCCGGTGCAGCGCGAAAATCCATCGGCCGCCGAGGTCATCGATCCTTCGGAACGGCCGCCGAATGCCGGAATTCCCGCCGCCGAGATGGCGTTGATGATCTGGTAATTTCCCGGGCAGCAAAACAGCGCGGCCAGGTCTTCGTCCTTGCAAGTCTTGGCGAACACCTCAGCGCCCGTCATTCCGTTCTCTGCGGAAAACGAGCCCAGCTGCGTTTGCTCGCTGATGCTGTCGGTAATGTCCTTGGGAATCCGGATGGACGGAATGGCGGGAGTCGTCGCGGCGAAAATTCTGCCCGGGTTCACGATCGCTGCCGCTACCGCACCGGCTCCCACGGACGAAAACAGGCCCCGGCGGGACGGACGCGACTCCGGTTCGCTCGCTGCGGTTTTGGTCTCGGGTTTCTCGCTCATGTTGAGCCTCCTCTGGCTATTTCCCGTCGTCCCGCAACGTCGGCCGCATGGACTCCGGCCACAGGCTGCGGATGAAGTTTACCAGGTTCCAGATGTCGGTCTCGCTATCGAGTTGCGACTTAAACGCGGGCATCTGATCGCCTGCGCCATCGCGGATGCTGTGAAAAATCTCGCCTTCGCTCGATCCGCTTTTATAAAGCTTCGGCGTGGTCAGGTCGGTGGCGTCGGCGATGAGCGACCCTTCGGCCTTGCCGTTCTCGCCGTGGCAGCTGGTGCAATTTTGGAGGAAGAGGGTGCGGCCCCGATCGATGGATTTCTTGGAATAAGCCTCGGGGTTCTTCAGCTTCTGTGCGTCGTCGCGCGTAAGCTTGGCGGGGGCGTCGGCCAATGCCGCGCATGCGACCACGCAAATCGCCAAAACGATCTCATCACTTCCATTCCGCCGTGAAGATGTTGAACTCGTACGGCGACTTCGCGCCTTTGTCCGATGCGAACACAATCGTCTTCCCATCGGGCGAAAATTCCGGAAACGCCGTAAACCCGCCGAAATCGGTGACCTGTTCCAGATTCGTCCCGTCCGTATTCACCAGGTACAAGCTCGAACTTCCGGCCGTCGCAATTATGCTTGTTCGATGCGAAAAGAATCTTTTTTCCATCGGGACTGAAGGTCGGCGCAAAACTGGCGCAGCCGAAATTCGTGATCTGCCTGGTCTTCTTGCCATCGCTGTCTCCAACGAACAGTTCCATCTTCATCGGCGAGGTCAGATTCTCCTGGAGCAAATCGTGATAGCGCTTTTCGGTCTCGGGCGTCGGCGGATGATTGGCGCGCCAAACCAATTTTTTGCCATCGCGGGAAAATACCGGGCCGCCATCGTAGCCATCGCTTTTGGTGACCTGCTTCTTGTCGGAGCCGTCCGGCTTCATGGTCCACAAATCCAGATCGCCCGACTCCATCGATGTGTATACGATGCGGCCGCTCTTGAAATTCACCGTGCCTTCGGCGTTGTATCCAGGCGCGCCGGCCAGCGTTTTGAGAATCTTGCCGTCATCGGTGGCCAGATACACTTTGTAGGTCGGATACACGGCCCATACGTAGCCTTTGCTGCGATCGGCGGCGGGCGGGCAGGCGTCGCCAGCCTCATGAGTCGACGCATACAGAATATGCTTGTTGTCCGGCAGAAAATAGCCGCAGGTGGTGCGGCCCTTGCCGGTGGAGACCATGTGCTGGTTCGACCCGTCGCGATTCATGATGAAAATCTGATCGCATTGGAGCTTGTCGCGCGTGGATTGAAAAATAATCCGCTGCCCGTCGGGCGCCCAATAGGCCTCGGCATTTTCACCGCCGTTGGTGAGTTGCCGGATCTCGCCGAGATGCCCAGGAGTTTGCGCTAGGACGCTACTAACCACGAGAATGTATAGTAAATGTCTGTGCAAGCCACTATCCTATCGTATGTATTGGCCTGGGGCTTGTCTGCTTCGCGCGACCCAAGATGGAACCCGGCCAAATCCACCCAACGGTGACCGTGGTTGTTCCTACTTTGGCGGCGGACGAAACCCTGGATGAGTGCCTCGCCTCTTTGGAGCGCCAGACATTCCGCGATTTTGAGGTGATCGTGGTGGACAACAGCGGCCTGCATCTGGCGAAAGCAAGCGGCTGCGCTCGCGTGATCGTAAACGATCGAAACGTCGGCTTCGGAGCGGCGGTGAATCAGGCCTTCCATCAATCGCAGGCGCCTTTTCTCGCGATTCTGAACGATGATGCGATCGCCCATCCCGGTTGGCTGGCAGCCCTGGTTTCGGCGATGGAGCAGCGGCCCGATTTTGGCATGTGCGCGTCGCAAGTCCGGCTGGCGGGCGACAGTCGCTTGGATTCCGCGGGCATGCTGCTGTGCCTGGATGGAAGCAGCAAACAGCGCGGCCATTTGGAATCGCCGGCATCGTACGCGCGGGAGGAAGAAGCGCTTTTGCCCAGCGGTTCTGCAGCTTTTTACCGTCGCGAGATGCTGGATGAGATCGGACTTTTCGATGAAAGCTTTTTCTTGTATTGCGAGGACACCGACCTGGGACTTCGCGCACGCTGGGCAGCCTGGGAATGCCTATACGTTCCGGATGCCGTGGTTGAACATCGCTATTCGCATTCCGCGGGCAAGGCGTCCGCGCTCAAGGCGTATTATGTGGAGCGCAATCGGCTGTTCGTGATCTTCAAGAATTTTACATTGGCCGATCTCTTGCTGGTGCCGTTCTACGCGACTGCGCGCTACTTCTGGCATTTCGTGTACGCTCTCAAAGGCCGCGGGAAGGCGGCGGAATTCCAGCGCGACGGCGGCAGTTTGGCTCGGCTGCCGTGGTACGTGCTGCGCGCCCATCTGGAATTGCTTGCGCGCTTCCCGGAGATCTGGCGACAGCGCCGCCAAATGAAGCGCCGCCTTACATCGAAACAGTTTCGCCGGCTCATGCACCGCTTCTCCATCGGCCCGCGCCAGGTGGCTGCGCTGTGAAGGAGGCCAGGGCGCCCCATCAGCTGCTGATTCTGATTCCGGCCTTGAACGAGGTTGGCGCAATCGCCGGCGTGGTTCGCGAGGTGCGCGGCGTGATGCCCGATGTGCCGATTCTGGTTGTGGACGACGCTTCCACCGATGGCACAGACCAACGCGCCCGGTCGGCCGGCGCCGAAGTTCTGCGCTTGCCCTATCACCTGGGACTGGGCGGCGTCGTTCAGGCCGGATACAAATTGGCCTACGAACTTGGTTACGAGTATGTCATCCGCGTGGATGGGGACGGCCAGCATGATCCCAAGTACATTCCCGATCTGCTGAAAGTTCTGCGCGAAACCGGCTGTCATATGGTGATCGGCTCGCGCTTTCAGAATGGTAACGGCGGCTACACGAACTCCGTGCGCGCCGTCGGCATCTGGTTCTTCCGCCTGGTGCTGCGGCCCATTTTGGGGAAACCGGTTCACGATCCCACCTCCGGCTTCGTCGGGGTGAACCGTCAAGCCCTGCGGGTTTTCACCGGCAGTTTCCCTCTGGAATATCCGGAAATCGAGGCTCTCGTCGTTTTGCAGCGCCGGCGCTTCCAATTCCAGGAAGTTCCCTGCCGCATGCGCCCGCGCAAGACCGGCCGCAGCACCATCACCGCGGTAAAATCGCTGTATTACATCTTCCACGTCCTGCTGGGAGTGTTCGTCAACGTCTTGAAGTTTGAAGGCCGCAGAAGAAAGGAATAAAGCAATGGAGCGCCTGCTGAACGTAACCACTATCTTGAGCGTTCTTCTGATGGCCCTGGTCTTGTTCTCGGTCCGGCGCTCGCATATCCGGGTCGAATATTCGGTGAGCTGGCTGGCCGCGGCGGTCATTCTCTTTGTGCTCTCGCGGTCTTCTTCCGTGCTCAACTGGATCGCGGGCCAGTTGGGCCTGGCGGATCCGCCGCTCGCTTTGATGCTGTTGATTTTCTGCGTCTTCGTGATCGTGATTTATCGCCTATCGGTGGTCATCTCGGATCTGAAGGACGCCAATATTGCCATGGCGCAGCGGCTCGCGATTGTCGAATTTCATTTGCAAAGCCGTCTGCCGGGATCCCCGCTTGGTTCGAATGAAGAGTAACAAAAGCAAGAAGCCGAAACGTCCGGCGGCAGCCGTCGCAACTTCGGAATCGCAGTCCAATCCCCTGCTGTGGATTTACGGAGCGAGCTTGGCCGTCGCGCTGATCGCTGCCTTCGAAGTGTACTGGCCCGCTCTTCACGGCCCGTTCCTTTTGGACGACATGCACCTGCCCTATATGCTTCCCTACGCTGCGAACATGCGGCTGATGGGCTGGCTGCGCCAAATGCGTCCGCTGTTGATGTTCAGCTTCTGGCTGAACTTCCAGCAATCCGGCGCCGAAAGCTCCTTCGGTTACCATCTAGTAAATTTTTTCCTGCACTTCTTCAACAGCATTTGGATTTTCCTGGCCGTCCGCAAGATTTTGAGCTGGGCAAAGATCGAGAAGCCCTTCCTCGAGATTTTCTCGTTCTTCGCTGCCGGACTGTTCCTCCTGCATCCGGCGCAAACCGAATCCGTCAGTTATATCGCCAGCCGTTCAGAAACGCTCAGCGTGTTCTTTGTGTTGGCGGCTTTTGTCGTCTTCTTGTATCGCCAGACGGCCGCGCTCTCCATACCGCGCATTCTTTGCATCCTGGTGTTGTTCGCCGCGGCGGGATTGTCCAAGGAGCACAGCGCCGTGCTTCCAGCGTTGTTCCTTCTAACGGATTATTACTGGAACTTCGAGTTCTCAGTCGCGCCCATTTGGCGCAACTGGAAACTCTACCTTCCGGTGGCGATCGGTGTCGGCCTGGCATCCGTGAAAATCTTAGCCATTCTGCGCCACAACCCCACCGCGGGCTTCGGGATGCGCGGGCTCAAGTGGTACCAGTATTTCTTCACAGAGTGCCGCGTGATCTGGGATTATGTGCGTTTGTTCTTCATTCCCGTTGGGCAAAACGTGGATCCGGAGGTGGAAATATCGCGCAATATCATGGCGCATGGCGCGGTCTTCGCCCTGGCCGGATTATTGATCGTCACCGTGCTGGCGTGGATCTACCGGCGCCGCTTTCCGCTCGCTTCGTACGGGTGGTTCGTCTGGCTGATTCTCCTGGCGCCGACGTCCTCCTTTGTGCCGATTCGCGATCCCATGGCCGAGCGCCGCATGTACCTGCCTTTCATCGGCCTGTTATTCGTCACTCTCGAATTTGTAAGGCGCTGGAAGATTTCACGCAACGCGCTGGCCGGAGTGCTGGCTTTAGTACTTGTCGCCGAGGGCGCTTTTACTTACCAAAGGAATCTGCTTTGGAGCAATACCGTGGACATCTGGAAAGATACGGTCGCGAAGTCCCCTGGAAAGTATCGGGCTCGATTCCAACTGGCCCGCGCCGAATATGACGCGGGAAGTTGCAGCGACGCGGCCGAGCAATACCAGAAGATTGCCGCCGGCGAGAGTCCGCGATACGATTTGTTGCTGGATTGGGGGCTGGCGCTCGATTGTGCTGGAGACTCGCAGCAGGCCATCGCCAAGCTGCAACAATCCGCCATCCTACGGCCGACCGCGCATATCTATTCGCAAATCGGCATGGAATACGGCAAGATCGGAAAATATCCGGAAGCATTGGCGGCTCTCGATCTCGCGCAGAAGACGGAATCCGAGGTTTGCGATGACGTATTACTACCGCGGTAACGTACATTCCGCTCAGGGAGACCAGGCGCAGGCGGTCGCCGATTACCAGCGAGTGTTGGCGCTCGATCCAAATAACCAACCGGCGCGCGAAGCTTTGGCTCGTCTGGGCCGCTAGATTTCCTAACAATGCTGCGCATCGGCGTCAACGCCCTCTACCTCATTCCCGGCGGCGTGGGTGGCACCGAGATCTATCTCCGCAATCTGTTGCGGGCGCTGGCCGATATCGACGCGGTGAACCAATACGTCGTGTTTACCAATCGCGAGACCACCGATCTGGTTCCCGATCGGCCAAATTTCGTTTGCGCGCAACAGCCTGTCAGCGCTGGATTCCGACCGGCGCGAATCTTATGGGAACAACTGGTTCTGCCTTTCGCGATTCGCAAATCTCGGATTAACGTCTTGTTGAATCCAGGTTTCACCGCTCCGCTCGGGTGCTCTTGCCCGATGGTTACGGTGTTTCACGATTTGCAGCACAAACGCCACCCGGAGTATTTTCGTTGGTTCGACCGGCCGTTTTGGGACTTTTTCCTGTGGGCCTCGGCCCAGCGCTCGCGCGGGTTGATCGCCGTCTCCCAAGCCACTGCCGACGATCTCGAACACTACTACGGCCGATTCGCCGCAGGTAGTCCACCACGGCGTGGAGCGCGAGTTCTTCGAGATCGCGCAACACCGGGAGCCGGGCGATTATCTCCTGTGCGTATCCACCACACATCCGCATAAGAACCTGGCGCGGTTGTTGCGCGTGCATGCCGAGACCAAGAACGCGCCTAGGCTGGTGATCACCGGAGTGCGCGGATTTGCGGCCCGCGAAATCGAGAGCCTGGCCTCGGACTCAGTGGAACTCACCGGCTGGATTCCAAGGGAACAACTGTACGAGCTTTACCGCGGCGCGCTGGGCTTCATCTATCCATCCACCTTCGAAGGCTTTGGCATGCCGGTGCTGGAAGCGATGGCCGCGGGCGTTCCGGTGGCGTGCTCAGATATTCCGCCGCTGCGTGAAATCGCGCGTTCCACCGTACATTTCTTCGATCCAGCGAGCGATCGGGAAATTCGAGATGCGCTGCTGCTGCTCGCGTCCGGGAAAATCTCCACCGAGGCCGCGCAACAGCGCGCCGCTGGGTTTACCTGGGAGAAAACGGCGGGCGCGACGCTGGACTATCTCAGCAAGTGTTCCAGTTGAATCTTGGTATCCGTTTTTGAATCGCGATACTTGACGATCACTGGCGTGTACAAAGACAAGCCCCAATCGAGGCCCGGCCCGGATGTGATGGCGCGCGACCCGGCGACCACTACCGCGTCCTCGGGAATCACCAGCGGTTCTTCGTCCGTGGCGCGATAGATCTCCCCGCGCACCACATCATAAACTGGAGTGGAGCGGTTCAGTATGACGCCCGAACCGAGCACCGCGCGGCGCTTCAGCACGGTGCCTTCGTAGACTCCGGTATTGCCGCCCATCAAGACTTCGTCTTCGATGATCACCGGAAGCGCGCCTACCGGTTCCAGCACGCCGCCAATCTGCGCCGCCGCCGAGATATGACAATTCGTTCCAACCTGCGCGCAACTTCCCACCAGGGCGTGCGAATCGATCATTGAGCCATCGCCCACCCAGCTCCCGGTGTTGATGTACATCGGAGGCATGCACGTCACGCCCCGTCCGATGAAACAGCCGTCGCGAATGCTGGATCCGCCTGGAACGATGCGAATGCCGCGATCGGCGGTGAAATGCTGCACCGGAAACGTGGCTTTGTCGAACCATGGCTGCCGCGTGGAATTGATCGACATGTCGACCACCGATCCCATGCGAAAGCCCAGCAGAATCCCTTTTTTCACCCAGGCGTTCACGCGCCAGCCAGTTTTTGTCCCGGGGGCAGGCTGAGCCGCGCGGACTTCACCGGTATTGAGCGCCTGCTTGAAGCGCTGGAAGAGCTGAAAATGATCGTCCGTGTAGGTGGCAGGTGGTTGGTCGAACAGTCTCTCGATCTCAGCCTGCATGGACGCTCCGGCCAGCCAGTAGACCCAGGGCTTCCACCACCTTTTCGATCTTCGCCAGATTAGCTGGATTCGGCGGGCACAAGGGCAATCGCCACACCGGCTCCAGCAATCCCATCAGCGCCATCGCCGCTTTGACTGGAATCGGATTCGATTCGACGAAGTTCACTTCCATGAGCGGCAGGTATTGGCGTTGCACCTCGCGAGCGCCCGCGAAATCGTTCGCCAGAGCGCGTTGGACCAGCTTGGTGAACTCGCCCGGGATTTCGTTTGAGACCACCGAGATCACGCCGTGGCCGCCGAGCGCGACCAGCGGAATGGTGATGGAATCGTCACCGCACAGGACGGCGAAGCTAGTCGGCACTTGTTGAACCACTTGCGCCATCTGGCTGATATTGCCGGAGGCTTCCTTGACTCCGATGATGTAGTCGATCTCCGAAAGTCGCTTCAAGGTGGCGGGCTCAACGTTCACCCCGGTTCGGCCCTGAACGCTATAGACGATGATCGGCAGCCTGGCGGCCGAAGCGATCGCCTTGTAGTGCTGGTATAAACCTTCCTGCGTGGGCTTGTTGTAATACGGCGTGACGGAGAGAATCCCGTCGGCGCCCATGGCCTTGATCTCTTTCGCCAATTCGATCACTTCGGCGGTGTTGTAACCGCCCGCGCCCGCCAGCACTGGGACGCGCCCCTTGGCTTCCTCCAGCGTGATCTCCACCACGCGCAAGTGTTCCGCGTGAGTGAAGGTAGGGCTTTCGCCCGTTGTTCCGCACGGCACCAGGAAATTGATGCCTTCCTCGATCTGGCGCTTCACCAGCGAGCGAAGAGTCAGTTCATCCAGAGAGCCGTCCTTGCGGAACGGAGTAACCATGGCGGTGCCGCATCCGTGAAATAACATTTCAACCTCCAAACAGAACGTCGCTGAATTCGTAGAATCCTTCACGCCCGATAATCCATTGTGCCGCTTTCAAAGCGCCCCGGGCGAAGCCTTCCCTACTGCGCGCGGTGTGACGCAGAGTGATAGTGTCGGCGGCTGAGTCGAAGCCTATCTCATGCGTGCCAGGGTGCGCGCCAGCACGGCTGGAACTGGTATCGATGTTGCGCTGGTATCCGGCGGCCTGCATTCGATCCACCAGCTGGATCAACGTGCCCGAAGGCGCGTCTTTCTTGGTGTTGTGATGGATCTCCCAAGCCCATGCGCCGTATTCTTTCTCGTTCGCGAGCAACCGGGCGGCTTCTGCAACCAGGCGCGTGAAGACATTGACGCCGACCGAGAAATTCGGGCTCCATACCAGCGCGGTCTTATTCGCTTCGATCAACGCCTTGGCTTCAGACAGGTGTTCGCGCCAGGCCGTGGTGCCGATCACGATCGGAATGCGCAGAGGAGCGGTCTTTGCGATGTTGCCGAGCACCGCCGACGGCACAGAAAATTCCACAGCCACATCGGCGCCCGCGAGCGGTTCGTCCCGATCCACATCCACGCGCGCACTGACTTCGAAACCGTATTCCGGCGCGAGCTGATCGATCAATCGCCCCATCTTTCCGTATCCCACGATCGCGAGCTTAGGCATCGAATACCGCCGGATCAAGATCGGTGAAAAACTCCGTATGCAAAGCCTGAACAGCCGCAGTGAGATGGGCGCCCGCCACCACAAATCCCAAGTTCAACGCGGAAGCGCCCTGCGACACCATGCGGACATTGATGCCGCCGAGAGCGCCAAACACTCGCGCCGCAACGCCCGGAGTGTGTCCGATATTTTCACCCACAATGCAGATGATAGCCTGATTCTCGTCCACTGAAACTTCGGCGAACTCGCGCAATTCCGAGAGGATCGCCTCCACGCGCTCGGGCTGGTCGATGGTCAGCGACACGCTGACTTCCGACGTCGCCACCATGTCCACGGAAGTTTCGATTGCGGTCGAATACTTCAAAAATCCGCCGCATGAAACCGTGCGCCATGAACATCCGCGTCGAGTGGATGTTGAGCACCGTGACGTTGCCCTTGCAGGCGATCGATTTGACTACGTTCGTGCTCGCGACTGTCGCGGACTGGATGCGCGTGCCTTCCACTTCCGGACGCCGCGAGTTCAAGATCATGACCGGAATGTTGCGTTCGATGGCCGGCATCACGGTCGCGGGATGCAGTACCTTCGCTCCGAAATAAGCCAGTTCCGCGGCTTCGGCGAAGGAGATCATCTTTACGCGATGGCCGCCGGAGATAACGGTCGGATCGGCGGTGAGCATGCCGTCCACATCGGTCCAGATCTGAATTTCTTCGGCGCCAACGCCCGCGCCGACGATGGATGCCGTGAAGTCGGACCCGCCGCGGCCGAGCGTCGTGGTGACGCCGTTCTCGGTCGATGCGATGAACCCGCCCATCACGACGACCTGCTGCTTGGCGAGTGGGGGAATGGCCGCAGCCAGCTTCGCGTAGGTTTCGTCGAAGAATGGAGCGGCTTGCGTGTGCCGCTGGTCGGTGACAATCACCTTGCGCGAATCCACATGTACGGCGTTCAGCCCGTGATGCTGGAAGCAGTTCGTAACGATGTGGCTCGACAGTCGCTCGCCGAAGCTCGAAATGGCATCGATGGAGCGGGGCGTCAGTTCGCCCAGCACGGCCAGGCCTTTCACCAGTTCCGTCAGTTCCTGAAAATGCTCGTCGACAGTGCGCTCCATGCCGGATTCGCGCGAGATGAAAATCGCGCAGCGAAATCAGCTCCCGAAGCGCCTCGTCGCGCTGGCCGCCGACCGCCAGATTGGCGATCGTGAGCAGGTTGTTGGTGGTCTTGCCCATGGCCGAAACAACCACGATGGGCCTCCGGTCGAGGCGGGCTTTCACGATGCCGGCAACGCGTTCGATGGCCGCGGCGGATTCGACGGACGTGCCGCCGAATTTCATGACGATCATTAGTCGAGCAAGCCTTCCGAGTGCATCAGCTCGGCATTCAAAACCGCCGCGCCGGCCGCGCCGCGAATCGTGTTGTGGCCGAGCGCAACGAACTTATAGTCGAACACCGGGCATGCGCGCAGCCGTCCGACGAAGGCGGCCATGCCACGCTCGCGCTCGACATCGCGCCGCGGCTGCGGACGGTCCGCTTCCTGCATATAGATGCACGGGTTGCGGCGGAGCGCTGGGCAGCTTGCGCTCTTGCGGCACGCTGCGATAGTTCGACAAGAGCGTGGAGGATATCGGCCTTGGAGGGCTTGCGCTCGAATTCAACGCGAAACGGTCAACAGTGTGCCCATCGACGACCGGCACGCGATTGCAGTGCGCGCTGACCTTGCGCTCAGCGGACGGAGTCGCTATCGCCCGCGAAATCGCCCAGGATCTTCTGCGTCTCCTGCTGCATCTTTTCTTCTTCGCCGCCGATGAACGGAATCACGTTGGCGATGATGTCCATGGAAGGCACGCCCGGATAGCCCGCGCCCGAGATGGCCTGCAGGGTGGTGGCGATCGACGCGCGTGATGCCGAACTGCTTCAGCGGCGCCAGCGCCATCGTGAGCACGATGGTGGAGCAGTTCGGGTTGGTGACGATCTGGCCCTTCCACCCGCGCTTGCGCTGCTGGTGCGGAATAACTTCAGATGATCGGGATTGACTTCGGGCACCAGCAGCGGAACATCCGGCTCCATGCGATGATTGCGCGAGTTGGAGACGACCACGTGGCCGGCCTGCGCAAACGCCCGTTCGATTTCCGTGGCCACCGAGGCGTCCATCGCGGAGAACACCAGCCGCGGCGCGTTGCCGGGCTTGCACTCTTCCACCTTGAGTTCGCTGGACACTGGCGGGCATAGCGCCGTCCAGGCGCCAATTCGTGGCCTCGCGATAAGGCTTGCCGGCCGAGCGATCGCTCGCGCCCAGCCACGTGAGTTCAAACCACGGATGGTCCTGCAGAAACTTGATGAAATGCTGGCCCACCATCCCGGTGGCGCCTAGAATTCCGACTTCGATTTTGTTTATCGTTCATAAGAGCTGCTTGACTATTCTTTGATAAATTTCGACTGCTTCGAGCAGCTGCTCTTTGGGAACGCGTTCTTCGGGCGTGTGCGCCACGTGGATCGTGCCGGGACCGATCAGGTACGGCTGGCCCCAAGCGCCGCCGAACGCCGGGATATCCGTGGTGAAGGCGACCATGGTGGTCTCAAACCCCACCAGCGAACCCAAGTGCACCGCTGGAATAGTCGAGCACCTCACGGACTTCTACTTTGCCTCCGGCGGCTTGCCGGATGGCAGCGCGCGTGGAATCGCCATCGTCCACCAGGCGAATGAAAATTTCCGCGCGCGCGTCGATCGGGAATCACGTTGGGAGCGCGGCCGCCGGCGATGGTTCCGATGTTCAGCGTGCTGGCGCCGAGGATCTTGTCCACCGGCAGCTGCACTCGGCGGATGGCCTGCAGAGCGTCCAGCAGCTTTTCGATCGCCGATTCGCCCAGCTCGGGATAGGCCGAGTGCGCCATCCTGCCGCTGGCGACCAATTCCAGACGCAGCGCGCCTTTCGATCCCAGCGCCAGCTTGTTCTCGGTGGGCTCGCCGTTGATGATGAACTTCGAACCGCGCGGATCCTTCGCCGCCGCATAGCGCGCCGGCGCTGTTGCGCTCTTCGCCCACCACGAACAGCAGCCCGAAATTTCGTGCGCCTGCTTCGAGCAGCCCACGCACGGCGTGCAGCATGGACGCGATGATGCCCTTGGTATCGCAGGCGCCGCGGCCCCAGATGAATTCGTCGTCTTCGCGCGAAGGGAAGAACGGCGGCACCGTATCCATGTGCGTGGAGAGCGTGACGGTTGGCTCGCCCCACCAGGCGAAGACATTGTTGCGGCGCGGCTCCACCGGAATCAGCTCGGCGCGTCCGCCAAACTGCGCGGCCAACTCAGACACATGAGCGAACAGCACATGGCCCATCTGTTCTTCGTTTTCGGTAATGGATTCAACATCCACCAACGCGCGCGTTAGTTCAAAAACATTCATAAGTTATGGCGGAGGGAGGAAGGAAAGACACGCGGACGCATTGCGTGCTCCCCAGTAGCGCTCCACCCCATCTCGCATTCAGAGATCCGGATGACAGTGGGCAGGTATTAGCCTCGCCCCCCAATCGTGCTGGGCGGGAGTGCCGCAGCCGATTTCGGCGGATGATACTGCCAACCCCTTTCGCCGGCGCTCCGAAACTCCCGGAACTACGCGACCGGCTACTAATGGTCTCCGCTCCTCTACAAGGACAGAATCAGAATAGCAGGTTTCTAAAACGGCGGCGAGACCTTCCGCCAAACCATTGAAAACACATGTTAGAGCTCGGCCATGCGGCGAATACGCCATCTATTCACCGCATGTTATGCGGCGAATAGACTTGCTCCCTGCGGCGAATACCGGCTATAATCTACGCAGAACATGCGGAGAATATACATCCATGAGCGGACGTCCTGGCCTCGCTTCCAATGGGATCGGGAACAACTGGCGGAGCCTTTAGCCGCGGTGCGGCTCCAGCAGGGACGGCTGATCGGGCACATGGAAGCGCTCGGCTTCACCCTCCGAACGGAGGCCGTGCTCCAAACTCTCACTTCCGACGTGATCAAGAGCAGTGAAATTGAAGGCGAGCGGCTGGACACCGAGCAAGTTCGCTCATCGATTGCGCGCAGGCTCGGCGTGGACATCGGCGCTCTGAAACCAGCCGACCGCAACGTGGAAGGCGTGGTGGAAATGATGCTGAACGCTACCGGCCACTATGATAAGCCGCTAACGGCGATTCGCCTGTTCGCCTGGCAGGCATCGCTGTTTCCAACCGGCCGCAGCAGCATGCGCAAGATCAAGACTGGCCGCTGGCGCGACGACAGCACCGGGCCCATGCAAGTGGTCTCGGGACCGCCGCACCGCGAGAAGGTTCACTTTGAGGCGCCGGCCGCCGGGCGGCTCCCAGCGGAAACGAAAGCGTTTCTCAAATGGTTCAACGCCACTCCCGAGGGGGACGCAGTGGTGAAGGCGGCGATCGCGCACTTCTGGTTCGTGACCATTCATCCCTTTGATGATGGCAACGGACGAATCGCGCGTGCTATCACCGACATGGCGCTGGCGCGATCCGAAGGCAGTTCACAGCGCTTTTACAGTATGTCGGCGCAGATCCAGCTGGAGCGCAATGCCTACTACGACATCCTGGAACAAACCCAGAGCGGGACCTTAGACATTACGCCTTGGATGGGTTGGTTTCTCGGATGCCTGGGGCGCGCGATTGAGGGCGCCCAGACCGCGCTCAAGTCCGTGCTCTTGAAAGCCCGCTTCTGGGAGACGTTCGCTACAACGCCCCTGAATGAACGACAGCGCAAAGTGGTGAATCGACTGCTCGATGGCTTCGAGGGCAAGCTGACAACTTCGAAATACGGCAAGCTCACCCAAAGCTCGCAGGATACCGCTCTGCGGGATATCCTGAGTTTGGTTGACTACGGAATCCTGATCCGAGGCGACGCCGGCGGCCGCAGTACCAACTACGAGCTTGCGGGCTAAACGGCCCGGCTAAGCGCGCTCCTGGTAGGTGCCTTCGGCGGTGCTGACGCGGACCTTCTCGCCCTCGTTGATGAAGGGCGGCACTTGCACCACCAGTCCCGTTTCCAGCTTCGCCGCTTTGGTGACATTCGAGACCGAGGCCCCCTTGAGTCCAGGCTCGGTCTCCACCACGGTAAGATCCACGGTGGGCGGCAGTTCCACGCTCATCGGTTTGCCCTCGTAGAATTCGATATTGACCTTGAGCTGCGGAACCAGATACTCGATGGCGTCACCAAGAATGTCACGCGTCAGGTGCATCTGCTCGAAGTTCTCGGTATTCATGAAGTAGTAGTATTCGCCGTCGTCGTACAGATACTCCATCTCGATTTCCTCAAGCGCGGCGCGGTCCACCCGATCTTCCGACGAAAAGCGGTGTTCCGTCATGGTGCCGCTTCGCAGGCTGCGCATCTTGACCTGGACAAAGCCGCGCAGGTTGCCCGGCGTGCGGTGCTCCATTTTGAAGATGGAATAAAGCTCGTTGTTGAACTTGATCACCATGCCCGGACGTAGATGGGTGGCTGAAATCATTTTGAGTCGATTACCTTCCGTTGGCTCGGGCGTCCCAGGAGCGGATCGCGAGCGAATCTTCAGTTTAACAGGCTGGAGGGCCGGGCTGCCTGGCGAGTATAATAGAGGAGTTCAAACGGCGGCGCTATCGTCTAACGGTTAGGACGGAGCCCTCTCAAGGCTTAAATAAGGGTTCGATTCCCTTTAGCGCTACCAACTCTCCCTTTTCAACCTCGCCCTAGCTTGGGCCATCCTTAAGAGATTGAGGTTTCAATTGAAACGTTTTGTTCTGCCCCTGATCACCGCTATTAGCAGCCTCGCAGCCACCTCCACGTCCGCTATTCGCACCGTGACGGTTAATGAAGGCACCAATATCGCCGCCACCGTCTCGCCGGATCATAAGACCATCATTTTCGACCTCCAGGGTTCGCTCTGGTCGCTGCCCTTCGAAGGCGGAAAGGCCAAGCGGCTCACGGACCCATTGCTCGAACCTTCGCGTCCCGATTATTCGCCCACCGGCAACCTCATCGCGTTCCAGGCCTACAAAGGCGGCACTTTTCACATTTGGACCGCGCATCCGGATGGCACGAATTTGCGCCAAATCACCGCCGGACATGGCGACGATCGCGAGCCGCGCGTCTCGCCCGATGGCGCCAAAATCGCCTTCTCGTCCGATCGCGCTTTCCAAGGCAGCTACGACATCTGGGTGGTGGAGTTGGCCACGGGCAAATTGGAGCGGCGCACTTCCTCGCCGGACGACGAATACGAGCCGGCTTGGTCTCCGGACGGATCGGAACTGGCCTTTGTCAGCGGCGTTGGGGCAAACGCTACGAAGGTATTAGCCGTTGACACGTCCGGCGTCGTTCGCACCATCGCGTCGGCACCCGCCGAAACACACTTCAACTCGCCTTCCTGGGCGCCGGATGGTAAGCGTCTCGCGTGGATCGCGTTTTCAAGAAACATAAGCCGGCTGGTGATTTCAGGAACTCCGGCGGGCGCCGGTGACGACGTCTTTCCCTTCCCCGCAGCCTGGTTGTCCGCCAACCGGGTTTTGTACACCGGCAATGGCAAAATCCGCGTTGCGAATCTCGACAGCGGACAGACGGAGGACGTTCCTTTTCAGGCGCAGTTCACGCTGAATCGGCCCGCTTATAAACACAAGATGGTGGATCTCGACTCCGCGCGGATTCGCCAAGTGAAGGGAATCGTGAGCCCGGCCGTCTCGCCAGACGGCAGGCAGATCTTGTTCGAGGCTCTGAATCAGCTCTGGCTTTTGGACAGTGCGGGCGGTAAGCCCCGGCAACTAACCAATGACAAATATTACAAAGAAGACCCCGCATGGTCGCCCGATGGCGTTCACATCGCTTATTCGTCCGATAAGGCGGGTACCGAAGATCTCTACGTTCTCGATCTCGCGACCAAAGCAGAGAAACGAATTACATCCGAGCCGGATTCCGCTGAAGTGTCCGCGGCTTGGTCGCGCGATGGCCATCAGCTGGCTTATCAGGATCAGAACGGCGCGACCTTTGTCGTAGACGTCGAAACTAGCGCGAAACATAAGATCGCCGATGCGTTGTTTGCGCCTTCCAAGCCAAGCTGGTCGGCAAACGGAAAGACCATCGCTATTGGCGCTCTTAAGCCCTACACTCCGCGGTTCCGCGAGGGCACCAGCCAAATCCTCACGATCGATGTGGCAACCGGCGCGCAACGCTACACGGAGCCGGCTCCCTACAAGTCGCTCAGTACGCGCGGCGAAGACGGTCCCGTTTATTCGCCCGATGGTTCGTCCGTGGCTTTCGTAACTGAAAGCGTGCTTTGGATTCGGCCTGTCGACACAAACGGCATCCCTGCCGGCGAAGCCCATCAAATCAATCACGAAGTGACCGACGCTCCAACCTGGAGCGGCGATTCCAAACACCTTCTCTATTTGTCGAACGGCAAGCTGCGGCTCATCTCCACCGATGGCTCGGACGTTCGCACCGTCCCCGTGGATCTCGCCTGGAAGTACGCCGTGCCTGCCGCACGAACGATTATCCGCGCCGGCCGCTTGTGGGACGGCCGGGGCGCCGAGGTTAGAACCGACGTCGACATAATCGTCGTGAACGATCGAATTCAGGCCATCGAGCCGCACCGCGATCGCCAAAGTGAGGAGCCTTCGACGAAATTCGTCGATGCATCCAAGCTCACAGTCATCCCGGGTCTGTGGGAATCCCATACGCATGAATGGATCAGCGGCAAGTTCTATGGCGACCGTTTAGGGAGGCTTTGGCTGGCTTATGGTGTAACGGCGCTACAGTCGCAGGGCGACCCAGTCTATCGCGCCGTGGAAACCCGCGAAGCGTTTGGTTCGGACCAGCGCATCGGCCCGCGCTTTTTCGCGAGTGGTGAAGCCATCGACGGCGAACGCATTTATTACAACTTCATGCGGCCGACCACCAGCGACTCGCAACTTGATCTAGAACTCTCGCGCGCCAAAGCCCTGGACTACGATCTGCTGAAAACCTACGTCCGTCTTCCTCACGCTATGCAGGAAAAGGCCATGCGGTTTGCGCATGACAAAATCGGGATAGTGGCTGCATCGCATTACATGCTGCCCGGAATAGCGTACGGCATGGACGGCATGACGCACGTGAGCGCGACAGCTCGGCTGGGCTTCCCGTACACGCGCTCGGGAACCGGAGTCAGCTATGAAGACATGCGGAAGCTCTTCGAGGTATCTGGAATGTGGGATATCTCGACGCCGTTCACTTCCACGCCGCTCTACGCCGAAGACCCGGGAATGGTGGAGGACCCGAGGTTGCTCGCTCTCAACACGCCATGGGACGAAAAGGTTTTGCGGGCCAAGCTCGCCATCGCGCGAGGGGAGAAGCCGGCGGTCCTCCCGGAAGGCTTGCGGGGCGGAATTACGGACCCGGCAGTCACTCTTGACACCCTGAGCAAGGAAGAAGCCACCGTCGGGGCCATTCTACGCGGCGGAGGCAGCGTTTTGGCCGGCACCGATTCGCCTCTGGATAGCGTCGCAACCGCGCTGCACCTTAACCTTCGGGCGCAAACCAAGTACGGTATCGAGCCCTGGCGCGCCCTTCAGACCGCCACGCTGCTTCCCGCGAAGGCCTTCGGGGTGGATAAGGATCTCGGTACTCTCGAACCCGGCAAGCTGGCCGACTTAGTGCTGGTTTCCGGCAATCCGCTCAGTGACATCAAGGCCGCCGCCAATGTGCAATTCGTGATGAAAGGCGGCCGTCTTTATTCCATCGCCGAGCTGACTGCGCCGTTCCCGCATTAGCGAAGTTGTGGTAACCTCGCTTAGCCAGGAGCTGATATGACGTCGATAGAACGAGCTCGCCGTTTTCTTCAGAACAAATCCCGTGCCATCGCTTTAACAACGGTCCCGCTTGCGTGCCTGGCCGTTTTACCTTCACCCCTGGTTTCGTCAGCCGTCTTTGAGCTGGCGCCTTGCGTGCCCACTACGTCCGGTGGATCAAGTTTTTCAGGAATCACCTGCGCAACTTCCCAACTCCCAGAGGGAGCAATCGGTGTAACGGGCGTGAAACTTACCGGGGGCGGCACCGCCGTCTCGGCTGGTGGATTCACTGATATCCTGTTCACCACGCAGGGGACAGCAACCGGATCTTTTACCGGTGACGTACCGGTTTCCTACGACTTTACGATCACCGACCCGTCGGGTGACCCAGTCGACTGGGATGTTTATTTCTCGGCTTTTGGCGATCCAAACTCGCCCAGCAACTCCGCCGACGGCGTGGCAACGGCCACTGGGGAGATTCAGGGTAGCTTCAACGTCGCTCTGGATGGCAGCGCGTTATCTCAGTACGTACTTCACCTCAATGTCTACTTTGGAGGCCAGTCGAATCCGGGCGACAGTTTCACGGTGAGCATTCCCGACAATTCCATTGACGTTAACCCGGTGCCGGTATCATCCGCCGTGCCTGAACCAAACACGCTGAGCCTCTTTGCATCCGCGCTGGCTAGCTTAGGATTTGTCATCTGGTTTCGGCGGAAGACACGTACAGCGTGAATTGGCAGTATCTCGCCCCAAGCTGCTTATAGTTCTCCCTCAGTTGCCCCAGGACCCCGCGAGTGGCGCGGCGCGGTCCACCCGCACCATTGGCGAAATGCTCGGCAGCGCCGGGTTTGAAGTACATGCCCTCGCCAGTACCGCTACCGAGCGCGCCGATCGGTTCTCGGCGCTTCCGTTCCTGGCCGGCATGGGCATCGAACCCGATGTTCAGCGATCTCACGGCAAAGCCAGGTCGCGGCCGGAGATCACGTTCGATCATCGCCAGGTTCGTTACCGCCTGTTGGATGTCGGACCGCGCGACATGAACAGTTGGCAGCAGATCCACGGCCGTCAGTTCGATTTGATGTTCGACGACGAGCTGCACGCTTTCCGGCCTGACGTACTCCTCGGTTTCGGGGGACTGCCCGGCGATGTTCACCGGTATGCCCGAGCCAAGCGGCAAGGAGTGAAAATCGTCTTTGCGCTTCACAACGAAGGATATCTATCAAGCGCGGATTTCTTCCAGCCGATGGATGCCATCTTAACTCCGAGCCTGCATCTCACCAATCGCTATCGAACCCAACTCGGTATCGAGTCTACGCCCCTGCCCATTCCGCTCGAACCCGAAGACGTGCTCGCCGAGAACCGAGAACCGATCTTTGCGACGATGATCAACCCGTCCCCGGAGAAGGGACTCATGTTCGCCGCCCGGCTCGCCGAAGAGCTCAGCTTGCGCCGTCCTGATCTAGCGATGCTTTTCATTGAGTCGAGAGGCTCCGCGGGGCGCCTGGTCCAAGCGGGTCTCACCGCCGGCTTCGATCTGCGCCGACATGAGAACCTGATGCTGTCGCCTCCGATGGCCCAGCCTAAGGAAATTTATGCCGCCACCCGAGTCTTGCTGGCGCCGTCGCTGTGGCAGGAACCCGCCGGACGCGTAGCCGCCGAAGCCTTGCTGAATGGCATCCCGCCGCTGGTGAGCGATCGCGGCGGCCTTTCCGAAGTGTGCAACGGCGCGGGATTCACGCTCTCAATTCCCTTGGAAATCACGCCGCGATCGACGCGCCCCGCGGAGCCCGAAGCGGTCCTTCCCTGGATCCATCTCATCGCCCGTCTGGAAGACGACCAGGCGTTTTATCAAGAGCAGTCCAACTTGGCGCGGCAAGCCGGGCAAATCTATCACCCAGACCAACTCAAACCACGCTATCTTGAGCTCTTCCGCGACGTCCTCGACCGCTGAGAATGGCAGCTATTCGCCCGCGGCGAAGCGCTTGAAGAAGCTATTGTCCTTCCAGTGCGGACGATCGGGCGCGTTCGCTATGCGCTCGCCCACATCAAGCAAGATGCGGTTGAACTCGGCTGCCGCGGTTTTATCCACCGGTTGGTTGAGATCATCGGAAGGCGCATGGTAGCGATTCTTCAACCAATCCTTGGCTTGCGCCTCTTCCGGCGAACCGGGAACGTAGCCAAACTTGAACGCCAGCGCCGGCACTCCCTTTTTGACGAAACTATACTGATCGCTCCGGATAAAAAGATTACGATCGGGTTCTTTGTCCGCCTGAACCTGCACGCCCGCCTTTGCGCAGGCCGCGCGAATGTCGTCGCCAAGCGTCGATTCAGCCAGCCCCTGCACTTCCAGATACTTCAATGGAAAGAGCGGCAAAAACATGTCCATGTTGATATCGGCCACGATGCTTTTCCTCGGCACGGTAGGAGAATTCGCGAAGTACGTGGAGCCGAGCTCGCCCTTCTCCTCCCCGGTAACCGCGATGAAGATGACGCTGCGCTTCAGTTCCAGATTCCGCTCTTTCATCATGGTGGCGATTTCGATCAATGACGCGACACCCGAAGCATCATCCATCGCGCCGTTGTAGACGGCGTCGCCGTTGATCGGCTGCCCGATACCCAAATGGTCGAGATGAGCGCTAAAGACCACGTATTCGCTCTTGAGCTGCGGATCGGTACCCGGTCGCACGGCCACTACGTTCTGCGATTCCACCTCGGACTGACTAAGCTTGACCGTCGAGCGAAAGCCTATATTCAGCGGGAAACCTGGCAGCGGCCGATCGGAATCCGCGAGCTTTAACATCTCGGCGAAGGTGTGCCCCGAAGCCGCGAAAATCTTCTCGGCGTTCGCGGGGTTCACCGTGATCGAAAACTGGATGCCACGCGATTCAACCAGCTTTTGGTCGGCGAAGTTCATCGTAGGATTCAGCCTCGCCAATCGCGCGCGGGCCCAGGGAATGTCCATCGATTTCGGATTCGGAATCGCCGCCATTCCGATCACACCGGCTTTTTGAAACGCTTTCCAGCGTTCGCCCCCCGAAGAATAATGCGCCTTCAGCGCGCTCGGAATTGAGCTCGGGCCGCCATTGATGTAGACCGCAATCTTGCCCTTCAGATCGAGTCCGGCCAGTTCGTCAATATTCATCTCGGGAATCACAAGTCCATGACCGACGAAGACCGCGGGAGCGTCCACATGCGGCGCAAGATCGGCCCGCAGGCTAAACGATGCGTCGTCGCCGAGCGTCAGCGGCGTGGACTTTCCGTCGCGAACCAGTTCCAGATGCGAAGCCGGTTCGTCGATCGAGCGTACATCCAGTTTCACCGCCTGGAAATAGCCGGAGGTGCCCGCCGGCTTGAGCCCGGCACGCTCGAACTCGCTAGCGACGAATTCCGCCGCGCGCCTATGGCCCGCGCTGCCAGTATTGCGCCCCTCCATGTTGTCGTCGGCAAGAACCTGAATGTGCGACCACCAGCGCACGCCCTCCTGGGCGACGTCAGCCGCTAGAAGTAGCGTTGCGGATGCGAGAACGAGAGCGATCGAGCGCATACAGGAATTATACGGGAGTGGGTCTGGCCGTTCCGCCAGGCCCATGCCAAAAGTCTGTGTTCACTTCCGGTTACCCCACAAGCGCCGCTGTGACTGGGCGAATTCTTGAATAATCTGCTCTTCGTTCCGGTGATGGCCTTCCTCGATAATCCGCTCACCACCGACATATACGCCGCGAACCGCCGTCCGCTCCATAGCGAAGACAATACTGCTCAGCAGCGATTCCTGATCGGCTCCGGCAATCGAGATGTCATCAAGATCCACCGTGAAGAAATCGGCCGGCCGGCCGACTTCCAGGCTTCCTCCCGCAGCGCCAATGCTCGCGGCTCCGTTCTCGGTCGCGGTCTTGAAGAGCCACCCAGCCAGGCTGTCGCGCTCGTGAGTTGGCGCGAGAATCGCACGTTCGCGCTTCCAGAGTCGCAGGTTGTATTCCAACTGCCGGGCGTCTTCCAACGTATCGATTTGGATATTGCTGTCCGATCCCAAGCAGATTCCGATACCCGCGGTCTCAAGTTCGTCAGCAGCCAAAATACCATCGCCCAGGTTGCGTTCGGTGGTCGGAGCCGCGCATACGGTTGCGCGATGGCGCGCCAACTGAGCGACTTCATCGTTATCGATGTGAATCGCGTGCACCGCGGTGAACTTGGGACCTAAAATGCCATTCTGATCCAGGAACGTGACTGGCCTTGCGCCATATTCACCTTGGCAGGCCTGAACTTCGGCCGGTTGCTCGGCTACGTGCATATGAATCGGGAAGCTCCGAGCTCGTGCATAATCGGCCACTTCAATCAGATATTCCCTTGGCACCGCGCGGATGCTATGCGGCGCAACACCCAGCCATGCGCGGCCGTTCGAAAACTGTTGCCGCACGAATGCATCGAGCGCGTCCGTATCAGCGATGAAGTCTGCCGCCTTCGGCGTGATGAATCTTGCCTGGCCCGGTTCCAGCTCTTTCCGCCAGCCTGCCCGCACATAGGCGGTGCGCAGCAAGGCGATCCTGATGCCGATTTCAGCCCCAGCACGGAGAATCTGTTTCGCCAGCAAGTTGCGATCTTCATAGGGAGTGCCGTCCGCCGCGTGATGCAAGTAGTGAAACTCGCCGACCGCTGTGATTCCGGAGAGCGCCATCTCCAGGAACGCCATGCGGGCCGCGATGTAAATGTCTTCCGGCGATAGCTGTAGCGCGGCGTGATACATGGCCTCGCGCCAGGTCCAAAAGGTGTCCTTAACCGCTTTGGTCCGATACTCTGTCCGCCCTCGAATCGCGCGTTGGAAGGTATGCGAGTGAGCGTTCACAAAACCGGGCAGGAGCGCTCGATTGGGCAGACGTTGCGCGGCTGCCAGGTCAGATTCCGACCGAGAAAATCGCGTGATTCGGCCGCTTTCATCGGCAAACATGGCGACGCCGCTCTCAAACTTGCCGTCGCGAAGGAGAAAGTCGGGAAGCCAGCCCTGCTCCCTGCCCTCAGGCATTTGCCGGCCTTTCATAAACACACTGGCCGTCGATGTAGACCGCGCGCGTCAATTGCGCACCGACGAAATAGCCGATTTCCCGATAGTCGCTGCAATCGTGAATTACAAAATCCGCGCGTTTGCCCGGTTCCAGCGAACCAAGTTGATCGCCTCGTCCCAGGCTGTACGCCGCGTTGATGGTTGTGGCGGTGATCCCTTCCGCCGGTGTCATGCCCATCTGGGTGGAGGCCAGCGACAAGACGAAGGGAATAGACGTGGTCGGCGACGATCCCGGATTGAAGTCCGTTGCCAGCACAACGGCCAGGCCGGCCTGGATCATCTGCCGCGCCGGCGGAAATTTGTGGCGGCCGAGACAATACACGGAAGCCGGCAGCAGCACTGGCTGCACTCCGGCCCGGGCAAGCGCTTTAATGCCAGATTCATCAACCTGCTCCAGGTGATCCGCCGTACTCGCGCCGAGTTCCGCGGCAAGTTGACCCGCGCCGGAACGGCTCAGCTGATCGGCGTGAATTCGAATGCCCAACCCCAGGGCCTTTGCCGCCGCAAGTATTTTGCGCGATGAGGACACGTCGAAAGCCGATGGCTCCGAGAACACGTCGCAATACTCGGCAAGCTGCTCGTGAGCCACACAGGGAAGCATCTGATCGATCACCAGGTCCGCATATTCCGCAGCACGCCCCTGGTATTCATCGGGGACTTCATGCGCGCCCAGGAAAGTGGGGACATAGCGCAGCGGACCCGTCGAATTCAATCGCCGAATGACCCGCAGCATCTTGAGCTCGTCTTCGAGCGAGAGCCCGTATCCGGATTTCGCCTCAACCGTGGTCGTTCCGCCCCGCAGGAACCAAGCGTTCCGTACGTTCGCCGATTTCGAAATAGCTCATCTTCAGAAGCGGCACGCGTCTTTCTGACAGTTGAGCGAATGCCCCCGCCGGCAGCGGCGATCTCTTCGTACGAGGCTCCGGCCGTCCGTAGTTCAAACTCGTCTATCCTTGTGCCCGCAAAGACCGGGTGCGTGTGCGCGTCGACGAATCCAGGCAGGACGACGCGATGATTCGCGTCCAGGACTTCGCAGTCGGAGGGGAGCTGCAAGTTCCGTCCGACTTTCTCGATCACGCCGTTGCGGATGAGCATGGCGCCGTGTTCGATGATTGAGAGTTCACGCAATTCCTCGCGCACGCGCGCACGAGCCGGGCCAGCCACAGTCACCAGTTGCCCGCAATTCACCACTGCCAACTGCGCCACTCAGTCCCGGTCCCTCATTGGAATTCTTACATTCGCGCGATCGGCAACTTCGATTGCAGCTTCGTAACCAGCGTCGGCGTGCCGGATAATTCCAGTCCCCGGGTCGGACGTGAGCACCCGTTCCAGCCGCCTGTCGGCTTCTTCGGAGCCATCCGCCACCACCACCATGCCAGCGTGCTGCGAATATCCGATGCCCACGCCGCCTCCGTTGTGGATGGAGACCCACGACGCGCCTGCCGCCGTGTTCACGAGGGCGTTGAGCAGCGGCCAGTCGGCGATCGCGTCCGATCCATCTTGCATCGCTTCTGTTTCCCGGTACGGCGAAGCAACAGATCCAGTATCCAGATGATCCCTGCCGATCACGATAGGAGCTTTGAGTTCGCCGCTTCGCACCAACGCATTCATCGCGAGCCCAAAAGCCGCCCGCTCGCCATAACCAAGCCAGCAAATCCGAGCCGGCAGGCCTTGAAAAGCGATGCGATCCTGCGCCAGTTGAATCCATCGCACCAAATCCGCGTTGTCGGGGAACATCTCCAGAACCAGCCGGTCGGTGCGATGAATGTCGGAAGGCTCGCCCGACAAGGCGACCCATCGAAAAGGCCCGCGGCCTTCACAAAACATGGGACGAATGTATTCCGGAACGAATCCAGGCACGTCAAACGCGCGCTCTACACCGGCTGCTCTCGCATTTGTCCGGAGATTATTCCCGTAGTCGAATGCCACCGATCCGGCCGCTTGCAGAGCCAGTATTGCCTCCATATGCCGGGCCATTGCATCCATGGAGCGGCGCACATACTCGTCGGGATCGCGCTGTCGCAAAAGCAGCGCATCCTCCAACGTCATTTGATTCGGCATGTAGCCGTTCAGCGGATCGTGAGCGCTGGTTTGGTCCGTCACGATATCCGGCGTCACGCCGCGCTTGACGAACTCCGGCAAGATATCCGCGCAGTTTCCAACCAGCCCTACCGAAATCGCTTCCCGGCGCGTTCGAGCGGCGTCCAGCATAGAGAGCGCGTCATCCAACGTCCGGGCCAGAAAGTCGCAATATTTCGTCTTCAGGCGTTTTTCAATGCGGGCGCCGTCGACGTCGATCCCTAGAAAACATGCGCCTGCCATGGTTGCCGCCAGCGGCTGCGCGCCACCCATTCCACCCATGCCGCCCGAGACGATCAGCCTGCCTGCCAGTGTGCCTCCGAAATGTTTTCGTCCAGCGGCTGCAAACGTTTCGTAGGTGCCCTGGATGATTCCCTGGCTGGCGATATAGATCCAGGAACCAGCGGTCATCTGCCCATACATGGTCAAGCCCAATTGTTCCAGGCGGCGAAACTCCGTCCAGTTGGACCAATGTCCCACGAGATTGGCATTTGCGATCAGCACGCGCGGCGCTTCAGGATGCGTCCGGAAAATTCCCACCGGTTTTCCGGATTGCACCAGCAACGTCTCGTCGTTCTCTAATTGGCGCAATGAACGCACGATGGCGTGGAAACAATCCCAATTTCGCGCCGCCTTCCCGGTTCCGCCGTAAACGATAAGTGCATCCGGGTTCTCGGCAACCTCGGGATCGAGGTTGTTCATTAGCATGCGAAGGGCGGCCTCTTGGTGCCAGCCTTTGCAACTCCGTTCGATCCCTCGTGGCGCTCTTATCTCGGTCATCACGTTCATGCTATCCCGAACGCTCGTACTGTGGCGGCTGGTTTGCGGTCAGTGGATCGGGCGTAGGAAGATGGATGCCGTGTTCATCGTTCACGATCTGAGTATCGCCGTGCTGTTCTGCATCGTCACGATGCTGGGTTGGGGTTCGTGGGCGAATACGCAAAAGCTGGCGGGCAAGGATCGCTGGCCGTTCGAGCTCTTCTATTGGGATTACGCAATCGGCGTGTTCGCATTCTCCCTGCTGTTCGCCTTCACGCTAGGCAATACCGGGACCGCCGGTGCACCGTTTCTCGAAAATCTGCGTGGGGGCTCGGAAACCGCAATCTGGACCGCGATCTCGAGCGGCGTGCTGTTCAATATTTCGAATATTCTCTTGGTGGTCGGCATCGACGCGGCGGGCATGGCGGTCGCGTTCCCGGTGGGCGTCGGACTCGCGCTGGTGATCGGAACCGTGAAAAGCTACGTGCTTGCGCCCCAAGGCAACGCCGCGCTTCTGTTTGCAGGGGTGGCGTTAATCGTTTTCGCAATGATCATGTCGGCGCTCGCGCACCGCCGCCTCGGGCAGGCCGCCAAGACTAAAGCGCTGAGGGGCCTCGTGTTCTCCGTGGTGGCCGGTTGTTTGATGGGTTTCTTCTATCCGCAACTGCTGGCCGCGGTATCGCCGAATTTCAACACGCAAGCGATTCAGCCTGGCCTGCTGACGCCCTACGCCGCTATGGTTTTGTTTGGCGTGGGCCTGCTCGCGAGCAACATCGTGGTGAATACCATCTTCATGCGCGCAGGCAAGGTCACTTACGGCAACTACTTTCGCGGAAGCGCCCGGCTGCATTCACTCGGATTCCTGGGCGGATGCATCTGGATGCTGGCGCTTGGTCTGAACGTAATCGCCTCGGGAGTCGCAGGACCGGCCATCTCTTACGCTCTCGGCCAAGGCGCGACGCTGGTGGCCGCCATCTGGGGCGCGTTCATTTGGCGCGAATTCCAAGATGCGCCCAAGGGCACCTGGACGTTCGTCACGTTGATGTTCGCGGGATACGTGATCGGTTTGGTCCTCATCGGCGCCGCGAGTCTCTGAGACCTTATGGTGAACTCTATCGTCGTAATCGGCAGCTTGAACATGGATTTTGTTTTCGCTGTTGACCGCCTTCCGCTTCCAGGAGAAACCATTCTGGGACGCAATTTCCGGGTCATTCCCGGGGGCAAAGGCGCAAATCAGGCCTACGCGGCGGCGAAACTCGCAGACAGCGGGACGGCGGTGCGGATGCTTGGCCGAGTGGGCGCCGATTCCTTTGGGAAAGCGCTGAAGGCCAATCTGGCGAACGTAGGCGTCGACGTCGGCCCTGTGCTGGAAACGGATTCTGAAGCGACCGGCGTGGCATGTATCCACGTGGACAATGCGGGGCAGAACTCGATTACGGTTGCGCCGGGGGCAAACGGGCTTCTGTCCGCCACCGACATCGAATCCCAGCGCCAGGCGCTCGCTGGAGCGCGCTGCGTGCTGCTGCAACTGGAAGTCCCGATGGAGGCGGTGGCGAAGGGCTTGCGGGAAGCGCGCCAAGTTGGGGCCGTCTGCATTCTGGACCCTGCGCCCGCGCGGGTTCTGCCCCCTGAGATCCTGCAGCTGGTGGACATCGCAACGCCAAATGAAAACGAGGCTTGTGTGCTAGCGGGCGTGCCTCCTTCCCGCGTGAATGCCTCCGATGCCGTCGCGCTGGGGAACAAGATCAGGGAACTCGGGGTGCGCGCCGTCATCGTGAAACTGGGCGACCAGGGCTGCGTGTATTGCGGACCCGATGGAACGTTCCCTTCCCCTCCCTTCCCGGTGCGGGCCGTAGATTCCACCGCGGCCGGCGACACGTTTAACGCCGGGTTAGCGGTAGCCCTCGCAGAAGGGGCGGCGATGGAAACCGCGCTGCGATTCGCGAACGCCGCGGCGGCGATTTCGGTTACTCGACCGGGCGCTCAGACATCGGCGCCTTCGAGGGAAGAGGTCCAATCTCTACTGAGCGGTGTACGCTAGGTTGGATGGTGAGCAACTAGACCGTGGAAAGGCTGCTGGATGGACCAACCTACCTGGAGACTCTGCGCGATGGACGCGCGGTTTTCATCCACGGGGAGCGGGTTCCGGATGTTACCGTGCATCCGGCCTTCCGCAATGCCTGCCGGTCGGTAGCGCGGCTCTACGACGCCCTCCACGATCCGAAACAAGGCGACACGCTAACCGCTGTGGATGCCTTCGGGCAGCGCACGCACAAATTCTTCAAACCAAGCTACAGCGCGCAGGAACTTCTGGAAGCTCGCGAGGCGATCACCGTTTGGGCCCGGCTGAGCTATGGATTTATGGGTCGCACGCCCGATTATAAAGCCGCGTTCATGGCGAGTATGGCCGCGAGCCCGGAGTTTTATGGTCCCTTTGAGAGCAGCGCCAAGGCTTGGTATCGAAAATATTCGTCGCAGTGCCTATTCCTGAATCACGTGCTGGTCAATCCGCCCATCGACCGCAACCGGCCGGTGCACGAAGTGGAAGACGCTTTCGTGCATGTTGTGAAGGAGCGCGACGACGGGATGGTTGTGTCTGGGGCAAAGATGCTGGCCACCGGTTCCGCTCTGACGCATGCGACGTTCGTGGCTCAAAACAGCGCGGTCACGCTCGACAAGGATAAGGCCAAGGATTTCGCAATCGTATTCTTTGCTCCGATGGATTCGCCGGGCGCCAAGCTGATTTGCAGGCCGTCCTATGAGATGAATGCGCACAGCCCGTTCGATCATCCGCTGTCGAGCCGTTTCGATGAAAACGATGCGGTGATGATCTTCGATAACGTGTTCGTGCCCTGGGAAAACGTGCTGGTGTATCGGGACACGGAGCGCGCCAATGGATTCTATGTGGAATCGAGGTTCGTGAATCGCTTCACCCTGCAAGCCGGGGCGAGGCTAACGGTCAAGCTGGAAATGATGGCCGGCCTGTTCGCAAAAGCGATTGCCACTAATGGCACCGATTCGTTCCGCGGCGTCCAGGCGGCGCTGGGCGAAATTCTGGCATGGAGGCATATGATGCAGGCCATGACCACCGCGATGTGTCTCGATCCGGAGCCAGCGCCCGGCGGTACAGTCGTCCCCAAAGCCGAGTACGCCAGCACCTATAAAGCATTCGCGTCGGAATGCTGGCCGGCCGTGCGTCTGATCTTCGAGAAGCAGCTGGCGGGCAGCCTGCTGGTGGCCCCATCGAGCGCCGAGGATCTGAAAAATCGACGAACTGCGGCCCTTGATCGACAAATATTACCGGGGCTCATCGGGCAGCGCGGAAGAACGCGTGAAGCTCTTCAAGCTGATTTGGGACGCCATCGGGACGGAGTTCGGGGCACGCCACGAACTTTACGAGATCAATTATTCGGGAAATCACGAGCAGGTTCGGCTGGACGTTGCGAGTTTCTCGCGGCGCAAGGGACTGATCGATCAATTCACATCCATGGCTGAATCGTGCATGGCGGAGTATGACCTGGACGGCTGGACAGATTCCACCTGGTTCGTAAGTAACGGAGGAGAAATAGTGGCGCAAACATCGATACAACTTGGTTCGGTCGGAATCTGGACGCGGCAGCTCGACGATCATCCCGCCGCGAAAGCGCAGGAGACCGCGCGCGAGCTGGAAGAGCTTGGGTACGGAGCGCTTTGGTTCGGCGAAGCCGCCGGGCGCGAAGTGCTGACCAACGCGGGACTGTTGCTGGCCGCCACCAAGCGCATGGTGATCGCTACAGGAATCGCGAATATTTACGCGCGCGATGCGGTCGCAATGGCAGCCGGGCAGAAGACACTGGCGGAGGCATATCCCAATCGATTTCTCCTGGGGCTCGGCGTGAGCCACATTCCGTTGGTGGAACAGTTGCGGGGGCATCGTTACGAGAAGCCGGTGGCGACCATGCGCGCCTACTTGGACGCCATGGACAAGGCTCCGTTCAATTCCGTGCCTCCATCCGTGAAACCCGCCCGCGTCCTAGCGGCGCTGGGTCCGAAGATGATGGAGTTGTCCGGCGAACGCGCGGATGGCGCGCATCCCTACAACACCAATCCGGAGCATACGGCAGAAGCGCGCAAAATCCTGGGCCCAAAACCATATCTCTGTCCGGAGCAAGCGGTTGTGATGGAAACCAACCCGGAAAAGGCGCGCGGGATCGGACGCGCGTTTCTGGGCTTCTATCTCACGCTGCCCAACTACGCCAACAATTTTCTGCGGCTGGGGTTCGACGAAAGCGATTTCAAGGACAGCGGAAGCAACCGGCTGATCGACTCCATCATCGCCTGGGGCGATATGAATGCGATCCGCGAATCGAATTCGCGCGCACCATTCGGCTGGGGCGGACCACGTTTGTATTCAGGTGCTCAGTGCGGATCCGAAAGCATTGCCGATGCGCGAGTGGCGCGAGCTTGCGGCCTTAGCGAAATAGATCCTGCTCGGGCTTGCGCAGCAGGGATCGCGCGGAACCCTCGGAAGGCTGCCACTCAAATCCGCGTATAAGGATTACTGGGCAACCACCGGATTTCGGCATCAGGAGACCGGCGGCAGCAGCCAGTTGATCCGCCACCGCGATGATTGTGCTCGCGAGCTTTCGTCCATGGCGGTCCGTGCGTCCGCGATGATCATCCAACGGATCGAGACCCGCTACGCCGATGGCAACGTCGACTAGACCCTCGCGCCACGGTCTTCCGAACGTGTCGGTGATGATGACCGCACCACAGCCAAGGTTCATCAGGAGGCGCTGCGCCGAGGCGTCGGGATCGGTTGGTAATACGGTCGCGAAGTCTTCGCCGAGGACATTCGACTGATCGACGCCCGCATGCGCGCAGACCAGGCCGTGCTGCGTTTCTGAGATGATCACGCCGCGCTCCATTCTAACGATGCGCCGCGATTGAGTGAGGATCAGCTCGACCAGGCGGGCGTCTTTGTTCCATTCGGCCGCCCAGGATTGTGCCCGCGCTGAAGGCTGAATCTCGCGCAGATCCACGATGGCGCCTTCCGCTTTCGATACGATCTTCTGAGCAACCGCCACGACAACACTTCCGTCGATTTCAGCAGCCGTGCGGATCAACGCCGCGAGATCATCGCCCGGCCGAATTTCAGGGAGGGAAGCGAGCGCTTCTATTTCGATGCGCATGCGGCTCGCAGGAAGGACGAAACTTCAGACTCGTGCGGACCGGCCAGAAGTTCGGCCACGTCCTCCGGAGTGTCGATGTCGAACATCAGGCCTGGCAGGCGCAGAACGCCGGCGTGCAAGCCTTTCGAAAGCGCCTGATCGAGATGCGCGCGAAAACTTCCGGGACCGAAGCGGCTTTCGATGCAATCGGGCGGCGTGCGCACTAGCGCGTTGGTGCCGGTGCCATCGGACGAGGGCACGACAATGAGTCCGGGGCGAGCTGAGGCGGCGAGTTGGCTGAAGTCCTCCGGCGTTACCGTGGGGACATCGATCGGAATAAGCAATGCCGTCGACGCTCCCATTTCCATGGCGCGCAAACACGCTGCGTCGGCGGAAACGCTGTGGCTCACCTGTTGGTCTTCGTCAAACACCAGCACGCCAGAGCGCCGCGCGTGATCGGCGATTTCTTTGTCGCTGGTCGCGACCACCACGCGGTCGATACCCTCGGCCTGGCACAGCGCAGCCAGTGTTTGTCGATACAGCATCCGCGCCAGGGTTTCACGCTGCTCGACGGCCAGAAATCCCGTTAGCCGCTGCTTGGCGTTTTGCGGGCTCTTGACCGGGAGAATGGCGAAAATCAAGCGTGTATCCCCAGTTCGCGGACCACCACTCGTGCTAAAGCTTTTTTCTCGCGCAGCCCGCGCATGATGGTGTCGGTCACAACTGGCCGCATGTCGAGCGACGCCACTTGCGCGGCTTGCTTGCGATCCACTTGATCCAACACGAACACGCCGCAGAAATCCACGTAGAGCTTCGCGACCTCCGCCGCCGACACCTTGAGATGCATGCCTTGCATCATTTTTGCCGCGGGACCTTTGATGGCGCGCCCACCCACGATGGGCGAAATGGCCGCCACTTTCTCGCGCTTGGATTGTAATGCCTCGCGGATGCCGGGAACCGCGAGAATCGGGCCGATGCTGATGAACGGATTCGACGGACAAAGAATAATCGCCTCTGCCTTCTCGATCGCATCCAATAATCCAGGCGCGGGTTTCGCTTCAGAAGCGCCTTCAAAGCGCATGCCGGTTACCCGATCGCGCGCACGGCGCTTTACGAAATAAGTCTGGAACTCCAGTTCGCCCGCCGGAGTACAAATGCGTGTGCGCACCCGCTCGATTCGACATCGGAACCAGCGTGGAACGAAGCTTGAGCGCGTGCGTGATCTCGGACGTCACTTCCGTGAGCGTCGCGCCGTTTCTCAAGCGCTCCGTGCGATAGAGGTGAGTCGCAAGATCCAAATCACCCAGTTGAAACCAGGTGTCCCCGCCCAATCGTCCCAGCGCTTCCAGGCATCGGAAGGTGTCGCCGCGAAGTCCCCAACCATGTTGCGGATTCGCGAGACCAGCCAGCGTATAAGTGACGGTATCGAGATCGGGCGAGATGTGGAGACCATGAATTTCGGCATCGTCGGCGGTATTGCCGATGATGAAGACGCGCTCCGGCGCGATCACTCGCGTCAATCCGTCCAGAAAACGCGCGGCGCCCACACCGCCCGCGAGCGCGACTACCCGGCTTCTCTTCACAATCCGGTAATCCTCATTCCCGATTCCTTCACTTTGTGACGGAGGTTGAGCGAGATCAGCAGCGCCGCGGCGCTTTCGAGTAGACGAGCGTTGTCGAGCGGCCCGGCATCAATTGCTCGCACGCCGGGAATCATTTCGGCCAGGGCCTTCACAGCCGTCTTGGCTTCCGCGCTATCGCCGCAAATCAACGTATCGCAGTCCAGTGGATGATCCAGCTTCGCCGAGCGCGTCGGCGCTCAGCGCATGAAACGCAGCCACCACCGGAACGCCAGGAACCAATCGAGCGGCTTGCTGCGCGGCAGATCCGTCCCACAGAGTCAAAATGCGTGAGATTCGTCCACCGATCGCGATTTCCAGCGGGACCGTGGTGTCCACCAGGATTGCGCCCGCCGCCATGCCGCCGCGAATCGCTTTCAGTGTTTCCACTTGAGCGGAAAGCGGCACGGTGAGAATCACAATTCCGGCCTCGGCTACGGCTTCCTCATTCGTATGGCCCGATGCCCCCGCACCAATTCGCGCGGCTGCTTCCCGCGCCTTTTCCAAATTGCGCGAGCCGATGCGAACGCGCACACCGGCGTTGGCGAAACGAATCGCCAGTCCGCTGCCTTCGGCTCCGGTTCCGCCCACCACTGCAATGCTTGTTTGCACGTACTCTTAAAATAGCTTGTGCCAAGCGGGTCACGCTTGATGCTACCCTCGGTATGAACAGGAGATCACCATGGCAGAAATCCCTGAAAAATACCTCGACCTTACCCAAAAGAAGGCGTTGGCGCAATTGGCCACTTTGATGCCGGATGGCAGCCCGCACGTGGCGCCGGTCTGGTTTGAGTACGACGGCAAGTACATTCTCATCAACTCCGCCAAGGGGCGCGTGAAAGACAAGAACATCCGGCACGATCCGCGCGTTGCCATCGACATTCTCGATCCCGACAATCCGTTTCGCCATCTTTCGATTCGCGGACGCGTGGTGGAAATCACCGAAAAGGGCGCCGACGAGCACATCGACAAGCTTTCAAAGAAGTATATCGGCCAGGACAAATATCCGTATCGCGGGCCTGGTGAAGTGCGCGTGATCTATAAAGTCGACCTGGAACGCACGCACGCGATGGGCTGATTGTGCCTTCGCAGATTGAAACGGGAGTCTCGCGTGAGCATGCGGGCCGGTTGATCCGCGCCACCGGCGGCGAACTGCTGGACGTCTGCAAACAGGCCAGCGCCGTTCGTGACGCGCGCACCGGCCCCGTGATCACGTATTCGCCCAAGGTATTTATCCCGCTGACCAACCTGTGCCGCGACCGTTGCGGATACTGCACGTTTGCGCGTGAACCAGGCGATGGCAAGGCGCACACCATGACGCCGGATGAAGTGCTGGCTGTGGCGCGCGCGGGCAGAGAGGCCGGATGCAAGGAGGCGCTGTTCAGCCTGGGCGACAAACCGGAACTGCGTTATCCGGAGTATCGCGAATGGCTGGAGCAGCGCGGATTCCGCTCGACTATCGAATATCTGCGGGCCATGTGCCAGCTGGTGTTCGAAGAAACCGGCTTACTTCCGCATGCGAACCCCGGCGTTCTTTCCCGGGAAGAGATGGAACTACTCCGACCCGTCAACGCGAGCATGGGGATGATGCTGGAAACGGTGAGCACGCGATTGCTGGCGCCGGGCGAAGCGCATCATCGCTGTCCCGACAAGGTTCCCAAGATCCGGCTGGCGTCTTTGGAAGCCGCCGGGCGAGTTGCGTATTCCGTTCACCACCGGCATTCTGATTGGCATTGGCGAGACGTTGGACGAGCGCGTGGACGCGCTGTTTGCGATTCGCGAGATCAACGAAAAATACGGACACATTCAGGAAGTGATCGTCCAGAATTTTCGGGCGAAGTCCGACACGCTCTTCGCCCATCGCCCGGAACCAGCGGAGCAGGATGTCGCGCGAACCGCGGCGGTGGCCCGGTTGATCCTGGGCGGCACAGTGAACCTTCAAGTCCCGCCTAATCTTTCGCAGGATAATTACGGGATTTATCTGCGATCCGGCATCAACGATTGGGGAGGCATTTCGCCGGTGACGCGCGATTTCATCAATCCGGAAATGGCCTGGCCGCACATCGAGACGCTTCGATCGGTAACGGCGAACGCGGGGTTCGAACTGCGCGAGCGGCTGGCCGTGTATCCAGAGTACTTGAACGATGCGCACTGGATCGCGGAACCACTACGCCGGCGGGCGTTGGAGTTGGCTGCATGAGTATCGATGCTGTACTCGACAAGGCCCAAGAAGGCCGCGAGTTGTCGGCTGAAGACGGCGCGCTCCTCTTCGCAGCCGAGGATGCCGATCTGAATCGGCTGCTTTCCATAGCCGACGAACTGCGCCACCATCGAGTGGGTGACCGAGTCGCCTACGTCATCAACCGCAACGTCAATTTCACCAACGTCTGCGTGAAGCGCTGCGGCTTCTGCGCGTTCAGCCGAGGCCATCGCGCGGAGCAAGGCTATTTTCTGCCCACCGAGGAGATTCTTCGGCGTGTCCACGAGGCATGGGATCTGGGCGCCACCGAAGTCTGCATTCAAGCCGGGCTGCCGCCGCGCATCGACGGATCGTTTTACATCAATCTGTGCGCGGCCATCAAGCGAGAGCTCCCCGAGATTCACGTGCACGCGTTTTCGCCCGAAGAAATCCTGTACGGCGCCACGCTTTCGAACCAAAGCATCGAAGATTATCTGATGGCCCTCAAAGACGTGGGCCTCGGCTCGCTGCCGGGGACTTCAGCCGAGATTTTGGACGATCGTATACGCGACATCATCTCTCCCGGCCGCATTACTACTCACGACTGGATCACGGTAATTCGAACCGCGCACAAGGTCGGCATTCCGACCACTTCCACCATCATGTATGGGCACATCGAGACTGCTTTGGACCGTGCCCGCCACCTGGAGCTGCTGCGCGGAATTCAAAAGGAAACCGGCGGCATTACCGAGTTTGTTCCGCTCAGCTTGATCGCCGCCGAAGCGCCGATGGTGAAGAAATCGCTGGTGCCCGGCATTCATGCCGAAGTCACTCGCGAGGATGTTATGCGGATGTACGCCGTCGCCCGCTTAATGCTGGACCCGTGGATCCCGAATATCCAAGCCACTTGGGTGAAGCAGGGTCCGCGGTTGGCCCAGGAGTGCCTCCGCGCAGGCGCGAACGATTTTGGCGGCACCTTGATGAACGAAAGCATCTCGACGTCGGCGGGCGCACAGCACGGTCAATTCCTGCATCCCGCGGAACTTCGCTCTTGGATCCGGGCATCTGGGCGCGTGCCTGTACAACGGTCGACGACGTACAAAACCCTGCGAGTCTTCGACGAAGAACCGGTCGAACCGGAGCCAAGCTGGGACGGCGATCGTTTCGGCTCCTATGCGACCCTGACCGCCTCGTCCGAGTTCCGTTTCCGGGATAGGCGCTGATCCGCTAGGCGTCATCCGATGTGAGATAGTGAAAAACGCAAGGGAGGAATTATGCGAACACTTGCACTCGTGACGGCTCTGACGTTCGTCGCCAGCCTGTCGGCCGAAGTTCATAAGATGGACATCGACATCAAAACGCCCGACGGCGTCAACTTGAAGGCAACCTATTTTTCCGCAGGGCGGCCGGGTCCCGCTATGCTGCTGCTGCATCAATGCAACATGGACCGGCATGCGTGGGACGGGCTCGCCGCGGATTTGGCCGGCAACGGCTTCAACGTCCTGACCGTCGATTATCGGGGCTTTGGCGATAGCGGAGGGAGTAAATCGACGGATCCTGATACGCGTGCGGCCAACCGGCAGAAGTGGCCCGCCGACGTTGACGCGGCTTATGCATACTTGACGAGTCAAAAGGGCGTCGACCAATCGCGTGTGGCGGTTGGCGGCGCAAGCTGCGGCGTAACCCAATCGTCCGATCTCGCTACGCGTCATCACGAGATCCGGGCGCTAATGTTGCTTTCCGGAATGGCGAGCGATGCGGCGAAAGCCTACATTGCGAGCAACCCGTCGCTACCGGTCTTTGGCGCTGCCAGCGAAGGAGACACCGGCGCGGCAAAAGGGATCAGCGAGGCGCTGGCGGCTTCGAAAGACCCGAAATCGGTGGTTAAGATTTATCCGGGCACCGAGCACGGCGTCCCCATGTTCGCCAAGAATCCCGATCTGCAGCCGATGATAGTGGCCTGGCTCAAGGTGCAGCTTCCGGCCGCGGGCGGAACGCACTAGAGATGGCGATAAATAGCGCGGTAAATACGCCGATATTTCCAGATAACTAAGCGTTTCTTGCACTGACCGCATAATGTCGGCTACAGTGTGAGGCATGCCTGATCGGGGCGGATGGACGCTCGCAACAGTAATCGCAGGCGTATCATTGTGCCTAAATCTGGAACAAGTTGGATTCGCCCAAAAGTCCGAATCCTGCGTATTGACTGGAACAGTGGTCAATTCGGCCACAAATGCGGGCATCCCGCACGCATTCGTTAATTACTTCGGATCGGCCAGTGGATTTCGGTTCACCGACAGTGGCGGCAATTTCCATGTCGAAGGTTTGCGTTGTGGCGGATATACCCTGAGGGTAGCCAAACCAGGGTTTGTATCCGGAGAACAAGAACTTTCCCAACAGGGTCTGCTCTTGAATCCGATCTTGCGCGAGACCATTGAGGGCGAGTTGGATCAGCCAGGACGTCCGCCCACGCCGGCAAACGCCGCGCTGGACCTGGAACCAGGCTCCCAACCGAAGCGAATTTCCCTTGTCCCAGTGGGTTCGATTGTTGGAACGGTTCTCGACGAAAATGGCGAACCGCTCGGAGGCGTGTCTGTCCAATCCATAGCGGTCAAGGCGTCCCTGTCCGGCACAGACTACGTTCCCAAGCAGACCGCTCACACCGATGACCGCGGCCACTACGAACTTCTGGGTCTCACGCCCGGCGACTACCTGGTTCGGTTGGCCGGAGAATCCGCCTCCACGCAATATTTCTCCGGCAGCGCGCCGAACCCGAACAACGACCATCGCGGGATGCAGCCCGTGTATTATCCCAACGTGGACACGCTGGCTTCCGCCTCGGTGTCGCATTTGGCTCCGGGAGACCGCGCCAACGCGGACTTCCGGCAGACGACCGAACCGGCATTCGACGTCAATGGGCGCCTTTCCGGTTTCGTGCCGCAGGCCTGGACGCGGTTGCGCTTGTACCGTAACGGCGATCGCATGCCGGTGGGTCGGGCTTTTGTGAATCTGACCAGCGGCCAGTTCCGGCTGACGGACGTCGTGCGGGGCAGTTATTTATTGCGAGTGGAGCAATACCAAGCTGATCCACCACTTTGGTTCGCCGCAGAGGAACCGATCACCGTCACGACGGAACCGATTCGGAATCTGGCTGTACAATTGTCGGGCGCGGTGGAGATTCCGGTGTCAGTTTCTTACGAAGCGGGAGCGCAAGCCGGTGAGGTGATGCAACTGATGCTTCAACCGCAACATTCGCGTGAGAACCTGCGCCAGTTGTCCATCGGCAGGGGTACGGGAGAATTCGACAGGCTGGCGCGTTTAGCGAATTCGAAGGCTCCAGAAGGACCTGCCCAGCCGGAGGCGTTTACCGATGTGATCCCGGATCAATACAAGCTCAGCGTGCAGGCATTCGGGAACGGCGGCGGCTATGTGGCATCCGCCAAGATGGGTGACGTGGACGCTCTCCATGGGGAGTTTCCGATCGGGGGTGGCAGTCCTGGAGAGCTCCACATCACGGTCCGAGGCGACGGCGCCGCGATTGAAGGGCTAGTGACGTTCCAAGGGAAGCCGGCGGAAAGGGCCTGGATCTATCTCATTCCCACTGGAGACACGGGAGCCGGACCCAAGTTCATCGTGAGCGGTCCGGAGGGCCGTTATGAGATCAAGGGCGTGGCTCCGGGAGACTATCGGATCCGTGCCTGGACTGGTGTCCCAAAGGACAAGGAAATCCTATCAGGAACCGGCGGCACGTTGACCCTGCAGCCAAGCGAGCAGCGGACCGTGTCGCTAGAGGCCATTGCGGCGGAGCAGCAATGACAAGGCGCCTCCAACTATTGCTTGCCCTGGTCTTCGCCAGTGCGCTCTCGCTCCGCGCTTCAAATTTCGTTGTCGGCGGGGTTGTGGTGGATTCGCAATCGCGCAAACCGCTCGCTCACGCACTGGTTTCATTGGCCCCGGCTACTGCTCGAAGTCAGAAATTGGAGCAGGTTACGAAGCCGGATGGCCGTTTTTCCTTTGTGGTTGACCTGGCGGGCAAGTACACGCTTCAGATCTCCAAGCCAGGATATCCGGTGCAAACGTACAAGCGGTCCGGGATTGGGGGGCTATCGAGCGCGATTGTGGTGCGTGACGACCAGGACACGAATCACATCGTGTTTGACGCAAACCGCGGAGCCGTGATCACCGGCCAGATCAAGGACGAAGATTCCGAGCCCGCGGATGGCGTCTTCGTCTCCGCGTATCAGATGTCGGTGGTGGGAGGCGAGCGAAAAATTATCCTGCGTGGACAAGCGCGCGCCAACGCCGCCGGGGAATTCCGATTGTGGAACTTGCCGGCGGGCAGTTACTACGTGTGCGCCATGGGCCGCCCGTGGTTCGCCGATTCGGTGCTGACTCTCGAACAGATGCAGGAGTCCATGAGTCGGGCATCTCAGCAGCGAGTTCGCGGAACATCAATAGCAGTGCCACCGGAACCGGATAACGATGATCCGCCGGCCGAGCCGGAACCGGAGCAGTCCGCGCCCAAGTATTCGCCCGACCCCAGCCTCCGCGGCACGGCGTACATGCCGACGTTTTATCCCCGCGCGCCTACCATGGAAGAGGCTTCCCCGGTTCGCGTGGAGAATGGCGGCGAAGCACAAGTTCCCATCACGCTGCCGTTCAGCAGGGCAGTCTCCGTAAAAGGGACAATTTCATTTTCAGCCGAGATGAGCGCAGGCCGCGTCAACTTGTTCAAGAAATTCTACGACCAATACGCGCTGTTCTTGCAGGAAACGGTCTCGAAGGAGGGCATATTCCAGTTTAGGAACGTACCATCGGGATCGTACGAGATCGTTGGAACGTCCGACTCCGGCTCCGGCGCGTCCAGTTGGCATACCCGCCAGCAAGTAGAGGTGGGGGCTCCGACATGGATGTAACGTTGAGACCGCAATCAATGGGATCGGTGTCCGGCCGGGTGCTTTTTGAAGACGCGCGTCCCGCAGCGCCGGGGAACCTGTTTGTGTCCGCTCGCAACGAGAGCGGCAATCTCGCTCGATCCGAAGTGAATGCAGAGGGAATGTTTTCGTTGAGCCGCCTGCCAGCCGAGCGCTATGAAGTCGCGGTGGGCTCAGCGGACTATATCGCGTCCTATTTCGTGGGTCCAGCCGGCGAACACTTGCCGCTGACTATTGACATCCCATCGGGTGGAACCATCCGCCGCGACTTGATGCTGACTAAAGCGACATCGGAGATCGAGGGAACCGTGGAGAAAGCCGGAGCCTCCCAAGTAGGAGCCTTCGTTCTCCTGATGCCGAAGGACCCCAAACAACGTTGGGCCTATCGTGTCGACCAAACCGACAGTGATGGCTCGTATCGTCTGGCCAAGGTTCCATCCGGCGACTACTACCTGATCGCTCTCAGCGAGGGCACCGACGTTGCCTACCGCGACGCCAAGGTAGCGGCGATCCTGGCCAAGGCGGCCAAACCGATTCGCATTGAGAGCAGTGATCACCTGAACGAGAAAGTGGATGTGATGAACACTGCGACCCTCAACCTTCCGTAGCCCCCTCCAGAACTTTGTGCTGGCTGGTGGCGTCGCCATCCAAGCTCTTCAGTTCGCTGAAAACGATGGTGGACAGGATGGTCAATCCGCCCAGCACGAAAAACGCCGGGTGGATGCCGTGAATCATTTCCGGCGCGCTGGAATGAAAGCGATCGGGAATGAAGAACGCGGTGACCAGCGACGCCGTGGCGACGCCGAAACTGATCGACATCTGCTGCATGGTGCTGGCGATGGAACTGGCGCTGCTGGTCTGTTCCCCGGTGACATCGGCATAGACCAGCGTGTTCATGCTGGTGTATTGCAGCGAGCTGAAGAACCCGAAGCAGAACGCCTGCGCCACGATCAGCCAGATCGGCGTGCCCACTCCGATGGTCGCGAAAAGCAGGATGAGCAGGCCGAGGATCACGGTATTCGAAATCAGCACGGCGCGATAGCCGAAGCGCGCCAGAATCTGCGGCATGGTCATCTTCAGGCTCATGGCGGCAATCGCCTGCGGCATCATGAGCAGACCGGACTGAATCGGCGTGAAGCCCAGGCCCACCTGATAGAGCAGCGGCAAGATGAACGGGATTCCGCCGATGCCCAGGCGCGTGAAGAAGCTGCCGCTCACCGCCGCGCGGAACGTGCGGATGCGAAACAGGCCCAGCGACAGCAGTGGAAACAGCGGTCTTGGTGGCGTGCAGTCCATAGCCCGCCAGCAGCAGGATGGAAATCGCCAGCAGCCCCAGGACTTCCCGCAGCGCTGAGCGTGTGTTCGCCGAATACCTCCAGCACATAGGACAGCAGCGCGATGCCGGAGCCAAACAGGATGAGGCCGACCAGGTCGAGCGGATTGGACTTTTCGCGGTAATCCGGCAGATGCAGATAGACCATGACCAAACCGATAAGACCGATCGGAAGGTTGACGAAAAAGATGACCCTCCAATGAAAATAGCCGACGATCAGGCCGCCGGCGATGGGTCCGAGCATGGGGCCGATCAGACCCGGGATGGCGACGAAGCTCATGGCGCGGATCAGTTCGGATTTGGCAAACGTCCGCACCATGGTGAGCCGGCCCACCGGCACCATCATGGCTCCTCCGCAGCCTTGCAGAATGCGGCACGCCACCAGCAGATGGATGTTGCTCGAAATGCCGCAGAGAAACGACCCCAGCGTGAACAGGCCGATGGCGGACGCAAACACGCGGCGCGTTCCGAACCGATCCGCCATCCAGCCGCTGATCGGAATGAAGACCGCCAGGCTCAGCGTGTAGCTGGACAGCACCGCCTTCATGCTCAGCGGGGCCACTTTGAGCGCCTCCGCGATGGTGGGCACCGCCGTGTTCAGAATCGTGGTGTCGAGCGACTCCATGAAGAACGCGACCGCGACCAGCCACGGCAACAGCCGCTTGCTGGAAATACCCGCCTGTGTTGTCGCCCCGACCAATACTTATATGATATGAGTTCGATGGCTGTGAGCTAAAGCCAATGAGGAGGCCCAGTGAGGTCTGATAGAAAATTGTTGGGGGCGTTCGCGATGATGTCGTTCGCTCTGATGACGGTGGAGGCCCAGGTACCGGCCAACATCGAAGCAGGGATTGATCAAGATGGGGCACATCGTCGATCCGCCGTGCACGGCCAAGCTGTACCGGCCGCTGATGCCGGCGAACGACATCACCAGCAGCGCCACGCCTGTGTATCCAGGCATCACCGTGGTGCGTGACGCGTCGTTCGGACCGAATCCGAAAGACGTTGTGGATATATTCTCGGCCGATAAGGGCCCCGCATCGCGCCCGGTCTTGATTTACGTTCCCGGGGGCCCGGGAAACAAGATTGAGCTTCAGGACAAGGAAGCAAACGCGTTCTACGACAATATCGGACGATGGGCCACCAAAAACGGCATGGTCTTCGTCAACATGCAAAGGCATGCCGGCCCGGGTTGGGATGCAGGCGCGAAGGATATTTCGAGCATGATCCAGTGGGTGGAAGCGAACATTTCCAAGTACCATGGCAATCCGGATCGCATGTTCATCTGGGCGCACTCGGCCGGAAACATGCCGCTCGGCACTTACATCGGACGTCCGGAACTATACGGGCCGAAAGGCGTGGGCGTGAAGGGAGTGATCTTCATGTCCCCGGCGCCGTTTGATATCGCGCCGCTGCAGGTCCCACCGCCTCCCGCTGGATCGAATCCGTTCGCGGCTCTAGCCGACGCGGGCAAAACGTGCGGAGTACAAGGAGGCGCGTTTTCTTCATCTGGCTCGCTTCCCGGGAAAACAGAGGGACAACCCGGTGGACCCGATGCGCCATTCGCGCCGCCCGCTGCGGCAGGTGGCCGTCCCGGTGGCGGCCCGCCTGCTGGTTTCGGTGGTCCTCCCGTGGACGCTGCCACGCAGTTAGCGCGATCCAGTCTTCCGGAACTGAAGAAAACATCGGCGAAGATCATGCTGGCGAATGCGGAGTTAGATCCGGGCGCTGATCCGGCCGTTAACGGCGGGGTCATGCAGTTTAACCAAATCCTGCACGACGAACTCTGCAAAGAGGGCCCCGAGCATTGCCCAACGTTACTTTACTTCAAGAGAGAGAGCCATATGTCGGAAGTGTTTTCGCCTGATACTCCGGACAAGACCGTCTCAGGGCCCATTCTTCTTTGGATGAAGAACATCAAGTAACGCGGCACGGAGCGGCTCGGCCAAGCTGACTGCGTATCCGTTGGTCATGTGGCTGGCGTCCCGATAAACCATCATCCCGTTCCGCCACGCAGGGCAGGTTGTGTCGTCGCAGAATTGGGACGTCAGGTCAATGAAGCGAACTCCGGGAATCGAGTCGGCCAATTGACTCTCGGCAAGCGTCAGCGCAGGGTCAACCGCCGACGCTCGATGTAGGTCACAAGTCTGCTTCGACAAACCCCGCCACTCGGCATTCTGCAGACAGCTTTCCATGTCCCGCTGTGGTGTCGGAGTGTCTCTAAGCAAAACGATCTCACTGCCCGCGCCGCGAAGATCATTCAGTGAGCGCTTCATCCGGGCAGCCCATCTTGCGTCGCGCGCTGAATTCGCGCCAGGATTAGACGGCCCCCCGCGGAAGTACCGGCTGGAAAACTCCGAGACCACGATCAAATTGGGACGGAGCCGCACAATCGCGCTAATCGCGTTGGCGCGCCAATCTGCACACTCGTCCGAAACGCGGTGCAAACGCGGGTCGTAAACCGGAACATTGGCCGCGGCGCAGCCTGTTTTCAGATACGTCACCACCCGCCAATGCTCGGCGGTGGCAATCGAATCAAGTGGGCCGGACCATTGGCCCGCGTGCGAATCTCCGAAGAGTACGATCGTGAAGGACGAAGAGGGTTCTCCGAAGACACAAGCGACGGGCTCAGCCACTTTGGCTTCCACCAAACAACCTTTTTGGGAGGCCAATGACCGGGGGCGGGCGGCCGAGGCGATAGCCCTTTGCCCCGGTGAAGCAGTATAGTATTTGGCGAGCAACGCGGCGCCCAGGGCCGCGGCAGCGCCAATCGCCGTTAAACAGATTCCGAGTCCGACCGACCGGTTCGCGCGCATCGCAAGCCAAGGATTACTTCGTATCGGATCTTCTAGCCACTGGTAACTCAGGGCCGCGCAGATCAATGTGAGCACAGCGCAAGTGAGACGTTGGGCGGCGGAGAGCGACGGATAGATCGCGACGGCCAAGGCCAAAATGGGCCAGTGCCAAAGGTAGATGGAATAGGAACGGCGGCCGATCCACTGAAACGGCGCCGTCCGCAAAATCCTGGCCGGACCTCGCTCGCTGTGGGCCGCCCCGCATACCAGCAGGCACGCAGTGGCGGCCACCGGCAGCAGCACGATATATCCGGGGAAGCTCGACGCCTCCCGGATTAAACCAAACAACAGGAGAAGCGCTCCGGCGGCAATCCATCCCAGCACCGGCAGCACCTTGGACCGGCTTGCCCATTGCGTCACCCAGGGCAGCACCGCCAATCCGCCGATGCCGAATTCCCAGGCTCGGGCGGGCGACGCATAAAAGGCCCAGGGCTGATCGATTCGGGTAAGCCAGACACAGACTGCGAATGACAATAGGGTGACGCCGGCGATCGTTACTGCCAGTCGCACCGGACGAACGATGCGCCGGCACGTCAGGAGCAGCAGAGCCGGCCAGACAAGGTAGAACTGTTCTTCCACCGCCAGGGACCAGGTATGCAGAAAGGGGTTGGATGCGCTCAGCGGTGCAAAGTAGTTCAGTGACTGCCAGAGGAATAAACCATTGCTGGCATACAGCGATGTTGCGCCTGCAGCCTTCGCGAACCGCAATTGCTCGTGTGGTGGGAAGACGAAGGAAACGGCCGCCAAAGTAGCGATGGTCATCAGAAGCACGGCCGGCAATAAACGACGAGCCCGCCGGCCATAGAATCGCATTAGATCGACATCGCCGCTCTCTTCCAGTTCCCGGACCAGCAAACCGGTGATCAAATAACCGGAAATAACAAAAAAGATATCGACTCCGACGAATCCACCGTGAATTCCTGGGACGCCGAAGTGAAATGCCACTACTCCGAAAACTGCAAGGGCCCGCAGGCCCTCAATATCGCGACGAAATTGTTTGGGGCCTGAGTTTCCATCCTGGACACGAGATTGAGCGCCTTGCATAAAAACGGTCTGCCGCGATCGGAGACCGCGGATAATGTTATCTTCGACTGTTTGGCTCCTCTATTACAAGGCATTCGCGTACTCGACCTGAGCACCATCGTGGCCGGTCCTACCGCCAGCATGATTCTGAGCGATCTGGGCGCGGACGTGATCAAGGTAGAACGCATCGGCGGCGGTGAAGACGGGCGCGCCATGGGCCCGCATCGAGGTGAATGGGGCGCGTATTTTGTGGCTCTCAATCGCGGCAAGCGATCTATTACTCTGGATCTCGCGAAGCCCGAGGGGCGCGAAGTGGTGCTGCGCTTGGCGTCGGGCTGCGATGTCTTTCTCGAGAATTTTCGCGGCGGCAAAGCTAAGGCGCTCGGTCTGGATGAACCGGCCATCCGGGCACGCAAGCCCGACATTATTTACGCATCGCTCTCGGCCTACGGGGCCAGCGGACCGGATTACACCAAGCCCGGTTACGACGCCGTGTTGCAAGCCCGCACCGGGATCATGAGCGTCACCGGCACGGGCCAGGGACATCCCATGCGCACCGGCGTCTCCATTCTCGACGTAACCACCGGCACCTGGATGGCGCTCGGCATTCTGGCTGCCCAGCTGGAGCGCCAGCGCTCAGGAAAAGGCCAGCGAGTGGATGCTTCGCTCTTTCAAACCGGCATCATGTTCATGTCCTACCATCTGGTCTACCGGCAATTCCTGGGGCTGGATCCGCTGCCGCAGGGCGCGCGGCACAAGGCTTTCGCTCCCTATGGTTCGCTGCCAACCGGCGACGGGCAAATCATGCTGGGAATTTCGAGCGACCGCCAGTTTGAGCGTCTGTGTTTGGCGCTCGGCCATGCGGAATGGGCCACCGATCCGCGGTTTCGCAATAATCCCGGAGCGCGTAGCGAATGTCGACGAGTTGGAGACCCTCATCGCCGGGGTGCTCCGCACGCAACCGACATCGCATTGGGTGGCGCTTCTGGATGAACACGACATCGCGAATGATCCCATTCAGACGCCCAGGCCAAGTGTTGGACGATCCGCAGGCGGCGGCGCTGGGCCTGTTCACTCAGATCAACTTGACGGGCGAGCAACCCGTCGTGTTTGCCGCGTCTGCCGATCAGCCTCTCGCTCACCCCGCCTGTTCCTCAGGGACCTCCGCCCGGCACCGGTCAGCATGGCCGATCCATCCTGCACGAAGCCGGTTATAGCGATGCTGAAATCGAAGAGTTGATTCGCCTGGGCGCGGTCGCGAGTCAAGGAGAGCAGCAGTGAAACCGCTCAACGAAGAGCAGGAGCTGATTCTCCGGACAGTCCGCCAGTTTGTCGAAAAAGAAGTGATCCCGGTGGCTTCCGCCATGGAACATCGCGACGAATATCCGCATGCTTTGGTCGCCCAGATGAAAGACATGGGGTTGTTCGGGCTAAATATCGCTGAAGAATACGGTGGCTCCAACGTCGACTCCACTACCTTCGCGATGATCTTCGAGGAGATCTCGCGCGGCTGGCTGGGGCTGGCGGGAGTGATCGGAAGCAACTCCGTGATGTGCGACGTTGTGGGCCGATTCGCTACCGATGAGCAGAAGCAGCGATTCCTGCCTGCGATGGCCACCGGCGAAAAGCGTGGCGGAATTTGCCTGACCGAATCGAATGCCGGGACCGATTTGCAAGCCATCGCGACCACGGCAACCCTCGACGGCGGCGTTTACCGGATCGACGGTTCAAAGCTGTGGATTACCAACGCGCGTCACGGAAACACGTTTCTGCTGCTCGCGAAAACCGATCCCACGGCCAAGCCCGCGCATCGAGGCATGAGCGCATTCGTGATTGAGAAGGGCGAGCCGGGGATGACGGTGAGCCGCGACATCGACAAGATGGGCTACAAGGGCGTGGAAACGTGCGAGCTGCATTTTTCGGGCTTTCCCGTGCCCGTAGAGAATCTGATCGGCGGCGTCGAAGGCCAGGGATTCAAACAGGTGATGACCGGCCTGGAAGCCGAGCGGCTGAACGTCGCGGCCCGCGGCCTCGGGATTGCCCGCGCCGCCTTCGAAGAAGCCATTCGATACGCCCAGCGCCGGGTCACTTTTGGGAAACCCATTGCCGAGTATCAGACCATCCAAAACAAGCTGGCCGATATGGCGACGCACATCGAAGCATCGCGCCTGCTGATTTATTCCGCTTGCGAAAAACGCGATCGCGGCGAGCGCTGCGATCTGGAAGCCGGTATGGCCAAACTGTTCGCCACTGAAACCGCGGCCGAAGTTGCGTTCGAAGCCATGCGCATCATGGGCGCCAACGGATACTCCAAGGATTTTCCGGTGGAGCGCTATTATCGCGATGCGCCGCTGGTGGTGATCGGCGGCGGCACCAATGAGCTGCAGCGGCTGATCATCGCGCGCAACCTGTTGAAGAAGTACAAAGAGGACGCTTAGGCGATGGAGTTCGGCCGTTACTACGAAGAATTCGAGGTAGGCGCGATATACAAGCACTGGCCGGGCCGCACTATCACCGAATACGACAATACGCTGTTCGCACTGCTTTCGATGAACCAGAATCCGCTGTTCATCGACGAAAATTATGCGCGATCTCAGCCGCTGGGGCGCAGACCAGTGCTAGATTCACTGATCTTCAGCCTGGCGGTTGGGATGAGCGTTTCGGACACCAGCGGAAAGACCATCGCGAATCTGGGCTACGAGAGTGTGGTGTTTGAACGGGCCATGTTTGCAGGCGATTCGCTGTATGCCGAGTCCGAGGTTCTGGAAAAGCGTGAATCGCAAAGCAAGCCCGATCGCGGGATCGTGGCCGTCGAAACGCGCGGCTACAATCAGAATAAGGAAAGGGTGATGGTGCTGCGACGCCGATTCCTTGCCCCGAAGAAAGCAAGTTCGTCATGAAAGAATACACGCGCGAGTTGGTCGAATTTCTGCATGGTCTAGAGCCGGGCGGATTGCCCGACGAGGTTTTGGATCGCGCGCGCTATTTCTTGCTGGACTATCTGGCGGTCACGATTCGCGGGTCGCGCGAAGAATCGGCCAAGGCTGTGCAGCGCATGGTGGAACGCACGGGCGCCAATGGCTGTTCGACGGTGATTGGCACTCGGATGCGCACCATTCCCGGTCTCGCCGCACTGGCCAACGGTTCGGCGGCGCATGGTATCGAGCAGGATGACACGCACAGCGGTGGCTCCATTCACCTGGGCGCAACCATGTATTCGGCCGCGCTGGCGCTCGCGGAAACAATGCCCGACACCTCAATGGACGTTTTGCTGACGGCTGTCGTCGCGGGATTCGAAGCCGCCGCTCGCATTGCAATGGCGGTCCAGCCGAAGGAACATTACGCCCTGGGTTTCCACATGACCGCGACCTGCGGCGTTTTCGGAGCGGCCATCACGTCCGCCAAGCTGCTGGGGCTAACAGAAGCGCAGACGCTGGCAGCGGTCGGGATCGCGGGAAGCATGGCTGCGGGATCCATGGAGTTCCTGGCCGAAGGCGCCTGGACCAAGCGAATTCATCCAGGATTAGCCGCTCAAAATGGCATTCAAGCCGCACTCCTGGCGGCCGAAGGATTCAGCGGTCCTCTGCACATTCTGGAAGGACGCGACGGTTTCCTGCACGGCTACTCCCGGAATCCGGTTCCCGATCGGCTGACCGCGGATCTCGGCAAATCGTTCGAGATCCTGCACACCGCCGTTAAGCCGCACGCCTGCTGCCGCTACATGCAGGGTCCCATTGATGCGATTCTCGCAATGATGCGGGAGCATAAGCTGGAAGCAGATCAAATACAGCGGATCGAGATCGCGGTGCTGGAAGCCGGATGGGGGATCGTAGCGGAGCCGCGGGCCAAGAAATACAAGCCCGAATCCGTCGTCGATGCGCAGTTTTCGATGCCGTTCGGTGCGGCCATCGCAGTGCTGGACGGTGCGGCAGGATTAGCTCAATTCACGCTGGAAAACGCGCGCGCGCCGAAGATCCGGGAACTGATGAATAAAGTGGCGCTGGTCAAAGAAGCTGGGATCGAAGAGAACTTTCCCCAGGAATGGCCGGCGCGAGTCGTCATGATTCTGGAAGACGGCCAGCGCCACGAAAAGTTCGTTCGCTACCCCAAGGGCGATCCAGAGAATCCGCTCACCTGGGATGAAATGACCGCGAAGTTCCGGGCGCTGGCAGGTACAGTAATTTCAGCGGAGCGCTGCGAAACAATTACCGCGGCCATCTCGACGGCCACGCCCGCAACGTTGCCCGCTCTGTGCTGCTAAATTCTCCTCTGTTGTCAGCCACGCGATCCGACGATAGAGAACCGTGGACAGTCCTTCGACCGCGGTTCTCTGTTTCATCCTTGCAATCGTCCTCGGCTACTTTGCCGGCCGGACCACAAGCATCTTGAATCGGAATCGCTCAGATCGCGAATAGTCAAGCCATGCGTCGAATGGCGTGATAGATCACCAAAACGATCACGGCCCCAACTACCGCGACTAGAAGGCTGTACAAATTTAGGCCGGTAACTCCGCTGGCGCCGAACGTATTGAACAACCACCCGCCGGCGATGGCGCCGACAATCCCCAGCAGAATATCCAGAACCACACCCTCGCCAGTCTTGTTCACTAGCTTGCTGCCGATGAAACCCGCCACCAATCCCAAGATAATCCATGCAATAAACGACATGTTTCGTCCTTCCTCTGTCAGCTTTTCTCGTCCTCCGGGCCTTTCCGATTGGGGTCCTCAGAGGCAACGTCAGTATACAGGAACCTGGGCGTTGTGATGCTGTGGGAGATTTCCGACCGGTGATTCGCACGTTACTACTAAGTGAGGAATCCTGTTTTGAGAAATGTGAGTCGCGGCCTCCTGGGAATTGGGATCGCGATGCTGCTCCCCGCAGGCTGGCTGGCTCGCGCCGACGGTTTGCTTGCCCCCGCTTTCGAACAGGAGACCCGGCCAGGATTTGCCGGTCGTTACTTTTGGCGCAGCGGGACCCTCCAGGCCACGCTCGGCGCAGAGGGGATACTCTCGTTTCGTTTGCGCGACGGTCGCGAGTTGGGCATCACCTTCACCGGCGCCAGACCGGGCGTTGAACCACAAGGAGAATCAGCATCTTACCCGGTTCTTTACTATCTTGGTTCGTCCCCACGCTCGGGTGTTCGCTGGGAACGTGTCCGCTATCGCGAGATTTACCCCGGTATTGACCTCGTGCTTGTCACCACCGCCGGGCAACTGGAGTATAACCTCGAAATTCGCCCGGAAGCCGATCCCGGCAACATCAGGATTCGGTTCCACGGCGCCCCAGTGCGGTTGAACGAACAGGGGGATCTGGTGATACGCCTGGGACGCGAGCGGATCCTGCAACGGAAGCCTTTCGCGTCTCAAAGAGATCAAATTGTGCAATGCAGCTACCGCCTTGAGCAGGGCAACGTGACAATGCGGCTAGGTGGATACAATCCGGGGCGTACTTTGACTATCGATCCGGTTCTAAACTTCAGCACGTATGTCGGCGGCCCTTCGTTTGACGCGATCTACGGCATGGCAGCAGACTCGGCGGGGAATATCTATGTCACTGGCGAGACAAGCTCAGCCACTATGCCAGGCACCACTCAGCCAGCCCGATCGAGCCGTGACGCGTGGATTGCCAAAATGAACAGTTCCGGAACGCAGTTGCTGTATCTGGTCTACATCGGCGGTGGCGGGAATGATTCAGGAAGGGGGATTGCGGTGGACCTGTCGGGCAATGCCTATGTCACGGGAATGACCGCTTCCACCAACTTTCCGACTACGAGTGGAGCATTTTCCACTAACAGCTCCGGAGTGCAGGAAGCCTTTGTTGCGAAGCTCAACTCCTTAGGTCAAATTCAGTATTCAACCTATTTGGGAGGAGGATCGGACGCTGGACTTGCGATTGCCGTGGATGCCATCGGCGCTGCTTATGTCGCCGGACAAACCGCATCCTTCACCTTCCCGACCACGGCGGGAGCCATCCAGTTGTCCAATCAGGGCGGGTTGTCGGACTGCTTTATCTCCAAGCTCAACTCCTCCGGGGCTGCTCTGATTTATTCGACGTACTTGGGCGGCAGCGCGCTGGATTTGTGCACCGGCATCGCAATCGACACTTCCGGCCATGCTTATGTTACTGGAACCACTTACTCATCCAATTTCCCCATCCAGCAACCGCTGCAAAGCAGTCTTTTGGGATCGGCAAACGCTTTTGTTGCTGAAATCAACCCAACAGGATCCGGGCTGTTGTACTCCACCTATCTGGGTGGATCGAACGTAGACAACGGCAACGCCATCGCCCTGGACTCCTCTGGAGCCGCCTACGTCGTTGGATCTACTAGCTCATTTGACTTCCCGACCACGACGACGGCAGCGCAGACAATGCTGGGGGGCCTGTACAACGCTTTCGTTTCCAAGCTGGCGCCAAGCGGAGCCAGTCTTACATACTCCAGCTACCTCGGCGGTTCTGGCGTCGACGACGCGCACGCGGTCGTTATTGACCCCTCAGGCCAGGCCGTGGTCGCGGGGTTCACAAGTTCGCCGAACTTTCCGACCGCCAGCGCGATCCAACCCGCGTTTGATGGAGCTTTTGACGCCTTCGCGACCGTGCTCAACGCAAGCGGATCCGGTCTGGTGTTTTCGAGCTATTTCGGAGGAAGCGGTGACGATCGCGGCTTCGCGGTGGCGTCCTTACCCGGATTCAATCTGGCTCTGGGCGGAATGACCGCATCCGCCAATTTCCCGACGACCGCCGCTCTCCAAAGTGTCTTCGGAGGAACCTACGATGGATTCGAGCTGGATGTGCATTATGAAAATGGCCTGGCTTTCTATCCGTTGACGCCTTGCCGAATCGCAGACACCCGAGTGGGTAGTGGCTTTAGCGGGGCCTTTGGCTCACCGTCGCTGGCGGGAGAAGTGGCACGCAGTTTTCCGATTCAACAGAGCGTGTGCAGCGTCCCCGCGACGGCACAGGCGTATTCGCTCAACATTACCGTGGTGCCGCCCGGCGCAGTCGGGTTCTTGACGGCCTGGGCCGCCGGCACGGCAACTCCGCAGACCACAACGCTAAATTCGCCGACTGGAAACGTTGTCGGCAACGCCGCGATTGTAGCGGCCGGGACGAATGGCGCCGTTAACCTCCTGGCCTCGAATAATACCGACGTCGTCATCGATATCAACGGCTATTTCGCGCCGCCGGCGGCCCAGGCTCTGGCGTTCTACCCAGTGACACCATGCCGGATTGCGGATACAAGGTCGGGCTCGGGGGGCAGCGGTCTGACTGGAGCCTTCGGCCCACCGTCACTCATCGCCGACACAATCCGCAGCTTTCCAATACCGACAAGCAACTGCGGAACCCCTTCCTCGGCGCAAGGGTATTCGATGCGCATGACGGTGATTCCGCCTGGCCTATTAGGATTCCTGACCGCGTTCCCTGCCGGTCAGCCACTTCCGGTGGTGGCCACTTTGAACGACCGGCAGGGAGCGGTGGTCGGAAACGAAGCCCTGGTTCCGGCCGGGACGGGCGCCGCCATTAGCGTTTATCCCAACGGCAACACGGACTTAGTGATTGATATCAATGGGTATTTTGGTTCGCCGGGTAATCCGGGCGCCCTGTACTTCTATCCTCTGACGCCGTGCCGCGTGGCGGATACACGGACGGGCAGCGGATTCGGCTCAGGGTTCGGTCCACCATCGCTGGTCGGCGGCGCGATTCGCGACTTTCCGATGCTTTCCAGTTCCTGCGGCATACCCTTCACTGCGCAAGCTTATTCTTTGAATATGACGGTCATACCGCCCGGTCCGGTGGGATTTCTGACCGCATGGCCTGCCGGACAGTCGCGCCCGCTGGCCGCTACGGTGAATGCGCCTCCCGGCACTGTGGTGGGAAGCGCCGCCCCTGTTCCCGCCGGAACCAATGGAGACATCAATGTGTTCGCGAACGGCGCCACCGACCTATTAATTGATATAAACGGGTATTTTGCGCCCTGAGGGCGTGGTACGATGTCGAATTCGTGATATGCCGGACCCGCTCTTGGTGTTTATACACTTACCGAAGACGGGAGGAATGTCGATACTCCACTGGCTAAATACGTCTGGGTCCGAGCACCTGACCCTGTTCGTGAATAATACTCACTTCGTTTATACCGAGGAAGCCCTGGGGCAGATCCTTTTGCAATCTCCGTCCGTCAAGTTCCTGAGTTCCCATTTCATTCTGACCTTCCCATCGAGTTTGGCCGGCAGGCGACTGTTGTATTTCACCCTGTTGCGCGACCCGGTCCAGCAATTCATCTCGTACGTCACATATATCAAGAAGGTCTACCACACAAGTTTGACAGACCCGATTCTGCGCAGCTGTGTTCCACCCGATCCGTGCTCTCTGAGTTCGCGAGAATTTGCACGTTGGCTGCTCACCCAGGATCGCGATGACATTCCATTCCGTGAAAACTACACCGTCAATCGTCTAGCGATGCAGACCTATCTGTCTCTTCAGGATCCGGCCGCTCCGTTTGATCGTGCCGCCTACCGGGCGGTTCGGCTGACCTTGGCCAAGGCCGTGCTCAACCAGTGTATGGCGGTCGGTCTGCTGGAACACATGGATGAGTTTGTCGCGCGTCTCCGCAAAATCGCGAGTTCCCAGGGAGTGGAACTGCCACCGGGGTCCGTTGGGGTGGGCAACGTTTCGAACGAACTGCGAGACGATCTCAGTTGGATTCATCCAGGAGACGAAGTGGGAGCCATGCTACTTCACTCTCTTCAAGAAGATCGCCAACTGTACGACTGGGCTGCAGCCCGCTTCGCGGCGGACATGTGGAGCAAACGCGCTTCCGTCTAAATTCGATGACTCCTGACGCCGCAGCGGCAACAACTTCCGAACAACTTTACCTGGACTTGCTGAAGCGCTGCCTTACGCGTACTTTGTTTCCCGATTCCAGCATCATCTCAGGGCTAACACCGCACCCAACGGAGTTCGACCCCGCACTCCGGCTAGACGGCCACGACTGGCCGTCCGAGGCAGAAACGATGATCGGGATGATCCGGTTGGATAACGTCCAACAGTGCGCCATGGATGCTCTGCGGAACGGAATTCCGGGAGATTTCGTGGAAGCCGGCGTGTGGAGAGGAGGGGCTGCGATTCTGATGCGCGCCATCCTGGCGGCCTACCAAGACCGCACGCGGCGAGTCTGGGTGGCGGACTCCTTTGAGGGGCTACCACGGCCCAATCCGGATAAATATCCAGCCGACGCGGGCGACCGGCATTGGGAATTGTCTCAGTACCTGGGGGTTTCCGTAGACGAGGTCAAGCGCAATTTCGCGCGCTACGGGCTGCTGGATGATCAGGTCCGATTCCTTCCGGGATGGTTCAAAGATAGCCTTCCCAGTGCACCCATAGAATCAATCGCCGTACTTCGGGTTGACGGAGATATGTACGAGTCTACATTTCAGGCGTTGACCTCCCTCTATCCGAAGCTTGCCTCCGGCGGCTACTTGATCGTTGACGACTATGGCGCGCTTCCGACCTGCAAGGCCGCCGTCCTCGATTTTCGGCAAATGTTCGGGATTCAAGATGAGATGCGCAGCATAGATTGGACTGGCGTTTATTGGCAAAAACTGGCATGACGCTGCCGGCTGTCGCGCTATGATCGGGGTAATGTGGCCGTGGTCGCTGCCTTCGTTTCAATTTGCGCCCAAACGCCGCTCGTCGCGCTGGCTGGGGCCCTGGTCAGGCCACTTGCCGTTCGTCGCTGATTTAGTGCAGGCAGTCCGGCCGGAATTAATCGTCGAATTAGGCACGTATTACGGCGAGTCGTATTTTGGATTCTGCCAGGCGGTTGAAGAACAATCTGTTCGCTGCAACTGCAACTGCATCGATACTTGGCGAGGGGACAACCAGGGAGGGTATTACGGGGAAGAGGTTTACCTGGATGTCGAATCCTACAATCGCCAGCACTACGCGTCTTTCTCGAATCTGCACCGCATGACGTTTGATGAAGCGCGCGGATCGTTTGCCAAGGAAAGCATCGATATACTTCACGTCGACGGGCACCATTCCTACGAGAGCGTCGCACATGACTTCGAGAATTGGTTTTCCGCGGTCCGCCCGGGTGGGATCGTGCTTCTTCATGACGTTTCTGTTCAACTCCCGGAGTTTGGCGTGCGGCGCTTTTGGGAAGAACTGTCCGGCCGGCATCAGACTGTTACTCTTCCGCATAGCTATGGCCTGGGTGTGCTGCGAAAGCCGGGCGGCGATTGTCCTCCAGACTTCCTGGCTGCACTGTTCGAGCGTGGCCAGCAAGAGCAGATTTCGAGTTACTACGCCGTGTGTGGAGAACGTTTGCGATTGGCCACCAATGCTTTGGAGTCGACCAAAGAGCCCGCGGGATCTGACGCATGCGCGGTTCAGGTCTTCTACACGTTGGCGGAACAGGACTACCGGCAAGAAGATAGCGCCATTCAGGTCATAAAAACCGGGGAATGGCAGCTGGTGACTTTCACGATACCGTATGGCGCCCGCACGAAGCCGCTGCGGCTCGATCCCGCGGATCGCCCCTGTGTAATCGAGGTCCGCGATATTTGCGTTAAATCAGATGACGGTGCAAGGCTCTTATGGCAATGGGATCCCCGACATAGCTCCCAAAGTATCGCGCTCGCTGGAACCGCGGCCTTCCTCACGGGTGAATCCGCTCCGATGACGGCGCTCAGCACCGGCGTCGATCCACAACTTCTGCTCCTAGAGGTCGCGGGCCCAGCCTACGAACGACCGCTGCGGGTGGAACTCCAGATGAAAATCACGACTCCCGCGGCATGGATCGAGACCCATCTGATGGCCGAGCGGGTGCGGCCGGATTGAGAATGATCCACGCAGGAGCTCGCAAATCATCCCTAGACGGTTCCACGGACAACATTGGCTTGCTGCCACAAGAACGGACTGTTGGCTTCTGGATTATTCAGGATCTCGAGCATAAACGTGGCATAAGCATGGTGCCAGGCGCTTCGATCGGACTGTGCGACTGTGTTTTCGCGGCCGCGGATGGAGATCACGGCTAAATCGGTGTCCAACACACACACTTCAACCCGTGGCGAAGTCAACGTTAGTAGCAACAGATAGTAGTCCTCGTTGAAGTCGCCCAGCGCATGCTTGTGTTTAATTCGTTCCCGCAGCAGCGCGACGGGCAGGATCATGCTGCAATTCGGAATAAAATTCCGTCCTCTTAGAATCTGGAATACGCGCGCTGCCTGATAACGCGAGGATTTGTTGCTGTCGGCCAATTCCAGGGCGTTGCCAATGCCGTCTTCTCGGAAACCGCGTTTAGACCATTTCTCGTCCATCACCAGCGAGGACGAAATAACCACGACTGGCGCATCGGACACCAGACATCGAGCCAGAGCCGGAATCGCCGGAGGAATAATGTAGTCGTCATCGTCTATGAACCAGATGTAGTCGGTTTGAGCATGTTCGATAGCGGCCAGCAACAAGTCAGTCCGGCTATGCCGGTTTGGCCGAATTTCGTGGTGCAGGCATTCCAAAGCCGCCAGAGGATACAGGGAACGCAAACGGGCCAGAACAGGCTCGGCGCACTCCGCGGCTTGATCGGTAACCAACTGGACACGCAGGTCGATAAGATCGGCGGTGTAATGGTGGCAGGCACTGAAGGACAAACAGGCGCGCTCCAATAGCTCCAAGCGCTGGAATTGCGTGCGGCACACGATCGTAAGCGATGGGCGGCGCTCCTTCCTGGCCTGGGCTAAACCACGATCGTACAGGTCTAATACGTCTTTCTGCGACACGGCGTTGCGTGGTGCGGACACGTAGCTGTAGTCGACGATCTCGCGCAAATCCAGAGGGCCATCCGCGGTATAGAGCCACTCATTCAAGAATGAGGACCGATAGTAGGAACGGAATTCCGGAATGTCCAGCAACTGGCGTTCTGGGCTACCGGCGACAGATCGAACACTCATCAGCCGGGGACTCACGGCAAGCAACGATCCGTTTTGCAGACATTCCAGCGACAGCAGCACGCCGCAACGAGCGGAATGCACGTCCGCGCAGCGCCGGGTGTGCTGGTTGATCGCAGCGGGATTTACCAAAAGAACATTGTCGTCAATCGAGATGACGGGGTGCGGGCACACCGCGGTCTGAAGACCCGGCGCGTTGACGTCCGCGGAGTAGTCGTAAAGATGCCCGCCATCCCAACGCATGCCGCGATTACCGCACAGCGCCCAATTCGGAAACCGGGTATTCAGCTCGTCGATTAAAACATCCACTTGCGAGGAGATACCGGCACCCAGCCAAACGTCCTCGCGGCAAATGAGAAATGGCGACGCACCCGGCCTGGCAGCGATCTCTCGCACGAGTTGAACCGCGGAGCGGACCGGAAAGATAGCTTCCATCAAGAGGTCCGGATGCAGAGCCTGGCGCGCTTGTGTGTCCCGTTGTGTTTCCCGCGACGAGCAGATTACATAGAGCGTGCGCTTCGCACCGCTCATTTACTTGGCCGTACCTCGTGATAGAGATTCAGGCCCATAATTTTGAGCTTCTCCGTATTGTAAGCGCCGTCCATATCAATGTTCTTTATGTGGTGCCGCAAAGAGAGGTAACTATCGCGTATGTGCTCAAATAATTCGGAGGGTGGTTGGGATTTTCGTATCAACTCCCATGCGGAACGCTCGCCCGCTGGACCGAAGAACTTATAGGAGATGACCAAGAAATTCCGGATGCTAAAGAAATTTTCGTGATAGCGCCGCGTTCGATTGTATGAGAATAGCCCGGTGAAATGCGCGCACAGAGCCCTTGGCTCGTAAATTACCGGCATTCCTTGCAGCCAGGCCCGCCAGCTCAAGTCGACATCTTCGTTATAGAGAAAGTAAACGGGGTCAAAGCCGCCGAGCCGCTGGAAGGCTTCGCTGCCAAGCAGCAAAAAGGCCCCGCTGGCCCAGGGGGTCTCCTGCGTGGTGGCGTCGAACTCCTTTGGATGTTCTGAAGGCCACTGGCGGGCTTCCACCAGGGCGGCCCCACGCTCCACAAAGGTATTCGCCAAATGGTCCATACAGTTCGCCATCGGCATTGAGTCAGGATTCACGAGGTAGAAGCAGTTCGCGGGCGCAACCCGAGAAAACACTTGATTCACCGCCTCCCCGAACCCCACATGACGGCTTTCCCGATGCGCGGACCAGTCGGTGACGCCGGTCAGACTGCCGCTCGACGAGGCCAGGGCTTCCCGCGAAAGAAGGCATTGCGAGCTGCCGTAGTGCATGGTGTGCAGGCGAAATTTGAATGCGGACTGCTGCGCGGCCAGAGCGGGAATCAGGCTCGATTCAAGGAAGGACACATTCGATCCACCGTAGATCACGAAGACGGGCAGTTCTTCTCCAGCCCTGATGCTGTTCCGCAGCACGGGCTGCGGGGCGCGCGGCAAGCCGGCTGACCCGTGCGGCGCGGCGCCCGCACGCGGTGGGTTCACGACATAAATCGCGATCTCAGAGTCGCGGTCGTAGCTGGGATGAGGGTTGTAGAAGCCCCTATAGACTCCGCTAAGAAAGTGGGCCAGCGGATTGCCTCCCGATTCCGCCAGTTCAAAATGTTCCTGCAAGTAGGGTGTGGTATGAAAGTGCGGGTTCGGATCCACCGCTCCGGTGCTCGCGTTTAGGATATAGTGCACCAGCGGGTTCATGGCCGTCTCCCGCAACTGTTGATATTTTTCCCGGTACCAGGCGGTATCGAACAAGGGATGTGGCTGACGGCCCTCAAACCCGCCGTAATTGAGGAAATGAATGGCAGGATCGCAGCTGGTCGTCTTCACATCGGGATATCGCGCAAGATACCACTGGGTGTCAAACAAGGGATGCGGATTGCGCCCCTCCCGCCATCCAAAGGTCGTGTAATGCTGCAAAGGATTCAACCACGAAGAGGCCACGTCCCTGTACTGGTCACGGTACCAAAGTGAATCGAACAAAGGATGCGGACGGCGCTCTTCGAAGCCTCCGTGCAAAAGAAAATGGAACAGCGGCGGCCACCAACTTTGCGCCACATCCGGATTGCGCCGGAGATAGTATTCCTTGTCAAAAAACGGCGCATTTACGGCAGTTGGGCCCGCGAAGATCAGGAATTGAAGGCGCGTTGACAGCCGATGCTTCCGTGCTTCCGGAAAAATCGAGCAAGCCCCGGTCAACTCTCCGGCCAGCACAAAGATGGATCTGGGCACTAAGAGCAAACGATGTACGGCGTTCGCTACCCAAGACCGCCCCGAACCGAGTGATCTTGCGCCGACGAATGAATTCATATATCTCGCGCTCGGACTATTATAGTCTTGCGCAGCGAGCACTGGAGTTGCGCAACCGTGCCCGGCGTGCAAAAATCGAACGGTAACGTGAGCGTTAAAGATGGGAAATGGAGAAGAGCCTTTTGCGCCGCCGGGGCATTTCTACTCGCCAATCTGCGACCCCTCCGACCTTCGAAGCGATAGTGCGCGAATCTGGCCGAGTACTCCGGTTCAGATTTGTCCGGGAATCGATTTTAAATTCCCGCACCAGCTAGCCCTGCTTGCGGAGTTTTCCAAGTATACGCAAGACATTCGCTTTCCACTGGACGCCTCGGATTCCCCCTCGCAGTATTTCTACAAGAACGACCAATATCCTTGCCTGGATGCCGAGGTGCTCTTCTGTATGCTGCGGCATCTGCGGCCCAGGAACATGATCGAAATTGGCTCGGGGTTCTCGACGCTGGTGGCGGCTGAAGTGAATCGCCGGTTCTTGGGCTCGCGGATGAATCTTACTTGCGTGGAGCCATTTCCCCGCCAGTTTCTGATGGATGGTGTTGACGGCGTGACCGAACTAGTTCGGGCAAAGGTTCAGCAGGTGGACCTGTCCTTGTTCGAATCTCTCGCTCTGAACGATGTTCTCTTTGTCGACTCGTCGCATGTATCGAAGACCGGAAGCGATGTCAACCACATCCTGTTTCGAATATTGCCGTCGCTGAAACCGGGAGTGTACATTCATTTTCACGATATTTTTCTGCCGGACGACTATCCAAAGAAATGGGCTATTGAGGACTGCAGGAATTGGAACGAACAATACCTCATACATGCCTTCCTGCAATACAATCGGGATTTTGAAATAGCCTGGAGTTCCTACTTCATGGCGACCCGGCATCCGGCCGAAACATCGCAAGTCTACCCCAGGTTCCCTGCGCTGGGAGCGGGTGGAAGCCTCTGGATTCGAAGGGCTTCACCGGTCGGTGTTCCTCGCGGACTTTAACAACGGTGGTTTCATGGCATCTGGAAATTCGGATTGGAAGCTCTCGAACATGGACCTGGACTCAAGAAGCGCTTTCCGTTCGCTCTCTAGAATCGTGTTATGGGAGTGAATACGATAGGCGGTTAGGAAGCGCTGTATGAATGCCGCGCGGCCGAGCGCCATGGCACGCAAAGCGAAATCCCAATCGTGCACGTAGCGATAGTGACGAAACCCTCCGATTCGGGCATGCAGGCTCTTTCGAAAGACCATATTACTAGTCGTAATCAGGTAGTTTCGTTCAGCCAATAGCTCGACAAATCGCCGGTCCGCCACCAATCGCAGTAAGTCCAAGGACGGCATGGACAGGGCCGAGGAATCCAAGGGTCCTCGTTTGGCTCCCAGCAGCGCGCCGCGTTCATTCATGAACAATACATTACCGAACGCGAAGTCGCAGCCGGTGAACTGCGGGTCGGCGACCATCGCTTCGAAACGGCCGGACACAAACACATCATCGGAATTGAGGACCGCAACCCACTCGCACTGGGCCGCTTCCACAAGCTCGTTTAGACGGTGGTGAGCGCCGCGATTTCCGCCAGAGGGCAGCGTCAAATCTCGCACGCGGCCAGCATGTGTCGCGGCCATGCTGGCGGCGATCGTCCCTGATCCGTCCCCGGAACCATCGTCAACCACCAAAATTTCCTTTACCAGGGCACAGCGCAGCGCCGACCAGATGGCTTGCCGAACAAATTTCGCGTGATTGTAAATCGGGATGACTACCGAGAACATAAACCTTGCAGCGTCCCTTCGGCGCAATGCACGAGCGGGTTCAAACCGAACATGGCAACGTCGGGATTCCGCTCCAGATATTCCGAGGTGTCAAACCACGGATTTGGGTCGCGGCCTTCCGCAATGCCGGGCGCCAGATAATGCGCCAACGGGTTGAGGCCGTCTTCCCGTACATCGGGATTCTGTTCCAGATAGAAGCTGCTGTTGAAATACGGGTGCGGATTTCGGCCCTCATCCGCGCCATTCCTCAGATAGTGAACCAGCGGGTTGACGCCGGATTGGGCGACGTCGGGGTAGCAGCCCAAGTAATAGCCGATATCAAAAAGCTCGTTGGGATTATTCCCTTCACTAGCCCCGCGCACTAAAAAGTGGAGCAATGGACTGGAACGCGCCCAAGCCGCGTCACGATATCGGTCCCGATAGTAACGTTCGTCCAGAAGCCCGCTGGCACGGACCTGTCTCCCAAATAGAATCCACTGCGCCAATCCTTTGCATCGAGCCTTGGGCGAGCCGTCGCGAAAACTTGTGAGTAATCCGATGCTGGCTTGCAGCATCTCGATGCTCCGCCGCAGCGGGGCAGTCAGCCGCCAAGACCAGGAGCGGTGGAGCGCTTGAACGGCATGTCGATCCTCCGCGAGTTCATTCGCGGCGCGGCGGACGTAATCCTGCAGCCTCGCGATCGCGACTTCCGTGGTGTCTTCGAGGCGCTGAATGCGAGCATCCTGATGCGGCAACTGTTCTTCAAGAGCCCCGGGGATCGGGTTCAAGTGCAACATGGCTTCGGTGGAACGGCTGAGCAGATATTGGATTGGATCGACTGCCGCATTCGAATTTCCCATCGAAGCGGCGCACTGCTTTACGGCCCAGGCCAGGTTCTCCACGCGTCGAAACTCGCCAAAGATCGGCGGTTGCAGATTTTCCGCCACTTCAGGCGAAACTCCGTGCAGGATAACGATACCGCCCATTTTGACAAAGGGAGACCACTGCGAAGGGTCCGCAGGGCCATTCACGAAAAGAATGTCGATACCTTCTGTCCAATTCCGATCTTCGACGGTAGTTTTCAGCATGTGCCCCAACCGGCATCGGTGGAGATTGCGATGAAGAGTTTGTTGATCCGATTGGGCCTCCTCGGCGCCCGCGCGCTGCGCAACAACCAGCCGCGCCCCCACTTTTCCGCACAGCCCGGCAGCCAGCAGAAGCGATGTTTTCCCACGCCATGCGCCCAGCTCCACGATTACCGGATCGATTGATGGCGTCCGCATGCGCGCCAAGTGGAACAGCACATCTGCCTCGTTTTCGGTCAGCCGTCCCGGAATTCGGCGAGCTAGACTGATCCATCGCCAGCAATCCGGATATTTCCGCTTGAGCAGCGTTCTATGCGAGTTCACGAGTATCCCAACCAGCTCCGTCAAACCTATAATATTAGCGGCTTGAATCGTCGCATTGGAGGTTATCTCGAAAAGATCAAAATGCAAATCCGGCTGGCAATCAGTATTGTGATCGCGTTTCTGGCTTCAACGGCCGGCTATTCGCAGACTAATTCGGTCATCTATGAAGGCGCGCGTTTAATCATTGGCGACGCCACCGCTCCCATCGAGAGCGGAGCTTTCGTCGTCCGGAATGGACGCATTGTTGCGATTGGCCGGAAAGGATCCATCAAGGCTCCCGCCGGAGCTGCGCGTATCGATCTCACTGGAAAGACCGTGATGCCCACGCTCAACAACGCCCACATTCATATCGGATACGAGGGCTATGTGAGTTGGAGCGTTGAGAATCACACGCCGGAAAATGTGCTGGACCACCTGGAGCGCGAGTCGTTTTACGGCGTCGGGACAGCCATGGCCATGGGCGATCAGCCGGTTGATTTCGCGATCAAGTTCCAGCAGGATCAGCTGACTGGAAAATTTCCGCCAGCCGCCCGATTCTTTTTCGCCGCGGGTTTCGCGCCGCCCGGGAGGCGGTCCGGATGCGCTTTTGATCCAGGGGACCACCCCGTTGCACGCCGTGAACGAAGTCTCGACGCCGGGCGAGGCCGTCGCGGTGGTCCGGAAACTTGCGGCAAGAAAGATCAAGGAGCTGAAATTCTGGGTGGATAATCGAGACAATTCCCGAGGCGGCATGAAGAAAATGCCTCCGGAGATTTACACGGCGCTGATAGAAGAAGCCCACAAACACGGCATGATCGTGCATGCGCATGCCACCAACCTGCAGGATCAGAAAGGTGTGGTGAAGGCCGGCGTCGACGTTCTGGTGCATACGCTCATGGCCGAGAAGGTGGACGACGAATTCGTCGCGATCCTCAAGGCGAAACAGCCGTACTGGGCGCCGGTGATGGGACTGGGCGATCGCTCCGAACTTTGCGACGGCAGCAATCCGTTCATCGAACAGGTGCTGCCCGACGTTGTGATCGCCGATATCAAGGCGGGAAAGGCCTGGCTGCCATCTCCGCCGTGTTCGGCGCCGCCAACCGCGCAGTTCGCCCTGCGCGAAGAGAACCTCAAGTACAATTTCCCAAAGTACATCGCGGCCGGCGCACGAATCGTGCTCGGCACCGACGCGGGAGTTTCCGCCAAATATTCGTACGGCTTTGCGGAGCACCACGAAATCGGGATGTACGTAAGGCTGGGGTTGACGCCGGCGGAGGCCATCATCGCGTCCACATCCAGGCCTACGGACGTGCTGCGAATCAAGGACACAGGCATACTCGCCAAAGGCAAGCGGGCCGATTTTGTCGTGCTGAATGCCAATCCACTGGAGAACATCCGCAACTCTCGCGAGATCGATAGTGTCTATTTGAATGGCGCGAAGCTGGATCGGGAAACACTCCAGGTAAAGTTTAAGCAGGCGGTGGTGGATCGGGACGCAAGCAGGGCGAAATTCAAGAAAGACTACGTTCCGCACCCGCCCTCGTCGCGCAAGCTGGTCGATTGAGCCGAGGGCTTGACACTGCGGTTATTAGCTTCTAGCCTCAAAGAGTTCCCGGCGGAGGTAGCCAGATGAGAGCTATTTTCTGTATTCCCAGTCTTCTAGTGATCGTGGCGGTTGCTCAGGGCCAAGTCACATTCACCAAAGACGTTGCGCCCATTCTTCAAAACCGGTGCCAGTCCTGCCATCGGCCCGACACATTCGCTCCGATGTCGCTGTTGACCTATGAAGAGACGCGGCCGTGGGCCAAGTCGATCAAGCAGAAAGTTCTGGCGCGGGAAATGCCGCCCTGGCACATCGACAAGAATGTGGGCATCCAGCACTTCAAGAACGATGTGTCGCTGTCGGATGAAGAGATGGCCACCATCGTCAAGTGGGTAGACGGCGGCGCGCCCAAGGGGAACCCGGCCGATATGCCGCGCCCGCGCACGTTCGACGATTCGGATCGCTGGCACTTCGATCAACCGGATCTGATCGTCACGCTTCCGAAGGACCAGATCGTTCCCGCCGAAGCGTCCGACCGGTGGGTGGACGTTCTAGTAGATGCGGGCCTCACCGAGGATCGGTATATCAAAGCGATCGAAGTGAAAACCACGAAAGGGTTCCAGGCAGTCCATCACGTAACCACGTCCATGAAGCACGACGACGATGCCGATGAGGGAGACAACGTCCAAGGGGAGTTTCTCAACGAGTACGCTCTCGGCAAGAACGCCGACGTCTTTCCGGACGGCGCGGGCCGCTTGATGAAGGCGGGGACCAAGATCAACTTCAACCTGCATTTGCATCCGATGGGCCAGGAAACTCCGGCGAACGTGGCGCTTGCTCTCAAGTTTTATCCCAAAGGATACACGCCGAAATACATCGAGACCACCGAAAAGATCGGCGACCCGAAGGAGCTCGATATTCCGCCGAATACGGATAACGTCCGGTTCGATGGCTACAATACGCTGGCCAAGCCGGCGCGGCTGTTGTCCTTCCAACCCCACCTGCACAACCGCGGCAAGGCTTCATGCATGGAGGCCATCTATCCGGGCGGCCACAAGGTGGAGATGCTGAGTTGTGTCAGCAAATACCAGTTTGCCTGGCACCTGGTTTATCTTTACGCCGAAGACGAGCAACCGCTACTGCCGGCGGGAACCATCCTGCACATGATTTCCTGGTACGACAACTCCCCCGGCAACAAGTTCAACCCCGATCCTGACAACTTGATCACCTACGGGCAGCGCACGGTGGACGAAATGGGTGGCGCGTGGGTCAGCTACTACTATCTCTCCGACCAGGACTTCAAGCAGCAGGTGGAAGCCCGAAAGGCGACGAAAACCCTGGCCAAGTCGGAATAACGGATGCGCTGGCTTTTGGCGTTTTGTGCCGTGCTTGTTGCGGCGATCGCGGTACGCGCCCAGGTCCAGTATGCGCGGGGCCAGAATGTGGCTCCCGTTTTTGAAGGCTGGGAGCGCAATCCCGACGGAAGCTTCAACATGGTCTTTGGCTACCTCAATCGAAACTATGAGGAAGAGATCGATATACCCGTTGGTCCCGCCAACGGCGTTTCTTTAGGCGCGGAAACCGCCGGCAGATCGCGGACAACCGACCCATTTCTATCCGCGGCGCCAGCGCTTTCTGTTTCGAGTGGTGGTGCCCAAGGATTGGGACAAGCAAGAGCAAGTGATTTGGACCATCACATCGCATGGGCGAACCGATCAGGCCAAGGGTTGGCTCCAGCCGGTATGGGAGTTGAGCCCGGACGTGATGGTGGAAAACATGGGCGGCGGCGTGCCCGATCCGAATAACAAACCACCGTCCCTTAGTGTCGGTGATGTTCCAGCCATTGTGTTGCCGGAGGGAGCAACGCTCACTGCGTCGGCCACCGACGACGGTCTTCCGAAACCGTACCGGCGCACGCCCTCCAACCCGGATCGCAGTGAGCAGGCTCGCCGCCCGCGAGGGGTACAGATCAAGTGGACTCAGTACCGCGGACCGGGGAAGGTAACGTTCGATCCGGATGCTTCCGCCGTGGTGTATGGCGAGCCGGTGGCGCTGACTGCGAAAGCGAGTTTCGGCGCGCCGGGCGTCTATGTTTTGCGGGCGACCGCCAACGACGGGCAGTTGTTCACCTCACGCGATGTGACCGTTACCGTGCATGAGCGCCGCTAACTAATGCTTCGCTAAGAAATTCAAGACCGCGCGGTTAAACACTTCCGGTTGTTCCCAGTAAGCGGAGTGGCCGGCTTCAGGAACGACCACGACCTCGGAGCCTTTGATCCGTGCAGCGAAAAGCTGCAGCAACGGCGGGGGCGCATACAGGTCGGCGTCACCGGTCAAGAGGAGAGTGGGCGTCTGGAGTGTTTCGAGGAGGGCGAAGGTCATCTGGTTGCGCAGAGGCTGTGGCGACGCGGCAGGCCCTGGTGCGCGGCTTATTTTTTCCAAGTCCATCCAACGCTCGGTTCCCGCGGCATTCCCAGCCCGATACGAAGGACCTAGCTCGCGAAATTCCGGCGGCAGCGCGTCAAATTGAGGTTGCGGACGAATCCGCCGTCCTAGTTCGAGGAAATTAGCATCCTGCACGCCACCGATTGAGTTGGCAACGATCAAGCTACGCACGCGCTGCGGGTACGACAAAGCAAAATCGAGCGCGACAAACCCGCCGGCCGCCGTCCCGGTTAGGTGAATTCGATCGAGACCTAGCTGATCGAGCAAACCCCGCAGATCGTCGGCGGCGGTACTGGGCTCTAAATCCGTGGAAGTGAGCGAGGTCCGTCCCCAGCCACGCCGGTCGAACGCAATCACGCGGTAGCCGGCCGCGACGAATGCCGGAATCTGGTAATCCCAAACCCGGCTGCTGCCCGTGGCGGCGTGCAGCAAGATCACCGGCGTCCCTGCCACCGCCTGTATCGCGATAGAAGAGGCGCGCTCCAGGGACGGTGAGGTACGCGTCGTGAGCGGCCGATGCTACCGGCGCCCAGGCGGGCGTTCCCTCTTCCCACTTGTCGTCTGTGATGGGCCGCTGATTCGAACCGTCGGAGTCCATCACAAACAGCTCCGCATAGGGTTGCGGGCTCCCGTCGTAGAGCGGAGTTTCGTCGCGAAATCCAAGCCGCGAACTGCTGAACACGATGTATTTCGCGTCGGGCGACCAGGCACAGTGCGCGTCATTCCCAGGCGCGTCCGTCAATTGCTTGAGGTCCGAGCCGTCGGGCCGGATGGTGAATATATCAAACGACTTTGTGCCGCCTGTGTCCCGCGTGAAGCAAATGCGGTCACCCTGTGGCGACCACATGGGGAAATTGTCGTTTCCCGACGTCAGCTGGGTGCTCTTGCCGTTGTCTAGATCGAGGATTTGGAGACTCCGTGCTTCCTTCGTCCATACCCGATACACGATGTGTTTCCCATCCGGCGACCAACTCGGGAAGCCGCTATTGACGGGGCCGTTGGTCAGCTCGCGTTTCTCCGAGCCGTCCGCGCGAATCATCATCAACTGCGCCGGCTTATTCTCACGAGCGGCGAAGAAGGCCCCATATCCGAAAGCAATCCACTTCCCATCCGGCGACCAAGCCGGCGAAAAAGCGCCGCCCCCGTCTTGCTGGAAGACTTGTTTGCTGTTTGAGCCATCCAGCTCGCTTACGTAAACTGCCAGCTTGTCGAACGGTTTAGTGGCGCCTGCGCCCACTTCTCCAAATGGACTCAGGACCAATTTTCCGGTGCTCGAAATCGCCGGGAATTCGCCCGAAAACCGGATGTCGAAGGTTCCATCCTTGGCAAACAACGGCTGGTTCTGCTTCGAAGCATACACGAATTTCTGATACACCACTTGCTTGCCGTCGGGCGACCACGCGGGATTCCGTATTACCCCTGGGGCCGGCGCCGTCGCTCCGCGCTCTCCTGTCGTGAAAGCCAGTTCGCCTTTTTGGCCGGGCCCCTTGCTAAGATATCCGATTCGATCGCCAATCAAGAACTGCGGAGATACTTTCAGCCCGGGCCCAGAAGTGCGCTCTGTGCGTGCGCCTGTCGCCAAGTCCACAGAAACGATTTGCGATGTAACTTGCCCAAAACCTCGCGCCGCAAAAGTATATTCGGGGTCCATGCCGTAAAACACCAATTGCCGCCCGTCCGCCGACCATTTCGGCGAGCCCGCCATTTCACCATCCTGCGTAATCTTGCGCAGACCGGCGCCATCCGGTTGAATCACATAGATACTGGCCGCTTGTGTGTGTTCCCATCCGGGCCCCGGGAATTTGTGCCCTCGGAAGTCCATTCCACGGTCGGAGGAAAACGCGATCCATTTGCCGTCCGGAGACCAGGCGGGTCTGAAAAATCCGTCCGTTTTGCCTGCCGTCGCTTGCAAAGCCGGCCCACCGGTAAGATTGCGCGCCTTTCGCGTTTTGATATCCAGGATCCAGATGTTGTTGATTCCGCCGCCGCGCGAGGATATGAACGCCAGTTGATTATTGTCCGGCGAAAGCGACCCCTGGTCGTCAAATCCTGGATTGTCCGTAAGCCGTTCGATTCCGGAGCCGTCCGGGTGCATGCGGTAGATATTCGAAGATCTGTTGCGTTCCGAGGTGAACACGATCCATTTGCCATCCGCGGAAAACATCGGATCGTACTCCATGCTGCCGCCCGAGTTGAGCTTACGCTCTCCGCTTCCATCCGCGTTGGCAATGAACAGTTCTCCGCCGGAAGGTCCGATGCGGTTCACCAAAATGGTGTTCTCAGCGAAAGCCACATGCGCCACGCCGAGCGCCAGAATCAAGGGCAGCAGGAATTGTCTCATCCTACGCCGCCCCAGTCCACATACCCATTCGTTCCAGGAAGCCCCTGGGATCGTAGAACGCCTGGATCTCGACGATCTCGCTAGCCTCGACGCGAAAAACATACACCAGCGAGATGGGACCAAAGCTGGTATCAGCCTGCCACACCGTAGCCACGTAATCGTCCTGTGCGATTTGACGGACCAGGCGGACGTCGTTGATCACCGGCAAATAGACGCCCAGAAAACGAGAGACATGATCGCGTCCCCGAATCGGTTCTCCAGAAAGCGGGCCCTCATAGCAGACCTTCTCGGCCAGAGGCGCTTGTGACAGATCCTTGTCTTTCATGGCATTCATGAATGCCGTGGCAGCAGCAACGTTGGGAGCCATGGAGCGGACCTCCTGGTCGAGATTATATGCCTAATCGGAAGAAGCCGTTTACCGCCAAAGCTGTCTGCTCGCGAGCGCAGCTCCGGCGGACAGTGCGCGCAGCTTTGCCCAAGCCAACGTAGGGTGGATACGCCCACCCAGACCGCAGTCTGTGCTGGCTATCACGTTCTCGCGGCCTACAACGCCGGCGTACTGCATAATCCGGTCCGCCACCACCTCCGGATGCTCCAGCACATTCGTCTTATGGGTGACCACGCCGGGAATAACGGCCTTCCCCGCGGGCAGCTTCACATCTTTCCAGACCTTCCATTCGTGCTCATGCTGCGGATTCGCCGCCTCCACCGAATACTGGCTGGCTTTCACCTTCAGCATCAGGTCGATCACTTCCCGAAGCGGCAGATCGGTACTGTGCGGACCCTTCCAACTGCCCCAGCAGATGTGGTATCGGACCTTGTCCTCCGGGATACCGGCCAGGGCGTGGTTCACAAGTTCCACATGCGACTCGGCCCATTTTCTGAAAGCAGCCATGTCTCCGCTCATCGAGTACTGCCATTCGTACACGTTGACGATGATGGGATCGTCCAGTTGCACGTTCAGCCCCGCATCCGTAATCGCCTTGTACTCTTCGTGCATGGCCTTCGCCACAGCGGCCGACTGCTCCTCCGGGTTTTTATAGAATTCGCTGGGCAGCACAGTGACACCGGTCACCGCCGCCGTCAGGAAAGCGTCCTCCACATGCTGGCCGGCCAGAGCGGCCTTCAGGTTTTGGATGTCGCGTTGAATCAGCTTGTGTCCCGTGTATTGGATGGGCCCGACGTTCATCGGGAATCGGATTCCGCTCATTCGCGAGGGCATGCCGGTTTGTTCACTTTGATAAAACTCGGCGAAATCCACACGGTCTTTACTGGATCCCATGATCGAACGTACGGCGTTGAAATCCGGGGGCAGATCGCGAACCTCGAAGCCGCTCAGGCGCTGATAAATGTACAACGCCCAGGCTCCATAGTCGACCTCATCCGACACAGGCTTTCCATATTCACCGTCGTTGACCACGTCGATACCCGCGTCCACTTGCTGTTTCACCACTTCGGCGACCGCGCCTGTCAGCCTGGCCTCCAGCTTCTCGGCCGGCGCTTGATCGCGGTACATCTCAATGAGATCCTTGGGCCGGGATAGGCTGCCCACATGGGTGGTCAGGATTCGGTTGGTGCTTCGCTTCATGGCTACGTGGCTCCTCCAGAAGCAACTATATTGCAGTTCAGAAGTGTTCGCATTGAAGACGTCGGGCAGCGATTGACACCCACCTATCGACAGTTTAAAGTTGGGGCGTGCAGCAATCACCTGTAGGCAACCAACCGTTCAGCAATCAGCAGGCCTTCGGGACCGCTTCCATCGGGATAGAGAACGCCCGTTTCATGAGCCGCGTGTACGGCTGGATGACGGGTGGACTTTGTCTTACCGGCGTGGTCGCCTGGAACGTATCCGGCAATCCGCAGCTGGTGCAGACGATTTTCGGAAACCCGGTGCTTTTTTGGGGTTTGATCATCGCCCAGCTCGGAGCGGTGATCGCGTTGTCGTGGCTCATCAACCGGATCAACGGCGCCACCGCGACGCTCATCTATTTTCTCTATGCGGGATTAACCGGACTCACGCTGTCCAGCATCTTTCTTGCCTACACCAGCTCTAGCATCGCGGGGGTTTTCGGCGTAACGGCTTTCGGCTTCGCGGGTCTGAGCGGCTTCGGTTTCGTGACGAAGCGGGACCTCGGCCCAGTGGGCTCCTTCTGCATGATGGGGTTATTTGGATTGGTCGGCTTCGGTCTACTATCGATGATCTTCCCCAGGCTGATGGGCGAGGGCGCCAGTTTCGTCTTCTCCATTGTCGGAATCATCGTGTTCGCGGGACTTACCGCTTACGATACGCAGAAGATCAAGCGGATGAACGCTCCCGGCAACGAGGACACCGACGACGGGCGCAAGAAAGCGATCTTCGGCGCTCTTACGCTCTATCTCGATTTCATCAATTTGTTCCTCAGCTTGCTGCGGCTGATGGGACGCAGACGATAACTTGTCGGGTGCGAAACTTTGCGCTGGCGGAGTTCTGTTCCTGGTCTCCTTCTCTCTTGCCGCCACTGAGCCCAACGAGGCGACTCGCCGCTGGTGGCGCTATGTCACGGTACTCGCAACGATAGCATGGAAGGCCGCGACACAGGATCGGCCGCTTATCAACGAGCCGCGCGCTACGTCGCCACCGAGTTCGAAAGCATCGGCGTCCAGCCTGCGGGAGAGCACGGCTATTTCCAGTCCGTGCCCTTGCGGCGAGTGCAACTAAACACCGCCGGCTCCCAAATAGCGTTCGGAGCATAAGGACCGGCGTACGAAAGTTGGCTTGGCTCCGCGAAATCACGATGGGCGCGACTGCCCGGCCTTCCCTCGCAGATCGCCGCTCCCCTGGTCTTTCGCGGTTCCTCGCCCGAGCCTCCGGCAGGGCTCGATGTGAACGGTAAAATAATCGTTCGTCTCAGCCCCCCGGTGGGAACGCCGGCCGCCAACCTCGCTGTCCCGCCGCTTCCATCGGGCGCCATCGGCACACTGGGAATCGACAACCTCGACGGTCCTGAACGCCGTCGCTGGCCGGCCGCCTACGCGGTGAGTGTCACGCTGGCAGGCGCCACTCCAACGCCCAACCCGGTTCCGTCTTTGTTCCTCAATCCCGCCGTCGCCGAGGAACTGTTCCAGGACTCGGGCCACACCTACGCCGAACTCAAAAGACTGTACGATGCCGGCCAGCCGCTGCCTTGGTTTAAGATCCCCGCCACCCTCCGCGCCACGCTGCGGTTCGATTCATCCGACATCGCCTCCGACAACATCCTGGGTGTTCTTCCCGGCTCTGACCCGGCGCTCAGGAACGAATACGTGGTGGTCTCCGCCCACCTCGACGGCTATGGCTTCGGCGAACCTATTCATGGCGACCGTCTCTACAACGGCGCTTTCGACGACGCCGCTTATGTCGCTACCCTGCTGGATCTCGCTGCCCAGTGGAAGTCTTCTTCAACAAAACTGCGCCGATCGATCTTGTTCGCCGTAGTTACCGGAGAAGAGAAAGGCCTGCTGGGCTCACGCTACTTTGCCGCCCATCCCACCGTCGCCAAAGAGCGCATGGTTGCCGACATCAATCTCGACCAACTGCGCCCACTGTTCCCGCTGAAGCTTCTCACCATGCTTGCGCTTGGACGATTCCACTCTGGGCGACACTGCTCGCGCCGTCGCCGAGCCCATGGGTATCCGTATCCAACCCGATCCGGAGCCCGACCGGAATTTGCTGCGCCGTTCCGATCAATCAATTTCATACAGATTGGCGTGCCCGCTACCGGATTCATCTTCGGTTATGAGCAAAGGATCGCCCGAGGAAATCATCTATCGCCGCTGGTACGCCGACCGCTATCACAGCCCCTCCGACGATTTGAAACAGCCTTGGGATCCGGATGCGGCCGCGAAATTCAACCTGTTTTTCCGCCGCCTGGTGGAAGCCGTCGCTAACGCCGATGCGCGCCCGCAATGGAAACCGGGCAGCAAACTGGCTCCGCGCGAGTAACATATAAGGTTGTGCGTGGAGGCAGGCCCTGGACATCTATCTGGTAGACGGCACGTACGAGTTGTTCCGGCACTATTACGCGCTGCCGTCTGCCCGCGATCAAGACGGCAACGAGATCGCCGCGGTCCGAGGCGTCCTTGCTTCGGTGCTGGGAATGATCAACGGCGGCGCCACGCACATCGCTGTCGCGACCGATCAGGTCATTGAATCCTTCCGCAATAAACTGTGGCCAGGCTACAAAACCGGCGAGGGCATCGAACCCGATCTGTGGGCGCAGTTTCCGTTGCTCGAAGAGACACTTTCGGCCGCCGGCGTGGTGGTCTGGCCGATGGTGGAGTTCGAAGCGGACGACGCACTCGCTGCCGGGGCGGTGGCTGCGGCTCGGGACGCGCGCGTGGATCGAGTGATCATCTGCACGCCGGACAAGGACCTCGGTCAATGCGTCAGCGGCACTCGCATCGTGCAGCTGAATCGGAGGACGCGGGTGACGTTGGACGAGGCTGGCGTAGTCCAAAAATTCGGCGTCCCACCGCTATCTATACCCGACTATCTCGCCCTGGTCGGCGACACGGCCGACGGCTATCCGGGCTTGGCGGGCTGGGGCGCGAAGTCTACGGCCGCGGTCCTCGCCAAGTTTGGCCATCTCGAGTCCATTCCAGCGGATTGGCGTGAGTGGCACGTAAACGCCACCGGCGCGAGCGCCCTTGCGCATACGCTTTCGCAGGAGCGCGATCAGGCGATGCTGTTCCGAACGTTGGCCACGCTCCGGACCGATATCGCGCTATTCGACAATGTGGACGAGCTGCGATGGAATGGCCCCCAGCCTGGCTTTGAAATACTCGCCGCGAGACTCGATGCAGCGAAGACCGAAAGTAAGCGGCCTCGGAGCCGATCGTCCTAACCCGATTTTTTGTGAGGCGAGCGATTTAGAAGCTGGAGCCACCCGCCAGGATCGAACTGGCGACCTGCTGATTACGAATCAGCCGCTCTACCAACTGAGCTAGGGTGGCGTTCCTTTTGCTACATCGACTTACAAGCAACGGCGAAAGGCTACTTTCAGCCATTGCCTTTTCATCTTAACATTGCGATCGTCCGCCTTAGGTCTCGATTACAGACTCGGAAGATGACGCCTATATTGTTTGATCGGTGGCCAGCCGATAAGGGAACAGTGACCGGCGCGGGGTAGGTCCTTCGGTCGGCAGCCGTGTGGCCTGGGTCAGGCCCCAAATCCTTCTGGTCGCCATCAGACCGACGACCTGGCAGGTTGTCGCGATGGGCAACGAGCAGTAGTTTGATGGCGGCGAACTTCGAAAATCACAGAACAGATGGCAGCGATTGGCGATCTCACGGGTCGCCGCCGCGGCAGCTAGTCCACGCATCCTGGTCGGATTCGTCACAGCCGGACGCCCCAATCGAAAGTCTGCCGAAGTGGAACCGCCACGCCATCTACAAACAACTGCTGCTCTCCATCGTCTTCCTGACGCTATTCCTGGTTTGCGACAAATCCTCGACCGCCTCCTGGGTTTGGGAGGGGGCGCCGGCCTGGTATCTGCCCGTCGGATTGGCTTTGGCCCTGCTGTTATATGGCGGAAAACCCTATGTGCCCCTGGTGCTTATCTGTTCGTTCGTCGCAGCCATCGTGAATTATCACCGTCCGGTTTTCTCCTGGTGCGGCATTCCCGGCTCGATAGCGATCTACACCCCCTACATCACCAGCATGGCCATACTGCGAGGGCCCTGGAGAATCGATCCGGAGCTCCGCAGGTCACGTGATATCGGGCGATTCGTCGTGACTTTCGTTGTCGCCGCCGTCTTTAATGCGCTGATCGGAAGTCTGACCCTGCTGGGGGACGGTCTGATCAAACGGTCGGAATTTCTCGATTCCGTGCTGACCTGGTGGGCCAGCGATGCGATCGCCATCGTAACCTTTACGCCTTTCCTTTTGATATTCGTACTCCCGCGCGTAAACTCATGGTTGAGATCAGCGCCTGCGATTCGTAGCTCGGCCGACAGCCAGAAAGGCTTTACCCGTGGCGAAATCCTGGAGTTGGCGGGGCAAACGCTCTCCGTCCTGGCGGCTGTCTGGCTCCTGTTTGGATACGCTCCCGCAATCTCCTATCAACCTCTCTATCTGGTCTTCATTCCCATTATCTGGGTCGCAGTTCGGCGCGGGCTGCGGGGTGCGGTGCTCACCACTTTCGCTCTAAACATTGGAATGATGTTCGCCGCGTGGATTGCGCAATCGCATGCGGGCGCTTTGCCGCGCTTGCAACTCGCCATGCTGGCGCTGGGTCTGACAAGTCTTTGTCTTGGCGCGGTGGTAACTGAACGCAAGCGCGTGGAGCTTGAGCTGGCCAGGCGGGTCCTTCTCGAAACGTTCGCCGCTGGCGTGGGAGCTGCGCTGACACGGGGCCGTACTTTAGAGGAAGGATTGAACCTCTGCGTCGACGGCTTCCGCTACCTGGAGCCGACTTTTGCCGGGATTTGGTGCCTCAACGATGAGACCAAGGTGCTGGAGCTCCAAGCCAGCGCCGGGACCCATCCTCCGATGGGCGCGCGTGCGCTGTTCGGCCCCGAGATCCACCGCATCGCGGGTTCGTTCAGCGCCTATTGCAGCAACGACATTGGCAGGTACGGCATCAGCGGCGACCCCGCCATCGCCGAGTGGGCCCGGCAAGAAAACGTGGTTGCGATGATGGCTCAGCCTTTGGTGGTGGATGATGTGGCGGTCGGCGTAGTGGTCGTTTGCGCCAGCCATCCGTTCACCCAGGAAGTGCGCAACGCAGTGGCCACCGTGGGCGAAAGTATCGGCCAGTTTATCGCCAGGATGAGAGCGGACGCAGCACTGCGCAAAGCGAAAGACGCCGCCGAAGCCGCCAACCGCGCCAAGAGCGAATTCGTCGCGAACATGAGCCACGAAATTCGCACACCGCTGAACGGCATTATAGGCATGACCGAACTGGCACTCGACACAGAGCTCACTTTGGAGCAGCAGGAATACCTGCAAACTGTTAAGGTGTCGTCCGAATCCCTCCTGGTAGTGATTAATGACGTTCTCGACTTCTCAAAGATCGAAGCCGGCAGAATTGAGATGGACGCTGTTGATTTCAACCTGCGCGATTGCCTGGAAACAACGCTGAGGGCTTTGGCGGTACACAGCGACGAAAAACACCTGGACCTTCTTTGTGAGATTGCGCCTGCGGTGCCCGAAATGGTCCGGGGGGATTCCAGCCGGCTCCGGCAGATCCTGACTAACCTGGTCGGCAATGCCATCAAGTTCACGGCGAAAGGCGAAGTGGTTCTGGTGGTTGATCTGACGGCAGACGTCCCAGCTGGAAAGGGCGCCAGGCATAGTCTGCATTTCACCGTGTCGGACACTGGCATAGGAATCCCTCTGGAAAAACAGCAGTTGATATTTGATCCCTTCGCGCAGGCCGACGCGTCCACAACTCGCCGTTACGGGGGGACCGGATTAGGCTTGACCATTTCCTCCCGTCTGGTAAATATGATGGGCGGCAAAATCTGGGTGGACAGCGATGTTGGCCGTGGAACGCGAATCCACTTTACGGCTGGCTTCGAAGATCCCGAGCGTGAGGCGCTTGCGAGGGTCGGCGTCTTACCGGAGATCCCGTCAGGCCTAAAGGTCTTGGTGGTTGACGACAACACCACGAATCGCAGAATCCTCGACGCGATGCTGCGGCGATGGGAAATGAAGCCGAAATGTGTGGAGTCCGGAAAGGAAGCGCTCGCGGAGTTACTGGCTGCCTCGAAAACTTCCGAGCCCTATGGCTTGATTCTTACTGACTTGCACATGCCGCAGATGGATGGCTTTACTTTGGTGGAGCGAATTCGGCAACAACCCGAATTATCGGCCGCGATTATCATGATGCTCACCTCGGCCAGGCACAGTGAGGACGCCGAGCGCTGCAGGCAGTTAGGAGTCCGCGCTCATTTGTTGAAACCCGTCAGGCAGTCGGAATTGCGGGAGGCTGTCGCGCGTAGTCTTGGCTCCTCGGGCACCCCACCGCCGGAGCCGCTCCCAGCGCTGCGTACAGTGGAGCATTCGCCGGCGCTGCGCATTCTACTGGTGGAAGACAACACGGTGAATCAACGCGTGGCAGGCCGCTTGCTGGAGAAGAGGGGCCATCGCGTGGTTTTGGCGGGGAACGGAGTCGAAGCCCTCAAAGCGCTGGAACAGCAAACCTTTGACCTGGTATTGATGGACGTGCAGATGCCGGAAATGGACGGCCTGGAAGCAACCAAGAAGATTCGGGAAACGGAAAGATACACACACCGGCATCAGGCGGTGGTTGCTTTGACTGCGCGCGCCATGAAAGGCGACCTGGAACATTGCATGTCCGCGGGGATGGATGGCTATCTGGCCAAACCCATACGCCCGCAGGAGTTGTACGATCTGCTGGATAAGTACGCTGGCATGTCGCCATTCTCCCTTGCCGGTGTCGGCCCGAACAGATAGCAAAGGTGTAGACTATTTTGCTAGCCCGGCGTGGGAAACCACGCGGAACGGAAGAGCAAGGAGTTCATCATGGCAAATCTGAGTCGACTTGCACTCGCGCTTTTCGGAGCCGTTGCCCTCTACGGCCAACCCAGCTACCCGCCTTCCAACGATCTCCCCAATCCCTACAAGTTGGTTCCGGGTTGGCCCCAGCTGCCCGACGGAAGAAAATGGGGCTCGACAGCGGGCGTGGATGTTGGCCCCGACGGGCACATCTGGGCCTATGACCGTTGCGGCGCGAACAATTGCGCCGATTCGCCGCTCGACCCGATCCTCGAGTTCGACGCCTCCGGAAAGAACCTGCGCCATTTCGGCGCTGGATTATTCGTGCAGCCGCACGGTTTCTACGTCGACAAAGACAGCAACGTCTGGGTGACCGACGCGCAGGGACAGGGCAGCAAGGGGCATCAGGTGATCAAGTTTAGCCGCGATGGGAAAGTATTGCTGGTCCTCGGTAAGGCTGGAGTCGCTGGGAATGGTCCGGACACCTTCAATCAGCCAACCGACGTCGTGGTGGCGCCCAATGGCGATATTTTCGTTGCGTCGGGCCATTCGCCGGGATACGGCGACGCGCGCATCGTGAAGTTTTCGAAGGACGGCAAATTTATCAAGCAATGGGGAACGGCCGGCGACGGGCCGGGGCAATTCGTCGGTCCACACGCCCTCGCGATGGATTCCAAAGGACGGCTGTTCGTCGGCGATCGCACCAACAATCGCATCCAGATCTTCGACCAGGACGGGACGTTCATCGCGGCCTGGAAACAATTCGGCCGTCCGAGCGGCCTGGCGATCGACAGGCACGATATCCTCTACGTTTCGGATTCGGAATCCAGCGACAAAGAGGGAGCGTATGGCTACAATCCGGGCTGTCATCGAGGCATCCGAATCGGAAGCGTGAAGGACGGCAAGGTGACGGCGTTCATTCCGGACCCCGATCCGAAAGGAAACACCAGTATGGCGGAAGGCGTCGCGGTGGATCGACGAAGGCAATGTGTACGGCGCGGAAGTGGGACCGAAGGATTTGAAGAAGTATGCCAAGTAGATTTTGGCTGGCGCGAATTGCGGTTCTGACCGGGGCCGTGGTTTGTGGGGCGTTCGGTCAGCCTAAGGTGCTTCCGCCAAACACCACAGGGGATGGCGGACGCGCTACCGAAGCCCAGGTCGATTGTCCAATGTCGGTTGCCGTGGACAACCAGGGCGACGTTTACCTATATCAACAACCTAGCGAGTGGAAAGGACTTCACTGGGAGGCTTGGCTGCTCGGCACCATTCGAAGGATTGACGCGTCCACGCAAGTGATCATTACGATAGCTACTGAATGCAATCCGCCTTGGGATAAGGCGCCGCAGACACGGCCTGAGTGTATCGGGCCAACCGACGTGGTCCGGGTTGCGCCCTCAGGAAAGCTGATCTTTTCCGAATACAGCCAAAACCGAGTGCGAAACTTTGATCCAGCTACCCATCAGTTCTCGCTCATCGCGGGCAGTGGTGAGATGAACTCGGGCGGTGACGGTGGGGCTGCGACAGAAGCATCGATTCGTCCTCGGGGTTTGGCTGTTGACAACCGCGGAAATCTTTTTATCTCGGATGCCAACGATCGCATTCGAAAGGTCGACGCCAGGACAGGAATCATTTCCACAGTTGCCGGGACCGGAGTGGGTGGCTTTGCGGGTGATGGAGGTCCAGCGACATCGGCGCAGTTTAACTTTCCGTCGTCACTTGCCGTGGACCGTGACGGCAACCTATACATTGGTGACACAGGCAACAAGCGCATCCGGAGGGTAGACGGCAAGACTGGAATAATTGAAACCGTGGTCGGCCATGGAGGGGCTCGCTTCACCGACGTGGTCCCTTCTGCCGATAGCCAGAGTACGTGGGTAGGCGCCCTGGCGGTGGATCCCAATGGGAACCTGCTGTTTACGGCGGAGTGGACGGTGTTCCGCCTCAATCGGACTACCGGCATTGTTACTGCCATCGCAGGCACGGGACAGAAGGGATTCAGCGGAGACGGAGGGCCCGCGACCAATGCTCGCATTGACCCGGGAGACATCGCCGTGGACAGGGACGGGAACTTGCTTTTCACCGACTTTCTGAACGCCCGCATCCGCCGAGTCGACGCAAGAACGGGTATCATCACCACCTACGCGGGAAACGGATTGCCGCGACGGCAACCTCCGCCCGGGGGCTAGGTAGAGGGCTGTTCCCCACCGCTTCTCTCCATCCGCCTGCGCGCCGCCCGATCGCGAAGCATCGCTCGCGCACCCCATGCCAGCCCCGCCAGGATCACGATGACCATAAGCACGCGCAGTGCGCCCGCGGCCATGGCTGCGTCCAGCACCGGCCATTCGAACCGGAATTGCTTCAACTGATCGGCGCGATCCATCATCCAATGCCAGCCGGTATGCGCCACGATCGCCGAAAGAATGATGGTTCCCATCCGTTCCGCGACTACGTGCCGGAACAGGAACTCCAGCGCCGGCACCAACAACGCCAGCACGAGTAATTGCCCCAGTTCCACGCCAATATTGAACCCCAGCAGCGACGTCAGCAAATGCGACCCGGCGAATTGCAGCGTCTCCCGCAACGCGAATGAGAAACCGAATCCGTGCACCAGGCCGAATCCGAATGCGATCATCCAGCGCCGATGCACCGTGGCGCCTCCCACGATATTCTCGAGCGCCATATACACGATCGACCCCGCGATCAACGTCTCAATCAACGGTGGAAACCATAGCGCGCTGGGCGCGAAGTTGTAGGCCGACGCGAACAGAGTGATGGAATGCGCCACCGTAAACGCCGTCACAATGGGGATAAGCGCGCCGAAGCGGCGGAACGGAATCACCAGGCACAGCAAGAACAGCAGGTGATCGGTTCCATCCAGAATGTGCATGAACCCCAGCTGGATGAACCGCCAGGCAGCCTGATGCCAGCGCGGATCGAGCAGAACCACCCCGGGATCGCCGGTGAATTCGAAGCCCCGTACCGCGCCGCCGGGCGGCAGGAAACGCAGCACGGTGACCGTTCGGACTCCCAGGCGGGCGAGTCCAGGATGAATCGAAAAGCGGGCTCGGTCCGATTGGATTGGGTATTCGAGCAGCGTGTCGAGCAGCACCTGATCCCAGACCACTGTTGTGGCATTGGTGAGTTTCGGGCCAAGAACGTGGGACAGCGCGGCGTCATAGGTCGCATAGGATGGGTCGGACTCGAGCGACACGCGGCTCTCCACAACCTTCGGCTTAGGCAGGAGCCTGTCATCTTCGTAAACATCCATGGCGTTTGAGATCCAGAGGGTAACCGCGTCCTGCAGTAGCGGGTCGATCCGTTCCAGGTCCAGGTAGCCGGTACCACGCTGCGGAAACTCCACATCGCGCATGGCTTTCAGCGGGACCCGAACCAACACGCGCAGACGCTGGCCCTCAGGCCGGAAGAACATTTGCGCCGTGATGTCGTTCGGAATGTTGTGAGCCGGCAGCAAAGCCCACGAAACCATTGTGACTGCGGCCAGGCGAGAGGCAAACTTTCCGGGCATGGTAGAACATTATCTTATGGCATTCGTCAAAGTCGGATCGCTGGCCACTCTGGCGCCCGGCTCGGTTACTGAAGTAGTTCTAGGAGAGAATACCTACGCGATCTGCAATGTGAACGGCGAACTGCACGCGCTGAGCGGCGTTTGCCCGCACGCGGGAGGTCCGATTGGCGAAGGCAATGTGCAGGGCAACCTGGTAATTTGCCCCTGGCACGAATGGGCCTACGATTGCCGCACCGGCGAAAATGATTTCGACCCCACGATTAAGCTGGACGTCTTCCCTGTGAAGACCGAGGGCGACGATATTCTCATCGATCCGCAAGCTCGTGCCTGAGCTCCCCGAAGTCGAGACCGTCGTACGGAGTCTCGCGCCAAAACTCCCCGGGCGCCGCATCGTCGATGCAACATTCTCTTCCAAACATGTGGTGCGCCAGAACTTTTCCACTCTGCGCAAACGCGTCCGCAACCAGCAGGTGAAGTCCGTGGAACGCCACGGCAAGTTCATCGTTATCACTCTCGATGAAGGCGTGCTGGTGATCCATTTAGGAATGACCGGAAAGCTTCTGCTCGATACGGAGCCCGGTCCTTACGCGCGGGCCGTCTTCGAACTCGATCAAGGGCTGCTGGTGTACGACGACGTCCGCCATTTCGGCCGCATCGAATGGAGCGCGCAATTGCCGGAGCGCGCCGCGGCGCTGGGCCCTGATGCTCTTTCCATTTCGCTGGAAGATTTCCTGAAGCTGCTGAAGACCCGGCGCTCCGCCATCAAACCGCTGCTGCTGAATCAGCGATTTTTGCGTGGCATGGGCAACATCTATACCGACGAAGCTCTGTTCGAAGCTCGCATCCACCCGCGCGCCATCGCGGCCAGCTTGAGCAAGGAGCGCGCCGGGCGGCTGTACCGCGCGATGGTGGATATTCTCACCGCAGCGATTCGCTTAAAAGGCTCGTCGATTTCCGATTACGTGGATGCCGACGGCCAGCGCGGCAGTTTTCAGCAGCAGCATCAGGTCTACGGACATGCCGGAGACCCTTGTCCTACTTGCGGAACGCCGATCCGCCGGATCGTGGTGGGACAGCGGGGGACGCACTACTGTCCGAAGTGCCAACGGAGTTGAGAATCTCATCGGCCAGCAGCGCCGCGGCCTTCATGTCCAAAACGTCGTGAACGCGAACCACGTGCGCCCCGCCTAAAATGGAGGCGGTCACGGCAGCGGCCGTCGCGCATTGTAGAAAAGCTTCCGATGGCTTCTCCAACTGCGGCAGGAACGACTTTCGCGACGGCCCCAACACCAGCGGAAACTTGAGTGACGCCATCTCGCTCAGACGCGCCAGAATTTCGGCATTCTGCTCCTTGCGCTTGCCGAAACCGAGCCCCGGGTCAATTGCAATCCGCGAGCGATCGACTCCCGATCCCACCGCGCGATGTGTAGACGCGTCCAAATCCTTCAGAATCACCCCCAGCACATCCTTCGCCGGAGGAAGCTTCGCCCACGTTTCGGGCGTACCACGCATGTGAGTGATGATGAGCCCGGCGTCGTGCTTCGCCACGATGCGCGCCAGTTGCGGGTCGAACGTCAGGCCCGTAGGATCGTTGATCAACGCCGCCCCATACTCCAGCGCCTTGTCGGCCACCGCCGATTTGTAAGTGTCCACCGAAATGGGCGTACTCAATTTGCCTTGCAGCCGCTTCATCACCGGGATCAGACGCCGCAGCTCTTCGGCTTCCGAGACGCGCGCGGAACCCGGCTTGGTGGATTCGGCGCCGATGTCGATGATGTCCGCGCCCTGCTCTTCCAGCTCGATGGCGCGAGCAAATGCGCGGTCGGGATCGAGATACTTGCCGCCGTCGGAAAACGAATCGGGCGTGACGTTCAGCACGCCCATCAACAAGGTCCGCTCGCCGAGCAACAGCTCACGGCCAGCCAGCTTCCAGACAAAATGACGTCTCTGCACAGTTACGGTTGTATCCTTTTCCACTTCTTGCCGACGCGCATTATCATGATTCTCTTTTCCGCCAACGAGAAGTCCGTGACCTTGACTCCGCCAATCTCCACCGCACCTGCCTTTATTTTTCGCTCGGCGTCGGTTCTTGACTCCACCAAACCTGCACCGACCAAGATCTTCGGGAGGCTCAATCCGGCATCCGGTGGCCACATGATGGTTTCGATATCATCCGGCTGCCGTCCTTCGCGCACCTCGCGATCGAAATCGCCTTGCGCCTGATCGGCCGCCGCCGCCGAATGAAAATCGGTCACGATCTGCCGCGCCAGACGCATCTTCACCGGCATGGGATCTTCGTTCTTCATGGCCGCGATTTCCGCGATGCTCTTGTCGGTGAGCAGCTCCCAATAACGCCACATCAGCGTGTCGCTGATCCCCATCACTTTGCGAAAGATCACCTTGGGCGGCTCGGTGATGCCGATGTAGTTCCCCTTGGATTTCGACATCTTCTCCACGCCGTCCGTGCCTTCCAGCAGCGGAACGGTCGCCACAATCTGCGGCGGCTGCCCTGCATCCTTCTGCAGTTCTCGCCCCACCAGCAAATTAAACCTCTGGTCGGTGCCGCCCATCTCGACGTCGCACTTGAGCATCACCGAATCGTAGCCCTGCGCCAGCGGATACAGCAGCTCGTGCATGGAGATCGGGCACGCCTTCCTTGAATCGCTTGGTGAAATCGTCGCGCTCCATAATGCGCGCCACGGTGTATTTCGAGCACAACCGGATAATGTCGGCGAACTTCATCGGCTCCAGCCATTCGCTGTTGAACCGGACCTCTGTCTTGGCGGGATCCAGGATCTTGAACACCTGCGTCTTGTAGGTCTCCGCGTTCTTGTCGATTTCTTCGCGCGTCATGGGAGGGCGCGTGGTGTTGCGGCCGCTGGGATCGCCGATCAGCCCGGTGTTATCGCCAATCAGAAAAATCACGCGATGCCCGAGATCCTGGAAGTGCTTCATCTTGCGCAGCAGCACCGTGTGGCCCAGATGCAGATCGGGAGCGGTCGGATCGAACCCCGCTTTCACTCGCAGCGGACGGCCGGTCTTCGCGGCCTGGATCAGGCGCTCGCGCAAATCCTCCTCCCGGATCAGATCCGCGAGGCCCTTTCTTCAAGTACGCCAGTTGTTCGTCGATCGATGTGCTGATGGGTGCCACCTTCTTTATTAGAGCAGGGCGTCCAGATCCATGATGAATTTGGCCGTCCGCTCGGGCGATTCCATGGGAATGAAGTGCGAGTGGTCGGGGAGGAGGATGTCGAAGCCTCGCGCGAAGCACGACGCCAGATCCGGCGCGGTGGGCGAGATGCCCATCACGTTGGATGGATCGCGATATCGCCCGGAACGAACCACGTGGACCGGGATCGGAATCGTTGCCACTTCGGGATAAATATTGGATTCCACGGCCGGGCTGGCTTCATAGATGGCTGCCTCAATTTCAGGAGGGCAGGCGAGAACATAATCCTCGCCGGCCCGCAGCAGCCCGTATTCGCAGTAATCGTGGAGCACGTCGCGGTCCCACGCATCGAACGGCGGACGGGGCGCGAAACTTTCAAACATCTGCTGCGGCGATGTCCACCGGTTGCGGCGTTTGGCGACAAACTGAGCCCTTTGCCAAGGTCCACGGTACTGATCTTTCGAGCGGATCACCGGATCGATCAGCAGCAGCGCCGAGAACGCGGACGATCTCAGCGCGGCGCCCAGCGTAACGGCATGCCCGCCCATGGAGTGTCCGACGCCGATCGCTCCCGATAGCCCTAAGGATTCCGCGATCGCGGCCACATCCGCTCCGAAGTTTCTCCAGATGTAAGGCGGGGCAGGCTTGCTGCTGCGCCCATGCCCGCGCGTGTCGAAGGTAAAGCAACGACGCTCCGGCAGGCGCGCGATCACCTGGTCCCAGATCCGCGCATGAAACCCGGTGGCATGGCAGAAGAAAACCGGACGTCCTTGGCCCGGCCATTCGCAAAGCGCGATCTCGACATCATTCACCCTAACTCGGGATTCCACGGGGAAGCGAGGCATTCCTAATCAGTCTAAGGCACGGGATGCCCCAGCCGGCCGTCAGATCTCGGCGTGCGCAAGTACCGCTTCGATGGTCTCGAATAGCTCGTGCGGGTGAACGGGCTTGGAGATGTAGCCGTCCATGCCGGCTTCCAGACACCGTTGCCGGTCGCCCACCATGGCGTGTGCAGTCATGGCGATGATCGGTATGTGCGCGCCGGTAGCTTCTTCCATCCTTCGGATTGCGGCGGTGGCCTCGAACCCGTCCATATGCGGCATCTGGGCGTCCATCAGGATCAGATCGAAGCTCTGGCGCTCCAAAGTTTCCAGACCTGCACGCCATTGCCCGCCACCACCGCGATGTCTCCGTGGTTTTCAAGCAGCCGGCAGGCCAGCTTTTGATTTACCAGATTGTCTTCGGCCAGCAGAACCCGCAGCGGCATGACGGCCTTCGCGCAGCGTGTGCCGCGTGATCACCGTGGCGGGTTTCGCCGATGCCACCCGTGAATCGAAAGAACCTGCAGCAGCGCCTGGAGCAAATCGGCTTGCAGCAACGGTTTGATCAAGTACGCAGCGATGCCCAGTTCCCTGCAGCGCAGACCATCGCCACGCTGGCCGCCCGAGGTCAGCATGATGGTGACCAAGTTTGCCAAATCCGGCAGTCTTCTGGACTTGTTCCACCAGCCTGAATCCGTCTATTTCGGGCATGTGGCAGTCCGCCAGCATCAGGCTGAACGGCACGCCCGCGGCGTGCGCTTCCTGTAACTGAGCGAAGCGCGGCCGCCGCATTGGATACCGCTGTTGGCCGCATGCGCCAATAGCTGACGGTCCTCTCCAGTATCTGGCGATTGGTCGCATTGTCGTCTACCACCAGTACGCGCACATTGTCGAGCACCGCCGGATCCAGCAACGCGGAGCCGGACCGGCGTGTTCTTCGCCACTCCGAACCTAGCCGTGAAGTGGAAGGTAGATCCCTTACCCACTTCGCTCTCGAGCCAGATCTTCCCGCCCATCATCTCGATCAAGCGCATGGAAATCGACAGACCCAGCCCGGTCCCGCCATACCGCCGCGTGGTGGATGTATCGGCCTGCGTAAACGGCTCGAAGATCAGCTTCTGCTTATCGCTGCGCAATGCCGATGCCGGTGTCGGTCACCGTAAAGTGCAGATTCAGACTGTCTTGCGTCGTTGGGTTCCGCCTCCACACTCAGCACCACTTCGCCACGATCGGTGAACTTGATGGCATTCCCGGCCAGGTTCAACACCACCTGGCGCAACGCACCGGATCGCCCATCACGAAATCCGGCAATTCGGGCGGAACAAAGCAGGCCAGTTCCAGATCCTTTTGATGCGCGCCCACCGCCAGCGACTTGATGGCGTGGCCCAGGTGATCCCGCAGATTGAATTCGATCGGATCCAGGCTCAGCCGGCCCACTTCGATCTTGGAAAAGTCCAGAATCTCGTTGATGACACTCAGCAGCGCTTCGGCCGAGTACTTCACCGCGTCCAGATATTCACGCTGGGTCATGTCGAGCTCGGTCTCCAGCGCCAGCTCGGTCATGCCGATGATCCCATTCATGGGCGTGCGGATCTCGTGACTCATATTGGCCAGGAACTCCGATTTGGCGCGATTGGCGCCATCGGCCACCGCGCGGGCCTGTTCCAGCCGCAGACAACATTTCCTTCTCTTGCGTGATGTCGATCATCGCGCCACTGAGCAGTTTCGGAGTTCCGCCCTCGCGCTCCACGCGGGCCTGGCAGCGCATCCAGCGAATAGACCCGTCTGGGATAATCACCCGAAACTCACCACTGAAGGCTCCCTGATCCGCCATCGCGCGATGAGACCTGGGAAGCGCTCACCGGAGCCCGCTTGTTTTCGGGGGAGCACGAGGGGGCCCTCGTGACCTCAATCTTGATGCACCCCATCAAGGCGCCGAGTGAGGTGGCACCACACCTGCCCGCCGCGTTCGACGCCGTCGTGATGCGCGGGCTCGATCGCGATCCGGCCAAGCGCTACGCGACTGCGCGCGAGATGGCGCTCGATCTCGAGCGATGCGCCGGGGTCGCGTCGACGTCGGAAGTTGGGGAATGGGTCGAGTCGCTTGCGGGCACGGAGCTTTCGAAGCGCC
>CAWKEP010000006.1:0-537399 GCA_963848735.1 Bryobacterales bacterium
CATAGTAGCGGGCAGATGCGGGCTGCCGTCCATCAGAATGGTGCGGGCGCTGTGGATCATCTCGGTGAGAATCACAACCGAAGAGGCGTTCTGTACGATCTGGAAAATGGCGTTATAGGTGGAGCCTAGCATGGGCGGACCATCCGCGCCCCACGTGATGCAACGCTCGCCCAAGCGTCCGGGTTTCAGCGCTTTCAGCTGCATTGCGATGAGGAATGATGGCGGCCAGTTCCGCCGCGCGCTTCTGCCCTTGCGGCGATAGCGGAGGCAAGCCGGCCATCCGGCGGATCGAAAACGATGGAAGTACGCAAATTCTGCGTACCCTTGGCGTATTTGTCGCCTTGCCAGATCACGTTGTCATAGTGGACATCGTCGGCGGCCTGGCTGTGCTCCTCCTGCGCCATTCTTTTTCTCAAAGCCGCCGCTTCCGCTTCGGTATAGAACTCCTTGGTGCCCAGTTCCTTGGGGCGTTCCAACGGAAGGAAAGTCCCGTTGTTCCAATAGCCCTGAAAGTCCGGCTGGCCGTCGGCCGTGCGCGGCTGCGTCCAGCTCTTGGGAGCTTTCGCAGCGTCCTTAGCGGCTGGCTCGGCCCCGTTGGCGGGCAGCAGGAGTACGACGCTCAAAGCTCCCAATGCGGATATTTGGAATCGAAGGCTCATGCGAGATTCTCCTTCTGCAGGCAAGTTTAGCCTTGCCCAAATCATCTCACGTTGAACTGACGAGCGCCACGGGTCTACTTCGTTCCCGGCAGCTCAAACACCCAGACCGCCCCGGCGCCCCGCTCCGGCGGATTCTGGATCTCAGGCACGAACGGCGCCCAAGTGGCCGGAACCGCGCCCCCATTGCCCACTGTGATCGCGACGTATTGCTTCCCATTCACCGTATAGCTGATCGGCGCGGAGTTCGGGACATCATTCAGCGCGCACCTGCCACAGCACCTTCCCAGTCGATCGTCGCGCGCACGAACCAGCGGTCGATGGAGCCATTGAAGACTACGCCGCCCGCGGTGTCGAGAACGCCGGTGGTGACGGGCGCACGTTGCCGCTCGAGTCCATACCACCTTGCGAGTCGCCAGATTGTCGCCATCACCCGGCCATATTGCCGTCGCAATCCAGCCGCGGCCGCAGGTCCGGGCCGGACGCCGGAGGAGAGGCGGCCCGCTCGCCGGTCTTCACCGGGATCAGATCCATGCAGGATTCGATCAGCGGCACGTACAGAATCTGGGTCGAGGGATTGTAGGAGCCGGGCAGCCAATTCTTCGCGCCGCCCGCGTGCGGGCAAACCAGTTTCGTCTCCCCATCGCCAGGCAGCGTTTTCGGATCAATGGTCTTGTCGCCGGTCTTCGGATCGATCGCGGTCACGATATTCTGCAAGCCAAGATCGATGGAAAAGGCATATTTGCCCGGTAGCCGCGTCCAGGGCATCGTAAATGGCCATCTTGCCCGACGTGATGGCGAGCTCGCGAGTAGCGCCGTTGACCTGCAGTGGAATCAATTGGCGCTCGAAGGCCCAGTCGAGATCCCATTGATCGTTGGGCACGTGCTGGAAATACCAGACCAGCTTGCCGGTGTCGGGATTGAACGCGAGCGTGCAATCGGTATACAGCGCATCGCGCGTGACTCCCGGCTGGCTCCCGGGATGCACTAGCGGGTCCAGTGTCGTAGGTCTGTCCGACTCCGAAGTACGCTAGATTCAATGCCGGATCGTAGCTCCCCGCCGTCCATACTGAGCCGCCATTGCGTTTCTCCAGTGGCAGGCCGTTCCAACTGTCGCCGCCCGGCTCGCCCGGACGCGCGATGGTGTAAAAGCGCCAGGCTTCTTCGCCGGTGTTGGCGTCCAGGGCCACGATGAAATTGCCGCCCGCGCCTTGGCCCGCCGACGCCCTGCATCACCTTGCCCTTGGCCGCCAGCGGACCACCGCTCAGCCGGAAGCCCGGTTTTGTAATCGCGAGATCGCGTGATCCCAAACCACCCGGCCGGTCTTGATATTCAGCGCCACCATGTGCGAGTCGGATGTCGCGACGAAAAGCTTGTCGCCGTAGAGCGCGATGTTGCGTTTCACCGCGGCCCGCGCGTCCTCGGGAAGCTTGCGCGCATAATGCCACAACAGATCCCCGGTGGTGGCATCCAACGCCTCCACGCGATCGCCAAATCCGAAAACGAACATCACGCCGTCATGCACCAGCGGGGTCGCCTCGTTCGCGCCGGCGGGCAGCGACCAGACCCAGGCCATGCGCAGATTCCCGACGTTGCGCCGGTCGATATCCTTCAGCGGACTGAAGCCGACGTCGTCGTACGTGCGCCGCCACGTCAGCCATTCGCCGGCGGGCGGATTGTCCAACAACGCGTCGGTCACTGGCGTGAGCTTATCGAGTGCGACTGGATCTACTCGGTGAGGGAGGGAGCGTCGCATACGGCGAGAGACCGCCGCCAGGACCCGGGGGTAGCGGCGGCAAATCGGGGCCACTCGCGGATTGCGCCGCCAAGCTCACCGCTGCAAGCGCACCAAGAACAAATAACGCTGACCCACGCAGGGATTTCATCAACTCGACCTCCAATTTTGCTCTGCCCAGTCTATCGTAGTTAGGCGCGGCCCAAGCTGGTATAGTGGGCGGCCAGGAGCCTGATCATGACTCGGAGAGAAATCGTGAAGTCGGCCGCGATTGGCGCCGCGGTCGTGGCCTTGCGTGCTGCAGAGAAGCCCGCTCCTCGGTGAAGGCGCTCGTATTTGATACCTTCGGCACCGTGGTCGACTGGCGCGGATCCATCATCGAAGAAGGCAAGACCTGGGAAAAGACGAAAGGCATTACCGTCGATTGGGCTCGCTTCGCAGATCGATGGCGGGCTGGCTACGCGCCCTCCATGGACAAGGTGCGAAAAGGCGAAATGCCCTGGACCAACCTCGACCATCTGCATCGCGCGCTGCTGGAAGATCTGCTCAAAGAGTTTCATATCGAAGGTCTCTCCGAAGAGGAAAAGGATCACTGGAACCGCGTCTGGCATCGCTTGAAACCCTGGCCCGATTCCGTCGCCGGTCTCACGCGCCTCAAGAAGAAGTACACCATCGCGCCACTGTCAAACGGCAACGTCGCGCTGCTCGCCGACATGGCGAAAAACGCCGGCATTCCGTGGGATCTCATTCTGTCGGCCGAGCTAGCCAGGCATTACAAGCCCGATCGCGAAGCCTATCTCACGGCTGTCAGCTTGTTGGAGCTGAAGCCGGAAGAAGTGATGATGTGCGCCGCGCACTCGGGCGATCTGATGGCCGCGCGCAGCTTCGGTTTGCGTACTGGATTCATCCACCGGCCCAACGAATACGGACCAACGCGCAAGGGGGATGATGCCAAGCCCGGCGATTTTGACGTAGTGTCCAGCGGCATGCTGGACCTCGCCTCGCAACTCGGCGCCTAACGGAACATGCAACGCAGCACGAATCGCATCCTCACCACTCATTGCGGCAGCCTGCCGCGTCCTAGGGACCTGCTGGATTTGATGAAGGCGAAGATTCACGGCGAGCCTTACGATGCCGCAGCGTATGCCGCACGGATTCGAAGCGCGGTGGCAGAAATCGTCCGGCAGCAGTTTGAAAATGGCATCGATATTCCGACCGATGGCGAGCAAGGCAAAACCGGCTTCTTTGCCTATGTCACCGAGCGGCTGGCCGGTTTTGAACCGAAGCCCGGTCCACGCCCCGCAATGTTCCAGACGGAAGTGGAGGCTTTCCCGGAATACTACAAGCAGTACTTCAGCGTTTCAATGTTGGGCTCGACTCTCGCTCCACTGGTGCAATTTGCCTGCACTGGCCCGATTTCCTATCGCGGTCAAGAGGCCGTCCGCCGGGACATCGATAATCTCAAAGCCGCGCTGCAGGGAGTGGAGCCCGCCGACGTGTTCATGCCGGCCGTCGCGCCCAGCGGCGTGGGAAAGAACGAGTATTACGACACCTACGAAGAATACATGCACGCGGTCGCTGAGGCCTTGAGCGTTGAGTACCGGGCCATCGTCGATGCCGGTTTCCTGCTCCAAATCGACGATCCGTTTCTTACGGAGCTCTACAGCTATTCTTCCTTGAGCGCCGCTGAACGGCAGAAAACCGCCGAGACCTATGTCGAGGCCGTCAATCACGGACTCCGCGGCATACCGCCCGAGAAGATCCGTTTCCACACCTGTTACGGGATCAACGAAGGACCGCGCGTGCACGACGCGCCGCTGAAAGACATGCTGGAAGTCATCCTCAAGGTAAATGCTGGCGCCTATTCCTTCGAGGCCGCGAATCCGCGTCACGAGCATGAGTATCACGTTTTTGAGAACGTGAAGCTGCCGGACGGCAAGCTGATTATCCCGGGCGTGGTCACTCACGCCAGCAACATCGTGGAACATCCGGAACTGATCGCCGAGCGCATCGTTCGTTTTGCCCGATTGGTGGGCCGCGAGAACGTGATCGCGGGCACCGACTGCGGCTTCTCATCGCAGGCCACGTACAATCCCGAGATCCATCCGTCGGTGGTATGGGCGAAATTCCGGGCCATGGCGGAGGGCGCGCGCCTCGCCACGAAACAGCTCTGGTAAGCCTATTTGGTAGACCTGGCGTCTGCCGCGCCCGCGGCTTCGAATTCAGCTTGTGGATTGCGATCCGGCGCCGAAACGATCCTGCTCAATTCCCCGCGGTCCAGCCACAGAACCTCGCACGGCTCGCATGAATCGACGTTCACGTTGCCTCCGCCTCCATAAGGATGCTTGTCCATGGCCAGTTTGCATAGAGGACAGTGCAGAGCTCTACCATCTTCGAAAGCCCGCGGCGCCTGCGAACTTCTCGACCAGTAGCGATACTCGCGCAGAACGTCGAGCAGGGGCAGGAATTTCTCCATGTCGAACAGCATCCCATGACAGCGCGCGCAGTAGAGCAACTCGTGCGAATCGATCGACGCGTTCACCAAAGCAATGTCGCACACCGGACAATTGTGTCCGGACGGGTCGAAAACCACCACGCCGTCTTCATCCATCGGAGGCGTGGCCTGGCTTCCGCAATAGTCGCAGATCATCAAGCCTTGATCGCGCACCAAGCGCATGGGGGCGCCACAGTTTTCGCAGGTCATGCGAATACAATCGGCAGGTTCGCGATACCCGTGCAGGGCCGCAGGTCATTTCCAGGCTGAATACACCGGCTTTGCGACCAAAAAGTCGGGGTTAGCGCCGGCCTTGGGATGGAATTTCTGCACTCGTCCCGCGTCCACTTCGGCGACGTACAGATTCCCTTCCTGATCCACGCTCATCCCGTGCACGCCCCACAGACCTCCAGGAAAATCGCCCATGCTGCCCCAGGAGTAAAGCAGATGGCCTTGCAAATCCCACTCGACCATTTTGTTGGTGTTGCGATCATAGGTCCAAATGGTTTTGCCCGCTCCGATATACAGCAGGTGGAGGCTGGATGGGTCGGCGTCAATCTTCCATTCGTACAGATACCGGCCGTTTTCGTCGAACACCTGGACCCGATGGTTGTTTCGATCGTTCACGAAGACGTGGCGCGTGGCGGGATCTACCGCGATCCCGTGCACGTTGCTGAAATATCCCGGACGCGTATCGACGGGGCCGCGCGGAGGCCCGCCTAGCTTGCCCCAATCCATCAGAAACCTGCCGTCTTTATTGAACTTCGCCACGCGCGTTCCGGTGTAGCCATCCGACACAAAGAAAGTCCCGTCGGGCAGCCAATCGATGTACGTCGGACGGTTGAAGTGCGTCGCGTCCGCGCCTGCTACTTCCGGCGTGCCGATAGTCTGCAGCAGCTTGCTGCCATCGTGAGTGAATTTGTAGATCACTTGCATGTTGTCGTCGACGATCCAGACGTTCTTTTCCGGATCGTACGGGCTGATGTAGATCGAGTGCGGACGCCGGAACAGCTTGTCCCATTGCTTCCAGGTCTCGATGATCTTGCCGTTGCGCATCCACTACCACGACGCAGTTCTCCCATTTCGCGTCCACGCCGAGCTGGCGATAGGGCGGGCCCTTGATCCCAAGATCCGCCGCCTTTCCCTCCCAGGCCGTCAGCCACTCGCTGACATCATTGTCTGTACCGCCCGTGCCCGGGAGAGACGCAACCGTAGCATCGCGCCAAAAGCCGGCCACCGGAAAGCTGATGCTGGGTCCAAGTTGCGGAAGCAAGGCAGCCTTCGGCGGCGCCATCTTCGGCAGTTCACCGCGAAACAGCATATAAATGCGATTCGGGTTTTCCGCGTAGACGCTTTCACCAGCTCCGTAGGTCCACTTTTCATTGCCAGGGAGAGTGCTGATATCCTGCGGCCAGTTCTTCACCACGTCGTAAGGACCCGTCAGATCCTCCGATCCCAAGCTCCCTGGAACGGCTGCAAATCCGGTCCCTGGCTTCGACCGGGCTTCCACGGATCCCAGCTTGCCCGAAATAGCCAGGCCGATCCCTACCCCCAGCGCCAGCATCGAGAACATGAGCCAAACGTTGCGCATGATTATTCTCCTGATTCCACTCAGTCCATATTGTAGACTTGGCGCATGGAGCGAAAGATCTTCTGGATTACGTTTACGTTCCTGGGTCTGGTGGCCGATTTCGTTCTGCCGTTGTGGTGGGCGCTGGGAGCGACCATCCCAATTTTCGCGTTTAGCTGGTGGCTGGCCTATCGCAGCGAGTGGTTTTAGCACCGGACGGCGTCTTAGCCGGGCCCGCCGCCGACGCCGGTCCGGAAACTGGTACCCTATAAGGGCGAACCAAATTAGATATTGAGGTGATTCTGTTGGCTGAAGTTCAACTTCATGATGGCGAAAGCCTGGAAAGCGCGCTCAAGCGTTTTAAACGAAAGGTCCTCCAAGAGGACATCATCAAGGACATCAAGCGGCACGCTTTCTATTTGAAGCCGGGCCAGAAGAAGCGGGTCAAGGAAGCGCTGGCTCGCAAGCGCGCCCGCAAAAAGCGTCCCCGTGACGGCGAACCAGATCGCACGTCCTAGGCTGTCAACGCCCTTTTAGCTTGACACAACCCTACAGGATTCATACAATGTTGCATTCCCGAATTCCCAGGATGACCAACGATGAATCCACGCTTCAACCGTAGAAAATTTATAGGCCTCACTGGCGCCGGCATGGCCGGTGTTGTCGGCGGACCCTGGCTAGGTTCAGCCGTAGCCGCGGATGCGGAAAACGCCGACTTGGTCGTTTTCAACGCCAAAGTTTACACGGTGGATTCGCGCGCGCCCAAGGCCGAGGCTTTCGCAGTGAAAGCCGGCCGCTTCATCGCGGTGGGAAGCACCGCGGACATCAAGGCGCTCATCGGCAAGGGCACCCAAACGTTCGACGCCAAGCAGATGACCATCGTGCCGGGGTTCATCGATTGCCACAATCATGCGCCCGGCAACACGCTGCTATACGAGGTGCTGGTCGGCAATCCCTACGTAGTCGAATTCGTCACCATCGACAGCATCGTCGACAAACTCCGCGCCAAAGCCCAGCAGACCCCGCCGGGCACCTGGGTGGAAGGATTTTTCTTCGACGACACCAAGGTGAAGGACAAGCGCGCGCTCAACGTGCACGACCTCGATCAGGTGTCGAAGGACCAGCCGGTGGTGGTCCATCATCGCGGCGGCCACACCTCTTTCTACAACAGCAAGGCCCTCGAAATGGCGGACATCAACAAGAAGACGCCCAATCCAGCGGGCGGAACCTTCGATCGGGACGCCAATGGGGAGCTCAACGGCCGGGTTACCGACCGCGCGCGTAGCGTGTTCGACAAAGTCGGCAAGCGGACCACCTTTACCGCGGCGCAAACCGAGCAGCGCGACCGCGAAGGCCTGGCATACATCTCCAAGCAGTTCGTCCGCTATGGCCTGACCAGCGTCCACCACGAAGGCGGCGATTTGTTCGCCCTGCAGCAGGTGCGGGCGCGTGGAGAACTGCTGCACCGGGTGAGTTACGAGGCCAGCGGCAAGGTGCTGGAGTCGATGATCGCCGGCGGCATCGAGACCGGCTTCGGCGACGAATGGATCCGGTTGGGAGCCACGTCCGAGCATACCGTCGACGGGTCGTTCTCGGAACGCACCATGGCCCTCAGCACGCCGTATCCCGGCGTAAGTCCGCCGTACAAAGGCAATGTCACCGAGACGCAGGACGACCTCAATGCCTGGATCGAGCGAGTGCATCGGGCCGGCATTCAGGTCAACTGCCACGCCAACGGGGACGTCGCCATCGATATGGTGCTCACCGCCGTGGAACGGGCGCAGCGGCTGTTTCCGCGAGCCGACGCGCGCCCCAAGATCACGCATTGCACGCTGATCAACGACGATCTGGTGCGGCGCATCAAGGCGGTGGGCGCGGTTCCCGCGCCGTTCACCACATATGCCTACTACAATTCCGACAAGTTTCATTTTTATGGCGAAGAGCTGATGAAGCACTGCATGGCCTATCGCACCTTCCTCGACGCCGGGATTCTGGCGGCGGCCGGATCGGACTTCAGTCCGGGACCGTTCGATCCGCGCATGGGCATTCAGGGAATGGTCACGCGCACCGGCTGGAACGGCGAGACCTGGGGAGCCAATCAGCGCATCACCGTGGAAGAGGCGCTGCGCGTCAACACACTCAACGGCGCTTACAACTCGCATGAGGAAGCCATCAAAGGGTCCATCACGCCGGGCAAACTGGCGGACTTCGTGGTCTTAGCGGACGATCTTTTCACGGTGGACCACGAGAAAATCAAGGACATCGAGATCGTTCGCACCGTGGTGGGCGGCAACACTTCCTACCAGGCTTGACGATTCTGCAGCGCTGGGCCTAAGTTGAATTACTCGATAACGCCCTAAGCAATTCCTTCTATTGATTACTCAAGGTACTAGAACTACGATTGACGCAGTATCATGCGGAGCGATCGAGCGAGTCTTCTAGCCATCTTATTGTTCGCTGCAGCGCAGGCTTTTGCGCAGAATGCAGCAACAACCGTCAGTGTAGATGCCAACGCCAACCGGCACGCCATCAATCCCAATATCTACGGCATCGCCTATGGGGATGCGCACGACATGACCACGCTTGAATGCGCCGCTCAACCGCTGGGGCGGAGACGCCACTAGCCGCTACAACTGGCAGATCGACGCGCACTCGGCCGGCGCCGATTGGTATTTCGAAACTTATTCCGACGGCAGCGGCACACCCGCGGCATCCGCCGACGCCTATGTCGCAACCACGCGCGCTAACTCGGGCGCCGAGCCTTTGTTTACCATTCCGATGATCGACTATCTGGCGAATCTCGGCGCGAATCGAAGCACGCTGGAAGGTTTTTCGGTGAAGAAGTACGGCGCGCAGACAAGCCACCGATCCTTGGAATTCCGATGCGGGCAACGGCGTCAGCTCGGCCACCGGCAAGGACATCACTGGCAATAACCCGCTCGATACCGGCGTTGCGAACAGCACCACCATCCAGCAGGGATGGCTGCAGCATTTTGTATCCACGTTTGGTCCCGCGGCGACCTCTACGGGGATCAAATATTATGTGCTCGATAACGAACCGTCGCTATGGTATTCAACTCATCGCGACGTTCATCCCAACCCCGCCACCTATCAAGAGATGTACAACAAAATCGTGGCATACGCGAGCACCATCAAATCCGTGGATCCGGGCGCGAAGATCATTGGCCCGGAGGAGTGGGGATGGTGGGCGATGTATTTCAGCGGATTCGACCAGGCCAACGGATGGAGTGCTTCGAACTCGGACTACAACACCCATAGCCAGACCTATTACTACCCCTGGCTGCTGCAACAGCTCTACGCGTATAAGCAGCAAACCGGCACGCAGCTGATCGATGTTCTCAGCGTGCATTGCTACAACGGCGCTCCCAGCGGCAGCGACGATTCTCTCTCCGGCCAGCAATATCGCAATAAGGAAACCCGCATCCTGTGGGATCCCACCTTCCAGGATCCATCCTGGTATGGCGACATCGGCATCAACGGCCGCGTCATCAACTGGATTCCGACTTTGAAGGCGATGGTCAGCCAGTATTATCCGGGTCTCGAGATCGGTTGCACGGAATACAACTGGGGCGACGAACCCAATCTCAACGGGGCCACCACGCAGGCCGACGTGCTCGGTATTTACGGGCGCGAGGGTTTCGACCTGGCAACCCGCTGGACCGTCGCAACCAACACCAGTACCAGCCCGACAACCTACTACGTCACCTATCTCGCCAGCCAGATCTACCGCAACTACGACGGCAACAATTCCGGATTCGGCGAGACCAGCGTGCAGGCGAATGTGGCGAATCCTGACAACGTCTCGGCATTTGCGTCGGTGCGTGAATCCGATGGCGCGCTCACCGTGATGGTGATCAACAAGCAGCAAGGCAGCACGCCGGTGACGTTGAGCCTGGCGAATTTTTCGACCACCGCTACCGCCCAGGCCTGGCAGATTAATTCGAACTCGCAGACTTCGATCGCTCGCTTGACCGACGTGAACGTGGCGAACAACTCGATCTCGGCGACGGTGCCCTCGCAAAGCATCACGCTGTTCGTTATCCCTGCTGGCAGCACGCTCTCGGCTCCCAGCGCGCCCACTGGACTTGCGGCGACGGTAGGCAACGGAACCGTCACCCTGACCTGGAATGGCGCGGGCGGCGCCACTAGTTACACCGTGAAACGCGGGGTCGCGAGCGGCGGTCCGTATGTGACAGCAGGCACCGTGGGCAGTGCTCCAACCAGTTTCACGGATTCCGGCCTCATCAACGGAACAACTTATTACTATGTCGTCACCGGCACGAATTCGGCGGGCACCAGCCCCAATTCGTCCCAAGTTGCCGCGACTCCTCTTGTGCCGCCGACATTCGCTTCTTCAGCCACCGCGGCGCCAAATCCTGCGACCCAAGGTGTCTCAACCACCATCAGCGCCAGCGTCAAGGACACCGCAAACACTTTGACGAACGGGATCGTCCAGATCACAATTCTCGACCCGAACGGCGCTACCGCGTTGACGCAGAGCTTCACCGGTCAGAGCTTTACGTCAGGACAAACCCGCCCCTACTCGGTCAACCTGACACCCTCGCTCGCTGGAACGTACACGGTCGAAATCGGTGTGTTCAGTGCAACCAATCAATCCTGGAACTGGAACGCCTCAGCTGGGACGATCACCGTAAATTCGAATCTGACGTTCAGCTCGTCCGCGACACCAACTCCATCAACGTTCGCCCCTGGAGCTTCCACTAGCATCGCAGTCTCGGTCACCGACACCGGCATCGGTGCGCTCTCCAATTCCATTGTCGAATTGCAGGTCTTCAATCCATCGGGAACTGCGGTCATGACCACTTATTGGACCGGCCAGAACTTCACTGCGGGGCAGACGCTGCAGTTCTCCTACACCTGGAGTTCGCCAACAAGCCTTCCCACTGGCACGTACTCGGTGGACATTGGCGTGTTCAACTCAACCTGGGGGACCAATTACTACTGGAACGGGTCGGCCGGTTCCATCACCATTTCGAGCATAAAGGCCCCATCCGCGCCAACGGGCTTGACCGCAACCGCGGGCTCCGGAAAAGTCACTCTGAGTTGGACCGCAAGCACGGGCGCGGCATCGTACAACGTTTATCGCGGAACGGCCGCAGGGGGCGAAGGTGCAACTCCCATTGCGACGAACATCTCTTCAGCGTCTTATGCCGATTCCACCGTGACAAACGGCACGAAATATTACTACAAGGTCGCTGCCGTCAACGCGGGAGGAACCAGCGCTTTTTCGAATGAGGCATCCGCCACACCCACTGTCAGCACACCCGCTGCGCCGACTGGCCTGACGGCCACCGCGGGCAATGCGGAGGTGACGTTGGCTTGGACTGCCAGCAGCGGCGCGACATCGTACAACGTCTATCGCGGGTCGGCCGCCGGCTCCGAGCACGCTACGCCTGTCGCAACGGGAATTACCACCACCTCCTACACCAACACCGGCCTAACGAACGGCAAGACGTATTTCTATCAAAGTGTCCGCAGTGAATTCCGCCGGCGCCAGCGCGCGGTCGATGGAAGCCAGTGCGAAACCCGAGGCGCCCCCGCCTCCCGCGCCTGCTCCACCCACGGGACTTATCGCCACCCCTGGGCACTACCCGGGTAAAGCTGAAATGGGCTACAAGCGTTGGCGCGACAACCTACAACGTGTATCGTGGAACTGCTGCAGGCGCTGAGAGCGCAACACCGGTCGCAACCGGAATCACGAAGGCCTCCTACACTGCCACCGGTCTCATGGAAGGCACTGAATATTTCTTTAAGGTCACGGCAGTGAATGCCGGCGGGACCAGTCCGCTGTCCGTCGAAGCGACTGCAACTCCCGGCCAGTGACTACGCCTTTGACAATATTTCCTGCACCGCGCGATATCCCTGGTCGATAGCCGCCTGCGTTTGTGCGGCGCCAGCGGCATCCGAATTGGCGATGCTGATTCGTCCAAAACGCTGCCTGCCGACGACGTAAGGGCGTTCCCCCGGCGCGTAATCCGGATCTTCCAAGGTGCGAAAACTGTCGGCGTAGCCGTGCGGCCAGCGATTCACCGTAATGGCTTCGATATCGCGGGCGGGATCGAAGCCGCCTGGCCCGAACATGCGACCCAGCTGATCGCGGATGTTGCGCTCGAAGGTGGAAAACGGCGTGGCATATAACTCGCCGCGTCCGGCGCGGTGTTGCTCCTTCGCGGGGAGTCCCGGCTTGCAGGGAGTGCGAACCAGGTGCAGCACAACCGGGTCCTCCGGCGTGCGGGTGTAGAGATACTCGCCCATGCTGATGGGAAAGTCCATGTAGACTTCGGCAAAATAGCTACCCGGACAGTAGGCATGGGCCACGCCGAGCTTGTGGAACGCCTTCCAGTCCTTGATTTGCACGTTGGTGTAGGTGAGAGGAACTTTCACCTGCGCCGACAAAGCTTGTTTCTGCTTCTCCGGCAGCTCCGGGCAGAGGTGGGGAATGATCATGTTGTAACAAGCCATGACGCATCCGGCGCCCTTCACCTTATAAGGCTTGCCGTTGTAGACGTAGGTGACTTCCACCGCTCGCGCGCTTTTCGGATCGCCCACATGTTTCGCGCGAACTACTGTGCTATTCAGACGAATCCGCACCGGCGAAGAGGACTGATCAAGGCGCGTGTAATCCATCTTCGCTGTAACAATGTCTTCCATACTGTGGCCGGGAGCGCAGCCAGGAACCAATGAGCGCACGATGAGACGAGCGATGGACGCGTTCCCATCCGGGAAATGATAAAAGTAAAATGGCACTTCAAACGGCTGCTCGAACCCCATTCCCGCCGCGATCATCGGACTGGGACCCGCCGGGCCGCCCCAATAAATGTACCGGTTCCCCGCCCCTAGCAACAGTGTTAACGCGGCATCCGCCTCAACCCCCACGCCGGCATGGCCGTGACTGAACTGCTGGAAATATGCGACCACCTGGGGATCGGTTTTCGCATACTCCAGAAGAAAAGTCTTGAAGCTCATCTTCGCCAGCCGCTTCTTCTTTTCGTCAAGCGTTAGGCCGGGAAGATAATCCACCCTCTCCGTTTGCAAGCGCACGAGATCTTTGCGAGCCTGTTCGGAAAGGGGTGTTTTTGCGGCATATTCCTGCCAGGAAGGCAGCCCTTCGCCCGTCACTAGCTTGTCGACGCCAAACGTTTCTTTGTCGAAAAATACCGCATGCCGGAGTTCCCACGACGGGCGAAAGTTGCCGTCGTAAAACTTTTCAAAGCGGTTGATATCTACATTGAGTTCCTGAAGCAGCCCTCTGGCCTGCGGGCTCCAGTTGCGGGAGTCTTCGATCTCTTGGGTGCCGCCATAGCCGATGAGGGAGCGCTTGCCCGACTGGAATTCGTTGCGCTTGGCATGGCCGCCGAAGTCGTCGTGGTTGTCCAGAATCAGTATCCGTGATTGTGGTCCGTTGAGCTTGCGGTAGAAGTAAGCCGTCGCGAGACCGCTGATCCCTGCCCCGATAACAATGAGATCGTATTCTTCCGCCAATTCTTGCCCGTCGTTCTCCCAGCGTTTTCCATCGCGTAGTCCGTGCGCCACTTCGAATGACCCCGGATGGCTGCCCCGCATGCCCGTGAGAGCCGGCGGATAGTAGCGGGGATCTTGCTGCGTGATGCCCTGTGCCAGCAACGGTTCTCCGGCCGGAGCGCCGGCGGAAGAATCTTGCGCCAGGAGCCCGTCAGTCAGCACAGCCGCGCCGATGGCCACCGGCACTCCATTCAGGAAATCCCGCCGAGTAATGCTTCGATCCATTCCTAGGTCTTTTTCCATCCTTATCACTATAAACTCAACGCTCGGCAACGAGCTTGTGATAACAGTCGATCGCTTCGTGGAGGCTATCAAAGATCCGGTCCGCGCCGACGAGCTCCGTTAGATGGTGCCGGTCCAGGTCGGGCTTCAGGTCCGATTGGACGTGTGCGAACACCAGTTGGACACCGCGCTGGGCGAGGTCTTCGTGAAGTTCTCGGACCATACGCGCGGCGGTGTAGTCTACCTGAGTGATCGCTCCAGCATCCACGATGACCCAGCGCACCGCCGAAGGCCCAGGCCCCACCAGCAGAAGGATCTCATCGGCAAACCGGCCGGCATTCGCGTAGAACAACGCCGCTCCAAAGCGGTAGACCACTAAACCCGGCTCGGTAACAGCGCCCGCAACCACCGGGTTCAACTGCCATATTTCCCCTTCGCTTTTTATAAGCACGGCTGTATGCGGATGGTAACTATGGTGAACAATGCGCAGCAGCGACAAAACCATCGCGAGTATGATTCCTTGTTCCACGCCCACCAGCACCACCACGCTAGCCGTGATCACGGCTAGACCAAATTCGCCCGGGCTCTCGCGGCGAATGCTTTGCAGTCCCCGCAAGTCCACCAGCCGGATTGCCACAATGAACACGATGGCGCCCAGCACGCAGCGCGGCAGATACTGCAACGGGCGGGTCAACAACAGCAGGACCAGCGCCACCATCGCAGCGGTGGCAACATGGGCCAACTGGCTCCGGCCACCGGACCTTTCCACCATGGCCGTTTGAGTTGGACTTCCGTTCACCACGAAGGCGCCGCTGAGCGCCGCTGCCGCATTCGCCGCGGAAAGGCCAACTAGATCCGCGTTCTCGTCCAGGAGCTGGCGGTGGCGTGCGGCGTAAATGCGCGCCGTCGCCGCGCTCTGCGCAACGATCATCACAAAGCACGATCCTGCCACGGGAACCAGCATTTCCAGCTCGTTCCAACTCACATGTGGGATGCCCAGATGCGGCAGTCCGCCGGCCACCGGGCCGATGACGGCGATGCCGCGTGCTGCAAAGTCCCAAGCCGCGCTCGCCGCAATCGCGCCCGCCACCGCGATCAGCGGACCCGGGATTTTGGGCGCAACCCGGCCGAGGGTCAAAACGCCTGCTACTACTAAGATCGAGAGGCCGAGCGAGGGCAGGTGTACTCGAGGCAGATTGTCTAAGACCTGGGCGAGTTGTCCAACCGTCCGGCGAGCGTGAACCTCCAAACCGAGCATCGCGCCAAGCACTGCAATTCCCACCTGGAACCCTACTCCCGTAAGAAAACCCACCAGCACGGTTTGCGATAGGAAGTCGGCGATGAAACCGAGCTTGAGCAAGCGCGCCACCATCAGGAACCCCGCGGTGAGCAGCGCTACCATGCCCGCCAGCGCTACATACTTCGCGCTTCCTGACGGCGCCATATTGGAAATTCCCCCGGCCAGAATGGCGGCAGTGGCGGAGTCGGCGGCAACCACCAGGTATCGCGACGATCCGAACGTCGCGAACGCCAGAAGCGGCAGCAGCAACGTGTAGAACCCAGTAACCGCGGGCATGCCGGCGATGCTGGTGTAGCCGAGCGCCTGCGGAATATTCATCGCAGCCAGCTGGACTCCGGCAGCGGCGTCCCGAAGCGCGCCGGCTCCATTCAGCGGCCGGATGCCACGGAACAGCCTCATTCTTCCGGCGATCGAGCGATCTTGTGACATTGGCTGCATGACGAACTGGTTACAGCTGTGCCAGTCGCTCCATTGTAAGTAAGAACCACCGCGCAGGCTGGACGGGACGCTATGGTAGGCTTGCGTCTTTATGGCTCACAGCGGATTTGATCTTTTTGCGGCCGCCCGGCAGGAAATGATTGACCAGGGCTTCGATCCCGATTTCTCGCCGGAGGTCGCGCAGCAACTGGCGGCGCTCAAGACCCGGCCGGCGCCCAAAATCGACGCCGACGTTCGCGATCTGCGCTCTCTGTTGTGGTCTTCCATCGATAACGACACCTCCAAGGATTTGGACCAGGCCGAAGCTGCCGAACGCGTGAGCGGCGGAATTCGCGTGCTCATTGCGATCGCCGATGTCGATTCCGACGTAGCCATCGGCTCGCCCATCGATAAGCACGCCTCCGCGCAGACCACCAGCGTCTACACCGGAATTCGAACGTTCCGATGTTGCCGGAACAACTGTCGACGGACCTCACTTCGCTGAACCAGGACGCCGATCGTCTAGCAGTGGTGGTGGACATGGTGGTCGCTTCCGATGGTTCCATCACGTCAGGCAGCGTTTACCGCGCGCTGGTGCGCAATCGGGCTCAACTCACCTACAACGGTGTCGGACCGTGGCTGGAAGGAACTGCCGCCGCTCCGCCGAAAGTTGCCGCGTCCAGCGATCTCGCGGCGCAACTGAAACTGCAAGACGAAGCGGCGCAGATCCTGTTCAAAGAGCGGCAGCGGATGGGCGCGCTAAATATCGACCGCGTGGAGGCCGATGCCGTCATTTCCAACGGACAAGTTCAGGGCATCAATACTCGCCAGAAGAATCGCGCCACCGACTTGATCGAGAATTTCATGGTTGCCGCCAATGGAGTGGCGGAGCGCACGCTAGTGAAGGCCGGCGTTTCTTCCATCCGGCGCGTGGTGAAAACTCCCGAGCGTTGGCCGCGCATTGTCGAACTGGCGGCGCGTTATGGTGATAAGCTGCCGGCGGACCCCGACTCCGGGAGCGCTCAACGTTTTTCTCGAGAAAAGAAAGTCGTCCGATCCCGTGCACTACGAGGACGTCTCCCTCGCCGTGATCAAGCTGATGGGGCCCGGCGAATACGTGCTCTCGCACGCCGGCGACAAAGATCAGGGGCATTTCGCGCTGGCCGCGCAGGACTATGCGCATACCACCGCGCCCAATCGGCGCTTCGCCGACACGGTGATGCAGCGGCTGATGAAAGCCGTCCTAGCCAAGCAGCCGTCTCCGTATTCAGACCAGCAACTGGATTCCATCGCGCGGAATTGCACCCTCAAGGAAGACGCGGCGCGCAAAGTGGAGCGAGTGATGAATAAGCGCATTGCGGCCGTGGCTCTGCAGAAGAAGATTGGATCAACGTTCGCCGGCGTGGTGACCGGCGTCACCCCGAAGGGCGTCTTCGTTCGCGTGTCGAACCCGCCCGCGGAAGGACTTCTCATTCGCGGCCAGCAGGGCGTGGATGTGGGCGATCAGCTGCAAGTGAAACTGGTGAGCACCGACCCGCAGCGCGGGTATCTCGATTTTGCCAGGTCGTAGACGAATACGTAATCTATTCTGAGCACGCGACACCAGCCGGCGCGCCCGTGGAAGCACTCAGCCGGACGGCGTCCGAATCGATCTTGCGGAACACCAGGTACTGCACGGCGGGTGGCTGTGTCGGCGACAGCGTGAAGAAAACGCCAACGGTGCCTTTCGCGCACGTCATATTGAACTGCCCCCGCAGCCAGTTCTCCGGGATCACCGGGCTGGCCGCGCTGCACTCGCCAACTTCTTCCTTCAGCTTCTCGATCTCGGCGCGGCGCTGAGCCACCGGAGCGTCAAGAAACAGGTTCATGGATGCGATCTGCTTCGCCTCAGCGTCATCCCAGGACTTCCAAAGCTTGAAGATATGCTCACGCATCTGCGCAAGGATCGGTGAAGCCGGCCATTCACGCTTCTGCAGTCCCCCGGTCTTCAGCAAAACATTCCACGCCTGGCTGATAGGCTCGGACGGCCCGGCATACGTCAGGTTAGCCATGGCGAACATTCCGACACCGTACTCGGGAAGCCACGCCATGTAGGAACCAAATCCCGGAAGCCCTCCACCATGCCCGACAATGTGCTCAAACCGGCAATCGGTGCGAAATACGCAGGCCATATCCATAGCCGGATTCCGTTGCCTGCAGAGCGCCGCCTGCGCGGCCCACAGTCAGGTTCGACGGCGTCCACATGTGGCTCATCTCGCGCACCGAACTGCGGCGCACCGGGCCGGGATCCGCATCGTCGCGCGGCGGCCACGCCGAAAGGTGGAACGCGACATATTTGCCGAGATCCGTCGAAGTAGTGAGCAGACCGCCCGCCGATCCGAAGGCGCCCTCCGGGAGCGGCGGCTCCTCGGCATAGGTTCCATCGGGCTGCAGCCGGTAGCCCACCGCGCGATTGCCGTCCGGCACCTGGGAGAACTCGAAAGTGGACGCATCCATGTGCAGCTTCGCCAGAATCTCCGTGCGGACGTATTTGTTCATAAGGCATGCCCGACGCCTTGGTCACAATGCGGCCCAGCAGCCCGAACGCGTAGTTGGAATATTCGTAGCGCGTGCCGGGCGGCGTGGAAAAAGGAATGCCGCGGCGCAGCCATTGCGTAAGATCGGCGTCGCTGGCGCCCAGTTGCTGGTCGCCCCAGGGATTGTCCTCCGGGAACCCGCCGCTATGGCTGAGAAGTTGCCGGACTCGGAGCGGCGCGCGTGTCGCGCGTCGGCAGCTCCATGCTCGCGAATTCAGGAAGCCACTTCGAAACCGGATCTTCGAGCGATAGCTTGCCCTCATCGCGCAGCTTGAGAATCGCCAGCACGGTGAAACTTTTGGTCATCGAAGCAATGCGGAAATCGGTCCCGGCTGTGATGGGGGCGTTGGAGGCGCGATCGCGCACGCCCACCGATTCGACATGCGCCAGTCGCCCATCAATGACCACACCCCACACCATGCCCGGAATTCTTCTTTCAGCGGCATAGCGTCGGAAGATCTGGTCCACTTCCGGAAGCGCCGATTCCAGCTTTCGAACTCGCTCGGGATCGGTGAAGCGCGGTGGCGGATAGGCGTCGCTCGCAAACAGCGCGGCAGCGGTGAAGAAGCAGCACACGGGGACGAATCGCATAAGTCAGAATCGCATACTTTTATCGCCGTTCAGTAGAATGGTCGCCATGTCAAACGCAGACCTCTCCAAGCTGTGGGAAGAGCATACCAATCACGAATTCGTGACGCGTGACACCGAAGCTACCCTCGCCACCATGGTGGAGGATGCCTACGTGAATCATGTGCCCGTCATGACCGGAGGGGCGGGCAAGGCCGCTCTGCGTGAGTTCTATTCGCGGCATTTTATCCCCAGCATGCCGCCCGATACGCAGCTCACGCCGATCTCGCGGACCGCGGGTGAAACCAACTTGTCGACGAGATGATTTTCTCCTTCACCCATACTCAGGAGATGCCCTGGATGCTGCCCGGCGTTGCGCCCACTCACCGCCGTGTCGAAGTTGCGCTGGTGGCTATCGTGCGCTTCCGCGACGGCAAGCTGAAGCACGAACACATCTATTGGGATCAAGCCTCGGTGCTGAAGCAGATTGGCCTACTTACCGATCCCTCGCTGCCGGTGTGCGGAGCCGAAGCCGCTCGAAAAGTCATCTCCGGGGCGTGACGAAAATCACAAGTGTATTTTTCGATACTCTAGCAGTAGGAGCAAATTCTCACTAGTGTTGTTTTTCGCCCGGGCCGGTCTTGCCTCTACGTTACTGGTGTGCCTTCTTAGCTGCGCCACGCATGACGATAAGGCCAACAAAACGAAGGGTGTTATGCCGCCAACGCCGGTCACCATCGCGCAAGCGCAGGCTCGCGACATTCCGATTCAAGTCCGCCAGATCGGTTCGGTCGAGCCCGTAGCGGTGATCGCGGTGAAGGCTCGTATTAACGGAGAACTCACTCAGGTGTTCTTCAAAGAGGGGGACGAAGTGAAGAAGGGCCAGCAGCTTTTTGAGATCGATCCACGCCCCTATCAACAGGCTTTGGATCAGGCCCAAGCCGCCGTTCAAAAAGATATCGCTCTGGTAGCGCAGGCCGAGGCCAATCTGGCGCGCGACCGGGCTCAGGCCGCCAATGCCAAGGAACAGGCCCAGCGCTACGCCGGCCTCGCGGCGGAGGGCGTGATTTCCAAGGATCAGAACGACTCTTACCAGACGACGTCTGAAGTGCAGGATGAAGCCGTTCGCGCCGACCAGGCTGCGCTCAACAGCGCCAAGGCATCCGTGGTCTCAGACAACGCCGCGATCGAAACCGCGAAACTCAATCTCTCGTATTGCTATATTCGCTCGCCCATCGACGGCCGCGCCGGAAGCCTTTTGATTCAAGCGGGCAATCTCATAAAAGCGAACGACACCATCGCCGTTGGTGAACATCAATCAACTCCAGCCGGTCTACGTCACGTTCAGCGCGCCCGAGCAGCTGCTGCCGGAAATCCGCCAATACAACACAGAGCATGGGCTCTCTGTCACCGCAACCGGTGTTGCGAATGGGTCGGCGCGCAGCGTGTCGGCAACCGGGCAGCTAACCTTTATCGACAACACGGTGGACAACACCACAGGCACCATCAAGCTGAAGGCTAGCTTTCCCAACACCGACCATGCTCTTTGGCCGGGCCAGTTCATCAACGTCGTGATGACTCTGCGCACACTAAATCACGCCACCGTGGTTCCCTCAGAAGCGATACAGTCGGGACAAAATGGACAATTCGCTTTCGTGGTGAAACCCGATCAGACCGTCGAAACACGCGTTGTTACTGTAGGCCAGACGGTGGACAACCAGATTGTCGTGGAGAGCGGAATCTCGCCCGGTGAAACGGTAGTGACGGATGGGCAGCTCCGCTGTTTCCGGGCGCGCACATTCGCGTTGTTCCGCCGGTCAGGGGGGGCGCAGGGGCCTCATGAATCTTTCAGCACTTCTTCATCCAACGGCCGATTTTCACCACGCTGACGGCGTTTGGCATTCTGCTATTCGGAATCGTGGGCTACCGCGCGCTGCCAGTGGCGGCGCTCCCTAGCGTCGATTACCCGACTATTCAGGTACAGGCAGCGTTGCCCGGAGCTAATCCGGACACCATGGCCGCCTCGGTGGCTACGCCTCTGGAACGCCAGTTTTCCACCATCTCTGGAATCGACTCGATGAACTCGTCGAGTTCGCTCGGCAGCACCAACATCACCATCCAGTTCAGCCTGGATCGCAATATCGACGCCGCCGCGCAGGACGTCCAGTCCGCCATCGCCAAAGCGGGCGGTCTGCTTCCGCCCACCATGCCGCGTCCGCCTACTTTCAACAAAGTGAATCCGTCCGATCAGCCCGTCATCTTTCTGGGCCTCAGTTCGGATACGCTGCCGATCTACACGGTGGACGAATACGCCGAGACCGTCATGGCGCAGCGCATCTCCACCATCAGCGGTGTATCGCAGGTGCAGGTATTCGGCGGCCAGAAATACGCGGTCCGCATCCAACTGGATCCCGACAGCCTGGCAACGCGCGGCATCGGCATCGACGAAGTACAAGCCGCCATCCAGGCGAACAACAGCAACCTCCCCACCGGAAAGCTGTACGGCTCCAAGCAGGCGTTCACCATCCAGTCGTCAGGTCAGTTGACCAACGCAGCCCAGTATCGCCAGATGATCGTCACTTACCGGAACGGCAATCCGGTGCGGCTGCAGGAATTGGGCAAGGTTCTCGACGACGTCGAAAACGATAAGATTCGGGCCTGGGTGGACGACAAGCGCACCATCCTCCTGGCGGTGCAGCGGCAGCCTGGCACCAATACGGTTGAGGTAGTGGACAGTGTTCTGCGTCTGTTGCCGATCTTCCGTTCGGAAGTTCCTCCTTCGGTGAACCTGGAGGTGGTAGAAGATACTTCCGCTCTCCATCCGCTACTCGATCCAGGACGTCAAGATTCACTCTGGTGCTAACCATCTGCCTGGTCGTCATGGTGATTTTTCTCTTTCTGCGGAATATCTCGGCCACGCTGATTCCCGGCTTGGCAGTGCCGCTTTCCATCGTCGGCACCTTCGCCGTCATGTACCTGCTCGGCTACAGCCTCAATAATCTTTCACTGATGGCGCTTACGCTTGTCCGTCGGCTTTGTGGTGGACGACGCGATTGTGATGCTGGAAAACATCGTGCGCCACATGGAATTGGGCGAAGGCCGAATGGAAGCCGCCTTCCGCGGATCGCGCGAGATCGGATTCACCATTGTTTCGATGACCATCTCGCTGGTGAGCGTATTCATTCCCGTTCTGTTTATGGGCGGCATCGTGGGGCGCTTGCTGCACGAGTTTTCGGTCACCATCGCGGTCGCCATTCTGGTGTCCGGCTTTGTCTCTCTGACGCTTACGCCCATGCTGGCCAGCCGCTTTCTGACTGTGAACCACAACAGCCGCCACAGCTTCCTATACAACGGACTGGAGCGCTTTTTCCAGGGATTGACCCATCTCTACGAACGCTCTTTGCTGATGGTTCTGCGGCATCGCCTCGGCCACCCTCGGGGTTTTGTTCGCTCTTCTGGGAGGAACTGTCTGGCTGTTTTTCGACATGCCGAAGGGCTTTCTCCCAAGTACCGATAGCGGCACGATCAACGGGATCGCGGTGGCTGGACAGGACATTTCGTTTGACTCGATGGTGAATCACGTATGGTCGGTGAAAAACATTTTGGAACACGATCCGAACGTGGACAACGCCTTTGCCAGTGTCAGCGGGGGCAATCAGGGGCAGATTCTACGTTATGCTGAAGCCCCGCGACCAGCGTCCGCTCTCCGCCGATCAGTTAATTCAGCACCTGCAGCCCAAGATTCTAGCCATCCCAGGCATTCAGGCGTTTCTACAGAATCCGCCGCCGATCAGCATCGGCAGCAACACCACGCAGAGCCCTTATCAATTGACGCTGCAGGGCGCCGATCAACATGAGATTTACCGCTGGGTCCCCATCCTGCTGGATAGAATTCGTACCCTGCATGGCTTCATGAATGTCACCAGCGATCTGCAGATCGAAAGTCCGCAGGTCACCCTCGATATCAATCGCGACCGGGCGCAGACTTTGGGCGTCACCGCCGATCAAATCCAAAACGCTCTTTTCACCGCCTACGGAACGCGCCAAGTTTCCACCATATATACGCCTTCCAACGAGTACCAGGTGATTATGGAAGTGGAGCCGCAATACCAGCGCAACCCGGACGCTCTTTCGAAGCTCTATGTCCGGTCCGCCAAAGGATCGCTGGTTCCTCTGGATACCGTTGTAACGGTGCAGCGTACGGTCGGTCCGCTTTCGGTCAATCACTTCGGTCAACTGCCGGCCGCTACCATCTCCTTTAATCTGCAGCCTGGTTTCGCCCTGGGCGATGCTGCGGCAGCGATCGACGGAGTGATTCAGGAGCTTCGCATTCCGCCCACTATCGCGCCCCTTTATCAAGGGACCGTGCAAGCGTTCCAGCAGTCCTTCCGGGGAATGTCGATCCTGCTAATCGTGGCCATTCTAGTGATTTATATGGTGCTGGGGATGCTCTATGAGAGCTTTATCCATCCCATCACGATTCTTTCTGGATTACCGTCGGCGGTATTCGGCGCGTTACTGACTCTGAAGATTTTCCACAAGGAATTGGATCTCTACGCGTTCGTCGGCCTCATCATGCTGTTTGGAGTTGTAAAGAAGAACGCCATCATGATGATCGACTTCGCTATCGAAGCGCAGCGCGTAGACGGCCTTCCGGCATACGACGCCATTTTCAAAGGCTGCATCCTGCGATTCCGGCCCATCATGATGACTACCTTAGCCGCGCTGTTCGGCACGTTTCCAATTGCGCTGGGAATCGGCTCCGGCGCTGATGCGCGTCAACCGCTTGGACTAGCTGTAGTGGGCGGCCTGCTGTTCTCGCAATTCATCACGCTCTACATTACGCCAGTGGTCTACCTGTACCTGGAAGCGTTAGCGCGACGATTTGGGAATATCCGCATTTGGAGCCGCCGGACTCCGGCGGCCCGCGTTCTTGATCCTGTGGCTAATTAGTCCCTGCTGATCGCTGGGACGACAGCCATACAAGGGTCAATTAGGTTTTTTCTCAGCCGTGGGCTTGGCCGCCGGGGCGTGGCTCGCAGGCTGCTGTTTTACTTGCAGCTTCTGCTGCTGCACTTCATGCTTTTGCGCCACCTGTTGCGTCTGCTGTTGGTGCTTCTGCTCTACCTGCTGCGTGGTGGCATCGCTGGCCTTCGACTTCGTCAGCTGTTTATGCTCCTGATCCTGCTTCTGCTGGAGCTGTTGCCGCTCCTGTCCTTGACTCGTACTTAGTTTGGTCTGCTGTTGCTGGTACTTTTTGTCCAACTGGGCGTTCCCTGTATTGGGAGCGGGTCGCGTGGCGGTCGGAAGGTCTTTAGGATGCACCGCGGTGGCGCTCGGATGCGCGGCGGATTCGGCCGCCGCCGGAGTAGCTGCGCGAGCGGTGGCCGGTTTGTAGGCCGGCGCCGCTGCTTTCGCTGCAACTACGCCAGTCCCACTGAATTCTCCAGGTTTTGCCGTGGCTGCGATCGCCGGCTTGCCATGATTCGCCGACTCGTAGAGTTCCTTGTTCGTGCTCGCAGTCTCAACATGCTGAGTTTGCACGGAGGTTCGCGCGACATGCTTCTCGCCAGTAGCCTTCTGCTCCTCAGCGGTCGGGCGAGCGGCAATTCCACCCGCGCCTCCGTTGTAGCTCACGTTATTCACCGTCACGTTATTGACAACCACGGTCTTGTTGTAAACGTTGGTCACATTCGTGACGTTGTTCACAGATCGGTTGTAGAAGAAGGCCCCGCCATTCCAATATCCGCCCTGATAGCCGACGCCAGCATAGCCGAAGCCGTAATTTACACCGCCGTAGAACCCGACTTGCGCTCCCCAATAACCCTCGTTAAAGACAAACGCGCTGTCGCCCCAGCCCCAGTAACCAGGAGTCCAGAGCAGACCAGGCTCCGGCGCCATTACCCAAGTGCCGGGCACCCAGAAATACCCCTCTTGCGCATAAGCCCAATATCCGGGAGTCCAGATGTAGCCTTCGCTGGGACAAATGGGCTGCTCATACACCGGAAGCGGCGGCGGAGCGATCCCGATCGAAAGGATGATCTGCGCAGATGATACCGCTGGAATAGCCAAGATCAAAGGTGCGATTAATAGCGAGCGAATCGAAAAGCTGATACCCATGTTGCCAACGATTGTGGGCGTGTTCCAGGAATTAATCTGCTCACAATTGCTCAGGTTCCGCCCTGTGAGAGAATCGGCCTTGAACCCCTTCGCCTTTCTTTGCGCCCGGCCGTTCAGGGTGGCTCTTTCGTTTCTATGGCTTGCGATGCGCGCCCAAGGACAAGTGCATGGACTGGTTCAAGATGCCAGCGGAAACCCGGTCGCGGGCGCTCAAGTCCTGGCCCATAGCCCACGCGAAGTCATCAACAGGACATTCGTGAGCGCCGCCGACGGTTCGTTCGTAACCACTGATCTCCAGCCCGGTCACTATCAGTTCAAAGCCACGAAACGCGGGTTCGCCGACTCACTGATTGCGGAACGGGACCTGGCCGCCGGCGACGATCTGACCCTGAACCTGGCCCTCCGCCCGAACCAAGGCTTCCTGAAAAGGCTCTCCCAAGCCTACGCGACAGACTGGAAAGGTGCTCCCGACAGTGGCCCCGAGCCTCCTCGCCGGGCATTGCCGTCACCCTTGAACTCGCCGCCCTTCCCCAACTCCGATTGGTCCTATGGCGGGTCGCCCGAAATCGGCGCGCCCGATACCAATCTGCCCCCGCTCATGACCGCTCTCTACGCCGGCTCGCATGGCGACGCCTGGGAGCGCAGCAAAGTCAAGGTTTACGGCTGGCTGGAGGGAAGCTTCAACATCAGCACCTCGCACGATTCCAACTACCCTACCGCCTACGACATCTTCTCCAATCGCATCGAGCTAGACCAGGTAGTCCTCTATATCGAACGCCTCCCTGACACGGTCCAAACCGACCACTTCGATTGGGGATTCCACCTCACCGGATTGTTCGGTACCAGCTATCGTTTCACCACCAACCTGGGCTATTTCAGCGGGCAATTGCTCAACGATCACCGCGTGTACGGCTTCGATCCCGCGCTCGAATACGTGGATTTGTACTTCCCCCAGGTCGCTGAGGGACTCAACGTCCGCGTCGGCCGCTTCATCTCGATTCCGGGTATTGAAGCGCAATTGGCCCCCAACAACTACGTCTACACCCACTCACTGCTGTATTCGGTTGACCCGTTTACCGACACCGGTATCCTCGCCACCATCCGGCTGAACGCTCGCTGGCTGCTGCAGCTGGGGATCACCGCCAGCCATGACGTCGCCGTCTGGACCCCGGACGCAAAGCCATCCGCCACCGCCTGCGTCAGCTACACCTTCAATCACGGTAACGACAACCTCTACCCTTGCATCAACGGTCTCAACAACGGCAAGTACGCCTACAACAATCTCCAGATGTTCGACACCACCTGGTACCACAAATTCAGCTCCTCCTGGCACATGGCGACCGAAGCTTGGTACATGTATCAGCGCGACGTACCCAGCGTCACGGGCCCTTTATTGCCCGAAAAGGGCAGCAACGGCGCGTTCTGCTCCGCCGGAGAGATCCGGTGTCTGGCGCCCGAGTGGGCCATGGTCAACTATGTCGAAAAGGAGCTCTCGGCGAGCAATTACGTATCGATTCGCACCGATTTCCTGGATGACATAAAAGGCCAGCGTACCGGCTTCAAGAATCGCTACACGGAGGCGACTTTGATGTGGGGGCACTGGGTGGGAAGCACCATTCTGCTGCGTCCCGAAATTAGATTTGACCATGCTTTTGATCGTCCCGCGTACGATTTTGGGACTCGCCAGAACCAATTTCAACTGGCCATGGACGTAATTTTCAAGTTCTGAGCGGCCCATCCTACGCTAGAATCGAAAGATGGGCGTGAGTGGGGAGATTTACCAGCGGATTGTCGAAGCTGTGCCCGAAGGCATCTGGGTGGTCAGCCCCGAAGGGCGAACCATCTTTTGCAATGAGCGTATGGCGGAAATCCTGGGTACTGACGTTGACACCATGCAACGGCTGACCTGCTTCGATCCTGTTTTTCAATCTGATTTAGCGGAAGCGCAGCGTCAATTTGGGCTTCAGATCTCTGGAAACTTACGGCCATTCGATTTTCGACTGCGGCGCGTCGATGGATCGGCGGTATGGGTCGGCATTTCCTGCAAGCCCATGTTTGATGAAAACGGCGTTTCCACTGGGCTGCTTGGTTTATTCACCGATATTAGCCAGCGCAGGCAGTCGGAAGCGGCGCTCCAGGAGAGCGAAGAGCGCTTTCGAAATATGGCCGATACGGCGCCAGTGATGATCTGGATCGCGGGTCCCGACAAACTCTGCACGTATTTCAACAAGTGCTGCCTGGATTTTACCGGCCAAACCATGGAGCAAAAAGTCGGTGAGGGCTGGGTCGCGGGGTTGCATCCGGAAGACCGGGAAGGTTTCCTGGCCAAGTTCTCTTATTGCTTCGACACCCGCCAGGAGTTCCAAACCGCGTTCCGGCTGCGGCGCGCCGACGGGGAGTATCGATGGGCCCTCACTACCGGGGTTCCACGTTTTACAGCAGGCGGCGTCTTTGCCGGCTTCATTGGTTCTTGCGTCGATGTTACCGAACTACGGAACACCCAGGAGCAGTCTTTCGCCAGACAAAAGCTGGAAAGTATCGGCGTGCTGGCCGGCGGAATTGCTCACGACTTCAACAACCTGCTGGCCGGGATTCAGGCGGAAGCCGAACTGGCGACGACCGAACTGGAGGATGGTGAGTCTCCGCTGGAAGGTATGCACAGAATCAGACTTGCCGCCGGGCGGGGAGCCGAGATCGTTCGGGAGTTAATGATTTATACCGGACAGGACAATACAGTGCCGCCCGATGAGCCTGTCGATTTGTCGCAGCTGGTGGACGAGATGCTGGAACTGCTGAAGGTTTCCATCTCAAAACATACGGCCTTGAAAACCGATCTGCGCCAGAACCTTCCCTCCGTTCTGGGCAGGGCGTCGCAGATCCGTCAAATCGTCATGAACCTGGTGATCAATGCGTCAGAAGCGATTGGCGACGATGGCGGCGTAATCAGGGTCGCCACTTCGCGCACCATTCTGTCCAACGGGCCGGGCCCAAACAAATCGGCGAATTTGCAAGCGGGAGAATACCTCAAACTGGACGTCTCAGACACCGGCGGTGGCATGACAAAAGAAGTGCAAGCGAAAGTCTTCGATCCGTTCTTCAGCACGAAATTCGCGGGTCGGGGACTGGGGCTCGCCGTCGTCCAGGGCATCGTTCGAGATCATGGCGGGGTCATCAACCTGGTGAGCACGCCTGGCCAGGGAACGAAGTTTGAGATCCTCCTGCCTTGTGTCGTGGAGCCGGCGCAACCCAGTCGAGGCGTCATTACATGGCCTTCCAAAAAGGAACGTCAGCCCACGGCCGGGACCGTTCTGGTAGTTGAGGACGAGGAGATACTGCGATTCGCCGTTTCCAAGATGCTGCGAAAGAATGGCTTCGGCGTGATTGAGGCTGGCGACGGCTCTTCTGCGCTGGAACTGGTTCGCGCCCATTCAAGTCACATCGATGTAATGCTGCTGGATGTAACTTTGCCGGGCATATCCAGCCGGGAAGTCCTGGAGGAAGCCCGGCATACCCGTCCCAATCTCAAAGTAATTCTTACCAGCGCCTACAGTGGGGAAACTGTCGGCGCCTCGGTTGCCGGGGTGCGAGTGGAGCGCTTCATTCGGAAGCCTTTTCAGCTTGTTGACTTGATGGCTTTGCTTCAGGACGCTCTAACCGCGTAAACCCAAACCAATGACTTTGGCTCCCGGCACGTGTTTGGGCCCGTACGAAATCCTTGCGCCCATTGGCGCGGGAGGCATGGGCGAGGTTTACAAAGCGCGCGACACCAAGCTGGATCGGCAGGTAGCCATCAAAGTGCTTCCCGAGGCTTTGGCCAAAGATCCCGAACGCCTGGCCCGGTTTGAGCGCGAAGCCAAGGTGCTGGCTTCTCTGAATCACCCCAATATCGGCCAGATTTACGGCATCGAAGAGTCTAACGGAGTGCGGGCGCTGGTGATGGAGTTGGTTCCCGGCCATCCCATCAAAGGTCCGCTACCCGCCGCCACTGCTTTAAATTACGCCAGGCAAATCGCCGAAGCGCTGGAGGCCGCGCACGAGAAAGGTATCGTCCATCGGGACTTGAAGCCCGCCAACATTCTTGTGACGGATGCCGACGTTGTCAAAGTGCTCGACTTCGGCCTGGCCGCGGTGATTGAAGGCCCAGCTTCAGCCAGCGGGAATGTAGCCGATTCGCCCACTCTAACCACTTCACCCACTCGAGCGGGAATGATCTTGGGCACCGCGGCTTATATGAGTCCGGAACAGGCTCGCGGGAAAACCGTCGACAAGCGCGCTGATATCTGGGCCTTCGGCGCGGTCCTATACGAGATTTTCACCGGCCAAGCCTTATTCAAAGGCGAAACGGTTTCGGACATTTTGGTGGAAGTGCTCGGCAAGGAACCGCAGCTCGGAGCGTTGCCGCCGCATATCCATTACGTAGTCGAGCGATGCTTACGCAAGGATGCGCGGAAGCGCTGGCAGGCCATCGGGGATGTGCGGATTGCTCTCGAAGAAGGATTGCCGGAGTCAGCCGCGCCGGCCTCGATCGCTGGCGCTAAGCCGCGGCTGCTCCCTTGGGCCATCGCAGGTGCCCTCTTGTTAGTGGCAGGAGCCACTTCGGTGATCGCTTGGCGCGCCACCCGATCCGTGTCCCGGCCCGTGGATCTGCCGTTGATGCGCTTCGACGCCGATCTCGGCACGGACGCGATCGCGGGCGTTGCCTATTCAGCCACGTTCGCCACCATTTCACCCGACGGCACCCGGCTGCTGTACGCTGCCCGTGGCCCCAATGGGAAACAAATGTTAGCTTCCCGGCTTCTCAACCAGTCCCGTGGAAGCCTGCTGGCGGGCACTGAAAACGGTTTCGACCCGTTCTTTTCGCCGGATGGCCAGTGGATTGGATTCTTCGCCGATGGCAAGTTGAAGAAAACTTCGGTCAACGGCAGCGCGCCGGTCACGTTGTGCGAAGCCTCCGTGCCCAGAGGTGCGAGCTGGGCTGAAGACGGAACCATCGTCGCGGCGCTTACCAACACTGCCGGGCTGCTCCGCATTCCTGCCTCGGGAGGCGCTCCGCAACCGCTGACGCAGCTTCGCGCGGGCGAATCGACACACCGTTGGCCCCAGGTACTGCCCGGAGGGCAGTCCGCGCTGTTCACGTCCAGTTCCAGCCTGAGTAACTATGAGAACGCCAAAATCGAATTAGTAAACTTCAAGACGGGCGAAAGAACCACCGTTCAGTCCGGAGGTTATTTCGGCCGCTATCTGCCCAGCGGGCACCTCCTCTACATGCATGAGGGCGTGCTATTCGCGGAACCTGTGGATGCTTCTGGCCTAAAGCCGCAAGGCGGCCCGATACCCATTTTGGAAGACGTCGCCAGCATTACCACTTCAGGCGCTGGACGATTCGATGCTTCTCGCACCGGGATCTTCGTCTACCGCAGCGGCAAAGCGGGCCCGCAGACCTGGTCGCTGGCCACCTTGGATGGCGGAGCGGACGGATCTTCAAAAACGCTGCCGTTACTTGCCAAGCCCGGTGCATACTACACTCCTCGTTTTTCGCCGGATGGCCGGAGGCTGGCGCTGGGAATCGAATCGGGGAACGGCGTGGATATCTCCATTTATGACGTTCAGAACGACACTCTGTCGCGCCTCACTTTCACCGGACAGGTAAGCTTCAATCCGGTCTGGACGCCGGACGGCAGGCATCTCGCATTCCAGACCCGAAGCGGCGGCAGCAATAGCATCTCATGGGTCCGAAGTGACGGCGCCGGCGGCGTGCAAAAGCTGCTCGATGGAAACCTCGTCACCCCTTACTCCATCTCCCCCGACGGCCGGCGCCTGGCCTATTACGACCAAAGTTCCACGTCTCAATTTCAAGTTTGGACGCTGCCCCTGGACCTCACCGATCCGGATCATCCCAAGCCAGGAAAGCCCGAGTTGTTTGCGAAGTCCGAAGCGAACGAAATGCATCCATTTTTCTCGCCGGACGGGCGCTGGATCGCCTACTCGTCCGATGAATCGGGCTCCTTTGAAGTGTATGTACGGCCCTGGTCGGAAACCGCGGCGGGGGGCAAGTGGCAGGTTTCCTCCGGGGGCGGCCAGATACCAGTCTGGTCCCGCGATGGAAAGAATTTGTTCTATGAGACTCTGGACAACCGGATCGAAGTGGCCGCCTACACGGTAAAGGGCGATACGTTCGCGGCGAGTAAACCCCGAGTCTGGTCCGACAAGCAGCTATATGCCCCGACCAGCGACCAGAATTTCGACCTGTTTGCGGATGGATCCCGGGTCGCGGCCGTGCTGCCGCAGCAATCCACGGACGAAACCGTGCACGTCGCGTTCCTGTTGAACTTCTTCGACGAACTGCGGCGTCGAGTGCCGCCGGGGAAGTGATCCTTCCTGCGCGACGCTTAACAGCAGCGGGACATTAACTTCAGAAGGGTAACAGAAGATAGTTGGTCGGGGCGAGAGGATTCGAACCTCCGGCCTCCTGGACCCGAACCAGGCGCTCTAGCCAGGCTGAGCCACGCCCCGAGTAACACGTGCGGGATTTACGGCGATCTTCCGCCGCAGCTTCAAGTATAACATTTTGCTGCCGGGCGGCTTACTGCTTGGCAGCCGTCAGCTGGAAATTCAGGATGACGTTCTTGCGCGTGTCGTAAACGCTGACCTTCTTCGCCGGCGCCGTGAGCTCGCCTTGCTTGGCTTCAAGCTCGTAGTTGATGTCCATCGGAAGGTCGCGAAAAACATACTTGCCGTCTTCCTTGGTAACAAAAACGACGACTTTCGAAGTCTTCATATCCTTCAGTTGAACGATACCTGAGGGCAGAGGGTTGTCCGAAGCATCCTTCACAACGCCTTGGACGGTTCGGGTGTTTGTTTCTTTTTCGTTCTTGGGACGATCGTTCTGGAGATAAACGTTCGGCTTCTGTTCCGGTCCGTTGTTTTGTTGCGCGGCAACGGCCGAAGCCAGCAGGAAAAGGCAAAGGGGCGCGATCTTCACTAGGTTCATGGCTTAGAACTTGTTGAGTTCAGCGACCAAAGCGGTGAGACCCTTCTTGCGATAAATCTGCGCCAGCCGCTGCTCCTCATCCGATGGTGCCATAACGCGCTGCAGTTGTGGTGAACCCAAGTCGCCACGGGTCGGAATCCAGAGCGTGCCGTCGGCAAACTCCACGCTGCTGATAAAGCCGGTCATGCTCTCAATCGCCAGCGGCCGCGCTCCCAGTTGCGGAAACTTAAGCGTCGCATTCTCGAAAATCCGGCTCTGCTGCCCGGGCGCCAGATTCAATTCCGCAGGCACGGACCCGGCCAGAAAGTCACGGCCGGTTTGATCGTGCAAGATCCATCCGACTTCCAAATAACGTATGGCGCGGTCCGACTTGTTCTTCACTTCCAGGCGCGGCGCTCGCGCTTCATTCCCGGCGATGCGCGCCATTCCATCCACCGGTTCGACGGGCGAATCGGGCAAGCGCAGGAACGCAAACTGGACCTGTTTTTCAGGCTCGAAATTGGTGGCTCGGCCGCCGCGCACCACTTGCACGTCCAAACTGGGACGATCCGCTTCGTGGGTCAGGCTTTCGAGCATTTCCTGCCGCAGCCGCTCTGGTCCGCCGGACGCCAGCACGGATTTGAAATAGCGCCGGTCGCGCCGGGCTTCCCATTCCGATAGCAGTCATGTTGCGGCGCGAGCTTAGCTTGTCGGGGCCGTAGAAACTCAGATCGTCGAACAGCACCCCATCCAGGCCGATTTGGACCGGCACGCCGGAGGAAGCCTGCAGCGGCCGCAACAAACGCAGATCGATACGCACCGGAAATGTATCTTGCGGGCCGACATCCAGGCTGGTGATGGTCACCGATCCCTTGCCGCCGGCGGTCACATCCTGGGCCGTCACCAGCAGAGTGATACCCCGAATCTTGCGCTGGCTGGCATTCCGCAACGACAGCGCGGCGTGAAAATCCAGCAGCAGCGCGCCGCCCCGCGCAGTCTCATTCGACTCGCCATAATCAGCCGAAAGCAAGTCCACCGGAGAATTCGCCGGGAAATCGATTTTGGGAAGCGCCGCGGCCGACAATACGCCGTTCAGAGGGACCAGCGCGAGCACGGTGGCCAGCAGAACGCTACTGCTCCGCATAGTACACCTTGTTGGTGGTCACCTGGCCGGTATCGGCATCTACAAAGCGAACACCAGCCGAGCCATGCATGCTCACGGAAACCGTCGCGCCATCGGAGCGCGGATGCATGAGCGACAACGTGCGGCCGTTTTCCTTGACTTGGATTCCTGTTGCCGACGCCTCCACCACCACCTCATCGGGCGCGGCCACGCCGGAGCGAATCAAGGTTCCAATTCGCTCTGTGCGAATGCGTTTCAAGGACGCCATCAGATGCTCGGCCTGCTGCGTTGGAAGACTGGTCCAGAAAGCGATCCCGAAAACAGCCGTGGCGCCGAGCACCAACAACGCCGCGTTCCAACCCAGCCGTGGCTTCGACGGCGACGGCCTATCAAAGAGAGCAATCGCCTCGCCTGCCGCCAATCCCACGCGAATATTTCCCGTAATCTCCTGAGACAGCCGATTCCAGCCAAGGGCGTTCGGCAAGTCCGGCATTTCGGCCGACAACGCTCGCAGTTCGGCGCCGGCATCGCGCAGAGCCTGGACTTCCTGCTGGCATCCGGCGCAATGCGCGACGTGCCGTGCCACCCGCCAGCGATCCCAACGCCCCAGATCGCCGCCCGCAAACAGCGCGAGTTGTACTTCTGCCGGGTGCCTCATGAAGGCTTCCTTGGCGCGGTCCGGCGGCTGCGTTCCATATAGCGCTTCATTTTGATCCGGGCATTGGCGATGTGGGAACGCACGGTCGCCTTGGAGCAATTCATTTGCTCAGCAACCAACTCAGCCGGCAGCTCTTCGACATCCCGCAGCAGCAGCGCGGTTCGTTCACGGTCCGTCAGCACCGATAAACCTTCCTCAAGGTAAGCCCGATGTTCGGACCGGAGCACCGCTTGCTCGGGGGACTCGGAAGGCTCGCTCAGGGGCTCCAGAAGGCTATCAATCTCGCAGAAATTCACCTTGCCGTTGCGGCGCAGGAAATCGATGGCGGTGTTGCTGGCGATCCGAGAAAGCCAGTGCGCCGCCTTGTCCATTTCCTTGAGCTGATCCTGCCGCTGGAGCGCCTTGATGAAGGCCTCCTGGGTAAGATCCTGGGCATCGTCCACATTCCGGACAATCCGGTAGATTAACAGGAAAATACGGCGTAAGTTGTCAGAAATAAAGCGGTTTTGGAGCTCTTGCGCCGCTAGGAATGCGCTGTCGGTCGTCGGCGGGGCGCCCCGGTCGCTCATGAATGCCTCAATTGTCCCGTATGCCGATGACATGCCTATTACAGGCTGACGCTGAAACCTTCCAAACGTGCAAGGCTTTTCGGGGCACTAGGTATCCAATCGGCTCCTCACATTCAATTGTATATGGCTGTTTCATTTGAGCAAGCGCGAAAACGCGTCGAGTGGAAGGTCGGCTAGTGACGTGACCGCTAGATCGGCGGGGAGCGGGGGCCAATTGCGGCTAACTCCAATGCTTGCCATTCCTGCGCGGCGGGCGCCTTCGATGCCGGCAGCCGCATCTTCCACCACAATCGGACCGCGCAGGCGTCGACCCCAGCCGCGCCGCCGCTGTCAGGAACACCTGCGGATCGGGCTTGCCTCGGGTCACATCCTCAGCCGAAACAACAGCTTGAAAAACGAACCCAAGCCCGATGACCGCCAGCACTGCGTCAATATTTTCGCGGGGAGCGGAGGAGGCGATGGCTTGGCGCCATCCGTCGGCGGCCAGCCGTGCGGTCCACTCAGCCGCGCCCGGCAACGGGACGAGTCCGCCTTCGCGGACCAGGCGGCGATAGAGCTGCTCCTTGGCGTCGGCAATTCGCTCGATTTGCTGGTTGGTTGCGCCGGGGATCCACTGCGGAATAATCGCGTCGTTGCGCAATCCGAAGGTCTTCAGGAATTGTGGACGCGTGAGCGGGATGCCTTCGGCAGCCATGGTGTCGCGCCAGGCCAGCCAGTGATATTGTTCGGAGTCGATCAGCGTGCCATCAAGATCCCAGAGGACTGCGCCAATAAAAGGCATCACATCTAGAATACGGTGCTTCGTCGAGCGTAAAATGCGCCCCCAATCGGCAAATAACCCGGTGTATACTGGCGGTCACACCCAAAAGGAAAATTGGACTGGCTCTGATCTCACCAATCCGCCGGCAACAACTGAACCCAAGCGCGCTGTTGACCGGCACAGGGACCATCAATAGTGGCCGGTTTCTTCTCTTCACGCTGATATTTCTCGCGGTTGCCGTTCGCTTATTCTTTTGGATTTACACCGGCCGCACCTGGGAAGATGCCCTGATTACCGTGCAGCACGCAGAAAATGCGGCACGCGGACTCGGTCTAACGCATACTCCATCGGACGAGCCGCCGCTGCATGGCTTCACCAGTCCACTGAGCGTCCTTGTACCTCTGGTTGGGGAGCTCTTGCACCCCGGGTTCGGACTAGCCTTAATTAAACTCGTTTCGGCGTTGCTAGGCGGAGCCGCAGTTTTCCTGGGCTTCCAGATATGTAGCCACTTGAAGCTCCCCCCGGTCCTCGCGCTTACCGTTGCCGCCTACTTGGCCTTCGAGCATCACCAAATCTTGTGGGGCATGGCTGGCATGGAGACGCAGATAGCTGTAGTTTCCTATCTGTACTCCTTCCGGTGTTTTCAACGAGGGACACAATTGCAGAAGGGCATATCGCTGGGGCTTTGTCTCCTGGCGCGACCCGATGCCGTCCTATGGGTCGGGATTGCATGCTGCTTTGAACTGTGGCGTACTTCGAAGCTAAGGGACTTCAAGCTTCTTGTGCCCTTAATGACCGGGCTGATCTGCGTCTATGGTCCCTGGCTGATCTTTACGTTCGCATATTACGGCAGTCCGATCCCGAACACGATCTACGCGAAGGCGCTTGGCTACCCGGGGTTCTGGACAGAGTTCAAAGCAACATGGAATAAACCCTATTTCTCAATCGGCGCAGGGATCATTAGCGTGATCGGCCATTGCTTGGCGCCCTTTTCAACGCTGGGGCCGGCGTACGCAGGAAACGGCCATGGCTTTGAGCCCTTGTGGGATCAGCACCGCATCATCGCTGTACTAATGGCGCTGCTGTCGGTGCCGGGGGCCCTAGCGGCGTTCATAAGGCGTGACGAAAGTGCGCTGATGATCTACGCTTTTATCGCTGCGTACTTCTCCTATTTCACATCCCTCGTGCCTTTTCTATTTGGATGGTATGCCGCGCCCTTTACCGCCGCCGCGGTGATCGGAAGCACATACGGTCTTTGGTATTTGATCAGTCTGGTTCCGAAACCGTCCCTCCGAAGCATTGCGGCGACCGTATTCGGCGCGGGGTACATAGGCTTGATCCTCTTCACCATGCCGGTCACAATGCGTGCTGAGAAACATGTTCAGCAGTATGTTGAGATGGAAAATCGCAGAGCAATCGGCCTTTACATTCGGGGACTGGCAAAGAGCGGAGACACGATAGGGTGTGAGCCTCTGGGCTACATCGGTTATTATTCCCGGCTACCCGTCTATGACTATCCTGGTTTGTGCAACCGAAGGGTCGTGCAGTTCCTTCGCGACCATCCGGAGCAGCGCGGTCTCGCCTCGATGCTAGAGTACTTCCACCCAACCTTCCTGGTCTTGCGCCCTGCCGAGCGCCAGTCGCGGCGGCATGTTCCGTTCCCATGGCTTGCCAGAGACTATTCATTGATCCATGTTTTTCGGGTTCCTCCTGAGAAGACTGCTCAACTCCTCTTCGCTAAGGAGAACGTCGACCTGGAATTCGACGTGTTCGAGAGAAATCAGGCCCCAATCACGCGCTCAAACGAAAAAGGCGGCTCAAACGAGCCGCCCAAGGAAAAGGAGGAATGACGCCTCCCACCAAATCGTGATATCGGATTTCCGTCTAGCTACAACCGCTGGTCCCGCCGCAGTTCTCGCACTTGTAGCAACTGCCGTTGCGCGTCATGAATCCGCCGCATTCCGAGCACATCGGCGCGTCGCTGACCGCGGGCGTGAAGGCCAGCGATTGCTGCGGCTCAGGCTCGGTGGGGCGCAGAATCGGCGCGTCGCCAGCTTCGCTGACCGCATACTCCGGGCCCAGGAACTTCGCGCCCAGCCAGCGGAAAATATAGTCCATGATCGACTTGGCATACGGAACCTGCTGGTTCCCCGTCCAGCCGCTCGGCTCGAACCGAACGTGGCTGAACTTGTCGACAAAGAACTTCAACGGCACGCCGTATTGCAGCGCATAGCTGATGCTGGTGGCGAAGCTGTCCATCAGGCCGCTGATGGTGGAGCCTTCCTTGGCCATGGAAATGAAGACTTCGCCCGGCGTTCCGTCCTCGTACATGCCCACCGTGATGTAGCCTTCGTGGCCGCCGATAGAGAACTTGTGCGTGACCGATTGCCGCTCGTCAGGCAGCTTGCGGCGGATGGGACGATAGACGATCTTCTCCACCGTCGTCGGAACCACCGCCGATGACGTAGCTTTCTTCTCGCCCTTTCCGGTTCCGGAGCTCAGCGGCTGCGACCGCTTGGAATTATCGCGATAGATCGCCACCGCCTTCAGCCCAAGCTTCCAGCTCTCCATATAAGCGTCCACCACATCTTCCACGGTGGACTCTTCCGGCATGTTGATGGTCTTCGAAATCGCACCCGAAATAAACGGCTGCGTCGCGGCCATCATGCGAACGTGGCCCATATAGTGAATTGACCGCTTGCCATTCTGCGGACGGAAGCTGCAATCGAACACCGGCAGGTGCTCGTCCTTCAGAGCAGGTGCGCCCTCGATGGTGCCAGTGGAATCGATGTGCGTGACGATCATTTCCACTTGCTCCGGCGTATAACCCAGCTTGATGAGCGCCTGCGGCACGGTATTGTTGACGATCTTGATGATCCCGCCGCCGACCAGCTTCTTGTATTTCACCAGCGCCAGATCGGGCTCGATACCGGTCGTATCGCAATCCATCATGAAGCCGATGGTGCCCGTAGGCGCGATCACCGTGGTCTGCGCGTTGCGGAATCCGGCGCGCTCGCCTAGCGTATAAGCATCGTTCCAGCAATCCACCGCTGCCTTGTACAGATCGTCCGGGACGCGCTTGCTATCGACGCCGCTGACCGCCTTGCCGTGCATCAGGATCACATCCAGGAAAGAATCTTCGTTGACGGCGTAGCCGGGACACGGTCCGACCGCTTCCGCGATGCGAGCGCTTGTAAGATACGCCTGGCCGCACATCACGGCAGTGATGGCAGCCGCCCAATCGCGACCCGATGGGCTGTCATACGGAATGCCCATCGACATCAACAGCGCACCCAAGATTGGCGTAGCCCAAACCGAGCGGCCGGAAATCGTGCGAATTCTTCGCGATCCTCTCAGTGGGATAGCTGGCGCTATCGACGATGATCTCCTGCGCGAGCGTCACCGTATCGCAGGCATGCCGGAAAGCTTCCACATCGAATTCGCCGCCCGGGCCGACGAACTTCATCAGGTTGAGCGACGCCAGGTTGCAGGCCGAATCGTCCAGGAACATGTATTCCGAGCACGGATTCGACGCGTTGATGCGCGCGGTGGTCTTGGATGTATGCCAGCGATTGATCGTGGTATCGAACTGCATGCCAGGATCGCCGCATTGATGCGTGGCTTCAGAGATTGAGCGCAGCAGCTCTTTGGCGCTGTAGCGCTTCTTGGGTTGGCCATTGGCCACCGAACGCGTCCACCAATCGCCATCGGTCGCGGCGGCTTCCATGAATTCGTCGGTGACGCGCACGGAGTTGTTGGCGTTCTGGAAGAAGATGGAGCCGTAGGCGTCGCCATCGATCGCGGCATCATAGCCGGCGTCGATCAGCGTGTGGGCCTTCTTCTCTTCTTTCGCTTTGCACCATACGAAATTTTCGATGTCGGGATGATCGACATTCAGGATCACCATCTTCGCTGCGCGGCGCGTCTTTCCGCCGGATTTGATGACGCCAGCGAAACGCGTCGAAACCCTTCATGAAGCTGAGCGGACCGGAAGCTGTGCCGCCTCCCGCGAGTCCGCCGCCTTCTTCGCGCAAGCGGCGAAAGATTGGTGCCGGTGCCCGAGCCCCACTTGAACAACATGCCTTCGGTCTTGGCCAGATCAAGAATCGATTCCAGCGAATCCTTCACCGAGTTGATGAAGCAAGCCGAGCATTGCGGGCGCGATTCGCCCTTCTTCAGCTTCACGATGTTGTCGGTGGCTTCATCGTAGTAATAGCCGTAGCCGCGAGCCTCCTGCACCCCGACGTTGAACCAGACCGGCGAATTGAAGCAGGCCTTCTGGGTGAGCATCAGGTGCGCCAGCTCATTGCGGAAGTTGTCGGCGTCTTCGCGAGTCTTGAAATAGCGGCCGTGGGCTCCCCAATCGGCGATCGTATCCACTACGCGGTGCACCAACTGGCGGACGCTGCGCTCGCGCTCCGGCGAGCCCATCTTCCCGTAGAAATACTTGCTGACTACGATGTTGGTGGCCGTCTGGGACCATTCGGCCGGCACCTCCACGTCATCCTGCTCAAATATGATGGCGCCTTTGTCGTTGGCAATCGCGGCGGTGCGCAACTCCCAGGCGATCTCGTCGTACGGGGTCTTGCCCGCTTCGAGTTTTTGGGTAAAGTACTTCGGAAAGCTGACGCCCTTCCGTTCGGTCGGCGGGAAAGCTTTTTTGGCGGCGGGTTGCACGTCTGAAATCCTGCTGCTGAGATCAACTGAAAGTAGTCCCATCTCTATTTTCCTCCAAAACCTAGCGCTTGGGTTAACGGCGCATGTCTGCAATGATGACCCAATATGTAGTAGGTCGTCAAGGATTATATCTATATGCCGTACAGTACCTTACGGGCGAACTGAAACACGATCGCAATGCTCGTCACCAGCCAAGTGTCCAGCAACAAGTTGAAAAGAAAGAGGTGCTTCACGTTGTCCCAGGCGTCGCCGCAAACCGCCACCAGAAACGACAGCAGGCAGCTGACACCGAGAACTCCCCAGAACTCGATCATTCGCCGTCGTGGCGGCCAGCAAAACCAAGCTGCCAATGAGATCGCCGGACACAGGAGAAGAGCGATCAGGATGAGCTTGCCACACGCTGTCAGTACAACCTCGTGGAATCGGCTCCACAGATTGAACGACTGACTCTTCGCATCGGGAGGCCGGCCAGCGGACCGTTCAAAATTTCCGCAGAACTCGGGACGCAGCGAAAAGGCGACGGGCAGGACCTGCTTCGCACGCCGCCAGATGCGAGCGGGGCGCAGCGCATAGAATCGGATGATGCTGGCGTGAGTGATGGTCTTGCCGATCATCCCGCTCCTCACCCCTTCTGCAAAATTCGTGCCTGGCGTCCAGGCACCGGTGCCGGAGTATTTCAGCCAATCCGCCGGCAAATTCAAAGCTTGTGCATCGCGCGCGGGGTCTTTCGACTCGGGCAGAATCGCCATGAAGACTTGATCGTAAGTACTCGACCATTTGTTAGGAACGGGCGCTGTAATAAGGATGAACGCAGCGGCAGCTGCGATCGCGAGGGAGATCCCCATCGCAATGCGGCCTCGCAGACGAAGTGCCAATAGCGCCAACAGCACGCCGACCGGCGCATTTTGAGGTTTCGCTAGCACGAAGAGGATCGCCCACAGAGCCCAACGAGCCGCCAGCGCGCTGGAAACTTCATCGGCGCGGCAGATTGCAATGCTCTCGGCCAGCAGCAGTAGAAAGAAAATGCAGGAAGCAGGTTCCGCGTAAAACGAGTTCCAATACGCCGCGTAGCCGACGTCAGTGAGAATCAATAACGCGAGTATCCAAAGGAGAAAGCCCCACCGATCCGGCCGGATCGCTTGCAACAGGCGATAGAACGCATACAGAAATGCAAGCACGTGGACGAAACCGATTAGGGTGAGATCCAGGCTGCCGTCCTTGGACACCACGCTGTTCAGCAGGACCGCGGCGCCGGCGAAAATGTACTCCGAGTTGATTTGTTCGTATTGGCGCTGTCTGGCGTTAGCATCGGGTACAAACTTGCGCGTCAGGAACCCATACTGAACCGACCCATCCGCCGCGCGATAGCCGAACCGGCCAACTAAGCGGCCAAAATCACCCTGATCCGCCAAACCAACAATGGGCGGGAGGAATAGCTGGCAAGACAGAAGGATCGCGGCAGCGGCGACGAATCCCGCCCGAATTAAATTCCACCGACGCATGGAAGCTATGAACGGACCATGATATTTGTCGGCGAGAGGCGGCGCGATCCGACGCTGAGCTGCAGCGTGTGAGACCCAGTCGACAGGCCTTTGGGCAACTGGAAGTCCAATGTGTGGCGGGGCGGACGGGGATCGGTGCGAAGGATTTCGAGATTGGCGACGGGCTGATCGTCGATGGTGATCTTGATCGACTCGGGCGACAGCACTTCTTCGATCTGCACCTTCAAACCGCCGGTCCGGGTGGCGTTTTTCAAGTCGAGATTGACAGAGTCGGTGATGGAAACGATACGAGGAACCAGCGGGCCGGCGGGAAAAATGCGCGCCATCGCCATCGGGCAAAGTGGCTGGCCATTCGCGCGCAGCTCCACGGGAACCAGACCCGTCCGGACGCCTTCGGGAAGCCAGGCGTTGACTTGCTGGAGCCCCTTGGAATCCAGCGGACCAACGTAGATTCCAACACCGGGCTCGCCGTCAGCCAGGACCTCGAGTTGGTTGAGATCGCAGGAGGCGGGAAGATGCTCCGCCAAGATGGAGAGAGCGGCCAGGCGTCCACGCTGCGGGATGAGAGGCTCGCTGGTGAAGGCATTGGTGATACGCCGAATAGCGGGTGGCTGAGGTCGGCCGCGAGGCGGCGGGACAGGCGGCTTCAGCCACGTGGTCCACATGTATTGCGTGCGCTCGCCCTCCAGGTACATCAGAAGCAGGCCATTATCGCGAGTGAAAGCGCGAATATCTTCGCCGGAGAAACCGACGCCGGTCCAGGTATCGGGATTGTCGGATCGCTGGAACCCATTGAACTGGCCATGGAAAACGCCGCCGGGCTTCAGCACGCGCCGAATTTCGCGCATATATTCCAGCACCACATCGCGGCTGGGAATGTGCTGGAAGACGGCGTAGGAATACACGAAATCGAAGGATTCGTCCGCAAATTGCTGCAGTGTGGCGCCGTCTGTGACATGGAAGTGGGCGTGCCGAATATCGGCCAGGCGCTCGCGAGCCAACCGGATCATCTCGTCGGAAACGTCCACGCCGTGGATCTCACCGAAGTGAACGCTCAGCGGTTTGATCAGCCGGCCCGGGCCACAACCAATTTCGAGCGCACGCCAAGTCCGCCGGTTGGTGTTGACAGTGAGACGCTTGAGCTGGCCCCGTATGGAGCGGAGCACGTCCGCGGCAGTGGCCAGAAATTCGGCTTCACCCTGATCCAGGCCGCCGAAAGCGACATAGTAATGGGCGTCTTCGAGCGCACGTTGGTTCCAATCCGCCCGCATCCGCTCGCTAACGGAATCTGCCATTGCTTTAGAGTCGCATGACTGGACATGAGACAATAATCGGCTTGCCAGCAAGCCCCTTACCGAACCATGACCGTGAGGGAGTGGTTGCCGATCTCTGCATCACCGCGGCGCTGTTTATCGCGAATCTATTGCTGCTCGGTCCCTGGCTGCTAACCGAATTTTCCAACCAGCCCTGGAACAACGGATACATCTATATCGCAACCGCGCGCATGTTCCGCGATCTTCCGTGGACATGGAACCCGCTGCAATACGGCGGCGCACCTTTACATTATCTATACCCGCCGATTTTTCCAACGCTGATCGGCTTGTTCCGTTTTCTCTCGCTTGGACACGCGTTTCATCTCGTCACCGGGATTGGATATGCCCTTGCGCCGGTGTGTTTATACGTGCTGGCAAGCGGCGCTGTTCCGTTCGCGCGTTCTGGCGACATTCGCGGCTGTCGCATACAGCGTCTTCCCTTCGCCGGCGTACCTGATGCCGTCGTGGCGCGCAATTTCGCAGCCCTATGCGCATGCTCCTTGGGGATTTGTGACGCTGGTGGCGTTCGACGAAGCGGCCCATACCTTCGCGTTGCCGTTTATGCTACTCGCTGCCGCCATGGCATGGCGCAAGCGCTGGACCCTGGCTGCGGTCCTGGCTGGCGCGGTTTTCTTGACGAGCTGGCCCGCGTTGATCGGCCTCGGTTTCGTGATGGCAGGCATCGCAGTGGCGAATTCGCGCGATCTAGGCCCCGCACGCGCCGCAGCATCCGTAGTAGGCCTCATCGGAACCGCCTACGGGCTCTCCGCATTCTGGATGACGCCCGGGAATTTCGTCTCCTCTACGCTGCTCAATAGGATCGTCCTCCGGCACACGCTTCCCGCAGCGCCGTGGTCCGGCACCAGTTGGATCATTCTTGCCGTGGCGTTAGCGCTGATCGCGATCTCGTTCTGGCGGCGCGTTCCCCAGCGCCTTTGCCGCGACCCTCACCTGGGTGGCGCTCTCGGGCCTCGTGGTGGTCAGCGCGAGTCTCGCGGCAAATTACCTGGCGCCTTCACCGCACCGCTACATGCTCGAATTGAACGCGGGCAGCATCTTGTTGCTGACGGGATTGCTCTCCATTCTTTCCAGGCGGATGTACGGCGCCGCGGTCCTGATCCTGATCCTGGCGGCACTGCCATTTTCGTACCGCTTCATCACTCACTCCTGGAAGTTCGAACCGCCCGCGGGGGATCCTCGCGCCGGTGTTGCGTATCAGGTTGCCGCGTGGCTCAAAGGGCATGCCAACACTGGGCGAGTTCTGGCATCCGGCGAACTCGACAGCACTCTGAACCTCTGGACTGACGTCGCCGCAGGTCGGCGGGCCCGGACAAGATCCGTCGAATTACCTGATTTTCGCGGCCGAGCGCCAGATCGCTTTTGGATGCGATGCGGATTCCAAAAACGTGGCCGAACTGTGGCTGCGCGCATTGAACGCCCCTTGGTTGGTGGTTCACGGCGCTGCGTCGCAAGAGTATTTTCATTGGTATGCCCGGCCAACCAGATTTGAGTCACTGCCCGTCGCATACGACAGCGGCGCGGGAGACCGGGTTTACCACCTGCCTTTCGAGCCGCGTGACGCAGTTGTTGTGGACCTTCGGTCGCTGCCCCATCTCACTTCCACGGCAGACTCGGCTTTCCTCACTGCTTATCTCAATTGGGCCGCGGGCAAGAGACCGGTCGACGTGCATTGGACTTCGCCGGGAGAAGCCGCGTTCGAGGTCAACTTGGCCGCCGGCGAAGCCGTGCTTCTCAAGGTGAACAACGCCCCCGGCTGGCGCGCGTCCGGAGCAACGATTGAAACTGACCCATCGGATTTCAGTTGATCCGTATCCCAGCGGGACAGCGGCATGTGGAGCTTCAGTTTGGCGCTTCGTGGGACACGTGGCTGGGACGCGCAATCACCCTGCTCACCATCATCTTGCTACTCGCGCGCGTGAAACCCATCTGGATCGCCGCCGTCGCCGTGATTCCCGCGGTCGCCGCCTGGGCCGTGTTAATTTCCGGCACGCCGCAAACAGCGCAAGTAGCCGAGGATGCTTTCATTCGTCTTCAACCGCCGATGATTAATCCACAGGGAATCGTCGACGCCGCCAATCAACAACCGCCGCTGGAACGCGGCCGGCCGTTTTCCATTTATGGGTTGAACTTCGGCTCGCCTGGTGACGCGGTCCGCGTCTGGATCGGCGATCGGGCAGCGCTCGTTGATTCTCGCGGCCCGAACCAGATCAATCTGCATTGGCCGCTGGATGCGCCTGCTTCCGCCCCAGTAAGTGTCGAGGTCAATGGCTGCGTGGGAAACGCCTTCGCCGTGACGACCCGCTAGTATTCGTCCGTACACGTATTTTTGCGGATCGTGTTGTCCGAAAGTTTGACGCCGGGCGCAGCCTGGATACAGCGCGATCTTCATCTTCCAGCCCGAAATCGTGTTGCCCTCAATCAAATTCCCGCTGCGCCGGATCGGGATGCTCCGCGTGGCTTCCCAGATAAATTCCGGTTTCTAAAACCTCGGCTTCACCCAGCACGGAGCAGCCGAACTTCGCGCGATTCTCATTGCAATGCGCCGTGTTGGTGTGCAGCATTCGATTGCGCAGGATCTTGTGACCAGTGCCAATGATGAAGATGCCTCCGAATTTCATCCCGACCAGTTCATTGCCTTCGATCACGATGTTCTGCGACCGCATCTCGATACTCGCGTTATTGAACACAATGCCAAAGTGTCCGAACGGATAATCCGCGGGCGGCCCGCGATTGATGCAAGTATTGCCGCGCACGGCGCCGTCATGGAAGCCGTCCAGGTCGAAGCATTTGCCATCGATCTCCTCAAATTGGTTGTGCTCATACGTGGATTGGTCCACGTTACCCGCGGTGTCGATCGCGACCGGCGTACCGCCGTTCTCCACATCCACCAGGTCTGCGGCCGTTCCGATGCGGCTGCCATGATTGCCCACCACATCGATTTTGGTCGCATGCCCCACTTGAATAGCGTCGCGGCCGATGTCGAAGAACTGATTGTTGGCGATCTTGCCGCCGCTGTTGCGGGGCGAACCATAGCGCGAGTGCGTCCAGACCGCGTTGCCGCGAATGTTGTGAAACGTCGAATCGGCCACGGTGAAGTTGTCGGTTCCTTCTTCGAGCAGAATGCCGCCGGTGCTGTTGTTTCGGCCCTTGGCGTTCAGTGATCCGCTGTCGGCAACGGAAACATGGTCGATCGAAATGTTGCGCGAGTGGTTCGCCAGAATCGCAAAGCCGGCGACATGCGTGAAATCCAGGTGATCCACCGAAAAGCCGTCGGTATCTTCCATCAGGATTCCGTTGCCGGAATAGAAACTCGCGAAGCTCTTATCAGTCGGCGGCAAGGACATCGGCCGTGCGATCGCATCGCGATTTCCGTCCATAGCAAAGTTGCGAAAAGTAATTCCCCGGCACTTGTGGCAGCTCAGAATGGCACGGCCCTGGAAGTTGGAGGCAGCTCGCAAGGTGCTGTGATCGCCGATGACGGTCAAATCGTGCGCGCCCTCGGGAAGCCGGATTTCCGCCGAGATTTCCGTGATCCCGGACGGCAGATGAACCGTTCCAGTGGCCGGAAAAGGCAGCGCGATCAGCAATGCGAGGATCAAGCGTTATTCTATCTGCATGGCGATTGAGTTTCGCGGCGTGCGATTTCCGCCCCTGCGCGATCTATCGGTGTCGGCTCCGAGTGGCTCGGTGATCGGCATCATCGGAGAAAAGGGCGCTGGCAAGGCCGCGCTGCTGCAGCTGGCGTCGGGCCGGGTCAAACCGGAGGCAGGCGAAGTGATCGCGGGTGACGAGCGTCGCTATGTGGGGCCGCTAGACGGCCTGCAGCTTTCGCCCGTGGACGTTTTGCTGATGGAGCATTCGCTCGCCCATCACGATGCGCTGGTGCGGGCGCGCGCGCTGGCTGGAATCGACCGGCTGCGGAGCGCCGGCACAACCGTGCTGATCGTTTCGCATGAGTTGGATCTGCTGCAACCGCTGTGCGACGAAGTCTGGTGGCTGGACGCTGGGTCGCTTGCAATGCGCGGGGATCCGCGCCAGGTATTGGATGCCTATCGCCAAAGCATCGCGGAAAAGGTGCGGGCCTGGGGAGCCACCCTGAAGAGCCAACTGCGCCCCGTCCTACAAAGAGGAGACGGACGCGCGGAGATCTTGTCTCTCGAAACGCTGGACGCCGCGGGAAAGCCGACGGCCGTCTGGCTAAGCGGCGAAAACGCCGCAGTGCGCATCGCGGTCCGGTTTCACGATCGCGTGGAGGAGCCCGTCATCGGCATTCTCATTCGCACCCGCATTGGCCTGGAAGTGTACGGGACCAATACCGAGCTCGAAAAAGTCAGCTTGGGAACCTGCGCCGCGGGCCAGCGCATGCGGATCGAGTTCGCGTTTCGCTGCGATTTGTGCCCTGGCGAATATACCCTTACAGCGGCGTCGCACGATGCGGACGGCACGGCGCACGATTGGCTGGACGACGCGGTGGCCTTTAGCGTGGCGGATACGCGCTACACAGCAGGCGTAGCAAACCTACGAGCCAAAGTAACGGTGTTTGCCGAGCCGCGACCGTAGGGAGTCGGTTATTTTTGTTCCAATATGAACGTCGGCGCGACGCCCGACAGCGTCGAGAACCCCGACGGGCCCACCGCGGTCAGCCAACTGGAGCAGCCTTGCACTTTACCGAGGTAGGAGTGCGGATGGACGTCGATCCGCATCTTCTGCATCTCGAGATGCCCGTATTGCAGCACCGGGAACACATCCACCACCGGATCCATGGCCTCTTGCACTACATAAGGATTACGCAGCGCGGATCGCAAAGCTTTTTCCCAACCGGCCTCGTCCACTTCAGAACCGCGGAACGATTGCTGATCGGCCCCATCGTCATTGGGATGCAGAACCAGCTTATTGCGATTGTGCAAAATGAAATCCGGCAAATTCACAGTCCGGTTATGATATTTGGTCTTGGCTTCCTGCACAATGCGAGTCCAAGGCACGAATTCCTTGATGGCCCGCTTCTCGGCTGCGGGAAAATCGGCCGTGATCTCCTCATCGGTAAGCAGGTCGAAGATGGCTTTCTTCTGCGCCAGTTCGGAGCGGAAGCTGTTCACCACGCACACGGCATGATCGCGATAAGCGCGCAGCAGCGGGTGCGACAGATCGAACCGCACCAGAAATTCCTGCACCTTCACACGGCGAAAAACTAGATCGATCGGGAAATCGCCGCGGCGCAGAACGCCATCGCGATAGTCCAGCTGTTCAGGCGAAACCACTTCCACTGTGCAGCCGTCGCGCCGCAGGAACTCGGCCAGAATCGCGCTTTCACCCGACTCGGTAGCTTGAAACGGCTGGCGAAATTCGAGAATCGCGATGTTCGGCTTCTTGCTCTTCCCGCCCCATTCTTTATAAGCCTTGAGAATCGCATTCAGCAGGTACTTGGTGCCGGGCAATTTCTCCAGCTTGTAGCGCTTGCGGAATTCCTTCACCGGCGCGGCATCGTAAAAAATATCGGACAGTGCCTCGCCATACGCGACACCAGTGGGCGTGTCGGGGATGTAGCGCGAGAAGCGTAACGTGCCGTTATTAATGTGAGTGTCCAGCAGCGATGTCACCGCCGGAAACGAATACCCCGGATCCACCGCCGCCAACATCTTTTCAGCGGGCAGCAATTCCATGCGCGCCAGCAGCGCCGGACTTCCCAACGCCTTGGTCTGAACCCGCTGCAGCGAAGTGGAAAACGACTCCACCGCTTTCACCAATCCAGCGTACTGTCTGCGCGTGATAAAATGCGGACGCAGAACCGGAGACACGGGCTTTCCACCGGCGACCAAATTGTGCGCCTTCATGCGTTCCTGGAGTTCGTGTGCCCAGGACAAATTCTTGTACTGGTCGCCTTCCAGGATCTTGTGATAGCGAGTTACAGCCTCGCTCAACTGATTCATTTGCCCTCGGTCTCTCTGGACCTAGTATCGCACGGCAAAGTGGAAAAAGTGAAGCAAGCGCGATTTTTTGCGGCCAATTAGTACTTTAGTTTCTAAGGTTTACGCCAGATTTAGCGAATTGCTGGGCGATCCCCCTTAGGCGCTCCCAAACCAAACAAATCCGCTTCACAACGTTTTACTCGGCTTCCAGCGCCAGCAGCTTTTTCTTCCGATCCACGCCCCAACGATAACCGCCCATGTCGCCGTCTTCGCGCACCACGCGATGGCAGGGAATCGCAATCGCGACCGGATTTGTCGCGCAAGCTCGTGCCACTGCTCGCGCTGCTTTCGGATGTCCGATGTCCGCCGCGATCTTGCCATAGGATCTTCGTGCTTCCGCGCGGAATCGCTTGCAGCTCTTCCCAAACTCGGCGCTGAAATGCGGTGGCCTGAATGTCGAGCGGCAGAGGCGTTTTGGTTTTCCCTTGAATGATGGCGCGCAACGCGCGAACTTGCGCACGAGTTTGCGATCCGCGCGCACAACTTCCGCCTTGGGATATTCGACGCGCAGCTTTTGTTCTAAAGTCGCGATCGAATCGCCGAACTGTATCGAGCACACTCCGCGCTCGGTGGCAGCGAGCAGCATTTTTCCGATCTGTGTGGGCGCGATGGCGTAGTGAATCGTCTCGCCGGCGCCTTGCTTGCGATAGCGCGAAGGCGTCATTCCCAGTTGTGACGAAGCCCGCTCATAGAGTCTGCTGGAAGACCCGTAGCCCGCGTCGTAAAGCGATCGCGTGACGGAGTGTCCTTCCCGCAGTCCGGCCTTGAGCGAATTCAAGCGGCGGGAGTCGGCATAAGCTCGCGGCGTGATGCCGGTTCGAGCCTTGAAGGTGCGCTGCAAATAGAACGGACTAATCCCCAGTGCGCGGCCGAGAGCTTCGAGCGTCACCGGCTCATCTGGATGCGTATCGATATAGCGGCAAACCTTCTCGACCAGTTGCCCGTTTGGGTCAGATCCGGCCGCGTCCGGCTTGCAGCGTTTGCAGGCCCGGAATCCCGCGTGTTCCGCCGCCTCTCGGGCCCGGAAGAAAACCACGTTCTCGCAGCGCGGACGTTTGGAAGGACAGGACGGCCGGCAATAGATGCCGGTGGAGAGAACGGCATAATAAAACACGCCATCCATGGCACGGTCGCGCTCAGCGACGGCTTTCATCATGGTCTGTGACATGCCCAATGCTAAGCCTGAATCGCGCATGGAAACTATCCGATTCTTGTGGTCAAATCGGCGTTTACGGATGCTCGTCTTTGGTCAACTCAAACGTGATCGTCCCTACCGGGAAATTCATCCGCGCGCGAATTTGTACCGGCAGGCGATGGGCATCGTCGGTCAGCCATACGAAAAGATCCGCTTTGCGGGAAGATATTACGCCGTTGAAAAGAAACACTTCATAGCGGATCGTGTCGAAGGTTCCGGCCTTTATCCTCACCTGCTCGCGGGCCTGCGCTTCCACGCGCACCATCGCGGTCTTCTTTCCATCGCTCATGGACGCCTGCGTGCTTTGTCCGGGCTCCAGCCTGTCCAGCCGGAGTTTGTAGAGGCCTGCAATGGCGTCCATGGTGCAGGATGAAATGTCGACCTCCGATGTCTTGATCACCGCGTTCTTGTCCAGATCGCGCTCCACGTAGCTGGCCTTCCCGCGCGCATGATCGTACACCACCTTGGTCGCGCGATGCCGTTTACCCTCAATCGCATTGAAGTCGGTCCCGGAAGTACAAAACCCATTCTCCATGCTGGTCTTGTAGGTATCTTCCAGCCTGTAGAGCTTCGAAACCAAGCCGCCGGATTCTATGCGCAGCTGCGAATTCCAGCCGCGGGGATCGCCCGGCTTGGGTTCCAGGGTCAAATGAGCGCTGCCAGCGTAAATCAAACGCCACTCGATGTCGTAGGAAAGCTTCTCAGCTGAGGGGAAAGGGACGGACGCGCCTTCAAAGCCTTTGTATGGAATAGCACCGGCTAAGGCCACGGATTGTGGCTTGGATTCGGTCGGGATCAGCAACAAGACCAAGCAGGCGCCGATCAGACGTGGGGGAGGACGCCCGGGCATCATGTAGAGTTTGACAGACTTAGGGGCGGGGCGCAAACGCGTCAGATTCCTCGTCTTCCTCGTATTCCGCCCGCACCGGCTCCGTACAGCCTCTCGCGCGTCCCCGGGTACTCGAATGTTACGCTGGAATTACACCCATGCCGCTTTCCGACTCGTTTTTTGGCCACAAGTTTGGGATCACCGAACACGATCTGGAATCCTATCTCTCAGAGGCTCTGGGCGCCGGGGGCGACTACGCGGATCTGTATTTTGAATACCTTGCCACCAGCTCTCTCAGCATCGATGAATCCATCGTCAAAAGCGCGGTCCAGGGCGTTTCCCTGGGCGTGGGCGTGCGCGTGATCTCGGGCGAACGCACCGGCTATGCATATAGCGACGACTTAAGCCCGGAGAAGATCCGCAAAGCGGCTCGCGTGGCCGCCTGCATCGCGAACGGGCCGTCCAAGGTGGACAAAGCTGGATTTACGGAAGTCCGGCGGCGCGATCTTTATCCCGTAGTCACTGCGCCGAACGAAGCCAGTTTGGACGAACGCGTGGAACTGGTCAAGCGGGCGGATCGAGCGGCGCGGGCCGCCGACCATCGCGTGTTTCAAGTGCAGGCCAGCTATCTCGACAGCTTGCGCCAGGTGTTGGTGGCAACCAGCGACGGCGTCCTGAGTTCGGATCGTCAGCCGCTGGCGCGCTTAGGAGTGGCAGTGCTCGCGCGCGAAGGCGAAGGAGTGGCCCAGCGCGGGTACTCCGGCGGCGGCGGCCGCGTCGGCCTGGACTTTTTCGAGACGGAAAAGACGCCGGAACATTTCGCGATCGAAGCGGTTCGGCAGTCCATTGTGCAACTGGACGCCAGCCCGGCGCCGGCCGGGGAAATGACCGTGGTCCTGGGGCCGGGATGGCCGGGCGTCCTGCTGCATGAAGCGGTGGGCCATGGCCTGGAAGCCGACTTCAACCGCAAGAAGGTCTCCGCGTTCAGCGATCGCATCGGCCAGCAAGTGGCCAGCCCGCTGTGCACCGTTGTTGACGACGGCACGATCCGGAACCGCCGCGGTTCGCTCAACGTGGACGATGAAGGCGCTCCTACTCAGGAAAACGTGCTGATCGAGAAGGGCATCCTGCGCGGCTATTTGTTCGACAAATTGTCCAGCCGTCTGCTGCGCTCGCACACCACCGGCAGCGGACGCCGCGAAAGTTACCAGCACATTCCCATGCCGCGCATGACGAACACCTTTATGCTGGCGGGCGATAGCGATCCGGAGGAGATTATCCGTTCGACGCCCCGCGGCTTATACTGCGCGAATTTCGGCGGCGGCCAAGTGGACATCACCAGCGGCAATTTCGTTTTCAGCGCTTCGGAGAGTTATTTGATCGAAGACGGACACATCACGCGGCCCGTGCGCGGCGCCATGCTGACCGGCAACGGACCGGAGGCGCTAAAACACGTGAGCATGGTGGGACACGATCTGAAGCTGGATGAAGGCATCGGCATCTGCGGCAAGGAAGGGCAGAGCGTGCCAGTGGGCGTTGGCATTCCAACCATCAAGATCGATCGCATGACCGTGGGCGGCACGGCCTGATGATTAGCCCGGAAATCGCCAGCCAGGCCGTTCGCATCGCGTTGGACCGCGGCGCGACCGACGCCGAATGCACCCTCGCGGAAGGCGAAGAATTCTCGGCGCAAGTGCGTCTGCGCGAACTCGAAACATTGAAGGACGCCGGGTCAAGACGGGCGGGTCTGCGCGTTTTGATTGGGAAGCGCGTGGGCTCGGCCCACACCTCCGATCTGTCGAACGCGGGAATAAGCCAGATGGTGGAATCAGCCCTGGCGCTGGCGGCTATCTCCACCGAAGATCCGTACGCGGATTTGCCCGAACCATCCGAGCTAGGTTCGCTCGCAGGCGATTTGCAGCTTTATTCGGACGACATTCACAACTTCGACACGGCAGCGCGCATTCAAGCCGCCGTCGAGACTGAGGATGCCGCGCTTTCCTGGGACCCCCGCATCACCAATTCCGAAGGAGCTTCGTTCAGCGCCCACACGGGCTCGCGCGTATTCGCAAACTCGCGAGGCTTTGCCGGGAGCTATCGCACCAGCAGTTGCTCGTTGAGCGCGACGCCGGTGGCGCGGCAAGGCGATTCCATGGAGCGCGATTTTTGGTATTCCTTGGCCCGCAGCCATTCCCAGCTCGAAAGCCCCTCCCAGGTTGGCCAACAGGCCGCGCAACGGACTGTACGGCGCTTGGGATCCCGCAAAGTCCCGACCCAAAAAGCGCCCGTCATCTTCGATTCCCTAACCGCGCGATCTCTAATCGGCAACATCTTCGAGGCTGTCGAGGGCGACGGGATCTATCGCAAAGCTTCGTTTCTGGAAGGCAAGCTGGGCCAGCGCGTGGCATCCGACAATGTCACGGTCATCGACGATGGCTGCATCCCCGGGCTATTCGGAACATCGCCTTTCGATGACGAAGGCGTGCCGTCCCGCCGGACCGTCGTCATCGATCGGGGTGTGCTGCGAAGCTATCTATTGAATTCGTACACCGCCAAGAAACTGGGCATGCGCACCACCGGCAACGCAGCCCGCGGCGTCACCGGGAATGCGGGCGTTGGCCACGGGAATTTTTTCCTGGAGAAGGGCCAGAGGCCGCCCGAAGAAATCATCCGCGGTATCCGCCGCGGGCTTTATGTAACCGAGCTCATCGGCCACGGCGTCAATATCGTTACCGGCGATTATTCGCGTGGAGCAGCCGGTTTGTGGATCGAAAATGGCGAGTTCGCCTATCCTGTTTCTGAGATCACCATCGCGGCCACGCTCCAGCAGATGTTGCTGGACGTGGAAGCCGCCGGCTCCGATCTGGAATTTCGAGGCTCGGTGGCATCGCCGACTCTGCTGATCCGGGAGATGACCATCAGTGGGCAGTAAGACCGCGCTATTTGTTATTGCGATCGCGGCGGCTTTGGCCGGCGGACTGTTGTGGTTCGTCAATCGCGCCAAGCCTGCGGAAGCCAAGCCCCCCTTTCGGCCGATGCCAAAGCTTACGTTCGCAATCTGCAGCTCAGCGAGGTGACCATGAAGGCCACCGAGAGCTATGTCGGGCAAACGGTAACCGAGATCGAGGGCAAGATCGCAAACTCCGGCGGCCGCACCGTCCAACATGTCGATGTTAATTGCGTCTTCTACAACGCCTATGGCGAGGTGATTTTGCGCGAGCGCGTTGCGATTGTCGCGACTAACTTGAAGCCGGGCGAAACGCGAACGTTCCGGCTGCCGTTCGACGATATTCCCGGAGGCTGGAACAACCAGCTGCCGCAGCTGGTGATCGCACGCATCGAGTTCGCCTGATGGCGCGCATTCTGGTGGTGGAAGACGACGCCATCCAATTGGAAATGCGCCAGCAGATTCTGGAAAACGCGGGTCACGAAGTGGTTACCGCGCAAAACGCAGCGGAAGCGTTGGAGCGATGGCCGGGATGCCCCATCGTGCTCATGGATCTGCGAATTCCTGAGCATGACGATGGGTTGCGCTTGATTCAATCGATCGCCGGGCAAGCGCGAATTATCGTGCTGTCTGGCGGCGAAGTGGATCCAAGCTTGCCGGTGGACGAGTTCCTTACGAAGCCTTGCCCATCGAAGCGGCTGCTTGCGGCGATCGAAAAATGGGCCAGCTGAGTAAGCCGACGCCGACCGCGAGAGTGGCAAGCGAAATCCACTGCGTGTAGGAGAGGCCCAAGTGCAGGCCCTGCTCGTGGAAGCGGAAGAACTCGATCACGAATCGCGCGGCTGAATAAAGCGTGAGATACCAGCCCAGGATGGTGCCGGAGGTGTGCGGCTTTGCTGATCCGGAAATAAAGGAACAGAAAAATCAGCGCGTCCGCGGCCGATTCGTAGAGTTGCGTGGGATGCAGCGGAATGCCCAGCGGAACGCCGGTGAGTTCCGCCGCTTGGGGATTGCGGAATGTAATGGCCCAGGGCGATGTGTTGCGATGCCCCAGCAACAGCCGGCCGAAAAACAGCCGAGGCGGCCGATGGCCTGGCCGAGCGCAATGCCCGGCGCGAAAACGTCGCAGGTCGCAAGCACCGGCAGGTTTTGGCGCCGCATGTACAGCACCGCGACCACGAAAGCCACCAAAAAACCGCCCTGATACACGCCCGCAGCTTGCAGAGTCTCGAGCGAAAAGAGCTGCTCCCGGCCGCTCCAATAGTCGCTGAAATCGAACAGGATCATGAACAGCTTGGCGCCGGCGAGTCCGGCGAGCGCGCAGTAGATCGCCAGATTGGTGACGTTTTCGGCAGGGAAGCTGGGCGCGCTTCGCCAGGCGTGGTGACTACCCACAGCGCGGCCAGAAACCCAAGGGCCACCAGCGTCCCGTAGGTCGGAATAAAGAAACTACCGATCGATATTAGCTTCGGAAACATGGTTGACTCTTCGCTCCTTGGCCCGCCACATGTCCAACAGCAGCAGGCAGCGCCAACGGTGATCGCGCTGTCGGCTACATTGAAGGCCGGGAAATAATGCTGCCCGGCGTGCACTTCGACGAAATCGGTCACCGTGCCGTTGACAATTCGATCATACAGGTTTCCGAACGCGCCTCCCAAGACGAAGGCCTAAAGCGGCACGGATCCAAACGTTGCAGTTGGCTTGCTGGGGAACAGCAACACAGCGGAAATCGCGATCAGAACCACTGCCGAGAATCCGATGAGCAGAATGTCGCGCCAAGCGCCGGAAGCATTGGCGAGCATGCCGAACGCGATGCCCGGGTTCTCGGTATGAACGATGTTGAGCAGCCCTGGGATCACAGTGATCGAATCGAAGGCGGAGACATGGGCCTTAATCATGACTTTGGTGACGCGATCCAGGACGGCGACCGCCGCAGCGATAAAAAACGGAAACAGCTTTCTATTGAATGGCATCGCCACAAGCCGCGCACAGTGTCGGGAATTCCGAATTGCTTCCGACATCCAGCGTATATTTCCAGCAGCGTTCGCACTTTCCGCCGCCCGCGCTTCTGAATTTCGACGGAAACTTGTCGCTTCCCTGCTCCAATTCGACCTGCGAAACGATGAACAAGGCCGGGAGTTCGGAGGCGTATTCATTGAGCAGCGGATAGAGATCGGGGCCGGCCGTCAGCAGCGCCTTCGCCTCCAGCGACTTTCCGATGCGTTTTTCCTCCCGCGCGCCTTCCAGCGCTTTCAAAACCAGATCGCGAACCAGCATCAGCTGATCCCAGTTCGCCAGGCGTTCGCGCTGCTGCATGGTGATTCCTTCGGTCAGTTCGCCCGGTTCCGGCAGCAACGCCAGATGAACGCTGTCGGGGCTGCCGGCAGGCTTGCACAAATAGCCCCAGACTTCTTCGGTGGTGAAAGACAATATGGGCGCGAGCAGCCGAACCAGTGCGTAAGCGATGCGATACACAGCCGTTTGGGCGGAGCGCCGGGAGTGCGAGCGAGAGCCGGCAGTGTACAGGCGATCTTTGACGATATCCACCCAAACGGCGCTCAGATCCGTGGTGGCGAAATCGTAAACCGCGCGATAGACCTTGTGGAATGCATATTCGTCGTACCAAGCGCGGCATTTCGCGACTAATTCTTCGGTTTTCAGAAGTATCCACTGATCGATTTCCGCGAGTTTATCGCCGGGCACAGGCATCGGTGTCCGGATTAAACTCGTTCAAGATTGCCGAGCAGGTTGCTGGAAAATCTTATTGCGAAAGTTGACATAGGCTTCGCCAATGCTCTTCAGGATTGGTATCCGACAGGCGGACGTCCTCGACAAAATCAACCGAAGAAACCCACAGACGCAGGACATCCGCGCCAAATTTGGAGATCACTTCTTCCGGCTCGACGCCGATTCCGAGCGACTTCGACATCGCCCGGCCTTGCTCATCCAGAGTCCAGCCGTTGGTGGCGCATTCGCGATATGGCGCGGCGCCCTTCAGAGCCACGCCAACCAGTAGCGAGCTATGGAACCATCCGCGATATTGATCGCCGCCTTCCAGATACATGTTCGATGGCCAGGGCAAGCCGTTCTCCGGCGTAAGCACCGCAAGATGGCTGGAGCCAGAGTCAAACCAGACGTCCAGAATGTCGCTCTCTTTGCGGAACTCGCGTCCGCCGCACCGCGCGCATGAAATACCCGTCCCAACCAGTTCCGCGGCCGAACGCTCATACCAGGCATCGGCAGTGTGCTCGCGAAAAAGTTCCACCACGCCATCCAGAACCTTGCGATCCGTCATCGGTTCCTGGCAATTCTCGCAATAGAACGCGATGATGGGCACGCCCCAGACGCGCTGGCGCGAGATGCACCAATCCGGCCGCGTAGCGATCATGTTGGACATGCGCTCCTCGCCCCAAGCCGGCATCCACTTCACGTCCTTGATGGCTTTCAGCGTGCGCGCGCGCAGATCGTTGCGTTCCATTCCGACGAACCACTGTTCGGTGGCGCGAAAGATGGTGGAGTTGTGGCAGCGCCAGCAATGCGGATAGCTGTGCTTGATCTTTTCTTCGCCCAGCAAAGCCCCGTGCGATTTCAGAATTTCGGAAATAATGGGGTTCGCCTGCCAGACCGTTTTGCCGATGATGGTTTCCGGAAGCCGGCCAGCCGCGCCTTCGGCGTGATAGAACTTGCCCGCGGGATCCACCGGGCAATAGATCGGCAGCCCATACTTCACCCCGACCTCGAAATCCTCCTGCCCGTGCCCAGGAGCAGTGTGGACAGCGCCGGTGCCCTGTTCCAGCGTGACGTGATCGCCAAGAATCCCCAGCGAATCGCGATCGAGAAATGGATGGCGGAAGATGGCGCCCTCGATCTTCGCGCCAGGAAAGCTGGCGATCACTTTCGGATTCTCCCAGCCTAACTTCTCCGATGTGACCTTCAACAATTCCAGCGCGACAATGTAGACCGCATCGCCGACTTCGGCCGCGACGTATTCAAACTTCGGATGATACGCAATGGCGACGTTGGCCGGAATGGTCCAGGGCGTCGTGGTCCAGATCAAACCGTAAACATTGCGCCCGGCGAGCGACGAATCGATCGACGCCGCGTCCGAGGTCAGCCGAAACCGCACCCAGATGGACGGGCTGGTGTGCTCTTCATATTCGATTTCCGCTTCAGCCAGCGCGGTGCGATCGTGGATGCACCAGTTCACCGTCTTCAGCCCTTTATACACGTACCCGCGATCCAGAAATTCAACGAACGCTCCAGCGATCACGGCCTCATACTGCGGGCTCATGGTGAGGTACGGATCCTGCCACTGCCCAAGAATACCCAGCCGAATAAAATCCTTGCGCTGCAGATCAACGTACTTCGCGGCGTACTTACGGCATTCCGCGCGGATCTGCGCCGTGGTCATTTGCGCTTTGCGCGGCCCGAGCTCGCCGTCGACTTTGATTTCGATGGGCAGGCCATGGCAGTCCCAGCCTGGGACATACGGCGAATCGTAGCCCTCCATGGTCTTGACCTTGACGATGAAATCCTTCAGGATCTTATTGAGCGCGTGGCCCAGATGAATGTTGCCGTTGGCGTAAGGCGGCCCATCGTGCAGCACGTACATCGGACGCCCGGAGCGCGCCGCGCGAATCTTCGCGTACAAATCCTCGGTTTCCCAGCGAAGCAGCGTTTTCGGCTCCATTTGAGCCAGATTCGCTTTCATCGGGAAATCGGTTCGAGGTAGATTGACAGTTTTCTTAAAGTCCACGCTAGCGGCACCCATGGGGATACTTTCATCCTACTCGATTGGTTGCTACCTGCTCGGCCGAAGGCACGCTAGAATTGGCGTTGCGGCTAACTCGTATGTGTGATCTTCAGGGGCGATGGATCTAATCCACCAACATTGGCAGTTCATCATAAGTCTGCTCTCCATCGCGGTGGTCGACCTGACGCTGAGCGGAGACAATGCGGTGGTGATCGCAGCGGCCACCAAGTCACTCCCGCCGGGCCTCCGAAGGCGAGCCTTATTCGCCGGAGCCGCTTGCGCCGTTATCGCACTTGCCACTGCCACCTTGTTCGCCGCGCGCCTGCTACACGTCAAGTTTCTACAGCTGATCGGTGGCGTCGCGATTCTTTGGATCGCGGTCAACTTGTTTCGCGAAGAGCCGCCGCTGGAATCTTCGGCGGGACATGCGGCCGGGTTCTGGAGGGCCATGTGGTTCATACTCGTCGCCGATGTCACCATGTCCGTCGATAACGTTCTGGCCGTGGCGGCGCTCGCACAGGGTAGTTTGACGCTTCTGTTATTCGGACTCGGCATCAGCATCCCGCTCGTGCTGTTTGCCAGCGGCCTGCTGGCGGCCTTGATGGATCGCTATCCGGTGATCGTCTATATCGGCGCCGCGCTGCTGGGAAGAGTGGCCGGGCAAATGATCATGACCGATGCGTTTGTCGCGCAGCGTTTTGCGCCCAGCTTGACGCTGCGTTATTCGGTGGAAGTAGCCAGCGCGGTGGGCGTGCTTCTGACCGGATGGTGGCTCAAGACGAGTTCCAAGAGACGGCGAAAATTGGCAGAACCCGCCCAATGAAAAAACTAATCTTTGCCATCTCGATCCTTGTGCTTATCGCTTTCCTGGCCGTCCGTCAACCGTGGGTTCCCAAACCCGTGGCCGACAGCCGGGCTTTGCGGCACCCTCCCGCCGGTGACGTCATCGGTTTCGCTGACCAGCACAACACCTTCGCGTGGCTGGGTGTGCCATTCGCCACACCCCCGATTGGCGATTTGCGCTGGCGTGCGCCGCGGCCATTGCCCCGATGGCGAGGGGAGCGCGCGGTCCTGGCGTTGAGTCCGCCCTGCGCGCAGTTGAAGACTCTGGCTGTCTTCGACAAACATGCGCCGGCGGGCTCCGAAGATTGCCTCTATCTGAATATCTGGACGCCCAGCAAAGCTTCGAGCCACTTGCCCGTGATGGTTTGGATTCACGGCGGCGGCGACACCATGGGTTCCGCCGAGGCCACTCCGGGCAGCCACCTGGCTGGCGCCGAGCAAGTAGTGGTGGTCTCGTTGCAATATCGCCTCGGCATTTTTGGCTGGTTCAGCCATCCGGCGCTGCGCAGCGCGGCCGCGACTCCGGCCGACGCATCCACCAATTTTGGACTCCTTGATCTGATCGCAGGACTCCAATGGGTGCATGACAACATCGCGGCCTTCGGAGGCGATCCCGCCAAAGTCACCATCTTCGGTGAAAGCTCCGGCGGCCACAACGTCATGGCGCTGATGGCGGCGGCGCCGGCGAAGGGTCTGTTTCAAAAGGCAATTTCCGAGAGCGGCAGCGTCCACGCGGCTTCGCGCGCCGAGGCCGAGAATTATTCGGATGACCGCGATCCGGGGCTGCCATTCAGCTCGCGCGAGTTCGTCAACCAGTTGCTGATCGCTGACGGCGCCAAGGACCGTTCGGCGGCCAAGACGCCAGCAGGCCATGGACGATCAGGCCCTGCAGACTTATCTGCGCGGCAAAACGCCCAAACAACTTCTGACGGCGGTGACGGGCGACATCTTTGGCATGTACGATTGGCCGGTCGTCATCCGCGATGGCTATGTCGTGCCCGATCAGCCGGCCATGCAGGTGTTCACCGATCCAGCGCAGTATAACGCCGTGCCAGTGATGCTGGGCGGCAATCGCGACGAATACAAGCTGTTCATGATGGGCGATCCAGACTTAACGACCACGCGCTTCGGCTTCGTCCCGAAAATCAGGGATCTTGCGCTGTACAACCGGATCACCGGATATTATTCCGCTCGCTGGCGCGCCGAAGCGCAAGGCGAGGTAGCCGCTCTTCTGCACCAGAACCAGGGCGACACGGTTTATACCTATCGATTCGACTGGGACGACGAGCCCGCTTACGGCCCGGTCAATCTGCACGATCTTTGGGGCGCGTCGCACAGCATCGAGATCAATTTCGTGTTTGGCGACGACGTTACCACCGGCCTTCCGCTAGTCCGCTCGAAATCCAATGGCGCGAGCCGTGACGCCTTGTCCCGCGCCATGATGGGCTATTGGGCGAGTTTTGCCCGCGACGGCGCTCCGGGCAATGGCGGCGATCCGGCGAACCCCGTGTGGCAGCCCTGGCGTGAAACCTCGCCGTCGCTGATGGTTCTGGATTCGCCCGGCCATGGCGGCCTGCATATGATCGACGACCGCGAGCGCATCGCGGACATCAAGAAGCAGCTGCGCACCGATAGCGCCATTGCGACCCCAGAGGCCCGCTGCAAACTTTACGCGGGATTATTTCACGCCGGCTTCGGCGACCGGATTTATTGGGACGCGGCGGAATACAGGTCGCTCGGATGCGGGAATTATCCGCCCGAAAGACTCCCCGGAGACCGAGTCTCCGACCCATCCACGGACTAGAACTCTTCCACGGTTATCTGCAGAATCTCCGTCGGCCGAAGAACGCGAGTCCAGCAAGTCCTAGCGCCAGGATTGGAAGAGTCGCCGGCTCGGGAACCGTCGTCCCAATCGAAGACGTAATACCGAAAATGAGATCGTTGTAGTCGCCGTACCCCTCGACCGGATTGGTCGGGTCCGCCCTTGTAAAGGCGAAGTCTTCCACCCCGGCGTAATACTGGTTCACATTCGTGCCCGATTGAAACAAAGCGAAGTGCTCATGGCCCGTGTCATAGGGAGTCTGACCGGGATTCAATGTCGAAGCAGCACCCATATAGTAGGTCACCAGGTCCCCATCCAGAGCGCACTGCGATACGCTGATCGTTCCCTCAGTGCAGGTAGTCACATAGAGGCCCCAATTCGCGTAGGGACTGCCGTTCGATAAGTTGTAGCTTCCCAGGTTTGTCGCGCCCGCGAATTGCGTTCCCGACGTGTACGGCATACCGATGTTGTTATTCAGGTTCACTCCGGCCGCCTGCAGGACCACGATATCCTCCGGATTCGCGGCGTCGTAGATTCCGAACGAGGCCAGGGAATTCTCACCGCTATTGGCATAAAGCAGTGAGATCTCCAGACCGCCGGCTTGTGTCACGAAATTCAAATTGGAGACGTAGTCGGGAGTATTGCCGCTGTTCACGTACATTTGGCCGCCGTTGGCCATGTAATTCGGACCGCAGGTGCTGCACCCGGTAACGCTACTCGCAAAACCGCCGGTGGCCGACAGGAAATTTCCAACGTTGGCATCAACGCTTCCGTTCACCACGTCGCTGGAAGTATTATTCCAGAAAGCTCCTGTCGGGTTGAAAGCGCTGCTAACAGCCACGGAAGCTCCTGAGTTCAGCACGTCAGCGTAAACGTACGAACCGGTCGAAAATAGAGTCACAACTATGACGAAGCCAAGTCTTTTCATGGTTCCTCCTACCATTCGGCTGAACATATCACGAAGGCCGCCAGGAGGGAAGGGAGATTGGGATACTTCGGTACCAGGGGTTTACCTCGGCCCATCCCTTAGGGACGGGCCCTTGTGCCGAAATTTGGTCGGGCTGCCGGGATTTGAACCCGGGACCTCCTGCACCCCAAGCAGGCGCGCTAGCCAGGCTGCGCCACAGCCCGATGACTCAATACCAAGGGACCACCCATTCTACCGCACCCTGGCTCCACCCCCTACTCCGGCACTCTGCTATACCTGATTGCTGATGCTTATTCTTGCCGCCAGCCTGGCGATCTTCGTCTACGGCATGACCGCCGCGATGCTGGGCACCATCCTGCCCGATCTATCGGCGCGCTTCAATCTAACGCCGAAACAAAACGGGACCATCGCGTTTTGCCAGGCTCTGGGCTTGATCGCTGCCTCGATTGCGGTCGGACCGCTGATCGATTACGAAGGCAAAAAGACCGGCCTGGTTCTGGGCTTGGCCCTATGCGGGATCGCCGTCACCCTGCTTCCCAGGTCCACTGGTTTTCATTCCATCGCGGCTCATCTGTTTTTGCTCGGAATCGGCGGCGGTATCATCGTCACCGCGGCTAACGCACTAGTGAGCGACGTGGAACCGGCGCATCGTGGGACGGCGCTGAATCTCGTGAATATCTTCTTTGGGCTGGGAGGTTTTGCAACTCCGTTCGTCTCGGCCAATCTGCTCGGCAAGAATGCGACGCGGCTTTGTCATTTGATCGCCGTGCTCGCCGTAGCCGCCCTGGCCGTCAATTTCTTCGCTCCCATCCCGCCGCCCACCAGCGCGCAAACCTTCGTGTTCTCCGAAGTCGGAAGCGTTCTCAACCGGCCCATTCTTTGGCTGTGTGGGCTGCTGCTGTTTCTCTATGTGGCCTGCGAAGTGGGTGTTTGGAATTGGCTGGTGCAACATTTGATGGCCCAAGGCATACCGCAAGGCCGCGCGCTGAATATTCTTTCCTTTGGCTTTGCATTGGGATTGCTGTTCGGCCGCGTAGGGGCGTCCGAAATCCTCATTTCCGTTCCTGGCCGCACTGTAACGCTGGCCGCATCCGTCCTGATGGCGATCATGACTTTCCTGATGCTGCGCACGCGCAATCCAACCGCGGCGTGGGTCCTCACGTTTCTCGCAGGCGTGTCGATGGCGCCGGTGTTCCCCACCACCATCGCGATCATTGGCGATGCCTTTCCCCGGCTCACCGGAACCGCAATCGGCCTCGCGATCACATCCAGTTGGATCGGGCTCGCGCTAAGCTCCCGCGTTATCGGCTCCATCGCGTGCCGGCGATCCCGCGCGGCTAAGAAAGGCCTTGCTGGTCCTCCCCGGGATGTCAGTCCTCATGATCCTGGTGAATCTGGCGCTGATAAAAACTTAGAACATTGTCGCCCTGTTTGATCACGCGATAGCGCCGCAACCGTCCATACTCCTCTTGTGCAGTAAAACGCGCCGAGTGCTGGACGATAACCAGACGCCGTCTCCGAACCATCGAGCGCGGCCATCGCGGAATCGTATTCCTTCGACAGCTCATACGGCGGATCAAGAAACGCGATGTCGGCGCGTGTACGTTCCAGCACCGTCGCGGCTTTGCTGCTGAAGACTTCGGCCCGCCCCCGCAGGCCGAGCGTGGCAAGATTTTCGCGAATCACTTCGACGGCGGCGCGGTTCTTCTCGATAAAGATTGCCCGGCGTGCGCCCCGGCTTAGCGCCTCGATGCCAACAGCGCCCGTGCCCGCGTAGATATCTGCAAAAACGCGAATCCGTGATCCGGGTAGCAATCACATTGAACAGCGTTTCGCGCAAGCGATCCGGCGTAGGACGCGTATCCCGCCCCGGAAGGCTCTTCAACCTGCGGCTGCGAAACTCTCCCGCGATTACGCGCATGTCTCAACCCACTTGAACCAAGCCATAGCGCCGCTGCCAGTGTTCTCGCAGGTAAGTAACGGCGCGCCGCAATTGGTCCTCCGACGGTGGATTGCTGACGAACGCCTGGGCCTCTCCGCGCGCCAATTCCAAGATGTCCTTATCGCGAATAATGTTCGCGATTCGCAGGGCCGGCAGTCCGGATTGCTTGGTCCCAAAAAACTCGCCCGGCCCGCGCAGCTTCAAATCCATCTCGGCGATGTAAAAGCCGTCGCTAGAATCCACCATGGTGCGGATGCGCTCGCGCGCGGAATCGCCCAGCTTTCCGGTCACCAGAATGCAATAGCTCTGTTCCGCTCCCCGCCCCACGCGCCCGCGGAGTTGATGCAATTGCGCCAGTCCAAAGCGTTCGGCCTGTTCGATCACCATGACAGTAGCGTTGGGAACATCGACGCCCACCTCGATCACCGTGGTCGCCACCAGGATCTTCACTTCGCCGCGGCGAAATTGATCCATCACCTTTTCCTTCTCCTCGTTCTTCAACTTCCCGTGCAACAGCCCTACGCGAATGCCCGGAAAAACTTTCTCCGAGAGATGCGCGTACATTTGTTGCGCGGCCTTCATCGCCTCCGACTCTTCGATCACCGGATAGACAACGTAGGCCTGACGTCCTCCATCGATCTGCTGCTTCATGAAGCTGTACACGCTCTCCACGTGATCGTCGGTGACGTTCCGGGTCTCGATCGGCCGGCGGCCCGGGCGGCAGTTCATCGATGATCGATATGTCCAGATCGCCATAAATGGTGAGCGCCAGAGTACGCGGGATCGGAGTGGCGGTCATCACCAGAACATCTGGATGTTTGGCTTTCGATACCAGGCGCATGCGCTGCATTACACCGAACCGATGCTGCTCGTCCACGATCGCGAGACCCAGGTTCTTCCACTCCACATCTTCTTCGATCAGCGCGTGGGTTCCAATGCCGACATGGATCAAACCTTCCGCAAGCAATTTCTTTAGCTGGGATTTTTCGCGCTGCGTGTTCGATCCGGTAAGCAGCGCGGGCACGTAACCCATTTTCTGAAACAGGTTCTTGAAATAGAAATAGTGCTGGCTGGCCAGGATTTCCGTCGGCGCGAGCACCGCGGCCTGATACCCATTCTCAATCGCGATCACCGCAGCTTCGGCAGCCACCAGGGTCTTGCCGCTGCCGACGTCGCCTTGCAACAGGCGGCTCATGGGATGCGGAGCCTTCATGTCTTCCGCGATTTCCTTCAGCACCCGAAATTGCGCCCCGGTCGGCTTGAACGGCAGCATAGTCTTGATCTTCTCGCGCACTCGTTCATTGAGCTCAAACGAAATCCCCGGCTGCAGCCGCGCCTTGGCGCGTTTCAACGACAGGCCACACTCCAGCCAGAAGAACTCTTCGAAGATCAGCCGCCATTGCGCTGGAGTACGGTAATTGTTGAGCAGGCGCAGATCGGTACCCGCAGACGGAAAATGCAGCGCCCGGGTGGCCGTCCAACGATCGGGCAATTTCAGGCGCTCGCACAGTGCTGCGGGTAGATTGTCCTCCAGAGGCGCGATGGATTCCAGCACGCGATGAACCAGCCCACGAAACGCGCGCGTGGTGACTTTGCCGGCTGCTTCGTAGATCGGAACAATCCGACCCGTATGCAGCGCGGCATCGCCATCGGAATCGTCGCCGCCCAGAATCTCGAACTCCGGATGCATCATCAGAAGATCGCCGGTGTAGTTGTCGAGCTCGATTTTCCCGTACAGAGCGGCTCGCACTCCGGGTAGAAACCGATCCACCAGATAACCGCCATGAAACCACTTGGTAAGGAGCCGCTCCTTCGACGCATCTTTGAAGATGGCCTCGAAAAGCCCGATGTTCCGGCGTCGAAAACCTCGCAGATGCGCGGACTGCACGTCTGCCACCACAGTCGCCATCTCGCCAGGCGCCAGCTGCGCAATGGTCTTGATGTTGGTGCGGTCTTCGTAGCGGAAGGGCGCGTAGGCCAGCAGATCCTCTACCGTGGCCAGGCCCTTGGCTTCGAGCATCTCGGCGCGGGCCGGTCCTACGCCTTTGACGTACTTAAGCGGAGTGGAAGTATCTAGCCTCGACGCGCGGGGTTGCAAGTGCCAGTGTACAATGCGTGGCCTTTACTTCTGTTCGCCTACTTCTGTTCGCTGGATTCGGGAGGAGCCGGTTCATCGCCCTGATTCGGACGCCGGCGCTGCAACTCTTGCCACTGCTGCTCGGTCAGCACCAGCCGCAGCTTCAAACTCAATTGCGTTAGCGTGCGCGTCAGGTCGCTGCGCGCATCCACCAACCGCTCGATGGTCTCGTTGGTCTTGGCTGCGTTCACCGGATTACGATTGAACTCCTCGGCCAGCGCTTGCTCGGCCCGGTTCACTTCCGAACGCACGTTCAAAAGATGCGGACGGAATTGTTGTACAACTGCCCGGATCTGCTCCCTCTGTAAAGGCGTGAGATTGAGATTACGGGCGATCTCCGGGCGGCTCCACCAGGCGTAGATTCCCTTGGGCATCTGGGCCAATAAGCTGCCGCCCAAAACCAACGCCAAAATGATCGCGCGCGGCATGCTTATTCCTCAAACAGGCTGTGGATCGGCTGAATCGCCTGCGGCTCGGCGCGCTGCTCCATGGCTGAAAGATCCGAGAACAGCTGTTCGTCGGAGATAGCTGGCGCCGACGGGCGGTGGCGCTCGAAAGTCAGGCCGCCGGCCACCGCCAGCAGAATCATAGCGAGCGAGAGAGCCCAGCGTCGCGTAAGCCTCGGGCCCGGCTCGCCCATCCGGCCATAAATGGCACGGCGTTGAGCAGCCAGGAAATCCGCTGAGACTTCCGGCTCGGCCGCCCGAGTCTTCCCGCGCAGCCAAACGTCAAAGTCGTCTTGGTTGGTTTGTTTCATCTGTCTTCCCTCGCGCTGCTGTATCTCGAAAGTACAGATCGTGCAGCTCCTCCCGAAGCTTTCCCGTGGCACGAAACAAGTGTACCTTCACAGTTCCGATATCCAGATCCAGAATTTCAGCGATTTCAGCCAAACTCCGATCTTCATAATGCCTCAGTGTAAATGCCGCCCGCTGCCTGAGGCTAAGTCTTGCGACGGCTCGTGCGATGCGCTGTGCAATCTGGTGCGCGAAAGCCTGGTCCTCCGCATTGGGATCCGCGGACGGAGCCAGGCTCAGTATGATGGATTCGTCTTCTGCTTTCGGACGTTTTCGCCAGAACTGCCAGCGGCGCGATCGCAGCCGGTCCAGGCAGGTATTGACCGCAATCCGGGTCAGCCATTTGCCCGGATCGTCCAACTCCCTGGATTCAGGACGCTTTAATGCCTGCCAAGCCTTGAGGAAGGTGTCTTGTGTAGCTGAATCGGCTTCTTCGCTATCGTCGAGCATGCGCCGGCACAGCAGGAACACGCGCTTCTGCTCAGAAGCCATCCATGCACCGAATTCCCGGGTTTCGGCCAGTGTGCCGACGTTGGCCTCCAGGCGATCAGCCATCGCGCCCATCATATTCCCCTGACGAGAACCAGAGGAATCGGTTGACAGTCGGTTTAGCTGGAATGACCGTTCTGGAGAGCGGCGGCCAGCGCGGACGTGGAGTTGCCGGATGCCGCGGCTTGTTCCAGTAGGCGGGAAACGGCCGCTTTGCTGTCTTCCGACAGCGATTTCGTGCTGAAAATGGAGCAGCCTTTGGCGATGTGCTGCACATCCGCCATATCTTCTTCCACCACCATCTCGTGCTCCACCCAACTGGACAACGGGATGTTGCGGAAATACAGCCGCTCCTGCAGGATCATGGATTTCTGCCGTGCTGTAACTGACTTGTTTTCACGGAAATAGTGGCGCTCTTCCACCCGGAAATCCTGCATGAATTCGTCCAGCGCCCGGCGCCGCGCTTCTTGTTCGGTGGCGCGGACGCGTTCTTCCATGGTGTTCTTTTGCGTGCGGACTTCGGCGCGCGTTTCGGCAATCACCTCGCGCTCCTTCGAAATAGCCACTTCCATCCGCGCTTGCATGATATAGAACGACAGCAAAGCGGATCCGGCGGCGATAAAGACTGGCAGGAGAATCCACAACACGGCGTCTAGCTGCATACGGAGTTTCTATCGGCAGTAGGCTGCCGGAACGTTAGGTACTAGTTGTCTTAGTTATTTAACTTACAGAATCGCCGACTGGGACCCGTCGATCTTGCCGCCCGACAGCAACGCCGCGAACAGCCCGAGCCGGAAAGTAAAGAGCGCCTTGAGGATGGATTTGATGCGAAAAAGCAATCCGGCGGCGAAGCCGTAGTGTTTTCCGAAGAAAACCGCGGCGCCATGGACTCGGTCCGCCGCAAGAATGGTCCGGGAGGACTCGGCATAAGCGGCGACCCGGGGTATAAAGCGCCGTCACCTGGGGCAATGCGATGGTCTTTCGCGACACCCGCCGGATTTGGTAAGCACAGCTCGGCGTCGGCCCAGGAGTCGCCATAGCGTTCGTCCAGATAATTGAGGCCTTTGACGAAGAATTTCCGGACCAGGAAAGCGTGAAACGTCGCATACTCCACGGGAAAGACCTGCGGCAGATTTATCCACAGTGACGGGCGTGAGATCCAGCCCGGTGGCCGGCGTAGGCAGCCGGAAGAACTGCGGCGCCAGTCTGCGTTTGGGTGTCCAGCAGCAAGGGGCAAACGGCAACGGTTTCAGGGTCGGCTTCCAGTTGAGCCACCAGCGATGGAATGGTAGTGGGGAGCACTTCCACTTCCGGAGTCATGAACAACAGATATTCACCGGCCGCCGTGCGGGTGCCGATATTGAGCGCCTTGGTGCGGCCGAAATAGCGGGGTAAGCGCAGCATCGTGATGTTCGAGAATTCGGAATCCAGCTGCGCGCTTTCGTCGTGCGAGCCGCAATCCACTACCAGGATTTCGATGGACGCGCGATCGTTGGAGGCTTCCAGCGCCGCCAGGCAGCGGCGCAGCGCAGGCGCGCTGTCGTAGGAAAATATCAACGCGGTTACGCGAATGGACGGCGGGAGATCCATCTCCTCCGGCAGCGGCTCGGGCTCGGCCGCGATGATGGGCGATTCCTTTCGCGCTTCTACTCTTCGTTTGCTGGCAATGGGCATGGGTTGCTAACGGGTCTCACTTCGGAATAGTCATCAGGCAGTTGGCGGTCAGCAGAGTCACTTTCGTGGGCGGCGATTTCAGCGCAATGGAAAACGACGCCGGGTCAGTGCCGGTCGGCAAGCCAATAGACGCTGCTCTTGGTTCCGGTTTGCACTTCCACGGGCACGAAGGCGGCGAAGGAGTCGTCAACGTCCCGCTGGGCCAGTGTGCCGGATAATTTCATGGCGCGCCAGGAATAGGACAGCTTCACGGCAGGGATGCCGGTTCCATAGACCCAGTTGTCGAAGAAGACCTTGAGATCTTGATCGGGCGCAGCGGGCGCATACTTCTGCGCCAGTTCGCGAAACTGTTCCGTGCTGATGGAATGATAGTGGCTGCAAATGTCGCGCAGCAGGCTCAGGAATTTCTCGTCGCCCAGGCGGCGGCGCAGCATATGGATGATCCAGGTGCCTTTCTCGTAAGTTACAGTACGCCAGGCATCGGGAGCCATGGAAGACTCCAGGCGGTATCCCCACACGATAGGTCCCGGCGGATTCCAGCGACTGGCCGCTGGGCGTTTTCGACAGGAGATGATTGCGGTAGTCGTCGAGAACGGTGTCTAAAGCTTTGCTCCCTTTCTTGCGCTCCAGCAACAGCAGAGCCGAGTAGTTGGACAAGGATTCAGTAAGCCAGTCATCGTGATAGCTGGCCGGCACCACCATATTGCCCCACCATTGGTGCGCCACTTCATGGGCTTCCAGCAAGTCTGAAAAGAAAGTCTCCTCGGCTCGGACGCGCAGCCGCGGAGGGAGCTGGCCTGGATCGAGATAAGCCAGCGTCGAAAGATAAACCAGGCCCGGAAAACCCTGCCCGAACCCGCCGGGGATCGGAGTGATCGCGAGGTTGCGGATCGGGAGTGGGGCCGAATTCTTCGGTCATGAAATCAAGCGTCTCGATCACTTTCTTGGTTAGCGTCTTCGATCCTGGGCGCGGGGTCGTGACGGACTGCCGGTTGCGGAGCAAGGCCCTCGGCTGGGGTGGAATGCCGCGCATGCGGAATTTGATCCGGAAGAACCATGGGCGGCGCCGCTAGTGGATTGGAAGCGAGCGCACTCTCCAAACGCCGGTTCGCATACAGATTGATCGTGTATCCATTGCGCTCCACCACGACGGATTGAAAATTGCCCCGAGGTTAAACCGGCAAAGCGGATGGGCGTGTCGGTCTTCAGCCGCGTGATGCGCTGGTCGCCTTCAATGCGATCCTCAAAAGGCTTGCCGGTAGCCGCGACGGTGAGCGCCTTCGGATAGCGGAAGGTCAAGTCGTACGCGGCCGGATCGGTGCCGGTGCGCGGGTACCAGGTGCCGCGTGAGCCCACGAAGTAGACATCGTTGCCAGCGTTGTGGATGACCGCGCCCTCATGCTGGATCTCAACCTCATGCGGCATGGAAGGATCCAGCGGCGCTTCCGGGATCAAGCAGAAACTCGCGATCGTCCTGGCTAGTGATGAGATTGGACCGCAGCGAATCACGATCGAATATCTCCGCCGGCCGGCCATCGATGCTGGCGGCCGTGATTTTCATATTTGGCGAGAGGCTGAAAGGAATGACGGACCTGCGGCCGTTGCCCCGGCAGCGTCAGCGTCGCGCGCGTCACCGCCTGCTGAGTTAGGTCGGGCGCGATGGTAGTCTCAATGCGAAAGTTATCCAGAACATAGTGCGCACCGCGCGGTACAGCGGCATTGCCTGACGCCCTGGCGCTGCGAAAAGAACGCGCCTGAAAACTGGTCCAGGTATCGAAATACGTGCGATTATCTCGATACGACAGCCTGCCTGCCAAAATCTGGTCTTGGGCCGAGGGATCGTACAACACGTCGAAATTCTCGAGCTTGTCGCCTGAGACAGCCATGTAGAAGAGGCCCGCGTCATGTTTGTCCGAAAGGATGTCGTAGACCACGCGGGTTTGAAAGCTGGCGACCAGATTGGCCAGCACCGAGCTCCAGCGCTCGGCGATCAGGCCGCCCATGTCCGGGCTTTTCTTGGCTGTCGGATTGCTCTTTAACTGCGCGTATAACTCGTCGCCGGTTCCATCGGTGAAGATCAAGGCCGCGGTCTTGAAGTGCTCTTCGAGCGTGGGCGAGTTGGTGAATTTCGCGAGTGATGAGCGCTCGCTCCTGGTAGGCGGGATCAGCAGCAGATCGGCGTCTCCGGCTTCTTCGCTGGCTACGAAAATGGCCCCGAGATGCGCGCCGCCAATGGGCTTGGCGAAGATCAGGTAGCCGGAAGCCAGGTAGACTTTGAGATCTTCCTTGGCGAAGTTGAGATCAAGAACGCGGTAGCACTCATCGGCGTCCAGCGAGATGTGCTCCACCTGATCGCCCACGTCGCTCGCGCTGGCCGCAAGAACGATGCGTGTTGTTGCGCGTAAGCAAAATAAGGGCGGGCAGGACACGCACATTCTCAGTGTAAGCGAGAAAAGCTGGCGGAGCTTTCGCCGGTAGTTTCCTGGAGCGTTAGCGAGTTTGAACGCTCACCACGCGGCCATTGTCCAGGCGAACCGTTCCGAGCGGCTGCCCTTTCGACCAATATTGGCAGATTTCGAGCAAATGGCCGTCATCGTCGGGAATGCTGACGCGGGATTCGGGCGCGCCCAGCGCCGCTTGCAGCTCGTTCGAGGTAGCGCCCACTGGGATGGCGGCGATCTCTTCGACAGAAGGTTCTTTAGCGACTATTACAGGCTGAGCGGCCACCGCGGCGGCGGGAGACTCAATACTCGGAGGAAACACCGGTTCAGCTTCGGTGGGCAGCCCATGCCGGCGGCCAGTGCGTACTGCCGAAACAGTAGCGCCACCACCGCCGCCCGATCCACCAGATCCACCAGATCCACCAGATCCACCGGAAGCTCTCACCGATGGCGATGGCGCTAATGATGGTGGTTTCGTGGTGACCTCCACCTTCGGCTCAACCGGCTTGACCACTTTCGTGCCGGCGGCTTTCGAGGTGCTCTGATCCATGCTGCCAAAGATCTTGCCAAGCGACGTGCCAAGCGGCTTCCCAGCAGCAGTGCCAACGGTGGCGCCCGCAGCAGCGGCGGCGTGTTCCGAGAGGCTCTGACCCGCCAGGCGGCCCGTCAGGCTGATGGATGCAACAAAACTTCCGAGCGCGATCACTGCGAGCGAGCGCATGGATATTCTCCCCCTGTTCCCATGCTAGTGGCATCCAGAGAGTAAGGCCAGACTTGAAAAGCCTTAGTGCTCGCCGGAAAAGGGTACCAGGCCTTATCAGGATGCCGCCGCGGGTTCGTTTAACATCCGCACGGTCTTGCCGTCGTGCTTTACACGGTACATTCGGCGATCGGCCTCGGCGAATAACTGCTCAGCGTCGCCGCCATCAATTGGATAAATTGCCGCGCCGACGCTCATCGAAAGGCATTCCTCGCCGCAAACCTTCCAACCGGCATCCCTGGCGACGTCGCGGAGTCTGTCGAGGTACGACGAGCTCAAATCCTTGAGATCCGGCAGCACCAGCACAAACTCATCCCCTCCCATGCGCGCCAGGTAATCGGAACCGCGGCAGGCTTCGCGCAAGCCGTTCGCGACATTCTGCAATACTTCGTTACCCTTCAGGTGCCCAAAGCGGTCGTTCACCTGCTTGAATCCGTCCAGATCGCAAACCAGCACGCCGATAGTGGACTTGTCGCGGCCGGCTCTGGCTAACTCCCGCTTGAGATGAATCGCCAGCGACCGCGCATTCGGAATACCGGTGAGATGATCGGTGACGGCCGATTCCTCGGCTTCCTGGTATTTCAATGCGCTTTCAATGGCGGGCCCAACATGAAGGCCCGCGGCTTGCGCCACGCGAAGGTCGTCGCGGCTAAAAGCATTTCGATCCGTATGGTAGAGCGTCAGTACTCCCGTCACGCCGTTGCGGCCCTCAAATGGAACGGCTAGCGCAGTCTGCAACCCGTAAACCACCGCTGAGCCACTGGAGTAGAAAGGCTCCTCGGAAATGTCGCCATTCAATATGGGAGTACGATTTTCGACGACGGAGCCCGAAAGCGATTCCGCCAGCGGGAAAGGCCGCCTGGAAAACAAATGACTACTCCGGCCTGTAATCGATATCGGTTCCACCCTGGCGCCGCGGCGAGCATAGACCGCCAAAGTGTCGTAGCTAATGATCTGTCCTAGACATTTGTGAACCGCGGAAACCACCTCTTCGATTTTCGTGGCATGCGCCAGATCGCCAGCCAATCCGTGCAGCAGGTGGGTTTCTTGCCTCGCGGAAACAATGGGGCCGAGAATGGAGCCGGTATTGGGTTCGGACTCCGCCAGCAGCCGGGCGGAAAGTTTTCCGAGGTCTTCCCGGGTGGCTTCCGGCTGATCCGCGCTCGCAACCTCAGGGTTGTCTCTTATGGCATCACAAGCGATCTTGTCCAGGTCCAGATAACGCCGCTCAATCACCGCGACAACCTTGGGATCGAAGCTCTGGCCGTTCTCGGCTTTGACCATGGCCATGGCCTCGTGCAGCGGGAGAGCCCTTCTGTATGGCCGATCGGAGGCCAGGGCATCTAAACAGTCCACCGCTGACAGAATCCGCGCTCCGATCGGTATCCCTTCTCCCGCTAGGCCGTATGGATAGCCGCGCCCGTTCCACTTTTCATGATGCGCCTTGACGATGGAAAGAACCGAATCCGGATACCTCATGCGGGAAAGCATTTCGGCTCCGATCACCGCGTGAGTCTTCATCTTTTCCCACTCTTCCGGCGTAAGCGGCCCGGGCTTGAGCAGAATATGATCCGGAATGCCAAGTTTGCCGATGTCGTGAAGCAATGCGGCAATATTCAAGCTCTGTAGTTCTTCCTCGTTCAACCCCAGTTCCCGGCCGACGGCCAGCGCATAAACCTGCACGCGCCGGAGATGCATCTGGGTGGTGTTGTCGCGAGTCTCAATGGCAACCGCGAGAGTTTCCAGCGTGTGCCGGTGCAGCGCTTCCAGCTCTTCTCTGTGCGCTGACTTTGCATTCGACCAGGTGCGATAACCGCGATCGAGAGCAAACAAGATGGGCAGTGCGATCAGACCCGAGTGATACCCGGTTTGAAGATTCGCGCATCGAACCAGGTAAGCCAGGTAAGCGGCTGCCACGAACCACGGCAACAGCGGCCGGCACTCTCGACGATAAACGCCGATAAAAGGAGCGGTTCGATCTTTCAACAGCGTCGTCGCAAGGCCGCAATTGAACAACAATACGAACGAGCTTGCGATTACCGGCGCCGGAAACACGGCGCTGAACCCGATCAGGGAAGTCACTCGATATGCGGTCTGCGCGGCGGCGATACCGATAGTCACGCTGGCGATTGCGTATAGTACTGGCACGGCCCGTGGTACCCCAGGCACCTCCCTTAGTTCTTTTAGCAGGGTGACGGTAAACGCGATAAACAACAGCTCCGGCAGACTAAGATCCTCAACACCCAACAGCATGATTAGAAAGCCGGCCGGCACCATACTCAGGTTGCCGGTCAGCCTCAAGCCAAGCGTGGCGATGTTCGCGCAGATCAGATACAGGAAGAAGCGCCGCAGATCGTGTGCAGTTATTTGCGACAGGTTAAGGATAAAGGCGAGTGTGCCAACGATGGCATAGATGAGGGCCCACACCCGCAAGTCTTTTCTGAGTGTAATCACTAGTTGCCGGAAGTGCAGGCACGTTTCATTCCATAGATGGTTACGGGCCAAAAGCCCAATTTCCGGGCATTAAAACACCAGTTCCGAAGCCGCACAAGCCATCTTGACGCCTTGCGGAGGGACAGAATGTCCACCCCATCACGGGCGCGCGTAAACTTCGATCCACTGGCCGCGCTGGATCCAGCGTCGCACTGGGACCAAGCCGAAATGCTCGCGAACTTCGGCGGTCGTCATCTGGCGTTGGTATTCGTAGAAGCGCTCGAGGAAATCGCGAGCAGGCGCCCATTGCAATACGCCCCAGCCAGGCTCCCAGGTGCGCGAATAGAGCACTAAAATGTCGATTCCGGTCGGATTTAGCGCGTTCAGCGTCGAGAAATGCAGATCCGAGGTCTCCGCCGCGGAGAGTTTCCGGTCCACGTAGCCAAACTGGGGATCGCGGAGCGCTTGTGTCAGGGGCCACGCGGTATAGATGGTTTTGTCCGGGTATGCTTTCTCGAGAAACTGCGCGGCGGAGTGATGCAACTCGACGAAATCGACCATCGCGAGATTGTTCTCGAACGGCATGGGAAAGGGCGGGTTGATGAACAATCCCGCCAGTAGCCCCGCGGCCATGGCGGAAACTCCGATAATCCGCCACGGCGTATCCACAACCGCAAGTGCGGCGGCCATGGCGAGGTACAACAGCGGTAGCACGGGCAGCAGATAGCGCTCCAACCCCGCTCCGCCCAGGAGGCTGACCAGCAGCACATGCGCGGCTATGAAGAACCAAACGATTTTCCAGGCGCGAGTGGCATACAAGCGCTTCCGCTTCCACGCGAACAGGATCGCGAGCGTTCCCACCCAGCGAAAGTCGTCGACAAATAAGTAGAATCCGCGGCGAATCAACGACAGCGACGCCCGAACCGGGTTCAGTGAGTACAGGGTGTTGTACTGTGTAAAGCCCGGATCACCGAAGATGTGCCCCGTAGATCGCCACAGCACCAGAAACCAGAAGCCCAATGCGATGAAGGGCGCGAGATAGTATGCGGCATATTTGGATCGGTCTCGATCGAAATACAGAACCAGTCCCAGAATCAGCGGCAGCAAAGCGCCGGTTTCCTTCGCCAGCACCAGCGCGGTGCAGGCCGTCGCCGCGGCGGCATGCTGGTCCCGCAAGAACAGAACCAGCGCGAGGATTGTGAACAGCATGGCGGGCATGTCCAACTGCGCCATCATCCCCTGCGTGTAGAACAGCGGGTCCAGCAGCAGGAACAAAGTTGCGATGACAGCGGTTGCGCGGCCGCGGCCGATTTCCCTGCCCAGCAGGAACGTGAATACCAGCGCCAGGCTACGCCAGCGCCAGCATTGCGGATCGCGTGGCTGCGATCGAATAACCAAACGTTCGCCACACCAGCGCCAGATACGCCATCACGCCCGGCGGGTGAGCATTTGGAACGGTGGAATGCGGAATCCACGCGCCGTCGTGAAAAATATCCAGCGCCGCCGGAACGAACTGGCCCAGCTCATCCCAGAAATAGGGCAGGCTCAGGTACGGAAGATGAACTAAAAAAACGACCAGCGCGAGGACGCTGAGACTTTTATTGGATGGCCCCGGGTTTTCCAGGGTGAGGCTCCAACTTGATTTCGCCGAAAGTGGCTTCATACTGGGAAACATTCTGCGTCAGGACATTCAACAGGGCCTTGGCTTGTTGCGGGCTCACGTACACGCCTTGAAAATTGTGGATGGTCACGCTGTCGGGCGCGGTTTGATTCACGATGCCGAACATCAGAAAAAAGTCCCACAGATTCACGCGGATTTGCACGCTGTTGGCGTAGGATTCGCGGTACTCGGCTGCGTTGAGCAACTGGATCTTCGGCGCGGGCTGGGATGGCGTCATAGACACATCCATATTGACATACGGATAGTCGACGCCTTGCGCCGCCAAGGTCTAGTCGATCTGGTCGCCCTGGTCCTCCGGATCGCCAACCGGAACAGGCATCAACATTTCCGGATCGAGAAGCTGCAGAAAACCCGGCGGAAGCGTGTCGGTTGGATCATCGATATTCGTAGGCGCCAGCGCGCCATCCGCTCCGATCAGGCAAAGATCGCTGCCCGGCCACTGTTCGCGCGCGTTATCAAGTGCATTGGTGAAAGAAAGAAGATCGTTTCGTTCCAGCCGCGCGGCCACAGGTGCGTGGGGAGGCTTGGGCGGCGCCGGCGTGATGCCGAGATGCTGGTGGTGCGACTTTTGGAGAGCTTCCGCGATCTTGTGGAGCGCTTCTGGTTTCATGCTGTTCCCCTTCATCGCCAGAGTAGGGCTGAGCAGCGGGGCAACACACGTCCGATGCGTCTAAGTGATTCTCGGCGCACGAAACATAAAATCCTGCGCTCCGTGATCGGTGACGCTATGATCGTAGTCCGTGAGCGGAACACTGTACGTTGTTGCGACCCCGATCGGCAACCTGGAAGACATCACGCTGCGCGCTATCCGGATTCTCAAGGAAGTGGACCGGATTGCGTGCGAAGACACGCGGCAGACCCGCAAGCTGTTGGATCGCCACGGGATCGCGAAGCCCTTGGTGAGCTATCACGAACACAATGAACAGGCGCGCGCCGAAGAACTGCTGCAGGAGCTCGCGGAGGGCGCCAATATCGCGCTGGTATCGGACGCGGGCACTCCGCTGATCGCCGATCCAGGGTATCGGCTGGTGGTGCAGGCGCGGACACAAGGGATCACCGTCACGCCAATACCCGGGCCGTCGGCGGTGCTCACCGCGTTGAGCGCATCCGGATTGCCGACCGACGCGTTCTTCTTTGGCGGTTTTCTGCCCGCCAAGAAAACCCAGCGTCGGAAGATGCTGGAAGGGCTGAAGGGGTACGAAGCGACTTTGGTCTTTTACGAAGCGCCGCACCGCATTCTGGAAACTTTGGAGGATATCGCGGAAGTGCTGGGAGTGCGGCGCGTCACGATCGCGCGCGAGCTGACCAAGATTCACGAAGAATTCCTGGTGGGCGACGCCTTGGAAGTGCGAGAAACGCTGGCGAAGCGCCCGTCGATCAAGGGAGAAATTACTCTGATGATCGGCAAGGGCGAAGCTCCCGCGGCGGATACAACACCCATCGAGGAGGCCTTCGATAAGTTGCTGGAAGCCGGCGTGCCACGTATGGATGCGATGAAGAGTCTCGCACGTGAGCGGGGATTGTCGAAACGCGAGGTTTATCAGAAACTCAACGAACGCTAAGGGTTGGTACTGTGGGGCGGCGCGCGGGCGCGGGGCAACAATCGGCCGGGCAGGCAGCGTGGCTCCCCGGGTCGGCGATCAGCTCGCGAATCATTCTGAGGAATTTGGGATGGACGCCAACCGTGGCGGCCCGCACCATGTCTAGGCCGCGCTCTTCCGCGATGGCGCGGGCTTCGGTGTCGAGATCGTAGATTACTTCCATGTGATCGGAGACGAATCCGATGGGCACCACGACAACGCTTGCGCCGGGATCGGTATAGCGCAGGACATCACCAATATCCGGTTCCAGCCAGGGCTGCCCGGGTGCGCCGCTGCGGCTTTGATAGACCAGCCGCCAGTCGTTCGATCCAACCTGCTCCGCGACCAACCGGCACGATTCCAGAAGCTGCTTCTCGTAATCGCAGGACTGTGCCATGGACATGGGCACGCTATGCGCTGTGAAGATAATGGGGACGCTGCGCCCGCCGAGCGCGGAACGGACCCGGTCAGCCTGGGCCTCGATGAACAACGGATGGTTGTAGAACGAGCGGAGTTTATGAATCTCCGGCGCGCCGTCTACTTCCGCGCGCGCGCGCTCGATGTCTTCCAGGTACTGACGGCATCCGGAATACGAACTGAAAATCGAGGTGACGAATGCCAGCGCCCGGCGCACGCCATCCGCCTTCATCTGGCGCAGCGTGTCGGCGAGAAATGGATGCCAATTGCGGTTGCCCCAGTAAATGGGAAGCTTCAGGCCGTGGCTTTGCGAGTTCTTCACGAAGCCCCGCGATCAGGGCGCGGGCCTGATCGTTGATGGGACTTTTGCCGCCAAAATGGTAGTAATGCTCGGCGACCGCCAGCATCCGTTCCCGAGGAACATTGCGCCCGCGCAGCACGTTCTCGAGAAACGGAATGACGTCGTCCGGTTTTTCCGGCCCTCCGAAGGAGAGCACCAGGACTGCATCGTAAGCGGAGCTCAGGCATCCATGACTATTCTAAATGGCTAGCGCCAGCGTCCGCGATGGTAGCGCCAGCCGTTGCCGTGCCGCTCCCAGCGATCGGCTTCCCATCTCGCATTGCGGTGTGGAGGCACGGCCCATCGGCCATTCACCCAAGCCCAGCGCCCGCCATTCAAGTTCCAAAAGCCGTCCACCCAGATATATCCTGGTCCAGGCGCGTATCCAACCGCGCCTACTACGTAGGGGGCCGGCGGAGCAGGTACGGCGTACGCCGCCGCATATCCATTCGATATCCACCGCCACAAGCCACCATCGCGGATGACGCTAAAAGAATCCCCGTCAGAACTGCGTATTTCATCCCAATGTTCTCCTTCATCCACTTGGATCGATGAAGGAGGCGCTGGGTTGCGATGGTGAACGATCGATAACGTTACGCCGGATTCATTTACGGCGCGATGGACGACTAAACCGACGGGCTGCACACCACTTGCCCGGCCGGCGGTCCTCCACACACGGAGACCTTGACGGTGTTGCCAGTCAGATTGGCTGGCAGAATCAGATCGACTTGCTGCACGCCAGCGATTCCGGGCGCTGGGCCGCCGTAGTAAGGTTTGGCGATCACTGCGCTACCGATCTCAGCCGTGATGACTCCGGTTCCAGACAAGCCAGTAGCAAAGATCTGGATAATGCTGCCGGGCGCGGCCGGTTGTTTGGAACTGTTCACGCTGCTGTCCTGATTCAGCACTCCGCTAGCGAAAATGCCGGGTGCGAAAGGCGCCAGGCTGGCGGTGAGCGGCGTGCTGGCCGTACCGTCAACCGTAACAATCACCTGCGCGGATGTCTTGGGGCTCAGGCCCGCCGGCACGATCACGTTGATCTGGGTCGCATTGGCGAAGAGTACCTGGGCAGGCAGGCCGCCGAACGTCACGGTCACTACCTTGCCGGAGAATTGCGTTCCGGTAAGCGTCGCAATGGAGCCGGGAGCAACGTCGCCGGCCACAAACGTCGCCGCATTGACCACCGATTGCAAGGAGGGCGGCTGAACCGTGGGCGGCCCCGCGGGCGTAATGGTTAGGGTGATGGGAAGATCGTGCGAACCGGCCAAAGGCCCGGCGTCAATCGTCAATATTGCGTTGTAGATGCCTGGCGTCAGGGTCCCCGGAATCGCATCGATGCGCATGCCGGTATTATTTCCACCTTGCGTCGGCGAGAAATTCAGCCAACCGCTGCCGTTGGTGTAGGTGACGGACGCCGTCCATTGCAGCACACCGCCGGACGCATTCTTGATCGCGAGATATTGTGTCTGGGTCTGGCCGCCGGCTTGGGCCGTATAGCTCAGCGACGTGTCCAACACCGACAACCGGGGGAAATAATTGGCGTTGCAATCGCCAACGATCGTGCAATCCTCCGGAATCTCGATTTGCAAGAAGCGGGGAATAGGATCCTTCGCGGTCGGCATCTGGACGGTGGAAACGGGCGCGAGCGAGACGTCTTCCGAGGTTTGGACGGAGTTGCCGCTGAACGGCGTCAGCGCCAGAAATGTCGGAAACTGAGCGCTTTCCTGAATGGATGCGTTGGCATCCATCACTTCGTAAACCGCGACACCGGCGCCATTGGTCAGAATAACTTCGCTCATCGAATCGAGGCTCACGGTGCCGGATCCCGGGGTTCCAGGAGTGAATTGGGGCGTTCCACCAGCGCCATTCGCGTTGGCATTCTGTACGAACGAGAGCAGCAACGACGAATTCCCTCCGGGGGTGTACTTGCCGCCCGAAGGGGCAAAACCGAGGTCGCCTCCCGCGGTCGGCTGGGTGGCATCGGACCCCGCAATCGCGGTTGGAACAAACAGGCGGGCACCGGCCGGAAATCCGGAATATTGCACAATCATGCGCGTTCCCGTATCGGCGTTTAAGTTTTCCGGGGCGCTGAGCGGTCCGAAGGAATCCGCGAAACCTTCGGTGAAGCGGGTTGAGCTGAACGCGGCGCCAGAGGCCATGAAACTCGCGAAACTCGACGTGTCCGCCGGCAGCGGCGATCCGCTCTGGCTGCAGATCAGCTTGGTGGAATACCCGGCGTAGAGGCCATGCTCCGGGATACCCACAATGAGCTGGTTGTTTGCTAGGGCCACGACGTTGTTAGGATTGAAACCGATCAATACCTGGATGGTGCTGTTCGCCGCGAACTTCAACTCGCTGGCAGCGGCGCGGAGGTCGGACAATCGCAAAGTCACCGAACCGGTTGAAGACAAGGTGAAAGTTGCGCCATTAAACACCAGGGAGCCGTTTCCGACCTGTGTTGGCGGCGCGGTAATGGGTTGCGGACCCGAACCATTGTCGGCGGTTAGGAGGATGCCCTGGAATGTACCCGATGCATCGTCGGCCAAACGATTGGTGATGCTGACGTTTAGAAAAATGAAAAGATTAGCTGTTATGGTGGCGTCTGGCGTGCCGCCGCCACAACTGAAGACCAGGTCGCCGGTCCTTTCGGTGATACCTTCGCCATGAACAACCTGGGGCGTGGCCGAAGGAAAGCAATTCAACGTGGTGGCGCCGGCGAGCGAAGGAACTGCAAGCACGACGAAGGAAAAAACAGGGAACAACAGGCGAAACATGGATAGTACGGACCTCTTGTAGGTAAACCAGGACGGGGTGTTTTTAGTATACATACATGTAGGCCTTGTTACAATAAATGTGCGGCTCTTTTTTTCCGATGACAGCAATCACGTCCATCACCGATCAGCCAGCCCTTAACAATCTGCCTCTGCTCGACACGTTCGGCCGGCTTCACAACAATCTCAGGATCAGTGTGACGGATCGCTGCAATGTTCGTTGTTTTTACTGCATGCCGGAAGAAGGCCAAAAGTACGCGCCGCGCGAGCAGATTCTCTCGTTCGAGGAGATCGAGCGTTTCGCGCGCGTTGCGGTGTCGCTGGGAGTGAATAAGATTCGGGTAACGGGCGGCGAGCCGCTGGTGCGCAAGGATCTTCCGGTGCTGATCGGAAAGCTCTCCGCGATCCCAGGCGTACGCGATCTGGCGCTCACCACCAACGGCGTTCTGCTGGCAAAGCATGCCCAAGCTTTATACGACGCGGGTTTGCGGCGGCTGAATGTCCATCTGGACACGCTGGATCGGGAACGTTTCCTCAAGATTACCCGCCGGGATGACTTGGGCAAGGTGCTGGAAGGTATCGACCTGGCGGAGCGAATAGGGTTCGGCCCGATCAAGATCAACGCCGTAGCGGTGAAAAATCTGGTGGAACCAGACATTGTTCCATTGGCCCGGTTCGGCCGCGAGCGGGGGATCGAAATCCGCTACATCGAATTTATGCCGTTGGATTCGCAGGGGTTGTGGGCGCGCGGAAACGTGCTGTCGGCGGACGAAATCATTGAAACGCTGTCACGGGAGATTTCGCCGCTCGAAGAGATTCCCAGCCTGCGATCCGCGCGCGCCGGCCACCGAATATCGATACGCGGATGGAGGGGGCAGCGTGGGGTTCATCGCATCCGTTACGCGCCCATTCTGCTTGAATTGCAATCGCATCCGGCTGACCAGCGACGGCAAGCTGCGCTATTGCCTGTTCGCCATCGAAGAGACCGACGTTCGGGCTTTGCTGCGCAATGGCGCGCCGGACGCGGAAATCGCGGCGACCATTCGCGAAACCATACACAAAAAGTGGCTGGGGCATGAGATCAATTCGGCCAAATTTATTGCTCCGCCGCGCCCGATGTACGCGATCGGGGGCTAGTTGCTGATTCATATGGCCGGACCTGGGGGTCCGGCGCGGACGAGGGCGTCCGCCCCACCAGAATGAGCGACGATCCGTATCATCTGATCGAGCAGACTGTGGCTTCGGACGGCCCTGCGTCCGCTTTGGATTTACTGGCGCTCAAATTTCTCGCCGAAAAACAATATCCAAGGCTGTTCGAAACGCGCCTGATGCAGAAGCGCCTGGAATTGGGGCTGCCTCTGATTCAACTGGGCGCGATCGAAGATCTGCCGGAGCCAGGGCGCAGCAGTTATGAAGCTGCGGTGAGAGCGGCTGCGCGGGAAACCGGGGCGCTGTTTCTGAGCGACGGCGATATTCCGCATGCCTGGCCGTATTTTCGCGCAATCGGCGACCGCGAAACCATCGCTACCGCCATTGAAACGGCAGAGGCAGGCGATCACATAGAAGCTTTGATTGACATCGCGCTGCGCGAGCGGGTTCATCCGCGCAAGGGCCTCGAGCTGATGATCGCGCAACATGGTATCTGCCGCGCGATTACTTATTTCGAGCAATTTCCGGATCTGGAACATCGTGAGGCGTGCTTGATCTTGTTAGTGCGCACGCTGCATGAAGAGCTGGCGGCGAATCTGAAGCGAGCGATCGGACAGCGGGAAGGCGCTGCGCCAGTCACCACCGGCATTCGCGAGCTGATCGCCGGCCGCGACTGGCTATTCGGCGAGTACGACGCGTATGTCGACACGTCGCACGTAATTAATGTGATCCGGTTCGCGGTGGATTTGTTGGATCCGGCCGCGATTCGCCTGGCGCTGGAGCTATGCGAATATGGCGCGCATTTGTCCCAGCAGTTCAAGATGCGCGGCGAGCCGCCATTTGAAGATATCTATCGCTGACCACGCCACTTACTTGCGCGCGTTGGTTGGTGAAGATATCGACGCCGCGATCGGGCACTTCAGCGCGAAGATTGCGGCTTACAAGGACCCGGCGTCGGCGATTCGATCCGCACAAGTGCTGGTGGCTCTCCTGGTGCGGTTGGAGCGTTATAAAGATGCCATGCAGATCTCGATGGATCATCTAAGTAACATGGATGCCAGTCCGACGTTATTTCAACTTTGCCAGCTCGCCGGGGACTCGGAACGTCTGAAAGAGTTAGCTCGCCAACGCGGCGACTTACTCAGTTTTACAGCCGGAGCGATCCAAAGTTAACACTTTCTGTACACCTTCTTGCCGCGTGCCGCATCTCAGTTTTTATGCGTGGTGGAGATTTCATTGCAGGCTGGGGCAAACTGTTGCGCGGCAAACTGCCGCTGCTTTCCATTGAGATCACGAGCGAGTGCCCGCTGAGTTGTCCGGGTTGTTACGCCTACGGCGACCGGCATCTGGGCGGAGGAGTGACGCTGACGCAATTGTCGGATGCGCGGGGCGACGATCTGGTTCAGGGCATTTTGAAGCTGGTGGACCAGCACGATCCCATGCAGCTGAGCTTAGTGGGAGGCGAGCCGATGATGCGGCATCGCGAGCTCAGCCAGTTGCTGCCGATCCTGAGCGAGCGCGGCATTTACACCATGGTGGTTACCAGCGGCGTAATTCCGATACCTTTCGAATGGACGTCGCTGCCGCGCGTGACCATCGCAATTTCGGTGGATGGATTGCCGGAGCATCACGACGTTCGCCGCAAGCCGGCAACCTACGAGCGCATTCTCCGGAATATTGCCGGGAGCAAGGTTTATATTCACTGGACGGCGGTTCGGGCGCACGTGCAGGATCTTGAGTATGCCGAGCGCTACCTGGAATTTTGGAGCGCGCGCGAGGAAGTCCGGCGCATCTGGATGAGCGTGTACACTCCGCAGCGCGGCGAGCAGAGCGCGGAGCGATTGACGCCGGAAGACCGGATGCGCCTGGCGGAAGCGATTCCCGGGCTGGCGGCGAAGTATCCGAAGTTTCTGATCAAGGCGGGGATGGCGCGAGCGATTTTGAGTCCGCCATCGAGCCCCGAGGACTGCGCCTTTGCCCGTGTTTCGGCGAATTATACGGCGGACCTTCGGACGCGGGTTGAGCCTTGCGTGTTCGGCGGCGATCCGGATTGTTCGGAGTGCGGGTGCGCGATTAGCAGCGCGCTGCATTGGATCACGAATGAAAAAGCCGCGGCTCGATTTGCGTTGGATGCGTCATTGAAAGTCGGTGCGATGGTTGCGAAGCTGCAGCAGGCAACTTAGCCGCGGATGAACGCCGATAAACGCAGATAAAGATCTAGTCGTCGTCGGCGGCCAGCTTGGCGAGCACCGAGAAATCTTCCAGCGTGGTCGTGTCGCCCTTCACTTCACCATTGGTCGCTAGTTCGCGCAATAGGCGGCGCATGATCTTTCCGCTGCGCGTTTTCGGGAGCGAATCGGTGAAACGGATGTCATCGGGCTTCGCGATTGGGCCAATTTCCTTGGCCACCCACAAGCGCAAGAGATTCTTGTTTTCGTCGCTGGGCGCCTGTCCGGCCTTCAGCGTGACGAAGGCGGAAATGCCCTGGCCCTTGATTTCGTCAGGACGACCTACGACCGCGGCTTCGGCCACCATCGGATTCGCCACCAGGGCCGATTCGATCTCCATGGTGCTTAGCCGATGGCCGGCCACGTTCAACACATCATCTACGCGGCCCATCAGCCAGAAATACCCGTCGGAATCAATGCGCGCGCCGTCGCCCGCGAAATACATACCGGGGATCTGCGACCAATATTGTTCTTTGAAGCGCTCCGGATCGCCGTAAATGGTCCGCAACATGGAGGGCCAGGGCTGTTTGATGACCAGGAATCCGCCGGACCCGGGAGGCACGCTGACGCCTTCGCGAGTAACCACATCGGCGATCACACCAGGCAGAGGCAGGGTGGCTGAACCCGGCTTGGTCGCGATCGCGCCTGGAAGCGGCGAAATCATCGCGGCGCCGGTTTCGGTTTGCCACCAGGTGTCGACGATGGGGCAGCGGCCGTGACCGATCACCTCGCGATACCACATCCAGGCTTCGGGATTGATGGGCTCTCCGACGCTGCCGAGCAGGCGTAGCGAATTGAGACTGTGCTTGCGAGGCCACTGCTCGCCCAGCCGCATGAACGCGCGAATGGAAGTAGGCGCGGTGTAAAAGATGCTGACCTTGTACTTATCGATGATGCGCCAGAATCGATCGGGCTCGGGCCATGTGGGCCCTCCTTCATAGATCACAATGCTGGCGGCGTTCTGCAGCATTCCATAGACGACGTAAGTATGGCCGGTGACCCAGCCGATGTCGGCGGAACACCAGTAGGTGTCTTCTTCCCGCAGATCGAAAACCCATTTCGCAGTGATGTAGGAGCCGACCGAGTAGCCGCCGGTGGTGTGCAGAATGCCTTTGGGCTTGCCGGTGGTGCCGGAGGTATAGAGCAGATAGAGCGGATGCTCGGCGTCCAGCGGCTCAGCCGGGCAATCGTCGGAGGCGGTCTCCATCAGCTCATGCCACCAGTGATCGCGGCCGGGCTGCATGGTGACGTTGCTCCCGGTACGCTTGTAAACCAAAACACCTTTCACGGTGGGACACTGCGGCAGCGCCTGGTCCACGGCTTCTTTCAACTTCACTTCGGCGCCTCTGCGGAACGCTCCGTCTTGCGTGATCACGGCCGAGGCACCGCAATCGTTGATGCGATCGATCAAGGCCTGTGCTGAAAATCCGCCGAACACTACGGTGTGCGCTGCGCCGATTCGCGCGCACGCCAGCATCGCGATGGGCAGCTCGGGAACCATGCCCATATAGATGGCGACGCGGTCGCCTTTGGCAACGCCCAGCGACTTCAGCACGTTCGCGCATTTGGAGACTTCGCGCAGCAGTTGCTGATAGGTGAGCGTGCGGGAATCGCCCGGCTCGCCTTCCCACAGGATGGCGGCTTTGTTCTTGCGCCAGGTGGCGACGTGGCGGTCCAGGCAATTGTAGGAAACGTTGAGCTGGCCGCCGATGAACCATTTGGCGAACGGGAGATTCCATTCCAGTACGCGGTCCCAGGGCTTGAACCAATGCAGCTCGCGGGCGATTTTCGCCCAGAATCCTTCGGGATCTTCCTTGGCTTCCTTGTAGAGGCGGTCGTAATCGGCGCGGCTTTTAATTTGGGCTCCCGCGCGGAACTCGTCGGAGGGTTCGAAGACGCGCTGTTCGTTGAGAACGGAGTCGATGGCGTTCGATGACATGGCAGCTCTCATAATATATCGCCGATGGGACCGCTTCCTTTGGTCGCGGCTCGGTAGGATGGGATCAGAGCCGCGACCGCAGGAAGCGGACAAGGCATGACGTACTTGATCACATTCGCGCGTTACGGCTGCCACTTGCACGGAGATGAATCTGGCTCTGTAGATAAAGAGCACAATCTGCCAGGAAGCCGTACATTGGAAAGTAATCCGGAGAGAGTTTCCGCGGAGCTGCGACGCATGGACCAGCCGCCCTTTCACATGGATAAGAGGCGCCGGGACGCAGTACTTGCTTCAATGCACGAACGTTGCGCGGCGCACTCGTGGACCCTTCTAGCAGCCCATGTGAGAACCAATCACGTTCATGTCGTCATAGGAGCCGAGGGTCGCCCTGAAAGAGTAATGAATGATCTGAAATCATACGCCAGCCGTTATTTGAACCGGGCGGGCTTGGATGAACGGACGCGCAAGAGGTGGGCAAGACATGGAAGCACCCGTTGGTTGTGGAAGCCCGAACATGTGTCGGCGGCGATCCGATATGTAGTTGACGAGCAGGGTAAACCAATGGCCGTTTACGAGAGCCCGGCGGTGTAGAATGAGTGGCGCGTTATGAAAAACTTCCTGATCGGTTTGATAATCGGCGTTCTGCTGTGCGGCCTCACGCTGCTGATTCTGATCTTCGCGATGGTGCGCTTCGCCGGGTTCGTACGCCAACCGGCCGGTCAGCATCGCCGATGGGTCCACGCTGGTGATGAATCTGGAGGGCGACGTGCCGGAGCGTTTGCCCGCGGAGATCCCGATTGCGATTCGCTCTCGATTTTCCAAAGCCAGACGCCGCTATCGGTTGAACAAGTGTGGGACACATTCCGCCGGGCCGCGGCTGATCCGCGCATTCACGGCATCCTGTTTGAGCCTCGCGGACTGAATATCGGATGGGCCAAGATGCAGGAGATCCACGATGAGATTTTGGAATTCAAGAAATCCGGCAAGCCGATTATCACGTATCTCCACGGGGCCCGTCGGCGCGCGAGTATTATCTGGCGTCGGCCACGGACAAAATCTTCGTCTCTCCGGAAGACTCGATCGATCTGAAGGGTCTGCGCGTGGAATCGATGTACTTCAAGGACACCCTCGACAAGATAGGCGTCAAAGCGGACGTAGTGCATGCGGGCAAATACAAAGACGCCGGCGACATTCTTACGCAAACGTCCATGTCGCCCGAGACGCGCGAAGTATTGAATGCGATTCTTGATCAGTATTACGGAGACTTGATCGCCACCATCGCGCAAGGCCGAAAGAAGCAGCCGGACGCGGTGCGCGCTTTGTTGGACGATGGCCCGTTCGTCGCGCGCGATGCGCTTTCCGCGGGTTTGATCGATGCGCTGGGCTATGAAGACCAGGCAGAAATCGACATGCAGACCCGCCTGAAGCAGAGCGAGTTGAAGAAGGTTTCGGGCAAAGCCTACTTGAAGGCTCCGCTTCTGTCGGCCGGCGCGGGCCGCCGGATCGCACTGGTGGTGGGAGAAGGAACCATCACGCAGGGTTCGGGCAATGAATCCGCGGACGACGACAGTTTCACCGGAACCGGATTCATCAAACTGCTGAAGCAGGTGGAAAACGATTCGTCCATCCAGGGCGTGATTCTGAGGATCGATTCTCCGGGCGGCGATGCCGTGGCTTCCGATGAGATCCTGCACGAGGCGAAGAATCTCAGCAAGAAGAAACCGCTGGTGATCTCGATGAGCGACGAAGCGGCTTCGGGTGGATACTACGTGGCGGCCACCGGCGATCCGATTGTTGCCTATCCGAACACGCTCACCGGCTCCATCGGCGTGATTTTCGCGCGGCTCAGCCTGCATGGCCTGTACGACAAAGTCGGGCGTGAATAAGCAGCTGCTGACGCGAGGCCGCTATGCGGACATCGATTCCGATTATGCCCCGCTGAGCGATGCCGACCGGCAGAAAATCACCAGTCAAATCGACGCCTTTTACCGCGCCTTCGTTAGCCGCGTGGCGGACGGCCGCAAGAAACCTTTCGATCAAATTGAGCCGCTGGCGCAAGGACGCGTTTGGCTGGGAGCGCAAGCCAAACAAAATGGCCTGGTGGATCAGCTGGGCGGGCTGGATCGCGCCATCGAAGTGCTGAAACAGCAAGCGCATATGGCGCCGTCCGAACGCGTGACCCTGGTTCCCTACCCGGGAAAGCGCAGCGTGTTTGACTTGTTTCTTAAGAGCCAGATGGACGCGTCATCGAGCGTTGAAATGCGCGCGGTGGAATCACGATTGGAAAAAGTTCTCGGCCGGCTGCCGTGGCAAGCGCTTTCGCAGCAGGGTTTTCTAAAAGTGATGCCCTACTCCGTCAACGTACATTAGTACGATTGGCGATTTCGTAATGGAACCAACGTTCCATGGTGTTTGCCTGAATTCGGGACTAAGGTTGGAGTGGGGATCGAATTATGGGAACCCGGAACGATTTACGCCGCCAGGACCGATCGCCTTGTGAGCACAAGGTCACGGTGATTTGGCGCGATGCGCAAGGCGAAAACAAGTTTGCCAATGCGCAAGCCGTCGATATTTCCAAATCCGGCATGCGGTTGCACATGCCAGAGGCGCCGCCGCTGCACAGCTACGTGACATTGCGCGCACGTAAAGCTAGGACTGGTGGGCAACGCATCGGTACGCTATTGTCTGCGTACCAAGGCATCGAACTATGCGGTGGGCGCCGAGTTCACCGCCGGTTTACAGTGGAAGCCGGACGCCTAATTCGACGTTTCCTGTTACGATCGGATTCGAGAGCACTTCGAATGTCCGAGCAACAACCGCAACGTTTAGTAGTCGGAATCACCGGCGCCACGGGCGCGATCTTCGGGATCCGGCTACTGGAGGCGTTGCAGGGATCGAGCGTTGAAACACACTTGATCGTCAGCAAATGGGGCGCTCACACGCTGGCGCAAGAGACTTCGTACACGCTGGATCGGGTCCGTCAAATGGCGGCGTATTCTTACGCGGCAAGCGATCAGGGCGCGGCGGTGTCGAGCGGATCGTTCCTGACGGCCGGCATGGTGATCGCGCCGTGCAGCGTGCGGACACTGGGAGCGATCGCAAGCGGCCAAGGCGAGCACTTAGTCCACCGGGCCGCCGATGTGGTTCTTAAGGAGCGCCGCAAGCTGGTGTTGGTGGTGCGCGAAACGCCGCTCAACGACATCCATCTGGAGAATATGTTGAAGCTTTCACGCATGGGCGCGGTGATTCTTCCGCCGGTGCCGGCGTTCTACAATCATCCGCGATCGATCGAAGAGATGGTGGATCACATTGTGATGCGTGTGCTGGACCAGTTTGGCATTCATACCGATCTGGCGGAGCGCTGGGGCAGCGAAGTGGCGGCTCCGCTAGCCGGCAAGCTTTCCGGCTCGTGAGCGAACGTCGAATATCAGCAAACCAACGCACCCGAGCAGCGACGCGAGAGTGACCAGCATAGAAGTTACGAAATAGGTGGAATGGTAATCCAATACCAGATCGCCTTCGCCGGCCGGCGTCACGATCCCGATCAAAGCCACATCGACTGGCACAACGGATAGATCCTGCGTGCCGGTTTTCGCGCTCCATCCCGGAAAATAGGCGTTGCTCACGCGTAACAAACTCGGCGCCATGCACCTGTAGTGGATTCGATAGTGACCGGGTGTGAATTCGCGCACGTCCGCAGCGCCGTTTGCGTCCTGCGCCGTTACCTGGATTCCGGCCGGGACCAACGCCTGACGCCAAGGGTCCATGGTCGCCAAGCGCTGCCTGCCTTCGTCCTCTGTACTGAAGCGGAGCAGTTCCTTGGGGAAATTTGCTCGCGGGAGCGGGTCGTTTAGCACGTGGATATCGCCCGTACGGCGATCGAGCCAACGGCTTACGTTGAGATCCTTGCGTAGATCGCGGTTGGAACGCATGGCAGAGAGAAATGCCGTATATCGCGATAGCTGCAAGGGTCCATACCCGTAGGTCACCTCCGTTCGCTGGTCGAAATAATGGCCCAAGGGACCAAAACTTGGAAGCGATTCGCCGCCGTCGAAGCGGGTGAGCGGAGGCAACGAGCTGGCCACAGCCTGGCGGAAGAGCTCCTCCTTGGAACCGTACAGCTCCTCATAAGTCTGGCGTGAATAGGCTAGTGGATTGGCGGCGGACTGATGGTAAAAGAGGTCGGCGCAAAAAAAGACCAGGACCACCGCGGGCAGCCAGTGTATCGGCCATTTCTGAACCATCGCCGTCAATCCCGCCGCCGCCAGCAGTGCCAGACCGAGGGACGGCACAAACCAAATGTTCACAGGAGCGCGAACGCTGCTGAAACCCGGCAGCAAAGCCAGCAGCCGGTAGAGGCCGGCGGTTTGTCCCATGGCGTACCAAATGGTGGGGACGACGAGGAGCAGCCCGGCGATACGCAAACGGCGATCGCGCAAACCGAAGATTGCGAGTGGGAGCAGCAGAATTCCCGCGTAGAAATAGTATTGGGTAATGTCCTCCGGCCCATGATAGTTGCCAGAGAACACGCCATAGAAATCGGGCGACAGCAGGGTAGACAGTGCAGCAAACGGAATCACTCCTTCATGCCGGGTGGTGGCGCTAAGAGCGGTGCGGATCGAATTCACGGTCAATTCCAGGCCCGGTCCGGTGCCAATGGCAGAAAGCAGCGTTCCGATTACAGGAAAAGCCAGGGCGATCCCCAGAATTTGGAGCCATCGACGAGGTTCGAAAACGACTCGCGCGACAGCGAACAGACCGAGCGCCAAGAAGCTGTACAAGGCGGTCTGAAAGTGGCCGGCCAGAATGAGCATTCCCGCTGCCAGTCCGCCGAGAACCGTATAGCGCAGCGGGTGCGATTCTACAGCAAGATCGAGCAGCAACAGCAGCCACGGCATCCAAGCGGCGCCCTGCAGCATGGGCGTGTGCGAACTGTGTCCGGCAAAAAATCCTGAAAGGCCGTAGCAGAGCCCGGCCAGCACTGCGGCCTGTCGGTGACGCAACAACCTCCAGGCAAGGAAGTAGGCGCCAAGACAGGCCAGTAGCGCGTGTAGCCAGTGTTCGACCACCAGCAGGTGCGGGGAAACACCGACCAGGAAGAAAGGCCAGTTGAGTGGATACCAGGCGCCCACCTGCGGGTCGGCGAGAAACGGATAGCCCGACCACGGATACGGCGACCAAAAGGGAATGCGTCCGGCGTGCAGCTCCTGCGAGAGGTAGTTCTGGATCACCTGAAAGTAGTCCGCCGCATCCCACAAGATCGACGTTTCACTAGACGTCATGGGCTGCCAATAGCAGATCAAGGTCATGGCCAAAAGGATCAGTGGGCCGAAGATGGGCCAGCGATCGGTGATCTTCTTTTCAGGTTTGCTCTCGGCCTGGGGCGGCGAGACGCGGGTCTTCTTTCTCGAAACTTTCGGCATGGATTGCTAAACGACTCTCGATTGTAGCAATCCTGTTTTATCATTGATGTTCTGTGGCCAAGACCCGCAAGAAAAGCGCAGCGGCAAACCCTCCGGCCGCCATCCAATCCTCGCCGCCGTTTTCCGAACGTCTGGAGTCGTTTCTAGCACGCCGCGCCACAGCGATCACGCTCGCTCTGATCGTCCTCGGCACCGTCCGCATCGTGTCAACTTATACCGTGTTCAACCACACTTCCGATGAACCGGCCCACATCGCGTCCGGGATGCAGTGGCTGGATCAGGGAACCTATCGTTATGAGCATCAGCACCCTCCGCTCACCCGCATCCTGGTAGCGCTGGGGCCCTACCTGGCAGGAGCACGCTCCAACAAGCAAGGCGACCTCTTCATGGAAGGCGACACCATCCTCTATGGAGGCGGCCACTACGATCTTCGGCTGGCATTGTCGCGCGCGGGCAATCTGCCGTTCTTCTGGCTGGCCTGTTGGATGGTGTTCCTATGGGGACGGCGGATTCTGGGCCCGGGCGGCGCGGCGCTTAGCGTTTTGATTTTCAGCATGACGCCAACTGTGTTAGCGCATGCGGGACTGTCCACCACCGATATGGGTGTCACGGCGTGTTTTGCAGCCGCAACCTATGCGTCCGTGCGATTGCTGGAGGAGCCAGGGCTGAAGCGCGCGCTGTGGCTGGGCGTCGCGATGGGTCTGATGGTGATCACCAAGTTCTCGGCGCTAGCGTTTTATCCCGCGGCGGCAATCGCGGCGATTGCGTATTGGTTGTATTCCACGCGGCCGGCGGTCTCTGACATCACGCGGCGGTTCGCGTCGAGCCTGCCCTGGATTGGATTGGCGGCGCTGTTGAGTTTGATCATCATATGGGCGGGCTATCGTTTTTCTTTCGGGAAGACCGTCTGGATTCCGTTCAGCGTTCCATTCCCCGAACTGTATTCCGGCGTGAAGTCGGTGATGGAACACAACGCGCGGGGCCATCTTTCTTATTTCCTGGGCGAGTTGCGCAAGGGGGGTTGGTGGGACTACTTCCCGGTATTGATCGCGGTCAAGCTGCCCTTGGGCATGCTGGTCTTAGCAGCGATTGGTCTATGGCGGAGGCCCGTGCGTCCGCCCGCAGCGTGGCCTTTCGCGCTGGCGGTCGTGATTTCAGCGGCGATTCTCGCCGTGGCGATGTCGTCGCGAATCAATATCGGACTTCGCCACATCCTACCGGCGTTTCCGTTTTTCGCGATTATCGCCGCAGGAGGCGCGCTCTGGCTGCTCCAGGAGAGCCGTAGCCGGAAGTGGGCTCTTTGGACCGCTGCCGCTGCAACCGGCTGGCTGGTAGTCAGTTCCCTGGCGGCTCACCCGGACTATCTGGCCTATTTCAACGCCCTGGCCGGCGACAGCCCGGAGCACATCGTGGTGGATTCGGATCTCGATTGGGGACAGGACATCAAGCGCCTGGGAGAGCGGTTGCGCGACCTCAACGCGCCGGGCGTCACGTTCACGCCTTCCATTTCGATCAGTCTAGCGTCGCACGGGTTCCCGCCTCACCAGCAAAACGACGCCGACGCTCCCGCTCCGGGATGGAACGCGGTGCAGGTGACGCATTGGAAGCTGAATCGGATGGGACTGCCGAGTGACGACCCGAACGGAAGTACCTGGCCGGACGTCGTCAAGCCGACGGAAAGGGTTGGACGCTCTATCCTGCTGTACTACGTCCCGCCGCAATCCGACCCTGGCAGGTGATTATTGCACTGGCTTCTGCGGGGGAGCCTCGGGTTCAAAGTAGTAGAGAAGAGTGCCACGCCCCACGCGCTCTCTCGGTTTCGCCAGATCGGGCCACAGACGCAATTCCTTTTGCTTTTCCATCAGCCCCATGCGCGCAACCTTCCAAACCGTGATGCTGACGGCGTTCCAGCCTGGGGAAGGGGATCCGGGGTCGCTTCCCTCGATGGTTGGGAAGCCATGATAATCGTGCAGGTACGCAATGATGAGAGGGTTAAACGCTACTGAAGGTCGCGCCTAGCTCGCGCAACCGAGCGCTGAGGCGCAGCATATCCTGGCCCCAGTCGAGATCGGAGTCCGCCAGAATCCGCTCCGGTTCGTCCCCGGCCAATTCATTGAAATAGGCCAGATAGTCGGGGTGGTTCCAGACGCCCGAAACAACCAGCCATCCCGCCAGAACCACCACCGTCCAGCCCAACCAGCCGCGCTCCGAAGCCCTCCCCAGCCACTCCCAGGTGCAAGCGGCAGCTAGCAGCGCGAAGAAGAAATAGATGGGAAGTACGTGCCGCGTTCCGATATTGATGCGGCTATAAAGTCCGACTGCCAGGATCCCGGCGATACACGCCAAGGGCATGGACCAAGCCAAGTTCTTTCGTCTTTGCCACGCCAGCGCGATTCCGCCGGCCAGCAAGCCCAGGAAGGCCAAGGGAGTCTTCACTCCCAGGGCCACCGGGTAGAAGAGCCAGAATCCGGACAAACTGCGAGCCCCCAGCAGATACGAAGGGTGTCCGGCGGCTTGGTGTCCAGAGGCCTGCCGAATGCCGGCGAAAAGTTCGGGAGCAGGCACGCCGTCCCTTACGTGGAACCGGTAAGCCGCCCATACGGTGACGGCGCAAACCGACAACGCCATCAGGAACGAAAGTGCGTGCCGCACGGTAACCAATCGGCGCAACGGCGCGAGGCTTCGCTCGGAGACGATCGTCCATCCCAGCATCAGGCCGACACAGGCCGGAAGAAACGCCAGACTGGAGAACTTGGATAAGAACGTCAGCGCGCAACAGAAGCCCATCAACGCGCCCAGGCCTATTCCGGGCGCTGGATTTTCCGCCCAAACGACCAGAGTGAATAGAGCTAAGCCGAGCGTGGCAGTAAGCGCCATGTCGGTAGTCGCCAGAGAGGCGTGCGCGAGTATGGGCGGCAGCAGCGTGAACAAAATCACCGCGAGCGCCGCTTGCGCCTTCCCGTACCAGCGCGCTGCCGCCAGATAAACGACCACGCACGCGAGCCAGAAGAAGGGCAGCGTTCCGAGGCGGGCAAGCGTCAGATTTCGCTCGTACTTCCCGCTTTGGTACAGGATTGCGGCGCCTTCGAAATAGATTCCCTTGCGGCCTCGGCTGCGTTCCCCCGCGAGAAAAGGGCCGAGCGCCGAGAAAACTCTTGCCAGCGGCGGATGCTGAGGTTCCAGCTGATAAGTTCCCTTCGACAGCCACTCCATTCCACAAGCGATATGGGCTGGTTCGTCGATGGTGTGGTTGAATACGGGATAAGTAGCCACAATGCGGAGTGTGGCGATGAACATAGCCGCGGCCGCCAACAGCAAGCTCTTCGATTCCAGCCTGGCTCGCAGCCGCGCGGGCCATTCCGCTCCCTAGTGCTCTTTTCGGCCGTGGCGGTCTTGATCGAATTGTTCTTGGTTCGTTTGCCCACGAGTCGATTGCGGAAGAACTGATCAGGTGCGTTGCTGCATGACGGCGCGGCCTTCGTAGGCGGCCAGCACATCTTTTACGTCGCCGTCCATCATCACCGAACCATGGTCTATCCAAAGAGCGCGGTCGCACATCGCCGCGGACAGACGAGGGCGAGTGCGATACGAAGAGCATCGATTTGCCGGCTCGGCGAAAGGACACCAGAGCCTCTCTGCTTTTCTCTTGAAATTTCGCGTCCCCGACGGCCAGAACCTCGTCGATCAGGAGAATATCGGGCTCGCATTGAATAGCGACCGAGAAGGCCAGCCGCATGATCATGCCGCTGGAGTAGGTCCGCAGCGGATCGTCGATGAATTCGCCGATTCCGGAAAACTCAACGATGCTGTCAAAAAGATCGTTGGTCTTGCGTTTCGAGAGGCCCAGCAGCGCCGCGTTGAGGACCAGGTTCTCCGCGCCGGTGAGATCGGGATGAAATCCGGCGCCCAATTCCAGTAGCGCCGCCATCCGCCCATTGACTCTTACCGTACCTTCGTCCGGCCTAGCAAGGCCCGCCGCCAGGCTCAGCAGGGTGCTCTTGCCGGCGCCGTTGGAACCGACGATCGCCAGACTCTCGCCTTCCTCCAAACGGAAAGACACATTCCGCAGCGCGTAAAATGGCTCATGATGCACGCTGCCAAACCAGCGCGCGATGTGAGTCCGCAATAGGTGGCGTCCCGTGCTGTGGGGAAACCACTTGGAAACGTTCTGAAAATCGATCAGCGGCATGCGGGCCTACAGTCGGGTATAAAAACCATCCTTCAACTTCTTGAAAACCAGGACTCCGGTCCCGAACATGATCACCGACACGGTGGCAAGGCGAATCAATGTAGAACTAGCGGGCGCGTGGCCATCGAGCAATACGTTCCGCATCATCATCACCAGGGCAGCCACCGGATTAATTTCATACAGACCGCGGAAGCGCATCGGGATGAGCGCGAATGAATAGAATATCGGGACTAGCCAGAAGAGAACGGTATTGGTGGACTCCACCACATAACGTGTATCCCGCACGTAAACATTGATGGCCGAAAAAGCCAGAGTCAATCCCATTACGAATAGAATCTCCAGCCCCCAGATCAGCGGCAGCCAAAACCAATGTATGTTTACGCCGCGTCCGTAGATCAGGACGATCCCGAGCAGCAGCGCGATCTGTATCAACATATGCAAGCAATTCGAAAGGACGCTGGCGATCGGGAACACTTGCCGCGGGACCGGCACCCGTTTGATCAGCGCCGCGCTCTCTAGCACCGAGGTGGTTCCCGTAACCCAGGCCACCGTGAAAAAATTGAATGGCACCAAACCGCACAGAACGGACAGCGGAAAATTCCTCTCGTGCGGCTGCGCGAATATCTTGGTGAAGATGAAGGTGAGCAGCGCCATCATGATCAAGGGATTCAGCAGCGACCAAAGGACGCCCAGCGACATATTCCGGTAGCGGACCTTGAAGTCCTTTTCCACCAGATTGCGAATTAGGAAAAGATAGTCACCGCTCCACACGTCATATTCCAATCTGACACATTACGATTCCCAATTATACGCTGAGCGCCCGCCTATTGAACCTCGCGCTCCAACATGCTTCAATATGAATGACACCCCTTCCCAAGAACACTGGAGGACAATCCGAATTGAATGCTGCAATCCTCGCCCTGGAAGACGGGACGGTCTTCGAGGGCAAGAGCTTTGGTGCGCCGAAAGACAGCCTGGGCGAAGTTGTCTTCAATACCGCGATCACCGGCTACCAGGAGATTTTCACCGATCCGTCATATTCCGGCCAGATTGTGGTCCTGACAAATCCGCAAATTGGAAATTATGGCGCCAACGCCTACGATCAGGAAGCGGCGCGGCCGTATATCGAAGGATTGGTGGTTCGTGAATTCTCGCGGCTGGCGAGCAACTGGCGATCGGAAGAAAACGCCGAAAAATTTCTGGCTGACAATGGAATTCCGGTAGCCGCGGAGATCGACACGCGAGCGCTGGTGCGTCATTTGCGAACGCGCGGCGTCATGCGGGGCGTGCTGTCGGTGGGCTCTCGAACCCGGGACGAACTGATCGAACGCGCCAGGAATGCGCCATCCATGGCGGGCCTGGATCTGGCGACGCGAGTTTCCACCACGTCCAGCTACGACTGGGATCAGCCGGTGACTGCTTGCTCCCCCTCCGACCCGCTGGCTGAAACCCGCTGAGCAATTTTGTCACGTGGTGGCGTTCGATTACGGAATCAAGCGCAACATTTTGCGGCGGCTGGTTCACGTTGGCGCACGTGTCACGGTGGTGCCCGCTCTCACGCCGGCCGAAGACGTGCTGGCGCTGAATCCGGATGGGGTCTTTCTATCGAATGGCCCCGGCGACCCCGAGCCTCTGGAATTTCAGGCGGCGCAGGTTCGAAAGCTGATCGGGAAGAAACCTATTTTCGGCATCTGCCTGGGCCATCAGATTCTGGGCCTGGCGCTGGGCGGCAAGACTTACAAGCTAAAGTTCGGACACCGCGGCGCGAATCATCCGGTGCTGAATCGCTATACCAAGAAGGTGGAGATCACCTCGCACAATCACGGATTCGCGGTGGATCCCGATTCTCTCAACATGAACGAAGTGGATGTCACGCACGTCAATCTGAACGACCAGACGCTCGAGGGGTTCCGGCATCGCAACGAACCCGTGTTCTGCGTGCAATATCATCCCGAAGCAGCGCCCGGCCCGCACGATTCGCATTATCTGTTTGACGATTTCATGACGCTAATCAAAGATTCGGGAGTTGGCTAACAGATGCCACGGCGCAACGATATTCATCGAATCCTGATCGTCGGCTCGGGGCCAATCATCATCGGACAGGCCTGCGAATTCGATTACTCCGGCGCGCAGGCTTGCAAGGCGCTCCGGTCGGACGGCTATGAAGTGGTGCTGATCAATTCGAATCCGGCCACCATCATGACCGATCCCGACCTGGCCGACCGCACCTACGTGGAGCCGCTCAGCGTTGCTTATGCCGAGGAAGTGATCCGGCGCGAGCGTCCGGATGCGCTGCTATCGACTGTCGGCGGCCAGACCGGTTTGAATCTTTCCGTGGATCTGGCCGACGCGGGCGTGCTGGACAAGTACGGCGTGGAGCTGATCGGCGCCAAGATCGAATCCATCAAGAAAGCCGAAGACCGCTTGATGTTCAAGGACGCGATGCGGAAAATCGGCCTGGAGACGCCGCAATCGCAACTGGTGAATAACGTCGACGACGGGCTGGCCTTCGCCAACCGCATCGGATATCCGGTGATTCTGCGAGCCAGCTTCACGCTGGGCGGTTCGGGCGGCGGCATCGCTTACAACCGCGAAGAACTCACGGAGATTCTGGAACGCGGGCTGGATCTCTCGCCGGTCCACGAAGTGCTGATCGAAGAGAGCGTGCTCGGATGGAAGGAATTCGAACTGGAAGTGATGCGCGATTTGGCCGACAACGCCATCATCGTGTGTTCCATCGAAAACTTCGACCCGATGGGCGTCCACACCGGGCGATTCCATCACGGTGGCGCCGGCGCAAACTCTCACCGATCGCGAGTATCAGATGATGCGCGACGCTTCTCTGCGCTGCCTGCGTGAGATCGGCGTGGACACGGGCGGATCGAACGTGCAGTTCGCCATCAATCCCGAAAACGGCCGCATGGTGATCGTCGAGATGAACCCGCGCGTCTCGCGCAGCTCCGCGCTGGCCTCCAAAGCCACTGGGTTTCCCATCGCGAAAATCGCAGCGAAGCTGGCCGTGGGTTATCGTCTGGATGAAATTAAGAACGACATTACCGAAGTCACGCCGGCTTGTTTCGAGCCGACCCTGGACTATGTCGTGGTCAAGATTCCACGCTGGCAATTCGAGAAATTCCCGGGCGCCGAACCGGTTCTCGGAACCCAGATGAAATCGGTAGGCGAAGTGATGGCCATCGGCCGCACCTTCAAACAAGCGCTTGGCAAAGGGCCTGCGAAGCCTGGAGACGGGCAAGGCGGCGGCGTCCGAGCGCTATGATCCGGAGCTCATCCGGCAGCGGCTGATCACGCCGAATCCGGAGCGTTTGGGCTATATCCGCTTTGCTCTCGAACAAGGCTGGACGGTAGAACAGATTCACGAGATCACCTCGATTGATCCGTGGTTTTTGAAGCAGCTTCGCGAACTGGCGGACTTCGAGCACAGTTTCTCCGGGCAAAGCCTGGCCTCGCTCTCGCGCGATCGGATTCTCGACGCCAAACGCGATGGACTTTCGGATGCCCGCCTGGGCCAGTTGACTGGGACTGATGCGGGCGCGGTCCGGCGCCGGCGCATGGAGCTCGGCGTCACCGCGGTGTTCAATCGCGTGGACACCTGCTCCGCCGAATTCGAGAGTTTTACACCGTATCTTTACTCCAGCTACGAGTCGGAAAATGAGGCTGACCCCACTGACCGCAAGAAAGTCATGATTCTGGGTAGCGGTCCGAATCGGATCGGCCAGGGTATAGAGTTCGACTACTGCTGTTGCCATGCGGCCTACGCGCTGTCGGAATTCGACCACGAATCGATCATGGTGAATTGCAATCCCGAGACCGTCTCCACCGATTACGACACCAGCGATCGCCTGTACTTCGAGCCTCTTACGCTGGAGGACGTTCTCAACATTCACGACGTGGAAAAGCCGGACGGCGTGATCGTTCAATTCGGCGGGCAAACCCCGTTGAACCTCGCGCTGCCCCTGAAAGCCGCGGGCGTCACCATCATTGGGACTGATCCGGCCAATATCGATCTGGCGGAAGATCGCAAGCTGTTCGGCAAGCTTTTGGATGAGTTGGGAATACCTGCGCCCGCCAACGGCACTGCCACCAGCGCCGAGGAAGCCTGTGCGGTGGCGCGACGTCTCGGGTATCCGGTGCTGGTGCGGCCCAGTTACGTGCTGGGCGGACGCGCCATGGTGATCGCTTACGACGAAGAGATGGTCAAGCGCTACATGCAAGAAGCCGTGGTCTTCTCGCAGGAGCGGCCCGTGCTGGTGGACCGGTTCCTGGAGGACGCCACCGAAGTCGACGTAGACGCTCTGGCCGATCAGGATGGCGGCGTGCTGATTGCGGGCATCATGGAGCACATCGAAGAGGCGGGCGTACATTCGGGCGACAGTTCCTGCGTTCTTCCGCCACAAGGACTTTCCGACGCCGTGCTCAAGACCATCCAGGATTACACCGAGCGGCTGGCGCGCGCGCTGCACGTGATCGGTCTGATGAATGTGCAATACGCCATCAAGGACGGCGTCGTGTATGTGCTGGAAGTGAATCCACGGGCCTCGCGCACCGTGCCCTACGTCAGCAAGGCCACCGGGGTGCCGCTGCCGAAACTGGCGGTGGGTTTGATGCTTGGCAAGAGACTTCGCGACTTCGAGCATCTTACCGGTGGACGCACGTCCGGCGTTTTGCCGGTGCCGCAGTGCTTTGTGAAATCGCCCGTTTTCCCGTTCGGGAAATTTCCTGGCGTGGATCCCGCGCTGGGTCCCGAGATGCGTTCCACGGGCGAAGTGATGGGCGTGGGCGAAAATTTCGGAGAAGCGTTCGGCAAGGCTCAGCTAAGCGCGGGTACTCCGCTTCCCGAAAGCGGGACAGTGTTCATCAGCGTGAACGATCGCGACAAAGCAGCGGTGGTGGAAGTGGCCGCTACCTTCGCTGCACATGGATTTCAGCTGGCCGCTACGCGTGGAACCGCGGCCGTACTGAAAGCCGCCGGGCTCGAAGTGAAAACGGTCTTCAAAGTCAACGAAGGCCGCCCCAACGCCGTCGACATCATGAAAGCGGGTTCTTTGAAGCTGGTGATCTACACCACCACCGGCGGCCACACGTTTAAGGACGAGCGCGATATCCGGCGCACCGCGGTGGCGTATCGAATCCCGTGCATCACCACGCTCAGTGGAGCGAAGGCTGCGGCTCAAGCGATTGTTTCGAGGAAGCGCGATCCCATCCGCGTCTGGAGCCTGCAAGAGATCCACAGACCGGCAGGGGTGGCAACCACTTCGTAGCCTCAATTGGAAACTGCGGGGATCGAAAACTGTGCGGTAACATCGCGAACTCCATCGCCCGACACATCCAGAACTGCGGCCTTCCCAGCGTTTAGAAGCGCTTTCACGGTAGCTGGAGGCAGTTCATACTGCGGAAGCCAGCCGCGGCTATCCTCAACCTTGGCGGCAGCGCCAGGAGCAAGAAAAACATTCTGCAAACCGAATGTCTCGAACGGACGATCCGCAAATCCGGCATAGAATTGCTCCGTGTTGAGGCCGGTGATCAGCAGCATCTTGCCCGGATGAGCGCGGTCATACGCCACTACACCGTTCACCAAATCGCCTGCCATATGGCTGTGATCCACTTGCCAGCTGGTCACTTCCCACGCCGCGGGCAAACTGATGGCCAGATACAGAACGGTGATCGGGGCAATCACTCGCGGCCTTATGGCCAGAGCTCCGGCCAAGATCATTGCGAGGCCCATCGCGGGACCAGTGAGCGCGTAATCTTCCACGTGCTCCGGCAGCGGAAGCATGGGAACCAGTAGTGCAAGGAACCAGGCGAGCCCGAACCACCCACGCGCCCGGCCACAAAAATCGCGATCACGACGCCACCGCCAATCACTGCCGTGGCTGCGAAGGTCGGCCAGGCAGGCCAATCCCAATGGAAATGGGCCAATTGTTCTGGACCAAGCGACCCGCGCGACGTAGGTTGCCAGCGTCTGAAAAATCCGGCCGTCGATCCGGATCGCGTACGGGCCCGATTTGGCGGGCGTTGCCGCCCAGAAATGCAGTACCGTGTAGGCCGCCGAAATTGCGAACAGTGGCGCGGTTCGCCGTAGCTTTGCGCGGTCGTAGAGCAGCGCATAGGCGAGCGCGATCGCCGGATACATGACCGCCGTTTCCAGCGACCCGAGCCCCAGTGCAAATACGATCATTTGTTGCCAGTACTTGCCTTTGACGAACAGCAGCAACGCCAGCAGAACGAAGACCAAATATTGGCTCTGATTGTAAATGGACGTCCAGCAGAGGGCGGGCGCCACCGCTGCATTCGCCAGCCAAAGAACGGGCGCGGAGGCCGAGGCCAGAGCCGAGCCGGTGAGTTTGCGGACCAGCGCCGAGAGCAATGCGATGTCCAGGATCGCGGTCAAGAATACAACGATCCGGAATGGCAGCGGGTTAACGCCGAAGATCCCCTTCAGTCCAAAAAAGAAGAGATTCTCGCTCCAGGGGCGGATGTTTCCGTGCGCCTTGGGGGCGAACAGGATCGCCAGAAGATCGCCGAAATCGGTGGCTGGTCCCAGATGCAGCCATCCGAAATCGTCTTGATAGAACCAGGTGCTTAGGCCTCGCCAGTAAAAACCTAACAGGAAGAGCGAACCCACCAGCACCGCGAAGTACCGGGCATTCGGTCCGGCGTGATCTTGGGGGGACAGCGTTTGATTCACGGTATGCGCGCTAGCGCTGGCTCGCTTCGCCCGCTTGCACGCGACGCGTAAATTCCGTGGACGAGCCCCGCGGCACGCTCAAATTCTGCCAGCGGTCATGAGAAAGATGCTTCGCCAGAAATACGATCTGCCCGCAATGATAGGAATAATGCGCCACCTGCCGGTTGATGGCTTGCATCACGGAGTGCCCCTCTCCACGAATGGTGATGGTGCGGCCAAGATCAGCATCCGAAAGCGATTCCATTGTCCCGAGAACGGCCTGCCAGCCATCCTCCCAAAGTTCGAGCAGCGCTTCGCGGGTGGCCGGCGGATCGCAAAACTCGGCGTCACGGTCGCGCCCGGGCTTCTCCCCGTCGCTGGTTAGAAAATCGGTCCAACGCGAGCGCATGTTTCCCGACATGTGCTTCACAATTACGGCAATGGAGTTCGACTCTTCATCCAAGACGGCGAAAAGCTGCTCGTCGCTCACTTGTGCCATCGCGCGCTCCGCAAGTTTCTTGTAGTAGCGGAAGACTCCGATGGAATCCTCCACGTACGATGTGGTGAACCGGAGCGCCATACCTACATGTTCGCAGAAACTAATTGGTCTTGATCGCTTCGCGCAAGTACACGAGTATCGAGGCCAGGTCGGCGTTGTTGTAGGCGCCGATCACCAATGCGTGACGCCAAGAGCTGCCCTGAGTAACCTTCAACGCGCCCGGGTCAACAGTCCGCAGCACTGGCGGAACGGACGTCAGATCATAAAAGAGAGCTCGCGTCTTGCCCTGGCTGACGATGAGGGCGGGCATGGCTTCGCCGTCGACAGTCGCAGTGCGGACGTCCGGCGTCGCGAGCGACCGAAGAGCAGCAGCATCGGCGGGAATCTTGGCGATCGGCGTCGTCACCGAAATCCCAACCCCGTTGACCTCGTGGCACGTGGAGCAGCGCCCGAAGCCGCGCACGGCGTCGAAGAAGAGAGCACGGCCTTTCTCGGCGTCCGGCGTGAGCGCCGTCTCCGCGGGACCGGCACCGCCCGCTCCTGGTCCAAGACTGATCGACGGGTTCGCGATTCCGTTCAAGGTGGCAACGTAGGCCACCGTGGCCACCAAATCGGCGCGCGATAACGCAGTTCCAAATCCCGGCATGGCAGTTCCCGGCAATCCATTGGTCGCAGTATTGGTGATGTACGCTTGATCGAATCCACGTCCAGCTAGCCGTGGGGCTCCCGCGGCCGTACCCTTCGTTCCATGGCAGTAACCAGTCGCGCAGGATTGGCTGAACACCTGTTCGCCGCGCTTCACTACATCTTGCAAACTCTGCGACCATCCCAGCACCGGCAGGAACGACAGCAGAACCCAGCTTCTCATTTCGAAGCCTCCGGCAATGCGAATACAACCAACGTGGAACCTGCGCGCCAATTTTGATCTGGAAACAACGGAGACAGTTGCGCCCCGGTAATAGCTTGCTGCCATCCGGTTGGAGTCGCGATGTACTGCCGTCCGCCGACGGAATACGAAATGGCCGATCCGCGATTGCCCGCGCCGGTTTGATAGCTCCAAAGCTTGTTTCCGGTGCGCGCGTCCAGAGCAAAAAAGTCGCCTTCGGGATCGCCGGTAAATACCAGATCACCGGCCGTTGCGAGTACCGAAGCCAGCAGGATGTATCGATACGGCATGCTCCAAACGCGCTGGCGCGAGATGGGATCCCAGGCGTCCAAGTGGCTGTACGTAGTTCGATTGGGCGGCAGGTTGAGCGAAAACTGGCCATTGGCGTGAAAGCGGCCTTCGCTGGCTTCCGTGGCCTCCGACGCCAGGTCGCTACACACTTCATTGATTGGCGTATAAAGGTAACCGGTGCGCGGCGAATATGCCGTCGAATTCCAGCTTTTGGCTCCCGTGAGGCTGGGACAGGTGTTCACCACCTCGCCGGATTTGGGCTCATTGCGCCCCACCAATTTTCCGTCTTCGGTAACACCAGAAATCCAGGTCCGCACTTCCGGCGTGGAAAAAGTCCCAATGAATTCGCCCGTCACGCGATCCAGCACGAACACCAGGCCGCTCTTGTTCATGTGCACCAGCAGCTTTCGCATCTGGCCGTTGATGGCGCGATCGATCAGCACGCATTCGTAGGCTGAATCGAAATCCCACAAGTCGTCCGGGACCTCCTGGTGATACCAGCGCAGCTTGCCGGTGTCGGCATCGAGCGCGACCACGCTGGCCGTGTAGAGATTTGCTTCTTTGCCCTTGGCGCCCGGAACCAGGCGGTCGTCATCGTTAAAATCGCCACTGGCATTGCCGGTGCCCCAATAGACCAGATTCAGCGCCGGATCGAACGAGCCGGTCATCCAGGGAGCGCCGCCGCCCAGCTTCCAGCTATCGCCTTTCCATGTGTCGTGACCTTTTTCGCCGGGCCCTGGAATCACATACCAGCGCCACGCGAACCGGCCGGTCTTCGAGTAGAACGCCGTCAAGTAACCGCGATGCGCGGCGTCGCCACCGTTACCGCCGACGATCACCTTGTCCTTGACGATCAGCGGCGCGGCGGTGATGTCGCAGCCGCACTGGCGGGGATCGTCCACACTGACCTTCCACTGTTCGAGGCCGGTTTTCTGATCCAGCGCGACCAGGAAATTATCCGTGGTGCCGAAGAATACCTTGCCATCGCTCACCGCTACTCCACGATTTTGCACGAATCCCATGCCGCCCGGTTTGCCCGGCCTTGGCGTCGGATATTTGTACTGCCATAGCAAGTGGCCGGTAGCCGCATCGAGCGCGAACACCTGGATATGCGGTGTGATCAGGTACATGACGCCATCCACCACGATGGGCGTGGCCTGTAAGTTTTCGGCGTAGTCACCGGTCTGGAAAATCCAGGCCGGAACGAGATTCTTGACGTTAGTGGTGTTCACCTGATCGAGCGCGCTGTACCGCCAGGAGAGCTGCGTGCCCCCGTAGTGCGGCCAATCGGCATGCGTCGCACCGTCGGGTGACCCGTCTTGCGCCCACACCGCAGTCGCGAGCAACGCCAGTAAAACTCGCATTCTCAATTACCCGCGTTCTCGGAGCCCGTCGGAATCTCTTCGCCCCAGATATATTTGCTGAACCACTCGTAGTTCTCATCCATCACAGCGCGCTGCTGCTTCGGCTTATTAATCTGGTGCCCGAATCCCTTGTAGAAAATCAGCTTGGTCGGAACGCCGCGATCCTTGAGCGCCTGGTACAACTCGTAAGAATCCGGTGGCGGAACGCGCTTATCCTGGTCGCCCTGCTGGATCAGCGTCGGTGTCTTGGCGCGATTCACGTAGGTGATCGGCGAGGTCTTCTTGTAAATCTCGGGGTCCTCCCACGGCGTCGCTTTGAGGTACTGGCGCGTGAACGGATGAATGTCCGTGTTCACGTAATAGGTCATCCAGTCGGAAATGCCAGCGCCCACCGAAACCGCGCGGAAACGGTCGCTATACGTTGTGATGAAAGCCGAGATGTAGCCGCCTTCGCTCCAACCCATCGAAGCCACGCGGTCCTTATCCACCAGTCCCTTTGCGATCAGAGAGTCTACGCCGGATATGACATCTTCATAATCGCCGAGTCCCAGGTTGCGGACGTTCAAAGACCGGAACTTCTCCCCGTAGCCGGCCGATCCGCGATAATTCGGGCGCAGAATCAGCGCGCCCTTCGCGGCGAAACGCTCCATCGGATAGTATCGGTCGGCGGCCAATGTCAGCCTGTCGACTCCAGTCGGCCCTCCGTGAATGACAACGAGAAGCGGATATTTTCGCGACGGGTCGTAGTCCGCAGGCTTGATCAGAACGCCTTCGATGGCGGCTCCGTCCACCGAATTCCACTGCACCAGTTCGCGCGTGCCCAACCGGAATTCCTTCCACTGGGCGCCCATATCGGTAAGCAGTTTCGGCGCGAAATCGGCGACAGGCGATACGAAGACCTCCGAAAAGTGATTGGGCGCCGCACCTACCGCCGCCAGTGTCCGATGGTCCTTGGTGAACGTAGCGTCCGGCACCACATATTGGTCCGGCCCGCTGATCCGCTGGATGCGGCCGCTCGCGGGTTCCAGCCGGAACAGGTGCGCATTGGTCTTCTGCGCCGCCGCGAAATAGATCCCATCATTCGCCCAGTCGATGAGATCGGCGTCCTCGTCGAAAGCCTGCGTCAGAATACGCGGCGAACCGCCATCCGCGGGCACGATCGCGATGCGCTGGTTCGCGTAATAGAAAAACTGCTGTCCCCCGGACGTGTTGAATGCGATCTGCTTGCCATCGGGAGACCACTTGGGACTGCCCATTGGGTCCGTCGAAAGTCGACCAGCTTGCGTACGTGCAGGTCGCTGCAATCCAAAACATAAATCTGCTCTGTGTCGCGTGAACCCAGATCCGGATCTCGCGTTGCGCTGAATGCGATCCGCGCACCGTCGGGCGACCACGCGAAGTCGGATACCGTGAACTCTTCGCCTTTCGTGAGCGCCTGGGGCTTGGGCAATTGTTTGACGTTGGACGGAATCTCGGCGGGGACCTTCGCCAGCCAAAGATGGCTCATCGCGTAATCGCCGCCGATGATATCGATCTCGCCGTATTTCTCCTTGCGGTCTTTCCGTGCCTTGGACTCGGGACCCGTGGAAGTGAACGCCAGCGAAGCCCCGTCGGGCGACCATGCATATTGCCCGACGCCGTTGTCCTCGGTGGTGAGTTGCGCCGCTTCTCCGCCCGTGACGCCGATCACATAGATCTGGCGCTTGCCGTCGCGATCGGAGCCGAAGGCCAGCCGCCGCGAGTCCGGCGCCCAGCGCGGATCGGTGCTCGATTTCTTGCCGCTGGTGAGCGGATAGCGCTCGCCCGTGGCCGTCACCGCGATCCAAATCTGCTGGACGAATTCGTTCTCATCCCAATTCGGCTCCTGCACCAGGTAAGCGACATAACGGCCGTCGGGCGAGATCTGCGCGCCCGCGACGGTCTTCATGTTCAGCGATTGGTCCACCGTGGGAACCGACGCCGGGGCACTATAGGCCGCCACTACACACAACCAACCGGCGATCAGGGTGCGAATCATGACCGGATTATAGGTAAAATCAAGAGGTAAAATCAAAGAGCCGCACGCTTCTGCATCCTGGACCGCGTGCTGAGTATCCAATACATATAGCCATTACACATAACCATGCCAACTGCCTACATTTGCCAAGGTGTCCGGACACCCATCGGACGCTACGCCGGATCGCTTTCCGCGGTCCGTCCCGACGATCTCGCCGCGCACGTGCTCGCCACCCTGCGCGCCAAGTTCCCCAATAGCGACTTTGCCAGTATCGACGAAGTTGTGATGGGCTGCGCCAATCAGTCTGGAGAAGACAACCGCAACATCGCGCGGATGGCTCTGCTGCTGTCGGGAATTCCGCACACGGTACCCGGCGTGACGGTGAATCGCTTGTGCGCTTCCGGTATGGAGGCCGTCGCGTTAGCGTCGAGAGCCATCGGGGCCGGTGAGATGTCGATCGCTATTGCCGGGGGAGCTGAAAGCATGAGCCGCGCCCCGTTCGTGATGGGGAAAGCCACTACGCCTTTCGCGCGCAATACGGAGCTCTTCGATACGACCCTAGGCTGGCGCTTTATCAATCCTGAGCTGCAGAAGAAGTACGGCACCGACACCATGGCCGAGACCGCCGAGAACGTTGCCGAAGATTACAAGATCGATCGCGAGACGCAGGACAAATTCGCTTTGTGGTCGCAGCAGAAGGCCGCTGCGGCGCAGAAGGCCGGATTCTTTGCTGAAGAAATCGCGCCGGTTATTATTCCTGGCCCGAAGGGAACGTCCAAGACTGTCTGCGAGGACGAGCACATCCGCGCCGACACCACGCTGGAAGGTCTGGCGAAGCTGCCCGCTCCGTTTCGCAAAGGCGGCAGCGTGACGGCCGGCAACGCATCAGGCATCAACGACGGCGCATGCGCTCTGTTCGTGGCATCTGAAGAAGCCGCCGTGAAGTTTGGACTGACTCCGCTCGCCCGTGTGGTGGGCGCGGCAGCCGCTGGTGTTGAACCACGAGTCATGGGCGTCGGTCCGATTCCCGCCATCCAGAAACTGCTAGCGCGCGTGAAAATGACCATGGATCAGATCGATTTTCTGGAGCTCAATGAAGCTTTCGCGGCGCAAGCCGTGGCCGTCACTCGTGCGTTCGGCCTGCCAGACGATTCTGAAAAGGTGAACCCGAACGGCGGCGCCATCGCGCTCGGCCATCCACTGGGGATGAGCGGCGCGCGCCTGATTCTGACCGCGACGCATCAGCTGCAGAAAACGGGAAAGCGCTACGCGATCGCGTCGATGTGCATCGGCGTGGGCCAGGGCATGGCGACGCTTCTCGAACGAGTCTGAGACTATTTCGCCGCAGTCGCGGCGGGTTTCAGGCCAAATATCGATAAATCGATCGCATCGGCCATCGCCTGGTATCCCGCATCGTTGGGATGCAGGTGATCGCCATTGTTGAAGCCGGGGCGAAACTGCCTGGGGTGCTCGGGATCGCGCGTGGCGGCTTCGAAATCGACCACGGCATCGAACGCGCCTGATGCCCGGATCCACTGATTCACGGCTTCGCGGACCATTTCGCCAGATTCGCTTGCGTAGGCCGCGCCTTCATACGGAGTCAGCGTGCAACCGATCACTTTGATTCCGTGTTCATGCGCCCGCTCGATGAGCTGCTTAAGCGCCCCGATCAGATCGTCCGCGCTCACCGGCATATTGGACATCGATCCAATCCCGATGTCATTAATGCCTTCCAGAATCATGAGCCACTTCACGCCCGGCTGCGCCAGCACGTCGCGATCGAAGCGAGCCAGTGCGTTCACCCCGGCGCCATCGCGCAACAGTTGATTGCCCGAGATGCCCTGATTCAGTACCGCGATGTTGGTCGCACCCGCGGCGCTTAAGCGACGGGCCAAATAACTGGGCCAGCTGCGATCGGTATTCGGCGTCGATACCGCGCCATCGGTGATCGAGTCTCCGAAAGTAACGATGGCCGCCGCATCCGGGGGAGCCAGCACATCCACATTGGTCAGAAAGTAAAACGACTGCGTGGTCGCCGCATCCGCCATGGCAGCCGCAGCAGTTGTGTCGCCTTCTTTGGAGATATAGGTCGTGTGCAGGCCGACGGCGTGCATGGTGTCCGCAGTGGCAGCGTCGGGGATGTAGATGCTCACCGCGAGATCGCCGGCAGCCGGAACATCCAGACTGACCGCATCGCTGATCACGGTGGCGCCCACCGGAATCCAGCACGTTGGACGGCCGCTGAACAGCAGCGCGCGATCCGATGCCGGAACAATCCCCGATTCCTTATCACGCATCGCGACATGCGCCGCCCCAATCACCAACGGCATGCTGCCGAAGGCGTTCGAAAGCTCGATTCGCACACGCCGTCCGCCGATGCTGGTGTGCGCGATCATGCGCAAAGTTTGATTGTGAAAGCTCGTAATCGGCTGCGGCCTGGGAGGCGCCGGAGGAGCCGGCGTCGTGGTTGCTCCCGCTGCGGGGGGCGCGGGCGGACGTGGCGGAAACGCGCGCGGCTGTTGCGGCGACGTGGCCCAGGTGCCGACCCAGTGTTCTCCCGTTTGCGCGAAAACACAGGGGGCTAAGAGAGCGACAGCTAGGAGCAGTTTCATGTTCAATTACTTTATCAAGGCTGCAAGAAAGCTGCGCGCCTCGACGATTTCTTCCTCGCTGACAATGTGCGGCCGGCCAGGGTAGACCCGCAATTGCACGTCTGCGCCAAGTTCGCGGAATAACCGCGCCGCCTCGAGCGTGGATTCTTCCGGAATCCAATCGTCCACATCGCTGCCGGTGAGCAACATTCGCAGGCCGGAGAGGGAGCGGGGCGCGATCAACTTCCAATCGGACCCGGGAACGCCCATTAGTCCCCCGGTGAGCACGATCATGGAGCTTACCGAGCCAGGATGACGAAGGGCGTATTCCAGCGCCAGGGATGCGCCTTGTGAAAAACCAACGATAACCAGATGTTCTGGCGACAAACGCCCCTGCTCACTAGCCTCAAGCACGGCCTCATGGCATCGCTCGACGGCTTCGTCGAGATAGGGTTGATTCAATTCACGCGGATCCCAAAAGCGGCCCGGATACCAACTGCCCGGCGTCTCGGCCTCCGGAACCACCCAGCGGATCCCTTCGATACTGCCGAAGCGCGCGGCTAAATCGATTTTCTCTTCCGGCGTTTTACCGCGTCCATGCAGTAACACGCCGGCAAATTGCGAAACGCCCCGCGCGGAACCGACGGCTCGCACGCGGGGCGTTGAACTGCCACTACTCACAATTACTTCTTCGGGGTGCTTTCCCCGGCAATGAACACCGCCTGACGACGGGATGCTCCGGTACTGACGGGTTCCGCAGCCGTGGCGCCTGGCGTCGCGGAATTCACCGCAACCGCATCCAGATGTACCGGGAAGTTGTTCTCCGGAATCGTGATCGGTTCCAGCATCGCCATGATTTCGGCGCGACGCTCTTCAAACCACGGGGGCAGCAGCATCGCGTGTCCCAAGGCATCGTACGGCTCATCGCGCGCGAATCCACCTTCGGCCGTGGCCGCGCACTCCACCAGAATTCCGCCCGGGGCGCGGCAATAGATGGAATGGAAGTAGTTGCGATCCTTGATTTCGGAGCAATCGGTGTAGCCTAGCTCTTCGTAAACGGCCTTCTGCTCTTCCAGACCCTTATCGGTACCGGCATCCATCGCGACGTGATGCGCGCAGCCCGCGCCAAATCCCCAGCTTCCCGAAGGACGATCCGGTTCATGCAGCAGCACGACGGTCTTGTTCGCTCCACCGCTGTCCAATTCCAGGCGAGTATAGGCGCCTTCGACACCGGTCTTCTTGAATCCCAGCGCATCCACGAAAAATCGCTCGGTCTCGGGAATTTCGCGGACCGACAGCACCGGCCCATGGAACCCGTGCGTCGCCACTTCAGCGCTGATCTCGCCCACGGTCCACGGTTTGCGGTCGTCGGTCGAATCTTCGATCACTTCCAGTTGCAGGCCAGACGGATGGCTAAACCGGATGAACTTCTGTCCGAACCGCTCCTGAATGCCGCTGTGCTTCACCTTGTGGTGCGTCAGGTGGTCGTTCCAGAACTTGGTGGTCCCCTTCTTCACCGTATAGGCGGTGGATTGGATCTGGCCCGATCCCGGGCGTCCCGGCACGCGCTTGTACGGGAAGGTGGTGTACACCGAACCCGGTTCTGCGTTCGCATTCGAGTAATACAAGTGGTAATGGGCATAGCGTCCGTCAAAAAGAACGGTCTGTTTGATGAGCCGCTGCCCAAAGACTTGCGTCAAAAAATCTACGTCTTCTTGGGCTCCAGATGCACAAACAGTGACGTGATGGATACCCGATACCAAAGACATGGTGCTTTACCTCCCGCGCGATTATATCAAGTGTGATGGCTTCTATCAGCCGGTCTCAATATATCAACACCGCTTGCTGCGGCGCTGCATGCAAGACGAGGAGTTAGCCTTCAGCGAGTTCGGTGCAACTCGGTTCCGGAGCGCGGCAGGCCAGAGGGAGCGCGTCCAGCGCGCGTGGAAACTCAATTCACAGAAGTAGTTGACCAGCATCGCCAGCGGAACGGCCAGCATCAGGGGAGTGAGCACGACGGTCCAGGGAAGCTCGCGAACCAGGCTGGATCCGACGCCTAGCACGGCTTGCGTCAGCTTGGCGTAGTTGCCGGAAGCTCCCGCGACTCGCCCGCGGCCATGCCGCACGGCTTCAAGGTAAGAGATGGCACTGTCGTCGCCCCAACGACGTCGGTGTAAGTCAGCGCCAAGCGTCCGGGAGAGTGTGCGCGTCACTTCCCGCTATCGGCGGCCTTCTGCCAATTTCGGCCAAGCGGGCCGCAGCACGGTTGTTGGCCCTGGGGATGTGGCCGTTCAGCGTCTCCATGGCCGGGAAAAGGTCCTCGAACATCTCGAAATCGAGCTCGGTGCGCCGTCCGGTGAGACTGGAAAAACATGGTTGATGCTGAATAGGATCTTCTGTTCGCGCAGGTAGGCGGCCAGCGAAGGCACATCGTTGCGACGCCGCTGGAGTTCGATGTGATGCCGCTCTTCGATGCCGTATACGCCCACGTGGATCTCGGTTCTGGAGGGCGTAATGCACGTGACCTCTTCGCTCAGGAAGAAGTCGGGATAACGGCGAAGGTGTTCGGCGGCGTCGATGGAGTCATGATCGGTGACCGTCACCAGATCCATGCCCCGCCGCTTGAGGGTTTGATAAACGGCTTCTGGATCGTTGTAGCTTTCGCGGCAGAAGCGATGGAATCCGGGGATGTTGCACATGCCCGAGTGACGCGTATGAACGTGTAAATCGCATCGCATGGCCCTTTGTACGCGCCTGAGTGGTTACAGTCAGTTGAATTGTGGAAAAAACATTTGTCACAAGCAATGTATTTTTGGTATGGCTCCCCGGGGAGACACCTATCCACAGGTGTCAATTTGGTTGGCGTCTGGTTTAGCACGATTACAAGGAACGTCGCCACTGGCGGTGATACCATGAGATCGCAATCACCTGAACCGCGCCCGTAGCTCAGCTGGATAGAGCGATTGGCTTCGAACCAATAGGCCGGGGGTTCGAGTCCCTCCGGGCGCACCACTATCTCTTGTTGAGGCAGTCTACGACTTACCGAACTCTAGGTCGCACTGGTATCCGCGTCAGCCCACTCTGTTTGGGCGCCATGATGTTCGGCAAGATGGGCAATCCGGACCATGACGACAGCATTCGGATCATTCATCGGGCGTTGGATAGCGGAATCAATTTCATCGATACGGCGGACACGTATTCGCGAGGCGAGTCCGAAGAAATCGTCGGCAATGCTTTGGTCGGCGGCCGGCGCGCGAATGTGATCCTCGCTACCAAGGTCCACAGCACGATGGGTGACGATCCCAATCAGCAAGGCAACTCGCGCCGTTGGATCATTACGGAGGTTGAAAACTCCTTGCGTCGATTGAGGACGGATTGGATCGACCTCTATCAGATTCACCGGCCCTCTGCGGATTGCGAAATAGAAGAAACGCTAAGCGCTTTGGATCAACTGGTACGCCAAGGGAAGGTGCGCTACATCGGTTCGTCCACTTTTCCCGCATCGCAAATTGTAGAGGCCCAGTGGGTGGCTCGTGAGCGGAACCTGACGCGTTTCGTGTGTGAACAGCCGCCGTACTCGATTCTTACTCGCGCAGTAGAAGCCGATGTATTGCCGACGTGCCAACGCCATGGAATTGGAGTGATCCCGTGGAGCCCACTGGCAGGCGGATGGCTGAGTGGAAAGTGGCGGCGCGATGGCGCTATGTTTTCGTCCAATCGGGCGGCGTTCTTGCCCAAACTATTTGATCCCTCGTTGCCGGACAACCAACGCAAGCTGGAGGCCGTATATGCACTCACGGATCTCGCGGATCAAGCCGGCTTGCCGCTGATTCATATGGCTCTCGCGTTTGTGATCCGGCACCCGGCGATTACATCGGCAATCGTGGGGCCGCGCACAATGGAACACCTGGAATCGCAGATAGGAGCGACCGAAGTGACGCTAAGTGACGAGCTACTGAATCGCATTGATGAAATTGTGCCGCCCGGCCTGAATCTCAACCCCGCCGATTCGGCGTTTGAAAATCCTGCACTGGCACCGGCAGCGCGCCGGATTTGAAGGAGCGCAACTCCTATATGTTAAAAGCCACTTTCCTATCCTTGGCGCTTCTCGCCGTACTTGCCCCAGGGTTGTTCGCGCAAGAGACCGCGCAGCCGCGCAAACCCGGAATCGGAGTGGTGCACCTCTCGGCCGGACCATACATTTTTGACACCGCGGAACAGCATCAACTGCGGGTGACGGTGGTCGCGAAGGGATTGGCCCACCCGTTCAGCATTGCGTTCCTGCCAAACGGAGACGCTCTGGTCGTGGAGCGCGGCGTGGGGCTACGGATCATTCGCGAGGCAACCGGAGCTCATCCGCATGTGGATTCAGAGATGGTTGGCGGTGTGCCGGCGTTTCCACGTTCCGGGACATCCGGGATTCAGGATGTGCTGCTTCATCCCAAGTTCGCATCGAATGGGCTGGTCTTTTTCACGTACAACAAAACGCAGACCGCCGACGGCCAGCAACGTCCCCAACTCGCGGGCGCCGTCGCGCGCGGCAAATTCGACGGCAAGAACCTGATCGACGTCCACGAGATCTTTGCGGGCGAGTGGCGGGAACAATCCAGCACTCTGCGGATAGCCTTTGCGCCCGACGATACGCTTTACATCACCACCGGCGCCCCGTTCAGCCAAGCCGCGGCGGATCTCTCCAACGTTTACGGAAAGGTGTTGCGCATTCGCGACGACGGCTCCATTCCTCCGGACAATCCGTTCGCCGGCAAAAGCGGAATGCGGCCGGAAATATTCGCGTACGGGATGCGCGATCAGTTGGGAATCGTTTACCACGCTGCGAGCGGGAGCATTTTGGCGACCGATCACGGGCCCCAGGGCGGTGACGAGATCAATCTGATTCGTCCGGGCTTGGATTACGGCTGGCCGAAATACAGCTTTGGCCGCCTGTACGACGGCCCGCGCGTGTCGGAGCTTCCCGCGGTCGCTGGCATCGAGCAGCCGATACTGCTTTGGATTCCGTCCATCGCCCCTTCCGGGCTGGAAGTGTATACCGGAAATCGCTTCCCCGATTGGAAGGGGAATCTATTCGTCGGCAGCGCGCAACGCGGCGAACTCCCCCGCACGGGGGGTCTGGAGCGCGTGGTGCTCAATCCAAAACTCCAAGAATTGCGACGCGAAAGCCTGCTGAACGATCTGCATCTGCGAATCCGCTTCGTCCGGCAAGGCCCCGACGAACTGCTGTATGTGCTGGCTGAACAAAACGGCGGCGGTCCCGACGAGGACGGGGCTGTTTTGCGGCTGGAGCCGGCGCCGCAGGAGCCGCAAGCAGACGAGGATATGATCCGTCAGCGCCTGGCGACTTATAGCCAGGCCAGAAATCACGGGGATGCCCATGCCGAGGCTCTTTGCTACGCCGAAGATGGAGACTTCCGAGCAGGAGGCCCAGCCAGTCGCGGGCGGGCTGAAATCGAAAAGGCCCTGGCCGTATCGGTGCAAGGCTATGATTTTGCGCTGACAGTGGAAACCGTACGATTTCTGGATTCCAACGTGGCTATCGCGGACACGCACGTCGTGGCTGGCCCGGCACAGCACAAAATCGACATGATCGGCTCTTATGTCATGGTCAAGAAGGGCGGCACCTGGCTAATCGAAGCGGCCCGGATCGCCCGCACCCAGCCCTAACCCGGGCAGCGATCCAACTAAAGTCATATGTCTGCGCGGCCGATGAACAATGAGAAGCTCAAATGGCCATTGCGACTCACCACTGGCTCCTCACCGCCGCCTTAGGCCTATGTCTGGTTTCCGTAGGGTGCGGAAGCAAGGACGACTTCGACGAAGGCGTTGCCAAGGACATCCTGGAGGGCAATACCGTCAATCTGGATGGCGAGCAAGTCACGCTTAGCACAACGCAGCTGGAGTGCGGCGTGCAGTCGGAGTTGTGGGAGGCTCCGTCGCAAGTGTCGCAGGACCGCAACACCGCCCGGCTCACTTCCAAGGGTCGCGAGCTGAACTTTGGCGACGATCCGGCGATCGAGCCTCGCTTTCATCAGCCTTACGCGCAGGTCCGAGGCCCGTTCTCGCTGGAAGTTGGCGCAGTTTCGGGCGTTCGAGACGGCGACAATGGCGCAAAGCTAGTGGACGCGAAGGCTGCGGTCAAGGTGCAGCACGCCTGTTTCGCGAGTTCTTTGCCACTGATGGGAGTGAAGCACGGCGAATTCCGGGAAGATACTCCGGTTTCTTTCCAGTTCCGCAAGAGCGAAGATGGCTGGCATTTGGACAAACTAGTCCATTAGACGCCGCTCACCTGCCCAGAATCACATCGATTCCCGTCAGTATCAGCTCTAGTTTCGCTCGCGCGAGTTTCCCGACGCGATTCGCAAGGAGATCCCGATCCACGGTCACAATCTGCGACACGTTCGCGACCGAATCTTCTTCCAGGCCGGTCAATCGAGCTGGAAGCGCGACATTCCCAGGTGCTTCCGCCCATCGCAGATTAGTCGTAAGGGGCACGCAGACAACGGTGGCAATCCGGCTGCGGTTCAACGAGTCCCCTTGCACAACCACCACCGGCCGCCGGAATCCCGGCCCGGATTCGGTGGGGGCAGGCAGTTCGGCCCACCAGATCTCAGCTTGCGAAATCACCACTCCGTTTTCTCCACAACACGCCGGGCAGCCGACGATACGAACTTGTCATTCGGCCTTTCCAAGTGCGGGTACACCCGATCCATGCTTTCGGTAACCTCATCGGGCGCGTGCCGCGCCAGGTACTCCCGAAGAGCGTCGCTAAAAATCTGGCTTCGCGACTTCTTGGTGCGACGCGCCAGGCGTTCGGCACGTTGAAACACCTCGTCCGGAATCGAGATCGCCGTCTTCATACCTTTAGTACAACCGAGTACCCGGCGCTTCCTACAACACCGCCCATCCTACATTCGGCATTTGACACCGGCCCCCAAGCGCGATAACGTCGCAGCATGGCCTTGGAATATTTCGATTGGGAAGTGGGCGATGTTTTCGTCCTGCACCTGCAAGGCCCCATCACGCTGGGCAAAGCCACTGAAACCCTGCGCGATCTGATCCGCGACACGGTCGCCTCCGGAAGAACCAAGATCCTTTTGAACATGGCCGAGGTTTACTACATCGATAGCAGCGGCCTCGGCGAACTGGTCGCCGCCTGTACCAGCGCTCAGCGCCAAGGCGCCAGCCTGAAATTTATGAAGCTCGCGCCCAAGGTGCAGGACGTGATGCAGCTCACCAAGCTTTACCAGGTTTTCGACGTCTATCCCGACGAAGATTCCGCCGTCAGCAGCTTCGCTGTTTGAGGCGATGAGTCCCCTCAAGACCACCGCGCTTCACGCTGTCACACCGCAGGATTGCGCGCTAAGATGGTCGATTTCGGCGGCTGGGACATGCCCCTGCAATATTCCGGCATCCTGGACGAACATCGCGCCGTCCGCACGAGCGTTGGCGTCTTCGACGTCAGTCACATGGGCGAAATCGAGATCCACGGCGCGGAAGCGGGCGCGCTCACCGATTTCGTCTCCACCAACGCGGTCGCCAAGCTTGAAATCGGGCAAGCCCACTACTCCGGCCTGCTCTACGAACATGGCGGATTCGTGGACGACGTTTTGGTGCACAAAATCGCTCGGGATCGATTATTTGCTCTGCGTCAACGCGTCCAATCAGGAGAAGGACTATCAGCACATCGCCTCCGCCAACCGATTCCAAGCCAAGGTGGACATGGCAAGCGACCGTTACAGCTCAACTCGCGATCCAGGGCCCCCGCGCTGTCGAAACCTTGCAGAAACTGAGCACGGCCGACCTCGCCGCCATCGGCTACTATCATTTCATCGATGGCGTGATCAGCGGGCACGCGCGCGCTCATCGCTCGCACCGGCTATACCGGCGAAGACGGCTTCGAGATCTACTTCGCGCCCGAGCATTCCGAGCGCGTCTGGAACGCGATTCTCGACGCCGGCCAGGAATTCGGCATCAAACCCTGCGGACTGGGCGCGCGCAATACATTGCGGCTGGAAGCGGGCATGGCGCTCTACGGTCACGAAATTCACGCCGCCATCACGCCTTTCGAGGCCGGGCTCGCCTGGATCGTGAAGTTGGACAAAGGCGAGTTCGTCGGCCGCGCCGCGTTGGCACGGCAAAAAGAACACGGCGTCTCGCGGAAACTCATCGGATTTGAAATGACCGGGCGCGGAATCGGCCGCGACAATTACGAAGTCTTCCTGGATGGTGCGCCCGGCGGGCTGGGTTACCAGCGGCGGCCCTCGCCCACGCTGAACAAGAACATCGGAATGTGCTATCTTCCGGCTGGACGCTCCAGACCCGGCGAGCGGATCCGAGATTGTAATCCGCAATCAACCGGTGGAAGCCATCACGGTTCCCGCGCCATTCTACAAACGGATCAAATAAAAATGTATCCAGAGGACCTGCACTACACGAAACAACATGAATGGGTGCGCGTTTCAGAAGGCGTCGGCATGGTCGGAATCACTGATTACGCGCAGAACGAACTCGGCGACATCGTGTACGTCGATCTTCCCCGCGATCGGGGACCAGCCTTGCACAGGGCAAAGTCATGGGGTCGGTGGAATCCGTGAAGGCGGTCTCGGACATCTATGCGCCGGTTTCCGGCGAGGTGATGGAAATCAACGATGCGCTTTCTACCGCTCCGGAGAAATTGAATGAAAGCCCGCACGGCGACGGCTGGATGATGAAAATCCGCCTGTCGGCTCCCAATGAAATCTCGGGCTTGCTCTCCGCGGCGGATTATCAAAAGTATGTCGCCGAGGAGGAGACCGGACACTAGCGATTCCGGCTGTTCCCCTCGTGCGCTATCTGCCGAAATCCGATATCGAGCGCCGCGAGATGCTGGCCGCGCTTGGCGTCGAATCCCTCGAAAGTCTCTTCGCGCATCTTCCTCCCGAAGTCCGGCTCAATCGGCCTCTGGACATTCCGCCGGGAAAATCGGAGTACGAAATCGTCGATTATTTCGGCGCGCGCGGCGAAGAGTGTGCACACGGTTATCGCGTCCTTCCTGGGCGCGGGCGTCTACCAGCATTACCGGCCGGTGCTGGTGGATACGGTGGTTTCTCGCTGCGAATTCCTGACTTCCTACACGCCCTATCAAGCCGAAATCTCGCAAGGCACCCTCACCACGATCTTTGAATTTCAAACCATGATCTGCCAGCTTACCGGCATGGACGTTGCCAACGCTTCCATGTACGACGGCTCGACCGCCGTGCCCGAAGCGGCCATGATGGCGATGCGCGTGACCGGCCGCGATCGCGTGCTCATGCGCCCGCACCGTGCATCCGGAATATCGCGAAGTGCTCGCCACCTATGCCCGGCATCAAGGGATGCCGATGGCCGAAATCGACTACGTGCGCGAGACCGGCGCGCTCGATCTCGACCAACTCGAACAGAAAGATCGACACCCAGACCGCCGCCGTAATCATTCAATCGCCCAATTTCTTTGGCGTCGTGGAAGATGTCCGCCGCACGGCCGAAATCGCGCACCACCACGGCGCATTGCTGATCGTCGTTTTCGCCGAGGCCGTCTCACTTGGCATTCTGGAGCCGCCGCGGGATGCCGACATCGTCGCCGGCGAATTGCAATCGTTCGCGATCTCGCCCAGCTATGGCGGCCCATTCGCCGGCATCATCGCGACCAAGGAGAAGTTCATGCGCCAGATGCCCGGCCGCATCGTCGGAGAAACCAAGGACACCCGCGGCAATCGGGCGTTCTGCTTGACTCTGGCCGCTCGCGAGCAGCATATCCGCCGCGAAAAGGCCACTTCCAACATCTGCACCAACCAGGCGCTGGTCGCGCTGATGGCCACGGTCTTCATGACCGTCTACGGCAAACAAGGCCTGCGCGAACTGGCTGAACAGAATCTGGCCAAGGCGCATTACCTCGCCGGAAAACTGCCGCTGCGCTTCACCGGGCCATTTCTTCAACGAATTTGTGGTCTCCGCGAAGTCCCCGGACGCGATTAATGCGTCGTTGCTGCCAAGAAAGATCATCGGCGGACTGCCGCTTGGCGCGCTTTTATCCGGAGCTGGCCGACGCGATGCTGCTGTGCGCGACCGAAATGTCGCGGCGTCAAGATATGGACCGCCTGGCCGAGGCCTTCGCCGGATGATCAAGAAAGTCCGCCCGCACATCAACCAAAACGAGGCGCTCTTGTTTGAGCGGAGCTCGCCCGGCAAGCGCGGCTACCAATTGCCGCCGCTCGATGTCCCGGCCGTCGATCCCGCGTCCGTGCTCGGCTCGGAAAATACGCGCGCCGAAATTGCAGATTTCCCCGAAGTCAGCGAAGTGGAAGCCATCCGCCATTTCACGCGCCTATCCACGCAGAATTACGCCATCGATCTCGGCCTGTATCCGCTGGGTTCTTGCACCATGAAGTACAACCCGCGCGTCAACGAACAGGTGGCGCGCATCGAGGGCCTCGCTTGGGCGCACCCGTATCAGCCTGAATCGCTCTCGCAGGGCATCATGGAAGTGATGGCTGCGCTGGAACAAATGCTGGCCGAGATCACCGGCATGGATGCGGTCACGCTGCAGCCCGCCGCCGGCGCGCACGGCGAATTCACCGGCATCCTGCTGGTCCGCGCGCTGCTTGAATCGCAAGGCAATCCCCGCAAAAAGATGCTGATTCCCGATTCTGCGCATGGCACCAACCCCGCCACCGCCAGCATGGCCGGCTATGCGGTCCAGAACATCAAGTCCAACGCGCTTGGCATGGTGGATGTCGACGAACTCGCCCGAGCCGTCGACGCTGACGTCGCCGCATTAATGCTGACCAATCCCAACACGCTCGGCGTCTTCGAAGAGCACATCACGCGCATCGCCGAAATTCTCCACGCAAAGGGCGCGCAGCTTTATATGGATGGCGCCAACATGAACGCGCTGGTGGGCATCGCGCGCCCGGGCGATTTCGGCGCCGACGTCATGCATCTCAATCTGCACAAAACGTTTTCGACGCCCCACGGCGGCGGTGGCCCCGGTTCCGGACCCGTCGCGGTGAAGAAACACTTGATTCCGTTCCTGCCCAAGCCGCGCCTCGTCGCGTGCCAACGACACCTGGACTTGGAACTACGATCTGCCACAGTTCCATCGGCCGCGTCCGCGCCTTCTACGGCAACATCGGCATGCACATTCGCGCGCTGGCCTACATCATGGCGCACGGAGGCGACGGCCTGCGCAATGCCACGCTGGACGCCGTTCTCAACGCCAACTATTTGCGTGTTTTACTAGAGCCTTACTACGAATTGCCGCACAAAGAACCCACTCTGCACGAATGCGTTTTCAGCGACGCTCGTCAAGCCCAGCGCGGCGTTCGGACCGGCGACATCGCCAAGCGCCTCATCGATTACGGCTTCCATCCCTATACGGTGAGCTTCCCGCTCATCGTGCCCGGCGCGATGATGATCGAGCCCACCGAAACGGAAGGCAAAGCTGAACTGGATTTATTCGTTGACGCTTTGATTTCCATCGCGAAAGAGATCGAAGAGACTCCCGATTTGGTGCTGACCGCCCCGCACGACACGCGCACCAGCCGTGTGGATGAAGTCACTGCGGCCCGTAAACCAATCCTGCGCTGGAAGCCCTCTAGATAAAACAGCCCAAGCTGCCCGCAAACCCCTGCTCCACCCGCCCATCCGGCCACACCACGATAGGCACCATGTCGCCGTGCTTGCGCGCCTCGTCCAACACCGCCTGATCCAGTTCCACGCGCCGCTCCTCGTATTTCACGCCATCCGCGTCCCACTTCTTGAGAAGTTTCACGCAGGCATCGCAGCCGCGAATGGTGTAGACAACTGGAGTTTCCATGACCAGTTCTTACGACGCGCGATCCGGCAGATGCAGCGCCGTCGAAAGCAGCAGGCGCATCTCCTTGACGGTTTCCTTGCGCCAATCGTCAGAGCGCGGTTGAAGCCTCGCGATCACCTCGCGCAGCAGTTCCTGTTTACGATCCTCGGGCGCCGTCGCGAAGGTGGTCTCTTTCGGCAGCCCCAGGTGCGCTTTCACCTGGTCCGCGATCTCGGCCAGTTCCCGGTGTGCGGTGGCGGAGCGCTCGGTGAAATGTGTGATGTACTGCATATCGGCGGTGTAAAACACGAACACCGGTATCGCGCGCGACTTTCCGTCGTTGCTCAGAAACTCGTCCATGATGTCCGGATTCTCGTCGCGCAGAAACACCCGCAGATCCATGCCTGTCGCTTCAGCGATGCGCGCTAGCGTGGGCAGCTCGCGATAGACGTCGCCGCACCAAGCTTCCGCAATGGCCAGAATTTTTGCGGGCCCACCCGGCATCGCGGCGGCTCTCTGAAAGAACTCCACGTCTTCCGGGGAGAGCGGTGCGGTCTCGTAGTTGTGCTGGAATTTGTCGACATTTATGGCCGCCTGGGCCAGAAACTTTTGGAACGTTAGCCCTTGCTCGAACCGCACGGGCGTGATAACGGTGGTGGCTGTTGGCATTGTTTCTTCCTAACAATAGATTACGACATCCGATTGCGCCCCGTGCCAAAATGAGTTGGAGAACGAATGCCAAGAATGCGAGCAGTGCAAGTCCCCCGCGCTGGAGGTCCCCTGGAGATTGTCGAGCGCGAGATCCCCGATCCCGGGCCCGGCTACGTGCGCATCAAGGTCCAGGCTTGTGGCGTCTGCCATAGCGATTCAGTAACCAAGGACGGCTTATTCCCCGGCATCCAATATCCGCGAGTTCCCGGCCACGAAGTGATCGGTTTGATCGACGCAGTCGGCTCCGGCGTTCCGCGCTGGAAAGCCGGACAACGCGTCGGCGTGGGCTGGAATGGCGGATTTTGTGGCTATTGCGACAACTGCCGCCGGGGTGATTTCTTCGCCTGCCAAACTTCGACGGATGTTACCGGCCTATCTCGCGATGGCGGCTACGCCGAATACATGCTCGCTCCCATCAGCGCATTGGCGTTGGTCCCGGCTGATCTTTCATCCGTTGAAGCTGCGCCGCTGATGTGCGCCGGCGTCACCACCTTCAACTGTCTTCGGAACAGCGGCGCGCGGCCCAGGTGATCTTGTCGCCGTAGTCGGAATCGGCGGCCTCGGACATCTGGCGGTGCAGTTCGCCGCGAAGATGGGTTGCAAAGTCGTCTGCTATTGCGCGCGGTAAGACGAAGAGCCTTTGGCCCGGCAACTGGGCGCGCATTATCACATCGACAATAAAACGCAAGACCCCGCTGCCGAGTTGCAGAAGCTGGGCGGCGCGAAAATCATTCTCGCCACCGTCACCAGCGCCGACGCCATGAAAGCCGTTCTCCCGGTCTCGCCGTCAAAGGAAAGCTCATGGTGATCGGCGCGGTGCCCGCCCTGGAGGTGAATACTATCCCACTGCTTTTGCGGGATCAATCCGTTAGCGGCTGGTACTCAGGCACGTCCATCGATTCCGAAGATACGCTCAACTTTAGCGTGCTCTCCGGTGTCCGCCCCATGAACGAAACCTTCCCGTTCGAGCGAGCGGCCGAAGCCTACGATCATATGATGAGCGGCAAAGCCCGCTTCCGCGTTGTGCTCAATATACGGCACCTAGACCTTGGGCTACTAATTCTTGCGCCGTCAGCTGATCCTTATTACACTAGTCGTGCTCGCTCTGCGCCTGCCTTTCTTCAATCAGCCGGTCCAGGGCGACGATATCCTGTATCTCACCGAGGCCGCCCATGCGCAAATCGAGCCGCTCCATCCTAAGCACACCGACTATGTGTTCATGGGCCGCGACATCGATATGCGCGGCCAATCGCATCCTCCGCTCAACGCCTGGTTCCTGGCGCTGCTGCTCGCCGCGATCAAAGACGTTTCCGAAATTCCGTTCCACGCCGTTTACATTGTTTTTTCGCTTGATCGCCGCCTTCAGCGCGCTCATTCTCGCGCGCCGGTTCAGCCCCCATCCTCTGCTGGCGACGCTGCTCTTTCTCGCTACGCCCGCCTTCGTCATCAATGGGACGTCACTCGAGTCGGATGTTCCTTTCGTCGCGTTTTGGCTTTTATCAACGGCTCTCTTCATCACCGCTGTCGATCGTGCCTCTGTTCCGCTAATCCTGGCCTCGTGCTGCGCGATGGCCTTGGCCGCGCTCACTGCTTATCAGTCCATTCTCCTGGTCCCGATCCTGCTTCTTTACGGCCGAAAATGGCGGCCCGCACGCGCCGCCGCCTTCACGCCCTTGGCCATTGTCCTGGCCTGGAATATCTTCGAGCGCATTTCCACCGGTGCGCTCCCGGCGGGCGTGCTGGCGAATTACATGACCACCTACGGATTCCAGGCGGTCGCACAAAAAGTGAAAAGCGCCGTCGCACTCACCGGTCATCTGGCTTGGCTGGTTTTCCCCGCCCTTTCGCTTCCTTCTCTCGTAACCCTCCCCTTCGCCATCGGCGCCGCGATCTACGACCTCAACCCGCTCTTTTGGGGATCCATCGCCATCGGCGTCGGCATTCTCATCCAGTGCGCGAAGCGCTGGCGAGAATTTCTCGCCCAATGGGTGCTGATCTTCTTCGCCGGAGCGCTGGTGATTTTCTTCGCCGGCTCCGCGCGCTACCTGCTCCCTATCGCGCTGCCCGTTGCGATCCTGGCTACCCAGCGCGCAGGGCCGCGCCTGCTCCAAGTAAGTCTCGCCTGCGGATTCGCCCTCAGCCTCACGCTCGCCACTGTTAATTACCAACATTGGGATGGCTATCGCCAATTCGCCCGCGCTCTCAAAAGCGACACGCAGACAAAACGCGTTTGGATCAACGGTGAATGGGGCCTGCGCTACTACCTGCAATCCGAAGGCGGGCTTCCGCTGCGTCAACAGCAAGCCATTCATCCAGGCGAAGTCATCGCCTCCAGCAAGTTGGGCTATCCCATTTCCTTCACCACCGGTGGAGGCGTGCTCGCTCCCATCGCGGAGCGAACCATCACATCCGCCATCCCTTTGCGCCTGGTCGCATTGCAAGGCCGCTCGGCTTACTCGACCACCATGCTGGGCCTGCGGCCATTCGATATTTCACTCGCGCCGATCGACCAGCTCAGCGCCCAGCTGATGATCGAGCGGAAACCTACCCTTGCCAATCTGCCCATGAACGCACCCGAAGCCGCGCAGCAAATCGTTAGCGGTATCTATCAACTGGAAAACGGCCAATGGCGCTGGATGAGCCGGTCCGCCACTGTTCTCCTGAAGCCGCCTGGTCAGCCAGCGCCCATCGTCGTCAGCTTCACCATTCCCGACGCATCGCCGGCACGGCAGGTAACCGTCGCACTCAACGACCATGCCATCGCGTCTCAAACTTACGCTGCCCCGGGCACTTACTCGCTCTCCAGCCCTCCGATGAAGCCCGACGGCGATAGCGCCCGGCTTACCATCACGGTCGACAAAAGCTTCTCTGTTCCCGGCGACAGCCGCGAGCTTGGAATAATTCTGACCAGTGTCGGATTCCAGTAGCGTCTAAAGGTGGGAGACTGGAGTTATGCGACCCATCGACAAGAAAATCGAAGAAGACATCGAAGAGGGAAATATCCCGGAACCGATCGAAGACCTTACGTCGGAATACTCAGACGAGGATCGCGAGATCGAAGGGCGTAAACCTGACTTGGGCGAGACCGAGGAAGATCCGTCCGAACTCTAAGGCTGAGGCGCTTTGCCCCGAAAGTCGCCGTAAACCAGCCAAACTGGCTGGCCGGATGCGTCGCGTTCAATTTTGACAGGCTCCCAGTAAGACCGATCAATAAAATGGTCCCGGCTTACGGGAATTAGCGAGGAAAATTCGCCCGAGGGCCAGTGTAGCGTCAACTCCCCACCATTCGCGCTACCCGAATCACTCGCCGTCAGCGTTAGTTCTGCGTTTGCCTGATAAAAATCCGAACCAAATCGAAATGTACCCGCGCAAGTTCTCAGTTCCGCCACGTCCGGGGCGGGTTCTCTAATATGAAACGGTTCGTTTGGCAGGTCGAGCGATAGCGCGGCGATGTCATAACCGATGGCCGTGGTCGCCGAGGAATAGATATTGCTTAGAACCACCACCGTGGTCTGAGACTTCGGCAAATAAAGCACGAACGACGCGAAGCCCGGCGCCCTGCCGTTCATGTAGTAAGCCGTTTCATCGAACCTCTTGTTCGTGCCTTTGAACCAGCCATACCCGACTCGCATTGAGGTATCGAGCACCGCGCCGCGGGCCGTTTCGCTCAACGCATGTCCACGAAATAACGCGTCCACCCATCGTGCCTCGTCCTCGGCCGTCGTATAAACGGATGCATTCCCAGTTTTGCCCGACCAATGTATCGCGGTAGCCGGCTTCAACCCGTACGTACCCTCCGGCTGATAGCCTTTGGCGAGTTGCACGCCCCGCGAAGTGGAATCGTCGTCCACGCCCGATGCATGCAAACCCATGGGCAGGAAGACCAGGCGCTGAAGGGCCGTCGCAAACGGAAGGCCCGTCTTGTTTTCCACAATCAGCGCCAGGAGGTTGTACGCCGAGTGCTCTTCATGCAGGAATTTCGACCCCGGCGCGAACAATAGCGGCCGTCCGGCAATCTTCGCGATCAGGCTGGCGGCGGTCTGATGGTGCTGCAGTACGTCATCGTAATCGAGGAGCGCGTTGATATCCGGCAGCCCGGAGCGCTCGACGAGAAGATCTCGAAGGGTGATTTTTTCGGCTCCCTCAATTCCTGGAACGAAGCCATCCACGTGGTCGTCCAGGTGAATCGATCCCGCGTCCACGAGCTTCAGTACAGCCGCCGCGGTGAACGGCATTGACAAAGACGCAATGTGGAAGCGCGTTGTAGACTTGTTCGGGATGCGATGCTCCCGGTCGGCAAAACCATAAGCTTTCTCAAAGACGATTTTGCCCTTCTTTTCCACCAGGACCGCTCCCGCCATGTTTCCGCTGCGAACGTACGGCTGGAGGTACGTGTCGATGGCGGCTGCATAGGGGTCGCTCCATGCCGGGATTCCGATACACAGGGCGATACCGACCACAATCGCTAGGCTCTTCATTCCCTGCACTACGAAGCTGCCTCTGGCTTTGTTCGGATTTCCTGGAGCTCCTGGATTAAATCGGCGTCGATCGGCGTTTATCCGCGGCAAAAATGCAGCGACGCCTCCAACACCTCATCCACCGCGATCTCATCCAAACTCCCGCCGCTCACCACGCGCACCCGTTCCCCTCGTGGTGCCCACACCGCTGGATCGCTCGCTCCAAAAATCGCGACCACCGGCGTCCCAACCGCCGCAGCCAAATGCGTGATCCCGGAATCATTGCCAATATAGATACGCGAGCTCGCGAGCCAGCACGCCAGATCATACAAATTCTCGAACCGCACCGCATCTTCCAGCGCTTCCTCAGGCCCCGCGCACCATTGAATCGGGATCGGCAGTTTTCCAGCCAGCTCGCGAAACCGCTGCAGCGGCCAATTCTTGCGCGCGCTTCCCGAAAAAGGATGAATCACCGCAAAATCCTCGTGCTCGCGCGGGTCACACTCGATCCTTGGTTCAGCAAAACCGTCGCCGCCGGCTTGCCGCAGAAAGAAATCCGCCGCCTGGATCTGCGCGCCCTGTTCCGGCAGTGCATCTAGGAATCGGAACGGCAGTCCCAAAGTATGCACTTGCTCGCGAAACTCCGCCCGATTCGCGCCATACCACGAAACAATCGAATCGAACGACCGCAGCCTGTCGATCAAGCCCGCCGGAGGCTCCATGCCTGGCAACCCAAGCAAGTCGATTCCGGTCGACGAAATCGCCCGCGCCTCGGCGAAGCGAATTAGAGGCGCGATTGCGGAAGGAACCCAGACTTCAGTGTTTTCGGTTGACAGGCATTCCATCGCGGGCAGCGAAAGAATACAGTCGCCAATCCCACCCGGCCGAATGATGAGCCTGCGCACGCGGCGCTACTGGACGCTCCGGCTGGTCTCCCACGTCGGACCATCCACGTCATGCAGGCTCAGATGCACCGCCTTGGCGGAATCCAGCTCCTGATTGCCCACTTCGAAATGCCCGGCCACCATCCGATCCACCGTGGCGTGCGGCGCAATCGTGTCTGTCATCGCGAGTCCGTCGTTATACTGATCGCCCAAAAAGCGATTATATTGAAACAGCCGCTTCAAATCGCTCTTCGACACCGTTACGCCGTCCAACATCTCGCCGCTCTTCTTTTCCAGAGACACTTCCACGTTCCCCACCACGAAAGGAACATCGGACGGATTCTCCACTCGAAAATCCAGCACCGCGATGCTGTTGCCATCGCCCAGCGCTCCGGTCCGCACCTTGAGGATTTTCCCCTGCAACTGGAGGTGCGATCCTTTGTTGCCGTTCACCGCGACAAATACCGCTGCCCCCGCCACCAGTATGCCGATCGCGAAAAAGATCAGAAGCTGCTTGCTCATTGCGACACTTGCACGCTAATCTCCCAGCAGCTTGCCATATCCGTGCAGGCGGGTCACGTTATCGCAGACTGCCTTAATCCCGGCCGTGATCGGAATCGCCAGCAACAATCCGATACCGCCCCACAGCGTGCCCCAAAACATCAGCGCCACCGTCACCACCAGCGGATTCAGGTGCACGCGCGATCCCACTACTTTGGGATACAGCAGGTTCATCGCCACCAGGTGAAGCACCGCCACTACCACGGCGATCATCAAGTAAATCGCCGGTTCGGTGTAGACGATCAGTCCCGCCGCTTCCGCCGGAAACATCGCCATCGGCAACCCGACATATGGCACCAGGCTCAAGAATCCGCTCAATGGCCCGATCAACGGCCAGTACGGAAGCCGGATCGCAAAGAAGAATGCACTGCTGATGGTGGCCAGCAGCAACCCCAGGATGAAATTTCCGATGACGTAGGCGCGCACCATATCCGCTACGCCTTCCCAGCTCTTTCCGACCATTTGCCGCTCAGAGCCTTTGAACAGATACAGAAAACTACGGCGCATGTGGTCGCGCCAGCTCAGCATGAAATACACCAGGAAAGGCACAAAACTCGCCATCAGCAAAACATCGTAGAAAGACCGCACGTATCCGTACACATATGTGATCAGCGGCGTCGGCTCGCTATGGATGCGCACTTCGGGAATCTGAGTCGGCGCGGGTGCTTCGGCCGGCTTGCTCCCTCGCCGTTTTCGGGCCGGTTCCGGCGTCGGGGCTCCTGGAGGCGGTGCTTCCTGGAATCGCTTGGGAATCATCACCTGATAGGTTCGCTTCTCCACTTCGTCCACGCGCGTCGCCACGTTGTCCACCATGTCGTTCATGCGCTGGCTGTAAGCCGGCAATTCCTCCACGAACCCGGAGAACTCGGTGTACAGCCCGAATCCCAGCAGATACAAAGCCAGCAGAGCGATGGTGCAAACGATAAAACTCGCGACTGCGCGCGGCAGCCGTAGTTTCACGAAGACCGTCACCACTGGATCCAGCAGGAACGCGACGGTTACCGCCACTACCATAGTGATGAAGAAGACCCGTCCGTAATACAGTAAAGCCACGCTCGCCGCGACGGCCAGCAGCGTAACTCCGGCTTGAATCGGCTTGGGCGCCGGGAGCGTCGACACGGGCGTAGGTGTAAGCGTGGACATCGGAACCCTTGGGAGTACTCTTCTATGATGAAATGAAATCGGTAGAACGGCAAACGAAATTAGTACCGTTAGGCCGGTTTTGGCGATTTTTATGACTCCAGGCAGGATCTTGGCCCTCGATTTGGGCAAAAGGCGCATCGGATTGGCGCTGAGCGACGAACTCGGCATCACCGCTCAGGGCTTGGAAACCCTCCAGCGCACCACCATCCGCGAGGATCTCGCCCATCTGGCCAAGCTCGCTTCCGGCCACAATGTCGCGCTCATATTGATGGGCAACCCGCTGCATATGAGCGGCAATTCGGGACGGGGCACCGAACACGCCCGGGAATTCGGAGCGCGCCTGGAAGCCGTCACTGGAATTCCGATCCAGCTTTGGGACGAGCGCCTGACCACGGTTCAGGCCCAACGCGTGCTCCGGGAAAGCGGTATCAGTATCGAAAAGCGCGCCAAAGCGGTGGACCGTCTGGCAGCCGTCATTCTGCTGGAAAGCTATCTCGACTCCCGCCAATCATGATCCGCCGGCTGTTTTTCGCTCTCGTGTTCCTGGCAGTCGTCGCGGTTGCACTCGGATATCTGTCCCTGGGCGCGAACTACCAGGGGTTTTCCAATCAAGTGATCCTCGATCTGCCGAAGGGGACCAGCACGCGAGCCATGGCCGATCAGCTCTCCGATGCGGGCGTCATCCGCTATTCCTGGCAATTTCTGTTGCTGCGGGCTCTGCGCCCATCGGCGCGCCTGGAGGCCGGTGAATACCTGTTCTCGCGCGCTGATTCTGCGCGGAATGTTTTCAGCCGTATCGTCCGCGGCGACGTTTTCTTCTACGAACTCATCGTGCCGGAGGGCAGCAACATGTTCGACATCGCTGCCAGTCTCTCGCGCTTCGATTTCCTGAAACCCGCCGATTTCCTGCGCGCCGCCCGCAGTCCCGCTTTGATCCACGACCTCGCGCCCCAGGCTCCCACGCTGGAAGGCTACCTGTTCCCGTCAACGTATCGCATCACGCGTGCCACAACGGAGAAGCAGCTATGCGTGATGATGACGGGCATTTTCCGCAAGCATTGGCACGATTTAGAAAGCTCCCTTCCACGAGACTCGTCCGTGAACGACGCCGTCACCCTGGCATCGCTCATCGAGAAGGAAACCGCGGTTCCCGATGAGCGGACCATCGTTGCATCGGTGTATGAAAATCGCTTGAGCAAGGGAATCGCTCTCGATTGCGATCCCACCACCATTTATGCGGCGTTGCTCGAGGACCGTTATCGCGGAACCATTTATCGATCGGATTTGCAAAGCGGCAACGCCTACAACACCTATCGCCACGCCGGCCTTCCTCCGGGCCCCATCGCGAATCCCGGACTGGAGTCGCTGAAAGCGGCGCTCGCGCCAGCCGCAACGGATTATTTGTACTTTGTCGCTAAGGCCGATGGTTCGGGCGGACACCAGTTTTCGCGGACCATTGAGGAACACAATCTGGCCGTACAGCGGTACCGTCACGCCACAAGCAATCAGCCCGATCCCCCTCCCTCGCCCAAGCCTTCTGGTACCTCAAAACACCACCGTGGTGGGCATGTGCAAAGATCGAAGTAGTAATCCGAATGATTACCGCCAAGGCGCTGGATCAGCACGTGCAACAACTATTTGACCTTTTGGAGCGCCTCCACTCCGCGCTGGCCACGGCCGGCATCGAATATCGCGTCATCGGAGGCATGGCTGTTTTTCTTCAGATCAGCGCACGCGATCCCGATGCCGCGCGATTCACAAGAGATGTCGATATAGCGGTTGATCGTGCGGATCTAGATCGCATTGCAAGAGCCGCGGAGGATTTCGGTTTCCGGTATCGGCATGCGGCTGGCCTTGACAGGCTGGTAAGTGCCGAGAACCCCAAGGCAAGGAGCGCGGTACACCTTGTGTTCGTTCGCGAAAAAGTCCGTGCTCAGGATCTGCTTCCAATTCCAGATTTTTCTGAACCGACTCGGACAGTCGAAGGATTTCTGCTCGCACCGGTCCCTGATCTGCTTCGAATGAAGCTCACAAGTTTTCGTCTGAAGGACAAAACCCACATCATCGACATGGACTCAGTCGGCTTGATCACGCCTGAAATCGAAGCTGGGCTTTCAGAGCCGCTGCGCGATCGCCTCGAGAAAGTACGAGCCGAAGAACGCGGCGCATAGCCTACTCTTCAAAAGCGTCTGTGAGTGGAACTGCGATATCGGGATTGTTGGTGCGTAGGGCGCCGTCCAGCACTTCGTGCATCTCACCGGGCGTGTAGCAGAATGCCCGACGCGTCAATGGATCGAGCACCCACACGTAGCGAACGCCCATTTGGAAATAATCGGCCAATCTTTCATTGAGACGCGAGACCTTGTCCTCCGGAGAAAGAATCTCGATGCACAGGAACGGGGCCCGCCGCACTATGGGATCGCGAGGATCAGAGGCCATGAGCACGCATACGTCCGGAATCCTAAAGCGCGTCGGGCTGACCTGAACGCGCTGCTCCGTAAGAACGCGGATCCCCCACTGAGCTTCCCGTTGCCCGAGAAAGATAGCTAAGAGAACTTGTGTCCGACTGTGGGGCTGTTCGCCCAAATTGCGCTCCTGGAGCTCACCGTCCACGTAATCCCGATCCGGATCAAAGCTCGCGGCGAGATATTCTTGGACAGAAACGAGTGTGGCGCTCGACATCGGCGATCTCTGTTCTATTATGCGCTCAATCCACCGGCGCTGAATAAGCCGACGCGGGCGCGGAAGCGATCAGGCCATCCTCAAAGGAATAATCGGGCTTGGGAAACTTGTGCCGCATATACCAGCGGTAGGTTCCCTTCAATCCCGTATTGAAATCCACTGGCTTAAATTTCAAAATGCGCTGCGCCTTGTTCACCACTACCGTGATCGCCGGCATATCGAAATAGACTCCGAAATACAACTTCGGTCCCATCGGATGCCCACCTGCCCGGAAAATACGCTCACGCGGGAGACGCACGAAGGTAGGTTCTTTTCCTGCGGCTCGCGCGAACGCCTCCACCGCTTCCACCTGCGTCAGCGGCCGGGGATTCGCGATGTTGAACGCGTGCCCTTCGATGTCCGGAATATCCATCACTTTGACGCACGCGCCCACCAGATCGTCAATGTGCACGAACTGCATCAGCCGCCGCCCGTCGCCGGGCAGGATCAACGGACGCCCGTCTCGCAACCGGTCCCAAAAGAAAGCTTCGCGATAGAACGGATTCCCCGGGCCATACACGAACGGCGGACGCAGCGTCACCACCGGAAATCCGTTGCGCTGCTGCATGCGGAACAGCGCGCGCTCGCTCATGGCCTTGTTGCGCACATAGGAATCGGAATGATCGTCCGGCGCCAGCGCATCGCCCTCGTGATGATTCAGCCCATCGCCATACGCGCCCACGCTCGACATAAACACGTAGCGATGCAGATTGTTCCCGCAAGCCCGCGCCGTGGCTTCCACTTGCGCGGCAGTGGTGCCGTGCTCCCAGTCGTAGACGTTGTCGTAGACGACGTCGAACTTCTTGCCGGCCAGAGCGCGCTTCATCGCCTCCGGATCGTTGCGGTCCGCGACAATATTCGCGACTCTTTTTCCCAGCTTGTGGCGGCCCTTGCGATGCAGAACCGTAACATCGTGCCCGGCGTGCACCAACTCCTTCACCAGCGCCTGGCCGATGAACAGAGTTCCGCCAATGACCAGCACTTTTCGCTTCGCCGGTTCCTGACGTTTGGATCCGTTAGTCGTAGTACTCGAGCCCAAGGTGTGTAATCAGGTCCTCACCGCGCATCCAGCGCAGCGTATTCTTCAACTTCATCAACTGGATGAAAACGTCATGCTCGGGATACAGTCCCGGAGCCGTCATAGGAGCTTTGAAGTAGAAGGAGAGCCACTCCTGAATGCCTTTCATGCCCGCGCGCTGCGCCAGATCCATGAACAACACCAGATCCAGCACTAGAGGAGCGGCCAGGATCGAATCGCGGCATAGGAAATTGATCTTGATCTGCATGGGATAACCCAGCCATCCGAAGATGTCGATGTTGTCCCAGCCTTCCTTGGCATCGCCGCGCGGCGGATAGTAATTGATGCGAACCGCGTGATAAAGATCCTTGTACAGCATCGGATACAGCTCCGGCTGCAGAATCTGCTGGAGCACGCTCAGCTTGGTTTCTTCCTTGGATTTGAACGAGCCCGGATCTTCCAGCACTTCGCCGTCGCGATTGCCCAGAATGTTGGTCGAGAACCAGCCCGACATCCCCAGCATGCGCGCCTTCAATCCCGGCGCCACCAGCGTCTTCATGAAGGTCTGTCCGGTCTTGAAATCCTTGCCGCAGATCGGAACCTGGCGGTCGCGCGCCAGCTCCAGCAGCGCCGGCGTATCGGTGGTCAGGTTCGGCGCGCCATTGGCGTACGGCACTCCGCTTTTCAGCGCGGCATACGCGTAAATCTGGCTGGGAGCGATATCCGGATCGTTCTTCTGCAAGCCGCACTCGAAATCCTTCAAGCGTCTGATGCACGGCGCCCGGCTTGTGGAACACTTCGGTCGACCCGCACCAGATCATCACCAGCCGCTCCGCACCGCTGGACTCGCGGAATTGCCGGATGTCTTCCATCAGCATTTCCGCCTTATCCATCTTCGAGCCGGCCTCTTTGACATTCGGCCCGTTGATGCGCCGCACATAATCCGTGATCGAAAACCGCCTTCATCGGCTTGATGAGCGCTCAGCGGCTCGCGAACTTTCTCCAGCAGCGGCGCTTCCAACACGCCGGCATGCGCGGCCGACTCATAGGCGGTGTCGTTGAAAATATCCCAGCCGCCGAAAACCAGGTCTTCCAAGCCGGCTAATGGAACAAAATCCTTGATCATCGGGCTGCGGCCTTCGGTGCGTTTCCCGAGGCGCACGGTTCCCAGCTGCGTGAGCGATCCAATGGGCTGGCCGAGCCCGCGCTTCACGGCTTCCACTCCCGCCATGAACGTCGTGCTGACCGCTCCAATGCCGGGAATCAGGACCCCCAACTTACCTCCGGCGGGCGCAATCCTGGTGTTTCCTGTGGTGGACAACTGCGAATCTCCTTGGCTGGCGCTAGGCTCCAATGTGCCCTCGAAACGGGCTCGCGACGCCTATCCTTCGGCATTGTAACATTTTATGCGCAATCCGCGCTGTTCGCGGGGAATTCGCCACGCCTAGGTTATAATAGACGTTGATGACAGAGCGTGCCACCAGCACCATCTCCGCCATTCTGATCGACGACGAACAGCTCGCCCGCGAAGAGCTTTCCTACCTGCTGAAGGAGTTTGCCGACATCGAGATCCTGGCCACTGGCCGCAATGGCCTGGAAGCCGTCAAGCTGATCGAAAATCTGGAGCCGGATGTGGTGTTCCTGGACGTGCAGATGCCCGGCCTGGATGGCCTGGGCGTGATCCAGAACCTGCGCGAGAAGAACATTCCGCTGCCGCACTTCATTCTCGCCACCGCCTACGATCAGTACGCCATCCAGGCCTTCCGCTGGGAAGCGCTGGACTATCTGCTCAAGCCGATCGAGAAGGACCGGCTGGCGCTGGCTGTGGAGCGGGCCCGCAAAGCTGTCGTGGAAAAGCCAAGATCGCGCCTCAGCCGGAAATCACGCCGCTGCAGACCCGCACAGCAGCGCACCAAGCTGCTGGTGAAGAACAACAACCGCAACTTCATCGTCGACGCGCAGGACGTGGTCTACGCCACCATCGACGACGGGCTGATCACCGTGGTCGCCACCAGTGTCGAGGGTGAATCGAACTACCGGACCATCGAAGAGCTGCAGTCCAATCTCGATCCCGATACTTTCTGGCGCGTGCACCGATCGTTCCTGGTGAACATTCACCGCATCAAGGAAGTCATCCCGTGGTTCAAGTCCAGCTTCCAGCTCCGCATGGATGACAAGAAGCAAACCGAAGTGCCCGTCAGCCGCGTGCAAACCAAGCGCCTGCGCGCGCTACTAAAACTGTGAGTGCCGCTAACGCAAGTCGTGCCGCGGTTACCATTCGCCGCGCGAAACCCGAAGACGCGCCCGCCTGCGGGCAAATCTGCTACGACGCGTTTCACAAGATCAGCACCGATCACAATTTCCCTCCTGACGTTGCCGCGCCTGAAATGAGCGTGGGCCTGATGACTCGAATGTTCTCGAACCCTGGCTTCTACTGCGTGGTCGCCGAAGCCGATGGCGGCATCTTGGGGAGCAACTGCTTGGACGAACGCGACGCCATCGCCGGCGTCGGACCCATCACCATCGATCCAAAGACGCAAAATCGTGGCGTGGGACGCAAACTGATGGACGCCGTGATGGATCGGGCTCGTGAACGAAATTTCGCCGGAGTCCGGTTGGTACAGGCCGCGTTTCACAATCGTTCGCTCTCGCTTTACACTACGTTGGGTTTCGACGTTCGCGAACCGCTTTCCACCATGCAAGGGCCGGCCATCAAGAAAGACGTACGAAGGATTTGCGGTGCGGCAGGCGACCACGTCCGATCTTGAAGCCTGCAACCGGGTCGCGCTCGCTGTGCACGGCCATCATCGCGGTGGAGAACTCGCCGACGCCATTCCACAGCGGACGGCTATCGTAGTGGAGCGTCATGGGCGAATTACCGGGTACGCCAGTTCGCTGGCATTCTATGGGCACGCGGTGGCGGAAACCAATCCCGATTTGCAGGCAATTATCGCGGCGGCGGATAGCTTCGCCGGCCCCGGAATCCTGGTGCCCTCGCGCAACTCGGAACTATTCCGCTGGTGCCTGGCCAACGGCCTGCGCGTGGTGCAGCCGATGACGCTGATGTCGGTCGGGCTGTACAACGAACCGAAGGGCGCTTTCCTGCCCTCGATCCTTTATTAGCGCCGCTCCCTCACAGATCGCGGTTCCGCTCGCATCGATCGGCTCTAGCAACGAATGGCCTTGCTGAGCCTGCGATCCAGAAGGAAGCGAGTTGTTGGAGTTCAGAAAATTCGCCCACGAGTAGGCGAGGATTTCTTCGAAATCCGCTAGCGCGGTTTCTGCGATGCGAATTTCGAAATCCACTGAGGGATCAGTTTGCAGGCCTCGTCGAGGGAGACGGTACGGCCTTCGTCAGCGTCTTTGATCCCACGGTCAATAGCGGCGAGAGTTTCGGCGTTTACCACAACTTCTTGTCATCGGAATCTCCACTTAAGGTCGACGATGTTCATAACGTAGCACAGATGCGCCGTCGCGCCGAACGAAGCGGATGCGCCCTCCACACGTCTTAGCGCACGTCGGACGAAGTCACCATTTGAACCGGCGCGCCGCTCGCGAGCGAGTCGGGCGGGTTGGAAATCACTAAATCGTTCTCAGTCGAGGCCCGAGACGACTTCGACTTGGTTGCCGTAGTCCTTGCCAAGAATGACCGGAACCAGTTCCGCTTTGCCGTCGCGAACCACTCCCACGCGCAGGCCTTCGCCGCGGAATAGAAGCACGTTCACGGGCAAAATGAGCGATCGCGAGCCTTCGGGAATCATCAGATGGACTTCGGCGTAAGCTCCCGGCCGCAGCTCACCCGAGGCGTTGTCCACATCCACTTCAGTAAGCAGCGTCCGCGTCGCTGGATCGATGGCTCCCGAAGTACGCACCAATTCGCCAGAAAACGCCGGCCCGGAAATTCCGACAACGTCAGATAGGCCTTGATCCCCGCGGCAGCGGCCCGCGAATCGGCCTGCGGGACGCTGATATAAACGCGGAGTTTCGCCGTCGAAGCCAGATGGAAAAGTTCCTGCGCCGGTCCGCCATTGCCGGCATTGATCAGAGCGCCGACATCGATGTTGCGAGCCGTCACGATTCCGTCGAAAGGCGCTTTCACCGTCTCGTAGCCTTGCATTTCCTGGAGGCGGCCAAGATTCGCTTCTGCCGCGGCGATGTTGCTGCGGGCCGCCGCAATCGCCTGTTCCAGCGCATTGAGATTGGCCACTTGCGCCTGGTATTGCGCCTGGTACTGATCGTTCTCCTGGCGCGAGACCGCGCCCTTCGTCACCAGATTCTGCCAGCGCTGCGCCGTGACGCGAGCCAGCTCTTCGTTGGCCTTGCCTTGCTGCTGATTGGCAAGAGCCTGATCCAACGAGGCCTGCGTTTGTTGCAGTGACGCTTTGGCCTGGCGCACCTGCTGATCGAGTTCCGGCGCTTCGATGGTCGCCAGCACCTGCCCGGCTTTCACGCGCCCGCCGATGTCGACATTCCATTGCTTCAGGTACCCGCTGGAGCGCGCATAAATGGGCGCGTCGGTAAAGGCCTGAATGTTGCCGGGAAGCGCCACTTCGTCCTTCACGGCGCCCAGTTTCGGATGGATCACGGAAACCGTCGGAATCGCGAGTTCCTGGGTGGTTTCCTTGACCGCCGCGGCAGTCTGGATGCGAGCGTTGATGCCCCAGAAAACCACGCCTGCGACGATCAGCGCTGCCAAAACAAGCAAAACCGCCACCCGCAGCGTCTCGCGGACGCGGCCGGAGGCAAACCCGTCTTGTTGACAACCTGGGTCTCGAGCATGGGTTCACTACCTAGCATGATCGGTCGCTCGCCTCCGATGCAACATGCTGAACACCGTGGGCACGAAGAACAGCGTCGCGATGGTGGCGCAAATCAATCCACCGATCACGGCGCGGCCCAGCGGTGCGTTTTGCTCGCCGCCTTCGCCCATGCCCATCGCCATCGGGATCATACCGATGATCATGGCGAGCGCGGTCATCAGCACGGGCCGAAAGCGGCTGAACCCGGCTTCGAGCGCGGCGCGCGTTGGATCGCCTTCAGCCTGTAAATGTTCCTTGGCGAAGCTGATCACCAAAATGCTGTTGGCCGTGGCGACGCCGACGCTCATGATGGCCCCCATCAGCGCGGGAACGCTCAAGGTAGTGCGCGAGACAAAGAGAATAATCACGATGCCGGCCATGGCGGCTGGCAGCGAAGTGATGATGATAAACGGATCAAGCCAGGATTGGAAGTTAATCACGATAAGAAAGTAGACCAGGATGATGGAGAGAATCAGGCCGCCCAGCAAGCCGCGAAACGACGACTGCATGGTGTCGATCTGGCCGCGAACGATCAATTGCGAACCGCGCGGCAATCGGTCGCGCGCTTTGTCGACGATGCGATTGATGTCGGTGGCGACGCCGCCTAGGTCGCGATCCTGGACGTTCCCGAATATATCGATGGCGCGCTGGATGTTGTAATGCGAAACCACCGCCATTTCTGCCCGGCGGCTGGTGTTGACGACGTCGCCCATAATTTCAGTGCGGTGCAGGGCCTGGCCGGTGATGGGGATGTTGTTCAGATCGCCGACCGAAGAAACGTCGTACTGTGGCGTCTGCGCGACCAAACTGTACGTCACGCCGTTCTTAGGATCGAGCCAATAGGAGGGTGAAGTCTGATAACTCCCGCTGAGTGAGATCAGCAGACTATTGGCGACGTCGAGTTGCGAATAACCGCTTTCCAGGGCCTTGGTGCGATTGACGTTGACCTGAATTCGCGGAAGATCGAAGAGCTGGTGGATGCGGAGATCCACGGCCCCGGGCACGCCGCGAAGCTGGCCCAGAAGGCTGGTAGCGAAAGCATGGTTGGCGACCAGGTTCGGGCCGGAGACTTGAATATCGATGGGCGCGGGCAGGCCGAAGTTCAAAATCTGGCTGACGATATCGGCCGGCAAGAAGTAGAAGGACACGCCCGGAAATTCGCGCGGCAGCTTACGGCGCAGCTCATGTACGTAGAAGTCCGACGGGCGGTGGCCGGGGTTGAGCGTCACCAGAATATCGGCGTCCATCGTGCCGATCGGCGCCGAGTTGCTGTAAGCCATGTTGATGGAACTGTAGGGCAGCCCGATATTGTCGATGATGCTGGACAGTTCCGATGCGGGAATGGCTTCGCGCATGGAAGTTTCGATCAAGTCGCCCAGTCGCGCCGTCTCTTCGATGCGGGTTCCGGTTTTGGCGCGGAAATGCAGGTTGAACTGGCCGGCGTCGGTAATGGGGAAGAAGTCGCGGCCGAGCCAGGGGAACAGTAGGAACGCCGCCGCGCAGAGGGCCAGAAAAGCGGGAACAAAGACTCTGCGGCGGCGAATGCAGGTCTCAAGAGTTCGCAGATAACCCAGGCGGGCCGCTTCAAAACCGCGCTCGAAGGCGCGCTGAAATCGGGCGGCCAGGTTCCAGGATTTCGGCTGCGAAGAATGATGCCCATGCCCCTTGAGCAGGTACATGGCCAGCGTCGGCACCAGCGTCCGCGAGAGCACGTAGGAAGCGAGCATCGCGAACACCACCGCTTCCGCCAGCGGGACGAACAGGTAGCGCGCGACGCCGGTGAGGAAGAACATCGGGATGAAGACGATGCAGATGCAGAGCGTCGAAACCAGCGCGGGCAGCGCGATTTGCGCCGCGCCGTCCAGGATGCCGGTGTGCAGATCCTTGCCTTCGTCGAAATTGCGGTCGATATTTTCGATGGTGACGGTGGCGTCGTCCACCAGAATGCCGACCGCCAGCGCCAGGCCGCCCAGCGTCATGATGTTGATGGTTTCGCCCAACGCGCTCAGGACGCAAATGGAGCAGAGGATCGAAAGAGGAATCGAAATCGCGATGATCAGCGTGCTGCGCCAGCTTCCCAGAAACAGCAGGATCATGATGGCCGTCAGGCAGGCCGCGATGATGGCTTCGCGAATCACTCCGTTGACGGCCGCGCGCACGAACAGCGACTGGTCGGCGATCGGCTCAATCTTGAGCTCGGGAGGCAGCGTGGCCGCGAATCTTCGGCAGCATGTCCGCGCACTTCCTTGCACGATATCCAGCGTGGAAGTAGCGCCGACTTTCAGGATGGTGAGCAGCGCGCTGCGCTGTCCGTCGCGGCGCACGATGTTGGTTTGCGGCGAAAAGCCGTCGCGCACATGCGCCACGTCGTGAACGTAGATGGTGCTGTTGCCGCGGTGGCTTTCACCGGAAGATCGTTCAGTTCCTGGATGGTCTTCGGGCTGGCGTTCAGACCGACGTCATATTCGAACTGGCCGATTTTCGACGTGCCGGTCGGCAAGAATCAGATTCTGCGTGCTGACGGCGTTCACGATATCGGCGGGCGATAAGCCCTTGGATTGGAGCAAGGCCGGCTGCAGATCGATCATGACCTGGCGCTGCTTGCCGCCGTAGGGCCACGGGACCGCCGCGCCCTGGCACGGTGGCCAGCTGGGTGCCGGATGAAGTTGGCGGCGTAGTCGAACAGCTGCTGCTCGGAGAGCCCTTGGCCGGAAAGCGCCAGCTGCAGAATAGGGACGCTGGAGGCGCTGTAGACCAGCATGAAGGGCGATTGCGAGCCCGGCGGCATTTGGTGCAGCGCGTTCTGCGCCACGGCGGTCAGTTGGGCCATGGCCATGTCGACACGCGCGCCGGGATGGAAGAAAACCTTGGTGATGCTGCGGCCGTTCACGGTCTGCGATTCCATGTGATCGATGTCGGTGACGACGGTGGTCAGCGAGCGCTCAAAGGGCGAAGCGATGCGCTCTTCCATTTCTTCGGCGCTGAGCCCGGTGTAATTCCAGAGCGCGGCGACTACCGGGATGTCGACGTTGGGAAAAATGTCGGTGGGCGTGCGCAGAATCACCAGCGGGCTGATCAACAGGATCAGCAGCGCCAGCACGATAAACGTGTACGGGCGCTTCAGCGCAATGTTAACTATCCACACATTGGCAGAGAACTCCTTAAGACTAGGCGAGGTTTCACAGGAGCGTCGTTACTAGCTCTTTGGAACTAGCGGCCTATTCGTTCGATTAGAGGCGAAATAGGAAGCGCGAAAGCGTCCGATCAGGCCCTATCTCATTGTACACGTATGACCCAGGAGCCGTAGCGTCTCTATTTAGTGACGGGCTCGCCATCGGATGGAAATTCGAAAAACTCGCCGCCGGTATGCACGATAAGCGTGCCCGGGCCGAGGTGTTTTCCATTGCTGGGGAAGAAAACCGCGCCATCGCTGGAATCCCCGGAGCCAAGCTTGGTGGGCACCAGCGCGATCGCGGACGCAGCCGCGCCAGCCTTCAACCGTGCCGACACACCATAGGCCAACATGCTTTGGCGGCGGGATTCGTAGCCATTGGTAGTCTGCATGTGCTCGTTGCCGTAGACGCCGCGCTCATAGGTGGTCACCAGCTTGATCACGTCGTGCCGGTCGCCTTTGGCGAGCAAGGCATTCACCACAGCCAGCGCGGGTGACGCTTGCCATTGGGTCCCATCCTGCTGGTGGTAGATGAAATCTTCCGGCTTCACTGTCCAGGAGACTGGCGATCCGTTGGATATCGAAACCTGCATGATGCAATATTCTTTCAGGTGCGCGGGCAGGTAGGCGAACATAACAGTGACGCCGCCTTTGGTGAGCGTCTTGTACTGGAGCCCGTTGGATTCGAACGGGATGATTTGCGCGAAAATGTCCTGCGGGGATAGCATGGCGCAGACGGCCAAACAGCCCAGCGCAGTTAACCTCATCGTTCCATGATAGATCGGAGGGTGCCGCGACGGTATGTTGGCTAGGATTCGCAGATTGGTCATAATGGAAACTATGTCGACGGTAACCACAAAAACTGGCCGGGACGTGGCCCGGGCTCTCAGCTCGAACAAGCACCTCCTGCGATGGGTAGAGAAAATGGCGGAGCTGACCAAGCCGCGGGACATTCATTGGGTGGATGGCTCGGAAGAAGAAAACGAAGCGCTGTGCGCCCAGATGGTCGAGGGCGGCACGTTCATCAAGCTGAACCAGGAACTTTGGCCGGGCTGCTATTACGCGCGTTCAGACGCTAGCGATGTCGCGCGCGTGGAAGACCGGACGTTCATCTGTTCGCTCTCGAAAGACACCGCCGGGCCGACCAACAACTGGGTGAATCCCTACGAGATGCGCAAGAAGCTGAAGGAGCTGTTCAGCGGCTGCATGCGCGGACGCACCATGTATGTGCTGCCGTTCAGCATGGGGCCGGTTGGATCGCCCATGTCGCAGATCGGCGTGCAGCTTACCGATTCGCCGTATGTAGTGGTGAACATGCGCATCATGGCGCGCATCGGGCTCAAGGTTTTCAAAGAGATCGACAAGGACGAAAAGCGCGTGGTGCCTTGCATGCACAGCGTGGGGATGCCGCTGGGCCCGGGCGACCGCGATGTGCCGTGGCCATGCAACGACGAAAAGTACATCGTGCATTTCCCGGAGACGCGCGAGATCTGGTCGTTTGGATCGGGCTACGGCGGCAACGCGCTGCTGGGTAAAAAGTGCTTCGCGCTGCGGATCGCGTCGAACATCGCGCGCGACGAAGGCTGGATGGCCGAGCACATGCTGATTGTGGGCGTGGAAGATCCGCAGGGCGAGAAGACCTACGTCGCGGCGGCGTTTCCGAGCGCGTGCGGCAAGACGAATTTCGCCATGCTGATTCCGCCCAATGGATTCGAGGGCTGGAAGGTTTGGACGGTGGGCGACGACATCGCCTGGATCAAGCCGGATGAGAACGGCCGGCTGCGCGCGATCAATCCGGAAGCGGGATTCTTCGGCGTGGCGCCGGGAACTTCGGTGAAGACCAATCCGAATGCGATGGCCACGCTGGCGCGCAACACCATTTTCACCAATGTGGCGCTGACGCCCGAAGGCGGCGTGTGGTGGGAGGGCATGACCGACGAACCGCCGGCCGAGTGCCTGGACTGGCGGGGCAACCGCTGGACTCCGCACATCGCCAAGGAGACCGGGGCTAAGGCCGCGCATCCGAACTCGCGCTTTACCGCGCCGGCGTCGCAATGTCCGACCATCGATCCGGCCTGGGAAGATCCCAGCGGCGTGCCGATCAGCGCGCTGATGTTCGGCGGACGGCGCGCAACGACGATGCCGTTGGTGTACCAGGCGTTCAACTGGAGCGCGGGCGTGTATACCGGCGCCACTATGGGCTCAGAGACGACGGCCGCGGCGACCGGCGGTGTCGGGAAAGTGCGGCGCGATCCGATGGCCATGCTGCCGTTCTGCGGCTATCACATGGGCGATTATTTCCGGCACTGGATCAAGATGCAGCGGTCGCTGACGGAGACGCCGCGCATTTTCCATGTGAACTGGTTCCGCAAGGATGCCGACGGCAAGTTTCTGTGGCCGGGCTTCAGCGAAAATATGCGGGTGCTGAAGTGGATCGTGGACCGGGCGCACGGACGGGCGCTAGGACAGGAAAGGCCGATCGGATGGATGCCACGGTACGAGGATATCGATTGGGATGGGCTGAACTTCTCGCGCCAGCAGTTCGAGGAGTTGCAGGCCTTCGACCGCACGGCGTGGCAGAAGGAAGTGATCCAGCACGAGGAGCTGTTCCTGGCGCTGCACGATCATTTGCCGCCAGAGATGATTTACGAGCGCGAACTGCTGATTTGCCGGTTATGAGGGAGATTTCGTAGGTTATGCAAGTGACCTTCGATATTCCGGAAGAGTTGACCCAATACCTTGGGCGGGACTCGCAAGCACTCTCGCGCGCCGCGCTTGAGGCGCTCATTCTTGAAGGAGTTCGTTCGGGCGCACTTTCGACGGCTCAGGGTCGTCGCGTTCTGGGCGTCCGAACGCGCGAACAGATGGATGCCTTCCTCAAAGCACACAATATAGAACTCCCGCTCACAATCGAGCAGGTGCGTCGCGATAGCGAAGTCGCATTGTCTTTCGCCGAATGAAGGTAATCGTCGCCGACACTTCTCCTCTCAACTATTTAGTCCTGATTGGGGAGGTGGACTTACTGGCGCGACTCTACGGCAAGGTCTTGATTCCGGACATTGTCGCGCAGGAACTTAGCCATTCCGAAGCGCCACCCGAGGTCTTACGATGGGCGTCTCATCTTCCGCCCTGGATCGAGGTCCAGCCCACGCCGGTCTCCACTGAGCGACTCGAAAGGCTGGGGATGCCGGAGAACGAGCAGCGATTCTTCTAGCTGAAGCACAGACTTCACCCGTTCTCCTCCTGATAGACGATGCCGACGGCCGTGCGGAAGCGGAACGCCGCCATATTTCGACAACTGGAACGCTAGGGATCCTGCGAGCCTCAGCAATCCGCAAGCTGACGGATTTGCCAACGGCCCTAGTCCGCCTCCGGAAAACAAATTTTCGTTGCGCGGCGATTCTCTTCGATGAGTTGTTGGCTGAAGACGCTCAACGCAGACATGGGAAGGAAGAGGCATGACTGGAATGATCCAGCGATCTGCGAATCTTTATTCCTTCCTGATCCCCGCTATGACAATCTAGGGAGTTGAGCCCTCTGACAGCCTTCGGTCTATTCGCGGTGACGGCGATGCTGGTGACCTACGCGCTTGAGAATCGCAGCCGCTGGTATATCCTCGGATTCGCTTTCGCGTGCGTCCTCGGATCGATCTATGGCTTCTTGCAGGGAGCATGGCCGTTCGGGTTGGTGGAGGGCGTGTGGTCCCTGGTCGCTTTTCGCCGCTGGTGGCTATCCTAAGGTATTTCCCTGAGTCGTAACCCCCGCTGGCACTACCTGCCTAAGGCGACCCATGGCTCGAACTAGTACCAAGAACCAATTGTTGATACGGTGTTTCAGCCTTAGTCTAAATTCAGGAGTGTCACCATGCTTAGAGGCATAATCATTTGTCCGGATGTTGATCTAAATGAACGTCTGGAAGCGATACTGACGGAGATAGGGATCGTCAGCGTCACGCGAACTCTCGACCGGTATCCGAGCAGTGTCGAGCTACTGCGGTTTTTGAGGGCGCATGCGCCGCAGATTGTATTCGTGAGCACCGAGTCCACGGCGAAGGCGATGGAGGTGGCGCGCGAAGTAGAGAAAAACACTCCTGGCGTCCAGATTGTCGCGATCAGCCGGTTCGTCGATCCTCAGATTCTGCTGGAAGTGATGCGGTCCGGGATCCGCGAGTTTGCGTCGCTGCCGTTCGATCGCCAGACGCTGGTAGATACGCTGGTTCGGATCAAGGACATGGTTCACGCCAAGCCGCCGGCTATCGAGGCGACTCATCAGGTTTTCAGTTTCCTGCCGTCTAAGGCGGGGGTGGGCACTTCGACGCTGGCCATGAACGCGGCGGTGGCGATGTCGCGCGTGCCGGAATCCTCGGTTCTGCTTTCCGACTTCGATCTGAACTCCGGCATGGTGCGGTTCATGCTCAAGTTGGACAGCTCCTATTGCGTGACGGACGCCGCCGAGCATGCGCTCGAAATGGACGAAAGCCTGTGGCCCACCATGGTCACCACCATCGATAAGCTGGACGTTCTGCACGCCGGAAAATTGAATCCGGACCTGCGCATCGAGCCCACGCAGATTCGCCATTTGATGGAGTTCATGCGGCGCAACTACAATTCGCTGTGTTTCGACATGTCGGGCAACCTGGAGCGCTATTCGCTCGAGATCATGCACGAATCCAAGCGCATTTTTCTGGTCTGCACCCCGGAGATTCCATCGCTGCATCTGGCGCGTGAGAAGTATCTCTATCTCAAGCAGCTGGATTTGGGCGACCGGGTCTCGATACTGTTGAATCGCTATCCGAAACGCTCGCTGATCACGACCCAGCAGATTGAACAACTGCTCGGCGTGCCGATCTACATGACCTTCCCCAACGATTACCAGGGAGTGCAACGCGCCATGACCGCCGGACACTGGGTGGAACCGAGCAGCGAACTGGGACGGCAATTCACATCGCTGGCGCAATGCATGCTGGAGGGCAAGGTGGCAGCGACGCCGGAGCCGAAGAAGCGCTTCATCGAGTTCTTCTCGGTGGTGCCGGGCAAGTCCGCCATCGCGCCCGCACGCAAGACCGCCGGATAAGAGCGCTCACAAACCGGCTATTATCGATGCTTGGACAGCGCCGTCCTCCAGTGGGTCGCGACCTACGGCTATATCGCCATCTTCGGGCTCCTGGTGCTTGGCATTGTCGGCCTTCCGGTGCCGGATGAATTTCTGCTGGCCGGCTGCGGCTTTCTCATTTACCGCGGCGATCTGCATCCCATTCCCACATTCATAAGCGCGCTTGCGGGCAGCGCCTGCGGCATCACCTGCAGCTACCTGATCGGACGCACCCTGGGATGGAAGTTCCTGCACTCACGCCCTGGACGAATGCTGCACATCAGCGACGACGACATCCGCAGAGTGCACGATTGGTTCAACCGCATCGGGCATTGGACCCTCATGGCCGGCTACTTTGTGCCCGGCGTGCGGCATTTCACCGGTATTGTGGCGGGCACGTCGAAACTGGAATACCACGGCTTCGCGGCTTTCGCCTATGGGGGCGCGCTGCTTTGGGTCAGCACGTTTCTCTATATCGGCTATCACTTTGGCCCGCGCTGGGAGCAAATACTAGCGGTGATCGAGCACAATCTGAAACAGGCCTCTATCGTTGCGGGCGTACTGATCGTGGCCTATGTTGCGTTCGAATACCTACGGCGGAAGCGGCGCAGGGACAGGAACCCATGAACGGCCGCGCCTATTCCTCGATTTGAATCGACGGCCCTTTTTTGCCGCTTTCTTCAGCCGCCCGGCGCTGGACTTCACGCGCGATGGCCACAAACGGAGCGCCCGCTTCGCCCATCGTGATAGGTTGCCCGGTATCGCCCCCGATACGAACCGCGGGATCGAGTGGCAATTCGCCCAGGAACGGAACGCCCATGGTCTCGGCGGTTTTCCTGCCGCCGCCGTGGCTGAAAACGTCGATTCGCTCACTGCAGTGGGGGCATTGCAGGTAGCTCATGTTCTCTACCAATCCTAAGATCGGCACGCGCACTTGCTGGAACATATGAATCGCCTTGCGTGCGTCCTCTAGCGACACTTCCGACGGAGTTGTTACCACCACGGCGCCGGTAAGCGGCGCAGTTTGAATCAGCGACAGCTGCACGTCGCCTGTTCCGGGCGGGAGATCGACGATCAAGTAATCCAGCTCGCCCCAGTCGACGCCGCGCAGGAACTGCTGGATCACGCTGTGCAGCATCGGCCCGCGCCAAACCAGCGGCTTGTCGCCGGGATTCAGGAAGCCCATGGACATAATACGCAGGCCGTTTTTCTCAAGGGGCTGGATGCGCTCGCCAATGGCGTGGGGCTGGGCCCGGACGCCCATCATCAGCGGCACGTTAGGCCCATAAACATCGGCGTCCAAGAGGCCCACCTTATGACCTAATCGCGACAGCGCGACCGCAAGATTCACCGATACCGTGGTTTTTCCGACGCCGCCTTTGCCGGAACCGACGGCAATCAGATTCTGGACGCCGGCGATCGGAACTTTCGGCTGCTCGGCTTGCGCTGTGTTGGGACCCATCACTCTGATGTTAGAACATAGTCCCATTCTTTCGCGGCGCGATCGCGCAAGTATGCGACGTCGCGGTCGAGCAGGAATCCGTCCGTCACCAATCGCTGAGCGGCGGCGGTGATCTTGTCGAGGTAATCTTGCTTGGTGGGATAGCGCTCCGGGATGGACTTGCGCGGATCCTTGCTTGTCTCCCGCCGGACCTTGTTCGCCGGGAACGGAATAGACGATCCAGCCATGCTATAGATCTGATCCGGTGCGCCGATTTTGGGGCTGCGCAGATTCCAGCCCATGTTGGAAGCGAGCGGCACTTCGATTTCGGGTAACCGGACGCCGGAGGTTTCATTGCCATCCACATTCACTTGCGGGACCAAGGTGGCAAAGGGCGGGCCCAGCTTGGGGAGCTCTCCTGAGAAATCGATGCGGAAAGCCTGGCGATTGTAGCGCGGCGTCGCGACACCGGGGACTTTCGGAAACGCATAAGCGCTAACGGAGACCAGCTGATCTTTCCCAATCAGCGGGTAAAGCGAAGCTGGCGGCTGCTGGCCTTCGGCCAGCCAGGCTTGCATGGCAACCAGCAACGCGCGCATGCTGCTGCGATAGTCGGTGGTGTTCCCGGGATTTTGCGCCTCGATCTTGCGGGGAGGAAGAGAACCTGAGCCGTGCTGCGAGCCGGGGAAAAAATAGACGCGCGTGTCCTTGGCGAGCGGCGCGTCTTGCTTGCCATCGGGAGTCGTGTGGATGAGCGACGCAGCGCGCCCCCAGTATTCGTAGGAGCCGTTGGTGTAGAAGATCTTCGGTACAGTATCGGTCCTTGTCGCGTTGGCCAGGAGTCCGTCATTGTCGGTGAACGGCGGGACGTCCACCGGATACAGGATGTTGAAAAACGGATGGCCATCGCGCGAGGGCTGCGCGAAGCGCGCGTTGAATCCGCCCCGGCCGCCTCCGGCGATATGGGCCCAAACGCCGTTAAAGACCCGGCGGGTATTCTCATCGACGTTGAAACCGTCGTGCATGAAGGTGCGCAGGAACCGGCCGCTTTGCGAGATGCCGAAGCCGATGGCGCGCTGGACGTCCTTGTGGAAATCGGCGAGCGGAGTCTCGACGCCGCCGTACTTGAGATACGATACGGTGTCGCGGACGGCAGTGGGACCAAGGCCGACCAGCACCGGGTCTTTGGCCTTGTAGACGACCTCATAGATCTTGCCGGGCTCGAATCCGGCGGCCATCGTGACGTGCGTGGGATCGGAGAAATTCCAAGCTCCACGCTCGATCAGGCGGCGCTGGCCCTCCACGGTATCGCGGACGTAAATCTTGTTGGCTGGATCCTGGGGATCCGCTACCGCGTAGCCGATTTCATCGCGATCACCGAGAGAAATAGTGGTGGTCCGTTGATCGCCCACCCATTCCGAGCGGACCATTCCCGTGATCGGTCTGCCGTTGTTGGTGGCGATGGGCACGTTGACACGAAGCAGGCCAGGCGTAGGGGGAAGATCGAATTCCCAACCGACCCACACCAGGGTGAAGCCCTGCTCGAGCAGGAACGTGTCGCCGAGATTGAATGTCCCGAGCAAACCCTTGCCGCCGCGGTTCGGAATTTCGACCAGCAGCGTTCCGTTTCGCTTGGCGGCGTCGCGGGGCCGGAGGATGTAGACATCGGCCGTGAATTCCACTTTGCCCTCAGCGTTGCGCGGACCAAGATCGATATCGGCGATGACGCGATTTGCCGGAGCGTGCGGATCAACGGCGCAGTGGACCTTTCCGACAATGCGCTCGTATCCGCCATCGTCGGACCGTTCGATGATATCCAGACGGGTAACTGCCGCGCGGGAGACGCACGCGACAAGAATCAGTATGAGCAGCCGCATCGCTTGTCATTTTATGCCAATGCGAGATTGGCTTGTGCGCGGAGCGAGAAATCGTCAAACCGGCCAGCGCGCAACTTTGGAAACGCTGCTGCGGCAATCATGGCCGCGTTGTCGGTGGAAAGCGCAGGAGTGGGGAAATAGACCGGACACGCCAGATTGGCAGCGTGCGCGGCGGCCCGCAGACCGGCGTTGGAGGCGACACCGCCCGAGATGATCAAGGATCGCGCGCCAATTTCTTCGATACAGACGGCGGCGCGGCGCAACAGTTCTTCGATAACCGTGTATTGGAACGAAGCCAACAAGTCGAGGGTAGGTTGCGGCGTCAGCGCGAGAAAATCGGCGGTCGAAGCGCCTGGTGAACGGCGTCGGGCTTCGATTTCGGCGGTGAGATCGTGGGCCTCCACCCATCGAAGAACGGCGGTTTTAAGCCCGCTGAAGCTGAAATCGAGCGAGTTGCCTTTCATGCGGGCTAGCGTGAACTTTACCGCGCGCGGGTCGCCATGCGGCGCAAGTTGGTCGATGATGGGGCCGCCGGGATAGCCGAAGCCTAGGAGCTTCGCTACTTTGTCGTAAGCTTCGCCGGCCGCATCGTCGCGCGTTTTGCCGAGCAGGCGATAGGCAAACCCTTCGCGGACTTCGAACAGGTGCGTGTGGCCCCCGCTGACCACCAACGCAAGGGCTGGATATTCGATGGCCGCGCCCGTTTCGAGAATCACGGCATGGATATGGCCTTCGATATGGTTGACGCCGATGAGCGGCAGATCGCGGGCGAAGCAGAGCGACTTGGCGTAAGTGATGCCGACCAGCAGCGAACCCACCAGGCCCGGACCTTCGGTGACAGCGATGGCCGCAAGATCGTCGAAGCCTGCCGCGGCTTCTTCGAGAGCGAGGCGGACCACCGGGACGATCGCGCGCAGGTGCTCACGTGAAGCCAGCTCGGGAACTACTCCACCGTATTTTGCGTGGGCTATTTGGGAGGCGACGACGGAAGAGAGGATCGAGGTTCCCTCCTCCACCACGGCCGCCGCGGTTTCGTCGCACGAAGTCTCGATACCCAGGATTCTCATGATTGCTAAGGTGTGATTTGGATCTTTCGCCATTTCATTATCACTTGCCCGAGTCGTCCATCGCGCAGGCGCCTTTGCCGGATCGCGCGGGATCGCGAATGCTGGTGCTACATCGGGCCGAGCCAGCGCTGGGAGGATCGGGAGTTCCGCGATTTACCGCAGTTCCTTGGCCCGGGCGATTGCCTCGTACTCAACGATTCAAAGGTGTTCCCGTCGCGATTGTACGGCACGCGGGTTGGCTTCTCTGGCGCCGTGGAAGTTTTGCTTGTTCAGCCTTTGAGCGACGATGCCAAGACCTGGACCGCGCTGGTGCATCCGGGCCGCAAAATGCGCACACGGGAAAGGGTGGTTTTCGACGGTGTGGAAGCAGAAGTAATTGGCCGTGGCGAATATGGTGAGAGGACGCTCCACTTTGAATACGCCGGGGATTTCTACGAACTTCTGCATAAGATCGGGCACGTGCCGCTGCCTCCCTACATCAAGCGGGACGATACGGCGGATGATCGCGAACGATATCAGACGGTGTATGCGCGGGAAACCGGCTCGGTAGCTGCACCAACGGCCGGATTGCACTTCACGGGCGAGATTTTGGATGCCTGCCGCAAGGCAAAAGCGGAGGTCGCGTACGTGACTCTTCACGTCGGGCTCGGGACATTCCAACCGGTTCGAGGAGACAAGTTGCATGGCGAACGGTTTCAAGTCTCCGAAGAAAGCCAAGCGATGATTCGAGCCGCGCATCGCGTGATTTGCGCTGGAACCACGAGCGTGCGCGCTGTGGAAAGCCTGTACTTGGGCAAACGCGGCGAGACGGATTTGTTTATTCAACCAGGATTCTCGTTTCAACGAACCAACGCGATACTGACGAATTTTCATTTGCCCGAATCCAGCCTGTTGATGCTGGTATGCGCGTTTGCGGGGCGCGAATTGGTGCTCTCGGCATACGATCACGCGGTGCAGGCAGGCTATCGATTTTATTCCTATGGCGACTGCATGCTGGTGATATGAGCTAAAGGCTCAAGAAGCTCTGCCACGCCTTCAGGCCCTCGCTATTGTGCGATTTAAGCGCTTCCAGCCCCTCTTGCGGCGCGTAGGGATCGGTGAGCAAATAGCGGCCGACGCGTGCGATGTCGAGCACATCGTCCATCATCGCTTTCCAATGCCCAGGCGCCCAGTCGATGGCGTGCGAAACCACCGAAGGAACGCCTTCCGCGACTCCATCGGCCGTCACCATGTTGAACGATTCGGTGTAGCTGGGCTGCAGCAGCAAATGCATGTGTGCGACGCTCTGGCGGAACTTAGGCCAGGACTGCCAGCCATTCTCGATCAACTTGACGTTGGAAAGGCCGTCGAGCATGGCATGCACCGATCGAAGAATGGTATCGCCGCCCCCTTCGGTGCGGCCGGCGGAGAGCCAGAGTTCGAGATTGGCTTTGTAGCAGCGCGTGATTTCGAGCGCCGCGCCGGCCGCGCTCATGAAATTCTTCAGTGGCCGGGTCGCCCCGAAAGCCCCGATTCGCAGTGTTCCGCCGGTGTAAAGCGGTCGCCATGGAAGAAAATCGGCGTCCAGGAAGTACAAGTTCGGTAAGTAGGTGCAAGGTCGTGTGTAGGCAGAGCGAATCCAGTTGCAAAACCTCAAACTATTCCCGGCCAGATGAAAGTTGTGAGCCGCCATTTCCACCTCCATCGCCTCGCGAACCAGCCGCACGCCGTTGGAATCGGCCTGAAGGAAACCGACATTGGAATGGCAATTGACGGCGAATCGCGTGGAGGAGTTCGCGAGCACCAAAGCTTGAATATCCACGGACGGCATCCAGGGCGCGGAGATGACGACGTGCGTGGCAGGATCGCTCTGCAATCGATCGCGCAAATCTTTGGCGCTGACCACCGGCCAAACGTCGGCGATGACGCCGCCCCGCCGCAGCACTTTGCAGGTATTCAGGGCCGAGACGCCGAGCCCGATATGACTGATGTTTTGATGAGCGGCGAAGTTCTTGTAAGCGAGGACTAATCGTGAAAGCATCTAAACGTCTTCGATGCCCCGATCCTAAACCATCGACGCGCATGTCCAAGATGGCCATTTGCTCAAGCTGGTGAAACAACATCAAAAGAAGATCTGTAAGAGCTGTGAATGTGCTCTGATATTGAGACGAGTATGAACGGGGCCGAATGTCTTCTGAGAACCTTGCTCGATTGCGGAGTTGACACGTGCTTCATGAACCCCGGCACGTCCGAAATGCAGTTCGTATCGGCTCTCGATCGCGTGGAGGGCATGCGCAGCGTGCTCGGCCTGTTCGAGGGGGTTTGCTCGGGCGCTGCCGATGGCTATGCCCGGATGCTGCGCCGCCCTGCCGCCACGCTTCTGCACCTGGGTCCGGGGCTAGGGAACGCGCTGGCGAATTTTCACAACGCCAGGAAAGCCCGGTCGCCGATCGTCAATATCGTGGGACAACACACCACGCAGCACTTGCGCTACGACGCCCCCCTGACGGCCGACGTGGAAGCTTTCGCCCGTCCTGTCTCAGGCTGGGTTCGGACGCTGCAGCGGGCTCAGGACATGGGTGCCGATGCAGTTGCGGCGGTTCGAGCGGCTTGTGCGCCTCCGGGCCAGGTGGCGACGCTGATTATCCCAGCCGATTTTTCCTGGAGCGAAGCCGGCGAGCCGGAGTCTGCTTTGCAGCCGGCCTCTAGGAGAAATCCGCAATCCGAGTGCATCCGCGCGGCGGCGGCGATTCTGAAGTCCGGCGAACCCGTCGGATTACTGATGGGCGGAGCGACTTTGCTCGAATCAGGATTGCAGGCGGCCGGTCGGCTGGCAGCCGGCACGAGGCGTACGAGTTTTCGCCGACCGTAACGCCGCTCGCATGGAACGCGGGATGGGCAGGTTCGCACCGATGCGGGTTCCCTACTTCCCCGAGGATGCCGAGCCGGTTCTGGCCGGCTTGAAACACCTCATTTTGGTGGAAAGCCTGCCGCCAGTGTCCTTTTTCGGGTACCCAGGGCGCAGGAGTCCATTGGCGCCGGAAGATTGTTCGATGCATGTGCTGGCGTCGGTGGAGGAGAACGGCACTGAGGCGCTGCAGGCATTGGCCGAGGAATGCGGCGCGGGTTCAATAGTCGGTCCCGGCACCGGAACCGCGGCAAGTAGCCAAAGAACGCAACAGTTGACCCCGGACACCATCGGCCTGGTCTTGGCGGCGGAAATGCCCGAGGGGTCCATCATTTCCGACGAGATGATCTCTGTCGCGGAATTAGTCCTGCGGAATCTTGGCGCGGCTCGCCCTTATACTCATTTGCCGATCACCGGCGGTTCCATCGGTCAGGGCCTGCCGGTGGCAGTTGGCGCCGCCGTGGCCTGTCCGGATCGCAAGGTAATTGCGCTGGAAGCCGACGGCAGTGCGATGTACACACTGCAAGCGCTGTGGACCATGGCTCGTGAACGACTTGACGTCGTTGTGGTGATCCTGGCAAATGGACGCTACAAGATTCTGGAGATCGAGAGCCGCAGGACCGGGTCCGGCGAGATCGGGCCCGAGGGCCAACGACATGATGGACCTCAGGCGTCCGGATCTGGATTGGGTGAAATTGGCGGAAGGACAGGGCGTTCCCGCATGCCGCGCCACCACAGGGCGACGAGTTCGCGGCCATGTTCCGGGAGGCCGTGCAGCAACGGGGCCCGAGGCTGATCGAAGCCGTGCTGGATTAGACGGCGAATCACAATAAGGTAAACTAGCTTTTGACCCCATGAAAATTCATGAATACCAGGCCAAGGCGATCCTGGCCAAGTACGGAGTCCCTGTGCCTCGGGGCGAAGTCGCGTTCACGGTGGATGAGGCGGAAGCGGCAGCCAAAAAGATCGGCGGCAGCGTGGTTGTCAAAGCGCAGATCCACGCCGGCGGGCGAGGGAAGGGCGGAGGCGTTAAGGTAGCCAAAGACGCGCTCGAAGCCGCCGAAATCGCCAAAAAGATGCTCGGAATGCGCCTTATAACCCACCAGACGGGGCCTGAGGGCCGCATTGTGCAGCGTTTATTGGTGGAAGAAACGTTGCCGATCGCGCGCGAGTTGTACTTAGGCATCGTGCTGGATCGGGCGCAGGGCAAGCCGGTGTTCATGGCGTCCTCGGCGGGCGGGATGGACATCGAAGAGGTGGCGGCGAAATCGCCCGAATCGATCTTGAAGGAAGCCTTGGAGCCCGGCTATGGCCTGGCGCCGTTTCAGGCCCGCAGCATGGCCTACGGGATGGGCGTGGAGTCGGAAAGCGCGAGCGGCGCGGTGGCGACCATGATCGGTCTGGCGAAGGCCTACGACGCACTGGACGCTTCGCTGGCGGAGATTAATCCGTTCATTGTGAGCGAGGACGGCAAGGTATATGCGCTGGACGCGAAGTTCACCTTGGACGACAACGCGCTATACCGGCACAAGGATTTGCTGGACCTGCGCGATTTGAACGAAGAGGATCCGCTGGAAGTAGAGGCGTCGCGGTTCAGCCTCAACTACATCAAGCTGGATGGCGACATCGCGTGCATGGTGAATGGCGCGGGCCTCGCGATGGCCACCATGGACATCGTGAAATACGCCGGCGGCAGTCCCGCGAATTTCCTGGATGTGGGTGGCGGCGCAAACGCCGAGCAGATCAAGAACGCATTTCGCATTTTGTTGTCGGATGCGGGCGTGAAAGCGGTGCTGATCAACATTTTTGGCGGCATTCTGCGATGCGACGTGCTGGCGACCGGCGTGGTGAACGCGGCGCGGGAGCTCAACGTAACCGCCCCGATCGTGGTTCGCATGGAAGGCACCAATGTCGAGAAGGGGCAAGAGATTTTGAAGACGTCGGGCTTCAACTTCACCGTGGCGGACGGGATGCGCGATGCAGCCGAGAAAGTGGTTGCGGCGGCCAAGGGAGTGAAGGCATGAGCGTCCTGGTGGATCAAAACACGCGGGTTATATTTCAGGGTTTCACCGGACGCGAGGCCAGCTTTCACGCACAGGCGTCTATCGATTACGGAACCAAGGTTGTCGGCGGCGTGACGCCGGGCAAGGGCGGGCTGATGCACCTGGGCCTGCCGGTGTTCAACACCGTTGCGGACGCGGTGAAGCATACCGGGGCCACTGCGTCGGTGATTTTCGTCCCTCCGCCGTACGCCGCCGACGCGATTATGGAGGCCGTGGACGCGGGCGTGCCCTTGGTGGTGTGCATCACCGAAGGCATTCCGACCGAAGACATGGTGCAGGCGCGCGAGTTCATGAAGGGCAAGGCGTCGCGGCTGATTGGCCCGAATTGTCCGGGCATCATTTCACCCGGCAAGTGCAAAATTGGGATCATGCCTGCTTCGATTCACAAGCAGGGCAACGTGGGAGTGGTATCGCGCTCCGGCACGCTGACCTACGAAGCGGTGGGGCAACTGACCAAGCTCGGGATCGGCCAATCCACCTGCATCGGGATCGGCGGAGATCCGATCATTGGCACCACGTTCCTGGACGCGATCCAGCTCTTCAATGCGGATCCAGATACGCATGCGATCGTAATGATCGGCGAGATCGGTGGCAACGCGGAGGAAACGGCGGCCGAGTACATCCAGGCCAACGTCAAGAAGCCGGTGGTGGGTTTCATCGCCGGACAGACCGCGCCGCCGGGACGCCGAATGGGGCATGCCGGAGCGATTATCTCGGGTGGATCGGGCAAAGCGGAAGACAAAATGAAGGCGATGAAGGAGGCGGGCATCACGGTGTGTGCGACGCCTGCCGAAATCGGAGAAAAGGTAAAGAGCCGCCTCTAATTGGGGCGCGCGCGAAAATTGAACATGGCAATCGAACAAACATTTGCAATCCTCAAGCCGGACGCGGTAGCGGGCGGTTATACGGGGCAGATTCTCGGCATGATCGAAAAAGCCGGATTCCGCATTCGAGGCATGAAGATGATACGGATTTCCAAGCAGCAGGCGGAGGGCTTCTACGACATCCACCGCGAGAGGCCGTTCTTCAGCGGTCTGGTGACGTTTATGACGGAAGGGCCGGTGGTAGTGCTGGCGCTGGAGCGCGAGGACGCGGTCAAGCAATGGCGCGAGCTGATGGGCGCGACGAACCCGGAGAAGGCAGCCGAGGGGACCATTCGCAAGAAATTCGCGCTCAACATCGAGCGGAACGCAGCGCATGGATCGGACGCCACGGAGACGGCGGCGATTGAGATCCCGTTTTTTTTCAGCACAGCCGAGTTGCTGTAGTCACCGGCTAAAGCTTTCGGGTCTTAACGCCGATAACTCTCGCGGGTGAGGTGGCGCGCCATGCTTCGAATCTTCCTGCAAGCCGTTGGCATTTTGGTGATGGCGTGGGCAGCGCTGGTATCATCCTTTGCCCAAACGCCGACGCTGACGCCGTCCACATCGCAATTGACGCTCAACGCGGTTGCAAACGGTCCCGCGCCCAATCCGCAGATTTTCACGATTGCCGAGTCGGACGGTTCATTCGTCAACATCGAGACGCTGGTGGATGGGGGTTCGGCGGGTTCGCCCGCGCCGGCGTGGATCACGGTGACCCCACACCTTGCCACTACACCAGCCCAAGTGCAGGTGGCGGCGAATACAGCCGGGCTGGCTCCTGGCGCGTACGGGGCACGCATTCAATTCACGGACGTAAAGGGCGGCGCGTTGGGCAGCGCGGTCGCAATCACGCTGCAGGTGGCGGCGGGGCAGCCGCAGCTGGCCACCAGTCCGCCGATTGTAAATCTCTCTGGCCCCATCACGCAGGCTTACGTGCAGGACGGAATTTTCGTTCGCAACTTGGGACCGGGAACGTTGGCGCCGGTGACCGTGACGGTGGTTTCCGGATATCCGTGGCTCTCGGCGGTAGTTCCAGCCTGCGATACCATTTGCGCCATCACCGTGAGGGCGGCAATCGCATCGCTCACGCCGGGCGCGCATACGGGCTTGTTGCGCATCAACACTGCGCTGGGATCCACCGACGTTCCGGTATCTCTATTTGCGGCCGACCACGGGCCATTTCTTCAATTGACTCCCGAAGGCGTCCAATTCGCCACGATCGCGGACGCCAACATGGGGGATTCGCGCATCATCTCGTTACAGAATGCGGGCGATGTTCCCGCGAATTGGGCGGCCGACGTGGTCGACGGAAATGCCTGGCTCGCGTTAGACGCGGCGTCCGGGGTGACGGCGCCCGGGTCGGCGGCGCAGCTCACGCTCAACTTGAACGCCGGTTTTATGGGCGCGGGCGAGTATGGCGGTTTGATTCGCATCTCGGCGCAGGACAGTGGTTTCAATCCGCTTTATGTGCCCGTGGTGCTGCGAATCGAAACCAGCGATACCGCAGCGGTTCCAGTGCTCTCATCGGGCGGCATAGTTTTTCACGAGCAATTGGGCTCGGACGGTCAGCAAATGCCTGTGACGCTTTCGGCCGCCAGCGCGGGTTTGATCGACTTCCAGGTGTCGGCACAAAGCTCCGGCTGGCTGTCGGCGGGGCCCATGCGCGGCGATGTATCGGGCGGCTCACCGGTACCGCTGAACATTTCTGAAACTCCCGCTGGGTTGCAACTTGGCTTTTATAGCGGACTGGTAAACATTGCCTTTGGAACGGGCGCGTTGCGCACTCTGAACGTCGGGATGAGCGTGATAGACCAGACCAATGGGAACTGCGCGCCGCAGTTCCTGTACTTGACCGAGACGGCGGTACCGAATGCTTTCGCAACGCGGATCGCGTTTCCGACGCCGCTGGAAGCGGTGCTGGTGGACGATTGCGGGAACCTGATATCGAATGGATTGGTGAACGCTGCGTTTTCAAATGGCGATCCTGACATCACTTTGGAGCCGTTGGGCCAAGGCCGCTACGCGGCTACCTGGATGCCTGGTCATGCATCCGGTCCGCTCGCCAATGGCGTGGTAACGGTTGCATTGCGAGGATTTGCCCCGCCGTTGCCGGTTGCGTCGAGCGCGGTGATCGGTACCGTTGCGAACGACATTGGACCGGCCCTGAACGCCAACGGGGTTCTGAATAATCTGAATCCCCAGCCTGGATCGCCCGTGGCGCCGGGCACGGTGGTTCAGATTTATGGCACGGCGTTCACGACGGCGGGAACAACCGGCTCGGGGTCGCTAGTGAACGGGCAGCTGGTAACGACATTGAACGGCGTTTCCGTCAGCGTCGGCGGAGTCCCTGCGCCGCTTTACTATGTGAGCAGCGGACAAATTAACGCGCAGCTGCCGCTCGAATTGCAGGCCGGACAACAGTACCAAATGCTGGTAAATGTGAATGGATTCTACTCGAATCCGGTGACGATCTCGACCACCGCCGCGCAGCCCGGCCTGGCGAGTTTCGCCGACGGTACGGTGATCGCGCAGGATACCAGCTATAACCTGATCACGGCGGACAATCCGGCTCACGCGGGCGAGGTCATCATCCTGTATGCGACCGGCATGGGTGCAACGAATCCGGCCGTGGCAACTGGAGCGGTGGCTCCGGGACCGCCTCAGTTGGCGAACCTTACGGTCACGCCCCAGGTGGCCATCGGCAACGCGAATGCGAAAATCCTGTTTGCAGGCTTGTCGCCGGGGTCGGTCGGGTTGTATCAGATGGATGTGCAGATCCCGGATGGTGTCGCATCAGGAAGCTTGCCGCTGGTGGTTACGCAAGGCGGAGTGGCGAGCAACAGCGTGACCGTGCCGGTCGAGTGAACTAGCGGGATAGCTTCTGGTGTACGGCCCTGATCGAAGAGCTTGGTGATCGCCAACGCCACCAGAACCACCACCACGCAGCCGATCACGTTGTACCACAAGAATGAAATCCGGGTGAAGAGATTGGCGGCAAAAATAGCCGCTTCGCCGGCCAGAACGCCAAAAAACGCGCCATTCGCACCTACTTGCTTGAAGAAAAACGCTAGCACAAAGACCCCTAGCAATCCGCCATAAAATAGTGATCCGATCACATTCACGGCCTGGATCAAAGCCCCAAAGTTTTTGCCGTACTGCGCGAATCCCATCGCAAAACAGCCCCAAAAAACGGTGGCGACGCGAGAGGCAATGAGATAGTGACCATCGGAAGCTTCGGGTTTGATGTGCCGGCGGTAAATATCGATGACCGTAACCGTAGCAAGAGAATTAATCTCTCCCGAAGCGGAAGACATAGCCGCCGAGAAAATCACTGCGACGATTAACCCGACCACGCCAGCGGGGAGATAATGCGTCACAAACGACAGGAAGATGTAGTTGGTGTCGTCAAACTCTTTTCCGACCAGACGCTCACCCGCGGTGTGGGCGTCGTTGAGTTCCTGCTGCGCGGCGCGGTAGTGTTGGATACTGAGCTTGGCGCCGAGCCGGATCTCCGGCACGGTTGGCCTGAACATATTCATCGGCGGCCTGCTTGCGATCCGCATAGGCCACCTGGTAGCGGTGCTCCACGGCCGGGAAGCGCGCATCGCGCTGGACGTTCTTCAACTCAACCGGCTGGAACAGCAGCGGGGGGCGTTCGTAGATGAAGAAGACATAAACCATCGCGCCGATGAAGAGGATAAAAAACTGCATCGGAATCTTGGCCATGGCATTGAACAGCAAGCTGAGACGGCTGTCAGCGATGGATTTTCCAGTGAGGTAACGCTGGACCTGCGATTGGTCGCAGCCGAAGTAGGCCAGCGCCAGGAACGTGCCGCCGATCAGTCCGCTCCAAATGTTGTAGCGATCGCCCCAGTCGAAGCTGAATGTGACTGGGTTGAGTTTCCCCGCGGCTCCGGCGAGCGATACGGCGTCGGAGAAAGAGACGCTATGTGGGAGCAGATGGATCGCCAGCACCAGGGCCAGCACCAGCCCGCAGAGAATCAGCGACATCTGTTGAACGTCGGCCCAGGTAACGGCTTTAATGCCGCCGAACGAGATGTAGCTCATCACCAGAACGCCCATGACGATGGTGGTGGTGCGGTCGGGCCAGCCCAGGATAATGGAGAGCACGACTGCCGGAGCGTACAGAGACAGGCCGGCGGCGAGGCCGCGCTGGATCAGGAAAATGAAGCTGACCAGCGAACGCGTCTTGGCGTCGAAGCGCTGTTCGAGATACTCATAGGCGGTGTAGACGTTGGCGCGATGAAATATCGGGACGGCGGTCGCGCACAGAATCACCATCGCGATCGGAAGCCCGAAATAGAACTGTACGAAACGCATGCCATCGGTGTAGCTTTGACCGGTGGTTGAAATAAAGGTGATGGCGCTGGCCTGGGTGGCCATAATCGAGAGCCCCATGGCGTACCAGGGCATGGATTTGCCGGCCAGCAGGTATTTGTTCATGGTGCTGCTGCCGCGTCCGCGATACAGCCCGTAACTGACGATGAAGACCAGCCAGCAAAACATCACCGCCCAGTCGAGCGGCCTCATGAATCAAAGACTCGAGTGAAGATGTAGAAGCCAACAATAAGTAAGCGCAAGGTAGCACAGCACCACGACGTAAATGCGGCGCCAGGTTCCCAGAATCGGCGGAGGCTCGTCTTCCATCACGCGTGGCGCGTGATCGTGCGCCTGGCTCACAATGTTTTCCCGGCGCTCAACAAGTTCGCAAAAATGCGGAAGGCGCCCGGAACGCCCGCCGGCAATTCGCGGAACCAGGAGAGGGCGGTGAACACATAGGCGCCCTTGCCGTAACGCGTGTAGAGCGTGCTGCCCGATTGTGGCTTTTGCCCGGGATCATGGGTTTCAAACAGCGGCTGGTAATGGTCGTCCCATTTCGAGGCGAAGTAGAGCCCGCGCTCCTGAATCCAGCCCTCGAAATCGCGCGCGGTAATTTCGTTGGGTTGGTGCAGCAATGGGCTGGCCGGATCCGGAAATTGAACAGGAGCTTCTTCCACGGTCACCCGTTCGGGACCGGTGGTGAGCGGGTATGGGCCAATGTTCGCAAGCAGCGTGGTGGCTCCGCCGAAGGGATTCTGTCCGTCAGCCACGTTGTACTGCACCACCAGTGTGCCGCCGTTCTTGACGTATTCCATCAGCCGGCTTTGATTGGCGCGCAGATCGGCGCGGACATTGTACGCTCGGACGCCGGTCACGATGGCGTCGAAACGGCCCAGGTTGCCGCTCGCGAGCTCTTCGCCGCTCAGAAGCATCACTTCGGCGCCCAGTTGCTGTAATGCTTGCGGCATTTCGTCGCCGGCGCCCATCACGTAGCCGATCGTTTTCGGCAGCAGCCGGACATCGGACCGCACCAGTTTAGCGCTCGCCGGGGGAAATAAAACCTGCGGAGGTATGTGCGGGTAGTTGATGGTCTGCATTTCGGTGGAAACGCTCTGATCACCCACCTGGGCGCTAGCTGTGAGAATGCCCTGCGCGTCGCCGGCAGGCGGAGTCACTTGAAACGAAAGCACGCTCTGTTCGCCGGCGTCGGCCAATTGGAAATGCTCCGAAGTTGCCGAAATCCGCCAGCCGTCGGGCACTTGTATTCGAACTTCGCCGGCCGCCTTCGCGATGTTCGCCTTCACCTGCAGCTCGGCCGTTCTCATGGTCTTTTGCGGAAACAACATGGCTGTCTGGGACCACAGCAATGCCACGGGCGGCTCCACTACCAATGGCCGAGTCAATTCGCCCTGAGCGCGCTCGATGTAGCGGTATTCGATAGGGCGGACTACTTCAACGTCCTCCGATTCAATTCGCAAGTGGAAATGCGCCTTGAACAGCGGTGGATTCTCGGCAAGCCCGACGTCGAGTTGGTTCGAGACGGTGTAGGTGTCGCCCTGCTTCGGCTCCGCCAGCCAATAGGGTTGCGACAACGGTTGATGCTCCGGCACGGTGGCCGTCAGAGTGAAAACCTGCGGATCATTGAAAGGAAGTACTTCGCCAAATTTCGCCTTCGTTGCCGCGGGCACTGCTGCGGTTGCGATACCCTCGATGTCGATCGATTTCAACTGCACTGCCGCGTGATCGCGATCGAGAGCCGTCGCCTCGAATTTGAGGCCGCCGCCGGGCGTGACAGCGTACTTGTCCGCGGTTGCATCCAGCCACAAGCCGGAGCAGAGCGCGATGGTATCGCTCAGCTCTTTTTGCTTGCCGTCCGGCAACGGTTGGTGCAGGGACGCCATCGCCTTTTGCGCCTTGAGCAGCAGCGGCACCACGCGATCGGGATTCGCTGGATCGAAAGTCTTTGCCGCTTCGGCGAAAATACTGCCAACAGCCGCCCCACCAGGAATGCGACTCCAGGAAATGTCGATACCGTCGAAAATATCCTTCGTTGCGATGGGGCCGGCCTGGGTAACGAGGAAGTCCTTGGCCGACCCTTTGCGCTCAGCCGCGCCCATCCCCTGGCTTCGATGCAGGCTGCGGGACATGCCGGCGATCTCGTTGTAGGAATGGCCCAGAACCGGATCGTAATCGCCCGGGTCGACGACGATGCGGTTGGGCATCTTCTCCACTTCTTCGCGCTGCTCTTTGGTAAACGCGCCGGGATTCCACATCAATCGCGTGGCCTGCCAGGGCTGAACCCATCTGCAACTGCTCCGGAAATCTCTTGGGATCGGCGGCGGCCGTGAACGCTTCTTTGCCGAGAATCGCGGATGCCTGGTGTTGCCCATGGCCGTCGCGCGGCGTGCCGCTGAAGCGAAGGATAATCACGTCGGGACGAAAGCGGCGGACCACCCACACCACGTCGCTCAGGATTTTCTCGCGGCCCCATTTCTCGAAAGTTTCCTCCGGAGTCTTAGTGAATCCGAAGTCGATAGCGCGGGTGAAAAACTGCTCCGCGCCGTCGATACGCCGGGCTGCCAGCAGCTCTTGCGTGCGGATCACTCCCAAGGCATCGCCTTGTTCAGCGCCAATCAGATTTTGGCCGCCTTCGCCGCGAGTGAGCGAAAGATAGCCGGTCCGAACTTTGCGGCCGCGCGCCAGGTAGGCGAGCAGCGCGGTGTTCTCGTCGTCGGGATGCGCCGCGATCATCAGAACGCTCCCCACCACGTTCAACCGGTCGAGGTCGAGGCGCGCCTGCGCCGATCCCGATAGCTCGCGCTGTGCGAAGGCTGGCGTGAGACACGCGCCGACAAGAAGGGCTAGGATAGACGTGCGCACAGGGTCCAAAAGAATATGATACGGGACGAGCAAGGGGGTTGGGGATCGGCGGATTGGGGGTTCGCCCCGCGGTTCGGCTTGGGTCTACTTGTCGCTGCTGGCCGTGGTGGTTCTGTTTTTCCATAAGCCGCTATTTAGCGCCGCATACACGTTCCCGTGGGATTTTCGCGGCGTACAGCTTCCCCTAATCACCTTTCTTCGCGACCAACTGCAGTGAAAATCGCTTCGCTCTTTGGAATCCGTACACGTATTCCGGTTATCCGATTTACGCCAACATCCAGGCCTGCTTTTTTCATCCGTTGGTGTTCGCGAGCGCGCTGATCAGCAGCCGGCTGTCGTGGTCCAGTCTGCCCGATTCTGCTGGAATGGGCGGTAGTTCTGCAAGTGTGGATCGCCGGCGTCGCGGCGTATCATCTGTTCCGCGAGCTTGGGCTTGGGTCGCGCGCCCGCGTTGGACCGGCGCGGTGATGTTTGAAACCGGCAGTTACTTTGCCTCGCGAGCCGAACACATCGATTCGATGATGGCCGCCGCCTGGATGCCGCTGGCGTGGCTGGCGGTATGGAAGCTGAGGGAGCATCCGCGCTTAGACTGGCTGGCGGTGCTGGCTGCGGCGCTGGGGCTGTCGATTTGGGGTGGATTCCCGCAGGCCACCGTCGCGGTTTTTGGGTCCACCGTGATGTTCGCGCTGTTCCTCGCCGTCTTGCGCATGGGCAATTTTCGCGCTCTGGCGTTGACGTGTTGCGGTTGCGCGCTCGGCATTTTGCTGGCGGCGGCGCCATTTATTCCCACCACGCAGCTCACTGAATTGAGCGTGGCCAAGTATCGCGCGGACTGGCTGGGAACCGGCGGCGGGCTGTATTGGCAAAGCTTGATCTCGCTGGTTGCGCCGAACCACTACAACATATTCGATATCAACCGTTTCAACGGCCCGGGCGACCCGACCTTTCTCTATCTGTACAGCAGCATTGCAGGATTGCTATTGGCGATTATTGCGCTGGCGGCGCGCCGAAATCGAACCACCGCACTATTCGCTCTGCTGCTGGTATTCGGCATGTTTTGGATGCTGGGGGACAAGACCCCGGTATGGCGCGCCTTCTTTCCGCTGCTCCCGGAAAAGGTACGTATCGGAATTCATCCCGAGTACACCTACTCGATCTTCAGCCTGGCCATCGCTGGACTGGCCGCGATAGGGCTGGACGATATCCGGATTCCCGAGCTTGGGCGCTGGACAATCGGCTTAATTATCGCCACGGATTTGTTCCTGGTTGGTTCGGGACGCCCGATGAACAGCTCGGTGATCGCACAGGATCCCGGTGTTACTCGCGAGGCCTTTGACGGCAGTTCCGCTTTGCTTGACCAGATGCGCCGGTACGTGAATCAAAACGTCCCGCCCTGGAGGATCGACACCTTTGACTCGAGCATGGAGTGGACCTACGGCGCTCCGATTCTTCAAGTGCCCAGCGCAAGCGGCATCAGCCCACTGGCGCTTGAAAACAGCATTCAACTACGCCTGCTTCTGCATGACGGAAATCGCGCCGGTTGGTATTATCCGCTGGAAAAGCTGGATTCGCCGGCATTGGATTTGATGAACGTGCGATACGTCCTCACGCGGACCGCCGATATTCCCCGCTTTGCGGCGCTCTCGAAGTTTCGCCACATTGCCAGCCTGCCGGGCACGGAGGTTTTCGAAAATACGGCAGTGCTGCCGCGCTTCTATTTTGTGCGGCGGGTCCAGGCGGTGGCCTCGCTCGCTGAGGCGCACGACTTGATTGAAAGCCGCCGGATCGACCTTCGGGAGACTGCCATTGCGGATCACGCGATCGAATCTGGCGCCCGCTGACGCCTCGGACCCTGCCGGTGAAGTGCAAGTTGTCAGGTACGAACCATCCCGGATCGAATTGTCGCTGCGGGTTTCTCGCGCCTCTCTTATTGGTTCTTTCGGAGACATATTATCCTGGTTGGAAGGCCTGGATCGACGGACAGCCCGCGGCCATCCACCCCGTGGACATTGCACTGCGCGGCGTGGTGGTTCCAGCCGGGGCGCACCAGCTTCGCATGGAATTCCGTCCTGCTGATCCTGCAATGTCTCACTCGGCATTTCCTTCGCCACGGCGATTTTATTAGCGATTTCCGCGTTTGTACACCGGGCAATTCAATGCAGAGCTAGAACTAGATCGATACAATCAAATTGAATGGCGTCAGCCCCCAAGAACCAGATACGCGTGCTCGTAGTCGATGATGAGGAAAACCAGCGGGAGGGTCTCGCCAAGATGATCCAGTCCTGGGGATTCGTGGTGGATACCGCGTTTGACGGCCAGGATGCATTGGAGAAGTTCAACCAGGCTCCTACGCAAGTGCTGATCACCGATCTGATGATGCCCCGGATGGATGGATTCGAGCTGCTAAAGCGCTTGGGAGCGCAGAACACCATGCCCACGGCCATTGTGTTGACTGCCTTTGGCAATATCGAGACCGCAGTGCAAACCATCCACGACCTGGGCGCCTATTGGTTCCTCGAGAAACCCATCCAGGCGAGCTCTTTGAAGGTCTTGCTGGAACGCGCGGCGACGCAGAGCCGCCTGGCGGAGGAAGCGGAACGCCTGCAACGGCAGTTGCTCTATCAGGGCGTGCTGGTGGACCTGGTGGGGACCTGTTCCGCGATGCAGCAAGTTTTTTCTCTGATCCGGCAGGTCGCGCCGTCCAAGGCCGCGGTGCTGGTGACGGGCGAAAGCGGCACGGGCAAGGAATTGGTGGCGCGGGCGATCCATCACCTCAGCCCGAGGCGGGACGGTCCATTCGTGGCCATTAATTGCGCCGCGCTCCCAGAGACTCTGATGGAGAGCGAGCTGTTCGGCCATGAAAAGGGAGCCTTCACCGGCGCGGTGGAGCGGCGGGCGGGCTGCTTCGAGCTGGCGCAGCACGGCACGCTGTTGCTGGACGAAATCGCCGAAATGCCGGTTGCCACGCAGGCCAAGCTGTTACGGGTGTTGGAGGATTCTTGCGTGCGGCGGCTGGGTGGAAAATCCGAAATGGCCATCGACGTGCGGGTGATCGCGGCCACGAACAAAGTGCTGGAGGATGCGCTGCGCAAAGGCGAGTTGCGGGAGGATCTGTACTACCGGTTGAACGTGTTCCAGATCCCATTGCCGCCGCTCCGCCAGCGCGAAGGCGATCTGGGGGTGCTCACCGAAGCGTTGATCCAGATGCTCAATCACAAACACGACACCAAGGTGATTGACGTTAACCCAGAAGTGCGAGAGCAGCTCAAGCGCTATTCCTGGCCCGGCAACGTTCGCGAGCTACGCAACGTATTGGAACGCGCGGTGATTTTGGCCGGCGAGGGGACCATCACTAAACATCATCTCCCCCGAGACTTTGGGGTGCCCACGGGGGCGCGTCCGGTACAGCAAGAAGCGGAACCAGACGTGGTGCGCTTGCCAGTGGGCACCACGGTGGGAGAAGCGGAGAAGGCTCTGATCCAAGTTACGCTCCAGCACACTCGCAACAACAAAACGCGAGCGGCTGAAATCCTCGGCATCAGCCTAAAGACTCTTTTCAACAAGCTCAAGGAGTACGGATCAGCCGAGGCAGAGGCTGGTACGGGCGCCTAGATGTCCTTGAAGTCCAGGCTGCGGCGTCCGATCGTAGCGCTGGTCGCGCTGGTAGTCATAGTGATGTCGCTGCTGTATCTGTCCGATTTCACGCGGGCCTCTTTTGAAGGCGCCACGGATCGGGCCGATCTGGTGGCGGAGCAGTTCAAGCTCTATCTGGAGAATCATCTCAATCTCGCGATGGCCACGCGCGGCGTCCGGCCCACATCGGTGGCCGATTTGGAGAATGAATGGACCACGATTATCCGCAGCGATCCGGACATCACCGATATGCTCAATCGCACGCTGGCGAAGGCGGATTTGGCGCTGGCCATTCTGGTGACGGACGCGAGCGGCAATGTTTTGGCAGGGTCGCCCGCGGGCACACAAAGCAGTATTCTGGCGGGCGCTGAGGATCTACACGATATCCAGCACCGCCTGTGGGCCGCGAACCTGTGGGAACTGATGACCGGCCGCAAGAACTATCTGGTCACGCGGCCTATCGGGGTCCAGGGCAGTAAGCAAGCGCTGTTCAACGTCAGCATCGTGATCCGATCGGTGCTTTTGAAGCATGAAGTGGAGCCCGCTCTGAAGAGCCTGATGCTGGCCTTCGCTCTGGCGCTTTGCGTCGCGATCTTCCTGGGCGCGGTGCTGCCGAATTTGATCATGGATCCTTTGCAGCGCGTGAGCCAGAGCATCGATCTGATTCGCACGGGTCAATATGGGCTCTCTATCGTTCCGGATCCGCGGGAAGCTCGCGAGTTCGCCGATGTGCACTCCAAGCTGAGTCTCCTGGACGAACAATACCGGGGCGCCAAGCAAGACGCCAGCGAACTGCGCACCAATATCGAGCAATTGTTGCAGCGGCTGGAGGAAAGCGTGTTGCTGTTCGACAACACAGGGCGGCTTCTCATGGCGGGTGAACCGGCCGAACGCATGCTCGGTAAGACTCACGATGCCATGGCCGGATGCACGCTGGACGAGCTCTTTCCTCCGTCCACGGTGCTGGGCGACATCATCGCAAAGGCGGTTCGCAACAAGGAATCGGTGAGCGAACGGAAGGTCGTTGATGCCCCGCGCCGGCGGAGGCCCGCAACGTCTGGAAGTAGGCGTACAGATTCTGCGCAAAAGCTCCAGCCAGGAGACCATGGGAGCGCTGGTGACGCTGCGCGACGTGGAAAGCCGCCGGCAATTGGAACGGCAACTCGATTTTTCGACCAGGCTAGCCGCCATCAGCCGGCTGAGTGGAGGTGTGGCGCACGAAATCAAGAACCCGCTGAACGCGATGGCCCTGCACCTGGAAGTGCTCAAGAGCAAACTGGACGGGCAACAGCCGGAGATCGACGTGATCGGCCGCGAGATTAAGCGCTTGGATTCAGTGGTGAAGACCTTCTTGAACTTCAACCGGCCGGTGGACATAAGCTACACGCCAATCGACCTCAATCAGCTTGTGAAACAAATCCTGGACCTGGTTTCCGTGGAGGCTTCCGCGAAGCATGTCCATCTGGAAACCACTTTCGAACATGAGCTTTGGATCAATGGAGACGCGGATCTGCTAAAACAAGCGATTCTGAATGTTGTGAGCAACGGCCTGGAAGCCATGCATGAGGGCGGAACGCTGAGCACTCACACGGAACGCGACGGCGACGAGTGTTTACTTACGGTTCGTGACGCTGGTCCGGGAATCCCTCTGGAGATTCAAAATCGCGTGTTTCAACTGTACTTCACGACAAAAAAGAACGGCTCCGGAATCGGACTGGCGACTACGTTTCGGGTTGTTCAACTTCACAATGGTACAATCGACTTTACCAGCGAGCCAGGGAAGGGTACTACGTTCCGGCTGCGCTTTCCAAGGATGGTCGATCGCGAAGGTGAAGCGCTCACTTCGGCCACAACTACTCCTAACCGAACTGCTCATTGACCGATGTCACGCTTTTCGCGTTTTCCCTTTTTGTGTCTGCAAGGCTTCGTCGCGCTATTGCTGGTGTTGGAGCCAGCGTGCCGCAAGAGGCAAGTAGCGGTTCCTGCGCCGCCGCAGCCCACCGTTTCAAGTCAACCGCACGCCGAGGAGCCATCGCCGCCCGCACAAAATTCCAGCGCGCCGCCAACTAGCGTCGGCACACCAACTACAACCAACAATCCGCCGCAGAGTCCGTACCAGGTGAATAAGCCAGCAGCGCAGCCGCCTCCCGCGGCTCCGCGCAAGTCTACTCGTTCAACCAGCGCGCCCGGCGCAACGGCCAACCCGCAGGCAACCACACCGGCGCCTACCGCTCCTGCCGGACCGGCCCAGCCGCCCCTGCTCGGAGATATCGTGACGCCCGATCAGCAAAAGCAGTTGAACGCGGCCATCGACCAGAGCCTATCGCGCGCCCAAGCCAGCCTAGCCAGCATCGCGAATCGGGAGCTGACTAAGGATCAGCAAGGGCTGGCGGAGCAAATCCGGAATCTCATGCAGCAGGCCCAAACCTCCCGGAGTTCCGACCTTCCCGGGGCAAAGAGCCTGGCCGAAAGGGCGGAAGTACTGGCCAAGGATCTGGCCGGAAGCTTCCACTAGGCGCTCTCCTAAAAAACAAAAGCGCGGATGAACAGAGCCTAATGGCCGTTCACCCGCGCGGTTTCCACCTGTGATTTGCTAGGCGGGAATTTAGGGAGCCGAAATGGTGGCCGCGGCGGTATTGTTGGCGGCTTGTGCCTGGCCGGTCAAATCCAGGCTATAGATCTTCACGTCCACCCGTCGGTTTTCCTTGCGGGCTTCGCGGGTCTTGTTGTCGGCGTCCGGGAAGTTACTGCCGACGCCCAGCACGCGAATCGTCCGCAGCGGAACGTTGTGCTCAACCGCCAGGTAGTGAACCACGGCATCGGCGCGCCTGCGGGCCAACTCGAGGTTATACGCTGCGTTGCCGGTCTTGTCGGCAAAGCCTTCCACTTCAACGATGTAACCCTTCATGGCGCTAAGCTTCTGGGCGGCGTCATCTAACTTCGCCTGTTCTTCCTTGGCGAGCAGGCTCTTGCCAAACCCGAAATAGACGGGCTCGGTGCTGACCAATTTGTAGTTGTCCAGGTTATGAATGGTGGTATCCAGCTTGGTCCCTGTCTGCTGCGCCAAAGTGGTGGCAGTCTGGGCTTGCTGGGCGGCTGCCGCGGCAGCGCTATTCGCTTGCGCAGCGGCTGCGGCGGCTTCAGCGGCCTTCTTGCCGGCGTCGGTAGCCTTTTCGTCGGCTGTCGCTACCTGGCGGTCTAGATCACCGATGGCCTGGTCGGTTTGCTTTTTGTTATCTTCAGTTTGCTTCTGCAGCGTGCCCAACTGGGCCTGAGTCTGATTAACTTGGGTCTGGACCGGAGCAATAGCTTCACGGACGTGCTTCTTCGTCGCGCATCCCACGCTTGCGATCGACAGCACCCCTAGAATCCCAAAAAACGCGGGTGTATTACGAAGTGACATTCACGATCTCCTTCTGGGCTTAAGATAGCACGCGATTAGCCAAACGCAAACCGCTGGTACTGCTCGTTATCTGAGCCTCAAGGCAGGACTTATGCCCTAGTTTTCCAGGTAAAACTTTCCTAGGCCTCCCGTTTTGACATGATCGACATCGCATTGTTACAGTCGTTTTGGTGCGGCTCCCCAGCGCCTTGCGCTAAATTAGTTCCACGTGGAGACTTACGATCTAATCGTCATCGGTTCAGGGCCGGCCGGACAGCGCGCGGCAATCCAAGGCTCAAAGATGGGCAAGCGGGTAGCGCTCATCGAGCGGCGCGAGGTGGTGGGCGGAGTTTGCGTGAATACCGGCACCATCCCCAGCAAGACCTTTCGCGAAGCCGTGCTGCATTTGTCCGGCTATTACTACCAGAACATCTATGGAGTGAACTATCGCGTCAAGGAAAAGATAACCATGTCGGACCTGGCGTTTCGGGTCCAGCATGTGATCAAGACTGAAGTAGACGTAATCCAGGCGCAGTTGTCCCGCAATAACGTCGACCTGATCATCGGTGTCGCGAGCTTTCTTGAGCCGCATACCTTGCGCGTGACCAGTTCCCGGGGCGAGCAGACCTACTGTGCGGAATTCTTTGTCATCGCGACCGGCACCAAGCCCGCCGATTCCTCAAAAGTGCCCATTAATGGGCGCACCATCATCGACAGCGACCAGGTGCTGGAGATGCCGGAGATTCCGAAGAGCATGATCGTAGTGGGCGGCGGAGTGATCGGCGTCGAGTACACCTGTATGTTCGCGGCCTTGGGCGTGCGCGTGATCCTGGTGGAAAAACGTCCGCGTTTGCTGGAATTCGCGGATTCCGAGATGGTCGAGGCGCTGTCCTACAATTTGCGCGATCATCGCGTTACTATGCGCTTGAATGAAGAAGTGGAGAGCGTGGAAGAAACGCCGGATGGCAAGGTGGTGGCCATTCTCGAAAGCAAAAAGAAGCTCTCCGGCGACGCCTTGCTTTACGCCGTTGGCCGGCAGGGCAACGTGACCGAGCTAAACCTGGAAGCGGCGGGCGTACAGGCCGACACGCGCGGCCGTATCAAGGTGAACGCTGAATACCGAACCGAGCAGCACCACATTTTCGCGGTTGGAGATGTTATCGGCTTCCCGAGTCTGGCGTCGGTTTCTATGGAACAGGGCCGGATCGCCGCCGCGGGGGCTTTCGGCAAGGCAGTGGTCTCCAACCCGGCCAGTTATCCGTACGGCATTTATACCATTCCAGAAATTTCTTTTACCGGAAAGACCGAAGAGCAGCTCACCGACGAGGACGTTCCCTACGAGGTGGGCGTGGCATATTATCGCGAAATCGCGCGCGGACAGATCCGGGGCGACACTACCGGCCGCTTGAAATTAATTTTTCACCGCGAGACCAAACAGGTGCTGGGAGTGCATGTGATCGGAGAAGGCGCCTCCGAATTGCTGCACATCGGCCAGGCAGTTATGATTCTGGGCGGGACGGTAGAGTATTTCATCGACACCGTTTTCAACTACCCGACCCTGGCCGAGTGTTACAAGGCCGCCGCATTCAATGGGCTCAACAAACTGACACAGCACTAGAACTCCGCGTTGAGAGCGCTGCAAGAATGGAGGGATCGCAGGCACGTTCCTGCGACGAGATATGAGCCGGACCATTGGAATCAGTACCGCCGAGCGGATTGCGACCGGGCTGGTGGAAGGTCAGGAACTTGTCGGCAAGCTGCGTATTCAGGAAGAGGACCCCGAGGCCGAACCGCTGTTCAGTACTCCGCCGGCGGGAATCGCAAAGTCCTTCGCCCATGAGATCTCCGCTGTCGCGGCCGGCTCGCGTGTGGACGCAATCGGAATTGGAGTGCCTGGGATTGTCCAGGAGTGCTCCATCGAAGAGTCGCCCAATCTCCGCCAGCTCAAAGGCGTGAACATGAAAGGCCTGGTTGAGGAGGCGCTGCGGGAATACGGAATCACCGCGCCGGTGTATATCTACAATGACGCGAATGTGCTGGCGGCCGGTTTGGCGGCTTCGCACGGGGCTTTGGACCGCTTCATCCGGGTGTGGACTCTTGGCCACGGCATTGGCTTTGGAGTTTATCCTCCACGTCCGGGGATCTGGGAAGGCGGCCACGTGGTGGTGTCGCTGGATCCGCGCGAACGATTTTGCGGCTGTGGCGGCGTAGGGCATTTGGAGGGCATCCTGGGGCACCGCGCGATGCGTCTCCGTTTTCTGGACATGGAGCCGGACGAAGTATTCGAGAATGCACGGAAGCGCGATCAACGTTGCGTGGAATTCGTAAAACTCTGGCATCGGGCCCTGGCCGCGGCCACCGCAAATTCCATTCATCTGGCGGGGCCGGGCAAATTCTTCATCTCCGGATTCAACGCCAAGCACCTGGACCTAAACCTGCTCCATCAGTATTTGCACGAGATGGTGAAGATGAGCCCGTTGCAGAGTTACGTTTTCGAAGTAGTCCCTAGCACCGACGAAGATGCCGTGATCGGAGCGGCTATCATCGCGGCACAGAGCGTTTCGATCGTGCCCGGTTGATCGCGGTACGTTACACTCTAACTTTCCATGAATCAGCAAATTTCTCCGGCCCGCGAGGTCAGCGGGGCGGTCCTTCTACCGGGCGACAAATCCATCTCCCACCGTTACGCGATGCTTGCCGCGATAGCGGAAGGCGTCACGAAGATCGCGAATTATTCGAGCGGGGCCGATTGCCAGTCCACCTTGGCCTGCGTGCAAGGGCTGGGCGCGGGCGTGGAAAAGCTCGATGGCGTAGTGCAAGTGGAAGGGCGCGGCCTGGAAGGTTTGCACGAGCCCGCTGAAATGTTGGACGCGGGCAATTCCGGTTCCACCATTCGAATGCTCTCGGGCATTCTGGCCGCACAGCCTTTTGCGACCAGGATCGGCGGCGACGATTCTCTCTCCGGCCGGCCGATGGAGCGCATTATGAAGCCGCTCGCGCAGATGGGAGCGCGCATCGAAGCGCGAGAGAACCGCTTTCCACCGCTGACAATTCACGGAGGCAAGCTTCATCCCATGGAATACACGCTGCCCATGGCGAGCGCGCAGGTGAAGAGCTGCGTATTGTTCGCGGGGCTGTTCGCCGAAGGCCGCACTACCGTGCATGAGCCGGTGCGCACGCGTGATCATACGGAATTGGCTTTGCGCGAATTCGGCGCCGAGGTCGAAATCGAAAAGCGATCCATTACCGTCACCGGCAGGCCTCGCCTGCAGGGCCGCGAGCTGCGCGTTCCCGGCGATCTTTCGGCAGCGGCATTCTTCTTAGTTGCCGCTCTCATCGTTCCCGAATCCAACCTGACGATCCATGGCGTAGGGCTGAATCCAACCCGCTCGGCGCTGCTCGATTTCCTGGCCGAAATGGGCGCGCAAATCAAAATCCTGGGTGTGGCGTCTACCGGCGGCGAGCTCATCGGCGACGTGCAGGTTCGTAAATCGCGCATCAGCGGAGGAGTGCTGGAGAAGGCGCGGGCAGCCGCGTTAATCGACGAGATCCCGGTGCTGGCCGTGCTGGGGGCCGCTAGCGACGATGGGCTGGTCGTTCGCGACGCTTCCGAATTGCGCGTCAAAGAGACGGACCGCATCGCCACCATCGCCGAAAATTTCAAGCGCATGGGCCTCGCCATCACCATCCGGGAAGACGGCTTTGAGGTCCCTGGACGGCAACACTTTCACGCCGCTGAACTGGACTCGTTCGGCGATCATCGCATCGCGATGGCCTTCTCCGTCGCGGCGCTGGCCGCCGATGGACCCTGCACGATGCTGAACTCCGGCGCGGCGTCCGTGTCCTTCCCTGAGTTTTTCGATACACTACAGCGAGTCGCGGGGTGAAACGATATGGCAGTCGCTGACCTGACGCTGGAGGGCTTGGTGCACGATTTGAACAACGTGTTCCAAACTATCGCGGAGAGCGCCGAGTTGTTGGAAGACGATCCCAAGTGGGAGAAATTAGCGCACACGCTGCAACGCAGCGCCGACCGCGGCCACCGTATCGCGCACAGTATTCTCGAAACCAACCGCTCGCCCATCGAGTTGGTTCCCATCATCGAAAATGCGTCGTTATTTTGCCAGGATTATCTGGAATGCGCCAATCGTCCGAAGCTGGAATTCTCGTCCGAGATCGATTCGGAATTTCGTCTCAAGGGCGATGCAGCCGGCTGGGAGCGTGTGTTCGTCAATCTGTTCCTTAACTCCGCGCAAGCCGGCGCCAAGAAAATCGGCATTCGGGCCCAGGGTGCTGAAATCGTGGTGAGCGACGACGGCCCGGGCATTTCGCTGGAACTGCTGCCGAGAATCTTTCAGCCGCGCGTCTCGACGAAATCGATCATCTCCGGCCTTGGGCTTTACGTCGTGCAATCCATCGTCGAACAAAATGGCGGATCGGTGATGGCTGCCAATGGTCCGAGCGGCGGGGCTGTTTTCACCATGGGAATCTAACTCTCCTCCGCGCCGCCATACGCCTGATCCAGAATCTCGACAACGTGCGCCACCCGCTGGCCCCGGCCGAACTTCTTCACGCCCGCTCGCAATTGCAGCATGCAGCCGGGATTTGAAGCCGCGACCACACCCGCTTCGGTGGCATTCACATACTCCATTTTCTTCTTGAGCAGCCCCATAGCCATGTCCGTATGCACGACGTTATAAATTCCCGCGCTCCCACAACACAGGTCCGGCAACTGCATTTCCCGCAGTTCGAGCCCCGGCACGGACTCCAGCAATTTCCTCGGCGCCGAGCGGACCTTTTGACCATGAGCCAGATGGCAGGAGTCCTGATACGTTACCGTGAGCGGCAGTGATCGCATCTCTGGATTCAGTTCGATCGACGCAAGAAATTCGTTAACATCCTTCACTAAGGCCGAAAAGCGACGGGATTTCTCGGCGTACTCCGAATCGTGCTCCAGCAGTTCCCAATATTCCTTCAGCGTGGAGCCGCATCCGCCGGCGTTGGTAATGATCGCGTCGTAACCGCCCCCTAAGAGCGCATCGATGTTCTTCCGCGCCAGCTGGCGTGCTTCGTCGCGAATTCCTGCGTGCACGTGCAGCGCGCCGCAGCAGTTCTGGTTGGCAGGGATCGAGACCTCACAGCCGTTTTTCTGCAACACCCGCACTGTCGCTTCGTTCAGACGCGCAAAGCTGATGTTGGCGATGCACCCTCCGAGCAGCGCCACGCGATAGCGGCGCGTTCCCTCCGCTGGCAAAGTTTTCCCATAATAGGCAAAGAAAAATGGCGTCTCGATTTCCGGCGCCAGGCTCTCCAGTTCGCGCATCCTAGCCGGCAGAAAGCCCAGCATGCCGGTGAGCGTCTTTAAGCCGCTGGCTTGATACAAATAGAGCAGCGCGCCCGCAATTTCCAGGCTCAGCCGGGATGGCAACAGTCGGCGGAACACCAACCAACGCACCGCCCGTTCGCGCCACGGACGGCGGATCTTGTTTTCGATCTCAGCGCGCGCCGCCTCCACCAATCGCCCGTACTGAACGCCCGACGGACATGCCGTTTCGCATCCTCGGCAGGCCAGGCAAAGATCGATGTGCTCGACGTAAGAAGCATGGATGGGCGCGCCGTTCGCCACTTGCACCATCTGGTAAATACGCCCCCGTGGCGAATCCATTTCCACCCGCAGCTCGCGATAGGTGGGGCAAGCGTTCAGACACAGGCCGCAATGCACGCACCGGTCCAGGTCGGCTTGCTGGGGTTTATCGAATGCTACGAAATCAGATGCGGCCATACAACCTGCCGCGGTTGAGTAGACCCTGCGGGTCGAACATTTGCTTGATCTTCTTCATCATCGCAAAATCGTTTCCGGGCTGCGGCCATAATTCGCTGGACTCGCGAAAGTCTTGCGGTCCGAATTCCACGACGCTCGTACCGATGCTCGCGACAATGGATGGGTGCGTCGAATCACCGGCCTGTTCGAAATATCCATAGCAGACGCCCGAACCCGCGCGGGCTGTGGAGGGAACAGGCAGAGCATCCAGCGTGCGGCCGACATCGGAAAGCTTACACGATACGCGAACCACCGCTCCCCTCTCGTGCTCACGCAGAAACTGCGGTGTCGTTTCTCGAATACCGCGCCAGAAGGCCTCTTCGTCCGCACCCTCCATAGTACGCGGGTGAGACAACTCGCGCGAATAGCGATCCAGAACGGAAGGACTGCCTCCAGCTTGAATTGCGAGCCGATAGCCTCCGGATAATTTTAGGATGTCGATCGCCGCCGGTTGCAGCTTGCTCTTCAGCAAATCGTCTCGAGCAGCAATCACGTCCCCGATTTGCTCAAAGTCCCGCAGGAAAGTCCGCGTCCCGGCGGGCATCGGATGCAGGCGGAAGTTGAGGCTGGTAATCACCGCCAGCGTGCCAAACGATCCGATCATGAGCTTGCCCATGTCGAGACCCGCGACGTTCTTCACCACCATTCCGCCGGCGCGAATCAGCTTGCCTTCCAGCGTGGCGAAGGTCATGCCGATCACCATATCGCGCGCGCTCCCATACAGCCTGCGGCGCGGACCGCTGGTGTTGGCCGCCACGATGCCGCCCATGGTAGCTCCGCCGGAAAGCGCCGCGCGATCGGCGAATGGAGGATCGAGTGGAATCATCTGCCGATGCTCCCCCAAAATTCGGCTCAGCTCGCAATAGGAAATTCCGGCGCCCACGCTAATGGTGAGGTCGCGCGGGTTGTACTGCAACACCTGGTTGAGCGCGCGAGTGGACAGCGTGACTTCGGACGGCGAGATCGGGCCGCCCATGCGATCCTTGGTCGAGTTCCCGCAAACCGTGATCTGCCGATTTCGCAAGCCGGCTTCAGCCAGACACTCCGCAACCTCTTCGGCGCTGCCGGGAACAATGGTCATGAATTAGCTATCGTATCAACCAGCGGTGTCTATCTTCAGCCCGAGCGACCTCGTCGAATTGTACATAGCGGTGATGTTGTTGGCTTTGACGATTGTCGCGCGGCCCTTCGCCGAGCCGTACGCCCGCAAACTGGCGCCGAAGACCGGCTGGTGCATGTTGCTTCTCGCGGCGCTTCCGGTGGCGCTGCGGCTGGCCTTGTTGGCGCACCATCCCGTGCCGTCGCCCGATGTGTATGACGAATTCGGGCATCTATTTGTCGCAGACACTTTGCGCCACTTCAGGCTCGCGAATCCATCGCATCCGCTTAGCCAATTCTTCGAGACGTTCTTCGTATTGCAGAAGCCGACGTATGCGTCCATCTATCCTCTTGGACAAGGTCTGATGCTGGCGATGGGCCGGGCGATCTTCGCGCAGCCCTGGGCTGGCGTGCTGGTTTCCACCGGCGCTCTTTGCTCGTTGTGCTACTGGATGCTGCGAGGATGGACCACACCCGGTTGGGCGCTGCTCGGTGGAGGGCTCGCCGTCATTGAATTCGGGCCGCTCAGTCCATGGATCGACAGCTATTGGGGCGGATCGCTGGCAGCAGCCGCCGGATGCCTGGTGTTCGGTGCACTGCCGAGGCTTCGAACGTCCGGCCGCACCCGCGACGGTGCCCTGCTGGGCTTGGGTCTCGCGATCCACTGGCTCACGCGGCCGTACGAAACTGTCTTTCTCACCATCGCTGTGCTGGCGTATTTTGCCGGATCTCGCCAACTGCGTACGCTCGCTAAACCAGCTTTGGCAGCGGCCATCGTCCTGCTTCCAGCGATCACCCTGTCCCTGCTGCAAAACAAACAAGTCACCGGTAGTTGGACGACGCTACCCTACATGCTGAGCCGCTATCAGTATGGCGTGCCGGCCTCCTTCAGTTGGCAAGCAAGCGCGATCCCCCATCTGGAACTCACGCCCCAGCAGCAGCTCCAATACAAAATGCAGACATCGTTTCGCAGCAGTGGCCCCGAAACCGTTGAAAGCTATTTGTTGCGGCTCGAATATCGCATCCGTTTCTATCGATTCTTTTTTCTCGCGCCGTTGTACGTCGCGCTTCCCTTCTTCTTCCTAAGCTTGCGCGACTGGCGCCACGTCTGGATCGTGCTGACGCTGTTGCTGTTCGTCCTGGGAGTAAACTTTTATCCGTTCTTTGAGGTTCACTACCTGGCCGCGTTGACATGCCTGTTTGTGCTGGTCAGCATCCTTGGTCTTCAGAGGTTGAATCAGTGGAACGAAGCTGGGCGGTTTGTCATTTTCCTGTGCATTGCACACTTCGTGTTCTGGTATGGGAGGAGCTTCACCGATCAACCCGCTCTGCAGCGGCGCGCTGCCGTGATGCAACAGCTTTCGCGTGCTCCAGGCAAGCAACTCGTATTCGTACGCTACTGGCCACAACACATTTTCCAGAACGAATGGGTCTACAACGAAGCGGATATCGACCACGCGCGCATTGTTTGGGCGCGTGACCTCGGTCCCGTAGAAGACAGCAAATTGCTGCATTACTATCCGGATCGCACCGCGTGGCTCCTGGAACCCGACGCCACGCCGCCCAAGCTCAGCCCCTATCGCGTGGAAGAGCCGCCGAAACCTCCGCCAGTTCCCGCGATCCCCACTCCCCACAACCCACCACCTTTGCGTTTCGAGCAGGTGCACTAACCGATGTACATCTTTCACCTGTTCCGATCGTTCCTGCCTAATCTGAACCCAATCGGCTTCAGCGCATCCGATTTCATCGAACTGTTCGTCGCGCTCGTACTGGCGCTATTCGCGGGCACCCTTACGCGTAAGACTCGGCTCTCTGAGAAGACCGGCTGGTGCATGCTGCTCCTCTTCATTTTGCCGATCGCGCTTCGGCTCGCGCTGCTTCCGCAATATCCGATTCCGACACCGAATGTTTCAGACGATTTCAGCTACGTCCTGGTCGCCGACACAATGCGCCACTTTCGTCTGGCGAACCCGCCGCATCCACTTCCGCAATTCTTCGAGACCTTCTTTGTGTTGCAGCAGCCTGCGTACGCTTCAATCTTTCCGATCGGCCAAGGCATAGTCCTGGCCCTCGGCTGGACGCTTATCGGCCATCCGTGGGCCGGCGTCGCGCTTAGCATCGGCGCACTCTGCGCGCTGTGTTACTGGATGTTGCGCGCCTGGACAACTCCGGATTGGGCGCTGGTTGGCGGCCTGCTCGCAGTCATCCAGTTCGGCCCGCTGAATCAATGGATGAACAGCTATTGGGGCGGCGCTGTTTCGGCATGCGCGGGCTGCCTGGTATTTGGAGCGCTGCCGCGGCTCCGCGAAGCGGCCCGGACGCGAGACGCGGCGTTGCTGGGCCTCGGCCTGGCTTTGCAACTGCTCACCCGTCCGTTTGAATCCATCTTCCTGGTCCTCAGCGTGCTCATCTTTTTTCTTCCGCCGCGGGTCTGGGCCAAGGCCGCCGCCGTTTCGGCGCTCGTCGTGGCGCCCGCCATCGGGTTGATGCTGCTCCAAAACAAGCAGGTCACCGGCAGCTGGACGACGCTCCCTTACGTGCTGAGCCGATATCAATATGGCGTTCCCACCACTTTCACAACTCAGCCGCTGCCGACACCGCATCGATCGCTAACGCGCGAGCAGCAGCTTGATTACGACGCGCAGTCAGAAGCGCACGGCAAGCACACCGATACGTTCCCGGCGTACTGGGCGCGTTGGGCTAGCCGCATTCGCTTCTATCGCTTTTTCCTGCTGACGCCTCTCTTTCTAGTGCTTCCCGCGTTTCTTGTGGCCCTGCGTGAGTACCGGTTCGTTTGGGCCGCATTCACGATCTTCATTTTCAGCTTAGGGACTAACTTCTACCCGTATTTCTACACGCACTATATTGCAGCCCTGACTTGTTTGTTCGTCCTGATCTCGGTGGTTGGTTTAGAACGGCTCAGCCGCTGGGTCATCCGTGGCAACGCGGTTGGACAAGAAAGCGCCCGCCTTCTTCTCCTTCTGTGCGTGGCGCATTTCATTTTCTGGTTTGGATTGCACGCCTCGCGCGATAGCGATTTGGTCGCTGCGATGACCCCCTTCGAAACCTGGGACGCCATTAATCAGGGCGATCCCGAGGGCCGCATAGCCATCGGTCACGTGCTAACGGCATCGCCCGGGGAGCAGTTGGTCTTCGTCCGCTATTGGCCGCAGCATCAGTTTCAGGAGTGGGTTCACAACGCTGCCGACATCGACCACGCGCGCATCGTCTGGGCACGGGACCTCGGCCCAGACGAGAATCAAAAACTTTTGCATTACTATCCGCAGCGGATTGCGTGGCTGCTGGAGCCGGACGCGCACCCGCCCCGCCTGGCGCCCTACCAGCGCTGATGAACTACCATCCGGTCTGGTGCATCCGATTAAGGATTTCTGCGCTGTATTCGTTCATTTGCGCGGGCTTCCTTTTCCGGGGCGCGGGAATAATGGCCGCCAGTCGCGCTGCTTGCTCGCGGCTCAGCTCCGACGCGTGCGTGTCGTAATAATGCTCGGACGCGGCTTCGGCCCCATAGATTCCGGGGCCCCATTCGATCACGTTCAAGTACAGTTCCAGAATTCGATCTTTCGTCAGCAAGGCTTCCATCAGCGGCACCAATGCAAATTCAGCGCCTTTGCGCACAAATGACCGCTCGGTCGTCAGAAACAGATTCTTCACCAATTGTTGTGTGATCGTAGAACCGCCTCTACCTAGCTTGTGCTGCTTGATGTCGTCCTCCAGAACCTTTTGCATTTCCACCCAATCGAAGCCGTGATGTTGCCGGAACCGGCCGTCTTCAGCCGCAACAACGGCATGCTGCAAGTTGAGCGAGATGCTCTCGAGCGCTACGAATTCGTAGCGCTTGTTGTACGGACGAGGCGCGCGCAGCGCTTGGACACGCCGTTCAATCTGTACCGTCGTGGTCCAGGGGTTGATCCAGCGCAGCAGGAAGATCCCCACGCCGCACAAGGCGTACAATCCAACCACCAACAACAAACAACCAAGAACCACTTTGCGCGCTATCATCGAACTTCTGTTATGTCTCACGTCTCTCATCTGGAGTGTAGCGTTTGCGGCCGACGCCACGAAGCCGGAAAAACACAAACGCTGTGTGAATGCGGGGGGCCGCTGCTGGTCCGCTACGATCTCGAAAAGGCGAAAGCTACCTGGAGTCGCGACTCGCTGGCGAAAGCGCCGCCCACCATGTGGCGTTATGCGCCTCTGCTTCCCGTTAAGGATCCGAAGCACATCGTGTCTTTGGGCGAGGGCCTGACACCCCTCGTGAAAGCCGACCGGCTGGCCGCGCGCGCCGGCGTAAACCACCTCTGGGTGAAGGACGATGGTGAAAATCCCACCGGCTCGTTCAAGGCTCGCGGCATGTCGTGCGCCGTGTCGATGTGCGTGGAACTGGGACTCACGAAAATAGCTGTCGCCTCCGCGGGCAACGCCGGCAGTGCTCTGGCCGCCTACGCCGCTGCCGCCGGAATCGAAGCACATATCTTCGTACCGCGCGACGTGCCCCGATCCAACTACATCGAGTGCCGGGCCTACGGAGCTCACGTCAACCTGATCGACGGATTAATCAGCGACTGCGGACGCATCATCGGCGAGCGCAAGAATGCCGAGGGCTGGTTCGATATCAGCGGGCTCAAGGAGCCATATCGCATCGAGGGGAAAAAGACCATGGGCTACGAGATCGCCGAACAGCTCGGCTGGACCCTGCCCGATGCGATCCTTTATCCCACCGGCGGAGGAGTCGGCCTGATCGGCATGTGGAAAGCTTTCGAAGAGCTGGAAGCGCTGGGCTGGATATCGAGCCAGCGTCCGAAAATGATCGCGGTGCAAACCACCGGGTGCCAGCCGGTAGTGCGGGCATTCAATCAAGGCGAATCCAGGACGACTTATTGGGACGACGCCCATACGGTGGCCGCGGGGCTTCGCGTCCCCAAGCCGCTGGGGGATGCTCTGACGCTGGCCGCGATCCGGGCCAGCGGGGGCACTGCCATAGCCGTGAGCGACGAAGAACTGCTGGACGGAAGCCTCGAAATCGCCGCTACAACCGGCGTTTTCGCTGCTCCGGAAGGCGGGGCGTGTTTGGCCGGGCTAAAGAAACTTCTGGCGAACGGCTTCCTCAACTCGGACGAGCGTATCCTGCTTTACAACACTGGTACGGGATTAAAATACCTGGAAGCATTTTCCACCCGATTTCCGCTCGGAAACAGCTCCCAGCATGACAAACTCGGCGGATTGATTACACCCCGATAGCCACATATCGGATCTGTCCGCTTTTGACACTGCCGGTTGACTTTTGGCACACTAGAAAGGTGTTTTGGGAGTCAGCCCTTCCTCCCGGTTTCGGCCCTGCTGGTGACTTCGAGTCCGCGGTGAACCTGCCTCTTCAGAAAGTCAAGGAGCCTTCTCAATGAAACTATTCGTAGGAAATCTCCCTTATGCGGCGACAGAAGCCGACTTAACGGATTTCTTCTCGCAAGCCGGTGTTGCCGTCGATAGCGTGAACGTAATGCGCGATCGTTTTACCGGCGAGGCTCGCGGTTTTGGGTTCGTTGAAATCAACGATGACACCGCTGCTAACCGCGCAATCGAAGCATGCAATGGCCGCGACCTATTGGGCCGCGCACTGGTGGTGAATGAAGCCCGTCCCATGGTTCCCCGCGAAGGTGGCGGCGGTGGGCGTGGTCCAGGCGGTGGTGGCGGACGTGAGCGCCGCGGCGGCCGTCCCGGACGGTAGAGTTTCGTTTATCCTTCTAGTATTTTTGCTATTGCGTCCGCGTCATTTGGGACCACGACCGGACGATTCCCTAGCCGCGCATCAATCGCGCTGCCATCGGGATCTTGCAATTGTCCGGTGTGATATTTGTAAATGTAGTCTGGATCCTTCAGAACGTTCCCGGTTAGAACGGCGACCACGTCTTCGTCCGCCCGAATCACTCCCGGCCTGCGTCAGCTTTCGAATTCCCGCCAGTGTCGCGGCCGAGGCCGGTTCGCAGCCAATCCCGCATTGTCCGATGATCGCTTTCGCATCGGCAATCTCCTGTTCGCTCACTTTCTCCACGATTCCATTGGTCACCGTGATTTCATGCAGAGCCTTGGGCCAGGACACCGGGATCGCCGATCCGGATGGCAGTGGCCAGCGTGCGCGGATCGGGAATGCTTCTGAAATTCGCCCTTGTTTTGCATGAACTCGTAGAATGGAGCCGCGCCTTCGGCCTGTATCACGGCCAGCCGCGGCAACTTCCGAATGAAGTTAAACTGGCACAACTCGCGCAGGGCCTTTCCGAACGCGGACGTATTGCCGAGATTGCCACCAGGCAACACGATCCAGTCCGGTGGATTCCAATCGCGCTGGTCCAATAGTTCGAAAATGATGGTCTTCTGGCCTTCGATTCGAAATGGATTGATCGAATTGAGCAGGTAAATGCCCAGCCGTTCGGCCAGAATGCGCACTAGCGCCGAGAATCTGATCGAAGTTCGCTTCCACCTGCATGGTGCGAGCCCCGTATTCCAAAGCCTGCGCCAGCTTGCCGTACGAAATATTGCCGTGCGGAATGAAGACGATTGGATCCAAACCAGCCGCGCTGGAATATGCGGCCATCGACGCGGAAGTATTGCCGGTGGAGACGCAAGCCACGCGCTGCCGGTCCAGCCGAACAGCCTGCGTCACTCCGCAGGTCATGCCGTTATCTTTGAAGGACCCGGTTGGATTGAAGCCCTGGTGCTTAAAGGTAAGCTGATCCAATCCGCCATAGCCAGCCGCGCGCGGCGCATTCAGCAGCGGCGTATTGCCTTCCCGCAGCGAGACAACCTGATGATGATGGGCATCGAATGGCAACAATTCCCGATACCGCCAAACTCCACTCTGGTCGAGCGCGTCGTTGGACATGCGTCTTGATCGCCAGGCTTGTTTCCACGCTTGCGCATCCACGCGCCCTTCGGTGAAGACCACTTCGAGCAGACCAGTTCCACATGCAGGGCAATTATAGATGGCCTCGTCAATCGGAAAACGCGCGCGGCAGTGCTGCTCGAAACACGCCAACTCAGCTAGCATGTTTAAAGTATCCTCAATATGCTCTCGGTTTGTCTTGAGAACGGCGCCGTCTCGGTGCGCAAGCAACCCCGTCCGCGACGCCCCCCGGGATTCGCGTTGATCCGCCTGCTTTTCGGTGGAATCTGCAACACCGACCTGGAACTGCAGCACGGCTATTACGGCTTCCGCGGCACGCCGGGCCACGAGTTCGTGGGAGAGGTCCTTGACGCCGACGATCAGCGCTGGATCGGTGAGCGCGTGGTCGGCGAAATCAATCTGGCGTGCGGCAAATGCCCATGGTGTGCCCGCGGATTGGGACGCCACTGCCCTACCCGCACGGTGCTCGGAATCGTCAAGCAGCCCGGCGCTTTCCGTGAATTCCTAACTCTGCCCGAGCGCAATCTGCGGCGCGTGCCTCGCGAGATCCCCTCCGAGGAAGCGGTGTTTGTGGAACCGTTGGCCGCGGCATGCGAAATACTGGATCAAGTACGCATCCCCAAAGGCGCTCCAGTGGCCGTTCTTGGTGATGGAAAACTGGGGCTGCTTGCGGGCCAGGTTTTACAAGCGCACGGCGCCGAAGTTCATCAGTACGGCCGGCACAAAGAGAAACTTCGAATTGCCGAGTGTGCCGGCATCCAAACGGAGATTGCGAAAAAGCTACCGATTGCAAAATACGAATTTGTGGTGGAAGCGACCGGATCGGCCGACGGCTTGAGGCAGGCGGTGCAAATGACCCAGCCGCGAGGAACGGTGGTGATGAAATCAACCATGCACGGGCTGGTGTCGATCGATTCCGCGCCGATGATCGTGAACGAGATCACGCTGGTTGGATCGCGCTGTGGCCGATTCGAGCCGGCGCTCCGCTTGCTCAAAAACCGCAAGGTGCGCGTGGATGCGATGATATCGGAAGTGTTGTCACTAAAGGATGCCCCCCGGGCCTTTCGAGCAGCAGCGAAGCCCGGCGTGATGAAGGTGCTGCTCCATGCTTAGACTTAGAATCATCTGCTTGCTGGGCGCTGCCGCATTCGCTGCCTTCGCTCAGACGCCCGAGTACGGATATCAAGTGGTACACGCGTACCCGCATGATCCTAACGCTTTCACCCAAGGCTTGGAATTCCGCGCCGGATTTCTTTACGAAGGCACGGGGTTGAACGGCCGCTCGTCCCTTCGAAAGGTCAAGCTCGAAACCGGCCAAGTGCTGCAGAAGATCGACATTGATGCTCGATACTTCGGCGAAGGCATCACGGTTCTGAATCAGCAGATCATTGAGCTGACGTGGCAATCGGAAACCGGTTTCGTCTACGAACAACCCTCTTTCCGGGGTCTGCGAACTTTCAACTACCCGGGCGAGGGCTGGGGACTCGCCAACGATGGCCAGAACATCTACATGAGCGACGGCTCGCCTCAGATTCGTATTTGGGATCCGGCCACGCTGCAGGAGAAAAGGCGAATCCTGGTTCGCGACCATGGCAAACCCGTTTTGAACCTGAATGAACTTGAGTTCGTGCGCGGCGAGATTTATGCCAACGTGTGGCAGACCGACCGTATCGCGCGGATCTCCCCCGCCGATGGCCGGGTGTTGGGATGGATCGACCTAACAGGCATCCTGAGCGCGGCCGACCGCACCGAACCAGTGGATGTTCTCAACGGAATTGCCTACGATGTTTTGGGCAACCGGCTGTTCGTCACCGGCAAGCTCTGGCCCAAGCTTTTTGAAATCAAGCTTGTTCCGAAGTCTCAGGGCAAGAGCCGGTGAACGCGATCCCTGAGCTTCGCATACCAGGAGCGATTCGCCACCGCCGGCTTTGTCGTCGACGTACCAGTCACCGGCCGCGGTGCGTCCAATAGCGGCGCCTGCGTGTCAAGCGCCCGGGCAACCATTCGGATACGAAAGCCCTCAAACGAGTATGTCTTACGGTACCGGCGCCCATCATTTCCTTCCAGCACCACAGAAAAACTCGGGGACGAATCGGTTCCGCTCACTTGGATCGGATAGTAACCCACGATGTTGCGTTCAATATAGGCCGTCTCATAACGATGGTGTTTCAGGCTCCACACGAACACTCGGAAGCTATCGAATTCGTAGGGCTGGCCGCCCTTGGTGATTGTCGTCCACAGCCAATTGTTTCTTACGATATCGCGATCGTGCACCTGGCCGAGAACAAAATATGATGTGATGCGATGTCCTTCGGCATACTGCGCCACCTCGTCTGGAATCGCCATGTTCAATGGGCGCGTCAAAACCCATCCCACTTTTCCGTCGTGAGTCCGCACCAGGCTCCAGTCATCCATTGCAACGGGCGGCGCGGAAGCAGGTGGCGGCGCGGGCGCCGGTGCTTCGGCTTTCGGTACCGAGAGAGCTACCCAGTTCGACGGGGGCCTGGGCGCCGGCGGCCGAGGCGGAGGAGCGGTTCTGGTTTGCGTTGATTTCGGCTTGCCTTTCTTACGCGGCGGTGGCGGCTTCACCGGCGTGGGAGCGGTGACGTCGGCCCGCTGGACTCGCGGCGTCAGCTTGTGCCCAATGACATCTGCGCTGCCGTTCTCGGGGATTTGCCCGAAACTCGGGGACGTGCGGCTGGGTTCGGTATGCAAATTGAGCGATTCGAAAACAGTCGCCGCGCCCTGCGATGGAAAGCGCGATGCACTTTCCGCCATTCCGAGAAGTCCATCCATTTGTTGCGGCGTCAAAAGCTGGCGACCATCAGTCCAGCCTTCGGCGCCTTGCTCGGTACGAACCTTCACTTGCCGATGACGGTATTCCATCACCGCAAGCTTGTCGCCGTGTTTCACCTTCGCAGAGATGGGCGACTGGGGCGCTAAATCCCGCCGTAGATTCAGCGTGCTGGGTCCAACGTATGTGTCACCGAGGGAATGAACAGGGGCCGGTTGATCTTTACAAGAAATGAGAAGGGCAAACGAGAGACAAAGTACAGCGCGAGTCAATGTCACGAGCTCTGACTTCTGTTGGTAGTGTATCAGTAATGCCAGAAGATGTTCCCCGCACGCAAACCGAATTTTATTGTCCCCAATGTCACGCGGCAGTCTCCGATCCGCTAGTCTGTGGCGATTGCTCGGCGATGATTTGCCGCGTTTGCGGAACCCCTCTCGAACGCGTTGACGAATTGGGAATGGGATAACTTACGGAATCCAAGTCCGCAGGAATTTCACCGGACCTTCGGGTTCAATCGAGAACGGCGCGCAGCCCGCGGGAATCAGCCACGCCTCACCCTCGCGCAACGGTTGCCCCGCGATTTTACCCATGCCGCTCACGAACATCAGAAGGTGAAAGCGGCCGGGCTCCGGCTTGTACAACAACGGGGAAGCCGTCATTGCCAGTTCCGTATGGAAATACTGGCAATCGATCGGGAGCATGACGGACTGGGTATCGTTGGCCGCAGTGAGGGCCACCTGGACGCCCTTGTCCAAGTGCAATTCGCGGGGACGGCCGTAATCGTACAGGCGGTACGTGATATCGGAGTACTGCTGGATTTCGCATATCGCAAGTCCCGCGCCGATAGCGTGCACCGTGCCGGCAGGCACCAGGAAAGCATCGCCGGCTTCCACCTCGATCCAATGGAGCAGCTGCTCGATCTCTCCGCTTAACGCCGCTTCGCGCAAACGTTCGGCGCTGATGGCCTCTCGAAATCCGATGGCCAGACGGGCGCCCGGATCGGCCCGCAATATATACCACATCTCGGTTTTTCCGCGAGAATTTTCGTGCGCCGCCGCGAATTCGTCGTTCGGATGAACCTGCACCGACAAGGCTTCGGAAGTGAACACGAACTTCACCAACAGGGGAAGATCGGCTTCGAACCATACCTCACCGATCTTCTTTTTGTCTGAGTTTAGGTACCAGGGCAACAGATCCGTTGCGCCCCATACCTTTTCGAGAAACCGTGTGGGAAGCCGGACTGGGGCAATAACACTCACAGCCCCGTTATCACCCACGAATGAAGCGCTCAATCCGATCGAGGCCGCGTTCCAGTTCCTTCATCGATGTGGCGTAGGAAATGCGGACGTGCTCGCTCGTGCCGAAGGCTTCGCCTGGCACCACAGCCACATGCGCCTCGCGAAAGCAGCTTCTCGGAGAACTGCAAGGCGGACGCGATGCCATTGCGGAAACCCACCGAAATATTCGGATACGCGTAGAACGCGCCGCGCGGCTCCGCGATCTTTACTCCTGGGATGGCGCGCAGCCGCTGCACCACGTAATCGCGCCGCTTGCGATACTCCGCCAGCATCACTGGGATCGAATCCTGGGGCCCGTTCAGCGCCTCAATCGCAGCCTTCTGCGCCACCGACGTCGGATTCGACGTGGTGTGGCTTTGCAGTTTCAACATCGCATCGATCACCGGCTTAGGCGCCAGCGCGAATCCAATGCGCCAGCCGGTCATGGCATACGTCTTCGATAGCGATCCCGCGATCAGGACATGCTCCTTCGCGCCGGGCATGGACGCGATGGAGAAAGGCTCGCTGTCATAGAGGAAGCGGCAGTAGCATTCGTCGGTCATCAAATGAATGCCGCGCTTCACCGCGAGGTGGTAAATCTTCTCGAATTCTTCACGGCTCAGCACCGCGCCGCTGGGATTGCACGGCGAGTTGATAATCAGCAGCTTGGTCTTGCTGGTGATCTTGGGTGCGATATCGTCCGCCGTGAATGTGAAGCCATTCGACTCGTCGCTTTCGACGAACACGCACTTGCCGCCCGCATAGTTGACGACGTCTTTATAGGTCACCCAATACGGAACGGGGATCACTACTTCGTCGCCCGGCTGAACCAGCGCCTGCATGATATTGAAGATGGCGTGCTTGCCGCCCACCGTCACTAAACACTCGGCGGGCGTGTAGGCGGTTCCATAATCCTCACGATGGCGCGCGCAAATCGCCTGCTTGATTTCAGGTGTACCGCCCGTATTGGTGTACTTCGTGAAATTGGCGTCAATGGCGGCAATGGCCGCCTTCTTGATGTTGTCAGGCGTCGGAAAGTCAGGCTCTCCAGCGCCAAAATCCACCACGTCGACGCCTTCGCGGCGAAGTTTGTCCGCATCGGCGGCGACTTTCATGGTCGAGGATTCGCTAATGAGCGAGATACGATCGGCTAGTGCTAGGGTAGCTTGCATAAGAAGTTTACTCTTCTCCAGTTTCTTCGAGGAGTCTTCTCTTTAGTCTACCTTCTATTGAGGGCGGAACGAGATCCGCGATGTTGCCTCCCAGGCGGATAACTTCTTTCACCAGACGCGAACTGATGAAGGAGTGCGCCTCGCTGGCCATCAAGAACACAGTCTCGATCTCGGGCCGCAGGCGCCGATTCATCAAAGCCATCTGAAGTTCGTACTCGTAATCCGAGACCGCGCGAATTCCGCGCAGGATCACACTGGCGCCGCGCTCAGCGGCATAGTCCACGAGAAGTCCGCCGAACGATCCGACCTCCACGTTGGAGAAATCCTGGACCACCTCCTGGAGCATCTCAACGCGTTCTTCGACAGTGAACAACGGCCGCTTTTCGTCATTCCGCAGAATGGCCACAATCAGCCGGTCGAACAGAACCGATCCGCGCTGGATCAAATCCAGAGTGGCCGTTCGTAATCGGATCGAAGGAGCCCGGATAAAGGGCCACCACGGTGGCGGGTTTCGGTCTCAAGGTGGCCAGTGTATCAGATCGCAAGATCGGGAAATGCTACAAAGTGTTCATGGTTCAATCCGATCCGGCGCATCTTTTCGCGCCCCTGCAAATTCGCGACATCCACTTCAGGAATCGCATCGCCGTGTCGCCCATGTGCGAATATTCCAGCGTCGACGGCTTCGCGAACGATTGGCACATGGTGCACCTGGGCAGCCGCGCGGTGGGCGGAGCGGCGATGGTGATCACTGAAGCGGCCGCCGTTCTTCCCGAAGGGCGCATCACGCCGGTGGATCTGGGGATTTGGACGGACGATCACATCCCGATGCTCTCGCGAATTTTCCGCTTCATCGAAGAGCACGGCGCGGTGCCGGGGATGCAGCTCGCGCATGCCGGCCGAAAGGCCAGCACCGCGGCCCCCTGGAATGGCGGCGCCGCATTGGACGAGTCGGAGAACGGCTGGCGGCCCATCTTCGCGCCCAGCGCGATACCGTTTTCGCCGGCATCGCCGACACCGGAACCGCTTAGCATGCCAGGCATTGACCGCATCGTAAAGGCGTTTGCCGATGCGGCGGGGCGAGCACTCGAAGCCGGCGCGAAGGTCGTCGAGATCCATGCCGCTCACGGCTACTTGTTGCATTCATTTCTTTCGCCGTTGAGCAACACGCGCAACAACAACCCTTATGGCGGTTCGTTTGAAAACCGGACCAGAATTCTGCGCGAAGTGGTGCAGGCCGTTCGCCAAACGTGGCCGGCGAGTCTTCCTCTGTTCGTCCGCATCTCGGCAACCGATTGGGTCGAAGGCGGCTGGAATATCGAGGATTCCGTTGAGCTGGCAAAGCAACTCCAACGGCTCAGCGTGGATTTGATCGATTGTTCGTCGGGCGGCAACGTGCCCAAAGCCACGATCCCCGCGGGGCCAGGATTCCAAGTGCCCTTCGCGGAACGCATCCGAAAAGAAGCTGCGATTGCGACCGGAGCAGTCGGCATGATCACCTCACCCGAACAAGCCGATCATGTTCTTCGCACCGGCCAAGCCGACCTGGTTTTTCTGGCGCGTGAACTGTTGCGCGATCCGTATTGGCCGCTGCGCGCCGCGGACCAACTTCATCAAAACGGCCCGTGGCCCAAGCAATATTCGCGGGCCAAGCGCACGTAACAGCTACGATTCAATGCCCATTTGCGACAGACGATAGCGCAGCGCGTTGCGCGTCAGTCCCAGCAGTCGCGCCGCCTGGCTTTTGTTGCCGCTAGCGCGATTCAGCGCCTCGCGAATGATGGACTGCTCATAGCTATCGAGCGTCATTCCGTCCGGGAGAAACCCGTCCGTGGAACCGATGCGCGCTTTGGGCGCCATGTCGATGCGGATATCGGCCGCTTCCAAAACCTCGCCGTTGGAAAGCACCAGGCTGCGCTCGATGGCGTTCTCGAGTTCGCGCACATTGCCCGGCCAATGATATTCCATCAACCGCTCAATGGCGCCGTCGGAAATGGATTCCACGCGGCTGCCCAGATCCTTGCTAAGTTTGCGAACAAAATGCCGAGCCAGGTAGGGAATGTCTTCCTTGCGCTCCCGCAGCGGAGGGATGTTTAGCGGCAGGACATTCAGCCGATAGTAAAGATCCTCGCGAAAAGCGCCCTGCTCCAGGGCCGCGCGCAAATCCACATTGGTGGCGGCGATAACGCGCACATCCACATGCCGGACTTTGTTGCTGCCCAGGCGCTCAAACTCGCGATCCTGCAGGACGCGCAGCAGCTTCACTTGAATCGCCGGAGGCACGTCGCCGATTTCGTCCATGAAGACCGTACCCGTATCGGCTTGCTCGAATTTTCCGGGCTTACTGATATTCGCGCCGGTGAACGCGCCTTTCTCATAACCGAACAGCTCGCTCTCCATCAGGTTCTCAGGCAGCGCCGTGCAGTTGATTTTGACGAACGGCTTGTTGTCGCGCGGCGAATGATGATGAATGGCGCGCGCGATCATGTCCTTTCCCACGCCGCTTTCGCCGCACAGCAGCACGGTTGCGCGCGTCGGCGCCACGCGCTCAATGGTGGCGAAGATCTCGCGCATGGCCGCGCTGCGGCCAATGATATTGTCGAACTCATAGCGCTGGCTCAGCTCCGCGCGCAGCTCGCGATTTTCGTCGCGCAGCGTGCGCACTTCCAGCGCCTTGTTCACCACCGTCATCAGATGGTCGAGCGAAAACGGCTTGGGAAGAAAGTCCACCGCGCCCGCCTTCATCGCTTCCACGGCGGTCTCAATGCTGCCGAATGCGGTCATGACAATCACCGGCGTGCGCAGATCTTGGCTGCGCAACTGTCTGCAGCAGCTCGAGCCCGCTCATGCCGGGCAATCGCAAATCCGTAAGGATGACATCGGCGCGATCAGCCAGCTTCATCGCATCCTCGGCCGTTCCCGCTTGCTCCACTTCATAGCCCGCGGTCTTCAATTGCAGCTCGATCACGCGCCGCAGTTTCTCTTCGTCCTCCACCACCAGGACCGTAGCCTTTCATCGAAGCGATCTTCTCCCGAAAGGAAGTAACACGCGAAACACGCTGCCCTCGCCCGGCATCGCTTTCCACCGTAATTTGCCGCCGTGCTCGTCGACAATTTTCGAGACGATGGCCAGGCCCAATCCTACGCCGCTCGGACTTGGTAGTGAAGAACGGATTGAAAATGCTTTCCCGATCTTTGGAAGCGATGCCAGAACCGCGATCGATCACGTCAATCTTCTCACTGTGCTCGCTTCTCACCCGCCGCGTCTTCACCGTGACACTGCCCTGCGGCGGGCTGGCCTGCGCCGCGTTCAGAAGCAAATTGTACAGCACGCGCTCCATCAGCTGGCGATCCAAGAAGAATGGCCGGAATGTCTGGCGAGTAGTTTTTATAGATGCTCACATCCAAAGGCGGTGTGTGCTTTTCGACTTCAGCCACCGCCTCGTCGATCACTTCGGTGATCTCGGTCTTCTCCAGCCGCAGCGACAACGGCCGCGCAAAATCCAGGAAGCGCGTCACCAAAGCATTGGTCCGATCCACCTCACTCGATATGAATCCGGCGAGCTCGTGCGATACCGCGCTGTCGGCGTTCCCATTCTTGAGCAGCATTTCCGCCGAGCCTTTGATGGTGCTCAGCGGATTCCGAATTTCGTGTGCCAGTCCCGCCGACAGTTGCCCGAGTGCCGCCAATCGCTCCGCGCGGCGTACTTCAGCTTGCGCTTCCTGCAAATGCCGGTTGGCTTCCGCTAATTGTTCCGCCGCAATTTGCGCCTTGCGCGTCGCCGCTCGATTGGCTTCCAACAGTTCATAAGTAGGAAAGCCCGCGATCGGAAAAGTTGCCGCGTTCAGGATCACATAGGGCCACTGATGTGCCGGCACAAATTGATCCGGCCTCAGGAGAAGGACCAGGGAGAGGTACGCGCCACAGGCCAGAATTACTGCCACTATCAGACCCGTCAGTCCCAGAGAAGTGGCCGCCGACATCACTGGAAGCAGCATCAGCCAGTAGTAGGGGCTGCCAATGCCGTCGGTCCAGCCCATCAGGATGTACCACAGCGCCAGCTTGATCAGAAACGAGATGACACTTCCATTGCGCGAGTCAAAAAACGGAATCTTCGGCTCGATGACTTGCATCAGGCCGAGCCCTAACAGAAACACTGTCGCCTCTGGTGCCAGGTCGGGGCCGTAAATCGCCAGCACCGCGAATAGCGCGATCCAGACGATGTCCTGCGACCGAACAATTTGCCAGAAGCGGGCTCGCTGGTCCACGCTGCCATCTTATCGCTCTCATATTGATCCAGGTTTGTGACACAATGGGTTTCACCTAAGCTTCATGGAACACCCATTTCCCCCCGCAATTCCCGAGGCCCCGGCTACGTCTGGGGACGCCATCGCTACGTCAGACGAAAATTCGTTCGGCGATATTCTTTCCGAATTCGAGCAGCAGCACACCCGTTCCAACCGCGAGTCGCTGGAAGGCACCGTGGTTTCCATCTCGCCCGAATCCGTCTTTGTGGACATCGGACGAAAGATGGAGGGAGTGTTGCCGCTGGAGGTCTTTCGCGACCCGGCAGGCGCCCTCACCATTAAGCCAGGAGATAAACTGCGCGTCACCGTCACGGGACGCGATCCGGAAGGCTCGTACACGCTTTCCACTACCAAAGTGGAGCGGCCCAAGGACTGGAGCGGGCTGGAGAGCGCTTTCGCCGAACAGCGCGCCATCGGCGGCGTGGTGACTGAGCTGGTAAAGGGCGGCCTGCGCGTGGATGTGGGGTCCAGGGCCTTCATGCCCGCCTCCCGCAGCGGCGCAAAGGATCAAGCCGAGCTGGAGAAGCTGGTCGGCCAGGAGATCCGGTGCCGCATCATTAAGCTCGATACCGCCAGCGAAGATGTGGTTGTCGATCGCCGCGTGGTCTTGGAAGAAGAAGAGGCGCAAACGCGCGCCAGGAAGTTCGCCGAGCTGCAGGAAGGCGCCGTAGTGCGCGGAATCGTGCGTAGTTTGACCGATTTCGGCGCATTTATCGACCTCGGGGGCGTCGACGGGCTGCTTCACGTGGCAGATATGGCTTGGTATCGCGTAGCCAAACCTGCCGATGCGGTGTCGGTGGGCGATTCCATTGAGGTCAAGATTCTCAAGATCAACCCGGAGGGCCGGCGTATCTCCCTGGGATTAAAGCAGTTGGCCGCCGATCCCTGGTCCACCGCCGCCGAGCGCTTTCACACCGGCGACCGGGTGCAAGGAAAAGTGTCGCGTTTGGCCGATTTCGGAGCTTTTATTGAGCTGCTGCCGGGCGTCGACGGCCTGATTCACGTCTCCGAGATGTCTTGGGCGAAAAAGGTGAAGAAGCCCAGCGATATGCTCAAAACCGGCGAAATGGTGGAAGCCGTGGTGCTCGGCGTCAATTCGGCCGACCGCCGCATTTCGCTGGGCCTCAAGCAGGCTCTCGGCGATCCTTGGGAAGACGCAGTTAAGAAATATCCGGTGGGCGCGATCGCTGAAGGGGCAGTCACCAGCCTGACCAATTTCGGCTGTTTTATTGATTTGGGCGGCGGCGTCGACGGCATGATTCACATCTCGGACATCACAGGCGAGAAGCGTTTGAATCATCCGCGCGAAGCGGTGTCGGCGGGCCAAATGGTGCGCGCCGTGGTCCTGGAAGTGGATCGGGAGCGCCGCCGCATCAAGCTCGGCATCAAGCAGTTGCAGCCCACCAGCGCCGACGAATACATCGCAGAGCACAAGGTAGGCGATTCAGTCACAGGCCGGATTGTGGAAGCCACGCGCGGACGCGCCAAAGTGGAACTCGGCGAGGGCGTGTTCGCGGAATGCCAGCTCCGGGAAGAAACGGCGAATGGATCAAACGTGCCTGAACCGGTGGCGAAAACCGATTTGGCATCGCTAACGGCAATGCTATCAGCGAAGTGGAAGCAAGGCCCTGCGGCCGCATCACCCCGGGAAGAGCCCCTCCGCGCAGGCCAGGTCCGAACTTTCCGCATCTTGAGGCTGGACCAGCCCAACAAGAAAATCGAAGTCGAACTAGCCGGCTGAGCGGTGCTGCCCCGCGCAGTCACCGCGCGGCGCCGTGACCTTTTCTGTATTCCGTCGTCTATCATATTGTTGCAACAGGCTACTGCAGTGCAGGCAGCCGTCAGAATGGACGAAGCCGAGCTGATTCGGGCGGCTCAACAAGGCGATCAGCGCGCCTTCGAGCAATTGGTGTGTTTATTCGATCAGAGCGTCCTTAGGCTGGCCACGAATCTGCTTCGCTCGCCCGAGGAAGCCAACGACATTTATCAGGAAGCGTTCTTGCGGGTCCACAAAAACCTGCACACGTTTCGGTTCGACTGTAGCTTCCATACTTGGCTGTACAGGATCGTAAGCAATTTGTGTTTGGACGCGCTGCGTAAGCGCAAAGTCCGCCGTGAAGAGAGCTCCGTGGTCGAAACCAGCGATGGTCTTTTGGATCGCATGGACACGGTGCAGGAGCAGCGCGCCGACAGCAATCCCGAGCGGCAGATGGAAAGTCAGCAATTGAAGCAGAGAATTCAGGAAGTTTTGGGCGGGTTGACACCGCGGGAGCGGGCGGTTTTTGAAATGAGACACTATCAGGGCATGCGTCTGCGGACCATCGGCGAGGTGATGGGGACATCGGAGGAAGCAGCCAAGAACTGTCTTTTCCGGGCGACGCAAAAGATGCGAGCGGCCCTAGGAGATTTCGTATGACATGCGAGGAAACCAGAAAGAATCTGCCGTTGTTCTTGTACGGGGAACTCTCCTTTGATGAAGAGGAGCAGGTAGAAGTTCACATGGACGGGTGCGCCGAGTGCCGGACTGCGCTGACTTCGGAGAAGGCGATGTTTGCCGCGTTGGACGGCGCCGAGATCGCGCCGAGTCCGCAGGCTCTAGAGGAATCACGAATGGAATTGCGCCGCCGGTTGGCGCACGCCGCGCCCCCGCTACACCGATCGAACTGGTGGGACAAAGTACGCGAAGGATTTACGATTCACTTTCACTTCGCTCCTGGAATCGCGCAGGTTGCTGGCGCGGCCGCGATGCTGGTGCTTGGATTCCTGACGGCCCGCATGACTCCGAACTCGTTGCTCGGCAATTTTCACTCAGCGGGCCTGGTGGACCCCTCCACATCGCGCGTGCGCTACGTGGAACCCATGGCACAGGGAAAAGTGCAGATCGTGATCGACGAAACGCATCAGCGCGTGCTCTCGGGCAGTTTGGATGACCAATCCATTCAGCGACTGTTGCTGACGGCGGCAAAAGACCCATCCGACGCCGGCTTGCGCGTGGAGTCTGTGGACTTGTTGAAGGATAATTCGCAATCAGCGGAGATCCGCACGGCGCTGGTGTATTCGCTGGAGCACGATCCTAACGCTGGCGTGCGATTGAAGGCGCTGGACGGGCTGAAGCAATTCGCCGAAGATCCAGACACCAGGAAAGCCCTAACCTCGGTGCTGCTCAAGGACGACAACGCCGGAGTACGGACCCAGGTGATCGATCTTCTGGTGAAGCGGCACACCGAAGCCATGGTCGGAGTGCTGCAGGAACTCATGGAAAAGGAAGACAACGGTTACATCCGCATGCGGTGCCAAAAAGCTTTGCAAGAAATGAATGCGTCGGTGGAGACCTACTGACAGGTGAATTCAGGCATGCGGCAATTTGTATCCATCTCAACATTCGTACTCGCCAGCGTGGCTTGCTTGGCTGGACAGTCGGCTGCCCAGAGCGCTTCCGCACCCGTCCGTGAACATGGTTATTGGACGCGCACGGTGCAAGGCCCCGTCAATGCTTCTGCGGCGCTCAATGCTTCCGGGATAACGCGCTTGCGCGTGGAGACAACCGGCGATGTCCAAGTGCGCGGTGGCGCGGATCCGCGGACCAGCTATACGCTGAAATTACGCGTGAAAGCCGGCGACATGCGCGAAGCCGAAGCGCTGTTCGAACGATTCATCGTGAAGACCGGGACTGAGGGCGGCTGGACCAATCTCAAGGTTACTCCGCCCCAGCAGGTTTCCGGAGGATTAGAATTGATCGTCAACGCACCGCGAACTTTGCGCGACGTCTGGGTGGAAACGCACGGAGGCAGCGTGCGCGCGTCCGATTTCGACGGCGGATTGGATGCCCGATCGGGCGGCGGCGAGATCTCGGTGGATGCCATCCGGGGCCACAGCGAACTTCGGACCGGCGGCGGTGGTATTCAAGTTGGCAGCGTGAGTGGTCCGCTGCGTTGTTCTTCCGGCGGCGGCGAGATTCGAGTGGACAACGCGGGCTCCACCGCGTGGCTTGAAACCGGAGGCGGAGAAATCGTGATGCATCAGGTAACAGGCGCAGTGCATGCGGCGACGGGAGGCGGCAACATTCGTATCGATCACGCCGGGAGCACGGTGTTCGCCCACACGGGCGGTGGCCTCATCCAGGTGCAGCAGGCCGAAGGTGAGGTGACGGCTGAGACCTCGGGCGGCGCCATTCAAGTGGATGCCGCCAATGGAGTCCGTTGCGAGTCAGCCGGCGGGGCCATCCGGTTGCGGAACGTCGCTGGCGCGTTGCACGCTTCGGCCAATTCCGGAAACATTTTGGCGCAACTGGTGGCCGGCCATCCGTTCGCCGATTCCCTGCTCAGCACCAATGCTGGTGACATAACTGTTTTCATTCCGTCCAATCTTGCGTTGACGATTCAAGCGACCAACGAGACCGGCGGGGCGGGACGCATTATTTCCGACTTCGCGCAGATTCGTCCGCAAACCGGCGCACAGCCGGTGGGCCCGACGGTAGCGCAGGGTGCATTGAATGGAGGCGGTCCGGTTTTGCGCGTCAACGCCATGGGCGGCACCATTTATTTGCGCCGCGAGAAATAGTTTACAAGGATTACGTCATGACCAAGCTTCTTACTCTGACAGTGGTTTTCGCCGTGGCGGCGGTGGTACAAGCCCAGGATGTTTTTCCGTTTGGCGCGGCGCAAGTGCGCGAACTTAGCAGCATGGCTCCCCTCGCTGGCGGAACGTACCTCGGAGTTAGCCTGGCCGAGGTCGACGCCAATCGCGCCAAGGAGTTGAAGCTCAAGGAAGACTACGGCGTCGAAATTACGCGCGTCGAGGATGGCAGTCCGGCGGATAAGGCGGGAGTGAGGCCGGGCGACGTGGTGCAGGAATACAACGGACAGCGCGTGGAGGGTATGGAGCAGTTTGGCAGAATGGTGCGGGAAACGCCGGCGGGGCGCGAGATCAAGCTCACCATCAGCCGCGAAGGCGCCACCCAGACGCTCACCGCGATGCTGACCTCGCGCAAGTTGCGGTCGTTCTCTGGAAATCTTCCGCAGGTTATTGAAATGCCGGAAATTCGCATCCCGGACATTCCCCAGATTTTCACCACGCTGCGGACCGCCATGCTGGGCGTCGAAGCAGAATCGCTTGGGTCACAGTTGGCCGAGTATTTTGGAGTCAAAGAAGGTGTGTTAGTTCGTTCCGTTCTTGAGAACACGCCCGCGCAAAAGGCCGGCGTCAAAGCCGGGGATGTGATCACTAAGGTGGATGGCACCGCGGTAACCTCGCCGAGCGAATTATCTGGCGCGGTCCGGTCCGCCACGCCAAGAAAACCTATTCGGTGGAATTGATGCGAGACCACAAGTCCCAGACCGTCAATGTCGCGGTGGAAGAAGGCCGCTCGGAACGTTCTGTGCCGCGCAGCCGCATGGTCCACAATTTCACGAATTAGTCCCGGATCCAGTCACCGCCAGCGCGTGTACCTTGAGCAGCAGTTCCACCTCCCGCCGGGGGAGGCCCAACAATCGAGCGATATTCTCCGCCTGCTCGCCCCGCCGCGACAGCCGGAGAACCTGAGTTCGTTTGCTGATATTCAAGCCTGACTTGGGTGGCACGGGTGCGGCTACCAGCATGCCCGCCCGGTCTTCGGCATCGCGCAGCCGCTCACTGAGTTCGGCAACTTTGGTTTGGAGCTCCCGCGCGATGCCCGCTTCGGCCGCGCCCCGGCCACCCCACTTGCACTTTAACCGCCGCAGCTCGCTCTCCATCGAGACCGTCAGGAACAGGCACACCGAAAGACCCAGCGCAGCTAGAACATAGGGAGCCAGCGGGATGAGGTAGCGTTCCAGCATCAGGTTCCGTTAGTACAAGGTCCGGAGCCGTTCTTGCCGGCTGATCACCTGCTTGATCCGAATTCCGTAATTTCCCTCCACCACCACCACCTCACCACGCGCGATCACGCAATTGTTGACGATCACTTCTACCGGTTCAGCCAATGCGCGATTTAGCTCCACGATGGAGCCGGTGGTGAGTTTGATCACATCTCTCAGCATGAGCTGCGCTCTTCCAAACGACACGCTTACCGGGAGCTCCACGTCGAGCAGCAGGTCGATGGACCCGGCTTTCGCCGCGCCAGCGGGTTTTTGGGCGGGAGGAGCCGGCCCCCCCGCAAGATTGGCAAGCGAGAGACTGAAAATGGCCTGCAATGGAAACCCCTGCTGTCCGAGCGCGATCTCGAAGGAGTAGGAAACATTTCCAGATGAAGCGGGCGGTGGAGCAGTGCGGCCTTCCAGGCAGGAGATCTGCTTTCGCGCGCGCGTGGAGACCGCGCTTGCAACCCCCGCGAGGCTTTGGTTGACGATCTCAAGGTAGGTGCCGCGCACATCTTCGGGAGGTGCATCGTCCACTCCGGCGCTCCGCAGCACCCGGTCCCCGATCTCCTGCCAACTCCTGGAGCTGGCGGCTACCCAGATACAAGCGTCGGGGCTCAGGCTGAGCGGCTGCTCCCACCACAATAGATCTGGGTCCGGCGCCGGGTCGTGGGTCGCGAGAGTGATCAAGGCCGAATCGCTGGTCATCGATTCCACCGTACGCGTAAATTGGCGCGCCCACTCTTCGGCCAGCCAGAGCGCGGAGTTGTCCTGTGGCATGCCCTAGGCGCCTCGCTCCTGCGGCCAGCGATGCTCCAAGAAGGACCGCAGGCGCAGGATGGCCTGAGATTTCAGTTGCGAAACGCGCGACTCATGCAGATTCACCACCTTGGCGATTTCCCGGAGCGTCAGCTCCTCGTGATAGTACAGGCTGATCACGATTCGCTCGGTGCGCGGCATTTTTTCTATCGCGTCCGCGAGCAGGCGTTGCAGTTCAGACCGCTCCAGCAACCGCGACGGCCAGCTTTCCTCGTCATCCGAGATGTATTTGAGCAGATTGCGGCCTTCGTCGTCCGGCGCCGAGGACTCCAGGCTGCCGAGATTAACGCCGCGAATGTCCACCAGCCACTCGTGGTATTCCTGGAGCGACAAATTCAACTGGCTGGCGATTTCGTCCTCGGTGGGCGCGCGATGCAGACGCTGTTCCACCGAAGCGATGGCTGCCTCGATCTGTTTGGAACGCCGCCGCTGCTGGCGCGGGGCCCAGTCCAGGCCTCGCAAGCTGTCTAATATGGCCCCGCGAATCTTGTATTCGGCGTAAGTCTTGAGCTTGACGTTATGTCCTGGGTCAAAGCGGTCAATGGCGGCGATCAGCCCGATCGTTCCCGTGGAAATCAAGTCGTCCAAGCTGACACTTTCCGGAAGACGTTCGTGGATCCGCCGGGCGATGAGCCGGACTTGCGGCAAATGTTCAAGAATCAGCCGTTCCCGCTCTTCGCCCCCGCGATCCGGCGCTTCGTATCGCTTCAGTGCCCGCTCGGGCGTCTTGGCCGCGCCTTGCGCTCTCATGCCGCCACCACGCCATACTTAGCAATCCCGCGCAACGCATGGCCCCAAAATCGCATCCAGTAGCAGGTCCAGCGAAGCGGCCTCGATATCCTCGGGAATTCGCTGCCCCGAGGAAAGGAACGAGATTGGCTTCTCCATGCGGATACTCAGACTCAGGATCGCGCCCAGCGTCTCGGTCTCGTCCAACCGCGTAAACAACAGTTTGCGCGGCCGGAAAATGTCATATTGGCCAGCCACGCGCTTCAAATCGGCCGTCCGCATGGAGGCCGGCAAAACCAAATGCGTATCGATCCCTGGATGTCCCGCCAGAACCCGCGCCAAATCCTCCGCCGTTTCCATCTCACTCCGCGACAAACCCGGCGTGTCTATCAGCACCAGGTCTTTGTGGCGGCATTCCTCGAGTGCCTGCGTTAGGGCCGCTGGAGTTTCAAGCACCTGGAATCCAATTCCCAAGATGGCCGCATACGAGCGTAATTCCTCGGCCGCCGCGATGCGATAGGTGTCCGTGGTGAGCACCTGCACCGGCTTACGCGCCGTTACGCCGTACTCGACGGCCAGTTTGACCAGCGCCGATGTCTTGCCGGCCCCAGGCGGTCCGACCAATGCCACCACCTGGGACGGCGCACCGGAACAGCCCAGCTGCGCGTCCACATGGATGAGTTTGGCAAGTTCGGCCCGTAGACCGGTCGCGGGAGAACTGAGTTTGGACACAACGTCGTACGCAAGCTCGGTGTCGAACTCCGCGTCGGTGAGCGTGGTGAAGGCTTTGGAGAGCTCGGCGTCGAACGCGATGCTCGACCATTCCACTGCCCGATCGCGCCAAAGTGAGGGCAAGCTTCTCCATTTGCTGCTTCAGTTCAGAAACATCTCGTGACAGCTTATCGACCGGAAGCGCGGAAATAGCAGGCCGGCCATCACGATTGTGGCCTGGGTTTTCCGGCGCGCACTCCGCCGTATCACTGCACACCACAACCTCGTAGGCTCCCAAATGGTTGGCCTCCACGGCCGTCCGCTTGGAATTCACCAGCATGGCCTCGGGCCCCAACTCGTGGCGCGCCTGCCGGATGGCATCTTCTATAGTGTTCGCAAAAAACGATTTGATTCTCATCGCCCGCTACTCGTCCTTCAAGCGTCCCTTACGCCACCGGTCCCAGAGAAGCGATCCTGTTCCCTGGAGGTATTTCGTTGTGGGATAGCACCGTCAAATTGGGGGTAATACTTTCGGCCACCTGCCGCACAAAAAAGCGCGCGGCCGCGCTGGTAATCAGAAGCGCCGGCGCATCCGGCGGATTACAACACTTCTTGAGACGTTCCTGGAGATCCCGAATGCGCTGAGGGGACAAGTTCAGATGGCTGGAATTCTCGGCATGCTCGACAGCCGACTCGATCGTTTGCTCGAGAGTTGGATCCAGGAGATAGGCCGACAAATCGCCCGAGGGCTCAAGCCAAGGCTTTACCACCTGCCGTCGAATAGCCTGACGGACATACTCGGTGAGGAGCACCGTATTCTTGGTGATAGGCGCGGCTTCGCCCAGCGCTTCCAGAATGCTGGCCGCGTCGCGAATCGAAACGCGCTCTCGCAAAAGGTTTTGAAACACTTTCTGCACTACCGCGAGAGAAAGCAATTTGGGCACCAAATCTTCGACCACCTTGGGATTGTCCTCGCCGACGCGATCCAGCACCTTCTTGGCATCCTGGCGCGAGAACAACTCCCAGGCGTGGCGCCGCACCACTTCGCTCAGATGGGTTCCCATGATGCTGATACTGTCGACCACCGTGTATCCAGCCCGCCGGGCCGTTTCCACTTGATCCGGCGAGATCCAGACGGCGGCGATTCCGAAGGACGGTTCGCGCGTGGCAATGCCTTCGATCTTCTCGGCTTTCTCATCGGAGTGCAGGGCCAGCTCGCAGCCCTGCGCGAGCTCATAACGCGCGATTTCCACCCCCTTCAGAGAAATCACGTACTCCCGCGCCTTCAGCGTCAAATTGTCGGTAACACGCACCGGCGGCACGATATATCCCAAGCTCGGTCGCCAGCTGCTTGCGGATGCTGGCTATGCGCTTAAGAAGCGGAGAACTTTGCCCGCCTTCGACCAGTTGCACCAAACCCAGTCCGACTTCCATGGCTAGCGGCTCAATGCGCAACAACGCTTCCAGATTCTCGCGCGCAGGCGCGGCCGCCGGCGCTTTGGCTCTCTCGGCACTGGCATTTTTTTGCCGCAAGCGCCATCCCATGATCCCGACGCCCGTACCCAGAACCAGGAACGGAATCTTGGGAAGTCCCGGAAACGCGGCCATGGCAATCAGTACCCCGGCCGCCAGCAACAACGGTTGCGAGTTGCTGAACACCTGCCGCTGCATGTCCGATCCCAGTTTGGTATCCGAGCTGGCACGAGTGACGATCAGACCGCCCGAAATGGAAATCATCAACGCCGGAATCACCGTCACCAATCCGTCTCCGATGGTGAGCACGGTGTAGGTTTGCAGCGCCCGCTCTAAATCCATGCCATGCTGCAGTACGCCAATCAGGAATCCAGCCAGAATATTGATGCTGGTAATAATGATGGACGCCACTGCATCGCGCTGGGTGAAGCGTGAGGCCCCGTCCATGGCTCCGTAGAACTCGGCCTCGCTGGCGAGCATCTTCCGGCGGCTGCGGGCTTCGTGTTCATCGATTAACCCAGCGTTGAGATCGGAATCGATGGCCATTTGCTTGCCCGGCATCGCATCCAAAGTGAAGCGCGCCGTGACTTCGGAAATGCGCACGGCGCCGTGATTGATCACGACATATTGAATCGCGATCAGCACCAAAAAGATCACCACGCCAATCACGTAGTTCCCGCCGACCACGAAGGCGCCAAAGGCCTGGATCACCTCTCCGGCGGCTGAGGTTCCCGTATTACCGTTGAGCAGGATCAGCCGCGCCGATGAGATGTTCAGTGCCAGCCGAAACAGCGTCATCAGCAGCAGCGTGGTGGGGAAGACGCTGAATTCGACCGGCTTGGTGATATAGAGCGAGACCAACAATACGATCACCGACATGGTGATATTGCCGCTGATCAGGATATCCAGCAGGAACGGCGGCAGCGGCATGATCATCGCCAGCACGATGCCCAGCACCGCGATCGGGACCGCGAATTCGCTCCAATGGACGGCGGCGCTGCTGGCGGTCTGCCGCGGCCCGCTTGGGAACGCTGGGGTGGCGCGGCCGGCGGCGGGCGCACGGGCGCGGGGCGCCATCTAACTTCGCCTCGGGTGCATCAGTTTATAGATGTAGGCCAGAACTTCGGCTACGGCTTGGTAGAGCTGCGGAGGGATCTCCTGGCCGACGTCCGCGGATTTATAAAGCGCTTGAGCGAGCGGCTGATTCTCGACGATCGGGAACTTGATGATCGAGCGCGATCTGGCGAATTCGTAGCGCCAGATAGTTCTTGCCTTTGGCGAGCACGCGCGGCGCAGCCATGCCTTCCATCTCGTAGCGGATCGCAACCGCGAAATGGGTCGGGTTTACGATCACCGCGGTGGCATTGGGAATCTCTTTCATCATGTTGCGGCGCGCCAGGTCCCGCTGCAGGCGCCGCACGCGGTTCTTGGTCTGGGGATTGCCTTCCGTCTCCTTCAGTTCGTCGCGGACTTCCAGCTTGGTCATGCGGAGCGACTTAAAGTGGCGCCGGTAGATGCGCACAAAGTCCAGCAATCCGATGGCGCAGAATAGCGCCGCCGCCTTCCACAAAAAATCGCGGAACGAATCGCTCATAATCCGCAGCGCGGGCTGCAAACCCACCCGCGCCAGAGCGGCAAAGGCGGCCAGATTTCCGTTCTCGATCTTGTAAACGGCCAGTGCCAGCAATGGCAGAAAGACCACGGCTTGAACGAACGCCGCCAAGTTTTGCCGCGGGACGCTTTGAATCTTTTGCAGCGGATTCAGGCGTTTGAGATCAGGGGCCAGATTCTTGAGAGAGAGTCCCAGCCTGGTGCTGCCAAGCTGCGCCGCCAGCGACACCGCGGTCAGGCAGCCGCCCATCCACAGCAGGGGCCCGAAAACATGAGCCAGCGAATCACGATAAAGCCGAAATATCAATCGCGGAGTCAACTGCAGGTGGAAGGCGGCCGCGAGATAGTAGCGCGCCGCCTCGCGCACACGCTCAAGAAAGCGCTCGCCTCCCGCGTTGAGCAGGATTACAAACGTTAGGAACTGCAGGGCCGCCAACATTTCGCGGCTGGCTGGAAACTGACCCTCGCGACGGCTTTTGTCCAGCTTTCGCTTGGTCGGTTTCTCGCTGCGCTGTCCCTGGTCGGCCATTTAGTTAGGTAGTAACCCGCTGAGCACGCTGAAGGTACGCTCGCCGGCGCGCTCGAAGACGGCCGGATACACCGAGAGAATGCTGGCGAGAAACGCGAGCGTGACCAGCATTTTGACGGCAAAGGAAAGTGAAAGTAACTGCATTTGCGCATGCAGTCGGCCGAGAACCGCGAACGCGACGTCCAGCAGGATCAGGAGAGCGAGCACGGGAATGGCGAGTTGGAGGCCCGTGGAAAAGATAACGGCGCCCAACCGAACAATGGCCTCCGTGGCTGGACCATTGAGCGAAAAGCGTCCGCTTGGAGCCAATTCCAGGCTCTTCGCCAGAACGCGCAACACCTGCCGGTCGAAGCCAAAGGCAAAAAATAGCATGCCCGCTAGAAGCTGGGCCATGAGTTGCAGCGTCGTAGTATCGGCTTGCGTGGATGGGTCCACCGTCGAAGCGTAAGAGTATCCAGCTTGTAAGCCCAGAATTTGCGCGGCCATCTGGACCCCCTCCAGCAGAAACGCGACGGCGACTCCGATGGTTAGGCCGAGAGCCGCTTCGGAGCCCATCCATCCCAGCAATGGCCCAATAACTTCCCCACCGCCAGCCCGTCCGCAGGTCCGTCCAGCGCCGGCGATGGCCAAACCGGAAACAAAGCGATGGTCAGAAGCAACGCCAGGACCACACGGCTGGTGCCCGGCGCTGCCGAGAAACCAGGGATCGGCGCAAAGACAAGGACTCCCGACACTCGAGCCAGCACCAACAGGAATCCATAGATGGTCGCGTACTGAAAGGTGAACTCAGCGTGCATAACGGCCGAAATCGCCAAACAGCGCGATGGTATAGGTGATCAAGCGGCTGGTCATCCACGGCAACATGAGAAGCACTCCTAAAAGAAACGCCGTAAGACGAGGAACCGCGCCGAAGGCGGTGTCTTGGATGGAGGTAAGGACCTGCACCAGGCTGACCGCGATTCCAACCACGAATCCGACCGCCAGCAGCGGAAGGCTGAGCCAAAAAGTCTCAAGCAGCGTGTGACGAATAATGTTCACCGCTAATTCCGGCGTCATGTCGAATAAAAGCTCCTGATCAGTGAGCCGACCACCAGATTCCACCCGTCCACCAGCACAAACAACAGAATCTTGAAGGGCGCTGACAGCATTACCGGCGGCAGTTGCACCATCCCGATGGACAGCGTCACCGAAGCGACCACCAGATCGATGATTAGAAATGGCAGAAAAAGAATTGCGCCGATCTGGAAGCCGGTCTTCAGCTCCGATAGGACGTAGGCCGGAAGCAGGATGGTCATCCCCAGTTCCGAAGGGCTTTTGGGCGCGGGAGTGTGCGAGATCTCGAGGAACAGGCGCACGTCCTTTTCGCGGACATAGCGCGAAAGGAAGGTCCGCAGTGGTTCGGAGCCGTCCTGCCAGGCTTGTTGCCAGGTCTCCTGGCCAGCCTCGAGAGGCTCCCAGCCTCTGTGGTACATGTCGGTTACTACCGGCTGCATGATCACCATGGTCAAAAACAAGGCCAGCCCGATCAGCACCTGATTGGAGGGCGTTCCCTGCGTACCCAAGGCCTGCCGCAAGAAGTGCAACACCACCGTGATGCGGAGGAAAGGAGTGACTGACATGACGACAGCGGGAAGTATCGTCAACAGCGTCAGCAGGAATATGATCTGCATCGGTGCTGTTAACGAGACCGAACCCTTGCCGGGCGTAACTGAGACGCCCAACGGTGATGTGCTCTGCGCCAGCAATGGCGCCGTAACAGCGAATGCCCACGAAATAGTCCCGGTAACGCCCTTCATGTAGCTTGTCCGCCATCCGATTCGACGGGAACGCCAAACCTGGCGTCACAAAGGAAGGTGATTCCCGCCGGATGCACCGCCAGCACCAGGCTTCGATCGCCGATCCGAACCAGATGAACGGAATGTTGCGCGCTTAAGGAAAGCTTGCCGCACGATTCGAACACACCTCGATTAGGCGGCGCCCCGCGGCCCCGAATCACGCCTCGTCTTTTCAGAAGCCACAGGGATGCCCACAACAGAGCCAGGACGAACGTGATGGCGAGCGATTGTCGAACAAGGTCCATGATGGCCGAACTATTCCTCCTGGCTGAAATCGGTGATGCGAACCCCGACCGTGTCCTCGATGATTACGATCTCTCCATAGCCGATCAGGCTCTTTCCGACCAGAATGTCGATATTGTCGCCAGCCGAACGTGCGATGCGGATCACACTTTCGGGGCCTAGTTCGAGAATTTGCGCAATGGTCATCACGCGCCGGCCCAATTCCACCTCGACATCCAGCGGAACATCGGCCAGGTCCGCGATTTGTTCGAGCGGGCTCATCGATACCTGGCCTGGATCACTTGATCAGCTCGATGGTGGTTTGGCTCAATTCATCCACCGCGTTGACGATTTTCGAATTCGCCTCGTACCCGCGCTGATAGACGATCAGGTTCGTAAATTCAGTCGCGATGTCGACTGTCGAAGACTCAACCGCTCCGCCTTGCACCGTGCCTCTGCCGCCGGTGCCCGGAAGCCCGATCGCCGGCAGGGCGGATGCGGAGCCAAGCTGATAGTTGTTATCGCCCACCGCCAGCAAGGAATCCGGGTTGCGAATGGTGGCCATGGCAAGCTGCCCGACCACGGTCTGTTGTCCGTTGGAAAATTGTGCCAGAATCTGGCCGGTGGCGCCAATAGCCACAGTGGTCAGTTGAGCCGAGGCGGCCCCGTCCTGCGTCACGGCCGAAACCGAGGAGCTCTGAGCGAATTGTGTGATATCGGGTGTCGTGCCTTTGTAGAGGTTCCAATTCACAGTCATATCGGCCGCCCCGTCGGCAAGACCGGTAATCGCCAATTGGGGCGAGGGATCGGTTGCAGCCGGCGTAGTCAAGATGCCACTGGAATTGAAGTTGATGCTGCCTGTCAAAGGCGTGCCCGGAGGCGTGGCAAGGTCGGCATCCGGAATCGCCAGGGAATAATCCCATTGACCGGGTACCGTGGCATCCTCTGTAAACGTGGCGGTTACCACATGCGAATTACCCAGCGAGTCGTAGACGGTGACCGAAGTCGCGAAGGTTCCGTTGGCGCTACCAGGAGTTGCGGCAGCGTTCAAGTTGAGATCGAAAGAAATGTTCTGTGTGACTACTGGCGGTTGCAGTGCTCCAGTCGGAATCGTGATCGCGCTCGGGGGCGCGTTGGTGTCCAGAACTCCGTTGGTTAAAGTCCAGCCTTCGACCGATTCGCCGGTGGCTGTCTCCAGATTCCCATTGGAGTCGGTCTGGAAGTTTCCAGCACGCGTAAACTCGGTAGCTCCGTCCGTTGCCTGAACCAAGAAAAAGCCGTCCCCTTGGATCGCGGCATCCATCGAGCCGCCCGTGGTTTGAATCGCGCCCTGTGTGAACAATGCCTCGGTGGTCGGCGTCCCGACTCCAAATCCAACCTGTGTGCTTCCGAGGCCCACACCCATGGACTGGGTTACCAAATCGTGGAACGAGACTTCGCTGGTTTTGAATCCCACGGTATTGAGATTTGCTAGGTTGTTCCCCGTTACATCGATGGCGGTTGAAAAGGCGGACAGCGCCGAAAGTGCAGTTGAAAATGATGTAAACATGATTTCTCCTTCTTACGACGTGGATGTTGCCGCTGGTGCGGCGGTTAGGGTGCCATTAATGCTGTCAAGGTCGGTCCGCATTTGGATCTGCTGTTCGAGCGAACTGAACTGTGCGAGCTGAGACACGAATTGCGTGCCGTCCTGAGGATCCGTCGGATCCTGGTTCTGAAGTTGCGCGACCAGCAACTGCAGAAACGTTTGCTCGCTAGCCGCTCCAGAGAGTGGGTCACTGCTCGATGCGGAACTAGCTGGCGCCGCTGCCGCTGCCGACGCACTGCTGGTGGCGTTCATTAAGCTGGGAATCATCGGTCCTCCATTCTGATGCCTTCTGTGTTTACGTTTTCTCCGTCAAGCGTTTCTTGCAACTGGGCCATCCAACGCGGCGGCCGCCGCTGGCCGGATCCCTGGTGCTGCTGCCGTTGTTGATCGGGTCCGGACCAGGGCCCTGAATGCTCCGGCTGATCTCGACCGTAACCGAACCGGCTGACAGATTCCGTGCAGTGCCACGTTCCCGTGAAGCGTCGCCGCAGGAATCCAGGTCTCAGTTTTGTAACCCTTCTCTTCCATCCGCCCAACCAGTTCTCCCAAGTTTGTCTGAAGAGACTTGGTCAGCTCCTGATCTGTCGTGCGGACCGCCACCTGCACCTTGCCGGCACGCTCCACCACCTGAATATCCACCTGGTTAGATGAGTTTTCGCCCAGTTGCAATGAAATCTCGTGAATAGGTTGTGGCCGGAGCGAGAGGTTGGATTCTATTTCAAGGGAATCCGCCGGCGCCGGTTCAGTCCTGGGAGAGGCCCGGTCCGCGCCGCTGGCCTGCAGTTGCGGAACGGCAACGAACCCCGTCGCGTCTTGCGCGTAAATGTCTTTCTCGTTCGTAGCCGGTTTTTCAGGTGCGCCTAGTTTGATCGCTCTGCCGTTCGGTTCTCTATCGCTACTGTCCTGCTCCTCAAAAGGCATTGCCTGCGGTTTAAGAGAGACGTTCGAGGACGCAGCCGGCCTCTGATGCCGGGCCGTCGTCCGGTCCGTTCCCAATTCGACCGGCAACGCGGAGCCATCCCGCCCGTTCTGGGGGCTGGCATCAGAATGTGAGCTTTCTGGTCTCGCGCTTTCAGCCGCTACGATCGACTGCTTATCGACATCACTTGGAAGCCATAAAACTTCGCCTATAGGCTTCGGAACCGCGATCGGTTCTGCGCTGCGCGGTGCTGGCTCGCTTGCTTGGGGAGCGGCCGTCTCAACTGCGTCTTTTTGAGCAGACTCGCGCGGCTCGCGCGTATTGTGCTCCGGATATGGCGGGCTCGGTTGTGGAGGATCTGTTGGCCGTCCCCTGGCCGTGAACTGGCTTTGCTCTTTGACAATCCGGGAGTTCGAAGGTGGCGCGAAAACGGTCTGCACGTCGGGTTGGGTGTTCGTCGAAGACTGCAGCTCCGGGAGTGGTGCGCTTTCAGTTTCTGGAATCTGCGGAGTCAAACGGATTGCGAATGCTACCTGCGCAGCGGAACCACTAACAGGACCCTCGGGCTGCCGCGGCTCGGCGAAACGGGTCGCGGAAGAGTATCCGCCGGATTCCAAGAACCCGCCAGCAGATTGTGGTTGTGGAATCGCGGCAGGTCGAGCGAGTTCCGGTTCGGGAATCTTGGTCCGCCCAATGGCAATAGGCACTGCAGGGATAGCAAACTGGTTCTGCGGTTGGTTCAGCGCGAGCTGCAACCTCTCGGCGGATTGCTCCAGAGTTCTGGAATCGTTTTGCGCAGGTCTTCCGCCTTCGTTGGCGGAGCGGGAAAGAGTCGCAACAGTGCGCTGCTTGGCTGGCTGCGAAGTTGCAGTAATCAGCGATAGTCCATTCGTGGGCGCTGTGCTCGCCTCGGAAGGATCGAGAATTCGATTCAATAAAGATAGGAACCCGACCAAACTCTTACTTGGAAGCGAGAGAATCGAATCGGCGCTGAGCGCATTCAGCCCGGCGCCAGCCGCATTCAACTTGGTTGAATCGGAAATCGCTGAACCTGAGACCAGCGAGGATCTGACTCCTGGCTTGGTGTTCGGAGAGAAAGAGCTGATGCTCGCTACATTCACGCCTCCATGAATGCAGCTGGCGGGCCAATCGCCCGTTCTGCAAGTTCAAGGACTTGGCGGCCGCGCACCGCTACAAAATTGACGCCAATCCCGTTTCGGCAATTTCTTGTCTCACAAAATCCGTCCCACAACAGGAATATCGTCCTCGCTTTCGTGATTATGAGGGCTTTACCAAATCGGCGCATCAATTGCATACATGCCACCCGTGAAAGACTCAACATGGACGCGCTGACAGCCGTCGCGGCGAGCGGTATTCAATCACGCATGCAGACTTTGGATATTTTGGCAAACAATCTTGCCAACGCGTCCACTCCGGGTTTCAAGTCCGATGCCGAATCGTACGGTTTGTACTACTCGTCGGACTCACCGGACTCTCCCGGCGACGGTAAAACCACCACGCTTCCAGTGCTAAAGACGCAGTGGACCGATTTCTCACAGGGAACGCTACTTCCCACCAGTAGCCCGACCGATCTGGCCGTCAATGGCAAGGGCTTCTTTGTTGTGACGACGCCCTCGGGACCACTCTTTACGAGAAATGGAAGCTTTCATCTGTCTGGACAAGGCCAGTTGCAGACACAAGATGGATACGCGGTCCAAGGAATCGACCGCCAGCCCATTGTTCTGGATCCAGCGCAGACTTTCGAGGTCGTCTCCGACGGTACCGTCAGTCAAGGCGGCCAGGAGATCGCCCAGATCGGCTTGGTCGATTTCAACGACCCGGCAGTTCTCACCAAGCGCGGCGGAAACTACTTCCAGAGCTTTAGCTCGGCGCCGCTTACACCTGCCACGGAGGCTGCGATCCAGCAAGGCAAGCTCGAATCCGGGAATTCGCAATCGTCGCAATCCGCGGCGCGTCTGGTTAGCATTTTGCGCCAATTTGAAAGTTTGCAAAAGGCCATGACCATCGGCGCTGATATGAACCGGCGGGCTATCGAAGACGTCGCCAAAGTTACATAAGGACAGCCTGAAATGAGGAATAAAACATGATCCGAGCTCTCTACACCGCCGCCAGCGGAATGAACGCGCAACAAATGAATATCGACAACATCGCCAACAACCTGGCGAACGCTAACACCAATGGCTTTAAAATGCGGCGGGCGCAGTTCCAGGATTTGCTGTACCAAACCCATATTCAACCGGGCGCTGCCGCTGGATCGCAAACCGTCGTGCCCAGCGGCCTGCAGATCGGCTTGGGGACCCGCCCGGCCTCCAATGAAATCATCTTCTCGCAGGGGAGTTTTCAAGAGACTGACAATCCTTTGGATCTGGTTATTCAGGGCAACGGTTTCTTCCAGATCCTCATGCCCGATGGCGCGATCGCTTACACTCGCGATGGCGGATTTCAGCTCAACAGCACCGGCAACATCGTAACCTCGGATGGAAATCCCATCGAGCCGCAGATCACCATTCCGTCCGCGGCGCAAAGCGTTACAATCGCGGCGGACGGCACGGTTAGTTATACTCAGCCCGGGCAAAACGCCGCCCAAATCGCCGGCCAGATCCAGCTGGCTCTGTTTCCCAATCCGGCGGGACTCAACAGCCTGGGCCAGAATCTCTTCCAGCCCACTGACGCCTCTGGCACTGCCACAGTTGCCAATCCCGGCGGCCAGGAAGGCCTCGGAACGCTGATGCAGGGTTACGTGGAAGGTTCCAACGTTAGCGTAGTCGAAGAGTTTATCAACATGATCGTGAGCCAGCGAGCCTATGAAGCGAACTCCAAAGTCGTCAAGGCGGCTGACGAAATGTATCAGCAGATCAACAACGTCACACAATGAGAATCGCTATTATCCTGGCTACCGCCGCGAGCCTGGCACGCGCGGCCTGTGTATCCGTGCCATCGGCGGAGATCGTGGCCCGCGACATCGCAGGGGCGGTGCCGCTCTTTGAGCAACTCGACCCTGAGACTCCCATCGGATTTGCCCCGTCCCCTGGAACTGATCGCATTCTGTCATCGCGCGACCTGTTTCTTATTGCGGCGCGGCACGGTCTGATGTTCCCTGCCGGCGCACCCGCTCCAAGTCTTTGTGTGCGGCGCACCGTCCGGCTCCTCTCGGTGGAAGAAGTGCGGCCTGCACTGCTATCCGCATTGGGCGTGCCTGACGTTCAAATGGAGATTCTCGAGGTCAGCGAGCAACTGGTACCTCCGGGGCGGCTGGAATTCCGGCGCGAGGAGTTGAACCGGCCTCGCAAGGGCGACCCGCAAGTACCCGTAATTTGGCGAGGGCAGCTGGTCTACGACGGTCAACATAGTCTGTCCGTCTGGGCCAAAGTGCGCATGGCAGTGAACCGTGAAATTGTGGTCGCGGTCGAAGACATTCCCGCCGGTACGGTCATTCGCGCCGAACAGATCAAGTCCACGTTGAGTCAGCAATTCCCGACACTGGAGTTTTCCCGGAGTTCTGCGCCTGATCGCCAAGAGGTTGCAGGCAAGGTAGCACGCCACGCGCTCGCGGCGGGCGAGAGAATCGTGTCTGCGATGTTAGAGGATTCCAAGGATGTGATCCGCGGCGAGACGGTGCACGTACAGGTGATCGAGGGCACCGCAACCCTCAGTTTCGACGGGATCGCCCAGTCTTCCGGGAACCAGGGTCAAACGATTGTGGTTCGCAATCCGTCCAGCGGCAAGAATGTTCGCGCCCTCGTCGAAGACCAAAAGCAGGTGGTGGTGCGGCTCGCGACCGGAGCTTCCCTATGAGATGGGCCCCGCTGGCAATTAGCTGGTTGTTGCTCGCTCTTTCGCTATTCGCAAAGAAGAGTCCGCCAGTGAGTGAGCCACCGCAGCCGTCCCTCGATCAATACGTGCAGCAGGTCAAGGAGAGGTCGCAGCAGTCAGCAATTTACACCCCTGGCTCGCTCTTTATCGCCAATGGCCGGCTAGCCGACAGCGTCCGTGACGTCCGCGCCAGCCAGATGTACGATCTGGTCACCATCGTCGTGTTGGACAATTCGTCGGCTGCATCCACGGGTGGCACGAATACCTCGCGGAAGTCCAGCCTCCAGGCTTCAATTACCGCGCTGGCTGGGCCTAAGAGCGTGACGGGCGCGCTGGCGAACCTGGCTACCACAGCCAACACTACCCAGCTGCAGGGACAAGGCATCACCAGCCGCGGGACCACTCTTTCCACGACGGTGACTGCCGAAGTAGTCGCGGTTTTGCCCAACGGCAACCTGGTCGTCAAGGGCCAGAAGGAGATCGCCGTTAATTCCGAGCGGCAGGTCATCACGGTGCAAGGGATTGTTCGTCCGGAGGACCTGAGCCCTGTCAATTCCGTTCCGTCCGATCGATTAGCGCGAATCCAAGTGCTGGTCAATGGCAAAGGCGTCGTCAACGACGCAGTGAAGCGGCCTTTCATCCTGTATCGGCTGCTGCTGGGACTACTTCCGTTCTAATCCCATGAACACTCCCATCCTATTTTGCCTACTTACACTGGCGCCACTGCAGGCGGCCGGCGACGGAACACGCCTCAAAGATCTTGTGTCCCTCGAAGGGGTGCGGGAAAACCAACTCGTGGGATACGGAATCGTGGTGGGCCTCAATGGGACCGGTGACAAAAGACAAACCGTCTTCTCCGCCCAAAGCCTGACAAATCTGCTCGCTCGAATGGGAGTTCAGGTCGATCCGACCACGATTCTGGTTCGCAACACTGCTGCAGCGCTGGTGACGGCAAATCTTCCGGCGTTCGCGCAGCCTGGTACACGGATCGACATTTTGGTATCGGCCATTGGCGACTCCACCAATTTGCAAGGCGGCACTCTGGTCCTCACGCCCCTGAAGGCCTCCGATGGCCAGGTTTACGCTGCGGCCCAGGGCTCGGTGATAACGGGAGGCTTCGTGGCTGGACGCGCGGGCAATAAACAGACGGTAAATCATCCCACCGCTGGGCGCGTGCCCAATGGCGCCATTATCGAGAAACTCGCTCCGTCGGTGGCTCCCAAGGGCCACATCAAACTTCAGCTGCGCCAAGCGGATTTCACCACTGCGACCCGCATCACGGCCGCCATTAACGACAAGTTTGGGATCATAGGCGCGCCGCCCCTGGCCCATGCCGAGAACTCTGCGCTCATTGCCGTCGATATGCCCGCTGCTTATAGCTCAAGAACCGTAGACTTTCTCGGCGAGTTGGAAAACATCGTCGTGGAAGCCGACCGGCCCGCTCGCATCGTGATCGACGAGCGTACCGGGACCATCGTGATGGGTAAGGATGTGAGGATCGCGCCGGTGGCGATCCTCCACGGATCTCTTACGGTGGAGATTCAAACCAGCTTCAACACTTCGCAGCCAGCTCCCCTGTCCGCCGGCCAAACCACCGTCACCCCGGAGGTCAATGTGGCCGCCAAGGAGGAGCGAGCGAAGAACATGGTGCTGAAACAAGGGGCCAGCGTCGAGGAATTGGTCCGCGCCCTCACCGCGATCGGGTCGACGCCCCGCGACGTGATCGCAATCTTGCAGAGCCTCAAAGCATCGGGCGCGCTTGAGGCAGAGCTCGAGGTGATCTAATCCATGCCCATTTCCGATAGCCTCCCAGTTAGGCTCTCATCCACGCTGACAACGCCGTCCAACAAGGATAGCCCGGAGAAGATTCGCAAAGCCGCAACGGACTTTGAAGCGCTTCTGATCGCTCAAATGTTGAAATCCGCCCGAGAGGCCGGAGGAGGCGTGACGGGAGATGCTGGAGAACAAGATGAGACAAACTCAACGATGCTCGAACTAGGAGAGCAGCAGTTGGCACAAGTGTTATCCCAAAATGGCGGGTTGGGTATCGCTAAGATGGTGATGGCAGGAATGACAAATCATGCGAATCGATGACCTGAATCGCGCTCCCGTTACGCAAGGCGCGGAGAAGCCCGACCAAATCGGCCAGCAACAATCCGGAGCCTCGGGCAAAAACGCGGCTTCGCTTTCGGATCACGCGGAAGTTTCAGCCTTGGCTCGCGCGCTCTCAGCACAAGACCCCGCCCGGATTGACCAGCTCAGGCTCGATGTTCAGTCCGGCAAGTACGATGTTTCAGCCGAGACTGTGGCCGTTGCGATCATTGATGCTCACCTGACTCAGTAGTTGGTTGCGGCGTCGACATCGGGCTGCTGAGGTACACATACAGCCCAAGCGTCCGCGAGGGTGGACAATAAGCCCTCGGCCTCGGCAAGCGGTTTCTCGCTTTGTTTGACATTGCCCTCGATCAGCAACCGGAGCACATATCCATAAACATTCGCCAGGTTTTGGCTCAGCTCCCCACCGGCTTCGCGATTCAAACACCTGGATAGCTCCGTAACGATTCGCATCGCTTTGGTAATTGCTCGCGACCGGGCGCGAATGTCTCCGGCTCGGACGCACCGGCGCGCCGACGCGACCGAATCCAGCGCTGCCGCGTATAGCATTTGAATAAGCCTCAAAGGACTTGCCGATAGAATTTCGTTCTCTAGATAAGTTTGATAACCGTTCGGGCGCATCCTATCCCTACGTATCGGCGTCAGCGGATAATACCTGCGCCGAAGTCGCGCCTAGATCCTGAGCCAGTCGAAGCACATACTCCGGTGGAATCTGCGTCACCACTTGCTGTGTACTCCGGTCTACTACCCGGAACACGGGCCGATGAGTCTGCCGGTCCATGACGAATACCAATTGATTCTGCCCCAGAATCCCGCTGGCATTGACAGATTTGGCCGCTTGCACCAGTTGCCTGCTCTCGGCTGCTTGGGCAATCGAAACTTGAGGCCGAACCGGAGAAGAACCGTCCGGTTGAAGAGGAGTGATCACCATCTCAAACCTTTCTAAGAGCCAGGAGCGTATCTGCACACACTCATCGGCCGAAGAATGCAAAGTTTGAGGTCGGCAGCGTTCAGGCCAGATTCAGGACCCGCATGGTGGATCCTTTGTCGCCTTCAATCTTCTTCTGCAGCAACATGATCGCGTAGATCAATTGTTCCGGCCGCGGCGGGCATCCCGGCACGTAAACATCCACCGGGATCACCTGATTTACCGGAATCAGCGCGTAGTTGCTGAAGACGCCCGTGGAGGTCGCGCACGCGCCCATCGAGATCACCCATTTCGGCTCGGGCATCTGCTCATACAGCCGCCGGATCACCGGAGCCATCTTGTTGGAAACCCGGCCCGCGATAATCATCAAGTCCGATTGGCGGGGCGATCCGCGCATCACCTCCGCGCCGAAGCGCGAGATGTCGAATCGCGAACCGATCATCGACATCATTTCGATGGCGCAGCACGCCAACCCAAACGACATCGGCCAGATGGAATTCTTGCGGCCCCAATTGATGGCTTTGTCGATCGTGGTGGTGATGATGCCCTCGGGAACCGCCGTGGCGTCCTCGTTATCGATGCGCGCGAACAGCTCGCTCGGAAGACTGGGTTGAAACTTGGGCTCTCGATCCACGATCCTATTATCACATGGCCGAGTCTTCCGACGAGGTCTCCCGCAGCTCCGCGCCCGATCCGACTCGAGATCGAAAACGCCGCCCGAATCTGGGGCATCGAAACCGATTATTGGGACATTTGGGGCCAGCAGCACCACGCCTCGACGGAACTGGAGTCAGCGATTCTGCGGTCGCTCGGCGTCGACACCGGATCCAGCGCCACGCTCCGGGACGCGATTCAGCGCCGCGAACAACAATCGTCGCTCACGCCTCTCGCGCCCACGATCTTCCTGACTGCAGGGAGTTCGCCGCACCAAGTCCCTGTCTCGCTCTCGGTGAATCACGCCGGTGCAAATGCGGCGTTCCAAATCCACCTGGAAGACGGAGCGCACGGTAGATCTCGAGTTTCCCCTGCAAGAAATCTCGGCCAACAAATACCTTCGTCTCCCCGACGATCTTCCGCTGGGCTATCACCAGCTGACGCTGCGGATCGGCGACGAAACCTGGCCTCCTTCGCGGCTCAACGTCTGCCCCGGCCGTGCGTTTGAGCCGGCCTGGCTCGATCAGGGACGCGCCTCCGGGCTCGCCATCAGCCTATACGGCTTGCGCAGCCTTCGCAATTGGGGCTGCGGCGATACCACCGACCTCCGCGCCTTGATCGATTGGTTGGTGGCGCACACCGCCACCAGCTTTATCGCCCTGAATCCTCTGCACGCCATCGCCAACCGCCAGCCCTACAACACCAGCCCCTATCTACCCAACTCCGTCTTCTATCGGAATCCGATCTATCTCGACGTCGAAGCTATTCCCGACTTCCGCTTTTCGGCACGGGCCTCGGCCCGCATTCAATCCCCGACGGTCCAAAAGGAAATCGCCTCGTTGCGCAACGCGGAACTGGTGGAATACGCCCGTGTGTACACGCTCAAACTTCGCTTCCTGAAGCTGCTTTTTCAAGCCTTTCTCGAGAACGAGTGGCGGGCCGGCACCGAGCGCGCCATGGAGTTGAAACAGTACATCGAGCGCGAAGGCGACCTGCTGCACCGCTTCGCCGTCCATTCGGCGCTCGACCAGGTGATTCATAGAGAATGCCCCGACGTCTGGAATTGGAGAGCGTGGCCGGAGGCCTATCAGGATCCGGAATCAGCCGCCACGCGTGAATTCGCGCGAAAGCATTGGCGCTCCGTTCTATTTCACAAATATACTCAGTGGCAGCTCGACCTCCAGCTGGCCGAGGCGCAACAGTATGCCCTGGAGCGCGGGCTAAGCATCGGCCTCTATCATGACTTGGCGCTGGCTACCGATCGTTTCGGGTCCGACTTGTGGGCGCATCGCGACTTCTATATCTCGGGCTGCCGGGTCGGCGCGCCGCCCGACAGTTTTTCGCCCAAAGGCCAGGACTGGGGATTTCCGCCGCCCAACTCCGACCGCCACGACGCCGACGGCTATCGGCTTTTCGCGGAGTCCATCCGCAAAAATTGCAGGCACGGCGGCGCTCTGCGCATCGATCATGTGATGCGCTTCTTCCGGCTTTATTGGATTCCGGACGGCATGGACGCCACCGCCGGGACTTATGTCCGGGACCGCTTCCAGGCGCTGCTCTCCATACTCGCGCTCGAGAGCGTGCGCAATAAAGTGGTCGTCGTTGGCGAGGATTTGGGCACCGTTCCCGATGAAGCCCGCCAGGTCCTGCATCAATTCGGCATCCTGAGCTATCGCCTGTTGTATTTTGAGCAGGAAAATGGACGATTCCGCGCCCCCTCAGAGTATCCGCGCGACGCGCTCGTTTCGGCCACCACGCACGATCTGCCGACACTGGCTGGATTTTGGACGGGCCGCGACATCGATGCCCGACGCGATGCCGGCCTGCTGCCGGATGAAACCGTCTACCAGAATATGCGAGCCGAACGGGCCCGCGAAAAACAGAAACTGCTGGATCGCCTGGTCGAATTGAATTTCCTGCCCGATTGGTTTCCTCGAGATGCCGCGCAGGTTCCCGAACTGGTCGGCGAGTTGCACAACGCCATCGTCGGATTTCTGGCGTCCACGCCGTCGAAGCTAATGGTATTGAATCAAGAAGATTTGCTCAAGCAACTTGAGCAGCAGAACCTGCCGGGCAGTACGGTCGAGTATCCGAATTGGCGCAGGAAAATGAAGTGCACTATCGAAGAACTGTGGACTTCTGAAGAAATCCGAGACTTCGCCCTGATGTTCCGGACCTGGATGGATCGTACCGGCCGGTCAAATCAGGCGAAGTAATCTTTTACTTTATCGAGCAGCCCCTTCTCGTGAGGCTCGTTCTCTTCGGGCAGAGTCTCGCGCAGTTGCTCGAACAGCTTGCGCTGCTCGCGCGTGAGCTTGCTCGGAACTTTGACGTCCACGTGCACAAAGAGATCGCCCCGGCCGCTGCCTTGCAAGCGAGGCACGCCCAGATTCTTCAAACGGATGCGCGACCCGGTCTGTATCCCTTCCGGGATTTTCACCGTCTCCAAACCGTCAAACGTCAGCAGGTTGATCTGCGTTCCCAGCGCCGCTTGCGCAAGATTGAGCGGAACAATGCAAAACAGATCGTCACCCTGCCGCTCGAAAATCGGATGCTCTTTCACTTTGACCACGACGTACAAATCGCCGGCCGGCCCGCTATTGAATCCGGACTGTCCTTCGTGCGCCAGCTTCAAGTGCGTGCCAGTGTCGACTCCTGCGGGAATGGTGACCTTTAGTTTCCGTTCGCTGCGCACCTGGCGCTCGCCGCGGCATTGCGTGCAGGGCCGGCGAACAATCTGGCCGCGTCCCTCGCATTGCGAGCAGGTGCGCCGGATCTGCAAAAAGCTTTGCTGATAGACAACCTCGCCGCGTCCGTGGCACATGGGACACTGCACCAAACCATCCACCTTCTCGGCGCCCGTGCCCTGGCAGCGAGAGCAGGCGTCCATGCGAGGCACCTGGATCTCGACGCTCAGCCCCCGAATCGCATCTTCCAGCGACATTTCCAGGTCATAGCGAAGATCTTCGCCGCGCTGCGCCCGATTGCGCCCCCCGCCCCGCCGCGCTCCGCCTCCAAATAGATCCCCGAAGCCGAACAGATCGCCCAAAATATCGCCGAAATCGTTAAAGGCGTTCGGGTCAAAGCCTTGATTGGCGCCAAAGCCCTGCAGGCCTTGATGGCCATAGCGGTCGTAAGCCGCGCGCTTTTGGGGATCGCTCAGAACGCTGTACGCTTCGGCGGCCTCTTTGAATCTCTCCTCGGCCTGCTGATCGTTGGGATTGCGGTCGGGATGAAACTGCAGCGCCATTTTACGGTACGCGCTCTTGAGCGACGGATCGTCGCAGTCGCGGCTGACGCCCAGCACCTCGTAGTAGTCGCGTCTGGTGGCATTCATCGGTTAGTTACCGCGGTCATTTCTTAGTTACCGCCACTTTCACCATGGCCGGACGCAACAGCCGTCCGCGAAAATTGTAACCTGGTTGGTACTCGTCGAGAATGGTCTGTTCCTCCACATCGGCGGTTTCCACCATGTCGACAGCATGATGCACGTGGGGATCAAACTTCTGCCCCTTCGTTGTAATCGGCTCTAATCCCAACTTCTTTAGCGAGTCCGACAAGCCGCTGGTAAATCAGCTCCATGCCGCGCGCATACACCTTGTCCGTGGTGTGGGTCTTCAAAGCCCGCTCGAGATCGTCCAGAATCGGCACGATAGCCCGAACGCTCTCGGCATTGGCGAATTCCAGGACATCCGACTTTTCGCGCTCGGCGCGCCGGCGGAAGTTGTCGAATTCGGCCTGGCGGCGCAGCAGACGGTCCAGCAACTCGTTCTTTTCTTCGAGCAGGCGATCGCGCTCGGCGGTGACCGCTTCCAAAGTCGGCGGCGTGTTCGCATGTCCGCTGCGCGGGCGGATCCGCCGTGCCCGTGGAGGAGGCAGCGCTGTCCCCGCTATCGACAGTGGGTTCCTTCATATCCATAGTTCTATTTTATAGGGTCTTGCAAGGGGGCTCAGAAAACGTCAGACCAGAAGGCTTCCGAATGCCTGCCCGACATGATACACGGCCGACATCGCTTTTCCGTAATTCATCCGCATGGGACCCAGCACGGCAATCTTGGCGGATAAGCCGCCGGCCAGGGAAATCGAGATTCCGATCAGCGAGAGCTCCCGCATGCTGGGATGCACATCGGCCAAGCCCACCTGCACGGCCAGTTCGCCCGCGGGTTGTTCCAGAGAACCGATCCAACAGTTGCAAAATGCGCTTCTTTTCTTCCAGCGTGTGAAACAACTCCCGCAGCTTTTCGCGCGTCAAGTGCAGATCTAGACCCACCAGGTTGCTGGTTCCCTCCAGATGAATCTCCGGCGCGACTTCGATATCCAGCAATCCCTTGGCGTACAGTTCGTTCAACCGCGTGAGAATCGCGTCGTAAGCCGCGCTTTGCTGCTCCAGCCGCCGCTCCAGCTCCGCGTGGATTTCAGACAGCATCCAGCCGGTAAAGTTCTCGTTGATGTAGTTGCGGATGGACGCCAGTTCGTCTTGGGATACGCTTTGATCCACCGATACCACCCGATTGCGCACCATGCGATCGCGCGTCACCACGATCATTAGTACCCGTTGATCGGCCAGCGCGATCAGTTCGATCTGGTGCAGCGTTTGGCTGGATGCCGGGATGGCCGCGGTGATCCCCACGCTGCGGGTCATCTCCGTCAGCATGTGCGACGATCGCTCCACGCGAGCTTCCATCGTGCTCAGCTGGCTCAACTCGGCCCGCATACGTTGTAACTCTGTGACAAGCACTCGGCCGCGCGTCAGCGATTGTACGTAGCTGCGAAACGCCTTTTCGGTTGGAACCCGTCCGGCTGAAGTATGCGGCTGCGAAAGGTAGCCGTTTTCGTAAAGATCGGCCATAACGTTGCGTATCGTGGCCGGGCTCAGGTTATCCTTACGTTGCCGCGCGATGGTGAGCGAGGCCACAGGTTCGCCAGTCTGGATATAGGACTCCACGATGGAATGCAGCACGTCCTGTTCGCGATGAGTCATCTGAGTGTTAAACGCCGGCTCGAACCCGTACTTATTTGATTGTAAAGGGTTTGATGCTGCAGGGTCAAGCACTTGCCGCAGCTTTCCGAAGGGCCTCAATCCGGGGCGCGCGGCTCTTGGGACTATCCAGGCTGAACGAACGGGCATCCCCCAACTGGTCGCGAACAAAATATTCAGTACGCGTGACTGCTTCCCGCAAAGCCTTGTCTTTCTTGATGAAAGACACCCAAGCGACTGATTCGGTGAGCTGGTCGTATTCCCAGACGCCAACCAGCCGGCCCCGATCGACAATCGCGTGTCCCTCGAAGTCCTCGAACTGGGTTCGATGCTCAAACATCGAATCGATGCTTCCCAGAAGCGAGTAATGCGGTTCCTTCGGTGGTTTGAAGGCGTCGAACCTGGAGCGGTCCCCGGGTAGAAAGAACAGCTGGCCGCCGGGCACGATTTCGATAAGCTCAAGCTTTAAGGGCTCGATGGCCGCTTTAGCTGCTCTGACTCCTAGCCCGGAGAAGCGCTGAAATTCCGCAGCCGATGCGGGCCCGAACCACTTGAAATACTTTCCCGCCAGTTCCGTGTGTACTTCCTCGGGCGATAATTTGAATCCTCGCAGCGGATTCGGGCGCCACAACGCGTATTGATAACGCTGTTGATCGAAGCGCCCGTTTACGGGAACGCGCCGGATGTCGCCAGATTCCTGCAACTTGCCGAGCGCCACCGGGAGCGTGGTGCTGAGGCCTTTTTTCGTGCCTTCGGGCCCCAGGTTGCGGACGGCTTTGCCGGTAGCTCCACGCAGACCTTCGGGATCGAGTGGGCCTTTCTCCAGCGCGCTTGAGGACGGCCTCGCAAAGCTTGTCGATTTCCTTTTCGGTCACTCCCAGCTTGAGCGCGGTCTTGATCTCACCATCAAAACCTCGCCCGGCCGCGAGCCCTAGCGCGAAATCTTCCGCCGGCAGGACATACGTGCAGCCGCGGGCGCTGGGGAGTTCGTAGATCTCGAGTTTCCTGGCCGCCTCGTCAGCCTGTTCGCGGCTGATTCCAGCGCGCGCGAATAGCGCCAGATAAGGCGAGGCCCCGCCCACCGAGCGAGCCCATCCGCCCTGCTGCAATACCTCGGCTGCGGACTTGCCTTCGAGCGAACCGTCGAGTCCCTGCCGGTGCGCATACCAGGCCCGAAGCTTCGCTGCATCCATCATGCGACCTCCTTACCAACGCTGCTCGGTAGCCGACGAGCAGCTCGTCAAATACCGGTTCTCCCCTTCCATCCGATCGAAAACCGATTGTATGGCGACACGCCCCGGCCCGAACAATCGCAGCCAGTAATACCGATTCGTCCAATTCCCCCACATGCTGAAACCCGCGCGGGGATGTTCGAAATGCAATTGCATCTGCACGGACGGGTCTTTGAAAATCAAAGAGGTCGGCTTCACCAGAATGGTTTGTCCCGGCGCGAGATCGCGCACGAACACGTTGCCCGAAGCGTGCAGCAACAGCAGGCCGGGAGCTTGCGGCGCCGAAAACCGGTCCATGAACATGCCGACCGGGTAGTGCGTTTCGTTGTCGTCGCCCGATCGCGTGGTGTACCAGACGTTGGTCGAAAACCAATCGTAGGCCACGTTGCTGGTGGCCAGCATGAACAGATGCTCGCGCACGTCCACTTCCTGGCCGGGCTGCAACGGCAGAGCGATCATTTCGCCAGGCGCGTCGCGCGAAAACGCGATGTGGCCGGGGCCGTGCGCCTGCGTCATGATCAGCGGCAGTCCAGCAAATACGCGCTTCCACCCCGACGCCAGCGGCATGGTCGTGATGTTGACCTGCGGATCTTTCCACAGCAGAACGTGATGCGTGAAGTAGATGCTGTCGGAGCCAGCGAGATTCACGTCGGCCACCGGAACGTACAAGCCCTCGATCTGGCAGAAGGAATCGCCAAACTGGAGCTTGGCCATGTCCTTCCGGCCCGGCAATTCGGCCCAGCCGGATTCGCTACGGATAGGCGGCGCTTTCAATGTCGCGCCGCAACGCGGACAGCTCAAATGCGATGCATCGATTTCGGCGTCGCACCAGGGACAAGCGGTTTGGATCCCCAGTGGGCGATACCGGCGGTGGAACCGCAGGCTTCCGTGGCGCCGGCTCGGGAGCTTGCTGAACGGCGCTGCCGCAGGAAGTACAGAAGTTGGCAGAGTCTGGAACTTGAGAGCCACAATTTGTGCAAAACATGATCGCTACTCGGTGTGGTGATGCACGTACATGGACTGGATGCCGATGCGTCCCGGCCCGGTCATGCGCGCCAGGCTCATATTCGTCCCGCCGAAAAACCCGGTGCCCAGCCGCTGGAATTCCACTTCCATCGTCACGCTGGAATCTTTGTACAAGAACGCGCCGGGCTCCACCATGATGCTCTCGCCCGCTTTCAACTTGCGTTCGAACACATTGCCGTAGCCGTGCAGCAGAACCAATCCCGGACTGCTGGTGGTGACGAAGCGGTCCATAAACATGCCCTGGCCGCCGAACAAAATGTTGGTCAGGCCTTTCACGCGCACGAACGAATAATCGATCTGGTGCGAGCCAAGCAGGAACGCGTGCTCGCGAACATCCAGTTCCATGCCAGGATGCAGCGGCAGCACCACCAACTCGCCGGTGGCGTCGCGCGAAAAGGCGATGCGGCCCGGACCGGTGGCCACGCTGATGATGAACGGCATGCCGGCGAATGCGCGCTTCAAGCCGCCCGGCAATTGCAGCACGGTGAGCGGGACGTTGTCGTCTTTCCACAGCATGACGTGATGTTCGAAGAAGATGGAATCGCCCGCGCCCAGGTGGATCTCGGCCACGGGAACGATTTCGCCTTCCACCTGGCAGGTGCTGGAGCTGAACTGAAACTCGGTCATGTCGCGCATGCGCGGGGCTTCGCGCCAGCCCGATTCGCTGACCAGATTGCGGATATCGAGCGGCGCTCCGCAGGTGCGGCAGGTGGTCGCCGACTTCTCGTTCATGCTCTGGCACCACTGGCATTGGATCCGTTCGAGCGGCTCTGCGGTGGCAATGGTGTCGGGCATTTTAGCGGCTCCCTCCATGCTGGTAAAGGCCGATTACATTTCCTCCCGGATCCCGGAAATGAGCGGTGATCTCGGGGGCGTCGGCCCCCACCGCCTGCACGATCTCACCGCCGTTCGCGACGACCAGTTCCAGTGTAGCCTCCATGGCATCCACCATGATGTGCACCATGAGTCCGGGCGGAATGCTCGGCGGCCGTCCCAGAACCCACGTACCGCTAACCTCTCCTACTCCGTCGTCGAAAGACACTCGGCCCGCGCTGTTCTTCCGGATGCTCCAGCCGAAAACCCGTTCGTAAAACTCGGCCGACCGGGCTATGTCGGACGCTGGAATTTCGATGTAGCAAATCTTGCCGTTTCCAAAGGTAGGAGCCATCCATACAATTATCGCGAGGAGCGGGCGGTTTCGCGAGTGTCCAGATATTCTTCCAGATCGCGGAGACCGGCCGGCGATCCGATTTCGTAGAAGCGTTCGCGCACTTCGAACCCCGCCAGGCGCCCACTCACGCTCAGTTCATGGAACAGAGCCGCGAGATCTGTGTGCTGGGCATCGTCAAAGACGTCGCGGCGGAAGCTCGAGAGCCCATAGTCGATATACTGCATGCCCGGCGCGGCATTTTTGTCGTACCGCACGATACGCCCAGGTTGATAGATAACGTTGCTGCGATCCCAGCGGCCTTCGTTGCGAAGAACGGTCATCAGCGCGGGCAGGCCGCTGGCTTCGAACGCTTTCCAAATGGGAGCGAACTCGACCGGCAGAAACGAATCGCCATAGATGACGAAGAAGCGCTCGTCGAGCACGCCTTGTTTGCGAGCCAGCCGCAATGCGCCGGCGGTCCCTAGCAGAACTTCGCCTTCGTCCACATAACGAATCTTTTGAATCGGTGATGGCTCCTGATCCCAATAGCGCCGGATGAAGTCGCCCTGATGGCCGATGGAATACACAACTTCGGTGATGCCTTGCGCCGCCAGCCAGTGCAATTGGTGGTGCGCAAACGGATGGCCATGCACCGGCAGTAGCGTTTTCGGGCACGTCTCCGTTAGCGGACGCATGCGCGTTCCCAGGCCGCCCGCAAGAATCACGCACTGCATCGGTAGTCAGTCCCGCGAAAGCAGCTTCGAGCCTTCGTGATCGAATTTGAAGCGGAACTCCCGCAATCCTTCTTTCACCATGGCGCGCCGCAGCGCATCGCGATCGTCCGCATAAAACAACAGGAATCCGCCGCCCCCCGCGCCCACCAGCTTGCCGCCCACAGCGCCGTTTTCGCGGCCAAGTTCGTACCAGCGATTGATGCCTTCGTTGGTAGTGCCGGGGGACCGGCCCTTCTTGTGCATCCAGTGTTCGTGCATCAGCTCGCCGAAGCGCCGCGTGTTGCCCTGCTCCAACGCAAGTTTTATGCACCGGCCCAGTTCCTTGGTGTAATGCAGGTTTTCGAGCATCACTGCATCGCCAATTTCCGACCGTACTTTTTGGTCATCCAGCACCGCCGAAGCGTTGCGTGAATAGCCAGTGAAGAACATCATCAAACGATCTTCCAGATTGTAGAGCGTACTGTTGCTGATGTTGAGCGGATCGACGTTGACCTGGCCGTCCTCGGCAAACTCGAAGCAAGCCAATCCCCCAAAAGCCGCGATGTATTGATCTTGCTTGCCGACCGGCTCCTGCAGAATTTCGATTTCGATTTTGCAGGCTTCCTCAGCCACGGACGCGGAGTCCACATACCTGCGCTGATAGGCGTGTATCGCCCGCAGGAGGCCCACGGTGAACGCCCCCGAAGATCCAAGACCCGTCCCGGCCGGGACGTCGGCCATGCTGACCACTTCGATGGGCGCCGGCACGGCGTGCAACCGCAGGGCTTCCCGAATCAAGGGATGCCGGATGTCGTCCAAGCTGACGGCATGCTCCAGCGCGGAATACTTCAGAAAATACCCACCGCTGAACGTCTCGTTGATCCCGACGTAAATATGTTTGTTGATCGCGGCCGAAATGACGAAACCGCCGAAACGCCGATAGTAAGACGGCAGATCGGTGCCGCCGCCGCCGATCGAGATTCTAAGGGGTGTGCGAGTGATGATCATGCAAACTATCACTCGGATCATCGGCAAATACGCCGCTAATCTATAGAGGCGCTCCTGGTAAAGGCGGCTCCAACCGAACGCATAACCGAGCTCGATCCGATCACCAGTGCTCGATATGAAGACCTACAATATGAAGACCTACAGTTTCAAAGCGGTCGTGGAACGCGTGGCATGCATACTGTCCGGCGCTAGAAAGCGACGTCGGGAAAGCCTTTGCCGGAAGGGCCGGGGGCCCCGCACCCCGCCATGGACTATCGCGGCCTTGGGTCGACTAATCGCTGCCGTCGAGCGCGATGGTTTTTCCTTCCTCCACCAGACCGGATCTCACCAACGATACCGCCACGCGGACAGCTGAAGTGGGGCGGTCCCCCTGGACCGCGGCCGACGCCCTCGTCGGCCTTTGTCTTTCGTGCGTTCTCAGGAGCCGGACCGGGGGTCCGGCGCGGACGAGGGCGTCCGCCCCACACTCTAGCGCAGCGCCGCGCTGGCCAAAATGCTCAGTTTTTCCCAGGTCGGCACGCGGATGCGCTTCTCCAGCACATCGAAATTGGACCGTTCAATCCGCCCCAGCAACCGCCGGTAGATCTCAATCAGCGCCCACAGCGATGGCCGGCTGCGTTTATGCACCAACGCGATCAGTGGCCTCGATTCGTCGTAATATGCTCGCGCGCGCTGCGCCTCAAAACTCATCAGCCGCACAAAGCGTTCGTCGTGCGTGGCCAGGTCGGCGTTGAACTTGCGGATGTCGTCTTCCGGGAGATAAATCCGGCCATTCTCTCGATCCTCGCGCACATCGCGCAGGATGTTGGTCAGCTGAAACGCGATCCCGCACTTCTCGGCCAGCAGGATCGCGTCGGGCGAATCGAATCCGAAGATGTGTATGATCGTCAGGCCAACCACGCTCGCCACTTGATAGCAGTAGCGATACAGTTCATCGAAGCGTCTGGAGCTGTTTGGGCTGCAAGTCCGAACTGACGCCCTCGATCATCTGGTAGAAATATTCGTGCGGGATGCTTGTAGCGCTGTACTGTGTCGTGAAATGCCGGCCACAGCAGGTTTTCGCCATACTGCCCTTCCAGCGCTAGATCCAGATCGCATCGCCAGCGTTCGATCCCCTCACGCGACGCGCCTTCGCCCTCGCTGATATCGTCGCAATAGCGCATGAACGCATAGATGGCGCACATGGCGTCGCGCTGTTCGCGCGAAAGCAGCAGGAACGAATAGTAAAAATTGCGGGCACGCGTGCGGGCGATATTTTGACAGAAGGCATAGGATGCCTCCAGCGTCACAGCGCGCTCCACAGGCTGCCCACCAGGAGTTGCACGCGCTCGAACTTGGAAATCGCCGGACGGCGCGCCAGCACATTGTAGTTTTGCTGTTCGATTTTTTCGAGCACGCGCATGCCGCCCCGGCTGAAAAGTTCCAGATCGAAACCCAGACGCCGGTCCACTGTTTTCACCAGCGGCAGGCCTTCGAGGAACAGCTTTCGCGCCACATCGATCGCGTCGCGCATCACGCCTTGAAACGCCGGGTTGAACGTGCCCGCCCGCAAGTCATCCACGCGTGTATCCGTGCCGCTCGAGCACGTCCAGCGGCAAGTACACGCGATCCTTTTCCAGATCCACCGTTACATCCTGCCAGAAATTGGCGAGCTGCAGCGCGGTGCAGGTCGCGTCCGACATGCGATCGCGCTCGGCGTCCGAATAGCCGCACAGCCGCAACACCAGACGCCCCACCGGATTGGCCGAGCAGCGGCAATATCCGAATAGTTCCTCCCAGTTGGCATAGCGTGTGATCCGTTGATCCTGTTCGAACGCGCTGATCAGGTCCGCAAACAGCTGCTTAGGCAGGTCATACTTGTGAACGGTGCCTTCCAGCGCGACAAATACGGGATGCTGCGTGCGGCCCGCATACATCGCTTCCAGCTCTTCCCGCCACCAGCCCAGCAGGCGCAGGCTCTCGGCCGTATCGCCGATCTCGTCGCCCAAATCGTCAGCCCAGCGGCAGAACGCATAGACGTTGTAGAAGTCCTGATGCAGGCGCTTGGGCAACAGAAAGCTGACGACGTGGAAGTTTTCGTAATGGTGCGTTGCCAGCCAGCGCGTGTACTGCTCGGCTTCCGGCTTGCTATAGGTACCGCTCAGCGCCTCGGCCGAATTGACGTAGTCCTTGGGCGCGAGCAGCGGTGCTTGCTGGGACACTACGGTATGATCGCGGTCTTCATGTGACCGTTGTGGCTCATCAGATGCCGCATCACTTCGAGCAAGTTCGTCAGCGGTTCCACCCGGTTGACGAAGTCGCGCGCGGTGATCACGCCCCGGCTCACGAAGTCCAGCGCCTTGCGGATGTGCGCGGGCGTGTGATGGAAACTCGCCTTGCAGGTAATTTCCGAATAGTGCAGCCACTGCGTGTCTAATTGAATCTTGCTGTCGTTCGGGCAGCCGCCAAAGAAATTGACAACGCCGCCCCGGCGCAGCAGTTTGGCCGCGGTCTCCCAAACCTCCGGATTGCCCACCGCTTCGATTGCGATGTCGGCGCCGCGGCCGCCGGTGAGTTCGCGGACCCGATCCACCGTCTCGCACGGTTCGCCCGAAATAATGGCTTCATCCGCGCCCATGGCTATCGCGCGATCCAGTTGCGTCTTGCGCCGGCCCAGCGCGATCACCCGCGCGCCATAAGCCTTCGCCAGCCGTACGAACATCAGCCCAATCGGCCCCAACCCGATCACCGCCACCGTGTCGCCGGGGCGCGCCAAGGTCTCGTCGATCCCCCGCAGCACGCAGGCCAAAGGCTCCACCAGAGCTGCGTCCTGATAGGTAACGTGGGCCGGTATCTCGTACATATTCCGCTCCACGATCCGCGACGGTATGCGAATGTATTCCGCATAAGCGCCGTTGTTGAAGAGCAAATCCTCGCAGAGATTCGGACTGCCGCGTTTACAATAAAAGCACTCTAGACAAGGCGCCGAATTCGCCGCCACCACGCGCTGCCCAACCTTGAAGCCCCGCGCGCCCTTACCAACCGCGACAATATCGCCGGCCAGCTCGTGCCCGAACAGCGCTGGCGGAACAATCATGCGAGCGTGATAACCTCGGCTGAACACCTTCACATCGGTACCGCAGGTAAGCGCCGCCTGCACGCGTACCAGTACGTCGCCATCTCCGATGCTTGGTACGGACACGGACTCAATCTGCAAGTCTTCTTTGCCATACAGCACAGCGGCTTTCATCTGCTTCTCCACTAAGACCACCGCTCCTTCATTCTGGGACCGCCTTCGGGCACTCTAAGACCACTTCTGAGGCTGAACTATAATTTTCAATGATTTAGGCTCAGGATGCAACGCCAATTCGATTCCGGCCCGTATCTCATTGAGCGCAAACCGATGCGAAACCAAGTCCTCAACCGGCAGCGCGCCGCTGAAAACCAGCTCCGCCGATTGCCTTTGCAGATCCACGGACGCGCTATAGGATCCAAATATATTCCGTTCACCCACGCAGATATCGGCGCCGGACAATTCTACCCGCTCCTGATGGGAGGTTTGGGCGAAAAGCAAAATCCGGCTGCCGGGCCGCGAATACCGCACCGCTTGTTCCACGATTCCTGGGGCCGAAGCTGCCACAATCACCGCATCCGCGCCGCGCCCGCCCGTCATTTCCATGATTCTTTCCTGCAATCCGGGGTCGCGTGGATCCATCGCCGCGGCGGCTCCAAAACGTAGTGCTAATTCGCGCCGAAACGGCATGGTGTCGGTGGCGACCATGGTCGCGCCGGATCGCTTTACCAACATGGTGAACAGCATGCCGATCGGTCCCTGACCCAGGATCACCACCACGTCCTCGGGTTGGGGGTCCAGCTGGACCACGCCCTTCAGACAGGTGTTCACCGGCTCGACAAAACACGCGCGATCAAACGACACGCCGTCCGGGATTTTCTCTACGCCGCGCCGGGCAATCCAATCCATAACGCGCACATATTGCGAGAAGCCGCCACCGGCCGGCTCGTAACCTGCCGTAACGCCGACTTTCTTGTAGACCGGGCACTGCGCGTAGAGCTTGTGACGGCAGTAGAAGCATTCCTGGCACGGAATGTGATGGAAGACGATCACCCGGTCGCCGGCCGAAAATCCGCGCACGCCCGCTCCGGTGGCAGCCACCACTCCAGCCGTCTCATGTCCAAAGATTCTCGGAGGCGCCAGCAGATTGTATTCGATCTTTTTCAGATCGGTATGGCAGATCCCGCAGCTTTCCACCTGAATCAGCAGTTCGCCCGCGCCGATGGCGGGCGTCGGAACCTCCTCCACGGAAACTTGGCTGTCGCCGGTGTAAACCGCGGCCCGCATTACCGGATGCACGGCCGTTAGTTCAGAATCGAGAATCGGCAAGGAAGTCTCCCAGCGCTTCAGCTGCGCGTTTTGTTCTTCTGTTCAGTTTTATCAGCTCTGGAAACACCGCGAGAGGTCTCCGCAAAGCGGCCCCCAGAATCCTGACGCGGCTGAAGCGCCCATCCGGACGCCTCATGTGGTTAAACTCCAACGGGAAATTTTCGTCGCATGTGTCTGTGACCACGCGGACGGCATAGAAAGGAACCTTCCACTGTTGAGCGCGAACAGCCACGGCAGCTGCCTCCATCTCAACGGCGTCCGCGCCCGCCTCGCCAAGTTGGGTTTTCTCGGCGGCGCTGGATACAACCCGGTCGATAGAGAGCAATTTTCCGGTTTTGAACAACTTCCGGCTGGCCGGCGCCAGCGCGGGTCCAACACCCACCACTTCAGTGGCGACAAAGATATCGCAGGCGTCGAGCGCTGGCTGCAAGCCTCCGCAAAATCCGATGCTGATCAATCCCGTCAATTTCTGATGCTCTTTCACCACGTCCACAGCGGCCCCCGCTAGACCTCGGCCCCGGCCCGTTCGCCACCATCGCCACACGCGTTCCATGCAACCGGCCCAGCCGCGCGAAATCCACCGGCCAATCCGGCTTGCTGATATCGTCAACATGCACCAACAATCCTTCCAGCTCGCGGCGCTCGGCGGCCACAAATACAAGCAATTACACGTAACCATTGCTTCGAAACCAATCCACTGCGCGTTTCAGCGCTCCATCCACCGGCCGCGGATTGAATCCCAACTCACGCTTCGCCTTGTCGAGCGAAACGAACATTTTCTTGCGCGCCATCTTCACCCCATCCAGGGGGGCTCTCGGCTCGTGGCCGGTCAGGTTGGCCCAGCCGGTGCTGGCCACGCCCGCCGCATACGCCACGGCATATGGGATGCGAAAACGTGGCGCTTTTCCGCCACTTATGGCCGCTAGACGGGTCAAAATCTGCTCTAAAGTGACGTTTTCGCACCCCAAAATGTAGCGCTCACCGCTCTTACCACGCTCACAGGCCAGCAAATGGCCCTCGGCCGTATCTTCCACATCCACCAGATTCAACCCGGTATCCACAAATGCCGGCAGCGCGCCTTTCAAGTAATCGACCACAATCTTTCCGGTCGGCGTAGGCTTAAAATCGTGATCGCCGATGGGCGCTGTGGGATTCACGATCACCACCGGCAGCCCGGCGCGCGCAAATTCCAGGGCGACTTGTTCGGCCTGAAATTTCGATCGCTTATAAGGACCCGCCATGTCTTCCAGTGCAACCTCGCTGTCCTCGTCGCCGGGCCGGTCCGAAGGCATCCCGATGCAACCCACGGTGCTGGTGTAAACCACCCGCTCGACACCCGCGTCACGGGCCGCCGTCAACAGATTCCGCGTGCCTTCCACATTGGAACGATACAGCTCGGAGGGATCCTTGGCCCACAGACGATAGTCGGCCGCTACGTGATACACCACGGCGCAACCCGCCACCGCGCGTTCCAGCGATGCCGGATCGCGCAGGTCGCCTGTCACCACTTCCCCGTCCAACTCCCGCACCCTGCTCGTATCTCTCACCAAGGCCCGCACCCTCTCCCCGCGTGCAAGCAGTTTGTTAGCTACGTGCCACCCCAGGAAACCGGTCGCCCCCGTTACCAGCGTCGGCCTCACACCATCAGTGCCCGTTCAATCCGGACTTGATCTTCAGAAATGTATTCAGCGCCAGCAGCGGGAAGGAATTCCGGTACAAGTGGTAGCGCAGATAGAAGACCTGTGGAAATCCCGTTCCGGTGGCCAGCTCTTCGTCCCAGGTGCCGTCGTTCTTTTGCGTTCGAATCAGGTATTCAATCCCGTCGTTCAAGCTGGTGCTGGTTGTGTCGCCGCCCGCCAGCAACGCGAGAACCGCCCAGGCCGTCTGCGAAGGCGTGCTGGCCGCGGCAACGAAGCTCTTCCGCCGGTAGCTCTCGCAACTCTCGCCCCAGCCTCCGTCAAAATTCTGAATGGAGCGCACCCACTCCAAGCCGCGCTGCACGTACGCTTCCCGGTCGCTCACGCCGGCCGCCGCTAATCCGCGCAATGCCAGAAATGAGCCGTACACGTAGTCGACGCCCCAGCGACCGTACCAGCTTCCGTCCTCTTCCTGCGTGTCAATCAGATACTGCACGCCCTTTTCGATGGCCGGGTGGGAACGATTGTATCCGTACGCGCACAAGGCTTCCAGAACGCGGCCGGTAATATCCGGACAGGTGGGATCGAGCATGGCGTTGTGATCGGCAAACGGAACGAAGCTCAACGGCCGCCAATCATTATCCACATCGAAGGCTGCCCAGCCGCCGTCTTTGGACTGCATGTCGAAAAGCCACCGAATGGCTCGGTGTTCGCAGGCTTGCTGATCTTCCGATCGCGTGGCGCTAGATCCGTTCAGCGCCAGCAGCACCATGGCGGTGTCGTCGATGTCGGGATAAAATTCATTGGCAAACTCGAAATACCAGCCCGAAGGTTCCGTCTTGGGACGCTTGACCGACCAATCGCCCTTGCGGCGTACTTCCTTGGTCAGCAGCCAATCCGCCGAGCGCCGCAACATGTCGTTGGGCGGTTCCGGAGCTTCGCTCAGCGCGAATGCGGCGATCGCGGTATCCCAAACCACCGAGAAGCAGGGCTGGAAAAAGAACCGCTCGCCATCGTTCACCATTAACCGGTCGAACTGCCGCTGCGCTTCCACGCGCTCTGGAGAATCGGGCGGATAGCCCAGCAGATCCAGCGCCATGATCACATACATCATGGGCGGATAAATGGCGGCGACGCCGTCGGTGTGGCCGGTGTGCTCCAGCATCCAGCGCTCAGCCTTGCGAATCGCGCGCTGCCGGAGCGTTTTGGAGCCGTACTTTTCCCAGAGCTTCAGAAAAATGTCGAGCCGCAGAAAAACATTGCGCCAGGTGAAACTGGCCCGGTCGGGCAAAAAGCCCATGTTCCCGGCAGAGAGGTTCGCATCCGCGATGAATAGCTCCTGAAGATTGAAGCCTGCCGGAACCGGCCTGCGTGGATTGAAGGCGTGCACAATCGCGAGGGGAATCACGATGGCGCGCGTCCACGACGACATTTCGTAGATGAAGTTTCCGAACAGCACCATCTCAGGAGGGATGGACGGGGCCTGGTCACGCGGGAACAGATCGAACAGGCTCAGGTTGACCTTGACGTAGCTGTTGGCGGCCTGGATGCCGCCGAGCGCGATGATTCGTTCCCGGGCCCGCGTCAGCCGCAGATCGTTATAGTCGAGGCCAGCCAGCTTCAACGCGAAATACGCCTTCACAGTCGCACTGAGATCCGTCGGCCCCTGCGGATAGATGTTGAAACCGCCATCCGGCAGTTGCCGCTCGAGGATGGATTGCACCGCCTTCGCGATCAGCGGACGCGTGGGTGGATTCCAAACGCCATTCTGCGGAGGGTACAGCCAGAGCTGCAACAGGATGTAGTCGGATTCAAGCGTCGTGTCGGCGGTGAGTTCCGCCCACCAATAACCAGGTTCAAATTGAGTCTGCGAAAAATATGCGGTGACCTTGCGTGCGGCTTGCAAAGCCCCATCTACAAGCGTGCCCGCAACTTGCAACTTCGGGGTCATACGGAAGCGATGGTAGTCAGCTTTAACGCCGATCGCTCCAGATCCGCCGGAAGATGGAAACGGACATCTTCTTCTTTTAGCTCCATCTCTTCCATGTAATCGAAGGCAAACTTGGTCTCGAGCGATTGGATTAGTTCCTGCACCAGATTTTCCGGAGCCGACGCGCCCGCGGTAACCGCCACGGTCTTTGCGCCATCCAGCCACGCCGGATTCACTTCTGTGCTGTCATCCACCAGATAGGCGGGAACGCCTTCGTTCTGGCAGACTTCTACTAAACGCCGCGAATTCGAACTGTTTTGGGAACCTACCACCAGCAGCACATCGGTCAGGGGCACAACAGCTTTGACGCCTAACTGCCGGTTTTCGGTTGCGTAACAAATATCCTGAGTCTTTGGACCCCTGATGGCCGGGAAGCGCTCCTGCAGCCGCGCCACGATGTCCTTGGTCTCGTCCAGACTGAGAGTGGTTTGCGTCAGGTAGGAAATCTTCGATGGATCCTTGACCTGCAGCCGGTCCACATCCTCCACCGAGGAAACCAGAACGGTGAATTGCGGCGCCTCGCCCAGCGTTCCGATCACTTCGTCGTGGCCGGCGTGGCCGATCAGTACGATGGTGTAATCCTGCCGCGCGAATTTCACCGCTTCCAAATGCACCTTTGTCACCAGCGGGCAAGTTGCGTCGATCACTTGCAGCTTGCGCTCTTTGGCTTCTTGCCGAACTGCCGGCGATACGCCATGCGCGCTGAAAATCACGCGCGCGCCCTCGGGGACTTCGCTTAGTTCTTCGACAAAAATCGCGCCGGCCTGCCGCAGTTCGTCCACCACGTGCCGGTTGTGGACAATCTCTTTGCGAACATATACGGGCGCGCCGTAAAGGTTGAGAACAATCTTTACCACATCGATCGCTCGAACCACTCCGGCGCAAAAACCCCGCGGGCGCAGCAGGATAATTTTCTTCATGGGACTGGCAGTTTGGAGTTCGGCCATCCGCCACATTATAGCAGCGTAACGGATGGTTACAGAAATAGTTACGCTTTATTAATCAAACGGTAACACGAGTAAACGCATCAAAGCCGGAACCCGTCAACCCATTATTGACTGATGAGATTTCTCGCTTTTTGGATGGCGCTTTCCGCTTTCACGGCTGTGTTGGAAGCCCAGACCGTAGTCAACGACGTCACCGACGCCGCCAGCTATGCTCCCCGCGTCGCCCCGGGCGCGCTGGCTACTATTTTTGGATCGAATCTGGCCAATTCCACTCAGACGGCCACGACGTTTCCGCTGCCCCGCAGCATGGCCGGAGCGACGGTCTACGTGAATCAAACAGCGGTTCCACTGCTCTACGTCAGTACGACGCAAATCAACTTCCAGGTGCCGAGCAACATCGCACCCGGAACCGCGAACCTCTTCGTCAACCGCAGCGGCGGACAGAGCGCGCTCTTCCAGTTCACGGTGACGTCGAGCTCGCCTGGGATTTTTCAGGACACTAGCAATCACGCGATCGCACAAAATGTCGTGGACTACTCCGTCAATTCCTCGACCAACCCGGTGGCGTCCGGCGACTATGTGACGGTTTATCTCACGGGCCAAGGCGCGTTGAATCATCCCGTGGCCGATGGCACTCCGGCTCCAACCTCACCGGTCTCTACCGCTACTGCAACCGCAACGGCCACCATCGGCGGGGTCAACGCAACCGTGCAATTTCTTGGGCTGACGCCAGGCTTCAGCGGTCTGGCGCAGGCCAACATTCTGGTGCCCACGCTGGGCACGGGAGATTACCCGTTGGTGATCACCGCAGGCGGATACGTCAGCTCCTCGGCCATTCTGTCGGTGTCCGGCTCCGGCGCGGCGCCACCCACTTTCCTGACACTGGTGGGCCAAGTGAATTTCGCTAATGGCGCGAGCGGCGGTCTCGCGATCTACGGGAACACGACGTATGTTTGCGCGCCCAATCACATCAGCATCATCAACACCAGCGACGTGAGCGCTCCATCGTATGTGGGCGAGTTCGGCGACGCGGACCTGGCTGGTAACGGCGGCAAATGCGCTCTCAACACCAGCACTTCCCGGCCCATCCTGGTGGATACCGTGGGGCCCGGCAGCGCACCGGCTTTCGCGCTCTATGACCTCACCGTTCCGAGCGCTCCCGTGAAATTGGTCCAGCTCCCCACCGCTCCCTATACGTACTTGTCTTATCTCAGCTTTCTCGGAACCACCGGTTTTGTCAGCACCAGTTGGTTCAGACCAACGGCACCTCCATCACCGGACAGTTTGGAAACTTCATCGCGTATGATTTCAGCACCCTGTTTCCCGTTCTGATTTCTGTGCTTTCCAGCGGCCCGGGAACAAACGGCCTCAGCGTCATGCCTAACTCGCTGCGCATTGCAACCCGGCAATTATCCGAACACCGCGTACGTCACGAGCACCACCGCCACCGGAGCCAGCACCAAGGGACAGGCGGCGCTGGACGTCGTCAACATCAGCAGCCCCCAAAGCATGCAAACAGTAGTAGCAGGTGCTGGTTTCGGACGCTACCATTTTCACGGGCTTCGGTTACGATTATGATCTGCTGCTGATCACCGGAAATACGGCCGGCTTCCGCAATCCGGGCGTGCCGGACTTCAGCATCAACGGCAATCTCACGCTTTCCACCATGAACATCGGCAACGTGCAGAGTCCCGTGGGTATCGCCAACATAACTACTGCAATCCCGACCACCGGCACTTACGTCGTGCAGCCCTTTGGCTCGGATGTATTCGCAATCGTCAACAATCCTCCAGCCAGCGATCCCGCGGGTCCAAACAGCCTCTGGATTGTGGACGCCACGGCCCCCAAGTCGCCTGTGTTGTATCCGTTTGCCACGCAGTTCGGCATGAGTGACGTAGCAGCGTCGAATGGCTATCTGCTGGTGCCAAATGTGAATGGGCTAGCGATCTATTCCATTCAACTGCCCTGATCCATTCAACTGCCCTGACGCCGATCGCATTTTGGATTCGATCAGATTCAGCAGTTGATCCTCGTCATCAATATGAACCCCGATCTTTAACCAGTACAGATCCACTCCTGCGCGCTCCAAGACCTCGGGCGCGGACTCGGGCAGGTTCATGGCGTCCTTCTCGGTGGTCAGCATAACGTTCGATCCGTGCATTTGAGCTTGCGCGGCCAAACGCTGCACCTGGTCGCACGAATAGTGATGGTGGTCGCTGAATGCCCAGTGAAATACCGGTGGAAGACACAGCGTTCGCAGCGTTCCCCAGAAACTAGCCGGATTGGCGAGGCCGCAAAACGCCGCCACGGGACCCTCCGGAGACTGTTCGATCCTGCGAGTGCGGAAGTTCACCCAGCCACGCGGCTCCACGCGCGCCCGGAAAATCGGCGCAGTTGGATTCCACGCTCGCAGTTGCCGTCGGATGCCTTCATACTCCCGCCCCGGCGCCGCGCGCATGATCACGAAGACTCCGGCTCGCGACAATCCGCTCATCGGTTCCCGCAAGGCGCCTAGTGGAAACGACGCGCCGCCTCCAAACGGATTCAGAGCGTCGATCACTACCAGGTCCAGATCGCGCTGCAGCCCGACGTGCTGAAATCCGTCGTCCAGAATGAAAACGCCGGGATGGTATTTTTCCTCTAGCAAGCGGCCCGTGGCGAAGCGATCGGACCCGATACCGGCGTGCGCGAAGCCGGACTGGACAAAGATTTGAGCCTCGTCTCCAGTCACCTGGACCGGCGCCGTCTCGCCCGCTCCGATCAGTATGGACGTTGCGATGGATTGCCGCCGGTAGCCGCGCGTCAAAATGGCGGGGTGATGCCCCAGTTTGCTCATGCATTCGGTCAGATGATCCACCAGCGGTGTCTTGCCCGCCCCGCCCATGCTGATGCCGCCGATGCTGATCACGGGGGTACTCAGACGCCGGGCCTTCGCTATTTTCCGGCGCAGCCGCCGCGCGCTGACGGTTGACCAGATTTTCGCGAACGGCCACAGGATGAATCGCGCGGGGCTCGACTGGCTCCAGCAGGGAACAGCAAGATCGTGCTGGCGAAGAATCACCGCGATGGCTTTTTGCGTTGCCCCACGTTTCCCCGCGGCGAGCGCGGCGGCGCGAATGCCGAGTTCTTCTCGAATTTGTGGGTGGTCGATCAGCTGCCCCACCGCGCCCGCCAATTCGCTTGCCTCGTTGATTTCCAGAAGGGCACGCTGGGCACGAAATTCCACTGCGACCGCGGCAAAATTTTCAAGATGCGGCCCGCAGACGATGGCCCTCCGCACGGCCGCCGGCTCCAGAACATTATGTCCCCCGCGCCGCGCCAGCGTGCCTCCCATGAAAACCACATCAGCCAAGGGAAACAGGCTGGCCAGCTCGCCCACCGAATCCAGCAACAGGGTGCACGGCAGCGCTAGATCCTTGGGAATGACCTCTTCGGTGCGGCGCACGTATCGAATCCCGGCATCGCGCAGCTTTCGCTCGGCTTCGTCAAAGCGCTCCGGCTTGCGCGGAACCAAAATCAACAGCAGCCCCGGGACTGTGTCGGCTGAGCTGCTTCAAAGGCGCCGCAACACCGCGTCATCCTCATCCACATCGTGGCGATCCGCGGCAGCCATGGTGCTGGCGGCAATCCAAACGTCGTGGGCCGCAGCTTCTCCATCAGTCTGGCGATCATGCGGGGCGGGTCTACAAAGGCTGGCACGGCATCGTATTTCAGGTTGCCGATCACGTGCACTACCTGCGCCGGGGCTCCCAACTCGATATAACGCTGGGCATCCTGTTCGCTCTGCGCCAGAATGGCGTCGGGCTGCCGCAAAGCATCCGAGAACAAGAACCGCCAGCGCCGATAGCTGGGAAACGCGCGGTCCGATATTCGCCCGTTCACGATCACCAGGCCGCAGCCCGCCCGTTTCACCTCGCGGTACAGCACCGGCCAGATTTCCGTCTCCAGGATGACCACCAGCGAGGGCCGGACGCGCCCCAACACCTGCCGCACGGCGAAAGCGTAATCGATGGGCGCATAAAAGATGCCGTCTACCAGACCGCGCAACCGCTCGTCCGCGATGTCGCGCCCAGCCACGGTAGTTACCGAAACATAGAGCGCGATGGCGGGGCTGCGCTCGCGAATTTCGCGCACCAGTCCCACGGCGGATATCACTTCACCCACCGAAACGGCGTGCAACCAAATGGCTCCCGGGGCCGTCGGCTGAAAGGACTGGGGAGGGCCGCCCAAGCGTTCGGAAAACCCGCGAGAATAACGCTCATCGCGGAAGCAGCGGTAAACGAAATAGAATACTAGCAGCGGAAACGCGGCGACGCGAATCGCCCAGTAAAGGATTTGGATGAGAACGTTCTTAATTTCCCTGATAATGTTCATGGCCGCGGCCACGCTGGGAGCCGACAACAACAAGGACGCAGGCAAGTTTTCACCCGGCCCCGCTTCGTCCTATCCGGCGAAGCAGACCAACGGCCACGTGACGGTGGCGGCGGAAGCCTACGACACCGAAGAGCTGGCTCACTCGGCATTTGGGAAGTTGAACCCCAATCAGTACGGCGTTTTGCCGGTACTGGTTATCATACAGAATGACACGGATCAGGTTCTGAAGATGGACCATCTGGAAGCCGAGTACACGGGCGCAGATGGACGTCACGTGGAATCCACACCGGCCGAGGAAGTTCAAACCCTGGGAGGGCCGGACCGGCCGAATCTGCCCACTGGCAGCCCGATACCCATACCGATCCATCGAAAACATAAGAATCCACTGGATGTATGGGAAATCGACGGGCGGTCGTTCTCGGCCAAACTCATTCCGCCGCACGAATCCGCCCACGGATTTTTCTATTTTCAAGCCACGCACCGGCCCGGTTCGAAGTTTTTCTTAACTGGAATCAAGGTGGCGGCCACTGGCCAGGACCTGTTCTATTTCGAGGTTCCTCTCGAAAATCCCAAATAGATTATTTCGCGGCGGGCGCGCTCTTCTCCGCGGGAGGCGTGGCGGGCGCGGGCGGTAGAATCTTCGCCAGCTTGATCTTGTCGATCATCGGGAATTCCTTCACCAGATACGCGTCGCCTTCTTCCGTGATGCGTTGCTGATCGGGACGTTCGGCATAGTTGGGATAAATCTTATCCACGACGTCCATGCCTTCCGTCACCGTTCCGAAGGGCGCGAAACCGCTGGCGTCCAGCGGTGCATTGTTGTTCAGATTGATGAAGAGCTGCGTGGTGCGGGTGTTGGGACCGGCGGTGGCAAACACCAACGTTCCGCGCGTGTTGCTACCCATCACTGGATCGTCCTTAATGTTGGCGTGCGCCCAGGCCTTGTTGACTGCTGGGTTTGCATTCAGGCCGAATTGCACGATAAACGGACGCGGCGAAACCACTACGCGGAAAAATGATGCGTTGGTGAAGTAGCCGTTCTTCACCAGGTTGTAAAACCGGTCCACGCCCAGCGGCGCCCACTCCCGGTGGATCTCGGCGACAAAATCACCCCTGGTGGTGGTGAACTGCACTTTGAACAAGTCCGGGGCCTTGGCGTGCAACGATGCCGGATTCAGCAGCGACGGGCGGGCGGCCGGAGTTGCGGTTTTGGACGCCGCCGGGCTCTTTGCAGTGGCGGCGCTCTTGGAGGCCGCAGCGCTCTTCGGAGCCGTCGCGGGCGCCTGTGCCAGCAGGGTCGAACAGAGAACAATGCTCAGGAATAGTGATCTCATGTAGCTCGATTATACTGAAAGTTCTTCCGCTGATGCGTGCTCTCCAAATGTTTCTGGCAGCGTTGTTTCTGGTGTCGCTGGCGCCCGCCGCCGACCTGAAGATCACGCTTCTCGCCACTACAGATCTGCATGGCAATTTGTTTCCTTACGACTATTACACCGCGCAGCCGGCGGATCGCGGCCTGGCCAAAATCGTGACTCTGATTGCAGCCGCGCGGGCCGAAAATCCGAACAGCCTGCTGGTCGATTGCGGCGACGTGATCCAGGGAACGCCGCTCGAAGCGGTCTATCAGGAGAAGGGTGGCCAAGAGCATGACCCGATGATGGTCGCGATGAACGCCATTGGATACGATGCCATGGTAGTTGGGAATCACGAATTCAACTTCGGATTGAAGAATCTGGCGAAAGCACGATCGGATGCCAGGTTTCCGTGGATTTCGTCCAACATTATCGCGGCTGGGAACGTCCAGCCCTTCGCGCCGTACTTCTTGAAAACCATCGCGGGCGTGAAGGTTGCCGTGATCGGCGTCACCACTCCTCTTGTCCCTGATTGGGAATCTGAAGAGCACTATCGCGGCTATCGCTTCGAATCGGGCGTTGATGCCGTGCGGCGGACTGTCGAAGACTTACGTCAGCGCGAGCATCCCGACATCGTAATCGTGGCCGCTCATGCAGGTTTAGATGGAGGGCGCGAGAACATGGTGCGCGAGATCGCCACCGACGTTCCTGGGATCGACGCCGTTGTGTTTGGACACACCCACCAGCAACTGGCCGGCCTCCAGATCGGCAGCGTGCTGCTGATGCAGCCGAAGAACTGGGGGATGTCGCTAGGCCGCATGGATTTCGTATTGCAGTCGGGCGAGTCCGGTAAATGGAAGATCATCTCCAAATCGAGCGCTTTGATTCCGGTCACTCGCGACACCGTGGCCGACGCCAAAATCCTCGAACTCGCGCGGCCGTATCATCAGCAGGCCGAAAATTATCTGAACACGCCCGTAGGCAAAGCCCGGGTCGCTCTCGACTCGCGTCTGGCGCGCGTGGAAGACAGCGCTCTCATCGACGCCATTCAGCAAGTGCAGCTGTTCTATTCCAAGGCCGACGTTTCGTTCGCGTCATCGTTCAACGCGCGCGTTTCGGTGCCCAAGGGACCGGTCACCGTTCGTCAAATCGCCGCGCTCTACATCTACGAAAACCAGCTCTATATGATCCAGGGCAACGGTAAGATGGTGCGCGACGCGCTTGAAAACTCGGCGCGCTATTACAACACCTGCGCTGGCGATTGCTCGCACGGACCACTGATTAATCGAGAAGTGATCGGCTACAACTACGACATGGCGGAAGGAGTGGATTACGAAATCGATTTGACCCAACCTGCGGGCAGCCGCATTCGCAATCTTCGCTGGCATGGCGAGCCGCTTGATGACAACCAGCCGCTGCGGATCGCCGTGAATAACTATCGCGCGGGCGGCAGCGCCGGTTACTCCATGTTTCGCGGCGCGAAGATCTTGTGGCGGTCGTCGGACGAAATCCGCGATCTCGTGATCCAGTACTACAGCGAGCATAAAACCTTGCCCGAGCATCCGCACAACAATTGGCGTGTAGTACCGGAAGCCGCGCTCCGTACGCTGGAACAAGAAGCGCTGGGTTCAGAACGGTCTAAACCAGGACCGTGAACGCCGTCTCGGTGCGGGTCACCGGCCGGTACAGCGTATCGCGCTCCATGGGCTCGCGGCCGGCTTCACGAATCAGCCGCAGCAGCTCGCTGCGCCGCATCCCCTGGCTGGTGGTGGCGCCCGCTTCGTGGTAGATTTTCTCTTCCACCACCGTGCCGTCCAGATCGTCGGCGCCGAAGCGCTGCGCGATTTGCGCGATTCTGGGCGTCATCATGATCCAGTACGCCTTGATGTGGCTGATGTTGTCCAGCATCAATCGCGACACCGCGATCATTTTCAAATCCAGGAATCCGGTCGTGGTGGGAATATGTTCCAGCGCCGTATTGGCGGGATGAAACGCCAGAGGAATGAAAGTCTGGAAGCCGTTGGTGTCGTCCTGCAACTCGCGCAGCTTCACCAGGTGATCCACGCGATCCTCTTCGGTTTCGATGTGGCCGTATAGCATCGTGCAGTTGGATTTGAGCCCCAGTTGATGCGCGGTCCGCGCCACTTCCAGCCACTGGCTGCCGTCGATTTTGTGATCGCAAATAATGCGCCGCACTCGTTCGTTGAAGATTTCCGCGCCGCCGCCGGGCAGTGAATCCACACCCGAGTCGATCAGCTTGGTCAGCGTTTCCCGAATCGACAGCTTGCTGCGCTGCGCGAGATACGCAACCTCCACCATGGTCAACGCCTTCAAATGCACCTCAGGGAAGCGCTGCTTCAAGCCGCGAAACATTTCGCAATACCAATCGAGCGTCAGTTCGGGATGCAGGCCGCCTACGATATGAAACTCGGTGACCGCTTCGCTCCAGCCTTCGCCCGCGCGATGCCAAACTTCATCCAGCGACCAGGTGTACGCCTTCGGATCCTTGGCGCGCTTGCCGAACGCGCACAGCTTGCAGCTGGCCACGCAAACATCGGTGGGATTGATATGGCGGTTCACATTGAACCAGGTCACGTGGCCATGTTTGCGCTCTCGCACCAGGTTGGCCATGTAGCCGACCGCCAAAATGTCGGAGCTCTGGAAGAGTTTGACGCCGTCCTCGGCGCTCAGGCGGACATCCGCCTTGAACCTTTTCCAGAATCGGAAGCAAGCGCTTGTCTTCGATATGCTCTTCGATGTGGGTATGCATGGTGTCAGGCCTTGAGGCCGAAGAAATACATGTCAGCCGCCCAAAACACAAAGAATAGCACGCTGACGTAGCCGTTCACCGTGAAAAAGGCTGCGTCCACACGCGAGAGGTCGTTGGCCTTCACCAGGCTATGCTCATACAGCAGAAGAATGACGATGGCCGCGATGCCCATCCAGCTCAGCCATCCCAGGCTGAACGAAGCCGACAGCATGCCCAGGCACGCGATCATCGCGATATGCAACAGGCGAGCGATCCACAGCGCGCCCGTCACGCCGAAGCGGCGCGGCATGCTGAACAGCCCGGCGTTGGAATCAAACTCGTAATCCTGGCACGAATAGATGATGTCGAAACCGGCGGTCCAAAACGTCACGGCGGCCGTGAGCCACAGAATCCTCGGATCCAGCGATCCGCGCACCGCGATCCACGCCGCGGCCGGGGCGATGCCGAGCGAAAATCCCAAAATCAAATGCGAGATCGATGTGAAGCGTTTGGTGAACGAATAGAAAAACACCACGGCCAAGGCAACCGGCGCCAGTTTCAGGCACAGCGGATTCAGCGCCCGAGCCGCCAGCAGAAACAGCAACACGGATGCCAGGACGAAGCCCCACGCAAAACGTGTGCTCAGGATTCGCGCGGGGATGTGGCGCATACGCGTACGAGGATTTCGCGCGTCAATATCGGCGTCCAGGATGCGATTGAAAGCCATGGCAGCCGACCGCGCGCCCACCATCGCCACCACGATCCACAGCAGCTTGTAGCCGAATCCACGAACGTCGAAACGGCTTTCCCGAAATGCCAGCAGCGCGCCGGTGAGCGCAAACGGAAGAGCAAACACGGAATGCTCGAACTTGATCATGTCGAGCGTGAGCCGCAGCCGTTTCCAAAACGCCATCCCTGTATTCCTTGTCTCCCTTGTATTCCTTGTACTCTTATTTCGTTACCATCTTAATTCATGCGGTTCCTTCTCCTCACCGCTCTGCTGTCCCTGGCTTGCTGCGGCCCCAAAGCCAACACACTCGAAGACTTTCCAACGCGTCCGGTCACGCTTCCCGGCGGCCAGGTGATCCGTGCCGAGACCATGATCGATCAGATCGACGTGCAGCGCGGCCTCATGTTTCGAACGTCTCTGGCGTCCAATCGCGGGATGCTGTTTGTCTATCCCAGCCCCGATCTTCATCAGCACTGGATGTATCAAGTCCTCTTTCCGCTGGATATCATCTGGCTGGACGCGAAAGGCAACATTGTCGAGATGGTGGAGCAACGCCCAGCCTTGTAAAACGCCAGCCAGCAAGTGCGAGCAGTACGGCGGCAAGCAGATCTCCTCTTATGTGCTCGAGATCCCAGCCGGCGCTGCCAGGAAATACGGCCTGCAACTCGGGCAAACACTGCAGTGGTAACTGGCGCTCTCAATCTTTTCGCTGCGCTTTGAACCTTCGCGCCTTCATCCGATTGCCGCACAGCTTCATGTCGCACCATCGCCTGGTATGGTTCTTGCTGGTATCTAGGAACAGCCAGCGGCAGTCAGGATTGTCGCAAGCCCGCACCATTTCCACAGCATCCGATCCCAGCAAATCCGACGCGCTCATGGCCAGCGCCCAAAGCGGAAACTCGGCGTCGAGCTGGTTCCAGTCCCATTCCAGCCGCCCATGCTTCCAACGGAGTTGTTGTTCGATGCTGGCCGCCTTGACGGTTCGCTCCAGGGTCTTGAGCGAGCGAGTCAAAGGATCGCGTCCATCCAAGCGCGCGTAGAGAATTTCTGCGATCGCCTCTCGAAGTTCGATGCAGAGTTTAAGCACTCGTGTGTCCCGTGCACGCCGCCCCCGCTTCGCAGTCGGAATCCCGGATTGTTGGCAGAAGCGCAGCAGATCGGCATAGCTCTTGAGCAGCTCTTCAGGTCCCTCCTCACGAAACCGCCAGTCCAGCGTGTTGACCAGATCCAGCGCCGGGTGACCAGCCACCAATTGAAACGCCATTGCTACCTCTAACCTTCTAATCCATCTTGACAGGTTACCGGCCCGGCTGCAATGATGGTAACCATCGATGGCGGCTACAGCAGTTACCAAACTCCCGAGGCCGCGGTTGCAGATTCAGGTCGTCCTCGCTTTCTTTGCCATCTACATCCTCTGGGGCACGTCCTTTCTGGGCATTCGGATCGCCGTCCAAGAAGTACCGCCGCTATTCGCCGCTGGAATCCGTTTCTTTTTGGCCGGCGTTCTGCTCTATGGCTTCATGCGCTTCCGTGGGTCTCCCAAGCCCACCGCCTCTCAATGGCGCAGCTTCGCCATCATTGGACTCCTGATGTTCGTCGCCGAATATGGGCCGCTCTTTTGGGCGGAACAGTATGTGCCCTCCGGCATCGCATCCGTGCTGGAAGCAACTCTTCCGCTCATCACGATGCTGCTCGAAACTTTGGTTTTCCGGCGGCAACCCTTCAGCTGGCGCCTGCTGGCCGCGATTCTGGTGGGCTTTTGTGGAGTCGGGGCGCTGCTTCTGCATAACGAAGAACAGCACTTTGGTATGCTTCCCTATTTCGCCATTCTCGCTGGGGCTACCGCCTGGTCGCTGGGCGCGGTGCTCAACCGCTCACTCGACCTGCCGGAGTCGAAGGCTCTGACTGCCGGAGCGGCCATGATGCTGGGCGGTGGAACCCTGCTGGTGCTGTCCGCCTCATTCGGGGAACTGCACCCCTTCCCCCACATTTCGATGCGCGCCGTGTGGGCCCTGCTCTATTTGGTTATTTGCGGATCGCTGATCGGCTTCACCGCTTTCGTTTGGCTGCTGGCGCGTATGCCGGCCACTCGGGTGGCAAGCCATGCCTACGTCAATCCCGTGGTGGCCGTCGCGCTCGGCTACTTCGTCGCCGGGGAAGTCATTACCACTAGAACCCTGATTGGGACCGCGCTCGTCCTGGCCAGCGTGGTTCTCATCCTGCGTAAAGAAAAAGCTGCGATTTGAGGCGCTCTGTTACCCTCAAGTTGAGATGGATTCCGAACAATTGCGCGGCCTGTTGGAGCAAGTCCACGCGGGCGCCGTCGACGTCGACGCGGCTCTCGACCAAATCCGACACCTGCCGTTCGAGGACTTAGGCTACGCCAAGCTGGATCACCACCGCCTGCTGCGCCACGGGCTCACCGAAGTCGTATTCGGAAAAGGCAAGACGCCCCAGCAGATCGCCGCTATCGCTTCGCGACTGCTCGATAAATCCGCTAACGTGCTGGTGACGCGCGCCGATCGCGAGGCCGCGGCCTTATTGCTGGCGGAGCATTCGGAAGCCGAGCATTTTCCGCTCTCGGGCGCCGTTCGAATCTGGCGCGACCGGACGATTCGGGGCAAAGGAAAGCTCGCCGTTGTTTGCGCCGGCACCAGCGACATCCCGGTCGCCGAAGAAGCGCAAGTGACAGCCGAAGTGATGGGCAACGAAGTGGAAGCCATCTACGACGTCGGCGTGGCCGGTATCCATCGCTTGATCGCCTCGAGCGATCGGTTAATGGAAGCGCGCGTGATCGTGGTGGCGGCCGGCATGGAAGGAGCCCTTCCCAGCGTGGTGGGTGGACTGGTTTCGGTTCCGGTGATCGCAGTGCCCACCAGCGTCGGCTATGGCGCGAGCTTCAACGGCCTGGCGGCTTTGCTCGGGATGTTGAACAGTTGCGCCAGTAACGTACTGTCGTAAACATCGACAACGGATTTGGCGCCGGCTACGTGGCAAGCCTGATTAACCGGCTATAGCGGTCTCGCCGAAGAGGTAGCATAAAAGCATGGACCTGGACGAGATTCAGCGCGCCATCGAAACGCTGCCCAAAGATCAGCAGGCGGCTCTCGCTGCCTGGCTCTCCGCACGGGATCAAGCGGCGTGGGATGCCGAGATCGAACGCGATTTTTCGCCTGGCGGCGCTGGCATTGTTCTGTTAGAGGAGATGAAGGCTGATGCCCGTTCCGGCAAATTTCAGCCTTTTGAGCTAGGGCGGCCGCAGCGACGGTAGCTGGTTTGCCTTAAATGGCCTTTCAGTCCTTCGCGTCTGAGCGGTTTTGGGAGCTCTATGGCGACTTGCCTGTAGAAGCGCAGCGCTTAGCGGATAAGCAAAACCAGCTATTCCGGCAAGATCCTTACCATCCCTCACTTCATTTGAAGCAGGTCGGAGAAGTCTGGACAGTACGCATTGGCCGGTCTCACCGCGCTATCGGCTATGGCGAAGGCGACGTCTTCCGCTGGGGGTGGATCGGCTCGCACGAAGCTTACACCAAACTCCTACGGAAGCTGAAGTGAGCCGGGGTAGATCCTACGCCACCGCGGTGCTGACGCGCGCGCCGGATTCTTCGGCGTACACAAAAAACCCAAACATGGGTACGTTCTCACGCTTGTTCCAGCGGCTCATCTTCCATTGCACGCGTACAAAACGCACGTCGTCCTGCGAACCAAGGTTCAAGAGAATGGAATAGAGACCACAATAGAATTTCGGAGGGAAGCGTGCTAACGGCTTCGAACCCCACTTCTGCCCATCGGGAGAACCCCAGACAGTCAACTCTAAGCTCTCTTGTTCAAGGATTTGTGTAATTCCGAGGGTTAAGACCAAAAGTTTCCCTCGTTTGGAACCGAGATCGGTTTCCGGTCCCATGCCGTCTGCTCGGGCGATGCTTTCAGGCAACAGAAAGTAACGCAGCATAATTTCCTCCATCCGGGGAACATGCCGGTGACTGCTTCCACGTGCTACCTGGCAGGTGAACCTACAGGGTAACTCTAAATCCTACGAAGGCGGACTCCCGCCTCCTTCAGCGTCTCATATTTTTTGCAAAAACAAAAGCGAATTAATGTCGCCCCAGCGCGCGAATCGGAAAAGAAACTGGAACCCGGCACGGCCGCCACTCCGACGCTTTCAATCATGTGACGAACGAAGGAAACATCGTCCGGGAAACCAAAGCCACTAATATCAGTCATGATGTAGTAGGCTCCGTTCGGGCGATAACATCGGAATCCAGCTTCTCCTAAATACTCCAAAAGCAAATCTCTTCGCTTCTGATATTCCACGCTTACTTTTTCATAGTATGAGTCAGGTAGATTCAAAGCCACCACACCTGCCTGCTGCAAAGGAGCCGCCGCGCCCACCGTCAAGAAATCGTGAACCTTTCGAATAGAATCGGTCAAATCCGGCGCGGCCAGAACAAAACCCACCCGCCATCCTGTGACGGAATAGGTCTTGCTCATGCTATTCACCAACACAGTACGTTCCCGCATTCCAGGTAACGTCGCTATCGGTAAGTGAGATGCGCCATCGTAGAGAATGTGTTCATAGATTTCGTCAGTAATTGCAAGGGCGTCGAATTCCTGGCAAAGACTCGCGATCAGTTCCAGCTCGGCGCGTGTGAACACCTTTCCGGTGGGATTGTTGGGCGAGTTTAAAATAACAGCCTTGGTCTTCGGTGAGAACGCGCGGCGCAATTCGTCCGGATCAAATGTCCAATCCGGAGGCCGCAATTGAACCAATTTGGGTTGTGCGTCGCACAATATCGCATCGGGACCGTAATTCTCGTAATACGGCTCAAAGACGATCACCTCGTCGCCCGGATTCGTCACCGCCAGCAGCGTGGCGATCATGCCCTCCGTAGCCCCGCAGCAGACCGTGATTTCTTTCTCGGGATCGTAATCCATGCCGTACCACTTCCTGTATTTCGCCGCGATCGAATCACGGAAGGGCTTGGCGCCCCAAGTAATAGCGTATTGATTGTGGTCAGCCGCGATCGAGTCCTGCGCAGCACGCTTGATTTCCTCCGGCGCTCCAAAATCCGGAAAGCCCTGAGCTAGATTCACCGCGTTGTGCGCAATCGCAAGCCGCGTCATTTCGCGGATTACGGACTCGGTGAACTGAGCCGTCCGGTGGCTGCGGAATCTAGCGCGCCCACGGGTGACCTCGGCCAGGGAACTCATGACAGAATGCCCATTTTCTTAGCGACGCGGGTCAGAATCTCCGCCGCCCGATCCAGCATTTCGCGCGTGTGCGTGGCTGTTACAATCGTGCGTATCCGCGCCTTGCCCTCGGGCACGGTCGGAAATCCGATCCCGGTCGCGAGCAGTCCGTTCTCAAACAGCGCCGCCGAATAAGCATGCGCCGTCTTCGCCTCGCCTACGATAATCGGAGTAATGGGCGTCTCGCTATCGCCGGTGTTGAACCCGGCGCTGGTGAGCGCGGATTTAAAGTAGCGCGTGTTGTCCCACAGCTTTTCGATACGCTCCGGCTCGTGCTCCAGGATGTCGAATGCCGCCAGACAAGCCGCCGCCACCGCCGGCGGGTGCGAGGTGGAAAACAGAAATGGCCGGGCCCGGTGATACAGGAACTCGATCAGATCGCGGCTCCCGCAAACATATCCGCCCAGCACGCCGATGGCTTTGGATAATGTTCCAACCTGCACGTCCACCCGCCCGTGCAACCCGAAATGATCCACGGTGCCGCGCCCGTTGCGCCCCAGCACGCCCGAGGAATGTGCATCGTCAATCATCATGACGGCGCCGTGTCGCTCCGCAATTTCGACTAGGGCGGGCAGCGGCCCGATATCGCCGTCCATGGAGAATACGCCATCGGTGATCAACAGCTTGTGCCCGCTCGCGCCGTCCAGTTCCTTGAGAATCGCCGCCGCCCGCGCTGTGTCCTTGTGCTGGAAGACGTGAATTTTGGCCCTCGACAGCCGGCAGCCATCGATGATGCTGGCGTGATTCAGCGCGTCGGAGATGATGTGATCCTCCGGCCCGAGAATCGCGGAAACCGTTCCTGCGTTCGCTGCGAAACCCGATTGAAAAACCACGCATGCCTCGGTTTGCTTGAATGCCGCGATCCGCCGCTCCAGCTCCATATGGATGCTCATGGTGCCTGAAATAGTGCGCACCGCGCCCGACCCTGCGCCGTATTTCTTGGCCGCCTCCACCTGCGCTTCGATCAACTTGGGATGATCCGCCAGACCCAGGTAATTGTTGCTCGCAAGATTAATTACCTCGCGTCCATCGAAACGCGACATTGGCTCGCAGGGCGATTCGAGCACCCGCAGACGCTGATACGATCCGGCCGTGCGCCAAGCATCCAGCTGCTCAGAGAGATAGCTCAGGGGATTCGCGGTAGTCATTCATTTCATCCTATCGCGCTTGGTTTTTCAGGAGAAGATGGCCGCGGATAAACGCCGATCAACGCAAATGCTTGTTCATCAGCGTCGATCGGCGGCTTAACTCCGCCTTATTAGGATGGTCCTCAGCGCCCGAACCCTCGAAGGCGTTCCTTGTTAGACCCAAGATCTGCTTCGCCCGACGAGAAGCCGGCCAATCCCACGATTTTCGTTTCCTTCCGCTTCCACGCCTTCAGAAGGTTCGTCCAGAGATAAAGAACGTCGCGCATTATGGTCACCGCTTCTTCAACCGGTAATCTTCAGCGCCATTGATCTTAATCAGCTTGCACATCTCGAACAAGCGCGACCGCGCACGCATCCCGATGCGTTCCTCCAAAAAATACTTGCTGTGGAGATCTTCCTGCAGGCCCGAGCCGCGTTTATCGCCCGCCTCGGGATCGCGCAAGTTCGTCGTCACAATTGTCGCCTTGCGTGAATTGCAGCGATGCGTCACGATCGACGTCACCGTGTCTTCCACCCAATCCGTAATCCGGTGCGCGCCCAAATCGTCCAGCACCAGAATCTCGGCATCCAGGGCCGAGCGATAGGCTTCCTTGTCCATGGTCCCGGACGCCGAATCGTAGCCGCTGCGGATATGGTTAAGCAATCCCTGGAAATCGAAGAACAAACCCTCGAACCCGCGCGCCAGCAAGCCTCGCAGCGCCGCCACCGCCAGATGAGTTTTCCCCGTTCCCGGCGGACCCAGGAACAACAGGCCCGGCTTCGGAACCGCTGGATATTCGCGCACGTAACCGCGCACATCCACCAGCACCTTGGCGAGCGCCGAACGCGAGATGGGATTCTCGCTGGGCAGTATGAAATTATCCACCGAGGCTTGCTGGTAGAGCGGCGGAATCTTGGCTCGTTCCTCGTTGCGCTGCGCACGGCCGGCCTCAATGCACTGGCACTTCTCCGCCCCCGAAATTCCGCCGCGCTCGACGATCTTCCAACCGGATCCACCACAGATCGTACAAACATCCAGTGCGTTCATTGCATTCCTCTGCCAGTTGCTGCCGAGCTTCCAGGGTACACCCACGGCTCACGGCGTAGTGAGCGAATCGGTGACGATGAGCTCCCCAACTTGCAAGCGGGCGATCTTTAAATCCTCAATCGAAACCGACTTAAGATTCGCGTTGCCCACCGTCATCTTACCGATCACCAGGCTACCGATTGCCAGAGCGCCCAATGCGAATGCACCCACGGCCAGCGCGCCAATGGCATTGGCCCCGACGGCCGCTCGGCCGATTGCGAATTGTCGAAGACTTCTGTTTTGCATCATAAATGTACCTACCGCATTATCCTTCCATCGCGTTCGGTACGTTTTGTGGAACTCGCCGTCAAGAATCTCGTACATCTCAACATACTCGAATGCGGAACATGCTTGGCACTCTTCGCTACACCCTGCGGCAGTTCCGGCGGGCGCCGGTATTCACTTCGGCCGCGATACTGACGCTGGCCTTGGGAATCGGCGGCACCACCGCGATCTTCACCTTGATTCACGCGGTCATGCTGCGGTCCCTGCCCGTTGCCGATCCGGCGCTTCTTTATCGCATCGGCGACGGCGACGATTGTTGCGTGGAAGGCGGCCCGCAGGAACGCTGGGGGATGTTTTCCTTCCCGCTGTACGAGCGCATGAAGGCAGCCACCCCGGAATTCGAAGAACTGGCCGCGTTTCAAGCCGGGCGTGGGGGCGTCAGTGTGCGTCGCCAGGGTTCCGCCCTCGCCGCGAAATCTCTCGGGTCCGAGTACGTTACGGGCAATTATTTCTCGACGCTTGGGATACAGGCGTTTGGAGGCCGTCTCCTGACCCCGCAGGACGACCAGCCGTCATCCCCGCCGGCGGCGGTGCTCAGCCATCAGGCCTGGCAGACGGAGTATGGAGCCGACCCTTCGATCGTTGGCTCAACTTTCGTCATTGAGGGGCATCCCTTTACCATCATCGGCGTCACTCCGCCGGGGTTCTTTGGCGAAACGTTGCGCAGCGATCCAGCCGATATCTGGATACCCGTGCAACAGGAGCCCTTGATCGATGGTGAATCCGCGCTGCTGCACCAGTCCATAGGCGCGTGGTTGCGCATCATCGGCCGTCTGCGTCCGGGGGCGTCCATCGACGGCATGTCGCCGCGCGTCACGGGCGTCCTGCGCCAGTGGATGCAGCATGACTCTGGCTACCCGCCCAACTGGATGGCCGACATCGTCCAGATGCTTCCCAAACAAACCGTCAAGGTGGTTCCCGCGGGCGCCGGCGTTGCTGAGATGAAGGAGGAGTATGGACGCAGTCTCCAGATCTTGCTGGCCGTTTGCGGCATGGTACTGCTGATTGCGTGCGCGAATGTGGCAAACCTTCTGTTGGCTCGCGCGGTCGCGCGCCGCACGCAAACTGCCCTGCGAATCGCCGTCGGCGCCAGCCGCCGCCAAATCATTGCGCAGGCGCTGCTCGAGAGCATACTGCTGGCTATCGCGGGCGGCATTGCCGGTCTGGTCGTTGCCACGGCAGCCGCGCGGCTGCTTCTTGTCCTGGCGTTCCACAGCTCGCATTTTCTTCCCATCGATCCTACGCCGTCGCCCATGGTGCTGGCGTTCGCTTTTGGAGTGGCCCTTTTGACGGGAATCATCTTCGGCGCTGCACCCGCCTGGTTTGCTACCCGGACCGATCCGGTGGACGCCTTACGCGGTTCAGGCCGTAGCACTACGGACCACTCCGGGCTCGCTCGCCAGGCGCTCCTCATCGTGCAGGCCGCTTTATCGGTGGTATTAGTCGCGGGTGCAACTATGCTGGGGCGTAGCCTCAACAAGCTGGAGCACCAGAATCTTGGATACCGCACCGACGGGCGCGTCGTGATCTCGTTAAATCACCCGCCTGCCACTTACACGCAGCCCAGATTGCATGCGCTGTATCGTCAGTTGGAGGACGGCCTGAACGTGCTGCCTGGAGTAAAAGGCTCCGGACTCGCGTTGTACAATCCGCTCACCGACAACTGGGGCGAAATGATAATGGTGTCCGGCCATCCTGCTCCCAAGATGAGCGAAGAATCGGGCGCGTCCTGGGACCGCGTCAGCGCCAACTATCTTCAGAACTTTGGCATAACCGTCCTGCGCGGACGAAACTTCACAATTGGCGACAACGAGAAGACGGCGCCAGTCGCCATCGTCAATGAAGCATTCGTCAAGCGCTTCTTCAAGACCGGCGAAGATCCGCTTGGGCAGCATTTCGGCCTGGACGAACCTGAGAATGTGGACACATTCCAAATTGTCGGCATCGTCCAAGACGCGAAGTTTGCGGGCTTTCAGATGTCGAAACCGGCACGGCCGATGTTTTATGTGCCGCTCGCTCAGACTGTCGATTACAAAGATCCACTGATGAAGCGAGTGGAGTTGGAGTCTCATTTCATCGGCGGCATGATGCTGGAAACTAGCCTCTCACCGGGGGTTCTCGAGCCGGCGCTCAGGCGCATTTTAGCCGGGGCCGATCCCAATCTCACCATTAACAGCGTGAGAACCATGCAACAGCAAGTCTCACTGACCTTCGATCAGGAGCGCGCCGTCTCCAGCCTGGCCGGATTATTTGGAGTCGTAGCCCTAGTGTTGGCAGCCGTCGGACTTTATGGAGTCACCGCATACACCGTGGCGCAGAGAACTAACGAGATCGGGATTCGCATGGCCCTGGGCGCCGGCCGCGCCAGTGTGGTTCGGTACGTGCTCCGTGGCGCCTTCGTTCGCGTGGCAATCGGGCTCGCACTCGGCCTGCCCTTGGCGATCGCCGCCGGACGCCTGATCTCCAGCCAGTTGTACGGTGTGTCCTTTTGGGATCCGCTCGCCCTGGGACTCGCGGCCGGCGCGCTCGCCATCTGCTCCCTGGTAGCGGCTCTGATTCCGGCCACCGTGGCGGCGTCCATCTCGCCGATTACCGCGCTGCGGAGCGAATAGTCGTAGGGCGGACGCCTCGTCCGGCTTGTGCTTGCTCTAAGAAACGTGCTCCACTTGGCCCGGTCGAATGGACACAAGCGCAGCCATTGCTGAAGGAATTAACCGTCGCAAGTCGCTAAGTCGATTTGTTGGAGAGCTGAGAATCATCAATGCGATCTTGCTGCCCTCAAGATTCTGTTGATCGGGGATACTTCGATCTACGGTGATCAACACGTCGAAGCCCGCCGCTTCGGCAGCCGACAGCAGCTGTCCATTCTTGAGACCAGCAAGCTTGGCGTAACGAGCCGTTTAACAGTCGTGCCCCGGAAACGAACTCCGTAAGCGCTCATCAACACACTCGTCGATGAGGAGCTTCATCCGGAACGTGCAAGCAGCAGGTGCTTCGCTTCTTCCAGCGCCTGAAGAGCCAGATCGCGTGAAACGGTGGGGAATCCTTCCAGGAAGTCCTCCAGCGTCTCTCCGCCCTCGATGTAGTCGAACAGCGTCTGGGCAGGCACTCGAGTTCCCCGAAAGACGGGCGTGCCGTGCATGATCTCTGAATCACGGACGATCACTGGCTGCGCCATGTACTGATTGTCGCGCAAACTACCAGCCTACCGGCTTCCCCTTATTCTGCTCGTCCAGCCACTTCTTCAGCGGCGCGAAATAATCCACAATCGCCGTCGCGTCCATTTGCTCCTGGCCGGTCAGCGCCGCGAGTTCCTTCGGCCATGGTTGGCTGGTTCCCATCGCGAGCATCGCGTTCAACCGATCGCCAGCCGCTTTGCTCTCGTAAATCGAGCAGCGATTCAACGGCGTCGTACACCCCGCCACCTTCGACAGCGCCCGATGAAACTGGAACTGCAGAATGTCCGCCAGGAAATAGCGCGCGTAGGGATAATTGGCCGGCACGTGATATTTCGCGCCTGGGTCGAAATCCGCTTCGCTACGAGCGACCGGCGGCGCTACGCCCTGATACTCAAGACCCAGCTTCCACCAACTCTCGTTATATTTCTCCGGCGGGATTTGCCCCGAAAACACCTGCCAGCGCCATTTGTCGATCTTCAACGCAAACGGCAGGAACGCCACCTTCTCCAGCGACTTATACAACAGCAAACCAATATCCTTGGAATTGTCCGGCACCGTCGGCAGCAGCCCGATTTTCTTCAAATACTCAGGCGTCACCGACAACGCGATGGTATCTCCGATAGCTTCATGAAACCCATCGTTGGCGCTATCGCGAAACAGGTACGGCTGCTGATCGTAGGCGCGCTGATAGAAATTGTGCCCTAGCTCATGATGCACGGTCAAAAAATCGTCGGCATTGATCTCGAGGCAGGCCTTGATCCGCAGATCCTCCACCGCGTCCACATCCCAGGCGCTGGCATGACACACCACGTCCCGATCGCGCGGCTTCGTGAACAGCGACCGTTCCCAAAACGTCTTCGGCAGCGGCGCGAACCCCAGCGATGTGAAAAATCGCTCGCCGTACTTCACCATATCCACCGGTTGCGTGCCTCGCCCCTTCAGGATCGCCGTCAAATCGTAGCCCGGATCGGCGTCCTTCGGCGCCACCAGCGGATAAATGTTCTGCCATTCCTGCGCCCACATGTTGCCCAGCAAATGCGCCGGAATTGGACCGTTCGCCGGGACCAGATCGCCGTATTTCTCGCGCAGTTTCCAGCGCACATACGCGTGCAGCGAAAGATACAGCGGCTTCACCTGCTCCCACAGCCGGTCCATCTCGGCAGGGAAGGCCTCCGGCGGCATGTCATATTTCGAACGCCACATCGCGCCCATATCGGCGAAACCCAATTCTCGGGCGCCTTTATTTCCCAGCTCGACGTATTTCTGGAACAGCGGCCGCATAGGCGGCGAAATGGTGTGCCATCCGCGCCAGGCGTCCAGCAGCTTGTTGGGATCGGTGCTGGTGCGCAGGATGTCGCTCAACTGATCCAGGTCGAGACATTCGCGTCCGGCAGCCGAATCGTGGCCGCAATATTTCCCGCTGCCGTAGATGCCTTCCATGCGGGTGGCGATCCGGGTTAGCTCCTGTGCTTCTTTTGGATCGGACGGCGCTGCCAGGGTTAAATTCAAACGCAACAACAGAAACTGCCGCGCCATATCCTCCGGCATCTTCAAATGGCTGAAGCGCGTGGATTCCTTAGCCAGCTGCATAGTCGCGACAATGGCGTCTTCGTCGGCTTTGGCCGCAAGAATCTCGGTGTCGTAGGTGATGTAGGTGGACTTCACCCAATCGGCGTGCTGTTCCTCTACGGTAAGCTCCAGCAACTTGGACTGCGCGCGATCGAGAAAGGCTTTGGCTTCCGCCAGGGTAGGTGATTTTGCGTTATCGGCCAGGCAAAAGCCGGACCCAAGAATGAAAATTATAGCAAGGCTTCGCATCCGGGCAGGTCATCCTCCGAGAACTAACAGGCCTCTGCCCGTCTTCCTTAGTGTACCTTCCCAAACTGCGCGATGATCGATAGTTTTATGAAGCTATTATTGGACCATCGTCGGGCCTTGAGATGCTTGGGTCCGGAACTCGTATTGATGAATTTCAATGGCGGCCCGGCCTTCTTCTGAGCGAACCACGCGGCCGCGCGCCACCAGTTTCAGGGAGACTTTGCTGTTCAACTGAGCGGGCCAGCTAATGGACACTTCCAGACGGCGTCCGGGAAGCAGATATCGATCCGTGGTAAACAGAACTCCGTTGCTGCTCATGTTAATCGTCATCCCCATACCGCTCTCGCCCTCGGCGCTGCTCTTGCGGCTCAGTACCTTGTAACGGACTTCCCGCTCGATCGGAAAGCGGTCCGAGCTGCGGCGATCATCCTTTTCTTTTTCCAAGCTCATTTTTGCCCCCGCCAGCATTGCTAGTTCCTTTCCATTCGTGCACCACTAGATTGCGTCATGCAGGCGAGGGGTCAAATAGCAGAGTCTTCCTAATTTGGAGTGGTACTAAGCCGCTCAGGGATAGTACGCGGCTGCCAAACTTTGGGGTATTACTTCTTCCTTCGCGACCGAATTTCTTCCAGCCGTTCGGCGATCCGTTGTTCTAGCCCACGGTTGGTCGGCTCGTAAAACCTTGTGCCTACAAGGGATTCGGGAAGGCATTCCATGTCCGGCAAGGCGTCTTCCAGTTTGTGGGCATGCTGGTACCCGGCCCCATACCCCCACTGCTTCATCGCGCCGGTCGCCGCGTTTCGCAGATGAAATGGCACCGGCTCAGCCACGTGCTTCTCCACCGCTTCCATTACCCGATTCAAAGCCTGATAGGAAGCGTCGGATTTTGGAGCCACCGCCAGGTAAATCGCCAATTGTCCCAGCGCCAGATCGCCCTCCGGGATTCCCAGAAAATGGACGGCCTGCATAACGGCGATGGATTGTTCCAGAGCCCGTGGATCGGCCAGGCCGATGTCCTCGATCGCCATCCGCACCAGGCGGCGCGCGATATACATCCGGTCCTCGCCCGATTCCAGCATGCGGCCGAGCCAATAGAGCGCCGCATCCGCATCGCTCGATCGTACCGACTTGTGCAGCGCCGAGATCAGATTGAAGTGCTCTTCGCCCGCCTTGTCGTAAAGCAGTGTCTTGCGCTGCAGCGTGTCAGCGATGGCCTGCGGCGTAAGCTCGCCATTTTGCGATGCCGAGGCCGTCAGTTCCAGGATGTTATATGCGCTCCGACCATCTCCATTCGCGTAGGTCGCAATCTGCCGCAAAAGGTCCCCGGAAGCGCCGATCTTCAGCACCGGCAGAGCCCGCTGGAGCAGCGTCAGAATCTCCTCTTCCGAGAGCGGCTTCAGCATGTACACTTTGGTGCGCGAAAGCAGCGCCGAGATCACTTCAAACGACGGATTCTCCGTGGTGGCGCCGATCAGACTGATATCGCCGCGTTCCACATACGGCAAGAACGCATCTTGCTGCGCTTTGTTGAAGCGGTGAATCTCATCGATAAAGATCAAGGTTCGCCGCCCGACCCGCCGGTTTCGCTCGGCGTCCGCCATCACGGCTTTGATTTCCTTGATCCCGCTGAGAACTGCGCTGAATGGAATAAAGTCGCAATGGGTCATCCGCGCGATGATTCTCGCCAGCGTGGTTTTGCCTACCCCGGGCGGACCCCACAGAATGATTGAACCAAGCTGATCGCGCTCGATTTGCATCCGCAGTGGCTTGCCCGGTCCCAGAATATGCTGCTGGCCGACAAAGTCGTCGAGCGTTTCCGGACGCATCCGCTCCGCTAACGGGCGCTGGCTGTCGTCTTTCAAGCTTGCCAGGGGATCGGGACCGAACAGGCTCATAGCAAAATCACCCGGCGGCCATCCTTTGCGTTCGCGCCACGAAGAGCGCGATCCCGGCGGCCAGAGCGGCGTTGAGCGATTCCACGCCTACCGTAGGAATGCGAACTCGCGTGGACTTTTCACCCAAAAATTCGCTGACGCCCCGCCCCTCGCTGCCCACTATAATGGCGCACTTCCGGCTGAAATCGGCCTGGGAAACCTCGATGGCGTTCTTCGGCATCAGCGCGAAGAGTGGAATCTTTCGCTGCTCGGACGCAGCTAGAAAAACTTCCGGATCAAGCGCTGGAACCACCGGTATCCGGAAGATCGATCCGGCTGACGCTCGCAGGCATTTGGGATTGTAGGGACTCGTACTCCCTTTCAGAAACGCGACACCGGTCGCGCCAAAAGCTTCCGCCGCCCGCAGCACGGTTCCCGCGTTTCCCGGATCCTGCAGCCCGTCCAAGACGACTGTCAGAGCGTGTCCCCGGAACAGCTGTTCCACGCTCCACTGCGGAGGCCGAACCAGCGCCAGAACTCCCTGGCTCGCCTGGGTCGACGAAATGCTCTGAAAAAGATCGTCCGAAAGCACCCCGACACGGATCTTCTTCAATCCCCGAACGTGGCTTTCCACCGCCGTTCGAACCGATTCGGCGGCAAAGACCGCTGAGATCTCGCAGTCGCTTCGCAGAGCTTCTTCCAGTAAATGGAAGCTCTCTGCCACCGCAAAGCCTTGATCCGTAACGGTGCCGCGCGCAATGGCCTTGCGCACGTCCTTGAGCATCGGGTTTCTCGGACTGACCAGTGTTGGCATACAGTAGACTGTGAGGACGTTTTCGAACCGCCCGCCAAATCTATCATGAACCCGCTTCTATCATGAAATGGATTATTGGGTTTGCGCTACTCCTGGCCCTGGTGATCGTGTCCCTGAAGGTGGCCGACGTCTCCAAGCAAATCCAGCAAGAGTCCCTCATTGATGAGGCGCAGCCGGCAGACGCCATCATGGTCCTGGGCGCGGCTGAGTATCGCGGAAAGCCATCTCCGGTGCTCGAAGCCCGCTTGAATCACGCGCTATTTCTTTATCTAAAGGGATTAGCCCCGCGAGTGATCACCACCGGTGGCGCGGGCGGCGATCCGGTGTTCACCGAAGGCTCGGTGGGCCGAGCCTATCTCACCTCCCACGGCGTCCCTCCCGAAGCCGTTGTCGTCGAACGGGAAGGGGAAAGCACCGCCCAAAGCGTCGCCGCCGTGGTGGAAATCATGCGCCGCATGAATCTCCAGAGTGCCATCGTTGTCAGCGACGGTTATCACATCTTCCGGGTGAAGAAGATGCTCGAATCCAGCGGATTGAAGGTCTACGGATCGCCACGCCCGTCCATCCCGCCCGGCGAGTGGCGCGCTCGATGGCAGGATCTGAAGCAGGCCATCGGTTACCTTCTCTGGCGTGTCGGGATCGCCGTCTAAACCTGCACCTTACAACCTTTGTACTAACCGAAAGACTACCGTACTAAGCAAATAGTTCTCAGGCCGCGCAAAGAACGCCGGGATTATGGCCAAGTGGATCTCACATCTAGCTATGATATGAGGCACTTAGCAGGAATCTTACGTTCTGCGCTCTAAATAATACCGATGGTCTCCAACTTGCATCATGGTGTCACTTAAGAAATGAGTTGAGGCTCCCAATGGACAAAGAACGCCGGACAAAATCTCGATACCCCCTACAGTTGAATGTGCGTTACCAGACCATGGGGGTGGCCGGTCCTGTGGCCGGTATTGGACAAACTATCAACGTGAGTAGCGGTGGCGCACTCTTTACGTGCGGCAGCAGTATCCGCGAAGGAAGCAGGCTAAGAGTGGTGATCGAATGGCCCAGTCTGCTGAACGGAACTACCCCGTTGCAGTTGGTGACCATTGGAACGGTTAAGCGCCACCAGGGCTCAGCGTTAGCTATCGCTTTTGAAGGCTATCAGTTCCGAACGGCTGGCCGTCGCTCTAACGTTGCGACCATGCCGGATCCGCGGGTTTCGCCCACCTACAGCACTGCCGAGGTTACGAATCTCCCACTGCTGGCTAAATCGTCGCAATAGGCGAAGGCAGGTTCAGGCAAAGGCCGGGGTGAGCCCGTGCGACAACGGCCTCAGCTCACCATCGCGCATTTCATATTCGGTGTCGGTGGCGGGATGGACCACTTTCACGATGTACCCCTCGTCGGCCAATCCGCGGCACAGCGCTTCGGCCGTGGAGAATCCGCTGGCGAGGTACAGCGTTCCCGGGGAGTCGGAAGAGCGCCATAAATACAAAGCGAAACTTGAGGAAAAACTCGACGGTCCCATGACGTACCTCATCGGCTACCCTACTGGAAGACTTTAGGCCAAAGTTTAAGTAAAGGCGAATTTCAATACCGCATTAACACTACAAAGCGGACGCCAGCAGCGAGCACATTCGTCCCATCGAGTCGGTATTGTGCGACACCCGGATCCACGCCACTCGCGCGCGTTCGCCCGGGCCGCAAAACAGCCCCACTCCGCCTGCCCGCAACCGGTTGTCGGACCAGTAGTCTACTAATTCCCCCTGAACGTACAGCGAGAAGGCGTCGCCGCGAACTTGCAGATGCAAGCGATACAGCGTATCTACCTGAAAACGCGATGGATAACGAACACGAACTGGCCGCGACGCATGGCCTCCGGCTACTTCATATCGTTCCACTACCAGGGCCGGCATCGGCCCCTTGCCTTCCACCAGGACCCGAACCGCCTGGTAAGTTCGAGGCCCAGTTGCGCGAAACGCCAGCCCGATGCCTTTGGCCTCGATTTGCACCAGTGCGTCCAGATCGTAGTTGGTCAAACGCATGCTTGGCTCGAACAACGATAAAGCTCCGGGATTCACGAACCCGTTCTTGTCGTACGACCAGCTGCTGGCTAGATTCTGGCCGCTCTGCCAAGAGTCCAAACCCGTACTGAAATCGTCGAACAGATCCACTTGAGCGCGATTCGCAATTTCTTCCTTCAATTTGGCCCAGGCGTCCGGCTTGCTGTGCCGGGAGGGCGTCAGCACCACCGCGCCGGCAATCGCGGCCACCCCCAACAACGCAGCCACAACCGCGATTTGCTTTCTCGCAATGGCCGGATAGCCGCGCTCAGGCGCCAGATACGCCAGTAGCTTTCGGAGATGCAGCCAGAGATCCATACCTATAAATCGAGTATGGGGGCGGAGCGCAAGAAAGGTAATGCAGTGTTCGGCGCGATCTTAGGAAGAATGGACCTCAGTACCGCCCATAGGGACGGGGCTAGCACTATTCCTTCGCCGAGTACCGGCCAGGCTCAGAATTTCGGCTGCTTTTGCCGTTTCACCTTGGACGGATTCAGGTGAGCGTTCATATGCTTGGGCGGTTTTTGTGGCTTGGCGTGCTTGGCGGCCGCGTGCGGATGATGGCGCGGCACCGACGCATGTGTATACGAAGCTGCGGCCGTGGAGGTTGCCACGACCAATGCGATGCAAACAGTCAACAGTTGCCGTAACAAGTGATTCTGTCTCCCAACGAGTACTGTTCGGCAGAGAACTCCGAGGTCTTTAGTCCTATCGAAAACCCTTCTGGCTTCCTCCAGTTCTGCCGATAGAAATGCCAGGGGAGAGCCCAAGAATGATCAATATCCGGCCTGCCACTGAAGGCGATGCTTCGACGCCCGTCGAGTCCTCCATGCCGACAGAGCAAGATTTAACTTCAACTGCCGCTCTATCAACAGCAGCGGACGCGGGGAAGAAACCAATGCCTCTGGTCTGGATACCGGCAACATTGTGCCTCGGACTATTGATCGCAGCGGTGTACCTGGGGGGCAGGATTGTCACGGCGCACTCCCACTCGACGGCCCACGTCCAGACCAAGCCCGTCCCCAAGGTCAGTCGCCCCGCGCCAGTCGTACCTCAGGCCGCCCCGGTTGTAGCTCAGGTTGTTCCAGCGGCGACAATTCAAGCCAGCATGCCGCCGAAGGCCGAAGCGCCCGTGGCCCCGAAGCCTGAACCCCCGAAGCAAGCCAAGGCTGAACCCGCACCACCGAAGCCTGTTACCGGCGAGGCGGTTCCGATGATCGCGCCGCGGGATGGCGAACGCTATATCCAAGTTGGCGCTCTGGATCTGGAAAGGACCCGCCGTTATGTCAGACACTTGCGCGACGCCCGGCTTGAACCGCACGTTGCCGCGGGACCGACGGCGGAAATGCTGCGCATCCTGATTGGCCCCTTCGCCGATCACGCTTCACTGGCCAGCGCCAAAAGCCAACTGGACAGCGCCGGCATCCCTAACTTCGTGCGCGAATACTGACCGCTGCCATCGAGGGTACGCGGGCCTAAGGTGATTCAGCTTAGACCCTTAGGGCAAACCTCGATGCTGCGCGCCTCGAATTCAGCCGTTGAGATAGTAGGAGCCCGAGGTGCGCGCGGCGGCTCCAGGGAGAATGCGATCGCGATGAAGAGAAATATGGTTCCACTGCTTGGGATTGCGTTTGTAGTGGCAATCATCTCCACTGGGATTTTTTACGGATTATTTGCCGGGAAACTGCATTCGTCAGCCGACATTCCGGGCCATTCGGTGGTAGTAGCGGCGCGCGATCTGGAGCGCGGAACGGTGATCCAGGCCAGCGACCTGCGGATCTCGGAAGCGCCTGGGATCCTGTCCGGTTCGTTTTCCAAACTGGATGACGCGGTGGGCGCCACGCTTCTGACCCCCCTAAAAACGAATGAGCCACTGCTGGCGGAACGGGTGGTGTCCCGGGCTCCGGCGGCGGGCGGGTCAAGCAAACGGTGGAGCAAGCAATGGAATGGTGCCTTCGGGAATGCGGGCCATCTCCATCCGGGTTTCCGAGTCGGATGGTTTGGTGAGTTTGCTGCGGCCGGGAGCGCGCGTGGATCTGCAGGCGGTTTCGGATCGAGACCCCAGCCGCGATAGAACTTCGCAACGTTTTGCAAAACGTGGAAGTGCTGGCGGTGGCGCCGCCAGGAACCCAATGCAACCGCACGCCCGGCGCCATTGTGACGGTTTTGACAAAGGCGCAGGATGCCGACGTGGTTGCACTATCCGACGCAGGCAGAAAGATGCGGGTAACGCTGCGAAATCCGTTCGATGCGGGGACACCACGCAACACGCCATGGCGCTGGCTGCGGTCTTCTCGAACCAGACCAGCCCAGCGGCATTAGCCGGGCAGCCAACGCCATCGGCCGTGGCTGGCACCCCCGTGGCTGGCAGCTACCGCCTCTGGCACGGATGGTTGGGATCGTCCCATCCAATTGCACGTCCAAGTGCTCAATGTGAGCGATTCGGCGTTGGAAGAACTGGGTTCCCGGCTGGGTTACGGGATCAGCAGCGGACGTCCGGATGCGGCCTGGCGCGCGGCTTCGTTCCGGGCCGGCGAAGACGCCACAAAATTGATCCAGGGCCTGCAAGCGAAACATGAACTGGAAGTGGTGTCCGGCGAGCGACTGATGGCCGGCGTGGGCCGTCCCATCAGCTACCGGGCCGGCGCCGCGCCCTACCAACTTCGGGTGCAGTTTTCGCCCGAATCAGCGCCGGGCGGCGGGGTCAGTTTGCGAGTGAAACCGGAGATCAGCAACCCCAGCGGAGCGGGCGTCGCCACCAGCAAATATGACGCGGGTTTCCCTTCGAATTCAAGCTTTCTGGTGGAAAGCGGCTCGAACGATCATGCCGCCGACCGTCTGTTTCCAGGGCGTTCCTGGGAGCAGCGCCATCTGGTGATCTTCGTGACTGCCTATCCAATCCAACGAAGCTCCGCAGTGGCAGCCGCGCAGACCGGCCGGGAGCACTAAGTTGCTGGCGCTCTCCTCTATTCTGGTCTTTCTCACGACGTTCCTGGCGGCCGGGCTGGCTGCGCTCATCGGGTGGTTTGCGCTGCAGCGCATGGGGGCTGAGGCATTGGCCGAAGACTTATCGGACCACCTTCTCGACGAGAGCCCGCAGATATTAAAAAACGAGTCGTACAGCACCATTTCGCCCTGGGCGCGTCTGCTCGAGAAGTCGGATTTTATTCGGATCATGCACCGCCATCTGCAGCAGGCGGGGCTCACGTGGTCGGTGGGACGCGTCACGCTGCTGATGCTTCTGGCAAGCAGCGTGGCGCTGGGGTTCGCGATGCAGTTCGAGTGGATCCCCGGGCTGGGCGAATCTTCTGATCGCAGTGGCGGTGGCGGCCTTGCCGTACCTTTATATCCTGCGGTGCCGCGCCAAGCGCTTCCGGAAGTTTGAAGAAAACTTTCCCGATGCGCTGGATTCACTGGCGCGTTCGCTGCGGGCCGGGCATCCTTTCGCGGCGGCGATGGAGATTATTTCGGAGGAATGCGAACAGCCGGTGGCGGCCGAGTTGCACCAGACCGCGATGGAAGGAAATCTGGGAAGGTCGTGGGAGGAAGCTCTCAACAATTTGACGGAGCGGATGCCACTGCTGGAAGTGAGCATGTTCGCATCGGCGGTCCAGCTGCAAAACCGGACGGGCGGAAAGTTGAATGAAGTTCTGGGAACGGTGGCGGAGAATATGCGCGAGTCGGTGGCGTTGAAGGGGGAAGTGCGCGCGTTGGCCGCGCACGGCAAGCTCACCGGCGCGGTACTGACAATTCTGCCGATCGTGATTGCGGTGATCATGATGGTGGTGAATCCGTCGTATCTGATGATTCTGGTCCACCATCCCTATGGCAAGTATCTGATTGCGGCGGCCGTCACTTGCCTGATTCTGGCGCGCTTCGTGATCGCCCGCGTGGTGGACATAAAGATATGATCGGTATTTGGGCCGGCGCCGGTTTCTTCGCATTCGTTCTCACCGCGGTTGCGGCCGCCGGATACCTATATCAGCGGCTCAGCGAGCGTCGTGGCGTGGAGGGCGCTGGCGACCTGCCCACCGATGGGCTAACCAATTCGCCATCCGCGGTGGCGAATCTCTTTCAGTCTATCGGCGAAAATTTCCCGGCCGCCAAGAACGAGAAAAATCCGTATCGCGTCAAACTGGTCTCGGCGGGATACCGGTGGCCGGCGGCTTTGCCGATTTTTTACGGCATCAAGTGCGGCAGCGCTTTATTTTTCGCCGGGTTGATGGGCATCGCAGCGCTGATTTACCAAAAGGAGCCGGCTCTGACGCCGATCCCGATGATTTGCGGATTGGGGATCGGCTTTCTGCTACCCGACCGGGTGCTGGCATCGCGGGTACGCGCCCGCGGCCAGCGGTTGCGCAGCGCAATTCCGGCGGCGCTGGATCTGATGGTGCTGGCGATGGAAGCGGGCCAGTCACTGGATCAGTCCATTGCCGACGCCAGCCGCGGATTGAAGCGCAACTACCCGGACTTGAGCGGGGAGCTGGCGCAGCTGTATGTGGAGTTGAGAACCGGGGGCAGCCGAGCCGACTCGTTCCGCGCACTAGGCCGCGCGCAATAAAGATCCTGAACTGCGCAAGCTTTCCAATCTGTTGATCGATAGCGATCGCTATGGCGTCAGTATTGGGCCGGCGCTGCGATCACACGCTAAGTATCTGCGTACGCGCTTTCGCCAGCAAGCGCAGGAAAAAGCCCGAAAAGTCGGCGTGAAGCTGATCTTCCCAGTCTTCTTCCTGATCTTCCCGTCGGTCCTGCTGGTGACGCTAGGTCCAGCGTGCATGATGATGTTCCAGCAGTTGAACAACTTATTGCAATAGTTCGACCGCGCTAGTCTTGGTCCTTGTCGTCCTTCTTGTCTTTGTCCTTTTTATCTTCCGCCCCGTTGCTTGGGCTTATTCGGCCTTATCTTCTTTGGCGGGCGGCTTCGCCGGGGCTTGGGCAGCCGGTTTGGCCGTTGGTGCTGACGCGGCAGGCTTGGCCTGTGGTGACGTTGCGGCGCCGGCGGAGGCGCGGCTTCCTTGGCGGGCTCCTCGCGCGGGACGGACTTGGTGAGCGGGCGCGGATGCTGGACCAGCAGCGGGGGCGGGCGCAGGAGTTGACGGGTTCCGGCTTGGAGAGCCCCGGCACGGGTTGGGCGGCGGGCGCCGGCGATGCGGGAACCGGGTTTGCCGTGGAGCCGATGGGCGCTTGGGCGGGACCTGTTATCGCCGGAGGAAGGCGTGCCGCTGCCGGCGCTGGCGCCGGGGCGCCCGGCCGCTGTGGCCGAGTTTGCGACGGAGCTGCTGTGGAACTGTTGCGGAGCCTGCGCCGCTGGGATCGGCGGGCGCGCTTGCACCTGCCGCACGGGAGGCTTGAGCGAGGCGGCGCCTTTTGGCGGAGCTGCTGTACCTGGTTGCCATCCAGAGGACGTCCCTCGTTGGCCGTAAGCGCGGCCTGCTTTTGAGCGAACGGGACCGGCGGTGGAGGCGGAGTTTTCTTCGCGACCACTGTTAGTTTGTATCGCCGCCGTAGGCTGCGCCACCTACCTTCCCTGCTCGGTGCACGCATCAGGCTGGCGCGCGTGGGCGCAACTGCAACAGTCGCCACCACGGGCGCAGATCGGATCTGGCTCGGGAGTCACTATTACGACAGCGCTCTGCACCGGTCTCGCATTGACAAAGGCGTCATGCTGGACGACCATCACTGCTCCTGGAGCGGTACGGTTGACGTAGGTCACATTGGTGGTGTTGACGGTGGTGATATTGTTCACGATCACCGTATTACTGACGTTCACGCGGTTCAGATAGACCGGGCTAGTGTGATAGGACGGGACATACACCTCTCGCGGGCCGAGCGGAAACCACGCCACTCCGCCTCCTATCGCGCCACCGCCTACCCAGGCCACCAAAGCCGGTGCATAAACCGGACGTTGTGCCGGCGGGCCAGGGACCCAACCCCAAAAGCCGCCCGTGTAGGCCCAGCGGCCATAGTGAGACGGAGCGAAGCCCCAAGGCGCGTCGTCCACCCAGGTCCAGCCCCACGGATCCACCCAGGCCCAATGTCCATTGTGATAAGGCGCCCAACCTGCTGGCATGCCGGTCGGCACCCAGACCATGCCGTTATCCGGCGTGTTGCGCCAGGTTCCGTATTTGTCGAGATCCTGGTAGCCCACCATGTCATGCGACACATAACGAGCGGAGGCCGATTGATCTTCGCGCAGGTCCCGATCGGCGGAGAATTTGTCCAACGTATCGCGGGGCGGAGCGCCGACGGTCTGATAATTGGGTTGATCGGCGCCAGAAACGATGACCTGTTCGCCGGGGTGCACGGTGAGTGCTTGATTCGGACCCGTCAGCTCGCCTTCGCCGGCGCGCACCATCACCATTGTGGCAGGGACGCCAGGTTTGACATCGATCCGATACTCGCCGGTGCGCAGCAGCGAGAAAGCCAGGTTCGGGGTATCCACTTCGAAACTGTCCTGATCTCCGAGCGTACGAAGGCGGATGACCAGCGTTCCTTCACTGAGCCGTACTTGGACGTTGGAATCGTCCAGGTTCAGGATATCCATAGTGGTCTTTGATCCCAGCCGCAACGTGCCCACGCCGATTTGCAGTTCCGCGGTTCCGGCGAAATCCACGTAGACGTGATCTCCGGTAGTGAGCGGCCGGTTGACGTCGGCGGCGGCCCATTCGTCCACTTCGCCGGGACGGAACGAAACCGACCCGTAGATATAACTGAGGCGCGCGATGCGGCCGGGCGGGTCGTCCTGCGCGGCCAAAAGGCAGGCTGACGCCGCCATAATCCAAATAATTCGTTGAGTAAATCTCATCCCCGTCCCTTTCAGTCCCCTGTCCCCACCAGCTGTCCCTACAGTAACAGACGCGCCGGAGCGACAGTTGGTACTGTTTGAATGTCCGCACGTAAGGGTGGTGCTATCCTGGTAACTCAGCGGGTTCCCTGCTGAGTCCCGTTTATGCCCAAGCTGATCTATAAGACGCCAGGCGGAATCAGCGTAACCCGCCAGACGTCGTCGATCCCCTATCACAAAGGCCTGGGGACGCTGCTCGACAAGCTGGACCGGCATCGCGGGATCTATCTTTCGTCCGGCTACGAGTATCCGGAACGATATTCGCGCTGGGACGTGGCGTCGGTTTGCCCTCCCATTGAAATAGTCGCCACCGGACGGGATATCGAGTTCAATCCCCTCAATGCGCGTGGAGAAGTGCTCTGCAAGATGCTGTTTCCACTGCTGGAACACCATCCGCATTGGGAAAAGTTCGAATTTGTGCGGACCGCGCTCCGTGGACATTTGAAGCCGCTGCCGGCACTGTTTCCCGAAGAGGAGCGCAGCAAGCAACCTTCGGCTTTTTCGATTCTGCGGGCTCTGATCGGCGAGTTTCAGAGCGAACAGGATACGCGGCTCGCGTTGGTGGGCGCTTTCGGATACGATCTTCTGTTTCAGTTCGACCCGATCGACCTCAAGCTGCCGCGCAAGGAACATCACAAAGACTTGCAGCTTTTTCTTTGCGACGACATTTACTACATGGATCGCAAGAAGGAGCAGATCGAACGGTTTCGCTACGATTTCGAGTTGGGCGACATCTCCACGGTAGGCCTTCCGCGCTCTGGAACGCCCGCCCGCCGGGGGCCCAAGCGGCCCGAGAACGAAATCGAGAGCGACCACCAGCCTGCGGAGTATATGGCCAAGGTGGAAGCGGTGCGCGAAGGCATGCGCCTGGGCGAGTACTACGAAGTGGTGCTGCGGCAGACCTTCCAGGCCAACTATTCCGAGAGCGCTTCGGCGCTATTTCGTCGGATACAGAAAGGCAGTCCCAGTCCCTATGAATTTTTAGTGCAGCTGGGCGACGAGCAATTGATCGGAGCTTCGCCGGAGATGTTCGTCCGCGTGGAAGGCAATCGCGTGGAAACTTGTCCGATCTCGGGAACGGCCCGCCGCACTGGCGATCCGCTGCGCGACGCCGACAATATCCGGGAATTATTGAATTCGACCAAAGAAGAATCCGAGCTGACCATGTGCACCGACGTGGACCGCAACGACAAGTCGCGGGTCTCGATTCCAGGCTCGGTAAAGGTAATCGGCCGGCGGTTGATTGAGTCTTACGCGGGCGTGTTCCACACGGTGGATCACGTGGAGGGCATTTTACAGCCTGGGTTCGATTCGCTGGACGCGTTTCTCACGCACATGTGGGCGGTGACCATTATGGGCGCGCCTAAGAAGGCGGCGGCTCAGGCCATTGAAGATCTGGAGCAAGACGCCCGCGGGTGGTACGGAGGGGCGGTGGGCATGCTGTCGCTGAACGGCGACATCAATACTGGCATTCTGATCCGCACCGTGCATCTGCGCGACGGAATCGCACGTTATAGCGCCGGGGCGACCCTGCTCTACGATTCGGTTCCGGAGTTGGAGGAGCAGGAGACGCGCCTGAAAGCCACCGGGTTCTTCCGGTCTTTGCGCGGCCTGCCGAAAGCGGGAGCGGCGGAATCGCATGGGCGGCGGCCTGGCGAGGGAATCAAGCTGCTGTTGGTGGACAACGATGACTGCTTTATCCACACGCTGTCCAACTACGCGCGGCAAACCGGCGCCGAGGTGGCGACCTATCGCGCGGGAGTTCCTGAGCATCTGATTCTGGACTATGCGCCGAATCTGATTCTGATCTCGCCGGGTCCAGGCCGTCCGTCCGATTTCGGCGTGCCGGATTTAGTGAAGTTCGCCGCGCGTGCCGGCATTCCGGTGTTTGGCGTGTGTCTGGGACTGCAGGGAATCGTAGAAGCGTTTGGCGGCGAGTTGGGAGTGCTGGACTATCCGGTGCATGGCAAGCCATCCACCGTGGTTCACCGCGGCCTGGGCGTTTTTGAAGGGCTGCCGGAGAGTTTCAAAGTAGGCCGATATCATTCGCTGTTCGCTCGCAAGGAGATGTTGCCGGCCTGCCTGGAAGTGACGGCCGAATCGGAAGACGGCGTGATCATGGGAGTACGGCACCGGGAGTTGCCGATCGAAGCGGTGCAGTTTCATCCCGAATCGATCCTGACTTTAGACGGTGATTGCGGCCTCCGACTGATCGAAAACGTGGTTTCGCGGGCGTCGACGGCGCGCACGGTCAACTCCGCCTAGTACCAAGGGCGCGGCCGGTCTAGTGTGCTAATCTGATACCTGAAATCGATGCAATTCGATCTATCCGACATCGTATTTCTCGTGGTTGTGCTGTCCATCGCCGTGCTGCTGATTAATGGCAGCGGAGGCGGCGGAGGCCATCGCGCGCGATTGCCAGTGTTGGGCTGAGACGTTGCTCAAGCCCCACTTTCTCTCCTAGGTTTGGATGCCCTCAGCGATTGTGATTGGCGGAGGTCTGGCTGGCCTGGCCTCGGCCGCCGCGCTGGGCCAATCGGGATTCCAGGTGGATTTATTCGAAGCCCGGCCCTTTCTGGGTGGCCGCGCGACATCCTATCCGGTGCCCGGCGACAATGCCGAAGTCATCGATAATTGCCAGCACGTGCTGCTGCGCTGCTGCGTCAACTTGATGGATTTCTATGGGCGCCTGGGCGTGGCGGACCGGATTCAATTTCACAAGCGGTTTTACTTTATTGAACCGGGCGGACGGACGTCGATCCTGGAAGCAGGCGCGCTGCCCGCGCCGCTGCACTTCACCGGCAGTTTCCAGAAGCTGACTTTTCTCGGGCTTTCAGACAAAATCGGGATCGCCCGAGCGCCTGTTGGCCATCCGGAACGAGCATGGACGGCGGCGGGATCTGGACCGGATCACGATGCTCGACTGGCTGCGCGAAAAGCGCCAGACCGAGCGAGCGATCGGGCGCTTCTGGAATCAGGTTCTGGTGAGCGCGGTGAACGAAGATCTGGATCGTATGGCCGCAAGCCACGGATTTCAGGTGTTCTGGCTGGGCTTCCTGGCGCGCGCGAATACGTACGAGATGGGGATTCCCGCGGTGCCGTTGGGCGATCTGTATGGTCCGGAAGCGTGGCGGCGCGATCGGCAATGTTCAATTGCATCCCAGGGAACCGGTGGAGCAGGTGATCGTCGAAAATGGAGCGATCGCCGGGGTGATGGCCGGCGGGGAGCGGCACACGGCCGATTATTACGTTTCCGCTTTGCCGTTCGAGCGGGTGCCGGCGCTGATACCGGAGCTTGGATTTGAACCTGGACGGCTTCGAGCACTCGCCGATCACAGGCATTCACTTGTGGTTCGATCGCAGCATTACGCAGTTGCCGCATGCCACATTGCTGGATCGGACCATCCAATGGATGTTCAACAAATCCGACGGCCGATATTTGCAATTGGTGGTGAGCGCGTCACGAAGTTTGGTGGAGATGCCGCGCGCCGAAGTGATTGCCCTGGCGTTGAGCGAATTGGCCGATTTTTTTCCACTCGTCAAGGAAGCCAAAATCGAAAAGGCGCATGTGGTGAAGGAAATTCGCGCGACGTTTTCAGCGGGCGCCGGCTTGGAGAAAAGGCGGCCGGTGAGCGCGACCAAGTTCCCAAACTTCTTCCTGGCAGGCGATTGGACGCGATCCGGCTGGCCGGCCACCATGGAAGGCGCGGTTCGGAGCGGGTATCTGGCGGCCGAGGCTGTATCGCAAGCAGCGGGACAGCGGCAAGAGTTCCTACTCCCGGATGTTGCGTGAACTATGATGAACCTATGCGCGTGCTAATCCTTTCGCTCTCTCTGTTATTACCGATGCTGGGAGCGGATATGACCACCCTCACGATTTCGGTGAAGAGCCCAGGCGGCAAGCCCGTGGAGGGCGCCAGCGTGATCGTCAAGTTCGTCAAGGGGCATGACCTGGCGAAGTTTGGCAAGAAGATCCGCAAGGAGTGGGAACTGCGCACCAATCAGGAAGGCTTAGCCAAAATTCCGCCCATCCCGCAGGGGACCATCCTAATACAGATCATTGCCAAGAACTACCAGACCTTCGGCCAGAACTTCGATGTGGATGAAGAGAAGAAGACGCTGGATATCACGCTGAATCCACCGCAGCCGCAGTATTCGGCGCACTGAGCGGCCACTCCCTCAAAGTTGTGGTTCAGTAAGGTCTTCGGGGTCCAGGATGGCGGCGATGACCTCGATTTCAACACTGACATCGCGCGGTAGCCGGGCGGCCTGAATGGTAGATCGGGCGGGCGGATTTTTCGGGAAGTAGCGCTCATAGGTCTGGTTCATGGGAGTAAAGTCGCCCATATCCTTCAAGAAGACCGTGGTCTTGAGGACCGATTCGAGCGAAGCGCCACAGGATTCCAAAATAGCCTTCACGTTTTCGAGCACGCGCTCTGTCTGGGCCGAGATGCCGCCTTCGATTACCTTATTGTTGGCCGGCTCGATGGCGATCTGGCCGCTCAGGTACACGATACCGCCATGGATCACCGCCTGCGAGTAAGGGCCAATGGCTTTGGGCGCCTTGTCGGTCGAAATCGTTTCTTTCATATCTGCAGAGTCCCCACTAGTTCTCGAACGTTCGCGACGTTCTCTTTTTTCAGATGCTCGTCCAACTCGCGCGCGATACGGACAGGCGCGGCCGGATCCCAAAAATTCGCTGTCCCCACTTGAACGGCGGAGGCTCCGGCTACCAGAAACTCGGCTGCATCTTCACCAGTGCGGATGCCACCGAGCCCAATCACCGGAATCCGCACGGACTTAGCCGCTTCATAGACGAAGCGAAGCGCGATAGGCTTAATGGCCGGGCCAGATAAACCTCCGAAGCCCGCTCCGATGCGAGGCCGGCGGGCGCGGGCATCGATAGCGAGAGAAACAAAGGTGTTCACCAGGCTGATGGCGTCGGCGCCCGACTGCTCGGCGGCCGTTGCCAAAGGTTCGATGCGCGCGACGTTGGGAGACAGTTTCACAATCAATGGACGCCGGGCCAGTGGGCGAACCAGATTCACCAGTTCAGCCAGCAACGCAGGATCACTAGAGAAGTAGATGCCGCCGTGGCTGGTATTGGGACAAGAAACATTCAATTCGTATCCGGCGATGCCTTCGGCGTCCTCCAGGACACGGATCACCTCGGCATAATCCTGCGGCGTGTACCCGAAGACATTGGCGAAGATCGCAGTTCGCAGATTGCGCAGGGCCGGGAGTTTCTCTGCGACGAAGGCGCGCACGCCGATGTTCTGCAAGCCGATGGAGTTGATCATGCCGCCCTCGGCTTCCCAAATGCGCGGCGGCGGATTGCCGGCGATGGGTTCCCGCGAGAGGCCTTTGGTAACCAGACCGCCCATGGCATTCAAGTCGGCGACGCTGGCAAATTCCACGCCATAGCCATACGTTCCAGACGCAGCAATGACGGGATTCACGAGTTGGATGCCGCACAGATGCGTGCTAAGGCGACTCACGTTGTCCAAGATAGCATTGGCGGGCAGGCTGAACGCAGGGCGCGGAGGGACGCTAAGGCTTATCCCTTATACAGCGGACCTTAGGAAAGCCGATGGACGAGTATGATGGCCGAGCCCTCGACGGGTGAGTCCTCGACTGCCGAAGCCACGCCAGCGCGCCGGGCGCCGTTGGGTTCACTTGCCACAAAGTTCGCATTGTTTGCGGGCATCTTGGTTTTTTGGGTGGCCGCGATCATTTTCGGGTACGATCTGCACAATTTCAGCACCGCCAAAGGGTTGCTGCTGTGCCTGGTGATTGTGCTGGTAGCGGCGGCCATCTGGCGGTTCACCACTCGTTTCCTGGGCAGGCCGCTCAGGCTGCTGCAGGCCGGGATTACGTCGGCACGAGACGGACGCCTGGAACCGATCGAGGTAATTAAGACCGGCGACGAGATCGAGTTCCTGGGCGAGAGCTTCAACCGCATGATAGAGGCGCTGGCGGCTTCCGAGAAGCAGCTTCGCGAGCAGAAGAAATTGCTGGAGCAGAAGGTGAAGGACCGCACCGATCAACTGGCGGAAGCCACGCGCACGGCGCAGGCGGCTAACCAGGCGAAGAGCGAATTTCTGGCCAACATTTCCCACGAGCTGCGGACGCCCATGAACGGGGTCATTGGGATGTTGGATATCGCGCTGGATCGCGATTTGAGCCAGGACCTAGCGGAACAACTGCAAACCGCGCAGCAGTGCGCGCAATCGCTGCTGTCCTTGTTGAACGACATTCTGGATCTCTCCAAGATCGAAGCAGGAAAAATGACGCTGGAAAAGATCTCCTTCGATGTGCGCGGCCTGGTGGCGGATTGCATTAGGGCCCATCAGCCGAAGGCCCAGGAAAATTCGGTGGCGCTACTTTCCGAAGTGTCGCCCGACGTGCCGCAGCAAATAACCGGAGATCCTCTGCGCATCCGGCAGATTCTGGCCAATCTGATCAGCAATGCCGTGAAGTTCACCGAGCACGGTTCGATCGAGGTGCGGATCGACGGTCAATTCACAGGCAGATCGGAGTTTGCGCTTCGATTTACGGTGCAGGACAGCGGCACCGGGATTCCAGCCGACAAACTGTTGTCCATCTTCGACGAATTCACCCAGGCTGACCGCAGCGTAAGCCGCAAGTACGGCGGGACTGGCTTGGGCCTGGCCATCACGAGGAAATTGGCGAAGTTGCATGGGGGCGAGATTAACGTGAACAGCGAACTTGGCCGCGGAACTGCGTTTACCGTAACGCTGCAGTGTGAAGCGTCGGAGGCCGAGAGCGTACCGCAACCGAGCACTGCTCCGGCGCTTGCGGCGCCACCTGTTGGCGGGTCCGGCCATATCGCCCGCATTTTAGTGGTGGAAGACAATCAAGTGAACCAGAAAGTGGTCACCGCGGTTCTGCGCAAGCGGGGCTTCTACATCGAACTGGCCAACGACGGCCAGGAGGCGCTCAACAAGCTGGAAGGAAGCCAAGCTTTCGATCTGGTTTTGATGGACGTGCAGATGCCGGTGCTGGACGGCCTGGAAGCAACCCGGCTAATCCGCAAGGAGGCGCGCTGGAAGCAGCTTCCGATCATTGCCATGACGGCGCACGCCATGAACGGCGATAAAGAGCGGTGCCTGGAAGCCGGCATGAGCGGCTATATTTCGAAACCGGTACATCCGTCGCTGTTACTGAGCACGGTGGACGAATTTCTGCTACAGAGAACGTCGTAAAGGCTCGTTAGACCGGCTTCTTCGCGGCCTGCCGGATCAGGTTCCAAGTCTCCTGCACATCCTCCCATTGCGTGCCCATATTGCCGATGGCCAGCCGAAGCACGAATTGGCCGTTGAGCACGGTATGCGACAGGAACGCTTTGCCGGAGGAATTCACGGCCTCGAGCAGCGCGCGGTTCTCGTCATCGGAGCCGAGATAACGGAAACAGATCAGAGAAAACGGCGTGGGCGCAGCCAGCTCGAAGTCCGGGTGCTCGCGAATCAAGGCCGCGAAACGCTGCGCGTATCCGATGTGCGCGCGAATGAGCTCGGCGATCCCTTCGCGGCCGTAATGCCGCATGATGAACCACAGTTTCAGAGCGCGAAAACGGCGGCCTAACTGCACACCGTAGTCCATGTAATTCAAGGCGCGGGGATCCTCGGCGGTTCGCAAGTATTCCGGCACCAGCGAGAACGCCCGACGCAAGATTTCGGGCTTACGCGTGTAGAACGCGCTCAAGTCGACCGGCGTGAATAGCCATTTGTGCGGATTCACTACCAGAGAGTCCGCGCGCGATGCGCCATCGAGAATGGATTGCAGTTCGGGAAGGACGGCCGCTGCGCCTCCATACGCAGCATCTACATGTAGCCATGCTCCACACTCTTCGGCGACGTCGGCGACGGCATTCACGGGATCGATGCTGGTTGTCGACGTGGTCCCCACCGTCGGAACAATGCAGAACGGCCGCTTGCCCGCGCGTTGATCGGCTGCGACGGTGTCGCGCAATACGTCCACGCGCATGCGGAAAGCGTCGTCCACCGGAATCTTGCGAATGTTGTCCTGGCCAATGCCGAGCGTGATGCCGGCTTTCTCCACCGAGGAGTGGGCGTGTTCGGAGGTATACATGACCAAGCCGCCGGAGTTGCCGCGAGTGCGGGTTTCGGGATCCGCCATCTCGCGGGCAGCTGCGATCGCATGCAGCGTGCTCACGGACGCAGTGTCATAGATGATGCCAAAGAATTCCTCCGGCAGGCCGATCCACTGGCGGAGCCAGCCCAGTGTCACTTGTTCGAGCTCGGTGAGCGCGGGGCAGCTCTTCCACAGCATCCCGTTGACGTTGAGCCCGGCTGCCAGCATCTCAGCGAGAATCCCAGGGGGCGAGGCCGAGATGGCGAAGTAGGCGAAGAACCGCGGATGGTTCCAGTGCGTGAGGGCGGGAACGATGGAGCGCTGAAAATCCTCCAGAATCGCGTCCATGGGCTCGCCGAGGTCGGGGGCCTGGGCCGGCAAACGATCGACGAGCTCGCCGGGGCGCATGTCCGGCAATACCGGATACTGCCGAATGTTTTTCAGATAGTCCGCCAGCCAGTCCACCACATCGTGCCCGTATTGCCGAAACTCTTCGTTGTCCACTTGGTTTAGATTACTCCGACAGGCCGCCGCCCGTCCTCTGTTACAATGCCGGTGCATGTTTGGGCGGGTCTTGATCGCCAATCGTGGCGAAATCGCCGTGCGCATCATTCGCGCGCTGCGCGACATGAACATAAGCAGTATCGCGGTCTTTTCCGATGCCGATCGCGGCTCGCTGCATGTGCGCATGGCCGATGAAGCGGAGCATATCGGACCGGCGGCTTCGTCCGAAAGCTACCTGCGCCAGGATCGCATCCTCGAAGCCGCGAAGAAGCATCGGGCAGACGCGATCCATCCCGGCTACGGCTTCTTGAGCGAGAACGCGGAGTTCGCGGCGGCATGCGCGCGGGAGGGATTCGTTTTCGTCGGACCATCCGCTGCATCGATTCGCAGCCTGGGATCAAAAACTGCGGCACGAACATTAGCCAAGAAGGCGGGAGCTCCGGTGGTACCGGGCAGCGAAGAGCCCGTCGGCAAGTTGGACCACGCACGAGCGCTGGCGCACGAAATCGGTTATCCCGTGTTGCTGAAAGCAGCGGCGGGCGGCGGCGGCAAGGGCATGCGGCGGGTCGACGAAGAGAGCGAGCTGGAAGCTGCCATTCGGGACGCAACCAGCGAAGCGGAGCGCGCGTTTCAAAACGGCGAGATCTACATCGAGAAAGTGATCGAACGCCCGAGGCACATCGAAATCCAGATTGCGGGCGACCACTACGGAAATCTGGTGCACCTGGGAGAGCGTGAATGTTCGGTGCAGCGGCGGCATCAAAAAATCATCGAGGAGTGCCCGTCGCCGTGGGTGGCGCAGCATCCCGAGATGCGGTCCGCGATGGGTGAAGCGGCGCTAAAGATTGCGCGCGCCGCGGGCTACGACAATCTGGGTACCGTGGAGTTTCTGGCCGACAATCGCGGCAATTTCTATTTTCTGGAAGTGAACACGCGCCTGCAGGTGGAGCATCCGGTGACGGAGCTGATCACCGGATTCGATCTGGTGCAACTGCAATTGCGTATTGCGGCGGGCGAGGCTCTGCCGTTCTCGCAGAAGGATGTAGCCTGGCGCGGATGGGCGATGGAATGCCGCGTCTGCGCCGAGGATCCGGAGGCGAACTTTTTTCCTTCACCGGGAACGATCGCACAACTGCGGGAGCCCAGCGGTCCCGGCGTGCGGCTGGATTCCGGGATCTATCCGGGGTGGACGGTGCCGCTGGAGTACGATCCACTGCTCGCGAAGCTGGTGACTTTCGGACCGGACCGGAACAGCGCCATTCAGCGGCTGGAGCGCGCGTTGGGCGAATACACGATCACCGGGGTGGAAACGAACTTGGCGTTCTTTCGCGAGATTCTGAATGATCCAGAATTTCGAGCGGGAAACATATCGACCGAATTCATAGCCGATTTCCTGGCCCGACGAAAGCCGCGAAGCGAGCCAGGCGCACAAGTCGACTTGGCTGTCGCCCTGGCCGCAGCCGCGCATGCGAGAGACCACCGCCAACGTCCCGAAAAAACGGCCAGCTCGGATAGCGAGTGGGTAATTCAAGGGCGGAGCCAACTCCTCCGATGAAGTTGCAAGTGCTGGTGGACGGGCGTCCCATTCCGGTGGATTCCCAGCAGCTCGACAGTGTGCGGCAGGTGGAACCGGGCGTTTATTGGGTGCTACTGGAGGGGGCCAGCTACGAGATCCATTTTCAACCGTCGCCTGAAGGACTGACCGCGAGCGTGGCAGGCCGGCGATTTCGAGTGGAAGTCCGCAATCCACGGGATGCCAGCCAAAGCTCACGCGCCGCCATCGGGTCGGGACGCCAGAACGTGACCGCGCCCATGCCTGGCAAAGTGGTCCGCGTCCTGGTGGAGCAGGGAGATCAGGTGGATGTTGGGCAAGGTTTAGTGGTGGTGGAAGCGATGAAGATGCAGAACGAACTGAAAGCCGCGCGTCCAGGCCGCGTAATCGAGATACGCGCCCGCGAAGGCGAAACCGTGAGCGCCGGCGACATCCTGGTAGTCTTGGAATAGATTCTGGGAAAATGGGAATTGCTCAACAACATTCGAGGTCCTATTCGTGAGGCGTAGCCGAATCTGGCTCGCGATTCTTTTACTAGGCGGGGCGGGGATCGTGGCGTGGGTGGCGATGAGAAAATCGTCGCCGCCGGAAGTGGTTTTTACTAAGGTCAAGCGCGAAACGCTGATCAATTCGCTGAACACCAACGGCAAGGTAGAACCGATCGAGTGGATGCCGGTGCGCTCGGAACGCATGGGAGTGATCACGCGAACATTAGTAACCAAAGGCCAGTACGTGCGAAAGGGCGATCCGCTGGTGGAACTGGACACGCGCGTCGCCAGCGCCGATTTATCCAAGGCTCAAGCGGCCATACAAGAAGCGCAAGCGCAGGAGCAGGTGTTGACCCAAGGCGGGCGTGTTGCCGAGCGCCAGCAAATCGAGGCGGATTTGGCGCGCACACGGCTCGATCTGGACGCCGCGCAGAAGGGTTACGAAGCGTTGGATCGATTGGTTGCGAAACAGGCCGCCACCCGCCAAGAGTTGGACACCGCGCACCAACTGGTGGAGCAACTGCAGCTGAAAATCCAGTCGCTCGAAAAGAACAAGGCCGCGCTGGTCACCGGGACCGACCGGGACATCGCGAAGGCCCGATTGCAGCAGGCCCAATCCAGCGCCGCGGTGGCGCAAACCAATCTCGACTTGAGCGTGATTCGCGCTCCCATGGACGGAACGCTGTACGACTTCGATCTGAAGCAAGGCTCCTACCTCAATCCGGGCGATCCGATTGCGAAGGTGGGTCGGCTGGAGCGCGTGCGCGTTGAGGTTTACGTCGACGAGCCGGATCTCGGCAAGGTGCGCCAAGGCGAAGCGGTAGCAATCACGTGGGACGCTCTTCCCGGACATCAATGGAAGGGCAAAGTAGATAAGCTTCCGGCGCAGATTGTGCCTCTGGGTACGCGGCAGGTGGGTGAGGTGGGCTGCGTAATCGAGAATCCGGATCGAGATTTACTGGCGAATGCCAACATCAACGCCGACATTCAGGCCAGCGTGGTGGAAAATGCGATCGCGATTCCGAAGGAAGCGGTGCGGCGGCAGGGCACCGAAACGGGCGTGCTACTGCTGGACGGCGACCGCGTGATGTGGCGCAAAGTAAGCCTGGGCATTTCGACCTACACGAAATCGCAGGTGCTTTCCGGATTAAACGACGGCGACGCGGTGGTGCTGACATCGGAGAAGCCGATTCAGAGCGGATCGCGGGTGCGGGCGGTATTTCAGTAGCCCTGGATCAAAGCTGCCAGCCACAGATTAACGCTGATGAACACGGATCCCGAAATTTATTGATACATCCTTCGTTCCCGGCGCATGAATGCGGGGACTTCCAGGTCATCGACTGTCACGGGGTCCGAAGCGATGGCCGGCTCCGGTTCAGGTTCGGGAGCCGGCGGCATTTCGCGGAAAAACGACGAGCCGCTGGGCAATCCGCTACTGAACAGGGGCTCGGTGACTGGCGGCGGAGCCGGGGGAAGGTTCTCAAAAACCAGCGGTTCCACCATGGACGCCGAAGCCGCCGCGCGCCGAGCTAGTTGCGGCAGATTGTCGCGCTGGAATCCGGTGGCGATCACCGTGATCTTCACGACGTCCTTCAGCGATTCGTTCATCACGACGCCGAAATTGATCTGGGCATCTTCATTGGCAGTGGCGCCGCGGATCAGCGAGCAAGCTTCGTTCACATCGTGCAAGCTGAGCTTGCTGGAGCCGGTAATGTTGATCAGGACCCCGCGCGCGCCCTTGACGCCGCCCTCTTCCATGAGCGGCGAGCTGATGGCCTGGCGGGCCGCTTCGATGGAGGCGTTTTCGCCCGATGCCGACGCGGTTCCCATCATCGCGTAACCCATGCCAAGCATGATGGCGCGAATGTCGGAGAAGTCGCGGTTGATCAATCCGGGAGTAGTGATGATATCGCTGATGCCTTGCACAGCCTGCCGCAGAATATCGTCGGCAACACGGAACGCCTCGAAGAAACTGGTACCGCGCGGGACTAGCTCGAGCAAACGGTCATTGGGGACGGTGATGACGGTGTCCACGGTTCCACCGAGCTCCGATAATCCGCGATCGGCCTGCTTCATTCGGCGCGGCCCTTCGAACGCGAACGGCTTCGTGACTACCGCGACGGTGAGCGCATTCAGTTCTTTGGCGAGCGATGCGACTACGGGCGCGGCGCCGGTGCCAGTGCCACCGCCCAATCCCGCTGTGACAAACACCATGTCGGCGCCTTCCAACACTTCGATGATGCGCTCGGTGTCTTCCAGCGCGGCCTGCCGTCCCAAGGAAGGATCGGATCCGGCGCCCAGACCGTTGGTGACTTTCGAGCCGATGGCGAGCTTGTTCGGGACCGGCGAGGCGTTGAGGGCCTGCACATCGGTGTTCATAATGTGAAATTCGACGCCGCTGAGACCCTCGTTCATCATGCGGGCCACTGCGTTCGACCCTCCGCCGCCGACGCCCACTACTTTGATCTTGGTGCCTGCGAGGGCCTCTTCCTGTATGGCGAACTTCAATGCGTCCATTCAAAGCCTCCTGTGATCTTAGAAACTATCGAAACAACATGCCCATGATGCCGGGAGCCCTGCGCTTGGTCTCCCGATTGGTCTTCAACCGCGCCGAATACCGCGCCAGTCCGGACGCGGTGGACCATGCCGGACTGCAGAGATCGTCCGGAAGATCCTGGATTCCTTCAGGTATGGCGTTGCGCGCGGGACAGTTCAGCACCCGCTCGGCCATATCGCACATGCCGTTCAGCATGGCTCCCCCACCGGCCAAAATGACGCCTTCCAACAGCTTTTGGTCCATGCCGATGGTGACCAGCTCGGAGCCGACATGGATGAACAACTCCTCCGCGCGCGCTTCCAAAATTTCGTTGAGCTGCTTGCGCGGGGCTTCACGCGGCAGGCGTCCTTCGTTGGAGGGCACCTCAATATAACTGTTGTCCGACGTGAGCCCGAGCATGGCGCATCCGTATTCGATCTTGAGACGCTCGGCGTCGTTGTATTGGACCGTTAAGCCGACGGCGACGTCGCGGGTGAAGTGATCCGCCGAAATGGCCAGGCTGCGGGCCAGCAACACCGCTTCGCCGTCATAAACAACCAAGTCGGTGGAGTGCTTGCCGATGTCGACCACCGCCACGCCGCGATTGCGATCGTCGCGATTCACCGCGGAATATGCTGTGGCCACGGGCTCAAACATCGATTCTTCGACGGCGTAGGAGGCTTGGTGGACGGCGTGCAAAATGGCATGGTGCTCTTGCTCGGAACAGGTGACGATGTGAACGTTGGCTTCCAGGCGCGAGCAGATGGAACCGCGCGGATAGCGTTTGCCGGAACGGCCGTCCAGCGTGAAATCCTGCGGGAACAAGTGCAGGATCATGCGATCTTCTTCCAGACGCACTTGCTCGCTGCGCTCCACCGCGTAGGCCATGTCGTCGATAGTCACCGGGCGCGGGCGGGCGAATTCATAGATGCCGCGGCTATTACAACCGTCCACGCTTGCGCCACCCATGCCCAGCACCAGCGTATCCACGGAAACATGGGCCAGCGCTTCGGCTTCGCGCACCGCGGCGCGCACGCCGGTTGTCACGGCCTGCTGGTCGGCGAGCTTGCCTTTGGCCCAGCCATCGGAGGGAATCTCGCTATGCCCGGCATAGCGCAACCGGCCGCCTTCCAGCAAAAGAATCAGACAGCGCGTGGAAGCGCTTCCGAGGTCGAGACCAACGGCGATCTGAGGTCTATCGGGCATCGCGAGAAGCCTCCAAGCCGGTAATGCGATCGTCGAGCCGCAAGTCAAACGAGGTGGCCTGCGGCATGTTTCGGTGGATGTCCTGGTAGTGTCCGAGGAAGTTCCGAAGGCGCGACGCAAAGTTGTGGTCGCCGAGCATCAAGGTGACTGCAGTGCCGCCTTCCTGCTCAGTGATCTTCAAGTCGTCCAAATCGGCGGCGTCGACTTCGGACACGTTCTCGGCCATCGGTCCGAGGTCCTTCATCAGCCGCTGCATGCGGCGCACGCGAACGCCGCGCTTCTCCTGGCTTTCGCCACTGCTTACGCCGGATAAGACCGGGAGCTGAAACGCGGTCTTCGGCGGAGGATCGAGAATTACGCCCTCGTCGTCGATCAGCGCCCAACGCTGCATGGCCTCGGCGGGCAGTTTGATGAACGCTGCCGGCTTACGTTCGGTAACCTGCACGACCACGCGGTTTGGCCAGATGCGGGCGACGGAGGCGTCGTGCACCCAATGGACGCCGAGCAGTTCTTTCCGGCGCACCGTCAGTGGAAAAAGATAGAGGCTGCGGCCATAATCGGGCTCAAAGAGCCGCAGTACCTGTTGGCGCGACGCGTATCGAATTCCGTGCACTTCGAGGTTGGTGCTCTCGAGCCCGTAATCGGGAGGGCCAGGCAAAAAGAAGCGCGTATCGCGAATCAAGAACTGCGCGAAACGATCGGAAGCATAAATTGCGCCGCTGAGCACCACGCCGACTGCGATGGCAATGCCGCCGAAGCGCAGAAGAAGCCGCTTGGCCGGGGTGCTCCGAGATTTGGACTTGGCGGTAGATTCAGACGCCACTTACGCCGCCTCCCTGAGCTTGGCGAGAACGCGATCGCCCACCTGCCAGACGTTGCCGGCGCCGAGCGTCAGAACGACATCCTGATCGCGCACCTTTTCGAGGACCGCTTCGACGGTTTGATCGATGGTGCCGGTGTACTGCACGCAGCGATGCCCGAACTCGCGGATCCGATCGGCTAGCGATCGGCCGGTGACGCCCTCAATCGGCGCCTCCGACGCGGCATAAATGTCGAGCACGTAGACCACGTCGGCCTGATGAAAGCTCTTCGCAAATTCATCCATCAGATGTAGCGTGCGCGTGTAGCGATGAGGCTGAAAAACTGCGTGAACGCGCTGGAATTTGCAAAGCTGAGCGGCAGCGAGGGTAGCGCGGATCTCGGTGGGATGATGGCCGTAATCGTCAATCACCGTTACGCCGCGAGCCTGGCCACGCACTTGAAAGCGGCGATCGACACCCGCGTAACTCGCGATGGCTTCCCGAATCGATTCCAGCCGGATGTCCAACTCGAGGCCGACTGCGATGGCGGCCGTGGCGTTCAGCACGTTGTGCACGCCCGGCACGCGCAAGTGAAAGGACCCTAAATCGCGGCCGCGCGCCCGAACCGAAAACCGGCTCTCGAAGGCCCCACAATCCAAATCGTAAATTTGCAGGCTGGCTTGCTGGCTGCGCCCATAGGTGATCACGCGGCGATTCACGGCGGGAAGAAGCTGCTGGATGTTTTCGTCATCCATGCACAGGATGGCCGCGCCGTAGAACGGGACCTTTTGCATGAACTCGAGGAACGCCGCGCGAATCTCAGTGATGGACGGATAGTGATCCAGATGCTCGCGGTCGATATTGGTGACAACCACCAGGATCGGGCTGAGCTTTAGAAACGACCCATCGCTTTCGTCCGATTCGACCACCAGGAAATCGCTCTGGCCCACACGCGCGTTGGCGCCGCCCATGGAAGCGGCCTTCCCGCCGACCACCACGGTAGGGTCCAACCCGCCGGCATTCAGCACGGTGGCTGTCATGGACGTAGTCGTCGTTTTGCCATGGCTTCCCGCGATTGCGACGCCGTACTTCAGGCGCATCAACTCGGCCAGTAGCTCACCACGCGGGATCACCGGGATCATCGAACGGCGGGCTTCCTGAACTTCTGGATTGGCTGCATCCACAGCCGAACTCACCACGATGGCCTTCGCTCCGGTAATGTTGCCCGCGGAGTGCCCTTCATAAATGCGCGCGCCAAGCGACGCCAAGCGATCCGTGGTCGGGCTCAACTTCAGGTCCGAGCCGCTGATCTGGTATCCCAAATTCAACAACACTTCGGCGATTCCGCTCATGCCAATGCCGCCGATTCCCACGAAGTGCAAGTGCTGCGGCTTAAAAAACATTTTAATCTTGTATTGTTTCGGCTTTCGCGTTGAATGTCAATGTACCATCGCTGTTTCAAGCACGCCTGCTGCGCGGCGGGCGGCATCCGGATGGGCGAAAGACCGGGCACGCTCACCCATGCGCTGTAACATTTCAGGACGCGCTCTCAGTTTTTCCACTTCTTCAAAAAGGCGGCCGCCGTCCATCTCATGATCAGGTATCAGAATTGCCGCGCCGGCCTTCTGAAACGCTTCGGCGTTACGAAGCTGGTGCTGATCGGTGGAGTGCGGAAAAGGAACCAGGATGGACGGTTTTCCGGCCGCTGCCAGTTCGGCCGCCGCTCCGGCTCCAGAGCGGCAAATCACCAGGTCGGCGCGGGCAAACGCTCCAGGCATGTCCTCAATGAAGGGCGCCACCTCGCCCTCGACGCCGCTTTCAGCCAATTTCTGCGACAGGGTAGCGTAAGCGGCGGTCCCAGTTTGATGAATGAAGCGCACCGGGAACTGCGCTTCGCGAAAATAGGCCCAACTTCCGCGCGCCGCCTCGTTCAAGGAGCGCGACCCCTGGCTTCCGCCGGTGACCAGGATGGTGAGCTTGGCTTCGCGTTGTTTGGGAGCGATACGGAAGAATTCGGGCCGGACGGGCAGGCCGGTGATCTCCGATTTCCCGGGCGGGAAATAGCGCGCGGCATCGGGAAAGCTCAACAACGCCCGATTGACGAACCGGCCGATTTGACGATTGGTGAGCCCCGGCATGGCGTTCGGCTCCATTACCACCAGCGGCACGTGCTTCCACAGCGCGGCGATCACGACCGGGCCTGCCGCATAACCGCCCAGGCTGAAGACGGCGGAAGCTTGGTGCTTGGCCAGCAACTGAGCAGAGCGGCGCACGCTGAAGGGCAGTTGGCCGAGCGTGCGGATCGTCCGTAACATTCCTACTCGATTGAGTCCGCCAATCTCGATGAACTCCAGCGGAAAGCCCGAGGGAGGCACCAACCTGGCCTCAAAGCCGGTGCGCGTTCCGATGAAAACGGATTGGTGGCCGCTGGATGCAAGCTCGCGCGCCACCGCCAGCAGCGGCATCACATGCCCTCCCGTCCCTCCACCAGCCATCACGATCGTCGCCATCCGTTTTCCATCATTTCGCTCAGTGTTTCGTTCAGTATCCGGAATGTTCGCTAACGCTGAGCAGCATTCCCAGGCAAATGAGGGTGCTCATCAGCGAGCTTCCGCCCGCGCTGATCATTGGAAGCGGGATCCCCTTGGTGGGTCCCATGCCAAGCACCACACTCATGTTGATCATGGCTTGGATAACAATGGATGAGGTGACTCCCAGCGCCAGGTATTTTCCGAAGTCATCATGCGCCACCCAATACAGTTGCACGCCCCGCCCCAGGATCACCAGGAATCCGGCCAGGACCGCCCCGCAGCCCCACAATCCCAGCTCTTCGCCAACCACGGCATAGATAAAATCGGTGTGCGCTTCCGGTAGATACAGGATCTTTTGCTTGCCTTGCATCAGACCCAGCCCAAGCACTCCGCCGCTACCGACCGCGATTTTGGACTGGCGAACCTGATAGCCCGCGTCGCGCGTGGTCACCGACTGGCTGATGTATTTCTTGATTCGGCCGTCGGGATCCAGCGTGTCGATCACTTTGTATTCCGGGTCGAAGAAGCCTACGATTCGCGCCATGCGGTAGGGCTTAGCTGCAACAAATCCAATGGCGACCAGCGCGCCGACCGCGAGCGCCGCCGCGACAAACTTGCGCTCCAGGCCGGCCACGTAAAACACGACGGCCGCCGGAACGATGAGGACGATCGCAGTGCCGAGGTCGCCCAATCCGACCGTGGCAGCCAGTACCGCCAGCGCCAGCGAGGCGGCTACGATGGTGCGCCGCGTGTTGATGGCCTCCCGTTTCTGCGTGACAAAGTAAGCGAAGAAAATGATGAGAGCCGGCTTGGCGAATTCCGACGGCTGCAGCGTGCCAACGCCTTGCAACCGGAACCAGCGGTGCGTCTTGCTATCGAGGAAAAAGACCAGGATCTGCAGGAACAGCACCATGCCGAGCGAGCCAAAGGCCCAGGTGGGGCTTTGCAGCATGCGGTAATCGCGCCGCTTGAAGAACATCAGCGCGATGAATGAGACTGCGGCCCAAATCAACTGATGCCAGGCGTAGTAATAGCTGGAATTGATGCGTGGGTTGAGTTCGGCCGTCACTGACGACGCGCTGTAGACCATCACCAGACCGAAGCCCACCATGGCCACCACAGTGCCGAACAACAACCAATCGGATTTCAGGCGCTGAGCCATTTACCTGGGTCCCTCCGCTAACACATTGACAAGCTCTTTGAAGACGCGGCCACGGTGCTCATAGCTATCGAATTGATCGAAGCTGGCGCAAGCCGGCGCAAGCAATACCGTATCGCCCGGAACGGCGGACGCGCGAAGCTTGGTCGATGGCGGCAGCCAGAGTTCCGCATGGAATGATTGGCACGGCGTCACCCAGGTGCTTGGCGATTTTCGGCGCGGCGGAGCCAATCAACAAGGCAGCGCGGGCTTTGGCGCGGAGAGGATCACGCAGCACGGTGTAATCGCTGTCTTTGTCCTTGCCGCCCAGAATGATCCAGAGCCCGCCGTCGAACGCGCTGATGGCCTTCAGCGTGGCGTCTACGCTGGTGGCTTTCGAGTCGTTGTAATAGCCGACCCCGTTGATGGTGCGAACGAACTCCAGCCGATGCTCCACGGGAGCGAAGGTCGCCGCCGCGTTGGCGATTTGACTCCGCTCTGAACCGGCATTGATCGCGATCAGCGCCGCCGCCATTACGTTTTCATAGTTATGCCGCCCGCGCAGCCGCAGGTCATGAACGTTCATCAGAGCTGAACCCTCAAGGTGAATCACGTCCCCTTCGAGAAAGGTGCTGCCGGCGTTGAACCACTCGGTCTTGGCTGGCGTTCTTTTTGCGAAGCTCGCGCACACCGGATCATCGGCGTTTAGAATTGCAAGATCGTCCGGACCTTGTGTTTCAAACAGGCGCGCCTTAGCGTTGACGTAGCTTTCGAAAGTATGATGCCGGTCGAGATGGTTCTGCGTCACGTTAAGACATACCGCAATCGGGGCGCGAAACGTCTCGATTGTTTCCAATTGAAAGCTGGACAGTTCCAGAACGTTCCATTGACCGGGGCGAGCAGTCGCAGTCATCGCGGTAGGCGGCGTACCGATGTTCCCGCCCACTTGGCAAGAAATTTTCGAATCTCTCAGAATATGCCCGGTAAGAGCGGTGGTCGTGGTCTTTCCGTTTGTTCCAGTGATGCCGATGTTGTGGCCTTCTAAGAACGGCGCAGCGAGCTCCAACTCCCCAATCACGGGAACGCCACGCGCGCGCACCGGCGCAAGTAACGTCCAAATCGGAGGGGACCCCCGGTGAAATCACCACCAGCTCCGCATCACGGAACGCCGCTTCGGTTTGAGGTTCAATTGTCACGCCTTCGATTTCGCCCTTTTGCTTTTCATCCACTGCTCGAACCAAAGAATGCTCCCGGACTAGCAATCTCACCGCGGCCACACCCGAAAGCCCCATTCCCACCACCACTACGCGCGCACCGTCTAGCTTCCGCATTTCGACTACCGCAGCTTCAACGTCGTCAGCGCGAACAGCGCCATCACCAATCCCAAGATCCAAAACCGCGTGATGATCTTCGACTCCTCCCATCCCAGCTGTTCGAAATGATGGTGAATGGGCGCCATTCTGAAGATTCGCTTCTTGCGGAGCTTGTAGCTGCCCACTTGCAGAATCACTGAGAGCGCTTCGATCACGTAAACTCCGCCGATGAAGATCAGCAGAATCTCCTGCTTGATCAGCACCGCAACCACGCCTAGCGCGCCGCCTAGAGCAAGCGATCCGACGTCGCCCATGAAGATTTCGGCCGGATGCGCGTTGTACCAGAGAAATCCCAGCGACGCACCCACCATGGAGCTGCAAAAGATGGTCAACTCGGACGCGCCCGGCAGCCGCGCCAGATCGAGATATTCGGCAAACTGGGCGTGACCGGTGACATAGGTCAGGGCCGTCATGGCGAATGAAGCGATCAGCATCAGGCCAATCGCCAAGCCGTCCAGCCCGTCGGTGAGATTCACGGCGTCCGACGATCCGACAATCACCAGCAGCATGAACGCGAAGAAAAACACGAACGCAAGCGGGTAGGTGTACCAGTTGCGCAGCATGGAATCGATCAGCAGGTCCGGCTTGAACGATTTGAAGAACGGCACGTTCATGCTGGTGGAATAAGCCTTCTGCGCGTGCAGCGTCAGCAGCATGAAACCGACCAACAGAGCCGCCACCACTTGCAGCCCGAGCTTCTGCTTCACTGTCAGGCCCAGGTTCTGCTTGCGCCGGATCTTGGCGTAGTCGTCCCAGAAGCCGATCAGCCCCGAAACTGACCAGTCCGAACATCGCGATCCAGACGTAGGGATTCGTCAGATTCGCCCACAGCAGCGTCGGCACCACGATCGAGATGATGATGAGAATGCCGCCCATGGTCGGCGTGCCGGCCTTCTTCATGTGCGACTTGGGTCCGTCCTCGCGAATGTATTGGCCGATCTGGAATTCGCGCAGCTTGGCGATCAGCCAGGGCCCCAGCGCCAGGCACAGAAACAGCGCCGTTATGGCTGCGAACGCGGTGCGAAACGTCGCGTACCCGAATATGCGGAACGGCGTGTAGCGATGAAACAGCTTTTCGTAGAACAGCCAGTAGAGCATTTAGTTGGGTCTCGCGCGACAAACCTCTCCAGGGCGTGCTCGACGTGCGTGCCTCGCGAACCCTTAAACAAAATCACGTCGCCGGGATGCGCCATCCGCCGCAAGTATTCGCCTGCCGCGGGGGCGTCGGCGAAAAATAACGCGGCTTCTGCCGTCATTCCTGACTCTCTCGCCGCTTCCACCAGATGATCAGCGTCGACCGCGTATTCCTAGCAAGCAAATCGATTCCGTTCGCGGCGGCGTAGCTGCCCAGGTCACGATGCAGCGACTCAGACCATGCTCCCAGTTCGAGCATCTCGCCCAGTACCGCGATCCGGCGTTGCGCTGGAGTGTCGCGAAGAACGTCGATCATCGCTCGCGCCGCATCGGGACTGGAGTTATAGCAATCGTTCAAAATGACGACGCCGTCGTGGACCATCCTCTGGCCGCGCATGGGTGGCGCGGACAGATCCCTGACCACCTCGGTGAGTTGCGCGGGGCGGATGCCGTAAAGTGACGCGACCGCGAGACCCGCAAGAATGTTTAACACGCTGTGGCGCCCGATCAACGCGCTTTCGAACGGCACGCCATCCACCTTGAAACTCACGCCGTGGTCGCTCAGTTGCACATCGTCGGCACGAATATCGGCAGGCGAGTTGATCCCGAAAGTGATGGTGTAGTTACGATGGACTTCGCGGAACTTGCTGACCAGTGGATCGTCCGCATTGAGTACCGCGACACCATCGGCGGGCAGCGATTCGATCAGCTCGCGCTTGGCCGCCGCCACGCCTTCGATGGAATCGAACGCCCACATGTGCGCATAGCCGACGTTGGTGACCACTCCGATGCGCGGATGCGCGATGGCGCATAACTCCCGAATTTCGCCTGGATGATTCATCCCCATCTCGAGCACCGCGACGCGCGCTTCACCCGGCAAACGCAGAATCGACAGCGGCACTCCCACGTGGTTGTTCAGGTTTCCGATGGTCTTTCCTACCGGCACGCCGACCGCCAGCATGGCGGCGATCACATCTTTGGTGGATGTCTTGCCGGCGCTGCCGGTTACTCCGATCACTTCTCCGCCCCATTGCCGCAATGCCCAAGTCGCTGTGCTCTGCAACGCCGCAAGCGTGTCGGGAACCACCAAAACCGTCCCCGGCTTTAGCCTCGTTCGCGACTGCCGCCACCGCGCCCTTGCCGAGCACTTGGTCCACATACGCGTTGCCATCGTGATTGGGACCGCGCAGGGCAAAGAACAGATCGCCCGGTGGCGACGCTGCGCGAATCGATACTCCAGCCCGTGACCCGGGCGTGGACTGTTGACGCTGAGCCCGAGTGCTTGCGCAACTTCCGTCACTTCGAACTCCACCCTAACTCCCGAAGCACGTCCCGTGCCACCTCGCGATCGTCAAAATGAATGACTCGATCTTTCAACACCTGATACGTTTCGTGCCCTTTTCCGGCCAAAATCACGATGTCACCGGCGCCCGCCTCCCGCAACGCCGCGCGGATGGCTTTGGCGCGATCCGGCTCCACGATGTGCGGTGTGTCAAAACGGCGAAGCCCCACCAGTGCGTCGTTCATGATGGCGATGGGATCTTCCGAGCGCGGATTGTCGGACGTCAGCACCACAAAATCGCTGGCTTGCTGATGCCGCCTGGCCCATCAACGGGCGCTTGGACCGGTCGCGGTCCCCTCCGCAGCCGAACAGCGTGATCACGCGCTTGGGATGCAGTTCGCGCGCCACCGAAATAATGTTGCGCAGTGCGTCGTCGGTGTGGGCGTAATCCACCACCACCAGAAACGGCTGGCCTTGCTGGACGCTCTCGAAGCGGCCCGGCACGCGCGGGCAATTCGCGATGGCGGTGGAGATGGTATTCCAACTCAAGCCATAGCTGAGCCCGGCTCCGCAAGCCGCCAGGATATTGTAGGCGTTGAATTTGCCCACCAACGGCGAAGTCAACTCCACTCGCTGCGGCGCCATGCTGCACGGTGAAGCGCAGGCCGTCGAAATTCATATTGAGCGACGACCCGCGCAGGTCCGCGCCTTCTTCGAACCCATAGCGGAGAGTGTTCGGGGCGGGCTGAATCTCGACGGCCAAACGGATCGTCAAAGTTGATCACCGCCCAAAGGGGAGGGGCTGCTGTTCCCTGGGGCGCGAACAACAATCGCTTGGCCGCGAAATACTCTTCCATGCTGTGGTGAAAATCCAGGTGATCGCGCGTGAGATTGGTAAATACGGCGGTGTGAAACGTCATCCCGTAGACGCGTCCCAGGGCCAGCGCATGGGATGAAACTTCCATGCTGGCGTGGGTACCACCCAACGCTTCCAGCTCCTGGAACATGCGGTAGAGGTCCAGCGATTCGGGCGTGGTGTTGACGGCCGGACGAACCTCCCCGGCCAGTCGATATTCGATAGTCCCCACCATGGCCGTTGTGATCCCGGCGGCGCGCAGCACCGCATCGATCAGAAAGGTGGTGGTCGTTTTTCCGTTAGTCCCCGTGACGCCCGTCAGCTTTAGCCTTTCATCCGGCTTCCCATAGAAATTGCGCGCGGCCAGCGCCAGGGCTTGCCGGCCATGCTCAACTTCGATCCAAGCTCCGCCGAAACCCTCCGGCGCCGGAAGCTCGCTGGCCACGGCGATGGCGCCTTTGTCGACTGCCTGCTGGGCAAATTCGCGGCCATCCACGCGCGCGCCAGGAAACGCAAAGAACAGAAATCCCGGCTGCACCCGCCGTGAATCGTATTCCAAGCCGGCGACAGACAGTTTCCCCAAATCCCTGAGCAGCTCCTTCCGGACCCGAACGCCCAGGAGAACCTGCTCGATCGTCATGCGGCCTCGCTAGCGGCCAAATTGCACGCGAACCCAACTCCCCGAGGGCAAAATCGCGCCCGGCCCGGGAGCCTGCGAACGTGCGACTCCACTGCCCGTGAACTCCACCTGGATGCCGAGCGCGGCGGCTTGCTGAATCACGTTGCGGACGGTTTTGCCTTGAAAGTCCGGCACGCGCGGCCCAGCCAAATCCTGCTGTAAATTTCCGTTTCGAGCTAAAAGAACCCGCTGGCCCAAAGCATTGTTTGCGGAGGCGGCCGGTCGGTCGTCGGCAGCAACGGCATCGTCCGCTTGGACCAGCGGGGGAGGGGTGGAAGAACCAAGATCCGCGATCGCTATGTCGTTGTCGTCAGCCTGATCGCTACCCTCGGGAGAAAGCATTTCTGGCAAATCTTTCGGCACATCCATGATGCGCAGCCCGGCCGCAGCCACTTCGCGGAATACGGGGGCCGAAGTTGGTCCGCCGTAACCGGCCGTGCCCTCCGTTCCGTTGATCGTGACTACAATCACGATCCTCGGATTGGTTACAGGCGCAAATCCCATGAACGACGCGTTATAAAGATGCGTGTATTGGCGCGTTTTGAAATCGTATATTTGCGCCGTGCCGGTTTTTCCCGCCGACGTATAACCCAGCAGGCGGGCGTATTTGTGCCCAGTTCCATACGGTTTGAGAACAACGCCTTCCATCATGCCGCGCATGGTAATAGCGGTTTCGGGCCGAAGAACGCGCACCGGCGCCGTAGTCGGCGCATCCATCCGCAGCCGGGGCTTAATAAGGAAGCCTCCGCTCGCGATCACCGCGCAGGCCTGCGCCAACTGTAAAGCAGTGACACCGATTTCGTGTCCCATCGCGACAGATCCGATAGAACTCTTGTCCCAAACCCGCAAAGGCCGGACCATCCCGGCGGATTCACCGGGAAGCGGCAGACCAATTTTCTTGCCGAACCCAAAGCGGCGAATATATTGGTACAGATTCTTTTCGCCTACTTGCAGGCCGATGTTGATGGCGCCTATGTTACTCGACCGCGCCAGGACGTCCGCCATCGTTAAAGCGGCATAGCGGCTGTGATCGTGAATGATGCGGCCAAATAGGTTGATGCTTCCGTTGCCGCAATTGATCATCGACTCGGGGCGCAAATGCGTTGTTTCGAGCGCCGAAGAAAGCGTGATTACCTTGTAGACAGACCCAGGCTCAAAGGGCGCTGAGACGGCCAGATTTTCACGCGAGCCAATGTCGCCGGGCTTGGGCGGCTCGTTCGGATCGAAGGTCGGAACGTTGGCCATCGCGAGGATATCGCCAGTGCGCGGATCCATCGCCACCAGGCTGCCGGACTTGGCGTGGTGCTGGGCCACCATTTTCGCCAACTCCTGCTCCGCTACGGATTGGATTCGCGAATCGATGGTCAGGCGAACGTCCTGGCCGGGCTCAGCTTCGCGCTGCATGCTGGACGCAAAGCCGCGCTTTTGCACGTCGGCGGTCACCAGCAACTCGCCGGCGTGCCCTTGCAATTCCTCGTTCAGGCTTTGTTCTACACCGCCATTGCCTTCCTCTGCAAAATCGACGCTGCCGATGACGTGCGCCGCCAATGACCGGTTCGGATAATAGCGCTGGCTCTCCGTGCGGAACTCGATCCACTCCAGGTTCAGATCGCGCAGCCGCTTGGATTCCTCCGGCGTGATCTTGCGTTTCACCCACAGAAAACCGCGATGTTTGTCGACAGCCGTTCTCAGATCCGCCAACAGGTCCCGGGCGTTCAAGCTCAGAACGTTTGCGAGAACATCAGCCGCCACGGACAGGTCCGGTACGCGCAGAGGATCCAGCACGACCGACTCGGCGGGCAAGCTCATCGCCAGGCGCTGGCCGTAGCGGTCGAGAATCGCGCCGCGCGGCGCCTTGATCTCTTCCAATTTTTCCTGTTGGTCGCGCGCCAACTGGGCGTATTGATGATGCTGAACCACTTGCAATTGAATCAGGCGGGCGGCGATCAGGGCGGCCCAAACAAAGGCCACGCGGACCAACACGTGCACACGTCGTATCGCCAGCGGATTCATACCTTACCTCAAGAAAATCGCGCCTCGTAAATGGTTACTTCTTGGCCAGAATTTGATCGGACTTATTGGCGTCCAGATAAACCACGGCCTCGGGCGCCGGATCGACAAAGCGCTGCATGCGCGCCAGCTCTTCCAGCCGCGCCGGGCTTAGCAACTTGGTCTCCGCCAGTTCGAGCGAAGCCCGATCCAGCTCCAAGCGCTGCCGCTCCTGGCGCAAAGCCTCCATCCGATAGCCGGCCATCAGTTGATTCAAGGACGGAAGCAGCAACCCGATCACCAGCACCGCAAAGGCAAAGGACGAGCCAATCAGACGCCAACAAACCTTTCGGGCAGCCGGATCCGCTTCGCGCAGCACGCGCGAGTTATCGATGTGCTTGATGTACAGATACACATCTTCATTCGGGAACTGGGGAACCTCGAAAGGATCCTCGTTGTCCATCACCCTAGGCCGCGAAGAGTCGCCAGAGGCGCCGTTCGCTGTCGTGAATCGGTCCATTATGGTTGCGAGAGTTGCCATTTTCTTCCCGTTACTTCATCTCCACTGCCCGGAGCTTGGCGCTCCGCGAGGGAGGGTTAATTGCTGTTTCCTCGGATGACGGCCTGACCACGTGCTTGGTAAGTATCGAAGCTTGTCCCGCACGCGCCAGCGTTTGAAAGCACTGCTTTACTTTTCGATCTTCGAGCGACATGAACGAAAGCACCACCATGCGTCCGCCGCTTCTCACCAACCCCGGCGCGGCGGCAAGCAATTGGTCCAACTCCCCTTGCTCGTCGTTCACCGCCATGCGCAACGCCTGAAAGGTTTGCGTGGCCGGATGTATTCTGCTCGTACGGGGCACGGCCTCCTCGATTGCCTGCGCCAATCGCAGGGTCGTGTGGATTGGCCGCGCCCGGACGATTGCTCTGCTGATTCTCCGCGACCTCCTTTCCTCGCCGAATTGATAGATCAAGTCGGCCAGTTCCTTTTCTGGGGTAAAATTCACAATCTCGGCCGCGGTCAGCTCCTGGCTGCGATCCTGCCGCATATCCAGAGGGCCGTCGGCCATCAACGAGAAGCCGCGCTCCGGCTCCGTCAGTTGATAGCGGCTTACGCCCAGGTCGGCCAGCAATCCGTCCACCTGATCGACGCCGCAATTTGGCCAGCGCGGAGCGCAATTCCGAAAACGCTCCGTGGTGAAAGCGGATTCGATCCGCCCACTGCGAAGTGTTCAGTTTCGCCTGCTCCAACGATTCCGCGTCGCGATCGTTTGCAATCACAAACCCCGTAGCTTAACCGTTCCGCGATTGCGCCCGAATGTCCGCCTAATCCCGCAGTCGTATCCAAGTACACGCCGTCCGGCCGCACTGCCAGGTACTCCAGGCATTCGGCGAGCATGACCGGAACATGCATACATGGCCGCTACTTGAATCCTTTCAGTTTGGCCATCTTCAGCTTCTCCGCCAGGTTATCCTTGGCCTGCCGCTTACGCGCTTCATATTCCGTCTTCGAATAGATGCTGATCACGCCTTGCGAACAATCCAGGCGTACTTCCTGATTCTCCAAAGCCAGCGCTCGCCGCAAATCAGTCGGCAACGTCACGCGCCCTTGCGGGTCTACCTTGGCATCGGCGCCATAATCGTTCGTCACGAACTGAGAGCGCCTCGGCGGCATCGGGATCTTCGGTAGCCAGCTCCGCCAAAACTTTTTCGTTTCCCTTCCACACGGAAATGGGGTAGATTCGAGCTATGCGGTCGTCCGACGCTAGTCACAAAGAGCTTCTCATCCCCGATCGCCGCCAGGTATTGCTGTAAATCCACAGGAAGTTTGAGCCTGCCCTTGTCGTCCACGTGGGCCGAAAAGAAGCCACGAGGGGGCTCCACGGGCGTTGTCTGAGGGTGCTCTTCCACTTTTGTCCACTTTGGGCCACTTTCGGCCTTAATGGATTGTGCCACGAGTCAAAATCAGAAGGAAAGTACTTTTTGTGTTTACTCTCAGTGCACTAACACTTTGGCGATGCCACCACTAAGGCTTGGGGCGCTCCTGGGAGGCACCCCTCCCTGTGTGACTCCATTGCCAGCGGAGCTTCCGGTTCGAGTGGGATTTAACGCGCCTGGGAGGTTGAAACCGCGCATTCGGGCTCCGGCTGAGCCGAATAACGGCCGCCGCGGACATGAATTTGACCGCCGGGTTGGAATCCGCCAAATTCTGCTCCAGTTTCGGGATCGCGGCGGGGTTGCCGCATCGCCCTAAAGCCTTGGCAGCAGCGGCTTTAACGGCCCAATTCTTGTCGCCCGTGGAGGCTGATTCGAGCAGCTTCTGGGTCTGGATATCGCAGTCTTCGGCGAGTAGGTTCAAGGCTTGCATCCGGGCAGCTACCTTGGTGTTCTTGAAAACCTGCTCGGCGGCCAAGACGCCGATGTTGAACGGCCCCAATAGGGCGCCGGATGCCGATTTGGCGCCGAGCACCGCCATCGCCTTGGGATCGTGACGCAGCCGGTCGGCCCGGTGGAGCGCACCTTTTACCCCGGCGTCTGTGGCTTCCTGCTGGCCGGCGACGACGTCTTCCATGAAACCGCGGCCGGTTTTGTCGCCCATGTCCCACAGCGCTTGCGCAGCGGCGAATCCGACTTCGCCCGAAGAATCGTCGAGCGCGGCTTTCAACGCTGGGAACGACTGCCGGGATCTCATCTCGCCCAACTCCGCGGCCGCGGTGGCGCGAATAAACGAATCGTGATCCTTGAGCGCTTCTTCGACCAGGCGCACAGCTTCCGGATCGAGCCCGATGGATCCCGCGGCTGTCACGGCCTGGCGCCGGGTGAGAGGATTTGTGTCGGAGAGCCCAGGCTTCAAGACTTCCCAGGCCGTCTTTTCGGGCTGCGCCGCAAGCCATGCGGACGGGATCAGCACGAAGATGGTGATCTTACCTAAGAACAATATTCACTAGTTTATCCGGAACGACGATCACTTTCACCACCTGTTTGCCATCCAGCAACGGAATAACCTTGGGGTCGCCGAGAGCGAGTTTTTCCAGCGCTTCACCTGGGGTGCCGAATGCGACATTCATTCGTCCGCGCAGCTTGCCGTTCACCTGGATCACGACTTCGGCTTCGTCTTCGCGAGCGAGTTCCGGATCGTAAGTGGGCCAGGCATGATGAAACACGGGGCCCTTACGTCCCTGCTCTTCCCACATTTCTTCGGCGACATAAGGCGCGAAGGGTTCGAGCATCAACGTGAGCTTCTCGATGACTTCGCTGAGCACCGGCGCGGACAAATCCTTCTCGAGATCCGTCAGCACGTTCATGAGACCCATCAACGCAGCGATGGAAGTATTGAAGTGCCAGCGGCTTTCGAAATCGTCGGTGATTTGCTTTAGCGTCTGATGGAGCTTCCGCAAAGCTTTTCGGTCAGCCGGCGTAGGTTCCGCGGGGCCTTGACCGATGTTGCGGGTGACGAATCGATAAACGCGTCCGAGGAAGCTATAAGCCCCGATCGCTCCGGCGTCGGTCCAATCCATCTCGCGCTCAGGCGGAGCGGCGAACAACTCAAATAGACGACCCGTGTCGGCGCCGAAGCGCTCAATCATGCTGTCGGCGCTGACGACGTTGCCCTTGGACTTCGACATCTTCGCGCCGTCTTTGATCACCATGCCCTGCGTGAAGAGGCGCGTGGTCGGCTCGTTGTTCGAGATCAAACCGAGATCGCGCATCATTTTTGTCCAAAATCTGGAATAGATTAAGTGCAAGATGGCGTGTTCGACGCCGCCGATGTATTGATCGATCGGAAACCAATAGGCGATCTTCTTGGAATCGAACGGCGCATTCGAATTGTGCGGATCGCAGTAACGATAGAAATACCAGGACGAATCGATAAACGTGTCCATGGTATCGGTCTCGCGCTTGGCTGGATCGCCGCATTTGGGACACTTCACATTGACGAACTCTGGAACATTTTCCAAAGGCGAGCGGCCCTTGCCGCCGATGGGAACCTTGAGCGGGAGGACGACCGGCAAATCAGTCTCCGGCACGGGAACCATGCCGCACTTCGGGCAATAAATGATAGGAATCGGCGTGCCCCAATAGCGCTGGCGCGAAATGCCCCAGTCCTTGATGCGGAACGTGACCGCGCCCTTCCCGAAGCCCTCTGCCTCAGCTTTGGCGCTCATCACACGACGAGCTTCGGCGCTCAAGAGCCCGGTGAACTCGCCGGACTCCCGAAGACGTCCGTCATCGACAAAGGGCCATATCACGGCCAGCACAGGTTGAGTTGGCTCGACCACGGGACGAATCGCAATCCCGTACTGCGTGCAAAATTCGAAATCGCGCTGATCGTGCGCCGGCACCGCCATGATGGCTCCCGTGCCGTAGCCCATCAGCACGAAGTTGCCGATCCAGATCGGGACTCGCTCGCCACTAAAGGGATTGATCGCGTAGCTACCCGTGAACAAGCCTTCCTTCTCGACGTCGCCAGGCCCTTTGGAAGCCCGCGCATCGATCATCTGCTTCACTAGCCCTTTCAAGTCGGCGGACGCAAGCTCCGCAACTAGCGGATGCTCCGGCGCAAGAATCACGCAGGTTGCGCCATAGATAGTGTCCACGCGCGTGGTGAATACGCGGATGGGCTTCCCGCTGCCCTCGAGATGAAAATCGATCTCCGCGCCTTCCGATCGCCCAATCCAATTGCGCTGCATGAGCAGCACGCGCTCTGGCCAGCCCTCTTCCAACTCTTTGGTCGCGGCCAGTAGTTCATCAGCGTAACTGGTGATCCGCAGGAACCATTGTTCGATGGCGCGCTGCTCTACCGGCGTCGATTCGTGACGCCAACAGCAGCCATCCACCACTTGCTCGTTCGCGAGCACCGTTCCGCATTCGTTGCACCAGTTAACCAACGCGTTCTTGCGATAAGCGAGGCCGCGCTCCAACATCTTCAAGAAAAACCACTGGTTCCAGTGGTAATACTCGGGATCGCAGGTGGTCACCTCGCGCGACCAGTCATAACTGAAGCCCATGCGCCGGTGCTGCCGCTTCATGTTCTCGATGTTGGACTTGGTCCATTCATAGGGATCGCGGTTGTTCGCGATAGCCGCGTTCTCGGCCGGCAGTCCGAAGGCGTCCCAGCCCATGGGGTGCAAAACGTTAAAACCGCGCATGCGTTTGTAGCGCGCCAGCGCATCGCCGATGGTGTAGTTGCGGATGTGCCCGATGTGCAGCGTGCCGCTCGGATAAGGCAGCATTTCAAGCACGTAGAACTTGGGCTTGCTCGAGTTCTCTTCGGCTTCGAAGAGCGACGCGTTGGCCCACCGCTCGCTCCACTTCAATTCGATCTGGTTATGGTCGTACTGCTTTTCCGGCATAGCTTTTTCAGAGGCTGGTGACGAAGCTTCGTGGTGGTTGGTTGCGGCGAAGCCCGTCCTCTCCAATATAGCGGTGTGAGGCACTCTCGCGCCGGATTAGCCGAGCGAAGTCCTGCTAGGAGTTCTTGACATTCGACCCAGTCAAACCAACCCAGACAGCACACGCGAGCGAACCTAGACCGAGAGTAACGGGCAGCACACCGTAGAGCAATCGACCGGAGGAGAGATACGCCTCGTGCATTGCCCCAGGCACAAACAGGAGTGAGACTGCGCCATAGCAGAATAAGATGGTTCCATCCGTTATCAACAACGCCTGTGCGATTCTCATCTTGCCTTTATGGTACGCCGCTAGGAACGTAGGCCTATGCGCCCAGCCCGCGGCTCATCGCTTCCGGCACCATTTCTCCCGTTTCCCATGTTCGTCAACTCCTCGCCCCTTCATTAACAGGAGGCGCGAGAATAAAGGCTTTGGTGGGACCTTCAAGTGGTTGATGATAGGGATGCCCGCTATAATGATGTTTGGCGCTGGAGTTTGAATGGGATCCGCGAAAAGACGCGGCAAACTTCGCAAAGCACAGCGTGTCGTTCGCTGAGGCTGCAACCGTCTTTGGCGATCCGCTGGGACGGATCGTCACGGATTGGCGGCATTCTGAAGATGAAGAAAGGCTAGTTCTCCTCGGGCGGTCAAGTGGCCAGCGCTTGTTAGCTGTCATGTTCACGGATCGCCGGGATGCGATTCGGATTATAGTGCGCGACAAGTAACCCGTTGCGACGGAAAGATTATGAAGAAGGCTCAAACTAAGCGACCAGCGGCGACACTGGCCGATGCTGACGAAATACTTCCGGAGTACGACTTCAGTAAGGCTCGGAGAAATGTTTATGCATCGAGCTATGTCCCCGGTAGCGTCGTAGTTGTGCTGGACCCCGACGTGGCCGCTACATTCGGAAATTCCAAGAAAGCCAACGATGCCCTGCGCGCATTAGCTGGGGCCACTCGAAAACGCGGCGCCCGGCAGCGTTAGTCTAGCCCCTTCTTACGGGATAGCTCTTTCAACATTTCCATGTTCCTCAACTCGTCGTCTTCTTCATCCACCGGAGTCTCAAGAATAAAGCCTTGGTTCGAAGCTTCGGATGGTTGAGGATGCGGCGAAACCCGTCCTCTCCAATAAACCCAAGTCCGATATGTTGATGCCGGTCCAGGTGCGACCCAGCGCCCCTTTGGAATCGTTGGCGTGGATTACGCGCACGTTTTCGATTCCCAGCACGCGATCCATCTCGGCCACTGTTTCCTTCAATCCGGCCGCGCTGCTGACGTTGTAGTCCGGAAGCCAGGCAATGGCAGGTGTCGATACAGAATCCGATCTTCAAATCGGTCAGCTCGGCCGCGAACTGGCGCATCACGCCCAACTCTTCGAAGCGGCTGCCTAGAACCGCGCCGGCACCGGCCGTGTTTTCCAGCAGCACGGTGAGATTCGACGTGTCGATACCCTGCGCCGCTTCAGCCAGCGATCGAATCACTGCATCGATGCCCTGCTCCACCGAATGACCCTTGCAGTTCCCGGGATGCGCAACCAAGTATTCGGCGCCGATCGCGATCGCCCGCTCGATCTCGCCGCGAAACGCCGCAGTCGACCGCACCCGCAGCGGTCTCGGTGCAGGACGCCAAGTTGATCAGGTAGTTGTCATGGATCACCAGCGGCTTAAGATCGTAACGCTCGCGGGCGCGTTCCAGCAGCTTTACCGCGCTGGGCGCGGGCGCCGAAGCCCGCCACATGCGCGGACTGGCCGAGAAGATTTGGAACGTGTTCGCGCCTACCTCCGCGGCCCTGATCGCGGCGTTTTCAAGGGATTTGGCGATGGAGGTATGGAGCCCGAGGCGCAAGGAAATCCGATGGTAGCAGGCCGCTAAGGCCGCTCCAGCCCGTTTGCCGATATAAACGCCATGCGATCCTGTGTGATCTCAATCGTTTTGGCCGCGGCGCTCCTCACAAGCGCTTGCGCCCGCGCCCGAGTCACCACCCAGATTCATTCCAGCGGTTCCTGGACACGCACGGTCGCACTAACCGGACAACAGAAGAAGGAAGGCCTTCAAATGACCCCCACGCTCGAGGACACTTTCGTCATTCCAACCGGCGTCGGGTGGAAATCGTTCGAGGAGTCGAAGGACAACAATCGGATGTTGACGCTCGAACGGTCCTCTGTCCGCGGGCTCCGTCTTAGACGGCGATATTTCGATCAAGGGTTCCGAGCCCGGCAAGCTGCGCCTGGTGAACCACGTGGCCGTCAAACCAGCGGGCCCCCATCAATTGGAATACCGCGAGACGCTGCATTGGGCCGGCCCGCCCCGCAAATTGGTGGGCGACATTCAGCCCGATTATCTGGCTCGATTGAAATCGCATCTTCCTAAGCCACTCGCCACCGACGACAATGCCCGCGCGCTGATGGACAAAGCAACCGAGCTCTCCATCCCTGTTCTGTTTGGACCCGGCGACCCATTGTTAGCGGTCGGATTCTTGCATCCCGACCTGGCGGTGTATCGCGCCAACCAACGCATCGGTTCCGTGCTGGTGAAAGCGCTGGAACAGCAGTTCGGCGAAAAGATGCAGCCCGCGGAACGCCGCGAAGTGGCCCGGCAGCTCATTCAGGAAACGTTCACGTCCGGCAAGTTCTCCCAGCCCGATCCCACCGCCGTCGCGGCAACTCCAGGGAACAACACCGGTCTGACGCCCCTCATGTTCATCGTGAAGCCGCCCGGCAAAGTGGTTTCCACCAATGGCGAAATCGACGAATTTAGCGGTGAGATTTTTTGGGCGCTCTTTGAAGACGCTGCGTCCCACCAAGACGTCGTCCTGACAGCGGTATTGGAAACGAACTGACGGCGTTAGGGGTACAATGCCCCCATGTTCGTCCCTCTGACACCGATCCGGTGTCTCTATCGCGCCGTGGATCTGTTCCCGAACAAAATCGGGATAGTCTCCGGCTCGCGCGAGTTCACCTACAGCCAGTTCGGCGAGCGCTGCGAACGCTTGGCCAGCGCGCTCTTAAAAAACGGCGTCCAGCCGGGCGACCGCGTCGCCTATCTCAGCTTCAACACCAATCAATTGCTGGAGGGCTATTACGGAGTGGTGATGGCGCGGGCCATCGTGATGCCGCTCAACGTCCGGCTGTCTCCCCTGGAACTGCAAAATATCCTGAACCACTCCGGCGCGCGGATGCTGCTCTTCGAAAACGACTTCGCACCGTTGGTGGAACGGCTCAAACCCGTTTGCCCCGAGATCCGTCGGTTTATCACCTTGGACGAAATGCTTCCGGCAGCCGACCTGACCTATGAAGAGCTACTCGACCAAGGCCACGCCCAACGCGCCGACGTTTCCAGCTTCGATGAAAATGCGATTGCCGAGCTGTTCTACACCAGCGGCAGCACGGGCGATCCCAAGGGAGTGATGCTGGCTAATCGCACGCTTTACCTGCACGCCATGGCGGTTGCGGGCCTGTATCGCGACGCCGAAACCGCCGTCGATCTGCACACTATTCCGCTATTTCATGCCAATGGATGGGGCCGCCCGCAAGCTTCCACCATGCTCGGGACCAAGCAAATCATGGTCCGGCGCTTCGATCCCGCCGCGGTCCTGGGACTGATCCAGGAACATCGCGCCACCGACATGGCGCTGGTTCCCACCATGGCCAACGCTCTGCTCAATTGTCCCGATCTGCCGAAATATGATCTCTCCAGCCTGCGCAACGTCGTGTTGGGAGGCGCTGCATCGTCGCCCGAGCTGATTGAGCGCGTGGAGAAGGCGCTCCAGTGCGAAGCGTACGCCGGCTATGGTCTCACGGAAACCGCTCCTCTGCTCACCACGGCTTCCCCCAAACCGGGGTTGACCTATTCGTCCGAAGCCGATCGTTATCGCCGCCGCTCCATGACCGGATGGCCGGTGTGGGGCATGGAGGTCCGGGTAGCAGACGGGGAAATGAAGGACGTTCCACGCGACATGCAGAGCGTCGGCGAGATCGTAACCCGCGGCGACCACGTGATGGAGGGTTATTACCGCGAGCCCGCCATGACTGCCTCGGTGATGACTGGCGGCTGGTTCCACACTGGCGATATGGCCGTTTGGGACGAGGACGGGCTCATCCAAATCGTCGACCGTAAGAAAGAGATCATCATCAGCGGCGGCGAAAACATATCGTCGATTGAAGTGGAGAAGGCGATTTTCGCGCATCCGGAAGTGTTCGAGTGCGCCGTTGTAGCGGCTCCGGATGAGACTTGGGGGGAGGTGCCGGCCGCCATCGTGGTTCGTAAGCCCGATTCGGCGCTCACGTCCGAGGACCTTCTGGCCTTCCTCAAAACGCGGCTCGGCAAGTTCAAACTGCCCCGAATTATCGTATTCAGCGGCGAGCCGCTGCCTAAGACCGGGACCGGCAAAATCCGGAAACTGGTGCTGCGGGAGCAGTTTTGGGCGGGCAAAGAGAAAAGAGTCCAGGGTTGACCAAAGGGTTGACCCGGCTGCCAGTCCGCACGCTGTACCCGTCCTTCGTGGTATTCCGTCTATAGAGGAGTTTCTGGCAAAGGAGGACGCATGAAACCCGCGCTTCTGCTCGCGATCGCCTCGTTTACATTGACCGCCCAAATCGGCCAATATCCACCCGGTACGTATCCTCCCGGTCAATATCCGCCTGGCCGCTTTCCGGGCAACGGCAACCCCACTGGAAATAACCCGAATGGGGGCAATTCGCGGGGCTCCGGCAGGAACACCACTACCACGGATCGGCAACCGGCCAGCCAATCCTCCGGAACCTATAGCGGCGTGGTGCGGAAACTGGAAGGCGCATCGATGGAATTGGAAATCGAGGACACCCGATTTCTCGTCATCGATCTCTCCACCGCCGATCAGAAACCTTCCGACGTCCGAGTCGGCGATGGCCTGGATGTGTCCGCCTATCAGGACAAAGATGGAATGTTTCACGCCACCAGCATCCAACCGAACCGGGACATCGCGCAGACCATCAACGAGAACGACGCTATCCCCGGACAATTGCAGCAGCAGGAAGGAAGAACGGGCCCTCCGCCGACCATTTTGGTGAGGCCGGATAACACCGCGGACCCGGACGATTCCGGGCCGCCCGTGTTGAAGCACGGCAAACCGGCCACGCACGCCTCCGCTCCGATTCCTGACGACGACCAGGCTGCGCCTTCGCGATCGAGTCCCGCAGCGCCTCCCGCGCGACCGGCCGGCAACTCAAAGATGGCTCTGATTGAAAAAGCTCGCGAAGTAGCTGCGACGTTTCTGGAAGGATTGCCCAACTATGTGGTCCAGGAAGGCGCCACGCGCTATGTAAGCGAGACGCGCACGCCCAGCTGGAATGTGGTCGACATCGTATCCGCCGAGGTGGTCTTCGACGAACACAAGGAGACCTATCGAAACATTCAGATCAACGGCAAGCCGTCCAAGAAACCACCGGAGGAATCGGGCGCATGGTCCACCGGCGAATTTGGAACCATCTTGGGGAGTCTGTTCGCGCCTTACTCGGATGCCCAGTTCAAGTACGCGCAGGACGATACCATCTCGCATCGCGCCGCCTCCGTGTTCGACTTCAAAGTGCTGCGGGTGCGCTCCAATTGGAGAATCTGGACGCCTGGGCAGTACATTCTACCCGCATACCGGGGTTCAGTTTGGATCGATAAGGAAACCGGCGAGGTGCTGCGCCTGGAGATGCAGGCCAGGGAAATCCCCGAAGCGTTCCCCGAGGTCTCGATCGAGACCGCCGTCGACTACGATTCCATTCGCCTGGGAACCCCCGACAAATTCCTGCTGCCGGTGCATTCGGAGATCTTAAGTTGCTGGCGAGGCTCCAACGAGTGCCAGCGGAACGTGATCGAGTTCCGCAACTATCACAAATTCACCGGCGAATCGAACATTGAGTTTAAGTAGGCCACCGGACGCCGAACATCGGCCAATATTTCTCCGGAAGCTTCACGGGCTTCATATCGGCTCCTAGGAAAAAATGCTTGGTCGCGCCGGTGGCAAGTTCCCGGCCGCTATCGGAATCCCGAATTTGGTACTCAAATTCAACCGCCCGGCGGCTCGCATTGGCTACCCAGGTTTTCACCGCGATTTCCTGGTCATAACGCGCGGGCTGAAGATAGCGGCAATGCGCCTCTACCACCGCCAGCCGAATTCCGTCGTCCACTTCCATGTCGCGATAGCGGATGCCGGCGGCGCGGCAGTATTCGGCCCGCCCCACCTCCATCCAGACCAAGTAGTTGGCGTAATACACTACGCCCATTTGATCGGTCTCGGCATAGCGCACCCGAAAACGGGCGTCATGAGAACGAACGGCGCCGTCAGGCATTCTTGCTGTTCTTGCGGAGCTGCTTCATCTGTTTCGCTGAGAACAGCATGTCACTCGGGGCCATTCTGCGCTCGCGGCAATAAGCCAGATACAGATATCCGTAGCTGCGGGTAATGTAGTCGGCCGTGGAAAAACCGAGCAGCCGCGCCGTGCTGTCGATCCAGCGGGGATTGCCTTCGATCTCCAGATAATTGCCGATCGGCGTCTCGTCCAGCAAAACCTTGCCCGTGGCCGGGGCCTTGGCGTATTCGGTGCGAAACTTCTCGTAGCGGAAAATTGGGTGATATCCGATCTCGTTGAAGATCTGCTCCAGCGAATAGGCGTCCGGAAAGTTCATTTCAATTTCGCGCCGCTTCTTATACCGGCCCTGGCTCGGAGGGGCCTTTGTAGGTGAGCAGCGAATGAGCGCCCATCCGCCGCACCCGGATCAGCTTGCCATGGCTCCGCAGCAGCCGCTTGGGGGTGTCGAAGAGCATGTTGGATTCGTGCGCGCGGCTCTTTGAAACGCGAAAACCTTGGTCGCGCAAAGTGCGCCGGATCTTCTCCAGCTTGTCCGGCAGACGCAGTTTGATTTCGATTTCGAACTTCAATGTATGAGACCCAGCTTCCTATTAAAGCAGAGCAAGCCGCAAGCCTCGTTATACTGGAATTATGGCGAGTCTGGTAAAACTGTCGGCGGCGCCCAAACTCGACTTGCGTAACCTGAAGGCCAAGCAAGATACGCTCTTCTCGATTCTGAAACCGATGCGGCGGGTCATGGTGGCGTACTCGGGCGGCGCCGACTCAGCCTACCTGGCGTGGGCCGCGCATCGCGTGCTGGGCGCTAACGCCCTAGCGATCACGGCCGACTCGGCCTCTATTCCCGAATCGCACAAAACCGCCGCTGAAGAATTCGCGCGCGAGTGCGGTTTCCGGCACGAATACATCGAGACCCGCGAGTTCGACAATCCCGACTACATGAAGAACGATCCGAATCGCTGTTTCCATTGCAAGGACGAACTCTTCACGCGCCTGGAAGTGGTGGCGCGCGAACGCGGCATCGAGCACATCGCCTACGGCGTAAATGTGGATGACCTGGGCGACTACCGGCCCGGCCAGAAGGCCGCCAAACTGCACCAAGCCAAAGCGCCGCTGGTGGACGCGGGCTTAACCAAGGCAGAAATCCGCGAGCTGTCGCGCCTTACCGGATTGTCCACGTGGGACCGTCCCGCGTCCGCTTGTCTCAGCTCGCGCATCCCTTATGGAACACCTGTGACCATGGAAAACGTCAAGACTGTCGAACGCGGCGAAGAAGCCCTCCGTCAATTGGGCTTCCGCCAGTTCCGCGTGCGGTTCCACGGCAAACTGGTCCGCATAGAAATCGCGAAGGATGAACTCGCGACCGCGCTCACGCCCGAGATGGCCTTGAAATTTGTCGAGATCTTCAAGCCGCTGGGCTTCCACTACGTAACCATCGATCTGGAAGGTTACCGGCAGGGCTCGCTCAACGCTGTGCTTGCCGACGGCTAATTCCTCGTCCCGATGCTTTCCGTCCGCCCTGCCAGCGGCTTCACGATTGATCCGCCGCATACCCCTACGCCCGTGTTCAGCAGCGCATTGAGCAGGTTATAGAGCACAGCGTAGACCATCTGTTCGTTCACCGGCTGCTTGCCCGGCATCCGAAACGACAAGGGAAGCTCTTTCGAGATCTGTAGCCGAACCGAACCCGGCAGCGTGTGGCCGGACCGATCCTTTTGGTTGCCGAGCGACATCGGCGTCTGCAATACGGCGCCAGTCTTGCCGTCCACATAAAATTGGCAGCGCGAAAACCAACCCAGGTTGCCGGGATCTGCCGCGTCGAACAAAAGTAGCGGCGCCTGGCGGTCCACGGCCGAAAGATGCAGGTTCATGGATCGGTCGCTTTCTTCGATCCGGTACTCGAAGCCGGCCTGCTTGGCGATATTCGCCACGAAATCCGGATCCAGCTCGAGCAGCAGGAACTTGTGAGCCCCCGCCAGCAGTACTTGCATCAAACTATTGTATCCCTCCCCGCAAAAAAGCCCGCCCGCGCGGCGTTCGCGATATAATGACAAAGGAGTTATCCCACTTGTCCATCCGAAGCTTTTTGCGCTTGAGCGCCCATATCCAAATGCTGCCCGTGCTCGAAAGCGGCGAAGAAACGCTGGTGGGCGGGCAGGCCGTCATGGAGGGCGTCATGATGCGCGCCCCGCACAGCTATTGCGTCGCCGTGCGCAAGCCCAATGGCGAGATCGTCACCGAACAAAGTCCGCTGCCGCGCGTTTCCGAAAAGTATCCGATCTTCAAGCTGCCGATTTTGCGAGGCCTGGGAACCCTGGGACACGCCATGTACCTGGGCGTGAAGGCGTTGCAGTTTTCGGCCAACGTGGCGCTCGGCGAGGAAGCCGCGAAAGAGGGCGAAAAAGCGCCTGAACTGAATGGCTGGATGATGGCCGCACCGCTGGCGTTTTCGCTGCTTTTCTTCCTGTTCATGTACAAGTTTGTGCCGCTTTTCCTGGCCACGCAGCTCGGCAAAGTGGTTCCGTCGCTGCACGGCCGCTTCGCCATCAACATGATGGACGGCCTGATCCGGCTGACCATTTTCCTGGCGATTCCTCTACATTCTTTCGCGCATGAAGGATATCCGCCGCATGTTCCAATACCACGGCGCCGAGCACAAAGTGGTCTTCAATTTTGAATCCGGCCAGCCGGTGACGGTGGAAAACGCGCAGAAGTTTCGTCACGTTCCATCCGCGCTGCGGAACCAGTTTCCTGCTGCTGGTGATGGTGATCGCGATTCTGGTCTATCCGCTGCTGCCGTTCGATGGATTTGCCGCGAAATTGATCGCCCGCATCGCGCTGCTGCCGCTGATTGTCGGCGTCGCCTATGAGTTGATCCGCTACGCTGCCCGGCATCAGCAGGGTTTGATGGCCACGCTCACCGCGCCCGGTCTCTGGCTGCAGCGCATCACCACGCAGCCGCCATCGGACGAACAAGCCAGCGTCGCGATTCACGCGCTGGACGGTGCAATGCAGCTGGAAGAAGCGCAGGGCGGCGAGTTGGTGATCGCCTAAGGCGACTCGTCGCGCGGACACTGCCATGCAATATTCGCAGAGGCTCAACGATATCGAAGCCCGGTTTGACGCCGTCACCCGCCAGATGGCGGACCCGGCCGTCATCGCCGATGGCGACGCCTATCGCAAAATCGCGAAGACGCGCTCCGAGCTGGAAGAGGTGGTTGCCAAGTACGGCGACTACAAGCAGGCCAAGCGCAACTACGACGAAGCGCGTTCGATGCTGGAAGATCCCGAGCCGGAACTGCGCCAGATGGCCAACGATGAAATCGCGCGGCTGGAGCCGGAGCTGGTTCGCATCGAAGAGGAGCTGAAAGTTCATGCTGCTTCCCAAGGACCCGCTGGACGAAAAGAACATCGTGCTCGAAATCCGCGCCGGTACGGGCGGCGACGAAGCCACGCTGTTCGCGGACGAAGTGTTCCGCATGTACACCCGCTACGCTGAATCGCAGAAGTGGCGCGTGGAAGTGACGATCGGCGAGCGAATCGGCGGTCGGCGGCATCAAGGAAGTGATCGCGCTGATCAGCGGCAACAAGGTTTACAGCCAGCTGAAGTACGAGAGCGGCGTGCATCGCGTGCAGCGCGTGCCGGCCACCGAGCAGCAGGGCCGCGTCCATACTTCGGCCATTACGGTCGCGGTGCTGCCGGAAGCCGACGAAGTGGAAATCAAGCTGGAAGCCAAGGACATCCGCATCGATACGTTTTGTTCCTCGGGACCCGGCGGCCAGTCGGTGAATACGACCTACTCGGCCGTGCGCCTCACGCACCTGCCCACCGGCCTGATCGTTTCCTGCCAGGACGAAAAATCGCAGATCAAGAATCGCGCCAAGGCCGAGCGCGTGTTGCGTTCGCGGCTCTATGAAATCGAGCTTGAAAAGCAGCAGGAGGCGATCGGCGCGGAGCGGCAGCAGCATGGTGGGCTCGGGCGATCGCAGCGAGAAGATCCGCACTTACAACTTCCCGCAGAATCGCGTCACCGATCATCGCATCGGCCTGACGCTGCACCAACTGGATCTGGTGATGGAGGGCCGTTTGGATCCCCTGGTCTCGGCGCTCACGAATTACTACCAGATGGAGAAGTTGAAAGAGCAGGGCGAAGCCGCCTAGCGCCCGATGACGATCCAGACGGCTCTTCTTCAGGGCACCAAGCTCCTGGAGGAGGACGCTGTCATCGCTCCTCGCCTCACCGCTGAAGTTCTCCTGATGCACGCGCTGCAACAGCGACCGCGCCTATCTCTACGCGCACTCCGATGACGAGCTAAGCGAGATCGCCTGGATCCACTATGGCCGCTATCTGCACGAGCGGCTGAAGGGCAAGCCGACGCAATACATCACGGGCCGCCAGGAATTCTACGGGCGCGATTTCCGGGTGACGCCGGACGTCTTGATCCCGCGCCCGGAGACCGAGCATCTGGTGGAAGCAGCGATCGCTCGCATTCAACCGACTGATGTTGTAGTGGATGTTGGCACAGGCTCGGGCGCAATCGCGATTACTCTTGCTCTGGAAACTCCATCCCGAGTTTTCGCGACCGACATTTCCGCCGCCGCGCTGAATGTCGCCCGCGCTCAACAGTTCTCAGCCCGCGTCCAATTCTTGGTTAGCGATCTCGTAGAAGCCTTCCGCGATCACAGCATCGATGTCCTGGTCTCGAACCCCCCCTACGTTCCGCGAACCGACGAGCCCGGGCTCCAGCGCGAAGTCCGCGACTATGAGCCACACGTCGCGCTCTTCGGCGGACCCACCGGCCTTGAAGTCTATGAGCGCCTCATCGCCGACGCCGCCCGAGTCCTGCGTCCCAACGGCTGGCTCCTGCTCGAACTCGGCTACAATTCGTTAGGCCCGGTGCGCGCAATGCTGGAACGCGGTTGGACCGACATCACCGTCATCTCCGATCTGGCCGGTTTCCCGCGCGTCCTTGCGGCGCGAGCATCGACCACAGGCTAAAATTTGACCTGTGAAGTGGCTCCGAACCATGTTCCTCCGCCATGCCGTGGAACTGTTCGTATCCCTCGTACTTGGCTTACTGTGGCTCGTGATGGTCGACTTGATCGTGCATCGGCTGCTCGGTCTGTGAGTCGAGATGCGTACCTACTTCCACGCCGCGCTGGACGCCTTTGTCCCCGATGGTTAGCCGCCGATGAACGCAGATGAACACAGATTAAAGGACAATTGATTTATCTGCGTTTATCTGTGTTCATCTGTGGCTAATTCCAATGAAGACCTACTTCCACGTCGACATGGACGCCTTCTTCGTCTCCGTCGAAGAACTCTTCGATCCCTCGCTCATCGGCAAGCCCGTGGTCGTCGGCGGACAAGCCAACCAGCGCGGCGTTGTCTCGGCCGCCTCCTACGCAGCCCGCAAATTCGGCATCCACTCCGCCATGCCGCTCCGCACCGCTGCCCGGCTCTGCCCGCACGCCATCTTCGTCGACGGCCACCCCACGCGCTATCGCGAATACTCGGGCAAGGTCTACGAAATCCTCAAGAGCTTCTCGCCGCAAGTGGACATGGCATCGGTCGACGAAGCCTACATGGATCTCACCGGCACCGAGCGCCTGCACGGCCCGCCGCTCTCGGCCGCGCATCGCTTGCATGACGCCGTGAAACGCGAGACCGCGCTCAACTGCTCCATCGGAATTTCCGCCTCCCGCATGGTCGCCAAAGTCGCGTCCGATCAAGCCAAGCCCAATGGTATTCTCTACGTTCTCCCCGGCGAAGAGGCCCGCTTCCTCGCGCCGCTCGACGTTCGCAAAATCCCTGGCGTCGGCAAAGTCACCGAAAAGAATCTGCAAGCCTGGGGCGTTCGCAAAGTCGGCGACCTCGCCGCGCTCGACGAAGCATTTCCTGCGCGAGCATCTCGGCCAATGGGGCTTGGCGCTGGCCGGCAAATCGCGCGGCATGGACGCCGGCGGCTGGTTCGATGGCGAAGTGGGCGAGGAGAGCACGCCCAAATCCATCAGCCACGAGTTCACGTTCAACGAAGACACCGCCGACGCCGACGCGCTGGAATCCACGCTCGCTCGGCTCTCCGAAATGGTCGCCCGCCGCCTCCGCGAGCATGACCTGCACGCCCGAACTATCCAGTTGAAGCTCCGCTACACCGATTTCTCCACCATCACCCGCGCGCATTCCTTCGATCACGGCACACAACTCGACACCGAAATCTTTCAGCAAATCCGCGCCCTGTTCCGCGCCAACCGAAAACCCGGCTCGACCATCCGGCTCCTCGGCGTCCAGGCAACCGGTCTCAAACGCCTGGAAGGCCAGCTCAACATGCTGGAGGAACCGAATACCAATCGCTGGCGCAAGGCCATGTCCGCAGTGGATCAAATGCGCGACAAATTCGGCGAAGACAGCGTGTCGCTCGCCATGGGCACTGAAGGGCCGCTTCCGCGAGCGCGTACATGAAAATCCGGCCGGCTTGGAAACCCGGCAAAACTCCGCGCGAAGGCGAGCAAGCGCTAAACTACTATCAGGCAGTCTTGGAATGAAACAACTTATCGAAGATATCGCGAAGGCTCTGGTGGATTTGCCCGACCAGGTCACCGTCAGCGAAGTGCAGGGCGAGCAAGTCACCGTGCTGGAGTTAAAAGTCGCTGCCAGCGACTTGGGGAAGGTCATCGGCAAACAGGGCCGAACGGCGCGATCCATCCGCACCCTCCTGGGCGCCGCCGGCATGAAGCTGAACCGCCGGTTCACGCTGGAAATTCTGGAATAAATCTGAAGCGCGTCACCATCGCCCGCCTGCTTCGCGCACGCGGAAATAAAGGGGAGTTGGCCGCCATTCCGCTCTCGAGCCATCCCGATCGCGTGACCAGTGTGTTCGTCAACGACGTCCCCATGGAAGTGGAAAACACCTGGATGCACGGCGATCATCTCATCCTTGAAGTTCAAGGGCGTCGACACGATTTCGGACGCCGAGAAGCTGGCCGGCGCCGAAGTCGCCATCCCGTTCGAACAGCGCGCCGAGCTCTCTGACGACGAAGTCTATCAATCGGATCTTGATCGGCTGCGAAGTAATCGACGCCACCGGGCGCGTCGCTCGGAGTGGTGGCCGATTTCGAGGAAACCGGCGGCGACACCGCTCCTCCGCGTCGGCGAAAATCTGCTCATCCCATTCGCGCAATCGATCTGCACCAAGATCGATCTGGAACACAAACAGATCACTGTGAACCTTCCCGAAGGCCTCCTGGATTTAAACTAATATGTCCTATCCGCGTTCATCCGTGTTCATCTGTGGCTGAATCCCCATGGTCTTCCGCATCCTCACCATCTTCCCCGACTTCTTCCAGGGCCCCCTCCAATACGGCGTGGTCGCCAAAGCCGCTGAAGCCGGCCTGATCCAAATCCACATCCACGACCTCCGCACCTGGACCCATGATCGCCATCGCACCGTCGACGATCGCCCTTTCGGAGGCGGCGAAGGCATGCTGCTGAAACCCGCGCCCATTTTCGATGCCGTCGAGAGCATCTGGCCCGAGCGCAATCCCGCCCAGCGCCTCATTCTGCTCTCCGCCCAAGGCCGGCGCTTCGACCAGGAAGCAGCCCGCCGCCTCACTCAATACCAGGAGATCTTCCTCATCTGCGGCCGCTATGAGGGCGTCGACGAACGCGTGGCCGAACATCTGGCGGACGAGGAGCTATCCATCGGCGATTTCGTGCTCAGCGGCGGCGAACTGGGCGCGGCCCTGGTAATCGATTGCGTGGCCCGGCTGCTCCCTGGCGTCCTTGGCAACGAAGACTCGGCCATTCAGGAATCCTTCACCGCCCCGGATCTCCTGGATTGTCCGCAATATACCCGCCCCGCCGATTTCCGCGGCTGGAAGGTCCCAGAAGTACTATTGAGCGGCAATCACGAAGAGATCCGGAACTGGCGCCGGAAGGCCGCCCAGGACAAGACTGCAAAGCAACGCCCGGATCTACTACAATAGAGATTCAAGGATTTGTCACATGCCGAACCTCTTACTGTCTAAAATCGTCGCCAAACACATCCGCCAGGTGCCGGATTTCCGCCCTGGCGACACCATCCGCGTTCACGTCAAGATCAGGGAAGGCGACAAAGAGCGTCTCCAGGCTTTCGAAGGTGTCGTTATTGCCCGCAACAACGAGGGGCTGGGCGCCTCTGTCACGGTGAGAAAGATCAGTTTCGGCCAGGGTGTTGAGCGCATTTTCCCCATCCACGCCCCCGTGATCGATCACATCGACGTGGTGCGCACCGGCCGCGTGCGCCGCGCAAAGCTCTATTATCTGCGTGAGCTTAAAGGCAAAGCGGCGCGTCTCCGCGAACGCGAGTAAGCAGCGTTCTGGCGCGCGCTCCTGAGTAATGAAGTGCCAGGGAAAATACGAGCGCGATGCCCGCGCGCAGGGCTTCCAGCACATCGCTGGTGTAGATGAAGTCGGGCGCGGCGCTTTATTCGGGCCTGTCTTCGCCGCCGCCGTCATTTTATCGCCCGATCGCCCCATCCGCGGCCTCAAAGACAGCAAACTGCTGGACGCTGAGCGCCGCGAGACCCTAGCCCCGCGGATTCGCGAACGCGCCATCGCCTGGTCCGTAGCCGCCGTGGACGCTTTTGAAATCGATCGCATCAACATCCTGCAGGCTTCGCGACTCGCCATGCTGCGCGCCGTCCAGCGCCTCACGCCCACGCCCGATTACCTGCTCATCGATGCTGTCACCGTCGACCTTCCCATCGCCCAGCGCTCGCTTATCCACGGCGATGCCCTATCGCAATGCATCGCCGCGGCGTCTATCCTAGCGAAGGTGCAGCGCGATGCCTGCATGCGCGAATGGGACTTGGTTTTCCCGCAATACGGCTTGAAGAGCCACAAGGGTTATTCCACTGACCAGCATTGGAAGGCGCTCGAAACCCATGGTCCCACCCCGCTGCATCGCTTCAGCTTCTGGCCGGTGCGCGAGCACGCGCCGCAGGCGCTCTGGACCGGCTACCCGTTGGAACTCAAGGAAGCAATATGCGCCCCGTAGGCTTCGACGAGTCTGGCGTCGCTCCGGAGCACGTGAAGCATACCTGGTATCACAAGCTCGGCGTCATTTTGTTCGTCATCGTCTGTTTCGAAGTAGGGGCCTTCCTGGTCATTTTCCCCTGGACGCAGCAGTGGGACGGCAACTCCCTTGCCAGCCTGCTGCCCGGCTTGCGCGATTATTGGACCAATTCCTACTTCCGCGGTGCGCTCAGCGGCCTGGGCTTGCTGAATATCTACATTTCGATTGCCGAGTTGCAGCGCCTGCGCCGGCCAGGCCCCGGTCGCGCGCCTGCTGATAGATTGCCCGCCTGTTGATAGACTGGAAGGTATCGACGCTATGAAACCCACCCTGGATCGTGGAAAAGCAGAAGTTGCCGCCGAACCGGGCGCTTCCGCGGCGCTTGCCACGCCCGAGCCGCCCCGCGGAACTATCGCCGAATGGACCATTACCATCCTGCTCTTGCTGTTCGGCACCACCACCTTGGTGCAGGCGTTCGTGATTCCCACCGGATCCATGGAAGACACGCTGCTCATCGGCGATCATCTTTTGGTGGACAAACTTGCTTATGCACCCGGTGGAACCATCAGCAAGTACATCCTGCCCTATGAGAATCCCCGGGACGGCGACATCATCGTATTTCGCTATCCGGAAGACATTTCACAGACCTTCGTAAAGCGCGTGGTCGGTGTTCCGGGCGATCACATCAAAATCATCGACCAGCAGGTCTATCGGAACGGCCAGAAACTTGTCGAACCTTACGTGGTTCACAAAAGCCCCTATCCGGATTCATTCCGCGACAATTTCCCCAACAGCGAGCCGAACTTTACGCTGCACGATCGCGGCCGCGACATGCTGGCTAGCAATGTTGTAACGGGGAAATCGTGGTGCCGCCCGGTTCGTTCTTCGCCATGGGCGATAACCGCGATAACTCGCTCGACAGCCGTTATTGGGGCTTTGTGCCGCGCGAGAACATCATCGGCAAGCCGCTCATTATTTACTGGTCGTACAATGCCAGCACCGAGAGTCTGGCCAGTTCGTCGGTGAACAGTTTGGCAAGCCACTTTCTGGATCTGGCCCAGCATTTTTTCACCAAGACCCGCTGGAATCGTACTTTCCGTTTGATCCATGGCTACTACAACTACTAAGCTCGCACCGGCCCAGCCCGCGCAACGCCATTCCGTCGCCGAGTGGACCATCACCATCCTGATTCTTCTGTTCGGGACATCCACTATCGCGCAGCCGTTCGTGATTCCCACTTCCTCGATGCACAATACCCTGCTCACCGGCGATCACCTGATCGTCGACAAGCTGGCTTATGCGCCGCAGGACGCGTTGAGCAAACATTTGCTGCCGTACGAAGACGTGCAGCGCGGCGACATCATCGTCTTCAAACATCCCACGCTCATGACCGTCGATTACGTAAAACGCTGCATCGGAATGCCCGGCGATCACATTAAGCTGGTCAATAAACAGGTCTTCATCAACGGCAAGCCGCTGATTGAGCCTTACGTCATTCATCAAAGCGATTTTTCCCTTTATCGCGATGACTTTCCCGAAGGCCAGCCCGAGTACACGCAAGATCCAAAGATGGCCGAACGCGCGTTTCAAATGCTGCACGACAACGTCGTCAACGGCGAGTTAGTGGTGCCCGAGGGCAATTATTTCGCCATGGGTGACAATCGGGACAATTCGCTCGACAGCCGTTATTGGGGCTTGGTGCCGCGCGACAACATCGAAGGTAAGCCGCTGGTCATTTTCTGGTCTTACGATGCGCCCACCGACGATCTGAAGGATTACAACTTACACCACATGGTCGATCTTGCCACGCATTTCTTCACCAAGACCCGCTGGAACCGCACCTTGCGATTGATCCACGGCTATCACGACTATTCGGCCAACTGATGCCGCACCCAGCCAATTATTACGGCCTGATTCTGGCCGGCGGCCGAGGTACGCGCTTCTGGCCCCGCAGCCGGCGCGCGCACTCCAAGCAAGTGCTGCGCTTCATCGGCGAGCGATCTTTGATCCAGCAGACCGTGGATCGCCTAAGCCCGTTGATTCCACCCGATCGCCTGTGGGTTCTGACCAACGACCATTTGCGGGCCGAAATCGTCCGCCAGTTGCCTGAGGTCCCCAAGAATCAAATCCTGGCCGAGCCCGCGCAGCGGAACACCGCGCCCGCCATCGGACTGGCGGCCCATATCCTGCAGTCCATCGATCCCAACGCCGTTATGGGCGTCTTCCCGTCCGATCACGTGATCGCGAAGCCCGCGCGCTATCTGCGATTCGTCCGTCCCGCATTGCGAGCAGCCGCGGAAGGCAAAATCGTGGTGCTGGGTGTTCAAGCGCGCTGGCCGGAAACCGGCTACGGCTACGTTGAGTTTCCGAGAAACATCCAGGCCGGATCGCGCGAGCCAGTCGCCGTACGGCGCTTCCGGGAAAAGCCGGACCTCAAAACCGCGCGCCGCTATGTCAAAGCCGGCAACTTCTATTGGAACGCGGGTATGTTCTTTTGGAAAACTTCCGTGCTGCTCGACGCGCTCCGCGAATACCAGCCCAAAACCGCGACCCTGCTTGCAAGCTTGCCCGAATTCTCCAATCGCCGGTTCCATTCGAAATTGAAGGAAGCTTTCCCTCACTGCGAGAATATTTCGATCGATTATGCGGTGCTCGAAAAATCTCCGCACGTAGTCGGATTTGCCACGGACGACTTCGGTTGGAACGACGTTGGAAGCTGGAACGCCGTCTACGAGCTGCTGGCGCGTGACGAAAACGGCAATGTCTTCCGAGGCGAAGCGCTCTCCCGATCGAGTTCCGGAAACTACGTGGACGCGCACGGCAAGCTGATCGCGCTGCTGGGCGTAAAAGATCTGGTGGTGATCGATACGCCCGGACGCCCTGCTCATCGCCGACCGTTCGCGCGCGCAGGAAGTCGGCGATATCGTCAAGGAATTAGAGAAGCGGCACCAGCACTTGCTCTAGGCTACTTCGCCGCCGGCATATTCTCGTTGAACCACTTCACCACCCGATCCCAACGATCCCGAATGTGCTGCGGATCGTGGAAACCGTGCCCCTCGCCCGGGTAAAGGACAAATTCCGTCTTCACTCCGAAGGTCTTCAACGCGTGCCAGAATTCGTAGGATTGCGCGGGCGGGCACTCCGCATCCCGATCGCCTACCATCACCAGCGTCGGCGTCTTGACGTTCTTGATGAAGTTGATCGGCGAACTCTTCGCATACACCGCGGGATCGTCATACACGGACGCTCCGAAGTACGGAATCATCCACTGATCGATCCCGTTCTGCCCGTAGTAACTTTGCCAGTTAGCGATGCCCGCTCCGGCGAACGCCGCCCGAAAACGGTTGGTCTGCGTCACCGTCCACATGGTCATGAAGCCGCCATAGCTCCAGCCCCCGATGCCCACGCGATCGTTGTCCACGGGATAATTCTTCACTACCGTGTCGACGCCCGCGAGAAGATCGTCCAGATCGCCATGCCCAAAATCCTTCACGTTGGCCCGTGTGAACGCTTCGCCGCCGCCATAACTGCCGCGAGGGTTCGGCTCAAAGACGAAGTAGCCTTGCCCGGAAAGAAGCTGCAATGGCAGCCCCGGACGCGGCCAACTCGCCTTAACACCGGACGCCGGTCCGCCGTGCACCGACACCACCATCGGATAATGCTTGGCGGGATCGTAAGGCTGCGGCAAAATCAGCCAGCCCTGCACATCGAACTCGCCGTTCTTCCAGGTGATGCTCTTCGCCTCGCCCCACTCGCGATGCTGCCCGTCGTTGGAGTGAGTGATCTGCTGCCATTTCCCAGTCGTTCCCGCCCAAACCTCCGGAGGCCGGTCGAAGGAGTTCCGCACTACCGCGCTAGTCGCGGTATCGCCCGAAAACAGCACGCTCTCCGCGCCCTTCCACGACGTTTCCACCGAACCGGATGCCAAATCCAGAGTCGAGATCGCCGAGTCTCCCGAAATGTCTTCCGTCATGATGATCTGCTTCGACGAAGGCGACCAGCGGAACCAATTCGGCGACGCCTTTCGATCCGGCGTCAAATTGCGAAGCGTTCCGCCGCCCTCGGCTGGGATCGGCGTAAATGTCGCCCCCGGTAACACCCGCGTCGCTCATCAAGCCGCCGATGAAGGCGATCGTTTTCCCGTCCGGCGACCAGCGCACGTTCGCCACTTGCAAAGAGGGTTTTGAGACATGCCGCACCTTGCCCGTCTCGGCATCGATGGCGTACAGTTCGGCGATGAACCAGTTGTCGTCGCCATCGCCCTGCGCCGCCAGATAAGCCAACTCTTTGCCCGCGGGCGACCAATCGAATTCGTACACATACATGTCAGCCGGCGAAATCACGCGCGATGCGCCCGTGGCGACGTTCAAGATCGTAAGGCGTTTTTCGACGATTTCGGAAGCGATCACACCGGTGGCAGGCGCCGTCGCTTCCGTTGGCCCAGGCACACGGCCGTTGCCTTCAATCCACAGCAGCGCGATGCTTTTGCCGTCGGGCGACCATTGCGGTTGCTCGATGTATCCTTTGAATTCGCCGATTTTGCGAGGTTTTCCACGCCCCGGCTTCTCCGCCACGTACAACTGCATCTGTCCGTGCGAATCGGCGTCGCTGAGAAACGCCAGCCGGCCGTCGTGCGACCAAGCCAAGCCCTGCGTCATGGACGCTGGATCGCTAATGCGCTTGGCCCCCGTGCCCGTATCGTGCAAGTCCTTGACGTAAACAGACAGGCTGGGAAGTTCGCTCTCGTTTTTACCGGGAGCGGATTCCACCCATGCCACCTTGCCGCCGTCCGGAGAAATCGCTACTTCGCGAAACTCGTGCAAAGCGTAAAGTGAATTTGGAGCGGGATCGGGTGCAGCGGCAGCCAGCCGAAAGCACCCGAGGAGAAAAACTGCAGCGAAAGTTTTAGAGCGCAATTACCAGTAGTATAACGTGGGCTATTGAGCCGCCGCCGAACGCTGATGCATCGCGTGGCCTTCCTGCACCGTGTAGCCCGAAGGTACGGCGAACAGGGCCGAATCAGGCTCCGCGCGGCTGATGGCGCTCAACTGATACACCGATTCGCCATAGCGCGGATCGCTGGTCTTGCTCATCACTACAGCCTGTAAGTCCGCCGAAAACCAGGTCTCGGTAACGATATCGATTTCCTTCTCGTTGCCTTCCTTGCCTGCGGGAATCGCGCGTGTCACGCGTTTGCCCTGCGCACTGACGCCTTGCATGATTTGCGTACCCAGGTCCTCTGTCTTCGCCGACGCCAGACCTCGCGGGGCATGTGCGTTCGCGTTCGCATTATTCGCGCGCGCCGCCGGGATCTGCATCGAGCGGGCAGTATGGCTGGCCGGATCGAGCGAATAACTTACGCCGGCTACCGGATCGTGGATGATAATTGCGCGCGCCGACGCGCCGCCGCCTGCCGCCGAAAGAGCGCCCACCGCCGCCAGAGACCGTTCCATGCGCGTCCGCCCCTGGCTGTCGCGCGCAATAGAAGCTGTGGTCGTCCGTTGAATATGATCGCCATTCGCTAAAGTCTGCGTGAACTGCGTCGTCGACTGGGCTGAATACGGCGAGCCTTGCACAACTTTATTGGAAACGCCAAACTCCGCGCGCACCAGTTCGAAGTCGCGAAACTCACCACCCATGTGCCGTCCCGGACCCTGCGCCAAAAGACTGGTAGCTAATAGTCCCGTAGCCGAAATAATCGATAGTTTACACATCATAAGAATTTTGCCTCCAAATCAAAAACTATTCCGCCAGCCGTACGCCGCGAGCCAAGCCATCCTGGCCCAGCAATAACTCCGCTTGCACCGCGGCATCGGCGCGCTCTTCATCCACCGGAACCCCCATCATTCGCAGGGAGGACACCGGCAATTGAACCCGCACCACCATGGCGTTTTCCACGGCCGGCAGCGCCTCGGCTTCCGGCAATGGATAAAAACTCCCATCCGCCTCTTCTTCGGCCGCAACTGGTTCGGCAACGGCATGCGGGGCCACCGCGGAAGGTTTCTCGGCCACATGAACCCAACCGAACAAAGCTAAACCAGCGGCAATCGCGCTTACCCCTGCGACCGACGCCCAAAACCGTACCCGAAGCCGCCTGCTATGGATCCGAAACTCCGCCCGAAGCCGCCGCTCCACCCGATCCGGGGCATCTTGCGGCCCATCTGCCGCCAGCGCCCGCAAATTATCTAAAAGCTCCCGGTTGTCTTCCATACCGCATCCCTTTCGCCCGCGCGCAGTTTCTCCATCAATAACGCCCGGGCCCGATGCAAACGCGACCGCACCGTTCCAATCGCACATCCCAGCGCGCTGGCCGCCTCGGCATAATCGCGCTCGTGTAAATCGCATAGCACCACCACTTCGCGATACGCGGGTGGCAGCGCCAGCACCGCCCGCCGCAGCGTTTCAATTCTTTCATTCCGCGCCAGGTCGCCCAGCACATCTTCCTCGGCGATCAGCCGCCCCGCATATTCGCCGTCCTCGTCGTCGAGTACGGTCATATAAGGGCTCTCACGCTCCAAAGCTCGCAATACGATATTGCGCGCGATCCCATATAGAAACGCCGGCACCGATCCGCGTTCGCTGTCATAACGCTTGGCCGCTCCCATGACCACCATGAAAACGTCCTGCGTCACTTCCTCGGCGATCTCGGTTTTCCCGCTCATCTGCTGCGCAAACCGATACACCAAGCCCTGGTGCCTGCGATAGAACTCCAGAAACGCCTTTTCGTCGCCCTCTGACAGCAGCCGAAGCAGATCGCCATCACTATGGGACGGGGATTCCAGCATTAGTTGATTGCGGCGATCCGCATCGGCCTTTGATAAGTATTCCGCCGCGCGCCCGGAAAGGTTCCAAATGTTTTCGGACATATCAGGACTCCCGCAGCGTGATCACCGTCGCACCCCATCCGCCGGCCTCCGCTGGTGCATCGGAAAAGCCGGCAACGAAAGGAGTTTTTGCCAGAATCGACCGTACGATCTCCCGCTGCACCCCAATTCCCCGCCCGTGAATAATCCGCAACGCGCGGAAACCCATCCGATACGCCTCTTCCAGATAATTTTCGACTACTGGCTTGATTTCACGCGCGGGAACCGTGTGCAGATCAAACACGTCGGTGACGGGAATGCGAATTGGCTCTTCATTATCCACAACTGCTGTTAGCCTAACATTGTGAGTCCTTTGGCGGAGTACCGCGCGCCTGTTTTGGTCAGGCCGCTGCTGGATTTTCGATGATTTACGGCGGTTACAAATCATGGAAGGCGATTCATGCGTGTCCCTAAGCACTGGGGTCAGGAACGACATCAAAGCCGCTCAGAAGTTGCGATCACCCTGGTGGGGCGCATTTGGATGGCCTTCTGCCTGCCTATCATTTGGGGTTTCGACTATTTTGGGCGAATGGAAATGGCCTTGCCAGCATTGAACTGCGGTGCCGTATTGGGTTTTCTTATCTTCTTAAGGTAGGAACTCAGACGGCAGGTGTGGTTTTGGATTGTCATGACCGTCATTGCGGCGCTCCATGGCTTGTTGATTTGGTACATTCCCTGGACCACAAAATGGGTTCCAGCAATCGCGATTGGGGCCATTGATTCGGTCGACTTTTGGCATCGTACTCTGGATTCTCGCTGTTGTCGGAAAGCTCGTAGAGCGCCCCCACTCCCCCCACAATCACCTGAACCGGCGTAACTTAGCCGGACGGTTTACGTGACGGGGATGCGAACCGGTGCTTAGTCCTCGTTCATGCATGAACTGCTGCTAGCCTAACATTGTGAATCCTTTGACCGAGTACCAGGCGCGATTGGAGGACCGCCGCCGGGCGTCGGAGATCGAACAGAAGCAGTACCGCCGCATCGGTAACGCTCGCCTGGCAGCCGGTTTTGCGGGTGTCGTGGTCGCTTTCTTCGTCTTCGGAGAAGTTTGGATCTCACCCTGGTGGCTGTTGCTTCCCGTGGCCGTATTCATCGGCTTGGTGGTGGTCCACGCGCGAGTGGCGGAGCGATCGGAGCGATCGATTCGCGCCATCCAGTTCTATGGGCGCGGTATCGTACGTCTGGAAGATCGCTGGTCTGGGACCGGCGACACCGGCGAACGCTTCCACGATCCTCACCATATCTATGCCGAGGATCTTGATCTCTTTGGCAAAGGCTCGCTTTTCGAGTTGCTCTCCACGGCCCGTACGCGCTCGGGCGAGGACACGCTGGCAGGTTGGCTGCTTGCGCCCGCCTCGCCGGACGAAGTCGCCGCCCGGCACCAAGCGGTGAAAGAACTTCGCGGGCTGCTCGACTTGCGCGAGGATCTGGCCGTGCTCGGCGCCACCGTTCGCTCCAGTCTAGATCCGGATGCCACCGCTCGCTGGGGCGAAGGGCCCGAGGTCCGGTTTCCGGCCGGCGCGCGCTATATTGCGCCTTTGTTCGGCGTCGCGATGGTGCTTTCCTTCGCCCTGTACATGGCCAACATCCTCACCCGTACGCCATTCCTGGCCATCCTGTTGCTCGAAATGGGCTACGCGTTCTTTGTGCTTGGCGCGCCCACGTCGCATGTGAGCGAAGCGGTGGACTCGCCCTCCCGTGACCTGGGCTTGCTGGCCGAGCTTCTCCGGCGTCTGGAGAGCGAAACGTTCCACGCGCCGCTGCTTCAACAACTGCATGCGCGATTAAAGGCTCAAAGCGAACAAACGGCGTCCGGCCAAATCACCCATCTCAGCCGGCTGGTGGCGCGACTCGACTGGCAGGAAAACAAGGTCTTCGCGCCCCTCGCCAACGCGCTGCTGTGGACCGCGCAAGTGGCCATGGCCATCGAAGGATGGCGCCAGGTTTCCGGCCGCCACATTCGCGATTGGATCGCCGTTACGGGAGAATTCGAGGCGCTTTGCGCGCTTGCAAGTTATAGCTATGAGCATCCTGCCGATGTTTTTCCGGAACTGACGGACATCACCGGCGGCTGCTTTGCAGCCGAAGCCCTGGCGCATCCCCTGATGCCGGACGCCAATGCCGTCCGCAACGACGTGAAGCTGGGAGCGGAAACGCGGTTGTGGATCGTGAGCGGCTCGAACATGTCAGGCAAGAGCACCTTGCTCCGCACCATCGGAATCAACACCGTGCTGGCCTGGGCCGGCGCGCCCGTCCGCGCCAGGAGTCTCAAGATTTCGCCCCTGACCCTGGGTGCTTCCATCCGCGTGCAGGACTCGCTGCAGGATGGCCGCTCGCGCTTCTACGCCGAGATCACCCGCCTGCGCGAAATCGTGGGCCTTACTGCTTCCAGCGGCACCGTGTTCTTCTTGTTGGACGAGCTGCTCAGCGGCACCAACTCGCACGACCGTCAGGCCGGCGCCAGCGCCGTGGTCCAAGCCCTCATCGAGCGAGGCGCCATGGGGCTGATCACGACGCATGATCTCGCCTTGGCCCACATCGCAGAAGTACTCCCCGGACGTGCCGCCAACGTCCACTTTGCGGACACGCTCGAGGACGGAAAGCTCCACTTCGACTACCACTTGCAGCCCGGCGTAGTGCAGCGAAGCAACGCTTTGGATCTGATGCGTTCGGTCGGCCTGGACGTTTAGCCGCTACTGCTCAACCGCTGCGCCGACGCCTGGAATCCAGCGCACCAACGCGTCGCGCAGCTTTTCCAGTCCCACCGGCTTGCTGATGTAATCGTCCATCCCCGCCGCCAGGCAGCGCTCGCGATCCCCAGCCATCGCATTGGCCGTCAGCGCACAGATGGTCTGGTGACGGTTCTTCCCCTCGCGGCTGCGGATCACCGCCGTGGCTTCGAAGCCATCCATGTCCGGCATCTGGCAATCCATCAGCACCAGATCGTACCTCTGCTTTTCCAGCGCCTCCACCGCCTCGCGACCGTTCACTACCGCATCGGCGGCCAACCCCAGCTTCTGCAGCAGCCGCAGCGTGATCCGCTGGTTGATCTCGTTGTCCTCGGCTAGCAGAATCTTCGGAACTTCCCTGGGAATTTCCTTGGGCATCTCCTTCTTTGGCGCCGAGGCAAGGTGTGAACTCGCAGTGGCGGTATGCGATTGCGCGGCCTTCGCCCGCGGCACCGGGACAACAACATCCGCCGTCACGGATTTTGGCGCCTTCTCGAATCGGGCTGTAAACCAGAAGCGGCTCCCGGCGCCTGGTTCGCCTGCCACGCCAATCTCGCCGCCCAGCAATTCCACCAGCTGCTTCGAGATCGCCAAGCCCAGTCCCGTGCCGCCGTATTTCCGCGTATTCGAATCGTCCGCCTGCGTGAACGTCTCAAACAGCCGGTCTCGATCGCTGGCCGGAATCCCGATCCCCGTATCGCGCACCGTGAACCGCAATTTCAACTCATCCCGCGTCTGGCTGATCAGCTCCGCGATGATGCCGATGCTTCCGCGCTCGGTGAACTTTACCGCGTTGCCCAGCAGATTCGCGAGCACTTGCCGCAGCCGTGCGGGATCGCCCACCACCGCGTCCGGAACGTTGGGCGCGATAGTGGAGACAAACTCCAGACCCTTGGCTTCCGCTTCCGGCGCGAATTCCGAGGTGGCCTGCTCCAGCGCCGTGTGCAGCGAAAACACCACGCGATCCAATTGCAGCGTGCCTGCTTCAATGCACGAGAAATCCAGAATGTCGTTGATTAGCGAAGTCAGCGAACCGGCCGACCTCTGTAGCGCCTGCGCGTACTCCCGCTGCTCCGGGTCCAGCTCCGTACCCAGCAGAAAATCGGCCATCCCCAGCACGCCATTCATCGGAGTGCGGATTTCGTGGCTCATGTTAGCCAGAAACCGGCTCTTGGTACGGGTGGCCTCGCGGGCCGCGTCCAGGGCCGTCTCCAACTCCTGATTCTTTTGTTCCAATTCCTGCGCGACGGAGGTGAGCCTCTGCTCATTTCGTTTGCGCGTAGTGATGTTGCGAACAATCGCGATCCATTCGTCCCAGTTGAGCGGCAGGAGGCGCATCTCATAAATCTGGCGGCCTTGCCGATCCTCAATCGGGAACTCCACCACCTCCACGGCGCTGGTCTTGCGTACTTTTTCCTGGGCGCTCCGCACGTGTTCCAAGACATCCGCCGGCAATAGGTCGCCGAGATTTCGCCCGGTGAACTTTTCCTTGCTCAAGAACGAATCGGAGCTCTGCCCGGCTTGCGCATCCAATACCGCGCCGTTCCGGTCCACGCGCAGAAATAGATCCGGGAAGGCCTGAAAGAGCGCGCGGAGTTCGGTCGCATTCTGATACGCGGCGGCTTCGCTCTGCTTGCGCGCCGTCACGTCGATGGATTCCATGCGCAGCCCGATTACCACCCCCCGGTGATTTCGCAGCAGCTGTTCATGCACCTCCACCGCCACCAATTCACCATCCGGGCGTACATACTGGCGTTGATGGGGCACCAGCACCATCTGGCCCGCCAGCTTTCGCTTGATTTGCTCGCGATACTTCGCGCGTTCCCGTTCTGGAATCAATTCGGCGCAGTGCTCGCCCACCAACTCACTTTCGGCGCGGCCCAGCAACTTACATTCGCAGCGGTTTACCCTCCGCACGATTCCTGCGCGATCGATTTCCAGATACCCGATCGGAGCAGTTTCGAACAAGTCGCCCGCTACTTCGCCATCGAACGCTTCGGCCGTAACTCGGAAGGCGTCATCGGATCCGGATTTGCGCCAGCGAATCCATACCCAAGCCAGTGCGCCAAAACACAGCACGACTGTCAGGAGAGCCATGAACGTTTATCGGAGGAATGAATTAAATCCTTTAGTTCTAGGATCTTCGCCCGATTTCACTCGGCGATAAGCCGGATTGCTCCGATGCCGCCTTCCACCTCCAGGCGCACCGTCGTTTTGGCGTGTCCAAAGGCGTCGTTGACGTACTTCCCGTCCCTTTTTTGAAGACCGCTGGTATGAATGCCCCCAATACCGCCCTCTGCGGTGGCTTCCACCCCCACGCCATTCCCAGGCAGATAGATTGTAGCCTCGCCTACACCACCTTCAACCGAAACCGAGTAATCGTTCTTGGGCGTGCCTCGCAGGTCCAGGCGCAGTTGGCCGACCCCCATCTCGATCTTCAAGCGCCGCAGGGATAGTTCGCCTAGATCCAAATGGCTTTGGCCCGCGCCGCAGTTGATCTCCAAATCCAGTGGTTTCGCGTCGTTGAAAGCCAGGTCCCACCTGTATCGGCTGCCTCCCGAATGGACGCCGGAAGGCTCCTCCACCACCAGGTGTCCACTGCCTCCGCTGCTACGGTAGGACACCTCCGGCCGCATCCGCAGGCGGTTGTAAACGAACTTCCCTTCCATCAATTTCGAGGCGCCTCCGCGAACTCGCAGCTCTCCTGCCCCCATCTTCAGCTCAGCCCGGACCTGGTCGGAGTTGTCCATTTCCACACTGCGTGTCTCGCTGCGCTCGGGCCCAGGTCTCCAATCACGGCCACATCCGGTCAGCAACAGCAGCCCGGGCAAGCTCGCAGCAATCACTAGCACGGGAAGAGTTCGGGACGAAAGCAGCATAGGTTGCATACCTTAATCCAGCATACGTGGAACGACCGGCACCTAGTTCCGTTAGATTGAACGGAAAGTCACGGCGTCTAAGGCCCTTTTCTTAGGCTCGGCCCGGTCGAACCCCTACTTCACGCGTATTCTTTGCCTTAGTACATATCCTTGATGGCCGCCTGATTGCTACACTGAGGCATCGTGAGTGCCAGTCCCATGGGCTGCCTATATTGCCGTAAGAACATCAGTCCGATGCGCCGGGTGAAGGACCCGCATTTTTGTTGCGATGAGCATCGCAAGAAGAGTACCTCGAAGTCTGCTCGCGCGTTGCGTGAAGCCGAAGACATGTATGGCTTTGAGGAAACCCAGACTGCCAACCTGGCGCGCCATTACGGCTCGCAAGCCGGAAGACAAATCGGAGCGTAAGGCCGGGCTGGGCGCCACCATATTCGTTGGCATTACCGTGGCGGTCCTGATTCTGGCGCTTTCGCAGTTACCCAAGGGTTCACCCGTCGCCAAGTCCATCTCGCCCCTGCCGGATAATCCTCACACCAACGGCGGCGGTATTGGACAAAGTATCAGCAATCTGATCCAAAGCCAGACTTCGGGAACGTTGCGCGAGGATTTCCATTCCGGATTCTCAAATTGGGACGGTCTCAAAACGGTTGGCTCGGACTGGACCGTTCAGGCCGACCAAGTTCGCCCCGCATCGTTGCAGCTCTGGAAGCCTTCCACCTCGCTTTCCAATTATGAGCTGGAGTTCATGGGCCAGATTAACCACAAGAGCATGGATTGGGCGTTTCGCGCGGCCGACCTGCATAACTATTACGCCACCAAACTGGTGATCACCCGGCCCGGCCCATTGCCGAATGCCGGCTTGATTCGTTTCATCGTCCTGGATGGACGCGAGCGCGAGCGAGTGGAGCTGCCATTGCCCCTCACACTCGACCCGGGCGTGGATTACCGCGTGCGCGTCAGCGTGCGTGGCAACCGTTTCCTAACTTCCGTGAACGGCCAATTGATCAGCTCCTGGATGGACAGCCGGATCAGCCGCGGCGGCGTCGGCTTCTTTTCCGAGGACGGCGAGTCGTCTGCCCTGAAATGGGTCAGCGTATCGGAGCGCGACAGCTTCCTGGCGCGCATCGCGTCGCATTTCTCGCTGATCACCGTCCCCACGGCGGGCGGCATCCAATAGAATAGGGAAGTGTAGCGACCGGGAAGCGTCTCCGAAATGCGAAGTTGTCTTTTGTTGCTCCTTGCATTCGTGGCCCTGTCACTGGGCTCCCCATCTCTGGGGCTGGCATCCGACCCCAAGCAAGCCGAAAAACCGTTCAAAGACGGCCTTCGTTACGAACAGAACAGCCAATGGAAGGAAGCCGAAGCGGCATTTTCCGAGGCCATTCAGCTAAACCCCGACAGCGCGCTCTATTACCTGCATCGCGCCCGCATCCGTTTTTCCAACGGCGACTATACGCATGCGCTCGAAGACGCCAGCGCCGCCACGCGCCTGGAACCCCAGAACGGCGAAGCGTTCCAGCTGCAGGCCAACATCGATGTGCAGCTCAAAAACTGGCGCCCCGCGGTGGCCGATTACACCCGCGCCATCGATCTCGGCGCAAACACCGCCGCCGTTTACAACGGGCGCGCGGGGGCCTACAACGCGTTGAGCGAATATGCTCCCGCCGTGGCCGACTACACCACCGGGATCAAACTGCGCCTGGATAATCCCGAGCCCATCCGATTGCGGGGCGACGTGTACGTCAGCATGGGACGTTATCGCGACGCCATGGACGATTACGAGCAAAGTATCAGCCTCAAGCCGGATAATCCCGAGGCTCTGCTCGGCCGGGGCTTTTGCTTGGGACAACAGGGCGATTTCAAGCGCGCCATCCACGACTTCGATGAAGTGCTCGCACTCCGCCCTCAGGACGCCAAAGCTCTCACGCTGCGCGGCGCAGCGCGCTTCCGGCTCAACCAGAACGAGCAAGCTGTCGCGGATTTCACTGAGGCGCTGAAAATCACCCCCCAGGAGGTGTATCTCTATCTGGCGCGCTCTTCTGCGCTGGTAAAGCTGGAACGTCACGCCGAAGCGCTTCAGGATCGCGAGGAAGCGGTGCGATTGGCGCCAAATTCTGCCGAGGTCTATCTCGCCCGCGGCGGATCCTATCATCAACTCGGTATGCACGAGAAAGGGCTGGCGGATCGTAGCAAGGCCATCCAGTTGAATCCCAAGCTTCCCGAAGCCTGGCTAGCACGGGGCAGCGCTTACTATCTGCTGGGCGATTATGCCAAGGCGCAGTCCGATCTCGCGGAGGCCGTGCGTCTGCGCCCCGATTATCAGGAAGCCACCGAGGTCTTGGCGAAAACGCAGAAGCGTTTGGAGGAAGCCAAGAACATCGAGGCCAAGACGATACCTCCGCCAGCTCCGCCACCTGCACCCGTTGCCCCGGCTCCCGTTGCTCCGAAACCAGAACCAGCTCCCTTGCCTGTGCCCGTGGCTGTGCCTTTGCCTAAACCTGTGCCGGCAAAAGCTCCGTCCTCGATTTCCACCAAAGTGATTTCCGCGCAGGAGCACGAGACTCGCGGACGAGCCTTTACGCAGGCTGGAAACTATGCTGAAGCGCTCACCGAGCTAACCCAGGCTATCCAGCAGAAGCCCGATCTCGCTACGGCTTACAACGCACGCGGTTACGTCTATCTGCTGAAGCGCGATTATCAACATGCTCTCGCGGATTTTGACGAAGCCATTCGTCTAAAGCCTGGCTACCCCAATGCGTTTCAGAACCGTGCGATAGCACTCAAAGCGCTAGGTAAGCCGCAGTAGCCATTATCCTAGCCATTGGCCCAAGTCGGCCGCCGGACACCGGATGCCCACATAAAACGTTCCGAACAGCGCGTAATCCGCGCTCACTTCGTCGAACCGCATCTCGTAAATCAGCCGCTTGAACACCAGCGGATCGTCGGCAAACAGATCCACGCCCCATTCCCAGTCGTCGAATCCGATCGACCCGGAAATCACCTGCTTGACCTCGCCCGCGTATCGGCGGCCCACCATCCCGTGCTCGTGCATCTGGCGCTGCCGTTCAGCCATTGGCAGCTTGTACCAGTTCTTCAGTTCGCCGCGTTTGCGATCCATCGGATAGAAGCACAAGTACTTGTGCGGAGGCATTTCGGGAAATAGCCGCGGCGCCATGGCTTCGCGCTGCCGCGCCATCACCACTTCGATCTCGGCCGACCACTCCGGCGTAAACGGAGCGATCCCTCGCGCCGCCAGGGCCGCATAAGTTTTCAGGCTGGATTCATACAGCCCCAATTCCACCACGGACAAGTAGGACGATGTTGGCTCCAGATAATCCCACAGTCGCAGCCCCGCCAGTTGCCGCTCGGCCTGGTTCAGCTCATCGAAGGAGCGCCGGAAATGCACCAGAATCAAATCGCCTTTGTGTCCCAGCAGGGAGAAGATCGCGCTCTGGCCGCTGGCTTCCCGTTCCATTTCTCCGAGTGCATTGGACGCTTCCAGGGCAATGTCGGCGCGCTGCGCAGCAGTAAGCTGCTTCCACGCCGTCCAGCGCACGCGCAGCATCTGGTGCAGCATGCTGGCGCCTTCTAGCGTAAGCGGAACGGCCGGCAGGTGCTCAACGGCGATTTCGGGAGGGGCGTTTGTGATGGTAGACATGACGAATCCTGGTGCTATTCTATCGAACGGCCGACAAGTTCAGCGCGCCGCGTCCAACCAGATCTCAATCATTTCAATGAAATCGAAGAACGTGAGATCTTCGGGACGGCGTTTTAGCCTCCTGCAGATTCTTGGCAGGACCTGGAGGAAGTTTCTGTAGCGTGCAGCGATTCTCGCTCCACCCGGCAAGCCTTTCGTCTTGGACACATTTGCGAGCCAGTTACGAACTTCTGTTATCGCTGTTTCCGGTCGGCCATCGTGCGAGTGGATGTCTTGCCCGGAAATATCCGAGATCGAGGCACGATAGCGATAAGGATCGCTATCAAGAATTAGACATGCCTTATGTTGCTGCGTTGGGCCACCAAAGAACTTGCACCCAAGATAGAGACCGAGCTCAAGCGGCATGTTAAACCTCGGCAGGTTCGTCCTGACGCCAAGCCGCACTGCGGAAATGTCGTGGACTCCATAGGCGCACTGCACGATCATCCGCGTGATGTTGCGGAGCCGCACTTCGCTGGCGTCATCGATCTCGAGCGCACAACGGGCTATAAACCCAAGATCACGAACGGTGAAAACGATAGCGTCAAAAATTGTTCTATACGAATTATCAAATGGGCAATTAATGAATACGTCTTTGCCGCGGAGTCCGCTTCGCACGCTTCATTCGCCTAGGAGGCGCTCGCGAATGACGGAGGACACCGCCACTTTGATCGCTCTGGTGCTGAGAGTGCCCTTACGGCGACGACCGTGAACTGCCGGCATCCCATGAAGGTCGCTTGACCGGAAAGAACCGTTTCGGCCGTGAATAACAATCTGGCCGGCAGATGTTCGCTGATTAATCTTACGGGCGGCCTGTATGGCCTTTTTTTGCGTGGAATAGACCTCCATCCCGCGCTTAGACCAGCCTTCCTTCCTAACGACCCAACCACCGTTCCAGGGAATAACGTGCGTTGTGCTGGCGTTCATATATGCGGCTCTCTTCCATTGTAGTGGATGACTCCGCTAACCCTCTCCTGAAACTGCGGGCAACTGCCCATCTTCGCCTGCGATTTTTTCCACCCGCCGCCCACTGCTATGGCATGAAAGCGTCTCTCTCCTTCTTCCTAACCAGCGCCTTGATCATCGGCGCAACTTCACTAGCCTTTGGCGCTCCGCGCGACGGTGAAAACAGCGACAACAAAGCCAAGCACGCCAGCTCCAGCCATAAATCGCGCAGTTCCACCCACCATCACAGCACCGGCTCCCACAAGAGCAGCAATTCAGGTTCCAAGGAACACAGCAACGTACCATCCAACTAAACCGCGCACGTGAGCGGACCGTGTTAACTTGTCTCCTTGTCCGCCCCACGCTACTCTTCGCGGCTCCGCTGGGACCTCGCGCCCAATCGCCTCACTCAGCTGTTGGATGAGCGACGATCCGCCGGGGCCGCTATTCTTGACCTCACCGAATCGAATCCCACCACCGCCGGATTCGCATATCCATCCGATCAAATTCTCGCCGCCCTGGCCGATCCTCGTGCTCTTCGCTATCACCCCGCAGCCGCTGGATTGCCGTTCGCCCGCGCTGCAGTCTCCGAATATTATGCCGGCCGCGTCAGCCCAGATCGCATACTTCTCACTTCCAGCACCAGCGAAGCCTATGCCTTCGTCTTCAAATTGCTGGCCGATCCAGGCGACGAAGTTTTGGTCCCCCGCCCTTCTTACCCGCTCTTCGATTTCCTCGCTGCTCTCGAAGGCGTTCGGGTAACGCAGTACCCGCTGATCTATCACGGCACTTGGAAGATCGATTTCGACGCCCTCGCCCGCTCCATCACCCCTCGCACGCGCGCCATTGTGCTCGTCAATCCCAATAATCCAACTGGATCATTCTTGAAGCAGGCGGAACTCGCCGAGTTGCTCGCGCTCTGCCGGAACCATTCGCTCGCTCTCATATCCGACGAAGTTTTTTCGGACTATGCGCTACACCCGGATCCACAACTTGTGCCCTCGCTCACAGAGGTCACCGAGATCCTGACATTTTGCTTGTCCGGACTGTCCAAGGTCGTCGCACTCCCGCAATTGAAGCTGGGCTGGATCGTCACCAATGGGAGTCTCGAACGTTTGGAACTGATCGCCGATACCTATCTCTCGGTGAGCGCCCCGGTCCAATGGGCCGCGCCAGTGCTGCTCGGCCTGCGTACCCAATTGCAGGATCAGATTCTCACCCGCGTCCGAGCCAACCGGGCGTTTCTTGCGGGCCTGATCGGCCCCGCCTCACCCTGGAGGCTCCTCGCAACCGAAGGCGGCTGGTACGCGATCCTGGAAGCGCCGCGCATCCAAACCGAAGAAGAGTGGGTGCTGAGCCTGCTCGCAAACGACGGCGTGTTGGTCCAACCCGGCTTTTTTTTCGATTTTGAAAGGGAAGCGTTCCTGGTGATCAGCCTGCTGACGCCCGAGGAAGTGTTCCGCGAAGGCGTCCGCCGGATTCTTACGAGAGCCTAAGCCAGCTTTTTCAAACCCGTTGGCTCACCCATCGCAATGCGCGCGTTGGCTAATTCCATCAGCCGCGCGCAGCAACCGCTCAACGAAATCGTGATCTCGCGCAGTTCCACCCCGTGAAAATTCAAGCGCGGCGGCTGGTGATGTTCCGGACAACGAACCCCGCGCAGCTTCTCCCGGGTGAATTGCTTGAACCGTTCCACGCGCGCGCGATCGGAGTCCGTTACCACCACGAACATTTTAGCACGCGCTTGTTACAAACAAGCTTCAGCTCGAATGTGCGCGCTATTCCTGCTCGCCGAAAATCTTCGCGTAGCTCTTGCCGTATGGATAAAAGCGATTCTTTTCGCCCCGCTCCCAGGCGGCCTTGATCTCCGGACTCGTGATGTCCCAATCCGGCCGGCACTTCTTCAACACGGCCCGCAGGTCTTGCCGCAGCTCTTCAATCGTTGGACGCCCGAAAAACCAATAGCCGTTGTAGATCTTGAATACGATCAGACCAGGCTCCAGCACGATGGTGTGCGGGATCATCGGGATTGTTCGTTGGGTCGGTGTACTCGGCAATATCCAGATCCCTCTGCACCATGCGCCCCGGATCGGACAAGAACGGCCAATGCGCGTCCGCCGCCGCCCGAAACTCGTTCGTCGCAATCAAATTGTCGGTGCTGATAGTCACCAGCCGGCAATAACCGACTTCCATTTCGCGATGAAGCTGGACCAGTCCCTCCGCTTGGCGCCGATCCTTCGGGCAGAAGCCCCCTCGGCTGAGCACCAGAATCATTGGATCAGGCCCTTGCAAGTCCGATAGCTTGCGGCGTTTACCCGCATGATCAGTCAGCTCATAATCAGGAAACGCAGCGCCCGGAACCATGTCTTCTCGCATGTGGCGGAACCTCCTTTCCGATAGTACCCGCGAGCGAACGGTCCATGTAGCCGTCATCCTGGCTGCCCGGACCCACCTTGAGGTTAAAAAACGTTCCAAATCAGGGCCCCACCGGCACTATTGGGGGCTTGACAACCGAACCCACATGCTTAGAATGGGGAATAATCTCCTTTTCGCTCCATGCAGCCCTGTAATCACACCCGCACCGAAATGCTCGCCCGACGGGATGGTGTGGATTATGTGCGCTGCCTGGATTGCGACCAGGTCTTCGAAGCCGAAGATCTGGAAGCCATCGTCTCCGGCTACGACGAAGACGACGAACCCGCCGCTTAGCTTACCCTTCCCACTTCCCACAACCCCTGAGATTTTCCGCCCCGTTTCGGTACCTCAGTTCTATCTAAAAGTTCCGTGCGCTTTGAGGCTAAGGGTTCATTCCGTCAGAGCCGCGAACTTGAGATCCTATATATGGAAATGGAACCGCTTCGTATCGTTGCTATCGGTGGGGGAACTGGCCTGTCGTCGCTTCTGCACGGCCTGAAACGGTTCGCCCTGGAGCCGCGAGAAATCGAGATAACGGCCGTAGTCACGGTTACCGATGATGGGGGCAGCTCCGGACGACTCCGCCGTGATTTCGATGTCCTGCCGCCGGGCGACATTCGCAATTGCATGGTGGCGCTTTCAGAAGATGAAGCTCTGCTTTCCAAGCTCTTCCAATACCGTTTCTCGGAGGGCCGAGGCCTGAAAGGTCACAGCTTCGGCAATCTATTCCTTACCGCCCTTACCGATCTGACGGGCGACTTCTCCAAAGCCGTCAAGCTTTCATCGGAAATTCTCGCCAGCCTGGGGCGCATCTATCCCGCTACCAACGCCAATGTGGTCCTGGAAGCCGAACTGGAAAACGGAAAGATCGTGAAGGGTGAAACCAGAATCGGCAAAAGCCGCTCGCGCATCCGCCGCATTCGGCTACAGCCACGCATCTGCAAACCAATTCCGGAAACCCTGGCCGCCATTGAGGACGCCGACCTCATCACACTGGGGCCCGGTTCGCTATTTACCAGCGTGATCCCGAACCTGCTGGTGGAAGGCATCGCGGCGGCTATCCAGCGCAGCCGGGCCTTGAAAGCCTGCTTTGTGAATCTCATGTGGCAACCCGGAGAGACCATCGGGTTCCGCGCTTCCGATCACGTGGAAGCCATTCACCTCCACGCCGGCATGAAACTGATTGATGTGGCGGTGGTAAATACTCGCGCCGTCACTGCCCGGCAGAGGCGCAGATACGCCGCCGAAAATGTGCGATCGGTACTCAACGACCTCGACCGCCTGGCCGAAATGGGCCTGCAAGTTTTGGCCGCCGATCTGCTGGCTTCCGGCGACAGCGTCCGCCACGATCCGCGCGCCTCCGCCGAGGTTGCACTACAATTGGCAAAGCGAGGACGAACGAGACGCGGCAAGATCCGCGTTCTCGGAGCGCGCTAGCCCGACGGAATGAAAACGCAGATCAACGTGGTGGTTCTGGCCGCCGGCCTCGGGACGCGCATGAAGTCGAAGCGCGCCAAGGTGCTGCATCGCGCCGGTGGGCTGTCGTTGATTGAGCACGTAGTCCAAGCCTCCAGCGCCATCGCCCCGGCCGACCACACCACGGTCGTTATTGGTCATCAAAGCGAACAGGTCCGCGAGCTGCTCGAGCCCTCTGGCGTCCGTTTTGTCGAGCAGAAGGAGCAAAAGGGCACCGGCCACGCGCTGCTGGCCTGCCGCGAATCGCTGGCCGCCGAGCCCGGCTTCGTCGTCGTACTCTACGGCGACTGCCCGCTGCTTGCGCCGGCAACACTGAGCTGAGTTGATCCGCCGCCAGACTTCCGGAAAACTCCGCCGCTACTGTGATCACCACGAAACTCGACGATCCCACCGGCTACGGCCGAATTATTTTTGGGGAACAAGGCAAGGTGCAAGCGATCGTGGAGCATAAAGACGCCACGCCCGAACAGCGCGCGATCCCGTACATCAACTCCGGGATCTATTGTTTTCAGGCTGATCTGCTGTGGCGGCATTTGCTCGATATCAAACCCAACAACCCAGCGCATGAATATTATTTGACCGACATCGTCGAGATCCTGAATCGCGCCGGCCATAGCGTGGTTGCCATGGAGGTCGAAAATCCGGCCGAGCTGTTGGGCATCAACACGCGCGTGGAACTGGCCGAAGTGGATCGGATTTTTCGCGATCGCAAAGTGCGAGAGCTCATGCTGGCAGGCGTGACCATCGAGAAGCCAGAGACCGTGACCATCGACGCCGGGGTTCAGATTGGACGCGGATTCCATCGTGGAACCATTCGCGCAAATCCTCGGCAACACCACCATCGGCGAAGAGTCCCGCATTGGCGCGTGTGCCATCCTGCGGGATTCAAAGCTCGCCACCCACGTTGAGATCGCCCCCTTCACGCACATCGTGGATTCTGAAATCGAAACCGGCGCTTATATCGGGCCTTTCGCGCGGCTCCGCGGAGGGGCGCGAATCGGCGTCAACACCCGCATCGGAAATTTCGTGGAGATGAAAAATACGCGCTTCGGCGCCGGCGCCAAGGCCAATCATCTGGCGTATCTGGGCGACGCCGAAATCGGGGAAAACACCAACATCGGCGCGGGCACCATCACTTGCAACTACGATGGGTCAACCAAACACCCCACACACATCGGTAAGGATGCGTTCGTTGGAAGCAATTCCACGCTGGTGGCGCCGCTTGAAATTGGCGATGGCAGTTATATCGCCGCGGGATCCGTAATCACCAGTCCCGTGCCCGCCGACGCGCTGGCGCTCGGCCGAGCGCGTCAGACGAACAAAGAAGGTTGGGCTGCCAAGCGGAAAAAGAAGAAGAAATAGCTATTTCTTCTCGGGCGGCTTTTGCGCCGTTCGCACCACCACCAGCCGGGCGACATCGCCTTCGTCGGTGGTTACGAATCCCACGGTAACTTTGGCGTGAACCCGCAACTTGCCCTCGATGCGAGTGTCTTCCTTGATCCAGAAAGTGCGCTTCTCGGCCGGTTTGCCAAGAATGCTGCGTGAAACGGTGACCTTGGTAGCCGACAACTCTAAGATGGGGCCGGCAAATGTTTGATCGTACTTGGGCTCGCTCTTCGCGCCGTCCGCTTTCCCGTGGTCTTGCGACCAGGCGCCCGTTGTTAGCAGCCCCCCGCCAACGATCACCAGAATCGCGAGACGAGGCTGCACTCTTGCATGATAAACCAACCTCGGCGACGCAGATATTAAGCTTGCTTCATTCGGCGTCACAGCACCAGAATCGGATGATACACATGCGGCAAAACTGCCTCCCCGATAGCGATCAGGTCGCCCTCCGGACTGAGGGCCTTTACGTACTTCGAGCCGGCGCGTTCCACAAACGGCGAGAGCCGGAAATCCTTGCCGTGCCGGATTTGGCCCGCTGTAACCGTGTCAACCATGGCGTTGGGGAAGTCGGGAAGAACGCTGGCCCCCGGAATAAGCGCCTCCCGCAGATTGCCCGCCCGAGCGAGATCACCCAAAGCCTCCAAGGTAAACGCCCTGTCTTCAGTAAACTCGCTGGCAACGGTACGCCGAAGGGCCGTTAGAAACGCCCCGCAGCCCAGCTCGCGGCCGACATCGTGGGCGATTCCGCGCAAGTACGTTCCAGCCGAGCAGCGCAAGCGGATGCGAGCAGTGGCGCCCTCAAATTCCAACAGATCCAGCTCGAACACATGCACTGGAACGGGCTGAAGATCCACCGGAGTACCCTTGCGCGCCAGTCGATATGCCGGCGTGCCGGCGACTTTTTTCGCCGAAAATGCCGGCGGCGTTTGCAGGAACGAACCGCGGAATCGCACCAGCACCGTCTCCAATTCCTCCCTGGTAAAGCGCGGCTCAATGGGCTCAGAAGTGCGCTCGCCCTCGCGGTCATAGGTGTCTGTCGACCAGCCAAATTGAATTCGCGCGTCGTAAGTCTTTTCACCGCCCGAGAAGAACTGCGCCAACCGAGTGGCGCGCCCCAGCACCAGCGGCAGGACCCCGGTGGCCATGGGATCTAACGTGCCCAGGTGACCAACCCGGCGAAGGCCCGCGATGCGGCGAACGCGGTTTACAACGTCATGAGACGTCATGCCTTCGGCTTTATCGACCACAATAACCCCGTCCACGTGACCACTGTAACAGGGCAGTAGAAGAAACCTGCCGGCGCCCGGATACGTCGGTTGGACTTAGGCAGTCTGATCCGCTTATAGCAGCTCAGTTGCCGACCCGGTGAGTATCTTCCTCCGAGTACTCACCGGTCTTTCTTTACAATGGCTCGCTGGACGGCGCGCGTAATGCTGGAGCGGCAGTTGATAGCGCTGCGAATTCGTCGATCGACACCAGGCAACTTGGGGCGCTTCCTCGGTAAGCGCGAACTCCTCTGAGTTTGCGCGAAAAGTGAAGATAAGATCGTGATGCAGATGAAACGGCTCACGCTTGCGCGCCGGAATGCCGTGAACGTCCATCCCAACCAGGAGTCCGGCGGCCGATTCGGAAATGCGTACCGCGGTTTCTTCGATCGCTTCGCGCTTCGCGGCGTCGCCAAGGATTGACATCGTCTCTCTTCCACGTGGCCGCCTGGAAGCAACCAGCGCCGATGCCGGTGATGATGCATCAGCAGAACGCGCCGCCCATCTGGATGCACGACGGCAGCGGTGCAGGTAATGTGGCCCGGTTGGAATTGAGCGCGCGAAAACGGCGCCTTGGTAAGGTTCAGCAGCGCAAGAATCAGTTCGCGGCTTTTTTCTTCTTCTGGAGACGGCGAAAAGGCTCGCACTAGCGCTAGCGCCTCGGCGGTGCCCCGCATCAAAACTCGATGGCCGACAGTACTTCCGACGGCCGTTTCTCGAAAGCGCGGCAGATGGCCAGCAAACTTTCGATGCTGGGCAGATTCGCGCCACGCTCGATGGAGCTGATCTGCGAGATGCTGAGCTTCGTGGCGCCTGCCAGGTCCTTGAGCGACCAATCGCGCTCCACGCGCAGCATCTTGATCTGATGGCCCAACCGTTCGCGAAGGCGGTCCTGCGCGGTGCGGCCGAAACCGTATTTCTCGATGGCGTTATGCAGCGTCTGCCGAAGCTGCGCGAGCGAGAAGGGCTTCGAGATGTAATCGAACACCTTCATTTTGAAGGTGGCGCGCATATCCTCCAGCGACGGGTAGCCGGTGACGATGATGACGCAGAGTCCCGGATACGCAGCCAGAAGCTGTTCCAGGACCTTGTCGCCTTTGAACTCGCCCATCTTCATGTCGAGCAAGACGATGTCGGGAACGCCCTGCTCGCAAGCAGCAAACAATTCATCAGGGTGTCTGAAGGCGCGAATGGAATAGAGCCCGTCGTCCTTGAGCGCGTCTTCCAGGTAATTGCAAAAGTCGGGATCGTCGTCCAGGATTGCAAGATCCACCAGGCCGTTCACTGGCGGCGGATCGGGCGCTCGTTCCGATACGGGTCTTATTGCCAAGCCGAGGCTCCTTGACGCCGTGCGCCGGACGCCGGCAAAGTCACTTCCAGGCAGGCGCCCCCTTCCGCGCGATTGGAAGCCGCGATGGTCCCGCCGTGCTGGTGAATAATGCCCTCGGCGACCGTGAGGCCGAGACCGGTGCCCTTGGCGTCCAGCCGCGTGGAGACGAAAGCTTCAAAGATGTCGGGCAGCACATCGGGTGGAATGCCAGGGCCGTTGTCCTCGACAGCGATGGAGATCCACGGCTGCGAGTTGCGATTCAAGCGGCGCGAATGAACGTTGATTTCGCCGGAAGCAGGAACGGCATCTAGCGCGTTGCGCAGCAGATTGACGAACACCTGCACCAATCGGTCGGAGTTGCCGGTGACCATATCGTCGGCGTGCACTTGATTGGCAAACCGCGCGGCGGCGGCCTTCTTATCGATGGCTACCAGAGCCCAGGCTTCGTCGAACAGGTGGCGCAACGGCACCGGCTCCATATGTTGTTTGCGGACGCGCGAGAAATCCACCAAGCCTTCGCTGATGCGGCGAATGCGTTGGGTAACTCGGAGCATACGAGCCAGGCGTTCCAGGGTAGCTGCGTCGTCGCTGGTCTCGGTGAGCTTTTCAATGGAGCCTTGCAGCACGGTGAGCGGCGTATTTAGTTCATGGGCGATGCTGGCGCTTAGCAGGCCGAGGCTCACCAGGCGGTCCTGCGCTTCGAGCTTGCGGAGGGCTTCCTCCAGATCCTCTTCGCGCTTGCGAAGCTCCATGACGGTGGCGTTGCGGGAACGCATGATGTGGCCGATTTCGTCGGCAGGAATGAAAGCTTCGCTAATGAGCTCGCGATCGCGGTCGCCATGTTGCGTGGCTTGATCGGCATCCAGCATGAGCTGCAGAGGGTCGATAAACATACAGCGGCATGATGGTGGTTTCAAGCACCAGCACGGCCAGGATATAGATGACGCCGAGAACGATGAACAGGTTGGTCTTGGCGGCCGCGGGGAGGTAGGGGTAAAGCGCGAAGTAAACGCCGAGCGAAAGGATCAGAAAGAAAATATTATGGAGCACCATGAACTTGAGCCGGACTTTGAGATCGCCGAAGAGTCGCGAGACACGTTTGGGCGATCGCAGGTGCGCCGGAACGGTGAGCGATTGAGTTCGGGACAAGGGGTGCGTACCTCTACAATTCTACGATGGCCGGCGGGGAGTGGGTGGTGGGTGGTAGGAGGCGATGAACCATCTTACGAAACAGTGGCATCCTGCGCCCCAATCCATCCGAGCAGCTTCTGCTGCAACTCATCTTTGCCGGGCAAGTACAGCAGATACTCGCGGGCGTGGATGTTGGAGCCCTTCGGCAAAGTGATTTCCACCAGTGCCTTGTTCTTTTGCTTGCAGAGAACGATGCCGATGGTGGAATTCTCGCGCCGGGTTTTCACGAAGCGATCGAAATAGTTCACGTACATCTGCATCTGCCCGAGGTCCTGGTGGGCGATCTTGCCGATTTTCAAATCGAGCAGGACATAGCATCGCAGCAAGCGGTTGTAGAAAACCAGGTCGACGAAGAAGTGGTCTTCGTCGAAGGTGAAGCGCTTCTGCCGCGCTTCGAAGAGGAAGCCTTTGCCCATCTCCAACAGGAATCGTTCGATCTGGCTGATGATGGCGGATTCAAGGTCGGATTCGGTATAGCGGCCGCGTTCCTCCAGGCCTAGGAACTCCAGAACCAGGGGTTCCTTAAGAAGATCGCGCGAGTGCGCAACGGTTTGGCCTTCCTTGGCGAGCCTGCGGATGCCCTTCCTGTTCCGACTGAGGGCAAGACGCTCGTAGAGGCCAGAGGCGAACTGGCGCTTGAGTTCGCGCACGGTCCAGTTCTGTTGGTTGGCTTCTGCTTCGTAGAAACTGCGCTCACCCTTGTTCTTGATACCGAGGAGCACCACGTAATGGGTCCAGCTCAAGGTAAAAGGACGGAGCGCCGGCGGAGCCAATTCGTCAGTCACTGACTGACGAATTGAGATGGCACGGGATTCGTCAGTCACTGACTGACGAATTCGATGCAGATTCTGTACGTAGAATAGCCGCATGAATTTCAGGTTGGTCTCGGAGAATCCTTTGCCAAACTCGGCCGTCAGACGATCCGCCAACGCTTGGACAACTTGTTTTCCATAAGCGGCCCGGTCTTTGCCGCGCTGCTCTTCCTGGACGATGCGCCGGCCAATCTCGAAGTTCGTATGGACTTGGACCAAGTCTACGCCGCGCGCCACGGCGCCGTGCGCTCCAGCGATTAGTTGGCGGATGTCCTCGAAAAACTTAGGGGCGATTTTCACAAGAGTGCCCACATGGCTCGCCCGTCCAGGGCTCCAATTTCATCCATAATCTCTTGTGGAATCCGGCGTACGTTTGTCTCTCCGCCATTCGGGCTTCTTATGGGAAGAATGGGTGGTGGGAGGGTAGCGGTGGGAGGTGGGAAGGCCGGAACTCGACGGCCTTCGTTTGCGGTCGATGAAACGAACTTACTGGCGGCCCTTTTGATAGCCAGCCTCGTAGGCCTTCTGATCTTCGTCCTTCTTAAAGTGGTGCTTCTTGTAATGGTCGCGGTTGTGCGCGTGGTCGGCGTGCCCCTCGCGCATACCCTGTTGATACGTCTTGTTGTGTGAATAATCCGGCCCCTGGGCTTGCAATGCACCCCCGGTGAGGCCCAAACCCGTAGCTATCGCCAAAGCCCAGAAACCGTGTTTAAAGTTGATTTTCATGCAATTCCTAGGGGCACGCTCGGGGCCGTGCGGTCGATACCGCGCAAGCTGCAAATGCGAAGGCGAAGATCACAGCAGCTAACCATATATGGTCATACGACCGCGCGTGGTCAGCGCGAGCCGTGAATACGAGCTGGATCCGAGCTACTGGTACGTGACGTTCGTGCTCGTGGTGTCGCCCGCCAGCGCAACGGCGGAGTCCAGGCCGGACGCGCTAAAGGCTACCGGAAGCGCGCTGTTGGTAAGACCCAAAGTTCCTTTGCCCTTCGGGAGCGAGAGCAGCACATAGGAAGGAATAGTGAACTGCTGATCGGCCACTGGGACATAGCAAGCGAAAGTGATGGTCTGCGGAAGTTGCCCGTCGGTAAGCGGCGTCGATGAGCTGCCCCCGATGAAGACATAGCTGCCCGGAGCGCCCCCAGTCCAAGTGACCAGCTGCCCTTGCGATTCGGTGACAGTGGTAATTGAGCTTTCGTTCGTCCAGTCCAGCAGCGTCGGGAAGGTGATCTTCGCCGTAAATGCTCCGACGGCCTTTCCGCCAGTTCCGGTGAAAGTGTACGTGGTGCCGGCCGTCAAAGCGGTGGTTACCTGAGCGCTGTAGTCCCCGGGCTCCAGCGACATCAGTTGCACCGCTAGGCCCCCTCCGGAGAGCGCGATTGTCGCTCCCGCATCCAAGGAGGTAATCTTCTCGTTCCAGTCAGGGACCCGGGGTAATATACCAGGCAGTTTCCCAGCGAAATGGTGGAACCAACGGTGGATGACCCGGTCACCGAAGTGAAACTCGCGGCCGCCTCATAGAGCGTCGTGAACGGCTGTGCCTTGGAATTCGAATCGGAGAAGTCGCTGCTCGGCACGGTATCTCTGATCAGTTCCACAAATCCCGCTTTCCTGGTGCCTTGGCTGCCCGAGGTCCCTGTGCTTCCAAACGCCGGATCGCTGCAAACGCCGCCGCCTTGGTTGACCGGGAGCGTCACAAAATTGCTAACCGTGTTATGCGCGACCACTGCCAGGGAAATCCCGCAGCCGCCCTGAAAACCAGTTGTGGTTGCGCGCGGAACGGCCTCGCCCAGCAGGCTGGCGGCCTCGAGCGCCGGTTTGGCGCCCACCTCGGGAACGACCACATTGATCTGATCGACGCCCGGAAATTGGGATCGCCCGGCATAGGCCACGCTGGCCTTCACACCGCCAATGTAGACCGTGGCGTCGCTGAGATTATCCTGCTTCAACGGATACGTTCGATCATCGTTCTTAGTATCGGCGCCGAGGCCAGAACCCCAAATTACGATGGTCTGGCCTGGACTCGCCGAAGCCGTGGACGTGATGAGACGGTTCTCGGCGTCGGTCGCCGTTACTTCGCCCGTAGTGCCCGGCAAGGTATCGGCTCCGAAGGCGCTGGCAGTCACGACAATGGGCGCGGGCGCGCTGGCCGTCCCTTTGTAGGTGACCGTGATAGTTCCTGTGCCGGCCGGCGTGGAGGATGGAAGGACTGCGGCGACCTGCGTTGGCGAGGTGTAGTACATGGCCGGATTGGTGGTTTTCCCGCTCACCGTAACCGAGATGCTGGTGTGGTTCAGAGTAAGAGGCAGGGGCGCAGAGAGGGATTGCAAGACCGGCGCAACGTTATCGCTCAAGTCGCTGCCATAGATAATAAACAGGCTGCCGGGAGCGATACCGTAACTGGGTAACCCGGGCGGTATGTTGCTATAGTTGTTCACCAATGCGGTGACGGTCGGTTGTGCCAGAGCTATCACTGGAAAAGCCAGAGCGAGCACGGCTAAAGCATTCCGAGAAAACAATTTAGACATACTTCCTCCTCCTCGGGGTTCACAAACGAGCGAGTTTGACTTGGAATCCCCTCTTGATGTTAAGCGAGAATTTCCGCTGCGGCGAGGGGGACGGGTACTAGTAGCGGACTAGTCGCCTGTAACCTGTTCTTCGGCCACGCGGGCGCCGCCGGACTCCTGATCCTTATACTGAAGTTGATACAGCTTCCAATAAATCCCGCGCACCGTGAGCAGCTCCTGGTGCGTGCCGATTTCGCGCAGCTTGCCTTTGTGCATGACGATGATCCGGTCGGCGCGCTGGATGGTGGAGAGGCGATGCGCGATCACAATGCGACGTGCGGCCGACCACCGATGCTGGAGCGCTTCGCGCATGCGAAATTCGGTTTCGGTGTCGACGCTGGAGGTCGCTTCGTCGAGAATCAGGAAGCGCGGGTTGTGGGCCAGCGCGCGGGCGAAGCTGATGAGCTGTTTCTGTCCGGTGGAATATCCGTTGCCGCGTTCGCGCACCGGCTGCTCGAATCTCTCGCGGAAGGCTTTGGACAAAGTCGAGCAAGTTGACTTGCGCGGCGGCCTCCGCCATTTGGCTGTCGGAGATGCCAGGGCGTGCCGAGGCGAATGTTTTCAGCGATGGTTCCGGTAAACAAATGCGGGTCCTGCAGCACGACTGCCGAAGTTTCGCCGCAGATCTTCGAGATCGAACTCGCGAATGTCGATCGCCGCCAATGCGGATGACGCCGCGCTGCACTTCGTAGAAGCGCAGCAGCAGACTGGCAATGGTGGTTTTGCCAGCGCCGGTGTGGCCGACCACCGCGATGGTTTCGCCGGGCTCGATGCGGAAGCTGACGTCGCTCAGCACCCAGTCCTCATCTTTATAGGCGAACCAGACGTGGTCGAATTCGATGGCGGCGACCGACGAGCGGGAAAACCACGGGCTGAGCGGGCGATTGAATCTGGGACGGCGTATCCAGAAGTTTGAACACGCGTTCGGCGGCGGCCATGGCCGACTGCATGATGTTGTATTTTTCGCTTAAATCCTGAATGGGACGGAAGAACCGGAGGCCATATTGGAAAAATGCCACCACCACGCCGATCTGGATGGCGCCCCCGCGCACTCGAAAGCCTCCGTAACCGAGCAGCAGCGCAAGCGCCAACATACCCAGAAACTCCGCTACCGGATAAAACCATCCGTAGGCGATGATGGCGTCCTTATAGGCTTCCATGTGATCGCGATTGATCTGCGCGAACTCGCGTCGGCTGCGAGCCTCGCCATTGAAGAGCTGGAGAACGGCGATGCCGCTGATGTGCTCCTGCAAGTAAGAATTAATGCGCGCGATAGCGACTCGAATCTTGCGGTAGCTTTTTTGCACGGCGCGCCGGAACTGCATGGTAACCAGCACCACCAGGGGCATCACCGCGAGCAAAAATGCGGTCATGCCGGGGCTCAGTTCGAGCATCGCGATGACCACGAAGCTGAGCATCAGCAAGTCGCCGAGGATCATCAGCAGGCCGGACGTAAACAGCTCGTTCAGCGCGTCGACATCGGTGGTGATCCGCGTGACCAGGCGCCCGACGGGATTTTGGTCGTAGTAGGCAAGATCCAATCGTTGGAGCTTGGCCATGATCTCGCGCCGCAGATCGAACATGGCTTTCTGGCCGACCGTTTGCATCATGTACTGCTCGCCGAAGTCGCACAACATGCCGAAGATCAAAGCGAGGAAATAGAGGAATGAAATCTGCCCGAGCCCGGTCCAGGGATTGTGCGACAAGTACGGATCCAGAATCGTGTGGGTGACTTTGCCGGAGGGCGCGAGATAGCGGTCGACCGCCAGGGCTGTGAGCAGCGGCCCGACGACTTGCAGCAGAGCGTTGAAAAGTAGCAGGATCAGCGAGAATGTGACGGCGGTTTTATAGGGACGGATGTAGGTAAGCAGACGCCGCATGAGGCGCCCGTCGTAGGCTTTTCCTAAGACCTCTTCTTCCACCGTAGTTTTAGTTTACCGTGCGCCACGAAAAGCCAGGACCGCGTTCAGTCCGCCGAACGCGAATGAATTTGAGAGTGCGAATTCGACTGCGGAGGGCCGTGCGACGTTCGGGATCACATCCAGGTCGCAGGCCGGGTCGGGCTCGTTGAAGTTTGCGGTGGGGGGCAAGATTCCATTTCGCAAAGCGAGCAATGTGGCGGCAGCTTCGATGGCGCCAGCTGCGCCGAGCGCATGGCCGTGCATCGATTTCGTGGAACTGATCGCGAGCCGGTCCGCATGCGACCCAAAGACCTTGCGGATCGCCGTGCTTTCGGCCGCGTCGTTGGCCTGGGTCGCGGTGCCGTGCGCGTTGATGTAGCCGATTTGGCCGGGTTGAATGCCCGCATCGGAAAGAGCCGCGCGCATGGCCCGAGCGGCGCCATCGGGCGATGGCTGGGTAATGTGAAACGCATCGGACGACATGCCAAAGCCAATTATTTCGCCGAGTATCTGGGCGCCACGCGCACGGGCGGCTTCGAGTGATTCCAGCACCAGCATGGCCGCGCCTTCACCCAGAATGAGCCCGCGGCGATCCTTGGAGAACGGCCGGCAGGTATCAGGCGAGACCACTCGCATCGCTTCCCAAGCCTTGAGAAATCCGAGGCTAAAGAACGCTTCGCTCCCGCCCGTGATGGCTATTTCTGCTGCGCCGCTACGCACCATCCAAAAGGCCTGGCCGATGGCGTGATTCGAAGAGGAACAGGCTGTCGAGATGGTGTAAGTCGGCCCAACCACGCCGGTCTCAAGCGAGATTCTGCTGGCCGCGGCGTTCCCCATGGTGCGCGGGATGGTGAAAGGATTTACGCGCGGGATGTTGTTGCGATATAAATTGACGAAGCCTTCATCCTCCGTGGTTTGGCCTCCCACGCAGGTGCCGGTGATGATGGCGGTGGATTCGCGTAACTGCGGGGTCCATTCGATACCGGCGGCGGCGATGGCTTCGCGCGCGGCAATGACGCCGAATTGAGCAAATCGATCGATGAGCCCGAGGTCCTTTTCGTCGAAATAGTTGGCAGGCGTGTAACCGCGCACCTCGGCGCTATTCGGGAAGCGCAGCAGAGTGCGGTCGACGGCTTCGAGAGGCGCGATGCCGGAGCGTCCAGCTTCTAGCGCCTGCCAGAATTCTTCGACTTTGTTACCGATGGCCGAGATGACGCCGATGCCAGTAACCGCAACCCGGCGCATGTCAAACGCTGACGGGGGCCTGATTGCCTTGGCCGCTTTCGAGTAGCTTGGCGATCCCGTCGATGACATCGCGAACGGAACGCAGCCTCTGCGCGGCATCGTCGGGAATATTGATGTTAAATTCGCTTTCGACGGCGAAGAGGATATTGATTCCATCCAGCGAGTCGATGCCGAGCTCTTGGAAAGTGCTATCGGCGGTGATCTTCTCCTCGGGAAGATGCTGGGTCGTCGCAATAATGTTCCTGACCCGCGTGGTCAGTTCTTCGTGGGACATAGAATATCCGTCACCTTTTCGAAACGATAGCCTTGCTCCATCAATTTTGGCAGAAGTTCGCGCACGGCTTGCAGCGTGACGCCAATGTCGGGGCGATGCTCGAGAACCCGGCCATCGTGCAAGCAAAGAATCGCGCCTGGGGCCGCACCGTCGATGAGCCGGGAAACCACAAGGGGCGTCTGCCGTTTCCAGTCTAACGCAATGGTGCTCCACATCACTCCGGTGAGCGCGAGTCGCTGCTGGGCTTGACGAAGACCGAACCAGCGCACGCCGTAGGGCGCGCGGAAATAGCGCGGACGCTGACCGGTGGCGCACTCAATGGCTTCCTGCGCGGCGGCGAGTTCGCGCTGGATGAAGCCAGCGGATTTAAGCGCGAGCATGGGATGAGTGTCGCTATGATTGCCGATTTCATGCCCGGCGGCAGCCACTTCGCGGGCGACTTGCGGCAAGCGGCGAACATTCGCGCCGATTTGAAAAAATGTGGCGGGCGCGCGATAGCGGCCAAGGATTTCGAGCAGCTCCGAAGTCCCTTCGCTCGGGCCGTCGTCGAAAGTTATAGCGATGGAAGGCCGGGTTGCAACGCCACGATCAACGGAAGGGGCCAGCAGGGAACTCGATGGAACTCGAACGGCGTAGGCTAGCAGTCCGGCGGATGCCGCGGCAGCGCTGCCGAGGACGACTTCGATGCTGCCCATGGGAGCAAGGGTAGCAGGCAGGTGGTGGGCAGCGGGTAGTGGGTGGTGGGTGGTAGGAAGTGGGAAGGGCGCTAAGCGCAGCGGGATTGAATGTAAGTCGAAAGCTGTCTAACCAAGGACGAAAGGCGTTCGCGCAAGTCATGGATTTGCGGACCGCCAGGGAAACCTAGCTCTGCTGCGATTTCGAGCAGAGTGTCCACCTCGTAGGCGGACCCGAGGGCAATACGAGAGAATCGAACCAGCTCGGCGTTGCTTCCGCGCCCCTTACCTTCGGCGATGTTGGCAGGAATCGAAACCGCCGCACGTCGGACCTGGCTCGTCAGCCCAAATATCTCGCGTTTGGGCCAATCATCCGTCAACGCGTAAATGTCCTTCACGAGACAAATACCCAATTGCCAAACCCGCAGGCTTCGCACGGTGTCCGGTCCGATTTGGTTTTTCCACCGCCTACCCCCCACCACCCACTAGGCCAGAAGGCCCCCATGCCCCAAACAAGCGACCTCCCATCCCGACACACGATAGCGGGCCAGCATGGGGGGCAGCATCAAATCGACCACATTCGGTTTCGCGGAGCGGAAGCAACCGGGCGCCGACATGACCGGTACGTCGTCCTTATAACTCAGCAGAAACAGGTTACCCGGCTCAACCGGCGCAAGAAAGCGCTCCACCTGGCAACCGGCGCGTACCATGGCGCGGCCAATCACGTCTTCAGGACCCGCGGGGGCGGTGGTGGACGCAATCAGTACCACGGTAGGTTTGGCTCGGAGCAGATGCTGTAACGAACGCGCCACCGCGTCTTCCTCTTCCACCGCCGAGAGGACGAAACTGGCCGCGGCTCCCAGCCGCTCCAGACGCTGACGCATGATGTTTTCGAAAAGCTGGCGTGCGCGTTCGCCATTCGCAGGATCCGTGTATAGGACTGCCACCGCCGGAGCGCGAATGGGCCTGGCCTGCAAAATGGGCCCGCGTTCCTTGACGATGGAAACCACCGCCTCCAGCTCCGGTTTGGACACCGCGAAAGGAGCGCTCTTCACCGTAGCGACACGATTGCCGGGGCGCGCATAAGAAAAATTGGGAGCAGTAGCTATGGCCATGCTGACCGTACAGTTGATTTGCTTTAACAGCTCATCGTCTACCAGGACACAACTCGACTCAGTGGCGAATAAATTTGCTCTTCCCCCAGCGGCGAGGCGGATTTCGAGCGTTCCACAGCCAATTTCGCTCGCGACCTGCATAACAGCGTCGTCCTCTCCCACTTCCCCGTCTTCCAGCTCGGTTACCCAGACTTCATTCATGCCCTCAATCTCGAGCATGCGGGCATCTTCTTCGCTAATCATGTGGCCTTTGGCGAGCAATTTCTTACCGCCGGCTCGAAAGATGGTGCAGCAAAGAATCCTACCCGGTGGCTTGCTTGACGTCGATGGTCTGCGCCTTCATACGACTTGTGATCCCTCCCAATTTGTCAAGGATGCTTCAAATTATACACAGCCCAAGTGAGAAATCCAGGAAAAACTCTCACATAAACAAGAATTGTTTGCGGGAAACTGGGCGTCCGCCGATTATATTGAGTCGCGCTTGGGATGCGGCAACTGCACTAACTCAGTTGGGAAATCGAGGGCCGGCAAGATCTCTGGATCAGGCCTAAGGGCTTTCATTACAGCTATTTCATCGCAGCAATCGAACTTTGGACAGGTCAGGCAGTCCTTCCAGACTTTAAGCGGAAGCAATCCGCGGTCGACTTGAAAGAAACCCAGTTTCTGAAAGAAATCAGCCACATAAGTGAACGCGAATATCGTGTGCAGATCGTTGTGAATGGCTTCGGTCTCCAGGGCTTCAATCAGCAGGCGTCCAACACCACCCCGCTTGATGGCCGGGGGGACAGCCAGGGACCTGACTTCCCCGGAAACAGGCGTGTAGAAGTGCAGCGCGCCGCAGCCCAGCAGTTGCGAACCATCATAAACAACGGTGAAATCACGGATGTTTTCCGAAATTTCAAATTCGGTTCGAGGCAACATAATACCTTGCGCCGCATAGCCGTTGATTAACTGGAGTAGCGCGGGAATGTCCCGCAAAGTCGCCTTTCGCACGATGCGGCGTCCTATATCTTCCAGTACTTCGGTTGCTGAAACGGCGTTACGCATGGCGTGAAACTCCCTGGGGCGCGACCATTCGGGTGCCAGCCGCTTCACCGCTGAGCAATTTAGCCACGATACCCGGAGCAGCGCCGGGCGCGATTACCACTTCCAGGATGCCTGCTTCCAAGGCTTCGGATGCGGATTCCAGCTTGGCCCGCATCCCGCCGGTGGCGACGCCATTTTCTATGAATTCGCGGCATTCATCCAAACTCAGCGTCGAACGAATGAGATTATCCTGGTCGCGCACGCCATCGACATCCGTTAGGAACAGGAGCTTGTCCACTTGCAAGGCGGACGCCACCGACACGGCCATTTGATCGGCATTGACGTTGTAGAAATGCCCTTCCCGATCGCCCGCCACGCAGGCCAACACGGGCAGATATTTGAATTCAATCAAGGCGTGCAGTAGTCTGGGATCGGACCGGACCGGCTTTCCGACGAAGCCGAGAGCGTCGCTGATGGGCCGGGCTTCGGTAAGCAAAGCGTCCATTCCGCTCAGCCCCACCGCGGGAGCGCCACAAGCCACCAGCGCCGCAACCAATTCCTGATTTACGGAACCCGCCAACACCTTCAGAACGGCGTCCAGCACTTCCGGCGTGGTCACACGCAGACCATTAATGAAGCGGCTCTCCACACCGCGATCGGCCAGGTAGCGCGTCATCTGTTTGCCGCCGCCGTGGACGATTACGGCTTCCAGGCCATCGCCCAGGGCCTGGGCAATTTCGGCGGCGAGCCGGCTGCCGCGATTCCGGCGCGTCCAACAGAGTGCCACCCAGCTTGATAAGCGCCTTCACAAGTAAACCCGCCGTTTCTTCGCAGCCCAATATTAGATTCATGTTCTGGATGGCTTGGCCGGCGGCGCCTTTCACCAGATTATCGATGGCGCTGACAATGATCGCGCGGCCGGTAGCCGCGTCGAACTTGAATCCAATGTCGCAGAAGTTGGTGCGGTTCACGGCGCCCACATCCGGCAGGCTGCCAAGCGGATAAAGGCGCACGAACTTCTCGGATTGATACTGGCGGCGATAGATATCCAGCAGTTCGTCGCCGGTCTTGATATTGCGAGTGCGAATGTAGATGGTTTCCAGGATGCCGCGATCGAATGGGCAGCAGGTGCGCGGTGAAGCTGAACTCCGGTTCTTCGAGGCCGGAGACCATGAGGACTTCGGGCACATGGCGGTGATCGAGCACGGAATAAATCGAGAAATTATCCGTGACTTCGCAAAAACTAGTCTTAAGACTAGGCTTGCGGCCGGCGCCGCTGACGCCGGACTTGGCGTCGCAAATGATTCCGGCTGCCCGGTCGACAACGCCGGCGGCGATCAAGGGTCGAATGGCGAGGTTGGCGGCCGTGGGATAGCAGCCGGGATTCGAGATCAGTCGCGCGCCACGAATGCGCTCGCGGCAGAATTCGGGCAGAGCCATAGACGGCTTCGGCGAAAGAGCCCGGGGGCGGTGTGCTCTTCCTTGTACCAGCGCGCATAGGTGGCGGCATCGCGCAGCCGGAAAGCCCCGCTGAGATCGATCACCTTCGCGCCGGCATCCAGCATGGCGGGAGCGAGTTCCATGGAAACAGCAGGCGGCGTGGCGAGGAAAACGACTGCCAGACCTTCGGCGCGTACAGCGTCGGGAGTGCAAGGGATGCGGCGAGGCTTCGGTTGATTGATGGGCTCGGAACCGCCGCCTTGATCCTGGCGATGTTCCATGAGCACCGGCTCGGCTTGAGGATGTTGGCCCAAGAGGCGGACGAGTTCAGCGCCACTATAGCCCGTGAAGCCGACGATGCCTGCCTTATATTTATTCATCGACGCTGAATAATTATACTATACCAACCTATCCAGATGTATAGCCTCGACTATCTCTTAGGTTAGGCCAACCTGTCTTCCGAGCGTTAGCACACACGCAGATCCATAGGGTATAGGTGTCATGTAACCGTGGTGACGGAACTGCTAGTGCTTCGGCGCTGGGAGGCGACTCGGAACCAACCCCGGGGCCCCGTGCCATCGAGTGCCCCACCGCCGACCGCGCTCCCAGCGCTTCCAACTCTCTGTGTCGCTTGACGCCCCTTTTGTGTCAGGCTAGGCGGATTTTTGCGCCACCAGTTCGGCTACCGCGCGCCCAACTCCCGATTCCCGATAATGCAAGATGCGCCAGTCTTCAAAGAACGCTCGCAACTCGCCGGGGCAAGCGCGGGTGGGAGCGGCTGCATCGGCCAGCAGCACGATCATAATCAGCAAGCCGCCCGGCCGGAGAGCGGCCTTGATGGGAGCGATCAGGCTGCGCTGCAGATAGTAGCAGGAGAGAACCAGATCAAAGGCGCCGGGCTGAATTTCGAATTCGCCAGCTTCCAGATCGGCCAGGTGTGCGTCGATTGCCGGATTACTTGCGCGCAGCAATTGGATGGCGGTTGAAGAACCATCCACGGCGGTGACGCGCCAGCCGAGCCCGGCTAGATAAACAGCATTGCGGCCGGGGCCGCAAGCGAGATCGAGCGCCGCGCCCGGAGCGAGCGACTTGGTGAATTCAACCACCAGCGGCGCGGGCTTTTCGCGAACCTGCTCACCGGCGCGATAACGCTGGTCCCACGATTCAATCCCGGTGGGCATCACGCCGGGTGGGCGTCGGGGCGTTTGGCCGCGAGTTTGAACACGCGCTTGAGAATCCCAACGGCGCGGTCGATCTCCTTCTCGGTCACGATGTAGGGCGGCAGGAAGCGCAGCACGGTTTCGTGCGTGCAGTTCATGAGCAGCCCCAGCTCGATGGCATCCAGGACCAGCTGCTTGCCCGGAATGCTCAGCTCTACGCCGACCATGAGGCCCTGCCCGCGCACTTCGCGAATGAAGGAGAACTGTTTCTGCAGATCGTTGAGCTTGGCGCGGAAATAGCGGCCCATTTCGTCGATGTGCGGCAGCAGCTCGTCGAGAATATCCATGAACTCCAGCGCCACGCGGCATGCCAGCGGCCCGCCGCCAAAAGTGGACCCGTGCATGCCGGCGCCCATGGATTTCGCCGCACGATCGTTTGCGACAATCACGCCCATGGGAATCCCGCAGGCCAGCGGCTTGGCGGCCACCATAATGTCTGGCAGCACGATAGGATCGGAAAGCTGATAGGCGAAGTGCTTGCCCACGCGGCCGACGCCGCATTGGATCTCGTCGAAAATCAGCAGCGCATTATAGCGGTCGGCCAGCTCACGGGCTTTGCGAACGTATTCGATGGACATCGGGAAGATGCCGCCCTCGCCCTGGATCCATTCGATGACGATGCCGGCCGTGCGATCGCTGACGACTTGTTCGAGCGCCACTTCGTCGTTGGGCGGAACGAAGCGTGCGCCGGGTAGCAGTGGCTCAAAGTCCTTGCGGTATTTCTCCTGACCGGTAATCGATAGCGCGCCGAACGTGCGACCGTGAAAGGAATTATGCAGCGCAACGATTTCGTATTTTTCGGGATTAATCTTGTGGCCGTGCGCGCGCGCCATTTTCAGCGCGCCTTCCATGGACTCGGCGCCGGAGTTGCAGAAGAACGTTCTGTGCAAGCCGCTGGCTTTCGCCAGACGCTCCGCCAGCCGGCCCTGGTACTCGTTGAAGTACAAATTGGAGGTGTGGACCAGGCGTCCGGCCTGCTCGCGGATCACTTTCACCAGGCGCGGGTGCGCATGGCCCAGCGCATTTACGCCGATTCCCGTGATGAAATCCAGATAGCGCTTGCCGGCGGGATCGAAAGCGTAGCACCCCTTGCCGCGATCGAGAACCAGCGGATAGCGGGCGTAGGTCGGTAGCACATACTCGTTCTCCAGCGCGCGGACGCGGTCGAGAGCGCTAGTCTCGTCATTGTCCGGTAAAACAGGGACCGGTGAAACAGTCGACATAGAATTGATGATAACGCGACGTTTGCTCGCGATTAACGCGGTTCAGTGACCGCTTCCTTTGGGCGCGGCTCAGAAACGCCGTGATTTTGCTCAAACGTCGATACCGAGCCGTGACCGAAGGGAGCGGTAGATCAACGTACATGTTCCGCCTGTTCTATCGGGTGGTTTAGCATTCGCGCGAGCGCTGTAGATTACTGCGCTAAAATGGCCGGTATGCGCAGCCCATGGATTTCTCCTCGAATGAACGATCCGATCCGGACGCAAATGTATTACGCGCGCCAGGGCGTCATCACCCAGGAAATGGAATATATCGCCAAGCGCGAGCACGTCACCGGCGAACTGATCCGATCTGAAGTGGCGCGGGGCCGCATGATCATTCCGGCCAATATCCATCACACCAACCTGGAGCCGATGTGCATCGGCGTGCAGTCCAGCTGCAAGATCAACGCCAACATCGGGAACTCGTCCACCACTTCGAACATCGACGAAGAAGTCGCCAAGCTGCATTACGCGGTGAAGTACGGCGCCGACACCATCATGGATCTTTCCACCGGCGGCGATATCCCGCGCATCCGCAAAGCCATCATCGACGCTTCGCCGATTCCGATCGGCACCGTGCCGATCTATGAAGCGCTCGCCCGCGTGCGCCGCGTGGAGGATCTGAACATCAACGTGATGCTGGAAGTGATCGAAGAGCAGGCCGAGCAGGGCGTGGATTACATGACCATTCACGCCGGCGTGCTGGTGCAATACGTTCCGCTCACCACCAAGCGCATTACCGGAATCGTGAGCCGCGGCGGGGCGATTCTGGCCGAATGGATGGTGAAGAATCACAAGCAGAATTTGCTCTACGAGCACTTCGATGAGATTTGCAAGATTTTCCAGAAGCACGATGTCAGCTTTTCGCTGGGCGACGGGTTGCGCCCGGGCTGCGTGGCCGACGCCAGCGACGCGGCGCAGTTCGCCGAATTGAAGACGCTGGGCGAGCTGACGCAAGAAGGCCTGGGGATACGACGTCCAGGTGATGATCGAAGGTCCCGGCCACATTCCGATGGACCAGATCCAGATGCAGGTGGAGAAGGAAGTGGAGATGTGCAACGAGGCGCCCTTCTACACGCTGGGGCCGCTGGTGACGGACTTCGCGCCGGGCTACGACCACATCACGTCGGCCATCGGCGCGGCCATGATCGGCTGGTACGGCGCGTCGATGCTGTGCTACGTGACGCCGAAGGAGCACCTGGGCCTGCCGAATCGCGAGGACGTGAAGCAGGGAATCATCGCGTACAAGATTGCGGCGCACGCGGCCGATATTGCGCGGCACCGGCCGGGCGCGCGCGATCGCGACGACGAGTTATCGCGCGCGCGTTACAAATTCGATTGGCGGCGGCAGTTCGAGTTGTCGCTGGATCCGGAAACGGCCGAGGCCATGCACGATGAAACGCTGCCGGAGGAAGGCTTCAAGGACGCGGCGTTCTGTTCGATGTGCGGTCCGAAGTTCTGCTCCATGAACCACTCGGCCAAGACCGAGCAGTTCACGGCGGAAGAAGCCGAAGCCGTGCTGGCGGCCTCGCAGCCCATCGTGACCATTCAGCAGTAAGGTAGGTGGATCGCCCGCATGTCCACGACAAGCTCAGCAAATTGAAGAAGCGAAACTATATCGTTGGCGATCCCGAGGAGTTTGTTCACCTGGAATGGAGCGGAGTAGGATCTACCGCTCCATTCGGTCACGGCCCAGTATCGACGCGGAGCCGCGACCAAAGGAAGCGGTCAATGACCCTGCTTTGGTAATCAAGTATGTCTGAGATCAAAAAGACCGACGACGAGTGGCGCAAGGAATTGACGCCCGACCAATTTGCGGTTACGCGGCAAAAGGGCACCGAACCCCCGTTCACCGGCGTCTATTGGGACAATCACGATTCAGGCGTCTATCGCTGCGTCTGCTGCAGCACCCCATTGTTCAAGTCCGATACGAAATTTGACTCCGGGACGGGCTGGCCCAGCTTCTGGTCGCCGATCGCTGGAAGCATCAAGACCGAGACCGACTCCAGCCACGGCATGCGGCGCGTGGAAGTGCTGTGCGCCAAATGCGACGCGCACCTCGGGCATCTGTTCGACGATGGGCCCCGGCCGACGCACCAGCGCTATTGCATGAATTCCGCGGCGCTGGATTTCGAAAAAGCCAAATAGCTATTCGACGCTGCCGCCCGGAACCAGCTCCACGCGGTCCATCGCAAGAAAAGCTCGAATATGGGGATGGTCCGACTGTTCCAGTCCAGCCACCGGCCCGAAATAAATCGCCTGCCCTTTAAATAGCACCACCACGCTATCGGCCACCTTGCGCATCAGATCCAGATCGTGCGTCACCACCACGCCGGTCAGCCGCAGCTCGCGCTTCAGTTTTAGCATCAGATCGCCCAAGGTGTTCGACATGATGGGATCCACCATGGTGGTGGGCTCGTCATAGAGAATGCATTCGGGCTGGGCGGCCAAGGCTCGGGCGATCGCGACGGCGCGTTTGTACCCGGTGGAGAGGTCGGCCGGATAAGCGTCCTTGAATTGCAGCATGTCCACCATGGAGAGCAGCCCGTCGACCACGTCTTCCTTGTTGTGCTCGTCATAGTCGCTGCGCAGCTCAAGCGAGAAGAGGATGTTCTCGCCGACAGTCAGCGAGTCGAACAGCGCGCCGCTCTGAAACACCATGGTGACTTTCTTGCGGATTTCCCGGAGCTCGGCTTCCGAATAATTGGTGATGTCCTGATAGGCGACGAAGACCTGGCCCCGGTCGGGTTTGATAAAGCCCATGATGTGTCCCAGGCTCACGGACTTACCGACGCCGCTGCGCCCGATGATGGCCAGCGTTTCGCCGGCCGTCGGCGTAAAAGCTGGCATCGACTAAAACGGGGCGATCGAACGTCTTATACACATGACGGAAATCGATGTAATTGAGCTTGTCACTCATAATCTGTCAGTTAGGGCACTCTCGGCTCGAATTGGGCCCACTCGGAGGGCGTGTTGATGTTCGCGATGGCGGCCGGGTCTACCGGCATCAATTCAAAGCCAAGTTCCGTTAGCAAGTCTCTCATTTTAAATCGTTTTTCTCGAATCGCCAGGGCCACAGCCGGCAGGCAACGCCGATGATAGGCGGCGCACAGAGGCTCCGGTTCGTTATCCGGACCAGTGGCGGCTATGCAGTCGGAAGGCGATGCGGCGGCACGGCGCAGCAGACCCAACAGGATGTCGCTGGTGATGGCGGGCATGTCGCAGCCCGCGATCAGGTTCCAGTCGGTGGACGATATCGTCAACGCAGTGTAGATTCCGCTGGCCGGACCGCAGCCCGGGAAGCGTATCCGGAACCACCGGCAAGCCGAGGTGGCCAAGTTGGCCCGGATCGCCAATCAGAGTCACGGATCCGGCGGCTTCGCGGACGATTCCGGCTATATGTTCCACCAGTGTGATTCCGTGGAAGGGCAGCAAGGCTTTATTCCGGCCCATGCGCGTGCTTCCGCCGCCCGCCAGCACAAACCCGGAGGCTTGCATGAGAGAATAATAGCATTAGCGTCCTCATGCGGCCTCCTCAAGCACGAAAGAAAGAAAAATTTGCGGATGGAGGCAATCCGGTTATAATCGGATAGAACAAAAGGATGCGATTTTGTTTGGAACTTGTTCTTGCGGGGGCGGTTTTGGGATCGGCGGCAGCCAGTTTACCAGCCGCTGAGGTCTCCGCGACGTCCCGCGCGGTGTGGGTGGTACGAGTAGATTTTCGAACCGGCAAGCTGGTGCGGAGCCTGGTGGCGGCTGTTCCCAGGATTACCCCGGACGTGCGCGGTTTGATCAACGAGACTGCGAAAAATTACGACGTGAATCCACTACTGGTGGACTCCTTGATTCAAGTGGAAAGCAACTACAATCCGTTGGCTGTTTCTCCCAAGGGCGCGCAGGGGCTGATGCAGCTGATGCCCGCTACCGCGCAGCGTTTCGGCGTGACCGACAGTTTTGATCCGAAGCAGAATATCGAGGCGGGCGTCCGCTATCTGAAGCTGTTGCAGGACACGTTCCAGGACGACCGGCTGGCGATTGCGGCGTACAACGCGGGCGAGAAAGCGGTGGCGAAGTACGGAGACGTGCCGCCTTATGCCGAGACCATCAACTATGTCGCCAAAGTCGGCAAGAAATTGGGCGAAGCTAACAAGCTAGCGGCCAAGGACAACGAAGCGAAGACCAAAGCAGAGAATGTAGAGGCGCCACAGGCGCCTGACGACGAGCCGAAGCACATTCTTGGGTATGTCGATCCACAGGGTAAGCTGCACATCGCAACCCGCTAAGACGCCCCTGCTACACCTCCCCCGGAAGCAGCAGGTTGAGTCACGTGTGCGCGCAGGGCTGCCGCTATTGGCAATGCTCCTGGTCGTATTGACACGCAGGAGTCGCGGCGGATGTCGCTGAGCCGCATCATGTTACCGCCGTGCGATTTTGGTCGCTAGGCGGAGTAACGCGCATCGCGATTGAAACCGACGGCGATTTTCAGTTGAAAACCGACCATCTGGACAATCCAGACCGCATCTTTTATGACCTCTCCGGCACTAAACCGGCTCTCACCAACAAATCGTTGACCGTGATTCCGGTCTCCGATCATTTTGTGAAACAGATTCGTGTCGCCGAGCCGCAGCACAACGTAACGCGCGTGGTTTTGGACTTGGAGACCACGGTTGAGGCCAGTACTTCGCGCCTGGAGAATCCCGATCGGTTGATCATCGAATTGAGAGCGCCCGGCGGCGGAAAATCGGAGACTACCACCACCAAGCGCCCGTCAAAACACCGCCGACGCTGGTGGAACCGGCTCCGACGCCTGTGCCGAAACCTGTGGAGCATCGACAGTTCACGCCTCCGCCACCGGCATCAGCGCCTGCGGTGCCGCCTGTGCGGGCACAGGAACCGCCCGATGCGATCCGCCCCCGGTATTGGCGATGAAACCAGCACGGCCGCTCGCGCTAGTGTAACGTCGAATGCGGCGCCTTAGTGACCGCCCCAGCGCCGCTGGTGGCGGCAGTGACGATGCCGTGCGCCGTCCAGCTTGCCTCCGGTCGCGCCTCGCCGGTCGCGCCCCGAGACAGCGCTTCCTGCCAAACGCAATTCATCGGGAGGCCGTTCGATGATCCGGGTGCTGGGCCTGAAGGTGGGACGAGTGGTCCTGGATCCAGGGACACGGCGGCCACGATACGGGCACCATTGGCCCAGCCGGGTTGCTCGAAAAGGATCTGGTTTTGGACGTCGCCCAGCGGCTGGGCCGTTTGATCGAGGCCCGCATGGGGAGCGAAGTGATTTACACGCGCTCCGACGACACGTTCATCCCCTTGGAGCGCCGCACCGAAATTGCGAACGAAGCCAAGGCGGATCTGTTCCTTTCGATCCACGCGAATTCCTCGCCGTTGCGCATCGCCGCGGGCGTGGAGACGTTCTATTTGAACCTCACCACGTCGAAAAGCGCGCTGGAGCTTGCCGCGCGGGAGAATGCCGGTTCGCAGATGAGCGTGTATGAATTGCAGAGCTTGCTGGAAAAGATCGCGCTCAAGGACAAAGTGGAGGAGTCGCGCGAGTTTGCCAGCCGGGTTCAATCCGCGCTCTACACCTTGTCGGCGCGGCCGGCGGATGCACGGTCCAAGGACCGCGGCGTCAAGAAGGCGCCGTTTGTGGTGTTGATCGGAGCGTCGATGCCCTCCGTACTGGCTGAGATCGGGTTCATCAGCAACGCGCACGATGAGAGCATCATGCGGCGCGAAGAGTATCGGCAGCGGACGGCCGAGGCGTTGTACAAGGGGCTATCGAGCTATGCCAGTTCGCTGAGCCATTTTCAGGTCGCTCAGCGGCATTAATGCGAGCAGGGACTCAGCTAAGGACGGCAGTTTCCTTCGGTGACGCGGCGGGCACGGGCTCGGCGCTATAAGCGCAAATAATTCTACGCGGTTGCGTCCGGACTTTTTCGCGATATAGAGCGCTTCATCGGCTTTGCGGATCGAGACCTTCCGCGGTCCAAGGATCGCCCGGCATAGCGGCGGTGACGCCGAAGCTGGCCGTGATCCGAAGCGAAGTCTCGTTGATACTGATGTCGGTCTGGGTGAGCTGTTTGCGTAGCCGCTCGGCCTGAGCGATGGCTCTCCTTTTCACCGCAGTTGGGCAGCAGAATAAGGAATTCTTCGCCGCCATAGCGACCCGACGTAATCATACTGGCGAACGCCATGTTGCATGCGCCGCGCAGCTTCGCGCAAACGGCATCTCCAGCCGGATGCCCGTGATTATCGTTAATGTACTTAAAGTGGTCCAGATCCACGATCACGACACCCAGCGGGGAGGATTCGCGCTCCGACCGCGCCAATTCGCGTGACAACGCTTCCAGGATGGAGCTGCGATTCCACAGGTGCGTCAGCGAGTCGCGAGTAGCTTGTTCGCGCAGGGCTTCGCGCGCCGAGAGCAACTGGGCTTGTAAATCCACCAGGCGGGTACCGGCGCGCAGCCGCACTTGGAGCTCGTTTTGATCGAACGGCTTCGTAATATAGTCGTCCGCGCCCGCGTCCATGCCCTCAATCAGATCTTCCTTCTGGCTCTTGGAGGTGAGCAGCAGGATGTAGATATACGGCTCGGTGCCGCGTTGCCGGATCCTTTGGCATACTTCCAGGCCGGTAATCCCTGGCATCATCCAATCGAGAATGATCAGCGCAGGGGCATCCTCGCGTTCCAGCATTTGCCAACGCTTCAGCCCCATCGCAAGCCACCATGACATCATAGCCCCACTTACGCAGAGTGGCTTCGAGCAAATGCCGCGATACGATGCTGTCGTCCGCGATTAGAATTTTCACTGAGTTTCCAAAGCTTCCGGGTTTATACTTCACCCGAATCTAATGTCCAATCGGCCGAAAAGCCCTGTAACGTTAGCGCGGTAGAGGCAGTAGGGTCATATGGATGGCAGCGTACGGAACCGGGCCAGTACTTTGTCCGCTAACGTACTATTAGCGCGGATTGGCCATTGTCCAGCACCAGAAACGAATCGCCCGGGGCGCACTCCCGGAGCCGCTTTTTCGGCGTGTCCAGACCCTTCGTCCGCCAGCTGGAAGGTGCCGTGGTGGATGGCGATGCTGGTCCGCCGCGCCCAGGATCCGATGGGCGCGTACCGCCTCCTCGGGACCCATGTGAACAGGCGACATAAACCAGCGCGGCACGTAGGCGCCGATCGGCAGCAGCGCCAGATCGCGGCGGTCCAAATCGGTCGCGAATGGTCGCGAAATGCCCGCCGAAAGCCGTGTCGCCCGCAAAATAGACCAAATTGCGGCCCGCCGCTTCGAGCATGTATCCGCACCAAAAGTCCGGTTGCGATCGAAGAGTCCCCGCGCCGAAAAATGCAAGCCGGAACGCTGTGAAGACGGTTTCGGCGAGCTGCAGCGATTCGCCCCAATCCAGTTCGTGGACCGGGCCGATACCCTGCGATCGCAGCAACCGGGCGACCCCGGACGGAACGATGAATTGGGCTGCGCCACGATCCGCCAGCCGCCGCAAAGTGGCAAGATCCAGATGATCGTAGTGATTGTGGCTGAGGAGCACGATATCGATGCGGGGAAGATCCTCCCACCGCACTCCTGGTATCCTGCGGCGGCGCGGACCGATCCAGGCGAGCGGACTGGCCCGCTCCGACCAGATGGGGTCCGTCAAAATGTGCGAGCCGCTCTGCTGTAGCAGCACCGTGGAATGGTTAATCAGCGTAACCCGCAGTTCATCGCCTTCCACCGACGACGGCGGTTTCGATGGCTCTACGTCCGAAACGAAACGGGGCGATGGCTCTGGCCGGCTGGTGAGCTTCCATCGCATGAACATCCAAGAAGCCGCGCGCCTGAGGGGCGTCCGGATTGAAGAAGCGCTTCCCGTCGAAATGCTTCAACTGCTTCGCCCGGACGCGCGGCGGAGGGCTTCCTCCAGCTGGTCCTTAGAAAAACTGGTGCTGACAAACAGCTCCTGGCGCGCCCCCGCGCTGAGCGCAATGGCTTTCCAACCGTTGCTGGTTGGCACGGTTACGTGGATTCTGACTTCACCCTTGGCGTCCCGCACCGGGCGTATGACACCCGGAATGACGGATCGAATGGCGGCGTTGCCGTCCAGCAGGCGTTTCAGCACATCGCGAACTCCATCCAAGATAGCGTGCTCCACCTTCAGTTTTCCCTGCACTTTGCGGAGTCGCATGGGCGTCTACTTAAAGCGCTTGCGGTATTGAATGTCGATGCTGAATGCGCCATTTTCATCGCGCAGCGCCACGGCGGCCCACTTTTGGCTGAAGTCCCACTGCACGCGCACGATTTGCTGATTGGTGACCGCGAGATTGGTGATGTAGGTCAGCGTGATGTCGGAAGAGACCTGCTGCTCCATGGTGAGGCGGGCCTGCGGAACGGTGGTGATGTCGGTCAATTGCGGGTCGATCTTGATATGGCTAACGCCGAAGAGTTTCTGCAGCCGACCCGAGCTGGGCGGCGCGATGGCTTGCGAGAGCAGTGAATTGTTGCCGCCCATCGCAAGAAAGCTGCTATTGGCATTGGTGGCGGTTTGCGGAGAGGCGAGGGGACCGGCGGCGGCGGGAGTCCGGCCCACAGCCAGCAGCGCGATGATGTCGGAAGCCTGTAGCGGCGGATCGGAACGGTAGGAGAAGTTTAGCTTATCCAGCGAGCCCGAGAAACTGATGTCCACGGTGATGCCGCGCACCCTGGTGGAGAGGTCCATATCGATATTGGGTTCGATTTTGGCCGGATTAGTAAAGCGGATTTCCCCGCGATTGATGCTGTACTTGTTGCCGAAGAATTCCGCCTGGCCGGAGTTGACGGTGATCTGGCCCAACAAAATCGGGACGATCGGGCGTGCCGCGCAGACGGACGTCGGCATCCGCCTGAATATTGCGGGTGAGCGAGGTTTCCACTTCAAGGGTGCGCGTGGTCGCGATATGGATGTCAAACTGGAGGCCGTTCAGGTAGTCGTTCGTGGTGTCGTCGGCAATCGGTTTCGCGGTGGACGCCAGCAGGACTCCGAGATCGGTCCGGGGATTGAAGGCGGCGCGCGTAACCGAGACGTTGCCCGACAGAACACTATTCTCGGAGGTGCCCACTAAGGCCATGGAGCCATCCATGGTAAGGCTTACTCCGCCCGCGGAACGATAACGCACATTGTGCGCAGCGGCCTGTAGGCGGTAGACCAGCCCAACGCCCCGGAATCCAACGAAGCTGCCGGTCTCAAATTGGATTTGGCCGCCACCGGTTTGCGCGGTCAGGTTCTGGACTGTCGCGCGATTGCGGTCGAACAGAATCAGGCCGTTGGCTTGATCGATGCCGTTGGGAACGTCGCGCAGAAACAACGACGCGTTGCGCAGCTCCAGACGTCCTTCCACTTGCGGCTCCATCAGGGGTCCGTGAATGGCTACGTTTACCATCGACGCGCCGGCGCCCAGCAGATCCGGATTGAAGAGCTCAAAAATGGAGAAATTGATGCTGCCCTGAATGGTCAGGTCCCAGGGATTTTTCGAGTTGAGCGCCAGCTTCCCGGCCACATCCAGCGTGGTTTCCTTGGCGACAAAGCTGGCATGCCCGATATCGAGCACGCCGCCAGTGGCTTGGATGTGGATGGGTTGCGCGTTCTTCAAGACCAGGTCCTGCGCCTGGACGCCGCCCAGAGGCCGCGTGTTGGTGCTGGCATTGAACTGAACCGTGGAAAGCGTCAGTTCGGTTTTCATCTGAGACGGCTGATTCAGCGGACCCGTGACCACGGCCTCGCCCTCCAGGAACCCTCCAAAGGGAAGATCCTTGCGGACGTGTTTGCCAGGCGATAGATCGTGCAGCGTGGCAAAGGAGAGGCGCGGGATTTGGATGTGAGCCTCGCCACGATAGTCGCCTTCCATGCGCCATTCCCCGCTTCCGCGGATCTCATAATCCTCGACGGTGGCGACGGCAACCAAGCTGAGCATCGGCAGTTTGGTGGCAGCCGTAATATCCAGATTGCCGTAGGCGCGGCCATTCAGCATCACGTTACGCACCGCAAGCTGGCCGTTGAGCGAGGTGAGATCCAGCGCACCTTTGACGATCTTGGCAGCGCCGCTGGCTTTCAGATCGAGCTTGCCGCTGAGGCCGCTTATGTATTCCTGAGCTTCCTTGATCTCGGCCAGATCAGCGCCGTTGCCGGCCAGGTCGAAGCGCAGTGAACCATCTTTCCAATCGTTCGCCGGATGATTGTAGCTGCCGCTCAGTGTCAGCCGAACAGCGCCGTTGCGCGCTTCCGCGCTCGACAGCTCCAGTGCGGTGGTGGTGAACGTGACGGCAGCCCGGGCCGCGGTGAAATGCTGGCCGTACGCAGTAAGATCGTTGAGCGTGAGGTTGCCGCTGACCAGTGGGGATTCCAGCGAACCGCTCATGCGCATAGTCGCCGATAGAGCGCCGCTGGCTGGAAAGGGCTCCATGCCCGCTTCGGCGACCAACGTCTGGAGGTCTGCCGAGTGCAGCGTAGCCAGCGCCGACATGGGACTGGCACTGTCCATTTTCCAATTGTGCAGGCCGGCCCGGGCTTGGCCCTCCAGCCGCATTTTGCCTTGCTGGACGCTGACGTTCATCAAATTGGCGCTGGATCGATCCACGGTGAACGAGGCGGTGAGACGGTCCAGTTCGTGACCGTCCAACTTGCCAGCATGGCCGTCCAATTTCAGTTTTTCGAAATCGGCCTTCCCCGAAATTCTGGCATTTTCGAGCGATCCCGTCACCGAGGCTTCCACGTGCACCACACCGTTGTGGAGTTCCACAGGCCAGCGAGCCGGAGGCGCGGCTCCCAGGGCGCGCAACACGGGAATTACATCATTCAGATTTCTGGAGACCACCTGCACCGCCAAGCTTTCACCCAAGGTGCCCGAGATACTGGCTTGCGATGTTCCGACGGCGACGTGCGAGTGGCCGAGCGCGATTTTGCCCGCTCGCTGATCGTAATCCAGCACCACAGCGCCTTCGACGGGAAGGCCACCGCCGCCAGGCCGCAGAACAAGATCGGCGCTCAATTTGACACCGCTAAGACCGGCTGGAGTCAGCAGCCCTTGCAATTGCACCGGACCGCTCAGAACTCCGCTGAGATCGCCGGTTGGCCTTCCCGCCAGACGGCCAACTTCGCTAATGGAGAGGCCGTCGATTGCGCCCTGCATGCTGACGCGCTGGAGGCCGGCCACTTGCGCGGATCCATGGAAATGATGCCCCTGGGGCGCGGAGAAATCCAGGTCCGGCAAGACGAATGACGTTGGAACTGATGTCGGCGTGCGCCGAGAGGGAAATACCCGAAATTTCGACGCCTTGATGAATGTAGCCCAGCCCTTTTCCGCTGAGCTTGCCAGTGAGCCGGTAAGGCGACGCAGTGCCGCCGCTGGCGTGGCCCTGAAATTCCACCAGACCGCGGGGCTCGATCGGCAGGCGCACCATCTTGCTCACCTCCTGCACAGGCAGCGCGGCCCAGAGATCAAACTCGCCATGCGGCGCGGAAAGCTCACTGAGGACGCCGTCCGCCCGCAGTTTTATCCCGCCCGAAACCAAATTCGCGGACAGCAATTGAATAGAACTCTTGCCGAACGCAATCTGGGCATCCAGAGCGAAATCCGCGGGAGCCTGTAGTTTCGCCGAGGAAACCCGGGCATCGCTGGAGGAGATAGTACAGAGATAGCGCGGGGCCTTATTGTGCGCACTGACGGCTTCGTAGCGCAGGGCGATTTCCAGGTTTTCGCCGGCCGCGTCGATGGGAACCTTCCAAGAATTGTAGTTGGCCTGTCCTTGGCGGATCTCGATGTGATGGACTTTCAGGTCCAGAAGCTGATCGACCAGGCTACCGCCCTGCAAATTGACCTTGGGATGTGGAATGTTGGTGGAGCCATCCGGCGCGACGGTGACATAAAGACGCGGGGTCTCGAAACCCAGCGCCGCGACATCTACCTTTTTCTCGAAGAGAGAGATGATTCGCAGGCGTATTGTGATCTTGTCCACGCGCAGCAACGCTGGAGCGGAAGCCGGCTCTGTGCCATGCAGCACGAAAGGAGCAACCTCCGCGGTCAACTCACGCCAATCGTAAGAAAATGCCCCGATTTCGACACGGCCCCCGGTGGCCCGTTCCGTGACCGCAACAATCTTTTCCCGGATCTTGTTCTTGAACCATTCGGATTGCGCTAGCACGACGCCGGCCACCAGAACCACGAGCGCCAGTCCGGCGACGCCCAGGAAGCTGAATGTGACGATCTTGGCGAGGCGCCTCATTGTTGGTCCGATGGCTCAGTGGATTGACCCGCGGGCTCGGCCGCCTCTGGTGGGTCGGCCAGGCTGGGGTCGCGATAGCTGACCGCGGCCTGCTTGCGAGTGTCTGCCAGCCATTGATCGAGAGCTTGATCAATTCGTTTTTGCGTAAGGATCTCCTCGATTTGATCCCGCGAATCTTCCAGGCTCGGTATCGGCTTGATCCCTTGTTGCTCCCAGCCGGAAACCTGCTGCCGATAATATGTTTGCACATCGGCATCGGGAATCTGAATCCCGGGGCGGAAGCGGTACTCGATGAACCGCAAGAGCGTAAATTGCCACAGCAGACGCCGCTTCAGATCGGCTTCGGTGATGCCATAGGACTCCAGCGCGGCGGCGTATTCGGCTTCGCTTGGATAGGCAGCTTTGACGTCCGCTAGAGCGGTGTCGGCATCGCCCGGCTGCGGCGGCGGATAGTGGCTCAAATCCATTTCGCGCTTCACCAGCGTCTGCTCGACCAAACGGCCGGCGGCCTGTCTTCTGGAGCTGGCATCGATTTCCGGCTTTTCGTGGTTAAGGAAGGCCGTGATCCGGATCTCTTCGTCGATCTGGGATTCGGTGATCACTTGATTCCCGGTGGTGATGGCGATGCGGTCGATGATCTCGGCGCACAGCGGCCCCAGCCCAGCGCCCAGCAGCAGGCAGAAGATAAATACTATTTTCTTCATCAAAACGCCTGTCCGAGCGAGAAGTGGAATTGGAATACGCTGATGCGCTGGTAGGTGATGGGCACGTTGGAGCCGGGAACTCCGCAGTTATACAACTGATTGATGGATCCTTCGCAGCCATAAAAGTGAGGCGAGTTGGGGCTGAGCGAAAAATCCACGCGCACCGGACCGATGGGCGTGCGATAACGGAGCCCAAACCCGAAGGCTTGGACGGCGTAATCGAAGTCCTGCAGGTTGGGCTGGCGGAATTGCAGACTGATTTTGTTCACCGCGGAATAGACATTCCCCATGTCGTTGAAAAGCACGCCGCCCAGATTATCGCCGATCAACGGAAATCGCAGCTCGATGGTGTTCATGAAGAGCGCCATGCCGCCGACAGGGAAGCCGGTGCTGGGATCGCGTGGTCCGGCTTGGAAATCGGGGAACGCGCGATTGGAAAACGTACCGCCGCCAAAGAATCTCTCGGCCAGCGGAAAGGGGGTCAGTCCCGAATATTGCTCGATAATGCCAAAGTCGGTGGTGCGCGCCAGCACCAGGTTCTTGGTCAGCGAGTAGTAAGTGGAATTGCGGGCCACGACGCGGCCGAAGCCGGTTTGCGATCCGAATACGCTGGAGGCCAGCGCCAGATCGATGCTGGTGTACATGCCATGGTGCGAATCGATGGGATCGTCCCGTTTGTCCTGAATGAAGCTCATGGAAACGAATCCGACGTGGACCGGCTGCGAGAGCACCGGAATCAGATCGGGGCTGATGAGCGGGGTGCCCAGAATATCGACATTGCGATAGGTGAAGCGATATTGCAGGGTGTTGGCGCGCGATAACTTCTGCGCCAGCTGCACCGAGCCTTCTTCACGGCGGGCGGAGAACGTGCGTACGTCGTGAGAAATGTCGAACAATCCGGAGAACTGCAGGCTCAGCTTGGGATTGCCTTCGAACTGCGGCGCCACATAGGTGAGCAAAGCGCGCTGTTCCAAGGTTGAAACCAGCGTTTGCAGACTGATGGTGTGACCCAGGCCCAGGAAGTTCAGGCGGCTGATACCCAGCGAAAAGCGCGGGCTGACACCAGTGACACCGGCCGGTGAATCGAGCGATGTAGTGCCGCCTCCGATGCTTCCAACTTCGGCGCCCACGCCTACGTTCATGGAATAGCGTCCCGCTTCTTCGAGCGAGTAGAGGACATACTTGTCAGGCTCGTCTCCGTCGGGATTCTGAGTGGCGGAGTCCACCCGGGCGAAAATGCCGAGATCGTAGAGGCGGCGCTGGCTGGCGTTGATCTGCCCCTCGGAAAGCGGATCGCCGGGCTCCAGGCTGATGCGTTTCCGGACCAAATCGGGCTGGGTGCGCTTCAGGCCGGCCACCAGAACGTCGCGGACGTACACTCGCGCTCCGGGGGTCACGATGAAGTTGAGATTCACATGGTCGGGTTCCTGCGCCGGCCTAATTGTGAATTCGAACTTGGCGGCCGGATAGCCGCTATTGAAGTAATAGTCGAGCACGCTGTCGCGATCGGTGGCGATGTTGAAATCGCTATAGGGCTGGCCGACCGTGGAGTGCAGGGACAGGAGCAGCGCGGCGCGAAAATCGTCGGAAACGCCCTCGAAGGACAGCTTGGAAACGAACCATTGCGGGCCTTCGGCGATTTCGATGAAGATGGCGATGTGAGCCTTCTCTCCGTTATAGTCGTCCAGTACGCGGGAAGTGACCACAACATCGCGAAATCCGTTGCTGCGATAGAGGTCGCGGATGGCATCCAGATCGCGGTCCATTTCGTTGCGGCTGTAGCGGCCGTGCCGGTAGCGGATAAACGATGCGGGAATGACGGTCATGCGCTCGCGGATGGTGGCCTCGTCGAAATAATGATTGCCCTGCACTTCGACTTTGCTGATCTTGTGGCGCACCCCGGGTTCGACATAGTAGTTGACCAGCTGCTCGCCGTTGGGAGGCAAGGCAGTCCGGTACTCGGCAGTGGCGTCGAAATATCCCTGGGCTTGAAAGTACGAGGACAGGTCGCGGGAACCTTCTTCCAGCAGGTCGCGATCGATGGAACGTTCCTCATAGATGGGCAGCAGGCTGCGCAGCGTCCCGGAAGAAATCTTGGCCCCCCGCAGCCGAACCAGCACCGGCGGCCCGCTGTCGATCTTGAGCACCGGCGTAACCGTATTGGTGCTGGGATGAAAGTCCAGGTTCACCAACGTCACGCGCGCCAGAAGATGATCGTGTTTGGGGTACCAGGAGCGGATATTTTCCAAACCGCTCTGCACGCGGGTGTCGGTCAGGGGCTGCCATCCCAGGAAGCCGCGCAGCCGCTTCCATCCGCTGGAACGGAGCAGGCTCTCCTCGGAACGCAGTGGGGTGCCGGTCACCTGGATGCCGTCGAACTTGGCGCGCCGCTGGGCGTCGGCATGAAAACTGATTTGCACCTGTTGCGTAGCTTCGCGAGTGGCTGTTGCGGGCTCGATTCCGGCGCTATAAAAGCCATTCCGCTTCAGCAGATCGACAATCCGGGCCACGGCGATGGCGGTCTGATCGGGCACGTACACGGCACCCAGCGCTAGCTTGGTGGCCACCAGGAGCTGCCCCTCGTTGGGCGGCTCGGAAACGCCGTCCACCTCCACGTAGCCAATGAAGAACTTTGGCTTAGTGAGAAATTTCAGCGCCACGCCATCGCCTTCGGGTGTGGCATCCACGGCAATGTCGGCGTATTCGCCGGTTTGATAAAGACGCTGGATGGAGTCGCGCAGATCGGAGCCGCGCAAGGGCTGACCTACGCGAAGCGGAAGCATGGCGAGGAGCTGATCATAGGTCAGCGGCTGCCGTTCGGGATCGAATTTGACGCTGGAGACTAGCTTGCCCTCATACGAATCGGCTGCCTCCCCAGGTGACACCGTGCAGAGGGCGGCAAGCATGGACACACTAATCCACCAACCCAGCCGGGTCAACACAAGCGACCATCTTAGCGCAACCGCTGGTACCATCTGGGTGTATGAGTCCAATTCTATGAGCCCACGGGATCGCGAGCGCTATTCGCGGCAGATCTTGTTTGCGGGCATCGGAGAACAGGGCCAGCAACACCTGTTGGACGCGCGCGTAGCGGTGGTTGGTTGCGGCGCTTTGGGAAGCTTTCAGGCCGGGGCACTGGCGCGCGCCGGCGTTGGTTTTGTGCGCATTGTCGACCGCGATTACGTAGAACTTAGCAATTTGCAGCGGCAATGGCTGTTTGATGAATCGGATGTTGAGCAAAGCCTGCCCAAGGCTGTGGCGGCGGCGCGGAAAATCGCCAGTGTGAATTCGGACGTCCAGGTGGAGGCGGCCGTGGAAGATCTAACCTCTTCTAACGTGGAAGATTTGCTGGGCGGCGTGGACCTGGTGCTGGATGGGACCGACAACTTCGAAACAAGATATCTGATTAACGATTTTGCGGTGGCTCGCGGCCTGCCCTGGATCTATGGGGCGGCTGTTGGGAGCTACGGGATCGTGATGACGGTGCTGCCGGGCGAGACAGCATGCCTGCGATGTGTTTATCCCGATCCACCGGCGGGCGCTCAACCTACTTGCGAGACGGCGGGGGTGCTGGGCCCGGTAACCGCACTGGTCGGGAGCCTGCAAACAGCCGAGGCGATGAAGATTCTGTGTAATGCCGAGCCCTCGCGCAAGATTACAACCGTGGACGTTTGGACAGGCGAGATCCGGCAAGTGCCTCAGCCTGGGCCGGTGGCGGATTGTCCGGCCTGCGGGCGGGGGGAATTTCCTTATCTTAACGGCGAGCGTCGCGCACCGGTGAGCCTATGCGGGCAAAACGCAGTGCAGATTCATGAGCGGGCGCGTCCGCTGGAATTGCGGGATCTGGCGTCCCGGCTGGCGCCGCTGGGGGTGGTTCGCGCCAACGAATTCGCGCTCCGTTTTGAGGCTCCGCCGTACTTGCTGACGATCTTTCCCGATGGCCGCGCCATCATCAAGGGAACCACCGATGTCGGCCTGGCGCGAAGTTTGTATGCGCGCTATATTGGGGCCTGAGGCAAGCAGTATGCTGCGATTTCTTGCGGTGCTGGCGGGTTGCGCTGTTCTGACGGTTCCGGGGTTCGCTAGAGGCGGCGGACACGGAGGCGGGGGTGGTGGCGCACATGGCGGTGGAGGCGGCGCGCATGGCGGGGGTTCGGCTGGATTCCACGGCGGTGGCGGCTACCATGGCGGCACATTCCACGGCAGCGCGACGTTCCATGGCGGAACGACATACCGCAACGGCTATCGCAACTACTATGTCTACCGTCGATACCCGAACACCTACTACTATCCAGGATTTTACGGCGGCTACTATGGTGGTTACGATCCGTTCTTCTGGGACTCGGGCTACAGTGATTCGTATTCGTATCCAGACTCCGGATATGCATATTCCACACCGCCTCCGCCACCCCCGCCGCCCGTGATTGTCGAGCAAGCGCCCGCGCCGGCGTTGCGCGAATATCCAGGTCCGACGACTGGGTCGCAGGCTCCGCAGGCGCAAAAGTACGAAGATCCGCTGTACTTGCTTGCGATGCGGGACGGCAGCATTCACGCGGTGCTGGCTTATTGGGCGGATGGGCCCGTGGTGCGCTACGTCACGATGGATCATGAGCAGAAGCAGGCGCCGCTTACGTCGATCGATCGAGCGCTTAGCGAACGGTTGAATCGCGAACGCAATGTCGCGTTCCGTTTGCCGGGCTAGAGCAACGCTCGCAGCGTGTGCTGGAAGACGGCTAGATCTTCTTCGTTGTTGTAGAGGTGCGGCGACACGCGTAAATGCCCTCGCCGCGCGGCCACCAGCACACGCTGTTCCTTCAGCACGCGGGCCAACGCGGAGACATCGTGGTTCTCGAATCGGGCGGCGACGATGGGTGAATCGCCGTCAGCGACCGAAGCGCCGAGTTCACGCAAGATGCTACGCGTCGTCGCGGCCAAACCGAGAACTCGCTGCTCGATGGCCTCGGGGCCGATCTCGAGAATCAAATCGATGGAAGCCTCCATGGCGTAGAGCAACGCGAAGGCGATGAATCCGCCCTCATACTTCTCGGCTGTGGACGAGAATTCCGGGGCCCCGTGATGCAGGTTGTCGACATTGCGCCAGTCGCGATGGCTGCGCCAGCCGATCACGTTGGGCTGCAGCCGCTCGCGCAGTTGCGGCGCGATATAGAAGAAGCCCGCGCCATTGGGCGAAAGCATCCACTTGTAGGCGTGCACGGCCAGCATGTCCGGCTGAACCGGGCCGACATCGAAACGCAATGCGCCCAGGCTTTGTGTGCCGTCGATGTATAGCAGGATGCCACGGGCATGCAGAAAGTCAGCCAGCTCTTGCCAGCGGCGGCGCAAAGCCGGTGTTGTAATTCACCGAGCTGACGATCACCAGGCGCGTGCAGGCATCGACGGATTCGTAGAGGCGTGGCCATGAACTGCCTTCATCTCGACTCCGAACGATCCGAGCATTCCGGGCGCGTAGAGATTGTTCGGGAATTCGTGTTCAAGCGTAAGTATGCGATCGCCTGCATGCCAGTCTAGTCCAGCCAGCAGCAAGCCGAGAGCGGTGGAGGCATTCGGAACGAACGCGATGTCGGCGGGCGAGCAGCCGATCAGGCGGCCAATCTTGCGCGCAGTGCGATCGGCATCGTCATACCACGCGAGAAAATCCCAACAGGCCAACTCGTCGCGATGCGCGAAATGCCTGGCCACTGCTTCGGTCGCGCGCCGCGGCAGCTGGCCGAACGTGGCGGTGTTGAGATAGGTCCAATGTTCAAGCGCCGGGAACTCGCGGCGAACGGCGGTCCAATCGATGCCGCTCACAGCAGGCGTTGGCCCGCAGCGCGCGTATCGTAACCGCCCAGACTTTCCAGTTCCCGCCTGTAATTCGAACGGCTGAGCGTGTCCAAAACCGCTTGGATGCTGGGCATATCAAGGTGCTGGCGGCGAACTGCCAGGTCATAGCGCTCGCTCACCAGCGGAACGAAGCCGAGTCCAAAAACGCGCGCGGCGGCTCGCGTGGCGATGCAGCAGTCGGCTTGGCCGGACTGCACTTGCCAGGCCGCGGGCAAGTGTCCCGGCGCGATGCGCCCGTAGCCCCGGACGTTTTTCGTATCGATCTTGAGACGCTTTAACTCCGAATCCAGCAGCGCCCGGCTTCCGGCCCCCTTCTCGCGATTGACGATGCTGACGTCGCGGCGGGCCAAATCGTCGATGGCTTTGATGCTCTTGGGATTGCCGGCCGCGGTCACGATCCCCTCCTCCCAAACGGCGAAGGAGATCACGGCCACGGCGTTCTTGGGGAACATGCGGCCGATCTCGGGAAGATTGGACTCGCCGCTGGATTCGTCGCGCAGATGGGTGCCCGCGATATGCACGCAGCCGTCCTTTAGCAGCTTCAGCGACTGCGAGCTGTTGCGGTGCGCGAGAACCAACTCGATTCCGGAGGACTGCAGGTGATGCGCCAGCACCGAGATTCCCGGGTCGCATCCGGCGATGAGAACTCGATTGCTGAAAATCGTCGGCGGCGTCGAAAACCTGAACATCGGTGCGGCCATTCTTCGGCGGGTTTGCCCTGCCCTGAACCCGAGACAACCACGGCGTCGCTGCATGGGAAAATACCAGGGAACGGGTGATGGCGGCGAAGCTACCAAGCGCTTGTTTACTCGGCAGAGCTGCACGGGCTGGCCTGGATGCGGGGTTTCGGAACCGGGCAGCAGCATGGCCTCTTCCGAACGCAGACCGGTGGGTTCGGCTTGCGGGAGGGAGAATAGCTCCTCCACACGCACTTCGAGCGCTTGCGCCAGCCGCAGCGCCACGGCCGTGTTGGGGACATAGCTACCGGCTTCCATGGCATAAATGGTCTGGCGCGTAACGCCCACCGTCCGCGCCAGCTGCGCGGCGGAGATTCCCCGTTTTTGCCTCAGCGTTCCTAAGTGATTCTCGATTTCTGGCATGGTATACGCAACTCTGTCGTGTTACGGTAACATCGTTCACGGGAACATGAAGCACCGCCACTCTAGTGTTCTGCTGATTATCGTAGCGTTTTGCGCTATTCACTGCCAGCTTGCCAGGTCGGCTCCGGCTGAAATCACAGTGGCGGCCGCCGCCAATTTGACCGAAGTAGCGCAGACGCTTGGCTCGGAATTCGAAGCGCAAACCAAGATTCATCCGGTCTTCAGCTTGGGGTCCACCGCGCAATTGGCCACTCAGATCGAGAACTCGGCGCCGTTCGATGTTTTTCTGTCCGCCGACGCGGAACACGTGGACCAGCTGGACCACAAAGGACTCCTGACGCCAGGCACGAGCGCCGTTTACGCTGTCGGCGTCCTGGCGTTGTGGTTTCCGCCCGGCAGCAAGGCGCATGTGAGCACACTCGAAGGCCTGAAGAACGCCGATGTGCGCGTGATCGCGCTGGCGAATCCGAAGCTAGCGCCGTATGGAGCCGCTGCGGTTGAAACCTTGCAGCACGCCGGCAGTCTGGGAACAGGTGAACCCGAAGATCGTGTACGCCGAGAACATCAGCATGGCGAAGCAATATGGTACGTCGAAAAACGCGGACGCCGTATTCACGGCCTACTCGCTGGTGTTGAAGGAGCCGGGCAAGGTGATCCAGGTGGAGGAAGCCTTGCACATGCCGATCGTTCAAAAATTGGGCATCCTCGTGCGCACCCAGCATCTGGAGGACGCCAGGGCGTTCACGCGTTTCGTGCTCGGCAGCGCGGGCCAGGCGATCCTGGCTCGATACGGATACCGAAGATTACCAGCGGAGTTTCAGGGCTAATTGAATCTGCCGTGAAGAAGTCGACGTGCTGGTGATAATCCCCGCGGTCGGCGAAACACCCGACGGCGTGAACGTGACCGCGTTGGGCGTATTGAAATTGGCGTGGTTCAGGATGTTGAACAGTTCCGCGCGAAATTGAAGATTCAGCTTCTCGCGGATCCGGGTGTCCTTCAAGAATGCCAGATCCCATGTCGCGAGGCCCGGCCCGAGGAGCGTATCGCGGCCAAGATTGCCGTCGAAGCCGCTGGTTGTTGGGAGGCGCGAGAAACGCCGCGGGATTGAACCACTTGTTTGGCGTGCCGATGAATCACCGAACCCGATGAAGGCCGGATTGACAAACGGGCGCACTGGATTGCGCGTGTCGCCGGTGTTCGACGGGTTGTAGCTGAGCTGCGGCGTAAACGGAAAGCCGCTTTGCAGCGTGACGATCGAGTTGATGCTCCAACCGCTGATCATCGTATTGCCAAAGCCGTTGCCGTTGCCGAGAAAGCGCCTGCCGTGTCCGAAGGGCAGCTCATAGAGTCCGTTAATGGAACCCGCGTTGCGGACGTCGAAGTTCGCCAAGCCCCGGTCGGCGCGGAGATTGAACGGATTCGAACCAAGCGCCGGCTCGTTGCCCGAAGTTGTGGCGTTCACCGAATCGCCATCATCGATGGTCTTGGACCAGGTATAAACGCCCCGCAGGGAGAGCCCTCCACTGAAGCGATGGTTGACGTCGACCTGCAGGGCGTTATACGAGCTGTCGCCCTCCGAGAAATAGGTCCAGGTGTTCGCGATGGCGGGATTCGGCTTGACCGCCGTGGGCACAGTAATAAGTTCCGGCTGGAACCGGAGTGCCCGCGATGCCCGCGGGGAAGTTGGCCGGATATGTGGCCGGGCAGGGCGATGCCGGGACAGATCACCGGGAACGGCTCGTTGGCGTCGACGCCGAGGATTTCGTGATATCCGTGCGATCCGACGTAGCCCACCCGCGCCACGGTGTTGGCCGTAATCTCCTGTTCCACCCGGAAAGACCAGGAAATGAGCGTGGGCGTCTGCAGATTCGGCTGCACTCCACCCGGCACCAGCTTAGCGGTGGATGGAACGGCCAGAACCGGGAGTTTGGATACGGCGAGATTCGGAAGGCTATAGGTTGGGTTGAAGGGCGCGTTCTGATCGGTGCGATAACCGAGCGCGTCCTGCAGATCGTTGTACATGCCGAAGCCGGCGCGAATCACAGTTTGTTTGGTGTTGCGGAACGGGCTCCAGGCGATCGCGGCGCGGGGTTGCGGGAGGAACTTTGCGTTGTTCGTGGTGAAAGCCGAAGAACCGATATGCGGCTGAGTATTGATGACGCCATCGGTGAAGGTATAGGTGGACGCGCGGCCATTCACCTCATTCCAGCCGTTGGAGAATTCCGTGCGGAAGCCGAGCGAAAGGGTCAACTGCGGCGTCAGGCGGATGACGTCTTCGGCGTACGCAGCGGCATACAACGCTCGCCAGCCCAGCGGTGTCGGCGTCGGATCGAACAACAGCGTGCCGATGGTGCCTTGCAGGAATGTTTGCAGGCTGGTGAACGTCGCTTGGCCGTATTGGCTGAGCGCCAATGTCTCATTGGACTGCAGGCGCTGGAACCATGCGCCGAATGTGAACTGATGGCGGCCGTGCGTAAACGACAGCTGGTCTTCGTAGGTAAAAATATTGCGCGCTACCCGCAGATTGCTTCCGTTGTTGCTTCCCGCCAGGCTGACCTGCGCGGTGGGATTGGACGCCGCGCTGCCGCCCACTACCAGGGCGCCAATGGGATTCCCCGGCAGGAAACCCGCCAGATCCGCGGCAGGCGTTCCGGGCGTCGGTTCACCGGTGAAGAAATAGCCGGCGCGCGAATAACCGACCCGGGCCGTATTGACCAGCGTGGGCGAGAAGACGTGAGTCTCCTGCAGGCTGGCCACTTGCTCGCGCAGGGTCTACGACATCGGTGCTGTAAGCGTTGGTGCTGGTGGGCGTAAAGTCGGCGCTATCGTCGATGGTGTAAATCGCGCTCAGCGTGTCTTTCTCGGAGAAGATGTGGTCCAGGCGGATGGTCCCGAAATTGTCCCGAATGGTCTGCAGAGGATTGTTGAACGCTTCCGAAATTCCGCCAAAGTCGGGAGCGCCAGGGCTCTGCACCGGCCAGGCGTTGATCAGCGGCGATACGCCCACGAAAACCGATCCGCTTGCAGGGCAGGGATTGGGCGCCGGAGTGACCAGCTTGCAAGGCAGAAACCCGTTGCGAGCGTTATTGTCGGGAACCAGATCGACACCAGTCTGGTGCAGGTGCTGTTGCAATCCTTCGTAGTTGCTGAATATGAACGTCTTGTTCTTCTGGATCGGGCCGCCGAGGGAAGCGCCAAATTGATTCCGCTGGAAGCCGGGCACGTAGTTGGGATCGAAAAAATTGCGGGCGTCCATGGCGCTGTTGCGCAGGAACTCGTAGACGGAGCCGTGGAAATCGTTGCTTCCCGATTGGGTGACGATTAGCACTTGGCCGCCCGGGCGTTTGCCGTACTCGGCGCCGTAGGAATCGCGCAGGACGTTAAACTCACGCACCGCGTCCACTCCCAGCACTAACTGGCTGGTGCCGCCGGGCTGCATGTTGTTCTCGGCCGCGCCCGTAAATTCGACGCCGTTCAGCAGAAAGAGATTTTGCTGCGGACGATTTCCCTCCACCGAGAAATTGTTGCCGTTGGTGGAATTCGAGACGCCGATGCCGCCGATCTTCTCCCAGGTGAAATTGACTATGCCGGGATTCAGCGTGAGCAAAAGATCGTAGCTGCGCCCGTTCAGCGGAAGATCCCGGATCTGGAGCTGCGTGACCAATCCTGAGGTGTCGGTGGTGGACACACTCACTATCGGCGCGTCTTCATTGACGGTGATTTGCTGGCTGGATTCGCCGATATGCAGATTAAAATCCACGATAGCGCTCTGGTTCACGGCCAGGACGACGCCGGTCCGGACCGTCTCGGTGAATCCGGTTTTCTTGGCGCGAATCTCGTACAGTCCAATAGGCAGCGAGGAGAACTGATAGCGGCCAGCGGCATCCGACGTGGTTTGCCTGGAAGCGCCGGTCTCGGTGCTTTGTGCGGTGACGGTGGCGTCAGGGACCAGTCCGCCCGATGGGTCAGTCACCGTTCCGGAAAGTACGGCTGAAACTTGCGCCAGCAGCGAAGACGCGCAAAACAGGGCAAGGCATGGCATCCAGCGATATATGTTCATGTTTTGTTCGAAACCTGCTCGATTGACCAGTATACACGACAGTGTATGCCAATCGAGTCAGGCGACTTTAAGAAAGGCTTAGAAGCGCGCGGGTGGAACGAACCGCTTCACCAGCGCTTCGATCTCGCGGGAAGCCCGGACTTTGTGTTCGCGGACGTACAGCTCGTGATTGCGCTCCACGTCGGCAAGTTTGTAGACGTAGTTGACGGTTAACCCCACTGACCGCTGCAATCCGGACGCCGAGGTGTCTCCGAGCCAGTTGATGCGCTCCAAGCGGGCTCCGTTCTTGAGATGGAAACGCGCTACCGGATCCAGCGGCTCGCGGTTTTGCTTGGCGTTCAGAAGGTAATAAGCGGCCAAAGGCAGCAATTGCCGCTGCAATTCGGCGCGCGAAGCTCCGTCTCCCACCCATTCCGGGCTATCCAGCCGGGCGATAGCGGCGGCGTAGGGCGCCAGTTTGGGGTTGGATTGTAAAGCCGCAGCCTTTTCCGACAACCATTTTCGAAAACCGGGAACCGGCGAGACCGTCGCGAATTTCTTGATGCGCGGCAATTCCTTGCTGACGTCTTCCACCACCTGTTTGATCAGGAAGCTGCCAAACGGCACGCCGCGCAGCCCCTCCTGGCAATTGGTGATGGAATAGAACATGGCCCACTCCGCCGCCATGGTGTCGAGCACCGGCGAATCGGGATCCAACAGCACCTGCACCTGATCGCTGAGCCCGCGCGTTAGCGCTACCTCTATGAAAATAATGGGCTCGTCTGGCAAGGCCGGGTGGAAGAACGCGTAGCAACGGCGGTCCGTCTCCAGACGCCGCCGCAAATCGTGCCAACCGTGGATCTGATGCACGGCTTCATATTGGATCAGCTTTTCGAGAATGACGGCGGAGGTCCGCCAGTCGATCCGGCGCAGCACCAGAAAGCCGCGATTGAACCAGGACGTGAACAGATGCCCCAGATCCGCGGAGATGGGTTTCAGCCCCGAATTCCGGTCCGCCTCGCGCAGGACGTCGCTGCGCATTTCCACCAGGATTTGCGTGCCGTTGGGCGCCATATTCAAGCGCCGGAACAGCTCCTGGCGGGGCGGTTCCACCACCCGCTGCAGGCGAGCCAGGTTCTCGGCTGACGGTTCCTCACGATAGGCATCGCCGGCCTGCCCGACCTCTTCGGGATCCGGCGAAAACTCCCGGATCAAGAGCTCGAAAAACGAACGCCGGGCTCGCTCGTCCAAAGCCCGATAGGCATCCAAGGCTTCCGCGGCCAGACGGCTCCCAGAGACCTCGCCGCGTTCTGAAAGCAAGCTATGACAAAGGGCGATGGTCTTCCTCGCTGTGCGTGTCGTGCCGCGCCGCAATGGCGAGGATTGCCGGGGCTTGAAGCCCAATAGTTCAGCCAGAGTCACGGAAGATCGCTCCAATTATCCATCGGCACAAATGTCCCAGCAGTTGAGGGGCCGGGACTCTCATTGTAACCGAGGGCGACTAGCGCGCCAGAGCGGCGACGATCAGCGGCGTCGTGGTTGGTTGATCTGCACCGGCTGCGTTCTCAACCGTCACGGCCACGGCTGCGGTGGACGCGAGATCCACCATTCCAGGCCGGACGTGCATGGCGCTGCCATCGTCCTTGGACTGGAACAGGCCCGCGGGAACGGGCTTGGCGCCTTTCGGGATGAGCCACATTTCGTAGATTTTGTCCGCCCCGGTGCGGGGCAGATTGGAGGCGATCAACAGAACGCCGCGCGAGGGGTTTACGAACACTTTGCCCTGCGGTGGCCGGGGCTGACTGCCGCCGAAAGAGGCCTCCGTCGTGCTGGGGCCGGAGAGTATCGCGAATGCCTCCGTGAGACGGATAATTTCGGCGGATTCGGCGTTGCAGTTCGCTCCGCAGACCTGCGGCCTCTTGCGCATACTGGCGGCTGTTGACGGCGATAATACACGGCGATCGCCAATAGCGCAGCCATCGCCACGCCAACCGCCCATCCCGGCAACCAACCAAAGCTGCGGCGTTCCTTGGATCCTACCGAAGCCAAAATCCGGCGGCGAAGCTGCGCGGAGGGCCTCGCTTCGGGCGCCGAAGCTCCCACCAGCGCCAAGGTTTCCAATGCGCGTTTCACGCCGGCTCCGCAAACCTCGCATCCACGGTTGAGATGTTCGCGGATTTCGCCGCGCTCCGGCTGCTCGGCAATGCCCAAGGCGTAAAGTTCGTAATGGTCACGCAGTTGCTCGCAGTTCATGAGGATGACGTCGCCACCCCCAGCTCGTCGCGCAGACTCTGCAACGCCGTGCGCACCCAGGTTTTGATAGTCCCCAAAGGCTGTCCCATTTTGGCCGACATTTCCGACTGCGACAGGCCTTCGAAATACGCCAGCTCCACTACGATCCTATAATTCGGCGAAAGCTTCTCCATGGCCGCCTTCACGCGCCGCACTCGATCGGAGGCTACGATGCCGGCTTCCATCTCCCGGTACAGCGGCGCGTGATCGATCTCATCCAACTCCACCGACGCGTTCCGGTCACGGCCGGCCGACGAGCGCAAATAGTCTATTGCGCGATTGCGTGCAATGGTTAGCAGCCAGGGCCCTATAGCGCCTTTTTCGGAATCAATCGATTGCACCCGATTCCATACGCGCAGGAAGGTTTCCTGCACCAGATCCTCGGCGATCGCCTTATCCCGGACCACTCGCAAAACCAGTCCATACGCCATGCGGCCGTAACGATCGTACAGCTCAGCCAGAGCCTGCGGATCCCGGCGTTTCAGGCGCTCGATGAGCGCGCTGTCGTCCGGACCTGCATACACGGCCAGAATCAGCGGGAAAAACACTCCTAGACAGGCTCCCTTGGCCCTCGAATAGGGCTTACGGTCGCGGCTCTGTTTCTCATCATACTGCTAGAACCGCCTGATTGCCGTCGGCATGCTCATCCCTTTGGATGCGCCTTATTAGCGCTTCCAAAGGGTTATACGGAATCGGTAGGGAATCGGATGTATCTCTAGAACTGATTCCAGAGGAACTGATTGTAAACTTCGTGATGGAACTGGACTTCTGCCGGTTTCACCACCGTGCCCAGCAGCCGGGCGCAGCGATCGGCCGAGGCCTGCTTCAAATCGGCATAGCGGCCCTTCACGTCTTCCCCGAGCAGCTTGGTGGTCCATTCGGCTTTGCGGAAGTTTTCCAGCGCGTCGTAAATGTTGTCCGGCAAATACCGTGGAGCGCCGCGCAGGTTCTTGATCGGCAGGATATCGCCTTCCAGCCCGGTGCGGAACACTGAGAACAACACTGCATAGGGACTGGCGTCTGGGGCCACCGAGCGGACTTCGACGCGAGCGCTGCGCTCGTTGCCGATGGGGATGCGGATCATGGAACCGCGATCCGTGGCGGACGCCTTCAATTGATTGGGCGCTTCAAAATGCGGATCCAGACGCCGGTAGGCGTTGACGCTCGGATTCAGCAGCAGGCAAATATCGTTGCCGTGCGACAGGATACGGTCGACGAACTTCCAGGAGTACTTGCTCATCTTCTCCACGCCCTGCGGGTCCCAGAAGAGGTTCTTTCCATCCTTCATCACCGAGACGTTGGTATGCATGCCGCTGCCGTTCACGCCCACGACGGGCTTCGGCAGGAAGCTGGCGGTGAGCCCCATCTTGGTGGCCACCTGGCGGCAAATCAGCTTGTAGATCTGGATCTGGTCGGCCGCGGCCACCACTTCTGAATAGCCATAGTTGATTTCAAACTGGGACGGCGCCACTTCCGGGTGATCCTTCTCGTTCTGGAAACCCATGGCCCGCTGCACTTCCGCGCTCTTGTCGATGAACAGCCGGAGCGTGTCGTTGGGCAGCGAATGATAATAGCCGCCGGTGCTGACATATTCGAACTTGCCGGTTTCGACGTAATGCTTTTCGGCGTCAATGCCCTTGAATACGAAGCCCTCGATTTCGTTGGCGGCGTTGAGCGTCAGCCCTTCCTTGGCGTAGAGCTTCTGCGCGTAGGCCTTCAACATGGCGCGCAAGTCGGCCGTATAGGGGCCGCCATTCTTGTCGATCACCTCGCCGAACACGAGGACTTTGCCGGCTCCGAAATAATCGGAAGGCCCCCAATAGAAGGCGCTCCAGTCCACGCCCAGCCGCAGATCGCTTTCCTTTTGGGCCGTGAATCCACGGATGGAAGATCCGTCGAATGTCATGTTGTCCCAATTCTTGACAAGAAATTTCTTGTCGTAGTCCAACATGTGCAACCGGCCTTCGAGATCGCTGAACATCACCGTCACGGCCTTGATGCGCTTTTCGTCGGTGAGATACTTCAGGCGTTCTTCTTGAATCTTGCCGATGGGAACGCGCTGCATGCGCTGTTCCTTGGCGTGCAGATTCAGATCTTCCAGTTCGCCGTAAGGCAATTGTAGAAAGTCTTGCAGTTCGGTAGTCATTGTCTTTAGCCCGCGTCGACACAAGGCCGACCTTCTATTGTCAACGAGCGCCCCCCACTTCGCAAGAGCCGATCCCATCAATTGTGTTTATGGGAAGCCCTCAATAAGCTGATTGGCTGCCTTGTATAATTTCTTGGTGCTCTTATTTCGCCCTTGGGTGCTCCTGCTGGTGGCCAGCACCTTGCCGGCGCAGACCATTTTGCTAAATGGCAAGATTCTGACCGCGGATTCGAAGTTTTCAAGCGTGGAAGCGCTGGAGGTTAGCGGCGATAGGATCGTGGCCGTGGGCACGTCCGCCAATTTGCGAAGAATGGCCGAAAAAGGGGTGCGGGTGATCGACCTTCAGGGACGCACCGTGATCCCGGGTTTGATCGACTCCCATATGCACGCCATCCGGGCCGCCCTTAGCTTCAGCACCGAGGTCAATTGGATCGGCACGCGTTCTTTGGCCGAAGCTCTCGGTCGCGTTCGCGAAGCATCCCACAGCATGCCTCCGGGCGCCTGGCTCATTGTGGCGGGCGGCTGGAACGTCCAGCAGTTCGCGGAAAACCGCCGGCCTACCCAAGCCGAGCTGATCGCGGCCGCGCCGGAAAATCCGGTCTACATTCAACTTGGCTATGGCTGGGCGATTATGACTCCGAAGGCGCTCGAGAAGCTGCACATTGCGGCCGACGCCGATCTTCCGCCCGGCGGCAAGTTGGAACGCGCTCCGGACGGTAAACTCACCGGCGGCGTCAGCGGAGCGCAAAACGCGATCATCGGCTTGTTCGACCGGCTGCCGCTGCCCACTCCCGATCAGGAGGTCGAAGGCACCAAGAAGTTCTTTCGCGAGCTGAATCGCCTGGGCCTCACCGGCGTCGTGGATCCGGGCGGAAATAATATGACGCCGGAATCGTATCAGGCGTTATTCAAAGTGTGGCGGCAGCGCGAGCTTACCGTACGGGTCGCCTACAGTTTGTGCGGGATCACGCCCGGCAAAGAGTTCGAGGAATTGAAGGATTTGACGCAATTGTTGCCCATGGGTTTCGGCGATTCGATGCTGCGGTTTAATGGCATCGGCGAGCGCATCACCTGGGCCATGAATAACAACAACCAGCCCACCGAGGCCGAGCGCGAAAAGTACTACGAGATCGTCCGCTGGGCTGCCGGGCGCGGCATGTCGATCACCATGCACTGGCCACGCAATGATTCGGTGGGGCTGTTGCTCGACATCTTCGAGCGGGTGAACAAGGAAGTGCCGATCGCAAACCTACGTTGGTCCATCGCGCATCTAAACGACGCCTCGCCCGAGAGCCTGCGGCGCATGAAGGCGCTGGGAATCGGCTGGACCGTACAGCCCGGCCGAAGCGTGCCGCCTGTCGAGACCGCCAAGGAACTGGGCGTTGTAGTGGGTGCGGGCACCGACGCTCATCGCGTGGCGTCGTACAATCCGTTCACAGCGTTCGAACAATTACTGGACGGCAAAATCCCGCGCGACGAAGCGCTCCGGCTCTACACCAAGGGCAGCGCGTGGTTTTCGCATGATGAGAACGAGCGGGGTTCCCTGGAACCCGGCAAGCTGGCGGATCTGGCCGTATTGACGAAGGACTATATGACCGTGCCGGTCGAAGAGGTCGGGGGAATTGAATCGCTGCTGACCATGGTGGGCGGTAAAATCGTGTACGCGGCTGGACCGTATGCTCAATTCGAAGACCAACATTAAACTTTTACGCGCCGTCTGCATTATCTTTGCATTCCTGACGCCGTGCTTCGGGCAGCCCGCGCATCCTCTAAATGCGCCCTCCCAGCAGGACAAACCTTACGTATTGCTGATTTCGCTGGACGGTTTCCGCTATGACTATGCCCAGCGCGATCACGCCGCGAATCTGCTGGCTCTCGGAAAAAGCGGCGTCACGGCCAAGGCGCTGATCCCGTCGTTTCCCACCACGACTTTCCCGAATCACTACACCATCGTTACCGGACTGTATCCCGCGCATCACGGCATCGTCGATAATTCGTTCTGGGATCCGGAACGGCAAGCCGGATTCAAATCCAGCAACCCGGCGTCGACCCTCGACGGCAGTTGGTGGGGCGGCACGCCTCTATGGGTTCTAGCGGAACAACAAGGGATGCGGGCGGCGTCGTTCTTCTGGGTAGGTAGCGACTCGGAGATTCAACACACGCGCCCCACGTTTTTCTATAAGTACGACGGCAAGATTCCGAATGAGCGGCGCGTGGCGCAAGTTGTCGAATGGCTGAAGCTGCCGAAGCCGGAGCGGCCGCACTTTATCACGTTGTACTTTTCCGATGTGGATCATGAAGGGCACGAGTTCGGACCGGATGCGCCGCAAACGCACGCGGCGATAAAAGAGATGGATGCTTTGCTCGGCAGGCTGTTCGGCGAAGTCCGCGCTCTGGGCGTTCCACTCGACATTTTCGTCGTGTCCGATCACGGCATGGCGGCAGTAACGGGCGATATCGACATGTCGAAACTGGCCGATCTCAATGGCGTCCAGCTAGCTTTGAACAGCACGGATTTTAAGTTCTATTCGAATGATCCAAAGCGAATCGATCAGCTCTATTCTCAGCTTCACGGCAAGGACCGGCGCATGGAAGTCTACCGCCCCGCCGAGATCCCGGAGCATCTGCACTATGCTGGCAATCCGCGCATTGGGGATCTGGTGGCGTTGGCGACAGAGCCCGTGGTGTTGCACTTGGCTCCTAAGCCTGGCCAGACGGAGCCCAAAGGCATGCACGGCTACGACGTCGCAAGAATGCCCGAAATGCGCGGCATCTTTTTCGCGGCCGGGCCCGACCTGAAGACCGGCGTCACCGTGGAGGAATTCCAAAACATCCACATCTACCCGCTGATCGCCCATATTTTGGGGCTCAATGTTCCCTCCGGCATCGACGGCCAATTTTCGGTTCTCGCACCCATACTCAAGTAAAAGGAGATTCCCCGTGTCGAATACGTCGAAATGGAAAGTTGCAGTTGTAGCCCTCAGCCTTAGCCTGATGATTGCAGTATGGACGCTGGCGCAACCGAAGCTCGCGGCGGCCAAGACAGCCTCTCTGACGGCGCTGGACTACGCGGAGATCGGGCAGTTGGTCAATCGTTACGGCCAGGCCATCGACACTTGTTCGAACAATGGCTACGATTACGCCGACTTGTATACAGCCGACGGCGTCTTCATCGACAAGATAACGCCGAATGGTTTCGCGAAAGGCGGCGTGGTTCTCGCCAAGGGGCGCGAGCAACTGGCCGAAGTAGTTGGCGGAGGATCGTTGGGCTGCAAGCGGCCAACCAAGGGACCAACGTCAACGCCCGGCGATGGCCCGGTCGCGTGGAACGGATGGAGCCATCTGATGCTCGATCATGTGGTAACCGCGACGCCCGAAGGCGCCACTGGCCGCGTCTATCTGTTGATGCTCGGAATGACGGGGCCCAATTCGCTGCAGCGTGACGGCGGCTATGAAGATATCTATGTCAAAACCGCCGGCGGTTGGCGAATCAAATCGCGAACCCACGTCCGGCTGCGCGCCTGGCACAATCCGATACTGCAAACACCCGATCTCAATTGAGAGCGAAAGAAATGATTCCCAGGCGTTGGTGCTTTGGCGTCTACCTCGCGGCCCAATTTCTGATCTTCGCCGGATCGGCGCCGGCGGACGTATATCCGGTTATTTTGCATGGCAAGGTAGTAATGCCGGATGGTTCGCCTCCGCCTGTGATCGTGGGAATTGAGAGAATCTGCAGCGATCAGTTAGGTTCGGCGCCAGGGCCTTTGACTAACAAGAAGGGCGAGTTCATCTGGCGCATGGATATCGACCCGCTGGAGACGCGCGACTGCAGAATTCGCGCGACTCATGCCGGTTACTCATCGACGATGGTGGAGGTTTCAGGCATCGATACCATTCACACCACCTTCGATCTTCCGCCCATTGTGTTGAACGCTTCGGTTGCCGACGCCTACGCGATCATCGTCACCGACAACGGCATACCCGGACGCACCAGGAAGGACTGGGATGAAGCCATGAAAGCGCTGGATGTTCCGAATATGGCCGATGCCGCGCGCCATTTGGAAGCGGTGGTGGCAGCTGCTCCAAAATTCCCACAAGCCTGGCACGCGCTCGGAGTGGTGGATGAACGGCTGAAAAAGCTGCCCGAAGCGCGAACGGCTTATGAACGCGCTATCGAGACGGATCCCAAGCTCTTTCAGGCTTATGTAACCCTGGCGCGATTGTGCATCAAGATGAAGGATTGGGATGGCGCGGAAAAAGCCGCGGGCGCGCTTCTGAAGGCGGATCCTAAGCACTCCTACCCGGAGATTTACCTGCATCGGGCCGTCGCGCAATACGGGCTGAAGGATTACAGCGGCGCGGAAGCCAGCGTGCAGGAAGCCATCCGGCTAGATCCCGCGCACAAGCGGCCGCGGGCTGAATACGTGCTGGGTCGCATTCTCGAGGCGAGGGGCGACCTCAACGGCGCCAAAGAGCATATGGCCAAGTACCTGCAAATGGACCCCGCTCCTATTGACGTTGATCGGGTAAAAGGTCATCTGGAGCTGATTGGAAAACCGGAAGCCGCGGACGTAGATCCCGAACTAGAGCCACTCTAGAATTTCTGGCGGCTGAGGAACGCCAACAGGAGTGCGTTGAATTCCTCGGGCTTGTCCAGCATCACGAAATGGCCAGATCCGGCGACCTCGTGATATTCAAACTTCGGGAAATGCTCTTTCATATACGGTGGATTGTTCAGTGCGGATTTGTCGGCGTAGATTCCCAGAATAGGCATGGTGAATACATCGCCTTTCCAGATGGCTGGATCGAAGGTGGCGTTCATCGCGCCCACCGCCGTCGAATCGGGCGGCGCCAGCATCATGTCCAGGATCTTGGTCTGGTTGGCGGGCGTGGTGGATGCGGAAAACATTCCGCGAATCATGGTCTCGCGGTTTTTCCGCCCAGCCTCCCCGGACATCTCGCTGGGATCGGGAGCCGGCCCGCGGCCGTTCCCGAGCGTCACCAGTCCATCCACAAATACCATCGCCGCGACGTGTTGGGGATAAAGCCGGGCATATTGCACGATGACCGGCGTTCCCATACTGTGGCCTACCAAAACGACGTGATTCGCCTTCGCTTCCGCCCTCACTGCTTCCACCGCTCGCGCGAATAGATCCATCGAGAGCTTGCCATCGGCGGGCGCGCCGCTCTTGCCGTGGCCCGGCAGGTCCAATGTCAGCACGCGGTATTTCTTCGAGAGTACCGGAACTTGGTCGCTCCAGGTTGTTTCGTCGCATGTCCAGCCATGCACCAAGATCACGGTCTTGGGACCTTTTCCGGCGGATGAGGAATTTATCTGGATGCCGTCCACAGTCGCCGCAGAGAGCGAGCAGGCGAAAACCAAGGCGAAGAACAGCGGTTTCATGTGATTCTCCTTAAGAGTGCGGTACGAAGCGCAGCGACGATTCGTTCATACAGTAACGCTGATTCGTCGGCTCGGGGCCGTCGTTGAACAGATGACCGAGATGCGCGTCGCATCGCGTGCAGCGGACTTCGGTACGCTCGATCAAGATGCTCCGGTCGCTGCGCGTGCGTACGTTTTCCTCGGCGATTGGCGCCCAAAAACTGGGCCAACCCGTTCCGGAATCGTACTTGGTATCGGAACTGAATAGCGCGTCGGCGCAGCAAATACAGCGAAAGAGCCCTGCAGCGTGCATCTGATAATAGGTTCCCGAAAAAGCGGTATCGGTGCCTTGCTGGCGAGTAACATAATATTGCTCTACGTTGAGCATCTTCCGCCACTCGGAATTACTGCGAACCACCTTCGCAACGCGAGCCGGACCAATTTTTGCGCCAGCGTCGTTGAATTCGACAATGGTTACCTCCCCGCCGGCGCTGGCGACGGGTGCTTCGTCCTTCCTCCGAATCCAGAAGGGAACGCTGCCCGCCAGCGCCAGGGGAACAACGAACCATGCCCGGCGCGTCATCTAGTCAGTCTTTCACGGTACAACCCGCACCGCAACGCGCCGGTTCTCGTAGTCCTTCGCGCCGTTGGCGGGGGCAGGTTCGGCGATCCATCGAATCGAGGTTGCCGGCGTGCCGAGGCCCTTCAATACCCCCGCGACGCGTTCCGCCCGGAGGCGCGAAACGTTGACCTTTTCGATCAAAAGGTTGCCATTGGATAGCAGTGTGGAAGCGCGGTAGCCGACTACCTCGACCGTTTGCGCCTTGGAAACTCGGGCATACTCGGCGATATCCGTGAGTTGCCGCGTGTTGCGGGCGAACAGAAAATCGCTGTCGAAATCATATTGAATGGTGAACTCACGCGCCAGGAACGGAGGCTCGGGTTTCTTCGGCGGGACCGCGGCGGTGGATACCGGAGCTTGCCGCGTGGATGGGCCAGCCGGGCGCTTGGCGGGCGGCGCCTCGATTCCAGGTTCGGCCGGCAAGATGGTGTTGCATGCTCGACTCACTTCCGGAAGCACCGAGACATGCAAGGGCTTTAGCGGAATCCCCCCGCACACGCGCGGCCCTGCGACGACGGCTCCTTCCACCAGCACCTCGTGCAGCAATTGGGGAGGATAAAACTCGGCCGTAATGTCCTGCTGGATTCCTAGGAAGTAGGTTTCGCCCTGGTATTCGGCGAGGAAACACGGAACAGTCTTGGTGTCGCGAACAACGGGGCAAGCGACGAAATTCGTTTGGGCCAGGGCCGGCAGAGTCATCGTTAGCGCTAGCAGAATCCGCATCAGAGCACCCCCAGAAAATTCACCAGGTCCTGTTTTTCCTGCTCCGTCATCTTCATATCGAAGCGGCGATCGTAAAAGTCCACGAGTTCCCTGAGCGATTTCATGGAGCCATTTGAAAAATATGGCGCACGCGCAGCCAGTCCGCGAAATTGCTGCATCACGATGGATCCCACATCCACGCACCGGCCCGAGATCAACGCCCGGCCGGGATCGCTGGTATAAATCACGCGCCCCAGGTACGGATGCGGCGGAGCATCTTTATCGCACGTAATTTTGAAAACCGGAAGCTCGCGCGATTCGCTATAGAGCGGCGGCTCGGTCCAGGTCGGATAGTTGGTGGTGCCGAGATCCACCCAGCCGGCCGCGAGATCCTGACCTGTCATTTGCGCGTTGTGGCACGTCGCGCATGTTCTCTTGAGCGGATTCCCCAAGCCAATTGAATTGATGTGCGTAGCATCCCGCAGCCAAAATTGCCGGAACATGAAGATGTCGTTCCCGCGAGCGACAGACGCCCGAAATTCGGACTCCCCTGGCTTCTTCCAAACATCGAACAACTGGAAGACTGGATCGTAATCGTTATCGCCCAACACTCCTGGCCGATGCTGCGCCATAGCGCGCGGGCCCAGAGCCGGTGGACCGTCTGGTTCCGCCAGGTTGCCCGCTTTGGCATCGATCAACTGCGCGGCGTAAATCTGGCTCTCGAAATCGACGATGCGCTGCAATCGGGCTTCGGGAATAGGACCATGGCTCTCGCCATGCTGTAGCGCGGCATTACGCGCCTGCGATCTGAGCGTAGGCTCGCGCGCGTCCGCCATAAAGTTCATGCTGACCGGCTTTCCGGTCTCGGGATCGACCTCGGCCAGCCCACCCAGCTTCAGCGCGAACTGCGGGTTGGGATTGGTGACGTACTTCAAATTCGCAGCCATGCGCGGACGACGGAACACGGAGACGGTCGGCGTCGTGCTGTGAATCCCGTAGGTCGCGTTGGTGTTGCAACCGGTGGGATCGCTGACCACTTCAATTGAAAACTCCGGCTTCGATTTCGTCGGCGGCCATGGAATCGCCAGGCGGATCAGGCCGCGATTAAGCAACAGCGAATGCGAGCTTTCCTTCTCCTGCGGAAGATCCGGACAGTTAGAACCGTCGACAGCGGCGAACAGCGGATCTTTGCCCTGAGTCGCGTTCCATCGCTCACGAATCGCGGCGGCCGAAATCGTCATGGCATAGGCCGGCTGATGGCACGTGACGCAGGCGCGGCCATTCGCACCTAGCGGCTCGAAGAAAGGATGGCCCTTGGTATCCACTGGGCCGGACGCATTCACGATTCCTATTCGCCCGAGCGCATCGTCGAACTGCATTTCGGCGGGAAGCACTTCGCCCGCGCCCGGTTCGATCCAGCGAGGCTGCGCTTGTGGGAAAGCGGCAGGAGCCAGCAACAGCGTCAGCAGTACTCCGACACGTCATACGCACTGGACGCGTTGAATAACTCCACAATGCCAGCACTAACAACAGAGTGACCACCGCTGCGCCGATGATGAAGTACCAACCCGCAACGAATCCACCGCTCCAATCGCGCAGCAGGCCGAGCATCTGGGGACCGAGGTACGAGAACACCCCAGCCACCATGCTGACCACACCCATCACGTTGCCGGTCTCGCGGCCGCGCAGCACGTCGCCGGCGAGCGTATAGGATTGCTGAATTCCGGCGTGCCCAAGCGCCAGGACCAGGGCGGTTCCAATGCGAAATGTCAGCAGATCGTGCGATGTCATCGCGATTCCGCCCAGCAATCCCAGACCCGCCAGAGCCGCCATCACCTTCCAGCGGTTGAAACGGTCCATCAGAAATCCGAACAGCAGGTTGACGAAAACGGCCAGCGCGAATCCGGTACTGATTAAACCCGCTGCGCCGACTTGGTCCAGATGAAATAAGGCTTGCGCCGCCGAGGGGACAAAGAAGTTTGCACTCAAGCTTCCCATTCCGGCCAGGCCCGAGAGCGCGGCGAGCGACCAAACCAGTGGGCTTCGGAATGCACTCGATGTCACTGCGCCGCCATGCTGGGACATTGGTCGCGGGGCGTCACGCTCGTTCCGGTAGAACGCAACGAACACCACTAGTCCCGCTAGCGCGACCGCGGCGTAGGCAAGGATTCCGTTTCTCCATCCAAAGTCGCGTCCAATCACTCCACCTAGCGGTGCGCCGATCACGGACGCGAGCGCGGAGATCGCGCCCAGGATTCCCATGGACGCCCCACGCACCGATGGCGGAGATGTCAGCGCGACGGCCACCATCACGCACACAAACGAGAAGCGGTATCCGGAGAGCCAAAGGGCGCGGGCCCCGAACGCCGTCACGAAACTTGGAGCCAGGCTCAGCGCCGCCAGGCCAAGAGCTACCGTGTCCAAGTCCCGCGGCCAAAACCACTTTCTCGCCAAAACGTTTCGCCAGTAGTCCGGCAGGGACGCTCCAGAGCATCGAGAGGAGCCCGTACATTCCCGCGAACAGGCCCATTTGCGCGAAGTTCATGTGGAAGGCGTCGCGAATGGAAGGTAGCAGCGGCGAAAATCCGAGGTTCGACATTTGCAGCGCCAGCATGGCGAACAGCGTTGCCACGTAAGGCGCCAGCCACGGTCTGCGAGCGTTCATAACCGTTCGAGCTGCACGGAGGCGGAGAGCACGCCCCACTCCGGCCAACGCGTCATCACGACTTCTCCCGACACCCCGTTGACTTTGGCGGCGCGCATAAGTTCCTCCAGCGTGATCCGCAACATCATGCGGCCCAGCGGCGCGCCGGCACAGCGGTGCGGTCCTAGTCCGAATCCAATGTGTTTGTCGATGTTGGGACGGTTCAAAATGAACTCGTCGGGATTCTCGAACACGGTTTCATCGCGATTGGCCGAAGCATACACCAGCGCGATCGGTTCGTCTTTGAGAATGGTCCGCCCGCCGAATTCCACATCGTGTTTCGCGGTGCGCGCGAATCCGCGGTAGGGCGTGAATAGTCGCAGATATTCTTCGACGGCCGCCGGAATCAAGGTCGGATCCTCCCGCAATTGCCGTTCGATCTCTGGATGCTGCGCCAAGTGCACCAGAATACACCCAATCATCACGCTGGGGGCGATCATGCCGACCACGATCATCTGGCGAATGGTTCCGAGAACCAGGTTCTCGGGCAGCAGCTCGCCATCGTTGCCACGGGCCTGGAGCAGCGCGCTGGTGGGATCCTCGGCCGGGTCCCAGGGTTCGGCCTTGCGAGTTTCGATAATCAGCCGGGCGAGTTCGTAAAGCCGCAAGCTGGTTTCCTTCACCAGATTATCGTTCGCTTCCTGAAGCGCCTGGTTGTAGACGACGCTGGTTTCCTTGATGGACATGGAAAGCTCGGGGGAAAGATGAAAGAACTCCGCGAATACATGGCCTGGGAGTTTGCGGGTGAACTCGGAGCAGACCTCGCCGCCACCCGCGTCGATGAGAGGTTCTAAAAGCCGTCTGGTGATCGCGCGCACGGCCGGTTCCAGGGCCTGCATTTTTTCCACGGTGAAGAACGGGTTCAGGGCTCGACGATACGGCGTGTGGTCGGGAGGATCGAAATGCAGCGGCGGCCTGCGACCGGTGAACGCAACTTTCGGTACTACGTTCTGAACCGAAGTGATGAAAGTATCCGGACGGCGCAGCGCGTTGACTACGTCTTCATAGCGCAATAAAGCCCAGAAGCCATTCCAGGCGTTGCTGTGCGCCACTGGGCAGCGTCCGCGCATCTCGCGATACAGGTCGTGCGCGCTGGTGAGGTCTTCGGCGGCGAGCGGATCGAAGTCGTCGGTAAGGCGGGGGTCCATGCGATGAGTCTAGTTGAACGAATGCCCCATTCGGAAAGAGCTCGCCGGTTGTGTTCTAAGACGTAGCAAGTCTAAACTAGATCTGCCATGGAACTCCGCCACTTGCGGTATTTCGTCGCGGTCGCCGAAGAGCTGAACTTCACCCGCGCCGCTCAGCGGCTCAACACGGCGCAACCTTCGCTCAGTCAGCAGATCAAGCATTTGGAAACAGAGGTGGGAGTAGCACTGTTGGATCGGAGCAAGCGTCACGTGGCCCTCACGGAAGGCGGCAAGGTATTTCTCGCCGACGCGAAAGAGATTCTGGCACGCCTGGATCGCGCGGTACAGCACGCCGTTCGCGCGCAACAAGGCAGATCGACAGAACTGGTCATTGGAGTGGTGCCAGCGGCGGAGATCAAGATCCTCCCGAAGTTGATTCCACTGGTGGAACGAAAACTCCCTAGAGTTCGCCTGGTATTTCACAATCTGCCGTCCGCGGAACAGAAACGCATGCTCGCCACTGGATCGCTGGACTTCGGGCTGCTTCGCGGACCGCTCGAAGATCCACGTCTCGAAGTCGAGCACATCCTGTGGGAGAAACTGGTGGTGGGCCTTCCCGCGAAGCATCCCTTGGCGAGTAAGAAGACTGTTTCCGTTCGGCAATTGAACGCTGTTCCTTTCATCATGGTGTCGCATGACGGATCGCCGGAATTGCACGCCGCTGTCCAGAAGTTTTGTGAACGATCGGGCCTGCATCCGCGCGTGGTGCAACAGGCGGATAACGTATTGGGGAACTTGAATATGATTCGTGCGGGTATCGGCTTCGGACTTTTTCCGGATTACGCGACTTCGATTCTTCCCAAAGGAGTGGTGGTGAAATCACTGGCCTGGGAGCCGGCGCCGATGGTCAGTTTGGTGGTGGCTCATCGCAAAAGGAAGCAGACTATGGCGATGCTGGCTTTCAAGAAACTTCTGCGCGAGTGCTTCCCCGCGTAAGATAGAGCCTGTGCCCGAACAAGACAAGAGCTGGGTTCGCGCGTTCGCCGCCACCATCGTCGCGATGATGGCGATTCAAATGTCGAGCCTGGGCTTCTCGCCCCTGCTGCCCGCGATTCAGAAGACTTTCGGCCTTAGCTATTCGCAAATCGGACTGTTCACCGGACTGTACGGTTTGGTGGCGATGGCGGTGAGCGTGCCCGCGGGTATTCTGGCGAAACGCGTGGGAGAAAAGCCGGCGCTCACTGCGGGACTGCTGGGAGTGGCATTCGGGCTCTTGCTGCTGAGCCAAGCGCCCGCATATCCCTGGGCGCTGGGCGCTCGTGTAGTTTGGCTGTTGGGATATCGAGTGGCATTCGTTTGCGTGATGACGTCCATCGCATTGGTTTCGCCGCCGGATTTTCGCAGCACCGCGATGGGCATACTCGGTGCGATGGCGTCGCTGGCGTCGGTGATCGGCGCGCCTTTCGGCACCATCATCGCGGAGCCTTACGGATGGCGCGGAGGGATCATCGGGTTCGCCGTTATGGCACTGATGGGGGCGGGTATTTTCTGGTTCGGCTATAAGCCTCGCACTAGAGGAGGACAAACTTCGTTTCACGGACATGGGCCTTCTGCGCCAACCAGGAGTGCGTTTCGAACGCCAGTGGTATGGAGTATGGTGCTGCTTGGGACTGATCAACATGGGCGGATTCAGCGCGACGTTCTTCGTGCCATCGGCGGTGAAGACCACGTTCCAGCTCGGAGCACTGGAGAGCGCATTTGTGATCAGCACGAGCTATATCGTCGCGATCTTCCTGAATCTTCTGTTCGGATACCTGTGCGATAGATTCGACCGCTGGAACATGATGATCGGTCTCGCGGTGATCTTAGTTCCGTCGTGTTTCGCAATGATGACGCCGAACCTGCTGATCTTCCGCGTGGCCACCGCTTTAGTCATTTCGCTCGGTCTGTGCGCGACGAATCAGATTTTCGCGCTGGCCGCGGACGTGGTGGGAAAAAGCGAGTTGGGTCCCGTGATGGGCGTGGTCGGATTGGGCGGAGGCCTGTTCGGATACGTCGGTCCGCAGGTGCTGGGATTGTTGCGGGACCGCACGGGAGGATTCACGGCCGGATGGTATTTCGTTGCGTTCGGAGTGATTGTGTCGCTAATCGAAATTGTCTTTTTGCGGCACTATACGCGCTCAAGGAACTTGGCGACTCGTTGACGCATCTCAATGCCATTCCAACTTCGCGCGTCCACCATGTCGGCGACAATCGGGAGAACGGGAATGCCCGCGGCTTCGAGCGCCTTCTCGATGAAAAGATTGCCGGTGGCTGACGGCCGGGTTCCCATAGGCTCCAGCACCAAAGCGGCGTCGATGCGGTGCTTTTTGGCCTGATCGACGATCCATTCGTTGGCCCAGGGCGGATTGTGGAGTTGTTCGTTAAAGCTGACGGTGCGGCTGGCGAGCGCCCGCAGAGGATCGTCGAGACCATAGCGGATGTAGCCGTCCGGCCCGAAAGCGAGATACATGGACCACACGAACACCGCGCCGTACTGTTGTTCGAACGCCGTGTAGAAATCGGTATCGTGCCAGAGGCCGGCGCCTACCCACATCAAACGCAGACGTTCCGATTCGCAAGCCGCAACACCCGCGTCCACCCGCTGTTTCACTTCATCGCGAAACGCGCGAGCGTGAGAGATGGCCCACTCGCCGCCTCGCAGCCACTGCGCCGCCATCACGTTGCTCATTTGCTCGTGCATGCGGACCGGTGTTTTGGGAGCGCTGCAAATCATCTCGCGTACTTCTTCGAAGTACTCCTCTTGCTGGTTGACACCTTCCATCAAAGCGCGCAATCGCCCAACTTCGAATGTGCTTCCAGTAATGCGTTCCAGAGTCGCGATGAGCGAATGAAACTGCGCCACCATGAAATCCAGCCGGTGGCTTTCGAATAACTCGCTCCAGCGGTGACGGCTTAGCTCCCACCAGCGCGGCGGAAGCTCGGACGCGCCGGGAGCATCCAGAGGAACAAATGGAGTGCCGAACTTGGCCGCCCAGGTTTCGAAAACGCGCTGGATGCAATCGCAAGTTAGACGGGCGGAAAACAGCGCGGGCTTTGGCAAGCCGCCCCAGGGCGCTTGCGCGGGATCGCCGGCGATGGTGGAAGCGAGCGACAGGCTGCAATAGCGGCAGAGACCATCGTGATATCCGATGGCGTTAAGGCCATCGAGATAAGAAGGCGCGAGGCGTTTCGCGGACACCATGGCGGCCCACCACTGATTGCTCACCACCGGAACATCCATGGCGTGGAACAGTTCGAGCGGCATGTCGGCCTGCACGATGGCGTAGGGCTTCTGCTTTTCGAACACGTCGGCGCGCAGTTGCGCGAACCAGGCTTTCTGATACGCGGCCGCGCGAACGGTGGATTCCAATTGCTTTTCAGCCATGCGGGAGGCTTTCGATAAATCCGCCGATCTCATCTGACGAGACGCGGTGCGGAGCATCAGATGCGGAATGCCGCGTTCATCGAGAACGGCCCGCAGGCGTGGATAATCCCAGCCAATGACGTCGTCTTCCTGCGGCAGGTAGAAAATCACGCCGTCGACCTCAGCTGCTTTGTGAAGGAACCAGGCGTCGGCGATCTCGGCCGGGAACACGCGGGGGCTGGGAGCAGTCGAAATAGTATTTCTCGAAAATGGCCTTGATCGGCTCGATGGTGACGTCGATGTCCCGGCCGGCGGCGCGCGAGCCCCACCAATCGTCTTCGGCGACCACGATCGCGCCGTGAGCTTCGATCGCCGCGCAAAAGTCAGGCGTGTCCTGAGGCGAGCCTTTGATGAGAATCCGCGGCCCTTTGAGCGGCGGCCGCGTTTGGATTTCCTTGAGCGCTTCCTGAGCCAACGGCGTGTATTCGGCGCGATCCATAAAGTACCAGGCACCGATCAGCGCCAGCGCTTCCGTTCCGGACAGCTTCGGAGCGGGGCCTTCCCGCTGCTCCAGCAATCCACGAATCGCCTGGCGCGCAGCGTTGCCTTCGGCGATGGCCGCCGAGAGGGCTTCAGGTTCAATGCGCCGGCCTGTCAAGCGCTCCAATTGCAGTTTTCAGATCGTGCGTTCGTTCCAGTCCGTAGGCTTCAGCCTCGGGCGATCGTGCGTGCGAGCAAGTTGTAGAGGATCGGCTCGGGCGTGCGTTCCGACCCTTGCCGCGACCACTTCGCGCAGGTAAAGATAGAGTTTGTGTTCCTGTTCGGAGGTTCTGGGAATCACCACCGCGCTCAGAACCGCGGACTCGGGCGAGAGCAGAAAATCGAAAATCGCTTTCACGCGCGGGCTGAAAACATCTTCCATGTAGCGGTCGGCAAGGGGCGTGTTGTCGCGGTGAGGGCTGAGGAGAATCGGCTGGAATCCGGCGGCTCGCAACAGTTCCCAAGGCACGGTATTGGACGTGACGCCAATTAGCGGCATCCTGCCCGGCCGCTGAATCGCCGTTCTGTATAGATCTTCGTGAGAATCGAACTCACGATTCAGATCACCCGCTTCGTTTTCAACTCTTCCAGGCGCTCGTCGGAATAGCCGAGCAAGCCACCATATACGGCTTGGTTGTGCTCCCCCAAGCCCGGCGGAGGCGCATCAAATCCGGCTTCCGCGCGCGAAAATTTGATCGGCATGCCCATTCCGTAGACGTCCTCCACCATGCCGTACTTGGGATGAGCCAAAGGCACGGTCTCGCCACGCGAAACAACGCGAGGATCGCGCACGGCATCCTTGGGATCGCGAACTTCAGCGGCCGGCACGCCTTTCGCATCCAGACGCCGCGATCACTTCCGCGCTGGTTCTCACGGACGTGAAGGCTTCGACAATCGCGTCGAGTTCCGATCACATTTACTACGCGGTCATCGCGCAGGGCGAATCGGGGATCGGTTGTCAGCTCCGGCCGGCCGATGGCTTCGAAACAAAGAACGCGCGAAGACTTCGGTAGGCGCGCAGATGGAGACGTAGCCGTCGGTCGTGCGATACATGCCGAACGGCGCCAGGCGCGGCACGGTGAGGCCGGTGCGTTGCGGGACGCCGCAGCGTTCCAGCAGATCGAAAGGCTCGCCCGACACCATCATGGTCATGACGCCAAGCATGGAGACATCCACATGCTGGCCGATTCCCGTGCGCTGCGCCTGATGAATGGCCGCCAGCACGCCGATCACGCCGAAGATGGGCGCAGTGAGATCCGCGAAAGGGACGCCGATGCGCACCGGAGGGTCGCCGGGGCCGCCGGAAGTCATCATCACTCCGCTTAACGCCTGAATGATGGCGTCCATGGCTTTGCCGGTTCCGGGATCGCCTTCGCTCCCGAAGCCGGTGATGGAGCAATAGACGATCCGCGGATTCACTTCCTGCGCGAAGGTGTAGCCCGGCGCCCAGGCGATCGAGCGTGCCTCGGCTGAAATTTTCGACGATGACGTCGGCCTTCTTCACCAGGTCGGCATAGACGGCGCGCGCATTCGGGATGTTTCAGGTTCAGCGTGACACCCAGCTTGTTGCGAAGGCGGTTGAGCGCAGAGACGGAGATGTCGTCGGCATGCTGGCGCGCAAGCGTGCCTCCCTCGGAGCCGAGATAGGGCGCATTGGAGCGGCAGGTGTCCCCTCCGCCGATAGGGTTTTCGATCTTGATCACCTTGGCGCCGAGGCCGGCCAGCAGCAGCGTGGCGAAGGGACCGGCGAGCGCAGTCGTCAAATCAAGAACAGTGATGTCTTCAAGAGGCTTCATGATCGAACGGCGCGAGCCGTTCGGTTCGAGAATAACAGGGATAGCGGACGGCGGCAGCTACTGCTTGGGTTTTTCTTTTGGCGGCGGAGCTGGCTTCGCCTGCGGCTTGTTCTGCGGCTGAGGCCGGCCCTGCGGTCTCCCGGCCGGTTGGCTCGGTTTAGCCGCTGGTGGCTGGCTCGGTCTGGTGGCCGGCGGCTGGCTCGGCCTGGTCGCGGGCGGTTGGCTCGGTCTCGTCGCGGGCCTCTCGGCCGGTTTATTTGCAGGCGGCTGGTAGGGTTTAGTTGTCGGCGGCCGGTTCGGATTGTTCGCGGGCGGCTGGCTCGGTTTCGTCACCGGCCTCCCGGCCGGTGGTTTATTGGGGGGCGGCTGATAGGGCTTGGTCACGGGCTGCTGGCCTGGTCTATTTGCGGGCGGTTGGTATGGTTTAGCCACCGGTGGCCGACCGGGATTATTCACAGGCGGCCGGTATCCGGGTTTGTAGCCCGGTCCGTAGACTGGACGACCGACCGGCCGATAGCCCGGATTGTATGGAGGACGATAGTTGGGCGGACGGTAGCCCCAATTGCCGCCATAGCCAGGACGGCTGGTGTACACCACCGGTCGCGGACGATACCAGAGTTGCGGCGGGCGATAAGGATTTCCCCATCCAACCCAAACGGTGTGATTGTAGTAAGCGCGGTGGCTTCCCCAATTCCATCCCCATCCGCCCCATCCCCACGGTTGGTTGGACGCCATCAAAGCACCGATGGCGATACCCGCTCCAAAACTAATCACAGCCGCCGCGGCGACAGCGCCCGAGCTGGGGGCGACGTAAACCGTAGTCGGATTATATTGAGGCACGTAAACCACTTGAGGGTTCACTGGCTGAATCACGTACACAGTCTGAGCGGGGGCCGGCTGCTGCACCACCACAGTCTGTTGCGCGTTCGTACGCAAACCGCCGGCAGCATAAGCCCTGGCACGCAACCTCTGCACCGAAGCAGCCACCGCCGCCTGATCGGTCATAAACGCTTGCCCGATGGCGGCATAATCGTCAATGTTCTGCGCCATCATATCCAGCACCGTCGGGAAATTTACAAGAGCGATGAAGGCCGGATCGAACCCCTGCTTTTGGGCCGCATCGGTCAGCGCGGCGCCCTGCAGATCGCTGTGTACTTGTATCCAGTTAGCGACATCCAGAATCTGTTGCGGACTTGTGGACGCGGTGGTGATCTGAGCCAGCAAAGCATCGGGGTAAAGCGCGACCGGAGCCAGCAGTTGGTCCAGTTGGTCCGGCGTGGGGGCCGCGTCTTGCGCCAGCAGCACGGGTGTAAAGTCGTGGGAAAGTAACAGGGCGACTAGTAAGAAGATCGCGCTAAGACTTGGTTTTTGCCGCATAGAATACAAACCTTGCCTTTCAGACCGCTGATGATCGAAAACGGACTACAGACTTAGAATATTAGGGTTTCAGCTTTTCCGCTGGAGGACCTGGCACGACCTTCCGCGCCGCCATCTCCGCGCGCAGCACTCGCATCCGAGCGCGATTTAGGTTTCTCCGCGACTTAATCTTGTTGAACCGAGCAGAATCACCGCTCATCTTCGACATCTGTGGACTCCAATTCTTGACCGAACCTAAAGCTTATCAGCTATCGATAATCTACGCTCAGCTACCGCACTCCGGGAACATAATTTGCGCGGTTTGATACAAATATCGACGCCAATTGGGCCACTCGTGGCCGCCAGTGCTGAGGACCCAGAAGTTGCGAACGCCGTATTGGTTAAACAATGCCATTACCTTCTGGCCGTTGTTGAGCGCGATATCGGTTTCGCCCGCCGCCATGTAAAAGGGCACACGGAACAGGTCGTTGGTTTTCGGATCCTTGAGCATGGGCGAGAAGTTCTCATCGAACTGCTTCAGATCTTGCTGGTTGATGTGGCCGGAACTATAAACGTAGAGCTCGCTGAACGTGTCCAAATGAGGGAGCCCGGTGTGCAGCACCACGAAGCCGCCCATGGATAGCCCGGCGAGCGCACGATTTTCGCGGTTGGCCTTGGTTCGATAGTGGCTGTCTACATAGGGGATGATGTCCTTTAGATATTCCTGCGTACAGGCATCGTCCTTGCCAGGGGCCGACGGCGTGGCGCTGGCGCAGCCGTGGGTATCGGGCATCACGATGAGCATCGGCTTGGCTTTGCCCGCCGCGATCAGATTGTCGAGGATGAACTGCGCATTGCCGCCGCGCTTCGGATCTTCCGACGACCAATTGGCGTCGTCACCGCCTCCGCCGTGATTCAAGTAAAGGACGGGGTAACTCGTGTTCTTGTTGTAATCAGGCGGCAGGTAGAGGTGCATGCGTTTGTCGGCGCCGGCGTAGTTTTTGTAAGTGGCCTGTTCCACCTTGCCGTGCGGAACGTCGGCCTTCGAGAAGAAAGCCGTTTCGGTAAGGGTGGGCAGCGCGGGCAGGATCGGAAGAGGACAGACTCCGGCTTTCGGCGCGGGTATCACTGGGCGGCCTGACGGCGGCGCTTGGGCGAATGCCAAGCCGGCGAGGCTAATCAGGCACAGCAGGTTGCGAGACATTCAAACCTCCTTATGGCTTTTGATAGGCTATTTTGCCGCCGAGAATCGTCATGTCTACCGCAAGATCTCCGAGGTTCGCCGGCGGCGTGGTGAGAGGATCGGCCGAGAGCACTACAAGATCAGCCAGCTTCCCGGCTTCAATGGATCCACGCGACGATTCGAGAAAACCCGCGCGCGCGGCCCACGAGGTGAACATGCGAATGGCGTCCATGGTCGAGATGGCCTCCTCTGGATGAACGAGGATACCGTATTTAGTATCGCGGCGCACGGCGCGGGCAAGTGCAAATAGTGGATCGGTGGCAAAGTTCTGGGTGCCTAGTGTGTCTGCGCCATTGGGCGGCTGAAATCCCAAGTCAATCATGGTCTTCAACGGGAAGAACTTCACGCCGGGCTCTTCTAAGTCTGGCGCGGAGTAGCGCCACAGCATAGATACCTGCGGCGATGGGATGACGCCATCCCGCTTCATCCTGGCGATACGTTCGGGCATTCGCTCGGGATCGTCTACCCAGGCATGGCCCACGTGCTCGAGCCGAAGCCGCGCGTCGGCCCTGGGAGCGATCTTCTGCGCCGCTTCGAAGGCGGTGAGAACCATATCCTGCGCGCGGTCGCCCAGCGCGTGAACCATCACTTGCCAGCCGGCGCGATGCGCGTCCAAAATGGCGCGGTTCAGCTCGTCCTGCGTGAAGCTGGCGCCGCCCAGGTTGTCCGCGCTCCAGTTGGTTTTGGACCCTTTCCAGAACGGTTTGTAGGTGGCAGCCGTGGTGCCCCACACCCCGTCCAGAATTATCTTGATGGCGCCAAGTTGGATCCAATCGTCGCCGAAGCCGGAGCGCAATCCGCTGACGATGAGCGAATTGAGCAAACTGGAAACGCGGACGGACTTGTCGGACTCACTGGGAGCATCGGGGCGAATGATGTAGTTGAGCGTCAGGCGCACCGGCAGCTTTCCTTCCTCCTGCAGCTCCTGGTACGCGCGGTAAGCGAGCTCCGGGTCGGACATGTCGGTGACCGTGGTCACGCCCTTCTTAAGGTAAAAATCGGTCAGCGTTTCACGCAGGGCTTCCTTGGCTTCATCGAATTTGAACTGCGGCACCGGATAGTCGACGGTTGCGTCATGGACGATTTTCACTTCGCCCGTGGCCGTTCGCTCGTATTGCCCGCGGCCGGTAGGATTCGGCGCATCCTTCGTGAGTCCCAAGGCCATGGAGGCTTTGTGGTTCATGATCTGGTCATGCGCGCTCCACCAAAGCACGACAGGATTGTTGGGAAACGCGGCATCCAGTTGCTCGCGCGTCGGCATGGGTTGGTAGTAGGTGCCCTGGCCGAACAGCCACGCGCCGGGCGGCAAGTGGGCCTGCTTCTGCTCCAGCGCGGCGAGGATGGCCGGGACATCCTTGCGGGGCGTCGGGATCTGAATGGGAATCTTCAGATGTTCGGATTCCGCCAGCCCTTGTACGTGCGAATGTGCGTCGATGAAGCCGGGCAGGAGCGCGCGGCCGCTCAGCTCAATAACTTTGGTGTTGGGTCCGATCCAGGCACTCACCTCCGCGGTGCCGCCAACCAGCGCGATGCGTCCGCCAACGACGGCCACGGCGGAGGCGATTTTATCGGAAGGATCAACGGTAATCACCTTCCCGCCGCGGATAACGACATCGGCTACTTGCTGCGCCGTCAATGAGAGAGCGGACGCGAAGAGCAGAATCGCGAGGGCCGCCAATTTACTGTTTGAAGACAATCTTGCCACCCACCATGGTCATCGTGACGTGCGTCTTTCCGATGTCGTCGGGCTTCGCGGTGAAGATATCGCGAGACAGAACGGCCAGGTCCGCGAATTTACCGGTTTCGAGAGTCCCGCTGGTTTTTTCGGCGAAGTTCGCGAACGCGGCATCGCGGGTGTAAGCCAGAACCGATTGCTCGACCGTGAGGCGCTCCCCGGGCTGATCGTATTTGATGTCGCCAACCGGTCCGTGCGGCGTGATTTCCCGGAGGACTTCACGAGTCGCGGTTTCCTGGATGGCTGCCAGCGGATCGGGCGGCCAGGTGCAGGGCCAGTCACTACTGAATGTGACCATGGCTCCGGCTTTCAGCAAGCTGTTCCAAGTGTCGATCTTGGTCCGCCCGAGCTCGCCCCCGTTGCAACAGAAACTGGGCTGCATGCTCGCGATGACGGATAGCTGGTGAAAACGAGGGATGTCTTCCGGGCTCAGGTAATCGGCGTGTTCCATGCGAAAGCGGCGGTCCCGAGCGCCGTTGATCTTTTCGGCGGCCTGGTAGCCATCCAGAACCATGCGCGCGGAGTCGACTCCGATGGAGTGGGTCATCAATTGATAGCCGCGTTTGTCCAACTCCAGAACCAGTTTCTGGAATTCTTCGGGCTTGTAAACAGGCGGATCGGTGAGCCCGTCGGAAAAGAATTTGACCAGGTTCGCCGATACCCAGGCGTCATGGTAGCCGGTCCGCGCTTTGTCGAGATCGGCCAGGAACTGCGGCGTCAGATGATGGTTCACGGCGACGGCGCCAAATGCGGTGCGGGTTCGCACCGTCAGCAGTCCGCGATCGCGCATCTTCCCATACAGCTCGATATCCGCCAGGCTTCCCGTGGCCATGGTCGCGCTGGTGACGCCAAACCGATTCAGGTAGCGCATGGCTTCTTGCAGCCACTGGAACTTTACCTCCAAAGGCGGATCGGGCAGGGCCTGCTCGACGATCTCCATGGCCCCCTCCATGACGACGCCGGTCCGATGCCCCTGAGCATCACGGAGAATATTGCCTTCGATGGATTTATCCGGAAACGGCGCGTCGGTAATGTGCGCCAGGTCCAGAGTTTTCTGGTTCACCCACAGCGCGTGCTCGCTGGTGTCGTGAATCACCAGCGGCCGGTCCGGAACGGCGCGGTCCAGAAGCTCGTGTGTGACGGTTGGTTTCTTAAAGGAGTCGCCCGAAGCTGAGAAATCGGTGATGAACTGTGCCCGGCCGAAGACCACCTGATCTTTGGGATGCCTCGCGGCGTAGTCCTTGATCTTCGCGAGCAGCAGGTCGGGGGCCTTGGAGCTGATGTTGAATCCGGGCGTGGATAGATTGAAGCCGTGCAGCGCCAATGCGCCGAACCACAGATGAACATGGCCGTCGGTGATTCCCGGAATTACGGTTTTGCCCTGAAGATCGATGATCTTGGTGTTGGCCGAGCGGTGGCGCTGCGATCTCGGCGTTAGTGCCGATGGCGTCGATCTTGTCGCCGCGTAACCGCCAGCGCCTCAGCCCACTGACTCTTGGTATTGGCTGTGAAGATGTGGCCATTGATTAACACGGTGTCGCTCGAAAAAAGAGACGGAGCTGTGAGCGACAGAAAGAGCAGCGGCGCAACGCGGGCGTAGCGGTTACACGAAATCATATAGATTACATTCTAGATCGACTTCGGCCAACGATCGCTCACTTACCGGGCAGATGATCCACGTCTCGGTTGTTTTCGTTGCAGATGAACTCGAGCAGATCGGTGTCCGTCAATAGATGCACCTCCTGGTTGACGGTCCAGGGTTTGGTGTAGGCTTTGGGATCGTCGATGGTGATCGCGATATCCATGTGGCCGAAGTCCTTGCGGTGGAAGCGCTCGATCACATGCAACGCTTCGGTGGATGGTTTGCCTAACTGATCGAGCCACGCTTTGCCATTGAAGCCGCGCGAATCCACCACCAGCGTGTCGGCATCCCATTTGCCCGTGGAATAGCCCATCCAGGTGGGTTCGCATCGCGGTTCAGCTCACGGCCGTCCATAAATACCTGCCGCCAAAGATTGAAAGCTTCGTAAACGATCACCATGTATGCGGGCGTCTGGACGATTTTCCAAGGCGCGGGCGCGGCGTCGATCTTGGGCACGCCTTGTGGGAGACAATTCGCATCGGGATCTTCCTTGGAGTGAGAGCCATCGGTGCGCTGATCGTACAGCGCCTTAGCCCAAGGCTGGAAGGGGACGTCGCCGGGTTTCAGGTCGACCGCGATATCCCGGAGATACCGGTTGGCATTAGGCTCCCAGATGCCGGAAAGATCGGGATGACCATCCGGGCCGCGAGGCGCAGGCGCGGAAAGATTGGCCTTTCCCTTCGAAGGCAGATTCTTCCACTGCCCCGCGAGTGGCAACGAGAATAGCATCGCCGCTGCAGTAAAACTACGAAGTCGTGAGTGCATGGCCGCCGCCTTTCAATTCGCGTACGGTTATATTCCGTTCGATAGGCTGACGAGGGCGTCAGCCGCAGGCCAGGGGGCCCGCCCCACGTACGCTCATTGCCAGCCGCCGCCGAGTGCTTTGTAGAGCTGTACTACCGAGAGCACTTCCTGCAGGCGGATTTGCGACAGCGATAATTCCGCCGAGTAGAGATCACGATCGGCGTCCAGGGCATCCAGCTGCGTGTCCACTCCACCGCGGTATCGCAAATATGCCAGTCGAAGCCGGTCTTGCAAAGCGTAGACCAGATCCTCCTGCTTGGCACGGCTCTCGCGCGTCCGCTGGTGAGCGATCAGGCTATTCGACACTTCGGCGAACGCGGTTTGAATGGTCTGCTCATATTGCACCAGCGCTTGCTCGCGCTGGGCCTCGGTCAGCTTGACGTTCGATTTCAAACGTCCCGCGGTAAAGATCGGCTGCGTGAGCTGGGGTATGAAAGACCAGGCCGTGTGGGATCCGGCAAACAGGCTGGTGAGCTGGGTGCTTTGGCCGCCCAGACTTCCGCTCAACGTCAATTGCGGAAAGTAAGCTGCGCGGGCGACACCAATTTCAGCATTCGCGGCGATGAGGTTCTGCTCGGCTGCCTGGATGTCGGGGCGGCGCTCCAGCAGCCCGGAAGTCAATCCGGCTGGGACATCGGGAGGAACTTCCTGCGCGGTGAGGCTCTGTCCACGCGGGATGCTGCCGGGAGGTTGGCCCAGCAACAGGTGGATCTGATTTTCGGTTTGCTCAATCTGTTCCTCGATAATTGGAATAGCTGCGGCCGCGGTGTCCACCAGTTGCTCGGCTTGACGCAGATCGAGCAGCGTGCCGACACCGCCAGACTGGCGGGACTTTGTCAGGTCCAGCGACTGCTGGCGAGTTTGCAGTGTGTTCCTGGAAATCTCCAGTTCATAATCGAGCTCGCGCATTGTCAGGTAATTGGTTGCCACCTGGCTGACCAATGTGGTGACCACGGTTTTGCGGTTGTCCTCCGCGTTCAGAAGATTGGCGCGCCCGGCTTCCGTGGCGCGCCGGAGCCGTCCCCACAGATCAAATTCGAAGGAGAGCAGATTCAGAGCCGCTTCTCCGAAGTTTCGGTACTGCGAGGGCAGTTGTTTCGGGGAAATCGGCTCGATACCGTCCCGCGATAAACGGTTGATCTGGACCGCGCCGCTGGCAGTGAGTTGTGGAAACTGATTGGACCGGATTATACCCAGGCTGGCCTGCGCGGCTTCCACGCGCGCCACTGCGTCGCGAAGATCATAGTTCTGGACCAGCGCCGTGCGGATCAGGGCTTGCAGCTGCTCGTCATGGAATAACTCGAACCATTTCAGATCGGCGAGCGAATAAGCCTGCTGCGGAGGGAGCGGATCGGGCGCGCGAAACTCCGCGGGGGTCGCGAGTTTGGGGCGTTGATAGTTAGGACCGACGGTACAGCCGCAAAGGAATGCCATCGCGAGGATCGTAAGCCCGGAACGCATGGAATCAATCTCCCTGCGCCGGCGTGGGTGGCGGAACGATCGCAAGATCCGGCGGAGCGCTGGCGCCTGATAATTTTTCGACAATGTAGAACGCGGAAGGAATGATGAAGATGCCAATGAAGCTGGCGGCCAGCATTCCGCCGATGACCGTGGTTCCCATGATCTGGCGGGAGACTGCGCCGGCGCCCGTGGCGATCCACAGAGGCACGCATCCCAGGATGAAGGCGAACGACGTCATGAGAATGGGCCGCAGCCGAAGGCGCGCTCCTTCCAACGCCGCATCCATCAACGGCTTGCCTTTCTCGAGTTCATCTTTGGCGAATTCGACAATCAAGATCGCGTTTTTCGCCGCCAATCCGATGAGCATCACCAAGCCGATTTGAGAGTACACATCGCTTTCGATCTGGACCATATAGGCCGGAAGAAAATGCCCGAGCACCACGCGCCGCAGCCAGAGGACTCCCAAGGCTCCAAACACCGCGACCGGCGTGCTAAGCAGAACGCTGAACGGCAGGCTCCAGCTCTCATAGAGCGCGGCCAGGATTAGGAACACGAATAAGAGTGAGAATCCGAAGATCAGCGATGGCGACACGCCTTCCTGCGCCTTTTTTTCCTGGAACGACATGCCCGAGTAGTCGTAACCCATTTCGGGCGGCATGGTTTGCGCGAAAACTTCTTCCAGCGCCTTCATCCCCTGGTTGGTGCTGTAACCGGCCGCGGCCGCTCCATTCAACTGCGCCGATCGAAATTCATTGAAGCGCATGGTGAATTCTGGGCCGCTGCGCGAGTCGAATTTGGTTAATGCGGATAACGGCACCATCTCGCCGTTGCCGTTTCGCACATAGAATTGGCCAACGTTCTCGGACTTCGTGCGGTACTCGCTTTCGGCTTCGACGTAAACTTGCCACTGGCGGCCGAAGCGGTTGAAGTAGTTGACGAATAGTCCGCCCATGAAAGCCTGGATGGTGCGGTAAACGTCGTTGATCTGCACTCCCTGCTTGATCACTTTGTCGCGGTCCACTTGAACGAATTGCTGCGGTACGCTCGGCAAGAAGGTGGTGGTAAGGTTTCCGATCTCCGGGCGTTTGCGCGCGGCAGTCATAAACTTGTTCAGGTTGTCGGACAAATACTGGACGTCGTTGCCGGCCCGGTCTTCCACGACGAAGGTGAACCCGCCCGAGGTTCCCACACCTGGAATAGCCGGCGGCGAGAAACTGAAGGCCACCCCTTCGGGAAGCGCAGCCAGTTCCCGGTTCAGGCGAGCCTTAATGGCCTGGAACTGCTCGGCTCGGGTTTTCCGAACGTCCCAGTCCTTCATGCTTACGAAGATAAACGCGTTGTAGCTGGTGCGCACCAGGCTAAGCAGGCTGAAACCTAGAATGCCGGTGGAATATTCGACGCCCGGCGTCTTCGCCAGAATATCCTCCACCTTGGCTGTGACCTCCCGGGTTCGCTGGAGTGACGCGGCGTTGGGAAGCTGGACGTTCAGGTAAAAATAGCCTTGGTCTTCGTCGGGAACAAAACTGGTGGGCAATTTGCCGCTAATGAAATAACTCGCCGCGCCCGCGCCCGCCAGCAGAAGCAGAGCCACCAAGCTCTTTCGGATGAGCACTCCCGACAACCGGACATAGCCCTCCGTGGCGTGTCCGAACATGCGGTTAAACCAGGCAAAAAACCTGGCCAACAAACCTTTGCTCTGCACCCTGGGCTTCAAGATAAGAGCCGCAAGCGCCGGGCTCAACGACAGAGCGTTGAACGCGGACAAGACCACCGAGATGGCGATGGTGACCGCGAACTGCTGATACAATTTGCCGGTGATACCGGGGATAAAGGCGGTGGGTATGAAAACAGCGGAGAGGACCAGCGCGATACCGATCACGGGGCCCGAAATCTCCTCCATCGCTTTCAGCGCGGCTTCCTTCGAGGGCATGCCATCTTCGATGTGACGCTCCACCGACTCCACCACTACGATGGCGTCGTCCACTACCAGGCCGATGGCCAGAACCAATCCGAACAGCGAGAGCGTATTGATGGTGAAGCCGAACAGGGGGAAGAACATGAAGGTCCCGACCAGCGACACCGGCACTGCGAGCAGAGGAATCAGAGTGGCTCGCCAGCCCTGCAGAAACAGATAAACAACCGCGATGACGAGGGCCAGGGCGATCAACAGCGTCTCAACGATTTCCTTCATTCCCGCCGTCACCGCCCGCGTGGTGTCGACCGGGACCACGTAGTCCACGTCGTCGGGAAAACGCTTCTTGGCGTCCGTCATCATCTTCCTTACCGCGGCCGCGGTCTCGACGGCGTTCGTTCCCGGCAACTGATAGACGGCGATCACGGCGCTGGGCTTCCCATTCAGGTGCCCTTCCACGCTGTAGTCTTGCGAGCCTAACTCCACGCGCGCCACGTCGCGCAACCGTACAATTCCGGTTTCGGGAGTCTCGCGAACGACAATGTCGCCAAACTCCTCCGCCGAAGTCAACCGGCCTTGCGCACGCACCGAATAGGTGAACTCTTGTCCTTTCGGAACGGGTTCGCTGCCGACTTGTCCAGCCGGGTTCACCGTGTTTTGCGTCTGGAGCGCCGAGACAATTTCTGGGACCGTGATCTGCAACTTCGCCAATTGGTCGGGTTTCACCCAAAGGCGCATGGCATATTGGCCCGCGCCAAATACTTGAATGGTGCCGACGCCTTTCACGCGGGTCAGCGGATCGTTCAAATTGATGTAGGCGTAATTGGCGAGGAAGCGCGCGTCGTAGGTGCCCTTGGGCGAATAAAGTGCCACCAGCATCAACGGCGCGAGCGTCGACTTTTGCACCGTAACGCCGTAGTTGTTGACGTCTGCCGGCAGCTGCGGCGCCGCTTGCGTCACGCGGCTCTGGGCCAGGATCAGATCCGTATTGGGATCCGTATTGACGTCGAAATCGACGATCAATCTCATCTGGCCGTTGGCGGTGGCGTTCAACGAATACATGTAGTTCATGTTGTCGACGCCGCTCATCTGCTGCTCGATAGGCGTCGCCACGGATTGTTCGATGGTCTGAGCGTCGGCGCCGACGTAGATGGCCGAGACCTGAATCTCGGGCGGCGCGATGGCGGGAAACTGCGCGACAGGCAGGCTCGCGATCACCACCGCGCCCACGATTACCGTCACGATGGCGATGACCATCGCGACAATTGGCCGGTTGATGAAAAATTTCGACATGGGGCCTTACTTCGCTACCACTGAGTTGGAAGCGACGAATGGCTGGGGATTGACTTGCACTCCCTGGCGAACCTTTTGCACGCCCTCGGCGACCACTCGCTCGCCTGGCTTCAGACCTTCAGTAATCAACCAATCGCTCCCGATGCGATCGCCCACCTGGACGGTTCGGATATCTACTTTGTTTTGCGCGTCCACCACGGCGATTCGATAGCTCCCCTGCAGCTCATTCACCGCGCGCTGCGGAACCAGTAGCGCTCCGGTCTGCACTCGCATCGCGGTACGGACCCTGCCGTACTGGCCGGGCCGCAGGGTGTTTTCCGGATTCGGGAATAATCCTGCCAGGCGGATCGCGCCGGTCCTGACGTCCACCTGTCGATCGGCAAAGTCAAACTTGCCCTTGCGCGGATAGGTGGAACCGTCCGCCAAAATCAAGTCCAGGTCAAGACGGCCAAGGTCGGCCTGGCGGCCAGCCGCCGTTGGAAAACGGCGTGTAAACTCGAGATACTCTTGCTCCGCGGCAGTGAAATAGACTTTGATCGGATCGAGAGTGGAGACAGTGGTAATGGTGGGACTGGCCGGACTCACCAGCGAACCCACTTGCTGCTGCGCGATACCGGGGATGCCGTCGATGGGCGCTGTGAGGCGGGTGAATCCCAAGTTGATCTGGGCCGATTCGGTGGTGGCTTTAGCAGACTGGACCGCGGCGGTGGCAGCGATGATCTGAGCGCGGGCGGTTGCAACTTGCGCCTGTGCGGACTGTACCTGCGCCTTGGAAGCCAGATTGTTCTGCGTCGCGTTGTCCAGGTCCTGTTGGGTGATGGCCTGTTGCTGGGCCAGCGGCGTGTATCGATCCACGTCCAGTTGTGTGCGGCGTTGATTGGCTTCGGCCACCACCACTTGAGCCTGGGCCTGCGCTAACTGGGCTCGCGCTTCTGCGACTTGTCCCTGCGCTTGAGCTAGCTGGCCTTGTGCCAGGTCCAAAGCCGCTTGAAACGGCCGCGGGTCAATTTGGAAAAGCAGTTGCCCCTTTTTCACGAAGGAGCCCTCTTTGTAGGCCTGTTCCAAAAGATACCCCGACACTTGCGCTTTGATGTCGGCGTTCACCAACCCGTCCAAGGTCCCGATCCATTCGCTAAAGATGGGGACGTCGCGCTGCTGCACTTCGACAACCTGAACTTCCACCGGCGCAGGAGCTGCGGCTCCGGTAGTTGAATTAGAGCAGCCTGTTATGGTGAGCGTCGTAACCAATAGGACCAGCAGCGAGGAGTGGATGGCTAGCGGCTGATTTTTCGATGGGGGGCTGGGGATTGTCCTTGCCGAGGTGGCCATGATTCAGCACTCCTGAATTTTGTCACTCAATACGCTGGCGGCAGCGTTGCCGTGGATCGAAGGTTTTTATACTAACACTGTCGCAGTCAGTCATGCGAAATTTGGGCGGCGGTGAATAGCTCGACCTTGCGCAGGAGCGCGTCCACGGGACGGGCAATCGGAAATATCGTCCAGCTGACCGAGATCGGGAAGCAAGACCGAGCGCGAACCAATCACGAAAATTTTCTCCAGCTTTTTTCAGCGAAGCGCCGGACTTCGTCGCGGACCGACCGGCGGCAGCTTTGCGGCTCATCACGGCCAACAGGGCGGGCCCATTCCAGCGGTAGAGTTTGTCATCGGCGTGCAATGCGCTGCGGAAATGTTCAGCAGCAATGGCCAGGGCTTGATCGCCGATGGCGATCCAAAGCGCGCGTTGACTGCCTCCAGGCGGTTGACCACGGCGAGCAGCAACGAATAGCGTGCCGGGCAACGAAGCGGCTTCATGCAACGCTTTCTCGGCTTCCGTTTTCCGGGAAGGCCGGTAGCCGGAATCCAGATTGGATCCTACCGAGAAGCCACCTAACCGTTGCTGCGATTGCGCCAGCTCCTGCTGGATGCTCTCCAAGGCGGCCTTCCCCTCCTCCTTCTGACGCTGAGCTTCTCCACGAACGCTCTGAAGGCATTCTCCCAGTTGCGCCTTTACGACACGCACATCCTCCACCATCCGCGCCTCCTCCAGCGCCTTCTCGATACCTTGCAGTCCGGCGACGGAAGTCTCGCTGCTGGAGCCCACCGCGATCACGGTTTGGGTGAGCATGGTGATCATGTTCTGGAGTTCCGCGTTTTGAATGCGGAGAAACCGGCTGGTATGCCGGTTGTAGTCCTCCATCGCCCGCAGCGCTTCGCCAACCACCACAAATCTGTCCGACATTGACAGCTCAGGGGTGAGCCGCGCGGCGAACGTGTTCATGTCGGAACGGAAGCGCTCATAGTCGGCATTGGTCGCCCTCGACGGCGTGCAAAGAAATGGCCTGAAGAATCAGGTCGATCATTCTGCGGTAGGAGCTTTCTACATCTTTATCGGAATCGCCCAGCAGGTAAGTTCTCAGAGAGATCATATTTCGTGTTCAGCCCGTCTTTGGGTAGCGTCCGGCTACACCACGATTTCCACCCGGTCAAGGTAGGCGGATAGCGCCAGAATCTGGCTCCGGATTTCACCTTCGTCGGCAGCCAAGGCGGCCAGCTCCACCGCCAGCGCCGGTTCGCGTGATTTCAGGAAAGCCGTAACCTTCGCCCGATCCTTTGAACTGGTGCCCCAGCCGGCGGGCGGTCTGACAATCTTTCGAATCGCCGCCCGCTAGAATTTGGACGATGTCGCGCCGGACGTTTTTGAGGTAGGACGGAACCAGGCCTTCAATGCCTTGTGGAGGAGTGATGCGGATTTTTCCGCTGAGATGCCGGGCGATGGCCTCCAGGAGAGTAGCCTTCTTGATGGGTTTGGTAAGGTGCTCGGAGCAGCCAGCTTCCAGGCTCCGGCCGGCGGCCTCTTCAGCGGCGTGAGCCGTCAACGCCAGGATCGGTATCGGGAAGGCGTGCCTTTTCACTTCCCATTGGCGAATGATGCGCGTGGCTTCCAGCCCGCCCATCACAGGCATTTGCAGGTCCATGAGCACCAGATCAGGATGACCGGAGATCACTTTTTCGACGGCGATCTGACCGTTTTCAGCGAAAGCCAGCTCGAAGCGGCGGTCCTTGAGATAAGCCTTGATTAACGCCAGATTGTCGGCGGAGTCTTCCACCACTAAGACCCGAAAAACCGGCTGCGGCTCGGGCGGAACCTGCGGAGGAATGGTGACTGTGGCCGGCTCGGCACGGACCGGCTCGGCACGGACCTGAAAAGGCGCTGCAAAAAAGAATGTGCTTCCCAGGCCCGCCACACTGGTGCAACCAATCCGTCCGCCCATCAACTCGGCCAAGTCCTTGCTGATGGCTAGGCCCAAGCCCGTTCCACCATACTTGCGCGTGATGGAGGAGTCCGCTTGGGTAAAACGGTCAAAAATCATTTCCGTTTTGTCGGCGGCAATCCCGATCCCGGTGTCCACCACATTGAAGCGGAGCCAGCCAGCGGCTCCTTCCGGGTCCGGCTCCACGCGTAGTGTGACAGAGCCCCGTTCGGTAAATTTCAGGGCGTTCCCCACCAGATTCACCAGAATTTGCCGCAGACGGTTCGCATCGCCGGCCAGCCCGGAGGGTACACCCGGCCGAATGTCCAGAGCCAGCTGCAAACTAAGATCGCGGGCCCGCGGAGCCAGCATGTCGACTACTTTTTCGAGGAGCGTCCTTAGATCGAACGCGATCGATTCCACTCGCACGTGCCCGGACTCCACCCGGGAGAGATCCAGTACATTGTTGATCAGATCGAGGAGGCCGGCTCCAGCCTTTTGAAAGATACGAACGTAGCCCAGCTGTTCCTCATTGAGCGAGCTTTCCGACAGCAGGTCGGCCATTCCCAGAATGGCATTCATGGGGGTTCGCATTTCGTGACTCATGGTAGTCAGAAATTCGCTCTTGGCGTGATTGGCGGATTCCGCCGACGCTTTGGCGCGCTGCAAATCTTGCTCGGCGCGCTGGCGGATGATTACCTGCGCCAGCTGCGAACCGATGTGCCCCATGATGGCCAGCAACTGTTCATCGGGCTGTACCGTCTGAAGTGAGAAGAATTCCAAAACGCCAACAACCTTCTCCGCCACCACCACCGGAAATCCAAACCCGGAGCGAAGTCCGGCTTGTTGGGCAGCGCGGCTTCGTTCGGGCCATGGTTCCTGCACCACCAGATTGACGATCCAGCGCGGCTTTCCCGAATCGAGAACGCTGCCCGGAAGTCCAGCGCCCGGCCTCACCGGGCGGCCCTCACTGGCTTGGCGAAAGGCCGTGAACCGGCTGTCTTCTTCGGCATGCCAGAGTCCCGCTGAAACCAGCTCCTCGGAGCTAGCGGTCTCGAGATACACATGGCCCACCGGCCATCCGGTATACGAGCAGATCCGGTCCAGGCAGGTTTGAGCGGTCTCCTCAATGCTGGAGGACTGGTTGGCGGCCACCGTCACCGATTGCAGCAATTCAACCAGGGCGGTTTGTTTCCTGCGAGCTTGCTCGGCGCGCCGCCGCTCGCTAATATCGCGAACGAAAGCATTGAAGCTGCACGCCCCTCCCACTCGAACCGGCCAAATTGTCGCCTCCACGGGGAACTCGTGGCCATCGCGATGCACCGCGACCAGCTCGATGGTTCGATTGGGAAGCGATCCCTGAGCAGAGGCAAGAAAATGTTCCACCCCCTGCGCGTGGAGGTCGCGATAAGCCGGGGCGATCACGGTATCGCACCAACGAAGCCCCTCGATTTCCGCGGCGCTCCATCCGAAGGTCAGCTCCGCTTGAGGATTCCAGGCCGTGATCGAACCGTCCGGGCGCATGCCGATGAACGCGTCATTGGCGGTCTCGATGATCATCCGATTGCGCTCGTTTTGCTCCCGCAGCATCTCCTCGCTATTTTTCAGCTCCGTGATGTTTCGTGAAATGCCGGCGATGCCGGAAACCTGCCCGCCCCGGTCGAACATCGGAACTTTGGTGGTGGACCACCAGCGCAGGCCTCCGCGGGAATTTTTAACCTGCTCGACTTGATCGGTGATGGGCCGGCCCGATCGGACCAGTTCCTCTTCCTGGAGGCGCCACCGCAGGGCGTCTTCGGACTTGAAAAAGTCCGCGTTGCTCTTCCCCACGCACTCGGCGGAGTCCTTGGCCCCAAGGTTTCGCGCATGCGCCTGATTGACCCGGGTGAAGCGGGACTCGCAGTCTTTGAAATAAATCAGGTCCGGAATGTTTTCCATCAGCGCGCGCAGCAACTCGCGCTCTTGCTCCACCTCTTGGACCAGTTTGAAGTGCACCACGGCGGCGGCTACCTGGGCACGCAGCTTGAGCGGCTCCCAGGGCTTGGCGATGTAGGCGAAGATCTGTCCGCTGTTGACTGCTTCGGTGAGCGCGCTCATGTCGGCATATCCGGACATCATCACGCGAGTGGCTCTGGAAACCTCTCTCACCCGCCGCAGGAACTCGTGCCCGCTCATCCCGGGCATGCGCTCGTCGCACAGGATTACGGCGAAGTCATGTTCGCTCGCCAGTCTCAGGGCGACCCGGCGTCGGAGGTTGTAAATACCTCATAGTCGTCCTCGAAAAGATGTTCGAGCGACTTGAGTATGAGGGATTCATCGTCCAGGACCAGCAGCTTTTCATTCATTTTGCCCTTTGTGATTTCAGATCTCGCGGGATCTTGACGATAAACTCGGTGCCCACGCCTTCTTCGCTCTCGACTTCGATGGCGCCGCCGTGATCCTGCATAATTCCGTAAGAGATCGCAAGCCCCAGTCCGGTGCCTTGGCCGACCGGCTTGGTGGTAAAGAAGGGGTCGAAGATCTTGCTGCGGATGGCTTCGGGGATACCGACTCCAGTGTCCCGAACCGAGATCAGAAATGTCTCCGGAGTCTGGCTGGTGGTGATGACAATTTTTCCATCGCCCGCGATGGCGTCTACGGCGTTGGCGATCAGGTTCATCAATACCTGGTGCAGCCGCCCGGCGTAGCAATACAGCGTGCGCTCGCTGATATAGTGCTTTTCCACCAGAATGCGGCCGTTCATCTTGTGGTTCAGCAGAAGCAAAACCGCGTCGATGGTCTCCACCACGTCCACGGTCTTGAACTCGCCCTCATCCAGGCGGGAAAAGGTTCGCAGATCGAGCACCAGTTCCTTCACCCGGTCCAGACCCTCGCGCATCTCTCCCAGGCGGGCCCGCGCCTTGCGCAGTTTATTGAGCGCAGGCTCGGCCAGGTGCGGCTCTATCTCGGGGGCCAGACCATCCAGCCCGCTTTCGACGATGAACAAGTTGTTTAGAACGAAGGCCAGGGGATTGTTGATCTCGTGAGCGATTCCGGCCACCAGTTGGCCGAGCGAAGCCATCTTTTCGTTCTGGATCAAGTGGGCCTGGGTTTCCTTGAGCTTCCGGTTGGACTCCTGCAAGTCGTGATTGGCCTGTACCAGCTTTTCGGTCATAGCTGCGCGCGCCTCGGCCATCTGTCGGCCGGCCCGGGCGCGCAATGTCTCCATTTCTCTGGCCTTGAGCTCCTCCACCACGCGGCCGTTTTCCTCCTGGAAGAACCTGCGGCGCATCAGAGCCTGAATACGGGCCAGCAAGACCGCCAGATCGCTGGACTTGCTGACGAAGTCGTCGGCTCCGGCTTCGAAGCCGCGATTCATGTCCTCCTTGTTCTCGCTGTCGGTCAGAATGATAACGGCGGGAGCGCTTTCAAGCGCCGCACGCAGGGCGCTGATCCGGCGGCACACTTCCACTCCGTCCATCTCGGGCATCGCCAAGTCCACCAAAACGCAATCGAAACTCTGGATCGCCAGGCGCGCCAGCCCCTCCGGCCCCCGGCTTGCTGTCTCAACCTCATAGCCTTGCTTGCGAAGCTCGCCACCGAGGAATGCCGAGTAATCCGGCCCGGCGTTAATGGTCAATAAGCGGGCGCTGCGAAAGGCGGAATCCTGGGCATTCAGAATGGCGACTTGCGCCGAGTCTTGCCGCAACAGAGCGCGGATGCGCAGGACGATTTCCAGACTCTTGGATTTGGAAACATATCCGTCCGCGCCGCTTTCCAGGCTCTGGATCTCCGCCGTATCGGGAGCCGAAGCGGTCATCATCAGAATCGGTATGCCGCGTGTGTTCAAGTTCATTCGAACGCGCCGGCAGAATTCGTCTCCGCGCATTCCGGGCAAATGATAATCACACAGAATCAGGTCCGGCAGCGGGTCGCCCAGCGCGGCCAGCGCCGCTTCCGCCGCGCCGGCAATGGAGACCTGCCAGCCTTGCTCCTCCAGCAGCAGCCGCAACTTGAATGCCTGAGTCTCTGAGTCCTCCACCACCACAATGCGGAATACGCGATTCATGCTGGGTTTCTCATCGGCTCTGAGGCACCAATTCCAAGACCCTGGGGCCAATCGCCGCCAGAGGCAAGGATTCGCACACGGCCCCCAGCCGGACGGCCGCCGCCGGCATTCCGTAAACCATGGCGGTGGACTCATCCTCGGCGATGGTATATCCGCCGGAACGGCGAATATCCAGCAGACCCGGTCGCGCCATCCTCGCCCATGCCGGTCAACAACACGCCTAGCGCGTCGGCGCCCAGATCCTGCGCCATGGATTGAAACAGAGCGGTTCCGGAAGGGCGCTGGTAGGAGATCGGATCTCCCGCGTCCAGCCACAACCGCCCGGAGTCCAATCGCAAGTGCCGATCGGCGGGAGCTATATGCAGAACTCCCGGAACCGGAATGTGCCCGTTTTCTACGATGTTTACCCGGAACGGGCAGACGCTTTCCAACCAGGACGCGAACCCTTCGATGAAAACTGGCCGTCATGTGCTGCACCAGCAGGATCGGCAGAGGGAAAGCCGGTCCTAGCGCGCCCAGCAGTTGCACCAGTGCGCCGGGGCCGCCGGTGGAGCAGACGATTCCCAGCATTTGGAACGACCCGGGACCGCCGTTCCAAGACAGAGCAATCCGGCTCCGCGCCGATTCCGGGTCGCGGTAGCCGTTGCGCCGCACCAGCTTGACCTGGCTCATGATGACCAATTGCGTGCACAGCCGCTCGGCCAGCGCTTCATAGTCGGCGTGGCTGGTCCCGCTGGGCTTTTCGAGTACGGTCAGAGCGCCCGCCCGCAGCGCCTCCATGGGCACGGTGTTCCACGTCTCCGGATTCGACGGCTGGCCGCTACCACCACGATGGGGACCGGGTTTTTCGACATGATCCGCCGGGTGGCTTCCAGGCCGTCCATGCCGGGCAGCCGGATGTCCATGGCGATGACGTCTGGCGACGAGATGTTCGAGCATCCGCAGCGCATCCTCGGCGCTGGAGGCCGTCGCGCAGACCTCCAGCCTGGGGTCGCGCCCGATGCTATATTCCAGCAGCGCGCTCACCACCGCCGAATCCTCCACGATCATGACCCGGATCTTTTCCATAGCCTCCCTTCGCGGTCCCATGAATCAAATCATTTGCTGGATCGCTTCCAGCAACTCCGTTTGATCGAACTTGCGCTTCACCACATAGGCGTCCGCTCCCAGCAGGAGGCCCCGTTCCTGATCCTCGGCCCGCTCGAGCGAGCTGACGATAATCACTGGAATCCCTTCAGCCGGCGGTCCGCCTTCAGAGCCTCCACCAGCCCGAACCCGTCCATGCGCGGCATTTGAATATCGGTAATGATCAGGTCGGCCTTTTCGGCGCGCAGCAACTCCAGCGCTTCCAGGCCGTCCACCGCCACTCGAACCCGGTAGCCGTGCGCCTCGAGGATGCTCCTCTCGAGCGACCGGGAGGTGATCGAATCGTCCACCACCAGAATGCCGGGGGCGATGGCCAGGACTGGCGCCTGGGCTTGGCGCGGCATGGGAGCGGCTGCCGACGGCGTGCAACTGGCCGCCAGACCGGCCGGGTTCAAGACGACAAAAACCGTCCCCTCCCGCAGCAGCGCCCCTCCGGAAATGTTGCCGTGGCTGGGTGGGCATTCCCAGTTCCTGAATCAAAGCGTCTCTCTCCGTCAGGAATTCATCCACCCAAACCGCCAGACGCCTGGCCCCGGTCTTCAACACCATCACCGGCAGGATCTTTCCCGGCAGCGCAGCCGAGGCGTCCCCGATTCCGAGCAAATGCGCCAGTCCGTACAACGGGACCGTTCGCCCGTCCAGATTTACCACCGGTCTTCCTTCCTGCGTCTCCACCCGCTCTAGAGGAATGCGGTACAGCCGCTCAATTCCGTGGGTCGGGATTCCGAAGGTCTGGCCGGCTGCAGGAGAGCAGCAACAAATGGCTGGTGGATACCGACAAGGGAACCGACAGCAGAAAGGACGCCCCCGGTGTGGCCTTGGGCTGCAGGTTCACGTCTCCCTGGAGGCGATGCACGGTTTCATAGACCACCGAAAGCCCCATGCCCCGCCCGGACAAGCGGTTGACGGTGGCGGAAGTGGAAAAACCCGGCCGGAAAATCGCCCGCCCCAGTTCCTCGCTCGAGTGCGCTCCCGGCTCGGCCTGGGAAAGCACCTTGTCCACCTTCTTCAGGTCGACTCCCCGGCCATCGTCTTCCACTTCGACAATCAGCCTGCCTCTTTGAGAGTCCAGGCGCAGAGTGAGCGAAGCTACCGGCGACTTTCCGGCGCTAGCGCGCTCGCGGGCGAGTCTCAATTCCATGGCTGATGGCGTTGCGCAGCAGGTGCATCACCGGATCCTTTAAGGCCTGCAGCACCATCCGGTCGGCCCGGACGCCGGAGCCGCTCAGCCGGAAGTCGATTTCCTTGTTCTCGTCGCTGGCCAAATCCCGCACCATTTTGCGAAAGCCCTCAAATAAGTCTTCCGCCGGGGCCATGCGCGCGCTCCACACATCCCGTTGTAGTTGTTCCGCCGAGCGCCGCGTGTTCCAAGCGCTATGTTGCTGCTGCAGACGCGCTGTCCTGGATTGGACGGCCAGAGAGCGCACTTTTTGTTCGACCAACGCTATGTGCCGGACCACTGAGGAGTATTCCTGCTGGCTAGCCAGGCGCCACAATGACCCCGTGGAAGCCTTGCGAAATCGTACGCACTCCGCGGTGATTTCGGCGATCTTTCCATCCAGAGCGTCGAGCTCCCCGCTGACGCTCGCTTGCCGCAGACTCTCGCTCAGAATCTGGCCCGTCGAGCGCACCAGCCGATCCAGATTCTCGGCCGGCAGCCGTACCATTTCCACGGGCGGGAAGCCCAGCGCCGGTGCGGACGGCGCGACGTCGGCGAGCTCGCCCTCGAAAACCGCCGGCTCTGCCGTCCCGGTCTTCTCGGGTTCCAGCAGTTCCTCGATGGCCCGCAGCGCAGCCGCCGGTTCCCGGGGCATCCGGTTTTCCCGCAACGCGCCGACGCATTCCTCACTGGCGTCGAGGACTTGATGGATCACCCGGATGGCCTGCCGGTCCAGCGATAGGCCTCCTTCGCGCACTCGCGAAAACAGGGTTTCGAGCCCCGACGCCAGCCCCTCCACCGCATCCAGATCCACCGCCCGCGCCGCGCCCTTCAAACTGTGCGCGCGGCGAAAGGCCTCGTCCAGCGCCGTTGCGCCAGTATGATCCGTGGCGTTTTCCAGCAACGCCAGGATCGAGCGGATATGCTCCAGATGCTCGGCATGCTCGCCCTGAAAAATGGCCGCGAGCTTTTGGCGAATGTCGGTCAAAGCCGATAGCCCTCCGTCGCCGTGCGAAGTTGCGCGCCCAGTTCGGTGAGATTGGCTGCCGCCTTTTCGGTCTGCCGCGTAGTGGTGGTGGCCTGTTCGCTGCCCCGGCTCAGATCTTTCATGGCTTGCATGACGTTCTCAAAGCCGATCTGCTGCTGGTTGGTGCCCGCCACGATCTGCTGAAACGCCTGCACGCTCTGGTCGATGTTAGCGGCCATATTGCGAATCGCGGACGCCGCCATGTCCGCCTGCTGCTTGCCCACGTCGACCCGCTTGACGGCTTCCTCGGTGAGCATGACCGACGTGTTGATCTCCTTCTGGATGTCCCCCAGGATGGTCTTCACCTGGACGGTGGCCGACTTGGACTGGTCGGCCAGATTCTTGATTTCGCCCGCCACCACCGAAAAGCTGCGGCCGTGCTCCCCGGCGGCGGCCGCTTCGATAGCGGCGTTCAAGGCCAGCAGATGCGATTGTTCCGCGATGTCGTTCACCGTGGCGAGAATGTCGCCCACCATTTGCGTTTTTTCGCTCAGCGACACGATGTTCTGGGCCACCGCTTCGGCCTGCTCGTGAATCGCTTCCACGCTCTGGTTGGCCTTTTGGACCGCATCCAGGCCGGAGATGCTGGCGATGGAGACAGCCTCCGCGGTGGCGGTAACTTCCTTGGCTCTTTCCGCCATCTGAAGACAGGACTGGCTCACCTGCTGCATGGTGGCGTTGGTCTCCTGATAAGCCGCCACTTGTTGTCCGGTAACGGCCGACTGTTCCCTGGCGGAAGCCAGAATCTGCACCGCCGTGGCGTTAAGATCCTCGGTGGTGGCGCGCGTCTGTGCGGTAGTACTTCTCAGCCGCGACACCACCTGATTCAGAGCTTGCGCCAGTTCTCCCAGTTCGTCACCACCTTCGCGCGCCGATGTCTGGGCTAAATCCCCGGCGCCGACAGCAATCACGAATTGCCGCAGTTCGCCCAGCGGGCGCGTGATGGAACGGTGGGTCGCAAACCCAATGCAGGCCAGCAACAAAACCCCCATCAGGGTTCCGAGCAGAATGAACCATGCGGCGCTCCGGGCACCAGCGCTGGCGGTCTGCTCACGCCCCTTCAACAGATCGCGTTCCTCGTTTTCCACCTCCTCCACCAAATTCACGATCTGGGCGGTGTGTGCTTCGCTTTCGCTACTGGCGTTGCGCCCCGCCACAATGGCAACCGCAAGGCCCTGCTCTTTGCGAATGTTCGAGATTCGCGTCATATCGGCCAGCCGGCGGTCAATCAGTGGTCCGAGAGCCGCAAGCCTGCGCTGTTGACGGGCATTGTCGACGGTAAGCCATCGAATTAACTTCTGGCTGTCGGCCAGGCGCGTCATCAGGCCCGCGCTCGATTCCAGGAAACTGGCATCTCCGGTGATGATGTATCCCCTCCGTGAGGTTTCAAACTGGAGCAGATCGGCCCGGATGTCCTGGGCCACAGCGATCACCTGGAAGGTGTGTCCTACCCAGTAGTTGGCTTCGAGCAAATGTTTCATGCTCTGGTACCCGGCGATTCCGGTGACGGCGATGAACAGAATCGCCAAGCCGAAGCCCAGAAGAATCTTTTGCCCAATCGTCAGTTTCAAGTTGTAACTCCCATCTGCAATTCCGCGAAGAGCGCGTCTGTACTGAGCAGCATCAGCAGGTCCTGGGTCGAACCTTGCAGATGTTCCGCGGCGCCGCCGGCGGCCGGCTGCAGCTCTCCTGCGCCGATCCAGCGGATTTGCTCTACGCTATCGATCTGCAGACCTATCTCGCGGGCCTCCTTGCGCAGCAGAATCACACGCGCCGGAACGCCATTCGAGATCGCCTCCAAACCCAAGAACCGCCGCAGATCGATCACCGGCCGAATTTCGCCATGCACATTGATGACTCCCGCAATCACCGGCATGGCGCCCCGGGACAGGCGTCGGACGAACGGCAGGCAAGACCTCAGCCACGTCCGGAAGATCGATCGCATAGCGCTCCTTGGCGACCCCGAGAACCAGCACCGGATGGGCCAGGTGTGCCGCCTCGGCGGCCGCCACCGCGCGCTGCGAGAGCCGTTGAGCCCGCTCCCTCCACACCGCCTCCACTGTCGTGACAGCTCTCATTTTTCTTTGGAACCCTCCAGATGCATTCTCGCGAGTCCCTTCAGCCCGGTAACCGTCAGCTCCGGGCCCGCAGTCACCATCGCAAGATCCGGCACGCCCGCCAGGACCTTCAGGACATTTCCGAAGGACCGCTCCGCCGCGCTGGTTCGACCGCCTCGCTTCAGAACCAGGCCCAGATGATAGTGCGCCAGCGCAAAATTCCGATCGAGGTAGATGGCGTGCCGCAGAGACTGCTCCGGCTCATCGGCGATTCCGAGCTTTTCGAAAATCAAAGCCTGATAAAAGTAGGCCTCGGGATTCAGCCCGTTGTGCGTGAGCAATCGCTTTCCGTACTCGGCCGCTCGATGCCAATCGCCCGAGTCGGCGAGGTGGCGCAGACCGTCCAGATCGGGCGGAAGGGGATGAGACACACCCGGCGGGGGCGCAACCACCTGAAGCAGGGCCGGCGGCGGCCCGGTATCTCTGACCGAAGCCGGCGAGATCTTGGTTTTCTGAAAAAGCCTGGTCCCGGCGGCGTTCACCGTGCGGAAGATCTTGAGATTGTCAAGGTTGCTCTCCGACGCCCCAACCACCAGCCATCCGCCCTCTCCCAGCGCCTGATGAAGTTGGCCAATCAAGCGGCAACTCACCTCCCGCGCGAAATAGATCATCACGTTGCGGCACAGAATCAGATCGAACTCCGCGCCGCGCGGAAAGGAGTGGGAGAATTCGTTCTCCATGAGGTTCATCTGATGGAATGAAATCCAATGTTTGTACTGGGGATGAATCCTCCAGGTGGATCCATCGCTCGAAAAACACTCGCGCTTCACGTCATCGGAAATAGAGCGAAGAGCGGCCTTCCGGAATTTGCCTTCCGCCGCCCGGGCCAAGAAGCTCCGGTTCAAGTCCGTGGCAAGAATGTGGACCTCCCACCCGGCAATCCGCTCGGACAGCTCGCGCGCCAGCAGAATCGCCAGCGAGTAAGGCTCGGCGCCAGTGGCGCAACCGGCGCTCCAGATTCGCAATTGCTTGCTAGCTTGCTTGCGCTCCAGGATGTCCGGAAGAATGACATCGCGAATGGCCGCAAACTGGTCTTCGTCGCGGAAGAAGTACGTTTCTCCAATGGTGAGTTGTGCGATGAGAACCTCCATTTCGGCTCCGCCACGCTCGCCGTTCGCCAGAAACGCGGTGTAGGAAGAACAGTTGCGCAGTCCCAACTCGGACAGTCTTCCGGCGATCAAGTCCATCAGTAATTTGTCCCGGTCCGCATAGAACGCCAGCCCGGTGGAGGCGATCAAATGGGCCTTCAGACGGCGATAGCCGACGTCTTGCGAGGTCAATTTCTCTCCTCCAAGTGGAACAGCCGCGCCTCAGACCTGGCGCGATACTCTGCCAGCAATTGATCCTCGTTGGCCTGCAGCAGGGCGGAAGGCGAAAGCACGTGAATCAATTCGCCGTCGAGTTGCAGAGTGGCCGTTGCGCAGCCTTGAAAAGTGCCGTCGCCCGGCAAGCCGACCCACTGCGCGGCAGGCACGGGCACGATGCCCCGAACCGAATCCGCCAGAATGCCCAGGGGACCCCGCACTCCACGCAAGACAATCAAGGGCGTATACAGGCCCGGTTTCTGGTCGGGCAGATCGAAGAGCCGGTCCAGACGGACAATCGGAACGGCCGTGCCTCTCAGATCCAGGAATCCCGCCAGGCCCGACGGCAGGCCAGGCGGCGCGGAGAGCCGGGCCATGGGCACGATTTCGCGCACCGCTTCCAGTGGAAAAGCGCAGTCCAGTCCGCTGGAGTGAAAGACCAGGAGATTCTGCACGCGCTCTGGGGATTCGCCCATGTGGAACAGATCGGCACATTTTCTAATACAAATCGATAAAAGTCAGCATATTACCAAGAGTTAGCGGACTATATAACGGACTATTCCATTGGGGTTATCTTCGCTTCGACTGAACCGCCGATGAGAAGTAGTCGCAACAAGCGCCTCCGTGATGAACAAGACTCTAACGGTTCTGCTGATCGAAGACAGCCCGGATTACGCCGCGCTGGTGCAGCAGTGGCTGTCGTTGCGAACTGACACGGCCTTTGTTCTGCACCGGACCGACACTTTGCAGGCCGGGCTGAATCGTTTGAAGCAGGGGGGAGTGGACGTAATTCTTTTGGATCTCGGGCTGCCGGACAGCAGCGGGGTGGAAACCTTCACCAGAACGAAAGCGCAGGCGGGTTTAGTGCCGGTGATTCTGCTGAGTGGGGACAGCAGCGAGGAACTGGCGTTGCAGTTGGTGCGCGCCGGCGCGCAGGATTACATCGTCAAGGGCTCCTGCAACGGCGAGTCGCTGGCGAAGGCCATCCAATACGCGGTGGTGAGAAACGCCGGCCGTGAACTGGAAGGCGCCTCTCCTCCACCCAACGCCGATCAAGTCAGGGTCATCGCCGTGATGGGTGTGAAGGGTGGAGTGGGGAGCACCACTATCGCTTGCAACGTCGGTGTCGAATTGCGCTTACAGACCGGTCAAAAGACGCTTGTGGCGGATTTGGATCTGGACTGCGGGATGGCGGGTTTCCTGCTGGGCGCCGAATCCGAATCTACGATTTTGGACGCGGCCGCGCAAGCTGCTGTGGGCGGCATTTGGGCAGCATTCGTAGCGCGCGGCGCCGGAGACTTGGATGTTCTGCGCTCGCCAAATGTTCCGGGCCTAGCTGAGCCAGATGCCGAAAGCCTGCGACAGCTGTTCGCGGCGGCGCGGAAGCAGTATCGCTGGCTGGTGATTGACCTGGGACGGCCAGCCGGATTCTCGCTCGGATTGCTGGACCTGGTGACCGAGCTGTGGTTAGTGACCAGCACCAGCGTGCCAGCCCTCTATCAAGCCAAGCGGTCGCTTGAGGGACTGCGAAAGGCGGGCTTTGCAGGGGACCGGCTCAAGTTGATCGTTAATCAGTTGTCGAGCGCCGAGGAAATAGGCGGCAGGGAGTTGGACCGGCTCTTGGGAGTCTCGGCGTATGCCAAGTTTTCGGCGGCCGGCCACGAGTTGCAGGATGCCTGTGCGCAAAAAAGGCTGCCCGCCAAGAATAGCCACTTCCGTACCCAAATGGCGGAACTGGCCCGAAAAATCGCCGGAATAAATTAGGATTAACACTTTCCAGCGTGAGCCGATAAGAGCCTCAGAAGGTAATAACTAACACATGAAAAACAAACTTGTTCTTATGACTGTACTATCCGCTTTTGGACTCGCGGGAGTCGCGAACGCTCAGGTGACCAGCGGTGGAACTTTGGGCGTCACCGCCGACATCGCAGGTTCCATCAACTTGGTTTTTAGCACGGACGCCGCCGGCTTCGCAGTGACTGGCACCGGTACCGGCACGGCATCTTTGCCGTTTGGAACTGTGCAGATGTACGGCGGCACTGTGCCGACCAATGTGACCCGGACTCCTCATACCAACGTATCGTTCACTCTCAGCACGCCGATCGATGTCGAGGTAGATCTGGCGAACAGCACCAGCGACTCTTATTCTCTCCTTGGCGCTCTCAACGCCGCGGATCTGGTGAACTCGTGGACGTTCAACGCCATCGCGGTTACAGCCGCCGGCGTCACACCTCAAGTTACAGCGGGCACCTATGGGACAGCTGCTGCCTACGTTCTCGCTGTCACCATACCGGCCTCCAATACCAGCGGAACGCTTTCGAACACGATCAACTTCACTGCGACCGCCAATTAATCGGCCGCGCAACCCCAACGCATGATGCTGGCTGGGCAGAAGCGATTCCCAGTCAGTCTGGATATCCAATGAAAGTTCACTGCATGATCTTAATCTCGGGATGGATGCTGTCGCTGCGTCGCGGCGATTACCCGCATTCGGGCAGGCGGCTATCGCTCCCGCCTCACCCACCATCACGATTCTCTCGGCTTCCACCGGCGCGATGATGCGCAGTGAGGGACCGGGCAACGCCTCGCTCGATCTCGGCAAGGTCTCCTACTTCAAGGGGGCTTCGGCGCCGGGCGAGAGTAGCCAGAAGACTCCCCGGGCGCTGGTGATTTCGACGCGCTTCGGGCTAAGGATCGATTGCCCTGGAAGCATGCCGGCCTCCCGCGTGAATGTGACCATGTCCCGTACCGATGCGGCCTCAACACACAGCATGGCGATTGACGGAATCAAGCTGGGAACCGCTCCCCGGCCTTTGATTGAATCCATGACTTGCGGGTCCACGCAGCGAGCACCGGTTGGAACTAGAGGTTCCGGTTTCCACTCCGGCCGGACCCATCGGAAGCACCGTCGCGTTCGAGGCAACGCTCCGCAAGTAATCCCATGAAATTCGAATGCAAACTGGCAGTCATTCTCTTCTGTGTTGGCGGCCGGGGCCGGCGCCCAAACGCCGGACGAGCCCGCTTCCGCCCCGGCCGACGCTCCGCGAGCGGCAATCGCGCTTTCTCCGGCCATCATCGAGGTGCGCTGCAAACCCGGCCAAGGCACCACCCAAACCCTGACCATCTCCAATAACACGTCTGGCGAAGTCCGCTTCAATCTGGAAACCGAGGACGTGGTGGTGAGCGGATGGGAAGCGATCGCTTTCGCCTGCCGGGCTAGATTGCAAACGGCATTGCCGCCACTTCGGTGGCTTCACCGACGTCGGTAGTGGTGAAGGCCGGGGAAGACGCGTCCGTCCAGGTTACCTTTACGCTTCCACCCGAGACCACGCAGCGCGCCGTGGTGACTTTCTTTCGAGGCATCTTGACCGCCCCCGGTGACGGCATGATCGGCCTGGGCGCGTCCTTGGGCACGCTGATCACCTTTAACCTGTCCAGCGATTACAAGCTGGAATCCGGACCGGTGGAAGCTTCACCGCAGACCCCCGAGGCGAACGCGATCCTTTCCCAAGAGCTGCACAATACCGGCTCCGAGCCTGTGGTGCCCAAGGGCATCATCGTGATTCTGAATGCTTCCGGAAAGCGCGTGGCCAAAGCGCCTTTCAAAACACAGCGTCTGTTGCCGGGCGAGCGGCTGATTTTTGCGGCCACCAACCCAGCGCAACTCGCTCCCGGGCACTATCGCACGTTTTCGTCCTTTGAATTCGAACGCAGGGTCTTCACCAGTGCCGGGGAATTCACCATTCCGTAATAGCGCGCAGGACGCGGCGGCGTCGGCCCCCTGGAACGAGAGAAAATTGCCGCCGCGTTCCGTTGCGCGCTGTGTCAAGAATAGCGCTCGGGTCCTGCTGGCGCTGGTTCTATGTTGTCTCCTGCTGCCGGGCCAGGTTTACAAAGTCGATCCCGACAAAACCATCACTTTTCAGGTGGACGGAGCCACCGCCGCTTATAGCCTGGACGGATTCTTCGCGGAGGCTACGGCCGAAAATGGCGTGGTCTCGGTAGAAGGCAAAGTGGCCGGCGACACCCACGTCGTGGTGGTCACGCCCTCGGGAACCCAGACTTTCGAAATCCTGGTGAACCTGATGCCCCCGGTTTATCCGCCTGGTTTCGTTGCGCCGACGAGCGGCCGCGGAGCCGGCCCAGAGCGGTTTTTACGAAGGACGGTATTATTCGAATCCCGCGGAGATCCAGAACCAGATCGACTTCCTGAAAATTAACGGCGATAACTGGACCCACATGCAACGTCGTGGAAACCAACCTCCTAGGGGCCGATCGAGAAGGCCTGTCCCAGAGTCGCGTTGTCCTCCGCCAGCTATGAAATCGCCACTGCGGACCGGGACATCACGCTTTTCGATAAGTACGTGGACGAATCCCAGCTCACCATCAATGGATCGATCATCCGCGGACTCCATTTGCAGGGAAGGCAACTGGTTCGGACATGTCGGGTACACCAGCGTGGCTACGTTCGACGGGCTGTTCCTGCCGGTCCAGCCGGAATTCGTGGCGGGCGGAGGATACCGCTATCCGCTCACCGAGAATTCTTCGCTCACCGGCTCTTTTTATCAAATGCAGGGTTCACGCGTCCGACCGGCTGGGGCGTTCCGGAAGCATCGGCGACCTGCGATACAATACAAACCGCGCGAGAATTTCTGGTTCAACGCGGACCTAGGGATCAGCCACGGCATCGCGGGCTCGGGACGGCTGCACTACATTACCGACCGCGATACTATCCTGGGCTTGGCGCGCTACATGCCGCTGGAATTTGCGTCTCTGGGCGCCAATAATCTGCGTGGCCTGCATACGGATTTCTCCTGGACGCGCCACGTCACAAAAAAATTTGAAGCTGGATCTGGCCTTCTACAACAGCAACCTGGTGCTGCCGGGCATCCAGGAAACAACCATCTCGGGCTCGGCCAATCTCCGCTATCAGCTGACCCGGCACTGGGCCGTCACAGGCGGCGCGCTGGCCTCGAGGTTCGAGAACGAGGTGCCGCCCGGGCCGGCGATTCGAAATTTCACGCTGCCGGCCGGCCTCGCGTTTCAATCCAGCCATTTCGGCGTCAATGGCCAGTACCAGTTTTCGGTGACTCCCGGCGAAGACAACGGCGCCAAGCAGTTTCGCGCGAACCTGCACACGGGTTGGGGCGCGTTCAACTTCAGCGCCTATGCGGAACGCGATGCCAACGCCCCCACGCTGAGTTTCATCTTCGGCCAGGTGACGGGATTGCAGCAAGTTCTGGAGCAACAAGGCATCCAGGCCACCAGCATCCAGCAAGTGGACGAGCTTTTATCCAGCGACGCTTACCTGATGGCGGCCGGATTTATCAAAGGCGCCAGCATCAACGTGGTTCCGGTGCGCACCCTGGCTCGGCGGGACGGCGGATTGGTCCACCAAGGGCGCCGCACAAGAGAGACCTGACGCTACAGCTTTCAATACAACGACAATCAGGCGCTCCAGGGGAGCACCGAGGACATCGTACACACCCTGGCCCTTACGCAGCGCCTGACCCGATCCGATAACGTTTCGATGTCCTGTTCGGTGCTTGGGCTTGAAGAATCCCGGAAGCCCTCAGCAATTTACGCCGGCTTGCTTTGATCGCCTTTCGCCACCAGTTCGAACACGTGCCTTATTTCATCATTCCCGAACGGCGCGGGACTCTCACTGGGAATATTTTTCGAGACGACCAGTCCAAGGGAGAATGGGAGCCGGGCATGCCGCCGATGCCCGAAGTGGAGGTGATGCTGGACAATGTCCGGCGCACCCTGACCGGCCGCCGACGGTTCGTACCGGTTCCCGAATGTGCACCGGGGGAAACACAAGCTGGAGGCGATCTACACCTCCAAGGACCCGTTTTTCTTCACCACCCCATCCAGCCTCGAAGTGGACGAAGACGCCACCACGAACTTCGGCATCGGCTATTCGTTGTCTGGTCTACGGGCCAAGTGCTGAATGACGCGGGGCAAGGGCGTGGCGGGTGTCACGGTGACCATCGAAAGCCGAGGAAAGAAGTGGAGCGCGACAACGGAGGCGGACGGCAGCTTCTTCGTCGGGTCGCTGGTGGCCGGCGACTACGACGTCCAGGCGGACGGGGATTCGCTGCCGGCCGGTTATTCGGCGGAAGGATTTGGCGATGCGCAAAAGGTAACGGTAGGGAAAGCGGCCCCGGCAAGGCGTCCTTCACCGCGCGGGCGTTTCGCAGCATTTCTGGGCAAGTGCTCATCTACGACACGAAGGAGCTTCGGTACGTTCCCGTGGATCGGGGCGCAGGTGGAGTCCTGCATGAGCCCGGCCTAACCGCTAAGGCCGATCCGCAGGGACGTTATCTGTTCCGCGACTTGGCGGCGGGATCCTATACCATATCGGTTCAAAATGAAGCCCAAACTCCGGCCCGCACCGTTCAGCTGGGCAGCCAGCCCGTCGACTTAGCGAATGTGGATTTTCAGATCAGCCGGTCCGGCGCGCCGAAAGCACCGCTTCCAGTGCCTGCGCCCGCGCAGGCAAAGCCCGAACCGCCGCCGGACCAACCCCAACCAGCTAACCCCCAACCCCTTGCCCGGCCGCAGCAGCACAATCTTCTCGGACGCGAACTCACGGCGAGCCGGCCGGTATCGGGAAGCTATCGTCGAGCTGACCGAAGCTCTACGAATCGCCCCGGATTTTGCTCTGGCATGGAACGCCCGCGGCTTCGCCCAGCTTAAGCTGCACGAAGGAGCGCTGGCGATCAAGGATCTGGACCAGGCGATCTTTCTCAATCCAAAGTATGCAAACGCCTACCGGATTCGCGCGGCCGCCCGAAGATCGATCGGCGATACAGCCGGATCGGCGGCGGACTCTAAGCGAGCCCAGTAATAGCCTAGGCATAGGTGTTCTCGCTAAAAGGTATGTCGGGCCGCAGGCGCGACGCAAGCACCGCGCCAATCAGCAGCAAGACTATCGAGCAAAGAAGCGGGAATACCCAGCTACCGGTGCGGTCCACCAGATATCCAAAACTGGAAGGAGACACTAAACCCGCCAGGCCAAAACCGAAATTCATCATGCCGCTGGCGGTGCCGGCGTAAGCGCGGAGCGATGTCCATGGGCACCGCCCAGATCGGCCCGACAACCAACTCCGCGAAAAAGAACGCCAGCGAGAGGCACACCGCGGCCGTCGCCAGATGGTGAAAGAGCACCACGGGACACAAGAAGATCAAGGCGCCCACAAATCCCGCCATGATTACGGAGCGGCGCGCGAACACCAAACTGCCAGTCTTCCGAAGCAAGCGATCGGTTGCGACGCCGCCCACGGTGTCGCCAATTACGCCCGCAAAGAGCACGCCCGCGGAGAACATCGCGGAAGACTGCAGGTTCAGATGATAGTTCTCAAAGAAGAATGTGGGTATCCAGCTCAGGAACAACCAGAGCGTCCAACCGTAGCAGAAGTCGACCATCGTGACGGGCAAAATACGCCGGGCGAGCCGCAGCCACGGGATGGCCGGACGGACGCGCGCGCGAGGCTCAGGCAGCGCTGCCAAGTCCGTTTCGGCGAGACTAGGATGCTCGCGCGGGTCGTTACGAAAATACCAGGCCCAGGCAAAAAGCCAGATCAGGCTGGCCGATCCCAGAATGACGAAGGAGCGCCGCCAGGACACAACCAGAAGCAGCGCGGCCATTAGCGGCGGCGTAATTGCGTTTCCGATTCGTCCGAACGCATGCGTGATCCCCTGTGCAAAACCCCAGTCCCGAATCGGGATCCAAGCGGACATCGCCCGGGTGGCCGTGGGAAACGCCGCGCCTTGGGCAAAACCCAGCGCCAGACGCAAAGCGAAGAGCGTTACAAACCCGCGCGCCGACCCGGTGAGTATGGTGGAGAGACCCACAAATGCACAGCACCCAGCCAGTGTCAGGCGCGGTCCCAGCCGATCGCCGATCCAGCCTCCAATGAGTTGAAACAGCGCGTAAGGAATCGCAAATGCCGAAAATACCAGTCCCATCTGCGTGTTGCTCAACCCGAGTTCGGTCTTAATCAGAGGCGTCACCGTCGCGATATTCACGCGTGTGAGGAAAATGATCAGGTACAGAATGCAAAGTAGTGAGAGGACAACTCGAGGGGCTCTGACCTTGCTCACACCGGACCGCTCGGGACGCTCTTGATTTGCGTGCGATACATGATCCGTCGTGAGTTTGGATCGAACGAGTCGCGCCGATGCATGGTGCAACGGTTATCCCACAGGACAACGTCGCCCGGCCGCCATTGATTGCCCCAGGCGATGTCATCGCGCGTCGCATAGGACCATAGTTCATCTAGCAGCGCTTCAGACTCAGCCAGCGGGAGCCCGCTGATATAAGCGTTGCGCCGGCGGCCCAGATACAGCGCGCGGCGGCCCGTCTCCGGATGGGTGGAAACCAGCGGATGATACACTTCCGGCGGACGACACCGGATCATCCGTCGCAGCTAATCCTTGGCGCACGTACCCGCCGCTGTTATAGGTGCCGTCGTGTTTCAGGGTCAGGCACGAAGCGCGCTGCTTCAGCGCATCCGGCAGCGATTCATACGCACGATACATGTTGCAGAAGTGCGTGTCGCCTCCGGCCGGAGGAACCTCCAGCGCATACAGCATGCTGGCCTTGGGAGGATTCTCGAGGTAAGACATATCGGTGTGCCACACCGCTTCCCCCGCGCCGAGACTGCCGATGGGCACTCCGTTTTCAATCACGTTGGAGACCACGTAGATTTCCGGATGGCCTTCCACAAAGCGGCGTCCGGTCTCCTGCACTGGCGCCCAATCCAGATCGCCGAAGCGGCGGCTGAATGCGATCAGGTCTTCCAGGGCAAGCTGCTGGCCACGAAACCGGACCACGAGGTGCTCGAGCCATGCCCGACGGATTTGATGGAAGTCCTGATCGTTTAGGCTGGCCAATTCGACGTTCTGAATTTCCGCTCCCAGTGCGGCGCCGCTAGGTATGACCCTCATGAACGATAACCCACAACATTAGCAAACTTCGGTTGTGGGTCCCCTCCCAGGTCATGCCCGCAGGGGACTCAACTCGCCAATCTTTGGGTGCTCGCAACGGGCATGGAATTTCCGTTTTCCCACCGCCGTGAGACTCGTTCGCGCAACTCGTTACGCGCCCGCAACAGTCGCGACTTCGCCGCCGGAACCGTGATTCCCAACTGCTCGGCGACGTCCGTCATGGGCAGGCCGTCTATATCACGCAGTTGAAGCACCCGGCGGAATAGTGGCGGAATACGCCGAATCTCGGTTTCAAGGATGGCGTGCCTTTCGCGTTGGATAACCTCCCCTTCCGGGCTGATGGAGAGCGCGGGCAACTGGATCGGCCAACGTCCATTGTGCTCGCTCTCGCCATCCAGGTAAAGGAAGCGCGCGCGCCTTCTCACTCGCATGAGCATCAGGCATTGATTAACGACAATGCGAAGGATCCACTGCAAAAATTCCGCTTCACCGTGATATTGATCGAGATGCTCAAACGCCCGTAAGCACGCGTTCTGCACTTCGTCTTGTCCCTCCGCCCGGTCGCGCAACATGAAACTCGCGATGTTCACACAGGCTCTATAATGGCGGTGAATCAGCGCTCCGAAGGCATCCTTGTTACCGTCGCGAGCCAGTGCCACGAGTTCTCCGTCTGTCCGTTCACAAAACTGGTCAATAGTGCTCAACATGGTTTCCCTTCTCTGAAGACTTTGCGCTGATATGCATTCGGACGACCACGCGTGGTTCGGGGCCGAAGTAGTATTGTTTTCAGCGCGCCGAGGGGATCGGGTATCCGGAGGAAAGACCCCGAGAGGTCCCTGCAGGGACATTCACCGAATTGTGATGAGCCTATAGGGACCGAAAAAGCCGCTGTCTTATTGGATAGGGCCTGCCGGTTGGATAGGGCCTGCCGGCGTACGGGGACAGCCAGGATTCCTTAGGGTTGGTCCAGCGAAGGCGCAGTTTCACGACGGGGATCCACGCCTGCAGCGGCTTCACGTCCGTTACGCACGAATTTCTTCCGCTTGGAACGCAAGGACAGATATTCACGAGCTTCCTTGGCCAATCTGCGGCGTTCGTGAGAATTGAAGATTGCTTTTCGAACCAGGCGCCAAACGACACGCGGCCGGAAATAGTATTCGCCGTAAAAGCGCTCGACAGCATCCACAAGTTCCGCTTCGTCCAGGCCCGGGTAAGTGATGTTCGGAAGTTGATGGCCCGCGTCATCGGCCATCGATAAAGTGATCAGCCCGTTGTTCGTCCCGTAGTCGTAAAGCTCCGTGCCCGGAAGCGCGTGCGCGATCGACACCTGGACGGTTTCGGTGTCCAGGCGTTTTGCAAAATCAATCGTCCTGCTGATCGTCTCCCGCGTTTCGCCCGGCAATCCAATGATAAAGTCACCGTGGACCACCAGGCCAAGCTTCTTGCAATTATCTGTGAATCGGAGCGCCATATCGATCGTGGCGCCTTTCTTGATGTTTTTCAGAATCTGAGCATCGCCGGATTCATAGCCGACGATCAGCAAACGGCAGCCGGATTCCTTCATGGCCTTGAGCGTTTCGTAATCCGTGGTTACACGCGACGTGCACGACCACGTGAACTTGAGGGGCTTCAGCTTCGCGCACAGCTCCAGCGTGCGAGCCTTCCGGTAGTTGAAGGTGTCGTCGTCGAAGAAAATCTCCTTCACCTCCGGAAAGGCTTCGATCGCATAGCGAACCTCTGCGGCAACATCGTCGCTTGAGCGCAGGCGCCAGCGGTGTCCGGAATGCGTCTGCGGCCAGAGACAGAAGGTGCACATCGCAGGACACCCGCGCGAAGTATACAAGGAAATGAAAGGATGGTGGAGGAACGGAACGTTGTAGCGTGTGACATCCAGATCGCGCCTATAGGTCTTCGTCACCCAAGGTAATTCGTCGAGATTCTCGACAACGCCGCCCTCGGGATTGTGCGTGATACCCCCGTCTTTCCGGAAGCTCACTCCGGGCAATTCTTCGAGCGCCGTACCAGTGGCGTAACGGGCGATCTGGTAATCGAACTCGCGCCGTACGATAAAATCGACGGCAGGGTTCTGAAGCGCCCGCTCCGGCTCAACCGTAACCGGCGGCCCGACAAACGCGATCTTCAGCTTCGGATTGGTGTCCTTCATCATTTCCGCGATCTTCAGATCGACGCCGAAGCCCAGACTGGATGTAAACAGCACCAGCAGCTCAAAATCTTTCGCGATCTCGACCGTATCCGCAACCGATAGCTTGTGCGGCGGAGCGTCTACCACCCGGCTGTCGGGCAGCATCCCGGCCGGGTAGCAAAGCCACACCGGATACCAGTAGGACTCAATCTCGCGAGTGGCGGGCCAGCGCGAGCTGGCGCCGCCGTCAAAGCCCTCGAAGGAAGGCGGGTTCAAAAAGAGTGTTCGCATGTTTTCGCTCGGCTGTTACGACAGCACGGAACACGAGGAAGATGCAGTTTTCTAGACCGCAGCCGCATTTTATTGAATGCAAGCGCGATACGGCGCGCCGGGCCGAGATTTATTGAATCCGGAACGCCCCAACCGGAATCCTGCTTCCGTGATCGGAAATGTCGAAAACTAGACCAACTATTGGAACTGACGGGCGTGCGCTACCCATTTTGCCGCCGGAACGCGACGCGCGTGTTTGGGCCCGGCTGGTGCGCGTCATGTTCTACACCCCCGGTTTCATGGGCCTGCTGCTAATTAAGGCCGGCGAACCGGCCAGCTTTGGCGTCACCGTGGAATTACTGATGCTGTCCAGCGCGGCGGCCGTCGTCGGCGGGCTGTTCATCGGTACGCAATCCACGGGCGCCGGCGCCGATTCAGCTTCCCAGGTTGGCACCTGGAGCGGGGCGCTGGTCATCGAGCTGCTCGCCTTAGTGCCATTCTTGACTGCGATTCCGGCGCTGTTCCATGAACTGGCTCACAGCAGGCTGCTGCACGCAGCGGTGCCCGGTGCTGTTGACATCACGCTGGGCGCCTCCGAGCTGCTGCCGATGGTAGCGATCCTGCCGTTTTTGCTCTACCAACTAGCTGGCTTCGGCACCCTGTATTACATTGTTCCGAGGCCGGTAAATTGGGCGATCAACATCGTCGTTCTCTGTCTGATCGTGGCCAGTTATTACTTCTACCGCGAGAACGACTACAGCCTCGAAAAGAGGTTCGACGGGATTCTGGTGGTGATTATGGCGATTACGGCTCTCTATGGCGTGCTCAAACTGAAGCAGATGCAGACGACGTTCGATGAGCAGTGCCCGCCGAAGGCTTCCAAGTAGCCCGATAACTTGCGCAACCAACGGCTGATATTCGTCGGTCTGGCGGTCGCCGTTCTTCGCTTTCCAGAACAGCTACATTCCCAGTTCACTGACCCGCACACCTACGACAATACTCCGGTAGGCGTGAATGAAGTGGAACTCCTCTATGGCTACGCGCACTCCAACGCGTCCATTGATACTTCGATCGTCGTGGCCGGCGCGGAGTTTAACCTCAACCAAGGATCCGTCAGCTACACGCGCTATTTCAGCTTCTTTCATCAGTTGGCCTGGGTGGAAGCCGGGGTTCCTCTCGCCGGCCTCGAGGGCTCGCTGACGGGGACCAACATCAGCGGCTCCACCACCGGCGCCGGCGACTCCAGCTATCAGTTTGCCGCAGTGCTGAAGGGTGCCCCGGCGCTCAGCGTCGCGCAATTCGCAAAGTTCAAACCGGTCACCACTATCGGGGCCAGCCTCAGCATCACCGCGCCCACCGGCCTGTACAACGCCGATAAAGTCCTCAACCTTGGTTCAAATCGCTGGTCTCTGAAGCCGGAAATCGCCGTCTCGCATCCCTTCGGACCTCAACAGAAGTGGGAGCTCGATGCCTACGCCAACGCCTACTTCTACACCGACAACACTGCATATCATGGATCGGAAACCCTCCGGCAGAAAGTGTTGCCGGGAATTGAAGGACACATCAGCTACTCTTTCAGATCCAACCTGTGGGCCTCCCTCGATACGCGCTACTCCTTCGGCGGCGATACGGTCGTCAATGGGTCGAACCAGAGCAATGGGCAACAGAATTTCACACTGGGGAGCGAGCTGAATCTTACCCTGGGCCCACAGAACTCACTGGTGTTCGAGTTCGCCAAAGCGTTGGTGCACCAAAACGGCACAGACTATACCGGCTTCGGCGTGAAGTATTACTACAGTTGGGGCAAGGGCTACCGGAAGCCGCGATAACGGTCTCACTTCACTTGTTATCGCCGGGTTTTGCCGGAGCAACGTCCGATCCTAGCTTCTCTTCCTCCTCGCGCTCTTTTCGCCGAAGTTCCGCGATTTGCTCCTACCTTGGCTTCGCGTAGTTTCTTTACTCGCCCCCGCTCATCCATCCAGATCCTGAGCCGTTGCGAGAAAGGAGGCCCCGGCCGACTGCGCCCTGGCGTTGTCGCGTTCCAACCGCTCTGCGCCTCGCTCGCTCTCGAGCGCGTCCCAGGCATTTTTCCGAAGACTAAACCGCATCTCCATTTCACGCTCGCGTTCGTCTTCCAGTTTTTGGATCAGTTGGCCATGCGCAGCCACCACGTCCACCAGCGCGCTGGTGGTCCAGGCAAAGGTAAACAGTCCGGAAATGCCAATGATAGGGGAAATGTTTCTCCAAAGCTTTTCCACATCGACACTTCCGAAACCCAGCGTGGTGTAGGCATTCGCGGCGAAGTAGATGGCATCGTAACCGTGCTTCACCAAACCCAATAAGACGAGAGCGTAAGCCCAGACAGCGAATCCCGCGATATGCAGGGCGAGCATCAGGAACACGGCCCAACAGAACAATAGCAGCGCCCCCACAAGACGCGGCCGCCCGGTGCGAAGGCGTCGTATCCTGCGCTTGTACAACACAAGAATGCCGTGGAGACCCACACCATGCAGCAGAACGACTGAGACCAGCAGGAGGGCTCCGACCACGAGAGCCGCCAGCGGTTTAAATTCATCCGGAATCTTGGCCAGGAGCGCCGGCAAATCAGGCATTCGTCTTTTCCCTCGTCATGGAATGGCGGTTATGGCCGGCTTAGCCTCGAAACTGCCGCCCAAGGCCAGATGCAAATTGATGCGGTTGGCTAGCCGGACGTTCCGCGCCCGAATCACATCTGCCTGCACCGAAAGCTGGGCGGTCTGAAGTTGCAGCACCTGCTGCATGTCGTAGGCGCCGGCCTTGTACTTGATAGTGGCGATCCGCACAGACTCGCTGTACTGCCGGAAAGAGCTCTCCAAATGCTGGAACTGCTGGGCATAGAGATTTTCGTTGGTTAAAGCGGTCTCCACCTCGTCAAATGCGTTCAGAACGACGCCCCCATAGTGATCTAACGCCTGCTGTTGCTGGGCACTATCGATCTTCACTTGGGCAGTCAACCGTCCACCCGTATACACCGGCACAGTCATCCCCAGGGCCGCGTGATAGAACCATGGATTCAACTTCACCAGCGAGAGCACCGGGTCGATGATACGGCCTCCTTCGAACGTCAGCGCGAAGCTGGGCAGCAGCGCAAGTTTGCCTGCCTCCAGATTGCGAAACGCGGCCAGCACCAGGCGCTCCGCGGCAACAATATCGGGCCGGCGCTCGAGCAGAGTCGATGGCAGGCCCGCCTGCAGGGGCGGTGGTAGCGGAGAGAAGTCCCGGCTGACATCCACCGCGGCGGCTGGGTAGCGGCCAAGCAGCACTTCAAGATTGCGCTGCGCCGCGATGAAAAGCGCGCGAAGACTGCTCAACGTACTCTGAGCCAACTCCAGCTGCGCGTCGGCTTCGGAAACATCCAGCCCGGCCACTTGGCCCGCGGTCTGCTTCACCTTCGAGAGGCGCAGGAGTTCTTGATAATCCTTCACAGCCAGCTCGGATACCGCCACCAGAAGTCGCAGTTCCACTGCCTGGTACCAGGCCTGCGATGTCGTAGCCGCCAGCGATTGCCTGGCCCAGGCGTAGTCGAGCGCGGTGGCCTCGAAGCCCGCCCGAGCGGCGGCGCGTTGGGCCCGCAACCGGCCCCAAATATCAGGCTCCCACGCAATCCCCGTTCTATCGCTGTTGCTGTTGTAATTTTGATCCTGGCTCTTATCGCGCGTGGTGGCGACCCCGAAGCCCAGACTGATCTGAGGCTTCAATTGGGAAGCTACGATTGCGACATTTTGACGAGCCACTTCCACTTTGGTGGCTGCCTGGGCCAGGTCCAGGTTGTGCGCAATCGCTTCGGCGACCACGGCGTCCAGACCCGGGTCCTGGAAGGAGGTCAGCCAATCGTCGGTGACAGCGCCATTTGTGGCGGCATCAGCGGTCCATGCTGCTGGAATCTCGGTGCTTTTCGGGAGCGAGTCCTGCAATACCTTAGCGTGCGTCGGCGCGGTGGAAAGACAGCCTGAGAGGGCAGCCGCCGTGCCCATAGCAACTACTACGACGATCTTTGGCGCTTGTTTCATGGGAACGGCATCGGATACAGCCAGTTGAACCAGGTCTGCATGCGGATTTGAATCCGGCGAAGTGCCACAAACCCTCCGTGCTCGCTGGTATAAATGGCGGCTCCGCCCTGCGCGCCGATAGGAAATTTCGAGGGGTCGAGGCCCTCCAGGCCGATCTTGACGGCAAACTGCCCTTGCGGCAGCTGTGGGTTTACAGGTTCAAACCTGGGAATGATGTCGCTAGGCAAGTACTGTCCCTCGCCGTTCGCCCACCAGATGGCGTCCACCTTTCCTCGAAATATCTGGCCCGGATATAAGTCCAGCTCCATTTCGACCGGCTGGCCGGTTTGAACGTACTTGAGGTGCTCCTGAAAGTAGGTGGCCAGCAGGTAGCGGTCGTCATCGCAAATGAAGGAAGCGATACCACCCACGCGCACGATGCCCGCCACCATGCCCGGACGAACCTGAAGGTTCACGATGTGGCCGTTCTCCGGCGCCACCATAGTGGTCTGATCCAGGTAGTAACGCGCCAGCGTGAGCTCGGCTTTCAGGCTGGATACATGAGCAATTGTTTCCTGCAGTGAAGACTGCGCCTCGTGAAGCGACGATTCGCCTTCCTTCAACTGAGCCGCGGCGCTGGCCACGATGGTATTGACGCCGCCCATTTGAGAGTCGACCCGCAGCCGCGATCTTTGTGCGTCAGCCGATGCCAGTTTCAGCCCGGCTTCGTCTGCCTGGGTTTGGGTGCGCCACTTCTGGGCATCCTCTACCGGTCCGGCGTTCTGATCCGCCAGTTCCTGATAGCGCAACAGTTGGAGCTTCGCATACTCGAGTTCGCTGTTTACTTCGGACACCTTCTCGCCGGAAGCTTCCACATCCTGCCCGAGGATCCGCACTTGATAGTTGGCGGCGATCAACGCGGCTTGCAACTGCGTAACCTTATGCTCGGCAGTCGCCACCATATGCTGGTGGGTTAAAACACCAGCTTCGGCTGCCCGGATGTCCGCTTCCAGTCGTTTGACCTTCGGCTCATACGGGCGCCGGTCGAACTGGAACAAGGGTTGCCCTTTCTTTACCGGGTAATCCGGCGGCACCAATACGTCAGTAAGAAGCGTTGGTTCGGGGAGGCGCGGGATTAACTGGATAGTGTGCTGGACAATTCGCGCGCTGGCCGAAAACGGTGTTACAAACCGTAGTCCAACGATAAAAGTCAGAAAAAGATGAGCTCCGAAAAAAACCGAAATGACTCCCCATGCCGGGCTGAACCTCAGCCACTTGAACCTGAAAAAGACCAGCCAGATGGCAAAGCAGTACAGGAACGTGATCAATAAAACGATTGCCATTGCGATGGGTTGCTATTCTGGTGTCTCTTTGACGGGCGGGGCCAGCACTTTCTTCCCCGTGAGGCTTGCGATCTGTTGGTTGATGTCTTGCTGCTCTTGCTTTGGAAAGTAGCGGATGTCAATAACGTCGGTCGGTTTGAAAGCCCAGCCCAGCGCCTTGATCCACGGCACAATCGCCAGGAAGCCGGCCCAGCCCATCAGATTGACCGCCTCTGCCTCTGGGTGCTTGCGAGCGATCGCGATCCGGCCGGGCAAGCCCAGAACCAAGACCGCGATGGCAAGGCCCGCGATCACCAGCCCCAAAATCGCAGCCAGAGCCGCATAATCCCAACCGTCGAGCTTAAAACCTAACATAGCCTCGTCACCTGAAAGACGAAGATCAATCAACACAGACGCAGGAAGGTAGATGCGTCGCAAACCCTCGCGATTTAAAACAGTTTTATTTCTCGAACGTGAAGATGCTTTTCCAATCGTTCTTCATACTGATCACGGTCCAACCGCCCTTCTGCGCCTCGTCATAAAGCGCCTGGGTGAAGGTGCCGACCTGGCTATCCGGCAATCCCTGCGCTGGACCATAGGCGTATTCGCGTTTGGCATCATCGTGGAACACCAACATGCAGAGCCGCGCACCGCTGCCGGCCTTGGTGTATTCCAGCATCTGCTGATCCCCCGTGGAGTTGCCGAAAGCCGCGCGAGGCCGCCGGCCGATCACCAGATGTATACCCTCCGGTTTGCCGGCTTTGTCATCGGTCAGCATAAGTTTAGGCTCCTTGGTCAGAATCGGCGTGCCGTTCTTGTCGTAACCGTACTTGGTTCCGCCCATCGACCCGACAACCTCTTCCGGGGGAACGCCGTAAACCTGCTCGGCGTACACGCGCACAAAGTCCTGGCCGCCTCCGGTCACGATGTAAGTCTTGTATCCGTTGGCGCGAAGATACTGCATCACTTCCTGCATCGGCCGGTAGGTCAGGTCGGTATAAGACCGTTTCCAGCGCGGATCTTTCGCCGTGGCGAGCCACGCTTTCACCTGGGCCTGAAATTGTTCCATTGTCATGCCGGTGAGCGTGGCAGCCAGGATTTTCTCCAGATCCGGCATGCCCAATTTAGCAATGGCCGCCCGGTCGCCGGAAAGGACGGTTTTGAAGGGCTCCACTCTCTTCAATTCCGGCTTCTCCTTCGCCAGCACGCCGACGCGGTCAAAGGCATACATCACTTGCGAATACATCGGGTGCTCCACCCATAGCGTGCCGTCCTGGTCGAAAGTGGCAATTCGCTCTTCCGGGGGAACGAAATCCGGCGAGCCCCTTTTTGTTGTTTTCGCCACAAACTCAACGATGGACTGCTTGGCCGGGCCATCATTCCAGGAGGGCAGAGGCTCGGAGGCGCGCGCGACCCCGGCGCTGAAAGCGACCGTGGCAACTAGCATGGTCGCGATAAGCTGTTGTCTGCGTGTGGTTTTCATTCGAGTTGTCCTCTGCTCACAGCAAGATTCTGCCGCCGTGCAGGCGGGTGTAGAACTTTTCCGAAATGCCGTAATGTGGTTAGAGCATGAGCCTCTTTGGAAAGAAAACAACGGACACCGCTACCGTGACCTACATCTCGTACGCGGGCGATACCAACCAGGTCGCCGTACCGATCGGCAACTCGGTCATGGAAGGCGCCATTCAGAATGGAATCGAAGGCATCGTGGCCGAGTGTGGCGGCGCCTGCCAGTGCGCCACCTGCCACGTCTATGTCGACGAGGCGTTTCTCGGCCTGCTGAAGCCGATCCAGGAAGACGAGGACGAGATGCTGAACACGACCGCTTCTGAACGGAAGCCGAACAGCCGGTTGGGCTGCCAGATTCCGGTCACCAAAGAGCTGGATGGCCTGATCGTAAGGACGCCTAAGACTCAGCAATGACCTCGGACGGCGTGGTCATCGTCGGAGCCGGACAAGCCGGCTTCCAGGTTGCCGCAGCGCTGCGCGCGGAAGGTTATGAAGCGCCAATCGCCCTCATTGGCGACGAATCCTCTCTCCCCTACCAGCGACCGCCGCTCTCCAAGGGCTATTTGACCGGCAAGCAGGACATTGAAAGCACTGCGTTGCGGCCTCTGGCCTTCTATGAAAGCCATCGAATCGAGCTGGTTACGGGCGCGAGGGCAACGGCCGTCGACCGGGTGGGCCGCGCGGTAAGCCTGGCCTCTGGCCGTAAACTTCACTATGAAACGCTGGTGCTTGCGGTGGGAGCGCGCAATCGCATCCTGCGTGTAAATGGCGCCGAGTTGGACGGTATTTGTTACCTGCGTACCGATGCCGAGGCTGTCGACATCCGGCAACGCTTGGAACACGCGCGCGACATCGTCGTGATCGGCGGCGGGTTCATCGGCCTCGAACTTGCCGCGGCCGCCCGCACGCTTGGGAAATCGGTTCGCGTGCTGGAGATCCAGCCAAGGCTGATGCCCAGAGTCGTCTCAAAGATCCTCTCCGATTTCTATCGCGACCTTCACGCCAGCCGGGGCGTCGAGGTCTCTCTCGGCGTAGGGCTCTCGGAGATCGTCGGACAGCAAGGAAAGGTCAGCGAGGTGATCCTCAGCGATGGATCTGCTTGCCCCGCCGACCTTGTGCTGGTTGGCGTTGGCGTTGTTCCCAATAGCGAACTGGCTTCCGACGCGGGCCTGAGCGCCTCGAATGGCATCGTCGTTGACGAGCATCTGAGGACGGAAGACCAGAGCATCTACGCCATCGGCGATTGCTCCAATCACCCGAATCCCTTCGCAGGCGCTCAGGTGCGGATCGAGTCCGTCCAGAATGCCGTTGATCAGGCCAAATGGGTCGCGGCGGGCATCCTGGGCCGCTCGGAAAAATACCGCGCCGTACCCTGGTTCTGGACGGACCAATTCGACATCAAGCTTCAAATGGCCGGGCTGTCGATTGGCTCTGCCGACGTGGTGACCCGCGGCGAACTCGAGAGCCGCAAATTTTCGCTCTTCTATTTCAGGGAAGGCCGGTTGGCCGCGGTCGATTCCGTCAATCGTCCCGGAGACCACCTAGCTGGCCGAAAGCTGATCGGCGCCGGAATCGGGATAACGCCCGAGCAGGCCGCCGACCCAAGTGTGGACCTGAAGGCACTTGCCTAAGACGACAGGGTATCCGACAGCAGTTTGAGCAGGTCGCCGATTGAAAACGGCTTGCGGATGAAGCGCTCCACTCGCAGCCCAGCGAACAAAGCAGTAACGCCCTCCTTGCCATACGCGCTGGTGAGAATCACTTTGAGGCCGGGTCGAAGGCGCTCAACCTCTTCCAGAATCTCCCGGCTTGATACTCCCGGCAATGTGACATCCAACAGAAGGACATCGATCTCTTGGGTGCGCGCGCGGATCAGGCCCAGTGCGGCGGATCCCTCGCTTGCTTCCAGAACCGAGAAACCCCTCTTGCGGAGCGCCTTTGAGACGGCCAGCCGCAGCGTCTCTTCATCTTCTACGACCAGGATCCTCCCTGTCCCGGAATCGGGTTGTTGAACCGCGGAGGTGCTGACGGCGCTTGGGACGGCCGCGGTCCTCTGGGAAGAAAACGAGAGCCAGACCTGAAAGGTCGAGCCTTCACCGGACACACTGACCACTTCAAGGGCGCCCCCGTGGTCTCGCACCACCCCTTGGACGACGGCTAATCCCAAGCCGCGGCCCGCGAATTTGGTGCTGAAGAATGGATCGAAAATCCTCGCTCGTACCTCCTCCGTCATGCCACACCCGGTGTCCGACACTTCCAGCCGTACGTATTCGCCCGGGGGCAGCTGCGGCCCGTTATTCGGGCCGACTATCACACGCGCTGTAGCCACCTGAATCACCCCGGGTTTGTCTCCGATCGCCTCCGAGGCATTCATCACCAGATTCATTACCATTTGCCGGATCTGCGGGGCGTTGCCCCACACCGGAGGCAGGTTCTTGTCGAGGTTGGTCTTCAAGACAGCCTGCTTGGAGATGGAGACCTTCAGCAGTCCCAGCATTTCTTCCACCAGTGGAGACAGATCCACCGGTTCGATCAAATTGGCCTGTTCCTGTCCAGCAAAAATCATCAACTGTCGAACAATCTCGGCCCCGCGAATTGCAGCCTCCTTGATTCTTCGGAGTTCTTCCAGCGGGGAGGAGCCGTCCGAAAGTTCCGCCTCCACGAGTTCCGTCTCGGCCAGGATGCCTCCCAACAGGTTGTTAAAGTCATGCGCGATGCCGCCCGCCAGAATTCCGACGCTTTCCAGCTTTTGTCTGGCAAGCCCCTCCTCCTGGGCGCGTTTGAATTGGGTGATGTCTTCCATCATGGCCAGGCCGTGGATCGGCTCGCCTTCCCGATCGCGGATCATCGATGCTGTCAGGTTGATCCAGATGATGTCACCGTTCTTGTTCACGTACCGCTTGCGTAGCTGGTACAGCGGTATTTCGCCTCTGAAAAGCTGACTGGCCAGCTCCACGTCCGCGCTTACGTCATCCGGGTGCGTGATATCGCTGAAAGAAAGCTGAAGGAGTTCTGCTTGCGAGTACCCCACCATCTGACAAAGGGCTCCGTTGACCTTCAGGAAGCGGAAGTCCTTGCCTACCAGCGCCAGGCCGAGAGGTCCTTCCTCGAACACTCGGCGGAAACGCTCTTCACTCTCGCGCAGATCGCCTTCGGCTCGTTTGCGTGCGCTGATGTCGACAGCCACGCCAATCCCGCTTGCGATCTGACGATTTTCGTCCCACAGCGGCACCGCGGAAAGCGCCACGCACTCGCACCCGAAACCCGTCGGCAGGGTGCACGGCCCCTCGTAGCTACCTTCTATTCCGGCCAGCGCCGCCTGAATGGCAGGTTGTATCTCCGGCTCCCTTAGACGTCGACAGCCGCAGCCCGACCACCGCATCCCGTGCCGAATGCAGCAGCGATAGGAACTGATCGTTACATTCCGTCACCGTCAGGTCCCGGTCGAAAAGAAAGATGCCGGCGGGCGTCTGTTGGAACAGCAGCCGCAGCCGATCCTCGCTGCTCCGAAGCAGGCGAGCTTGCTCGTCCAACGCGCGGTTGCTCAAGTCGCGGGCCGCCACAATCGCTTCCAGGTCCTGCTGCCTTCGGGCCGACGCACGCAGCCGCCACCGTACGAATTGGCTGATCGCCAGCACTCCGCACGCCAACGGCCAGCAGGCGGGCCCACCACGTCTCCCACCACTTGGGCTGCACCCGGAACTCAGCCGATGCAGTCCGCGGTGAGAACGGGCCGTCCCGAACGCGGCAGCGCACTTCCAGGCGATGTTGGCCGGGTCCCAGCCCGCCGATCGAGATATCCCGCTCCTGGGCATCGGTCCAGGGTTCATCGTCCAGCCGGTAGGAGAAGCGCACCAGTTGCTCGGCCTTGTAGTTCAGGGTCGAAAACTCCGCCCGGATCAGCCGGGCCGTCTCGTTTAGCTCCAGGCGCGGGATGGTGGGATAAGCAACCAGCGGGAGTTGTGGACCTCCGTTTCGAGGATGGTAGTGCGCCAAACCTCCGCTTGTGCCCAGCCAGACACTGCCGTCCGCATCGGCCCAAAAAGCCTCTCCGTCGCAATCGTTCCAGACCAGACCGTCTTCGGTTGAATATGTCGTCCAGGTGTCCCCACGCCGCACTGCCGCCCCGATGGCGCCGCCGCGCCAGAAGTTGCCGAAAGCGTCGAAGCCGTGAAACGCCGTAACCTCCACTGATTTCGGGTCCGCCGGCACTATCGGGGTAGCGCGCACAATGCGATCTCCGGAGACCTCCACTCGTTCCACGCCCGCGTCGAACCGATGCCGCATCCAGATCGACCCATCGGACGCCAACACCATCACGTACGGGTTGTCAGTCAGCAGGCCTTCGGCACGGCGGTGCTGACGCCACTGCCCATCTCGCAAGCTCCACAATCCGTCGTGATTGGTGACCCAGACGGTCCCTTGCGCGTCTTCCAGCACCTTCCAGGAGCCGCGGCTTAACGATTCCGGCGTATCCAGCCGGATGAAGTGGTTCGATACCGACGGCCGGTCGTTGCGAAACACCCCGCACGAGGTGGGAACCCACAACCGGTCGCCGTGGTCCACAAACACGTCTTCCGGATCGCAGGGAAGGCCGTCAGCGCGGTCCACGTGATGCAACTTGCCGCTACCTGGATCGATGCGAGTCAAGCCGCCGGGCTTAGTCGCCGCCCAAATGGACCCGTCAGAGGTCTCGGCCAGCCAGCGGACGTTGTCGCCGCCCAGCCCATCCTTTCCGCTCCAAGTGCGGGGCGGACCGGAATTCTCGAGACGCGCCAAGCCCAGGCTGGTCCCCACCCAGAGCTGTCCTTTTCTGTCCCGCCGGATGCTCCAGATCAAGTCCGATGGCAGGCCTTGCTCCACTTTCCAGGATTCCCAATTGCCGCGCTCGAGCCAGCGCGCCACACCCCCACCGGCCAGCCCAATCCAAACGGAGCCTTCGCGGTCCTCCAGCACCGATGCCACCACTTCGTTACTCAGGCCCCGCTGCCGGTTTATGAGGCTCCACCCGGACGCAGTATGGAGAGCCAGTCCCTTATCCGTTGGAACCATGGCGGAGCCGTCTAGCCCCAATGTCAGGGCGCCCCAGAACCCGCTGGATGCGATATCCGGCTGTTCCCGCGAAAACTTGGTCTGTCCGGGCGCCCGGCGGTATACGCTCTTCGGACTGCGCGCCCACACGGACCCATCGGGCGAAACCTGAATCCCGTCCCATACCTCTTCCGGCAGTCCCTGCTCTGGTCCGAATACGGAAACGCGCCCGCCCTCCTCCAGGCACAGTTGCTGGTCACATCCGAACCACAAGCGCGCACCCTGCCGGACGATCCCGTACATCTGCTTACCCGCCAGCGCGGCCGGCAGCGGATGGGGGCGCACGGAGAAGGAACCGTCAGCACCCGGGGACGCTTCATTAATACCATCCTTCGTCGTGATCAGCAGGCTACCGCCCGTGCCATCGGTCATCACTTGAGCGCCGCGCCGCAACGCGTACGCTCCCGGAATCGCTTGAAAGCTCTGGCCGCCATAGCGGAATATCTTGTCGCAGGTATTGGCCCACAGCGCGCCGTCGGACGCGACAAACAGGCCGTGGACTTCGGCGGAGCACGGCAGCCCCATTTGCGGCCCCATCAGCTGGAACCGCGTGCCGTCATAGCGATACAGGCCGGCTTCGGTGCCGGCCCAGATGTAGCCGGCGCGGTCTTGAGCCAGGGACAGCACCACCAGATTCTGGAGCCCCTCGGCCATTCCATAGACACGGAAACTGTATTGTTGAGCGAACGCGCAAGCCGAAAATGCCAGAGCCAGCAGTGCGGCTCTCCCTGAATTGAGCTTCACCTGGGCACTACCGGGAGAATCAAGCGCGATGGATGTTGGGCGTCGTGAAGAATGGTCTGGTCAGCGCGTATCAGCTCGGAATCTTGTCCGAACACGCCGCCTGTGTTGGGATTGCGATCAAAACGCGGAAAATTGCTGCTAGAGATGTCCAATCGGATACTGTGACCAACTTTGAATAAATTGCTGGTTGCGCCCACGTCGATTGTAATCTCAACAGGTTGACCTGGCGTCAGCAGAACCGGCTGCGTCTTACTCTCGCGATAACGCGCCCGAAGGATTCCGTCGTTGAGCGCGCGGGCAGTTCCATCCGGGAAAACGTCCACCAATTTGGCCGTGAAATCGGTGTCGCGCGCCGACGAGGCTACCCATAACTTCACGCTGATGGGTCCGGTGACTTCGATGTCTTTGGCCAGGGGAGGGGTGCTGTACACCAGCACATCCGCCCGCTTCTCGGTAGCGCGTTGATCCGAAGGAGTTCTAGAGTAACCGCCCAGCGCGCCGGTAGGGACTGGATTCGACGGATCGTAGACGAAATGGTCCGCGGAGCTGCCGTGACAGAAGGTCGAGGCGGCCGAGTAGCCGCCGCCGCTGCTGAGATAGTAGGCTGTGGATTGCGCCCGCGCGAGCGGCCATTCCTGTTCATCCCGCCACCGATTTTCTCCCATGATGAAAATACGAACTGGCGGGCCTTCGACGAATGGCGCGGATCGCCGCCCTGCAGCCAATACGCGAACCAGCGCAGCCATCAGTTCCTGAGAATCCAGCCCGGCGTCAGGTCCGAAGTCGACATCGCCGATCTTCCTGCTCTCTGAGCGTCGGCCGCGCGTGCGTCCAGGGACCGACCACCAGCCGCTGATACTTGCGAGCTTGCTCGGTGGCCGCGTGAGCGCGCAATCCCATGAAATTATCGCAATGTGCCGGTCAGCAACGTGTCGTACCAACCCGTGAGGTGATAAGCCGGAACTTGAAATTGATCGTGCCGGGCTTCGATGTCGAATGTGCGCCAATAAGCATCATAAGCAGGATGATCCAGCATCAGGAAGTAGCCGGGAGCATACTTGCGAATTTCGAGCGCGTCTATCGATTTGAGCGGCACCTGCGGCAGCCATTGCTCACGAAACGCCTTCGATTCGGCGTCGTTCAAGCCGGCTGGCCCGTCGCGATCGGCTTCGGGCGTTAACACGCGGCGGCGAACGTCCACCGCCTGATCGAGATTCCACCCCAAACCGTCGCTTAGATAAAAGGCCCCACCTTGAAAAACCATGTCGTATCGGCTGGCATAGGAAGATGCCGGAAAGAGAGCAACCAGCGCCGGCGGTTTCAACGTGGCGGCCAAAAGCTGCGTAGACGCCAGATAACTGCCACCGAACATCCCCACCTTCCCGTTGACATAGGGCAATTGCGCTACCCAGGCGATGGTGTCGAAGCCATCCTGCGCCTCATCGTGGGGTTTCGCCACTCCATCTGACATGTAGCGCCCGCGCGTGTCCTGAATCACGACCACAAAGCCGCGACTTGCCAACTGGCTAAACTGCTGAGGAGCGCGCGCCGGGTTCTTCGAGTACGGTGTTCGCTGCAACAACGCAGGAAAACGCCCGGAGGCCCGGGGACGATAAACATCCGCACGCAGGACCGTCCCGTCGCGCATCATCGCGGGAACGTTTTTCTCAATGCTGACTTCGTAGTGGGGCACCGCGGGCGTTTCCGCATTAGCGGAACTCAGCAGCAGGAAGCCCGCCAGCGCCATTCCGGCAGTGAGAGTCTCGGTAGACATCGCAGTGACGATTCTAACTCAAGAGGTCTGTCCGAATACCCGCGCATGAAAGACTTAGCCATCGTCAAAAAAATAGATAATATCGGCGGGCGCGGCATCTAGGTCGTAGGTTCCGGCTTTCTCTCATGGTGAAGACCCCAGCACTCATCGGACAGACAGTTTCTCACTACAAAATCGTCGAAGAACTGGGGCGCGGAGGGATGGGTGTCGTCTACAAGGCGGAAGATACACGCCTGCTACGTTTTGTGGCACTGAAATTTCTTCCTGACAACCTGGACGAAGGCTCCCAGGCCTTGGGACGCTTCCGGCGCGAGGCCCAGGCAGCCTCGGCCATCAATCACCCTAATATTTGCGTGGTTTACGACGTCGGCGAGGAAGCTGGCAGAACCTTCATTGCCATGGAGTACCTGGAGGGTTCGCCGCTCAGCCGCATATCGGATGGTCCGCTTAAAATGGACCGTTTTCTCGATATTTCCATCGAAGTCCTGGACGGCCTGGAGGCTGCCCACAACCGGGGAATTGTCCACCGGGACGTCAAGCCCGCGAACATCTTCATAACCAGCCGCGGTGACGCGAAGATCCTCGATTTTGGCCTCGCTAAGATCGTCCAACAAGAGGATCTCACCGGCACTCGGGATTCCCTATCCCAAGTGACGGCCGAGCCCTTGACTAGTCCAGGGGCCCAAATGGGTACGCTCGCCTACATGTCGCCGGAACAGGTTCGCGGCGAAGACTTGGATTCGCGAACCGACTTGTTCTCGTTCGGAGCGGTCATGTATGAACTGGCCACTGGAAAGGCCGCGTTTTCGGGCAGCACCGCTTGGGAAATTAGCAATGCGATCCTTACCAATTCCGTGACGCCTGCGATTCATTCGAACCCCAAATTGCCTGCCGAGGTGCAGCGCGTCATCAATAAGGCTCTCGAAGGCGACCGCTCGCTGCGCTATCAGAGCGCTGTCGAATTGAGGAGCGATTTGCAGCGGCTGAAACGGGAATTGCAGTCTGGCCGGGCGTTCCTGGCCGGGGCCCCTGTGCGTAAACCCCGAACCCCCAAGGTTATTGATTCGGTTGCCGTTTTGCCGTTCGAAAATCTGAGCGCCGACCCCGAAAACGATTACCTCAGCGATGGAATCACGGGAGCTTTGATCAATATTCTGGCGACTCTTCCGAAGCTGCGCGTGATGGCACAGGGCACCGTCTTTCGATTCAAAGGTCGAGAGAGCGACCCCCAAAATGTCGGCCGTGAGCTTGAGGTACGGGCCGTTCTGGCTGGAAGAGTGATGCAGCGCGGCGATAGCGTGCTGATCAGAACCGAACTGATCGATGTCGGTACCGGGGCTCAATTGTGGGGTGCGCAATACAATCGCAAGTTTGGCGACATTTTTGCCATCCAGGAGGAAATCTCCGGCGAGATAGTAAAGCAGCTGCAGCCGCGGTTGACTCGGGAAGAAAAGAAGCGCCTGGTAAAGCGCCAAACGAACAATGCCGAATCGTACCAGCTATATCTGAAGGGACGTCATCATTGGAATCAGTGGACCAAGCAGGGGTTCGACCAGGGAATCGAGTACTTTCATCGCGCCATCGAGAAGGATCCCAACTACGCGCTGGCGTACGCCGGGTTGGCCGATTCCTATGTACTTTTAGGTTGGAACAGCCTTCTGCCGCCCAAGGAAGCGTTCCGTAAAGGCAAGGACGCCGCGATGAAGGCGCTGCAGCTCGATAAGGACCTGGCGGAAGCTCACACGTCTCTGGCAGCTGTAGCGTGGCTCTACGACTGGTACTGGCTGGAGGCTCAGACGGAATTCAAACGCAGCCTGGACCTTGCTCCCACATACCCAAACGTGAATCACTGGTTCGGCGAGTACCTTTCGACCATGGGCCGCTTCGAGGAAGCGATTACCCAGATCGAACACGCCCGGGAACTCGATCCGCTCTCGCTGATCATTAATGTTGCGGGCGGGTGGATCTTGTATCACGCCCGGCAGTACGACCAAGCCATCGAACAACTCAAGAGAACTTTAGAATTGGATCCAAACTATCCGGTCACGCGCTGGATTCTCGGGCTGGTCTACCGTAAATTGGGCCGTTACGAAGAAGCCATCGTGGAGGGCGAAAAGGCGGCTGCTCTGTCCGGCGGCAGCCCTTTGATTCGCGCGGCACTCGCCCAGACGTACAGTATGGCGGGCATGAGAAAAGAAGCTTTGGAGATACTGGCTAGCTTGACAACTCTAGCCGCGCAAGAATATGTCGCGCCATACTTCTTCGCCGGCATCTATATCGGTCTGCTAGAAAAGGACAGGGCGCTTGAGTACCTGGAGAGAGCGTACGAAGAGAGCTCGCATTGGTTGCTCTATCTACATATCGATCCGAGCATGGATGCACTGCGGGGCGACCCGCGCTTCGAGAACCTGGTCCGGCGTGTCGGGTTGCCACTATTGGTTGGGCCGCGGGGCGATTCCGTCTACAAGAGCGCCCTGGAAACTCGGAGCTGAAGCCGGCGTCTTTGCGCGTCATCGGGCGGCACGAAAAAGGTCGTCCGCGGAACTTAGCACCGTCCATCGCAGACGCTCGGGAAGATCCGGGTGCCGTGCCAGGAAATCCCGGACCGCTCGAGAGGCCGCGGGCGAACGCTGTCCCCAGAGTGCTGAGGACATCCAGCGCTGCGGGAAAAAGATGTCACCGGTACGCTGGATCTCGGGCAGCATCTCCAGACTTGGATTAACGAATCGCAACGCCTGTTCCTCTCGAAGCGGGTGATTTAGATAATGCATCGAGAGGAGCACCCAGGGCTCGCGGCGGCGGTTCTCGACCTTCCGAAAGCGCTCAAACGCCCGTTCGCGGACGGCGGAGTCGGCCGAAAGAGCTGGCATGACGAATTCGAACTCGGATTTGCGGTCGGGATTTTGCGTACGATCCAGCTGCGCGGCCAGGATCTGCTGCCAGCCCGGAACTTCCCGGACAGCGAGTTCTAGAGCCATGGTGATTTCGTCGGTTTCCGCGAACGTAAGGCCGTCGATCTTCTGCTCTCGCCGCCAAACTCGCTCCAGCCAATGGACGCCATCCGTCGTCAGCGCCACATCGCGGAACGCGTTAAACCAGGTCGACTTTTGGCTGGACGTTCGCGCTTGGGCGATGCCGTCGCGCAACATCGCCTCTAGTTTTGGCGCCCTTGCAAGCCGCTCCGGCTGAGGCAGCAAGAGCCAAAATGCGCGCGACAAGTAGGACAGGATCAACTGCGTGTTCTGCTCGTCGCTCTCTTTCGGAAGAGCCCGCGCGGCCAGATCCAGAAACTCGGGGCCGGACAGCCGGGCTTCCAGCAGGTTTTCCCAGAGATCCACCCATGCGCTTCCGCGAGTGAGCGCGTCCGGAATGTCTTCGATGTGCCCCGCCAGATACAGCCGTGTCTGGTCGTCCAGAACGAACATCCCGTAACCCAACCCGCCTCCGTTCGGAAGAATATACAGGGGGCGCTTCCGGCCGCGCACCGAGCCAATGTCTGTAACGGCCCCTTGGACGGAAACCGGCACCGACTCCTGATGGTCCGCGTAACCAATGGTCAATTGGAGGCGCTGCGGCCACAAGACGCCCCGCCCCATGGGATCGCGCTGCGGTTAACCTGAGGCTCGAAATATTTCCTTCCGGATCCTGGCGCAGGTGCGTGGTCAGTTCCGGACGTCCCCGAAGGTCCACCCAGGCATGGCTCCACGCCGCGAGATTCTCCGGCGTGCGCGGCGCAAGCAACCGCACCAGATCAGGCCACGTTGCATTGGCGAACGAGTACCGCTTGAGGTATTCCCTCATCCCATCGCGGAATCCTTGTTCGCCCAGGATGGTTTCCAACTGGCGAATCACCACCGGCGCTTTGTCATAGATGATGGCCCCGTAGAGCGTGCCCGCTTCGTCCAGGTTTGCGAGATTCTGCCGGATCGGATTGGCGCCGGCGGTCCGGTCCACTCCATATGCGGAAGGATAGTGCGATAGCAGAAACCGAAGATCATGATTGATCTCGGGGAAGGAAGGATTCACGATCTTCGCCGCCAGGAAGTTCGCCATCACCTCCTTCATCCATACGTCGTTAAACCAGCGCATGGTCACCAGATCGCCGAACCACATGTGCGAAGTCTCATGGGAAATGGTGTTGGCGCGGCCCAGCAACTGGTTTTGCGTGGCCGATTCGTCCAAGCAGCAACCCGGAGGCGTTATAGAAGATGGCTCCCGGGTGTTCCATGCCGCCGAATTGGAACGAGGGAATCAGGACGAAGTCGAATTTGCCCCACGGATATTGAATGCCGGTATAGTCTTCTAGCCAGGCCAGGGCGCGGGCATGCAGATCGAAAATCGCATCGCGGTTCCGCGCGACCTTTGGCTGGTCCGTCTCGCGGTGAAACATGCGGAAAGTACGGCCGTTACGCTCCGCGGTCTCGACGCGGAATTTTCCGGCGGCAAAAGCGAACAGGTAGGTCGGGATGGGTTGCGTCTCGGCAAAACGAATCTTCGCAGTTTCGCCCGAGACTGCTCGCTCCAACTCGGCGCCGTTCGCCACAGCTTGCCAACCCGACGGCACGTCGAGAGTGAGCGAATAGCGCGCCTTGAGATCCGGCTGATCGAAGCATGGCCAAGCCAAATGCGCGCGAGCCGGAACGAATAGCGTGTAGAGGAAGTCGTCGCTCCGGTTGAGAGAATCGTCTCCGGCCAGGAACGCTATCTGGATCACGTTTTCGCCGGCCTTGGTGGCGGACGCAGGAATTATCAGGTGGCCGGGGGTGAAATCGGCTTCGACAGGTTTGCCTCCCACCACGATGCTCCGAACACGATCGCGGGGCTGGGCAAAGTCCAACACAATGCGTTGCGGCACCCGCAGCGCGAAGCGGACGGTTTCCGAACCACGAATGGCTTCGGCACGGTTGTCCGGTATGACGAAAGAAAGCTCATAGCGCAAGGACGAGATCGCCTCCGCTCTTTCTCGGGCCAAGCTTTCCGGGACGCCCGGCGCGAGCGAAGGATCGTTGAGAGCGAAGCAGGCGTTCGCCATCGCGATGGTGCAAAGAAGAATCCTCATCCGTAATTCAACTTAGCGTAATCGATCACGAGTCGCGCCAGACGCGTGAACTCCCTGAGTTAAGCTAAGATCGAAAACGAATGCGAATGCCGCGGAACACGATCTTTGCCCTTGCAATTCTGGCTGTCGCCGTGCCCGCGCAGCCTCAGCCAGCCCCTGCCGGACCGCAACCGCAAGCCATCCAGCAAGTCAAGCCTGGGCTCTATATGATTACGGGCGCGGGCGGCAACACTACGGTACGCGTGACCAGCCAGGGATTGATCGTCGTGGACGGGAAACTCCCCGGCCAGGCGAACTACGATGCGCTGATGGCGCTGATCAAAGGTGTTTCAGATCAGCCGATCAAATATCTGATTGTCACTCACCACCATGCCGACCACACCGGCAACAACCAGAGATTTCTGGATGGGGGCGTGCAGGTGGTGGCGACCGAAAATCTCAAGAAGAATCTCGTCACGTACACGTTCGATCCGAAACCCGCGCCGCCCAGCCTGACTTATCCTGGCGCTGAATACACGATCAGCCTCGGCGACGTCAAGGTGGAACTACATCACTTCGGCCGGGCCCATACCAGCGGCGATACAGTCGTATATTTTCCGGACTTGAAGGCAGTGGCGGTGAGCGACGTCGTTACCACTGGCAAGACCGGTCCCCTGATCGATTACGCGGGTGGCGGAAGCGCTATCGATTGGACGAACGTACTGGCGGGGATCCTCACGTTGGATTTCGACGCGGCTATTCCGGGCAATGGAGGAGTTCTCACAAAAGCCGACATCCAAGCCTACAAGACGAAGTTCGATACCGTGATCGCCCGGGCGAAAGAGCTGGTGCGCATGGGTGTGCCTCAGGATCAATTGCTGATGCAGATCAAGACCGACGATATCGGATGGTCGCCCAGAGTTCCTAAAGTGGACGCGTTTTACGCGGAGCTGTCGGAATCGAAATAAAGGTCCTGTAAAACCTCGGTTGTTCTCAGGCACGAGCGGCGACGCGTTTTCCGGCCAGGACCGTAGCACTCGGAAATAGTCTTTGGCGGCCCATCCGTATGTTCCCGTAATTGTCAACGAATTCGAAGGGCCCCTCTCGCAGCTCCAAAATCGCAATATCAGCCGGCGAACCCACCTTCAACGTGCCCGCGTTGCGGAAGACGGGAAACGCGTGTGCTGGATGGATGGTTGCGCACGCCACTACTTGATCGATCGACAAGCCCAGCATCAGGAACTTCGACATGACGTTTGGAAAGTCGATCACTTGGGCGGTTCGGCCTTCCGGTGTCCAGTCGGTCGAGAGAGTGTCTGGCGGAAAGCCAGCCTGAAGGACGCGTTCGGCGATGTCCCAGCGCAAATGCCCGGTGCGCCCGTTGCCCAGATCGAAGAGGACCCCACGCCGCCGGGCGGCCTGGACCGCCGGCAGAATGTGTCCGCTGTCGTCGAGAATGCTGTTGGGCGGTGGCGCAAACATGTGGGTGACGACATCTCCGGGCTTGAGGAGCGCGAGCAACGCGGGCAGCGGCGAGACGGTCTGGCCCATGTGGATCATTACCGGCAGGTGGAACCGCGAGGCTACCTGCTGCGCACGCCGGAGCACTTCAAGGTCGTTGGAGCCGGCAACGTCGCGCGACAACCGCGCCTTAACCCCTGCGATCATTTCGCGGTTGCGCTCGATCGCTTCACGCGCGACGCTGACGTCGGCACGGGCGAGGTCCATGGTATCGCCTTCGGGCAGGATACCGGCACGCCCGATGTTGATCAAAACCCGGCAAGCCTGTGGCGCCGACCTGGCGGCCATGATCGCTTCGCCGATGCGGTCCGCGCCTTGCGATCCGGCGTCGATCAGCCCGGTCACGCCGTCGGCGAGGCACAACGCAGGTCCCTCATTGACGCGCGTCGCGTGAGTATGGATATCGATCAGTCCCGGTACAACCAACTTGCCTCGCGCATCAATGGTCTCGGTGGCATCGGCCGTAATATTGGCCTCCACCGCCGCAATACGTCCATTGGCGATGACCACGTCCCGGATGGCGTTCACTTTGCGCGAGGGATCGACTACTCGCCCACCCTTCAGGATCAGATCATACTTGACCGCCGGCGCGGCAAGGGCGGCGGGTAAATTAAGCAACGCCGCAGCGGCCGCTGATACAAACTGGCGCCGTTGCATTTTCAGATTTCGAGCTTGCCCGTGCTGTCGCCGAAGCTGTCCTGCTGTACGCCTAGCTTGTCGAGCATCGCGAGCATCAAATTCGACATCGGCGTGTGGGCCGGAAACATCAGGTGGCGGCCGCCCTTCATCGTGCCGGAAGCGCCGCCCGCGACCAGGATCGGCAGCGGATCGTGATCGTGCTGATTGCCGTTGCTCATGCTGCTGCCGTAAAGGACTGCCGAATGATCCAGCAGGTTGCCGTCGCCATCCGGCGTCGCCCGCAGCTTCTCCAGGAAATACGCCAGCATCTGCACGTGATATTTGTTGATCAGCGCGAAGCGGTCCATGTTGGCGCGAACATTGGAATGATGGGACGCCCCGTGGAACCCGTCGCGCACGCCGCTGGCTGGATACGTCGCGCCGCTGGTGTCGCGCGCGTACATCATGGTTGAAACGCGCGTGATCTCGGCGCGATAGGCCAGCACCTGCAGGTCGAACATCAGCTTGAAGTGATCTTCAAAGGCTTCCGGAATTCCCACCGGAGCTTCCGGGAGATTCACGTTGCCGGCCGCCTGCTCAGTGGCCTTCTGGATGCGCCGCTCGATTTCGCGAATGTCGTCGAGATACTCGCCAAGACGATTCCGATCGCTCGGATCGAGCGTGCCCTGGAGCCGCGCCACTTTGTCGGTGACGGAATCCAGGATGCTGCGGTCCTGCATTTTTCGCGAAAGGCGCTGTGCGGAATTAGCTCCGTCGCCGAACAGCCGCTCAAACACCACCTGCGGACTGTTCTCCATGGGCAGCGGAAGCGTCGGCGTGCGCCACGAGATGGTATTGAAATAAGCGCAGCCGTAGCCGGAGCCGCAATTCAAGCCGACTTCTTCGATGCCCAGTTCGAGCGACGGCAGCGGCGTGTCCTGGCCGATGTGCTGGGCCAGCACCTGGTCTATGGTCATGCCTGCGTGTACGGAGCCCTTCTCCGGATGCGCGCCGCTCAGGAATACGGCAGCGGACCGGGCATGATCCGCACCGGCATCCGAGCCGACGCCGCTGGCCGCGGGATGGGCCAGGTTGCTGACAACGCAAAGGCGATCGCGCAGTTTTTCGAGCGGCTTCAGGCTTTCGGAAAGCTCGAACGCGGAACCTTCCTGCGCGGGCGTCCATTTGTCCATCGTTGCGCCGTGCGGAACATAGATGCCGCAGAATCTGGTTTTGGAGACGGCCGCGGTTTTGCCTAGAGGCGTTTGCGCGGGAATCATCGAGTCCAGCAGGGGCAGCGCGAGCGTGACTCCCATGCCGCGCAAAAACGTTCGCCGCGGCAGATGTTTTTTAGTAATGAACATGATTCCTCTTAGTCCGCCTTTTGGCTGTCCGGTGCTTTCTTTCATCCTCATCTGAAACGGAGCGCTCTTCACAATTCCCAATACCAGCTCGGAGAAACGGTAGCGATCGCCGGCGCAATCTCGCATTACCGCTCGAACCACTGGCATGTCGTAATACTTGGTTTCACGCCCCACAGCATACATCAGCAATTTCTCGGTCAGGGCTCCGACGAACGCTTCCGGCCGGTCGAGCAAAGCTTTGCGCAAGCTAGCCGGCCCTTCCACTCGCGTGCCGTCTATCAGTTGGCCGGACGCATCGATCGGAAATCCCGAATCCACGCTACGCCATTGGCCCACCGCGTCGAAATTCTCCAGCGCCAGCCCGATGGGGTCCATGATCCTGTGGCATCCGGCGCAGGCTGGGTTCGCCCGGTGCTGCTCCATGCGTTCGCGAACGGATGTCGCGCGAGCGAGCTCCGAACTTTCCTTCAGCGGCGGAACATTCGGCGGCGGCAAGGGCGGCGGACTCGCGAGCAGGTTCTCGAGGATCCACTTTCCGCGCTGCACCGGCGAAGTGCGATTGGCGTTGGAGGTGACCAGCAGCATACTTCCCTGCCCCAGCAGGCCGCGGCGCGCGTCGCTCGGAACGGGAACGCGGCGGAAGTCGGGACCGTAGATATTCGGAATGCCGTAATGCTTCGCGAGGCGCTCGTTCACGAAGGTATAATCGGCGTCGAGAAGATCCAGAACCGACCGGTCCTCGTGCTGGATGCTCTCAAACAGCAATTCCGTTTCCCGCTGGAACGCCTGGCGCAGGTTGTCGTCGAAATCGGGGAACTCGCGCCCGTCGGGATTGGAGCTTTTCAAATTCCGAAGATACAGCCACTGGCCGGCGAAGTTGGTGGCCAAAGCACTCGCGCGATCGTCGGCCAGCATCCGCCGCGTCTCGCGTTCGAGGACAGCCGGTTCATGCAGCTTGCCCTGCGCGGCCAAGCTCAACAACTCGTCGTCGGGAATGCTGGACCACAGGAAAAACGACAAGCGCGAGGCCAGTTCCGTATCGCTGATGCGATATGGCTCGCCGGGCGTAACGTTGGCAGGCGGTGGTTCAAAACGAAAAACAAATTCGGGATCGGCCAGAATACGCCGCAACGCGATTTCGATTCCAGCTTCGAAACTGGCGCCTTTGTTCCGCTCCTGCTGATAGAAACTCAGTAAGGACTCGATGTCGGTATCAGAAGGATCTCTTCGAAACGCCCGTCGAACCAGGTTGGACAAAATCTTGCGAGCGCACGGAATTTCGTCAGCGGACGCGTTTGGGCGGCAGACAAAAATATGCCGGCGGCTAGGCGTGTCGCCGGGACCGGTGGCATGGTAGGGACCGGTAATGTCGACTCTCGCCAGGTGCGGCACGGTGTCGTATCCGTACTGCATGCCGATGTTCGGATCGAACGTGCTGGCGCCCGGCCGATGCACCAGATCCTCATTGGCCGCGTAGCTCTTCTGCAGAAACGCAACGCCGATCGTCTGCGGACCCGCCTTGGCATTCAACTTGAATTCAAGATGAATGTCGGGCGTCATCTTCGCGCGCTCGGCTAGCGGATCGGTGATTGGCGCGGCCGGAGCCGGAGTGCCCGGCGCTTTCATAAAGAACATCGGCACTTCGTCCAGCTTGTATAATTTCATCCGCTCGCCATTCAGGGTCACTTCGAGCTCTTCGCCCTCGGCGCCCTCGCCGAAAACCTGGCCGAAGCTCAGCTTCATCAGCGACAGCTTGATGAGATATTCGCCGTCCAGCGGGAAGTTGTGCCGGATTACCGTACCTCCGCGCGTGCCAAGTGGCAAGCCATCCAGCGTCTCAGTCTGGCTCAGATCTCCGCGCACGGTGTAAGTGACGTCCAGCGGAGCGGTCTCGGGATCTCCCACCGCCAGCCGGCTGATCTTGGCCGCCGCCGAGACATAACGTTCCAGCAGCGCGGGCGATATGCCGAGTACGTCGGCGATGTTGTCGAAACCATTGCTGGAATCGTCAGCGGGCAACAGCGTGGAGGCATCCACTTCCACGGCCAGCAGATCCCGGATCGCGTTGGCGTATTCACCGCGATTCATGCGATGCAGCGGCGTCCGGCCTGGGTTGGGACTCGCGGCCGCAGCGCGATCCAGCGACGTCTTCCACTGCTCCGGCCAATGCATCCAGCGCATGGCGGTCCGGCCGGGGCGCGCCCGCCGGTGGCATCATACCGGCGCGAAGTTTGCGAGCTACTTTCTCCCAGGTTTCCGCGTTGGCCCCCACATGTTGGAGATCCAGCTGGTCCAGCGCCAAGCCGCCGGTCTTCAATTTTGCGTTGTGGCAGGTGACGCAATATTGATTGAGCAGCGCCTGCGGCTGCTTGCCCGCTTGCTGCTCACAACGGCGGCGATGCCTAGTATCAGAAATCGGATCATTGGTTGGACAAGTGCTTCAACAGCGCCATGGCCTCGGGCTTCGCGACAGGAGGCCGCACGGCGAGGAAGATTCCCTGTGCGAAGATCATGGGCGTCCGTCCCTCCTTGTCCTTCGCGTCCACCTTGGCGCCGTGATCAGCCAGGATCTGCATGATCGAGGTCCAGCCCCGATTGGCCGCGCCATGCATCGCCGTCAGGCCCAGTGTGTTGGACGCGTTGACCGGCGCTCCGCGCTCTATGCAGAGCTTGACGGCCTGGACGTAATCCGCTTCGCTGCGCGTATAAGTCTGGCCAGGGATCCAGTTGATGCCCGAAGCGGCCATCAGCGCGGTTGAACCCTGCGTCGTAGCGATGTTCGGATCGGCGCCATTTTCAAGCAACAGCCGCATCACTTCGATATCGCCCGAAAGGGCGGCGCGGACAAATGGCGTCTCGCCGTCGAAGTTCACCCAGGAAGCATCGAATTGCATCAGCCCATGGACGGGCACGGTGTCGGTTTTGAGATTTGGATTGGCGTCCTTCTTGAGCAGGACCTTGATCAGATCCAGCGGATCTTGCCCGTCGGTGGGAAGATCGCCATATTTTTCGTGGTTGAAGTTGCGCAGATCGATGGCCGCGAACAGAGCCCCACGATGATAGTCGTCGGTCGCATTCACATCCGCGCCCTTTGTTAACCAACTCGTCGCGATCCCGACCTGCCCATTCAGCAGAGCGATCAGCAACGGCGTCGTGTGATTACCGGATGACAAGTTGACGTCCGCTCCGCGATCCAACACCAGCCGCATCATCGCGACATTGCCGTCTCGAATTGCGAACAGCAGTGGCGTCATTCCGCCATTGGGCGTCGGCAGAGCCCGCTGCCGGATGATCCCGTTTCCGGATGCCGCCGCCGGCCGCGCTGGAACGTACTCTCCCTTCGTGATCGTCACATTAGTGTGAGCGTTGACGTCCGCGCCGCGCGTCAGCAGCAGATTCACCATGTCAGCGTGATTTTCGAGAACGGCCCACATCAGCGCGGTCTGGCCATGCACGGTATCTTTCGCGTTGACGTTTGCGCCCCGGTCGAGCAGCAGCGTGACTGCATCCACCTTGCCCGTCCGCGCCGCCGTCATCAGCGCGGTTTCCCCGCCTGGATTGGCGCTGTTCGGATCTACGCCCGCGTCCAACAATAGCCGGATCATGGCCGCGCTTCCATTCATTGCCGCCAGGTTAATGGGCGTCACGCCGTAGCGGTTCGTAGCCTTCACATCCGCGCCGGCTTTGATCAATGATTTAGCGGTGGCGAGATCGTCGTGTCTGGCCGCCCAGTGCAGGGCTGTCGTTCCGTCCGGTCCCGTGGCGCCAGAGTTGGCCGCCATCGCGGAGGCCGCGCTAACACAGCACAATAGCCCGATGAATAGGGTCTTCCGGCCCATTTACTAGCCTCCAAGACGACCTTACACTACGGTAACCTATTGTATTCGATGACAGAAAAGCTTGCTTTGGGTTTCTTGCTGGCGGCATTTTTAGCATTGTTCGCCCAGCAACCTTCCGTACCTTCAGAGAGGGCAGCTCCACGCGGAGCGATTCAGGGCAGCCTCACGTGGTTTGATCGGCAGGGCAAAGCGGTCGGCACAATCGGCGAGCCCGGCCTGTACCGCACGCTCACAATTTCGCCCGACGGAAAGCGCGTGGCCGTTGAGCGCACCGATCCGCAAACACAGAATAAGGACATTTGGCTCATAGATGCCGCAAGCGGCGCCTCAACTCGGTTCACTTCCGATCCCGGCTGGGACGCGTTTCCCACCTGGTCCCCGGATGGCAGCCGCATTGTCTTCACGTCGAACAGAAGTGGGGTTTACGACCTGTATCGCAAGGCTTCGAGCGGAGCGGGCAACGACGAGTTGTTGTATCAATCGACCGAAGGAAAAGGTCCGAACAGTTGGTCGCCGGATGGCAAATTTCTGATCTACTACAGCCTCGGGCAGCCTACGCATTTGAAGCTCCTGGCTGTCGATGGCCCCGCTGATCGCAAGGCAGTGCCGCTGGTCGATCCACAGTTCTCTAGCGTTACTGGAAGGTTCTCACCGGACGGCCGCTGGATCGCTTATTCATCCAACGAATCGGGCAAGAACGAAATTTCCGTGCGGCCCTTCCACTCAGCTACCGGGACGGCCGGCAATCCGGTGATCGTCACCAGCGGTGGGGGCCGAACTCCCCTTTGGAGTGAAGATGGAAAAGAGCTGTTCTATATCAATTCCGATGGAATGGCGACGGCTGTCGACTTGAAATCCAAAGTGACGTCTCCCTTGTTTAAAGTGCCCGCAGGACTACTGTTCTGGGATGTGGCGCCTGACGGGCGTTTCCTTATGCCAGTGCCTTTGCCATGAGTGCCAATCCGGCGGCTACCGAAGTGAATTCATTTCCTGATCGAATTCGCTCCGCGCCAAAGCGGCGTTCAAAAATTCGGCGAACCGCGGGAACGAACGACGAGCCGCCGGTGAGAAAAACCATATTCACGTCCGCCGCGCTAACGTTGGAATTCCGCAGCAAAGAATCCACGCAGCTTTCGATCGCACCCACTTCCTCGGCGATCCAGCTTTCGAAACAACTCCGCTGAGCAACGGCGTCTATTTCCAGAAAACCATCGGAGAGCCAAAAGGGAGCGGCCGTTTGCATCGAAAGATCGCTCTTCGTCTTTTGGACCGCCTGATGCAAGTAATACCCAAGATCCTCATTGACTAAATGAATCAAGGCCTCAATCTTCTTCGGCTCCAGCGCTTGCGCCTGGACGCTTGCCAGCATATTCATGGTGTCCTTCGCTTTGAGAAACGACAGGTGGTGCCATCGTTCGAGCTTCGCGTAGACCCAGGTTGGAACCGGCAAAATCTTATTCCCCGACCGGATCTGGGTTCCCGCTCCGAGATAGGGCGAGACCAAGTTCCTCACGATCTTCGCGTCGAACGCGTCACCGGCGATCGCGACGCCCGCGTTGCCCAGCAGATCACTCGCGGTACGGCCGCGGCGGCGAATGGCGGGACCGACATGAATCAAGGAAAAATCGCTGGTACCACCTCCGAAGTCTCCAATTAGAATGAGTTCGTCCTGTTCCAGCGTCGACTCGTAATAATGGGCCGCCGCCACCGGCTCCATTTCGAATTGGATCTCCTGGAATCCCGCAAGATGATAAGCCTTTCTGAGGCGGCCTTCCGCATAGGCGTTATCTTCTTCGGTCTCGGCGCCGACAAAGCGCACTGGCCGTCCCGCGACTGCCGCTGTGATTGGAACTCCGAACTGCTCCTCCGCTTTTTCGCGCAAATCGCGAAGAATCCGCGCGATGAGATCTTCAATCGCGACACGCCGGCCAAATACCTCTGTAGTTTGCAGCGTCCGGCTGGTCAGGAAAGACTTCAGCGACTGGATGAGCCGCCCCGCGCTTTCCCTTGATAAATAATGTTCGATGGCGGCTGGTCCGGTCCACGAGACCAGCCGGCTTTTGCTCTCTTGCCGGACATTTTCCAGATACAGCAGGGACCGATAAGATTCGGTGGTTCCGCCAAGGAACGGAAACCGCGCAAGCTCGACGGTTGACGAGTCGACCACCCGCGCGATGGAGCTGTTCGTGGTCCCGAAATCAATCCCAACCGCGCCACTCGTCATCATCCAGAAGCGGAGTTTCTACTGGCTCCCACTCGGAATCGGCGCGCCATCCAGAACGAACGTCAGCAACTTGGGCAGGCTGGGAATCACGCCGGCCGGAGGCGGAGGCAGTCCGACAGACGGCGTGACCTTGCCCGTGCCGCCCATCAATGAAACGTACTGCTTGCCATCGATCATGTAAGTGATTGGCGGACCCATCCCGCCTTTGAGTCCGGTCTTGATATCCAGCAGTTTCTCTCCAGTGTCGGCGCGATAGGCGACTAGACGCCCATCGGGAATCACTTGCAACACGAGATTGCCCGCAGTGGAAACAGTGCCGCCACCTAGCGCGCCACCACCTACCGCATGCCAACGCTCGGTCTGAGTCGCGGGATCCCAAGCCACCAGAAGATTGCGCTGCCCTTCCGGAGGCGCTGGCCCGATCGTCGGCGGGGATGGTCTCATTTTCGGAGGCGCCTTCGGCGTCGAAGTGCCGGCTGTATCCGGAGTCGCGGCCTGCGCCGTCGGCCGGACGATGCCCAGATTCTTTTCGCCGGGCTTGTAGACGAAATTCTCGTCCGCCATGTATGCGTTCTGGCCGCCATTGGAAGTGGGAACATAAACCAAACCGGTGCTCGGATTGAAAGACATCGGCGACCAGTTGTGTCCGCCCCCCGGCCCCGGCGTCAGCATCACGGTCTCGCCGCCATAATGCGCTTCTTCGTTGACGATCGGCCGCCCGGTCTTTTCGTCCAGTCCCTTGGCCCAGGACACCTGCACCCATGGCTTGCCCGAGATGAACTGTCCGGTAACCCGATCCAGCACATAATAGAAACCGTCCTTATTGGCCTGCATCAGGACTTTGCGCTGCTGTCCTTTGATGGTGAGATCGGCCAGCATCAACTGCTGCACGCTGTCGTAGTCCCAGGAATCGCCAGGAACCATCTGGAAATACCATTTCAATTCGCCCGTATCCGGCTTCACCGCTAGACACCGAGCAGGCATAGAGATTGTCCTGGCTACCGAACAGTTGGCCTTTCGACTTACGAAGCTGCTCAGGCCACGGTCCGGCGTTGCCGGTGCCAACGTAAATCAAATCCGACTCGGGATCATACGCCATTCCGTCCCAAACTGTAGCGCCTCCGCCCATCTTCCATGCCTCGGGCGACCACGTCTCGGCAGCTTTTTTCATGGCCGCATTCTCGAAAGGCTTGGACGGATCGCCGGGCACGGTGTAGAACTTCCACGCAAACTGGCCGGTCCTGGCATCGAAAGCAGAAAAGAACCCACGCACCGGATACTCTGACCCACTGACGCCCACAATCACCTTTCCCTTCGCGATGCGCGGCGCCATGGTAATGGAGTAGTTGTCCTGCGGATAAGAGACACGCGATTCCCAAACCACCTTCCCTGTTTCGGCATCCAGCGCCTCCAGCCTTCCGTCGATGATTGGCGCGATGATCAGGTTTTCGTAAATCGCCAGAGCCGCGATTCACAACGCCACAGCAGATCCTCGGGAACACCGCCGTCTGGTTCACTTCCGGATCCCAGCGCCAGCGCTCTTTGCCGGTGCGCGCATCCAGGGCGAAAACCACGCTCCAATTCGTGATGCTGAAGAGCGTGCCGTTCCACACCAGCGGAGTCGCCTCCTGATTTCCGCCTCCCTGGCCGACGTCATACGACCACGCCAACCCCAGGCGGCTTACGTTCGTGGCATCGATCTGCTTGAGCGGGCTGTAACGCGTTTCCCCGGGATTCTGGCCGTAGGTAAGCCACTCGTCACCGCTTCTTGGCGTGTTCTTGAGAACGTTATCGTCCACGCGGGTGCCTTGTTGCGCCGGTAACAGCGAGGTCATCAAGAAAGGCAACACGATCAAAAACGGCAACGAGGTCGTTCTTTGCATATGGATATCTTACTCGCAACGATGCAATGCCGCCGTATGGCGGGTTCAAGGGATGGAAGTGTTCTTTGGGGGCCACTCGGGCCAGCGGTTTCCGGCAGTCGCCTCGATCGGAATAGGCCCGGTGAGCGAGAAACCGGGGACAAACCCCGATGGCATAGGCCGCGGGGGCTGATGATCTGCCGTCGTCGTGCACCGAAGTTCGTTCCACCCGACGTGAGCCGTGACGTGTTTATAAAAAGTAGGCAGCTCCCCGTCTCCCCAGTCTTCGTGAAGGATGTTGAACTTTAGAGTGTCACCCTGAATCTCGAAGTCGTCGAGCGCGGCCATGGTGTAGGGGTTGTCACAAGTCCCGCACACCATTCCGCGGAGCTTATCGCCAACCTTGCGAATGATGAAGTACTGCTTGGGAGCGCCAACGCCAAAGCCCAGCCAAACTCCGATGACGTCTTTCTCGGTCAGTGCCGACTTCCAAGGGCCTGGTTGGATGTAGCGCGGACGCGGCGCGCCCACGCCTTGCTGGTTGATTGCTACGGCGGGAACCGGAGGAGCCTTGGGGAGTCTGGACACGATGATCGGCAGCGGATCAGGCCCTCGGGGATCCTTAATGAGGGTCCGCTCGAACTTGCCGCCACCCGGAGCGCCGCTGGTGCCGGTCACAATCAAATTGCCGTGATCGAACTTGGCTATGGCCTTGTCCTGATACGCAGTGCTGCCGTCCGCATTCACATGCGTTACCGCGAAGGTGATGCCATCCGCTCCGAACGTGCCATCGACAAAAGCCAGCGTGGTCGCATCCGCGCAATATGTGCAGTAGATACCCCTGACCTTATCGCCCCGGATGGAGAACTCATAGGTGTGCGCCTCTCCCTTGTCCGTCCTCCAGCCGCCCCGGTAATCATCGGCGTCACTGCTACCTTGGGCGTTCACGTGGCACAACCCCGACGCCACCAGGAGCAACGCGAAATGCGCTTTTCTGATCACTTTGCCGTCCTTTATCCTATAGGAGGATGAGCTTTCTCGACAACCTGGAAAACAATCTGAAGGCGCTGGAGTCGCGGACCGAGAGAGATCCCGAAGCGCTGGCGCGCGAAGCGGCCGCGCGAGAGGCTGCCCGATCGTTGGCACTCGACATCGCTCCGTACGCCGAAGCCCTGCGCAACGGACCATTCACGGACGGTCTGCTCACCGCCTGCCGCGACATCGGTCACCGCAGGCGACTGCTGGTGCGTCCTATCTGGGTGGACTCGACGCTGCGTCTGGAAGCAGGCGCTAAAAAGCTGGAGTTGCGTCCTACGCCGCAGGGCGTGGTAGCGGTTTTCTTCGATGGAGGCAAGGAGCTGGAAAGCGCCCCGATCGATCTATTGAGCGATCCTGCGAAACTGGCGGAAAAGTGGCTTGGGGCAAGCTAGTCATAATGCCTTTGCCCAAGGTTCCTGTTGTCAGCTTGTTGCTTATCCTGCTGCCCGGGCTCGCGGCAGCCCAAAATGACTGGTTAACGTGGGGACACGATCCGGAACGCACTGGCTCCAACCCGGACGAGAAGATCCTCACTCGAGACAATGTCTCCCGGCTCGAGGTGAAGTGGACAGCCCAGATTTCCACTGCTCCGAAGGAATACGTTCTCTCCACGATGACGGCTCCCCTGGTCGCGACAGTGAGCACGCCTCAGGGACCGGCCGCGCGTGTGTTCGTGGTCGGCAGCGACAATACTGTATTCGCCATCGATGCCGTGTCGGGCAAAATCGCCTGGCAAAAGGCCAACCTCAACACCCTAAGAGAGCCCAAAAAAGGCGATTACCGCTGTCCCAACACGCAAAACGCGACGCCAGTAATTGACAAAGGCGCGGGCATCATTTATGTCTCCACCAGCGACGGAATGCTTCGCGGCTTCAGTCTATCGGATGGGGAAGATCGCATTCCGCCTACCAGGCTCACGGATCCTTTCGCGCGTAACTGGAGCCTGAATCTGATCGATGGGGTAATTTATTCGCCAACCGCGCGGGGCTGCCTGGACATGCAGTCCCACTTTACGGCTCTGGATTTGAAGGATCCGGTTCGGCACCCGCTGGAGTATTACACCAACACCGGAATCACGTCAGGGGCGTGGGGACGCGGCGGCCTGGTCCGAGGACCGAAAGGCATTTTAGCCCAGACTGCCGATGGCCCCTACGATCCCGCTTCCGGCAAGTTTGGGAATAGCGTAGTGGCTCTGACTCCCAAGAACTTCCGCTTGCAGGATTCGTTCACTCCAGCGAACTTCGAATACCTGAACAAAACGGATCTCGACCTTGGCTCAGGCCATCCGGTGGTCTTTCCGTTCCGAGAGTGGACGCTGGCGGCTGTGGTTGGGAAAGAATCCGTCATCTATTTGCTAGATGCCAACGACCTAGGAGGGGCCGATCACCATACCCCGCTTTATACCTCGCCTCGCTGGGGCAACGACGAAGCCAAGCTTCACGATCGTGGAATTTGGGGAATTACAACTTGGCAGGATCCGCAGGGACGCCGCTGGCTGTATGCGCCCATGCTGGGCCCGCCCGCCAAAGACGCGCCGCAGTTCGCAAAGTCCTATGGAGCCGCGGATCAGGGCAGCACCATGGCGTTCGAAGTTCGCCTGGACGCGGCGACTGGTAAACCAACGCTCGCGCCCATGTGGATGTCCCGCGAGATGCACGCGCCGGAGCCGCCCACGGTGGCGAACGGCGTGGTTTACGTACTTCTGAGCGGCAAAACTTCCGATGAATCCCGTGGGGTGATCAAAGCCCCCGCTGGCGTCGCCCCGAACGCGGTTCTCCACGCACTCGACGCCGAAACTGGACGGGAATTGTATTCCAGCAACAAGCTGATCTCGAGTTTCACCCATTTCAACCAACCTGTGGTCGCGGGCGGCCAGGTTTACATATGCACTTGGGACGGGAAAGTCTATGCTTTCGGACTGAAGAAATGACGATCGTGGGCGGTCAGGTCAGTTCGATGCGCAGCAGGTGAAGGTGATTCAAACGCTCCTGTTCATCCGCTGAGGTCTCCCTAGGAATCTGGATGCCAACATGGAATTCGTTGGGTGCAATACGAGTGCAGTTGCGAACCACGCCAGCCACCGAAGTCCCTTCGATGCGAATCTCCACTTCGGTCTTGGGAAGCAGGCGGAAGGGAACCGATAAGCGCAGCCCCGATGCAGACACATCCAATACCCGGATCACCGCAATGCCTGCATTTTCGGCCCTGAGCAGCGTCGGGTAATTGGCTCCATGGCGAAGCTCGGTTCGCCTGTCGGGCCGTTCTTTCTTATCACTCCGTGGCTGGGTGCTAACAGAAAGAGCTTCGATGCTGTCCGAGATCGACGAAATCGTCGGGCTGGATTCCTTGCCGGCGCGAACACTTTCAAATACCACCGTGAAGCTGAAAGTGGAACCGCGGTCCGGCTCGCTGGCAACGTCGATCTTGCCGCCCATCAACTCCACCAGTTTTTTCGAAATCGCCAGGCTCAAACCGCTTCCCTGGTTGTTGTCCCCCATCGACGTGCTGGCCGAGTTGACCGGCTGAAATAGGCCGAACGGTTGGAAGATAGCTTTGCGGGCCTCCTCCGCGATGCCGATACCCGTGTCTTTTACTTCAAAGCGGAGACTGGTCCGTTCTTCGCCGGCGGCCGCTTCCACTCGCAGCGAAATCTCGCCGTTTTCGGTAAAGCGAACGGCGTTGTTCAGTAGATTGGCTAAGACCTGGCGCAGCCGTTTTGGGTCGCCTTTCACCGCGCTTGGCAAACCTTTGATGGAGCTTTTCAGTCTGAGGCCCTTGCGATCCGCCACTGGAACGAAAAGCTGCACGACATCGGTCACCAATCGGCCCGGATCGAATTCCCGGGATTGCAGCTCGAATCTTCCCGACTCCATTCGAGAGTAGTCCACCACCTGGCCGGCTTCCTTGATGAGGGATTCCGCCTGCTCCAGGCTGGTTTGCGCGCAGTCCCGCTGCCGCCCCGTAAGGTCCGTTTGCAGAAGCTCCCCGGTCTTGTCGATAATCGCGTTTAATGGTGTCCGCATCAAACGTCCGACGTGCGCCAGAAATAAGTTCTTAGCGTCGGATTCCGAGCGGGCGACGGTAAGAGCCGCAATCACTTCTTCGTTGGCGGTTCGCAGTTCCTGTTGCAATTTGCCCTGGATGGCGGCGTCGACGCGGAATCTGCGGACCACGAAAACCACGCCAAACGCCAGCAGGCATGCTCCGGCCACCAAGGCCTTGAGATAAGTGGTCTTTTGCGCGATGCTGTCGCCGGTTGTCGATAGCTCCAGACGAACGGAACGCTGGGCGTTGAGAAGCTCGGAACGCGCTGTCCGGCCATCGGCGCGGAATTCGGTCTTTGCCATCCTCGCGACAATGGAATCCACTCGGGCTAGAGTTTCGCGAACTTGCGGCGCCGGCGCCGACGCTGCAACCGCGCGATCCAGATCGGCACGATATTCGGCGTATTGTTCCTGCCAGGCCGCCCCGGCGTTCTTGTCATTCTCCAGATCCGCAATCGCGAAGGAAAGCCGGTCCAGCCCGTCCAGGAGGGTTACGTATCCATCCGAGGCCCTTCTCTGCTGTTCGCCGGCGAAAACGATGAGAAGAACGGGAGCGATGGTCAGAAACTGCGCCAATAGCAGGAGGCTAGGCAGCCACGGCCTTTCGGAGCGCTGGCCCTTGTGCGATCCCTTCGAATTGGTCGTCGGCTTCCCCAATGCTTTAGGAATCCATCGGCCAATTCGGCTTTTTTCTTCAACGGCTTAGACTTTGGCGACCTTCCGCAGCGCTACCGCGTTCATGCAGTAGCGCAGACCGCTGGGAGGCGGTCCATCCGGGAAGACATGGCCCAGGTGCGCATCGCAGGTATTGCAGATGGTTTCGACGCGCTTCAGGAACGCGGGCCCATCGAACCGGTAGGCAATGACGTTGGCCAGGATGGGCTGTGTAAAGGATGGCCAACCGGTATGCGACTCGAATTTCTCCGACGCATCGAAAAGAACGGTTTCGCAGCAGAGGCAGGAATAGATTCCCGGTTCAAAGAGGCTGCACATTGCCGAGCTGAAGGCGCGCTCGGTTCCGGCCTCCCGGGTGACGTGATATTCCTCGTCACTCAGCTGTTTGCGCCATTCGGCGTCCGTTTTGACCACCTTGCGATCCGGCGCGGGATTGCCGTTCTTCGCCAAATTCAGAACATCGGGCCATTTGAGCATCATCTTGTATTCTAGCCGCGTGATATCCTGCGGGCCAATGGAGCTCCGGCGAACTCTGCGGCCTGTGAGCCTCGCTCTGTGGCATGTCAAAGTGGCCCTGATGTACGCGGCGGCGTTCGTGTGGCGGCGGATGATGTTTCGCACCACTTTCATCGCCGTCACTGGTAGCGTCGGCAAGACAACCGCGAAGGAGTGCATGGCCGCCATTTTTGCCTCGCAAGGTCCTACGCTTGCCACCTTCGCGAATCAAAACGACTATTCGGGCGTGCCCAAGACGCTTTTGCGCGTGCGGCCCTGGCATCGCTTCGCCGTCATTGAAGTCGCCGGGAACGGGTTCGGGCTCATGCGCCGCTCGGCGCGCCTGGTGCGGCCGGATGTCGCCGTCGTGTTGGCGGTGGCGCGGACGCATAGGAAGGAGTTCCGCACGCTGGACAACACCGCTGCCGAGAAGGCGCGTCTGCTCGCCGCGCTACGCCCGAATGGCGTCGCCGTTCTCAATGGGGACGACGGATACGTGGCTTCGATGGCAGCGTCGGTGAAACAGCGGGTGGTTCGTTTTGGCAGCTCGCCGGCATTCGATGTTTGGGCCGACTGCATTTCGTCGAAGTGGCCGGCCCAGCTGTCTTTTCGTTTGCACCTTGGCCCTTCCCACACCGCCGAGGAAAATCAATGGGTGCAGTCCCAGCTGGCTGGAGCTCATTGGCGTCATTCCCTGTTGGGGTCCCTAGCGGCGGCGCATGTCTGTGGCGTGCCAACTGCGGATGCTATCGAAGCCGTGGCGCACGTGCGACCGACCACGGCCAGAATGCAGCCGGCGCTTCTTCCGAGTGGCGCTACGTTGATCCGCGACGAGTTCAACGGCTCCATCGATACGTTGGAGCAGGCACTCACGTTCCTAGAGGAGGCGTCGGCGCAACGAAAAGTTCTGGTGTGGTCGGGTGTCACCGATACACCTAGCCGCCCGCGCGATCGCATTACGAAGTTGGCGAAACGCATTTCCGGGATCCATGGATCGTATTGTGTTCGTCGGAGAGGATGCCCATCGAGACCTGCCGGTAGCTCTCGCGGCCGGAATCCCGCCCGAAGACGTGCGTGGATTCGCCGAGTTGGACCAAGCCGCCAATTTTCTGCGGACGGAACTTGGTCCAGCCGATTTGGTGCTCCTGCGCGGCCGCGCTCACGGACCATTTAAGCCGGCTCTATTTCGCCCTCATCGGATCGGTGGAATGCCGGAAAAGCAGATGCGACAAGCAAATCATTTGTGATCTGTGTCCCGAGTTGGGCGCGATAACAGACGTCGTCCCTCTTAGATCTGACTCAGAGCCAGCGCATCGTAAAGTAGCCGAGTAGCGGCCTGGCTCCACGGCCAGCGGCCGCAATCGCCCCAGGTCAATCACCTGACGTTCAGTGACCACTCGCAATATGTGCGCTTTCGGGCCCATTCTGGCGCCCAGCCGCGGAACTCCTCCGGTGACTAGCAGTTCGTCGGGAGTTTGGATATCGATCAGCCGCAGGCCATGGCGTTTGAATTTCACATCTTCGGAATAGACACCCGGACGCAGCGCGCCTCTAACTTCCCGCCAGCCTGAAGCATCGCTCCGCAGCGAGAGATGCGCAGCGTCGACAGGCCGCAGGAACTCATCTTGCATGGCCAAGACTTCACTTTCTCCCAGCACACCCATCCGCAGCGCCAGATCCACGACTGCCAATGGCATCCGCCCAGCCTTCGCCTCGGCGAGCGAGAGCGGAGTGGTGGAACCCTGCCATCTTGGATTGAGATCCACGGCGTAAGCTTTCGAATTCGAACAATCCACGACGAAATCGAGACCAAATAGGCCGCGAAACCCGAGCGACGCAATCCATGTTCCGATTTGCGCGGTCTGTTCGACAACATCGCGAACGACCGGCACAGGAAGATCGCGAGCGGCAATGAAGTCGTTTCCGCAATACATCCCGCGCTCCGAACCCAGCATGGATAGACCGGACAATTGAACGCTCGGACAAGAAACGATGACGCCGTCCTTCAGCGCCAGCGCATTGATATTGATAGAAAGGTCTCCCAGATCCGGAGCAGCGTGAACCAGGGCGCTGCCGAATCGCTCTCCGGCCGCGATGAAATCGGCCTCCGATGCAACAAACGCCGTTCCCGACCCTGAAGCTCCTCGCGCAAGCTGCACGACGAATCTAGAACCGATTTCGGAAGCGAGCTCGGAATAGCGGGTTTGATCAAGACGAACCCAGCGGCCGGGAATTCGTGGAAGTCCGAGTTCAGAAAGCGCTTCCAGGAAATTCGCCTTGTTGTTGATCCACGAGGCCAGTTCCGGTGGGTTCGAGATCAGCCGGTATCCGGTTTCCGCCGCGAAATCCGTCAGGCTTTGAGAAGGACTCGCGGCCGCCAGTACCCAACAGCCCCGCGAATCCCGAGCCATCGCATCGATTAACTCCGCTCTTACGAGGGGCAGGATCTGATTCATCGCCGAATCGTCCCCCAGGCGGCCTTGTGATTTTTCGATCGAGAAGAAACGGATGCCCTCCTCTTCCGAGAGAAGATCATGGACCGGGCTGTCGTCCATGCAAGCAACCATGCCAATGGGACAGTGCGGCGTCAGAGCGGCGGAGTAGTGGCCGGCACGGCACTGCCATGCAATACGCCAAGGATGAAACAGATCCCGCACGTTCCCCAATTGTAAGATGGGACCTGTGCTGGAACGCTTTATCGCCGGGTGCTCCGGGCTCGCTACAAGAAACGACCCTGAGCTGATTCGGCGATATCAATTGCACCGGCTTCAGGCCTTGGTACAGCACGCGTACCTGCGCGTTCCTTACTATCGGCGGCTGTTCGACCAGCACGGTCTCGAGCCGCGGCATATTCAAAAGCTGGCGGATCTCGACAAGATTCCCACCACCTCACGCGCCGATCTGCAAGCCGCTCCCGTAGACGAGATCGTCGCGCGCGGCTATGATGCCAGCAAGCTGGTGGTTCATCGGACCGGCGGTTCTTCGGGCGAGCCGCTCAGTATTCGCCGGACATGGTTTGAAGATCGGCTGTTACAAGCGTATCGCCTGCGGATCCTATTTCGCCTCGGCATGCGCGCCACGGACCGAAGAGCCGCCGTCGTGACGCGGAGGCTCGATCATACGCCGCTTTACATGCGATCCGGGCTTCTGCGCTATGAAGAAATCCACTGCCTCTGGCCGCCTGATCGCATCTTGGAAACATTGCGAAAGATTCAACCGGATATTCTCCGAGGTTTCCCTAGCGTTCTGGCGTGGCTGGCCGGATGCCTGACCGCCCGGGATCGTGAACGGATCCGTCCCAGAATCGTCACCACGGATTCCGAAATGATGACCGTCGACATGCGCCAAAAAATAGGCGAAGGATTCCGCGCCCCAGTGATTGACTTCTATGATAGCCACGAGTTCAACATGATCGCCTGGGAGTGCCCTTCCACTGGTTCCTACCAGCTGTCGGAAGGGTCGGTAATCGCCGAGGTTCTGCGCGACGGACAAGTGGCCGAACCGGACGAGGAAGGCGAGTTCGTTGGCACCGGACTCCATTCGTGGGCCATGCCGTTTCTGCGCTTCCGGCTGGGAGATCTGGTGACGCGTGGCCCCAGCGGGATCGTCAACCCTGACGCGAGTTCAGGGACGTTTAGTAGATCGCTTTTATCTGCCCGATGGCAGCAGCATTCATCCGTATATCCTGGTCAATCCTTTAGTGAATCAGGCGCCCTGGGTGCGTCAATATCAGCTCATCCAAGAGCTCAGCGGCGATATTGTCGTCAAGCTGGTGCCGCTTTCAGGAAGGCACCCTACGCCGGAAGCTGTCACCGCGATCGAGCGCGTTCTGGCAGGCAGGCTTGGTCCGGATGTTCGCCTGGAGATAAAGATCGTCGATCGGATTCTCCCGGAGGCTAGCGGAAAATTCCGCCCGTATTACCACGTGCAAGCCGACTAGCGAGTCAGAACCGGCCCGCAAACCGCCTTCAGAACCTTCGCCAATTGCGACCGGCGCACCGGCTTGGTCACCCAGCCGCCCCCTCCCGCGCCAAACTGCAAACTAGGATCTCCACGCATTCCGAGCGGCGCAAGAATCACCAGCTTGGTCTCTTTCTGGAGTAGTTGTTCCAACTCGTTTCGCGAGGTTTGCCAGAAGCGCTGGTCTATCATCAGGACGTCGAAGGGACGTCTGGCTCTCCGAATTAAGGACAGCATTTCAGCGGCCGTGCCCGCGGTCTCATGCCGGCTGCCTAGCATCTCGCTCATACTGCTGCGGCTGATCGGCTGAGGATCGGCAATCAATAACCGCGTCTCGGACGGTATCCGCCACTGCTCGGAAGTCCCGTGGCCGGTCTTCACTGGCAGCCGCAGGTTGAACCAGAAGGTCGAGCCTTTGTCCAACGCGCTCTTCAAACCAATCTGCCCTCCCATCAAATGCACCAATTCCTTGCTAATGGCCAGGCCCAGCCCGGTGCCTCCGAATCGCCGTGTGATGGATGTGTCGGCTTGAGTGAACTTACCGAACATGCTTTTCTGCATGTCCTCCGGAATTCCGATTCCAGTGTCTTCCACGCTAATGCGGACCAGGGTGCAACCGGCGTGAAGATCTCCGCATTCCAACCGGATCAGAACGTGCCCTTGCGACGTGAACTTCACTGCGTTCCCGGCCAGGTTCAGCAGAACCTGACGGATACGGCCGCCATCGCCCATCACAGCCGGTGGAACATTGGACGGCCAGCTGACAGCCAATTCGATTCCTTTTTCGGCGGCGCTCGGGGCCAGCAACTCGGCGACCCCCGAGACTACGGCCTCCAAGTCGAACGGCTCCGTTTCGATTTGGAGTTTGCCGGCCTCGATTTTCGAGAAGTCGAGAATATCGTTGAGAACGGTCAGCAGCGATTCCGCCGAAGTCTGGGCGGTTTGCGCCCATTCCGTTTGTTCTTCGGTCAAGGGACTGTCCAACAGCAGCCCCGTCATTCCCATCACGCCGTTCATCGGCGTGCGAATCTCATGGCTCATGTTGGCCAGGAAATCGGACTTCGCGCGATTCGCGGCATCCGCTAGATGCAGAGCGTGCGCCAGTTCTTTGGTGCGCTCGGCCGCCAGCGCCGATGCCCGTTCGCCGACAGACTGCAGGCTGGCCACCAAGCCTGCCAGCAGCAACGACAACAGCGCCGTGCAACCGGCCAGCCACGCCGCGGGACCCTTGCTGGTGTAAGGGAATTTGGATGTGCTGTTCCAGCCCATGGCCCAGACATTGTCGGCCAGCTGCAACTGGGTGGTCCGAGCGAACTGCAAGAGCGGCCGGCCGCGATCGGATCGGAGGAGAACATCAAGTCTCCGGAATCCGTCCGCCCATCAAACGCCGACCAACGTGAGCGCCCCCTGAGCCGGAGCTCAGAGCGGCCTCAAAGAAAGCTTTCGCGCTAAAAGAAACCACTACCCAGGCCAGGAAGGCCTCGCGGCGCTCGGTCACTGTCCGGTTGGGCGCTCCCGCGCGGTACACCGGAAGGATCAACAGCAGCCCCTTTCCGTTCCCGGGAGCCGCGCCCTCCTTGCCGTGCAGCACCAAGTTTCTGGTCATGGCGGCTTGTCCGGTGTCGCGAGCACGCTCCGCAGCCGCGTGACGCCGGGTTTCCGGGGCGAGGTCCATACCCAGCACATGTCCGGCAGTGACGGGCGGCTCGGCAAAACTGACGACGAAATGTTCGGTAAGAAGGGGCGCTGGCTGCTCGGTCCCAAGGATGGGACGAACCTCAAAGTTCGCCGCGTGATCCCTCCGACGCTCGGCCATAAAGATCTTCATCCGCGCGTCCGGTACAGGCTGGACCAGCATCAAACCTCGAGTCCCCGGATACTGATCGAACAAGTTCAAATGCGTCACATATTGATGCCAAGACTCGGAGTCGACTTTACCAGAGGCCGACACGAATCCCGCTGCGCCTCGCAGAGCGTTCTTGTAAACCCTCAGACAACTGTTGATTTCGCTTTCGGTGGACGCCACCAACTGGTCCAAGCGGGTTTCATCGTCGTGGATTCTTTCGTGGTCCAGCGAGGCATAGAGCCATCCGCTCAACGCCAGGCCCGCCACCGCGACTGCGGCGGGAGCCAGAAGCTTGGCGGAAAACTGGAACGCACCGAGGGCCATAGCGGTTAGAGAGGCCGCCACCAGGGCGGACAGCTCAATCTTGGCCTTCGACTCTTTGAGAGCAAAGCTGTAGAGCCGGCTGTCTTTTTGCCGGCGGGCATCCCCTTTGCTATCGCAACGTTACCGCAGCCCCGTAGTACTAGCGACTATTCGTCTTTTGCTGTCGATGGGACCAAGAGCATGGCTACGTCCGCAAAGCGAGCGGCTCTTTATTCCCTCGGCGTGTTCTGGGGCTCAAGTCTCTGTGTAGGGCAACAATACTCCTTCAAGGATTACGTCGACGGACTCGGAAATCTCAGCGTTAACTGTCTGCTTCAGGATCGTTCAGGGTTTCTTTGGATTGGGACGGAAAGCGGCCTTTATCAATACGATGGCTCGCGTTTTTGGCAGTTCGGAGAAAAGGAAGGCTTGCCCAGCGGATTCGTCAGGGCGTTGAGCTTGGACCGGGATGGGCGATTGTGGGTCGGAACGCGTGACGGGCTGGCCTTTCAGTACCGGCCAACGAAACTTTTCGACGGTCACCTACCAGCATCAAAATTTGAAAATTCCCTACGATTCGACCCTTTCGCCTCGTCCGACGGCCAGGTCTACGCTGTCACGCAGTTCGGAGTGCTAGTGGTCAAGTCGAAAGATGGTGGACGTTCCTGGCAGGCCAACCCGCTGCAGCTAGCCGGCAAGAACGGCCAAATCGATCAGAGCTCCGTCAGCAGCGTGCTGGCCAAGCCGGACGGAAGTGTCCTTATTGGATGCGGAAGAGGCTTATGCGAGATCGCGACATGGGAAGCTGCTGAGGTACGGACCATCTTCCGGCTTGCCGGAGGACAACTGGAGATGTCTCCTGCTCAGAGCGAACGGAGAGTTGTGGGCCCGTGGGCCAAAATATATTGCGGTATTGGCCCCGGGACACAAGAAATTCGACATTCGCAATCCCGCGGGATATGTTCCGAGCGATGTTACGTATCTTAGTCTCGCGGAGGATCGCGCGGGGCGGTTCTCGCGAGTTTTGGCTCGGACGTTGGCCGCTATCGGAACGGACGATGGGAGATCGTTTCAGAAGCTCAAGGGTTTGGGAAAGGAACGGTCGCATCAATTATTCAGGATCGCGAAGGCATGGTCTGGTTCGGCTTGCTCGGTCACGGCTTGCGGAAATGGCAGGGCTACGGCGATTGGGAACATTGGACCACGAAACAAGGTCTGCACAGCGACGAGATCTGGGCGCTTCAGCAAGACTCTCGCCGGCGGATCTGGGTCGCTGACGAACACGGGCTAAGCATACTTGAACCGGGCTCCTCCAGGTTCCGATCCTGGTCGGAAGCCGGCATCGATTCGCCTCTCCCGGTGCATGTCCCTGGAGAAGTCGAAGGACGGCTTTCTCTGGGCGGCCACCTATGAAGGCAAGCTGGTCCAGATAGATGAAGCTACGCTGCACGGGTGGCAACTCAGATTTGCCGCACGTACTGCACGTGTTTGTCGATTCCCGCGATCGCGTCTGGGCTTCTACCGATCAAGGCCTCTTTTTGAGTGAACACCGTCATGGCCGAGCCGAGTTTCACTGGGCTGACGGCGCTCGAGTCCGGCAGCCAAGAGATCCAGGACATGGCGGAGGATTCCGAGGGCCGGATTTGGGCCATTTCCCTGGAGTATCTGTTTCGCTTTGACGACCCGAATTGGACTCGCGTCGATATCTCAATGGCGAAGCTCGGCCATCATCTTTCGGATCTGGCGATCGACAAATCGGGCGGCTTGTGGATCAACGGCAGCGGGACCAGGGGTAGCGCGCTTCCAATTACGAAACGGCCACGTCGCAGGCTTTACGACGCCGCATTTGTCTTCGAACGAAGTCGTGTTTTTGCGGGTGGATAGCCGTGGCTGGGTTTGGTTTGGCGAGGATCACGGGGTTGAGATTTTTGACGGCCGGTCCTGGCGCCGGTACACGGCGGGCGACGGACTCATCTGGGACGACACTGACGCCCACGGGTTCCTGGAAGATAGCGACGGCTCAGTCTGGATCGGAACCAGCGGTGGCTTATCCCATTTCCTGGTACCAATCGCGCCGCCCCTGATTCCACCACCACCGCCGATCTTCGTCCAAGTCGAATACGGAGCCCGGGAGCTGCTCAACAACGGCGAACTGGCCTGGAGGCATGATCCGTTGACCGTCTCGCTGGCGTCGTTGACGCTTGCGCAACGAAAAGGCGCTGAAGTTTCGCTACCGCCTGGTCGGTTTGGAAGATGATTGGGTGGAAACGGCGGAGCACACGGTTCGTTATCCCGAACTGGCGCCCGGCCGGTATTCGTTCCAAGCGCTAGCCGTCGATTCCAGCAGCGGCAAGACCTCCTCGCAGAGCGAATTCTCCTTCGAGATTAAGCCGCCCTGGTGGCGCACTCACCCATTTAACATCGCAGTGGTCCTCGGGATCGCTTTTCTTGGCTGCCTGGTTTGGCGCTGGCGAGTTCGGATTCTGGTGCGTCGTCAGCACGAATTGGAACGGCTGGTCGCGGATCGAACCGCGGAGCTCGACCGGAAATTGGCGCAGGAAGAACACTTGAAGGCCGAGGCCGAGCGCGCCAATCAGGCCAAGAGCGAGTTTCTGGCCATGATGAGCCATGAGATCAGAACGCCCATGAACGGCATCCTTGGTATGGGAAGTCTGCTTGCCGACACGCCGCTATCGGCTGGCCAAAGCGAGTATCTGGAGGGAATCCAATTCTCCGCCACTTCGCTGCTTACCATCATCAACGACATTCTGGATTTTTCTAAAATCGAGGCCGGCAAACTTACTCTCGAAACGGCCAATTTCAAATTGCGGGACTTGGTGCGAAATTCGGTAAGTCTGGTAAGCCCGGCAGCGCGCGCCAAGGATCTGGAAATAGTTGTGGCAGTCGACGATGAAATTCCGGACCTGCTAGCGGGCGATCCTTTGCGTGTTCGGCAAGTTCTGCTGAATCTTCTCTCCAATTCAGTCAAGTTCACCGAGCGCGGGAACGGTTCGCGTTTCATTTTCCGCCGACAATAGCTCCGGGCCGGATTGCATATGGCTGCGCGCATCGGTTTCCGACACGGGAATCGGAATACCCGTGGAAGCGCAAAAGCGCCTCTTTCAGAGTTTTAGCCAGGCGGAGACCTCCACTTCGCGGCGGTACGGTGGAACTGGGCTGGGTCTCGCGATATCAAAGCGCTGGTGGAGCTGATGGGTGGAGAGGTCGGGTTTGAAAGCTTCCCGGGCAAGGGCAGCACGTTCTGGTTCACAGCGAAACTGGGCCTGGGAACAGACGTCCCGGCTGGTTCAAGTCCAGTCCCGTGGAAGACCACTCGCCGCGCGAGCAGGATCGCGGAACGATTCTCATCGTCGAAGACAATCGGATCAATCAAAAGGTGCTAAGTCACCAACTGATCAATCTTGGGTACGCTATCGAAGTGGCTGAAAACGGTTCGGAGGCGGTCGCGAAGGTCAAAAACCGGCGCTACGATCTCATCTTCATGGATGTGCAGATGCCGGTGATGGACGGGTTCCAAGCTACCCAGGAGATCCGGAGTTTGGGGGAAGATGCGTCGTCGATACCGATTGTCGCCGTTACCGCGAATGCCTTCCAAAGCGAAAGGGAAAAATGCTTTTCCTTCGGCATGGATGATTATCTGACCAAGCCCCTGGACAAAGAGCGTCTTCAGGAAGCACTCCGGCGATGGGCAGGGGCTCGCGATGTCCTGTGAACTCCCGCGAGGTTGGAGAACCCTATAGTCCTCCAACCTCCAGCGCCCTCCCTATCCCTAGCGGGCGACCGACTCCACCCCGTGCGTGCTCACGCTCTTTTCGCCGGCAGAAGCAATATCCTCCGCGCCAGTTTCTTTTAGAAGATCCTTAGCACGGGAGATTTCATTCGAAGTATCGCAATGGACCGAGAGCAGCACACCGCCCGCCTTCACGCGACCCTCGTACCGCTTGGCTTCGTACTCGGGGATTCCCATACCCACCAGGGCCCCGATGAATCCACCCACCGCGCCGCCCACGCCCAGACCAGCGAGCGCGCCCATGATAGGCCCGGCTGCGATGAACGGCCCGACGCCGGGAATCGCCAGTGCCCCAATGCCTGCCAGAAGGCCGAGTGTCCCTCCCACCACGCCTCCGGTAGCTACACCGGTGGTTGTACCCTCCGGAGCCTTGGTGTTTTTCTCATGCGCGAACTCTTTCGTGCTCTGGTTGTCGGGCAGCAGGACTGAGATGTCATTGTTCGCAAATCCCGCTACAAGGATACGATCGACCGCGCGCTCTGCCTGCGCGATATTTTTATAAATGCCAAACACTGCTGTGTTTTTGCCAGCCATGGTTATGTCTCCTTTAAATTTGATTTAGATTTACTGCTTAACCGATATCTGGTCGGTTACCTTGTCGGCGCCACCGGCAACGGCGGCCGCCTTCGCAATGACGGAGTTCTTTTCGTCCTCGGATTTCACCGGACCCTTCAGCGTCACCGTTCCGTTTTGGCTAATAATTTTGACGTTGTGCGCATAGGTCGACAGGGATTTGTCGGCCATGATCGATTTGCGAATGTCCTTCGTCAATTCGCGGTCGCTGCGATTCTCCTTCTGCTGATCGGCGGTGGCTTGGCCTGGCTCTCGATCGCGCTGATTCACGACCGTGTTGTCCGGCTTGGGGGAAGTGTCGGAAGTTTGCGCCTTAGCGGCCGGCATGACCGCTATGGATGCCGCACAGATCGCAATTGTTAAAAGGCTTCGTCGCATATTCATGGTTTGATACTCCTCGTCGTCAGGTCTTCTGGAGGCGCTTCCCGCCCCGCTCCAGCTTTTCACCCGCGCTCCGCGCTACGTCTTTGGATTTGTCGACGACTTGATCCACCACTTTCTTGGTGGCATCGGCGGCATCGTCGATTTTGTCTTTTAGCTTTTCTTTTACATTGCTCATTTGTTTTCGCCTCTCGTCTTCTAAATCGAATCTCGCTGATTAGAGGCGCTCCGATCTTTTAGTGTTACGCCAAAGTCTGAATAAAGACTGGACCTGCGGTTGCTCTTAGAAAACCTGGCAGGTCACTCGCTAATGAGTTTGAACTTGCCAAGGAGAAATCGATGTTGCTAATCATCTTGATTCTGATTTTGCTTTTCGCCGGCGGCGGCGGCTACTACGGATATGGTCGCTGGGGTTATGGGGGCGGAGCCGGGGTGAGCGTGGGCACAATCCTAGTGATTCTTCTCGTCGCTTACTTGCTTGGCGGATTTCGCTGAGACGAAGCCCCGAACACCTCCAAGTCAGTTCTTGCACGAAGTTTCTCAGGGCTGTGCAGATTCTGCACTTGTGTGCAGAAATTGCATAACCATCCCAACTCGCAAATATTCAGCTAACGGGCTATTCGTCAAATGGTTAGGACGGCCTGGTATCTTACGTGCCGCTGAAACGACTTAGGAGTACGAAGAGGAGTCTCAACCCGCAAATGACCAACGACAGATATGGAACAGCGTACCAGCGAGGATTTGATCTGACGGTTCGATTTCTGATTTCCCGAGGACTGCAACGCGACAACGCGGAAGAAGTGGCGCAGGCTGCCTGGGTCAAAGGCCTGGAGCGCCTTAGCCAGCTGCGCGATGAAAGCTTCGTCGTCATGTGGGTAAATACGATTGCTCTCAACGTGTATCGCAATTCGCTGCGCAGAAAACCGCTGCCCGCGCACGAGTTCGGCGACAAAACAGCGGGCCTTGATCTAGCCGCCATCGATGTGGCCAGGATTCTAGGATTCTGTCGTCCCTGTGATCGCCGTCTCTTGGAACAATCCATGATCGGTGTCACGCCGGGTGAAATCGCCGATGAGCAAGGTGTAACGGAGACTGCGATCCGAATCAGGCTGTTGCGGGCTCGCCGCGAAGCCCGGTCCAGAGTGGAACGGAGAAGCTTCCCGTCCGGCCCAGCAGCGAAACACTCCATCGCGAGGGGCGTCCCATACAGGGGTTGACCAGGCCGCATCCTGTAACGGAAACTGCGCAGCCCTCTGAGGAGCTTAATGCACGGCGCACTCTCCGCCAAGTCGTTTGACGAAAGCCAACGACTCCTGGCTCTGATAGTCGAGTCTTCCGACGACGCGATTATCAGCAAGAATCTCGACGGAATCATCATTAGTTGGAACCAGGGCGCCGAACGGATTTTCGGATATACCCCGCAGGAAGCTGTCGGTCAACCGATCGCGATAATTTCGCCGCCTGGCTTCCTCAACGAAATGCGCCAGATTCTCAACCGTATCAAGGATGGTAAACGCGTTGAGCACTATGAAACAGTCCGCCGTCAGAAAAGATGGGCAGCTCATAGACATTTCACTGACAGTTTCGCCGGTTTACGATGAATCTGGCCGGATTGTCGCGGCTTCGAAGATCGCGCGAGACATTACCGAGCGTAAACTTGCTGAACAGGTATTGGAAAGACAGGCTACGCAATTAGCGCGCTCGAACGCGGACCTCCAGCAGTTCGCCTACGTCTTGTCGCACGATCTCCAGGAGCCGCTGCGTACAATTTCCAGTTTGAGTGAGTCCCTCAGGGAAAGCTGCGGCAGATAAGCTCGATCAGGAAGAGAGCGGACTGATTGATTCCGTGGTCGGGGCCGCCCAGCGCATGTCAACGCTCATTCGTGATCTCTTGACCTTCTCGACCACCATCAACTCCGATGGAAGTCCGGCGGAGCCGGTGGATTCAAAAGGGGCTCTCCAGTGGGCCCTCAGCAATCTGAAGCATGGGATCGCCGAGTCGGGCTGCACCATCGATACAGGAGAGCTGCCAGTGGTTATGCGGCGAAATGGGCGGCATGGTTCAAGTCTTTCAAAACTTGATTGGGAATGCAATTAAGTATCGGGCGGCTCAGCCCCTCCAGATCCGGGTTTCTGCGGCGCCGGAGGGTGCGGCGTGGTTATTTGCGATCGCCGATAATGGCATCGGTATCGCCCCAAGGTATCATCAGACGATCTTCGATCTCTTTAAGCGTCTGCATGGCCGGGAGTATTCGGGAACGGGAATCGGTTTGGCTTTGTGCAAGAAAATTATCGAGAAACATCAGGGCCGCATCTGGGTCGAATCAGAAGCAGGACAAGGGGCGACGTTTAAGTTCGCCCTGCCCAAAATGAAGATCCCGCCCGTAGTACGAATATTGATGGCTGAAGATAATGACGCTGATGTCTGGCTCTTCAAGGAGGCTCTTCGGATGTCCGAAGTAAGTTTCGAACTCGAACGCTATACCGATGGCGAGGCATGCATCGAGGGTCTAGCCTCGCGAGGGGCCCTTGCCGGATCTTATCGTCATCGACTTGAACATGCCCAGGATTGGGGGCTTCGAAATACTGAAGACTCTTCGCGAGGATCAACGTTTTGCCGGCGTGCCGGTGGCAATCGTTACTTCGTCCAACTCGGAGAGCGAACGGCAGAGATCGGTGAACCTCGGAGCCGAATGCATTCATCGTGAAGACCCTGAACGCTCAGCGATTTCCTGATGACGGTAGGGACTTCCGTCAAAGCGTTGTTGCACCATGAGCAGTACTATCGGGCCGCCAGAATCTGCTTAACCACCTGCCCTAGTTCCATGAAAGCTTTGGAGGTCCGTTGGCTTTCGAAAATACGCATTCGCGCCAAGCTCCAGCACTAGATCGCGATCTGCCGGCGAGTCCGAAGACGTAAGTATGATTACCGGCGTGCGGGCCAGGGCTTGCGTTTGGCGAATGTGAGACAAGATCTGGCTGCCATTCACCTTGGGAAGATTTAAATCCAGCAGGACTATTTCGGGCGCCTCGGCGATCGGACCCTTTTCAGCCAGATCCAGCAATTGCAGAGCTTCTTCGCCGTTGCGAGCCACGATCAAGTCGTGCTTTAAACCGTGCTTCTCCAAAGCCCGCCGTACGAGGAATACGTCACCGTCGCTATCCTCCACCAACAGAATGCTCATAAGCTTCCCTTCTCGGCGCACTTCCTCCACCGGCAAAGTGAATAAAAAGGCGGTGCCATGCCCTACTTCCGATTCGACGCGGATGCTCCCCCTATGCGCTTCCACTATTTTCCTGCAGATCGCCAGTCCGAGGCCAATTCCGGGTATCTCGCTGCCATGCAGCCGGTGAAAAGGAACGAAGAGACCGTCCCAGTACTTGGGATCAATACCAACACCGTTATCTCGCACTGAGAAGATCCAGTCATCGGAATCCCGGGTGGCGCCAATCTCTATGCGGGGAACAGCGGCGCCACGATACTTAAGAGCATTGCCGATCAGATTTCGAAACAACTCGGTAAGTCGCCGGACATCGCCCAGCACACTGGGAAGTTCGCCAGGGACAAGTACGGCGCCGGCATCTCGAATTTCCGATTCGAGACTCGCCAGGGCCAATCGCAGGGCCGTTTCCGTGGCAACCAGCCGAAACGAATATGTCGAAGCGGACGCACAGAGGGCGTAGCTGCTTACGCCACTCAGAATTGCGTTCATTTTCGCGCCGCCGCTCTGCATCTCGCGATAGGCCTCCGCGGCATCGCGGTCCAGCTGAACTGGAAGGGCGCCACGCAGAATTTCCATGGAGATACTGATCGCTCGCTGCGCGGAACGAAAGTCGTGTACAGCGCCGTCCAAAAAACGTTGTGTATCTTGTTCCAATCGGTGTAAATGCGCGCGGAGGCGTTGGATCTCGTCTTGGGGCGGCTCGGAGTGCATAGGAACCAGAGCGGCTCCCATCGTGCCCTTGAGATCCGCGTTGACATTGTCCATTTTAGCAAGGCGGCCCGGCGAAAAAGCCGCGCTGAGATGATAAGCTTGCACAAGGTGGATTTCGTGACAGAATCGGAACCAGCCCGTTTCACGCTCTTAGCCCCCGTCAGCGCCGTCAAGCTCCAGGAGCACCCTGGAAGTACTCTTAGGAGCCCAACGGAAACGTTAATTCACATTCCTACCGGCGCCAGCATCGAACTGGAGGGCGCGGTCTCGAAATCGGGCCTGGTGAACGTCCGCTGGAACGGCGAGTTTTTCTCGGTCTTCTACGATGACGTCGCCAGAGCGCGCACCTGACTAAGGAACTTCCCTGGCCGACGCCGGCAGCGTGAAGCAGAATTGTGAGCCGGGTCCACCGGTGGGTTCCAGCCAAATACGGCCGCCATACCGTTCCACGATACGCTGACAAATCGCTAGCCCAATGCCCGTTCCGGGATAGCTCTGATCATGCAGCCGCTTGAAGACGCCAAAGATCTGCTGCGCGTATTCGTGTGGTATCCCGATCCCGTTGTCCTGCACCGAGAAAAGCCACTCGGTGTCGCGACAGCAGGCTGAGATGTGAATTTTGGGAGCATCGGAACTCCGGTATTTGATCGCGTTTCCGACGAGGTTCTGCAAAAGCTGGACTAGCCGGACCTGGTGCGCCGGAACGGTTGGCAAATCGCTCCAGGTAACCGAAGCGCCGCTTTCCTCAATGGACGCCTGCAAATTCAACAACACTTCTTGCAAGATCTTCTCGCAATCCACGGGTGACGAAGGGCCTTCATTGGGCGATCCGGCTTGAGAGTACGCCAGCAGATCTTTCAGGAGTTGCTCCATTCGTTGCGCTCCGCCGACGACGTACGATATGTACTCATCGGCGTCATTGCCTAGCCGGCCCGCATAGGCGGAATGAAGCATTTGACTGAAAAGCGCCACCATCCTGAGGGGCTCCTGAAGATCGTGGCTGGCCGCGTAAGCGAACTGATTCAGGTCGTCATTCGACTGGCGAAGAGCTTCGTTCGACTTCAAGAGTTCCTGCGTCCGCTGGGCTACCCGCTGCTCAAGGCTGGTGTTCAGCTCACGAATCTCCTCATCCGCCCTTTTTCGTTCCGTGATGTCCCGTATCGCCGAGGTGACTAGGAGACCCTCTTCGGTCTGTAGAGGACTTAGACTGATCTCCACTGGAAATTCCATTGCATTCCTGCGGCGCGCCTGAAGTTCCTTGGGTGACGCGGGAGTCGCTATGGACCGGCCACTCCAGGCTGGCACCAGCAGGCGAATGTTTTGTCCAATCAGATCCTCGCGTTTGAGTCCGAACATTACTTCCACTTGCGAATTCACCAATGTAATGTTGCCGTCCTCGGTGCTGATGATCATCGCATCGGGAGCCGCTTCAAGGAGTGAACGGAATTTCTGTTCCGCTTTGCTCAAGACCGCGGTTTGGCGTTCCAGAAGCGCGGTATTGCGGCTCAGTTCGACGAACACCCCGACCTTAGATCGCAGAATCTCGGGAACAATCGGTTTGAATAGAAAGTCGACGGCGCCAAGGTCGTAGCCGCGAAACAAGTGCTCGTCGCTCTTATAAGCAGTAAGGAACAGAATAGGAGTGTGGCGCGACCGTCTGCGCGCGCGGATCAGCTCCGCCGTCTGAAAGCCATCCATCTCTGGCATCTTCACGTCCAATAGGACGGCCGCGAAATCGTGTTCCAGGAGATGCCGTAATGCTTCCATGCCGGATCGCGCTAGAATCAGTTCCTGTCCCAGCCCATCCAGCGTCGCTTCCAGGGACACTAGATTCTCGGCGGAATCGTCAACCAACAGAATCTTGACCCGGTCCTGAGCCAGCGGCTGCTCTCCGCCCACGACATTTCCGACTGCGGTCGCCATCTATTCAAATCCTTCCAGCGAGAATCGATGCCATACGAGTACTATGCGTCTGAAACGGCCATCTGGGCCAGTTCATTGCTGCGGCTGATCCAGACCCGAAGCACTGAGAAGAGCTGCTCCAAATCCACTGGCTTGGTAATGTAGTCGGAAGCGCCAGCTTCCAGGCATTTGGCCCGATCTCCCTTCATCGCCTTTGCGGTTAGAGCGATAATCGGCAGAGATCGGAATTTAGGAATCTCCCGGATAGCCCGCGTCGTTTCATAGCCATCCATTCCCGGCATCATGATATCCATCAGCACCAAATCGATGTCCGGGTTGCTCTTCAGCAGATCGATACCCGAGCGGCCATTTTCTGCGTGCATGACCAGCAGTTTATGATCCTCCAGAAGGCTGGTGAGCGCGAAGATGTTGCGTACGTCGTCGTCCACCACTAGCACCGTCTTGCCAATCAGCGCCGAATCCGTTTCGCGCATCTGACGAAGAATCCGGCACTGGTCGGGCCTGAGCCGGCTTTCGTCGCGGTGAAGCAGCAACACCGAGTGATCTAGGAGATCCTCCAAGGTGCGTGCCTGCCTCAAAACGGTGGCTCGCGCAAGACGAGCGAAATCCAGTTCCTCCGTCTCGGACATGGCCCGTGTTCTCAAGATAATCATGGGAGGAACGTATGGGCTGACTTCGCCCTGAATGCTCTCGACAAGTTCCAGGGATCCGATGTCGTCAGGCGGAAAGTGAATCACGATCCCATCCAGATGGTCCTGCTTCACCGCGGCCAATGCTTCGCCGCTATTTTCAACTTCGATCAATTCCAGGTCGGCGGCCCCCAGCATTCCGGAGATGGCGTCCCGTTCAGTCTCATCCGGGCACACTACCAGCAGCCTCTTAACCCGGGTTTGAGCAGAGTGCTCGATCGTAGCGAAGGCTTCCACCAGAGAATCATTCGGTACCGACTTTTCGAGATAGGTCATCGCACCCAGCGCCAGCCCGCGCCGGCGATCCTCATCGCCGGAAATGATATGAACTGGAATGTGCCTGGTCGCCGTGTCGTGCTTCAACCGGTCTAAAATCGTCCAGCCAGCGATATCCGGAAGATTGATGTCCAGTGTGATCGCGCCAGGCTTGAACTCGCGCGCCAGCGAGATCGCGTTAATGCCGCGCAGAGATACCAGCGCCTTCAGTCCTCGATCGTGGGCCATGTCTACCAGAATCCGCGCGAAGGTGATGTCATCTTCCACAATCAATAATGGCGACTCATCGGGCTCAATTATGTTCCTGTCGTCATCAATGACCAGATCCTCCACCAGTTCCTCATCGCTGAGAGAAGGTGAGCGAAGAATCATGTCAACCTCGGTGGCCGGAACTATCGCCGCTTGTTCCAGCATTACAGGCGTGGTCTTGAGGGCCTCGCTCTTGGGAACCTGCAGGGGAGCGATATAGGTCTGTGGCAAATAGAGCGTGAAAGTGCTGCCGACGTTCGGGACGCTTTGCAAGCGAATTTCGCCTCCCAGCAAGCGAGCCAGTTCGCGGCTGATGGAGAGCCCCAATCCTGTTCCTCCGTACTTGCGACTGGTGGTTCCGTCGGCTTGTTGGAACGCCTCGAAAATAATCCGCTGCTTATCGGTATGGATCCCGATTCCGGTGTCGGAAACAGAGAATGCGATTACCGATTTCGCGCGCGAAAGGATGGGGTGTCCAGGAGTCCATCCCGAGCCGGTCCTGTCGATGTTGAGATACACGGACCCATGCTCGGTGAATTTGAGGGCATTCGAGAGCAGATTCTTTAGAACCTGCTGCAAGCGCTTGGCGTCGGTGTGCATCACCTCCGAAGAGAGCATGCCGCCCAGGTCGATGGTGAAGTCCAGACCCTTGCCGTCCGCTACGTGACGGAACGTCTTCGAGCAGTAATCCTGAAGCTCCACGAAACGGACGCCGCCGATCTCGACATCCATTTTGCCCGATTCGATCTTGCTGAGATCGAGAATATCGCTAATCAGCGCCAGCAGATCGGTTCCGGAAGTGTGAATGGTTTCCGCAAATTTCACCTGTTTCGATGTCAGGTTCTTGTCGGTGTTCTCCGACAACATTCGGGCCAGAATCAGCAGGTTATTGAGCGGCGTACGAAGCTCATGGCTCATGTTGGCGAGGAACTCGCTCTTATACTTGGAAGTCAACGAAAGCTGCTCGGCCTTCTCTTCCAGCGCCTTCTTGGCTTGCTCCACTTCCTGGTTCTTGGTTTCCACCTCGGTCTTCTGTTCCGCCAGCAGCTGCGCTTTTTCCTGAAGCTCCTCGTTGGTGGTTTGCAATTGCTGTTGCTGGCTCTGCAACTCTTCGGCCAGCGCCTGGCTCTGCTGCAGCAGCTGCTCGGTGCGCATGGTCGCGGCGATGGTGTTCAAGACGATGCCGATCGATTGCGTGAGCTGATCGAGAAACGCCAGGTGAACGTCGCTGAATTGTCCGAACGACGCAAGTTCGATGGCCGCCTTCACGTCGCCTTCAAACAGCACCGGCAGAACCACGATGCTCACCGGCGCCGCGCCGCCCAGACTGGAATTGATCCGGATGTATTCCTTCGGCACATTGGTAGCCAGGATGCGCGCTCTCTCCTTGGCGCACTGGCCCACTAACCCCTGTCCGATTCGAAACTGCTGCGGCGTATCGGCGCGATGGTCCGTCGCGTAACCCGCCAGCAGCTTCAGAACGGTCTCATCAGCCTTCTCCGCAATATAGAACGTCCCGTGCTGCGCGCCGATGAGCGGCGTCAGCTCGGAAAGAAGCAAGCTGAGCCACCGTCAACAGATCGCGCTGGCCCTGCATCATTCCGGTAAACTTCGCGATGTTGGTCTTCAACCAATCCTGTTCGTTGTTCTTGCGGGTGGTAGCGGCGAGATTCAAGATCATCTCGTTGATGTTGTCCTTCAGCGCGGCAACTTCGCCTTGAGCTTGCACCGCGATCGAACGCGTCAAATCGCCCTTGGTCACGGCGGTAGCCACTTCGGCGATGGCGCGCACCTGAGTCGTCAGATTGGCCGCCAGCTGGTTCACGTTGTCGGTCAAATCGCGCCAAATTCCCGCCGCGCCTGGGACACGCGCCTGGCCGCCCAGCTTACCCTCGATCCCGACTTCGCGCGCCACCGTGGTCACCTGGTCGGCAAAGGTCGCCAGCGTATCGATCATGCCGTTGATGGTATCGGCCAGCTCCGCGATCTCACCTTTGGTTTCCAGAATCAACTTGCGTTTCAAATCGCCATTCGCCACCGCCGTAACTACCTTCGCGATGCCGCGCACCTGTGTGGTCAGGTTGGCGGCCATGAAATTCACGTTGTCCGTCAAATCCTTCCATGTTCCGCCGACGCCCTTTCACTTCGGCCTGGCCGCCCAGCTTTCCGTCGGTTCCCACTTCGCGGGCCACGCGGGTTACTTCGCTGCGAACGAGTTCAGCTGATCCACCATGGTGTTAATGGTGTTCTTCAACTCCAAAATTTCTCCGCGCACGTCTACCGTGATCTTGCGCGACAAGTCGCCATTGGCGACGGCCGTGGTCACCTGCGCGATATTGCGGACCTGCGCCGTAAGATTTCCTGCCATGGAGTTGACGCTGTCCGTCAAATCCTTCCATGTTCCGGCGACGCCTCGAACTTCCGCCTGGCCGCCGAGCTTTGCCCTCTGTACCCACTTCGCGGGCCACACGGGTGACTTCCGACGCGAACGAGCTGAGCTGATCCACCATGGTGTTGATGGTGTTCTTCAACTCCAAAATTTCGCCGCGCACGTCCACCGTGATCTTTGCGCGACAAATCGCCCTTGGCGACAGCCGTGGTCACTTCAGCGATGTTGCGGACTTGATTGGTAAGGTTACCCGCCATGGAATTGACGCTCTCGGTCAAATCTTTCCAGGTACCCGCGACGCCCTTCACCTCGGCCTGGCCGCCGAGTTTTCCTTCGGTTCCCACTTCGCGGGCTACGCGAGTCACTTCCGAAGCGAACGAGCTAAGCTGATCCACCATGATATTGATGGTGTTCTTCAGCTCCAAAATCTCGCCGCGAACGTCTACCGTGATTTTCGTAGTTAAGTCGCCGCGCGCCACAGCGGTGGTTACTCCGGCGATGTTTCGCACCTGGTTCGTCAGGTTGCTCGCCATGTAATTGACGCTATCGGTGAGATCCTTCCAGGTGCCCGCTACTCCACGAACGTCCGCCTGGCCGCCCAACTTGCCTTCGGTACCCACTTCTCGCGCGACGCGCGTAACTTCAGAAGCGAACGCGTTCAGCTGATCCACCATGGTGTTGATCGTGTTCTTCAATTCCAAGATTTCTCCGCGCACGTCTACCGTAATCTTGCGGGACAAATCGCCATTGGCAACCGCCGTGGTTACCTCAGCGATGTTACGAACCTGCGCGGTAAGGTTCCCCGCCATGAAGTTCACCGAATCCGTGAGATCTTTCCACACACCGCCCACGCCCTTCACCTGCGCCTGTCCGCCGAGCTTGCCGTCGGTACCCACTTCGCGCGCCACGCGGGTAACTTCGCTCGCGAACGAATTGAGCTGATCCACCATGGTGTTAATGGTGTTTTTCAACTCCAGAATTTCGCCGCGAACGTCCACCGTGATCTTGCGCGACAGATCGCCTTTCGCAACGGCCGTGGTTACCTCGGCGATGTTACGAACCTGAGCCGTCAGGTTGCCGGCCATGGAATTTACCGAATCCGTAAGATCCTTCCACACACCGCCGACGCCGTGGACCTGTGCCTGGCCGCCCAGTTTACCTTCGGTGCCGACTTCGCGCGCCACGCGCGTCACTTCGGAAGCGAACGAATTGAGCTGGTCCACCATGGTGTTGATCGTGTTCTTCAGCTCCAGAATTTCGCCGCGGGCGTCCACGGTGATCTTAGTGGAAAGATCGCCCTTGGCCACGGCCGTAGTCACGCCCGCGATGTTGCGGACCTGGTTGGTCAGGTTGCCGGCCATGGAGTTGACGCTTTCCGTCAAGATCGCGCCAGGTTCCGGCCACGCCTTCCACTTCAGCCTGGCCGCCCAGCTTGCCTTCGGTACCCACTTCGCGCGCCACGCGCGTAACTTCGGAAGCGAACGAGCTCAGCTGATCCACCATCATGTTGATGGTGTTCTTCAATTCCAGAATTTCGCCGCGAACGGTCACCGTGATTTTGCGCGATAAGTCGCCCTTGGCCACCGCTGTGGTGACCTCGGCAATATTACGAACCTGGGCGGTGAGGTTTCCGGCCATGGAGTTGACCGAGTCCGTCAAATCCTTCCAGGTGCCGGCCACGCCCGGGACGTCCGCTTCGCCGCCCAGCAGTCCTTCCGTCCCAACTTCGCGCGCCACGCGCGTGACTTCAGCGGCGAACGAGCTGAGCTGATCCACCATGGTGTTGATGGTGTTCTTCAGCTGCAAAATTTCGCCGCGCGCATCCACCGTGATTCGCGTCGAAAGATCGCCCTTCGCCACGGCGGTAGTAACTTCAGCGATGTTACGAACCTGGTTCGTCAGGTTGCCGGCCATGCGAGTTGACCGAATCCGTCAGATCTTTCCACACGCCCGCGACGCCTTTCACTTCCGCCTGACCGCCCAATTTGCCTTCCGTTCCCACTTCGCGCGCCACGCGCGTCACTTCGGCCGCGAACGAGCTGAGCTGATCCACCATGGTGTTGATGGTGTTCTTCAGCTCCAGAATTTCGCCCGCGCGCATCCACCGTGATCTTGGTCGTTAAATCGCCCTTGGCCACAGCCGTTGTCACGCCGGCGATGTTGCGAACCTGATTGGTCAGGTTGCTGGCCATCGAGTTTACGCTCTCCGTCAGATCCTTCCAGGTTCCGGCCACGCCCGTCACCACCGCCTGTCCGCCGAGCTTCCCTTCGGTACCGACTTCGCGCGCCACGCGAGTCACTTCCGATGCGAACGAATTCAGCTGATCCACCATGGTGTTGACCACGCGCGCGGTATGCAGAAACTCCCCGCGCAGCGGCCGCCCATCCACTTCGAGCGACATGGTCTGCGACAGGTCGCCTTTTGCCACCGCGCCGATCACGCGCGCCACCTCGGTGGAGGGCTGCACCAGATCGCCGATCAGGCTGTTGACCGATTCAACGCACTCCGCCCATCCCCCGCTCGCCGCGCCAATGGACGCTCGTTGCGCGATCTTGCCTTCTTTGCCGACAGTCTTGCTGATTCGCCCAAATTCACTAACCACATGTTCGTTCAGTTCCAGAATGTCGTTCAGGGCGTCGGCGATCTTGCCGGCCATGCCACCCTGGTCCACCGGCATCCGAACCGAAAATTTGCCCTTCTTGAACGCAATCAAGGTCTTGAGCAGAGCGTTGCTCTCGCTAGCGGTCAGGCCCCGGGGGGCAGCTTCCATGGCTCTCATTCCGGTCAGCTCCTGTCGGTAGTAACTAAACTGGCGTAACTATATTCCCATTAGATTCTTGAGCGGACGTGTTGTTACAGAGAATCGTACGCCCCGTCGATTCGACTAACGATCCTGGAATCAGTAAGTTGTGGCGATGGTGGGCGGCAATAATCCCGGGATGGGGAGTGTTACCGGCGTGCGGATGCGGACGGATTCGTGGCACTTGGATAGATCAACACTTTGACGTTGCCGTTTGAGTCGGCGTTCCTAGAGTCCGGCTGTTCGGTTTTGCCAAGCCCGATGGTCTTCACACGGGTGTCGTCCAAACGAAAATTGTTGACCAGATAGTCCCGCACCACCATGGCCCGCGCTTCGGTCAAACGGCGGCTCTCCTCCGAGTCGCCCTTCATCCCGGCCGATGCCGCTACCACGGCCAGACCGAATTTCTGTCCTTGGAGAAACTTCCCCGCTTCGTTCAAGACTTTTGAATCCTTGAGCTTAGCCGTATCGGCCTTGTCGAAGATCTGTTTCGAATCGTAGATAAATGCTTTCAGGACCGGTCCGCTGGGCAGCTGCGAGATTTCGTGTTTGGTCAGGTCGGCGGCGTCTTCGTAACCGCGCTTCTTGAAGTATCCACGGAGGAAGAAGTTGTGCTTCAGCGCTTCCATGTTTTCCTGCAGCTCTGTGGCGCCGGCAGCGGCTTCTTTGTAGACCGTCTTATCGTTGATTAGCGCCCCCACGGTCCCTTGCCCTCCATTGATCTTGGCGCTGATAGAGCTAAGGTTGGCGGCAGTCTTCTGGATATTTTCCGTGGCGCCCTTGGCAGCGTCCAGAATTTGGTCGGCCTTCTTCATGAGCTGGGAGAATTCGAAGGGAGCTTCGCTTTGGAGCGTGTCGTTTTCTTTGAGCTTGGCCGCTTCCGGCGTGCCAAAAGTGATTTCCACGTATTTATCTCCCAGAAGACCTTCCGACCGGATGGCCGCGACCGAATCCTTTCGGACAACTTCATGAGTCGCGCTCCGCAGATCCATCACCACCGTGACGTTGCCGTCCGGACGCGACGGCAGATCGATCTGCTTTACAGTCCCCGAGTGAATTCCTCCTACCCGGACCTCGGCGCCATTGTCTAAGCCGGCGACGGTGCGAAACTCGGCTCGAACACGATAGGTGCGCGCAAAACGCGATTCGTTCCCGCCGATCAGGAATACTCCCGCCGTCAGAATCAACAACGTCGCAACAATAAACAGCCCCAAACGAAAGGCGGACATAAAACGCTCCTAGGCGGCGTCACTCAAGAACCGCGAGACAAACTGGTTGTGGCTTTTCTGCAAATCATCGAAGGTTCCATCCATCAGAACGGTTCCCTCGTGAAGGACGACCATGCGGTCTGAAAAAGACCGGGCGCCATGAATATCGTGGGTAACGATGATCGACGTCATGTTACGCTCCGCCTGCAGTTGTGAAATCAGCTTCCCCACCTCGGCGGCCGTAATCGGGTCCAAACCTGCCGTGGGTTCGTCGCACAACAGGATTTCCGGATCCAGCGCCAGAGCTCGTGCAAGTCCAACTCGCTTCTGCATCCCGCCGGAGATTTCAGATGGCAGTTTCTGCATATCCTGCTCCATTCCGACGCCGGCCAGCAGCTTCCGCACTTTGTCCTTTCGCTCGCTAGCGGGGAGTTCGGTGTTCCGGATCAGAGGAAATTCAACGTTCTCTTCGACCGTCAGGGAGTCGTAAAGAGCAGCCTCCTGAAACAGGAACCCCACCTTCTTGCGAACCTCGTTGAGTTCTTCCGAATCCAGGCCCACAATTTCCCGGCCTTCCATCTGAATGGACCCGGAATCGGGCGCTTCCAAACCGATCAACAATCTCAAAAGAACGCTCTTGCCCGTTCCGCTCCTTCCCAACACAGCCACGGTCTCGCCCTCCGCTACGGTTAGATTGATTCCGTTCAAAACTTGCTTTTCCCCGAAGGACTTGCGCAAATCCTTTACGACGATAGGCGATTTACCGGTGCGTGTTTTCATGCCAGCCTCACGAAGAAAGCACCAGGATCACTCGAACCAGGACAACATCCACCAAAATGATGAACAAAGAGCATAGAACCACGGCGCTGGTGACCGAACGGCCCACGCCCGCCGTGCCTCCCTGCGTCCGCATTCCTTGAAAGCAGCCCACCACCCCGATAATCAATCCGAAGATGGCGGTCTTGAAGGTCGGATACAGAAAATCGCTAAAATCGACGTTCTTAAGCCCGCTTCTGAGAAAGAGTTGAAGAGAGACGGGTTCGGCCAGCGTGCTGGCAACCCAGCCCATCAGGATTCCGCAGAAATCCGCGGCCAGCGTCAGCAAGGGAAGCACTGCGATGCAAGCTAACACCCTTGTCACTGCGAGGAACTTGTACGGGCTTACCGCCGACGCTTCCATGGCATCGATTTGTTCGGTAACTTTCATCGCGCCCAATTCGGCCCCTATTCCGGCGGCAACGCGTCCTCCGACGACCAAACCGGTGATCACCGGGCCGGTTTCTTTCAGAAGAGAAAAGACAATGACAGCCGGCAGCAAGGACTTAGCGCCAAAACGAGTGAGGCTTTCGCGGGTCTGCAGCGACAGGACGACACCTGTCGCAGCCCCAGCCAGCGCCACTAAGGGAAGTGATTTTGAACCGATCTCATCCAGCTGGCGAATCAATTCGCGGACTTCGAACTGCGGAATGAACGCCGCGCGAGCCACGCGTCCGAAGAACATTCCCAGATCTCCAAACCACTCGAAGAACGAGACGATCGTGTTTCTTGAGTTCACCAAGAACGATCAGTGCCAATGGAATGCCAAACAACTATGGAACCAACAATCAATGGGTTGCGAGCTAGGTCACTTCACAACCGTGCAAGATTTGCTCACTCGAGTGCAGATTAGCGGATGCCTGCGTATTCGGGTAATGGGTCCATGGGGGGATCGATTACGTCCGGGCCCGGTTCTTCCGGGTCTCGCTCCGGTGGCGGCGGATAGGGATCATTCGGCGGCGGGTCCGGTTCGGGAAGCTTGGGGTCTGGGTTTGCCATGTAAATTTGCTCCATCAACGGAGATCAAGTCCAAATGACGGGTTTTCTCGCGTGCCGCCGATCTTGATCGGTATCACTGCTCCTGCATTCTTCTTCTCGAAGAATGGGTCAACCGCCTTTAAGAGGAATGATTTGAACCCCGTGGTGGTTTGCGATAGCTTGGCCTCGAGCCGGGCCTTACCGTGGAAATCCAATTGTTCATTGATGAGGCCATAGCTCCCATCGAGAGCAACACTGACCCCGGGAACTCGAAACGAGAGGTTCCGAAAAGTCATTAATCCATTGTCGAGAGCAAACTGGCCGGAGAAGTCCGACGCCACGCGGTCGGTCTCTGGTGCTTTGGGCTCCCCGCTGCCGCGATGACTCAGCTGGTTCACCTTGTCCTGGACGTTCAGTTCCGAAAAGTGCGCCGCCCCGATTGCGAAACCGCCGTCCAGCTTGAGCTTTTGGGCCATATCGATGTCACCGGGCGGAATCACCAGCTTAGTATGGAAACTGATTTTGCCAGTCATTGCCGGTTGCCTTCCCTTTACTCCCAAAAGCAGCATATCTTCGAGGTGCCCTTCGGTGGCCGTCACATCCAGTGAAACCGTCTTCCCTTTTACGCCCTTTACCCCCTCCACGCTCCCGCGAGCCGTTAGCGAGGAATGACCGAATTGAGCGTTCACGGGCTGTAACCAGGTGTCACCGTCCGTTCCATCCACGACCGCCTGAAACTGGGTTGTTAGGTGGACCGGATTGCCGCTGATTTTCACCATGAAATCGGGCGTGTCCGTATGGCCTGCAACCTGGATACGCTCGAGAATGCCTTGATAGTTTCCTTCCGAGGAGAGTTTGCCCGCGATGCCGTGGAACACAGACAGGTCGGCATTCTGGAAGGTGTAAGTTCCCGAGACGGGAGTGCCCCCTGGGTCGTCTTTCTGCCACGGGCCAAAACTTCCAGCGCTTTCGATGTCGCCCGGAGGCTTCGCGTTCACCAGCGTCGCCCGGAACGACATAGCAGTAGAAGGCCCCGCGCCATGGATTGCTCAATCGCCGGATGTCCCACTCCAGCGGCACCTTGGAGTCGTCCTTCGGGATCATCTGGAGTGTGGTGCCATCCGCGATCATTTCGTCGATCACAAAATCTGGCTTGGAAGCGCCTGACTTATTTTCTTCGTGCGAGCGTTCTGAACGCGGCGGGACCTTGATTTCGAGGCCTTCCACTCGCACCAGCCGGATGCGAGCCGGGCTCCTCAGCAAACCAGCCAAATTGGCGATGCCGGAGAATCTGCGAATCTCGATCAAAGGGGGCAGATCCGTTCTGCCCTTGTAATGCAGGGCCAACCCCTCCCCATCGATCCGAACGCTCGGAAACAGCGTCACGTTCAGACTACGTATTTCCAGCTTGCTCGCGAAGTCCTGTTGCAGCGCGGCTTCAAGATGCGCGCGGACAATCCGCGACAGCATAGGCGAAGCCATCCGCAACGCGATGACAGCGGCCAGCAGGGCCGCGGCCGTCCATAACACGAGACGAGCGATTCTGACAGAGTTTCTTGAAGCAGTAACGTTTACCACGCAAACGGTGGAGCAATCGCAGTACCAGATCCCGGCCTGTAAACTTTTCCACACGGTCTGCAATTTACGAGCAGGCGCAACCGATGTCGTTGATCCGACGGGATTGGCTGAGTGGAAATCGGCTTGCTTGTACAGGTTGCATGATGCGATCCGTAATAATCACGAGCTTCGTAGCCGGAGCGTTGCTTCCGGCACAAGTGCCGAATCCTACGCAAACCGTTGCACAACCCGTGGAACCCACTCCAATTTTTCGGGTGAATGTCATCGCCAGAACCACCCAGGCAGTGAACTATCTGCACCGCGGAGGTTCAACAAGAATTGATTTTCAAGGAACCCCCTTGATGCCAATGGCCAAAGGCAGCGCGAAAGTAGAAAGCGAACGGGGCGTGATCCGCGTAGCGGCCGAATTCAAAGATCTCGGACAGCCTGCTGGTTACGGTCCGGAGTATTTGACCTATGTTCTCTGGGCGATTTCGCCGGATGGCCGCCCAGTTAATCTTGGCGAGCTGACGCTGGATCATTATGGCGCGGGTTCGAACAGCAAGATTGAAGCCACCAGCGATATTCAAACTTTCGGAATGATCGTGACTGCCGAACCCTATTACGCGGTTACACAGCCCAGCGACGCGGTGGTGCTGGAGAACGTGGTTCGGCCGGATACACGAGGCGTCGTTGAATCCATCAATGCGCGCTACGAGCTATTGCCGCGCGGCACCTACAGCTTGCAAGGCAGGGCGCCTGGATTTGTGCCGGTGGTAGTAGGCAAGAAGAACCCTTTTGAGCTCTACGAAGCGGAAAACGCCGTGCAACTGGCGCGGGTGGCGGGCGCCGAAAAATACGCGCCGGAGAGCTTCGAAAAGGCCAACGCCGCATTGCGCCAGGCAGAGCAGTATCAAACCGGAAACCGGGGCAGAAGCCGGTGATCACCATGGCGCGCGAAGCAGCAGTGCGGGCCGAAGATGCGCGCGTGGTGGCGCTTCGCCGGGAGCAGGCCGAGCAACTCGATAACGAGCGCCAGGCCGCGATCGCCCGCGAGAACGCGGAAAAGCAGCGTGCCGAGGAAGCGGCACGCCTGCGAGTTCAAGCTGAGGCCGATCGGATTGCCGCCGAACACAGTAAAGCTGACGCTCTGGAGGCCGCTCGCCTGGCCCAACTGCAGACCCAGCAAGCCGACGCCGCCCGCCAAGCTGCGCTGGAAGAAAAGCGCGAAGCCGAGGCTGCCCGTCAGGCTGCTGTCGCGCAACAGCAACAACTCCTCGCGGAAACTGAGCGGGCACGTTCGGTTGCCGCCGAGGCCGATCGATTGCGACAGAGCCGCGGAACAGAATCAGGCCCAGCTTCGGCAACAACTGCTGGATCAGTTCAACGCGATTCTTCAAACACGGGACACCGCGCGTGGGTTGATCGTGAATATGTCGGACGTGTTGTTCGATAGCGGCAGGTACACGCTGCGTCCAGGCGCGCGTGAAAAACTCGCCAAGGTGGCGGGGATCATTCTAAGCCATCCCGGTTTGAGGATCGAAGTAGAGGGCCATACCGACAGCGTAGGCGGGGATGAATACAACATGCGGCTTTCCGAGAATCGCGCCACTGCCGTCCAGGGATATCTGGTGGAAGAAGGAATCCAACCGGCGAACGTAACTGCGAAAGGATTCGGGAAAACCCTGCCGGTTGCGGACAACTCGACCGACGCCGGCCGCCAGAGAAACCGGCGCGTGGAACTGGTGGTCTCCGGCGACATCATTGGAACCAGCATCACTGCTGCCCAAACGTCGGCCATTTCGCGCCAATAAACACATAGGAGGTTGATATGAGCAAACGAAACATCGCTGCATTTGGACTCTACACGGACCAGGCCAGCGCGGCCGAAGCCATGGATTCATTCCTTCGTATCGGATTTCGCAACGAAGATATTGCGATTCTCCGGCCGCACAACGCCGGCTCTAAAGATTTCGGACACGTGAAGCGAACCAAAGCGCCCGCAACAGCCGCTGCCGGGGCGACGATGGGCGCCGTGATTGGCGGCGTGCTGGGATGGTTAGTCGGCACAGGCGCTTTCGGAGCCGTTCCTTGGCTGGCGCCATTCTTGGCTGCCAATCCAGCTGGCACTGTGCTCGCTGGAATGGGCGCGGGAAGCGTCCTGGGATTGCTCATCGGCGCGTTGACTGGACTGGCCATGCCCGTTTATGAAGCAAAACGCTACGACGGCCGGATCCGAAATGGTGGAATTTTACTCTCCGCTCATTGTGACAACGGTGATTGGGTGAAGAGAGCGAAAGACATCCTGCGCGAAACCGGCGCCAATGGCATCGCGACCCGACCTGAGGCCCGGGCGGATTTCGCATCCGGCCGCAAACCTCTACCGCGCGCCAGGACAACCGGATTCGTCGAGCATGAGTTCGTGGAGCCAGTCGAAATTACGGCACGCGAAGAAAATCTGCAATCCGTTCGCCGATTCTCATCGGATGAGTAAGGGCAAAAAATGCGGGTCGTGCCTTTCGACGCGACCCGCCAGCTAAGCACTGATGCTTCGCCAAGTTTACGTGTATGGGACCTGACGCCCAATTAGATTCGTTCGGGCGGCAGTCCGTACAAAAAAATTCTCTCCTAAGCCCGTTTCCTCACTGGAATGCGCGCCCCCGCCTTGCGAGCTTCACTGAGCGCAATGGCGACAGCTTGTTTCCGGCTGCTTACCTTCTTCTTTCCCCCGGACTTGAGTGAGCCCTGTTTATACTCGTGCATGACCTTTTCCACCTTCCCCAGGCCACGCGAAGACGATCTTTTTGTTGGCATGATTCGATCCCTGCAACTAACTTGCCAAGTAGAATTTCCTTCCCTTCAACCGGAAGTTGGTTAAGATGAGAGCGATGCCTCGCAGTCCTCTCGTTTCCCGGGTGTTGGTCGTAGATGACGAGGAACGCGAGCGCATGGCCGTGGCCCATATGGTCGCGGCGCTGGGATTTACCGCTGTCCCGGCCTCGCGACGGCGAGGAAGCCTTAAAGTCTCACGCGGCAAACCCCGCCGGCATCATCGTGACTGACCTGATGATGCCGCGAATGGACGGATTTGAGCTGCTCAAAAGAATGGACGCGCTCGGTGATCGCACGCCCACCATCGTGTTAACCGGGTTCGGAAGTATCGAAAAGGCCATCTCCGTGGTCCACGACTTGAAGGCTTTCTGGTTTCTGGAAAAGCCGGTTCAATCCGACATTCTGGGCGTGCTTCTCGATCGTGCCGCCGCTCAGAAGCGAATGATCGATGAAACGGCCCTCCTCAGCCGCCAGTTGAGTAATCAGGGCGTGATGGGAGACATGGTCGGCAGCTCGGCCGTGATGCGTCAGGTGTACTCTCTGATCGCGCAAGTAGCCCCTACGTCGGCCTCTGTTCTGATCACGGGCGAAAGCGGTACCGGCAAGGAACTGGTCGCGCGCGCCTTGCATCGCCTCAGCCCCAGAGCCGGCGGCCCGTTCATCGCCATCAACTGCGCGGCCATGCCGGAGACGCTGATGGAGAGCGAACTGTTCGGGCACGAGAAAGGCGCTTTCACAGGCGCGGTGGAACGCCGGCCCGGATGCTTCGAACAGGCCAACAACGGAACGGTGCTTCTGGATGAGATTGGCGATATGCCCATCGGAACGCAAGCCAAACTTTTGCGTGTGCTGGAGGAAGGGAAAGTGCGGCGTCTGGGGGGAAACACCGACATACCGGTGCAGGTGAGGGTGGTGGCGGCGACGAACCGCGTACCCGAGGTCGCGATTCGCGAGAAGCATCTGCGAGAAGATCTGTTTTACCGTTTAAACGTTTTTCATCTCACTCTTCCGCCGCTTCGGCAGCGCAAGGAAGATATCCCAGCCATCTGCGACGCCATTCTTACCAACCTCAATCAAAAGCACCAGTGCCGCGTGGCGAACATTCATCCGGAAGTCCTTGAGAGCTTTCAGAAAGCTTCCTGGCCCGGCAATGTGCGCCAGCTCCGCAATGTTCTGGAACGCGCCGTGATCGTCGCCGGCGAGGGCACCATTCTAATGAAACATCTACCGACGCAATCGGTGGCTCCGTCGAGCGCGCCGCCGGTCACCGAGGCTGATGATTCCATCCACATTCGGTTCGGACCGCCTCTGAGCGAGGTGGAACAAAACTATATCCAGCTGGTCTTAAGGCAGACGTCCAATAACCGCACGCGCGCAGCCGAAATCCTGGGCATCAGTCTTCGTACGCTCCACAATCGGCTGCGGGAATTCCCAGACAAAGAGGCTAAAGACGCTAAGGCTGCGATCCAGGACTAATCGACAGTCCGGAAGAGTGCCTTGGTAACCGGATCCTGCGAGCCCCGGTTTGAATGCCAAGCACGAACATAAGAACCATTCCCACCAAGGTTGCGACGATGGCCGCTACCGACACCAACGGGACGTACCAAAGGAATGCCCCCAGGCCGGCAAGAAACAGGCCTACCGTAAATATTCCAAGCAGCAATGTTAGTTCGCGCTTCATACAATTCTTTCCGCACTTGGCTTGCCATTATGTCGCGGTCGAAAGCAACGACGGCGTCCGCAATAACACTTCGCGAGACGATACCTCGATTTCCTTTATTCTCCTGGGAATCCAGGCGGTAACTCTGTGAACACCGCCATCGTCGACCAGTTTCACGGCGGCGGTTTCCACCGCCCGATCGTCCAACTCCATTGCGATCTGTGCCGACTTTCCCCACCGGACTGTAATTTCGTAAGTAGTGGAACGATAACGATAGCGAATGGCAAACTCATTCCAGTGTTCCGGCATGGCTGGCGCCAGTGTAAGATTTTCGCCCCGCAGGCGGAACCCAAGAACGTCCTCCAGCCAGATTCGATACATCCAAGCCGCGGACCCGGTGTACCAGGTCCAGCCGCACTGCCCTACCCTTCCGGGCGCTGAATAGACGTCGCCCGGCGAAACATACGGCTCGCCGCGATAGCGTCCCACCATTTCCGAATCCCGGCAATGCTCCACCGGATTCATGAAGGTCAGCAAACGAACCGCCGCGTCACCCTCCCCTAAGCGGGCCCAAGCCGCAGCCATCCAAAGCGAACCGTGCGTGTATTGTCCGCCATTTTCACGGAGGCCGGGCGGGTAGCCCATGATGTAGCCCGGATGTGGCGTGGAATGGTCGAACGGCGGCGTGAACAAATGCACCAGCCGATGTTGTGAGTTCGCTAATAGCCGATCGCCGGCCTCCATGGCGCGTCGGGCGCGATCGGGAGACGCCATGCCGGACATCACAGCCCAGGATTGCGCCACTGAATCGATGCGGGCTTCTGAATTGAGGCGTGAGCCGAGAGGCTCGCCGTTGTCGAAAAAGCCCCGCAAATACCAGTCTCCATCCCACCCATGCTCATCTAGCGCCGCGGCCAGAGCGGCCGTGCGTTGCCGCCACAGGGCTGGGAGTTCGGGAGCGGTACCCGCGATTTCCATTACGCCGGCGAAAGCCTGAAATGTGGAGCACAGGAACCACGCCAGCCACACGCTCTCACCGCGCCCTTCGGCTCCTACGAGATTCATTCCGTCGTTCCAGTCGCCCGTGCCAAACAAGGGCAACGCGTGCGGGCCAAGACGCCAGGCACGATCGAGCGCGCGAACACAATGTTCGGACAGCGCCGCTGTCTGCGCGGATTGCCCGGGAACAAACACGCGCTCCTTTTCCCCGTCTTTCAATTCCGGAGCTTCCAGGAACGGTACTTCTTCGCGAAGAATCCCGGCGTCCCCGGTAACGGCAATGTAGTCCGCGACAACATAGGGAAGCCACACCATGTCGTCCGAACAGCGAGTTCTGACGCCGAGTCCGGTTTCCGCGTGCCACCAATGTTGAACGTCTCCTTCGACAAACTGGCGAGCCGCGCAGGTCAGAATATGCTTGCGCGTCAGCTCGGGCGCGGCGTAGACGAAAGCCATGGCGTCCTGCAATTGATCGCGGAATCCGAACGCTCCGCTGGACTGATAGAACCCCGAGCGAGCCCAGAACCGGCAGGCCAGGGATTGATACAGAAGCCAGCGATTCATCAGAAAGTCCGTGGACAGAATGGGCGTTTTCACCTGCACCACGCCCAGCTTTGGAATCCCACCAAGCGCGCGTAGCGGTCAGCGCTGCTTCGACATTTGCGGGATCTCCATAGCGCGCCACCAGCGAGCGGACCTCGTCGATGTTGTTTCCCTGGCCCAACAGAAAGATCACGTCCTGTTGTTGTCCGGGCTGAATCGTGACTGTAAGCTGCAAGGCCGCAGCCGGATCGGCAGTAGGACCCAGGCGGTTGTCCAAAGCGGCGCGGGCCAGAGCAGCTGGCTTTTCACGCGATCCATTTCGTCCCAGAAACCCCGTACGGTCGCCTGAGTAAGAGGAAGGCCGGGGGCTCGAAGCGGCAAACGCAAGGCGGCCCGCGTATCCTCCACTCCAGAACTGTGTGGCCAGTAGCGCTCCGCTCTGCTCGTCGCGCGAAACACGAACTTTCGCCAGTTGATCCTCGCGCGTAGATCCCAGCACCCACTCCGCGATATAGACAACGGTCAGCCGGCGCGGCCTCGCCGATGCATTGCGAAGGCGCAACCGGCAGACTTTGACCGGGTCGCCGCCTTCTGCCTGGACGGGCACCAAAACGGTCAGTTCCTGTTCGATCGCGTGGCTATTATGTTCGAAGACCGTGTAACCTTGCCCATGGCGGGCGCGATATGCATCCATTTCGCGGACTGGAAGCGCCGTCGGCGTCCACACCTGTCCGCTCTCATCGTCGCGGAGATAGATAACTTCCGATTGCAGATCGGACACCGGGTCGTTATGCCAGGGGGTGAGCCGGTTGGTCTGGCTGTTGCCGCACCAGGTGAAGCCCAACCCGCTCTCGGTTACCAGGGTGCCGAAATTGGGATTCGCCATAACGTTCGCCCAGGGTGCGGGAGTCTTGCCGCCGGAGTTCAGATAAATCGCGTATTCGCGGCCATCCGACGTAAAGCCGCCGATTCCGTTGAAGTAGGGCAGTTCCAGGAACGGCAGTGGCGCGGATGCTTCTTCCGGCGCGCCCGGGGCGATGAAACGGCCCAGCTGCGGCCGTTCTTCCGGCGAGATCAATTGCTGTTGCAACGGGCCGCGGCTTCCGCTGAGAACAACACTGGAGGCGCTGAGGATAAGATTGCGTTCTTCTTCCGGAATGGCGTGCCAGGCGCGAAGAAATACGCCGCCGGGCCGGTCGACGCCAGTCTCCGCGGAATGGGCTTCGATCTGCCGCACCAGCTGGGTATGGAACGGCCGATCGTAGCTTGGGCTCTCCTGATTCAAGATGATGAGATCCGCCTGGAATCCGCGCAAGCGCCAGTAGGTGTGCGCCAGCAACAGTTCGCGAATCAGCGGCAGATGTCCCGGCTCGGAAACGGTGACGCAAAGGATGGGCAGGTCGCCCGAAATTCCCTGCGCCCAAAGCCCGGATTGGCCGAGACGGTTCTGCATCAAACGGTCATTCCAGGCCCGCATTCGCGGGTTCGGAAACAGCAGATGTCCCGCGAGCTCCTGAAAACGATGCGCGGCGGTCGGCCCGATTCCCAGGTAGCGGAAATCCAGCTGCGCGCGAGTCCACGACATCTCAAACGCTTGCGCGACGGATTCGGGACGGTGGTATCGATCCATCAAGCCCAGCAGAGCGTCGCGCGACCAAGCCGCGCCGGTGACGAAGGTAATTTCCACCCGCTCGCGCGGTTGCAGCGTGACACTACAGCGCAGACTGAAAATAGGATCCAGCACCGTGCCGGAAGATCCCGAGAGACGGCGGGTCAGCGCATCCGGCCGGGCTGAGGTGTTCGCGCGCCCTAGAAACTTCGCGCGATCGGTTTCGTACTGAATGTCCCCCTCGGCGCCGATGATTCTGTGCGCTGCCCAAACAGCCGATTCCTCTGGCGACCGCGGCCTGCGGTGAGCGATCAGAGTACCATCCGGCGCACATTCGGTCTGAACGAACATTTTCGCGAACGCGGGATGCGCGGAGTCAGCCCGGTGAGGCGCCATCACCAGTTCCGCATAGCTGGTCAATTCCAGCTCGCGGGTTCGCAGAGAGCGATTGGTGATGGTCAGCCTGCGGAGTTCCACGTCGTCCGCCGGAGCGACGGTCACTGCCAGGACGGTTTCGATACCGGAAGCCCGGCGCTGAAACTCCGCCCGGTCGGCGGAAAATCGCACGGAGCTCAAGTCCGTTTCACCGGCGATCGGGTGGCGCGACGCGCTCCACGTGGCGTTCGACTTCAAATCCTTGATGTAGACATAGCTGCCCCAATTGTCGAGCGTAGGGTCGCAGCGCCAGCGCGTCAGGTCCAGGCCGTGCCAACGGCTGTAACCGCCTCCCGAATTGGTCAGCATCAAGTGATAGTTGCCGTTGCCCTGCAGATGGACTCTTGGAATTACTGTGTCTTCGCGCCAGGTACGCTCGGCCTGTTCCTCGTGGGGACCCAGCCGCACAGCCGCGGGACCGGGCTGATTCTCCTCGGTGGCCGGAGGAGTAATAGGAATGCGCTCATAGAGCAGCGACTCCACGGCGCGCACGCGGACATCACAATGGAAACGCTGCCGCATGGTGTCGCGGTGCAGGATTTCATCCAGCGCCATCAGGCTCATGCCTTGATGATGGGCCATGTAAGTGAAAACCGGCACGCCTCGCTCGCCTTCCTCTTTGTTTTCCAAACCGAAATCGATGGATTCGTAAAGACCCATCGGCCCCGCCATATGAACCGTCTCCAGCCGCTTGAGGTTCGCGATGGCCGTGGCCGGATTCACCAGCAATGCGAGCATGGTGGCATACGGAGCGATCACCAGGTCCTCATCTCGCGCCGGCGAGAGAGCCAAGCCCCGGAATTCCGAATGCGCGATACTGATAAACCTGGTTAGCATCCAGCGCGCTATAGGCCGATTCTGAAACTCCCCAGGGCACGGCGTTAGTCCGGCCGAATTCAATCTGCTGGCGCACCGCTTCGCGGCAGGCGTGGTCCAACAGAGAATGGTCGTAGCTGCGCATGAAGATCAGCGGCATCAGGTACTCGAACATCGTGCCGCTCCAAGAAAGCAGGGCTTGACGTCCGTGCGGCGCTGCTACACGCGGCCGCGCCAGCGCGTACCAATGTTCTTGGGGAACATCGCCTTTCGCGATCGCGACGAAGCTGGCCAAGCGGCTTTCACTCGCCAGCAGATCGTAATGGCTGTTGAATTGGACCGGACCACCGACGGCGTATCCGATGCTAAATAGACGCCGATCATGATCGTACAGGAAGCGCATGTTGATGCCGTCCGCCAGGCGCCGGAAGCTATCCGCCAAAGCCTCAAAACGGCGCACTGTGTCCGCCGCGCACAGCCGCGCTTGTTCGGTACTTTCCGGCCACCTGGCTGATCCACTCTGCCGCATCCGGTGCAATATTAGGCAAGGCCCGCCTCGCTAGCAGGGTATCCAGCGCACTGGAGCCGGAAGTTGCCTGACGGCCCGAAAGGCTCAGCAGGGATGGTAATTCGCGCAGAGCGCGGCGACGCAGCTTGACTGCGTCTCGTCCCAACCTTCGGACAAAAGAATCGGGCGGCTGCGACAGGATTTCCATCCAGGGCAGGTAGCGATCGACGCTTTGCGAGCATGCCTCCAGCTGCCCCACGAGGCGCGAAATCCAATAAGATTTTTCGTCGCCGGAATCCGGATGCCGCTCGTCATTTCCCAAAAGATGTCGCAGATGCTCGATGGATTTGACGGTTAATTGGAGACGCGCTATCAGGTGATGTCCGGCCAGTTTCCCCTGCAGCAGCTGACTCAGGTCCTGCGCGGGATGGGCAATCGAGGTATCCTCACGGCCCACTTCGCGCACCACTGCCAGCGTATCGCTAAGACCGCGCAGAGATGCATGTCCCACCACCGGCCGCTGCAACAGCTCGCTGCAACCGTGGGCCAGCACCCAGAGGCTAGCCAGCAAATTTCCGCTGTCAACGGTGGACACGTAGCGGGGAGCTAACGGTTGCAGCGTTCGTGTGTCGTACCAGTTCAGCAAGTGGCCTTCGTAACGCTCCAGCTTGCCGAGCGTTTCCATCGTATGCTCCAAGCGTTCCGCCAACTGATCGACGCCCAAATAGCCGAAGTCCGTAGCGGCCAGCGCGGATGTGAGCCAAAGGCCGATGTTGGTGGGGGATGTACGCTGAGCCACTTCGATGCGAAGCGCCAGTTGCGAGTTGTCCGGAGGGAGCCAATGCGATTCCGGGCCGACCAGGTCGTCAAAATAGCGCCAGGTGCGCCGGGCCAACAAGCGCAGATAGTTCGAGCTGGCAGTATCGAGAACGTAGCGCCGGGCAGGGCGCGCCAGCCAACGCATCAGTTCGGGAGCGGCAATCCACAGGCCGAGAAAAACGAAGGTGGACTTCGATCTTCCCTGAAAAGATTGCAGTGCGAGCAAGGCCGCCGAAACCAGGGAGATGCTCAACATGCGGCGATACACGGCGCTCGATTGCTTATGGGTGTCGGACTCTTCAGCCGTTTGCCATTCCAGAATATGGCGCTTGCTGATGAAGCGGCGGTAGAACACCCGGACGATCGCATCCACCGATACCCAGGCTTGATAGGGCAGGAACGCGACCATCACCAGGGCGCGTACCACTTCCGCTTCGGCGCCTTGCCAGCGTTGCACGGTGCCTTGCAGGTGCCGCGCGCCCCGATCGAGCAAGGGGGCCAGCGTGGGTATGACCACCGCCAGGCCGACCACCAGACTCCATACCCCGGGCGCCGGAGATGCCAGCCACCCCAACAGCAGCAGCGACAGCGATGCCAGGGGAACCAGGCTCCGCCGCAGATTATCGAAAATGCGCCAGCGGCTGATGATGGAAAGCGGATTTGCCACGCGATGCCCGTCCGGACCCGGCACGCGCGAAAAAATCCAGGGCGCAATCAGCCAATCGCCGCGAATCCAGCGATGCTCGCGTTTGCTGTAGCTGACATAATCCAGCGGAACGTTCTCGAACAATTCGATGTCGGACGCCAGGCCCACGCCTGCATGCGCGCCCTCGATCAAATCGTGGCTGAGAATCGTGTCGGCTGGAAACCGGTCTGCCAGCGCGGCACGGAACGCCTCGACATCATAGATCGCCTTGCCATGAAATGTGCCCTCTCCGAACAGATCCTGGTGTGCGTCCGATACCGACTGGCAATAGGGATCCGTTCCGGTGGTATCGGCGAAGACGGCGGTGAAGCGAGTGGCCATCGCGCCTGGTAGAGCGATGCTAACGCGGGGTTGAATCACTGCATAACCGCGCCGCCGCCGGCCTGTTGCGCGATCCATCTCCACCCGGTTCAGGGGATGCGCAATGGTCTCGATCAATCGCCGGGCGGATGCGGGAGGCAGTTGTGTGTCGGCGTCCAATGTGATGACGGACCGAATGGGCAGCGGAAGCGCGCCGCGAATCAGGATCTCGCTCGATCCATCGCCACAAAGGAAGGCATTGAGATCCTCGATTTTGCCGCGCTTGCGTTCGCGTCCAATCCAGCGTTGTTCGCTGCGGGACCATGCGCGGTTGCGATTAAAAAGGAGAAAGCGGCCGCCGGGGTAACGCGCATTGAGGGCATCGATGCCTTCGCAGGCTGCGTTCAGCAGTTCCTGGTCTTTCGGCGCGGTGGGTTGAACGTAGTCGGTGTAATCGGAAAATAAGCTGAAGAATAACTTCTGGTCCTGATTCGCCAGAAAACGAACTTCCAGTTTTTCCACCTCGCGCCGGACCACCTCCACCGTTGAAAGCATCATCGGCACGACGATTAAAGTCGCGTTTTCCTCTGGGATGCCGTCCTCGAAGTCCATCTTCGGCAGTGGATCCGGAGGTAAGAACGAAATCACCAGCGCGTTGAGAATCTGAACGCTAAGCTCGCTCAACGGAAACAGCGCCAGAATACCAAGCGCCGCTAAGATGGGAACACGATGGACTCCGGCCTCCCACGCCAGCACTAACGCGAGCGCAACCAGGCAGGCCGTCATGCCCGCAACTCCACCTAGATACACCGCGGTGGCGTGGCGGCGAACGGCCCGCGTGAACCGGACCTGGAAAGGCCTGCGGACGGAAAGTTCCTCCTCCAGTTGAACCACGCCCTCGGCCAGAAGATAGAAGGCTACGTGCCCGCGATGGCTATCACCCGCGGCTTTCGCGGCCAGCTGAATAGCGCGGTGGGCCACGCTGCGTTCGTCCACACCCGCACAACGCGCAATTCGCTCCACCACGCGGCGGCAGCGATCGCGCGTCAAAAAATCGCTGCGCGGATAGATCCCACCGGGATCGCCACGAAGTTCGGTTTCCACCACGCTCGCGCCTTCGAAAATCTCGGTGAAATCGATTCGCGCCAGGCCCCGCAGACTGCCGAATGCGTTCGCGGCCGACTGGCGCTGTTTTGCTTCCCGAGCATGTTCCGAGCGGACCAAGTCGCCGATCGTGGCTTTGAATCGGTCCTCGATCCAACGCTGCATAGGGGCTAGAGCGCCTTCTTCATCCTGAAGCTGTTCGGCCAGCGAAGTGACGAAATACGATTCCTGGGCGCAGGGTTGAGCTTCGGCCAGCGCCAGCATGCGATCGAACGTCGAGGGGTCAAGGCGGGCGCTTGCCGCCAGCCGGTTAGCCCAAAGGTAGGCGAGCTCGCGCAATTGCTGCGCCTGATTCACCTGCTGGGCCAACTCGGCCAAACCCTCGATCAAGCCGACGCGAAGCAGCAGCGGCAAGAGCCAGAGTTCGGCCACCGTCAGGGGACGCTCCTTTTGATACTCGCGCAGGCGGCCAAGCAGCGCGCTCTGGTCAAGTGCGAAATCCGACTCTCGCACCAGCTCCAGCGCCAATTCGTAAATCCGCGGATTCCCAGGCGAATCGAATGGCAGGCTCTTTGGATAATCGCGAGGGAGATGTTTGCGAACTTCCGCAATCTGGGTATGGATCAGATAGGTGTTGTCGATGATCCATTCGGCGGCGGCGGGCAGCACGTGATCTAGCTGCGAAGCCTCCAGCAGGTCGCTGCGGACCGTATCCAAGATGCGTTGGTTGTGCTGTAAGCGCGCCAAAACCGGAGTCTTGCCCATGGCGGAGTCTGGCCGGACGGTCGGATAAGCAGCATCTGAGTCGTCGCGCACCACGAACACCACTGGCGACCCGTCGCCAAGCAGCCGCTTGGTGATCGCCTGGACGTCCGAGCGCGGAACCGAGGCGATAATGAGCGCTTCGCTTTCAAGACGAAGCTGGCCATACTGCTGAAGCTCGCGGCCCTTCGATCCGGTTACGCTCCCATCCCGGCGGAACAATGTTGCCTGGCCGGGGGCCGTTCTGCGCAAGAATTCAAACGATTTGTCAGGTTCATCTTCCTTCGCGGAGTAGAAGGACAGGATGATTCGGACGGCTTCTTCCTTCATAGATACCCGTCCGCGCGTCTCATCGGGCCCGCTGGCGAACCGCGTGGCCCAACACGGAGAGCAGGAAAAGCAACGAGAAAAAAGCGCCGGCAGTGCGGAGGCACAGCGCCTCCTCTATCCCGGTGAATCCCAGCGCCGCACCCGCCAACCCCATCAAACCGAACAAGATCATCCAGCCGAGCATGCTTACAAGTCTCCTAACGGGTCTTCACGGATCTCCGCTTTACCGACCGTTCCCTAAGAAGCAACCGAAGGGCCATACAGAAAGCGAGATATTTCAGTCATTCAGCGCGCCGCTTGACTGGGTTAGCGAAAATTATTCAGTTGACTGTGCAGGAGTTGCGTTGTATGGCGCGCCGCGACCGTCCATTCACAACAAATTTCACAGGCGTGTAACGGTCTGCGGCATCTTGGCATCTCACCTCTGAAAGTTAGATTTGAGTGATAACCCAGAGGGAGAAAGACCTTTGACCGAACGACCTTCGAATCCGGCCAAGATTCTCGTGATTGAAGACAGCTCCGCGGACGTCTTCCTCCTGCGCCACGCTTTGAACCAGCACGGTGAGGAATATGTCCTGGAGGTTCTCCGCGACGGCGGAGAAGCAATCGAATTCGTGAAGCTTCAGAGGACCGCGGGCGCGAAAGAGGAACCCTGTGTGATCGTGCTGGACCTGCATCTTCCTAAGCACGACGGACCGGCCATTCTCAAAGCCATCCGACAAGAACCCGTGCTCGCTCACGTGCAGGTAGTTGCGCTGACTAACTTGGCGAGTCCGCGCGATGAACAGGCCATTCGCCAGCTGGGTGTGCGTTTATATAGGGCCAAGCCGATGCAGCTGGACGAATGGGTCGAGCTGGCCGGCGAGATTCTGGCTATATGCAGTGAGCACAGCCGCGTTGCCGTGTGAGTGACACACCAACAGGAAATGCACTCCTCCGCGACGTTCGCGCAAAAGTTGCCTGTCTCCATGAGACAGCTCTCGGCCATTCTATTGAAAACGCGTCAATGTCGCAGCGCCGGCAAGAAGGACTATGACGTGCTCCCAGGTGGATGACCGAATACCCGAGGAGGAAAATCGATGAGATATCTAGTTGCATGGGTGCTGGGTGTTCCAGGCGTCGTGATTGTCATTTGGTTTCTGATGAGCCACCACTAGACCAGTTCAAGCATTGGTCAACGAATTGTCGGAAGCGATTCGATAAAGCGGCGCCACTCCTTTGATTTTCGAGTGGCGTCCGACATCGACAACGCTCTGGCATGGAAACTCGGTATCCTCTATTCGTATGATCAACATTCGCGTGGAAACAACCCTGGAGGCCGTTCGCACGCTGGGCGGGGCCGCCGTTCGATGAGCGAGGATCGATATTGGTTCAAGCATCGATATTGGTTTCTGTCCATAGGTTTGATCTCCGCGCTTCTGCAGGGACAAACCGCGTTGAAACTAGAGCAGGAACCGGCGTGTCAGACGCTGCAACCCGCGTCGGCCGGTGGTCCCGCGCCCAGAAATCCCGATGTTTTGCTGCTGCGTTACCTAGGCCGCGCCAATTACGAAGTCGCGTATCGGGGCAGGGTGTTGCTACTCGATACCTACTACGACAATTCGCGTCTGCCGTATGGCGAACGCTTCGGCGTCAAGGAATCGGACATTACGCGCGCGGATGCCATTCTGGTCGGGCACACGCACTTCGACCATTTCGGTGACGCGCCGCCCATCGCTAAACGCACCGGGGCGCCGATATTCGTCGGGCCGCTCGCCGTCAAATATTTGCAATCGCAGGGTGTGCCCGAGAAACAGATCCACGTGGTGCGCGGCGGAGAAACCATCAAACAGGACGGCTATACCATCCAGGTCGCCTTGGGGATTCATATGCCGATCACGGCGGCCGACGATGCGGGGTTCCATGAATTAATCACCACCACCAATCCGCTCACTGAGGACGAGAAAGCTCAGTTGGCGGAGTGGCGAAAAGGACAATCGGATGGGACGCGCATGGCGTCGGCTGAAGATCCGAACGATCCGGACAACGATACGGTGCATCACGGGACCATGGTTTACGCGGTCACCTTCGACAACGGTTTCCGCCTGGTCTATTCGGATACATCGGGAGTCCTCTCGGGCGGCGAGCGCGCGCTGGCGGATTCCATTCACGCCGCCGGAGGCCACATCGATTTGGCCATCCTGGGTTATTTGCAGCTGGGATTCTCCCTGCCGAAAGCCATCAAAGTGACGGGAACGCGCGTGAAGGTTTGGGATCCGCGCATTTTTCTTCCGTCGCACTTTCACGACGGCGAGAAGGCCGAGCTGCCCGATATGCCCACCGCACCACTGTTCGAGGCACTGCGCGATATAGCCCCCAACACGCGAAGTATCGAACCGATCTACCGTTCGCCGATTTGCGTGAATACCAAGACCGACGAAAGTTTTGTTGGATATTACGTCCACTAGACCATGCGACAAATCACTGTAAGAATATTTTCCGCCACTCTGTTGTGCGCCGCGTCTCTGGCAAGCGCGCAGTTTGATCAAGAACCGGCCTGCCAGACCCTGCAGCCCGCATCCACCGGCGGGCCGCTGCCCAAGAGTTCCGACGTGCTGGTGTTGCGCTATTTCAGCTACGGGAATTACGAAGTGTCTTATCGCGGCAAGGTCCTGCTGCTGGACGCTTTCTTCGATACCGCCCGCTCGCCGCTGGCGGCGCCCACGGGGCTAAAGGAATCCGACATCACGCGCGCCGATGCGATCTTGGTGGGACACACCCATCTGGACCATTTCGCCGATGCTCCCGCAATCGCGAAACGCACTGGAGCGCCGGTGTTCTTGGCGCCCCCTGGACTCAAATACGTGAAAGCCCATGGGCTGCCCGAGAACCAGATCCATATCGTGCGCGGCGGAGAAACCATCAAGCAAGACGGCTACACAATTCAGACCGCGCTGGGCATTCATATGGTGTCGCCTCCCGATGTGTCGAAAGCCTATAACGATTTCGTCAAGAAGTCCTCGCCGCTTACTCCAGAGCAGCAGAAGCAGTTTTCCGATTGGCTCACTCCCATCTCTCAGGCCGCGACCACGGGTGAAGACCCGCTCGACCCTGACAACGACACCATTTATCACGGCACCATCGTTTATGTATTGACCTTCGATAGCGGATTCAAAATGGTGTACTCAGACACCGCGGGTGTGCTCTCGGGCGGCGAACGAGCGTTGGCGGATTCAATTCACGCGGGCGGCGGCAAGATCGATCTCGCCATCCTCGGCTACCTGGACGGCGGATTCTCAGTGCCCCGGGCGATTCATAACATTCTGACGCGAGTCAAAGTATGGCAGCCGGGTATTCTTCTGCCCTCGCACTTTCACGACGGCGATCTAATATATCCCGTGCCGATGCCGGAAATGCCTACCGCTCCATTGCTTGAAGCTCTGCGCGATCAAGCTCCCAACACGCGCGGCATCAGCCCGCTCTTCCGGTCGCCTGTTTGCGTCAACACCAAGACCGGCGAGTTCAGTGCAGGCAATTACGTCCACTAAGACTGACATTGCCGTTGTCGGCGGATGCTGCAGTGGGTATTGCGCGACGGCCAGACGGTTTACGCGCAAAAAGTGGGGCTGACGTTGGGCAATCCCGCCTCCTGCCCATGGGAGCGCGTGCTCCAGTAGATCGCATCATCAGTTGTACCGGCATCCACGAGAACTACAGGATTAGTCCTCGGCCTCTGATACATAGTGGAAAACGGGCTGGGACGGGCCAACGATCTGGGCATCCGGTGCTGCGCGGACAAACGCGGCGCCTTGCTGGACGCAAAGATGAGTCCCTCGTCCGTCTTCTTCACGCTAGGCCCTCCTCGCCGGGGAGAGTTGTTTGAAACCAACGCAGTACCCGAAATCAGGGCTCAAGCCGAAGCGTTCGCACGTCACTTGACTTGATCTTTTGTTACCAAACACCGTATACTCTATCTGTGTAGTGTACAGTTGGGAAAATGCGCCACTGCTTCAGACTTCACATCGTGCTGTTGCTGTCCATCGCGACGTGCGCGGCCGTCTTTTGCATCGCGGAAGACGCTGCATTAGGCGACTCTTCGTTGCCTGCCGCCCGCATCGTCGAGAAGAACCAAGGGTTTTTGCCATTCGCCGATGCCCCGATTAACTACCGTTCGTCAGAATTAAACGATCCGGTCGCAAAACTCGACAAGCGCCTGAAGCGGGGCGAGATCAAGCTGCATTACGACTCCCGGCATGGATATCTGAAATCGGTCCTGGATGCGCTCCATGTTTCGGTGAGTTCGCAAACACTGGTCTTTTCCAAGACCAGCTTCCAATTTTCGGACATCAACCCGGCCGCGCCGCGCGCCCTCTATTACAACGACGATGTTTACGTCGGCCAGGTGCACGATGGCAGATTCCTGGAGTTCGTCTCCTTTGATCCCATGCAAGGCGCCATCTTCTATGTGATGGATGAGCGTCGAGACAAGCATCCCAGGTTTGAACGATCCGAGGTGGATTGCATCCAGTGTCACGTCGCGCCTTCGACCAAGGGCATACCCGGCGTTATGCTGCGGTCGGTCTACACCAAGCCGGATGGCGCTCCTATTGCGGCGGCGCGATCCTTCGTCACCGGTCAAGAAAGCCTGCTAAGCCAGCGCTGGGGCGGATGGTACGTGACGGCGAAAAGCGGTGATCAAGGCGCCGCGATGTCGACGAACCTGGAGGGGCAGTTCGATACCGCGTCGTATCTCACCGGATCGAGCGACATCGTCGCGTTAATGGTGTTGGCGCACCAAACGCAAATGCACAATTGGATCACGCTGACCAATTACACAACGCGAATCGCGTTGGCCGATCCAAAGCAAGATTCCGAAGGCGCCAGGAAGAGAATCGAAGCGGCAGCCGAACAGCTGGTGCGTTATCTGCTGTTTACCAACGAAGCTCCCTTGCAAACGCCGATCGCCGGAACGTCCGATTTCGCGCGACAGTTCACCGCGCGTGGTCCGCGCGATTCCGAAGGACGTTCGCTCCGCGATTTCGATCTTCAGAAGAGGATTTTCAAATATCCTTGCAGTTACTTGATTTACTCGGAGGCGTTCGACGCCATCCCAGCGCCGGCCAAGGATTACATCTATCGCCGGTTATTCGAAATTCTGAGCGGCCGCGAACAAGGCCCTGAGTTCGCGTCGCTTTCAAGCCAGGACAGGCGAGCAATCCTCGAGATCCTGGCGGCCACGAAGCCCGGCCTGCCCGAAGAGTGGAAGCACTTCATCCGGGATGCCAATCAGGGACTTACCAGCCGTAAATGAAAATTGGAAAGGAACCTCATGAACATGCAAACTCTTCGGAGAACCAAAACCCTGGCGGGGATCGCGGCGATCGCTTTGGCCGGCAGCGTTTCCGCCCTCGCTCAAACCACTCCTGCCAACCTGGACGGCCGTTGGGCCGCCACCATGACGCAGAAGGGCGGCACGGCGATCCCGTTCCGTCTTGACATCTCCGGCAGCGGCAATCATCTGGTGGGTACGCTCCACAACGGCGGCGCGGATATCGAAACCACCACTAGCGCCAGCCTCGCGAACGGAGTTCTACAACTCAATTTCGAGCATTACTTAACCAACATTGAAGCCACCGTCAAGGACGGCGAACTGGACGGCAAGATCATCGTCACGCGCCGCAGCGCGATCAACATCACGCCTGGAAGACTTTCCGAAGCGCCCGGCGATTCGTTCACCGCTTTCCATGCCAAGCGTTATGTGGCGCCCACGGCCGAAGCGGTAGCGAAGGTTCCGAATATCGATGGCGTATGGGAAATGCCGCATGACTCGCCCAAGGGCGAGAAGTCCTGGCGCTTGATCGTCCAGCAAAAGGGCGCGGACATTGAGACCACCGTTCTGCGCGTGGATGGCGATACCGGCGGCCTCACCGGGAGCTGGCAGGATGGCAAGTTCGTCGCGAGCCACTTCGATGGATCGCGGCCGGGTCTGATCGAAATCACTCCGCAGCAGGATGGATCGCTCTCGGTGAATCTGAGAGCCGAGCCGCGCAATGAGGTTCTAACGGCATACCGGCCGGCTGTCGCGCGCGCCAAGGGTTTGCCCGAGCCGGCGAACTATTTGACGCACACCACGGTGAGAAATCCCAACGAAATCTTCGCCTATAGCTTCAAAGACGTAGACGGCAAGATCGAATCGAACGACGACCCAAAGTTTAAAGGCAAAGTGGTTCTCGCGATTGTGACCGGCACTTGGTGCCCCAATTGCCACGACGAAGCGAAGTACCTGGTGGAGTTGTACAAGCAGTATCACGCCAAGGGCGTCGAGATCGTCGCTCTGGACTTCGAAGAAGCCGATCAGCAGGAATCGCTCACCCGCGTGAAAGCGTTCATCAAGCAATACCAGGTTCCTTACACCTACTTGATCGCCGGAACGCCGGATGAAATGTGGGACAAGGTCCCGCAGGCAGTCAACCTAAACACCTGGCCGGCCACGCTGTTCATTGGGCGCGATGGCAAGGTGAAGGCGACCTATTCCGGTTTCGCGTCGGCCGCAAGCGGAGTGTACGGCAAGGAGTTGAAGGACGATTTCACTTCGATCATCGATCGTCTGCTGGCTGGACAGAGCGTGCAAAGCAGTGCGTCGATTGCTGCGCCTAGCTCGGACCTGGCCAGCCGTTGAAGCCTTACCCCGTTGCCGTGTTGGCGCTCTGGTTCGCGAGCTTGTCCCAGGGCGCCGAAAAGGCTGACTATTGGATCGATCCCGATACTCATTTGATGTGGACCGCAGCCGATAACGGCTCCGGTCTAAGTTGGTTTCAGGCGCAGCGCTATTGCCGCGACCTGATGCTAGGCGGATTCCACAACTGGACGCTCCCGTCCATAGACGACCTTCAAAGGCTAGTCGGGAGCGCCGACAGCCAGAGCGCCTACCGTATAAAAGCCCCGATCAAGCTCACCGGCTGGCAATGGAGCTCGACGCCGGGCAAACAAAATGGCGAAGGCTGGGCCCTTGATTTCGGCGACGGCGCTAGAGCCTCCGTGGCCGCGGGCGATTCCGGCCTGAATAGGGCACTCTGCCTCCGGCATACGGATCGTGAAAAAGAAAATCACGCCAAGAGAAAAGATTAACCGGATCGAAGTGTCTTACGATCGTTGCGTTCAAGGCACCAGCAAGATCTTCCCGATGCCTCCCTTTTCCGCCGCAGCTTGAGCCTGGGCCGCTTCACTGAGTGGCATGGTCCGGCCAATCGGGATTACCAGCTTGCCATCTCGCACCGCTTCGGCCATGAACTCGAGCGTTTTCCTGTCGAATTTCGAGAATATTGGCGCCACCTTTACGGCTGGGTACTTGTCGGCGTTGTGCGGCGTCCCTTCAACCGAAGCAAATACTCCTCCCGGCTTGACCTTGGCGATCAGCTTCTCGGCGGTTCTTCCGTCGACCGTATCCGCAATCGCATCGAGCGGCGGAAGATTCGCAATCGCGCTGTCATCGTCGGTTGCGACCATTTGATCCGCGCCCAGAGTCTTCGCCTCATCCATCTGCCTCTTCAAAACCCCGGCGATCACAGTCGCCCCGCGATCCTTCGCAGTGAATACGGCCGAACGCCCGACACTTCCTACAGCACCTACCACCATAACCGTCTGGCCCGCTTTGATACCTGTAGCCGAGAGGAGCTGGTTCCCGGTCGTCGTCACCAGCGGCAGCGCGGCCGCCGCGATCACATCGAGCCCCTTGGGGATCTTCGCCAAGACCGCCGCATTTACGACACAAAGTTCGGCGTAAGTATTGTCCGCCATAGCGAACACCTGGTCGCCGGCGGAAAAGCCTTCCACCCCGGGGCCAATCTTGACCACCGTCCCCGCCATATCGACTCCTATGAGGCTCGGGAAATGCATAGGATAAAAATCCTGCGTTAGTCCAGCACGCCGTTTGTAGTCGATCGGATTCACGCTCGCGGCGGCTACTCGCACCAGCACTTGTCCTGGACCTGGCACCGGATCAGGATATTCCTCAAACTTCAGCACTTCCGGACCGCCATATTGGCGAACGACAATTGCCTTCATACCTCATCTCCTTTTCAAGTCGTGCCAAGACGTTTCCGAGAGGTTGACACCGTAGTAGTTTGCAGCTTTCTCGATGTTCGCAAACGCCAAATCACGGTCGGCATCCGAGACGTCGACGACTTGATCGAACCGCGCGACCGCATTACGCACATGCTGTGCGTCGGTCAGTGGTTCTTTACGCTGCTTCGGAAACGCGTACACACTGTCTGGCAGATCGCTCTGCTTGGTGAGGAGTCCGTGTTTCTCGTGAGGTTTCCAAGTTGCTTCTGGCACGTCGTCGCTATCCTTTCATTAATATTTGGTGCGGGACGCTAGCGCTCGACGCCGAAGAGACCGATTCTCGACGCGATGAGGCCATCGACACTGTATCGACCCGGCCCAGAGAAGATCAGCCAAACCAGGATCAACACGTAGAGCACCTCGGGGAGGTACAGGAAGTCGTCGAGCCGGGCCAGGAAACCGCTCGACTTGATGCCGTGGATCGAAGTGGTGGCGATCGCGACGACCATGTCTCCCGTGAGCATTGCGGCGCACACCTGCGTAAGCAGCCCTAGCGCCAGGCCGGCCCCGCACCCGAATTCAACCATGGCGACAAAGAGCGCAGTTACGTGCGGAAAAGGGGTGTGTATTTGGACCATGGTCTGTTCAAGCACGCGGAACTGGGCTGGTACGAACAGCTTGGTTCCGCCTGAAATACAGAAAAAGATGCCGATCAGGACGCGCGCCGCAGTCACTGGCATCCACTCCCCGGCGCGGAGCATCGTCAACGCGCTCTGGATCACGTGCGTCATTCAACAGCCTCCCTAAAACAGTTTCGCTTACCTCTTGCCGTAGGCCGTGAAAATGTAATCCTTGGCCGCCACTCTCGTGTGACACGCGAAGCCGCAACCGACGACACCCGTCGGATCGGGCTTGAACGTGTCCGACGGGGGATCATAGTCGAACGCGGCGTATGCCCATCCCTTCGTGCCCGGAAATCTCTTGTTGTTCTTCTCGATGAAGAAAACGTCTTGTAAGGTGTCCGGCACCCTCACTGAAAAAGGGGATTCCGTGTTCTTCTTCGGTTTCCACTCGATTTTCGCAATCTTGGAGCCATCGGGGAAGAGCTTGCCGTTGCCGGGAACGCCGGCCCGGTACGCGTCGATCATCGTGGGATTGGCGACCATCACCTTCAGCAGATCGTCGGTCTGACTGACAGCGACAACCTGCCAGTTCTCGTACCCCCTAAAGTCAGAGAATGCGAGCCCATTGGGCACGCGCAGTGTGTACTTGTCCTGCGCGGAAAAGGCTTTGACGCTCAGGACCGCGAGCGCTAAGCCGAGTGCTGCGGTTGAAACGACTCGTAAGCCTCGTGAAGGCGTTATGCGAGAACATAACGCAGCAAATACACTCACCCTGACGCTGTTGCGTTTCATTTTAAATGCTCCTTTTCGTTTGGTGCAGTTAATTGTCTTCCGCGGCGGTTATCATGCGCCGAACTCTGCGCAGCTTTCCGATCTGCTAGCAATTCTATCAAGTGCCTGGCCGACAGAAGCCCTTTTTATTTCTTCAGTAAATCGTTGAACTACCCGCTTAACCTCTTTAAACCGCTCACGTACGGGTTGCCTCGCTCGTAGAAGCGTAGTTTGCGGTCCACGTTGCGCGTCAAACCGATGCGTACGCTCTGGCCGATGTCGCCCGTTTTCCGCCGGATCATCGCGAGCCATAGCGGACCGGCGGCGCACAGATCCAGACCATCCTGCCGGAGATCAATCTGCATCGCCTTAGCTAACCGGCCCGGCCCCCGCGCTAAATCGAGCAGGCGCGCACCGCCGCGCAAGTGCTGCATCCGATCGATTCCATCGAGTGGCTCGAGGGCGCGCAAAAGGACTCCCGCCCCCACTCCGGCTGCCTCGCTCGACACGTTTAGCATGAACGATGACCCGTAGGTGAAATATACGTGAGCATGCCCTCGCTCAAGAAATAGTGAGGCGTTGCCGCGCGTCTCTCCGCGGAAAGCGTGACTGGCGGAATCACCGACCGGATAAGCCTCCGTCTCAACGATACGACCGCCGAGCCTGCCATCATCGGTGTCATGGACCACGACTTTGCCAATCAGGTAGCGCGCCAATGCCACCGTGTCCACCGGGAGTTCCGTTCTACGGAGATGCCGCAGAGTGCCAGCTCCGTCTGAACGCGGGGTCTGCGCATCCACCATGATCTTCATCCTGCTTTTCGCGTTTCTCATGGTGCGGCGGCCACAGATTTCTTCGCGTCCGAGCTAAACAGCTTTTGGCTCCTTGTTCCATCCATGGAAGCGCGACAAGTCACCCGCGTTCCAAGCCTCGCGGAGTCCAGGAGTCTTCAGATCCCAGTCGGGGCGGATCTCGCTCGTCACTACCCGCAGGTCGTGCCACAGGTCGATGACAGAAGGCCGCCCCCAGAACCAATAGCCGTTGTAGACGCTGTGAATGATGAGTCCCGGCTTGAGTACGAGCGTGTGCGGGATCATCGGATTATGCTCCGGGTCGGTATACTCGGCGATGTCGAGGTCCTTCTGAACCGTTCTTTCGGGGTCGGAGAGGAACGTCCACTGGGCGCCCACCGACGCGCGGAACTCCTGCAGAGTGTGATGGTCATCGGTAGAGATAGTGGCAACCTGGGTGTACGCCACAGCGATCTTCGGATAAAACGCGGCAAGCTCCAAATGCTGCTGGTGTTCTTTCGGGCAGTAATGGCCGCGCGAAAGAGTCAGGATCAGAGGATCATCGCCTTGGAGTTCACTGAGCTTGCGCGGTGTATCGGTGTGATCGGGCAGCCGATAGTCGGGAAAAACGTTTCCAGGTACGAGGTCATTGCGCATGATTAGATTCCTTCCGCGGATGCAAGTGCATCACGCCATCCGTTCCACCCATTGAGCGCGCGATGCGGGAGCCACGAATGGATCCGCAAAGTACTGCGTTTCCCGCGCAACCTTGTCGCCCGTGAACTCCATGATGCTCACAGTGTAGGACGGCTTGCCGTCATATGTCACGATTAATTCGGTGACCCACAGATCACCGCTGCCCATGATTCGTCGGACAGTAAACCGCTTTTTGCTTGGCTGATTAGCGCGTTGGTTCTGTATATTACTTCGACCGCGGGTTCGCTCACTCGACTGCGGGTATTCCAGCACCGCGTCCTCGCGATAGATGCGGTGCTCCGTTTCAAAATCGCTGGTATCGGACGCCGCCCAATGCTGATCCAGCGCCGCGCGGATCTCTCGATCTCGTTCGTCCTGCATGATCATCTCCCCTGTGGAATGAAACCCGGGCTGCCCGTCTTGACTACTTCATTGAACCTTTGTCTAGTCGGAATTCGATTGATTTCGTCGAGCGCATCTTCCGGAAGGGCGGAGATGTCGAAATTCTCCCGCGCGCGGGCTGCGGTCCTGGGCGTTGTAAGCAGAGCCGTGCCACGTTGCACCGCCCAAGCCAACAGTACCTGTGCGGGCGTCTTGCCAACTCGTCCGGCAATTGCCGAAATGACTGGATCTTCAAGCGGCCCCGGGCTTATTCCGTGACCCAATGGCGCGAAAGCCAAAAACACGATGTTGTTCTTCTTGCAGAATTCCAGAAGCTCTGTTTCCGGCAGATACGGATGTGCTTCCACTTGGACCACGGCCGGCTTGATTCTCGCGGATTCATAAATGGGCAACAGCCCGCCCAAGGAGATGTCAGACAGTCCGATGGCCCGGCATCTGCCGCTGTCCACGAGACTCTCCATCGCCCGCCAGGTATCGAGCAAAGTCACGCCGCGGTCGTAAAGGATGTTGCCGCTATGATCCCGCGGATCCTGCTCGTCCCCTGGTTGAAAGGCAAATGGAGTGTGAATGAGATAGAGATCCAGATCGTTAAGCCCAAGCCTCGCCAGACTCGCTTCGAAAGCCGGCTTGACCCGCTCGGGCCGATGATTGGTGTTCCACAACTTCGTGGTAACAAAGATGTCTTCCCGCGCCATCCCTCCAGCGGCTAGTCCTGCCTGCAAGGCCTCGCCCACTTCACGCTCGTTCCGGTATCGTTCCGCACAATCGAAGTGGCGAAATCCAGCTGCCAGCGCGTCTCTGGTTGCACTTATCGTTGAAGCGGCATCGGGAATCAGGGTGCCAAAGCCGAGTACGGGTATATGGCCGGCTCCGTGGCTGAGCGGCATCCTTCGGGTCCGAAAATCAGAAGAGTCGATCACAATGACACCTTGAGCTTGCCCGTTCCGGTCGTCGCTTACCGAACGTCTTGTTGCTGTCCATCTTTTATAGGATAGCGGCCCAGAATCTAATTGATTTGCATCGCTCGTATGCCTCATGCAGTACACTCAACATGAGGATGGCTTTGTGAAGCGCAATTGGAACGTTCCAATCTGGGTGGGGTTCGCGATCGTGATCGTGGCTCTCGTCAGCTACATCCCGATCTTCGCCCGATTCCCGGTTACCCGTGACATTCCTTGGGCTAACTACCTGCTGTTTCTCTTGGGCGGCGGGCTGCTCGCGATTGGTGTCAGGCGAGCGTTTCAGGACCCGGCACACTATCGTGGCAAGATCAGCGGTTCAATCTTCGGCGTACTCAGCGTGCTTCTGTGCGGGTTCTTTGTGGTTGGAACTGTCTATCTAACAAAGCAAATCCCGTCGGCAGAACGCGCGCTGCGCCCCGGCCAACCCGCCCCGTCATTCGTCCTTCAGGACATCGCCGGAAAACAAGTGGCTTCCTCCGAGTTATTGAAACACCATCGCGCCGTTGTGCTGGTCTTCTATCGTGGCTATTGGTGACCCTTTTGCAACTCCGAGTTGCGGAGCTTCGAGCAGCACTTGAACGAGTTCCAGGACCGGGGCGTCGAGGTCGTCGCGATCAGCGTGGATTCGCCAGCAGAGTCCCGGAAGCTCTGCGAGTCGAGGGGATATAGTTTCCCGTTCCTTTCCGATCCAAACGCGCAGGTGATCAGGCAGTTCGGAGTGTTGCATCCGAAGGGCGGCGAAGACGATAAGGACATTGCGCGTCCTGCCGAGTTTCTAGTAGACACGGCAGGCATCATCCGTTGGGTGAACCTAACCGATGACTTCCGGGTGCGTGCAAGGCCCGAAGCAGTTCTGGAAGCGATCAGCCGTTTGGGGATCTGATCAAACGGGACGCGTCAAAGCCACTACATTCCGTCTATAACTGCGTTCAGCGTAACGCTGGGCCGCATCGCTGCGGTGCACTTGGCGTCATCCTGGAAATAATACCCCCCGATGTCCACCGGCTTGCCCTGCGCCGCCAACAACTCCTGAGTAATCTTGCCCGCGTTCGCCTGTAGCGCGGCGGCTACTGGAGTAAAGCGTTGCTTCAACTCCCCGTCCTCGTCCTGGGCGGCCAGCGCTTTTGCCCACGCCAGCGCGAGATAGTACGTCGAGCCGCGGTTGTCGATCTCGTTCACCTTGCTCGAGGGGTAGCGGGAGTCTTCCAGGTACTGGCCGATGGCCTCGTCCAGTGTTTTCGATAGCAGCGCCGCGCGCGCGTTGCCGGTTTTTGTCGCTAACAGCTCTAGGGAGGGCACCAGCGCACAGTATTCACCGAGCGAATCCCAGCGCAGATGACCTTCTTTCACAAATTGCTGCACGTGCTTGGGTGCCGAACCGCCCGCCCCGGTTTCTAACAATGCGCCCCCCCTAAGCAGCGGCACGATCGAGAGCATGCGGGCGCTTGTTCCCAATTCCAGAATCGGGAACAGGTCGGTCAGATAGTCACGAAGCACGTTCCCCGTAACGGAGATGGTGTCCTCGCCGCGGCGAATTCGCTCTAGCGAGAACTTCATCGCGTCCACCGGCTTCATGATGTCCAATCCCAAGACGCCTTCTTCTTGTAAGTAGGCTTTTACCTTCTGAATGAGTTGCGCATCGTGGCCACGATCCGGGTCGAGCCAGAACACCGCCGGTGCGCCGGTTGCCTGAAAACGTGTCACAGCCAACTTCACCCAATCGCGAATGGCCTCGTCCTTCGTCTGGCAGGCGCGGAAGATATCGCCGCGCTCGACGCTCTGTTCGAGCAGTGTCCTGCCGCCGGCATCAACGATGCGAATCGTACCGTTGCCGGGCGCGGTAAACGTCTTGTCGTGCGAACCATACTCTTCGGCCTTCTGCGCCATGAGCCCTACGTTGGACACGCTACCCATGGTCGCCGGATCGAACTGTCCGTGCTGCTTGCAGTCCTCGATCACGGCCTGGTAGATGGTGGCATAGCAGCGGTCCGGGATCATGGCTACCGTGTCTTCGAGCGCGTCCTCTTTGTTCCACATCTTGCCGCCGTCCCGGATCACAACCGGCATCGATGCGTCGATGATCACGTCGCTATTTACGTGCAGGTTGGTCTTACCTAGCCGCGAATCGACCATCGCCAAACCGGGGCCTCTGGTCGTAACAGGCTGCGATATCGGCCTCGATCTCGGCCTTCTTCCCGGCCGGAAGCTGGTCGAGTTTGCCGAGGACGTCGGCCAGTCCGTTGTCGACGTTGGCGCCGATTTCTTGGATCGCGCCGGCATGCTTCTTCAGGGCATCGGCGAAATACACTGCCACACAGTGCCCGAACATGATCGGATCGGAGATCTTCATCATGGTGCACTTCAGATGCAGCGACAACAACGCGTTGTCCGCTTTGGCGGCGGCTATCTGCTCCGTATAGAATTTCCGCAGCGCAGCCACGTTCATCACCGCGCAATCGATGACTTCGCCCTCCAGCAGCGGGATGTTTTGCTTCAGCACCTTCACCGCGCCGGCTGCGTCCACGAATTCGATGCGCACGTTCGTTGCGGAGCCCACTGTCGTGGATTTCTCGCTGCCGTAGAAGTCCTTGTCGCTCATGTGGGCAACACGCGTCATTGAACTGGACGGCGAACCGGACTTCGGCCAGTTTTTCATCATCTTATGTGGATGCTTCTGCGCGAACGCTTTCACCGACTTCGAAGCGCGACGATCCGAATTGCCCTCGCGCAATACGGGGTTCACCGCCGAGCCCAGGACCACGGCAAAGCGGGCCTGCAGCGCACGCTCCTCCTCGGTCGACGGCTGGCTCGGGATAGTCGGGTATGTTGTAGCCCTTTCCGCGGAGTTCCGCAATCGCTTCCCGCAGTTGCGGAATCGAGGCGCTGATGTTGGGAAGCTTAATGATGTTGGCCTCCGGTGTCTGCGCCAGCTTCCCCAGCCGGGTCAACTCGTCGGGAATCTTCTGGTCATTCCGAAGGCACTCAGGGAAGTTGGCGATAATACGTCCCGCGAGCGAGATGTCAGCCGTTTCGATCTCCACCCCCGTCCCCTTGAAGTACGCTCGTAGGATGGGCAGCAGCGCGTAGGACGCGAGTGCGGGCGCCTCGTCGGTCTTGGTCCAAGTGAGCTTCATGTATTGGTCTCAGCGTGAATGAGTGTAGAGAGAATGCGGTCGCAAAGCGGGACGGTCCCAAACTGAAAGGGTAGGATATCATGACTAACACGCTGAATCACGCCTCAATAGCCTTGCTGCTGATTCCTGATTGAAGGCTTGCTCGACGCGATCAGGGTCGAGTAGCCGGACGCACCGCGACCCGGAGCATGCAAAGCCAGTTGCAGGGCCGTGGACGTGATGTTACACGAGGCGCAAGTCTCGGGCGATCCCAAATCCAAGCCCAAGTATAGAGTTTGAACGCTTCTCATCGACGGCACGAATGAAGCGCTTAAGAATCGGCCGCTACTTCTCTGTCTTGCCGTGCATGACCATAATGGTCTGCTGCATGAGGCCACAAAGAGTTTCCTTGCCCTCTTTGACGGCGAATACGTCCGCCTTGGTCACAATCAAGGTCCTACCCGGGCGGACAACCTGGCCTCGGGCAATTAGCTTCTCGCCGTCCGCTGGTGCAACCAGGTTCAACTTGTATTCGACGGTCAATACCGAATCAGTGGCGGCCACAAGGCTCATTGCGGCATAACCAGCGGCGGAATCAGCGATCATTCCCACCACACCTCCGTGCACGAAGCCATGCTGCTGCTCGATACCGTTCCAGTGCGGCACATGAATTTCAGTGCGCCCGTATTCCACCACCTGCAACGTCGCCCGGATCAGAAGCATGGCGTTTTGCCGGTCGAAACTAGCCGTGACATACTCGCCGAAGTCGGGATTGGCAATATGGGCCGTATCACCTCCGAGCTGTTTATGCATCAGCGATCTGATTGCGATACTAACCCAAACCCGACCACCGGATTCCCAGCGTAACTGGCCGGAGGGGCTTTCAGGCCTGATTCTAGTAGCTCCTGCTCAGCCAACGCCTCGGCGCAATCCTGAAGAGATGCGTCAAGTACAGCTTCATGCGTACGACAATCGGGAGAACGTTCTTAAGGCCATTGGCAGTGGCCGTCTGACGAGGCATACCCTATGGAGTCAATCCTTGAGGACATCTCGGCCGAGGTTGCGAATATCAACGTTCCGACGGTGCTGCTCGCTGGCGTTCTCGGCAGTTGATCCGGAGCGAGATTTCTGCCTGATGGTCGCCCATTACCGGTCAGTGTCCCTGCCGATCGCGGATTTGCCCGAGAACGTCATCACTCGCAAACGAAGGAGCGTGCGGCGGCAGATGTGAAACAACGCTTTGCTTCGAGAACGGCAGAATAAGTCGAAGCTCGCATGGTTACACGCAATAGCGACGACGGGGATATGATATTCAAGGATTCGATGATGCCCGCTTACCCTACGAGGTGCAGCCAGATGAGGCAATGCAGCCGCCGAATATTTCTGAAATGCGGATTGGGCGCTTGCTCCGCGAGCGCCTTGATTCCCCCGCTCTCCGCTCGCCCCGTCACGCCGTACTATAAGGCGGTCTTTGACGAGCGCTTCAAAGAAGCTCGTGCGTTTGCCACCCAGGCAATTGCGCGCGCCACGCCAACGGCGGCAATTCGTGGGGATGTCACGAACTTGTTCTTTAACGACCTCGACCTGCGATGGAAACTGGGGCCCGTTGGGTTGATCGGGTTCACGACGTCGGCCTCACTGTTCTGCCTGCATCTGCTTGCACGCGACCGGGGCATGCATCTGCGCTTTTGCCGCACGAACCCCAACATGAAAGCGGTTCTGGGCGTTCTCGACGGTGTGTTGACACGCGACCGAATGACGATGCACTTACCGTCGAGCAACCCCTCCGATCTCGTGTTGTGGATCATTGCGCCGAGTGCCCGCGCCTCAGCAAAGGAGATCGCGATTGCCTAGTCTTCCGCCAGGCGTAAACCGTAAGGACTTTCAGGAGGCGATCGCCCAGTTTCAAGCGGCTGTCGGCAAAGAATGGGTCTTTACCAGCGACGAGGATGTCGATCTCTATCGCGACTCGTATTCGCCATTCTGGAACGAGCCGGAAGATCCGGTGCCTTCGGCGGCGTTGGCGCCGGATGGCGTCGAACAGGTCCAGCAGATTGTCCGGATTGCGAACAAATATAAGATCCCGCTGTGGACGGTCTCAACCGGCAAGAATCTTGCGTATGGCGGCTCCGCGCCACGCCTTTCGGGCTCGGTAGTGCTCGACCTAAAGCGCATGAACCGCATTCTGGAGGTGAATGACCGCAACCACTACGCACTCGTCGAACCCGGCGTGAGTTACTTCGACCTCTACCGGTACACGCAGGAAAAAGGTCTCAACGTGTTCATCGATGCCCCCGATCCCGGCTGGGGGAGCCCCGTCGGAAATACGCTCGACCGCGGGGGTGGGCACACTCCGCTGCGCGATCACTTCTCCACGCTGTGCGGCATGGAGGTGGTGTTGGCCAATGGCGACGTAGTGCGGACCGGAATGGGCGCGCTTCCCAACTCGCGCACCTGGCAGCAGTATAAGTATGGCTTTGGGCCGTACGTGGATGGGATTTTCACGCAGTCCAACTACGGAATCGTCACCAAAATGGGCGTGTGGCTTTACCCCATGCCGGAGATGCGCTTCACCGGCATCGTCAGCGTGCCCAAACATGACGATCTGATTCCGATGGTGGATACGCTCTCGTACCTGATGAATTCGAACATTGTGCTCGGTACCACCAGCATCGCAAGTTCACTAAGAGCGCGTGCGCGCGACCCGGAACTGATCGCGCTCCGGTCGAAAGCGGGCGGACCCAGCATCCCGGAGCTGGAAGAATATCTGCGGGGCAAGAACCTTCCGTACTGGAGCATCGAGCTGCCGTTTTACGGTCCCACCGAAGTGGTGCCCGCGCAGTGGGCGTTTGCGAAACGGAAGTTTTCCGCGATTCCGGGCGTGCAATTTCGTGATGGCGCATCGAACAAGCTGCCTCCTGGTCCGGAAGATCTGGCGAAGGTGGCGAATCCAGTTCCGCTCGGCGTGCCTAGCCTGGCTATCTTTTCGGCTCTCGGGACGAATGGCGTGGGCCATATCGATCTGTCGCCGATCACGCCGATGACCGGTGAAGCGGTGTTCGAAATGCTGGATGTGTTCGACAAGGTCTCGAACGAAATGGGCGTCGACAATGCACTCGCGGTGATTGCCGGCACATACTATCCGCGCTCGTTCTTCTTCCTGTTCACGTTTCCGATCGTGCACGACGTGGAAAAGAACCGCAAAGTGCGGGCGGCATTCAAGCGCCTGGTCGAGATCGGGGCCGAGCACGGCTGGGGCGAATATCGCACCCACCTGGCGTTCATGGACGAGGTGGCCAACACCTATTCGTTCAACAATCACGCGCTGCTGCGGCTGCACGAAACAATGAAAGACGCGCTTGATCCCAACGGCATTCTCGCGCCTGGCAAAAGCGGCATCTGGCCGAAGAATATGAGAAAGGCGCGCGCATGACCAGAACGTGCCTGCTGATCGCTCTGGTGTTGCCGTAGCGGCGGCGTTCGCGGCGGACCAGTCTCCGGCGGAGCGCGGACACGAGGTCTATCAGAAGTGGTGTACGCCGTGCCACGGAACCGGGCTTGGGAAAGCCGGGCACACGCCGCGGCCGCTCACGGCGTCAAGACTCCGGTGCTCGAAGAGCGCCAGGACCTGACCCAAAAGACGATCGAAACGGCGGTTCGCAAAGGTGTGGATATCATGCCGAGGTTCCGCAAAACCGAAATCACAGACGCGGATCTGGCGGCGATTGTCGCGTATCTGACGCACAAGTAAAGTAACAAGGAGGACAATCATGGAGATTCGCTTTCCGGACATCCCGCTCTACAAAGGCTGGGGCCATCCTTATCGCGTCGAGGCCACCATTCACGGCCTTGAATTGGTCGAGGGCCACCTGCCTCCGGAGATCGAAGGGACGCTTCTGCGCTGCGGGCCGGACCGGCAGTACCCGCCGCGCGATGGCTCGGATGTTTTCATCGACGGCGAAGGCATGGTGCACACGTTCCGTTTCTCGGGCGGGCAAGTCGATTACATGAGCCGCTGGGTTCGCACGGAGCGCTATGTCCTCCAGGAGCAGGCCCGCCGCACCCTATTCGGCCGCTATCGCAACCGCTTCACGAACGACCCCGCGGCCGGTAATACTCGCATGGGCACCGCCAACACCAACCTGGTCTTCCATGCAGGCAAACTGCTCGCGCTCAAGGAAGACGACCTGCCGTACGAGCTCGATCCGGAGACGCTCGAAACTCGCGGCCATTTCGATTTCGGCGGAGCCATCACCAGCGTGAGCTTAAGCGCACACCCCAAGCTCGACCTGGTGCACGATGAGATGCTCACCTTTTCTTACCAGGCCAAGGGCGACGGGACGAAGGACATCGTCTTCTATGCCCTGAATCGCGACGGCCGCGTCATCGACGAAATCTGGTTTGAGATGCCCTGGCCGGGCATGGTCCATGATTTCGCCGTGACGCCGAATTATGCCATCTTCCCCTTCTTCCCGTTCATTACGGACGTGGAAGCGCTGAAGCGCGGCGCGCCCTTCTATCAGTGGCATCCGGAGGAGGGAACGCACGTCGCGATCGTGCCGCGTCACGGCACCGCTCGCGATATCCGCTGGTTCCGCGGGCCCACCATGAGCGCCGGCCATATGATGAATGCGTACGAGGATGGCTCGAAGATCCACCTGGACGTATGTCTGTATGACGGCCCCTGCTTCGACTTCTTTCCGACTCCGCGCGGCGAGTCTTTCCCCGTGCCTCCGCCCATCCTGACGCAATTCACCTTCGATCTTTCCGATGGCGGCCTCTCGGGCGGCAAAGAGGGATACACGCTGCGGCCTCTGGCTCGCATCCCCGGCGAACTGCCGCGCACCGATGACCGGTACCAGGGCCATGGCTATCAGCACGGCTTCATGGTGGCGGGCAGGGGCGCGGACGGCGGCTCTTCGGTCGGCCACGTGGATCACAACGCCGGGAAGATGGAGATGTGGAATCCCGGGCCGGCCAGCGCGGTTCAGGAATCGCAGTTCGTCCCGCGCCGGCCGGATTCGCCGGAAGGCGACGGATATCTGCTCACCGTGGTCAATCGGCTCGCCGAGAATCATAGCGACCTT
>CAWKEP010000007.1:0-351985 GCA_963848735.1 Bryobacterales bacterium
CGCACGGCGCGTCCGGATGACACTTGGTCAGGATCCCCAGGTTGTGCACGAACTGGTTGCCGTGCTCCACGCCGTCCTCGAGGAAGAAGCAGTGACCAATGTTGTTGTAGGTCACGTTGTTTTCAACGTCCAAGTAATTCGTGCCATGCACGGTCACGCAGCGGCTGTAGGTGTCGTGAATCGCCGAGTTCTTGATGTACTGCCCCTGCGCATCGCCGATCAGATGCCAGTGGATCGGATACCGCGCCAGATGCATGTTCTGACCCATGCGATTGAGCTCGACGCCATCGACAAACATCTTGCTCCCGTTCATCGCCATGATGTGGCCGCCAAACAGCGTCTGGTCTGCGTCAGGCGAAGCCTGGATGACGATATTGCGCGACAGCATGCCGACTTCGCCGCGTTCATCCACGTCGAAGGTGATCTTGCCGAAGTGCATGTAGTCCAGTTTCTTGTCGAGCGTGATCTATTGCCGCGGATGGCAGCAATGGTTCGCCGCTCTGCCTGATGGGGATCGAAATCCGTGGACGCGAGGACAATCACGTCGCCGACCCGCCAGCCAGCGGCGTTCAGGACTTCAATCGAGTTGCTGCCTGCTTCGGCGGTGTTGGACAAGCTTCGTCCAGGAGTTGGTCCGGTTACCGTGCAGGTTCAGGGTTCCGCCCATGAGCATGATCCCGCGGTCACTGCGGTCATTCGTTCCACCGATTCCACTCATATCTTCGCCTTTGACGTTGTCGGTGAGGGTAATGGTCGCCTTGCGCGTGTGGGGCCTGGCTTCCGTGCCAATTTCCAGTTCCCCGTGCACCATGACCCACTCGGTGGTCAGTTCGAGATCTTTATTATCCGCGAAGCTCAGTTTGCCGTTGATCGTCAAACTGCGCAGCGGCGGCGGAGTGACATCGAGGACGACGTTCATATCCTTGTCAATGGTGACCGCAGCATCTTTGGCCGGCACCTTTTTGTCGGGCCAGGTGGATGCATCCGACCAGCGCTTCGCGCTAGCCGTCAGAAGTCTTTTGCTGAGCCTGAACGACGGCATATCCGCCGAGGACTAAAAAGGCTGGAACCAGCAACGAAAGGAACAACCGAGAACGTTTTCGCATCGTTAAATCTCCGTGGATCGAAGGACGTGTAACCAGGGACAATTTTACACCTATCGTCGGCCGGAGTATATCCTCTGGTTTCAGCGTATTCGCCAGCGGATGGGTTTAGCGGGAGCGCGGCTGAAGGATCCGGAGACTTTGAGCGGCAAGCGAACCGGACCTGAAACGGAGCGGCCGAAGTGGATATGATGGCTTCGCTGCACTCTCCGGGACAAGAAGGCACAGGATCTCTTATTTATGAAGCTACAGAAGAAGCGGCTGCTGAATTTCGCCGTCATCGCCATGGCCGCGATGTTGATGACAAGTTCGTTGCTGGCGCACCATTCCTTTGCGATGTTCGACCAGTCGAAATCGGTCGAACTGCGAGGCACTGTCAAGAGTTTTCGATGGAGCAATCCCCACGTCTTCATCCAACTGGTGGTAACGAAAGAGGGCAGCGACGATGAAGAGTGGAGCATTGAGATGACCAGCCCGGAGCATCTGGCGCGAGTCGGGTGGAAGCCCGGAACGCTGAAGCCGGGTGACAAGGTGACTTTGGTCATCCATCCCATGCGCGATGGCGTCAAGGGCGGCCAGTATCTCTCGGGAACCGGACCGGGCGGACCCCTGATAGGCTCACCACAAGCGTCGCAGGGCGAAGGAAAATGATTCTCCGCGGACTGGCAACACTGACGATGATCGTGCTCGGTTGCCTGGGGACTGTGGGCTCCATGCAGGCGGGATTGCCGGACTGGAGCGGCCAGTGGGAAAACGTCGGGGCGACACCGGACGCGACCGGCGGATTCGATCAGTCGCTCGATCAGGTTCTCAAGACGTTGCAGTGGGGACCGCCGAACAAACCCGAGGTGCAAGCGCGGGTCGACAGGATGGTCACGATGGAGCACAAGAGGCTGGAAGCGATCGCCCGCGGAGAAGATCCCGGCGGAGCCGCGCGCGCGTGCACATTCGGCTATCCGTCGATTATGCTCGATTCACCGCTGATGTTCGAAATTTTACCCACGCCGAAGGAGACGGCTCTCATCTTCTCGAGCCGTGAAATCCGGCACGTTTACACGGATGGACGGCAGCACACGCCGAAAGACGAGCTGTGGGCGACGCCCTGGGGTGATTCGATTGGCCACTGGGAGGGGCAGACTCTCGTCATCGATACCATCGCGGTCAAGTCTGCTTTTGGTTCTTCGGACTCGGAAGGTGTCTCTGTCGTGGCGTTTGGAGATGTCGAGGGCGAACAGACCATCACCATGTTGAGTCCGCAGGCGCACTTCATCGAACGAATCCATATGCCTGACAAGGACCATCTGGAGGATCAGATGACCGTCATCGATCCGACCAATCTCACCGCGCCCTGGCACATGAACCGCACCTATCAACGAGTGGCGCACATACACCGCATGGTCTACGAGGACTGCGAAGGTGAGGAGCGCAATCCGATCGTTAACGGGCATTTCACGCTCGCCCCACCGCCGGGGGCAACGAAATCCCGGCAGTAGGCTTTCCGGGTGCGGCCTGGAAATCGTGCGCGACAAGAACCGATTGAGACTTTTCCTGCGGCGGAAAGCGATCGAGGACTTCAGTTCTGGTCGGGAACGAACAGCAACTTCACCTAAGCGGACTTCTGGCGCGCGTCGGCTCCCGCCAATGTACGAGTCGGCCGTTAGGCGGCCAAGTAGATCGGCAGTCATAAGCCGACTTGCCGGTACCAATCTCCCGGAAGCCTTTTGCGGTGTGGGGGCACTTCGTCCGAATGAGTATTCCACTTCGGCCGAAAATCGGGGCAGGTCAGAAGCAACAGATTAAAAATAAATCCCGCCGCGCGTGATCCGAATCGTAACCCGTAAGGCCTGCAATGGCTTCTCAAAAACGGCGACGCCAATTGTTTTCAACCGGAGAAAATGATGAGAGACCAAACCACGAACAAGTTAGACGCCCAAGACCTCACGCCCGACGCCGCTTCGGTGGATCGGACTGTGCTGCCCGTCCCGGAACCTACGTATCCGCCGATCACCGAGCTTGATGCGCACAATGCACAAGCTCCGCCGCGGTTCCAGGTGAAGGCGCCGAAAGGCGCGCCCAACGTGGTGATCATTCTTCTCGACAACTTCGGCTTCGGCGACGGTTCGACGTTCGGAGGACCGATCCAGATGCCGACGCTGGACCGCCTGGCCGAGACCGGGCTGCGCTACAACAATTTCAAAGTTCCTCCGTTGTGTTCGCCCAGCCGCGTGGCTTGCCTTACCGGCCGCAATAGTCATAGCGCAAACTTCGGCGTGATCTCGGAAATTGCCACCGCTTTCCCGGGGTACACGGCGATGCGTCCCGCCAGCGTTACGATGGTGCCCCAGATCCTGCGGCTGAACGGTTACAGCACCGCCATGTTCGGCAAGTGTCACGAACTGGGGCCCTGGGAAGCCAGCGATGTCGGACCGTTCGACCGCTGGCCGTTGCATAGCGGGTTTGAGCGGTTCTACGGTTTCATGGCCGGCGAGGCTGACCTATTTCATCCGGTCATTTACGACAACATGAACAGGGTGGATATGCATCCCGGCCCCGATTACTACGCCAGCACCGACATCACCGACAAGGCCATCGACTGGGTGCGTTCCCAGAAGTCGCTCGCGCCCGACAAGCCATTTTTCGTTTACTACTCGGCTATCGGCACCCACAGCCCTTTCCAGGTGCCCGAGAAGTGGCGCGACCGGTACAAAGGCAAGTTTGACCAGGGTTGGGACCAGGTTCGGAAGGAAACGTTGGCCCGCCAGATCAAAATGGGGGTCGTGCCCCCGGGCACGGAAGCTGCCCCCAAGCCACCCGGGATTCAGGAATGGGACGAGTTGACGGCCGATGAGAAAAAGGTCTTTGCCAGATACATGGAAATCTACGCCGCCTTTGGCGAGGTGACCGACTACGAAATTGGACGGTTCCTCGACACCATCGAAGATCTAGGCGAAATGGACAACACACTGGTCTTCTACATCACCGGCGACAACGGCTCGGTTTTCCAGGGCGGCCTCAACGGTGCCTTTAATGTTCTGTCCGTGTTCAACGGGATGCCGGAACCCCTCGACATTGCGCTGAAACACTATGACGAGATTGGCGGGCCGAAATCCCAGATTTTGTATAACAATGGCTGGGCCTTCGCCGGCGCCACGCCGTTTGGGTGGGGCCACCAGGTGGCCTCCTACGGCGGCATCTGCCAGCCCATTGTGGTCCATTGGCCGAAGGGCATCAAGGAGAACGGCGGCCTGCGTACGCAGTGGTACCACATGATTGACATTGTCCCAACTATATTGGAGGCAGTTGGGGTGCCCCAGCCCGGGGTCGTCTACGGCGTCAAGCAGAAACCGATCGAAGGCGTGAGCATGCTCGACACTTTTAATAACTCCGAGGCCAAGTCGCACCGTACCACGCAATACTTCGAGATGGCTGGCAACCGGGGCATCTATCAGGATGGCTGGTTCGCCACCACGGTGCACCGCCCGCCGTGGGAGCCCAAAGCGCGCGCTACCTTTGCCAACGACAAGTGGGAGCTTTACAACGTAGAGCAAGACTTCAGTTGTGCACATGACCTTGCCGCGAAGTACCCCGACAAACTTGAGAAGCTAAAGGGAGTCTTCCTTGAGGAGGCTGTCAAGTACAACGTGCTTCCGCTTGACGACCGCGCCTGGGAGCGCTTCAATGCCGCCCTGGCGGGCCGTCCGGATCTGCTGGAAGGCCGCACCGAGATGACAGTCTATGAAGGGATGAAAGGAATCCCCGAGAATGGCTTCATCAACGTCAAGAACAGCTCCTTTGTGGTTACGGCCGATATCGAGGTCCCGCAGGCAGGCGCGAAAGGGGTGGTCATCGCCCAGGGCGGGGAGATGGGCGGCTGGAGCCTCTATGTCACGGACGGCGCACCCCGGTTTGCCTGGAACTTTCTCGGCCGTGAGATTTACAAGATCGTTGGCCCCGCTCGTCTGCCGGCCGGGAAGGTGACACTCCGCTTCGAGTTTGCTTACGATGGCGGTGGCCTTGGCGCGGGAGGTAGCGGTGTGATCCTGGTTAACGGTGAAGAAGTCGCGGCAGGGCGGATCGGGCACACTCAGCCGTTCGCGTTTGGCGCGGAGACGACGGACGTGGGCGAAAATCTCTATACGTGCGTCAGCGACGACTACAAAGTCGGCGATAACAAATTTACCGGCAAGATAAACAAGGTGACCGTCCAGGTCGGCAAATCCAACCTCAGCGACGAGGCGCAGAAGGCTATCGCAGAAATGCGTGTGAAGAGAGCAATGGCCGGCTAATCGTGCCGTCGAAAACACTCTCATCGTTCCAGATGGATTCTTGGAGCAATGAACTCTATCAACATCAGTCTCGTCGTGCTCACGATTGTTTTTGGCGGTGCCCTGCTTGGAATGGCTGTGAGCCGTCGGCTTCCAGACCACTACCTGACTCCGGATTCCATCGCGCATGTGAAGGTCGGCGCGTCATTGCTGACGTCGATGTTTGCTCTTCTTCTAAGCCTCCAACTCTCGTCGGGGAAAAGCGCATTTGACCAGCAGGAGCGAGAAGTGTCTGTGATAGCCTCCAAGCTAGCCCTGCTGGATCGCACTCTCTTCCGCTATGGGCCGGCGGCCACTGATGCTCGAGCGGTGCTGCGCAGCAGCGTCGCAGACATGCTGAATCAGGGTTGGCCGCAAGAACGCCTCCAGGCTCCCGATCTCGCACCGAAAACCGGGGGCGAAATCATAGTCGACAAAATTCAGGAATTGACACCGGAGAACGACGCTCAACGAGCAGAGAAAGCAGAAGCGCTCCGTATAGTGATCGATTTAGGAGAATTGCGTTGGTTAGCTATCTCGAAGGTACGCAGTTCCACCTCCATTCCATTGATGATCGTTGAGATTGCCTGGGCTACGATCGCATTCCTCAGTTTTGGCATCTTCGCCCCTCGCAACTTGATGGTTGTGGCAAGCCTTTTCATTTACACATGCGCCGTTGCGGCGGGGTTCTTTCTGATTGTGGAGATGACGACGCCATTCGGTGGCCTAATACGCGCATCCAGCGCTCCGTTGCGCGATGCTCTTGCGCGCCTTGGCCGATGAACTGCAGAGCCGAGCACTCATTGAGTTCCGCTTAAGTTTGTCCGGCAGGATTTGTAACGGTCTGCACGGTCAGAGCCTATGAGGAGATGAAGAATGACAGCGAAAAAGCCCAACATTGTGACCCCCGGCAACTTCGGTTTCAACGATAATCTGCTTGGGTTTTCTGCGCCGCAGCTGGCCGGTTTCGGGCTGACCTTCAACACTCCGGCCGGTGACTACAATGTCTTCAGTTTTGGGGGCACCGCCTGCAGGGCTGCCAGTTTTACTACCCCCGATAACGGGGTACCCTTTCCGCGCGGAGGTTCCGGAACCGACAACCACAATGTTGACTGGCTGGTCGCTCCTGCTGTTCGCGTTGGTCGTGCGCTGCAGGAACTGCGATCCACAGCGTGCAATAGCGTGCAATAGTCGGTGGAACGAATAGCAAATATGGGACGTGGTGCGACGAAGAATCCTTAAAATTACAGATTCTAAACCACTATGAAGCCATCGAATCCCACCCTCACCACCCGTGGCGCCGAATTAGGAACGATAAACGCGCTTGCGTCCGCCAATTCACTTGGACGAATAGTCGGCTATGGTGACATGTGCCACTCGCGGTCCTGGAACGGCGTTCCGGGAGAATGGGGAGGAGAAAGTTAGCGCTTATGGGGCGGTCCCCCTGAAGCGCGTCCGACGCCCCCATCGGACTCTGTTTCTCGTGTGATGGCAAACCCGGACTAGGGGGCCGGCGCGGACGATGGCGTGCGTCACGGCTGGCCGTTCAGGGTTGGCCCCAGACTTTGCGCGCGGTTTCGACCACCAGCTCCAGCTTGCGCCATTGATCGTCGATCGATAGCAGATTGCCTGCCGCTACCGAGGCGAAGCCGCACTGCGGACTCAGCGCCAGATTTTCGAGCGGGACAAAACGCGCTGCTTCATCGATACGGCGTCGCAATTCGTCTTGGGACTCAAGCTCGGGTTCTTTGGTGGTAACCAGTCCCAGGACCACGGTTTTGCCGCGCGGGACTAATGCGGAGCGGCTCAAATCCGCCGGAGCGATCGCTGTCGTATTCGAGCAGGAATGCGTCCACGTCCAATCGCGGAAACAGCTCTTCGGCGATGGATTCGTAGCCGCCTTCGGTATACCAGCGGCTGCGGCTATTTCCGCGGCAGATATGCAGCGCCACGGTTACTTTACCGCGCGGAACTTCCTTCAACGTCGCGTTATCGGCCGCGATGGCGCTGGCGAGTTCCTTCTCGGGTTGACGCCCGCGGCGCGCATTTTATCGCGCTGCTGAGGATCCAGATAATGCGAGTAGTAGGGCGCGTCGAATTGGATGTAGCGCACGCCTTCCGACACCAGCCAGCGCACTTCGTCGCGAACGATGTCCACCAAGTCGCGCAGCAGATCGGCATGCGTGGGATAAAACGCATCGGTCACTCCGGGCTTATAGCTGGCCAGGACAAAGTTGGATGGCGCGGGCAGCGTGACTTTGAACAGGCCCGCCAGCCGATTGTTTCAGCAACGGCAGCTCGATGACCGGTAAGCTTGCGGACTTTGCGAAGCCTGGCTCCGGCCACCTGGGCCGTGCTGCCTTCCGCGCCGCCGCCGGGGCCCTTTCCAATCCAGGCTGACCTTCTCGCTGACGAAGCCGTCCACGGCGTCGGCCATGTCGGTGAGCCAGGAGCCGCGCCGCATCTCGCCATCCGAGATAGATGTCGAGACCGATGGCGCGTTGTTTCTCGATGGCGGCCAGGATGGCGCGGTCTTCCTGCGCGCGAAGATCCTCGATCGTGATCTGTCCAGCGGCCCATGCGGCTCGGGCTGCCAGCAACTCCGGAGGACGGAGGAGACTACCTAGCTGCTCGGCTCGGTAACGAGTGGTCATCGCCCCGCATTGTAACGCGGTCAGGCGAGTTCGAGTTCGTTTATACTTCGGGTTACTCACCGGAAATGTTTCGAACGATCTGGCCGCGGTTGCTGGCGACCCTCCTATTTTTCGTCGGTATCGAAGGGTTGCTCTTCCATTCGGGAATTTACGCTGCGCTGATCCAGCCGGATTCGGGCGCCGGGTGGGTGGAGTCGCTGCTGCGCAACGAGCTACGACGCGCCAAGCCGGACCGCAACCAGGTGCTGGCCGTCGGACATTCGCGCATGGCGTTGCTTCCGCGGGTGGCCAACGAAATGAAGGCCGAGACCGGATACACTTTCGGCACAATCGCATTAGGGGGCACGTCGCCGCGTGGCTGGTATTACGAATTGCGCGCCGTCGATCCAACTGCTCGCGCGTACGCGGCGATTGTCATCCCTTCCGATGATTACGACGAACCCGATGGCGAGGAAGATCTGGCCGATCGCGAGACTGATCCGTACTATCTGGTGAATCGTTTGCAGCTTCGCGATCTGCGGCGATTTTCCGTGGTCGTATCGCGACAACAAATTGAAATGGCGGGCGGTGGAGAGTATCCTGCTGAAGGGCCTGATCTATAAGCGCGACTTCCTGGAGCTTCTGGCGAATCCCGCCGCGCGGGTGGCTCAGGTGCGGCTGTTTCGGCAAGGATCCGCCAACTGGGTTTACGACTATAAGGGACTGCTGGCCGATCTGACGGGTTTGACGATCGATTGGGATCGCAAGGTGGCGCATTTCCCCGACCGGCTCACGGCGGCACAGCGGGACTTCATCAACCAAACGCTGTTCACGCCGCTGCCTCCCGACCGGGGACGCCAGACTGCATATTTTCGCACCTGGTTCGGGCGCATTGTAGATCGCTACCGGGATTCCGGAACGAAGATCATTTTCCTACGCGTGCCGCGCGCGCCGGTTTCCCCGCCCTGGCATGCGCCCAAGCCGGACAGCTCCATTCGGCAACTGGCTTCGCGGCCGAATGTCATTGTTTTGGACGAGCATCGCTTCGATGAATTGGAGCGGCCGGAACTTTTCGGCGATCCTTTGCATTTGAACGGCGACGGGATGGTGAGATTCTCGCGGATTCTCGCGAGCGAGGTGCGAGACCACTTGGGACCGCCTCCGAGGAACTAGGGCCAGCAACGTTTTGAGAGCTGCGAGGCGCTGGCTTACCGTTGATAATTCTGGATCGTGGGTAATTCTAGATCGTGCGCTTTGGGTTGCGTCGTGCCAGTTCTTCCACCACAAGTTTGTTGTTGGCCAAGACCACTTGACGAATAGCGGGCAAGTCTTCACTGGGGTGCCGACGGAGTACGCTTTTCAGGGAATGCTCGAAGGCGTCTAAGCATTCTGCTGGGCCGATCTTGTTATCTAGGAAACGCTCTATCGTAAGACTGTTTTCTCGCCGGTAGATCTCCATAACGGCGCCATACTACCACCGAGCCGTGCTGCGTAGCAACTGGGCAAAGAGCTAGGGAGCGCAGCCGAGCTCAGGTCAATTTGAGTTTTTGTTGATCAGCCGCTCGGCAGCGATTCTGATCAACAGCAGCGCGGAGGAGATGGTCAGCGTCACCGGCAGCGACAGCTTGGGTTCGGCGAAGAAGCAGTAGGCCGTGAAGGCCAGCGAGGCCAGGAACACGATGTTGGTTAAGGTGGACACCGGGCGACGCTTTTCGGCGAAGCTCACGTATTTCTGGAGTCGATCGCCGCAAACGTAACATTGCTTGTCGGTTTTGGCCACAACGCCGTGACACCAAATGCATCTGTCCATGTCACCATTTAAGGCCCCGGCCCTAGATACGTCGATAGAACACCTGTACTTCCGTAGGCTGGTACTAAGGAGGTACCGAGGCGCGGAAAGTACCAAAGCGCGGGCAAGATTGTGATAATTGAGTGAGTATGCAGTCTTTCTGGCGGCATTTCGGGTCTGCGTCGGTTCTTTTCCTGTTGGTTTCCGCGGGGACGCCGGGTCAGGATGAGCCGACATTTTCCACCGATGTGAAGGTGGTGAATATCCTGGCGACGGTGCGAACCAAGTCGGGCCAACTCATCAGTGACCTGACGAAGGACGATTTTTCGCTCCTGGAAAACGGGCGTCCGGAGGCGATCAAGTACTTTTCTCGCGAGTCGGATTTGCCACTCACCATCGGCCTAATGGTGGATACCAGCATGAGCCAGGCGCGGGTGCTGCAAAGCGAACGCAGTGCCAGCTTTCAGTTTGTGGATCAGGTTTTGCGGCCGGGCAAAGACAAGGTGTTCGTCACGCAATTCGACATGGCGGTTTTGACGCGCCAGCCGCTGACTTCGTCGCGGAGTGATTTAGAGGAATCGCTGCCTTACGTCGATACACCCAGCAAGAACGAGCTCCAGGCGCAGCGCGGCGGCGGAACGCTATTGTTTGACGCAGTGGTGAAGGCTTCGCGGGAGATCATGAGCGGCCAGCGGAATCGCAAAGCCATGATTATTTTGTCGGACGGCGGAGACAATGGGAGCGAGGAGACCTTGACGTCGGCGATTGAGGCGGCACAGCGGGCGGATACTCTGATTTATTCGATCCTGTTCGCCGATTCCAGCTACGGTGGCGAAGACAAGACCGCGATGATGCGGCTGGCGAAGGAAACTGGCGGGGGATTCTTCGAGGTATCGAAGAAGCTGAACATCAACCAGATTTACGGGATCATCGAGCAGGAATTGCGAACTCAGTACAATTTGGGGTTTGTATCGGACCAGCCGGTTCGCGTTTCTGAATTTAGGAAACTTCAGCTGTCGGTTAATCGGAAGGATCTGATAGTGCAGGCGCGCGAAAGGTACTGGGCGCAGCGGTAGGGATCGGCGGTTACCCGAGGGTCATGCGGCGCAGTAACTCGGGCGGGACCTGGCTGGCTGCCGACGCGCTTTCGCTAACCTGCAGCCGGGGAGTCGCCTTGCGGTCGACCACCAGCCTGGCGATGAACAAACCACCCGAAAGCGCCACGCTGACCGACAGCGGCATTTTTTGACTCGATAGGAACGATACGCCCGTTAGTACCAGCGAGGCTACGAAGAGCAGGTTGGTTAGCGGCGTCACTGGCACGGCTACCTTGGCCTGGGCTTCGGGTTTCGACGCCTGGAACCGCTTGGCCTTGGCCCTGCCGGGGATCGGCTCGCTACAGGTGAAGCACTCCGAATCGGTCTTCTTGATTATTCCGTTGCAGGTATTGCATCGAGTCATGCCCAATTAAAGTTCTAAAACCAGAAGCTGTCTATGGAGCTGATGTACCGCCGATTGGTGGTACTTTGGTCCTCGCGAGGCGGCAGGGGGGCGTTTGGAGAAGGGTGAAGGTATCAAAACCCGAGGCGTTGTAAGCCGGCGCGTTCCCGTTCCAGATCTTGAAGCGTGTAATCGATCCAGACGTCGTGAGCCTTGAGGAAACCGTCTATTTGGTCACTGGTTTCGAGGTTAAGCAAGCGCCGAAGGTCGGGTTTCGTAAGATGACCTTGTTTGTACTCTTCCGCCACCGGGCCTCCAGAGCGCGGCGCGACAAATCGCCGCCAACGGCACTGAGGCGTTGGGCAACGTCGTCGGGAATCTCCAGAGTTACGTTCATGGGGCCTCGCTTAGATTAGCGTGATTATTGTGCCGCCGGGCGCGTGGCGGCCAACCGTGCGGTATGATTGGGGCTAACTTCCTGGTTTAGGCGTCCCTTCCCTCTGGAGTGCTGAATCGCCAACCGCGCAGTCCGCGCGTGTCCTATATACAACCCGTCCCAGCGATTGCAAGCGGCAACCGCGCGGTGCTTTCCAGAAGAGAGGGAACGTGGCTAAGAACCTCGTCGGCGACTGTCCCGTCGGCCGGAGCTTGCCCGCAGCTGGCGGCGCCAGGGACCGGTTGTAGTGTCGTCCCAACTGGAGCGCGAAATCGCGGATCGCATGCGGGCCGAGGAAGCTCTGCGCGAGTCTTCCGAACGGCTGAACCTGGCGCTGCGGACTTCGAGGACCGGGGTCTGGAGCCTGGATGCGGCTTCCGGAGCGCTGGTGTGGGACGCATACGCCCGCGAAATCTTTGGATTTCCCGGCGAAGATTCTGCCGCCCGGTTCGACGATCTGTTGGGGGCCATACACCCGTCCGATCGCGAGCTGGTGTCACGCTCCATTTTGGGAGCTGCCGCAGACAAATCCGAAGTCGCGATCGAGTTTCGGGTGGTGTGGCCCGACGCGACAGTGCATTTCCTGTTCTCTCGCGGCCAGGCTTTCTTTGATGACGCCGGGACACTGGCTCGCATGGTGGGTGTCAGCCACGACATCACCGACCAGCGGCATCTGGAAGAGCAATTTCGCCACTCCCAAAAGATGGAAGCGGTAGGACGGCTAGCGGCCGGAATCGCGCACGACTTCAACAACCTGCTGACGGTTATTCTGGGCTACACCACGGTGGTCCACGCCAAGCTGGAAAGCAGCGATCCTCTGCGGAGAATGGTTGCCGAGGCGCGCCGGGCGGGCGAACAAGCGGCATTGCTGACCGGCCAACTGCTGGCGTTCAGCCGCAAGCAAGTAGCGCAGATGCAGGTGCTGGATATCAACGAGGCCATTCGCGGAATCACGGATATGTTGCAGCGGCTGCTCGGTGAAGATATCGATCTTAGCGTTTTACTGGACGATGCGTTGTTCCCGGTGATAGCCGATGCCGGCCAATTCAATCAAGTTTTGATGAACCTTGCGGTGAACGCGCATGACGCGATGCCCAACGGCGGTAGGCTCAGCATTGCAACTTGTGCGGTCGAGCGCGATGGCCGCTACGCCATGGTAACCGTCACGGACACGGGCTCCGGAATGAGCACGGAAACGCGCAGCCATATCTTTGAACCGTTTTTCACGACCAAAGATCTCAGCAAAGGCACGGGGCTGGGACTTTCGACTGTCTATGGCATAGTCCAGCAACATGGCGGATGGATTGATGTCATCAGCGAACTCGGCCGGGGGGCATCGTTTCAGATTTATCTGCCGGCGGCCAAATCAGTTTCCAGCGCCCCGGCGCGCGCCCGCGTGGAACCAGCGCAGAGAAGAACCGGAACCATTCTGCTGGTGGAAGACCAAGCGGCCATCCGCATGCTATTGGAGGATGTGCTCTCGGAAGCCGGCCACAAAGTTTTGGCGGCATGCGATGGGCGCGGCGCGCTGGAACTCGCCAGGCAATACCCAGGCGTTGTGGATTTGTTGGTCAGCGATGTTGTGATGCCGGAGATGAACGGTCCCGAGCTGGCTTCCCGGATCGCGCCGCTTCGCCCCAGCCTGATTGTGCTCTATATGTCCGGCTACACCGACCACGTTTCCTTGCACCGAGGCGCGCTCGAGCAAGGCACGGGATTTCTGCAAAAGCCATTCTTGCCGGAATCTCTGCTATCGAAAATCGATGAATTGTTGAGCTCACGGCGATCGTCAAGCGCAAAATCAGATGTCCGGGATCATTTGCCGTGATAATGGCTCCAAGGAACGTGAACCGCGTGACAATGTTATTTAAGGGTACGTCCCTCCGGAGATTCGCAGTGAAGATTACAACTTTCGCTACGCTGGCAGCCACTTTCGGACTTTTTGCGGCCGCCGCGCCAGTATTCGCCCACCACTCGTTTGCGGCGGAGTTTGACGGCCAGAAACGGATCACGCTCACAGGAGTTGTGAGCAAGGTGGATTGGGTGAATCCACACGCTTACATTTATATCGACGTGAAGGGCGAAGACGGGAGCGTGGTGAACTGGGGAATCGAGACTGGAGCTCCGAACGTGCTTTATCGTCAGGGCTGGCGGAAGGACGACCTCAAGGTTGGCGATAAGGTGACGCTGGATGCTTTTGTGGCCAAGGACGGATCGCACACCGCGGCTGCCTTCGAGGTCAAATTGCCGGACGGGCGAAAGGTTTTCGCGGGCACGCCGAATAGCACTCCGAATCAGAAATAACCAAGTGGGACTAGCACGGATTCTGGGGCTAACCACACGATCGAGACTTCCTACGCCAGGGAGCAGCGCTCGATCTGTTCGCAACCTGGTCTCTCTTTGCCAAGCCTTGTTGTCGGAACGCGGTGTGGGCGGCGCTCATTTAGCAAGCGAGGCTCTGGGGATCTATCGAACTCTAGATCAACCGGGCCAGATAGCGTTTTTCGATATTCTCAATCGTGATTTTTCTCCCGACCCGGAGGCGGTTGGCAGCGCCGCCGATGCCTATCGCAGCGATCCGTCTTCAGAGCACCTCTTGCGATTGCAGCAGGTTGTAGAACCGCCCCGGCAGGAACTATTTCGCCGCTTGAACCTGGCGCCGGAGGGCACGCGCGGGCTGGTTCAAATGCGTAGCCAAGTTCTGCGCGAGATCGACGGCGGCGCCGGATTGGAAACTCTGGCGGCTGACCTGGGCCATTTGCTGACTTCCTGGTTCAACCGGGGCTTTCTGACGCTGCAGCGAATCGACTGGCGGTCCCCTGCGGCGGTTTTGCAGAAGCTGATTGAATACGAGGCAGTGCATCAGATCCAGGGATGGCACGATCTTCGCCGCCGCCTGGAAGCGGATCGGCGCTGCTATGCGTTTTTTCATTCCGCTTTGCCCGACGAGCCGCTGATCTTCATTGAGGTAGCGCTGACGCGCGGGATGAGCGATCGGGTGCAGCCTTTGCTCGATCCCGATTCCGCCGTGAGCGACCCGCAATCGGCCGATAGCGCGATCTTTTACTCCATCACGAATTGTCAAAACGGGCTGCGCGGAGTGCCGTTCGGCAGCCTGTTGATCAAGCAGGTGGTGGAGGATCTGAAGAAGAGCCTGCCAAAGATACGCACCTTCGCGACGTTATCGCCGATTCCTGGTTTTCGAAGGTGGCTGGCCGCCGCAGTTCCCGACCTGGAGCCAGGGAAATTGGACGCGGAAATGAAACGGCGTTTGGTGCCGCTGTGCGCGCAATACCTGGTGAACGAGAAGCGCGGTCAGGAACCGCTGGATTCGGTGGCTCGGTTTCATTTGAAGAACGGAGCGCGGCTGGATAGAATCAATTGGCTTGCCGATAGATCGGAAACCGGTATCAAGCAATCCGCTGGACTGATGGCAAATTATGTGTACGATGTCGGGGATCTGGAGCGAAATCACGAGTTATACGCCAACTCCGGTCGGGTTGTTTGCTCCCGGCGCGTGCAGGCTCTGGTGAAACGGGCCGCTGCGGTGGATCAATCCCATTGATGGCTACTATCAAAGAAACGCTATCGACTTTCCTGGAGGCACCGGTCATGCTTCTGGATGTAATTAGGACTACTGGAGACGAACGATGAAGTACAACGTATCGGGCATTCACCACATCACCGCGTGTGCGGGTGGAGCCCAAGAAGACATTGATTTTTTCACGCAGATCGTGGGTCTGCGGATGGTGAAACAGACCGTTCTGATGGACGGCACCATTCCGGTCTACCATCTGTACTACGCGAACGCGAAAGCGGAGCCGGGTTCGGTGATGACCACCTTCCCTTATGGCCAGAAGACGGGGCGGCAAGGGTCGGGCCAGATCCGCGCGACGGCTTATTCGGCGCCGAAGGGCTCTCTGCCCTTCTGGAAAGATCACTTCGACAAGCACAAGATTCAGCATGCCGGCATTCAGGAGCGCTTCGGCCAGAAATATATTCGATTCCAACATCCATCGGGCCTGGCGTTCGAAATCCTGGAAGACGCCAACGACGACCGGCAGGGCTGGACCACCGAAGAGATCAGCGCCGCCCAGGCCGTCCGGGGCTTCTATGGAACGGTTCTCTCGATGCGAGAGGTGGCTGAGAGCGAGCGCTTCTTCACGGAGGCTCTGGGATTCCGCAAGACCGGCCACGAAGGCAAGTTTCACCGCTTTGAAGTGGGCGCCGGCGGTCCGGGGAAGACTTTGATTTTTGAGCACGATCCCGATCGCGCGGCCGGAAGCTGGGGCTTCGGCGCCGGCACCGTGCACCACGTCGCGCTGGCCGTGAACAGCCACGCAGAATTGGAAGAGCAGAAGGCTATCTACGAGGAGCTCGGGTTCACCGACGCCTCTGACATCAAGGACCGCTACTACTTCTATTCGATGTACACGCGGTCTCCCGGCGGCATTCTCATCGAATGTTCCTGCAGCCAGGCGGGCGGCCTCTTGCGTGACGAGGACGATGCTCATTTAGGATCGAAGCTTCATCTACCGCCGTGGTGGGAACATCGAACGCAGGAAATGCTGGCGCAGTTGGAACCGATCCACGCTCCCGAGTCGGCTAGAACTGTGCGGTCCTAGAGGCGGGCTGTTGAAGACATTCACGCTCGCCAATGTTTTATGTCTGGCTACGGGGCTGTGCGGTCTCCCGCGGCCGGCGCCGGCGCAATTCGGGGAAGTGTCGGCCAAAGAAGCCAAGCCAGGGCCGTTCAAGCGCACCTCGGACGGCAAGCCGGATCTGAATGGGCTGTGGCTGGCCGCGACGCTGGCGCCATTCGACGTGGAAGACCATGAGGCGGTCTACGGCATCCCGGCCGGAAAAGGCGTTGTCGTCGATCCGCCGGACCGCAAGATTCCCTACCAGCCCTGGGCGCTGGCGAAGAGAGCCGAGTTGTTCAAGGACGCTTCCAAGACCCTCAGGCGCATTGCCATCTGCCCGGCGTACCGCGCGCGGTTTACACTCCGTTTCCCTGGCAGGTGATCCAAAAGCCCGGCGTGGTGGTGTTCTTATATGAGTACCCGCATGGCATCCGTATCGTTCACACGGATGGATCGCACAAGCATCCCGAGGGACGCGACGTTCTAAATACCTGGATGGGGGATTCGGTTGGCCATTGGGAAGGCGACACTCTGGTGGTGGATGTCAACGGCTTCAACGACCAGACCTGGCTGGACATGGCCGCCAATTTCCACAGCGACCAGCTCCACGTGGTGGAACGCTACACCATGATCAACCCGAAGATCCTCCAGTACGAAGCCACGCTGGACGATCCCAAGGTCTACACCAAACCTTGGACTATGAAATTCCTGATTCGCGCGCAAAAAGAGGGCGAGGACATCATGGAATTCGAGTGCAACGAAGGCGAACGCGACTTACAACACTACGTCAAGTAAGGAATTTATCCAAGGCCATGAAACACAGCGAACATCGTATCCTGACCACGCACGTCGGAAGTCTTGTGCGGCCCAAAGCACTCCGCGATCTGGCCCCTTACGGGGAGGCGCCCAAGGATTTGGGGCAGTACAACGAGGTGCTTTCGCAGCAGACCGTGGACGTCGTCCGCAAGCAGGCTGAGGTGGGAATCGATATCGTCAGCGACGGCGAATACGGAAAACAAAGCTGGTCGAACTACATTCTGAAGCGGATCAGCGGCTTTGAAATTCGCCCGGACCAATTGCGTCCGGTCATCTGGCTGGGCCGCGACAGGGAACGTTTCTCCGAAGCGATCTTTCAGGAGTTTCCACGGCTTGCGAATGGGACCAACACAGAGGCATGCGTCGGGCCGATCCGCTATCTGGATCATTCGGGCATAGATCGCGCGCTTACCAACTTCAAATCGGCTTTGCAACAGGTCAAGGTGGAGGAAGCTTTCTTTACCGCCGTGGCGCCGGCCAGCACGGCTTATGACGGCGTGAACGAGTATTATTCCAGCGAACACGATTACGTCTATGCCATCGCAGATGCGCTCCGCGAGGAGTATCAAGCCATTTACAACGCGGGCCTGCTGCTCCAAGTGGACGATGCGGTGCTTGCCAACATGTACGACCATCTGGTGCAGCAGAGTCCCGAGAAGTATCGCGAGTGGGCCAATCTTCGCGTGGAGGCGCTGAACCACGCGCTCTCGGGAATTCCGGAGGACCGCGTTCGATATCACGTCTGCTTCGGTAGCTGGCATGTGCCGCACGTCGCCGATGCGCCTCTGGAAGAAATCGTGGATCTGATTCTCAAGGTGCGAGCCGGAGCGTACTCCATCGAAGCGGCCAATGTCCGGCACGAACATGAATGGCGAATCTGGGAGAACAAGAGACTGCCCGCGGGAAAGATTCTGATTCCGGGCGTAATCACGCATCATACCGTGACGGTGGAACATCCTCAGTTAGTAGCCGACCGGATCGTCCGGTATGCGGGCCTGGTAGGCCGCGAAAACGTGATCGCCGGCAGCGACTGCGGATTTGCACAATCCGAAATCGATTCAGCGCGTTCATCCCACGGTGATGTGGGCGAAATTTGAGAGCCTGGCGGAAGGCGCGCGTCTGGCGTCCAAGCAGTTGTGGTGATTCGATCATGCGTTGTGCCGTCCGCCGGTGGCCGATTCTCCTGATCCTCTGCGGAGGCTGTGAGCAATTCGCCTGCGCGACCGATAGCCCGGTAGCGGACGCAGCGATGAACGGCGACCGGCCGGCGGTGCGGGTGCTGTTGCAGAAGAAGGCCGATGTCAATGCGCCGCAAACCGACGGCGCCACGGCGATCGAATGGGCGGCTTATCGCGACGATCTGGAACTTGCCGATGTGCTGATCGCGGCCGGCGCGAACCCGAAGACTCCCAATCGAGAAGGCGCCACCGCGATGCAACTGGCCGCACTGCATGGCAGCGCCGCGATGATGGAGAAGCTCCTCAACGCCGGCGTGGAGGTGAACGAGCGCGGGATGAATGGCGAGACTCCGCTGATGTTCGCTGCCCGCAACGGAAACCTGGACGCTCTGCAGTTGCTGCTCAAGCGCGGCGCCGATGTAAATGCAAAGGAAGCGCTGCGCGGCACCACCGCCCTGATGTGGGCCGTGGAACAGAAGCATACGGACGCGGTAAAGCTGTTGATCGAGCGCGGCGCCGATGTCAGTGTGGCGTCGAGCCCGGATTCCAAGGGTGGCACGGCGTACCTGGCGCCGAGCGTTGAGCAACGGACGCAGCAGGAAGAGTTTATCAGGGGGCGTCGAAAACTGGCAGCGCCGGGAGCTTCCGTATCGGCTGCCGATGCTGCCGCGGCTGCCGCAGCTTTCGGCGTGGTGAAGAACACCAAGGGTGGCGGCCTGACTCCGCTCATTTTGGCGGCTCGGGAGGACTGCCTGGAATGCGCGCAGATCCTGGTTGCGGCTGGCGCCGGAGTGAACCAAACCACTCGATACGGGTGGACACCGCTGCTGACCGCCGTTCAAAACAAGCATTACAAGCTGGCCGCTTATCTGTTGGATCATGGCGCCGACGCGAACATCGCGAATAACGGCGGGTGGACGCCGCTCTACATCGCTGTCGACAACCGCAATATTGAAGGCGGCGATTATCCGGTGCGCCAGCCGGACATGGATCACCTGGACTTTATCAAACTGCTGGTCAGCCACGGCGCTAATGTCAATGCGCGAATCTGCGGCGTGGAGTCCACGCCCAAGCGATGCAAAGGCGACAGCACCGAAACGCGAACCATTTTCACCATGCAGTGGCTGTATGAAGACGGCGCCACGCCGTTCCTGCGCGCTGCGCAGTCGGGCGATGTGACCGTAATGAAGCTGCTGCTGGAGCACGGGGCCGATCCCAAAATGGCCACATCCAATGGCGACACGGCGCTGATGGTGGCGGCCGGCATCGGATGGGTGGACGGCGTGACGTTCGAGTGGTCAGAAGCCGAGAACCTGGAAGCGGTAACGATGTGCCTTGAATCTCGGCATTGATCCAAACACTACCGATGGCGATGGACGAACTGCGCTGCATGGCGCGGCCCACAAGGGTCGCAATGAGGTGATCCGGCTGCTGGTGGAACATGGAGCCAAGCTGGACGCGCGCGATAAGGGCAGCCGCGATACCTTCACCGGCGCTTTGGAAGGCCACACTTGGATGCCGATTGATTATTCGCGCGGGTTAGTTCGGGTGGGCGTTCAGTCCGCCACCGCGCGTCCCGATTCGGAAGCTCTGTTGCAGAAGCTCATGGAAGACCGCGGCATCCCGGTTCCGGCGCCGACGGGCATCTCGATTTGCATCACCGATGTCTGCAAGGGACCTGGCGCGAAGTAGCCACGTCAATTGCATTGATCGGCCTTATCACGAAACTCTCATAGAAATGCATGCACTGAGGCCCGTGCGGCTGCTGTATTCGTTTGGCCTGGGCTGTGCCGTAAACTCGCTCTTTCCCTTCGCGAACCCCGTTTGACAGGGCCGACCGCCAAGAGATAGACTTGATCGCTTGCATGCAATTATCTGCTGCAATGCATGCACAAGTGATGACGGATGAAGCGGCGGAACATGACGAACATCGATCTCCGGCTCCTAACGATAGTCAACGAACTCAATAAGACCCGCAGCGTTTCTCAAGCGGCCGAGAATCTCGAACTGAGCCAATCGGCCGTCAGTATGAGCCTTGCCAGGCTGCGGAAGCACTTCAAAGATCCGCTGTTCGTCAGGACCCCCGACGGTATGGAACCAACGCCGCAGATGAGCGAACTGATCGAGCTTTTGGAGAAGGCGGAGGGCTTGCTTGAGACGGCGCTGGTGCACCGTATTGTTTTTAATCCCGCGACGTCGGATCGTTCATTTCGGCTGGGCGCGACGGATATTACCAGGGTCACAATACTGCCTGCGCTCATGAAGCGATTACACGCGACAGCGCGCGGCGTCGGCATCGAACTGCAGGACATTTCCGATGAGACTCCCCGCCAGCTGCATGCCGGACGTCTGGATTTAGCCGTCGGGTACATGCCTGCGACGGGCTCCGGGTTCTGCCAGCAGAGGCTATTTGAAGACCGGTTCGTGGTTGCGGTGCGGGCGAATCACTCACGAATCGAGCAGGCGGTTACCCTGGAGCAATTCGAGAGCGAACCGCATGTGGTGCTGACTATGCCGGGCAGCGGTTTCGAAGTGGTGGAGAAGGCGCTAGAGTCCAATCGAATCCATCGCAAGGTCCGGTTGCGCCTGCCGGGGTGCTTTGGAATTTCCAGCATGATCACGGGCGCCGATTGCCTGGCCATTGTTCCCGAGCAACTGGGGAGGCTGATTGCGAGCGCCGGGCGCATTAAGCTGTTGCCGCTCCCGTTCGCCCTGCCGCCTTATTGTGTAATGCAGCATTGGCATGAGCGATATACGCACGATCCGGCCAGCAAATGGCTTCGCTCGGTGATTGCGGAACTGTTCCGGGAAAAAGGGCTTTCTTCCGGAGATGCCGAGCTGGGCGTGCCTTTACGGGGCGGACCGAATCGCAAAGAGTGATATGTTGAGGCGGTCGGAAATTTAACTGGAGAAATTAGAGTGGGTAACGAATCTTTGCAGGACTTACTGCAGGCCGCGGGGAATCCGGCGGATATGCTTCGCAATTCAAAAGTGGGAGCTTACATCTATCCGGTGGTTCCTCCGGAGTTCACGAACTGGCGCGATGAGCAACGCGCCTGGCGGGAGACCTGCGTGCTGTTCGATCAATCGCATCACATGGTGGAGCAATATGTGGAAGGTCCGGATGCTCTCAAGCTGTTATCGCATCTGGGGACCAACAGTTTTGCCAATTTTCCTACCAGCAAAGCTAAGCAGTTCGCTCCGTGCAGCTACGACGGCTACGTGATTGGCGATGGCATCTTGTTTCGCGCCGAGGAGAACAAGTTCACTTTCGTGGGACGCGCACCGGCCGCGAATTGGATCCAATTTCATGCCGAGACCGGCGGGTACAACGTCACCACCGCGAAAGACGACCGATCGCCCTCTCGCCCGGGCGGGAAGCCGGTGGTTCGAAAACATTACCGTTATCAGATTCAAGGTCCGAAGGCCCAGCAGGTGATCAACAAGTTAAACGGCGGACCGGCGCCGGACATCAAGTTCTTTAACGTGGGCGTGATTCAGGTGGCGGGACGCACGGTGGCGGCGCTGCGTCATGGCATGGCGGGCGCGCCGGGGCTGGAGATTTGGGGGCCGTACGAGGAAGGCGAGGAGATTCGCGCCGCGATTCTCGAGGCCGGCAAGGACTTTGGCCTGGCGCAGGTGGGAGCGAGAGCTTATTCAACCAATGCGCTGGAATCGGGCTGGATTCCCTCCCCTCTTCCCGCCGTTTATTCCGGTGAAAAGATGAGGCCCTATCGGGAGTGGCTGCCTGCCTCCAGTTATGAAGGCAAGGGCGGTTCCCTGGGGGGAAGCTTCTATTCCGACAACATCGAAGATTACTATGTGACGCCGTACGAACTGGGTTACGGGCCATTTGTGAAGTTCGACCACGACTTCATCGGGGCCGAAGCTCTGAAGAAGATGGCCGACAAGCCGCACCGCAGGAAGGTGACGTACGCGTGGAACAAGGAGGACCTCGGCAAGGTGTTTCCTTTCGATGTTCGAACGGGACAACTACAAATATGTCGATTTTCCGAACGCGAATTACACGTCCGCAACGCATGACAAGGTGATGCACGGCGGAAAGATGGTCGGGTTGTCGATGTTCAGCGGATATAGTTTCAACGAGCGGACCATGCTGTCGCTCGGGATTGCCGACCCCGAGATCGAGATCGGGCACGAGGTGACGCTGGTGTGGGGTGAAGAGGGCGGAGGGTCCGGAAAGACCACGGTGGAGCGCCACCAGCAAACGAAAATCCGGGCGGTGGTCAGTCCCGCGCCTTATTCGGAAGTGGTTCGCACCACCTACGCCGACGGTTGGCGATCCGCTCAGAAAGCATAGTCGATATCTAGAAGGGTTTGCCAGCGTGAAGAAGCGGCCGGCCAGGACGTCGAGATTATCGGAGCAGCATCGGGACCGGTTGCAGCGTGACTTCCGGCGAGCCGTCTGGGCGGAATACCCGAATCCAGCGAGAATAGATTGCCCCGGCAGTGAGGCCTTGCGGGATCTTGCCGAGCGTATGCTGCGGCGCGAGGATCTGCAAGGGGACCTGCGGTGGAAGCACGCCATACAATGCGGGCCGTGCTATGAGGAGTATCTTGCTTTGAAAGACAGTTACGCTCCTGGTTCCAACAAGCACTACGGCTGAGCCGGAAACGCGAGTGAAGAAGTGGAGGGCCAGAGCGGTTCTCGCTCTAGCCCTGAAAATTTACTGAATCTAGAAAATCAGCTTCAGCGCGAATTGGATTTGGCGCATGTTGGACGCAAGCGTCGTGATTTGGCCGGCGGTGGGGCTGATGGCGCCGCCACCGGTGCCGGGAATTTGGGTAAAGTTCGCGGCGTTCGGCAAGCCCCAGTTGGGCTTGTTGAAGATGTTGAAGAACTCGGCGCGAAATTGCAGCGTGAACCGTTCCGAGAGTTTGGTGTCCTTGATCGCGGAAAAGTCTACGTTCCAGAAGAATGGTCCCGTGAGGACGTTTCTTCCGAAATTCCCCAGCTCACCGACGGGCGACAGCGAAAGTGCATTCGGGTTGTACCACTGATTCAGCGTGCCGGTGACGATGCTGCCCGCCGTATAGCCGGGATTCAAGTTCGGCCGATCATAGGCGAAGATGTTGCCGGTGCCGGCCTGATCGAACCCGTCGCCCACGTTGAACGGAGTTCCCGAGTGCACCGTTGCAATTCCGCTCACTTGCCAGCCTTCAAACAATTGATGCACGGGAAAAGCGCCGTGGAAGGGAATCTGCCATAGAGTGCTGACAATCAGAGAGTGACGCCGGTCAAATGCGCAGCTGGCTCGGTCGGCAGCCATGTTGTATGGATTCTGGACCGGGAATCCGCCTTCTTCCAGACCATAGGTGCTGGAGCTGTCGTCGATGCAATGCGACCAGGTGTACGACATCTGTCCCTGCACATTGCGTTGGAAGCGCTTGTTCACGGTTACTTGCAGCGAATTGTAGACGGAGTTGGCGCCATCCTCAGCGCTGTTGAACGATCCGAGCGCCAGATTCCGGCGCGGGTTGTTGGCGATGCCGAAAGGAGTGAGAGTTCCGAAGACCTGTTGACCGTCCGCACCGATGAAGGGGACAGGCGGATTCCGATCGGCCTGATAGAAGAGGTGAACGCCCTTGGACCCTACATAGCCAACCTGCAAGATGGTGGACGGGAAGATCTCGCGTTGGATATTGAAGTTGTATTGCATGATGTACGGCGTGGCGTCGGTGTTGTAGTCGACGCCGTTGCTCTGGGACGGCCCAGGAGCGGCCCCGAAGTTCGGATACGGGAACGTCGGGAAAAGGATGAAGTCGGACGAGAACGGCGGATCGAAGTAGTATGCCGAGGCGTAGGTACGAGGAGAGATTGGATCGTGGAAGATCCCGAAACCCCCTCGGATAGCTGTTTTGTTATCGCTGAAGGGGGAATAGGCGAATCCGATTCGCGGATCGAAGTTCCTCAGCGAGGGATTGTTCCGGAACACGTTTGGCACGTGAGTCCAATCCGTGGACGTGTAGAAGTTCGTGATGGCGTAGAGCGGATGCAACGCCGTCACCGGGTTGGTGACAAACTCGTAGCGCAAGCCGATATTCAGCGTGAGTTTCGAGCTTACCTTCCAATCATCCTGAACATAGCTGTTGACATCGATTTCGCGGAAGTCGCGGTCGCCATCCAACATATTGGGCAGCGGGCCCAGGAAGAAGGTCGGCTGTCCCGCCAGAAATTGGCCCAGCGAAGAGAAACTGTATTCTCCGCCCAGCCATCCGGGCGCGTTCAGATTCGACTGTACGCGTTCCACATCCACGCCAAAGCGGAGACTATGTCTTCCGAGCGTCCAATATAAGTCGTCGCCCTCGCCGAACTTGTTCTGCACGAAATAGAACGGCAGGAAGATGCTGGAGCCGAGCGGGCTGAGGCCGGTGATGTCGAGCGTGCCATTCTTCAAATTGCTCGGATAAAAATAAAGTCCGTCCACATTGTTGGTGAGATCGGAGCCTTCCCGCGTGCGAACGAAGCTGACGCGCGCCAGGTTCAAGAGTTCCGGCGAAATGATGTGGCGCTCTTCGACAGTGGCGTATTGATTGGCGGTGTGGTGAGTCTCCGGCCATAACGGGATGGGGCCGCCGCTAAACGGATCGTGGAAATAGGCCCGATCGCTGACATAGCGCGAGAAAATCGAGTCGCTAGAAGAGATGTTGTAGTCGACGCGTCCGATATAGTAATTCTCATTCCCGAGTTGTGTTCCACCCTCGAATGCCTCACCGACGCCGCCACCGATGTCTACCGTTGGCAATGGGAAGTAGCTCAGTATTTGCGCGATCTGAGGCGTTGCGGCGCCGACGCGGGCCGCGGCAGTAGGAACGAATGCAACTTGCGTTAGTCCCTGATCGTTGCGAAGCCCTTCATAGTTGAAGAAGAAAAACAGCTTGTTCTTTTTGATGGGGCCGCCAATGCTGCCGCCAAACTGATTGCGGTGGAACGCCGGAATCTGCGCCGGATCGTAAAACGCGCGGGCATCCAGATCGCTATTGCGAAGGTATTCAAATAAGGTGCCATGGAAAACGTTGGTACCGGATTTCGTAACCGCGTTGATCGCTGCGCCGGATCCGCCAAACTGCGCGCTGTAGGTGTTGGTTTGAATCGAAAATTCGGCAATCGCGTCAACGCCGAGCGTAGTTCCCAGCACCGCCGATCCCGGACCGTGATTCCAGAAGTCCTGGACATTCGAATTGTCCATCAAGAACGCTTGCCCTTCGGGGCGCGCCCCGCCAATAGAATAATCCTCGCCTGTTCCATAGAATCCCGGCGCCGAAGGCTTCATGGCTTGAACGCCGGGCGCCAGCGTGATGAGCTGTGTGTAATTACGGCCGTTTAGGGGCAGATCTTCCACTTGTTTGCTTTCAACCAGCGTCGAAACCGCTGACGAAGAAGTGTCCACTTGGGACGCGGCCGCTTCTACGGTTACAGTTTCTTGCGCCTGACCGATTTTCATCGCCACATCGACCACGCGCTCGCCGCCGACCACGACCGGGACGCCGGTTTGAACGCTGTTCTGGAAGCCGGCCATGGAAACACGGACATCGTAGTTGCCGACGAAGAGTTCCGGCACGGCAAAGCGCCCTTGCGCGTTGGTTGTGACGGTGCGTACGGATTGTGTTGCGGTGTTCCGAATCTCCACGGTTGCGCCGGCGATTGCCGCGCCTGAGGGATCGGTCACGGTTCCCGCGATCGTCCCGTTGACTGCTTGTCCCCAAAGGGTGATCGCTCCCAGGAGAGCGAAAAGCGCGATTACGAGCAGAGCTCGCCCGCGAACGTATGACTGCGTCAGCATACTAGGCTAACCTCCACGCTGCTAGGACTTCACTTGGTGCAAGAGCGGACCGCGACCCCTAAATCACGCGACCGATTGCATGCATTACGGGGAGTATATCTTCGGTACTCTGATTAGTCGAGAGGCCAAGGCTGATAGTTTTAATCACCGTGGCTGATAAACCGCGCGGGATTTAAACTTAACGTGCGGTGGATTGCCGGGGTGGCGATGCGAGTTCGATCAACTTAGCGCCGGCTGTGTCGGGCGGGAGTTCGGAGTTCCGGAGAGCGTCTTCGAGATTCCGCCGCGCTACGCGCGCATGTTCCCGGGTGAGGATTTCAGCGCGCATGGCGTCACGATTCAGGATGGCGTCCACGATGCCGCAATGCTGGTCGGCCGAAATCAGGAAGAGTTCCCACAAATCGCTGGAAACGTATTGCCGCTTCAAGAACGCGCTGGGAGAGGCGAACGGAAGCGAGCAGGCCTGTTGGATGGCGCGGCGCAACATCCGGCTATGCGACAAATCGAGCAAGCCGGAGTGAAAGCGCGCGTTCAATTCAATGTATTGTTTGAACGTCTCCATCGTCAGCTTTTTGGTACGCCGCACCAGCGTGAGGATTTCGTAGGCAGTGGCCTGGAGGGGCGCGACCTCGCTAGGGTGCTTGAAGCGCTCCACCGCAAGTCTCGCCGCGGAGCCTTCCAGCAAGCCACGCAGTTCGATGGCATCGTAAATGTCCTCAGTGGAAAATCGCTGCACGACAAAACCACGGGTGGGGCGGATCTCGAGAAACCCTTCGTGGGCCAAACGCTCTAAAGCGAGGTGCAGCGGAATACGGGAAACCTTGAGCTCGGCGGCCAGCGGAACTTCTCGAATCCGTTCGCCCGGACGGAAGTGGCCTTGTACCAACATCTCGCGCAGAGCTAGCACAGCGCGGGCCGTTTGCGACGACGCCTTCGCTTCACTGCCAGGTTTTGTCGGGGTGTCCTTCATCGCTACCTCCAACAAGTATATGCATTGATGCGTTGACAGGGTATTCCGGCGGAATATATACTGAGACCGCTTTGGCGTAAAATGCATGCATTGTCTCAATTGTAAGACCGTTGCTTTTCTCCTATGGTTGCTCGCGCCAGGTTTGCCGATTTGGCCGCAAACGCCTGACGCGAAAGCTCTGACGGCTCCGGCGGGTTCACAAGCCAATCCGTCGGCTGGAACCGAGTCCAAACCGGGAGCGGCAAAGCCTGCTTGGCCGCCCGCGGGGCAGACTCCGCGTACGGCGGACGGGAAGCCTGACCTTTCGGGCGCTTGGGCGCCGAATGCGATTCGTCAGAACGTCGACATGGTCGCTACCGGAGTTCAAGTTCCCTTTCAGCCCTGGGCTGAAAAGCTGTACAAGCAACACAAAGAGAGCGAGTCAAAGGACGATCCGGAAGCGCGTTGTTTGCCTCCCGGCGTGCCACGCATGACCACGACACCTTATCCGTTTCGCATCGTGCAGACGCCCGGGCTGACGCTGATCGTCTATGAAGGAGGGGCGCATGTCTGGCGGCAGATTTTCACCGATGGACGCGCGCATTCGGCTGATCCGAATCCTTCCTGGCTGGGCGAATCCATTGGCCATTGGGAAGGCGATACGTTCGTTATCGACACGATCGGGTTAAACGGACTAACTTGGATCGATCAGTCCGGCCTGCCGACCACGGACGCATTGCACGTGACCGAGCGAATCCGCAGGACCGATTTCGGCCATTTGGAAATCGAAAACATCGTCGACGACCCGAAGGCGTACACCAAGCCGTGGTCGTTCACCACGCATCCGGTCATGCTGAAGGGCGATTTGATGGAGTACATCTGTCAGGAAAACAATCGGGACGTGGAGCACATGGTCGGAAAGTAAAGCCTGGGCGCTATTTCTTGGGCACAGGCATGTCTTTCATCTTCCGCTGAAACTCCGGATACATGGTCTCGGCGCCGCCTAAGGTTGCAGCCAAAGGGATTCCATATTTTGCCGCAAATTCCGCGACAAAGGGATTTTCGCCCGGAAGGAAGTTGGGTACGGCTCCGCGCGGCTGGTTCGCAATTTCAACCACGGACTCGCACGGGTACAACCAGTTTTGGCCCTCTTCGCTGATACGGCGGAAAACTTGGGTTCTTACGAAGGGCTCGGTCAAAGTCGCCGGATCGGTTACTTCGCTGACGTGTACCAGGAAATCTCCGTGCCGCATGAAGTGCTCGATTAAAGTGGCCTGATCGCTTTCCGGCAGACCATTGCGTCTTAAATAGCCAGTCTTCATGTGAGTTGTATAGACGGTCAACGTGTTTCCTTCCCACTTGCCGGTGGAGAAGCCCATCCAGGTATGAGCGGCGGCCTCGGGGGGATGCGGACGATCGTCCATCCAGATCGTTCGATTCTGTTCGTACGTGCTGATGTACAGCCGGATGTCCTGAAGCTTTTGCGACTGACCATCTCGCTCTTCCCAGATTCGTAGATTGAGCGGCCCGCCCAGGAGATAGGGAGCGACGTGAACCTGGCATTGATGTTCCGGAACGGTAACCCGAGAGGGGCTCCAGGCCAGCCCTACGGCGCGCGCCGCTTCGTTGATCGGAACGCCCAGGAAGTCCGCGATGGCGGGGTTGCCGATATTTTCCTCGTGCGGCGCGGGCGCCCAGGCGCCGCTGAGATCGATGCCCGGCTGCGCGCTGAACGAACCGGAAAATTGCGCCAGCGCTGCCGGCGTTTGGGCCAATCCTGCAAATACCAAAATCAGTAATGAACTTTGTCTCATTGTGCCGCGCCTCATTTGCTGGCCGAAGCCTTCAGGCTCCGGTAAACGGAAGTAACAAAATTGACGCGCGGTGCCAGGCCCTTCCTTGGCGCTCCAGCGGGAGTCGTAGTCCTTGGTAAAACCGGCGGACTTGATCTGCTCCAGCGTCATTCCCTTTCTTGATGGCGTTCTGAACGCGATCGCGTACGATGGTCACCATGTCGCGGTATTCGACGACATCGAACTCGTCACAGATGCGGCCATGGCCGGGGATGATGTACGTGCCGCCTTCTTCTTCATGCTTGGGGATGGCGATATCGATGATGTTGTTCAGAGCGTCGATCTCGCCCTGAATGCTGCCGCCGCGTTCCACGTCGATGAACGGATAACTATCGGTATTGAATACATCGCCGGTCGCGACACGTCGGAGCGGCGAAAGATCACCAGGCTATCGCCATCGGTATGCGCCGCGGGCTGCCAACGAACCTCCACCGGCTCCTCGTTGAAGAAGACTTCCTTCTGACCGGATACATAGGTGTCCGTAGGCCATGCCCCGGCCGGCGCAGCGGCTTTTTGGCCGGTGGGAGCGCTTAAGCGGTCCAGAACATTTTCGTGCGCGATGATCTGCGCTCCCTGCCCGGCGTCGGCGATATCGCCGGTGACATTTGCGCCGGTGATGGTCACTCCGATTTTGCGCAAAGCTTCGTTACCGCCGGTCTGATCGGGATGCGCGCAAGTGTTGATTATGTACTGCAAGGGCTTATCCGACAGCTTACGAATCGCGGCGATTAGTTTGTCGGAGTTTTGCGCCAATCCGGTGTTTACCACCAGGACGCCAGTCTCGCCGATCTGGACCGCGACATTCCCTCCGAGTCCGTGAAGCATGTAAACGTTGCCCTGAACATGTATGGTTGTGAGGTCGCCGTCGACGCGATAATCGTCCCACGGGGATTGATTCTTCTGAGCGAATACCAGCCCGGCGATCGCGAAGATTCCCACCGCGGCGGCCGTTCTTGTGCCGATTCGTTTCGTCATTTACCCTGTCTAAACCGTCCCTTTTTCCGAAGTCATATTGATTGTATCGTCCAATTGCATGCAGGCGGGTTCGGGCCTTCAGATGCCGGGTATCAGCGAGGCTGATCCGTGTGGATTGCATGCAATGTGGAGTAGACTTTCCTTAGGTATGGTGAGGCGAAGCCTAATAGCAGCGCTCTGGTTGATGGCGGTGACTGCTGCATTTGGCGAGCCCAATTACCGGCCGGTCCTGGACAAGTACTGCGTTTCCTGCCACAACCAACGTCTCAAAACCGCCGGCCTGGCCCTGGACAACATGGATCTGAGTCAGGTTCCGGCCCGAGCCGAGATTTGGGAAAAGGTGATCGGCAAGTTGCGGTCGGGAACCATGCCGCCGGCCGGATTGCCGCGGCCGGATTCAGCTACCTATAGCGCTCTGGCCGGATGGCTGGAAGCACAGATCGATCAAGCTTCGGAACCTTACGCCGGGCGCCCCAGCTTGCACCGTCTGAATCGTTCTGAATATGCCAACGCAATTCGCGATCTGCTGGCGCTGGATATCGACGCCGCTGCTTTGCTTCCTCCCGACGATTCGGCCTTCGGATTCGACAATATTTCCGATGCGCTAGGCGTGTCACCGGCGCTTGAGGAGCATTACCTGGATGCCGCCCTGAAGATTGGCGCTCTGGCAGTGGGGGATCCGAACATAGTTCCGGGCGCCGAGACATGGCGAATCCGGCAGGATCTTTCGCAGGATCGGCATGTAAATGGCCTGCCGCTGGGCACCGTGGGCGGAACCCTGGTTCATTACAACTTCCCGCTGGACGGTGAGTACACCTTTCAAGCCAAACTGTATCGAACTAATCTGAACATCATGCGTGGCCTGGAATCACCGCATCAGGTGGAACTCGCGTTGGATGGCAAGCGAATTCATTTGGCGACCATCGGCGGCGAGGAGGATCTGGCGTCGCTGTTTCAGAAACCGACCGACACCGGCGACGCGGTGGAGGCGCGCCTTCGGATTCGCATTCCAGTGAAGGCGGGTCCGCATGCCGTCACAGTGGCTTTTCTCGATGATCCCGATGCGGTTGAGCCAGCCCGTTTGCAATCCTATATTCGCAGCTCGGTGGATAATTTCGATTGGTCGGGTTCGCCGCACCTGCAGTCGCTGACCATCGCGGGTCCATTTCATCCAAGCGCTGCGAGGGACACTCCGAGCCGGCGTCGCATCTTCGTGTGCCACCCGGGTGAACATGTTCGCGAAGAGGCCTGTGCGCGGCAAATCGTTGCGGTACTGGCGCGCCGGGCTTATCGCGCGCCGGTAACGAAGGCGGAATTGGAAACGCTACTCGCGTTTTATCAAACGGGAAAACGGGACGGCGGCTTTGAAGGGGGCATCGAACTGGCTCTTGAACGCATTCTCGCCAGTCCGAACTTTATCTTTCGTGTCGAGCGCGATCCGATCAATGCATCTCCGGGCAAGAGTTATCGCATCACCGATCTGGAATTGGCATCGCGTCTGGCGTTCTTCCTGTGGAGCAGCATTCCCGATGATGAATTGTTGCGCCTGGCCGGCGACGGCAAGCTGCATGAGTCGGTGGTGCTGGATCGCCAGGTGCGGCGCATGCTGGCCGATCCGAAGGCGCAAGCGCTGGTGGCCAACTTCGCCGGCCAGTGGCTGCAACTTCGCAACTTGCGCAATGTCCAGCCCAATACGGATTTGTTTCCCGACTTCGACGACAATCTGCGGCAGTCGTTCCGGCGCGAGACCGAACTGCTTTTTGAGAGCGTCGTGCAGGAAGATCGCAGCGTGCTGGATCTGCTGACCGCGGACTATACCTTCGTCAACGAGCGGCTGGCGCTGCATTACGGAATTCCCGGCATCTACGGCAGCCGTTTCCGGCGCGTGGCAATCACGGACGACGCGCGTCGCGGGTTGCTCGGCCAGGGAAGCATTCTGGCGTTGACATCGCACGCCGAACGAACCTCGCCGGTGGTGCGGGGCAAGTGGATTCTCGAAAACATAGCGGGCTCGCCGGTCCCGCCGCCGCCTCCGGACGTTCCGCCACTCAAAGGAAATCAGGAAGGACAGAAGCCTCGCACGATGCGCGAGCAGATGGCCGAGCACCGCGCCAATCCGGTGTGCGCAAGCTGCCATAAGACAATGGACTCGGTCGGCTTCGCGATGGAAAACTTCGACGCGGTGGGAGCTTGGCGCATCGAGGACGCCGGCAATCCCATCGATGCGACAGGCGAACTAGCCGACGGCACAAAAGTGAACGGCGTGGTCACGTTGCGCCAAGCGCTGGTCAGCCGTCCCGAGGTGTTTGCAGGCGCCTTGACCCGGAAGCTGTTGACGTACGCGCTGGGCCGCGGACTGGATTACCGGGATATGCCCACGGTTCGCTCAATTTTGCGTGACGCGTCGCAGGACAATTACCGATTCGCCACACTGGTCATGGACATCGTCCACGGCGCGCCGTTTCAGATGAGAACGGCTTCCGGGGATAGCGAGTCCGCGGCGGTCCAAGCGGCGCAAAACCGGGAAGGAAAGTAACGACCATGTTCCTGACAAAGAAGGCCATGTCCAGGCGGACCATGTTGAGGGGCGCAGGCGCCGCGATTGCGCTTCCTCTGCTGGACGCCATGCTTCCCGCCTTCGTGCCGCTGGCTAAGGCCGCCGCAAAGCCGCGGATGAGATTCGGCGTAGTCTATTTTCCGAATGGCGCCATCATGCAGCAACTCACTCCCAAGACGGTGGGCGCGGGTTTCGAATTCACTCCCATTCTAAAGCCGCTGGAACCTTTTCGCGACTCGCTGATCGTGGTCACCAACCTTACCAGGTCGCACCCGGGCAGCCAGTTCGGAGATCACGCGGTCAGCGCCGCTGGTTTCTTGACGGGTGTTTGGCCGAAGCGAACCGAGGCTGAAGATGTGCTGGCCAATACGACCATCGATCAAGTGGTTGCCCAGCAGATCGGACAAGACACGCCGCTTCCGTCGCTGGAGCTTGCGACGGAAGATTTTACGGGCTACGTGGGCGGATGCTCGCCTGGTTTTAGCTGTGCCTATCTGAACACGATTTCCTGGAGCACGCCGTCTACGCCTCTGCCCATGGAGATTAATCCTCGCGCGGTATTCGAGCGGCTTTTTGGAGCCGCCGGCACCTCCGCCCAACGGCAGGCGCGCATGGCGAAAGAGCGCAGCATTCTCGATTCGGTGGCGCAAGAAGCCAACGGTCTGGGGCATGGGTTGGGCGCTCGCGATCGCGTGCGGATGAACGACTATTTGGATAACCTGCGCGAAATCGAACGGCGCATCCAGAAGCAGGAACAGCGCGGCGCGACTGAAGTGAATGCGCCCGAGGCGCCCATCGGCGTGCCGGATAGCTTCGACGAGCATGTGGCTTTAATGTTCGACCTGCTGGCCGTGGCCTACCAGGCCGACATTACGCGCGTGTTCACGTTCATGATGTCGCGCGAGTTGAGCCAGCGAACCTATCCCCAGATCGGCGTCACCGAACAGCACCATTCCGTTTCGCACCACGTAAATAACCCCGACAAGATCGCGCAGTGCGTAAAGATCAACACTTACTACGCCCGGATGTACGCGGCCTTTCTCGATAAATTGCGAACCACGCCCGATGGCGATGGGTCCGTCCTGGATCATTCATTGATCATTTATGGCGCAGGGATGGCCGATTCGAATGTCCACGCGACGGACCCGCTGCCGATTGTCGCCGTGGGCGGAGGAACAGGCGCTGGACATCGGCACATCGAACTGGCGCAGCGCACGCCGCTGGGAAACTTTTGGCTCGATGTAGCCGGGAAATATGGCAAAGCAATGCCCAGTTTCGGCGACAGCACGGGAAGAACCGATGTTCTGGCATAGAGCCGCACTGGCCGCGATAGTCTCGCTCGGCTTGCTCGAAGCTGGCGACGTCAACCTTCCCGACGCCGACGGAACTACGCCCCTTGCCTGGGCCGTATACAACGACGATCTTCCGTCCGCGCAGCGCTTGCTTCGTGCGGGCGCCAATCCCAACCTCGCGAATCGTTACGGCGTAACGCCACTCTCGCTGGCTGCCACCAACCGGAATGCGCCCATGGCCAAGACGCTGCTGGGCGCGGGGGCGGATGCCAATGCGAAACTTCCCAGCGGCAGCACGCTGCTGATGACTGCCGCTCGCGCTGGCGATCCGGAAATTGTGAGCCTTCTTTTAGAGCATGGCGCCGACGTAAACGTGAAAGGCGTTCCATACGGTGAAACCGCGCTGGTATGGGCCGCTCAGGAAGATCACGCCGAAGCGGTGCAGGTTCTGCTGGCGCACGGCGCGGAGGTGAACGCGCGGACTAACTCGTTACAGCGCGAAAAGGATCGCTTCGGCCTGGAGGGAGTGCTCACGATACTTCCGCACGGCAGTTGGACGCCGTTGATGTACGCCGCCCGGCAGGGATCCATACATGCTGCTGGCGCGCTGGTGGAAGCGGGAGCAAATCTCAATTTGACGGACCCGGATGGGGTCTCAGCGCTGGTGATAGCAATTATTAACGGTCATTACGATACCGCCCGAATGCTCACCGAGAAAGGAGCCGACCCCAACATCGTCGACGCCTCGGGTATGGGCCCGCTCTACGCCGCCGTGGATATGAACACGCTGGGGGAAGTTTTCGGCCGGCCGGGCCGGGTTTCGTCCGATAAGGTGACGGCCATTGACCTGATGACGGTCCTGCTGGCGCATGGAGCCGATCCGAATGCGGCGCTGAAAACGCCCACCCTGCAACGCGCGCACACGCCCGGGGAGCCGACTTTGAATCAAGGATCGACGCCTTTGATGCGTGCCGCCAAGAACGGCGATGCGGCCGCGATCCGCGTGCTGCTGGAACATGGCGCCGATCCCAACAGGCGGCAAAAGAACAACACTACGGCGCTGATGCTGGCGGCCGGACTGGGACGAGGGACAGGCGCTTTCACCAAGGATTACGCCACCGAGGCCCAACTACTGGAAGCTGTAAAGATTTTGGTCGCCGCGGGATGCGACGTGAACGCATCCGACGATGCCGGGGAGACGCCTCTGCACTATGGCGCGCAGGCTTCCGACGATATCGTGAGATTTCTCGCGGACCACGGCGCCAGGCTGGATGCCAAGGATAAGCATGACCGGACGCCGGTGGAAATGGCGCTGGGTGTCGGTTTGCACGGGCATGCCGGCGGCCCTCCGACGGTCCGGGAGGGCACCGCAAATCTGCTTCGGCAACTGATGGCGACTAATGCTGCCAAAGATGCTGCCAAATCCGAAAGCTTGCGATAGAATGAGCGGATCATGAGAACCACGTTGTACTCGGCCGTGCTTGCGATTTGCGTTTTGACCAACGGGAATGCGTTCGCCGCGCCCCCCGCCTCCCCCGTAGTCGGCATTTTGAACTACATCCATGCCGTGGATAACCTGGACACGACGCTGGCCTTTTACAACGACGTATTCGGGCTGAAAGGCGAACCGCGGCCCTTTCCAAATCCCGGTGTTCCGGCGCTTACCGATTCACCGGGCGTCTCGCTGCGCCTGGCCGTTTTGAAGCTGCCGAACGCCAGCTTCGGATTCGAACTGACGCAATTCTCGGGCGTGGATCGTCATGCGGGCCGCGCCAGGCACACCGATCCCGGCGCCGGGTTGCTTGGTCTGCGCGTGAAGGACATGACGCCGGTGCTGGCCGCGATCAAGAAGAGGAACGACCCGATTGTCACTTCCTCGGGCGCGCCGGTTAGCATCGCTACTCCGCGCGGCGAAATTCATGCTCTGCTGGTTCAGGATCCGGACGGTTACTTCGTTGAGGTTGTGCAATCCGCGCCGCCCGCCGGTGTCACATCGGAGGGGAACGTTTACGACGTCTCCGTTGGTTTAACCATCGCCGACCGGGAAAGCACGCTGAAGTTCTATCGCGATCTGCTGGGGTTCGATCTCAAGGGCAACCCCGATTTCTCGAGCGATCCGGTAATTGCAGACATGGTGGGCGCGCCTCACGCGCAGTCACGAGAGATGGTCGCGACCATTCCCGGCACGAAAGCGATCTGGGCATTTTACGACTACAAGGGCATCGAGCGAAAGCCATTCCACTTGCGCGTGCCCGATCCCGGCGCGCCCGCGGTGGCTCTGCGAGTGCAGGATCTGGATGGCCTTTTGACGCGGATGCGCGCGGCAGGTGTCCAGGTGACTTCCAAGGGCGGCGAAGTTGTTCAGTTCTCTCCGACCATTCGCAACATCTTTGTGGTTGATCCCAACGGACTGAACATCGAACTGTTTGAAGTTAAGCAGTAGCGCCAGCTTCCTTGGCGTATACCGACTCTGTAGATGTATTCGAGCAGGGCGTCGGTGATCGTATGAATGGAGACCCGGAGAAACATCACGCGCACGAACTCATCGAACGGCTGCCGGATTCACAGATCGCCACAGCGGTTCGGTTCCTGGAGTTCTTGCTGCTCGATCCAGTCCGGCGCGCTCTGGCTACGGCGCCGCCCGACGACGAACCCGTGACGGACCAAGACCGCCAGCGCCTTCACAATGGCCAGGCCTGGTTTGCACAGGGTGGCAAGGGTCATCCAATGGAGGAACTGCTCGCCGAGTTCGGGCTGAAGTCCGAGGATTTTCACCTCGACAAGTAGATGCCACCGTACTGGATCGAATGGCTCGATGAAGCCAGGGCCGATGTTCGCGCGGTGGACCAAGCGACCGCCATGCGACGGTTTGAAGGATTTTGCGCTTCGCCCGTTCTGGCTCTGGCGACGTGAATGCCCTGCACGGCTATATGGCGGGCGCGTTCCGGCTCCGGTTCGGTGATTACCGTGTCTTGTTCACTCTCGAAGACGACGCTATGCGCATCTTTTGCGTTCGGCACCGTTCTCAGGCCTACCGCTGAAGATTCCCGGACAAAAGGCGTGCGCCGGAACGTACCTATGTTCGAATCCAAGCCGTGGATGTAACTCGCCTCACTTCTTCGGCAGCGCGAACACCACGTACTCATTTGGCGACGGCACGGGCGGCGTTTCCCGCCTGCCTCCCAGATTGAGTCCATCTCCAGCCGCAACGCAAAACGCTATATACTCGCGCCCGCCGATCTCATAGACCGCGGGAACGCCATCCGAACCGGTCGGCAGTTCGTACTCCCAAAGAACCTTGCCGTTGTCCTCGTCATAAGCTCGAACCTTGTGATCGGATGCCGTGGCGGCGAAGATGAGACCACCCGCCGTCACCACCGGTCCTCCGCGAGGAGCTCTGGCCCCGGTGCCGTTGTGCCCCTCTTTCTCCAACGCCAGAACTCCTCCGTTGGGAACCTGCCAGCGGATGGTTCCGGAGTTGAGATCGTAGGCGGTGAGATTTGACCATGGCGGCCCTATCGCGGAAAGGCCGCCGCTTTGCGCCAGGAAGTTCACTGGTGAGGCGTATCGAATGAAGCCTTCTGGCTGATTTGAGGAAGGCTGGACTGGTGCTGGGGCGGCCGGCGGTCCGCCATTCAATCCCCCGCCCGGCCCGCGACCTGGCCCCGGCAGCACCAACTTATCGAGCGTGGGAAGCTCCTTCGTGATGACGTACAAGAATCCCTTGGTGGGGTTCACGGCCACCATGCCCCAGTTGGCGCCTCCGTTGTGACCGGGCATTGAAATCGTGCCGCGTAAGCTCGGCGGAGTGAACAACCCCTCGTTGCGCGAATTCATCAATACTTCGCGAATCGCGGCCTGCTCGGTTTCGGTCGCGAAGGGATCGATGTCCTTTTCAGTGAACGACTGTCGCGCGAAGGGCGGAGGTTTGGTGGGAAAAGGTTGCGTGGGCGAGCTAAATTCGCCGGCAACGTCGGATTGCGGTACCGGACGCTCTTCGATCGGCCACAAGGGCTGACCTGTCACCCGATCGAAGACAAACAGGAAGCCAAACTTGGTGGCCTGCGCGACAATATCCACGTTCTTTCCGTTGTGCTTGACGGAAAGGAGTTTCGGTGCGACCGGAAGATCATAATCCCAGAGATCGTGATGGATGAACTGAAAATGCCATAGCCGCTTGCCGGTGCGCGCGTCCAGCGCCAGGAGCGAATTGCCGAACAGATCGTCGCCTTTGCGATTCGCGCCGTAAAAATCAAATCGAGCGGTACCCAGCGGGAAGTAAGCGATGCCGCGCTTCTCATCCAGCGTCATCTCATTCCAGTTGTGAACGCCGCCAGAAGTTTTCCAGGCATCCGGAGGCCACGTGTCGTATCCAAATTCACCGGGATGCGGGACCACGTGGAACGTCCATACCAATTTGCCGGTGACGACGTCATAGGCGTGAATGTCGGCAGGCGTGGAATCGTAACTGGCGTTACCGGCAGGCAGCGGTGTGATGATCAGGTTTTCGAAGATGCGGCCCGGATTGCTGGTTTGAAGCGCGCGGCCTGGATCGCGGTCCAATCCGATTCGTAGATCGGTGCGGCCATTGTCGCCAAAGCTGTTAATGGTCTGGCCCGTGCGGGCGTCGATGGCGGTCAGAAATCCGGCGTTGATAAAGAAAAGGCGCCGGTCCGAGCGGTCTTTGTTTTCCCAATAGTTCATCCCTCGAGCGCCTACTGCCCCCATGTTGGGATGACTCCACAGCTGCTTTCCGGTGGCGGCATCCAGCGCGACCACGGAATTACTCTGCGCCAGCACATACATCACGCCGTCGACGACCGTAGGATTGAAGGTGTATATGCCGGGTCCCGTTTGGTAGGTCCAAGCCACCTCGAGCTGTTTGACGTTCGATTTGTTGATCTGTTTGAGGGACGAGTACTGCGAAGAATCCGCACCGCCCAGGTATTGGCTCCAGGTATCGAAAGATCGCTCGGCTGCCGACACCAGCATTCCGCACACACAGAGGAACATCGCGAGCATCAAACTCGGCGCTGATTTGCGCATCATGGGCACCCTCCAATGGGTAAGTTTATAACGAGCCAACTTGCTATTGCGGGGCGAACGCCAACAAAATATTTCCCGGGATTCCTGAAGTCACGCTGTATCCCGAACCAACGAAAACCATCCCTCCGGCGATGGTTGGCCCGATAGAACCGATGGATCCGCCATGCGCGGGAACCTGGTTTACGGTGGTGAAGTCGTGAGCGGTGTCGAAACTCCACAGTTCGTGGCCGTCCGCGGACGCCAGCGCATGCACCTTGCCATCCGTCCCTCCGATAAAGACGGCGCCCGGAATCGCGCTGCTCGCCGCGGCATACGAATCGCGGCTTCCGGCCTGCGCCAGACGCGTGGTCCAAACCTTCTCGCCCGTGGCCAATTGAACCGCGGTGATCGCGCCGGTCACCAAGCCAACATAGAGATTCCGCTGGTCCGCCGAGCCGCCCCAAACCAGATTGGTGTTGCGCGTTCCCTTCTTCTCCGAGATATCCGTCTTCCAAACAACGGCGCCCTTGCGATCCGGGTCCAGGGCAAAAACGATGCCGCTCTTATTGGGAGCCAGCAGAAGATCGCGGCCGCCAACGGTCTTCAAAATCGGCGAGGCCCCAAAATCCCAATCGGGACCAGGATTATCCGGGCAGTTTTCCGTCTTGTTCTTGCCAAAGCATCCGCCGAGTGTCGCGTCGTTCGGCTCGGCTTGAAAATGCCAGAGGAGCTTGCCGGTGTTCATGTCCACCGCCAGAATCGAGTCGGAGGTTTCCGGCGCAGGCTCGGTGGCCGAGTCGCCGGTTCCGAAGTAGATCGCGTGCCGCTTGGCGTCCACCGTCGGTGAATTCCACACCGCGACGCCGGATGGCGCAAATAGCTGCGTTCCGATCGAGTTTTTCTTGGTCGGCTTCGGTTCTGGAATCGTGTAGGCCTTCCAAACCTGATCGCCGGTCTTGGCGTTCAGTGCGACCACGCTGCCGCGAAAAGTGCAGCATGGATAATCGAGCACGGATGCGGAGAAGCCTTCGGAAGTTGAGACGGGCACGTATAGCCGGCCTTGATAAAGCGTGGGAGCCGCGGTGATACGCGCGCTGAAATGATCCTCTGCGCGCTTGGTCCACAGCAGAGCCCCGGTCGCGGCGTCGAGCGCATAAACGTTGGCCTGCATGTCGCCGAGATAGACCGCGTATCGGGCCGAGCTACCTGCGCCGCTCAGGCCGACGGTAATCGCGGTCCGCACCGCAGCCTTGGTTTGATACGACCAGTACACGCAGCCCGTTTGCATATCCAGCGAGTAGACGTAGCCGATGTCGGAGCCGACAAACACGCGCCCCGCCGCTACGGACGGCTGGCCAAACGCCGAGACACCCAGAGGAAAACCGAACGCCCATTTCAACTTCAGGCTTGGGATCTGCGCCGCCGTGAGTCCGGCGCCTTCGGCCTCTTGAAATCGCGTGTTGTGGGCATCCACGCCCCAGCCATTCCACGCCGGACTCTTTGCGGGATCTCGCAAGCTGCGACTCAGCCGGGCAATGATTCGGCATCTGGCTGGCATCGCCCAACGCTGCGCTTCCCAGCGGCCGTCCTCCCATGTATTCCGCCAGCCGCCGCTTCTGTTCATCGCTCAAGTTCGCCGCTTGCGTTTGCATCACTCCTGTGGTGAGCGCGGCGTAGATCCGCTCGGGCGGCATTTGCCGGATTGCGGCGGGGCTCGGGGCGCGCTCCACCGCGGCATTGCCGTGGCACTTGGTGCACTCGCGCTCAAATGCCGAGATCCCGAACTCAGTCCCCAGCCTCTGCGGTGTCGATGGAAGCTGTGCAAGGCATGCTCCGGCCCAAATCAGGGGAAGCAGCCTCACAATGAAAATGATAGTCTTCATCACGTTTAAGAAAAGTCGACGTCGAATTTTGCCGACGTGATTGTATCGTAGTCCGTCTGCCATGATGTTGGGATGAGTTTTCGCGCCTTGGCGTACGCCCTGCTGTTCGCTCTCGCTTTGCAGGCTCAAACGGCCGCGCCATTCGAGGTGGAAGAAGCCACCATCGCTCAGGTCCACAATGCCATGCGCGACGGGCGGCTGACGTGTCGCGAATTGGTGCAGGCTTACATCCGGCGCATTCATACTTACGACAAGAACGGTCCCGCCATTAACTCCATCGTGACCCTGAATCCCGAGGCGCTGAAGGAGGCCGAGGAGCTGGACCGCCGCTTCGCCCAGGCCGGCCTGACTGGGCCGCTGCACTGCGTGCCGATGATCGTCAAAGACAACTTCGAAACCAGGGGACTGCAGACCTCGGACGGCGCTCTGGCGTTTGCCGGCTATGTGCCGAGGGAAGACGCGACCCAGGTGGCGCGGGTAAAAGCCGCCGGCGCCATTGTGCTCGCGAAGTCCAACATGGCTGAATGGGCCTTCAGTCCCGTGGAGACGGTCAGTTCGATTCTGCCGGGCTACACCAAGAATCCCTACGCTCTGGATCGCGTGACGGCCGGGTCAAGCGGCGGCACTGCGGCGTCCATCGCAGCCAGTTTCGGACTGGTCGGATTTGGTAGCGATACCGGCGATTCCATTCGCGGGCCAGCATCGCATCAGTCACTCGCCGGCATCCGCTCCACGATGGGGCTCACCAGTCGCGCCGGCGTGTTTCCCTTGAACCTGCGCGCCGACGTAGCGGGACCCATGGCCCGCAGCATGGAAGATGCGGTCAAGGTGTTTCAGGTGATCGTAGGGGAAGACGCAAGAGACCCGGTCACAGTAGCAGCGAAGGGACGACCTATTCCCGATTACAGCAAGTCGCTCGATAAAAATGGCCTGAAAGGAGCAGTCATCGGCGTGCTGCATGAGGCCTACGAGCGGGACTCAACCGATCCTGAGATTGTCCAGATCTTCAGGCGGGCGCTGGAGGATCTGCGGCAATCCGGCGCCACGGTGATCGATCCGGCGAAAGTGGAAGGATTGAAAGTCAGAACGGCCGCCAACCCGAACCCGTGCATGGGTTTCAAATACGACCTGAATCACTTTCTGGCCGACCGCAGCGGGCAGGTTCCGGTCGCGGATCTGACGGCGATTGTGAAGTCCGGGAAATTTCATCCCTCGGCCCAGAAGCGGCTGGAGGATGCGGAAAAGGGGCCGGAGAACGGCCCGGATTCGGAAGCTTGCCAAGCCGACGCCGCCTATCGCGAGCAATTCCGAGAAACGGTGTTGAAGACCATGGACCGGCTGAAATTGGATGCCTTCGTCTATCCGACATGGAGTAATCCGCCGCGGCTGATTGGGGATTTGAACACGCCGGCCGGCGACAACAGCCAGATATTTTCGCCGACCACTGGTTTTCCGGCCATCAATGTTCCGATGGGTTATTCGCGCGGCGGCACGCTCCCAGTGGGCATGACATTCTACGGCCGGGCATGGTCGGAAGCGCAGTTGATCAAGCTGGCGTATGCGTACGAACAGGCCACGTTGCACCGGCGTCCTCCGGCTACCACGCCCCCGCTGCGATAGGCTCATTCAAAACGATAAACTGGTTCACATGCCCATCATTACTACCAAGGACGGTACAGAGATCTACTACAAGGACTGGGGTTCGGGCCAGCCCATCGTGTTCAGCCATGGCTGGCCGCTGTCGGCCGATGATTGGGACAACCAGATGCTGTTCTTCCTGGGGCATGGCTATCGCGTGATCGCGCATGATCGCCGCGGTCATGGCCGTTCCACGCAGACCGGTGGAGGCCACGATATGGACCATTACGCCGACGATCTGGCTGCTCTTACAGCGCATCTCGATCTGAAAAACGCCATCCACGTCGGCCATTCCACAGGCGGCGGCGAGGTGACGCGCTATCTGGGCCGGCATGGAGAAAGCCGCGTCGCCAAGGCAGCGTTGATCAGCGCGGTACCGCCGCTCATGCTGAAGACGGCGGCCAATCCGCTGGGGCTTCCGAAGGAAGTGTTTGATGGCCTGCAGACGCAACTAGCCGCAAATCGCTCGCAATTCTATCGCGACCTGCCGACTGGGCCTTTTTACGGCTACAACCGGCCAGGCGCGAAACCCTTAGAGGCCGTCATCCAAAATTGGTGGCGCCAGGGCATGATGGGCGGCGCCAAGGCGCATTATGACGGCATCGTGGCCTTTTCCCAGACCGATTTCACGGAAGATCTCAAGAAGATCACTGTTCCGGTGCTGGTGATGCATAGCGAGGACGACCAGATCGTTCCCTATGTCGCCGCCGGGCCGCAGTCCGCGAAATTATTGAAGAACGGAACCCTGATCACCTACAAGGACTTCCCGCACGGCATGCCCACCACGCAAGCCGACACGATCAATGCCGACCTGTTGGCGTTCCTCAAGCGTTAAGGCTTTATGACCACGGAAGCGTCACTCGAAATCTCACGCCGTCTGTTTTTTACTGCTGGAGGCGCGGCCGCGGCGGCTTGCCTTGTTCCAAGCCGCCTGGCCGCCCAGACAGGCCTCGTGGGAGGTGCGTTCAAGGAAGCCGCAACAGCCAAGGTGACGGTTCAAAATCTTCGCCGGAATATCAGTGTCCTCTTGGGCGCCGGTGGAAATATCGCTGTCCTTACGGGCCCTGACGGAAAGCTGCTGGTGGATGCCGAAATCATCACCGCCGGTCCGAACGTTTCTAACGCTCTTGCGAGCATCAACGCAGATCCGATCAAACAATTGATCAACACTCACTGGCATTTCGACCATACCGGCGGCAACGAGTGGGTTCACGAAGCCGGAGCCAGCATATTGGCGCACGAAAACACGCGCAAGCACCTTTCCAAGGCCACGCGCGTCGAAGGCAACTGGCAGTACACCTTCCCGGTTGCGCCGGCGGGTGCGATTCCCTCCACCGTCTTCAAAGACGAACACACTTTACACTTCAACAACACCACTCTAAAGCTCCAGCACTACTTGTCTGCTCACACGGATTCCGACATTTCCGTACATTTTGTCGAGGCCGACATTCTGCACACCGGAGATACCTTTTGGAACCGTGTTTACCCCTTTATCGACTACGCAACAGGCGGCAGCATCGATGGCCACATCCGAGCGGCAGAAGCCAATATCGCAAAGGTGACCGCCAAGACGATCGTCATTCCCGGGCATGGAGCCGTGGGTGGCAAAGCCGATCTGATTCTATTCCGGCAGGCGTTGGTCGAAATCCGCGACAAAGTTGCAGCCCTGAAAAAACAGGGTAAGACGTTACCTGAAGTTATCGCAGCTAAGCCGGGTGCGCGCTACGACGCGGAATGGGGCAACTCGTTCCAGAATCCGAGTGATTTTGTTGCGCTGGTTTACCAAGGCGTATAACCAGTGGCGACCCCGCGTCAGGGCGCGACGCATCGGAAATTAGCTGCCTCATCGATACTACCTGAGCCGGAGTAGCGCGCCACTTGCGGATACGGGCACAGTGGACGTGTGCGTACCACGTGATTATTCACCACGCGGCTGGCCACGATGGAATCCGGAGCTTTGCCGTTTTCCACCCAATCGATCATCGCCGTCATTGAGTCGTTCAGGTCGGGACCGATGCCGCCCGCGCAATGAGCCATGCCGGGCACCATGAACAGTCGGAAGAACCCGGTTGTGCCGGTGCCATTCTTCGCTACCGCCTGTTCGTAGTAATTGACGCCCGCCATAGGCTGCAGAATGGAGTCCGCCCAGCCATAGGTCATGATGACCTTGCCGCCGCGCTTGTTGAACTTAGCAAGATCCGGGTTCTTGGCGTCGGCCAGCTTGCTCCAGGCGTCCAGCATGTGAGTGTCGCGGTCGAAGTCGAAGGTCTGGTAATCGTAGTCCGGCTGCGGCGGTTTGTGCACCAGATAGCGCATGGTGCCTTCCGCCAGGTTGAAGTCCGCGGGTTTCCCGCCGGGTTGCGTGCTGACGATGACGTACAACCAGCCGCTGCCAGTGCCGCCGCCGAAGAGCGAAGGCATCACCGCTTCGCTGCCAGGCATGTAGCCAGGGAAGAACGGTTTGCCGTCGCTCATCGGACCGCTATATACCTTGGCGATTGCCGCTGCCTGCGCGGCCGTCAAGCAATCGTCGCCGTCGGCGCCCGCGGCGCAAGCCGGAACGTCGCGCGCCGGATCGAAGTTGCACTTGCGCGGGTCGTCGATCAGGCCATCCTTGAGACCATCGATCGCATCGCACTTCGCCATCACTTTATCCGCCACCAGAGCCAGCTTGGCCGGCGTCACCGGCGCCGCGCTCAGCGCTTTCTGATTCCACATGGCGCCAATCGTGAAACCGGTCTGATCCACCCAAGGCGCGTTGGCCACGATGCCGTCGAAGTCTTCGGGAAAGCGCTCAGCCTCAATCAGGCCTTGACGCCCGCCGTTGGAGCAGGAGTTCCAGTAGGCGTGAGCCACGGGCTTACCGTAGTAATCCTTGGCGATGTCCTTGGTGGTTATGGCCGTGAGGTGTACCGCGCGATAGGCGTAGTCGATGGCCTTTTGCGGGTCGCTCATCACAAAGCTGGCGCCCGGCTCCTTACGCGCATCGTGGCCGGTATTCGTTTGCGCGAAGGCGAACCCGAGCTGCAATGCTTGATTGCGTTGCGCGACGCGGCCAGGATCATCCATCGCCTCGCCCGCGTGGCCGCCGTTGCCGATCATGTAGAAGCGGCCGTTCCACTTGGGCGGCAGGCTCACCTCGAATGCGATTTCGGGCGACAGCAGCCCAGTGACGCGGCAGTGGGCCGGCGCCGCGGCATCGGCCGGCATCGCCACGGCCGTGATCTGCGCGATCTCTTTCGATTTGAACTTACCCAGCGCTTCGCAAGCCTTGCGCGGCTGCATGTCTGCCTGCGAGTAGTCCACGCGCGCGGTCTTTCGATCTGCGAAAGCTTGGGCGCGGCTTGGCGTCGCCACGGCAACCATCAGGATCGCGGCGCTCAATACTGCCTGCATTGTCTGGGGACGTGGCATGTTTCGCTCCTTGCTGGATAGAAGCCCACTCTATCAACTTCCAGCACAATCCTTCACTGGTTCGAACGGGACGACACAGCGGAACACGCCTGCCCCGTGCCTTCCTTGAGACTTACAATTGCATCTACCGCGGTCTGTTTCCACGACTCGCATTCGCCAGCCAGCCAATAAACCTGGATGCGATTCACCTCGGTATCCTTCCCCAGACCGAAATGAACCCGCGGGTCGTTGGCCGCCAGATAACTGCCATCGCCTCTCACCCAGCGCTCTACCGACGTTCCATCCATCCGCACAAGTTCCACCACGCTTCCATAACCCGAACGATTGGTTTTCGTGCCTTCCAGATGCACCAGCAGCCAATGCCCGCGGTTTCGTACGGTGTTCAGCAGCAGCCGCGCGGGGCCGTTGTTGTTGGTGACCAGAATGTCCATCCCGCCGTCGTTATTGACGTCCCCGAAAGCGGCGGAGCGGCTGACTTCAGGTATCTGAAAAACTGATCCCGACGATGCCGTAATGTCCTTGAACGCCTGCCCCTTGCCCATATTTTTCAGCAACAGCTTCTTCTCGCGATAGGGAAACTTGTCCCCCGCCCGCACCATTGCCACGTTCACCGCGCCATTGGCGGTGAACAAATCCAGCAGGCCCCGATTCTCCATATCGATCAAACCCACGCCGAAACCGGTATAGGGCAGTGAGATGTGTGCGAGCCCACTCTGCTCGGTAGCGTCGATGAAATCCCCGGCCGGCTGCCGCTGGAACAGCGTGAATGCCTCGGTCGGAATATTGGTAAACACCAGGGCTTGCCCGCCATCGCCGAACAAATCGCCCGCCGCAATTCCCATGCCGGCCCGCGGCTTTCCGTCCGACGCGTAGGCCAGCCCGCGGCTGAGACCCTCCTCACGAAACACCCGATCGCTTTCCTTCGACTGCGGACTTCTGCGTTGGTTGATCCACAGATGATTCGCCGCCCCATCGTCGGCCACCAGAAAATCCGGATACCCGCTTGTCCCGAACGTTCCGGTCAGGATGCCTAGCCCTGGTCCCGGCTTTTCGCTCAACCCGACTTCGTCCGTGACGTTCTTGAACCGCCCGTTCCCGAGGTTGTGGTACAGCTCCGTCACCGTGCCCTTGAACGGCTGCGGCCCACAATAGTTGGGCGATCCCTGCGGCGTGTAACAGGGCCGGCGATAAAAATCCAGATAGTGAACCACCACCAGGTCTAGCAGCCCGTCCTTGTCGTAATCGATGAACGCGGCGCTGGACGACCATCCCGACGACGCCACTCCCGCCGTCGCCGTCACATCCGTGAACGTGCCGTTGCCGTTGTTATGATAGAGCGCGTTGTGGCCGTAATTGGTGACGTAGAGATCCGTGTACCCATCGTTGTCGTAATCGCCCGCCGCCACGCCGTTTCCTTTGTCGGCTAGGCCCAAGCCCGACGATTCGGTAACATCGGTGAACGAAAGCTTCCCGGTTTCCCGCAGGTTATTGCGAAACAGACGATTGCCCGGTTTCCATCCGGCCGGTGTCGGCACCAGCGGCGTGCCTTCTGGAAACGTCGGCGAGCCCTGGATCAGAAATACGTCCATATCGCCGTCGTTATCGTAGTCGATCAGAGCTGCGCCCGATCCCATCAGCTCCGGCAGCAGGAAGTCTCCCGTGGCGCCGGAAAACTGCCAGAAATCGAGCCCGATCTGTTGGGCCACATCCTCGAAAGGGTGCTCCTTATGAGGAGACGCGTACCTGCACGCGCAGAGCACGCCCAGCGTAATAACAACTGCAACTACACCCCGTTTCGACGTGGGTACAGCATATTGCAGATTGTAAGAAATTTATCAAACGATGTAAGGATTTGATACAGATTTGATGCTCTTTGATCCTTCAGTGACTGAAGCCTGACGGCGCTGCGACGGCTATGGAATGACGACCGCGCCGTTCAACGCCGACATTACCTTACCTTCCGAATCCCTCACCACAAGCCGCACAATGTAGCTGCCGCTGTCCACATCCAGATTCGTCTTCACCGTAATGCCCGCCGCGGGGAGGGCATCCAGCGTCTGGTCCTTGAACTTCAAATCCACCACTTTTTGCGTGCCGACTACATATTTCCCGTCCCGATCAAACACTCCGCCCACCACGGTCAGCGTATTGTCGTTGCGGCCGTCGGATTTGCGGTAGCGCAGGTGCTTGGCGTCGATGCGCGCCAGGATGGAGAGTCGGGCCTTTTGATCGCCGGTCTTAAAGAACTGCGTGTTCAACTCCACCGGCAGCTCGCGCATTTCCTCGCGGGAGAAGAACGCTTCCTTAAGTTCTTCCATCGCCTCTGCGGCGGGATCTTCCAGATGATTGCGCTCGAAATACCCGCGCCGCGCCTGCATCTCGAGGCCGGCGCTGCTCTTCAACACTATTTTCAGCTTGTGATAGCTGCCGTCGAGCTTCAAACCCTGGGGCACGAAACCCAGCACGTAAATATATTCCGGCTGCGTGGCCGCCAGTTTCAGACCGGCGTAGAAGTCGTTATTGTCGTGAAAATAATTCCCGCCGGTGGCGAGGGCCAGCTCTTCCAGGATGTCCTGATCGGCGCGCACGGTCTGGAGCGCCCAGTCTCTTTTCAGCGTGGGTTGACGCGCATCGCCGGTGGGGTTGGATTGCGGACTGTCCTCAGCTCGGTCGCCCGGAGTAAGCGCATAAAGGCCGCGCGCATCGAGCGAACTGATGACGACATTGCTGCGGATGGCGCTATTGATGAGGTCCATTTCATCGAGTCGATGATCGGTAATGAGATAGAACCCAGGCGAAACCAGTACGATGTTGCGGCTTCCCGGCATGGCCGACATGCGCCGCACCAGACCCTTCAGAATGAGCAGCGTGTTCTTTGTGTCCTGGAACCCTGTCGCAAGTTCCTTCACGGCATCCATTCTCGCCAACGATGCGAGCTTCGTTGGATCGGCGCCGCCCTGCCCCGGAGGCCCTCCGGAGGCCGCCGTTTCCCGGGCATCCGGACAGCCCAGCAGATCGTTCTCGGTGACCGCCAGAGCGTTTGGGTCGTTCCCGTTGATCATCCTGTCCGACTGATAGAAACTGATTTCCGGACACGGCTTCAGGTCTCTCGGCTGCGCCGGCCAGGGCTTGATCTGGTCCAGCGTCGCGTTCAGTTTGTCGACATCGTCGGTGAAATCGAGCGAGGTGTGGCCGGACGTCGTATAAACGGCGGCGCGCGTGCCAGGTGCGAACGAGTCTTTCAGCACGCGCTTGGCCGCTTCGCGTGTTCGCGCCAGATCGCCAGTGCTCAGATGCACATCGTCAAAGAGCCACATTGTGAAATGCCCGGCCATGGCTTGGCCGGATGCCGCTGCGGTGGCAGGTTTGGTCTGGGGATTTCCGTTGGCGTCGGTTTCGAGGGAAGTGTCGGGCAGAATCGGCGGCGCCTCGGCCTTTTCAATGGAGAATTTCGATATTTCCTGCAGCTTGCCTTTGTCGAAAAGCTGGAAGTCTTCCTTCTTCAGCGTGCCGATGGCGTGGCCCTCGCGGTCGCGAACCACCACGGGAACCAGCACCAGATTCACTCCCGTGCTGAAGGTGAAGGGGGTGTCGCGCTGGGTGACCTCGGCTGTGGTCTGCGTTTGCTGCGCTGGACAGATCATAACCGCACACGCGGATATGGTCAATATCAACAAAGCGCGGAAATGCACGACTCGATTCTATAGTAGTTTCCTGGCGATGGATAGGGTTCGCAGACGGCGACGGCGTACAGCCTCTCGCGCGACCAGGGCTATACCGCGGTGCGGTACACTACCGGGTAGTGGACGATGCGCCGGAAATCACGGTCCTGCAACTGCCGAAGTTCAAAGCGGAAGCTGCGGGGCTGATTGGGCCAGGCGGGGTTGAGGCCGTAGCTCTTTATTTGATTGACCACCCCGATGCTGGTGCGGTGATTCCGGGATCGTGCGGCGCCAGAAAGCTGCGGTGGGCGTCGAAGGGCAAGGGTAAGCGTGGCGGCGCCCGAATCATCTATCTATACGTTCTGGTCGCCGCCCGAATTTATCTGATGCGGTGTTACGCCAAGAACGTTAAGACGGATTTGACCGCGGACGAGAAGAAGCAACTGCGGCAAATTGCGGCCCATCTGAAAGGAGAGCAATAGTATGCCCAAGAAAACCCGATCAAAGAAGACAAGCCTAGGCGCCGACCTCATCGAAGGAATGAAACAGGTCCTCGCGCACCAGCGGGGCAAGCTTGAACTGGAGCAGGTGTGGCCGAAGCCAATCGACGTCAAGGCAATTCGGAAGCGCGTGAAAATGTCGCAGGCCGAATTCGCGCAAGCGTACGGCATCAGCAAGCGTGCTTTGCAGGAATGGGAACAAGGCGGGCGCCAGCCAGATTCGGCCGCGCGAGCCTATCTCACGGTGATAGCGAAAGAGCCGGTGGTTGTGCGTCGAGCGTTGGCCAGCGAATGAGGAGAAGTTTCTGGAAGCCGCAATCTTCCAACGGCACCTCGGGTTGGTTGCGCCGACGGACGGCCACTGGGTACTGTATCATTTGTGGTGCACACCAGCAGCGGGCTCAATGAAAAAGCGCAACAAGCATATCGGCTCGTTACTGGACGACTTTCTGAAAGAGGAAGGCGTCCTCGAAGAAACCCGCGCGGTCGCTCTGAAGGAGACGCTGGCCTGGCAAGTTCAGCAGGCGATGAAGAAGGACAAAATCAGCAAGGTAGAGATGGCGCGGCGCATGAATACAAGCCGCGCAGCGCTGGATCGTCTGCTCGATCCTGGCAATGTCTCGGTGACGTTGCAAACCCTGACTCGCGCGGCCCGAGCTGTCGGCCGTGATCTGCGCATCGAGCTGGTTTGAAAAGTTAACTTCGCGAGGAGCGGGGTGAGCGACCGCGTCACCGAGTCGACGATACGCCCTTTGAATTGGAAGTGCATTTACGCCTGCAAAACGGGCGCTTATCCTGGCTGACAGGCACAGTGCCGGGACAGCTTCGCGTTTAGTAGGCTTCAACGCATTTACAACGTCCGGGCGACTTCAAACCGGCCATAGTCGCTTCCCGCGGACAGGCAGCCGCGAAAACCCTGGTCCCTTTCTTTAAACAAGTACTTGACATGGTCAAGTAGACGGCTTATGATTGGGTCGTGGACAGCAAGCTAAGGCAATCAGAATCATAGGGTTACAGAAATACAGCAGCTTTTAAAAAGTGCGACTTGTTCAAAAGCTGGCGCTTTTCAGAAAGTTCGGGTTTTGAGAAAAGCATCAACCGGGAGAAAACATGTTTGAGCAAAACTCACAAATTTCAAGAATTGATGAAATGTACAAAAGCGTTCGCCGATTTGCGGACTTGGGAACCGGAAGGAAGGGCCGAAAAGTTCTCGTTGGCGATTCTCCAGACGCAAGAACCGCAACTTTCCGATTCGCAGGAAAGATCCATCACAACTGGCCTTCTTGGAACGAAATCGGGATCAGGACAGCGGACGGCCGCACAAAAAAGTTCTATACAACAACTCAGACTGTCAACGGGAATCTTGCGTACATTTTTTTCTTGAATGAACTCACCTCAAATCTCTGGCTTGAACAAGTCGAACGGCAAAAACTTCTGAACTGGTTTGAAGTCGCAATTCAAGACGAGCCACTGAACTCGATCACGATGATGGAACTAGTTGTGGAGTCGACAGGGTCGAAGTATCCCATCGAGACGTATCCCGGCGCTGCTCACGTGAACCTGCAGCGATTTCAGATCGAGGTTCGAAAACTGCATCTCTCAGACTTGAAGGAACTGAACAGCCTAGTGGCGGCGCAATTCGCTGAACGCTTCCAAGTCAGCGCAGGCGGCGTAGGAAATTGTTATGTCAGCACCTGACCTGCCATAAACATTCATCGTTTGCTGAGTGAGCACGGCTGCCCCGTCCCTTCCTTCAGATTCACAATCGTGTCCACCGCACGCCTGCTTCCACGACTCGCATTCCCCCGCCAGCCAATGAACCTGGATGCGATTCACCTCCGTGTCCTTCCCCAGACCGAAATGAACCCGAGGATCGTTCGCAGCCAGATAACTCCCATCGCCCCGCACCCACCTTTTCACCGATGTGCCATCCTTCCGCACCAGCTCCACCACACTTCCATACGCCGAGCGATTCGTTTTCGTGCCCTCCAGATGAACCAGCAGCCAATGCCCGCGATCCGGCACGGTATTCAGCAGCAGACGCGCGGGCCCATTATTGTTGGTGACCAGAATGTCGATGCCACCATCGTTATTCACGTCGCCGAACGCCGCCGCACGGCTGACCTCAGTGGTAGCCAGCGCCGGACCCGCCGTAGCCGTAATATCTTCAAACCCCTTCCCTTTCCCCATATTCCGCAGCAACAACTTGCGCTCGCGGTAAGGAAACGGGTCGCCCTTCGGATTCGAGCTCAGATCCGAGGCCATGCCTCTCACTCCGCCATTGGCGCTGAACATATCCAATAACCCGCTATTCGTCATATCGAACAGGCCGACGCCAAATCCCGTATAGGGCAGCGAAATATGCGACAGCCCCGATTGCTCCGTGGCGTCGACAAAATCCCCATTAGGCTGACGCTGAAACAGCGTGAACGCCTCCGTCGGAAGATTGGTCACGATGATGGATTCGCCGCCATCGCCAAGAATATCGCCCGAAGCAATGCCCATGCCGGCCCGCGGCTTGCCGTCCGAAGCATAGGCCAGCCCGTGAGTGAGCCCCACTTCTTTGAAGACTCTGTCAGCCGGCTTCGATTCTGCGCCGCGCTTCTCATTGATCCACAGATGATTGGCCGCGCCATCGTTGGCGACCATGAAACCGGGATAGCCATCGGGACCGAAATCCCCCGTGAGAATGCCGAGCCCGGGCCCCACCTTCGCGTTCAGCCCGACTTCATCGGTCACATTCTTAAACCGCCCGTTCCCGAGGTTGCGATACAACTCGGTCGCCGTCCCTTTGAACGGCGAAGGACCGCAATAGTCGAGCTTGCCGTCAAACATGTAGCAGGGGCGGCGAACGAAGTCGACATAGTGAACCACGGCAATGTCCAGCAGCCCGTCCTTGTCGTAATCGATGAACGCCGCGCTCGTGGACCAGCCCGACGAAGCCACTCCGGCGCTCGCGGTTACGTCCGTGAACGTGCCGTTTCCGTTGTTGTGATAGAGAACGTTGTGGCCGTAATTGGTGACATAGAGATCGACGAACCCATCGTTGTCATAGTCGCCCGCTGCTACGCCCATGCCCTTATCGGCCAAACCAACGCCGGCCGATTCAGTGACATCGGTGAATGTCAGTTTGCCGGTTTCCTTCAGATTATTCCGGAACAGCCGGTTACCCGGTTTCCAACCCGGCGGAACGGGCACCAGGGGCTTGCCTTGCGGAGTAGTGGGGTAGCCTTGGACCAGATAAACGTCCATGTCGCCGTCGTTGTCGTAGTCGATCAGCGCTACGCCCGATCCCACCATTTCGGGAAGAAGCATCTCACCGGTGGCGCCGGAATACTGCCAGAAGTCGATCCCAACCTGCTTGGAGACGTCCTCGAAGGGGAACGATTTGTTGGACGAGGAAGTCTTGCAGCCAAACAAACAGAGGAGCAAAGATACGGCGAAAATAGCCCGTCTCACCTTCGATACACCAGTGGAAACACCATGAAACAGGGATGATATCATGGCAATACTTTATGCCCCGGGGAATCGCCTCCGTAATTTTGGCGGCGTTGTTGGAGTTGTCGTGCGCAAAATCTGTGCCGCCCATCCCGGCCATCCAGGTCGACGGTCTCGATGCCGACGTAAAGAGCGCCATAGCTCAAAGCCCGCGATCAAGCCGTCGCCCAGCCGAAGAGCGCCCAGGCCTCGGGCAATCTCGGCATGGTGCTGGAAGCCCACACTCTCTATCAACCCGCGGTGCTCGCTTATCAACGCGCGGTGCGACTGGACCCGAAAGACTTCGCATGGCGATACTATCTGGCGCTTTGCCTCGAAAAAACCGGCCAGTTGGATGAAGCTCTGGCGTCAGTTTCCGAAGGCCTGCGCATTCGCCCGGATTATGCGCCGGCGATTCTCAAACGAGCTGAACTACTCCTCAAGCTGGGACGATTCCCCGAAAGCGCCGCCACGCTGGAGCCTTTTGTGGCAAAGAATCCAAGTTCGCCGCTGGCTCTGTACTTCCTGGGCCGCGTGAAGTTCGCCCAGCAGGATTACGCTGCTGCCGACGATTTCTATCGGCGCGCCACCGAGGCTTGGCCGACCTACGGTTCTGCCTGGTTCGGACGGGGCGAAACCAGCAAGAGACTTGGCCGCAGCGCGGAAACCGAAAAATATTACCAACTCGCGGACACCAATAAGGACCACTACCCGCCCAGCGGCGACGATCTCTACCTCGCAATGATGAAGCTCGCCACCGGCATCGAGAATCGCCTCATGGAAGCCAAAAAGCTCATGAACAAGCGGGATTTCGACCGGTCTTCGCAAATCTACAAAGCGGTTCTGCAGCAATATCCGGAGAATCCGGACTGCCTGGTCAACCTCCTTTACATCGCGCAATTCCCGAACCAGGCGACATCCGCGGAAGTGGAAGATCTCTACCAGAGGGCCCGCGCCGCAAGTCCGCAGCTGGCCGAGGTCTACATGTACCACGGCACGGCGCTCGCCGCGCAAGGCAAGTACGATGCGGCCGTGGGCGAACTGGAGAAAGCCATTGAGCTTAAGCCCAATAATGCTGAAACCCATGCCTGGCTCGCCGACGTGCGCGAACGCCAGCACCGTCTAGCCGATGCCATCGAGCAATATCGCATCGCAATCACCCAGCAGCCCGATTTTCGCGTAGCGCGGTTGGAACTGGCGAAAGACCTGCTCTATGCGGGCCGCAGCGGCGAAGCTATTCCCGTGCTGCTACCGACGCTGAAAGTGGAGGACCAGAACACGCCCATTGCGATGATGTTCCTGGTGCAGGCCTACGTGAACACGGGGGATCGGGCGTCCGCCAGGAAATATCTCGAGCAAGCCCACCAGTATGTGCTGCGCAACGGGCCGTCGAATCTGCTGCCGCAGATCGAAAGCAACTTGAGGAGCCTGGGGTCCTGAAACTGCATGCTTGGAAAATAGCCCTTCTCTGGGCCCTCGTTCTCGCTGCGTACTCCAATTCGTTCGATGCCGGTTTTGTATATGACAACGAATCGGCGATTTTGGAAGACGCGCGGGTCCACGAGGCCACCCTGCCTAACGCCCACCGCATTCTTACGGAAGGCTATTGGGTAGGTCAGCCTACCACGGGCCTGTACCGTCCGTTGACTACGTTTTCATACCTGCTGAATTACGCGATTCTTGGGAACGGGGCCAATCCGGCGGGCTATCACTGGGTGAACCTGATTCTGCACCTGGTCAACGTTTCACTCGTTTATGCCCTGGGTATCTTGATTTTTGGCGACCCAGCGGCGGCTTTTGCCCTCGCGGCTATCTGGGGATTGCATCCTTTGTTGACCGAAGGTGTGACAAATATCGTCGGCAGAGGAGACTTGATGGCTGTTTCAGGCGTCCTGACGGGCCTTTTTTGTCATATTTTGGCGACCGCTGCGACTGGACGGCGCAAGGCCGGCTGGCTGATTGGGCTGGCTCTCGCTCAGACCCTTGCGTTGTTTTCAAAGGAAAATGGCATCGTTTTGCCCGCCCTGATGCTGATTTATGACCTGATTTGGTCCGAACAGGCCCTCTGGCGGCGACGAATCTGGTCTTACGCGGTTTTGGCGGTCCCGTTTGCGGTTTTCTTTGGTTTGCGGAGCCAGCTACACATGCATCTGGAGGTGCCCTTCCAAAAGAATCCACTGGTCGGCGCGGGTTTTTGGGAAGGGCGAATGACGGCGTTCAAGGTAATCGGCAAGTTTCTGTGGCTGTACATCTGGCCGGACCGCTTATCGGCGGACTACTCTTATAACTCGGTGCCATTGGCCGGTTGGGGGGATCTGGTGGCGCCGATCGTGCTCGCTTTGTGCGTCGCCGGGATTGTGATTGCATTCCGGCTGCGGCGCAAAAACAAGCCCCTATGCTTCTCCATTCTGTTCTTTTTTATCGCGCTGGCTCCCACCTCGAACCTTTTCATCCTCATTGGCAGCATTATGTCGGAGCGGTTCCTGTACCTGCCAGCGATCGGACTGACCGGTTGCGTCGTAGGCCTGATTTGCGCGCAACCGTTCCTCCGCAAGAACCTGTGGGCAGTAGCCGGGGTCTTATGCCTCGCCCTGGGCGTACGAACCTACGCCCGTAATTTCGACTGGCAAGATGAAAGCACACTTTGGAGAAGCGTCACGGATGCAAACCCTGACGACGCGCTGGCTCACCTGAATCTGGGAAGCGCTCTGCTCGAAATTCCGGGTCGAACGCAAGACGCCATCGCCGAGTATCAAGAAGCCCTGCGAATTTATCCAAATTACGCCGAGGCGCACAACAATCTGGGGGCGATTCTGCTTCAATCGGGCCGCACCACCGAGGCGGTGGCGGAGTATCAAGCAGCAGTGCGGATCGACCCGGATTACGCCGACGCGCACAGCAATCTCGGAAGCGCTCTGTCGCGAATTCCCGGCCGTCTACCCGAAGCCACGGTGGAACTGGAAACCGCGGTGCGTCTGGATCCTGAAAATGCACCCCGGCGGGCGGCGTTGGGATACGTGCTCCTGCAGACACCGGGCAGAATGCCGGAGGCCATCGTCCAGCTTGAGACGGCGCAGCGGATCAAATCCGATCCCCAGGTGCAGGAATTGCTGAACCGTTTGCGAGGCGCAATAGTAAGGAAACCTACTGAATAAACAGAGTCAAAACAGCGTCAATTTTTTAGGTTAGTTTTAAGCGGCATACAGCGCCTTAAGAGGCTTCTGGACTAATAGATATCTATTAGTTCCAGCCTTTTGAGCCTCCAAAAACTGTCCCTAAAACACTGTCGACAGGGAGGGGCAACTGTTATATCATATTCCAAGTTTTGGTTTGCTTTTGAGGTTCAGTGTCACGTGTAAGTCTTTGAACTTTGTACGTTCGGGAGGCTAACTTAATGCAGTTGAGAATCCTTGGATTCTATCTGATCTGCACCTTGGCAGTGTTTGCACAAGGAGATCGCGGCACGGTTACCGGAACAGTTTCGGATCCGACGGGCGCCGTCGTTCCCAATGCGAGCATTGTAGTTACCAACAGCGATACGGGCGCCGTGTATCGGGTTGGCACCACGAATACCGGCAACTACACTCTAGCCAATCTTCCTGCGGGCAACTACACACTTACGGTGGAGTCTGCGGGCTTTAAGAGGTTCGCCCGGCCCGGCCTGCTTATACATGTGGCCGAAACTGTGCGCGTTGACGCGGTGCTTGAGATTGGATCTTCCACGGATACGGTAACGGTCAGCGCGGAAGCCCCGTTGCTGAAGACGGAGAGCGGCGAAATCAGCCATCAGATCAACTACACCGATGCCGACCTCTTACCTCTCTTCACCACCAACGGCACTGGCGGCAGCACCGGTCTGGGTAATATCCGTGATCCGCTGACCGCTCTGAACATACTGCCCGGCGCGTCACAGACAACCGACACAACGCTGCGCGTGAACGGCTTGCCGTCGAGTTCGCAGACCATCATGGTGGAAGGCATGGATGCCACCAATGGCATGTGGCGTCAGCAGAATCAATCGACCCAGCAGGGTGTCGACGCTGTCCAGGAAGTATCGGTACAGACCAGCAACTTCGCGGCTGAATACGGCGGTGCTGGCGGCGGTTACCTGAACTTCACCATGAAATCCGGCACGAACCAGTATCATGGCACCGCATACGACTATCTGGTCAATGATGCGCTGAACGCCGGACTGCCGTTTTCGGCCAACTGCAACCAGGATAATAACTGCGCGACGAACCCCAATTCGGGCCACATCAAGAACGATGTGAAGCGCAATGATTACGGCTTTACCCTGGGCGGCCCGGTCTATATCCCGAAGGTCTACAACGGCAAAGACAAAACTTTCTTCTTCTTCAATTTCGAGCAGTTTCGCCAGTCGACGACGACCAACAACGGGATTGCGACGGTGCCCACTCCCGAATACGAAGCTGGGAACTTCGCCGCGGCTGAAGCGCCGTACCTCGCGTTCCTGAATTCGAATGGCGCGATTCCGAACATGATCTATGATCCGAAATCCAGGCACACCGTAAACGGTTTACCGGTTGAAAACCCATTTCCGAACAACGCCGTTCCCCTCAGCGATCAGGACCCGGTTGCGTTGTACCTGCAGACCGCCTTCCCCAAGCCCAACATATCCGGCGGAGGGCTGCTGAATAACTATGCCATTCCGGCCTATGGGAATTTCGAACACACTACCATTCCGTCGATCAAGATCGATCAGTCGCTCAATTCGAAAATGAAGTTGTCCGGGTACTTCTCGATGACGGAAACCAACTCGCCCAATAGCAACGGATTCGCCTCCAACCTGGCTCCGACGGCGCCGAATGCGGATCGCTCGTATACGTACCGCCTCAATTTCGATGACACGATCACTCCCACGCTGCTATTCCATTTCGGCGCTGGTTTGCTCTACTTCGATCACCCCGTATATACGCCGCCTTCGGACTTTTCTTCCAAGGCTGCTACGGCGGCGTCGCAAGGATTCGGCGGCGCTCCGGGGGGCTACAATTGGGCGCCATTTCCCGCCAATACCTTCATGCCGTCGTTCGCCGGCCTATCCAACGCCATTGTCGGTGGTGGACTGGCTTTGGGAACCGGCTTTTTCGCTCCATCTCCGGGTCCCGCGGGCTTCGACGAATCCGATCTGAAGGACATCAAGCCGACCGCGAACACCAGCGTTACTTGGGTTCACGGTAATCACACCTTCAAAGCGGGCGCGAGCATGGTCCTGGAGGGTTTCCCGCAACAGAGCAGCATTCGCGCCTACGGCGAATACACCTTCAGCGGCCAGCAGACGGAGAATCCGGCTGAATACAATGTCGGGGGAATCATTTTCCCGACTGGATTCGCTTACGCCAGCTTTTTGCTGGGCCAGGTTAACCAAGTCGAAACTTCCGCAGTGAACGACTCGCGCTTAGGCAATCACACCTGGGGCGCTTTTATCCAGGATAGCTGGAAGGTAAGTCGCAGACTGACCCTGGAACTCGGTCTGCGGTGGGACTACGCGACGTTATTGTCTGAGCAGTACGGGCGCATGTCGGATGCCAGTTTCCAAGGTGTCAATCCCGCGCTGGCCTCTCCTGAATACCCCGGCGGGCGTGCTGGTTCCATCGTATATGGCGCTACTAACAATGGCCAACCACTGAGCAATGCGTATCCCTTCTCGATTGGGCCTCACGTCGGAGTTGCCTACCAAATCACGCCGAAGACCGTCTTCCGTGCCGGCGGGTCGGTGGCCTACTCATCGTCGCCCGATAACGCCTTCTTGTCTTACAGCGTGGCGAACTTCTATACTATTGCCTCGCCCGGGCAATTCCTCCCGGCGAGTCAACTAGCGAGTGGAACTCCGCTCACGGGTGCCCTGACCCCCACGTTCCCGGAATATAACCAATATCCGTTCCCAAGCTCAGCCACCGGTTGCGGTTTGAAATCGAACCTTCCTTGCGTTCCGCCCAGGAGCCGTTCATCACCATCCAGAAAAGCTCCGGCAGGTTGCCTCGCATCTTCCAGTGGAGTATCGGTTTCCAACGCGAGATCATGCCCAACCTGATGATCGAAGCGAATTACGTCGGCAATCGCGGCGCATGGTTTACCGCGCCGCTGCTGGATACCCAGTCGTTCAACGGACTGACCCAGAACATTCTTTCGCAACCTCACCACCGAAGGTCCGGGCGGCGGCGGCCTCTACGGCGCGACCTCAAATATGGCGTTCACGAATCCGTCCGACTACGCCCTGCTGAACAGCCCGATCAGCAACCCGGCCGTAATCGCCCGATTCCCGGTCTTGGCAAATCCCAGCAACGTTTATCCCGGGCTTCCCCACCAGCGAGACCTTGGCGCAAGCTCTGCGGCCTTATCCGCAGTGGTTCGGAGTCCCTCCGTTCCTGGGACCGCCTATGGGCGACACGTGGTACGATTCGCTGCAGATTAAGGTCACCAAGCGCTACTCTCACGGCTTGACTGCGCAGGTGGCTTATACCTGGTCGAAGTCGTTGACCAACGCGGCCAATTCCAATACTTCCTACCTGACGCCGAGACGATCCGGTGTTAACGATCCATACAACATACCGACCATGAAGCAGCTTTCCGGTTTCGATCAGCCACAGGTGCTGATTATAACGTTCAGCTACACCACGCCGAAGATCAACGAGGACTTCCTCGGCGACAACGGCGTGCGCAAAGGGCTTAGTTGGCTGGCCCGCGACTGGAATATCGGCGGCATTTTCAAGTATGCCAGCGGCGCGATGCTGCAGAGCCCGGCCTCGAACAATCACCCTATGGAACACCATGGGTATCGGCAAGGCACTCCTTTGCGGCGGTCGTCTCGAATCGTCTCGGGCGGCGGCCTAGGAACCGAACCGCTAGAGAACTATGTTCCCGGCCAGCCATGTTTGGCCATTAATCCGAACAGCCATTTCGACCCGACCAAAACGCTGGCACTGAATCCGAACGCCTGGTCGAACCAGACCACCGAAACGTTTGGCAACTCGGCGCCTTTCTACAGCAACTGCCGGTGGCAGCGACAGCCAGCGGAATCTCTCAGCCTGGGCCGGATTTTCCGTATCAAAGAGAGGCTCCAGTTGCTAATCCAAGCCCAATTCTTCAATGTGTTCAATCGTGTGCAGTATCCCGCCCCGGCTGCGGCCACGACGAGCACCACCGTGGCCACCTTCAGCAACCCGTTCCCGGGCTCTCCGGCTCCTGGATTCGGTCAGAACGCCGCTTTGAACGGAGGCTATGGCTTCGTGAATACTCTCAACGGAGCCGGCACGAATCCTAGATCGGGCCAATTGGTGGCACGCTTTACGTTCTGACCTAACGCGATCTAGTAAAAACCACGGGCCTCGCCGGGAATACCGGCGGGGCCTTTTTGCTGTGTAATACTTCCAAAAGGATGAGTTGTTGAGGGTGGCGTTGCTTCGGCGGTCTGTTCTCGTAACCGGCGCGGGGGGATTCATCGGATCGGCTTTGGTCCAGGCGATCGCCGCTGCTGGTCCGAGCCGCATTGTTGTGCTGGATGCCGCCGAGTACAACCTCTTCCAGATCCGGCAGCGCATGGGATCTTGCGAGCCCGTGCTGGGAAGCGTGGATGATGCTAATTTGCTCGACGATGTGCTCACCCGCTTTCAGCCCGAGGTCATCTATCACGCGGCGGCATTCAAACACGTTCCCCTGCTGGAGCGCAATCCGATCGCGGCTGTCCGCAACAACGCAATCGGGACGTATATGCTGGCCCAAGCGGCTCGCCGGCATGGAACTCCCAAGCTGGTCCTGATCTCAACGGATAAAGCCGTGAACCCGCACAGCGTCATGGGTGTTTCTAAGCGCATCGCGGAGTTGGTGATCGTTGCGATCAGCAGTCCAGCAACCCGGATGAATGCCGATCCGCCTGGTAAACGTGATCGGGTCGCCCGGCAGCGTGGTTCCGATTTTCATGCAAGCAAATTGCCGAGCGAGGACCCGTAACAGTGACGCACCCGGATGCGACCCGGTGGTTTATGTCTTTGAACGAGGCGGTGGATGCGATCCTGGCCGGCGGGAACGGCGGAGATGGAGGGAAGAATCCTGGCGCCGGAACTCGGGGAGCAGACGCGAATTGCCGATCTGGCCGCGCTGACTGATCGGCGCCGCGGCAGGTGCCGATCGTCTATACCGGATGCCGTCCGGGGGACAAACTTCGGAGGAGATTGTTTCTATGAGCGAGACGAAAGAGGGGATGGCGGGGCCGCTGCAGGTGATCCGGACCTGCCGCCTTCGGCCCGCGGAAATCGAAGAGATCATGCGGCGGATTGGCGGTTCCATCGCCTCCCTGACGTTCCCGAACTCGTCGAACGCTGTGTTCCGTGGTTCCTGAATACTATGCCGAGCAGTATTTTGCGATGAAACGAAAGATCGCCGCCGTAACAACGTCTCGGGCCGATTTCACCGCGCTGTATTGGCCGCTGCACGACCTCGCGGCGCATCCCGACGTGGATCTGAAGATCATTGCACTCGGGCCGCATTTGTCTCCGGAATTCGGATCGACCATTGGGGAGATCGAGAAGGCCGGTTTCCGCGTAGACGCGCGCATCGAATGCCTGTTGAGTTCGGATACGGATATCGGCATGGCCAAGACGATCGGATTGGCGACTTTGAGTCTGGCGGATTGCCTGGGTGAGATGCGCCCCGATCTACTGCTGGTGACGGCGGATCGCTACGAAATGCTGGCTCCCGCTTCGGTCGCGTTGGCGTTGCGGATTCCGGTGGCGCATATCGAAGGAGGAGAGATTAGTGAAGGCGCGATTGATGACGCGGTCCGCAACGCGATTACGAAACTGAGCCACGTCCACTTCACATCCACGGAGCTGGCGCGCGCGCGGGTAATCGCCATGGGTGAGGAAGAGTGGCGCGTCCACCGCAGCGGGGCGCCAGCGCTGGATCATCTACGGCGCGGTCAGCTATTGAGCCGTGAATAACTGGAGCAGCGTCTGGGAATCGACCTCGGCGTGCCTACAGTCGGTGGTCACGTATCATCCGACGACGATCGTTCGGGACACTATCCGGGAAGCGGACGCGCTTTTTGAGGCGCTTCAGGAAACGGCCGGGCAGCTTTTGTTTTGCTATCCAAACGCCGATGCGGGGAGCCGGGCTTTGATTGGACGAATTGAGTCGTTCTTCGGCGGCCGCGCGCGGCAGGGCATTCGTTAACGTGGAGCCGCTGGTGTATTGGAGTCTATTGCCGCACGTCGAATTCCTGCTCGGAAATTCCAGCAGCGGGATCATTGAGGCGGCGTCGTTCGCATTGCCCGCGGTTAATGTAGGCATCCGGCAGCAGGGTCGCGAACATGGCCGCAACGTGCTGGACGCGGAACCCAACGCCGCTTCCATTCTGGATTGCATCCAAACCGCGAGGAGCGAGAAATTCCGGCGATCGCTCAAAGGCATGGCGAACCCGTACGGGGATGGATGCGCGTCGCAAAGAATCGTTGATGTGCTGACGTCCTTGCCGTTAGGCGAGGAACTGCTGATCAAGCATGCGCGGGCCATCGGATGAGGATCCCGCTCTCGTCTCCAGACATTACCGAGGCTGACATCGAGGCGGTAGTGAGCGTATTACGAACTACGCGGCTTAGTATCGGTCCCAAGATGGAGGAATTTGAGAGATCGATCGCGGATCTTGCGGGCGTGGCGCACGGGATGGCCGTCAGTTCGGGAACCGCCGGCCTGCATCTCTGCTTGCGGGCGATCGGGGTCGGTGAAGGCGACGAAGTGATTGTGCCGTCGTTCACATTTATTGCCGCCGGAAATGCGATTCTTTATGAGCGTGCCAGGCCGGTCTTTGTGGACATTGAGCCGCTTACGCTCAATCTTGATCCCGCGAAACTGGAACGGAGCATTACACCGAAGACGCGCGCGATCATTGTCGTCCATACGTTCGGACATCCCGCCGATATGGATCCGATCATGGAAATCGCGCGGAAACATGGTTTGCCGGTGATTGAGGATGCCTGCGAAGCGATCGGGGCCCGCTATCGGGGGCGGCCCGCGGGTGGGATCGGAGATTTCGGAGTGTTTGGGTTCTATCCCAACAAACCGATCACAACCGGTGAAGGCGGCATGGTGGTGACGCGGGATTCTCACATGGCGGATACAATTCGCGCGCTTCGCAATCAAGGAAGGATGGCGGGTGACGGATGGCTGGGGCATCGTCTGCTCGGGTACAATTATCGGCTTTCTGAATTGAACTGCGCGCTCGGTCTGGAGCAGATGAAGCGGATCGACGACATACTTGATCGTCGCGAGGCGGTGGCTATTCAGTATTCCCGAGGAGCTTGAGGCGATCCCCGAGGTGAAAACGCCACCCTTAACGATGAGCGATGGGCGGGTGTGTTGGTTTGTCTATGTGATCCGTGTGGCAAATCGCGAGGCGGTCATGAGAAAGTTAACCGAACAGGGAATCGGTTGCGCGCGATACTTTGCTCCGCTGCATCGGCAACCACTATTCGCGCCTTATGCAAATTCCGGTGACGATTTGAAGATCACGGAGCAAGTGGCGAGTCAGACCTTGGCGCTGCCGTTTTTTAATGGTTTGACTAGGGAACAGATTCACGAAGTCGGTTGTGCGCTGCGAGGGGCGATCCGTTCCAAGACGTAAAGGAGGTGTCCCTCGATGCTCCGGCGCCGGCATTCTCCGGTTGCGTAGTGGACGACAAAGCGGGTTTCGATGTTTAGGCCGGCCGCCTGGGCGAGAGCGCGAAACTCGCGATGAGTGAAGACGTGGCCTCGCGTCGTGCAGCGCGATCCGTCAAGATCCCACGCGACCGTGACATCGCCATTGGCCTCGGTCCAGTTTAAACGATCGCCGAGAAAGCGAAGAGCGGTGGGGATCGTGCCGTAGTGGCGGATATTGTAGCGGTGCTGCACGTCGACGAAGATCCGGCCTGGTGGGGCTACGAGACGCGCAAACTGGCGGAGGGCCTCCAAACGGGAGGCGGCGGGAAAGATGTGCCCCAGGACATTCCAGAGACAGGTGATGACGTCAAACTCCCCGTCGATCAGGTGAAGTTCTTCGGCGCGCATGGTCAGGAAGTTGGGGTCCGGACCGTGCATCGCGACACTGGGCTCCAACAGAACAAGTGTTGTAATGTCCCGGGCCTGTGCGATCTTGCGGGCCCGCACGCCGTCGCCAGCTCCGACGTCGAGCAGGGAGCGGCTTCCAGGCGGTATCGCGGAGATCACCAGCCGATCGACGCTCTCGAGATACGCTCTGCGCTTTTCAGCGATACGCGCGAAGGCGGGCGCGATTTGATCGTAAGCCGCGACTGGGTCCAAGATCAAAGACACGGGCTGGGTTGCCACCCGCCAAACGCAGACTCGAGGTGCGCCGCGATCCTTAGGGCGACATCTTCACGCCAAGGATGGGCGGCGATCTGCACGCCGATCGGCAGCCCAGTGGCAGTCTGGCCGCAGCGTACGACGGCGGCGGGCCAGCCGGTTAGATTGTGCGTCATGGTGTAACTGAATCCCCGGAACGTCGGCTCTTCGATTGATCGGCCGTGTGGCAAAGCGGCTTGGGGGCAGACCGGAGAAAGAATGGCGTCGTAGTTTTCGAGGAACGCGAACATGCGCGCACGAAATCGATCGAGGGCGGCCCAATATTCCGCGAACCCGTCTAGCGTGGTGCGGAATGGTTCGAGCTTCTTGAGCCATCCGTCGAGAAGCGGATGTGTGTGCGCGCTGCCGATGGCGGCCAAGTATGCCCGCAATGCGTCGCCTCCATCCGGGCCAATCATCTGCATTTCGAGATCGTAGCTTTCCTCCAATCCTGGTGGACGGCGTTCTTCGATGCGGTTCACCTCACGCTGGAGCGAAACAGCTGCCTGTTGAACCACGGCGGTTGTTTCCGCGTCCGCGGGGACGATGCCGTTGTCGGTGAAGAATGCGATCCGCAGATCCTTCATCCGTGCTTCCGCGGGATCGCGGAACGGCATGGCGACGACGGTGTGATCACGGCCATCGGGGGCAGCGAGCAACGACATCATCGCACTCAGGTCTTCGACGCGGCGCGCCATGGGACCGATTTGCCACAGCGTTTCGATCCATCCGCCTGGCGGGGGAACATGGCCGGTGCGGGGCAGGCGTCCGGAAGTGGGCTTGATGCTGGCAATTCCGCAGAAATGCGCTGGTAATCGCACGCTTCCCGCAGCGTCGCTGCCGAGGCCGAAGGGAGATCCGCATGCCGCGATTAGCGCGGCTTCGCCCCCGCTGGAGCCGCCGGAGGTGCGCGAGAAATCGTAAGGATTGTTGGTGCGTCCGCGGATGAGGTTGTCGCTTTCGAATGCGAACAGGAGATCCGGCAGGTTGGTACGGGCGATGGGAATCGCTCCGGCGGCGCGCAGGCGGGCCACTACAGTCGCATCCTGACTGGACGGCGCAGCGAATTTTCGCCCCAATGTCCCGGCCGTACACACCTTGCCTTCCACCTCGATGGAGTCTTTGACGGAAAACGGAACGCCTGCTAGTGGAGGAAGCGGATTGCCCTGGGCACGCTCGCGATCCACATGTGCGGCCGATTGGAGCGCCGTTTCCTCGAGCACTTCGGCGACGGCATTCAGGCACGGATTCACCTTTTCGATGCGCTGAAGATGCGCTTCGATTAACTCGGTGGCCGAGATCTCGCCGCTTCGGATCAATCGCGCTTGCGCTATGCCGGATAGTGAGCAGACGTCGGTCATTTGGACCCGAGCGGCTGGAGCAAAACCGATGCAGGCCGGGTGTTGTAGGTGCGCTGGTAGGCATCGTGCGCGGCGTCGCGCGGGAAATGTTCGCTGGCGGGATACGGATATTGGGACATCCCATGGAACGGGAGCGGCTGAACGGTGGAAGAGAAGGCGGTGTTGGGGTCGCGATCCTTGGCCCAGCCGTCCACTTTAAGCAGGAAGTCGCGAGTCATTCCGGCTGGTGGCGCCGGAAGAGATGCCGCGGGGAACAGCAATCGCACTTCGTCGCCTGAGCCCATGATCACGAGTTGGTCGTCGACATCGCGGAGCAAGTTGTCCACACTGCCGAATCTGGTATAGAGGCCAGGCGTGGGATTCCAGAAGGAAGCCGCGGAAACATGATCGTAGAAGAATGTATCGGGCTGTTTGCGCTGCGGGATGAATGCGCGCTTCGGAGAATCCGCGAAAATGCAGATCGGCGGAATCGAAAGGAATTGGAATCGGCTTGATGCCCGCGTCCGAGGCGCCTTCACTTAAGAAGATCTCATCCCAATACACGCACAGATTGGTGACGATCCGGACCTTGCGGCTGGCGGACAAAAACTCGACCGGGACTGCGATTGTCTTGGGCTTTCCGGCCGGCATGCCCATATCGGGATTCACTGTTTTCCATGCGCCGGCGGCGTCCTGCACTTGGAGATACGGCATCACCAAACCAGCCTCGGTCTCTTGCGCGGCCCTGCGGAAAGTGCTGCCGTCGGGCCAGTCTACCCAGCCGTTCAACAATAAGACGGCCTTGCCGAACGGGGCAGCAGAGCCAAAATCGAGATCGAGCGAATGCAGATCGGCGACGCCTGTTTCCGAACGGCGAAAATGGTCGGGATAACGCTGGTCCTTGGCGATCAATTGCGGCAAGACATCCGTGCCGTCGGCGTCGCGCGCGGTTTTGGGGTAGATCCTTCGATCGACACCGAAGAGGCGGAACTCGGGATAGGGCGGGCCTTTGAACTTTTCGTTGGTGAAGATCTCGGTACCGGCGGGATGATCGACGGCGTAGAACTGGATCTGATCGAGATACGACACTTCGCTCAACTCTTCGGTGACGCGAACTTCGTAATTGCCGTTCACGGGCTGAAGCGCCGAGCCGGGGATCTGCACGTACTCGTCGTGATCCACCGGGAAGTAGCTTCCATCGCCGTTGCGCGCGCCCAGCGGCGCCACTCCGAGAACATCCGTAATGAACTGGAAGGCGTGCCCGTTCCAGGTCCAGATCATGGGGCAGGAGCCGGATAAGCGTTGGGCTTCTTCGTAGACATGGGTTTGATTCGTCGACTGCCGGACTTCGTTCTGGATGAGCCCGTTCGGCCAAGTGATGCGGATGACGTCGACCGAAGCGTGGTCTCCCGCATCGAATGTCAGCGGCACGCCGGTGTAGAACTGACGGCGGTAGAGAGATCCAGCTTTCATTTCGACCAAGGCGTCCTGCGCCAGCTTGAGACTTCGGATGCCTTTGAGCTGGACGCGAATCCAATGGGTTGGGGCGTTCTGATTGCGTAAGAAATGAATGCTGCCATCGGGATCGATGCGGGCACGATCGAGGCGGCCGGTTGCATCGAAGTCGGCATCCACTTGCTTTTGGTTCGCAGGGGGTTGACCGTTGAACGCTTCCACCGTGTACCTGCCGCCGAGTTGATCGCGATAAAGCACAGGCGCGCGATCGCGGTAGAACGACGGCCAGATCGAAAGCTTTGCTGTCGGGGTTGACGCGCGTCTTTTCCACTGAAGCCACACCGCCTTTTACGAACGGGAAATCCTCAGTCCGATCCGCCCATCCCGCCGCGCCCTGGTTCCGCATAAGCGCGGGCTGCGGGCCTAACAGCAAAAGATCCAGGTCATAATCGTGATCGTAGTCGATCCACACGGCTGCGTCGAAGTGCCCGGTGGGAAGGTTGGCCGGCTGCCGGACGAATTTGCCGCCTGTGTTGCGGTACAGAACTGGACCGGTCGCGGTTAGGATACAGAGATCCATCCGGCCGTCATTGTCAAAGTCGCCGGGGGCCACATCGATCACGCCCGTGAGTCCTTCCAGGCCCGTTGCGGCGGCGGGGGTCTGCCCTTGAGGAACAACCGGACGCCTTGCGAAGACCAAACCAGAAGATCGGTTTGGCCGCTGCCAGTGGAGTCAATTAAGGTGAGGCCGGCGGTTGGTGGATCGACCGTTCCATCGAGCTTGGTGTCGGCGAACTTCGGTTCCGGCGGTGCTGCCGCTTCCGGGCGAGCCTGCGGAGGGTCGTAGATCTCTGCGTAGTCGCACCACTCGACGTTTTCCGGGATCACCCAGCTTTTCTGCAAAGTCTTGATGCGCTGAAAATCGGCGAGGTAGCGGTTTGCTTGTTCGGTGTTTCCCGCGATGCGGTGCAGGTTGTAAAGTTGGAACGGAGCAGCCGCGAGCAATGGATCCAGTTCGGCGGCCTTTTCGAATTGAGCCTGGGCTTCAGCGCGCCGGTTGATTTGGTTGTAGAGGGTGCCGAGTTGATAGTGTGCGATCGCCTCGTTCGGGGCTCGAGCGAGCATGCCTTCAAATTGTTCGATCGCCCGCTTGGTGTCACCCTGTCGCTTATAGTAGATCCCGAGGTTGAACCAAGTGTGCGGCAGCGAGGGATCTTGATGCTGCACTTCCTGCAATAGCTTGATCGCTTCCTCTTCCCTGCCTTGCACCTTGAGCAATGCGAGCGCGTAGTTTAGTTTGTCGCGCGTGGAATCGGGTGCGATGGCGAGCGCCTTCTGAAACTCCTGGACCGCTTGTTGTTGGGTGGTGGGATTCTCATAGAACGCTTTGCCGAGATTACGATACTGGTCCAGCAGGCTCTGATCACGCGGTTTGGAACACGCCACAGTGAACAGAAATGCAATGACGAGAAGGCCCAGCCGCATGACACTAGTGTACGGCGGGAGGCTCACGTGCGATCACGCCGCGGCTTTCATCAATGGTGAGGAACTGATTGGCCGCTATGCTTCCGATGGACTGTTTGGCGCCGCTGGGCCACTCGATCTCGATGGATGCCGAAGTGTCCTTCCCCAGGCCGAACGTGGCCGCAAGATCGCTCTGCGAACAATAACTGGACCCGCTGTGGATCGTGTTCGACTGCTTACCGGACGCGCTTTGCAGCCGAATCACGGCGCCGATGCCGTCGCGATTGCTCTTTGTGCCCGCTAGGCGGATCGTTAGCCAGTGATTGCGATTGCCGCCGTCGTTCCGGTACAGATAGGCCGGCCCATCGTTGGTGGAGATCAGGAGGTCCAGGTCGCCGTCGTGGTCGAAATCCGCGTAGGCCGCGCCGCGCCCTACAATTGGCCGGTTGAAAGCAGCGCCCATCGCTGCTGTTACGTTCGCGAAATGATGATCGCCCAGATTGCGAAAGAGCAGCGGCGCCTCGCGATAACTCACCTTGGGCTGCACGCGGCCGATTTGTTCGTCGATGTGGCCGTTGGCGGTGAAGATATCCGGATAGCCGTCCAGATCGTAATCGAAGAAGAAGACGCCGAAGGTCAGCGAGAGCAGGCTGGAGCGGCCCACGGTGGACGAAGGCGCCTCGTCCACGAACAGGCCGTTGCCTTCGTTGTGATAGAGGCCCAGCATCTGGTTCGAGAAATTGCCAACTAGCAGATGCGGGCGTCCGCTGCGGTCGTAATCGGCGGAATCCGCGCCCATGGCGCCGCGCGCGACGCCCTCTTCGCCATAGGCCACTCCTGCGGCCATGCCATCTTCGGTGAACGTGCCGTTGCGATTATTGCGATAGAGCTTGTTGGGCTGCGTGTCGTTGGAGACGAAGATGTCCGGCCAGCCGTCGCCGTTGTAATCGAAAATCGCAACGCCCAGCGACTTGCTGGTGGGATCGCCGACGCCGGCCTTTTCGGCGACATCTTCAAAACGCCCGCCGCCGAGATTGTGAAACAGCCTGCTAGCGCGTGCCTTTGTAAGACTCAGGCGTGCAGTACGACTTTGTCGCGCCGTCGAGCGAGCACCAAAGATCCTGCTTGGGGCTCCACTGCACGTAGTTCGCGACGAAGAGATCCAGCTTGCCATCGCGATCGTAATCGACCCAAGCGGCGCTGGTGCCGAAGCTGGCGTTTTGGATGCCGGCGGCCTTGGTGACATCGCGAAATTTCCCGTTGCCCTCGTTGTGGAAGAGATGATCGCCGTCGAGCGCGGTGATGTAGACGTCGTCGCGGCCATCGTTATCGTAGTCGGCAATGGCGACGCCCATGCCGTACATTTCGACGTCGAGACCGCTGCCCTGCGGTGATGTCGGTGAACGTGCCGTTATGATTGTTGCGATAGAGCGCCGGAAGGGACTTTTTGCCGCGGGGCGTCCAATCCTTGCTGTTGATCAGCAGGATGTCGGGCCAGCCGTCGCCATCGGCGTCGAAAAAAGCGCAACCAGAACCGAGCGTTTCCGGCAGATACTTCTTGCCGGCGCTGCCGTTGTTATGCGTGAAGTGGATTCCGGCCTGAGCGGTGACGTCGGTAAAAACGATTTCGCTCTGAGGCGCTTTGGCGTCGCCTGCAAAAAGGGCGCCGGCCAAGACGCTGATCCCCAATCCCCAGCCCTTCATTGGATGGCGCTTTCGTGATCGTGGATCTGCTGCCTCTCATTGTTGTCTTCGGGACTCGATGCACGGCGGCGCGCGGTCAGACTTTGAGAAGACTCCTCGGCTTTGAAGCGGCGGAAGAGCTTTTCCTCGCGCTCTGCCGTCGCCATATCGCCGAGGCCGCGGGCGGCCAGCATCAGCGTGTAATGCATTTGAACATCTTCGGGATCCACGGCATTCACGGCTCGCAGCGCTTCGACGGCCTGAGCGTATTCGCGTTTCAGAAACAGAAGGCGGGCGATTTGGTTCAGCACCACGCGGTCGCGCGGATACTGCGAGCGAACGCGGTAGAGCGATTGCAGCGCGCCATCATAGTCGCCATCCGCCTTCTGGATCGGCAGCCTTGAAAAACCAAGAGCGGCCAAGTTGCGGAGCGATTTCGATAGCCTTGGCGATGATAGGGTTTCGCGGCGTCGGTCTCGCCTTCCTGAATCAGCGCGCGCGCCACATTGAGCCAGCCATCGGCGTAACCGGGTTCGGCCTCGGTGGTTTTGCGGAACGCGTATTCGGCGCCCTTGAGATCGCCTTGCAGCAGCAGGCCGATGCCCCAATCGTTCCAGCGCTCGCGATCTTTCTTGACGGACCACGGGCGTCCACGCTGGATCGCCGAGCGGCACGGTAGCTTTGGCTTCGGCTAGCGTCACGATTGGCAGGTCGGGAATTCGATCGCGAATTGAGCCGGAGACATTGGCCGGAATGAATTGTGGACCGAACTCATACTCCAAACTGTTGTGATCGATCGTCAGTAGTTTCGGATCTTGTCCCGGCTTTCGGGTGCGCACCGTACGCGAATTGCGTGTAATACCACGCGAACTTCCGATAGTTCAGTCGCGCCGTGAACTGAATGGGCCCCGGGCGTCCTTCGGGATGCGCACCAGATAGTGGGCCACGTCGGCCGCGCCGGGCGGAATCAGCCGGACATACAGCAGACTGCGGGTCTGCCAGGCATTGCGCTTGTCGATGGGATTGCCGTCGCCATCGAGCTGATAGGAGCGATAGAAATGCGCGCCGGGTTCCACGGGACCGTCGCCCGCCATCGGCAACTGTGCCGCTCCAAAAGAGGACGCGTCCGTCGGCGTCGCGGGCTTGCAATTCGAGCCACGCATCGAACGCGTCCACCGTGCCGCCGGGAAAGAAATGCCCGATCTTGCGGGTGCGAACCACGACGTCGACGCGCACGGTGCTGCCAGGACTCAGCTTCGCGCCGGAGGAATCCAGCGGCGCGGCGACTTTGCCGACTTCGCGAATGGTGACGTCGCCTTGCTGTTCGGCTTCTTCGCCCACCGCGAAACGTTGTGTTGGTTCGCGGGGAGTCGTTGCGGCGGACCATGGCCTCGCGCCCGTTGTGATCTTCGGCCGGCGAGGCCGAGAAGATGTCCACAGTGATGAATCCGGATTTCAGGAAATCCTGCTCGGCTTTCAGTTGTGAAGCATCCTGGTTCGCGAGCGCGAGGGCCGTATTTGCGCCGGGAAAACGATGCGAGTGCACCTGTCCATCGCGATTGCCGGGGTCGTGCGATGCCACCAGCGGCATGTGGCAATCCGCGCAGGTCTGCGACTTGTTCGGATAGTAGAACGAGCGCGCGCCCTGGCCCGAGACGCCGCTGGCCTGCCAGTTGTCGTAATCGTTGAAGCCGCGCACCCAGCGGTAGTTGTTTACCGGCACGTCCAGATGCACTTTATGGCACGAGGCGCAGAATTCCGCCGCCTGCTCGCGCATGAACGGCTTGAGAAACGTCGCGCGGTGCGGCTTCGGGTTGAGATAGGTGAGAAAGCGGTCCATCGCTTGAATCACGGGATTTGAGCTGGAAGCGAGTTCATGCAGCGGCGGATACTCCACCGTGAAATCGGCGTTGCCCATGGATGCCGTCGACGTGCACGATGGCGTGGCAGGACATGCAGCCGAGGCCGGCTTGGGCTTCCGGCGTATCGATCTGCTCCTTGATGGGCCGATCGAAGCGGCCGTTGAAGAATACCGCGTGATCGTGGCAACCGGCGCACCACTTACTGCGGCCGAGTGCCGGCTACGTCCTGCATGTATTCGATCGACTTCCGATAGAACTGATTATTGAAGGACGCAAAGTGATGCGAGGAGCTTTTCCACTGATCGTAAATGTCTTTGTGGCATTCGCCGCAGCCGTTCGAATCCATGAAGAAGTTGGACGGAATAATCTTGCCGGACTTGGTCTGCGCGGACGACGGGGCGAAGGGAGAATGCGAACCCGCGCCTTCCAGATCCATGGAGAGCGGCGCGCTGGCGGGATTTTCGATACGGGTTTTAGCGCTGGGCCACAACTCTCCCGCGACCGGGAGGAGCACGAGGAGGCCGAGAGCTACACGGCCGGTGGGAGTTCGAAGGAAGCGCCACCCGATGATTGCCAGCGCCACTTCGGCGAGTCCGATATGCAGCCACAATATCGCGCGCTGGTCATATGTGTTGCCGCGGAATACGAGATACAACGCGGCGAGAGCGGCGGCCAGAAAGATCCCGCATTCGACGGGATACTGGCGCGCGTAGCGCACAGCAACCAACGCCAGCGCCAGGCCCAGGCCCAGGTGTAGCAGGACGTTCGCTTCGTAAAAGATAGTGGCGTGCGCGAAGGCGGCCAAATAGGCGGCATTCACAGCCAGAAGAATCACGGCCCATACCGTTATGCGCCGCATATCACCCTCCCCATGGAGCCGTCTAACGTGGGACTCATGAGCTTTATGCACCCCGGAATTGGTTCTTAGTTACGGTTCCTGACAGTATACACCTAGCCGCCCGTCCTTTGGTCCGGATTTGGCCCAGGTGGAGTACAATTCACAGGGAGCGCAACGTGAGCGATATCGACAAAAAGGGTACCCCACCCAAAATGGAGCCGATGTTCCTTCCCGGCGTGGAGCACAATCCGCAGCCGGGGCCATACGCTGACGCGCTGCGCGTGATGCAATCCACGAGCGCCGAGTACCCGCAAATCTGGCACATGTTCGCGTTCAAACCGAGCGCGACCGATTATCTGGCCCGCTTTACGCAAGAAATCATGCGCGAGGCGGCTCCGCTCGCCCCCTGGATTCGGGAGTTAATAGCGGCCTTCACTTCGGCCCGCAATGATTGTCCATTTTGACTGAAGTCCCACGCCGCGGTCGCGGCGGTTCTTTTGAAACAGAGTCCGAACGCGGACATTGACGCCGAAGAGTTCATCGCCGGCGTGATTCGCGATTTAGAAACATCCGGGCTGACTGAAAAGGAGAAGGCGCTTTTCCGCTTCGTCGACCTGGTGAATCGCCGCTCCAATACCATCACGCCCAGTGACATCGAAACTTTGCACGCCGCGGGCTGGGACGACGATGCCATTTATTACGCCATCACGGTGTGCGCGCTCTTCAACTTCTACAATCGCTGGATCGATGCCAGCGGGGTTCACGCGTTGTCGGACGAAGCGCACCGCCAGGGCGGCAAGAGGTCTGCCGCGATTGGGTATGTCAGGAAATAGCCCGCTGGCCCGGTCCGCGAGATAGACTGATGAGGAAATGTCCAAACGCTCCCCAGTGATCCGCCGGGAGTTTGCCGAAACAAAACCGGTCCAGGCCGAAAGCCAGACGGTGGAACTCAGTTACCGGTATCTAATTCCCTGGCTGCTGCTATTGGCCGGCAGCGGGTGCGCGGCGCTGATTTACGAGATCGTCTGGTTTCAATTACTGCAGCTGGTGATCGGCTCCTCGGCAGTATCGCTGGGATTGCTTCTGGCGGCCTACATGGGCGGGCTGTGTCTGGGGAGCGCCGCTCTGCCTAGACTGGTTTCAACGCGGCATCATCCGATGCGCGTATATGCGCTGCTGGAATTAGGCATCGCGGCGTTCGGGATCATCGCGCTGTTCGGCGTCCCTTTGATCTCGCGCATTTACGTCGCGGGCGCAAGCCCAACCGGCCTAGGGGGACTGGTGTTGCGCGGCGCGGTTGCAGCGGTGTGCCTGCTTCCGCCTACCTTCTTAATGGGCGCTTCGCTTCCCGCTATCGCGCGCTGGGTGCAGGCGACGCCTCGGGGAGTTTCCTGGCTCGGGCTGCTGTACAGCGCCAATGTCGCAGGCGCGGTCGCGGGGTGCGTCCTGGCCGGCTTCTACCTGCTGCGAGTCCACGACATGGCTTTTGCGACGTATATCGCCGCGGCGATCAATGTCGCCGTGGCCTTGGTCGCATTCACTCTTGCGCGTAGCGGCTGGCAGGATACTCAAGAGCGCGGCGGTACCCAGGTAACTCGAGCGCCAGGCGCGGTGTTCATCTATGTAGCGATTGCGTTATCGGGGCTGACCGCTCTCGGCGCCGAAGTGGTCTGGACTCGGCTGCTCTCCCTGCTGCTGGGCGCCACCGTCTATACCTTCTCGATTATTCTGGCCGTGTTTCTCACTGGTCTGTGGGCCGGCAGCGGCACAGGTTCTCTCCTGGCCCGACGGGTGCGAGATCCACGCTTCGCGCTCGCCGCTTGCCAGGTCCTGCTGGCGCTCGCGATCGCCTGGACCGCCTTCACGCTCGCGTATGTGCTGCCTTGGTGGCCCGTCGATCCCTGGCTTGCCACCAATCCCTGGCTCAACTTCGATCTGGATTTGACGCGCTGCATCCGAGCCATTTTCCCGGCAACATTGCTATGGGGAGCGAGCTTTCCATTGGCGCTGGCCGCCGCGGCGGCGAACCGGGAGGATCCCGCGCGATTGACGGGCGAGGTATACGCGGCCAATACCGCTGGGTCCATTGTGGGCGCGCTGGCTTTCAGCCTGGTGTTGATTCCGGCGATTGGAACACAGGGTTCGCAGCAGGTCTTGATTTGGTTGGCGGCCGCCGCCGCGGTGGTTGCCATTGCACCGCTCGCCTCCAAGCGAGCCGCTGTGTTCGGAGGCTTGCTGGCAGGCGCTCTGGTGCTCGCGTGGGGACTATCGGTAACCGTGGGCGTGGTTCCCTGGCAGGCTATCGCTTATGGCCGCCGCGTGGCACCGATTTTACGGGGCCTGGATCGCGCGAACGACGCGCAGACCACTCCGATGTTTGTGGCCGAGGGAATCAATTCTTCCGTCGTCATCACGCAGCGCGGCGACGTGCGATCTTTCTACGTGAGCGGTAAATCGGAGGCTTCCTCCACGCTGATCGACATGCGGTTGCAGCGCATGATGGGACACCTGCCGGCGCTGATTCATTCTGCTCCTCGTTCGGTGTTGGTGGTGGGGTTCGGCGCGGGAGTGACAGCCGGGTCGTTCGTTCCCTACCCCGAGGTACAGAACATTGTGATTTGCGAATTGGAGCCGTTGATTCCACCCGCCTCCGACGAGTTTTTCGGCCAAGAGAATCGGCATGTGCTGCGCGATTCCCGGTCGCGCGTGATCTATGACGACGCCCGGCACTATATCCTGATCAGCCCGGATAAGTTCGACGTCATCACCACCGATCCAATTCATCCGTGGGTAAAAGGCACGTCGACGCTTTACTCGCGGGAGTATTATGAGTTGGTCAAGAGCCATTTGAATCCGGGCGGTGTGGCGGCGCAATGGCTTCCGATTTATGAAAGCGATGAGGACACGGTCAAAACCGAGCTGGCGACTTTCTTCAGCGTGTTTCCCAACGCTACGGTGTGGAGCAACTATTTGGACGGCGATGGCTACGATCTGGTGCTATTGGGTAGCGCCGATACGTCGCCTATGAATGTGGACGCAATACAGCGGCGTCTGGACCAGTCCAGCTACTCCGGAGTGTCCGCTTCGCTTGCCGAAGTTGGATTCCATTCCGCCGTGGATCTGCTCGGAACCTATGCGGGCCGGGCTTCGGACCTCGGGCCGATGCTTGCGAATGCTCAGATCAATGAAGACCTGAATATGCGTTTACAGTACCTGGCGGGATTGGGGTTGAACTCGTTGGCGGCTCCACGGGTTTATCGCGATATCCTTTCGTATCGCAAATTTCCTGAAGAATTGCTGGTAGGAAGCGGCGCGGGCGGGAACGCGCTGCGCGAAATAATTGGGCGGCCGCACCGCACGTTTTAATGTGGCGACACGTTTACTTAGGACTGTTATGCGCATCTCTTGCTCGCCTTCGGCGCAAGCTGGGAAGTTATATGCGCGCTGGGTTCCGGTGCTTCTTCCTACGACGCCAAAGCCGATCAGCGCCCCACCGGCGACGCGATGCAACTGGCTGGTCGCATGAATGCAGCGCTGTCGCCATCTTGCGCGCCGAAGTGCCCTCAGATCGCGATATACCGCAATGCCACGGCTGCAAATGCCATGCTGGTGGTGACCGCCGACCAGGCGAAATTTGTCTATGCGCCGCAGTTCTTCGCGGCCATCTATGAGAAGTACGGAGACGGCGCCATCATTGCGATCATCGCCCATGAGTACGGCCATGCCCTGGCCGAGACCATCGCGGCTCCGTGGATGAAAGGTTCTTGGACGGGCGAGTTGCGGGCCGATGCCTGGGCCGGATGCGCGCTGGCCAAGAGCGATCTGAGTTCCAACGATCTGGCGGAGGCTTTAACCGCGCTTTCGAAGTACCCACCTTCGGCTGGGCCGGGCTGGTCAGTGCGTGGGCCTGCTCTGCGGCTCGGGTATGTCCATTGTGGTGGAGATGCGTCCAAGTTCGATAACGCAGGTAAGTGAGGTGGTGAGCGCGGTAGGAATCGAACCTACAACCTACTGATTAAGAGTCAGTTGCTCTGCCAGTTGAGCTACGCGCCCGATTCGGAGTGATCCGCGGGATGCCGGCGCTTTGCAAAATTCACTCGCGCCAACTTCTAGATTGTAGCATCGCAGTTGGAATCGTAGTGCGGCTATGCCCCGATGTACGTCGCCGATGCCTTGGCTTCACTTTGTATCTGTTGCATCATCCCCAGCATGTCCCAGTTTTGCCAAGCCTCGACAACTTTTCCGCCGGCCGCGCGCAGGATGGTGATGCCAGTGACGTGGACAGTCTTTCCTGTCGCGGGAGTTCCTAGCGCGTTGCCCGTGTGCTTCGCGGTGAACGACCAGCGAATGCTGGCGCGATCGCCTTCGGCAATCGTGTCCTCTACGGCTGAGCTGAATCTCCGAAAAGGTTCCATGGATGCTGTCGAAGAGCGGATAGAATGCTTCGGGACCGGACGAATCAATTTCGCCGTCATGAATGACGCAATCGGGCGCAATCATCTCGGCGACGGCTTCGCGGCGCTTGCGATTCCAGACTTCCTCGAACCAGCGCCGTCCCAGGTCACGTGCCATTTCGGACATATTGTCCTCCATGTCCGCAATACTACCCCAATTGAATGCTATTTGCTTCGATTAGTTTCGCGGCGTGATAAGCTCTCACCATATGCGCCTGGCTTTTCGACTTGCCTTGTTCGGGTTGACCTTGCGCGAGGGCGTGGCTCAGACGCAGCCCGATTTGGCGCAGATTCTGACGAGGGTCCGCGATACCTACCAGACTGTGTCGCAGTACGAGTTAGTGGCCGAGGCCACGGGCCGTGAAGCAGGTAACGCGGCTGCCCACGTGCTGATCGCATTCAAATCGCCCAACAAATATCGAGTGGAGGGTTCATTTCCGGGCCTGACTGGCGACGACTCGGCCTTTAATGATGTGGTCACGGTCTGTGATGGTTCCACCATCTGGTTTGACCTCCGAAAATCCAATCAGTACGCCTCCATCCCACTCAGCGAGGCGACCCCGGGTGCATCGGGCGATCTTGGAGATTTGAGGCCTGAGGCTGTGGACCAATTTGCCATGATGCGCTATCGTCGGGCAGCGGATCTTATCGAGGGGGCCAAGTTGATCAAGGAAGAGGAGATAACGGTCACGGGGACGAAGGTGGACTGCTATGTGGTTACCGTTCCGGTGGAGGGAAGCAAGTTAGCTTATACCTGGTGGATCGACAAACAGCACTATCGCATTCTGCGGGAGGACAACGCCGCCTCTAGCGCTGTGTTTACGACCATCAAGCTCAACGAGCCGCTTCCCGACAATTTATTCACGTTCAAACCGCCTCCAGGAGCGCACAAACTAGAGATGAATCGCTGACTACGCCTGTTCGCCTGGGGGCCCCGGCGCAAATGAGGCCGCTGCGATCTGTGCGATGTCCAGCAGCTTGGGCGGCGTTGCGGAAACTCCCGCCAGCGCGTCGCGAAACATCGTATTGCAAAACGGACAAGCGGCTGCCACCACGCTGGCCCCGGTAGCCGCTAACTCTTCCGCGCGTTCCACGCTAATGCGCTTGCCTTTTTCCTCGCCGAGAAACGCCAGCCCGCCGCCCGCGCCGCAACAGAACGAACGCTCGCGCGAGCGCGGGGGATCGACGAGAGTCCCGAACTTGCCGACCACATCGCGCGGTTCATCGTAGACGTTGCGATAGCGGCCGAGATAGCAGGGATCGTGATACACGATTTTTTCGCCGGCGCCGGTTCGCTCCGGCAGCTGGTCCAAATGGCGCGCGAGAAATTCGCTGTGATGCTCGATGGGCGGAGCTTGGCCGTACTCGGCCCAATCCGTGCTTATGGTCCGCACGCAATGCGGACAGATGGAAATGATCTTCTTCACTTGGCTCTGCTTTAGTGTTTCCAAATTGTTTTGCGCAAGCTCGCCAAACGCGAGATCGTTGCCCAAGCGCCGTGCCGGATCGCCCGTGCACTTCTCCTTACGGAGGACGCCAAAGGTTACGTTTAACTTTCGAAGAATCTGAGCCAGCGATGCGATGATTTCCCTGCCCTGCGGATCGTATCCGCCCATGCAGCCCAGCCACAAACAATATTCCTGCGAGCCGTCGAATATTGGCAGCTCCTGCTTGGCGACAAACTTGTCGCGCTCGCTGGACGAAAATCCCATCGCGTTGCCATTGCGCTCCAAATTCAAGAACAGCTTTGTTCCGTAATCGTCTTCCCATTTGCCCGTATTCACCGCGCCGCGCCGCAAGCCGATGATGATAGGCAGGTGCTGGATTCCCACCGGACACTGGAACTCGCACGACCCGCAGGTGGTGCACTGGAACACGGCTTCCTGCGAGAGGTAAGTGCCCATGAGCGGCTGGTCGCTGGCTGGGCCGAACTCATTCAAATAGTGCCGTACTCCCAACGCGATCTCCTTCGGGTTGAGAATCTTTCCAGTATTGGTGGCCGGACAATATTGGCTGCAACGGCCGCACTCCACGCAACTGAATGCTTGCAGCGCGATCAACTCGGTGACGTCCTTGCCGGTATCCAATCCGAAATCGTCATCGCCCTACCAGCGGCGGAATTTTGCTGAACGTATCGCGCTTGAGGAAGATCGTTACCGGGCTCAGGATCAAATGCAAATGCTTGGTTTTCGGTACCAGGGGAAGAAAGATAAGAAGGGTAAGGGTGTGCGCCCACCACAGCAGTTTGCTCGATTCCCAACCCGGCACGAACGTTCCCAGGTACGTGATCATCAGCAGGAAAATCAGCGCGGCGATGATTCCGGATTCCTTCGAGAGCTTGCCCAGCCATCTGGGTCTCAGCACAAACCTCCGGAATGCTAAACCGCTGATCGAGACCGCTACCGCGACGGCGAACACGGCCGCGAATCCAAAATAGAACGGTCCGAAAACGCCCGATCGATCGAGAAAGCCGATGCGGAGACCTTCGGCGAAATGGTTGATCGTGATCAGCGCGAAGACGCAGAATCCCCAGAAGACCAGCGCGTGCGCCAAGCCCGGCAGCGGCCGCTGCCAGATCACTTTGCCTTGCAGCAGCACTTCCCAGACAAAGCCGGCGGTACGGCGGCCCAACGACCGAATGTTGAGTTCGGGATCGCTTTTGGAGCCGCGAATCGTGCGCCAAACCTTGCCGAATCGCCGCCAAAAACCGTACAGTGAAGCCGCCAGCAATATCAGGAACAAGCCGGATTCCGGCCAGGAGAGTTGAGGCACCACCTGCGAGTGTAGCGCAGGGAAACCTCTAAAGAGCTTGATCCTCCGTTACGATAGATAGAGTGGGAGCCGAACATTTGCGATTCATCATGTCTGGAGCCGCGGGATTCATCGGATCGCACTTGTGCGACCGCCTGATCGCCGAAGGCCACGAAGTCTTGGCGTACGACAATTACATGACGGGAGATGCTCGCAATCTGCAGCAACTGAAGGGCAATCCGGCGTTTGAATTTCGCGAATGGGATGTGTGCCGCCCGTTCACCGTGGATGGTCCCGTGGATGGCGTTTTGCACCTGGCGTCGCTGGCGAGCCCCAAGGACTATTTCGAGCATCCTATTGAGACGCTGGACGTCGGTTCCGCCGGAACGCGCAACATGCTCGAAATCGCGCGCCAGCACGACGCCCGCTTCATGATTACCTCGACGTCTGAATGCTACGGCGATCCTTTGGAGCATCCGCAAGTGGAAACCTATTGGGGCAACGTGAACCCAGTAGGCGTACGATCCTGCTACGACGAAAGCAAACGCTACGCCGAAGCGCTGAGTATGGCTTACCATCGCGTGCATGGTGTTCGGACTACCATCGCGCGCATCTTTAATACCTATGGGCCGCGCATGCAGCTCAAAGACGGCCGCGTGGTGCCCGCGTTCATCGATCAAGCCCTGCATGGCGAGCCGATGACCGTGTTTGGCGACGGCAGCCAGACCCGCAGCTTCTGCTATGTGCAGGATTTGGTGGACGGGCTGGTATCGATTGACGATGTCGGACGAGCGCTATCCGGTGAATCTTGGAAATCCGCAGGAGCTCACCATACTGGAATTCGCCGAACGCATCCGCCGGCTTACGGGAACTACCGCTCAACTGGAATTCAAGCCGCTCCCGCAGGACGATCCCAAGCGCCGGCAACCCGACATCGCCAAGGCAAAACGGATACTGGGCTGGGAACCCAAAGTGAGTTTGGAAGATGGGCTGAGAGAAACTATCGCGTACTTCCAGAGCCTGCCTTCACCGGTTCTCGCTCGGTCCTAACCGGCGAGACTTCGATCCAGACCTTGGCCGCGGCGGCCTTGCCCAATTGCACCGGGTGCCCAGCGATCCGCAACGTCAGCGTTTCGTCATAATTCGACGCCAGCATGCGAACCACGGCGCCGGGATGAATGCCCAGGCCGTGCAGATACTCAAGCAATCGGCGGTCGCGCTCGAACACACTGACCACCACGGAATCCGCCTCGGCGGGCGCTTCATCCAGGGGCCGGAGTCCTCGATCCCGGCGATCCTGCGGCGTGTCGCCTTCTACGCGATTCCCATGCGGGCAGGCTTCGCCGGTGCCCAGTTTGTCCAACAAACGCCGCTCGAAATCGGCCGACACTGCGTGCTCCAATTGCTCGGCTTCGTCATGGACCTTGTACCACTCCATGCCGAAAATCTCGGTCAGCATGCGTTCGATCAGATGATGGCGGTTGAGCAGCCGGTTGGCGATATCACGCCCGGCCGTAGTGAGCGAAAGGGTTCCATCGCGGCCGGTGCGGATCAACGAGTCCCGTTTCAAGCGCTTCAGGGCCATGGTTACCGCGGGGGCCGAAACGTTCAGCCAGCGCGCCAACGTGGCAGGGATTACGGGCTCGCCTTCGCTCTCGGCTTCCGCAATCGCCTTGAGGTAATTCTCCTTGGAAACCGTGATTTTCACGTCAAGTCGATTGTATCGTGATCGAGCTACGCGGGCGCCAGGCCGGATATGATCTAGATATGCAGATTCGGCTTCTATTCAAAATGGGCGCGGCTGTGTTGGCGATCGCAATGGCCGCTTTGACAACGCCTCGGATGGCTGCTCAAGCCGCTCCTCGCACGCCGGATGGGCATCCCGACCTGCAGGGCACCTACGACCTCAGCATGATGACGCCGATCGAACGGCTGCCTGGGGATCCGCCCTTCCTGACCAAGGAAAAAGCCGAATCTATTGAGAAAGCCGAGATCGCGCGCAGGGCCAAGAGCAATCAGCCGTCGGCGGCCAATCGCCCCGCGCCTCCGGTGGGCGGCGACACCAGCGCGCCAAAATCGTTCTTTGAAATTCTGGAGAGGGCCGGAGGCGGTGCGGTCGGCGGCTACAACAATTTCTGGCTGCACCAGGGCTCGGCGTTCACTGTGGTGGATGGACAGATTCGAACTTCCATCGTGGTCGATCCGCCGGACGGCCATGTGCCGCCCTACAATGCAACCGCGCGTAAGCGCCTCGCCGAGGCCCGTGCGACACCCACTTCAGACACGCGCGAGAGCCAGGATCCAAACGCCGAGCCGCCCGGCGCCTTCGACAATCCGGAGCAGCGGCCGCTGGGCGAGCGCTGCCTGCTGGGGTTCGGTTCCACGTCCGGCCCGCCCGCGCTGCCGGATTATTTCTACAACGATCTGCACCAGATTGTGCAAACTCCGGATTCGATCATGATTCTCACCGAGATGGTGCACGATGCACGCATCGTGCGGATGAACGCGCAGCATCTTCCCAAGAACATCCGCCGTTGGATGGGTGATTCGGTGGGCCGGTGGGAGGGGGACACGCTGGTTGTCGACACCACCAATTTCAACGACAAAACCCGCTTTCGGGGATCGACGGAAAACCTGCATGTAGTGGAGCGCTTCACGCGCATTGACGACAAGACGCTGCTGTATCGGTTTACCGTGGAAGATCCGGACACGTGGGATCGGCCCTGGACCGGCGAGTACACTTGGCCCGCGATCAACAAGCCGATTTACGAATATGCCTGCCACGAAGGCAATTACGCGCTCGGCGATATTTTGCGGGGCGCCCGGCGGGAAGAGGCCGGGGAAGGTGCGAAGACCAACAAGTAATTAAACGTCGCTGCGTGCCACCGGCTTGATCTCGCTGAATGGAGATCAAAGGGCGTCACGCGGTCGACGCCCATCCAGGCCCCGGCGGATTCGCCGCAAGCCCAAGCCAACGCCAGAATCGCCGCAGATCCCAAACACCGTGGACTCAAGCCGCTTTGAGCGCCTGCACGGCGATATTGAACCAAAGCCCGCCCCCAATGCCGGGCTGCGATCAGCGGCGTTAGGAGCCAGTAGAAAGCTCGGCCCGCCCAGGGCCAGCGCTTGGTCCGGAGAGCTCCAAACCCTAGCCCTACGCAAACAAACATTCGTATTTCCGTCTTCCATTCGCCCGGGTCGTAATGCCGCATGGTGGCCTGATCTTCCACGTAGAAGCGTTGTCCTTGGGCGTGCAAGCGGCGCAGCAGGAACGCCGCCACCAGCAACTCGTTGGTCAGCGACGCGCCCATTTCTAGCAGCGGTTTTGTTCGGATCACCGCGTTGTGGCCGGGCAAAACAGCAGCGGGGCCGCCCACCGGGGCCAGCCATTGACCATATCCCAGAAGAAATGGCGCTTGGGACCAGTTTGATCGCGGCTTTCCGGAACGAAGGGCCGGACCAACGGCATCCCATCCTTCGGCCAGACGCCCTAGCATGGCCTCCGCACACCGCCGGTCGGGAAGGCAGTGATCCTCGGCCAGGAGCACATAATCGGCGCGCGCCTGGAAAATGCCGGCCGAGCGCGCCGGCGTGGAGGTCCATGGAACCGGTTGCGATCGCAACCTGACCAGGCGGAAGCATTCCAGCCTCGGGTGGATGCGGGCAAACAATGAGAATCTCCAATTGGTCGCGGCAGCTTTGCGCTTCCCAGGCGTCCAACACCGCCAGGACGGTATGATATCCCAGCATCGCCGGTACGATCACGGATATTTTGGGCTGCTCTATATCAGCCGCCGCGTCCATAAAGCTCGCTCACAAGGATAGAGAGAATCTCGCAAATGACGGTCATACAGGCTAAGCAGCTTGTCCCTCAGAGTGGGGTTGCGCGCGGGGATCCGCTGTATCGCTTGAGATAAGAACTCACCATATTGCCGATCAAAAAGCCCTCCTGTTGGAGCGCGCCACGGCTTGAAACGGCCTGCGAAATGGACGATACCAGGGTTCCGCCAGCCATCCAATTCCGGTCGACCGTAGGGACGGCCGGCCAGAGCTCCCCAACACATTCCAGCGGCTCTCCAGCGGAAACCAGTCGCCCCAAAGGACTGCGTTGAAAGCTTCTTGATGAAGAAAATCCACTTCGCGACCCACCTTCTGCAAATAGCCGTAGGCGACGCCGGGTAACCTCCCGCTGCCGCCATAAGGCTAGATCAATTAACATGACTCCGCAATTGAAATAGACGGCATTATCTGGAATTCCCAACTCTTCCCGCGCTTTCACTCCTCTTGGAGAGCAGCACAATGGGATTGCCGAATCGGGCGCCGCGCCTAGCAGGCTGTCGCCAATCGGAATCTCCCACAGTTCAGCCAAATCATCCAGGACGAGTGTATCCGCGTCCAGGAACAAAATCCGATCCAGTTCTTGAGGGAGGACGTTGGCCAGCACCAGCGGATAAGCGGCTTCCGGCGGAAAATGGGAGTGTTTCGGTATGGCGGCTACGATTTCGGGGCTTGGAACGATGGAAACTGTTTCGGTTAATTGCGAAATGGCCGCCAGGGGACCTGCGCCCAAGCCTGGATGCACCAGGTACAGCAGCGGTTGATAAGATGCCCGCAGATGCTCCTTCAGCGAGGTGAGCATGACCAGCAGCGGCAACGCGTATTCGCTATTAATCGCGCAGGCAATTGGTAGCGTCACTCTCGCCATACGGTTTGCGGTGGGCTTAGTATGCTGTTCATCGTAGCAGGACGAGCCGACCCGCCTACGGTAAGATTGTTCAAACCACATGCCCCTGTCCATCGGTACGCGCTTAGGACCCTACGAGGTTCTTGCGCCGATTGGCGCGGGCGGAATGGGCGAAGTTTATCGCGCACGTGACACCAAGCTTGACCGCGAAGTAGCAATCAAGGTTTTGCCGGCGGCTCTCGCGCAGGATGCCGAAAGACTAGCCCGCTTTGAACGCGAAGCTAAAGTTCTGGCCGCGCTGAATCATCCCAACATCGCGCAGATCTACGGCCTGGAAGAACGCGCGTTGGTGATGGAGTTGGTGCCGGGGGAATCGCCACGAGGACCGCTTTCGCTCGAAACTGCGCTGAATTACGCCAAACAGATCGCCGACGCGCTCGAAGCTGCGCACGACAAAGGCATCGTTCATCGCGATTTGAAACCGGCGAACATCATGGTGACGCCCGAGGGCGTGGTGAAGGTGCTCGACTTCGGATTGGCCGCGGTTGCTCAGTCTTCCGATCCTTCGAATCCGGCGAATTCGCCGACCCAGACGATCTCACCAACCCGCGCGGGAATGATCCTGGGCACGGCGGCCTATATGAGCCCGGAGCAGGCGCGCGGCAAGACTGTGGACAAGCGCGCCGACATCTGGGCGTTCGGCGTGGTGTTGTATGAAATGTTGACCGGGCGGCAGGCGTTCCCAGGCGATACGATCACAGACGTTCTGGCTGCGGTGGTGACCAAGGAGCCAGACTTGGACCGCGTGCCGGTGAAGGTCCGGCGCTTGCTTCAGGCCTGCCTGCAAAAGGACCCGAAGCAACGGCTGCAAGCCATTGGAGATTGGCGGCTCTTAATCGATGACGCTCCACCCGCCGCGCCTCGCCCATACCGCTGGATGATCGCGATTGGAGTTGCGGCAGTGCTGATGGCCGTGTCCGTGTTCGCCACGAGCCGATGGTTGCCTCGAACGCCCTCACCTACGTTTCAACGGATCACTTTCCGGCGCGGCACGGTCGACAACGGGCGATTTGCGAATGGTGGCAGGACGATCGCTTATTCGGCGGCCTGGGATGGCGGTCCTTATCGGGTGTACTCCACGCAAGCTGAGAACCCAGAATCCCGGGACCTTGGTATAACGAATGCGCATTTGTTCGCCGTCTCGGCTTCGGACGAAATGGCGCTCGCTCTTACACCTGGGCTGTTCTTTGCACACGGAACTTTGGCTCGCGTCCCGATCTCGGGCGGAACTCCGAGGGAGTTGGCAAATGACATTGCCGCCGCCGATTGGACATCGGACGGCAAGCAGCTCGCGGTGGTGCGGGCTAAAGCTGGATTCCAGCAGCTTGAGTTCCCCCTTGGCACAGTCTTGTATCAGACCACGGGCGCCATTGGCAGCCCGCGAATTTCCCCCAAGGGGGATCGGATCGCCTTCCTAGAGCTGCCGGTCGGAAGTGGCCCAGGCTACGTGGCTTCGGTAGACATCAAGGGCCATAAGACGACCCTCACGGAGCTGTGGTTGGGGACCATTAGCGGGATCGCGTGGTCGTCCACCAGCGATGAGATTCTATTTACCGCCGCGGCTTATGGTTTTACGACCTCGGTGTACGCAGTAAATCGTTCGGGAAATCAGCGTTTGCTGAGGCACCTTCCCGGAAACTTCGGTGTGCTCGATATTGCGCCCGACGGCCGGCTCTTACTGACGCACACGGTCACTTCCGGTGCGCTGTTCTACATGCCGACCGTAGATTCGAAAGAGACCGATCTGTACTGGCACGACCTTTCCGTTCTCAGCGATATTTCTCGAGATGGAAAGTTCCTGTTGTTTGTCGAAGGAGGGGATGCTACCAGAAGCGGTGAAGATTTTGTGACTTATCTGCGTGCCACGGACGGCTCGGCAGCGGTCCGGCTAGGCCCAGGGAATCCGCTCGAGATTTCTCCTGACGGCAAGTGGGCCATGGTGTTGGGATCTTCACGCGAGCCCTCCCAATTGGCCTTACTGCCAATCGGAATCGGCGAAGCACGGTCGCTCACCCACGACGCAATCCATCACCTGGCGGCCGGCTGGACGCCGGACGGCAAGCGGATCGTATTCTTGGGAAATGAACCGGGTCATCGTATCCGCTACTACGTGCAGAGCGTGGATGGCGGTGCCCCTAGGGCAATCACGGCGGAGAACGTGAGTTTTAACGGCTCCGATCCGGTCACTATCTCCCCCGACGGCGGGTCCGTAGCGGTTGCCGGTCTGGACGGGAAGATCGTACTTTATCCTTTGGACAATGGAACGCCGCGTCTCGTTCCCAAACTGGCGGACGGGTTTTCTCCCCTGCGTTGGTGCCCGGGCAACTCCCTGTTGGTGTATCAATCAGGAATTGTGCCTGTGAAGATCCTTCGAGTGAGTGTCGAGACCGGAGAGCAGACTCTTTGGAAGGAATTTGCGCCAGTCAATCGGACCGGTCTCACCGGCATCAGCGCCGTAAGAGTAGGTGCGGATTGCCGTAGTTTAGCCTATTCGGCATTCTATAATCCTTCCGAGCTGTGGATCGCCGACGGCCTGCGCTGAGCGGCCTACTTCACTTCGCTCGGCATGTCTTCAGCGGCTACAACCTGCCACTTGCCATCGCGTTTTAACCAGGTGTCCGTCCAGGTCAGCTTGGTAGTCTGCTGGTGTCCATCCTTTGCCGCATGTACGGCGGTTTCGCTGCCGTAAAGGATCGCCAGATTCTCGCCGAAGAAGTGCACCTTCACTTCATACATCTTGCAGTCCCGCTCTGTCTTGGCAGTCTTGGCGCCCTCGACAGCTTCCTTCTTCGAGTATTGCGAGCCGTCCGGATCGATACCGTGGAAGTCGTCGGCCAGAATCGTCTTTTCAATCCCATTGTGGGTGCAGGCCGCTTCGGCCCATTTGCGCTCCAGCTCGATGAGAGCTTTGGCGGTTGGCTCATCGGGAGATGCCCAACGGCTAACTTGCGCCTGCGCGGGAACCGACGCTAAAACGGCCGCGATGGCCAACAGAACTCCAATTGTTCCAGATCTCATGATGATCCAGTATAGCCCTGGTTTATTGGCTATATTCCACCGACATTAAGAACAGCCCTCGCGCCGCAACGGCCGGCCCAGGCGGAATTTCGCAGTCCGGTTCCAAGCGGGCCATGAAACCCGCACGATCCACATTTCCCTTCCCTACCTCGAGCAGCACCCCGACGATGTTGCGAACCATGTGCTTCAAAATCCGCTGCCGGTTACGCGATAAACCAAGCGATCGCCCTCGAGCGCAAGCCGCGAACAAAAGATGGTCCGCACCTTGGACAATTCCAATTCGTCGCGATCGTCCGACGCCGCGAACGCCGCAAAATCATGCTGGCCCTCGAGCAAAGGCGCGAGGGCGATCATCTCCTCGATGTTCAACGGATATGGATGATGACAAACATAACGCCGCTCGAACGGGGAACAGATCTCGCCGCGAAAGATCCGATATTCGTAAGTCTTCCGCTTGGCTTGGAAGCGCGGGTGAAAATCCGGCGCGGCCTCTTCGACGCTCAGCACACGAATATCGCGCGGCAGCAGCCGGTTTATGGCCCGCCGCAGATTGTCCACCGGGATCGGATTTTCGATCGAAAATGCCGCCACCTGGGCCGCTGCATGCACCCCGGCGTCCGTTCGGCCGGAGCCGGCCACTTGCACCTCGCGCCCTTCTATCCCTGAAATCACCGCTTCCAGGACGCCCTGGATGGTCGGCAGCCCCGGCTGCACCTGCCAGCCGTGGTAGTCGGTTCCGTCATAGGAGACGAGGATTTTGATTCGCCGCAAGTTTCACCCAACCAGTAACTTTTCACCCAACCTGTAACTACGGCCGCTTGGCACTCGCCAACTCTTAACATGCTAACATCGTGAAAACGCAAGGCCTTAGTTCTGTTTTCATTTTCAATACGTTGAGGTGTTCCCAAGATGCAATTTTGTCGTCTACGGTGGTCTGTGTTGGTGCTGCTGGCGGGCCCGGTTCTGGGCGGAAAGCGCGGTCCGGATCGATCCGGCACAGGGGTCCCTACTGCGCTTGACCCGACCCTTTCGAGCGCGGCCGGTACCATCCATCAGTTTGGCTAATTCGCCGCGGCTGGAGTCCCTGATGCGTGCAGGAAACCTGTACCTCTCGGCGCAAGACGCGGTCGCGCTGGCGGTGGAAAACAATCTGGATATCGAGGTCCAGCGCTACGGTCCCCTCCTGGCTCAGGAAGTGCTCCGGCGCGCCCGTGCCGGCGGCGCGTTGCGCAGCGTCGGCGTGGGCGTGGCCGCGGGGCCGGCCAGTGTCAGCCTGCAGGGAGTCACCGTCACCAACATAGGCACGGTGGGAACGGCTGGAGAAGGGATCAGCTCCGGCGGCGGCATTGTGACGCAATTAGGACCGCCCATCGCGTCCTTCGATCCCACGGTCACGATATTCACGAATTTCCAGCACACCACCAGCCCGCAAAGCAACACCATCCTGACCGGAACCACGGCGTTGATTCAGTCCACACAAACCTATCAGGCGCAGTATCAGCAGGCCTGGGATTTCGGCATGACCGCCCAGTTCACGGTCTACAATCAACACGTCAACGTCAACAGCCAGCTTTTCAACGTGAATCCGTACACGTCGGGCTACCTGGATCTGCAGATCACGCAGAATCTTCTGTACGGTTTTGGTTCCGCGGTGAATGGGCGCAACATTCGCGTTCAGAAAAATAACATCAAGGTCACCAATCTGCAATTTCGATCGCAAGTGGCCACTACGGTGTCCTCGGTTCTGAATTTGTATTGGGATTTGGTGGAGTTCTGGCAGGATCAGCGCGCGCGGCAGCGTGAACTGGCCGCCGCCCAGCAACTCCTGGACAACAATCGGAAACAAGCTGACGCGGGTACGCTGGCGCCGATTGAGGTCACACGCGCCGAGGCTCAGGTCTACGTCAGCCAGCAGGATTTGCTGGTTTCGCAGACCAATTTGCTCCAACAAGAGACTGTTCTGAAGAACGCCCTCAGCCGCAATGGGATTGCCAACATCAATCTGGCGGACGCGCATATTATCCCGCTCGATACCATCACCATTCCGGCTACCGACGAGACGCCGAAGGTGGATCAATTGGTGGAACAAGCGCTCGCCAATCGCTCTGAGGTGGTGCAAAGCCGCCTGAATATCGATAGCAACAAATTGAACCTGGTGGGAATCAAGAACGCGTTGAAACCCACGCTGCAGGCCTTCGCGGAGCTCACGAACAACGGGCTGACCGGCGTGCTCACGCCGATCGGCTCGCAAACTCCGGGCGTGGAATATCTGGCGGGCGGTTATGACAACTTGCTGGCACAGATGTTTCGCCGCAATTTCCCCAACTATTCGGTGGGGGTTGCGCTGAATATTCCGTTGCGTAACCGCGCCGCGCAATCCGACTATGTCACAAGCGAACTGGAGCTGCGGCAAAGCGAACTTGGCCTGCAGCAGAACATCAACCAGGTTCGCGTGGACGTCCAGAACGCGGTCATCGGGCTGCAACAAGCGCGGGCGCGATACGCCGCGGCAGTCAAGGCGCGCAGCCTGCAGCAACAAACTCTCGACGCCGACCAAAAACGGTTTGCCCTGGGAGCGTCCACTGCTTACCAGATCGTGCTGGATCAACAAAATCTCGCCAACGCGGAAAGCGCGGAGGTGCAGACGCTGGCGAATTTCAGCCACGCCCGCATTGGACTGGATCAGGCCATGGGCCGGACGCTGGAAGCCAACAACATATCCTTCGATGAAGCCTTGGCCGGGACCATTTCACGGCCCTCGGCGTTGCCGGCCACCCTGCCGGCGGATGTGCACCCATGAGCCGCCTGCTGATAAGTCCGCTCCCTTCGGTCACGGCTCGGTATCGGCGCTTACTGAGCCGCGACCAGAGGAAGCGGTTGCGCGCGGTGCTGGCGGCGTTGTGTTCCCTCACGCTGCTTTGCGCCCAGGAACCCAGCATCGAACCGGTTCGCCCATCCGCGTTCGTACTCGTACGACCTTATCATGCCAGCGCAAGTCCCGCCCATTCGCCTCGCAAATTCCGGACGTATTCGGCAATTTGGTCCGAGCAGGAATGCTGTACTTAACCGTCCAGGATGCTATCGCGCTGGCACTCGAAAATAATATCGACATCGAGGTCGCGCGCTACAACCCGATCTTGTCGGAGTGGCAATTGGAGCGATCCCAAGCCGGCGGTGCTTTGCCTGGCGTGCCCAGCAGCGCCTCGCAGGCTGGCACGTCGCCAATGGTCAGGGAGTGGCCGGAAGCCAGGCGGCGGCGGGCGTCACGGCAGGGTCCAACGGCGGCAATGGCGGCATCGGCAGCAACGCGACCATCTGCTCAAATCGGGCCCGATCAGCCAGACCCTGGATCCCACCATCCAGGAATCTACGGTGCTGAGCCATCAGACCGCGCCTCAATTCAATAACACGCAAAGCATCCTGCCGGTGCTGGTTTCCAACACCCGCAACTCCACCTTGACCTATCAGCAGGGATTCCTGATCGGCGGCAACGTTACGGTGAGTTACAGAGACAGCTATCTGAACGAGAGATGCGCCTACCGACGTTTTAAATCCGTCGTCCGCGCCCAGTGTCTCCATCACGTTCAGCAGAACCTCTTGCGTGGTTTCGGAATTCCGGTAAACGCTCGCACCATTCGAGTAAGTCAATTGAATGTTAAAGCTTCCGAGCTGAATTTCAAGACTCAGGTGAGCAGCACCGTCAACCAGGTCCTCAACCTTTACTATGCGCTTTCGGCCGGTTACGAAGACATCCGGGCGAAATCCAACGCCGTCGAAGTGGCGCAAAAATTCTACGAAAACAGCAAGATTCAAGAGGAGGCCGGAACCTTGGCCCGGTTGGATGTCACAACCGCCGAGGCTCAACTCGCTACGGCCGAATACGATCTGGTGAATTCCCAAACCAATCTTCGGCAGCAGGAACTACAGCTAAAGAATCTGTTGAGCCGGACTGGGATCGCGGACCCGGCTGCTGGCATCCGCGCAGATTATTCCTCTCGACCGGATCGCCGTGCCCGAGACCGACGAACTGCCGCCTCTCAAGGACTTGCTGCAAACGGCTCTGGCCAATCGTAGCGATCTGGCGGCTGAACGCTTGGGCAACCAGCAGCGAGATTTCCTCACTAGGTACGCGGAACGGCATTCTGCCCTTGCTGGTCGGGATCGCGGGCGAGAGCGCGGCCGGATTGGCCGGCCAGCCCAAGAACCGTAACCAGCAGCTTCGGAGTCGAAACTGCGAATCCGTACTTCGACGGAGGGATCGGGGATGCCCTGGGCGCAGGTGCTGCGGCGTAATTTCCCCACCAATCGCGCAGCCGCTTATTTCCAGACCCCGCTGCGGAACGATCAAGCGCAGGCCGATTATGCCATCGACCAATTGCAGCTGCGCCAGTCGCAGATCCAGTTAAGCAAGGATCTGAATCAGGTGGCGGTGGACGTTTCAAATTACACGGTGGCCATGCGGCAGGCGCGGGGCCGCTATCGCGCCGCGGTTCAAACCCGAATTCTGCAGCAGCAACTGTTGGATGCGGAACAAAAGAAGCTGGCGGGAGGCGCTTCCACGCCGTTCAACGTGGTCCAGCAGGAACGCGACCTGGCCACCGCGCAGTCGGTCGAGATCGCCGCGCTAGTGGATTTCAGTAATGCGCGTGTGGCGTTGGATCAGACGCTCGGCACTACGCTGGAAACGAATCATGTCTCCATCGACGATGCGCGGGCGGGAAGAGTGCAGCGCGTTTCGTCCGCTCCCGCATCCAAACAACCTTGAGGCCGGTTTCAAAGTGGGTACCGGTTCGGCAAACTGTACGGATTTGCTCTTTGCGGCGTTCCAATAAGGTAATTTTTTCTAGCCACGCTTGAACCATCAACCCGTAAAATAGGCGGGTTTGCATTTGGCGATCTGCTTGCTCTTGAGTCCGCGTGAAATCATTTGAAACTCAAGGAGCAAAGGTCGTTCCCCAGTTAACTCCCCCTTCGTCCTCTCCAAAGCAACAAGACTCCGTAACTTACCCCTACTGAATCCCGCCCGACCGGCTCCTTGAGTTTTCAGACGTTGTGACCAAATAGTGTCATCTGACTAAATCCTGCCGCCGGTCATTGCGATACCCATACAAATCCCAAAAGCTGAGGCAATATAGCCCCAGGCGCGCTGAACGACACCTGTAGTTGCGGCGTAGGGCTTTGGGCAGTCGGGATCATAGCATTGATCTGCATCAATCCATCGATGAGTCCGGGCGAAGGCCCGGCGTACTGGACGGTTTCGGTAACGCGGAAGTGGAACGAAGTGAAAGTGGCCAGGCAACTACTGCAATAGTTGTTCGCGGCGACCGCCAAAGCGCCTTCCATCACGACGCCCGGGACGCTTCCGAAACCAGTGGCCCAAAGACTGATATAGCTCCCGGCTTTCGCGGGATTGGTCTTTGAGTTGACCGTGCCATCCTGGTTCGTCACCGCCAGGTACGCGCCGCTGCTAAAGAACGCGTCAAAGACCGAACTGGCCACCAAGAGGCGGAAATCGGGCAATGCCGCCGAATTGTTCAGCACCTGCAAATCGGCGAGTCCGTTCACCAGGCCGTTCACAGGCGAGGGAATTTCGGCGTTGATCTGCGAGTCGGAAACGTACAGCAATGGAATCGGCGTGCCGTCGACCAGGATCTGCACTCCGCCCAGCGATGTTGGGAAAGCGCCGTTTTGGGGAGTGGCTCCGACGGGAGTGGTTGGTCCCATTCCACTGCCGTAAATGGAGATGATTTCGCCCGGCGCGATGGTGCCCAAGAATTGATTCGACGCGGCATTCACCACGCTAAGCGCGCGAGGGAATAAGGGCTGAGACGGCGTAATCGTCGAAGCCAGACCCAGCGGTCCGGCAAAATGCACGACGCCTGCGGGGTCAACAGCGATAGCTTGGCCGGCATAAGTTGAGGGAAACTGCGCCAAGTATGGAAGCGTTGAACCATCGGCGGCCAACTCGGCTACAAAAGTTGGATCGAGCGCATCGGTGGCGGCGTCCGTGCCTGTCAGCCACACGTTACCGGAACTGTCCAGGCCGATTGCCGGGGCAAGATTCAACGTGCTTTGGTTGGGTTGGCCAGGCAGGAAGGTCGACCAAACAGTTGCGCCGGACGGGTCCAACTTCAACGCGAACGCCTCAGCATCATTGCCGCCGGCGTAGATAGTTTGGAACGCGCCAGGTGTAGTTGGAAAATCCGCGCTGTAGGCGTAACCAGTAAGGTAGGCGTTGCCGGATGCGTCCGTGGTGATCGGTCCGCCTCCTCCAGCCAACGTAAAGTAAACCAGCCCGTTCCCGGCAGCATTGATCCTAAAGACGAAAGCTCCCGAAGCGGTAGCTTCCGGAATGGCCGGCAGAGCTGTGTTTGAGCTGCCGGACACCAAGGCGTTACCGGATCCGTCAACCGCAATCCCGGCACCCATGGCGGTGGAAACGGGAAAGCAAAAGTCACAATTCGGGATTCCCGTGATCATGGTGGAGTACAGGATTTTCTGGCCAGAGGAGTCGAGTTTGGACACGAATAAGCCGTAAGCGGGCATGTTCGGGTTCTCAGGTGATGAGGGCAGTCCCGGTGTGATTGGAAAATCGAGCGCGTCGGTCCAGCCGGTTAAATAGACATCACCTTCCCGATCGATCGCGATGGCGTTTACACTGCTGTTGCCCTGGACGCCGCCGAAATAAGAGGAATAAAGGACGGTTCCGTCAGGCGCGATCTTCGCCAAGAATCCGACTCCCCCGCCGGGCGGGGAAGGCGGACTGCAGGGCGTTCATCAGCGGAATGCCCCCGTTGGTCTGGCCTCCTACCCAAATGTTGCCCGAGGGATCGAGGGCGATGGAATATCCGTAGCTGTATACGTTGGCTGGCCCAGCGTTTTGGTAAACACGATATTCCCGGCCGGGTCCAATTTTGTGACGAAAGCATTCTCTCCCGTTACGTAGCTGTTGCCCTGTGCGTCGGTGGTCAGTGCGCCGATCGTAGACCCAGCGTACGGATTCGGCGTTCCGGGTCCGACGTACGTTGTAAAATCTCCGGCATGAGCGGTCGAAACCAAAACCGCGATCGAAATTAGGAAACGCATACCACACAACCTCTCGGTACATTAGAAGGATGCTTCGCATCGTGTCGCTGATCGCCAGTGCCAGCGAAATTGTCGCTTCGCTCGGACTCAGCCGTGATCAGGTGGGCCGATCGCATGAATGCGATTTCCCGCCGGAGATACTCGCGCTGCCGATTTGCACTTCGCCGGCATTTCCCATCGATGGCTCGAGTGCCGAAATCGATCGTCGCGTCAAAGAGCGGCTGGCCAGTGCGCTCTCAGTCTACGAAGTCTCGCGCGAGCTATTGGACGCGTTGCAGCCGACTCATGTTATCACGCAGACTCAGTGCAAGGTGTGCGCGGTCAGCCTGGAAGACGTGGAGCGCGCGCTTACCGGTTGGGTTTCCAGCCGGCCGAAGCTGATCGCGCTGGAGCCGAATGCGCTGGCCGACATCTGGTCCGACATCCAGCGCGTCGCGGTAGCGTGCGGAGTGCCTGAGCGCGGCGCGAACGCGGTCGCCAAGCTTCAAAGCGAGCTGCGGCGGATCTCGGAACGCGCTTGCGCGAGACCTTCACGGCCGCGCGTCGCCTGCATCGAATGGCATGAACCGTTGATGGCCGCGGGCAATTGGGTTCCTGAACTGGTGGAGATGGCGGGCGCGGTGAATCTATTCGGCCAAGCCGGAATGCATTCTCCGTGGATGACGTGGGCCGAGCTTGCCGAGGCCGATCCGGATGTGATCATCACCATGCCCTGCGGCTTCGACCTGGAGCGCATTCGCGCAGAAATGTACTGGCTTACCGATCGGCCGGAATGGGCGAGTTTGCGCGCCGTCCGAGGTGGGCAAGTGTATTTGGCGGACGGCAATCAATACTTCAACCGCCCCGGCCCGCGGGTTGTTGAATCGCTCGAGATCCTGGCTGAGATTCTACATCCCGATGCGTTTGAACCGAAGCTGAAGGGCGCGGCATGGCAAAGCTTCCAAGGCCAGGAGATGCTACACTAGTGTCTACACATCGAGATGTGTGAATATGCCAACCAACCTTGCCATTGACGACAGCCTGATCGAAGAGGCGCGCAGAATCGGCGGCCATAAGACCAAGAAGGAAGCGGTCACCAACGCTCTCTCGGAATACATCGCCCGCCGCAAGCAGCTGAAGATCCTCGACTCTTTCGGCACTATCGACTTCGACCCGGAATACGACTATAAGGCGGACCGCAAAAGGAAGCGCTAGGTGCAGGTACTCGTCGATACCAACATCTGGTCGCTTGCTCTAAGAAGACACAAAAGTCACCTGAATGAAGCCGAGAGTGAGCGAGTCGCATCTTTGCGAGAGCTTATTCAGGGCGGCCGTGCGCGGCTCATTGGGCCGGTCCGTCAAGAACTGCTCTCCGGCATTCGCGAGGTTGCCCAATTCGAGAGAACGCGCGATGAGTTGCGCGCCTTTCCAGATGAACTCCTCGCACCCAAGCGACTACGAACAGGCCGCGCGCTGGAGCAACGAATGCCGCCGCCGAGGCGTTGCGGGATCGGGAGTCGACTTCTTGATCTGCAGCGTTGCGGTCGCTCGCGGATGGCGGATCTTTACTGGCGATGCTGACTTTCGCAGCTACGCCAACGTCGCGCCAATTCAGCTTTTCACTGCCCGTTAGTCCTCGCGAGTGAGCCGGCGGATTGCCATGGCGCGGCCGGTCGCCGGGTCCACGGTAACGATTACGGCGTGCAGCTCTGCCCCGCCCTTGGCGTTGTCCAGCCGGATGGGCATCCCAGTGAGAAACCGGCGAATCGCCAGGCTTTTCTCCGAGCCAATCACCGAATCATAGGGCCCGGTCATGCCGACATCGGTCTGATACGCGGTGCCGCCCGGCAAAATGCGTTCGTCGGCGGTCGGGATATGCGTGTGCGTTCCCACCATCGCTGAAACGCGCCCATCGAGATACCAGCCCATGGCCATCTTCTCGCTGGTCAGTTCAGCATGGAAGTCCACGAAACGAACCTTCACCGTTGGATCGAGCGACTTCAGAATGCTATCTGCCATCCGAAACGGATCCTCGATAGCAGGCAGATGGACGCGGCCCTGCAAATCGATCACGGCTACTGGAACGCCGTTTCTCGCTTTGGTCACCAGCAACCCGCTTCCCGGCAGATCGGCGGGATAATTGGCGGGCCGCAGCAAGCGCGGCGTGTGCGGCAGGTAGTCGAAGATCTCTTTCTTGTCCCAAATGTGATTGCCGGAAGTCAGGACGTCGACTCCCAGAGAGAAAAGCTCCTCCGCAATCGACGGCGTGACGCCGAAACCGCCCGCCGAGTTCTCCGCGTTGGCGATGGCCAACTGGATCTTTTCGGTCGAGATGATTTCCTGTAGGTGCCGGGCTACAAGAAGACGCCCGGGCGACGCAAAGATGTCGCCAATGAATAAAATGTTCATCAGAATGAAGGCTGGAAAAACAGAAATAGGAGCGCAACCAACCAGTGGAATCAGCTCCCGTCCTTGACCCCAGAGACCAGGGCGGAGCCCTCCGAGCGTCTTTAGGCTTCTCCAGTAGCGGCTTTTACACCGCCGGAGCTTGCACACCAACGCATAAACCGAGACGGACCCCTAGACAATTGACTGTCGGATCAATTTAAGGAAACCGATTCAAAACCGACCAGAAACGCTCCTTGGGCAATCATAGCAGAGGTGCCAGCCGGAAAGCGAGACTTTTCGGAATTGATGCTTAGCTAAGGTAGATAGTTCAATAACTTAAGATAAATAATCTAATGAAGGGCTTGACTAAGGTCTTCGGCGCCTAGTTCGGCTCGAATCCGTGCGGCGATCCGATCGGCGAAGGCCTCCACCCGAGCTAAGTCAGGCCCCTCCACCATCACTCGGGCCAACGGCTCGGTGCCTGAAAATCGGACCAGAACCCGGCCCGCATCGCCGAAGGATTCCTCAGCCGCGCGAATCTCCGCCGCCACGCTCGGCAGATCGGTCAGCGACTTGCGCTCCCGCACGCGAACGTTCACCAGGCGCTGCGGATACACCTGAATCTCGCCGGTCAGCTCGTCCAGCCCGGCGCCCGTCTGGCGCATCACTTCGAAGACTCGGAGCGCCGTCAGCATTCCATCCCCGCCGGTTGCATATCGATGGAAGATGACATGGCCCGACTGCTCTCCTCCCAGCGCTGCGTCCCGGCGCAGCATTTCTTCCAGCACATACTTGTCCCCCACCGGGGTCCGGAGCATGGCGATCCCGTGCGCGCGCAAGGCTCGTTCCAGGCCCAGATTGGACATCACTGTGGCGACCACAACCGGCACCTTCCAGTGACGGGCGATCAGGAAAAGCACGGCATCGCCATCGATGATCTTCCCGGATCGCGAAACGAACAATGCACGATCGGCATCGCCATCGAACGCGACACCGGCGTCGGCTTGGTGCTCCAACACTGCCGCGCGCAACACTTCCAGATGCAGCGATCCGCTATTGAGATTGATGTTGCGGCCGTCCGGTGCGCAATGGATGGGATGAACGTGCGCGCCGAGCCGTTCGAACAGCTGGGGCGCCAGGAAGGAAGCGGAACCATTGGCGCAATCGGCGACCAGCTTCAAACCGTTCAAGCCGCCCGGTAAGGTTGCGGCAAGATGATCGATGTAGCTGCGGTCCAGTCCCTCGTTGACTGTGAGGGGAACAGGCGTCGGGTGATTTCCCTGCTCGAGCAGCGAGAAAATCTCTTTTTCTAGCAGCTCTTCCTGCTCATCTGCGAGCTTGTAACCGGCGTGGCCGATCAGCTTGATGCCGTTGTCTTGATAGGGATTGTGCGAGGCCGAGATCATGACTCCGGCGGCGAATGGCCCGTTCTTGGCGAGGTAAGCGACTCCGGGGGTGGTGGTGACGCCCGCGAATTCAACTGTCACGCCGCGCGACTTCAATCCAGCGGCAACCTCGGCGGCCAGCCAGGGACCCGATTCGCGCGTGTCCATTCCGATTAGCACGTCTCGATACTGCTGGTCGGACTGGACGACCCAATGACCAAGGGCGGCGCCCACTGCCTGGGCGGTCTTGGGGTCCAACGGAGGCTCACCCGCAACGCCGCGGATTCCGTCCGTCCCGAAGAGAACGCGTGCCACTAGCGGGCGCCGCCATTCAAAATCTTTTCAAGCTTCACTCGCACCGTGATTTCGGCCGGTGCATCCAGCAACCGTACCTGCGGATCGCCGACGTTCAAGTGGGTGTGAAAGACTTTCTCGCCGGCCACGCCGCTCAAATCCATTGGATCTGTTTTGACCTGTTCAATGGCTTGCACGCGGTCGCCTGAGCCGCGAATCCGAACCTTGGCCGGAGTGAACTCCTGGCTCACGATGCGGTAGCTGGTGGGTTTGTTGACGAAAACCGGCAGGATGGGTTCTTGCTTGATTGCCAGCTGGTCGAATCGCAGGGTGAGTTGGGAAGGAAGCGCGCGATAGAACGCCACCCCGGTGGGCAAGTTGAGATTTCGACCGCGAATGCTGTAGGTCCGCTCGCCGGCCTGGGCGTCGGAAAGGTCCAAAACGACGGCTACAGCGGAAAGATTGTCCCGCGAGAGCCGGCCAGACGGCCCGCGGACTTCCAATCGCACGCGGTCGGGGAGATTGCCGCTGATATCCAAGTCGTCCCGCATATTCTTGAATTCCACCGGCGCCGAGAGCGAGGTGGCCACTTCCGGTTCTCGCGCAATCGCGAGCCATAGTCCCACCGCCAGCAGCAAGGACAACAATTTCCAACCAAGATTTTGGGTGAGCAGCTTCATGGCTGGTCCAAACCAGGGCGCTGTATGGAAGTGGTTTGCTGGACCGCCGCCGAATGCCGTTGGATAGCTACGCCGCGCTTGTCGCGCTGCTCCGGCCGGTCCGACAGCACATGTTCCACGCGCTCCAGCGAAACATCGATTTCGATTTCGCCGAACGATGCGACCGATATCTTGCCGGTTTCTTCCGACACCACGATCGCGACGCAATCCGATTCTTCGCTAATGCCGAGCGCCGCGCGGTGGCGTGTGCCGAGTTCAGAGACCAGCAGCGGATTGGTGGTCAACGGCAGGAAGCAGGCGGCCGCGCCGATGCGATCGCCCTGGATGATGACGGCGCCATCGTGCAACGCACCGCCCGGATGAAAAATAGAGCACAGCAGATCGCGGGAAACCGCCGCGTCCAGGTTTACCCCGCTCTCGACGAAGGTTCGCAGGCCGATTTTGCGCTCCAGAACAATGAGCGCCCCGGTCTTGTTTTGCGACAACCGCGCAACCGCCAGCACCACTTCCTGGCTCAACTCGCGCCGTTCGATCAGGCTGACGCCCAGAAAAGGCCGGCGGCCGAGCCGGGCCAGCGTGCGCCGCAGTTCGGATTGAAACATCACGATGATAGCGATGGCGGTATAAGGCGCCAATGTCGCCAAAATCGTGTGTAAAAGATCCAGTTTCGCCCACACCGCGACGGTGTAAATGATGGCCAGAACGCCCAGGCCCAAAAGGACGTGGACTGCGCGGCGTCCGCGGATAATCAGCAGAAATTGATAAATGAGGGCTGCGACAATGACGATGTCAATGACCGCGGTGAGGGTGAGCGGCGGCAAATCCGTGAGCGAAAATGGCAGGAAGCGCGCCATGCATTACTGCTTCATTGTAGCAAGCGGGGCGAGCGCGCCTGCCAAATCTTTCGGCCATCACTGGCGCTCGGCCTGGGGCAGATGTTGCTCAGGAGGGGGCGCCGTCATGTGCCGGTTGCCGACTTGGGATCGAACGAATGCTACCAACGCGTAGCCCAACGCGAGAAATAGAGTCGGCGAGATCTGCTTCCCGACAGAGTACGCGCCTGTGGGTCCTTCGTCGCTAAGGCCGACGATCACGACAAGAAGAAAGCTCAGCGCCATCAATATCGCAGATAGCTTCGGTCTCCAGAACGCTGCGATTGCGACCGGCAAAACTATTAGAAAACCAAAGATCAACGCAGCGAGATCCTTGACTAAACTCAGGCCAATCGAATTAAGGACAAACAATCCTGGCAGAACCCGCACGAAAGAGACTACTCCCCATACAACGCCCGACAACAAGATGAGGATGCGGAAAGTGTTGCCTAGGATTCTAAGCACGTTAAATTTTAGATCGCGGAACGCAGCTCAGACAGAAAGGCGCTAGCCGGGCGACTTCGGCCAGCCAGGTAGTCGGCATTGCTCTTGCGGATGTGCTCGCGGATCTTCGGATCACTGATCTCGCGCTCGTCCTGCAGTTCGTCAGGCGAAGGCTTCGGAACAATTTTGATCACGCGGCCGGACACACTAAACTCAACCCGATCCCCGGGCTTAATACCGGCCTTGCGGCGGATACTCTTGGGCACCGTGAGTTCGGTTTTTGATTTTAGCGTTACAGTCATGGCGACCCTTTGAGAGTAGCAAGTGTACGGGAACCGTCAAGGCCTTCGCTGGAAACCTTGCACACGCAATAGTTTTCCTCTCGCCCCCTACCCTCAACCCACTACCTCGAAGGGCTTATCACCTCGAACTTCGGTTAATTGCCCTAGTACCTATCTTGGAGTTGTTCTACCGCCGATCACCCTACTGCGAGGGATTATTGAGTAGTATTTCCATATTCGCGTGTGAACCACAGCCCATCGTCGTCGAAGGCCTACAAAGGGTTCTGGCCGATTGTGACGATCTGGTCTTTTCCGGCTGGGCATCCAGGGCCGCTGACGCGCTGGAAGCCATCCAGCGCATTCGCCCCGATGTGGTTCTGATCGACGGCAGCGCGGGCCTCACCGCTGCGCTTCGCTTGCTCGGAAGTCTCAAAGCCGCCGGACCAATTCACAGCGTGCTGTGGGTGGTGGACCTCCCGGAGATGGACGCTTTCCGAGCCTTGCAAATCGGCGCGCGAGGCATCCTGAAGAAGACCCTGCCCGTGCCCACGCTGCTGGAATGCCTGCGCGAAGTTGCCAAGGGCCAAATCTGGATGCAGCAATCCGAACAGGCCACGCAGTTCCTGCAGCGCAAGGAAGCCTCGCGCCTGACGCCGCGCGAGAAGGAAGTTGTCCGGCTGATCTGCCAAGGATTTAGGAACAAGCAAATCGCTGAGAATCTGCACATTACGCCGGGAACGGTGAAGGTTCACTTGATGCACATTTTTGAGAAGACGGGCCTCAAGGACCGGCTGGCGTTGGCCGTTCATGGCCGCGAATTGGCGGGCGTTGAGCCTGCCCCGGTCGAGCTGGCCCCGTCCGGAAGCATCGGGCGCTAAAGCGGGGCGCTAAACGGGGCGCTAAAGCCAGCTGCTTCCAAAGTCGATCAGCGTTCAGTGGCAACTTCAACCCATCCCACGACAGCTTTGGCGTACTCGCCGGGCGCAGAGCGTGGACTGCTGCAGACCCTGATTCCATCGCTGTCCGACTGTTTCTTGATCGCCCTCGTAAGCTGGCTGTTTATCTTCGGCGCCAGCGGCTGGAAGGCGCTGTTGGGCGATGGCGATACCGGCTGGCACATCCGCACAGGCCAGTACATTCTCTCTCATCACGCCGTCCCAACCCAGGACCTGTTTTCCTTCTCGCGCGCCGGGGCACCCTGGTTCGCCTGGGAATGGCTCACGGACGTCATGGACGCGGCGTTGTTTCAGATCGGCGGGCTGAAGGCCATTGTTCTCGCCGCCGGATTGATCATCGGAATTTTTGCCACCGTGGTGATGCGTTACATGATCTGGCGCGGTGTCAACGCGCTGATCGCCCTGTTCGCCACGCTGTTGGTGGCAGGCGCGTCATCCATGCATTTTCTGGCGCGTCCGCATGTTGTCACGCTGCTGCTGGTGCCGATCTGTTTTTGGGTGTTGGAAGCCGATCGCCGGGCGAGAACGCGCTGGCTCTGGGCGCTGATTCCGGTGACCGCGCTGTGGACCAATCTGCATGGCGGATTCGTCGATTTTCCTGGCATGCATCGCGGTGTTGGTGGCCGGAAGCGCGATGGAGGCTGCATTGGGGGATCGTTCCTGGAGCGCGGTTGGCCGCTACTCGACACTATTGCTGGGGTGCTCGCTCGCGTCGCTAATCAACCCCTATGGCGTGCAGTTGCACGTCCACATTTTCGAGTATCTGCGCGCCGACTGGATTAAGGACATCGTGCAGGAGTTTCAGGCGCCTACCTTTCGCAGCGAAGGGCAGTTGCAGTATGAAGCCCTGCTGCTGGCCGGTTTGATCACGATCGGCTTCCTGCTGCAGAAGCGGCGCTTTACGGAAGCGTTGTGGATCTTGTTTCTGGCGCACGCCTCGCTGATCAGCGTGCGGCATGCACCGATCTACGCGACCGTCGCGACGCCGTTCATCGCTTGTGAGCTTAGCGAATGGTGGCGATCGCGGGCGGCGGGGTTGAAGAAGTCCTCGGCACTGCGCATTCTTTACCAGTTGGGGACGGATTTGGAGCCGGGATTCCGCCGGACCAGCGTTTGGCCGGTGCTGTTCATTGTGGCTTTGGTGGCGATCGACGCGCCCATCAAGTGGCCGCGCGATTTTCCCAGCGAGATGTTTCCCACCGATATGATTCATGCGCACGCCGATTTGGTTGGAACCGGCCGGCTGCTGACCACCGATCAATGGGGCGATTACATCATCTACAGTTTTTACCCTCGGCAGAAGGTGTACGTCGACGGCCGAAGTGACTTTTACGGAGAGACTTTCGCCAACCAGTACCTCCATCTACTCCAAGGCGCTTACGACTGGCGGGCGATCGTGGACCGAACGGCTTCGACGTGGCCTTGTTGCCGGCCGATTGGCCGCTGTCATCGCTATTAAAACAGGACCCTTCCTGGCACGTGGTCGCAGACGATCACAGGTCCGTGCTGTTTCCAGAGCCTAAGTCGGCAAACCCCTGGGAATTAGGTAAATCCGCACCCTCCCATGCATCGGCCGTACTAAAGAAAACCCGATGCCGAGGCTAATGAAAACCTCCCAGTTTGCCGAAGTTATAACAGCAGGGAGAACGACCGGCATGAGAAGCAACCAGAACCCGTCTGTTTCCACAAACCGCAGTGTCGGGACTAAGTTGCGCGTGCCGATGTCGGGAATGCCGATGTCCGGAATGCCAATGTCGGGAATGCCAATGGAATGGCTGGATGCGGGGAGCTGGCGTTTGCCGTCGGGTAAAGCGCTGGCGGAGTTTGCGTTGCAAGCGGGATTTCTGGCGCCGCTGCTGTTTCGAGTGGAACGTTTTGGCGCAAGCCGGACGAAAGTCGCCGCGGGCCCTGACGCGGAAGTGCGACGGGGACACGCAGCAAAGATTTTGGCAAAGGGAGGCAGCCAGTGACGGCCCTGGCCGTGATGGCAGGCGTGGTGGGGGTGGCGGCGTGCATCGACGATTTGTCGCGGCGCCAGATCTCCAATTGGATTTCCTGCTCGGCTTTTGCCGAGCGGCGTGGTTCTGCAGACTGTTCAGCACGGTTGGCGTGGCGCGGGATCGGCGTTGCTTGGGCTCGTTGGCGGGAGCCGGGGTGTTTCTGGTTTTTTATCTGCTGGGTGGCATGGGTGGCGGAGACGTGAAGTTGATGGCTGGATTCGGAGCTCTACTGGGCGTGAAGCTGCTTTTGCAGGCTGCGTTGTGGACCGCCGGCTGCGGCGGCGTGATGGCGCTGGGGTGATCGCTTTTCGCGCGATCCGGGAGATGTGGGTCGGAAACAAGCGTTCGCAGCGCCGGCCAACCGCCGGACCGTAGCGGTGGCGGTTCCAGCGGACCAGAGAGCGGATTCCATCCCTTACGCCCCGGCGATCGCGGCAGGTGTTTGGCTGAGTCTGGTAGCAGCGACATGAGCGATGGTTTCTTTGCAGTTCATTCCAGCTTCGGAATGCGGGAGAGAGGGATATGGATCGTAGATTTTTGACCGTACTGGGCGTGAGCCTGCTGTTCGCGCTGGTGATATCGAGCGTGTTTTACCAGATGACCGCTCGCGCTGGTGGTCCCAAGAAGACGGAGCCCACCGACTTGCATGACATCGTCTTAGCGGCCCGGCCACTGTCGGTGGGTACCACGGTGAAGCCGGCCGACATCAAGCTCGGCAAGATGCCTTCGTCGGCCTTCCCCAAAGGCGCTTTCAGCCAAGCCGGAGGAAGTGATCGACCGGCCGCTGGTCAGCAACATCCTGATGGACGAGCCGATTCTCGAAGGACGCCTGGCGGCGCGCGGTAGCGGACTGGGTTTGGCGCCCACCATACCGGTGGGAATGCGCGGGGTCACGGTGCGTGTGAACGACGTCACCGGCATCGCCGGTTTTGTGCTGCCCGGGATGCGCGTCGACGTGCTGGTTACCGGACATCCGCCCAACTCGGAAGGATCGGTCACCACCACCCCGCTGCAGAACATGCTGGTGCTTTCGGCTGGAACAGTGATGCAGCCCGACGCTCGCGGCCAGGCCATGCCGTCTGCCAACGTCACATTGCTCGCGCACACCCGAACAAGCCGAGACGCTGACGCTGGCCAATGCCGATACGCGCATTCAATTGGTTTTGAGAAACGGCAGCGATCAGACTATCGAGAAAACACCCGGGCGCGAAATCGCCGAGTTGTACGGCGAGCGCGCCGCGCACAAGAAGGTGGCGGCGAGCCCGCCGGCGCCGCGGCCGCGGCCCCGGCCCGTTGCAGTTGTAGCTGCGGCGCCACCCCCTCCACCCCCGCCGCCCGATCAGATCGTAGTGATTCGCGGAACGACCAAGAGTGTGGAAGTAGTGGGCGTCGGCAATGGCGGGGGTAAGTAAACCATGCGACAGATCAAACAGCTGTGCCTGGTGTCTGCGCTGTTGGCCGCGGCGGCGAGGTCCGTTTTGGCTCAAGGCGGCCCGGAAGAAATCCGGTTGACGATCGGAAAGAGCATCGTCATCGACTATCCGGCCGATATCGCGCGGATTTCGACCAGCAACGCGGAAATCGTGGACGCATCTCCGGTCACCGGCCGCGAAGTGCTGGTGCATGGAAAAGCGTTTGGAACCGTCACTCTGGTGGTATGGAGCAAAGCCGGCCAGCGCAATTTCTATAACATTACCGTCGAACAGAACTTGGAGCCGCTGCGGAGATTGCTGAAGGAAACCTTCCCGAACGAAGATATCCACGTTCAGTCGTCCCGCGACTCGCTGTCGCTCACCGGCCGCGTGGACAACAAGGACGTATACGATCGGGCCACCGCTCTGGCTTCGCCCTTTGGCAAAACCATCGTGAATAACCTGCAGATTGCCGAAGGAAAGGCGGAGAAGCAGATCCTGTTGCGGATCAAGTTCGCCGAACTGGACCGTTCGGCAGCCAACTCGTTTGCGGTCAACTTGGTTTCCACCGGCGCCACCAACACCATCGGCGCGAGTCGGCACCGGCCAATTCCAGTCGATCACTCCTTCCAGTGTGAGGCGGGGGGGTCCAATTCAACCTTCACCATTTCGAACGCGCTGAACATTTTCGCGTTTCGGCCGGACCTGAACCTGGGAGCCTTCATCGAAGCCCTGGAACAGCGACAACCTGCTGCAGACCTTGGACGAGCCAACCCTGATGACCAGCAACGGCAAAGAAGCCAGCTTCCTGGTGGGCGGCGAATTTCCCATCCCGGTTCTGCAGGGCGGCGCGAATTCCGGCGCCGTCACCATTCAGTTTCGAGAGTTCGGCGTCCGGCTGACCTTCACGCCGACCATCACCGGGAACAACAATATTCGCCTGCACGTCAAGCCGGAAGTTTCCGCGCTTGACTATAGCAACGCGCTATCGTTCAACGGGTTCACCATCCCGGCGTTATCGTCGCGCAAAATGGAGACCAACGTGGAGCTGGGCGAAGGACAGAGCTTCGTGATCGCCGGCCTTATCGACAACCAGGTAACCGAGACGATCTCCAAGATTCCCGGGCTGGCGAGTTTGCCGATCTTAGGAAATCTGTTCAAGTCCAAAACCATAAGCAAGAGCGATACCGAGCTGATCGTGATGGTGACGCCGGAAATCACCATGCCGTTGCAGCCGGGCGACACCAAGCCCAGGGTCCCGCAGCCACGGCCATTCCTGGTGCCGATCGTTCCCGGTTCTACCGACGCCTTCCCGGGAACTTCCAAAACGAGGACCAAATAGGAGTGCTTCGGATCGAGAAGTCGAGGAGCGCGCAATGATGGGCCGGGGGCCGGTTCTTACAGCCTTGTCCATCATTCCCGACCGCGAGCTGGCCGGCCAGCTGGGGGCCGCGCTGGAGCGCACCCGTTCGTTCCAGATCCTGTCGGAGTTCAAGTCCTATCCGTCGCAGCAGGCCTTGGAAATCAAGGTGCGCCAGACCAAGCCCGACGTCATCCTGCTGGACCTGGCGTCTGACCTGGACCAGGCCTGTGAACTGATTCGCTCGATCGCTTCGTTCAATCTCCAGGCGCATGTGGTCGGGTTGCACGTGCGCAACGATTCGGACGCGATTCTGCGCTCGTTGCGGAGCGGCGCAAGCGAATTCCTGTATGCGCCGTTCGATGTACAGACCCAGAACGACGCCGTCGCCCGTCTGCACCGGCTGCTGCAACCGGCGCCCGCGGCTGCAATCCGAGCCCGGTTCCATCGTTGCTTTTTCAAGCGCCAAACCAGGTTCGGGAGCATCCACATTGGCCGCACAAACCGCCTTCGCGCTCCGGCGAACCACCTCCCAACGCGTATTGCTCGCGGATTTCGATTTGATGGGAGGAATGATCGGCTTCTATCTGAAGTTGGCCAACACCAAGTCGCTGCTGGATTTGCTTCCCGCGGCCGAGCGGCTGCACGACGGAACCTGGGCGTCTTCGGTGGCGGTGGCCGATGGCGTAGACATCCTGGCGGCCCCCGAGACCCCTTATGCCGGGCCCATTGACGCGGCTCGTCTGCACGCAGTGATGGAATACGCGCGCATGAATTATGACTGGGTGGTGATCGATCTGCCGGTGGTTTTTCAACGCCTCAGCTTGATGACCATTTCCGAATCCGATCGGGCCTTTCTGGTATCGACGCCCGAGTTGCCGAGCCTGCACTTGGCCCGCAAGGCGGTCAATTTGCTCGATCAGCTGGGCTTCCCCAAGGAACGCTTTCAAATCATGATGAACCGGATCAACAAGCGCGACGAAATCGCCGGATCTGACATCGAGCGGCTATTTAATTGCGCCATCGATGCGCGCATCCCGAACGACTACTTTTCGCTCCACCGCGCGGTAACGCTCGGACAGCCAGTGGATGCGCACTGCGAACTCGGCAAGGCCATGGAAGGCTTGGCCGGCCGGTTGTCCAACCCCGGAGGCCAGGATCGCAAGCGCGCCTCTTTCTCTGAATTGCAGGTTGCATCTTCGGCCGTATAGCGAGACCTATCTATGTTTCCGAACCTTGAAACCAAATCGACCACGCCCCAGATCAGCTGGGAGCAACGGCTGCTCAAAAACGGCGGCAAGTCCAAAGGCGCGTTGAAGCCGGAGTATCAGGAGCTCAAGTTCACCCTGCATCGCAAGCTGGTGGACAAGATCAACCTGGAGGCGCTGGCGACCATCGACAACCAACGGGTGCGCAGCGAAGTGCGCCAGGCGCTGATCTCGTTGATCGACTCGGAGCCGACGCTGCTCAGTTCGCTCGAAAAACAGCAGATCTGCGACGAAGTGCTGGATGAAGTTTTCGGTCTCGGGCCGCTCGAGCCGCTACTCCAGGACCCCACCATTTCCGACATTCTGGTGAACACCTACAAGCAGGTCTACGTCGAGCGCAAGGGTTTGCTGGAACTGACGTCAGTCAGCTTCCGCGATGGCCAGCATCTGCTGCGCATTATCGACAAGATCGTTTCCCAAGTCGGCCGGCGCGTGGACGAATCGACACCCATGGTGGACGCCCGCTTGAGCGACGGTTCGCGCGTCAACGCGATCATTCCTCCGCTGGCCGTGGATGGCGCCGATCCTCTCCATCCGCCGTTTTTCGACCGATAAGCTGATGCCGCCCGACCTGGTGGACCGGCGCGCCATGACGCCCGGCATGATGGAGCTGCTCGAAGCGGCCGTCAAGGCCCGCATGAACATCATCATCGCCGGCGGTACCGGCTCCGGTAAGACCACGCTGCTGAACGCTCTTTCGGCGTTCATCTCGCCCAAGGAACGCATCGTCACCATCGAAGACGCGGCCGAATTGCAGTTGAAGCAGCCCCACGTGGTGCGCCTGGAAACCCGGCCGCCCAACTTGGAAGGCAACGGCGCGGTCCGGCAGCGCGAACTGCTGGTGAACAGCTTGCGTATGCGTCCCGACCGCATCGTGGTCGGCGAAGTCCGCGGCGAGGAAGCGCTCGACATGTTGCAGGCCATGAACACCGGTCACGACGGGTCGCTGACCACGGTCCACGCCAACAGCCCGCGCGACGCCATTTCGCGCCTGGAGGTCATGGTTTCGCTGGCCAACGCCAATATGCAGCTGGTTTCCATCCGGCAGCAGATCGCCAGCGCCGTCCACCTGCTGGTGCAGGCCTCGCGTATGAGCGACGGTACGCGCCGCGTGGTCAATCTCACCGAGGTCACCGGCATGGAAGGCGACGTGGTGACGCTGCAGGATATCTTCGTTTTCGAAAAGCGCGGCTTGAATCCGGACGGGCGCGTGGTGGGCCGTTTCGCGGCCACCGGAATCCGGCCCAAGTTCTACGAAAAACTGCTGGCGGCCGGCATCCGGCTGCGCGCCGACCTGTTTGACGAGGTGGTGGAGGTTTGAGTCTATGTTTCTACTGATCGCCATCGCGGTATGGGCTTGCGCCCTGGTCGTCTGGTGGATTTGCTCCAACGCATTCCGCCACTCGGACCTCGACAAGCTGAAAAGCCGGTTGATTGGCACCAGCAAACCGAAGGCGGCCAAGGCTGTGCGTCTCCGGCGGCTCGCTGATCCAGACCGACGAGAAGAACGTCCTGCTGGCGACCAAGTTCCTGCGCCGCTTCCAGTTGCAGTCCAAACTGCAGGAAATGCTGGAGCAGGCCGGCATGAAGTGGAGCACGCACCGGCTGGTGAATACGGTTCTGGTCGCGGTAGTGGCCGCCTGGGCACTGTGCTGGATGCTGCTTCCCGACCAATTTCGGCGTTATTCCTACCTGCCGGCGATCGCCGCCGGAGCCCTTCCGGTGCTGTATGTCATGCGAAAACGCAAAGCCCGGCTGAAGCGTTTCGAAGAGCTGTTTCCCGACAGCCTGGAGTTTGTGTCGCGATCCATGCGAGCGGGGCATGCTTTTTCGGTGTCGCTCGAAATGATCCATCGCGAATTCCAGGAACCCCTGGCGGGCGAATTCCGGCGCACCTTTCGAGGAGCACAACCTGGGGCTGCCTCTGGATGTCGCGCTGCAGAAACTGGCCAAGCGCATTCCATCCCTGGACGTGCACTTCTTTGTTTCGGCGGTGCTGCTGCAAAAACGCACCGGCGGTAATTTGGCGGAAATTCTGGACAAACTCGCTTATGTCATCCGGGAGCGCTTCAAGCTGCGCGGCCGCATCCAGGCCATCAGCGCGCATGGCCGCATGACTGGCACCGCGTTGACCTGCATTCCAATTGGCGTTGCGGTGCTGATGTTCTACACCAATCCGGATTATGTGAAGTTCTTTTTTCTCGACGACGTCGGCAACATCATGCTGGGTTGCGCGGTGGCGCTCCAGGTTGTGGGCTATCTCGTCATGAAACATATCACGAACATCGAGGTGTAACGGAATGACTATTCTCTTCAGTTTCGTGATCTTCTTGCTGTTCGCGGCCGGACTGTCGTTTGCGGGCGTGAAACTGTACGTCAAGCCCAAGGAAGCCATTGAGCGCGTGGCTGGCACCGGGATGAGCTCGCACGACGCCTCTCCGGTCCACCCCAGCCTGCTCTTTCACGATCTGGTCAAGCGGCTGGGCACCATGGTGCCCGCCTCGCCCAAAGACGTCACCGTCATGCAGCGGCGGCTGATTCGAGCCGGCTACCGGAATCCCAACGCTCTGAAGATCCTGTATGGCGCCAAAGCCATTTGCGCGGTGCTGCTGCCGGTGTTCGCGGCCGTGATGGTGCTGAACTCTTCAGCCGCCCAAAGCAACAAGATTGCGACCATTCTGGTGGCGGTTGCGCTCGGATTCTTCGGGCCCAACGAATATATCCGGATGATGGCCAAGCGCCGCCAGAAACAAATCCAGCGCGGGCTGGCCAACTCGCTGGACTTGATGGTGGTTTGCGTGGAGTCGGGCCTCGGATTGGATCAGGCGATCATGCAGGTCGCCAAAGAACTGGAGCACGCCCATCCCGAGATCAGCGAAGAACTGGCCATCGTCAATTTAGAGTTGAAGGCCGGAAAACGCCGCGCCGAAGCGCTGCGCAACCTGGCGGACCGGACCGCGGTCGAAGATCTCAAAAAACTGGTCGCGGTATTGATCCAGGCCGACCGCTTTGGCACCGGCGTGGCGCAGAGCTTGCGCGCCCATTCCGACTATATGCGGGTGCAGGCCCGGCAGGTGGCCGAAGAGAAAGCCGCCAAACTGGGCGTCAAGCTGGTGTTCCCGATCTTCTTTTGTATTTTGCCGTCTTTGTTTGTTGTCACCGTCGGACCGGTCGTCATGAAAATCATCCGGGAGCTGATCCCCATGATGAACAACATGTGATGACGACGAGAACGATGCAGCTTAGCCGAAACCATTTTTGCGGGAAAGGAGAAAAACGATGGATAGCTCGATGATTCGCATTGTTTGCGCAGTGCTTGCAGTCCTGTTTGTGGGGCTGATCGTTTTGCGGCGCAAGAAGAGCGCTGAGTAGTACGGCGGGCTGGATCCGGCGGGGCGTCAGGGAACCAGTTCCCTGGCGCGCCTCGCGCCGTGATTTGTGGAAGCCGGAGTTGTAAGCCCGACCCGGGTTGTAGATCCGAGTTGTAGAACGGTGCAGCGCATTACGGGCCGCACTAGACCAAGCCGCGCTTGAAAGCAAGCCGGCGACGAAGAATTGAAAATCTGAATGCTTCTTTGGAGTGAACCGTTATGCTGATGAAGTCTTATTGGTGGAAAATCGTGATCGCCGCTTCGTTCGCGGCGGCGGCGTGGGCCGGAACCTTCGGGACAGTAGTGTCCATCGGAGGCGAGGCCGCGGACCTCGCGCTCGATGAGACACGAGGCGTGCTCTACATCGCCAACTTCACCGCGAACCGCATCGACGTGATGTCGCTCGCGACCAACACCGTCCAGACCTCGATCAACGTGGCGGCGCAGCCGAGTTCGATCTCGATGTCGCCCGACGGCCACTATCTGGTGGCCACCAACTTCGGGAACACGGCCTCTCCCGGCTCTCCTTCCAATGCTCTGACGGTCATCGACCTGACAAACCAGGGGATCCAGACCTTTGCGCTCGGCAACGCACCCATCGGGGTCGCCTTCGGAGCCGATGGCATCGCGCTGGTCGTCACTACCACCGACTTTCTGTTGTTCGATCCGGCGACCGGAGTCACCCAGGAACTGGACACGCTCGCTAACGTTGTAGCCAAAACGCTGCCCGTGCCGCCCGCCAATTTCCCGGCCGATATCGCGGCAGCCTCCATGGCGGCCTCCGCCGATGGCCTGCAGGTCTACGGTCTGGGCGGCTCCACCAGCACCATCACCTTCCGTTACGACGTCAATTTGAAAGCCATTTTCAATGGCGGCATCGTCACCAGCAGCGGGATTCTAGGACCGCGCGTGGTCAGCATGAATAACAATGGGTCGCTCGCCATGGCCGGCTGGGTGATGGTCAACCAGCAGGGCACCTTCGTCAACTATTTCCCGCAGCACACCAATCAGTTCAGCGTTGGAAGCAGCGCGTTTGACGACAGCCGCGGGCTGCTCTACGCGCAAATTCCGGTCACGATCGGCGAGCCGCCGACTCTGCAAGTGGTCACTTCCGACAACCTGACGCCCGTCACGCGCCTGCAACTGCCGGAGAACCTGACCGGCAAAAGCGTGCTCTCAAGCGATTCCAATACGCTCTACGCTGTTTCAGCCAGCGGCGTCACCGTGTTACCGGTGGGCAGCCTCGCGCAGCAGCCGCAGGTGGTAGCGGTGCAGGAATCTCTGGTGTTTCGCGGCAATTTCTGTAATCCCGGCGTATCCACCCAACAGCTCACTATTGTGGATCCGGGCGGCAACAACACGCCTTTCAGCATCAGCTCGAACACCACCGGCGTATCGGTTTCGCCCTCTATGGGCGTCACGCCGGCCGCAGTCACGGTTTCCGTCGACCCCTCGGCGTTCCAGAATCAAACCGGAACGGTGGCCGCCAGCCTGTTGATTCAATCCGGCGCGGCGGTCAACGTCATACCCAGCGTTCAGGTGCTGGTGAACAACCCGGCGCCCAACCAGGTGGGCAGCATCATCAGCATTCCGGGAGCGCTCACCGACATCGTGGCCGATCCGGTTCGCAACCAATTCTTCGTTGTGCGCAGCGACAAAAACGAAGTGCTGGTTTTCGACGGAACTAACTTTTCCCAAACCGCCACGCTCCGAACCGGCAACCAGCCCAGCACCATGGCCATTTCCTTCGACCAGCAATACCTGTTGGTCGGAAATCTGGGATCGCAAATCGTCAACGTGTTCGATCTTGACACGCTGCAGCCGGCCTCGCCTATTCTTCTGCCGGCGGGCTTCATCGCGTATTCGATCGCCTCTTCGGCCAACGCCACGCTGGCGCAGGGCGGATATTACGACGGCACGTACCACATCCTGCAGTTGGACATCGCGCGGGGCACCGGATCAGAGCTGCCTACGCTGGGCGTGTTCAATAACGTGACCAACGCCAACACCGTATTGACCGCCTCCCAGAACGGCTCCAACATCCTGATCGCGCAAGCCGACGGGACGGTGTATCTCTACGACGCAACTTCGAATTCCTTCACGGTTTCACGCCAGGACTTCTCGTCGCTGTCTGGGCCGTACGCCGCCTCCGCCTTTAATCAGTACGTGGTCGGCAACCACCTGCTGAATTCCTCGCTGGTGCCGGTGATGACGCTTGAGACGGCCACGGGAACTCCATCCGGGTTTGCCTTCGTGGACGAGACCGGCTTCCGTTCCAATGCGCCCGCCCCGGCGGCCACGGCCCCGACCACCAGCACCCAGACGTGCTCCACAGCCATCAGCGGCGCCACGACGACCACAACGTGCGTGTACTTGAGCCCCACCGGCACTACTACGACCGTCCAGACGTGCTCCGGCACCGGCAGCACTTCGACGTGCACCACAACGACCCAAAACGGTCCTGCTACGACCACCAGCGTCGGTCAGAGCACCGCTCCGGGCGTCATCGCGCGCATCGATATGACCAACCCGACTTCTTCGGTGAGCCGGTCCACCCAGATGGTGGAAGCGCCGCTGCTCGGCTCCACTGCTTCGCCCTTCACCCGCACCATCGCGCCGCTCGCCAGCCAGACCGCCATCGTGAACCTAACGGTTTCGGGCGTCACGGTGCTGCCCTGGAACTACGATGCCTCGGTCGCGCCGCCGCAGATCACATCCGTCGTCAACGCCGCCGATTTCGGAACCGACATCGCCCCGGGCGGTCTGATCTCAGTCTTCGGGACGCAGTTGAGCCCGGTCAACATGGCCTCGGCCGAAATTCCACTGCCGACCGCGCTCGCCAATAGCTGCCTCAGCGTCAACGGCCTGCCGATGCCGATTCTGTTCGTTTCGTCCAGCCAGGTGAACGCTCAGATGCCTTTCCAGGCTATTGGCAACGTGACGCTCATTCTGCACACGCCGGGCGGCACCAGCAACAACTACAACCTGGTCATCGAGCCCAACGCTCCCAGCGTGTTCTTGGCCACGGTGGGCCAGCAAACCAACATCCCAACCGTCGTCCGCAACGACGACAACGGACTGGTGACGGCCTCACACCCGATTCACCGCCAGTCCAACACCGACTCTGGTGATTTACCTCACCGGGTCGGGTCAGACATCTCCAGCGGTGGTCAGCGGACAGCCGTCGCCCTTGAATCCGCTGGCCCTCACAGTGCTCCAACCGACTGTCACCTGGGCGGAGTGGAATTGCCGTTGCTTTACTCCGGCTTAGCGCCCGGCATGGTCGGCGTGGATCAAATCAATGTCTCCGTGCCTTTCAATGTGCCCGACGGAATGTCTGTGCCGCTCGTCGATTACCCAGGGAACGGTTTCGACCAGCGATCCCCGAGCGAGTGGTGGATTAAAGAACAAAATTCTAGACTAGAATGAGAGTACCTATGAAACATTTCCTGTCGCTTATGTTTTTGGCGCTCGCGGCACTCACACCGGCCGCATTCGCCCAGAAGTGGGAAGTTGGTTTCGGCGGAGGCGGTAGTTTTCTTACCTCGCAAACCATCACCAATCCGGCGGGGAACGCGGATGCAACTCGCGATCCCGGCCTGGCCCTCAGCGCCTGGGTCGATAACAACATCGGCAGCGGGGTGTTTGGCGGCGAACTGCGCTACGACTATGAGATGGGCGATCTAAAGCTCTCCTCAGGCGGCACCACCGTCAAGTTCGGAAGCCGAGAGCAACGCCATTCACTACGACTTCGTGTACAACTTCACTTCTTCTGAATCGGCCGTGCGGCCCTACGTCGTGGCCGGCGGCGGAGTGAAGTGGTATTCCGGTACCGGTACCGAGCAGGTCTATCAGCCGCTGTCGAATATTGCGGTGTTTAGCGACGTACACGACCTCAGGCCGATGGTTTCGCTGGGCGCCGGCGTGAAATTCAACGTCGCCAAATCAACGCTGCTGCGTCTGGAAGTGCACGACTACCTGACGCCATTTCCCAGCACGCTGGTCGCACCCGTTGCCGGTTCCAGCGTCGGGGGATGGCTGCAGGACTTCGTCGTGAGCGCGGGCCTCAGCTTCGCTTTTTGATTCCAACCCGGTGGGAGCTTCGGCGGGCGGTGTCCCGCCGGCTCCCAAACCGGAATCCGCGGTGTTGACCAATGCATCTTTCTAGCACCTCTGAAGTCACGCTGGGTTTGTTGATCGTCTTCGGACTTTTCGTGGTCTACACGCGCTTGAAGAACTGGCTCGACAGTAATGTTCCAATCTTCTTCTATATCCTTTTGATCGGTTATATGCAGTCCAACGACGGGTCGGTTCCCTTCTGGCTGATCTGCATAGGCTGCGGGCTGGCCCTGATACTACGCTTTGAATTCATGAACAACGCATTCACAAAAGGCGTGAAGTTTCTGGAGCTAAGCGCGCTCGGGGTGATGCTCTACCTCTCGGTAGGCATGCTCATCCATTAACGGCTACCTGTCTTTATTTTTCAACCGGCAAGCCTGATTCCTGATACGAGCGCCATCCGCCATCGAGGGAAATTGCGTTCGTGTAGCCCATCTGCCGCAAAGCATCTGCCGCCAATGCCGAGCGGTATCCGCCGCCGCAATAAAGCACCAGCTTGGCGTCCTTTTGCGGTACGCGCGCTTCAATATCGCGCTCGATAATTCCCTTCCCCAAGTGCACCGCGCCGGCCGCATGCCCGGCCGCCCACTCGCTGTCTTCACGCGTGTCGATTAAGACGTGGTCTTCGCCCGAAGATCGCAAACGCTTGTACCCGGTGATATCGATCTCCTGAATCCGGCTTTTGGCCGCATTCACCAGAGCAAGAAAGGCAGTGTTGTGATGTTTGGGTGGCTTCATATCGGAAGGATTCCTATCAGCTCAATCGCTCGATTCGCGCGCCCGCGCGAGCCAGCTTTTCCTCGATTTTCTCATAGCCGCGGTCGATGTGATACACCCGATCGAGCATCGTTTCCCCGCGCGCCACCAAGCCCGCCAGCACCAGCGACGCGCTGGCCCGAAGGTCGGACGCAATCACCTGCGCGCCGGTTAATTCCGCCACCCCCGCTACAATCGCCTGGCGGCCCTCCACGCGAATATTGGCTCCCATGCGAGCCAGCTCCTGAGTATGCATGAAGCGGTTTTCAAAGATGGTTTCGCTAATGAACGAAATCCCGCCGGCCGGAGCCATCAGCGCCATATATTGTGCTTGCAGGTCGGTGGCGAATCCCGGGTATTCCTCGGTCGTGATATCGGTGGCCTTCAAGCGTGAAGGCGCGCGCACGCGCAGGGCGCCCGGACCAGCAGCGCTAACATCCACGCCGGCTTGCCGCATTTTAGCGGTGAGCGCGTCCACGTGTTCGGGAATGAAACCGGAAACCACCAAGTCGCCGCGCGTAATCGCGCCCGCGATCAGAAACGTGCCGGCTTCAATCCGATCCGGAATAATAGTGTGCTCGGTGCCGTGCAAGCTGCCCACCCCTTGCACCCGGATGGTCGACGTGCCCGCGCCTTCCACCGAAGCCCCCATTTTGTTCAGCAGCAGCGCCAGGTCCTGCACTTCGGGTTCGCGCGCGGCGTTGCTGATCACGGTTTCACCCTCCGCAAGAACAGCGGCCATCAATAGGTCTTCGGTTCCGGTGACGGTGATGCGGTCGAAATGCACCTGCGCCCCGTGCAAACCGCGCGGAGCCCGCGCTTCCACGTATCCGTGCGAATGATGGATTTCGGCGCCCAGCTGCTCCAGCGCTCCCACGTGCAAATTGATCGGACGTGCGCCAATCGCGCAGCCACCCGGCATAGATACTCGCGCGCGGCCCGTGCGGGCCACCAGCGGCCCCAAAACCAAGCTCGACGCACGCATGGTTTTCACCAGATCGTAGGGGGCTTCCGGACGATCCAATTGAGCGGCCCGCACCGTAACGCAGCCGTTTTCTACCGTAAGTTCAGCGCCGGCATGTTGCAACAACCGTTGCATGGTGCCGATGTCGCGGACGGGTGGAATCCGATGCAACTTTATTGGATCACTGGTGAGCAAGCACGCAGCAAGCGCGGGAAGCGCGGCGTTTTTCGCGCCACCCACCGCAATCTCGCCTTCCAGGGGCACGCCGCCTTGGATACGGAATTTGTCCATAGCTGTTATTGGTTGTTGGTTGTTGGTTGTTGGTTCTTGAGGGCCTCGGACAGACGACCGTTAGTAGCAGCCAGGCGCGCTTCGGCCGAGCCACGATCCAGCGAAAGCCGGGCCATCAGAATTGCTATGCGCACGTCGCCGGCGGCCTCCGACAGCAATTGGCCGGCTCGCGCGCGATCCACTGCCGCGGCTTGAGCGACAATCCGTGCCGCACGGTCGCGCAGCTTCGCGTTCCTGGGCTGGACATTGACCATCAGATTGCCGTACACGTAACCCAGACGAATCATGACCGCCGTGCTGATCATGTTTAGTACCAGTTTGGTCGCCGTGCCGGCTTTCATGCGCGTAGATCCGGCGATTACTTCCGGCCCCGCCAAGGGCGTAATTGCAATGCGTGCCAGGCGGGAAAGCGGCGAAGCCGGCGTGCAGCTGATTCCGACGGTCAACGCGCCCAATCCATTGGCCTCAGCTAGCGCGCCCAAAACGTACGGTGTACGACCGCTGGCTGCAATTCCGATGAGCGTGTCTTTAGAAACGAACCCGCGGGTCATCAAATCGCGCCGGCCGGACTCCGGATCATCTTCAGACGCTTCCGTCGCGTGCGCCAAGGCCTGCTCGCCACCGGCGATAATTCCCTGCACCAGATCCGGCTCCACGTGGAACGTTGGGGGACATTCGGCTGCGTCCAGCACCCCCAACCGGCCGCTGGTGCCGGCCCCGATGTAAAAAATCCGCCCGCCGACCCGTAGCCGATCTACAATCTGGTCAACGGCTTGGGTGATATGGGGGATTTCGGACGCGACAGCGCCCGCTACCTTTTGATCTTCTTGATTAATAATGGCCAGGACATCGGCGGTCGCAAGAGCGTCGATGTTCTCGGAGGCCGGGTTGGGCTGCTCCGTCAGAAGAGCATCCAGGTTCACTTCAGCAGATTCACTTAAGCGCTGAAAGAGCTTCCGCACCCACAGGTGCTCTTGACGTTTGGATTGTTGAACTTGAATCCAGAACCTTCCATGCTCTCGACGTAATCCACCTCGGCGCCGTCCAAATACAACAGGCTGGCCTGATCGATGAACACCTGCAGATCGTCGAATTTGTAGGTCTTGTCCAACATGTTGGGCGTGTTTTCGAACGCCATGGAATAGCTGAATCCGGAGCATCCGCCGCCTACTACCGCGATGCGCAGCCCAGCGGGTTTGGGCTCCTGAGCGCCCAGAATCTCTTTCACCTTACTTACGGCCGTCTCGGTCAGTTGAACCATGTCGTTCGATCTCCTGTTGGATGAGGTCTCTAGAGCTATTATCACCTGAATGCCCGCGCATCGCAAGGCGTCAGCCAATTGCTTGGATGCTACACTCCGGGATAGGATGCACTTCCGTCCGATTTACCCCCAACTGGCTGCAACCGCAAACGGTTGGGCTACGTCTGGCAGGGTGTATGAGCGGTCTTGTTGGAACACTTCCATTCCCGGCGTCCGGTACGCGGGTTCAGGCCAAAACCAGAGTGGATCACCGGAATTCTGAAGAAGCTTCGCTGGTCCGGCGGGTTCAGGCCCGGGACGAGATCGCGTTTCGCGATGTCGTGGAGCGCTATCAGGCCAAGGTCTTTTCCATCATTTATGGCATCCTCCGCAACCACAACGATGCCGAGGACATCGCGCAGCAGGTCTTTGCGAAGATCTATTTCTCCATCCAAAGCTTCGACTTTCGCAGCTCGCTGCTGACCTGGATCTACAAGATCACCGTCAACGAGTGCTACGACTACCTGCGCAAGAAACGGGTTCGAAAGCTGGTTTACGAGAGCGATTTTTCAGAAGAAGACGCCCAGCGGATGCAAAACAGCGAGTCGGCTGTCGGCCAGGAGCCGGCTGTGGACACGCAGCTGGCGCGCAAGGATCTGGTCGTAAAGCTCCTGGCAAAACTGTCGAATGAAGATCGGAGCCTCCTGCTTTTGAAGGAAGTGGAGGGGCATTCAGTGGAAGAGCTGTCGCAGATGACAGGCATGAACGAGAATACGATCAAGGTGAAATTGTTTCGCGCGCGCCAGAAGTTGCTCAAGGCGGCGCAGCGCTTGATGCGAGTGAGCGGAGTGCCGTCGGCGTAAGTAAATTAGCCGTGCGATGTGATACAACAGTTCAAACGTTATTGGCAACGAAAACGGACGAATCGATCCGTAACCGTAAGTGGAATCAGCAGTCTTTTTTGAGGGAAGAAGTCAATGCATCAACCAATCAGGAAGAATCTTGAGGAGTATCTAAACGGCTCCGTTTCAGAGATTCCGGCGGAGTTTCACCGGCACTTGGGAGCGTGCGAGGACTGCGCGAGCGAGCTGCGCCAGCTGGAAGCACAGTCGCTATTGCTGCGATCGGTCGAAGCTCCAAAGGACGCCGAACCACGCGCCGGATTCTATGCGCGGGTGATGGAGCGGATCGAAGCCCAGCAGCCGTTCTCGATCTGGTCGGTGTTCCTGGATCGGAAGTTCGGATTGCGACTTGCGGTGGCGTCCGGCATGCTGGCCGCGCTGTTGGGCGTCTACCTGATTACTTCGGAGCCGAGCGGACCCGAGACTGGCATTACAGCCACAGCGGCGATATCGAACGCTCCGGCTGACGCCGGCGAGCAACAACAGCGTGACGCCGTGCTGGTGGATCTCGCCAGCTACCGGCAATAGCGTCTATGTTTGCATCGGATCGGCCCGGCTGGCAGAATCCACGCATTCTGACAACGCTGGTGTTGGTTTTCATCACCGGCGCGCTAGTGGGCGCAATCGGCATGCGCGAAGGGCTGCACGAGCAGCTGCATCGCAGCGCGGCTTACTGGCGCGGCGGCGACAAAGCCGAATTTTCCTACCAGCGGCTGAAAACCGAGCTGAATCTGACACCGGATCAGTCCGACCGTCTCAAAACGATTCTGGACGATTTTGTGAAGTATCACGAAGACCTGGAAGCGCAGATTGAGGATGTGCGCGCGACCGGACGCAACCGGATCGTACAAATCCTCACGCCTGAGCAGCGCCAGCGCTTCGAAAAGCTTTCCAATCAGCTTCCACAGTGAACGGGCGCACAGGCTCATGAAGATCCCCTTGCGCGCCCGACAACGAACTACTTAATTGGCTACATTGGGAGCGGCGCTGGGGAGTGACGAATCCACAGTGAGCCGGGTGGCGGTGACGGTTCCCGCGAGGTGGTCGACGTGCGTACCACTTGGACTATAGATGTCCAGCGTAAACGTACCCGTGTAACTGTCGCCGCTGGGGGACAGCGTGTCCTGTTCACGAAGCTCTACGAAGTTGACCAAGGCCCCGCTGGTGGGGTCGTAGGCAATCGGAAAGTGGTTTAGCTCGAACGCCAGAAACCCGGTCTGGCCCCACACGCCCAGACAAAAATTGCCCGAAGCCGCCGAATGGCCGCCGGAATTGAGTATTTCTGTTCCGTCGCTATGCCACTCGCTATACCCGAAGTCGAGGAGGGCGCCATCCGGTATGGAGGGATTGTGACCAATGTTGCCTTTGGACAGCAATTGAATTTTCCACAGCCCGACCATAGACGCAGCAGGCATGCCGCCGCGCTCCATGGCAGTTCCGGATTTGGCTGCGGACGAGAGTGGACGCACCGCCGAACTTTGAATCGGAAACTCAAATGGGCCGGCCGGTATTTCCCCGCAGCCCGCCAGGGCGTTGGAGACAAACAAGGCGCTCAGGATCCCCGCGCCGAGAGTGATGGTAATTGCTTGAGAGATTGTTTTCATGAAATTCCTCTTTCTGCCGCGGTAAATCCCCGCGTACAACCTCTAAAGCGCAATCGGAGGGGAAAGACTGCAACCGCCGGCAAAAATATCTTGGCCTAGGCCTGACGGAGTTCGGTCAGCAGCCAGGCGCGGGCCAGTTTCCAATCGCGCATAACGGTGTCGGAGGAAACTTTCACTACCTCGGCAGTTTCTTTCACGGTCAAGCCTCCAAAGAATCGCAGTTCCACAATCCGCGACTTGCGCGGATCCACTTCGGCCAAAGCATTCAGCGCGTCATCCAGAGCCACCAATTCCCGCGCTTTGACCTGTGCCAAATCCAGCGTCTTGGTGAGATCCAGCTCCTGGCCTCTGCCTCCGCGTTTGGCCGCCGCTTTCCGGCGAGCGCGATCCAGCAGGATCCGGCGCATCAGGGTGGCTGAGACGGCGAAGAAGTGGGCGCGATGCTGCCAGTCCACTTCCCGGGCGTTCACCAAACGCAGGTAGACCTCGTGAACCAGATCTGTACTTTGCAGGCTGTGGCCGGGACGCTCGTTTTGCAATAGGTGAGCCGCCACTTTGCGCAGTTCTCGGTACACTCGCGGAGTCAGTTGTTCCAGCGCTTGAGAATCACCATCCGCCCACGCGCGCAGAAGTTGGGTGGTGTCGGAATTGGATGAATCCGGCATATATCCGTCTTGGAAAGTATAGAATAAGTAGCATTAATTAAGGAATTAGTCGAGCGTGACACCAGAGCGATGGCGTCAGATCGAAGATCTTTACCACGCGGCCCAGGAGCGTGGTCCCGCCGATCGCGCAGCGTTGCTGGAATGTACGGATCCGGAGATCCGCGCCCGCGTGGAGCGCATGCTCGCTCTGGAATCCGGCAACCAGATTCTCGATCGGCCGGCTATCGGGCTTCTGGACGACGCCACCGAAACCGTGATGGCCGCCGGAGAGCAGCTCGGCCCATACAGAATCGAAACTCCCATCGGCGCTGGCGGTATGGGCACCGTGTATCGCGCCGTCGATACCCGTCTGGGGCGTGTGGTTGCCATCAAGATCGCGGCCGAGCGCTATAGCGAGCGCTTTCAACTCGAAGCCCGGGCCATTTCCACGCTGAACCACCCGCATATCTGCACGCTTTTTGACGTGGGACCTAATTACCTCGTCATGGAGTTGCTCGAAGGCCAGACCTTGAAAGACCGGATCGTTTCCGGCCGATTCTCAAATCAGGACCTGTGTTCCATCGCCATTCAGGTCAGTGAGGCCCTCGACGCCGCGCACTCCCGAGGCGTTGTTCACCGCGACATCAAGCCCGGTAACATCTTCGTTACGAGCCCGGGGATGGTGAAGATTCTGGACTTCGGGCTGGCCAAGACAGTTGGTCTGCCCGATTCGGATCCATTGGACAAAGATGCGCTGACGAAGCCCGGCAGTACGGTTGGCACGGTGTCCTACATGTCTCCAGAACAAGCCCGCGGCAAAGAGGTAGACGCGCGCACGGACTTGTTCTCGTTCGGCGTTGTGTTGTATCAGATGGCGACCGGGTCGCTGCCATTCACTGGAGACAGTTGGACGGACATCTGTGACGCTCTGCTGAATAAAGCACCACAGCCGGCGAACCAGCTGAATCCGGAGCTTGCACCAGAGCTGGGTCGAATCATCGATCGGGCGTTAGAGAAGGACCGGAGCTTGCGGTACCAAACCGCCGCCGACCTGCACGCCGATCTGCTACGCGCCCAGCGTCAATCGGAATCGGGGGCGGCTCCGGCGCCGGAAACAGCACGCGTGGCCGCCGCAGCCCCGCGCCGCGTGCTTCCCTGGGCCGCTGCGGCTATTCTGACATTGATCGCTGGAGTCGCGCTGTGGGCTTTATGGCGATCCACCCGGCCGGTGTTGCAGCCGCTGGTTCGGGTGGACATGGATCTGGGCCCGAATGTCAGCTTGCAGAATGTTATCGGCCATGAACTCCTCTCGCCGGACGGAACGCGATTGGTCTACTTCTCGGGCAATCCCACCAAGCTTTACATCCGGCGCTTGGACCAGGCTAACGCTGAAGAACTCCCGGGCACGGAACCGGCAGGGCACCCCTTTTTTTCACCCGACGGCCGGTGGGTGGGGTTTTTCAACGACGGTGGCAGAAGGCTGAACAAGGTTTCGGTGGAAGGCGGCATCGTGGTGTCGCTCGCAGATGTCCCCTCGGAATACGGGGCAAGCTGGGGTATCGACGGTAGCATCATTATCGGAGGAGGGTTTACACACGGACTGTTGCGAGTCCCGGAAAACGGTGGAGCGCCCACGACGGTTCTCGACCTCGGGCCAGGAGATATTCTTTATCGAACTCCACAAATCTTGCCCGGCGGCAAAGCCGTCTTGTTCATAAACTATCGGGAGCCAAGCGAAACTCCGGGCAACGTTGAAGTCTTCTCCTTTGCCGATCGGCGCCGGAAGACGTTGGTGCGTGGGACCGATTTCGCCCGCTATCTGCCGAGCGGCCACTTGGTGTATACACACGATCGAACGCTGTTCGCGATCCCGTTTGATGTGAACCGGCTGGAGACGCGCGGAGCAGCCGTGCCGGTTCTCACTGACCTCCAGCCCGGTAACGACTTGGATTTCTCTGGGAACGGCACGCTCGTCTATCGCAAGAGTGCTGGGGAGGGCAAGGCTCGGCTGGGGTATATCGAATGGGTGGACAGCGGGGGCAAGAGAGAAACGATACTTGCCAGGCCCGACGTATATGCGAGCCTCTACCTCTCGCCCGACGGAAAACGGTTCACGTTTGTGTTGCCCCAGCCAACGAGCCAGGATCTGTGGGTGTACGACACCGGGCGCGATGCCATGACGAGACTGACGTTTGGCGGGGGAAAGTACTATTCGCCGCTTTGGAGTCTGGACGGGCATTACATCGTCTTCGGCGCCCAGGGGAAGGGGCTCTATTGGACCCGCTCCGACGGAGCCAGCCAACCGCGGCAGTTGATCCCGAGCACCCATGGTCTGGATCCCTCCGGATTCACATCCGATGGGAAGCGGCTGGCCTATTCCGAAAAGTTTGGTAACGATCAGATTTGGACCGTTTCGCTGGAGGATCAGGCCGGACAACTAAAGGCCGGCAAGCCCGAGCAGTTCATGAAGGATCAGTTCAACGACACCGGTCCAGACTTTTCGCCCGATGGGCACTGGCTGGCCTATACGTCGAATGAGTCGGGGAGGAACGAGATCTATGTGCGGCCGTTTCCACTGCCCACCTCAGGGCCCGGCGCCAAGTGGCAGATCTCAAACGGCGGCGGGGTCGGCCCGTGGTGGTTGCGCAATGGCCGTGAGCTGGGCTACGTGGCGGGCGACCAGGTCATGATGGTGAACTACTCGCTGAATGGCGGCTCGTTCGTGCCGGAGAAGCGGCGGATTATGATCGACAAGCTGGGTAGCGGGGATTTCATTCCGTCCCCGGATGGAAAGCGCATGGCCGTGATCACGCCGCTGAAAACCTCGGAGACACCGGCCAACAACCACGAGCTAACCTTTTTGTTTAACTTCTTTGATGAGTTGCGCCGGCGGGTGCCGAATTGACACCGGAGCGATGGCGCCAGATCGAAGGCCTCTACCACGCGGCTCAGGGGCGCAGCCCGGCGGAGCGCGCCGCCTTGCTGGAGCGTACCGACCCTGAAATCCGGGCCCGCGTGGAGCGTATGCTCGAAGTGGAATCCGGCAGCGAGATTCTGGACCCCGCGGCCGGCGTTGTGCTGGCCGACCCCACACAGACTGTGATCGCCACCGGGACGCAACTTGGTCCCTACCGAATCGAGGCGCAGATCGGCGCCGGTGGCATGGGAACCGTGTATCGCGCCATCGATACTCGATTGGGACGCGTGGTGGCCATCAAGATTGCGGCCGAACGTTATAGCGAACGGTTTCAACTGGAAGCGCGGGCAATTTCGACGCTGAACCATCCGCACGTTTGCACACTCCACGATGTCGGCCCGAACTACCTGGTGATGGAGTTTATTGAAGGCACCACGCTGGCGGCCGAGATCAAGAAAGGTCCGCTGGCTCCTGCGACAGCGGCGCGTTACGGCGCGCAAATCGCCAGCGCACTGGCTGAGGCGCACGGGCTCGGAATCGTGCATCGCGATTTGAAGCCGTCCAACATCATGCTGACGAAGCATGGCGTGAAGGTGCTGGACTTCGGGTTGGCAAAAGTACTTTCGACGCCGGGGATCACCGAGCCCAACTCCATCATGGGCACGCCCGCATACATGGCGCCCGAACAGGTGGAAGGCCGGGAGCCGGGCAGCGCCGCCGATTTGTTCTCGCTCGGCCTGGTGCTGTATGAAATGGCCGTCGGAAAACTGCCGTTTCCGGGCGCATCGCTGGGACAAATGCTTTCGAGCGGGGCCCATCCCGCTGTGCCCGCGCCATCGCGGGAGCGCGTGGGAGTGCCGGCCAGCCTGGATGGCCTGGTGGCAAGGCTACTGGAAAAGGATCCAGCCAAGCGGCCGCAGTCAGCCGCTGACGTGGCGAAAGAGTTATCGGCAATTGCCGATCGGCCCGTGAGGCCGCGCTTGCGTCCGCTGAGCGCGATTCCCGTATTCGCATTGCTCATTGGGCTCGCGGTATTTTTCTATCTGCGATCCAAAGTGGCTGGCCCCCAATCCACAATCCCTAATCCGTCTACCTTTACCCAGCTCACCAGCTTCACCGACTCCGCCGTCGCTCCCGTCCTTTCGCCCGACGGCCGCATGCTGGCGTTTTATCGCAGCGACACTGGGTTTGGCACCCCCGGTCAAATCTGGCTCAAGCTGCTTCCGGACGGCGAGCCGGTTCAATTGACGCACGATCCGCGTTATAAGTACGGCATTTCATTCTTTCCGGGCGGCGATCGCATCGCCTACACCGTCTTCCCTCTTCTTCCCCATCTTTTTGAAACCTATACCGTCTCGTCGCTCGGCGGCGATTCCGAACTGTTCCTGCCGAATTCAGCGGGGCTGGGTTGGCTGGACGATGGACATGTGTTGTTCTCCCAAATCAAGTCAGGCATCCACATGGGAATCGTGACCTCGAAACGCGACCGTTCCGATCTTCGCGAGATCTATTTCCCGGCGCACGAGCGAGGCATGGCGCATTACTCCTATCTTTCGCCGGACAAGAAGTGGGTCTTGTTAGCGGAGATGGTTGACGAATTCCATCGCTGCCGCGCGGTGCCTTTTTCCGGCGAGTCGCCCGGACGGCTGGTGGGACCCGAAGGAGTTTGCACTTCCGCGGCGTGGTCACCGGACGGAAAGTGGATGTATTTCGGAGTTCAGGTAGCAGGCCGCCGGCATTTGTGGCGCCAGCGGTTTCCCGATGGGCAGCCGGAGCAAATCACTTTCGGCTCCAACGAGGAGAGCGGCATCGCGATGGCCCCGGACGGCCGGTCTTTGATTACCTCGATATCCACCCGGCAGAATGCGGTCTGGATTCACGATTCCGGTGGCGACCGCGCACTTTCCACCCAAGGGTACGCGGAAGGAACATCGCCAACCTTCTCGCGGGACGGAGAGCGTCTGTATTATTTATTGCGTCGCGACTCGCTGGAATCGCCCGCCGAACTGGTACGCGCCGATCTCGCTTCCGGCAAAAGTGAAGTGGTTCTGCCAGGGGTTTCGATCAGCTCCTACGACATATCGAGCGATGAAAAAGAAGTCGTGTTTTCATCCGAGCCGCCTGGACAGCCTTCCCAAATCTGGATCGCCCCTTTGGACCGCAGCGCTCCCCCACGCAGGATTGCGGCGAGCGGGGAACGTCTTCCGCATTTCGGCCCTCAAAAAGAGATCGTCTTCCGTTTGACTGACGGCCAGGCGAACTATGTCGGCGCGATGGCGCGCGACGGAACGGGCCGGCGCAAAGCGCTTCCCGTCCGAATTCTCGATTTTGATAATTTCTCGCCCGATCGGCGTTTTGTTGCTGTCGCCGCGGTGCCGCCCAACGCTAAGCTCCCCTTCACTCTCATTCTTCCACTCGATGGCAGCGCCGCAATACCGGTCTGTAACAATCTATGCTTGCCTACCTGGTCGCCGGACGGGCGCTATTTGTATCTGCAAATCCCTGACAAGTCCGGGCAAAATTCAAATGCGAGAACGGCAGTTGTTCCGATCCCGCCGGGCCAGCAGCTTGCCGTCGATCCCTCCGGCGGCGGTTGGTGACCCCGCTGAATGGGCGAAAGTTCCGGGAGCCAAGATCGTCGAGCGTCGGGGCATCGCGCCGGGGCTAGTGCCGTCCGTTTACGCCTACATCAAGCCATCCGTGCACGCCAATTTGTTTCGGATACCGCTGAAGTGACCCGCGCTCAGGCCTTGCCACTCGCGGCGCTGATATATTCGTCTACTTGACGCCCCAACACATCGAGCGGCACGGTTCCGGTTCGTAGCACGACGTTGTGAAACTCGCGCAGCGAAAATCTTATCGCCCAGAGCCTTCTTCGCTTTTTCGCGCAGCTCGATGATTTTCAGCTCGCCGATCATGTAGGAGCAGGCTTGCCCCGGAAAAACCGCATAGCGCTCCACTTCGCTGGCTTCGATGCCGAAGTCGATGCCCTGCTGGCGGGTCCACTTCATGGCGTGAAGGCCGGTGTCGACCACCAGACGCCGCGCGCGGAAGAGTTCGTAGTAGAGCTGGCCGAGCAGCCCTTCGACGTCGTCGCCATACCAGCCCGATTCGGCGGCCAGGCGTTCGGCATAAAGCCCCCAGCCTTCCGACATGGCGGAAATCCCGCCCAGCGCCCGGATCTGACGGAAGCGGGGAAGGTTCTTGTCCTCCACCTGCAGCGCGACCTGGAAATGATGTCCGGGAACGGTTTCGTGATAGACGATGCTGCGCAGCCCGAACTTGGTCATGTTGTCGATGCGGCGCGGAAACTGGAACGTGCCGGGGCGCGAACCGTCCGGCGCTGGGGCGTTGTAATTGGCCGCCGCGTTGGCTTCGCGAAAGCGTGGAAAGGGCTGTGCAATGACGGGCGACTTGGGCCGAATATCGAACAGCAGCGCGGACCGCTTGAGCGCGTCGGCCAGAATGCCGTCGATGTCGCGCATGATCTGCGCGCGGCTTGCCTCCGAAGTGGGATTCGGGATAGCGCATGTCGAGCTTCAGCTTCTCGGCGCGATCTTTCACCGAACCTTCGGTGCGGCCCAATTTCCGGAGCAAAGCATCCATTCGGCTCTCGATGGTCTGCACCTGCTTCAGGCCGATTTCGTGGATCTCGGCCGCCGTCAGGTTGGTGGTGGTGAAGCGATGCAGGAGGTATGCGTAAGCCTCAGCGCCGCCTTTGAGCCGCCATATGCCCGCGTCGTCGGTGGCCTTCGCGCTTTGCGATTCCAGCAGAGCGATGGCTTTCTTCCACGCTGGATAAATGTCTTCTCCAACCACTTTCTCCGCCGCTGCGCGAAGTTGCTTGCGCTTGGCTTCGGGAAGTGATTTGATCGCCGCCATCTTGTCATCGAACGCCGTGACGAACGGATTTTGGCCCGGCGAAGGATCGGAGAATCCCTGCATCTGTTTCACGGTCGCCTGCAAGATGAACTTCGGAGGAATCGTGTTCTTGGCTTCGAGACGCCGCGCTTCGGCGATGGCTTCCTCCATGCGTGCCCGCACGTCGCCCAGCGCCGCCACATAGTTTTCGGCATCGCGTTCGGTGAGCAAAGGATGCCGCACCGTCATGGTCTCAACCAGACCGACATTGGCGCCGTTCATCTGATCCAGCGGGAATGTGTAATCGAAGAAAGGCTCCTCACGGACTACTTCGTTGAGCTGCCATTCCATGAGTTCGGCCGAGATTCGCTGGGTCTCGGTGAGTGAAGCGCGGTTGAACTTGCTCAGCTGGGCAAGCCCCTGGCGGGCGCGCGCAATGCGGTCGAGTCTCCATGCCAGGGTTTGAGGCGTCAATTGGCGTTCCAGCCGGTCCTGCTCATCGCCCGAGAAGTAGCGGGAACTGGTGGCCAGGTTGGGATCGTGGCGGACCCACTCGGCAGTGAAGTTGCGGAAGAAATCGTCGATGGTTTGAGGAGAATTCTGGGCTAAGACGATGGAGGCGCCGCTCGCGATGCCAGCGGCAAGGAAGGCTCTACGGGAGGTGCCGGTCATGATTTTTCCAGTATAGGGCTCTCAGTTCGGGCACGAGAGTCTCCAGGAAGTTTTCGCGATGCCGGACCCATCGGCCGGGATAGGGAAGGTCCATCATGCGACCAGACCAATTCGCGCGAGCGGCGGCGCGCTCCACGTTATCCCGAATCGATCGCACCAATGTCGCGATGACCGGCGGTTGGAGCTTCGCGATGGTCCTCGCTAGCAGCGGCTCACCGGCCAGACAAGCTGCGCGACGCGATCGCGAGTCAAGCTGATCGACTGGATTGGGACAAAGATCAATCAGATAGCAGCCGGACCTTTGAAAAACCGAGAGGAAATTGTCGTGGGTAATGGAAGGATCAATTATGCGGAAGGCATCCCGCATGGCCCGGTATAGCCCAGAGTCCCCATGATAGAAAAACCTCCCGGAGGCGGGCGGAGACTCACCGATAAATAGCAACCGAAGATCAGCGGGGCGATAGCTTCGTCGGCGGCGTTCGCGCGGGGCCGCTCTGCAACTGCTCGCCAGCCATGGACTTAGCAGGAAACGGCGGGATTTCCTGTATTCCCATGGCAATTTATGATTGCATTATCTCCCGAGTCAGTGGTAATCTTGTAATTGATACGTGGATTGATTTAGGCTCTATCGCAAGGTAGGGCCCGCTAATTGCAACCACGCTAAAAAGTGCTAAAGGTGAGTCGGTCTTCACGAAACCTAAACCCCCTGTGGCACCCGCCCAGGGGATTTTTATTTGTGGCCGAGTCGCCGGAGAGGAATATTATGCATGACGGCGTCTCTTCCATCAGAACCCGCCCTATTTGGACGCGAGGGTGAGTTGATTTCTTTGAGTATCGCGACCGAGCCAAGGCTGCTCGAAGAGCTTGCTGGAGGCCCTGGCCTCGCTCGACTTTCCCGTGAATCCCCAGCTCTATCACCGTGCGGCCGAAGTTCGGGTGGAGTTTCCAGCCTATTCGCGGCAAGTGGAACAGGTACGCGAGACATTGCTCCGCGAGGGCTTCGACGCCGGAAACCTGGCGATGGCCCCGAGCGCTGGCCGCGAACAGATCAGCCAGTAAGTCTAACCCGAAGACCAGGCTTGTGGGCTGCCAGCTTCTTCTCCACAGCCTTCATCAGCCGCGCGTATACTTCCGGCGGGATCGGCTGGGCTGCACGCCTTTATAGACCTCAATGGTCTTCTTGGTGGTGTCGAGAATCACGAAGCAGTTCGGGCACTCGCTGATATGTACCTCCAGCTTGCGGCGAAGTTCAGCATCCACCGTGGCGTCCAGGTAATCACTGAGCTCCTGCAAGAACTCTTTACAGGTAAGCAAAGACGTCATCCCCTTTCCGTTTGAAGAATCGCGTCAACTTCTCGCGCAATTGCAACCGCGCGCGCAGCAGGCGGCTCTTCACCGCAGGAACCGAGATCCCCAGCGCCTGGGCAGTCTCTTCGGTACTCAGTTCTTCGATGTCTCGCAGTACAAAAACGGTTCGAAAAGCAGGTTTCAGGCTTTCAATGGATTCGTCCAGGATTTTCCCGATCTCTTCCCGCGAGTACTGTTGCTCGGGATTTTCGTCCCAGACGGCTATTTCGCGGACCACGGTATCTTCGCCCGTGTCCAGGGGTTCGTCCAGCGGAACGGTCCGATCGGACTTCCGCTTACGCAGCTTCATGAGGGATTCGTTGACGGCGATCCGGACAATCCAGGTGTAGAACTTAGATTGCCCCTGGAAATCCCCTAAGTGCTCGAAGGCCTTCAGGAAAGTGTCCTGGAGAACATCTTCGGCTTCGGAATCATTCTGGGTAATGTGTTTGGCGAGACGGTAGATTTTGCGCGAGTACTGGTTTACAAGCTCGCTAAAGGCCGCGAGATCGCCCTCGCGCGCCTTGGCCAGCAACCCTGACTCGTCAAACACCCCTGCGTCGGTGGTGGCAGCCATTCTTCTTCATGGTACCGCAGGGCGAATCCGGCGGCGGCGCCGCGCGCGAAAAACTTAAATCGGCGTGAAAGCCCCCGACATCGGCTTAGCGTTAAGGGTGATCCATGACACAACCCGTAATAGCCACCAAAATCAGTCCCATTGAAGTACGTGACACCGCCAAGGCCGCCTATCTCTATGCTTTCGCGATGCTGGAGAGTTACAACACCTGGTATCCGCAGGCGGTGGTGAAGACCTCGCCAGGGTACGTCGGCGGTTTCAACACCTTCCGGCACTACGCACAGCTTTTCACACCCGAAAACCATGACATCGTGACTCCGAACAACGATACGCCCTACTCGTGGGCCTGGCTCGATTTGCGGGCCGAACCGGTGGTCATCAGCGTGCCAGCCGTGCCGTCCGATCGTTATTACGTTCTGCAGTTCATTGATCTTTTCACCTACAACTGCGCATACATTGGTTCGCGCGCCACGGGAAACGACGCGGGCGATTTCCTGATGACCGGACCGCAGTGGGAGGGGCGAATTCCGGAGCGGTTCAGGAAGGTCTTTAAGAGTGAGACGCAGATCGTCGGCATCCTTGGCCGCACGCAACTGAAAGGGCCGGACGACATGGAGAACGTGAAGCGGGTGCAGAGCGGCTTCCGGTTGACCACGCTCAGCGCATTCGAAAAAAGGCCCGTGCCGCCGGCAGCTCTGGAATTACGTTTCCCTCCCTTTGACAGAGCCAAAGCGGCGACGCACGATTTCATCGGCTACCTGAATTTTCTGCTGTCGCTGGCAGAACCGCCGCACCCGAGCGAAGTGGCGCTGCGAGAGCAGTTTCAGCAGATCGGCATTATTCCTGGCGAGCCGTGGGACGCCAGCAAAGTGGATCCCGCTACGCTCGCCGCCATCGATGAAGGCGTGAAGGACGCACAAGCCGAGCTGAAGACCAAGATCCATGGGACCACCAGTTCGAACGGTCTGTTTGGCTCGCGCAAGGCGCTCGGCAAGGATTATCTGACGCGCGATGTCGCCGCTGCCATGGGGCTGTATGGCAACGACCTGGAAGAGGCCTGGTATGGCGGTTTCGTGGGTGACGGCAGTAAGCTCGGGCAGGTTCATTTCGCCCCGGGTCAATTGCCTCCTGCCAAGTTTTTCTGGTCCTGCACGCTTTACACCTTGCCGGAACGTTTTCTGTACGCGAATCCGCTGCAGCATTACTCCCTCGGAGATCGCACGCCTGATTTGCAGTATGACGCCGATGCAGGACTGACGATTTATGTCGGCCACGACTCGCCAGGCGCAGGTAAAGAGAGCAATTGGCTGCCGGCGCCACCTGGGCCGTACAGTTTCGTGACGCGCGTCTATGGCCCGAGCCAAGCCGCAATCAAAGGCGAGTGGAAGTTGCCTGCGATCACTGCATTGAAATGAGCAGGAGGGGGCTATGAAAGCGAACGCTCCAGTTTTACAGATGAAGACCCGCCGCGCTGTCGCTCCGAAGGAGTTGATCACGGGTCCAATCATGACCCCCTTCGGGCAGATCTCGCTCGAAAAGGGGCTGCCCGCGACAGCAACAGATTCAAAGAAACTGTACGACCAACTGGACTATCAGCGAGCGTGCCAGACCTACTTGTGGGCTCTACCCCTGGTGTCTTTTGCGGAGTGGCAGCACCAGCACGAAACGATTTTTGGTGCGAAAGACGGCCAGCTTGTTATCTATGATTCTTATCGCGACAAGCTCGGGATTCTCACTGCCAACGCAACCACGCCTTACATCATGGCGTTTGCCAACCTTCATCGCACCGGACCTCTGGTGATCGATTTCCCAGCGGGCCCAATGGCCGGTGGAGTGGCCGATTTCTGGCAGCGCAGCATTACCGACATGGGCGAAACTGGCCCAGACCACGCCAAGGGCGCCAAGTACCTGATCGTCGGGCCGGATCAAAAAGCGCCGAAAGCCGACGGATACTCGTTGGTGAGCATGACCCTGAATAACATGATGTTTGGCGTCCGCAGCCTGGAACCCGACCCGGCGAAATCCAAAGCGTTGATCGCCAAGCTCCACATTTATCCGTTTACCCAGCGCGACAATCCTCCGGCGGCATCGAAGCTGGTCTCGCCCAACGGCAAGGCGTGGAATCAAGGTCAGCCGCGCGGTCTGGCTTATTGGGAACGCTTGCACGCCATCCTCGAAGAAGAACCGGTGGAGGCTCGCGATCGAATGATGCTGGCCATGTTGGCGCCGCTGGGCATCGAAAAGGGGAAGCCATTCTCTCCGAGCGATCACCAGAAAAAGATTCTTATCCAAGGCGCCGCAACGGGCGAGTTGATGGCGATGAACTTCTCGTTTAACAAACGCTTCGAAGGTGCGAGATATCGCCGCGATGCGCACTGGGTCTATGTGCTGGAGCTGAAAGATCCGGATCAGGAAGACGAAAACTACACCCAGTTAGATCAACGGACCGCCTGGTTCTACGAAGCTGTCACGGTCAGCAAAGGTATGATGAGCCGGACGCCCGGCCTGGGCCAAGCCTATCTCGGTTCCTATCACGACAGGGCCGGCAATTGGTTCGACGGCGGGAAGACTTACATGCTGCGAGTGCCCGCGAACCCGCCCGCTAAGCAGTTCTGGTCGCTCACGATTTATGACACGCGCACGCGCTGCCTGATCGACAATCCGCAAGGCGTGGCGGACAGATCGTCGCGCATGCCAGACCTGGCGAAGAATTCCAACGGTTCCGTGGATCTCTATATGGGACCGAGTGCGCCCACGGGTCAGGAGAAGAATTGGATTCCGACTATTCCTGGGCGCTCCTGGTTCGCTTACTTTCGGCTGTACGGTCCGCTGGAGGCCTACCTGGACCAGACGTGGCCGCTGCCGGACATCGAAGAAATCGATTGAACTGCCGGCGGAGGGAATTCAGAAGCCAGAATTCAGAATATAATCTTCACATCATGAATCGACTCCTGCCTTTGTGCTGGATCGCATTACTGTGTGCACAGGGTGGCGGAACGATCATCGGCACGGTGGTGGACACGGACGGCGAGGCAGTGGCAAATGCCCAGGTTCAGGTCACCAACCGGAGCACCAAGGCGGTTTATAAGACTGCCGGTTCCGATAGGGGTCAGTTTACGCTGGCGACGCTGCCGCCGGGCGCCTACGATGTCTCCGTCAACGTTCCGGGATTCAACGCATACAATCGACAAAACCTGTCCGTGAGCTCAACGGAACCGCTGCGTTTAGATGTTCGGCTGCTTGAATATCAGTTAGGCACTCTGGGCGACGGCCGCGAATTCCGAGCACAGCTGATCAGTCCGCATGCGGCGCCGGCGGGGCCCGCTCCGCGAACCGCCGACGGAAAACCCGATTTATCCGGCGTCTGGTTCGCGCAAAGAACCGTGGATCCAGGCAGGCCGGAGCCCCTGCCGTGGGCGGAAGGGCTGCTTCGCGAACGAGCGGCGAATAATTCCAAGGATGCGCCCGGCGCGCATTGTTTACCGCGCGGCATCACCAATGCCGGGGCTTTGTTCCCCTACAAGCTGGTGCAGACGCCTACACTGCTGGTAATGCTCTTTGAAGATGACGTCCCGAGCCATCGCCAGGTATTTTTGGATGGCCGCGGTCATCCCAAGGATCCGAATCCACTGTGGATGGGACATTCCATAGGACATTGGGAAGGCGACACGCTGGTGATCGATACGGTGGGTTTCGACGACCGGTCGTGGCTGGATACCGCGGGTCATGCGCACACGGAAATGATGCGTGTCATCGAGCGCTTTCGGCGTCCCGATGTGGGACATCTCGAAATCGAGATCACCATCGACGATCCGGGAACCTATGCCAAGCCTTGGAAAATAGTGCGAGCCTCCGAACTCGACGCCAACGACGACATCGGAGAGTATGTCTGCGCCGAAAACGAAAAGGACGCCAAACACATGGTGGGCAAATAGGTCTGCGGCGCTGCCTGATAATCTGCGGCCTGATAATCTGGAAGTTACATGAGCGAAAGCCTTACCATTACTCTGCCTGATGGCAGCCAGAAAAGCGTCCCTGAAGGAAGCAGCCCACTGGATGTCGCGAAATCCATCGGTCAGCGCCTAGCGGATGATGCGGTTGTTGCGCGCGTCGATGGACAGCTTTGGGACCTCACGCGTCCCTTTGAGAACAATGCCCAGTTGGAGATCCTGACGTCGAAGAACCCGGAGGCGCTCACGGTCTACCGGCATTCCACCGCGCATTTGCTGGCGGCCGCGGTCTTGGAACTGTTTCCCGGAAACCAAGCTCGGCATCGGTCCGCCGACGGATACCGGCTTCTATTACGACTTTCAGCGCGAGACGCCGTTCACGCCCGAAGATCTCGAAAAGATCGAGGCGAAAATGCAGGAGCTGCAGGCCAAGAGCCTTCCCTTCGATCGCGTCATGACGCCCAAGGACGTCGGACTGAAGAAATATTCGGACGATTGGATGAAACGCGAGCTGATCGAAGAACGCGCCGGCGAAATCTTCTCCGAGTACACGCTGGGACCGCATTTCATCGATTTTTGCCGCGGCCCGCACGTTCCCTCCACGTCGCGACTAAAAGCGTTCAAACTGCTTTCCGTGGCGGGCGCCTATTGGAAGGGTGACGAGCACAACGCGCGCTTGCAGCGGATTTACGGCACGGCGTTTTTCAACAAGAAGGACCAGGACGCGTACCTGCTGCGGCTGGAAGAAGCCAAGAAGCGCGATCACCGCAAGCTCGGCCAGGAACTGGATCTATTCAGCATTCAGGAGCTGGCCGGGCCGGGCTTGATTTTCTTCCATCCCAAGGGCGGACGCATCCGCAAGATCATTGAGGACTGGATGCGCGATCAATATCTGGCGCGCGGATATTCGCTCGTCTACACTCCGCATGTGATGCGGCGCGATCTTTGGAAAATTTCCGGGCACGCCAATTTTTATAGCGACAACATGTTCAAGCCCATGGAGCTGGACGACGCCGAGTATCAGCTCAAGCCCATGAACTGCCCGGGCCACATCCTGATTTACAAAGACAAGATGCACAGCTATCGCGATCTGCCGGTGCGGCTGGGCGAGCTGGGCACGGTGTACCGCTACGAGCGATCGGGCGTGATGCACGGTCTGATGCGCGTGCGCGGTTTCACGCAGGACGACGCCCACATTTTCTGCACGCCGGAGCAGATCGAAGACGAAGTGGTCAGCTGTTTGCAGTTCGCCATCGACGCTCTCAGCACTTTTGGATTCGACGATTACGAAGCCGAGCTTTCCACCTGGGACGGCGGCATCAGCGGCAAGTACGATGGCACGCCTGAACAATGGCAGCTGGCGGAAAATGCGCTCAAACGCGCCACCGAACGCCTGAACATCAAAGTGAAGGTCATGCCCGACGAAGCGGCGTTTTATGGGCCGAAGATCGACGTGAAGCTGGTGGACGCGATCGGGCGGTTGTGGCAGCTTTCGACCGTCCAGTTCGATTTCACGCTGCCGCGGCGCTTCGACCTGGAATACGTGGCCGAAGACGGCAAAAAGCACCAGCCGCTGATGGTGCATCGGGCTTTATATGGTTCCATCGAGCGCTTCTTCGGCATTCTGATCGAACACTATGCGGGCGCGTTCCCGGTATGGCTGGCGCCGGTGCAAGCAGTGGTGCTTCCGATCACGGACCGTCACGTGGATTACGCGCGAACGGTGGTCGATCAGTTGGCGGCGGCCGGGATACGCGTCGAGCTGGACGATCGCAAGGAAAAAGTGAATCTCAAAATCAGCGAAGCCCAGCTGCAAAAGGTCCCCTATATGCTCGTAGTGGGCGATCGCGAGGCGCAGGAGGACACCGTTTCTGTGCGCAACCGCAAGCACGCCGATCAGGGAGCGCTGAAAGTGGACGAATTCCTGGCAAACATCCAACGTTTGATCGATTCCAAAGCCCGGACGGAATAGGCGTTCGCTCCGGCAGCGGCGCCTGCCCGTTGTGCTTCGTAAGATACAGGTATACTTATAGATAATTATGTTTGCCAGGTAACCTTGGGAGCCCGGGGGACGCCCCTATTTCAAACCTGTATACAGCGTAACGGGCCGAAACAACATTTCCATGAATCATAAGAAGAAAGCCTCGAAGCTTCTGGCAGTTATCGCGACCGTGGCGGTCTCGATCGCTTTAGTCGCATGCAACAACTCCAGCGTAAAGGCCGGCGGCCCGGCGGGTCGAGGCCGTGGCGAGGGGGGGCCGGTCCCGGTAGTGGTTGCGACGGTGTCCCAACGGGATGTGCCGATCAACGTGGATGTCATCGGAAACGTGGAAGCGTACTCCACCATCGCCGTGAAGGCGCAAGTGGGCGGCGAGCTGACCAAAGTCTCCTTCCACGAGGGCGATTCGGTGAAGAAGGGCGACCTGCTGTTCACCATCGACGGACGGCCGCTCGAAGCCCAACTGAGCCAGGCGCAAGCCAATCTGGCTCGCGATACGGCGGCGCTCAGCCAGGCGCAGGCGAATTTAGCGCGCGACATCGCCAACGAGAAGTACGCCCAGGACCAGGCCACACGCTATCGCGGATTGTTCGATCAAGGGGTAGTTTCGCGGGAACAAGCCGACCAGATGCGTTCCAGCGCCGACGCACTTTCGCAAACCGTGCTGGCCGACAAAGCCGCCATCGAAAGCGCCCGTGCGCAGATTGTGGCTGATAAAGCCGCGGTCGAGACCGTCCAAGTCCAGTTGGGCTACACCACGATTCAGTCGCCCATCAACGGCCGAACGGGCAGCATCGCAGTGAAACAAGGCAACGTAGTGGCCGCCAACACCACGGACTTGATGACCATTACCGAGGTGCAGCCCATCTACGTGACATTCTCGGTTCCCGAAGCCCAGCTAGGGGACATCAAGCGTTACATGGGACAAGGGCAACTTCCGGTCCATGCCGCTCCGCAGGCCGATTCCGGCACGCAAGAGGTCGGCGTGCTTACGTTCATCGACAATTCCGTGGATGCCACCACGGGAACCATCAAACTGAAGGGCACGTTTCCGAACGCCGATAATAAGCTCTGGCCTGGCGAGTTTGTGCGCGTGACGTTAGGACTTACCACGCACCCGCACGCCACCGTCGTTCCGAATCAAGCTGTGCAAACCGGCCAGGACGGCCAGTTTGTCTACGTGGTCAAGCAAGACCGAACGGTGGAGATGCGGCCGGTGGTCACCGGAACGCGCGTGGATCAGGAACTGGTGATCGACCGCGGCCTGACGCCGGGCGAGACGGTGGTAACAGAGGGCCAACTCCGGTTGACGCCTGGTAGCCACGTTCAAATCCAAGACGGACGCGAAGCCGGCGGTGGCCGGCCACCAGCGAAAACCAGCTAGTGCCGTGACGCATCGATTCATCGCACAACTCGCTGTGTGGGGCGGTCCCCCTGGACCGCGGCCGACGCCCCCGTCGGCTTCTGTTTTGCATTCGGCTGAGCTGCCGGACCTGGGGGTCCGGCGCGGACGAGGGCGTCCGCCCCACTTTGAACATCCGGAGTCACGGCCATGAACGTATCGGAAGTCTTCATCCGCCGGCCGATTGCCACCAGTTTACTGATGGCTGGCATCGCGCTTTTTGGCGTGGTGGCCTATCGCGGTCTGGCGGTGAGCGATCTTCCCAGCGTCGATTTCCCCACCATCCAGGTGCAGGTCGGCCTGCCAGGAGCGGACCCCACTACCATGGCTTCGGCGGTAGCGACGCCCTTAGAACGGCAATTCACCTCCATCGCCGGCCTGGACACCATGACGTCGACCAGTTCGACGGGCAGTACGCAAATCAGCCTGACGTTCGATCTGGATCGCGAAATCGACGGCGCCGCGGTGGACGTGCAAACCGCAATTTCCGAAGCCACGCCCCTGCTGCCAGCCGGGCTGCCAGCTCCGCCATCGTTCCGCAAGGCCAATCCCGCCGACCAGCCCATCATGTTTATGGCGCTCACCAGCGCGACGCTTCCGCTCTGGCAGATCGACGAATACGCCGAGACTTTGGTGGCTCAGCGTCTCTCCATGGTTTCAGGCGTCGCGCAAGTGCAGGTGTGGGGCAGCGCGAAATATGCGGTCCGGGTACAGGTGGATCCCGATAAACTCAACGCCAAGCATCTTGGACTGAACGAAATCGATTCGGCGCTGAACGGCTGGAACGTCAACACGCCGGTGGGCACGCTCTACGGAGCGCACACCGCCTACAACATCCAAGCCAACGGCCAGCTTATGCACGCGGCCGACTATCGCCCAATGGTGGTGGCATGGCGCAATGGAGCGCCGGTGCGGCTAGAAGAAGTCGCCAACGTAATCGATAGCATCGAAAACGACAAGAACGCCTCTTGGGCGAACACCCACACCACGGTGGAACGGGCGGTGCAACTTGGCGTCATGCGCCAGGCGGGCAGCAACACCATCGAAATCTGCGACGAGATCCGGCGCGTGCTGCCATCGCTGCAGGCTCATCTTCCGCCGTCGGTGAAGCTCACGGTGCGTGGCGACCGCTCCGGCAACATTCGCACAGCATTTCGCGATATCCAGTACACCATGGCCATTACGCTGGGCCTGGTGATCGCCGTGATTTTCCTCTTTCTGCGCAACGCTTCGGCCACGCTGATCCCGACCATGGCGCTGCCCTTCTCCATTCTGGGCACGTTCGCAGTGATGTACGTGCTCAATTACAGCCTGGACAACATCTCGATGATGGCGCTGATCCTATGCATCGGCTTCGTGGTGGACGACGCCATTGTGATGCTGGAGAACATCGTCCGTCATATGGAAAAGGGCGAGACGGCGTTCAACGCCGCGCTGAAGGGGTCGCGCGAAATCGGATTCACCATCGTGTCGATGACCATTTCGCTGGGCGCGGTCTTTATCCCGGTGCTCTTCATGGGCGGAATTATCGGCCGCCTGTTCAAGGAATTCGCGGTGACTCTGTGCACTGCGATCTTCATTTCGGGCCTGGTCTCCATCACGCTGACGCCCATGCTGTGCAGCCGGTTCTTGAAGGACCCGCGCCAGCAGCGGCAGTCCTGGTTCAGCCGAGGCATGGAACGTCTCTTCAATTCCATGCTGAATGGCTACAAAAGCAGCTTGCGTTCGGTGCTGAAACACCATTACGCAATGGCGGTGGTGTTTTTCGCTTTGATTGGCGCAACCATTTATCTTTTTGGCGCGGTGTCCAAAGGATTCCTCCCGGAGGAAGACAACGATTCCATGATGGTCACGCTCGAAGCCGCGCAAGGCACTTCCTACTACAAGATGGTGAATTATGTTCAGCGCGTGGCCGCCATCCTGCGCCAGGATCCGAATATCGATTCGTTTATGTCGCAGGCCGACACCACCAATACACCGCGTTTCTGGACCACGTTGAAGCCGCGCAAAATGCGCGAGTTGTCGCTTGACCCAGGTGATTGCCGAGCTGCGGCCAAAATTGTCGGGATTCCCCGGCATCCGTGTGTTCCTAGTGGCTCCGCCGAGCCTGCGCTTCGGGGGCCATCAGACCAAATCGGCGTACGATTTCACGTTGCAAGGGCCCGACACGGTAGAGCTTTACGCGCAAGCGCAGAAGTTGCAGCATGAGATCGAAAAGCTGCCGGGCTTGATCGACGTGACCACGGACTTGCAGGTGAAGAACCCGCAGGTGAACCTGAATATCGATCGCGATCGCGCAGCCGCGCTCGGCCTGAATGCCAACCAGATCGAATCCGACTTGTATAGCGCCTTCGGCCCGCGCTGGTCGTCCACCATCTACGCCCCCACCAACCAATACAAGGTGCTGATGGAGGTTTCGCCCAAGTATCAGGAGTTTTCCGATTACCTGTCCAAGCTATTTTTCAAGACGCCCAGCGGTCAGCTGGTGCCGCTGAATAATTTCGCGTCGCTAAAAGAGAGCGCCAGCGCGCAAAGCATCAACCATTCCGGGCAGTTCCCGTCCGTCACGGTTTCGTTCAACGCCAAGCCGGGCGTAGCGCTGGGCGACGCCGTGAACATGGTGCAAGATACCGCCCGGCGCGTGCTGCCCGCCACCATGACCGCGAGTTTCGAAGGCACGGCGCAGGCGTTCCAAAGCTCGCTCAAGAACCTGACGCTGCTGCTGATCATCGCGGTTCTGGTGGTCTACATCGTGCTGGGCGTGCTGTATGAAAGCTACATTCATCCGCTGACGATTCTTTCCGGACTCCCTTCGGCCGGCGTGGGCGCGCTGCTGACGCTGATGATTTTCCACGCCGATCTCAACATCTACTCCTTTGTCGGACTGATGATGCTGATCGGCATCGTGAAAAAGAACGCCATCATGCAGATCGATTTCGCGCTGGAGGCCGAGCGCAAGGAAGGCAAGACGCCGCTCGAAGCGATTTATGAAGGCTGCCTGATCCGCTTCCGGCCCATCATGATGACCACCATGGCGGCGCTGCTGGGCGCGGTTCCGGTCGCTCTGGGTTATGGCGCGGGCGGCGAGTCGCGGCGTCCTCTGGGCTTGGCCGTGGTGGGCGGCTTGCTGTTTTCGCAATTGATGACGCTGTATCTGACGCCCGTGGTGTACACCTATATGGCCGGAGTGCTGGAATGGTGGCGCGGCCGCAAGCGTAGAACTATCGAGCTTCCGCCTCTCGAAGGAGCGCATGTTGGCGCGGACTAATTGTGGCGCACGCTAGAAAATGAACTTCTCGGAAACATTCATTCGCCGGCCCATCGCCACCAGCTTGATGATGGCGGCCATCGCGCTGTTCGGACTGGTGGCGTACCGCTCGCTCCCCGTCAGCGATCTTCCGAACGTCGATTTCCCGACCCTGCTGGTGACCGCGAGCCTGCCCGGCGCGAGTCCCGAAACCATGGCGTCGGCGGTGGCCACTCCGCTCGAAAACCAGTTCTCGAATATCTCGGGCCTGGATTCGATGACGTCGACCAATTCGCTCGGGTCCACGCAGGTGACGCTCGAATTCGTGCTCACCAAGAGCCTGGACGGCGCGGCGGTGGATGTGCAGTCCGCCATCACGCAGGCCGCGCGCCTGCTGCCGCAAGGCATGCCCACGCCGCCGACCTTCACCAAGGTGAATCCCGCGGACCAGCCGATTCTGTATCTCGCGATCACTTCGAAAACGCTGCCGCTGTGGACGCTGGACGAATACGCCGAGACCCGCATCGCCCAGCGCATCTCGATGGTCTCGGGCGTCGCGCAAGTGCAGGTGTTGGGCGCGCAGAAGTACGCCGTGCACGCGCAATTGGATCCCGCATTTGCTGGCGTCGCGCCAGATCGGCATCAACGAAGTTCAGACCGCGCTGTCGGGCTGGAACGTCAACCTGCCCACTGGAAGCATCATCGGGCCGCAGCGGGCGTTCACTTTGCAGGCCACCGGCCAATTGATGAGCGCCGCGCAGTACCGGCCGCTGATCGTGGCCTATCGCAACGGGTCGCCGGTGCGGCTGGAGCAACTGGGCAACGTGATCGACAGCGTGGAGGACGACAAGACGGCTTCCTGGTTCTTCACCAAAGAGGGATCGCAGCGCGCCATCATCCTGGGCGTGCAGCGGCAGCCAGGGACCAACACCATCGCCGTGACGGACGCCGTGAAGAATCTGCTGCCGACCTTCCGGTCCGAGATGCCGCCGTCGGTAAAAATGGACATTCTGTACGACCGCTCCGACACCATTCGCGAGTCGTATAAAGACGTGCAGTTCACCATGCTGCTGACGCTGGGTCTGGTGGTCATGGTGATCTTCCTGTTCCTGCGCAACGTCTCGGCCACCGTGATTCCGGCCCTGGCGCTGCCGTTCTCCATCATCGGAACCTTCGCCGTGATGTACCTGCTGCACTACAGCCTGGACAATCTGTCGATGATGGCGCTGATTCTGTCGGTCGGCTTCGTGGTGGACGACGCCATCGTGATGCTGGAAAATATTTTCCGCCACATGGAAATGGGCGAGAAACCGCTGCACGCCGCGCTGACCGGATCGAAAGAAATCGGCTTCACCATCGTCTCGATGACGTTATCGCTGGCCGCGGTCTTCATCCCCGTCTTGTTCATGGGCGGAATTCTGGGCCGGCTGTTCCGCGAATTCGCGGTGACCATTTGCGTGGCGATTTTGATCTCGGGCATCGTGTCCGTAACGCTGACGCCGATGCTGTGCTCGCGCTTCCTGCGATCGCCCGAGGAGCAAAAGCGGTCCTGGTTCTATCGCATCACGGAGCGCTTCTTTGAGGCTATGCTGCGCGTCTACGATCGGACGCTTCAGGTGGTGTTGCGCCATCGCGCCCTCACCATGCTGGCGTCGTTGCTGGTGCTGGCTGGCACCGTCGTCATGTTCGCGAAGATCCCCAAGGGCTTCATTCCCGATCAGGACACCGATCAGATCTATGCTGTCACCGAGGCCGCGCAAGGCACTTCGTATTACCAAATGGTGGACTATCAAAAGCAGGTCGCCGAAGTGTTCCGCACCCATCCGGATGTTCAAGCTTTGATGTCGACGGTGGGCGGCACGTCGGCCTCGACGCTGGGCGGCCCCAACTACGGCGAACTGGTGGTGCATCTCAAGCCGCGCTCGGAGCGCAAGCAGCTGGTGAACGACATCATCGCCGATCTGCGTCCGAAGCTCGCGAATTTCCCCGGCATGCGCGTCTATGTGCAGAATCCACCCACCATCCGGATCGGCGGCCAAGTGACCAAGAGCCTGTATCAGTTTTCAATGCAGTCGCCCGACAAACAGGAGCTCTACAAAGGCGCGGCACAACTGCAAAAGGAAATCGAGAAGTTGCCCGAAGTGGAGGACGTCACCAGCGACCTTGCGATCCTCGCGCCGCAGGTGAACGTGACCATCGATCGCGACAAAGCCGCGGCGCTGCAGGTGAACGCCGATGCCATCGAGAACGCATTCTACGATGCCTACGGTCCGCGCTGGGTCTCCACCATCTACGCCGCCATCAACGAATACAAGGTGCTGCTGGAGCTGAAGCCGCAATACCAGGCCGATCCGCACGCGCTATCGTTGCTGTATTTCAAATCGTCAAACGGTCCGTTGATTCCGCTCGACACGCTGGCCAAGCTCAAGCAGAATACCGGACCGCAGACCATCAATCATTACGGCCAGCTGAATGCCGTAACGATTTCGTTCAACCTGAAGCCCGGCGTGGCTCTGGGCGACGTGGTGTCTAAGGTCCAGGATCTCGCGAGCCAGACCCTGCCGTCCGGCATCACGACCGATTTTCAAGGCGCGGCCAAAGCCTTCCAAAGCTCGCTCGGAAATCTCTGGATTCTGTTGATTGTCGCGATCCTGGTGGTTTACATCGTGCTCGGAATTCTGTATGAGAGTTACATCCACCCGCTCACGATTCTCTCCGGACTGCCCTCGGCCGGTTTCGGCGCGCTGCTGACGCTCTATCTGTTCCACATGGACTTGAACATCTACGCGTTCGTGGGCTTGATCATGCTGATCGGCATCGTGGAGAAGAACGCGATCATGCAGATCGATTTCGCGCTGGAAGCCGAGAGGAACCAGGGTTTCACGCCAATGAAGGCGATCTACGAAGGCTGCCTGATCCGCTTCCGGCCGATCATGATGACCACCATGGCGGCCTTGCTGGGCGCGGTTCCCATTGCTCTCGGTTACGGCGCGGGCGGCGAGGCGCGGCAGCCCCTGGGCCTGGTGGTGGTCGGCGGACTGCTGTTCTCACAGTTGGTCACGCTGTATCTCACGCCGGTGTTTTATACGTACATGGCGGCTGTGCTCGAGAGGATCCAGCGGCACAAGCAACGCACGAAGCAAGCGTTCCCGGAACCGACCATCGCGTAGATCTGTGTGCATCCGTGTTCATCTGTGGCTAAATCTACTTTGGCGTTATAACCAAGGTGTCTTTGGCAGCCACCTTGTCGAACTGCATCGGGAAGCTTTCGCCCACATAATACGCATCCCACTGGTCCTTGTAATGCCCCGATAGAATCTGCCCCGACTGCCCGATATCAATATTGTTCAACGACCCGTCCCAGTTCCCGAGATCCGCGACGAATCGCATGGATGGCCCGAGCGCGCCCGAAGTCTGCTTGATCGTGGTGGACGATCCACTCATCTCCACCGGTCCGATGTTGAAATATACTCCCAGCACCGGCAAGTGGCTTCCTACCGGATGCTTGATGGTCAGACGATTATAGCTACCGTAATCCCATCGCGCCAGGTTGCTGCCTTGGGTGCTCCGTCCTTCTTCGATCGCAGACGCGAGCGCGTCCATCAGCGCCTGATCGGTATCTCGAAAAAAGAGGCGGCCATTGGAATCGACAATATTTTGGATCGCCGCCGGCGCCATCGTAGACTCATAAACATTGGCGTTTCCCGGCCAGGCGGCCTTCACCACCCGCTTCTCCAATTGCTGGTAGCTGAGGGTGACCAGAAGCGGTGCGGCCGTCTTCTTCTCCATTTGCCCGTTCCACGATCGAAGCAGCGCCACGGCCTCCCGCAGTTCCGGTTTGGCCGGCTTAACGTGGTCATACGCGTTTACAATTTTACGCGCCAGATGGGCCGCAAACGACGAATATACGTCCTTCTGCACGCCTAACATATCCTGCGGCTTCCAACCGGTGCGCGCGATCAGGCGGTCCCGAATCTCAAGAGAACGATACGGCGCGGCAAACTCCCCATTGACGCGGTACGGATAATTCTCCGGAAACGGGTTTTGATTCGCAGTCACAACCCAGCCGCGCGCCGGATTGTAGGACGTCGGCATCTGTGAGAACGGGATATAGCCTTCCCATTCGAAATCACCCGAGCTGCCGTCCGATGGTACATCGCCGTTGTAGTTCTTGCGAATGGGAAGCCGGCCTGCCGCCTGATAGCCGATATTGCCATCCACGTCGGCATAGACGAAGTTTTGACCCGGTCCAGGATAACGCGCTACGGCAGCGGTAAAGTCACTCCAGTTGCCGGCGCGGTCGATATCCAGAAAGGGAAATACGAATCCGTCCGGCTCCGTCGCAGTCCAGCGCAGGGTAAAATAATGCCCGTTTTCAGAGAACGCCACCGGCCCGTGCCGCGTCACCCACTGCCGGAACTCCACGGCTCGCGCGCCCTTAACCCGAATCCACTCCGATTCCGAGCGCGCCTGCTCCACCTGGCCGCGAAAGAGATAGCGACCGGTTTGCGGGTCGATCTTTTCGACATACAGATCTTGTACGTCGAAGCCCAGATTCGTCACGCCCCAAGCCACGCGCGCGTTATGGCCGATAATCACGCACGGAAGGCCCGGCAGCGAAACTCCGGTCACATCCAGGCCCGGCGCTTTGAGATGCACCTGATACCAGGTGGCGGGAATGGACCACTCCAGATGCGGATCGTTCGCGAGAATCGGCTTGCCGCTGGCTGTCAGTTTGCCCGAAACAACCCAGGCATTCGAGCCGGGCTGGAATTCGGAACCGGCCCGCAATGGAAACAGTAGATTCACTAACGCCCTATCGCCGCCGGAAAGCATGGTGGCTTTACGGATCTCATCGCGCCAGGTGGTGGTCAGGTTGCGATACATTTGAAGGCCGCACAGAACGCTGTCCGCGATGGTCCAGGGCCTGGGATCGTAATGCAACAGCGTGAATTCAAGCGGAAGCGCTCCGCGATGCGTTTCCATGAAGTAGTTCACGCCGCGCGCATAGGCCGCCAGCACCGCTCGATCGCCGGAAGGCAGCGTGCGAACGTCTTGTTCGGCTACCCGCCGCAACCGGAGGCGCCGCGCTTCCAGATCCAATTCCAGCGCGGACGGCCCCAGGACTTCAGACAATTCACCGGCCGCCAGCCGCCGCAGCGCGTCCATCTGCCACAGCCGATCCTGCGCCGTTACGTAGCCTTGCAGGAAGATCGCGTCCTCCCATTGAGCGGCGGAAATGTGTGGAACGCCCAGCGCGTCGCGCTCCACTTTGGCTTGCGCGGAAATCGGCGCGTCGATCTGCCCGGAAGTTTTCGGCAGCGGACGATACGCAAACCAATACACTACGCCGAGACCAAGCACCAGCAAAACCGCTATGCTCAAGTTGATGAACTGCAGGACTTTTCCAAAGTCCGTTGTGAGGGGTCGCACTGGGACGATTCTAGCGTACCGCCCTTCGAACTCCGTGCATTAATACCATGGCCTACCGCTTCGTGCTCCTGGCCGTGGTGTTGATGCTGAACGCCTTCTTCGCCACCGCCGAGGTCGCTTTGGTTTCGGTTCGCAAGAGCCGTTTGCGGACGCTGGCCGAAGAGGGACAGGTGGGCGCTCAAGCCGCGCTCACTTTGCTGGCAAATCCATCGCGCTTGCTTTCCATGACGCAGGCCGGGGTGACGCTCGCCAGCCTGGGACTTGGATGGGCCGGCGAAAACAGCGTCTATCAGCTGCTCGAATCCGCGTTTCATCCGCTCATACAGCCGCGCTTCGCAGCGGTGTGGCACGGCGTAAGTTTCGCCATCGCCTTCCTGCTCATCAGCTATGCGCATATTGTTTTTGGAGAGGTGGTGCCCAAGAATCTGGCTATCGAAAAGGCCGATCGACTGGCGATCCTGGTGGCGCCCGCGCTCCTGGTTTTCTCCCGCGTGTCCGCGCCGCTCACCTATTTCGCCGAGGGATCGGCGGCCGCTGTCTCACGCTGGATCGGCTTACGGGGCGGCCATGGCGGTGGCGGCCATTCGGCGGAAGAGTTGAAGTTCATCATCAGCTCCAGCCGCACCGAAGGCCATCTGCATCGCTTTGAAGAGGACGCCATCCAAGCGCTGCTGGAACTTCCGAACTATTACGCTCGCGAAATCATGGTTCCGCGCAACGCCGTCATTTCCGTTTCCGTGGACGCCAGCCTCGATCAGGTTCTGCGGCGCATGCGCGAACATGAATACTCGCGCCTGCCGGTCTACGAGAGCGATCCCGAACACATCATCGGCTACGTCCATTACAAAGACATGATGCGGATCTGGGAAGAGCGCCGCCTCGCCAACGCCAGGAAACGCGCCTTGCGTCCGTTCCACTTATCCCGTGTGCTGCGCAAGCCGCTGGTGGTTCCGGAAACGAAACCGTTGGACGATTTGATCGAAGAATTCCGCACCACCCACACCCACATGGCCATCGTGGTGGACGAGTTCGGCACTATCGTCGGCTTGGTGACGCTGGAGGACGCGCTCGAACAGATTTTCGGCGAAATCGGCGACGAGCACGACTTGAAGCGGCCTCGCCCAGCAGCCGAAGCGCCGCTCATCGAGGTGGACGGCGCCATCACCATCCGCGATCTGGATACACAATACGGTTTGGATCTGCCCGGCGACGCGGGCTTCGAAACGTTTGGCCGGGTTTCTGCTGTTTCAGCTCGGCTACATTCCCAAACCTGGCGAAGCGCTGGAATACGGCCGGCGCAAATTTACGATTTTGGGGATGGATCACAACCGCATCGCTAAGGTTGTTATCGAGAGACTCGCCGACGCCCCCGCGAGCCCTGAAACCACGGCGCCGTCTGACACAAACTCATCGAAGGCCGGACAAGCGGAGATGAAGTAGAATAAGGAAAGTCAGTCCAGGGGAGATAATCTGAAATTCTACGTGTGCCTTTTCGCGACGCTGCTGTGCGCCTCGCCTAGAAGCGTCTTTTGCCAGGACGTCGCTCCTTCGGCCCCTGCACCTTCGACGGCGGAAGATAATGCGGCCGACGACCACCGCATGTTCAAAGTGCTTCCGAACTACAAAACCATCAACGATCCGAACCAGCCGATCGTAGCCTTGACTACTGCCGAAAAATTCGGGTTAGTGGAGCACTACTTCGATCCATTCACTTTCGTTTTCACCAGCATTACCTCCGGAATCGAACAAGCCGAGAACCAGAAGGCTGGTTATGGACAAGGTGCCATGGGTTACGCCAAGCGCTACGGCGCCGATTTTACCGACGGCTTCACCAACGAATTATTCGTGACCGCCGTCTTCCCTACCCTGCTGCATGAAGACCCGCGTTACTACCGGCTGGGACACGGCGGCGCTTTCAAACGCATCGGCTACGCGCTATCGCGCATCTTGATCACGCACAGCGATTCGGGCAACGCCCGCTTCAACACCTCGGAGTTCCTCGGCAATATCGCCTCGGGCGGGCTATCGATGACCTACTATCCGTCCAGCGAGCGCAGCGTGAGCGGCGTGTTCACGCGCATGAGCGTTGAGATCGGTTATGACTCGCTCTTCAACATCCTCAAGGAATTCTATCCGGACTTGAAGCGCAAGTTCCACCACAACCACTAGGCGCGGTGCAACGGAGGGCGCCCTGCTTCAGGCCTGTTTCTGGAACACTAGCACGTCGTCCTGGGTGGACTTCGGCACAATGGGCGTAGAATCCACGGTGAGCGTTTTTCCGTCTTCGCTCAGCTTCATTCTGTAGCGCGTTACGCGATCGCCCTTGCTTTCCATCTCCACCAGCAGGGGGCCGTTGTACCAAAAGGATGCCGTCGCCTTCTCGCCTGCGATCTTGCATTCCTTGCCGTCGGTGGTGCACTTCAATTCGATCTTCTTCTTGGCTCCGTCTTCGCTTTCGGTGATCTGAATGGAATCGTCGTTTTCGGCGATCGTCCAAGTGGCGCCGGCGATTGTCACGGTGTGAAGTTGGCTCTTGGCGCTGTCGAATTGCCAAGTGCCGGAAAGGTTAGGGCGATCTTGTCCAGCTAGCGGGAGAACCAGAACCGCTAGAACGGAACACGCCAGGAGCGAGATCCCATGGGACATGTGAAACCTCCTGGCAGCTACTATAGTCCAATTCTCACCGCTTTGGAGAAAACGGTGTCACCGGTGCGGGGATACCGGCAGATGCCGGCGCCTGATGTGCGCTCCGGAAGTCCCGTTGGTGCTGGCCGTGGTGGTAATCGGCGACGAAGCAGCGGCGCTGAAGCCGATCAGAAACGCGTCGACGTTTCCGTCGATCGTCGCCCGCTCCGGTCCCCCAAACTGGCCCAGAAGTCCCGTGCTGGTGGACCCTACCAGAAACATATCGCCCTTCGAATCGAAATCCACCGCGTACGCCACCTGCAGCCCGCCGCTTCCCAGATAGGTAAAGTAATCGATCCCATCGGCGCCGGCCTTGGTCGGGTCCAGTTTCAATCCAAAACCATCCAGGCTATCGTCGTACAGCGGCTGCAAAGCGTTGGAGGTGCCCGGCAGGCCCGCTGATTCCGTGTAACCGGAAACATAGATTATGCCGTCGCTGTCTTCTTTCAGATCGTAAGCCGCGTCCGCTCCATCTCCGCCGAAATAGGTGGAATAAACCAGTTGTGAAGAGCCCACCGGATTCACAATCGTGATGAACGCGTCCGTGTTGCCTCCGTAGGTCTTCTGAAACGCGTTGCCGCTGACCGGGAAATTCGGCGACAGCGTATACCCGCTCAGGATCAGGCGTCCGGCCGGGTCGAGAACCAGGCTGGTGGCCTCGTCGATGCCGTTTCCACCCAGGAAACTGGCATACAGCAGCGCGTTCGCGCCTTTGCTGGGATTGATGTGAGCAATGTAAGCATCGCCATCGCCGCCATACGCTCCCTGCAGAGTGGGGCTTCCCACGATCCAGATGTCGGGCGAAAACGTGCCGCCCGCAAGCCAGATGGTTCCATCCGGCGCAACGGCCACGCCAAAAGCTTCGTCCCAATGCGTGCCGCCGATGTAGATGGAATAGATTTCCGTCGCCGTCCCTGAAAGCGACGGATCGAAGCCCGCCACGAACATGTTCTGCGTGCCAATCAACGAGTCCTGGAAACCGCCCGTATTCGGCAAATCGGTGGATTGGGTATTGCCGTCGATCCAAAGTTTTCCTTTCGAATCCACGGCGATCGCTTTGCCGATGTCGCTTCCGCTGCCTCCGAAATAGGTGGAATACTGCAAAGTCTGCGTCGGGCTCAGCCACAAAACAAACGCGTCCGGATCCGCCGAGTTTCCGGCCAGCGCGGTTTGCGCGGCGTTCTGCAGGGGAAAATTGGACGACCCGGTGGAACCGGTCATGTAAACGTCGCCGTTGGGACCCACCATCATCCCGCCGAAGTTTTCGTCGCCCGTACCGCCGATATAGGTCGTATAAATGACTTGCGAGCTAGCCGACAGGGCCGGATTAATCACGGCGAAAAATAGGTCTAGACCACCGCCTTGGGTACTCTGCAATGAGGCTCCAGTCAGCGGGATGTCGGAGGAGCTGGTAATGCCCGCGACGTAAATCAGGCCTTTGGAGTCGTGCCCGATGCCCTCGGCGATGTCCTGGTAGCTGCCCGAAAAATAGTGCGCGACGAGAAGTGGATCGATCACAAGCTCGCGCGAGTGATCATACGACCCGAGCGCGAACCCATAGGAACCGTCGGCATTCTTACGATAGCGGCTGTCAACGGATCGGCGCGATCCATCTGCCGCAATCTGATAGGCCACGGGATGTTTCTGAATCAGATCGGAAACCAGATCCCCGTGCTGATTCACGGTCGCGTCGCCGCCTTCCAATCGCAATCGAATCTGCCGCGGATCGGCCCCGGCTTTAACCGTGAGATCGTATTCCAGGCGCCCCCCGTTGCCATAGTAAGCCAAGTCAATCCCTGGATAGAGTCCTGGCACTTGCACGCGGCCATAGTTGGCGATCCCATGGCGCCACTTCGAGCGATCGTTGCCAAGGTACAGGTTGGTGGTGGACGGCTGGAGATCCGCCCCGGAGATCTGCGCGCGCTGGTTCGCGCCGTCGAAGTGCAGGCGAACATCCTTGTCGCCTGCCCGTAAAGCGGCTTCATCGCGCGTAAATTCAAAATGAAAGCGGGCGCCGCGAGCGACAAATAAATCATCCGCGCTGCCGTGAAGGCCGCTGGTTCAAAACGTAAAGGCGCCGTCGCCAGCATCTGCGCGGCGTCAGTCTCGGCTGCCGCGAGAAATCCGCAAGCCGCCAGGAACAGCGTAAGGAAAGAAGAAGTTTTGATTTCATATCGAGACGAATTAAGTTACCGACGTATCCCACCTAAAGAGGTTAACCGAAGAAACGCGAATTACAAAAGTTGACAATGTTTGCGAGCACTGACAATGAGTTTAGCGTAACGTGGGCATTCTGCACAGCGTCTCGCGATCCAGTATGCATCTTATGAGACCCTTGCGCCTCGGCGCGGCCAGCGCGGCATGCGCGCTCGTGCTTTTCGCCGCCGACTCGTGGAAGACGAAGGACGCCTCCCAGTGGACTAGCGAAGAAATCAACAAAATATTGAACGACTCGCCGTGGGCCAAAAGCAAGACCGTTCAGCCGGAGCAGACGCAGATGCGTCGTGGTGGCGGCGGCGGGGGCCGGGCGGGGGTCGGGTTCGGCGGCGGCGGATCCCGGGCGGCGGTGGCGGCGGCTTTCCCGGCGGCGGTGGTGGCTACCCAAGCAGGGCGGCGGGGGTGGAAATTACCCGAGCGGATCCAATGGCGGAGACGGGTCGCAGGTGGGCCCCATGAACCTGACCATCCGGTGGGACAGCGCGCAGCCGATTCAGCAGGCTCTGATGCGCCAAGGCTCCGGTTCAGCGGACGAGTTGAAGGCGGCGACTGCCGCGACTGAAAAGTATTACGTCGTCACCGTGCTTGGGTTGCGCATGCCGCGCCAGCGAAGCCGCTCCAACGATCCCGACGACCAGACCTCGGATAGTAACGAACGACAACAGCCAGCGCCGCAATCAGAACAGCGATGCCATGCGCTCCCAACTGCTGGATGCCGCCCAACTCGCGCCCAAGGGGAAGAGTTCCATCTACGCTCAGGACGTCCAGATCGACGGGCCCGACGGAATCCGAAGGCGTCCGCTTCCTGTTCCCGCGCACCAATCCCATCACGGCAGGCGACAAGGAAGTGGATTTCATTCTCAATATCCGCCGCGTTAAAGTGGAGGAAAAGTTCCATCTGAGCGACATGCAATACGAAGGCAAGCTGGCTTTATAGCCGTAAAAGTTTCCGGCCCGCGGCCTGGCATACAATCGAGGCATATGCCGTTTGCGCGTCCCATGCCGTGTTGCGTTCCTGTTCGCGTCTAGCCTGGCGGCCCAAAAGCTACCCTTCGACGTTCAAGGCCCTGCTCAAGATCGCGCGCATCGAGGAACCGCAGCTCTCGCCCGACGGCAAAACAGTGGCATTCACGGTTCAAACCGTCGACGTTGCCCAGAACACTAAACCCAAGCAGATCTATACCGTCGCAACGGCAGGCGGATCGCCGCGCCAAATCACCATGCTCGGGAACTGATAACGAACGGCCCGAGTGGTCGCCCGATTCCTCCCGCATCGCTTTCATTTCCGATCGAGCCGGCTCGTCCCAAGTCTGGATCATGAAGGCCGACGGTTCAGACGCCCGCCAGGTCACCAGCCTCTCCACCGAAGCGGGCGGCGTGATCTTTTCGCCCGATGGCAAGAAGCTGGTGTTCACCAGCAACGTCTTCCCGGATTGTCCGGACGACGCCTGCAATAAGGGACGCCTGGACGCCGACAAGACCAACAAAGTGAAAGCGCGCAGCTACACGACGCTGCTCTACCGGCATTGGACCGAGTGGCAGACCAAGCGGCGCTCCCATCTGATGGTGGTGGATACCGACGGCGGCCCGGTAACGGATCTTACGCCCGGCGATCGCGATGTGCCGCCGTTTTCGCTGGGCGGCCCGGACGACTACGCGATTTCGCCCGACTGCAAGGAAGTCTGCTATTCGATGAATGCCGATCCCGCGCAGGCCACCAGCACCAATGCGGATCTGTTCGTCGTCCCCATCGCCGGCGGCGAATCCATCAAGATCACCATCAATCCGGGCGCCGACTCCAGCCCGCAATATTCGCCCGACGGCAAATGGCTGGCCTATCGCAGCCAGGCGCGCGGCGGTTATGAGAGCGACCGATGGCGGCTGGTGGTGCTGGAGCGCGCCACCGGCAAAACCAACATGCTCACCGATTCGCTGGACCGGCCGGTGCAAAGCTTCACCTGGTCGCCCGATTCGAATGCCTTGTTCTTCACCGCGCTCGATCGCGGACGCCAGGCCATCCAGATGATCCCGGCCGTCGGCGGCGCCACGCGAGTGGTTGTCAGCGGTGCCGAGCACGCTCGACGACATGCAGTTGTCGCGCGACGGCAAGACCATGATTTACACGGCTCAGAGCGGCTCGGCGCCCAGCGAAATCTATCGCGCGAGCTCCGGCGGCGGCCCGCCCGTCGCGCTGACGCACTTGAACGACGCGCTGCTGGCGCAATATGCCCTCACTCCGCTGGAAGATTTCTGGGTGGATGCCGCGGACAAAACGCGCATCCAGAGTTTCGTTGTGAAGCCGCCCAACTTCCAGCCGACTCAGAAATACCCGGTTTTGATGCTGATCCACGGCGGCCCGGAGGGCGAGTGGGGCGAAAGCTGGACCTATCGCTGGAACGCGCAGGTGTTCGCGGCGGCCGGATTTGTGGTCGTCATGCCGAATCCGCGCGGTTCCACCGGCTATGGCCAGAAGTTCACCGAAGACATCAGCGACGATTGGGGCGGCAAGCCGTTCGACGACATCATGGCGGTGACGGATCACGTGGCTGCCGCTGCCCTACGCCGATGCCGATCGCATGGCGGCGGCCGGCGGTTCCTACGGCGGCTACATGATCGACTGGATGCTCGGCCATACGCAGCGCTTCAAGGCGCTGGTATCGCACGCGGGCGTTTACGATCTGCGCAGCGAATTTGGCGCAACCGAGGAGCTGTGGTTCCCGCTGTGGGAGTTCAGCGGCACGCCCTGGGACAATCCGGATACGTACTCCAAGTGGTCGCCCAGTTATTTCGTGAAGGATTTCCACACGCCCACGCTGGTGATCCACGGCGAGCTGGATTTCCGCGTTCCCTACACGCAAGGCCTGCAACTATACACCGCTCTGCAATTGCAAAAGGTGCCGTCCAAGCTGCTGCTGTATCCCGATGAAGGGCACTGGGTCCTGAAGCCGCAAAACACGGTGCTGTGGTACAACACGTTTCTCGAATGGGTGGGCGAGTGGACGAAAGCCAAGCCCGCAGCGCCTCCAGCGCCGGCTCCCGGGTCGACAGTGGCTCCCGCGCATTAAATGAAACGCACAAAAGTTCGAAAACCGACGCCGCCCAAACCTCCCCATTCAAAGATGCCGAATCGTGAAGCGATCATCTGAAGCGGGTGGGGGATAGCGGTCGCATCCTGGAGGAAGACCGCTCTTGACCACCGCTTGCTCACGCGCGCGGTTCGGAAACGCAGAACCGCGACCGTGAGGGAGCGGATCTTACATCCCACGGCAGGATGCCGAAGCAACCTGCATTTTGCGAGACGCGGTCTCGCTCTCAATCGGCAAATCCGTCTGAGCTTGCTACAGTAACTCCGATGGCTCAACCCCGGCTCTCCGCCGTCATCCGCCTCTTCTCCCGCGTCGGCGTCACGGTCTTCGGCGGTGGCGATCCTACCATCGCGATTCTGCAGCGTGAGTTTTACCGCCGGGAGTGGCTTAGCCCCGAGAAATTCGCCATCGCTTTCGGACTCGCCCGTCTTACGCCCGGCACCAATGTACTCGCGTTTTGCGCCGCCGCTGGCTGGTATATTCTCGGATTCTCAGGCGCGCTGGCGGCCGTGCTCGCGATCACGATTCCGGCGTCCGTCCTCGTGGTGTGGCTGACCCGCGCCTACGATCTCACCACGCGCTACCCACTCGCATTATCCATCGCGAACTCATTAGTAGCCGCAGCGGTCGGCACCATGGTCGGCGCGGCGCTGCTTCTGGTTCGCACGCAATGCAAGCCCGGCGGATGGCTGAAGCCGATCGCCATCTCGACCGGCGCATTCGTCCTAGCCTACATCCTGAAACTCTCGCCGCTCCAGGTGATCGGCGCCGCGGCAGTTATCGGTTTCTTCTGGACTGAAGCATGAACCTTGTCGTTCTGTATCTATTGCTGGTAAAGGCCACGCTCACTTCCTTCAGCGGCCTCGCTTCGCTCCCTGTCGTCCGCACCGATTTCGTAGTCCATCGCCAAGTCCTCACCGATCGCCAGCTCAATACCGCCGTCGCCGCCGGCCGCATCGGCCCGGGTCCCAACGGGATTTACGTCGTCGGCATCGGATACCTGGTGGCCGGTGCTCCGGGCGCATGCGCGGGCTGGCTCGCCATGATCACACCCGCATTTCTCATCATTCCCATGCTGCGCTTCCTGGGAACTCGCGCCGAACATCCACGCGCCCGGGCCGTCGCCCGATCCGTGCTCTTCGCCGGGGCGGGACTGCTGGTGTCCGCCGCAGTTCCACTGGCTCGCGATGCCATCACCGGCCCGCTGTCGCTCGCCGTCGTCGTCCTCAGCCTCATCCTTATCGCCATCACACGTGTCGATTCTCTATGGGTGATGCTCGGCGCGGCCATGGTCGGAGTGCTATCATTTCTGTTTTGAGCCCTCAGCCCTAACCCACTTGCTATGTCGGATTTTCGCCTAGGCGACATAATTGACGATCACTGCATTAAATGCCGTCGCGTAACGAATCACGCCATTGTTTCCATCGTCAACACGGAACCCGCCAAAGTCCGCTGCCGCACCTGTTATCACGATCATGATTACCGCCACGAGCAAGCTCCGCCATCCAAGAAAGATCTGAAGAAGGCCGAGCTGTTCAACGAAGTGTTGGCCGCTGCCCTTCCCGCCGCCATTCCCTCGGAAGCAGCCGATGAGCCGACGCCCGAGCCGGAAGCTCCTCCCAAGCCGGCCAAGAAAACAACCGCGCGCGGCAAACGGGCGTGAGCGCCTGGGACGCAACCCGCTACCAAGCCCAACATTCTTTCGTGTGGCGCTTCGGCGCGAGCCTCCTCGAATCGTTGAAACCGCAAGCGGGCGAGCGCATTCTCGACGTCGGCTGCGGCACCGGCCAGCTGACTGCTGAGATCGCCCGCTCGGGCGCAACGGTCATCGGACTCGATAAGTCGGCCGAGATGCTCGCAGAAGCCCGCAAGAATTATCCCGATCTCACGTTCGTCCAGGGTAACGCTGCCGGCTTCCATTTCCCCGAGCCTTTTGACGCCGTCTTCTCGAATGCCGTGCTGCACTGGGTGAAAGATGCCGAAGGAGCGGTGAAATCCATTTCGCAGGCCCTGCGCCCCGGCGGCCGATTCATCGCCGAGTTCGGAGGTCATGGGAACATCGCCACCGTGCTAGCCGCCCTGCGAGTCGTCTTTGGCCCCGACGCCGACCAACGTTCTCCCTGGTATTACCCCAGCATCGGCGAATATGCTCCGATTCTGGAGCGCCATGGCTTCGAGGTTCGTGACGCCAGCCTCTTCGATCGTCCAACACCGCTTGAAGGAGAAGACGGCCTGGCGAATTGGTTGCGTATGTTCACCGGGACTTACTTGCGCGATTTGCCAGCTGACCGCGCCGATGAAGCCGTTGGTCAGCTGGTGGACCATCTTCGTCCGGCCTTCTATCAGGACGGCGTCTGGACCGTCGACTACCGTCGCATTCGCGTGCAATGCGTGCGGCTTTAGGCTTCCGGGCGCATTCAGGTTGGGCCGCCCTGGTGGCTGTCGGTGGAACCATCGATGCGCCGCGGGTGCTGGAGCGGCATCGAATAATCATCGCTGATCCCGAAATCCCGGGCTCGAAGCAACCCTACCACGCCGCTGCCGAATTGCCGTTTCCTAAGGCCGAAGCTCTGGTGCAGAGCGCCATCGATTCTTCCCGTGCCTTGGCGATCGAGGCCGTCTCGGTCGCCATCCAGGCTCTTCGATCGCGAGGCCATGAAGTCGCGGCCTGCGGCGTCATCCTCGGTTCCCCGAAACCTCTCCCGCCGCTCGAAAAAATCCTGGCCGCTCACCCCCTGCTTCACACTGCCGAGGGCGTATTGTTTCGCGAAGTCCTGCTATGGGCCGCCGAAGAGTGCAGCCTGCCTGTCACTGCCGTGCCGGAAAAGAGCCTCAACGCCGCACATCTCAAGCGCATCGATTCGCTAGGCAAGTTGATCGGTCCGCCCTGGACCCAGGACCAGAAGTACGCCACCCTAGCCGCTTTCATAGCGCTTTCTGAACCACGACCGTAAGCGAGTCAGCCTCCAAAACTAGGAGTTTCGACCGAGCGACTTTGCGTGAGTTAAGCCCCAAAATCGGGCTACATGGCGTTCCCGGTGTTGTTCTTTTTCGCCGCGATGGCCGTGCGGACCGATCAAACCCCGCTGCGCTCCGGTTGTGAATCCGGCGATCAAGTGGTCGCCAACCTGCCCGCCGGGACTCCGGTGGAACTCCGGTTCCGTCTATCGGACGGCTCGGACTGCTTCAAAATCGCCGCCACCGTAAACGGCAAGGATGTTTTGGGCTACGTCCCCGGTTCGGCGCTCACAGGCTTGACTCAATTCGAAGAGGATCGGTCTGCGTCCGGGTCGGCATCCTCATCGGGTCCGGTATCTGCATCGCAGCCTGCGCCGGGCAACACGCAGTACATGCTGCACACCACCGATCCGGCTCTCGCCCGGGCCGCTCAGATGCTCAATGCCAGCCAGCCCGCCCAGGCGCTGGAAGAATTGCAGAGTGTCATCCAACGTCACCCTCACGACGCGAACGTCCTGATGTTGGCGGGCCTGGCCGCCTATCGCTCGGACCAACTACGCACCGCGCTCGATTATTGGAAGCAGTCGCTGGACATCGCGCCCAATGAATCGCTGAAAACCATCTACGAAGACGCCAAGCACGAAGCCGCCAGCGATCGAAGCGGCGAAAAGCTTATTGGCGCTGCACATTGCGCTGCGCTACGAAGGCGAAGCGCTTCCGGTGGATACCGCACGCGCTATTCTTTCGGTCCTGGACGACGACTTCTCGCGCATTTCAGCACAGCTTGGATGTTCCTCCGGCGAGCGCATCGTCGCCATTGTCCAGAGCCGCGATTCGTACCTCCGCACCACCGGCGCGGCAGAATGGAGCGGCGGCCAATACGACGGCCGCATCCATATTTCTTGGACCGACGGCGCCGCACGTAGGACCGCAAATGCAGCGCGCGCATGGCTCACGAGTTGGTGCACGCCTGTCTCACCGGCATTCCGTCCGGGTCCACGCCTTGGCCCGCCTGGTTGCAGGAGGGGCTGGCGCAAAAACTCTCGGGCGATACGCTGCAGCCCGCCGTCCGCGAACAGTTGCGGCAGCTCGCCGCGACGCACGCCATCCCCCGCCTGGAGAACCTGCGGCCAGGATTGGTCCGGAATGACCAGGCAAAACGCCATCGCGGCCTATAGCCTGGCGCTGGCCGCCGCCGACGCGCTCTACGACAACTACGCCAATTACGGCATCCGCAACGTCTTGACCAATCCCGACCGGCTACCCCGGATCACCGCGGATTTGGACCAAAAACTCGGATTCTGACGGCACTGCCGGCTCGCTCCATGCGCCCGTTGCTATCCTGGTACTTACCCCATGCCATTTGCTTCCATCCCCGAAGCCCTCGAGGACTTTCGGGCCGGCCGGATGCTCGTCATCGTCGACGACGAAGATCGCGAAAACGAGGGCGACCTCACCGTCGCAGCCGAAAAGGTCACGCCCGAGATCATCAACTTCATGGCTCGCCACGCCCGCGGCCTGATCTGCCTTTCGCTCAGCCCCGAAATCTGCGACGCGCTGCAACTGCCGCCCATGTCGTCGCGCAATACCTCGCGATTCGGCACGGCCTTTTGCGAATCCATCGAAGCCGCCGAAGGCGTCACCACCGGGATCTCGGCAGCCGACCGCGCCCGCACCATCCGGGTCGCCATCGATCCAGCCAGCAAGCCCAGCGATCTGGCCCGTCCCGGTCACGTTTTCCCCTTGCGAGCTCGCGAGGGCGGCGTCCTGGTCCGCGCCGGCCAAACCGAAGCCGCGGTGGATCTGGCGCGTCTGGCAGGGCTCCGCCAAGGCGGCGTGATCTGCGAAATCATGAACGACGACGGGTCCATGGCCCGCGTCCCGCAGCTGGCCGAGTTCTGCCAACAGCACGGCCTGCGCATGATCTCGGTGGCCGACCTGATCCGCTATCGCCTGCAAACCGAGCGCTTCATCCGCCGCCAATCGGAAGGCTGCCTGCACACCGAATTCGGCGACTTCAAGACCGTGATCTATGCCAGCACCATCATGCCCGAACGCCATCTGGCGCTGGTGCATGGCGAGATCGCCGGCAAATCCGACGTGCTGGTCCGCATGCATTCGCACTGCATCTATGGCGACGTCTTTGGTTCCACCGATTGCGAGTGCCACGAATTGATTCGCCGCTCCATGGAGCGCATCACCGAGGAAGGCGCGGGCGTGTTGGTCTACCTGCATCAAACCGGCCCCGGCGTTCGCAACCACTCCTACGGCACTCCGGACGGTCAGAAGCAGCTCCAGCATGAAAGCGGCCTGGGCGCCCAGATCCTCTCCGACCTCGGCCTCCATACCATTCGCTTACTCACCAACCACCCCCGCAAAATCGTCGGCCTGGACCCCTACGGCATCCAGATCACCGAACAAGTTCCGGTTTGAGCAAGCCGAAAGCCCCGGAACATCCCACATGCTACGCTCGTAATGTCATCAGAGAGGTACCCATGACAAAGTTGTCCCGCTTCGCGATTCTCCTTGCCCTGCCCTTGGGCGCTTTCGCCGCCGATCCCGGCCTTCTGCAGATGGTGATGCCCGATGCCCAGGTGGTCGCCGGACTTCAGGTGGATTCGGCCAAAGGCTCGCCCTTCGGCCAGTACGTGCTCGCGCATCTTTCGGTGAACGACACGAAACTGGGGGAATTCACCTCGGAGACCGGCTTCGACCCTCGCCACGACGTCAGCGAAATCGTGATCGCCTCCAATTGGAAATCGAGTTCGCCCGACAACCACTGGATCGTCGCCGCGCACGGCGCCTACAATGTCGCGAAAATCACCAGTTCGGTCCAGGCTAAAGGCGGCGTGGTCACGCCGTACCAGGGCGTCAATGTGGTGACGCTCCCAGAGGCATCCAATCCGCAAGTGGCCACCGGAATCGCATTCCTGGACAACTCCACGGCCCTGGTGGGCGACCTGGTTTCCGTGAAAGCCGCGATCGATCGCAAGCAGAGCAATGCTCCCGCGGACGCCACTGTCCTGGCAAAAGCCCAGCTAGTGAGCGCCAAGAACGATTTCTGGTTTGTCACCCTGGTCCCGCTGTCGAATTTCGCGGGCAGCATGTCCAACCCGAATCTCAGCGGCGCGATGCAGGGCAATCTGCTCGCGGCCATTAACCAGGCCAGCGGCGGCATTCGTTTTGGCGACACCGTCACCATCTCGGCCGAAGCCGTCACGCGCTCGGAGAAAGACGCGCAGGCCTTGGTCGACGTTCTGAAGTTCTTCGCCGGCCTGGTTCAATTGAATCGCCAACAAAATCCGGCCGCCGGGCAAGTAGCCACGCTGCTCGACACCCTGCAGACCAGCACCTCGGGCAACATCACCAACATGTCGCTTGCCATCCCGGAGCAGCAGTTGGAGCAATTGCTCAACACAGTTCACCCGGCGCCCGCCAAAGCTGCTGCGCAGATCAACTAACTCGCAAGTGCCCGTGTCGGTGGCGTAAATGTACAATAGGCCACTTGGACGAATCGACTCTTAGGCTCCTTCTCACCGGGGATCTCATCTTGGATGAACCCGACCCCGATTCGTTTTTTGACCTTGTACGCCCAACCCTCCTGAAGGCCGACCTCGTGGCAGGCCACGTCGAGGTTCCCCACACGCGCCGCGGACGTGAGGTTTCCACTGACGTTCCTGCGCCGCCCGCGAATCCGGACCATCTGCACGCCCTGGGGCGCGCTGGATTTCACGTCGCCACCCTAGCCGGCAATCATATTTTCGACTCCGGTCCGAACGGCATCGAAGACACCATAGCCGAACTTCGCGCCCAGGGCATCGTGACCGCGGGAGCCGGCATGAATCTGGACGCGGCTCGCCAGCCGCCTGTCGTATCGCGCAAGGGCAAGCGGATCGGCTTCCTCAGCTACAATTGCGTCGGTCCGAAAGACTCCTGGGCTTCGGAATCGAAAGCCGGTTGCGCCTACGTCGAAATCATCACGCATTACGAGCTAGGCTACGCCACCCCCGGCGGCCCTCCCAAGCGAATCCTGACCTTCGCCGAGCCTGAAACGCTGGAGCAAATGCAGTGCGACGTTGAAGCACTACGCGCCAATGTCGACGTTCTCGTGGTCGCGCTCCACAAAGGACTCGGCCACACTCCCGCCAAGCTTGCCGGCTACGAACGGCCCGTCGCGAAAGCTTGTGTCGACGCGGGAGCCGACGTAGTGGTCAGCCACCACGGCCACATTCTCCAAGGTGTCGAGGTCTATCGCGGCAAGCCCATCTATCATGGACTGGGCAATTTCGTGACCGTGACCCGCGCGCTGAACATCGAAGCAAATCCCAGCCCCGCTCGCCTGGAGTGGGCCAAACGACGCCGCGAGCTTTTTGGCTTTGAGCCCGACCCAAACTATCCGCTGTATCCGTTTCACCCGGACGCGAAAAACGCCATGATCGCTTCCATTCAAATCGCCCCCGATGGCCGCATGGAGTCCGGGTTCCTGCCCTGCTGGATTCGCCCCACCGGGCAACCTGAAGTTCTAGATCATGACGAGCGCGGTATCGCCGTCGCCGCCTACATCGAAAAGATCACGCGCGCCTGCAAATTGCGCGCAGACTTCCAGTGGCAAGAGAATCGCGTAGTATTTGACGTGTGACCGTGCCCACTCCCGCCGCCGCAAAGTCCGCGCATTGGGCCGTGCCCTTCCTCTCGACGCTCTTCGCGATGCTCACGCTGCAAATGTCGAGCCTGGGCTTCTCTCCGCTCTTGCCCGCCATTCAGAAGGACTTCGGCGCCAGCTATTCGCAGATCGGATTGTTCACCGGCCTTTATGGAATCGTAGCCCTGGCGCTCAGCTATCCGGCCGGTATTCTCGCGAAACGCTTTGGCGAAAAACTAGTTTTATCGGTCCGGGCTGGGCATCGTCGCGGCCGGCTTGTTGGGATTGAGCCTCGCTCCCAACTTCCTCCTGGGCCTTCTGGGCCGCCTGTTCTGGCTCATTGGATACCGGCTGGCCTTTGTCTGCGTGATGACCGCCATCGCGGTCACCGCGCCGCCTTCGCTACGAGGATCCAGCATGGGAGTTCTGGGCGCAACCTCGTCGCTCGCCTCCGTCATCGGCGCGCCATTCGGAAGCACCATCGGAGGAACGCTAGGATGGCGCGGCGGAATTGCCGCATTCGCAGTGATGGCCGTCGCCGGGTCGCTGCAATTCTGGCTCTTGTACCGCTCCAGCGACAGCCCGGTCGAAATCGCGCCTCGACACGGCGCCGGGATCGGCCGCCCCGATGGAACGCAAGCCTACCGCATCCCCATGGCCTGGGCGCTCGCACTACTGTTGGGCTGCTGCAACGCGGGCGGTTTCAGTTCCACGTTCTTCGTGCCCGCCGCTCTCCGTGCGAAGTTCGGGCTCAACGCGCAGGGCGCCGCCTATGTCATCAGCACTGCCTACATCGTGGGTATCGTCGCCAATCTCCTGTGCGGATATTTAATGGACCGCTTCAATCGCTGGCTGATCATGGGCACAATGATGGCCATGACTATCGTCTCCGCACTGGCCCTCACTTCCTCGAACCTGATCGTCTTCCAAATCGCCGTAACGCTGTTGGTCGCCCTCGGTCTGGCCGCCACCAATCAGGTCTATGGCATCGCAGGCGATGTGCTGGCCGGCCGCAACGCAGGTCCCGTCATCGGCATTGTCAGCTTGGGCGCGGGCGTATTCGGTTACGTCGGGCCGCAAATGCTCGGAATCCTTCGCGATTGGAGCGGCGGGTTCAACGCCGGTTGGTACTTCCTGGCTTTCGCGGCAACCGTCGCGCTGGCAGTAATCGTCGCGCTCTACCGTTCGGCCCGTTCTCGCCGCGCTGCTTACTCAATGGCCTGATACGCCATCCGCTGGAACTGCTGCGGCGCTTCCGTATTCGGCGGCAAAATGTTGATCAGGAAAATCCCGAACATGTTCTCTTTCGGATCAATCCAGAAGCTGGTTCCCGCCGCGCCGCCCCAATAATAGGACCCTTCCGAAGCCGGCTCGCCCGATTTCCCGGGCGACGGATTAATCGCGAACGTCAGCCCGAATCCCGCAGACGCCGCCAGTACGCCCAAGTGCGGCATTCCGCCCAAAGTGTCCGTGCGCATCATCTCAACGCTCTTTGGACTGAGAATCCTCACGCCATCCAGTTGCCCGTTGTTCAGCAGCATCTGATAAAAACGCGCGTAGTCGTCCAGCGTGGATGTCAGCCCCGCCCCTCCCAGCAGCAGAGTTGGTTTCTGCTTGAAACTCTCCTGTGCCGGCACCGTCGCCTTCAGAATTCCGTGCGCACCCTCCGGCTTCGGCGAATACAACGTCGCCAGGCGGCTCCATTTGTCCTCGCTCACGAAAAACGCCGTGTCTTTCATCCCCAGCGGCTTGAAAATCTTGTCTTCGAAATATTTATCCAGCGTTTCACCCGAAAGCACCTCCACCAGCCGCCCGAGCACATCAATCGAATATCCATAGTGGAACGCCGTCCCCGGCTGCTCGTTCAGCGGAACACTCGCCAGCCGCCGCGTAGCTTCGGCCAAGTCGAAAGTCACCAGAGGAGCCCCGCCCGTCATCTCGATCTTGCGGTAAACGTTTTCGCCCGTTTCATCCTTCGGCCCGGCATAATCCAGGCCCGTCGTGTGCCGGAACAAATCCTTCACCAGGATGGGATGGTCCAGAGGCACCGTGTAGAACGTGCGCTTCCCGGCCGCGTCCGTTCCTTCCTTGGCCACCCGGGTCTTAGCGAATTCTGGCAGATATTTCGACAGCGGATCGTTCATCGAATACAGCCCGTCCTCATAGAGGATCATGGCCGCGACACCCGTGACCGCCTTGGTCATCGAGTACATGCGGACGATCGTGTCGGTCTTATAATCGCCCCACGTGCCTCGAAAAACGATCTTGCCGTTGCGCGAGATCAGCCCGGAAGCGCCCGCCAGATCCCCGGCATCCACGTGCTTCTTCATCACCGTGTTGATCCGATTCAGGCGGTCGGATGACATGCCATTCTGCTCCGGAGCGCCAGACGGTAGCGAGGCCGAAAAGCCAAGTGAAATGGCGAGAAGCGAAGACGCAAGGACGACGGGCTTGTGCATGGCGCCGAGTTTATCAAAACCGAACCTGAACCGCGACGGTCCCCACAATGCTGATATGCTTGGCAAACATGACGATCAAGAACATCCGGTTTTGTGCCCTTTTGGTTGCCGCCTTCGCGGCAGGATCATTGCTGACGGCCCGCTTCATGAACATTCAACAAGCTCGCGCCGATAGCACGCGCGTCTACGAACTGCGCCTGTACCACACCTATCCCAACCGCCTCACGCCGCTCGTCACACGCTTCCGCAACGGTGAAGTGAAAGTATTCGAAAAGAACCACATGAATTTCATGGGCGCGTGGGTGCCGCAGGATGCCCCCAACCACGAGAACCTCTTCATTTACCTGCTGGCTCACGAAAACCGCGACGCCGCGAAAAAGAACTGGGCCGATTTTGTCGCCGATCCCGATTGGAAGAACATCCAAAAGACTTCCGAAGCCGACGGCAAGATCGTCGAAAAGGTCGAGTCAACCTTCATGGACCCGACGGATTTTTCGCCCTTGAAATAGACCAGGGACTCAGCAGCCGTGGCCACGCGTCAACGCCAGGTTCCCACTCAACTCGGTCGAGCCGCAGTCCGGATCTTTGCCGCCAACGACCGAATGAACCAGGTCCTGATCGAACATCTTGACCCTGGCGCGTGGAGAGCCAAACCACCCGGCAAAACCCGCACCATCGCGGCCATCTTCACGCATATGCAAAATATGCGCGCCAAGTGGGTCAGGCTGACGGCTCCGCACTTGAAGGTCCCACCACAACTCAACCGAGCCACCTGCACGCCACGCCGGGCCCGCGCAGCCTTGGCCGAGAGCGCCGCTCGCTGCGGCGAAATGCTAGCCGAAGCGCTGGGCAATGACGAGGGCCGCGTCAAAGAGTTTCGCCGGGATGGCTGGGCCGCGCCTTGGCCGGTTGGTCCGGAAATGCTGTGCTACATGCTATCTCACGAAGCCCATCATCGCGGCCAGGTTTGCATGCTCGCCCATCAGCTCGGATTCCGATTGCCGAACCAGGTGATGTCCGGCATCTGGAATTGGGAAAAGTTGTGGAAAGGCCAGCCGCCTATTTATTTTCCGCCCGCCCGCATTGCCGCTTCAATTTCATCGGTGGAATATGGGACTCCGGGCGTGAGCAGCTCTGCGCCTTCCCGGGTGATCAAGAACAGATCTTCCAAGTAGTACCCCTGCCCGCCGATGGAAGCAATTGGCTCGAATGCTACGGTGGTTCCCGCGCGCAACGGGCCGCGGATCCCTCCTTCGTCCAGGTTCATGGTGTGAATCTGCCAATAAGGCATCTTCTCTCGCTTTGACCACTCGTCCACCGCCTGTCGCGCGAGTGCGCTCTTGGCCGATTCCCTGTGTCGAACTAACTCGGAGCGCCACGCCTCGAAAATCTGATCGACAGTCGCTCCCTCTCGCAACGACTTCGCGCCCGCATGGTACGCCGACACGAAGATGTTCCAAATCTCGCGCTGCTCGGCGCTGTAGCGGCCCGATACCGGAACCGTCCGGCCCAGATCGCCCCCGTAATGGTTCCACTCGCAGCCGACGTCCAGCCGCACCAGGTCGCCGGCATTCATGACCGCATTTAGATGGTCGTAACGAGTGAGGGAAGCAAACGGCTTCGGAAAAACGCCGTCGGTTCCAGCCATGGCCCAAGGCCAGAAAGAGGCCCCGTGCGCACCCGCTCTCCAGCAGGTGTCCTCGACAGTAGCTTCCACGCTTCGCTGCGAAACACCTGGCTTGATCGCGCGCATGCCGGCCATCGCAGCTTGGACTGTGGCCTTCGCTGCAGCCCGAACGTTGACCAGCTCCGATGGACTTTGGACATCCATCAAGGCGCTCACTCGCGCGCGAGCTTCCGTCAGCCGCAGCGCCGGGCTTTTCTTGGCAATGGCCAGCACCCACAACGGCGCGTTCGGCGGACCACCGGTGATATTCGGCGGAAGTTCGGGACGTGAGTACTTAACCGCCGAGTAGTACAGCGTCGTTCTTCCGTTTCTCTCCAGGTACTTCGGAAGCTCGGACCACTCCGCCACGTGTTCGATGCCCGCCCTTTTCACTGCATCTGAATCTCGCGAGCCGTCCAGGAATAGCCAACTCTCATGCGACCGGCCATCGATGGCAAGAATGCCGCCGACAATATTTTCAAGGCTGGTGAAATAGTAAAACGCAGGGTCCTGGCGGAACCCAGGCGCTGATTCATCCGCTACGGACGCGGCGTGGACCAAGAGAATTCCATCGCTGAAACCTGCCGCGGCCCGTTCGCGCCGGCCTCGCAATTCGCTGCTGTCCGCGGCCTTGAATCGGAAAATCTCGAACACCGCGCGGCCGTTTCGGTCCGGCACGGTCTGGATGACTTGCTTTTCAAATCCAGCCAACCGCGCCCCATCCACCACGCGTTCGTTGCCCCCGGCCCGTTGCTGGTATTCCGGCGTGTGGCCAATCCAAACGTCACTCGCCAGGCGCGGGTTGAAGTCTTGAGCGGCCACCAGCGAAACGTTCCCGCCGCGCAGCACTTCCAGGCTATTGGAAATGCCCCAATCGTCCACGATTATGTGCGCCGGGGGCGACGGCATCAAACTGACTTCCTCGGAAAGCTGGTAGATGGCATCGCTCCAGCTGCCCAATGATCCATAGCGCGTCAATTGGTAGAAATATTCGTTGGTCAACAGAAGGTTTTCTCCCGCTAGAAAAACCATCACGCCAACTAGAGCGACCGCGCCAGCCTTTCTCCACTCCAGGGGCTTCCACCGCGACGCTTCCACAAAAGCAACTGCGATGAACCAATGCGGCAGCGGCCATAGCAACACCACGTGATGCGCGCCCAATCCGGCGTCTTTCGTGATGGCCATCTCAATCCACGCCACCGTCATCGCGATCAGGCAAAACAGCATGGGCTTGCGCGCGCGAGTGCGCCACAACAGCGGCGTCAGCGCCAGTGCGATCCAAAAAGCCGGCTCCAACTGGTTGTGATAACGGAACCCGGCCAGCGAGTGCACCACGCCCGACGTCCGCTCCAGCGCCGAGCCGGTCTCTCGGGGCACGCCCGGCGACCATGGCGCATGCACCATGTAGCCCCACAGGATCTGGCCGTCCCAAGTGATCCGCAGCGCGTGCAGCCGGCTGGGAAGCTGCGCCAGACTGAAAGCAGCGTTGCCGCGCAGCGTCCCCAAATTCGAAGTGGCATTGTAGACCAGCAACGGAAGCGCTCCTAAGCACAGACCCGCGGCGGCCACTCCAATATTCCGCAGGTTGCAGCGAGACCACAGCTCGCGGCGGAAAGATCGCGATCGTAGCGATTATCAATCCGCTGAACAGCCACAAAAACAGCGCCTTGTCCCACAGCGCCAACCCGAAGCAGAAAAATCCCAACCACAGAGCCCAACGTGCGCCTTCCGATGCGAATTTGTACACCAGCGCCACCCCGGCCAGCGCCAGCAGATGTTGCAACGCTACTGGTCCCCAATCGAAACAGGTTGTGAACAGAAACATCGTGTCTGTCGCAAGCAGCAGACCGCCCACCCAAGCGACAGTGCGCCCACTGGTCCTTTCGAGTAACCAAACGAAGAGCCAGACCGTCAGGCTACCTATTATGAGAACCGGCAAACGAACCGCGAGCCAGGAAGAACGGGTGCTAGTCAGGATTGGAAAGTAGAGCCAACTTTTTAGAGCCCCCAGGTAGCTCAGAAGCATCCAAGGGAACTGTTTGTGGAAAATGGGACCGGCAAAGAGAACCTCATCGTCTTCCAGACCTGGCAGTGGAAGCACCGCCAGTCCCAGGCAGAAAAAGAGGAGAGGAAATCCGGCAGCCTGCCACCAACGTAGCTTTAATCGAGGTGGCGCTAGCATGTGGCCGAAATGAGCCGCCTGGGTGGTCGTTCTTGGGCAATTATTGCCCGGAAGGTAATCAGTATACCTCAGGAGTCCAGTCACAACGATGGCGCCGTTTTTTTGAAGGAGGCATAAACATTTGACTGCGGAAGGCCGATATGACACAAATGCTAGGCTTTGGAGCGCATCGCAGCCGCCCGGAAGGGGTCTGGAATGCCGGCAGCTCCCGGAAAAACAACCTGGCACTTGAATTGCTCAGTGGATGTGGTATGATTCTGAGAGCCCGACTGCGAACCTCTCACGGCCGATGAGCGCTGCCATCGGCCGTTAAGCTACTTGTGTTCATCACAGTTTAGTAATTTGCTGTAACGTGTTGAACCTTTCGAGAGTTTTGCACGTCTAAACATTCTGAACGACGAAAGTGAAGTAAGTAATTAGAAGAAGGAGAGTTAAGACAATGACGAAGACCGAACTAAACAAATTCAAACAAGTCCTGGAAGTTAAACAGGCTGAGCTGACGCAGGTATTACGGAACCGTGATGGCATCGCAATCGAGAAGAGTCCGGACGCCTTGGATGAAGTCCAAAACGCTGCGGAACGGGAGCTTGCCATTCGCAATTTGGATCGAGAATCGAACCTTTTGCGTAATGTTCGCGCCGCATTGCATCGCATCGACGAAGGCACCTTCGGTGTTTGCGCGCATTGCGAAGAGGACATTAGCATCAAGCGCTTAAACGCCGTGCCTTGGGCAGCTTACTGCATCTCGTGCCAGGAAATCGCGGACCGGAATCAGGAAGAAGGCTCCGATTCGCTCGACGATATCCTTGTCCACGCAGCCTAATCTGGAATTCTGACAGGGGGCGCACTCTATTGCGCTCCCTTCAAATTCAACTACTTAGGTGGATTCCGCCAGGCCGGCAGCCGTTATCATCCTGCCCGCCTTATCGCGATCCCTGCGGTAAGACTCAAACAACTCCGCATTACAGTAGGTGCATAGGCCGGATGGGCTGATTTGGCCATCTGTGACGCCATTTCGTCTCAGCTGCCGAACGAGCGTCCCCGCCAGGTCGACTTTGGTGCGACCGTTTAAGCCGAACTGAACCGCCACCTCAGGTCCCACTTCAAAGCAGCAAGGGCCGATCCCCGGGCCAATGGCTATCTCCAGATCCTCTGGCTGGCTGCCAAACTCTAGACGCATGGCATCGACGGCTTTTGGCACGATTTCCGCCACAACGCCACGCCAGCCGGCGTGAACCGCAGCCACAGCGCGTGTTTTGGGGTCCACAATTAGTACCGGAAGGCAGTCGGCGGTTCGGATCGCGACGATGACGCCGGGGCGGTTAGAGATCAGGGCGTCGCCTGGGCCGAACTGGCCCGGGTGTGGAGCAACCAATACTTGGTCCGAATGGACCTGTTTTGCTGTCGCCAAGCCGGCCTCAGGGGGCCATTTCGTGCTGATTCGTGTACCAAAACCGTGCTGAAGCCAGGGGAACTGCTCCAGTTTTGCACACCGATACACGTCGGAGCTGTCGAGCCGGAACAATTTTCATTGTAGCGCGACGGCTTCCTGCTCCACGTATTTCTCGACGGTCTGCACCAGTTCTCTGGTTCGTACCGGTTTCGCCAGGAAATCTTGCATCCCGCAACTGGCGCAGCGCGCGCGATTCTCTTCCGAACAGTTGGCCGTCACGGCGATAATCGGGGTTTCCCGATATCCCGGGAGAGCGCGAATGCGGCCGGCGGTCTCGAACCCGTCCCATCCGGGCATTTGCAAGTCAATGAGGATGACGTCGAATTGCGACTTGGAAGCTATGTTCAACGCTTCGATACCGTCGCCGGCGCACTGCACTTCAAAAGATTGCCTTCGCAGCGCATGGCTTGCGATGGTCTGGGCCACCCGATTGTCGTCGATCACGAGAACCCGGCCCCGGTCCTTTCTGATTTCGACGTCAACAGGACGAATTTCGACATTCGCCGGTAGCCGCAGTGGCAGTTGGACGCTGAAGATGCTGCCTTGGCCCATCTGGCTTTCGACGTGGATGGATCCACCCAGCAATTCCGCCAGCTTTCGAGCCACCGCCAGACCCAGCCCCAAACCGCCATGACTGCGAGACAGGCCTGTTTCGAGTTGGCGAAAGCTTTCAAAGATCTCTTTGAGCTGCTGCGCGGCGATTCCGATGCCGGTGTCACGGACCTCGAGAGTCACCATTACTTGGCGCGTGTCCGAAGCAGCCGCCGAAGCCCGAAGTTCCACGTGACCTTCGCGGGTGAACTTGATCGCATTTCCCACCAGGTGGCAGAGCATTTGGCGAAGATGCAAAGCATCGCCGACGGCCAATTCCGGCAGATTGCTGTCCAGTGCGCCGACCAGGCGCAGCCCCTTGGTTTGCGCCTTAGGGCCGAACTCGCTCAGGATACCGCGCAGGGTGTCGGGAAGGGAGAATTCGGTCTCGTCCTTGTAAACCTGATTGGCCGAGAGGGCCGAATATTCGAGGGTTACGTTTAAGATTTCGAGCAGGTTTTCCGCGCAGGTCCGGGCTGCATCGGCATATTCGCGCTGGTCTTCGGTGAGCGCGGTTTCAAGCAGCAGGTCGGTCATCCCCAGGATGCCGCTGAGAGGAGTGCGAATCTCGTGGTTCAGACTCGCTAGAAACTCCTTCTGCACATCCCCAAGAACATCCGGTTTCAATCCGACACCCCGCCTCTCTTCTCTCATCGGCCAGCGGGGCTGGAGCCTTTAGGCGATCGCGGGGCGCTTAGGGCGTGGTCCGGATGGTGGTGGTTCGCCGTATGCCGTTGGGGTCCAAGATGCTGTTGATTCCCCCGTAAGTGATGAACACGATTACGTCGGCGGGAGGCGCATTGGAGGGGATTTTCACGTTGATCTGCCAGAGGCCGGTGAATCCGGGCGCCAGCCCCGAGTACTGGATATCGCCGTGCGGGAACAAATCCGGAATTGATGAATACCTGGGGCGTCTGGGGTAGTGTTCAAGAGTCCTTGCGCCGCGCTGGCCATCGGGCGGCATTCCGCTGATGAAACCCTGGCCGGTAGCGTACAAGCGTCACCGTGCTGCCCGCCTTGGCCGGATGTGCGCCGTTATTTAGAGAACCATCCTGGTTCAGGGCTGCGATCTGGCCTGACCCGCTGCCATCCACGGTGAACAATCCAGGCGACTCGGCGTCGATGCGGAACAGCCAACTTGCCAGCACCTGGCCGGTGGAAACCTGCGCGACTTGGATTTCCTGAAAAACGTCCACCGGCGTGGCGCTTGGAACCTGAAAGTTGATCTGTCCCGGCGAAGCGAGTATCAGCGGCGCTGCCTTTCCGCCCACCGTCACTTGCACATCCTGGTCGGCGAACTGCGCCGCTGGAAACGAGAAAATAGTCGCCAGCATGCCAGGCGCGAAACGCCCGAAGAAATTGGCTGCGTTGCCGGACATTTGGCCAGGCACTCCGCCTGCGGAAGTGGTGTAGTCAATGGCCGGATAGTAAAACGAAACGCGGTTGGTGGAGCTCTCGGCGATGATCGGATTGCCAAATGGATCGAGCGCCAGCGACACCGGGCCGAAGACCCCCAGCGTGGCGCTGGGCGCGGCGTTGGTGATGATGGCGGCGCTGTTGGCGTAGCGCAGAACTTGGTTCCCGCCGGTGTTCAAGGCCCAGATTTCGCCGGTCGCCTGATTTACAAACACGCCGTAGGGACTGCTCAATTGCGGAATCGAAAACAGGACCGGCGGATTGTCGCCGGCGGTGGGCACGCTGGGCAGGGCGGCGATGCGGTTGTTTCCGGTGTCGGCGACGTATAGCTGATCGTTCGCGTCGGTCGAAATCAGGCGCGGCCCGGCCAAAACGGTTGCGAGCGATGAGCTGAAATCCGGCTGGCCGAAAACACTGGTTGCGGACTGGCCGGTTTGAAAATCGCCCGCGGCTGTTTTCTGGAAATAGAGAACGCGGTTTGCGAGCGTGTCTGAAACCACCAGGTCGCCCGCGGCGGTAAAGGCCAGCCCGTAAGCGCTCTGCATGGTTTGGCTGCTGGCGTCCTTGATGGGCTGTCCAAACAGGCTGGTTTGACCCAGCGCGAGATTGGCGCGCGGCATGACACCGGGGGTTTGCGCGAACGGCGCGGGAAACCGAACTACACGGGCGTTGCAGGCGTCGGCGACGTAAAGGTTGCCCTTCGCGTCCACGGCCAGCCCCTCGGGCGACCACAGGCCTTGGGCGTTGGTTTGGGTGGGGTTGTCGCTCGGGTAGTTCACCAGCGCCGTCATTCGATCGGGCTGCCCGATCACCAGATCAGCTTTGACGCCAGCGTTCACTTGCCGGTAATCCTTGAAGGCAAGAATGCGATTGTTCAATGGGTCCGCGATATAGAGGTGGGGAGGTGTTGCGGACCCATCGATCACGGCGCTGCCTCCGACGAAGAACGGCAGCGCGCCGTTGACGGTGCAGGAACCGGTGTTGCCGCTGAAGCCGAGCTCGCGGCCTTCGATCAGGTTCAGGGAGTTGTATTGAAAATCGAGTTGGCCGAGCACTCGGTTGGCGGTCGTGAACGTGCCGCTGGATTGAGGAAACGCCAGCACGCGATTGTTCCCGGTGTCCGCTACCAACAGATCGACGCCGTCGAACACCGCCGATACGGGGCCTGACAATGTGGACGCGCTGGGCTGGGCGAGGCCTTGGTTGGGCTGCGCGAGTTGAAACCCGGCTTGTCCGATCAGTACGGTGGCGGAGGGCGAGAATGCGAGGCTTTCGGCGGGCCATTGATCGAAGGGGGCGTAGCCGAGAATGCGCGCGTTTCCGGTGTCGGCGACATAGGGATTGTTTCCGACGAAGAAGATCGACTCCGGAGCGTTGAGCGAACTGGCGCTGACCGGCGCAGCGTCGGCTGCGGCCACTACGCCCATGATGCGCGCGATGGACTGGCCGATGACAAACGGCGGCGCGTAAACTACTACGCGATTCGCGCCATCGGCTACAAAGAGGCGTCCCAGGGGATCGAAAGCGAGTCCGGCGGGTTGCGAAATATAGTTCTTGCCGCTGCGCGTTGGATTCGATGGCAGCAAATTCGAAAAGAAATCGTTTTGCCCGAGGATCAGGTCGGCAGGAGGTTGATTGGGGGATCCAGGGGAAAGTTCGGCGACGGGAAATCGCAGGACGCGGTTGTTGCCCGGATCGGAAACCCACAGATTGCCTGGGGCATCGAAGGCCAGCCCGGCTCGAAAAATGCCGCTGCCGTTGGCGAACAAGAGCGTGCTTGCGGTGGGGCCCGCAAGGCCACCGTTCGGCGAACTGCTGCTGAGGTTCGGCTGGCCGATGACGAGATCCACCGCGAGCAATGCTCCGGTCTGGGCGAACGGCGCGGGATATCGAAGGATGCGGTTGTTGCCCCCGTCGGCGACATAAAGATTGCCGGCTGCATCCACCGCGACGGACACGGGGCTGGAAAGGCCGGTGCTGAGATCGGCTGCGGGGCCCTCGGCTCCGGTGGACAAAAGATCGCGCTGCCCGATCACCTTGTCGGCGAAATTGCCTTTAGTGAATGCGGAGGCATTTTTCCATGCGAGCACGCGGTTGTTGCCGAAATCGGCGACGTAAAGAATCGGAGGATTCGCCGATCGATCGATGGCGACCGATTGTGGGTTGTTGAATTCCCTGCCCTCGACGAGATTCGGCGCGGTGGCGGTGAGGACTCCCTGCTGCTGCAAGAGGGCCTGGCCGACGATGCGGGATGGGGCGGGATTGAAGATGGTTTGCGCTTCCAGCAGGTGCACGGCGGCGAGGAGAAGCGCGGAGGGAATTAGTCGGATATGGGCCACTGGGCTAAGTCATTGGTGGCGGGTGGGGGTGAAAGTTCTCTCCGATAGTATGCTCAGATCGACGGTGTGCTCTGGGGAGGGTCAAAAGCGGATTGCTTGACAGCCCGTTCGGAATCGGGTGCGTGGGCCTTCTACAACGGCAACGTTGCGAACCGCTGGTTCCGGCGCCACGATGTCTACCTACGGCGCAACTTCCAGCCTTAATCGATCGTGCTCAGTGTCATAGGAAATGCTGACCCGGTCCAGTGGAATGGTTGTCAGGCTACTATGACCCTTCAAGGTCACGTAGAAAGCATTGCAATCGGCGACTATGAATGTCGTCGTTGACGCGATCCGCCCCACCGCATTGATGGCTTGTTGCGTGCTTAGCACGTCAACAGTGACAAGCTTGTCGCTCCAGCGCAAAATCTCGTTGGGCTTACTGAGACGTTGGGCAATCAACTGGTTGAACTGCGCATCCGAAGCGACTATCGTCTCGGAGCCAACCCGGATGTATGACGGTCCTGAAAAGTGAGGCCGTTTGTCGCTACCCAACACGGTCACCGCGAGACACTGTTTCCCGTCAACCACCAGAACCGTTATGAGGTAGTAGACCGCCGGATAAACGTTCTTCTGAATGCGGTTGTTGACCGTCTTCTGTAGGGAATCTAGGTTGCGGTCGGGTTGACCGTCTTCGATCGAGCCGTCATCCCGAACACCAACGAACAGAACAGCGGGGTAGCCGATGGGCGTCGAGTTGGCGAATGCGACGACGGTCTTCTCGATATCCCTTGTGTCGTTCGCAGTTTTCCGCTCGACCCAGTTGTCCTCGCAGTTCCGCAGCTTCGCGATTAACTCGGCTTCGGACAAGTTAGCAGTCACTAGAGTGTGACCGCCAAACTTCCAGTGACCGCTTCGTCAAGCGGTCTTCCGGCGTCCTTGTTATCGAGTATTTGAAGCAACGCGTCGTAGGTTTCTTGCGTGTATCCGTGGGCATAGATGTCAACCCGATGTCCGAGTAGCGCCCGCAGAGCCTTGCTCACGACTTCGATGCCCTTCAGATATTGCGTGAGTCGCTTCATGCACTCATACACCAGAAGATCCGCTGGCTGAAGTGGAACGCAAGCTTCCCAACCTTTTGGCGTTATGTCCACAAAGTACTTCGCCATGTGGTCCGCGGTCGGGTCACGCGTAAACTGATTGAACACAGCCTCCGCGATTGGTCCAAATTCTCCGCTGCGATCGTAGTAGACGCTGACTTTATCCTGACTACAATATGCGTTCATGAGGTAGGCAACGTCCACCAGGAGCATCTTGAGCGATATTCCGTAGAGACCGCGCCTGAAATCGTCGGCTTCCAAACGGAAATACTTTTTGAAGTCGTCCACGCCGCCACCGACGACGAACCCGACAGGCGAGTTGTCGCCGAGGATTTGACACAGCCGCTTGGATAGGCGGATCTGGCGTCCGACCGTCCAGCCGTTCTTCTCACCGAACTCTCGCTTTAGATTGGCGCAATAAGTCGCGTGGTAACGGGAGATCGGCGAGAAGCCATGCTTCGCGGACACTCGGTTCTCATAGGCGATCCGTGCCAACCAACTGGTGTTGATGCTATCCCAAATGTCCTTGGTTCCTAGCCAGCCGCCGACACAGAACGTACCGCTGTTGTAGCTTTCATCGATGTAAAGTTGCAATACAGCCATCACTGCTTCTGATTATTTCCTAATTCACATTGTCCCATACGGGAATGGCGGCATATCATACCAGGATTCGGTTCGATTAGATGGTTCCTGTCCGCTTGGTTTGGCGTGTCCTTTGCGTTATACCGGCTCAATTGACCTTCCCCGCAATCCGCACACGGGGAGGTCTGATCACCGCGTTGCCCACCAACGCTAACGCGCGATTTCTTTCAAGCGCCGATACACCAGCGACACCGGCAGCCCCATCACGTTGAAGTAGCAGCCCTCAATGCGGTCGACGAATTTCGCGGCCAGGCCCTGGATGGCGTAGCCGCCGGCTTTGTCCATGGGCTCGCCGCTGGCGACGTACGCCTGCATTTCCTCGGGAGAAATCGCGACGAAGCGTACTCGGGTTACGGCGACGTCCACGATTTTGCCAGTCTCGGTTCTGAGACAGATGCCGGTGATTACTTCGTGTTCGCGGCCCGATAACAGGCCCAACATGCGCATGGCATCGGTGTTGTCGCGCGGTTTTTCGAGCACGACGCTATCGACCACTACGACGGTGTCGGCACCTAATACAATTTCTCCCGGATGCATGGGAACTGCGAACGCTTTTTGCTCGGCCAATCGGCGGACATAGTCGGCGGGCGATTCGTGCGGCTCGCGTACTTCCGGAACGTCGGCGGAACGCACCGCGAATTCGATCCCGGCGTCGCGCAAGATTTGCTGGCGGCGAGGCGACTTGGAAGCGAGAACCAGCACACCCTTAGACGGATTTTCGGGCCATCGTAGGCGGACGGCCTGGACCGCCTGGGCCCGGAGGACGGCCCGGACCACCAGGACCTGGCGGGCGGCCTGGACCACCTTGACCCGGCGGACGGCCTGGACCACCCGGACCTCCAGGTCCGCCGGGAGCGCCTGGACCCGGGGTCTCTAGCGGCGGCGGAATCTTCTTGGGACGGGCGTCCAGCTTGGTGAGGATCATCTCCTCGCGCGCCTTCTGGAACTTGGGCGTGCCGGGCTTTGCGCCGGTGGCCAGGACGTCGCGATCGGTGACTTCCTGCGCGCTGGGCAAATACTTCTGCAGATAATTCTTGATGCGGTCATGCACCAGGCGCTCGGAAGAATGCGCCAGGAGAAACAGAATCTGATCGCCCGGCACGTCCGACAGAGCCATATAAACTTTCGACGGCTTCTGCAATTTCGCGGACTTCAGCTCTTTTTCCAGCTTCTTGGCTTTCGCTTCCAGCTTTTGCCACAGTTCCACTTCGCGCCGGCTCAACCCGGTGGTCTTGATGAACGCGGCGCGGTCCTTCACCGGCAGTTTCTCGGTGAGGAAGTATAGGAACAGGCCGATGCTCTCGAGATGAATTTCGATGCCGAACGGCACCAGTTGCAGGGCCTTCTGGAGCTTCTGCAAACCGGGGTGATTCAGCTTAGCGCCCGCCAGGTCGGGTGAATAGAGATGCAGCAGCTTCTCTTCTTCCAGCAGTTTCACGATGTCGGCGGAGTTGGGTTCGTTGGCGATATGGCGCAACTCGTCCAACAATTCCGGCTGCGCGATGTGCGTTTCCAAGTGTGCCTCACGCGCGTTGTCGTACTGCATCTTGGTGCGCTCTTCGATATTGAAAGTGAGCCGGACTTTGAAGCGCAGCAGGCGCAACAGGCGGATGGGATCGTCGTACAGGGTGTAATTGCTCACGGCGCGCAGTTCCTTGCGCTCCAGATCGCCAACGCCGTTGTTGGGATCGAGCAGCAGACCGCGCGATGCCGGGTTCAAGCGAAAGCGCGATGGAATTGATGGTGAAGTCGCGCCCGCGCAGATCCTCATGGATGGTGGCCGGACGAACCGCGGGCTTGGTGCCGGGCTTGGAATACTTCTCCTGGCGCGCCATGCCCAGCGTGGCATGCACACCGCTCTTAAACAACAAGTGCGCCACTTTCTTGTTGTCATCTTCCGACAGAATTTTCGCGCCGGTCTTTTTTGCTACGGCTTGCGCCACCTTCAGGGCATTGCCCTCGATGGTGAAGTCGATTTCGACGATCGGAAAGCCGCCCAGCATGTCGCGCATCGCCCCGCCCGTTAGAAACACGTTCAGGTTGGCTTGCGTGGCGGCGGCTTGGATCTCGGAGACCGCCCGGCGCTGGTCGGCGCTCAGGTGGCTCTCGAGCATAAACATGTAATCACTCATCGCTTCGGCCTCTCCAGAATATGCGTCCGCGTCCCGCGCGGCGCGCTACCCCGAATCCACATTCTCATTTCGTCGAATCCGCTCAAGCTCTCGGTCCGGTCAAGCTCTGGGATGATGTTCGTCCACGGTTTTCCGCAACCGCGAACGCACTACATGGGTATAAATCTGCGTGGTGGAAATGTCGGCGTGCCCCAGCATGCTCTGCAGGCTTCTGAGATCGGCGCCGCCTTCCAGCAGATGCGTCGCGAAGGTGTGCCGGAGCACGTGCGGCGTCAGGTTGTGGAAAATCCCAGCCTTCTTGCCGTAGGCGCCCAGCAGGGTCCAAAATCCCTGGCGCGTCATGGCGCCGCCTCGATTGGTAACGAACAGGTAGGGACTCGGCCGCCCCTTCAGCAGGCTCTGCCTCCCGTTGCCTAAATAACGTTCCACCGCCGCGAGCGCCGACTTGCCCACTGGTACGATGCGGTGCTTGTTGCCCTTTCCCAGTACCCGCACGACGCCCATGTTCATCTCGAGTTCCGATACCCGAACGCCGCACAGTTCGGAAACCCGCAGTCCGGTGGCATACAGAAGTTCGAGCATGGCGCGATCGCGCAGGCCCTGCGGCTTAGACCCGTCGCAGGCCCCCAGCAAGTCGTCGATCTGTTTCTTATTAAGGTATTTAGGAAGACTCTGCCATTGCCGCGGCGAGGCCAGAGTGCGCGGTTGGATCGGATCCAGTGTGCCCCTCTCCATCAGGTGCGCGGAGAAATTGCGAAGCGTGGCAATATGCCTGGCGATGGACCGGCTGGCCATCCGCGGCCTGATAGAGTGAATCGATATAGCGGCGGACGGGTGCCGGACTGGTCAATTGATCCCCGGGCTGTAGGGAACTGGCAAACCGTTCTAAATCAGCACGATACGCGGAAATGGTGGCCCTGGATAGCCCCTTCTCGATACGGCAGAAGTCGAGAAACGAGGCGACCTGAGCCGAAATCGATTCAACGGATCGCATTCTGCCAATGATACAATATTCGCAAATTTGTTTGGAAGAAAAGTATTTCAAGGAGCGATTTGGGGGTTTCAACCCACAAGAAGGTTCTGGTTTCGCGGTTTGACCGGGAAGCACTGTCGGGGTTCGTCAATCCGCAAGGCTATCAACTGGCCGACGGTTTGGAGCTGATGACCCAGAGCGGATCGGTCAGCTTGATTCCGTATGCCGAGGTTAAGCTGGTCTGCTTTCGTGCGCGATTTCCAGCAGGGCGAACCGCGCAAGGAACTGCGCCTGTTCACTACGCGTCCGAAAATGGAGGGCTTGTGGCTGCGGCTGCATTTTCGCGACGGGGACGCCATGGACGGCATACTTTCGAACAACCTGCTGCAATTGGATCCTTACGGATTTTCGGTGGTTCCGCCGGATCCGGGGTTTCAAAACCAGCGCGTCTTCGTTCCGAAAGTCGCGCTGGCGCGGATTCAGGTGCTGGGGGTGGTGGGGACGCCGCTGCGGCACCCACGCAAGCCCAAAGTGACGCCGAAGGAACAGATCGAATTGTTCTTAGCCGCGACCGTGAGGACCGCTTCCTTTGGTCGCGGCTCAGCCATGATTTCGCCGGAACCCCGATACTGAGCCGTGACCGGAGGGAGCGGTCGATCGTAAAGTCTACAATTTCCGGACTGCGTCTTCTACTTGCTTGGCGAGAGCGGCGTAGTCGCTGCCTTTTAGGTGCATGGGCGCGCCGAATTTGATTTGCACGTCGCCGCGGCGCGCCATTTTCCAGGATTTATGGAGCACGCGATCCATGCCTTGAATGCGGATGGGGACAACCGGTATGCCTAACTTGGCGGCGATCATTCCAACGCCGGGTTGGAAGGGCGCAATCTCGCCAGAGTCCGTCATGATGCCTTCGGGAAAAATCAGCAGGCACCATTTGTCATTCGAAAGGTCGCCGATATAGCGTAGCGTCGCCAGGGCGCCAGGTTCGCGCTGCGGGATGGGGAACGTATTGAAGAACAGCGCGGATAAATAGTAGTTCAAGCTATTCGTGAAACTGCGGCTGTGAAAATGTTGGTCGAAGAACTCTTTGCGCATCGCGGGGGCGACGCGGTAGCGCCAGCGGGGCGGAAGGGCGTCGAGAATGGCGGGCACATCCATGTAGCTTTGATGATTGGCGGCGAAGATGACGGGCGGCTGGAGATCTTTGAGATTCTCGAGGCCTTGGGGGCGAACTGGGGCGAAGATGCGGTTCAGCGGCAAGAGGAATCCTGGTAGAAATATTCGCCGGGCTGTGCGCGCGAACGCTGTTCGATTCCAGGTGGGGAAATCGTCGGGCCGAGGGTTGTTGGCCGCCGGCATTGCGATGTCCGAGTCATCTAGACCGAGCGCGACCATTCGCTCCACGCGCTCGAGAGAGGTTAGGTTCTCGAGTGGAACGTCCAAATCCGCCGAAGCCGTAGCAGGCGCGGGCGCTCCTTTCGCGATCTCATGCCGCTTGAGCTTTGCGGTGCCCTCCGTGCGGGGAAATTCGTCATGCGGCCAGAGGGAGAAACTGCGGACGCGTTGGAAGTCGGCCAGCCGAGCATTGGCGCGACGAATAATCTCTTCGGGCTCGGTTCCCGGTTCCAAGATGAGGACGGCATGCACGCGATCGGTTCCGATCACTGCGGCGTCGCGAACACCCGGCTGCTGAGTTAGGACGCTCTCGACGTCGCCGGGAAAGACGTTCAGACCGTCGGGAGTGACGATCATTTCCTTCTTGCGGCCCAGGATGGTCAGCTCGCCGTTGGGCTGCAAGGCGCCGACGTCGCCGGTGTGGAACCAGCCATCTTCAAAGGCGCGCGCGGTTTCTTCGGGATGCTGGAAGTAGCCGGAGGTGACGTTTTCACCGCGCACCAGGATCTCGCCATCGGAGGCGATCTTCACTTCGACGCCCGCGATCGGCTTTCCGACGCTGCCTTTGCGCGCGTGGAACGGATGATTCAGAGTCACGATGGGGGCGGTTTCGGTTAAGCCGTAGCCCTGGATCACGAGGAATCCGAGCTCGGAGAAGAAGGCTTCGAGGTCAGAGGGCAACGGGGCGGCGCCGACGATGAAACTCCAAAATTTCAATCCGAACAAACGATGCACTTTGCGATAGCGCCACCAGCGGCGCGCCCAGTGGCTTTTCGAAGGCTTCAACTCGCGGAGTTCCGGAAATGTTTGGATCAAGTGCGCGCGCAGGATTTCGAGAATCTGCGGTACCGATACCAACACCGAGACGCGGCGGGTGCGGATCTGGCGCAGGATTTCGTTCGGCTGGAATCCGCGCATGAAGATCACTACGCCGGGGAGCATGGGCGGGATAAACGTCGCCATGGCCTGGCCGAACATATGGCTCAGCGGGAGGAGGTTCAAGAAGCGGATGGGGGCGAAGGGCCGCGCATAGCGGAGGTACTTCTTGACCTCGCGTTCGACGGGAACAATATTGGCGAGAATGTTTCCGTGTGTAATGATGACGCCCTTGGGGTCGGCGGTGGCGCCGGAGGTGAAGATGATTTCAGCGGTTTGACTCCGGGTGATCGCGAGGCTGGATTGCCCGGGCGCCTGGCCGTCGTACAGGCCGGGTTCGTCGCCGGTGAGGACCATGCGCGCTCCGACGATGGTTTTGATGCGATCGACGAATTCGGCCGAAGAGCGATAATCGATGGGAACCGCGATGACGCCTTCCAGCAGGCAGCCCCACAGCGCGATAATCCACTCCGGGCGGTTCTCGCCATAGAGGATGATCTTCTCGTCGCGGCCGATTCCCTGCTCTCGCAACTTGGCGGCAAACGCGTATGCGTGCGTGGCGATTTCGCGGTAGCTATAGTGGCGGGCGTGAAAGCCATGGTCGTGGATAAGGAAGGCGTCATCCAAACCGGCGAAGTCATGAAAAAAGTCCAGCAGCGTGTCACGCGGCATCCAGTACCATTATTCCTTCAACGCCGATGCGTCCCCCCTACCCCGTTCGCCTTGTAGCTACAAAAAGAACTACAATGAAGGATCGAATACGAATGGGATGCTGCGAAGAACCGAAGCAACTTTGCCAAGCATGGCCTGGACTTCGCGGACGCTGAACTGGTGTTTGCTGGGCATTGCGTCACGTTCGAAGACGACCGTTTCGACTATGGTGAGGAACGCTTCGTCACTTTGGGCCTGCTCGCTGAACGGCTGGTAACGATAGCCCATGCCCCGCGCGGGGAAGCAACGCGCATCATCTCCATGAGGAAGGCGAACCGACGTGAACAAAAGATCTATCAAAAGCGATTTGGCACGGATTGACCGAATGAAGGATTTCGATATCGACTATTCGGACATTCCGCCGCTCGGAGACGAGTTTTTCAAGAAGGCCACGGTGGCGTGGCCTCCGGCGAAACATCAGTTGACTATTCGCCTGGACGCGGACGTGCTCGATTGGCTGAAGGCCAACGGCAGAGGGTATCAGACGCGCATCAATCATATCTTGCGCGCTGCCATGGAGAGCCAGCCTCCGCGCCGTTCACAATCCACGGCGGCGGGGAAGAAGAACGCACGAGCAAGGGGCTGACTAAGGCCACCAGCCACCAGTGATAGAATCCCACCCATGAAACTTCGAACAACGCTGCTGGTGGCGCTGTGCTGTTGGGTCGCGCCCGCGCAGTCCTCCCACACCGTTACCAAAGCCGATTACGAAAAGTGGATGAAGGAACTTTCCAACTGGGGACGCTGGGGCAAGGATGATCAGATGGGCTCGGTCAACCTGATTACGCCGGCCAAGGTGAAGGAAGCGGCCGGGCTGGTGCACGAAGGCATTCGCGTCTCGCTGGCGCACACCATCCTCACAGAGAAGGCGCTCGACAATGAGGATCCGTTCACGCGCACGACTTTCGCCACTGGGGCGAATCCGGTGGCGGGGGCGTTCGCGATGGATCGCTACAGCGTCTCTTATCACGGTTTCGCGCACACCCATATGGATGCGCTGAGCCATGCGCTGCACGACGGCAAAATGTTTAACGGTTATCCGGCGAGCTCCGTGACCGCGGCTGGGGCGGCGAAGAACGACATCACCCAATTCAAGAACGGCATCGTCACACGCGGCATCCTGATCGACATTGCGAGCCTCAAAGGCGTGCCGTACCTGGAGCCGAAGCAGGCGATTTATCCGGAAGATTTGGACGCATGGGAGAAGAAGACCGGCGTAAAGGTAGGCCCGGGCGATGTCGTCTTCATCCGCACCGGCCGCTGGGCGCGCCGTGCCGCGAAGGGTCCGTGGTCCGTACTCAATGGCGCGGCGGGGCTGTATGCGTCGTCAGCTGTGTGGCTGCGAAAGCGCGACATCGCGATGCTCGGGAGTGATGCGGCGAGCGACGTTGCGCCTTCGGGCGTCGAGGGAGTGCTTCAGCCCATTCACTTCCTGATGTTGATCTCGTTCGGGACGCCGATCTTCGATAATTGCGATCTCGAGGAACTCAGCAAGACTGCCGATCGGCTGCATCGTTGGGACTTTATGTTGGTGGCAGCGCCGCTTCCGGTACCGGGTGGCACTGGCTCGCCGCTGAATCCGATCGCGCTATTCTAAGGCGATTATGCGATCGACGTTGATACTTGTTTTAACTTGCTGCCTGCCCGCTGCCGCCGAATCCGTGATCGACGATCTCGTCACGGCCAACCGTATCTTGGCGTCGGAAGGGATTTTGGATGGTTACGGCCATGTCAGCGTGCGCAATCCCGCGAACCCGAACCACTATTTTCTCTCGCGTTCGCTGGCGCCTGGTTTAGTTACGGCGGCCGACATCGTAGAATACGATCTCGATAGCAATCCGATCGGCGGCGAGACTCGGGCGGGATATCGCGAGCGGTTCATTCACGGTGAGATCTATAAAGCGCGGCCGGACGTCATGGCCGTGGTTCACGATCATTCGCCGTCGGTGATTCCGTTCAGCGTCAGCTCCGTGCCGTTGCGCGCGGTGTCACATATGGGCGCCTTTATCGCCGAGGGCGTGCCGGTGTTCGAGATTCGCGACGTGGACGGCATGACGGACATGTTGGTTTCGAGCGCAAAACGGGGACGGGCGCTGGCCACGGTGCTGGGAAACCATCCGGCGGCGTTGATGCGCGGGCATGGTGCGGCCATCGTCGGACTTACGATCAAGGAAGTGGTGGGCCGGGCGATCTATCTCGATCTCAATGCCAAAGTGCAGGAGCAAGCCATCCTGTTGGGCGGAAGCGTCAAGTACTTCGAGCCGGAAGAATCACGGAAGACAACGGCGTCACACGATGGCTTCGAGCGGGCCTGGGGAATTTGGAAGCGGAAAGTGTCGACTACTGTTCCTTGAACTTCCTAGCCAGATCCTGCGTCGCGCGCATTAGCAAATTGCCGTCAAGGCCGACCGCGACGAACGTGCAGCCCAGCGATAAATAGTGACGCGATAGCGCTTCATCCGTGCTCAAAATTCCGGCCGCGCGGCCGGCCGAACGAATGCGGTGGATGGCATCTTCGATGGCGCGCTGCACATCGGGATGTCCAGGTTTGCCCAGGTGCCCGAGCGCCGCGGAGAGATCGGATGGTCCGATGAAAACGCCGTCCACGCCTTCCACGTTCGAGATCGCATCCAGATTGTCGAGTCCCAGGCGAGTCTCCACTTGGACCAGCAGGCACATTTGATCATTGGCCTGATGCAGGTAATTCGTGACGCGGTTCCATTGCGATGCTCTCGCCAGAGCCGCTCCAACGCCGCGAATGCCAGCGGGAGGATATCGCATGGCCGCGACCAACTGCATGGCTTGATCGGCGGTTTCCACCATCGGCACCAGCAGAGTCTGCGCCCCGATATCGAGCAATTGCTTGATGAGCTGCACGTCGCCCGAAACCGGCCGAACGATGGGATGCACGGGATAGGGCGCTACGGCTTGCAACTGCGCGAGGGTGGATCGGACGTCATTGGGCGCGTGCTCGCCGTCGATCAGAACCCAATCGAATCCGGCGCCGGCGGAGATTTCGGCGCAAATGGGATCGGTCAAGCCCAGCCACAAGCCGATCTGGGCGCGTTCCCCGGTCTTCAATGCAGCTTTGAATGTATTGGTCTTGAGTTCCATGCGGCCTTATTCAAAATGACACGAGATGCAGCCGAACGTTCCATAGTCGATGTGGAACGTGTCGCCTTTGCGGACCGCAACAGGGCGCGTGAAGGAGCCGCCGAGAATCACTTCGCCAGCGGCAAGCGAAACTCCGTGCGACGCGAACTTGTTTGCGAGCCAAGCCACGCCATTCGCGGGATGGTTGAGCACCGCCGCGGCGACGCCCGATTCCTCGATCACTCCATTGCGGTAACAGACCGCCGAAACCCATCGAAGGTCGGCGTCAAGGGGGCGGAATACACGGCCGCCACAAATCAGGCCCGCGCCCGCGGCGTTGTCGGAAATGGTGTCGAAGACTTTACGGGTAACCTGGCTCTCGGGATCCACCTGTTGGATGCGGGCATCGATCAGTTCGATGGCCGGCGTGACGTATTCGGTGGCGCTCAATACGTCGAAAATCGTGCAATTCGGCCCCTTGAGGGGCTTGCTGAGAACGAAAGCGAGTTCCACTTCCAGGCGCGGAACGATGAAGCGATCGGTTGGAATGCTGGAGCCATCGGCAAAGAACATGTCATCGAGCAGCACTCCGTAGTCGGGCTCGTTGATGTTGGACGAATACTGCATGGCCTTGGATGTGAGGCCGATTTTATGGCCGTGCACTTTGCGTCCGGCGTCGAGTTTCAGGCCGACCCAGGCCTTTTGGACTGCGTACGCGTCGTCGATGGTCATGCCGGGATGCTGGAGCGAGAGCTGGCGAATCTGCGTGCGCGAGCGTTCCGATTCGTCCAGCCGCTTGGCTGCGTCCTGAATGCTGCGATCATCCAACATGCTGTTGCTCCTCCGGGTCGCCAATGATTGTGTTGGTCAAACTTCCGATGCCGTCAATTTCAGTGATCACTTCATCCCCTACCTTGACGTCGGCGAGACCTTCGGGCGTCCCGGTGAGGATGATATCGCCGGCACTGAGCGTCATGAAGCTGCTGAGATATTCGATCAGGAACGGGACATCGAAGATCATGTCCCGCGTGTTTCCTTCTTGCGTGATCTTGCCATTCACCCGAGTCCGCAGCTGTAGGTTCATGGGATCGGAAACGTCGGCGGCGTCGACCAGCCAGGGTCCGATGGGAGTGGCGAAGTCGCGGCTCTTCACGCGGAAATTCGGCCGATAGAAGTTTTCCAAGTAGTCGCGGATGGCGTAGTCGTTGGCGACGGTGTAACCGGCGACGTAGTCGTAGGCGGCGGCCGCGTGACTTTGCGGGCGGTCTTTCCGATCACGACGGCGAGCTCGCATTCATAGTGCATGTAGGCGACGCCGGACGGACGGCGGGTTTGGCCGAGGTGCCCGCACAGAGCTCGCGGGCCTTTCATGAAGACCAGCGGCTCGTCCGGGGCTTTGAACGCCAGCTCTTTGGCGTGGTCGGCGTAGTTGAGGCCGAGCGCGAAAATGGTACCGGGTTCGACGGGCGGCAGCCAGACTAATGGACTTTGAGAAAGCAGCCGGGAGTCGGCCTCGGTGACATGGTGAATCGCACCGGCATAGGCCACGCGAGCGCGCTTCATTCCGGCACCACCTGGTTTTCGATGGCGGGGAGGCCGTCGATTTGGACCTGGACTCGATCGCCGGCGCGTGCGAGAGGCGCATCGGGCGGTTCGCCGATCAACAGGATGTCTCCGGGCTGAAGGGTGAGGAATTCGCCGATGTCTGCGATCAATTGTTCGATGGGGCGAACCAGATCCGCGGTGTTCGCGCGGCACCGCAGCTCACCGTTAATCGAAATGCGAATTTCCTTGGGAACCCGATCGGTTACTTCGGCACCAATTACGCAAAACCCGTCACGGCATCGTTGACGGATAGCCGGACGAAAGTAGGACTCGTGCGGAATGCTTATGTCGTTCACGGCCACGTAGCCCGAGCCGATCAGCACGCCGATAGTCCCGGCCATTTTCAGTTCTTTCGCGGCTGAGGGTAATCGAATCGGTGCGCCGCTTGTATTCCAGGTATTCCTCGGCCGGAGGTAGAGCACCGGGGCGATGGGCAACTGGCCCGTGAGGCGTTCAAGCTCCGCGCGAAAATTCAACGCAACGCCATAGACGGCGCCGCCGCACGCGGGCAGCATCAGCTTTGCTGCTGCTCCACGTATTTGTAGATCAGCGTGTGATCGGCGCGGAAGCCGAGGACCTTCTCGGCAGCCGCCCAAACGTCCTTCTCGCTGGAAAGCAGAGGCGTGTTCATCGACAAGTGATCGGACAACTCAGACGCAATCTTCACGTCTTTCGCGAGCAGGCCGAGCATGAATCCCGATGCGAACGTCTTGGGCAGAATGCACAGCTTGGCGTTGATCTCTGTTACGAAGCTCCTGCCGGTGGACACGTTGAACACATCCACCATGATGTTGGGATCCAGCCCGAAGCGCTCGCCGACCAGAAGCGCTTCGCTGACCGCCACCATGCTGGTGGCCGCCAGAAAATTGTTCAGCGCCTTCAGGGCGTGGCCGGAACCGAGCTTGCCGGTGAGCGTGAGGCTGGTGCCCATGCCTTCAAATACTGGGCGGCAGCGCTCGATGAGGACCGGATCACCGCCGGCCATAATTGCGAGTTTGCCTTCGATGGCACGCTTCACGCCGCCGGAAACTGGAGCGTCGATCAAGCCGAGGCCGCGGGCGGCGAGCGCCTTGCCGAGCACCTCGGTGTCGACGGGCGAAGAAGAGCTCATGTCGGCCACGATTGCGCCGGGCTTCATCCCTTTTGCCGCACCGCTCGGCTCACTCAGTACCGCGTCTTGCACGGATTTGCCGTCGGGCAGCATGGTGATCACCATGTCGACGTCCTTAGCGGCGTCGGCTGCCGAAGAACACGCAATGCCGCCATAAGCGCTGACGAATGCAGATATGCCTCGGGGTTGGCGTCAAAGAGCCGAGGAGTGAAACCGGTTCTTACCAGCGACGCGGCCATGGGCGCGCCCATCATTCCCAGTCCGATAAACGCGACGGTCACTAGATCCCCATCTCCGCGAAGACTTCGCGCGCGATGCGGAAACTATCTACGGCAGCTGGGACGCCGCAATAGATGGCGGCTTGCAGGAACAGTTCCTGCAACTCGGCCTTGCTGACACCGTTGGCGATGGCGCCTTTGACGTGCGCGCGGATTTGATTGGGGCGATTCAGGCCGGTGAGCATGGAGAGGGTGACGATGCTGCGCGTCTTGCGATCCAGGCCAGGCCGTCCCCAGATTTCGCCGAAGCAATACTGATTCACCAGCTCTTCGAACGGGCGGTTGAAATCATCCGCGGCAGCCCAGGCCTTGTCGGCAAGCTCCGCTCCGAACATGTCGCGGCGGATGCTCATGCCTTTGTCGAACATTGGTTTTTCCATCGCTCAACATTATAACGGCTTGCTGGTTGTTAGTTGCTAGTTGCTGGTTGCTAGTTGTTAGTTACAGCAAAGTCATCCATTACGGCTTTTCTCAGCAGATTCGGTGGGAGCAGGCCTTGCGACAGGATGAAATCGTGAAAGTGCTGGACGTTAAACTTCGGCCCCAGGGCTTTTTCGGCGGCGGAGCGAATCTCGATCAGCCGTGTATAGCCGTCGAAATAGGACGGAGCTTGGCCGGGCGAGCGGAAAGTGATAACGTTCCACTTCCTCGGTGGCCAGAGCGGGCGAACATACCACGTCCTTTTCCAGAATTTGCATGGCTTGTTCGGGAGTGATCTTGCCCTGCTGCAATTCAGGATCGAGAAACGCCCTTGCGGCGCGCAGCGAGACGGTAATCGAGCGAGACCAGCTTGGCGTCGTCGGGCATATAGGGCAGCATGAACCATTCCGCGTAGAGTCCCCAGCCTTCGACGTTGGTGCTGTTGAAGGCGAACAGAGCGCGGGCGAGCGAAACGCCGCGTTCCACCATGGCATCGAATTGCAGCTCATGACCGGGACGGGCTTCGTGCGCGGTAAGCGTCCAGGATGCCGCGGCGAAACTGAAATCGTCGTACTTCAGGGCTTCGCCGCCCTTGCCGGTGGTTTCGAGCGGCAGAACGAACTGGCCGCGCTCGCCGTGATTGTTCATCAACGGCGGAGGCAGCATGTGTGGCGCGGGGTGCTGCGCGGTTTCGGCCGCGGAGGCCAGGCGGATAATCGCGGGGCGATCTGGCAGCGTGACCAAGTGTTCACGCCGGATGATGTCCTCGATTTCGGCCAGCCGCTTTTGATAGTGCGCAAGAATCTGGTCGCCCGGGATCTGGTCCTTCTTCAATACCTTGATCACGTCGCGATAATCGGAAGAAGGCAGGTGGCGTTGCTTGCGCGATCTTGGCGGCGATGGTCTGCATCTGGCTTTGCAGTTCGGTAAAGGTCTGATGCGCCAGGCGGGTGAGTTCGTCGGGCGGTATAGTCGATGCCGAAGTTGGCGAGCGATATAGTGTACAGCTCCGGCGGGAGACGGAAGTCGTCGCGCGACTTGGGCAGCACTTCCTTGCGGACGAAATCGTCATACTCGGCGAGCTGCTGCTTTCAGTTTGGCGTAAGGCGTCCTGGTAGCCCTGCATCTTGTATTTTTCGAGCAGCAGACCAATCCCGGTGATGTAGGCTTGGGTGTTTTCCAGGTTCTTTTCCACCTCCGCTTTGGCCGGCCCGACGAGTCCGGGAGTGGTTAGTTTCTCCCGAAAACGCGCTTCGGCCTGGATGGTGAGAGGCTCGAAACCTTCCAGGATGCCGGTGTATTTGCTTAGGCGAACCACCGCCGCTGGACGGCGATCGGGGGCGATCTGATCATCCAAAAGGCTTGGATACCAGAGAAGATAGCTCCGGCTACGTCTGCATAAGGGAGCAGATTGCGCTCTTGGGCTTCCGACGAGCGGATGTCGCGATCGGCTTGCGCAATGAGAATTTCAAGATCCTGGCGCACTAACGTATCCTTCTCGGCAGCCAGCCGCTTTTGGAGTTCGATGCGGGCGACCGCGGTATCCGCCGGAAGCGCTCGGGCTCATTCGGCGAGAAGGAGCTGATCTGTTGGTCTAAGCCGGCTACTCCCATCGACGCGGCGTCTTCCGGCGAGTAGCGCGCTTCGATAGCGACCAGGAGCTGAGCGTTCTCGTTGCTTTTCTCGACCCAGGCCGGAGGCTGGGCCCGAACTGACACAGCGAGGAAGAGAAACACTGGAAGCGAAGAGCGCATACCTTATGATAGAGTGCCTCGCATGCGGATCACACTCGTTGTTCGCGGCTGCGCACTGCTGGCCGTGCTGGCGGGCGGGTGGATCACGTACACGCAGAACCAGCCGACGCCGCCGCCCATCGGCATTCAAAAACTCAAGGACGATCTTTACGTGATCGGGGTGACGAAGGGCGTGGGCGCGGGAAACGTTGCGGTGTATGTTACCGATGAAGGCGTGATCCTGGTGGATGACATGTTCGACCGGAATCACGATGAGATTCTGGAGAAGCTGAAGACTGTTACGGACAAGCCGATCAAATACGTGCTGAACACGCACCAGCACGACGATCATTCGGGCGGCAATGCGAAGATGCTGGCCATGAATGCGGAAGTGATCTCGCATCGCAATGCGCGCGCGAACATGGAGCTTTTGAAGCAGCCCGGTCTGGCGCGCGTGACCTTCGCTGACGAGATGTCGGTGTATCTGGGTGGGAAGGAAGCACGGGCGCGGCATTATGGGCGCGGCCACACCGGCGGCGATGCCGTGATGTACTTCCCGGCGGCCAAGGTCATTCATACCGGCGATCTGTTTCTCACTTTTCCGCCGCAGCCGTTCATCGACTACGCCAATGGCGGAAGCGCGCTGGAGTGGACCAAGACGCTGGACGGGGTGCTGAAGATCGATTTCGACGTTGCGATTCCGGGGCATGGGCCGGTGTCGGACCGGGCGGGGATCTTGAAGTTCCGCGAGCGAATTTCAAGCCATGCGCGACCGCATTCAGGGTATGGTTCATGCGGGGGCAAGCAAGGACGAGATTTCGAAAGTGCTGGTGGGCGATTATCACTGGGGCGCGGGCGGATTGGCGATTCAACAAGTGGATGCCATGATTACCGAGTTGAAACAATGATGATCGCCGAGTTGAAGCAATGAGCCTTGTCAGCCGCATCATCGGCCGCCTTTGCAAGCTGCCCGCGCCGATCACACGCGACATCGTGGCCGAGCCGTTGCGAATCCCAATGCGCGACGGAGCCGAGCTATTAGCGGATCGATATTATGCGCGCAATTCTCCCCAAGGCCCCGTTGTATTGATCCGAAGCTGCTATGGACGCAGCGCTTTCAAATTCATCGCGACTGTGTTCGCTGAACGCGGCATTCAGGCGGTCATGCAGAGCTGCCGCGGAACGTGCGGGTCGCAGGGAGTTTTCCGGCCCTTCTTCGATGAGCAGAACGACGGCGAAGACACCGTGGAGTGGATGGAACGGCAGGCGTGGTTCTCGGGGAAGCTCGCGCTGTGGGGGATCAGTTATCTGGGAAATACGGCGTGGGCCATCGCCGGGTCGAGGGTCGCGCCGAAGGTGGATGCGCTCGGCCTGCACGTCACGCTCACCAATTTTCGCGATCGCACCTATGCGTTTGACGGATTCACTTTGGTGAGCTGCGTGGGATGGACACTGACCATGGTCGAGATCATCCGCACCGGAGGGATGATCGGGATGGGAGCCCTGATGGGCCGCCGGAAGACGAAGATTTTGACAGAGAAAGCGAACGCCACGATACCTTTGCGGAAAGCCGATCGCATCTTCAGGCCGGAAGGTGTTTCCTGGTGGCAGGATTGGATGGATCATGCCGAGCCTGGCGATCCGTGGTGGGCTCCGATCGACTATGGCGCAGCGGCCCAAACATTGCCACCAACGGTTATGGTCGGAGGCTGGTACGACATCTTCCTGCCTTGGCAGTTGCGCGATTTCACGAACTCTGTGCGCGCGGGCCGGGATGTTCGCATCACCATCGGACCGTGGATGCATGCGGCGTTTCCTGGAATGGGTGAATCGCTGCGCCAGAGTATAGCGCTATTTCAGCAGCGGTTTGGCGTCGGGCCGGCGGATCCGGCCAGGGCCGGCGGAAAGCCTCGGGTCCGGCTCTTTCTGATGGGCGCCGGTGAATGGCGCGAGTATCCGTCTTGGCCGCCACCCAACAGTGCTGCGCGGACTTTGTATCTTCATTCCTCGGGGATGATGTCGACGGACGCGCCGGATTCGGCGGACGAGAGCACTTTCGATTACGATCCCGCGCGGCCGACACCGTCGTTTCACGGAGCGACGCTGGAAGGGCGCAAGGGGTCGGGCGACATGCGGGAACTGGAGCGCCGTTCGGATGTCCTGCTGTTTACAACCGCGCCCATGGAGGCAAATCTGGACGCGATAGGGCCCGTTTCCGCCGAGATCTTTCTGCGTTCGAACACGGAACATACGGATTTGTATTTGTGCTTGTGCGATGTAACACCGGGCGGCCGTTCCACCAACGTCTGCGATGGTTACCGGCGGCTGCGTCCCGATGGGCTGGCTGATGGGGACGCCCGCAGAGTCAGCATTGAATTCTGGCCGACGGCACATCGATTTCGGCGCGGGCACAGGCTGCGCGTCATCGTCGCGAGTGGTGCTCATCCCCGCTACGCGCGCAATCCCGGCAGCGGGGAATCTTTAGGCGACGCGACGACGATGGTGATCGCCCATCAGCAGATTCTGCATGGCCCGGAGCATCCGTCGGCGATCACGCTGTCGATTGATGGCGGCTGAGCGATTCTCGTGATCCCTAGCCAGGTGATTTGGTCGTATTGTGTCGGAGGAGCGGTTCTTGCAATCGGGCTGGCCGCGATTTTTCTTGGTGGCGGCTGGCAGGCGGCGCGCGGGTTCGACAAGCTGATTCTCTTTGGACCGCTGTTCTACGGAGCGCCCCTCGCTGCGTTCGGCACCGAACATTTCACTCTGACCACAGGCATGGCGCCGATGGTGCCGGCGTGGATTCCGTGGCACGAGTTTTGGGTGTACTTGGTAGGCGCCTGTTTTATCGCGGCGGGGTTGAGCCTTGCGACGGGAATCCAGGCGCGTCTCGCGGCCAGTCTGCTGGGCCTGACGTTCTTCCTTTTCGTGGTGCTGATGGACGCCCCGGCGTGGGCGCAGGATCCGCGCGATCGGTTTGCCACGGCGCTCATGCTGCGGGAACTCGCGTTCAGTGGCGGGGCTTTGGCGCTGGCCGCCAGCCTGGCTGGACCTCAGCACCAACGCCGTGCTCACATCCTGGCGACGATTGCGCGGTACTTCGTCGCGATCCCGATCGTGTTTTATAGTTTCGAGCAGTTCCTGCACGCCGATCACGTTCCCGGGATCCCGCTGCCGGCAGTGACTCCCGCGTGGATCTATGGTCATTCGATTTGGACCTACCTGACGGCTGCGGTTTACGCCGTGGCGGGTCCTCTGCTGTTGGCCGGCTGGAAAACCCGCGCAGCCGCGACGTCGCTAGGGATCATCGTGCTGGTTACCATCCTGGCGGTCTATGTGCCGATCGGGATTGTGGAACGCGCCAGCTTGGACAATGGCCTGAATTACCTGGGCGATACGCTCATGTTCGGCGGCGCTCTTCTTCTGCTCGCGGGCGCAATGCCGCGCTAGACTTGGCTTGATCATTCAGATGCCGTTTTCTCCCGGCGATAAACTCGGCCCGTACGAAATTCTTGCGCCCATAGGCGCTGGTGGCATGGGCGAGGTTTACAAAGCGCGTGATACCCGGCTGGATCGAATCGTGGCGATCAAGGTCTCCAAGGAGCAGTTCTCGGAGCGTTTCGAGCGGGAGGCCCGAACCGTCGCTGCGCTGAACCATCCCAACATCGGCACGCTGTACGATGTAGGGCCGGATTATCTGGTGATGGAATATGTTGAGGGCGAAGCGCTGAAATCTGCGCACTCGGTGGACCAAGTCATGCAATATGCTCTGCAGATTGCGGATGGGGTTGCGGCCGCGCACTCCAAAGGCATCGTGCATCGCGATCTGAAACCGGCGAACATTTTGCTCACGCCCGACGGCCGCGTGAAAATCCTTGATTTCGGGCTCGCCACGCTACAAGCCTCTGCGGCGCCAACGGATTCTACGCTCACCCGGGGCTTGACCGACCCGGGAACGGCGGTGGGCACAATCGGATACATGTCGCCCGAGCAGGCACGCGGCGAGACAGTGGACGCGCGCAGCGACCTGTGGTCAATGGGCGTGATCTTTTACGAATTGCTGACTGGCGTGCGTCCCTTCGAAGGCACTACGCAGGCGGTCATTTTCGAGGGCATCCTGTCGAAGACGCCCGTGCCGCCCAGCACTCGGAATCCGAAGATCCCGGCGGAATGGGAGAGGATCGTCTCCCGGCTGCTCGAAAAAGACCGCGCCACCAGGTATCAATCGGCACAGGATCTTTTGGCGGACTTGAAGCGGGTGAATCGGGATTCTAATTCCGCCGCAGTGTCGCCGCCAATGGCTCCGCGCCGCACGGGCTGGCGGAAATACGCGCTCGCCGGCGTCGCGGGACTGATCCTGCTCGCCGCGATGGCCTATTTTCTGCTGCGCCGGACCACCGCGATCGATTCTCTCGCCATACTTCCTTTCGCCAATGCCAGCCAGAGCGCCGATGCGGACTATCTGAGCGATGGGATCACCGACAGCCTCATAGGCAATCTGTCCAGCGTACCGGGCTTAAAGGTGAAGTCGAAAAATGCTGTCCGCAAATACAAGGGCGGCGACGTCGACGCGGGGCAAGCCGGCCGGGAACTCGAGGTGGGCGCCGTACTGACGGGCCGAATCACGCAGCATGGCGATTCGCTTTCCATTCGCGCCGACCTGATCGACACTCGCGACAACAGCGAGATCTGGGGCGAGAATTTCGAACGCAAAACATCGGACATTCTCAGCGTTCAGCAGGATATTACGGCCCGCATTTCGGGAAAGCTCCGGCTCAGTGGCGAAGACCAGCGGCAATTAGCGAGGCGCGAGACATCCAATCCCGAGGCCTATCAGCTCTACCTAAAGGGGCTGTATTTCACGAGCAGGTTTACGAAGGACGGCGTAGACAAAGGGTTGGATTACTTCCGGCAGGCCATTGCGGTGGACCCGAATTACGCGCTGGCGTATCAAGGACTGGCCAGCAACTACTCGATCGCAGACGATGTTTTTGCCCCGTCGCGCGACACGGAGCCAAAGGCCAAAGCCGCGGCATTGAAGGCGCTGGCACTGGACGATCGCCTGGCTGAGGCGCATGAAGCCTTGGGGGGTGTTCTGTTCTGGTACGAATACGATTGGCCTGGCGCGGAGCGGGAGTTTCGGCGAGCCATCGAGCTGAACGAAAACCTGGCGACTGCGCACACGATCTACGGTTGGTTTCTGACCTGCCTCGGCCAACCCGAGAAGGGAGTCGCGCAAGGCGTCAAGGCGAAGACACTGGATCCGCTCGCGCCCGAGCCACTGCATGTCTTGAGCCAGAACCTATATTTGGCCCGGCGGTACCCGGAAGCGGTGGAGCAGGCTGGCAAGGCGCTGGATCTCGATCCGAAATATTTTCTGGCGCATCTCGAGTTGGCTTTGATTTATGTGGCGCAGGGTAAATCGCAGGAGGCAATTGCAGCGGCGAAAAACGCGAGAGAGGACGAGCCGCTGGCCGACTGGCCCGTCGCTGTGCTGGGAATGGCGTATGCCGCCGATGGGCAGCGCGCGGAGGCTGAGAAGGTGCTTGGGGAGATGAAACAGAAGGCTAGCGTCGGCTGGGTTCCGTCCTACGCGTTTGCCGAGATTTATGCCGGGCTGCGGGATAAGGAGCAGACGCTGGACGCGCTGGAAAAATCTTATGAGGAGCGGGCTTGGTTCTTGACGTTCTTGAATACGGCTCCTGAGTTCGATTTCATTCGGTCTGAGGCGCGATTCCAGGCTTTGGTGCGGCGGATGAATTTTCCACATTGAGGCTGTGAGGAACGGGAAGCGAGTCTATCGTCCCCAATTCTCCGCAATTCATGAGATTCGCTTCCTGTACGTTCAAGCTCTCTTGGTGTCGCGACGATATTCTCTCGCACGCTTCTTTTCCCGTTCCTTAAAAGCTTTTGAACGCGAACGCCGGCGCCAGTCGATAAGCTTACGTGTGCGCCCGTGCTCTTCAAAGCATTCGGGATGGTAGATCGGCTGTCCCTTCTGTGCGCGTGCCCGCTGGCGACTTGCCCTCCCCGAATTATCGGACGGGATAGGCAGGCCACAGGAGGAGCATTTCAGGGCGTAGTCGCTACTCTCAAGCATATGCATGAGGTCGAGGTAGAGCGCGGCCTCGAAGGTGGTTGGCACAACGTCGAATCTCTGATTTCGGAGATCGTCCAAATTGCGAAGACGACCCAACAAGTCCCGTTGCGCTTTGACCAGCGGTGCGTTTTTGGACCTGCGTTCTGCCACCTCCGCCCGACGGCTTTCCCACTTGGCCTTAACGCCGATCTTTTTCAGCCACTTCATAACCGTCGCGCGGCTGAGCCGGAAGTCCTTATCTCGGGGATAGGTCAGGGTAAATTCCTCGAAGAAAGCATCCTCTAACTCAACCGCCATTATGAGATCTCCATCGAGTGCGTCGGCGAGGATGCAATGCGCGAGTTCTCCGGGACCGTGACCGCCGTATCCCCACGAGTAGCCGGTGCCTTCGGCCTCAAGATAGGCCCTAATGCCATGCTTCAAGGGAAATTTGCGGCCGTCCTCGTCCTGAACCCAAACGAAGGTGCGATGGTGGGGGTCGCGATGTGTCCCGACATAGGCACGACCGGGTTCGTTCGAGGGGACCTCGATCGCCTGCACCTGACTCCGGATAGCGGCGTTCAACGAAAAGGCGACAGCGTCATCGTAGTCAGAGGCCTTCTCGATTAGGTCCACATGTGTCAGTTTGAGCTGGTCGCGCACAAAGGTAGCCTGCTCAGCTGGCAGCCACCAGCGCTCACCCCAGTCTGTCTGACCGAGTTCGCGATCTTCGTCCTGGCGGCTGGAAAGGCCATCCATCACCCATTTGAGGCGATGCTGGATGGGCCGCAGAATCTCGGCACTGTTCGGACAATCGAAGCTGGGATAACAGAAGCGCTGGTGAAATTCCTCGTCGCTGGCGTTGTTGTGAAGCAGTTGCCAGAGAAGCTTCGCCGCGCGGTGACGGGGTGCGTCAAATCCCCAGAGGCTTTCGACTGGGTCATACCAGATGGGTTCGCCTTTTTTCTCCGCCTCGCGGCGCGCTGCGCTTTGTTCACGGGTCAGGTCGCAAAGCCAAAGGAGGAACTCCTTCACGGAATCCTCCCTAAGGTCAATGCGGCAAAATTTGGTGGAGGCCCATTCTTCTGGGCGGGTGCGAATTCTGTACGTCATGGCGCTATGATCCGATTTTCGCACTAGACGTACAATTGCGTGTATTATGTCTAGTTTGAATCACCCGGGGTGATCGAGGAGCCTAGCGAGCTCAATCGCCAGATCAGTAGCCCGGCGCCGGCTTTTGTTTTCTTCCCGCCTGTTCGAGATTCCCCGTTAGTCGCGCCAGATTTCGCGCGCGGTTTCGACAACCAGGCGGAGCTTTTGGAACTGCTGATCCACGGTGATTGAGTTTCCTTCGCTCGTGGACGAGAAGCCGCACTGCGGGCTCAGGCAAAGCTGATCAAGCGGCACGTACTTCGCGGCTTCATCGATGCGGCGCTTGAGATCGTCCTTCTTTTCCAACTCGCCGCGCTTTGACGTGAGCAGCCCCAGCACCACCTTCTTACCTTTGGGAACGAAACGCAGAGGCGCAAAGGTTCCCGAGCGCGCGTCGTCAAATTCCAGGAAATAGCCGTCCACCTTCAATTCGCCGAACAGGGCTTCGGCCACGTGATCGTAACCGCCGGACGCGGCCCAGGACGATCGGAAATTTCCCCGGCACAGATGCGTGCAGATGGACATGCCTGCGGGTTTGTTGGCCACCGCTTCATTGATGGTGCGGATGTGCCGGATGTGGGCGTGCTCGCCGTCTTCGCCCTGCTGATTCACAACTTCGCGCTGTGCGGGATCGTTCAAGTAGGCCAGGCTGATGTCGTCGAGCTGCAAATAGGTGCAGCCTAGCTTCGACAGCTCGGCGATTTCGTGCGCATAGACCTGCGCGAGGTCGTGCCAGAATTCCTGGACGTCGGGATAAATCGCCGGATCGATGGCGGCCCGGCCGCTGCGGTAATGCATCATGCTGGGGGACGGAATGGTGAGCTTGGGCGTGGCGTGCGCCACCGATTTGAGAAACGCGAAATCGTCGCCAAAGATGACTTTATCCAGCTTGAGCTTGCCCTTCACCCGCAGCGCGGAGGGCGTGAATTCGATGACGCCTTGATCGTTGCGGAACTGAGCCTTGATGTTGTCCTGAACTTTGGCGGTGCCTCCCACTTGGTAGAGAAAATCCATATGCCAGGAGGAGCGGCGGAATTCGCCGTCGGTAACGCCTTCGAGTCCCAGATCTTCCTGCTGTTTGACGACTTCGCGGATGGCCTGGTCCTCGATGCGGCGCAGGTCGGCCGGAGTGATGCGGCCATTTTTTTCATCTTCGCGGGCTGCGAGCAAAGCAGGCGGACGGAGCAGGCTGCCAACGTGGTCGGCGCGAAAGGGTGGAGTCTTGGTTTGAACCATCGATTCCAGCTTACGCAAAAAGGGGAGGAGAGCGCTGACGCGCGGAATACGCGGGAATACGGGGAATACAAACCGATTAGAGTCTGCGGGTGCGGAACTGGTAGCGTTCCAGCCGCACCGCGAAACCCGCCGACTGGCAGCGGATTACGCGGCACTGGGCGATTAACTGCAACGGGGTGATGCCGTGCAGCAGCGTCGGCCATTCCAGATGGACCTGCAGCCGGCTGCCGTCATGCACGAAACGCTGCTCGGAGGCGATCAGCAGTCCATGGCTGCTGATGTTTAATGTGCGGCCAAATCCCGCCAACGCGCGTCCGCCGTTGAGCGCGCGGTATCGGACATTCAGTTCAACCGGATAGCGAGTCCTGGATCGCCGTTCTATCGCGAAGGTCTCACCGGCGGGCTGCACAATTTGTTTATCGCACTTGCCTGTGACGCTTTGATGACGGTTATGCGGACTCCCTCAGGCGGCCGGAGTTTTTCTCGAGTAACCGCGAAATGCTGTAATCGCTGGACCCGCACGAGTCGGCCGAGACACAGGCGGAGGCGGCTTCGGAGATTCGGCGCTGTTCCCGTTCCTTGCGCTCCTGCCATTCCCGGAACATGGCGCGTTCCCGTTCGATTTCCTGTTCGCCCGCGTTGATTCGCATCTGATATTGAGCGCAAACGGCGTCCATTTCGGAACTCAGGCGCTCCTTTTCGTGGTGCTTGGCGGTTTCAAAATCCGCCAAACGCCGGCGCTGGGAGTCTTCATATTCGTTCAGGACACGCTGCCGCTGTATGGCGTCCTGCAGCATATCCTCGACGGCCACCCCCGCCGATTCGAGGGCCATCATGAGGGCGCTGTGCTTGGCGGCCGGCGATAAGCCATGCAGGTGACTGCTGCTCACCACGTCGGCAACCTTCAAAATGTCCCACGCAGCGGTGGAAGGGGCCGGCTGGAACGCGGCTTTGCGATAAATTTCGTCGAACGGTGACAGCTTCGCTTCGCTGATACTGGGCACGGACAGCCCGTTATGTGAACCATTTAACGTTTCCGTAAAATGGGTTTCGGCGGAGGATGCTTGCAGGAACCTCTTAAACATCGATCTCTCCCTCGTAAATGAGTGTCGCGGTGGATTACCGTGACAATAAGTGGAAAGCGCCGGGGAAAGTATCACTATTTCTCGCGCCATTTCAGTGAGACGGCTTTCGGGTGGCCGACACTAGTCCATTGGCAGTTCGGCTAGCGGCTTCCCCGCGCGGAATGGCATCCTAAGTGCAGTGGTAATTTAAATGCACCCGGCAGCTTCTATTCTCACGTGCGCCCTCATGTGGAACTGTCACGTGAGCGTCGCGACGTACCATAACGATTTGGCGCGAACCGGCCAAAACCTGAACGAGACGGTGCTGACTCCAGCCAGCGTCGGGTCCGGCCAGTTTGGACCACTCTTCAGCTATGCGGTGGACGGCCAAGTGTATGCCCAGCCGCTGTATTTGCCGGGGGTCGTGATCCCCGGCAAGGGCATCCATAACGTGATCTTCGTCGCGACTGAACACGATAGCGTGTACGCGTTTGACGCCGACAATTTCCTGGCTGCTCCACTGTGGCACGTCAGTTTCCTCAATCCCGCGCGGGGCGTGACGGCGGCGTCGGCGAGCGACCTGGGATGCGGCTCCATCGCGCCCGAAGTCGGCATCACCGGAACGCCGGTGATCGACCAGGCTAGCGGCACGTTATATGTGGTCGCCATGACCGAAGAGGCTTCCAGCGACGGCTACGCGCAGCGGCTGCATGCGCTGGATGTGGCGACCGGCGCCGAAAAACCGGGCAGTCCCGTAAAAATCCAAGCTTCCGTCCCGGGACAAGGTGACGGCGCCACTACGGTCCAGTTCAAGCCCTGGTTGTATAAGGAGCGCGCGGGCCTGCTGTTGCTGAATGGCATGGTGTACACGGCCTGGTCGTCGCATTGCGATGCCGGAAATTACCACGGTTGGATTATCGGATATGATGCCGCGACGCTGCGGCAGGCCGCCGTCTTCACCGACACGCCCGACTGGGAAGCAGGGTCGTTCTGGCAAGGCGGCGCGGCGCCGGCTGCCGACTCGAGCGGCAATATCTATGTCGTATCGGCCAACGGAACCTTTGACGCCAACGCGGGCGGTTCGGATCTGGGCGAAAGCGTTCTCAAACTTTCGACGTCAAAGGGTCTAGTCGCAACGGACTATTTCACACCCTACGACGCCGATGTGCTCAGCGAACAGGATAAGGACCTGGGGTCGAGCGGAGCTTTACTGCTACCGGACGGTGTAGGAAGCGCGGCGCATCCGCACTTGCTGGTGAGCGGAAGCAAGTCCGGCACGGTCTATTTGTTGGATCGCGATCACCTGGGGCATTTCCAGCCGGGAGGAAACCACCAGATTGTGCAATCGCTGGACGGCGCGGTGGGCCCCCTATTCGGAATTCCGGTGTACTTCAACAACACCGTGTATTTTTCAGCGGCGCACGATCAGGTGAAGGCGTTTGCGGTGCAGAATGGCGTTCTCTCGGATGTTCCTACCTCGGCCAGCAGCGCAACGTTCGCAGTGCTAGGATCGGTGCCCAGTATTTCAGCCAACGGCTCTCAGGACGGAATTCTGTGGACCGTCGATCCTGCCGCGCAGCTGCACGCCTATGAAGCCGGAGATCTGAGCCATCAACTGTACCGAGGGAGCGTCGACTCCTCCGTCAAGTTTTCCACTCCCACCATCGCCAACGGCAAGGTGTACGTGGGCACGCTTAGCAGCCTCGACGTGTTTGGTCTAAATGATCAGGTATCGGGCAACACGCCATCGGTGGCGTCCGTAGTGAACTCAGCTGGGTTTCAGCCGGGACCGGTAGCGCCTGGTTCGCTCGTGACGTTATTTGGCTCGAATTTGGCAGTGGGCAGCACGCAGGCAAGCTCCACGGCATGGCCCAAGGTTTTGAACGGGACCTCAGTCTTTGTGAACGGGATCGCGGCGGCGCTGGCCTATGTGAGTCCCACGCAGGTGAATTTGCAAGTTCCCTACGAGACTCAACCGGGTTTGGCGACGGTAAATGTCGTGGTTGGTGGCCACGTCGTGCCGCCCCTCCGAAGTGATGGTACAGCCGATCGCGCCGAGGTTATTTGTGGACGCGCAAAACCACGTGGTTGCGCAAAACCAAAACGTCACAGCCAACGGAACGGATCATCCGGCGGCACCCGGGACGCTACTGACCGCGTATCTGACGGGACAAGGAATAACTCCCGAACCTTCAGTCACGGCGCTGTTGGCTGGTAAGAATGCGGAGGTGGTTGGCGCCCGAACGGACCCTGCGATGACAGGAGTCTTCGAAATTACGATCAAAGTCCCGGCGCTCGCGCCAGGCGAGTATTTGCTGACGGTCAATATCGCGGGAACGCCCAGTGACGCGGGCTGGGTGGCGGTCGGTGTAAATTGAGACGGTGACGTCCCCGGGCTTTTCCAGACCGATCATTACGCTCACCACCGACTTCGGGCTTTCCGACCACTTTGTCGGCGTGATGAAGGGGGTCATTCTCGGCATCCATCCCAAGGCACAGCTGATCGACATCAGCCATGGCGTTCAGCCGTACCAGATCGCCGACGGCGCGTTCACTATCGCGCAAGCGTATCGCTATTTTCCGAAGAAGACCAGTGCACGTCGTGGTGGTGGATCCAGGCGTTGGTTCCGCGCGCCGGCCATTGCTTGCCGAAATCGCCGGACAATACTTCGTCGGTCCGGACAACGGAGTGTTTTCGATGATCTTCGCTCGCGAACAGTCAAGAGTCCGGCACATCACGAGCGAGCGGTTCTTTTTGCAGCCCGTGAGCCGGACATTTCATGGGCGCGATGTTTTTTCCCCAGTGGCGGCTTACCTGGCTGCGGGGGCCAAACCCGGGCAATTCGGAAAGCTGATCGACGATTTTGTGCGCGGATCCTTTGATAAGCCGGAGCAGGCTGGTAAACACAGCTGGACGGGGGCGATCCTAAAGGCCGATCACTTCGGAAACCTTGTCACCAACTTTCATGTCGACGATTTTCCGGCCATCCGCACTTGCGGCTTCGCTTTGAAAGTTGGCCGGAAGGTGATTCGCCGGCTGGCCCTTACTTTCTCGGAATGCGCCACTGGTGAGCTCTTTGCCGTGGTGGGAAGCTCGGGATATCTCGAAATCGCCGCCGGTCAGGGATCCGCGGCAAAGGCGCTGGGGTGCGGCGCGGGGGCGCCGATCGAGCTCACCATCTACTAACTCCGCCACCGCGCTACACTGGAGAAACCGCCTCACCCGATCGCCCCGCGAAACCACAGGTGTTTTTCGAAATGTTGTGAGGAAACGTTTATGAGCGAGAGCACTAGCACAATCGAGGTTCAAAGTCCCGGCATTTGGTCGTCGCTGCGCGAAGCAGTGATGGGCTCGCACCAGGATTTCACCGAAGGCAGCATCGCCCGCGCCATCGTCTTGCTGGCGGTTCCGATGGTGCTCGAAATGTGCATGGAATCGCTGTTCGGGGTGGTCGACGTATTTTGGGTTTCGCGTCTGGGAGCCGACGCCGTGGCGACGGTCGGGCTCACGGAAACCGCGCTGGTTCTGGTCTTCGTGATCGCACTCGGACTCAGCATGGGCGCCACCGCATTAGTCGCCAGGCGGATCGGCGAGAAAGATGAGAAGGCGGCGGGCCTGGTGGCGGTGCAAGCCATCATCATCGGGCTAGTGGTGTCGGGAACCACGGCTGTGTTCGGCTATTTCTTCGCGCCCAACCTGCTGCACATCATGGGCGCCTCGGACAGCGTGGTGAAGCTCGGCTCCGGGTACACGCGCATGATCCTGAGCGGCAGCGCGACCATCTTTTTGCTGTTCCTGATCAATGCTGTTTTTCGCGGCGCGGGCGACGCGGCCATCGCGATGCGCGTGCTGTGGATCGCGAATCTGGTGAACATTTGCCTCAATCCTTGTTTGATCTTCGGACTGGGTCCTTTCCCGCGTTTGGGCGTGACGGGATCGGCCGTCGGCACCACCATCGGGCGCGGCGTGGGGGTACTAATTCAACTCTGGGTGCTGACTTCGGGGCGCGGACGGCTGGCTGTGCACGCGTCGCAATTGCGTGCCGACTTCGTCGTCATGTGGCGGCTGATCCGGCTTTCGCTTAACGCGATTCTCCAATATATGGTGCAAATGGCCAGCTGGATCGGCATGGTGCGAATCATCGCGAGCTTCGGAAGCGCCGCAACCGCGGGATATACCATCGCGTTCAAGGTGATCGTGTTCGCGATCCTGCCGTCCTGGGGCATGAGCAACGCCGCCGCCACGCTGGTGGGTCAGAATCTGGGCGCGGGTAAACCCGACCGGGCCGAAAGTTCGGTGTGGCGTACGGGGCTGTACAACATGCTTTTCCTGGGCAGCATTGGATTGGTGTTTATCGCTTTGGCGCCCCAGATCATTGGCCTGTTTACGTCCGATCCCGAGGTGACTGCTCTGGCTGTCAGCGCGCTGCGGCTGTTTAGTTACGGCAATGTTTCGTACTCGTATGGCATGGTGATCACGGCGGCCTTCAACGGCGCGGGCGACACGGCCACGCCAACCATTCTGAATCTGATATGTTTTTGGCTGTGCCAGATTCCGCTCGCGTGGGCGCTGGCATTCCATACAGGGCTTGGCCCCGATAGCGTGTACATTGCGGTGGTGGTTTCCGATTCCCTGCTCGCGGTGCTAGGAATCCTGCTGTTCCGCCGCGGAACTTGGAAGCAAGTGAAAGTCTAGAATGCCCGCTAGCGGCCATTCCGATCCGAGTACGTATTTCGCCGAAGAACGCACCTTCCTGGCGTGGATCCGAACCGGTATTGCGATGATGGGCTTTGGATTCGTGGTGGCGCGTTTTGGATTGTTCCTGCGCGAGCTGGCTTCGCTACGGACCCTTTCGCTGATACAGACGTCTTCGTTATCGGTGCCGTTGGGCACAGCGCTGTTGGTGGCTGGAGTGTTGGTGAACATTCTGGCGTCGGTACGCCACGTGCGCATCGTGCGCGCTTTGAACACTGGAGGACCGATTGTAACCAAGCCTTCCACCATGGGCATCGTCATCGCGCTGGTATTGGCGGCGGCAGGCTTGGCGATGGCTGTATATTTGAGCATGGAGCTGGCTGGGAAATGAATACAGGTGAGGGCATCATCAGCAAACCGAGCAAGTACTCGGTCCCCGAAACACTGCATCGTCTAGAGACCATTCTGGCGGCCAAGGGTGTCAAAGTTTTTGCGCTGGTGGATCACAGCGGCGAAGCTGAGAAGGCCGGATTGAAGATGCCGCCCACGCAGTTGCTCATCTTCGGAAATCCCAAGGGCGGTACGCCGGTGATGCTGGCCGCGCCGACGGCGGCGATCGATTTGCCGTGGAAAGCGCTGGCGTGGCAGGATGCGGAAGGCAAGGTCTGGTTGAGCTACAACGATGCCGCCTATATTCAACGTCGATATGGCTTGAGCGACGACGTCATGAAACCGCTGGCAGGGTTGAGCGCGGTGATCGAACAAGCGCTGGCTTAGCGCGCCTAATTCAAAAGGTCCAACAGAGCAATCGTTTCCGCTTGGACCGCGGCCTTCAGCGTGGTTTCTCTCACGGGCGCCCATTGCGGCGAATGTGGAGCGGGAACCGGTACGCCGGTTCTTCGAGACTCGGCCAGCTTGGCCGGATCCACTGCGCCAATGTGCAGCAGCGCGGCTTTGACTCCGGCGCGGCCATACTCGGAGAAATCCTCCGATGTCATTTTGGCCGGCATCTCGACCACGCTTCCGGGTGGTTGCATGCCTTTCTTCAAGGCCGCAGCCAGGCGATTGGTCAGGTCCGGATCGTTGTAGACGGCCTCGCCGCTGGGCATGCCGGCCGTGGGTTCGATCAGAGGTTCGCGCGGCGCGCCTGCTGCCGCGGCTTCTCCTTTGGCGATGCGCGCGATAGCTTCGAGGACGCGTTTGCGCACCAGCGGATCGAAAGTACGAACCGATAACAGGAGTTGCACCTGATCGGGAATGATGTTGTTCTTGGTTCCGCCGTGGATCGCGCCGACGGTGATTACGGCGGGGCTCTGCGGATCGTTTTCGCGCGAGATAATGGTCTGCCACGCCAGGATGGTGCGGGCGGCGATCACCACCGGATCCACTGTGTTCTGCGGCATCGCGCCGTGGCCTCCGCGGCCAAAGATGGTGACTGTGGGGAAATCGGAGGCGGATCGGAAGAAGCCCGCATGATAACCGATCACGCCGGCGGCCAGCGAGTCGTCATCGTGCAGTCCGATGCCAAAATCGGGTTTGGGAAAGCGCACGAAGAGCCCATCTTTCAGCATTGCGGATGCACCCTGGCCAGCTTCTTCGGCCGGCTGGCCGACCAACATCAACGTGCCGTGCCAACGCTCGCGATGCTCCGCCATCCATTGCGCGGTGCCGGCCCAGGCTGCCATGTGAATATCGTGCCCGCAGGCGTGCATCACCCCGGCTGTTTTGCTCGAAAATGCCAGGCCCGTTTGCTCGGTCACCGGCAACGCGTCGAGCTCGGTGCGCAGCATGACTACAGGTCCGGCTCCATTCTTGAGCAGTCCGACCACTCCAGTGCCACCGACGCCCGTGGTGACTTCGTACCCGAGCGCCTTCAGACGGTCAGCCAGTTTAGCAGCGGTTTGTGTTTCTTGAAAGGCCAACTCCGGGTTGCTGTGCAAATCGATATAAAGCGCTTCGATGCGGGGGTAGAGGCTGTCGATGTCGGATGCCGATGGGCCCGGTGATGCCGCGCAGCAAGCCAGGGTTGAAATGATAAGGAGAGCGGCAAGACGCATCGTACTATTTTCCAATATCGCGATGCGTTTCCTTCACCTTAAATCCCGCGTGCGTCAACCGTTTGCGAATTTCGTTCGCGATCATCACCGAGCGGTGATGCCCGCCAGTGCAGCCGAACGCGATGGTCAGATAACTTTTGCCTTCGTGAACATAGTGCGGAATCAGATAAACCAGCAGCTCCGAAATGCGATCGATAAACTCGATGGTTTGGGGAAACGACCGGATATAGCGCGCCACGCTGGGATTCCGGCCGGTCAAATTCTTGAACTGCGGAATGTAGTTGGGATTCGGCAGGAAGCGGACGTCGAACACCAGATCGCTGTCGGCGGGAACGCCATGCCGGTATCCGAAGCTGGTGATATCAATCCGGATGCTGGATTTGCTGCGTCCACCGCTAAACTTTTCCCCGATTACTTCGCGCAGCTCATGCACGTTGAACTTCGACGTATCGATGATGTGATCGGCTGCATTGCGGATCGGCCCCAGCAGCTCGCGTTCCTTGCGGAGGCTTTTTTGCACCGAGGCCTGCGTGCCTAGCGGATGCGGACGCCGAGTTTCGCTGAAGCGGCGCGCCAGCGTGCCATCATCGGCTTCGAGAAACACCAGGGTTGCCGATGTCTTTCGCCGCAACTTCTGAAACAGGGCCGGAAAGTGCGCGAGTTGCTCGCCTTCGCGGATGTCGACCACCAGCGCAGCGCGCCTGACGTGAGCCGAACCTTTGGCCAGTTCGGCAAACTTAGGGATCAGCTCGATGGGCAAGTTGTCCATCGCGTAGTAGCCCAAATCCTCGAAAGCTTTGAGAACCGTGGCCTTTCCCGAGCCGCTGAGACCGGTGATGACAACCAGCTCGGGGCCCTTCGGATGGGACTTGCCGGCGCGTTTAGACACTTAACTTTCGATCAGATCGAAATGACCGTCCGGACGGCGCATGAGCACCGTGACACGGTTGGTGCGCGCGTCGCGATAAACCAGATAATCTTGCGACGCCTCCATTTCGAGCATCGCCTCTTCGAGCGTCATGGGCTTGCTGCCGTCGGAATGGTTCACCCGAAACACGCGCTTGCGATCGAGCTTCTTGCCGGCAGGCACTTTCTTGGGACTCGCGACTACCGGTTTCAAATTGTCGCTGGCCTTGGCTCCATCGGCCTCCTTGTCGCGAACGCGCTTGGTGGAGCGCCAGCGCGCGCCCAGCTTGAGCACCTGCTTTTCCAATTTATCGAAGGCCATGAGGCAGGCCGCCGAAAGATCGGCGTCGTTTGCTATTCCCACCATCGAATGGCCCATCGCATTGACGGTGATTTCTACTTTATGCAGAAAGCGCTCCTGCGTCACTACGATGTGCGCTTCCTTTTCGCCACGCCGCTCCAACAGTTTCGAGAGCTTCTGCAGTTTGGCTTCGAGTTTGGCGCGCTGCTTGGCTGGGACGGATTCCAGTTTTCCGGTATAGCTGATTTTCATCGCTTAGGCGCGAATCCGCCGCTGATGGGTGGATGGGATCTTCATGTCTTCCCGGTACTTGGCAACGGTCCGCCGGGTGACGTCGATTCCTTCGTCTTTCAAGCGGGCCGTGATTTGTTCGTCCGTTAGCGGATGTTGGGTATCTTCCTCTTCGATCATCTTCTTCACCCGGCGCTTCAGGATTAACAGCGGCGTCGCGCTGCCGGCCGTTCCCTGCACCGCCTCCGAGAAGAAATAGCGCAGCTCGAACACCCCTTGCGGCGTGTCGGCATACTTGCTGGCCACGGCACGGCTCACGGTAGACGGGTGCACGCCGATCTCCTCGGCCACATCCTTGATCATCATGGGCTTTAGTTGATCGATCCCGTGTTCGAGAAAATCGAGCTGGCGCCGCACGATCGACTGGCAGACGCGCAGAATGGTCTGTTTGCGCTGCTCGATGTTCTTGATCAGCTGAATGGCCGCCGCATAACGGTCCTTCACATAGTTGCGGATCTCTTTGCTGGGTTCCTGATCCCGATCCAGCATCTTGCGATACTGCGCGTTCAAACGAAGCTGCGGAAGATCGTCGTCGTTCAGCTGGATGATGTACTCGTCGCTCTCTTTGAAGATGTAGACATCCGGCTCAACTTGTCGCGCGCCGGCTCCCGAATACCGCAGGCCAGGGTACGGATCGAGATAACGAATTACATCCAACGCGGTCTGAACATGCTCCAATGGCCGTCCCAGCTGTTTAGCGATTTCCTTGATCTGCCGCGTCTCAAGCAGCTTAAGGTGATTGGAAACAATCTGCCAGGCCACGCCGCCGCGGCCGTTCCGGCTCTCGATCTGCAACAGCAGACACTCTCGCACGTCCTTGGCGCCAATCCCCGCCGGATCCAGCGACTGCACCACCCGCAGGCCCTCTTTCACTTCATCCAGCGAGTGCTGACCCGACTCGGCGATTTCTTCCAAGGTGGCGGTGAGATAGCCGTTTTCGTCCAGATTGCCAATGATATTTTCGGCCGCGTCGCGCACCGCTTCCGACATGATCAGTACGCTCAACTGCGAATGCAAATGATCGCTCAGCGTTACCGGGGAAGACAGAAATGTCTCAAACGACGGCTTCTCTACCTGTTCGGACGCTGGGCTCTTGTATCCGGGGTCCAAATAATCGTCGAAGAACGTACCAAAATCGATCTCATCAAACGGATCTTTCTCGGTTTTCGGCTCCGCGACCTCGCCTTCCTGAGCGGGGGCGGCCGCAGCTGGTTCGAGTGAGGTAGAAAGTGAGGGATCGTAGTCCGTTTCGACAGGCGACGCTTCTGGAATTCCAGCCGCGATTTCAGGCTCGGTAGCCGTGCCATTCACGGTCTCGAGGATCACCTGATCGGATGGATCGGAGACGCGCTCGGATTCCAGAATCGATTGCATCTCTTCGGGAGTGAGCTCTTCCACCCCGTCGGCCGACTCTTCCAGGACCGGGTTCTCCGCGATCTCCTGGGTGATCATGTCCTTCAGCTCCAGCCGGTTCAGCTGGAGAACCGTGACCATTTGGACCAGGCCGGGCGTGAGTATCTGCTTCTGCGAGACCTTCAGCTGCAGTCTGGGCGAAAGCATCGACATCTTCAGCCATCATAACACCGGCCTGCTTGCAAGTAATCGGCCAATTCGCTTTTAGGAGCTCGCGCATTGCGGATTGGGAATTTACGTTGTTCTTACAACTCCGTAACCTATTGAGACGGCAGAGCCTTTGTAATGGCTCCATGGGATTCCGCATCCGTTCCAGCGTGCCTTTTCTGGTTACGCTCCTGGCTTCAATTTCGCCTCTGGCAGCTCAGGACACACCGCCCGCTCAGCCGCAGGCGTCATTCGTCGACGCGTCACATTCCACTCTGCATCTGGAAGTGGACGGGAAGCAGTACGTGGTGGACGTCGCCGCTGGAACGGTCCGTCCCAGCGATGCGCAGCCCGAAACGCGGCCTGGCGCCACCCTTTTTGCCGCGAATTGCGCCGGTTGTCACGGAGCAAACGGAAAGGGAATCAGCTCGGCTGGAACTCCCGACTTCACCGACCCGCAACTCCTGACCAAGCTCACTGACGGACAGATCGCCGATACCATCCGCAAGGGAAGGCCGGACCACATGCCGGCGTTCGCCGGGCAATTGAACAGCACTCAGATCTCGGCGCTCGCGTCTTACGTTCGATCCTTCGTGCCATCGACCTCCACCACGTCCAGCATCGCGTCGGTGAAGCCGGCCACGGACGAATCCGGGATCTACAAGCCGGGGGACGATTCCTTATTCTCGCTACCGACCGGACGCCCGGTTGACGCGCGCAGCTTCACTGTGAATTTCACGCATCGTTTTCCTTACGGCCCGGCATTTACCAGCGCACCCGGCTCGGGCGTTTCGCCGCAGATTTCGCAGGCCTTCGGCTTGGACAATTTTGCGATTGCGTCCCTAGGCGTGCGCTATGGCGTCACTGACAAACTCTCGGTGGATATCTACCGATCGTCTTCATTCATCGGCCGGCCCATCCAGCTGATGGTGGCCTACAATTTGTTAGACGAGCATCACGGGCAACCCTTCAACCTGGCGCTACGCTTTTCGGTAGAGGGACAAAACAACTTCAGCAAGAGTTTCACAGAGAACCTGGAGGCGGTCTTTTCGCGCAGCATGACCTCCCACGCGCAGTTCTATTTCGTCCCGACGGTGTCGTTCAACGATCGCCGGCTGGTGCAGGGTGCGCTGGTTTCTGACGACATTCCCGACGAACCCGGAATCAACGCCATCTCGCTGGGAGTTGGTGTGGCCGTGGACATCCGGCCAACCGTGGCGCTGATTGCAGAGGTGATTCCGACGGTGCTCAACGCGACGGAACTCGGCATTCACCGGCCGCCGTTTGCGCTGGCAATCCAAAAGAAGCTGTTCCGCCACGCGTTTACGTTTGGCGTAACAACCAGCCCCGGCACCACGGTGTCGCAGCGCGCCGGGACGAATGCGACGTTCCTGAACAATCCCAGCGCTGACACGCCATCGGGGCTGTTCCTGGGGTTTGACCTGACGCGGCAGATTTATTAGCTGGCTTTACCGCGAGGGACGAAGTTCAACGAAGCCGAGTTCATGCAGTAGCGCAGGTGCGTGGGAGGCGGTCCGTCGTCAAAAACGTGCCCGAGGTGCCCGTCGCAGCGGCTGCACAGCACTTCGTCTCTCTGCATCCCGTGCGAATTGTCCGATTGGACCGCGACGTTTTCCTTCGCGATAGGCTGCCAGAAACTGGGCCATCCGGTGCCGGATTCGAACTTGGTCTTGGAATCGAACAGAACCGTATTGCAGCAGATGCAGTGATACAGGCCGTCGGCGTGGTTGTTGGCGTATTTGCCTGTGCCTGGCGCTTCAGTACCGGCCTGTCGCGTCACTTGAAATTGCTCCGGATCCAATTGTTTCTTCCAGTCGGCGAGGGGCTTTTCTATCTTATCCACCTCCACCGTGCGAACCCGAACTCCAGAAGCATCAAACTCGACAATTTTCACCAGCTGCTTTTTTCCCGTCGATGCAAAGGCCGACGCCGTCTTCGCAGCCATTGCGGCGGGGATACCGGCTCCGAGAATCTTAAGAAAAAATCGATGCGATGCGAATCGAGAACTCATTATTTGCCTCCCTTCACCATGTCTGGGAACTCTGCCTTCAGGTTCGTCAACTTGGGCAGGTCGTTATAAGCGACGTAGGGCTGGTGGGGGTTGTGAGCCACGTAATCCTGATGGTAATCCTCGGCCTTGTAAAAACCTTGCAGCGGCGCAACTTTGGTGACGATGGGGCCGTGGAATACCTTGGCCGCCGTCAACTGTTGGATGTACGCCTCGGCGATGTGCTTCTGCTCGTCACTGGTGTAAAAGATCTCGGAACGATATTGCGTCCCCTCATCCGGACCCTGGCGATTCAACTCGGTCGGATCGTGAGCCACCGAAAAATAGATCTTCAGCAGTTGGCCGAAGGAAACCTGCGATGGATCGAACGTGACCTCAACCGATTCGGCGTGGCCGGTGGTGCCGGTGCTGACGATCTCATAGTGGGCGTTTGCCTTGCTTCCACCCGCGTATCCGGAAACTGCGCTGGATACTCCTTTCACAGCGCTAAAAACGGCTTGCACTCCCCAGAAACATCCGCCGGCGACAACCACGGTTTCGGACTTCTTGGCCCGGTTCTCATCCACGGCGGGACCGGGCAGGCTAGCTGCTCCCAGTGTGAAGCTGGCGATCAAGGTGATCAAGCCGGCTTTTTGAAGGAAATGCACTCTTGGTTCGGACATAGATTTAGCTCCTCGGTACGTACCGCCTTGATAATATCATTTTGGCAGCCATCTTAGGCGGCGGCGACGGTGTGTATACTAGACATCGTCTGTCATATGCGACACCACGTCGCGACACGGAAGAGGGTCTATGGTATTGCTTGTTCTCGCCTTTCTGGGCGGCATTCTCACGATCATCAGCCCTTGCATTTTGCCGGTCCTGCCGTTCGTTTTCGCAAAAGCGGATCAGCCTTTTCGCAAGAGCGGGCTTCCGTTGCTGGCCGGCATGGCGATCACCTTCGCCGCATTCGCAGCGGTGGCCACAGTGGGCGGCGCCTGGGTGGTGCGCGCCAATCAATACGGCCGCGCGGTTGCATTGATTGTGCTGGCAGTCTTTGGACTGACGCTGCTTTGGCCTGCCTTGGCCGATCGGCTTTCTCGCCCGTTCGTCCGGCTGGGCAGCCGTCTTTCGGAGCCGTCTAGCGAAGATTCCAGTCCAAGCCCAATCCGCTCTTTCTTGCTCGGCATCGCTACCGGATTGCTTTGGGCTCCTTGCGCTGGACCGATCCTGGGTTTAATCCTGACCGGCGCCGCACTGGAAGGCGCAAGCGAACGCAGTGCCTTTCTGTTGCTGGCTTACGCCGCGGGCGCCGCTACTTCGCTGGCCATCGCATTATTTGCGGGCGGACGGGTATTCGCTGCGCTCAAACGATCGTTGGGAGCCGAAGTTTGGATCCGCAGCGTCTTGGGCGTCGCTGTTTTGGTTGGTGTCGCGGCCATCGCGCTTGGCCTGGACCGCGGCGTCTTGACCCAAATTTCGCTCGCAAGCACCTCGGGCGTGGAACAATCCCTGATTGACCGCTTTCATCCTCCCGTTCCGGCGCAAGATCCACAGCAAAAGAAGCCGGGTTCGATGATGATGATGTCCGCCACGGCCGCGGGGGCTGGCGCAGGACCGCAGATGATGCCGGAACTTTCTGGCGCGGTGGGTTGGATTAATTCCCCGCCCTTAACTGCCGAGCTGCTCAAGGGACACGTCGTCCTGGTGGATTTTTGGACCTACTCCTGCATCAATTGCTTGCGCTCGATCCCGTACGTTCGGGCTTGGGCGGAGAAATATAAGGACAGCGGCCTGATTGTTATCGGAGTCCACACGCCGGAGTTTGCTTTTGAAAAGGACGTGGACAATGTGCGCCGGGCCGTGGGCGAATTGAAGATCGCATATCCGGTGGCGCTCGATAACGACTATAAGATCTGGAAAGCGTTCAACAATTCCTACTGGCCCGCCGACTATCTCGTCGATGCCACCGGCCACATCCGGCATCACCACTTCGGCGAAGGCAAGTACGACGAAACGGAGCAGCAAATCCAGGAGCTGCTCAAGGAACACAACCCGCAATTGTCTGTCAACGGACTGGTGAAGGTGACGGCCACCGGCGCCGAAGCCCCGCCCGACAGCGATGTCGAGTCGCCGGAGACCTACGTCGGTTATGAACGCGCCGATAGCTTCATGTCGGCCGGTGGGCTGCAGAAGGATGTGGCGCACGCGTATACCAGTCCCCAAGCATCTGGAGCTCAATCAGTGGGGGCTCGTCCGGCACCTGGACGGATCACGCGCAAGTGGCCAGCCTCGACTCGGCGCGCGGCAAAATCGTGTTCCGCTTCCATGCGCGCGATGTGCACCTGGTGCTTGGTCCGGCAGCCAACGGGAAGCCGGTTCGCTTCCGGGTGACGATCGATGGAAAAGCGCCGGGCGAGAATCACGGCGTGGATACCGACGCCGCTGGCGAGGGGAAGATTACCGATCAGCGTCTCTACCAGCTCATCCGCCAGAAGGGCGCCATTGAAGATCGCACCTTTGAGATTGAGTTTCTGGATTCGGGTGCGCAGGCGTTCGCGTTTACTTTTGGCTGAAGCCTTGTGGCCACGGGTTCGCGAAGCGTGGATCGTGAATGACCGTCTGGTCGGTCAGAGACTTCAGGAACTCAATCAAGTCTTCACGGTCCTGCTGAGAAAGCACGAATCCGCCGACCAACGGGTCCTTGTTTGGATTGTCGTGACCGTTTCCCGCGTACGGTCCGCCTTTGATGGTCCTCCCGCCTGCCGCATAATGATCGAGCACTCCTTCCAGCGTCGGAACACTGCCGTCGTGCATGTACGGCGCGGTCAGCGCGATATTCCGCAGTGTTGGCGCCTTGAATTTTCCTACATCGGCGGGTTCTTTTGTGTACTCAAAGATTCCGGCGTTGATCGCGGGATAGGACAACAAGCCTGCAAGATTGTAGAGTCCGGTATTGTGAAATTCGATTGGCCGCGCGGCGTTCCGCTCCGAAACGGCAGCGTCGGTGAAGGCGAATCCACCGTGGCAGCGAAAGCAGGAGAGATGTTGGTTGAAGAACAGAATCTCACCTCTCTTGACGGAGTCGGAAACCGCGTTGTCGTCGCCGCCATAGTGATAGCGATCATAGGGCGAACCCGCCGAGATGATGCTCCTCTCGAAACTGGCCAGCGCTTTGGTGACGTTGAGCCACCGTAAACCGATCGGCGGCCTCCGGGAAGGCGCGCTCAAACAACGGCCGATATTTCGGATCGGACCGCAATGCCGGTGGAAAGCCGTTGTCCTCTCGCAATCCAAGTTCAACTGGATGATCGCCGAACATTGGGACCAAAGCCTGTTTCTCCAGGCTTTTCATCTGCGGGTTGCTCCAGGTAAGGGCGGCACTATAGGCCACATTGACCAGGCTCATCGCGCTACGGGAATGCAATTCGCCCGTGGCTCCGACGGCAACGGCCCGGCCATCGGTGAATGCGAGCTCTTGCTGGTGGCAGCTGGCGCAGGACTGTTTCCCATTCACCGACATTCGCGGGTCGTAAAAGAGATACCGGCCCAGTTCGACCTTGGCCGCCGTCATCGGATTGTCCGCGGGCACGAAGGGTTTCGGAAAACCCTTAGGCAAAGTCCACTGGTAGCTGCTGCCGTCGTCAGCCCAAAGGTTCATCAGGATGAACAGAAGAGACGCGGCAAAAAACCAGATCCGCATCTCTCACTTTTGCAGGCGGACCAATTCCAAGGTCTCCAACATTCGTACCGAGCGAGCACCTGCTTTGTCATTAGGACAAACCAGCCGGAACGGACCTTGATAGCCGAACAGCGGCTTTCCATCTCGCTTATCGGCTACCAAGATCTGTTCATTCGCGAACGCCGCATCCAACTCGCCGATCGCGAACAGCACCTGGTAGCCATCATGCGCCTTCGCCAGAATGTAGCTGGCCAGGGCCTTCCCGCGTAGTTGATTGCCCAGAGGTGCACCTGCCGCTTTCAACACTTCGCGCAAAGGAACGCCCTCGTATTCGATCTTCGATCCATCCTGCTCCAAAACAGAGACTGTCTCGCGGGGCATTTTTGCCAGGTCTTCGGCCTTCAGCATCAGGGGCGTTGTGACATCTCCCGTAACAGTGAGAATCGCGGAACCGGTCTGTTGGGGCGGCGCCTGAGCGGACGCCAACCCGATCGCGATTACCGCCGAAAGAAACGAAGCGCGTGAAAACATAGACACCACTGTTTCTAGTTCTTGGGCAACGGGACAGCGTACATTTTGAACATCCCTGGATCTTTGTCCTTGTACGCCGGGTCATTCTGGTAAGGCAATTTACCTTCGACGATCCAAGCCATCCCGCGCGTCGCAGTCACCGCGGGTGTCATCACCAGACCTTCTTTGATAGTGGTGATTACCGCGTTCTGCAGGCCCGGACCACTGAACGTCACGATGCTCATCTTACCCGAGTTCTCAGCCAACAACAGCCGGTTCTTGCCTATCGTGCGCATTCCATCCGGACGTTCGATGGGGCGCGACAACTTAAGTTCGACAACGCTCTTTGCTTTGCCGTCCGGCCCCAAATCCAACCGCAGCAGCTTGCCGGCGGTGACGCTGTTTACATAGAGGATCGTTTTCTCGCCAAAAGCGAGGCCGTCGGCGCCCGCGAGCAGCGGATCCTTGGCTGCGATCTCCAATGCCTTTGAGCCGGGCTTCAGCATCAGCACGCTGCCTTGGCGCGTGTCGGTGAAATAGGCGGTGCCATTGGCGGCCACCGCGATGTCATTGCACAGGGAGCCCTCTCCGGGAAGTACATAGGTGCCCTTGTGCTGACCGGTTTTCAGATCGAACGCCATCGCCGCGGTTGGTTCGCCCTTGTTCGCGAGATTGTTGGAGCAAACCCACATGGTCCTGCTTTTTTCGTCAGCGTAAACTCCCAGGACCTGATTCAGGCCGCCCGTACCAGGTTTAATCCAGTCCACCACCGTGGTGCTTCTGGGCAAGATGCGGCTTACATCGCCATGCCCCAGGCTGCCCACATACAAGGTGCCGTCCGGCGTGGAGGTGATGCTCTCCGGAAATATGCGTGTTCCCGGAAGTGTGATCTCGGTGATGGCTGGCGCGGCATAGGCGCTCGCAGCGATGAAGACCAGCGCCGCAGCGCTGAGTGCGTATTTATTGAGTAGTCGTGTCATCTTTCGGAGTGTCTTTAATAATAGACCATCGCGCGTTAAGACGACAAAGCGGCCCTGCTTTTCAGGGTGGTTTTTGATGTCGGCCGCACCAGCATTGTTAGGACAAAGCCGACCGCGAGCATGGCCGCCAGCACCTGCAGCGGCTGATCATAGATGTGAATCTTGCTTGCGCCCGGAGCCAGATGCGCTTTGGCGTTACTGGAAAGCTCGGTGATAATTACCGGACCAGCGATGGCAGCGGCGCTCCAGGCCGTGAGCAGGACGCCATGAATCGCGCCCACGTTGTCAGTGCCGAACATATCCGCCAAAAAAGCCGGGATGGTCGCGAAGCCCCCGCCATACATAGTGAAAACCACGAACAGGGCAGCTTCGAAAATCACCCAGTCGCCTCGTCCGGCCAATCCGGGGATCAGCAGGAAGAGGATCACCTGCGTGACGAAAAACGTCAGGTAGGTATTGCGCCGTCCAATGAAATCGGAGAAGGATGCCCAGATAAAACGGCCTCCGGCGTTGAACAGGCTGATCAGCGAGACCACTGCGGCGGCTTCCAACGGAGTTTTCCCGAACATGTCCTGCATCATCGGCGAGGCTTGCGCAAGAATGCCGATGCCGGCGGTCACGTTGATGAACAAAATGCCCCAGAGCAGGTAAAACTGAACGGTCTGGATCGCTTCGTTGCGCGTGAAGTGAAGACGCGTGATCATCTTGTTCTCCTTCACCGATGGAACCCAGCCTTCCGGTTGCCAGCCTTCCGGAGGCCGGCGGATCAGCCGCGCGCCGAGCATCATCACAACGAAGTAGACCACGCCAAGAGCGATGATGGTCCGGGCAACGCCGAACATGTTCATGAAATAGACGTTCAAGTATCCGGCGAGAAATGCCCCGCCGCCGAATCCCATAATGGCCATTCCTGTCGCCATGCCGCGGCGGTCGGGAAACCATTTGACCAAGGTGCTGACTGGCGCAATGTAACCGAGCCCGGCGCCCATCCCGCCGATGACGCCCATCCCCAGGAATACCAGGAAGGATTGTTTGAGCTCCAGGCCGATTCCGCCAATGATCAATCCCGAGCCAAAAAGAATGGCGGCAGCCGTTGCGGCCGCTCGCGGTCCTCTGCGCTCCACCCAGGGACCACCAAACGCCGCGCTCAGTCCCAACAAAATCAGCGCCGTGCTGAAGGTGGTGTAGGGAGGGCTGAACCACCAGGGATCGTTCGGAAACACCGCGTGGATCGGCCTGTTAAAGGTGCTCCAGGCGTACACCGAGCCGATGCAAATGTGAACTAGCACTGCCGCGACTGGAATGAGCCAGCGGCTAAAAGATGTCGCGGACTGAGGAGGAGCGATTTGTGTCTTGGGAGTGGCCATAGTGTGTCCGGTACTGGGGAATCTTATCGCAAACGGAGCTGGCCTGCTTGGGCCGCGTGCCATTCTTCCCAAGTCTTGCTATACTAATGGCTTAACGCTCCGTTTACGGCGAGGTGTGGGTGTGTTTATCAGCGTCCAGGAGCTGGAACTTAAGAAGGTCCATTTCGATACGGCCTTCGCGCCCGGTGAGATCGAGTTTTTTGACGATGGCGACCGGCTAAGTCAGGCTACTCCGCTTCAGGCAGAAGGTTCCGCGGAGCTTCTTCCGCATACGCTCGGAGAAATCCGGGTCCGGGGGCATTTAGCCGTCACGATGCGCTGTGATTGCAACCGGTGCCTTGAGCCGGCGGAATTTCCGCTGGACTCCAACTTCGATTTGTACTATCGGCCGGCCCATGTGGACGGTGAGGACGAAGAAGTGGAGATTGATGAAGGAGAAGCTGAGATCGCTTTTTATGAAGGCGGTGGCGTCGAGTTAGAAGATGTTTTGCGGGAACACGTTCTGCTGGCCATGCCGATGCAGCGCGTTTGCCAGGCCGATTGCCGCGGGATGTGTCCCATATGCGGTCAAAATAGGAACCTGATAAACTGCGGTTGCGAAGCCAAGCTCGTCGACGACCGCTGGTCCGCTCTCAAAAAAGTTCAAGTTAAAGGAATCTAAGATGCCAAATCCAAAACGACGACACTCCAAGGAACGCACGTCTACGCGCCGGGCTCATGACTCGCTGAAAGTGGCTGGACGCTCCGAGTGCCCCAACTGTCACGAACCCAAGCTCCCGCATCGCGCCTGTCCGCATTGCGGCCGCTACAAGGGCCGCGAAGTGATTGAAGTCGCGGAAGAATAACACCCCGAATCCCGTCATATCCATGGTGACCATCGCGGTTGACGCAATGGGCGGCGATGACGCCCCGAAGGCAGAGGTAGAGGGAGCCATTCGCGCTGCCCGATCGCTGGGCGTGCGGGTCATCCTGGTCGGCAAGCAGGACGCCGTTCGCGCGGAATTACAAAAGCACGGAAACGTCCGCGATCTTTCCATCGAAATTCAGCACGCCAGCGAACAAGTCACCATGGAAGATAGCGCCGCCAAAGCGGTGCGCAGCAAACGCGACAGCTCTATCCGCGTGGCCGCCCGGCTGGTTCGCGATGGGTTGGCGGACGGCGTAGTTTCGGCCGGCAATACCGGCGCCGTGATGGCCACCGCCAAACTGGTGCAAGGCATGCTACCGGGTGTGGATCGTCCCGCTCTCGCTTCGGCCTTCCCCACGCTCAAAGGAACGCCGGTGGTGGTGGTGGACGTGGGCGCAAACGTGGATTGCTCGCCGCGCATGCTGGCGCAGTTCGCCGTGATGGGCGACATTTACTCGCGGGTGATTTTTCACACCCAGCGGCCTCGCGTCGGGCTGCTTTCCATCGGCGAGGAAGAGCATAAAGGCAACGATCTAACCCGCGCAGCCACGCCTCTGCTGAAAGCGCTTCCGATCCATTTCATCGGCAACGTGGAGGGCCGTGATATCTACGCCGGCGAGACCGACGTCATTGTTTGCGATGGCTTTATTGGCAACGTGGCGCTCAAGGTAAGCGAAGGCCTGGTGGAAATGATGTCCAAGATGCTGCGGGAATCGCTGGAAGCTACCGTCACGCGTAAGCTCGGTTCCCTGCTGGCGCGCACCGCCTTTAACGAGTTCAAGAAGCGCGTGGACTATTCCGAGTACGGCGGCGCGCCCCTGCTGGGCGTCAAAGGTGTTTGCATCGTCACGCACGGGCGTCCCAACTCCAACGCCATCAAGAACGCGATTCGCGTGGCCGCCGAGTTCGCCGAAGCCAAGATCAACGAACGGATTGAGGCCGAGCTGGCCCAGAGTCAGATGGCGCTGACATGATTCGTCTACTTTCGGTTTTCTTGCTCGCTCTGGCGTCGCTCGGCGCCGCTGAAGATCCAGTCCAGTGGACGCTCACATTCGATGCCAAGGCGGCCTCGCCCGGTTCGCACGTGCTGGCCAGATTTACGGGAACCATTCAACCGGGTTGGCATGTGTATTCGATGACCACGCCTCCGGGCGGCCCCAATCCGACCACCGCCAGCATCGCCGATAATCCGGCCGTCACGGGGTTCAAGATTTATCAACCGAAACCCGAACGCAAGCTCGATCCCAGCTTTGGCATCGACACCGAGACGTTTTCCGGTCGGTACGACCTGGTGTTTGATATCGAGCTGAGTAAGACTGCAGCGGCTGGTCCGGCGGATATCGCTGCCAACGTGCGCTATCAAACCTGCAACGACAGGATTTGTCTGCCGCCCAAGCGTAAGTCGGCAATGACGTCGATCGCGATCAATCCATCGGCGGCCAGGCAGCGGCGATCTGCGATCCCGTCCGCTTATACGCTGGTCCCAACCCGCGCATCATCTGCAGCGCCTGCGCCTGCCCGAGTTCCAGAGGTTTCGCCAGCCCCCGCCCTCGGCTTCGGCTTCGTGCTCACTGCATTCGCGGCGGGGATCGCGGCGATCTTCACACCGTGCGTTTTTCCCATGATTCCGTTCACAGTTTCCTACTTCGTCAACCGTCAAACCGGATCCAAGACACAGGGCGTCTTACAGGCGCTAGCCTTTTGCCTGGGCATTGTCGTCTTTTTCACGGGAATTGGAGCATTGTTGAAGGTTGTAGTTGGGTCGGCTGGAGTGGTTCAACTCGGGAACAGCCCCTGGGTGAACGGATTCATCGGAGCGTTGTTCGTTGTGTTCGGCTTGAGCCTGCTAGGCGCCTATGAACTGGCTCTTCCGTCCGGCCTGCTCACGAAAATGAACCAGGCATCCGAAGGCGGCGGCTATTTCGGTTCGCTTGCTGATGGGCCTGACGTTCACGCTGACTTCATTCGCTTGCATCGGGCCCTTTATGGGGTCCCTGCTGGCGGGTTCGGTTCAAGGCGGCGGATTGCAACCGGTCGTCGGCATGGCCGCGTTTGCCACTGGCCTGGCCGCGCCCTTCTTCCTGCTGGCCTTGTTTCCGTCGTTCCTGCAAAAGATGCCCAAGAGCGGCGGATGGCTGATGCGCGTCAAAGTGGTTCTCGGATTTGTGGTGCTGGCCATCTCGATCAAGTACCTGAGCTCGGCCGATCAAATTCTGCAGACCGACTTCATCTCGCGCGAAATGTTTCTGGCCGCGTGGGTGGTCCTGTTTGCCTTGCCAGGTCTTTATCTGCTGGGCTTCCTGCGTCTGGAAGGAATCAAACCGGAGGATCACCTGGGCGTCGGCCGCATGCTGGTCGCGGCGTTCTTCCTGATCTTTTCCATTAGCCTGCTGCCGGGTCTATTTGGCGCGTCGTTGGGCAACGTGGAGGCGTTCATTCCGGTGCAAGCCAAAAGCATTGCATTGTTAGGCGGCGGAACCGGCGCCGAGTCCAATGCGCCGGTATGGTTGAAAAATCAGTATAAGGAAGCGCTGGCAAAAGCGCGCGCCGAGAACAAGCTGGTGTTTATCAACTTCACCGGCTATGCCTGCACCAACTGCCATTGGATGAAGGCCAACATGTTCCCGCGCCCGGAGATCACCGGATTGCTGAAGGACTTCGTGCTGGTGGATCTTTATACCGACGGCACCGACGCGCAGTCCGAGCAGAACCAGCAGTTGGAAGAGAAGCGCTTCGGCACCGTGGCCATTCCGTTTTATGCCATCGTAGATCCGGACGAGCGCACCGTCGCCACGTTCCCCGGCCTGACGCGCAATGCCTCTGAATTCGTGGGCTTCCTCAAGAGCCGCGACGCGAAAGTTGCGTCGCTTTAAGCGTGCCTTGCTCGCTTGGCTAGGAATAATTCGGTAGCCAACGCCTCCTCTTCGCGATCACCGGCCCTACTCCATTCAGCCAGCGCTTTCTGCTTCAGGCGCTCCAGCAGTTCCACTTTCTGACGGGCTTCGATCAGCCGCAAGCGCTGTTCCCGCACTTGGTTCTCGCATTGCCGCTGATGAGTTTCCAGATCGCGCACCTGGTTCCCCAGATGCCGCCGGTAGGCCCCCAGGCTCTGGAGCTCCCGGGCCTCGATGGATGGCTGCTCGAGCACAGACTGATCGCTCCGCTCCCGTTCGATTGCAACGCGCCGCCTTTGGCCGTCGAGTTCAGCCAGCCGGCCTCTCAGCTGCTGGAGCTTCAGCTCCTCTAGCTCCGCTTGTTCGGAGCGGAAACGCCGGATGCGGTCCAGAGCAAAACAGAAACGCTTCATCCTGCCGACTTCGCCAGTTCGCCCAGCTCCGACATGGTCTTCTCAAACGGGCTGTGATCTCCCGAATCCTGCTTCAGAAAATCGAGCAGGCGCGGGCGCAAGCGAATAGCGGCGTCCAGTTTGGGATTCGCGCCGCTGGCGTAAGCGCCCAGGTTGATCAAATCCTCGGATCGTTCATGCGTGGCCATGGCCTCCCGAATTCTTAGCGCGGCCTGCTTTCTGTTCGGGTGTATACAAGCGCGGGGCCAGGCGGCTGACCGATTGCAATACGTCGATGGCCGGATAGTGCCCAGCCGCCCCCAGCTGGCGCGAGAGAATAATGTGGCCGTCCAGAATGGCGCGGACTGCGTCCGAGATCGGCTCATTGAAATCGTCGCCTTCCACCAGTACCGTGAAGAATCCCGTGATGGAGCCCTGGCGAAATCTCCCGGCCCGCTCGAAAATCCGGGGAAGCAGGTTGAAGACCGACGGCGTGTAGCCCTTCTGGCTGGGAGGTTCGCCGGCGGCGAGCCCGATCTCGCGCTGCGCCATGGCCAGGCGCGTGACGGAGTCCATCACAAACAGCACGTCCTTGCCCTGGTCGCGAAAATATTCGGCCACCGCCAGCGCGACAAAGGCGGCGCGGATGCGCAACGGAGCCGGCCGGTCGGACGTTGCCACCACCAGCACCGATTTCTTGAGCCCCTCCGGCCCCAGTTCCTGTTCGATGAAGTCGCGCACCTCGCGGTTGCGCTCGCCGATCAGCGCGATCACGCTCACGTCGGCCGAGCTGTAGCGCGCCATGGTCCCCAGCAGCGTGCTCTTGCCCACGCCGCTGCCTCCGAAGATGCCGATTCTCTGCCCCTTGCCGCAGGTCAACAGACTGTCGATGGCGCGAATCCCGGTGGCCAGCGCTTCGCAAATGGGTTCGCGTTCCAACGGGCCAGGCGGTTTGGCGTAAAGCTCATACGCTTCGCCGGAGCCAACCGGTCCCAAGCCATCCAAAGGTTTGCCGAATCCATCGATCACCCGCCCCAGTAGCTCGGAACTCACCTCCATGCGCGCGTCCTCGGTACGGGCCGTGATTCGGTCGCCCAAATGCAGCCCGTCGGTTTCCTCCAGCGGCATCGACAGCACCCGCCCATCGCGAAATCCGATCACCTGGGTGCGGATGCTGCGTCCATCGCGCAGGCTGATCTCGCAAAAATCGCCCACTGCGGCAGCGGGCCCTTGCGATTCGATCAGCAGCCCAACCAGCTCGCTAACCGTCCCGGTCCATTGATACGTCTCCATCCGTTGCAGCTTCTCGCGATATTCGCCCAGTTTCACTGATTCCTCCGGGTGACATCCGTAAAGCCACGCTCGATTTCATTGAGCTGCGCGTCCACCGACGCGTCCAGTGCTCCGCGATTCGATTCCAGGACCGCACTGCCGGGCTCGAGGCTGGAATCGGCCAGTACTTCGATTCGCTTCGGGAGTCCCATTTTCTCGAAGAACTCGCGCACCATCGTTGCGTCTGCGGGGGCTACCCGGACCTGATGTACTTCGCGCGCGTCGATTTTGTCCAGAGCCGCTTTTACCACTCCCAGGAGAGCCTCCGGCTCGACCGTCAACTCGCGATGCAGTATCCTGCGCGCCACGGCCAGTGCGAGTGAGACCACGTCCTGCTCGGCCTCGCGCCGGTAACGCTGTTTGAGGCTCGAAATCTCTTCGATCGTGCGAGCCAATTTGGCTTGCATCCCTTCCAGTTGCTCCGAGAACATGCGTCGGCCGGCCGCTTGCCCTTCGTCGTAGCCATGTTGATGAGCCGCTTGTATGCGCGCTTCTACATCGTCCTCCGAGGGGTGAGCGCTGACTAACGACCCTGGAGACGCCAAATAGCTGCCCGGTTCCCCCTCGCTCGCCAGGGTTTCCAGCGGCGACACCCGCTGCCACGCCATTGGCTCGGCCGCAATGCCGCCGCGATGGAGCTTAGACGACATACTGTTCGCCCACCGTGCCTTTCAGGCTGATGGTTCCATCGGCTTCCAGTTGCCGGATCACCGCGATGATCTGCTGCTGGGCGACCTCCACTTCTTTGATCTTGATCGGCCCTAGTGCCTCCATGTCTTCCTTCAGCATCTCGGCGCCGCGCTGCGACATTAGCTGCAGAATGTGATTCCTCAGTTGATCGCTGGTGCCCTTCAGCGCCACCGTAAGGATCTTGCGGTCTACCTTGCCCAGCATTTCCTTGATGGCCTCCTGGCTCAGCAGCAGCAGATCTTCAAAGACAAACATCAGATGCCGGATGGTCTCCACCAGCTTGGGATCGTTTTGTTCGATGGCTTCGAGAATCTCCTTGCTGGTGCCCGAATCCAGACGGTTGAACATCTCCGACACCGCCCGCACGCCCCCGTAGGATTCGCGGCTCAATTCGCCCAGCGCTTTTAAGCGCTGCCCGATGATGACGGCGATTTTGGAGATAATTTCCGGCGAAATCTGGTCCAGGTTGGCCATCCGCAGCGCCACGTCGGCGCGCAGTTCCTGCGGGCAGCGAGACCAGCAGTCCGGCCGCTTGCGAGGCGTTCAGATGCGAGAGAATCAGCGCGATGGTTTGCGGATGCTCGTTGTGAATGAATTTCGCCAGCTGCTGCGGGTCGGCCTTTTGCAACGTGTCGAAGCTGGCCAGCTCCGATCCCAGCGTCTTCACCAGCCGGTCTACCAATCGTTTGGCATGCTCCGGGCCAAAGGCCGTCACCAGCATTTTCTTGGCGTAATCGATGCCGCCCTTGAGCACGTACTCGCGGGCCATGGACATCTGGTAGAACTCTTCGAGAACGGCCTCGGCTTGGTCGTTGCTGATGGAAGTGATCCGCGCGACTTCCTGGCCGATGGCTTGCACCTCTTCTTCGTCCATCTGCCGCAGAATCTCGCCGCTGATCTGATCCCCCAGAATGATCATCAGAATGGCCGCCTTGCGAATACCGGACGTGGCCTGGACGCCCTCGGACTCAAGATTCTGAATCATCGTTTGGTTTGTTCACCTGGTTCCGCCATCCAAGCTCTCAGCACATGCGCCATGCTGTTGGAATCGTTCTTGGCTTGCTCGGAGATATGCCTGGTCAGCACCTCGGCTTTCTTGGTCACGGGCGGCAGCTTTAGACTGTTCAGCGCGTCCAAATCGTTCTTCTGCCGGAGTGCCGATTGTTCCGCTAGGCGATTTTCAATCTGGGCTTGGAGCTGATCCTGCGTTTCGGCGGACGGTCCCCAGCTCGGCGGGAATTTCGATCGCTGCCGCTCCGTGCTTTCTCCGGAACATCCGCGCGACCAGGAGGACCAGTGCGAGCAGCATCGCCACTCCCGCACCGAGCCCGATCAGCAGCAGTTTATTCTTCACGATTTGCTCCCGCCACCCAGGAACCGGAACGGCTGGCTCGATCAGCTTGGCGGGCGGCGGCTGCTCCGGATTGAGGGTCGATTCAAACGGCAGCGTTTCCACCACCAATTGATCTCCGCGTTCAGCGGAGAGACCGATCACGCCCGCCACCAGATCGTGAATGGTCTTGAGTCTCGCGGCCGAGGGTGCTTCCAGGATTCGCCTGGACTTCGGTCCGGTGCCTTCAAAGTGGACGTCGGAATCCACCAGCAGCGCCACCGACACCCGCTTGATGGCGCCTTGCGGCTCACGGACGTGCCGGACTGTGTGGCTGGATTGATAGCTGATGTTCTCGGTTCGGCGGGTGACGGCATTGGCACCGGAACCGGGGCGCGCGGCCGCTCGCGGCAGGGTGGAAGCAGTCCCGGGAATGCCCGCCGCGGCCACCGACCCGCCGCTCATGTCTTCGGTTTTTTGCGAATTCGAAATTACCGATTTGGCCGGATCGAACGTTTCGTCGTTTCGCTCCGAGCTCGAAAAGTCACATTCCACCGAGGCTGTCGCCCGGAACTTGTCCGCCCCCAGCAACGGTTCCAGGGTGCTGTTGATCTTGGCGAGCAGGTCGTGCTCGAGTTTCTGGCGATAGTCGAGATCGGCCTCCGACGGCTCAGGATCATCGGGCGACGAAGCCTTGCGCGCCCGGTTGAGCAGATTCCCGCGCATATCGACCACCGAAACAGCCTCTGGCGCCAAGCCATCCACGGCGCTAGCGGTTAGCTGGCAAATGGACGCGACGTTCTGTGGGGACAATTGGGCGCCGGAACGCAACTTAACCAGAACGCTGGCTTTGGCCGCCTGGCGGCTCTCGAGAAACAATGACTCCTTAGGAAACGTGATGTGGACGCGCGCCTCCTCGACCGCGCTGAGGGACATCACAGACCGCTCCAACTCGCCCTCCAGTGCGCGATGATAGTTGACCTGCTCGCTGAAGTCACTCATCCCGAAATTGGTCTTGTCGAACAGCTCGTAGCCGATCCGGCCGCTCTTGGGAACTCCGGCCGCAGCCAGTTGCAAACGCAACTCGGCCACGCGCGCCGAGGGTACCAGCACCGCCGCGCCATTGTCCGAGATCCTGTATTCCGAACCGCTCTCACGCACCTTGGCGAGCACGGCCCCTGCATCTTCGGCCGACAGCGCGCTGTATAGCGGCCGGAAATCCCGCTCCCGGTTCCAGTGCGACAACAGCGCCAAAGCACCAATCACCACCCCGGCCGTCAGAACGAGCGAGAGCATTTGCTTCCGGCTTAAGCTCTCCAGCAGTCTTTTGATCTCGTTCATGAATTAGATCGGCATGGTCACATTTGCATGCGCATGACTTCCTGATAGGCCGATACGACTTTATTCCTGACCTGCAGGAACAAATCGAAGGAGAGCGCCGCCTGCTGGGTCGCCAAAGCTACTTTGTGAACCTCTTCGTCCTCGCCCGAAAGGTACTTGTCGATGCTCGCTTGCGAGTTCTGCTGCACCTGGTCGACGCGCCCGATAGCGTCCGCCAGCACCGAGCCGAAGCCGCCTGCTTTGGGAGAGGTGGCCGGGACCAATGCAGGAAGGACTGCCGGCGCGCGAATGGATGTGATCGGTAGGGACATGCGTGTTATCTCAGGAGATCGATGGAATGCTGAATCATGTCCTTGATCGCTGTCATCGCGGCGACGTTGGCTTGAAAGCCGCGCTGCGCGCTCAACAGATCAGCCATGTCTTCGGCCGGGTTCACTTTGGGAAAAGCTACGTAGCCCTCCTGGTCCGCATCGGGATGTCCGGGCATGTAGCGCTTATCGGGTTCGCCCGAATCCTCGATTACTTCCGATATCTCCACTCCGTTGACCCCCGCACCCATTTCGGTCTGGAAAACGGACGAAAAAGGTGAGCTCTGAGGAGCGCTCTGAAATACGGCGTCCTGCCGTTTATAAGGGCCGCCGTCCGGCGTCCGTGTTGTCTCGGAGTTCGCCATATTTTGAACCAGCAGCTCGGCTCGTGTTCTCTGGGCCGCCATCCCCGAAGCGCTCACCGATAACACCGAAAACAGACTCATCCGGATTGGCCCTCCTTGATGGCCGACTCCAACATCTTTAACTGGGTCTTCATCAGATTTGAAGCGACATTGAAGCGCAAGGCGTTTTCGGCCAGCAGCCGCGCTTGCTGATCCATGCTGACGTTATTGCCGTCGCTTTTCACCGCCAGCCCGGGAACGTCGATTACATTGGGGGCGTTGCCCTGTACCAGGCTCATGAACTCAAACTGGAAATCGATGTCTTTGGCTTTGTAGCCGGGGGTGTCGACGTTGGCGATGTTGGAAGCTACCAGTTTCTGGCGGGTGCTGAGCAAATCCATGTAATGCTCGATGTGGTTGCTCAGCGGGTCTATCACGAGGCTGGGATTGCATGCCGAACTCCAAACCACTACATCTTTGCCATCAATTACTTACGAGACCATCCCAGACAGAAAATCAATCCTGCGGCAGCATTTTGCCATTCCGGAACTCGGGTCCCGATTTGAACCTCGCTGCTGCAGGCATTAGGTCTTGGCCGGACCGCCTAAGGATTAGTTCTATGTCCTAGGGCATATCCCCTCCAGAACCCTAAGCAGATTCCCTCTGTTAGACTAAGCGTTACCTGAAGTTGATTTGGTACCAGTACCCCGGTAGAATCTAGATGCGAATGGTCGATACACTATATATGAACGAAAGCTTTGCGACTTTGGAACACAATGAATCTCAACCCAGTCCTGCGGAACCAAGGAAAGGCATGATTCGAGTTCTCATTGCCGACGACCACCCCATTGTCCGGGATGGTCTAAAGAAACTCCTTAGTCTGGAGGAGGACTTCCAAATTGTCGGAGAAGCCTCCGACGGTTGCGAAGTCCTGGACAAGGTCCAGGAACTGGATCCCGACGTTCTCCTGCTGGATCTGCGCATGCCCAATCTAGATGGCCTCTCGGCTCTGCAAGCGCTACAGCAGACCAACAAGCGCACTCGCGTCATCGTCCTCACGGCTTCGGAAGACAAAAACGAATTCGTGCAGGCTATGAAGCTGGGCTGTTCCGGCATCGTGCTCAAGCAAACCGCGCCGGAGCTGATCGTCAAGAGCATTCGCAAAGTTCACGGCGGCGAAATCTGGCTGGATTCTCATACCACTGCTGCTGTTATGCGGCAGTTCGCGGCGCCGGGCGACCTGGCCGGCGGCGGCGGCGGCGGCAAGACTCGCGAGCGCTCGCCACTGAGCCAGCGCGAACGCGAGATCGTCCAATTGGTCGCGCAAGGCTACAAGAACAAGGAAATGGCCGAGAAGATGTTCATTAGCGAGCAGACCGTGAAGAATCACCTGCACAACATCTTCGACAAGCTGGGTGTGTCGGATCGTCTGGAACTGGCGCTGTACGCCATCCACAAAGGTCTGCACCTCACCGCCGAGCGCTGATCTTCCCCAAATTGGCTTTCTCCCTTACGCGGGCTGACGCAATCGTCAGCCCGTCTTCCCCCTGCCTCCAGTTCCCCAACGTGCCGCCATACCGTCCACAGCTCAGCAATTTCCCTCAGAAGCTTTGGTACTTTCAGTCCATTGCGGTCTATCGGTACTGGAATTAAAGTCCTTGGTACGGAGCTTCCACCATGCGACTGATGCTTTCACTCTCCTGGCTTTGTATCGGCGCAGCAGCCTCGCTGTCGGCTCAAGTGCCTCTGATGAACAACGTTCTGCCAGATAGCGGCAAAATCGGGTCCGTCCTGCGCGTTCACGGCGTCTTCCTCGACAAAGCCAAAGTCGATGAAGTCTACCTCACCGATCACACCTTCGATATGAAGGTCAAGGTTCTCAATCAGGCCGATGACTATATCGAATTCCGGATCCCACCTTCGGTCAAGCCCGGCCGGCTGCAGCTGCTGGTAAAGACCACGGGCCGCCAGCCATTCCTGCTGGAACAGCCGGTCTACATCACGGTGCAAGAGCCCGCGGACGCACCCAAGGAAACGCTCCAGGCAAACGCGGCGCCGGCCAATACGCCCAGCACAGCCACCAAGTAAAGCGCACAGTCCGACTACTGTTGTTGCTGCTGTTGTTGTTGAAGTTGTTGAGCCGCCAAGTCGGCGTCACCGTCCTCGCGCAAAGCGGCAGACCAGTCATCGCCAGAGCCTAGTTCCGCTTCCATCGGTGGCGGTGCGTCGGACGGGGCCACCCGGACCGCTACCGACAACTGGCTGTCGGCCGATCCCTTAAAAACGCCCTTGGTAGGAGGCACGTCGGCGTAGTCGCGCCCCACCGCGGTGCGTACATGCCGCTCGCTTGCCAGCACGTTGTTGGTGGGGTCCAAACCGATCCATCCTAATCCCGGCAGCAGCGCCTCCACCCAGGCGTGCGTGGCGCCTTGTGCCGAGCGCGTGTTATCGCCATCGCGATGGAAAAGATAACCGCTGACGTAGCGGCACGGAATGCCGATGCGCCGCGCCAGACCGATCATGATATGCGCGAAATCCTGGCAAACCCCCTGCCGGCTTTTGAGCGCGTCATCGATGGGCGAATCCACGCGGGTGCTTTTCGGAACGTACGAGATGTTGTCATACAGCGCCGCGTTCAAGTCCAATACCATTTGCAACGGATCGCGGCGCCGGGCCTCGTCCCGCGAGTCGACGCCCAGCTGTTGCGCAAATCGCTCCAGCAGTTCCGTGGACTGCCCGAAGTGGCTGGGCATCAGCATCTCGATGTAATCCCCGGCTGAGATCATCTGATCCAGTTCATCCCAGGCCGCCGGGCCAAGTGCGGGGGGCAGGGCCGGTATGGGCTGCACGTCCACCAACGCGTCGGCCACGATGGAGAGCTGTTTGTGCCGGCCCGGGACATCGAAATGGTGGACCATGTTGCCCAGGTAGTCCCGGTAAAACTGCACGCGCGCCCGCGGATGCACCATCAGTTGAAACGTCAGGCAGCGCTGCGGGCCGTCCGAGCGCGGCTGCATGCGCGCCTCCATGAGGCTCTCGCTGACGTGCGTGCTATAGCGAAACTTGGTGAGATGCCGAATGGAATAATACATAGTAGTTCGATCAAACCTCGATAGCCGCCTCGATGGAGTACGTGATGTAGACCTCGTGAATCGCCGCGTGGATGCGGACGCATTGCTGCTGGATATCGGCGAAAAATTCAGCCAGCCCGGCCACCACTTCTTCCAGCGGTGTAAATATCAGCCCCGCGCTGAGACGTCCGGCGATCTTGGCGACGCGCGGCGAACGCTTGCTGGCCGCGGCTTGATTGATTGCTTCGAGCGAATGCTGCATTCGATCGGCCGCGAAACGGACCGAGTGAGGAAACTCGCTGTTGAGGAGCAGAAACTCCGCCACCCGTTCCGGCCGCAGGTCGGCGGTATAAACCTTGCAATAGGCTTCAAAAGCGGTGCAACTGCGGAGCAATCCGATCCACTCCATGTGCTCGCCGGAATCCATGGGCTGCCCGGCCTGGTATTCGTGGAAATATACATCCAGCAGGCGCGCGATCGCCGCTGCCCGCTCGATGAACCGGCCCACTTGAATGAACTGCCAGCCTTCGCCGTGATTCATGGTGGAATCCGTCACGCCCTGCACCAGGTGCGAGCTTTCGAGAATTACCGCCAGAAAATCCAGCGGCTGCGATTTCCAGAGTCCGGCCGATTCCATGCGCCGGACCTCATGAAACAACCGGTTGATCTGCTCCCACATTTCCGAGCTGATCTGTTCGCGCACTTGGCGGGCGTTCTCGCGCGCGAATCCGATGCCGCTGTTGATCTGGCGCAGGGCATGCGTCTGGGCCAGCGCGAACGGATCGCTGTCTTCCTTGAAGGGCCCCGTATGACCGAGGCTCGACAGCACCCGCAGCCACCTGCGATCGGAAGACTTCGGATCCTGCTCCAGCATCAAATTGAGCTGCACGCCCAGCACGCGCGCGGTGTGTTCGGCGCGCTCCAGATACCGGCTCATCCAATACAGACTGTCAGCGACTCGAGATAGCATAAAGTCTTCCTGGAATCCAGAATTCAGAATTCAAGAATTCAGAATGTTCGGAGCCCAGCTTCTGGATTCTGACTTCTGAATTCTGATTCTTCACTGCAGCACCCACGTGTCCTTACTGCCGCCCCCTTGCGAAGAATTCACCACCAGCGATCCACTGCGCAACGCCACCCGCGTCAAGGCGCCGGGCACGATGGTCACCTTGTCTCCGCACAGAATATAGGGCCGCAAGTCGACGTGCCGCGGCTCCACCTTGCCGTCGAAAAAACAGGGCGCGCGCGATAGCATCAGCGTGGGCTGCGCGATGTAGTTGCGCGGATCGGCTTCAATATGATCGCGAAATTCCTCGCGCTGCTCGGCGGTGCTGTGGGGACCAATCAGCATTCCATAGCCGCCCGATTCGCCTACCGCTTTGACGACGTATTTGTCTAGATTGTCGAGCACATGGCGGCGCGTGGTGGGCTCGGTCAGCAGGAGTGTCTCTACGTTCTCGAGAATCGGATCTTCGCCTAGGAAATATTTGATCAGCTTGGGGACGTAAGCGTATAGCGCCTTGTCGTCGGCCACGCCGGTGCCAAGCGCGTTGGCGAGCGTCACGTTACCGGCCCGATAAGCGTTGAACAAGCCGGCCACTCCGAGAATCGAATCGGAGCGGAACGCCAGCGGATCGATAAAATCGTCGTCTACACGCCGGTATATGACATCGACCCTCCGCAGCCCGCCCGTGGTGCGCATGTAGACCACGTTGTCGTGCACCACCAGGTCGCGCCCTTCGACCAGCTCAATACCCATTTGCCGGGCCAGGAAGGTGTGCTCGAAGTAGGCCGAGTTGAAGACGCCGGGGGTAAGCAGGACGATGTTCGGCTCGCCGCGGCCTTCCGGAGCCAGTGCGCGCAGCGTGGTCAGCAGCACTTCCGGATACTGATCGATCGGCCGGATATCGGTGTAACGGAACAATTCGGGAAAGATCCGCTTCATCACCTGGCGGGACGTCAGCATGTAGGACACGCCGCTTGGCACGCGCAGGTTGTCTTCCAGCACCACGAAGCGCCCGTCGGGCAGCCGCACCAGGTCCGTGCCCATCACCGCGACGTAGATGTTCTTGGGGGCGGTCACGCCCCGCATCTGCCTGCGGAAATGCTTGCAGCTGTACACCATTTCGCGCGGCACAATGCCATCCGCCAGGCAGCGGCCTTCGTTGTAAATATCCCGCAGGAAGAGGTTCAGCGCCGTGATGCGCTGCGTCAGCCCGCGCTCGATGGTCTCCCACTCGGCGCTGGTGATGATGCGCGGCAGCAGGTCGTGCGGGAAGATACGCTCGGTGCCTTCATCGCGCCCGTACACGGTAAACGTGATGCCTTGGTGGAGAAACGAGACGTCGGCGGCCTGTTTCTTGCGCCGCATCTCTTCCACCGGCAGCCCGAGCAGGAGCTCATACAAGGCCTGATAGTGCTGCCGCGGCCGGCCCTCGGCGTCGAACATTTCGTCGAACGCGTGGTCCAGAACGTAGCTTGAAAACGGACCCGTAACGGTGCGCGGTTCGTCGATTCCAGGGGTTGCCATGAAGTGTCTAGCTTAGGTGCCCAGCTTCGACGCGGAAGGGTGTAGTTCAGATTATCACAATTGCGTAAACTGGAGATTGTTTTCGCTGCTTCTTCACCCTCCGCCCGGCCACGAGGATCTGTTGATTGCCGAATTGCACGAATGCGGGACCCTGGGCATCACCGAAGAAAACTCGGGGCTGCGAGCGTTTTTCCCGGGCGATGCGGATGAGAGGGAACTGGCGCGCCGGTTCGCGGAGTTTTCGCCGGAGTTTCGAGAAGAAGCGCCAGCTGACTGGGAGCAGCTCACGCGCGATGCCTGGCCGCCGCTTTGTATTGGCGAACGTTTCTATCTGGTTGCGCCGTGGAACGAAGCCACAGCCACTCCGCCGGGCCGCCTGCGTCTCGAAATCTATCCCGGGATGGCTTGCGGCACCGGCCGCCATCCGGCCACGCAGCTATGCTTAAGAGCTATCGAGCGCTACGTCAAACCCGGGGCGCGCGTGCTGGATGTCGGTTCGGGATCGGGCATTTTGTCGGATGCCGCAAAGCTCATGGGCGCCGCTTGCATGATTGGCTGCGATATCGATCCCGAGGCGGTTCGCATCGCGAGCGAGCGCGTGCATGTGCCTATGTTTGTTGGATCAGCCGGCGCCGTACGGTCGCACTGGGCCGACGTAGTGATCGCGAATATCGACGCGGCGACGCTCGAAAGCATCGCCGGGGAGCTCGCCCGGGTGCGAAAGCCCGAATCCACATTGATCCTATCGGGCTTCCCTGCCTCGGACATTCCCGAAGGGTTTTCGCCCAAAGAGATCCTCAGTCTAGAGGAGTGGCGCTGCTTCGTTTGTTGATCGGTGTTCATCCGTGTTCATCTGTGGCTGGAAGCAGGGCAATGAGGCACACATAAAAATCCAATAAGGAGACGTTCCAATGAAACACAACACCATGTTGACCGTCGCATCTCTGCTCTCGCTCCTCTTCCTGACGCTTCACATTACGGACGACATCGTTCGTGGGATATCGAAGGCAGAGAGCTCAAACATTGCGCTGCTCGTCCTCGCGGTCTTCCTGTACGGGACACTCGTGCTCCCCGAACGGCGATCGGGGCACGTCATCATGCTGCTCATCGGATTGATCGCAGCAGCCATGCCCGTCATGCACATGAGGGGGGCACATTACGGCGAGATCGCCAAATCCCCCGGCGGCTTTTTCTTCGTCTGGATACTCTGGGCGCTCGGCGGGCTAGGGGGCTTCACCTTGATCCTCTCGGTGCGCGGGCTGTGGGATCTGCGACGGAGTCGGCCCCAGTAGTCTAGGGCAACGGACGGTGGTGATTCTCGAGACCATCGCCAGGGAACTCGCCCGCGTGCTTCGTCTGTTAATCGGTGTTCACCCGTGTTCATCTGTGGCTAGCCGTGCTTACGGATTCGCCACGCGCCACGGCGACACATTTGTCCAAGTCCTCAGCGCATCCGCCGCCCAACTGGCTGGCTTATCGGCATGACAAGTCCCACAGGGATTGGGAACCTTCAGCGTCTCGGTATTCTTGGGCGTAATGAACTTGAAGGTGTGCGCCCGCACGTTCACATCGGCGATCTCCTGCTCGATTTTCGGCATATGGCAATTCACGCAATCGTTCCCCGCGCTGCCGCGTGCATGATGTGTGTGCGCCTCAACCGTAGCCGCGCGCGGGCCATTGGGCGACCCCGGTCCGTGGCATTCCAGGCACAGCACATTCGCGGGCTTCAACAGATCCGCGTTGTTTGCCGTGCCATGAACGTCATGGCAGCTGTAGCAGCTGATCCCGTGCGTGTACATGGCACTTTGGACAAAATCGTTGCCCTGCATGCGATTCTTGTGAGCCGTGCCATCGGCGAAATGCGTGAAGGTCTGCTCGCCCAGCTTGTGATCTTCCAGCTTCCAAAAATTCTTCAGATCCAGTCCAACCCGAAAGCCTACCGGCCAATCATAGTAAATGCCATTGATCGGACCCGCAAGCGGCTGCCCCTGCGAATGGCATTGAATGCAAACATCGGTCGCTCGCACAGTGTCTAACCGGGCGGGATCCACGATGTTGTTCCGCGACGGCTTCTGGACATGAGCGGCCCCGGGCCCATGACATTTTTCGCAGCCCACGTTCCATTCCTTCACGGTCTTGGTCTGAATGTTGTAGTCGACCGAATGGCAGCCGTCACATAAAGCTCCCGTCGGCCGCTGCAAATTGTCCGCCGGATAGAATGGCACCCACCAATCGGTGTTGGGAGCCACCATGTAAGCCCGCCAGATCTGATGCGTGACGTCCCATTGCGCGCCCAGCGGATAATAATCGTCGCCCTTCTTGGTGAAGTAGCGCTGTTTCCATTTGCTTCCGTAGACGAAGGCAATGTCGTCCTTGGTGAATTTCACCAGCGGGTCGGGCTTGGAGAGATCCGGGAGGATGGCATCGGGATGTTCCTTGGGATCGCGGACCACGTTTGCCATGCGGGTCTTGCTCCAGCGCTCGTAAATGGCCGCGTGGCAGGGTTTGCAAGCCAAAGATCCGGCGTATTGCCCAACCGCAGACTGGATAAACAGTCCAGCGAATCCCAGGAGTCCCAGCAGCTTCATCCTGATGCTCACTTTCGCACAAAATAAAAAGGCCCAGGGAGCTTGTGCGCCCGGGGCCTTAGGATTGGAGAAAGATTGGCTACTATTCAGACGCTGGCCGGCGCTTTAAAGTCGGACGGTCGTCATCATCGGATTTTGGAGTATTGCCGTTTTCGTCGGCATCCACCGGGCCAGTGCTCGATCCGGGCGCCCTCCGCAGCGTAGGACGATTCGGATCAGCCGGGCTGTCGATCTTCCGCCGATTGTGCATGGCCATCAGGCGCGCCTTGACGTCGTTAAACTCGGACGTCGTCAGCACGTACTCGGGCTTGGCCTTGAGATATTCCTGAATGTTCTTCTGGGCCTGCTGGATGCGGGAGTCGGTCGGGGGATGCGTGGAGAAAACCTTGGCCATCGTCCCCGGTTTGCGTTTTTCCAGGGTCTCGATCTTCTCGAAGAAGTCGACGAAGGCGGTTGGGTCATATCCGGCCTTGTACATATATTCCAGGCCGAGCAAGTCTGCTTCGGATTCAAAACCGCGCGAAAACTTCAGGAATCCTATCGGCACCAACACGCTGGCCGCTTGATAAAGTCCATAACCGGTCCAGCCGCCCATGAACACCAGCGGAATCATGCCCAATTGAGCGATCTCGCCGCGCGTGGCCTGCCGGGTGCCATGCCGCGCCGCCACGTGGGCGATCTCGTGCGCCATCACGCCGGCCAGCTCGGCCTCGTTATCGGCCTTCAGCAATAAGCCCGGAGTTTACGAAGAAAAATCCGCCCGGAAGCGCGAAAGCGTTCACTTCCTCGCTGTCGATCACTTTGATCGTGAACGGAACCTTGGCGTCGGAATTGCGCACCAGGTTCTGCCCCACGCGATTGACGTACTCGGAAATTACCGGATCGTTGACGATCTTGGCCTGCCGCTCCACTTCGGAGGCGAGCTGTTTGCCCAGCCCAATCTCCTTTTCGAGCGAGTAGAAGTTGACGCCTTTGCCGACATCCCGATTTCCAATTTGGTCGGGATCTTTCTTGGCGTCCTCCGCGAATACGCTGCCCGGCGCGGCCAACGCCAGAACTAGCGGAACACTCAGGCTGGCGGACAACAGGCGTTTCATCCAGACACTCCTACCTCTGAGTATAACCGACATTGTTTAAACGTATAGTGGTCTTAATGGGTTTCGATCAAAAGCCGAGCCAGCTGTGGCGCCAGTACCGGGAAGAGTTCCCGGTGACCAATAACCTGATCTATTTGAACCACGCCGCCGTCGCCCCGCTCCCTCGCCGGACCGCCTTGGCGATGCAAGCTTTCGCCCAGGACGCGCTCGATTTCGGATCGCTTCACTACGATCGCTGGATGGATACGTATGAGGCTGTGCGGGTTGCGGCCGCGCGGCTGATCGGGGCGAATCGCAACGAAATCGCGCTGACCAAGAACACGTCCGAGGGCATTTCCATGGTGGCCCAAGGCCTGTCATGGCATCCTGGGGACCGAATTGTGGCATTCCGCGAGGAATTTCCTTCCAACTACTACCCCTGGATGAGGCTGGAATCCCACCGCTGCTCGGTCGATTGGCTTTCAGTGCATGATCCCCTCCACAAGATCGAAGCCGCCTGCACCGGCGCCAAGCTGCTGGCCATTAGTTTTGTTCAGTACCTCAGCGGTTTACGGGCCGATCTGAATGCCATTGGAGAGATTTGCAAGCGCCATCATTGCTTCTTCTTCGTGGATGCCATCCAGGGACTGGGGGCATTTCCGCTCGACGTAGAAACCGCGCACATCGATGCCCTGGCAGCCGACGGCCACAAGTGGCTGCTTGGGCCAGAAGGATGCGGCATCCTTTATGTCCGGAAATCGCGCCAGGACTCCATTTTTCCTCAAGAATTCGGTTGGACGACGGTGGCAGGTTTTAACGACTACTCCTCACGGGATATGGGGCTACGGGAGGATGCCGGACGCTATGAGTGCGGAACACTAAATACAATTGGATGCCACGGGTTACGGGCGTCTCTGGAACTATTACTGGAAGTCGGAACGGAGCGCGTTGCTCAAGCAGTCCAGGACCTTACCGACCAACTCGCGAAGGGTGCCGTCAACAAAGGCTACCAGCTGCTGGGCGATCGTGCGCCCGAGACCGGCGCCGGGATCATCGCAATCCAAAAGCCCGGGATCGACAGCCGCAAACTGGTCCACGATTTGAAGCAGCGCGGTATCATCGCGGCTCCACGCCAGGGCTGGGTTCGGCTATCGCCGCACTTTTACATCAGCCCTGAAGAGATCGATCAGGTGATCGAAGCTTTGCCTTAGGAGTCCAATCCTAAGGGATTCTTCGGCACATCATCCCGAGGAAGGCGCGGCTTTCGAAATAGGCCGGAAACTAACCCCAGGAGGAGAAGCAACGCCAGTATAGTTGCACCGATCAACCAGCCTCGAGATAGCCGCCCGGCACGAGTCCACAACAGCAATAGAAAGACGACGATCAGAACGATTCGAAGAATCTTGCGCGGGGACATGCTCCGCTTATTTTATTGCACTGGCGTCCAGCTTGGGTCGGGGTTGTAGCTGGTGATCGGCGCCGCTTGTGCACCGCGATCCTTCTCGAAAACCACGCCATCCTGATTCACGATGAATGTATGAATCCCGCCGACTCCGTACTGAGCCGGCCAAGCTACTAGCGCGAATCCACCAATCACCGCTTTGCCGACCATGTAGGAATGCTGCCCACCGGGTGCGTTGGGACCCTGCCCTTTGAGCGCCCGGAAATAATACCCGTGGTAGGGGCGTGTAGGCTTATCGCCCGCGGCGTCAGCCAGTTGGCGAGGAAGATCGCAACTGGCAATGCTTTGGGCGTATTCCTGCGTTCCGGCGGCCGTGCGCTTCTTGGCGGCATACGCCTGTTGCGCGCTCACGTAGGCGACGCTGGCCTCGATGGCGTCCAGTTCATTCGCGCCCACATGGCGGGCGCGCATCTCCATGGCTCCGCGGTCGGAATCAAAGCGCCACTTCTCGCCTTCGCGGACCAGCGGGATGGGAAATGGCCACTCTTGTTCGCCGATCAGTAAGACCATGACGTGAGAATTCATCGAAGATCGCTCCAAATGATGCTTCTGGGTTGCGATTTTGGCGAATTCCTGCCGCTCGGCTTCATCTTGCTTCGCATCGCCCGAAGTCAGAAGGCCTTTGGCCGATGGTTCCGAGCACAGCGGTCAAGGTAGCGCCGTCATTCTTCGATGCGGCGTCGATCAGCGCCTGTGTCGCCGCCTGGGGCGATTCAAAGGTCTTCTGGCTCGTTTTCGGCTGGTTCGTCGTGGGCTTCGCCGTCTGCGCAAACGCAGTTCCCACGGCAACTACAAACACCAGTGTAAATGTCTTCGCGATCATATTATCTCCGGCCTCCACCACCGTGCGCCCCGCCACCTCCACCGCCACCCCATGGAATCCACCGCCACCGCCTCCGAACCCGCCGCTAGAACGCCCGATGCTCGAGAAGCCGTGATCGCTCTGCATTCGCGTGGTGCTTCCGTTTTGGATCCCGCCAAACGCGCTACGACTGGCCGGCGCCTCAGGCCGCGCGGTAAACGAACGGCCACCGGCTTCCGCTCCACGACTTCCTTCGGCTCCCCGGGTTCCTGCAGCTCCGCGAGTTCCTTCGGTTCCACGGAATCCCTCCGCTCCACGAGCAGCTGACCCGCGAACGCCTCCTATATCCCGATACCTGCTGGCCACCGTGCGATTCGGATATGGCACACCCAGGCGATGACCGGGGTCATGCGCCCACACGCCGTCGTGGCCGAACGCCGGATGATAGTCGCGGAATCCATAGCGATGGAAGAAGTTGTCGTTTAGAATGATTCTTCCGCCGAACCAGTCCGGCCCCCATCCCCAGCCATAGCCGCCCCATAGACCCCAACCGCCGCCGAAGTAGAAGCCCAGATCGATCCCAGGCAAGAATGAGAAGCCCAAGCCGATGCCCGGATAGAAAAGCGGCGGATAGTAGCCGAAAACCGGCGGCCCCCAAACCCACGCGGGGTTATAGACGGGAACATATACCACTTCAGGATTGGGCGGCTGAATCTGGATTGCCGTCTGGCCGTTGTCGGTCTGCGTCGTGACGTTCTGCTGCTCGGTCGTTTGCAGTTTGCCGTTGGCCTGCGCTTTCGCGCGCAGCTGTTGCACGGCGTTCATCACGTCCTGCTGTTGCGCCAGGAACGCATTGCCCAAGTCCGTAGTCCAGCGTATGTCCTGATTTAGCCTCGTCAGAACGTCGGGAAATGGAACCAGAGCTTGAATACTGGGATCCCAATCCTGCTGCCGCGCCGCGTCCAACAGCTGTTGCCCCTTGAGATTGTGGTTTTGCTGCAGCCACTGCTGGGCCTCCACAACCTCAATGGGATAGGTGCTCGCAACCAAGATCTGGCTGAGCAAAGTGTCCGGGTAAAGCGCGATTGGCGCTACAAGATTTTGCAGCTGGTCGGGATTGAGCGGTGGCGGCGGAGGCTGGGTTTGACCATCCGGTGCTCCTGGGTCTGTCGCCTGAGGCGCATCCTGTCCAAATGTCGAAATCGCTAACAAAACCGACAAGCTGATCCCTACAGCTAGCCGAGAAATTCTCATGCTTCCGGCCTCCTTCGGGCCCGCTAACACGCCCACTCTATAGGATGCCCGGTTGCCGTCGGGGTTACAAGCGAATGCAGCGTTTCGCAAGTAACCTAGCCTACTAGATCGCGCTTACTTGACGTAAATTTACAAGCGTTTGAGTTCCAGCCATCAACCGCTCGGTGGGATCCACCTTCAGCCACAGCCACGCCCCGATCAGAAGCAGCGTCGCCATGGGGATGAACGGCAGATTGTAATTGCCATAGCTGCCTACCAGATATCCAAACGCCAGCGAGGAGATAAACGAGCCAATCTGCGAAGCGGTATTCATCGCGCCCACCACCACGCCCGCATATTCACCGCCGATATCTAAGCACACCGCAAACATGGTGGGCTGCTGAAAAGTAATTCCGCCATAGATCAGAGACAGCAGGATCAGCGTCACGATCCGCTGTTCTGTGAACATGACTGCGATCGTGCACAGCGCAGCCGCGCCCAGACCCACAGTTCCGATGGAGCGCCGGCCCCATTTAAGCCCCAGCTTGTTCACCAGCGCATTACTTGCCAGCCCACCGCTAAGGTTGGCCAAGGCACCGACCAGAAAAGGCAGCGACGACAACAGAAGATCGTTTTCGCTATATCCGCGGGCCTTTTCCAGGTAAGTGTGGAACCAGGATTGGAAAAAATAATAGGTGTACACGTAGCAGCCGGCCACGCCCATGGTGGCCCACAAATTCGCGGAGCGAAGGGCGATCTTCCAGGGCAGCGCATGCTGCGCTTTCGCGATCAGGCCGCGGGTCTCCTCTAACTCCGCTGCAGTCACGCCCGCCTTCTCCGCCGGAGTGTCGCGAAACCAGCGGTACCAGACGATGCTCCAACCCGCTCCTAAAATCCCGAACACATAGAAGGACGCCCGCCATCCGTATTGAACCTGGATGGGCACCACCAGCAACGGAGCGATCGCGCCGCCCAACTGGCTCGCCATTAATATGATTCCGAGGGCGCGCCCGCGCTCGTGCACCGGGAACCAGCGCGCCACCGCTACGGAGGCATTGGGATAAGCGCCCGCCTCGCCCGCGCCAAACAGAAACCGGACCAACAGGAGCGGATAGAAACCCATCACCAAACCAGTCAGCGAAGTGAACGCCGACCACCACAGCACGATGCGCGTGAGCACGCGGCGTGGTCCAATGCGATCGCCCAAAGCCCCGCTGGGAATCTCAAACGCGGCATAGGCGAGCGTGAAGACCGCGGTCACCCAACCCCAGCCCACGGCGCCGATGTGCAGGGCTTCCTGCATGCGCGGCCCGGCGACTGAAATACAGACCCGATCGAGGTACGTGATTACCAGTAGCAGGGACAAGAGTCCGAGCACGCGATTACGGTATTTCGTCGCTGGCCCCTCCGAATGGCAGGACTCATTTTCTCACGGGAACAATTACTTAAGTTTCCACTTGACAATTGTGGCGACTCGATGGATACTCAAGTTGCGACTTAACCAATTACCCAGGAGCAACGTCACAATGAATACCATGCAGGAGCAATCCGTAATTCACAGCACGTTCGTCATCGAACGCAGTTATCCCGCCGCGCCCGAACGCGTCTTCGCCGCATTCGCCGACCCAGCCAAGAAGCGCCGCTGGTTTGTGGAAGGCGGCCATCACGACGTGGAGTCCTTTGAGATGGACTTTCGGGTGGGGGGCATCGAACGGACGCGTTCTCGCTTCAAGGCGGACAGCCCGTTCCCGGGCGCGACGCTCGGCAACGACACTGTTTACCGGGACATAGTGCCCAACCGCCGCATCGTGATGGCCTACACGATGAGCATTGACGGCAAGCATATCTCAGCGTCGCTTGCCACGCTTGAGTTCTTGCCTTCGGGAACCGGGACCGAGCTGATCTTCACCGATCAGGGCGCTTTCTTTGAAGGCTCCGACGGGGTAGAAAGACGGCAGGAAGGCTGGCGCAAACTGCTCGCTCAATTGACCGAGGAGTTCCTTCGCTAGGCCGATAATGCCCAGGAAGAAACCGAATATAGACCGAGTCTTCCACGCTCTCGGCGACCCTATGCGCCGTGCCATCGTGGACAAATTGAGCCACGGGCCCATCTCGGTCTCGCGCCTGGCCGATCCGCTCAAAATCACGCTGGCCGCGGTAGTTCAACACTTGCAAGTGTTAGAGGAAAGCGGATTGGTGGAAACCGAAAAGGTCGGGCGCGTACGCACCTGCCGTATCGAACCAGCGGGGTTTTTAGCGGCCGAGCGATGGATCGGCGATCGCCGCTCGATGTGGGAGCGCAGCTTTGATCGGCTGGGCGATTTGCTGGCTGAACCGGACGACTCCTCCGGCTGACTCCGGATGGCGAACCAGCGATGCTGAACTCCCGCGAGCAACTCGCGGGAGTAATGGGCGTTGAGATCAGACGCTCAGGTTCTGGCCGGGGACAAGCCGTTCAGAAAACCCACCAAACCCTTGGCGGCAGCCGGCACGGGAGTGGGGCCAACACGGACAATCTGGGTTGCATCCTCTGATTTTCCGTAAAGCTCCTTGTTCATGTCGTCGTCGGTAGACATCGAAGCGCTACCGAGTGAGGCGCCGGCGAATAATCCGCCTTTCGCCTGGGAATATGTAAGCACGTCCACACTGGGGTCATTGAATCCGACCGCCTTCGCACCTGTGGGGCCCGCCACGGCAGACGCATCGGCGCCCAGTTTCAGTTTGCCGGAGAGAATTTTGTCCGCCCCCTTCTGCGTCATAACCACCAAAACATAGTCGGTTGCGCTACTGCCCAATTGGACGCCCAAACTGCCAGTGTCCAGCGTGTACATGGCTGGAGCACTCCATTTGCCGTTCATCTGCGCACCGCTGCGACAAGTGATCAGACCGCGCCCGTAGCTAACTCCAATGCCGATGCCAACCTTCTTGACGCTGGGATAAACCAGCACGCAGACTGCCTTGTCCAGAATGCTCTTCGGTATCTCCTGTTCATTGAATATCGATTTGAGAACGGTCGTCGACGCAGCTATACGTTCCGCTGCTTTGCTAGCGGCAAACAGGGTGAGTGTCATTGTCGAGCCGATCATCAGTAAAACAATCTTCTTGGTCATAAGTTTGTAATCTCCCTATTGGAGTCTAAGCGGCTCCCTAAGCCATATCAAGCCTGGGCGGACCTAAACGCGCCGTGTCCCGAAGCTACTCCGGGGAAGTGATGAGATCACCCAGGCGGTTGGTTCAAAATCTTTGAAAAAATACCTCCTGTGAGCCAATGCGGGCAGCTAACTCAGGTGCCCTTAGACAGGAACCTGAAGAATCGCCACGTTCGCCCTTCAATCACGCGCGCTTCCTCTCGATAGGAATCATGCGAGTGGCTCGCAATCGCGGTTCGCCAGAAGAGGACGGCGGGCGCGTTTGCTTCCAGCACCCTGACCAGCCACTCGCCCGGACGCTCATTCCACAGCAGCGTCGCCATTCTCTTGCCGTAGCCGCGCCTTCGAAACCTGCGCATGACAAAGAACTCGTGCACGTCCTGGGCGCCGATGTCGCCCAGCCAATGAACCGCCGATCCAACCAGGGCGAAGCCCGCGATAGAATCACCGGCCTTCGCCAAGTACACGTCGTTGCCTCTCTCCCATGCCGAAGAAGTGTCGTGGGAGTAGCTGCCATCGGCCTCGGTGTCGAATCCAAACCACTCCGCCATGTCGTAGAGGTAATGCTCGAACAAGTTCCGCAGCACCAGATCCAACTCGGGACCAATCTTTGAGATTATGACGTCAGGCGGCGGCATCAGACACAGCATAGCTCAGCCAATTCCTGCCGCCTGTGTGATAAGTTAGCTAGCGGTCCCTCAGAAGGAGACCCCACTTATGAAATTCACTTACACTCTCGCTCTCACGGCCGTCGCCGCCGCCTGCTCCGGCGCTGCGTTCGCCCAACTGCCCACCCAAAAAGTGCTGACTATCGACGTCGCCGAGACCATCGCCCAGGAATCCATGGCCAAGTGCCGTGCAGACGGATACAAGGTCACCGTCACGGTGGTCGACAGCGGCAATGTTCTGAAAGCTTTCCTGCGCGACGACGGCGCAGGCAACGGCACCGTGGAAATGGGACGCATGAAGGCCAATAGCGTGATGGCTTTTGGACGGCCGTCAGGTCCGCCGCCGAATCTGCCCGCCGGCACTCCCGCTCCTCCCCCTGTGCTGCCTGGCACCGTCAACGCCGTGGGCGGCGTGCCAATTAAAGTGGGCGATCAGCTCATCGGCGCGGTCTCGGTGAGTGGCGCTCCCGGCGGAGATAAAGACGCCGCCTGCGCCAACGCCGCGCTTGCCAAAGTCGCCGACAAGTTGAAGTAAACTTCTGAATAGGGTGGCCCGTCCGCCCTAATTTTTCCTCGGGAGGGTTCCGTGTCCGTTGGATTGGCTCGGTGCATCCCGGCTGTGTTGGCCGGGTTCGCAGCAGTGGCATCCGCCGCTCAGGTTCAAGGGATTTTGATTGATCAGATGTGCTCTTCGAAGGCTGAGGTGCATATCGTCGCCGGACCGCGACTGGAAGGCGGCATGATCGTCGCAGAAGCTCACACGCGCCAGTGCGCGCTCATGCCCCAATGCGAGAAGAGCGGCTATGGCGTCTTTACGTACGAAAACAAGTACCTGAAATTCGATGAGGCCGGCAGCCGCAAGGCCTTGGTCCTGCTGCGGGCCTCCAAGAAAGAAGACAACCTGAAGGTGGAAGTCAGCGGCGAAATTCAGGGCGATGTTATCAAGGTCGCGAGCTTGAAGTTAATCGAGTGACCGGCCGCACGATCCTGTAGACGCGCCAGCCATCCAACCCAGGCTCCTCGACTAGCGGTTTGTCTTCCAACAAGCTGCGAAGAATAGCTGCGTGGGGCGACATCCCCGGCAGGTAGGCTACTAATTCGTAGTGCGATGGAAGCCCGGCGGCGAATTGTTCCTCGCTAATTGGGAAGCCTGCCAGCTCGCGGTCGAGCAGTGCATCGTCCAGATGCGTCAGTTTTCCTTCGGCCAGAAGCGCCGCTAACGGATTGATTGGGAAGTAGGCCCGGCCTGGATGTTGCCGTGCATAGTCGTACGCAATTTGTGTCGAATTGGTCCGCACCAGCCGTAGGTTGCGGGAGATTGCAAGCGGAAGAGGAACGCAGGCCAGTAGCATTCCGATCAACAGCGCTCGCGCCGCAACGCCATTTACGTCCGCCCTCCACAATCCAACTAGGCCGCAGGTCACGGCTAGCGAAATGAAGAGCGTCACAACGCCCAGATGATTCGTATCGCCTCCATCCGTCGACCAGGCGCGCAGTTCGATAGGAAGCTGGAGCGCCGCCATCCACAGGAAAACCAGCCAGCGATGTTTCGCGATCTTCTCGCGTAGGCTCCCTGGACCAAGCGCGAACACCGCGATCAGAAGGAGCAACGCCGGCGCCCCGGCCGCCAGTTGGAGCCGCATATGAGACAGGCCTCGCAGTATCTTGGGGGTAATCGCCACGATGCGCGGCTGTTGCCACGCCAGCGTGAAGGTGTTGAACAGCAAATCCCGCGGCGGCCAGAACAGCGCCAGCATCGCTCCGAAGATCACGGCCGAAGCTGCAATCTGAACCCCAACATATCGCCCAAACGCCCGCTTTCCTTCCAGCATCAGCACGAAACACGGCAGCGCGATTGCCACTGGCGCCATGGTTTGTTTGCAAGCGACAGATAGCATCGCCAGGATTGCCGACGCAGCTAGTGCGCGAGCCTGCAGCGGCCCATCTCGCATCAGCAGCCCGGCGGCAAGTACCGCGCAGCAGATGGCGCAAGCGTCCACGTGAACCGTCAGCCCGGAGTACCAGGCGCCCGGACTGGCCAGCAAGAGCGCCGTACAAGCCAAGAATCCGTAAACCCCCGCCACGCTCCGTCCATCGCCCACATGCAGCCACAATACCGCTCCGAAATAGAAGAGACACGACAGCGCACAGGCGGCTAGTAACAACACCGTCGGATCCTTCAGAAACGCGAGGCAACTGTAGAACAGATGCGGGACTGGACCGTGCATCGTTCCGATGATCGGCACCCGGCTGTCTCGTCCCGGATACAGGCTGTAGCCCGACCACAGCGCGATGCCGCGGGCCAGGCGCGCATCGTTCCAATACCAGGTCGCAACGCTGTGGAGCACTCCAGCGACCAGATCCGCGAAGATCAGCAGGCCAACCAATGGCGCGCCAATTTTGAGCGCTCGATCGACAGCCCGATAACGACCGTCCTGCTGCAAGACTCCGATTCTAGCTCAGTAGCGCCAGGGCCGGCCTTGGAACTGAAGCTGTACCGGAATCTTCGTGGCCGCTACGATCCGTCCATCTTGACGCGCGGGCTCAAAACGCCACTGGGAGACAGCGGCTACCGCCAGGCTCTCCAGCCGCAACACATCTCTCGTGATCTTGCCCGCCAGCACAGCGTGGCTCACAGTGCCGTCTTCGTTGACATCCACCAACAGGTTGATTACAACGTGGCCGCTAATGCTCCAAACCAGGTCGTACGGAGCTTGGATAGGCACCCGGACCAAGGGCTTGGGCGGAGTAAACGAACCCAGCGAAGCGACGGCAGGGACAACCTGCTCCGCAACGGCCGCGGGAGGTTCTACTCGAGGCGGTTCGACAACTTCCTTGGCTGGGGCTGGGACAACGGGCGTCTGCGCCACCGGTTCCGCTGCGGCTGGCGCAGCAGCGATTTCAGGGGGAGGCTGCGCGGGGTGTGACTCCAGACGTGGCGCTGAGATTACTTCCCCAGCGGCGACCGAGGTCAACGTGTAGGAGCCCGGCTCGCCTTCCGGGGCGCTTACCAGTTCCACCCAGTGCTTCCCTGCCCGGCCCGTGAGCCAGCCGCCCTCGGGATGTTCCCGGTCGCTAAACAGGATTTCAAAACCAGACTGTTTCAGTTCATCCTCGGCCCCCGAAAACGCTTGCGCCGGACCGATGGTGGGGCACGCGAGAGTAGCTGTTTGCACCGTCCCAGCGACGGATGTCTGCTCTTTCTGGGCGGTACGCATCGCTACGGAGTCTTCCGATTTGGAGGCGCATTCAACGATCTCGCAGCTCTTTTGGAGCGAGAGCACGCGCGGCTCCGTGCAGGCATCGGCTTTGAACTTTTCCGTGGAATTGGATGCCATGGTGAGCGAGTAGGACGTCACGCCGTCTTCGGAAGTGGCCCCCCACCGGATCCAGCGCGAACCCTTCCGTGCGGTCACCACAGTGTTGGAAGGGTCGGTCTTGTCTTCAGCCACGTTTAGGAATCCGGCCTTGTGAATCCCGGCGTCCAGCTCGCGTTTCACGCGCGCAAGATCCATCGAAGCCGGACAGGAGTAAAGCAAGCTATTGACGCTGGCATCCAGGGGCGCGGTGCTCCTGTCGGCGGTATCAAAGGACTCATGTTGGCGGGCCGAGCATTCCTCAATCACGCAACCTTCCAGGCGCGGCAACAACTTCAAATCCGTGCAACCCTGGGCGTCCGCCGCCGATGCAATTGTTGGAGCGAACATCCCGAACGAGCAGAAAAGAAAGGGAATAGTGGCTCTCATGGCAAACTAAAGAGGATCTCTCGTAAGTTCGGCTCACCCTGGCCGCATCTTTAGTACCGTCTGTGCCTGACAAAGGCGGGTGTTGTGGATGGGGCGAAACTAGGTATCTGCGATGCCGCTAAAATGCAATTAAGACCCAACGAGACGGAACTACGCACTGATAGTACTACCAGGACAATTTGCCGCTTGCATATGAAGGAAATTTTCCACAACTGGGTTAAAGTAGTGTGCTGGCTTAGGCCAGTTCTGAAATTGATTTGGAGGAATTTCTTTGAAACTGAACATCCTTTTGATCGGCTTGGCTGCCTTCATCCTGTCTGTACCGGTGATGGCGGACGAGATCTACACATACACTGGCCCGGCATATGACACTTGCACGGGTTCGTACAACACCCCACCGTCTAATTGCGGCACTCACAACGTGACGGTAACCATGGATTTGACGGCGCCGTTGGCGGCTAACTTGTCGCTGTTCTCCACGGGAGATCTTACTACGCTGACCCCAGATCCCGTCATCTCATGGTCCTTCACCGACGGAACTGCGACCGTAGATGCAGGCAATCTGCTCGCGGCACCTGATCTTGAGCTGGCCGTCACAACCGATGGTTCGGGGGACATCACGAATTGGGTGCTGATAGCCTCAAGCTCGACCGCCGAAATCGAGTCGCTCGGCAACCTCGTTTCCACCACCGACGTAACGTACCCGGTAGTTGGGGGCGTCGGCGAAGCGCCTTCCTTGGGTCAACACTTCGGCCGCCCATCCGGAAGTTGGCTTGCAACTTCGGGCTCACCCTCACCCGTACCTGAACCTGGAAATCTCGCGCTGGTTGGCATCGGCCTGGTAGCGCTCGGCGTGGCTCGGCAGAGACTGCAACGGCGCAAGGCTTAGGCTAGCGCCCGATCTCAATCCTCATCTCGTTCGTGGCCTTGAAGCCCAACGATTCATAGAGCGGTCGTCCTTCCGCGCTTGCGTGCAGGACGACCGCTCGAACTTTTTTGTCCCGGCACCAGCCCACCGCTGTCTCCATCAGCTTCCGCGCCAATCCCAGCCTGCGGCTGTGCGGTTCCGTATAAACATTCAGGATGTTCCCACGCCGCGGGATTGGGTCGATCATGTGCGGCGGCCAATCCATCAGCCAGAGCCCGACACCTGCGGCGACGCCCCCATCCGGGGCCTGCGCGAACCACGCCCGGTATTCGCCCGATTGCAGCTTGTCAACCAGCCACGGCCGGAAGGCGGCGCACATCTTGTCCATGGCGTCTTCGTCCCGATACCCCATTTCGATAAACATGGCCCGGCGATGCGCGACGATGGTCTCGGCGTCGCTCGCGACGGCCGGCCGAATCAAATAGTCCGCAGCCACGGAATCAGTTGCTCGTCTTGATGGCGTAGTAGCCTTTGCGGGCCTGGACTTTCCAATCCTTGTTGCCGGTCTTGATCTCGATCTTGCGGAAACCACCGTCTTTGGCCGGATTGTTGGGCGTGTAGCCGATGGCGTACTGGCTGCGCATTTCCTCGTTCAACTCGTCAAAGGCTTGCTGCAGCGTCAGCTTACGATCGATGTGGAACACATGGCCGCCCGTGTCTTCCGACATCTGGCGGAGCGCCGAATCGCTGCCGCCGCCGAAAACCATGCCGTGCGACATGTAGAAACCGCGATCCACGTAATAGAAGCCGTAAATGATCGCATCGGCCTTCTGCGCGGCTTCGATGGCCTGCGAGATCTTGTACTTGCTACCCTCGTCCTCGCCATCGGTGATCAGCACCAAGACCTTGCGGCCCACCTGTCCCTTGAGTTGATCGGCGGATGCCACGTAGACGGCGTCGTACAAAACGGTCCCCCGCGGCTGCGAAATGGTCGGCACCGGCCCTGGACCGAACCCGCCCACGCCCGAACTCACCTGCAAACCATCCAAACCGGCGCGCAACAGCTTGGCTGAGTTGGTGTAGTCCTGCAGTAACTCGGACTCCTCGCCAAAACTAATCAGAAACGCCAGGTCCTGCTTGCGAAGCACGGAACCGAAAAACTGATAGGCCGCATTCTTTTCGATCTCGATCAGGTTTCTCTGGCTGTTGCTGACGTCGATCAGCAGTCCGATGGTCAGCGGCAAATCGGTCTCGCGGTTGAAATATTTGACCTGCTCTTCCTTCCCGTCTTCGAACACCTTAAAGTCGTCTTTACTCAGATTGCCAACCAGGCCGCCCTTCTTGTCGCGAACATTGAACAGAATGTTGACCAGGTTGACCTCCACTTTCAAAGTGGAGGCGTCATCCTGCGCCGACACAAGCACCGGCAACAGCAGAATGAAAACAGTGAGCAGGGCGATGGGCCGCATAGGAATTATAGTAATAGATGCACAGTTCCTAAATCTCGTTCCAATGCGAAAAGCCATTCTGCACCTCAAGAAAGCCGACCCTGTGATGAGCGCGATCATTGACCGTGTGGGGGCCTACAAAATGAAGCATAGCGAACCGGCCTTCAGCACGCTGGTCACATCCATTGTGAACCAACAACTCAGCGGAAGGGTAGCGGACGTGATTTTGGGCCGGTTGAGAGCCATGCTGCCATCGGGCGAAGTGACCCCACAAACGATTCTCAAGTTGACGCCGGCGCGGATGCGGAAAGCCGGGTTATCCAAACAAAAAACCGCGTACATTCGCGACCTGGCGCGAAAGACCCTGAAGGGCCACGTGAAGTTCGAAGGGCTGGCCGATCTCACGGATCTCGAGGTGATCGAACATCTGACGCAGGTGAAAGGCATCGGCGTCTGGACCGCGCACATGTTCCTGATTTTCGCCCTGCGCCGTCCGGATATTCTCGCGACCGGAGACCTGGGCGTCCGCAACGCCATTCGCAAGGCTTATGAATTAGAGGAGATGCCGCACCCGGCGCAGATCGAGGAAATGGCCATCGCCTGGCGGCCCTATTCTTCGGTGGCGATGTGGTATTTATGGCGAAGCCTGGAAGGCCCGGCAGCGCTTTAAGAAGACCGACTCCCTCTGGTCGCGGCTCAGTCCTTCAGTATTCGATGGGCGGCATTGTAGCCGGGGGCGCCCATCACGCCGCCGCCCGGATGCGTCCCAGACCCGCATAGATACAGCCCGCGAATGGGCGTACTGTATCGAGCGCTGCCTGCCACGGGCCGCATCACGAACATCTGATCCAGGGACATTTCACCGTGGAAGATATTTCCGCCGGTAAGCCCAAAGCGGCGCTCCAGATCCAGAGGCGTCAGCACCTGCTGATCGATGATCAACTCGCGGAATCCCGGCGCATATTCTTCAATCAGCTCCAAAGCGCGGTACGCGAAGGGCTCCCGCAGTTCGTCCCAAGTGCCTTCGCGCAGCGTGTAAGGCGCATATTGAATGAAGATCCCCATGATGTGCTTGCCGGCGGGCGCAAGCGAGGGATCGTACATGGTCGGAACCGTCAACTCCAGCAGCGGCGATTGCGACGGATGGCCGTATTTGGCGTCGTCCCAGGCCCGCTCGATATATTCGAGTGACGGGCAAATGTGCATCGTCGCCCGGTGCTGCGGACCCTCCGAGCCTGGTTGCGCAGTGAAGTTCGGCAGTCCGCTGAGCGCCAGGTTAATTTTGCAGGATGTTCCCTCGCTGCGATATTTCCGGATGGAGTCCACGAAGTCCGGGGGCAGATCGCGCGATTCCGCCAGGTGCAGGAATGTCAGCTGCGGCGTCAGATTGCTGACCACTAGCTCCGCGTCGATCTCTTCCCCGCCCTCCAGCACCACGCCGCGCGCGCGTCCGTTGACAATTTTGATATGCTCCACGCCTGCATTGGTCCGAATCTCGGCGCCCCGGCTTTTGGCCGACGCCGCGATGGCGTTCGAAACCGCGCCCATGCCGCCGCGCACGAAACCCCACAGCCCGCGATGGCCGCCCACGCTTCCCATCACGTGATGCAGCAGGATATACGCTGTGCCGGGCGATCGCGGCCCCCCGTTCGCTCCAATGACAGCATCCGTGGCCAGCGTAACCTTAATCTCGCCCGATTCGAACCATTCATCCAGGAACTCAATCGCGCTCTGGGTGAAGATTTTGACCAGGCCCACGATCTCCCTGGAACTCAGGCCGCGCATCTTCGCCGCCAGCTTTAAATAGTCGACGAAATCGCCCAGGCCTTGCGGCGGGAACTCGGGCGGCGTCGTGAGCAACAGGCTCTCCACTACCTGCGAAAGGCGCTCCAGATGGTCTTCGTAGGCCGGAAATGCTTCGGCGTCATGGCGCGAGAACTTCGCGATCTCAGCCAGCGTCTTGTCGCGATCCTGCCACATGAACAGATGGCGCCCATCGGGAAACGGCGAGAAGAACGCCGGATCCTTGGCGTCCACGCGATACCCGAAGCGCGGGAGTTCGAGATCGCGAATCACGCGCTCCTGCAGCAGGCTGGTGAGGTACGCGGCCGTGGAAACGTGATAGCCCGGCCAGATCTCTTCAGTAACCGCGCATCCGCCAACCAACTCGCGGCGCTCCAGCACGACCACTTTACGGCCGGCCCCGGCCAGGTAGGCTGCGCAAACTAAGCCGTTGTGTCCGGCTCCAATAATAACGACGTCAGGTTTTTGCATGTTTAAGAGGGCGACTCGAACACTACGACCGCCAGCGGCGGCAACGTAATCGAAAGGCTGTGATAGTGGCTGTTGTAGGATATCGGCTGGGACACGACGGCTCCGGCGTTCCCCAAGTTGCTGCCGCCCCACATTTCCGAATCCGTGTTCAAGATTTCCCGATACACGCCCGGATCCGGAACGCCCACGCGGTAGTTCAGCCTTGGCACAGGCGTAAAGTTGCAGACAAACAGCACGAACGGCTTGCCGGCTTGCGATCGGCGAATGAACGAGATGGTGGAGCCGTCGACATCGCCCAAGTCCACCCATTGGAATCCCGCCCAATGGAAGTCGACTTCATGCAGCGCGGGATACGCGCGATACAAGCGATTCAGCTCACCCACCAACGCCTGCAGCTTGCGATGAGAATCGTAATGCAGCAGCTCCCAGGGCAGCCCCGTCTCGTGATACCACTCGTCCCACACGCCGATTTCCGAGCCCATGAACAGCAATTTCTTGCCTGGATGGCCGTACATGTAGGCCAGAAACGCGCGCACATTCGCGAATTTCTGCCACATATCGCCCGGCATCTTGCTCAGCAGCGCGTGCTTGCCGTGTACCACTTCGTCGTGCGAAATGGGCAGGATGAAATTCTCGGTGAACGCGTACAGCATGCTGAACGTGATGGTGTTGTGGTGATACTTGCGATGCACCGGGTCCTGGCCGAAATAGTTCAGCATGTCGTGCATCCAGCCCATGTTCCATTTCATGGTGAAGCCCAGGCCGTTCAAATAAGTAGGCCGTGAGACGCCCGGCAAACGCGGTGGATTCTTCGGCGGCCGTAATCGCGCCCGGAACCTGGTGCGCCAGCTCATTGAAGCGGCGCAGGAAATCGATAGCCTCCAGATTCTCGTTGCCGCCGTAGATGTTCGGAATCCACTCGCCGGGTTCGCGCGAGTAATCCAGATACAGCATGGACGCCACCGCATCCACCCGCAGCCCGTCAATATGATACGTTTTCAGCCAAAACAGGGCGTTCGAGATGAGGAAGGTCCGGACTTCATTCCGCCCATAATTGAAGATCAGCGTGCCCCACTCGCGATGCTCGCCCTTGCGCGGATCAGCGTGTTCATAGAGCGCGGTCCCATCGAAATGAGCCAGGCCGTGGGCATCCTTTGGAAAATGGCCCGGTACCCAATCGACAATCACGCCGAGGCCGGCCTGATGGCAGCGGTCGACGAAATACATGAAATCCTGCGGCGGTCCAAAACGCGATGTGGGCGCGTAAAAGCCCGTCACCTGATAACCCCACGAGCCGGAAAACGGATGCTCCATCACGGGCAGCAATTCCAAGTGCGTGTAGCCAAGATGGGTGGCGTAATCCACCAGCTTCTCGGCCAGCTCGCGATAGCTCAGGTAGGAATTGTTGGGGCCGCGCAGCCAGGAGCCCAGATGCACTTCGTAAATCGAAATGGGCTCCTTCAGATGATCCTTGCGAGCGCGTTCCTCCATCCAAGCCTGATCGTTCCATTGGTAGGTGGCAAGATCGCAAACCACGGAAGCGGACTTCGGCGGAACCTCGGTGCCGAATCCATAGGGATCGGCCTTCTGCTGCCGAAATTGGCGCGAAGGAGCTCGCACGGAATATTTGTAGTTCGCGCCCGCACCCACTCCGGGTAGAAAGATCTCCCAGACGCCGCCGGAGCGGAGACGCATGGGATGCCGGCGATCGTCCCATTCGTTAAAATCGCCCACCACGCTGACCACTTCGGCGTTCGGGGCCCACACCGCAAAACGCACGCCCCACACTCCCAGGCACTCCACGATGTGAGCGCCCATGGAGCGATAGCTCTCATACTGCGTCCCTTCTCCGTGAATATGCAGATCGAAATCGGAAATGAGCCGCGGGAAACGGTACGGATCTTCAATTTCAACGTGCGAGCCGTTCCAAAGCGTGAGATCGAGCGTGTAGTTTCCGGGATCGTGCTCCAGCGTGACCGTGAAGAATCCTTCCGAGTGCGTCTTCCGCATGGGGTGCGTGGCGCCGGCCGCTCGCACTGCGGCGTCCAGGGCTTGTGGGATGAAGGCGCGAACTTCCCATCCAGCATCGGTCTGGTGCGGCCCCAGCACGTGGAAAGGGTCGCCGTACGTGCCGTCGAGTATGGCTTCCAGCTCTTGCGCAGTCATGCACAGCTATTATGGCAGAGGGCTGTAATGAAGAAGGCCGAGCTGCACGTTCATCTCGAGGGATCCATCGGGCCAGAAACGTTAATGGCCATTGATCCGTCGTTGTCGCGCGAAGAAATCGAGGGACATTTGAAATGTGGTTCATTCCCGGAATTTCTGCAAGGCTATATCTGGCTGACTAAGAAGCTGGAGAAGCCGGAACATTATGCCCTCGCCACGCGCCACTTACTCGACTCACTCGCCGCGCAGGAGGTGACTTACGCGGAAGTTACTCTGTCGGCCGGAGTGGTGTTATGGAAACAGCAGGATCTGGCGGCAATCTATGAAGCGGTATGGCGCGAATCGCAACGTTCATCCGTAAAGACCTTCTGGATTCTGGACGCCATCCGCCAATTTGGCCCCGAAAAGGGCATGGAAGTCGCGGAGTTTGCGGTATCGCGCCGCGACGATGGCGTAATCGCCTACGGGATCGGCGGCGACGAAGTGCGCGGACCGGCCTATTGGTTTCGCGATGTGTTCGCCTACGCGCGCGATGGCGGGTTGCACTTGGTGTGCCATGCCGGCGAGACGGCGGGCCCGGAATCCGTGTGGTCCGCGCTCGCCATTGGCTCGGAGCGGATCGGCCACGGCATCGCGGCGGCGAAAGATCCCCTGCTCATGGCGCGGCTGCGCGAGGACAACATACCGCTAGAAGTCTGCATATCGAGCAATGTTTGCACCGGCGCCGTGGAGTCGCTGGACGCCCATCCTATCCGCGAGCTGCATCAGGCGGGCGTTCCAATCACGATCCACACCGACGATCCGGCCTTCTTTCACACCACTCTGACACGAGAGTACGACTTGGCTGAGAAGATATTCGGACTGCCAACCGAAGAACTAGCAGCGAACAGTTTTCGTTACGCCTTTCAAGCGTAAAGCTTATCGGTGTTCATCTGTGTTTATCTGTGGCTAGAATTCAGATCGCCCCTTCTTCGCCCAGCTTGACCCGCACATTTGTCGTGCTGCCGTTCCGGAAGATGGTCAGTTCGAGCGTATCGCCCGTGCGCTTGCGTGCCAGGGCGCGGCTGATGGCGTCGTCGCGATCCACCGGTTGCCCATCAATGGACATGATCAAATCGCCGCCCACCAGCACCTGCGCATTCCCGATTTGGACTTCCTGCTTGCCGCCGCGCAGACCGGCGCGAGCCGCCGTCGAGCCGGGATCCACCTCCTGGATCAGCAACCCGCCGCGCGAAGGGAGACGCAGGGCGTCGGCGTAATCGCCCGAGATCGGCACCACGGAGACGCCCAGTTTGGGGCGCTTTCTCCCAGCTTGGAAATCGTCGAGCATCAGCTTGGCGCGATTAATGGGCATCGCGAATCCGATACCAATGTTGCCGCTAGGCCCTAAAATCGCCGTATTGATACCCACTACATTCCCCGCCGAATCCAGCAGCGGGCCGCCGCTATTGCCTGGATTAATGGCGGCATCGGTCTGAATCAAACCTTCCAGCGTCCGCTCGTTCTCGCCTCGAATGGTCCGGCCCAGCGAGCTGACAATGCCGGTGGTCAGCGTGCCTTCGAGTCCAAACGGATTTCCGATCGCCAGTACTTTCTGGCCTACCTGCAGTCCATCCGAATCGCCCAGATGCAGCGATGGTAGCGTCTTGCGGGGCTGGATCTGCAATAGCGCGACGTCGTTGCCTTCGTCCCTGCTCAGCAACGTTGCCTTGTAGCGCGATTGATCCGGTAGCGTCACTTCCAGCTGGCGCTCATTGGCCACCACATGGTTGTTGGTGAGGATCTTGCCATCCGGACTGATCAGAAAACCCGAACCCTGATCCTTGGAGGGGTAAACTTCAAAAAACACACTGCGCCGATAAACGGTACTGGTAATGTTTACCGTAGCCAGATGCGCGCTCTTGTAGATGTCGATGTTGTTATTCTCATCGGAACTCAAGCCCGTGGCATGCGCGGTGGACGGTCCCGACCATAACGGCCCGGAGCCGTTCACCGGACTTAAAACCCGGCGCTGGCCCCAATCCGTCTTGGTGGTCAAAATCAAAAACCCGCTCACCAGCAACGCCGTAATGACAAAAACGCGCAATTTCATACCGATAAACTCCGCAGCGATTCGTAAACCGTCCGCACCTGTTCTAGCGTGCCTTCCTTGGAACCGGATGTATCAATCACGTAATCGGCCACCCGCATCTTTTCTTCCAGAGAGAACTGCCTGCTCAGCCGCGCCAGGATCTCTTCTTTACTATACGAACCTCGCGCTAAAGCGCGTTCCATTTGTTGTTCCGCGGTACAAGTCACCACGATTAGCTTGTCGAAAGTCCTGTAACTACCAGTTTCGACTAGAATGGCCGCCTCCACAACTGCGATGGCACGCGGGTCGGATTGGGCGATTGCAGCTATGCGGCGTTCCTCGCGCGCGCGGACCGCGGGATGAACCAGCGCGTTCAGCTTTTCCAGGCGCTCCGGATGATCCCAAACCAGGCCGCTTAGCCGCCGACGATCGATCTGGCCATCTGGCTTGAGGATGCCCTCGCCGAACTCGCGTACGATGGCGTCATAAGCCTCGGCGCCCGGCAACATCACCTCATGGCCCAGCTTGTCGGCTTCGATGAGATAGCAGCCGAGCTCCGCCAGCGCGTGCCCCACGAAACTCTTGCCCGACGCCAGACCGCCGGTTAGCCCTACGCGGAGCATAAATCCTATGCGACAGCCAATCGGCGCTCGGCGATTCCCACTGTATTGGCCATCAACATTGCAATCGTCAACGGGCCCACCCCTCCCGGCACCGGCGTGTATGCGCCGGCCAGCGCTTTCGCATCGTCGGGATTCACGTCCCCCACCACTTTGCCGTCCGGTTTGCGATTCATCCCCACATCGATGATGGTAGCGCCGGGCTTGATGTGGTCGCGCGTCAGCAGGCCGGCCCGCCCGATAGCCGCCACCAGAATGTCGGCGCGTCTGCATTCCTCCGCCAAGTTCAGCGTGTGCGAGTGGCAGATGGTGACCGTCGCATTGGCGTGCAGCAAAAGCAGCGCCATAGGCTTCCCGACGATATCGCTGCGGCCAACCACCACTGCGCGGCGTCCGTCCACCGGAATGTCATAGCGGCGCAGCATTTCCATGATGCCAACCGGCGTACACGCGCGCGGCCCTGGAAGATTTTCCACCAGCGCGCCGACGTTCAGCGGATGGAATCCGTCCACATCTTTATCGGGGCTCATCGCGCGAAGAACCCGGTCCTTGTCCACCTGCGGAGGCAGCGGCGTCTGCACTAAAATGCCATCGATCTCGGACCGCTGGTTCAGGCCTTCGATGATTCCCAGCAGGTCGCTGGTACTGACGGTGTCTGGCGGCGTGATCTTTTCGCTATAGATTCCAAGCTCGGCACAAGTTTTGATTTTGAGACGAACATAAATCTCCGAGCTCGGATCGTCGCCGACTAAGATAACGGCCAGCCCGGGCGGCCGGCGCGCTGCTGCTAGCTTCGCCACGCGCGGCTTCAGCTCGCCGAGGATCTGGTCGCGGACCCACTTCCCATCCAGTACCCGGGCCGCGGTTTCATTCGGAGACATTCTGTCGAAGCATAACAGGCACGCCGCAACGGATCAATCGGACTGCCAAATCGTGTAGACTTGGCGACCAGGAGATATTCATGAAACGTTTACCGATCGGAATCTGGCCAGGCATTCTGCTGTTCGGACTGCTGTTCCTTCCGGCAGTCGCCGGTGCGCAGATTCTGGTTGCCGGCGAAGGTCCGGTCGTCTACGGGCACCACCATTTGAACACCACGCACATGGACGCCCAGAAGAAGTTCTATGCCGACACGCTGGGCGGCATCGTGGTGAAGATCGGTACTGGCGACCGGCAGCAGGAGATCATCAAGTTTCCCAATGTCCTGATGTTTTTCCGTCCGATGCAGGCGCCGACGGGCGGCTCCATCGGCACCACGGTGAATCACATCGGCTTTTCCGTTCCTGATCTCAAGCCGGTTGTGGCAAAAATCAAGGCGAACGGTTTTAGAATCATCACTGCCGATTCTGTGGCCCCCAACGTCAAGGTGACCGACGACATCGCGGCCGCCAGTCCCACGACGAACATCGCATTCGCGCTCGGTCCGGAAGACGTCAAAGTGGAGTTCGTCGAAGTCAAATCGCAGAAGGCCCCCATTCAGCTTCATCACATCCACTTCTTCGGGCAGATGAACACCGAGATGCAGGCCTGGTACGCAAAGACCTTCGGCGCGACGATGGTTCCGGCGAATCCTGGGGCTACGTTCGTGCAGGATCAACTGCCCGGCGTGTTCCTGAACTTCACGCCGTCGCCGACGCCCACCGTCGGCACCACCGGCCGAGCGCTCGATCACATCGGCTTCGAGATTAAAAACCTGGAGGCATTCACGAAGAAGTTAGAAGCCGAAGGCATCAAACTGGATCGCCCCTACACCAAGGTGCCTCAGCTTGGTATCGCGATCGCGTTCATCAAAGATCCCTGGGGAACGAATATCGAAATGACGGAAGGGCTCGCCGACCTCGTCAAATGAAAACAGCTATTCTTTTTCTGGCGGCACTGCCCGGTTTCGCGCAACTCGTCAGTCATCCGGACGCGCCGGTTCGCATCGGCCACTACCACCTTAACGTTACGAGCATCGAGGCTCACAAAAAGTTTTGGGTCGAAACGCTGGGCGGCAAAGCAATGAAGTTCGGCGACATTGATGTAATCGAGTTTCCTGACGCGTTCCTCTTTCTGCGGGTTCAAAAGCCGTCCGGACCAACCCGCGGTACCGCCTTCGATCACATCGGCTTCGCAGTGCCCGACGTGCCCGCGATGGCGGCGAAGCTGGCAGCCGCGGGATATCAGGAAACCACCGGGCGCGAGCCCAAACCGGGTGATCCGCCCCCTGCGAAATCAGGCACTTCGGCAGTGTATGGACGCTTCGCGTATTTCATCGGCCCTGACGGGGCGAAAATCGAGCTGGTTACCAGCGCTGAAAAAGACGCCCCGCCCATCGTGGCGCACCATATCCACTTCATCAATAAGCAGTACGTGGAGATGCAGCAGTGGTACATGAAGGCTTTCGACGCAACTTTGCGTCCAGGACAAACCGACTTCTTCATTGGCGCCGACCTGCCGGGCGTCGGCTACAGCCTCAACTTCTTCCGCTGGGAAGGCGACCAATCCATCATTCACGTCCCCACCGCCGGCCGCGTTGTAGATCACGTGGGATTTGAAGTGAAAAACCTGGACGCGTTCTCGAAGGCGCTGGAAGCGAAAGGCATCCAGCTTGTTCGGCCTTACAAGAAAAGCGACCCTGCCATGAACAACATCGCCACTGCCACGATCATCGATCCTTGGGGAGTCTCAATCGAGCTGACCGAGGGCCTGGATAAAATCAAGTAGCTACGCTTGGCGCCAGGGACGGAATGGTCCGTCCGGGTGATAATCGAAGGGCATGGAGCCAAAGGTCGTTTGGATATCCTTTCTTCTGGCGTTTACCGCCTTACTTCCGCTCATCAATCCCGTCGGCTCAGCCCTCATTTTTCTCGGGTTGGTCGGCGACCAGCCGCCGGCGGTTTACCAGCATCTGGCCCGCAAGATCGCTATTGCGACAATCTTCTTCCTGCTGGTTATCGAGTTCCTCGGGTCCCTCCTGCTGGGCTTCTTCGGAATCTCGCTGCCGATCGTACAGGTGACTGGCGGAATTGTGATAGCCGCCACCGCTTGGTCCCTTTTGTTCGAGAACGACGCGAGTGTGAACACTCGCAAGAAGAACGAAGAGATTGCCGGCAGCGGTTCACAGGATGACGGTGATCTAGAGGGAAAGATTTTCTATCCCTTCACCTTCCCCATCACCGCCGGCCCAGGAACGTTAGTGGTAATGCTCACCCTGAGCGCGCGCGTATCGAACAAGGGGCTGACGGAAACCGCCGCGGGACATGCCGGTATAGTGGTCGCCGCTATTGTGTTGAGCGCGTCTGTCTACTTTTGTTACAGCTATGCGCCGAGACTGATTAAGGCCGTGTCGCCTTCCACTGTGCACGGCATTTTGCGTGTGATCGCCTTCATTCTGATGTGCATCGGCGTGCAAATCGCCTGGAATGGCATCTCGATGCTGGGCGCAACGTTGGCCAGCCACAAATAACCAGACGGTTCCAACTTTGTCCCGGATTTTCGAACCACACTGGCAAGCGTTTATTTCCTCAGCCCCGCCTGCCAGTTGAGCACAACCGCGATTTGCGGGCTGGAGGATCGAGCGTTGGAAAGCACCAGGAAGCGCTGCCCGTCCGCCGCCGGCTGGTACGCCCATCGGCCGGCTACGGTCATGCTCAGTTGCATGTCAAACAATGCTTTCGGGGAGCCGGCCACGAACGTATCGTTGATTTTCACATCCACTGCCATCAGCTTGTCATCGGCGGAAATGTAGAACAACTCCTTACCATCGCGCCTCCACCTGGGCTGGATCCCTCCGGCGTTCGAAATCTGAAATTTGCTGCCGCTGGCGGGAATGGACTGAACATACACCTGCACCAGGCCGGATTCGTTGGACGCATACGCCATCCAGCGCCCATCCGGGGAGAATTGCGCATCTCGTTCGTCGAACTTCGTTTCCAGATACGGGCGGGGCTTGCGGTCTCCCTCCAGTGGCAGGAGCCGCAAATCCTGCCCAGTGGCGCGGCCAAATTCTTCATACACCAGGAATCGCCCATCCGGCGACCAGTCTTGCGGGCGGGAGTTAACGCCGCCACCGTTCAGAAGTTTTTCCTCACCGGCGCCGTTGGCCGGCTTCTCATACATGGAATTGTTGTCCACGGAAAAGACGATATGGCTACCGTCCGGCGACCATACTGGATCCGCCGCGATGCCAGGGCGAAAGGTGAAGCGGGACGATACGCCGCGCGCTACGTCGAGCATCCAGAGGTCCGAAGTATCCGTTGACTCGTCAGCGAGCTTGCTGAACACAACTCGCTTTCCGTCGGGCGAGATCGCCGCCACAATGATTCCCGCCGGGTCGCCGATCGGAGTGCGCTTGCCCATCCGGTCAATCCAGCCCATCTCTCGGAGTTCCCTGCCCAGCGCATCCGCCGTATACACGAGGATTCCGTTCCCGGATACTGAAAAGGCCGCGTGATTCGTGTTTGCAGAGATGCCAAGCGGCTCCGCTACTGGAATGGCTTCGCCAGTACTTCGCGCGGACTTTGGATCGAAGGGTACAGCCATCAGGTTGCCTTCGCGGCGAAACAGCAACAGGCCGGCTACGTATTCCGCGCTGGATTCGTCGGGAAGCAACTTCACCGGCGCCGATCCGTCCAGGGATCCAACATAGATTCCGTTCGATGGCGGCTTGGCATTAGAAACCACAAACAAAAAACGCTTCCCATCGGGCAGAAAAGCTGGATAGCGCTGCAGCCCGTCGATCCCACCTAGCATCAAAGGCACCGGCGTCCCCCCTGCCGCCGAGACGCGCATCAGAGGGACTCCCGGACCGGGCGACAGGACGATCGTTCCGTCGTTGTTCCAGGTACCGCCGCGTCCGTCGGTCGCTTCGCATAGGGTCTGCGACGGCCCGCCCGTCGCCGCGACCTTCTTCAGCTTCCCCGGTACGAAGTACCCGATGGACGCGCTATCGGGGGACCAGAACAGGTAGGTTGCGTCTTCCGTTCCAGGCACCGGTTGGGCGGTCAGCGAATCGATCGGTCGAATCCACATTCGCCTGCGTCCACTTTGCGAGGCAGTGAACGCCAGAGTGCGGCCGTCAGGCGAAATTTCGAAAACAGGATTGGAGGTCTTTTCCGGCAGCTCAACTTGAAAGCGCCCCACTGGCAGGGGCGGATGCGTTTCGCGGAAATGCACGAACGCGAGCGCGGCCGCCAGCACGGCAAATATTCCCGCCGCGATCCAACCCGCCGTACCGAACCGTGGCCGTAAGGGAGCGGAAGCATTGGCCGCCGCCTCTACCGGTTCCTTGCCAAGGTTTTGAATCGCGATGCGCGCCTCACCGATGTCGCGCAGGCGAGTTTTCGTATTGCGGTCGAGACAACGCTTCAGCAGATCGCGAACGCCGCGCGGGGTGTCCTTGGGCAGCTTGTCGAAATCGATGGGAGCCCGCAGCACATCCGCCAGCGTGTGCGACATCGTTTCGCCGTCGAAGAGACGCTGGCCGCTCAGCATTTCCCACAAGACCACGCCGTACGACCAGATATCGGCGCGCTTGTCCACCGGTTTGCCGGCGGCCTGCTCGGGACTCATATACGCCGCCGTGCCCAGAATCATGCCGGCTTGCGTCGCGGCAAACGTCATGGTGGGCGAGTTGGCGGGGTTCGACGCGTCGACGTCGCGGCTTGGCACGGCTGCCAATCCGAAATCCAGCACCTTGACCACACCCTCGGGCGTCACCATGATATTGGAGGGTTTCAGGTCGCGATGAATGATGCCTTTGTCGTGCGCGGCTTCGAGCGCCCCCGCGATTTGTTGCGCGTAGTTGAGCGCGGTCTCGAGCGTCAGTGGGACTTGCAGCGGCGCTCCCGGCACCAACTCCATCACCAGAGCGTGATCTTCGATGCCGTAGATTTGCGCAATGTTGGGATGGTTCAGGGAGGCGAGAACTTTGGCTTCGCGCTCGAAACGTGCAAGACGTTCCGGGTCCTGAGCCAGCGCGGCGGGCATTACCTTGATCGCTACGTCACGTTCCAGCTTGGTGTCGTGCGCCTTGTAAACTTCGCCCATCCCCCCGGCGCCGAGGGGCGAAAGGATTTCGTAGGATGCAAGCTTCTCGCCTGCGTGTAGCGGCATGATGATCAATCAAGTCTAACGCGGCGGGCCGGCGTCGGACAGAATTTCGAATAGGCATGCGAAATCGGCCTGGCTTTTGCCCGCCTGAATCGCTCGCTCCATGAGCTTAACGTACGCATCCGGAATCGTGTGGTTCGAGCCTCGATCTTGGCACCAGCTGACAAGCTGCTTGGTGACCACGGAATACGCTTCGAGCGAAGCTTGATCGCCGCTGTAATCCTTTGACGAAACCCGCCGTGACATGTCGGTGAAGACTGCTTCCATGGTTGGCATCATCCCCTGGATCGTCTCCAGAAATCCTCCAGCGGGCAGGTTTTCACTCTCCCAAACCACCTGCCCTTGGAGAAAACCCAACATCGCACTTACTCCGAAGGTGAGGACAGCAACATCGAAAGCCGAGGCATGACCGATTTCATGCCCTACGAACACCGTCCTCTCTCCAAAGGCCATCAGAACCGGCTTCGCACGGTCGAAAACTTCCGCCGGCCCGGAATAGAAGATCGTGACGGCCGGTGTTCCAACCCCTACCGGACTGCCCAGAATGGCGCCGTCCAGATACGATATTCCGCACTGGCGGGCCCAGGTGTCCATTTCCCTGGCTTCTTTGGGCGTGCCGCTGCTCAGTTGCACGACGATCTTGCCGCGGAGGGCGGTTTCGATGTCAGCGTTGTCGCAACAGCTGTCGCGTTGAACCGTAATCGCTGAGGCTAACAACAACGATGTCCGCTTCTCGAACCGATTCCTCGACGCTCCGGGCTACGCTGAGGCCGAGCCTGGACAAGGCCTCCGTTTTCGCGCTCGTTCGGTTCCACACCGTGGTCGCAAATCCCTTATGGAACAGCGCCGTCGCAAGAGCGGATCCCATGCGTCCTGCGCCGATAACCGTAACCTTGTCGTTCATGCCAAATCCACTATTGCAATTCCTCGCGCAACGCCAGCGCCTGCCGCGGATCGTTGGTAACAATCGCTTCCACCAGCGGATGCTCAAAAAGACCGCGAGTCAGCTTCGGGTCGTCAACGGTCCATACGAACAAAGGCTTTCCGATCGTTTCGGCCTTGGCCACCAGGCGATAGTGCGCCACCAGCAGATCGGCATCGGAGCTGCGCACTGCTTCGTCCCAAACGGCGAAGATGAGACCCGTTCGAATGCCGCCATCGATAGCGCCGGTTTCGCGAAGAACCTCGGGCAGGAACGACGTTATGCAAAAATCGCCCATGGAAAAATACCGAACCAGCAGCTCGATAGCATCCCGTTCGCATCCAAGTTCTTTCAGCTCCACGTCCAGCTGAATCCGGCCTTGGGTGACCCGCAGCGTCTCCTCAAGAGTAGGAAGCCCAGCCCCCGCTCCGCGAACCGGGTCGTGCGAAACAACCAGCCTGCCATCCGGCGCGCGGCGGACGTCGAACTCGATCATGTCCGCGCCCATCTCGATGGCTTTGCTGAACGCAACCAAAGTGTTTTCGGGCGCCTCGAACGACGCGCCTCGATGGGCTACAACCTTCGTCACTTCTTGGCGGGCTTGGCGCCTTCAGCCAAAAGCTTCCCAGCCTCGTCGCGCATATGCTGTTCCTGATTGGCATCGAAGAACGCTTCATCCACGCCGGTGTATTGCGATCGAATCACACCCTTGCGATCGATGAACACGACAAAGGGCACCAGCGGCCGCTTGTCCTTGGGCCACTGCATATAATCCAGCGCCTGCTGCACAGTCGCCGTTCCGATCGGATAGGGCGGCTTGTAGTTGGAGATGAAACCCGGGATGTCAGGATTGGTATTGAGTGCCGCTTCCACGACGTCGAAACCCTTAGGCGCCAGATCCTTGTAAATGCCGTTCAATAGCTGTGTTGTCTTCTGACAATGCGGGCAAGTGGTGAGGATGAAGGTGAGGCACAGGACCTTACCGCGATAATCGCTGACCTTGATCTGCTTGCCCTCCGGCGTCGGGATCGTCAGATCCGGCGCGGGCCTGGGAATTTCCGCCGCCCAAAGGCAGCCGGTCGCTAAAACTAGGGTTGTGATGAGTGCGCGCATATGGAAAATCTGAGTATACACGGCGCTCGTCACTCCTTGTGGAGTTCGTGATCCAGATCGTGGATCACCTGTTCGCGCTTGCCGTCGGCTAGATCTTTCTCCAGACGCCGCAGCGCCAGACCGACGATGTCGCGATGATGCAGGCGCGATCCGACGCCCTCGCTATTGCACAACCGCAGCCACAGCTCATGCAGACGGTCGACATCTTCTGGCCACAGGCGCGGAGGATGCGGCCCCAGGTTCACGTACATGGACGGCCGGTCTTTGCTGATAACCTCCAGCGAAAACGCGTGGCGCGGTTCCGGCTGGCTTTCCCATGCCAATCCGATGCGGCGCGCCAGCTCTTCCGATGTCATCTTTTCCGACACGCCCGTAACCAGCCGGGAGGCTTTCAGTCGCGACGCCGTCTGCACCACGGCGTCGAAAGGATTCACGGCCGGGACCACCAGCAGCTCCACCGGCTTGCCTTCCTTCTCGGCCATCGCCACAACGTGGCTAAACAATTCTCTTTCGTAGTCGCTGAAGATCTGGTCGTCCGAGAGATCGTATTCGCCGGCGCCAGCGGAAATAGTGCGAACCGTCATCACCACAATATCGTTGCGGCGCAAATTGATCTTCTGCAGAACCTTCTTGAAGTGCTCCATGTTGTGATAATCGCGCACCGCCACCAGCACGCATCCGGGCCGCGCGTGCAAAGTAGCGGAGCTCACTTGCGCCTGATGGTCCAGGTTGAATTCTTCCAGCGGCTTATGGTCCTCGGTGACTTTGTGTTTCTTGGCGTTGACGTGCTCGGAGAGCGTGAACACGGCGAACACGACCAGCGTGAAGCCCACGCCATAAATGGTCGCGTATTCTTTCGAGAACAGATTGGCGACGGCCACAAAACCCAAAATCAGAGTCGTCACGCCCAGACCCACCGGAATCTCGGTGCCGCCGATCCGAAGGTTGTAAGGGAACTTGTACTCCTGATCGTGCCGCTGATAGCGCAGCGCCAGCACGCCCAGCGATTTCAGGAAAAAGCTCCAGACCACGCCGAACGCGTACGCTTCGCCCAGCAGATAAACATCGCCGCGGCTGAGGATGATGGTGGCGACCTGCAGGAGCGCGATCATGTTGACAATCCGGTAGGTGGTGCCGAAACGCTTGTGGGGCTTGCGGAACCAATCCAGCAGCACGCCGTCTTCCGCCACCCGATTCAGAACGCCGTTCGCGCCGATGATGGACGTGTTCACCGCGCCCGACAGAATCAGTACGCCCACGATCACGACAAAAATGTGGAACGCGAGCTTCAGCAGCTCCGGCCCCACCAGGTGCATCGCCAGGCCGCCCAGCAGGTCGTCGGAAAAGAGGTTCTTGATATCGGACGGGCTGATGATCATGCCCGCGAACACCGTGATAACGCCGGTGCAGACTACCGCGTACCAGCACACGATGTTGGCGGTGATCTTCAGGTTCTTCATCTTCGGATAGGCGATCTCGCGATAGACCTGCGCCAGCGTTTCAAAGCCGCTCATGGAAAGCAGCGAGTGGCCGAACGCGATGACCAGGGCCACGATCGGAATCGCCGGGAAGATGGTCCCCTTGAACCAGCCCAGGGATTCGTTGGTGAATACCAGATTGCGCGGCAGCGGCGCGGGCGGAAACGTGACGTGGCCGCGCAGCAGTATCGTCAGCGGACACCAGATCAATAACGCCACCACCATCACGGTGGTGATCTGCATGATGCGCAGCGCCTTGCCGCTGGATTCGTGCATGCCCTTGATGTTCTGCCACCAGAAGTACCCGGTGACGATGACGGCGAAAAACGCCGAAAAATAGTTCACGTTGAACTCGAACGACTGGCCGAGCATCTTCGCGATCTCATCCAGCAAGTGCCCCAGATATTGGCCCGCCGTGACAACGCTGATGGGCCCCGTCAGAATGTAATCGAACACCAGCGCCGAGACCGAAAGGCGCGCCATGAACGGCCCCATGCTGTCTTTCACCACGATGTACACGCCGCCGCGCACGAACATGCTGCAGCTTTCCATGTACACGGAGCGCACCGCGAAGCTGAACAGCATCACGCCCAGAACAAACCACGGCGCTGCTGGCCCCACCGCTGTTTCGGCGATGCCGCCGGCATAAAACGCCGACGACGCCAGATCCGCCAGAACGATGGAAGCGCCCCGCCAGAAGCTGATGAAGGACAGGGCAACTGTGGTGGCGACTACGACTTTAGCGGTGTTTGAAGATGGCTTGCTGACTTCCGTGGACATTATGAGGACGTGTTCTTATTCTACTTGAGCCGAAGGTTCTATCTTACGATGATTCTATGAGCCGAACAGGCGGCAATCACGATCGCGTCCGTGCTACGCTCACGCAGTTTCCAGGCGTGGCTGGTCGGCGGTTGTGTGCGCGATCTGGTCTTGGGACGCGAACCGAAGGACTATGATATCGCAACCGATGCTCGGCCGGACCAATTGCTTGAGCTCTTTCCCGGGGCTCAGCTGGTGGGCGCCCAGTTCGGCGTGGTGCTGGTGGATGGCGTGGAGGTCGCCACCTTCCGCAGCGATCATGCCTACGCCGATGGCCGTCATCCGGACGCGTAACGTTTGAAACGGATCCCACGGCAGGATGTTCTGCGCCGCGACTTCACCATCAATGCCCTGCTTCTCGATCCCTCCGTCTTGTATTCCTCGTATTCCTCGTCTTCCCTGCCTTCCCCGTCGTCGATTACGTCCACGGCTTGCCCGACCTCCACGCCGGCATCATCCGGGCCATCGGCGACCCCGACCAGCGCTTCGAAGAAGACCATCTGCGGATGCTCCGCGCCATTCGGTTCGCCGCGCGCTTCGGCTTTCAGATCGAGCCCGCAACCATGCCGGCCATCCAAAAGCTCCACTCCGAAGATTCTGCGGGTTTCGCCGGAACGGATTCGCGACGAGCTGGTTCGAATCCTGACCGAAGGCGGCGCTCGGCGCGGGTTCGAACTGCTGGCAAGTTTCCGGTCTCCTCCCCGACATCTTGCCGGAAGTCGCCGCCATGCAGGGAGTGGATCAGCCGCCCGAATTCCACCCTGAGGGCGACGTCTGGACCCACACCCTGATCATGCTCGATGGCTTGCGGTCTCCCACCCCCGCCTTGGCTCTGGGAGTCCTGCTGCACGATGTCGGCAAGCCCGGCACGTATCGCGTGGCCGACCGCATCCGGTTCGACGGACATGTCGAGCTAGGCGAGCGAATCGCACGGGATATCCTGAACCGCCTGCGGTTTTCAAACGCGGAGATCGATCAGGTGATCGCCCTGATCGCCAACCACATGCGGTTCTCGCACGTCCATCAAATGCGTGAGAGCACCTTAAAACGCATGTTGCGCCTGAATCGATTTGACGAGCACTTGGAGCTGCACCGGCTGGACTGCTCATCCAGCCATGGACATCTCGACAACTACCAATTTCGCCAAAACGAAGTTCGAGCAGTCCGCGCCCGCCGAGCTGCGGCCCCAGCGCCTGGTGACCGGGGACGATCTCATCGCCGCCGGCTATCCGCCCGGCCCGGATTTTTCGCGCATGTTGGAGCTAGCCGAGGATGCACAACTGGAATCGCGCATTCATGGCAAGGAGCAAGGCCTGGAACTGGTGCGATCGATCTTCGGGCCGCCACATGGCAAGAACCGCTGAAAATGCGGAAGCCCTTGCTATGATCTGAATGTGAGTGGGCCGCGGGTCATGATTGTTGTGCCTTGCTACAACGAAGAGCTTCGGCTTCCCGTGGAACAATTTCACCGATTTCTGTGCGAATCTGAAACCGTTTTCGTCTTCGTGGACGACGGCAGCCGTGACAAAACACTGGACCGGCTGGAGGAATTTCGCAAAGGCCGCGAGGATCGCGTTTTCGTGCTCCGTTCGCCCGCCAATCAAGGCAAGGCAGAGGCAGTTCGCAGGGGCATGAACTTCGCCTTGACCCAGCAGGTCGAATACATCGGCTATTGGGACGCCGACCTCGCCACACCCTTGGACGCTATTCCGCAGTTCATAGCGGTACTCGCCGGCAAGCCTGGCCTGGATATGGTTTTCGGCGCGCGCGTCAAGCTCCTCGGACGCGATGTGCATCGCCGTACGGTCCGGCATTACCTCGGCAGGGTATTCGCAACCACGGTTTCTGTCATGCTGCGGCTACCCATCTACGATACCCAGTGTGGCGCCAAAATCTTCCGCGTCCGGGCGGACACCGGCGGCCTGATCGCGGAACCTTTTAGCACCCGCTGGGTCTTTGACGTCGAACTCTTGGCCCGCTACATCCGCCAGTTGGGATCGCCGGAATTGGCCGCGCAGCGCATCTATGAATATCCGTTGGACGTCTGGGAAGATGTCGGCGGTTCCAAGGTCAAGCCGCTGGATTTCTTCGTCGCATTTCGAGACGTGGCGCTGATCTACTGGAAATATATGCGAACCGGTTGAACGTCAAATGGCCCGCAGCTCCTGATTGCGATTGGCGTAGTTTTGGTCGTGATACTTCTGATATTCGCCAGATCTGACGTGCGCAATCCACTCCGGATTCGTTCGGTACCACTCCACCGTCGCTTTCAGGCCGCGCTCAAAGTCCATCGCGGGCTCCCAGCCGGTTTCGCGCGTCAGCTTCTCACTCGATAACGCATAGCGCCGGTCGTGCCCCGGCCGGTCTTTCACATATTCGATCAGGCTAGCCGGTTTGCCGGTGATCGCCAGGATCTGCTCCACCACGGTCTTGTTCGGAAGCGATCGATTGCCGCCGATGTTATAGACCTCGCCGTCGCGGCCCTTTTCGAGCAGCGTCAGAATCGCCCGGCAATGATCTTCCACATACAGCCAATCGCGAATCTGCATACCGTCGCCATAAACCGGTAGCGGTTTGTTATCGAAGGCATGCGTGATCATCAGCGGAATCAGCTTCTCGGGAAACTGATTCGGCCCGTAGTTGTTGGACGCGCGCGTCACGATCACCGGCAGCTTGTAGGTGGTGTGATAGCTCAGCGCCAGAAGATCGGAGCCCGCTTTCCCCGCCGAATACGGGCTGCTGGGCCGCAGCGGAAACTGTTCGTCGGCCTCCAGCGGCGCTTCCAAACTGCCGTACACTTCATCGGTCGAGACATGGATGAAACGATCCACCCGCTGCGCCCGCATGGTCTCCAGCAGATTGAAGGTGCCCCGCAGATTGGTCTCAAACACCGGCTGGGGTGCGAAAATGCTGCGATCCACATGCGACTCGGCCGCAAAGTGCACCACCGCGTCCGGCTTCACTTCACCGAAAATCCGCCGCATTCCCTCCAGATCGCAGATGTCGGCCTGCACAAACCGGTAGTTGGGGTGATTCGCCACCGCCGTCAGATTCTCCAGATTTCCGGCGTACGTCAGCTTGTCGATATTGACGATCTCAAGCGACGGATTCCCCGCTGCCAGCCGCACGAAACACGATCCGATGAACCCGGCTCCCCCGGTCACGATAATTTTCATGGAATCTCCATTGTGCGTGGACTGGCCCGCTTATCCGCCCGAACTCGCCCTGTCGGCCCCGGGCTTTTTTCTGACGTAGTCTCCGCGCGAGAAATACTTCTCCAACCAGCAGTACAGCGCGATAAACAAATAGCGGCTGCCCATTTCACGAATCCTGAGTTTCGACACTCCCGAGCGCCGGTTCTTCCACGTGATCGGAATCACGGTCCATGAATAGCCTCGCACAATGGTCTTCAACGGAATCTCAATGGTGAGGTTAAAATGCGGAGCCAGAAACGGGCGGCAACCCTCGATCACCTTGCGCCGATAGGCTTTGAACGCGTTCGTGAAATCGTTCAACGGAGCGTGAAAAATGACGCGCAGAAACAGGTTCGCCAGCCGGTTCAAAAACAGCTTGTGCAGCGGATAATCCACCACCGCGGCGCCGCGCACGAATCGCGATCCGAACACCGCGTCCCAACCCTCGTTCAGCGCCTGCCAGTAGCGGACCACATCGCGGCTGTCGTCCGATTCATCCGCCATCATGATCACCATCGCATCGCCGCGGGCCTGCTCCAGTCCAAAAATCACCGCCCGTCCGAAGCCGTGATCCCCGGTGTTTTGAACCGGCCGCAGGGTCGGCACGCGGCTCAAAGTTTGCTGCAATACAGCCCACGTTTGGTCCGTACTGCCATCGTCCACCACCACGATCTCATGCTCGATCGCATGCAGACGGAGCTCCACGTAGAGATGTTCAACGGTCGAGCTGATGCCGCCCTCTTCGTCCCGAGCCGGTATCACCACCGAAAGCAGCCGGATTGGTTCTTGCGGCTCCGGTGGCAGCTGCTTCCTTGTCATGGAGCGCTTCTTTCCAGCCAGTCGGGGTGAACCTCGGCGTGTTGCGCGATCTCTTCGAACACTCGCTCCATGGGAATGTCCACCCGCCACCCGAAATCGCGCTCGGCGTCGCTTGAGTCCATGATCACCCAGGGAATGTCATAAGGCCGCGGGCGAGTGTCGGCGCGTGGGAGCATGCGTGCCCTGCCGCGCGTCGCACCAGGCGTTCAAACGCGCCAGAGAAATCGCGTTGGCCCGTCCACCACCGGCGCAGTAAACACGCTGGCCGTTGGGCCTGGAGGTGTTGAATTGCGCGTCCACCAGAACAGTGAGATCGCGCGGATGAAACAAGTCGCGCGTTTGTTTGCCCGTTCCGTCAAATCCGATGTACCGGAGCGGGCGCCGTCGAGCGTGAGCATGGATCCAATAAGAGAATATCCCTTGATCGGCGGTTCCGAACTGCCCCGCCCCCGCTAGCACGCCGCAACGATTGATCCACACCGGAAAATCGAACGCCGCGCCGTATTCCAGCGCCATCGTTTCGGCCGCCAGCTTGGTGCTGCCGTATAACGAAATCGGGGCGCGAGTGGAAAAGTCCACGCCGATACCTTTGGCCGAAACGCCAGTGGGCAAAGTGGCTTGCTCATCCAGACAAAAAGCGTTTCCATCCGCGCGCAGCGGCAGCGATGCCAATGCCGCTATGGAATAAACGCGGCTGGTGCTGAGCAACAGCAGACCCGCGCGCTGGGCCTTGCAATATTCCAGAACGTTCACCACGCTGCCTAAGTTATGTTCCACCAATTGGCGGCTGCTGAATCCGCTCTGAATCCCGGCCAGTACGCTCGGGTTGGCCGCCGCGTCGATCACCCAGTCCACCGCCGGCAGCGCTTCGAAATCGCTGGCCTGGCGAATATCGCCGTGCAGCAGCGTAACGCCAAGCTTCCGCAGCCTGGGAACGTTCAGTTCCGAGCCCGGCCGCATCAGATTATCGATGCCTACAATCGACGTCCCCGCGCGGCGCTCCAGCAGGCCTTCGGCCAGCGAACTGCCCACAAAGCCGCAGATTCCGGTGATCAGTACCTTCATTCGGTGGAGTGTAGGATCGGCGCAGCCAGCCGCGCCATCCAACTGGCGGCAATCTCGTCAAAGATATTGCCGAGATTCTTGCTGATGTCCCAAGCCGGATAGTGCGCTCTCATTTTGCGAAGGTCGCTGTAGTAGCAAATGTGGTCGCCGATCCGGTTTTCATCCACGTATCGGTAAGTCATCGGACGCCCCGTAATCCGCTCGGCCATCTCAAACGCTTCCAGAATCGAACAGGCGTTGCCTTTGCCGCCGCCCAGATTGTAAACTTCGGCAATGCGCGGCGCCTTCCAGAATTCAAACATGAAACGCGCCACATCCTGCGAGTGGATATTATCGCGCACCTGCTTGCCCTGATAGCCATAAACCTTGTACTCGCGGCCTTCCACATTGCACTTGATCAGGTAGCTGAGGAACCCGTGCAATTCCACTCCGGAATGGTTGGGCCCGGTGAGGCAGCCCCCGCGCAGACAGCAGGTCGGCATGTTGAAATAGCGCCCATATTCCTGAACCATGACATCCGCCGCCACTTTGGACGCGCCAAATAGCGAATGCTTGCTCTGATCGATGGAAAAGTCTTCCGGGATGCCGTGCTCAAACGCCGCGTCGGCATACTCGTAACCGCGTCGCGGTCTCCGTCAGTGGCGATCGCGTTCGGCCGATCTCCGTAAACCTTGTTCGTGGACATGTGGATGAACGGCGACTCGGGACAGGAGCGCCGCGCTGCTTCCAGCAGGTGCAGCGTGCCCAATGCGTTGACTTCAAAATCGAGGAACGGAATGGTGGCCGCCCGATCATGCGAGGGTTGCGCGGCGGTGTGGATGATCAGAGTCGGGACGCAGCTCTTCGAGAAGGGCGAGCACGCCCTCCCGATCGCGGATATCCAAGCGCCGAATGCCGGTAACCGGGGATCTCGCGGCGCAAATGCTCCAACACCCAACTGGTGTCGCCCTCGGGCCCGAAGAAAACCGCGCGATGGTTGTCGTCGATGCCATGGACCTGAAACCCTTGCCTCGCGAAGAACAGGGAAACTTCGGAGCCAATCAGTCCGCAGGAGCCGGTAACTAGGACTGCCGGCATATTTTTCCAGAGCTGGTGCGCCGTCTCATTCTTCTGATGGTACACCGGCGGACGGATTTGTTGAGATTGCTTAGCGCACTGCGTGTTTCAACTCGCCTGCCCCGGCCCCTGCGCCTGCGGCATACACCAGATCGGGCCCGGCAGGCATGCGAATCACTTCCGTCGCCGGCTTACCGGTTCTGGCTTCCAGTCCACGCTGCACAGCTTCTACAAACGCGCTGATCACCAGTGGGTTCATCTCGCTATCGAAACCGCGGTAGAAATTCACATACTGCGAATCCGGCAGCGGAATTCTCAGCTGCCAGCGAGGTTTCGCGGATGTGGCTTCCGAGTGCAGATCCTCGAATAGCCGTCCGCTCAGACTCATTCGCACTTCGTGGAAACCAAAATCGCGGCTCCCGGCGCGAACATGCGTCCAGCACTCCTCCACGGTGTCGGCCTTCGTCAGAGTGGCTTCAAAGTCCTTCAAGCGAGTTTCCACGTCGATAATGCGGCGGAATTTCCGCCGAACAACATGCGGCTCGCTGACGCAAATTCATGCGTAGTCCAACTGGCGGATGCCAATCCAAACCGCGCCGCCGAAGAGAATGACAATCAGGCCGCTGAATTGATTATGCAGCGCGCTTACCAGCAGGGAAAGAACAGCCACCAGGCCGCACAATCCATACATCGTCAGCACCGCGCTCTTGGGACTCAGACCCCGCTCCAGGAGGCGATGATGGATATGTCCGCGATCGGCTTGGAAGATCGGCCGATTGCGCAGGAATCGGCGCAGGATGGAGAGCACCACGTCCAACAGCGGGATCGAAACGGCCAGCAGCGGCACCGTGAAAGCCACTAAAGTGACCGACTTTTCGCTCCACAGCGCGCCGAAGCAGCCCAGCAGGAATCCAAGTGAAAGACTCCCGCAATCGCCTAGATATACTGAAGCGCCGTTGAAATTGTAGCGCAGGAAACCGAGCAGGCAACCAGCCAGCGGCATGGTGGCGAGCAGCAGCGGTATGTTGTTCTGCGTAAGCGCGGCCAGCAGCATCGTGACGGTGGCCACCAGGCCTACGCCTGCCGCCAGCCCGTCCATCCCATCGATCAGGTTAAACGCGTTGCTGCAGCCTACTAACCAGACCACCGTAATTACGAATCCTAGCCACGGCCAGGCAGGCAGTCCCTGCAGCATGCGGATTTCCACATGAATCCCGGCCAGGTACGCTAGCACGCTGGCCACCACGATTCCGAGCAACTTCTGCCAGGCCGCCAGTCCGATCAGATCGTCCAGCACGCCGGTAAAGAACACCACCGATGCCACCAATGCCAGTGGCAGGATATGGGGGAGCTCGTGATGCAAATGTTGCGTGTAAGTGAACGGCAAGGCCATCGCGATTCCGAAAGTGATCAGGTAAGAAACAAGAATGGCGATTCCACCCACTCGTGGAACCGGCCCAGCATGCTTCTTACGAATCCCGTCAGGATGGTCGAGGAAATATTTGCCCAAGTAGTCTCGCACCAATGGAGTGACTACCAGGGCCAGCACAACTGACAGAACGCCGAGCGTGAGTATCAAAAACAAGTTACTCTCTCTCCTACGGAATCGATTCTGACAAGGGTGCAAGACCGAAACATGTCGCCTTCTCCAAAAGCGGTGCGAGGCTTGAAGAGAACTCCTGCCGTACCTTACCCATCTCTATTTCACACCGGAAACCCCTTAATGCCAAGAACAATTGGATCTAGTTCGTACTAGTACGGCCTGCCCGGAAGCTAAGCACTTAGACCTAACCAATTGAATCCTAAGGTCTTACGGGATCAACCAGTTGGCCACCTCAACAACATGGCCTGAGATTGTTTTGAGAATTTCTCGGCGGTCGGAAGGTGATAAGCCCAAACGACAAACGTTAGACATCAAAAGTACATCAAGCGAATCACCGTTCCATCGTACCAGACAAATTGAGCCTGGCCCGCCACCAGGGCGCCGGTCGGATCGGTGACGCCATCTTTCTTTTTGATGCTTTTTGCTCCCAGAGTGTCGATGTTCAGCGAACAGGAGCTCGCGCAGGTTGAATCCACGGTCAATAAAAACACCTGCCCGATCGAATACGACAACAGCGCCTTGTCGGGCATGCTACAGGTATAAACCGTAGTGCCGTTGCTCGATGCGCAATAGCTTTCGTTGGCGTGGACTGTGTCGTGTGTCGGAATAAGAGCCGTATTGAAGGACGGAGTACAATCCACGCGCGATGCTCCCGCGTTGTTCGTACAGGACTGCACAATCCCGGTTCCGGATATAAAATTCAGCGTCGCCTGGGTGCCTTGTGTTGTCCCGTTCAGGGCGATGTTCACTCCGGATATCCCGCCGCCGGCGCAGTCGGTCCGGCTGTTGGTTGGATCGTCCACGCACCCTCCCGCCGTGAAGTTGAGCGCCGGTTCTATGGGCAGCAACGTGCCGGAATTCTGAATGCGGGCGCTAGCGCCGTTGGCTCCCGTTGCGCCGGTGGCTCCCACCGCGCCTTGCGGCCCCGTCGCACCCGCTGGCCCCTGCGCTCCCACGATGCTCTGCGGCGTCCAGCTGTTGGTGGTGCTATTCCACGCCAGGGATTGTCCGCCGCTGGGCGTCGAAGTTGAAACCGCGCGGCCTTGCAGTTTGCTCACTGTGCTGGCGCTCGGCGTGCCCGTCACGTCGCCCACCAGGATTCCAGCCGACAGCAGCGTCCACGAGTTCAGCGCCGTGCATCCATATAAATTCAGGCCGGCGGGGGCGTTGGTTTGAAAAAATGCTTCTCCCACCCCACAGGTCGCCGGAAGCGCCGTCCCGGCTTTGAATGGTTTGGTGGTGTTCGCGCTCGAAAAATCGACGCTCTTGCTTTGTGTTCTTAGATCCACCAGTGTTTGGGCGCTGGCTGTCCCCATTAGCCCGGCCGCAGCTAGAATCAGATCCCGGTATTGCATGAGTACGTGTCCTCCGAGCAGATTTCTCTACCCAGGTGTACCAGCATGAAATCCGGTCCCGAACCCCGCCGGGCGGGTATCGCTTGAAAACACACCCAAAGATTTGTTAGTTCGCTCGGTGAACGCCGCGCGCTCTCTGCAACAGGAAGCCGCCGAACACGAACAATCCGATCACCATCCAGATACCGCCGCGCGGTTCCGGGGTGGCGCACAATACCGGAGCCTGGCGAGCGGGCGGATCCACGATTTGCTCTTGGAATCCACCGATTCCCAACCCTCTTTTGTATTTCATCGTGGGGTCGCTGACGATTTCATAGTTCCCCAGGAATGCATTCAGCGCGCCCCGGTTCGCCGCCGTATTCATGGTGCTGTACCAGCTGGCGGCTTCTTCCAGATAAGCGGTCGGATTCGCCCCGGTGGGATTCGGCGCTTTGCCGTCCCTGGTGGGGTCCAGCAGGGACCAAATGGCCTCTTGAATCTGGTTATTGGATGCAGCGTTCCCTCCGCCGACGTTGTACAGCGATACCAGGAAGGCGGACATCTCGTAACGCGCCAACGCCCCCGTTCCGGCGCCGCTGTTGAAGAACGACTGGTCTTGTTTGCCCGCGGCCGTATGATCCGTCAAAGTGATTTTCGTCCATCCGGTGGATGAAACTTCGCCGAATCTGGTTTCGTCAAGGTTTGCAGTGGTGCTCAGTGTGGTAACGTCCGCCAAATAGTCGTGGGTGGCCGAAATAGTGTCCGTGAAATCGTCGCCAAAGAATTCCAACTGAGTGCCGCTCAGCGTTGCCTGGTCGCCGCCGCCACCGCCGGCCAGCTGAAAGTTATGGCTGAGGGTATCGAATTGCACCGGAGCCCCGCTAGCCCCGAATGCTATCAGGAAAAATGTGATAAGTGCTGGATAAATTAGACTTCTTTTCATTGCAATCACAGTCTGGAGTGCGGCCGCGGACCCGTCAATAAACTGAAGTCATGACCCTCGCCCAACTTGTACCGGTACGTTTGCGAGGATCGGTGGACGCGATTCCGCATTGGTACCCATGGTACTCATGACGCAGTGATCTTGCCAACACTGTTTTGTACAATCGAGAGCGTGCTACCGTACTTCGTCGCTACGACGCGCCGTTTGGCCTTTTCCGTCTCTCTTCCCTTGCTTCTGGTCTTAGCTGTGGTGCTGGCTGGCTGCCGTGACGCCGGCAGTTACCTCGAAAAGGGCAACGTCCAGTTTGAACGCGGCCAGTTCGCGGACGCCTCCTTGAACTACCGCAAAGCTATTCAAAAGAACCCCAATTTGGGCGAAGCGTACTATCGGGTGGGTCTTGCGGACATGAGGCAGAACCAAGCCGCCGCGGCGTTGCAGGACTTGCAGCAGGCCGTGCGGCTGATGCCCGACAACCCGGCGCCCAAGATGGAGCTTACCACCCTGATGCTAGGCGCTTACATCGGCGATCCGAAGCGGCCCAAGTTTCTGTATGACCTGCTGCAGAAATACAGCGGTGAGTGGCTGTCGAAAGATCCCAGTTCCATGCCGGGTCTGCGCATCAAGGGCTACATCGCGATTCTGGAACAGCGGCCCGAAGAAGCAGTCACCGTGTTTCAACGCGCCCATCAGTTGTACCCGCGCGACGAAAAGATCGTCGACGGCCTCATGGATGCCCTATTTCGCGCCAATCAGCCGGCTGAAGCGGAACGGGTCGGGTTGGAATTCCTGGCCACGAACCGCAGTGCCGCTGATATTTACGACGCGTTATACCGGATCTATATCGCTGGCCATCGCCTTCCGGAAGCCGAAAACATCCTGAAACGCAAAGTGAACGACAACCCCAAGGAGAACGCATACCTGTTGCAGTTGGCTGGCCTTTATGCCGGGTCCCATCGCAAGCCGGAGTTGGACCAGGCCATGCAGCGGTTTCTTTCCAATTCAGGCAAGGACGGGAGCGTTCATCTGGAGGCAGGCGATTTCTACGCTTCCATTGGCGACCTGGAAACCGCTCTGGGGCAATATCGCATAGGAAGCGGCTCGAGCGGAAAGGACAAACTGGTTTATCAAAACCGGATCGCGAGGATTCTGCTGCTGCAGAAAAAGCGGCAGGAAGGCCTCTCGGTCCTCAACCAGACCATTGCTCAATATCCGGACGATCCAGAAGCGCGGGCCTTGCGGGCCGCCCTGTTGGTTGGCGAACCCGGGTCCGGTTCGCCAGGCCAAGGTATCGACGAGCTTCGCGCTCTATTGCAAAAGAACCCCAACGATCTTTCCCTGAAGTTTTTACTGGCCCGCGGTCTCGCCGAAAGCCAAAATCTGGCGGAGGCCCGGATGCGGCTGCTCGAGATCATCAAGCTGCGGCCCCAGTTCTTGGACGCCCGTATTCTCTTGGCGGATATCGCGTTTAAACAGCACGATATGGTCGAGACCATTCAACAGTCGGAAGCCGCTCTGGAGATCGATCCGGAAAACTTGAGGGCGCGCATGCTGCGGGGTAGCGCTTTGCTCAAGCAGGGCAATGTCGATCAGGCGGCCGCGGTCCTCGGCAGCCTGTCGCGCCAGTTGCCAGACTCCGTGGATGTGCGGCTGCAACTGGCTTACGTATCTTTGAACCGGCGCAATTATGCCGAAGCCGAAGCCGCCTTTAACAAAATCCTGGAGACGCACCCGACCGAGTGGCGAGCGGTGTCCGGCCTGGTTGACACCGATCTGGCCCAGAATCGACCCGAGAAGGCCTACGCCCGGCTGGAAGCCGAGTTATCCCGCACCCATGGCGCCGCCGCCATTCGTTACCTGCTGGCAACCACGGCTTTGCGAAACGGCAAATACAATCTCGCCATCGAGAATTTCCGCGCGCTGGCCGACCAGACGCCCGCGTCGATCGACCCGCAAATCGAACTCTCCAACGTCTTCCAGCTCAAGGGAGATGTTCACAACGCCATTGTTACCCTGCAAAAAGCGGCCTTGAGCCAGCCCAAAGATCCCAGGCCAGGCGCGCTGCTGCCATTCCTGCTCGAGATGGAGAACCGATCTCAGGAAGCCAAGCAGGTAGCCCGCAAGGCACTGGCCGCCAGCCCGAAGGATCCAGTGGCGATGAACAACCTGGCATACCTGTTGGCCGAAACCGGAGACACCTTGGATGAAGCCTACAAACTTGCGCGCGGCGCGGTCGAACAGGCGCCTACCAATCCGGTCTTCCTCGATACTCTGGGTTTCGTCTACCTGAAGAGAGACCAAAACGACGAGGCCTTGGATATTTTCAACGGTCTGATTCGCCGCTTCCCGGACGACCCTGCCGCCGCTTACCATACTGGCATCGCCTGGTATCAGAAGGGAGACAGGGCCCGAGCCAAGACGCTGCTTTCCCACGCCCTGGAATTAAGACCTCCTAAGGAAATCGAGGCCGGCGCCAGCGACTTATTGAGTCGCATCAACTAACTTATAATCAGCATGTTACGAACAGAAAAGACACGCTTGGTTAAACTGATCGTACTGATGGTTCTAGTTGAATCCTGTGGTACTGAAATTATTTTTGGCCCCCCCTCGCGCACTAGATTTTTCGGCCTGAATACCCTATTCTGACATTTACCTTACGCAAATTCTGAGGTAGTTTTTTGAGCTCAACAGGAGGAGTTGAACTATGAAGTCATTTTTCTGGGTCATCGGTGTGGCCTCTGCCTTGTCGCTTGCGACATTGGCGAATGCCACCACATGCCCAACTAACACATGGTGCTTTGGAGCAAATCCAGCCCTCGTATCGCAAGGGTCCACGTTCTCCAGCAGCTTCGGATCCATCTCGGTGTTTTCCGAACAGATCACCAACAGCAACGGCAACCTGGTAACGACCATCGATGGTGCTCCCAGTCACCCGACCTTAGGAACTGGTTCGCAGGCCTTGTTCCAAACCAATGACTCGGTCTACGACGAGGGCGTTGGTATCGCGCCTTATAACCCGGTCGAGGGAAGCGGCAATTATTTTGCCAGCCAGGACGGCATCACCGACGTTGTTACGCAGAACGGCGGAAGCACGAATAGCACGTACGGCAACATTCTTGAAATCGAACTTGGCTCTAATATCGCCAAGGGCACCTCGCTGGCATTTCTTTTGCAAGCTGGCATTGGCGCCAGCGGCGACGCAGTGAAGGTGTATGACAAGGATGCCTCGGGTCCGCTGAATGCGAACACAACGTCCATGAACTTGTACACGACAACGGCGCTGGGAGCAATCTCCACCAACGGCACGCTGTCCCAATTCAGCATCACCAAGGACACCGCCGGAACCGAGTTCATCGCGATCGTGGCCGACTGCCATTATCTGCTGCTGGACACCATCACCGGCTCGACGCCGGCCGTTCCGGAACCGCGCTTCTACGGCATCCTGTTGGCGGGCCTTCTGGGCCTGGCGGGAATCGCCTACCAGCGACGGCGCGCCGCGCAAGCGAACGTCTAAGAAGTTTCCCTTCTCCTTAGTTTTTCTAAACAAGCATGCGGCCCTACCAGGCCGCATGCTTTTTGTTTTTGGAGCGCGCGTTTATGGCGCTGAACGCTGCGCGATTTGAGGCGGCAGGCTAAAGGGAATTTCCAGAACGACATCAATATCAATCGGCACGCCATCCCGGGTGGCCGGCTTGAACTCCCAGGCCTTCACATCCCTGAGAACGGCGCTCTCGAGCGACGGCGAGAGATCCCGCAGCAGCAGAATCCGGTCGAATTTGCCCTCTTTTGTAATTATGGCTTCCACCAGCACGCGGATCTCGGTCCGGGATCCCGGTGGCACCGGTTCCACCGATTCAAACTTCCGCAAGGGCACCGGAGCGCGCACAAACGGGGCTGTACCGGGCTTCTGCTCGCGTTCGGCGAACCAGATGATCCAGTCGCCCGTGTAGCCCGCGATGTTCTCGATGGGAATCACCATGGTGAACACGTCGCGGCCCTTGAAACGGGAGTCAATACGGGCCGGGATGCTGCGCGAGGCGGGCCGCAACGGCACTGACAGGGTCGAAACCGGCAGGCTGCGCAAGCGATCGGCATACAGCACAATCTTGCGCGGCGGGTCCACGTGCGGCGGTCCCACGGCGTTGCGATCGTCGTGAATAGTCAGACCCGGAACTCCGATGCCGCCTTTCACCTCGCCGGTGGCAAGTTCACCCACTGTTGGGGCTTGTGAAAACTGGCCCGGCCGCGAGCCATCCGGCACAGCGCCTTTATCGGGGTGCAAGCCCACTACGGCGATATCCACTTTGGCGTTCCCAGCGGCATTCGCTGGTCCGGGAGGCGCATTGGGGGGCGGCGGAGCGCCTTTCGATAGCGATGGGGCGCCGAGACCTTCCGGCAACGCAGCACGCGCCGAGGCAGCGCCTGTGATGGACGCGTCGGGCACCGGGACATCCGCGGTTTGGACTGGAATCACTACGCGCGGATGCTCCGAAGGGGGCGGCGGAACGAATGCTTTGCGCGGCTTGGGCACCTCGACCGGCTTGGCCTCGACAGGCTGCGCCTTATTCACATCGCCACTCGGCGTTGGGGGCGAGATGTTCGGCTGCGGAGCCTTCGCTCCTTGCGTGTCAGGTTTATCGATCTTCGGTTTTGGCTCGGGCGGCGGAGGCGGAGCCGGAATCGCCATGGCGGCGCGCGCGATCATGTTGGGCGCCGGCAGGTCCAGGTGAATCTCGATCTTGGGAACCGGCTGCCAAATGAACTGCTTCACCGACTTCGGTTTCGGCGCGGTGGCAATGATGGCTACGTCGGCTTTTTGCGCGGCGCGAGGCTTCGGAAACGTCCCGATTCGCTCTTCGGCGTGCACTTCCGGCAACTTCTGCTTGGGAACGCTGTACCAAATGATCTTCTTGGCTTGTGGCTGGATCAGCTCTTCATAGATCGGCCGATTATGAGCTCGCTCGGGCGAATCCATGTGAGGGATCAGCAGCAACCCTGTGACCACGACCACGTGAAACAGGATCGAAAGAACGAAGGAACCCGGGCGAATTCGATATCCGTACGGAGGCTTCGACGAATTGTTGCGGATACGGACCTTTAGGGACATGACGGACTGAGGTTACTGTGGAATGCTGGATGCATGTCCCGGCCCCACCTGAAGGATACCAAACTCGCTAGTGAACGGCCTGCATCGCGAGCACCCCTGGGACTGTAACTTGCGCTCGGCTTCTTCGAGCGAGGTTCGCTCCGCAAAGGGCCAATCAAAATCCGGGTTTCATCTTCGGTGGCAGCCCGTTCCACACGCGCCCGATAGCCTTGGGCGTCCAAGCGCTGCACAAAGCTCAAATCGCGCCGAGGTCCCAAGGCCAGCCACTTCGAGATACAGAGTGGAAGGCGCTGGTTGAGGCGCGGGTTGAAGCGCGGGGGCCGTTGGTTTCGCGGCTGCGATTTCGGGCAGGTGCACGCTCGGCGGTGTGGAACGCATTGGCGGCCACGATCCGCGATCGGACATACCAGCTTGTCAACGCAAGCCCAATAGTTACCGAAATCGCAAACCCGATCAGCAGTCCTTTGAGAAGCCTGGATGCACCTGCCGGATCGGAAGCGCTCCTCGGGCGCGGATTCCGCAAGGCCAGGGTCGGTAGCGAACTGAGAATTGGACATACAGCCCCTCCTGTACTCCTTCCTAAGTTGTACGCCTTATTCATCGGCGGATACGTAAAGAAACATTAGCCGGGCCTACTCCCTTGGGTTCGCTAATCCGCGCTGGGTTCGCTAATATGGATGATCCAACATGGGAACCGACCTCGTTAAAACGCCCAAGCTGAATCCAGACTGTGTTTGCTTCAAGCTGCTGATCCGGCGCTCCAAAATCCATCGCTATGGCGTTTTCGCGGGCCAGCGGATTCCGAAGAACCGCAAGGTGATCGAGTATACGGGTAAGCGGCTGAACCGCAAGGATGCCAAATATCGGGGCGACGGCGACTACACGTACCTGTTCGCCGTGGACGATTATTGGACGCTGGATGGGGCCATCGGAGGCAGCGGGGCCGAGATTATCAACCATAGCTGCGATCCGAATTTGGTCAGCCGCATTGTGAAGGGGCATGTGCTTTACATGAGCCTGCGGGTGATTAAGCCGGGTGAAGAGCTGACGGTGAACTATAACTTCGGTAAAGACGTCCGGACGTTTCCGTGCTCTTGTGGGGCGGCGACGTGCGGCGGGGCGATTGGAAAAGTTAAGGCGTGATCACTGGCAATGATGAAAGCGCGTTGGTGCCCAAGGCGCGAATTCCGATTGCGCCAATCTGGGTGTTCGAAGTGCAGTCAAGCGTTCCGCGTTTTCCATCCAAAGCTGGAAACAGGTAATTTGCCCAGTGTCCCAACGGGTTCAGCACCTGTGCGGGGATGGCATTTGGGATGACGTTCCCTCCCGAGTCCCTCACGGTGCATGAAACGTTAGCGACATTTGAAGTGTCCAGATTCGCTATTGCTAAACCCGTATAGATCTGGTCGCCGGTCGCGCTAAATGTAGTGGCATCGAATGGCACTTGAACCTCAGTGCTTCCGCTGGACGCCGGAACCGCGGCTTCGTAGAAATTGCTGCCTGCCTGTCGTCGGAACAGCGCTTGGACGGTGATGCCGGCGTCGGAGGTAATCACAGCCGACCCAGAGAGGCCACTCCCTTGCGGCGTTCCCGCTTCGTAGAAACTCGCTCCACCAGCCGGGACTGAACCCGAGAGCGTCGACAGATTCCCTAACCCTCCGGCGAACGGCACCGCGATCGGATTACCGGCATCATCGTGAAAAGTGATCGAGAAATTCGCGCTGCTTGCGCCGCTATTGACCACATAGAAATCGCTTACGAACGATGCGCCCACGGCGAAGTCCGGAAGCACTTTCGTACCCCCTGAGTTGCTAATCGGGAGTGTGATGATCGGGAGCGACGAGAGCGCGTCGGTGCCCAGGGCTCGAATTCCAATCGCGCCAATCTGTGTGTTCGATGTGCAATCGAGTGTTCCTCGCTTACCATCTAGAACCGGGAACAGATAGTTCGCCCAATGACCAAGCTTGTTCAATACCTGAGCCGGAATTGCATTTGGGATGACGTTGCCTCCGGAGTCCTTCGCCGTGCAAGAGACACTCGCGGCATTCGAAGCGTCAAGGTTCGCAATCGCCAAGCCGGTGTAAATCTGGGCACCGGTCGCGCTGAATGTCGTGGCGTCGAATGGTACTTGGACCTCATTGCTTCCACTGGCCGCGGGTACCGCTGCTTCGTAGTACGCGCCGTCGGCAAGACGACGGAAGAGCGCTTGTACAGTGATGGAGGGGTCCGAAGTGACGATCGCAGATCCCGACAACGGAGATCCTTGCGGCGTGCCCGCTTCATAAAAACCCGCCCCACCCGCAGGAATTGAGCCCGATAGGGTCGAGAGGTTCCCCACTCCCCCAGCGAACGGAACCACGATCGGATTCCCGAGATCATCATGGAAACTAATCGAGAAACTCGCCGCGCTTGTGCCGCTGTTCACTACGTAGAAATCGCTGACGAACGATCCACCTACCGCGAAGTCGGGGAGCACTCTCGTGATGCTGGTGGTGCTCGATGCCGGATTCACCGAGAGCGCGACGGATATCGTTTGAGGGCTATTCGATGCGCCGGCGGCCGTGATCGTAATCATGCCGTTGTAGGGTCCAGGAGTCAAACCGGTCGGATTGACGGAAACCGTGAGTGTGCCGGGAGCGGAAGACAGATTCGGCCATGAGACGTTTGACGAAGCGGACCATGTAAACGTCCCGCCGCCTGAGTTCGAGACCGTGACGGTTTGCGGCGGCGGTGTCGGGGCGCCCACGGCCCAGGAGAACTGAAGTTGCGTTTTCGAAAGAGAGATGGTCGGAGGAGGTGAGGATTTCGGCCCGTTGAACGGTACCGACAATTGTTGTGACCATTGTCGGCCACCCGCATCCACGCCAGTAAAGCCGAAGACAACCGTAGTTGGAGCGGGCAGATCCTTCGCCTCTAAAATTGCTGTTAGGGTGCCAAAGGCCGGTATCGAAGTGCTACCGAAGAAGCTGGCGACTTGCGAACTATAATCCGTTCCGTTGAATGCGAACCCCGTGAGGTTAGTTGCGACTCCCGCGGTTTCCGTGAGTGTGATTGTGTAAAACCAACTGTATCCCTGCGCATTCGGCTGCTGCTGATACACGGGGTCGGGGCTGCACGACGGAACGACCTTCGATGGGGGACCGATCCATCCGGTTATCAGATTGAATGCGTCAACCGAGCCCAGGCCGGTTGCAAGATCATATCCAGGACCGGCATTAAACCCGTATCCGTACCCGATCCCGGGGCAATTAGCCACAGGCGCAACCCCAAATAAGCAGGGCACGATGTTGCTTCCAGTGATGATGTCGTGAAATATCGGCAATGAGGTTGGCGGCGAGTACAAAGTCCAGTTGATATTTCCGACCCCGTTCTCTTGTAAATGCTCGTTCAGCAGTGCGAGCAGTCCAGCGAATACAGGGGCCGCCGCCGAGGTACCGCCAATCGTAGCCGGTTGTCCTGAGATAACCACGTTGTAAGGGTCGAGGTCGGGGGAGGCTGCGAGAGCAACATCAGGAACGTAGCGCCCAGTGCCGTACTCTGATCCAAGACCGGCTTGCCACAACGATTTCAAGAAGAAGCTGCTGACGCCGCCGCCCGAGGCCGCAAGTTCGATGCCAGAACTAAAACGCGTACCAAACGCCGTGTCATTCCAAGCCATCTCCGGAATGTACCCCAGGGCCGAGCCTCCGTTGGGGCTGTTGAACAGGCTCCAGTAGTTTCCGTTTCCGTCGTTGAACTCCGTCCCGCCGACTGCTGTTAACTCCGGAATGCTCGCCGGAAGCCACACTGACGGCCCACGGGACGCGATTGTTTCGTCATCATCGCAGGCGGCCGCGCCGGAGTCCCCGCTCGCGGCGATCCAGGTTACACCCAGCGCGTTTCCTTTTTGAGCCTGCGCTTCAAGTTGGGACGGCAGCGAGCCCTGGACATTGGCTTCGCATATTCCGAAACTTTCGCTTATGATCGGGGCCAGCACTTGGTCGATCGCCTTCAGAGCGACTGCGCTCGCATTCGTGCCGTAAACATAGATCAGCGTGGCGCCAGGCGCGATCGCGCCCGCCCATTCCAGATCCAAGTCCGCTTCGCTCAGATCGCTCTCCGCGCTCGAAGGTGTTGTGGAATCCGTGAAGAACTGTATGTTCGCCGGCGCCAAACCGTAATTGGCGCGGAATTGCTGAACGTCGGAAACCAGGGAATCACTGCCGAGGGCCTGCCCCACAATCACGATCTTCTGGCCGGTTCCATTCAGCCCGTGCTGGTATAGAGGATTGATATCGTAGATTGTCGCTAGATCCTCTGGCGCGAGCGAATGCCCGAGTGCGGACGTGTACGCGGGCCTCCTCGCCATCGACTTCGGAAGGAAATCATTCAGGCCGAGAAGTGTCGCCACGAGTGGCTTCAATTCGGGCGGCATCGAGGGTTCAGTCGCAACCGCGAAATGTGTTTCCCCTCTGATCGCGTACCGGTGGACGGACGCGTGAAACGCAGCTTGAACTTGCGCGGCCGTCCCACTGAACGCGATCCAGTCTCGCCCGCGGGCCGTATATTCGACCGTGAACCCGGCCGAGGTGATCCAGGCCGTAACGCGCGAGAGATCCGTCGGGCTCAAGCCGAACCTCTCGCCGTATTGTTCCGAGGTCAGCCACTTATGGTAATCGGGCGATGACGGATCGTGTTGCGCGGCCAGTAGGCCACTGAGACCCACACGCTGGGCGGCGGTCTGTTGGAACATCATCTGGATGTAGCCAAGCCGGAACGTTGGCTCGACTGGTCCTTGATCGTAACGGGATTGCGCCAAGGGATGCACGATCTGTCCAATAAGCACGGTCGGCGCGACCAATAACACCGAGATGACGCCGGGCATAATTAAAGCCTTAAAGGCGGAACGACCAGCATTTATGAACACGCTTTGACGACCCATTTTTCTAAATTCTGCTTCGTCCTCAACAATACTATACGGTGAGTACTGGATACGATGGAATAACTCTCCGCGGCGACTTGCGGCGGGGCGATTGTATTTTTTCTCTTGACACCCAACATCGGTTCGCGGTAACTTACCGTTAGTGGACGCTTACCTACAAGCCGGCCTGGAAGCCCTGGGCGATCAAACGCGCATGGCGATTTTCCAAAAGCTGGCCTCGGGACCGACCGCCGTCAACGAGCTGGCCAGCACCCTGCCGGTGAGCCGTCCCGCGGTTTCGCAGCACCTGCGCGTGCTGAAGAATGCCGGCCTGGTGACCGACATCAAAGCCGGAACGCGCCGGTTATACCAATTGAATCCTGAAGGAGTCGCGCGGCTGCGCGCGCACTTCGACCAGATGTGGACCAAGGCGCTAAGCGCCTTTCAAGCAGCAGCGGAAAAACAACCAGTGGGAGAGAAACATGGCAAACCCCGTGCAAGAAGCCGTCGTACGTAAGACGGTGCGCGTACAGGCGCCGATTGAGCGCGCCTTCAGCGTGTTCGTGGAACAGATGGAGACGTGGTGGCCGGCGACGCACCACATCGGGAAAACTCCGTTCGAGGCGATCTTCGTGGAGCCGCGCGTCGGCGGCCGCTGGTATGAGCGCGATGTCGCGGGCAACTTGTGCGATTGGGGCACGGTGCTGGCGTGGGAGCCGCCGCATCGCGTCGACACTCTCCTGGCATGTGGGTCCGGGACACGATCAACCGGATTGGGTAGCCGATCCCGACCCTGCCAAGGCCAGCGAAATCGAGATTCGATTCACCGCCGAAGAACCGGGAATCACGCTGGTCGAATTGACGCACAGCAAGTTGGAGCGCCATGGCGAAGGCTATGAGAAGCTGCGCGCGGCTCTCGAAGGACCGGGCGCATGGGGCCACATTCTGGAGCTCTACGCCAAGGCCGCGAGCGCGGATCGGTAGCGATGAAGGCCGCGGTTTTCCTTCGCATCGCAGCGGTCATTACGCTGACCATGGCGGTGCTGCATACCATAGGCGCAGTCTTCGGGGACCCGGATCCGGGTCCCGCCAGCGTGGCCGTCGCCGCGATGAAGATCAATCAGTTTCCGCTGCTGGGGACTACGCGGAGTTATTGGGATTTTTATCGCGGGATGGGGCTGGCCGTCACGATATTCCTGGCCGCAGAAGCGGTTGTCTTCTGGCTATTGGGGTCGCTCGCCAAGACCGACGCGCGAAGGCTGCGGCCGATTCTGGCAACGTTCTTGGTCGCCTATGTCGCGCTAGCGGTGGATGCGTATCTATACATCTTCGTGGGCCCCATGATCGGCGAGATCCTGATCGCGGCGTGCCTCGGGCTGGCGATTGCTTCGGCTAATCCTGCCACTCAGTAACTAAACTCATCCTCAGTAACTAAACTCATCGATAACGGTTAGAACACTGGCTCTATTTTCGGAAACTCAAGTTATACTCATGCCAGGAAAAAGGCAGTCTGGCAATTGTTCTGACGGCTACGACCAAAGGAGTATGACGAATGCGAAATCGGATTTTGATGGTGTTTGCGGCCAGTGCGATTGCAGCTGTTCCATTAAGCGCTTCCACCTTGTTCTTTGGTGATGAGGACTGCCTCGGCCAGGGCTGCTACGGCGCGTCGGATCCCACGGCTGGCGCCACTTTGACAGGATTAGCGGCCAATGTCGTGACAGTGGCTACGAATTCGTTCGGTCACGGCTATCCCTTCTCGCCCGGCGCAGGCGATTTTCCCGGCACCGACCAGATCTACGTTGGCAGCCTGCAAACCGGCGCGGACGATGGCTACTCGGGTTCTACGCAGCGGATTAATGGGCCGGATGTTCTCAACCTGGACTATAGTTCTCTAGTCTCAGGCGGCGGAACGATCACAAGCTTTACTTTGGGAATCGCCGCGGACGATTTTCAGTTTCCGGCGATCGGCAACCCGTTCACTGCGACCATCAACGGAACCGTCGATGCGGCTCTTACGGCCGAACTGAATTCGCTGAATGAAGGCGGCCCCGTCGTCCAGTTCTTCACGATTGGCATCGATCCTTCCCTGCTGAGCGCATCCAACCATTTGATTCTGTCGATCGACGAAGGCGGCAACGGCGGAGACGGATATGCGGTGGATTTTCTTACCGCCGGCGTGACAACTTCGACCGCCGCGACGCCCGAACCCACGAGTATCGGTTTCATCGGTGGCGGCATGGCGCTGGGGTTGATCGCACTGCGTCGGCGAAGAATTAGCGCACGGTAGGATACTTGATCCCGAGTTGTTCGAGATAGGTGCCGTATTTCGACGGATCGTAATACAGCGCCTTCATGCGCGGGCGAAACTCGTCCATCGTTTTTTGATTGAGCCAAATCGCCGGCTTGTCGTCCGGCCGCAGGAAGCTCTTGTATTTAATGTCCTTGGTCTGCACGTTGTTGTAGTAGTCCCAGGCTTTCTGCACGAGTTCGGGGTGCAGCAGCAAGTCGAGCATCGTCATGGCCTGTACTTTTGCGCCGGCTATCACGCCCTTGTGCGCGATCGGCGTCGCCATGGAAACTCCGTTGGCCCAATTGTGCCCGGGACCGCCTGGGATGTTGGACGGATAGTTGAGCGTCACGGTGGGCACGGCCCAGGAAATGTCACCGATGTCGTCCGATCCTCCACCGGTGGGGCCGATGCCGCCCGCGCCGCCGTCGTCATCATCGGCATCCGCGGCAGCTTTTGGCTTCTTCAATGCCGGAATCTTTTCGGCCAGACCGCGCTCAGGAAATTTGAGCTCTTTTTGCAGGCCCTTGGCCAGCGTCTGATCGTCCGCCGACCATTGCGGCAGTCCCACGCGCTTGATGTTCTCGTACATGTCTTCCGCAACAGGAACGTTGAAGTGTCCGGGCCACGCGCTCCCGAGCAGGCGGGACGTATAGGTGGTGTCGGTCATTAGCGTCGCGGCTTGCGCCATGTTATCGCCGATGCGCCACAGATTCATGATGTGATCGTAGTCGGCTTCGCGATAGTAATACCAGACGCTGGCGTTGGGCGGCACGACGTTGGGTTGGTCGCCGCCGTTGGTGATCACGTAGTGCAACCGCGTAGCCAGTCGCAGATGTTCGCGCCGGAAGTTCCAGCCCACATCCATTAGTTCCACGGCGTCCAGCGCGCTCTTTCCGCGCCACGGCGCGCCCGCCGCGTGAGCGCTCTCGCCTTTGAAGTTGTATTCAACGGAAACCAGCCCGTTCATGGCGGTTGGGCCGATCGTCACCCGGAAGTTGTCGCCGACATGGCAGAAGAGCACCACGTCGACGTCTTTGAAAACGCCTGCACGGACGTAATAAGCCTTGGTGCCCAGATCTTCCTCGGCTACGCCCGGCCATAGTTTGATGGTTCCCGAAAGATGCTCGCGCTCCATCACCTTCTTCACTGCGACGGCGGCGATGATGTTCAGCGGCATGCCGGAATTGTGGCCTTCGCCGTGGCCGGGGGCGCCTTCGATCATGGGATCGTGATACCCGACGCCGGGCTTTTGCGAGGCCTGCGGGATGTCGTCAATATCGGAGCCGAGAGCGATGACCGGCTTGCCCTGCCCCCAGGTGGCGACGAACGCGGTGGGAATGCCGGCCACGCCGCGTTCGACTTTGAATCCTTCCTTTTCGAGAATTCCGGTGAGGTATTTGGAGGTCTCGAATTCCTGAAATCCCAGTTCCCCAAAACTGAAAACGCTGTCGACCATCACCTGCGCCTGCTTTTTCATTCCCTCTATCTGCCCGGCCAAGTCGGCCTTCAGCGCGGCTTCCTTATCCGGCGCGATTTTCTGCTGGCCGAAGGCGCAGCCTCCAGCCAGCATCGACAACAAAAGCAGCTTTCGCATCAGTGACTCCTCCCGTAGGTGCCACTATAGCAATCGCAGGGGTTACGAAAAGGACTCTCCGACCATTTCTTCGCTCTTTTTCCAGAGGGCCTCGGCGTTGTTCGGATCTAGCGCGTAAGCGCGAACTCCTTCGCTGATCGTACCGTTGGCAGGGTCGTCGTCCCGCACGAGTACGCCGACGTGGCAGTCCTCGCAATAACGGCCGCCGATCTCGTCAGCCGGAGCGACCACACCGGCCCACACCGACGTCGCGGTTCCTTGCGGGATGGTCTTCCATTCGAACGGGCCCTGGCCCGCCGCCGCGCGCTGCTGATTCATTTGATCGATCAGCGCCTGCAGGTTGGCCGATCCCATGTAGCGGCCCAATTCGGTCTGGATGCCACCTGGATGCACGGCCGCGGCGCGAACGCCACGCCCCCGATGCCGCCGGTCGAACGCCACCGCGAAAAGGATGTTCGCCGTCTTGGAACGGCCGTAGCTCACGAAGGGTTCATAAGGCGTCCGCTCGAAGTTGGGATCCTCAAGATCGACGTTCGAGAAGCGGTGGCCGGCGGAAGACAGATTGATCAAACGTCCTTTGATCAGCGACGCGATTCGGTTGACGAAGACAAAGTGGCCCAAGTGATTGGTGCCGAACTGCGTTTCAAATCCATCGGTTGTATGGCCGAACGGCGTGGCCATCACTCCCGCGTTTGCAATCACCACGTCGAACGGTTTCCCCGCGGCCAGCAAAGCGTCGGCAGAGGCCCGCACGCTCTTTAGACTGGCGAGATCCAGTTCGATAAGTTCCAGGCTTCCGCCGCCGGCCGCAGCGTCCTTTCGAACCTGGGCGGTGGCAGTTTCCGCCTTTGCCAAATCCCGCGCCGCACCCACCACTTGAGCGCCGTGCGCGGCGAGCGACCGTGCGGTCTCTATGCCAAGCCCAGCCGATACGCCGGTGACTAGGATTCGTTTGCCTCGCAGATTTACCCCGGACAGAACCTCTTCCGTGGTTGAAGTGGCACCAAATGTTGAAGTCGCACCAAGTACGTTGGCCATTCTATTCCTCTCTCATTGACAATCGCCGCAATTGCGGATAAAACGGAGAGTGTCTCCGCAGTTAAATGATAACCGGAGGGGCTCTCCGGTTGCAAGAATTTTGCATGGCCGCTAAACCTAAGAAACCAGGACCCCGCAAGCCGCGCGTCGATGCGCAACGCAATCGCGAACGGATTCTAGAGATCGCGAAACAGGCGTTCACGCGATCGGGCGTCGATATCAGCCTGGATGAGGTCGCAAAGCAGGCCGGCGTCGGCGCGGGAACGCTATATCGCCACTTCCCCACGCGCGATGCTCTCCTGGAGGCGGTTTATCGGAGTGAGGTAGAAAAACTGGCAGCGGCTGAACAGAAATTTGCCGAGACCATGCCTCCGATCGACGCGTTGCGGGCCTGGATGTTGCTCTTCGTCGACTACATCGCGGCCAAACAGATAATCGCCCCCGCCCTGAACACCATGGTCGGTGGGCCATCGAAGGTGTTTCAATCCACGGGCGATCAAATAAAACGGGCGATCCGCGCATTGGTGAAACGCGCGATCAAGAGTGGCGATATACGCCCGGATCTCGACCCGCTGGACCTGCTCCGGGCCCTGATCGGGGTCTCAAACGTGGCGTCTGCGCCGGACTGGCCGCAAAGCGCGAAGAGACTGGTACACATCCTGATCGCAGGTTCCCGGCCCGTCATCTAGATCACTTCGCGTTGGAGTATGCTTCTTAGGGGGCTTCTTTATGACACGCTGGGTTCTTTTGGGAGCGCTTGCGAGCGCATCAGGCTTCGCGGCAAGTACGACTTCGGACGCGAAGACCGTCACTTACTACAAGGATGTGCTTCCGATCCTGCAGAAGAATTGCGAGACCTGTCACCGCCCGGGCGAAATCGGGCCCATGGCGTTCACCAGCTACGACTCCACACGTCCCTGGGCGAAGGCGATCAAAGTCGCGGTAGCTACCAAGAAAATGCCGCCCTGGTTTGCCGATCCCAGCTATGGGCACTTCGCTAACGAGAAGCATCTCACCGAAGCTGAAATCGCCAAGCTCGCGAGCTGGGCCGACAACGGCGCGCCGGAAGGCGACGTTAAAGATAAGCCGCAGCCAGTCCAATTCAAAGAGGGATGGAATATCCGCCCCGATGTCGTTTTCCAACTGCCGCAGCCTCTGAAGATTCCAGCCAAGGGAACGGTGGAGTACACCTACGTGGCGGTCTCGGCTCCCTTCAAAGAGGACACCTGGGTGGTGGCCGGCGAAGTACGTCCCACCGATCGTGCGCACGTGCATCACGTTGTGGCGAACGTTCGCCCGAAAGGATCGAAGTGGATGGTGCAGGCGCAGCTGGGCTCCGAACCTTATGCTCCGGGTCCCACGCGGAACGAGGATCTGGTCAAGGCCAATAAAGGCGATTTTTCGGTGTTAAATAACGAATTTCTGGTGGGCTACGTCCCCGGGATGGAAGCGCAACGTTTCGATATCGATCATTCGGCGAAGTTGATCCCGGCCGGCGCGGATATCGTCTTTGAGGTGCATTACACGACCAATGGTACTCCAGGCGAGGATCAGAGCATGGTTGGTCTGGAACTCGCGAAGGAAGCGCCGCAGCGGCTGTTCATGTCGGTAGCTGCCGCGCAAACCAAGTTCACCATCGCGCCAGGGGATGCGAACGCCGAGGCGAAGGCAACGCTGAAGTTTGCCCAGCCGGTGGATTTCGTCTACATGCAGCCGCACATGCACCTGCGCGGCAAAGACATGAAGATTGAAGCGCAATATCCGACCGGAGAGAACGAGACCCTATTGAACGTGCCGCACTACGATTTCAATTGGCAGATCGTGTACTACGAGAAGGCTCCGCTGCATCTTCCGAAGGGAACCGAACTGCATTTGACCGCTCATTGGGATAATTCGGCCAACAACAAGTGGAATCCGGATCCTACCGCGACCATCCACTGGGGCGATCAGAGCTGGCAAGAAATGCTGGCGGCTCCGATGGCCGTGATTGTGGATCGAACTGTGGATCCGAAATCCGTAGTCGCAACCGGCGCATTTGCCGGCGGCGCTGGCGCGGAGTAGTTACTCCTTCGAACTAAATGCCAACGACGTGCTTGAGCCGCCCGCGGCGGGAGCTGGCACAGGCGTCGACTTGCCGTCGGGTGTGCGCGCATACTTCTTGAACCAGCTCATCATGTACAACTGCGTGCGGATGAAATTCGACGGCTTCGAACCGGTCCCGTGGTATTCGCCCTCGAATTGCAGCAGTTTCACCGGCACGCCGCGAACCTTGAGCGCAGAATAGTATTCCTCGGTTTGCGGCATCGGCGTGCGGCGGTCCAGCACACCGGTCATCAGCAGCGTCGGCGTGGTCACTTTGCCCACCGTCATTACGGACGAATGCGCCAGCCAGTCGCTGGGATCTTCCCAGAACGGCTTCTGGAAAAAGCTGTAGGTGAAGAGCGGAATATCGGTGTTCCCGCTCATGCTCAGCCAGTCGATCACCGGGCAGCGCACGGCGGCCGCGGCGAAACGGTCGGTGTGGCCGATCACCCAGCTTGAAAGCACGCCGCCGCCGCTGCAGCCAGAAACATACATGTGCGTGGAATCGATGAAGCCTTTGGCGACAGTGGCATCCACGCCGGCCATCAGGTCGTCGTAATCGGGACCCGGATAATTGTGGTCGATGCCGCCGGAGAAGCCTGAGCCATATCCGGTGCTGCCGCGCGGGTTGAGAAAGAGAACCACGAAATCGTTGGCGGCGAAATTCTGGAACATATAGCTGAACGCCACGCTATACATGGAAAACGGACCGCCGTGGATTTCAAGGATCAGCGGATACTTTTTCGCCGGGTCGAAATCGGGCGGCTTCACCACCCAGCCTTGCACCTTCGCGTTGCCGCTGGAGGTGAAGTTGATTTCCTCGGTCTTCGCCAGTTGCTTGCCGGCCAACAGGCCCGCGTTGACGCTGGTGAGCTTCTTTTCTACTGATAAGCGATTCAGGTTGTAGCTCACGACATCCGGCGGATTATTCGGATCGGTCTCGGTACCGACGGCCGTCATGTCGCTGGAAACCGAATCCATGGTCAACACATGCGTGCCGGTGGTTACCTGCCGGACGTTGCCGCCCGCAGTGGAGGCGACCTGAATATTGCGCGATCCGTGATCGTCGGCGTCGAAATAAACAGCGGTCGAATCGGGCGACCAGTGCAGATTCAGCGGATCGCGATCGAAGTCGCCGCTGATCTTGCGCATTTCGCCGCCACTGAGCGGGATCACGTACAGGTCCGCCACCGAGTGCGTGCGCTTCGATTCCGGATAACCGGTGAAGGCGACGGTTTTACCATCGGGCGAAATGGTGGGGCGGCTCCAGGAACCGGGTTTGGCAACCAACTCGCGAATCGCGCCGGACGCGACATCAGCTACCAGTAGTTCCGAGATGTCGTACTCCAAATCGGCTGCCTTGCTTCGTTCGGCTTCGAACACGATGGCTTTGCTGTCTGGCGTCCAGTCCAACAGTACAGCGCCGCGCAGTTCGCCTGAGCCGGCAGTCCATGGACCGGTGGTGATTTGGCGGGGCGCGCCGCCATCGGCCGAAACGACGAACAATTGAGTACGCCCATCTTCGAGGAAGCCAACCCGGTCCTGACGGTAGTGCAGCGTTTCCACAACGCGCGGAGCAGCCGTCCACTTGGCGCCTTCGGGCGACGACGGCATGTCGATCTTCCAAGCGTCCTTGGCCGGCACGAACATGGAGAATGCGATGGACTTTCCATCCGGCGACCAGCGCGCGTCGGCGACTTTGTCGGTGGCGTGAGTGACCTGGGTGGCAGGCCCGTCGGCATCGATCCAGCGGACGAAAATCTGCGGGCCGCGCGGCTCGCCATCAGCGATGTAGAGAATGCGTTTTCCATCCGACGACCAGCGGGGATCGGAGCCTTTGGTGAGGAATCGGTGCTGGCTGCCATCGGCGTTCATGATCCAGAGCGAGGAATCCCAGCGGTCTTCGATCTTGTTGGCTTGCTGGCGGGTGTAAACGATGCGCGCGCCATCGGGCGAAATCTGGGCATTGCTGACGCGCTCGAAGTCGAAATAATGATCGTTGGTCAAACGCGCGGGCGAAGGGGTCTCTTGAGCGACGGCGGTGAAAGCGGCCAGCAATAGGATGGAAAGGATGGTCGCCAGCGTGAAAATGCGAGTCTGCATGGCACACCTCGAAGAGGAGACTTGTGGGTAAGTATACAACGAACGGGACTAACGGTTACCAATCATTAGACGTACCAGTACAAATTAGCCTTGCGGAAAGCAAGAAAATAGGCAGCAATTCCACGCGACTGTTGTACAGTCGCTGAAAAACTGTTTCTCGACGGTTCATGGAGGAAAAATGAGGTTGAACAAGACACTGGATCTCGGAGGATTACGTGGTGGATTGTGCGCCGCCGCTGTCCTGCTCTTTATAGCATCTGCTGGAGCCGCATACGGCGATTCGTTCACGATGACCTGGACAGGACCTACGGCGCAGGCACGCTGACCTTACCGCTACACTTGACGCCACCGACGAATGGACGGTCACATCGATCACCGACGGAACCCAAGATGGATTGACTATCACGCTCCTTGCCGGAGATGTCTATGGTGGTAATGACAATCTCATCTATCAGCCACCGACCTTTAATTACGTCGTGGATCGAGCCGGTTTTGGCTTTACAGACGGAACCAACAACTACAACATCTTCGTCAACGTCCAAGGCGCGATACCGCCGGACTACCATGAATGCAGTTCAGCCGTCGAAAGCGGGTGCACCGGGCTTCAGGCCGACGACGCCCAGTCACTGACCAGCTTAACCATAACCCCCGGCACTAGCAGCGCCGTCCCCGAGCCGGCGAACATCGGCTGGGCAGGAATCCTGGTGCTGGGCACGGTGGCACTGATTCGACGCAAATACAGAGTGTCGTAGACGAAGCTACATGTGGATGTGACGAGCTCTTTGGTGAGCCGGGCGGGGCTCGAACCCGCAATCACTGCGTAAACGTAAGACAGCCAGGTGAGCGCAGATTACTGGATTGCCAAGGCGACTGGTGAAGAAGATATGCCTCCAGCGCTTATGGTCATCTGGGAACTTCCTCCCGGGGCGTTCTCCGGAACAATGACGTTCAGTTGATAGAGCCCCGCGAGCCCTGGTGCGAGGCCGCTGAACGCTACCTCCGCGGAGACACCGCCGATCATCACGACTGGTTTCGCTGTGCTTGCCAATGGCGCGGCCGGTGCGGCAAATCCAGCCTCAACTTGCGGGCTAACGGCGCCAAGTCCGGTGCAGTAAATAATGATCTCTTCTCCGCGAGAAGCTGGGCTCTTCGACGTTATGTACGAGAAGTTTGAGTGCAAAACCACGCCCTGCCCGTTGACCAAGAACACGCCGGGTTGAGCGGGGAGGACCTGAATTTGGACTGAACTGCTCAGAATGCCTCCATTATTAACCACCATCGGCAGGCTGCCATGTCCGGCCAGCCCAAAAGGCATCTGGAAGTTAATCTGTCCCGTTCCGTTGGTGTTCGCTACTGCGAGGATCGGGACGGGGCGGCCGCCGATTGTAACTGAAACACCGTCCAGCTCGGTTGGGAGCGGCAGCGTCGTGGCCACGGCCAGCGTTCCGGTCGGCACCAAGTTCGTACCGTACAAACTGACTAGGCTCCCCTCGGCGGCACCTGATGCGCCGCTGGCTGCGTTGGCGAGACCACCCGCGCTGGTTGTAGGTGTGGCTGGAGCGCTCCCAACGGGATAAACTACAAAAACCTGATTCCCCACGCCGAACGCGAGCCGGCCGTGGCCGCAGGGGATCAGGCGGGTTATGTTTGTGAAGTTGGGGATTATGGTGCCGACATTGATGGTGCGCGAAGAGATTGAAGCAAAGGTAGTGGTATCGAATGCCTGCAGGATCACTGTGGACGTGGACGAGGTGTCTTTTTCCAAGAAGTAAACCGTATTCCCGTCCACCGCCACGGCGCCATTCGCTGGGAGGCTAGCGATAAGCTGATATTTCTCCGGGTCGATGACTTTTCCATTCGTCGAGTAGATGCGCCCACCATTGAACAGAATTTGCACGCCGAATGCTCCGATGAGGGTACGGTTGCTTGAATCGAGAAGCGTCACGCCGCTGGAATTGACAGCCAGTCTCGATAACGCAAAACTGCTGACATCGCCGTCGTAGCAATAAAGCCGTGATGCGGTTGCGCCGGGTTGGATGGACGCACAGAGATATGGATTGTCTGCCGAAACGGGCCGCTGCGTGGCGTCGTCGAAGATGCTCACAGTTCCCAGTTGCTGGAAGTTGTCTATGACCGCTACGGAGTGTGGCTCGTCGGGACACGACAAGGTCAGGAATGCTCAAGATTATATTGCTGGCTGGGGAAGGCAACGTTGCGAATTCGGCCGTCATCGTGCCGGAACCAAGATCGATCCTCCGGAGCCCCCCTCCGACGTACTGCGAACTGTTGTCGATCAGGCCCATCGCAAAATAAAGTTGAGAGTCGTCTCGGAGATTGCAAGCCGCATAGGATTGGGACCGACCGCATACGATGCCGACACCGCTGCCCGGCCAGGGTCAATCGCGACGATACTGTTGGCGAGTACTCCTTCGCTGGCCGGTACGCTCGCATAAATGCGGTCGCGCAATGAATCGTATACCAGGTCGTTGACCGCCAGGTTCAGCGTAGCGACACCTGCGGTCTGGGGCAGCGAATCGACCGGCGGCGGAGGCGAAACGGAAGTATTCAGTGGAATCGCGGAGATGTTGACGAAGTAAAGCTCCGCGCCAGTCGTGTTGAACGCCAACTTGTTGTTGTTCAGCTTGACGAGGTCGAGGAAGTCGCCATTGACCTGCGGAAGGTTCATAGTGCCTAGCAGTGCGTAGCTGTACATGTCAAAAACGAGAACTTGGGACTGGTTTTGAAAGACGTCGTTAAAGAGGAAATACACTCGACCGTATCCGGATCGGGATAAACGGCCGCATGTGCGTAATAGTCACCTCCGGGAGGCGGATTGAGATCAGGATATTGGAACTGACCAATATCGCGCGAGCGCTCCGGGTCAATCACGTCGCCGTTGGAGGAATAGAGAAGCCCGTTGGCGAAACGAATCTGTGTAGTGAACGACGAGATAAGCTCTGGCGACAACGACAACGGCGTGACGCATGTTTTTTTTTACCGCCCAGCGTTGCAGGTCAAAAGTGGATGTAACCTGGTCATAACCGTAGAGTCTGGTACCGAACGTAACGACGGCGGCGAAGTTGATATTCTGCGTCAGATTCCGCGAGATTATCGCGGTTATAGTCGACTTGCGGCCGGGGAACGGCCTGATCGTAGATCGCAATCGTGCCGCCTGCGTAGCTGAAGGCTAGACCTCCGTCGGGGCCCACGCAGAGATCATTCACCGCAACCTGCTGGCCTTGGCCAGTAGGATCTGCCGAAAACATGAGATCTCGAGTAGAGCTAGACAGGTGAATCCGGGCCAGCATGCCGCCGGTGCCAGAGAGGTATGTGTATGCGTAGGTTCCGTCAGTGGAGAGAGCCAGGTTGAAAGGCTCGCTCCCCGCAAAAGTCGCATTCTCCAGATGCCCTGTCCTGGGACCAGTCAAGCAGCGGTGCCAAGATTGACGGGGTGCTCGGCGTCGCGATCGCAAGCTTTGATCCTCCAGGAGGCGCGGCAATCGCATTGGCGGGAACAGTGCTCTTCTGCACCCCAGGCGCGACCGTCTGAAGGCTCGGCACCAGACCCGGGAGAGATCGCAGTGCCGCCAAGGGCACCAACATAATCTCGGACCGAAGATCACCGCCACGTCCGGACCCACGTAGCACCGTCAAGAAGGAACGAGAGCATCCTCCAGCTTTACGTCCAGCGGGAATCGCGGCAATGCGTTCAGATCCTGTGCAGAAACCGAGCTGGTGGACGACTCCAGCCCAACGTATACAACTTCGTTCCGGTCGGGGAACGGAACGGGAACTCCGCCGGCGGCAAAGACGCCCACCATCCGGCTGGTATCGGCGGTCCACATCGTTCCGCCCCCCTCGAAGAGATAGCCGTTCGCATAGGCCACGGTTTTCCTTGATTGCGGTAGCGATCTGTTGTTGGTGAGGTACGCCGTAGGCCAACTATCAAACGGTAGAGACTGAAATCGGATGTGGAATCATTCTGGGTGAAAAATGCGTTGGGCGCGTCGCCATTCAAAATTATGTCGACAAGTTGGGTGAGTGTCTGGGGCCGAGGACCGGTCGGATCATAAGCGGCCACCGATCGGACATTGGTCGAAGGGACGGCGCTGATTGCTACGACACTCTGTGGGTCGCCAGGAATCGCGGCGATCGACTGAGGGACCAAGAAACCTCCACCTGGGGCGCCCGGCGTGTTGACAGGATATGGGGTCTCGGAAGTCCGCGTGGCAGATTGATCCGCGCTATGGCGGGAGCTTTCTAGATCAACGAAGACGCGCTGTTGATCGGCCGAAATAGCCAAGGCGCCTGGATCGCTGCCGGCGTAAATCTGAGTCTCGATGTGCCCGGTGGCCGCATCCACTCCAATCAGGTCGTTTCCTAGACCCGCGCCATAGCCCTTCACGCTTGCCCAGACGAGGTTTCTCTGGGAGTCGTATACAATGCCAGCCGCCGGAACAGCCAAATGAATCACTCCTGATGAATCCACGGACGGGGTTGGCGGCGGGGCATTGCTTACGTTCGCCAGAGCCGACGTGTTTGCGAATGTGATGCCTTCAAAAACTGAGATCTCCGCACCATAAGAAATCGCGATACCATTCGCCCCCCATAGGTAGAGACTTGCGGAATTCGTTAGAGCAGTTAGCAAATTAGCGAACCCGGGGTCCAATGGCACCGCTTGGGCCGGCAGGAAGTTGGCGAGAGAAAACCGCTCGAGCGAAGGAGCGTTGGTTTGGTCTGTTGGCATGGCCAGGACGGATTTTCCAGATGGGTCGGCAACGCTGATACAGCGAAGCACGCCTGAAGGCAAGGCGAGATGTCCTCGCAGAACAAAGCCATCCAATTCGAACACGTCACCCCAATCATCCGTCACCAAACTTCCGCTAAAATTGGCCCGCGCACCGAAGGACGAAAATGCCGGTTGGCTGCTCGCGATATCGACACCTAAGCTGCTGACGGTCAGTACGGAAATCGTCCCCCCAGAGTAGGCGTACATAGTGACGTTGTCTTGCCGCGCGTACAACGACGGCGCTGACGAAGGGAAGGGCGCTATTTGGCCACGGCGCACGCTGCCGTCGTACACGGACAAGTTGGTACCGTTAGCAACCAACACCGACTGTGGCTGCTGCGGAAGAACAGCCATCGCGAACAAAGATCCGTATGCTGTGGCGGACCAACTGAAATGTCGAAATCGGGCGTGTGCGACGGCAAGTGGAAGCGCCGCACTGTACCTTTGGCATTAATCGCCACATAGAGATACTGTCCATCGCTTGAAATTGCCAAAGCGCCGGGATTGTCTCCAACCGAAATAGAGTCCTCCACTTTCGCCGTTGTGGGATTTACGATAGCACGCTGGAAGGCCAGTTAGGATCGCCAGTTGCAACGCTCACAAAAAATCGGGCGCTTTGCGTCAAACAGCGCTCTGCGTTGAATCGCGAGCGAATTGGTCGAAACGTCGCCGCGCATATATTCCCAAGAAATATGCCGGAGCACAATACTGCGCACGAGCTTGCCAAAACGAGCGACTTGCGGAACATATTTTCGAGATGGGAAACCGATAATCATATACCGGTTATTTCAGTCCTGCAATTTCACATGTCGATGGAGTGGCGGTCAGCCCACGTAACCGGAACAAAGGTCTGAAAACAGAAACGCGATTGTTTTGGTGAGCCGGGCGGGGCTCGAACCCGCGACCACCGCATTAAAAGTGCGATGCTCTACCAACTGAGCTACCGGCCCTGATGCGCTGCAAGGAAGGCGGCCGTTGCCTGGAACGTGCTTCGCACTACTCTCGCGACTTTTTCAAGATAACATAGCTTTACAACTTGGCCGCCGAATCGGCTCGCGCGCCATGCCACAATACAGAAAGCATGCGGGTCGGCATCATCGGAACCGGAGCCATCGCTCACAAACACGCGCGGGCCTACGCCAATATCGGCTATCAGGTGGTGGCTTGCACCGATTTTCACGCCGACAGCGCGCGCGAATTCGCCGCACGCTACGGTTGCGAATTTGTTCCCGATTACCTGGACCTATGCCGGCATCCCCTGGTCGATTACGTGGACGTTTGCACTTTCCCGGAATTCCGCCTGGAAGCGGTTACGGCCTGCGCCGAAGCCAAGAAGCACATCCAGGTGCAGAAGCCCATGGCGACCAATATGGAAACCGCGCGCGGCATGATCGATACCGCATGCCGCGCCGGCATTCACTTGGGCGTGGTGAGCCAACATCGCTTTGACGACTCCACACAGTTCCTTAAGCGCGCCTTGGACGAAGGCCGCCTGGGCAAAATCCTGCAGGCGGACGCCTACGTGAAGTGGTATCGCTCTCCGGCTTATTATTCGCGCCCCATCAAAGGAAGCTGGAAGACCGAAGGCGGAGGAGCGCTGATCATTCAAGCCATCCATCAAGTGGATGTGCTGCTGTGGCTGATCGGCGGCATTGAGGAACTGTTCGGCTATTGGCAGCTGGCGGCGCGGCACAACATCGAATCCGAGGACGTGCTGGCGGCAGTGGTGAAATACAAATCCGGCGCCACCGGCGTGATTCAAGCATCCACGGCGTTCTGGCCGGGCCACACCGAACGCATCGAGATCCACGGGACCAAGGGCACCGCTATTATTTCGGGCGACAGGCTGACCGCCTGGCAAGTGGAGAACGACTCGGGAGAGCCGGCGCCGGTGGCCTATGACTACGCAACCGCGGCGACCGATCCCATGGCCAGCGCGCTGGCGCCTTTCGAGCGCCAGTTCATCGATTTTGGCGAAGCGATTCGCAACGGTCGCACGCCTTTGTCATCGGGCCAGGATGGCTATCGCGCCTTGGAGGTGGTGACGGCCATCTACGAATCGTGCCGGAAGGGAAACGTGGTCAGGCTGTAACGCCACTCCCGAATGCAGGTCCGCGTTCCAGCTTCCAGCGCCAATCTCGGTCCCGGATTCGATAGCCTCGGGCTGGCGCTCGGTGTCTATCTGACGTGCCGTTTCGAGCCGGCCGCGCATTTGTCGATTCGCGTGAGCGGTCGCGATGCCGCGCAGATTTCCACCGGCGAGGATAATCTGATCTGGCGCACTGCCTTGGCCGTGGCCTCCGACGTGGGCGACACGCTGCCCGCGATCGCGCTCGAAATCGAGAACGACATTCCGCTCGGCAAAGGCCTCGGATCCAGCGCCGCAGCTCTCACCGCGGGCGTCGTCATCGCCGATCATTTACTGAAATTGCACTGGAAACCGCACCGGATCCTGGATGAAGCCGCCAAGATCGAGGGACATCCAGATAACGTCGCCGCCTGCGTATTGGGTTCCATCGTAGCCAGCGCGACTGACGTGGGCGGAGCCGTCCGCGCCGTCCGCGTCGAGATGCCGCCGGGCTACGGAGTGGCCGTGGTGGTTCCCGACTTCGAACTGCCGACGTCGGAATCGCGACATGTTCTGCCGGCCAGTTATTCCAAAGCGGATGCCGTCTTCAACGTGCAGCGCAGCGCTTTGTTGATCGCCGCGCTGGCCACCGGCGCGACTAGCGCATTTCCCTCTGCGCTGGAAGATCGCATGCATCAACCTTATCGCTATGCGCTGGTGCCAGGCCTGGAAGAAATGGTCAAGCTGCGCGCGCCGGGATTGCTGGGATGCGCGCTCAGCGGCGCGGGCCCTTCGATTCTGGTTTTCTACGAGCGAGGGTCGGAACAGGTTTGCGATTTGATCCGCCAGATTTTCGCGCTGCACGGCCACAAATCGGAAACGTTGTGCGTGCCCATCGCGCGCGACGGCTACGAACTAACCTAGTTAAACCCCGCGCCGGTTTCCCCACAAATCAATGTGCAACCGCGGCGTCATTCGAAACCCTTCCCGTTTCGCGATATCCGCCAGCCATCGGCCGCGTTCGGCAAGAACGCTCGACTCCACGCCTTCCGCCATCAGCACCACGCGGCTGCGCTGCGCTCCGATGTCGGCGACGATCGCATTCACTTGGCTCAAATCCCCCGGATCGCTGATTACAAACTTGAGCTGGTAGGGGTAAAGCTGGATCAACCTCCGCAGGATCTCCGGCTGATAGCGCAGGCGTTCATGTTGGTCCGCCCAGCGGCCGTTGTCGCGCGTATGCGGCGTGGAGTTGGCAAGTTTCGGGCTGATGCTCATCAGATCGCAACGGACGTTCGCATCCACCGTCCCGGCAGTCTCAACCGTGATGTGCTGCGTAAGCCTGTGGGTCAATTCTTCGATCTGCGGCGCGATCATCGGCTCGCCGCCGGTGATGACGACGTGCGACGCGCCGTAGCCGTTGACCTCATCCACGATGGAGTCTAACGATCGCTCCTCGCCCCCGGGCTCCCACGAAGTATAAGGCGTGTCGCACCACACGCAGCGCAAATTGCAGCCGCTGGTTCGCACGAACACAGAGGGCACACCCACCAGCGTGCCTTCGCCTTGCACCGAATAAAAGATTTCAGATATTTTCAAGCGTGTACTCGATCGGGTCCTTCAAACCTGCGTCCGCGAAGCCTTTGAGGCGCAACCGGCAGGAGTCGCATTCGCCGCACGCCCGGCCCTGCGGATCGGGATCGTAGCAACTGTGCGTCAGCTTAAAATCGACTCCAAGTTCCGCGCCCAGCCTGACGATCTCACATTTCGAGAGCCGGATCAGCGGCGCGTGAATCTTCAAATGCGTCCGGCCCTCGACTCCGGCCTTGGTCGCCAGGTTGGCCATGTTCTCAAAAGCCGAGATGAATTCGGGCCGGCAGTCCGGGTAGCCCGAATAATCGATCGCGTTCACGCCGATGAAGACGTCGGAACTGGAAAGAACCTCGGCCCACGCCAGCGCGAACGATAGAAACACCGTATTGCGCGCCGGAACATACGTGACGGGGATACCATCGCCCACGCCAGTTTTCGGAACCGCGATATCAGCCGTAAGCGCCGATCCGCCGAACGCCCGCAGATCGATCGCGACCACGCGATGCTCCACCGCTCCCAGGCTTGCCGCCACTCGCGCCGCCGCTTGCAATTCCGCGCGATGCCGCTGGCCATAGTCAAAACTGAGCGCGTAGCAGCGATAGCCTTCGCGGCGCGCGATAGCCAGGACGGTCGCCGAATCCAGTCCGCCACTCAACAGGCAGACTGCTGGTTTCGGTGGTGTGGCCGGGGAATGCATGCTGAAGAACTTCTATTATAAGGGGCCGTCGGAGAGGTGAAGATCCATCCCTTTCTTCGTGATGTAGAAGTAGGTCTTGAAATCTTCCTCGACGTCATCCATCGGTGGCATGCCAGGGAGTTCCCCCGAAAACGGATCCCTGTTGGTGCCTGGTAAAAGATACGCTTTGGCCAAGCCGTCTTCAATCAAACCGGCCAACGCCTCCACGATTTCCGGTCTTTCGACCGCTAACCCGCATTTGGCGGCATCCGCCGCGACATCCCGCAGGATCACCTGGTCAACGTTCTCGAAGTCGTCGCAGATTGAGTTCAGGACCAATCGCCTCACAAACTCACCGCGCGCTAGATTCACGCCGTGGTTGCTTCCTTCTCCGTCAAGTAATCCGCGTACGGACCCTTGAAGTCCTCGATTTCCCCGTTCTCGAAATGCCAGATTCGAGTAGCCACTTCATCCACCACATCGTGATCGTGCGTCACCAGTAGCACGGTTCCATCGTACTTCTGCAGCGCGATATTCAAAGCGTTGATCGCTTCCAGATCCAAGTGATTGGTCGGCTCATCCAGCACCAGGAAGTTCGGCTTCTGAAGCATCAGGCGGCAAAAAATCAGACGCGCGGCTTCGCCCCCCGAAAGAACATCGGTACGCTTGGTCGCATCTTCGCCGCTGAACAACATCTGACCCAGCAGCCCACGCAGTTCCTGTTGCGACGCCCGCGGATCGAACTCGTGCAGCCATTCCAGCAGCGTGGCGCCCGGCTGGATGGACTCTTTGTGATCCTGCGAGAAATACCCGACAGCAACTTCGTGGCCCCACGTCACCTCGCCGCCGTCGATCGGGAATTCGCGCTCTGGCGCATCCACATAACCAGTGGCATTGCGCAGCAGCGACCGTAACATGGTGGTCTTCCCCGCCCCGTTCCGCCCCAGCAGCGCGATCTTTTCGCCGCGCGCGATCGACGCAGTAAAATTCTGGATCACTTTCAGGCTCTCATACGCCTTCGAGAGCCCCTTGATCTCGAGCGGATGCCGCCCGGAAGGACGTTCGTTTTGAAACCGGATGTAAGGCCGTTGGATATTCGACTTCGCAAGGTCGGAGGTCTGCAACCGCTCCACTTCTTTCTTGCGCGACGTAGTTTGCGCCGACCTGGTACCGGCCGAGAACCTGGCGATGAACTCGTTCAACTGCGCGATCTTTTTCTCGCGCTGGGCGTTGCCCGCCTCCACGCGCGAACGAATCTGGGTCTTGGCCAGCACCATCTCGTCATAGGCGCCGGTGTAAGTGATGATGCTTTGGTAATCGATATCCGCGGTGTGTGTGCAAACTTCGTTCAGAAAATGCCGATCATGCGAAATCACGATCAGGCAGCCTGCGTAAGCCAGCAGGTATTTTTGAAGCCAGTGCACCGAATCCAGATCCAGGTTGTTGGTAGGCTCGTCCAGCAGCAGAACATCGGCGTTGCTGAATAGCGCCTGCGCCAACAACACCCGCACCTTTTGGCCGCCCTGCAATTCCGACATTTTACGCTCGTGCAGCGACTCGCCAATGTCCAAACCCTGCAGCAGCGTTGCGGCATCCCCTTCCGCCGTGTAGCCGCCTTGATCGCCGACGATTCCTTCCAACTCACCCAGACGCATGCCATCTTCGTCGGTCCAATCGTCCGGATTCGCGTAAAACTTTTCGCGCTCCTGCAAGGCGTCCCACAGCGGCGCGTTGCCCATGATCACCGTATCCAGAACGCGGAAGGAATCGAAGGCGAACTGATCCTGGCGCAGGATGCCCACTTTCTTGGGCCGGACCACAGTACCCTTTTCCGGTTCAATTTCACCGGTCAGGATTTTCATGAACGTCGATTTGCCCGCGCCATTGGGGCCGGTAATCGCGTAGCGCCGCCCCTGCTGGAAGGTGACCGTGACATCTTCGAAAAGAATGCGGGCGCCGAAGCGCATGGATAGTTCGTTAACTGAGATCAAGGTAGAAGGTACTTACTTGGGATTTGCGGATCGTGCCAACTGGGCGAACGAAGATCCGCTACGCCCTCATTATAGCGTCTCTGCTTACTTGACACCATCCAGCGCTCTATGTTCACTTTGGATTTATCGTGTACAAGCTAGTCCTGGCGATCTCCGGAATCTGCATCCCGCTGGCCGCGCAGTGGCTCAATTACCCCACGCCGGGAATCCCGCGTACGCCCGATGGCAAACCCAATCTCACCGCGCCCGCGCCTCGAACAGCGGACGGAAAACCGGATCTTTCCGGCATCTGGAAAGCATCAGGCAGGGGCGGCTACGATCGCAATATCGCCAGGGACCTGAGCGCTAAGGATATTCAGCCCTGGGCGGAAGCGCTCTACCAGCAGCGGGTCCGCGATATGGCCAAAGACGCTCCGCGCGCCACTTGCCTGCCCGACCCTTTTCCCTACTACCCTGCCACTGACATTTCCCGATTCGTCCAATCTACCGGGCTGATTGCGATTCTGTATCAAGGGAGCACCAACAGTATTTATCGAACCATTTTCACTGACGGTCGCCCTCTTCCGAAGGATCCCAATCCAACCTGGCTCGGCTACTCGGTTGGACATTGGGACGGGGACACGCTGGTTGTCGATACCACCGGGTTTAACAACAAAAGCTGGCTCGACATCGAAGGCCATCCTCAAACCGAAGCTCTGCATATTACCGAACGTTTCCGCCGCCGCGATTTCGGACACATGGATTTGACCATCACCATCGACGATCCCGGCGCGTTCACCCACCCGTTTTCGTTTAAGATCGACCAGACCTTCGCGGCCGACACCGATCTACTCGAGACGGTCTGCGAGAATGACCGCTCGGTCCCGCACATGATCGGCGGAGTCGAGACCATCAAGCTGCGGCCGGACATCTTGGCGAAATATGTGGGGACTTACGAGTTCGCACCGGGACGCGACGCGGTGATCAGCATCGAAGCCGATATTTTGTTCATCCGCGAGGGCGCAAACGCGTTGAAGCTGCCGCTGGTAGCCAACACAGAGACGCGTTTTGTATCGCGCACCAATGGCGATTGGGTCGAGTTCACCCTGGACGCCCAGAGCGCCGTAACCGGATTTGTCTTCCACACCGGCGCCGGCGATCGAAAAGCAGTCTTCAAAAAATGAACCTACTTCGCCGTCAAATGCCGTAAATCTCGTTCGTTCTCATTGCACACGAACTCCATCAGTTCCGTATCGGGAATCAACTCCGGATGCAGCTCGGCTTTCCACGGTTTGGTGTAGGCTTTCGGATCGTCGAAGGTGAGCTCGATATCCATGTGACCGAAATCACGCCGCCGCATTCGTTCGGTCAAATGCAGAGCATCCGTGATCGGATTGCCGCGCCCCGACAGCCAGGCCTTCCCGTTGAAGCCGTTCGATTCCACCACCAGCGTGTCGCCTTCCCAATGCCCCGTCGAATACCCGCCCCAGGTGGGATTGGGATCTTTCGGAAGCGCCCGTCCGTCCAGAAAGATCTGGCGATATGTGGTCTGGTATTCGTACATGATCACCAGCAGCTCCGGAGTTTGGACGATCTTGTGCAGATCGAACGCGTCCGCCTTGGGCGTCCCGCGCGGCAGGCACTTCGACTCCGGGTTGTCGATCTGGTTATCCGCCGTGCGCTGGTCGAACAGCTTCTTGGCCCAAGGCTGCCACGGAATCTCGACATCCAGATAGTAAGCGCTGGTGCGCGAGTTCAAGATGCTCCCACACACCCGAAAAATCCGGCTTGCCGTCCGGCATCTTGGGCGCTGGCGCCGCGAGATTCGGCTTACCGTCCGCCGTGCGCGGGACGCGCGTGGGATAATTGATCCATTGCGCGGAAGCGTGCATGCACAGCAAGCATCCGAACGCTGCAACCAGCATCCCGGTATATCGACTTTTCAGTATCATGAAAAACCATGCCCAATCAGGACATCACCAACTTTACTACCGTTGACCACACCGCCGATCCAGATTTTTTCCTTCGCTTCCTGGACGAGGTCAATAAACTACCCGGCGTCATAGCCTGGAAACCGACCATCATCGACGGCCTCCGCCTGCAACCCGGCGCGCAGGTTTTAGACATCGGCTGCGGCATGGGTGCGGACGCGTTCGAACTCGCCGCCAAGGTTGGCCCAAAAGGGCTGGTCACCGGAGTGGACTTCAGCGAAACCTTGATCGCCGAAGCAATCCGCCGCGCCGCCGGCCGCAACCTTCCCGTGGCCTTCGAAGTGGGCGACGCCCGGGCTCTCCGCTTCCCCGACCACTCGTTCGATGCCGTTCGCACCGAGCGTATGCTGATGCACGTTCCTGATGCCGAAAAAGCTCTCGCAGAGATGGCCCGCGTCCTCCGGCCGGGCGGACGGATGGCGGTTCAGGATTTCGATTGGGAGACCCAGTTCTGCGATTCTCCCTACAAAGAAACCACCCGCAAGATCGCCCTCTCTTTTTGCGATGAAATGAAAACCGGTTGGATCGGCCGCCGCCTGCCGAGGGTGTTTCGCGAAGTGGGCATGAAGGATGTCTCGTGTTCCTTCCAGACCATCACCCTGACTTACGACTTCCTCCAACTACTGATCGGCGGTCACGTCGTCCACGCCGTCACAACCGGCCTGCTGTCGGAACAGGAAGCCGATCTCTGGTGGACGAACCTGGCTCAAGCGAATGACAAAGGAACGTTCCTCTACGGATTCACCGCGTTTATCGTTTCGGGCACCAAGGTCTAGTCAGAGAGGCGTTAGAGACGCCCTGCCGCTTTCTGCTTGGCTTTCTTCTCTTTGCGGGGCAGACGCGATTTGTTCTTCGGCAGCAGCTTCCCTACCTTTACCGACTTGGTAGAAGGCGTGGCTTCCGCCGCCGGAGCCTCCACCGCGACCGCAGGCGCAGGGACCGCGACTTCCTTCTTTTCCGCCGCTACTTTCTTTTCCGCCACTACCTTCTTGCTTGCCGCAGCCTTCTTTTCCGGCACTTCGGTCTTCTCTGCTTCTTCTTTTGCTTTTGCCAAGTGAACTACCCCCACTCAACTGTACCCTGCTTGTGCGTTGGGAGGAGAGCACTAGCATGCAAAAAGTTGGCGAGGGGATTCCATTCCGGGTCCATGGTCGAGGGTCAAGAATGTTTCCCCGCTCAAGTGACCTTCCCGGGCATCGGACCTGGACCAACTCGGGACTGAGTCCGAATCCAGCACCATTGACCCAACAACGATGTTTTGGTGCAACCTTTGGAAGGAACCGCGAATCTATGATTTAGGCGGACTGCCTGAACAAAGCCTTTTCCACCTGGAGTGATTAGTCCGTGTTACGATTCACGTTTGGCAGTTCACTTGCCGATGGAACAGGGGAGTGAGGACCATGGCACCAGCAGCGAGCATGCAGGACTTTAGCAAGCTTTTGGCCGGGGTCCCTTCTGGAGCATGGGTGGCCATTTCGCCAGATGGAACGCGCGTCATCGCTTATGCCGCCGAGATGCGAGACGTGATAGAGCGGTCACGGGAAGCTGGCGAAACCGACCCCATCATAACGCGCGCCCCCCAGTCGAATATGGCGCTGATCCTCTGATAGCCACATGTGGCATCAGATCTCGTATTATCCTAGCCCACCGTATCCAGCTGGGCACGGATTGCCGGAGGGTCATATTGCATATCGGCCCTTCGTCTTAGCCCACTTGGTCGTCGGGCAAAACCGTATCCGTTGCATCTCGATCATTGATTCTGGGGCCGACCATTGTGTTTTCCCGTTGTCCTTTGGTCTACAACTCGGATTCAATCCCATAGGCGAAACGCCAATAATGACCGGGGGTGTGGGAAGTGCTGGAGTTCCGATGTACTACTGGAAGGTCACAATTGATCTAGGACCCGCCCAAATCGAGACGATAGCCGGTTTCACAGAAGATATGAATAGCAAGGGCTACGGTTTGTTTGGCCAACACGGCTTCTTCGATCGCTTCAAAGTGCAGTTCGATCTTCCAAATCGGTTGTTTTCGATAGAAGTTCCTGACTAACCCACGTTCAGCGGGCCAACTTTCAGCGCACTCACGCGAGTGTGTCGCCTGCCCCCCCGTGATAGGCTCATGCAGATGGCCCGTGCTCTGCAAAATCTCACCTTCCTCAGTCTTTTCTCTCTTTCCGCCGCGATTTCCGCCCGCGCGCAGACGCCTTCCGGCGAAGCCATCTATAAACAACGCTGCGCCGGATGCCACAGCCAATCCGATTCGCGCATCCCCACACGCGAAGCGCTCCAGAAAATGCCGGCCCTCCGAATTCTTCGCGCCATGAACGCCGGCGCCATGATGACCGTCGCTTATCCCATGCGGCGCGAGGAACGCGAAGCAGTAGCCAATTATCTCGGCGTCCCAGGCCCCGAACCCGGCCCCAAGCCCGAAGCTTTCTGCAAAGAACGCGCCATCACGCTCAACCCGACCCCCAAGTTCGCATGGTCCGGCTGGAGCCCTACCCCCGACAACGCGCGCTTCCAATCCGCCGATATAGCCAACCTCTCCATCAGCCAAGTTCGCAAGCTGAAACTCAAATGGGCTTTCGGACTCGATGGCGACATCTCCGCCTACGCGCAGCCCACCGTTGTAGACGGACACATCTTCATGGGCAGCGCCGCCGGCATGGTTTACGCCCTCCAAACCGGCACCGGCTGCATCGATTGGACCTATCAGGCCGGAGCGCCGGTGCGCGAAGCCGTGGCCGTCGCACCGCTGGGCGATCGTCACGCCGTATTATTCGGCGATCTCACCGGAACCTTCTACGCGCTCGAAGCCGAGACCGGCCGCCTGCTCTGGAAGAAGCGCATCGAGGAACACGAAGCCGCTCTGCTCACTGGCTCGCCGACTGTTTACCAAGGAAATGTCTACATAGGAGTCGCCTCCTGGGAAGAGACTCGCGCCATCAACCCCGCCTATCCCTGTTGCAGCTTTCGCGGCAGCGTAATCGCCTTGCGCGTGCGCGATGGTGCGCAAGTCTGGAAGACCTACACCATCACCGACACTCCCCGCCCCACTGGCAAAACTTCCACTGGAACTCTGCGCCAAGGCCCTTCCGGCGCGGGCATCTGGTCGGCGCCCACCATCGATCCGAAGCGCAAAATGCTGTACGTCACCACCGGCGACAACTATTCGGCTCCAGCTACTTCCACCAGCGATGCTGTGCTCGGTCTCGATCTCGCCAGTGGCCGCGTGAAGTGGGCCCGGCAGGTCACTCCAGGGGATATTTATAACTCCGGCTGCAGCGTGGGCGTCAACGGGCCGAATTGCCCGGAAAACGGCGAAAAGGGACCGGATTACGATTTCGGCTCCTCGGCCATTCTCGTGAAAAGTGCTCAGGGCCGCGACTTGGTAGTGGCAGGGCAGAAATCCGGCATGGTCTATGCGCTCGATCCCGACCGCAAAGGCGAGATTGTCTGGACCCAGCGCGTCGGCAAAGGCGGCACCATCGGCGGAGTCCAATGGGGCATGGCCAGTGACGGTCAAAACATCTACGCAGCCGTATCCGACGCCTTCTTTTTCACCAAGGACCAAGTCCGCATCCTTTCGCCCGATCAGGGCGGCGGGCTAACAGCTCTGCGTGTCGCTGAAGGAACGAAAGCCTGGTACGCCGCCCCGCAGCCCTGCGAAGGACGCCCTGGATGTAGTCCTGCGCAATCGGCGGCTTTAACCGCGATTCCCGGCCTGGTGTTCTCCGGTTCCATGGACGGCCACATACGCGCCTTCGCCGCGGAGGACGGCAAATTGGTTTGGGATTTCGATACGCGTCGCGACTTCGCAACGGTCAACGGCGTCGCAGCGCGCGGCGGCGCCATCGATGGACCCGGCCCCGTGATCGTAAACGGAATGCTATTTATGACCTCCGGCTATGGCCGATTCGGCGGCGCGCCCGGCAACGTGCTGCTGGCCTTTGCGCCCGAAGAATGAAAAGACTATGCTCGATCCAGCAGCCAAAATGAAAATCCTGGCTTTTACGATGTAGACCGGACCAGAAATACCAAGAATTAAATCATGATGGGACGCCCGGCCCCATTTGGCGAGATACCGAGAAAGGCAATTAAATGAAAAACTCTATGCGCCTTTTAGCGACGCGAGAAATCGCGTTCGCGATTATCTCCTGCTGTATTCTGACCCTCACAACCGGATCAGCCTGCGCACAAACCTTAAGCGGCCCTCCTGTTGTGCAGGGGGTATTGAATGCCGTTTCGTACAGCGGCAACCTCGCTCCGGGGACGTGGGCCGCGATTTTCGGGAGCAACCTCGCGTCCAAGACGACGTCGGTGGCAAGCGTACCGCTGCTAACGGAGCTTGACGGCGTCTCAGTGACAATCGGCGGGATCGCGGCGCCGCTCATTTTCGTCTCGGCCGGCCAGATCAACGCCATCATACCGTTTGAGGTGCCGCTGAGTGCGGTTGTTCCGGTTGTGGTCACGACGTCCGCTGGAGCCAGTACTCCGTTCAGTCTCAACTACTTCTTCAGTAAGGACTCACCGGCCCTATTCACCAAGAATGAGACCGGCACCGGGCGTGCGCTTGCGTTCGATGCGAACTTTAAGCCGGTGACCCTAGCCACTAACAAGCCCATCGTGCTCTATGCCGCGGGGCTGGGGGCGACCAACCCGCCCGGCTCATCGGCAAGCGGCGGCAGCGCGACACCGCCATTTAACGTTGTTGAGGATAAAGTGAGCGTCTTCGTCGGCGACGTACCGGCGACCATTGCATTTGCCGGGCTGGCGCCCGGTTTTCCGGGCGTCTATCAACTCAATGTCACCCCGAATGGCCCAATCTCCGACCGGGTGTATCTCAGAGTCAACGGGTGGCAGAGCAACATTGCGAGCCTTCCGATCGCGGCCGGCGCGAACGTTGCCAACGTGACCGGATCAATCAGCCCCCTGTACCCCGTGGTGGACGCGAATATCATTGACTCGGTTCTGCTTACCGCCGCAAGCTTCACGGCCAGCTTTGACATCGTGTCCGGAGCCAAGCCTTTTTCTGTTGTGGCCACCAGCGAGGCCGGAAACGCCGTTATAAACATCAATCCCACCGAAGGCACTTGGAAGGCCGCATTCTCAGCGCCGACGGTCAAATCCCGGACAGGCAACTTTTCCGCAGCCTCCTGGATTCTTATCGACTACAGTTGTCTTTGTCCAATTCTCGGAAACATCGTCAACCTGTCATATGACGGCAATGAGGTAAGCGCGGTGGGGCAGTTGCCGCTACCTACGACAGTTGGGGCTGACGGCGTGAACGGAACGTTTTCCCAATCCGGCGTCCTCCCGGCCGGCGGGCACTTCGATGTTGCTGCTCTCGGGTTGCCGGCCGCCTTCGGCGGCTGGCTGCAGGTCGCTTTGCCCGGGCCAGCCTCCGGCACGACGGCGTTCGGGCTCTACGTGGATGGAAAACTCATCACATCGAACGTTCAGCCCTACGAGCTCGGCAGCATCTGGGATTACTAGGTCGCGCAGGGGTAGTAGTCCGCTATTTCGCGGCTCCGCCAGGCGTTTCTAGCGCCGCGATCGTCTTCTTCACCTGATCGGCGTCCGGAGCTTTCGGCACGATCTCCAGATACTTCCTCAGATGTTGCAGCGCGCCCGAGCGGTCGCCTTTCGCGATGTAGATAGTTCCCAGCAACAGCTCCGAGCGGGGTACTTCATGGCCGGTATCGAGCTCGGTCGCCCGCAGCGCACTGGTCTCGGCTACATCGAAGTGCTTCAGATTGTAGTTCGCGACGGCGTTGTAAAAGTACAGCTCCGGGAACTCCAGCGGATTCATGGCCACCGCCCGCCCTGAAATCGCCACCGCATCCTCCGGGCGCTTTTCCTGCAAATCGAGCATCGTCAGCTGGATGTAAGGCTTGATGTACTTGGGATCCACCTGTACGGCTTTTTCTAAAGCGGTGCGCGCTTCCGTCGGTTTGGATTGCTTTTGCAGCGCCTCGCCCAGCCCGCTCCACGCCTCGGCATAATCCGGATCGATTTCGACGGCCTTCTCGAAGTTCTTTTGCGCGGCGGCGTATTTTTCCTCCGTTATTGCGTTCTCGCCCTTTCCGTAGGCCTTCCTGGCCGGTTCGGGCGCATTTAAGGCCGTGGCCGAAACGGTAGAGCCTTCGTGGAGCCCGACCCGCTTGAGCACGATCGTCGCGTCATTGCGCAGCGTCGCATTCATCGGACGATACCCCTTCATCCGGATGGTCACCTGAGCAGACATCCGCCGTCGCCGGATCATAGGGCCGCGAGCGGTAGTTAATCACGTATCGGATGGTCCCGTTGCCGAAAATGTTCACGATCACGCATTCCGACACCAGCCGTTCGGAAAGAGACGGAATGACTTGCGGCGTGGTCGGAAGCGGCGACCCGTCTTCGGTGACAATGTTGGCGTGGAAGTCCTGCGCCGACGCGACGGCCCAGCCGGCCAATACGAGCATGCCAACGCGAAGCGCTGGATTTATTCCCATAATGTTCCTTACGTGCCATTATAGGCGTCGGTTTCAATAGTGTCATGGAGTCGGCTACACTGAAGCCAAATGGCAGATGCCACCATTCAAACGGCGCTCGCAGTTGGTGTACCCACACTGGCAGTGCTGGTCGGGATTCTTGTCAACAATTCCCGGCTCAACGATCTTCGCAGCCATATGGATGCGCGCTTTGACGACATGAGGGAAACCTGGCGTTCGGAGCTGCATCGCGTGGAAGAGGTGCTTGATGCCCGCTTGAAGCACCTGGAAGCCCGATAAGGCGCGTAGCCCGCAGCTCTATCACTGTTAAACTGATAAATGAAGTGCGGCGTTTCTACTTTGATCACAACGCGACCACGCCGGTATCTCAATCAGTACTAGAAGTCCTGCTTGCAGCGCTACTTGAAGTGCCCGGGAACGCCTCCAGCATCCACCAGGATGGTCAGTTAGCAAAACAACGCCTGGAAGCCGCGCGCCGCGAAACGGCCGGTTTGCTGGGTTGCGAGCCCAAGGAACTGGTGTTTACCAGCGGCGGGACCGAGGCGGATAACCTCGCGATTTTAGGGTCCATCCAAGCCAACACGGCGTCCCGCAAGCACGTGATCACCACTGCGATCGAACACCCGGCGGTCTTGAATACCTGCCGGGAATTGGAGCGCTTGGGCGTTTCGGTGACCGCCCTTCGGCCTCGCCCCGGTGGCTTAATTGATCCTGACGACGTCCGCCAAGCGTTGAAACCCGAAACCGTGCTCGTATCCGTAATGCATGCCAACAACGAAACTGGGACCCTGCAGCCTATCAGCGGAAATCGCGGCCCTGGCCCACGAAGCGGGAGCGCTGATGCATTCCGATGGCGTGCAGGCGGCGGGCAAGATTCCAGTCGACGTCCGGGCGCTGGGCGTGGATCTGTACTCCATCAGCGGCCACAAGTTTTATGCGCCCAAGGGAATCGGCGCGCTGTACGTGAAGAACGGCACCAAGCTGCGGTCCATCCAATTTGGCGGCAAGCATGAGCGCGAGCGGCGGCCCGGCACCGAAAATGTTCCAGGCGCCATGGCGATGGGAAAAGCCGCAGCCATCGTGCGCGAGACTCTGCCGAAGGAGATCGCCCGTTTGGAAGGCTTGCGCGATCGGCTGGAAACAGGAATTCTTGCGACGCGTTCCCGACTCCGGCGTCAATGCGCGGCAACGGGCCCCGCACTCCCAACACCACCAACATCTATTTCGACGGCCTGGAGGGCGAAGCGCTGGTGATCTCGCTCGACCTCAAAGGCTTCGCGGTATCGAGCGGCTCGGCCTGTTCCAGCGGCGCAGTGGAGCCTTCTCACGTGCTGCTGGCCATGGGCCTGCCACCCGAACGCGCGCGAGCCAGCTTGCGTTTTTCGCTCGGCGCACTCCAACAATGAAGAGCAAGTGAACGCGTTGATCGAAGCCGTCGCCGAATCCGCCGCGCAGTTGCGCAAGCTTTCACCGACCTACACCAGTGCCTGATCAAGCCCCTATCGCCGTCGCAATGTCGGGCGGAGTCGACAGCTCCGTCGTCGCGGGATTATTGCAGCGCCAGGGCCAGCGCATCGTGGGCTTGACCATGCAGCTCTGGAACCAGCGCCGCTTGCCGGAACTGGCCCCCGAAGGCGGCGTCACCGGCCGATGCTGTTCGCTCGACGATGTCTACGACGCCCGCCACGTCGCGCAGCAGCTGGGCATTCCCTATTACGTCGTCAACTTCGAAGCCGGCTTCGAAGAGCAGGTGGTGAAGCCCTTCATCGACGATTATCTGGCCGGCCGCACGCCCATCCCCTGCACGCTCTGCAACAACTTCATCAAGTTCGATCAGTTTCTGGATATGGCGGCCGGCGTGGGCGCGGAGCGCATCGCCACCGGCCATTACGCGCGCATCGGCTTTGACGACGCGACGGGCCGCTATCAGATGCGCCGGGGCGTGGACCACTCCAAGGACCAGACCTATTTCCTCTTCGGCCTGAAGCAGGAGCAGCTGGCCCGCACCGATTTTCCCTTGGGCGGATACACCAAGCCGCAAGTGCGCGATCTGGCTCGCGAGTTGGGATTGCCGGTGGCCGCGAAGCCCGACAGCCAGGAGATTTGCTTCGTTCCCAACGGCGACTATGCGGCTTTCATCGACGCTTACTTCCGCGAGCGCGGGATCGCTCCGGAGGAAACGCACGGCGAAATTCGCGACACCGACGGCCGCGTGCTGGGCGAGCACGCGGGCGTGCATCATTTCACCGTCGGCCAGCGGCGCGGGCTTGCGCATCGCGGCGGGCGAGCCGCTCTACGTCATCGCCACCGAGCCCGCTTCGCAGCGCGTGATCGTGGGCCGCAACGAGGACTTGCTGCGCGCGCGGCTGACCGCCAGAGACATGAACTGGATCTCGATCGCGCCGATCCACGCGCCCATTCGCGCACAAGTCAAGATTCGCAACAAGCACCTCGCGGCCGATGCCACCATCTCGCCCACGTCGGATGCGCACGCGCGTGGAAGTTCACTTCGATGAGCCGCAGCGCGCCGTCACGCCCGGCCAGGCGGCGGTGTTCTACGACGGCGATCTGGTGCTTGGCGGCGGGTGGATCGAGTAACAGCGATCTGCTCCTCTGGTCGCTGGCCCATGCGCCGCTTCTGGCTGGCGCGCTTCTACGCGCGACTGCTCGATCTCGCCATCCCGCGCCTGCGCCGCACCGCGATGCGCAACCTGGAACTGGCCTATCCCGAAAAATCGACTGCCGAGCGCCGGGCCATCGCCGACGAGGTCTTCCGGACCATCGCGCGGCTCATCTGGATCTTCGCCCGGTTCCCGCAAATTCACGCGCGAAAATGTACACAAATTTGATCCGTTATGAGGGTCTGGAGCACTATTTGGAGGCCAAAAAAGCCGGCCGTGGCATCCTTTTCGCCACTGCGCACTTCGGAAATTGGGAGCTCAGCGCCTTCGCCCACGCGCCTGATGACCGAGCCGATGCATATCATGATCCGGCCTTTGGACAATCCTGGCGTCGATCGGCTGGTGGAGGATCGCCGTCAGCTTTCCGGTAACCACCTGATCGTAAAGTGGGATAGCGCCCGAGCAGTCCTGCGCGCTCTGCATCAAAACGAAGCCGTCGGCGTTCTGATCGATCAGAACACGTCGCTCGCCGGAAGGAGTATTCGTCGATTTCTTCGGGACCCCGCCTGCGCCAATACAGCCTTTGCGAAAATCGCCGGCGAAGACTGGCGCCGCTGTTATCCCAGGATTCGCCATATGGCATGAAGATGAAAAGAGATACGTTCTTACATTTCATCCTCCACTTGATATTACTGGCGACCCTGCTGCTGACACAGAACAGCTGCACGAGGTTCTGGAGAAAGTCATCCGGGAGCACCCCGGGCAATGGCTTTGGATCCACCGCCGCTGGAAGACCCGTCCTCCCGGCGAAGCAAGTTTATATTGATATGCGCTTACCGTCCCGACGTCTAGCCCTACTGCCCGCTCTTTGTGCCATCGCGTTCGTCGGCTCGTGGTTCGTGTCGAAACCCGTTCTCTTTGAAGTAGACGCAAACTACCCATAATGAACCCGTTTCGTTCTCGCTCCCCAGAGCCAGCGGCGGATGCATTCCTGCGTGCTGCTTCCACGGGAGGATGTCCGTCTGGCATAAGCAAAGAGTTCTGCAGAGCCATAATCAACCGTCCGGAGTGGCGACTCGTGACCCCGGGAGGACCTGCCAAGAGACGCGCAACTCTTCTGTGCGCTCGGGCACCAGAGAAAACCGAATTGACGCAAACAGGTGCGAGATGGCAGATCTCCGGCTACGGTGTATCTTGGTAGCGAGGCGACGCGGAAGGGCACCGCTGGTTGAAAACCACCAGACTGGTTTCCCTCGGCCAAGGCGGTAGGCGGAAAGTCTCTATTTTACAGGCACTTAGTCATGGCAACTGAGATGCTATTGGGCTTACTTGAGAGGCACGATGATCATGAAAGCAAACATCAAGATTTACCTCGATTGCCGCTTCCGTCTTGGCCCTAACATTAGTCGGGACACTGCCGGGCGTGGCTCAGGATAATCCGCCCCAGCCGCCGCCTTCTTCTTCCAACGGTGGATGGCGCAAGTTCCAGCCACCGGATCCGCAAGCTGCTCCGCCCGATCAAGGAACGCCTGATCCGGGTACGCCGGCGGCTGAAGCTCCGCCGGCGCCGGATCCCCAGCAGGTCCGCCACCCCGGTTCCGCAGCAGCGCTACATTCCGACCACTATTACAGTGCCCGCGAACACCTGGGTTACGATGCGCTTGAACGAGCCGTTATCGAGCGACCACAACCAAACAGGCGACGCGTTTACCGGCACGCTGCTGGAACCGATTGTCGTGAATGGATTGTTGATCGCGCGGCGCGGCGAAATCGTGACGGGTATGGTGACCGAAGCTCAGAAGGCCGGCCGGGTATCGGGCGTTTCGCACCTGAAGTTGGAACTGACCGGAATTCAGCTGGCTGACGGCCGGCAGATCCAAGTGAAGACCACGTTGATCGACCGCAAAGGGAACACGTCTTATGGACGTGATGCGTTCGCCATTGGCGCTACCACGGCAACCGGCGCGGCGATCGGCGCGGGCGTGAACGGCGGAGTTGGCGCGGGAGTGGGCGCGGCGGCGGGCCTGGTGGTTTCCACCATCGGCGTGCTGTTCACGCGTGGACGGGCAACGGTGGTGACCCCTGAAACTCCCATGACGTTCAGCATGCAGACACCGATTACGCTGGACAATTCGCAGCAGGCTTTCCAACCGGTTCCACCGATTGATTACAACGCTCGCATGGCGCGGCCACCTGCGCCGCGTCCTGCTTATGGACCGGGTGTCTATGGCGCGCCTCCGCCACCACCCTACTACGGCGGTTATTATGCGCCGGCATACCCTTATCCGTACCCGTATTTCTACGGACCCTCGGTGGTCTTTGGATATGGATATGGCGGCCGCTGGGGCTACGGACGCCGCTGGTAACCTAACAAATCCTCACCTGGCCGGAGCCTACTTCGCTTCGGCCAGCCCTTCCGGGCAAGCGAATTCTCGCAGCTCATCCGTTCCTGATTCCCGCGTCGCCCTCCGGTAAGTCTTCACGGTTTCCCAAGGTTTGGTTAGCGCTTTCGGATCAGTGACGATGATCGTATCCTCCAGCAGTCCCGGCTCTTTGAATCGGATACGCTCGTGGACTGTCATTTCGTCGCTATGCGGCGTGAATCCTTCAATGAAAGAATCGCCGCGCAGCGCCACCGTATCCACCACCAAGGTGTCGCCTTCCCAGTGTCCGGTGGAATAACCAGCGTAGGTGGGATCATCCAGAACCTTCTGCGAAGGCTTGCGACCGTCCAGGTAGACACGCCGCAAGGCGTCGTTCAATTCGCTGAAGAAAGTGATCTTGCCGTTATTCTGCATGATTTCCATGCCATAGAACATGCTCATCATGGAAGGCATTCCAGGCGGCAGACAATTCGCCGTGGAATCGTATTTCGATGAACCGGCCACCAGCGTCTTGCTGATCTCTTGCCATTTCGCCAGGTATTCAGGCTTCAGCAACGGTTCATCGGGCCTGCGTCCATTGGAACCATCGCCGAGCGGGCGCCGATGCAGTGGGCTTGGGCGGCGGTCCTTGCCGGGGAGCTGCTCCGGCAGCAGGTCCGCCGGTAAAGCGTCCGAACGGATTGATCGGATAATAGACGCCAGAGAAATCCGGCGGGGACTGCGCGGCCAAAGCGACGGGAACGGCGACAGCCAGCCACAAAACGCGGGCGTTCATTTCGCCTCGCCCAGTCCCTCGGGGCATGCAAATTCGCGCAACTCGTCGTTGCCTTTCTCTCGAGTCGCTTTCCGATAGGTCTTCACCGTCTCCCACGGCTTCGTCAGCGCTTTGGGATCGGTGACGGTGATGGTATCTTCCAGCAGTCCCGGCTCTTTGAATCGGATGCGCTCATGGACTGTCATCTCGTCGCTGTGCGGGGTGAAGCCTTCGATGAACGTGTTGTCGCGCAGTGCGACTGTTTCAACGACCAGGGTGTCGCCTTCCCAGTGGCCGGTGGAATAACCGGCGTAAGTGGGATCGTCCAGAACCTTCTGCGATGGCTTGCGCCCGTCCAAATAAACGCGGCGCAGAGCGTCGTTGAGCTCGCTGAAGAAGGTGATCTTGGCGTTATTCTGCATCACCTCCATGCCATAAGGCATGCTCATCATGCCGGGCATTCCGGGAGGGAGGCACTTGGCCGTTAGGTCGTATTCGCCGGTGCCTGCGATGCGCGTCTTGCTGATCATTTGCCACTTGGCCATGTATTCGGGCGTGAGCGATGGCTCATCGGGCGTGCGGCCTCGCGATCCATCGGATAAGGGAGCTGAGGCTGTCGGGCGAGGCGGAGGACCATTTGGCCGTGGAGTGGCCGCTCCGGCAGCCGGACCACCGGTAAATCGACCGAACGGATTGAGCGGATAATACACGCCCGAGAAATCCGGCGGCGTTTTCTGCGCCTGGAGCATGAGCGCTCCGGCGATCAGACCGAGTAACGTCAAGTGGAGCTTCATATGGTTACTCCGTGGGGGGCGGCGCGTTGGAGAGGATGGTGCCGTCCTCTTTGGTGACGCGGGCAATGAGACCGGAGGCGGTGTCGTCCTTGGCGGGGCTCAAGTCGACGGTGATGGTCTCGCCGGGCTTCACCGATTTCGGCGTCCAGCCAGCGCGTCCCAGGATTCCAGGGGGCCGGCCTTCCACCTTCCAATCCACTTTGTTGCCTTTGTCGTCCTCCACGGTCAGGATGATCCAGACGTGCGGGTTGCTCCAGCGGAACTCCTTGACAACGCCTTTGATGGTAATTACCTTGGTGACGTAAAAAGCCGAGTTGCTGTGGTGGGCCTGTGCCGGGGGAGTAAGAGAAAGCCCCGCTGCGAGCAAAGCAGCACTGGCGATCCAACGTATGTTCATAGTGCACACCTCCAAAAAATGCCTCTGGGGAAGCATATCAAAATCTCGGCGCGCCCTTGACGCTATCTTGTAGGAGGAGGTGTCGCGATGGCGAATCTCGATTGGTCACAGTGTCCGGCCGTAGAGAGTATTCCTGGGAAGCGCAGCGGTGCGTGGGTGTTTCGGGATAGTCGGATGCCTGTCTCCACTGTGTTCGAGAATCTGGCCGCGGGTGCCAGCATTGAGGAAATCATGGATTGGTTCCACGTCACGCGCGCGCAGGTAGAAGCCGTGCTCGAATTCGCGGCACGGAGCCTCGACGCGCCCGCGCCTTCGCGTCCCTCGCCGCACACGGTAGATGCTCATTCTGTTCGATAACGGCGTCCCGGCTCCGTTGAAGTACGCCCTTGAGAGCCACACCGTAGTTGAGGCAATCGAGAGTTGAGGCAATCGAGCGCGGATGGCAGAGATTGGTAAACGGCGATCTGTTGGCGGTTGCGGAGGCTGCGGGGTTTGAAGTTCTACTCACCACGGACAAGAACATTCGATATCAGCAAAACCTGGCAGGCCGCAAAATCGCATTCGTGGTATTGGGTAACTCGCAGTGGCCGGCCGTCCGCCGATACGTTGATCGGATTCTTGCGGCCGTGGACGCGGCAGGGCCGAGTAGTTATGTCGAAGTCGATATTCCTTTCAAGTAGCGGCGCGAGGTAATTGTCGCGGTAACTTGAAGCGAGGAACGATCAAATGAGTCTGGAACTGTCGCGCCAAACCGAGGTTAGCCTGATTGACGAAGCTCGCAAGAGGGGAGTTTCCGTAGAAGCACTGCTACAGATGCTCATGAGCGAAGGGGAACCGAAGAATTGCGCTGCCGGATCCGGCTCGTCCCCCGAATTGCCAGTGTGGCATCTCGGCTGTGCGGGCTTTCTCCGCCGCCGGGATTTCTACGACTGACTGATCCGCGCCATGCTCGATTACTAGAGATGGACCGACATTGTGACCGGAATTTTGGCCGGGATCGGGGACTTCGATAGCAAGAGACGTGAACGCAAATGATGCGTTCACCCCTGCGATTTCAGGCGCTCGGCGCGCCGTTGCCGCAACATCTCAACCGCCGCGTCACCGTCCATCAATTCTTCACGCTCGGCCTGCGCGAAGCCCGTTGCGACGTGCGTGGCAACGGCGTCGCGCTGCTCGGCCATCCAATCCTCAACATCGAGTTGTTCGCGGATGATCTCCAAAGCCTGATCTAGGACTTCGTCGGGGTTCTGGTACGCCCCAGACTGGACGGCCAAATCGATCACGCGTTGCTGCTCGGGCTTCAGGTTTATTGTCATCGGCTCCAATCCATGAAACTATTTTACTGCTAGCCGCGCCACCCAGCCCGAAGCATGGTTTACCCTCTAATGAAGGAGCTGCCCATGACGTCCCGAGCGCTGTTGCGCGGACTTAGCACCATTTTCGTTTTCTCCGCCCTGTCAGCCTATTCCCAAGAACCGATGGATCTCGCGGTTATCCATCGCATTAAAGCTGAGGCCATGGAAAATTCCAAGGTCATGGAGCACGTCTTTTATCTCACCGACGCCAATGGCCCACGCCTTACCAACTCGCCCGGATTTAAGTCGGCCGGCGATTGGGTGGTGAAGCGGCTGCAGGAATACGGCCTGGCCGATGTGCGTGAAGAAACCTGGGGACCTTTTGGACGCGGCTGGACGTATACGCGCTTCGCCGGCCACATGTTGGAGCCCGCCTACGCGCCGCTGATCGGATTCCCGCTGGCCTGGTCACCCGGAACCACGGGTCCGGTGCAAGCCGAAGCCATTTATGCGCCGCTGGAAACCGACGCAGACCTTGAGAAATTCAAGGGCAAGCTGCGCGGCAAGATTGTGCTGTCCATGAAATCGCGCGAGCTTGCGATGCCGACAGATCCGCCGGGACGCCGGCTCACCGACGCCGATCTCGCGCAGAACGTGGCGCCCGGGCAGCTGCCGACTATCTTCCGCCCGCTTGGGCCGCAGCAAACGCCGGAGCAGCAGAAGCGCACCGCGTTTCGCAACAAAGTGAACCAATACCTGAAAGACGAAGGCGCGGTGGTGGTGATGCAGTCGGGCAATATCGGCGATGCGGGGATCGTGTTTGGCCAGGCCGGCGGATCGCGCGATCCCAAGGATCCGGTGCCGCCGCCCATGGTGGTCGTGACGCCGGAACATTACAACCGCGTGGTGCGGCTGCTGGATCACAACATTCCGGTGAAGCTGGAGTTCGATATTCAAGCCCAGTTCTTCGATTCGCCGACAGATTCGTTCAACGTGGTGGGCGAGATTCCCGGCGGGCGCAAGAAGGATGAAGTCGTGATGCTGGGCGCGCACCTGGATTCCTGGCACGGCGGCACGGGCGCAACCGACAACGGCACTGGCTCGGCGGTGGCGATCGAAGCGGTGCGAATTCTGAAGACGCTCAACCTGAAAATGGACCGGACCGTTCGCATCGCGCTGTGGGGCGGCGAGGAGCAGGGATTGCTCGGGTCGCAGGCGTACGTGAAGCAGCATTTCGCCGATCGCGAAACCATGCTGCCGAAGCCGGAGTACTTCAAGCTATCGGCGTACTATAACGACGACACGGGAACCGGGCGTTTTCGCGGCATTTCGGCGCCTGGAAACGATGAGGCGAAGCCGATTTTCGAGCAATGGCTGAAGCCGTTCAACGATCTCGGCGCGACCGCGGTTACCAACATCACAGCGCTTGGAACCCGACGCCCCGCCGCCACCGACCACACTTCGTTCGCTTACGTCGGCCTCCCCGGCTTCAACTTCGTGCAGGATCCGATGGATTATTCGACGCGCACCCATCATTCCAATATGGACTTGTACGACCGAGTGCAGCCGGGCGACATGATGCAATGCGCGGCCATTATGGCGGCGTTCGTTTATAACACCGCGATGCGCGAACAGATGATGCCTCGGGTGAGCATGCCGAAGGCGCTTCCGAGCGAGAAGCAGACCACCAAGTAATCCCCCGATAGAGCGCCAGTTTGTCCCGGGCAGGTGGGACAAGTTGGCCTAAAACAGAATGGGCCGAGAATGCAACGGCTTCATTTTGAGGCACTTATGTTTCTGGCGGCTGGCGTGCTTTTGTTACCGCCGTTATGCCAGTGGACTCGCTCAAGTATTCCAGACGCGCCGCCCGAACGGCACTTATCGCATTCTTTCTATTTCTGGCCGGACGGGCCTTCGCCGATAACACCAAGATCTCGCCGGACCTGCAGCAACTGCTGGCGAATCCGTCGAACAACGTCAACGTGATCGTGCAATACACCACGCCACCGCCCCAACCGTCGGGCGGGCTGTTGGGAGGCCTGCTGGGCGCCGTTGTCAATTTGCTGGGAGGCGTGCTCCACACGGTGTTTTCGTTGATCCCGGCGGTATCGGCGACGCTGCAACCAAACCAGGTTGTGTCCTTGTCGAATCAGTCGAACGTGGCCTACATCTCGCTGGACCGGCCGTTGGGCGCTTCGCTGGACTACACGGCCGCCGCGGTCAGCGCTCCACAAGCCTGGAGCTATGGGTTGGATGGAACCGGAATCGGCGTAGCTGTGATCGACAGCGGAATCTACAACCATCCCGATCTCAATGCGGCCAATTCATCCAAGAGCCGCGTGGTGTACCGGCAGAGCTTTATTGGGGGAGCTCTCAACGATGACTTCGGCCACGGTACTCATGTGGCCGGCATCGTGGGGGGAAACGGCGGCTCATCCGATCAACTGGGAGCTTTCCGAACTTTTAAAGGCATCGCGCCGAATGTGAATATTTTGGACCTTCGCGTTCTGGACCAGAACGGCGCCAGCAGCGATAGCGTGGTGATCGCGGCTATTCAGAAGGCGGTGCAGCTGAAGAGCCAGTACAACGTGCGGGTGATCAATCTGTCGCTGGGCCGCCCGATCTTTGAAGGCTGCACAAAGGATCCTCTGTGCCAGGCGGTGGAAGCGGCCTGGAACGCGGGCATCGTGGTGGTGGTGGCGGCCGGCAATGAAGGGCGCAACGGGTATGCGACGATCCTGTCGCCCGGGTCGGCTCCGCACGCCATCACGGTAGGCGCGATGAAAACGGAAGCCACCATGAACACCGGCGACGATCGAATTGCGAGTTATAGCTCGCGCGGGCCGACGAATGTCGACCTGATCGCCAAGCCGGATGTGGTGGCTCCGGGGAATCTGGTGGACTCGCTACTGGCCCCGGGATCGACACTGGTGAACGATTATCCGGGGAACATTCTTCCAGCCTCGGCCTACACCAATGCCAGAGTTTCGGGCACGCCGCTTTATTTCCAATTGAGCGGGACCAGCATGGCGACACCGGTGGTTTCGGGCGCAGTGGCGCTGATGCTCCAAAAGGATCCCAGCTTGACGCCGGATACGGTGAAGGCGCGGCTGATGAAGACGGCGTCCAAGAACTTCCCGGTGACGAGTACGGCGACCGATCCCACCACCGGGCAAACGTACACGGACTTCTATGACATGTTCACGGTGGGGGCGGGCTATGTGGACATCGCGTCGGCGCTGACCGATTACGATCAAGTACACGGTTCGGCCGCGTCGCCGCAGATTCTCTACAATTCGCTGCTCGGCATAGCGTTGCTGGTTCCGAATTTTGCGGAGACTTGGTGGAGCACACCGGCTTGGCTCACTTCAACGGTATATGGCCCCTTCGTTTTGGTTCCGGGGCCGCTGGGAACTAACGCCATCTGGGGGAGTAGCGTTTCGTGGGGCACCAGTGTTTCGTGGGGTACGAGTGTTTCATGGGGCACGAGCGTGTCTTGGGGCACCAGCGTTTCCTGGGGCACCAGCACGCAAGGCGAGCAGTAAGCAATTCGACCGGGCCCGATGTCGAAGGAACAATCCCAATTCGCGCGGCAGCTGTTCAGCCAAGTCCATCTGTTCGGACATATCGGGCTGGGCGTTGCGACGATCCTCTGGACCGTAGCCAACTGGCACTCGAGCGATCCCATACGGCTGCTGTCGTTCGCGCTGGCGACGGCGTTCGGTTCCATGCTGAAGCTGCGGCTGCCAGGAGTGCGCGGCACGGTTTCGGTCAGCGCGCTGTTTATCCTGGTGGGGATCGTGAACTTGAGCCTGCCGGAAGCGCTTCTGGTAGGGGCGTTGTCGATGCTGGTGCAATGCACGTGGCGCACCGCGACGCGGCCGAAACTGGTACAGACGGCGTTCAACATCAGCGTGCTCTGCATCGCGGTCTTCATTACCGCCAGGGTGTTCGAGTACTCGCACGGCCATTTCCTGGAACCGGTGAGTTTGGGACTCATGGCGCTGACCTACTTCTTCTTCAACACGTTTCCCATTGCTGTGATTATCGGATTCACCGAAGGCCAGCGGGTGGTCAAGGTATGGAGCGGCCAGCGCTGGTTGTTGCCCTACTATGTCGCCGGCGCGTCGATGGCGTGGCTGATCGAGACGGTTCCACGGGCCATTCAGTGGGAGCTGCCGTTGATCTGCCTGCCGCTGGTGTATCTGGTGCATCGGTCCAACAGAACCCATGTGGCCCAGATGGAGCAAGACCGAACCCACATGGCGGCGATGAACGGGTTGCATCTTCGAACCATTGAGGCGCTGGCGCTGGCGATCGACGCCAAGGATCACACCACGCACGATCACTTGCAGCGCGTGCAGTTGTACGCGGTCGAGATCGGCAAGGATCTGGGGATCTCGCAACAGGAGTTGGAGGCGTTGACGGCCGCGGCGGTGCTGCATGACATCGGCAAGCTGGCGGTTCCGGAGTCGATAATTTCCAAGCCTGGAAAATTGACGCGATCTGAATTCGAGAAAATGAAAATCCATCCGGTGGTGGGCGCGGAAATTTTAGAGCGCGTGGAGTTTCCATATCCGGTGGTTCCGATCGTGCGTTCGCATCATGAAAAGTGGGACGGCAGCGGGTATCCACATGGGCTGAAGGGCAACGAAATTCCAATAGGCGCGCGCATTTTATCGGCGGTAGATTGCCTGGATGCATTGGCGTCGGACAGGCAATATCGGCGGGCTCTGCCATTGGATGAAGCGATGGCTCGCGTGGCTTCAGAAGCCGGAACGTCGTTCGACCCTGCCGTGGTTCGCGCGCTACAGGCGCGCTATCGCGAGTTGGAAGCGCGCGCGAAAGCGACCCACGTCACGCCTCCGCCGTCGCTTTCGGTGGACATCAAAATTACCCGGGGCAGCGCTCCAGCGGCAGGTTTCGAAGCGGATGCGCCCGTGGACGCGATAGTTCGCGCGAATCCCGTGGCGCATGCCCGCGCGCTGCGCCGGAAGAAAGAGGAATCGGTCACCAGCATTCCGGCCACCGGCCTTTGTTCGCTGCAGTGGGAAGAAGCTTTGCTGGTGGCATCCACGCGGATTCAACGGCTGATTGCTTACGACGCGATCGCTCTGTGTTCGTGCGACGACAAAATGGTGTACGCGAAATTCGTCAGCGGCGCAGAAAGCGCGGGACTCACTGACTTGGCGGTCCCTTTGGGCGAAGGTTTGGTGGGTTGGGTGGCGGATGTTGGCAAGCCGATCCTGAATGGCAATCCGGCGGTTGAACCGGGATACGTGAAGAGCGATCGCGGGCTTTCGTCGGCATTGGCGTTGCCGTTGGTGAATGGCGGACGGGTAGTGGGTGTGCTGGCGCTCTATCGGAAAGAGCGGGATGCGTTTCGCGGGTGACGAACTGGTGTCGCTATTGGAGCTTTGCCCCGCCCTGGCGTCTCTGATGATCGAGACCGCCCCGCCGACTAGTAGCGCCAATGGTCTTGCCGAGATGGCAGCCGCCGTCGAGGGCGAAGTCGAGACATTGGCGGAAGCATAGCCCTCCGCACGCCCATTCGTTTGCTGTAACATCACGACTGGGGATGAAAAACGAATTTGCTTTTGAAATGGCGGCGTCCAACATCCGCTTTGGGCCGGGCGTGACGCGTGAAGTTGGAATGGATCTGGCGGACTTGGGCGTTCGCAAAGCGCTGGTGATCACGGACCCTGTATTGTCGAGCATGACACCGGTGCAAACAGTGCTGGAATCGCTTGAGAAGGCCGGCGTCAGCTTCACGCTGTACGATCGCGTGCGCGTGGAGCCTACCGACGAATCGTTTCTGGACGCCATCGCGTTCGCGAAACTGGAGCCGTATCGACGCGTTTGTGGCGGTGGGCGGCGGATCCACCATCGACACCGCGAAGGCCGTCAACCTGTACGTTACTTATCCGCCGGCCGATTTTCTGGATTACGTGAATCCGCCCATCGGCAAGGGGCTGCCCGTCCCCGGCCCGTTGAAGCCGCTGTTTGCGATTCCAACCACTGCGGGCACCGGCAGCGAGACGACGGGCGTCAGCATTTTCGACCTGATTCGCATGCACGCCAAGACCGGCATCGCGAGCCGCCGCTTGAAACCGACCTTGGGATTGCTGGACCCCGATAATACTCGCAGCATGCCGCCGCAAGTGGCAGCGTCGAGCGGCCTGGATATTCTGAGCCACGCCATCGAGTCGTATACAGCGATGCCGTACACCGGCAGGCCGTATCCGGATCGGCCCTTGGTTCGCCCGGCGTATCAGGGATCGAATCCCATCAGCGATGTCTGGTCGCTGCAGGCGCTGCGGATGGTGGCGCAATATATTGTTCGAGCGGTGGAGGATCCATCGGACGACGAAGCGCGCGCCAATATGCTGCTGGCGTCTTCGTATGCGGGAGTCGGGTTTGGAAACGCCGGAGTGCATCTGCCGCACGGCATGTCGTATCCGGTGTCGGGGAACGTCAAGAGTTATCGCGCGCCGGGTTATGTTTCGGATCATCCGATGGTTCCGCACGGGTTTTCGGTGATATTAAACGCGCCGGCGGTTTTCCGTTTTACGGCTTCGTCCGAATCCGGAGCGGCACATGGACGCGGTGGAGGCGCTGGGCGTCGACGTCTCGCGCTGCAAGAAAGAGGACGCCGGACGAATTCTGGCCGAGCGCATCACCTGGTTCATGCAGCGGCTGAAGACGCCGAATGGATTGCGGGAGGTCGGTTTCACGTCCGCCGATATTCCGAAATTGGTGGAAGGAACGTTACCGCAACATCGGGTAACGAAGCTCTCGCCGCGACCCGCTGGTCCGGAGGAGTTAAGCGTGCTGTTTGAGGGCGCGATGGTGGCCTGGTGATTTTATGAACAATTCCCGTAGGCAATTTTTGTCGGCTGCGCTGGCGGGCATCGGCGCTGCTGCTGTTGCTAAATCCGCCGATCCCACGCTTGGACTCATCTTCCCGGTCACGCGACCGGTCCCTCCAGAAGGCCTGGCGATGTATCCGACCGGCATCAAGTTCCTGACGTTGGGACTGGGTCTGAAAACGATGACGCCGGAAGGCTACGACGCGGTGATCGATCGCATCGGGCCGGCGGGCGGAACAGCTCGCGAAGCAGGGCGCGAACGCCGTGGTGTTGATGGGCACGTCGCTGAGCTTTCTACAAGGGCGCGGCGTTTAATGAACGCCTCACGGAGACGCTGAAGAAGGCGACCGGCTTGCCTGTGACGACGATGAGCACGGGCGTCATTGAGGGACTTAAAGACGGTTGGCGCGAAGAGAGTGGTGGCGGCCACGGCCTACGATGATGAGGTGAATCGACGGCTAAAGGTCTTCCTTAAAGAATCGGGATTCGAAGTTCTGGGCGTGAAAGGCCTGGGCATCGAAAAGGTGGAGGACGTGGATCGGGTGACGCAAGATGGCCTGCTGCAATTCTGCGTAGGAGTTCGGGAGACGCAGCCCAAAGCGAATGCAATTCTGGTGTCCTGCGGCGGGTTGAGGACCCTCGAAATCCTGGCGCCATTGGAGCAGCGCGGACATGTGCCGGCTGTTTCGAGCACTCCGCATGCGCTGTGGGCGGGCGCAAGATTGCTGGGATTGAGCGGGCGCGCGCCGGGGTTTGGAACGCTGCTCTCGAAAGCCTGAGCTTGATCAAGAAATTGGTATTCGTGATTGCCGTCGCGATCGTGCTGGCTATGATTTTGGTAGCTTGGCGAATGCGTCAGGCCGCGAACGGATTAGATGTCGCTCCGTCGGCCGCGCGAGAGATTGAAAAGGCGAAGCGCCGTTAAGCTTGGTCGAACTTGGTAAGATTGGACGTTTACAAATTCAGGAGGACAACCCACGTGCGTTGGCCAATCATTTTATTGTTCGCGGCATCCGGAGCCTGGGCGCAAACCGGAGTGGTCACCATTAATCCGCTGGTTACGAGTTCCAAAGTTTTCTACGAGAACGCCAAGCGGGACATCCTGCGATCGGCCGACAAGATGGCGGAGGATAAATACGCCTTCAAGCCCACCGACAGCGTCCGAAGCTATGGACAACTGCTGGCGCACGTTGCCGATGGGCAGTACGAATTCTGCGGCGGAGCGGCCGGTAATCATGACGACAAGGGCATCGAGCAGAAGGTGAAAACGAAAGCGGACATTGTGACTGCGCTGAAGGCCGCCTTCGCCTATTGCGATGCGATTTATGCCGGAATGACGGATGTGACAGCGTCGGAAATGATCCCGGCGTTCGGCGGAGCCAAGATCACGCGGCTCAGCATGCTGGATTTTAACGTCGCCCACACTATGGAGCATTACGGCAATCTGGTGACGTATATGCGAATCCAGGGCGTGGTGCCGCCGAGCAGCGAGCCGCGGCAATAAGGCCTATATTTCTCTAACGCAATCCGCCGGCCGTCGGCAGGATTTGGCCCGTGATCCAACCGGCGTCGTCGGAAGCCAGGAAAGAAACCACGGTTGAGATATCGCGCGGCTGACCAACGCGGCCCAACGGCGTCTGTGGCACGAGCATGGCCTTAAACTGATCCCATTCGGCCATGGACTGCGTACCTTCTGTTTCCACCGGGCCGGGAAGCACGGCATTCACGCGAATCTTCTTTGGGCCGAGTTCGCCAGCCAGTGCCCTGGTGATGACATCGACGGCGCCTTTGGTGGCGCTATACACGGACGATCCGGGAGGCGACGCAAGCGAAGCCATGGAGCCGATGTTGATGATGGTTCCACCGTGCTCGCCAATGGCGGCGGCTGCGGCCTGGGTGGCGAACAGGAGCCCTTTGACGTTGAGGTTGAACATGCGATCGAAGTGCGCTTCGGTGATCTTGTCCAGTGGAAGAAAGTCGTAAACGGCCGCGTTGTTGACCAAAATATCGAGCCGGCCAAATTCGGAGACAGCGGCTGCGATGAGCTGCTTGGCTTCGGCGGGCTTGTTGACGTCCGCGTGAACGGCCTTAGCTTTTCCGCCCGCCGCTTTGATTTTTGCCACAACTGCTTCCGCGCCCGCGGCGCTGCTGGCGTAATTGACGATGACGGAAGCGCCGTCCTTCGCTAGTTCTTCGGCGATCGCCGCGCCAATTCCCTTCGATGCGCCGGTAACGACCGCGACTTTTCCTGTGAGTTTTGCCATGCCCATACGATGAAGCAGAATCCGATTTGGATTCAGACGGCGATATCCGCTAACGCAATCCGCCGGCAGTGGGTAGGATCTGGCCCGTGATCCAGCCGGCGTCGTCAGAAGCGAGGAAGGAAACGACGGTCGCGATGTCGCGCGGACGCCCGACGCGGCGTAACGGCGTCTGCGGCACGAGCAGCGTTTTCAAGCGGTCCCATTCGGCCATGGACTGGGCACCTTCGGTCTCCACCGGCCCAGGAAGCACGGCATTCACGCGAATCTTCCTTGGACCGAGTTCGCCCGCCAGTGCCCGCGTGATGACATCGACGGCGGCTTTGGTGGCGCTATAAACGGCCCAACCGGGCGAGGCCCTATGAGACGACATAGAGCCGATATTGATGATGCTTCCTCCGTGCTCGCCAATCGCTCCGGCCGCGGCTTGCGTGACAAAAAGGAGCCCTTTGACGTTGAGATTGAACATGCGATCGAAGTGTGCTTCCGTGATCTTCTCCAGCGGCAAAGATTCAAAGACGCCGGCATTGTTGACCAAAATATCCAGCCGACCAAATTCCGAAAGAGCGGCTGCGATGAGTTGCTTAGATTCGGCCGGCTTGTTGACGTCCGCCTGAACGGCCTTGGCTTTTCCACCTGTGGCCTTGATTTTCGCCACGACGGCTTCCGCACCGGCAGCGCTGGTGGCGTAATTGACGACGACAGACGCCCCGTCTTTCGCTAGTTCTTCGGCAATCGCCGCGCCGATTCCCTTGGATGCGCCGGTCACGACCGCGACTTTTCCTGTGAGTTTGGCCATGCACATACGATAAAGCAGAATCCGATTCGGATTCAGACGAATCCAAATGAGTCTGCAAGGCCCGCGAAACTAATCCAGATGGCAGAGCTTGCAGGCGAGCTGGAGAGCGGCAGGATCCGCGCAGGCGAGGGTGAAACGCTGCCCCGCCATGATCCACGATGAAACATTGCCGGTGGCGCGATTGTGGGGAATGTTGGAAATATTGGCTGAGCCATCGGCCCGGGAGACCAGGAGGACCGCGTCGCGATTCCCTGCCCGGTATGCGATCTCGGCGCTGTTTGCGACCCTGCGGGCTCCGATCAATTGAATGGACGGTGGGAGGGAAGCTCGCAAGGGGACGTTGAAACCCGTATTGGCCTGCACCCAGGCACGCAATTGCGCGGGATTTTGGCAACGAAAGGCGATTTGTTGCGAATCGGAACGCGCGGGCGAGCGAACCAGAGACAACGCCACTGCGGCTAGAGCAACGGCGAGAGCCAGCGTCCAGACAAAACTGCGGCTCGCCGCGAGCGGCTTTGGGGCTTCACCAGACTGCACACGATCCCAAAGCTCCGGCGGTGCTGTGACTTCGCGCAGCCCTTGGCGCAGATGAGATTCCAACGGCAGATTCATCTCCATGGGGACAGCCTCCGCTCCAGGATTTTGTGCGCGCGGTTCAGTCGGGAGGCCACCGTTCCGGGCGAGCAGTCCGACGATGCGCGGCGATCTCGTCGTAGGACAGGCCTTCGGTATAGCGCAGCACGATCACGATTCGATGCTCGGGCGCGAGTTTCGCCACTACATCTTGGACGCGCTTCTCGGTTTCAGCGCGCATGAGGGTATGCAGAACGCTTTCGACAGGGCGCACAGACCACGTCGATCAGACCATCGAGAAATGGCGCCGTTCTTTTTCCGCGCCGCTGATCGTCGATGCAGCTGTTCACCACCAGCCGGTAAAGCCACGAATCGAAGCTCGCTTCGGAGCGATAGTCGCCGATGCGCGAAAGCAGCTTCAGAAACGTGTCCTGCGCGATATCCATGGCGGCGGCGGGATTGCCGGAATAGCGCAGCGCGATGGAGTAGACGCGGTCCTTGTAGGCTTCGAACAGACGCACGGAATGCATCACGATCGCCACGCCGGCAACCTTCGATGACGGCTTCGATCACTTGCGTCTCGTTGGCGTCCAACACCATTCCAGTGGTTTGGACGAACGAGCGCGCTGGTTTCTTCCCGGTTTTCCAAAGCATGACGTTTCTTATATGCTCAGTTGAGTAGTATCACGAGGAGGCTGGATCATGCCATCAGAGAATGAGCTTACGCGACGCGACTTTGCCGCCGTAGCAACGGGCGCCATGTCGATCCTGGGGGCGGTAGCGGCGAGCGCCCCGGCTGCTGCCCAGACCGGACCAGCGCCAGCCGGCGACGAGGCGCCACTCGATCTCGCGGAGTGGAGCTTCTTTTGGGTCGGCGTAGAAAAGGCTGAGATTCCGCGCGGAACCGTGATCAATGGCAAGCAGATGTACGTGGAGTACCAGATTCCGGCGCGCGTCCGCCATCCTTACCCGATCGTGCTGGTGCACGGCGGGGGCGGCCAGGGCACCGACTGGATGTGTTGTCCCGACGGCCGTCCTGGATGGGCCACGCTGCTGGTGCAAGCGGGATACAAGGTTTACGTTGTGGATCGGCCCGGTCACGGCCGCTCGCCTTTTCATCCCGATCTGAACGGACCGTTCCCGCAACAGAACATCACGCTGGACCAGATCTCGAACATGTTCACGCCACAGCGCGCCAAGCAGCCCGATCCGAATGGCCTGGGGCTCGCGAAGCTGCACAATCAATGGCCGGGGACCGGCGAAGTGGGTTCGAACGATTTGGCGCAATTGGTGGCGTCGCAGGGTGGGTCTTATCTTTCGAACATCGAACTCACGCATACGGCTTGGCGTGAACGCGGTGCGGAGTTGTTGGACAAGATCGGACCGGCGATCATCATGACGCACTCGGCCGGAGGGCCCTTCGGTTTCCTGGTCGCCGAAGTTCGGCCCACGCTGGTGAAAGGAATCGTGGTGGTGGAAGGCGCGGGCGCGCCGTTCGGACAAGGACCGCAAGCCAGCCGCTGGGGCGTGACGACCATTCCGATGACCTACGATCCGCCGGTGAAGGATTGGTCTGAGCTGAAGTCCAAGGAGATGCCTTCGCCCGAGCCCGGCGTCGGTCCATATAGGATTCAGGAAGAGCCTGCGCGCAAGCTGAAAAACTTGAAGGGCATTCCGATTGTGTTGGTCACATCGGAAGCGTCGTTCGCATCGCCTGGCGCTCCCGCGGCGCTCGCGTTCCTGAAACAAGCAGGTTGCACCGCCGAAGAATTGCGCATGGCGCAGCACGGCGTCCACGGCAACGGCCACATGATGATGGTGGAGAAGAACAATCGCGAGGTGCTGCAGCCGATTCTGGATTGGATGGACAAGAACGTAACCGCGCATGCCGCGAAGCCGCCCGCGACGAAGAAGAATCCGGACGCGATCGCGTTGAAATTGTCCGAGCAAGGCCACTTCTGGGTGGGGACCGAAGTGAAAAAGATGCCCTATGGCAACATCGTCGCGGGGCAAATGTACGTGCAGTATTTGTTCCCTGCGCAGGTGCGGCATCCGTACCCGGTGGTGTTGGTGCATGGCGGGGGCGGCCAGGGCACGCATTACATGGGACTCGGCAATGGCAAGCCGGGGTGGGTCCACTACTATTTGCAGGAAGGCTACAAGGTTTATCTAGTCGATCGGCAGGGCCATGGGCGCGCGCCGTATCATCCGGATGCGCTGGGGCCGATCGGTCCGCTGCTGACGTTCGATACCGTGACCGGGGATTTCAAACGCGCCGCGAATAATCCGAACCGGCGCTGGATGGGCACTGGCGACGAAGGCGATCCGTTGGTCGATCATTTCCAAGCGGGGCAAAATTCGACGCCGTCGGATAGCGTGATGGCGCACAAACTGTGGGCGAGCCGGGGCGCGGAGATGCTCGACAAAATCGGACCGGCGATTATTCAGGTTCATTCCGCTGGCGGGCCGTTCAGTTGGCTGGTGGCGAACGAACGTCCCAAGCTGGTGAAGGCGATCGTCAATGTAGAAGGCGCGGGGATGCCGTTCGGCGTGGGCACGGCGTGGGGACTGACGGACATTCCGCCAGTGTACGATCCACCGATTGGCGATCCAAGCGAATTTCGCACGCGAGAGGTTGCGGCTGCGGGGATCACGCCTGCATATAAGCTGCAGCAGGAGCCGGCACGCAAGCTGAAAAACTTGCAAGGCATTCCGATCGTGATGGTGACGGCGGAATCGTCGGGACGCACGCAGGGTCCGCCGGTGGTGGCGTTCCTGAAGCAAGCCGGATGCGACGCCGAGGAGCTTCAGCTGAAGGACAAAGGCATCCTCGGCAACGGGCACTTCATGATGCTGGAGACGAATAACCGGCAGGTGTTTGATGTGATTCGCGCGTGGGTGGAGGCGAAGGTTCCGGCGTAAGGATGAAAACTTTCGTTGAGTTCAGATCGGACAGGTTTCCTCCAGACGATGGCGGAGACGAGCAGATCAACCCGGGCAGATTCGGGAAGCGTCTGGCTGAGTTCATTTCGGACGGTCTCGGTAAGCTCGGCTTTGAACCCGAAGAGCTGCTTACGGAAGACTGGGGCTGGGTCGTTCCCATCAAGAACGAAGGCTTCCGACTTTGGATTGGCTGCGGCAATTATGAGGAGTACCCGGACGGGTTCCTTTGCTTTATCGAGCCACAAAAACCTTTCGTCCGACGCCTTCTAAGAAAGATTGCGACGCAGGGTCGGGTCGAGGAGCTTTCAATGGCGATGGACAAAATACTTTCAGAAGAGGCGGGGGTTCGAGCGAAGAAATGGTGGACAGCCGAAGAATTCAACAAACCGATTAAGTTGGAATGAAGTGTTGCCGGTACGATCATGAACCGGTTCGCTTCACGCCTGATTCCTACCGCGATCCAATCACCTGCTAGGATCGGTTGGAATGGAAGAGCAACACGTTTTCGCCGCCATCGGGCAAGCGGGATTTGAGCGCCTGGCTGACGCGTTTTACCGCCAGGTTCCGTCCGACGACGTCCTGGGGCCGATGTATCCGGCGCATGATTTGGAAGGCGCGAAACAGCGGCTGAGGGATTTCCTGATCGGACGTTTCGGGGGCCCGCAGATTTACGTGGAACAGCGCGGGCATCCTCGGCTCCGCATTCGCCATGCACCCTTCGCCATCGGACAGACGGCGCGGGATCGCTGGCTACAGTTGATGACGCGAGCGCTGGATGAAGCCACGATTTCCGAAGAGCCGCGACAGATCCTGCGATCGTTCTTTGAATCTACGACCACGTTTCTGATGAACCGGCCCGGCGCGTAGCTTGACACCCCTGCTAAAATCAATTCGTGCCCTATTCTGAAGTTCTCATCGCTCCCATGCGCTCCGATCTGACCCGTCACGGTGTGGAGGAGGCTCGCACTCCAGCAGACGTGGACCGGTTGCTTGCGCCGGGCAGTGGTTCGGTCCTGATGATCGTCAATTCGGTGTGTGGATGCGCTGCGGGCCGTGCGCGACCAGCCATCGGAATGGCGCTCAAGCATTCGGCTCGACCTGCAAAGGCCGCTGCTGTTTTCGCGGGCGGTGATGAAGCGGCGGTCGCGCATCTGCGAAACATTTTGTCGGACTATCCACCGTCGTCGCCTTCCATGGCGCTGTTCCAAGACGGCAAGCCGGTGTACATGATTCATCGGAGCGAAATCGAGCGGCGCGAGCCGGCGGAGATCGCCCAGATGCTTACTGCGGCCTTTGACCGCTTTTGCACCACGGCGCCCGCTACTTCTTCTCAGCGGGCGTAAGCGTTCCCGGCAGAACGGGTTCAGCGTAGCACGAAACCACGCTCTGGTTCCCATCGTGTCGACTGCTTTTACGCCGATGACAATATCGTCGATGGAGAGGTCCGGCATTGTGTAGGTGGTTACGTTGCCAACCCAGATCTCGCGTTCCCAAACCGGCGAGGTGGTTGAGCGCAGCAGCACCGCGTAGCCCGCCAGATCCGGCTCCGTGTTGGGCAGCCAGCGCAACACTGCATCGTAGCCTGACTTTCCGCGCGTCAGCATTGGCTCGTGGCCGCCTTTATTCGGTCCCGAAGCCCAGGTCCAATTCAGCACCGGAGGCGCCGGGGCCAGAGCGAGACTGGCAAGCACCGCGGCGTTCATGCGAGCCGCACGAGTGGCGTAGGGAACCGACGTATTGGCGAACGTGTCGGTGGTGGTGTGCTGATTATCGAAGTTCTCGCTCGCGCTGGTGAGGCGCACGGCCGGGAAGCCTGCCTCTACGAAAGGCCGATGATCGCCACCGCGCAGAAATCGATCGCCGCGGAATACCATCTGGACCTGCATGGACGGCACGTAGCGCTCGGCTATCAGCTTGGTGTAGCGAGCGAGTTCACGGGGCGCTGAATCGTCCGGGCTGGAGGAGAATACGCGTAGCACGTTCGTAATGGATCGCCCGTTGCCCGAAACATCGCTGCCGATGATGTCGTTGTTCAGCACCGCTTCAATCTGCATGTGGTCTTGCTTGGCCTGGGCAGCATAGACCTGGCTCCCGCTCAAGCCCACTTCTTCCGCTGCGAAGGCGACGAACACGATGGTCTTGTCGAACTGATACGCGCTCATCACGCGGGCCAGTTCCATAACAGCGGCCGTTCCGCTGCCGTCATCCGTTACTCCAGGCGCGATAGGCTCGGCGGCGGTGGCTTCAAAATCCAACGGACCACGTTCGCGCTCCAACGGCAGGGTCTTCCAATAGCGCCGGGCTTCGCTTTCCTCGACTCCCTGCCGAACGGATTCGGCAATGGTCTGCTCTTCGCCCGTGTAGGGTTTTCGAACCTGATTCAACGAGTCGTAGTGGCCGGTGATCAGGACGTAGTGATCCTTCTCGGTTGTGCCCGGCAGCACGGCGACAATATTCGATAAGTCGACGTCGCGAATCACCTGGCCGCGCCGCCCGCCTTTCTTGATGTTGAAGTCTTGATAACTTACCTGCAGCCGCGGACTGTAGCCTTGGAACTGATCGTGAATCCATTTCTTGGCGGCGCCGATGCCGTGCGCTGGATCATCCTGCGACGACAGAATGTAGCGCGTTCCGAAGCTTTCCAGCTTCTTGAGGGTGGCCGCGACGCGCTCCTCCGAAATGGAATCTACGATCTCCTTTACTGTGGGATTCAGGCGTGTTTCCGGCTGCTGCGCGAGCAAGGGGAGCGTGAAAAGGAAGGGCAGGAGTCGCTTCATTGATAGATTGTACGCTACCCTCGATACGGAGGCCCACTTGTCTATTCGACCCGTCAAGAAACTGATCAAATCCAAACCTACCTTGGAAGGCGCGGGCGTCCATCTTCGGCGCGCGTTCGGTTTCGGCAACACGTCCGATTTCGATCCCTTCCTGCTGCTTGACGATTTCCGCAACGACGTTCCCGACGATTACCTTAAGGGCTTTCCCTGGCATCCGCACCGCGGCATCGAGACCATCACGTACGTACTGGCGGGAACTGTGGAGCACGGCGATAGTATGGGAAATCACGGTGAAATAGCGGCTGGCGACGTGCAGTGGATGACGGCGGGCCGCGGCATCATTCATCAGGAAATGCCTAAGGGCGACCAGTCTGGACGCATGCACGGCTTCCAGTTGTGGGCCAATTTGCCTTCATCGTTGAAGATGACGGAGCCGCGCTATCAGGAAGTGAAGGCGCCCGAAATTCCCCTGGTCACCGATGACGACGGCACCGGAGTGCGCATCGTGTGCGGAAGTTTCTGGGGCAAGAAAGGCCCAGTGGATGGCATCGCCGCCGAGCCAATGTACCTGGACATTTCCGTGCCGCCGGGCAAGCGCAAAGTTTTCCCGATCGAGACCACGCGTCACGCCTTCGCGTATGTTTTCGCGGGCGACGGAAAGTTCTCGAACGCCTCCGCGCCTTTGGCAGTGCCGACGGAAGGAGTGGGATGGGCCGACACGGCGCCTCCCGCCGAAGCCGACAATCGATCGCTGGTGCTGTTCGACCAGGGCGACGAGCTCAGTGTTCAGGCCGGCGAAGAAGGCATCCGGTTCCTGCTGGTCTCGGGGAAGCCCCTGGAAGAACCGGTGGCTTGGTACGGCCCCATCGTCATGAACACACAAGCCCAGTTGCGTGAGGCGTTCGATGAACTGGAGCAAGGAACCTTTTTGAAGAAGTAACGCTCAGTGCCCTTCGCACTTTCCGCCGGCGCAGCGATTGTTCTCCTGGCATTCGTACTCCATTAAACCGGTGGGTTCCCAGTCCGGCCGGGCTTTGATCGAGAACTCCTGCGACCACGGCGCGCTAAAGATCTTGGGATCGTCAATGGTCAGGTTGTACGACAGGGTCTTGGCATCTTTCCAGTGAATGTGCTCGATGGTGCGCAGCGCGTCGCTATGCATGCGGGCCTGCTTCGGATCATTGTAGAAATGATCGTCGAGCGACCAGCGCTTGAAATTGGTGGTTTCAATCACCAGCGTGTCGCCTTCCCAGTGGCCGATGGGATCGCCGTAGAAGGAAGGCTCCAGGTCGGTGCGATGTTTGCGCCCGTCCAACGGAACGATGCGACTCATGCGTTGGAATTCGTGTACCAGCACGAAATATTCCTTGGACTGGAAAATCTGTATGGCGTAGGCGGCCAGCATGCCGGAAGGAAATCCAGCGGGCATGCAGAAATCGCGCGGCTCGTCATGGCGCGGATCGCCGGTAGGCTTTTCGAAGAACGGTTCGCCGCCGGGCTTCAGCGGGCCGATGGACTTTGCGTCGAAAATGGTGGCGGAACAGTCGCATTTGTCGCCATCGGACTTGGGCCACTCATACGTTCCGGTGAAGTTGGGCTTGCCATCGGCGGTACGCGGAATCGGCGGGGGCGTCTTCGGAGATTTGCCTGGCGTCTGGGCGGCCAGGCAGCTGATCACCGCAGCCGATAAGGAAAGGATTGCAGATAATCTCTTCATCGCTTACTTCTTCTCGTCTGGGTCGTCGGACACGGTTGTGAATACGCTGCGGCCGTCCTGAAAGGTGACCTTAGACCCGCCGCCGTTGTGGGATCCATCCTTAGCCTGGAAGCCTTCCACCGTGATCACCGTGCCCGGCTCGAGCACCTTCTTGTTGATACCGCGCCGCATCAATTGAATCGGCGAAGACCCGGAAAAGGCCCAATTGGTAACCGAGCCGTCTTCGTTCTTGACGTCCACGTAATACCAGATGTGCGGGTTCTGCCATTCGAGTTTGGTGACGACGCCGGTAACGTTGACCTTCTTGTTCAGGTCGAATTCAGATGCAAAAGAATGATGGGCTTGGACCAGAGGCACTGCCGTCAAGGCGGCAGCCAGCATGGCAAGCGGGTAAAAAGCTTTCATATACGCTCCTCGTGATTCGATGGCCGAACTTATTTCGAGAAATCGAACAGCGGGGTTCGTATCGGCGGTTCTTCAATTCTCGCAAACTTCGGGCTCGGTTTGGCGCAAGGTTTCCTATGTTAGACTCCTGCCCATGGCCACCTACGTCCTGGTCCACGGCGCCTGGCACGGAAGCTGGTGTTGGAAGCGAGTGCGCAAGATACTCGTCACAGCGGGCCACGAAGTCTTCACTCCTACCCTGACCGGAGTCGGCGAACGCTCGCACCTTGGCTCTGCCAGAGTGAGTCTTTCCACCCACATCGCGGACGTCGTAAACCTAATACGGTGGGAGGAACTCTCGGACGTGATTTTGTGCGGGCATTCTTACGGGGGTTGTGTCATCAGCGGCGCGGCCGATCAAATTCCGGATCGCATTCGATCGCTGGTCTATTTGGACGCGTTTGTCCTGGAGGATGGAGAATGCCTATGCGATCTGGTGCCGCAAGAACAGGTACTGGGGATGCGCCAGCAGGCGCAAGCCGGCGACGGCTGGAAGGTGGCGCCAATACCCGCGGAAGTGTTCCAGGTGAACCCGCGCGACGCCGCATGGGTCAATGCCCAATGCACGCCGCAGCCGCTGGGGACCTTCGAGGAGCGCATTCGACTTACCGGTGGTCTGGGCCGAATCGGGGACGTGACGCATGTCCTGGCGACGGGTTTCCGCGAAGGCTCGCCTTTTCCGTTCTCTCATGAACGCGCCAAGGCACGAGGATGGAAAACCCGCACGATCTCGTGCGGGCATGACGTTATGCTGGATCTTCCTGAGGAACTAGCGGCGTTGTTGCTGGAGCACGCCTGACCCGGGCGACTACCGGCGGCCTTTTTCGGCGCAGTCCCAATGTTCGGCGGCCTTGCCGTCCACGAATCTCCAGGTGTCGTACCAGGTGGTGGTGTACTTCGTGGCTGGGTCCTTCGGATCGGTTTGCAGCTCGCGCACCGTGGCTACTGTCACGTAATCCCCTTCGGCGCTGACGAAGGCGACTTTCACTTTGGTCAGGTGTTCGGGCACTGGAGATGGCTTCGTTACCGACCCGAAGAACTTGACTACCCCGTCACGCCCCGACTTGACGTTGGGATTGTGCTGCAGGTATTCCGGGGTCAGCCACTTGTCGGCCTCGTCCCAATGATTGGCTTCCAGCAGATCTTTTTCGATGTGGTAGGCGGCCTGTTTGTTGCGATCGAGCTTTTTGTCTTTGCTGTGGAACAAAGCATCGGGGTCGGACGCGCCAACTACGGGCTCCTGCGCCCCGAGAGGCGCGGAGACCAGCATCGCGGCAAACAAGGCAGTCAATGTGAATTGGATTTTCATGCGTACCATGTTTAGCCATCGGGATGCTGGTTGTCAATCAGCGGTGACGACCATACACTGCTTTAGGAAGGGCTGGAGGTGATCTTGTTACTCGAACTACTGGACGAAGCGTTCGACAAGAAATCCTGGCATGGGCCGAATCTGCGCGGATCCATTCGCGGAGTGACGGCACGGCAAGCCGCGATGGCGACCCGCTGCCGGCCGCCACAATATTTGGGAACTAACGTTACATGCCGCGTACTGGAAATATACCGTGCGCCGCCGAATCACCGGTGAAAAACGCGGGGCGTTCGTACTGAAGGGGAGCAATTTCTTCGCCAGGCCGATCGAAATGACAGACGCCGCATGGAAGGCGGATATCGAGATTCTGGTCGCCGAGCACCGCAGGTTACGCGAGGTTATCGAGAGGATATCTGCGCCGTCGCGTGCACAAGCGCATGTGATCCGAGGGATAGCGGCGCACGATCTTTATCACGCCGGCCAGATTCGTTTGCTTCGAAGGCTTTGTCGGCTGTAGGACTAAGCAATTCATCTGAGCGGTTTATTTCGAGGTATTCCGACACTCTCGGACGAAACGTGTGTTTGTAAAAGCGGAAGTCCTCAATGAAACTCCTCCCTCTGACTTTTGTGGTCACGGCATTGGCCCAATCCAGCACACCGCAGCTGCCGGCCGGCGCCGCCGCGCGCTTTTTGGACCAGGCCACCTGGGGACCAACTCCCGCATCCATCGCTCAGTTGCAGCAGATGGGAATTCCAACCTGGCTAAAAGCCCAGTTCGCGCTGAATACATCCAACATACCTAACCAGCCAATCCTCACTTCCGCGGGACTGCCGAACTATGACATACACCCCGTCCAAGCCGCGTTCTTCCAGAACACGGTGAGGGGGCAGGATCAATTGCGGCAACGGGTCGCCTTCGCGCTAAGCCAGATCTGGGTGGTCTCGGCTGGCGGCGGGGTTCCGCACGCCTATGCTTACCCGCCTTATTGGCGGCTTTTTCGAGATAACGCGTTTGGAAACTACCGCGACTTGATTCATGCATTGACGCTAAACCCCGCCATGGGGCGCTATTTGAACATGGCCAATAACAACAAAGCGAATCCGGCGAAGAACACATCGGCTAACGAGAATTACGCTCGAGAGTTGATGCAGCTCTTCACACTGGGGCTGACGGAGCTGAATGCGGACGGGACGCCGGTTCTGGATAAGAACAACGCTCCGGTCGCTACCTACAATCAGGCGGTCGTGACGAACATGGCCAAGGTGCTCACTGGATGGACATACCCAACGGCCCCTGGCGCCACGCCAAAGAACAACAATCCGGAATATTTCATCGGCCAGATGATCGCCGTGGAATCCGAGCACGATACTAGCGCAAAGACCATTTTCGGCGGCATCACAATCCCGGCCGGCCAGACTGCTGAGCAAGATCTCGAATCGCTGCTAGGCGCTTTGATGGCGCAGCCCACTATGGCGCCGTTCGTGAGCAAGCAGCTGATCCAGCACCTGGTATCGAGCAATCCGAGCCCGCAGTACATAGCGCGCGTGTCGAGTGTCTTTAAGAATGACGGGAACGGCGTAGCGGGAAATCTGCAGGCCGTAGTTACGGCGATTCTTACGGATGCCGAAGCGCGCGCGGGCGACGATCCAACCGCGCCGGCTAAATTCTGCCTTTGGCCACCAGCGCGAGCCGGTGCTGTTCCTGCCAAACATTCTGCGCGGACTGAATGCAACTCTGTCGGCCAATAGCACCGTGTACTACGAGACATCCAATCTGAGCGAGAATCTCTTCGATGCACCCAGCGTGTTCAGTTACTTCTCTCCGCAATATCGCGCTCCAGGAGGATTTCTGGCTCCGGAGTTTCAGATATACACCACGCAGACGGCCGCGAACCGAGCTGACATCGTCAATGCGATTCTCTACGGCCAGATCGACAAGGGGACCACGGTGAATCTTACACCATTCGTGCAGAGAGCCGGCAACACCAATATCACTGCTCAACTACATCAGCTCGATTTTCCTGCACGGGGAGATGTCCCCAGCTGTTGGCGAGGCCGCCACCGACGCCGTCAATGCAGCTACCACGATTCAGGCCAAGGCAGAGGCCGCGCTCTATGTCGTTTTGACGTCGGGCGAGTACCAAATCATTCATTAGGAGAACGATGCGATGCTCTCACGACGAAGTTTCATTCGAGCGGGCGCGGCGACGGTGGGAACGCTGGCGCTACGACCCTTCGGTCTACTGCCAGCGCTGGCGCAGAGCAGCGCTAGACTATCGCGCGCTGGTATGCGTGTTTCTGTTCGGAGGCAACGATTCGAACAACACGATTATTCCGATGGACGACCCGAGCTTTCAAGCCTACACGTCCATTCGCGGCAGCCTGGCGCTACGGCCAGCGAACTGACGCCTACCGTTTACAGCGTCGCTAACGCGCCTTACGCATTTCACGGCAAATGCTGCCGGAACTGGCCAGCTTGTTTTCCAGCAAGGAACTGGCCGTGATGGCGAACACCGGATCGTTGGTGCAGCCGCTGACCCGAACACAATACCAGGGCGCGCAGGCGCCGATCCCGCTGAATCTCTTCTCGCATTCCGACCAGCAGTTGCAGTGGCAGACTTCTATCGCGCAGGGAAACAGCCCCACCGGTTGGGCCGGGCGCGTGGCCGACTATCTCGCGGCGCAGAAGATCAACTCGTCCAATTTTCCTGCATTTCTTTCGGTGGCCGGGAACTCGCTGGAGGGTCAGGGCGCGTCCACGCAACCGGTGGCAATCTCACCCGGGCAATCGCTCACGCTGAAAGGCTTCTCGAGTTCAGCGGCATCCCAAGCCCGCTTGAAGCGCTCAGAGTTCGCTGCTAACCACCGACAACGGCGTGTCGCTGGTGCAAGCGGCCAACAACACCATGGCCAATAGCATTGCGGACGCGGCGGCGCTCGAGGCGGCGCTTGCCAAGACCAGCCCGCTGAAGACGCAGTTTCCGACCACCGGCCTGGGATCGCAATTGCAGCAGGTGGCGCAAATCATTCAAGTGCAATCGTACTTGGGATGACCCGTCAGATCTTCTTCTGTTCGCTGGGCGGCTTCGATACGCACGCCGGCGACCAGGCCCGCCATGACTTCCTGGGTTGACGATTCCGCCTGTGGCTTCGGCGGACTGTTCACGAGGTCTCGATCTCCGGCGCAGTCATCGAACCAGCTGTTTGGGCTCGTCGCGCTCTTCCGCTTCCGCCGTTTCGCCGTGCACTTCCTCGCGAATCAGCTTTTCGGTGATCTCGGAGAGATAGGCGGAAAGCGCCGCATTCAGGTCTTGAAATTCCGGCCAGAGGACCTGATCGATGAAGCTCCGCGGCGCTTTGACGACAACGGTTTGCCGATGCATCCGCCGAAATCGAAACGGATTGATCCCGTAACGACGGCAGAGCGCGATGAAGAGCTGGCGCGACCAGACATCAGGGACCGAAAATCTGATTTCAACTGCGACTTCGCTGTCGGCCGTCTTGCCAAGGCGCGCGCGGATACGATCTGCGGCAGCGCCTGCGGCGGCTTTCTCGCCAGCGGTAGCGGCGCCAGCGAAAAGAGCCTCGATCTTGCGGAGCTTCTCGCGAAGATCTTGTTCAGCGGTCATGTACCAAAATCCCTAGAGATGGACGAGGGGCGCGATCCATGAGCGGCGCCCCCCATCCTACCCTTCTCCAAAAGGCTGAGGGGCCCGCAGTTTGGCCGCCGCTCGGTTCAAGTCGGCGATGATCTCGGTCTGGTCGTCGCGCGTGAGCCTGCGGTTGCGGACCAGTGGTGCGCCATCGACGAACACGTCCCGCACCGCCCCCACATCGATCGAATAGAGCAGATTGGCGGCGAGGTCATGGCGCGGATTGGCCGCCAGCCGCTCGAGATCGATCACGACCAGGTCGGCGCGCTTGCCCACTTCGATACTGCCGATGAAGCGGTCGAGCCCCAGCGCCCGCGCGCCGTCGATCGTCGCCAGGCGCAGCATCGCGTCGACCGGAAGAGCAGTCGGATCGTCCGCCTTGAGCTTGCCGACCATCGCCGCGAGCCGGCACTCGGTCAGCAGGTCCATGGTATTGTCCGACACGGCCCAATCGGTGCCGAGCCCGATCGCCACGCGGCCCAGCAGGCGGGCGAGCGGCATCGTCCGTCCCTCGATCTTGATATTGCTGGCAGGGCAGTGGGCGATCGACACGCCGCTTTCGGGCCAGGCGTTGATTTCGTCATCGCGCAGATAGATGCAATGCGCCGCGACGATATGCGGACCCACTAGGCCATTGGCGCGCAGGCAGGCGAGGGCCCCGTCATGGCCGCGGGTGTGCAGCCGGTCGACTTCGGCCGCGCTCTGCGCCACGTGCACGAAGACGCGGCACCGATGGCGCTCGGCTTCCGCGGCGCAGCGGCGCTGCAGGTCGTCCGAGCAGGAGTCAGCGCATGGGGCGCGAGCCCGGCGCTGATCCGCTTGGCGGGATCGCTGCCCCAGCGCTCGAAGACCGCTTCGGCACAGCGCCGATCGGCGTCCGTGCTCGCATCGCTGATGGTAGGGCCCAGGATCGCGCGGATGCCCGAGGTCTCGAGCGCTGCGCCGATGTGGTCCATGTGACCGAACCGATCGGCGATCGCGGTCACGCCGTTGAGCAGGAACTCGGCACAGGACGCGCGCGCCGAGGCAACGTAGTCGTCGACGGTCAGCCGGTCCTGGCCCGGGATGCGATACTCGGCCCAGAACGACCGCGGCTTGTCCTCGGCGAGCCCGCGCAGGAGTCCCGTTGCGGCATGGGTGTGCGCATTGACCAGGCCGGGGATCACCAGCGTGTCGCGGCAGTCGATGACCTCGTCGCCGTCACCACGGCCGGTTCCCGGTGCGACGATCGCCGCGATGTCGGTGCCGACGATGTGGATGTCGGCGGCCGGCAGCAGGCGCGCGTCCGCATCCATGGTCAGTACCGCACAACCGGACAGGACGAGGGTCATGGCGCGCGTGCCGCCGCGGCCGTCATCCTTCCATCTCCTCCGAGGCCCTGCTCATGGCGTAGCTCGGGACATAATCTTTCAGCACATTGCCCGCCGGGCGGATCACGCGAAACAGGGTCTGCCGGGTGCGCGAATTCCGCCATCTGTCCCTTGCGATAGGAGAAGATGAACGAGCGGACGGGATCGGGGATGGTCTTCGACGCGAGGCCGATCTCCTTGTCGCTGGCGCCAGCCCATTTTTCGGCCTCGGCCGCGACGGCGACGATGATCCGGTCGATCAGTCCTCGCAGGAGGGCCTGCATCTGATCGAAGTCGCCCCAGAATTCTTCCGGCAACTCACCGCGCATAGCGACCTCGTTCCCGGCGGCCATCGCCTCCCAGACCGTTAGCGGCGAAAGGTTGCTGATGAGCGCGTGCAGGCGACGATATTCGTTGCCTTTCAGCTTGAGCCGCGTGCCATCGGCGAAGCGCAGGACGTAGCCTTCCTCGTCGACGGGCAGCTTGGCCGCATGAGCGATCAGCTCCGCGAGCGAGTTGCAAGTGATGGTCTTCGCGAGGGATAGGCCGCCCAAGTCGATGGCCTCAAGCTCGGAGCGCGCCATCTCACGGCCGTCGTCTTCATAAGCGCTCAGCAGATGGCATTCATCCTTGGGGTATCTGACGACGATCTTGTTGGAGGGGCCTATCAGCTCGAACAGATACGTCGTCCCGGACTCTATCTGATCGAACGGCAGGAGCGACGAGGCGGCCTTGGCCTGGTCGGAACGGAAGTCGCCCTTGGTTGCTGTCCGCCAGGCCCCGCCATGGTGGAAGGCGATGACCAGCGAGCCATCGAGCTTTTCGTAGGCATCGAAAGCGTCGGACGGCACTGTTCGCCCGCCTTCGCCGAGATTGTGGAACTTCGGGAATGGCGTCGCGGCGATCCGCCGGGCCGTGCGGTCCAGGACGAGCCC
>CAWKEP010000008.1:0-291938 GCA_963848735.1 Bryobacterales bacterium
CATTGCAAGCATACGCATATGTCAAGTATGCAGAAACCATGTGGACGTTATCAATCTGCAAGAAAATATCCTGAGCTCAAGTTTATTGTTGTGAGCCCAGGAAATACAAAAGGAACTCAGGCGCCAGATAGTCTTCCCCCTGCAATGCGGTTTATGTTGAAGTATGTGATGATGCCTATTGTATTCCCATTGATGGGCGGAATGGTGCATAAGCTGGAAGTAGGTGCAAAACGCTTTGTGGATGCCATTTCGGATGAGCGGTATAAAAGCGGCGTTTTTTATGCCAGTAAAGAAGGTAAGTTATCAGGGGACATGGTGGACCAGAGCACTTTTTTTACTGATTTGAAAAATACTTCATTTCAAGATAACGCCTACGAGGCAATTCACCATTTCACGAAGTCAACTCGCCTGCCAGACCCGCGTCGCAGTCGGCTCCGCCGATACCAAAACGGTCCGTCGGATTGACATAGAAAAATTCGGTCGGCTTCCGCATCACCTTGGGATCTGTGTCCTGAAGAAGAGTCTGATCGTGGCTGAACTGATCCCGGCAACCTGAATCAGCCGGCGATTGCCTAGCTACATGATCGTCCACGAGTATAACGGTATTGTGAAACAAAGAGTTCAAAAGTCCCTTGACCGCTAACCTCCGCGCTGAATATCATACCAAAGAGTTCTCAATCATCAAAGCAATCCTAAAATCGCGAGGAGAAAGCACATGGAACGGTACCAAGATAAAAGGTGGTGATTATCGGCGACCCCACCGGCCCTTGTTTGAACGAGTGAGGGACTTGATTAGCCGGTCGCTGAGGTTGGATTTGCCGATCTGGACGGTCACCTTGCTAATCTTGCCGGTGAACTTGTTATCACCCACCTTGTAGTCGTCGCTGACACGGTATAGAGATTCTCGCCCACGTCCGTCGTTTCCGCGCCAAACGCGTACGGATGGGTGTGCTCGATCCGCCCTGCGGCGACCTTTTCACCGTTGACGAAGATCAACCGTTACCTCCCGCGCCGGGCCACCGCCATCGTAAGCAAACTCGAAGCGGAGAGTCACCTTGCCCGCCGGCAGGCGAGCGGGGCCAACGATCTTGTAAATCTCGCGGCCGAGAAAGTTGCAGGCGAACCTGGGTGCGCCGTCCTTGACGTAGAGGCTCCAGCCGCCCATCTCCCCGCCCTGTGCGATGACCACGCCCTTGGCGCCTGCCTTCGGGACTTCGATATCGGCCGTAACCACGAAGGAGCGGTTCTTGACGTTGATGAAGCCATTCTCGGGGATTCCTTTCATTCCTTCATAGACTGTCATCTCGGTGCGGCCTTCCAGCAGATCCGGACGGCCCGCCAGGGCGGCATTGAAGCGCTCCCAGGCGCGGTCGTCAAGCGGAAGCACGTTGTACTTGACCGCCTCCTCAAGGAAGACTCCCTTTAGCTTCTCAAGCTTGTCGGGATACTTCGCGGCAAGGTCATGCGCGCAACTAAAGTCTTGCTCTACGTTGTAAAGCTCCCATTTGTCGTTGGCAAACGTAGCGCGCGCTTTGGGCTCCCACGGCGGGCGGTGCACCGTGGTGGCGAACCAGCCGTCCTGGTAGATGCCCCGGTTGCCTGCCATCTCGAAGTATTGCGTGGTACGGTGCGACTTCGCCTCGGCGTTATTAAAAGTGTCGAGCATGCTCACGCCTTCGATGGGTTTCTGCTTGACGCCATGGACGACCCCGGGCTCGGGCACCCCAACTGCCTCCAATACAGTTGGGGCAATGTCAATCATGTGGTACCACTGCGTACGCAGGCCGCCTTTCTCCTTGATGCCCTTCGGCCAATGGACCACAATGGGCTGGCAGATGCCGCCGTAGGAGGCCACCTGGTGGCCCCACCCAAACGGCGTGGCGCCGGCGAAGGCCCAGCCATTGTTATACAAAATCTGGGATTTCGGGCCGCCAATCTCGTCATAGTGTTTCAGCGCAATGTCGAGGGGTTCCGGCATCCCGTTGAACACGGACAGATCATTAAAGGCGCCGTTGGGGCCGCCCTGGAAAACCGAGCCGTTGTCGCCGGTGATGTAGAAGACCAGCGTGTTGTCCATTTCGCCTAGGTCTTCGATCGCGTCGAGGAATCGCCCGATTTCGTAGTCGGTCACCTCGCCAAAGGCGGCATAGATTTCCATGTATCTGGCAAAGACCTTTTTCTCATCGGCCGTCAACTCGTCCCATTCCTGGATCCCCGGCGGCTTGGGGGCAGCTTCCGTGCCCGGGGGCACGACCCCCATTTTGATCTGGCGGGCCAGCGTTTCCTTCCGCACCTGGTCCCAGCCCTGGTCAAACTTGCCTTTGTACTGGTCGCGCCACTTCTCGGGCACCTGGAAAGGGCTGTGGGTGCCGATAGCCGAGTAGTAAACGAAAAATGGCTTGTCGGGCGCGAGCGACTTCTGGGAACGCACCCAGTCGATGGCCTTGTCGGTGATGTCGGTGCTGGCATAGTAATCGGGGCCGGGATGCATATCCACCCTGTTCATGTTGTCGTAAATGACCGGATGAAATAGGTCAGCCTCGCCGGCCATGAAACCGTAGAACCGCTCAAACCCGCTATGCAACGGCCAGCGGTCGAACGGTCCGACATCGCTGGCTTCCCAGGGCCCCAGCTCGTGACACTTGCCGAACATGGCGGTGCTGTAACCGTTCAGCCGCAGGATCTGGGGCACCATCGTAACGCTGGCGGGACGCATCGCCGTGTACCCCGGGAAAGCGGTGGCAATTTCCGAGATCACGCCGAAGTTTGCGCTATGACTATTGCGGCCGGTAAGGCAAGCCACGCGGCTGGGCGAACACAACGGAGGGACTTTGAAATTGTTGTAGCGCAGCCCGGTCTCGGCCAATCGGTCCAGCGTCGGCATCTGGATCGGTCCTCCGAACGTCGACGCGTCGCCGAAGCCGAAGTTGTCGAGAAGGATGATCACCACGTTGGGCGCGCCTTTCGGCGCCTTCACCTGGAACCGCGGCGGGGCTTGTGCATTGTGCACATCAAGCTCGGTGATCGGCGGATACTGAGGCTCGGGGACGGGCAGCACCGTCCGGTCCACGGAAGCAGCCTCGTCGAGCGTGCCGTTTTGGGCCCCTGACTTGTTCGTCGTTTGGTCGCTCATCATTTTCTCCTCGTTGAAGACAGTTGGCGTCGCCGTTTCTGAGAAGCTATTGCAGGCCTTCGGTTACGATTCGGATCACGCGCGGCGGGATTTATTGTTTTTTGATCTGTTGCTTCTGACCTGCCCCGATTTTCGGCCGAAGTGGAATACTCATTCGGACGAAGTGCCCCCACACCGCAAAAGGCTTCCGGGAGATTGGTACCGGGAAGTCGGCTTATGACTGCCGATCTACTTGGCCGTCTAACGGCCGACTCGCTGATATGCTCCAGCCCACATGAGCAAGAGAGGTCTCCGCATGTGGAAAACTACGCGGCAGCGCGCAGCCCTTCGCAGCGCTACTACGTACCGGCCCTAACTTAGCGCATATGGGGACCGCCTCACACCTACGCGCTAGCCGCTTTCAAACACTCCGCGATCTCCTTCTCCGAAATCGCCCCTTCGCGAATCACCTTCCAATACGGCTCCGTAATATCCACCGTAGTAGCACCCAATCCCGCCATCGGCCCGGCATCCAGGATCAGATCCACCCGCCCATCCATCACTCCGAATACATCGATGCCGCTCCGGCAAGTCGGCTGCCCCGAAATATTGGCGCTGGTAGCGATCAACGGCTGATCCAACCAATCCAGCAAAGCCTGCGCCACGCGCGATCGCGATTGCCGCACCGCCAGCCGTCCCGTGTTCCCGGTCACTTTCAGCGGAACCTTGGCCGACGCCTGCAGAATGATCGTCAGCGGACCCGGCCAAAAATGCCGCGCCAGCACATGAAACCTGGATGACAAATCGCGCGCCAGCTCTTCGGCCATGAACGTACCGTTGATCAGCAACGGCAGCGATCGCTGGATCTCGCGGCCCTTGGCGGTAAATACCCGGCCCACCGCGTGCAAATTCAGCGGATCGGCCACCAGCACATACAACGCCTCTGTAGGAATGGCGACAATGCCGCCGCGCCGCAAGTACGCCGCCGCGCGCTCAATTGCTTCCGGTAGCGGGTGGTCCTGATCGATCTGGATAAGGTCGGTCGCCAAGAATTAGTCTCGTGAACTGACAGGCGATGGAAGAACGGGCGTTACATCGCTAGTGTACCGCAGGCATAACAAGCCGGCACCAATCAAGTGCGCGAATCGATCTTTCGGCTATCATCGAAAGGTGATTCGCACCACGAACATCGCGGCTGCGACCCTGGGCATCATTTTGCTCTGCGGCTGCGCCAAAGACATCCAGAACCAGGACGCCGTGCGCAAAGGCGTAATGACCTACCTCGCCAAGCGTTCCGATCTTTTGGCCATGGACGTCAGCCTCACGTCAGTCAGTTTTCACCAGGACGAAGCCACCGCGCAAGTGCATTTCCAGGCCAAAGGAAACACTTCGGCCGCCGCCGGTATGACCATGCAATACACGCTGGACCGCAAAGAAGGCCAGTGGGTGGTGAGGGGAAAACCGGTGCGAACGCGGCCCACGGAGCCTGCGCCGGGAGTGAATAGCGTGCCGAATCAGGGAACTTCACCCGGACCACTAGACGGAATGCCGGCCATTCCACATTCCGGCGGATCACACGCAATGAAACGAGTCGCTGTACTGGGCGGCGGTCCCGCCGGAGCCTTCGCCGCGGAACGTCTGGCGCGCGCCGGAGTAGACACGGTTGTTCTGGATGAGAAGCTGGCGTGGGAAAAACCCTGCGGCGGCGGACTCACCTACAAAGCCTATTCGCGCTATCCCTTCCTGATGGAAAATAGCGTCCCGAAGAAGATCGTCAACCAGACCTGCCTCGCCGCGCCCCGCGCTGGCGTGGTGAAAATGGACCTGGGCAAACCGTTGTTGATCTATTCGCGGATGGTTCTCAACGGCATGCTGCTCGATCGCGCCGAGCAAGCCGGCGCGCAATTGGAAAAGACCCGCGTGCTTGGCATCGAGCGCGGCGGCCGTGGTTGGCGTCTCAAAACTCGTCACGGAGTGCTCGACGCCGACTTCTGCATCGTCGCCACCGGCGCGCGTAATTCCTTGCGCAACGTCGGAACCGAGTGGACCGCCGCCGACACCATGTACGCGCTCGGATATTTTGTGCCCTCGGCGCAAAACCACATCGATATCCAATTCCTGCCCAATCTGGAAGGCTACATCTGGGTGTTCCCGCGCTGCGGCCATCTGTCGGTGGGCATCTGCGGCAAGGGCGAACCGGCCCATTCGCTGCGCGCGCGCCTGGAACGCTACATGGACGAGAAGGGCATCTACTATAAGGACGCATCCTTCTACGGCCACATGCTGCCGTCGCTGGAGCATTCCGGCTGGAGGAACAATCGGCTGGCAGGCGACGGATGGCTCGCGGTGGGCGACGCCGGCGGCTTGGTGGATCCCATCACTGGCGAAGGCCTCTATTACGCCATGCGATCGGGCGATCTGGCGAGTGAGGTGGTGTTGAGCGATGCGCACTCCCTCGCCGAACGGGCCCAGGCCTATCGCACTCATGCTGCGTCGCGATTTCACCGCCGATCTGGAATTCGGCGCGACGCTCGCGAAACGCGTCTTCCTGGGCCGGTTCCTGTTCAGCACCGTTCCAGCCCGCATGATCGATTTCATTCGCCGCAGTCCCCGCTTTCAGGCCTTGATCGAAGACCTCTTCGCCGGCACGCAACCGTATCTGGATTTGAAAGGCCGGTTGTTCAAGAATCTGAACGGCACCATGCAGGAAGTGCTCATGAATCTCTTCTTGCAACGCGTGATTCCCGAAAAGACATGAACCACGCCCGCTCTGAAGAATTGTTCGCCTGCGCTCAAAAACTGATCCCCGGCGGCGTCAATTCACCCGTACGCGCGTTTCGAGGCGTGGGCGGAACGCCCCCATTCATCGCTCGCGGCCAGGGATCGCACATCTTTGACGTCGATGGCAACGAATACATCGACTACGTGCTTTCCTGGGGCCCGCTGATCCTGGGCCACTGCTTCCCGCCCGTCATGGATGCGCTGCGCGAAGTGCTCGCGATCGGAACCAGCTTCGGTGCTCCCACCGAACGCGAAGTAGAGCTCGCCGAATTAATTCACGAATGCGTGCCTTCCATCGAAATGGTGCGCCTGGTCAGTTCCGGCACCGAAGCCACCATGAGCGCGCTGCGCGTGGCCCGCGGATTCACCGGTCGCGACCTCACCATCAAGTTCGAAGGCTGCTATCACGGCCACGTGGATTCACTGCTGGTGAAGGCCGGCTCCGGCATGGCGACGCTCGGAATCGCCGATACCGCCGGAGTTCCGGAATCGTTCGCCGCCACAACCATCGCGCTGCCTTTCAATTCCGTCGCCGCGGTGGAGTCGGCCTTCCGCGAACATGGGTCCAAAATCGCCGCCGTAATCGTCGAACCGGTCGTCGGAAACATGGGTTGCGTGCCTCCTCAGGACGGTTTTCTGTCGTTTTTGCGTCAAATAACGACACAATATGGCGCGCTATTGATCTTCGACGAGGTCATGACCGGCTTCCGGCTGGCCCTGGGAGGCGCTCAGGAGCGCTTCGGAATCCGGCCCGATCTGACGACCCTCGGCAAAATCGTAGGCGGCGGCATGCCGCTGGCGGCCTACGGCGGGCGTGCCGATATCATGAGCAAAATCGCGCCCACCGGGCCGATTTACCAGGCTGGCACGCTATCCGGCAATCCCATGGCGGTCAGCGCCGGCATCGCCATGCTGCGGCATCTGAAATCGCATCCCGAAGTCTATGAAACGCTCGAAAAACGCGCCGCGCAGCTGACGCGCAAACGTGCCCGCCGGGATCACTGTAAACCGCGTCGGTTCCATGTTCACATTCTTCTTTACTCCGGATCCGGTAACCGACTGGGAGTCCGCCAAACGGGCCGATACCGGCCGTTTTCGCCAATTCTTCCACTGGATGCTGGATCGCGGGCATTTACCTCGCGCCATCGCAGTTTGAAGCCGGGTTTCTATCGGCCGCCCATAGCGAGCAAGATGTCGCCCGGACGGTCGAGGCCGCCCACGAGTTCTTTTTCCGGTAAAATTGAGGGTACCTATGTCCGACACCACAGCGAACCCGGCGCACCTAGGCCTGGACCTCGTTAGCTTTGATTTGCCAGCCTGGAAGAAGGCCATCGGCGGCGTTTGCGCCGTTCTGCTGGCCATCCTCTTCTTCGTCTCCGGAGCTTGGAAACTGACCGATCCTTTCCGCTGGTCGCAGGCCCTGGAAGAATTTCGCGTAACCGGCAGTCTCGCCTTACCGGGAACGCTTGCGCTGGGCATTGGCGAAATGGTGGGTGCGGTTCTCATCCTGGTTCCTCGATTCCGGCGCTGGGGGGCCATGCTGATCGGCTTCCTGCTGGTGGTCTTCATGGTCTACATCGGGGCCAACTACGGCGCTCTGGTGGGGAAGGACTGCACTTGTTTTCCATTGGTCAAACGCGCCGTCAGCCCGGCTTTCTTCTTCGAAGACGGAGCCATGCTATTGATGGCCATCGTGGCCGGAGACGTGGACGCGCGCTTCGGAGAATCTGCGTGGTGCGCTGGTCATCCTGGGCGCCGTTGTCGTCTTCGCCGGCGTCTCTTTCGGCGTCAATTCGGCCCGTGAGTCGGGCATCAAGAGCTCCCGCCTCCATCACCGTGGACGGCAAGCCGCTGTCGCTAGAAGATGGCAACGCATTCCTGTTCTTCTACGATCCCACCTGCACGCATTGCGAGGCGGCCGCGCGGAAAATGGCCAAGCTGAATTGGAAAGATACCAAGGTGGTGTCCATTCCCATCGATACGCCGCAGTTTGCCGCCTCATTCCTGCATGACACCGGATTCAAAGCGGGAACTTCGAATGATCTCGATCGTTGCGCGGGATTTTCAAGTTCACCACCGCGCCTTATGGCGTCGCGTTGGTGCGGGGCCATCAAAAGACCACCATCGACGTCGGGCTGTTCGAAAAAGACGGCGAGCCTTCGGCTACTCTGCGGGGCTTGGGATTTGTTGAATAGCTTCTTCCGGCGCTGACAAAGCCTCCGTGGCAGCATCCAGCAATTCAGCGGCAAGCCACGTGAAATCGGTTCTCGGATACATGCGGCGAAGTTGAAATCGCCACTTCTTTTGGAACGAAGCCACCCGCCGCGCTTGCTGTCTTTCGGAAGGCTGCCCAAGGCCGCCAGCTCAATCAGCGTATTCACCAGCACTCCTTCGGCGCGTAGCAGCACGTAAAGGCACTTGCGGCTCTTGTTCCACTTCTGTACCGACTGCAGAATCGCGTTGGCGCGGCCGGCCTGATACAGGACGGCCAGTTCGTTCAGGCTCTCCGACACCAGCCGCTGGTTGGCTGCTTGCAATACGTCGCCAAATCCCGGCCGAACAGTTCGAAAGAAAGCGGCCAACGGTGACCGGATTCAGAACATCGTAGCTGAGTTCAGTCCGCAGCCTTCCCGCGGAAAGGGCCGGCTGGCTTGATACACCAACATCGGATAAGCGGTCTTCACATTGGTGAAATTGCGCGCGTTTTCAAAGTAGGCGGTCGGAATCCGCTGCCGCAGAGTTGTCTGAATAGCGTCGGAGACCCGGGCGAAAGTCGGGAAAAAAATGGGGACTGCGTTGCAGCGGGCCAGCCACAGGCCAGTTGGAAATCGATTCCGGGGGAGATTTCCTGCATTCCTGCTGGCCGGAGTGTACAACACGGACTCGCTGGTTTTGCGCGCCGCCGCGTCGTTCATTTAGGAAAACGTGAGGAAATGTGCGCGGTTTTTATTTCTGGACGGCTGTGACTTCGCGTTGCGGCTGGTGATGATTTTCAGCTGGCGGTGGCGCCACATCGAATAGCGCGGAAAAGTGAAACATGCTGCCTTGTCCGGCTTCGCTGGCCACCCATAGATTCCGTGCATCAATTCCACCAGACGTTGGGAGATGCTCAGGCCCAGACCCGTGCCGCCATAGCTGCGAGTCATCGACCCATCGGCTTGCGCGAATTGCTGGAAGATGACGCGATGCTTGTCCTTCGGAATTCCGATCCCGGTGTCGCTAACGGCGAAGTGCACCGGACGTCTTGCGGGGTTATCGCTTCCATTCCCGCATGCACCGAAACGCCGCCATGCTGGAGTGAATTTGACGGCGTTTCCGAGCAAATTCACCAGAATCTGGCGCAAGCGCGCCGAATCGCCCAGCATTGCGCGGGAACGTCGGGGGCGATCGCGCAGTGCAGCTGCAAGCCCTTCTGCGGCGGCCTGAATTTCAAAAATACGAGCCGTCTCGGAGACCATCTTGTGGATGCTGAACGGGTTGCTTTCCAGCTCCACTTGCTTACTTCGATCTTGGCGAAATCCAGGACATCGTTAAGCAGAGAGAGCAAGGAAGTGGCCGAGTCGCGAGAGGTTTCGAGCAAATCGCGCTGTTCAGGGGAAAGATCGGTTTCAAGCGCCAGTTCTGTCATTCCGATGATCCCGTTCATCGGCGTTCGCAATTCGTGGCTCATGTTCGCGAGGAAACTGCTCTTGGCTTCGTTGGCCGCTTCGGCCATTTTCTTCGATGCTTCCAGCAAGCGGCGATCTTCCAAGGCCCTGCGATATTGCGTGCTGAGCTGTCTTCCTTGCGCCAGCAAGAACGCCAGACAAACCAGGTTAACGGTCGCCAGACCGTAGCCTTGTCCACCCAGATACAGGCCCACCGCGATGGGCGGCGCCAGCAGCGGCAGCACATGGCAATAGAGGTACAGAGGGCGCGGCGTCAGAGACACCAGCGCTCCGAAGCTGATTCCCAAAACGCAGACGGTCAGCAGCAACGAGTTCCAGTTTGCAAACCCATACGAAACGTAGCTGTAGCCGCTGAGCAGGCCCCAGGCGCCTGAGAAGCCAACCAAGCACACGCTGAACGCAACTCGCCATCCACGCGGGTTGCTTCGATAGATCTGATCTTTCCGCAGAACCAGCAACAGGCGTGCCAGATACGCGGCCATGGTGAGTTGCCGCGAAAAGCGTCGACGGCCTGCAGGTGTCCCTCGGTATAGATCCCCGCCAAAAGAGCAAACTGCACCAGCCCCAGGCCGGCCCACATGCCGGGCAGGGAACTACGCGCGATGTCGGCGTCTTGCTGCTGGCTCAGGGGGTCACACTGAGCCGATTCCACTGTTCTGTCTGCCACTCCACAGTTCTATCGGCAGCTGATTCGAAAAGATTAAAGCCACCCCTGGAACATCCCGCGGGAGCTTTGTTTGTTCGAAAAAAAGGCGCACCACGCCCGGGTAGTGCTCCATCAACGCCCGGCAAAAGTTCGCAGAAACTCAATCAGCGCCGCGTTGACCTCGTTCGGCCGTTCCTGCTGGATGTAGTGACCGCCTCCCTCGATGATCACTTGGCGCTTCAAATTCGGTACGGTGGTCTTCATGGCCGCCAACGGCGCTTTGCTGGTGGCGGAGGCAATCACTGGATCTTTCGCGCCCGCGATGAACAGAGCCGGTTGCTGAATTGGCACTCCGCTCCATGGCGCCAATAGCTCCCAGTTGCGGTCGATGTTGCGATACCAATTCAGGCCGCCTCGAAATCCGATGCGCTTCAAATCGGCAGTCATATAGTCCAGGTCGGCTTCCGTAAGCCAGGCTGGAAAGTGCTCGGGATCAATGGTGCTATCGAGTGCGCCTTTGCCTGGCTTCAGGACGTATGGGTCTGGACGGTCGGGCGGTGCATCGCCCGAACTGGTATACAACCGACGCCTCAGAGTCGCTCTAGGATCGCGGTCGTATTCCGCATCAGCGACTCCTGGCTCCTGATAGTACAGCCAGTAATACGTATAGAGCCCGGCATCGCGCAATGCCTTCAGCGGGGCCACCGCGCCTCTTGGACGATACGGGACACTCATGGCCGCCACAGCTCGGAACATATCCGGCCTGAGCAGCGCAGCATTCCAGGCCACGTTGGCACCCCAATCGTGGCCGACGATGATCGCCTGCCTCTCTCCCAACGCCTCTACCAGACCCGTTACGTCACCTACTAAATGCATAATCGTGTACGACGCGATCTCGGGTGGAACTTCCGTCTGGCCGCAGCCTCGCATGTCCGGAGCCACTACATGAAAGCCCGCGGCGGCGAGCGCGGGTAACTGATGCCGCCACGAATACCAGCTCTCAGGAAATCCATGCACAAGGATGACGAGCGGGCCGCGGCCTTGTTCGGCGTAATGCATCCTGATCCCATTTACTTGAGCGAACCGGTGATGCAGTTCGTTATCTTGAGCCGCATCTTGAGCAGCCATGGGTAAGAAGCCTACGGCCGCAAGAAATAGAATCCCAAGTCTAAGATTCATAGCTGTACCTGATAGGAGTGGCTTCGGGAAGAAGGGCCATGGGGGGTGCCGACGATTCTAGCGCAACGAACGGTTGGCAGGGCAGAGGGAGAGTTGCCGGACTGTCGATTGATACAATCGCGCCATGTTCCTTCGTTCCCTGTTTCTCGCGATCGCGATTGCCGGCTTTTGTTCGGTGAGCGCAACGGCACAAGAGGCTCGCCCGTTCGGCGAATCCGATAAAGTTGCGATCGAGAAAATGTACGATCGTTATTTCCAGGCGTTCATCAAGAAGGACTACGCCGCGCTTCGAGAATGCGTCCAAGCCCCGTTTGTCATTTTCACTGACGGGAACATGCAAACCCTCGAATCCGTGGACGCCATAGTGACGTTTTATCGAAAGCAACTCGAATCTCTGGAGCGGCGGAATTACGATCACTCCGATATTGTCAATACACGTCTCACCCCGCTGACGCCGGATGGCGCGCTTATCAACAAAACCTACCGGCGCTACAAGAAGGACGGCTCGCTGTTAGAGGAAGGAGCTGCCGTCTATCCCGTGAGCAAGGCCTCCGGCGCCTGGAAGCTTCGCGGGCTAATGGGACAAGAACCGCAGTACTTTGGCAAAGTCTACTAATGGCGAGACCGGTCAGCCTAGTTCGCGGTCACTTGGGCGCTTCTTTCCTCGCCCTCCGCGATCGTAAAACTGACGCCTTGCGCTTGGCAGGCAGCGAAATCATCCGGATCGAAGACATCGCAAGGAGCCTCGTCCAGCCATCCCACCAATAAATACTTGCCGGGCGGGAGCCCCTGCAGGAGGAAATTGCCGTATTCATCGGACTGCGTCGTCTGATACGCCTGGACGCGGCCCGCTGGCGGATCGGGGATCAGCACGATATTGGCGCCGCTGGCCACCACCTTCGGATCGGCGGTGACGGCCCTCCCTACCACTTGGCCGCCTTGCATTCCGAGAATGATCTCCATCGCGGAAGGGGCATCGCCGGATGCCGCTTCCAGTCCCTGGCCAAGCCGCTCGGCATTGGCTACCAGCACGGATTTCACGTAGGAGTTCGGCGGGGCATTCCGGATGTAGAGATCGTACGTTTCATCCGGCACAAACGAGATGCTGAAGTCGCCGTCGTCTGAAACCTCCCCGCTGACGCCCGATGCGATCGGCCGGCGCGGCTCTAGCGCCACCACCAGACCGGTCGGCAGTTTCGCGTCGTCGCCATCCACCTTGACCTTGCCGCTCCACTTGCCTGCGGGCTGGATGACGACGTTCGCATTGGACACATCGGTGTCACCAATGTTGAGCGGAACGCGGCCCGTCAGCGTGACACCCTCCTGGAAACCGGAAGCCATAAGAAAATAGGGCCCGGTAGTGACGCCCTGAATCTCGAAGTTCTGGTTCTTGTCGAGCGTGACATTGATGGGGGCGTTGACCGACGCGGTATTGTCAGGATCATTCCATCGCAGCGTGACACTAGGATTCGCAAGAGGACTGCCCGGCAGCGCGCCGATCACTTGCCCGCGCACGTGTACGGTGTGTACCAGCGTGAGGAAAATGTCGATGCCGCCCGCTTCCTGGCCAGGCGCGATCTTCACCGGAACGGCGGCCGACATGGTTTGAGCTTCGGGAAAGAAAGTGACGGCATAGCTGAGCTCAGGCAATGGATTGCCAAGAGCATCCTTGCGCGCCTGTTCCTCGGCGCCCGCCGGACGTGGCGGCGCTTGATACAAAGCGGCTACGTAATAAGAGCCCGGTTCCAGGCCATGCACGCGATACTCGCCGCGATCGTTGGTGCGCGCGGTGGCGGCTGCCGCATAGCCATGCCGTCCGCGATCGTGATAAGAGCGGTAAAGCTGAATCATCACGTTGACGGCCGGTTCGGCATCGTCGAATTTCACCTTGCCGCTGACGACTCCGGCCTGCGTCAGACGGAACACAAACGAACTGATGGTCTGGCCCGAACTCACCGAAAAAATGGGCGGCATTTTGTACGACCCGATGTGGCCGGCCGAAAGCGGGAGGTAGCCATCGCGCTGCACGGTGATCATGTAATGCCCGACCGCGACCTTGGGAAACGAGAAGCCGCCGCTGTCGTCGCTGGTTTGAAATAGCGAACTGCCTTTTCCATCAGCCGGCCGCAGCACCACTTGCGCGCGACGCAGTGGTTGTCCGGTGGCTCCGCTCAGGACCGTCCCTTGGATGATGCCGGGAGCCGCGGCTTCCGGGGGTTCGGTGGTTGGCGGGGGCGATATGGACGGTGGGTCCTGGGCCAATGCGGAAAACAGGCAGCAGAATGTCAGCAGGAACCGGGCGTCCACTTAACTATGATGACGCAGACCATGGCTAAAGCGTGCGCCACAATTGGAATATACCGGTGACATCCTACACACAGTGTACCGGGGACATGGTGAACACTTTCCGGCAAACTATCGAGCAGAAATCCGTTTATGAAGATCAACAGGGCGACCGGTCGAAGGATTGCGTCGGAAGATAACATCAATTTCTCGTCCGTCAGCAAACCCCGAATGGGCTCGAAAAGCTCAACCAAGTTGTTCGCAGGAGCCGTCGAAGCTACGGGCGGCGGAACATGAACCGCCTCTTCGAGCAGAGCTGCGGCGACCGCTTCGAGTGCGCGCCCCTGGGAAGCGGCCTGACGCTCCAACTCGGCCTGGACTTCGGGCCTTATGTTAAGAGTGATAGTCATACAACACCTCCCTCGCACAGCGCGAGCGTTAGTTCAGAATTTCAGCAATGGCCGCGACGGCCGTGGCGCATTGCGCGCGAGAGACATCGAAATGCGTGACGGCCCGCATCTGGCGCGGATTGATCCCGTTCATCAGAACGCCTTTGGGTTTCAGCGCGATCGTCAGATCCGTCGTGGCGAGGCCGGTGCCGGTGACATCGAAGATCACGATATTCGTCTGCACACTTGCCGGATCAATCTGGATTCCGCGAAGCTTCGCCAGCTCACCCGCCAGGAATCGCGCATTGGCGTGGTCTTCGCCCAGCCGATGCGGCATCTCTTCCAGCGCGATCAGTCCCGCCGCGGCCAGTACGCCGGCCTGGCGCATTGCGCCGCCCAACCGTTTGCGATAAGCCGCGCGCGCGATCGATGTCTTCGGCCGTTCCCACCAGCATGGAGCCGACCGGCGCGCCCAGTCCTTTCGACAGACAGAACATCACGGAATCGGCGGGCCCAGCCAGATCGCGAACCGGACGGATTCGGATGGCAAGCCGCGTTGAAGATGCGCGCGCCATCCATATGCACCTTGATGCCGCGTTCGTGCGCGTTGGCGCAGATGTCGTCGAACACATCCATGGGATAAACCGTGCCGCCCGCCATGTTGTGCGTGTTTTCGATTTCGATCAAGGTCGTCGGCGCGCAATGCGCGCTCTTGGGACGGATCGCCGCTTCGATGTCTTTCCAGTGCAGGATGCCGTCGCTCGCAGCGACCGGCCGGATCAGGCAGCCCGCAGAACCACGCCAGCATCGACAGCTCCCAATCCAGCACATGCGCGCGCGATTCGCAGATCACTTCCTGGCCATGATCGGTGTGCACTTTGATCGCGATGGTGTTGCCCATGGTGCCGGTGGGCACGAAGAGGCCGGCTTCTTTGCCCATAATTTCGGCGGCGCGCTGCTCCAGGCGATTGACGGTGGGGTCTTCGCGATAAACATCGTCGCCGACTTCGGCTTCGGCCATGGCGCGGCGCATCGCGGGCGTGGGGCGCGTGACGGTGTCGCTTCTCAGATCGATGATCATATCGTTATGAATTCCGCAAAGACTTCGTTCGAAAGTAGCACGCCGCGATTGGTGAGGCGCAAGCCGCTCGTGGTCCCGAGCGAGCAAGCCGTCGGCGATAAATCGCTGGATGGGATCATCGAACCGACGCCAATCGTCCGGCTGCAATTCAATCCCTCGGGCCAGGCGCAGCCCGACAAAGAAGCGCTCCTCGGCCGTATTGGCAGTGGTTTCTCCAACGCACGCGGATTGGCCGCTTTGGATCTTCCCCACATAGTCGCTGGGCAATTCGATATTCTGCCTCCGCACCGCGCCGTCGAACGAATGAGCATCCGCGCCGAACCCAACGTACGGCTCCAAGCGCCAATATTTCAAGTTATGCCGCGATTCGAAGCCCGGCCGCGCGAAGTTCGAGATCTCGTAGCGATGGATTCCCATGCGCGCCAGCTCCGCGACGGCGGTTTCGTAAAGCTCCGCAGTAAGCTCGTCGCTCGGAACATCCGGCGCGCCGTAGCGCTTGCCGTTGAGCAGCACTTCGCTCCCCAGGCGGCTATCTTCATCGACTTCGAGCATGTAGACGGAAACGTGCGGCGGCTCCAGGCGCTCGATCCAAGCGAGGGACTCACTCCAGGACGCGCGGTTTGTCCCGGAAGGCCGGCAATCAGATCGATATTGATGTTCCCGATGCCGGCCGCTGCGCAGCATGCCAACCTCGCGCTCCACAATTTCCGCCGTGTGCTTGCGCCCCGTGCGCGCCAGTTCGCGCTGCACAAAGGATTGGACGCCCAGGCTGACACGATTAATGCCCGTGCGAGCCCAAGCCGCTGCCAGTTCCTCTTTGATAATCCCCGGCGCCACTTCGATGGTCGCTTCTTTCCACTGGGCCGCCCCGGAATCGCGTCTAGGATTCGTTCCAGATCGCCCGCGGCCATTCCGCTGGGCGTCCCGCCGCCCAGAGTAAACGGTTTCCGGTTCCCAGTGCCAGGAATGAGCGGCGATCTCGGCCACCAGCGCATTCACATACTGAGGCTCCAACTCGCGCGGAAAAACGCCCGACGCAAAATTGCAGTACGTGCACTTCTGCGCGCAAAACGGATAAGAGATGTAGACGCCGGGCATTTACAGCGCGACTTCGGCTCCGAATTGCTGGCTGATCGCGTCCTGGATCAGTTCGGTCAGCGTCTGGCCGGTGGCAGGAAGCACAAAATCGCCCGCCGCATTGTCCCAATCCAGTTTGAAGCTCTTGGAATGCGCCGAAACCCAAATCTGGTGAACCGGCGCGTTGGGGCTGATCACAAACTTGCCCGGCGGATCTTCGAACTCGATGGCCAGCGCGCCGCTGTTGAAATCGGCTTCAAACTCGGCGCCGTCGGACGCAGCCGTCAGGCGGCGATACAGCGTCTGCAACGATTCCTCAGCCCGGTTCTTGAATTCCTGATCGTCCATAGGATGCCCTAAACTTGATTCTAGCTGAAACGCCCCGCAGCCCCCGAAAATAAGCCGCGACTTTGGGCCACCTTGCCGCATCTGCTACGCTTGGAAAGTTGCATCATGGAGTCGGCCTGTCTTCGACACACTGAGATCCCGCATACCTCGGCGCTGTTTACCGACTTCCAATACCATTTCGATCGGGTTGCCCGCTTTTACAGCCACAACCCGCACGATGGCCGATCCTACGCCGCGGCCGCCCGCCAGATTCAGTATCCAGACGACCGGCGAGCCGGATTAGTCGCGGCACTGCGCGCCAGCAACGGCGAAAGCGAATCACTGGATTTCTTGGCCCGCCGGGAACGGTCGCGGTGGTCACCGGGCAGCAGGTCGGCTTGTTTTCCGGGCCCGCCTACACCATCTATAAAGCTCTGACGGCCGTTCGATTGGCCGCGCAATTGAGCGAGCAGGGCATTCCCGCGGTTCCCGTGTTCTGGCTCGCCACCGAGGATCACGACGTCGCCGAAGTGAACCATACGTTTGTGTTCGGTCCCGATCATCGGCCGATTCAGCTCAGCGTGGACGCCAACGGCGGGTCGGAGCGGTCCGTGGGAGGCATTCCCATAGCCGCGCCGCCCGTGGATCGGCTGCGTGAAGTCCTGGCTGGGTTCCCGAATGGCGAGGAAGTCGCCGAGATGGTGCGCCTGGCTTATCCCGCCGGCGTGACTTTCGGAAAAGCATTTCGCGCGTTGCTGGAGCGGTTGCTCGCAGGCCGAGGCCTGCTCTACATCGATCCACTGGACGAATCAATACGGAAGTTGGCTGCGCCGTTGTTGCAGGAAACCGTTCGCCAGGACGATAGCCTGCACGCCAAGTTGATCGAGCGGGGCAGGGAATTGGAAGCGGCCGGCTATCACGCGCAGGTGCACCTGGAAGCGAAAACGTCGCTGGTGTTCTTGCTGGAGCGCGAGCGCCGCGCCAGATTGCGCCGTCAGAATGACGAATACGCGTCCAAAGAACGCAGAATATTCGGCGGCGGAATTGATCGACCGCGCGGAACAATTGTCGCCCAATGCGTTGTTGCGGCCGGTGGTCCAGGACTACGTGCTGCCCACCGTCGCCTATGTCGGCGGACCCGCGGAACTGGCGTACATGGCGCAATCGCAGGTGCTGTACCGCGAACTGCTGGGCCGGATGCCGGTGATGGTGTCGCGCGGCGGATTCACATTGCTGGACGCGCGCACGGCCAAGCTGATGGATCGCTACAAACTCGCGCTGCCCAGCTTCTTTCAAGGCGAAGACGGCGTGCGCGACGCGATCGCACAGACGCTGGTGCCGCCGGCGCTGACGCAGCAGTTCAATCTGGTTCGCGACACGGTTTCGCATTCCATAGAGGGCTTGCGCGACGAACTAATGGCGTTCGATGGCACCCTGGCCGCGTCCACCAACAAGAGCCTGGCCAAGATCAAGCACCAGCTATCGAAGATCGCAAGCAAGGCCGCGCGCGAGACGCTGAATCGCAACCAGCGCGCCGCCGCGGATGCCGCCTACATGTCGGGGCTGATTTTCCCGGACAAGCATTTGCAGGAGCGCTATTACTCGATCCTGCCGTTCATGGCGAAGCACGGCGTGTCTGAATTAATGGACACGTTGTACGAGCATGTGCGGTTGGAGTGTCCGGATCATCAGGTACTGGTGGTCTGAGCGATTCTCAAGTGAGCACTTTTGAGCAGAAGTGCCGACTCGAACAATGCGTTAATGCTGGGGATAGCCGTTGAAGTGTACTAACTCAATGGCCCCTTGGTGTTGCACATTCCTTAAGCCGGGCTCAGGGAGAGTAGCTTCATTGTTTGCATCCCGTCCCGGCTCTCTTTCCTGGCTGTCGGCCTATAATCGACCATGACTCTCAAAAGTGCGGCACTCCTGGCTCTGATCGGAAGTGTGCTCCTAACGGCGCTTCTGACCTGGGATTTCATTTTGAACGTGCTCAACGTATCGCGCGGACTGGTCGCCGCCGTAGTTCTGTTCTCATCGCTGATTTATGCGTTTGCCGCGTTCAGCTTGGCTGTGTTCTTTTACGTCTTCCATAGAGGGCAGTCGTAAGACGCTCCTTAGCATCAATGGCTGGTTCTTGGCTGCCATGGTACGACACCCTTCTGTTCTTCCTTTGAGTACGGCTCACCAAAATATGGGAACTCGGTTCGGATCCGATTGAATGTTTGTAAACCAACGCTTCGCGACGTTGTGATGAATGTGTTTATCGGCCGCGACGGCGATCCAGACGTTTACGTCAGGCAAATAGGTCATCAAAATCAAAGCCAGAAAGATCGAGCGTTCCCGGGCGCTTGGACGACTGGACGGGCAGATCAACCTCGACGTGTCCAGCAGAGTTGGCGTAGCATGCGCCGACTTCCTTAGCAATCGCTTGGACGATCAACTGCTCGACAGTCGTCCCTCGAGAGGCCGCGACCGTCGCGCTCTTTTCGAATAACGCGTCAGGGAGATTCACTGTCGTTTGCATGATTTGATTGTCCCAAGAACGGATTCCTCTGCTCCAATATTTGCGCACGTTGGCGTCAATGGCCGGTTCTTGGATGCCATGGGGCGACACCCTGCTGTTCTTCCTGTGAGTAGGGCTCACCAAAATACGGGAACTCGGTACGGATCCGGTTGCGATCAGGAGCAGCGCCGTCCTGGATCGGCCTGTTCGTCGCCAAGGTAAGCATCACGTCCTGAACATCATCAGCCAAGGGCCTCCCATTGAATCCCGCGGCATCAAACTTGGCTACCGTTCCCAACTCATAGGGCAAGGTGGTCGGGCAAAGTCGAGAGGCCATTTGCTTTCCGTATTCCTCCGGATTTGGGTCAGATCCTGCGAAGGTAGTCATCTTCTGGGCATAGTCTGTGATGTATCCCGAAAACAAGGCGACGTCTTCGGACGGCGTCGATTTGTTAAAGGTCTCTTTCACTTCTTGGTTGCCCGGATCGTTGAGAAAGAGGTGCGTGATCATCGGCAGTCCCCAGCGCGACACCTGCATCTCGGGAGCATGGCCGTAAAGTGACACCGTGGCCCAGGCGTGAACCGTTCCCTTGCCGATCAGATGGTTTGGGACTTCGAGGACAATCGCAGTGATATTGCGATGGTGGAAGAAGTTCTCCCGGCTGTGCACGAACGCATCGCCGTTATACCGGTGTTCGTTGTAGAAGGCATTCTGAAGATTACGCATTGCGACAGCGTCGGCGGCGAACAGATCGGGAGCTATTCCGACGAAGGCGCGAATACCGGACTTGCTATGGACTTGGCCCGTATCGCCTTCAATTAGTAACTCGCCCTGGTCCCCGCCGACAGCGTCGCCAGTGGCTCTACGGACCTGGTACTTCTGAACATGGACATGCTCGTCCCCGTCCACATGTCTCGGCTCGTTGAATCTGAACTTGAAGACAACGTCTTCGCGAGCATCACTAGTCAGGTCCAGGCGGAAGGCATACAAGCCCTCGATGTGAAGGGTATCGGGCGCAGAGAGGACAACATCGGGATTGACGGTCATCGCCATCACGGTTGTATCGGGAGCGCCCTGAAACAGATAGAGATCGCATACATTCAGGCTTGGATCCTCTCGCGCGAGTTTGGTATCGAAATGATGGGACATAGCCTACCGCAGCGATCGGAAGCCCGCGCGAAGCTCTTCGGAAAAAAGCTTCGGCTGTTCCCAGGCCGCAAAATGGCCGCCTTTCGGGAGCTTGTTGTAATGGATCAGTTTGGGATACGCTCGCTCGGCCCAACTGCGCGGGCACAGATCGATCTCGTCCGGAAAGGAGCTTACGGCAACCGGGATCGAAACACCTTTGACACTGAAGTACCCGAATTTGTTTTCCCAGTAGAGGCGGGCTCCGGAAATCGCCGTGTTCGTTAACCAGGCGATCGTGATGTTGTCGAGCACATCGTCGCGCGTGAGCCCTTCGGTCCCTCCCGCAAAGACACGTGCGATCAGCGCGTAGCTCCACGCATCGTGGTCCAGAAAATAGGCCGCCAGGCCGACGGGGGAATCCGCAATTCCGTACAACGTCTGCGGTCGCAACCCCATCTGATAGCCGTAGGCGACGCCTTTGCTGTAGACGAATTGCAGCCGCTCGAAAGCGAGCTTTTCCTCCGGCGATAGACCAACTGGCATGGGAGCGCCGGTGGCCGCCGCCTTGTCGACTTCAGGCGGAACCGCGCCAGGCATGTTGACGTGAATGCCGAGCAATTCCGGCGGCGCCTGCACGCCCATCAGCTCCGTGATGACCGCACCCCAATCGCCGCCCTGCGCCACGAATTTCGTGTATCCCAGGCGCTTCATCAGAACGGTCCAAGCACGCGCGATGTGGGCGGGGTCCCACCCAGTGGTGGTCGGTTTGCCTGAGAAACCGTAGCCGGGCATGGAGGGAATTACGATGTCGAACGCGTCGGACGCACTCCCGCCATGTTCCGTGGGATTGGTCAGCGGATCGATGATCTTCATTTGTTCGGTGATGGAGCCGGGCCATCCGTGCGTGACGATTAGCGGCAATGCATTTTCGTGTTTCGAACGGACGTGGATAAAGTGGATATCCAGTCCGTCGATCTCGGTGATGAACTGCGGCAGGGCCTGCAGTTTCGCCTCGATCTTGCGCCAGTCATACTCTGTTCCCCAATAGCGCGCCAGCGCCTGAATCGTCGCGAGTTGCACTCCTTGCGATGCGTCCGTGACCGTTTCTTTCTCAGGCCACTTTGTCGCGTTGATGCGCCTTCGCAATTCGGTCAGTTCGGGTTCCGGAACATTTACATGGAATGGGCGAATGGCGGTCTGATCGCCGCCGGTCTCTTTTGCAGGTGTCGGTGTCATTTCCCGTCTCCTCTATTGAATTTGAAATTGGAGTGAGGGCAGAAACCATGAGCAGAATATCGAGCCCAAGAAAGGGTTCCGCCGCATGCGGACAATTATCTCGCACTCCTGGCAAGGTGATTGTGACGGTTGAATTAAGGAGGGGCTGGCCGAAGTAACGTGGCCGATTCAATTCAGCTCGCCCAACTCCAAAAGTTCCTGCCTCAATTCGAGGCGTCGAGCATCATTCAACGCGAGGACATTTACGGTAGCGCGTCCGCACGGCGTTAACCCCTCGATATTGCTTGCCGGAATGCGAAGTGTTCACCCCATCGGTCGCGTCGGGGATGAAATAGGTTCTCGACCCGGCCGGTTAGCGGATCGATTCCGCTCAAGTTAGGCCCCTTCTGAAAATTGCACCGATGGCATGCAAGCGCTAGATTATCCACGTGGTCTGTGCCACCGTGTTGTCGGGCAATTATATGCTCGATGTGATGTGCGAGTTCGCTGTTGTTTTGGTGAAGCCGACAATATTCGCACCGCTCTTCGGCCCGTTCTCGGACCAACCGCCGGGCACCGGCGTCAATCATTAGTGGGAGATCTGGTCGAGATGCCTGCGAGCCTTGAGTTTAAGGATCGCGATAAAATCAGCCGCGTTGATTAAAGCTTCATATTCGGAGCGTTCGGACGGGTTGAGACTGCCCTCGTTTGCCTGCCGACCCAGGGTTTCAATCCGCGCCTGCACTGGTCGATCAACACGAAAAGCAATCAGACGCCGTGCAGACTCCGCATCCAGGCAGAGACTTAACGGTTCCAAGAGGTCATCAAGGCCGGCACCCGTATCCATGTCCCTCCCCAATCTCGCTGATTCTTTGGTGGCCGAGGTGGGGGTCGAACCCACACGAAGAGTGAACTTCGCCAGATTTTGAGTCTGGTGCGTCTGCCAGTTCCGCCACTCGGCCCACTACTGGCTCGAATGCTAGTTTAACATTTGCTGTCCCTCCGCCGCGCCGTGTTTATATAGATCAATGTCGTTCCTCGACCTTCTGATCGGCAAGCCCCTCGCGAACTCCGAAGAAGGCGGCGAACGCATCGGCCCCGCTTCCGGCATCCCCATCTTCGGTCTGGACGCCCTGAGTTCCGCCGCCTACGGTCCGGAAGCCGCGCTCACCCTGCTGATCCCCCTCGGCGCGATGGGCGTCGCGTACCTGGTGCCCATGAGCGGCGCCGTCATTCTCCTGCTCATCATCGTTTACTTCTCCTATCGCCAAACCATCGAGGCTTACCCCGGCGGCGGTGGATCGTACACCGTCGCCCGCGAAAACATCGGCGATAGCGCCGGTCTGCTGGCCGCGGCCGCGCTGCTGATCGATTACGTCCTCACGGTCGCCGTCGGAATCTCGGCCGGAGTCGGCGCGCTGGTCTCGGCCATTCCATCGCTACTGCCGCACACCCTCGCGCTGTGCCTTGGCATTCTTCTACTGATCACCATCGTGAACCTGCGCGGCGTCAAAGAAGCCGGCGGCGTCTTCATGATCCCGACTTATTTATTCCTGGGCACGCTGCTAATCACCATCTTTATCGGCCTGTTCAAAGCGCTCGCGGCTGGCGGACATCCCGTGCCCGTGGTTGCTCCTCCCGCTATCCCCCCGCCACCGCAATAGCCGGCGCGTGGCTGCTGCTGAAAGCATTCGCCAGCGGCTGCACAGCGATCACAGGAGTCGAAGCGGTCAGCAACGGCGTTCGCGCTTTTCGCGAGCCCACCACCAAGAACGCACAGAAGACGCTCACCGTCATCATCGGCCTCTTGATCATTCTGCTGGCCGGCATCGCTTGGCTGGTGAAGGTCTATCAGATCGCCGCCACCGATCCCGGCGCCATGGGGTACCAAAGCGTCCTTTCCATGCTGGTAGCCGCGGTAGCCGGCAAGGGCGCGTTTTACTACGTCACCATCGCCTCCATTCTTCTGGTTCTGTCGCTTTCCGCCAACACCGCTTTCGCCGACTTGCCGCGCCTCTGCCGCATCATCGCCCTCGACAGCTACCTGCCGCGATCCTTCGCCAATCGCGGACGCCGACTGGTATATACCGAGGGGATTTACGCACTGGCCGTGCTCGCCGGCGTGCTGCTCGTCATTTTTCGAGGCGTTACAGATCGCCTGATTCCGCTGTACGCCGTGGGCGCATTCCTGGCCTTCACGCTGTCGCAGCTCGGCATGGTCGCGCATTGGAAGCGCGTGGGCGGCGCTCACGCCGTTCGCAATATGTTCGTCAACGGACTGGGCGGCGTGGTCACCGGAATCACGGTGCTGGTGGTGCTGGTAGCCAAGTTCGTCGACGGCGCGTGGATCACTATGCTGCTGATCCCAGCAATCCTGCTGCTGATGCACGCGGTCCATCGGCACTACCACCGCGTCAACCAGGAGATTTTGGATACCACGCCGCTCGACCTCACCCACTTTCGCCCGGCAATGGTAATCGTTCCCCTGGAACGTTGGACCGCCGTCTCGAAGAAAGCGCTCATGTTCGCGCTATCCATTTCGCCCGACGTCATCGGACTGCATGTGGACTGCGAATGGACCGAGCTCCTCAAGAAAGAGTGGCAGGACTACGTCGATAAACCCGCTCAGGAAATCGGCCTGTCCGCGCCCAAGCTGGTAGTTCTGCCGTCTCCTTATCGCTATGTCAGCAGCCCGCTGGTGGAATACGTGCTGGATGTCCAAAAGCAAGATCCCACCCGCCAGCTGGCGGTCTTGATTCCGGAAGTCGTTGAGCGGCACTGGTATTACTACTTTCTCCACAATCAACGCGCGGCGGTCTTGAAAACTCTGCTGTATATCCGGGGCAACCAGCGTATCGCCGTCGTCAACGTGCCCTGGTACATCGAGTAGGTGTAAACTCTGCCATGGAGGTTCGCCGATGAATCTACGAATTGTTGCCTCGTTACTTGCGATCGCAGGCGCGCTCTTCGCTCAAACCGACGCGCATCACGGCACGGTGCAGCGCATCAAAGTCCACGGCAAGGCGTTGGAAGGAAATCTCGAAGGCGACTCCGCCGATCGCGACGTCTCCATCTATCTGCCGCCCAGCTACGCCACCGAGACAAACCGCCGCTACCCGGTCGATCTATCTGCTGCACGGCTACACCGATAGCGACGATTTATGGTTTGGGTCGAAGCCGCACTTCATCAACGTCCCCACCGTAACGGACAAAGCGTTGGCCGCTGGCTCGCGCGAAATGATCATCGTGATGCCCAACGCCTATACCGCGTATCAAGGCAGCATGTATTCGAGCTCGCCAACCACTGGCGATTGGGAAGCATTTGTCGCGCGCGATCTGGTCTCCTACATCGACAGCCATTACCGGACCATCGCGGAACCCGCCGCGCGTGGATTGGCCGGCCACTCCATGGGCGGTTACGGAACCGTTCGCATCGGCATGAAGAATCCCGACGTGTTTTCCAGCCTCTACATATTGAGCCCGTGCTGCATGCCTGCCAATATCAACCCGCAGCGTTCCACCAAGGCGGAAGCCATCCACAGCGCCGCCGATCTCGCGACCGCGGATTTCGGAACGAAAGCCCAGCTCGCCTCGGCCGCCGCCTGGTCGCCCAATCCGAAGAATCCGCCCCTGTTCCTGGATCTTCCCTACAAAGACGGCGAGCTGCAACCCGGAATCGTCGCGAAATGGGCAGCCAATGCGCCGCTAGCGATGATCGATCAATATATTTTGAATTTAAGAAAAATGCACGCCATCGCCATGGATGCCGGCGACAAGGACGAGCCCATCGCAACCTCGGTGCGCACCCTCGACAAAATCCTGACCTCCTACGACATCCCGCACGCCTTCGAAATCTACCCCGGCAATCACGTCAGCGGAATCGCCGACCGCATGGAAACCAAAACGCTGCCGTTTTTCTCGAAGAACCTGTCCTTCGGCCACGGGACGCATTAACATCGTGTGAGATAGTTTAGGGGTGCCCAGCATTCTGTTCCATGCCCGCTGAGCCTTTACCGGGTGAAGTTACTCGGATTCTCCACCGCTGGAAAAGTGGCGATCCGGAGGCGCTCGCCAGCCTGGCATCGCTCGCTTACCCGGAACTGCGCGCCATCGCTTCGGGATACCTGCGGCGTGAACGTCCCGATCACACCCTCCAGGCCACTGGGTTGGTCAATGAGCTATATGTTCGGCTCGCCCAGGTAAAACACATCGCGCTATCGGATCGACGGCATTTCTACACCTTTGCGGCACAGATGATGCGGGTGATTCTCATTGATTATGCACGCCAGCGCCGCGCCCTCAAACGTCCCAATTCTTCGGCACGAGTGCCTTTGCATGAAGAAATGGCCTGGATCGACGCGGCCGGCGAGGAGATGCTGGCCTTGGATGCGGCGCTCGACCGTCTGGAAGCCCTCGACGAGCGAAAAGTCCGCGTCATCGAACTCCGTTTCTTCCTGGGGTGTACCAACGACGAGACCGCCGACCTTCTGAGTATCTCCCGAGCTACAATCGACCGTGATCTTGAGTTTGGCAAAACCTGGCTCTATAAGCAGCTTTCCAAACGCCCAAACGCCACTGCATAACGTGTGAAATAGACGCTGGTCATGCCCCCTCTCGACCGAATCGAATCGCTATTTCACGCCTCGCTCGATTTGCCGCCAGGCGTCGATCGCGCGGCCTGGATCGAACAACAGTGCCAGGGTGATATCGAGATACTGCAAGAGGTGCGCGATCTGTTGGAAGCTCACGCCGAGATGGAAGCCGCCGTCGAACCGAGTGTCCCCGCCGATCCTGGCATTCCCACAGCAAGCTTCGGCCCCTATCGAGCCATTGGGCTGCTAGGCCAGGGTGGCATGAGCTCTGTTTTTCTAGCACGCCGCGCCGATGGCCAGTTCGAGCAGACCGTCGCGCTAAAAATCATGGCCGGATTCCTCGTCGGCCCCGAATTTCTGCGCCGATTTGAGACCGAACGCCAGCTTCTCGCCACGCTCAACCACAACAATATAACTCGCTTACTGGACGGAGGTCTGTCTTCCACAGGCGATCCTTTTCTGATCACCGAGTATGTGGATGGACAACCGATCGACCGCTGGTGCGACAACCGAAAGCTGGACGTAAGAGCCCGGCTAAGGATTTTCCTGCAGGTCTGCGACGCAGTGGATTACGCCCATCGCAATTTGATCGTGCATCGCGATCTGAAACCCGCCAATATCCTGGTCAACCAGGAAGGCGTGGTAAAGCTCTTGGATTTCGGTACGGCTTCGCTCCTGGCCGGCCAGGACGCCGTCGCGATGACCCGCACCCGCATGCTGACTCCGCGCTATGCGAGTCCGGAACAGCTTCGCGGCGAACGAGTCAATATCACAACCGATATTTTTTCCTTGGGCGTCGTTTTGTACGAATTGCTGTCTGGGGCATGGCCATTTGGCGATCCGGGCTCGGTGCTGAGCGAGTTGAATCGCGCGACGGGCACGGTTCCGGCCGCCCTTCCGTCCACCGTGCTCACCGAAGAATCCGCGGCGCGGCGATCGGCGCAGCGCGAGCCTCTTCGGCGAATGCTAAAGGGCGATCTGTCCGCCATTCTTCTGAAAGCGCTGGAACAGGATGCGGGCCGGCGGTACGAATCCGTTCGCCAATTCGCCACGGATGTCTCAGCCTTTCTCGATGGACGTCCGGTCCTGGCGCGACCGCAGACCGCTCTCTATCGCGCCAGCAAATTCATCCGCCGCCGCTGGCTACCGGTGGCAGCCGTAACGGTGTTTATCGTGGGATTATCGGGGGCTACCTTCGTCGCGTTCCGCCAGGCGCGCATCGCACAGGCGCGCTACACCGATATGCGGGCCCTAACCACGACGTTGCTCTTCGAATTGAAGGACGCCATCAATGACGTTCCCGGATCCACGCCCGCGCAACAGATTCTCGTGACGCGGGTGGTGCGGAGTCTGGATAGTTTGGCGCGCCAGTCGGCCCACGATCCAAAACTCCAATTGGATCTCGCCGAAGGGTACCGGCAATTGGGTGACTTGCAAGGCAGCCCGTACGGGCAGAACCTGGGTGATGTCAGCGGCGCATTGGCGAATCTGGCCAAAGCCCGCTCGCTTGCACAACAGCAGCTCGCCGCCGATCCGAAGAGTCTGGCCGCGCTGCATACCGCCGCGCTAGTGGAACGGACCACCGGCGAAGTCTACTTCGGAGCCGCACAGAGCAAGAACGCGATCTCGCATTTGTTAGCCGCATCGGACCTGGCGGAGAAACTGGTGGATTCCACAGGCGCCGTCCCGGAGCTACTGGAAGGCGCGGTCATTCACCAGGTATTGGGCGATGTCTATGGCCAGCCCGGCACTGCCAGCTTGAGCGATCCGGCGAAGGCGTCGGTGGAATATCGGCGAAGCATCGAACTCGATCAGATGATCCTTGCCAAGGATCCGAAGATGTGGCGCGCCCAGCGCGGGATCGCTGTGAATCGCATGAAACTTGGCGACCTCTTCCGCTTCGCCGATCCCGAAGCAGCTTTGCGCGATTATCAACTCGGGCTGAGCGTCTATGACGGTCTGCCGGCCGATGAACTGAAGCGCCCCGCCAATCTGCGGATGCGGGCGCAATTAGTGAGAAAGGTAGGAGGGTCTCTGCGCGACCTGCAGCAATGGACCCAGGCCGAGGCTTATCTGAACCAATGCCAGGCCTTCTTCGAGAAAAGCCTGGCGGCCGATCCCGACGACAAGCGTGCGAAGTACGACGTCGTAATTGTCTCCGAGGCCAGCATGCTTTTCTATGAGCTTCAAGGCAAGACCGCGGACGCGATGCGTATCACCGAGCGAATGGTTTCGATGATGGACGATCTCGTTCGCAGCGACGCCGCAAATATGAACTGGCGCGCAACCCGCGGTTTCTATCGATACAAATTGGCGACACAACTGGCCAAACTCGGCGATCGGAGCCGTGCTTCCGCCATCGGAGCACAAGGCTTAACGGAACTGGCCAGTGTCGCCGACAAGGCCGACGCCAGCCCCCAGGCCCTGGAACTCGCTTCAGAAGCCTACGCGCGTATTGAGCCTGTCGCCCTGAGAAATCGCGAGCGTGCCGTAAAGTATGCCGAACGATTCGGAAAGCTCCGACCCGCCGGGGACTTGTCCGCGCTCTATCTGCTCGCGTTCGCCCAAAACACCGAGGGCGGCGACCGGGAAGCCTTGGAAACCGCACGCCGCGCCCTCGCCTTGCTCCCGCCATCCCGGAACGGCCATACATATTATGTCCGGGCTGAACTCGAATCCATCCATTAATCCTGTGTTTTCAGACAGATCCGCCAGCGCTATTTTTCATGAGGCGTTTTGCGGTGATGTTCCGCTATGTAGAGTGAAGAACGATGAGAGCAAGAGTAGCGCCCGCCGCACTTATTTTCGTACTGGCACAGGTTTGTGCGTTTGCTCAGGGTCCCAATCCGTGCCCGCGCTTTCCTGTCGGCAGCGCCATAACCCAACCCCAGGATTTATTCAGCGAACACGGCGTCTTACAGGTCAACTTCACGTACCAAACGGGTGTTGATCAGAACGGCAACAATCTATACTGTTTTGTCACCGACGCCGGGGCGGAATCTCCCACCCTGCATGTATCCCCCGGCGATCGGCTCCTCATTACCTTAAAGAACGCGCTCCCGGACGGAGCACCGATGGCAGGCATGGCAAGCATGGCAATGTCCGGGCGCGGAGCGGATCCCTGCACGGCCGCGACGATGACCGCCTCCTCCGTCAACATCCACTTCCACGGCGCAAACATAGCTCCGACATGTCATCAGGACGAAGTGATCCGCACGATGGTGAATTCCGGCGAGACCTTTCAGTACGACTTGCAATTTCCAATGGACGAGCCGCCCGGCCTCTATTGGTATCATCCGCACATCCACGGCATCTCCGACGCGGCCGTATTGGGCGGCGCATCGGGCGCGCTAATCGTGGAAGGCATTCAAAAGGTCAACCCGGAGACGTCCGGGCTGCCTCAACAGGTTTTGATTTTGAGAGACAACATCGTGCCCGGCCATGTGACTCCTGGAGGCAACATCCCCTCTTTGGATGTCTCTCTGAATTACGTTCCGGTCCCATCTCCCGCGCTCACACCCGCCGTGATCCAAGTGAAACCCGGCGAAAAACAGTTCTGGCGCGTGTTGAATGCGTCGGCGGACACCATCCTCGACTTGCAAGTGCAGTACGACGGAACTCCGCAGCCGTTAGTTGTGGTGGGTCTCGACGGCGTTCCCACCGGCTCTCAGGACGGCACTTCGCGAGGCAAGAGCATCACCGAAACTCATATTTTGCTGCCGCCGGCCGCTCGGGCCGAATTCATCACCACGGGCCCCTCCGCCAGCGTCAAAAATGCGACCCTGATGTCGTTGCGCGTTGACGCGGGTCCGGACGGCGGCAATAATCCGGCGCGGACCATCGCAACCATTCAAGCGTCCAACGATGCGCCGGAGCCGCCCGTAAGCCTGCCATATGTCTCCGATTCTCCCCACAAGCAGCGCTTCGCGGAATTGGATCGCGAACAGGCCACGACCGAGCGATCACTCTATTTTTCCGTTTCGCCGGCGGACCCGGCCAACCCGAACGGCCGCGCGAACTTTTTCATTACCGTGGACGGCCAGACTCCCACCGCCTTCAGCGTGGATAATCCACCAGCCATCGTTACCACGCAGGGCTCGGTAGAAGACTGGACTATCGAGAATCGCTCGCCCGAGAATCACGAATTCCACATCCACCAGATTCATTTCCTGCTCCTGGAGCAGAACGGCGTTCCGGTGCAAAACGGCCAGTATCTCGACATTGTCCAAGTGCCCTATTGGTCCGGCTCCGGGCCTTATCCCAGTGTCAAACTTCGCCTGGATTTTCGCGGACCGGTGGTCGGCGACTTCGTCTATCACTGCCACATCCTTGGACATGAGGACAACGGGATGATGGCAACCATTCGTGTGAACCCACCGCACTCGGAACATGTACGCCGTTGAATCTGCGGTCGGAGGAGGAACTGAATGGAGTTAAACTATCGCGTGCGAATACAGGCGACCGTGGCGGCACATCAATGAAGAATTGGCGACCTCTCGCGCTACTCACGATGCTCTATGCCCCGGTGCTTGCGGCCCAGGCCCCAGCCAACTGGACCGAGCAATTTCCGCAAACCGGTCCGGCACAACATAGTGCAGGCACTATGGCTTACGATTCTGCTCGCAGTCAGGTGGTCTGGTTCGGGCAGGGCGCGGGCACCTGGGTTTGGGACGGTTCCCGCTGGACCCAGAAATCTCCGCAAAATACCCCTCCGTTCGGCGGCCCCATGGCCTATGATTCCATGCACAGCCAGATCGTGATGTATGCCGAGAGCGGCACGTTTGTTTGGGACGGCTCTGATTGGACCCAGCTATTTCCGCAGAACAGGCCATACGGTCTGTCCAACCAGGCGCTGGCCTACGACCCCGTCCGCGGCCAGGTGGTCTTGTTCGGAGGAATGGCTGGAAACGGCACTCCTTCGAACGAAACCTGGGTATGGGATGGCGTTGACTGGACCCAGCTCTTTCCGCAAACCAGCCCGTCTCCCAGATTCAACGACGCGATGGCCTTCGATTCCGCACACGGTCAAGTTGTCATGTTCGGAGGAGAAGACATCAACGAGAACGCATTGGGCGATACCTGGGTGTGGGATGGCTCCAACTGGACGCAGAAGTCTCTGAACGCCGGTCCACCGGTGCGAGCCGAACAGGCCATGTCCTACGATTCCGTTCACGGCCAGGTGATCATGTTCGGTGGACAACAGGCACACGGTACATTCGCAGGCCAACCGGTGGGTGACACGTGGGTGTGGGATGGCTCCAGCTGGACGCAGGAACACCCGCAGGCGAGCCCGTCCGCGCGATTTGGCGCCTCCATGGCCTACGATCCCATCCACGACGAATCTGTTTTGTGGGGAGGAGAGCAGTCGGGCATCCTGTTTTTTGCCGACACCTGGATTTGGAACGACGGCCCTATTCCCGCTACCCCTCCACCTCCGCCTCCGCCCGCGACGGTCGGCCCCTCCGTCACCGGAGTGGTGAGTGCGTCGGCGTTCGGCGGATTCTCAAGCGTCGCGCCGGGATCCTGGGTTGAGATCTATGGATCCAACCTGGCGCCGGGTGCGCGGAGCTGGGCCGTTGGCGATTTCACAGGCAACAACGCGCCCACGTCGCTCGATGGCGTATCAGTGAGCATCGGAGGACACGACGCGTTTGTGGATTATATTTCCACCACCCAGGTAAATGCACAACTGCCGTCTGACATTCCCACGGGAGGCATGTTGCAGTTGACCGTGACGAACGGGACGACTACCAGCGCGCCTATCAACCTCAACGTAAATCCCACCGAGCCGGGCCTGCTCGCGCCAGCCTCGTTCAAGATCGGTGCGAATCAATACGTGGTGGCGCAGTTTTCCGATGGAACTTACGTTCTGCCCATCGGCGCGATCGCCGGAGTCAATTCGCGTCCCGCCAAACCCGGCGAAGTCATCGTCATTTACGGCATCGGCTTCGGCGATGTGACCCCGGCAACTCCGGCGGGCGAGATTGTCAACGGCGAGACTAAACTGGCGCTGCCCTTCGAGATTCTATTCGGAGAAACGGCGGCACCATTGCCCTACTTCGGACTAGCGCCCAACTTCGTAGGACTCTATCAATTCAACGTCACAGTGCCATCGGTCGCCGACAGCGATCTTGTCCCGCTGACATTCCATCTAGGCGGCGCCCCAGGCACGCAAACGCTTTATACGGCGGTGCAACAGTAGCAATGAAAACCTTTAAACATATAAACGCAATAGCGGCCCTGCTGGTTTTGGTAGGAACTGCGGCCAGTGCGGCCACCCCCACTGCAACGAACACCCCTTTCAGCTTCAATGTCACAGCGGGGGAACCCGCCATCTTAGACAGCATGGGTGCCTACCCAAATCCCCCGGTTTACATCGGAACGTGCGGCGCGCTCGGACAATGCCAAGTCGCTTGGGCTAACAACAATTCCATTGGTCCTGGCTCCTCCATCGTATTCACGCTGGCGAACGGAAGCTCCATCACCGCAACTCTAGGCGAGCCGCCCGTGGGGATTTCCAACCTGAGTTTCCTTCTTCCAGGGACCATCCTCGGCGGGACGGGGCTTTTTACCAATGCCACAGGAACCTTCCAATTAACCGACACAGTCACCGATACGGTCCCGAACCCGGCTAGTACCGTAACCATTACTCTCACGGGCTCCGGCACAATCATTGAATCGGATGGGGCCGGCGTGACGGTGCTCCCTTCCACCATTCAGTTCCAAGTTCCTCAGGGAAGCAGCACGGCGGTATCGAGTAGCCTGATTGTTAACAATCAGGGGTTGGCTCCCGTAACTTACACGGCCTCGGCAGCCATGACTTCAAAAGCGGACTGGCTTTCGGTCTTGCCCGCTTCGGGCTCGGTTCCTGTAGGTTCCGGCACTCTCCAGGTGACAGCGAACCCGTCAGGATTGGCGCTAGGCGTTTACAACGGAGAAGTCGACTTGGACGTTAACGGCGGGTTGGTAGTTATTCCCGTCCTGCTGATTGTGGGGGACAACGGCGGAGGCCTGCTGCTGTCAGAGACCGGCGCATCCTTCCTGGTGGCGGAGGGAGGACCGCCGTCGGCCGCCCAAACGATTCAGGTGGAAAACACCGGAATCGGCGAGCTGGCGGGTTTAACAGCGACCACGACGGTCACCGGCGCGGGGCCGAATTGGCTCCACGCGTCCATTGCACCCGGTTTCGCCAGTCAGTCGACAACTCCGGTTTCGCTGAGCGTCGATCCTGGAACGCTCCCCGTTGGTACGTATTATGGCCAGGTTAATTTCAATCTTCCTAAAACCGTGAATTCGCCACAAAGCGTAAGTGTCCAGATGCAGGTGGTGAATACCGGCCCGCCGCCCACGTTCAAACCCGCAGCGGTCCCGTTTTACATCCCTGTCGACCTGGGTACTGGCGTCATTGGGCCGATTCCTTCAGCTCAAACTGTGGTGATAACGAACCCCGGCTTAGCCGCGCTCAAATTTACTGTCGCGGTGACTCCAGAGACTACGATGTACGCTCCCTGGATCGCTTTCTCACCTGCATCGGGTTCGGTGGGGCCGGGGCAAACCACGTCGCTGAGTGTTTCCATCATCCCGGCCTGCGTTACCAGCGAGCACTGCCCAAACGAGCATGACAGTCATGGTGTGATAGTCGTGACTTTCCCGGACATCAATTTTTCGTATTACCTGGCGACCAACTTCACTGAACCCGCGTACGCAAACCCGCCGTCAGAAACCGGCTTCGCCCGTGCGAAGGCATCCACCGGCTGCTCTCCCTCCCTGCTTACGGGTGTGTTCACGTCTATTCCGCTTAATTTTCAAGCGGCCGTTGGGCAGCCCGTCCCGCTCGAGGCGACGATCATCGATGATTGCGGAAACAACGTGAACAGGGGCGCGGTCGTGGCGACGTTTTCAACCGGCGATCCGCCCGTGGTTCTGAATCCGCTGGGAGCGGGGCAGTGGGCGGCGACTTGGACTCCCCGCAACGCGGGCGGAACCACCCTGATCGGATTGCAAGCAGTGTCGCAATCCGGCATTTCCGGCGGCTTCACGCTATCGGGTTCCGTCGCGGCCAGCACATCGACGCCGATTATCGGCGCGGGCGGAATCGTCAATGCGGCTAGTGGCGCGCCCGGCGTCGCACCCGGAGGTTTCATTTCTATCTACGGTGTGAATTTCAGTAGCGGATTGACGGTCGCTAACACACCGTTCCCACCTTCGCTCAACAAGACGGAGGTCTTCCTGGGCGGGCAGTCCTTGCCAATTTACTTCACTAGCGCCCAGCAAATTGACGCCATTGTTCCGTATGGAATCGCGCCGAATTCGTCGCAACAGCTCATCATTCAAACTGGCGATGCACTGTCGCAACCGGAGCCGGTGACAGTGGCAGCGGCGCAGCCCGGAGTATTCACGGAAAATCAGAGCGGCAGCGGCCCAGGGGCGATTTTAGGACAGAAGCCAGGAGGAATTCCGGCGCTAAACACGGCGGCAAATCCTGCCAGTGCCGGCGACGCGTTGTTGATCTTCTGCACCGGCCTCGGCACCGTGAGCCCGGCTGTTCCCGTGGGATCGGCCGCACCGATCAGCATCCTCTCTAATACCGACAACACCGTCACGGTAACCGTTGGCGGAGAAAACGCTCAGATGCTTTTTGCCGGACTGGCGCCCGGATTCGCCGGGCTCTATCAGGTCAACGTGATTGTGCCCATCGGGCATCGCCGCTGCCGACGATGTCCCAGTGGTATTGACTGCGGCAGGAGCAGCCAGCCCGCCAGTCACAGTAGCCATCAAATGAAAATCTTTCGACAGATAAATGCAATAGCGGCCCTGCTGGTGTTCGCGGGCTTGGGATTGCCGGCCGCTGCAGGAACGGTCTCCTTCAGCATAAACATGAGTGGGATCGCGCCAGGTGTTTCCGATGGAATGGGCGGCGAAACATTCAGTCCGCAGTATTTCTCCGGCACGCTGCCTCCTTTCGGATCATGCCAAGCGGCGTTGGCCACCGATGGTTCCTCCGTAACATTCACCCTGGCGAGCGGAACAACCATAACCGCAAGTCTGGTCGGCGAGCCGCCACCGGCACCCATGGACAACGCTGCCGCCGGTACAATCACCGGCGGGACCGGCATTTTTACAGGGGCCACTGGAACCTTCCAATTGATCCTTACACCCACCAGCGGCAGCAGCGCCAGTATTAACTACAGCGCCACGGGTTCGGGCACCATTGATGCGCCGAATGCGCCGGGGGGCGTAAGCGTGCTCCCTACGTCCCTCCAATTGCAGGCTCCCCAGGGAATCAGCACAGCGCTGACGGCTACTTTGATACTGAACAATCAGGGGCTGACTGCCGTTTCCTTCACCGCTTCCGTGGCCGCGACTTCTAAATCGGACTGGCTCTCCGTCTCGCCCAGCTCCGGCTCCGTGCCGGCGGGTTCGACATCCTCCATCCAAGTGACCGTGAACCCCTCCGGGCTGGCGCTCGGTGTTTACAACCGGGAACTAGAACTGGAGATCAGCGGTGGTTCGATTTTTGTTCCCGTCCTGCTGATCGTTGGGGACAACGGCGCGAACCTGTTGCTCTCAGAGACGGGCGCTTCCTTCCTGTCGCAGCTGGGAGGATCGCCTCCGGCCTCCGAAACGATTCAGGTGCAAAACACGGGCGCCGGCGATCTGTCGGGTTTAACGGCAACCACATCCGTCACCGGCTCGGGTCCGAATTGGCTGCACGCTGCTATAGCGTCGGGATTCGCTACCCAGACATCGACGCCGGTGACGCTGAGTGTAGATCCTGGATCGCTTCCTGCCGGCATGTATTCCGGCCTCGTCACCTTCAGCTTGCCGAAGGCGGTGAATTCGCCACAAAGCGTTAGCGTCTACATGCAAGTGGTCACTGGGCCTCTACCAACAGTCACGCCCGCGGGCTTTCTGTATCAAGTAACGATTGGGGGGGTGATTCCGCCACCGCAAACTTTCTATATAACGAATCCCGGACTAGCGACCCTTCGCTTTACGGTAAAGACGGACTCAGCGGCGTCGCTCAATCTTGGTCCTTGGTTCAACTTCTCCCCGACGTCAGGCACGGTGGGGCCAGGGGAAACCGCGCCCATCGTGGTTTCCATCAGCACCAACCCCAATGATCTCACCGGACAGCCGCCCGCCAATCGCGCTGATCTAGATGTCAATTTCCCCGACGTCAACTTCACATTACACACGACCACTCTTTTGGGAATCATCCGTAGCCCGACTCCCCTAACAGGCAGCCCGGATCCAGAAGCTGCTCAAAGGGCCGTCTCGGCGAAGGCTTCCTCCACCTGCACCCCCTCGGTGCTTTTTGGTTTGTTAACGTCCATCTCTCTGGGATTTCAAGCCACCGTGGGGCAGCCCGCACCGTTAGAGGCGACCGTCATCGATGATTGCGGAAACAACCTGGACGACGGATCGGTGGTCGCGACGTTTTCATCCGGCGATCCCGCTGTGGTTTTGAATTCGCTGGGGGCAGGACAGTGGGCAGCGACCTGGACTCCAAGGAACGCGGCTAGCAACACCGTGATCAGCTTGCAGGCGGCGTCGCGAATCGGCGTGACAGGCGGGCTGACGTTGTCCGGATCGGTCGCGGCCGCCACCACAGCAATGCCGATGATTGGCGTGGGCGGAATCGTGAACGCGGCCAGCGGCGTGCCCGGCGTCGCACCCGGAGGTTTCATTTCAATCTACGGCGTGAATTTCGGCAGCGGATTGACGGTCGCCAACACACCGTTCCCAGGTTCGCTCAACAAGACCGAGGTCTTCCTGGGCGGCCAGTCGTTACCCATATATTTCACCAGCGCGCAGCAAATCGACGCCATTGTTCCGTATGACATCGCTCCCAATTCCTCGCAGCAGCTCATCATTCAAACCGGCGATGCATTATCGCAACCGGAACCGGTTACCGTGGCAGCCGCGCAACCCGGAGTGTTCACGGAAAATCAGAGCGGCAGCGGCCCGGGGGCGATTTTAGGACAGAAGCCAGGAGGAATTCCGGCGCTAAACACGGCGGCAAATCCTGCCAGTGCCGGCGACGCATTGTTGATCTTCTGCACCGGCCTCGGAACAGTGAGCCCGGCTGTTCCCGTGGGATCGGCCGCACCGATCAGCATCCTCTCCAATACCGACAACACCGTCACGGTGACCGTCGGCGGTAACAACGCTCAAGTGCTTTTCGCCGGTTTGGCGCCAGGCTTCGCCGGACTCTATCAGGTGAACGTGATTGTGCCCACCGGCATTGCCGCTGCCGACGATGTCCCCGTGGTGTTGACAGCGGCGGGAGCAGTCAGCCCGCCAGTCACTGTTGCCATTCAGTAACAGAACGCCATAGCCGCGCTGCTATCCTGGTTCCTACGGAGCGAGGAACAACACACAATGCAACTGGGCATGATCGGTTTGGGACGAATGGGCGCGAACATGGTGCGCCGGCTGATAAAGGCAGGGCATGAATGCGTCGTTTTCGATAGAAGTCCTGCTAGCGTTGCGGAATTGGGTAAAGATGGCGCCGTTGGATCGGGTTCCCTCGACGAATTCATTCAGAAGCTGAAGGCGCCGCGCGCCGTCTGGCTGATGGTGCCCGCCGCCGTGGTGGATCAAACCCTGGAACAACTCGCTTCGCACATGGAAAAGGGCGACATCATCATCGACGGCGGCAATTCGTACTACATCGACGACATTCGCCGCGCCAAGGAGCTGCAGCCGCGCGGCATACACTACGCCGATGTCGGCACCAGTGGCGGCGTGTGGGGCCTGGAACGCGGCTATTGCCTCATGATTGGCGGCGAGACAGACATCGTGAAGCATTTGGATCCCATTTTCAAAACGCTGGCGCCGGGACGCGGCAATATTGACCGGACTCCCGGACGTGACAAAGTGGGCGGCACCGCCGAAGACGGCTACCTGCATTGCGGGCCCGTCGGCGGCGGGCATTTCGTGAAGATGGTTCACAACGGAATCGAGTACGGCATCATGGCCGCTTACGCCGAGGGCTTGAATATTCTGCACCACGCCAACGTTGGCAAAAGCGGCGCGCGAGGAGGATGCCGAAACCACTCCGCTGCGCGATCCGGCGCACTATCAGTACGATTTCAATCTGGCCGACGTCACCGAAGTATGGAGGCGGGGAAGCGTGGTGGCGTCCTGGCTGCTGGATCTAACCGCGATCTCGTTGCTGGATCAACCAACGCTTGAAAAGTTCTCTGGCCGCGTGTCGGATTCTGGCGAGGGCCGCTGGACCATCAATGCAGCCATCGACGAAGGCGCTCCGGTTCCGGTTTTGAGCGCGGCGTTATTTCAGCGCTTCAGTTCACGTGGTGAAGCCGATTTCGCCGACAAACTGCTTTCCGCCATGCGCTTCCAATTCGGCGGACACATCGAACGCAAGTCGTGAGAGTTATATCGCCGGACTAAGCGGCGCTGGCCTTCGCGTTCAATTTCTGCACCAGCTCGCGGCCTTTCGCTGTCGGTGTGTAGCGGCGCTGCGGGCCGAAGGAAGTAGAAACGCCCTTCGCGTCTAGCAGCCCGTCATCCACCAACTGTTCCAGCCGATCGTTGCAGTCACCGTTATAGCCGGAAGCGGCGCATCCCGCGGTACATACCGTCTTCAGCGTGGAAATTTTTTCGGTATCCATATAGTCGCCCTGTTATCTTAACATCTATGGTCGGAATTCGTGTTTTCGTCTTGGCACTGTTGGCGAGCTTCGTCTCATCCGGAGCCTCCGTACTGCTGATTTCGATCGACGGTTTGCGGCCCGATTCCGTCACGCAAGCCAATCAGCACGGATTGAAGATTCCGAACCTGCGGAAGTTCCTGAAAGAAGGCACGTATGCCGACGGCGTCACCGGCGTAACTCCCACCATCACGTATCCCAGCCACACCACCCTTGTAACCGGCGTTTGGCCCGCGCAGCACGGAATCCTGGGAAACGTGAAGTTCGATCCGTTGATGCAGAACATGGGCGGCTGGTATTGGTACGCTTCGGAAATTCGCGTGCCTACGCTGTGGAGTGTCGCCGATCAAGCTGGAATCGTGACCGCGAGCTTGAATTGGCCCGCTACCGTCGGCGCCAAAGGCGTGCGTTATCTGATTCCGGAATATTGGCGCGCCCGGACTCCCGATGATCGGCTGCTCATCGAAGCGCTCAGCCGTCCCGACGGCTTTATCCAGGAATTGGAGGCGAAGCTTGGCCCGTATACCAACGGAAACGAGACCACGGTGCAGGGAGATGAGGTGCGGACCAAGTTTTCCGAGGAAATCCTCCGCACCAAGAAGCCCGGGTTCATGACCATTCATCTTTCTTCGCTGGATGAAACCGAGCATGAGACATCCCCCTTCAGCAAAGAAAGCAACGCAGCCCTGGAAGCATTGGACGGCATGATCGGAAGGCTGATTGCAGCCGCGCTTCAGGATAATCCCAGCGGCACTGTGGCGATCGTCTCCGATCACGGATTCGTCCGCACCGATTATCGCGTGAACCTGATGATCCCGTTTATTGAAAACGGGTTTGTTAAGCCTGGCCAGTCTTGGGAAGCTGAACCTTGGATGACTGGCTCCGCCGCGATCATGTTGCGCCATCCCGAAGACACCGCCGTGCGCGACCGGGTGAAGCAGATGCTCACGGAACTCGCCGCCAAACCTGAGAACGGCATCGCGCGGATTCTAGACGCCGAACAAGTGAAAAAGACAGGCGGCTTTCCCGGCGCTGCGTTTCTGGTGGAGTTGAAACTCGGCTATCAATTTGGAAACGCGCTTTCCGGTCCGCTAGTAACGCCGGCGCCTTCCACGGGTACGCACGGATATTTGCCCGATCATCCGGAGATGCGTTCGTCGTTTTTTATCTTGGGGCAGGGAATCGGCGCGGGAAAGAATCTGGGATTGATCGATATGCGGCAAATCGCGCCGACACTGGCGTCGATCCTCAAGGTGAAGCTCGCCTCAGAGAGATCGCCGCTATTCTGATTTCACTTCGCCGCCAAACGTAATGCTCGAATCCACCTTGTAAACTTTCACGCCGCTTTCCACCGGCTTCAGCATCTGTAGAACAATCGCTTCGCCTTGCGTCTTGATGGAAAAGTGCGTGTTGCCTTCGCGCTCCACCGGAAATTGGCGCGCCGCGTAGGGCGGGATTTGGACATCGGAGGAGTTGGAACAAACCAGCGTCAACTCCGGCCTGGGATTTGCGCTGGTTGGCACCGAGTACAAATTGCCCGCCGAATAGCATAGCGACGCGCGCGCTTCGCGCTCCGAAGTATTCACCAGCGAAATGACGCTTCCGTGCATTTCCTCCACGTTGCCGGCGAACCACGGATTTTTGGTCGGGTATGAGAGTTGACGAGGCGTGGTGATCAATCGATCGTGAACCGTGCACTCGCTCACCGCCGATACTGCGACGGCCGGCGAGAATTTCGCCGACGGAATGCGTTCTCGAACTTTGAGCCAACCCTGACCCGATTCGTCGGTGATTTCCAGGCGATGCGCCGCGCGTTCGCCCGGGTTCAAATGCAGAACCGCCGGCGTCAAACCAACCAATCCGACCAAGCCTCCGCCTTCGCGATGGGCTTCGATTTCCACTGTCACAATCCGGTCGCCAAGGTTCGTCAAAGTCAGGTTTGACCAACATTCGGAGCCATAATCGAGCGAAGGAACGATGCTGGTTACGATCCGTTCCTGATCGGCGGCGTAAGCGCTCGCGGCCAGCAGCAAAACCAGCCAAAATCGTGACATTACTGTACTTTTCGGCTGTTTGGTTAGGAAACTCCAGAGATTGCCGCTCGAATGGCAGCCTGGGCCTGCTAACATATGTTCTTCGCTGGGATGGGCCTGGCGGGGCCAGAAGAAGCCGCGTAAACCGTCTTTCTTGCGGCGCGGCACAATGTGCACATGCAGATGCGGAACGCTTTGGCTCACTCGATTGTTGATCGCGACAAACGATCCTTCAGCTTGCATTCCTTTTTCAACGGCGCGGGACAACAATTGTACATTGGTGAAAAAAGGCCCGGTCAGCTCAACTGGCAGATCCGCCAGGGTTTCATAGTGAGCTTTGGGGATCAGCAGGGTGTGTCCGAGAAATAGCGGCCGGTAGTCAAGGAATGCGATCGATATGTCGTCTTCAAACACGACATAGTTGGCATGCAGCGCGATCTGGCAGAATCGGCAATTCTCGCCCATTAGTTCTCGATGGGACCTTCGCCGCTGCTGAGGGATCGGATGATTTGTTCGCGCCTTTCGACTGCGGCTTTCAACGCCGACTGCATGGAGAACCAGTACATCATCACTCCCACCACGGCACCGCAAAGGAGCACGCCGAAAAAGGCCCACTCGGTGTCGAAGGCGTAGCGGGCCAAATAGGCCAGCGGCCACCGGCGCCAGGGTGAAAGGAAACGCCAGCATCAGCAGCGCCTGGGAACGGCTTTGCGCGGCAGTCTTCATGGCTTTTATGGGATTCACGGCGCGCGGGTTGTAAAGCGAACTCACATTCCCGACTGACAAAACGAACAGAGTAATGACGCAGGTGACGGCGAACGATTCCAGTATTTGTAGCCCGCTGAGCGGCAGCCTGAGCAATGCGCACACCAGCGCGATGGCGGTGATCTCGATCAGCACCAGAAAAGCCGCGGCCAGATTCTTGCCGGCCAGTATCGTGGACATCTTCACAGGCACCAGAAAATAAAGCTGAGCGGCGCTGCGGTCGAAACCAAAGCAGTTCCAAAACAGCGCGTCGCTCAACAACAACAGTGCGTAGACGCTGACCAAGGTCAGATAGTTGTCGGTCAGAAAGGAATGCTCCGCGCTGGCGCGGCCGAATGCGATGGGGCCCCAGATTAACAGTCCGAAGGAGAATCCCATGAGGAAGACCAGGCGGAACCGTGGCGCGCGGCTCAGGAAGCGCAGTTCTTTTTCGATCAAGGCCGCCAAAGGATCGGGAAGCACGGCGTTCGGCAGTTGATACCACCATTCCAAACGGCTGACACGGCGCGTTGTCGACGACTGTGCTTCGGGCTTCGGCGGCATCGAAACGCAGTCCGCGTTCGAACTGGGTGCGTCCGAAGATGTAGGCGGCCAGAGTCCAGCCGAGCAATACGGCGAGGTTGATCCACGAGAATTCGCCCAGCGCCAGGCGCGCGGTCGCGGTCCAAGGCAGGAATGCGGACGGTTCGCTTCCGAAGAACTGTCGAACCCGGGTCTCGGAGCCGCGGAACAGCAGCAATTGCGGGAGCGCCGCGGCAAGAACTACGAGGAAAACGACGATTTCGCGCACCCGCTTGCGGGCCAGAATGCGCACCAGCAAATCGCGAACGCCGGTGGAGCAAAACAGGTTGAAGAGGACGAATAGCACCAGCGTGAAGGGCGCCCAAAAGGGAACCGCGCGATTGAAGAGAAGGCCGATGGCCGCGCCGGTTAATAGCAGCAGCATCTCGACGCCGGTGGAGATTCGCAGCATCACTTCTATGCCGAACAGCGCGCGGCGGGGGATGGGATAGACCAGCAATTTGCGCAGATCGAGCGCCGATCCCATGGACGCCATGAGAACCGGGAATCACCTGCCAATAGAGCAAGACCACCAGCAGGGCCGCGGGCAGGATGCGGTGGAAGGACGCCAGTTCGCTGCGGCGTGATAGCAAGACTCCGATGATGATGGCGAAGTAGGCGAAGGCGCCGTACCAGATGGCGGTGAGGACGGCGCTGAAGATGAGTCCGCCGACGTTGGCGCGCGGGAGGTGATTGCGCATGCTGCGCCATTGGGCCCAAAGAATCGCGCTGGCTTGATTCCACACTATCTTCTAGTCTGCGCTTCGCCCGGCGGAGTTGGCAATAGGCGGATGACCCCACATGGCGGGGTTTTGGCGCATCAACGTTAGTGCGTGGCGCTCGATTTGTTCGTTTGAAAAAACGAAGCCAGGATGGACTGTAAAGAGGTCGGCGGGGTCCCAGGGAATTCCTTTGCGCTGATGGCGGATGAAGAATTCGGCGGCTTCGTTGAGCTGGCGGCGCTGCAGGCGGCGGCGTTCCTCCTGGATGTCGCGGAGCTGATCGACGGCTTTTTGGAACTGGCGGGAGAGGCGCGAGCCGTGGAGTCCTAGCGTGGCCAGTTGCGGGATTAGGGTTTGGGGGCTGGGGTTTTGGGAGAGCAGCTCGGCTTCGAGGAATGGGATGCGGTTGAGACGCCAGGCGGTGTTGGCGATTTCGTGGACGAGTTGAGTTTCGGTGGCGGTGGCGGGCTGGTACTCGTCGAGAAATTGCTGGATGTGGCGCTGGTGGGCTTCGGGGTCCTCGGTGGGCAAGACGGCGGTGCGGGCGGTGAGGCCGTGGCGCAAGGCGTTGAGGGAGGAACGCTGCTTGCCGGGTTCGGTGCGAGGGCCGGTGGAGAGCAGCGCGTTGGCGCGGTTCGCGCGAGCGCGGGGATTGGGGGTTGGGGATTTGGGATTAGGGATCGGGTTTGTCATATGGGAACCTCCGATCCGGTTCTGGCATGGGTGGGTGGCGTTTGGGAGCGCCCGGCGTTGGATGTTGTTGGAATGGGGCGGGATTGAGGGGGAGGAGGCGGGTGACTGGAGAAGCGGGGATATGGATTGGCGGTAGTGTCAACGAAATTGTGTAAACGGGATTCTCGGATAGTCATTGCCTGGCGTGCTCGGGGAAGCGATCTTCCCAGAGAATCGCGAAGCGATTCAAAGCCTGCGGCCAGCCCTGGATAGTATGCCATTTCTTGGCGACATTTCGTAGAGCCAGATAGAGCAGTTTAATAGCGGACTCTTCGTTGGGGAAGGAGCCGCGAGTTTTAATGACCTTCCGTAGGGTCATGTTCAGAGACTCCACCGCGTTGGTCGTATAGATCACTTTGCGAATCTCTGCGGGAAATGCGAAGAAAGGCACTACCTGTTCCCAATGCCGGCGCCAGAGTTGGCCGACCGAGCGGTATTTTCCGTTCCAGGCGGCTTCGAACGCAGCCAGTTGCCGGTCAGCGTCTTGGCGGCTGGCCGCGCGGTAGATGAGCTTCAGGTCGGCCACCAGCGCCCGGGCGTCTTTCCAGGCCACATAGCGCAGGCTGGCTCTGACCAGGTGCACGATGCATAGTTGCACGGTGGTCTTCGGGTACGCCGTCTCAATGGCCTGCGGAAACCCTTTCAATCCATCCACACAGGCGATGAAGATATCTTCCAGCCCACGATTTTTCAACTCGGTCAAGACACTCAACCAGAACTTGGCGCCTTCATTGGCGCTGGTCCATAGGCCCAGCACTTCTTTGTGCCCTTGCATATCGATGCCGATGGCCACGTATACGGCGCGGTTTTCAACCTGTCCTTGCTCGCGCATCTTCACCACCAACGCGTCTAAGTACACGATTGGATACACCGCATCCAGCGGCCGGTTTTGCCAGGCCCGCACTTCGTCCAAGACCGCATCGGTGACGTTGGAAATCAGCGTCGGGCTGACCTCCACCCCGTACAACTCTTCCAGGTGGCCCTGGATATCGCGGGTCGTCATGCCGCGCGCGTACATCGAGATGATCTTGCCGTCCAGCCCCGCCATCCGGGTTTGGCCTTTGCCTATCAGGCGGGGTTCGAAGGTCGCTTCCCGATCGCGCGGTGTGGTGATCTCCAACTCGCCGAAATCGCCCTTCAGGGTCTTCTTGCTTTTTCCGTTGCGGCGGTTAGAGTCCGGCTTCTCATTCGGGTCGCTCTTCTCATAGCCCAGGTGCGTGGCCATCTCGGCTTCCAGCGCACGCTCCATCAACGCTTTCGTCAGCTGCCGCAACAGCCCGTTCTCACCGATCAGATCTTCCGGCCCTTTGTAGTTCGGCAGCAGCTGATCCAGTAACTCTTTGTCGATTGCCATCTGGTTCCTCCAAGTCTGATGGAGAACCCACGTTTACACAATCTGTTTTACACCCTCGGATTGGCCGAATTGCGATCTGGTTTGCGGGCTCCTCGGTCAGTTCGAATCGTCGGCCGCTGAAGCCGATAGCAGGTGATCTCCTCCGTACTCAGGAACCTACAAGCCGGTCGTATTCGGCGTGGGTGCCAATCCAAACCCAGATCATCGTATCTACCTTCAGCAAACCAATCGCGCGGTAATGCTCTCCAACGCGAACTGTGAAACGATCCCCGGTTCCTTGCAGCCGACGGAAACGCAGGGAGGGATGATTAGGATTGCTACGCCAAAGTTGGTAGTTTTTGACGGCCAGCTTTTGGATGTCTCCAGGCAGTTTATGGAACAGCTCCCAGAAACGGCGGCTAGCGACAGAGTTCACTTTCGCGGCGGCCACTCGCGAACTAATCCCTGTGCCGACTCACGCTCGGCTTCGTCAAACAAGAAATCCAGTTTGCCGGTCGAGGAATCACGCTCCATCTGTTCATCCCAACGCGTTTGCTCCCGAGCGCGAAACCACTCGACGAAGCGTTCGTATTCTTGCGGTGGCAGACCCTGAATCGCAGCCTCGATCTCTTCAACCCGATCCATACTCGAAGTCTAGCATTGGTCGGTTAACTCGAAGCTGAAGCCGACCGGGGGGTCGGCTGCGGACCGGGGGTCCGCCCTACTTATTTGAGACGGTCCTTGATCTTGTTGAGACCGGCGATGGCGCACACCTCGTCCTGATTACCGCCGGCAGCGCCGCTGGCTCCGATTGCTCCGATGACTTCGTTTCCGACCAGGAGCGGGACCGCACCCTCCATGACGAACATGTTGGGAGTGACTCGCGCCAACGAAGCGTCATCGGCCTGCACTTTGGAACTCGGCATTTTGAAGGCGAGCGCGACCAAGGCCTTTCGCACCGCGACATAAACGTGTCCGCCGTCGGATCCTTCCGCCTCAAGCATGGCGCGCGGCTGGCCGGAAGTATCGATGACGCTGGCGCCGATGTAGAAGCCGCCTGCGGCACAGGTGTCGACAGCCGCGCGAGCCGCTTCGATCGCGAGATCGAGCGAGGGCCCGCGCGTGGATACTGGCGGCCGACGCGCGGGGCGAGTAGTTGCTCCAGGCGGCCTCTGCGGCATCGGTGTTAACTTGCCGGTACTGTCCAGCATGCCGAAAGGCGGCAAGGTGTCCCCTGGGAGGCTGGCCGGCGAGGCCGGTTTGTCTTGGGCCAGGGCGGTAACGAAAAAGACGGCCAAGAGGCATGTTAGTCGGACCATTGTGCATTCCTATTCGCCGCGGATCAGGTCTTCGTATTTTTCGCGTTTGCGGACTACGCGAAAACGATCGCCCTCGACCAGAATTTCTGGCGGGCGCGGGCGGGAATTATAGTTGGACGCGGCGACGAATCCGTAGGCGCCGGCGGTGCAGACGGCCAGTAGATCGCCGGGCATCACATTGGCGATCTCGCGATTGCGCGCGAGAAAATCGCCGGATTCGCAGACGGGCCCAACCACGTCGGCGACGATGGTGCCAGCGTGGGTTTCACGCAGAGGGATGATTTCGTGGTGCGACTGGTAGAGTGCGGGGCGGATGAGATCGTTCATGGCGGCGTCCACGATGACGAATTGGCGATCGCCGTTGGTCTTGCGATAAAGCACGCGCGTCAGCAGAAGGCCGGCCTCGGCCACGATGGAACGGCCGGGTTCAATCAAGATTGCGAGACCATGCCCGGCCGTGCGCTGGCACATGGCTTGGACGAATTCGCAAATGGAAAGCGCCGCGTCGCCGGGCTTGTAAGCGACGCCGAGGCCGCCGCCGAGGTCGAGGGTGCTGATGGGAACGCCGCGAGCACGCAAGCGTTCCACTAGCGCGATCATCTTGTCGAAGACCTGGAGCATGGGCGCGATGTCGGTGATTTGCGAGCCGATGTGACAGCTGACGCCATCCATCACCAAGTTTGAGAACGCCCGCGCTCGATCGTAGACCGCCTCGGCTTCTGAAATGTCGATGCCGAATTTGTGCTGCCGCAGGCCGGTGGAAATATAGGGATGGGTAGACGCGTCGACATCAGGGTTCACGCGCAAGGCCACGCGGGCCTGGATGTCTCGGCGTGAAGCCAGCGCGTCGATCAAAGCCAACTCGGGTTCGGACTCGCAGTTAAAGCTGCGAATCTGGTGTTCGAGCGCGTAGTCGATCTCTTGCGAAGTCTTGCCGACGCCGGAGAAAACGACGGTCTGGGGATCGGCGCCGGCTTCTAGAACCCGGAACAACTCGCCGCCGGAAACGATATCGAATCCAGCGCCCGCTTCGGCCAGGAGTTTCAAGATCGCGAGATTGCTGTTGGCTTTGACGGCGTAGCAAACTTTATGCGGCACGTCAGCGAAGGCCTGGTTGTAGGCCTGGAAGCGATCGAGAATGGCGGCGCGCGAGTAGACGTAGCAAGGCGTGCCCTCGCGGCGCGCGATGTCGGCCAGGGGCGTGTCTTCGAGATATAAGCTGTGGTCGCGATATTCCATCAACGCACCTTGAGGACGACTAAAGTTTGATCGTCGTGGGTGGGGGCATCGGATTTATAGGCGTCGAGATCGGCCAGAATCTGAGTCGCGACGATCTCCGGAGGCTTGCCGCACAACTTGCGCACTTTACGGCCCAGGCGGTTGCGCCCGTATTCGACGCCCTTGGGGTTGGGCTGATCGGTGATGCCGTCGGAATGCAGAACGAGTATGTCGCCGGGCAAGGCGTTGAAAATCACTTCCTCGTATTCGCGATTGTCGAGCAGACCGGCCGGAACACCTTCGACTTTCGGGTTGAGGATCTGATCGCCTCGGCAAATCAGGGGCGGTTCCGCGCCCGCGTTGGCCATGACGAAACGATGTTGGGCGCTCTCCCAGACCACCACCAGCAGCGCGACGTATTGCGTTCCTACGATCCGTTCACGCAGAACTTTATTCAACAGCTTGAGAAGTTCGGCCGGACTGCGGCGGCGATGCGCCAAGGTACGGAGCAGGCCGCTGACCATGGCGCCATAGAGAGCCGCTGCCGCGCCTTTGCCGCTGACGTCGCCAAAAATGAAAACTGTTTCGCCCGAGCTATGTTCGAAGACGTCGTAGACATCGCCGGTGATTTCGCGCGCCGGGCGCAACCGGATGGCGACGTCCAGGCCTTCGACATCGGGCGCTTCGCGCGGCAGCATAACCAGCTGCACGTTGCGGGCGGCTTTCAAATCGCGATCCATCCATTGTTCGCGCTCGGCTATTTCTTCATACAGGCGGGCGTTTTCGACCGAGCTGGCGATTTGTGGAGCGAGCAGAGACAGCAAGCGCGAGTGCTCTTCGGTGAAGTAGCCCATGCGCTCGCTCTCCAGATTCATGACTCCCACCACGCGATCCTGCACCATTAAGGGCACGGCGATCTCGGAGCGGATGTCGGGGTGCGAAGCGATGTAGCGCTGATCGGCCAGGGTGTCGGTGACGCGCACGATCTCGCGCGATTCGGCGGCGGCGCCGGTCAGTCCTTTGCCGAGTGGGATGTTGTCCAGATCGACGCGCTCGTCGTAACGCTCGCTGAAACGATGGCGCAGCACTTTGCGTTCGGCGTCCAAGCAGGAGAATGCTGAATGCGTCGAAGGCCACCAGCGAATGCGTGGTGGCGGCGATCTTGCGCAGCAGCTCATCCAAATCGAGGATCGAGCTGAATTCCTGCGACAGATGCGAAAGCGTTTTCAGCGTGCGATTCTGGCGGTCCACGCGACGGTAAAGGCGCGCGTTGTCGATCGACACGGCCACGCGAGATGCAATAAGTTGAAGCAACGCCCGATCCTGTTCGCGATAGGCGGCGAGCCGCGTGGATTGCAGGTCGATGACGCCCACCAGCTTTCCGCGGGCGAGCATGGGCACCGCCAGTTCGCTCTGAACCGCGTCGAGCGCGGTCAAATAACGCGGGTCGCTACGGACGTCGCCCGATAAAACCGGCAGCCGGGTGGCGGCGGCGATTCCGGTGATGCCTTCGCCCAAGGGGATCACCAGATTTCGCACCACTTCTTCGCGATGCCCGATGGAGTAGCGGATGCCCAAGCCCTGCTGCCGCTCGCTATACAGCAGGATGGCGAACAGGTCGTAAGTGATCACATCCTTGACGATGGCGGCGACGTTGGCCAAAATGCGGTCGAGATCGAGCGTCTCCGAAGTCGCGGCCGAAACGTCGAGCAGGAAATCGAGCAGCTCGGCGCGTTCCTGGAAACGCACCTTGGTTTTTGGGGCGGCGGCGGCCATGTCAGGTCCCCGACTTTGTAGCTTGCAGCGAGGATCGAGCGGCTTCGACGATCTTGACGCTGGCGCTGGCGCCGATGCGCGTGGCTCCGGCGGCGAGCATTTTGTTTAGATCCTCGAGAGTTCGAATTCCGCCCGAGGCTTTGACGCCCATCTCAGGACCAACGGCGCGGCGCATGAGTTCGACGTCGTGAACGGTGGCGCCGGAGGGGCCGAAGCCAGTTGAGGTTTTCACAAAATCCGCGCCCGCGGCTTTGGCAAGAAGACTGGCCGTGGTTTTCTGATCGTCATCGAGCAAGAGCGGTTTCGAGAATCACTTTGACGATCGCATTGCGGTGATGCGCGGCCTTCACTACGGCTGCGATGTCTTGCTGCACTGCCTGGGTATCGCCGCCCTTTAGCGCGCCGATATTCTGCACCATGTCGATTTCTTGCGCTCCGGCGGCAAGCGCTGCTTCGGTCTCGGCGACTTTCGCCTGGGTGGAGGTGGCGCCGAGTGGAAATCCAACCACGGTGCAGACTTTCACCGGGGATCCGGCCAGTTCGGCGGCGGCCAGCGGAACCCAGTAAGCGTTCACGCAAACGCTGGCGAAATTGTGGTCGCGGGCTTCGCGGCAAAGCTGCAGAATGTCCGCGCGAGTGGCATCGGCACGCAGCAGCGTGTGATCGATGAGGCTAGCGATACTCGGCGCAGAGTACGACATAAGTGCAATAAAATGAGAGGCTTCCCGAATGATGACCGGAAGCTTCATGATAGCACAGGAGGCGCGTTTCCATTACGCGTTATTGAAGTTTGTTGTAGTCTTTGAGGACCTGCCGCAAGCGATCATGCGGCAGCGCGATGACCCGATGATCGTCGACGCCGGTCATGGTTTCCGCCGCGACCAGCGCGTTTACGATGGCCTCTTCGGTGGCTTGCACCGTGGCTTCGAACAGCGGGTTCATCTCGTCGTTCGGCACCATCTTCAGACTGCGAAGACCGGCTGTTTTCGCGGCTTCGGTGTTGGCGGTTGAGAACGCGGTGAAGATATCGCCAGAGCCGTTTCCGGATGTGGAGCCGGTGCGTGCGAGGCCCATGGTGGCTCGCCGCGCGAGACGCTTCAACTGATGGGGGAGCAGAGGCGCGTCGGTAGCGACCACGATGATGATGGAACCTACGTCGTTCTGGATCCATTCTGCGCCCTTGGCATAGGGGACGTCTTCGGGGATTTTCAACCCCACCGGTGCGCCGGCGATCTGGAGTTGCGGACGGCGTCCGCAATTGCATTGAACGAAAACGCCCACAGTGTAGCCCTGCAAGGTTCCCTCGAGCACACGCGACGAGGTGCCCGATCCGCCTTTGAATCCGTAACAAATCATGCCGGTGCCGCCGCCGACGTTTCCTTCCGCGATGGGGCCTGAAGCGGCCGTATCCAGGGCCTGAAAGACATGGCTGGGTTTGACGTGGAAACCGTTAATGTCGTTGAGAAAGCCGTCGTAGGTTTCGGCGACGACAGGCAGCGAAAAGAGGTCGCCGACCTTGTTGGTGCCGGTGGGGCGCCGATGTTGCACCTGCCATTCAATATAGGAATCGCGCGCGGTACCCACCGAATGGGTGTTGGTGATGAGAACGGCGCCTTCCAAAAAGCCCGACTCCTCCATCCACGTAGTCCCGGTCATCTCGCCGTTACCGTTCTGGGCGTACCAACCGGCGAATGTAGGATCCACCGATTGCTTGCCGCGCGGAAAGATGGCAGTGATGCCAGTACGGACCGGACCTTGGCCTGTAATTAGTTTGCCCTGTCCCGAGATCAGGGTGCTATAGCCGACCTCGACGCCGGGAACATCGGTGATCGCGTTGAACTTCGCGGGTGTGCCGGAAAAGGGAACTCCGAGATCGCGAGCACGGGGCGTCTGTGCGTGGAGCGCGGGGATTGATCCCAGAATTAGGAGCAGTGCAGCAAGCTTAGGATTCCAGCTAGTTCGCATTATTGCCTTATAACATGCCTTAATGGATGGAATGGCGACGGACACGCTGGGAGTGAAAATTCCGAGCGATCGCAAAATCTTCGGGATTATCAAAGCCGCGCTTTTGCTGGCGATCATTTTGTGGATCGTTATGCCCTCCGGGCCGTATCGGGGCCTACCGGGGCTCGACGGCAGTTGGGTGTTCGGCCTGAACATGGGACATTTCAGCAGGATGAACTTTGGGCGGGACATTGTCTTCACCTATGGTCCGCTGGGCTACCTCATGTATCCAGTGTTTCCGGAGGCTGAAGCGTGGGCAGTCTTCGCCTTTGCGTGGGGAACCGCTATCGTGACGGCCTACGCTTTGTGGAAGCTCTGCCGAGGGGCCGGGCACTGGACGACGGTTGGCCTGTATCTCGGAGTCTTCTGGCTCGCGAGCGTGTTTACGTTCGACTCTGCGCCTGAACGCGTGCTGGCGGCCGTCATCGCCATGGCATTGCTGATCGCAAGCAGCGCGGATGCCGGGCCATGGCTCGACCTGGGCATTCTGTTTTTCTGCGCCGCCGCGGCGGTGCTGATCAAATTCAACTTGGGGATGATCGCGTGCGGGGTGGCGTTTTACCTGGGGGCGTGGCTGTTGTGGCGGCATCGATCGGCGACGCCGCGAATCTGGAAGCCGGCCGCCGCTGCTGCTGATCGTTTTTCCCGTGACGCTGATCGGACTGTATTGGATCTTGGACGGAACACCCTGGGGCGTTGGCGAATTTCTTTTGAAATCGGTGGAGATCGCTCGCGGCTACTCGGAAGCTATGGCCGTGCCTGGGCCCATGTGGGTGGCTGTGGACGCGCTCGTAAGCTGCGTTGCTCTTTGGATCTTCGTTCCGCTGCTGGCCAGCGAACGCCGGCGTCTACTATGGGCAATTCCGCCGGTATTTGTGATTAGCTTTTTATGTTTCAAATCCGCGATGGTGCGGCAGGACGCCCATGCTCTCCCATTTCAGTTTCAGATCGCCCTGGCTGCGCTTCTGTTGGTCGCGTTTGCGCCCACGCCGCGGAATCGCATCCTGGTGGGGGCATTCGCGGTCACGTCGGTGGCATTCGGGATTCTGACGGTCGCGCAATTGTGGCCAGAGGTTCTGTCACCTGATTTGGATCGTATGAAAGGCCGGGCCGCTGTAAAAAATCTAGACAGATACCTGCACTGGGAAACGACGGTGCGGAGACTGGAAGCCGCCACCCGGCGAGCGCTGGGTCCCGATCAACTCCCTTCCAGCTTCGTGCCGTACTTGGCGGAAAGAAGAGTTAGCGCCTATCCCTGGGAGATTGCGGCGATCCGGGCCAACCACCTGCGATGGCAACCACTGCCGGTGATTCAGGCCTACTCAGCCTACACGCCCGCCCTGGATGGTCTGAACGCCCGGGCTTTGGAAGACGCCGCCGGTCCTGAGGCAATCTTGCTCTCCTGGACCACTATCGATGCGCATGAACCGTTGTACGAAACGCCGCGGAGCTGGCGCGCGATGCTGAATTGGTACGATCTTGAGCTCACGACGCCAAACTTGTACCTGCTGCGCCGCCGGTCCGCACCGCGTTTCGACCAGGCGGTTCGTTTCGGCGAGCCGGTGGTCGTGCAGTGGGATGAAGACGTCACGCTTCCCGCACTGGCCGACGATGAAGTTCTGCTGATGGAGGCAGAGGTGGGGCAGAGCCTGAAGGGCGTGGTGAAGGCAGCTTTGCTGCGCGCCCCGATGATCACCGTGGATGTCAGGCTGCGCTCGGGACATCACGATTTCAGGCGGGTGCTTCGAACCAACATGCAGAGCGGAGTGATTGTGAGCGATTGGCCGCGCTGCCTCAGCGATATTGCGCCCATGTTGACCGGAAGGGGAAGCTTTTCGCCGGATCGCGTGGTCGCCATATCGTTTTGTACGCCGTCGCCAACGGAGTTCCGTCCGACGATCCGGATCCATTGGTTGCGCATGAAATTGAGCCAGCCGTAAGGTAGAGAAATGGAACTGCATGCGATTCGGCTGGATATTCCGAGCGACGGCAACATCATCGTGGGGCAAAGCCACTTTATCAAGACGGTGGAAGATATCTACGAAGCCATTGTGAATACGGTGCCGCAGATGAAGTTCGGGATCGCGTTCAATGAGGCGTCGGGTGCTTGTTTAACGCGCGTGGACGGCAACGATGAAGAATTGCAGGCCATTGCGGCCAAGAACGCGACGGCGGTGGGAGCGGGGCATCATGTTTGTCGTTGCGCTACGCGGCGGGTTTCCCATCAATGTGAAGAATCGCATTTTGGAGACGCCGGAAGTTTGCACGATTTTCTGCGCCACGGCGAATCCGGTGGAAGTGATTGTGGCCGCAACGGAGCAGGGCAGGGGAGTGCTGGGCGTGATCGATGGGTCGTCGCCCAAAGGCGTCGAGACGGCGGCGGATGCGGAGTGGCGGCACGGGTTCCTGCGCAAAATCGGATACAAGAGATGAAATGGCTGCTGGTTGCGGCGCTCATTCTACCCGCATCAGGCCAGAGCCGGTTCGACCAGTTTGATCGCGAGCTGACACGCGTCGCAGCGGAGATGCGCATCTCTGAATTGCACGCAGAGGTGAGCGAGCGAGGCCGCGTGGTGTGGAAGCGCGGTGTGGTTCGCGCGCCGGAGCGTACCGTAACCATCGGGAGCCAAGAAGTCGCGGGACAGCGCATTCAGTGGCGGTTTCAGCCAAAGCGCCTTACGATCCAGTTGCCTGCGAAGCGTCTTGCGTTGGTTGTTTCCGGCGATTCGAAGTCGCTGACCGAAGCACCGCGCCTGGAAGACGGGAATGTTCTGCGCTCCTCGATAGCGCTTGCGTTCTTCAAAGATGTCGCGGGGCTGCAAATTTCCGAGCGTGAGGAACTGATCGCCCACGCGTTCACTGCGCTTTATCTGGGAGAGCGCGATGCAAGTATGACGCTTGCGGGCCAAGCTTTGGACAAGTTTCCGGAACTGGAATCGACGCCGGACGTAACCCTGCTCTATTTATTCGCGCAACTTGGGCTACCAGAAGCCGAGGCCTCGGCGACCGCGGTGATCAAGGCGCATCCTTCGCTTCCTACAGCCTGGTTTTATTACGGGCAATATTTGGAGAACCAGAAACGCTATCGCGAAGCCGCGGCCTGTTTCGAACAAATCACGATGCATCAGCCGCCCTGGCATCATTGGACAGTGGCTGCGGCAGAGAAGGAGCTAAGATCTCTAAAATGAAGGAGCTGTCGTTCCATGCGACTAGTTTCAATTCTTCCGTTAGACGACGCGCATTTCCTTGTCAATCAGGCGAAAGGCCTCCCCGAGATTTCTTCTGCGAAGGAGCTCAGGAGACGATATATTACGTCGAGCATCCTGTTGAGCTGGGTAGCTGTGGAAGTTGCGATCGCACATCGCACAAAGGAATTGGTAGCCAAAGGTCAACTGGCTGCTACACAGTCAAAAAGGATAATTCAGTCCGCCGAACTACTGGTGTCCACCAATCGTAGGGCATTGGACTTGGAGACTTTCCGGCGACTTCGAAGAGCCCGAAATGACATTGCTCATCCGAGGGTTGATGATCGGGATGTCGATCTGCCCGTTAGCTTGGCCACCGAGACCTTCAACTTTTGCGTGCAAATTATTCAGGACTTCTACTACCCGACTCGGGTGACATTCGAAGGCCTTCATTAAAACGCACTTCGCGCGGGAAGTCTGTCGGTAGTCGGAACTGCGGCGGGATCGATGCCGGATTCATCCCGAATCACAAAATGCACCAAAAAGTAACCGGCAATGGGGAGTACCGCGAATACCAGGCAGACCGGCGCGAAGCCGAAGTTTTCGATTACGGCTGCCAGCGGCCGCGAAATGATGGACTGCATCACGCCATAAGCAAACACCAGCGAGGAAGCTCCAAAAGCGGCCCGGCTCGCCCCATACATATCGATGGGCAGCGCGTATTGATTGACGCTCCAGGCGCAGGCCCAAAAATAACTGAAGGACATTCCGAGCGTCGCGAGCGCCGGACCGGGCAGCAGCGGAACCGCCATGCTGGGAAGCAGAAACAAAGCGGAGATAAGGCAAGCACGTTTGCGCGCGGCGATGGGTGTGCGGCCCATGCGGACTAATTGCCACGAGATTGCGCCGCCGAGAAAGCCGCCCAAGCAGCCGCAGATAGGAACGATCCAGGTGTACTGCGACGCTTGTTGTGGCGTCAGGTGCTGGGTGCGGATCAAATACGTGGGCGCCCAATTGACCCACAAACCGTAGATCGTCATGCCGAGCATGTTCGACGCGATCAGCGCCCAAAGCCTGGGATCGCGCAGCAGGCCGATGAAGTCGCGGGTCTTCATCGCGGCAGGTGTCGAGATCGGAGGGATCAAGCGCGAAGTGATGATCCAGACCGGAATCCAAGCCACGCTGAGAATTCCCGCGCCGTAGAATGCCCAGTGCCAGGAATAGGTGTAAGCAAAGAAGACCGCGAATTTCGGAGCGATTCCTGCGCCCAGAGTCAGGCCCAGTTGGCTCATGGCTTGGCCAACCGCGCGTTCCGGAGGCAGCAGGTACATGGCGATGGCCTTGGCTGCGGCGGCAATCGCGCTGGCTTCGGCGGCGCCCAACACGGCGCGCCATAACAGCAGCTCTCGAACGCTGTGCGAAGATCCGGTGCCGAAGCTCGCCACGGCCCACACTGCGACCGCCGCGATGGTGCCGCGATTCACGCCGACGCGATCGATAAACCAGCCGGCGAACAATGCGCCGAGCGCATACGCGATGGAGAAGACGGCCAGCAGGGAACCGTAATCGCCATAGGTGAACGGAAATTCGGCTTGCGTTCGCCAGATATCCGCCATGGTGGCCAGGATCTGGCGGTCCAGATAATTGAGTACCGACGCCAGGATGAAGATCGTGATCGCGACCCAGCGGGCGGGAACGGACAAACGCACGTGGTGATTGTAGCAGCCGCTAAGGCGCGAGCTGCGCCAAATGCTTTTCAACGATGTCTAGAACTGTTTCCGCGTCTGAACCGCTCTCTAGCGGCAGGCGCAGCACTCCGGCAGGGGTGAATTGCGCGCCTTCGGTACGGGTCACCAGGCTCATCAAACGCTTCGGATCGATCTTGGCTTCCTTATGGAATTTGACGTTGATCGCGCCCGCGCGCCGATCGATGGCTTCGATGCCGAGCTTTTGCGCCGTGCCCTTGAGCGCCGAGAATTTCAATAGGCTACGAACCGGGGCGGGCGCCGGACCATAGCGGTCTTCGAGCTCCGCCAGAGCTTCTGATGCGGCTTCGGCGTTGCTCGAATCGGCGATGCGCTTATAGGCGCGCAGCCGCTGGTGTTCATCGGAAATATATTCGGAGGGAATGCGGATGTCGAGGCCGAGATTGAGCGTGGAGTGAACTTGCAGCGGCGCTTCTTCGCCCTTGAGCTCATGCACGGTTTCTTCCAGCAGCTTGATGTACATGTCGAAGCCGACCGCGCCGATGTGGCCGTGCTGCTCGCCGCCCAGGATATTGCCAGCCCCGCGCAGTTCCAGATCGAGCGCCGCGATTTTGAACCCGGCGCCCAGATCGCTGAATTCCTTGAGCGCGGCCAAACGCTTGCGGGCGATTTCGCTTAGCTCGGTGTCGGCCGGGACCAGCAGGTAAGCATACGCTCTCCGATTCGAGCGCCCCACGCGGCCGCGCAACTGATACAGCTCGGAGAGTCCGTGCCGTTCGGCGTTCTCGATGATCATGGTGTTCGCCAGCGGAATGTCGAGGCCATTTTCAGCGATGGTGGTACAAACGAAGACATCAAAATCGTGCTGCATGAAGCCGAGCAGCACGCGCTCTAACTCCGTCTCATCCATCTGCCCGTGACCGACGCCTACGCGCACGCCGGGCATCAGGTCCTGAATAAATGCGGCCCGCATATAGATGCTATCCACGCGATTGTGAATGAAATAGACTTGGCCGCCGCGCGCGATTTCCTGTTCGATGGCGGTCTTGATCAGCTCGCCGCCAAAGTGCGCAACCACCGTGTGGATCGCCAGGCGATCCTTGGGCGGCGTTTCGATCACCGACATATCGCGCAAGCCTGCCAGCGACATATGCAAAGTGCGCGGAATGGGCGTGGCGCTCATAGTGAGCACATCCACGTTGTGCTGCAGTTGTTTGATGCGTTCTTTGTGGCGCACGCCGAAGCGCTGCTCTTCGTCGACCACCAACAGGCCGAGATCCTTGAATTCCACATCTTTCGAAAGGATGCGATGGGTGCCGATGACGATATCCACTTTGCCTTCGGCCAAGCCTTCCAGCACCGCGGCGATTTCTTTCTTGTCGCGAAAGCGGCTGAGCATTTCGATGCGCACCGGAAACGCCGCGAAGCGCCGCTTGAAAGTTTCGAAGTGCTGGTAGGCGAGCACGGTGGTGGGCGCGAGCACTGCGGTTTGCTTGCCATCGCCAAGGCCTTTGAATGCCGCGCGCATCGCGACCTCGGTCTTGCCGTAGCCCACGTCGCCGCACAGCAGGCGGTCCATGGGATGCCCGCTTTCCATGTCTTTCTTGATCTGCTTGATGGCCGATAGCTGGTCCTTCGTCTCGGTGAATTCAAAGGCGTCTTCAAACTCGCGCTGCCAGTTGCTGTCGGGCGAATAAGAGAAGCCTTCGGCCATGCGGCGCTGCGCGTAGAGCTTCAAAAGCTCGTCGGCCATGTCGCGCATCTTGGCTTTGACGCGCGTTTTCGTGCGTTCCCATGTCACGCCGCCCAACCGGTCGAGCGCCAGGCGCCGCGCCTTCGCCCGCGCCGCGATATTTCTGGATCAGATCCAGGCGCGCCAGCGGAACGTAGAGCTTGGCATCGCCCGCGTATTCCAGCAGCATGAAATCGCCCTTGTTATCGCCTTGCGCGATCTCGCGAGTGCCCAAGAAACGTCCGATGCCGTGGGCTTCGTGGACCACATAGTCGCCCGGTTTCAGATCGGCCATGTCGGCGGTGAAGGCCGCGAGTTGGGATTTCGTGGGGCCTGGCTTGGCCACTAAATCGGACGAATCGAAAAGATCTTCCGATCCGAATACGGCAATGCGCGCGGCTGGAAATACGACGCCGCGGCGGATCAGTCCTTTGACCAGGAACGTGCTGGCGGACGCGCCCGCGACATAGGAACGCTCGGCAAGATACGGCCGCGTGGCATCGGCCGGGTCCAGGCCCAATTGGAAGGGAACTGAGTACTCCTGAAAAATGTCGGCCAGGCGTTCGAGTTCGCCGCTGGATCGGCCGAAGAAGACCACGCGATAGCCTTGCTCGACCAGATTGCGCGCCTCGGCGACAGCGGCTTGGATGTTGCCGTGGAAGGCGAGAGACGGACGCGACGTTGTCGCGCCGTCGTTATTGGTTGTTGGTTGTTGGTTGTTGGTGAGGAGCTCTAGTTCGCGGAGGGCGAGTTCGGCGTTTCCTTCGAGTGTTTCGCGAAGCTCGGGCCAGGTGTAGAAATTCGCCTCTGGCGGGCAGGGAAATGGGCGATCCGGCCGTTCCTCCAAGCGTTTCCAAAAACGTTCGGCGGCGGCCTGCGGCTCGTTCCGGCTCGTCGAGCACGACGACGGGATTCTCGGTCGAGCGAGAACAGCGAATGCGATCGCGGCCGGACCAGCGGCACGGTGAATTCCCAGCCTGGAGCGGGATCGCCCAGCTCGTCGAAGAGCTCGCGCGATATTCGGATATTCGGCCAGCGGCAGCAGCGTGGTCTCGGAGATCTTCATCACCGAGCGTTGCGTCGGCGACATCGAATCTTCGGATGGATTCGATCAAATCGCCAAACAATTCGATGCGAATCGGTTTGGACGCCTCGGCCGGGAAAATATCCAGGATGCCGCCGCGCAGGGAATATTCGCCCACCATTTCCACCGGGTCGCGCTTTTCGTAGCCGATGCTTTCCAGGTGCGCCAGCAGATCCTGCAGCGGAATCTCTTCGCCCGACGCGCAGCGAGAGCGCAAGCTGGCGATAGAACTCGGCCGCTTCGGTGCGCAGCAGCGCGGATGCCACGGGCGTAATGGTGATGCTGGTTTTGCTCGACGCCATGCGCCACAAGCCGATGGCCCGCTGCTCGCTGATTTCGCTGTGCGGCGACATGCGCTGCGCGGGCAGCACGTCCAGGGCCGGGATGGTTTGGGGGCGCGGCAGGTCGGAGGTGATCAGCAGATCGAAGAACGTGTCCACCAGCTCGGTCAGCGCGTCGGCCTGGTTGTTGCCGTCGACAACCACGATGAGATTGCGCTCGGTGGCTTGCCACAGCAGGACGATGTACAGGGCTTTCGCGGTGGTGGTGAGTCCCGCCAGCGAGAGGCGCGCGTGTGGATCGCGAATCAGGCGGCTGACCGCGTCCTGGAACGCAGCGTCGCGACTGAGCGACTGAAACAGATCGCGAATTGCAGGATGAGTCACAAAGGGTGAGTCACAAACGCGGTGTCACAAACGCTGGGTCACTGGACTGGTGCGCGTGAGTACTTCTTCCAGGATACCTGTAGTGGAATAGCCAGGTTCTAGCGGCAGGGCCAGCACCTGGCCGCCCGCGGCCTCCACCTCTTCGCGGCCCGCGATGAAGTGCGCCCAGTCGGCGCCCTTGATCAGGATGTCGGGCAGCACGGAGGCAATCAGCTCGCGCGGGGTATCTTCGTCGAAGAATGTGACCGCGTCCACGGCTGCGAGCGCGGAGGCGAGTTCGGCGCGCTGAGTTTCAGAAATAAGGGGGCGCGTGGGACCCTTCAGGCGCTGGACGCTGGCGTCGGTGTTGAGCGCCAGGATCAGGATGTCGCCCAGCGATCGGGCGGCTTCGAGCAATCGGATATGGCCGGGATGCAGAATGTCGTAGCAGCCGTTGGTGAAGACCACTTTTTGCCCGGCGCGTTTCCACGCCGCGCGTTCGGCGATCAGTTGTTGTCGTGAGTAAATCTGTCCCAACAGCCATTTTACCGTAGAGTTGGTGCCGGCCGGCCATGAGCATTCTGGACGGCCGGATTCCTTCATTGCGTGAGCAGGATCGTCGCGGTGGCGATCGCTTTTTGGGTTTCGGTTGCGGTGCAAGGCGTGAGTGTGTACGTGCTCAGCGCGGCGGCTGGTGTTGCTTCGTACGGCGACTCGGTAAGGAAGCCCGTCCAGTTGGGCGGCGTAGTGGTTTGATCAACGACGGCGTGTTCGCCGCCGCTGAATCTGATAAGGTTTCTTGCCATGCATCGAGTGTAGGCGGCGATGGTTGGGTCTGGCGACGCTCGCGAGCGGGCCGGATCGGGCTTAGGCGAGAAAGCTCATGGCATTAGAGCATCACCCCGGGCCTTGGGGGATCGTGGTGAAGCGTGTGACTGGAAAAAAAGAGGGCCCGGGGTTCGCTGGGAGGAGCTGGCCCGGGCCTGAGGGAAGAAATTGAACTTCTGATAACAGATATTATGTAAAATTTGTGACTAACGGTGGCCTCCGCCTCCATGGCCGCCACCGCCGGCATGTCCACCACCGCCGCCAGAACTTCGTGGCGCGGGGCTTGACCGCGGCGCCGGATTCGAACGTGGAGCCACGCTGCTTGACCGCGGAGCAACAATCGACGGGCTAATCCGCACCGATCCGCTCGCGGAGCTGCCTGCGCTCGGCCGCGCATAATCGTTCCGCTGATACCCGCCGCTGCTAGGGGCGCTGTTGTAGCTCCGGCTATACGCCGATGATCCCGCCGCCGCGTTTCCCGAGGTCCCATGAATCGGCTCGCCAAAGCGGTTCCATCCATGTCCAGCTTCCGAAGCCGGCGCAGCTGAAACTTCCACGCGACATCTGCTGCATTCCGCGCTGCTGCTGATCGAAACTGGCATGCTGCACCTGCGGCGTCTGCATGCGGCTGGCGAAACTCTGCGCATTAGACTGCGGGAGCCTGCCGCTGGCCGAACGATCCGACATCCGCAAGCTCGAACGGTCCGGCGATACCGGCACAACGCCATGCACCAGGCCTGCCGACTGTATTTGCGAACGATTCAGGCTCGAGATCTGTCCGCCATGGCCGAATCCAGCGGCATTCACGCCCATCACACCGCCTGTCACTCGCGCGTTGCGGTACGAACTCATCACGTTCGCGTTGTTGATGATCGTGGTGTGGTTCCCGTAGAAGCCGCCGCGATATCCCGCGTACAAGCCGTGCCCCCACCAGGGATGCACCACTTCAAACGGCGCCAGCGCCACCCAGCCGAGTCCACCAAATCCAAAACCGACGCCAACTCCGAGTCCGCCGTATCCAAAGAAGCCGACGTATGCCGGCGCCCAGTATGGATGCGCAAACACCGGTCCGGGATACCAGGCCCAGCCGCCCACGCCCATGAACCAGCGGCCATAGTGATACGGCGCCCAACCCCAGGGATCCGCGCTCACCCAGGTCCAGCCATAGTAGTCTTCCCAAACCCAGCGGCCGTTTTGATACGGAGCCCAATTCGGGCCAACGTTGGTAGGCTGCCAAACCGAACCATAGTTCGGATCCTGCACCCACTGGCCGTTTTGATCCAGATCCTCGGCGCCGCTGATGTCGGGGCTGACGTGCTGCGCACTCTGCGAACTCAGAATAAACCGGTCGCGCTCCTCATTCCAGCGATCGAAGGCGTCCAAGGAATCGGCTGCACAACCTGGAACTCGGCATCCGATGCCGGACCGCGCGCTTGCATCGTATGTCCCGCCTGCAAATGTTCCCCGCCCCGTTGGCTGTCGATTTCCGCCTCGCCGGAGCGAACAGTGATCTCCGAAGTGCCGTCTTCATGCACCGTCACGCGATATGCGCCGGGCCGCAGCGGGCGAACTGCAACGCTCGGGGTGTCCACTTCCACTTGGGCTTGGCTAGGCCGCAGAGTTCGGAACGTCACCGTGCCGACTGCCACCTGCATCTGAAAGCTCTTCACATCCATGCCGGTGAATCGAACTTCCGAATTCGGGCCGATGCGAAGCATATTGGAGGAATCCAGCTGAACTTCCGCGCGGCCGGTGGAACTGGTGAGCAACCGGTCGTCCGCCATGACGGGACCGTTGAGCGCGGCGGCGACCACGTCGCCCGAGTCTCCACGCCGAACCGAGACGTCGCCATTCAACACGCTGATGCGGGCTACGGCACGGCCGGGTTCGTACTGGCCATCGGGATCGGCATTGGCATTTCCGCCGGCATTTACGCCATCCTGCGCCCGAAGTGCAATTAGAGCGCTCAAACCCGCGGCCACCAACATGGATAAGAGAACGCGTTTCATAACTATCTATCGCTGCTCTATTGGCAATCGGCTGGCCAACGAATAACCGGCATAATATCAGCGTCTTACGTAAGTCATGGCGCGTTCGCCGCCTGGCCGAAAACCACCAGCGGTGCTTGGAATGGGCCGGGCCTTGTATCGTTCGGGAAGGTCGAGTAAACTATAGTTAATTTGTGGGCGTCAACTACAGTCAATAACTCCCTGCCCGAAGTGCATTCGAGCGTTCCCACCGCTCAACCGTCTCTGTGGCGGCGCATGTTTGCGTTCGCCGGGCCGGCGTATTTGGTCAGCGTCGGCTACATGGATCCTGGCAATTGGGCCACCGATCTGGAAGGCGGCGCGCGATTCGGATATCAGCTGCTTTGGGTGTTGGTGCTTTCGAACCTGCTGGCGATTCTGCTGCAGACTTTGAGCGCTCGCCTGGGGATTGTGGCCCAGCGCGATCTGGCGCAGGCTTGCCGCGAAACTTACCCACGCCCCATCGCCTATTCGCTTTGGTTCTTATGCGAGATCGCAATCGCAGCCTGCGATCTGGCGGAGGTTCTGGGCGCGGCCATCGCTCTAAACTCTGCTGTTCCATCTCCCGCTGCTCGCGGGTGTGTTGCTGACCGCCGCCGACACGCTGTTGTTGCTATGGTTCACGCGGCTGGGAATTCGGGTGATCGAAGGATTCATCCTGTCGCTCATTGCCATGATCGCCGGCTGCTTCCTGATCGAAATCCTGTGGGCCGGTTCCCCCATGTTCGGCGACATGGCGCACGGCCTGGTCCCGCACATATCCGCAAGTACACTTTACGTTGCCATCGGTATCCTGGGCGCTACCGTGATGCCTCACAATCTGTATCTGCACTCGGCGCTTGGTGCAAACTCGGCGCATCGGCAAGACGGAAGCTGAAAAACGAACCGCTTGCCGCTTCAACCTGATCGACTCCACTATCGCGCTGAACGGCGCGCTGTTGGTCAATGCGGCAATTCTGGTTCTGGCCGCGATGGTGTTCTTCCGCCGAGGCATCGTGGTGACGGAAATCCAACAAGCCAGCCAGCTTTTGTCGCCGCTGCTCGGAACCACTGCGGCTAGTGTTTTGTTTGGAATAGCCCTGCTTTGTTCAGGACAATCTTCCACTTTGACCGGCACCATGGCGGGACAAATCGTGATGGAAGGCTTCCTGAACATCCGCGTGCAGCCATGGCTACGCCGGTTGATGACCCGGACACTGGCCATCATTCCAGCGGCTTTTACGGTTTATATTGCGGGTGAGAATGGGACGTATAAGTTACTGATCCTAAGCCAGATTATTCTCAGCATGCAGCTTCCATTCGCGGTGATTCCGCTCATCCATTTCACGAACGACAAGCAGCGCATGGGCGCGCTGGCTAATCGAGCATGGGTGAAGACGCTGGCTTGGATGGCCGCTGCGCTGATTCTGGCGCTGAATATTTGGCTGGTGATCCTCTCCACCCGCAATTGGTTAAAGGATGCGGGCAGTTGGCGCGGCCGCCTGGAACTCGGAATGATTCCCGTCCTTACAGCTATCGCGCTATTGCTGCTTTGGGTGACGTTTCAGCCGGTGCTTCCCGCGCTGGATTCAACAGTTCGGCCAACCGCTGATCGAGCTTCCGGAAGCCGTGGCCGAGGATCTGCCGAGCCCAGTCTATCGGAAGATTTTGGTCCCTCTGGATCACACCAGCCGGGATCGGGACGCCATCGCCCACGCCGCCGCCATCGCCAAGCAGCACAATGCCAAGCTCTATCTGCATGCACGTCGAAGAAGGCGTCACCAGCATGGTCTTCGGACCGCTTTCCTCGACCGCTGAGGTAGAAGCCGGAGATCAGTATCTGCATCGGATTGTTAGGGAGCTTGAGAATCAGCAAGTTGCAGTGGAAATGATGGTGCGGCACGCGCGTGTTCCGAAAAAGGAGATCGTGCGCTACGCCGAAGAATTGCAGCCCGATTTGGTCGTCATGGGCGCCCATGGACATAGGGGTTTGAAAGACATCGTATTCGGGACTACAATTAATGCAGTACGTCACAAATTGAAGATGCCCTTGTTGGTCGTCCGCGGTACCCGGTAGCACCGCGCTATTGTTCGGCACCCATTGTGTCGAACGGATACACAGGAACCCCCGGTCCGCGTTTGATCTTCTTTGTTTGTAATCATCTGGATTGGTGAACGAGTTGCAGTATGTTGGGTTACAGCATGCGTAGATTCCTTATGTCGGCCTTTCGTTGCCGCCTGTCTGGCGCCATTGCCGGGCTCTACGCTTCTGCATCTTAGCTTGAGCGACATGATCCTGAAGTCGACGACCATTGTCCGCGCGACGGTACAGCCTTCCTATTCGGACTTGCGCGGGCTCGGCGATCTACACGCACTATCAAGTCCAGGTTAAAAAGACGTACAAGGGCACAGCCGCAGCTTCCCTGGATCTGGCAGTGCCTGGCGGCACGCTCAACGGAGCGCAGCAAGTGGTGTCGGGGTCGCCGACGTTGGCAGCCGGCCAGGACTACTTCTTGTTCCTGTGGACCAGCAGGAGCGGGCTGACGCAGGTCATTGGGCTCTCGCAAGGTCTGTTCCAGGTGAACAGCAACTCGTCGGGCCAGTTGATTGTCTCACGCTCCGGGTCGTCCGAAAGGATGCTGAATTCCTCAGGTCAGGCCATGAGCGATTCCGACATCCAGATGACGCTGGCGCAAATGGCCAACCGCATTCAGTCCGTGCTGGCGGGAGCGGCGGGGCAATGAGCAAGCGCATGGCGGCTCGCTGGGCAGTGCTGGTGGCAGGCTGCTTTCTGCTGGCGAACACCAGCTCGGCGTATTACTACTACACGTATTTCAATAGCTCGTCTGCGCCCTACACGCCCATTTACGCCCGATACGACGTTGATTCGCTGCCGAACAACACGCTGCCGTTCTTCGTGTCGAGTCAAGGGCCTTCGGCGCTGTATCCAGGCGACTCCTTTCCGGCCATTGTGAGCCAGATTCGGGCTGCCGCAAATGTTTGGAGCAGCGTTTCCACGTCGCGCTTACGGCTGGCATACGGAGGGCTTTTCAGCCCGGGAACGACGGAAACCGCGGCCGGAATTCAAGTTGAGTTTTCAGACGACATTCCGCCCGGCCTGCTGGCCTACACGTCGCTACAGAGCTTTGGGAACTTAACGCCGAGTCCGACTGGAACTTTCATTCCGGTGTACCTGTCGGTAACGCATTTGCCAATCGATATGAGCCAGATGCCGAGCTATGGCGAAGAGTTCTTCGTGACGATGGTGCATGAGTTCGGCCACACCATGGGCTTGCAGCATACGCTGACCTCCAGCGTGATGTCGACATACAACACAACCGCGTCGACCAAAGCCAATCCGCTGGGGGCCGACGACATTGCCGGCATTTCCCTGCTCTATCCGACGACGACTTACGCCGCTACGGTGGGCAGCATTTCGGGCACCGTGACGTTAAACGGGAGCGGAGTGAACCTGGCTTCCGTGGTGGCCATTTCTCCCAGCAATCCTGCGGTTGCTACGCTGACCAATCCGGATGGCACTTACCAGATCAACGGCATTCCGCCGGGTCTTTACTACGTGTATGTGCACCCGTTGCCGCCGCCGGTGGAAGGCGAGAGCACACCCAACAATATCTTTTATCCGCATAATTCGAACGGCGTCTGGCTGGCTCCGAATACGGGTTTCGCCACGCAGTTCTATCCGAACACGCAGACCCAGACTCAGGCGCAAGTGATTCCGGTAACGGCCGCAAACGTGTCGCAGGGCATCAATTTTAAGGTGGGGACCGCGAGTTCTCCGGGTGTCGCTTCGGTGCGCACTTACGGCTACATTCAAAACACCTACGTTCTGGGCGCGCCTTTGATTGTGTCAGAAACCACCACAATAGCTGCAACCGGAGCCGGGTTGCTGCAGCCCTACACGTCGACGCAGAGCACCTATTCGCTGACGCCCGGGCTGAGCGTGGGCATGCTGGGGAGCGCGGCGCAAGTCGGCAACCTGCGAGCCTATTTACCTCCTAATCCCTATATTGCGGTGGATGTGTCAGTGGCCTTCACTGCCGGGCCTGGTCCGAAGCATTTGTTGTTTGGAACTCCAGGGAATCTTTATGTGCTGCCGGCGGGATTCACCGTGGTAGGGACTGCGCCTCCGGTGATCAGCGCGCTGGCGCCTGCGACGGACTCGCACGGAAACCCGGCGGTTGCGCTGGCCGGCCAGCAGTTCACGTCGAGCACGCAAGTGTTGTTTGACGGACTACCGGCGGTGATCCAATCGCAATCCAGCAATTTGATGATCGTTACGCCGCCGCCCGCGCCGGCCGGCTATACGGCGTCGGTTGCGGTGTTCAATACGGATGGACAGAGCTCGCTGTTTCTCAAGCCGGTTGCGCCATCGTACACCTATCCCGCAGGCCCGGCTTTTGCGTTGACGTCGAACCCAGGTCTGGTAGTGAGCCCTATGTCGATCGCAGCTGGCGGCAACGTTGCGGTGGATGTGGTGGGCATCAATACCAACTTCACGCAGGGCGTGACCACGGTGGGATTTGGAACCAGCGACGTGCTGGTGGATCAGATCACGGTGCTGAGCCCGACCCATTTGCAGGCAGTCGTGTCCCCAGGCGTGTCTATTGGAACTGCCGGGATCACGGTCACCACCGGCTTGGAAGTGATTTCACAAGCGCTGGGTTCGCAAGTCACCGCCGTCAATCCTAAACAATAACGATGCAGGCCCGGCTTTCCGCTGCCGTCGGCTTGCTGGTTTCTTCCGTGCTGTGGGGCCAGAGCCCCACATTGAACGCCGAACTTGACGAGAAAATCTCGTCCGCTCTCAAGGCTAGCGGCGCTCCGAGTGTATCGGTTGCGGTGGTCAAGGACGGGCAGATTGCTTACGCGAAAGCCTTCGGAAAAGCCAATATTGGGGAGGACCGGCCAGCGACGGTTGCCACCCGATACGCGATCGGATCGGTGAGCAAGCAATTTACCGCGGCCGCGATTCTGCTGCTCGCAGAGCAAGGAAAGCTCTCGCTGAACGATAAGGTCGCCAAGTACCTGCCGGATTTAACACGGGCGCGCGAGGTGACGATTCGCGAACTGCTGTCGCACACTTCGGGCTATGAAGATTACGCGCCGCAGGACTACATCATTCCCGAATGGACGCGGCCCATCACGCCGCGCGAGATCATGGACCGCTGGGCGAAGAAGCCGCTGAATTTCGATCCGGGGACCCGCTGGCAATACAGCAACACCAACTACGTGATCGCGGGCCAGATTTTCGAGAAGGCTTCCGGACAGCCGCTGGTGGCGTTTCTGCGGGAGAAGATTTTCGGGCCGCTGGGGATGACGACGCCCGGCGAGATCACCGATCACGAGCTAACGGATGCGTCGGCCTATACGCGCTATGCGCTGGGACCTCCGCGGCTGGTGGCGCGGGAGGGCCCGGGCTGGATGTTTGCGGCCGGCGAGCTGGCCATGACGCCATCGGACGTGGCGCGCTGGGACATGGCGTTTCTCGAAAAGAAGATTCTGTCGGCGCGATCCTATGCCGAATTCACTCGCGAAGTGAAACTGAAAAACGGCAAGCCGACGCATTATGCTTTAGGGCTGGAGCTGGGAGACATCAACGGCACGCCGATGGTGTCGCATACCGGCGAGGTCTCGGGATTCCTTACTTCGAACGCCGTGTTTCCCACCAAGGGCCTGGCGGTGGTGGTGTGCTCGAATGAAGACGGGATCGGCTTTGCGATAGCGCTGGCGCGTCAAGTTGCGGAACTGCTGCTTGGAACCGCGTCCGGGCCAGCGGTCGAAGAACTGGCGCAGGTGCGCGGCATTCTGGACAGCTTGCGGCAAGGCAAAGTGGATCGTGCTCTCTTCACGTCCAACGCGAACGCTTATTTCAACGACCAGGTGCTGCAGGATTTTGCGGCGTCGATGGAGGCGCTGGGCAAATTGCAGGCCGTGACCAAGAGCCGTGAGGAATTGCGCGGGGGCATGACGCATCGCAGCTATCGTGCGCAGTTCGAAAAGAAGACTGTGCTGCTGAACATCTATCTGATGCCCGACGGCAAGTATGAGCAGTTCCTGCTGGAAGAGACCCTATAGAGCCGCGCTACTTGGCGCTACTGGGCGCTTTGTCTTTAGCCAGCTTACGGAAGTAATCGGCCACCGCATCGGAATATCCAGGGGGCACCGTTTCCGAGCCGGCGCTGCGGACTTGATCGGAGTTTTTCTCGTCCAGCTTGCGGCGGAGCTCCAGCTCCAGGCGCTCCATCTCCGGAAGAACTTCGTGGCTCAGGCGCTGCGATAGCTCGGCGTCGTTGCTGGTATAGCCTGTGTTCAGGGATTGCGACAGGTTCGAATAATCGCCCGCCATGTCGGGATTTTGGCGGATGAAATCCCGAAGCTGGTTCAGGTCGCGCAGAGATTCGCGGTAGGCTTGCTCGATGGGCTTCGAGCCGTCGGGTGAGTTTCCGTTGATTGCTCCGCCGGTGGAGCCGTTGGGAGTCACCGGTCCGCCGCCTCCGAAAGGCGCGTAGCCGGAGGCATTCGCCGAGCCAGACTGGCCCTGGCCACTTTGGCCGGACTGTCCGTTCTGTCCCTGTTGGCCGCTTTGGCCTTGCTGCCCGCCCTGGCCTTGCTGTCCATTCTGACCTTGTTGCCCACTCTGACCCTGTTGACCCTGTTGCGATTGACCAGATTGTTGCCCACCAGGTTGTTGCCCACCGGGCTGCTGGCCACGCTGCAACGCGCCGCTTTCGCGTCCCTGCCCAGGCTGTTTGCCTTTGCCCTGTTGCTGACCTTGTGCCAGCTGTTGCATTCGATCGCGCATAGCTTCGACGCGCGCCAGCGCTTTTTCAACATCGCTTGTGTCGGCGCCCGGGCCTTGTCCAGGCTTGCCGGACTGCATGGCCGCCTGGGCCTGCTGTAATTGATCGCGCAGCGTATTCAGCCCAGCGGTGACGTTGTTCTCGCGCACCCAGGCCGACGAACCGTAGCCTTGCCGGATCCACTGCGCGCTCTGGCGCATGTGCGCCTCGAGTTCGTTCTGCTGGGCTTCACCCAGCGCCTCGCGCAGTTTGTTGCCGACCGGATTTTGAGCGCCGGACATGCTTCGAGCGGTTTCCGACATGCCCTGCTCCAGCTTTTTCAGCTTGTCGGCCATTTCTGATTTTTCGCCGGCCAGGCGCTCGGCCTGCTGCTGGGACTGCAATCCTTGCGAGCCGAAGCGCGGGTTCTCGCCGGGCGAGGAGCCCACCATTTGCCGCAGCCGGTTTTGAAAATCGCCTTGCTGTTGCGAGAGCTGGTTGGCCTGCTGAGCCAAGGCATCCAGCTGCTGAGAAGCATTTTGATGCTGCATCCCGTTGAGGATGTCGCGAGCTTCCTGCAGACGATCGGCCGCGCGGCGCTGTCCGGCCGAAGTTTGCTCCGGGCTGCTGTTGCGCTGATTCTCGGAGTTCTGCATGTCCTCGGTGGCTTTTTTCAACTGATCGAGGGCCCGCTGCAATTGCGGCGCGGCAATGGAGCCGACGCGCCCGGATTGTCCAGATTGTCCCGATTGCCCGGATTGCTGTCCTGGTTGTCCGGGTTGCTGGCTGGACTGTTGGCCGGACTGGCCCTGTTGGCCTTGTTGCCCCTTCTGACCCTGTTGCCCGCTCTGCTGCTGCGACGAATCGCCACGTTGCATCTGCTCCATCTGCTTCTGGAGCTGTTCGGCTTCGCGGCGCAGCATTTCCTGTTCCCAGCGCTGGCGGAACGGCTGCTGCTGATCCTTCTTGGCAGCCAGCTCCTGTTGGCGGCGCGCCAGCTCAGCCAGCTTTTGCAGCGCCTTGTCGATCTCCTGGGACTTGCTGTCGGAAGCCGACTGCTGGCCGGTTTCGTACTGGTTCTTTTCGCGGTCGAGTTCGAGATCGGCGAGATTTTCCAGATCGCGGCCCTGGCTGCCCCCGCCTCCACCACCACCGCCTTGCGTTCCGAACGCGACCTGAATATCGCGGAAGGTGGCCTCGGCGCGCTGCGCGGCTTGCAGCGCCTTTTGCTCCAGCGGCATGGCGTCGTTCCACTTTTGGCTTTTGATTTTCTCGGCGGACTCGATCATGCTCTTGGACGCTTCTTCCATTTCCTTGGTGAAGACCTGGAATTGCGAATTGGCGTCGGATAGCTCACGCGCCTTCATGCGATCGGCCAGCGATTTGGCTTGTGCGGCCAGCTTGCCTTCCTGCTCGGCCAGGAACTTGGCGTCATCCACCGCTACGGAAGCATCCTTGGAACCGTTCTTGTATTCGTTCCAGGTGGCCGCAATGATGTCCTTCTGGCGCTGCGAGATCTGCTGATCGTTGTCGCCTCCGCCCCCGCCGCCACCACCGCCGCCGGATTGAGCCTGCGAATAGTTGCGCTCGAACGGCTCCGCCTGGATGAAGTAGATGTCGGTCTTGGTGGTGTTGCGCGCGTCTTTCGCGGATGCGTAGAGGGAAACCAGATCGCCGGGAGCGAGTTTATAGTCTTCCAGAGTTAGAACGTACTTGCCGTCGGTTGTTTTGGCGCCCTTTTGAGGCAGTAGCGACGCGGTTTTCTCGGCGCCGCCATTGACGGAATAATGCAGGCTGACGTCGTAGAGGCCGAAATCATCCTCGGCGTTCACGGTGACGGTGACTTCTTCGACGGGATTCACTTTTGCATCGCGGCCCGGCCGGTCGATCTTCACGGTGGGCGGAGTGTCCTTGCGCGCTTCGATGAAGAAGTCCTCGCTGAGGCGGACGTTCTCGCCGCGGTCGATGGCGGCGATGTGATAGAGGCCGTCCTTGTCCAGAGTGACGCGGGCGGTAGCCCAATTCGCGTCTTCTGGTTTAGAGCCGCCAGCTTTCAATTCGATCTGGCGGTCATCGCCCAATACCAGGACGCCCTTATTCAACGGCCGGTCGGTTTGGATGGCCACTTCGGCTTCGGTGCCTTCGACTGCGCGCAAATCGCCGCCGGGATCTTGCACCGAGTCCTTCATGCCGCTCCAGGACGGGTAATGATAGGTCACGCGGATCTTCTGAATGGCGGGCAGGTCGACCACGCGCAGATTGAAATGTTTGGACTGAACCGCGCCAGCTTCCACGTAATACTCGACGTTGTCGGTCAAACTGCTGAAGAGGAACTCATAGGTGGACGCGCCGGGGGACGGCTGCATGTCGACCTGCTCCCACTTCGATGTTCCGTGATATTGCGCGAACAGGCGGACTTTGGCAGATTCAAACCCAAGCAACTGCGCCGTAACTAATTGATCGGCCTTGCGGCGTACAGCGCGATCGCCGGGTGTGATGGCGATGTCGTAGAAGGCGTGATTGCCGGACTTCGGTGCGCCGGCCCAGAGTAAGGAAGTACCGTAGCCGAGATAGCCCGGACCAGCCAGAATCAGCCATAGCAGCACGCCGACGGCGAGCCCGGCGGAGGTGAGGAATCCAAGAATAGGGCCGGTGGAGGCCAGGCGCTCCGGCTCGCTCGACTCGGCGACGCGCATGGTGTCGGCGGCCAACAGTTGCAGAAACGGATCGCCGGTATTGGGCTTTTCAGCCAAAGTAAGCAGGCGCTCTTGGAACTCGGGGAATTTCTGTTCGGCCTTCTTAGCCGCGTTGCGGCGATTCAGGTTTAATAGCGGGACGACCAGGCCGAAGGCGATGGCCACGGCAATCGATAGGAAAAGAAGAATGCGCGCCCACAACAGACTGGCCGGTGAGAAGGCGTAGCGGTTGATAATCCAGACCAGGAAGACCGTGATCACCAGGGCCGATACGGTGACCAGCGAAGTACCTTTCGAAACCGCCAGAAAGCGCAGCCGCTTCTCCAGCCGTTGAAGGTACCCATTCAGTTGATCGAGAGCGTTCAAGCGACCTCCTTCTCCACCGAAAGATATCTGCTCGCCAATACTGATTCAATTATCGCGGTAATCAGCACCAGTAGCAAAGCGTAGCGCCACAGGCTCCAGGGGCGCGGCTGGTTTTGCGCGGCAGACGGGTCGCCAGAAGGCGGGTCGGGACCGCGGCCGGTGTTCTTCCAAAGATCCAGCGTTTCTTGCGGAATGGGCGTTAAATCGGACTCGCGGCGATCGGCGTGGACCGCCACCATTTCCTGCCGGCCATTGGCGCGATGAATTTCGTAGAAGCCTTCGCGCGTCACCTGAAACGTTTGCGCGGTGGTGGAGTCTTTGAGCGAAAGAGGATGGGTACCGTCCGGCTCAACGACGTCAATGGCGGCGCCGCGCTCACGGGCCGAGCGCAATTCGATATAGGATCCCACCGCGACGTTGGTGGAGCGATCCTGCTGGCCGCCGAGATAGCGGGCGGTTTCTTCCACGAACGGAACGAAGGAAGTATGCAGCGGAAGATCGTTGGCGATGTTGTCGAAGGTGGAGGTGAAGACCATAACGCGCCCTTCGCCGACCTGCTTTTCGAGCAGTAGCGGCGCTTGATTCGTCAGTCGCGCAATGACGCGGGACTGCCCCGGATCGACGCGGATGGCCTGATAAAACTGCACTCCATCCAGCTTGTTGGCGCGCCGCAGCGCGGGATGTTCGGCATCGGCCGCGGCGACGGTTTCAAAGCGCGAACCACTGCGAGCGGCGTAGCTGGAACCTTGGATGGTCTCGTTCGATACCGGGACGCGAGTGAGCGCCGCTGAATGAGTGCCGAGTGCGATCAACAGCGATCCGCCCGCCGCCACGTAGGCGCGCAGACTATTTTCCAGACCGGCCGGCATGGTTCCGACATCGGAGAGGACCACGAAAGCGTACTTGGATAACGACTGGTTCGCGGCCTGCTCGACGGCCAGAGGCTCCAGATTGAAACCGGCTTCGGAGACGGATTCGAGCGCGGAGCGATAGTACAGCTCGTCGCGATCCTGGCCGGCGGGATGCAGGTAGAGCACGGGGTGGGGATCGGTGCGTTCGACCGCGAAGTCGAAGCGGTCGTCTTCGTGCAGCGAATCGCCCGGTTCGATGCGGATCTCGCCTTTGTGAAAGCCGTGAGGCGAATCGAGCGAGAGAAATTCCGCGGAAACGCGGCCGCCGGCCGGCACGTTCACGGGCTTGCTTTCGAGCACCTTGCCATCCAGCACCAGGGAAACCGTGCGCTGGGTGGCTTCGGTTCCGATGCCCGCGACCACGGCTTGCACGCGGACCTTTTTCGGATCGTAGATCTTGGCGGGCGCGGTGACGCTTTCTACCATCCAGTTGGGATCCTTCGCATCGGCCACGGAATGAAATACAAGATTCGTGTCGCTGCCCAGGCGCAGGTCGGCGAAGGCGGGTGGGAGCGACGACTTCTGCATGTCGCTCACAAAATGCACTTCCAGCGGAATGCGCGCGGTCTGGGAGATGGTCCGCAAGGCGCGGGCGAACTCGCCGTAGGAACTTTGTTCGTCGGAAGGCTGAATGCCTTGGATGGCGGCCTTAAGCTGATCGGCCTCCTCCACCGGCTGCGTCAAAAAATGAACGCGCGAACCGACCGCGAGCACCTGGCCCCGTTCGCCTGGATTCAGCTGCGACACGGCGTTCATGGCTTGCTGCTTGGCGCGGGCAAGGTGGTCGCCATAACGCATGCTGAAGGAATTGTCGACGGCGACGATCAGCATTTTGCGTCCGCCCGCCGCGGCGCCTGCCCGGTTCACAAAAGGATTGGCAAAGGCCAGCGCGATCAACAGCAGCAAAGCGACGCGCAACGCGAGCAAAAGCAGATAGCGCAACCGGCGGTGTTTGATGGAGCTCTGGGTGCGGCGCTCAAAGAACATCAGCGAACTGAAGGGATGCGGAGTGCTGCGGTACTGGCGGAGAAGATGAATCCAAAACGGCAGTCCGATGGCTACGGCCCCGGCCAGAAACCAAGGGGCAAGAAATCCCACGCTACATTCTCCCTTTGCGAATCAGGAAATATTCGCGCAGCGCGTCGTCGAGCGGACGGTCCGTGGACAGAAGCTGATAGTCGATACCCGCGGCGGCGGCTTTGTTCTTGAGAGCCGAAATATGCGCGTCGATCTTGGCCCCGTATTCTTCCTTGGCGTACTCGGGCGAGACTTCGATGGCGTCCTCGGTTTCCATGTCGACCAGCAGGGACGGCTCTTTGAGCTTCGGCCGGATCTCCTGCGGATCCAGGACGTGGAACAGGACCAGATCGTTCCCGCGGTACTTGAGGGGCTCGACGGTACGGATAATGACTTCGGGCTGCTCGTAAAAATCCGAGACCACCACCACGATGCCGCGACGCCGCAGGAATTGCTGGAAATGAATAAACGGCTTGGCGAAATTGGTGTGAGTGCCGGTTTGCGCGTGTTCGATGGCGTGCGCCACCCGCATAAATTGGCCTTGCCGTGTGGAAGGCTGGACATAATTGCGGACGTCGTCATCAAAGATGATCACGCCGGCGGCGTCGCGCTGCTGGTTGGCGAGATAGGCCAGCGAAACAGCCAAAAAGCGCCCGTAGTCGAGCTTGGTGATTCCGTGCGAGCTATAACCCATGGACGCGCTGGTATCGATCATCAGGGTGAGCTGCGAATTGGTCTCGCCGCGATAGCGCTTCAAATACATGCGCTCGGTGCGGGCGAAGACGTTCCAATCCACATGGCGCAGGTCGTCGCCGGGCGAATAGGCGCGATATTCGGCGAATTCCTGGCTGAATCCGAAGTCGGGCGAGCGATGCAGGCCGGCTACGAAGCCGTCCACGACGGTTTTGGCAACCAGGTCCAGGTGCGAGATGCCGGCTAGGAGCGCGGGATCGATGAAGCGGGTTGGAGTACGAGGTTGCATGGATTCATTCAGGCCGTAGATGAACGCGGATAAACACGGATAAGAAGCAATCAGTGTTCATCTGTGTTTATCTGTGGCTATTTATTTTGGTTCCGGTTTCCACTCCAGCAGGCGCTTCAGGATGGCGTCCGAATCCAGACGCTCGGATTCGGCGTGGAAGTTCAGAAGAATGCGATGGCGCAGAATGGGCGCGGCCAGGGCGCGGACATCTTCGTAAGCGACGTGATAGCGATTGTGCAGCAGAGCGCGGCATTTGGCTGCCAGCACGATGAATTGCGCGGCGCGCACGCTGGCGCCGAAGTTCACATAGCTCTTGACGAAATCGGGGGCGCTGGCGTCGTTGGGACGCGTGGCGCGGACCAGATCCACGGCATAGCGCGCGACGGTCTCGGCGATCGGCACCATGCGTACCAGTTGCTGGAACTGCAGGATCTCGGCGGCGGTGGTCACCGTATCGGGCTGAGCGGTGGAAGTGGTAGTGGTGAGATCCACGACTTTCACTTCATCGTCGGCGGAAAGGTAATCGAGCACGGTGTTGAAGAGGAAGCGATCCAGCTGCGCTTCGGGCAGCGGATAAGTGCCTTCCAGTTCGATGGGATTCTGCGTCGCCAGAACGAAGAACGGCGCCTCAATTTTGTATTGGTGCCCGCGCACGGTGCAAGATAATTCCTGCATGGCTTCGAGCAGCGCCGACTGCGTCTTGGGCGGGGTACGGTTGATCTCGTCGGCCAGCAAGATGTTCGAGAAGATCGGCCCAGGCACGAAGGTCCAGGTACGGCGTCCGGTGCCCGGCTCTTCCTCGATGATGTCGGTGCCAGTGATGTCGGACGGCATCAGGTCAGGCGTGAACTGAATTCGCTTAAAGACTAGGCCGAGCGTCTGCGCCAGCGTTCGGACCAGCAGCGTCTTGGCCGTTCCAGGGAGACCGGTGATCAAACAATGGCCACCCACGAATAACGAGATCATCACCTGTTCGATGACCTCTTCCTGCCCGACAATGATCTTGCGGACTTCGCGGACGATGCCGCGGTGAACATCCTGGAAACGCCCGATTCGTTCTTTTAGTTCCGCCGAATCGTTCATCGCTATGGTGGAGGTAGACATGTTTGTTTATTTCGCAATCTCTAAAAGTAGTTTTTGGGCCGGCTTATATCCGGGCGCGGCCTCCAGCGCAAGCAGCACTTCGTCGCGCGCCTGATCCATTCGATTGGCCATGCGAAAGGCCTGGGCCAACTGGAAATGCGACGTGGCTTGATCCAGCGGTTTCAGCGCAAGCAACGCCTGGTACTCGCGAATCGCACCGCTGACGTTGTTTTGAGCGAGCCATAAATCGCCGAGCCGTTTGTGCAGCTCCTGATCCTCGGGATAAATGTAGTTTAGACGATCGAGAGACGGCGGCGGCTTTCTTGGGTTCGCCGGCCTCTTCCTGGAGTTTGGCCAGCCGTTCGATTAGCTGCGGGCTGCGTCCGCCTACCTCGTTGTATTTTTCAAGCTGCTTGCGCGCGTTGTCCTTGTCGCCCTTGGCCGTGTAGGCGTCGGCCAGCAGTTCATAGACGCTGCCGGGTTCGACGTAATCGGGATACCAATCGCGAATTTCGTTGCCGATTTGAATCACGGCCCCGTAATCCTTGGAGCGATCGTCGGCCACCATGGTCTTGAGTTTTTCACGCCATTGCTCAAAGTGTTCGGTGGTCACTTTGGTCTGCGCGTCCAGCCACGCCAGGAACTGTTTGTCGAAATCGGTGGTGGAGATGGCCAGGACTTTTTGAAAGACTTCGGGCGTCGATTCGAGTTTGGCGAACGCATGGACCATGTCCAGCAGCTTTGAATAGCCCCACTTCTCGGCGATGTAGCTGCAGATCTTGCCGCCCTGGAAATAGGAAACGATCACTTGCGACGGATAGCTGGGCCGGATGAAGCCGCGATCGAGCTCGGCCACCGGCAGGAGCAATTTGTGCTGGATGGCGTGGATGGCGTCGGGATCCAAACGATCGCCCCAATCGGGCGAGGCAGAGGTCTCTTCGTAAACGGCGAGGCCCTCGGTGAACCAGCGCGGGACGCGGCTCTCGGTGGCTTCGAGCACGTAGACGTGGCTCATCTCGTGGCGCAAGGTGCTGGCCCAATGAAAGGTCCCGGGCGGGCGGCCGGACGGGCTATCCATGGCGATTACGGCGTCAAACGTGACGCCCAACGCGCCCAGCCCCGGCATGCCCATGGTGCGAACAGCGAAATCCTCATGATCGGGATAAACTTCCACCTGCACCGGCCCTTTGAGGGTCATCTGGTATTTCTTGTTGTAATCCGCGATGTTGCGCTCCATCTCGGATTGGACATACGGGCGCAGCAGCTCGGCTTCCTTCTTATGCAGGCGAAGAATGGTGGTAGGCGTCTTATAAGTGACGAAGTCCTTGTACTTGTCCAGCAGCCGCAGAGAATTTACGGTCTCGTAGCTCTTGTAGTTGGCGTTGTAGCATTCCTCAAGCTGCTGGCGAGCTTCCGTGTCTTCGCCTAAGCGCATGAGGTTGACGCCCAACTGCGCGCGCGCTTCCCACAGACGCGGACTCAATTCGATGGCCTTGCGATACGCGCGGATGGCTTCCTGATAGCGGCGGTTAATGACGTAAAAATGTCCGGCTGTGGAGTATGCTTCTCCGTAAGCCGGATTGATTCTGAGAATGCGGCCGGGCCAGGGCGAGTCGTTCCTGTCGTGCAGAAAATCGATGGCGGCGTGGATGGTCATCGCATTCAGCGCGTCCGAGGAAATGGCCAAAGCCAGGTCGGCTTGCTTGGCGGCCGTATCTTCGTCGTTGTCTTCCAGAGCGAGATAGGCCAGCTGTTCATGCGCCTCAAACAGCTTCGGGTTAAGATCGGCGGCCTTTTGAGCGGCTTCGACGGCGTGTTTGCTGTAACCTTCCGACTCTACTTCGGCGATGCCCAGGTAGGCTTGTGCGTTGTCCTTGTCGATCTTGAGGGCCTCTTCAAACAGGCCGTGCGCTTCTTCGCTATTGAAGCGCTCGAAGAATAGGTAGCCCCAGCGGACGCGATAGTCGGCATTCTTGGGATTCTGCTTCACCAGATCGCGAAACTGGTCGTTGGCTTCCTGATATTTTTCGATGCCCCACAGCCCTTCGGCGCGAAGGTAGGGATTGGAACTGGCGGCCAGCTTGGCGTAGCAGGTCTGCGCGTCATCCAGCCGGCCGTGATGACGAAGGGTGCGGCATTCGTCTAGCGTTTGTGCGGCTAGCGGGAGTGCGAGCAATATCGCGGCCAGCAGCTTCATTATTTGTCCAGCTCCGCCTGGGTCTTGGCCAATTCGATCAAGAGATTCTGGAGCTGCTTCTTGTATTCGTCGGCAGGCATCGCGGCCTTTTCGTATTTCAGTTTGTCGATCTGCTCTTCCAGGCCGTCGCGCTTTTCAAGCAGCGCTTTCTTCTCGGGCGTGCTGGCTGCCACTTGGCTGGCGCCGATCCGCAGCAGCGCAAATTGCGCCGCTTTCAGCCCTTCGCCATTCTCGGGGGACGGCTTGCGTTGGCCGTCGCCTTGCCCGGTGTCTTCGAGGATCGGATGCTCGGTGGCCAGGCGCTTTTGCGTCTCATAGAACTGCGCGGTCTTGCTGTCGGCGTAAATGAAAGCTTCCAGCGCCGAAACGGTTTCGTTCTTGTCGGTGTCGGCGGCGGGATCGCGCAGCGCTTCCACCCAGAAACGGGCGAACACCGTGGCGTTCTTTTCGTTGCCGCTCTTGGTGGCGGTGATGACCACGCGGTTGGGTTTTTCTAGAGACGCGCGCGATCCGCCGCTGGCGCTGGTCATATTCACCACCAACTGGCGCGTGCAAGGAATGCGATCGAGCAACGTTCCCAGTTCCACACCCGACAGATCGGGACCTGGGAGGTTGATCTTGTACTCGTAGCCATCGAAGCTGCCGTGGCCGATCAGCATCAGAACGAATGCGTCGTTCGGCTTGGCGTCGCGCGCGACTTGCGCCAGTGCATTTTGGAGATTCGCTTTGGTTGCCTGCGCGCCGTAGCAGCGTGGTTATTTTGGCGTCCGCGCTTGAGGCGTGCAGCAGTTTGTCGATTTCCTGGGCCTGAGCAGTAAAGCGCTGCTCATAGTCGGGTTCGCCGCCCAGACCTGCGACGGTCACATAAAACGTCGCTGCGTGAACAACACTGGAAGCCAACAACCCAACAACCAACAACCCAACGACCAACAACCCTCTCATACGACACCCCATCTTCGGCGCAGCACCCACTCGGTGCAGCACAGCAATAGCGCCAGGAAGAACACGATCGGCATATCCCACAGATCCTTAGTTTCGCGCACCGTGATGCCGGCGTCGGAGTAGGAAATATCCTCGCCCAGGCGGCTCACTTCATCTGGGACGGTAATACTTGCCGCCGGTTTGCGAAGAAAGTTTTTCGAGCAGGTCGCGATTCTGCTCCAGATGAAAATTCTCGGCGACGCCATCTTCACGGCGGAAGGTGATCACGTCGCGCCCCAGCTCCTGCTGGCCGCGCGTGGCGGTGATTTCGGCCACGTACGATCCGGCGTGGCCGGCATCCCAATCGGCTGAGTACACGCCCTGTTCCAGCGAATCCGGATGCAGGTCGACGCTTTGCGAGCCGCCATCCGGTCCGACGATGCGCGCCTGCACGACGAGCATCGCTGGTCGGCAGATAGGTAGTGTCGCGAACTTCAGCGCGCAGATGCACGTGGCCGTCGTCGTACAGCACCGGCCGGGTGGTGGTGGTGACCACGCGCGTGGGCGTGTCGCTCACCAGCCAGCGCAGCAGCTGCCGCCAGAACAGCTCGTGGCTCATGTCCTGCACCGGCTGCAGCATCTGCCAGCGCCAGTCGCCGCCGGTGGCGAATACGGCCGTGCGTCCCGCGCCCGTAGTTTTGGGTAATCAGCAGAGCGGAAGCGTCTATGCCCCATCACCAGTCATGTCGGCCAGCACCAACGCGCCCGGCTTGGGCTGGCCGGCTTCCTGAAAATTCATCAGGTACGGCAGCTTTTTCCAGCGCTCGCTCGTTGGCGTCGGGATTGTCTTCGATGCGCGTGATCAGGCTGTCGCGGCCGGCACGCGTCAGCTCCGCCGTCGCTGGATCGCGATGGAACGTGTTCTTCGAATCGGGCAAGCGCACTGGCAGCAAGATCCGAGAACGGGGGCTTCTGATAGCCTCCGTCGGCCAGCGACGTTCGCCCGCCCAGGAACAACAATCCCCCGCCGCGCCGATCCACAAACTGCTGGATCAAATCCTGCTGCGCGGGCGTGAAGTAATTCGCCTCCACGCTGCCCAGGATCAGGCCTTGAAAGGCAAACAGCTCTTCCACCTTGGTGGGGAAACCCGCCCCAAACAACTCGGGATGCAGCTTCTTTTCGGGCGCCTGGGTGTAGATCTTGTTCTGCGTGGTGCGGACGATGGTGTAGAGCGAGATGTTCTTGTCGTCTTCCACTGCGCGCCGGATAAACTTGAAATCCCAGCGCGGCTCGCCTTCCATATACAGGACGTGCGGCTTGGCGTCGTCCACGTAAAGGACGCGCGTCAGCGAATTGTTGTTCTTGTTCTCTTCTTCGGGCAAGGCGTCGATGGAGAATTGCAGGTTCTTCACGCCGGCGTCTCCCGCATTGAACGGGACCGTCTCGGTTTGAGCCGCGCCGTCTCCTTGCAGAACAATGTCGCGAGACGCCAGAATTTTTCCGGAATCGCGCACAGTCAGCCGCGCCTTCTCGCCCTTCAATCCCCACTGATGAAAAGTGACCTGGGCCTGCAGGCGCGATTTTTCGAGCGAGCGCGCCGCCAGCTGGACGTCGGTGAGTTCGATGTCGTGTTCCATGCGCTCGCGGCCAAACCCGACGGTATGGATCGGGATGCGCTGGCGTTTGATTTCGGAAATTGTCTCGAGATCGATTCCGCCGCTGTTGTCGGCACCGTCGCTCATCACCACCACCGCGCCGATGGGCAGCGTGGCCGAATCCGCCAGGACTTCCTTCAGGCCTTCGCCGATGTGGGTGGCGGGCGCCGAGGCGTTCAACTGCTCGGTCTTCTCGATACGCTCCAAATGGTCGCCCAGGCGGTAAAGCCGAACTTGAAACTTGACCTTTAAGCTATTGAGAAGGCCGCTGTTGAGCGTGCTAAGAACTTGATCTTTGCGGGAGTGTCCACCCTCTTGAGTGGACATGCTTTTGCTGTCATCGATGACCACCGCGACGATGTTTTGTTGCGGCCGCAGAGTCGCGATGCTCAACGCGGGCTGCCACAACAACAACAGCAGCAGGCAGACCAACAGGCTTTGGAGAATCCAGACAACGGCGGTGCGAGGTCCGCGCATGGTGGGCGCAATGGAGCGGCGGCGGCTCCAGATCACCCAGCCCAAGCCACCCGCGCAAGCCACCAACAGGATCAGCAGCGCCCACAAGGGCCACTGTCCCAGGAACACGAAGCTGCCTTTGGCAAAGACAGTGCGCGGATATTTGAAGAGGAACTCAAACATCGGATCGGGGCACTACAGGTTTTCCAGCGCTCTCAGCATAGCATGCGGCTGAAAAAGAATTCAGAAGTCAGAATCCATAGTCGAGAGACGTGCGCCAGGCCATTCTGTATTCTGAATTCTGAATTCTCCCTTCCGGCCTCCCTCCAGCCCCATTCGATCGGAAATCCATGCCATTCTTGCATGGTTATGATTCAATAGAGAATAACCGTTCCATGAGCTATTGGGGCTTCAAATTCCGCAGAGACCGCCGGGCGCTGAATCGCCGGGCGCGGGAATGGCGCATGATTTTGCGCGGAGTGGCGTCCACGGACCACCCCGTGATGGCCCACATCATACCCATCCGCCGCTGCAATTTGTCCTGTACGTACTGCAACGAGTACGACGATTTCTCGAAGCCCGTGCCGGTCGAGACCATGACGGAGCGGCTGGATCAGTTGGCTGATCTCGGGACCACCATTGTGACTTTCAGCGGCGGCGAGCCGCTGCTGCATCCGGAACTGGATCGGCTAATCGCGCACGTGCGCAGCCGGGGCATGCTGGCCGGCATGATCACCAACGGGTATCTGCTGACGCCGCAGCGGGTGCATCAACTGAACGACGCTGGCCTGGACCACATGCAGATCAGCATCGACAACGTGATGCCCGACGAAGTATCGAAGAAGAGCCTGAAGGTGCTGGACAAGAAGCTGCAGATTCTGTCCGAGCACGCGCTGTTTCACGTGAACATCAATTCGGTGCTGGGCGGCGGTATTCACAATCCGGAAGATGCGTTGGTAGTGGGAAAGCGCGCGCTGGAACTGGGGTTTACCTCCACGGTCGGGATCATTCACGATGGCGACGGGCAATTGCGGCCCATCGGCGAGCGCGAGCGCAAGGTATTTCTCGCGATGAAGAACTTCGAGAAGAAGAATTTCTCGCAGATCAATTATTTCCAGGACAACATCGCGAACGGCCGTCCCAGCCATTGGCGCTGCCGGGCGGGCGCGCGCTACCTGTACATTTGCGAAGACGGGCTGGTGCACTACTGCTCGCAGCAGCGCGGCTATCCGGCCAAGCCTTTGGCTGAGTACACGACGGAAGATATTCGTCGAGAGTACGTGACTGAAAAAAGCTGCGCGCCCATGTGTACCATTTCATGCGTGCGGCAGATCTCGTATTTCGATTTCTGGCGCGATCCGCAGACCATTGCGAGCACGGCGCCGGAGCATGAGCCGCTGGTGCAGATCCAGTCCAGCGGAAACTGATTAGCCACAGATGGACGCGGATCAGCGCCGATCTAATTTCCTTAGCAACGGCATGTTGGTCGTCCTCGCGATTGCCCTGGCCAAGTTCCTTCTCCACTGCTACTTCAACAATCGATACGGCTACTTCCGCGACGAATTCGATTACATGTCCTGCGGCGACCACCTGGCCTGGGGCTATGTCGACCAGCCGCCGCTCATTCCTTTCCTGATTCGCGTCTCCCGCGCCGTGCTGGGAGACTCTTTGCGCGCAGTTCGTTTCCTGCCCGCGCTGGCATCCAGTTTCTCTGGTGATTCAAACGGCCTTGATTGCGCGCGAGCTTGGCGGCCGGGCGTTCGCTCTTTTATTGAGCGCCGTCGCAATCGTGATCGCGCCGCAATACCTTTCCGACGGTAGCTTGCTTGGAACGAACTGCCTGGAGCCCAATCTGTGGATGGGTTGCGCGTATTTCGCGATTCTCGCCATAAAGCGTGACGAGCCCCGCAACTGGCTCTGGTTCGGTGTCGTCGCCGGTGTCGGCATGGAAGAGAAGTACACCATCGCGCTATTCGGTTTCGGCATCGTCGTTGGTCTGCTGTTCACCGAGCAACGCCGCGTTTTTCTGAACAAGTGGATATGGCTGGGCGGTCTCGCGGCCTTCCTGATTTTCCTTCCCAATCTTCTTTGGAACCTCCATTATGATTGGCCGTTCCTGCAACTGATGCGAAATATCAAGGCAGAAGGCCGGGACGTTGTTCTTGGGCCGGTTGAGTATTTCGTTCAGCAGACGCTCTTGGTGCACCCCCTTACAGCGCCTATTTGGATCACCGGGATCATTGCGTTCTTCGTCTCCCCGCGGCTGAAGCCTTATCGCGTGCTCGGATGGAGTTACCTGGTCTGTTACGCGTTCTTGTTCACTGTCCACGGCAAGAATTACTACCTGGCTCCGATTTATCCCATGCTGCTGGCCGCGGGCGCGGTGGTGATCGAAACTGCGGTAAGCCGTCTGAGGCTGGGTTGGTTGAAACCCGCGATGGTCGGGTTGCTGCTCGCCGCGGGCGCGTATCTTGCTCCGATTGTGGTGCCGGTTCTATCGCCAGATAGCTTCCTCGCCTACGCGCGGCGCTTGCCTTTCAAGCTGCCGGTGATGGAACACACTCACGAGCGTGCGGCTTTGCCGCAGTGGTACGCGGATCAGTTTGGATGGGAAGAGATTGTGGCCCAGACCGCGCAAGCTTATGATCGGTTAGCGCCGTCGGAACGCGCCGATTGCGGCATCTTCGCCCAGGACTACGGCCAGGCTGGTGCTATCGATTTCCTGGGCCGCCACTACGGTCTGCCACGCGCCCTGAGCGGGCATCAGAGCTGGTTTCTTTGGGGACCGCGCGGCTACTCGGGCAACTGCATGATCGTGCTCGACGATCGCAAGGAAGTCCTGGAAAAGCTCTGGGCGGAGGTGGAATACGTCGGGACTTCCGCCGGCAATCCCTACGCGCTGGAGCAAGAGATCCCGGTGTTTATTTGCAAGCGCTCGAAGTTCGGCTCCCTGGAGCAGATCTGGCCGCGATTGAAACGGTGGCGCTAGCTCAACGCCTGATCGAGATCGGCGATGATATCGTCCACCGCTTCAATACCGGCGCACAATCGCACCAAGCCGTCGCTGATTCCCATGCGCTGGCGCTGCTTGGGTGCAATTTCGCGGTGCGACGCGATGGCCGGATAGAGCAGCAGGCTATGAACGTCGCCCAGTGAAGTACCGCGCACCACCAGCTTCAGCTTGTCCATGAAGCGGAACACGTCTTCCTTGGTCGCGTCCTTGATTTCGAATGGGACCAGAGCGCCGTAAAGACCCTCCGGCAGCAGGCGGCGAATGACGGCGGCGTCGGGATGACTCGGATCGGCCAGATAGTGGACGCGCGCGACTCGCGGATGGGATTGCAGCCAGGTGGCGATGCGGCACGCGTTCGCGCATTGGCGCTCCATACGGAGGGCGAAGGTTTTTATTCCGCGCATGGTCAAATAGCTCTCAAATGGCCCGAGTACGGGACCGAGGGTGCGCGATAGTGTTCGCACAATATCGGCATGTGCTTCATCGGTGACCACCACGCCGCCCATCACGTCGCCATGTCCGGCCAGGAACTTCGTCAGGCTATGCACCGAAAAATTCGCGCCATGCTCGAGCGGGCGAACCAACATCGGCGTCGCGAACGTATTGTCCACCACCAGCGCCGCGCTAGCCGCCCGCGCGAGTCCCACGAGCCGATCCAGATCACCGACGCGCAGCAGCGGATTCGAAATGGTCTCCATCACGATACAGCCGGGTTTGGATTCGGCGAGCTTTCGTTCCACCGCGTCCAGGTCGCAGATGTCGACGAAGATTAACCTCGACGCCCAGCGGCTCCAGAACCTGAGTCAGCATGGTTGTGGTGGCGCCGTACAGAGCGTTCGCGGCCAGCACCGACTTACGTCGGTCCGTCAACGCTGCCAGCACCGCCACGTGCAGCGCCATCATTCCCGACGAACACACTTGTGAGCTGAATCCGGATTCGAGCTCGGTCAGCAATTCTTCCAGCCCGCTGCGTGTGGGATTGTCGTAGCGGCCGTAGCAGAATCCAGGGTCGTCGCGGCCCAGCACGCGGTCCAGCTTGGCCGTTTCTTCGTAGAGGTACGTGGTCGCGGTGTAGATCGGGGTGGATGATGGAACAAAAGCCCCGGGGCTGTCGGGATTCTTCTTCCGATCGCCGGCGTGCACCACCTTGGTTTCGATGTTTCATGCCTTACTTCCTCTTCCAGCGGGTTCCTTCTTTAGTGTCTTCCAGAATGACGCCCGCGTCGAGGAGCTCCTTCCGGATTTGATCGGACCGGGTGAAATTGCGGGCCTTCTTCGCGGCAGTTGCGTTCCTGAATCAGCTCGTCTATCCGGGCGTCTGACATCCCATCCTCGGCCTGCGTGGGCTCGAGAACCGCGAAGATGCGATCGAAGCGGGCCAGTAAATCCAGCGCCGAGGCGGTGTTGCCCGCACGAAATTCGCCCGCGTCCATGGCGGTGTTGGCGTCGCGCACAAATTCAAACAGCGCGGCCAGCGCCTCGGCGGTGTTCAGGTCGTCATCCAGGCTGTCTTCGAACTGGCGGACGGCGACGCGGGTGCGCTCCAGCATGCTTTCGTTTGCGCCCTCAGGATATTTGTCGGTCTGCAGGCGCAGCTTGAAGTTGCGCAAGCCGGTCGATCGCGGTGGCCGCGGCTTTGAGGCCGTCGAACGTAAAGTTGAGCTTCTTGCGATAGGGCACCGAAGCCAGCAGATAGCGCACCACCTCCGGTTGATAGCCTTCCGCTTGCAGATCCCGCAGCGTATAGAAGTTCCCTGCCGACTTGGCCATCTTCTGCGATTCGACGTTCAAGAATTCCGAGTGCAGCCAGAAGCGCGCGAACGGCTTCGAAGTGATGGCTTCCGATTGCGCGATTTCGTTTTCATGATGCGGAAAAATGAGATCCACGCCGCCGGCGTGAATATCCAGCGTCTCGCCCAGGTATTTCATGGCCATCGCGGAGCACTCGATGTGCCAGCCGGGACGACCGGGGCCGATTTCGCTCTCCCAAAACACTTCGCCTTCTTTGGGCGCTTTCCACAAAACAAAATCGCGCGCGTCGGCTTTGTCGTATTCGTCGACGTCGACGCGCGCGCCGGCGCGTATGCCGCTGAAATCGTTATGCGAGAGCTTGCCGTATTCGGGGAACTTCGAGATGCGGTAGTAAACGGAGCCATCGCTCTCATAGGTGAAGCCGCGTTCGGACAGCTTTTCGATGGCGCCCACCATTTCCGCGAATGTGGTCGGTTGCCTTCACCATCCGCTCCGGCCTTTGGAGCCGCAGCGCCGCGCAATCTTCGATGAAAGCTTCGGTGTAGACCGAGGTGTAGTCGGCCAGTGTTTTGCCTTCTGCCGCGGCGTTGCGAATGATCTTGTCGTCCACGTCGGTGATGTTCATCACGTGGTCCATTTGGAAGCCGCGATAGAGCAGCCAGCGGCGCAAAATATCCTCGAACGTGAACGTCCGCAAGTTGCCGATGTGGGCGAAGTTGTAGACCGTGGGACCGCAGGTGTACATCCGCACGGTGTTGCCTTCGAGCAGCGTGAACGGTTCCACTTGCTGCGTGAGAGTGTTATAGAAACGGAGGGCCATTGAAAGTTAAGGATGAAGGGTGAACTCTCATGGTACCCCAGGCTTGCTGTTGGGCCGATCGGGGCGTAACCTTAGAGCCATGGAAGTGCACTTCACGCCCGAACTGCAAGCCAAGATCGACCAGTTGGTCAAAGAAACCGGACGTCCGGTCGAGGAGTTGATTGAGGACGCCTTCGCGGGATACGTTCCTGAGCTTGCGCAGACTCGCGAAATGCTCGACAGCCGCTATGACGATTTGAAGAGCGGGAAGGTGAAGCCTGTTTCGCGTGATGAACTTGTCCAACACTTCCGCGAGAAGAGCGCCGCGGCTCGGTCGACTCCACGGGGTTCGTGATCGACTATGAGTCTCACCCCGGGGTCCGCCGTGACCTCGGGGACATCTGGGAATTCATTTCCAGCGACAATCCCGAAGCCGCAGATCGCCTGATTTCGGACATTCTAAGCGCGATGGACATGCTTGTGCCTTTTCCCCATCGCGGGCATAAACGTCCGGACCTGACCTCACGCCCTTTGCGCTTCATCGTCGTTCGTGAATACCTAATTGCTTACGCGCCAGATGAAAAGCCTCTGTGGGTGATCGCAGTGATGCACGGTCATCGCGACACTCGCATAATGGCTGCAATCCTCAGAGGTAGGGGATAAGCGCTTACAGTGAAATAGTGCATTTCGAACTCGAACGCCCAGTGCCCCGACACTGGCGCGCGCGCTGGACGCATCCACACCGCCCACGGCATCATCGAAACCCCGGTCTTCATGCCCGTCGGCACCCAAGCCACCGTCAAAGGCGTCATGCAGAGCGATCTGGCCGGCGAGCTGGACGCCAAAATCATCCTGGCGAACACCTATCACCTGTTCCTCCGCCCTGGCCACGAAGTAATCCGGGAACTCGGCGGACTGCACCGCTTCATGTCGTGGCCGCGCGCGATCCTCACCGATTCGGGCGGCTTCCAGGTCTTCAGCCTCAGCGATCTGCGCAAGATCTCGGAAGAAGGCGTGCTGTTCCGCTCGCACCTGGATGGCGACGCGCATATGTTCACGCCCGAATCCACAGTCGACGTCCAACTTGCGCTCGGCAGCGACATCATGATGCCGCTGGACGAATGCCTGGAGTATCCTGCGAGCCACGAAGCGGCCGACAAAGCCATGCGCCGAACCGTGCGCTGGGCGCGTTCGGCGTACCGGCACTATCGAGCAGCGCGTCGAAGAAACCGGATCGACGTCCGCGCTATTCCCAATCGTCCAAGGCTCCATGTTCGCCGACTTGCGCCGCGACTGCGCCACCGAGCTTCTGGAACTCAACGCCCCCGGTTACGCCATCGGCGGGCTCTCGGTGGGCGAGCCGCGGCCGCTGAGCCTGGAAATGACCGAGGTGACGACGCCGCTGCTGCCGCGCGACCGCCCGCGCTACGTCATGGGCGTCGGCATGCCGGAGGAGTTGCCGGAATACGTCGCTCGCGGCGTCGACATGATGGATTGCGTTCTGCCCTCGCGCAATGCCCGCAACGGCTGCCTGTTCACCTCAACCGGGACGAGTGATCATCAAACAGGCCCGATACCGCGACGATCCGGCGCCCTTGGACGCCAATTGCCAGTGCATCACGTGCCGCACCTACTCGCGCGCCTACTTGCGCCATCTGTTCCAGGCGGGCGAAATGCTATTTTCCACGCTCGCCACCATACACAATTTGAAGTACTACCTTGACATGATGCGCCAAATGAGGCAGGCTATACTGCTTGGGAGATTTCGGGAGTTCTTGTACAGCGTCCGCAAGTCGGCGGTAGAATCTAGTTAGTTCTTCCGCTGCCGTACTCCTGGATTCCAATCTGTAATGATTGTCATTGACAGTTGCTTTTCGTTTTAATGCTGCAGCAAACCCAGGGGGTAGTAACCCGATCATGGGTTTGCTTGTTGCCCCTGGCGCTGGTGGCTATCTTCTATCTGCTGGTGTTCATGCCGATGCAGCGGCAGAAGAAGCAGCAACAGCAGATGCTGAAGACGCTTGAAAACGGCAACGTGGTGCTGACCTCGGGCGGAATCGTGGGGACCATTGTCAGCGTGAACAATGATGATACGCTGATACTGCGCGTGAAGCCGGACAACGTGAAATTGCAGGTGGCGCGCAGCGCCGTGTCGAGTTTAGTAGCGGAAGAAAAGAAGGCTGAGAAGTGAAACCGGGCTTTTTCACGAGCGCGGACTCTCTGAAGTAAACCACTATGAATCGCAACGTCAAGATCAAGGCCGTCATTATCGTCGCAGTCATCCTGGTATGCCTCTATGGCATTATCGGCATTCCCAAATCCAAAGACGAACTGGTCGCCAACTGGAAGAAGAACATCCACCTCGGGCTGGATCTGAGCGGCGGCACGCAGCTGGTCATGCAGGTCCAGCTCCAGGACGCCTTCAAGGCTTTCGCCGACAACAGCATCGAACGCCTGCGGCTGGAGCTTCAAAAGGACGGCATCACTACTTCCGGCGACATCACGCGCAACGATCCGATGACGATCGAGGATGCCGACAAAATCGAGATCGACGTCAAGGGAATCCCCAGCGACAAGAGCAGCCAGTTTCGCAGCATCGTGAACGACCAGTTTGGCGACTGGGTGCCGACCGCGCTTAATTCCACCGACTACAAGCTGACCATGAAGCCCACCGAGGCGCTGAAGCTCCGGCAGGACACCATGACCCAGACCGTGGCCACCATCGAGCGCAAGATTAACGGGTTAGGCCTGGCTGAATCGTCCGTGCAGCCCACCGGCCGCAGCGATGCCGAGGCGGAGTTGCTGGTGCAGCTTCCGGGCGTCGACGATCCGGCGCACGTCAAACAGCTGCTGCAGACGCAAGCGGTGCTCGAATGGGTTGAAGTGAAGGACGGCCCGTTCAACACCCGGGAAGAAGCGCTATCGAAGCATGGCGGCATTCTGCCCTTGAATACCAAGCTGGTGCCGACGGCCGTGCGCGGAGGCCAGCAGCAGCTGGTATCTGGTGTCGCGCGGCGCCATCGTGCGCGGTACCGACATTCGCGACGCCAGCGCGGCGCAAGGCGAGATGAATCGCTGGGAAACGAATTTCGTGCTGACCCAGGAAGCCGCCCGGCGGTTTGAAGTTTATACCGGAGCCAACATTGGCAACCGAGCCGCTATCGTGGTGGATGGCAGTTGTCATCAGCGCGCCGACCATTCAGAGCAAAATTAGCGATACCGGCCGCATTACCGGCGCTAGTTCCCAGGAAGAATCCGCCGACCTGGCGCTGAACCTGCGCGCCGGATCGCTGCCCGCCAGCGTGAAATATGAGGAAGAGCGAACGGTGGGTCCGTCGCTGGGCGCCGATTCCATTCGGGAAGGCTACCGCGCGGGTATCGCGGGCGTGATCGCGGTGGTGTTCTTCATGTTGATCTATTACAAGCGCTCCGGGATCAACGCGACTTTGGCTTTGGTTTTGAACGCCGTTATCCTGATCGCGGCCTTGGCTTATTTCGATGCAACTTTGACCCTGCCCGGCATCGCGGGCATCATTCTCACCATCGGTATGGCGGTGGATAGCAACGTCCTGATTTTTGAACGCATCCGCGAGGAACTGCGGGCCGGCAAGGCCGTGGCGGCCGCCGTGGACGCGGGCTTCTCCAAAGCATTTTTGACAATTATCGACACACACGTGACAACCGTGGTATCTTGTGCGTTTCTGTTCATCTTCGGGACCGGCCCTGTGAAGGGCTTTGCGGTTACCCTGGTGATCGGTCTCGTCGCTAATCTTTTTACAGCCGTCTTCGTATCCCGGACCATCTTTGACTTCGAGCTGTCGGGCAAGCGGCAGGTAGCGGCATTGAGTATTTGAATCTTTTGAAATGAACGGCGGGAACTGTTTCCCGCGAAGCCGGTGTCTAAATTGACTGGATGCCGGCGCTGCGACTGGTTACATGGAATTATTTAAGCATACAGACTTCGACTTTCTCGGCAAGAAGTGGCCGTTCATTATCTTGTCCCTCATCCTTACGGCGGCCGGCTTGGTGAGTTTGGCCGTCAAAGGGGGGCCGCGCTACGGAATCGACTTCCGCGGCGGGGCTCTGATTACGGTCACCTTCGCCAACCGTCCGCCCGTGGACAAGGTTCGCGCCGCTCTCTCTGGCACGCTCCCGGTGGAAGTGCAGGAAGTATCCGGCAAGCCGGATGACATCATCGGCATTGACGCCCTGGAAGATACCGCGCTGCAGGCAGCCCGCCAGAAGATTGTGGACCGGCTGACGGCGGCCTTCGGGCTGCCGGGCAACGGCAAATACAACATCAACGCGGGTGGCGCTCAGGCGCTGGCCGATCAGCTCCGGGACCCTCTGGCGGCCGCCGGAGTTCCAACGTCGGATCAACCGCTCAATGCGCTGGTGTGCTAGCATCATGGACTACCGGAAGCAGCATTCCGGTCTGATCCATAATTTGGATGACCTGGCTTCGGTACCAGGCGTAACGCCCCAGGTTCTGAACGTACTTAAAGCAGCAGACCTACCCGGATACGGTAGCGGTGGTCGGCACCGAAGTGGTCGGCCCCAAGATCGGCGCCGAACTGCAGCGCAAAGCGGTGCTGGCGGTGTTGTACGCACTGGGCGGAATGCTGGTTTACATCGCGTTTCCGCTTTCGAATGGATTTACGGCGCTGCGGCGGTGATCGCGGTGTTCCACGATACCATCATTACCATCGGCCTATTCTCGCTGTTCAATAAAGAGATCACGCTGACCGTGGTGGCGGCGCTGTTGACCTTGGTCGGTTATTCGATGAACGATACCATCGTCACGTTCGACCGCATTCGTGAGAATCTGAAGATCTGCGCCGCGAAGAGCTGGAGCCCCTGATCAACAAGAGCGTGAACCAGACTCTGAGCCGCACGGTGTTGACCTCCGGTTTGACATTGCTCACCGCTTAGCGCTATTTTTGTTTGGCGGGCAGGTGCTAAACGGCTTTGCGTTCGCTCTGGTCTGTGGCATTATCGTTGGTACTTATTCTTCGGTTTTTGTAGCCAGCCCGATCCTGATCTTCTGGCATAATTTCCTGGAGGGCAGGAAACGTAGTTCACGCGTGGCGCTGTCAGTCCCCGCAAGGAACCTAGTGTTCCCGCGGTGGCGGCAGCCAAGGCACCCGCGTCCGCTCCCACGTCCAACAAGGAGCGTTCCAGGCGCGGAGCCGCCAAGGTGAAATAGCGGCACGGAGCGTGTATGATGATTTCTACGCAAATCAACAGGAAGGTACTTTTGGGAACGAGGTGAGGCATGTTTGAGCAAAGTTTTGTAAGCACCGCGAAAACGAACAAGACTTGGTCGGTCTTCCTGTCGTTTGGAGCTCAGGTTCTGGTGATCTTGGCTTTGATCCTGATTCCGCTGATTTATACTGACACGCTGCCCCGCGCTCAGCTAACCAGTTTCTTGGTGGCTCCGCCGCCGCCCCCGCCCCCGCCGCCGCCCCCCCCGCCCGCGCCGCCGAAGATTGTGAAGATCATTCCCCGCCAGTTCGACGCCGGCAAACTGATGGCGCCCAAGACCATTCCCAAAGACATCGCGAACATCAAGGAAGAGGAACTTCCTCCGCCTTCCAGTTCCGGCGTAGTCGGTGGAGTGGTAGGTGGAATGCCAGGTGGAGCGCCGGGCGGAGTGCTCGGTGGAATCATCGGCGCCGTACCCAGCGCTGCTCCTCCTCCGCCTCCGGTGAAGGAAGAAAAGACCGGCCACCCCGCAGCGCATCCGCGTGGGCGGCAACGTGCAGCAAGCCAACCTGGTCCGCAAGGTCACGCCGTTCTACCCGCCGCTGGCCAAGCAAGCCCGCATTCAGGGCGTGGTGCGGTTCACCGCCATCATCGGCAAGGACGGCTCCATCCAGAATTTGCAGCTCGTGAGCGGCCATCCGCTGCTGGTGGAAGCTGCTAAACAAGCAGTTTCGCAGTGGCAATACAAACCGACTCTCCTGAACGGAGAGCCGGTGGAAGTTGTCACCACGATTGAAGTCAATTTTACGTTGAGCTCTTAGTAGTCTAAATTCAACTCGCAGGAGAATACGATGTTTCTACAATTACAAGTCTGGTCGTTTATGCTTTTGCAGGAAGCGGCGACTTCAATTTCGACGTGCGCGGGATGTGGGAGAACATGGGATGGGCGGCCAAGCTGGTCGTGATCCTGTTGTTCTTCATGTCGGCCTGGTCGATCGGCGTGATGATCGATCGCGCCATCGCCTACAACGGCGCTCGTAAACAATCGCGGCAGTTCGCACCCGCCGTGGCGGGCGCGCTGCGCGAAGGCAAGCTGGATGAGGCCATCAAGATCGCCGACCGCTTCAGCAAGAGCCATCTGGCGAAGGTTGTGGTGGCCGGTCTGCAGGAATTCCGCGCGCATCAGTTGAGCTCGGAAATTTCTGGTGAAGAAATCGAAGCCTCCAAGCGCGCTTTGGAACGCGCCGAAGCCATCGTTCACGCCGAACTGAAACGCGGCGTCAGCGGCCTGGCCACCATCGGTTCCACGGCTCCGTTTGTGGGCTTGTTCGGCACCGTGGTCGGCATCATTCACGCGTTCCAGGGCATCGCCACACAAAAGGCCACTGGTCTGGGCGCGGTTGCCGGCGGTATTTCGGAAGCCCTGGTTACCACCGCTATCGGTCTGTTCGTGGCCGTTCCGGCGGTGTGGGCGTTCAACTACTTCACCAACCGCATTGACGCGTTCGACGTGGAGATGGGTAACTCCAGCTCCGAGCTTCTGGATTACTTCCTGAAGCGCGCCGGCAAGGCGAGCGCGGCGAAGTAAGGGTTCAAGCGAGAGACTGGCGAGTTGAATTCGGAAGGGGCGCGGCCTAGACACCGCGCCTCTCCGCCGAAAAGGATTTCGAATGGAAAAAAAGAAAGCTCCTCCTCCCGTAGCCGACATCAACGTGACGCCGATGGTGGACGTCATGCTGGTGCTGCTGATCATTTTCATGGTCATCACGCCCATGCTCACCAAAGGCCAGAGCGTGGACAAGGTGAAGACCAAGAATCCCATCACCATGCAGGCGGCCGACAAGGAAGATGCCATCCTGATTTCGGTAACGCGGAACGGCGGCGTATTCTTGAGTCCTGGAAACATCAAGTTGTCGGGGCCGGATCAGCTCCCTGAAAGAGTTCGCGATCTGCTAACGAACAGACCAGACAAGACCGTATATATCGTGGGCGACGCCCGCGCTAAGTATTCCATCGTCGAGGATGTGGTGGACAATCTGCGCGCAGCCGGCGTGAACGAAATCGGTCTCATCACCGAGGAGCCTCACGAGAACAAGACTCCCAACAGGCGGCAGCCGCGGCTGCGGCAAAGTAAGATTTGGCCGACCATATTTGACGACTGATTTTTTAACGACAAGCGAGGTAATGAACTATGGCAATGGCAGTTGGCGGTCCCAAGAGCGGACCAAGATGCGACATCAACATGACGCCCATGATCGACATTTTGCTGGTGCTGCTGATTATCTTCATGGTTATCACGCCTCTGACGCCGCACGGTCTGGAAGCGCTGGCGCCGGAACCTCCCGATAAGAAGAATCAGCCGCCTCCCGATCAGGATCGTACGGTGGTGATTGTCATCGACAAAGACAAGAGCATGCACATCAACAACGAAGATACCGACATGGACAAACTGGGTCCGCGGTCTGGAGCAGATCTTCAAGACTCGCGCCGAACGCGTGGTGTTCATCAAAGGCGATCCCGATCTGGAGTACCAGACCGTGGCTCGCGCCATCGACGTTGCCAAAGGCGCGCAGATGGACAAGGTCGGTCTAATGACGCCCAAGCTGGAAGCGGGCAACTAGTGCTGGAATTCCAGAATTAAGAAGCCAGAATTCAGAATGTCCAAGGGTAACGTATGAAGAGCACATTATTGGTAGCGGGAATCGGACTGCTGATTCTCTTCGGAACGGGCTGCGACAAACTCAGATCGCGCGATGCCCTCAATCACGGTGTCCAGGCCTACAAAGGCGCCAAGTACTCGGAAGCCGTGGATTACTTCAAGAACGCCGTGCAGCTGGATCCAGACAACACGATGCCTCGCCTGTATCTGGCTACCGCGTATATGAGCCAGTACATTCCGGGCGCCGAGTCGCCGGAGAACTTGCAGCTCGCCAAGCAGGCCAAAGAGGAATTCCTCAAGGTTCTGGAAAAGAGCCCGTCGGACACCACTGCCCTGGCCTCCCTGGCATCGCTGAACTATCAGCAGGCTCAAGGCATGCCGGATCTAGAGCAGAAGCTCAAGAAGCTGGACGAAGCCAAGGAATGGTACCTCAAGCTGATCGCCGCCGATCCCCAGAATAAGGAAGGCTTCTACAGTCTTGCGGTTATCGATTGGGTGAAGTGGTATGCCGCCTGGATGAAGGCGCGCGCCGACCTCGGATTGAAGCCCGAAGAGCCCGGTCCACTGAAGGACAAGAAGGTCAAAGCTGACTTGCAGACCACCTACAGCGGTGTCATCGACGATGGCATCAAGAATTTGCAGAAAGCTTTGGACATCGATCCCAACTACGACGACGCAATGGCTTATATGAACCTGCTGATCCGCGAGAAGGCGGATTTGGACGATTCGCCGGATCAATATAAGACCGACATCGACACCGCCGACAAGTGGGTGCAGAAGGCCCTTGACACGAAAAAGGCCAAAGCCGCCAAAGCAGCCGCGGCGCAAGCTCAGGGCGGAATCACCGCCGAAGAAGCCAAGTAATCTATCGCAAGCGAATCGGCTTGCTCTGTCTGTCCGTTACCTGCCCGACGCGATAAGCGTCGGGCAGTTTCGTTTCCAGCCGAGCCGCATCCCGCTCCGGTAACGCGATCAACAGGCCGCCCGAAGTTTGCGGATCGTACAGCAGATCGTCAAATTCAGAAACTCCCTCGACACAGTACGACGCGAAGTCCCGGTTGTTATTCAAGCCCGCCGGAGATCGCCCCTTGCTTAGCGTACTCCACCGCTCCTGGCAGAAACCGCAGCGCCTTTCGGATCGATCTCGAGCGTTACTTTGCTGGCCATGGCCATCTCGCGCGCGTGGCCGATGAGTCCGAAACCGGTCACGTCCGTGCAGGCGTGCACATCGAACTCGAGCATCGCCTCGCAGGCATCGCGATTGAGCTTCAACATGGACTGCACAGCCGCATCCACATCGGATTCCCGGGCGATTCCCTGCTTCAGAGCTGTCGAGATCACCCCGTACCGATGCGTTTCGTAAATACCAGCACATCGCCGGGACGCGCGCCCGCGTTGGTCTTGATCCGATCGGGATGGATGGTGCCCGTCACCGCGTAGCCCAATTTGATCTCGTCGTCCTTGATGCTATGGCCGCCCAGCAGCGCGCAACCGGCCTCATGGATTTTCTCCGCGCCGCCTTTGAGCATCTGGGTCAGCTCGTCCAGATCGCCCTTGGGAGGCCACGCCAGAATGGACAGCGCCGAGATCGGTTTGCCTCCCATGGCATAGACGTCGCTCAGCGCATTGGCGGCCGCGACAGCGCCGAAGGTGTAAGGGTCGTCGACGATCGGCGTGAAGAAGTCGACGGTCTGAACCAGCGCCAGCTCGGGGTCAGCCGGTAAACGCCCGCGTCATCGCTGGTGTCGTAACCCACCAGGACGTTCTCGTTCGGCCAGCGCGGAATCCGGGCCAGCACTTGATCCAGAATCTTGGGACTAAGTTTGGCGGCGCATCCGCCGGCAGAAGTTAGGGTCGTGAGACGGGGCACAAGTCAAGAATACAAGGAATACGAGGGAGACAATGAATACGGGGAATGCACTCTGTTCCGTGCAGGCTCCGGCCAGGAACTTTCAAGACTTGTTAGTTTGGCAGAAAGCGCATGCACTGGTGCTGGGCGTCTATCGCGCAACGGCGGCCTTTCCCAAGCATGAGATGTACGGGCTCTCCTCGCAACTGCAACGCGCGGCAGTTTCTGTTCCAGCCAACATCGCTGAGGGCTTTAAGCGCCGGGGACGAGCGGATAAAGCGCGCTTTATGAACATCGCGCAAGCGTCATTGGAGGAGTGCCGCTATTTTCTAATTCTTGCCCAAGACCTCGGCTATGCCAGCACGGATTCACTCTTGCTGTTGTTAGATGAGACCAGTCGATTTCTCGACGCCTACTGCCATTCCTTGTATTCCTCGTCTCCCTCGTATTCCTCTCCTCAGAATCGATAAAGCATCAAATACACCACCACCCCCGTGACGCTGACATACATCCAAATCGGAAACGTCCAGCGCGCGATGGCCCGGTGCCGCGCCACATCCATCCGCAGGCCGCGCCGCAGCGTGATGATGGCAAGCACCGGAGTGATCACCGCCAGTATGGTGTGCGTGGTCAGGATCGTCAGGTAGAGGTAGCGCAGAAATCCGGTCTTCTGGTAATACACGACGCCCGCTTCGAAATGGTAGAAGAGGTAGCAAGCCAGGAATACCACCGATACCGAGAACGCCGTCAGCATGACGCGCTTATGCGCCTGAATGCGCTTCTGGCGGATTAGCGTGTAACCGATCGCCAGTAGCACCGCCGCGATTCCGTTCAGTGTCGCGTTCACTGCCGGAAGCGCGTGGACGTCCATCAGCTGCGTTCCCGCGCCAGGGCGTAGACGTCGGCGATCACTTTCGGGATGGCCGCGGGTTCCGACGTATCGTAGTAGCCGCGAATGCGCCCTTGCCGGTCCACCAGCGCGAAGCGTGTGCTGTGCTGCATGCTTCCATCGATGTTGCCGAGCTTAAACGCGTCACGATCCAGCTTCTGCAGCGTCGGCACCGGGCCGGTCAGGAAATACCAGATCGATGACGTCGCGCCATGCATTTTTGCGTATTCGGTCAGCACCGGCGGCGTATCTTTGGCTGGATCCACGGTGAACGAAACAATCCTGACATCCGGGATCTTAGACACCGCCTCCTGCACTTCGCGCATTTGCGAGGTCATGCGCGGGCACGGCCCAGGACAGGTGGTGTAGATGAAATCAGCCACCCAGATTTTACCCGCCAGCGCCTGCTTGCTGTGGAACGGCTGGCCATCTTGAGCGACCAGTTCAAATTGCGGGATGTCGCCGAGAATTTCCAGCGAAGGAGTGTGCTGCGAACACGCCGTCAAGGCGAAAACCAACGCGAGAACAGCCGGCAGTTTCATCGGGGACGGTCAAACAGCATCAGGCTGAAGAGCAGCGGAAGATAAACCACCGACGCCAGCAACACACGCCGCGCCTGCTGCCGCGTGCGATCCCAACGAATGCGCAGCCCGTAGTACAGAAACGTGAGGCCCAGCGCGATCGCGCCATACAAATACACATCGCCGGCCATGGCGAAGAACTTGGGCATCAGGCTGATCGGTATCAGTACGATCGAATAAACCAAGATGCGCCAGGCGGTAGACTTGCCATCCGGCTCCACCACGGGAAGCATGCGAATGCCGGCCCGCGCGTAGTCCTCTTTGTACATCCACGCGATCGCGTAAAAATGAGGAAACTGCCACAGTAACAGGATCGCGAACAGCACCCATGCATCCCACGTCAACGTCCCGCTGGCCGCGGCGAAGCCAATCAGCGGAGGCATCGCGCCCGGAATGGAACCGATGGTAGTCGAATGCGGAGAGCGCTGCTTCAGCGGCGTGTAGACGAACAGGTACAGCAGCAGCGTGAACAGCCCGAGCATGGCAGATAGCGGGTTCGCGCCGATCCAAAGCTCGGCGAATCCAGCCGCCGAAATCGCGATGGCGAAAACCAGCGCCTTCCACGCGACTAAACGCCCGGCCGGTAACGGACGAGCTTGCGTGCGGCGCATCTTGCCGTCGGCTACCCGCTCATACCATTGATTCAGCGCCGCAGTTCCGGAAGCAATCAATCCGGTGCCAATGATGGTGTGGATTAGAGTTAGCCAGTGCCATCCGTTGCGCGCCCCAAAGAAGTAACCGACACCGGTGCTCATGAGGATGAGCCAAGTGATTCGCGGCTTGGTTAACGCGATGTAGTCCTTGATCAAAACGGTGGACCTGACCCACTAGCGTAGCACAAGAACATAGCGGTCTGGCAATATATTTTACGGTCTGAGCGCAATTCGGCAGCTAGACGGAAAACGCGCGTTCGGCGTCGGCGACGGTGGGATACATCGGGAGCAGTTTGTTAACGCCGGTCATCTCCAGCAGCACTTGTACCCGCTCCGAGATGGCTACCGCGGCGAACTTTGCGCCGATTCTCTGGGTGTGCGCCCAGTGGCTCAGCACCATGCCCAGGCCGGCGGAGTCGATATAAGGCACACCCGAAAAATCGATGATCGTGCCTTTCAGTTCGGGATCGCGCACCGCAGTTTGAAAGTCGAACAGCGTCCCGAGCGTAAGGGGCCCCTGGAGGGTCAGAACTGTGACGTCGCTTGCGCTGCCAGGCGTGCGCACGATCTGGATTTGGTCCATGGGGAGCATTCTATAACGTACATATTACAACCACGTTACGGGGCCTGCTAGAACCGCTCAGCGCAGTGTATAGTGAAATGGCCTCCGCGAGGTGTCCATGCCCGATTTGACTATCCTGATTCCGGTGTTGATCATCGTAATCTACCTGCTGTCCTCCATCAAGATTTTGGCGGAGTATGAGCGCGGCGTGATTTTCCGCCTGGGCCGCGTGCTGCCGCAGCCCAAAGGACCGGGCGTCATCCTGGTGTTCGCTCCCATCGACCGCATCGTGCGCATTTCGTTGCGCATCGAAGCCATGGAAGTGCCGCCGCAAGACGTCGTCACGCGCGACAACGTCACCGTGAAGGTCAACGCCGTGGTCTATTTCCGCGTGGTGGATCCTACCAAGGCGGTGCTCGAAGTCTCGAACTTTCTCTACGCGACGTCGCAAGTGGCGCAAACCACGCTGCGCAGCGTTCTGGGCGAAGTGGAACTTGGACGAACTGCTGAGCCAGCGCGAGAAGCTAAATCTGCGCCTGCAATCCGTGCTGGACGCCCACACCGGACCGTGGGGCGTGAAGGTGACCGTGGTGGAGGTGAAGCAGGTGGATCTGCCGGAATCAGATGATCCGCGCCATCGGCAGCCAGGCCGAGGCCGAACGCGAGCGCCGCGCCAAGATCATCCACGCCGAAGGCGAGTACATGGCCGCTGAAAAGCTCAGCATGGCCGCCGAGCTGATTCAAAAACAGCCCGCCGCCCTTCCGCTGCGCTATCTTCAAACCCTGGTCGAGATCGGAGCGGAAAAGAACACGACGGTTGTTTTCCCGCTGCCAATCGATATATTCTCGTCTTTGGGCAGGGCGATCGATAACCTGGCCGGAAGAAAACTGGAAGGCTAAATCCAACTTGCCGAAGAACGACGAAGGTGAATTTGAACTTATACTTGGGAACCGCCAGCTCATCAGCGTGTTTCTGATCGTCGTAGTTTTGCTCGGGTTGTTTTTCTCGATGGGCTACATCGTGGGCCGCAATACTTCCCCGGGGGCTGCTGCCGCCGAAGCGGCGCGTGTTGACAAACCCAGCGCCGACGCGCATCCGCCAGAATCCGCCCCCGCTGACGGCGCGAATTCGGTCCCACCGCCGGTAAATGCCGCTCCGGACGATCCGGCTCCTGTTACGACGCCGCCGACCATCACAACGCAACCAGAAAGACCCGCTGCGGCTCCTGCCGCCGTGAAACCAGCGCCGGCCAAGGAAAACAAGCCGAAGCCGTCCCCCGCGCGTGACGTGGCGCCGGCACCCGAGCGCGCTGCGGTAGCGAACCAGCCTCCGGGCGGTCAATATTGGCAAGTAGTGGCGACGGCGCGGCCGGACGCCGAGATCATCGCTGAAGCGCTGGCCAAGAAAGGTTTTCACGCGGTCCTCTCTCCGGCGCCCAAGGACGGCGTGTTCCGGGTTTTGGTTGGGCCTACTTCCGGATGCTCCCACGCAGGCTCAGACGCGCACCAATCTGGAAGCCGCGGGTTTCAAGAATCCGATCATGCGGAAGTATTGAAGATTCGATTCGCAATCTCAGCCTGGCATCGCTCTCGGCGGTGCTTCTTGTTCTGGCCTACCCGAACTTGATCTTCCCGGGCTTCGGCTTGCCCTGGCTGGCTCCCATTGCACTTGTGCCCCTGCTGATCGCGCTGTCCTTCGAGCCGCGCCCGCTATGGCGCTTCCTGTTGGGTGAGTTCGCCGGCATCCTCTATTGGTTCGGCATCTGTTATTGGATCCAGTTTGTGCTCGAAGTCCACGGCGGGATGGGACGCTGGGGCGGTTGGGGCACTTTCGCGTTGTTTTGTGTCTTGAAAGCGCTACACCTTGGGCTGTTCAGCATGCTGGCCGCGGTGCTGTTAGACACCCGCTGGGCGATTCCCGCCATCGCAGCGCTTTGGACCGGCATCGAGCGCACGCATGGCACCTTCGGTTTCGCCTGGCTCACGCTAGGAAACGCTGGAATCGACATGCCGCTGCCCCTCCGAATTGCGCCGTTCACCGGAGTCTACGGCATCTCGTTCGTCTTCGCGCTAATATCCGCAGTAGTGGCGTTCCTGATTCTCCGGAGGGGACGCACCCATCTTTATTGGCTGGCGGTTGTACCAGGATTGCTGCTTCTGCCCGAACTGCCAGCGCGCGAAACGCCAACGGAAACGGCGCTGGTGTTGCAGCCCAACATGTCGGAAGAAGAACAGTGGACCGTAGCATCCGCTGCCCAGGAGCGCGATCACATCATCCGTGAATCGCTGGACGCGGCCGAGAGGAGCAGCGAAAAGATTATTATCTGGCCGGAGAGCCCCGGGCCGTTGTATTTCTATCGCGATCCGGACTTTCACCGGGAAGCCACCCGGTTGGCCCAACAAGCACACTCGTATTTTCTCTTTGGAACGGTCGCCGAGACGCCGGGAGGCGCGCCGCTGAACTCGGCCGTTTTGCTCGGTCCGGATGGAGCTTTGGTCGATCGTTACGACAAAATCAATCTGGTGCCATTCGGCGAATTTGTTCCGAGCATATTCGGATTCGTGAATCGCATCACGCAGGAGGCTGGCGATTTCGCGTCTGGCAATCGCATTGTCGTATTTCCGATGGCCGCGCACCGGCTGGGAGTATTCATCTGCTACGAATCGGCGTTTCCCAATGAAGTCCGCCAGTTCGTCAAAGGCGGCGCCGACTTACTGGTGAATATCTCGAACGACGGCTATTTCGGGCACAGCGCGGCGCGCGAGCAGCACCTGGAGATCGCCCGCATGCGCGCGGTGGAAAATCGCCGCTGGCTGATCCGATCAACCAACGACGGCATTACCGCGGTGATTGATCCGGCGGGTAACGTTGACGAGCGCCTTCCGATGTATCAGGAAACCACAGCTGCCGTACATTTCGCGTTCCGCGACGGCACGACTTTCTACACCAACTACGGCGATTGGTTCGCCTGGGGTTGTTTAGCTGTAGCGATAGTCGCGCTGGTACTTTCGCAAATTCCGCACTACGAACCTAAGATCCGGATCAACCGTGACGGATCACAAGCACGTCGCCGTCCTTGACGATGTACTCTTTGCCTTCCAGGCGCAGCAAGCCCTTCTCGCGAACGCCCGGGTAGCCGTTGTGATCGATGAGAGCTTGCCAGTTGACCACTTCGGCGCGGATGAACTTCTTCTCGAAATCGCTGTGGATGGCGCCGGCGGCTTTTTGCGCCGTGCTGTTCATTGGAATGGTCCAGGCCCGCACTTCAGTCTCGCCCGCGGTCAGGAACGACATCAGGCCGAGCAGCGCGTAGGTGGCCGAGATCAGGCGCTCCAGTCCGGATTCCTTCAGGCCGTAGCTGGCGACATACTCGGCGGCTTCTTCGGGCGATAGTTCGGCCAGTTCGGCTTCGATCTTGCCGCAGATCGCGGTGACGGCCGTATTGGTTCGGCCCGCTAACGGTCCCTTGCGATACTCTTCTTCGATTTCGTGCATCCGCCCAGTGTCATTCTCGCCGATGTTCAGCACGAACAACATGGGCTTCTGCGAGAGAAACTGGAAGCCGCGGATCAGCTTTTCCTCATCTGGCGTCAGATCGAGAGTGCGCAGAGCGACGTCCTGCTCGAGTGTAGCCTTGCAGCGCTCCAGCAGCGCGAATTCGCGATCGTGCTCCGTGCTCTTGATCTTCTTACGTTCTTTCTCCAGGCGCTCCAGCCGTTTTTCGACCACTACCAGATCGCTCAGGATCAGCTCGACCTCCACGTCTTCCAGGTCGCGCACCGGGTCCACCGATCCTTTTTCGTGTGGGACGGTGTCGCTGGGAAACAGGCGCAGAACGTGCGCCAGCGCGTCGGCGACGCGCATGCTCGCCAGATAACTCGGATCGCGCAGGGCTTCCTTCGAAATCGCCGGGAAATCCAGATACTCCACCGTGGCGGGCGTGATTTTGGGCGGCTCGAAGATCTTCGCCAGCGCGTCCAGCCGTGCGTCGGGGACCTTGGTCATGCCGACGCGGGCTTCCATCAAGCCCACGCGCGTGGATTCATGCACGCCGGTCAGGATGGTGAATAACGATGTTTTGCCTACCATGGGCAGGCCGATGATTGCAGTTTTCATTGGAATTGGTTGCTACGCCGCGACCGCAGGAAGTCCGGATTACAACGGGACCTCGACCAGCGTCATGATTTCTTGCAGGGTCCGTTCGCTGAGTTCGGTGCTGCGCTGCGCCAGCGAAGTACGGGCATTGATCGCGATGCGATGCGCGAACACTGGGATCACCAGCCGCTTGATATCGTCCGGGATCGCGTAGTCGCGGCCCTCCATCAGCGCCAGCGCCTGCGCGGCCCGGTATAAGGCTTGCGACCCGCGCGGGCTCACGCCCAACGCCAGCGATTCGTGGCTGCGGGTTTTTTCGACGATGGCCAGCATGTAGTCCACCAGGCTGTCATCGATGGTCACTTGTGCCGCTTGTTCCTGCAATCGCAAGAGCTCCGGACCAGCCAGGATGGGCGCGATACTTTCGGCGTGCGTGCCATCGGGGGCGCGCACAATTTCACGCTCCGCGTCGCGCTCCGGATAGCCAATGCGAATGCGCATCAGGAAGCGATCCAATTGGCTTTCCGGCAGCGGATAAGTGCCATGATGCTCCACCGGATTTTGCGTGGCTACAACCATGAAGGGTTGCTCCAGAACGTGCGACCGCCCTTCGATGGTGACTTGTACTTCATTCATCGCTTCCAGTAAAGCCGACTGCGTCTTCGGCGTGGCGCGGTTAATTTCGTCCGCCAGAAGAAAATTCGTGAATACCGGTCCCTGTTTGAACTGGAATTCCTGGCTGTGCGCGTTGTAAATGGTGACGCCCAGCACGTCGCTCGGGAGCATGTCGCTGGTGAACTGGAGGCGGTGAAAGCTGCAATGCACGGAACGCGCCAGAGCTTGCGCCAGCGTGGTTTTGCCTACCCCAGGAACATCTTCAATTAACAGATGCCCACGGGCCAGCAAACACACCATCGAGAGCCGGACCACTTCCGCTTTGCCACGAATTGTGGAGTTAAGCGACGCTTCCAATTCGTTTAATTTGGAGAGCGTCACCGGGGCCGCAACCATCATAGCTATTGTAGCGTGATGGTCGACCGGCCCATGCTAACCTCATGCATAAGGCGGTCCCGAGGACACGGTGAAAAACAAGCTGTGTTGGATTATTGCAGGCGGGCTTGCGTTCTGGCTTCCGGCTATACTGGTTTCCGCAATTTTCCATGAGCAGGCGGGCTTGATCATGCTCAACGTCGCGCCTTTCTTGGGACTGATTGTCCTGGCACTCGTCGTTTGGATCCGGGATAAGAAATCGCCGAGCTGGGGCTATGTCGTAGCGGGAGTGTACATTCTTGGACCGGCGGCATTATTGACGGCGTCTCAGTTTTCGGGCGCCCAGCCTCCCGATAGCCTGGGGTCCTATGCATTTTTGGTTTTGGTTTGCCTGCTCCCACCGATGACGCTGTGGCTTTCGCTGTTCAACGGAATGATTTTCTCGGTTCTCACGGCTACCTTAGCGCCGCTTCCCCTGCTCCTTGTAGCGCAAATTCGCAAGGAGCTGAGTGATCACTGGACGGGCTGAACGCCACTGGCTGCGGGCAGCAGGCGGTCTTCCCGCAAACGCTCGGCAGCTTCTTCCTTCTCGGCCCAATCCACGCCCTTGGCTGTCACCGCGAAACGGCCATTGTCCATCCGAACCACCAGTCCGTTTTCTTTGAGGTACCAAAGACTGAATTCAAGATGCTCTCTCGGGCAGCCCAGCAGATCCTCCAGATCGTGCAAGTTCATGGAAGGTTTCTCGGGTTCATTGCAGCGCTGCGTGTACAACAGGTCCAGAATTCCGCGCCGCTTGGATTGTTCGGCCATTTTCCCCGTGGCCGCCTGCCGCTGATCGAAGATGCGCCAGCGAACCTGCCGGTAGGCGTGCAGGTGCACATCGTAGGCGGCCCGTTTTTCCGGTTCGCTCAGCACTTGGTAGGCTTCCGTGATGGCGCGAAACGCCTTCTCGTCTCCAGTAGTTGTATTGTCGGGATGCAGGCGCTGCGCGAGCAAACGGTACACCCGATGAATCATTTCCGGGTCGGCATTCGGGCTGATCTGTAACGCCTCGTAGTGATCCGGCACAGCTTCGCTGATCTTGCCGTTTTGTCCCGGCGCGGTGTCAAAGGCCAATCCTGCCCGGTAACCGCCCGGAATCTTGTCGCACTGAATTACCCGCGCCCGAACTTTGTTGGTGGATCCGTCCCTGGCCAGGTGGCCTTGGACGACGATGACGGAGTCGATTTCGAGCGCCCGCTCGGTTTCCACGCCCAAGCCGATATCGCTGGTGTCCAAAAGCTGGGCGGGTATCTCGCCCACGATTCCGGGCACGTTTAACAAGGTCACCCGGCGGGATTCAGCGGCGCGAGTCTCCTTTTGACGAGTCTTCTTGCGGCGTTCAGACACTTCTGACATAGGCTGGCGCTAGTTTGATCGGCATTTCTCGACCAGAATGTTAGCCCGGATTTCCGGCAAGATAGTAGGTGCATGAAACCAGAGATCCCGCCGGAACAGCTCAAGCGCATTTTGCCCGTGGTGGAGGCGCTGCTATCAGGACTAAACGACCACTCGGCCAAGCTTCCGCCAGACGCTGAATCTGCGCTGGTGTTCCAGCCAGATCTGGAGCCGGCCGAGTGACCATCCGGGAGGCCTCGCAAGCGCTCCGCGCCCGAAAGATTTCCAGCGTTGAATTAACCGCGGGGTGCCTGGACCAGATCGCCAGGCTGAATCCGGAGCTGAACGCGTTCATTACGGTGACCGCCGATTCGGCGCTGGCCCAGCGCCCAGAAGCTGGATCGCGAGCTCGCCCACGGTGTCGATCGTGGGCTGCTGCACGGCATTCCAATCGCCCATAAAGATCTGATGTGGACCAAGGGCGTCCGCACCACGTCGGGATCGAAGATTTTCGCCGATTTTGTGCCGGATCGCGATGCTCCGATCGTCAAGAAGCTCGCCGAGGCCGGAACGCGTCATGGTTGGAAAAGCCGGGCTGCACGAACTGGCTTACGGCATCACCTCCAACAACCCGCACTTCGGAGCGATTCGCAATCCGCGCAATCGGGAACATTCGCCCGGCGGGTCGAGCGGAGGCTCGGCCGTGGCCGTAGCAACCGGGATGGCGTTCATGGCCACCGGCACCGACACCGGCGGCTCCATTCGCGTTCCGGCGTCATTTTGTGGCGTCGCCGGATTGAAGCCGACTTATGGCTTGGTCGATCGCGCTCAAGTCCAGCCGCTGGGCTTGAGCCTGGATCACGTGGGGCCGCTGGCGATGACCGTGGATGATCTTCGCATCGCGCTCGACGCTATGTCCGATCCGGCACGGCGTAAACCAGCCCCTGGATCTATGAAAGAGATCCGCATTGGATTGCCGGAAAACTTCTATTTCGACATCATTGACCCAGAGGTCAAGGCTGCGGTTCACAGTGTGGCCCGGAAGGCCGAGGCCCTTGGCGCCCGCGTGGTTCCGGTCCAGGTGCCCGACCTCGAAACGCTGAACCGCGCTGGTTTGGTGATTCTTCTGTCGGAGGCAACCGCGGTACACCAGGCGAATCTGCATCGGCGCGGCGATTTCGGAGCGGACGTTTTGGCGATGCTCGATCAAGGTTCGCTGGTTCCGGCCACCGACTATATAAACGCCCAGCGTCTGCGCAAACAATTGCTCAGGGAGTTCCACGCATTGTTTCGCGATATCGACTGTCTGTTCACGCCTACCACGCCCATCACCGCGCCGCGTATCGGGCAGAACGAGATCACGCTCGCGGGCGTGACGTACGACACCCGGATGCTGACCACGCGCCTGGTGCGCGGATTCAACGTGCTCGGCTTCCCCGCCCTGTCGATTCCTTGCGGCGCGGCTTCCAATGGGCTGCCCATCGGACTACAACTGGCGGCCCGGCCATTGGAAGAGAACCTGTTGCTCATGCTGGGGGAGGCGCTAAACTAGCATTTGGCCGCTCCCATCAAATCCGCCGCCCTGCCCTTGGACCCGTCCCTGTCCAAAGTGGCCGCGGAGTTGGCCGATAGGCCGCCCTTGCGCGACGCCCTGCAATGGTTCGTACGGCAAAAGCAATGGATTAACGAGCAGCATTTGCAGGTGTGCCGCGTTCCGGCCTCCACATTCTTTGAACAAAAGCGCGCAGAGTGGATGCTGGCACAATTTCGGGCGCTGGGCTGCGTGGCGCGCATCGATCGCGGCGGCAACGTCATCGCGCATCCAGTGGAGAACCGCACTGGCCCCTACGTGGCTCTCACCGCGCACCTCGATACGGTGCTGGCGCCGCGCAAGGACGAAGAAGTTTATACGACGCCGGACGGCCGCTTGCATGGTCCGGGCGCGGCGGACAACGGCGCGGGCTTGGCCGGGCTGCTCGCCATCGCCCGCGCGATCAAGTCCTTTCCCAGTCTCGCGGATGACTTTCGCAATCTGGTCTTCGTGGCGAATGTCGGGGAAGAAGGCGAGGGGAACCTGAGCGGCATGCGCTATTTATGCCGGCAATCCTCCACCGGCGGCCGCATTCAATCCTTCTTAATTCTGGACGGCCCGAACGTCGATCACGTCACTTCGCAGGCTCTCGCCAGCCGCCGCTTCGATGTGTCGGTCTCGGGTCCTGGTGGGCATAGCTGGAGCGACTTCGGTTTCGCCAATCCGTTACATGCGCTGGCGCGCGCCATTGCTACTTTCACCGAGCAGCGCCTGCCGAGCAACGGCAGCCCGCGGTCATCCTACAATTTCGGCATCATCGAAGGCGGATCCAGTATCAACTCGATTCCAACGCTGGCCCGCGCCAAAGTGGACATCCGGTCAGAGAGTCCGGCCAAGCTGGACGAGATCGCCGGGCTATTGACCAGCGCCGTGGAACAGGCGCTGGAAGCGGAGAACGAGCGCGCCACCGGCGGCAAAGTGACCGCCAAAGTGAAAGAAATCGGATCGCGGCCAGGCGGACGTCTTTCCGACGACGCGTACATTTTGCAAGCTGTGCGCGCGGTGGATTCGCATTTCGGCATCCGGTCGCATCTGGATTGCGCTTCCACCGATGCCAATGTTCCGCTTTCGATGGGCTTGCCGGCCATCTCCATCGGCGCTGGCGGACACGGCGGCGGTGCGCACACGCCGCAGGAGTGGTTCCATCCGGAGGGCCGCGAACTGGGCCTCAAGCGCATTCTTCTGATGTTGTTCCTGCTGCTCCGCGATTTGGACGGATGACGGCCGCGCGGCCCGCGAGTTGGAAGGTAGACGGCAGCCTGGTGGCCGTCACACTGATCTGGGGCGCGACATTCGTTCTGGTCAAACAAGCGCTGGCCGATGTCTCCACGCTGCTGTTCCTGACCTTGCGCTTCTCGGTCGCCGCCGTTGTCCTGGCGCTGGTGTTTCGCAAGGAATTTCGGACTCCCAACGCAGCTGCCAGCGTGCGGCGAGGCATAATCGCCGGCCTTTTCCTTTTTGCTGGATACGTTCTCCAGACCGCCGGGCTACGGTTCACTTCAGCGTCGAAGGCCGGATTCCTCACCGGATTGTACGTTCCCCTGGTTCCGATCATCGGCGGCCTGGTGCTTCACAAGCTGCCTCAGATCTCCGAGTTGCTGGGAATCGTGGTCGCGTCCATCGGTATGATTTTGCTAACGGTGCAGAAGGACATTTTCGATATCGGGCGCGGCGATTGGTTGGTGGCCGGCTGCGCGGTGGCGTATTCCTGCCACATCGTGATTCTCGGCCGCTTTGCGCCGAAGAGCAATCTGGGCGTGCTCACCGTGGCCCAGATTGCAACCGGGGCGCTGCTGGGCGCCGCGACCTTTTGGTGGGTGGAACCGGTGCGCCTGGCGTGGTCCGTCAATGTATGGATCGCGCTCGGAGTCACCAGCCTACTGGCCACCGCGCTGGCTTTTTTCGTGCAGACCTGGGCGCAGCGCTGGTCCAGCCCTACGCGCACCGTCCTGATCTTTGCGCTCGAGCCGGTCTTCGCCTGGGTCACGTCGTATCTTATGTTGGGCGAAGTGCTTTCCACGCGTGCTACTATCGGCGCCGCGTTGATCTTAGGAGGTATCTTGATTGTGGAATTGAAACCCTTGCGGTTCGCGGGTCTATTGTCCCTGCTGGCCGTTTTCGCGGTGGGACTCGGCGCCCAAAGTTTCACGCCAACCAATCCCGCCGCGCTGGCTGCACGACAATGGCGCGAGCAACACGAGCGGGCGATTATGGACGAGTTCGTCGCGCTGCTGGCGATTCCCGACATTTCCGCCGACCGCGCGAACATCCAGCGCAACGCCGAGGCCATCGCCGGCATGTTGGAGAAGCGCGGCATCCCAGCCAAGCTGGTGGCCGTCCCGAGTGGAAATCCGGTGGTTTTCGGCGAGATCAAGACGCCCGGCGCGACGCGCACCATCGTCTTCTACGCCCACTATGACGGGCAGCCGCTGGATCCCAAAGAATGGGCGACGCCTCCCTTCACGCCGACCTTGCGCGACAAGCAGCTGGAACGCGATGGGCAGGTGATCCCGCTGCCGCCGCCCGGGCAGCGCTTCAATCCCGAGTGGCGAATCTATGCGCGCGGCGCGGCCGACGATAAAGCGCCGATCATCGCGATGCTGTCGGCTCTGGATGCCATCCGGGCGGCCGGATTGAAGACCAAGTCGAATATCAAGTTCGCCTTTGAGGGAGAAGAAGAAGCTGGGTCGGTGAACCTGGAGAAAACGCTGGCCGCGAACAAAGAATTGTTTTCCGGCGATCTGTGGCTGATGTGCGACGGACCGCTGCATCAGACCAGGCGGCAGCTGATCACGTTCGGCGCCCGCGGGATCGTCCAGGTGAACGTGACGGTTCTTGGGCCGCGTGGCGAGCTGCACAGCGGGCACTACGGAAACTGGGCGCCCAATCCCGCGCTATCGCTTGCCAAGCTGCTGGCGTCCATGAAGGACGACAACGGCCGCGTGCTGGTGGAGCATTTCTACGACGACGTGGAGCCTCTGAGCGCGACCGAAAAGCGGGCTGTCGCCGAAGCTCCCGATATCGATCCCGAACTCATGCACGAGTTTTGGCTGGGCTCTACCGAAGGCGGCGGGAAGAAGCTGACCGAGCTGATTACGCTGCCGTCGCTCAATATTCGCGGGATGGCGAGTTCGCGGATCGGCAATCAGGCCTCCAACGTGATTCCGGCATCCGCGACGGCGAGCTTGGACGTGCGGCTGGTGAAAGGAATGGACCCCGAAAAGACCGCCAACCTGGTGATCGATCACATCCGCAAGCAAGGATTTTTTGTGGTGGATCAAGAGCCCGGCCCGGAGGTGCGCATGGCTCACAAAAAGGTCGCGATTGTGGTGTCCGGGGGCGGCGAAGCGGCGGTTCGGACCTCCATGGATCTGCCGATTTCGCAGGAAGTGATTCGAGTGGTGGAGAGCGCGCGCGGGCCTGCCGTGAAACTCCCCAATATGGGTGGAACCCTGCCCCTGCTTAGTGTTGAGCGTCCGCTGGGAACCCGCACCATCGTGATTCCGATCGGGAATCACGACAACAACCAGCACAGCTACAACGAGAACCTGCGGGTGCAAAACCTGTGGGACGGCATTGAACTGATGGCGGCGCTTTTGACGATGTAGGGCGAACGGAATGCTTCGCATTCTTTGCGCTTCTTGACATAACTTCCCACACCTTTTCTGCCGATTCAAGATATAGTGAGTACAAGGGTTCTTTGAACCGAGAAAGGCGAACAAGCCATGCGGTGGTTTAAGGTGATGCGAGAGCAGAAGCTGTTGTCGTTGAGTCTCCTGCTCGTCACGCTCTCGATCGGGATCGTCATCGGGACCTTGCTGAACACCGGTGTCCATGCCGCGCGTGGCCAGGCTGCGGCTCCGGATGCTTCGCCTTTGGTGGTGCCGAACGCGGTACAGCTGGGAAATGAGTTCAGCAAGCTGGCGAAGAAACTGGAGCCGTCGGTGGTTTATATCACGGCCGACTTTACGCCCAAGGGCACCGAAAATCCCGCATGCGCGCGGCCATGAAGAGGAAGAACCGGGTCAGGGCGATAGCAATGGCAACGGCAATGACGACGGTCTGGACTTGTTCAAGAAGTTTTTCCGCAACGGGCCTTCCGGCGGCGACCAGCCGCAGCGAGCCTACAAGCAGGAACAATCGGGCACCGGCTTCGTGGTCGATAAGAACGGGTACATCATCACCAACCACCATGTGATCGCCAAGGTGGACCACATCAAAGTGAAACTGCATGGCGACGATCCCACGGAATATCGGGCGCGCGTGGTGGGCATCGATCCCGAAACCGATTTGGCGGTCATCAAGATCGATCCCAAGAGCCCGCTGGTACCGGTGAACATCGGCAATTCGGACGCGGTGCAAGTGGGCGATTGGGCAGTGGCGATTGGCTCCCCGTTTGGTCTGGAGGCTTCGGTGACGGCGGGAATCGTCAGCGCGCTCGGCCGCGACATCGGCGGAGCGCTGCAACTGCAGAGATTCATTCAGACCGATGCCGCTATCAATCCCGGCAATAGCGGCGGGCCATTGTTGAACATTCGCGGCGAGGTGATCGGCGTGAACACCATGATCGCGACCCAGAGCGGCGGCTATCAGGGCATTGGCTTTGCGCTGCCCATCAACATGGTGGCGCGGGTTTATAACGACATTATCCGGACTGGCCGGGTTACTCGCGGATCGATTGGGATCGAATGGTACAAGGGCGATGACAAGCCGGAGCTGTTCAAGGGCTTGGGAACCAGCCCGGGCGTTTTGATCCGAAGCGTGCACAAGGGCGGACCGGCGGACAAGGCCGGCCTGAAGGCGGACGACATCATCATCGCGATGAACGGCAAGCCGGTGAAGAACGGCGACGATCTGGTGGCGCGGGTTTCAGAAACACCCGTTGGCGCGACGGTTGCGGTGACGGTGGACCGCGATAGCAAGCATATGGATTTCAGTCTGGCGGTTCTCGATCGCGCCGAGGTGTTCAAGGACGATCCGCGCTTCGCCGCGCTACGCGAAGAGCCGGAAACCGACAGTGCAGCCAAGCCCGAGGAACCCCGGCAGTATAAATTCGGCGTCAAGCTGCACGCCCTCACCGATAGTGAGCGCAGCTCCATGGGCCTGGATGCCAAGGGCGGTTTGCTGGTGCAAAGCGTCGATGCGGATTCCTTCGCCGAGGATGTGGGCATCGCGGAGAAAGATGTGATCCTGTCGATCAACCGTCAACCGGTCACTAGCGTGGACGACGTCCGCAAGATCCAGGGCACGCTAAAGCCGGGCGACGCGGTGGCGTTCCACATCATGCGGCCGAGCGCTGGGGGACGCGGTCATGCGCCGCAATGGACCTCGACTTTCGTGTCCGGAGCGCTCCCCAAAGAGTAGCTTGCCCCATTCGGAGCCGCGGAGGTAGTCCGCAGGGGCTGCCGACTGTTGCCTCCCATAAAGTAGGGACAATCACCGATTGGTGTTCTGATACCGCGCCTCTACGATAAGCGTGGAGAGTCGCATTGCGGCCGAACAATATTCCATCCAAGCGCAGCCAGCGGCGTCGGCGAGGCAACGTCATTCTCGAATTTGCGCTGGTGATGACTCCATTTTTCGCGCTGGCTCTCACCACGATCGAGCTGGCTTTGCCGATTTTCAAGAAAAGCACGTTCGAGAACGCGGTGCGCGAAGGCTGCCGTTACGGGATCACCTATCAGACTGCGTTTAACGGCACTACGTACGGAAGCCAGACCTTGGCTATTCAGGCGGTGGTACAGGCCAACGGGATGGGATTTCTCAACGACCCGACTCTGATCCTGGTGGACTATTTCAATTCATCAACCTTTGTGAAGGTGACGGGACAGCCGGGGGCGAATAGCGACGGCAATATTCTGCAGGTCTCCATTTTGGGATACACGCACAACTGGATTGCGCCGGTGGCCTGGTTTTGGGGCTCGACGACGTTCCAGATAAATCCGGCGCCACTGAGTATCACGGCGGTGTCCGCGGACCGGCTGGAATCGCTGCCGCCGGGCAACACCAGGCCATCCCCATGAGGGATTACGGGGGGCGAGCACGCACAGCACGCGGCGAGCGGGGAGTCAGTATTTTGGAGTTCGCGCTCATCGCCATTCCAATGATCTTGATGCTGTTCGGAGTGGTGGTCATCGGAGTGGATCTGGGACGTGCGATTCAGGTGGCGCAAATCTGCCGGGACGCCGATGCGATGTTTATGCGCGGCGTGCCGCTATATTCCACAGCGGCGCAGAACTTCCTGGTGCAACTGGGACAGAACATGAACCTGCAGATCAGCGGCGGCGACGGCCTCATCACGCTTTCAGAGATCCAATTCATTCCGGATCCTTCGTGCGGCCTGCCTACATCCAGCACCTATGCGAATTGCACGGTAGGCGCCAACCGGCTGGTGCAGCGGATCACGATCGGCAATACTTCGATCACTGGCTCGGCCACGCGTTTTCCGACCGCCGGTGCTGGTGAGCTATGACTCACTCGACCAGGTAAACAACTACCTGACGGACCCCAACGCGGTGATCAGTAATTTTGCGGCCAGCTTGCAGCTGAAGCCGCTGGAAGAGTCCTACGTCGCCGAAGCGTATTTCCAGACCACTACCGTAAGTCTGGGAACCATTCAGACCAGCCCGGGAATCTATGCGCAATCATTTTTCTAGACTCAGGCCGCGTGAGGGAGAACGAGGTTTCGTCCTGGTTCTCTACACCCTGATGATGCTGTTCATCATCATCCCGATGGTGGGTCTGGCAATCGACGCCGGGGTCCTCTATACCATCAAGGCCAAGCTGCAGGGGGCCGTGGACGGGGCATCGCTCGGCGCCGCGCGCAGCCTCAACCGCGGCCAGGACATTACATCCCAGCAAGCTGCCGCCAGCGACACTGCCCTCCGTTACTATCACGCCAATTTCCCGAACAATTGGATGGCCGTCACCCCGATCAACGACCCGGTGGTGACTTGGCCGACTTCGCCCAATCCAGCAACCGCCATCATTAACGTCCAGGCCGCCGTTGATTCGCCCACCTGGTTCATGCGGATATTAGGGTTCAATTCGGTTCACTTGACGGCTATCGGACAAGCGACTCGCAGGGACGTGAACGTGTTGCTGGTGATCGACCGGTCTGGTTCGCTCGCCACCTCCGGTTCCTGCGCCAGCCTGTCTAGTTCGGCGGCTCTGTTTGTGGATTCATTCTCCAACAATCGGGATCGCATGGGGCTGGTCTCGTTTGGCACCTACTATAATGTCGATTTTCCGTTCAATTACAACTTTCAAACCGGCCTCTCGACCTTGTTGGGCAGCCTCAATTGCGTCGGTTGGACCAACGCGGGAGCGGCTTATTGGAAAGGCTATCAGGCTCTGAAAGCGTTAGGAGACATGAACGCGCTCAACGTGATTCTGTTCTTCACCGATGGTCAGCCGAATACCATTACCTTTGGCACCGGTGATGGCGGCAGCGGCCCCCTGCTGCCCATGCAATCCGGCGGCGGGTGCAATGCCACGCCAGGCTTCTCCGGTACAGTAGGCGGAAGCGCGGACGGCATCTATAAGCAGACCGTCGCAACGTATCCGGCCGGAAATCCCGACCAGTTTCTCATTACCAGCGCGGGCGGCAATAACGGCGGATGTTCCTTTGGCAGCGGGATCAACCGCTCCGTATCCTCCGACGTCGCTTATTTGCCATCTACCGATGTGTGGGGAAATTCGATCAGCACCAGTGTGCTGGGTGGAGCGGGCTTTCCCGCTGCCGTCACCAAAAGTGGCAGTAATATCCAGGTAACGTCCAACAACGTCACCAACGGAGGAATCAATTCCCTGGACAACGCCGCGCAACGGGCGCGGGTAGACGCCAATAGTAACAACATGCCCTTCGTGGTTTACACCATTGGATTGGGGAACTCCGGCGGCGTCAATGATGAGCTGCTCAAGAGAATCGCCAACGATCCTACCGCCCTGGCCTACCAAACCTCTTATTCGGCGGGAACCTATGTTTACACTCCAGACACGGCCCACCTGGCATCCGCTTTCGCGGCCATCGCCGACGACATTATGCGGATTTCGAAGTAGCTAGCCCACCCAATCGGTACAGCCGGGGTACCTTGGTCTCGGTCCGTACCATATCCCCGGTCGGGTAGAGCGTGCTGTGAACTAAGGCGATTCTCCTATTGGTCCGATTCAGACCCGCCGATACCATAGATGTGGAGAGTCGCATTGCAGCATAAGACCATTCCATCCACGCGTAGCGCTCGGCGTCGCAGACAGGGCGGCAACGTTCTGCTCGAGGGCGCTTTCACCATCTTACCGACGTTTGCCCTCATTTTCGCTTTCGTCGATTTCGGAATGGTGCTATTTCGTTGGGCCACGCTGCAGAACGCAGTGCGGGAAGGCTGCCGATACGCGATTACCTTTCAGACTTCCGGCTCGCTGGGGCAAGATGCGTCCATCGAAGCGGTGGTCCAGCAATACTCTATGGGATTTGTGACTACCACCGATTCTCCCCAGCATATTTTTGTGAACTACTACGCCCCTACCAACCTGACCACTGCCATACCGGTCGCGAGCGGCGGTAATGTGCCCGGCAACGTGGTGGAGGTCTCGGTACAGAATGTTTCGTGGGCTTGGATGGCGCCTTTGAGCGGGACCTTTTCGGGAAACAGCCGGTCGCCCATCACTCTGAATGTGTATTCGTCGGACGTTTTGAACGGGTATCCCCAGGGCGTCAGTTCGGTCCAGCGTTAAGGAAACAGGAAAGGAGCACTCATGGCAACCGAACGAAGAAAAAAGACGCAGAGCGGCCAGGAAATGGTGGAGTTCGCTTTAATTGTGCTGCTCTTTATCCCGACGTTTCTTGGATCGTTCGTGGTGGGAATGAACCTCATCCGCAGCATTCAATGCAATCAGATGTGCCGCGACTTGACGGATATGTACATCCACGGCGCGGACTTCTCCACCTACTCTATGCAGACCTTGGCGGCGCGGCTGGCGCAAGGCCTGAACCTTCAGATCGGTAGTTCGTTCACAGGGAATTCCAACAGTAACGCCAGCAATAGCGGGAACGGGCTGGTGACGGTGACTCAGATTATGTATGTGGGATCGACGTCGGATCCCAACTGCGTTTCGGTGGGAGCGGGCAACTGTACCAACGCGAATAGTTTTGTATTCACCCAGCAGATCGTATTCGGCAATGGTACGCTGGCCAGTTCGACCACACAGTCGCTGGGCACTCCAACCGGCGCGACCCTGACCGATTCGGGAATCGTCGAGAACCCCGTGACGGATTCCCACGCCGCGTTGCCGTCCACCGCTCAAGCTGCGATGCAAAGTCTTTGGCAGACCACCAATAATGGCCAGATGCCGCTCTCAGACGGCCAGGTCGCCTACGTCGTTGAGACCTATTTCCAATCGCCGGATCTCGCCGTAAGCGCGCTCTCCGGAAATGGCGTGTACGCGCGGTATTTCTTTTAGGAGGAATTGATTCATGCGAGGCCAAAACTACAGGAGCCGCGAAAAGGGCGCTTCATTAATCCTGGGAATCATCAGTCTGGTGATGATCATACCCATGCTTGGCCTATCCGTGGACGTCGGAATCCTCTACGCCGCCAAGGCGCGCCTGCAGTCCGCCGTGGATGGCGCGGCGCTGGCAGCCGCTCGAGCCCTGAATCTAGGAGAAACGATTACCGAACAGACCACCAACGCCCAACAGAACGCCGTCAATTGGTTTTATGCCAACTTCCCGACTGGAAATTGGGCCACTACCGGCACCTCCATGACGACGAACTCCGTGTCGGTCACGGCAGGGACCAACGTTCGCAGCGTTTCGGTGACGGCCAGCAGCAATGTTCCCACCTATTTCATGAAGTGGTTCAACTTCAATTCCACTACCGTGACGGCGATTGGGACCGCATCGCGCCGCGACGTAGTGATCATGATGGTCATGGATCGCTCCGGCTCGATGAACTCCGCTAACGGCTGCGCGAACATGCGTAGCGCCGCAAAGATTTTTACCGGACAATTCGCGGCCGGGCGCGACCAGATTGGGATGGTGGAGTTCGGGGACACCGCCTGGGTGGATTCTTCCCCGACCACGAATTTTCAGTCCGTACTCGGGTATACCAACGCCTCCGGCTCCGGAACCGGGATAATCGACACCATCACCTGCGGTGACAATACGAACACCCCGCAGGCCATCTCGCTCGGCTACAACGAAGTCTACAAAGTGAACCTGCCCGGCGCATTTAACATTCTGATGTTCTTCACCGACGGAATCCCGAATTCGGCGACTTTGAATTTTCAGAATGTAATGAGGTCGCAGAGCACGTGCAAGGACAGCACTGGAATCGCGCTCAACGCGGGCGGAAGCTTCGTCAACAATCCGCCTTCCTGGACTACGGGCTGGGCGCTCGGGTCGGGCAGCTATTATTCGGACATACCGGCCGGTCCGATCGGAGTTGTCGCTGCTGACGATCCAAACGGCTCGGGAACTTACGGAGTGCGTTACTACAAGGGAACATCCCAAAGTAACACCGGCCATGGGACGATCGCGCCTGGTACCTTACCAATACCGCCTGTGGTGGCTGGAACCGCGCCGGGATGCTCTTTTCCCGGGCCGTCCCTGCCGACGCCGCCCCCACCCGGGACTGCTGCTCCAAACGAAGAGGGCTATGTCAACGACTTCCGGCATCTGCCCACAACGGATATTTATGGTAACAGCCTAGTGGAGAACTCCTACAATTCGTTGACCACCGATGCGACCGGGATTGTCCTATCCGGCACAGCCGATCCCGGCACTGCACTCACCGGGAACAACCTTATCTTCCACTATGCTGCGCGAAATGCCGCGGACGAAGCCGCCCAAACCGCCCGCAGCAATGCGAATATTCCAGTCACGATCTTTGGCGTAGGTCTAGGCGGCACATCGCAGGCGCCCCCTGGTTACGACTTCATGCAGCGGATCGCGAACGATCCGAATCCCGATCTTTACAACAGCCCGGCGCTGTATCCGGCCTGCTCGGCGGAAACAACCTGCCAACACTGGACGAATCAACCGCAAGGGACGTTCATATTTTCGAGCAGCCCCAGCCAGCTCAACCGCGTGTTCCTGACCATGGCGTCGCAAATCCTTCGCCTGTCGCACTGAGGACATACATGCACCTTCGTACGCTTCATTTGGCGCTGTTCCCGACCCTGTTCCTCAGTTGTAGCGTGCTGTCCCTGGGGGCGGACAGCGTCACCGGCTGGATTACCGATCGGGCGCATCCAGACGTGCAGTATCGATTGAAATGCACCAAGGGTTCGCTGAAGATCGACTGGCGGAACGGATACTCTGGCGCGGTCACAATGAAAGTCTCCGTACGGGGTTCCGATTATGATGGCGACGAGCAAGTCGTCATCCCTCCCGGCGGCTCGGCTAGCAGCGACGTCGACACGTTCGGCTGCTATGCTCCGGGCTTTGAGATCGAGGAAAAGAAATTTTCCCTGGGGCCGTCCCGACCGCCTGCCGCTCCCGCGAAATCGCTCGAACCAACAGCAACCAAGCTCGCTCCCCAGGCGCCCACGGTCGCCCCCTGGATACCCCCGGCGAAGCTTCCCGAGGTGGCGCCTGAGGCGCTCACGGCAATCCATGTGGGGATGAAACAGCAGGAGGTCTTGCAAAAGATCGGCAATCCGCTGTCGAAGATCGCCATTCCCGAGGATAACGCACTGGTGGAAAGCTATCGATACGCGGTTTTGTCCGGCAAGATCGGCGTCATCCGCTTCTCCAATGGAGTGGTCACCGAAGTGGCTGTTCCCTAGCGCTTGTGCTTTGGTAGAGCCCTTCAGGGTCAGTGGTTTAACCCATCTCTTCGAATGTTTTCCACGAGCCAGTCAACCCTCCCGCGCTGGCTGATCAAAATGAAGGTACAGACGTACTATCTCCAGCCTGATACAATTGTTTCACTCCCCAGCCGGGGCTGGTGACCGTCACCGGTCGAGTGTGTCATGGATCTGGATCAACTGCACACGTTTCTTGAGATCGTCCGCTTGAAGAGTTTCTCCAAAGCGGCCCAGACGTGTTATCGAACGCAGCCGGCCATCAGCGCACAGGTTCGTCAGCTGGAGCAGGAACTCAATACCACCCTATTTGAGCGCCTGGGGACCAAGATCTCCCTTACTACGGCCGGCAAGATCTTCGGCGAATATGCCGAGCAGATCCTGGAGCTGCGCCGGCGCGCCCAGGACACCATCAACGAACTGGACCGGGTGCCACGCGGCGAAGTGGTTATCGCGGCCAACGAAGCCACCTGTATCTACGTGCTGCCGTGGGTCTTTTCCGAGTATAAGAAGAAGTTCCCCAACGTCCAGCTTTCGGTGGATCGCGCCTACGGTTCGCGAGTGGTGGAGGCGGTGCTGGAAAATCTGGCCGATTTCGGCATTACCCAGCTGCCGGTGCAGGAAAAAAAGCTGCAAGTCGCGCGCATTCACTCCGATGAGATTATCTTGCTTCTCCCTGGAAAACACCCGCTAGCGAACCGGCGCTTTGTAACGGCGCGAGACCTGATGGACCAGCCGCTGCTGCTGCCTAAGTCGGGAACCACCCGCACCCGGCTAAACTCGTGGCTGGAGCCGGTGGAAGACCAGATTCAGATTTCGATGGAGCTGGATTCTACCGAGATGATCAAGCGTTTTGTCATGGCCGGGCTGGGTTTTTCGTTCCTGGCGGCCTCCAATTGCCGGGAGGAAATTGCGGCCGGGAAACTCTCGTCGGTTTCCCTGGGGCCAGAACCGATGATCCGGAAGGTGGGATTAATTTATCGAAAAGATAAAGCGTTATCCAAGGCCGCACTGGGTTTCATTCAGGTTATATTAGAACATGCGGGGACCGAAATCCCCGGGGCGGATCGGTCCAAGCTGCCCGAAGTGGTAACGTCCTAGAAGACGGAGAAAAAGCAGTATGTCCCGCGTCACGCTCAAGAGTTCGACGATTTTTATTTCCGTCGGAAACAAGACGGAAGTGTACCGGTCCGTGGCTGATGTTCCTCCGCCACTGCGCAAGAAGCTGGAGCAGTCCACCAACAGCATCAATTCGGCCACCATTCTGATCGCCGATCGCAAAGGCAAGGAAGAGATCGTGAAAGCCATTCGAGGCTTGCCGTCGAACCTAAAGTCGCGAATCTCCACCGCCGTGCGCGAAGAGACGCCGCGCGCCGAGCCAAAACCGGCCGTCACGTGGTCCAGCCTGTGGCAAGATTGGGCGGAGTTTTTGCTGCCCGCCGCGATCGGCGTCGCCGTCTGGCTGTTGTTTAACGCTAAATAGCTTCGCTAAGGCTGAGTAGCTTCTTGCGTAGCTTGTCGGCGGTCGCGCTGTCGGGCGCGACGATCAGAACGGTATCATCTCCCGCAATGGTTCCGACTACCTCTGGCCAGTTTTCTTTGTCGAGAGCTACTGCCAGGGCGTTGGCGTTTCCCGGCGACGTCCGGAGCACAAGCAGATTCTGCGCGGCGCGAACATCTTGCAAAAGCTCGCCAACCACCGTCGCCAGATCGGGCCCCGCAGCGGTCGCGCCCACCTGGCGATAGCCGTCCGGCGTTTTCAGCAAACCCATTTCACGGACGTCGCGCGATAGCGTGACCTGGGTTGTTTCCAGCCCAAAGCTTTCCTTCAGCTCGCGCGCCAGGTCCTCCTGTGTCAGGACGCGTTTGCCGCGGATGACTTTGAGGATTTGGCCCTGCCGGAAGGCTTTGTTCATGATTTCCAACCGAGCAGACGAGCCTCGGCGTCTTCCAGCGCTTTTGTGACGGCGGCTGGTCCAGCGCCACCGGGCAATTCACGCGACTTCATGCCTTCGGAGGGGTCCCAAAGGAGCCGCGCCATATCGGGCGTGAACTCGGGCGCGAATGCGGTGAGCTGTTCGGCGGTCCAATCGAGCGGTTGTTTGCCCAGCTGGATGCTCTCCAGCACCAGTTTGCCAACAATTTGATGCGCCCGGTGAAACGGCGTTCCGGCGCGCGCCAAAGCTTCGGCCAGATCGGTGGCCACAACCCAACTCTCTTTAGCCGCCTCCAGCGGCGCCGCTCGTGCGAAGCGTCGGTAGTTTCGACAACGGCCGCCATCATTTCGAGCGACCGCGGTCAACTGCGCCGCAGCATCGAACAAAGGCTCTTTGTCCTCCTGCATGTCGCGATTGTAGGTCATCGGCAGACCTTTCATGGTGACGAAGAGCGAGGTGAAATCGCCGAACACGCGCCCGCTTTTGCCGCGAATCAGCTCCAGCGAATCGGGATTCTTCTTTTGCGGCATCAAGCTGGATCCGCTGGTGACGCCGTCGCCCAATTCCAGCCAGCCGAATTCTTCGCTGGAATAGAGAATCCAATCCTCGGCCAGGCGGCTCAGATGCAGCATGCGACGGAGGCGGCGTACAGGAAGTCGAGCGCGAAATCGCGATCGCCCGAAACATCCATGCTGTTGCGAGTGATGGCGGCGAAGCCCAGGTCGCGCGCAATTGGCTCGCGATCGAACGGGAAACCGCTGCCGGCCAGCGCGCCGATGCCAAGCGGCATCACGTCCACGCGCGCGCGGGTTTGCGTCAGACGTTCTGATCGCGCGCGAACATTTCGAAATAGGCCAGCAGATAGTGCGGCCACGGCAACGGCTTGCGCGCGGCGAAGGTGCGTGTAGCCCGGAACAATGGCGTCCGGATACTTGCGCGCCATATCGAGCAGCGCCGCCATTAAGTTGATGAGCAGCGCGAGATCAGCATCGATCTCTTCGCGCAGCCACAGCCGGATATCGAGCGAAACTTGTTCGTTGCGGCTGCGGCCGGTGTGGATTTTGTCCGCCAGCCCGCCGGCGCGCTCCTTCAATTTGCGGATGACGAACGTGTGGACGTCTTCGTCCGTTGGCGCCGTCCAGGAAGGCGGGATCGCGAGCGTCGTTCCGGATCTGCTCGAACGCGGCCACCAGCTGCTCGCGTTCATCGGCGGTCAGAATGCCCGCGCGTTCCAGCGCCCGGGCGAAGGCTTGCGATCCGCGGCAATCGGCGTCGATCAGCCGCTTGTCGAAATGCAGCGAGCCGGAGAAACGCTCGAAGACTTCCGACGGTCCGGCCTCGAACCGCCCGCCCCAGAGTTTCATTCGGCCACGAATTAACGCTTCCTCACGGTCGCGGTTCTGAAGCTGCGGCGGCCGCGGCTTGGGCGCGCACCTTGATCGGCAGGCCGATCAGATTGATGAAGCCTCGCGCGTCCTTCTGATCGTACTCGGCGCCCATGGTGAAGCTGGCGATATTCAGCGAATAGAGCGAATACGGCGATTTGCGGCTCACCGGCTCGATGTTGCCTTTGTACAACCGCAGCGTGATTTCGCCGGTGGTGGTCTCGCTGGTCTTCTCGAAGAACGCGTCCAGCGCTTCGCGCAGAGGCGTGAACCACAGGCCGTTGTAGACCATCTCGGCGTAATCCAGCGCCAGCTTTTGCTTGTAGTGCAGCGTGTTCTTGTCGAGCGTCAGCGATTCCAGCTCGCGATGCGCGTACATGATCAGCGTGCCGCCGGGCGTCTCATAGCAGCCGCGCGACTTCATGCCGACGAAGCGGTTTTCCACCAGATCGATGCGGCCGATGCCGTGCTCGCCGCCGATTTTGTTCAGCGTTTCGAGCAGGCTCACCGCCGATCCGCGCTGTCCGTTCACTGAAACCGGCCGGCCTTTCTCAAAGCCGATGGTCACGTCCACCGCTTTATCCGGCGCGTCCTTGGGACTGCGCGTCAGCATCCAGATCTCGTCGGGCGCCGCGTTGGCCGGATCTTCCAGCGCTCCGCCTTCGTGCGAAATGTGCCAGATGTTGCGATCGCGGCTGTAGATTTTCGTGGTGGTCTGCGAGATGGGCACGTTGTGCTTGGCGGCGTACTCGATGGCGTCCTCGCGCGACACGATGTCCCATTCGCGCCACGGAGCGATCACCGGCAGATGCGGCGCCAGCGCCTTGTAGGTCAGCTCAAAACGAACCTGGTCGTTGCCCTTCCCCGTGCAGCCGTGCGACAGCGCGTCGCATCCGGTGGCGAGCGCGACTTCCACCTGCCGCTTGGCCAGCAGGGGCCGCGCGATGGAAGTGCCCGAGCAGATATTTGTGCTCGTACACGCCGCCCGCGCGCACCATGCGCCACAGATATTCGGTGACGAACTCCTCGCGCATGTCGGCCACGTGGACTTCGGACGCGCCGGTCTTCAGGGCCTTCTCTTCCAGGCCTTTCAGCTCGTCTTCACCCTGGCCGATATCGCCGCACACGGCCACGACTTCGCACTGATAATTTTCCTTCAGCCACGGAATGATGATGGATGTATCGAGGCCGCCGGAGTAGGCCAGGGCTACTTTTTTGGGTTTCATATTAGGGATTGGTTCTTGGGGATTAGGGGTTAGCCAATCAGCATTAACTGAGCAACATCAATAGTAGCGCCTTCTGCACGTGCAAGCGATTCTCGGCCTGATCGAAAACGGCCGATTGTGAGGATTCGATGACATCGTCATGCACTTCTTCACCGCGCTTGGCCGGCAGGCAATGCAGGAAGATGGCTTCGGGCGCGGCGTGCGCGAACAGCGCCGCGATTCACTTGATAAGGCGCGAAATCGGCCAGCCGCTTTTCCTTTTCGTGCTCCTGGCCCATGCTGGCCCAGACATCCGTGTAGACGGCGTGCGCGCCGTCGACGGCTTCGCGCGGGTCGTTCGTGATAGTGAGCTGCCCGCCAGCGACAGCGGCCAAAGCTTCAGCCTGCGCGACGATCTCGGCATCCGGCTCATAACCGACGGGAGTGGCTAGCGAGAAATTCATGCCCAGCCGCAGCGAGGCGAGCATCAACGAATGCGCGACGTTATTTCCATCGCCGACGAAGGCCAGCTTCAGGCCGCGCAAGTCGCCGAAGCGTTCCTGCAGCGTGAAGACATCGGCCAGCGCCTGGCAGGGATGAAAACGATCGCTCAGCGCGTTGATCACCGGCACGCTCGACCAATGCGCCAATTCGTCGATGGTGTTTTGCGAAAACGTGCGCGCGACAATCGCGTTGGTCCAGCGATCCAGGTTGCGGGCGACGTCCTTCAAGGGCTCGCGATCGCCGATGGGACCGATGCACACCACCGCGTCGCCGCCCAGTTGCTTGATGGCCAGCTCAAAAGTCAGCCGGGTGCGCAGGGACGGCTTTTCGAACAGCAGCGTGATGTAGCGGCCTGCCAGAGCGGTGGCGAAGCGGCCGGGGTTGGACTTCAATTGATGAGTCAGGTCCAAAGTGCAAGTAATTCATCCTGAGAGATATCCAGGTCGCGCGTGAAATCGGTCGCAGCGATCTTCGGGAGCGTTTTGGGCGCTGGCATTCTCTTGACCGGCTTGAGCGTGGTACCGACAGACGGCATGGTCGTCAGGCTCCTTTCCCTCTCTGGACTGAATGTTTATTCACTACTCATGAATAATTACACATAGGGGAGGGATTGTCAACGTGGACTTCAGGTGGTAGTTTGGTGCCAGGAGGTGCGGCATGAAAGAAGACGCTTCACGGCCTCAGATTAACGCGTCGAAGCTGATCGTTGGCGGCGGTTTCTTCGGCGCAATTTTCGCCGCCGGCAGCGCCGCGATATTCCTCATCGGGATTCCGATCCTGCGCGTGATGTTTCCGGTCGCTGTCGTATTGGGCGTGGGAGTTGCGCTTGTTCTTCGCTTCAAGCCGCACAAGACGACGGGCGCACCTTGGCTGCTTTCCGCCATCCAGAATCGGGAAGAATCGCCTTCCAAACGGGAACACGAGGGGTTAGATCACCGCAACCGAAACCTCTCCGTTCTCCTTGCGGGTGGGGCGGACGGTAATCTCCACGTCCTGGCCTAGGGCAGTTAAGAAATCGATCAGGCGGCCGACCGAAAACGTTCCGGCCCGATTGCGCATGAGTAAGGACACGTGCGGCTGCTTAACGCCCAGCACTTTGGCCGCCTGCGTTTGAGTTAAGCCACGTTGCTTGATAAGGCGATAGATCTGCAGCGTCAACCGGGCTTTCAGCAACTCCTGATCGGCGTTTGGCAATCCCAGATCGGCGAACACGTTGCCACTGCCTTCCGCGATGCGCTTGGAGGACGGGGCTCGCTTTTGAACCTTCTTTTTCATTCTCAGTTCAGCCTTTCTCGATTGTCACGCTCGGCTTCAGCAAGCCGCTGTTTGATCAGATCAATGTCTCTCTTGGGCGTAGCGATTCCGGATTTGGATTTCTTTTGAAAGGCGTGTAGCACATAAACTGCATCACTGAACCGCACCGTATACACGGCCCGCCAGGTATCGCCGTCATGTCGCGCTACGACCTCCAACACACTACCCCCTCCAAAGCCTTTGAGCAGCTTCGCCGACGGATCAGTATCGCCCTTCTGGGCAGTATAAAGGGCTTGGCCGATATCAAGCCTGATCGACTCCGGAAAAGACCGGAGATCCTTAAGGGACGATCCAACCCTGCGGACCGGCTTCAACTACTCACCAAATACCAGTATACGTATACTGGTATATATGTCAAACGCGACGCACCGTGGGGGCCGATTTTGCGGTCCCACGCTACACTATCAGCAGCCCCTGAATGAAGATCTCGGCCGCGATCATCACCTACAATGAGGAGCGCAATATTTCGAGGGCGCTCGAAAGCCTGCGCTGCTGCGACGAAGTGGTGGTGGTGGACAGCGCATCCACCGACCGCACCGTGGAACTGGCCACCAAGCTGGGCGCGCGCGTCATCGATAGCAACTGGCGCGGCTTTGCCGGACAGAAAAATTACGCTTCCAGCCAATGCGAGCACGATTGGGTGCTGTCGCTGGATGCCGATGAAGCCCTGAGCGAGGCGCTGGAGGGTGAGATCTGGCAAATCAAGAAAAACGGTCCTGAGTTTGACGCCTACACCATGCCGCGCCTGGCGCAGTACCTGGGCCGCTGGATTCTGCATTCCGGCTGGTATCCCGATCGCAAGGTGCGCTTGTTCGACCGGCGGCGCGCGAAGTGGGTGGGCGATTACGTTCATGAATCGGTGGTCGTGGAAGGCAATGTCGGGCATCTCAAATCCAACATCCTGCACTTCACTTGTAACTCGCTGTCCGAGCATTTGAAGACCATGGATCGTTACACCACACTGGCAGCCGAGCAGCTGGTGGACAAGAAAACGGCTGTGGGTTGGACGCAATTGGCACTGGATCCTCCGTGGACGTTCCTGAAAACGTTCGTGGTGCAGCGCGGGTTTCTGGACGGCGCCGAGGGGCTCGCCATCGCTTATATGGCGGCGCTCTACAATTTCCTGAAGTATGCTAAAGCCAAGAATATGAGCCCGCGAAGATGATCGGAAGCCCTCCTGGCCGCGCTCGCCGGCCTGCTCATCGGCAGCTTTCTCAACGTCTGCATTTACCGCATGCCGCGCGATCTTTCGGTGGTGAAGCCGCGCTCGTTTTGTCCGGAATGCAATCACATGATTTCGTGGTACGACAACATTCCGGTGGTCAGTTACATGGTGCTGGCGGGACGTTGCCGGCGCTGCGGGCATCGCATCTCCGGCGCGTTATCCGATTGTGGAACTGCTCACTGCGGCGGCGTTCTTTTGCGTCCGTCCGGTATCTCGGGCCGACGCTGGCGGCGGCAAAATTTTGCGATCTTTGGCGCCATATCTGATCGCGCTGGTGTTCTCGGATCTGGAAGAGCGCATCCTGCCAGACGAGTTCACGCTGGGCGGCACGGCGCTGGGGATAGTTTTCGCCGCGTTTGTGCCGCTGAAGGGTGGGATCCTGCGCCTCGTTTTTCTCTCGCGCCACAATGAACGCTGGCTCTCGGTGGCCGATGCTCTTGCTGGCGGCCGGCGTTTTGCGGAGGCGCACTGTGGGCGGTGGGCGCGGCCTATGAAAAATCCGGCACCGCGAGGGCCTGGGATTCGGCGACGTCAAAATGGTCGCGATGGTCGGTGCATTCCTGGGAATACAGGGTGCTCTGCTCACGCTGATCGCGGCTCGCTTTTAGGGGCGAGTGGTCGGACTGGCTTACATCTGGTTCACCGGCAAAGACGCGTCCACCTATGAGCTGCCTTTCGGGGCTTTCTTGGGAGTGTCGGCACTGGGCGTCGGCTTCTTCGGGGAAGTGGTTTTCGACTGGTATAGCCGGCTCGGCGTATAGCGGGTCCAAACATTTCCGCATCAAAATGATCTATCCTGGTGGCGTGATCCCCTGGGGCTTTTTCCTACTTGGTGCGCTGTCCGGCGGCGTGGTAGTCGGCCTTTGGATGCGGGCGCGTCTGGCTCGCATGGAAGCCGCAAAACAGTTTGCCGAGACCGGCGCAGCCAAGCTGACCGAGACGTTCCAAGTCGCTGGCAGATGCTGCTCTGCGGTCAAATCAAAGCACGTTTCTCGACGCTGCGCGCGCTTCGCTTGCAACCACGCGGGCTGAGATGTCGGGCGACATGGCGCAAAAACAAACCGCCATCGAAGGCGCCATCGGAGGCATGGTTCAGCCGCTGGCCGTTTCGCTCGGCCGCTTGGAGACGCAGGTTCGGGAGCTGGAACGGGCGCGCGAAAAAGCCTACGGGAGTCTGGGGGAACAGGTTCAATCGCTGGCGCGGGAGACAGCCACGCTTTCTACTGCCCTCCGGTCGCCACAGGCCCGCGGCCGTTGGGGCGAAGTGACGCTGCGGCGCGTCGCCGAGTTGGCGGGGATGGTCAGTAACTGCGATTTTCATGAGCAGGAAACGCGCGAAGGCGACGGTGTGCGTATTCGCCCGGACATGATTGTGCGATTGCCCGCGGGCCGCTCCATCGTGGTGGACGCCAAAGTGCCGCTTACGGCTTATCTCGACGCGGTGAGCGCGCAGGACGATACATCGCGCAAGGCTGCCCTTCTCCGCCACAGCCAGCAACTTGCTGAGCATGTCCGGCAGCTCTCGAGCAAACAGTATTGGAACCAATTTCAACCCGCGCCCGAGTTGGTGGTGTTGTTCCTTCCCGGCGATCATTTTTTCAGCGCGGCGCTGGAGAGCCGCCCGGATCTGATCGAGGAAGCGCTGGCGAAGAAAGTAGTGATCGCTACGCCGGTGACGCTGATCTCGGTGCTGAAAGGCATCGCGTACGGTTGGAATCAGGAGCAGCTGGCCGAGAATGCGGAGGAGATCCGGCGGGTGGCGTCCGAGATGTACGAGCGCGTGCAGGTGGTGCAGGAGCACTATTCCGACGCGGGGCGGCTTTTGGAGAAAACTGTCGAAGCTTACAACCGGTCCGTGGGATCGTGGGATTCGCGCCTGGTGCCGGCGCTGCGCAAGATGCGCGAATTGGGTGTGGCAGGGGGCGAGGAGCCGGAGGCGCCGGAGCAGATTGATTTATTGGCGAGGCGCCCGCGCGCAGTGGGCGGCTTCTAACGTCGTTTAGCGTCGTTTAACTTAGCGACATATCAATAATGTCGAAGGTGAAGCGCTCCGGGGGCAAGCACGAAAGCGGCGCTGGACTCATATGCGCCCAAGTCTCAAAGGCCGTCGTAGCCACGCTCGCGTTTAGATAAAACAGAAACTGGTTGGAGAAGCATGAGATGGGCGGTGGTTGTCGAAACGTCAGCCGCATGCCGACCGCTTTTTCGAACTCCACGCCTTCGCTCGGTTCGGCTTTGTCTTCCAACAGCAGCACAAAACTCGAGCGTCCGGCGTGCGGCCAGACATCGGGACGCAGCAAATTGCGCAGTTCCAGGCGCGCGCCGAAGGTCATTTCGCACTGCCGGATCCATTCCAGAATGCTATCGCCCCACTGCCATTGCGTGATGAACCGCAGATACTGATCGGTGAGGTTGATGGCCAGATCCATCTTGCGACGGTCCATCTCGAAATCGGCAATCGGCCCGTCGAACGCCGGAGGCGCGAGCATATCTTCCGAGTCGATCAGGCTGTTGGCCATGCCAACTACGCGATCCAGACGTTTGACGTTAGGGGTGGTGCGAACCAGGAGCGGCGGCAGTTCGTGGGTCTTTTCCCCGGGAACTTCTACGAACTTTCTGTCTCCGACGATATCCATGGGACGACCCTCTCCTCTTATCGACAACCAGGTCGCGAACCTACACCTTATGGACGCTAGCGGCGTTAACCTAGTTACAAACCGCCGGTCAGCACAACAGTTAAGAACAATCTTGCAAGATTTGTTGTTGCTTGTAAAGAGGGAACTTCCTTCCTGCGCTACAATTCGGCTTCGTGGACGCGCCTTTCATGTACGAAATTCAATGATGTATTGCGATGTTAGCCTGCCGGTGCCGCTGGATCACGCGTTTACCTACCGGCTGCCAGAAACCTTGCGACACCGCGTGCAGCCGGGCTGCCGGGTCCTGGTTCCCTTCGGATCTCGTAAGTTGACCGGCATGGTCCTTGCCCTTCGGGCAGACCCGCCGGAGGGGCCGGTGAAGGAAGCTTTGCGGCTGCTGGACGAAGAGCCGGTGCTAAATGCCGAGCTGCTCTCGCTGGGTCGTTGGATCGCCCAGTACTATTGTGCCCCCTTGGGCGAGGTGTTGCGTAGCATGACACCCCTGAGCGGCGAGGTTCGCAAGAGCAAGCTTTATTCGCTCACCGACGCCGGGCGCGATACGGCGCGGCAACTGCTGTTGGGCGCGGACGAGGAAGATCCGACGCTAGCGATCCTGCGGCTGCTGGAAGCACGGCCTTTGTCGGCGTCGTACCTCCAAAAGAAAGTACCGAACGCGCTCAATGTGATTCGGTCGCTGGAGAAGAAGGGCTTTGTCGCGATGGAGGATTTGGAATCGCAGCGCGATCCGCTGCGGGCTTCTTCTACGCGCCTGAAGGCATCGTGGTTAGCTTCGGCGCCGGAGGAAGTCAAACTTACCAAGCGCGAGCGCGAGCTGCATGCTTTCCTCGAACTCCATCCGGGCACGCACAATCTGGAACAGTTGGAAGCTTCGGTGAAGGGCGCAAGCCAGGCCGCGCGGTCGCTGGCACGCCGCAATCTGATCACGCTGGAGCCAGAAGCGCCCACCGGTGTGTTCACCTCCGAGGCTCCGCCGCGGACGCTGAATCCGCATCAGTTGGAAGCGTATCAGCAGATTGAAGCAGCGCTGCGCGGCGGGCGATTTCACAGCTTCTCTGTTGGAAGGCGTCACGGGATCGGGGAAAACCGAGGTGTATCTGAAGTCGATCGACGCCACCATCGCACTGGGCCGCAGCGCGCTGCTGCTGGTGCCTGAGATCGCGCTGACGCCCGCGGTGGCCGGGCAGTTCCTGCAGCGCTTTGGAGATCGCGTAGCGATTCTGCATTCGGCTTTTCACGATGCCGAGCGCGCCGAGCAATGGCGGCGCATTCGATCCGGCGTGGCCACGGTGGTGGTCGGAACGCGTTCCGGCGTGTTCGCGCCAGTGCAAAACCTGGGATTGGTGGTGATCGATGAGGAACACGACCAGAGCTACAAGCAGCAGGAAACGCCGCGCTATAACGGTCGCGACGTCGCGATCGTGCGGGCGCGGGAGGCGGGGGCGGTGGTGGTGCTGGGGTCGGCAACACCCAGTCTCGAAAGCCGCTATAACGCGGAGCGCGGCAAGTACACGCTGATCAAGCTCCCGGAGCGCATTGAGCAGCGGCCAATGCCGGATGTTGAGGTGATCGACATGCGGCAGGAGTTTCTCGAAACTCGCAAGCTGGCGACATTTTCGAGGCGCTTGGTGGAAACGATCTCCGAACGCCTGGAACATGGCGAGCAGACCATGCTGCTGCTGAATCGTCGCGGATTTTCGAGCTTCGTCGCGTGCCGCGCGTGCGGGGAGAGATTGGAATGCGTCAATTGCGCGGTCACGCTGACCTATCATCGGCGCGATCGCCGCATGCTGTGCCACTACTGCAGCTACGCCGAGAAAATCCCGTCGATCTGTCCGAAATGCGGCAGCGAACATCTCAATTTCATCGGCACTGGTTCGGAGAAAGTGGAAGAGGAGCTGCACCGCGACTTTCCGCGAGCTAGGATCGCCCGCATGGATCGCGACACCGTCAGCGGCAAGCGGCACTTTGAAAGCATCCTGCACGGATTTCGCGACGGCAATTTCGACATCCTGGTGGGCACGCAGATGATCGCCAAGGGACACGATATTCCGAACGTGACGCTGGTCGGCATCGTGTCGGCCGACGTCGGGTCTCGGGCTGCCGGATTTTCGCGCCGCCGAGCGCACCTTCCAGCTTTTGACGCAGGCCGCCGGACGGGCCGGGCGCGGCAGCTTGCCCGGAATCGTCCTGATCCAGACCATCAATCCGGAGCACTATGCGGTGCGCTTCGCGTCCGAGCAAAACTACGAAGGGTTTTATCAGAAGGAAATCCAGTTCCGAAAGCTGATGCGCTATCCGCCGTTTGCGGCGCTGGCCAATGTGCTGGTGCGAAGCCAGAAGCAGGAAGATGCGCTTGCGATGAGCACGGAGCTGGGCCGGATGTTGGATCCGGCGCCCGAGGGAGTAAAGGTCCTGGGGCCGGCCGAAGCGCCGGTGCCGAAGCTGAAGAGCGAGTTTCGATATCAGCTTTTGTTGAAGGCGGCCGATCGCAAATTGCTGAATCAAACGCTGCGCGATTTGCAGGGCTTCGCGAGGGAGCGGAAATGGCCGGCCACGGCACTGGTTATTGATGTGGACCCGCTAACGCTGATGTGAGGACGGGGACCTCTGCCCGTCATTCAAGCCGGCGCAATTTCTCTACCATGCTCTCGAGCTCTCGCACTGCAGCCGCCTCTCGTTGCGCTCGTTGCTGTGGGTTCTCGCCGCGGCGAGGTTCAAACTCGCTGTGTAGGGTCTCGCATCGTTTACAATACGCATCCAGCTTGGGGTCTGCGAGACCGCACTCGAAGAAATCATTGAACTCCTGCGGATATCGCACTGATCCCGAGAGGAAGCGCTCGATAATATCTGCGACTTGCTGCGGTGTGTCTATTTTCGTACTCGTAGGTTGCGGGTAAGCGCTCAGTCGGTCGATCCGTAAACCACTTCGTCAATCGATGAGCTCGAGTGTGGATCACCGGATTCGACCATACCGGCGTAAGGGGTTATAGCGGACACGCTGCGCGTTAAAGTGCTCACCCGCGGGCCCGGCAAAATAATCCCGGCCAGGTTCAGCGGATCGGAATTCGCGATCTCGGGCGGCTTGGCGTCCGAACCTGCCCGGCGGACGGCCCGCAACAAGTCCAAAGCCTCAGGCCGTGCGAACTGTTCGCCGCTAAAGCCCGCGACGAACCGGCCACCTCGGATTTCTCCTTGCGCTTCCTTGCGGCGCAAGACCGGCAACAGATCGCGCCAGGGCGGAGCCAGTGATTCTCGTGCCAGCAGGTCGCGGAACAAGACACCCCAACGCGCAAGTAACTGATCGGCGAAGGCCACCGCGCGGGTGTCGCGAGTTCCAGCACTGTTCGTATGCCGCACAAGCGCCCATCGTCCGGCCGCATGCCTGGGGCGCGCCAGCCTTCCCCGCCCTTCCCCGCGCCGGCGTTTGGGATCTACCAGCGAACGCAGATTCTCGAAGCCGTCGGCGGTTACTAATCCGGCCGCCACCAGTTCCCAGAGGCCGTCCTCCACTTCGCTCGACAACCGTCCCGTGGCCCGCGCCAAGTCTGTAAAGAATGACGCGCCGCGCTGTTCGATTTGCGTCAACACTTCGCGCGCGGCGTGGGATAGCGCGGGAATCTTGGATTCGTGATGCGATCCCGCCAGCCAGTCCGCGTCCTCCCGCAGGAAGATCGCGATGGGAGCCGTTCGCGTGGGCCGCACTCGCCGAGGCTCGAGAGCTTCAAACGCCGGATGCGGCGATAGGCGCGCCCACATGACTTCGCCCGACAGACACAATCGATCCAGATATTCCGGATCGTAGCGGGCGACTCGTCGCGACAATACCTCAGGCTCCCAGGCAGCGGCCGAGATTTCGTAGCCTTGTAATTGTTTGACGATTTGCAGCGTGCCATCTGCGCCATGCAATCGGCTGCCCGGGATCAAATGTTGCCACTGCAAAAGGAAGCTCTGAAATTGCGCCGCGGTGACCGGTTCGATTTCCTTGCGTAACTGACCGAGCGTCAGACGATGAATGCGAGCCAGAATGCGCCGATTGCACCATTCCGTTTGGCCTTCCGGCAACGTTTCCGTGTGGTATCGTCCGCGCATCACTTGGCCTTCGGATTCAAGCTTGAATAGCGCCGCTTCAATCTCGTCGATCGGGAAGGCCAGTGTGCCGGCCAGCGATACGGCGGTCACGGGACCAAGTGACTCCATCCAGCCTCGCACGGTGCCCAGCACGTCGTTCATGACGGCAAGCCGTTCGGTGGCTACCCAGAATGTCTTTGCATTACGTTCAGTCACGCTGGCTCGGCCCGTGCACGATAACTGGGCGAAGAAGTTCTGCCACTCTTCCACTGGCGGAAGTGTGATCAGGCTGAGCAGCGCATCGTGCAGTTCATCCGCATCGCGAACGTCCGGCCATGATTCGGCCGCTACCGTCGCGATTGCCGCAGGATCCAGAATGCCCGCGCCGCCCGGCAGGTCCGTTCGCAGCGTTCGCCGCAACTGCACCGCCCGAGCGCGCCGCTCTTCTAATGGCGCATCGTCGAGATACGCGTAGGGATTGGCGTTCAAAATCTCGTGTGAAAACGGCGACGGCTCGGCGTTGTCGATCGCGACTTTGCGAATCGCTCCCGATTCCATGCCCGCGAGAAGCCGCTTGAGACCGTCCAGATCCATCGCTTCGTGCAGACAATTGTCGATGGTCTCTTCCACCAGCGGATGATCGGGAATTCGAATTTCGCCCGTAAGATTTTCCGCGCAAGCCACTTGATCGGGGAACACGGACGCCAGCAAATCCTCCGCGCGCATGCGCTGAATCGGCGGCGGTACTTTGCGGCCACCCAGGAATCGCGGTAGCGCCAACGCGCGCGACGCGTTCCAGCGCCAACGGGCCGTAAACATCGGAGCGTCGAGCATGGCCTGCGTCAGCACGTCTTCCACGGTTTGCGTCTTCAGGAACTCAAAGACCAATTCGAGCGGAAACGCATGCTGCTCGGTCAGCGAGATATTGATGCCGTTATCGGTGGCCGCGGCCTGCAGTTCGAAATTGAAGGAGCGGCAGAAGCGCTTGCGCAGCGCCAGTCCCCAAGCCCGGTTGATGCGCGAGCCAAACGGCGCGTGGATGACCAATTGCATCCCGCCACCTTCGTCGAAAAAACGCTCGGCGACCACGGTGGTCTGGGTCGGCAGCGCGTTCAATGAAGCCAAGCCAGCCAGCACATAAGCGATGGCTTGTTTGGCGCCGCCTTCGTCCACTCCGCACTCATCGGCTAAGAACTGTAACGCGCGATCGGGCTGGGACGCGATGCTCTCTCGAACCCCGGCCACGGCTTCCGACAGCTCCAACGTCCGCCCCGGCGCTTCGCCATTCCAGAACGGTACCGATGGCGGCGCTCCGCGCGCATCTTCCACGCGCACCCGGCCCGGTTCCACGCGCTTGATTCTCCACGAACCCGTGCCCAGCAGAAACACGTCGCCCGACAAACTCTCCACTGCGAAGTCTTCGTCCACGGTTCCCACCGTTTTGCCATCCGGCTCGGCGACCACAGCGTAATTCGCCGTGTCCGGGATCGCGCCGCCGGACGTGATGGCGGCCAGCCGGGCTCCTCTACGACCTCGAATACGATGGTTCACTTGATCGCGATGCAGGTATGCGCCGCTGCGGCCGCGCTGTGTTGCGATGCCGTCCGACAGCATTTTGATGATGGCTTCGAAGTGCTCGCCATCCAGATCGCGATAGGGATAGGTGCTGCGAATCAGCGCGAATAGCTCATCTTCCTGCCAATCGCGCGCCGCGCACTCGGCCACAATTTGCTGGGCCAGAATATCGAGCGGGGCTTTCGGGATTTCCAGGCGATCCAGCTGGCCGGACCGAATGGCGCGCACCAGGGCCGCGCATTCGATCAGCTCATCGCGCGTGGTCGCAAAGAACCGGCCTTTGGGCATGGCGCCCACCCAGTGGCCCGAGCGCCCCACGCGCTGCAAAGCCACGGCGATCGATCGCGGCGAGCCGATCTGGCACACCAAGTCCACCGATCCGATATCGATCCCGAGTTCCAGCGAAGCAGTCGCCACCACCGCCCGCAGTTCGCCGTTCTTCAGCCGCTCTTCGGCGTTCAAGCGCAGCGCGCGAGCAAGGCTGCCGTGATGCGGCAACACCACATCCGGGCCCAGGCGCTCGGCCAGAGCATGCGTGACACGCTCGGACAGCCGCCGCGTGTTGACGAACACCAGCGTGGTGCGATGCGCGAGGATCAGCTCCGCCACGCGATCGTAAATCTCGGCCCACATCTCGTTGCTCGCCACCGGGCCCAGCTCGTCGCGCGGAACCTCCACCGCCAGATCCATCTCCCGCCGATGTCCGACGTTCACAATGCGCGCGTTGGGCGATAGAAACTCGGCGACCTGTTCGATCGGTTTGACCGTCGCCGAAAGCCCGATGCGCTGGGGCTTCGCATCCGCGAGAGCGTCCAACCGCGCCAGTGACAGAGCCAGGTGCGAGCCGCGCTTGTCGTCGGCGACGGCGTGAATTTCATCCACGATCACGGTCCGCACGGTCTTCAGCATCTCGCGCGATTTGGCGGCCGTCAGCAGGATGTATAGCGATTCCGGCGTGGTCACCAGAATGTGCGGGCGCTGCTTGCCCATTCTTGACGCGCTCTGCCACCGGCGTATCGCCGGTGCGAACCGCCGTGCGAATCGGCGAAAAAGGAATGCCGTGTTGCGCAGCCAGCTCCGAGATCTCTGCCAGCGGAACTTCGAGGTTCTTGTGAACGTCGTTGCTCAGCGCTTTGAGCGGAGAAACGTAAAGAACCTCGGTTTCATTGGCAAGCGTGCCGTCGCGGGCGGCGCGCACCAAGCGGTCCAGGCAGATCAGGAACGCGGCCAGGGTCTTGCCGGACCCCGTGGGGGCTGAAATCAATACGTCACGCCCGGCGCGAATCTCGGGCCAGCCTAGGATTTGCGGCTCGGTTGGTTTGGCGAAGCGTGAAGCAAACCACTCGGCCACCAGGGGATCGAAATCCTCAAGTGGTTCGGTTTTGGCTTGCGTTGCGGGGGGCACTCAATACCATTAGATCTCAGAAAATCTGAGAGGCCAAGCCGCCTGCCAGGACTTGTCTATCGCAGGGACATCCGGTACTATGAGAACTCAGGTACTATGAGTGTCTCCTCAGTGAGTTTAGGAGAAGCTTGAAGTTTTATGGCGAAACTGACGGCAAGGTGAACTCTTAGGCGATGAAGATACGGCTGATTTTTCAATGCTCCCGTTGCGGATCAATTTCGTTTCGTCGGTCGTCGCACCGGAGTTTGAAGGATTCTTTTCTGCGCAAGATTGGCATTCATCCGCATCGATGCCATCTCTGCCGCCGCCGGTTCTATCTGTTTAAACCACCGCGTATGCGAGCATTCTTTATGGCGCTGGACTCACAGCCGAGCGTTCCTGCCGAAGCGGCCGCCGCCGATGCGCAATGGTGGGCCCGCCAGGATTCCAACGTTTAGTTAAACGGTTTGATGACTTTTCCGCCCTTCATCACAAACTTCACGCGCTGAAGTTCGGTGATGTCTGCCAACGGATCGCCGGAGACCGCGATCAAATCGGCGTACTTGCCGACGTCGATGGACCCGATCTTGTCCTGCCATCCCAGGGCTTCGGCGTTGATGCTGGTTCCGCCCTGAAGCGCGCGCAGCGGGCTCAAGCCGCCATGCTTCACCAGCGCTTCAAAGTCGAGCGCCTGCGTGCCGTGAGCATAGGTTGAGCCATCGGCGCCGCTGCCCACCATGATCTTCATCCCTCTGGTCGCGGCGGCCATCTGAACGGCGTGCTCGAAGATTGCGATTATGCGGTATTTACCGCCAGTGTTCTTAGCGTCGTTGTCGTCGATGTAAGGCTCGATGTATCGAACCAGAGTGGGATCGTAATAGAGCCCCTTTTTTACCATGAGGTCAGCCTGTTCCTGATCCAGGCCAAACGCGTGCTCGATGGTGTCGCATCCGGCGATGATGGCGTTCTTTTGTCCCTCGCCGCCATACACGTGACAAGCCGCCTTCTTCCCCAGTCGATGGGTCTCATCGATCAATGCTTGTAATACGGGCATCGGATAGGTGACCACATATTGGGCAGTACCTGTGGGAGTGAACGAATAAGCACCCGCCGGAAAGAGCTTGATCCAGTCCGCTCCACGGCCAATTTGATCCCGCACCGCGGCGCGCGCTTCATCCACCGAGCGAACCACGGTGCTCGCCAATGGATTGTCCGGAGCCGCCGGATTCGCAGGCGTGGCGCCCCAGACGATCCCCCGCGTGGATACCTGATACCGGGGGCCGTCAATGCGCCCCTGATTGATGGCATCGCGAATGGCCACGTCGCCGTAGCCATTGCCGTGAGTGCTCATGTCGCGCGCGGTGGTAAATCCGGCCCGCAAATCGGCCTGGGCGTTGGCGACCGCGATCAACATCGAGGCTTCCGTGGTTCCGTTGGGCCCGCGCGCGTCGAACATGTGCGTGTGCGCGTCGATCAAGCCGGGCAAGACCGTGGCTTGGCCCAGATCGATCACCTGCGCCCCGGCCGGAATCTTGATCTGCGACTGCGGGCCGACTTCGGTGATGCGCTCGCCTGAAACGACCACCATCTGTTTCGTCAACATCTGGCCTGACTTGCTATCGAACAATCGTCCAACGCGGATCGCGATCACTTCCGCCGCTGGTGGGCATTGAAAGATGCCGCCATCGGAGCCAACACATGGGGTGGGTCCCGCGCCTCGCCAGGGCGCCGGCGGCGGTTGAGGCTGCGCCCAAACGTCAGAGGCGCTTAGAGCGATCGCAAACACCGTTGCCAATACGGACGTGAAGCGCATCACATGATTGTAACGGCTTGGCGCGCGTTAGGCGTAGACGTTGATCGAGGAGTTGGTATTGCTCGTGCTGTAACCACCGCCCCCGTGATGATGATGGTGGCCATGCCCCTCAGCCCCGCGCCACGCCGTGGAATTTTGGCTCTGCGATGTGGCGGATTGCTGGGCCGTGCGAATGTCGGTCTGTAATTGGGCGAACGCGCTCTGCGCCTGCGTCAAGTTGCCGGATGAAAGCGCTTGCCCGAGTGCGCTCAGATCGTTCGAGATGGGATCGCTGCTGGTAGCCGATGCCGTTGTGGAAGATGCCGTCGAAGACGTGCTTGAACCGGTCTGGGTTTGGAGCTCCTGCTGCAAGGCCGTAAACGCCGACTGGGCGGTGGTCAGGTCTCCGGATTGAAGCGCTTTAGCGAGTTCGGCGTAGTCTTGCCGAACTTCCTGAACCGGATTCTGCACCGGAGTCTGCACGGTCGGGGCGGGTTGCAGCCGTGGCGCTCTGGAAGTCGCTCTGCAGCTGCGAAAATGCGCTCTGCGCCTGGGTGGCGTCTCCAGACTGGATGGCTTGGCCGAGGGTAGCAAAGTCGGTTTGGATCGTGGTCGAAGGTGAAGAGCCTGGATTGCCCTGCACCAACTTCTGGAGACTTGAGTAGACCGATTGCGCATCGGTCAAGTCGCCGGACTGAATGTCGCTGGCGAGTTGCGTGTAGTCTTCGAGAGCCTGCTGGACCGCGCCCGGCCCTTGCGCGGCGCTGGGCACGTATTGATCCTGCTGATCCTGCCCCTGGCGAAGGTTGGCGAGCGGTCTGGAAGTCGCTTTTCAGCTGCGAAAAGCGCTCTGCGCCTGGGTCAAACTGCCCGAGGAGAGCGCCTGTCCGAGGGCGGCAAAATCGCTCTGGAGCGTGTTCGGACTGCTGGAACTGGACGAATTTGTGTTGGCCTGCAGCAACTGCTGGATGCTGGAGTAGGCGGTTTGCGCACCGGAAAGGTCGCCCGACTGAAGCGCACTGGCCAATTGCTGGAAATCCTGCCGTATCTCTTTGAATGGATTCTGCCACTGCGGCTGCGACAGGTCGGTAACCAGGTTAGAAGACAGAGCCGAAATTGACATAGGTACGTAATCTCCGCAATGTACATATCGTTCCTGGATCTCTGAAATTGATACATTTTGTAAGTGCTTACAAATGTTTGCAATGGCCGGCGACGGTTGAAGGAAAGGTGCTAGCGATGGCGTCCGACAAAGTAGCGGTATTCGACACGACGCTCCGCGATGGCGAGCAAGCCGCCGGAACCCGGCTTGGCAGCAAGGAAAAGCTCACCATTGCCAGGCAGTTAGCTCAGCTGAAAGTGGACATCATCGAGGCGGGCTATCCGGCGTCTTCCCCCGACGATTTTGAAGCCGTCCGACAGATTTCTGTCGAGGTCCAGGGGCCTATCATCTGTGGTTTGTCGCGCGCGGTCCCCGAAGACATCCAGGCTTGCGGCAAGGCTCTCGCCAAAGCCAAGCGGCCGCGCATTCACACCGGCATCGGCGCATCGGACATCCACGTCATGGGCAAGTTTCGCGACGAGCGCTACGGGCGCACCCTGCTTGAAAAACGGGCCACCATCCTGAAGATGGCTGTAGCCGCGGTAAAGCTCGCCAAGACGTTCGTTGACGACGTAGAGTTTTACGCCGAGGACGCCGGCCGCTCCGATCAAGCGTTCCTGTTCGAGATGCTGGAAGCGGTTATCGACGTGGGCGCCACTGTCGTCAATATTCCGGACACCACCGGCTACACGGTGCCAGAGCAATATGGCGCATTGATCCGCGGCATCAAAACCAACGTTCCGAACATCGATCGCGCCACCATCAGCGTTCACACCCACAACGATCTTGGCCTCGCGGTCGCGAACGCGCTGGCAGGCATTCAGAACGGCGCGCGCCAGGTGGAAGCCACCATCAACGGAATCGGCGAACGGGCCGGCAATGCGTCGCTCGAAGAAATCGTGATGGCGATCCGGACGCGCGGCGACTATTTCCAGGTTCACACCGATATCGAAGCCCGCGAGTTCTACCGGACCAGTTCCTTGGTGGCCGAAATGTTAGGTATCCCGGTTCCCCCCAACAAGGCCATCGTCGGATCGAACGCCTTCTCCCACAGCTCCGGGATTCACGTGGACGGATTCTTGAAGGACCGCCTGACCTACGAGATCATGCTGCCCGAAGACGTCGGCCTGCGCGAGAGCCGCGTGGTGCTGACTGCGCGCACGGGCCGTGCCGGCCTGCGCGATCGCTTGGAAAAGCTGGGATTCACCTTGTCGCCCGAAGAACTGAACCAGACGTATCAGCGTTTCCTTGCCATCGCCGACAAGAAGCAAGAAGTTTTCGACGAAGACCTGCTGGCTCTCGTTCATGACGAACTGCAATCGGTGGAAGAAAGCTATCAACTGGAATACCTGCATATCAACAGCGGAACCTCTTCGATTCCGACTGCCACTGTGCGGCTGCGAATGAACGGCGTGGCCAAGGAGGCCGCTTGCATCGGAGACGGGCCGATCGACGCCGTTTATAAAGCGCTCGCCACCATCGCGAATAGTGCATCGAAATTGCTCCGTTACGACATTCGATCCGTCACCAGCGGCACGGAAGCCATGGGCGAGGCCATCGTGCATCTGCAGCAGGGCGATGTGAAGGTAATCGGCCGCGGCGTTTCTACCGACATCATCGAAGCCAGCGCCCGGGCGTACGTGGATGGTTTGAACAAGCTGGCCAGCCGCAGCAGTAGGGCGACTCAGCCGCAGACCGCAACGACAACATGACCAGCTTTGTGCGGGTGCGCGATCTTCTGTTGCGCCATCGACTCGATTACGATGCAGCCTATCGCGAGTTCTCCTGGCCGCAACTAGACCAGTTCAATTGGGCGCTGGATTACATCGACGCCTTGGCGTCAGGCAATCACAATACCGCTTTGTTCGTCGTGGATGAGAACGGAGTGGAGACGAAGGTAAGCTTCGCCGAAATGGCCGAGCGGTCCAATCGCGTGGCGAACTTTTTGCGCCGGCGACAGGGAGTCCAGCGGGGAGATCGCATCCTTCTGATGCTTGGTAACGAAGTCGCGCTGTGGGAAATACTGCTGGCCGCCTTCAAGATCGGAGCGGTGGTAGTTCCCTGCTCCCTGCTCCTCACTCAGGAAGACCTGCGCGATCGCTTGGATCGCGGCGCGATCGCTCATGTGTTCGCGGGGGCCGAGCAAGCGCACAAGTTCGACGCACTCGATGGCGCGCTCACCCGAACCGCAGTGGGTGCTCAAGTGGAGGGCTGGCATTGCTACGAAGACGCCTACGCCGAGTCCGCGCAGTTCCTTCCCGACGGACCGACGCTCGCCACCGATCCTCTGCTGTTGTATTTCACCTCCGGCACCACGGGCAGGCCGAAGCTGGTTTTGCACTCGCACCAGAGCTATCCGGTTGGGCATCTGACCACCATGTATTGGATCGGCCTGCAACCGGGCGACGTGCATTGGAACATCAGCTCTCCGGGCTGGGCGAAACATGCATACAGCAGTTTGTTCGCTCCCTGGAATGCAGGCGCGACCGTGTTCGTCTACAACTACGCCCGCTTCGATGCAAAAACGGTTTTGGATGCACTATGCCGCTACTCGGTCACGACCATCTGCGCGCCGCCTACCGTCTGGCGGATGTTGATCCAGGAGAATCTCTCACAATACCCGGTGAAGCTCCGCGAAGCGGTCAGCGCCGGGGAGCCGCTGAACCCGGAGGTAATCGAGCAGGTGCGCGCAGCTTGGGGATTAACGATTCGGGATGGCTACGGACAAACCGAAACCACGCTGCTGGCTGGCAATCCACCGGGCCAAATGGTGAAGCCGGGCTCGATGGGCCGGGTTGCTCCAGGCTATCGGATCGAGCTGGAAGAAGGCGAAATCTACGTGGATCTGTCCAATGCTCCGCTCGGCCTGATGCACGGCGTCTCAGGCGATTTCTTCCGCACCGGCGACATCGCGCAGCGCGATTCCGACGGCTATCTCTTCTACATCGGACGCGCCGACGACGTATTCAAAGCGTCGGATTATCGGATCAGTCCGTTCGAACTCGAAAGTCTTCTGGTGGAGCACCCGGCGGTGGCGGAAGCGGCTGTGGTGCCGAGTCCGGATCCCATTCGTTCCGCCGTGCCCAAGGCGTTCATCGTGATCGGCGCGGGCTACGATCCGTGCGCCGAGCTGGCCCGCGATATCTTCATCTTCATAAGGCGCAAGTCCGCACCGTACAAACGCGTCCGCCGATTGGAATTCTGCGACCTTCCGAAGACCATATCGGGCAAGATCCGCCGGGTGGAACTGCGGGTATCCGAGCAGAGTCGCATCGCCCCGTTCGATCGGCGCCCTCTCGAATTCTTCGAAGACGACTTTCCGTTGTAACCTACGACGCGCCTAGAATGCTCGACATCATCTTGCGCTCTTCGCTCGCCGGATCGTTCACCACTTTGCTCTCGTTGTTGAACAGCATGGTCGCGCGGTGCTCGGAATCATAAGGCGGCCAGGGCGGCAGGCCGCTCTTCTTGGAATTGGGATCGCCCCGCGTCGCAAACGCGATCCAGGCTTCGCTCACGCGCGCGGCCAACGCCACGGCGTCCGGGGTCGCGCCGCCGGTTAATCCGGGAGCCACTTGGGTGTTGTCGAACACAAACGGCATTTCGATGGTGTGCGGGCTTTTCAGCCGACCGCCCAATACAGGAGTTTCCCAATAGAAGCGATACCGATAGGTGGGCGCTTTGCCGAGTGCAGCTCGCCGTTCGGCGATGTTGTCGCTATAGATTGTAGTTGGATCGTCGGTCCAAATCAGGAAGAATAGGTCGGATGGCGTGGCGTGCGGATTGGCTTTCCGATACACCTCGATCACTTGATCGGTGTGGTCGCCCAAGATAGCTTTCACTCGGGTTTTTAGGCCACTTTCGTCGAGGGAGAACGCGGCCGGATCGGCGAACAGCGTCATCTCTGTCCGATTGTTGCCAACGATTACCGGCACGTCCGCCGAAATTGGCGAGGCGTGCGGATAGAACGGGTGCGCGGGCAGCACGGTTGGGTCCAGCACCGGCGCAAATCCGTCGATGATGCCAGGGAAGCTGCGCAGTTTGGCCGAAACAGCGAACTGCGCCGCCAGGATCTTTTCCATCGGTAGAGATTGCAGCTCCGACACGCGCTTGGCATCCAATCCGACTTCAGCGAGCAGCATCCGGGCGATCTCGGTGGCGTGATCGCGTTCCATCATCTTGGTCCCTGGGCCGCTCTCGATCACCGCGCGATGGAACAGGCCTTTGGCCGGCGGCGAGCCAAGCAGCATCGACACCTTTTGGCCGCCTCCCGATTCGCCGAAGATCATGACGCGATTCGGATCGCCTCCAAAGCGTTCGATATTGTCTCGAACCCACTGCATCGCCGCGATGGCGTCCAGCATCCCCACATTTCCAGAATGAACGAATGCCTCACCACCGATATCTCCGAGGTGACTGAACCCGAGCGCGCCCAAGCGATGGTTGATCCCGACCACCACCACGTCACCGCGCCGCGCCAGATTCGCGCCAATGTAGAGGGAGCTGGAATCGGAGCCGGTAGTGAATCCGCCGCCATGCAGCCAGAACATTACCGGCCGCTTGCCGTTATCGTTGACGCCCGGCGTCCAGACATTCAGGAACAGGCAGTCTTCACTTTCGGCAGGCGGCGGACCGTCGGTGCCACCCAGCAGCTGACCGATCTCGCTGCGCAGAATTCCCCCGCCTTTTTGCGCTGGATTGCTCTGGGGCGCGCTGTTTCCGTAAGCGAAGGCGTCTTGAATGCCCGTCCAGGGTTGCGGCTTTTGTGGCGGCATGAACCGGTTGCTGCCTTGGGTGGAAGCGCCGTAACGAACCCCAAGAAAGCTGTGAATGCCGGCGATGTTCCGGCCGCGGACCTTGCCGTAGGCGGTATCCACCGTGGAATCCACGGCCGCCCAAAGGCGGGTCCGCGTAATTTCCGGAAGCAGAAACGCGGCTGTGCCCGCCGCTAAACCTGTTTGCCTCAGCAACTGCCTGCGAGTCAGCGCCATGATTGTGGTCTCCTGGGCTGAGATTATATCCAAGCGCGGGTTATGCTGCTGATTAAGATGCAATCCAACCCGCTTTCTTATCTCTCGCCCAAGGCAGCAGTGAAAAGCAGCGCAATTCACGGCCGGGGACTATTCGCGATCGATGAGTTTCAGCCGGGCGAAATCGTTTGCGTGAAGGGCGGGCATATTTTCACACGGGCGGCACTGGCCGAACTTGCGCCGGTGCTGGGGTCCGCCGAAATTCAAATCGCCGACGATCTTTTCATCGGTCCGCTCACCGATGCCGAGCGGGAAGGCGCGATGATCTTCAGCAATCATTCCTGCGATCCGAACATTGGCGTCCAGGGCCAGATCGTGTTTGTGGCGCTGCGGCGAATCGCGGCAGGTGAAGAGCTGGCGCACGATTGGGCCACCACCGATGACGACGACTACAGCATGGCGTGCCGGTGCGGAACGTCCGGCTGTCGCGGAACGATTACGGGGAAGGACTGGCAGAACGAAAACTTACAGCGTAAGTATCGAGGCATGTTCTCGTGGTATCTGCAACAAAAAATCACGGCTCGGAAATTGGATGTATGATGGCACCCATCGGGAGAGGATTCCCGACGGGAGGCACGTGATGAGAGGAACTGGCAGGTTGGCGGCAATGGCGGCTGTGATCGTCACCATAATCGGTTGCGCGTACGGCGCGGACTCTGCGGCGGCGCGGCTGCAAAAGGTTGAGGATCGCCAGGCCATCGAGCAGCTATTGATGGGCGACTATCCCAGGGCGCTCGACTCGGGCGATTGGGCGGCCTATTCGGCGATGTTTACCAAGGATGGAACACTAATCATGGGCGGCGGAAGCACCAAGCTCACCGGTCCCGCGGCGATCCAGGAATTCTTCAGCGCCCGGCCAACGCCAGCGCCCGCGGCCTCGGCAGCTCCGTCACCCTGCCCGGTTCCCGCCGGCGGACATCGAACCGAGCACGTCGTGACCAACCTGACTCTCCAGATCAATGGCGACACGGCTACCGATCAGGCCTATTGGCAGACCATTGTGACGCGGGACTGCAAGTCGGTGGTAGCGGGGGCCGGCCACTATGAGGACGTGCTGAAGCGCGAGAACGGACGCTGGAAGTTTTTCAAGCGCGAGATCGTGGACGACATTCCGCCCAGAACCGCGCCGGCGGCGGGAGCCGCGGGAGCGCCCACGCGCTAGCGCCGTTCGTCAAATGCTCAAAACCGGACACGGTGCGTCGCGAATGATGGTGTACAGGTGCGACCACAGCCGGCTAAAAGTCCCGCTAGCGTGACCGCGTCCGGTGACCAGGAGATCGGCATTTCTGCGAATCAGCTCGCGCCGGACGCCGTCGGAAAGCAAGGCGTCGATCACCGTGTGAGGCGCGTCAATACTTAAGTTGGACTTCAACTCCCGCAAAGTGAATTCGGCCCTTTCGGTGAGCTGCTTGGTGTGTTTGGCAAGATCGATGTCAGGATAGTCGGGCGGCGTGGGAACTACGTGCACAATCCATAGTTGGGCGCCATAGGCCGCCGCAATCGACGCCGCCCCCGTAAGCACGGCCGGTGCTTCGTTGCTCTCATCCAAAGCGCAAACCATGGATTGGTAGGGAATCCGGCCATGATGATCCTCTGTCGTGTCCGATAGCGATGCGTCGGCTCCGGTCCACACTGCCGCGCTGACGTCGTGAAGCACTTTGGCCGTTACGGAGCCTAGCAAAAGCCGCCGTACCGGTCCCTGGCCGCGGGTCGGCAACATCACCAGGTCAGCTCTTTGCTGCTGGACCAGTTTGCCGATCACGCCGCCCGGCTCGCCGAGTTCAGCGATCGCTTCGATTTGCATTCCTGGGAACATCTGCCGGGCAAAATCCCGCAGCCGGTCCTGTTCCAACGCCAGCGCCTTGGCTTCCAGGCCCGGATCGGTTGCCAGCAGCTCGTGGTGCGCGAGAGCGTACAAGGGACCATAAGCATGCGCCAGCGTTAGCTCGGCCGAATAGCGCGCGGCCATTTCCCGGACATAAGGCGCTACTGCCCGGCAGGGTTCGGAGTAGTCAACCGGAAAAACAATTTTGCGAAAGGGCAGCATGCTGGATTCTTGCACAAATGTCGCTGCGCGTCGCACAGACCACGAAAATGGACGCGCATTTTACGAAGCCGCGGCAGATCGCTTGGATCTCTCCGTCAAATCCCGCAGCCATTGAAACGGGGCTGGTGAAAGCATATCTTCGGTGCAGCGCCAGCTCCAGTTCCCGTCCGTCCGGCCCGGCACGTTCATCCGCGATCCCTTGCCCAAGTTCAATAAATCCTGCAAGGGAGCGATCGCCAGCCCGGCAACAGACGACCATGCCAAGCCCATCATCGCCGGCGCAACTTCCGCGCCGTCGCCCGACGCGCGCTTCAAGTAACTCCACACATTTTTCCGCTGGTCATCGGGCAATTCTTCATACCATTGGCGAGTTGGCGCGTTGTCGTGGGTACCGGTGTAGACGACGGTATTTGGAACGAAGTTGTCTGGCAAATAGGGATTATCCTTGTGCCCGTCGAAGGCGAATTGCAGGACGCGAGTCCCCCGTACCTGGAATTCGTCGCGCAGCGCTCGCACATCGGGCGTAATCAGCCCCAGATCCTCCGCGATGAACGGCAAACGACCCAGCTCCGCTTGCACGGCTTCGAAAAGACCCGCGCCGGGGCCTGTTACCCATTCACCGGACTGAGCTGTTGGCGCACCGGCCGGAATATGCCACGCGGCCGCAAAGCCACGGAAGTGATCCAAGCGAATCAAATCCACGTGAGACAAGAGAGCGCGCAAACGGTCGATACACCAGCGATAACCAGTGGAACGAAGCGCGTCCCAATTGTAGATCGGGTTGCCCCACAACTGGCCTTGCGCGCTGAAATAGTCGGGAGGAACTCCAGCGACGACACGCGGCCGGCGCTGTTGGTCCAGCAAAAATAGCTCGGGGTTCGCCCAAACGTCGCTGGAATCGGGCGACACAAAAAACGGAAGGTCGCCGATCAGGCGTATGCCGTAGCCATGGGCATGCTGCTTGAGCTTCTCCGATTGGCGGGACAGCAAAAACTGCGCGAAGCGAACCTGATCGATTTCGCCGGCCAATTCTCGGCGCGCGTCATCTAACGCATGCGGACGGCGCTGAACCAACTCCGGCGGCCACTCCAGGTAATACGCATCTTTGAACTTGGCTTTGAGCGCTCGGAACAAAGCGTAGTCTTCCAGCCAATGCGCCTCCTTGGCGCAGTACTCGTCGTAAGCAGGTTGTAGATCTTTGCGCTCCCCAGCTTTGAAATAGTTCCATGCCTTTTCGAACAGCCCGTGTTTGAAAGGGATTACCGAATCGTAGTCGACCGTATCTGAAGAGAAGTGAGAATCGAGATCCTTCGCCCGCAGCAAACCATCCGAAATGAGCCCGTCGGGACTGATCAAAAGGCCGTTCCCGGCAAACGACGATAGCGATTGGTACGGCGAGTTGCCGTAACCGGTGGGCCCTAGGGGAAGCGCCTGCCACCAGGCTTGGCCGGCGTCACGCAATCGATCGATCCAAGAGAAGGCTGGTGGACCCAGATCGCCAACGCCATACGGCGAGGGCAGCGACGTGACATGCAGCAGTAGGCCAGAACCTCGATACGCGGGTGTGATTCCAGCCTCAAGATCCAAGCGCATTCTTCACCATCGCCTTGGCTTCGCTTACGATCGCCTGCAGATGGGTTTGGTCCTTGAAGCTTTCGGCGTAGATCTTATAAATGTTCTCCGTGCCCGATGGCCGGGCCGCAAACCAGCCGTTCGCGGCGACCACTTTCAGACCGCCGATAGGAGCATTATTGCCGGGAGCATTAGTCAGCTTGGCAATGATTGGCTCGCCGGCCAGATCCGACTCTTTGACCGCGTCCGGCGAGAGCTTCTGCAGCTTCGCTTTCTGCTCGGGCGTGGCCGGCGCGTCGATGCGCGTGTAGTAGGGCGTGCCGAACTCCGCCGTCAGCTGGCGATAGTGCTGCTCCGGGATCCTGGCCGGTGCGGGCAGTAATTTCGGCCGCCAGCAGGTCCATGATCAGACCGTCCTTGTCGGTGCTCCACACCGCGCCGTCCAGGCGAAGAAAACTTGCCCCAGCGCTCTCTTCGCCGCCGAAACAGCACGAACCGTCGAAGAAGCCCGGAACAAACCACTTAAAGCCTACCGGCACTTCGAGCAGCTTGTGGCCCAGCTTTTGGACAACACGATCGATCATGCTGCTGCTCACCAGCGTCTTGCCGACCGCGGCGTCTTTACGCCAGTACGGCCGATGGGAAAGCAGGTATCGAATCGCCACCGCGAGGTAATGGTTCGGGTTCATCAATCCAGCCACCGGAGTCACAATTCCATGCCGGTCGGCGTCCGCATCATTGGCGAACGACACTTGGAATTTCTCTTTGATGGCCACCAGCCTCGCCATGGCGTAGGGACTGGAACAATCGATGCGAATCTTGCCGTCGTGATCCACGGTCATGAACGAAAACGTTGGGTCAATAATCGTATTGACGACGGCGATGTCGAGCCCGTAAATCGAATTGATCTGCTCCCAATAAGGCAGCGCAGCTCCACCCATAGGATCCACGCCCAGTTTGAGCTTGGCGCCGCGAATCGCGTCCACATCCACCACGTTTTTCAGATCGCGAACGTACGGTAACAGGAAGTCTTCCTGGTGAGTGGAGGCGGCATGGATAGCGTCGTTAAACGGGACCCGCTTCACCTCCGCGTTGCCGGCCCGCAGCAATTCGTTAGCGCGATCCTGCACCCAGCGCGTGACATCGGTATCGGCGGGGCCACCATTGGTCGGGTCGTACTTGAAGCCGCCATCCTCTGGCGGATTGTGCGAAGGCGTAATGACGATGCCGTCGGCCAGGTGTTCGTTGCGGTCCCGGTTGTAAACCAGAATGGCTCGCGAGATGACCGGGGTGGGAGTTATGCCGTCGTCCTGCTGGATGACCGTCTCCACGCCGTTGGCCGCCAGCACTTCGAGCGCGGTGCGCTGCGCAGGCCCCGACACCGCATGGGTGTCTTTGCCCATGTAGAGCGGTCCGTCGGTTCCCTGTCTTCGGCGATAGTCGCAGATCGCTTGCGTGATGGCCAGGATATGGGCTTCGGTAAAGGTGCCGCGTAGCGGCGACCCGCGATGCCCGCTGGTGCCGAAGCTAACCAGTTGGTTGGGATCCTGCAGGTCGGGCTTGCGATCGTAGTAATCCCGTCTCCAGGCGAGCCAGGTCCACCAGCATTTCCTTCGGAGCTGGTTTGCCGGCCAGGGGAGAAATGCTGTCGTCGGGACTGCCCGCCACGGTCTGGGTGGCTAAATTACTGGACATGGCTCCGCCTTCCAAATTTCAGCGTTGTATTCCGCAATCGTGCGGTCGCTCGAAAATTTTCCTGAGCTGGCTACATTCAGGATTGCTTTACGCGCCCATGCGTCGGGATCGGCGTACAGCTCACCCAGCCGGTCGTGAGCGTGGAGGAAGGACGTCAGATCGGCTAAATGCATGTAGTGATCGCCGTTGGTAAGCAGCGTATCTTTCAGCGGAGCGAAAACGCCGGGTTCGTTACGGCTGAAGTAATCGGAGAAGATCATGTCCAGGGCCTTTCGCGTCTCCGGCTCATGCTCATAGTGCCAGTATGGGTTGTACCAGCCGCGGCTGTTCTCAACCTGTTCCACGGTGAGGCCGAACAGGAACATATTCTCCTCTCCCGCCTCTTCCGCCATTTCGATGGTCGCCCCATCACGCGTTCCAACCGTTAAAGCTCCGTTCATCATGAACTTCATATTGCTGGTTCCACTGGCTTCGTAGCCGGCCGTCGAGATCTGATTCGAGACATCGCTGGCTGGGATCAGCCGTTCCGCGAGCGAAACATTGTATTCGGGCAGAAACACGACCTTGAGCCGGCCGCGCACGATCGGGTCTCCGTCGATGGTTCCGGCCAGGTTGTTGATGAACTTGATGATTAGCTTCGCCAGATAATAGGCCGGCGCCGCTTTGCCGGCAAAGAAGAACGTGCGCGGCGTCATTTCCATATCGGGATTCGCTCGCAGCCGGTTATAGATCACCACGATCCGCAGTGCGTTCAGCAGCTGCCTTTTGTATTCATGGATGCGCTTGATCTGGCAGTCGAAGATGGTGTCCGGGTCCACGATCTGCCCGGACGTCGATCTTCAACCAATCGGCAAACTGCGTTTTGGCCTCGCGCTTGGACGCCCGGAAGCCTCGCGAAAGCCGCGATCGTCGGCAAGCGATTTCAGTTTGTTGAGCTGGCTCAAGTCGGTAATCCAGTGGTCGCCGATCGCCTCCGTAATCGCGCGCGCCACCGCGGGATTGGCTTCCAGCAGCCAGCGCCTCGGTGTTACGCCATTCGTCTTGTTGCTGAAACGTTCGGGAAACATTTCGGCCAGATCTTTCACCGTCGCCGTGCGCAGTAACTTCGAGTGCACAGCGGCCACTCCATTCGTGCTGTGGGTTCCGACAATCGCCAGGTTCGCCATGCGGATCTTGCGCTGTGCTCCTTCTTCTACCAGGCTGACGCGCTGGACGCGCCCCTCGTCACCCGGGAAGCGGACCCGAACTTCATCCAGAAGCCGCCGGTTGATCTCATAAATGATCTCCAGTTGCCGTGGAAGCAGGACCTCAAACCACGCGACCGGCCATTTTTCGAGCGCTTCCGGCAGCAGCGTGTGATTGGTATAAGCCAGCGTCCTCTTCGTTAGATCCCAGGCATGGTCCCAGCTCAGGTGCGCGTCGTCCAGCAGGATTCGCATCAGCTCAGCCACCGACATGGAGGGGTGTGTGTCATTGAGTTGGATCGCGGCTTTATGGGGCAGCTGCTCCCAATCCACGTTGTGCCTCTGAAAGCGCCGTATTAGATCGGCCAGCGAGCACGCGACCAGGAAATACTCCTGCAGGAAGCGTAAGCTTTGTCCTGCGGTGGTGGAATCATCCGGATACAGCACTCGGGTGAGCGAATCCGCTTCAAGGGTCTCGCCCAACGCACCGACGAAATCGCCAGTGCCGAATTCCTGAAAGTTGAAATAGTCCGGCGCAGCCGCGGCCCACAGCCGCAGAGTATTGATGGTCTTTCCCCCGTACCCCACCACGGGGCGATCGAAAGGAATTCCGATCAGGCTGGATGGCCGATCCCGAATGACCTCAAAGCGTCCCCCGCGCAGTTTGAAAGAGCAGTTTAGCTTCACTTCTACTTTCTCGTGCGGCCGGGCGATCTCCCAGGGATCCTTGCAGCGCAGCCAATTGTCGGCGCTCTCCTTTTGCCAGCCATTCACGATGGTCTGTTTGAACATGCCGTACTCATACCGCAAGCCGTAGCCGGTGGCTGGGAGCTGCATGGTGGCCATGGAATCCAGGAAGCATGCCGCCAGGCGGCCCAGGCCTCCGTTCCCCAAGCCCGCGTCCGATTCCTGCTCGATGAGTTCCAGCCAATCGATACTTTTCTCCTGGACGGCCTGCCGCACCAGCGGGTCTAGCATAAGATTGGTGACGTTGTTTTCGAGCGAACGCCCAATGAGGAACTCCATCGACAGGTAGTAAATGCGCTTCGCGTTTTCGCGTTCGTATGTGGTCTTGGTTTGGACCCAGCGGCGCGCCAGGATATCGCGCACCGAGCTTGAGAACGCCTCGAAACGCTCGCGCGCGCTGGCCACCTTCGGGTCGATCGCTCGGTCGAAAACAAGATGCCGTTCGTAAAGCGCATTTTCCGTTCCCACGAACGGGATCGGGCTAGACCCGTATTGTTGAAGAAGTTCTGCTGTCATTGGTGTTGTTCCGGAAGCGCTAGGGCTCATGTAACATCCTTGTTACTAATATTGGAATCAATCGCGCGCTGCGCATCTTGTGCTCATAAGTTAGCGCACTCGGGCTCGCCGTGCTCAGCAGGGATGCTAGAGTCGGGCATGACTCTACCGCCCGATGACATCCGTCGAAAACTCGCCCTCGCGAATGCGGACTCCGGCACAAATCCTCACCTCGGGGTGGTAGGAGACACATACACCATTCTCCTCTCGGGCAACGATACGGCCGGCCAATTCTGTCTGATCGATATGCATATTCCGCCCGGAGGCGGCCCTCCTCCGCACCGGCACGATTTCGAAGAGACTTTCATCATCCTGGAAGGCGAACTGCAAGCCACTTTCCGTGGCGCGAAGGTGGTGGTACGAGCGGGCGAAACGGTAAGTATTCCGGCGAATGCGCCGCACCAGTTTCGAAACGCTTCGTCCGACGCCGTTCGCATGCTGTGCATTTGCTCGCCGGCCGGTCAGGAAGAGTTCTTCCTTGAAATTGGCGTTCCCGTTGCGACCCGCACCACAGCGCCTCCCAAACTCGATGAAGCGGCACAGGCCGCGTTCCTAGCAAAAGTACGGGCGCTGGCTCCCAAGTACCGGACGGAGCTGCTGCCGAAGGCGTGAGAATCCCTATCGGGTGGCTAACCTAAGCCTGACGCCGCACGGCATGATAGACGAACAATACAACGATGGCGCCCACCACTGCTACCAATAGGCTGTACAGGTTCAGCCCCGTGGTGGCCGATGCTCCGAAAAAGTTGAAAATGAACCCTCCGACAACCGCGCCCACGATCCCGAGAATGATGTCGAGGAAGATTCCTTGCCCCTGCTTGTTGACGATCTTGCTGGCGATAAAGCCGGCAACTAATCCCAGAACGATCCATACAAAAAACGACATGTTCCCTCCTTTGTAACGGCGCTTTCGGCCGCACCCGTATTCCGATGTTCCCTGGGCAGTGTCGATGTAACTTAATTTTTAGAACGTAGACGCTTCCGGAGGCATCTCACCCCCAGAGGCATCGAGCGGGATTATGTCCGATTTCCTGCATCGTATAGACCTTCGGCTTGGGCACCTCCCACCGCGGGTTGGCCCAAACGCTAGGTCCGCTTGCCCTAAGTGTCATTGGAACTGTGCGTACCGGTCTTCCCGCCGAACACCCCTCGATTGGCTCCTGGCGCTGTTTTACCTGCGCCCGTTTCGATGCCGCTCGTGTCGTTCACGGTACTATCGTTTCTCGCTGTGAACCGATTCCCGACAAAGAAATTGAATCCGCACCGCAGGTCGAGCATTTAACTCCTTGTCAAGGAGTGTAAGGACCCCATGCCTTTGAAACGCGTAGCTTCGATTCTGATCGGATTGTCGTTGGCTGTTGGCGTATTCGCCGCAGCCGACAAAAGCAGTAAGAAAACCGATTCCTCCAAGAAAGAAGCGCCTGCTTCTCCGGTGGACATCAACAGAGCCTCTAAGGAAGAACTGACCAAGGTTCCTGGAATCGGCTCGGCGACAGCCGACAAGATTATCGCCAAGCGACCTTATTCCTCGGTCTCGGACTTGTCCAAGGCAGGGTTGTCGGCCAAGCAGGTGACCGAGTTAACGCCCCATCTCACGGTAGGGGCGGCGGCGCCTCCGGCGAACGTCCCCAGTTCACCCGCCAAGAGTTCGCCCGCCAAGAGTACTCCTGCGCCGGCAGCAACAAAAACCGCCGCTCCCGAAACGCCAAAGAAGAGCGCTGCCGTTAGCGCGCCTGCCACCGGGTCACCAGGGCCAGGCATGGTATGGGTTAACTTGGAGACGAAGGTGTATCACAAGATGGGCAGCAAATGGTACGGAAATACAAAGCACGGAAAGTATATGAGTGAGGCGGACGCGCAAAGCGCGGGCTACCGCGCAGCGAAGGACGAGTGAGGTCCGAAGAAACGGACCAGGAGGCAAGCATGAAATCAGCAGCTAAATTGGTAACTCGATTCATTCTGGTGTTCATCGCCGCAGTGGCGATCTCAATCGCGGCTCCACAGACATCCACAGCCAAGGCCGGAACGGCTGGAGCGTCAAAGGCGAAGCTGATCGATATTAACTCGGCGTCCTTAGACGAACTGAAGGGTTTGCCGGGAATCGGCGACGCTTATGCGCAGAAGATCGTAGCGGGGCGTCCCTACAAAGCCAAGGATGAGCTCAAGGACAAGAAAATCATTCCGGCCGCGACCTACACCAAGATTCGCAGCCTGATCATTGCGAAGCAGTAGTAAGGAAAACGCGAAGCAGTAGAAAAAAACCGGTGCCGGCTCACGGTACGAGCCGGCACCAATAGCAGCGGCAGTTAGCCAAACATCTTGGCACTTAGCGCTTTCACGCTGTCCAGGATGCCGCCGTGCCCGAGGTTGGCAATCTGCCCGAGCACATCCGTCACGTTGTGACCGGCTGCGGCGTTCTTCGATAAAAGCGCTCCCAGGAGTGTCGCTCCGATGGGGAGCAAACTCGTGATGACGCTGCTGCTAACGCCGGCCTTTTCGGCTACCCCGGTAATCAGGCCGGTCAGGTCTTGGGCCCCAAATACCTGGCTTAGCAGGGACTTGCCCTGCTCAATCGCCGCCGGAGTTGCCAGACTCGACGGATCGTCTGCGAACTTGGTCAGGCTGCCACCGCCAATGAGCGTGGACAACCCTGAGCTATCGCCGCTGGCGAGCTTTTCTTTGACCCCACCCGCTAAAGCGGGGAGCATAGCTGAGACAGAAGAAACAGCTTGGTCGGGACTAATGCCGAATTTTCCGGCCAGCTGTTGGACCACGGCGCCACCTCCAGAGGACAGGATGGTTTCGAGGAAGTTCATACTGAAATTTCTCCTTTCCGAACCTAAGGGACACGGACTAGGATGCTGGGCGCAGGACTGCGGTTCAGTAAATCTCAGGGGGTTGGGCGTTGGAACGCTATACTCGAATTGCGATGAATACCGAACATTTCAAACGGCGCCTGCTCGACAAAGAACGCGAACTTTCCCAGGAGATTGCGCGCCTGGAAGAGGAAGCGCGCGATTCCGGTACAGCGGAGGTCCGAGACTCTACCGATGACGCCACCTCATCGCAGGGCACGTCGGAAGCTCTGCAAGAAGATACCTTCGCGTCGCGAACGCTGACCCAAGTGCGGGAAGCTTTGCAACGGATTGAAAACGGCACGTACGGCAAGTGCACCGTCGACGGACGGCAAATTGAAGCGAATCGCCTGGAAGCCGTTCCCTGGGCGGCGCTTTGCCTGGAGGACCAGGAGAAGCAGGACAAAGCAGCGCACGTGCCGCAAGGTGGTTCAACGCTATAGCATGCTCGAGATCGATCCGGAGTTGAACCGCCTTGCTCTCTCGGAAGCCGCGCAAAAGTATCCAGAGTTTGCCGAAAGCGCTCTGGGCGTAATCGCGCGACCGCTTTTTCGTGGGTTCGCATGGCAACTCGAGTGGAAGGGCGCGCCGCCATCCGGGCAACAGGCGTGGGAGTTTCAAAACGCCGCGATCCGGGCCTATAAGAGACTGGCGGGAATTACAGAGTAGTGCGGTACGAATTTGTCTGGTCCTGTGCTACGCCAAGAACGTTAATGATCTGACCGCGGACGAGAAGAAACACTGTGGCAGGTCGCGGCTCATTTGAAGTGGGGCGCAATAGAATGACAAGAAAAGCAAGTGCGAAGAAGACGACGAGCTTCGGCGAAGACCGCATGAGTGTTCATACTCGGGAGTCGAGCCCCGAACGGCACGCGGGCTTACTGAAGCCGTAGTCGGCGGCATGGAATTCTGGATTCTGAGTTCTCAAGGGCGGCGCGTGTACAGGGAACCGCTTCGTTGCTCGTAACCATTTGAAAAAACGGCAGTGTGATGCGCGTCGAAGAAATCAGCGGACCGCCCGAATTGATTCCTGCCGCAGTAGCGGCCGTCCAGCAGTGGCGGTATCACCCGATCATCTCTCGCGGTGAACCGCAAGTGGCGAGTACGGTAGTCGATGTTCCATTCAAGCTCCCCGATAGCCGTAGACCCCTGGAATCTGGATTCTTTGGGTATTCAATGGTGGGCGCGGCAGGACTCGAACCTGCGACCTCCTGCGTGTGAAGCAGGCGCTCTAACCAACTGAGCTACGCGCCCTACGTTGCTGCTCTCTCGATTCTAAAACACTTCCTTACTCGCCGACCACTTAAAGAGAACCAAGTCCCAACTTGTTCTCGAGAGCGGTAAACCGCTGGTCGGAGCGAATCTGGTCGAAGGCCGGGTCATACTTGATGTAAAGGATTTGCCCTTCCTTGGCCGCAGCCGACTTTTCGAGGAACGAGAACGCCCGCTCCCGGTCCCCCAGATATGCGTAACCGATGGCCAATTGGTAAGGAGAGACGAAGCCGGTACCGGCTCCGGATGCTGCTTCCTGAAGGTATTTCTGCGCCGTTGCTGGTTCGTGCCTGCAGGCGCTAATCAACGCCAGGCCAAACGTGGTTACGGGCCCGTGCATCGCTCGTGCGCTCCAGCCGAAGTTATCGCCTGCCGATTGGCAATCGTGCCCCATGGCGCCAATCAATCCCAAAAGTAGGTGGGCGTCTAGCGCGTTCGGACGGCGCTCCAGGATTCCGCGCAGCATCTGTTCTGCTTTCCCGTAGTTCCGTTCCAGCAGATAGGCCATCACCTCGTTGGTTCGCGGCCCCATTCCTAGAGGATCCAGATCCTGCGCGATCCGAAACTGTTGGTGGGCTTCTTCAAAACGCCCGCGCGTTGCAAGCGCCCATCCATAGTAGGAACGTGTCGTGGATTGCGCACCATCGCGGATAGCGCTCTGAAATTGTTGCTCCGCCAACGGCCAATTCCAATCCCAAACATAGATCAATTGGGCGATCTGGCCATGTGCCTCGGCGTTGTGCGGATCCAAATCGATGGCCTTTTCCAAAGCCGCCTTAGCGTTCTTCTGACCTTCCTCCGGTGCTTCGGCGGTCAGGTGGACCAGCGAAATGTGCGCCCGCGCAATGCCGATATACGCACTGCCGTACCCGGGGTCTTTTGCCAGCGCCGATTGAAGCAGGCCAATCGCCTTGCGGCAAGAGTCGGCCGTTTGGAAGGAGTACTGATACATTCCCTGCAGATAAAGATCGTGCGCCTCGGCATTGGCCGTCGCACTGGAGAGCTCCGGCAGCGCCTGGCCCTTGGCTCGAATCGCAGTCGCGATGGCGCGCGCAATTTCGTCCTCGAGCGCCGTGGTGTCTTCCGAGTGCGCCTGAAACTCGCGCGACCAGATGTGATATCCGTTCGAGGCCCGATTCAGTTGGGCGGTAACGCGCAGCCGATCGGCCTGCCGGTCGATACTTCCTTCCAGCACCGCATCCACGTCCAGCAGCCGGCCCACTTCACGCACGTCGATGCCTTTGCCCTTGAACTGAAAGGCGGAAGTGCGCGCCACCACCCGAAGATCCTGCCATTGCGCCAGCTCATTGGTCAGCTCTTCCGTCAATCCGTCGGCCAAGTAATCGTTTCCGGGGTTCGAGGAAAGGTTCACAAACGGTAGCACCACCAGCGAACGGACGGGTCCGTCGGAAACGCTTCTAGAACGCAAAACAATAGCGAGGGTTGTCAGAGTCACCACGGCGAATGCCGCGACCGCCGCAAGGAGTCGAAGTTTCTTCCTGGGCCGAACTTGCGTCTCGGGGCTGGCAAGCTCCGGCGCGGCTATGGTGGCAGGCGGTTCGGGATCACGGAAGACGAAAGTAGCCGCGTATCCTCTGGACCCGAGGTCGATCCAAACTGCATCCTGGCTGCCTGGTCCGGCATAATACTCCTTCAACTTCCCCCGAAACCGGCTCACTTCCGCGCGAACGGTAGAGTCGATGCGAGGATCGAAGGAAGCAGGCCGCTCGAATACATCCAGACCGATGGCGTATTCGTTCACTTCGCCGCCGCGCCCGGCCAGCGCCGCATCCACTAAGTAACGTAGAAGCTGTGTCTTGCGTTGGGAGTTCGAAAAACCCGGCGAAGCTGCAATTCGGTTGAGCTGTTCGCGGACCTGTGCCATTTGGCCTGGCTGAAGACCAGGCTGCGCCGCGGCATCCGGATAGGCACTCATGAGACGACGATTTCTTCCGCTTTCGGTCAGTATAGCTGACCGAAAGCGGAAGGTCGCCGCCCAAGGGCTCCGGGACGATTCTCGCGGGTACTAGTTCTGCCGGACCGCGCGGCGCCGTAAGCGCCTGGCCAGGATGATCGTTCCAACGAATCCAAGCCCGAGCAAACCCGCATACGACGGCTCCGGCGTAGCCGTGGTCAACGGCTGAGTCAGGAACACGCCGGAAGCGGAAGTAAACGTGACGTTCGAAGGAAGCGTGAAGCTCATCGCTCCGGTGTGGCTGACGTCGCAGGACGCATCCCCCTGGCACTGCAGCGACAGCAGGAATTGGGTGGTCAGCTGATCGCTGGCCCCGGTCAGCGCATAGACGCCCGAGAAGATGAAGCTATCGGCACTCTCAGAAACGACGTTGTACGACGCCCAGCCTCCTACCTCAACGATATGGTTTGGATCTGTGCCGGCCGAGTCATATACGTAGTCGATATTTGCCCCTCCGAACAGCATCGAGTCGGTCAACTCGGCGCCGCTGCCATTGGCATAAGTCACGTTGCCATCCACCGTGAAGGTGACGCCAATGTCCGTGACGGTTGAACTATTGGCTCCCGCGACATCGAACGTGAGGGAATCCTTGAGCATCGCGGAGGCAGTCGCCTCGGAGACTACGCCTCCAACCTGGGAGGGAAAACTGTAAACTCCCACCGATCCGCTTGCCAGATCCCCCGTGGCCAGCGCCGACGATGTCACAGTGCCGATGCTGCAGCCGCCTGGAATGCAAGAATCAACGAAATCGGAGCTGGCGGTCTGAACGGTCGCTGAGGTCAAGCCAAGAGCCGAGGGCTCACTGTACGTGGTTACACCTCCCGGCTGGATACTGGCGGTTGCCCCGGTGGTGCTGTTATAGGTCACCAGCCCCGACACTTGCCCGGTCGGACTGCCTCCGTTGTAGGACTCGGCCGAGAGGTCCAGATAATTGATTGAACTGGCAAATACGGTTGCCGCCCCCGACAGGAATAGAAGCGCTGCTAATATGTTGCCGCCACGAATTCGACGAATCATGTTTCCTCCGGTTAAGAGTTTAGGCGCAGCTTGACGATAAGAGGAAGCTTCCCGAGGCACGCAACGTTGCACACCTGCGCCTTCAACGACTTGCAGGCGCTAACCGGCTGCGTTTTGGCCGGGAAATCGAAATCCAGCTTCCCGAACTCTCCCCTACCGCCTACACCCCACAAACACCTACGGTCAACACCGGAGGAACCGCTCTAAAACTACTGAAGATCTAAGGTGGCCTGTAGATGGCTCCTCCGCCGTCCGATCTGAGTAAGTAAGTGCAGAAAGCGCTGCGGATCCTTCTTTGGTGAAAGGCGCCGGCGAAACTAGAACGGCCGGCGTGAGGACATTTGAAAATGAAGTCGATCGGCAAGTATCAGGTAATCGAGCAGCTTGGAGCTAGCGCGGCCGGCACCACTTTCCGGGTTCGCGACAGTTTCCGCAACCGGGAATTCGCGCTTAAAGTCTTGCAGACGGTCCCCGGATTGACCCCGGAGGCGAAGGAACAGTTCTGCGGCCACCTGGCCTCCTGTGCTGAATTGGTGCATCGTCACGTAGTTAAAGTTCAGGACATGGGGGAAGTCGAAGAAGGCCTGTTCGTGGTCTCCGAATGGCGCACCGGCATGGACCTGCAGTGGTTCATGCAGCAGAACCGGGAATTGCCGTTGGGGCAAAAGCTGGCGTTGGTAGCCCAAGTAGCCGAAGGACTGGCGTTTGCGCATTCGCGCGAAATCGCGCATGGCGATCTGAAACCGAGCAATGTGTTCGTGGATGGCGAACGCGACATTACCATCCTCGATTTCGGGATCGCGAAATGGCTCGCGGCGCTGCTGCAGGCAGGCAGCCGGCCGGAAGGCCTGGTGGTCAATTATCTGTCGCCCGAGCAGGTGCTGGGACAGCCCTTCGACGCCCGGTCCGACATCTTCTCGCTGGGACTGCTGATGTACGAGTTCCTGGCTGGAAAGTACCCGTTCGCCGCCGAACCCGGCTTGATACCTCGCGAAATCGTTCACAGTGAGGCTCAACCGCTGCGACAGCTGGATGCGCAGATTCCCGAGGAACTCGAGCAGTTGGTGCAGCGCGCCATGCGCAAGGATCCCGCGGAACGCCTGCAGACCGCCGAGGAGTTTGCGGCCGGGCTGTATCAAGCCGCACAGGAGCTACGCCGCCGGGTTTCGGCCGCTGCTCCGGTGGCCCCGCCGATAACGGCGGTCCCGTTCTTGGACATGCCCACGGCGTTTCGGGACATGGGGGCTAACAATACGCCGCTCGCCCCGGTAACGCCGGCTCCGTTAGTGGTTGCGCCGGCGGCCGTGATCCAAGAACCGCCACAACCTGCGAAGGAAGCGCCCGTCGAACCACAGGCCGCGCCAGTCTCGCCGGAGCCCCTGATCGAAACACCCGCTGCTGCCAGCGCAGAGCCTGTTGCGGTTCCCGTTGTGAAGGCCCGCCCGCGGCAACAAACGCCTCAGCCTTTGAAGACCATGCCGCCGCGCGCTGGCAGCAAAAAGCGGCTTGCCGTTGTGGCAGCCGGTTTGATCCTGGCGGCGGGCATCGTGGGCTCGCTGGTATCGCGCCAGGGCCTGCGGGCATCGCAGAACAAGACCGCGGTTCCCGCCGTCGCCGCTCAGCCAAGCCCCGTACCTGCGCCTGGCAACCCTCCACCGGCGGCTGTCCCGCAAGAGCCGGCGACTTCCAAGCCGGGCGAATCCGGACCGAACGACCTCGGCAATCCAGAATTCTCAGCCAAGCAGACTTTGAACGGCCCGGTGCGGACACTCTGGGAGTCCGGCAGGTATACCGAAGCCCTGGCGCTGGTGAATCAGGTCTTGGCTAACAACCCAAACAATAGCGCGGCGCTGGCATGGAAGAAAAAGGTGCGCGACGCTCAAGAAGCTGAAGCAGCGTTGAAGTAAGCAAGGACTGATATGAGACGTGAGATTCTGTCGTTGATTTGGCCGGCCGCGCTGTTCGTCGCGCTGGTCGGAATTCCTCCATCGGGTTACGCCGCTAGTGACGCGAAATCCGCGCATGGCAAGAAAGCCGACACATTTCTTACCGGCGACCCGTTCACGCTCGATCAGGTGCTGACGCTGCTGAAGCAAGACGCCATCCCCATGCGGCGGCGCAAGGAAGCCATCGAGAACCGCGGCATCGCTTTCGCGCTTTCGTCCGACACGCTTTCCAAGATTCAATCCGCGGGAGCCTCCGGGGAAATTTTGGACGTGATCAAGAGCAAAGCGGCAAAACCCGTCGCCGCAGCCGTGGTTGCACCGAAACCGGCGCCCAAGGGTAGCCTCAACTTCACCTGCGCGCCGGCCGAATGCCAGGTCAGCCTGAACGGCACGTCGCTGGGAGCAACCGCCGCTGGCGCGTTGCAAGCTACCGGTCTGACGCCCGGAAATTGGGTGGTGGATTTTTCCAAGGAAGGTTTCCTTGGAAATCAAAGCACCGTGCTGGTGGAGGCGGCCAAAAGCTCCACTGTGTCAGTAACGCTGGAGCCTGACCGCGCGGCGCGGGAAGCCTTTGGGACCAACCTGTACAAGCGAATGATCGCGGCTATCGGAGGCGAAGAAGGGCTCAAGACGCTCGACTCCGTGCAAGCTGTGGGCAGCACGACATTGTGGGGGCACGACGGCAAGAGCGTCCGCTGGACTTTGCTGATGCGCAATCGCGCGGATCGTGGCCTGTTCCAAGCCAAGTCTGGCAAACTGTTGCACGAGGTGAGTTTCTCGGGCAGCGAGTTCAAGGCCAGCAAGAACCTGAAAGGTGATGAAGCGTTGGAACTCCCCACCGACTTCGGTTTGATTCGCGATTATCAATTGCCGGCCTTGATGGCCCGCCTCGGAAGCGCCGGTTACAAACTGGTGGCTGATCATGCCGAACCGGTGCCCGGCCAAGAGTTCGTTCTGTTCGCCGAGGCTGGAACTCAGAAAATTTCGATCGGGTTAGACTCCAATCTGCGCCCGGAACGCGTGAAAATTACGACTGCCGCAGGACTTGGATCGGCGATAGTCACCTATTCGGATTACGTGCAGAACGGGAATACTTTTTATCCCAAGACCATGCAAATCAAGCCGGATAGCCAGCCGCAAGGCATCGAGGTTCGCTTCGACACCATCGAGCTGAACCCGAATCTGAAGGAACCCGACTACAGATTGCGCGGCAAACCGTTTGTGGATCTCGGAAACTAAAAGCCGCTCTCCCGAGCCGTACTACGCAAGAAAAGTACCGCAGAAAGCCGAACCTTTCACCAAGTGGAATCGTCTAATACAACATGACGATGATACGGGAGGTTGAGACTGAGTATCGGGATGCTTTCGAGGAGTTTTCCAAGAAGGCCGAACGCGTACAGTTACTGGCTTCACAGCACAATGCCGACGGGAAAGGGTTTGAATCCGCGCTAATCGAACTGGAAAGAGCGCACTTAGCCTACAATCATGCGCGTGATGCGTTCCTGCGATCGTTGCTGCCCGAGTCCGAGCAGATCCGCGTGTTCAAGGGCGAAGATTACGCCAGCGATGTCCCTACCCTCGCCGAACTGATTTGGGAGAGCGCAGGACGCCCGGATGGAACTGCGGAAGAAGATTGGCGTCGCGCGGAAGCCATCGTCAAACGCGCCGTCGCTACCACCGTCTGCGACTAATCTAGCTCCCCGCTATCGCTTCAATCTGCTGAATGTGATTCCGGTCGTGTCCCGCCATCGTTTCGATAATGGTCTGGAACGTCATGGTTCCCCGCTCGGGATGCGTCACTGGTTTCGTCAGATCGGCCGGTTTGGCCGACCGGATTAGCACTACATTCCAGGCTCGCAGCGCCGACAAAGCAGCCAGCGCCAGCCGGGTATCGCACGAAGAATAGCTTTTCGCCCACAGGTCTTGATCGAAGGGCTGGATCACATGATGATCCTCCGCCAGCGTCTGCCTGAGACGAAAGCCAAACACCATTTCGCAGTCAGTGAGGTGACACAGGATGTCGCGGGCGCTCCATTTTCCGGGCGCCGGGGGCGTCTCCAGGCGCTCAGGGCCGATCGCGTCCAGCAATTGCGCCAACCGGGCCGGCGTCTCGGAGATCACATCCAACGGGGATTGGTGGCCCATGTAGCCGGCATAGGGATTCATGGGACGAAAGTAACACGACCGCCGTTCAGTTGACGACGCCGTGGCACTTCTTGTACTTCTTGCCGCTGCCGCAGGGACAAAGATCGTTGCGGCCAGGTTGTGGCGGCGCAACCGCGGCTTCCGGTTCTTCTTCTTCGGCTTCGTCGGGGAAGAACACCGGCGCTTTTCCGTGCAGCAGCAAGCGCTGATCCAGCGCGATGCGAACCAAATCCTCTTCGTCTTCCAGGAATCCGCCGGCGGCTTCCTCCACCTTTTTCATCAACGCACGCACGCGGCCGGTGGATGTTTCGCCCGGTACCGAAAGCGCGTAGGCGAAAAGCGCATCGGAGCGGAACTCGGCGTCTTCGAACAGCTCTTCCAGCCGCGGCGCTTCTGACGACAGATTCAAATATCCGACGCCCCAGATGGCCTGGGTCTTGATGGCTGGGTCCGGGTCGTCCAAATGCATTGGCGGATAGTCGGAAAAGCGCTTGTCGAACGACCTCGCCATGGCTTTCAGCGCCTTGGCGCGTCCGCTCGGTTCCTGATACAGGCTCAAAATCGCCTCGTACACCGCCGGATTGTCGCATTGTTCGGCCAGACCTACAGCCGCGCCCGCCCGTTCTTCAACAGCTGCGTCCGGATTGTCCAGAACCTTCAGCATTACCTGAAGCAACTCCGAATCATCGCCAATCTCGCCCAGCGCTTCCCAACCAGCCCCCCGTACCACAGGGTCGGGATCGGTTTTCGCCAGCTGAATCAGACGGGCCCGCACGGCGGAGGACAGGTCCGTGCCTTGGTAACTCAGCGCAACTTCGGCTCGCAGCTTGGCCGAGCCTTTCTCCAGCATCGCCAGCCGGTCTTGATCTTCCAGGGCCGCAAAGTCCGGTGCCGCCTCCCCTGGATACAAGCCCCAAATGTCGAACGGCTCGTCCGTTTCTGACGAAGGAACCACCGGTAAACCCAGGCTCTCGATGACGGCTTGGATGGGAGCGCGCGAACGCGAATCGTCGGCCGGAATCTTGGCCAGTGCCGCCTCCAGCGCCGGTATGGCCCCCCGATCGCCATAAATCTCCAGGCATAGCGCTGCGTCTTGGGGATCGTTCTCCAACCGCTGTGTAAGAGCTTGCAAGATTCGGGTGTCGGGAACGCGCAGCGCAGCCAGTACAAAGGGCACGTCGCCCGCGTCGCCTGGATCCAATTCGTCGAGCAATTCGAGCAGGGGATCTACAGCCGGGGCGCCCAGTTGAACAACGCTCTCCACCAGATCGTCAGGGACGTCGCTGGTGTTGCGTCGAACGACGCTCATGAAGAATGGTAAAGCCTCGTTGGTCCGCAAAACACGGAACACGTCGATCAACATCGGATCCAGATCCATCAGATCGTCCGTATGATCCTCGGCCGCGAACCGGACCAAGTCGGGGATGGACTGCTCCCCGCGATCGAGAATGGCGTGCAGCACCCGCTGATCTACCGCGATATATCCGTGCGCGGCCGCTTGCAGCAGCTGATAAGCCGGAACGCTGGCATAGCGCTCCGGCTCCAGAATCAGATCGGGGTGTGGCAGAAGAACTACTCTTCTTCTTTGACGACGTTAACCGCGATTTCAGTGGTAACTTCGCGGTGCAGCCGGAGGGGAACCTTGAATTCGCCGAGCGACTTGATCGGCTCATCGAAGACGATTTTGCGGCGTTCGATGGTGTAGCCCTGCGCTTCCAGCGCATCGGCGATGTCTTTCGATGTCACCGAGCCAAACAGCTGGCCGTTTTCGCCGGCCTTTTGCTTGATCGTCACCACCACCGCCGTCATCAGCTTCGCCAAATCAGTGGCCTCGGCCTCCACCTTGGCTTCTTTCCGCAAGTGCGCCTGGCGCTCTTGTTCCACGATCTTTTTGTTGGACTCCGTGGCGGCTACCGCCAGCCGTTTGGGGAGCAGGAAATTGCGCGCGTAGCCGTTGGCGACTTTGACCAACTGGCCGCGCGTACCCAGCTTTTCGACATCTTCTCTCAGTATCACTTCCATGATGGCAATCTCCTATATCGCCGTCGCGAACGGAATCAATGCGATATTCCGCGCCTGTTTGATGGCTTCGGCCAGCCGCTTTTGGTGCGGCGTGCAAACGCCGGAGATGCGCCGCGGAACAATCTTGCCGCGCTCGGAAATGAAGGACGAGAGCATTCGCACGTCCTTGTAATTGATATCGTCGATTCGTTCCACGCAAAACCGGCAGACCTTCTTTCGCCGGAAATATTGCTTCTTCGTAGCCAGCGCCTTGTCGCCGCCGGTGGGTCGCATGGACCCGCTAATGGGACGTCCGCCTCGTTGTTCGGCCATGCTATTCTCCTACCTTCTCGGCTACAGCAGCGCCGGGCAACGGCGCGCCCGGCATGGGGGCGCCTGGTCTGGGTCCAGTGGGTTCCGCCGCGCCCGCCATCGCATGCTCCAGCGGCACGCTGGGAGCGGCCGGCGGCGCAGGTTTACGAGCAGCCCGCTTTTCGCGTTCCTTCTTGCGCTTCTCGATCTTTTTCAGTTTCTCGTCGATGCGCACATTCTGGAACTTCATCACCAAATCGGAAACGCGCAAGCGGCGCTCCACTTCCAGCACGGTTTCGGGCTTGGTGGTGAACTGCAGCAGCACATAGTAGCCTTCATTGCGTTTTTGCACGCGATAGGCCAGCTTGCGTAAACCCCATTTGTCGGACTTGTCCACATTCCCTCCCTGGGAGGCGATGTAGGTAGTCAATTGTTCGATCAGATGATCGATCTCTTCTTCCGGCGCATCCGGCCGGAGAATAAACAACTCTTCGTAGATCCTCATTCTTCCTCATTTAAGCCTTGGGCGCGACGATTATATTTCGCCATGGACTTTTCGACGCCTTCAGCGATGATGGACTCCACTGCCTGTGAAGCATAGTCCAGCAGTTCATCCAACTCTTTTCTATGTGCCCGCTTCAACTTCGCGAGCACGATTTGAGCGCCGTCCTTTTCGCGACGGCCCCCATGAACTCCCAGGCGAACCCGGGGAAACTCTTTGGTCCCAACGCAGCGGATTACCGAATCGACGCCGCGATGTCCGGCAGCCGAACCATTCGGCCGGATCCGAACCGACTGCCAGGGTAAATCCAGTTCATCGTAAACCAGAACCAGATCCCCCGGTGCAATCTCATTCTTTACCAACAACCCTTGCACCGACTCGCCGCTGACGTTCATGTACGTCTGCGGCTTGGCGAGCAGCACTTTCTTGCCAGCCACCATTCCCTGCCCCACAAACGCCATCGAATCCTTGCGGCCGACTTTAATCCCGTGCCGCTCCGCCAACTGGTCGACAACCATGAACCCGAGATTGTGAGCGGTCAGCTCGTACTCTTCACCGGGATTCCCGAGACCCACGATCAGCTTCTCGAACTCAGGCATGAGAATACAAGGAATTCGAGGGAGACAAGGAATACAAGGTATTCAGAACCGGCCGTATTCCTTGTCTTCCCCGTATTCCTCGTATTCCCGTTCCCAAACTACTTCTTCTTCCCCTTCTCAGGCTCCGCTTCCGCGTCCTCGTCCTTCTTACCCTTCTTGATCACTTCCGGCTCGGCTGGTGTTGCAGCAACGGCTCCCTCGGCAGGAGTTTCCACAACCTCGGCCTTCAGCGCGACCACGTGCGCGATCACCTGCTCGGGCGGGCTCAGCAACGTCACCGATTCGCCCAGCGGAATGTCGCCGGCGCGCAAGTTTTGGCCGATCATCAATTCCGTCACGTCCACCGTATACAACTCCGGAATGTCGTCCGGGCAGGCACTCAATCTCGATTTCGCGCGTGATCACTTCCAGCAAGCCGCCTTGCAGCTTCACGCCCTTGGGCTCGCCGGTGGTATGCACCCGCACCTTAAACGCGTTGCGCTTGGCTAGATCGATGCGCTTCAGGTCGACATGCAGCAGCGTGTCCTTCACCGGATCGCTCTGCCAATCTACAATCATCACCGGCGTAGCTTCGCCGCCCTGCACGGCCAGATTGAAAATGGTGTTGTGCCCCGTGTTGCTGTGCAGAATCTTGTTCACATCCTTGGGATTCACCGAGACCGCCACCGCATCGCGATCGGACCCATATAACACGGCTGGCGAAAGGCCCTTCACGCGCAAACGGCGCGCTTCGTTCTTGCCGCGCGTTGAACGCGCTTCGGCCGTAACTGTAATTTCTTTTCTCATTGGTTTTACTCCGGCAGGTTTCTAAATAAATAGGGTGCTTACCGAACCATCCTCGTGAATGGATTGGATGGCCCGGGCTAACAAAGGCGCCACTGACAGCGTTTTGATGCGGCTGCACCGCATGGCTTCGTCGCGCAAGGGAATCGAATTGGTTACTACAACTTCCTGCAAACAAGATGTCTCTATCCGCTCCACGGCCGGTCCGGATAATACGGCATGCGTGGCGCAAGCCCGCACGCTCAGCGCGCCATGCTTCAGCAGCGCCTCGGCGGCCTTCACCAGCGTTCCGGCTGTATCAATCAAATCGTCCACGATCAAACAATGCTGCCCTTCCACATCACCGATGATGTGCATCACTTCCGCGACGTTCACCTCGGTGCGGCGCTTATCGATAATCGCCAGCGGCGCGTTCAAATGCTTGGCGAAAGCGCGCGCGCGTTCCACGCCCCCGGCATCCGGCGAAACCACGGTCATGTCCCTGCGCCCGATGGACTCGAAATATTCGAGCATCACCGGCGCGGCGAAAAGATGATCCACGGGAACATCGAAGAACCCCTGAATCTGTGCCGCGTGCAGGTCCAAAGTGAGCACACGATCCGCGCCGGCCCTCTGAATCAGATTTGCGATCAACCGGGCGGAAATGGGCATTCGCGGCTTGTCTTTCCGATCCTGCCGCGCATACCCATAATAGGGTAACACTGCCGTGATGCGTTCCGCTGAAGCCCGCTTCAGGGCGTCGATCATCAGCAGCAATTCCATCAGGTGCCGGTCCACCGGAGTGCAGGTAGGCTGTACGGCGAAAACATCGGCTCCGCGCACATTTTCAAGGATCTGCAGCCGAATTTCGCCGTCCGAGAACGGTTCCACCTCCGCCGAGCCCAGCGAGCGACCCAGGGAGGCGCAGATCTTCGCCGCCAACGACGGGTTGGCGTTGCCCGTGAAGATTTTCAGCTGCTCGAATCTCATTGTGCGTACCGGTCTTGGGGCGGCCATGTTCTATTTCCGGGCGACACTTCCAACTGCCTCCGCCAGAGCGCCTGGTAGCGGCGGCGGGTCACCATCGCAAAGGGATGCACTTGATAGCTAGAGAACTCTTTCCTGAACCAACCGGCGGCGCGATCCCTCAATTCGCGGCTGGGAAACAGTCCGAACAACGCGGACCCGCTCCCGGTCATCATCGCCCGCCAAGCACCTAATTTTAGCAGCTTTCCCTTGATCAATTTTAGTTGAGGATGCTGGCGAAACACAACCGTTTCAAAGTCGTTAATCCATCCCGTTCCGTGTCCCAGGCAACCGATTGGAACTTGTTGATGATATCAGGTGGAACTTCTGGAAGCACTTTACGCTGTAGCGCGGCGTAGGCGGCCGGGGTGGAGGAGTGAATTCCAGGAATAATGAGTAAGCCCGGCCGGGATGGCGCGTCTGGCAACGGATAAAGCTCCGTTCCACGCCCCAGGCCGGCCGCGGTTCCGCCCAGCAGGAAAAAAGGCACGTCGCTGCCCAGTTCCGCCGCCAGTTCCATGAGCTTTTCAAGAGGCACCCGCTTTCCCAAAAGCGCCGGCAATGCCAGAAGCATCGAGGCTGCGTTGCTGGACCCACCCCCGAGCCCCCCACCCATCGGGATTTGCTTGGTCAGGCTGAATTGCAGACCTCCCGTGGCTCGCATGAATTTCATGACGCTATCTGTTGCCCGTACAATCAGATTGCCTGGAATATTAAAGTTGGACTTCAGCTCGATTTTGGTCCGCCCCCGCTGGTACTCGATCTCAATGGCGTCGGCCAGTGAGATGGTCTGGAAGATGGTTCTGAGCTCGTGGAAGCCGTCCGGCTGCTTCCGCAGAACCCGCAAGTCGAGGTTAATCTTGGCCAGCGAACGGATCGTAACGCGCCGCATCAGTAATGCAGCAGCGAGAACAGGTCGTATCCCGTCAGCTTCTCGCGCCCGTTCAGGAAGTCCAGTTCCAGGATGAACCCCAGGCCAGCCACTTTGCCGCCGAGCATCTCCACCAGGCGCGCCACGGCCGCAGCAGTTCCACCAGTGGCCAGCACGTCGTCGATGATTAGCACGTTTTGGCCGGGAGAGATGGCGTCTTTGTGGATCTCCAGCACGTCGGTCCCATATTCCAACGCGTACTCGACACGCTCCCGTGCTGCGGGCAGCTTATGCTCCTTGCGAACCGGGATGAAGCCGTATCCCAGCGCATAAGCAACTGCCGGGGCGATGATGAATCCGCGCGCCTCAATTCCTAGGACGACATCGACCTTCTTCGAGCGATAATGTTCGGCCAGCGAGCCAATCACGCTCTTCAGTCCGGCGGCATCCTTCAGCAGCGTCGTGATGTCGTAGAAATTGATTCCGGGCTTAGGAAAATCGGCAACTTCCCGGATAAGGGCTTTGAGCTGGTCCATGTAGGGAATTGGTATTGTAACATCGTGGCACTACTTGGATCGTCCAAAATCATGGCGTTTTGCGCGACTGTGGATTCCGAACGCGCCAAAGTCTTCTATCGCGACAAGCTGGGGCTTACGTTGGTTGAAGACAGTCATTTCGCATTGGTCTTTGACGCCGCTGGAATCATGCTGCGTGTTCAAAGGGTGAAAGAAGTTCTCGGGGGCCAATACACGGCGTTAGGCTGGCAAGTTCCCGACATCGCGGCCAAGGTGGAGGAACTTGAGGCCGCCGGCGTGAAGTTCGAACATTACGGCTTTCCAGACCAGGACGAGAAGGGTATTTGGACAGCGCCGGGTGGCGCCGCAAAGGTCGCGTGGTTCAAAGATCCAGACGGAAACATTCTGGGCCTGACGCAGTTTTAGCCGTCTGCGCTTTATTCCTGATTATCGCCGGCCAAAAGAGATTTCCGCATCGACCCTTTATCCGACGTCGATTCCTTCGACGGCTTCGGTTCGCGGGAGTGGGTGAATGCGCAGTTCAGACATTGGAAAATCCTTCGGGTTATCCGTCGCCAACTGCAATCCATTCATAATCGCGACAGCAGCGATCGTCACGTCCGGCAGCGCAATTGTCCGGCCCTTTTGTCGCCATTCTCGGTAGAGCGCGCCAGCGTATTGAGCCACCTCGAAGGTCACGGCGTAAAATTCCAGACTCGCAAGGAACCCCTCCGTCTTGTCGGCTTCGTTGGGGCGCATGCCCATCGAGACTTCCGTGACGTTGATCGAACAGCATGCAAGCAAAATTCCTTCCGCCAGGAGCCCTTCCAGCAGTTGACTTCGACGGTTTCGATCGTTGATAGCGTCGATAATGACGCTGCTGTCGAGCAGGCAGGTCAATGCCATCTATTCGGCTTCCCTGTGCAGCTCGATTTTCTCGAATCGCTTCACGGACTCTTGGCGGATCTCGCGAACCCAATTTGCCGCTCCCCTGGCCAGTTCGGGATGGTCTTCCGATTTCCAAGCTCCCGTTGCCGCGCGCAGCGCTTGCCGCTGACGATTGAGCTTGATCTCGCGCTTGGCCAGCTCGACAAGGAATGCGGTCCGCTTTCCCTGGCTGACGATCTGATCGATTTCCGCGATCACGTCGGGAGGATACGGAACCATGACTCTTTGGCGCGGCATAGGCTAGCTTTAGTATGCCAGAGTGGGATACGCCCTGGTAAACCAGTAAGGTAAACCACAACGGTAAACCATCTATTAACTTCTCCACACCGCTGGCCGTAAACTAAACACCAACACCCCCGCCAACGCCACCACTGCCGCCGACAGCAGCGCAGCATTGGCGATCCCGAAAAACGACGTCGCGACGCTGACCGGAAAATCGCCCAACGGCCGCACGCCCATATTGAGCAAGGTGTTCAAACTCATGATCCGCCCGCGCATCTTGGCTTCCACGCTTCCCTGCATTAGTGCGATCACAAGCGTGGTAAAGACGCTCTGCGCGGCGGCCATCAGCGCCAACATCGCGAAGGACGACGCAAAGCCCCGGCTGAGCGCGAAAATCGCCAGCGCAATCACCCACACGGCGTTGGCCGAAACCAACAATCGCCCTCTGTTGTGATAATCCCCGAACGAAGCCACCAGCAGAGAACCCGCCACGGTTCCAAGGCCCGATGCCGCGAACAAGAATCCCAGCTGCGTAGCGCTGCCGTGCAGTATGTCGGCGATGAATAACGGGACCAGAAGCGCTTGGGAAGGCGCAACGAACAAAAGCACTGCGTAGACTAATACGGCCGCGGAGACCGCCGGTTGCTTCCGAAGGACTGCCAGCATTTCCGCCACGGCGGCCCAGGTTCGCGAAGAGCCAGTCGATCCTGCGGGGGAAGCCGTCAGCTCCGCCGGCAAGAGGAACAGCGCCACCAAAATCGCCAGGTAGCTGCAGCCGTTCAGTGCGAAATCGCCCGCTAAACCAGCCACCACCGCGACGGCGCCTCCCAACGGCGGGCCCGCGATCGAAGCCGCATTAAATGCCAGGGTCTGTAAGGAAATGGCGTTGGTCAGGTCTTCCCGCGGCGCAAGGAGAGGCAGCAATGCGGCCCGAGCCGGTTGATCGAAACTCAACAGGACTCCGGACGCAAAAGCCAACGCCACCACCATCCACAATCGAATTGCGCCGGAAGCGGTCAGCGCGGCCAGCGTGAATGCAATCAGCATCAGTAGCGATTGCGTCCGAAACAGAAGCCGCCGTTTGTCGTGCCGGTCCGCGAACGCCCCACCCATGGGAGCGAAGAGGAAAAATGCGGAAGCCTGCGCCAGTGAAACGGTTCCCAAAGCCAGGGCTGAATTCCCGCTAAGCCGCAATACCAATAGGCTTTGCGCGACAATCTGCATCCAGGTGCCGAGCCCGGAAGCCAGCGTGGCGATCCAAAGCGAGCGGTAATGGGGGTGGCGGAGAGCCCGGAAGGTGCCCAGGCGAGGATTGCGCTGCACTGCTAATTATGATAGTCTCATTGCCGTACAGTAGCAGTTAGTATCACTCTTGAGGAGCCGACACAATGAATTGGCAGACACCGAAAATTGAAGAGATCTCCTGCAGCTGCGAGATCAACTCCTACAGCAACGGCGATTTCTAAACTTCAAGTTAAATGCTGGTGAAGGTTCTCGGCGCGGCCGCCGGCGGCGCGTTTCCTCAGTGGAATTGCGCTTGTCAGCAATGTAAAAGGCTGCGATCGGGAACCTTTGCGGGCCTACCCCTCACACAAGCTCAAATTGCGCTCAGCGAAGACGGCGTTTCTTGGACCCTTCTGAACGCATCCCCCGACATCAGAATTCAAATTGAAGCAACCCCGCAATTGTGGCCCGCTGGCCAATCGCTCCATTCCCCGATTCAGTCTGTCGTAATCACAGCCGCCGAGGCGGACACCGTAGCCGGTCTGCTTTCGCTGCGCGAATTTCAACCATTGGACATCTACGCCACGCCTTCCGTGCTGCGAATTCTTCGCGAGGACAATAGCCTGTTCGCGCTGCTGGATCGCGTGCCGAAACAGGCGGCGTGGAAAGAGATTCAACCGGACGTCGAGTTTTCGATCGGGCCGCTGAACTTCCAACCGTTTTCCCTGCCCGGCGGTTTTCCCGGATTCGTCGACGCAGAGCCGCAAATCAGAACTGGACGCGAGCGAAGCGGTGCTCGGTCTGTTGATTGAGTCCCAATCGGGCGGGCAGCATAGCCTATCTGCCTGGAGTCGCCAAGGTTGAAGAATCGTGGCGCGAATGGCTCGACGAATCGGACGTCCTGTTCTTTGACGGTACATTCTGGACCGAAGACGAGTTGTGCCGCGTACGTGGCGGAGGAAAACCGGCATCCGCGATGGGCCACCTTCCTTTGTCCGGCCCGTGCGGATCGCTGGCAGCGCTGCGCGATAGCAAATGCGCGCGCAAGATTTTTTTCCACATTAATAACACCAACCCGATCCTCGACGAATCGAGCGCAGCCTACGCGGAGGTTCGCGCCGCAGGCTGGGAAGTGGCTCGGGATGGCATGGAGATCGAGATATGACAGCTACCGAAAACGCTCTGCTGAGTGCGCAGGAGCTCGAGCAGCAATTGCGCGCCGTCGGCGACGAGCGCTATCACCACCAGCATCCGTTTCATCGTCTGATGCACGAGGGCAAGCTCACGCGCGGCCAGCTGCAGGCCTGGGCCTTCAACCGCTACTACTACCAGAAAACCATCCCGATCAAAGACGCGTTGATCCTGTCGCGCAGCGAGTCGCCGGAGTTCCGGCGGGCGTGGAGAAAACGCATTGTCGATCATGATGGAGAGCCCGGCACTCCTGGCGGCATCGAAAAATGGATCAAACTCGCCGAAGCCACCGGCGTCCCGCGCGATCTGGTAATTTCCGAGCGTGGTGTGCTGCCTGCGGTCCGTTACGCCGTCGACGCCTACCTCGCGTTGGTGAGCAAACATAGTTTTATCGAATCGGTGGCTTCATCTCTTACCGAAATGTTTTCAAAGAATCTGATCAGCCTGCGCATGGATCGCATGATCGTGCACTATCCATATTTGTCGTCGAGCCTGGCGTATTTCGAGTCGCGCTTGACGCAGGCGCCCGAGGACGCGAATTTCGCTCTTAATTGGGTCAAGGAAAACGCCAAGACCCGCGTGGAACAGGACGCAGCCATCAGCGCATTGCGCGCGAAGTGCGATATTCTGTGGGCGCAATTGGACGCGCTGTATTTCGCTTACGTGCAGCCAGGCTGGCCGCCGCCGGGCGCGTTCCGGCCGGATGCAGATTGAGGTTGAATTGCCAGAACCTGCTCCAACAAATGTTCCGCGTCTCGCAGCTGGTTGCCGTATGAGCCAGTCGGCCGATCTCGGCCCAGTCCTGCTATTGCCCGAAAGCATGCTCAAGCTCACCGGCCCCGGACCGCGTATCATCGAGCTCTGCGATGGAACGCGCACGCTCGGAGGCGTCATCTCCACGCTACAAGCCGAGTTCAGCGCTGCCGATCCCGAAATGATCCGCCGCGAAGTGCTGGCCTTTCTCTCATCGTTGGAGGAAAGGCGGGCCTTGGATTTCAAATGAGATTTGTTCCACGCGCCTTGATCGCCGAAGTCACTCATCGCTGTCCATTGCGATGCGTCTATTGTTCCAATCCGCTCGAGATGCGTTCGCGCTCCGAAGAGCTGACTACCGCTGAGTGGCAGCGCGTATTCGGCGAAGCCGCCGCTTTGGGGGTGCTCCAGTTGCACCTGACGGGCGGCGAACCTCTTGCCAGACCGGACGCCGAGCAGTTGGTGAAAGCCGGACGAGCAGCCGGCTTGTACGTCAATCTGATCACTTCCGGAATCGGACTCGCCGATGCGCGGCTCGAAGGGCTGGTCGCCGCCGGCCTGGATCATCTCCAACTCAGTTTCCAAGACGCCGAGCAAGCCCAAGCGGACGAGATCGCCGGCACTCGCGCCCACGCCGCCAAGCTGGATCTCGCGCAGCGCGTTCGCAAGCACCGCATCGCCTTCACCATGAACATTGTCGTTCATCGCGGCAATCTTGGGCGCTTGCCGGAAATGATCGCCCTGGCCGAAGAGCTGCAAGTCGACAAGCTGGAAGTGGCCAACGTCCAATACTACGGCTGGGCTTTTGAGAATCGCGATCGTCTGCTCCCTACGCGCGACCAGGTACGTGACACCATCGCCATTGTGGACGCCGCGCGCGAGCGTTTAAAGGGCCGCATGCGCATCGATTGTGTGCTGCCCGATTATTACGCCCGTTTCCCCAAAGCTTGCATGGGCGGCTGGGGGCAAGGTCTCATACTGATCGATCCGGCCGGCGTGGTGCTGCCATGCCATGCCGCGCGAGTGATCCCGAATCTGACTTTTGACGACGTCCGATCGAAGCCGCTGCGCTGGATCTGGGAAGAGTCGGCTTCGTTCCAACGCTTCCGCGGCGAAGATTGGATGCAGGAACCGTGCCGCTCGTGTGATCGCCGAGCTCGCGATTTTGGCGGCTGCCGCTGCCAGGCAATGATGTACACGGGCGACCCCGACGCCACCGATCCAGTCTGTTCGCTAGCGCCCCAGCGCGGTTTGATCGACGCCGTGATCGCGAATGCGGCGCCCGCTTCGCCAAATTGGGTCTATCGCATCAATCCTTCTAACGTCGCTACGGAACCGCGCGCATAAGCAAGCGGCATCAATCAATCAGTCCATTTCGCACCGCAAACCGCACCATCTCGCCGATGGAGTGAAGATTCAGCTTCTCCATGATTTTCCCGCGATGCGCGTCCACCGTGTAGACGCTCAAGTTCAAGGATCCGGCGATTTCCTTGTTAGTCTTCCCCTCCGCAATCATTTGCAACACCTCGCGCTCGCGGCTGGTCAACAGATCCAGCGGATCGGTGACGTGCTTTCGATAGTCGGTCAGCACGGCGTCGGACACCCCCGGGCTTAGGTATCCTTCGCCCTTTGCCACGGCTCGGACGGCGCTAACCAAATCGCTGTCGATGGAGTCTTTTAGCAAATAACCCCGAGCTCCAGCCCGCAGAATCTCACGCACGTACACCGAGTCCTTGTGCATGCTCAACGCCAAAACACGCGTTCTCGGCGCCGACGCCACCAGCCTGCGCGTAGCCTCAATGCCATTCAGCTCCGGCATCGCCACGTCCATCACCACAACGTCCGGATGCAGCTGCTCGGCCAGTTCCACAGCTTCCCGGCCATTGCCCGCCTCGCCCACAATCTGCATATCCGCCTGGGCTTCAAGAATCAGCCGAAAGCCCTTCCGCACCATCGCGTGATCGTCGGCCAGAAGAATGCGCAGCATGTTTAGTTTGTAGCACCCTGTAACGGGGCCCAAAGGTCGATGGCCACGCCATCCCTCGAATCGATTTGCAATTCGCCTCCCACGCTCTGAGCTCGCGCCCGCATTCCCACCAACCCTAAACCAGAAGCTCCGTTGTTTTGAAACCCCTTGCCATTGTCCTTTACGGTCAGATGCACCCGATTTCCGCTGCGCTCCAGCTCGATCGCCACCCGCGTAGCCCCGGAGTGCCTCGCGATATTCGTCAAAGCCTCCTGGACGATTCGAAACAAGTGCGTCTCCGTCTGATCGGCCAGGCGCTCCTGAAAGCTCGACCGGTAATCGACTTCGATTCCCGTGCGCTGGCCAAACCGCTCAGCCAGCCAGCGAATACCCGCATCCAGTCCGAAGTCATCCAGAATGGTCGGCCTCAGCAAATGCGAAAGCTCACGCACATTCTGGATCGCCTCATCGATCAAACGCCGGCAGTCTTCCAGGCGCGCCGGATCGGGTGGCGTCGCGGAATCTAGCGCCGTCACGTTGGCCTTGATGGCGGTGAGCGACTGGCCCAGTTCGTCGTGCAGCTCATGTGAAAACCGCCGTGCGGCCGTTTCCTGCGTCTCCAACATCCTCCACGTCACGCGGGCCAGCTCGGATGATTGCTCCTCCATGCGATGGAAAAGCTGCGCCGTGATCCGCACCGTGAAGATCGCGCACACCAGCGCCAGCAGCAGGCACCCGCCCAGCAGACCGAGCGATTCGGCCACCAGCCGCGCCGAACGCTGATCCATGCGCGATTGCGCCGCCAGCGTTCGCGCGAAGTTATTCGCGATCATTTTCCCGACAATCGCCGTCACTTCTTCGTGCCGCCGCAACAAATCGCGCGACGTGTAATTGGGCACATTCTTCCGCACCAGCAGTCGCCGGGCCTCGCTCGAAAACCCCTGTACCGCCGTGCTCAGCTCGCGCCACAGTTCTGCCTGCGGCGTCCCCGCCGCTTCAGCCACAATGCGTTCCACGGCCTGGTCGGCTTCGTCTAACTGAGCCAGCAAACGCTCGCGCTCAGATAGTTCGGGCCCGCTTGACAGCTTATAGAACGCGGCATTGAGCGTATCCTGTTCGCGCTGTAATTCGTCGATGAGGCGCGTAGTCACCAGGCCGGTATGCACGATCTCGGCCGAGTTTTCCTGAATCAGCTGCGCGCTCTTCAGCCCAATGAAGCCAGCTGCAATCAGCAGCGCGATAACGGCCGAGAAGCCGATAACGAGAACCCGCAGGATCTTGCGATAGGTAACAGGGTCGGAATACACGCCATCTATAGCATCGCTCAGAAGGCTCGGGCGACGAATCGCCCACGCAGGCTATTGCCGGGGCCGAAAGTAGGTAACGGCGGGTACCTACTTGGGATGCTTGACGATCTCGTGAAGTTGGTAGATTTCGCCATCGATCGTGAAGTAGAAACGCCACTCACGATTGACCCGCGCTTGCCAAAGATCCAGGGACTCGTCGTACTTCTTGGCATGGAGCGAGGGATGAGCCAGATTCTCAAGCAGAAGTGCAGCTTGCTTGTCGAACGCCTTGCGCACAGCCGACGGGGCAGATGCATATTGCTTTAGGAATCGTTTCGAATAGCTTGCGGTCATTACCCCGGCTTACGTTTTGACCTTGTTTTCGGCTGAACCTTCGCACTTTCTCGATGCAACGAACTGATGAGATCTTTATCCGTCTTGAACGGACCATGGGAACGACCAGCCGCAAAATCGGCTAAGCTCTCGGCGATGCCACGGTCCACCACAGACTTCGGCGTGAACGTGATCTTCCCCGCTTCTGCTTTGGCCTCCAGTAAATCGCCCACCTCCACACCGACTGCTTCGCGGACCTCCCGCGGGATAACCACCTGGTATTTATTCTTGACAGAAACGAGGGGCATAGAGTTCTACAGTCGAACTGTTCACCTTCACGATAGCAGGTAAATAAAGTTTCATTCATTAAGATCTGCACTGCGCTCCCCCCGCATTTTGGTGCCAGGAACCCCGGTACCCAGGCTATCGTTCAATTTGGCTTCCGGCCGCAAGATGGTTATGCGAGGCGGAAATGAACCGCTCGCAAAAGGAGAACCAAATGAACAAACTAATTTTCGCCTCTCTGTTAAGCGTGGGAGCCATCCTGGCAGCCCAAACACCGGCTGCTGCGCCCGCTACCGCCCCGGCGGCCTCCGCCAAGACCTCCACCTCGAAGGTGAAGACCGGCAAGAAGCATCACAGCAAGAAAGCCACCACGGCCAGCAGCGCCGCGAAACCCGTTTCCAAGTAGTTGACGACGGCCCTCGGCCGTGATCTTTGCGCCCGGAGCACTCCAGTGTTCCGGGCGTTCTGCTATTCGGCGGTATAATCGCGAACGTCGAAATGCTGCAAGCGCATCAGGTCTATTCCCTCCCCCCGGACAAACTCGAACGCGCCATCGAATACGCGCACGCCGGCTACTGGCTGCACTTCACGAGCGAGTTTCTAAGCATCGCGATCCTGGTTGTCATCATTGCCACAGGCCTCTCGGCCAAGTTTCGCGATTGGGCGCAAGCCGCATCCAGGCGGCGCATCGTCCAAGCCCTGATCTTCGTCCCCCTACTCCTCCTGACAAACGACCTTCTCTACCTTCCCGCGCATATTTACGGACAGCGTCTGGAACTGAAGTTCGACCAATCCATCCAAAGTTGGCCCTCCTGGTTTTGGGATTGGACGAAAACCGAAATGATCGCGCTCGCATGCGCCGTCCCCCTCGCGCTGCTTCTGTACGCCGTGATTCGCCGCAGTCCGCGCCGTTGGTGGCTGTATTTCTGGCTTGCGACGCTGCCCATGATCGCCGCCGCGATGTACCTGGAGCCGATGGTCATCGAGCCGATGTTTTATCGCTTTCAGCCGTTGGCCACCTCGCATCCCGCCTTGGTGGATCAACTGGAAAATCTGGTAACCCGAGCGGGCCTGACTATCCCGCGCGACCGCATGTTCGAGATGAAAGCCAGCGACAAGCTGATTTCGTTGAACGCTTACGTCAGCGGATTTGGCGGCTCCAAACGCGTGGTGGTGTGGGACACAACTCTCCAAAAGCTCACGACGCCCGAGACGCTTTTCGTATTCGGCCACGAGACGGGACATTACGTCCTGAACCATATCCGGAATTCTCTGCTATTGCTGGCACTAGCTTTGCTCGGGCTCTTCTGGGCCGCATCACACGTGGCCCGTTGGATTGTCCCCGACGTCGGCGACTGGACATCGCTCCCGGTATTGCTGCTGCTGGTGGCGATCGCGAGCGCGATTTCCGAACCGGTGGTGAACACCTATAGCCGATGGCAGGAACATCAGGCCGATCTATACGGGCTGGAACTTACCCACGGAATCGTACCGCCTGAAGCGGCGGCGCATTCCTTCCAGGTGATGGGCGAAATCGGGCTAGACGAACCCAATCCGAACCCGTTCATCGTGTTCTGGCTGTACTCGCATCCTTCCACGGGCAGCCGTTTCAAGCTGGCGCAGGATTATCCAGCAATCCAGTGAGGCTGAATCCATCCGAGGGAAACGCCGGTCATGATCAGGCCCAGCGCCATCACTACCGCGGCCGAAGCCACCGGCATCCAGCGAAAGAACGGATTTCCGCTCGGCGTCCCCTCCGCCCGGCAGCAGGTTCTTGGCGTAGATCACCAATACCCCGATCGCCATCAACACTAACGCCAGTCCCAAGCTAAAAGACACCAGCAGCACCAGCCCCAGGCCAACGCGGCGCAGCGCGATCGCAGTGAGCAGCAGCACCAGGGCTGACTCGCAAGGCACCAATCCGCCGCTCGCGCCCAACGCCGCCAACCCGGACCAGGAAATTTCGTCCGGCATGTGCGTGTGGGTATGGCCGCCCTGGTCCGTGGGAATGCGTGTGCGGATGATCGTGATCGTGGTGATGATGATGATGATCGTGCGCGTGCCCATGATCGTGATGATGATCATGCGAATGCTCATGATCATGCGAATGCGTATGGGTATGCCCCGCGCCGCGTAGCCGTTTGTACAACATCCATCCGCCGATCACCACAATGGATAATCCCGAGATCGCCCCCAACACTTGCGTAACCTTCTGCGGCACCACGTATTGAAACAAAAACAGCGTCGCGAGGCCCAACAAAAACACCGTGATGGTATGCGTCAACGTCACCATCGCCGCCCAGGAACGCCGCGTGCTTCAAGGTTCCGCGCGAGCCCACTAAATACGCCGCCACGATGGTCTTGCCGTGCCCCGGCGTCAACGCGTGCGCCGCGCCCAAAACGAACGCGATCCCGATGGCCGCCAAGATCATCCACGGAGTGATCTGTTGTTGGTGCAGCAGCCGGGTCAGCGCATCGGTCTGCGCAGTGGCGGCTTGCAGCCAGGCAAAAATTGGAGTCATTACCACACCATTCATTACCAAACCTTGCACGGCTGCGAGTGTACCATGGGCTGTCCCACCCGGCACGCGAATGCCTTCCCGAATTCCGGCATGTTAGACACCACGCCGTTGATGCGGTATTCGTCGGGCGAGTGCGGATTCGTGATGGCGTTCGCCCGCTTGCTCTCCGGCCGCTCATCGCCGCAGGCCCACTGCGCCATGCCGATGAAAAAGCGCTGGTCCGGCGTGAATCCCTGGACGGGCTGCAACTCTTGATCCTTGGTCGCGCTCTTCCACGCCAGGTACGCCAGCCAGGTGCCGCCCAAATCGGCCAGGTCTTCGCCCAGCGTCAGCTTGCCGTTGAGCTTGATGTCATCGATCACCGTGTACTGCGAATATTGATCGGACACGCAATCGGCCCGCTTCTGGAATTCTTCGGCGTCGCTCTTCGTCCACCAATCCTTCAGGTCGCCTTTGGCGTCGAACTGGCGGCCTTCGTCATCGAACCCGTGCGTCAGCTCGTGACCAATGGTCGCGCCGGTGTTTCCATAATTCGGCGCATCGTCCAGCTTCGGATCGAACAAAGGCGGTTGCAGCACGCCCGCCGGAAAATTGATGTCGTTCATCTGCGGATTGTAGTAAGCGTTGACTGTAGGCGGCGTCATGCCCCACTCCGTGCGATCCACCGGCTTTCCGATTTTGGCGAGCTCGCGCCGGGACTCGAAGATCGTAGCGCGCTCCACATTGCCGAAATAGTCATCCCGACCCAGCTTGATGGAGCTATAGTCGCGCCACTTGTCCGGATATCCGATTTTATTAACGATCCCGTGCAGTTTTTCGAGCGCCCGTTTCTTGGTTTCCTCGCCCATCCACGGCAGTTGCTTGATCTCGCTCTCCATGGAAGCTTCAATCCCCTTGGTCATCGAAACCGCGCTCTGCTTGGTGGATGGCGCGAACGTCTTGGCGACGAACACCTGGCCTAAAGCTTCACCCAGATCGTCATCCACCCGCCGGACGCAGCGCTTCCAACGCGGCGGCATCTGTTCCAAGCCGCGCAGGTACTTGCTGTAAAAATCAAAGTTGGCATTGTCGAAGGATGCGGCCAGAAAGGAAGCTTTCGAGTGCACCAGGTGCCAGCGAAGATAAGTCTTCCAATCCTCCAGTTTGTGGGTCTTCAACAGTTTCTCCAACTCCCGGAAATACGCCGGCTCGCTCACGTTGATCGCGGCAGTGTCCGAAACTTCGGCCGCCTTGAAATAGACTGGCCAATGGAACGAGGGAGTGAGGCCCTGCAGATCCGCGACGTTCATTTTGTGGAACAACTTGTACGGATCTCGCTTCTCAACGCGCGTCAGGGACGCTTTCGCCAAGTCAGTTTCGATTTCCATCACGATCTGGGCGTGCGTCTTGGCCAGTGCCGGCGTCTCGCCTAGCAGTTCGAACATGTGCTGCACGTGTTCCACGTACTTCTGCCGGGTCTCCTGCGATTTCGGGTCGGTCTTGGTGTAGTAGTCGCGATCCGGCAGACCCAGGCCGCCCGCGTCCAGGAACGCAATCACGCGGCTGGAATCCTCAAAATCCTGATTCGAGCCAAACCCGAACATCATTCCATCTCCAGCCACTGCAAGATGCTGGCGACCCAGGTATGCCGGGAGATCGCCGATGCCGCGCAACCCTGCGATAGCGTCCAAAGCCGGCTTCAGCGGTGTGAGGCCCGCGCGTTCCTTACCCGGCTCGTCCATGCAGGCGGCGAAATAGTCGCCGATTTCGGTCTCCACCACGCTCCGGCTAGCGTTCGGCTTGGACGCTTCCACCAGAATCCCCCAGAGAAAGCGCTCGTTGTCCTCGGTGAGTTTGGCGTAAACATCCCAGCGGGCTTGATCGGGAGGGATCGGGTTCTTCTTGATCCAGGCTCCGCAGGCGTAGTGATAGAAGTCGGTGCAAGGATCCACCGCGCGGTCCATCGACGAAACGTCCAAGCTCGGGTTATAGGGAAGTGCGAACAGCGGAGCGTCTCCCGATTGCCCCAGCAAAATGCCGCCGGCACAGGGGATCAAAAGCAATAAGAATACGTGTCTCACAATGATATAGTAACTTCCAAATCATGCCTGAACCAATCATGGACTTGGCCCACCTCGGCCACCTCGAAATGCTCACCCCCAAACCAGACGAAAGCCTGCGCTTCTTCATCGACGTCATGGGCATGACTGAAAGCGGCCGACAGGGCGATTCCGTCTATCTGCGCGGTTGGGACGATTACGAGCGCCACACCTTGAAATTGACCGCTTCCAAGCTCCCCGGCATGGGCCATGTCGCTTTCCGCGCGCGCAGCCCGCAAGCGCTGGAACGTCGAGTCGCCGCGCTGAAAGGCTCCGGCTTCGACATCGGATGGAACGATGGCGATCTCGCGCACGGCCCCGCTTTCGTTTGCCAGGACCCCGATGGTCACAAGATCGAGCTGTATTACGAAACGCAATGGTATGACGCGCCGCCCGCGCTAAAGCCCGCGCTCAAGAACCAGGCCCAGCGCTTCCCCGCCCGCGGCATCAACGTGCGCCGGCTGGACCATTTCAACGGCATGGCGGTCGACATCCAGGCCAACCGCGAGTTTTTCGAAAAGTATCTCGGCTTCCGGCTCACCGAGCAGATCGTGCTGGACGACGGTTCTGAAGCGGCCATGTGGATGACGTGCACTAACAAGAGCTACGATTTTGCCTACACGCGCGATCACACCGGAACCAAGGGCCGCTTTCATCACGTCACCTACGCGGTGGACTGCCGCGAAGACGTCCTGCGCGCTGCCGACATCTTCCTCGAGAACGGCGTCTATATCGAAACCGGGCCGCACAAACACGCCATCCAGCAGACGTTTTTCCTGTACGTGTACGAGCCCGGCGGGAATCGCGTGGAGGTAGCCAACGCGGGTGCGCGCCTGATTCTCGCCCCCGATTGGAAGCCCATCCGTTGGAGCGAAGCCGAGCGCCGGAAAGGCCAGGCCTGGGGCTTGAAGACTATCGAATCTTTCCACACCTACGGCACGCCGCCCGTCGACGCGAAATAACTTTCTTACTGAGCTGCGACCGAAGGAAGCGGTGTGATCAGAACGTCAGCGAAATCGACGCATCCAACTGGTTCTGCGTCGTAGTCGTCGTTCCATTTTGGAAGATCTGATCCATCCAGCGTGTGTAGCGAACTTCCGGCACCACATGAATTCCCAAAGGATCAATCAGCTGGATGCCCGCCCCTCCCACCATCCCAATCGTAGAGTGATGAGCTGGCGTCACAGGCGTATTGGTGCAGCAAGTGGTCACGCCGGACGTGTCCGTTACATCGGTGGAAGTCCGGATTCCGGTAGAGACGCGCCATGCTCCGCCCCCTTCCACAAACCAGCGGGGACCATCCGGCCGCCGCGCCGAGCTGTAGTACCGCAACTCGAGCGGAATGTCGAAAAGATGCGCGCGGGTGTCCTGGTGAGTTGAGGTTGTGCTGGTGGTCGATGTGGTGATGCCGTTCAAGATAGTGGTTGTCGTGGCCGTCACCGTGTTGTTGAGCTCGTAACCGATACGCCGGTAAATCGCGCTGAGATCGACGGCGAAATGGTTCGTAATTCGCACCTGGCCCGTGATGCCGTAACCGATGCGCGAAGACGCGCCCGTGGTCTGGTCCTCCGTGTTAATGGTTCCCGCGGTGTTGGTTATACTGTCGCTTTTTCCAGGGATCAGGCTAAACCCGAGCACCGACAAAGTAAGCCCGACCGTAAATCGCCGGCCCGTCTCGCTGGTGTCCGGCTTTTGCGCGGACGAAGAAGTTCCCGTGCTCGAAGTGGACGCCGGAGCCGGCTGTGAGCTTGGCGCCGCGGCTGGTTGCGAGTCCTGGGCCTGGGCGCCAATCAAACTCAGTGCCAGGCACGCACATGTGAAACCTGCAAGCTTCTTCAGACAGTCCTCCAAGTTGAGATCGTTTTCAACCCTATTTATCCTAATACGGACCGCGCCTCCCGCGCAGGTACGAATTTGCCGCGGCCTTTACCAAACTTTACTCGTATCTCAGAGCCTCGGTCGGATTCAATTGCGAAGCACGATTAGCGGGCAGCATTCCGAAGATCACTCCAACCGCTAACGACACCCCGAACGCCACAAAGACCGACGTCGCCGAAATGGGCACGCGGATAGCGTCCGTGAAAAATGGCACGCTCAATGGGATCGCGACGCCAACCAGGATTCCGATGAAGCCTCCCGCCATGCTGATCACGACCGATTCCGTTAGAAATTGTTGCAGCACTGCCCGCCGTGACGCGCCCACCGCTTTGCGCAATCCGATCTCGCGCGTGCGCTCCGTTACCGTCACCAGCATGATATTCATGATGCCGATCCCCGAGATGACCAGCGCGATGGTAGAGACCAGAACCAGGACAATGGTCATCACCAGCGCGATCTGCTGCGCCGCCTCTAGAATCGCGGTCAAATTGTCGACGTTATAACGCGCTCCCGCCCGATGACGGCTCTCCAGCAGCTGCTTGATCGCAGTGGTCAGCGCGGGCACGTCGGATGCCTCCCGAGCCTGCACATACATCGGGTCAACCCGCTCCACCGGAGTAAAGAGCTTCATCACCGTAATGGGCATCAACACGGTTTCGTTTGTGATCTCAGTTTGCCCCAGCGTGCTGGTCTTCTCTTTGAACGTTCCCACCACTGTGAACTGTAGCCCATACAGCTTCACCACCTGGCCCGCGGCGTCCTGCTGGTTCCCGAACAGCCGCGCTGCCAGCTTTTCGCTCAGCATCACCACATGTTGGCGCGCGTTCACATCGCTGTCGTCCAGGAAACGCCCCGAAAGCAGCACCATATTGCGCACCGTTGGATAGTATTCATCGGCGCCCACCACCGACACATCCTGTTCTTTTCCATTGATCAGCAGACGGCCGTCGCTACTCATCACGCCGGTAGCCGCGACAATGCGCTCGCCAAACTGCCGGCGCACCGCCTCTACATCCGCCATTTTGACGTAATCGGCGTCTACCTTTGTCGCGGTATTCGTGCCGGCCGAAAACTGCGCGTAAATCAAATTGGAGCCCACTCCCCGGATGGTGTCCAGAATATAATCGCGGCTGGTGATTGATATGGTGACGACTAAAATGACGGACGCGTTGCCGATGATCAAGCCGAGCGCAGTCAGAAAAGTACGGAATTTGTTGGCTTGCAGCGCTTGCAGCGTGAATCGCAGCGATTCGCCGAAATACATCAGGCGCCGGACGCTTCCTTGAGCAGCTTCTCGGCTTGCTCGCGCGATGGATCGTCGGGCGTCAAATCGCTTTCCAGGTACTTTCTTAACAGGACCTTCGCCCGATCCAAATTGCGCTTCTGTTCCACATACGTTCGCGCCCGAGCGAATCCCACCGTGGGCGAATTGGGCGCCAGTTGCTCGGCCTTATCGAAGGCCGCTTCGCTCTCTTGAACCCGCCCGTGCCCCGCCAAATAGCGGGCCCAATCCAAAACTCGGCCCACTTGGCGCGGCGCCAGCTCCATGGCTCGCCGGAGTTGTTCCTCGGCTGTGTCAAACTGCCTGCGTTTATCGGCCAATTGGGCTTCTGCGAAGTGGCCTTCCGCTGGATTCCGCTCGGCAATCCGCCGGGCGATGGCTTCGGCTTTGTCATATCCGCCGCCTAGAAAGCCAGGCGCTTCCAGGTAATAATCGAAAAGATCGTTGAGCGCTTCCCCATTATTGGGATCCAGCGCCACCGCCTGTTCGAAATACCCGCGTGCCTTGGAGGCGTACACGGGCGCCGAAAACGGCGATGAGGTCTCCGCGCGGCGTCCGAAACTCCGCCCTAGCCAATGAGCATATTCGGACCGGCCCGGCTCAAGCGCAAAAGCCTTTTGCAGGGCCTCGGTTGCCTTTTTGTAGTCGCCCAGCATGAAATAGTCTCTTCCAGCCAAGTAATACCCTGCGCCCTCCGGCTGCGCCATTTCAGCTATCAGCGATAAGGAAGCCTTATACTCGGTCTGCCGATACAGTTCTTCAGCTTTCGCCACCGGACTCTCTCGGTTCAAGCCTTGCCCAAATAAGGCCGGCATGGCCAGGAAAAGCAAGCCGGCCAAACGCATCCTCATGAATCCCCAAGTCAATTTGTCTCCCATTGTAGCCCAGAATACGGGCTTTTCCACGTGACCACGCTAAGTCTTAGATGCATGCCGCAGGGCCTGGGATACGACTAGGATACGAGGATCTTCCTGCCCCCTCATCCCAAAGTGGCGATCCGTCGTAGTATGCTGTTAAGGAAAGTTCAATCCTGGGGAGGATATACGTCATGCTCGCTCGGTTCCGCGGGTACATTCTCGGTGGTATTTGTTTCACGCTCTTCGCTGGCGCGTCGTGGGCGCAGATTTCGGCGATTGAAGGCGATGTCAAAGGTGCGGACGGCCAACCGGTCAAAGGGGCTGTCATTCTTATCGAGCGCCAGGACATGAAGGGCACCTACAAGGGGGCCAAAACCGACAAAAAGGGGCACTACATCTACAACGGCTTGCCGTTCCCTGGCACCTATAACGTCAGTGTCTCGGTGGACGATAAAAAGATGGATGAGACCAAGGGGATCAGGACTCAAATCGGCGATCCCGTGACAGTTTCGTTCGATCTCAAGAAAGCCGAGGCGCAAACTGCCACGACGGCAGCCCCGGCCGGCGGCGCTCCCGCTCCGGAGCAAGAGCGCGGCATGAGTAAGGCGGAAAAGGAGGCGTTGGATAAGCAAAACAAGGAAAACGCCGCCATCATGGCTAAGAACAAGGCGTTGAACGATACGTTTGTAGCCGGCAAGGATGCGCTGGCCGCCAAGAATTACGACGCCGCCGTTGACGCGTTTCAGAAGGGCGTTGAGATGGATCCGGCGCAGAATGTGATTTGGGCCAACCTGGCCGAGGCGTACGCTGCGCAAGCCACCGCCAAGACCGGCCCTGACAAGCAAGCCGCGCTCGAAAAAGCGGGTGAGGCTTACACCAAAGCCATCGCACTCAAGCCCGAGACGGCTGGCTATCACAACAACTATGGGCTCACGCTAGCCCGCATGCGGAAATTCGACGAAGCGCAGGCCGAATTGAATAAGGCCGCCATGCTCGATCCTGCCAACGCCGGGCACTACTTCTACAATCTGGGCGCCGTATACGTGAACGACGGGCAGTCCGCCGCCGCCGAAGCGGCTTTCAAGAAAGCGATGGAGGCGAATCCCGAATTTGCCGACGCGCAATACCAATATGCGTCCGCTCTCTCGGCCAAGCTGACCACCGATAAAGAAGGCAAGGTGGTTGCGCCTCCCGGAATGAAGGAAGCCCTGGAAAAGTATCTTCAGCTCGATCCGATGGGCCAGTACGCCGACGCTGCGAAAGGCTTGATGATGGCGATTGGCGCCACTATCGATACCGACTACAGCAAGAAAGGTGCGCCCAAGAAGAAACAGCCCTGATCACGATTCGACGAGCTACACTCCTGCCGGCCGCGGACAGAAGCTGCCCTCGTCATTTACAGCAGCGGACATGATCGATACAACCAATGTACTGTGGTACAGCACGCTAGTTGTTCAGTCTCTCTTCTGCGTATATCTGGTTTGGACGCGCCTGGCCAAGACGTATCCGACATTTACAATCTCACTCGGTTGCGGAGTTCTACGGTCTTTGGCAGCTATGTATTTCATGCAGGGCGCCATCGGTGCCCGGCTGCCCCTCTCATACACCTATTTCTGGCTTTGGTCCGAGCCGGTGTGGCTGCTGCTCCAGGTCGCGGTCGCCTTGGAAGTACACACCAAGATCTGGAAAGAGCACCGGGCCATCCTGCAACAAACCCGGCCGCTCTTACTCTTTGCACTGCTGACGGCACTGATTGCCGCTGCAATACCACTGCGCTCGGAAGCGGCCCACGCGGGATCCTCCCGGTTAATCCTGATAATGCACTTTAGCATTCAGGCCACCCGCTACATATCCAGCGTCCTGGCCATTTTTCTCTGTCTTTCCGCCGTTCTGTTCTTGGTTGTGGTCGGCAACGCCGCAACCAGCGGCTCCATCCGGCATGAAGGGATGATGGCGGCTTACTTCGCAATTTACGCCATCGCCGCCTTTCTGATCGAAGTCGGTTGGGTCCGCGCCGTGCTTGTGAATGGCTATTTTGTGTCGGCGATCACGCTGTGCTTTGTGGCGTGGTTCAGCGTATTTAAGCCTAGGCCGCTGCCAAACGAGTGAGAATTCGATGCGGCAGGGTACTAAACCCCCGCCGCATCAAGGTCTGTTACTGGTGCGGGCAATCCGGAGGGCAAGTTGGAAATGGAACGGTTCCCTGCGCGTGCTCCTGGGAAGACGGCATGGCTTGAAGGGCGATGATTCCGGCGGCAGCGAGAGCGAGCCAGAGAGAGATAGTCAGCTTCTGCATGTTGATTCTCCTTGAAATTGGTGGTCCCGCAGCCTCGCAATCCGGCATGCGGTCCGTGAATTCCGACGAATTCGGGATCAACATTATCAGAAGCATTTCTCCAACAGTGATAGAACAAAAGTTCTAGTTAGTTCTGTCAGTAATGGAACGGCCCATATATAATCATCACCATTATTGCGCAATAGATGGGGATATTCTGGCGGTCAAACAATTTCAAGCCAGGCGCGCCGCTAGCTGGCCGGGCTCAGCGGCTGCACGGTCACCAACGATCTTGTAGCAAGTCCCTGACAGGTTTTCGGGCCAGCAGCGGCCGATTCAGATACTGAATCAACGGGGCCATGGCGCGGAATCGCGTCACGATCTCGCTCTGCAGTTTCGGCGTCGTGGCCAGGCTGGGTTCCAGCGTGACATCGAACAACCAGTCCTTCATTTTGATGAGACCGGCCGCCGGATGTTCTGGATCGAATCCTTTTGGTGCCCGCGTCAAAGCGTCACCCTGCAAATTGCCGGTCAATTTGCGCGCCTTTTTATCGGCCAGAATCCGGTTGAGCTCCGGATATGTGTCGGCGATATGATTGCGGATCAATAGCATCACGTCACGATCCGGATGATAAATTCCGGCCGCGATTTCGATCGTTTCGTTGGAGACGCTGAAGTAGAATCCGCCGGTGCCCAACCCCCCGCTGCCTCGCCGTGAGAAAGACGCCGCGATGTGCGTTTTATACGGCGTTTTGTCAGCGCTGAAACGAGTGTCCCGGTAGATGCGAAAAATGGCGTTCTTCGGCTCAGTGACATACTCCGGGGCGAACTTTGCCAAGTCCCGGTTGATCGCGGCGGCCAGCTCCAGCATCGGCGCCTTCACGTGCTGATCGAACAGCGGCTTGCGCGGCTGAAACCACTCCCGCCGGTTATTGCGCTTCAAACTGCGAAAGAACTTGACCATCTCTTCAGGAAAACCAGCAAAGGCTGTCGGCACGAAACACTCCTCTATAATTTGACCAGATGACCGTCGTCCCCAAAGAGACCGTTGATCAGCTCGCCAATATTCCCAATGTAGCCATCTCGCGGGACGTTGCGCTGAGCCAACTTACCCGCTTCGGCATCGGTGGGCCCGCGGACCTCTACGTGGAAGCGTCTTCCGAGCCGGCCTTCGCCGCCGCCCTGCTGGCCGCGCGTTTAAGCGGCGTCGCTTTGTGCGTCATCGGCGCGGGAACGAATCTGATCGTCTCCGATGGAGGATTCGCGGGCATCGTTTTGCGCTTCACGGCCAAAGGAATTTCAAACGACGGAACAACAGTCCGGGCCGAAGCGGGAGCCGAACTGCAAGCGTTGGTCGATTATTCCATCCAGCATGGCCTGCGTGGCCTTGAGACCATGACCGGCATTCCGGGATCGGTGGGCGCGGCCGTATACGGCAACGCGGGCGCCTATGGGCATTCCATCGACGAACGGGTGGAGCAAGTGCGCTTTCTCGACGGTGAAGTGGCGCGAACCTTCACTGCGCCCGAATGCCAGTTCCGCTATCGCGAGAGCGTCTTCAAAGAGCATAAGGACTGGATCATCCTGGGTGTTGATCTGCACCTGACGCCGGCGCCCGCCGCCGAGCTGCGCCAAATCGCCGACGACATCCTTAAAGTCCGGCTCGCGAAATATCCCGCCGACATGAAGTGTGCCGGCAGCATCTTCAAGAATCTGATTCTATCCGAACTGCCTGAGAGTGTCCGGCTGCAGATTCCGGATCGCGTAGTGCGCGAGGGCAAAGCCCCCTCCGCCTATTTCCTGGAACAAGTGGGCGCCAAGGGCATGCATAACGGCGGCGTGCGCGTGGCGGATTATCATGCCAATTTGATCTACAACAGCGGCGGCGGCACGGCGCGCGACTTATGCGCCCTGATTAACGACCTGAAATCGCGCGTCCACTCTAGGTTCGGCCTCCAGCTGGAAGAAGAAGTGCAGTATATCGGCTTTCCGCCCGATTGAGTATTATGCTTAAGATGATGCGGTTTTGGGGCCTATTTATTTGCGCGCTATCGATGGCGATGGCGGCCGATCGTTCCGTGCCGGTGATTGTGGAGCTATTCACCAGCGAAGGCTGCTCCAGCTGTCCTGCCGCCGATCGCTTGCTCGCCAAGTTGGAGCAGACCCAGCCCGTGCCCGGCGCGCAAGTGATCGCGATGGAAGAGCACGTCGATTATTGGAACCAGCTGGGCTGGACCGATTCATTCTCATCGCCGCAATACCGCGCGCGGCAAAACGATTACGCGGTCGCGTTTCGTGCCGGCAACATCTACACTCCGCAGATGGTCGTGAACGGCCTGGTCGAATTCGTCGGCAGCGACATGAATCGCGCCTATCACGAAATTGAAGCGGCGGCGCAAGCCGAGACAACGCAGATTGATCTTTCCACCAGCCCCAACTCCAAGGACCCCGAGATGCTGGATCTCTCGCTGCGTCTTACCAATTCCAAGACCGGCAAGCTGCACGACTCCAAAGTTTACCTGGCCGTTACCGAGAACAACCTGACCACCTTCGTGCAGCGCGGAGAAAACGCCGGGCGCACCGTGCGGCATTCCTCGGTGGTCCGCAGCTTCGGGGTCATCGGAAAGGTCGATTCGAAAGGCGCCAGCGGCGGTCAACTGGTTTCCACATTGCGCCTGCCCCACGAATGGAAGCGCGAGAACTTGCGCGCGGTGGTTTTCGTCCAGGAACGCGAGTCATTCCATATTACCGGCGCCAGCGTAATCGATCTGCACTAGCGGCAAGCCAGGCTCCAGCCCTGTCATACTAAAATCAAAACTATGTCTATTGTCGTTGTTGGATCCGTGGCCTACGACGGAGTTGAAACTCCGCATGGAAAGGTCGAACGCATGCTGGGTGGCGCGTGCACATACATTTGTTTAGCCGCCAGCTATTTTTCTAAAGCCAAGATTGTCGCCGTAGTCGGCGACGACTTCGCTGCTGAAGACGAGAAACTGCTCTCCGATCGAGGGATCGATCTGGAGGGCCTGGAGCGCGTCAAGGGGGGCAAGACTTTTTTCTGGGCGGGCGTCTATTCGCAGGATATGAACGATCGCACCACTTTGCGCACCGACCTGAACGTGTTCGCGGACTTCAACCCGAAGGTGCCCGAGAGCTATAAGAAATCGCCCTACCTGTTGCTGGGAAACATTCAACCCACTCTGCAGCGCAGCGTTCGCGAGCAGATGAACGGCCTGCGCCTTTCCGGCGGCGACACCATGAATTACTGGATCCAGGATTTTCGTCCCGAACTGTTGAAGACCATCAAAGACTGGGATTTCCTGCTCATCAACGATGGTGAGGCCCGCATGCTGTCCGGCGAGAACAATTTGAAGCACGCCGCCGCCAAGATTATGGACATGGGGCCCAAGACTCTGGTGATCAAGCGCGGCGAATACGGCGCCATTCTGTTCCATGGAGATTCGCACTTCATGGTCCCCGGTTACTTGTTGGAGAAAGTGTTCGATCCGACGGGCGCGGGCGACTGCTTCGCCGGCGGCTTCATCGGATACCTCGCCCAGCAAGGTGTCGACTTGAAAGCGGGACACGTAAGCGCCAAGGAAATTAGCCGCGCGGTGATCTATGGCTCGGTAATGGGCAGCTTCTGCTGCGAAAACTTTGGCGTGGATCGCTTCCGCACCCTCACCCGCAAAGAGATTGACGCCAGGTTCCAAGAGTTTCGGGACTTCACCGAGTTTTGAAATATATCTGGATCGAGCTGACGCTGGTCTTCGTGGCGGTGGCTGCGATCGGCGGCTTGGCCGCGGCGTACGTAAATCATTCCGGCTGGACTCTGTACTACGGCGACGCCGAGGCTCATCTCAATATTGCCCGGCGTGTCTTCGATTCCAGGCAGCCGGGCTACGATCAGATCGGCACGGTCTGGCTCCCGCTTCCGCATTTGCTGATGCTCCCGTTCGTGCGGAAGGACGCCTTGTGGCGCAGCGGATTGGCGGGCGCGATCCCGGCCTCGGCTTGCTTCGTTTGCGCCGGCGTTTTTCTGTACGCGGCCATCCGAAAGGCGGCGCGCTCGAGTGCTGCAGCTGTTGCGGCCTTGGGACTGCTTGTGTTGAATCCTAATCTTTTGTATTTGCAAGCCACGCCCATGACCGAGGCCGTCGTGCTGGCGGCGTTAATGGCCCTACTGTACTTCACGGTCGCCTTTCGCGAAAGCCAATCGTTTTGGGTGGTGGTTGGCGCCGGCATCGCGAGCATCGCGGCATCGCTCGGACGCTACGAGGGCTGGTTCGTGATCCCGTTCGTAGCAGTCTATTTCCTGATTGCCGGGCGATCTTGGACCCGCCGGATCGCCGCTCCGCTGATCTTCGCCGTGATCGCTGTGCTCGGGCCGCTCTACTGGTTGGGGCACAATTGGTGGATCTATTCGAACCCGCTGGAGTTCTACAACGGGCCGTATTCCGCCATGAACATCTATCGGCGCGCGCTGGCGCAGAACATGGTGCCCTACCGCGGCGATCACGATTGGCAGGCCGCCTGGCTCTATTACCGCACCGCCGTGGAAATGTGCGCGGGCTGGGCCGCGGTGATCATCGCGGTTGCCGGCATCGCGGGCGTGGTCTACAAACGCGTGTGGTGGCCAATTGTTTTCGCCGCCTTGCCGCCGGTGTTCTACATCTGGAGCATGCACTCGGGAGGCACGCCGATTTACGTTCCCACGCTGTGGCCGAATTCGTACTACAACACGCGCTACGCTGTGGCGGCGCTGCCGCTGATCGCAATCGCGGGCGGCTGTCTGGTGCTGCTGGCGAAGGAGCGCTGGCGTCCATGGCTGGCCGGGGCGATTTTGGTTGCCGCGGCCGCGCCCTGGCTGATCCGCCCGCAACCCAGCGATTGGGTAACGTGGAAAGAATCGCAGGTCAATTCCACCGCTCGCCGCGCCTGGACGCAAGCCGCCGCGAGCTCGCTGGCGCCGCTCTACCATCCGGGCCAGGGAATCTTCACTAGTTTCGGGGATCTCACTGGTATTCTTCGCGCGGCCGGAATCCCATTGCGCGAATCGTTGAACGATGGTGACAACCCGGAGTGGATGGCGGCCACCACGCGCCCCGATCTGTTTTTGCACGAGGAGTGGGCCGTGGTCACGGCCGGCGACACGGTGGCCACCACAATTCTCAAGTCGGCCTTCCAGCATGGTCCCCGCTATCATTTAGTTCAGACCGTGAAAGTGAAAGGCGCACCGGTGATCGAGATCTATAAGCGGGACTAGATGATTGTTCCCTTCACAAAAACGCATGGCGCGGGAAACGATTTTCTGCTGAGCTGGGCCGAGCAGGTTCCTCAACTCGACTTGCCCGCAACCGCGCGCGCCATCTGCGATCGACACACCGGCATCGGCGCCGATGGCTGGATGCTGGTTCGCGACCACTCCATTCGTCTGTTCAACGCCGATGGCAGCGAGCCCGAGATGTCGGGCAACGGGACGCGCTGCGCGGCCGCATTGTTGATCGAATCCGGCCAGGCCTCGGACGATCTGGTTATTTCCACCGGCGCCGGACCAAAGCATCTGCGATTGCTGGAACGCAACGGCCGCCGATTTCTGTTCGAGATGGACATGGGCGTGCCCAAGTTCGACGAGCGCGAGATTCGCTACTCCCTGCCCTTGCGGCGCGGTCCGCAAGAAGTCACCATCGTCGACGTCGGCAATCCGCAATGCGTGGTTTTCGTGGATTCCTTCCCGCAGGACTGGGAGGCGCTGGGCGTCGAAATCGAAGGCCATGCTCATTTTCCGAAACGAACGAACGTGTCGTTCGTCCGCTTGGCGGATGCACATACCGCTGCACATACACTAGACACGCGCTTTTACGAGCGCGGCGCGGGCGTGACACTGAGTTCCGGCACCGGATCCACGGGCGCGGCGGTGGCGGCGATCCTGCGCAAGCTGGTTGCAAGTCCAGTTACAGTGCGCACGCCCGCCGGTGAATCGCTACGCCTGCGATGGGACGATTCTGTATACCTCACCGGCCCGGCCGAGATCATCGGAGCAGGCGAGTTTTACATTTAAGCGCTTCGTAGTCCTTTGCCGCGTTAGGGAGCCGTCACCGCCGCGCCAACCAGCAGCATCACGAAGATCGCCATAATGATGCGGGGTTCGCGATACTCCAGAAAGGCGAAGGCGATAGTCAGCCACCCAGCCGCGGCCAGCAGCCCCACCATCAGCCCAGACCATTCACCTATGAATCCGGCTGCATTTCGGATTGCCAGCAGCGCCAACAGGGCGAAAAAAATTTGCCCAATTGCATACGCCGTGTTCAAGCCATAGTAGAGCGTCGCTTCCGGACCCGGCGTTCGCTTGCCCCGCAAATACTGCGAGACCACGTCAATGCTGAAATGGAGGACTCCGCTGAGCAACAAGAATCCATAAGCGGCGTAGAGTAGATTTTTGTGCATGGCTCCTCTGTCAATCAAATCTACCAGCTTCAATTCTTAGGTTTGCCCGTGTCGTCGTTACGCACTCACCTCTTCGGGTATTCCGTGAAAATGTAATCTTTTTTCGCCGCCAGCTCATGACAGGCCGCCCCGCACTTGGCATCGTTCCCCTGCGGCGGCTTGTCGGCCAAAGTGGCAAACCTGAACGTAGCGGATGCGGCGTCGTAGTAGAACATGGCGTATCCCCATCCGTGAGTGTCCGAGAATCTCTTACTATCCTTCTGGATGAACTCGACGCCAACCAGCTCGCCAGGAACTGTGTCTGGGGCGCTCACGGAAAAAGGGGCACCTGTTAACTTCTTCGGTCGCCACTCGATCTTTGCGATCTTGGAGCCGTCTGGGAAGGGTTTCCCATTGCCGGGCGCGCCTTTCTTGTATGCGTCAATCATTACAGGATTGGCAACGATAAGCCTCATTACGTTTGTGGAGTCGGTCAAACTCGGGCTAACCGGCTGCCAGTCTTCGTATCCTCTGAACTCGGAGAATGCGAGCCCGTTCGGAACTTTCACCGTGTATCTGTCCTGGGCCGCCATCGTCAGTACCGCCAGAACAGAAACAAACACCCCAACGTACAGGGCAACCCGGACAGTTCCACCCTTCATATGTAATCTCCCTTGCTATTTTTATCCTTGCCGACTGTGCTTTCTTTGGCGATTCTAAACCGCTTGCGATGCTTTTACAACATCCGCATCCGATTCGTCCTTTGCTTTTCTATTGCGTGTCTTTAGACCCTCTCTTGACGGACGTAAAGAACTGTAATAGAGTCAGTGTCTCGGGGATTACAAAAAGTCAAGGGGTCTGCCCACGCGATGCGTTGGGCCAAGGGGACAGGAATGCACAAACAACGTTTGTTTAGGATTCTTCTCGGTTTTTTCACGATTCTGGCTGGTTTGCAAGAGCTTTCAGCCCAGGTCACAACCGCAACAATTTCTGGAACAGTAACGGATGCTTCGGGGGCCGTAGTTGCCGGGGCCTCAGTTCAAGTCACAAATGCCGGCACTCGGAATTACGCAGGAAGTATCGTCCGATGAGCAAGGCCGGTATAGCGCGCCCAGTTTGCCGGTAGGCAACTACGACGTTCGAGCTTCCAAGCCTGGTTTCCAAAATCTGGTTCACAACGGCATTACGCTGACTGTTGGAAGCACGACAGTAGTCGATTTTGCACTCACGGTGGGACAATCCCAGGAGACCGTGACGGTGACCGGCGAAGTATCCCAGGTGAACACCAGCACTTCTACTCTTGCGAACCTGGTGGAGCAGAAACAGATTGCGGACCTGCCGCTGAACGGACGCAATTACCAGCAACTGATTCTCCTCGCGCCAGGTGTGAACGTGGCCCAAACAGCCACCACTTCGTTTTACGGAAAAGGCGACACATACAGCGTGGCGGGTGGGCGGCCGGAGGGCCAGTCCTACTTGCTGGACGGCACCGACATCGTGAACTTCTTCGGCCACGGTAGCGGCGCCGGGTCGCTGGGCACCTCGCTCGGCATCGACGCCATCGCCGAATTCCAAACGCTGACGAACACCTACAGCGCGCAGTTTGGCGGCAACGGTGCGGTGATCAACGCGGTAAGCAAATCGGGCACCAACGCTTTCCACGGCATCGGCCTTCGAATTCCTGCGTAACAGCGACCTGGATGCCCGGGACTTTTTCGCTAACACCCATTCGCCCCGTCCGTTCCGCAGAAACCAGTTCGGCGGCGCTATCGGCGGACCCATCAAGAAGGACAAGCTGTTCTTCTTTTTCAACTATGAAGGCTTGCGGCAAGCCCTGGGCGTCGAAAACAAAGTTACCGTTCCTAACGCTGCCGCGCGCCAAGGCTACATTACCAACGCCAACGGAACCACCACTTACGTTGGATTCGCTACCCCGCTGCTGCAGCAGATTATTAATCTCTATCCAACCGATGGTCTGACGCCGATCCCTGGCGGCAGTTTTGCGAATGCCTTCTCCAACGGCAATCAAGTGGGCAACGAGAATTACCTGCTCGGCCGTGTCGATTACACACTGAACGAAAAGGACTCATTTTTCGCCCGTTACGTTCTGGATAAGTCCACCTTCGACAATCCGTTTCCCGCGAGCAACATTTCGACTTGGAACGATTCGGAACCAACTCGCAACCAGTATGTGACTGCGGAGTGGCGGCGCATTATGTCTCCGACGGTGATCAATGTGGTGCGCGGCAGCTTCGTGCGCACCGAGAACAGCGCCACAACGCTGGGTGACACACCGCCCTTGCAGTTCTATCCTCACCTCGGCGGCGAAGATGGGACAGTTTCTATTACTGGGCTCACGCTGCTTGGCCCCTCCACACTTGCGCCCTACTCTCTCATCCAGAACAAGTATGGGCTTTCCGATGACGTCTACAAGACCAAGGGCGCGCACAACATCAAAATGGGATTCGGCATGCTCCGTATCCAGACTTTTGAAAACCAGCCGTTTTCGGCGTCGGGCGCTTTCACTTTCCTGAACCTGACTACTTTCATGCAAGGGATACCCAGCCGCTATGGCGGCGCATACCCACCCAATGTTCCGAACCCCTTCTCGCAGGGTCTGAATCCGGACGCGTACCGTTCCTTCCGGGAGACACTGCTGATGCCGTACATCAACGACGATTGGAAGGTCAGCTCCAAGTTCACGTTGAACATCGGCCTCCGGTATGATTTCGACACCAATCCGAAGAGCGCGATTAACAATCTGCTGGTAATTACCAATCCTCCGTTTCATAGCATCGGGGGTGGTCTTTCGCCCACCGGGTTCCTTTCCCAGGAGCCGAATGTATGGCGGCACAATCCCAGCCTGAATAACTGGGGTCCGCGTTTGGGATTCGCTTTCGATCCGTTCAAGGATCACAAGACATCCATCCGTGGCGGATTTGCCGACACGCATAACGTGATCGCTCCGCGAACATACACATCCGGCTACGTAACGGGCGCGCCGTTCCCGTCCGTGATCATTACCCCCAGCCCGGCTAACCCAAGCATCGCTTTTCCGAACCCGTTTGTCGGTAACATCGTGCCTCCGCCTTACGGCAACGGCCAGGCGGTCGATTACAACAACAACAAAACTCCGGCGCTCTATCAATGGAATCTAAACCTCCAGCGCGAACTACCCGGCAGTGTGATTTTGACGGTTGGCTACGTCGGATCGCACGGCAGCCATTTGTTTACAGGCAGCGATCAGAATCCGCCGGTTGCTACGGTGGATTCCAACGGCGTGCTGCATTTCGGTCAATTGGTGAACGGGGTCGGCGTCAGCTATGCTCGCTGGAATCCGGCGCTCGGCGTGCTCAACGCGCTGCAGACCGACGGAAGTTCCAGCTACAACTCGCTGCAGACCAACGTCGTCCATCGTTTTAGCCGCAACTTCCAGGCGCAGGTCGCTTATACCTGGGGTCACAGCATCGATGATGGCTCGGCTTCCAGCGGGCTTGAGACCGGCGGCGGCGGTCGTTCCAATCCATACGACTTCGCAGCCGACCGCGGCAACAGCACCTTCGACATTCGCCAGACGCTCCGCATCAATGGCACTTGGGATCTCCCCTTCCACGGGAATGGGTTCGTCCGAGGCTGGCGTCTGAGCGGGATCATGAGCAAGACTACGGGCCCGCCGCTGATCATCGCTACCGGTATCGACCAGGCGCTGACCGGCCAAGCCGGCAATCAACGTCCCAATCTGACTCCCGGTTACACGGCCGATTCCATTAAGAGTTGGTACGGTGAACGAATGGTTCAATCCCAAGGGCTATACCCTGCAGCCAGTGGGCACCGAAGGTAACGCCGGGAGAGACATCATCGATGGACCAGGGGTTTTCAACCTGGACGCGTCGCTAACCAAGGAGACTAAGATTCCGAAAATCTCCGAAGCCTTCGCGGTACAGTTCAAGGCGGAGTTTTTCAATATTCTCAATCATGAGAATTTTGGTATTCCGAACCTGAGCTTGTTTACCAGCAATTCGGGCGGCCGCAACGCCGCTGCCGGCCAGATCACCACGTCCAACCCGGGGACGGTTCCCCGGCAAATCCAGTTTGGCGTGAAGATTGTCTTCTAGCGCGCTGCGCTAAGGGACTTTATTCGGGGGGCCTAGCGGTCGCGCTTTGCCGCTGGTCCTCCGCGCTCCGATATGATCTGCATGGTACGTTCTCAACCCCTATTCCGCTTTCAGAGCCTGCACTGGATCCACTTGCGCCGCCCGCCGCGCCGGTAGATCACTGGCGAGCAGCGCCGCCGCCACCAAAATGACGGCCACTGAGGCATAGGTCGGTGGATCCAGCGGACTGATGCCAAACAGCAGCGATCTCATAAGCCGCATTAACCCGGCCGCGGCCACCAACCCGATCACCACGCCGATTCCCGACAGTGCCAGTCCGTGGCGAACAAACATACGCCGTAGTTCTCCTTGCTGCGCTCCGAGCGCCAACCGAATTCCGATCTCGCGTCTCCGCTGCGAAACTCCATACGAAATGACGCCATAGATACCGATGATTCCCAGCAGCAGCGCCATGGCGCCCGCTATCGCCAGCATTACGAGCGTGAAGGAAGTGGACGCCAGCGATCGGTCGTAGATCTCCTGCATGGTCCGCACCGACGCCACCGGCAAATTAGAATTTACGGACCACACCGCCCGCCGGACTTGGTTGAGGAACGCTTGCGTTCCCGTGCGATCGCTTCGAATCACGAACGTCACCGTCCGCCAGGCGTCCAACGGACCAGCTCCGAACATGTTGCTCACCATGGTGGGCCAGTACACCGTGAGCGGCGCCTTCTCCTGGATGCCGTTTTCGCGGACGTCCTGTAATACGCCGATCACTTCTCGCCACGGCGCCCCCGGATACTGACGGAATCGCTTTCCGATCGCGGCGGAGGGCGAACCCCACAGCTCGCGCGCCAGATTCTCGGAAACCATCGCCACGGATCTCAGGCCGTAAACCTCAGTCCATGTCAGTTCGCGGCCCGCGATGATTTGTGTGCCGGCGGCTTGAAAGAATCCAGGAGAGACGTACTTGAACAGCCGGAGAGGCGGGATTTCATTGGCAGCATACGCGTTGCCTTCCACGTAGATGCCGTCCCAGTTAGTGGCTTCGCCTTGCATCGGCATGGCGTTCGCGAATGCGACCGAGGTCACGCCCGCAATTCCGGCCAGTTTATCCGCGATATCGTTCTGTATACGAGTCACTCGTTGCGGCTCCGCCACCAGCGAAGCAGGAATGGAGATGCGCATGGTTTGCAGATGCTCCGGATGGGTGAACCCCGGCTCCACGGTTCGTAGCGCTTGGAATGTCCGAATCATCAGGCCCGCGCTCACCAACAGAATTAACGCCATCGCCACCTGAGCGATTACCAGCAGATTGCGCGCACCGTGCCGCTCCCGGCTCGCGCTGGAGGTACGTCCAGCGCTCCGAATGGCGAGGGAAATCCTGGGGCCGGCGGATCGCAAGGCCGGGATCAATCCGAGGATCACACCAGAAAGAAGTGAAAGGAGGAGGGTGAACCAAAGCGCGCGCGAGTCCAGCGAAATTTCGCTCAGACGAGGGAGATTGGCCGGACCGATGGCCGCCAGAGCGTTCAATCCAGCGCCGGCGAGCAGCACTCCAACAGCGCCGCCCATCAGCCCCAGCATCGAGCTTTCCACCAAAAGTCCCCGAATGATCCGCCCCCTGCCTGCCCCCAGTGCGGCGCGAACCGCCAGTTCCTGCTGCCGCGACTCCGCTCTCACCAGCAACAGGTTGGTCACGTTCGCGCAGGCGATCAGCATCACCACGCCAATGGTCGCCATCACTACCCACAACACATCGCTGACGTTTCCGACTACTTCTTGCTTCAGAGGACGAAGATCCGGCGTGATCTTCCAGGTTTCATAGATTCGGCCGTTGCTGCCGGGCCCGTTGGTCCAAGAGTCCATCCAGACGGGCACCAGCCGCGCCAGGTCGGCATTGGCTTGTGCGATCGTCACTCCTGGCTTCAGCCGGCCGATTCCTTCAAACCCGAACCCGGCCAGGATTACCTTGTTCCGATCGAAAGCAATCGGCACGATTAAATCCGCCTCCGTATTCACCAAGCGAAACCCTTGCGGCATGATCCCGACGATTTCGTAGGGGCGCGAATCCATCGAAATGCTGCGCCCCACCGCGGACCGGTCGCCCCCGAAACGCCGCTGCCAATATCCGTAGCTGAGCATGACAGTTGACGAAAACCCCGACTTTGACGAGTCGGGCCGCCCAGTTGGGACATAATCGCGCGCGGCAAGCGAACGGCCGGCCACAGGGGGGACACGGAGCGCCTGCAGGACACCATCGCTAACATAAACCGTGCGGACCTGTTCCGGCTCAGCCAACCCAGTAACATTGGCAGTGCCGCTGATCCAAACGCCCAACGATTGAAACGTTCGGTTCTGCTCAGCGTAGGTGAAGTACATGGAAGGCGATAGATGGAGTCCGTCTATGAAATTCGCCAGGCCCGCGGCGCCGGGGGCTAACTGCCGGATTGCCACCAACTCCTCCGGCTTGGGATAACGCAGTGGATTCAGAAGGACGCTGTTCACGACGCTAAAGACGGCCGCATTCGCGCCGATTCCGATGGCGAGTGTCAGTACCGCGACGGCTGTGAACATCGGATTGTGGCGCAGCATGCGCGCGGCATAGCGCACATCGGCGGTCCACTGCTCCAGCCAAGTCCAGCCCCAGACGTCGCGCCGCTGCTCGGCGGCGAGCGTCAAATTGCCGAGTTCGCCCGGCTCGGCCATGGCCGCGATGGATTGAAGTTCGTCGTGCATCTCGCGCTCCTCGCGGCGGCGAAACGCCGGAAGCAGATACCGCAGTTTCCCCCCAAAGCTCATCGTCGTCTCTCCTTCAGGAAGCCGGTTTCATTACTCGCGAGACGGCCGCTACGAAGTCAGTCCATTTGGAGTGTTCTTGAAGCAGTTGCTTTCGCCCGGCCGGCGTCAGCTTGTAGACCTTGGCGCGCCGGTTGTGTTCGGACGTTTCCCATTTAGCGGAGATCCAGCCCCTGAGTTCCAGCCTCTTTAAAGCCGGATAGAGAGAGCCGAATTCGATATCCAACACGTCGCTGGACGTCGTCCGAATGGCTTTAGCGATACCATAACCATGCAGCGGACCCAAGAGCAGCGTCTTCAGTACGAGCATATCCAGAGTCCCTTGTAGCAGATCCATATTCAGACATTCTATATAAAGACGATCTTTAGAGCAAGAGTCCTCTCCGCGGCAGCCGCGCGAACCGCGGGCATTGTTATATGCTGATCCGCATGCGTCCTAGAAACTCCAACGCGTACTTAATCACTGCTCTCGTCATTCTGGGCGCCCCATCCACTCATCTGTCCGCTCAATGGCTCAAGTATCCAACTGCAGGAGTGCCCCATAAGGCCGACGGCAAAGTGGATATGTTCGCCCCGGCCCCTCGGATGCCCGATGGCAAACCCGACTTTTCCGGAATCTGGACTACCGGAGAGCCCTACGATCGCCGCTCGCTTGGCTTATCGAGCCCGAAGGATCTGGCGCCTCCGAAGGATCCGCAAAAGTCGCACGACGCAGAGACGCCTGCCGACCCCACCGCCATCGTTGGCTCACGCCAAATGGCCAACATCGGTATCGATCTTCCCGGCGGCTTGCCTTATCAGCCTTGGCTTGCGGCGCTCGCCAAAAAGCGGACCGACAACCTGGCGAAAGACGATCCGCACATCAAGTGCTTGCCCGACAATTTTCTTCGCGCGTACGGGATGCCGCATTTGCTAAAGTTCGTCCACAAACCGGGCATTTTGGTGATGCTCAATGAACTGAACGCCGGCTACCGCCAGGTGTTTACGGACGCACGTCCGTTGCCCCAGGATCCAAACCCCACGTTGCAAGGATATTCGTCGGGGAAATGGTCTGGTGACACTTTGATAATCGACACCATCGGAGTGCGCGACGATACCTGGATCGATTGGAGCGGAAGCGTGCTGACCGAAGCGGCCAAAGTCCGCGAACAAATTCGACGCCCGGACTATGGACACCTCGACATCGAAGTCACCGTGGACGATCCCAAGGCCTACACCAAGCCCTGGACCGTGAAATTAAAGCAGCGCATCATGGTCGACACGGAACTCATCGACGAACTCTGTTTAGAAAATGAACAATCCCTTCAGCACATGAAGTGAGAACCCATCATGAGAAGAGTATTCTCCGCGCTTGCAGCCTGCTCCTTTACAAGCGTTCTTTTATTCTCGGCGGCTACCCGGATCGACGACCCGAAGGCCTTCGTCACCGAAGTCTACCGGCGTCTGATAGCGGAGCAGTCCACCCATTCGCTGTATACGCCGCCAGACGGCATTTACACCCCCCGTTTGGAAAAACTCCTGCGCGATGACAAGCGCAAAGCGAAGGGCGAGGTTGGCTGTGTGGATTTCGTCTTCTGGATCAATGCGCAGGACTGGACCATCACCCATCTCAGCGTCACCAGTACGGATAACGGTCCGGAACGAAAAACGGTAATCACCAAGTTCCTCAACGGCGGTGAGCGCCAGGAGATCCACTTCGATTTTCGGCTGAGTTCCGGGCATTGGCTACTGGACGACGTGCATTCCTTGTCGGCCCCGCCGTGGACGCTATCTGAGCTTTTGAAATGCGCGCCCTAACGATCACCTTATCGGCGGCTCTGGTGTTGGGATTGCCCGGCTGTAGCCACGACAACACCGTCCCCAAGATCAATCCCATCGTCGGAACATGGTTCGTCAAGGATTCCGGCGCACCCTTTCCCTATCACATGTATGTCTTCAATGCCGACGGGACCATGCAGCAGGCCAACCCGGATGCTGGCGACCCCCACAGCAGCGACAGCGACGGCAAGGGTGTCTGGATCACCGACGGCGACCGGATCAAGGGCAAGTGGGTTGAGGTAACTGCGGATCGTGCCTCGCATAAATTCACGGGCCGGACGGAAATTTCCTATCACGTCAAGGTAAATGCCGACACCTTTGCCGGAACGATTACCGCAAGTTCCTATGACGCCGCCGGCACTCTGACCGAAGGCCCCACCAACCCAACAGCGCTGGAAGGCAAGCGCGTCACAGTCCCTTGAGGCTAGTCCAGCCCGTAGATTTTCGGCTTGGCCTGTTTGGGCACATTAGAATCATGGATCGGAAGATAGCATGTTGGCTTCACCAGCGCGGCCAGGTGTTCGCCAATCGGACTGGCCGCGATCAGACCCAACTTCTGCTGGACTTCCTCGGATTCAATGGTCGTTGAGGCGTGAACGAAATTACCTTGGACCGCGCCCTTAAGCCCGGGCGCCCAGCTTCCCAGTTCTTTTGCATCGGGCGGTGCGTTAAATTGGAGAACCAGTTCGCTGATGAAGAAGCCGTCACGGAGCGACAGCTCCCACGAGAATCCCTGCACTTTGGCACTTGCGGCTTCCGCACCGGATTGCGCGGCAAAGCCCAGCGCCCAAAATTCGTTGTTGGCCTGCCGCCGCATCGCCATGCGCATCATTTCGCCCGGCAGGTCGTCTTTTGCCAGGCGCTGGACCGCCTGGTCCGCGGCCTCGGCCACTCCGATCACGACTGCGTTTCCGGCTACCGGTATAGCTTTCCAACCAGGCTGAAGCGGAGGAATAGTAGAATCGCTTTCGCGGCCCGTGAGCATCACGACGGTCTGGTTTTGGCTCACGGAGATGCCTATTTGCTCCACGCCCGACAGGCGCTCCAGCAGATTGCCGATTTCGGCCGGGGCAAGTCCAAAGTTGACCCCCAACTGCCCAGCCACTTTACGAGCCAACGGCGTGGCAGTGAGTTGCTTGGCGTGAAACCCGACCAGCGTGTCGGCGGAAGGATCGGCGAATCGCCAGTCGATGGCCCCGGCGACAATTTCGGCGGGCGTAACGTTCACGGCCGGGAAGTCTACGCCCCAGCTGACGCCGTGAGAGGCATCGCTTTTTCCCTTCGGCTGCTTAATCGCAAAGTCGTTCCCCTGGCAATAAGGGAGCCCGAAATTCTTGTAGCAGGATTCCTGCCAGCTAAAGCGCTGGTGGCCGTACTGGCCGTGTAGGCTAGCAACCGAGCTGGCAGCCAAAAGGAGACCCGCCGCGAGTATTCTCATACCCCGATTTTGGGGTTATTGCTCGCGGTCGGGAATAAGGTGTTGGCCTCAGGAACCGCGCAATGATGCTTTATAGCACCCGCCTACGCGAGCGGTTTGGAAGCACGCTTCTTCATCGCCGCCAGGACGCCGAGACCGAGCAGCGCGCCGCCCGCCAAGCCGATTGTGGTCGGTTCCGGTGTGTCTCTCAGTGGAATCATGGTCTCTCCATAATTCAGTGTGAGCACAATCGAGGCACCTACTACAGTACCGCCCGCAACGCTATTGCCGGCGTCTATGAGGTGAACCGAGTAAGTAGACAAGTCCAAGCCCGAGACGGTGCTGGACGGAATGACTGTTATGGCACAGGGATCGCTGGCGGTAAGACCGGTATTTACATCGCAAAACACCGGCGTCGAAAAAACAGCAGTGGTCTGCGATAAACTCCCCGAGTAGGACACGACGGGATCGCCAAGCTCAAGACCTGTGTAGTCATCCGTGCCGGTAAGGGTCAACGTGCTGATATAGAAACCGGGGTCTGGAACAACTGTGCAAGTGCTGCCGGTAGAACCCGATGTGTCGCTGTTCATCAGAACCGAGCAAAATACCGGAGTGGCGCTAGCCAAGCCCGCAATAGCGACCAAAAACAGCGAGATAAGAATAACTTGTTTCATTTTCTTCTCCCTATTCGTATTTGGTGAACGGCTTGGTCCACAACCAAGATCTACTGATGCACAGATGGTCTACTTTATAGATTCGATCTATTTTATAGATTCATCTAGGGTAGATTCATTTCATAATTTCTGAAACTTACGCCAAGTCTACGCCGAAATCCCGGTTTCGACCATACCCCGCTAGATCACATAGATCTAATCGTACTATCCGACCCTATTATTATGTAATTTCGATTACACAAACACGCAAAACACAGCCACGCTTCCTATCACGCGCCCTATAATGTTCTTACTCATGCGTGGCCCGGCCCCCCCTTCTCGGCTGTTGGGAGGTTGGTGGTGGCCTGCATTATTAGTGGCGATAACAATCGCGACCTATTCAAACTCCTTCTCGGGTGTCATTGAAGGCGACGCATCGGCGCTGGTAACCTCGGACGCCCGGGTACATGCCGCCACTCGCGATAATTTCCGCCTCATCGCCAACCGGACTTACTGGTCTGCCGTCACCTCCTCTACCGTGTTTCGCCCGCTCGTAACCCTCAGCTGGATGCTGAACTACGTGGGTTTCGGCAACCGGGAGCGGGCACTCGGTTATCACGTCTTTAACCTCGCAGTGCACTTGATCAATGTGATTCTGGCGTGGCTGCTGATCCTCCGGATTTTGGGACACGCGCTGCCGGCTTTTCTGTCCGCGGCTGTCTTCGCGATTCACCCCGTGAATTCAGAGGCTGTCACGAACATCGCTGGACGCGGGGATCTGATGGCGGCCACCGGCGTCCTGGCCGGACTGCTGCTGTACGTCTATATTTCGGACTGGACCGGATGGCGCCGGAACATTGCCTTGGCCGGATTGGTGTTGGCCTCGGCATTCGGTTTTCTCTCCAAAGAAAATGCCGTCGTCCTTCCGCTAGCCATGCTGCTTTACGATCTTTTTTTCCGCCGGCGGATCCGCGCAGCTCCGTACCTTGCGGTTCTCACGCCGGTCGTCGCGATTTTGGCATGGCGCTACTGGATGCTACCCGGTGTCATGGACAACATCGTAGTGGTGGACAACCCGCTGGCGGCGGCCGGTTTCTGGAAAGCCAGACTCACAGCGATCGAAGTCCTCTGGCGCTACTTGGCGTTGCTGGTGTGGCCGCGGCAGCTTTCCTGGGACTATTCCTACAACCAGATTCCCTTGGCGACGACAACCGGGGGCCTGATCGCGCTAACGGGTTTGCTTGGGCTGTCGTGCATCCTGGTTAGTCTGTACCGCCGTGCCACTGCGATCTGCTTTTTCGGATTCCTCTTTTTCCTGTTGTTCGCCCCAACCTCGAATGTGCCCTTTCTAATCGGCTCTATCCTGGCGGAACGGTTCCTCTACTTGCCCTCCGTCGCCTTTGCGGTGTGCGCCGTGGCGGCGGTAATTGCGATTGGCCGCATTGTGCCTGCCCGACCGCAGGTGGTCGCCGCTTGTGTATTCGTGCCCGTCCTGCTGGCTCTCGGCGCCCGAACATGGCATCGAAATCTGGATTGGACGGATGGCGTCAGGCTGTGGGAGAGCGGCGTCGCCGTTTCGCCGAACAGCTTCAAGACCCACTTAGCGCGGATCAATGTGTTCTCTCGCCAAGGGTTGGATTCATTCACTCTCGAAGAGAGTATAGAAGAGGCCAAGAAGGCGGCGGCTATTGTTGCGGATCTTCCCCCTGCACAATCCACGGCGAAGCCGCTAGCGACTCTGGGTTCCTTGTACCAGTTGAAAGGCGATATTCTGGCGCGGCAGCAGGAAATGGCCGCGACATCGTTCGCAAGTCTGACGATCACAGACCCGCCGGAGTCACCGAACCAGTGGTATGAGAAGGCCTTGGATACTTTCTCTCAAGCGGTCGCGTTGGATCGGATGCAGAGTACCGCCGAAAAACAACGCCAATTGGATCGCGGTATTCCCACGGACCGGATACGCGAAGGAGGCAGCAGCTTCCTCTATTCCCATTTGGGCGATACCTACCTGCGGCTCGGGCGGTTTCAAGAAGCCTTGGACGCGTTTCGGCATCTCTCCGCGATCGTACCCACCGATGCGCCGGTTTATGGTCAGATCGGCCAATTGCTGCAGACCATGGGGCACACCGAAGACGCGATCGTTGCTCGGTGGCAGGCCGAGAGTCTGCAGCCGTCCGAAGTGAATGAATTGGACCTGGTGCGCTCCTATCGCCAGTTGGACCCGAACGGCTGTGCGGTTTCCGATGGCCAACTCAACCAGAGCTGTCCACTGGTGATGGTTCACCAGTGCCGGGCACAGATAGAACTGGCGGATCGAGTGGCCCAATCGGGACTGCGGGAGGAATCGGCGCGCCTGCGCCAAGCCGCCGAAGCACTGGGCTGCGGCAAGTAACTCAGACAAATCCGCATGGATCGCGAATGATATAGTCGGTAGTGAAAACGCCTCCCATGCCGGGTAAAGCCCCCCTCTTTTCGGTGATCATTCCGACGTACAACCGGCTCCAGCCCCTGCGAAGATGCATCGAAGCCCTGGCCCAGGGGTACTCCGCCCGATCACTTTGAAGTCATCGTGGTGGACGACGGCAGCATTCCTCCGGTTGATCTCCGGCGCTACGAACGAATCGATGCAAATTGTAACGGTGCGGCATACCAACCGTGGTCCCGCCTGCAGCCGGAACACCGGAGCCGCGCTGGCTAAAGGTCGCTATCTGGTTTTCTTAGACGACGATTGCCAGGTGGAGCCTGGCTGGTTCAGCAATCTTGAAAAGGCACTCGCCACCACGTCCGCCCGAACCATCTTCGGGGGCAGCGTCTCCAATGGCGACGAAACCAACCTCTGCTCCGAGGTGAGCGAAACCTTCATCCGCGTCATCCTGCAGCACCATCAACCCCGGCCTGGCGGTCTCTATTTTTTTCGATCCACAAACCTGGTGGTTCCGCGCCAGGATTTCCTCCGGCTGGGCGGTTTCGACGAGCGATTCCGTACCGCCGAGGATCGCGAGTTCTGCGACCGGTGGCAGCTGGATTCGGGCGAATTCACACACCTGCCCGACGCCGTGGTAACGCACCACAGCGCCCTCACTCTGAAATCTTTTGCCCGGCAGCACTTCGCGTACGGCCGCGGCGCCTGGCAGTTTCACCGCATCCGCTTCTCCCGGAAATCCCGTCCCTTCAGCCTCGACATGCTGGCGTATTACGCGCGAGTGTTTCGCGAAGTAACCCGGCTCAAACGCGGCGTTCTCGCTGCCCGCGTGGGACTCTTCGTGGTCTGGCAGGCCGTCAATATCGGGGGATTTCTTTGGGAATTTGCCGATGACATTTTGATCTCTCGCATGCGGAAACGCTCCGCGTGAAGCGTCCCCCGTTAGGAGTCGGAGTGATCGGCCTGGGCGATTCCGCCGGCCACCATCTTCCAGCCCTCGCCAGCCTGCCTGCTGTGCGGGTGGTCGCGATGGCCGATGTCGATCCCCAGCGTTTGAAGGATCGGTCAGAACATTTCCAAATTAAAGCGGTCTTCGATGATTATCGACGCCTCCTGGAGTATCCGGGGATCGACGTGGTCGCCATTCTCACCCCCCCGGCCTTTCATATGGAAATGGCGCTGGCCGCCATCCAAGCCGGCAAACACATACTGCTCGAAAAACCCATCACCGCCACTATCGATGAAGCGAATGTCCTGTGCGAAAAGGCGCGAGGATTCCAAGGGAAAATCTGCGTCGCTTACAACCTCCGCTTCGCGCGTCAGGTCCAGCTGATTCGGCAGCTATTGAAGGCAGGCCGGCTTGGCACTGTCGAAATCCTGCGTTGCTTCGCCAGCACTCCCAGTATGCTCGGATCCAGGCGGCCGGCGCATCGCGGCGATCGCGCTCAAGGCGGAGGCACGGTGATCGAGCTCGGAGTGCATCATTACGATCTCTGGTCTTATCTTTTGGACTCCAAAGTGGTGGATGTAACCGCAGTTGTTCGCAGCGAATTCATGCACGATCAGAGCGCCGTCGTGGCAGGCCGCATGGCCAACGGCGTGTTGGTCACCAGTTGCATCAGCCTGTGCGCCACCGAGCAATACGAGATCGAAGTGCTCGGTTCGGCCGCCCGCGCCCGCGGATCCCTTTATCGATATGACGGGTTCGAGTTTCTCCAAACCGGAGAAACGGCGGGGGATGCTCGCTCGCGAGCCGCGGGATTATTGCGCTCCATATCCGGATTTCCAAACGCCGTCAGAGCTTTGCGCCATGGCGGCGATTTCCTGGACTCATTCCGGGAACTGTGGCGGCACATGGTTGCGTGCATTCTCGAAGATCGAACCCCTGAGCCGGATCTGAAGGCCGGACTGGATTCGCTCGCCGTGGCAGTCGCCGTATCTAAGGCGGCAATCGAGCGTTTTCATAGTACCCTCTAGCAATGCGCCTTCTTGCTGCATTCTGCCTGGCAGCCGTAACTGCGTTCTGCCAGCAGCCGATTGCGATCACGCACGTGACCGTCGTCAATCCCGGAACGTCATCGGTCGCTGCCAACCGGATCGTGGTGATCGCGGGCGATCGGATCACATCCGTCTCTGACTCCGCGAAAACGCAACCGCCAAAAGACGCGCGCGTCATCGATGCCACCGGTCAATATCTCATTCCCGGACTCTGGGACATGCACGTGCACTCCGTCTTTGGCGATTGGTTCCCCGGCGGACGCGACATCATCCTGCCATTGTTCATCGCCAACGGCGTCACCGGCGTGCGCGACATGGGCGGCGAAGTTCCGGTCCTGATGGCTTGGCGCAAGGACATCGCCAGCGGAAAACTGATTGGCCCGCGCATAGTGTTCTCGGGCCCCATGCTGGATGGCTACCTGCCGAACGGCAAACTCCGCTTTCCCAGTTCCATCCCGATCAAAACTTCTGCCGACGCGATCGCCGCCGTGGACTCGCTCAAGAAGCAGGGCGTCGACTTCATCAAAGTGCAATCGGAAATCTCACATGACGCCTATCTAGCCGCTGCCGCCGAAGCCCACAAACAGGGTTTGCCGATCGTCGGTCACGTCCCCGACAAAGTTCGCCTGCGCGAAGTTGTGGACGCGGGACAAGCCAGCGTCGAGCATCTGATGGGGATTTTCGAAGGCTGTTCCACCCAGGAAGACAAATTCATCCAGGGCCAGGGCAACTTGAAGCTCCTGCTCAGCACGCAGGATAAGCAGCGCTGCGACTCGCTGATTAAACTGCTCGCACAGCACCAGACCTGGCAAGTCCCTACCCTCGCCTGGCAGCGCGGGGGCGAATTTCTCGATCAACCCGATCCGAAGCGCAAGCCTCTCGACAAATACGTGCCGGCCTATTGGCGCGACGTGACGTGGAAGCGCTTTAACGATGAAATGATGCCCGATCTCCTCAAGGACCCGCTGGCGCTGCGTCAGGATTACTTCGCGCGCAATCTGAAAATCGTAGGCGCGATGCACCGCGCCGGAGTGCCGTTTCTAGCCGGGACCGACACCGCCCCGGGCATCTACATCCTGCCGGGCTTCAGCTTGCACGATGAACTTGCGAATTTCGTCGAAGCCGGATTCACGCCCATGGAATCGCTGCAAACCGCCACCAGCAATCCCGCAAAGTTCCTCGGAACGCAGGCCAGCCAGGGATCGGTGGAATCCGGCAAAGTCGCCGACTTAGTACTGCTGAGCGCAAACCCGCTTGCGGACATCCACAATACGAAGAAAATCAGCGCCGTTGTAGCTCACGGGCGGATCTCGACCGCGCCGCGCTGGATCAGATGCTGAAGCAAGTGGAAGCCGCCGCGAAGCAACAGAAGTAACGCCGGATTCCTAAGACCGCTTGCCCAGGAATCGTCACGACGCCAATTTTGCCGCGATCACGCCCATCCCCAGCAAAGCTGCCATGGAGCTTGGTTCCGGCGTCGCAGTGGTGGGCGGCCCAAAGGAAGGCTCGCCGCATTCGGTGAGAAAGCCATTGCTTTGATCCAGCAGTGCTGCGCGATCGGCAGCAGGAATCCCCATTCGATGGAGTATACCAAAGCGGCTTGTGTGGTCCCTTAAAAGTACGCCTTGATAGTCCCGAATTCGTTCTCGAAATCGTTCAAAATCATCGGCAAACGTTCGCCCAACCCCAGCTGTTGCAGCGCGTCGTACGCGTGATCGTTGGGGCTTTCAAACAGGCTGACGAAAATCCCCTTGCCCTTCACATATTGGTCGGCGGCGCTCAACACGCGGCTCAACGTAAGCTGCCCTGGCTTCACCGGCGTGGGATCAAGGTCTGGATTGGCGTGATAACGAACCGCAGTCTGGATAGGCTCCGGCAGATTCCAATGCCCCAGCGCCTCGGCCGATAGCTCGGCGTGCGTCATGCCCAGCACCTGGATTTCATACTCTATAGTCCACTGCTTGTTTTGCTGGCAAAGCAGCGACATCTGCTTGTATTCTTCCGGCAGCCCAATGGCAATCAGCAGCAATCCCAGATCGTGAAAAAGCCCGGCCGCAAACCCGCCCTCCGCGTATTCCACCTGCAGCTTTTGCGCCAACAAATCGGCCAGAATCGCTACGCCCACTGAGTGCTGATTGAAGTTGGCCGTCGACCATCCTGGCGGCGTCTTCACCTGATTCCACATGCGAGCCACCGACATAGTCAGCGCCGCATTGCGCAGCTTATTCAGGCCCAGCAGCGAAACCGCATGCCGGATGGAGTTAACCGTACCAGGAAATCCATACAGAGCCGAGTTCACCAGGCGCAGGATATTGCCGGCCAGAGCCGTATCTTTTTCAATGAGATCGGCGATCTTGGCGAACGAGACGTCCTCGCTGGCCAAGCTGGCGATCAAACGATTCAATATCGGCGAAAACGGCGGAAGCTGCCCTAAAGCCAGCAGCGAACGCTCGCGCACCGTCGGAGTACTGGCGGGAGCTGTCACGCATAGTCTATCGTCCAATTGCCCAAAAATCTTGAGTACCAGCGCGCATTTTGTACCATGGAACAGATGGACTCCAGCCCCGCCCTCGCCATCCACAACCTGCGCAAAGTGTACGGAAATAAAGCCGCTGTGGACGGTCTTGACCTGGAAGTGCCGCGCGGCTGCTTCTTCGGCTTCCTGGGACCCAACGGCGCCGGCAAGACCACCACCATCCGGATGCTGATGGGCCTGGCCCCGCCCACCTCGGGCACCATCCAGCTTTTGGGTCTCTCCATGCCCGAGCATTCGCTCGAAGTAAAAGGACGCATCGGGCTGGTTCCGGATGAAACATTGCTCTTCGACCATCTCACCGGCCTGGAGTTTACCGAGTTCGTCGGGCGCATGTACGGGCTGGATCGAAAAATCGCGCGCGAACGATCGCGCGAGTTACTCGCGTTATTTGAACTCGACGGCGAACCCAGCAAGCTGATCGGCGATTATTCCAAAGGAATGCGCAAGCGCGTGGCCATGGCCGCCGCGCTGATTCATCGTCCCGAGCTGTTTTTGTTGGATGAACCTTTCGAAGGCGTGGACGCAGTAGGAGCGCGTCTGATGAAGGATATATTGCTGGATCAAGTCCGCCGCGGCGCGACCATGTTCCTGACATCGCACGTGCTGGAAGTGGTGGAGCGCCTCTGCGATCGCGTAGCCATCATTCACGACGGCAAATTGGTGAAATCGGGAACCATGGCCGAACTGCGCACGGGCTCGGAAACGCTCGAAGACGTCTTCGTGCGAGTGGTCGGCGCCGACCATCCAGCCGAAACGCTGGATTGGCTGTAACTGCTTCTCAGCTGCCCTGGGCATGATTCGCGCTGCGAAGGCCTATGGGCAGCACGAGAATCGGACCGGGCAATCCGATGCGAACGCCGGCTAAGATCATGTGGCTGCGTGCCGCGAACATCACGCCGCGATATACTTTCTGTCGGGCTCGCACGCAAAATATCGGGCCAGATCAATGCCGGACGGGCGCGTGATTCAGATCTCCGCCGGTAACCCGAACGACTAAACAAAGAAGGGGAATCATCATGGCTGTTCTACGAAAGATCTTTGGGACAAGTATCGCGATCGCAGTCGCCCTGACGGTCAGCGCGCCATCCTCGGCCTTTGCACAAGCAGGAGGCGCTGTCCCTGCAGCGCCGGCTCAGGGTGGCCCGGGTGCGGGTGGTAGTGGACAAGGCGGCGGCCGCGGAGGTCGAGGCGGCGGGCCGCTGTACACCCCTGCAGCCGGTGCGAAGGACCTGAAAGCAGTCCTTTTCAACTGGGCCTGGTATATGGGCATGCTCCGAAGCAGCGAGGAACGAGACCTGATGATGTCGCTCGAATACCAGGGCAAGGGCACCATTCAAGTGGACGGACAGCCCTGCAATGTAACGAAGTATCGAACCAGCATCAGCTACCAGACGTCAGGCGAGCGGATTCAGTACACGGGCACTCGGCCCAATGGCCAGGCGTGCTCCAATGTCGAAGTCCTCAGTGGAGCGTATGCCTGGAACGAAGACATTCCTGGCGCCGAACTGGTCCCCGGTAAAGGCAAGGCGACGCCGATGCCCGCAACCGTAGAGGAACGGATGATTCGCCTGTGGGCAAGTCCGCAGGGTGCGTTCAAGGCCGCGATGGCGGGGATCAGCGATCCACCGGAAATGGCGCCCAGGCCGCAACGGGTACCTGCCGACGTCTCGATGGCCGGGAAAACCTCCGTCGCGTGGGAAGGCAATAAGCCCGTCGTGACGTTCCCGATTCCGGGCGTCCCCAATGCAACCGCGACCGCCACACTCGACGCGAAGTTCATGCCCGAGCGTGTCGTGGTGAAACAGGGAGCGAACACGTACGAGTTCACCTACAGCGATTATCAGGATTGGAACAATCCGCTCAATCCTGCCGAGGCGTTTTACGCTGGCAAGATGACCGAAAGCAAGAACGGCGCCGTCGTCCGCGACATTACGACGACGCAGACGGAAACGGGACAGATGTATGTCGTGATGCCGGTTCCGGCCAGCGTCAAGGCGGCCATCAAGCCAACGAATCAGCCTCCCAACTGGACTCTGAATGCCGACGCAAAGCGCGACGCAGACGGAAGCCGTCGCAACCCCGCGGCTGGCCGAACGGGAAGCCCGGATATGACTGGAACCTGGGGTTTCGCGCCTCTTCCAATTACGGGCAGTGGGGCCCGCCGGTGTGGTCCAACGCAGGTGAAGGGTGGGGGAATGAACCCCGAAGTCGGCTGCCAAGTCGCGCAAGACAACTTCTGGGTGGATTATGAGTGGATCTCGCCCTCGCGGTTTGGGCCGAGTCGTCCCAATTACAAACCCGAATTTTGGGACAAGATTCAGGAACTCGATCAGTGGACCAACAAGTACGATCCAGTAATGACCTGTCAGCCGCTGGGACTCCCGCGGCAGGGCACGCCCCGGCGGATCATCCAAACCGACAAAGACATCATCTTCTTCTATGGGCAGTATTCCGATTACGGCGGCGGCAACACGGAATTCCGCGACATTCCCATCGACGGACGCCCGCGCGACGAGAAGAAGGCCATCGAAGCGACGTACTACGGGTACAGCATCGGTAAATGGGATGGCGATACGCTCGTCATCGACTCCTCTTCATTCGTCGACACGACGTGGTTGGGACGAGGAGGCCTCTTCCATTCCGACAACATGCACATCATTGAGAAACTCACGCGTGTTGGAAATGAACTCCACTACGACATGACCAGTCGAAGATCCGGATTCGTTCATTGAGCCCTGGGTGATGCCGACGCGAATCCTGCGGCTCAACGCCAACGCCGATCCTGTTATTTCGGAACGCGCCAATTGCGAAGTGTACGAAACAGGCAAATTCAGCACTCAGCTTCGACACTAACGCCCGTCCATCTTCCGGTACAAACCTGGCCGGAAAAGTCTCTGGCAATGGTCGCCGTCAACGTCGAATCTGGCGAGCGGCGCGCGTTCGACCGCAACACCGGCGTGGAACTCGTGGAAGCTGTAATGGCCACCCACAGCCTTCTGGGGTTCGCCTCCCGTATTAAGCCCCTGAGGCTTCCGTAGGATAATCTTTGCTCACCCAGTCGCTGTGCAAATTCGTCGGCAAGCTCAACACCCGCACGTGCGTGAATCCGAGCTCCTTCAGCGTGCGATACGCGGGACGAATGTTCGGACACTTCACCATCGGACAGCAGCCACAGTAAATGACCAGATCGGCGTCCTTCGGCAGCTTGGCAACAGCCGTTTTCAGCGCTTCAATCCCCTCCGGCTTCGACGTCGGCCCGGCGTTGATGGCATGCACAATGTGCTTGCCCTTATACAGCACCGGAAACGCCACCGACAAGAGCACCGGAGCCTTGCCCGATTGAATCGCCTTCGCCAGCTCCGCCGGCTGCAACAGCTCGCCGGCAGTCCAGGGATCTGAGGCCGCTTCCTGACCCAAACAACTCCAGCAGGCCAAGCCCAAAATCGCCAGCGCCTTTTTATAGTTCATAGCCATTGGAATCAATTATCACTCACTTTCCTGGGACAGCCAGACGATAGCTTACACTCAAACTACATGCTCAACCGGGGCTATGCCTACACCACAATCATCAGCAGCAAATACCATGGACAAACCCTGCTCTCCCACTTGGCAAGCCTTTACCCCCACTCAACCCCACAAGCCTGGCAACAAAAACTGAACAACGGCGAAGTCACCCTCAACGGCGTCACCGCCACCGGAAGCGAATCGGTCACTTTAGGCCAAACCCTTGTCTGGAACCGTCCACCCTGGATCGAACCAGACTCCCCTCAGCACTTCGAAGTCCTGTTTGAAGACCCCCATCTGTTGGCCGTCAACAAACCCAGCGGGCTGCCCACCCTCCCCGGCGGCGGCTTCATGGAAAACACCCTCCTGCGCCTGGTGCAAAAGCAAACCCCCAACGCAAACCCTGTCCACCGGTTGGGCCGAGCCACCACCGGCATCGTCCTCTTCGCCAAAACACCGCAGGCGGCCTCTAATCTATTCGCAAACTGGAACACACCCAAAATTCAAAAAATCTACCGGGCGCTGGCTCAAAACATTGCACAGCACGACGCCTACGAAATCCTCACACCCATCGGCCTCGTACCGCACCCGCTCATCGGTTCCGTGTGGGCCGCCAACCCAAGTGGCAAACCGTCAAAGTCATTGGCAAAGGTGATCTCACGCACCACCAGCACCACAACATTTGAGGTAAGCCTAAATTCGGGCCGCCCTCATCAAATCAGAATCCATCTGGCATCCATCGGCCATCCCCTGGTAGGCGATCCTCTGTACGGCTTAACCGGCCAGCCTCTTGAAAATCTCCCCGGCCTCCCCGGCGATGGAGGATATTTCCTGCACGCCCAATATCTGAAATTCCACCACCCCATCACCGGAGAACAAATCAATCTTGAGGCGGCTTTGCCGTCCGGATTCCCATTGCATCAGTAGGGCAACGAGATGCGAAAAGGGTTTACGAGAAGACCGAAACCGGACGAGCCCGCGACGCCAGGCAAGAACTACATAACTCCGAGCGGGCTGGAGCGTCTCCAAGATGAGCTCCGGTTTCTGCTCACCAGGGAACGCCCGGCCGTGACGAAGGTGGTGACGTGGGCTGCCAGTAACGGCGATCGGAGTGAAAACGCCGACTATCAGTACGGCAAGCGGCGGCTGCGCCAGATCGATGGACGGATTCGCTTTCTCCGGAAGCGGATCGAAGCTGCGGAAGTGGTGGACCCGGAAACTCCGAGAACGGGGCAAGCGGCCGCAAGAGCATTCTTCGGCGCGACCGTGCGCTATGCCAACGCCGCGGGAGTGGAGCGAGTGGTGAGCATCGTGGGCACCGACGAAGTCGATCTCGACCGTAACCACATCAGTTGGGTGTCGCCTCTGGGGCGCGCGTTGCTGAAGTCGGCAGCAGGCGACAGCGTTGTACTCCAAGCGCCGGGCGGTACAGAAGATCTGGACGTGCTGGAAGTGCGTTACGAGCGCATTTCAGTGGAACCGTTCCGTGAGCCGCCTGGATCCGAGTCCTCGTCAAAAGGATCCTCTCGCCGACCCATTCCAACTGACGAAGGTTAACGAGGATTCGTCGAGCGCGCCGTCCAGATGCTTCACGACCAGGTACAGTGGAGTCTCTGTTCTGATCCGAGGACCTGACGTCACTTGAGTCTAGGATCAAAGACAAATGGCTCGGCAGCGCTAAACCGGATTTTGGAAAAATCAGGATGTCTGGGATTCAATAGAAAATTGCGCTCGCTCGGGACTACGGCGGATGGAACAGAGAGCGCGACGGCTGCCTTGCTACGCGCCCACTTGGTCCCGAGGTTCTTCGTTGATGTCGGTGCCGCGGGAAGATTCCAATCAGAGGGAAGATTCTCACTTTTCAGGACTTCAACGGCCAAGCTATCTGGAAGCTCAGCTTTAATCACGACCATTCCCCGAGGAAGAGCCGCATTGTTGGCGAGCGCTTCTAAGGCGCAGAGAGATGCGGTAGCGGCGCAGTAAAGCACCGGCGTACCTCAACTGTGTAGTTCACCAAACCTCAACCTTTTTCTTCCCTCCCCCTCCAACCACTTACCCACCGCCATTCCATCCGCCGCGCCTCCCCCGCATTATTCTGTTCCTGAATGTCCCACGCCCAACCGCATCCCGAGACCGTCATCCTCCCCCCTAAATTCGCAAAATCTGGCGAAAACGTCCGCGGACCGCGCACAAAAAGATGCCATTTGCGCCATCCCACTGCCAACGAAAGACTTCCGCACGATTTTCGAGCGCCGCTTAACATTTCTGCAAAGATTCTTGTTCCGCCGCACGCTCGAAGCACCCGCACTCCCGCGCTACAATCAACGTATGCGTTTTGCCGCCCTCACAGCCCTCTGTCTGTGCTTACTCCCCGCGATTCCCGCGCAGGAAAAGCCCAAATCCGCCCCCGTCTCGGCCCCTGTGTCAGCTCTGGACAAGACGCAACTCGAGGCCTATATCCGCCATCTGCTCGCCGTCATTCCCGAAGTTCAAGTCAAGATCGACGATCCCAAGCCCAGCTCCACGCCCGACCTGCTGCAAGTGGAGGTTCACTTCACCTATCAGGGCCGCTCGCAAGACGAAACATATTACGTCACCAAGAACGGCCAGCACGTCATTCGCGGCGTCGTCTATAACTTCTCGCAAAATCCCTTCAAGGAAGATCTCGACAAACTAAAGACCGCAGGAGCTCCCAGCTTCGGCCCCGCCGACGCGCCTATCACAATGGTTGAGTATGGCGATTTCGAGTGCCCCAACTGCAAAGAGGAAGCCAAGAACTTTGCGCGAGAACCTGCCCAAGGAATTTCCCACCCAGGTGCGCGTCTTCTTCAAAGATTTTCCGCTGGAGCAGATCCATCCCTGGGCCAAGGCCGCGGCCATCGCCGGCCGATGCGTCTACCAGCAGAATCCCGCCGCCTTCTGGAAATATCACGATTGGATTTACGAACACCAAGGCGACATACAACCCGACACGTTGAAGACCAAGGTGATGGATTTCGCCATGACCACGCCGGACCTCGACGGCGTGCAATTCGGCCGCTGTATCGATACCAAGGCGACCGAAGCCGAAGTGGACGCAACCATCGCGGAAGCCCACGCCTTGCGTGTCGACGCCACACCGACTGTTTTTTTGAACGGCCGCCGGCTGGTTGGGAATTATCCTTGGGCGAACTTCGAGCAGATCATCAATGTCGAGCTGAACTATCAGAAAGACCGCTCAATAACGCTTCGTCGCCCGCCGCCGCAGACGACAAGTGCTGCGAGATAAAGATTCCTTCGCCGCTGAGCAATTAGCATGCGCATGCGTACCCGCACCGCATTGCTGATGTTGCTTGCCGGCTGCCTCTTCGCCGCCAACGTAAGCAGCTCCGAATACCTTGGGATCATCAAGTACCTGGCGTCGCCCGAAATGCGCGGCCGTGCTACCGGATCGCCCGAGCTTGAAAAAGCCGCGGCCTATATTCGCGACCAGTTCCGCGGCATGAATCTGAAGCCCCTTTCCGGCGACAGCTACTACCAGGATTTTGAAGTCACCACCAGCGCCCGCCTCGGCAAAAACAACAGCGTAACTTTCACCACCGGCGATAAGCCCGAAGCGCTCCGAATTCCAGGACGACTTTGTCCCGCTCAATCTCTCCGGTACGGGCAACGTATCGGGTAGCGTGCGTATTCGCCGGCTTCGGCATTACCGCTCCCGAATACAATTACGACGATTACGCGGGTCTCGACGTCAAAGGCAAAATCGTCGTTCTCCTGCGTCACGAGCCGCAGGAATTCGACGACAAAAGCGTCTTCGAAGGCAAGGTCTATACCGCCCACTCGCAGATCTTCGCCAAGGCGGCGAATGCGAAAAATCACGGCGCCAAGGCCATCTTGATGGTCAACGACGTTGGCGCGCATTCGGGCGATGCCGACGATCTGGAAAAGTTCGGAAGCACCGAAGGCCCCGACGACGCCGGCATCGAGTTCGTTCAAGTAAAAGCCGCGGTTGTCGACAAGTGGCTCGCGCCCGCGGGCAAAAGCTTGCAAGGCATCGAAGCCGACATCGACAAGAGCCTGCATCCCGAATCGTTCGCGCTACCGGAGAACTCTGCGCCTCACCATGGTCGTCGATATCGGGCGCGAGGTGAAAACGGTCCACAACGTCGGCGCCTATTTACCTGGCGAGACTGACGAATACCTCATCATCGGCGCGCATTACGATCACCTGGGTTTGGGCGAGCAGTTCTCCATGGCGCCGTCGCTAGCCGGAACCGTGCATCCCGGCGCGGACGATAACGCTTCCGGAACCGCGGGCGTCATTGAGCTGGCGCGCTGGTTCTCCCGCGAGCCGCGCCACAAACGCGGCATTCTGTTTCTCACGTTCGCGGGCGAAGAGCTTGGACTGCTGGGCTCCAGTTACTACGTCAACCACCCGATTCTGCCCCTCAAAGACGCAGTCGCCATGATCAACATGGATATGATCGGCCGCATTCGCGATCGCAAAGTCTACGTCGGAGGCGTCGGAACCGGCACTACTTTCGCCGAATTGCTGAAGCAGTTAACGCCCAAGCACGATTTCGAAGCCGACGTTACCGAACGCGCCGGTTACGGATCCAGCGATCACACCTCGTTCACGACGAAGCAGGTGCCAGTGCTGTTCTTCTTCTCCGGACTCCACGCCGATTATCACAAGCCCAGCGATACCTGGGACAAGATCGATGCGCCCGACGCAGTTCGTTTGCTCGACCTGGTAGCCGATGTCGCCGATCACCTGATCGATGGTTCTCCCCGGCCGCAGTTCGTCCGCGTCGCCGAAACAGAGCCGCCGCAAGAAGTCGCCAACCCCCACTCCGGCAAGGTTTCCGGCGGGGGCTACGGCCCGGATTTCGGCAGCATCCCCGATTTCACCGAACTGCCCAACGGAGTACGGTTTGCCGACATTCGCCCCGGGTCGCCCGCCGCTAAGGCCGGTCTCAAGCCCGGCGACATCCTGACCGAGTTCGACGGTAAACCCATACAAAATCTATACGATTTCACTTACGCGCTTCGGGCTACTCACGTTGGCCAAGAAGTACTTGTCAAGGTCCTCCGGGGTACCCAATCAATTGAAGCCAAGGTACTACTGACCGCGCGGAAGTAAGCCCGCATACTTGGTTCAGATATGGCAACTGAATCGTCCTTTGGAACCGCGCCAGCGCTGGAGCAAAGCCTCGTAGTACGGGTACTCCCGCCGCTTATTCTCCATCCCTTCGCCGATGCCGGCGGCCCCGGCAAGCTGGTAGAAAGCTCGCGGGCCAATCTCAAGCTGCAAGGCCTTCTGCCGCAAGGAGAAGCCACCCGCGAAGATTTGGACAAAGCTCTGCTCGACGGACGTTATTCCGAGCTGAGAATGCTCTATTACGTCGGCAAGGATCTGGCCCGCTGGATCAGCCAGTGTCTGGAATTCGCCGAGCGTTTTCAGGACACGCTTCCGCGGGGCATTTGCTACCAGACCTTCGCTCAGTTTTTGATTCAGGATGCGCCTCTCACCGTGCAGTCGAAACTGCGTAAGTGGGGCGTGGCCGATTACAAATCGATCTTCAGCCGAGCGCTCGGATTGCACACCATGTTCGCCATCGTGCCGCCCAGGGAAACCCTGTCGGACGAATTCGTTCGCGCCTATTTCCGCTACGCCGACCAGATCTTCCAGACCAAGCAAGGCGAATGCGACTTCACGCCGATCAATGCGCGCGAATTCGATTTCGAACTTTACTCCTCCGGCGAATACGCCCGGATGCTGGAACGCTCCTGGGGCGAGTGATCGCGCTCACTTCGACAGCGATTTCAAATACGCCAGCACGGCTTCGGCGTCGGCGCGCGTCATGCGAAACGGCGGCATCGGGGGATTCGGTGGACTGCCGGTGCGTGATATTCCCGTAGTCATCAACCGGATGAAATCGGAGTCGGTCCCCGGAGGCCCGCCGCCAATCTTGGGTTCAACGATGGCCCAATACGGCGAAGGATAAGAAGGCCGCAATTGCGCCGGGCCGCCCTTAAGCCAGCGGTCCTTGATGGGAGTGCCATTCTCGTCGCGGGGCGTGTGGCAAAGTTCGCACATCGCAACGCTCTCGACGATATATTTGCCGCGTTCCACCAGTGTCTGGCTGCCCGCTTCTTTGGATTGCCCCTGCGCGGGAAGCCATCCGATCGCGAGCCCCAGGAAAGACAGCAAGAAACTTCTAGTCAGGTTAGTCATAGCCAACATCCATGATAAGATATCGCCCATGCGATGGCTCTGTCTGCTGGCGGCGACGGCCGTTTCTCTCTTTGCTCAGCTCGCGCCTCCCAACGACGCAGGCGTTTCGATGGGACACATTCATCTCACCGTTCCCGATCCCGACGCGCAAATCAAGGTATGGGTGGATGTGCTTGGAGCCACGGCATCCAAAGACGGATTTCTGAACCTAGTCAAGCTGCCCGGCATCTTCATCATCGTCACCAAAGCCAATGCCACCGAAGGCTCCAACGGTTCCACCGTCAATCACATCGGATTTCTGGTGAAGGACTATGCGGCCCTTGAGGCCAAACTCGCCGCCGCCAATATCCCAGTGGTCTTCGACAACAAAAAAGACCAGACCATTGTTACGTTTCCCGACAACGTGCGCGTCGAGTTCGCTGCGGACCCCTCCATCAGCGCACCGGTGGTCTTTCATCATATTCATCTGATGACCACCGATCCCGATGCACTTCAGGCCTGGTACGTGAAGACCTTCGGAGCCGAAGCCTCCACGCGGCGCAATTTACCGGCGGCCAAACTTCCCGGCGGTGAAGTGGACTTCCTGAAAGCAAAGGAAGCGCCCGCGCCCACGAAAGGCCGAACGCTGGATCACATCGGGTTTGAGATTAAGGATCTGGAGCCGTTTTGCAAAAAACTGGCCGCCGATGGAATCGCCTTCGATATGGCGTTTCGCGATGTGCCGGCTATCGGACTCAAGATCGCGTTCATTATTGATCCGGTGGGAACCCGCATCGAGCTGACTCAAGGCTTAGAGGGCAAGTAGTCTTTCAGCTCCACGCTGATCAAGTGAATTTCGCGTCCGCTTACATTTTCCACCGAATGCGGCGGAAGGCATTCGATGAAAGTCGCGGCCGAAGCCGTTAGCATTCCAGGCACCGAGCGGCTATCGAATAATATCTTGCCTTCGCCGTCGCGACGCACGAAATCGCCCGCAACGATGGTGTAATAAAGGGCCGGCCAGCGATGCGTGTGCACGGGCACGATTGTGCCCACCGGTATTCGCGTATCGAGCACGCGCACGCGGTCATTCTCAAGAAGCACCAGATGATATTCGGGCGCGGCGATCACCGCGTCCAATGCATCGGGCCAGGGCCATGCCGGGGGAGTCGACGTCATGAGCTACAAATCCTCCATGCGCAGGCGCGTATCGGCGTGTTTCCAGCCTTCTTCAAACTCTTTGCGGGCCGCGGCTTCCTCAGCCGCTTTGCCTTGTGCGCGGAGACTTTCGGCGAGTCCGAAAAGGGCGCGCGGGTTCTTAGGATGCGCTTTCAGTTCTTCGCGGAACACGGCTTCGGCTTCGGCAGGTTTGCCATCCAGGAGCAACACCGCGCCGAGGGATTCGCGCGGGGGCAAGTACCAGTCGGGCGGCTCATCGTAATTCAAGGCGTCTTCGGCTTGGGCAGCTTTAACGAGGAGAGCCGCGGCCTGCTTGTAATCGTGATGGGCGCGTGCGATGTCGGCGTCCAGCATGAGCGACGCGATTTCAAAGACCTGCCCGGCGGTGTTATAGCCGAATCCTTCTTTGGCGGGGATGGCTTTCACTTCCTCGGCGAGGGCCGTCCGTTCTAAAGCCGCCTGATCCGTCTTCCCTTCCCCGTTGTAAGCCATGCCGCGCGCGAAGCGCCACAAGGCGTGCGCCTGATCCAAACTCTTGTCGGGCTCGGGAAGCTGTTCAATCTCGGCCCAATGGCGGAAGCGCACCAGGACCAAGGTTTGCGTCGGAACGAATGACTGCCCTTCCGGGTGGTCCTTCAACATTGGCATGATGCCCTTGGTGATGTTCGCGGCCACTCGATTTGCGCCGTCGAAATCGCCTTCCATGCAGGCGCTCACCACCAGGAAGTGCATGTTGTGCGTGTAGTACATCAGCGGGTACATGCCTTCCACGTGATACTTGTTGATGTAGCCTTGGTCGGCTCCCATGGCCTGTCTATTTGAAATCGAGGAGGCGTGATAATCGCCCGTGCGAATGTAAATGTGGGCCGGCATGTGAACCAGATGCCCCGCGCCGGGAGTGAGGTTCGCCATCCGCTGCGCGCTCGCCATGGCCTTTTCGGGATGCGGCGAAGCTTCGAGAGCGTGGACGTAAAAATGATTTGCGCCGATGTTTTCGGGATCGCGCTGCAGCACCGATTCCAGAGCTTCTACAGCCTCGGCCGTACCCTCCTCGGGCGTGCCGTCGCGCTTCCAAAGCTTCCAGGCGCGCAGATCCATGGCGGCTTCGGCGAAGAGAACAGCGGCATCGAAATCGTCGGGATAGCGCCGCATCACTTCGCGCATGGCGTCCCTATAGCTTTCACCCAACTTTTTCTGATCGGCCTTGGGATCGGCGGACACACGTTTCGCGAAGGCACGAATATAGTCCTGTTCGCTGGGACTGGCGCGTTTGGCCAGCGACTGGGCTTTCCTTATCGCGTCGGCCGAAACCTTTTCGCGGCCAGCGTCGATCTCCCACTCGTTGTAGTTCGGCCCGCGCGCCAGCGCGATGCCCCAATAGGCCATGGCGCACTTGGGATCGAGCTTGGCGACATATTCGAACGATCGCACGGCTTCATCGTGGTTGAATGCGTAAACCAGCGTGAGCCCCTGGTCGAAGTATTGTTGGGCCAAGGCGCTCGAGGTGGTGATGGGATGATGCAGGCGGCCCATGCCAGCGAGAATGGGCGCAGGCCCGGATTCCGGCGGCGCGGTGGCATGGTTGTGCTGCCCAAACGCGGCGCACACGAATAGCAATAGAAGCCCCGTTACGGATTTCACCATTTCGTGATTCTAGCTCAGACCAGGTCGCTAAGCACCGCGCGATTGAAGGGTAGCAGCTCGTTCAACGCGCCTTTGCGAACGATGGCCGGCCAAGCCGGATTCACGATCAGGGATCTGCCGATAGCCACTAAATCGAACTCGTCCCGATCCAGCCGTTCGAGCAAGTTGTCGAGGCCGGTGACGGCCGCGGTCCCGGCGCCGCCGAAGGACGTCATTAAATCCTCGTTCAGCGTGACCGATCCCACTGTGATGGTTGGTTTGCCGGTGAGTTTCTTCGTCCAACCGGCAAGATTCAAGTCGCTTTCGGGAAACTCGGGCTCCCAAAAGCGCCGCGTGGAACAGTGGAACGCGTCGACGCCGGCGTCGACCAGTGGCCGGAGGAATCGATCCAATTCCTGTGGGCGTCGCCGCCAGCTTGGCTTCGTAATCATTCAGTTTCCATTGCGAGAAGCGCAGCACCACCGGGAAGTCCGGACCAACGTGACGCCGAATTTCGGCGATGATTTCCGCCGCGAAGCGAGTCCGCGACAGCATATCTCCGCCGTACTTGTCGCCGCGTTCATTGGTCGCCCCCCAGAAGAACTGATCGAGCAAATAGCCGTGCGCGCCATGGACTTCGACGCCATCGAAGCCCAGCTCTTTGGCCGATTGCGCGCCTGTGGCGAAGGCTTCGATCACGTCTTCGATATCCGCGGTGGTCATATTCGCTGGACCCATCGGCGTCACGCCGGGCTTGAGTTCAACCTCAGGCGAAACTACTGTTCCGACATGCCAAAGCTGCGGAAAAATGAGCCCGCCGGCCGCGTGGACTTGGTCGGCGACGTGCTTCCATCCAGCCAGCGCGCGTTCACCATGAAAGCTCGGGACATCCGGATGGAATCCCGCGACGTGATGATCGACGAATGTTCCCTCGGTGATGATCAGGCCGACGCCGCCTTCGGTGCGACGGCGATAATAGGCCGCGACGTTTGGGCCCGGAATGCCTTCCGGCGAATGCGACCGCGTCATGGGGGCCATCACGATGCGGTTCTTGAGTTCGAGTCCTTTGAGTTGGAACGGGCGGAACAGGGCTTCGGTGGAACGGTTTAGTGTCAGCGCCTGGTCAGGCGGAAAAGCTACGCTCATGAGACCAGTGTACGCTGGAGCGTTATCATTTCGGCACACAGGACGTTGCGAAAGAGAGTGAGGACCACGCCATTTATGAATATCAACCGGCGTGACGCGCGGATCACGGACGCCTTTTCAACAAGCGGGGTATGTTTCTCTTGCCGTGCAGGATAGCGACGATTTGAAGCGGATTCGTACCCGCAAGGTAAACAACACCGTAATTGGGATATCGAGTCAATGTCCAGAATCGAAGTGAGCGGTCTGTCAGGTCGGGCCGAGAGTGGCCGCGCGATGGATTTTCGGTTATAAATTCGCAGGCGTCATAAATCGCCTGCTCCACGCGATCCGCAGCGCTCTCACTATCCTTTGCAATGTAAATCCAGATATGAAAAAGATCCGCTTTAGCAAGCGTCGTGAGAGCGTACTCGCTCATCGTTTGGACAAGCGCCAGTCGTCTTTCATAACCTGAATTTCCCGGCGTGCCTGGGCGCCATCGATCAGCTCACCGCGTTGGGCCTGTTGATAACCCTCTTCGATATGAGCGGAAAGAGCTTGGCGTTCCTCGTCAGTCCAACTTTCTTCGGCGTCCTGAGCTTCAAGGGCGCGGCGCAAAACGTCCTCGACACTGTCGTAACCACCGCCGGAAAGGCGTTTCTTGATCAGCGTTTCAAGGTCGGGGGGGACGTTCAATTGCATGGAGAGTCTTCCCTTCTCGATTTTATGGTAGCTGGTTGGGGTCTTCGCTGCTGGCGACGTTTCTCGTCCCTCTTACGTTCCGTAACGCTCCGCCGCCCGCGCCTTTGCCTTGGCCGCCTCCTCTTCGCGATTCTTCGGCGGCGCGCTGGTTTCCAGCGACCGTATCAGCCGGGCCGAGACCGCAGCCACTTCATCCACCGCGTTGAGGAACGCGCTTTCGTTGGCCTTGGACGGCTTGGTAAATCCGCTGATCTTTCGCACGAACTGAATCGACGCGGCGCGGATCTCGTCGTCAGTGGTCGGCGGATCGAAATTGAATAGCGGCCGGATGTTCCTGCACATGCCTGCCAAGGTATCAAAAACATCTTGACAGCTCATCGGCTCCGGTGTACATTTAACTCATTGGTTACGTAACCGAGTGGTTAAAAGAAAAAGATGCAACAAGATCAACTCAGCGCCACTTTCGCGGCCTTGGCCGATCCCACCCGGCGGGCGATCCTAGCACGCCTGGCAACCGGCGAAGCCTCCGTCACCGAGCTGGCCGAGCCGTTCAAGATGAGCATGCCGGCCGTGTCGAAGCACTTGAAAGTGCTGGAACGCGCCAACCTGATCGCCCGTGGACGCGAAGCCCAATGGCGGCCGTGTCGCCTCGAACCGGCGCCACTGAAGGACATCGCCAATTGGGTGGAGCATTATCGAAAGTTCTGGGAGCAGAGCTTCGATCGTCTGGATGATTACTTGCGCGAACTAAAAGCAAAGGACAAGAAACATGCCCGCAAGCCAACCAAAAACTAGCCCCGCCGCGAATCCCGCCGTGAATCCAATGGAGCGTGAGGTTACGATTACGCGCGTGTTCGATGCGCCGCGAGAACTGGTTTTTCAAGCCTGGACCGAACCCGAGCACCTGATCCAGTGGTGGGGTCCGCACGGCTTCACGAACTCGGCGTGCGAAGTGGATCTGCGGGTTGGCGGGAAGTGGAAAATCGTGATGCGCTTCCCGGACGGCACCGATAATCCCTGCCACGGCGTTTATCTCGAAATCGTACCGCCGGAGCGGCTGGTGTTCACCAATATCGCTGAGGACAAGAACGGCAATCGCCTGCTTGAAGGCGTCACCACCGTGACCTTCGCCGACCTGGGCGGTAAGACGAACCTCACCGTACACACGCGCATGACCGGTTTGGTCCCCTTTGCCCCTCTCATGCTGGACGGGATGGAGCCGGGCTGGTCGCAAAGTTTGGAGCGCCTGGATGCGAAACTGGCTGGACGGAAGGTCTCATGAGTACCGTCATTTCGAAAGACGGCACAGCGATCGCGTTCGATCGGACGGGCAACGGACCGCCGGTGATCCTGGTGGATGGCGCGATGTGCAGCCGGACGTTTGGACCGATGCCGAAACTTGCTCCCATCCTTGCGCGGCACTACACTGTGTTTCATTACGACCGGCGCGGGCGCGGCGAAAGCGGCGACACGAGGCCGTATATGGTGGAGCGCGAAGTGGAGGATCTTGGGGCGATCATTCAGGAAGCCGGCGGATCTGCTTTCGTATTAGGTTTGTCTTCGGGCGCGGCGTTGGCGCTGGAGGGCGCGTCCTGCGGATTGAACATCACAAAGCTGGCGCTTTACGAACCGCCATTTATTGCCAATGCTAAGGGCGGCCACCAACCGCCGGCGGATTCCCAGGCGCAGCTCAAGCACTTGCTCTTGAACGGACGGCGAGGCGACGCGGTGAAGTTCTTCATGACGAAAATGGTGGGCGCGCCGGCCTTCGTGGCTGTCATCATGCGATTTACCCCGGTATGGAAAAAGCTGAAGTCGGTAGCGCACACGCTGCCGTATGATGCTGCCATCATGGGGGACTTCACGGTGCCTGCAAAACGAGCAGCCGCGGTACTTGCGCCGACGCTGGTGATGGGCGGGGGCAAGAGCCCCGCGGGCCTGCGGCATGCCGTGGAGGCAGTGGCCGGCGCGATTCCGCACGCCCAGCGCATTACGCTGGCGGGCCAGAATCACAACGTCGCGCTGAAGGCTCTGGCCCCGGTGGTCGAGGAGTTTTTCACATGCAACTGATCCCTAGCGATCACGAATTTGCTTTCATGCGCGTGTTCGATGCGCCGCGCGACCTGGTGTGGAAAGCATTCACCGAGCCAGAACGTTTGAAGCACTGGTGGGGTCCCAAAGGCTTCACTATGCTGGTGTGCAAGGTGGATCTTCGACCCGGGGGCGTTTTTCACTACTGCATGCGATCTCCGGACGGCCAGGAGATGTGGGGCAAATGGGTGTACCGCGAAATCATCCCGCCCGAGCGGCTGGTTACGGTGGTTTCTTTCACGGATGCGGAAGGAAGTTTATTACGACATCCCATGAGCCCGTCGTGGCCGCTCGAAATGCTCCACACGATGACGCTGTCCGAGCGAGACGGCAAAACGACGCTCAGCGCGTCCGCGGTTCCAACCAACGCGACAGAGGAAGAACGCCAGACCTTCCATGGCGCGCATAAATCGATGGAAGCTGGCTTTGCCGGAACCTTGGACCAGCTGGACGCTTACCTGGCGGGTACGCGCACAGGAGGTCAATCATGAACATCGCACTCTGGATCATGCAAGGGCTGCTGGCTTTGCTTTTTCTGTTCTCCGGCGGAGTGAAGCTGGTGCTGCCCATGGATCAGCTGGTGAAGCAAGCGCCGCAGCTTTCAGGATCCTTCCTGCGTTTCGTCGGGGTGTGCGAGGTTCTGGGAGGGCTCGGTTTGATTCTGCCGTGGATGCTGCGCATTCGGCCGGTACTGACGCCGGTGGCTGCCATTGCGCTTATCGGAATCATGATTGGCGCGGTAGCGGTCACCCTGCCCCTCGGTATCGTAAACGCGATCTTACCGGCGGTGGTGGGATTCATTTTGGCTTTCGTGGCCTATGGTCGCTGGCGCTCGACGCCCTAAGGCAGCGCGAATACCATCAGCGAATCCGTCGCCATGATCGCGACGTACTGCTTGCCGTTCTTGCCCTGATACGTCATCGGATTCGCATTCGCGACTTTGCCGAGTTTGCCAGCCCATAATTCCTTGCCGGAGCTTGAGTCGAATGCTCGGAAGCGGCGGTCGCTGGTGGCTCCGATGAAGACCAGGCCGCCGCCCGTGACAAGCGGCCCAGCACTGCCGCTGGATCCGGCATTCCGTTTACTTTCCGGAAGTCCTTCTACCAACCCCAAGGGCGATTGCCACGCGATATCTCCGGTGTTCGCGTTCACCGCGACCAATCGCGCCCAGGGTGGTTTCTGGCAAGGCCACGTGCCGATGGTTTTTCCGTTGGCGTCTTTTACCGTTGCGCTGAAGCCATGATAGGGACCCGGCCCGTCGATGCTAGCGCGATCATAAGGCTGGTTGGAGCCTTCCGTGAGACGGCCGTAATTCGCACCGGCCCTTTTCTTTTCCAGCCATCCGGTCAAGGCTCCGTCGTGCGTGTTCAAGAACACGTAGCCCGTTTTCGGATCGGCGGCAGTGCCGCCCCAGTTGACGCCGCCACCGCCTCCCGGAAACTGAATCGTGCTCTTCGGTGGCGTTCCGTCCTCATGCAGGCTCCAAGGCGTGTAGGGTCCGGCATTGAAGAAGCCGCCATTCTTGGCGTAGACTTCCTGGCAGGCTTTGGCATGTTCGGGCGTGGTGTCTTCGGCGGTGACGATGTCTTCGAGACTGAAGCTGACCCTCGCGAGCGCGGGCGGCTTCAACGGAAAGGGCTGGGTCGGAGAATACCATTCACCCGGCACATCGCCCTTGGGAACCGGACGCTCTTCGACGCCGAACACCGGCTTGCCGTTGGTGCGATCAAGAATAAACATCCAGCCGGCCTTGCCGATTTGCGCTAGCGCCGGAATTTTCTGGCCGTCTTTGACAATGTCGATGAGACTGGGAGCGGGCGGCAGGTCGGAATCCCATAAATCATGATGAATGGTTTGAAAATGCCATTTATACTTGCCGGTCACGGCGTCGACTGCGACCACGGAATTTGCGAACAGATTATTTCCAGGGCGATCGCCGCCCCAGTAGTTCGCGGCCGGACCACCGAAGGTCATGTAGACGATGCCCCGTTCTTCATCAACCGTCATATACCAACCCCACACGTTGACGCCGGAGCGCCCCTTCCAACCGTCGTTCAGCCAAGTGTCGTGGCCTACTTCACCAGGCCGGGGCACGGAATGAAAATCCCAGAGCTTCTTGCCGCTGCGAGCATCGTAGCCGCGTGAGTCGCCTGGTTCTCCGACTGGCACTTCGCCCACGCTCGCGCCCACCATCGCTACATTCTTATATATGGTTGGGACGCCCGAGTACGGCACCACCATCTCGACTTCACCTTCTTTGCCGAATCCCGGATCGAGCTTGCCGGTGTTGGCGTTCAGCGCCACCAGTTTGCTGTCGGTCGTAAACAGGATGCGCGGCGGATTCTGTTTATCGCCTGGCCAGTAGGCCACGCCGCGTTGCGAGGCGACACCGCCCGGAAGCGTGTAGCTCCAGATTTCGGCGCCCGTCACCCCGTCGAGCGCGACAACACGCTTGCCCGCGGGCAAGTACATCACCCCATTGATCACGATGGGCGTCGCCGCCGACGTTCCCAAGGCTGTCACGGCCGGAGTCGCGGGCTGAACCAGGGGATCGATTCTTGGGCTGAAGGTCCATGCCGGAAGCAGCTTGGTGACGTTGGCAGGAGTGATTTGATCGAGCGGCGAATACTTGGTGCCAGCCAAATCGCGCGCATAATTTGGCCAGTCGGCCTGCGCTGACTTGGGCCGACGCCGGCAATACCATCGCGGCCAGGAACAAAATCCAACGAGTGTCCATGAAGACTTACTATATATTGAGTCGGGTGGTATTTCCATCGGAGGATAATTCATGCTCAGTAGAGGATCGTTGTGTCTATTCGCAACACTCGCGTGTGTTGTGCAGGGCGCCGCTGCCGCAAAAAGCCGGGAGTTGAAGCTGCCACTGGAGTTCGAAGCCAATCGAGGCCAGTTTGCACCAGAAGTGCTCTTCCTGGCCGGCACGTCGAACCACTTTATATATTTGACGCGTGAGGGAATGACGCTGGGAGTGAGCAGGAGCACCCAGCGCGGCGCGGCGCTACGGATGAGGCTGGAGGCCGCCAACGCCGCAGTTACCGTGGCGCCCGAAAACCGCCTAGCCGGCATCAGTAACTACTACATCGGGAACAATCCATCGCGTTGGCAGCGCGACGTGCCGCACTATGGACGCATCCGTTACCGGCAGGTGTGGCCCGGGATCGACCTGGTGTTCCACGGCCGCGACCAGTCGCTGGAATACGACTTCACGGTAGCGCCGGGCGCCGATCCGTCCGCCATTCGGCTCAGCTACGCCAACGCCAGGAAGCTGAGTATCGATGGCCACGGCGATCTGACGATCGAGACCGCGTCGGGAAAGGTGACGGAGCGGCTTCCCGAGATCTATCAGGATTTGGCCGACGGCACGCGGCGCGCCATACGCGGAACATTCCGCATCGCGCAACATCAAGAAGTCCGCTTCGAGGTGGGCCCGTACGATCATAGGCGTCAACTGGTGATCGATCCGACCATCGCCTACTCCACTTACATCGGCGGCACCGGAACCATCACTGTCAACAAGATCGCGGTGGACGGCCCGGGAAATTTGTACCTCACAGGATCAGTCTCTTCGCCCGATTTTCCGGTAGTCAATCCGGCGCAACAGTTCTCCACGGACGTTGGATTGTTCCGAAGCTCCGATAAGGGCTCAACATGGGGCGCGGCAAATCCGGCGTTCGGTACGTCCAAGGTGCTGTCCATAGCCGCCGATCCCAGCAACGGTCCGGTGGCATACGCCGGGACTTCGGCGGGAGTTTTCAAGACCACCAACTCCGGCGCTGCCTGGGCATCCGCCAGCACTGGACTGCCAAACGACAGCGTCAGTTCGGTGGCCGTGGATCCGTTGTCCACCTCGACTCTCTATGCCTGCACTCTCCAGGGATTGTATAAATCCACGGACGCGGCTGCCACATGGAAGCTGCTCGCTAACGCCGGGGCGCCCCTGGCTGTAGCGGTGGACCCAAATAAGGAGGGCGTGCTATGGCTCACCTATTCGTATGGAACGCCAATCGTCAGCTTCGACGGAGGGAACACGTATTTTTCTTCGAACATCCCTCAAATCACTGGGACGTCGATTGCCATCAATCCCGCCAACTCGAAGAACGTATTTTTCGGCTCGGTAAGCACCGGCCTTGTAATTACCAACGACGCCGGGGTCACGTTCAGCGGGGTAACCACCGGCTTGACGCCGACCGCGGGAGCGGCAGTAACAGTGAACGCGATCGCCATCGACCCGAAGAATTCGGGCAACATTCTGGTAGGAACCAACACCGGCGTCTACTTGAGCATCAGCGGCGGCCTTGGTTTTCAGGCTTCGGCGGGACTCACCGGCCGCGCCGTGCTTTCCTTGCTGTACGACCCGAAATCAAGCGCTATCGCGGTGGCCGGAACGGCAGGCGGCGGTGTATATGTTTCCACCGATGGCGGGCGAACCTGGAAGGCGACTGGTCCATCCAATCTGGACGTGAATGGCCTGGCGATGAGCGCCGACGAACAGTCCACCTGGGCCGGGCTGTACGCCGGCAACAACGCTTTCGTCACCAAGATCAATCCGGCGGGGACCGCCATCGTGTTCTCTACTTATCTGGGCGGTAGCGGTCAAACCGACGGCCGCGGCATCGCGGCGGACGCAAGCGGCCGGACCTTTGTCTGCGGCCAGACCGCCGCGTCCGACTTTCCAATACAGAATGCATATCAACGCTACGCCGGAGGCTTCGACATGTTTATCTCGCGCCTGAGCGCCTCCGGTTCGCTGGACGTCTCGACTTACCTGGGAGGCCACGCCGACGACTCGTGTTACGCGCTGGCGCTGGACCCGAGCGCTAACGTCTACGTCACCGGAACCAGCCTTCTTCTGGGCGGCGGCTCCTCCGACTTTCCCTCCACGGCCGGGGCGTTTGGGCGGCACAGTTTTGGCGGACAGGACTGCGTAGTCGCCAAGTTCGACAGCGGACTCGACCGGCTGATCTATTCGACGTTCTTGGGGGGCAACAACTCAGACGCGTGCTATACCGTGGCGGCTGATACCTCGGGAAATGCTTATGTGGCAGGCGAAACATTTTCCAGTGATTTCCTGGTCACGCAAACGCCGTTCGGCGGAACGCAGGCGGTAGGATCTATCACCACGACTCCCAGCTTCGTGAGCGAAATTAAGCCCGATGGCAGCGCCTTGGTCTATTCAGGCCTGCTCGGCGGGGCAAAGGGTACAACCCAGATAAACTCGATTGCCGTGAATTCCGCTGGACGCGCCTATGTAGCCGGTTTCACCACGGCCTCCGACTTTCCGGTCACTGCCGACGCCATGAAAGAGCCGCCTTCGTCCGGCAATGACGCTGCCGTGCTGAGCATCATCGAAGCGGCCGGAAGCAAGCTGGTTTATTCCACCCTCTTGCCCGGAGATTTTGCGGGAGGCATGGTTCTCGATGCCAGCGACAACGCGTGGTTGACGGGCGCCAACTTCAGCGATGCGCTCCCGGTGACCGCCGATGCGCTGCCTCACACCGTCGCCGCGAACGCTTCCGTCACACCCTGGGTGATGGATGTGGATGCGGCGAGTTCGACGGTACTGCACGCCTCGTATCTGGGCGGGAGCGCGGGCGGCGAGCCGGGAGACATTGCCATCGGGTCCGATGGATCCATCTTTGTCGCGGGAACGACACTATCCACAGACTTCCCCATGACCGGTGCGCCCTTCAGGCAGACTCAGAGCAGCGGGTATGCCGCTTTCATCATGCGGCTGGACTTTTCCTCCAGCGGCGGCAGCGGAAACGGCCCAAGCATCGCCGCCGTGGCGAATGGGGCCAGCTTCCAGAACGGCTTCGCTTCCGGGTCTTGGATGACCATCGTCGGAAGCAAGCTGTCCACCGTCACCGACACGTGGGACAAGGCGATCGTGAACAACCATTTCCCCACCACGCTCGATGGAGTCAGCGTCAGTGTGGGAGGTAATCCTGCCTATGTTTATTTTGTGAGCTCGGGGCAAATCAACGTGGTGGCGCCGGACGTCCCGGCGGGACCGGTAACGGTAACGGTCACCAATTCGTCGGGTACCAGCGATGCGTTCGTTGCCTCGGCGCAGACTGAGCAGCCTGCGTTCTTCCTGTGGAACAACACCTACGCGGTGGCCACGCGGCAGGACTTCAGCCTGGCTGTTAAGCCCGGCACGTTCCCGGGAACCACTACGGTGGCCGCAAAACCGGGCGACGTGATTATCCTGTGGGGCACCGGATTCGGGCCTACCAGCCCAGCGGCGCCCGCAGGCATGCCGGTACCGGTGAGTTCCTTCCCCACGGCGAACCAGGTGACGGTGAAGGTGGGGACTGAATCCGCCACGGTGTACGGGGCGGCGCTGGCGCCCGGCTTCGCGGCTCTGTATCAGGTGGCGATTCAGATTCCAACCACGCTGTCCGATGGCGACTATCCGGTGGTGGCTACGGTCAGCGGGCAATCGTCACCGACCACGGCGATCATCACGGTGTCCAAATAGAAAAGGCCGCCGGGATTTTACTCCCGGCGGCCAGAATACCCCAAAAAGGGTAGTTTAGAACATGAACTTGACGCCGAGCTGAATGACGCGCGGGTTCACACTGGTGCTGGTAATGGTGCCTTGGCCGGCGACCAGAGGTTGCGGCAACTGGGAAACCGTTCCGCCCGTTCCCGATCCGGGATCGAGGTTGGCGAATTGCGGATGGTTCAGCATGTTGAAGAACTCCGCACGAATCTGCAGGGTGCTCTTCTCGGTGATATGCGTGGTTTTGATGATCGACAGGTCAAAGTTGAACTGGCCCGGTCCAAGAAGGATGCCCATTCCGCTGCTGCCGAACAGCGTAGCGCAAGTGGGGCAAGCCGCTTGGGTGGTGGTTGTCACGCCGTCCGGCATGATCGCCGGAGCTTGGCAGAAGGCGCTGGCGTTGAAGTAGCCCTGGCCACCGCTGTAGCCTCCGAGGCGGGATTCGATGCCACCCGGGGTTGCGAGGTTGCCGTAGGTCATTCCGGGACAAAGCTGCGCGCGACCGAAACCGGAAGTGGTTCCAGTTCCCTGTGTTCCGTAAGCGGTGCCCGCGGTGCCATCGACGAAAGTCATGGGCGCTCCATCCTGGACCGTGGTCACACCGGAGAGGTTCCAGCCTTCGAGCAATTTGCCGACGAAGCCATTGTGGTGGCCGAACGGAAGATCGTAGCTGTAGTTGATGATGAAACGCTGGGGACGGTTGAAATACGACGGACCATACTGCTGCGCAAGATTGCCGGCGTTATTGCTGTTGGACGAGTCGACCGTCATGTCGGTTAACGATTTGCTCCAGGTATAGTTCGCCTGCATGGTGAAGCCATGCGAGAACTGCTTCCGAACCGTGACCTGCAAGCTGTTGTAGTTGGAAATGCCATCGAATGCGGTGGCTTGTAGACCAGCCGGAGCATAGCCGATAAAGGGCGTGCGGAGAGCCACGTTCTGCACGGTTGTGGTGGTAAAGCCGTTGATGGGATCGGACGCGCTGGCGAGCAGAGCGGTGTTGACGTTGTGGTTGTAATCCAGCAAATTGATACCGCTCGATCCCACATAGCCCACTTCCAACACCCAGCGGGGCAGGAATTCGTATTGGACGTTGACGTTGTATTGCCGGACCAGCGGCGTGTGGATGACTTCTGTCCAGGTACGGTACGCTCAGGTTGGAGCTTGCCAGAGTGACCGGATTCGCCCAGCGCTGCACGAACTGGCCCAGCGGCAGATTCGGGAAAGGATTCTGGATCGTCATGGGCGCTGCGGCGCTACCGCTATAGTCGAGCGTGGTTGCGTACGGATTGCCCTGCTCCACGGCGTGGACAAAGCGATCGGCGCCAATGCGGTCATAGAACATTCCCGCGCCACCGCGGATCACGAGTTGCTGTTGATCTGGTAGGCGAATCCGAGGCGCGGAGCGAAGTTGCTGAGCGGCGGATGATCTCTGATGGCTCCCGTTCCGCTGTTGTTAATCAGCACGCCGGCGGGCGGTTGCGGATAATGCGCCAAGTAGTTTCCGGCGGTGACCCATCCGGCATAATTGCGCCGGCAAGCCTTGCGCGGACGTCGGCACTTGCGAATTGGGCGCCAACTGGCTGATCCAGGTGTTGGTCAGATTGCGCGTATTTTTCGCCGAACGTGCCGTCATATTCCCAGCGCACTCCCAGATTCACGGTAAGTTTCGCGCTGACTTTATAGTCGTCTTGAACGAACGCGTTCAGATTCGTTTCGCGATAGGCGTGGATGATACCGCCCGCCGGCCGGTGGGCCGCTGGATACGCAGAACAGGCACTGGAAGATATTGCCAGGATTGTTCGCGGCCAGCAGGTTGGTGAAGCTGCCGATGAACAGCCAGCCGCGTTCCAGTCCCGCGAAATCGAGGTTCCACTCGGCCTTTTCAACTTCAACGCCGGCGCGAATGGTGTGCTTTCCGTGCGACCAGGAGATCTGATCCTGCGAATTGAAACTGGTTGGTCGGGCTGAACGCCGGCTCCAGGAATCCGCCCGCGCCGAAACCGTTGATCAGGAACGAAAGGGCCGGCCCCTGGGTCTGGCGGGAACGATGGGCGTGATGCCCAGATTCTGGGGGGTCCATCCGGCAGGCAGGTCATCCGCCAACTTCGAGAACAGCCGCTGGAAGGAACCGCGCACCTCGTTGACCAGGGTATTCGACAAAAGCGTGGTCAGTTTCAGCACCGCGTTGGTGTTGGAGAATTGCTGTACCTCCGGGGCGCCGGGCAGCGCTCCGCCGATGGGCGTGTTGAACTCTGTGCGTTCGCGGATCGGTGCTATAGAAGAACCGCATCGCGAGAGTGTTCTTCTGGTTGATCAAATAGTCGCCATTCACCAGGGTTTGCTTTTCGGAGAAGATCGCCGGCTGGTTGAAGCTCAAAGGACCGCCAAAGCTGGTGTGTGTCGGGAAATAGTAACTGCCGTTCGCGTTTTTGACGTTTAGCATGTTCAGAGCCACCTGGCTGATTTGGCTGGGAGGCAAGCTACACGGCAGAACGCCATTCGGGCCGGGAGGTCCAAACGATGGAAGCTGGCAGTTTGCGGTGATCAACTGCTGCACCCAAGCCTGCGAGGTACGGTCGCCCGCGGGGACAATCGGGTAGAGCGAGATCGCGGAGTTACCGGCTTGGTTCACGCCGTTCTTGGATCCCGTTCCCTCATAGCTGCCGAAGATGAACAGCTTGTCCTTCTTGATGGGTCCGCCGATCACACCGCCGTATTGGTTCTGATTCAACACCTGCTTGGGGCAAGATTGGTCGGCGTAGTTAATGCGGCAAGTGTCGCGATTGTAAAAGAAGTCGTTGGCGTCCAGGACCGCGTTGCGCACGAACTCAAATGCCGTGCCGTGCCAGGTATTCGTACCCGACTTCGTGACCACGTTTACGTTGCCGCCGGGGTTACGTCCATATGTGGCGTCGTAGGTTGAGGTCTGAACTTTGAATTCCTGAATCGCGTCCGGACTGGGAATCGCGATGCCGACGTAGATACCGCCGTCATTCGCGCTTCCGTTGCCGGCCATGCTCTGGATGGCAACACCGTCCATCTGAAAGTTGTTCTGCCCGGGCGTGGCTCCGTTGACGCTGATATCCAGAGTGCCTTTACCGAAGGATGTCGCGTTATTCACGGGGACGTTGGCTCCGGCCGACAGGCCGATAATCTGCGTGAAATTGCGGTTCGCCAAGGGCAACTCGGTTACCGTGCTGCCGCCGACTACCGTTCCCAATGTGGAACTCGCGGTCTGCAACGTTTCGGCTGTGGCTTCGACGGTGACTTGCTCGGATTGCTGGCCGACTTCCAACGCGCGATCCAAGGTCGGGCTCTCAGTCACGTTGAGAACTACCGATCCGATCTCAGAAGTTTTGAATCCTGCAGCCGAAAAACGAATCTTATAGCTGCCGGGAGGGATCAGCGTGAACTTATATTGTCCATCGCCACCGGTGGCGGTAGTTCGAGCCTGATTGGTGTCGTTACTGGTCAGGGTGACGGTCACGTTGGGGATGGCTGCACCCGACGGATCGGTGATTGTTCCACTCAGGCTGGATGTTCCAGCCGATTGTGCCATCAGCGAAGGCACGCAAATCGCGAGCAAAAAGCTCAAAAGCGTCAGTACAACTAGCTGCGTACGAAGCAGCGTCTTGGATCCCATAGTCCACTTCTCCTTGTAAAGCCTCTACGTTGAGTGTTTTACTGCCACAAGCGTCTCTTCAAACGCCGGGTCGACATAGTTTTTATGAGAACGGTGGCTAGACAGTACTTAGCCCTAACTTGCATGCAACCCCACCGAATCCATTAGTCGGATTGTATGCCAGATTTGCCGATGCGAGCGTCAAAAGAGCGTCAATTTTAGACGGGGCACCCCCAGAAGGGGGGTTATTTGCCCACCAAATGCTCAACATCGCGGTTGTTTTCGGCACAAATGAACTCGAAGATCTGTTCGTGCGCCAGCTCGGCCACCCGTTTTTGCGTCCAGGGCTTGGCCAGAACCCCGGGGTCGTCGACCATGATTTCGATCTCGAGATGGCCAAGATCGGGGCGCCGATAACGCTCGATGATGTGCAATTTGTCAGAATGCGGATGCGATTCCACGTCGAGCCAGACGCGGTTATCGAATCCGACGCGATCGACGACCAACGTGTCGCCGTCCCAGCGGCCGATGGAGTGCCCATACCAGGCCGGGTTGGGATCGGCGGGATGGCCGCGGCCGTCGAGATAAATCTGATGAAAGCCCGGGCTTTCATCGTCGGAAATGTAGACCAGGTAATCCTTGCTCTGGACAAATTGCCACAGGGGTCCGTTGCGGAGTGGGGCGGATGGCAGGCAGCGGGCTTGCGGGCTGTCCTTGGAGTTGGCCTCGAGCCGCTGCTTTTGGATGGCAATCGCCTCGGGGAAAAACTCCGGCCGGCCGGGATCGACGGTGTCGGGATTCCACCACACACCAGATAGATCGGGCTTGCCGTCAAAAGTCCGCGGCGTTGGACCGGAAGGCGGCCGGTGGCGCTTGTTGTCCTCCGTGATCCGCAGGCGATCCTCGCCGAGCGTGTTGAGCTGCGTGGTGTCCCCCAGGTGAATATCGAACCGAAGCGTCAACGATGCTTTTACCAGGACGCCCTTCATGATGAACGGTTTCAGGCCGGGCGCAGAGGCCGCGACATAATATTTGCCGGGCGGCAAATCCGCTAGCGTGTATTTGCCCGCGGCGGAGGTGCTGGCTTTGAAAACGGCGTGCGACTCGGCGTTCTCGGCTTGCACCTGGGTATGACTGATCGGGTCGCCGGTGGAATCGAAAAGGGTACCGGCGATGGCCCCGCCCGGTTCTGCGCTTTGCGCCAATGCCGCCGCCGCAGGCAAGAGGATAAGGGCGAAGCAGAGTGGCGTTTTCATCGCAAATTCTATTTTAGAGACAGATTCGGCTCTGAGCGTTGGTTGCGCCCAGAGCCGAATTCTATCGCGCTATCGAGCTTCTAGAAAATGAACTTCAGCGCAAATTGGATAATGCGCGGATTCGTAGCGGTGCTTTGAATCACGCCAAACGTGCTGGTCTGCTGCGTGGTGACAGGCGGCGAGAATTGGGGATGATTGAAGGCATTGAAGAACTCAGTTCGGAATAGGATCTGCTTCTTCTCCGTGATGTAGGTGATCTTCTGCAAGGAGATGTCGAAGTTCACCTGGCCAGGACCGAGGATGATGCCGATGCCCGAGTCACCGAACAGCGTCGAACCGTCGGGAGAGAACGGGGCTACCGGCGCCGCACAGAAAGCGCCCGGAACGATCCAACCCGTCCCGCCGCTGTTGCCGCCGAGGCGCGATTCAACTCCGCCGGAAGACTTGATGGAGTTGTAGGTCATGCCGGGGCAAAGTTGCGCCGTGCTGCTGCCGCCCTCACCACTGCCCGGGTTGGCGCCGCCATAGTAGGCGGTCCCACCGTTGGTATTGGTGAACGTCAGCGGAGTGCCATTCTGAGCGATCATGGTACCGGACACTGACCAGCCATTGGTCACCTTACCCAGCGCGCCCTGCGCGTGTCCCAAGGGAAGTTCCCAGTTGTAGCTCAAAACGAACCGCAAAGGATGCGAGAACGCCGCAGGTCCCATCTGCTGAGCGAGGTTCGTCGCTAGATTGGAATTAGTTTGTCCGTCCCCGATGCAGCCGGTGGGGCCGCATTGCTGGAGTTCGGTGAGATCCTTGCTCCAGGTGAATGCAGCATGCAGCAAGAAGCCATGCGAAAACTGCTTCCGGACGGTTGCCTGGAGGCTGTTGTAGTGATAAGTTGCGTCGTATTCAGTGCCTTGCACGCCAATCGGCTGATAACCGAGATAGGGTACGCGGTACACGGCGTTGGTGGCCGTGTTGGTGATTTGGCCGTTGATCGGATTGCTGGGGCTGGCCAATTGCGCCAGGTTGTAATTGTGGTTGTAGTTGGCTTGGTTGATGCCGCTCGATCCCACATAGCCCAGTTCCAGAACCCAACTCGGCAAGAACTCATATTGCAGGCCAAAGTTGTATTGCCGCGTCAGCGGGGTGTGGATGGTTTCATAGAACGGAGTATTCAAACTGGAGTTGGCGCCAGTTGCCGGATTGAAATAGCGGGGCGTAAAGCCGAGCTGCGTATTCGGGAAGGGATTCGACAGGCTGTAGGGAACCGCACCGGGACCGCTATAGTCCAGGGTGAGCGCGTAGGGATCGCCCTGCTCAACGGCGTGTACGAACTTGCTGCTGCCCACGCGATCATAGAACAGGCCGGCGCCTCCCCGAAGGACCAGCTTACCCTTGTCCAGCGGCTGCCATGCAAATCCGAGGCGCGGGCCAAAATTGCTCAGCGGAACCGAATTCTGACTGGGGAAGTTGCTGCTCACAGTGGTGACTCCCGCGGGCGGTTTACCGTAATGCGAAGCGAAGTTCCCAGGCACAACATATCCAATCAAGCTGGTGCCGGACGGTTCTGATGTAGTGGGCGGCGTAACCCCGTTCATCAAGGAAGGCCAGACGTTGGTCAGGTTTCCGTATTTATCGCCGAACGCGCCGTCATATTCCCAGCGAACACCGACGTTGACCGTGAACTTGGAGTTGACCTTCCAGTCGTCCTGGACGAATGCGCTCATGTCGTGCTCGCGGTAGCCATGGATAATTCCGTTGGGCCCGCTGCGGACGCAGAAGAGACATTCCAACCAGGTGCCAAAAGGAGCGCCGGTGGTTCCTCCCGTGTAGTTGCCGAAACAACTGGGGTCGCCGCAACCGGCGCGGCCAATCAGAAAGTCATTGAATCCGGGCGAAATCAGGAAACCGCGGAGTAGCGAGGCGAACGAGAGATTCCACTGCAGCCATTCGTACTCAAATCCCGCGCGAATGGTGTGCTTGCCATGGGACCAGGAAATCTGATCGCCATACTGAATCTGAGTCGCGGGGCCGACGAACGGCGCTAGCGTTCCACCGTAGTTGAAGGCGCCGACAACGATGGTAGCGGGCGGAAGAGTTTCCTGCGGAACGATACCTGTGATACCCACCTGTTGGTTGGTATAGGGCGCCGTATCGTGCCCGTTGGCGATATTACGTTCGACCGAGGCATGCAATTCGTTGATGAACGTGCTGGAGATCAGCGTGGTCAGCTTTATCGACGAATCCGTGTTGGCGTAGTAGCTGCTGCTGGGAGTGCCAGGGATGGTGGAAATACTGAACGGAGTTTGCGTTGGATCTTCGGTGAAGAAGTAGCGCATCGCGAGCGTGTTCTTGCTGTTGATCAGATAGTCGGCGTTGGCTAGATACTGATCGCCCGTGTACTTGGACGGAATACTATATTCCACTTGCTGGAAGTTACCGGTGCCGGATCCAGGCATGTAGTATTGGCCGTTGGGAAGCTTCACATTCAGGATGTTGAGGGCGGTTTGGCTGATGTTGGATCCATCGCAGGCCATCTGCATCTGGAAGGGGAAGATTCCGAAACCGGTCAGGTAGGCCGGATTGCCGGGGTGATTCTGCGGGCACATGGCTGAGCCGAGGGCGGCTTGGAAGGCGGGCGTCGAACGGTCGCCGGCGGGGATCGGGGGCAGGATGGGCGTGGTGGCGCCGCCAGCCGCGATTCCATTGCGCTGCCGAGTTCCCTGATAGCTGCCGAAGAAGAACAGTTTGTCCTTCTTGATGGGTCCGCCAAACGATCCGCCGAACTGATTCTGCTTCAAGACCTGCTTGGTTGTTGCGCTCTCCGGATTGTCGCGGTTATAGAAGAAGTCGTTCGCATTCAGATCGCTATTGCGGAAGAACTCGAACAAGGTTCCGTGGAAGTTGTTGGTTCCCGATTTGGTGACGACGTTTACATTCGCGCCGGGGTTGCGGCCGTAGCTGGCGTCGTAAGTGGAAGTCTGCACTTTGAACTCTTGAATCGCATCCGGATTGGGAATGGGGATACCGACGTAAATCCCGCAGTCTCTCGCGACGCCCGAGCCGAACGCGTTCACCACCGAAATGCCGTCCATCTGAAAGTTGTTCTGGTCGATACCGTTGCCGTTGACGGCCATGTCCAGCGTGCCTTTTCCAAGCGCGGTGGCGTTGTTGGCGTTGGCATTCGCGCCGGCCTCGAGGCCGAGAATCTGGGTATAGTTCCGGCTGGCCAAAGGCAGACCGGTGACGCTTTGCTGGCTGACCACTGTGCCTAGCGTAGAGCTTTGGGTCTGCAGTGTTTCCGCCGCGGCTTCCACCGTAATCTGCTCGGTTTGCGCGCCGACCTCTAAAACACGATCCAAGGCCGGTGTTTCGGTGACGTTCAGCGTGAATGAGGCCACTTCTGACGTTTTGAACCCATTAGCGGCGAAGCGGATTTTGTAGTTGCCAGGCGGCAGCAACGAGAATTTGTAGGCACCATCGGTGCCGGTGGTCGCGGTGCGCACTTGGCCAGTACCGTTACTGGTCAGGGTCACGGCGACGTTCGGAACGGCAGCGCCGGATGGATCGGTAACGGTTCCCGTTAACCCCGACGTGCCGGACGACTGCGCGAATACCGTCGGCATGCATAGCGCCATCAAGGCCAGCAACGCCAACACGGCAGCAACTTGCGAACAGAGCAAAGTCTTACGTTTCATAGTCTCCCTTTAGACTGGTGGCCAGCGAGAATGGCCAGTACTAAATCCCCAACGAACTACCCCGACAGTCACAAATGTCGGCTGTCTGAAAAATTGTATGATATAATCCTCTGAACCGAAGTCAAAAGAGCGTCAATTTTAGACGGGTGATGTAACGGGAAGGCGCTTTATGGAACAGATTACGTTCGGGCCGTTTCGGCTCGACACTACAACCACGACGTTGTTGCGGGGTGGCCGGGAGCTGGAACTTCGCCCCCAGGCATATCACGCCCTCAAGGCCCTCATCCACAACCGCGGCCGTTACGTGGGCTATGCCCAAATGATCAATCAAGCCTGGGATGGCAACCTGGTGTCTAAGCACACGGTGGCCGTCACCATCGGCGAGGTGAAGAAGATCCTGGGCGAATTTGGTCCCTGGATCAGCTACCGGCCCAAGCTAGGATATCGGCTGGAAGTTCCCCACTCCGACGATTTGGTGAAGCAAGGCTGGCATTTCTGGAGCCGGCGCACGCGCGAAGGCTTTGAGAAAGCGCTGGACTGTTTTCAGCAAGCGGCTTTGGAGAATGCCTCGGATTTCCGAGCATTCGAGGGCATTTCGCTGTGCTACCTGCTATTAGGCACCTACGGAATGCGGATGCCGCGCGAGATGTATAGCGGGTTCCTGCAAGCGCACAAGCGCGCGGTGGAACTGTGCGGCCTCACTCCGGAGCGGCGCGCCGATCGCGCGCATGGCTTGCACCTGTTCGAGCACAAGTTCGAAGAAGCCGAAGCGGAGCTGTTGCAGGCGCAGCGGGAAAGCCCGGACTCGCCGGAAGTGTACGTCCGGCTGACAATGCTGTACGTTTCGCAAAGCCGGCTGGACGACGCTTTGAACATTTTGTTGGCGGCGCGGGACACACACTCGCTGTGGCCGACCGTGCCCGCCAACGAGATCCTGATCCGTTTCTGCCGGCGCGAATACGCCGCCGCGGTGGCGTGCGGAAAGAAGGCGCTGGAACTGCACCCGTATCTTTATCTGGGTCGGCTGTTCCAGGGCGAAGCGCTGGAATACGCGGGCAACTTGGACGAGGCGCTGGAACAGTACCGGCTGGCAATCATCATGTCGCCGGATCTGGGCTGGCTGCGCGCCTTCGAGGCTAAGTGTTTAGCGAAGCACGGACGCCGCAAAGAGGCGCATAACATTCTCGCGGAGCTCAACCAGACTCGCAAAACGCAGTACGTGGACGCCTACTATATGGCGGTTTTGTTGGACGCGTTGGGCGATCGCGATCAGGCGTTTCAGGAGCTGGAACGCGCCTACCACGAGAAGTCACCGATCCTGTTCATGCTGGACGTCGATCCGAAGATGGACGCCATGCGTGCAGATGACCGGTTTGCCGCGTTGCGCAACAAAATTTTCGGAAGCAAGGACTCGGCGCCTTGCGCGGTGAGCGCTTAACCGCTTCCTTTGGTCGTGGCTCAGTAACGCCATATACCGAGCCGTGACCAAAGGGAGCGGTATGCTCTAGCGCAGAGTGTCGTGGACGATTCTGCCGCCGACTATTGTCAGCACCGATCTGATGCGCTTGATCTGCTCATCCGGAACTTTCGCTGGATCGAGAAAATCGTCACTGAGCACCACCAAATCGCCTAGCTTGCCTGGTTCGATAGAGCCGAGTTGCTCCTCTTCGCGAAAGAACCAGCCGTTGTTGGCGGTGTATAGCCGCAGCGCCTCCTCGCGGGTGAGCGTTTGCCCAGGATTGATCAGCGTACCGGCTGCGTTCTTGCCGGAGACCATGTAATAAATCATGAGCCACGGATCGAGCGTGGAAATCTGCGCCGCATCCGATCCCGCGCCCACATGAACCCCGCTGTCGAGGATCATGCGCAGCGGTGGTCCGGCGCCGGGAGCGCCCGCCAGGTATTCAAAAGGATGCACAGCGATGCCAGCCCCAAGAGCTTTGAAGCGATTCACGGTTGCCAGATCGATCCGCGGAACGTGCGCGATAGACCAGTGCAGGTTCGCGACGGGAGTGGCCGCGTTGACTTTCTCGAAGGTGTCGGCGGTTAGTTGATCTTCGGCCAGCGACAGGCTGTGCTGCTGAAATGGCCAGCCCTGTTTGGCGACCAGCTGGAGGGCCGCTTCGTAGTTTGCCGGCGGTGTCACTTTTCCGAACAGCGGCCACGCCGTGGCGAATTCGCCGATTCCCGAGATGCGCAGGGTTTCATCGCCCAAGCCATCGAACGTGTTGCGCAATCGCTCGCTCAGTAGTGGAACTTTGGCATCGGTGTCCATGCTCAGGAAGAACACGCGCAGCCGCGCCAACATCTTCTTTTCCTGGTGCAACGCCAGGAACGCATCGTACATGTGGAAGGGATCGGCGCTGGCCAGGCCGTCGAAGACGAACGAGTCTTCCATGTCGGGCAATCCCGGAATGACGAACGCGCCCATATCGACGTTGGTGGTAACGCCTACGCTGGCTGAATAAGCCATGGCGTCCATGGTGCCGCGCTTCTTGTCTTCAAAGGTTTGAATGGAACGCAAGGCGTTCAACGCGGCCACCGATGGCGCATTGGCAGCGATGGCGCCGGCCGCGCTGACCTCGACTCCCTTCCCTGTGAAGAAGGCTTTGCCCAAGGTATTGGTGGCCGCTGGGCCCGTAAAGGCTTGGAACACGAGCACGGGATGATTCGGAGCGGCGGCGTCCAGCTCTTCCAAAGTGGGCAGCCGCTTCTCGGCGAATTGCGCTGGATTCCATCCTCCCATCGCGGTGATGAACTTCCCGGGCGGCACGGATTTCGCGCGGGCGGCGATGGCAGCCTGTACATCCTTAATAGAAGCCGCGGTCTCGAGACGCGTATCGTAGCCGGGGCGCAGCCCAAGCAGCACGATGTGATTATGATTGTCGATCAGGCCGGGGACCACCGTGCGGCCGCGCAGATTGATGGTCTGGGTACAGCGGCTGAGCCTTCCCGCCGAGAAATCGAAGAGCCCTTTCTGGATGTTGACGGAGTGCACGATGGAATTCTTGGCGTCCATGGTGACGATTTTTCCGTTGACCAGGCGCAGATCGCGCGATCCGGAGCAGGGGCCGGGGATGTCTGCTGCCGCGACCAGCGTCGCCGCCAGGGCGAGTCCGGTAATGCATCGACAAAGGTCTCGTAAGCTCAAGGATTCCTCCCGCGTGCTTGCATTGACAGCATTCGGCAACATCAATCATACTCGGTGAGTCTTCGATCACACTGGGTGAGTCTTCCACCATGGCCTCGCCGCCCACTGCCGCCGCTGTTTCCTCAACCTATCGCGTCCGATACGCAGCGCTCGCCATATTCACCGAGTTCATTCTGGGCGTGCTTTACTCCTGGTCGGTATTTCGCGGGCCTCTCGCGCAAGCTGCACGGATGGTCGGAGGCGCAAACCATCGCGCCGTATCGCTACTCGATTCTGACCTTCGCCATCGCCATGATTTTCGCCGGCATCTGGCTGGATCGCAAAGGGCCGCGCATTGTCGGCACGGTGAGCGGGATTGTGCTGGCGCTGGGGTGCGTGTTGGCCGGAGTTTTCAGCGACAGCGTCAACGGACTGATCCTTTCTTATGGCTTACTGTGCGGGCTTGGGGTCGGCTTCGGCTATGTGCCGCCCATCGCCACATGCATCCGATGGTTTCCCGATCACCGCGGCATGATTGTCGGCATTTCCGTGATGGGAGCGGGGTTTGGCCCGCTGCTATACGGTCCCGTGGTGGAGCACTTGATCGGCAAAGATCCGGCGGCGTGGCCGACCACCATCCCGCATACCTTCTTTATCCTGGCCGGGCTGTTCGCGGTATGCGTGACGGGCGCGGCCCAATTCATGAAGCTGCCGCCGCCAGACTGGAAGCCCGCGGGCTGGACGCCGCCGGTGGAGCGAATCACAACCATCGACGTAACGCCGACCACGATGATCCGCACCTGGCAGTTCTACGCGCTGTGGGCTTTCGATTTTCTGGGCTCGTCAGTGGGATTGGTGGCCATTGGAGCAGCGGCGCCGTTGATTCAAGAAGTTTCGCGCGTGAGCGTGGCGGCGTTCTCGGGTGGAATCGCAGTCGGAGTCATGAGCGTCTGCAACGGACTGGGGCGAGTGATCTGGGGCACCATCTCCGATCGCTTCGGGCGCAAGGCGGCGGCGCTCGGTATGAGTTCGCTGGCCGCGATTGCGTGTTTTGCGTTCTTCCGATCGCCGTTCGGCTTCTGGCCAGTAATCATCGGACTGTGCCTGGCAGCCGCGGGCTACGGCGGTGTGGTGGCGTTGATGCCCGCGCTGCTGGCGGACTACTATGGACCCCGGAATTTAGGCGCTAACTACGGCATTCTTTACACCGCCTGGGGACTGGCCGGATTTCTGATGCCGGGTTATTTCGCCGGCATTCTGGATCGATTTCGTGCAGGCGAGGGCCTGCTGGCCGGATATCATCAAGTCTATTTAGGACTGGGCGCGATGGCGTGCGTCGCGTTTCTGATGGCAGCTTTGCTCCGCAAGCCGAAGCTCTCTCAAACCTAGCGGAATTATACTGGTAGCGGTATGACCACGGCCTCCCCAGCAGCGGGCATCAGCCCGGAATTTATCGACCAGATCCGAACCAAGCTCGCGCGCACCACGGTGGAACACTACATCGATGGCAAATGGATGGCGGGAGCGCGCGGCGAAACTTTCGAAACACTGGACCCTTCCACCAATCGCGTGCTTTCGCGGGCCTGGAGGGGACACGCGGAAGATATCGATCGCGCGGCCCATGCCGCTCACGCGGCGTTTCAGAAGTGGGGCCATAGCAAGGCCAAGGACCGCAAAAAGTACTTGCTCAAGATCGCCAGCCTGATCGAAAAACATGGCGACGAGCTCGCCACCATCGAATGCCTGGATGCCGGGCAGGCGCTGAAGATTGTTCGCGCGCAAATCGCGCGCACCGCCGAAAACTTCAGCTTCTACGCCGAATACGCCGAGAAGGCCATGGACGGCAGAACTTATCCCGTAGATGGAGAGTGGCTGAATTACAGCCTGCGCGTTCCAGTGGGCCCGTGCGGCATCATCACTCCGTGGAACGCGCCCATGATGCTGTCCACCTGGCGTATCGCGCCGGCGCTGGCCACCGGCAACACGGTGATTTTGAAGCCAGCCGAATGGTCGCCACTCACGGCCTGGAAACTCGCGCAGATTTTTCAGGAAGCGGACCTGCCGCCGGGCGTCTTCAATGTGGTGCAGGGATTCGGCGAAGAAGCGGGCGCGCCGCTAGTTGCCCATCCTTTGGTTCCGTTGATCACGTTCACCGGAGAAACCACCACCGGGTCCATCGTGATGAAGACCGGGGCCGATCAACTGAAGCGGTTGTCCCTGGAACTCGGCGGTAAATCGCCAGCCGTGATTTTTGCCGATGCCGATCTCGAACGCGCTCTCGACGCCACGGTCTTCCAGATCTACAGCTTCAACGGCGAGCGCTGCACGGCGAATTCGCGCGCGCTGATTGAAGAATCCATCTTCGACGAATTTACTCATGCGTTGGCGGCGCGGACGGCAAAGGTGAAGGTGGGGAGTCCGCTGGATCCGGATACCGAAGTAGGCCCGCTGATCCATCCCGAGCATCGCGATCGCGTGCTCGGCTACATCGAAATCGGCAAACAGGAAGGCGCGAAGCTCCTGGTGGGCGGCGAGCGCGTGGGCACGGAAGGCAATTACGTGTCCCCTGCCCTGTTCACCGGCGAGAATCGCATGCGCATCGCGCAGGAGGAGATTTTCGGCCCCGTTCTGACCGCGATTCCGTTCAAGGATGAAGCCGACGCGCTGGCCAAAGCCAACGACGTGAAATATGGGCTGGCGTCTTATATATGGACGAAGGATGTCACGCGCGCGCACCGCATGGCGCTGGGGCTAGAGGCCGGCATGACCTGGATCAACAGCCACAACGTACGCCATCTTCCGACCCCCTTCGGCGGCGTCAAGTTCAGCGGGACGCATCGCGAGGGCGGCGAGCATTCGTTTGAGTTTTACACCGAGCTGAAGCACATCGCGGTGCCGCTGGGATCGCACGCGATACCCAAATTCGGAAAAGGATGACCATGACATTCCCGCGCGTAATTCGCATTGGCCACGTGGTCTTATCGGTGGCCGACTTGGCCGCATCGCGGCACTTCTACGTCGATCTGCTCGGCTTCAATGTGTTGCACGAGACCGATCGCGCGGTTTATCTGCGGGGCGTGGAAGATCGCGAGTGGAGTTTGAAATTGGAACTCGGCGCCGAGGTGGGAGTCAGGCAGCTGGCGTACAAAGCTGGCTCCGAAGCTGCGCTGGACGAGATCGCCGCTGTCGCCCAAGCCGAAGGGCTGCCGCATCGTTGGGAGACGCGACGTCGACCGCCCGCGCGTGCTGCGTTTGCAAGACCCATTCGGTTTTCCGATCGCGTTCTACTATACGTCGGTAAAACATCCCTGGCTGCTGCAGCGCTTCGATCTGCACCGCGGCCCGGGCATCCAGCGCATCGATCATATTAATGTGCTGTCGCCGCAAGTGAAGCAGCTATCGGAATGGTATCAACGGCACTTCGATTTTCGGCTGACTGAATCCACTGAGGATGACGAGGGCCGCATCTGGGCAACCTGGATGCAGCGCAAAGGTCACGCGCACGATCTCGCCACCACCAACGGGGCCGGCCCGCGGCTGCACCACTTCGCTTATTGGCTGCCGGATGGCGCGCGAATTTCGCAGCTATGCGATATTTTGGCGGGCGCGTTTGAGACCGATCGCATCGAGCGCGGCCCCGGGCGTCACGGCATCACCAACGCGTATTTCTTGTATCTGCGCGATCCCGACGGCCACCGCATCGAGCTCTATACATCCGATTACCTGAGCGTCGATCCGGATTTCGAGCCCATACGTTGGCAGTTGCACGATCCCCGGCGGCAAGCACTGTGGGGCGGCAATGCACCGAAGAGCTGGTTCCTGGAAGGCAGCCTGGTGGAGGCATTCAACGGCGGCTGGGAGAAGGTGGAGCAATCGGAATTGCAGGGTCTCCCGGCGTACGTCCGCTAGCATGCCGGTTCACCACGATTTCGCTTCCACCTTCCTCGAGTTGGGCGCTGTTGTGGTGGGCCTCGCGGTCCTCGCTCGCCTTGCCAGCCGCATTGGTTTTTCCGCCATTCCGCTGTACCTGGTGGCCGGGCTCGCGTTTGGAAACGGCGGACTCGTCCCGCTCAACCTAAGCAAGAGCTTCACCGAACTGGGCTCGGAAATCGGAGTGTTGCTGCTGCTGTTCATGCTGGGACTCGAATACACGGGCGACCAGCTGAGCACCAATTTGCGGCGCGGGTTCCCGGCCGGCGTTCTGGATCTTGCGCTCAACTTTCCACCCGGGATTCGTCGCGGGGCTGCTGCTGGGATGGAAGCCTCTGCCCGCGGTGCTGCTCGGCGGAGTGACCTACATCTCTTCCTCGGGTGTAATCGCAAAGGTGCTGGCGGAACTGCGGCGTCTAGAGAATCCCGAGACTCCCACGGTACTCGCGATTTTGGTGCTGGAGGATCTCGCGATGGCCGCGTACCTTCCTATCGTCGCCGTGCTGCTGGTGGGTGGCAGCCCGACGAAAATCGCGCTTTCTGTTTCAATCGCGATCGCCGCCGTACTGCTGGTTCTGGTAATCGCCATCCGCTACGGTGAGCCGCTTAGCCGGTTCTTCGGCCACGAATCGGACGAAATCATCCTGCTCACCATCTTTGGTTTGGTGCTGCTGGTGGCCGGGTTGGCACAGCGCCTGCAAGTGTCATCGGCCATCGGAGCGTTTCTGGTCGGCATCGCGGTATCGGGACCTCTGGCGCACCAATCGCACCGCTTGCTCGCCCCGTTGCGGGATCTGTTCGCGGCCACCTTCTTTTTCTTCTTTGGACTGGAGATCGATCCAGCCACGCTGCCGCCAGTTCTTGTGACCGCGGCGATCCTGGGCGTCATCACCGCGGTGACCAAAGTTCTAACCGGAAACATCGCGGCTCGCAGGGCAGGCATGGATTCCAAAGGCGCGCTGCGCGCTGGCATGGCGCTGGTTTCGCGCGGCGAGTTTTCCATCGTGATCGCAGGCTTGGGCGCGGGTCTGGAGCCACGGCTGGGGCCGCTTTCCGCCGCCTATGTCCTGCTGCTGGCGATCGCCGGACCCATTCTCGCTCGGCTGGCTAAATAGTGGCCGGAAGATTTTGCGTCCTCCCGCTCCCCGTTCCACGTACTCTTCTTTAGAAATGATGGCGACGGCCGGCTCAGCGACGGGAGCGACAGCAGAGGCCGCGCCGGAAATGACTTTTGCGGAAGTGCTGCGAGCCAACCAATCCATGGTATTCAGCATTGCCTATCATTTCCTGCGGGACCCAGGCGCGGCCGAAGAGGTGGCCCAGGACGTATTTTTGCGGCTGCATCGCGAGATGGATCGCCTGGGAGACCCCAGGCACCTGACCTTCTGGCTGAGAAAGGTGACCAGCCATCGTTCGATCGACTATGCGCGCAAGCGGGGATCGCAAATCACCGTTGCGCTGGAAGACATCGCAGAGCCCGCGGCTGTGGAGCAGCACGGCGACCCGTTGCTCAACCGGCGGCTGCAGCAGTTGATCGCCAGCTTGCCCGAGAAGCCGCGCATGGTGATGGTGCTCCGTTATCAGGAAGACTTAACGCCGGAGGAAATTTCCGAAGTACTGGAAATGCCGGTGCGGACGGTGAAGAGTCATTTGCAACGATCGCTTGGCATCCTGCGTGAAAAGGTGGACCGGAGCATGGGGGACATTCGCTGATGGAAGATTTTGAGCAGCAATTGAGAAACGCGCTGGCTCGCAAGCAGGAGCCCGCATCGTTCGAGGCCAAGGTGTTCGCTGCGGTGGCTACCCGGCGATCTGGCCGAAGCATCTACTGGCGCTGGGCGGCTGAAGCTGCGGCCGTGCTTCTGATCGCGGGCGGATTCTGGGTGCGGCACCAAGGCGAAGTTCGAGAGCAGGCGGCGGGCGAAGCCGCGAAAGCACGGCTGCAATTGGCTCTCAGAATTACCGTCACCGAGTTATCGAAGATTCAAAGAACCGTACGAACATCGACGGAGGAAGAATGATCGCTATCAAAACTGTATTTATCGCGGTGATCGCGCTCGCGCCTCTGGGCGCGCAGGAATTAAAACTACCGGCCAGCCTGGAACGCTTGTCGGCCAAGGCGAGTGAAGTGGTCGACGTCACCATGGACGCGAATCTGCTTCAGTTGGCCAGCCGGTTTCTATCGAGCAAGGACAAGGACGATGCCCAGGTAAAAAAGCTGATCGGTGGACTGAAGGGCATCTACGTCCGGAGCTTCGAGTTTGAGAAGGCCGGTGAATATCAGGATTCCGATATCGAGCCTTTGCGGACACAGCTGCATACCCCGGCTTGGTCGAGGATTGTGGGCGTGCGCAGTCACAAGGCCGGCGAGAACTCCGAGGTTTACGTGAAAACGGAAGGCGGCAAGATTGGGGGCCTCGCGATTCTGGTGACCGAACCGAAGGAGTTGACCATCGTCAGCATCGAGGGCTCCATCGATCCGGATCAGTTGAGCGAACTCGGCGGACACTTCGGCATCCCCAAAATAGAGAACGATTCGCAGCACAAGAGCGGCAAGAGCGGAAAGGATGAATAACATGAAAGCAGCACTGATTGTTGTGGCCGGCTGCATGCTTTCCTGCGCTGCGGTGCAAGGCGCCGAACGCGGGTTCGACGATATCGTTCGCGCCATCTCGGATCGGCTGCATGCGCGCCCGCTGCATATTCCGTTCTTCGGTCTGGTGAATCTAGCAACATTCGTGGCGCACCCGGCTGGAGTCAAGCATGTCGACCTGGCGGTCTTTGAGGATCTGAATCTGGATGAGCACGCGGCCCGAGACATCGCGGAAGCAATGCGTGCCACCGACGGCGGCTGGAAGCCCTTTGTACAAGTTCATTCCTGGAAGAACGGCAACCAGGAAACGGTACTGGTCTATCTCGGAGGCGATCCGAACGACTGCAAGCTGCTTGTCATGACGCTGGAACCGCGCGACGCCACGGTGGTGGAAGTCAGGCTAAATCCGGAAGCCTTGCAAGTCTGGTTGAATCATCCCGAGGATTCGGCCTCGCGAAGCTTTTCACGCTAGGCGGCACAGCCAGCCGAAGGTAGCCCAATTCGAGAACCAGGCCTGAACTTTTTGCTGCAGCTCGGGTGGGTCAAGCTGGTTGTCCGCGAGCGCCGAATCCAGAGCTTTTCCGATTGGTTGGCCTTGGCGGATCGCTTGGAGCAGACGGAATTCGTCAGGATCCAGACGCCGGTAATAGACGGTGAACTCCACGCGATGAACGGCCAGGAAAATCTGCTGAGGCTTGAGACGGGCAGCCCGGCGTACGATGCGGCGGCTGTTTGGCTGGCCGACGGCGTTACTGGCCGCGTCGTGCTCTTCGAGATGCTGGTTTACTTTCGCGCGCAGAACGTCCACCGGATATTGCAACTCCAAAAGTCCGACATAGGGCTGCAGGGCGAGCGCCAGCTCGGGGCCGAGTTCAAGCAAATCTTCGGGACCCAGAAGCTTTTCGCTCGGCGTTATCGAACGCTTCGATATGCGCCCATTCTAGGCGGATCATATCGAGCCCTAGAGCGAGATGACGGCCTGCGAATTCGGGATGGTCCTCGAGCCACGATTCCAACCGGGATCCAAGGTTCCGCAACGTAAACGATTGCGATGGGCATGCGGCCAAATACTCGCGCGCCATCCGATCGAAGGCTCGCTCACCCAGAATCGCGCGTAGCCCGGGAAAGTCCTCCTGGAAAGAATCCAGCAGGCGATACCAGTATTGGCGGTGATAGATGTCCAGACGCTCGGTCGACGTAAGCCGGTCATTTGGTTTAACGAGCTCCTTAGCTTCCCTGCTGATGGAAGCATTCAGCGGGCTCATCACGGCTCCAGCAATTCGCCGCTGGAACTCCATCAAGTCCGTCATCGGGTGACCGCCGGAGTTTCGATGAACTGTTCCGCTTTACGAGCTTCGGCATGCACTTCGTCGAACGAAGGAATGCGATCGTCCCATTCCAGCAGCGTCGCCGTCGGACCGGCACGCCGAATGGCATGCTCGTACAATTTCCAGACCGGATCGAGCACCGGATGATCGTGCGTATCGAGAATATACTTCTCGAACTTGGAGTGCCCCGCGATGTGAATCTGCGCCACGCGCTCCGGCCGGAACGCTATTCAGATAATCGTACGGATCGAAACCGTGATTCTGCGACGAGACGTAGATATTGTTGACGTCCAGCAGAATGCCGCAATCGGCGCGCTCCACCACTTCGTTCAGAAACTCCCACTCGGTCATTTCCGAAACATGGAATTCGGCATAGCTGCTGACGTTTTCCACCGCGATCGGAACTTCCAGGAAATCACGCGCCTCGCGAACTTTTCGCGCCGTCACCTCGGCCGCTTCAAACGTATAAGGCATCGGCAGCAGATCGTGCGTGTAGCGCCCGTCCACGCTACCCCAGCAAAGATGGTCGGTGAGCCAGGGCGTTTTGGTCCGCTTCACCAGCGCTTTCAGCCGCCGCAGATGCTCGCGATTGAGCGGCTCGGCCGAGCCGAAGTACATGGACACGCCGTGCTGCACCACGCGATATTGCTCCAGAATCCGATCCAGGATCGCGAGCGGACGCCCGCCGTCCAGCATGTAATTTTCCGAGATGATCTCGAACCAATCGACCACCGGCTTGCGTTCCAGGATGTGCTGGTAATGCGGAACGCGCAGACCGATCCCAATGCCGTACTCCGTCTGTCCGTTAAACCGGTTGGCCGGCATGGGTCGCGCCTTAGACTATGCGAACTATTTTCCGTCGGTGGCGCAACCGCCCTTGCCCTTGCAAGAGTTCTTGCCTTTGCAGCCGTTATCGCTGGACTTGCATCCGCCCTTGCCCTTGCAGGAATTCAGGCCCTTGCACCCGTGCTTCTCAACCGGCGTGTCGGCAGCCTGACCCGCGATGGAGCTGACGGCGGAACCTTCCGGCGACGAGAACGCATTCGCGCGAGCCAGCGTGCCGCCCAACAAACCAGTGAAGGCTGCTGTAAGTACCAAAGAACTCTTGGAGATTTTCATGACGTTGCCTTCTTCTATTCTATGCGGTTTGTTTTGAGGCCATCTGAGCGCGGATCGCTTTCATCTGCTCGCGAGTTCCCGCGGCTCGCTGGCGGCCGCCCTGCGTGGCATCGATCAACTTCTCCAGGTTGCTGGCGTACTGCGGCCCAAACGCGGCGCGGATTTCACCCAGGATTGGCTCAATCTTCGCGAACACACCAATTTGTTCTCCGTTGGCATCGTTAAAAATCTCTAGACCAATGGCCCCGCGGTTGACCAGCGCCGCCGCCATGTCCCAATAGGTGACCACCATGCGGAGGTGACCGCTATGCTCCCCAAAAATCGCGGCTTGGAAATCCGCCAGGGTCTCGGGATTGAACTCCCGGAAGTACCAGTCACGCGCCTTGCGCATGGTGTCTTCGCGGCGCAATTCGTACAGCTTGAGAATGAGTCCTGCTTCGTCTTGTATCGACATAGAAATTCGCTCCTTTGCGATTGCCGGCGCTGCGTCGCGCCCCTCTGAATGAGTTTAGCAAAACCGCCTTTGGTTCAACCCCTTAGAAATCTCGCGACATCACCTTAGCTACTGGATGGAATCAGGTTCCCGTCCGATGGCCAATCATGAGCCCCTCCCGGGTGATCTTGTGTCTCTGTCTTGGCCTCGCCAGCGGCGCGATTGTCCTGGCGCAGCCCCCGCACGTCACGGAAACCAAGTTGGTGCAGGGGGAATGGGGCAAGGGCCAGGAGCTGCTGCGGAAGATCAACGGGCGCTGGTGGAGCCAGGATAATCGCGAAGTCTCCCCGCCGGCCAAGGGAGGATTCTTCTGGACGCTCGATTCCAAGCCGGGAGTGGTCCAGTTTTTTCACCATCACCCTTTCCAACTCGACCGGGCTGAATCTCTCCATCTTTGGATGACGCCGAACGAAGTAGAAGCGGCGCTGGGGCCGCCGAATCGGATCTTCGGACCGGACGGGCACGCTTTTTGGTATTACTACGCTTCCAACGGAACCGAACTCAGTGTCCGGTTTATGGGCGAAGGCGTTTTGGGCGAAGCGCAATACCAGACCGTCGGGGAGAAGAGCCAGTCGGTGGCGTCCATCGAACGCGAGTTGAACGGCCAAAGCATCTACAAGCTCCTGGCGGCGCGCGCCACCCAGAGCCAGCCTCAGCCAATGAGCCATCCCATGCCTGTTCGCGCCTCACGGTCGGCCCATCCCAACATGGTGACCGTACAGTCTGTCGAAACGTCACTGCCAGCCGAACCCACGCCGAAGCGCCTGGTTTCCGCCGAAGCTTTCGCCGCGATCAAACCTGGCGCCACACGGCAGGAGGTCGTAGATCGTTTGGGAAAGCCAACCTTTGGGTCTGCCATCTCGGGCGATGAGGGGACGCGGGAATCGCTCACTTATTATCTTGAGAGCGGCGAGGAAGTTGTGGTTCGCCTGATCAACGGCAAAGTGATCCAGGGGCGTCAACCCTAATGCAGCCGATCACTATCATCACCACTTTGATTTTCTTCGGAGTCTTGTTCTTGCGGTACAAGAGCCAAGGGCCGAATGCCAAACGCAGCACAAACAAGCAAAAGTTTAAACTGGGGAAACTGCTACTGTCTGGGCTACTGGCGTTGATGGCCGTCGGTTTTGCGCTACGGCGCTTGGGCCACAATATGGATGGCGACAATCCGGACCCGTCGTTCATGGAGCAGGTTGTCCAGTATTTTTCGAAGTGAAGAGCTAAAGAGCCAGCACCTGCTCGATTAACTCGCCTTGCAGCACGCGCTCCGAACGCCCATCGGGACTGAGCCGCGTGATCGCCGCGCCGTCGGAATACAGAAAGCTGCCGTCGGGCGCGATATCGAACGCCAGCACGCCGCGCGCGATCACCTCGGACTGGCCGCCTTCGGCGCGCCGCACAAGTTCCCAAGACGATGGAACACGGCTTTGGGCTTCATCATCTCCTTGACTCTGCGCCATCTGCGCATTCGCAAGATTTCCGTAGATGAACAACTGCCGCGGATCCATGCGACGCTGCACCGCGCCCTTGCTGGTCACCAGCGGCTTGCCCGTGTACATCATCGAGAAGATGTTGAAATATTGAAAAACCGCCCGCGCCATGCGGAATGGAAACAGCCCCGCATCCTTCAAGGATCCGAGCAGGCTGGCGTCCGGGAGGCGGGATTCGTAAGGCTTCCGGATGCAGTAGAGCGTCCCGTCCTCCGTCAGGCGCGGCTGCAGCAGGTCGCGTCCAGTTTCGGATGCGATCTCTTCCAGGTCCCCAGAATCCACATCCAACCGTTGAATCGTACACGGCCCCAAGCCCGCGAACCGGCCGCCCGCATCGCGTCCCACGCCTGCGCTTTGAAATACGATTCTCCGCTTCGCACCGGGAACCCAGCGCGGAAGCTGATCGAACGAATCGCCTTCGGTCAGCTCTGAAAAGTCCGTTCCATGTACTGGTAGCACGCCGATGTTGGACTGCATGTCCTTGTGGAATGCCGTAACCGCCAGCGTGGAGCCATCCGGGTGCAGCGCCGCGTGCCGAATGCGGAAATCGGCGGTGTGAAACAAGCGCGTCTCCACGCCTTCGGCATCCAGGAGAAAAACTCCACTCACCGCGTCCGTTTCCATGGAGTACAAAAGCGCACCGCCTGCACCGGCCGTTAAGCCTGTCAACAAGACCGGGACTTCGCTCTTGGCGCCCGGCTGCGTGGCCCACGCGCCGCCCATGAAATTCGCGCCGCGGCCTTGTGTCTTCCACCCGTGACGCCGTTCGATGGACGCAGCGCGCTCCCGCACGGTGCGTTCGTACTCGCTATCGATTTGCCGCGTAGCGCCGTTCCTGCGCACATGCAGCTTTCGATTCGACAAGAATGCGATCGCCGGCTCAGGCATACCCATAGTTCGACACTTTCCCACTGGCTCGGCGTAGGTGGAATAACTGAGAACCCTACTGAAGAGCGCGCAACAACCGCTGGCCATTGGGACTGCCCAAACCCGTGCACGCATCCCAACCAGCTGCCGCCGCGTACGCGCCGTTATTACCGGCCGTGATATCGCGCAAAACTCCGTTCGCGCATTTGCTATACAAGACGGGATTCAAGAAACCGCAGTTCGCCCCGAGTCCCTGATTCAGGCGCGCGACCAGCGAGGCCCACAGCGGCGCCGCGGCGCTGGTGCCTCCGATCTGCTCCAACTGCTTGCCATCGACGTGCATAACCACCACGCCGGTCTCCGGATCAGCGACCGCGCAAACATCCGGCACGCCGCGCCCAATGCGATGCGGTGGATTCGCCGACGGTGGAACTTTGACCGCATTCTGATACGCAGGCTTGGTGAAGACCGAGCTGATTCCGCCGCCGCCCGCGCCCTCCCCTTGCATCAACTCATTCCACACGGTCTCTTCGGCGATGGTGGGCGGCGCGCCGCCAGCCGCCACCAATTTCGTCCCACCAACACCCAGGACGAACGGACTGGACGCCGGGAAGTCCACGTGAGCGCCATCGCTTCCCTGATCACTCGATCCGTCGTCCCCCGATGCCACGCAAATGGTAATGCCTTTCGCCATCGCGGCCTGGAACGCCTGGTTGACCACGCGCACGCCCATCTTCGACCACGCCCCTTGCGGATCATCCTCCGGATTTCCATAGCTGATCGAGATGACCGAAATCGCGTTGTTGCCCGCGATCGCTTCGTGCAAAGCATCCAGCCAGCCTTGGCTCGTAAATTCCGTAAAGTACATGAAGATGTGTGCGCCAGGAGCCACTGAACCAACCACGCACATGTCGAGCATCACTTCACCGGTGGAATCGCCCTGCTGATCGGAGGCCTGCGAATCGGGCCCGGGATCGTTGCCGGGGCCCTGCACTACGACATCGGTAATCGTTGGAGTTTTGCCGTGCAGAGTCTGCTCGAAATAAGTCTTCAGCGCCGCAAGGCTGTAGCCGCCACGAGGATCCGGGCTGCCTGCGCCGTTAAATGCAAGAATCGCGATGTTCTGTTTCGCCCCGTCCAGATTCGCCGGGTAGCTGTACAACTCGGCGACTTCCGGTGGAAGAAACGAACCGGGGAATGCATTAGGGGAAATGCTGCGCCGACGTCGCGGACGGCCCACCTTGCGCGTGTCTAATCCGAACACGCCGTCAACAACACCGAACAAATCGGATGGCACCTGAAGTTCGCCTTCCCGTCCGCGGTATCGGCCATCTTTCGGGTGCTGGTATTCATTCAGCTCCACCGAAAACGCCTGCTCAACATTCTGAATGGTTCCCTGCACCTGAACACGCCGCATCGGGACGCTGGTTTGCAACACGTCGAGCCCGTTCGCTTTCGCCCATGCTGCGATGGTTTCCAAGTCCGCCGGATCGGCGCCATAGACCGAATTGAATTCTTCGGCGTCCAAATATCGCCGCTGGCCGGGCAAATCGGCGCTCAATGCGTCAAGTGCTCGGACGCTGGTCGCCGGCGGGCGCGGATTCTGCCGGGCATAGATGCTCAATGTGATTCGTTGCGCCGGACTGGATCTGCCCAACAGCTTGGCCTCCGGAATAGGGGGCCGGCGGCTACCGGGAATCGCAAACTTCTGCAGGGAGGGGTTCATGCACGAATCGTAACCCCAGCCTGGAAGCACGAATGAAAGAGCAGCGCTTTAAGTGGAAGGCCCGACTATTACAAGAAATATTCAAACGGCGTGACTGGCAATATCGGCGTTCATCCGCGTTCATCTGTGGCTGATTTTTTTCGACCTAGATCCCCAGCAGATTCGTCTCCAGCTTCACATAATCATGCTCTTCCGCCCAAATATTCAAAGCCACCGTCGCGATTTCATCCACCACCGGAATCGCGTGCCCGTCCTTGGTCAGATCAATGGACTTCAGATACGTCTGGCAAGTGTCACAAGCATCCACACGCGCCGCCGGGAACTCTACCGCCGTGTAAATCGGCAGCTTGTCCTTATTCTCTTCGCCGCAACCCGGACATATCACGCGCCGGTATTGCCATTCCGTCGAACAAAGCGAGCATAGCAGCGAACGCTTTGCGCCGTCCCCCTCGCCGCGCAAGACTCCCGCCACCGGCCGAGCGTTGCAGAATGGACAGGTCGGACCCGCGCCGCCGGTTTGAACATCGCCGCGCGAAGCCAGGTATTCCGCGAAAGGTTGCAGCAGCGCACGCGCATAGAATCGCCCGGCGGGCTCGAAAACTTCCCCGCCCTCCCAAGTCGCCGACAGCAATTCCAATTGCCTCTCCGAGCTTTGAAGATTCTGCGCGGCGAAACTGGCCAGTTGCTCCGTGCCAATTCGATTCACCAGCTGGATCAACGCCGGAAAGTGACACACCAGCGCTCGCAGATCCGTCTCGCTTCTGGATTGGAGTTCAGTGAAAGACCGGCTTTTGAAACCGGGCCAGATCGGTGTAAATCCTCAGCAGCGGGGCGGCACTCGGATGGCTGGACGCTAACTGAGCGGCCCGAGCGATGCGAGCGTCATGAGACGTTGTCATTCCTTCTGGCGGGTCACTCGAAGGTACCACAGGCGATGGTATGTCCTGGCCCAACCGCGGCTGGCATAACCGGTGATCATCGCGGTCACGCTGGCAGGCTCCATGAACACGCTCATGTAAATGTGAATGATAAACCCGCCGATAGTGACCAGCGCGGCCACCTCGTGCAGCAGGATCATCACACCATGCACCCAAGCCGCTTGGCGCGGGATCTGTTCCGGAAACCAAAGGAAGATCCCAGAGAGCAGCAGAATGAGTGCGCCATAGATCATCAGCCAGTAATATAGCTTTTGTCCGGCGTTGAAACGGTCAGCGGGCGGAAGTTGCTCGTCGTGATTGGTGACGTAGGCCTGCATCCCATCCAGCCAGCGCTTATCGCCTGTCGGTCATCTCCATGTCCCGGCTCCACAGGACATGCATCCAGACCGTACCGATCACGAAGACGATCGCGACGATGGGATGCCAAAATCGCGACGTCGGCGCGCCGCCCAGCACGTACGCGATCCAAAACAAATGCGGTGAGTAAAAGGCGAGCCCGGTTGCGAGACAGTACAAATACGTGAAGCCCGAGAGCCAGTGCATCACGCGCTCGGTGAATGTGTAACGCTCGATCTCGCCGGCGTGCTCGGTACGCGGAACGGCTACCGTGGCGCTCATTTCTTGGATTCCTCCGGTTCCTCCTCCACTTTCGGACCGAAGCGCATGTAGTGAAGCGCCACGCCGATGATCCCGGCAATCATCCCGAAGTCGCCGATCCACTTCAGCGGGCCTTTCCACAGCCGGACCATCAACGGCACGCGCGGATCCTTGGGCAAACCGCCATAGCGCTCCGGATGGTTGATGTCGTGCAACACGTAGATCACATGCGTGCCGCCGACGCCCGGCGGATCGTAGACACCCGCGTCTTTGTGCGAGCTGTGCTCGCGAAGCTGCGCGGCGCGCGTCTCGGCCAGATCCTTCATGTCGTCCTTGGTGCCGAAATGCAAACAGCCGGTGGGACAAGCTTTGATACAAGCCGGCTCCAGCCCCGCGCCCACCCGATCCGAGCACAGCGTACACTTGTGAACCTTCTTGGTAACGCTGTTGAACTTCGGAATATTGAACGGGCAGCCCGTCACGCAGTACTGGCAGCCGATACAATGCTCCTGATCAAAATCAACGATGCCGTTGGTGTATTGCACGATCGCGCCGTCGGACGGGCATGCGCGCAAGCAGCCCGGATCGGCGCAGTGCATGCACTGATCCTTGCGCATCAGCCAACTGAAGTTGCCGTTTTCGTCCGTGAATTCGTTGAACCGGATCAGATTGTAGTAATTCCATTCCGTATCCGGCATGGTCTGGTAGGTGTTGTCGAAAACCGTTTCGCGAAATGGATAGCCGTTCCATTCGAGACAAGCGACCTCGCATGCCTTGCACCCGATACAGGTGGTGACGTCGATCAGCTTGCAGACGTCGTAATCGCGCGACGTGTTCTTGCCGGGAACCGGTCCAGCGTGTCCGGAGATCGCCTTGATCTGGAGGGGCCCGTTGCTCATTACGCTTTCTCCAATTTCACAAGGAAGCCCTTAAATTCGGGCGTGTGCGCGTTTGGATCGATCACGGTCGGGGTGAGTGAGTTGGTGAGTGAGCGCGCCGTCCTTCCAGCATCCTCCTGAATGCCGCGATAACCATAATGAATCGGGATGCCGATTTGATAGACCTTTTTCCCGCCAATCAGCATGGGCTTGATGCGATGCGTGACCATCGCTTTGGCCTGATAGCTGGCACGCGCGCTCGAGACCTTCACTTTGTCGCCGCCTTTGATGCCGAGATCGGCCGCCAGTTCCACCGGGATTTCGACGAAAGGCTCGGGCACCAGTTGCACGTTCATCGGATTGTTTTTGGTCCAGTAATGATAGTGCTCGGTCAGGCGATAAGTGGTGCAGACGATGGTGAACCCTTCCGCGGGCGTGCCGTATTTGTCCATCGGAGTGCTGAAGCGCGGGGCCACTGGATTCTTGGATTGCTTCGGATGCAGAGCATTTTCGACCGGGCTTTCGCTGGGTTCGTAAAATTCCGGAAATGGTCCGTCGGCGAACGCCGCCAGAGGTGCGAAGATACGGCCGACGCCTTCCGCGTTCATGATGAACGGCCCCATGTGATCCTTAGGCGGCGAGTCCGGCTTGAAGTCCGGAACATCGTTGCCGACCCACTTCTTTTGCCCCTCGTTCCACCAAACCAGAGCGCGGGACGGGTCCCAAGGTTTGCCGGACACATCACAGGAAGCCCGATTGTAGAGGACGCGGCGATTCATGGGCCACGCCCATGCCCAGTTCGGATGGATTCCAAGCCCGGAAGGATCCGCGTTGTCGCGGCGCTGCGCCCCGGATCCGGCTTCGGTCCAGGAGCCGCACCAGATCCAGTTGCCGGAGGATGTCGAGCCGTCGTCTTTCAGCGCCGCAAAGCCCGGCAGCTGTTGGCCTGTGTCAAGCGCGCGGCCGTTCAATTCCTTGGCGACTTCGGAAAGAGGAGGGATTTTCGGCAATCGAATAGTTCCAGGTCAGGTTGAGAATCGGATCGGGGAACTTTCCGCCTTCTTTCCGGTACAGCTCGCGAACCTTCAAGAAAATGCGCGAAAGAATTTCCTGATCGAGCTTAGCCTCGCCAGGCGTGGGGACGGCGGCCCATTTCCATTGCAGCCAGCGCGCCGAGTTTGTGAACGTTCCGTCTTTTTCCGCGAACCCCGCGCCGGGAAGGCGGTACACCTCGGTCTGGATCGTCTTGGTCTCTTCGGGCGTGATGCCGGGCGCTCGCCAGAAATCGCTGGTTTCTTCCGGATAAAGGTCGCAGACCACCAGAAACTTGGCTTTCTTGAGCGCATCGATATTTTTTTGTGAATTGGGACCGATCGCGACGCCGTTCATGCCGAAGGCGAGCATGCCTTTGACTTTTCCCTCGTACATGTCGTCCCAGATGTGGGTCCAGGAATACTCCCGATCGATTTTCGGCAGGTAATCGAACGCCCAACCATTTTCCTTCTTGGCTGCCGGGCCGTACAGCGATTTGAGCAGCGAAACGGCAAACTTCGGGGTGTTCGAATAGTAATTGAACGATTCCCATTCGGCGGGCTTCGATGCCGTCGGAGTGGTCCGCTTCATCCAGGCATCGAAATCCTTATCGTCCACGCTGGGAATTTTCAAGTAACCCGGCAAGCTGTCATAGAGTCCGGCCATGTCGGTGGCGCCCTGAATGTTGGAGTGTCCCCGCAGCGCGTTGACGCCTCCGCCGGCCCGGCCGACGTTGCCAAGCAGCAGCTGAAGCATCGCGGCGGTGCGGATAATCTGCGTCCCGAAACTGTGCTGGGTCCAGCCGACCGCGTAAATGATGGTCGCGGCATTTTTCATGTCTCCATCTTTGCGGATGGACGTAAAGAGGTCGGCTGCCTTCAGGAATTGATCTTTGGGGATGCCGGTAATGCGTCTCCACCATCTCCGGCGTGTAGCGGGAGTACTGCTGCTTGAGCAGTTGATAAACCGAGCGCGGGTGTTCCAGCGTCGGATCGAAGGCAACATTTCCCGGAAGCGCGTTGGGCGTCGCGGGTCCGCTCTTGGCTTCGTAATTCCAACTGGACCGGTCGTACGTCTTCGACGCTTCGTCGAAACCGGAATAAAGGCCGTCTTCCGGCAGCTTGAATCCCTCCTGCACCAGAAACGCCGCGTTGGTGAAATTCACCAGGTATTCTTTCGCGATGCGCTGATTCTCTATGGCGTAACGGATCACGCCGCCCAGGAACGCAATATCGGCGCCAGCGCGGATCTGGAGATGCATGTCGGCCGTCGCCGCGGTACGGGTATACCGCGGATCGACGACGATCATTTTGGCGTTTCGCTGGCGTTTTGCCTCAATCGCCCATTTGAAACCGCACGGGTGGTTTTCGGCCGGATTGCCGCCCATGATCAACATCATGTCGGTGTTCTTGATGTCCACCCAGCCATTCGTCATGGCCCCTCTTCCAAACGTTGGCCCCAAACTGGAGACCGTGGGGCCGTGTCAAACCCTGGCCTGATTTTCGATGAAGGTCACCCCGAGGCTACGCATGGTCTTTACAACCAGGTAGTTGAACTCGTTGGTGTCCGTGCAGCCACCGATAAAGGCGATGTTCTCGAAGCGATTGACCGTGCGGCCCTTCGCGTCGGTGGCGACGAACGATTCGTCGCGCGCGCCCTTAATGTGGCGTCCAATCTCTTCAAACGCCTGATCCCACGGGATGGGCTCCCATGCGATCGGAGCCGGGGCGGCGGACTTCAGGCCTGAGCAGGCGGCGGTCATTGAGAATGTCGTGATAAAGGGATGATCCCTTGGGACAAAGCGTGCCGCGATTGGTGGGACAATCGGGATCGCCTTCCACGTGCACCACCTGCGCGGTGACGTTCTTGGCTTTGTCGCCCAGCGTGTGAATGATCACGCCGCAGGCTACCGCGCAATATGGACACGTAGAGCGTGTCTCGGTGGTACGGGCAATCTTGAGTTCCTGCGCCTGCGCGTAAGCCTTCTTGACATCGAAGCCGAGAACCGATGCTACTACCGCGCCAGTTCCGGCCTTTAAAAAACCTCTACGAGTGATGGGATGCATGCTACATCTCCTGAAACACGCAGATTCAGTTCCGGTTGCGATTGTATCACCGCGACATTACAAACCGATAACCTCGATCGGACCGTTGACGCGAGTGCCGGAACGATGGTATAAAAAGTGCTACCCCTGTCGGTGAATCTTAGTCAGGAGGCAGTATGTCCGCCGCCCCTAGCACCGCGCGGGTCTTGTCCGATAAGCGTTCGCACCATCGCTATCCGATCGAGCTGGAGGTGGAATACAAACTCTTGGGCAAGGGCCGCTCGGACCTTTTCGGTTGCGGCAAGACATGCAACATTAGCAGTGGTGGTGTGCTCTTTGAGGCTTTGGAGTCGCCCCCCGCGGGCAGCACCATTGAGCTGATGCTGAGCTGGCCATTTCTGCTGGAGGGCGTTTGTCCCCTGCGCCTGCTGATGCGGGGCCGCGTCGTTCGAAACGACGGTCATGCTGTCGCTATTCACTCCACCTATCACGAATTCCGCACTGCCGGTTCGCGCGAGAAAAAGAACCAGCCTTCCAACCTGATCATGCGAGCCAAGTGATCGCCGGAATAGGCTCTCCCGTAGCGCTTATCGTGGACGATGACGTCGGGTTTATTCTTTGGCTGGGCGAAATGCTCACCGCCAGCGGCTACCAGGCTATTCCGGCTTTGGATTGCCGGGAGGCTCTCACGCTAGCCAAGAAATTGGACCTGCAAGTTGATGTGCTGGTGGTAAATCCTGAGCTGCGCGGCGCCAAACGTGCCATGGATGCGCTGGCGTCTGATCAGCCAAGCCTGCGGGTGGTGCTGATTCGCGATCGCTCCAAGCCCACTACCACGGAGGATTCTACCCTCCCGACCCTCGAGCGGCCTTCAGCGTGGGAACCCATCTCCAGACCCCAGTGGGTCATCAAGATCCGGAAAGTGCTCATGCACGCACACACCGCGTAGTAGTCGCGCCCAACACACTAAGGCATTTTTCTTCTGGAACCGAGGCCGCACTCGTTGGTACCCGAAGTTGCTCAGTCCCAGAATCCCTCCTATATCCGCAATGTTATCAATTACATAATCGTTTAGAGACAAGGCATACTACTCTAGTACTGCGGTCCCTACTCCGGGTTGAGTATTTTCCAAAGCTATAGTATTAGTATTACTAGTACTCAAGGAGGCCGGCATGGACATCATTCTGATCGGATTCTGGATCTGGGAGCGGGCGAGCGGTCGGACGAAACTTACATTCGGAGCCTGGCTCCGGATCTTGGACGCCGAAGACCGTGTGGCGCATGCCGAGGCGCCGGCCGGTTGGGTGAGTTCTCCGCCCGCCAAAGACCATGGGAGATCGGACCTGATCGAGCAGCCCGCCTCATCTCTATCGTTTTCTCGCTAGTGCCCGGGTAGCCGCGAAACCGCATAGGTGGGCAGGCCGAGCAGCACCGAGCCCAGAATCTTGCTCCACTCCGAAAAGAACAAACGCCGGGAATCCTCATCGTTCCACCATTCCGCAACGTGATAGTGAGAATCGGGCGAGGGGATGGAAATGAACTGCACGCCCGGGCAAAACAGGCTCAACACGATAGTGGCGCGGCGGGAGTGGTAGGAACTGGTTACCAGTAGAACTCGTTTTGCACGCCTGCGGGCCAGCTCGCCGCGCAGCGCCTTTGCCTCGGCGATGGTAGAGTGAGCTTGGTTGCCGAAGACCTCGAAAATCTCACGGGGGAAGCCTCTTTTCACCAGGAACTCGACGGTCAGGTCCCCTTGGGGCCGTCCATGATATGGCGGGCCGCTAAAGAGCGCGATCCGGGCGTATCCCAGCCGGGCTAGCTCGGCGCCGGTGAGCACTCGCGGACCCCAAAAATCCCCACCCAGAACCAGCACCAGGTCGGCGCGCTGTGGCGCCTGGGAATCCACCAGGAAGGCGCCTAATGCTGTTAATATCGTCTGCCAGCGGAAAGCGGCTAGGCCGATAAGGGAAATGACGGCGCACAGGATGAATACGCCGGTCCAGCGGCGTGCGACGCCATGATTAGGCATCACAAGTACTAGTACGGATGATTTGCAGGTTAGTCATTTCGTCAACTTCCATTATCGTCCGCATGGTCCAAAATGAGGAGAGTAAGATAAGGGTACGGACCCGGTGGACACGCATGAGATCGCTTGGCGTGCGGGATCGGACCGCCCCAAGTGACGAGCGGAGTTTATTATGTTTGGCAAAAAGACTGTTCTGAGTGTTCTTCTCGCGATGGCCCTGACCGGCTGTACCCGAACCGCGGCTTCCTACGTGGCCAGAGGCAACAAATACTTTGCTGATGGCAAGTACGATGACGCCTTGCTGCAGTACCGCAACGCGACCGACAAAGATCCCAAGTATGCGGAAGCGTACTATCGGACGGCGGTCTTGAAGCTGCGCCAGAACCACGCCGGAGAGGCGTACGCGTTGCTAAAAAAAGCCGTCGAGCTGGATCCTGGGTTCAGGCCAGCAACCGTCCAGTTCGGCGATCTCGGCTGGTACGTTTACCGGACGCTAAGTCAACCTCCCCCCCAAATCTACAATGACCTTTCTCAGCTCTCGCAGAGGCTCCTCGCCGCCAATCCCAGGGACTTCGACGGATTGCGGTTCAAGGCCTACATTGCGATTGCCGACAAACGTGCCGACGATGCGCTGGCTTTGTTGAAGACCGCGAATTCCATCCGTCCTCTCGATTCTGAAGCGGCCGTGCCAATGGCGCGCTTGTTCATAGAGAAGGGAGAACTGCCTGAAGCGGAGAAGCTGCTGCGCCAGATGATGGAGAAAGACCCGTCCTACGGCCTCGCTTACGAAACTCTCTACGCCCTCTATATGCGGGACAAGCGCATTCCGGAAGCCGAAGCGATCTTGCGCCTTCGCGTCGAGAAGAACCCCAACCTTACTCTCGCCCTCCTGGAACTCGCCGATCATTACGCCAACCAAAACAACACGGCCGCGATGAATGCCACGCTCCAGCGGCTTCACGATTCGCGCGCTTCCTTGAGCGGGGCGCGCATGGCGCTGGGAGACTTCTACACCGCTCACAAGTTTCTCGACCAGGCGGTCCAACAATTCCAACAGGCGATTCAGGAAGATCCAAAGAATGAGATCGCCTACCGCAAGAAACTTGTAGCGGTCCTGATTTCCCAAGGGAAACGCGACCAGGCCGAATCGGATCTCGCCGAAATTCTCAAACGCGATCCACAGGACGCCGACGCCCTTCGTGTGAAAGCTAACTTTGACCTTGGAACACGGCAACAACAAAGGGTTTCCGATGCCGTCAACATATACAAAGGCCTCACGGTCCAACGGCCGAATGACGCAGACCTCCGATTCTTTTACGCCCGCGCCCTGGTTGTCAACGGCGACACCCGGGCAGCGCGCTCCGAATTGTCCGCCGTGATTCAGCGGAATCCAAAGAGCGTCATGCCGATGCTCGCCTTGGCGTCATTGTCGCTGAACGAAGGACAATACGCGGATGCGCTTCGGTTGACGACAAGTATTCTGGATCAAATTCCAAGGAACGAGACCGCGCTGCTCTTGCGCGCCGGGGCGGAGGCGGGATTGGGCCAGCTTCAAAGCTCCCATGCCGACCTTGCCGCGCTGCTGAGGGAGCATCCCGGCCACGAAGATGCCGAACTTCAGCTAGGACTGCTGGACGTGGCTGAGAAACACTATGCGGACGCCACGGCCATCTTTACTAAGTATTACCACTCCGGGCAACCGGACTTGAGGCCGCTGGAGGGCTTGATACGCACCGACATGAGCCAGGGCCAGTTCGACAAGGCTTTGGCCCTTCTCGATGAAGAAGTCAAGAAGTCACCCAAATCGTCGGCGCTCCGATTGATGTACGCTTCGGCTGGCATCCGAGCCGGCAAGCTGGATGTTGCGGAAGAGCAATATCGAGCGCTGACTGCTCAGGGTCTGCAGTCGAGCGCCGTAGAGCTTCAATGGGGCAGGATACTGCAAGCGAAAAAGGACCCTCAGGGCGCCATCGAACATTACCGCAAGGCGAAGGCCTTGGATCCGAAGGACTCGGTCCCGGCGGCGCTGTTGGGCAGCCAGTTGGAGCTAATTGGGCACCAGGCGGAGGCCATCGCGAGCTACCGCGATGCCCTCAAAACCAACCCCACTAACGCGTACGCGCTGAATAACCTTGCCTACGCGCTGGCAGAATCCGGCCAAGACCTGGACGAGGCTCTACGGGTTGCTTTGAGCGCGCAAAAGCTCGCCAAGGACGATTCGGTTGTCGCCGACACCTTGGGGTGGGTTTATCTGAAGAAGGGGCTCACCGGCAGCGCGCTGCAAGTCTTTCAGAACAACGTAAAGAAAGACCCCAAGAACCCCAGCTACCGGTATCACCTCGCTGCAGCACTCCTGGCCAGCGGAGACAAGCTCAAGGCTAAACAGGAGCTCCAAAAGGCTTTACAAAGCGGTCCTTCCAGCGACGAGCACAGCATTCGCGAATTACTCGCCAAGATCGGTTAAATCAGAAACGCGGTTCGGCCACCGAAACTCCGGAGCGCCTTCGTCCCTGCAGCGGAAAGAGCACACTGCACAGGAGTTGGCCCGTCAGATCGGCGTGAGCGCGGCGACGATTTACACCTGGAATCGAAGAACGGAAGCATGGACGTCAGCGATGCGCAGAAGCTGAAAGGGCTGGAGGATGAGAACCGGCGCCTGAAGCACCTGGTGGCGGATCTCAGCCTGGACAAAGAAGTTCTGAAAGCGGTGATCCAATAAAAAGGGTGGAGCTTGCCGGCATGAGGAAGGACGTGGCGTTGGCTTGCCAGCAGTTTCAGGTGAGCGAGCGCCGGGCCTGCAAGCTGATAGGAATGGATCGCGGTAGTTATCGATACGAGTCCCGGCCGGATCGCCATGGGCCGCTGCGAGAAGCTCTGGTCTCGCTGGCGAGACAGAAGCCGCGGTACGGATACCGGAGACTGCATGCTCTACTGGAGCGGCGTTAGCATCCAGCCAGTGTGATGCGTATTTACAGGCTGTGCAACGGGTCGAGGTATTCGCGTCCTAGCAGTGGTGGATGCCTTCACAAGAGAAAACCTTTCCCTTGAAGTCGATACGAGTTTGTCGAGTCGTCGCGTGACGCGGTCGCTAGAAGATGTGATCCAGCATCGGGGAAAACCGGAATCGATTCGGTGCGACAACGGTCCGGAGTTGACCAGCCGGCACTTCCTGAGCTGGTGCGAAGAACGGAAGATTCAACTGAGCACATTCAACCAGGGCGGCCGATGCAGAACGGCCACGTGGAGAGCTTCTACGGCCGATTGCGGGACGAATGTTTAAACGCAAACTGGCTTCGAAATCGAATGGACGCCCGGGCCAAGATTGGTGCCTGGCGAGACGAGTACAATGGCGAACGACCGCACAGTAGGCTGGGTTATCGGACGCCAAACGAGTTCGCAGCGATCTTGAAATCCTCACTTACGACTGGTTGAAAGAATCGAGGCAGGTCAGACCCGCGACGCCTGGGTCGCGGTTGCGAGCCGCGCTGCCAAGAACAACAACGTCCCAGACAAGCTGAGGCCGGAACGATCTCTCGAGACGCTCCGAGTGGAATGAAGCACTGCGCCCAGACGCAGAAAACCCCGGGCGACGCTGCCGTCACCCGGGGAAACGAACTCTTACTCGAACGAGCGATCTAGGCCCGGCGGAACTTACGAGCTGCCGCAGCGATACCGAACACGCCGAACAGCAGGAAACCAATTGATGACGGCTCCGGAGCCGAAACAATGCTATCGTGGAATTCACTGGTTAGACCACTAAAATCCTTCGTGATGTAGACTGAGCTTACCGGACCGAACGTTCCCGAATACATCTCAGTGCCAGCCGTATTATTCAACGTGATCAACCGGGTAGTCTTCGTCGAGTCTGTGTAAACATCCTCAAGTAGCGACTGGGTACCAGGCCGTTATATCAGATAGCCATTGTCTACCTCGGTGAAGCTCCCTCCCGTCACCGTGTAGTCTAAAAGCAGATCGTCAGCGATCGGGAGGGTGGTTCCCCCACCGATGGAGACCGCGAAATCCAGAACATAATCGTCACCGTTGATGCCGGTGAGACTGTCCAACGTAAGCGAGGGGGCAGGGCACCCCGCCGAGCGGACTGAACGCCACATTCGTGAAGTCAAAAGTCACGCCATCGAGCGAACAAGTAAAGCCTGTGGTAACGGTCTCACCGCCGCCGCAGGTTGTAGCGAAGGCGGGCAGAGCCGAAAGGCCCAGCGCACCAGCCGCTAAAATTAAGTACTTTGAAAATTTGTGAGTCACTCACACCTCCTAGAGATAATCCGATTGCTAGATACAGTTGAAACCTTCACCATCTTAGGATGTAAGTAGGGTGATTACAAGTCCTGTCACTCAGGAATTGTACTAGTACGATCAGAGCGGAGATCCCAGTCCTTTAGAATCTGATTCGTTGGTGGCGCTTGTGCATTTTTTAGTAATATAAACAACAATCACTGTACGATGGCCTGCAGTGAGTTCGAAGTTCCGCTGCCATTGCTGACGGTAGCCGCCACCGAAGCGATACTTTCGATCAGCGTCTGCCCTGTTTTGGGAGTGCCTTTCAGCGTGAAAGGCATGATGATTTGAAACTGTCCGCCAAACGACGACAGATACTGCGCTTTGGAACCACGCCCCGGAAACCTGGCTCAAATCGATGCTGACTTGCGAGGTTCCGATATTGAACCCGCTCGCGGGATTGAATGTCACGTCCAGCGAACTCAAACTACGCGTGGTCGAATAGCCGACCAGCACCAGGTCAAAGCTGTTGGCGGTTATCATCCGTGACCATGGCGTTCAATAAAACCGGCGCGACCGAAGAAACGGTGAATTGAAGCGTGGTTGGCGAGGCCGGCGTTACATCCGCTCCTCCGGTGGTAGTGAAGGTCGGAGTCAAAGTGACCGATTCAGCAACAGTTCCAGTTTGCACCGGGAGCTCGGTTCCCTGTCCCGCAAAGTTCGCGCCAGTGGTGTTGGCCGGGATCTGAAGTTGACGGTTCGGCCGCCCGTTGCAAATTGGACCGCCGGATCGGTACCTGAAGTGCCCTCGTGGTGAGGGTAGGGTTCCGGTAAGATCCAACGGGTATCCTTTTGATAACGTCAGGCTAACGTTGGACTGGGTTGCCGGTGAAACGTCGCCGCTGGGACCGCTAATTGCGTAGGCAGGTAGGCGGGCGGCGCCGTCGCAGTGCCAGACAACGGGATCAAGTCGTATTCACAATCAGCTCCCCGTCGGAGATACCTTGCACCGTTGGCGTGAAGGTGATCGTGAAAGGAAGCGACTGGTTCGGAGCCAGCGTTTTAGGAAGCGCGGGGGGCGAGACGGTAAACGGACCGTTCGACGGGTTCGCTCCGATCAGGGAATGGTCGTCGGAAGCGAGCCTGAATTGGTAATGGTGAAGGTGAGCTTCCCGGATTGGCCCACTTGGGTTGGGCTAAACAGAACCGCGCCTCCAGTGGCGGGATCCACAGTGGTGGTGCCCCCGCTGGATGTATATGCGTAAGTCAGATTTGCTCCCAAACCTGGCCCGGACAAGATAAAGAAGTCGTTCCCGATCTCCAACTGTCCAGTTTGGGTCCCGACCTGCGTCGGGGTAAAAGTGAGGGGTACACTGAAGAGATTGCCAGCCGTTACGGTCGCTGGCAGAGTGAGTGGATTGGTGAGTGTAAATGGACCCGACGTGCTTACCGAGTTGATGGTGCCGGTCGCGCTTCCAGTGTTGGTGACTTGCACGATCAAGCCGCTCGTGCCGCTGGTGTTTCCGCCGGTTCCGACATTCGCCCCGGGGAATATGATCGTTCCGCCCGGCGACACACTCGTTGCCTTTCCTTGCACCAGATATTTGTAGGTAAAGGCGGATGTGACTCCGCTACCCGTCAGGTTCACCGTCGCAGTAGCACCGCCTTGGTACGTGATCTGAATCTGGCCGGTATCGGATTCCACTGCAGTGGGATTGTACGTCACCAGCAGCGACAGGGTGGCTGAGGCGGTTCCAGGTGTCAGCGTGAAGGGGAATAGCGGTATTCCCTGGAGCTTGAAGATCGGACCTCCCGACGTCAAGGCAACGCCTGTAATCACCCCGACGCCGCTGCCGGTGTCGGAAATGTTTAAAGTAGCTTGCGCGGTAGTTTTGATCTGCGTCGGATCGAAGGGAATGGTCCCGCCGGGCGGTATCTGAATCACATTGTTGTCTGTCTGTAAAACGTAACTCAACGTGAACGCCGGCGAAGTGCCTTGGAGCCCGAGCACGATGGCATTGGGCACGGCCGTTCCACCCGTTCCCGGAGTGGTGAACGGAATCGTAATCTGTGCGCCGGCTGCGTTGGGACTGGTGGGGCTGAAGGTGATGACGAATTTGAAACTGTCGCTAGGGTTTAGGACCAAGCCCGCCGCCGCGGTGGACGTTACCGTGAACTCGGTAGAGCCAAGCAGCCACAGCTGGGGTCCGGCGCTAAGGGTTGCCGGGAGGCTTCCGGTGTAGGTGGCTAGAACGGTGATCTGCGTCTGGGTGCCGACCGTGGCGGAAAAAGGCAGAACAGAGTCGTTGGCGACGGTGGCCGCGTTTCCGTTTTGGGCGGTGGCGAGCAGAGTAAAAGGAATGCTCTGCGCCGAAACCAGCCCGGCCGCGAACACTGCCAACAGGCCGGTACGAAGAAGCATGCCGGACCGCATCTATCGCACGCTCCCCAAGGTTCCGGCTGGGCGGCGTTCCCGAGGACGCAATTGAACCGCGGGAACGAAATAAGCTCCTGGTTGGGGCGGCTGGTAAACAGCCACAGCGGACTGGCCGCCTGCAAGCGCGTGGCTACGACGAAGCTATTGCTGCCAAATTGATCCAGGCTGGTAGGCTGAAAACCCAGCGCAATATTGGTCACGGTTTGTTGACTCGCTACATCCAGAATTCTTAGCACCCGATCGCTCGCGGAGGCCACATACAACAGCGCGCGGTTTTGTGAATTCTCCGCCGCCTGGATCGCTACTGGAGCCGCCAGTCCCGCGAGCGGGATGGTCTGAAATGCATGATTGGCCAGGGTGACTGCAATCACTTGGGGAACGCTCGAATCCAGCGCGTACAGGGTGGTTCCGTCGGCCGAAAAAGACAGCGCGACCGGCTTCGCGGCTGCTTTCAGGCTGCTAAAGGCCTCACCGTCTGTACTGAGATATACGGCGCCCGCATCCCCGCTGATTCCGGCGGCAATGTGCTGGCCCTTCGCATCGGCCGCCACGGAGGCCAGCAACCCTCCCAGCGACGCTCCCGTGACGCGCGCACCGGCGGAAGGGGAATTAGGAAGCCCCGACAGAGTCTGCAGCCAGTTTCCAGTTTTGGAATAGAGAACCGCGCGCGATCCATCGCCGGACCAGACAATTGCCTGAGGCTGCGCCTCCACGCCCGGCAGCGCGCGTACCGATTGCTGCGCGGACCCCAAGCCAGCGATCAGGACGCCTTGGCCTCTTTGAAATCCAATGGCATAGTTCTGGCGCGGCGCGACCGAAGCGAAATCCAGACTATCCCTCAGGACCGGTCCAAAGGACGCTGCGCCGGGAAAACCAATCACCGCGCGCAGGCTTCTGGTCGGCGCGTCAAAAGTGTAAGCCTCTACCGGCCCGTTCAGCGATGGTTGTTGCGCGGCCAGACATCCGGCCGAAACAAGTCCAATTACCAACAGTGCTGAGCGCATGCAGTCTAGGGCGCTCCGACAGTCGGCGATCCGGGGTTTATCGTAACCGTGCCGCCCGAACTCTTGGAACCGCCTCGAGTGCCCAGATATACGCCGATTCCGATAGCGGCGGCAGCGCCGCCAATGACCGCGATTTTCACCCAGGTATGCGACCACCAGCTAGCCGATTTGCTCTTGTGCGCCTCTGCCACCACCGTGGTGACGTTGCTCATCGACACGGTGGTTTCGCCCACCTGGTTGCCATAGCTGGCGTTCACGTGAACCTGGAACTTACCGACTTGGCCATTGGCCATCCAGTTGAGAGCCGCCGCCTGCCCCTCGGTGTTGGTGCGCACCGTCAGAGCGGTTTTTCCGCCCGCAAAGGTGGCGCCGGGGCCACTGATGGGAAAACGGAACACGACTTCGGCCGTTTCCACCGGACGCTCATCGCGATCCAATACCTGAACTACCAGCGGAGCCATGACCCGGCGCTCCAGGTCGTTCTGTTCATTGTTACCCGCCAGGACCAAAATTTTCAGGCTCTGCTCCACCGGCAGTGGCGCCGCCAGGGCAACCGGAGCGGCTGGTCCTCCCGGGGACGCGGGAGGCGGGGTTTGCGTGCCGGGCTGCGCTGGCGCCGCTTGCTCGGCTGCCTGGGTTTGGGTAACAACCAGGAGACCGGCCAGCGCGACGGACAGACAGCGATTGGTCAAGACTCGAATTGCTGAAGGGGGCATCAACAAAGGCTCAGTGTACCAAAGTGATCTATTGTGCGACCAGAAAAAGGATATACGGCAGCATCGGCAACGCGACGCTTTGGAAGGTTTGCCAAAATTGCCGCTGGTAAGAGCGGGGGACATACACTATGTCGTTTGGTAATAAAGGAATATCGATGCCCTTTCCATCGTACAGCTCGCTTACATCGACCTCAATCACATAGCGCCGATTGGTACCCAAAACCGGCCGGAGAATCCGCACTTTGCTTTTCTTGGCGTCACGACTGAGGCCCCCCGACTGCGAGATAGCCTGCAGGATAGAAACTGAATCGCGTTCCCCGAGCTCTATGCCCCCGACTTTCGAAACTTCTCCGTTCAAATACACCAGCTCCGAGCGTCCGACCGATACAACGTCGTAGGGCTGCAGGAGGATATTTTCGGCGGGATTAATGTTCTGGCGAAGGCTTCCCAGGCTAATTTCAACGGTGCTGACCTTCCGCTCGGGATCCACCACGGCGTTCGGAAGCGGAATAGGGCCATACTCTTCGTGCCTGGTGATGGTGATGTGCCGTGAAGCCCCGGCCGAGGTTCCACCTACATTGCTCAGCATCTCAGTCAAATTGCGCGTTCCCTGCAAATTGTAAATTCCCGGGCGCGCAAAGAGGCCGACGAAAAACACTGGCTCGCTGCGGAACTGCACCACGCTAATAAACACCTGCGGCTCGCGGACATACTCACGCAGGCGCTTCACCAAATCCACTTCCAACTCCTGCAGGCTCATGCCGGCCACGTGCAGGCGGCCCAAGAGAGGCAGATTGATGTTGCCGTCGCCATCAATGCGGAACGGTTTTTGATCGATTTCCTCTACTTCGGGTGCGCGAACCTGGATTTGATCGTTCGCTCCCAGGACGTAGTTGGAACGGACCGTGTCGGGCGGAAGCTGTTGCCCGGGTGTGGGAGTTTGTGCCGGCGGCGCCGCTTGCCCGGCTTGTCCGCCTTGCCCGGCTTGTCCGCCTTGCCCCGGATTGCCATTGCCTGGCGACGGTTGCGCTGCGCCCGCCGCGGGTTGCGCCGGCTGCTGTGCAACCATCGTGGAAACGGCCAACGAGAACAGGAGCGTCGGCGCTATGAGCAAATTCCGGACTGCGGACATGCTGTTCATACTCTACCGGATTTGGGGCATTCCTGCTACGGGGGATAGCGCGCCGGGCGTCACCAGAACACCCACCGGCCGAACCGAACGGCGGTCCACTTCGGCGGACACCGACCGCTGTAACAGGTTGATAGAGACCACCAAACGGTGTTTTCCTTTCAGCTCCACAAGAATGCCTTCCACGCTGTTTAGCGGGCCCCCTTCGATGAGTACTGTTTGGCCCACATTTAAGAACGGATAGGGCGTAACTAGCAGCCCGGACTCAACCATCCTCCGGACTCGCTCGATTTCCTGCTCTGGGATAGGTTCGGGTGTTTTTCCGAATCCCACTAGATCCACCACTCCTGGTACCGTCAGCACCCCCAGCCGATCTCCCGGATCGAACCTGCAGAAGATATAGCCGGGAAACAGAAGCTGATCGATTTCTTTCTTCCGGTCCGACCAACGCCGCTCCGACTTGTACGAGGGAGCAAACCGCTCGTACCCGCGTTCGCGAAGATGCAACAGGGTGACCCGTTCCTGGTTGGAGCGCACCCGAACCGCAAACCACTGCTCTGTCTGAGAGTGCTCTGCTTGCTCAACCGTAGGGGATTCAAAGCGCTGAAGAAGCATGCTCTAAGGACAGCTTGACCGTTCCTATGACAGTTGTCAATGCATCAACGGCCCTAGTACTAGTGGGCTGGTGCCGAAACGGGGAAACTAGTGTAAGCTCGACCTGTGGGACCGCATCGAGGACGAGCCACTATTTCGACAGCCGTCCTGCTCGGATTCGGCTTAACCTCCCAGGCCGCCACCGAAGCGCAGTTGCCTCAGCCCTACGCAACCCCCTCGGTATACAACTTTCCCACCATTGTCGCCAAGCCGAATGACGTAGCCCTGCGAGTTCCACCCGGGTTTCACATCGAGGTCTACGCCGAGGGTTTCCAGATTCCCCGGTTTATGGCCTTGGCCCCGGCGGGTGAAGTCCTGATCAGCGACAGTGGCAGGGTGGCCCATGGCGCCAACGCCGGCGCAGTCTATGCGCTGACCGGACCCAACCAGAAGAAAGCTGTGCTAACCGGCCTGGACCGTCCCTACGGCCTGGCGCTTTGGAATGGCTATCTCTATATCGGTGAAACAGAGTCGGTTAAGCGCTACAAATTCGACCCAAAGACACTTTCGGCAACCGAGGGCCAGGAGATCATCTCGCTGAAGGGTTTTGAGGGAATGCATTGGACCCGAACCTTGTTATTCAACCGTAACGGCACCAAACTGTTTGTCTCGGTTGGATCCGGCTCAAACCACAACGTGGGCGAAGACGAGCGCCGGGCAGCGATCTCGCGCTGCAACCCGGATGGTTCCGGATGCGAGATCTTCGCTTCCGGGCTTCGAAACCCGGTCGGGTTGCGCTGGTACCCGGGAACGGAAACCTTGTGGACCTCGGTCCAAGAGCGCGACGACCTGGGCGACGACCTGGTCCCGGATTACATGACGCACGTCGAGCCCAATGGCTTTTACGGCTGGCCCTACGCCTATATCGGCCCCCATGTGGATCCTTTTAATTCCGGAACCAAACTCTTCGAAGACCTGCTGAAACATCCCAAGGGTTTGACCCAGGTAGCGCAGATTTCGAAGCTGGTCGAATCCAGCATTGTTCCCGACGTCCTGTTGGGTGGACACATCGCCCCGCTGGACATCCTGTTTTATACCGGCCAGCAGTTCCCCGCTGAATACCGGGACGGAGCGTTTGTGGCGCTGCATGGCTCGGTAAACCGTTCCAAGCGAATCGGATATGCAATTGGCTTCGTTCCTTTTCAGAATGGCAAACCGTCCGGTCCTGTACGGGAGGTAGTGTCGGGCTGGATGCTTTCTCCGGATGCGCATGAGGTGTGGGGGCGTCCGGTGGGACTGCTGCAATTGCCTGACGGAAGTCTACTGATCTCGGACGACGGCGGCCGCAAGGTTTGGAGGCTAAGTTATAGTGGGGCAGCCAGTAAGTAGGATAGCGTAGTACTGTTAGTACTTTAGCTGCCTTTGAGGATAATACTACCACCGGTACAATTCTAAGCATGCACTCCTTGTCACATCGCTTGTCGCCAATTCAAGAGGGGATGCTCTTTCACCACATCCAAGATCCGCATACGGGTGTGGATATTGAACAACTTGTGTGCTCGCTCGAAGAAGCCGTGGATGTGGATGCACTGCGCCACGCTTGCCAGAAATTAGTGAATCGGCACCCCGCGCTCAGAACCAGGCTCACTTGGGAGAAGTTGGAACGGCCCGAGCAGTTTGTGGAATCCAAGGTCGAAACGCCCTTTGAAATCATTGATCTAAGCGCAATGGCTCCGGAACCCAGGCTGCAGCGTCTGGAGGGCTTTTATGAAGAAGACCGAATCACCGGTATCCTCCTGAACCGGGCTCCTTTGTGCCGCTTTACGCTGATCAAGCTAGCCGACACCGATTATCGGTTGATCTTTACGTTTCATCACGTGGCCATGGATGGGCGTTCGTTTCCCACCGTGTTGAATGAGCTGTTTACCGATTACGACGCCGAACGCGCAGGAACCGAAATCAGCCATCCGGAGCGCCGTCCTTATACCGACTACATCACCTGGCTAGACCATCTGGATCTGTCTAAGGCCGAGCGTTTCTGGCGCGAATATTTGAATGGGTTCGTCCTCGCCAATCAGGTTCCGGTGTTGGACCCAATGAGCGCCCGCGAACTCGGCCGCGGCGACGAAGAAATCGTCCTTTCTCTCGAGACCACGGAAGCGCTGCGCAAAGTGGCCGCCCGCGAAGGCATCACCCTGAACACGATAGTGCAGGGGGCCTGGGCGCTGATGATCAGCCGCTACAGCGCATCCAATGACGTGGTATTCGGCGCCACCCGCGCCTGCCGCAGCTTCGGCGGCGATACGGCGACCATGGTGGGGACGTTCATCAATACCCTTCCCGTTCGCATCCAGGTGGAAGGCAGCGAACCCCTGTTCGCATGGTTGAAAGGGATTCGCAACTCGCAGGTGGCAATTCGCGAGTACGAACATACGCCGCTGGCATCCATTCAATCCTGGAGCGCGATTCCGCATGGCGCATCGCTGTTTGAAAGCATTCTGGTTTTTGATAACTACGAGCTCAATACCAAAATGCAGGCGCAGGGCGGCAACTGGGCTCACCGGAAAGTTCAACTCCGCGAACGCACCAACTATCCGCTGACCTTGTACGGCTACGCCGATCAGAAGCTGATTGTGCGCCTGGCCTATGATCGGCAGCAATTCAATACCGCCTCCGTGCGGCGCATGATGGGGCACATGCGGACCATCCTGGAAGCGATCGCGACCGGAGTAGATCAGGAACTCTCCGCCGTGCCGATGATCACCGCGCAAGAGCAACAGGAGCTGCGCCAGTGGAACTCCACCGAGGTGGCCTATCCCAGAACCAAGACGGTTCATGAACTGATCGAGGAACAAGTGGATCGTTCCCCGGGAACGACCGCGCTGGTGTTTCGCAACCAGCGGTTGAGCTATCAGGAATTGGACAACCGGGCCAATCAGCTGGCGCATCTGCTTCGCTCAAAAGGCCTGCAGCCAGGCGAGCGCGTGGCGGTCTCCATGGATCGCGGCCTGGACCTCATGGTTGCGCTGCTGGCCACTCTCAAAGCCGGAGGCGCTTACGTTCCACTGGATCCGGCTTATCCGGCGGAGCGCATGAAGTATGTGCTCTCCGACGCGCACGTGTCCATCATCATCACCCAGGAAAAAATTCGGCCGCAGGTAGCGGGCTTTGCGAAAGTGGTGCTCGCGATCGATTCCGAGGCGGAGTATGACGCTATCGAAAAGTGCAGCTCGGCCCGGCCGCGCGTCGAACAATCGAGCGATAGCCCGGCTTACGTCATCTACACTTCCGGCTCCACCGGGAAACCCAAAGGAGTCATCGTCGACCATCGCAACGTGGTGAACTTCTTCACCGGCATGGATCAGCGTTTCGCCGAAGAAACTCCGGGCGTGTGGCTGGCGGTGACCAGCATCTCGTTCGACATCTCCGTGCTCGAGTTGTTCTGGACGCTGGCTCGCGGCTACCGCGTGGTGCTGCAGGAAGAAAATGAGTTTCTGCCGGTCAATGCGGGCGCCGCCCAGGGAGCGAGCAACGTTGAGTTCAGCCTGTTCTATTTTGCGAGCGACGAAAGTGCCGCGGCCGACAAGTACAGACTCCTGCTCGAAGGCGCCAAGTTCGCCGATCAGAATAAGTTCACGGCCGTGTGGTCTCCGGAACGGCACTTTCATGCTTTCGGCGGCCTGTTCCCCAACGCGGCTGTGACCAGCGCGGCGCTTGCCACCATTACCAAGAACGTGCAGATTCGCGCGGGCAGCGTTGTGCTCCCGCTGCATGACCCCATCCGGGTGGCCGAAGAATGGTCCCTGGTGGATAACCTATCCAACGGACGCGTGGGAATGTCCGTTGCCTCCGGATGGCACGACCGCGATTTCGTCTTTAAGCCGGAGAACTACGCCGATCGCAAGAACATCATGATGCGCGACCTGGAAGTGGTCCGCTCGTTGTGGCGCGGAGAGTCGATCAAACGCGTCAACGGGTCCGGAAAAGAAGTAGACGTTACCATTTTCCCCCGCCCCATCCAACCCGAGTTGCCGGTATGGGTCACTTCCGGCGGCCATCCGCAAACGTTCCAAACCGCGGGCGAGGCGGGAGCTAACCTGCTCACGCACCTTTTGGGACAGAGTTTCGAGGAGCTGGCTTCCAAGATTCAGATCTATCGCGAGGGTTATCGCAAATCGAATCAAAGCGGCAACGGACACGTCACGCTGATGCTGCACACCTTCGTCGGCAAGAACGAAGAAGAAGTGCAGGAAGTGGTCAGGACCCCGTTCTGCAACTATTTGAAGAGCTCGGTCGACCTGATGAAACAGGTGGTCAAGGGCTTGGGCGATGACTTAGCCGCCACCACGCTCAGCAACGAAGATCTGGAAGCGCTGATCGACCACGCCTTCACCCGCTATTTCGCCACCAGCGGCCTGTTCGGCACGGCCGACAGCTGCATGGCGACGCTGCAAAAACTGAAAGACATCGGCGTGGACGAAGTGGCCTGCCTGGTGGATTTCGGGATCGCCGCCGACACCGTGCTCGCCAATTTGGATAATTTGCGCGAATTGGCGGAGCGCGCCAACCGCCCTGCCGGACCTTTGGGCTACTCGATCCCGGAGCAGATTCAAAGGCACCACGTCACGCACATGCAGTGCACGCCCTCTCTCGCCCGGTTGCTGGTGGGCGATGCCGGCGGGCGCTCGGGCCTCGGCAAGCTTCGCAAATTCCTGGTGGGTGGAGAGGCCATGCCGCCTTCGCTCGCCGCGCGAGTTGCAGCAACTCGGCGTGGGCGAAATCTACAACATGTACGGCCCCACCGAGACCACCATCTGGTCCACCATGGAGAAGCTCACGCCCGGGGCGCAGGACATTTCCATTGGGCGGCCGATTGCCAATACTTCCGTTTTTGTTTTGGACGCGAACCGGCGGCCGGTCCCGGTCGGAGTTCCCGGCGAACTCTACATCGGCGGCGAGGGCGTGGTGCCCGGATATCTTGACCGGCCGGAGCTTACCGCCGAACGATTCGTGCAACTGTCCAGCGAGACCTCGGGCGCTCAGGAGCGCGCCTATCGCACCGGCGACCTGGTGAAGTATTTGCCGGATGGACGGCTGCATTTCCTGGGACGCGTGGATCACCAGGTAAAGATTCGCGGCCACCGCATCGAATTAGGAGAAATTGAAGCCGGCCTTTGCCAGCACCCCACCGTTCAAGACGCCATTGTCACCACCGTCGAAGATCCCAACGAAGGCAGCACGCTGGTGGCCTACATTGTGAAGCGCGGAGCAGCGACCCCGCAGCCGATGGAGCTGCGGCGGTTCCTGGACTCGCAGCTTCCGTCTTACATGGTTCCGACTTCGTTCGTGCTTTTGGACGAATTTCCGCGTACGCCCAACGGAAAGATCGACCGCAAGCGCTTGCCGCATCCGGACCTCGCGCCGCAACAACGATCTGTCATTCCGCCGCGCAATCCGGTGGAAGAAAAGCTGGCCGTCATATGGCGTGAAGCTTTGCATATCACCGACGTCGGGGTGCGCGATAACTTCTTCGACCTGGGCGGGCACTCGCTTCTGCTCATACGGCTGATCTCTCAAATCCAGAAGGAGTTCGGGCAGAGATTGCCGGTCGCTACGGTGTTAGAGTCGCCGACCATTGAGGCATTGGCAGTGGTGCTGGAGGGTGAGAAGATTACGGCGGCCGTCTGCCGCGTTATTCCTCTCAAGCCGCAAGGCAGCAAGCCGCCTTTCATTTGTCTGGGCGCCAGCCCACTGTTTTTGCCGCTTGGCTCGTCTGCTCGGGCCGGAGCAGCCATTCTGCGGCTTGGATTTGACCCAGCTCAAGAAGATCGATTTGCCCGATCCATGCCGGCTGGAAGACCTGGCCGCTTACGTGGTGGACGCTATCCTCGAATACCAACCGCAAGGCCCGTATTCCATCGGCGGATGGTGTCTGTACGGCGTGCTGGCCTACGAAGCGGGCCGCCAGTTAATGGAAAAGGGCCACGAGGTGGAGCTGCTGACGCTCATCGACTCTCCCAACGTCGCCTACGGCAAATCTCTGTCAGGCGTCGAGCGCGCTCAAATGAGAACGCAAAAGTGGCTCTTCCACTTGTCGAACATCGTGAAGGCGAGTCCCGCCGAGATGCTTCGTTACACCAAGGAGCGTCTCAACATTGCGCGCCTCAAAATGACGCGGCGCGACCAACGGCAGGCCCTCGAAATGGGTCTGCAAGACGAAGACATCCGATTGATGGATATCGATCCGATCCTGTTTTACGCGGCGACCAATTACGAACCGAAGCCTTACTCCGGGCGCGTTTTGATGGTGCAAGCGGCCGAGACGCCGACCGGCCAGCATTGGCAAATGGCGGTTCAATGGCGCAAGCCAGTCTCGGGTAAGTCCGTCGTTCATTGCGTTGCGGGCGGTCATGACGGTATGTTCAAATACCCCTACGTCGAAACATTGGCGGCCAAGATGAAACCCAGCTTCGAGCAATTGGGCAGCGTAGCAAAGATCAAGCCCAACGGCGACCATCAAAGTGACCTGCGAGCGAAGCCCCCGGCCAGAAATGGATCCACTACTCGAGAGGAAAAAGTTCAAGAGCCGGCCGCGCGCTAAATCCTGGCCGGCCCTGCTCACGCTGGCCGGTTCGCTGGCAGTTTCGGTTCTATTAACCGCGGCGAATGAACGGGCGCTGCTTTCCCGGAAAGTCATCGCAGCCGACGCGGCTCTGAAACTTGGTGGAGTTGTTCTTGCGGCTGGCCTGGTCTGGATATCATGGCGGCTGGTGGGACGCCACCCCAGCTCCCCAACTTTCCTGGTTGCCTGTTCCTATTTGTTAGGCGCATGGTTGCTCATTTTTTCGCTCCTGACAGCCCTCGACTCGGGAGCCATGCGGCTTTTCGAGCCGAAATTGTTCGCCGAGATCATTGTTTCCGGCGCATCCGGACAGGATACTCAAAGGCTAAAGGCCCTGGTGGGATCGGAAGGCACTTACGCGTTGAAGGTCCTGTTGAATACCGATCGGGACTTGGCGGACTCTATCCGGACACCTGGCTTCTTGTGGATCGCATCCATGGCCGCGGTGCGAGGCGTCTTCACATTTGCGTGGCTGGTGGTGTCCTGGGCCGTATTGCGAAAACTTCTCCGCGCATCGTGGCTTTCAGCCGTCCTCTCTTTCGCGATCTTTCTCTTAGTTGGCCTGATGGCTGCCTTGGCGGTTGGTTTTTTCCAGATGGCCCCGATTGTCGTGGACCCCGGACGCTGGATACCTACTTCCTAAGCCAGCGTTCCAGCCATTCCAGCGCGGTTTTCTCCGCTTCTGGAGTCACGCTATGGCCGACGTTCTCTTCGATAATAAACTGGGCTTTGTCGGAGGCTCCCGCGGCCGCGTAGGCCATTTTCGCCGCGGCGATGCATTCCATTACGCCGGCGCGCGGCGTCTTTGAATCCAGTGCGCCGTTGATCGTCAGAAGAGGACGAGGCGCTATCAACGGCAGCATGGACGGTCCGTCGAATTCCGAGTAAATTCCCGGCGCTACGCGGTCATAGAACTGACGAACGAAAGGCGCTCGAATGAACCACACTCCGGAATCCCGGGCTGCGCCCTGCAGCGCCGGCTTAAAGCTGTCGGTGCGGGCGGACCATCCGCCTTGCTCCAGAGCCCAGCGGAAGCTCTGCACGCCGATGGCTGACACCACCACTCGAATTCGAGTGTCCACCGCTGCCGCTAAATACGCCTCCATGCCACCCTTTGAGTAACCGATCAGGCCGATCCGCGACGGATCGACATCCGGCCGGGTGTCCAGGTAGTCGATCAGCCGCATGACATCCCAAACGCTGTCATAAAGGAACGGGTGCTCGCGGCCGGTCCGGTAGGCACGCAAAATGGCGTCGTCATAGGAGCCGAGCGCGGCCCGCTCGCCGTGAAAGCGTCCGTCAATTGCCATGGCCAGAAAGCCCCTGGCGGCCAGCTCCTCCAATTGAGGAATGCATTCTTCCTTGCTGCCCCCAGTTCCATGCAAACAAATGACTACCGGCCGCCGTTCGGGTGCCGCTCCGGCCCGCGACAGCGGCATCATCAAGATGCCGGGGACACGCTCGGCGGCGTCGGTGGCAAAACTAAAGTGGAATCGCTCCAGACCCTTGGCGGCGCCAAGGTTGCTTGCTTCTGGCGCCAGTGGAACGCGTGGACGGTCGATTAGCCTTAAGAAGTCGTCGCGGGGGCCGGCCGTTAGAACAAATCCCAATCCGAGAGCTGACAGAATGAGACGTGTCACCAATTTCTTCATCCAGCACGGCGGTCTAGTACAGCCCTACGTCATGGCCCAGAAATTTCTTGAAACAACCTCCCGAGCTGGGAGTCTACAATCTTACACCCAAATAAAATAGTTAGCTGTCCTACTGAATGTCGGCATGTTGATAAAAAGGCTGAACAACTGTTTTAGGTTGACTGACCTCCGAGAATTTGTCAACATGCACCATTGATCCGCGTTAGTTCTGTTACCGCCCGTACTTTAGTACTAATTCAGCGTCTATGGACATACTTTGGTTCTAGAAGTACCAAACACGCCATGTTGATAGTACCCCGACCCAGGTGGATGAGAGTCCTGGCTACGTGCAAACCTGAGTACCAATTAGGGGGAACTCGTGATGGCCATGATCGCTTGGAGGTACTACGTTGGTGTTACAGAAACAGAAAAATGTCATACAAACAGATATCTTTCTTATTATCAACAGTTCTTGTCTGTACGGGCGCCGTCGCGCAAGCCCAAGTGACTCCGAGTGTTGTTACGCTCGGCCCTTCGCAGACCCAACAGTTTTCGTCCAGCCAGTGGCCGGTCACCTGGACGGTGGTGCCAGCCGGTTCAGGCACCATTACTTCAACCGGACTGTACCAAGCGGCAGCAACTTACGCCTCTAACCTCGCGTATGTCTATGCATTTACTGGCTCAGATTCTTATTTTGCGCAAGTGAACCTGTCCCCGACGGCAGTAACGTCAACCAGTACCCCTAGTCCCACGAGCAGCCAGTCGATCTCGGTTACGCTTTCACCCCCTTCCATTTACTTGTGGGGCGGGCAGTCCCAACAATTCACGGCGTCCGTTAGCGGTAGTAACAACCAGCAAGTGCGTTGGGCGATCGTCCAGGGCCTCGGTTCCATCCAGAATGGACTCTACTTGGCTCCCAGCACCATCAGCGCTGTGTCTGTGGTGACGATATCGGCCACCAGCACAGCCCATCCAACCAAATTCGCCACTGCAACCATCATGCTGGGGCCAACGGTTGCCTCGCAGACGACGCCGGCCTTAGCCCCCAGCCCGACCACAGAGAACGTGACTATTTCAATGAGGCCTGCTTCGGCTTCCCTGGGATCGGGTCAATCCAAGAAATTTACCGTCACGGTGGGTGGCACTTCCAACACCGCGGTAACTTGGTCGCTCTCCCCGAATATAGGCAGCGTTACCAGCAGCACGTATACCGCACCCGCATCCGTCACGGCCGCGCAAACTATTCAACTCACAGCGACCAGCGTGGAGGATCCAACCCAAAGTACGACTTCCACGGTCAATCTAGTACCTTCCCACGCCGCGCCTAATACGCCTCCAAGCGTCAGTCCGGCTACAGTGACTTTGGCGCCTTCGGGAACCCAGCAATTCTCCGTTCAAAACTTGCCGGCGGGCGTCAGCGTAGGTTGGGCGATCAGCGCCCCCTACGGGAACGTTTCGTGGAACGGCCTCTATAGCGCGCCATCCAACGGCCAGCAGTCCAGGACGCTGACGATTACGGCCACAAACAGCTCCACGCAGGCGGTGCTTGGAACTGCCATTGTGACCATACAACCTGTAGTCTCTCAGGCTGCGCCTCCTCCGCCACCTGCTTCCCCGAGCGTGAGTCCGGCTACGGCGACCGTCGCGCCTTCGGGAACCCAGGCGTTTAGCGTTTTGAATTTACCGGCGGGCACCACCGTCGCTTGGGCCGTCAGCCCGGCAACGGGAAGTATCACGGCGAGCGGGTCTTACTCGGCTCTGAGCAGCGTCGCTGCGCAAAGCAGCATTACCGTCACGGCGAAGAACTCTTCCACGAATGCAGTACTTGGAACCGCCACCTTAACTCTGCTGGCTTCTCCCAAAGTTAGTCCGGCAACGGCCACCGTCGCGCCTTCGGGAACCCAGGCGTTTAGCGTTCAGAACTTACCGGCGGGCACTACCGTGGCCTGGGGCATCAGCCCGGCCACCGGGAGCATCACACAGAGCGGATCCTACTCGGCTCCGAGCAGCGTTGCTGCGCAAAAAACTATCACTGTCACGGCCACCAACGCTTCCACGAACGCCGTGCTTGGTACTGCCACTTTGACTTTACAGGCTTCGCCGCTGGCCCCGAGCGTTAGTCCGGCGACGGCGACCGTGGCGCCTTCAGGAACCCAGGCGTTTAGCGTTCAGAATTTACCGACGGGCACTACCGTCGCTTGGGCCATTAGCCCGACTACGGGGAGCATCACCGCGAGCGGATCTTACTCGGCTCCGAGCAGCGTCGCTGCGCAGAGCAGCATTACTGTCACGGCAACGAACTCTTCCACGCACGCAGTGCTTGGAACCGCCACTTTGACGCTGCAGGCTTCGCCCAAGATTAGCCCGGCTACGGCGACTGTCGCGCCTTCAGGAACCCAGGCATTTAGCGTTCAGAACTTACCGACCGGCACTACTGTTGCCTGGGGCATCAGCCCGGCGACCGGGAGCATCACACAGACCGGATCTTACTCGGCTCCGAGCAGTGTCGCCGCGCAGAAAACCATCACTGTAACTGCCACCAACGCTTCCACAAATGCTGTTCTTGGAACTGCCACTTTAACTTTGCAGGCTTCCCCGATTCCCCCGAGCGTTAGTCCGGCTACGGCGAATGTGGCGCCTTCGGGAACCCAAGCGTTTAGCGTTCAGAACTTGCCCACGGGCACTACGGTCGCCTGGGGTATCAGCCCAGCTACCGGAAGCATTACACAGAGCGGATCTTACACAGCGCCGAGCAGCGTCGCGAGCGAGCAAACCATCACCGTTACCGCCACCAACGCCTCCACCAATGCCGTGCTGGGAGCGGCCAGCTTAAATCTGCAGGCTTCGCCGCTAACCCCGGTCGTCAGTCCGGCGACGGCGAGTGTGGCGCCTTCGGGAACGCAGTTGTTTACGGTTCAAAACTTACCGACGGGCACGACCGTCGCTTGGACCATCAGCCCGGCTACCGGAAGCATCACGGCGAGCGGATCTTACTCGGCGCCGAGCAGCGTGGCTGCACAAAGCAGCATTACCGTTACGGCGAAGAACTCTTCCACGAATGCAGTACTTGGAACCGCCACTTTGACTCTGCTGGCTTCTCCCAAAGTTAGTCCGGCTACGGTGACCGTGGCGCCCTCCGGCTCGCAGCAATTCTCGGTACAGAACTTGCCAGCCGGCACAGTTGTGAGTTGGGGAATCAGCCCCTCCACGGGCGGCATCACGCAGAACGGCTCCTACAGCGCGCCGAGCAACGTGCCCACGCAACAATCCGTCACTGTGACGGCGACGAATGCATCCACTGCCGCCGTGCTTGGAACTGCCAGTGTAACTCTGACGGCTTCACCAGCCGCGGCTCCCACTCCGACGACGATTACGTTGCCGGTTGAGGTGGTCGGTCCGAATGGAACCACCGCCACGGCTTCGTTCGTGATGCCGCAAGGGACGAATGTGAACGGTCAACTGCAGCTTTGGATGCAGATCCACAATTTGAAATACGAGACTGAAGCAAGCGTGCAAGTGAACAACTCGGCCTGGCTGCCCATCAGCACCGGCAATGTGACTCTGCTTGGAAATGCGGTGGCCTTCGGAGGCATTGGCGGCGGCTTCCACACTCTTCAGATGACCCTGAACTTGCCGGCCGGCAGCATCACGACCGGAACGAACACCTTGACCTTCCGATTCAACGCCACCGACGGCGTTACTAGCGGCTACCGCGTCTTGGCCTTTAACATTCGGTCCGGGGGAACCAACCTGCTGCCTGCATCGACCTTCGTCAATGACGATCCGAATACCTGGCAGTCTCCATCCGCTGCCTCGTCGGATATCGCCGCGGGCCTGGCACTGTACCAGGGTGCGTCTCTGACGACGGCCAGCGGGGCGATCAAAGCGCATTGCTCGGATTGCCACACGCCAGACGGACGCGATTTGAAGTACTTCAATTATTCCAACAATTCGATTCAAGCGCGCGCGGTTTTTCACGGACTAACTGCCCAGCAGGGAAACCAGATCGCGAGCTATATCAGGGCTCTCAACCTGCCAAACCCGGGACGGCCTTGGAATCCGCCTTATCAGCCGGGTCCGGGGTTGGATTCGCAACCGGTGGCCAATTGGTCGGCGGGCGCGGGAATCAGCGCAGTGCTCGACAACGACTCTGAAATGCTGCCGTACCTGGCCCCGGGTGGCAGCACCGCCGGCTGGGCGGCGACCGCCTATCTCAATCCGCGCGAACTTCCGCTCGTCATGCAATTGCCGGACTGGAACGCCTGGCTACCGATCATCCATCCGAAGGACGCCTTCGGCGCCAGCTTCACTAACAGCGGCCTGAACACCATTCTTCCGACTATTCGGGGCATGTTGCAGCCCAACTTACCGACCGCATACGCGGCTGCTTTGGCTCAGTTCCTTATTGGTTTGAGGCCAGTGCGACGTTCCTGGTGCCGATTGAAAAGCAGCGCCCACTGCCGCGAACTGGCCGAGCCCCTACCCAGTAGAGTCTGACTCAACAGCCCGATGGCAAACGGTTCAGATGTGGGGTCTAAACCAGGAATTCGGGTTGGAAGGGATGCCCTCATGTTTCGCTTGCTTCGGCAGTAGAGCAGCAATACAT
>CAWKEP010000009.1:0-63859 GCA_963848735.1 Bryobacterales bacterium
AATCAACCACCAGTGAGGTAAATGTGTCAGCGCCGAAGGAACCCGTTGAACTCGTGAACCCGATGGCATTGTCCGCCGCCTTCAGATTCCTGAAGACGTGCAGCTCGCCGCGGCTCCAGACGCCGCCATTGCGGTTCTTGTAAGCGGTGAGATCCTGCGAGGAGTGATTCCACGCTCTTGCTGTTTTCGTCAGCGGGATTTTCCTTGGCAATGTGCGAGGGGCCGGCCAACCCGAAGACGCTTTCCCGATTGATGTTCCGGTCCAGCATGAACCCGTCGAAGTTGGAGTGGGCAACGTTGCCCCTGAATTCCGCCATCCTGGTTCGACGCGGCCAGGTGGTCTTGCTGATCTCCGTACCTTCGAACTTCCCTTGCGGGTGTTCCGGCAACGACCACCAGAAGCCATTCTCATCGGAACCCGCTGCCACGTTGTCGATGAAGACATTGTCCGGATTGGTGATCCAGTAAGCCGTCACCGTGTTGTCCGAAGGCAGCAGGGTGTCCTTGCCGGACATGCTGTCCGCCCTGTAGGTCGCGCGATTCAGCGAATTACTTCCCATGTTCTCTCCGTTTGCGGCGAGATTGGTCGGCGCGCAGGCCTTGGAGGTATGGCACTTGACCTGGATCGCCAGGTTGTGCACGAACTGGTTACCGTGCTCCGCGCCGTCTTCGAGGAAGAAGCAGTGACCGACGGTGTTGTAGGTCACGTTGTTCTCCACGTGCAGGAAGTTCGTGCCATGCACGGTCACGCAGCGGTTGTAGGTGTCGTGGATCGACGGCGTTCTTGATGTACTGCCCCTGTGCGTCGCCGACCAGATGCCAGTGGATCGGATACCGGGCGAGAGTCATGTTCTGGCCCATTCGATTGAATTCGACGCCCTCGACAAACATCTTGCTTCCGACCATCGCCATGACGTGCCCGCCGTAGAAGGACTGTTCCGCGTCGGCCGATGCCTGGAGTTTGATGTTGCGGGTGAGCATAGCCGACTTCGCCCCGTTCATCGACGTCGAAGGTGATCTTGCCGAAGTGCATGTAGTCGAGCTTCTTGTCGAGCGTGATCGTGTTGCCCTTGATGGCGGCAATGGTGCGCCGCTCTGCCTGGCGGGGATCGAAGTCCGTCGACGCGAGCACGATCTCCTCACCGGCCTTCCAGTCCGCAGCGCTCAGGACCTCGATCGAGGTGCTGCCGGCTTCGGCTGTCTTGGCCAATTTGGTCCAGGTGCTCTTTTCCGAACCGTGAAGGTTCAGGGTTCCACCCATGAGCATGATGCCGCGGTCGACGCTGTCCGTCGTTCCACCGACTCCACTGATGTCTTCGTCTTTGACGTTGTCGGTCAGGGTGATGGTCGCCTTCTTCGTGTGGGGTTTGGCCTCGGTGCCGATTTCGAGTTCCCCGTGCACCATGATCCACTCGGTGGTCAGTTCGAGATCTTTGTCATCGGCGAAGCTCAACTTGCCTTCGATCGTCAAACCATGCAGCGGCATCGGGCTGACGTCCATGACGACGTTCATGTCCTTCGTAATGGTGACCAGGGCGTCTTTGGCCGGCACCTTCTTATCAGGCCACGTGGCCGCGATCTGACCAGCGCTTCGCGCCAGCCGCGGGAGAGCCTTTTTGTTGCCCCTGAACAACGGCATATCCGCCAAGACCTAAAAAGGCTGGGACCAGCAACGAAAGGAGCAAGAGAGAACGTTTTCGCATCGTCAAATCTCCGTGATCGGTCGTGTTGCGCTACTTTCTCCCGCGAGGGCCGAAGGACGGGTAGCCAGGGACAATTTTACACCTATCCTTTCGGCAATGAACGGCAGGCACCTTCGGCGCGACGCTAACGTGTCGCTCTCGGCTGGCGAACACAGACTGCTCCCCGAAGTCGAACGGACTATCCGCCGCACAAAAAAGCCCCCGGCTTGCACCGAGGGCTTCGTTCCGTTCGCGAAACAGATCCTATCTGCTGACCGCTATACTGGCTTGCAGATCCGTTGGACGAACAATCGGCAACGGAGGCTTGGTCACGACCAGTTTGACCCAGAGGGCATCCCCGCCCCTGAAATAAGACGTCGCGTTCGCCTTGCGCAATGCGTCCATGCTGGGCTGTTCCGTTCCGGAGGCTGCTTTGGTGAAACCCGGCAGCTCAAATATGACCCATGACCCCTGGTCCATTTCGGCCAGACTGAGAGAGACTTGCTGTCTTTCGGTCTTCACCAGGATCTCGGTGCCGGCCGCACAGTGCTCTGGTCGCCGGTGATGTGAAATTCCTTGCCATTGCGAACAAGCGCGATGGGCGCCTGCGGAGCACGACGAGAAAACAGAGCGGCACGTTGGGCCTGAACGAGGGGAGTGTCTGGAGCATTCGGACCGATCGAAGAGAGCAAAGCGAACCGGGCGGTCCGCGATTCGAGATCGACTGTTGCTGGAAGTTCTCCTCTGCTGTCCGAGAGATTCAGGCGACCGACATCACCCGTGCACACAGAGGCGTTCCAGGTGGGATGAATCTCACAGGTGTCGTCGGTGACGACGCTGTCGTTCTCGCCGTCGTTGAGCATGATGTGGGAATCGGGGATGCCGGTCACCGAACCGTCCAGGTCGTGGATCGACAGGGTCCGATATGCGTTGCCACCCCGGTTATCATTATCGAACCTGGTATCGAATTTCGGAAAATACACCGGCTTGGCGTTGACGAATTTCGCACCGCTGATGGTGCTTCCGGTACTGACCCCCGCGCTCGTGAACAACAGAAAGGAAAGCGCTCCCGTTTTTCTCCGATCGTTGTCCTGGAAATTCACGAATGTCGTGTTCACCACATCATCGCGGTAATCATAGTATTCGTAAGCCGCGGATCGGGAAGTCAGGGATCAGCTTCTTGGGCAGGCTGCGGCCATAGGCAACTTCCTCGGGCGTCGTGGGATTGCCGCGATTGTCGGTCTCGCCCACGACCAGCGAATCAACCAGCCGTGCTTGAAACCGTTCGCTGCCGATGTCGCCGGCGGACTGCGTCATGCCAATGGCATTGTCAGCGAGTTTCAAGTTGCTGAAGACGAAGAGGTCGCCCCGGCTCCAGAGACCGCCATTGCGGTTCTTGTAGCTGGTCAAGCTCTCGAAGTGCGTCTCCACCACTTCGCTATCCAGGTCAGCAGGATTTGCCAACGGCAGGAACGGGATGGTGGCCAGACCGAAGGTGTTATCTTCGTAGATGTTCCGGTCGAACATGAACCCGTCGAAGTTGGAATGGGCCACATTGCCTCTGAATGCGCGCAGCGGCGTTCGGCGCGGCCAGATGGTCTTGCTGACTTCCGAATCCTTGAACTTCCCTTGCGGGTGTTCCGGCAGAGACAGCCAGAAACCGTTCTCGTCGGAACCGGCCGCCACATTGTCTATGAAGCTATTGTCCGGGTTGGTGATCCAGAAGGACGCCACCGTGTTGTCCGAAGGCAGCAGAACGTTCTTGCTGTGGAAGCTCATTTCCCTGTAGGCCTGACGATTCGCATAGTTGGCGTCTCTCTCTCCGTTGGCGGCGAGTATTCGTGGGCACGCATTCCAATGTCGGATGACACTTGGTCTGGATTGCCAGGTTCTTGATGAATTCATTGCCGTGCTCGATCCCGTCTTCCAGGAAGAAGCAGTGGCCGACGGTGTTGTAGGTCACGTTGTTTTCGACGCGCAGGAAATTCGTGCCATGCACGGTCACGCAGCGGTTGTAGGTGTCGTGGAGCGACGAGTTCTTGATGTACTGCCCCTGCGCGTCGCCGATCAGATGCCAGTGGATCGGATATCGGGCGAGAGTCATGTTCTGGCCCATTCGATTGAATTCGACGCCCTCGACAAACATCTTGCTTCCGACCATCGCCATGACGTGCCCGCCGTAGAAGGACTGTTCCGCGTCGGCCGATGCCTGGAGTTTGATGTTGCGAGTCAGCAAGCCGACTTCGCCGCGTTCATCCACGTCGAAGGTGATCTTGCCGAAGTGCATGTAGTCGAGCTTCTTGTCGAGCGTGATCGTGTTGTCCGCTGATGGCGGCAATGTTGCGCCGTTCTGCCTGCCGGGGATCGAAATCCGTGGATGCGAGAACGATCTCGTCGCCGACGCGCCAGCCGGCGGCGTTCAGGACCTGGATCGAGGTGGCGCCGGCTTCGGCTGTGCTGGCCAGCTTCGTCCAGGTGATTGGTCCGGTCACCGTGCAAGATTGAGGGTTCCGCCCATGAGCATGATCCCGCGGTCCACGCGGTCCGTCGTTCCACCCACTCCACTGATGTCTTCGTCTTTGACGTTGTCGGTGAGGGTGATGGTGGCCTTGCGGGTGTGAGGGGCCTTTTCCGTGCCGATCTCCAACTCGCCGTGCAACATGATCCACTCGGTGGTGAGTTCAACGTCCTTATTGTCCGCGAAGCTCAGCTTGCCGTTGATCGTCAGACCGTGCAGCGGCGGGGTGTTGACGTCGAGCACCACTTCTTTGCCGGCGTCGATGGTGACCTTGTCGCCTGCCACGGGCACCTTGCGGTTGGGCCAGGTCGCCGGATCAGACCACTTCGTCGCCTTCGCTGCCGTCGCTCCAGAATTCTGGGCCTGCACGATAGTGAACACGCTGACGAGCAACGATGCTGAAAGCAACGCCATCAGAAGGAACGAGCGATTCTTCTTCCTCATGACATGAACCTCCGATACTTGAAAAATGACCACGATCTAGCCGTCCAGGATAGCGTGAAACGGATAGGCGCTTCAAAGGCCTCTCACTTTGGGGAGATGTGGAGATCGGCCTCGATGTCGGGAGGGTCTTGCTTGGGCTGCGACCAATCCTTCAGTGCGACTCCCGCAAATAGTGGAAGAGTGCCCAGCAAGTTCGAAGCTGAAGTTGTGGCTCCCCGGCATGGATTCGAACCACGATTCACGGCTCCAAAGGCCGCTGTCCTACCATTAGACGACCGGGGATCTTCGGGAGGGATTTTACAGCCTTAGTGTAACATTCGCACCCGGCTGCAAGAATCAACCCGCTACAATGATAACAGTGCTATCGAAAGTGCACTTCTTCCCGGGGTTCTGCTTCCTGCTCCTGGGCCTCGGTCTCCAATTCTATGTTCTCGGCTGGCTCTTACAACGCCGCCGGTTCCGCGGCTGGATTGTAGCGGGCGGATGGGCATCCACAATCTTGCTTGTCCTTGGCTACCTGCTCGAATACCAAAGTGCCCAGCGTTACTTGCCGGTCGGGTGGTGGACCTGGCTGGAATGCGCCGCATTAGTCGAAACCATGTGGTTGATCGGGTTATTTGTCGCCCTGCTGATCTGGCGCCGGACGCCGCAATTCGATCCCTCCCGGCGGAGAATACTCCAAGCAACCGGAGCGGCTGTGTGCGTCCTGCCCGTGATTGGCACCGTATTCGGAATCGTGGGGCGCAACAAATTCCGTATTTCCGAATTGCCGGTCCCCATTCCCAAGCTGCCCAAGGATCTGGACGGCCTGCGCATAGTGCAGATCACCGACATACATTTAAGTGAGTTCATGAGCGAGCGCGAATTTGCCATGGCTATCGATATGGCCAATGAAGTCCGCGCCAACATTGCCTTGGTCACCGGCGATCTGATCACGCGCCGCGGCGATCCACTAGACGCTTGCCTGCGGCAATTGGCGCGCCTGCGAGCCGATGCGGGTGTGCTCGGGTGCCTGGGCAATCACGAATTCTACGCCGACGCCGAGGACTACGTCACTGCCCAGGGGCGGCGAATTGGAATCGAGTTCCTGCGCCGCCAGTCGAAGGTCCTTCGATTCGGAAATGCCGCCATCAATTTCGCCGGAGTCGATTATCAAAAGATGCATATGCCTTACTTAACCGGCGCCGAGCGGCTGATCGCCCCGGGTGCGATAAACGTAATGCTCTCGCACAATCCCGACGTTTTTCCAGTGGCCGCGGCCCAGGGTTACCATCTCACCATCGCCGGCCATACGCACGGCGGCCAGGTGGATTTCGAAATCTTGCACCAGCACCTCAACGTCGCCCGCTACTTTACGCCGTATGTGCGCGGCCTCTATCGTCACGACAAGTCGTCTGTATACGTTTCCACCGGCTTAGGCACCATCGGCGTGCCGGTTCGCATCGGCGCGCCACCGGAGATTTCGGTTCTTCGCCTGTGCGCTATCTGATCCTCAGCGACATCCACGCGAATTGGGAAGCGCTGAGCGCGGTGCTTGCCAGCGCCGGATCGCAATACGATTCCGTGGTCTGCTGCGGCGATCTGGTTGGCTATGGCGCCGATCCGGATGCCGTTGTCCACTGGGTGCGCGGCAACGTCAGGAACGTGGTCCGCGGAAATCACGACAAAGCGTGCGCCGGCCTGGAGGATTTGGAGTGGTTCAATCCGGTGGCGCGTCTTTCGGCCTTGTGGACCCAGACCATGGTCCAACCCGACAATATGCGGTATCTGCGCGGCCTCACGCGCGGTCCCGAGCGCGTCAATGGATTTCAAATACTCCACGGCTCGCCGGTGGACGAGGATGAATATGTGGTTTCCGAGCAGGACGTGGCGCAAGTCGCGCCCTACTTGGATTGCGGCCTCTCATTTTTTGGCCACACTCATTTGCAGGGTGGGTTCCTGTGCCATCGGAATGGGGTGAAGCATCTGTCTATCGCCCCCGATCCGGTTTCCGGCCGCGAAGTACTTGAGTTGGAAGATGACGTGAACTACTTGATCAATCCCGGCTCGGTGGGACAGCCCCGAGACGGCGATCGCCGCGCCGCTTACGCGATCTATGAGCCCGAAGCACGGCTGGTGTCGCTTTGCCGCGCTGAGTACGACGTCGCTTCCGCGCAGCGGAAGATCCTCGACGCGGGCTTGCCGGAATTGCTGGCGCTTCGATTGGGCGCCGGAATCTAGGAAGGCTTGCACCTTACCAAGGACCGCGCGTTTTACTGCCTGCTGGCACTGCTCTTCCTGCTCTCGCGCCTGGGCTATTACCTGGCCGGCGTGCGTTTCGACGCCAGGCCCGTTGTGCACTATTACCAGTTCATCGATCCGGAACTGTTAAAACAGCGCCTCGTCGAAAGCATGTACTACTTGCACGTTCAGCCCCCCGGCTGGAATCTCTACACCGGCATCGTGCTGAAGCTGTTCCCGCGGTCCTATCCCATCGCTTTGCACATCGTGCATTTGGTCCTGGGCCTGGGGATTTGCTGGCTGATCTTTTACTTGATGCGCGGATTAAGTGTCAGTCGCTGGATCGCATTCGCCTTGGCGGCGTGGTTCACCGTCAGTCCGGGAACAGTGCTGTTTGAAAACTTCATGTTGTACGAGTACATCGTGTGTTTTCTATTAGTGGCCTCCGCTGCCGGGCTATGGCGGTGCGTTAACGAAGGTTCCATGCCGCGGTTTGTGTTGTTCTTCCTCTTGTTACTCGCCCTGGTTTTCATGCGGAATTTCTTCCACCTGATCTATGTCGTCGCCGTTCTAGCCGCGCTCGCCTATCTTTCTAAGGGCCGCCGGCAACGCATCATGCTGGCCGCCTCACTGCCCCTGATCATCGTTGTGGGACTTTACACCAAGAACTGGGTCTTGTTCGGATCCTTTTCCGGCAGCACCTGGCTGGGCATGAACATGGATACCATCACCGCTCATCAATTAACCGGCCGCGAAGGGCGCGATCTGGTGGCCCAGGGCGTTATCTCGCCGGTTTCCCTGGTCGATCTCGGGTCGCCCATCGAGTCGTACAAGCCGTATGTCCAGATGCCGGCGCGCACCGGCATTCCCGTACTGGACGAATGTGTCACTTCCACCGGCGCAACTAATTTCAACTGTCTCGCGTTTTTTCAAGTCCAGCGAGCCTATACTCGCGATGGCCTGGCTCTGCTCCGGCATTACCCCATCGTCTATCTGCGCTCAACGGCCGCGGCCTGGTTCACTTACTTCCTTCCGCCGGGGGATTTTCCCTTCTTCGATCTGAACCGCCCCCGCATCCGCGCCGTCGATCGATTCTGGAACGTCGTGTTCTTCGGGCAATTCTATGACGCAGGCGATCGCAAAGGACTTCGCGAATTGGCGGCCCGGGGCGCCTTTGCTTCACTGGTACTTCATACCGGCCTTTTTCTGATGATCGGCCTTCCGGCGCTCTGGATTTGGGGCGTCGTTCACCTGGTGCGTGGCGTCCGCCGCAACACGCTGGATCGCCCCTCCGCGATCCTCATCGGATTCCTGCTTTTCAACATCGGCTATCTCACGGCTGTAGCAAATCTGCTCTCCAGCTTCGAAAACAACCGCTATCGATTTCCGTTTGACCCCTTCTATCTGGTCCTGTTGGGCCTCGTGCTCGAGCAATTGCGTCGCTATGGTACGGCCGCCGCCGCGAGCGGAGTTGTCGTAACCACATTCCCGCTCCCATCTAAGCGATCCACCACGTAGTAGAGCACGCGGTTCGGCAAACTCGGAATCGTAACCGTGCAGGTCGCTCCATTTGCGCAGCTTTGGCGCGTCACGGCTTCGTTGGTGAAGCTATAAGGATCGGTGCTGGAGCCGCTTGGCATCTCGGTGGAACAGTCTTGCGCATACGCCGTGCAGCGCAACAGATCTCCTCCGTTTTCCAGATACCCAAAACGCGCCCGCAGGTTGCTTGCGAACGGGACGCCCTGATAAGTCAGCGTCACTGGCACAAACGACGTACGATTCACGCTGTCCGCTGGAAGCGCCGGCGAAATTCGATAGGCCAGCCACTCGGTACGCACGCCATCCAGCCAATACCCCGGGCAGAACATGAATTGTGCATCCGCCGTTGGCCGGCAGTTACTGTATTCGTAGGCGGTCCCCGGATGCCCATGCACATACCCGAACTTCCGGGTAGCTAGGCCGCTGAAATCCTGGAGATCGATGCGGAATTGAATGCTCTGGCCGCTCCAAGGCGCGGGCTGATAGAGACACGGGATTGCTTGCGTGAATTGCGAGCTGGCGCATTCGGTCCCCAAATCGGCCACCGGTAAGCTCATATAGAGGTTTCCAACCGAAGAGCCTTGTACGCACTCATTCGCATTGAACGCCCGGCAGTAACTCCAACCTGGTAAGTCGCTACTATTTCCCGTTACCGGGCCACTTACATCGCGCGCCAGATATCGCCCCGCGAATCCAGCTAGGCCCAGCCGCTTGTAATCGCTCCCCCCCGCTGCGCAGCAATCCCCCGCCGCTCGGAACGTATGGCTGGTTCCGCTGACCAGAGTCAGCGACATGCTTCCGAACGCGGCGCCTCCGTTCGATTCGATGCCACCGCCACCCGCCGGATTGAAGTGCCGATAGTCCACAAAAAATGGTGGCGCCGCCGCATTCGGCGCATAGGTTCCGCTGTTATAGGACTGCGCCAGCGAGTTGCTAGCCCCGTTATTGCTCCCGGCGAAGAGCGGCCAGGAGGACGTGGACGGCTGCATCGCACTCCACAAAAAGCTCGGGACCGCGGCGTTCACCGAACCGATATAACGTCCGCCGAACCATGTTTGCTGATACGAATAGGAGCCCGCGCCGGCCGCCGGCGCCGCGGAACCGTGCGATGAAAAACGCAGCGGGTTACTCTTGGTCCACGTAGTAACGGAACTCGACGCGTCCAAAGCCACTGCGTTCGTCGAGTAAGTCGGCCCCATGTATAGCCACCAGAGGCTCGCATGCGCGCTGCCGCCCAGGTCGTTTTTGCCGCCAAACAAGGGATACAAATAGTTGTACCCGGCCCACCGCAGTAACCATAGATTGATATCGGTGGCACTGTTATATGCAACGGAAAGCAGGACCAGGTTCTCGTTCTGGTCGCCTGCATTCGTTAGCAGCCAATCGCCTGGCTGCAGGTCTTGCAGCTTAGACCAATTGGCGTTGGCTGTCCCAAATCCCGGCGTAGTGCAGGGGAACTCCTGCTTTTCCGAATGGCCGTCGGTAAATGTGTAAGTCGAGTTTGGATTTTGCTGGCAAGGCGGCGACGACACTTTCACCTGGATGCAATTCGCAGTTCCCGAAAGCCCTGCATACGGCGCGATAAGATTCGTGGGACACGCGTACGCTTCGCTCCCGGTCAAGCTCGTGCTCTGTTGCGGGCCGCCCGAGCATCCGCCGCAATCCCACAGCGCGATCGATCCAAATCCTGCCCGATTCACTTCTGTCACGTTCATCTTGAACGAATCGGGAAACACCAGGTTCGTCAAACCCGTATCTTCTTGTGGATCGATCACCGCGAAGCGCCACGTTCCCATCGTCAGTACCGGCGCATCGTGCAACCCGCACCACCGGCAATCGCCTTCACTCCAGCTATTCCGAATGCTCCTTAGCACGCCGCCGGAGGTGTCGAACGACGCCATGATACCGATGTGATTCTGCACATTCCCCATACTCGCGGAAAAATATCCGCCATCGAATCCCCCTGCGAATGGACTGTTCATCCACCCCAGATCGAAGCCCGCGTGCGCCGGGCCAACGGTCTGCCCGAGATAGTTCAGGCCCGTTTGATAGGCGGCCGCCATCTGGGATCGTATATCGTGGCCTCCGCTGGTGGGCGTCAGATTCGTCCATTGGAAGCAGTCGTCCGCAATCGCGATGGTCGGATTGTAGTCTCCGTAAGTGGGATAGGGATGAAACGCGATATATCCCGCGCATCCGGTCAAGGCTTCGTTGTAAGTGAGCTTCCAGACTCGATTGCTCGTATCAATCGTGTATGCCGAAGTGCCATCCACGTTGTCGAAGAAATAGCCGCTGATCCCGCCCGGACCATAGGGGACGCTGTCGCCGTTGGTGTTAATGCGTGAGCTGCCCGCCGCCTTTGAGCCCAGCGCCAACAACCGCGTCTCGGCCCGAACCGATCCGTCGCTGTTGAAAGGAATCCATAGCAACAGCGCTTCCCCGCCGGCGCTATCCACTACGTTGGTAAGGTATCCGGTCAAAGGCGGACTCAAGCTCGCTGACCCATCGGCCGTCTTGGCAACCTGGACCGATGCCTGATTCATCATCCCAGTGTCGCCATTGCAGCACGCGCTCGGCATGGTCGCGTACGCGTAATTGACGCCTAGGCTGACGCTTACATTCGATCCGCTGTTTGACTTACTAACCACAACACCGAACGCCGCGCCTATATAAGGGACGCCCGCGAGTGTTCCTGCGTTTTCCTGGAGCATCAATGCGGAAGAGTTAATCACACTGGTCACGTGATAGTAAGTCGCATTGATCAGTATGGGGGTGCCCGAAACCCAATCGGTATCGAAGTAGTTTTGGGTGCCGGTTGGGCCCTGTAACGTGACGGCTTGCCCGGCAACGTTCACGGTTCCCGAGGGAGGCACCACCAAATGGTGTGGTGGTGTGAATCCCCACGACAGAAACGGCGGATTCACCGCGAGTTGCGCGTAAGTGCCAAGTTTCACCGGCGCGCCTGTCGGACACGCCGATGTGGTAACCGAAGAGCCCGCCAGTGTTTGCCCGCCATCCATCGACAGCTGCAGCGTAAGAGTGATCCCGCTGGCGCTCGCGTTCCCACAATACACATCGAACGACAGATCGTCCAGAGTGCATTTCGGATACCAGCCCGCGAACGTCGTTCCAGCCGGGCAAGCGAAATTGGCCAGCGGCACGAACGCCTGGTCCGATGGCCCTCCCGATCCAACCGAATAACTCGCTCCGTTCGATCCGACGTTCGCGACGCTCGCCCACTTCCCCGTACCGCTCGCATCCAGCGGAGCGCCAAGAACACCCGTATTTCCAGCCGCCAGGCTGAGCGTCGATCCGCTCATCATCCCGGGCGAAGTTACTCGCCAGAATTCCACTCCCGTCACTGGATCCACGTACGATTTCTGCTGGTTGGTCCAGTCGATCACCGGATAATCCATGTTGCCGAACTTGGCGGCATTAAACGGAACCGGATCGGGCGCTGTATTGCCCCACGCGATGGGTCGAGTTACAAACGTCGTCGCAATTTCCGTGTCCGATCCGCAAGTTACACCAACCCAGTAAGTGCCGGCTGCGGCCAGCGCGTCGCTCCCGGTACGAGTCCCTAGAACGAAAGTGTGAATGTTGCCATTTACGATGGACCCGTTCCGCGCGTCAGTGTTCGTGTTGTCGGTGAGATCCGCAATGTTCGAGCTGAACCCATGCTCCACGCGAAGCGCGATAGGTGCAAAACCCCGTCTGATCCGTCCGCACCGTGATCTTAGCCTGCATCTGCGTGGGCTCAATCGACGCAATCGACGTATTCGCCAAGCACGGAATAGCGGCGAAAAACCACCACAATAAGGTTCTCATCGCTCCCTCAAAAAGACGACAGCGCGGCGCGCCGCCAGACATTGGTCGCGGTACATAAATAGAAAAACGATCCATCCGTTGCCCAGGAACCCGCCGTGCATGCCGTGCTCGACGTCCCGGGCGTCGCCGCACGCAACCCAATCACGGAAGTATCGGCGCTCAACTGCGTCTTGCCGGAAATCTCCGTCGTCGTGATGCCAGTCCCCGCTGTTACGCTTTTTGAACTGAGAAACGCCCGCTGATCGGCGCCGCCGGCCGTATCCCACGTTCCGCTGGTGGCCGACCAAGTGAACAGCGGGATCGCATCGGCCGGGAAGGCGGTCACGCCGCTCAGAGCCGCACAGGCGCTGCTGCAACTCGCGGTCACGTTAGACCCCACTGTCAACGCGCCCGCGCTCGAAACATAGACGAAAGCCAATCCACTGCCCGCCGAAATCGCGGCCGTCGCGCCGGCCGCAAACGAATATACGAGGCCGCCGAAGCGGACCACGCACGGCGTCGCGGTGGAGCAGTTGGCCCCGATAGCCAAAACGGTCGCGCTGCTGCGGGTCACTGCGAAGTCGCCCAACTGGCTCGCCATCGACGCGGCCGGCGGCCCTTGCTCCAAGGTCCACGAGTTCGTCGCGGTGCAACCGTACACGTTCATCCCGGCCGCGGCGTCCAGCCGGTAATACATCTCGCCTTGCCCGCAAGCCGACGGCAGGCCGGTGCCCGACTTAAACGGCTTGGTGGCGCTGGCTGCCGAAAAATCCACATCGCGGCTCTGCAAACGCAAGTCCACTTGCGTCAACTGGCCGTACAGCGCGCCCGTGAACACCGCGATCAGCAAACTTCTGGAAATTCACATGCGTCTCAGAGTTCTCCTTTAGCGCCTACAGTCTCCCACGAGTATTTGTAACTGACGGTATTGCGCACGAGGCACAGATTTGGCGAAAAGCCATGCATCTATTCCGTTTGACTACCCGGCAAAAAATCTTCGGAGAAATGTGACCGCCTAAACCGCACTTACTCCCGAGACTTTGAAATCCGCTCATTCCACCAGCCTCATCGAGACGGCAGGATTCGTCTTGTTTTGCGCCTACCTGCTTTCGGGCTTCGCCAACGACTGGGCGCTGCGTTTGATTGGCTCCAAGGCATACCTCTCGGCCGTCACGCTGGCCCTGCTCCCGCTCGCATGGCTGTTCTCCGGCACCGCGCTCAACGGCTTCCACACTCGCATCGGCCGTTGTTGGACGGCGTTTCTGCTGTGGATGCTGCTGGCCGCGCCGTTGAGCATTTGGAGAGGCGGTAGCGCCGCCATGATCGCGAACTACGTCCCCCGAGCCTACTTCTGCTTCTTCTTCACTTGCTCCTTCGCTACCTCGCTCCGCCGCTGCCGTCAATTGATGTACGTCCAGATCGCTGCCGGTGCGGCTCTATTGATCAGTTGCGTCATTTTTCGGAGTGCGGGCGACGATCCTGCCGGACGCCCGCTTCCGGATTCCCCACAGCCTGTTCTATGCCAACCCTAACGATCTGGCTTTGTCCTTGCTGCTCGGAATAAGTTCGTTCCTTTTTCTTTTGGCTCGATCCCAAAATTGGTCCGCCGCGTGGCGGGCGCGCCGGGGGTTCTGCTGGCCGCGTTTTACGCTTTTCAAACCGGCTCCCGCGGGTCTGTGATTGCAGCGATGGCAATGTTTGGACTGATCTTCTGGGTCAGCCGCGGCAAATGGAAAATCGCCGCGCTGGGACTGGCCGTCTTAGCAGCGCTGTTTTCAGCCAGCATCGCTGGAGCCCCATCCGGTACGCTGCACCGGCTGTCCCTGTTAGTGAACGATCCGACGTCCTCTGAGACCACGGCCGATCTCTCCAGCATTGCGTCCCAAGAGCAGCGCCAGGAGCTGTTCAAAACCAGCTTGCGGTACACCCTGATGCACCCGTTGTTTGGCGTCGGTCCCGATCAGTTCCCGACCGCCGTCGAGCAGGAAGCCGACCGGTCGGGCCAGCACGCCGCATGGCTCGGAACGCACAACACCTATACCCAAGTCTCGAGTGAGTGCGGAATCCCAGCCCTGCTCCTCTATGCCGCCGTGATCGTCCTTTGTCTGCGCTCGAACTTTCGTCTCTATTGTCGGACCCGCGGCCGACCGGGCCTTCAGGAGCTGACGGCGCTCAGCCGATGCCTCCTGGCCGGCATATGCGTCTATGCCGTGAGCGCGTTCTTCTTTCATATGGCGTATAGCGTGCATCTTCCGATGCTGGCCGGATTTACGGTCGCTCTCCAGCTCGCCGCCGCCCAAGGGGAGCCGTCCGTTTCACCAGTTTCCGCTATACTATACTGGGTTTAGATCCGAAATACTGGGTTCAGACCCACCGTTTTTCCAAGTAGGAGCCTCTTCGTTTATGTTTGATCTTTTTCGTAGCCGCGCCAAAGCCGTGCGCATCCTGTTGGGCGCCATGCTCGGAATCATCGCGCTTTCCATGCTGGTGTACCTAATTCCCGGCACCGGGATGACCACCGCGGCGGATTCAGGTGACCAGGTGGTCGCCGACATCGGCAAATCCAGCGTTACGGTCGCGCAGATTCAGCAGCAGCTCAGAAACGCGCTACAAAACCAGCGGCTTCCTCCCGATCTGGCGGCCACCTACATTCCTCAACTGGTGGACCAAGCCATTGCCGAGCGCGCCGTCTCCTACGCCTCCGAGCAGCTTGGTATCCGGGTTTCCGACCGGGATTTGGCTCAAACTCTGCGCTCTCTTCCGTTCTCCAGATCCCAGGATGAGTATCGCCAATACGTCGAGCAGCAGATGGGAACCAGTATTCCCGAATTTGAAGACAACGTGCGCTTAAAGCAGTATGAAGACACCATTCAGATGATCGCCGAGGAAGGCATCATCATCACTCCTGCCGAAGCCGAAGCCGAATATCGCAAGCGCAACGAAAAAATCAAGATCGACTACATCGGACTTGATCCGTCCAAGCTGGTGGCCACCCTGAAGCCCACTCCCGAGGAAATCAGCAGCTATTTCGCGAAGAACCGCAGCTTCTACAATCTGAACGAAACACGCAGCCTCCAGATGATCGTGGCGGACCAGGCGAAAGTCGCCGAGACCATCCAGGTCACCGACGCGCAGGTGCAGAGCTACTATAATGCGCACCAGGACCAGTACCGGACACCCGAGCGCGTTCATGCGCGCCACATCCTTCTCAGCACCACCAACAAGCCGAAAGAAGAAGCGGCGAAGATTCAAGCCCAGGCTGAGGACTTATTGAAGCAGATCAAGGGCGGAGCCAATTTCGCCGATCTGGCCAAAAAGTATTCGCAAGATCCCGGATCGGCCCAAAAAGGTGGCGATTTGGGCTTTGTCGCCCGCGGACAAATGGTGAAAAATTTCGAGGATTCCGTTTTCTCGCTCAAGGACAACGAAATCAGCGGCGTCGTGACCACGGAATACGGGTTTCATATCATCCAGGTGCTCGAAAAACAGGCGCCCCACTTGCAGACTTTGGATGAGGTGAAGGCCCAGATTGTGACCAATCTGAGAAACCAGACTGTATTCGATCGGATGCAGGATCTGGCCGATCAAGCTCACGCCGAGTTGGTGAAAGCGCCTCAAAACGCGCAGCAGATTGCCGCCAAGTTCAATCTCTCTTTCGTGAACGTGGCTCGCTATGCGCCCGGAAGTCCTCTGCCGGATCTGGGTGCCGATGCTCAGGTTGGAGCAACCATTGCGACCATGAAACCAAATGAAGTGACGCCGGTAATGCAAGCTGGCAATAAGCTGGTGGTGGCCGTCCTGACCAAGATCAACCCTCCGCATCCAGCGGAACTGTCGGAAGTGGAGGCTTCGGTGCGAGCCCAGTATCTGCAGGTTCGCGGAGCCGAGCTGATTCGGGAGAAATCCGCCAAAGCGGCTGAAATGCTCAAGCAAAACTCAGACATCAAGGCCGTCGCCAAGGCCGTTGGCGCGGAAGTTCATAGCACCGATTTCTTTGCCCGCTCCGGCGCCGTGGAAGGCATAGGTTCCGCGAATCTGCTGGGCGATGTGTTTGCAAAACCGGTGGGAACAGTTTTTGGGCCGATGCCGGTCGCCAGCCAAACGATTATTGGCAAAATCGTCGACCGCCAAAGCATTGACATGACCAAGTTCGCCCAGGAACGCGACGGGATCGTCCTTCAGCTCAAAGCCAAGAAGGCAAATGATCGCCAGAGCCTGCTGCAGGACAGCGTGCTCTCGCAACTTATTCAGAGCGGCAAAGTGAAAAAGCACCAGGCTGTCATCGACCGGCTGATCGCGCAATATCGCAGCTAGCCCCGACCCGGCATGTTGCAAGCTCTGCTGGATTTCATCCGGACGCTCACCACGCCCGAGCGGCTGATTCATCTGCTCTCTACGGCGCTGTCGGGCTGGATCGGTTACGCCGCCCTGACCGCCATCGTATTCACCGAGACCGGGCTCCTGGTTGGTTTTGTGCTGCCTGGAGATTCGCTGCTCTTCACCATTGGCGTGGTAGCAGGCGCCGGCCAGCTCAACCTAGCGATTATGATCGGTTTGCTGACCCTCGCCTGTCTGGCTGGCGATTGGTGCGGCTATCTGCTGGGACGCCGCGCCGGCCCCGCCATCTTCAACCGCCCCGATTCGCGTTTCTTCAAGCAGGAGCACCTGCAGCGTACCCATGCTTTTTACGAAAAACACGGCGGCAAAACCATCATCTACGCCAAGTTCGTCCCCATAATTCGCACCTTCGCCCCGTTCGTCGCGGGCGTGGGAGACATGCGCTTCCGGAAGTTCCTGGCGTTCGACATTTTCGGCGCCATCGGATGGGTGGTCTCTATGACGGTTCTGGGCTACCTGTTGGGCGAAGTCCCCTTGGTGCGGCGCAATTTTGAAAAATTCGTGTTGCTGGTTATCTTCGTTTCGCTGCTGCCTGATGATTTGCAAGGCTGCCCGCGCTATCCTGCAGCGCAAGCCGAGCTTACAAGCGGGTGACTAGCTGCTCGACGGCCGCGCGCACCACCGGATCGCGCTGCTCTTCCACCTCATCGCCTTTGGCCACACCCAGCGCCTGATTGAAGATCTCCTGCTTGAGCCGGCTTTGCAGCCAGCCGCGCTCGGTGGCCCATTCGCCGACGCTCGGTTGAATATTGCGCTGGCCGGCATAGACCTGAAAATCTTCAAGGATCGAGGGCGTGACCTCAAAATTAGCCTCGACTTTGTGTTTGTCGAGAAACTCGGTGGCGAACGACGTAATCATGCCGCTGGCATCCAACACGACACGCAGCCGTGTTTGCGCTTCGGGGAGAATCACTGTATCGGGCTGAATGCCGCCTCCGCCGGTGACGGTGCGGCCCGAATCGGTGTGAAACTGCTCGACTTGTTTCTCGATTTCCAGGTGGCCGCTCGGGAGCGGCTTCTGAATCGACCGGCCGCTGGGCGTGTAGTAGAATGCGGTGGTTAGCGCCAGCGCGGTATTGCCCGTCAGCGGGAAAACGTTCTGCACCAGCCCTTTTCCGTAGCTCGGCTCGCCCAACACGGCGGCGCGGTCGTGATCCTGCAGTGCGCCGGTCAGAATCTCGGCCGCACTCGCCGTCTTTTCGTTCACCAGCACCGCCAGTGGAAAACCGTATGGTTTTGCGGTCTTCGGAACTTCCACGGATTGATCCTCAAGACTTCGGCCCTTCACGCTGAGCAGTTTTTGGCCGGGCTGCAGAAAGAACGACGCGGCTTCCAGCGCGGTCTGCACCACGCCCCCTGGATTGTCGCGCAAATCCAGGACTAGGGCCTTCAGCTTTTCGCCACCCAGCTTCTCGATGGCATCCTTGAGCTGTTTCGCGGTTTGCGGATCGAAGCCGGTCACGCGGATGTAGCCGATACCCGGCTGCAAGAAAAACGCCCGATCCACGCTGGGCGAATCCAGCAGCTCGGGGTCCAGCACGAATTGGAGCGGCCGGGCATTCCCTGGACGCCGTACGAACAATTGCGCGCGATGCTGGTGGCTCTCGCCAAGGTACCCGACAATCTGGTCGAGCTCCAGCCGCGCCAGCGCAATATTGTTCACCGCCACGATTTCATCGCCCGGCTGCAGCCCCGCCTTGGCGGATGGCGAACCGGGCAGCGCCTGCAGGACGATCACTCGGCCGGGCAGCACCGAAACCACCGTGCCAAAGCCCTTGCGCTCGGAATTCTCCATCTGTTTGAGCTGTTCGTTTTGGTCCGGATCGAAGAAGATGGAGTGCGGATCCAGGGTGCGCAGCATGCCTGGGATCGCGCCCTGATACACCGCGGTTGTGTATCACAGGGTCGGCGGCCTGGGTCTGGACGATGGAGAGCAGTTCGGTGAAGCGCTTGAGAGCGCTGTCGAGATCCGCCGTGGACGGCGGGGCAGCGAACAAAAACAGAAGAGGAAAAACCATTTACTTCGAGTAACGTGAATATTGCAACCGTTTCTTGGCCGCGTGCCGTTCCAGTGCCAGCTCAATCAGCCGGTCGATCAGCTGGGGCATCGCAAGGCCCGAATACTCCCACATCTTAGGGTACATGCTAATGGACGTGAACCCGGGAATGGTGTTGATCTCGTTGATATACAGTTTACCGGTCGCGCTTTCGAGCAGGAAATCCACGCGCGCCATACCTTCGCACTCCACCGCGCGATAGCATTCCACGGCCAGGCGCTGCAGTTCGGCGGTCTGGTCCGGCGACAGATCGGCGGGGATCACGGTCTTGGCCTGGTCCAGCAGATACTTGTCGTCGTAATCGTAGAACTCGCGCGAAGGCAGAATCTCGCATGGCACCGAGGCCACCGGATCGTCGTTGCCAAGCACCGCGCATTCCAATTCGCGTCCGGTAATGCCGCGCTCCACGATAACCTTGCGATCGTAAGCGCCGCCAATTCGATCGCGGCCAGCAACTCCTCGTTCGTCGCGTACTTTCGAGATACCCACCGACGAGCCGAGATTCGCCGGCTTCACAAAGATCGGGAAATCGAATTGCGGGCTCCACGCCTTGTGGCAGGGAACCACTGCAGTATTCCACCACCGGCAGTCCGCGCTCCTTTGCCACGCGTTTCATCATCTCCTTATCCATGGAGATCGCCGACGCCATGACGCCCGCGCCGACATACGGCAGATCCGCCAATTCGAGCAGTCCTTGCACCGTGCCATCTTCTCCGAACGTGCCGTGCAAGACGGGAAACACCACATCGATCCCGGGATTTCCACCGGGCTCGGGCTGGATCGGCCGCGGGCTCCACTTGCCGTCCTTCGAAATCAAATAGTGGATGACCTTGTATTTCTCTTCGTCCATCGCTTCGATGATGGATTTGGCCGACCGCAGCGAGACTTCGTGCTCGCCGGTCCGTCCCCCATAGATCACCGCCACCGCTGTCTTCATACGTTACAAGAATCCTCTTTCCCATGGCCGACATCACCAGCTCCACCGCCAGGAGCGCCGTGCGATTGGCGTCGTCGATTACCGGATTCACTTCCACAACTTCCATGGACACCATGCGGCCCGAGTCGCCTAACATTTCCATGGCCAAGTGCGCCTCGCGATAGGTGATGCCGCCCTGAACCGGCGTGCCGACGCCGGGCGCTTCCCGCGGATCAACGGCGTCCATATCGAGCGAAACGTGAATGCCCGCCGTTCCGTTTCCGGCGACGCGAATCGCCTCTTCAAACACCGAACGCATGCCGCGCTCGTCGATATCGCGCATGGTGAAGGCATGCACGCCGGATTGCTGCACTGTTTCGCGCTCCTGGCCGTCCACCGAGCGGATGCCGACCAGCGCGACATTGGCGGGATCTACCTTGGGCGAATAGCCGAAGATGTTCGTCAGCTCCTTGGGACCTTGGCCGATGCAACAGGCCAGCGGCATGCCGTGGACGTTGCCGCTGGGGCTGCTCTCGGGCGTGTTCATGTCGGTATGGGCGTCGATCCAGATCAATCCCAGCTTTTCATCGCGCCGATGAAAGAAGCGCGAGACGCCCGGAGACGCGTTCCCACGGCGATGGAATGGTCGCCGCCCAGCACCAGCGGAAACTTGCCTGCGGCCAACGCGCTGGTCCACCATCTCGGCCACCAGCGTACAGGTTTCGGCGATCTGCGGCAGATACTTGGCGCGCGAATGCACTTCGGCCTGGCTTTCGCGCTGGACGACGGGCACGTTGCCGAGATCTTCCACCTGATAGCCCAGCTCCGCGAGACGGCCGTTGAGATTGGCGACGCGGACCGCGGAGGGTCCCATGTCGACGCCGCGCCGTCCCGCGCCTAGATCGAGCGGAGCGCCAATGATCGCGATGTGCTTCGACGACATTCAGTTACGGCCGCGTGCGATACAGCATGCGCGGAAACGCGATGGTTTCGCGAATGTGCTCCAGGCCGCACATCCAGGCCACAAACCGCTCGATGCCCATGCCGAAGCCGGCGTGCGGTACGCTGCCGAACTTGCGCAAATCGACGTACCAATCGAACGCCTCGCGCGGCAGTTGATGCTCTTCCAGACGTTTCAGCAGCAGATCCAGATCGTGGATGCGTTGGCCGCCGCCGATGATTTCGCCATAGCCCTCGGGCGCGATGAAGTCGACGCCCAGGGCCAGTTCCGGGCGCTCGGCATCGGGCTCGAAGTAAAACGCTTTGATCTGCGTGGGAAAACGATCCACGATCAGCGGCCGGTCCAAACCTTCGGTGATCAGGGTTTCATCGGTGCCGCCAAAATCGCCGCCCCATTGGATCTGGCTGCCCTTTTTCTGCAGTTCCACAACGGCCGCGTCATAACTCATCCGCGGAAAAGGCGATTGAATGGTTTCGAGTTTGCTGGTGTCGCGCTCCAGCTCCGTCAGCTCGGCGCGGCGGTTCTCGAGCACGCGCCCCACTACGTACACCACCAGCTCCTCGCCTACCCGCTTTACGTCGTCGAGCGTGGCGTAGGCCATTTCCGGCTCCACCATCCAGAACTCGGTCAGATGACGGCGGGTCTTCGATTTCTCGGCGCGGAAGGTCGGCCCGAAACAATAAACCTTGCCGAACGCCATGGCGTCGGCTTCGTTGTAAAGCTGACCGGACTGGGTGAGGTAGGCTTTTTCGTCATCGAAGTAGTTCACCTCGAACAGCGTCGTGGTTCCTTCGCAGGCGGCCGGCGTAAAGATGGGCGTGTCCACCAGCGTGAAGCCGTGAGTATCGAAATAATCGCGGACCGCGCGGATCACTTCGTGACGAACGCGAATGGCCGCGTGCTGGCGCTTGCTGCGCAGCCACAGATGGCGATGGTCCATCAGAAAGTCGATGCCGTGTTCCTTGGGCGTGATGGGGTAAGGATCGGATTCCGGAATGCGCTGGACGATTTCGACGCCTTCCACGTCCATCTCGTAACCACCAGGCGCGCGCTCCTCGGCCCGGACCTTGCCGCGCACAATCAGCGACGACTCCTGGGTCAGATTCTTCAGCGCTTCAAACGTCGCTTCGTCCAGGTTCGCTTTCACCGCAACGCACTGCATGGTGCCGGTGCCGTCGCGGAGCAAAGGGAAAACAATCTTGCCGGATTTGCGGAGGTTATAGAGCCATCCGGCGATCTCCACCGGCTCGCCGAGGTGCTGCCCAGCCTCTTGAATTCGAATACGCGAGTAAGCCATCACGCCATCTCTTCGAGCTTTTCAAACATTTGCTTCACAATGTCGAGCGATTGCGGGAGCGGGAACTCAGGATATTCGCGCAGCTCCAGCAATAACGGAACCTGGGCGGGGAGCGAGCGCAGCAAGCGCATGGTTTCGCTCCAGTCGATCGTGCCGCCCGGGGAATGAAATGGCCACAGATGGCCGTCCGCCTTGCCATCGTTGTCGTGCAAATGCGTGGAGCGAATGCGATCTTTCAGGGTGGAAAATGCGGCGGAGACCCCTTCGTTCATGTTCGCGTGCCCCACGTCAAAGCAAAAATTCAGCTTCAGATGGGTCTGTTCCAGGAACTGGACCAGGCGTTGAGCACTGGACAACGCGTTGGGGGTGTTTTCGAGCAACACTTCCACGCCGCGCGCGCGGGCGAAAAGATTCAGCTCCTCAAGCGAGGTGAACGCCGCGTCCACTTTGCGTTCGTCATATTCTTCCTCAAAGACGCCGATGTGTTGAATCAAGTAGCGGAACGGGATCACTTCCGAGATATCCAGGGCGCGCTTGATTTCGTCCAGCATGTCGAGCCGTTTGGATTTTACGGGTTCGGTAATGTTGATCTGCGCGTTGGGGCCCGACCGTCCCCAGATTTCGTCGCTGTAAATGGGCGCGTGCAGCGAGTGCAGTTTCAACTTGGAATCGCGGAACCAGTGCCCTAGTTCGTTAATTTGGGCGCGATCGCGATAATCCAGATGCTGGCGCGCGCAAAAAATTTCCACCGCCGGCACGCCCGCCTGCCAGATTCGATCGAGCCAGACGGTATTCAAACGATGATTGACCATCAGGTGCGTGGAGAGAACGTGGTCCATCAGTAGCCTTCGGCCTTTCCGTTACCCCTTGGATCCGTCGCTCCCTGCAGCCAGCCGTCTGCATTCAGGATGGCTTCCACTCGAGCCACGCCGGAGCCGGCTTCCAGCGGAGATACGTCGTGTCCCATGGCGCGCAACAGCGCCATTGTGTCGGGAGAGATTCCCTTCTCCACGTACAGCACATCCGGCATCCACTGATGATGAAAGCGCGGCCAATCCACCGCGTCCTGCGCGTTCATATGAAAGTCGACCACGTTCAGAAGCACCTGCAGCACTCCATTAATAATGCGCGAACCGCCGGGAGCTCCCAACATGAGGAAGAACTTGCCGTCGCGCGCGACGATGGTGGGCGTCATGGAGGAGACAGGACGCTTGCCCGGCTGGATGGCATTGGCCTCGCCCTGAATCAGGTGGAACAGGTTCGGGACGCCGGGCTTGGCGGAAAAATCGTCCATTTCGTCGTTGAGCAGAAAGCCCAGGCCGGGAACGGTGACGCCGCTGCCATACGAGTTGTTGAGCGTATAGGTGATCGCGACCGCGTTGCCCTGGCTATCCAGGATGTTGAAGTGCGTGGTCTCGGTGCTTTCATGAGCGGCCAGCACACCGGGGCGAATCTCAGTGCTAGGCGTGGCGTGCTGTGGATCGATGCTGGCGCGGCGGCTCGCGATGTAATGCGGGTCCAGCAGCTTGTGCACGGGGACTTGGTAAAAGTCGGGATCGCCGAAATATTCGCTGCGGTCGGCAGAGAAGCGGCGCATCACTTCGGTGACGTAATGGATGCTGGCGGCCGAGCCTAGGCCGGTCTTGTCGTAGCCGGAGCCTTCCAGCATTCCCAGCATCTGCAGCAATCCGACACCCCCTGCGCTAGGCGGGGGCGCGGTGATGATTTCGTCGCCGTGATAGCGTCCGCGCAATGGTTCCTGCTCGGCGGCTTGATAGGCTTTCAAGTCCGCTAGCGTGATCAGGCCTCCGTGCGACGCCATGGCCGCGGCCAGCTTCTGGGCGGTTTCGCCTTCGTAGAAATCGCTTGCGCCTCGATCGCGAATCCGCTTCAGAGTGGCGGCCAGGTCGGGCTGGAGCAGTCTATCGCCATAGCGCGCGCTGAGGAAAATCCGCTTCGATTCCGGAAACTCGGAGAGCAGCTTGATCTCGCCCTGACTCTGTAGCGACGTGGCCAAACTGTAGGAGACCGGAAAACCGTCGGAGGCGAGCTTCACTGCCGGGTCCACCAGCTCGGCCCATGGCTTGTGCCCATACTTGCGGTGGGCCAGTTCCAGGCCGCGAACGGTGCCGGGCACGCCAGCGGAACGCCACCCACCAAGCTATCGGCGGTGACGTTGCCCTTGGAATCCAGATACATGTTGCGCGTGGCCGCGAGCGGGGCTTTCTCGCGAAAGTCGATGAAGGTGGCCCGGCCATCGGCGAAGCGGGCGAGCAGGAATCCTCCGCCACCGATATTTCCCGCGACCGGATGGGTGACGGCCAGAGCGAACGCGACCGCCACGGCGGCATCGATCGCATTCCCGCCCGATTGCAGCACTCGCAAGCCGACGTCCGCGGCGAAAGGCTCCTGCGCCACCACCATGGCATGCTGCGCACGTTCGGGCTGGCGGGCGAAAACGCTAACGCAGAAGAGCAACGCGCAAGCGGTCACTGTTGGGGCGGACATTCGCATGGACACTTCGATTCTACCGTGGTGTAGACGTTCGACCTGTTACACGGTAGAAAGACGCTGCTGCCGATCGCGATGATATTGCGCCAGGGCAGCGTTGGCTGAGTCCACCGTCTGCAGCTCGAGCGCGATTGGCTCCAAGTCGCTTCCGCGAACCGCGGCGTACATCTCGTCCTCGCCAATGCGGGTGTAGACTCGATTGCCGATGCAGCCGGCGCTGGTGACCATGCCGTAGGCCAATGCGGCAGGGATGGCCATGCAAGTGGGACGCGCCAGCAGCGGGAGTTTGGAAAATACACCGGCGCGAATGGCCGCTTCTTCCAGCAGCATGAGCTTGCTGGCAGCCGCGACGAAGAGCACGACGTCGGGATCCACGGGTGTGTCGCCCAGGGGCGCGAACATAATGTTCTTCGGCGATTCGGGGAGCACCGGAATGCCCGGCACTTCCTCCATCTTCAGGTAACCCAGGCTGATCATGGTTTCGAGAACAGCCGGCAACTCGCCGGTGCGATCCTCAGGCAGTGGGATGTTGTGTGTGTACGATCCGATCGGGCAGTTGTAGTGGTCCGAAGGCGCGGTGGCAAAGGATCGTCCTTCCGCCGCCAATCGCCAGAAGCTGCACCCCGCCGGTTCGGAACCCGAGAATTTCTCCGTGCCCTTCGGAACCTCCGCGCGGAAGGCGACCGCAACGGGCCGCCGTTTCAAGTCGAGAACTTGCTGGAACTGATTTTCGAGAGCTTGGTAGTTAGGCATGCAAACTCTTATCTTGGCACGTACTCGGCTTTGCCGCGTGTAAGAATCAGATGGGATGTCTTCGGCCGCGAAAACGCTCACAGCCCGGCAGTTTTTTTCCAAGCACGGCGTGCTCTCCAAATGGCACCCGCGCTACGAATTTCGTCAGGGGCAACTGGAGATGGCGGAGGCCGTGGAATCCGCCCTGGCGGAGAAGAAGCACCTGCTGGTGGACGCAGGCACGGGCACCGGCAAGACTCTCGCGTATCTGGTTCCTGCGCTGCTTTCGGGCAAACGCGTAGTGGTTTCCACCGGAACGAAGAACCTGCAGGAACAGCTGTTTTACAAGGACATTCCGTTTCTGCAGCAGCACTTCGACCGGCCGCTGCAGGTTTGCTATATGAAGGGCCGCGCAAATTTCGCCTGCCGGCAGAAGATCTATGATGCCGAGCGCGAGCCGATGCTGAGCGGCCTGGAAGAAGTGGCCGATTTTCAGACCATTCGCGAGTGGGAGAAGACCACCACTACGGGCGACCGTTCCGAGATCAAGACCCTACCGGAATCGAGCACGGCGTGGCAGAAATTGGACGCCCGGCGCGACCTTTGTACGGGCCAGAAGTGCCAGCAGTTCGAACGCTGCTTTCTCACGGAAATGCATCGCCGCGCCCACGAGAGCGACATCATCATCGTGAATCATCATTTGTTCTTCGCGGATCTGGCGGTGAAGGACGAAGACTTCGGGGGCATCATTCCGGAGTACGCCGCGGTAGTGTTCGACGAAGCGCATGAGATTGAAGACGTGGCCGGGAAATACTTCGGCGTGGGAGTGAGCAACTACCAATTTCAGGAACTGACGCGCGACATCGCGGTGGTTTCCAGAGCCAAGCAGTTTGGGTCGGGCGAATTAGATCGGGTACTGGATACGTTGGACGATCGGGCGCAGCAGTTCTTCTTTTTGTTTGGCGAGACCGAAGGGCGGGTGGCGTTCAAGAATCACAACGCGTTCTTTGACCAGCACGGCGAAGCGCTGGAGAGCCTGCAACTGGCGCTGGAGCTGATCACGTCGCATCTGCAGCTGGTGAAGAACGCGCCTGAAGAAGTGGTTCCGCTGTTCCGCCGCGCGCAGGAACTGCAGCAGCACCTGGATTTTTGGCACAAAGGCGCGGACCGCTCCTACGTCTATTGGGTGGAGCGCCGCGGCCGCGGTTGTTTCCTGCAGGCCACGCCCATCGATGTTTCCGCCCTTCTCGAAGAAAAGCTTTTCGACACGTTGGACACCGTGATCCTGACGTCGGCGACGCTGGCGGTGGGAGAGACGTTCGAATTTACCGAGCGGCGCCTGGGCATCCGCCATACGCGATCGCTGGTGGTCCCGAGCCATTTCGAATACGCCAAGCAGGCGCTGCTCTATGTACCGCAGCATTTGCCGGATCCGCGCTCACCGGCCTTTTCGAGCGCGGCGGCGGCAGAAATCACCCGCATCCTAAATCACAGCAAAGGCCGGGCGTTCGTGCTGTTCACCAGTTACCATCAAATGCGCATGGTGTATGATCGCGTGTCGCTTGAAATCGACTATCCGACGCTGCTGCAAGGCACCGGTCCGCGCAACGCATTGTTGGATGAATTTCGCGCCACGCCGCACTGCGTTTTGTTCGCCACGTCGTCGTTCTGGCAGGGCGTAGACGTACAGGGCGATCAATTGAGCTGCGTGATTATCGACAAGCTGCCGTTCGCCGTGCCGAGCGATCCGGTGGTTGAGGCACGCATCGAACGCATCCGCGAAGAGGGCGGCAATCCGTTCTACGATTATCAGATTCCGCAAGCCGCGCTGGCGCTCAAGCAGGGCTTTGGCCGGCTGATCCGTAGCAAGACCGACCGCGGCGTGCTGGTGTTGTTGGATAATCGGATTACGAAGCAACGTTATGGCCAGGTGTTTTTCGACAGCCTGCCGCCGTATGGCTTCACCACTGAACTGAACGCCGTGGAGAAATTTTTCGAGGTTTGAACTGAAAAATGTTTGAAGTAACCGTGGAGCAGACATTCGCAGCCGGGCACGCCCTGCGCAATTATCATGGCAAGTCGGAAGACGTGCATGGGCACAACTATCGCGTGCGGGTGACGGTGGAAGGCGAGCAATTGGATTCCACCGGACTGCTGGTGGACTTTCTGGAAGTGAACAAGCTCATCACCGGCGCGGTTGGGTACCTGGACCATCGTTTCATCAACGATCTGCCGCCGTTCGACGAGATCAATCCTTCGGCGGAGAACATCGCGAAGTATTTTTACGACAAGATTAGCGTGGGCCTGAAGCACGAGGTTCCGGTGCATATCTCGGCCATCCAGGTTTGGGAAACGGATACCAGCTCGGCGATTTACCGGCCGTAACGCGTGCGGTCGCACGCGGTTCTAGTTGGTTGGCTATCAGCGGCTGAAAAAGTCGGCGTTCATCTTGGTGAAGCTGCCCCACTTTTCGGGCAGATCGTCCAGCGCGAAAATCGCCGATACGGGACACACGGGCACGCAGGCTCCACAATCGATGCACTCCACCGGATCGATGTAGATCATATTGTGCTCGCCGAAGGTGGGTTCGTCCTTCTTGGGGTGGATGCAATCGACCGGGCAGGCGTCGATACAGGCCGTGTCCTTCGTTCCGATGCATGGTTCTGCAATAACGTAAGCCATTCGTTTCTCCAGGGGCGCAGCACCAAACCGGGCCGCACGTGGGGTAATGCACATTATAGCCTGACTGCGGTTTTCTCCGCGCGGATCGCGTCGAAATGGCCTGATTTACAAGCCAGATGGAAGAAATCCGGGGGCGGCGCGCGCCATGCTATGCTTCCCACAGATGGCCACCAAAGAGCAGATTACGGCCGAGCAGTACCTGCACATGACGTTCGAACACGATGCCGAGTTCGTCCACGGCGAGGTTGTCGAGCGAGCAATGCCTGATAAGGTTCACTCCACCATTCAGTTCCTCATCCTGATGGCGATTGGTCGCTTGATCCAATCCCACCCTTTGTTCCCTTATCCGGAACTCCGTTTACGATTGGAAGCCAGGGTTTACCGTATCCCCGATATTTCTGTGTACGGTGGCCAAAGGCCACATGAAAACGTACCTTCTACGCCTCCCCTGCTTGTGATCGAGATCCTGTCTAAAGACGACCGATATCACGACCTGATGCAGAAGCTGGAGGAATACCGAGTCTGGGGCGTTCCGAACATCTGGGTGGTGGATCCGCTGGGCAAACGCCTGGCGGTCTACATCGAGACGGGACTTCAATACGTTTCCTCCCTGGCGCTCACCGATTACCCCTTTGCACTAACGCCTAGCAGCTTATTTTCCGATCTCTAAAACGAGAAGAGAGAACCCCTGAAAACATGATTCCCAAAGTGCGTAAAGCAGTCTTCCCCGCCGCAGGACTGGGCACGCGATTTCTTCCAGCCACCAAGGCGCAGCCCAAGGAGATGCTGCCGCTGGTGGACAAGCCGCTCATTCAATACGGCGTCGAAGAGGCCATTCATTCCGGCATACAAAACATCATCATCGTGACGGGACGCGGGAAGACCGCCATCGAAGATCACTTCGACGTCAGTTTTGAGCTGGAGCAGACTCTGGAAGCCAAGAACAAGAAGGAGCTGCTGAAGATCGTCCGCGACGTCTCCGACATGATCGACGTATCCTACGTGCGGCAGAAGGAAGCGCTGGGACTGGGACACGCCGTGCTTCGCGCCAAGGAACTGGTTGGCAACGAACCGTTCGCCGTGGTTCTTTCGGATGACGTGATCGATTCCGAGACGCCCTGTATTCGGCAATTGCTGGACGTCTATGAGTTTTACGGCGCTTCGGTGGTGGCGCTGATGGAAGTGCCGGGCGACGCTATCTCGGCGTATGGCGCCGTGGATGCCGAGCCGATGTCGCATAATTCCGGCAAGGACCGGCTGTTCCGCATCCGCAACATGGTGGAGAAGCCCAAGCCATCGGAGGCGCCGTCGAACCTGGCGATCATCGGCCGGTACGTGCTGACGCCCGAGGTGTTCCAGTCCATCGAAGCGATCGAGCCGGGAAGCGGGGGCGAGATCCAGCTGACCGATGCGCTCAAGCACCTGCTGCGCAACCGGCCTATCTACGGCTTCCGATTTGAAGGCACGCGCTACGATGCCGGCGATAAGCTCGGTTTTCTCAAAGCCACCGTGGAGTTCGCGCTGCGCCGCCACGACCTGGGCGGTCCGTTCCGCGAATACCTGAAGCAGCTCAAGCTGTGAACCGGTTACAAGGCAAAGTCGCGATCGTCACCGGCGCCAGCCGCGGCATCGGTCTGTCCATCGCTGAAGTGTTCGCGCGCGAGGGCGCAACGGTGGTCATCTGCGGCCGCAAGCAGGAGACTTTGGACCAGGTGGCCCGTGAAGTGCCTGGCCGCGTTATCCCTATGGCGTGCCACGTTGGACGGCTCGAGGATCTGGAGCGCCTGGTGGAGCGCACCACGCGCGAATTTGGCCGCATCGACATCCTGGTGAACAACGCAGGCACGAATATCGCACAGGGCCCGGGCATCGAAATGACCGACGCTCAGTTCGACAAGATGGCCGAGATCAATCTCAAGAGCGCATTTCGGCTCACCCGTTTAGTGGCCCCCGGGATGTGCGAACGCGGAACTGGATCAATCATTAACATTACTTCTATCGCGGGCCTCCGGCCGCAATTCCACAGTTTGCTTTACAGCATGACTAAAGCCGCGTTGAACATGATGACGCAGTCCTATGCGCTGGAACTGGGGCCTCGTGGCGTGCGCGTGAACGCCATCGCGCCGGGGTTGGTGGAAACGGCGTTGAGCGAGTACTACTGGAAAGACCAGGGCCGTTTCCAGGCGCTGATGGAGCAGCAGCCGATCAAGCATCTGGGGCAGCCGCGCGAGATCGGCGACATCGCGTTGCTTCTGGCCAGCGATGAGTCGTCGTTCATGACCGGCCAGACCATCATCGTGGACGGCGGGCGCTTGTTATCCTCAATGTAAATGCTCCGGAAGCTGATCCTGGCGGGCTTGGTGGCGGTTACGGCGGTGGCCAGCATCGTCACCGACGTAGAGACGGCTATGTCGCGCGGCAATTTCCCGCTAGCCGAGGCGATGATCCAAAGCTATCGCTCGCAGCATGGCGTCACCCCGGAGTTTCTCGAGGCTCTCTCGTGGCTGGCTCGCGGCGACCTGATCACCCGGCAGTTCGATAAAGCGGATGCGCGCGCCAAGGAGACTGAGCAGTTGGCTGTTCAGGCCTTGGCAACCCGGCCGTTGGATGCCGAACCGCATTTGGCGACCGCGCTCGGGGCCGCGATCGAAGTACAAGCGCAGGTGCTCACCGCGAATGGCGACCGGGCCGGTGCGCTGGCCCTGCTTCGCAAGGAGCTGGCGGCGTACCGGATGACGTCCATCCGGACGCGCATCCAGAAAAACATCCATCTGCTGACGCTGGAAGGCCGGCCCGCGCCGCCTCTCGAGGTGAGCGAGTATCTGGGCGCGAAGCCGGTGCCCTTGGCCGCGCTCCACGGGAAGCCGGTGCTGCTCTTCTTCTGGGCGCACTGGTGTCCGGATTGCAAACAGGAGGAGCATATTTTGGCCACCATAGCGCGCGAGTACGCGGCGAAGGGACTGGTGATGGTGGCGCCCACGCAGCGCTATGGCTACGTGGCGAGCGGCGAGGAAGCGGGTCCGGCGGAGGAGCTCAAGTACATCGAGCAGATTCGTCATCAGTATTACGGGGACCTGCTCAGCGTGCCCGCGCCGGTGAGCGAAGCCAACTTTCGCAACTACGGGGCCAGCACTACACCGACGCTCGTTTTGATCGACCGGAGCGGCATCGTGCGGCTGTATCATCCGGGCGCGATGACCATCGACGAGCTGCGCGCGGCGCTGAACAAGGTAGGCTGACTGATGCTCGCGGGCAATAAAAAAGGCCCCGATCACTCGGGGCCGATTGCATGAACCCTATAACTACTGCGAGCCCTCTCGGGGCGCCAAGGTCTTACTTCTTTTTCTTGGCGGGCGCTTTCTTAGCGGCCTTCTTCGCAGCCTTCTTAGTTGCGTTCTTCATTGATTGATTCTCCCTAACATCAGATTTGCGATCTTAGATCGCAGTGTGATTCATATATAAGGTTCTTTGAGGTGAAAGTCAAGAAAAAAATGCAGATCGGCCCCGCCTCACCCGGCCCATCCAAGCCCGCCCGCACCCAAAATCATTTCCTCTACGAATTGTTCTGAAGCTCTCCACTCCGTAAACATGCGATTTTGTTCTTGCCCGCGCGCCGCGCGCGCGTTACGATCGGACCAAATGAGCTCTCGCAGCTGGTTCGCGATCTCGGCGCTCATCTGCTCCGGCCTCACTCTGGCCGGTTGCGCGAAGAAGCACCACACCACCGCCGCGAAGCCTGCCACACCCCGAATTCAAGCCGGAGAAACCGGACTCGCGAGCTGGTACGGGCATCCTTATCACGGCCGCCCCGCCGCCAATGGTGAGATCTACGACATGGAAGCCTTCACCGCCGCGCATCGCACTCTGCCCTTCGGCACCTGGGTCCGCGTGGTCAATTTGACCAACAACAAAACGGTGGACGTCCGCATCACCGACCGCGGACCCTTCGTCGAGAACCGCATCATCGATCTTTCGCATGCGGCCGGCGAAGCCATCGGACTCATCGGACCCGGAGTGGCGCGCGTCCGGCTCGACATCGTCTCAGTTCCGGCCAGCGCGTCCGCCCAAAGTTGGTATGCGGTCCAAGCTGGCGCGTTTCTGGATCGAGATCGCGCCGAGGGTGTGCGCGCGGCGCTGGAACGTGAGTATGGACAGGCGCGGTTGGTTCTTCGTTCCGGCAATCCCTCTCTGTGGCGAGTGCTGGTGGGACGAGCATCGTCTGAACAAGCCGCCGGCGAGTCTGGCCCAGCGCATTCGCCAAGGGCAAGGCACTGCGTTCGTGGTGCGGCTCGACGCTCAGTGATTCCTCTGAGTCCGGGCAGCAACCCCTAAGAGGCAGTACTACTGCCATACCCCCAAATGAGGTAGCGCCAATACCCCAAATGATCCCCCAATCCAATACCGTGGGGTGTTGTCGAAATCCTAAAGTCCGCGTAGAGTTTATGAAGGACGAAGGCACTCTCTTCCCTAATAGCTAAAATTTAGGACCCTTGGTGGAATGCTAGCGCAAGCTGAAGAATCCAAACCGTTGCTGGTCGGACAGTCACCACGCATCCGGAACGTCCTGCGGATGGTGGAGAAGCTGGGACGTTGCCGTTGGCCCGTGCTGCTGCTGGGCGAGACCGGCACCGGCAAGGAAGTGGTCGCGCGATCTATACATAATGTACAAGCGGCGGGGCCCTTCGTCACCATCGATTGTTCCTCCCTGGTGGGCCCGCTCATGGAGAGCGAGCTATTCGGCCATGTGAAAGGCGCGTTCACCGGAGCGGTAACGCCCAAGACCGGCCTGATCGAGACAGCCAACGGCGGCACGGCGTTTTTCGACGAGATCGGCGAGCTGCCGCTGGATCTACAGGCCAAGCTGCTGCGTGTTTTGCAGGAGAAGGAGTTCCGGCCGGTCGGCTCTCTCACACACAAGCGCTCGGACTTCCGCGTGATCGCCGCCACCAACCGCGACCTGGCCAAGGAAGTGGAAAAGGGAACCTTCCGCCAGGACCTGTTCTACCGGCTCAATGTGGTAAACCTCCGACTGGCCCCGCTGCGCGACCGGAAAGAAGACATTCCGGGATTGATCGCGCACTTCCTGGCTCGCCACGGCAAAGGCCATACCCTTACGCAGGAAACGCTGGAGGCGATGCTCTCCTACGATTGGCCGGGCAATGTTCGGGAACTCGAGAATTGCATCCAGCACATGGTGGCCATCAACACCGGGCCGCTACTGCACGCCGCCGAGCTGCCCTCCATGCTGCAAAACCATCTGATCGTGAAGAAGGCGCAGGCTCTTTCAGTGGCCGTGGGCTTTCAGCCCCCGCCCAAGCCAATCGGTGAGGCCATTTCACACGAACGCCGCGGACTGCCGGAGTCGAATTACTCGCCGATTATTCCTCTGACCCAAATCGAGCGTCGGGCCATCCTGGAGGCGCTGGAATACACCAAAGGGGACCGGGCCATCGCCGCCAACTTGCTCGGCATCGGACGCACCACTTTGTACCGCAAGCTGAAGGAATATCAGCTGGCCGTCTAGCTGAGAGAAAGCTCGCCCCCCTGGCACTACCAGGAGTGCCGGACCCAAGAATCCTCAAAATTCTGCTGGTGGAAGACGACTCCGACGATGAGCAGCTGTTGGGCGAAGCCTTCCTGGAGATCCAGGAAAATCGCCAATGGTGCAATTGGCGAACCGCGAGCATCGTGCAAGTGGAACAGCTGGCCGAAGCCATCGGCTGCCTGCGCCGTGATAAATTTGACATCGTCTTGCTGAACCTGAGCCTGCCGGACAGCCCGACGCTGCTGCATTCGTTCCTCGACATTTATGCCAACGCAAACGACGCTCCGGTTGTTGTCCTGGCCGACGAGGCCGACGAAAACCTGGCGAATCGATTGCTGCGCGAAGGCGCGCAAGATGTATTGGTGAAGCCCGAGCTGGAGTGCGCGCCGTTGGCCCGCTCCATTCGATACGCGGTGGAACGCCAGCGCAGGAGCCTGGCGATGCAGCCACGGGCTCAATCGAAAACCGCTATGCTGGCTGATTGAAAATAGCCTTAGACGCGACGTATAGCCTGGGCCGGGATCTCTCCGGCGTGGGTGTGTACTCGCGTGAAATCCTGCACGGTCTGGCGCGTACCCATCCGGAGGCGAGCTTCCGCTTTTGCTACCGGCCGCACCGCTTCCTGCGTTCCTTTGGCGAACAGCTTCCCCGCAATGCCAGCCGTCGCCTCTTGCGCGAACATCGCGCGTCATCGGCCGATCTGTTCCACGCTTTGAACCAGAGGCTCGGATCCGCCCAGTATCACCGCGCGGTCTCTACTTTCCATGATCTGTTCGTGATCTCGGGCGATTACTCCACGCCCGAATTCCGCGAGCGTTTCGCCGCGCAGGCCCGCCAGGCCGCCGAACGTTCCGATTTGATCATCGCTGTCTCCCGCTTTACGGCGCAGCAAGTGGAAGAGCTTCTGGACGTGGAGGCTTCGCGAATTCGCGTGATTCACCACGGCACACGCGCCCCGGCTGCAACCGCGCAGCCTCAGGCAAGGGAGCAAATGATCCTCGCGGTGGGAGCCATCCAGCGCCGCAAGAATACCGCCCGTCTGGTGGAAGCTTTTGAACAGATGGACCCGGGTTGGAAGCTGGTGCTGGCCGGCGCGTCCGGATTCGATTCGCAGGATGGCCTACAGCGCATCGAGCGTAGCCTGCGCAAACAGGACATCCATGTGCTCGGCTATGTGCCGGGTCCAGCGCTTGAGGAACTGTACAGGCGCGCGTCGATCTTTGCATTCCCCTCGTTGGACGAGGGTTTCGGGATGCCGGTGCTGGATGCCATGGCGCGGGGAGTGCCGGTGGTCACTTCGAATATCTCGGCGATGCCGGAAGTTGCTGGTGATGCCGCGCTGCTGGTTAATCCGACCGACATCTCGTCGATCGCGGAAGGCTTGCGACGGCTTGCTGGAGACTCGGCGTTGCGAGACACACTCATCCACGCCGGCAAAGAACGGACAAAGGAATTCAGTTGGGAAAAGGCAGTGCAGGCGACTTGGAACGTATATCAGGAACTGCTCTAGTTGTTGGTTGTTAGTACTTAGCTTTTTTCTTCGTCGATGGCGATCTTCAGGGCCCTTAGGAACTTCTGGTCCTGTGAAGTGAGCTTGATCTTGCCGGTGGACTCAAATTTCCGCTTGGGCGGAGCTTCCGATTCTACCGCCTCAGCTTCCCCGTCTTCGGACTCGTACTCGCCGTTTTCCTCGCGTTTGTTGAAACCGATAGTGGCTTCGAGCACCAGGAAGACGTCGTATCCGGCGCGCTTAATTTCTCCGATGGCAGCAGCAATGCGGTCGGAGTCGGATAGCGATTCGTTGATCGCATTGCCCAGCTCTTGCATCAGTTCTTTCAGTTTTTCTTCCACGCATTGCCCCTTTCTCCTTGCAGCGGGCTCCCTCTTAGGATATCACTCTACCTTCTTGATGTTGCCGAGGCAACCACAGTTTCACCAAAAGGTAGGTGGGCCAAATTTTGGCTTTCGCTCTGCATTACTTTTATCGGTCCGAATCGCAATTCTCAGTAGCAGTTTCCCTCAGCCCCCGCATTCCACCTGACCGGAGAAAAGTGTTTCGCTACACTAGTACTAGTCCATGTTTTCAACGGCAAAGAAGTTTCTGGGCCACGTGATCCCGGGAGTCATACGACCGATTCACATACTTTGGAATCAGGTGATCGGCTTCGTTTTCTTCGTTTTGGCCGTGGTGTTCGGATATCGGGTCGTCCGTGGCAAGGAACCAGTCGGACTACAGATTGTGGGCGCCCTGTTTGTCCTTTTAATAGCGTGGTTTGCGATTTCGTCTTTCTGGAAGGCGCGCAAGATCTCGAAGTCATGAGCAACCAGGCGGAGCTTCCCGGCCAGTACCCCTTCACCCGAGGGATCTACCCGGATATGTACCGCAGCCGGCTCTGGACCATGCGCCAGTACGCGGGCTTCGGAACTGCCGAGGAAAGCAACCAACGCTACCGCTATCTGCTGTCGCAGGGGATTACCGGGCTTTCCGTCGCCTTCGACCTGCCGACGCAGATGGGTATGGATTCCGACCATCCACTGGCGGCCGGCGAAGTGGGGCGCGTGGGCGTCGCCATTTGCTCGCTCGCGGACATGCAGCGGTTGTTCGACGGCATTCGCCTGGCGGACATCACCACCTCAATGACCATCAATTCCACGGCGGCCATCCTGCTGTGCTTTTATGTTTTGGTCGCGCGGAGTCAGGGCGCCGCGCTGCGCAAGATCTCCGGCACCATCCAGAACGACATCCTGAAGGAATACATCGCGCGCGGGACCTACATTTACCCGCCGCGCCCGGCGATGCGGATCATCACCGACCTGTTCGCCTGGGCCGCCCGCGAACTGCCCGAGTGGAACACCATTTCCATCAGTGGTTATCACATCCGGGAGGCTGGCTCGACGGCGATCCAGGAAGTGGCCTTCACGATGGCCAATGCCATCGCCTATATCAGCGCGGCTATTGAAGCGGGCCTGGATGTTGACGCGTTCGCGCCTCGCCTATCGTTCTTTTTCAACTCGCACAGCAATTTTCTGGAAGAGGTCGCCAAGTTCCGTGCCGCGCGGCGTCTTTATGCCAAGATCATGCGCGGGCGCTTTGGGGCGAAGAACTCGCGATCGATGATGCTGCGCTTTCACGTGCAGACCGCCGGATCCACGCTCACCGCGCAGCAGCCGGATGTCAATGTTGTGCGGGTATCGATGCAAGCGCTGGCGGCGGTGCTGGGCGGCGCGCAGTCGCTGCATACCAACGGCAAGGACGAGGCGCTGGGGCTTCCGACGGAGGATGCCGCGCGGTTGGCGCTGCGCACGCAGCAGATCATCGCGCACGAAACCGGCGTCACCAATGCGGCCGATCCCTTTGGGGGCAGCCATTACATCGAAAAATTGACGGATGACATCGAGCGCGGGGCCGAGGAGTACATCGATCGCATTGATGCCATGGGTGGGACCCTGGCGGCGATCGAGCGGGGGTTTATTCAGTCCGAGATCCAGAACGCAGCCTACGCCTATCAGCAGTCGGTGGAAAGCGGCGAGGCGGTAGTGGTGGGGGTCAACAAGTTCCAACAAACTGAGCCGGAAGCGCCGACGATGTTTCGTCTGGATCCGGCGCTGGAAGCGCAACAGATCTCTAGGCTACGGGAATTGCGCACTTCGCGCGATGCTGACGCGGTAGAGACTCGGTTGTCCGCACTAGAAGCGGCTGCGCGATCGAGCGATAATTTGATGCCGCATATTCTGGCGTGCGCGGAGGCGTACGGAACGGTGGGCGAAATATCGGATCGCCTGCGCGCGGTGTTTGGAGAGTATAAGGAACACTAATTGCCTACCAGGTGCACGTCACTCTTTTCGTTTTCATTGCAGATGAACTCGATCAGATCCGTGTCCAGCATCACCCGATGCTTGATCATCACGGTCCAGGGCTTGGTGTAGGCCTTGGGATCCTCCACCGTGACCTCGATCTCCATATTTCCGTAGTTCACGCGCCGGAATCGCTCCGTCATCTTTCCGGTATTGGTCAGCGGGCTGCCCTCCACGTCCAGCCACACGTCGTCGCGGAACCCGGTGGTCTCAACCACCAGCGTGTCGCCATCCCAGTGCCCGATTGAGTAGCCGTACCACCAGGGCTGTGGATCATCCTTCGGCAGCGGACGCCCATCCATGAAGATTTGCCGGACGCCGCCCTGAGCCTCATACAAAATAACGATCAGCTTGGGCAGCTGGATGATTTTTCGCGGCTGTGGATGCAGGTGCAATTGCATCAGACCGAGCGGGAGGCAGTGTGCGTCGGGATTGTCTTTGTTGTTCTCGCCCTTGCGCTTTGCACGTAGCTCCTTGGCCCAGGGCGTCATCGGCAGGCCATCTTTCAAGGTGGATCCGATGTCGAAGAACTGACTCACACCAGGGGGACGCGGTCCCAGGCCAACCGCACCGGCGGGCGGGGGCGGAGGTGCAAGCGGCAGCTGCCCAGGGATGCTTCCATCCTTGGGCGCTGGTCGCGGTGGCCGAGCAAGGTCCCAAAGCCCGGACAAATCCGGATGCCCATCGGCAGTCCTTGGAACTGGCCCGTTCAGGTCGGGCTTTCCATCGGGCCCTTTGGGAACTCCGGGCGTAGGATAATTCGGCCACTGGGCTGATAGTGCGCCAGGGAGCCCGCCCAGAACCACGGCCATCGCCAGCGTGCCAACCAGGGTTTTCATCGCATGCGTCCTCATCAGGGAGAATTACCTATCTACTTTATCTTGCCTGGGCGCTGCTTGGTTCGACCCTTGGTTCCTGTCTTGGGCGAGCCAGCCGAGCGCCACGCCGAGCGCAACAAGTCCCGCATGGCGTCCGGATGCACGCGCTCGAGATTTACCAGAATCCACGGGTAGTTGAGGTAATGATCGGTGATGAAGTAGGTCTTTGGATCGTCCGCGATCAGCGCATCGCGATCGTCGATGCTCATGTGCACCACCAGCGCGCCGATGTCGTCGCGCAGCCGGGCAAATAGCGCGCCTCGCACCTTGAAGGCGGGTGTTCCGTAGGAGGTCGATTCTTCGACGTCGTCGAGCGCCAGCGCGATCTTGCGAACGCCTTCAAACGTCATAGCTATGCCAACACGAATATCACAAACGGATGGGCAACGTTGACAGGTGGCTTGCGGTTTTGTTAATACTGAACCGATAGGTTCAGTATTCAATGGCGAACAACCTCGATCATGTCATGCTGGCGATTTCCGACCCCACACGGCGGGCCATCATCAGCCGGCTGGCGCGTGGGCCGGCCCGCATCTCGGACGTCGCCGCTCCCTTTCCGATGTCGCTAACCGGCGTCTGCAAGCACGTCCGGGTGCTGGAGCGCGCTGGATTGGTGCGGCGCACCCGTAGCGGCCGCGAGAACACGCTCACACTGTCACCGGAGCCACTGCGCGATGTTTCGCGGTGGGTTTCAAGGTACGAGCGGTTCTGGACCTCGCGCCTCGATCGGCTGGAGGAATTCTTCGCCGCCAAACAGGAGAAAGCAAAATGAAACTCACGGACGTAACCGTCACCCGCGCGATCCCCGCGGCCGCCGAAAAGGTGTTCGATGTCTGGATGGACCCGAAGAGTCCCGGCGGCCCGTGGTTCGGCGCGGAGCGGCTGATCATGAACGCGACGGTGGACGGCCTCTACTATTTTGCAGTGAAGCACGAGGGACGAACGTGGCCGCACTATGGGCGCTTCGTTAAGATCGAACGCCCTCGCCACGCGGAGTATACGTGGGTGTCGGAAGGCACCCAGGGCGTCGAATCCGTCGTTGCCGTGACGTTTGAGCCGCGTGGGGATCAGACCGAGGTCACGTTGCGGCATTCCGGAGTCCCGGACGACGAAATGGGACGCCGGCACGCGGAAGGCTGGGCCTGGGTTCTGTCGACGCTCGCGGAACGCTTTGCGACCTCGTAGTCAAGGTTTCCAGGCCGGTCCGCGGACCACCTTGCCCGGCAGCGCGTTGGTCATGTTGCCGTGATCAATCACCGGGACGTCCGTTCACCAACACGTATTGCATTCCCTCCGACAATTGGTTGGGCTTGTCGAAGGTGGCGACGTCGGTAATGGTGTCTGGATTGAAGACGACAACGTCGGCCCACATGCCAGTCTTGAGTACGCCACGGTCTCCCAGCCGCAAACGCGAGGCGGGCAGCGCGCTGAATTTCCGGATGGCGTCTGGCAGCGTGAGGGCGCCGTCCTCCCTTACGTACTTCCGTAGGATACGCGGAAACGTTCCGTAGGCGCGCGGGTGCGGATGCTCCTGGCCGAGCAAACCATCTGTCGCTGTGCCTTGAGAATCGTTGCACACGCTAACCCACGGTTGCTGCAGCGCGAGACGAACATCAGGTTCGGACATTCCGAACACCGCGACGTCGGTGGCCGCGTTGTCTTCAATCAGCAGGTCGAAGATGGTGTCGAATGGCGTCTTTGTTCCGCAGCTTCGCGATTTCCGCGATGGTCTTGCCCTGCAGCGGCAGCAGTTTCGGGTTCTGGACCACGCAGAGCAGGATGGCTTCCGCGCCCGGGATCTCGTCCCATTCGTTGTCCCAAGTCGTGCTGGGCGTCTGCAATTCTTTGCGGATGCGGGCGCGCATGGCGGGATCTTTGAGACGCGCGATCAGTTTCGCGTCGCCGCCGTCGTGCGCCCACGGCGGAATGAAAGCCGAAAAGCTGTTGAACCAGGCAGTGATACGCGTAGGTGTCGGCGCCGATGTCGACACCGGAGCGGCGCGCCTGCGTCGATATGCGCGACAACCTCCGGCATGCGGCCCCAATTCTGGCGGCCGGCTGCTTTCAGGTGCCAGATCTCGACCGGAATGTGAGCCTTCGCGGCCAATGCGGATGGCTTCGTCGATGGCGGGAATGATGGCATCGCCTTCGCTGCGCATGTGCGTGGCGTAGATGCCGCCGAGCTTTCGCGGCTTCCGACGCCAGCGCGATCAGTTCTTCGGTGGTGGCGTAGGGCGCGGGCGCGTATTCCAGCGAAGTGGATACGCCCACCGCGCCGTCGTGCATGGCCTCGCGCACCAGGGCTTTCATGCGCTCGAGTTCGGCGGGCGTGGGCGCGCGATCGCCGTCGCCGATCACCACCCGCCGCACCTGCGTGGCGCCCACGTAACTGGCCAGATTGATTCCCATGCCCTGCTTTTCGAGGCGCGCGAAAAACTCGCGGAAGGTGTTCCAGGCCGGGTCGATTTTGTAGTGTTCGTAGCTGGCTGCGGTCGGCTGCGCGAATGGCATCGGTAAGCGGCGCGGCCGATCCGCCTTCGCCGGTGATCTCCGTGGTGATGCCCTGATAAATCTTCGACGGCAGATGCGGATTGACCAGGATCGAGCCTTCCGACTGGCCCAGCATGTCGATGAAACCCGGAGCCACCACCATGCCGGCCGCGTCGATGGTCTGTTTCGCGGTGGCCGAGTCGAGATGGCCGATGGCCGCGATGTGGCCGTCGCGGATGGCAACATCGGCCGCGTACCAGGGTGAGCCGGTGCCGTCGACGATTCGGCCGTTGCGGATGATCAGATCGTAGTTCTGGGCGAACAAGCTCAGCGGGAGGAGCAAGCAGAAGCGCGAACTTCATCCAGCCAATATCCCACTATCTTTTCGTAACGATCCGATAATCCTCGGCACGCACGGCCGGCGGTCTAGGCAATTGAACCGGAGGATGACTTCCTAACCATTGCTTGTGAACGGCGCTGCCGATGATAACCGCCGCGATCTCGAAATCGTAGCCGGTGTCCTCAGGCCCGCCATATTGGACCTGGACGCTCCATTGACCGCCTGTCACAGCGATCTCGCCTCCGCCCTGCGGCCACCAGCCGTTTACGTCCTTGCGATGTACCAGAACCCACAGGTGCGCATCTTCCGTCAATTGTGCGCTCCCTTCGACGGCGCCGTTTTCGGAAGCGCGAAGAATCTCGACTGAGCAGCCGGAACTGGCACCCGAACGGAAGGCCTCAAGACGCCTTGCTACGGAACTTGGAAGCGCGCCCTTCACCTTCGATCGCCAGTCATACCGCGTCAATGTTCGCGAGTTGTACCCTTGCTGCTGCCACCCGTCGCCCGTCGGATCGAACGCCGGGGCATCCGTTCGGGTGAAGAACGCCGTGGACTGAACCACCTCGTCGAGACGGAACATGGCATCGGAGCGCAGAAAATCGAAGAGATTGTGGATGCTGCGAATTTGGATGTCGTCCAGAATCAGCAGGGCTCCCGGGTCGAGGTGCGGATAGAGGAAGTAGTACTCAAGATCCGGGAACGGGTACGCATGCGGGCCGTCGATCAGCGCCAATTGCAGCTTTTCGGGGAAGTGATGTCGCGGAAGCGTGCGTTGCGATGGACCTTCAATAAACGTCACTATATCCGGCCGAAGTAGCGCCGACCGCCGTACGCTGGAGAGGCTATCGCCCTCATCCAGCGCGAACACTGTGTGATTCCGCTCAGATGCGAGAGCAGCAGCGTCGTGGCTCCGCAGCCGGTTTCGGCGGAGTGCAGAATCTGGCGCGTACTCGCGTGCCTGGCGATCGCCGAAAGGGCTCCCGCGGAAACAGAGCCGGCACCATGCAGCGTCGACCTGCACCTCCAACACTTCTCGTAGAACCTCTTGGATCGATTCGGAGCCAATGTTTCCATGGTACGAGAAGACCGGAAAGGACTTAGGCTGGCCGACTGCGGGCAATCGACAAAACGTGCCCAGACCTGTATACAATCATGTGAGTCACGCACTAATACTCGCTTGGCCTCACGGCCGGGCTTCAAAAATAGGAAGGTTTATGCAAAGAACCAATCGAATGGCCACGTCTGCGTGGCTGTTCCCCGTATTGCTGATCCTGGCGCTCCCGGCCTTCGGTCAAGTCAATCTCGGCGGCGTCTGGAACAATTTCCAGATTCTGCACGAAGATGAGCCCGAGCGCCTGCCCGGTCCGGAGTTGGGCGATTATCTCGGCGTCCCCATCAACGATGCCGCGCGTTACCGCGCCGACGCCTGGGATGCATCGCTGATTACGCTGCCCGAATATCAGTGCCGCGTCCACCCGTCCGATTATGTCCCGAGCTTCGCCGGCATTCGCATTTGGGAAGAATTCGACAAGGATTCGCAGACCCTGATCGCCATCCATACCCACCATTTCGCGTGGGGCACGGAGCGCACCATCTGGATGGACGGCCGTCCGCATCCGCCCGATTACGCGCTGCACACATCGCAGGGCTTCTCCACCGGCAAATGGGAAGGCGACACGCTGGCCGTCACCACCACGCATCTGAAAGAAGGATGGATCCGCCGCAACGGCCTGCCGCGCAGCGATCGAGCGGTGGTTACCGAACACTTTATCCGGCACGGCGACAACTTGACGATCATGACCGTGATTCGCGATCCTCCCTATCTCACCGAGCCGTTTATTCGCACGCGCGATTACCTATATGAAATCGGCGGCCAGATCGCGCCTTATCCGTGCGAAAGCGTGGAAGAGGTGATCCGGCCGAAGGGCGTGATCCCGCATCATCTGCCCGGCACTAATAAGTTCCTGGACGAATTTCCGGCCGCTCATGGCATCCCGCCGCAAGCGGCGAGGGGCGGAGCGGACACCATGTACCCCGAATATCAAAACAAGATCCGTGGCGCTGCTCCGGCTAAGAAGGCGGACGCAAAATGAAGACCCTCTTTACATTACTGATCGCGACCGCGGGCTTGGCCTGCGCGCAAAATCAGAACGCTGAAGTCCACGTGCTGCCGGTGCAGGGCAACATCTACATGATTGTCGGCGCGGGCGGCAACATTACCGTACAGACCGGCAAAGACGGCGTACTGGTGGTGGATACGGGCTTAGCGGCGAATGCCGATAAGGTTCTGGCCGCGATCAAGTCCATTTCAACCGGACCCATTCGCTATATCATCAACACGCATTACCATGCCGATCACACCGGCGGGAATGAAAAGATCCGCCTGGCCGGCAGCACCATCGTCGGCGCCAACGTCACTGGTGACATTCAGGACGCGGGCGTGGGCGCGGCGGTCATTTCGCAAATCGAAGTTCTCAATCGCATGAGCGCGCCGACCGGGACGGCGGCCCCTTCGCCCGAGAAAGGCTGGCCCACCGACACGTTCCTGGGCGATCAGAAGAAGCTCTACTTCAACGGCGAAGGCATCGACATCCTGCATCTGTCCGCGGCCCATACCGATGGCGATAGCATTGTGTTCTTCCGGCGCGACGACGTCATTTCCACCGGCGACATCTTCACCACCACCAACTACCCGATCATCGATCTCGCCGCCGGCGGGAGCATACAGGGCACCATCGACGCGCTGCAGAAGATCGTCGACCTGATCATCCCGGTTTATGGCCAGGAAGGCGGCACCATGGTGATCCCCGGCCACGGGCGGCTGTGCGACTTCGGCGACGTGCTGAACTTCCGCGAAATGACCATTATTATTCGCGATCGCATCCAGAGCTTGATCAAAAAGGGCATGACGCTGGAGCAAGTGAAGGCCGCGCGTCCCACGCAGGATTACGATCCGTTATACGGTTCCACCACCGGCTTTTGGACGACGGACAAGTTCGTCGAAGCCGTGTACAAAAGTTTGAAGGGCGAGAAATGAGAAAGATATCGATCTACGCTATAGCAATTCTGGCCTTTGCGCCCGCGCTGTTCGCGCAGTTTCCGGGTGGACCGCCTCCCGGCCCGCCCAAGCCAGCCAAGGAAACCGGGCCCATCGATCTCACCGGCTACTGGGTCGCCGTCGTCACCGAAGACTGGCGGTTCCGCATGATCGCCGCGCCTAAGGGCGATTTCTCCGGCGTACCGTTGAATCCCGCGGGCCAGAAGATGGCGAAAGAATGGGATCCGGCCAAGGACGATGCCGCAGGCGCTCAATGCAAGGCTTACGGTGCGGCCGGTCTGATGCGCATTCCCACGCGCCTGCACATTACCTGGCAGGACGACAACACGTTGAAGGTGGAAGCGGATGCGGGCACGCAAACGCGCCTGTTCCACTTCGGTCCGCCGCAAGCTCCCAGCGGTCCGCCGACGCTACAAGGTTATTCGTCCGCGCGCTGGCTGGGACCGGCCGGCGGCATCGGATATTTCGGAGCGGCGTTTGATCCGACCAAAGGCGGGTCGCTGGAAGTGAATACCAGCCATCTCGCGTCCGGCTATCTGCGGCGCAACGGAGTGCCCTACAGCGACAAGACGACAGTTCAGGAATTCTTCGACGTGATCAAGGAACCCGAAGCCGAATGGCTGATAGTGAAAACCATCGTCAACGATCCGGTTTATCTGTTCCGCACCATGATCACCAGCACGCATTTCCGCAAGCAGCCCGACGCTACGGGTTGGGCGCCGTCGGCCTGCTACGACAAGTAAATTACGGAAGCGCCGCGGCTCGCTCCAAGCGATCGCGAATCGCTGACCACTCATCAGTGCTCGGCGGGCGTTCAAGGGCGATCCAGTCCCAGCCTTCAGCGTCCGCCGCATGCAGCCTTTCATAAAGCACCGCTGCATAGTCCCGGGGATCGTCCGGCATCCGAAGGCAGATTCCTCGGCCCTTGGAGGGAAGCCTTCCAGGCTCGACCAAAATCAGGGGAGTCTTAGGACTGTAGTGGCGGTGATGCAATCCGGGCGAGGCGTGAGCGCCCTCCGAGACCGGTCCGAGCACCTGTACCGGCCCAATCACGGCTTCGATTTCCTGCCGCGTCACCATACCGGGCCGCAACAACACAGCGTCGGGGCCTGCAAGCGAAAGAACCGTGGATTCGATGCCGACCGTGGTCGGGCCTCCGTCGAGAACCATTGCGATCTGGCTTGCCCAGAGCATCCCGGACGTGCTGCGCGGTGGTCGGTGAAAGTTCCGTGAACCGATTGGCGCTGGGGGCCGCAATGGGAACACCTGCCTCTTGGATCAGGGCTTGCGCGATCGGATTCGCTGGCATGCGGATTCCCACCGTATCCAAGCCGGCGGTGACCCGGTCCGGAACATGCGGCTTCTTGGGAAGCACCAGCGTCAGCGGCCCGGGCCAGAAGATCCGCGCCAGTTTATCGGCGGCTTCCGGCCACTCGCGCACCAGTTCCTTGGCCATTTCGATGGAACTGACGTGGACGATCAGCGGGACTCGTCGGCGGGCGGCCTTTGGCGGCGTAGATTTTATCGATGGCCGCCGGATCCAGGGCGTTCGCGCCCAAACCGTACACCGTCTCGGTCGGAAATGCGACCAATTCTCCGGCTGCGGATCAGCGCGGCGCGCGGCCATCTGATAGTCGGGGAGATCGTCTTTTCCATCGCCCGCAATCTTGCCGGTATGCTTGAAAACCAGGAAGGCGTGCATCAATCGGTCCAGATCGCCATCCAAAACCCGATCCACATCGCCGATGGAAAGCTTGGTGCGATGATCCTTCACCATCCGATAGGGCGCCAGCACGTAGCTTCGGATCTGGCTTCCGAAATTGATTTCGAGCTTGGAGTCCTCCACCTTCTTGTCCGCCACCCGCTTCTTCTCCAGCTCATATTCGTACAGCCGCGCGCGCATCTGCTTCATGGCGCTGGCGCGATTCTTATGCTGCGAGCGCTCGTTCTGGCATTGGACCACCAGTCCAGTAGGAATGTGCGTCATCCGTACTGCCGATTCAGTCCGGTTGACGTGCTGGCCGCCGGCGCCCGATGCGCGAAAAACATCGACGCGAATATCTTCGGGCTTAATATCGATATTGATATCGTCTTCAATCTGCGGATATACGAAGACCGATGCGAACGACGTATGCCGCCGCGCCGCGGAATCGAAGGGAGAAATTCGCACCAGCCGATGCACTCCAATTTCCGATTGCAGCAGCCCATAGGCGTTTTCGCCTTCGATCTCGATGGTTGCCGATTTGATGCCCGCGCCCTCACCCTCCAGGCGGTCCGTAACAACAGCCTGCAAGTTGTGGCGCTCCGCCCAACGCAGATACATGCGCAGCAGAATCTCGGCCCAATCCTGGCTGTCGATGCCGCCCGCGCCGGGATGGATGGCCATGATAGCGCTCTTGCCGTCGTTGGGGCCGTTGAGCAGCATCCCGGTTTCCAGCACTTCCAAGCGCGCCGAGAAGCTCTGCATCTCGCGATCCAGGTCGGCCGCAACGCTTTCACCTTCGCGCCCCAATTCGAACAGCGTGTCGAGATCGGAGGTCAGGCGCACTATCTCGGCCTCGTCCGCGATGGCTTGCTCCAGGCGCTTGCGCTCCTGCATGATCTTTTGGGACTTTTCCGGCGGCTGATTCCAGAAATCGGAATCCGAGATCTGTTGTTCGATCTTGGCTATCTGCAGCTTCTTGTTGGAGGAGTCAAAGATAGCTCCGCACAGCGTCAGCCTGCTGGCGGAGCGAAGCGTACTCTCGTTCGTGTTCTTCGAAGGTCATGGAAGTTTCATTTTACCAGGGGCGGCAACTCCAGCAACTGGCCGCGCTTTCCGACGTTCCAGCCTTGGGTACGGCCCAGCGTGGCCGACTGTCCTGCGGCTTCGTGGATGTGGCCGCAATAGAAATACAGCGGCTGCTCCCTGGCGATGAATTCGGCGATCGCCGTGCTCCCGAAATGCTTGCCTTCTCCGGCGCGATCAAGCGCGGTGCCTTTGGGAGGCGTGTGGCAAATCAAAACCAGCGGATCGAGCCCGGAGAATGTATTGAGGCGATCGGCCAGCTCCTGTTCGCTGTATTCGCCCGGCGTATTGAAGGGTGTGGGGTTAGAATAGCCGAGCCCAGCGACATGACAGCCAGCGATGTTCATCGTCTTGCCGTGAAAATCGTGAAAGCCGAATTCGCGGCAGAAACGAGCGATATCGTCTTCCGATTCATGATTGCCGGGAATCACATACATTCGCTCGGCGTGCTTCTGCATAATCGGACCCATGGCGTTCAGACCGCGCCCGAACGTCGCCAGATCTCCGGCCGCGAAGTAGTAATCCGCTTCGATGGCCATCAATCGTTCGAGCGCGGCTTTGTCTCCGTGAATATCCGAAAAGATGAGCAGCTTCAATGTGAAAACAAGATTTACCGCTCCCTCCGGTCACGGCTCGGTATTAGCGCTGTCTATCTTACCGAGCCGCGACCAAAGGAAGCGGGCAATACCACTAGAACCTCAAGTGCATCGAGAGCTGCAAGAACCGCGAGCTTCCGATGGTGTGCTGGATGTAGCCCGCGCTTCCCAACGGAGTTGCCAATGGGGGCGCGGAATAGTCTTCGAAGAACTGAGCGAAGTTATTCGGCGCGTCAAAATCCGGATGGTTGAAAACGTTGAAGGCATCGAAGTTGAAGCGCAGCCGGAAACGCTCGTTCAATACGAATTCCTTGCCCAGCGACATGTCGAAGCGCACCCCGAAAGGAGCGCGGAACAGGTTCCGCCCGGTGTTCGCGAAGTCCGACTCATAGCTATCGCAGCCCACCCCTGGTTCGCAGGCGGGCACCCCGTTCGTTCCCGGTTGCACAAATTGCGGGTAGAAATCGCTGACGTTGATCACCGGCCTGGATGGATTCACGCCAGTAGTGCCCTGGAGCGTCGCCTGGCCCGCCGTCACGCCTGGCTTCAGTGGAAGAATCGGGTTGGAAATTTCGACGTCGGTTCCGAAATATAGACTTCCTACCGACCCCGAATAGTCGTAGAGGCTGTAGGGTTCGCCGCTCTGCGCCACGGTCTGTCCGCCGATGGTCCAGCCGTTGATTGCGACGCCCAGGGCTTTGTTCGTGGTCAGCTTGGGAAGAGTGTAGCTGTAGTTGATCAGGAATACATTGGGCCGATCGAAATCGGACGATGCGTAGCTGGTCCTGGGAGTGTTCGGGTTGTTGCCGGTCAAGAAGAGCCCCAGACCGCTTTGTTCGTCGAGGGAATGCGACCTGGTATAGGTAGCCGTAAGCTGCAGGCCGCTTGAAAAGCGCTTGCGAACCTGAAGCTGCAGCGCATTATAGTTGGAGACGCCCTCCGCCTCGTACAGAACGGAATTCATGTCATATCCGATGTAAGGCACGCGAATGGGCGCGTTGCCGGAGTATTCCCCTGTCGAGATCGGCTCGGTGCTCAGATTCACATAGTTTCCTTGGGCGTCGTAGTTGGTGCCGCCGTAAGAATAAATCTGACCGTTCACTGGGTGCTGAGGCGTGGCGAGGATTGGCTCATTGAACGGAATAGGCAGAATCTCATGCTGGCCGTGATTGCCGATGTAGCCGGCGCTGAAGAGCCAATTTTGGAGTTGGTATTGAAGATCGAAGGTCCAGTTTTCGGTGTAAGGCAGCTTGTTGTGGATGTCGTAGCCGCCGAACACAAATGGGCCGAACGCGTTACCCGCGGGATAGTCGCCAGAAATAGTTTGGCTGATATTGGGCAACAACGCCGTGAATGCTGCCGCGCTTCCCGCGGGCGTGGGCGGGGGGTTGGATCCAAATGGGCTCGCCAAAGTTGCGCCGCTGGCCGCGAATTCGGGCGAGACAAAGGGCGGCGCCAAGGTGACGCCGAACGGCCCGTTGAAACCCGCGCCGGCGGGCGGCGAAAGATAGCTGAAGAATTCCCCGCGATCGTAGTACATACCGAATCCGGTGCGTACGGTGAGATGGGAGGTGGCCGCCCAGGCAACGCCAATGCGCGGCGCAAAGCCCCACTGGCGTTGCTTCATGAGGGTGTTGCTCGCTCCGGGCGTTCCATAGGTCGGATTGTTTCCGGCAATCTCGAGTCCGGAATTGACGATGGTGTCGGTGTCCGAGTTGTAGGAATATAGGCTCGGATTGAACGCAGTCAGCTTTCCGTATTTTTCCGACAGTGGTCCGTCAAAGTCCCAACGCAGGCCGAGCGTCACTGTCAGATTGCTGCGTAATTTGTAGTTGTCGTTGATGTAAGCACCGACTGTGTCGGAACGATAGTAACGGTTGGCCGATCCCGCAAAATCAGATGAGTAATTGCCTGGGCGGAGCTGGCCTTCGGCAAAGGTTTCGAAATTCTTAAATTCGACGATGTCGGTGTTGACGTTGTTGTTAATGATATTGAGCTGCGTGTGATCCCAGGACATGCCAACCGCGATGGTGTGGCGGCCCTTGATCCAATTCAGAGAACTTCCATATTCCCACTGGTTTTGAAACATGCCCGCATTGCCGAAACTGGTGCTAGGTCCGAATTGAAGGCCGTTGCCAATGGTTGGATCGGCGACGTGGACTTCCACTTGCGGAAATTGTGTGGCCCCGCCGGGAAGAGCGATTCCGAACTGACTCGGCGTGTATTCTTGGCTGGTATCCGAGTAGGCACGCATGCGGGTGAAGCCGGCGCGCTGCTCCCAAGTCAGCGACGGCGTGAGAATCACGGTATTGTTCAGCGAAATCACCTGGCTGCCGGAAGACAGCTGTTGTGGAAATCCGAGCAAGACGCCGGCCGCTCCGAATGGATTCGTGGTGGGATCGGTTTGGATGTAGTATTTCACGCCCAGCCGGTCCTTGTCGCTCAGGACGTAATCGACATTCGCGATTCCCTGGTCGACCTTCGATTGCGCGTTGACTCCTTGCACCACGGCGTCATAACCCAATATGGTCGCGGTGGTGGGATTGGTGATCTGAGCGCTCGGAATCAAATACTGGCCGTTGGAGCCTTTGGCTGCCAGCAATCCCAGCGCTTGCGTGCTGAGCGCGCTAGCCGGGAGGGTTTTCCCGTAAGCGTTTTGAATGGTGTTGATGATTCCCTGTGAGCTGCGATCGTCGGTGAGTGAGAGCGGAACCGTGACTTCTTTGGTGGAATCGGTGGAGTCGGCGATACGGACTCCCTGATAAGAGAGGAAGTAGAAGAGCTTATTCTTCTTGATAGGACCGCCAAGCGTAGCGCCGAATTGATTCCGGTTCAGGAAATTGGGCGCCAGGATGGGCGAGGCATTGTAAAAGAACGGCGCGGCATTCATGGCGCTATTCTGGAACTTCTCGTAGACCTCGGCGTGCAAGTCGTTAGCGCCGGATTTGGTGAGCACGCTGATATGCGCTCCGCTATTGGCGCCCTGCGTGGCGTCGTACATGGCGGAATTGACGGCGATCTCCAGAATGGCCTCGGTGGGAGGAGTTGGGAGAGCTTGTCCGATGGCCCCGTACACCGAAGTGCTGGTTTGGATTTCACCACCCGCGCCGAAGCTCTCGCCGATGTTAAAACTGAAGCGATCCTCGCCAACCTGGCTGGTGGTGTTGCCATTGAACAAATTGTTGGTGCCGATGCCGTTGAGCGAAAAGCTGTTGCTGGTATCGCGCTGGCCGTTGGCGAAAATGGCCTGATTGCCGAGGCCGGAGTTACTTCCGGCGCCGCCCAGGAAATCGGCGTGAACGCCCGGGCTCATGATAGCCAACTGCGTGAAGCTGCCGGTACCCAGCGGCGTTTGTTCGATAGTGGCTTGGTCCACAACGTAGCCGGTGGTGGCGTCCACCTGGTTCATCAGCGGCGTCCCGATCACCTCCACGCTGGTGGCCACCGAACCGACCTTGAGACTTCCGTCTACGGTGGTGGTGCGATCGCCATTCACCAGGATCTCGGTGTGAGTTTCCTTCTCGAATCCTTCCTTGCTGAAAGTAAGCTCGTAGGTGCCGGCGGGAAGATTGGAGAGAACATAGGATCCGGTGGACTGGGAACGCGCTGTCACCGTCAGGTTCGTCGCGACGTTGCGCGCCGATACGGTCACATCCTGCACTGCGGCCGCCGAAGCGTCCCTCACGGTGCCGGTGATCGCGCCTAGAATCTGCTGCGCATGTAATGGTCCGTAAGTAGCGAGGGTTAACGCCAGAACAGCGGCGGTGAGCAAGGCTGGTCGTAGAAAACGAAACTGGGGGCTGAGTGTCACAAAATCCTCCTCGTAGAATTTGGACCGCGCGGTGGGCTGCGCGGCAGTTAGTTATCGCAAACGAAAACTTACTGCAAGGGAAGCATGTCCCCGAACGGTCAAATGTTTTTCCGGCTACCGGAGCGCAGACGAGGCGTGGGAATCAGGAGACACCCTTCAGCATGACTAACGAATCTCAATCAAAATAGAATAGCTCATTTATGAACGGCGGTGTGGTATGGGAAAGAGGTGAAATTAGTGCGACAAATGCTCGGTGGTTTTCTTGGTGTCGTCGTTCTGGCAGCCTTGGCGGCTACCAGCCAGGCGCAATTCGGCTCACAAGGACGTTACCGGCCAGAGACGGTTTCGGCAATTGTTGAACGTGTGCATGGCGACCTCAATCGGGGATACGCGGTTTGGCGCCTCAGTGGCGGCGACCGTGGACGCCTAACGCGCGCCGACCGCCGGCTGCACGATTTCGCCGAGCATTGGCGGAACGGCAAGTTCGATAAAGGCAATTTGGATCACGCCATCGGAGATATTCAGAAAGTGATCGAGGACAATCATTTGTCGGGCCGTGAGCGCGACGCTTTGTGGAACAATGTCGAAGAGCTTCGACGGATGCGGCAAGCCTATGATCGCCACGAGATCGGATATCGCTAAATAGTACCGGACGCCGACTGGTTGGGTTCCCACAGCACTTCGGGAACGCCGAGTTGGTGGTTCACCCAGCGGCTCCAGACGAAGAATGCATCGCTCAACCGATTCAAGTATTGAATTGCTTCGGGCGGGATCGGTTCTTCGCGCCCCAACGTGACAGCCAAGCGCTCGGCTCGCCTGCAAATGGTGCGACAGGCGTGGAGCTCGGTGTTCAAGCGAGTACCGCCAGGGAGGACGAAGGAACGCAAGGGAGCAAGATCGGCGTTCATCCGATCGATTTCGGTCTCCAGTTGCCGGATCTCAACCTCCGTGACCCGCGCCTGGTTGGGATGCACGTCCTCGGGCTGGGTGGCCAGGATGGATCCCAGGTTGAACAGTTCGTGTTGTACGCGGCGCAGGATGGGAACCATCGCAGGCACAGACTCAGCAGCCGAAATAGCGGCCATGCCCGTGAATGCGTTCAGTTCGTCTACGGTTCCGTAGCACTCGATGCGCGCGGAGTCTTTCGAGACACGCTGCCCGCCGGCCAAGTGGGTCTGGCCCTGATCGCCGGCTTTGGTGTAAATCCGGTTCAGCGCAAGGCGGGGTGGGTCGAACTTGGCATTAGGCATTCTTCGAGGCTCAGGTTTTATTGTCCTCGAAAAAATGGTTCAAGTTTCTTAACGATACTGTCGATAAGGAAAAAGGCCCCATATGCTCGTCCAGACCATTGATAGCGAAGCCCGCCTGAACCGCTTTAACCGCCTGATGCAGGAGCTGATTCGGGGCGCCATGAACCGTAACACGTTCCAGCCCTGGGAGATAGACATCCTGCTCGACATCGAGGCTTGCCAAATCCGGGAGCCGGTGAAACGCGAGACTCTGCGCCGCTACCAAAAGGCCGTGCAGCGGTCCATGGAGAAGGGCGCCCCCATGCCCCTGCGTCTTTCCGAATATCTTTACAGCAACAAGAAGACCCCGCCCACCCCAAATCCGCCCAGCGAAGACATGGCTGCATCCGAAAAACGCTTGGCCTAGCGCGGTCCTCTGGTATCCTGAAGGTTCAAGGAGCGTACGGAATGGGTTGTGGAACCGGCGGCCTGGGCGCGCCCAAGGTGGAAGAAAAGGGCAAGCGAACCGTATTTTGCGTCAAGTTTCAGCGCGAAATGCCGGGGCTCGACGAAGCTCCCTTTCGACAGCCATCCGCTGGGCCAGCGCATCTATGAGAACGTTTCCAAGGAAGCTTGGAAGATGTGGCTGGAGCAGATGAAGATGATCATGAACGAGTACCGGCTCAACCTGGGCACCCAGGAAGCGCAGGAGTTCCTGCTGAAGCAAATGGAAGACTATTTCTTCGGAGCGGGCGCGGCGCTGCCGCCCGGGCTACGTTCCTCCAGCAAGCCAAGAATTAAATCACCGGAAGGCCGGTTGCTATTTCGAACCGCAGCTGCTGGTGTGAATTTCGCAGGGCACGGTCCACGGCGTCAGGCGAATCCCCCGCGCGAAGATGAAACCCAAGTAACTGGCTCCTTCCGGAAGCGGGATCAACCTTTGACCCTGCTTGGCGGTAATGATCACGTCTTCGATCGCCGGTTTCGCGCGGGCTTCTTCCAAGCCTTCCGTATTCACGTAGATTCCCTCGCGTGGAATCGGGATCATCATGACACCCGGAAGCCGGCGGCGGGCCAGTGCGATGGCGCCCGGTCTTCACCAGCCGCATGGCGCAGAATCAGTTCTTCAAGTCCCGGTAAAACTCGCGCGCACAATCCACCAATCGGCCGGGCGGCGACTTCCAACATCCAGACTCCGGCGCCGTTCACGCGCATTTCGGCATGGATGGGGCCCTGACTAAGACCCAGCGCAGCGATCGCGGCTTGGGTGCTTTGGACGATAGCGCGTTGTGTTGCCGAATCCTCGCGCGACGGCGTGATGTAAATGGTTTCTTCAAAGAATGGACCATCCAGAGGATCGGGCTTGTCGAAAATCGCGAGTACGCGCAGCTGTCCGTCGGTGAGGATGCCCTTCCAGCGCGAATTCGCGGCCTTCGATAAAACTCTCCACTTGCAGGAAGCGATCTTGATCTTCGTGCAGCCGCGCGATATCGGGATCGGCAAGAAGTTTTTCGATGCGCTGAAAAGCAATGGCGAATTCGGCGGGATTGTCAGCGCGAATGACACCCCGGCTGGCGGATAGTCCCAGCGGCTTGAGGACGCACGGGTAGCGGGCGTCCAATGCGGCATTTTCGGGGATCTGCCGACAGGGCAATGCGGCGGAATTCAGGAATCAGCAGGCTGGCGGCGCGAAATCTCTCGCGCGCGCGAAACTTGTTGCGGCTGGCATTAACGGAATCGGGCGAGTTGTAAATGATGCCGAGGCGCTCTGCTGCGAGGGCCGCGATATAAGCCGGACGGTCGCCGACGGCGACAATACCGTCCACTTCGGAAGTTCGCCAAGGTTGCTGCGGCGCCCAGCGGGTCTTCGAAACGCAGAGCGATCGCGCGATCGCCCCATGGATCGTCAAGCACATGGCAGCGATCGGTGGCGAGAATCAGCTCATATCCCAGGCGTTCGGCGGCCTCGGCGAACACGCGCGTCTGATAACCGGTGGTTGCGCCGATCAGCAGCAGAGCGCTTGCCTGGCATTCGGTGGGTTGCCTGGATCGCCTAGAACGCGACTTTGGGAGCGTTGCGCGCGCCGGGATCGGTCTTAAAGTACGCATCGTTACGCGCGAAACCGAACATCGACGCGGCGATGTTGTTGGGGAACAGCTCGATATCGGTGTTATAGCGCTGCACGGTCTCGTTGTACTTGCGGCGCTCAACCGCGATGCGATTTTCGGTTCCAGCCAGCTCGTCTTGCAAACGCAGGAAGTTCTCGTTCGACTTCAATTGCGGATAATTCTCTACGACCACCAGCAACCGGCTGAGTGCGCTGTCTAATTGTCCATTGGCCGCGATCTTATCCGACGGCGTGCGTGCGCCACCCAAAGCCGCGCGTGCATCCGTCACTTCCTTGATTACGGCCTGTTCCTGTTTGGCGAAACCCTTGACGGTTTCGACCAGGTTCGGGATCAGGTCGGCGCGGCGCTGCAGCGCAACATCCACCTGCGCCCAGGCCGCGTTCACCGATTCGCGCTCGGTGACCAATGTATTGCGCGAGCCCATGGCCCACCCGAAGACGCCCAGGGCGGCTAAAACGATCACTCCAATAACAACTAATGCGATTTTCATGGCATCCTCATTTCTGTATCTGGTCCACATGGCTTACCAATGCGTGGATCTCGCGGAGGTAGGCCGCGAAGAGCGCCTCCGGATCCACATCATTGGCTCGCTTGCTCTGCTCCCGAAGGTCGAGTAACGTATCAAACGGCGTGCCGTCCACGCCAATTGCCGGCAGTCCGCGAACGATCTCGCGCTTTCGCCAGCCGGATGGTTTTTCCGACACCAGCAAGGCGTGCCGCGCCAGCACCAGGAAACTCGGCACTGAATCGATCATCAGGCGCAGCAGCACTGGTTTATCCAAGAGCACTTCAGCGGCCTTCTGCCGCAGCCGCAGCAGTTTGCCCTGCAACTCCATCTCAACTTGTGCGCGATAGAACGTGCGATCGATCACCAGGCTTTGGATGACATCCGGTCCGTAGAGGATGCGGTGCCGCTCGTGCATGTCGTGGAATTCGATCGGAAAACAATCCGTGGAAGCGTGCAGCTCGTCTTCACTCAACAGCAGCGGCGAGGGATTCCCCTGCGCGCGCCACCATTTGAAAACAGGCTCGGAATCGGCTAGTTCGGCGGGCGTTACGCGCGTGAGCACGCACAAAATATTGAGATCGGAGAAGTGCTCGTTATGCTCGCCCGCGGCCGCGGAGCCATACAAAATAACCGAACGTAATCGTTCACCCTGCGCGGTCTTCAGACGATCGACGAGTTCCTGAAGTTTATCTTCCATTTTTAGTTACCAGCTACCGGATGCCCCACCGCCTCCGGAATCCCCTCCGCCAAAGCCGCCGAATCCCCCGCCTCCACCACCACCTCCGCCGAAACCACCGCCGCCCCAGCCACCACCACCGCCTCGTCCGCCGCCTAATAGGTTACCGAGAAGCATGCCGGTGAGGAAGCCTGTGCCGCCGCCACCACCGCCAGATCGAAGTAGAAACAGCACAACGACAATGCCAACTACGATCAGCGGCCATGGAATACCCTGACGTCCGGGAGCTTGGCGCGTGCGCGGCCGTGAGCCGGAATTGGGCACAACGCCTTTGGCGCGGGCGATCTCGGATCCCATCTGCTGGGCAGCCGCAAACATAGCCGGCCCGTAGGAGCCCTGCCGAAGAAGCGGCTGAATGCTACGCGTGATCCCGCCGGCAAAACCGTCAGGAAGGATCGGTTCCAAACCATAGCCGACCTCGATGCGATCGCGACGATCGCCAATGGCGAGCAGGAACATGATCCCCTCGTCCTTGCCCTTCTTGCCGACGCCCCACTGGCGGTAGAGGGCGTTGGTTACGTCCTCAATCGGCTCGCCATCCAGCGACTTGATCGTCACCAGCGCCATTTGTGCGCCGGTAACCTGCTCCACCCGGCCGCAATAAGCTTCCAGTTGCGCTTTCGATTGCGGATCCAGGACGTTGGCGAAGTCGCTCACATAGCCTTGCGGCTTAAGCGATTTCAGATCCAGAGCGGACAGGGACCCCGCAAACGCGCACAATACGAGCGCGAATCGCGCCAGTTTGCCAGCGGTGCAATTTAGCAGTCGAGGTCCTCGCGTTTGATCCGAAAGTCGCCCAGGTTGCCGAGCATGGCCAGCGTGATGTTCTTCGATTGGAAGAACTCGTTGGCGATATCACGAATTTGTTCCGCGGTTACGGCTTCGATTTTCTCGATCATCTCATCCAGCGAGAAGAAGCGCTTGAAATGCAGTTCCTGCCGGGCCAGGTTGGTCATGCGGCTGGACGTGGATTCCAGCCCGAGCATGAATGAGCCTTTTAGATTGTCCTTGGTGCGGCGCAGTTCCTCGGCCGGCACCAGATGCTCTTTGATCTCGCGCAATTCTTTCACGATGGACTGAATCACTTGAGCGGCGGTCTCGACAGCGGTGCCCGCGTAGATGGCCATGCATCCAGTGTCGCGGTACATGGCAAGCTCGGAATACACCGCATATGCAAGGCCCTGCTTTTCGCGGATGTTTTGGAACAACCGGGAGCTCATCCCGCCGCCCAAGAGCGTGTTCATGGCATAGCAGGCAAAGCGCAGCTCGTGCGAAAACGGATACGCAGGCACGCCCATATACAGATGAGTCTGTTCGAGTGACGTTTTGTTGCGGAATACTAGGCGCGCGTGCGGCACGGGCGCCACTTCGGGAGCCAGCTGGGGACTGATCTTCAAATCCTCAAAGTGCTTACGGGCCAGCTCCACCAATTCCCCATGATTCAAATTACCGGCGGCTGTGATCAGGATGTTGGACGGGGAATAATAGCGCTGGTAATACCCATCGATCATTTGGCGATCAAACGCGCGAATGGTATCCTTGCTGCCGATGATCGGCTTGCCCAGCGGATGATCCTTGAAGAAATTGCTGGAGAAGATATCGTGCAGAAGATATTCCGGATTATCCACGTCCATCTTCAGCTCTTCCAGGATGACTCCCTTTTCCTTCTCAATGTCCTCTTCGCGAAACAGGGGATTGCGAACCAGGTCGGCCAGCACATCAAAGGCAACCGGCAGATGCTCATCGAGCACTTTGGTGTTGTAACTGACCATCTCCTTGGCGGTGAAGGCATCCAGGCCGCCGCCGATGGAATCCACCGAGCGCGCGATCTCTTCGGCCGAGCGATTCTTGGTGCCCTTGAACACCATGTGCTCGATAAAGTGCGAGATGCCGTTTTCTTCCGATGTCTCGCGGCGCGACCCGGTCTTGATCCAGACGCCCATGGAGACGGAACGCACGTGAGGCATTTCCTCACTGATTACACGGACCCCGTTTTTCAGCGTGGTCGCTTCGATATCGCGGACGGTTTGAACTGCGCTAGCCATTTTGTCTTCTCTTTTATCTTATCGCGGTTCTCGCCAAGCAGCGCCTGAGCTATACTGGTACGTGTCGCAAGCTATTGTAGGCCTTGAACTTCCGGATCTACAAGAAACCCTGGGACAAGACCAACCGGCGTTTCGCGCCCGTCAAGTTTACGATGCCGTCTACCGGCAAAAGGTCTCGGACTTAGTTCAGATCACCAGTCTCCCGCTAAATCTAAGAAAACAATTGGCTTCGAAGCTCTCTGTAGGGCTGCCGGAGCCTTCCGCCGAGTATAAGTCCACGGACGGTACCCGGCGCTATCTGTTGAAACTACAGGACAATCGCACGGTGGAAGCGGTCCTGATGCCGGAAGAGGGCCGCGACACGATCTGCATTTCGAGCCAGGTGGGCTGTCCGGTGAATTGTCAGTTCTGCCTGACGGCGCTGATGGGCCTGGAGCGGAACCTGACGGCCGGCGAGATCGTGGGGCAGGTGCTGTTTATCATGCGGGCGCACGAGATTTCCACAGCCAGCGACCGCTTGAATATCGTGATGATGGGGATGGGCGAGCCGCTGCTTGAACCTGCCCAACGTCATCAAAGCGACGCGGATCTTGACCGATCCGGAAGGGATCGGACTTTCGCAGAAGCGGATTACGCTGTCGACGGCCGGGATCATTCCGAAGATGGCCGAACTGGGACGCGAGCCGGTGCGGCCGAAGCTGGCGATTTCGCTGAATGCATCGTATGAGGATCAGCGGCGGAAGCTGATGCCGATCACGCGCAAATATTCGCTGAAGGATTTGCTCGAGGCATGCAAGGCGTATCCACTGCGTCCGTGGGAGAAGCTGACGTTCGAATACGTGCTGCTGAAGGGCGTGAACGATACGGATGCCGATGCGCGGCGGGTGGTGAAACTGCTGGCGAATTTGAACGCGAAGGTGAATCTGATCGCGCTGAATCCGGGGCCGGGAATTGCGTTTGAGACGCCGGACGCCGAGCGGGTGCATGCGTTTCAGGCCATCGTGCGGCGAGCCATGCCGTGTTTTGTGCGGAAGCCGAGAGGGCGGGATATTTTCGCGGCCTGCGGGCAGTTGAAGAGAGAGGCCGGACCGCAAGACCGCACATTCATATTGGCCACAGATGGACACAGACGAACACGGATTAACTGAAAGGGTGCTGGGAGCGGTCTTCGAGGTATCCAATACGCTGGGAGCGGGATTCCTGGAGAAGGTCTACGAACGGGCCCTGCTGATCGAACTGAACCTTCGCGGAATAAAGGCTCTATCTCAACAATCATTCGATGTCAGTTACAAAGGGTGTCGCGTCGGTGAATATTTTGCGGACATCTTAGTTGAAGATGTCCTGGTGCTCGAACTGAAATGTGTTGAGCGTCTGGCGAACGAGCATATGGCGCAATGCATCAACTACTTGCGTGCTTCAGGCAAGACTCTTTGCCTACTTGTCAATTTCCAAAAGCCCAAGGTCGAATGGAAGCGTATAATTCTTTGATCCGTGTTCATCTGTGTTCATCTGTGGCTAATTGCTTACTTTCTGTGTCCGGCGCAGCGTGTACGCCTCCGGGTGAATATTTTCGGATCGCAGTTTCTTCCAATCGTCCGAAGCGTGGATCAGCTTCCCGCTGATGTGATTGGACTGTTCGGAAGCCAAGAACAATGCCAACTGAATCTGCTTCTCCGGCGCGACTCCGCCGGTTTCCCGAATCTCTAGCGCCTCTTCGGTCTCCTTCCAGCCTGCCCGCTCGCCGGCTCGGAGAATTTCGTCGGTCATGGAAGTATACGTTCCGCCTGGGCCCATGCAGTTGATCTGGACATTGTGCTCCCGGTTTTCTTCGGCGATGGTTTCCACCAATCGCACCACGGCCGCCTTGGACGCCGCGTAAGCCGAGAAATTTGGCCGCGCGGTGGTGGCGCCGGGGCCGCTTAGAACGATAATCTTTCCGGCGCGCCGAGCGATCATGTGCGGGAGCACCGCCTTGCAGGCGTTCATCACGCCCAGAAGATTGGTGTGAATGGTATCCACCCAAGCCTTCGGGGACTGATCCACAAAAGGTCCGATGGGACCCGGAATGGCCGCGGCGCAAATCAAAACATCGACTTCGCCGTAATGCACGCGCATGCGATCGACGGCTGCGTTCACTTGTTCGAAATCGGTGACATCGGCTCGGATACGAAGCGCGTTCCCTCCGGCGTGCTCGATTTCCAGATGCGCCAGATCCAACTCGGCCTTGCTGCGCGCCAGCAGCGTCACGCGATTGCCGGCCGTCGCAAAGCCGAGCGCCAGCCGCTTGCCGATGCCTCGTCCCGCTCCCGTAATGAGCACACCGGCATGGGTCAGAGTTTCCACAGTGCTGATCCTTTTAATGTTAGCCGGATGCGGCTGTACCCTTGTGGCGGTACATAGACTCGTCGACGCGTCGAAAGAGCTCAGGGATCGGCTCGCCAGGCGCGTATTGAGCCAAGCCCACCGAAACCGCGACATTCACATGGATTTCGTGGCCCCGGCCATTGATGCGGTATGGGCCGTTGAGACGCGCTGCGATCTGGCGGGAACGAGTTTCGGCGTGGGCCTGTTCGCAGACCAGAATGGCGACGAACTCATCGCCGCCCCAGCGGCAGACGAAATCGCGGGCACGCACCTGGCCGCTGAGCCGCGCCGCCAGTTGCTTCAAGCACTTCATCGCCGCACAGATGTCCGTACTGATCGTTGACGGCCTTGAATCCATCCAGATCGAACATCAGTACGCAGAATTCCTGCTCGGCTTCTACGCGGGCGCGCGAGTTCCCGGTCCAGCTCCCTGCGATTGGCGACGCCGGTGAGCGGATCGAGCGTCGCCAGCAGCTCCGCCTCGTGCAGACGGTGCTGGATCTCGATCATCTTCTCGCGCAAGCGCGCGAAAGCGTCATGGCTATCGAGTTCGATGGATTCAGCGAAACCTCGCAAGCTCAGAGGTTTGGCGCACCAGCCGCGGCACGTCGCCTGAGCGGACGGCGGCATCCACCTGGTCGGCGAAATCCACCAGGCGTTCCACATATTGGACACTGCGCACCGAACGCGAATCTTCGGTGCGGGCCATCATGTCGAGAGTTTGATTCAGGTCGCGAGCCAGGGCTTGGTTGTGGCGGCGGGCCTTGCCTGAGAAATCGCACAGGATTTCGTGCAAAGCCTGGCGGGTCTATCCTCGAGCGCCTGGGCGTCGGCGCATTCGGCCAGCCCATTGGAATGCAGCGCGATCAACGCGCTCCGGTAGGCGGCGCTGATCTCCGGGGAAATTGCTTCGATGGCTTCAGCGATGTCGAGGATCGCGGATAAATAGCACTCCACTGCGGCAGGCGTGGCGTTGGGGGGAGTCTCAGGCGAGCTCATGGACTACTTTTCATTGCTTACTATCCTTTCGGCGCTGGCTGTTGTGAAGCAACGGCGGGAGCTTTGGGCTCGAAACCGTCCTGGATACGCTTCCACGCCTTGAGATGGCACCGCCATCTTGATGATCTTGCGGTCGTCGTCCACCCAGAAATCCATGCTGATGGCCTGGCCCTTGCGGCGTGGTTCCGCTCACGTTCAGATGATCCAACTCCGCGGTCTTGCCGGCGAATTCCACCCGTTCACGGCCCTTGAACACGACGCTGGCGGTCACTTCGGCCTGCCCGATCACGTACACGGGAACCTGTTGCGGCTCGCGTGTGTGCAAGCTGGCGCGCATGGCGAGCATGGTCCAGGGATAAAGCGGCAAATTGGCATTTACCACCACCGCGCCGGCTTGCACCGGGATGTCCTTGGATTGCGGGCCTTGCCCGGTGTCGATTTCATTCTTGGACTGGCCGCCGGCGAACGTGGCATGCACGTTCATTTGAATCGACGCCGAGTTTGGCTTTCGCGATGGCTTCCAGCGGCTCATAGTTTGGCGTTGGTGCGCACTTCAAACTTTTCGATATCGATTTTCATCGGTCCGAGACTGGCGGAGCTGGAACCGTCGATATCGAAACCGCCGGCCTGATTTCTGGAGCGTGTAGTTTTCCGTGGCGACCTGATTCCCCGCCATATAGATGGTCAGCTTACCGCCATTCGGCGCGATCTCGGCGGCCGCAGGCTTGTTGACCAGCGCCTTCACTTCGGCCGGCAGATCGAAGCGATCCTTGGGCAGATTCGGCATTGGTTTCGATGCTCTGAATCTGGATCACGAACTCCTGCTGGGCCGCGCGGTTGACCATACGATGCGGCGAAAGGACGCCGGCGTCTTTTTGATAATCGTCGTATAGGATTTCGGCTGTGATTTCGCCCATCTGCGAGGTAACGGTGGTAGTGGTCTTGACCAGCAGGCCCGAGGTCTTATCGAAATACTTGATCATCGGCTTGCCCTCACTGGGCGTAAGCACGATCCTGTAGCACTCGTGGCCTTCCACCGATTCGAGGCCAGACGTTTCAGCCTTGGTGTATAGCTTTTGCCAAAAGAGATCGGCATTGAACGCGCCATCTCGGAGAGCCTCAGCCCTTTCGGCGCCCTGCTTGATGCGCGGACCCTGCAGCGCCGTGTTCTCCCAGGCCACCTCGCCATTGCTTCCGGACGCGATCTTGCCGATGCCAGCCAGCTCCGTAATCCCCAGGTAAAGGTTGGGCGGGGCTTCGTAGATGGTGAGAGATGCCCTTGAGCCCTTGTTTTGCGAAGTCCAGCGTGGCGTGTTCCACCAGGTTATGCCGGGCTTCCCAGGCCGCGCGACCGCCGGTAGCGGCGATCCAATGGTCCATCACGGTTTGGACGCTGGGAAGCGGAGCATCGGCGCCCAGCAAGGGGACAGAAGCTGCCAGCAGGGCGAGTGTATATCGATTCATGCGTTCACCTCCGGCCGCTCATTCACTGTAACAGGCCCGCCTGGCGACGGCGCGGATCTATTGCACGGGCTCGTTGGAGGCGACCTTCTTGGTGCTGACGATCTCGTGCGCCCGGTTAAGCATGGCCTTGGAGGCGGGCAAGGAAGCCGCGCCCTTGGCCACTTCCGGATCGTTCTGGAACGCCAAGCGATCGGAGTCTTCCTTGCTGAAAGCGGTGATGAACAGCTCTTCGCGCAGGCGCTCGCTGATCCAGGGCTGATCGTGGTCGAATTCGGCTCGCTGCGAGCGACCACGCCGCGCTTGGCGGCGAAAGCGCGGAAGTCGCTCAGCACCTGAGCGTCGGGCGTCCATTCCTTGGTGAGAGGCGTGGTATGGGCGGCGAAAAACTGCGGAGCGTAAAAGAAGAACACCAGATCGTCGGTGAGCGATCGGCTTCCAGCGGCGTCAGCTTGGGCGTTCTCATATTTTTCGTCCGGGCGGATGCCGTCGCCACCATACACGATCCGTCCGCTGTCGGTCTTCTTCTGATCGTTGGATTCACTTTGCCGTCTTCGCTGCGGCTCAGGTACTCAAACAGACCTTGATGTTCATAGTCGCGCTGAATTAAGCGGCCGCTGGGCGTGTAATATTTCGCGATGGTCAGCAGTAGTGCGCTATTGCCGGAGAGCGGGAAGGGCGCTCTGCACCAGTCCTTTGCCAAAGGTGCTTTCGCCAACCACCCAAGCCCGGTCGTGATCCTGCAGCGCGCCGGTCAGGATCTCAGCCGCGGAAGCGGTTCCGCGGTTGACCAGCACCACGATGGGATATTCGCGTCCGCGCTCGCCCTTCTTAGCGATGAACTTGGTTTCCGCCGAAGCGCGCCCATGATGCGACACAATGAGCTGGCCCTTGCGCAGGAAACGGTCGGCCACATTCACGGCCTCCTGCACCAGGCCGCCGGGATTGTCGCGCAAATCCAGAACCAGGCCGTCAATAGCGCTTTCAGGAAAGCGCGCCAGGGCTTGATCCACTTCATGGCTGGTGGTTTCGTTAAACGCTTCCACGCGCATGTAGGCAATTCCAGGATGCAGCCAGAAAGCATAGTTCACGCTGCCGCGGGGCACGTTGTCGCGCACCAGAGAGAAGTGCACAGGCTCGGTGTGGCCGGCACGCCGCACGGTGATGGTCACCGGGGTTCCTTTCGGGCCTTTCAGCATGCCGGAGACCTGCGAAACAGTGGAGTGTTCCGTGCTGGTGTCGTCGACCGCGATAATCTGATC
>CAWKEP010000010.1:0-399070 GCA_963848735.1 Bryobacterales bacterium
GCCCGCAAGAAGCGCCCCCAGAATGCCGAACTTCCCCATCGATCCCTCGCTTGAAACGGTCACGGCACGTTCATCTCGCGCCTTACAGTTCAGAGGAGATCATGGAGAACACGTCAAACATCCTGACGGTGAAGGAGGTCGCCGACATCCTCCGCTGCTCGAAGGCCCACGTCCACAACGCCATTCACGGCAAAGTCCACGGCCTGCCGAAACTGACCCATCTGACGATGGGGCGCAGGAAACTGGTCCGCCGCGATTGGCTGGAGCAGTGGCTGGAAATCGAACAAAACCCGATAGTATGGCTGCATGTTCAGTTTTGCCGCCGGGGACGCAGGAAAAGGAAAAACGAATGCGTCGAAAGCGATTCCAGCGGGGCTGTCTGAAGACCCGCAAGCGGAATGGAAAGAACTACTGGTATGCCCAGTGGAGGGAGGACGGAAAACCCAAATCGAAAGAGATCGGACTCTGCTCGAAGATGGACCGAGTGAAGGCCGAAGGTATCTTGACCGAGATCCTGAAGCCCATCAACGAAGGGGCGGAGAATCCCGGAGAAGATCACTTGGACGTTCGCGAAGTTCTGCGAGGTCGTTTACCTTCCGGTGTGCCACCGGAAGTGGAAGGCTTCAACGGACATGGTTGAGACGAACCGGTTGGAGGTGCATCTGGTTCGGCCTCTCGGAGAGAAGTTGATGCAGGAAATCACGAGGAAGTGAACTGCAAGGCACTTCTGGACGAACAGGCTCGGAGTTGCGGCCGGAGTATGGTCGATCATCTTCGATTCCGTTTACGGTCGGTCTTCGCGCTCGCGATGAGCGAGGGCGTTGTCGATCGGAATCCGGCTGCGGCGCTCTTTACGCCGCGGCACTACCAGGAAGGGCGGAGTCGGGAAGTTCTGACTCCGGAACAGGCGGCCACCATGATCGGAGCGCTGGAACTCCGGGAGAAGGTGATTGTTCGGCTGGCGACCTGGGAGGGGATGCGTCCCGGAGAAATCCTGGCGCTGCAAATGGGCGATCTGGATGAGGACTCGGTCTGGGTCCGGCGCCGGGTTTACAAGGGCGATATCGACGAACCGAAGACGAAGAGATCAACCCGGCGGGTTGCGCTCACAGTTGGGACGTTGGCGTTGCTCGATCAGTGGAAACTCCGGTTGCTCGGTTCGCCGGCGGAGACGTGGCTATTCGGCTCAGAGAAAGGAACGCCGATGAGGCGGGACAATATCTGGCGAAAGTGCATGCATCCGAAGCTCAAGCCGGTTGGTCTGGAATGGGCGACATTCCAGGTCATGCGGCGGACGTTCGCAACGTTGTCGAAGGCGGCTGGGGTGGATGCTCATACCCGGTCGGCACAGATGGGCAATACGGTGGATGTGAATGAAAACGAGTACGCGGTGGCAAGCTTCGAACAGAAGTTGGCCGGCGTTCGCAAATTGGAATCAGTCGTCATTCAATGACGGCGCAGGGAGCTCTCGAATGTTGAGGCTTTTTGAACTGAGGCTACGCGAGGAGATTTCAGGTTTGGCTGGAGGGTGCTCGCTAACACCCTCCAGCCGGCTCCGCGAGGTGATCGGGAGCTTAAAGCAGTAATCGCATTAACGCTGAAACTGGCAATATGCCCCAAGTTATTGAAAAGATGGAGCGGGAGACGGGGTTCGAACCCGCGACGTCCAGCTTGGGAAGCTGGCATTCTACCACTGAATTACTCCCGCTCGAGTACGTCTCAAATATAGGACATCACTAAGGTTGTTGTCCATAGTCTGAACCGCGAGCACCCTGGGGCCGCTACGACCGCAGGATAATGAACGAGTGGGACGGATCATTTCAGTCAACGTCGGTCTTCCTCGGGACATCTCCTGGCGGGGAGAGACGGTGCATACCGGCATCTGGAAACAGCCCGTGCCGGGAAGACAAATGGTCCGGCGCCTGAATATAGATGGCGACGGGCAAGGCGATCTGGCCGGACACGGCGGAGAACATCGCGCCGTGATGGTGTATCAGACGGACTCCTATCGCTACTGGGAAACCTATCTCGGCCGGAACGATTTTGCTTTCGGGCAGTTCGGCGAAAATTTTACGGTCGACGGCTTGGCTGATGACGAAGTGTGCATTGGCGATCGCTACCGGATTGGCGGCGCGCTCTTCGAGGTGACCCAGCCGCGCGTGACGTGCTACCGCGTGGGCATCCGAATGGGCGATCCGGCCATGCCCGCTCTTCTTGTCTCTCATCACCGTCCCGGCTTTTACCTTCGAGTGATTGAGGAAGGCGAGGTAGGCGCAGGCGACGAAATCGCGAAGGTCGCCGATGGGCCCGAGCGCGTCACCGTAGCCGAGATCGACGCACTTCTCTACCTGCCAGGACGCCCGCGCGATCAAATGGAGCGTTCCTTGCGTATTCCGGCGCTCAGCCCGGGGTGGAAAACCTCTTTGCAGGCGCTACTGGATCAGGGCCCATCGGCTACCGGCAATTCCGGCTTGACGACTTTAGCAGCGCCGCCGGCTTGGCCAGGATTTCGATCGCTGCGGGTGGCGAAGGTGGATCGGGAGAGCGCCAGCGTGATTTCATTGTCGTTCGAACCAATGGACGGGACTGCCCTGCCGGCGGCTCTGCCTGGACAGTTTTTAGTGTTGCGGCTGCACGTTACGCCGAACGCTCCGCCGCTGCTGCGGAACTATTCGATGTCTGGGCCGCCGGGCGCAAACGCTTATCGTGTGAGCATCAAACAGGAAGTGAACGGCGTGGCCAGTTCCTTCCTGCACAATCACGTGAAAGCGGGCGACGTTCTGGAAGTGAGCGCGCCCCGGGGAGCCTTCACTTTGATCCCCGGCGATACGCCCGTCGGTGCTGCTGAGCGCCGGCATCGGGGCGACTCCGGTGCTCGCGATGCTTTATGCGCTGGCCGCCGCAACATCCACTCGCGAGGTTTGGTGGCTGTATGGGGCGCGGAACCGGAACGAGCATCCTTTTGCGAAGGAATCGCACGGCCTTCTGCAAAAGCTCCCGCATGGTAAAAGCCATATTGTCTACAGCCAGCCCGCAGCCTGGGGATCAGCTCGGCGTGGATTACGATTCCCCCGGACACCTGGACGTGCCTCTTCTCGATCAGCTCGGCGTTTCTCGAAACGCTGACTTCTACCTCTGCGGACCGCCAGCGTTTCTGCGGAGCTTCGCTGCCGGGCTGCGAACATGGGGCGCCGAGTCACACCGAATTCATGAGGAGGTGTTTGGAGCCGAGGAATCGATCACGCCCGGTATCGCGCCGCGTTCGCTGCCGCCTGCGCACCTTCCGCCGGGACCTCCGGGGCTCGGCCCCCAGATTTCGTTCACGCGAAGCGGATTGACGGTTCCTTGGGACTCGCGGTTCCAAAGCTTGCTGGAACTCGCCGAAGCCTGCGACGTGCCCGTGAAGTGGGCTTGCCGTACCGGCGTCTGTCACACCTGCGAATGCATGTTGATCGGAGGCACGGTCCAGTATCGGCCCAATCCTTTGGAGCCACCGGCCGAAGGCAATCTGTTGATGTGCTGTTCGCAACCTTCGAGCGAGGTGGAGATCGATCTGTGATGCGCGTTACCAGGTACTCTATTCAATAGGAGAAATGGCATGCCCGTATCATTCTCAAAAGACGTCAAGCCGCTGTTTCGGGAAGTGGATATCGATCACATGAAGGTTCACGGCGTGCAACTGGACGACTACCGATACATGTCCGACGCGACGAACAATTACCGGAACGCACAGGCAGTCCAGGATAGCCTGGTGGGCAGAACTATGCCTCCCGGCGGCCCGTTCTGGACCGCGGAGCAGCTCCGTTTGTACGACCAGTGGAAGACGGACGGATACCAGCCTTGAGTAGATGTTAAGATTGTCGTCAACCTTCGCACGCGCGGCGCGGTCCTTCAAAAAGAGAATGTCCGTGCGCCTGCCAGGATGACATCCAGATGAAGCCCGAATCGATGAGAGTGCCTGTCGCGCAGCCAGTGGCCGCGCCGCTCACGCGCGCCGCGATCTTCCTGGTGGTGACAATAAACTCCGGTTCCGAGAATGAAGCCAGCGTGCGGTCGCTGTGCGGAGACTTGGCTGCGCTGCTGCGCGCCGTGGAGTTTCGCGACCTGGAAGGGGGCCTCACCTGCGTTGTCAGTTTTGGGTCCGAGGCTTGGGACCGGCTCTTTGGGGCGCCGCGGCCGGCGGAACTGCATGCGTTTCGCGAATTTCGCGCCGGCGCGCGCCAGGCGGTGTCCACACCGGGGGACTTGCTGTTCCACATCCGCGCGAAACGTATGGATCTGTGCTTCGAACTTGCGATGCAGATCATGGCGCGTATTGGCGCCGCCGTTTCACCGGCGGACGAAGTGCATGGCTTCCGTTACTTTGACGATCGCGATCTGATGGGTTTCGTGGACGGGACCGAGAATCCGAGGGGCGACGCCGCGATCGACGCCGTGCTGGTGCGCGGGGAAGACGCCGCGTTCGAGGGCGGCAGCTACGTAATCGTACAGAAATATCTCCATAATCTTGACGCTTGGAATGCGCTTTCCACCGAGGCCCAGGAACGAATCATCGGACGCACCAAGCTGTCGGACATCGAGTTGGACGATTCCGTCAAGCCGACTTCAGCGCACAGCGCGCTCACAACGATTGTCGAGGACGGGAAAGAGATCAAGATCCTGCGCGATAACATGCCCTTCGGCCAGGCCGGGAGCGGCGAATTTGGCACTTATTTCATTGGCTACAGCCGTTCGCCGCGCACCATCGAGCAGATGCTCGAAAACATGTTCGTCGGCAGGCCGCCCGGCAATTACGACCGCATTCTCGATTTCAGCCGCGCCGTCACTGGAAACCTATTTTTCGCTCCGTCCGCAACATTTCTGGATGGCATAGGCGAGGACCCGCCCGCAGTGATTCCCGAGGTCCCTCAATCCAATCCGCGGCAGAGCGATGGTTCACTGGGCATTGGTTCCCTTAAAGGAGAAATTCCGCATGAATAATCTGCATCGAGAGCTAGCTCCCATTTCCGACGCTGCGTGGGCTGAGATCGAAGAGGAAACAGCTCGCACATTCAAACGCTATCTCGCCGGACGGCGTGTGGTGGACGTGCGAGGGGCCGGCGGGCTCCCTACTCTCTGCTGTCGGCACCGGTCATCTCGCTCAGATCGCCAGTCAAAGGGACGGCATTCTTGCCAGACAGCGCGAGGTGAAGGCGCTGGTGGAATTGCGGGTTCCTTTTGAACTCGATCGCCAGCAAATCGACGATGTCGAACGCGGCGCCAACGATTCGGATTGGCAGCCGGCCAAAGACGCGGCGCGCCAGATCGCTTTTGCCGAGGACAGCGCGATTTTTGAGGGCTACACGGCGGCCGGCATCGTGGGAATTCGCCAGGGGACCAGCAATCCGAAAGTGTCCCTTCCGGCAGATGTCAGCGAGTACCCGGATGCCATCGCTCATGCCTTAAGCCAATTAAGGCTGGTGGGCGTCAATGGCCCTTATGCTGTTCTGCTTGGAGCCGAGGCCTATACGGCGCTCGCTGAAACCAGCGATCACGGCTATCCGGTGCTGGAGCACGTGAAGCGCCTGGTGGACGACAAAATCATTTGGGCGCCCGCGATAGAAGGAGCTTTTGTACTGACCACTCGCGGCGGCGATTTCGCCCTGCACATCGGCCAGGACGTCTCCATCGGCTACCTGAGCCACACCGATACTTCAGTCCGGCTCTATCTGCAGGAGTCACTCACGTTCCTGCTGCTCACGACAGAGGCGGCTGTCGCGCTGGCTCCGTCCGGGAAGGCTTAGACTTCCGCCGTCACGTAGGGTTCCAGCGGCAAGACGACTTTTCCATCGACGATCGGAACGCAGTCCGGCGGAAATTCCTGTACAAACTCAACACCTTCGCTTTCGAGACGCGTGATGAATGTCCTCCAGATGCGCCATGGCGCCGTTGGGCAGATCGTGCAGCACCAACAGAGTCCAGGGGCGTGACTTGTAATCCGCAAGCGCGCGCTCCAGCCAGCCATCGGGATCGCGGAAATCGCCGGGCACCGAATTCCAGAGCACGCAGGTGTACCCGCCGGCAATTAACTTCTCCAGCACCGCAGGATGCAGCAAGTGGCGGCCGAGGTTGCCCGATCCCGGCGGGCGAAACAGGCGATGCGGTTGCTTTATCCATTCGAGAGCGTTCTCAGCTTGTTCGAACTCGCGCAAAGCGGATGCGCGATCCAAACGGCCGAGCGGAGTGGAGTGCGTGAAAGTATGATTGCCGATCCAGTGGCCTGCGGCGATAGCGCGACGGATTAACGCGGCGCCCTCAGGCGTAACGGCCTTGCGGCCCATCACGAAGAACGTGGTTTGAATCCGATGGCGAGCTAAACAATCGAGCACCGCCGGCGTGACTTGCGACTCTGGCCCGTTGTCGAAGGTCAGAGTGACTTTAGCGCTTGGCAACGAGTACGTCTTCGACGATTTCCTTGAACTCGGCTGGACTCAGGAGACCGCGCTTTTCAATGCCCTTATCCTTAACGCGCTTCAGCATCTCACCCACCGCTTCGTCGTCGGTGCCGGTGATGCCCATCTGTTCGAGGTTGTAAGTGATGGACGCCTTGCCGCTCTTCTTTCCGAGCACCACTTCGCCGCGCCGGCCCGTAAGCGCGGGATGGGTTCCGAACATCGCCAGAGGTTCCTTCACCACGAGGTCCACGCCAATGCCCGATTCGCGCGTAAAGTTGCGATCGCCCAGGATCGGCTTGTTCAGCGCGATGTCGAACCGGCTGATGCGGCTGACCAGTTCGCCGAGTTCGGGAAGTTTGGCTAAGTCATAGTGCGTGTCATAGCCATAAAGCACATGCAGGGCGACGATCAACTCTTCGAGCGCGGCGTTGCCGGTGCGCTCGCCCAAGCCATTCGCACAGCTGTGCACCACTTCCGCGCCGGCTTCGACCCCCGCCAACTCCGTCGCCACAGCCATACCGAAATCGTTGTGGGTGTGAACTTCAACGGGAAGCTTGGTGATCGATTTCACCAGGCGAACCATATATTTCATCGCCTCCGGCAGAATGCAGCCCATGGTGTCCACCACGCCGACCGAATCCGGCGGCGCTTCCTGCATCAGGCGCGTCAGCAGGTTGGTGAGATCTTCCTCGCGGGCGCGCGTGGTGTCGTACGGGAAATAGACCGCGTAGAGACCGCGGGATTTCGCGTAGTTGACCACTCCGATGCTCTTCTTCAGAACATCTTCCCAGGTCCACTTGAATTGGTACTTCAGCTTCGGATAGCCGATCGGGATTTCGATAATCACGCCGTCGCAGCCGCATTCGAGCGCCTTGTCGATGTCGGCGTTCATGGCGCGCGCGAAAGTGAAGATTTTCGACTTCAGACCTAGCTTGGAAATTTCCTTGATGGCTTGGAAATCCTGCTCAGACACGGCGGGCATGCCGGCTTCGATGCGGTCCACACCGATTTCAGCCAGCTTCTCGGCGATCGCCACTTTATCCGCAACGCTGAAAACCACACCGGGGGTCTGCTCACCGTCGCGCAGCGTGGCGTCGTGAATGCTCACCTTGGGCGGCAGTTGGAAGGTCGACCGCACTTCCGGAACGAAATTGTAGGGACTAACCCACCACTCATTTTCTCGATAGTATTTGTCGTTCATGGCCTTGTACTGCCAACTATAACACTCAGGGGCGTGGATGATCCCCTTCACGGTCAGTGATGAGCCCTATCCGAAACACACCTGCGCCTCGGGCCACATCGATCACCGTTGCCACGTCGGAATACTCCAGTTCCGGGGCGCCATCCACGAAAAGTACACCTCCCGGCCGCACTGCGAACACGGATCGCAAACGAGCGGCGAGTTCCGCAAAGACGACCGGCTGAGAATCGATCGCGATGGACCGATCCTTTTGAATTCGCAGCACGACGTCCAGCGGATTCGCTATCGACGGCTGGTTTTCGGGAGCGGGTTCGGGCGCTTCAGCGGGCAAGCCCTTGCTGCGGTTGGGAAGCAGCATGAACGTGATCAACAAAACCAGCAGCACATCGATCATCGGTGTTACGTTGATCGCGGCCACCGTTCCACGAGAGCCAATTTGCATCGCCATGCCAGTTTTGACACTGGGGGCTAATGGAAAGTTCCCACGCGCAATCCGGACCATTCCTCGCATAGCAGAATCGAGTTGGCGGGGTTCTGCGACGAATATTTCAACGACGCTGGGCGTCCGATCAGACGCTCGGGATCGCCGGGGATCAGTTCGCGCAATTTCGAGATGTCTTGCGAGGCCGTGTAGGTAATGCCGCGAACCGAATACTCGTAAAAGATGGCATCATCGCTGATTTCAAGGATGGTAGCGTCGCCCAAGCGTCCGTTCGAGTTCACATCCAATCGCCGCCGCTGCTCTTTATCTTTTGGCTTGCGCCGGATGCGCACCACGATGTAAGTCACGACGGCCAGTACCGCAATTGATACACCGCCGACCACAAGAGCCTGTGTCATTGAAAACCCGCGGCCCCTTTTAGGCTAGTCCTCAGCAGCGACAGTGTTCTCCAACACGCCGACCCCATCGATTTCGATACGCACTTGTGATCCTGGTTGCAGCGGACCGACACCCGCCGGAGTGCCCGTTGCGATCAAGTCACCCGGCTCCAGCGTCATAAACTCGCTGACGTAGGCGATTATATCATTCACGCTAAACATCATTTCGCTGATGGGCGCGTCCTGTTTCTTCTCGCCGTCGACGAAGGTGCGGACGCGCAAACCGGCCAGATCCACTTCGTCGCGCGGAACCATGCACGGCCCAACCGGACAAAACGTATCGTAGCCTTTACCGCGAGTCCATTGACCATCCTTGCGCTGCAAATCGCGCGCCGTGACGTCGTTGACGCACGTGTAGCCCAGGATGTAACCGGCGGCGTCAGCACTTTTCACGTTGCGCGCTCGGCGGCCGATCACTACTCCCAATTCGCCTTCATAGTCGAGGCGTTGCGACAGCCGGGGATACACGATCACGCCGCCCGATCCAAGGAGCGAGGATGGAGGCTTCAGAAAAATGGTGGGCTCGGCGGGTACTTCGTTGCCTAGCTCCTTGGCGTGTTCGGCGTAATTGCGGCCGACGCAGACGATCTTGGAGGGGACACAGGGCGGCAAAAGCAGCGCACCGGCGGGGAGATCGGCGAGGTCGCCTTCCAGGATTTTGTCGTTCAGGCTATAGCGGGCTATTTTCATAACTCGACCTCACGGGGCGACTATCTCAACGGGAGCACACGGCGCGCTTTGGTTGCCGACCTGATCGAGGGCCGACACTTGATAGCGATAGCGCTTCCCGCTTTGAACTGCGCGATCCGAATACGTGGGCGCCTCCAATCCGGCCGCAATCTCGACGAAGGGTCCGCCTTCTTCGGAACGGACCACACGATACTCCTTAAAATCGGCCTCCGTGTTTCGCGTCCAAGCTAGTTCGACTGCCCCCAGACCAACCGAAGCAGTGAGCCCGGACGGGACTTCGGGCGGGAAAGTGTCCACCGGAGTAATCGTCTCCGGGCCTGCCACGTTGCTTTCCACTTTGCCGCGCAGGCCCTGGACCGAATATTGATAGGTCTTGCCGTACTCAGCGCTAATGTCGATGTAGTTCGGCTCGGTCGCGGTGGCGAGCACGGTGGGCCGCGTTTGCTGTTCGGCTTTTCGAAAAATTCGGAAATCGCCGGACTCGGCGGCGCGCCAAGTCAGTTGGACGCCGTGCGCCGTGGCCGCTACGTGAAAATCGACCGGCGTCGCAAGCGGCGGCTCCACGTGAATGGTCTTAAAATCGGACCAGCCAGCGTCGCGCCCCTTCGGATTCGTAACGCGCACGGCCACGATTACGTCGCGATCGATGAAATTCGCAACGGGTAATTCGGCATGCACGGGGCCGGGATGGTCCGGGGTGGGGACGTTCAACGCGCGTGGAACTTTTCAGCCATTCTTCCTGGCTCCAACCGTTCGCAGGGCCGGGGCCGGCGCGCAATTCAACGCCTCCGATATCCTCCAGTGGAATGCCTTCGGTGGTGAGGGGCGCGATGGTGAAATCGAAATCGAGATTGGGGCCGCGCTCCACCACGGCGAGATCCACGACGCGCGACGGAATTCGCAACACAGGATACAGAGGTTCGCCGATGGAGCCGCATCCGGCAAGCGCCGCGCAGACTGCGGCGCAAAGGACCACTGCCACGGTGCGCATTTTGCCTAAAGGATGTACCGGCTGAGATCCTGGTCCTTCACGATGTCGGCCAGTTGTTTGCGGACATAAGCGGCGTCGATACGCACGTTCTTCTTTTTGAGGTCGGGTCCGGCAAACGAGATCTCTTCGAGCAGCTTCTCCATGATGGTGTGCAGGCGCCGCGCTCCGATGTTTTCGGACATTTCATTGACACGAGCCGCGAAGCCGGCGATCTGCTCGATGGCGTCGTCGGTGAACGAGAGCTTAATGCCCTCGGTATCCAGAAGCGCAATATATTGCTTCGACAACGCGCCTTTGGGTTCCTTTAGGATGCGTATGAAATCGGCTTCCGAAAGGGATTTCAGTTCGACACGAATCGGAAACCGGCCCTGCAGTTCGGGGATCAAATCGCTGGGCTTGGAAACATGGAACGCGCCCGCCGCGATGAACAGAATATGATCCGTGCGCACGAAGCCGTGGCGGGTGTTGACCGTCGTCCCTTCGACGATCGGCAGAATATCGCGCTGCACGCCTTCGCGGCTGACGTCGGGACCGTGGCCCGCCTCGCGGCCTGCAATTTTATCGATCTCGTCGAGAAAGACGATTCCGCTGCGTTCCACGCGATCGAGCGCGACGCGTGTTACGTGATCCATGTCGATGAGCTTCTGCTCTTCTTCTTGAACCAGGTACTCGGCGGCTTCGGCAACCCGCATCTTTCGTTTGCGGGTGCGCTGCCCGAACAGCCCCGGCAGGACGTCCTTCAGGTTGACGTCCATATCTTCGAGGCCGGTATTGGTGCTGATCTCAAACGTGGGACCGCGATCGCGCACGTCAATTTCTACCAGGCGATCGTCCAGCTTGCCCGCGCGCAATTTCTCGCGCAGCTTCTCGCGCGTGCGGTCGGCGCTTTCGGAAGCTTCAGGCTGCGGGGGCATCAACAGATCCAGCAGCCGCTCTTCGGCGTTTTTCTCGGCGCGCTCGGCCACTTCTTCCAAGCGCTCTTCACGAACCATGTCGATGGAAATGTCCACCAGATCACGAATCATGGCTTCCACGTCGCGTCCGACGTAGCCGACCTCGGTGAACTTGCTGGCCTCTACTTTCAAGAACGGGGAGTTGGCAAGTTTGGCGAGTCTGCGTGCGATCTCGGTCTTGCCCACGCCGGTTGGCCCGATCATGAGGATGTTCTTGGGCATCACCTCATCGGCCAACTCCGGTTCCAGTTTCTGGCGGCGGATTCGGTTCCGCAAAGCGATGGCGACGGCGCGCTTAGCATCGGCCTGCCCGATTACATATTTGTCGAGCTCTTGAACGATCTCGCGAGGCGTTAACTCATCGAGCAGCGGCGATTCATCGAGCGCTTGGCCTGGCAAATAGATCACCATCTAACCCAGTTCCTCAAAGATCACAGTCTCGTTGGTATAAATGCAAATTTGTCCGGCGATCTTCATGGCCTTGTCGGCTATTTCTTTCGCTCCCAGTTTAGTATTTTCGATGAGCGCCGTGGCTGCCGACTTCGCAAACGGGCCGCCCGAGCCGATGGACGCCACTTCGCCGTCGGGCTCAATCACGTCGCCATTGCCGCTGACGATGAACGTATTGTTGACGTCAGCTACCAGCAGCAGCGCTTCCAGATGCCGCAACACGCGGTCGGTGCGCCATTCCTTGGCGAGCTCGACCACGGAGCGCGGGAGGTTACCGTTGAATTGCTCCAGCTTGGATTCAAAACGCGCGAAGAGCGCGAACGCATCCGCGGTGGACCCGGCGAACCCCGCGATGATCTTGTCGTTGTAGAGCCGGCGCAGCTTCTTCGCGGAGGCTTTCAAGACTTCCTGGCCGAGCGTCACCTGCCCGTCTCCGGCCATCACCACTTTCCCACCCCGGCGCACGCAGAGGATGGTGGTGGAGCGTATTCGTTCTTTCATTTTCGGATTGATTTCTCGATTTCTTGGACTGCGCCGCTACGGGCGCTGGAAATACTATTCTACCGCACGTTCACAATTTACCCTCATGGTACAACGATTGTATGCCGTCGTATTTCGTCGAGACGCCAGCATGCCGCTATCCCGTGTTGGTAGAGCGCGGCGGGCTGGCGAACGTGCAGGACTACATACCCCACAACGCCGGTAAGGTGTTTCTGATTTCGACGGAAGACGTTTGGCAGCTGCATGGCAGTGCGATACGGCGCGCCATCAGCGATCGTCCGCATGAGATTCTATTCTTCCCTGGAGGCGAGCCTCGCAAGCGCCTGGTGGAAGTCGAGAAGCTGGCCGAGCAGATGGTTGCGCTCGGTGGCGATCGCGCCAGCGTCATTGTCGCTTTCGGCGGCGGCATCTTGACGGATGTCGCGGGCTTTCTGGCCGCCATCTTCATGCGCGGCATTCCGGTGATTCAGATTCCGACCACATTGCTCGCGCAGGTGGACGCGGCGGTGGGCGGCAAGACGGGTGTCAACCTGGTGGGCGGCAAGAATCTGATCGGAAGCTTTCATCAGCCGCTGGCCGTGATCATCGATCCGGCCGTGCTGGATACATTACCCGAGCGCGAATACCGCGCGGGCCTGTTCGAAATCATCAAGCACGGCGTGATTGCCGATGCGGATCTATTCTGGCTGATGAATCGCGAGCCGCAGCGTGTTCTATCGCACGCGCCCGACGTTGTAGACCGCATGATTTGCGATTCGGTTCGCATTAAAGCCGAAGTGGTGTCGGGCGACGAGAAAGAACAGGGCCGCCGCCGGATTCTCAACTTCGGCCATACTTTCGGCCACGCTCTGGAAGCGGAGACCGGCTACTCGCAGTTCCTGCACGGCGAAGCGGTGGCCTGGGGCATGAAGGCGGCCACGTTGCTCAGCGAAATGGAACACCTGCTCTCGGCTGGAGACAAGCAGGAAATCCTGCGCTGCGTCGATGCTTACGGCCCGCTGCCGTCCGTGAATGGGATTGATCCGACACGCATTGCCGCGCGCCTGAAGAGCGACAAGAAGACCGTCAAAGGCAAGATCCATTTCGTGTTGCCGGAGCGCATCGGCGCGGTGAAGATTACCGCCGAAGTTCAAGAGCGATTCGTTGCCGCGGCCATCGAGGAAGCGCTCGCTTGTTAGGTCAGGGTACGACACCGGCAGGAGCTGAGACAGAGCAGCAAGCCTCGGCCTGGGTGCGCAGCATGTTCGGGCGCATCGCGCCGCGTTATGATCTGCTCAATCATTTGCTGTCGATGAATATCGACCGCTTCTGGCGCGCCCGCACAGTGTCGCGCGTTTCGCAGCATTCTCAAGCGGCCCGGCGCGCGGGTTTTGGATGTCTGCTGCGGAACTGGCGATTTGACGCTGGCACTGCAATCGCGCGGCGGATCGATCGAAGTCTACGGAAGCGATTTTTCCCATCCCATGCTTATGGCGGCGCAGCGCAAGTGCCGCTCGGCCCTATTTGAAGCGGACGCCCTGCAACTTCCCATGCGCGACGCTTCGTTCGATCTTGTCACCGCCGCGTTCGGATTCCGCAATCTCACCAATTACCGGGGTGGCTTGCAGGAGCTGCGGCGCATTTTGAAACCGAGCGGCACGCTCGCGATCCTGGAGTTTTCCACTCCGCCCAATCCCGCACTCGCGAGCCTCTACAGCTTCTACTCACGAGCGATCCTGCCCACCATCGGCGGGATGATCTCGGGCTCGAAGGACGCCTATACCTACTTGCCGGAATCAGTCCGTAAATTTCCGGATGCCGAGGGTCTGGCGGATCAGATGCGCGATGCGGGATTCGCGAACGTCCGCTTTGAGCGCATGACGTTCGGAATCGTAGCTCTTCATCTGGGGGACGCGCTGCACTTGGGCGACCGGGGCTGAACGCGCCGGCGTCGCCTCGGCCTGCATCATCTGCTTGATCGTGATGGACGCCAACGCCAGCGTCAGCCCGATCATGATCGCCACCGATACCCAGGCCACCGCGTTGTAGGCAGCTGAATTCGTCCATTCCTTCATCAGTCCTTTTTTGTTGATCAGCAAGACCATGTAGATCAAGACGAAGGGCAGCAGCACGCCGTTGATCACTTGCGACGCCAGAATCATTTTCACCAGCGGAAAATTCGGCCACAAAATCACACCGGCGCCAAAGACGATAAGCAGCGTATACAGCCAGTAAAACTCAGGCGCTTCATGAAAGCGCTTGTCCACACCCGACTCGAAACCCAAACCCTCGCACACCGTGAACGCAGTGGATAGTGGCAAGATGCAAGCCGCGAAAAATGAGGCGTTGAACAGGCCAGCGCTAAACAGCAGGTAAGCGTATTGTCCGAACGGCTTCAGCGCCACCGCGGCATCGGCGGCGTCGTTGATGTCCTTAGGCCCGTGGGACCAAATGGCCGTCGCGCAGGAAACAATGATGAAGAACGCCACTACGTCCGTCAGAATGCAGCCGACCACGACTTCCACGCGCGATTGAACGTATTCCTTGGCCGTGATTCCCTTCTCCACGATCGCGGATTGCAAATAGAACTGCATCCACGGCGCGATGGACGTTCCCACCATCGCGATCAGCATAGTGATGTAGTCGGTGTCGAACATCAGAATCGGCTTGACGCTGTAAATGGCCGCTTCTTTCCAGTCCGGTTTCAACAAAAATGCGGAGATGATGTAGGTCACATACAAGCAGCACGCGACCAGGAAAATCTTCTCGACGCTGCGATAGTTTCCGCGCACCACCAGGTACCACACGGCGACGGCGCAAATCGGAACCGATATATAGCGGCTGATGTGAAACAATTCCAGCGAGCTGGCAATACCGGCAAACTCCGCGATCACATTGGTAAAATTCGTCACCACCAGCGCGAACATCATGAAGAAGGTGGTGCGCAGACCGAACTCCTCGCGGATCAAGTCGGAAAGGCCCTTGCCGGTAACGGCTCCCATGCGCGAACACATCTCCTGCGTCACGATCAACAGCAGCGTGATGGGAATCAGGGTCCACAGCGGCAGGTATCCGTATTTCGAGCCCGCTTGGGAATAAGTAAGGATGCCCCCAGAATCGTTGTCGACATTGGCCGTGATGAGACCGGGACCAAGCACCGACAGAAAGATCGCGATCTGATAACGAAACCGTTTCAGCACGTGCTCACTTTTCCCTCAAAAGCGAGATGATTTCGTCGGCGGTGATGACGCCCGCGAGCTTGCCCTCGTCATCGATTACGGGTAATGTCAGCAAGTTGTATTTGTCGAATAATTCCGCGATTCGATCCTGCCGCTCCTTCACATCCACTTGCAGCAGAGGTTCGGCTGCCAACTCCCGCAAAGGCGTCGCGCCGGCGGCAGTGAACAATCGCGCCAGCGGGATAGAGGCCTTCAGTTGATCGCCCGAGTCCACGAGAAACAGCGTGTTGAGGTTTTCGAGAAGGTCTTCGTGCGCCCGCAGTGAATCCATCGCGCCCTCGACGGTGGTGTCCTCCGGCAATGCTACGTATTCGGTGTTCATCAGGCCGCCGGCCGAATGCTCGTGATATTCGAGCAGCTCCTCCACTTCCTCCTTGGGCTCTTGCTCCATCTCTTCCAGGATTTCTTCGGATGTCTTCTCTTCCAATTCAGCCAGCACGTCGGCGGCTTCGTGCGCCGACATTTCTTCCACGATATCGGCGGCCTTTTCGGTCTCGAGCGATTCCAGGATGCTGGCTTGCACATCCGGCTCCATCTCGGAAAGGGTCTCGGCCGCCACTTCGCTGTCGATAGTTTCGAAGATGGCTTCGCGATCGTCCGGGCTCAAGTCCTCGACGATGTCGGCCAGATCGGCCGGGTGCATTCTCTCCAGAATCTTGTTGCTGATGTTCAGGCGCAGGCGGCGCTGCGGGTCCGCCTCGAGAATGCTGCAATGCTCCCAGCGAATGGAATGTGGCGGAATGACGGTCTGGATACGGCGAATCCAACGCGGCGGGACCACTCCCTGCGCGAGTCGCCGCAACATGCTCCGCAATCCGATGTCGATGTCCAGGATGCTGAGCACGTCGCTTCCTTCTTCGTGATGCAGTTTGAAGGTGACGTCGGTGACCCGCACCACTTTGCGGCCCTGGCCGTCGATGATTTGCTGATCCAGCAAATCGCGGACCAGTCGCAGCATATACTCGTCGGAATGGTAGGGAGTGAGTTGTTCGTCCTTGAGGTAGATTCCGTCTAAGGAAATCGACCGAATCTGATCGTGCCGGACAGTGAGCCAAGCCCAGCCGCCGCCCACCAGAAACCGGTCTACGCGCGCGGGATGAATGAGAGGAACGATAACGGCGTCTTTGATGAGACCGAGACGGCGGCCCTTGAGGTCATGGACCTTGAGGCCGAGCAGTTCGGTAAGAAAGAAGATTTCGTCCGCCATCGAGAATCGCCCGCGCTCATAAAATTGACCCATGGAGCGCGCGAAGTCTCGGTTCCTGCGGATTCGTTCGGCTGCGCCCTACATGGTCGTTCAGTTCTACTATGGCGCAAGGGGAGTGGAAGCCGCAACAGGAATGTTCGGCGGTCTTTTGTGGGGCGGAAACGGGCAGGTTTTCATCTGCGAAGAAACGTGAACCTGGGCGTCCACAGGGTATCGGCTCTAGTCAAACCTGAGGCCCGAACCAGCGCTCCACAATTACGCTTACATCCAAGGAGTGGCTGTAAAACAAGCCGGATCAGGTCAGTTCGTCCTTTTTGCGTTTGCTCAGCATCCAACGTGTACACGGGCTCGACGTAACAGTTGACGGCCAAACCACCGATCAGACAATAGGGCCGAACGATTCGCACGCAGCGATCAGCCGCGCAAAACCGGTGGAACCTCCCTTTGTTGTCAATTCGTACGCTTCCACCGCCGTCACAACTGCACTGTAACAGCCTGCAGCGCAGTGGGCTCAATGACCATGTTACGCTCCAACCAGAGTCCCAATTCCAGTAGGAGGAAATATGAAATCGATTTCGGCATTACTGGCGGGAATGACCCTGGCTGCGGCTCTTTCCGCCCAGCCCCCGGGGTTCAACCCGCCCAAGACAACCCTGAAAGTCGGCGACATGGCTCCCGACTTCACCCTTCCCGATACGGACAACAAGCCCGTCAAGTTGTCCGACTTTCGCGGCAAGAAAACTGTCGTTCTGGCGTTCTTCGTGGCCGCGTTCACCGGTGGTTGAACCAAGGAACTAAACGCATACCAGTCTGGTATCGCAAATTTTGACAAAAATGAAGCGCAGGTAATGGCGATCAGCACCGATTTCACGCCAACCTTGGCGCACTGGAAAAAGGAACTCAACGTCACCTACCCTGTCCTCAGCGATCACATGCGCAACGTTTCGGAGTCCTACGGGATCCTGATCAAGAATCTCGGCGTTTCGAATCGCGCAACGTTCGTGGTGGATAAGGAAGGCAAGATTGCAAGTATTGAAGAAGGGAATGTAGCGATCGATACCACCGGCGCCGACACGGCCTGTAGCCGGTTGGCGCACAAAAGCCAGTAAGCGGAAGGAGCCCTGTTCAAAACAGCCCGATCGTCCGATGGTTATTACGTGGCCGACCACTGGAAGTGTGCTCAGTGTGGGAACGAGAATCCCGCTGGTGCGCCAACCTGCATCTGTAGCAGCGCCGCGCTTCAGGCCTCGGTGGAAACTCCATCGCAGCCGAGGCGCCGTGTCCCGCTCTGGGCCGCTGCACTTCCGGGCTTACTTGTGCCTGTGTACCTCTTCGTCAATGCGACTGTGCATGTCTCGAAGGTGACCGGCGCCATCACTGGAGACCACCAACATTCGTCCAAGAGCCTGACTTGCGTGGATACTTACGGTATTACTCTCAACACAAGCGATCAATATGTTCCCGAATGGGCGCCTGGGATGCAGGCCGCTAACCCGAACAAATCGCCTCAAGTATCGACAGTTCTCACCGGAGTGGCCCGCAATGGCTGTCAGGAGAATCTGACGAATGTCCGTATTCGATTCGAGGTTCGCGACGAGAGTGGGAAAAAGGGAGCTGGAACTTACCTCATCGAAAGTTTGCCGATCGGAGACGTGAAGCCGTTCGAGCGTGCCTGGATGGGGCGTGTGACGTCCTACGAAGTGACGGCGGAACGTTAGTCGTCACGGTCGATAGACCTGTCGGGCTGGGAAACTCGTACAATCGACCTATGCCGGACGAGCCACTCTCTTGCCAGGTTCCGAGCTCCACTGAAGGAAACGCCGCGGACCATAGCTTCGGCTTCAGTACCCGCGCGCTGCACGCAGGACACCGCCCGGACGCCGAAACCGGATCGCGCGCGGTTCCCATCTACCAGACCACTTCCTACGTCTTCGACGATACCGAACATGCCGCGAATCTTTTCAATCTGCAACGTTTCGGCAACATTTATACGCGCATCATGAACCCGACCACGGCCGTCTTTGAGGAGCGCATGGCGTCGCTCGAACGCGGCGTGGGGTCTTTGGCGGTGGCAAGCGGACAGGCGGCGCAATTCATCGCCATCGCGAGTCTGCTCGGCCAGGGCGACGAGATTGTCGCTTCCAAGAACTTGTATGGCGGCACGTATACCCAGTTCGATGTCAGCTTCCGGCGCCTTGGGATCAATACCGTTTTCGTGGATCCGGAAGATCCCGAGAATTTTCGACGCGCCATCACGCCGCGCACGCGGGTGATCTACGGCGAGACCATCGGCAATCCGCTGTTGAATGTGCTGGATATTGAAGCCGTGGCTCAAGTCGCTCACAGCGCCAATGTGCCGCTGATTATCGACAACACCTTTGCGTCGCCCTATCTGTGCCGGCCCATCGAGCACGGCGCCGACATTGTGCTCCATTCGGCCACCAAGTTCATCGGAGGCCATGGCACCTCCATCGGAGGCGTAATTGTGGACAGCGGCCGCTTCCCCTGGGACCGCGGCGCGTTTCCCCAGATGATTGAGCCAAGCAAGGGCTACCACGGCATCCGGTTTTACGAAACGTTCGGCGATTTCGCCTACATCATGAAAGCGCGCGTGGAAGCGCTGCGGGATTATGGTCCGGCCTTGAGTCCGTTCAATTCATTTCTGTTCATCCAGGGCCTGGAGACTTTGAAGCTACGCATGGAGTGTCATTCGCGCAACGCGCTGGAAGTGGCGAACTATCTCTTGAAACACCCCGGCGTCGGCTGGGTAAATTATCCGGGGCTGGAATCCAGCCCGTATCACGGGCTAGCAAAAAAGTATTTGCCGCGCGGCGCGGGCGCGATACTCAGCTTCGGAATTCGCGGCGGGTTGCCGGCAGGCAAACGATTCATCGAAAGTCTGAAGCTGGTTTCGCATCTGGCCAACGTCGGCGACGCGAAAAGCCTGGTGATTCACCCGGCTTCCACCACGCACCAACAATTGAGCGACGAAGAAAAGCAGATCTGCGGCATCAGCGACGACATGATCCGCCTGTCGGTCGGCATCGAGGAGATCGAGGACATTCTTTGGGATCTGGATCAAGCGCTCAGCGCAGCAGGCAACCTATGATCGACGGCGTCAGCGCGGGTTCGCCGGTAAACCTGGGGCGGTTCGCGACCACCGCGGCAGATCGCATCCGGATTCTAGAGCGCTACAAGCGCATCGCGATGGTCGGCCTCTCTTCAAATCCGTTTCGTCCGAGCCATTTCGCGGCGATTTACCTGCTCGCTCACGGCTACGATGTAACTCCCGTGAATCCGCGCGAGAAAGAAGTGCTGGGCAGGAAGTCTTATCCGTCGATCTTGGAGGCGCCGGGCCCGATCGAGATCGTGGACATTTTTCGCGATCCTGCCGCGGTCCCCGAGATTGTGGAACAAGCCATCGCGCGAGAAGCCAAGGTGATCTGGATGCAACTCGGCGTAATCCATAATGAAGCTGCCGAGCGCGCCCGCCAAGCCGGCCTCGAAGTGGTGATGGACCGCTGCATCAAAATCGAGCATGCGCGTTTCTTCGGAGGTTTGAACACCATCGGCTTAAATACCGGCGTCATCAGTTCACAAAAGCGGCGCCTGTATTAACGCGAGATTCCGAGCTTTTTCATCTTGGATTGCAGAGTGGTGCGTTTCATCCCCAGGCGGGCCGCGGCTCCATTCGTCCCGCCCACCACGCCGTTCGACTGCTCCAGCACGCGGCGGATGTGATCGCGCTCGGCGTCTTCCAAAGTGACCGGCGTTACGGCGTCGGGAGCGGCGCGCAGCTCGGCCAGCGGAATCTCAAGCGCGGTCCCGCGGGTCAGAATCACGGCCCGTTCGATCAAATTCTCCAGTTCCCGTACGTTGCCCGGCCAGGCGTAGCTTGCCAAGGCGTCCATGGCGGCCGACGGGATGGTCTCGATGCGCCGGTTCATTCGCCGGGCGTACTTCTGCGTGAAATACCGAACCAGTTTCGGGATATCGCCTGGGCGCTCGCGCAGGGGAGGCAAGGTGAGCGGAAAAACGCTGAGGCGGTAATATAGATCGCTGCGAAACTCGCGACTAGCGATCATTTGGCGACAGGTCGCGATTGGTGGCCGCCACCAGCCGCACATCCACTTTGATGGTCCGTACGCCTCCCAGCCGCTCAAATTCATGCTCCTGCAGAGCCCGCAGCAGCTTGGGCTGCAGTTCCAGGGGAATGTCGCCCGACCTCGTCAAGGAACAAGCGTGCCTTTGTGGGCCAGCTCGAAACGGCCTACTTTCTGGGCGATCGCGCCGGTGAACGCGCCTCGCTCATGGCCGAATAGTTCGCTTTCGAGCAACCCCGTGGGAATTGCCGCGCAGTTGAGCTTCACGAAAGTTCGATCGCGGCGTCCGCTCAGATCGTGAATCGCACGAGCGATCAGCTCCTTGCCGGTGCCCGTCTCGCCGAGGATCAGAACGGAGGCGTCGGTGGGAGCGACTGTCGCGACTTGTTCCAGCACTTTCCGGAACGACGGCTCGTCGCCGATGATCTCGCCGAAATTCTGCTCAGTGCGGATTTCGTCCTGGAGATAAAGCTTTTCTTCGGCCAGCTTGTCCTTGAGTTCGGCGATCTGCTGGAACGCGGTAGCGTTCTCAATCGCGATGGCGGCCTGGCTGGCCACCTGGGTGAGAAAATCGACGTCCGATGGGGCGAAGGCGCTCTCCTTGGTGCTGCCGATATTGAGGGTGCCGAGGACCCGGTTCCGCGTAATCAAGGGGATACAACACAGAGACTTGAGGCCCTCCGCGACCAGTCTCTGAGCTACAAGCGACGTGAACTCGGCCAGCTCCTGTCCATCCAGCACCACGGGATGCCTCGTTTCCACCGCCTTGCCGGCCGGTGTGGCATCCAGTGCCGCCGTGGCCCCTTGAGGGATGATTTCGGGATTTCCCTCGAATACCAGAGCGTAATTTTTCAACTGGGTGCCGCCTGGCTCCAGCAACGCTAGACTAGAGTATTCACTGGGCATCACGCGCCGCAGGCAAGCCGTGATGTTTGGGAACAACTCACGGATGTCCAGTTCCGATACCAGGACGTTGGTGATTTCGAGCAAGACCTGCAAGCGGTCGCGCTCGCGAGCCAGCTGTCGCTGATACTTCTCGGCGTTCTCGAAGTTGAGCGTGTTGTCGACGGCCACGGCAACTTGAGCCGCAATCTGCCGCATGAAATCCACTTGCGATGCCAACGGCTCACCCGATCCGAACCCAAACATCAGCGCGCCCAGCCGATGCTGCGCCGTGGTCAGGGGCAGCCAGCAGCTACTGATGACGCGGTTCCGCTTTAGCAGGTCCATGATTCTGGGCCAGCGGGTTTCTTTGTGAACGTCGGGAATCACCAGCGTCTCCTGGTGTACGTAAACCCAACCGGACGGCGAATCCTCTTGCGGAAACTCCATTTCCGGCACATCCGGCTCGGCGCCCGTGGCGCTTTCCAGGATGTGCAGCCGCATGGTGTTGCTAGCTGCGTCGTGCAGAACCAAGTTGAGGAAATCGAAGGGAAGGATAGCGCGCAATAGCGCAACTAGATCGCGGAACAGCCCCGCTAGGTCGCGGTGCTGCAAAATTGCCTGTGAAACATCCAGGAGCGACTGGTGTTTGACGCTCTGCGAGCCGGTGCTTGGTTCGGTTCCCGCGAGCATCGATGGGCCTGAAAACCAGTATACCCATCGAAGCCGCGGACGTTAGAACAGGTCGCCGATGTCCTTGGCAATTCCGCGCGATTCCAGATGAATCAAGCCCGCGTTTGCACCCATCGGACCCATCACCGCCAAAACAGCTTTGGGACCCGCTGAGTACACGAAAAGGACGCCGTCATCGCCCCGGATACTCACCTCCGACAGTGTGCCGGTAGCCATGCTTTCGCTAATGCGACGCCCCAGACTGGAGGCTGCAGCTGCCATCGCGGCCACGCGATTTGGATCCGTGCCGTTGGAAAGCGAATGCGCCACAGGCAAGCCCTCATTGGAGGCCAGCAACACGCCCCGCAGCTCAGGTATCGAGTTGCGAAGGTTTTCTAGATGGTTCTTCAAAGCTTCGTGTTTCACCATAATCCTCTCCTGATCTCCCTCGTTCGCGTGGAAACCCGGCGCATCATGCGCTGTAGGTAACATCGTTCGGATAAGGCGCTAACTTTAGTGGTCTTCCAGACAAACACATTACTTTTCCGAATTTGCGTTTAGGCTTGCCTCGTGCCCAGGGTGAAGACTCCAAAGCCATGGCGGCACTCACCTAGCCTGTAGGAAGCGCTACGGTTCCGCACGTGGTCATAAGGTACATACCTGAGAAAGTCTTCATAAGAGCTTTACCGTATAGAAACAACCTCAGGACCTATTCACTAATTGCCTAGAAACGCCGATTACACACATATGCGATGCCGCTACTGTGGCAAGGAGCTTGCTCTGCTCAAAAGGCTCACCGGCGGAGGTGAGTTCTGCTCCGACTCCCACAAGCAAAGCTATCAGGATGAATACAACCGGCTAGCGCTCGGCCGGCTACTGCAGGCCCAGAAGATAAGCCAGGCGGAATCCACCGGCAAGAAGCCCTTACCGACGCCTGCCGCGCGAGTGGCGGTTGAGGAGCCGGCCACCGAACAGGCCAGACCGCAAGAGCACGCCAAGAATGGATCGGCGTCGGAGTCCCTACCCTTAGAAATCAGCAGCTTAGAAGGATCCGTCGCGGAGCAACCGGCTGCCCCTCAAGCACCTCCGGAAACCGAAGCGGAACCCCTAGAGTTGGCAGACTTCTTAGTTGAAGTCCCTGTCACTGCGGTTTTGGGCGAAGAAGCACCCTACTTAGAAACCTGGCTGGAATTCACCTCCGGGCCGGCAGTAGCGGACTATCAGTTCCAAAACGAAAGCGCGACACTCTTACCTTTACCTACAGAACTGCTTTCACTCGATCTTCAGCCCAACGCGGCGCCGGCAGCGGAGCAATCCGCCGCAAGCGCTAATTTGACGCCTCACGAGTTTAGCAACGGGCTCAGCCAACCAACCCTCCCCGGGAGGGTGAGCGCATCGCATCACTTTCCCGCCCCAGGACCCATCTTCATCGAAGTCCCCGTCAGCGTCATCGAGTTTGCCGCGGATCAAAGCATTGCCGGAGAACTCGATTTTGAGACTTTTGTTGTGGTGGAAGATTCCCGTCTGCTGGAGCTGCCCGGTACCGGTATAGAATTTCCGGCGGAAGATTCCGGCGTTGAGGTGGACAGCGAGCAGGATTACCCTGTGATGGATTATGCGTCTTCGGAAAGTGAATCCGAGGACGACAGCCCCCGAGCATCGCTGGAAGCTTTGTCCAGACTGCATCAGAATCTGGTCCAAGAGGAAGAGGTTGAGCAGGAAGAGCCAAGGCCAGAAGCAGAACAATCGGAGCCAGTGGCTGATGACACTGCGCCCGAAGAGGAGCCGTCGGGCGAGACGACACCCGGTCGAGCGACCGACTTGATGGATCTGACAATCCGGATGTTCCCGCCCCCCAAACCTGCTCCTATCGCGGGCTTCGGCCTGCCGGATCAAACCGATCCGCTGTTGCCGAATCTGAAATCCTGGCCCTTGCGGCCGAAGGTGGCAGTGGCGACGGGTTATGTTCCGCCGTCCACTACGGCGGCGCCGCCGAAGGGAACCCCTAGCGCCTCCCCAACGCCGCCCCAACCCAAAGGCAAGGACGGACGTGCAGCAGCTCCATCGAAAACCGCGCCAGCGGTGAGACCGGCGGCGAGAATCGCCCAACCCAAGCAGCCGGCAACACCGGTCAAAGTTGTTCCTGTAAGTTCGGTGAAGAATCCCGAGCCGGCGGCTGTGGAAGCGACGAAATTAGAGGTATCGAAGCCTGCCGCAAAATTTCAACCAGCCGCTTCCAAGGCCGCTCCGCCGACCACGGCCAAGCCAGAAACTCCCAGTCCCAAACCCGAAGTGGTAGAAGCGGCTGCGCAGCCGGCAAAACAAGAGGTCGAAGAAGCCGCGAAAGAAATAGCAAAACCAGCAGACAGGCACCCGGTGAAGCAGCCCCCCAACGAGCCAACCGCGGATTCGGTTCCCAACTTCGGCTCTCAGCTGCCGAATTCTGGGTTCGCGGGTTCTCTCAAGGTGAAGTTAGGCATCGCCATCGTGCTCCTTATCGGGGCTTGCTCCTTTTGGCTGGGCTGGGGCGGTAAGGGTCTCAAACCGGCATCCAACGGCACAATGTCAGCCGACGCACCTGGCCCAAGCATCATCATGGGGGAAGGTGGATGGGTGGAAGGCTGGGGTGGAGACCCATCCGGACTGCATGCCGGCCGTCAGATCACTATTTACAGGCCTTCGCTCAAGCTCTCCGACTATCGCATTGAATTTCAGGGCAGCATCGAAACCCAGAGTATCGGTTGGGTGTTTCGCGCCGCGGATCCGGAAAACTACTACGCCTTGAAGCTGCTCACGGTGTCCTCCGGGCTTTCCCCGAGGGTGGCGTTGTTCAAATACCTGGTGCTCAACGGACGGCAAACGCAAGTGGGGCGAGTCCCGATCGACCTGCCAATACACGCCGACACGGTATTCAATATCCGGACCGATGTGCGAGGTCCTCAATTCAGCACCTACATTCAAGGGCGGCAAGTGGACGTTTGGACCGACGATCAGTTGAAGGCCGGTGGCGTGGGTTTCCTGAATGAACGAGAGGAGCGGGGGAAGGTGAAATCAGTCTCCATCCGCTACCTGAATGGCGCGAAGTAAGCAGGGCAGTCCCAGGGGGATTTAATGGAAAAGAACAACGACCAATGGCTATGGTTTGTAGATAACGAGCTGATTGAGGCTCTCGCCCGTACGGATGCCCTGGAGGCCACGAGCGAAAAGCGGGCTGTCCAATCTCCCACGCTGATCAAGGTGCTGGCTCTCAACATGGACGGCAAGACCGAGCAGGCCTTGCGCGAGATCCGTGAAGCGATCGACGCCGGCGAAACCTTGCCGGAACTGATCTGGACCCGGGCGCATCTGGAATTTCAGCTCGGACAGTTCGACAACGCCCTGGAGGATTACCAGAAGGTGCTGGAAACCCATCCCAATCACAAAGCCGCAACCTATAACGTGGCCTTGTGTCTGGAGAAGCTGAAGCGCTACGAAGAAGCCGGGACAGCATTCCGCAAAGCGGCGGAACTGGATCCCAATCTGGCGGAAGCGGTGCTGGGCGTGGCAGTGTCTGAACTGCATTGCAATCGTATGGACGAAGCCCTGGCTGCGTTCGACGAATGCTTGCGGGCCAAACCGGGGAACGAGAGAGCTCTCTACGGACGGGCCGTCGTTCTGCATCTTTCGGGACGGACCGAGGAAGCAATGGAGGCCTATCAACAGCTGCTGCCCACCAACTCCAGCGACGCCGAATTGCTCACCAACATGATCGCCGCCGCGCTGGCACGCGGAGAAAACGATCAGGTTCGTGAGTATTCCGAGAAGCTGCTGCGTGTTCGCCCGAACGCCCAGGCTGGTTTGGCTGGTATGATTTCGGCCGCCCTGGCGCGCGGCGATTTCAAATCCGCCGCCCAGCAAGGCGCGCAACTGGTGAAGGTTGCCCCAAAATCGTTTGAAGGGTGGTTCAACCTAGGTGTGGCCTATCACAAGACCAACCGGCTGGAACAAGCCGGACAAGCTTATGCCGAGGCGCTCAAACTCAGGCCGGACAGCGCCCTTACCTACGCCAATCTGGGCGCGACGTTGCACGAGCGAGGCGATTTTCCGGAAGCTCGCAAGGTTTATGAACGCGCGCTCCAATTGGCTCCCGAGAACACCACCGCGCTTTGGAACCTGGCTATTGTTCACGAACGCATGGGCAATCCCGCGGAAACCGAAAAATGCATCGAGAAGGTGGTGGAAGTGGATCCAGATCGCGAGGACGCCTGGTTCCGCATCGGCTATCTGCGCTTGTTGCGCGACGATCCGGCGGGGAGCATCGAACCTTTCCGCGTGTGCGTCAGCAAACGTCCGGACTGGCTGGAAGCGTTGATCAATCTCGGCCTGGCGCAGCGCCGCACGGGCGATCTGGAATCGTCCAAGGCGTCGTTCACGCAAGCCGCCGCTTGTCACCCGCAGTCCGCCGACGCGCTACGCGGCCTGGGAGCCGTGGCCACCGATCAGGGCGATTACGTGCTGGCGCTCGACACGGAAGCCAAACTCGATCAATTGGGAGAACGCATTCCGGAGCTAAACTACAACATCGGCATCCTGCTGCAGCAATCGAACCTGGAAGAGGATGCTGCCCGAAGTTACCGCCGCGCCACCGAGGACAAGCCAGAATTCGCCGAAGCGCTGCTCAATCTTGGGCACGCGCTGCAGTCGCTGGGACGCGAGGACGAGGCTCGGGACTGCTGGCAACAGGCGGTGGAAGCGAAGCCGGAGCTGGCGGAAAAGTATTTCTAGAGAGCCTGGGAATACAAGGAATACGAGGGAGACATGGAATGAACCCATTCCCGTTTCGTATTCCTTGTATTCCTTGTATTCGGACGCGGCAAGCCGCGTCCATCATTTGGCTTCCAGCCACTTCACGCTAGTCGGATCCAGGTGCTCGCACTGCATGGTATCCGTCACGCCCGACACCAGCAGCGCACAGGCGTTCGACTGCGCGCTTCGCAACGCATGATCCTGCGTATCGGCTGAAGCCGTGCGGCATTGATTCACTCCGTGAAAATTCACGCACACTTCCACTCGATATTTCGCGATGTGCATGCTGGAATAGACCAGGAACGCCAGCACCGCCACGACAAAAACAATTCCGATCACAACCGTCTTGCTCAAACGCCCTCCGCGAAGAAGTTGCCCATGCGGCGGAATTTGTTGTAGCGATCGTCGATCAGTTCCTTCGATGTCAACGGCGCCAGTTCGGCCAGCGCTTTTTGGATGGTCTCCTGCACTAGCTCGGCCGCCCGATTCGGATCCGTGTGCGCGCCTTCCGCCGGTTCCCGTATCAGGCCATCAATCAATTCCAGGCGTTGAAGATCCTGGGCCGTCAACCGCAAGGCCTGCGCGGCTTCCGCGGCGCGTCCGGAATCGCGATAGATAATGGCGGCGCAGCTCTCAGGCGAAATCACGCTGTAATAGGCGTTTTCGAGCATGTATACGCGATTTGCAATTCCCAGGCCGAGCGCGCCACCGCTGCCGCCCTCGCCGATGACGATGGTGATCACGGGCACGCCCAGCCGCGACATCTCGCGCAAATTGTTGGCGATGGCTTCGGCCTGCCCGCGCTCCTCGGCGTCGATGCCGGGATAGGCGCCCACCGTATCCAGAAACGTCACAATGGGCCGGGAGAATTTCTCGGCCAACCGCATTAGCCGCATGGCCTTGCGATAGCCCTCGGGCTTCGGCATTCCGAAATTGCGATGCAGCTTCTGCTTGGTGTCGCGGCCCTTCTCCTGGCCAATCACCATGACCGGCCTGGCGTCCAAGAAAGCGAAGCCGCCCATCATCGCCGCATCGTCGCCGAAGAAACGATCGCCGTGCAGTTCCGAAAAGCCAGTGAAGACGCGGCTGATATAGTCCGACGTGTGCGGCCGCTTGGGATGGCGCGCCAATTGCACGCGTTCCCAGGTAGGATTCGTGACTGCTGTTGGATTCGCTTGGTCCGCCATTAAGTTGCCAGAATTTCCCAGGACTCCGGACCGCAGATTCGCTCCACTTCCCCCCAAAACTCCTTGTCCGGACGGACCTTGGGGGTCACATCCAGGATAACGGAAAAATCACGCGGCTTCTCCAGCCGCAGCCGAACCTCAGTGTTGCCGCACTTGCGCGCAAATAGCTGATTCAGCGCTTCGGCCTTGTCCGCCAGAACCGTTGGCGCCCACCGGCACCCGAATCGAGATCAGCGTCGGCAGGTTCACGCGCGCGACTCTGGAGCGGGATAATGTCCTGCACCGACAGCTTGGGCGGTCCGTTCTCCTCCGGCAGTACCAGGCCGCGCACCAGCACCGCCTGGTCCTCTACCAAATTGGTAAGCAGGCGATCGTATTGCGTGGAGAACGCCATGGCCTCCACTCCGCCCTTGCGATCTTCCAAGCGCATGGCCGCCCAGAGCTTGCCGTCCCGGTTGCGCTTGCGCTGGATACCGGTGAGGATACCGCAGATGGCCACCTCGGCGCCTCGCTCCAGCCCCTCCAGCGTTTCGGTATCGTGAGAGGAAAGTTCCTCGACTTTGGCCGAGAACTCATCCAAGGGATGCCCGGTGACGAAGATTCCCAGGACTTCCTTTTCCCCTGCGAGCTTTTGCCGCATCGTCCAGTCCGGCAACGAAGGCAGCGGATGCTCGGCTTGCGCTGGTTCATCGGGCGCCGCGCCGAACAAACCAACCTGTCCGCTTTCGCGGTCCTTCCAAGCTCGCTGGCCACTCTCCATCGCGGTCTCGATCACCGCGGTCAACTGCGCGCGATTGCCGCCCAGGCTCCCCAGCGCGCCGCCCTTGACGAGATTCTCGAGAACGCGCCGGTTCACACTGGTCAGATCCACGCGCTCGCACAGATCGTACAAAGATTCGAACCGTCCACCGCTTTGACGCGCTTCGATGATGGAATCGGCACCCGCGGCGCCCACGCTTCGGATCGCGCACAGTCCCATGCGAATACCCTGGCCATCGGGAGAGAAATCGCGCCCGCTGGAATTCACATCCGGAGGCAGCACCGGAATGCCCATTTCACGGCATTCATTGATGTACTTCACCACCTTGTCGGTGTTGCCCATTTCCGACGTCAGCAGCGCGGACAAAAACTCCAGCGCGTAGTGCGCCTTCAGGTAGGCCGTCACGTAGGCCAGATACGCATAGGCCGCGGAGTGCGATTTGTTGAACCCGTACCCGGCGAACTGTTCCATCAGGTCGAAGATTTTTTCGATCTTCTTCTGCGGAAAATTCTTGGCCTTGGCGCCCTGGATAAAGCGTTCGCGCTGGGCGGCCATTTCCTCGGCCTTCTTTTTGCCCATGGCGCGGCGCAGGATATCGGCTTCGCCCAACGAATAGCCGGCCAGGCGATTGGAAATCTGCATCACCTGCTCCTGATACACGATGACGCCGTAGGTTTCCTCCAGAAGTTCCTTCAGCTCTGGGAAATCGTACGTCACCTGCTTGCGGCCATGCTTGCGATCGATGAAATCGTCGACCATGCCGCCCTGGATCGGACCGGGCCTGTAAAGGGCATTGAGGGCGCACAGATCTTCAATGCGAGTGGGCTGATACTTGCGCAAGAATATCGCGCATCCCGGGCGATTCAAACTGGAACACGCCGCTGGTGAAGCCTTTGGAAAAGACCTGGTACGTTTCAGCGTCATCCAGCGGAAGCTTTTCCGTATCCAGCTTCACGCCGCGATAACGCTCGATCATCGCCACCGCTTCCTGAATAATGTCGAGCGTGGTCAGCCCGAGAAAATCCATCTTGAGAAGCGCCAGCTTCTCCAGACCCACCATGTCGTACTGGGTGACAATTTCGTCTTTGCTGGTCTTGCAGAGCGGCACCAGTTCCCGCAGCGGGACCGGCGAGATAACCACGCCGGCCGCATGCATCCCGGAGTTGCGCGCCATCCCTTCGATCTTGCAGGCCACCTCCAGCACTTCCTTCAGCCGAGGGTCCTTGCGCGCCGCCTCTTCGATGGCCGGCTCCTGCTGCATCGCTTCTTTCAGCTTGATATTGAGCTGCGTGGGGATGAGTTTCGTGATACGATCCACGTCCGCGAAACCGATGTCCAGCACGCGGCCGACGTCCTTGATGGCCGTGCGCGCGCCCAGCGTACCGAAGGTAATGATCTGGGCCACCTGCTCACGCCCGTATTTCTCGGTGACGTATTGGATCACCTCGCCGCGCCGCCGGGTATGAAAATCGATATCGATATCAGGCATGCTGATGCGCTCGGGATTCAAAAAGCGCTCAAACAGCAGTCCGTACTCCAACGGATCGATGTCGGTGATCTCCATCGCATAGCTCACCAGGCTGCCGGCGGCTGATCCGCGCCCCGGCCCCACCGGAATGCCGCGCGACTTCGCGAAGCGGATGAAATCCCAGACGATCAGGAAGTAGCCCGAGAACTTCATCTGCTGGATCATGCGGATCTCAAGATCCAGGCGCTCGGCATACTCGGCCAGATCGTGCTTCAAAGCGCCTTCTTTGTGCAGCGCCTCCAGTCTCAGACGACGCTTCTCAAAGCCCTGGCGGGCCACATATTCGAAATAGCTGTCCGTGGAATGCTCGGCGGGGACGTCGAACTTCGGGAACGGCTCCTTCACCTTCTCGAGACTCACCTGGCAACGCTGCGCGATATCCCAGGTGCGATCCAGCGCAGCTTCCATTTCGCCCGTCTGTCCGAATTGGGCCAGCATCTCATTGCGCGTCTTCAGATAAAACTCAGGAACAGTGAACCGCATGCGGTTCGGATCGGACATCGTCTTGCCGGTCTGGATGCACAGCAGGATCTCGTGAGCGCGCGCGTCCCCTTTGCGCATGTAGTGCGAATCGTTGGTGGCCACCAGAGGAATGCGCGTCTCCTGCGAAAGCCGCAGCAGCTCCGGGATTACGATCTTGTCTTGATCCAGGCCATGATCCTGAATCTCAAGGAAGAAATTCTCCTTGCCGAACATGTCGGCGTAGCCGTAAGCCAGACGCTTGGCTTCTTCATAGCGATTGGCCATGATGGTCTCGTTGATGTCGCCGCGCAAGCAGGCCGACATCGCGATCAAGCCCTTGGAGTGCCGGGCGAGCAGATCTTTGTCGATCCGCGGCTTATAGTAGAAGCCTTCCAGAAACGCGGTCGACACCAGCTTCAGCAGATTGCGATAGCCTTCCTGGTTCTCGCACAGCAACACCAGATGGTTGTAACGGTCGGTATCGCTGCGGCTGGTCAAGCCTTGCTGCGACACGTACACTTCGCACCCGATCACCGGATGCACGCCCTTCTGTTTGGCTTCGTTATAGAACTCGACCGCGCCAAATAGATTGCCGTGGTCCGTCATTGCGACGGCGGGCATCTTCTGCTCCACCACGAGATCCATCAACTGCCCGATCTCGCACGCGCCATCCAGCAGCGAGTAGTCAGTGTGGCAATGTAGATGAACGAAAGGCCGCGCGGAACTCATTCCGATTCCTTACTGGGGGGAGGGTTGACTCCATTGTACCGCGATCTCACGCGAACTCTCGCCTGTCGCGCGGAGACGAATTTCGATTCGATCTTGCGGCATCAATTCCGAGAAACGTTCGCCCCATTCGATCAGGACTACCGCTCGCGATCGAAAATCTCGTCGAGGCCAAGAGTCGCAACCTGCGCGGCCGTGTCTAGCCGGTAGAGATCGATGTGATAGACGCTCGGACTGTATTCGTGAATCAGAGTGAACGTGGGACTCGACACGTCCTCGGGCCGGGCCGCTCCAAGGCCCTGCACGATACCTTTCGCGAGCGTCGTTTTGCCCGCGCCGAGCTGGCCGATCAGTAACACTACTGCTTTGGATGGCAGATCCTTAGCAAGCTTCTCGCCCAGAGCGATGGTCTCGTCTTCAGATTCGGTGTGATAGGTCTGCGATTTCACGCATCGCCTCGGGCAGAAACTCGAACAGATCGGTGGCCATGAAGGATTTTTCGCCCATCGCTTTAGCGCCCAGCTCGCCCGCGCGTCCATGCAGGTAAACGGCTGCGAGCAGCGCGTCTTCCAGTTGATTGGGAAACTGGGCGACTAAACCCGCGATCATTCCAGTGAGCACATCGCCCGTGCCGCCGGTTGCCATGGCCGGCGAACCAGTAGGATTGATCCACACTCGCCCATCAGGAAACGCGATCACGCTGCAATTGCCCTTCAACACCAAATAGACATTGTGGTCGGTGGCGAAGGCGCGGGCATGCCCGATGCGGTCGGCTTGAATTTCCGCGATTGTCTTCCCGGTCAAGCGCGACATTTCGCCGGGATGCGGCGTGAAAATTCTGGGAGCTTGGAATCGCAGCCCTTCTCCGGCCAGAGCATTCAACGCATCCGCATCCACCACCATGGGCGCGGGTGACTCCTGCACGAATTGCCGGATGAATTGGATCGTTTCGGGATGCTGCCCCATGCCAGGACCTATCGCGATCACACTCTTCTTGTCGGTGATGGCTGCAAGCGCTGGATCATCCGGCGCGCGCATAGCGATCGAACCGGCGTCGGTCTCGGCCAGCGGCTCTGTCATGATCTCCGGCGCATAGGATGCAATCGCGGTGATCGCGGATGCCGCCGAGGCAACCGTCGCCAATCCCGCGCCAGCACGCAATGCCGCGATCCCAGCCATGGCCGCTGCGCCAGTTTTTCCACGGCCGCCCGCGATTACCAACACATGTCCATACATGCCCTTGTTCGAGTCGCTCGCTCGCGGACCGAACATCCACGCAAAGTTCGAGGCCTCCGACAACCAGGGCGTACCTTTGTCGCTTTCATACACATCCGGAGGCGTTCCGATCTGCGCAACATGCACCTTGCCTGCCCAGCCGCAGGCGGGTTCGAGCACCAGGCACGGCTTCAGCGCCGTGAAGGTGACGGTGTGTTTGGCGCGCACCACCCCGGGTCCAGGGAGTTCACCTGAGTCGCTCGCGGCTCCCGAGGGTACATCCACGGCCACCACCTCGGCCAGCGGGAAGTGTTCATTGATGGCTTCGATCATGTCGGCCGCGCTGCCTCTCGCAGGGCCGTCCAGACCGGTTCCGAGAACGGCATCGATCACCAGCGTCGCAGTCCGCATCTCCTCGGTAATCTCGGACCACACAGGGCAGCCCACGGCCTCCAGCATTTTATGATTCGCCAGCGCGTCGCCCTGCAGCGTGTCGGGATTAGCCGCCAGGACCACTCGCAACCACTCTGGATCCACGCGCGTGTAAAGCTGCCGCGCCACTACCAATCCGTCGCCGCCATTGTTGCCCTTGCCGCAAATAACGACAATGCGCTGTTTCGCCAGCGGAGCATACTCTCGCTCCAGAAACTCCACCACCCGATGCCCCGCATTTTCCATCAGGATGATGTTCGGAATCCCCAGTTCGGCCGTGCGCCGATCTACGTCGCGCATTTGCGCGGCGGTCAGGATCTTCACTTCTGCACCTCTGCGAGCAGCCGCTCCAGCCTTCGCAAATTTGCCGACTCGCCCATCACGATAAGAAAATCGCCGGCTTCAATCTCGGCTTCGGGCGGCGGATTAAACTGCATTTCGCCGCCAGACTTTCGGATCGCCAGCACGATCACTCCCACGCCCTTGCGCAACTGCGATTCGATCAGCGATTTCGACGCATATCCGCTCGACACCGGCACGCTGAACTGCTCTATCCCAACGTCCAGCCCCATGCTTTTGGTCGTGAAATCAATAAATTGAAAGACATGCGGCTTCAGCATCACCTGCGCCATGCGGTTGCCGGTCATGTCATACGGCGCGAAGACATGGTCGGCTCCGGCCAGCCGCATTTTCTTTTCGCTTTGCTCGGTAGCGATCCGAGCGGAGACCTGCAACGTCGGCTTCAACGCTTTGGCCGACAGGATCATAAACAGATTGTCAGCGTCGCTCTGCAAAGTAGCGATCAGTCCCTTGGCGCGCAGCACCCCGGCTTGCTTTAACGTCTCGTCGTCGGTGGCATCGGCCAGCACTCCCAGCATGCCGTCGCGCATGGCCCATTCCACGCGGTCTTCGTTCTTGTCCACAATTAGAAACGGAACGCCGGCGCGCTGCAGCTCACGCGCGGCGCCACGGCCCACCCGCCCAAAACCGCAGACGATGATATGGTCCTTTAACTCGTTGATCATTTTCCTGGTCCGCCGCTTCCCAAAATATTGCGTGAGCTCCAGCTCGATGATGACCTGCGTCATGCCGCCCACCGAAAGCAGCAGCATGATTACGCCAAAGAATATCAGAAACGAATTGAAAATCCGCCCGTAGAAACTGAGCGGGTGGACCTCCGCGTACCCCACGGTGGTGACCGTGATCAACGTCATGTAGAAGGCGTCGAACGGCGGGTAATTCTCGATCCACATGAAGCCCAGCGTTCCGCCCACGAGGATCAGCAGAATTCCGCTGCCTAGGACGATCAGCCAACTGCGAAGGCGGCGCATGGATTTTAGTGGTCCTTCATGGCTTGCGCGCCAGCAACAACGTCATATCGTCCGAAAGCTCGGGCGCTCCAGTCCATTGCCGCACTGCTTCCATGACGCTCTCGATAATCTCAGCGTCGTCCCGCTCCGCGTTCTTCGCCACTAGTTCAATGAGCCGCTCTTCACCAAACATCTCTCCATACTCATTTTCAGGTTCTGTGATTCCGTCGGTGTAACACAACAGCAAGTCGCCGCTCAGCAGCTCAACCTTGCTCTCTTGGTATTTCGAAAATGGAAAAGCGCCGACGATGGTTCCATTGACATCCAACAGGGTCGAACCGCCCCCGCGGATCAGCGCCGGCTGTAAATGGCCGCCGTTGGTGTACGTAAGCACTTGAGTTTCCGGATCGAAGATGGCGAAGAAGAAAGTCGCGTATTTTTCCGGTGAAGTAGTGGCGTAGAGTTGTTGATTGAGCTCTGAAACCATGCGGGCTGTCGAGAATCGCGAGCCATTCCTCGATGCGGCCAAATCGGTGGAAGCCCGCAGCTCCATGCGCATGGCCGCTTGGATGGTGGCCATCAACAGGGCCGCCGAAATTCCCTTGCCGGCCACGTCGCCGATTGCGATGGCGAGCCTTCCATCCACCAGCTGATAGTCGTAGTAATCGCCGGAAACCATGCGGGCCGGATCACACTTTCCCAACACTTGCAGGCCTTCGAAAACCGGGGGAGCCTTGGGATAAAGCTGGTCCTGCACACCACGGGCGATCTCGATTTCGGTCTGCAGGCGCTCCTTTTCCTTGGCAACAGCCAGCAGGCGCTCCAAATTCTGCGTCATGCCGTTGAACGAAGTGCTGAGCTCGGCGAGTTGATCGCGCCCCTTTACCGGGATCAATTGCGAAAACTCGCCGCGCATTACCCGCTGCGTCCCTGCGTACAAGCCATGCACCGCGCCCGTGATACTGCGCGACATTGAGATCCCAATCCCCAGTCCGAGCACGACCACGATCAAAAACGCCGCCGCCACGACATAGAACGCAACCAGCACGTAGCCCTGCAGCTCATCGGTACGCTGGCTCAAGATGGTCGCGAGAATGGAAGATAGCCGCGTGTGGACTAACAAGAAGGCGGAATCGCCGGTCCTGGGATCCGCCCAGTTCACAACTTGCACTAACGACGGCCACCTCACATCCACGTCGAACCGATTTACTGGCGGAGGCAGCACGGCGTTAGGAGCGTCACCGCCGGCGGGCAGGAACCGGACCTGCTGCGGATAGCCCGGAACAGCTTTGCTGGAACTGGAGCGCACTGTGGGTTGGCTCTTGCTCGCTCCAGCGGGGCTGGAGGTTTCACCAAAACCGCGCTGCAGAAAGTAGACGTCGCCCAACCCAGGCATCATCGCGCTCAGAAACTGGCGCGACAGAGGAGCCACAACCAGATAGGTTGTTCCGTCCTTCGTCCCGTAGTGCCACGCATAGTAGCGCCCATCGAGCGACGCCACGCCACTTGAATTCACGGGTAAATGCTCGGGCGCCCTGATGGATCCGGTCTGGGGCCAGCGCCGGACCTTACCCTTTTCCTCTACTACAAACGCGATCCCTGGAAAACGCTTCTCATACACTTCGGCTGTCCGCCGTAGAATCGCATCGGGCGATTCGTCTCCGGTGGCGCCAAGAACCTGGACCGCGGATTCAAGCGAAGCCACGCGGCGGTCCAGTTCCGATCGCACCAAATACACTGCCGCCTGTCCCGCCAGGATGTACCCGCCCAGCCCCACCAGCGTCAGGATCAATAGAATCGGCAGTACTGCGATGAACACATACGCCACCATCAGCCGGTTCCGCAGACGCCAGGTAAGGATCCGCAGACCAATGCGCAAAAGGCGAAACGCCACCCACGCTCCGAGAACATAGGTAACGAAAGCTGCAAACGTCTCGAAGCCGCTGTCCGGCCGCACGGCCAATAAGACCAGGTACAGGACCAGGAATAGCGCGAAAGCCATCTCCAGCTTGCCCGCCCGGCTCCACAAGGATCGGAGTTTGAGCTTCACACGCGTGACTTGGCGATCTCGGGAGTTTCAGCCGCCACTTCCGGCAGAGGTTTCTCCGGTTCCAGGAAGTATCGTGTCAACTGTTCCTGCAAAATGCCCAGCGCAGTTTCAGGATCGTCGGCGTGTTGAAACAGGCGCAAATCTTCCCGATCGATAGTGCCATGCTCCACTAACGCCTCGAAATTCAGAACCTCGTTCCAGAACTTGGTCCCGTACAGCACAATCACCATCTTGCTTTCCAGCTTCCGGGTTTGCGCCAGAGTGAGAATTTCGAACAGCTCGTCCATGGTGCCGAATCCGCCCGGAAAGATCACCAGTGCCTTGGCCAAGTACGCAAACCAGAATTTGCGCATGAAGAAGTAATGGAACTCGAACGACAACTCTGGCGTGATGTAAGGATTCGGGCGCTGCTCGAACGGCAGCCCGATGTTCAATCCGATGGTCTTGCCGCCCGCGTCCGCAGCGCCCCGATTGGCGGCTTCCATGATTCCCGGACCTCCGCCGGAACAAATCACGAAGCGGCGGGAGGCGGCCTCTAGTTTACTAGTCCACTCGGTGACCAAGCGGGCCAGGGTCCGGGCGTCGCGATAATATCGGCCCATGGAACCGTCTTCCTTGATTCGCGCCGAGCCGAAGAACACAATCGTGTCCTGAATTTTTTCGTCGCGGAAGTGCGATAGCGGCTCAAGGTATTCCGAGAGGACTCGCAATGGGCGAGCATCGGGGCTCTCCAGAAACGTCTCGTTGAGATAGGCTACCGGCCGGCGGCCAGATGTAGGACTGTCGTCGATCATTGCTAAGTCGTGGGCGAGGCCGTCGAAACGCCTTCCAGGCGCTCCAAACGCTTCTCCAATTGTCTCACTGTCTTCAGCAAGTCAGGCAATCTCGGAAAGGCTGTGATCGCGCGCAGCCACTCGCCCGCCTCAAATGCCGGTGATCCGGACATCCTGGCGCCCTCCTTCACATCGCCGCCGATCCCGCTCTGCGCGTAGATGGTCGCATTGTCATGGATGGTCAGGTGGCCGGAAATCCCCACCTGCCCAGCCAGCAAAACGTTCTTTTCCAGGATCGAGTTCCCTGCCAGACCCGTCTGGGCGCAAATGATATTATCCTCGCCCACCACGCACGCATGGCCCACCTGCACCAGGCTGTCAATCTTGGCCCCGCGCTTGACGCGGGTCTCGCCCATGGTCGCCCGGTCTACCGAGGTCAGGGATTGGATTTCGACGTCGTCCTCAATCACCGTCACGCCGGACTGAACAATCTTGAAGTGCGTCCCCTCGCGCGTCTTGGCGAAGCCAAAGCCGTCCCCCCCCACCACCACGCCATTCTGCAAAATCACACGATCCCCGACGCGACAGTATTCCCGCACCACAGCGTGCGAGTGGGCGCAGAAATCGTCGCCGATGCTGGCCCCCTCGTAAACCACCACATGTGGATGCAGTACGGCGTTCTTGCCAATGCTGACGTGCTCGCCAATCACGGCAAAGGCTCCCACCGACGCTCCTTCGCCGATCTGTGCGGTCGCGGCGACGGATGCTTGTTGGTGAATACCCGGCTTCGGCTGCGGCGGTTGGTAGAACATGGCCAGCGCCCGGGCGAAGTCGTGATAGGGATTGGCCGACACCAGGCTTGCTGGCCCAGACCCCGGGAGCGGCTCCTTCACCAAAATCGCCCCGGCGCGCGTATTCTTCACCTTCGGAGCGTATTTCGGGTTGGCGAGGAAGGTCAGATCGCCGGGACCCGCCTGCTCCAGGCCAGCCACGCCGGTAATCACAATTTCCGGGTCGCCATGAAGTTCGCAGCCTAGCCGGGCCGCCAAATCGGACAAGCGAATCCGCTGGATGGTGGTCATAATCAATGCTTTATTGTATCCACGCCAGGGACCGGTTGCGACAGCTTCATTGCCCGCAACAGGACTTGACAAGAACACACTAAAGTTTGATAATGAGAACAGGCTAAAACGAACCGGATTCGCTAGCCGAAGGATTGAACGAATCATGAGCAAAATCATAGGTATAGACTTAGGTACGACCAACTCCGTCGTCTCCGTCATGGAAGGCGGCCAAGCCGTCGTAATTCCGAACCAGGAGGGCGGCCGGACTACCCCGTCCGTAGTTGCTTTTACCAAAAGCGGTGAGCGGCTGGTGGGAACGGTAGCCAAGCGCCAATCGGTCACCAACCCGGAGAACACCGTTTATTCGATCAAGCGCTTCATGGGCCGCCGCTTTAGCGAAGTCAGTGAAGAGACGAAGCTGGTGCCCTACAAGGTGGTGGCCGGCGAGAACGGCGATGCTCGCGTCGAGATCAACGGCAAGAAGTATTCCCCGCCCGAGATTTCCGCGATGATTCTGACCAAGTTGAAGGAAGCTGCCGAAGCCTACCTGGGTGAAAAGGTGACCAAAGCGGTCATCACGGTCCCGGCCTATTTCAACGATTCGCAGCGCCAGGCCACCAAAGACGCCGGCCAAATCGCGGGTCTTGAGGTGATGCGTATCATCAACGAGCCGACGGCTGCGGCCCTGGCCTACGGGCTGGACAAGAAAACGAACGAAACCATCGCGGTCTATGACTTCGGTGGCGGAACGTTCGACATTTCGATCCTGGAAGTCGGCGATGGCGTCGTCGAGGTGAAATCCACCAATGGCGACACGCACTTGGGCGGCGACAATATCGATCAACGCATCATCGATTGGCTGGTCCAGGAGTTCAAGAAGGAGACCGGCGTCGACGTTTCCAAGGATCAGATGGCGTTGCAGCGTCTGAAGGAAGCTGCTGAAAAAGCCAAAATCGAGCTCTCCAACGTGTTGGAAACCGAAATCAATCTGCCGTTCCTTACGGCCGATGCCAGCGGCCCCAAGCACATGAACGTGAAGCTGACGCGCGCCCGACTGGAACAAATGGTGGCCGACATTCTGGATCGCGCCAGCGGCCCCTGCAAACAAGCCATCGCGGATGCCAACGTTACACCGGCGCAGATCGACGAAGTGGTGCTGGTGGGCGGTTCCACGCGCATGCCAAAAGTTCAGCAACAGGTGCGCGATTTGTTCGGCAAGGAACCGAACAAGAGCGTTAACCCGGACGAAGTGGTCGCGGTGGGCGCCGCGGTGCAAGGCGGCGTGCTGGGCGGCGAAGTGAAAGACGTGCTGCTACTGGACGTTACTCCGCTGTCGCTTGGTATCGAAACGCTGGGCGGCGTGTTCACGCGCCTGATCGAGCGCAACACCACGATCCCCACGCGCAAGAGCGAGACGTTTTCGACCGCCTCCGATAGCCAGACCTCGGTGGAGATCAAGGTTTATCAGGGCGAGCGCGCCATGGCGGCCGACAATAAGATGCTGGGCGTGTTCCAGCTGGTAGGCATTCCCCCGGCCCCGCGCGGGATTCCGCAGGTGGAAGTCACGTTCGACATCGACGCTAACGGCATCCTGAACGTCACAGCCAAGGATAAAGCCACCAACAACGAGCAAAAGATCACCATCACGTCTTCTTCGGGCCTCAGCAAGGACGAGGTGGAGAAGATGGCGCGGGACGCCGACTCGCACTCCTCCGACGACCGCAAGAAGAAGGAAGAAATCGAGTCCCGCAACCGGGCCGACGCGATGGTTTACAACATCGAAAAGATGCTGAAGGAGCATCGCGACAAAGTCAGCGCGGACGACGCCAAAGCGGTGGACGACGCGCTCGTGGATACCAAGAAGGCGATGCAGGAAGGCGGCATCGATCGCATCAATCAGGCCACTTCCAAACTCGAAACGGCCAGCCACAAACTGGCCGAGGCGATGTACAAGGCATCCAGTCAGCAGGCGCCTCCGCAAGGCGGGGCTCCGGGCGCGGACGGTAATGGCGCGGGAGCCGGCGAAGCAAAACCCAAAGACAATGTTGTAGACGCCGAGTTTGTGGACGTCGACGACAAGAAGTAAGTAAGACGGTTGTTGGTTGTTGGTTCTTGGTTGCCGGTAGAGTAAGCGGCCGGGGCTGACAACCAACAACTAACAACCAACAACATGGCGACAGCAAGCAAACACGATTACTACGAAACGCTAGGAGTACCTCGCGCCGCCAAGGAAGACGAGATCCGCAAAGCGTATCGCAAGCTGGCGCGCAAGTATCATCCCGACCTTAATCCTGGCGACAAGGCTTCCGAGGAGCGCTTTAAGAAAGTCCAAGAAGCTTACGACATCCTGAGCGATTCGAAAAAGCGCCAGGTATACGATCAGTACGGTTTCTATTCCGACAACATCCCTCCGGGCGGCCCCGGCGGTGGACCCGGCGCAAGCGCCGGCCAGCCCGGCATGGGTTTCGGAGGTTTTGATTTCTCCGACTACGTGAATCACACGCGGCGGGCAGCAAACGGGCGGCGGCTCGGGTGCGTTTCGCGACATCTTTAGCCAGTTCTTTAGCAATCGACATGATGAGCAGGCCGGTGGCGGTCCCGAAAAAGGATCCGATCTTGAATACGGTCTCGACATCGACTTCTGGCAATCCATCCGTGGCACCCAGGTGCGCCTCAACGTCGCGCGCCAGGAGATTTGCGAGACGTGTAACGGCAGTGGTTCAGTTGGCGGCGCCTCCACGGTTTGCCCGGAATGCGATGGCACCGGCAGCGTGACCCAGATGGCGGGCGCCATGAAGTTCAGCCTGACCTGTCCGCGTTGCGATGGCAAGGGACGGTTGAAAAATACCTGCCCCACTTGCCACGGCGACGGCCGGCTGTCGAAGACCGAGACGGTGGAGGTCCGTATTCCGCCGGGTGCGCAATCCGGCTCGCGCCTCCGGGTCGCGGGCAAAGGCAACGCTGGCAGAGGCGGCGGCGCAGCAGGCGATCTGTACATCACTGTGCGCGTCGAACCGCATGCATTTTTCCGCCGCGATGGCGACGACATTCACATCCAGGTGCCCGTGACGGTTTCCGAAGCCGGGCTAGGCGCCAAGATCGAAGTCCCCACCATCGATGGCCGGGCCTTGCTTAAGGTGCCGCAGGGAACCCAGAATCAGCAGAAGTTCCGCTTGCGCGAAAAAGGCGTGATGAACGGACGCAAGAATCAGCGCGGTGACGAGATCGTGGAAGTGGTGATCCAGGCGCCTAAAGTGGATGACGAGCGCACGCGGGAACTGCTGCGCGAGCTATCGCAGGTGAGTGCGGAAGATCCGCGCAAGGAAATTTGGACGAAGGTGTAGCGTCAAGGTATAAAGCAATGGCCAAATCCCGATCCAAAGCCGCCTACATGATTTCGGCCGTCGCCGAGCAATACCAGATCCATCCGCAGACTTTGCGCCTGTACGAGCGCGAAGGGCTGCTGGCGCCCTCGCGCAGTGACGGCAATACGCGGCTCTACACCGACGACGATTTGGAACGCCTGGAAGTGATTCTAAAGCTGACACGAGATCTGGGGGTGAATCTGGCGGGCGTCGAAATCATTCTCAACATGCGTGAAAAAATGGCCGCGATGCAGGATCAAATCGAAGCGTTCGTTGCCACGCTCAATCAGGAATTCGCCCATCAGGCCCGGAGGTCGCCCGTGGAATCCAGGCGGTCGCTGATTCCCGTGATTCAAATGCGGACGCCAGCGGTGATCGAAATCCCAAAGAAGAAAAGACCCAAAGCGAACTGATCGCCACAGATGAACACAGATAAACACTGATCGATTACACCGAATAGTCACCGGTCCCCACTGACCCGTCCCAAATCACCACTCTTAACCGGCAACTGGCGCAAAGTTGCGGTGCTATACTCTGCGCATGCCGGAGATCACTCGTCGTGAAATTTTCTTGAGCTGTGCGGCTGCGGCAGTGCTGCCTCAAGCCGGAGCCGCTAAACCGAATCCGGATGAATTGTTAACAATCGACGCAACCGGTCAGGCAGAACTTGTCCGTAAAGGTGAGATTTCGGCGCTCGAGCTCGTAGAGGCCTCCATTCGCCACATCGAAAAGCTCAACCCGCGGATTAATGCGGTTGTATGGGAACGATTCGACAAAGCTCGCCAAGAGGCGCGTGCAGTTTTGCCGAAAGGTCCGTTCACGGGCGTACCGTTTCTGACGAAGGATGTCGGTTGCACGACCGCGGGTGAACCGGAGACCCAGGGTTCATGGTTCCTGAAAAACCACTCCTACACCGCTACTGCGACCGCTGAACTTGCAAAGCGCATTCGTGCTGCCGGTTTCGTCAATCTGGGCCGCACCAACGCCCCCGAGTTTGCCTCCATGACGACGACCGAGCCGCTGGCTTGGGGTCCGACCCGGAATCCATGGGATCTAACCCGTACCCCTGGCGGCTCCAGCGGCGGTGCGGGGGCTGCCGTGGCTTCGCTCATGGTGCCGGTCGCTCATGGCACCGATGCGGGTGGCTCTATCCGCGTACCGGCCGCCGCTTGTGGCGTCGTCGGTCTTAAACCCACACGTGGCAGGATCAGTTCAGCGCCCGGCGACGAGTTGACGGTACCGCTTGCTGCACAAGGCTTTCTGGCCCGCTCGGTTCGAGATATGGCTGCTTGTCTCGATTTCGCCGCGGGGCCCGCGCCTGGGGATCCGGTATCGCCCGGCCCTCCGCTGCGCCCTTACCTTGGAGAACTTGACTCAAAGCCACGGCCGCTGCGCATCGGACTTATGAATCGCCAGCCGCAATCGGTCGAGGGACAGCTTGATCCCGTCTGCAGGAAGGCAGCGGAAGATGCTGGAAGGCTGCTGGAGTCCCTTGGACATCATGTCGAACTTTCTCAGCCGTCCGGCATCGATGATCAGGAGATGACGGCCACTTACCTTCGGCTGCTTGGCTCCAGAACACTCAACCGATTACAGGTTTACGAACGCCGCATTGGCCGGCGCGCCGCCACAGACGAGGTGGAGGCCGGAACGGTATCTATCATGGACCTCGCCCGGAGCATGTCCGCAGTCGACTACCTGCAAGACCTCGAACAAGTAAACACCTTCACCCGCCAATTCGCCGCATGGTGGACTAACGGTTTCGATCTGTTGCTGTCCCCCTCCACGGCCATGCTTCCACCAAAGCTCGGCACTCTTGGCACCGACCCGCAGCATCGAGCAGACATGTTACGTTGGAGCGCTTTTGCCCGTTTTTTCAACTTTTCGGGCCAGCCGGCAATTTCGCTTCCGTTATTTTGGAGCGAGGAGGGGCTTCCCATTGGCATTCAGCTCGGTGCGGCATATGGAAGAGAGGACCTGCTGATTAGTGTTGCGGCTCAGCTCGAAAAGGCGCACCCTTGGCGAAAGCGAGTGCCGGCCGATCAGCTGTGATCGGAAGTAAGTCCGCGAAACCCTAGTGCATCTTTTCCAAATACTGTCCCGTCGACCCATCGACGTACACTGAATAGTCGCTAGTCCCTACTGACCCGCCCCAAACCACCCGCCACGTGACATCCGGAAATCGCTTGCTCAGCTCCATCAGAAATATCACTGGCTTATCGGGATTCTTCTTCATATAGTCCGCGCTCTTCTCGGCCGCCGTTTTGTAGGCTTCATCGGAATCCACCTTGATGGCCGCCATCAGGAAGGGCGACGAATCGCCCCGCGCCGTGTAGTCCTCTTGCGTTCCCCCAAACACACCCTCATGCAGGCTGCCGTCCTCCACGGCCGAATAGGTGTATGTTTTTACCTTCCCGCGTGAAGGAGAAACGAATATCACCTGCCAGGCGCCCGCCTTTCCAGGATCAGCCTTCACCTGCGCCAGGTTCAGGCTCACGATTTGGAGCGGCTGGGCATCGGGTGCCCACCCGCGCGCCTGCGGATATATTCGCTGAAACGCCTGCCGGCCCGTTAGAACCTCGGGCGGCTTAGGAGCAGGTTTCTCGGCTGCCGTCTTGGGGGCGTCCGAACACCCGGACAGGACGAGAACCAGCGGCGCCAGCCACCGCAGAAAGGTAATATTTCGCATCACCTTCATTCTCGCGTCATTGGTACTGAGGCCGCCACAGATCCCGAAACGAATCTTTTTATCGGGTCCATAAGGGCGCGAAGAAAGCAAGTGCTGGGACCAGAAGCCCCCAAACAGTAGTACCCCGCAGTACCGTTTGGATACAAAGTACCTTGTTCTAGCCGTCCAGTAAAGTAAAGACTGTTAGTTGGGAACACCCATGGAAAGAAGTGACTTAGATCAGTGGCGGGCTAGAGAAGTCGCGCGGCTGTTGGCGCTGGTGGAAACGCAACGCCGCTACTACCAGGAGATTGTCGCGTCCGTCCCAGTGGGACTGATGGTGCTTTCCTCGGACCTCAACATCCTGCTGGCAAACGGGGCTGCGCGCAAGATGCTTGGCCTGCAAACCGGCGATTCCTATCGCCGCATGGATACCGTTCTCCCCGCTTCACTGCTCGATCGTATCGAAGATGTGCTGAAGAACGGGGTCGCCGAAACTGGCGTCATGGTGGAAGCCGGCCGCGACAAGCGCCGCCTTCGCGTCAGCATTCTGGCCATCCGCAATTGGGACGACGAGGCCGCCGAGGAAGCGCTTCTCAGCATCGAAGATCTTACTAGCGTTGAGCTAGCTCCCGCGCCGGTGCCCGTGGTTCCGGAGCCAGTGATCGAAGAACCGATCATCGAAGAAGTCGAAGAAGTCGCAATCGAGATTCCGCCCGCTGTGGCAGCGTCTGAGTTTGTCGACAATCTCGACGCCATCATCTGGGCCGTGGAACTGCCCTCCATGAATTTCGTCTTCGCCAGCCCACAAGCTGAAAAACTGCTCGGCTTTGCGCCCGAACACTGGACCAGCCATCCCTCTTTCTGGCTGGATCGCATAAACAATTCGGATCGCGAATGGGTCGCTCAGTCCTATCAGCGCGCCATCGAATCCGGCGGGGCGCATACTTGCGAGTTCCAGGCCATCACGGCTGGGGGAGGCTCGATCTGGCTGCGCGAATCCTCGCGATTACTGCCCGCAGCAGAGGGGCAGCCACGGTACATGATCGGAATGGCCGTGGACGTTACGGAACGCCGCATGCTCGAAGACCAACTGATCCAAGCCGAGCGAGTGGACGCCGTGTCGCGCCTGGCGAGCCGTATGGCGCACGACTTGAATAACACGCTTATGATCCTCACCGGTTACAGCGAAGAGCTGCTTACCGCGTTGCCGGCCGGGAGCACCATGCGATCCGATGTGCAGGAAATTCTCACTGCCACGGAACGCGTGGGCGGGCTCACCAGCCAATTGCTTTCATTCGCGCGGCGGCAAGGCCAGGCTGGCGCCTCGATGGACCTGGAATCCGCGATCGGAAGAATCAGCCCGCGGCTGAGCGCGCTACTGGGAACACACGTCGGCCTGGAGTTGCAACTTTCGGCGGAACCGAACTACATCCACGCCGATTTCCCGCAGCTGGAACGCGTCTTAACGGCCATCGTCGAGCGCGCGCGGCAAGGCATGCATGCCGGAGAGCGAATCACGATTCAGACTTCGCGACTCGATATCACCGAGGAATTGCGGCACCCTAGCGCCCCGCTCCACCCAGGAGCATACGCGGTGATCTCGATCGGCGCCCCGGGACAGCTGCTGGAGGGTGAAGCAAAGGCTGCGCTGTTCGAATGCTCGTTGCCCGGAAAGGAACCTTGGGACGACGTAGCGGCGATGCTGTCGCGCGCTTACGGCATGGTTCGGCAATGGCGCGGAGACATCTCGGTCTCCAATGCTCCTCAATCCGCAACCGTATTCCGCGTCTTTTTACCGCGTGTGGAAGCTCCAGTAGGCGAACCCGCCGAGCCCGTGCTGGCCGTTCCCGAGCCGCCGCCAGCGCCGCCCGAACCGCCCGCGCCGATTGCGACCATCCTGGTGGTGGAAGATGAAGCCGGTATCCGCGCGCTGGTCCGAAAGATTTTGCGGCGGCAAGGTTACGAAGTGCTGGAAGCGGCCAACGGGCAGGATGCGCTGGCGTTGTGCCGGGAGCACGGCCAACGTGTGGAGCTTCTAATCACCGACGTGTTGATGCCGCAGATGGGCGGCCGCGAATTGGTGGAACGCCTGCAAACGCAAGGGCACGCCATGAAGGTACTCTACGTTTCCGGCTACACCGACGACACCGCCATCTATGCGGGCGAGCTTCCGGCGGGAACCGCCTTCCTTCAAAAGCCGTTTACGCTTGGATCGCTGCTGGACAAAGTGAAAGAAGTTTTGGCCAAGTAGCTAACACTATTTCTTGGGCGGATACATGGAGCTGTACCCAAGCTGCTGCTTGACGAAATCGCGCGGATAAGAGATTTCGACTTTGGAGACCTTTCCAGCGTTGTCGAATCCGGCCGTTAAGTCGGGATTGATGCCGGCCCAATAGGTTGGGATGTTCAACTTCCGGTACCGCTCCATCACCTGGTCGCGCAGCGCCGGATCGAAATGCACGGCGTACTTTTCGATCAAAAGCTTTGATGGCATTGTAATCGCCCTCTGCCTTGATGCGCATCAGCTCCGCCAGTAGCTGGCCAACGCCTTCGCGCATTTTCGCGAAATCGCGAATCTCCAGATATGTCTTGCCGTCCGCGCTTCACTTCGACAATGGCGCCGGTCTTGTCCTTGATGTAGTTTGCGATCAACTGCCGGTTGCGCTCGTGATCTTCTTCAATGGTGTCGCCCTTGGGAATCCGGCGAAGCTGCGTGATTGCGACGCGCGCCGCATCGTAGTACATCACTTTGGCAACATCAGGATTTGAATATAGCCCCAGTTCGCCAGCTTTGGGATCCCACACACTCCATAGCGCCATCAAATCGGCGCGAGCCTCTTCTAGCGTAGAAAAGTATTCTTTTAAGTAGAAGGCCGGCTCCTTGGTCAGTTTCGGGTTCAACTTGCCCGAACCATGTCCGATCACTTCGTGCAGCGACGTCATCAGGTCGTCGGCTTCGTCTCCGTACTTCTTGCCGAGGGCGATCTCTTCGGGCGAAGCGGCGAATTCTTCGAGCGTCCCGAATCCCGAGGCATGCGCCAGCGCCCGCGAACTGCCTAGGAACAGAAAACTCTTGCTGCCGTACTTTTCATGGATCTCGTCTTCGTTCGGCAAGTTGTCGCCAACCGTGCTCACATGAAAATCGCCGGTCTCGATCAAAGTCTCCACCGCCTTGGCAAGCGGCGGCTTCACGCCCTGCTTCCGGTATTGCGGGGCCCACGGAGCATGATCCTCAAAATATTGAGCATTGGCGGCGATCTTTCGCATCAGCGCGTCCACAGACTTGTCGGTGACCGTAACGAAGCTCTGCGATGTGCCCTTGGCGCCGCGCGCGTCGCGATAGACTTCGATGAAGCCGTTGGCGAAATCGACGGTCGCGTTGTTCAACACCCAATCCTTGTCAAACTCCAGCCAGTCCTTCGGATCGCCGGTCTGGTAATAGCGGATCAAATCGCGAATGGCTTTGGCTTGCGCCGGTTCGGCTAACGCCGCGGCACGTTCCAAATAGCGAATTCGCCTTGGCGAGATATTCCGCGTACAGTCCGGGAGGCACGCTATGATCCGGCGTGCCCGCGCGATAGACCTGTTCCACTAACTTGCCGTCGACTTTTGCCAGCCGGGAGTTCAGCGGGTAATGCTCAGTGAAATTCTTGACATCCGCAAGCGTGACTCCGAAATAGAAATTGTTCGCGCTGGCCTGCAGGATGTCGAGCCCGCCGCGCGGACTCTTGGCGGTGATCAAGGGCTCGAAATCGGGATCGAAGAGCGATGGACGGAGCTCTTCAAGCTCCTTCTGTAAAGCCGGATTCTTATCGACAGCCAGAGTGGCCTTCTGCAGATCTTCGAAAGTGAACTCGGGCAAAATCTTCTGCGCGGTCGTCTCGTTGTGATTGCCCCGGTTAGCCCAGAACAGTTTCGTGAATGCCAGGATCTTCGCATAAACTATTGGGATCCACGCCCTGGGGATGCGCCACAATCAGCTCCAGCACGCGTTTCTGCCGCAAACCGAATCGCGAGGACTGGTCGTAGATGATGGGGTTGATGGCAATGGACGCCGCCGAGAGCCAATAAGCCAGTTCTTGCTCGCGCGGGCTGAGACTGCGAAAGCTATTCGCCTCCAGTTGCACGAAGCCGGTGGTACCAACGACATCGACGCGCGCGCCCGGCATCTGACACCATACGGCCGGGCAAAATACTACGCACAACCACGTTGCCAATTTCATTGGAGTCAGCCTACCAGAATACGAACGATTCTTCCTCGCAAATCAGGATGAGAGGCGGGCCACCGGAGGAGATGGACTGGGCGTGCGCGACCACTTCTTTGCCACCATCCGATTCGATGGAAGCATTCAAATCGTCCATGGATGGGAAATATATTTCCGCAATGCGATAAGCCGACACTTTGCCTTGCGGAGAACCCATTACCTTGGTCAAAACCAGACGACTGAGACCTTTAAGCTTCTGCTCCACCAGCGGAACGTGTTGTTCCGTGTAGAGTTCTTTCGAAGGCCTCTTCATCCTGCGGCCGCGGATAGATGACGACGACTTTAACCCCGTGCGTTCCCATGGTGACGAATCACCAACATCTTAGCACTGTGGATTTTGAGGATTTAGCGCTCCGGCAACGGCTGGTGCAAATCGCATGGCTCCCAACGGATTGAGAACTGCATCCAGCCGTTGGGCGCGCTGCTGCATTTCCGCGAGCCGTTCCAAAAAGCGGCTCCGAAGTTTCGGTGTGGTTCGGAGGAGCGGATACATGGTTTGCAAGAGCTTTTCGCACCGGCGCAAATGACGCAGCTCGGCCACCACTGCTGTCTCGAACTCGTCGGGGGTGGCTCAGGCTTGGATCGTGATACTTTCATGCCAGGACGGAGCAATTTCCTTGCCAACGCCAGTCGCACCAAGGGGAAGTCGCAGGAGATGAGTTACTTAGCGGCGCGAGACACTACTTCAGCAGCCGGTCTATTTCAGTGAATAAACCTGTGCCTTCAAAGACCGTCCGGGTAGTTTCTTCATAGGCGAAATCATTGCGGATGATGCCTTGCTTGTCGATCAGGAACAGGTGCGGCACCGAGATTTGGCTCATGGTGACGGGCGTGGCCTTGAAGTAGGATGCAGTCATTTGTCCCATGTCGCAAAGCACGGGCACGGTAATGTTGTTGGTAGCGACGAATTTTGAAATCGTGGCCTGGTTATCGGGCGGCAGAACCACTTCCAGAATCGCTACTTTGTCTCCGTAGCGCCCCTTTACCTGCTCCAGCGTGGTGGACAACAGCAAACAATGCGGGCAACGCGTGGACATGATATCGATGAGCACCACTTTGCCGGCAAAATCCTGAAGATCGTAGTAGTGCTGATAGGAGGGATCGGGCAGCGCAAAACCGGGCGCGCGGCGGTTGGACAAGTCGCCGGAAGCTGCCGACAAGAGGCTGCAAACGGCGAGGAAGCAGGCGGCGGAACGAAGCATAGTTTTAACCTACCAACTTTTTGAGGGACTCCGAATAGGGGGCGCGCGCGACGCCGCGTTCCGTGATGATCGCCGTGACGTAGCGGTTCGGCGTGACATCGAAAGCGGGATTGGCCACCTGGGTTCCTTCAGGCGCTATGGGCACGCCCTGCAGGTGCGTCACCTCGGCGGCGGCGCGCTGCTCGATGGGAATCTCATCGCCGGAAGCGAGGGTCAGGTCGAGCGTGGAGATGGGCGCAGCCACGTAGAACGGAACGTTGTTTTCCTTGGCGAGAACGGCGACCGAGTAGGTGCCGATTTTATTCGCGACGTCGCCATTGGACGCGATGCGGTCGGCGCCCACCACCACGCAGCCGATGCGGCCGGAGTGCAGGAAATGGCCCGCCATATTGTCGGTGATGAGCGTCGCGGGGATGTGGTCGTGCTGCAGTTCCCACACGGTGAGACGCGCGCCTTGCAGAAACGGGCGAGTCTCGTCCGCGAATACATCGATGTTTTTGCCGGAAGCGACGGCTGCGCGAATCACGCCCAGTGCGGTACCGTAGCCGGCGGTGGCCAGCGCTCCCGCGTTGCAGTGCGTGAGCACGGTCTTGCCATCGGGAATCAACGGCGCGCCGTTTTTTCCGATGCATTCGTTGATGGCGATGTCTTCCAGGCGAATCTGGATGGCTTCGGTAATCAGGCGCTCGCGGATTTCGGGTAACGTCAGGGCGCTAGATTCCGCGAACACGCGTCGCATGCGTTCGATGGCCCAAAACAGATTGACGGCGGTGGGGCGGGTGCTGCCGAGGGTCTCGCAGATTCCTTCAAACTCAGCGTGAGACTGCGCGTGCTGCATCCCCAGCGCAATTCCCATGGCGGCCGCGACCCCGATGGCCGGCGCGCCCCGGATCACCATGGAGCGAATCGCTTCGGCCACTTGCTGGTAATCGGTGCAGGTGACGTAGACCTCTTGGCGGGGAAGGCGCGTTTGATCGATCATCACAACGCCGGATTCAGTCCATTGAATGGTTTCAATCATGAATGGCTTCGATCATAGAGTCCGGGCTTGCCACAGGAACGCGGCGAACTGGGTCAGATTGAATGTGGAATGCATGAATGCGGCGGCGGCGGTGGATTGCGTTTTGTACTTAGCCCAGCCGAACGCGCAGCCAACCAGTGAGATCAACAGCATGTGCCGCCAGGACCATTCGTACTCGTAACCATGAAAGCTCCCGAAAATGAAGCCGCTGGCCAGGATGCCACCCGCCGTTCCAAGGCTGCGGACCAGCAGCGGCATCAGAAATCCCCGAAAGGCCAGTTCCTCGCAGACCGGGCCCAGGATCACCACGACAATTCCAAGCGATATTGTTGTGAAGGTGGAACCTAGCATCTGCTGAAAAGGGAGATCGATTTCGGGCGTTTTCAGGGCTGCGCCGAGCACTCCCACCGATAGAGCCAGAAGCGGGCCGCTCAGCAGCGTCGAAAACATGACGAATAAGACGTTCCCTTCCAGCCCAGCGAGCGCCACAAAGGGCGATCGTAACGAAAGCGCAGGATTGCCGCCAGTCCGGTCAACGCCAGAGCATAGAGGACCAATTGCGGCAAGAGCAGCTTCCAGGCCAAGGGCAAGCTCGTGAACTTTACCAGAAGGAAGGCGAAGAATAGCGAGATCCCGAGGCTTGCGACCAGCAACATGACGAACAAAAAGAGGTCGAAGTAATCCCAAAACGGTTCCTTGTCCGGTAGAACGGGCTGTGTTTGAGGTTCGATTGGAAGCATTATGACCCGGCCTCGATCAGCGCCGCGGCCAGCAGCGGGATCATGATCTCGTGATGGCCAGTGATGGAGTACCCACGGCCGCCAGCGCCGGCGTGCGGACGTTCAACAACATTGAGCTTCGGACGATAGTGCTGCAAGAAATCGAAATTTACGGTAGTGAAATTCGCGAGCGGATTGCCCAGGTTGCGGACCACAGAAACGGTTTTCAAGAAGACTTCGGGCAGCACCACGGCCGAGCCCACGTTCAGATAGACGCCGCCATCGTCGATTTCCTTGACGAGCGAGCAGAGCAAGCGGAAGTCATGATGACTGGCACGGCCCAGAGCGCCGCCATCCGCTGTTGGATGCGTGTGAGGCGTATCCGTTCCGATGGCGACATGCACGGTGACGGGAGTCGAGTTGCGGTACGCCTCGCACAACAGACTGGACGCGGCGAAATCAGGATCGGCTATTCCTTCCAGATGACGCCCTAGTGACTCTCCGAAACCCTGTTCTCCATTCAGCGCGGAATTAAACTCGCGGCCGGTTTCTTCCGCTGCACCAAAACTGCCATCGGGGAGCACAGCTTCCACATCTTCGCTGGTGTGCCCGGCAATCGCGATTTCGAAATCATGAATCGCAGCGGCGCCGTTCATTGCGAAGGCAGTCGCGTAACCCCGGCGCATCAGATCGATCAGAAGCGGCGCCAAACCGCACTTGATTACGTGACCGCCAAGTCCCCAGATGATCATCTTCTTGCGAGCCCGGGCGTTGACCAATGCGTCCACGACGGATCGGAAAGAGTCGGCGGCGAGAATATGGGGGAGCGAATCGAGTAAACCAGCGACCCCGCCGCCCGCATACGGTTTTCCGAAATGTTCGACGCGAACCTTGCCGCCTCGGGCACGGATAGGGATGGTTTTGAGCTTTAAAAAACTCATCGGCTCCTGAGCGTATTTGCTCATGCGACCTTTCCCGTACGCAGCACTTTTTCAAGCGCCTGCGCGGTGTAGCTCTTCTTGAATCGCAGGATCTGCTCGGGCGTGCCGGATGCCACCACGTTGCCGCCCTTCTCTCCGCCTTCCGGGCCCATGTCGATGATCCAGTCGGCCGATTTGATTACGTCCAGCTGATGTTCAATCACGATCACAGTATTACCCAGATCGACCAGGCGCTGGAGCACGTCCAGCAAACGCTTGACGTCCTCGAAATGCAGCCCGGTAGTGGGTTCGTCCAGGATATAGAGCGTCCGCCCGGTTTGACGTTTGCTCAATTCGCGCGCGAGTTTGATGCGCTGCGCTTCGCCGCCCGAAAGCGTGGTGGAGGACTGTCCAAGATGGATATAGCCCAGCCCCACATCGTGCAGAGTGCGCAGCTTCACGTTGATCTGCGGAATATTTTCGAGAATCGGGACGGCGTCTTCGACGGTAGATTCCAGAAGATCCGCGATCGATAGGCCCTTGTACTTCACCTGCAGAGTTTCACTGTTGTAGCGCCGGCCGCGGCAAACATCGCAGGTGACGTAAACATCCGGCAGAAAATTCATTTCAATGCGCTTCAGCCCGTCGCCTTGGCATGCTTCGCAGCGTCCGCCCTTGACGTTGAAACTGAAACGGCCCGCTTTGTAGCCGCGCTCGCGCGATTCGGGAAGCATCGCATACAGTTCGCGTATGGGCGTGAAGAGCCCGGTATAAGTCGCTGGGTTGGATCGAGGTGTCCTTCCAATGGGCGATTGATCGATCTCGACCACTTTGTCGATGTGCTCCAGGCCTTCGATGGAAGCATGCTCTCCGGGAGCGTCGTGCGAGCCATAGATTTCTTTGGCCAGCGCGCGATAAAGAATGTCGTTGATCAGCGTCGATTTCCCGCTGCCGGAAACGCCCGTGATGGCGATGAAGCAGCCCAGCGGAAATTCCACCGTCACATCCTTGAGATTGTGTTCGCGCGCGCCATGTACGGTGAGTTTCTTGCCGTTGCCGTGACGGCGTCCGGTGGGCGGATCGATACGCGCAGCCCCCGAGAGATATTGCCCCGTCAGCGAAGCGGGATTTCGTCTGGATCTCTCGCGGCGTCCCGGCAGCTACCAACTGTCCGCCCAGGCGTCCAGCGCCGGGACCGAGATCGATGACATAGTCGGCGCGCTCAATGGTTTCGGCATCGTGCTCCACCACCAGAACGGTGTTGCCAAGATCGCGCAGACGCGTCAGCGTATTCAGAAGCCGGTCGTTATCGCGCGGATGGAGTCCGATCGAAGGCTCATCGAGAACGTAGAGCACGCCGCGAAGCTTCGAGCCAATTTGCGTAGCCAGACGAATGCGCTGCGCTTCGCCGCCCGAGAGCGTGGCTGCCGATCGCGCCAGGCTCAGGTAATTGAGGCCAACCGCGGTGAGAAACTCCAGCCGATTCCGAATTTCTTCGATAACTCGAGCGGCGATCTGCTGCTCGCGTTCGTTGAGCTTCCATGCTTTCACGGTAGCGAGCGCTCGATCGATCGACATCTCGGTCAGCTCTGCGACGCCAGCGCCTTTCACCCGCACCGCGAGACTGCTGGGACGCAGCCGGCGGCCGCGGCAATCCGGACAAAGCGCCGGCGACATGTAGTCCATCAGCCATTCGCGATAACCGGGGCCAGCCTCTTCGTACGTATCGGTGAGGATCTTGATGATGCCGTCGAATCCGTTGCCGCCTTCAAGCAGCAGCGTTTGAGTCTTCTTGGGCAGCTCCTCGAACGGCTTGTTGATTTTGATCCGCAGCTTCGCCGCCCCATCCGTGAGCTGCTGCTGCATGTAGGAAGCGCTGGCGCCGGGGCCAAGCCCGCCATCCAGCAGAGGCTTGGAGGAATCCACAATGACTTTCGCGGGATCGAAACTCCAAGTGCTGCCAAGCCCGTGGCAAGTTTCGCACGCGCCGAACGGGCTGTTGAATGAGAACGAGCGCGGCTCCAGCTGCGGAATACTGGCGCCGCAATTGGGACAAGCCAGCTTCTGCGAATAGAGCTTCTCTTCGCCATTGACTACAGACACGGTCACAAGGCCATTGGCGAGTTTCGCCGCGGTTTCGATGGAAGCTTCGATGCGCTTTTCAGAACCTGGCTTCAGTGGAAGCCGATCCACTACGATCTCGATGGTGTGGTTCTTGCGCTTGTCCAGCGGAATGTCTTCATCGAGAGATCGCAGGACGCCGTCCACGCGGGCGCGCACAAAGCCCTGGCGCGACAGCTTTTCCAGATCCTTCTTATATTCGCCCTTGCGGCCGCGCACGATCGGCGCCAGGATCATGATGCGCTCGCCTTCGGGCAGAGCCAGAATCTGCTGCAGGATCTGCTCGGTGCTCTGGCGCGAGATTTCGATGCCGCAGGTGGGGCAATGCGGAACGCCAATGGAGGAATAGAGCACGCGCAGGTAGTCGTAAATCTCGGTGATGGTGCCGACCGTGGAGCGCGGGCTACGATTGGTGGTTTTCTGCTCAATGGAGATCGCCGGGCTAAGCCCATCGATGGAATCAACTTCCGGCCGCTCCATCTGATCCAGAAACTGCCGCGCGTAAGGCGAGAGCGTTTCCACGTAGCGGCGCTGACCTTCGGCATAGATGGTGTCAAACGCAAGGGACGACTTACCGGAGCCGCTTAGCCCCGTGATGACGGTGAAAGTATTGCGAGGGATCTCGACGTCGATGTTTTTGAGATTGTGCTGGCGAGCGCCATGCACGGTGATGCGTTTGAGCATTTGTCGCGGGAGGAGTTCCTATTTTAGCAATAGGGAGAGGAGGAAGGCTGGGAATTACTTAATGGGACGAATCCACTCGGGTGGTCGAACTTTCCCCGCGCGCGAACGCCGAGGTCTTCGCCTGCGCTGCCATCATCTCCGGGGTGTCCTCCATCTTCGGCTCAATGGAGACCAGCAGTTCACTGCGAGGCAGCAGGTAGACCAGATAAATCGATCCGGCTTCCAGCGCCCGATAGGCCGCCAGGTTCACCGGCATGTTGAGGAACCTCAGCGAAAAGAAGTACTTCTCGATCGGATCACGTCCATTGGCCCGATTGATTTGCTCTTCTCGCGCTACCACCCGGCCTTCCTTCTTGGTCACTTTGCGATCCAGCAAGTCGAAGCAGAGCGCGGCTGAAATACGGAAGGCGAACAATACGGCGATCCCTAGCGAAATCAGGATGGACCCGAGCATCAGTCCACCACCCATTTTTCCATGCGCCTCGAAGAGATCCTGCAAGTGCGTGAGCTCTGCGATCAGAGCGGGGAAAGCCGCCAGAAAGGAAATCTGCTGACGAGTGGACGTGATTTGAGTCCACGCCAGGAAAGGCGCCAGCGCAAAAACCAAAGCCAGGACCACGGGGCGAAAGCAATTTGAGTACAGCCTTTTCGCTTGGTCCGTGGCAAGCCGCCCTTGGCGATTCGCCTCTAACGACTCGGGCGAGAATTGCAGCGCCTTGGACAGTTCGTACAAGACCTGTTCCTTGGAGCGGTAGGTTGTGGTGTCTTCAATCACTCGAGTACTACTTTGGACATATCGACCGCTGGGGCGGGATACTTTAACCGCATGTTCTCCAGGGCTTTAGCTACCAATTCCGCCACCAGGTAGTCCCGGAACCACTTCTTATTGGCCGGGATCACGTACCAGGGCGCTTCCTCGGTGCTGCATTTACCCAGGGCGTCTTCGTACGCGGCCGTGTAGTCGTCCCAATGCTGCCGCTCTTCAAAATCGGGCAGCGAGAGTTTCCAGTTTCGGGACGGATCCTGAATGCGAGCCTCGAATCTCTTCTTCTGCTCTTCTTTGCTGATGTGCAGAAAGAACTTCAGGACCGTTGTCCCGTTGTCCGTCAGCATCCGCTCGAAATCGTTGATCTGCCCATAGCGCTCCCGCCACACCGACTTTGGGACCAGATCGTGGACCCGGACAATCAGGACATCCTCATATTGGGAGCGGTTGAAGATACCGATGGTGCCGCGGGGCGGAACGGCCTTATGAATACGCCACAAATAGTCGCGGGCCAACTCTTCAGACGACGGAGCCTTGAAGGACGTCACGTCGCAGCCCTGTGGGTTCACTCCGGACATGACGTGCTGGATGGTTCCGTCTTTCCCTGCCGCGTCCAGTCCCTGCAACACGATCAGCAGCGAATAGCGCTTGTCGGCGTACAACAGAAGCTGCAGCTCGCGCAGGCGATCCAGCGTTTTGTCGAGCGCCTTTTCGTTGCGTTTGATCCCGAACGTGTCGTCGGGATCATAATCTTTCAGGCGGACTTTGCTGCCCGGACGGACGATACTGTGCTTGGCGAGATCCATACGTGTAGTATCGACCCTTTGAAACCAATCTATCCAGGTACCCCGATTTTTGGGAGAATTGGCACTTGATCCCCGGCCGGACGAAATCGAAGAATCCGTCGTCGTCATCGTCTCAAAACAGACTGACGTGGGGTTATGTCGCGATTCTGGGCGCGGCCCTGGCGCTGGCGATTTTGTTGGGATGGACCGCGCTCGCCGCCCAGATCGACGACTACGCCTACGACTGGATGTTTCGCCTCAATCCGCCCGCGGCCTGGAGCCCGCATTGCCTGATTCTGGCTATCGACGACGCCACTTATAGCGCGCTGGGTGGAGTGCGCGCCTATCGCAGCATGCTGGCCAAAGCGCTTGAATTGCTGGCCCCGGCGGAGCCCAAGGTGGTGGCCGTCGACATGGTCCTGGCCGATCACGGGGACCCGGCCGAAGACGCCCGCCTTCGCAGCGCCATGCAGGCCACCAGGAATCTGGTGCTCGCGACGCATCTCGAAAAAGGCCAATGGGAGAACCCGATCGACGACTTTCGCCACGCCGCCGCAGCGGTCGGGCACAACCGGGCCGACGAGTTGTCGCGCGACGGCGTCACGCGCCAGATTCCGCTGGAGGAGCGAACCGGACGAGAGCGACACTGGGCTCTGGCACTCGAGACGTTCCGCCTGGCGCGGGGCGGCCCAATCCTGGAATCGCCCGGCGACCTCCAGGTGGGTAGCGAAGTGATTCCCGCGGCGCGTACCGCTGAGAGCGGCAGGGCGCTGCGGGTGCGCTTCTCCCGCGACCAGATTCCCCAGATTTCGCTCTTGGAATTGATCCGTAAACCCCAACTTGCCGCGCGCTTTCGGGGACAAGCCATCTTCGTCGGAGTGACTTCCATCGACGCCAGCTATGACCGCGTTGCTACGCCCTACGGCCAAGGCCGCATTCCGGGGGTCGAGGTCAATGCGCAGCTCTTCGAAACCCTGGAGAGCGGCCAATTCCTGACCGATGCTTCGAATCTCTCGGTACTGGGCTTCTGCCTGGCTGCCGGCATTATCGCTGGCGCGATCTTTGCGTTTCTCTCCGGCTGGCGGGCCCATTTATTGGCTGGCATGTGGCTGATCGCCGCGCACGCCTTGCCGTTCGTGCTCTTTAGCCACAATATCGTGTTCCCCTATTTCGCTCCGCTGGCCTCGGCGTGGCTCACCGTGATGGCCGCCGCCAGCTACCAGCACTTTGTGGTTCGCCGGGCACTGCGGGACTCGGAAACCGAACGCCATCGCTACCAGCAGGCCATCCACTTCGTGACGCATGAAATGCGCACGCCGCTTACCGCCATCCAGGGTTCCAGCGAGCTGATGGGCCGTTACAACCTGAGCGAAGAGAAGCGCAAGCAGATGACCGACATGATCAATCAGGAGTCCAAGCGGCTGGCGCGCATGATCCAAACCTTCCTGGACGTAGAACGTTTGAGCGACGGCCAGATGGAGCTGAAGAAGGAACCGTTCCAAGTCAGCGAGATTGTCGGGGCTTGCGTGGGGCGCGCTCTCCCGCTGGCCGATCGCAAGAATATCCGCATCCAGACCGTGGAGTTGGATGGCGGCCTGGAAGGCGATCGCGAGCTGATGGAATACGCCATCTACAACCTGCTCACCAATGCAGTGAAATACTCGCCCGCAGACACCCAGATCACGGTCTCGTGCCGCACCGAAGGCAGCCACTTGCGTCTCTCGGTCCAAGACCAAGGCATCGGAATAGACGCCAAAGAACTGCGCCAGATCTTCCAGAAATTCTATCGGACCAAGCGCGCCGAAGCCTCCGGCGTTGCAGGCACCGGCATAGGCCTTTCGATCGTCGAGCAGATCGTTCATCACCATGGCGGCAAGATGGAAGTGAGCAGTCAACCCGGCCAGGGGTCCTGCTTCACCATGATCCTGGCGGCGGGTGCGCGTGCGTCCCAGCCTCCGGCTGTGTCAGTCTAAAGATGTAGGTGGCGTAAGAGTGCAGCGACTTCTGGTAGTAGAAGACGATAATTCCGTCCGAAATACGATCCGTACTTTCCTCGAATTGGAAGGCTATACCGTGGATGCCGTCTCTTCCACTAGGGAAGCCTTGGAACGCCTGGGCGCCGATTCTTATCCGATCGTCATCTCGGATATCTACATCGATGAACGCACCGGATTGGATGTGCTCGCAAGCGCGCGCAAAAGCAACCCCAGCTGCGCCGTAATCCTGATGACCGCTCGTGGCACCATCGAAACGGTGATGAAAGCCACCCAGGGCGGCGCATTCGACTACATCGCGAAGCCGTTCGAGCTGGACCGCATGCTCGACACTGTGAAGCGCGCCGAGGCCAGCGTCAATCAGCATCCAGACGAGAAAGACTCCGAAATCGACGATCTGCCGGAAAGCGAAATGATCGGCAGCTCGCCCAAGATGGTCGATATCTATAAGACCGTTTCACTGGTCGCGCCCACCAATGCGACAGTGCTGCTGGAAGGGGAAACCGGCACGGGTAAGGAAATGATCGCGCGCATGGTCCACAACAACAGCTCGCGCGCGCATCAACCGTTCGTACCGGTGGATTGCGGATCCATCGCGCCGTCGCTGCTGGAAAGCGAATTGTTCGGTGCGTTGAAAGGCGCATATACCGGCGCCGACCGTGATCGCATGGGTGTTTTCGAAGCGGCCAATAATGGCACGGTATTTCTGGACGAAATCGGCGATCTGGAGCTTGGTTTTCAACTCAACCTGCTGCGATTCCTGCAGGAAAAAGAGATCCGGCCGCTAGGCTCGCCGCGCGGGCGAAAGGTGGACGTGCGTGTGGTCGCCGCCACCAATCGCGATCTGCAAAAGATGGTAGACCAGGGCAAATTCCGCGAGGATTTGTGGTATCGCCTGAATGTGGTGCGAATTATTTTGCCGCCCTTAGTGGAACGCCGCGGCGATGTCCCGCTGCTGGCGCACTATTTCTTGAAGAAATACAACGAGCGCTACGGCCAATCCGCCAAAATCACCGAGTCCGCGCTCCGGGCGCTCGAAAACTACAGCTGGCCCGGCAATGTCCGCCAGCTCCAACACATGATTGAGCGCCTGGTGATCGTCACTCCCCAGGGGCGCATCGACGACATGGCCGTGCGCGACGCCATTGAACTCACCGAACCTCGAGACACCGCCAGTGAAAGCCTGGCCGATACCGAAGCCGAACAGATCCGGCGCGTACTGGCTGCCAGCGGCGGCAACAAGAGCCGTGCGGCGAAAATTCTGGGGATCGAGCGTAAAACGCTCTACCGCAAGCTGGAACGCATGACGATCTAGCCCCCTTACTTCAGATCCGTTCAAAACAAAGCAACTAACGCCCTGTCAATTCGCTCGGATCGGGAATATACTTAGGCTGGCTCGTATACATACCGGACTTATTTAGGGAGGTTATCTATGTTCGAAAGCCTCGACGAGCAAATTAGATTGGATGAGCACAAATCCTCGTCCAACACCGAGCGGGTTTTCCGCTGGGCTTTAGGTGTCGCAATCGCACTGATCGTCTTCGGTGGTCTTTACTGGGGCGTTCACATCATGCAAGGCAGTTAGACGCTCTAAACTAAGTCCTTCGCTCCAGAACGTGATTCCAGTCAGGTCTCCGGTCGTTAGTGTGTCAATTCACAGCTAGACTTGCTGGCCGCGTGGGAGAGCCGATGGAACGCATCACCGCCTTCACCCGTTGTGGATATTCCGGAAGGGGGTTGTAGAGGTGTAGCTGGCGGTCGACGCCCTTGCCCTTGTATCTGCTTGATTTTCCAAGCTGCGCGGCCACATAGTGAATCCCGGCGCGTACCGACGGAAACCGCTCCTTGCACGAATCCCACCCGAAGACGTTGTTGTTCTTGTAATCCTTGCCCCCGCTCGACTCAATCATGGAAATGCTAGGCAGAAGCCTCCAATCCAGCTCGTTTTGATCGGCAGCCACCAAGAAATCCTTGGCTGAATCCTGAAGCGGGCAATCGCGATCTGCAAAAAACTTGGTCAGGCGCGACAGACGCGGATCGCTTTGGTCCACCGTCGGCTGCGCCTGGTACTGCTGAACACTGATCGTATAGGGTGCCGCCAATAGTCCGGCAACTAACAGAACATCCTTCATGAATCGTCCTCCCGGGGTGCTTGGCTCCAAGCAGAAGTCGCTTGGTTTTTGGAAATCTCTGATAACGAACGAGTTAGGTAATTTGTATGCGGTTAATACTTTAAAATCAATAACTTAGCAGAATGACAGAGTTCTCTCCGACCCCGTCAGTATAACACGCTGGTTGGGGCTGCCTAGTTCCGGTACGGTCTATGCCCGGCGGCGGCTGTACCCATGGCCGGCCGTTCCCAAATCCGCCATTACGGCAAGCAAAAGCCATAGCAGGTTGACGCCTGCCACTGGCAGGTGGCTGTTGACCATCCATGCGTAAACCAGGGTTGTGAATGGCAGGAATATAAAACCCAGGATGAGCAGAAGAATGCTTTGAAAAGCGCGGTCCAAGTAGTGCGTGAACAGATACAGTAGCGCGATGGCTACGCGCGGGAACGCCAGAATCACAATCAGGAATAGGCATGGCATGGGTTATCGTCCCCCCTTGGACGCTCTCTCAGCATAGGTGTTTCATTAACGGGCGTGTATTGCCTGCCCGGGATAGACGCCGGACTGCAATTTGCCATCGCGCACCACGAAGGCGCCCCCGACCAGCACGTAGCGGAAGCCGTCGGAGTATTGGCGTGGATTCTGAAAGGTGGATTTATCGATCACGGTGGCAGGATCGAAGACCGAGATGTCGGCGTCGCTACCCACTTTTACGCGGCCCTTCTGGCGCATCTGCGGCGACATGGCCTCCAGACGCTGGGCGGGCATCAGCGAGGATTTGCGGATGGCATCCATCAGGGAGAGAGCTTTCTCTTCCCGAACGTAGTGGCCCAGAATGCGGGAGTAGGTGCCCTGCCCGCGCGGATGATCCAAGGATCCGTCGCTGGCCACCATTACGAAGGGGCTGGCCACGGTCAGGCGCACCATTTCTTCGGTGTTTCCGAAGCGGACCACGGTACCGCCCTGCTGGCGGTAGCGGATGAAGGACTCGCGAGTCAGCCGCTCGCCCGTCGGCGGCCAAAGCAGGGTCGCGAAATAGCTGGCCGGCTGGCTTTCCCAATCGGAAAAGGCCGCGGATTCGATGCGGGTGGCCGAGGCGATGTACGGATACGCTTCCGTGGTGACATCCAAACCGCGCTGGCGTACGCCCCCGATCATCCGCAGAGCCTCGGCCGTCTTGGATGTGGCCATGCTGTTGATATGAACCACGTGCAGCGGCGCGCCAGATGCGGCGGCATCCGCGATTACCTCCTGTAGCGACGCAATCACGTTACCCGCGCGAATGTGAACGAACACGGGCCGTTTGAACTTCGCGGCCAGATAGAACAGATTCAGGATCTCGTCGGGCGTCGCTGTAGGCGTATAGGTGATCCCCATGCCCAGGCCGAGCGCGCCTTCATCCATACCCTTTTCGACCACGGACTCGATTGCCTTCTGCTCTTCGGGAGTGGCCAACCGGTTCATGGCGGCGTCGCGCGGGAGAAAATCGCCCGTATCTTTCATCACGGCCATGCGGGCGGCAATGTGCCCCGAACTGGCGCCAAAATTGATGACCGACTTGCCCTCGCGCGCGGCGTACCATTCGCTGACCGGGGAAACGCCCACTTCCAGCTCCAGCGCCGTGGTTACACCGTCCATGGCCTTGTAACCGTACGCCTCGGGAGTGTGTCCGTGCTGATGCAGATCGATAAAGCCGGGCGCGATGACCAAGCCGCTGGCGTCGATTTCCACTTTTCCCTTCAGCGGGCTCTCGGAAATGGCGGCGATCTTGTTGCCGGTGATCCCGACGTTGCGAACGGCATCCAAACCGGATTCGGGATCCATCACGCGGCCGCGTTGGAGCACGATGTCGTAGGTCTGCGCGGCAAGAATGGAGGGCAGCAGCCAGAGCAGAAGACGCATGGGGCTAGTGTATACTTTTCCCAGCGCATGAAGCTCTACATGTTATTGAGCGCAGCGGTCATGCTCGCTGGCGCGCAGGACCCGCCTCCTCCGGGCGGTATCACCCCGCCAAGGATTATCCACAAAGTTGAGCCAAAGTATTCTGAAGAAGCACGAAAATCGTGGCTTGAGGGAACCGTGTTGTTGAAGGTCGTAATCGACACGGACGGCAAAGCGCGCGATTTCCAAGTTCTCCGTACGCTAGGCCTTGGATTGGATGAACAAGCGATAGCCGCTGTCGGTGCCTGGCAGTTCCAGCCCGGCGTAAAGGGCGGGCAGCCGGTCAATGTCTTCGCTCAGATCGAAGTGAATTTCCGTCTACTGGAAGCAAAGTGGCATCTGGCTCGAGCGGAGTTCCGCGTTCCCGAAGGTGCCTCGCGACCTGTCATCGAAAAGGCAGTAGCTCCCCGCATTGCGGACGAAGCGGCCAGCCCTAACGTGAGCCTGACGTTCGATATTAATGAAAAGGGTATGCCCGTCAACATCCCAATTGAGGAAGCGTCTAACGAAGGATTTTCCCGCGAGGTCGCCGCGGCGCTCCGCAACTGGCGGTTCAAACCTGCTTCCAAAGACGGCAATCCGGTTTCAGTTTCTTGCACCATGGATTTCGTTCGAGGGAACTAGCCAATGAAGCGCTGCCTTTTGCTATGCCTCGCCCTGGTGATGCTTTTTGGTCTGCAAACTCGTTCCGTGGTCCACGCCGCTACGGTGATGGCTCCGCGCTTCGAAGTGGACCCCTATTGGCCCAAGCCGCTGCCCAACCACTGGATTCTCGGCCAAACGATCGGTGTTTCGGCCGACCTGCAGGGTCATATCTGGATCATTCACCGCGTCGGTTCCCTCGAAGCCGGCGAGCAGCACGCCACCACCAATCCACCCATCTCGCAATGCTGCGCGCCGGCGCCGCCGGTTCTGGAGTTCGATCAGGAGGGAAACCTGATCGGGCACTGGGGCGGTCCGGGCGCGGGTTACGATTGGCCCGACTCGGCGCACGGCATCACGGTCGACTACAAGGGCAACGTTTGGCTTGGCGGCAACGGCCGTGGTACACAAAGCGCCCGCGGCGCGATCAATGGTCAGGATGAAGAAATAAAAGCCGGCGAAAAGGTGGACAGTTTTCACGACAACCAGATTCTCAAGTTCACCCAGGCCGGCAAATTCCTGCTGCAGATTGGCAAGCCCGCGCACAGCAAGGGCAGCAACGACGTCGAGAATCTCCGCCTCCCGGCCAAGACCTTTGTCGATCCGAAGACCAACGAGTTATATGTCGCCGATGGTTACGGCAATCACCGCGTGATCGTCTTCGACGCAGACACCGGCAAGTACAAGCGGCATTGGGGCGCTTATGGCCACAAGCCGGATGACGCCGACCTTGGCCCATACAATCCGAACAGCCCACCCGCGCAGCAATTTCGCAATCCAGTACACTGCGCCGATGCCATCGAACGATGGCCTGGTGTATGTGTGCGATCGCGTAAACGATCGTATCCAGGTCTTCCATCCGGATGGCACGTTCGTCAAAGAAGGCTTCATCGAGAAGCAGACGCTCGGTTCCGGATCGGTCTGGGACATCGCGTTCTCGCAAGACGCCGAGCAGAAGTTTTTGTATGTCGCCGATGGCGAAAATGACCGCGTACACATCGTGGATCGCGCGTCGCTCGAAGTGCTCACGACCTTTGGCGAGGGCGGCCGCCAGCCCGGCGAATTTTACGGCGTGCATAGCATCGCCACCGATTCGAAGGGCAACATCTACACCACCGAGACCTATCGTGGCCAGCGTGTGCAGCGATTCGTGTACAAAGGCCTGGCACCGGTCACCAGAAAAGATCAGGGCGTGGTCTGGCCGAAGCATTGAGGAGACATATGAAGACTCTGTTGACCAGTGATCGTTCTCGGTACGGGCCTATTGGCGCAAGACTCGCATCCCAGCTGCAACAAGTGCTCGGGCACATACATCACGAGCGAAGAGATCCAGGCGTACCTCAAGCGTGCGCCGGCCAATGCCGCAGTTACCGATCAGCAAGTCCGGGCCGTGGACATAGGCAAGAGCAATGTTGATATCGGCGTGGTCTATCGCAGCAAGACCTCGGGCGGCGGCGCGGTGGCCGAGCACGATCTCGTCAGCGAGGTTTATCACATCATCGACGGTTCGGCGACGTTGGTTCTCGGGTGGGACATCACGGATCTGAAGAAGCGGCCCGCGGACGATCGGGCGGTCCGGATGCTGAACGGTCCGGGCGGCAACGGCACGTCCATCCGCAACGGCGCGACTTACCAACTGAAGCCCGGTGACGTGGTGATTATTCCCGCCGGTGTCGGGCACTGGTTCACGAAGATCGACGACCATATTTCGTACTTGATGGTGCGCGTGGATCCGGACAAAGTAACGCCGCCGAAGGACGAAGCCGCGTCCAAGGCCGACTTGAGCAGCGCCCAAGTACGATAATTGCATCGTGGCCGCCAGTCTGCCCCTGCCGACCCTCCTCGCCCAAGTTCTGGTTGCGTTCAGTATTGAGTTCGACAACGAGTTCGAGCGCCAGATGCCGCACCGAACTACAACCGGGAAAGCGGCTGGTCCGGGGGCTGGTCCCTGGCTGGTATCTATGGTGATGTGGTCGAACTTCATGCAGTTCGTCGGCGATGAGGGCGTGACCGTCGCCGAGCTGCAGCGGCTGGCCCGCGTGCCGAAACTGTCGCTTGCAGGAATGGAGCGCTGGGGCTACGTAACTGTCGAACCAAAGAAAGGTCGCTCGCAGTGGGTGATTCGGGCAACCGCCCAGGGACGGATGGCTCGCGCAGGTGTGGCGTCCGCTGTTCGGCGTTATCGAGCAACGCTGGGAGGCGCGCTTTGGAAAAGCCCAGATCGACAAACTGCGGGGATCGCTTTCGGCGCTGGTAAGCCAGATCGATGTCGAGTTGCCGGAGTATCTGCCCGTATTGGGCTATGGATTCTGTACGGAAATTTTGAGCCAGAAGCGGTCGACCCCGGCTGTTGTGGAAGGCGGACTGCCAGTGCTCCTCTCCAAGGTGCTGCTCGCCTTCACGCTCGACTTCGAGCGCGAGTTCGACCTGTCGCTTCCGATGTGCGCCAATGTTTTGCGAGTACTGGATGAGGCGGGTCTGCGAGCTCGAGCTCTGCCGCGCCTGGCGGGTGTGTCGAAGGAGGCGATCAAGACGGCGCTCGGATTTCTCGCGAAGCGACGTCTCATTGTTGAGTCGGGGCAATTAGTGCGTTTGACTCCGAAGGGTCGAATAGCGCAGGAAGCCTATCGCAAGCGGCTGAGCGTCACCGAAGAGCTCTGGCGGGCGCAATTGGGCAAGGAACTGATCGGCAAGCTTCGAGAGTCGCTCGAGCATTTAGTAGGCGAGCCCACCGCTCAGCGCTCGCCTTTGTTCCTCGGGCTGACGCCTCACCCAGGTGGCTGGCGGGCGGCGATCCCCGAGCCGGAAACACTACCGCATTATCCTATGGTGCTTCATCGCGGCGGGTATCCAGACGGCAGTTGACGCTAGACCTTCTCGTCCTCCCATGGATTTCCCTTGCGCTTCATGATCTGCTCCAGGCCGGCCGGTTTCGGCCGCCATTCGGAGCCAAAGTGTTGGTCGATGTCCTCTTTGTAACTCATGCGCGGCCCCGGATATCCCACCAGTTGCCAGCCAATCAGCCCCGCGTTCCCGCCGTGCATGGGATCCGAGAACATGCCTTCGACTGTGTGCGCCCGCAGCAATTGGAAGAAATGCGTCTTCTCCATCGACTGCAGCTTCTGGATCTGTTCGTCCACCGGCAAGCTCGGCAAAGTTGGTCCCCAACTTCGCGATGCCTTGATGGTAAGTCTCCCGCGGATTTTCCTTGCCCTGATAGCCATGCTCGGGAACCGATTCCACGAACGGCCCTTTAGTGTACCGATATTTGTCGGCGCCGTAGGGACCTGCTAGTTGCCGGTCGATGTAAATCACCACGCCGGCTTCCTTCGCGCCCGGTCCAGTGGTATCGCTGGGGAAGATTCGCTCGCACGCCGCCGCGATCACGCGCGCTTCCGCCTCGGTGAAAAACCGCAGCGGGACTTTCACCACGCCGTCCTGCGCCTGCAACCGGAACGGTTCGCGAGCCAGCGTATAAAGCAGCGTGCCGCCTAACGCCGCAGCGGGTATCGTTAGGAACTCGCGTCTTTTCATGGAGTGCTTCATGCCAGCCTCCCCGGATTCTTCAGATACTTATTGATCATCGCGTCGACCGCCCAATACGTCGTCGCCATCACCGTGAGCGTCGGATTGCCCGATCCGGTCTGCGGAAACGACGATGCGCCGGTCACCCACAGATTCGGCATATCCCAATGCTGCTGATAAGGATTCACCACGCTCGTTTCAGGCGACGCTCCCATCACCGCGCCGCCTTGAATGTGCGTGCTCTGGTAGTTGATCACGTTGTATTTGGCGCGCGACGGCCGCGTGGGATCCACCTTCGCTCCCATGGCCGCCCCGACCTTCGCCGCGAGATCGTACGCGAATTGGCGCTGCTTGTGTTCGTGCTCGGTCCAATCCAACGTGAAGCGCAGTATCGGATCGCCGAACTTGTCGGTATAGGTTGGATCCAGGTCGATGTGATTCTGGCGATACGACATGTGTTCGCCGTACATGTTCAATTGCGCCACGCGGTCGTGCCACTGGAGCGAAGCCGCTTTCCACTCCGCACCCCAATTGGATTTCGATGCGCCCGGAGGTATCGCGCCGAAAGCGCCAATGGGCAAATCGCCGTTGCCGTTCAAGCTCAGCATGCCATAGCGAAGCAGGCCGTCGTCGCCTTTGAGCCCGTTGTCGCCGTCGAAATCGGAGATGCGCCTCCCGAGCGATCCCGCGCCCATGAATGCATTCAGGGGCTTGTCGAAGAAGATGCGAATCCCGCCCTCCACCTGATGCGTGAGATTCCGCCCCAGCGTTCCCTTTCCCGAAGCCGGATCGTACGGCGTTCCGATCTTCGAGAGATACAGCAGCCGATTATTGTTCAACGTGAACGAAGCCAGAATCACGGTTTCCGCGGGCTGGAAAAACTCCTCGCCGTTGGCATCGGTGAACTGGACTCCCTTGGCGCGCCCGTTCTCATGCACGATGCGCCGCACCCAGCTTCCGGTTCGCAGTTGAAAGCTCTTGTGCTTCTTCAGCACCGGCATCAGCGTATTGCTGGGCTGCGATTTCGCTCCGATCATGCAGCCGAAGCGCGAGCAATAGCCGCAGTAGGCGCAAGCGGCTCGCGACACGCCGTCGGGATTGGTGTAGTTCTCGCTTAGGTTAGCGGCGGGCGTGGGATAAGGATGATAGCCAAGTTTGCGCGTGGCTTCTTCGAATAGATGGGACGCGTAGGAATGCTTCAGCGGCGGAGTGGGATATTCATGCGAACGCGGCGACTCGAAAATGTTTCCGCCGTCGATCAGCTTGCCCCTCAAATTGCCGGCCTTGCCGCTGACGCCCATCATCTGCTCGGCATACCAGTAATGTGGCTCCAACTGATCGTAGGTGACGCCCCAGTCCTGCACCGCCAGATCCTCGGGAAGTCGCGCAGCCCCATGCTTTTCGGTCAAATGCGTTCGCAAATTGAAGACGCTGGGCAGGAACCGGAAGCACATGCCGGTCCAATGCTCGCCTGCGCCGCCCACGCCGGTCCCGGGGTGGAACGAGCCGTATTGGCGGACCGGAACCGCTGTGTCGCGCTCCGAGTGTCGGTGCGTGACGGTTTCCTCGGCGATGTTCTGCATCATGCGCAAGCGGATGTTGTAGTCCAGCTCGTCCATGTCCATGGCGTAGTCGGCCAGGCCGCGTGGCGCACCGCGTTCCAGCGCCAGCACGTTTACCGAAGTGCGACTGACAAGTTCCTTGGCCATGGCAAGGCCGGTCCAGCCGCCGCCGATGATGACGACATCTACAGGTTTGAGGTTGGTCATAGTTTCGGTTGCCCGTGCTTAGTTATTGAGCCTAGATCCATTCCATCGGCCCGTCAACCTGCGCGCCCCGGTTCGTGAAATCAAAGGAAAGTATCCCGTCGACCGTTAGGTAGTCGGCGCGTGATCGACGGATCCATTGTTAGCAAGCAGCTTGGACCGCAGGAATGCGCCCAGAATCGGATCGCGCGCCAAGCGCTCCGCTCGTCGCCTTTGGGCTTCTTCCTCACCCAATTCGGTAACTTCGCGCAGCAGCCGCTCTTGAATCTCCGCTTTCATCTCGACGCAGTCGAATGCTTTGGATTTCATAACGTCACAACCTCTCGGGGTGAATAGATCCTGGGGCTGCGAACCACGGAGGCTATTCACTCCTTCATACCCTCCTATCTTCTCAAAATGGACGATATGTTTGAAGTTCCAACTCACGACCAAATCCACACTCGAAACGGTAGCCACGGCAATGTGGGCCGCATCATTACTCGATGCTGGCCCAACAACTCCCGCCTCCAGGTAAGCTGTCCGCAGCCCCTCCGACTCTCGTGACGTGTGTATAATTTCGACCTGCCGCGGAGGCAAGTCCGCTAGGATGGCGCGTACGGCCTCAGGCGCCAGTTCCAGTTCGTCGAGTGTGACGTTAGAAACCACCAGAATAAATTGGCCTTGCCGAACCTCTTCGAAAAACCGGACACTCTCGGTCTTGAATTCGTCATCAAAGCATCCACCGAACACCGATGTGTCTGCATAGACGCACAGGATTTTCGTCACAGACGCCATTATGGCTCTGTTGTGTTTCCGCCGCGCGCCCATAATCCCCGGCAGGTCGATCGTGCGTCCCTCTGTTACAATCTGCCATTGTGGTCGAGGGTATTCCAATAACGCCGCAACGCAGATTTTTCGGTTGGTGGATCACCGCCGCTGCATTCATCACTTCCGGACTCGCCGTCGGCATCCCGTATTACAACATCGCGTTCTTCTACGATTATTTCCAGCGCTCCTTCGGCTGGTCGCGGGCGTCCATCACGCTCGGCTTCCCGTTGGCCGCGCTCCTCACCCTGTGGGCCGGACCGCTAGTGATCCATCGCTTCAGCGCGCGCAAACTCATCATTCTGGGAAGCGCCCTCACCGCCATCGCACTCTTCGGCTTCGCCCGCATGGGATCGGCGCTCTGGATTTACTACGCCATCTGGGTCGTCTACACCACCGGATACATCTTCTCCGGACCCATCCCGCACCAATTGATCGTCTCGCATTGGTTCCGCAAGAATCGCGGGAAAGCCATGGGCATCGTCTACGTCGGCAACGGGCTGATCGGATCGCTGGGATCGTTCATCGTCAAACCGCTCACCGACGATTTTGGTTTTCGAACGGCACTCATCATACTCGCCGCCCTGGTCTTATTCTGCTGGCCGATCGCATTCTTCGTTCTGCGCGACAAACCTTCGGACATGGGCCAGTATCCCGATGGTGACGCAGCCCCGCCCGCCGAAGCCGCCCTGCCGTCGCACTCCTTCGCCGAACTGCTCCATAGCAGGCCGTTTTGGCTCATCCTGATTGGAAGCTTCTGCGCCATCGGCGCCGTGGGCGCAGTGAACTTCCACATGAAATTTGTCTTTCTCGACGAAGGTTTCCAGCCCGGCCCCATGGTGGATTCGGCCTGGCGCACAGCTTCGATCCTAATTCTCTGGTCGAGCGTCGCGGGCCGCCTTCTCGTCGGCGGCTTGGCCGATCGCTTTTCAAAAAAGGCAGTGATGACCGCCACCTTCGTCCTGGTCGCCGCCACCATTCCCAATCTCCTCCTGGTGCGGCCCGATCATCGCGGCCTGCTGTACCTCTTCTCGGTGCTTTTCGGATTCGGTTTGGGCGCTGACTACATGTTGATTCCGCTCATCGCAGCCGATCAGTTCGGCATCAACAGCCTGGGCCGCGCCATGGCCGTGATTCTTCCGGTCAACACCATCGGCCAAACCTGGCTCCCGTATTTCGTCTCCATCCTGCGCGATTACTTCGGCAGCTATTCGATCGCGATGGGCGTCGTGATGGCGATCGCGGCCGCCGGCGCAATTTCGATCGCGATGCTCCCGGGCCGCTCCGCAACTCCACAACTATGGCAAAGAAAAGTATCGGCATCATCCTGAACGGCGTCACCGGACGCATGGGAACCAACCAGCACCTGGTGCGTTCCATCGTCGCGATTCGCGATCAAGGCGGCGTTCCTCTGCCCGACGGAACCATGCTTTGGCCTGAGCCGATTCTGGTGGGGCGCAATGAAGCCAAAATACGCCAGCTTGCAGAAAGCCACGGCATCGCGCGCTGGAGCACCAACCTGGAAGCTTGCCTCGCTGATCCCGCCAGCACCATTTACTTCGACGCGCAGACCACTGCGGCACGAGTGCCGGCAGTGCGCGCGGCCATTCTCGCGGGCAAACATATTTATTGCGAAAAGCCGTCGGCCGACACATTAACGGGCGCTCTCGAACTGGCCAAACTGGCGCGCGAGCACAGTGTGAAGAACGGCGTCGTGCAGGACAAGCTGTTCCTGCCGGGAATCCGAAAATTGAAGCGCCTGGTGGACGGCGGATTCTTCGGCAAGCTTCTTTCGGTGCGAGGCGAATTCGGGTATTGGGTTTTTGAAGGCGACTGGCAGCCTGCACAGCGGCCCTCCTGGAATTATCGCGCCGAAGATGGCGGCGGCATCATCAGCGACATGATCTGCCATTGGCGCTACGTGCTCGACCATACGTTCGGTTCCGTCAAGCGCGTCAGCTGCCTGGGCGCAACCCATATTCCGGAACGCTGGGACGAAGCAGGCAAGCCATACGTCTGCACCGCTGAAGACGCCGCTTACGCCTCGTTTGAGTTGGAAGGCGGGATCGTCGCGCAGATGAATTCGTCCTGGGTGGTGCGCGTGCATCGTGGCGAACTGCTCGAGATCCAGGTGGACGGCACCGAAGGCAGCGCCATCGCGGGTCTTCGCGGATGTAAAACGCAGCATCGGGCCAACACACCGAAGCCGGTTTGGAACCCCGACGTTCCCAACCCGATCGACTTTCGCGCCGGCTGGCAGGAGGTTCCAGACAACCAGGAATTTGACAATGCTTTTAAGACGCAATGGGAATTGTTTCTGAAGCACGTGGAGTTGGGAACGCCTTTCGTGCATGATCTGATGGAAGGAGCCCGGGGAGTCCAGCTCGCCGAACTGGCGGTGGCCTCCTGGCGCGGGGGACGCTGGATGGATGTCCCGGAATTGAAGGCCTGATGCCGGAATTGCTGTTACCTCTTGATAGTGGCCCGACGCGATGCCGCATTGAGCGCGCTTGTTCGTACAAGCCGCCGACTACCCCGCTGGTCTCGCGCATCCTCTACGCCGCCGCGCACGTCGCTGCCAAATACAATCCGCAAAGCGGCACGACAATTGATTGGGACGAGACGCTGGCGTTCCGGCGCTATCTTTGGTCCTACGGTTTGGGTGTCGCCGAGGCGATGGATACGGCCCAGCGCGGGATGGGGTTGGATTGGGCCGCGGCGAAAGAGCTGATCCGCCGTTCATTGGACGAAGCCCGAGCCTGCGGCGGCCTGATCGCTTGCGGCGCTGGAACCGATCAGCTTCCCGATAATCAGCCTGCCAGTTTGGACGACGTCATCGCCGCTTACGAAGAGCAATGCGAATGGGTGGAGCGCCACGGCGGGCGCGTGGTTCTGATGGCCAGCCGAGCGCTCGCTCGCAGTGCTGCTTCCGCGGACGACTACCTGGCCGTATATTCGCGCGTCCTCTCTCAATTAAGACAGCCCGCGATTCTGCATTGGCTGGGCGATATGTTCGACCCGCAACTCGCCGGCTACTGGGGCACGCACGATCTAGATCGCGCCATGGAAACATTTGTCTGTCTGGTTCGCGATCAGGCCGCACACCTGGATGGCGTGAAGATCTCGCTGCTCGACGACCAGCGCGAGATCGAAATGCGCCGCCAGCTTCCGGCGGCCGTTCGCGTTTACACCGGCGACGATTTTCACTACGACTCGCTCATCCGCGGCGACGGTTCTCATCACAGCCACGCGCTGCTGGGCGCATTCGACGCGATCGCCCCGGCCGCTTCCGCCGCCGTTCAGGCCCTGGATCGCAACGATGCGCCGGAATACGATCGCATTATCGGTCCTACGTTGCCGCTGTCTCGCCACATCTTCGAACACCCGACCTATCTCTACAAAACTGGTCTCGTTTTTCTGGCCTATTTGAACGGCCATCAGGCACAGTTTCGTCTGCTGGGCGGCATGGAAACCGCGCGAAGCATCGAGCATCTTTCAAAGCTCCTGGTCTTGGCCGACGAAGCCGGAGTGCTGCTCGATCCCGATCTCGCCTGCCACAGGATGCAGCTGGTTCTCGACGCGGTTGGAATCGCGCGATGACGGAGGCTGATCCTCTCCCCAACATCGATCGCTTCAGCCTCAACCAGATCACACTCAACAACCTCACTTTGAAGGAATGCGCCGAATTATGCGTGCAGCACGGCATCCGCTGGATCGCGCCCTGGCGGCATCGCGTGCAAGAAATCGGACTCGCGGAAAGCGTTCGCTTACTTCGGGGCTCCGGGCTAGGCGTCTCCAGCCTATGCCGCGGCGGCTTCTTTCCAGCGGCGACGCAAGCGGAACGCCTGGAGCGAATCGACGACAATCGGCGCGCGATTGACGAAGCGGCCGAGCTAGGGGCGCTCTGTCTGGTGCTGGTATGCGGACCCGCGCCGGATCGCGATATCGCATCCGCCCGCGCGATGGTCGCCGATGGCATCGCGGCCATTCTTCCGTACGCGCGCGACCGCGGCGTTCGCCTGGGCATCGAACCGCTGCACCCCATGTACGCTGCCGACCGCAGTGTCATCACTACGCTCGCCGAGGCGCTGGATCTCGCGCTGCAATTCGATCCGGCTCATGTTGGCGTAGTGATCGATGTTTTCCACGTCTGGTGGGACCCGCGTCTCTACGATGAAATCCGCCGCGCTTCGGGCCGCATCCTCAGCTTCCACGTGTCCGACTGGGCTGTTCCGTTGCCCGGCATCTTAACCGGCCGCAGCATGCTGGGCGACGGCGTCATCGAGCTGCGGCGTATTCGGAAGGCAATCGAGGAGTCAGGCTACCAAGGTCCCATCGAAGTCGAAATCCTGAACCAGACGATCTGGGATCGGCCGCCGGCCGACGTCCTCAAAGAAACGATACAAAAGTTTCTTCAGTGCGTGTGATCCACCACCACTTTGCCGCCCTTCATCACCCAACGGACGTTCCCGATGACCACTCCAATGTCCGCCAACGGATCGCCCTCCACTGCGACGATGTCCGCGAAATAACCAGGCGCCACGGCGCCCAGGGTCTTATCCATGCCAAGTAGTGCGGCTCCATTTGAAGTAGCGGCGGCCAACGCCTGCTCGGGTGTCATACCCGCCTTCACAAACCACTCCAACTCGCGCGTGTTTTGACCGAACATGGTGAACACCGCGTCCGATCCCATGGCGAACCGCACGCCCGCTTTGTGAGCGCGCCGCGCTGTTTCCAGATTCCGCTGGACATAGTCGTTCAAGTGCGCCGCCACCTCTTCGCTGTAACCGAATTGCTGGCGGTACTCAGCGTAATAACGATTGTGATCGATGGTCGGAACATAGAACGTCCCGCGCCGCGCCATCTCCGCGATAGTCTGGTCATCCATATCCGTCGCATGCTCAATCGAATCCGCTCCGGCTCGCACCGCGTCCCGTGCGCCGTCCGGCCCATACGAGTGAACCGCTAGCTTAAGGCCGAACCCGTGCGCGGCGTCGGCTGCGGCTTTCATCTCGTCGAAGGTGAAAGTCTGAAAGCCGGTCACATCCTGATCGCTTCCCGTCGACCCATACATTTTGATCACGTCCACCTTGGCCGCCACCTGCTGCCGCACCACCTTCAGCACCTCCGCCACGCCATCGGCCGTGCCACCTCGAGGGAAAGTAAACCCCGGCCGCTCGGGCCGGTCCGTCACACTCAAACCGTAGCCAGATACGAACATCCTCGGCCCCGTCATCGCACCGCGGTTGATCAGATCGCGCATGGCGACGTCGGCATATTCTGAAGATCCAAGATCGCGCACGGTAGTCACTCCAGTTTCAAGCGTCTTACGTGCGTTCTCCTGCGCCAGAAAGACGGTAACCGACGATTGCCGCTTGTCGGACTGCTCCCAGGGCGTCGTGCCGGGCGCTTGGTCCCAGTAATACGTCATGTGGCTGTGCGCGTCGATCATCCCCGGAATGCCGGTGTAGCGCCGCAGATCGATGACCTCGGCTCCCGCAGGCGGCGATGCGTCGGCTTCAACGCCCCGGATGCGGTCGTTCTCCACAACCACCGCCACATTGCGTCCACACCTTGCCCTTGCCGTCGATCAACTTTCCGAATCGAATGTATTGCGTGGCCGCCGCCGCATGCGACGCAAGCGCCAGCAACGCCACCCCGAAGAGTATTTTGCGCATGCTTATTTTTTCTGCGGCGTGCGAGGTTCGGAAGCCGGCGGCACGATATTCTTCATGCGAAGGTACGCCACCATGCTTCCGTAGATCTCGTTGTTGTGCCCGTAATTCAAGGTCAACAGGCCCATGCGCAGGTTCCGCGTTTGCCGACCGCTCTCTTGTGTGATGTCGATCACCTGAGCGCCGGAAGCATCGGTGAGGGCCGCGTACACACCATCGCAATAGGCAAAGGCATCATTGATCGCCTTGATGAACTCGGCCTTGGTCCCCAGCTTTTCCAGGTTCGCCGTGTTCGGATTCGCCTCTCCCTTGGCCTGTGAGCACCACAGAAAATTGAAGTGGGCGACGTGCCCCACCTGCTGTCCAAAGGTACGAACCTCCGGCTGCGTCCCAGGCCGCATGTCGTAGAATTCCTCAGGCATCTTCTCCGCCGTTCGCACGATGTTGGTCCGGTTGCGCGTGTAGGCATCGCGCAGCCAGGTGGACATCGGATTGTCCTGAGCCGGCGGCGCCTGCGCAAAGGCAGTAGTCGCAAGCGCCGCAAGTAATGCGATCTGATTGAATGTCCTCATGTTGATCCTCCGGCTACTCCAAATGTTCCTGCCACCAGCCCGTTTCCTGATAGTAGCGATGCACCATATCCCAAGGCGGCCAGCCAACATGGAAGTTGCCGGGGTAGCGGATGAATTTCGCCGCGACGTGTTGCTTCTTTAGCGCGGTATACATCTGCTCGCCTTCTTCGATTGGAACCCGCCGGTCGGCCTCGCCGTGGACGAACAACGTCGGCGTCTTGACGTTGCCGGCATAGGTAATGGGCGACAATGCGCGCAGGCGTTCGCTGGCTTCCGCGTCCCACGGAGCTCCGGAGAATTCGCTCTCCTTCGTACGTGGAATATCGGCCGTGCCGTAGTCGCTCAGCCAGTTGGAAATTCCCGCGCCCACCACCGCAGCCTTGAAGCGCGTGGTTTGCGTGATGATCCAATTGGTCAGGAAGCCGCCATAGGAATAGCCGGTCACGCCCAGGCGCTTCGGATCCACCGGATAATGCGCCAGCGCGTAATCCACTCCCGCCATCAAATCCTGATAATCCAGCTTGCCCCAACCATTCCAGGTGGCCCACAGGAATTTCTCGCCATATCCAGTGGACCCGCGCGGATTCGCGTACAGCACCGCGTACACATTCGATAGCCACTGGACTTCGAAGTCGAATTCGCTGCCGAACGCCATATGCGGTCCGCCGTGAACATCTGAGGATCAGCGGATACGGAGTGCCCTTAGGATGCGCCGGTTTCACGATCCAGCCTTCGATCGGCGTTCCGTCCTTGCTCGGAAAATGAATGCGCTCGGCGGGATTGAGATCCACCTCGCTCAGCGAGTTTGTCGTTAAGCTGGCTGAGTCTGATCTCCCCCTTCCCATCAATTCCCGATGAAAACGCCTCCGATGGATGCGTGGGGTCCTGCGCCGCGTAAGCCATGCGATCGAAATGCTGCGAGAAGCTGAATGCCGCCGATCGCCCGCTCGCCCTTGGTGATCTTGAGCGGCGTGCTGCCCTCCGCCAATATACGGAACAAATGACCATCGCCGCCAACTTCGCTGCGGAAATAAATCGTCTCGCCAGTCCACGCCGGAGCGATCCCGGGATCAGATCGAAATCCGGCGTCAGGTTCTTCATGGGACCGCCCGCGGCCGGCATGCGATAAATGTCCACCGCAGCACCATACTTCTGATGGGTGTCGAGGATCAAGTTCAAGCTCTGGCTGCGGAGGAACGCAAGATTCTTGCCATCCGGCGACCAGACCGGTGACCCGTACTCAAACCCATCGTCGGTTAGCCGGTTGATCTTGCCTTCCAAATCGATAACCCAAAGATCGGCGCGTTCGTAGGAGTATTCATCCCGCTGATGCGAATCGGCGATAAGGGCCAGCGCGCCGCTATCGGGACGCCAGGCGGCTGCCGTAACATCCACATTGAGATGCGTGAGCTGCTTCGCTGCACCGCCTTCGCGCGCCACCACGTACAACTCAGCCGGCGGCGTCGCATGGGGATCGCGAGGATCGGCCAGGTAGCCGCGCTGGTCGAACCGGATGTTCATCCAATCGTATATTCTCCCTTTGAAGCGCTGATCGAGCTGCTTCTCAAAAGGCGATTCGGCGGGCGGGTCGGCAGGCGGTGGAGTTTTCCTGGTGAATGCGATCCAGCGGTTATCGGGGCTGAAGATCGGCATGCCGCCAACGCCCGGGATCTGGAACGCGTCCTCTTCCTTCGGAGCAGCGTCCATATGCAAGAACCAAATGGCCCTCGCCTGTTCGGTCCGATCGAAAGGCCAGCAGCTTGCCGTCCGGGCTCCAGCGTGGAGCCGACGCGTTGGAAGAGGCGCTAGTCAATCTCACCGCAGGCGCGGATCCGTCGGATGGACTAATCCAGAGCTCGGTATGACGCCGGTTCTCGGCTTCAACGATGTTGGTGCGGACGAAAACCACCCGTCGTCCGTCCGGCGAAATCGCGGGAGCGGAAGCAGTCTCGATGCGGTAATAATCTTCCAGATCGAGCGGCCGGCCAGCTTCAGATCGAACGGCACAAATACCCAGCAGCGCCAGGACGGCGAGAAACTTCATGGAAGTATTGTCTTACATCACGAACCGGGTTTGAGGCCCTTGGCCGTGACATTGCCGCCCATCGAGTCGAAATCCGCGATCAGCTGGCTCCAGTCGAAACCAGCGGGAGCCTTTTGTGAGGCCTTGTCGATGCCATCCTGGCTCACCACGGTGTATAGTTCGCCGTGCGCCGCCTGCGTCGCATATTTCGCGATGGCTTTGTCCGTCATCAGCCCCGTCATACCCCAGGTATCGAACACTACGCCCTTCGAGTTGTATCCCACGCCCGCGACGCAATGGCCGTTCTCCGGGTCCGGAGGTCCGGCGACATCCCAGACGAAGCCTGACGACGATGGCCCCGGGCTGATCCACTTGTCCGGCAATTCGATGCCGAAATACAGGTTCTCGAATAGCCACAAGGCGGCGCGATATTCGCTCGGATTAGTCCCATCCACGGCCAGCCAGCCGGCGATGCGGTGTTTGTTGCCGCCCGGATTCTTCGCGTGTGGCGGCATCGCGCCGTTGTTTTCCCAATAGTTCAAAGCCGTTTGCTCGTCGCAGCCGCGATCCGTAGAGGGGTCGCCCGGGACATATCCGCCAATCGCGCTATAGAGCCCGATGATCTGCGTGCTCGTGTAGATGAACGGCTTTGTCCCCGCGTTCCCTGTCAATACACCAACCACGTGCGCCATTCCTGCGATTACGCAGTCGCCCAGCGTGTCGTTATCGTAAACCTGTTTGAGGGCCCCCGAAGCGCGTTTGGTGTAGTCGCACGCAGCCGGCGCCGCAGGCAGGCTTCGTGTGAGGTAATTGCGAAGGCTCAGGCGCGGACAGCGAGCCACTGGCCGGTTTCGCCCTAGTTTGAAAGTGCGCTTCGACGCGGGATTACGGACGGTTTTGATAGGCATAAGTGTTTACGGAAGATGCCGGCCCACGGAACCGGCTCAGCGTGTTGAGTAGTTCAAGAGACGCATTGTCCATCTCAAGATCGAAAGTAGCCAGCCTTCCCGTTAAGTATCGGAAGGACCAAAGCGAAACCAGACCGACGAGAAGACCTAAACCCATTGGCCAGAGCGATTCCGAGAGTTCTTTGGCGACGGCAGCCATGATCGCACTCCTTGACCCACTGATACCCCGAAACGAATTTACAATGCCCAGTACCGTGCCGAACAGCCCCACCCACGGCGCTAAACACGCGATGGTCGCAAGGCTATACAAGCCGGCCCGCATATCTTCATGCACAACGGCCGACGAGCGCCTCGAAGCCCGGCTGACGGCTTGAAGTATCTCGCTCACGTTTTGATTCTTAGCCTATTTCGCCGGCAAATGGAATTGCCCCACCCCTGTCATCCAACCGTAAAATCTTCCATGCTGAGTCCACCCGCCTCTCGCCGCTACAATAGAGACAGCGATGGTAATCGATGGCATTTATTACGGGCTCGGCCTCTCCGCCGCCGGAGCCTTGCTCTGGTACTTGATCCATCCCGCGTTCGCCGCGCCCCTGTTCATCCTGGCCCTGTTCTGCCTCTACTTCTTCCGCGATCCTGATCGAACCATCCCTGACGGCCCCGTCGCAGTCTCTCCCGCCGACGGAAAAGTGGTCGGCATAATCGGTGATGGCGCCGAGTGTACCCGGATCAGCATCTTCTTGAATATCTTCGACGTTCACGTCAACCGCGCGCCCATCGCCGGAAAGATCACCAACATCGAATACACCAAGGGCCAATTCCTGGTAGCCAGCCGCGAAGTCGCCAGCTCCCAAAATGAACGAAACACTTTCACGATTGCTGGCGACGCCACCAGCGTCCGCTTCGCCCAAATCGCCGGATTGATCGCCCGCCGCATCGTGTGCTACAAAAAACCCGGCGACGCCGTGGCCAAAGGCGAGCGCGTCGGACTCATCAAATTCGGCTCCCGGGTCGACGTGTTCCTCGGACCCGAATGGGATATCAAGGTCCGGACTGGCGAGCGTGTATCGGGCGGCTCCAGCATTCTCGCCCAGCGAAGGCTCAACTAATGGCGCGGCTCACCCTCAAGGAACGCTTCTTTGATTCCCGCCCGCCCTCGCGGCGTCCCCGGCGCGCCGCCTATGCGCTGCCCACGCTGTTTACCGCGGGCAATATTTTTCTCGGATTCATCGCGATTATCCGTTCGATCGAGGGCGCCCTTCTGAGCGCCAGCGGCCAACTCGGCAGCAATCCCCACTTCGAAGTGGCCGCGAAAGCCATCGGCGCCGCGGTGGTGCTGGATGGATTGGACGGCCGCATCGCCCGCATGACCAACACGGTCAGCGATTTTGGCCGCGAAATGGATTCTCTCGCCGATGTCATCACCTTCGGCATCGCGCCCGCTGTCCTCGCCTTCACCTGGGGCATCGAATTCGTAACTCCTGGCGGATTTTTGACGGATCACCGCGCGGGCTATTTCCTGGCCTTTATCTTTCTGTTGTGCGGCGCGGCTCGCCTGGCTCGCTTTAATGTCCAGACCAATCCGGTTCCCAAGAATCCCGGCCGGCCGGATCGCAAGTATTTCGTCGGCCTTCCCATTCCGGCAGCAGCCGGCATGGTCGCCGCCATCGTCTACGCCACCGACAGCGTACCCCTGGGATGGTGGATCCATTCGGCCCTGTGGCTCGGACTGCTGGCGTTGCTTTCGTTCCTCATGGTCAGCACCTGGCGCTACCCCAGCTTCAAGGAACTGAACCTCAAAGGCCCGCGCTCGCCGCTAACGGTGATCTTATTTGGCGCGCTCATCTATTTGATTTGGAACTACTCGGAACCCGTGCTGTTGGCGCTTGCCACCGTATATGTGGCCACCGGCATCTTGCTTCGCGCCGCCGGAATTATCCGCCGCCGTTTCCGTCCTCATCTTCCACCACCCCCGGAGCCGGCGCCGTCACAACCGGAGCATCAACCCAGCTAATGCATTCTCATCGAAGTAATCAGAAGGCCACCATCGCGATTGTCGGCGGCGAAACGCTGTTGGGCAAAGAGATCCAGGAGTTGCTGGAGTCCCGCAAAACCTCTGCCAATATCAAACTCGTCGCGTCCGAAGTTGTAGACGCCGGCAAAGGCGCCGCCAGCATTCTCACGCGCGGGCCAGACGAGCCGCTGGTGATGGCGTCCATCGAGTTGGCCGATTTGGGCTCAGCGCGCATCGTCATCCTGGCCGGGTCCAAAGCATCCAGCGAGAAGGCCTACCAGATAATTCGCGCCGCCAAGCCCGCTCCCGCCGTTATCGATCTAAGCGGCGGCTTGGAAGATCTGGCAGAGGCACGTTTGCGCGCGCCCATGGCCGAGCCTCCCAGCTTCGACGCCAAAACCGCGGCGGCCGTCCAAACCATCGCCCAACCGGCCGCTATCGCACTAGCATTGCTTTTGACGCACCTTCAAAAAGCCGGAGCGATCCGCCGTTCGGTGGCCGAGATTTTCGAGCCGGTGAGCGAGCGCGGCCGGGCAGGCATCGACGAACTACAAAAGCAGGCCGTTGCGCTGCTGTCCTTCAAGCCCCTGCCAAAAGATGTATTCGATGCGCAGGTCAGCTTCAACATGTTGTCGCAATTTGGCTCCGACGCGCCGCTTTCGCTCGAGGACATCGAACAGAAGATCGACCGGCACTTGGCAAGCCTGCTCGCGTCCAGCGGCGCTCCTATGCCCTCGCTGCGTCTGATCCAGGCTCCCGTGTTCCACGGATATAGCATCTCCGCCTGGGTGGAGTTTGAAGAGTCTCCCGGGACGGATGCCATCTTCCAAGCGCTAGCATCGGCCAATATCGACATCCGCACGCGCGACCATGAGCCGCCCACCAACGTAGGCGTAGCCGGGCAAGGCGGCGTCACAATTGGCTCCATCGCGCAGGATCGTAACCAGCCGCGCGCCTGGTGGTTTTGGGTGGTGGCTGACAATCTGCAAATCGTGGCTGAAAACGCCGGGGAGCTCGTGCGTGGATATTTGGACGCCCACTGAGCCGACATACGCAGTTTCTGAGTCCGACCCTATGATCACAATCCTCCTACTGCTCTTCTCCAACGTCTTCATGACCTTCGCCTGGTACGGGCACTTGAAATACGGTCACGATTGGCCGCTGTGGAGAGCGATCCTGGTCTCGTGGGCGATCGCGCTGCTGGAATACTGCCTGGCGGTGCCGGCCAACCGCCTCGGCTATGGCCAGTTCTCTGGTTTCCAACTCAAGATCATTCAAGAGGTGGTCACGCTCTCGGTCTTCATGGTCTTCGCGATCACGTTTCTGAAGGAGAAACTAGCGTGGAATTATCTGGTGGCGTTCGCGTTTCTCGGCGTGGCCGCGTTCTTCGCCTTTGCCTTCAAAGCGCCGGTACCGCCCACATGAGGGCGCGCGTCGAAACAAAGTACACTATGCGAACGACCCCAACCAAGTCCGAATCGAAATCGCGCAAGGCTGCTTGCCTCATCGCTTTTTGCCTGACCGCCTTTTGCCTGACAGTGACCTCATGCGGCTATCATGTGGCCGGCCAAGGCGACCTGGTGCCCAAGGACGTCCATACCATTGCGATTCCCCCTTTTGCCAACGCCACCGTGAAATACAAGCTCAGCGACCTGCTGCCCGAAGCCATCAGCCGCGAGTTCATCACCCGTACTCGCTATAAGCTGGTCAACGATCCCACCCAGGCCGATGCCGTGCTGCGCGGGAGCGTAATCAATTACGTCGCTTATCCGACCATCGTCGACCAATCCACGGGCCGGACCAGTGGATTGCAGATCAACGTGATCCTGAACGTAAGCCTGACCGAACGCGCCAGCGGCAAAGTCATTTTCGCGCGGCCCCGTCTGCGAAGTGCATCAGCGCTACCAGCTGTCCACCACCGACGATACGCAATATTTCGACGAGAGCAGCTCCGGGATACAACGCTTGAGCCACGACGTGGCGCGCGATTTGGTCAGCTCCATCTTGGAGAACTTTTGAGTCCCGATCAGTTCCTGCAGCGCATCCAAAAGTCGGCGCCCGCGCCGGTGTACCTGTTTCTGGGTCCGGAAGTCCATCAATTGAGCGCCTGCCGCCGGGCGTTGCTTGAAGCAGTGCTTGGGGTCGACAAGGTTCTCGCGCCCGAAGATCGCGAGAACGGCTTGAGCCGGCACGATCTTGAGGAAACCACCCTCGCTGCCGTTTTGGACGATGCGCGCTCGCTGTCTCTATTCGCGCCCAACCGCGTGGTCTGGGTGTCGGGCGCCGAAAGCGCGTTGCCGCGCGGCCGAGCCGTGAGCGATGAAGAAAACGCCGCCGCAGCCGACCTGGCCGACTATCTGAAGCGCCCCAATACGCCCGGATGCGTGTTGGTTTTGGAAGCCAGCCGATACGACTTCGATGGCGACGACCGCGCCAAAATCGAACGTGTCCAGAAATTCTATGCCGCTATTCCGGACATAGTCGAGCTGCGCCCTTACACGCTGGAATCCGCGCGCCGCCTGGCCCAGGATTTAGCCAAAGAAGCCGGCCTCCAGATCGGGCTCTCCGAAATCGGGCTGCTGGTCGAATCGCTGGCAGCCGACGCCAGTCGCATCACCAACGAGATCGAAAAGCTGCGCCTCTACACCGGTGGCGCTCGGAAAGTCACCGCGGACGATATTCTAAGCCTGGTCCCTAACGCCCAGGCGTCCACCATTTTCGCCCTGGTCGGGGCGCTGGGACGGGGTGATCGAAAGCGCTCGCTCGACAGCCTGGATACCCTGCTTCGCGAAGGCGAATACCTGCCTCTGGCCTTGACTTTCCTTGCCACGCAGTTCCGCCTGGCGTTGGCGGCGCGCGAATCCGGACTAAAAACCTCGCAGCAGATTCAGGCGCACTTTACCAAGCAAGGCATCCGCATCTGGCGCGATCGCGCCGAGCAGGTACAGCAAACCGTCAGTGCGTTCCCGAACGAGAAACTGGCCCTCGCCATCCAAAAAGTCTTCTGGGCGGACAAGGCATTGAGAGACACGCGACCGGATGACCGGGTGGTGATGGAAGAGTTGGTTTTGAGCCTGACGACCGCTTAGTAGGATTGGCGGGAAATCAAAGCAGCCGGCGAAACCTGCGGAACCACTTGCGCGAAATAGTTTTGGTCCGACAGATTCTTGTAGACTGCGCCTGCGACACCCGATGCCACGGGGCCGCTGACCGAATGCCCGCCTGTTAGCAGGACCACCACCACTAGCTTGCGCCCGGCGATTTCGTTGTAAGAACCAAACCAGCCCAGGTGCGTGGGCGTTCGATTGTCGGTGCAGGTTCCGGTCTTGCCAAAGATCGGCTCGCTGGCGCTAAATCCAATGCGCCGCGCCGTCCCGTACTCCACCGCGCCCATCATCCCCGGCTTGATGTCATTCAGAAACTGGGAGATGTTGAGCTGGCGCTTCACGGTGGGAACAAACTGGTCGATTTCCTGTTGGGACGCTGGATGCTGCAGATAATAGAGCGTTCCGCCGTTGGCTACCGACGTCACGATCGCGGTGAGTTCCAGCGGTGTCATCGAAAAACCCTCGCCGAAACTGGTCATCATCCCCAGACCATCGGACGGAGCCGCATCTGCGATCAAACCGGGCTGTTCGCCTTCAATATTGAGTCCCGCCTTCTCGCCCAGGCCGAACATTTGGCCATACTGCACGATCCGGTCGTAGCCCAGTTTCTCGCCGATCGATGCGAAATATAGGTTAATAGAGCGCGCCAGAGCCTCTGTGAGGTCCACGGAATGTCGTTTTGTGAGCCTCAGAGACGTGTCCTGGTTGACGATACCTTCGCTCAGGCCTGCCAGCGCCGCCACAATCTTGATGGTGGAGCACGGCTCGTAGGCGCCTTGCAAGGCCAGCTTTTGATTAACGATCGTTAAAATCCGCCCAGTGTTGGGATCGGCCACAACCACCGAGCCGTTGAGCGGCCCCAGCGCTTGCACCGCCGCGCGCCGGACCAGCAAATCCTCGCCGTCCACTGAATCGCCTTGGGTTGAATCCGCGAAAGTGGGAGTCGCCCAGGGGCTTGCGGCCTTCCGTTTCTTGGCAGTTCCGGTCAGGTGAGTGGCCACCAGCCGGGTCGAATCCGTATAGACTACCTTCCGGACGGCTTTCGCCGTCGCGGTGGTGGCCCGTAAGATCCGGTGATGTTTCTTATGGGTGGGGGTGCCAGTGGTGATGCCAAAAGCCGAACTGGCCAGGAGCGCAAACGCTACAAAAATAACAAGAAGGCGTCGGTGCATAGATGAATATGAATCCTATTTCATTAGGAGTCCGGTCCCGTCCGCAATGCGCCACTTGAACAACGGATCGCAAACCGTTCCCACATTATGAGTTATCGGCGGACATTCGTCAAGACATGAATACGTCCGCCGATGATCGGCCGTTTCGGTGTCCTGAGTGTGCCCCAACCGACAGACGCTTCAACGGATACCCTGATGTACAATAAAGGCCATCGAGACCCCCTGTCGGAGTGATACCGTGATCGTACCATCCAGTCCAATCTTTACCGCCCGCGAAACCCACGGCCGCGTGCTTCGTTCGGGCAACCGGCTGATCGCCCATAGCCAGGAAGCGGGCTGGCGTTCGCTGCATGCCGCCATTTTGGAAGAAGCGCCGTTCCAGGCTATCGAACGGCCGATCCGCCATCCTTCGCTGATCTATCATCTGAGCCGGCCCACGCAGGTAACGCGCAAGATCGAAGGCGCGGCGAGTGAAACCGCTCTCATCGGACCCCGCCGTATCTGTCTCACGCCCGGCGAGGCCAGCACGCAGTGGCAGCACGCCGGACATCCCGAGATCCTGCAAGTGTACCTGCGCCAGTCGATTTATGAAGCGGCTGTGACCGAGATTTATGGCTGCGACAGCTCGGGCGCGGAACTGGTGCCCCGTTTTGCGATTCTGGACCCGTTGTTGGAACAGTTGGCCATCGCGATTACCAATGCCTTGCGGGACGGCGCTGCCGAAGACGGTCTGTATATCGATACGGTGGCCCAGATGATGGCGGTGCATCTGGCGCGATCGCATTCGTCGCGTTCCAGGCCTTCGCGGATTTTACCGGCCAAACCGCTAGCCGGTTGGAAGATGCGGCGCGTGATCGAGTATATCGAGGACAATCTCGAGGGCGATCTCAGCCTGCAAGCCATGGCCGCCGAGGTGGACATCAGCCCGCTGTATCTGGCGCGGGCGTTCAAGGCGGCGGTGGGGCAGTCGCCGCATCAGTACGTGCTGGCGCGGCGCATCGAGCGGGCCAAGGAACTGCTGCGGAACACGGATTTGCCCGTGGTGGACGTGGCGCTGTCGTCGGGCTTTTCGTCGCAGAGCCACTTGTCGCACTGGTTTATCCGGCAGGTGGGGGTTTCACCGGCAGTGTATCGGCGGCAGGCGACGTCGTAGATCAAGGGGTAGAGGTTGAATCTCACCCGCGTACCTCAGCGCCTAAATCTTCGCATCATGTCGGGTGGGTGCCAACGGGAGTCGGTGATCCGAGCTGAACGGCTTGAACACCTCAACCACGTCGGACGCATCGTTTTACTGGCGTCTGTGTTGTTTCAGGTGACGGGGGCAATTCTTTTCCACATAGGTCGCCCGCCAAAACCAATTGGGTTATCCGTACTCACATTGCTGCTGCTCTTGGTGACGTGTGTCGCCGGCTCCTTCCTCAGCGGGTTCCTTGTTTGGTACGTTTCCGGCGGATGGTGGGAGCGTCTAGCCGACTTGCTTTTCGGTTAACGGCCGATGCGGTGCTACCTTCGCCAATCGAGACCTTTGATGACCATCTTGAGGTGGGGCGGACGCCATCGTCCGCGCCGGACCCCTGGTCCGGCTTGCCACGATTCAACAGGCCGACGAAGGCGTCGGCTGCGGTCACTGCTCCTGGCAGCCAGGGGGACTGCCCCACAGGCTAGGCCGCAGGGGTGAGTGAAGACTTGTGAATGGCCTACGCTGCGGGCGCGCTCTTTTTCGCGGCGGTTTTCGCGAGCACAAAATCGTTGTGTAGCTTGCGCCAGGGCCCTTCCATCTTCTTGCCATCCGGCGCGACGCCTGGCGCCTGGCTGGTGAAATCGCGAATCAGCGAATTCTTCACCGCGAACACGGCGTCGCTATCTAAATATTGATCGCCATCCACGAACAGATGCGTCACCAGCGTCTCGTACCCGTCGGCGATGATCATGAAGTGCACGTGCGCCGGGCGGTAGGGATGCCGTTCAGTGGCCTTCAGCATATCGCCCACTGTGCCGTCGTAGGGGATCGGATAATAGCGCGGGAGAATGGTCCAGAAGCGGAAGCGGCCCTGCGCATCAGTATGGAAGCGCGCCCGTAGCGTGGGCTCTTCGAGCTCCGGTAGCTGGACATCGTAGAAACCTTCGGCATCGGAGTGCCACACGTCGACGATCGCGTTGGCCACCGGCTTGCCATCTTCAGACAAGATTGATCCGTCGATATAGAGCGGCTCACCCTTGGCCTCTCCGCTGATGTTTCCGCCCAACGCCGCTTCCGGCGGATTCTCCACGTAGAAGGGTCCCCTCACCGTGGTCTCGGTGGTGCCCTTCGCAAAGCGGTGATTGATGGCGTCCACCAGCATGGACACGCCCAGCGTGTCGGAGAGCAGAATGAACTCCTGGCGCTTGTCGGTGCAGAGCTGGCCGGTGCGCGTCAGGAACGCGATAGCCTGGCCCCACTCGGCTTCGGTCAGATCCACGTCGCGCACAAAATTGTGCAGGTGCTGGACCAGGCTGGTCATGATGGTCTTGAGCCGTGGATCAGGCGTGTTCTTATAGCGGTCGATCACCGCGGCAGTAATGTTGTTCTCGTCGAAGTCGCGCATAAATGTCCACTGCGATCATATCGAATGCGGAGTTTCGACATGCGGATGAATGTGAGACAATCCGCCAATCGTGCAAGATTGTCCTCGCTGCGGTATCACGAACACGAACTCAGTCGACCGTTGCGAGAACTGCGCGTTGGACCTTCGTACGCCCAGCGGCTTCCGCCCTGCCACGTTTTGGCAGCGAACCAAAGCGATCTGGCTCGATGGAATGGTGCTCGTCATTCCTTATTTATTCGTCCGAACACTAGGCCTGCGCAGTGAGAGTTCACCGGGCTTTCAGGGAGTTTGGGCGGTGATGGTTTGGAGCTATTTCGCGTTGTTTGAAAGTTCCGCTTGGCAGGCCACACCGGGCAAACGATTGATTGGCTTGCGGGTGGTTGATCTCCAAGGCCACCGAATCACGTTCTTGCGCGCATCCGGCCGGTGCCTTGCGCGAGGACTTTCGGCCATCTTGGGAATCGGTTATCTCATGGCGCTTTTCACACGAAGGAAGCAGACCTTGCATGACATATTGGCATCCTGTCTTGTAGTGGACCCTCCACGCAACAATTCGATAGACTGACCGAACCGCGCCGGCCTTGCGACCAGTCGACTTACTTTGTCGAATCGGCGGTCGCCCAGAATTTTCGCTCTTCGTCCTCACTCTTGAACTTCGGCAGGCGTTCCCGCTCGCTTATAGAGTTTCGGCGCGAACCCGCACAGCAGACAGATCGAGAAACTCACGAGATACGTCCTCAGCAGCCACGGGTCCCACCATGGGGGATCGGAATCGATGACGAGGAGCGGTAAGTACGGAAGACTCCATCCGATCAAGAAGGCCATCACGCCAATCCAGTCGATCTTTCGGGTTGACTCCGTGCGCCAGCGGCCAGTCAGAAAATCGGCGGTCATCACTGCGGCGGCTGCGACCAGGGATCTCGCCAGCGGATTCACGACGCTGGACAAGTCCACGGACAACGTTGCTGCGATTATCGCGACTGCAAACGCCGCCAACCCGAGCAGCGCCCAGTAGACAAAACTGTATCGACGGACCACAGTCAGGCAATTCGCCAGCGCACCTATTCCATATCGCGCTGCTCCGAACATAGTGATGGCCAACACGACAACTAACTTCGAAAAGTATCGATCGCTATCCCCGTGGAACAAAGCCGAACCAATGTTCGCAAACCCTTGGGTGCTCGCACCCGAGCTGTGCGCCGCGCGCTCGATGAATCCCAGCACGAGAAGAGTGCCAGCTGCAGGAAGTACAATTCCGAAAAGGCCAATCTGATGGACTTGCTTGCGGCTCTGGCAGCGCTGACCAAAATCAGAGGCCAGAAACAGAAGAGGAGCAGCCCAGAAAGCAAGCTGCGCCAGCCCGCGCCATACATCGGGCGTTTGGACCATCCAACCCTGCCCGTCGAGTCGCATGAAAAGCTGCTGACCAGCCGGCTCTCACGCGAATGAGGGCCGCGATGAGCAGGGCGATTCCAAGTTTATTCGTGAAGAAAGCCAGTCTCGCCGCGACGTATTGGTTTTGAAGTCCGCTCCAGAAAAGGAGGGGCACAAGAATGGCAGCGGCGACGTATTCGGCTGTCGCCGAGGTCTGTGGGCCTCTCCAGAGCGAGACTGACAATCGAACGATCAGATTGAACTGCTCTCCCAACCACAGCACGAGAAATCCGGCGCAACAAACGCGCAGCCCAAATGCTCCAATCGAACCGAGCGACGTCGCCGCCAATTCGAAAAGGGACAACTTGCTCCCTTGGGTTGCGAGCGCGGGACACAAGTAGAAGAGCGCCCCCAGTAAGATCGGCGCGCCAAGGATTTGAATGAAATAGGAGGCAGCGGGACCGTGAAGTGGAAATTTTGGGCCTTCGCCGTACCAGAACGCGACGTTCAGGAACAACGTGGCGAGCAGTAACGCGGGATAAGCCCAATGAACCGTCGCCGCGTCATCCCCCCGCCGTGTCACCTCTTCTTGGACACCGGCTTGCGCGAACTTGTTCCTGACTGCCGTGGACGCTGTTTCGCCGAAATCGATTTGATCAGGATCTTCCCGCTGCCCTCCCCCGGCTCCAAGCCCAATCGCGCCGCTTCGGCATCGATCAATTCAATCAACGTGGGATCGTCCAGCGTCTGTACCTTCTCCAGGCGGATGCTGCGCACCCGGTTGCCACTACCCTTCAGAAGGGGATGCCGCAGCTTCGCGCCTTGCAGAAAGAACAAATTCACCCAGCGGGGGAACAGAGCGATCGAAAACACAGCGTCGGAGGCCCGCTCCGTTGGCCCAAATCCGATCGCCAGAGCATTGTAGTTGTCGTACACCAGCACGGTCGCGTCCGGAAATTTCTTGCGCATCCAAGCGAACGCCTTTCGCGCCACGCCGGCTACTTCCGGCGAAAACTTCGCGATGAATGCATCGAGCTCCTGCCTGGCTGTCATGTGCTAACCTCGACTGCTGTGAAGATCATCGTCACCCTGGCGCTGCTGCTTGCAGCTACCGCGAGCGCCGCCGACCAATTTTATCTCGGGACTTGGAAGATCACCTCGGCCGTCGTCGCGCCCTGGCAGGTGAAGCGCCCCTACGAGTCCGATCTCGCCGAGATGAAGTCGCTGGTGAACCAGACCGTCGTGATCCAGGCCAAAGCGATTCTCGGTCCGCACGCGTTCGCCTGCAAAGGCCCGCACTATCAGGTCAAGGATTATCCGGCCGACTGGCTGTTCCAAGGCTCGTTCGGCGAGATGCACGAGCGCGACAAATCCGTTGATCCGGTGAAGGTCGCCGCCAAATTCGGTTTTCATGGATCGTCATGGAAGACTTTAGAGACAGGCTGCGGCAATGAGATCGATTATCATTTCATCGACCCTACCACCGCCGCAGTCGGGCTCAACAATTACATCTACTCCTTGAAGAAGCAATGAGGCTCAGTGCTTCCATGCACTCCTGCGCCGCAAACTCACTTATCCCCTAGGGCGCTTCGGCCCAGCTCCCTAAGCGCAACCGCGTCCATCAAGTAAGCTCATGTGGCCTAGTTGCGACGCTGCCTCTGGTCGATCCTTTAGCTTGCGGGCAGTGACTGCCCGGGAGCAACCGCTTGTATCTGGCCCAACTCTTTCGCGCCAATCCGCTGTTGGCGCTCGCGCTATTGATTTGCCTCGCCACCATTCTCTGGTGCATTCTTCTCACCCGGCGGCAGCGCAACGGCTTCGATAAAGTGTTGACCGGCCTGCTCGGCCTGATCGCGATTTACGAATCGCTGCGGATTTTGAAGGATTCCGGCTTCGCCATTTTCTCGCACTTCCATATGCTGGAAGGTTGGGTGGATTTCATCAGCGCCTGTCTCTATCTGCTGGCCGCAATGATTCTGAAAACGTCCAGCATAGATCGCGCTGCGTCTAAGGTTCATCTGCGGCTGATGGAAGCCGGCGAAAAACCAACGGATCTGGGCAAGCCGCCATCGCTGCGATGCCGGAGCTGGGTCATCCTTTGGTGGATTCGTCGCCGCTTGCGATGTTTGCAATTGATCCACAGGGCATCGTCACCCATTGCAATCCGGCCGCGGAAACGCTGACGGGATGGACTCGCGGCGAACTGATCGGCCATGAACTTCCGTTCGATCCGCAGGGGCCCATCCACGGCAAGAATGGACGTCCGATCGATTGCGCTATTTGGATTGCCGCGATTCGCGCGCCGCAGGGTCCGGCGCGCGGGAAGGTAATTATCGCCGCGGGAAGCGCGGCATTGCGCGAGGCCGGCCTGGAGCTGGTGACAAGCACTCCCTCACGTTCTCAGTTCTGAACTGCGCGCGTCGACCGCTTCCTATGGTCGCGGCTCAGCAAGACAGACAGTGTGGCTAGGTGTCCAGAAGCGCCCGCAGCCGTTCATACCCGGCCCGGCTCACCGGAAGCTGCGTGCCATCCGACAACACCGCCACGCGGCTGTCCTTGGCGTAAGGTTCGATTTTTTCCACGCGCTCCAGATTCACGATGGTGGAGCGGTGAATTCGCACGAAGCGATCGGGATCCAGCGCGGCTTCCAGGCTCGAAATGGTTTGCTCTTTCAGATAGGCTTTGCCCGTGCTGTGCAGCGATACGTAATCGTCCTGCGCCTCCGCATAGTCCAAACGTTCCACCGGAATAATGTGGACGCGCGCGCCATCTTTCACGACAATGCGCTGCAGAGTATTCCTTGGGAGGCCGGGCGGCGCGGGCCAGGTCCGGCGCGGGCAGCGGTTTTTGCGCCGGTTGGCTGGCGCCCAAGCGGCTCCGCGCCCGTTCCAGCGCTTTCTGAAATCGTTCCAGGCTGAACGGCTTCAGCAGATAATCTACCGCGTGTTCGTCGAAAGCCCGCATCGCATACTGATCGAAAGCCGTGACGAAAATCACCGCGACCTCGGAGCCGATCAACTCCAGCACCTCGAACCCATCGAGCTTCGGCATCTGGACATCCAAGAACACCAGATCCGGCTTCTTCTCCGAGATCGCTTTCACCGCTTCGAATCCGTTGGCGCATTCGGCCAGCACCTCGACGCCTGCGCTGGATTCCACATACTCGCGCAGCAGACGCGCGGGCCAACTCTTCGTCATCGACAATGACTGCCGTCAAATTACGCGGCGCCGCGGGCACCGCCGCTGCCGGACGAATCGCGCTCCAGATTCTTGAGATCCACCACCAGCTCGCGCGCCGTCTGATAGCGCCGCTCCCGATCCTTCTCCAGGCACTTGCGGACCACGCGTTCCAGCCCCTCGGGAATGTCGTAGTTGAAGCGCGCCAGCGCCTCAGGCTGTGAATTGAGAATTCGCGCCATGGTTTCAGACATGGTCGCGCCCGAGAATGGCAGCCGCGCAGTGGCCATTTCGTACAACACGACGCCCAGGCTGAACAGATCCGTGCGATGATCCACGTCCCGGCCAAGCGCCTGCTCGGGGCTCATGTAAGCCACCGTGCCCAGCACCACTCCGCGGTCGGTGATCAGCTGAGTCTCGTCATGGTTGTTGGGGACGGCCAGCTTCGCCAGCCCGAAATCCAGCACTTTCACGTAGCCGCGCGGCGTCAGCATCAAATTCGACGGCTTGATATCCCGATGCACGATACCCTTGGAGTGCGCTTCGTCCAGCGCGTCGGCCACTTGCACGCTGATGGAAAGCAACTCGGAAAGTGTCGCCTGGCCGCGGCTGAGGCGAGCGCTCAGAGTCTCGCCCTCCACATATTCCATGGCGAGGAACCAGAGGTCGGGAGCTTCTCCGATTTCGTAAATGTACGCGACATTCGGATGGGTGAGCGCCGACGCTAGCCTGGCCTCCTGGACAAAGCGGCGCATGCGTTCCGGGTCGGCGGCCAAACTTGCCGGCAGCACCTTCAGCGCGACGTGCCGACCCAGCTTCATGTCATCGGCCAAATAGACAGCGCCCATGCCGCCTTCGCCCAGGCGCGAAATTACACGGTAGTGCGCGATGTTTGAACCCGGCGCGAGAGGATCATTCATGGTCTGATTCATATTACCTGTGGACTCGTTTTTGTATCCAGCGCGTGATCCAGGCGCTGAATAGCTGGACTCGCGTATTTTGAAACGATTTGATCAGCCATTCGGCGTCGGACTTGACCAGCACGTAAGTCTGATAGGACTTCTTCCTCCCGGTCCCCTTGGTATGAACAAGCGCGACGCCGCTGGAAAGCAGTTCGATGCTCTCAATGTCAGCCGATAGTTTGGCGCCCTTGAGGACGCTTCGAAAAAGCGCGCTATGCACGTCCGCATTCTCGGCCCGGCCGCGAAGATGGATGCCATTGAACGTGATGTAGTCGGATTCTGGGGCGAAGCACGCCGCGTAACCGTCGCCGTCGCCCCGGGCCCATGCGTCGTACAAGCGCGCCAGAAGTAAGCGGATAGAGTCCTCATCATGAGCCGTGGCCATCGCAAGGCAGCTCCACTTCCACGACGAAACGGTCGCTCGTCGCGGCGGTATCCAGGCGGGCGCGATTTTCATACACCGCACGCAGCCGTTCACGAACGTTCCTCAGTCCCAGGCCGTGGCGGCTGGACGCCGGCGACTCCGGATCGAACTGGTTGCAAATTTTCAGCTTTAGCAGTCCCTGGCCGCAGTGCGCTTCCACGCGAATCGTTCCCCCGTCCACCAATCCGGCAATTCCATGTTTCACGGCATTTTCCACCAGGGGCTGCAATAGCAGCGACGGCACTACACAGTGGTCGCAGTTGCGATCGGTTTCGAATTCAACCCGCATGCGAGCCCCAAACCGCACCTGTTCCACTTCGAGATAAGCTTTCGCCAGCGCCAGCTCCTCAGCGAGGGAAATATTCTGGCTCTCGCCCAGCTTCAGGGTGCTGCGCAGGAAATCGGACAGCTTGATGCACATCTCTCGCGCGCGGAGCCCGTCCACGGTGGCCAGCGCGCTGATGGAGTTCAAGCTATTGAACAGAAAGTGCGGATTGATTTGCGCCTTGAGAGCTTTCAACTCCGATTCGCGCGCCAGCGTGAGCGCCTCTTGCTCCCGCGCGCCGGCTTCCTTGGACGATTCCATGGACAGCAGCACGTAATGCAATGACACCGACAACGAATACACCAGCACGCCAATCCCAAACAACAGCGGAAGCTGCGTGGAAAACCGTTCATTCAATCCTGGAAAGAAGTAATGGCCCAGAGCGACAGCCAGCCCTTTGGCGAGCACGATCCACATCAGCCCGGCGACAATGGCCGCTACCAGATGATTGCCGAGCACCTTGGGAGTCCGCGACTCGCCCAATGGCAGCACGCGGCACATGTACCAGGGCGCCAAGCAGACCATGGCGTAAAACAGCTCAAGCGGTATGCTCAGCGACACCGCTTCGGCCCATACCAGCCCACCGGTCATGGTGAGCAGGTAGGCCATCAAGAGAGCCAACGGAATCCAGGCAAGCAGATAGAGCGATAGCCTGCCTTGTCCGGCAATCAGCGGATGCATGGTGGAATTGTCCTGGCTCTGATGATTAGTTTCGCAGCGTGATAGCGCCGAAGACGACCGCACCGGTGATCACAACGCGGGGAGTCTTGACGTTGGGATCCGGTTTGGGATGAATGGTCTTATCGTTGACTCCGGCGAAGATAACCCCGGCACGGTTGACTACGCTCCAGGTTTCCGGAACGCGAACCTCCACTTCGCCAAAGACTACGTTGACGTCGATGCGGGCCTCGTCGACGGTCATGGCAGCATTCCGCAGATCGAACCGCGCCGCCCCGAATATCGCGGTCGCTTCGCCGCCGTGAAAATCCTGCGTCTCGCTTCCGCTCCTGGACTCGCTGAAGATGGCATGCGTGCCAACCACGGGCGATGTCGACATAGGAGCGCCCCCGAAACTCTTGCGTTCCACCCCGCGGAATACCGCGCTCAGGCCGAAGGCGATCAGCACCACTGGCCAGATCACCGCGGCGTTGAAGACGATAATGTCCAGGTTGTCGAGCAGGAGGAATGCGCCGATGAGCGCGATCAGCGCCTCCCCAGACGTAGCCGGAAGGCGTACGGCTGTCCACGACGCGCGAGACGCCATAGGCGATCAGCAGCGCCGGCCAGTACTGCCAGATGTCGTGAAATCGGACGATCCCGAGATTATCGAGCAGCAGCAGGGATCCAATGGCGACTACGATGGCGCCAAAGAAGATCCCGTGGCTTCCCGAGTGATGCCCGCGCCGCGACATCCGATCTTCCCAACGTGCCCGCCGCGCTTCCTGCCTCTGCTCCCAGCGTTCCGTATCCATGCTTCGAGCCTACCAGCGAGGTTAAGGACGTTCGAGCCAGGATCGGCGAATGGCGGTTGGGAATCGGCGAATCACCTTCCCAGGCGGTCTACTTGGGCCAAGCGAAAGGGATCATTGAGAATGGCCGCCCTCCGCCGCATCTCGGTAAGCAGCTCCTGGGCCTTCTGAATCTGCCCGCTCCTACGCCAGCAGCGGACTTGGAGGTCCCAAAGCCTCCAGTACTCCGACTGCATTTCGCGCAGGGTCTGGCGCTTCAGCTCCGGGCTGTACCAATCGAATGCCCGGATGCGCTGCAAACGCCATTCGTCGGCTCGAATCGCGGTGGCGGCCATTTGTTCGATCTGGTGTGGATCGCCGTTTGCATGGAGCAACCCTTCGGCACGATCCAGCAACGGGCTTGGTTCGGGGACCGGAGGAACCATCGTTGCCACCCCGTCTAACGCGCAACGCGCGGGAGCAAAACCGGGATACTCCCGAGCGATCGCGGTCAGTGATTCGACAGCTGGATGCGTGCCCCTTCCAAGCAAAGCACGCGCCGCCAGGTACCGGTACAGCAGTTCGCCTGGGTGCTGGGCAGCCAGGAGTTGATACTCCTCGCCCATCGCTTTCAGATGGCCCTCGATCCCGTATCGCCGCACTGCGTCTTGATAACGCTCGTGCAGGGAGACATCGCCTTCGTGGAGCGAGCGCAAGGCCGCAAAGGCTGCGACGTTGCGCTCGAAATCCGCGGGATCGGCTACCGGAACCGGGTCCGGCTCCGGGGCGTCAGTCCCGCAAATCGCCGCGCCCCGGCACACGCACGCGGCAAGTAGAAAGACGCCGCGCCACATTTATAGCGATCGCAGGAAATTCAAAAGATCCTGCTTCTGCGAGGAGTGCAATCCATTGAATGCCGAGATGACCTGATTGGCCTCCGATCCACACGACCGGCTCTGGGAATTGGGCTGGAAGGACTCGCTGTTCGCGGTGAACTGCAACATGCTGTCGGAAACAACGCAGGAGTTACCGGAGCTCGTGTGCGCTTCAATAGCCTGCAGGAGATCGGAAGTCCTTCCATCATGCAGGAAGAACAACCGCTGGCCCACACCCCAGAGCGGCGCGGTGCGGAATTGATCCGGGCCGGCCTGCCCTTGGCCGATACCGTCGGCGAGGTTGGAACCCATGTGATGCACCGCGAAGTCCGAGTACGGTTGATACGTTACGTTGGCCATTCCGGTATACGGCGACGCCGCCGTGGTGAGCGAAGGTGAGTGGCACATCGCGCAGCCAAGCGAGGTGAACAATTTCTGACCGTTCAACTCGGAGGCCGATGCGGTGGTGGGAACCGGCGGGGCCGATAGCCGCATGAACGCGGCGAAGTTCACGGTGTCGGATGACATCTCGGATACGGTGCCGGTTGTACTGCCGTTGTAAACCATCACCGACGCATCCTCGGGCGTCCCGTTAAACACGCAGCCCGCGACAGCCGAGCGCTCGTTCATGAAGACTTCGTTGGCCACGCCTTGCTCTACGTTATAAGCCTCGCCGGCAAAGATCACCAGCGATTTGTTCTGCGCCTTCCACCCGAAGCGAGTCACGGTGCCATCGTTGCCCGAAGTGTTCAGCATTCCGCCAATTCCCAGGGCATTCTTCTGCTTGGCATTGGCAGCCAGATTGGCTGCGAGCACCGAGTCCGGCGTGTTCTCTACCAGGCCCAATCCGAAGTACGGGCGTGGGAATCCGAAAAATGACATTGTGATTCGCAAGCTGCTGCCCAAAGTTTGGCTGCGCGATGGTGCACCCCACGGCATCGCTTCTGCCTTGGATGGTGTACAGCCCGTGAACCCCTCCATCCAGCGGGGCACTACTCTGGAAGCCGGTTGCAATGAAGCGAGCTTCACGCACGGGTCCGCTGGCGGAGATGAACGACGGAACCGTATTGGTGGCGCCGTCCAGGGTCGCCAGCAAAACCTGGGGATTAGGAACCGGATGTTGCGGGCTCTTTAAGCCGGGGCTAGTGCCGCCAATCGCTGGCTCAGCGTGGCACATGGCGCAGCTGTTGCCGTTGAATGTGGGCCCTAGGCCGGAACCCGCTTCCCCGGGCACAGTCCCGGAGACCGAATCGATTTCCTGAAAGCGCCCTTGCGCCTGGGTGAAGAAATTCTGTTCGTTCGCATTGAGCGAATAGTAGTAGCATCCGGCGCCCGGAGCGCCCCCGCGCGGCCCGGGATCCACCTGTGCATTCATAATTCCGGCAGCCAGCAGCAACGCTGTGGCAGGAACAACTCGAGTAAGGACCGTCATTAGAATTTCCTTTCTACGCGGACGCATTTGTCTCGGCTTTGGAGAATTTAATCACGGTCTTTAATATCCTTCAATACGGCAATAACACTATGCGAGAAGCACTATTGGCATACGCTTCGTACGTCGGCCGAACCTGCGCGGGAAAGCTGATTCGTGGTGCAATGAGAAAGCGGCCACGACACTCCGGCTGCTTCTTAATTCCTCATGAAAGCACTCGTCAAGAGCAAACGCGAGCCGGGTTTATGGCTCGAAGAAATCTCAAAGCCGTCCATCGGCATCAACGATGTTTTGATTCGAGTACGCCGCGCCGGTATTTGCGGCACCGATCTGCACATCTACAACTGGGATGAATGGGCGCAGCGGACCATCCCGGTGCCCATGGCCATCGGCCACGAATTCGCCGGCGAGATCGTCGAAGTGGGATCGAACGTTACCGATTTCCACGAGGGCGATCTGGTCTCGCGGCGAAGGACACGTGGTTTGCGGACGCTGCCGTAATTGTCTGGCGGGGCGGCGGCATTTGTGCGCGCATATCCTGGGCGTGGGCGTGAATCGCGCCGGCGCTTTTGCCGATTACATCGCCATGCCCGTCACTAATCTGTGGCGGCACAAGCCGGGAATCGATCTGGATGTCGCCGCGATTTTCGATCCCTTCGGCAACGCCGTCCATACCGCGCTGTCGTTCCCGGTGCTGGGCGAGGATGTCCTGATCACCGGCGCGGGGCCGATCGGAATCATGGCTGCCGCCGTGGCCAAGTACGCCTCCGCGCGATATGTTGTCATCACGGATAAAAATCCGTACCGTCTGAAGCTGGCGCGCGACCATGGGCGTCACCTACGCCGTGGATACAGCGCAAATACCGCTCGCGCAAGTGCAGAAGGATCTCGGAATGCAGGAGGGCTTCGACGTGGGGCTCGAAATGTCCGGGCACGCGTCGGCGCTACGCGAAATGATCGCCAACATGAGCCATGGCGCCAAAATCGCGATGCTCGGAATTCCCAGCCAGGAATTCGCCATCGATTGGACCACGGTGGTGTTCAACATGCTCACCGTCAAAGGCATCTACGGACGCGAAATGTACGAGACCTGGTACAAGATGAGCGTGATGCTGGAAAACGGCCTGGATATTCGGCCGGTTATCACCCACCGCTTCCCTTATCAGGAATTTGAAAAAGCCTTTGAGGTGATGCGGTCCGGAAATTCCGGCAAAGTGATTCTCGAGTGGTCGTGAACTTGTAACTACGGCGCCGCGCAGACGAAATTCGCGGCGTCATCCGTGCTGCCCGACCCGTTGTAGTGCGCGGTTTCTGGATATGGACACAGCGGACGCGTTCGATCGACCACGCCTTTGGTCTTATGCGCGGCCTGAATATGATCGGGCGCCTTGCCGGTTTCCACCCACTGCGCCAGCGTTCCGATCTTGTCGAAATCGTCAGTGCCGTCGCCGCCGGCGCAATGTCCCATGCCGGGAACCATGAACAGGCGAATTGAATCGGACGCCCTGGGGACGCTGGTGAAATAGTTGACGCTGTTTTGCGGAGCGATTCCGGGATCGGCCCAGCCGTGATACATCAGCAGCTTTCCGCCATGCTCAAAGAATGGTTTGAGGTCCGGATCGATCGCATTCATGATCGGCCCAGCCACTTGGTCGGCCGTCGCGATGTCGCGCGCCGCATCGAACTTCAGGTAATCCCAATTGGGATCCTTGAACACCAGATATTGATAGGTCTCGGCCGCCAGCGCCATGGGCTTTGGTCCGGATAGTGTGGCCCAACCGAGTTCGCTGCCGCGCTCCAGGCCCGGAAACAACGACGCACCGGGGCCGGCATAGATTTTTCTCGCGACTTCCACTTGCGCGGCGGTCAGACAGGTGGGAGCGTCCGGACCCTTGCACGCGATAGTCTGCGGATCGAAATGGCAGCGGCGCGGATCTTCCAGCACCCGGTCCTTCACGCCATCCAGCGCATCGCACGCTTCGAGCACGGCGTTGTGAATCAGAGGATATTTGGCGGGTGGGATGTAGCCGCCGCTTTGATTGGTGATCTCGGTGGTCCACACCTGCGCGCCTTGCAGATGGCTCGGGTAGTTGGCGGCTGCGCCGGCGATGATGCCGTCGTAATCGTCTGGGAATCGCTGTGCCTCGGTGAGAGCCTGCCGGCCTCCGGTGGAGCAGCCATTGAAATACGCGCGCATCGGAACGCTGCCGTAATACTTGGCGGCGATCACCTTCGCGGCAACGGTCATCTCATGGATGGCGCGATAGGCGAAGTCGATCAGGCGTTCCGGGTGCCCCATCACAAATGCGGCGGTGGTTTCCGAGTGCCCGGTATCGGTGCTGGCCGCGGCATAACCGGCTGTCAGCGCAGTGGCCAGGTCCCGATAACTCACGCTTCCGGCCCAAGCGCCATTGCCCACTGATTCCAGGTTGCCATTCCAAGTTGACGCTGGGCCCGCCAGAGGCATCCAAACTTCGATCTTGATCTGGGAATCGATGTTAGGCTTCAGCGTGGCGGCGACGCGGCAAAAAGCCGGAAGATTTCCGAAATTAGGCGCCGGAAAACCGGGAAAAGTCGGCACCGCGCCGGGCGGCAACGTCAGTTGTCCAGCGGGGACCTCCTGGGCCAAAGTGACCGTCGAATGTGGAAGAGCGAGCTTGGCCAGGCTCTCGCAGGGAACGGAGGCGGCCAGACGCCAGGAAATTGCGATTACAAGCACGAGGTATCGCATATATGTCCTTTCTATGTTAGAACGACCTTGCGACCTGCATGCAACGTTCGATATGCTGTGGGATCGTAAGGAAATCACATGAAAAATCATCTTCACCCCGTTGTGCTTGTAATAGCGAGCCTGTCGATCGCCCTGGCCGCCCAAGCGCAACCGGCCAGCCAGGCCGCGCGTTTCTCGGGAACCGAAACTGGATTTGCCACTTTCCAGACCAAGTGCATGAGCTGCCACGGCAACCCAGCCATGGCGGGGCGCGTGCCCGATCCGGCGACGCTGCGGCAATTCTCGCCAGAAAAAATCTATGAGGCGCTGACTACCGGGCCAATGAAGACCCAAGGTTCCAGCCTTTCTGACGACCAGAAGCGCATGCTGGCTGTATTCATGAGTGGCCGAACGTTCGGTAGCGCCGAGCAGGGCGACGCGAAGAACATGCCCAACCATTGCGAAGCGAATCCGCCCATGAGCGATCCCAGCGCGAGTCCTTCCTGGAACGGCTGGAGCGCCGATGTTACCAACAGCCGCTATCAGACGGCCAAGGGCGCGGGATTGACGGCCGATCAAGTGCCGAAGTTGAAGCTGAAGTGGGCCTTCGGTTATCCCACCGGCGTATCGGCGTTCGGGCAGCCGGCCGTGGCTTCGGGCCGCGTGTTCGTCGGCAGCGACATCGGTTATGTGTATTCGTTGGACGCGAAGACGGGTTGCGTTTACTGGTCCTATCAGGCCAAAGGGTAACGTGCGCGGAGGTCCCAGCGTCGGTCCGGTAAAGGGTCATGGCGCGACGAAATACGCGGTGTTCTTCGGAGACGCGCACGCCAATGTGTATGCGGTGGACGCGCAAACCGGCCAGGAGCTTTGGACCAAGAAGGTGGACGATCACTTTGTCGCCCGCATCACGGCGTCGCCCAAGCTGTACGAAGGCGCCCTTTATGTTCCAGTATCTTCGTCGGAAGAATTCGCGGCCGCGAATCTGGATTATCCCTGCTGCACTTCGCGCGGCAGCGTCGTAAAGTTGGATGCCAGCACGGGCGCGCAGGAGTGGAAGACGTACGTGATCCCCGAGACGCCCAAACCAACGCGCAAAAATTCGAAGGGTGTGCAGCAGTACGCGCCGGCCGGAGCTTCTGTGTGGAATTCGCCGACTATCGATGCCAAGCGGCACGCAATCTATTTCGGAACGGGCGATTCCGAGACCGAGCCCGCCGGAAAGATGTCTGACTCCGTGATGGCAGTCGATATGAAGAGCGGCAAGGTGCTCTGGTATTACCAGGCGCAAGCAGGTGATGCTTTCCTCGGCGGCTGCACCGGTCCCGAGAAGACCGACAATTGCCCGACGGAGAACGGACCCGATCTGGATATCGGCAATTCTCCCGTCCTCCACTCGCTGCCGAACGGCAAGAGCATTGTCGTTGCCGGAACAAAGGACGGCAAATTGTTCGCGCTGGATCCGGACAAGAAGGGTGCGGTGGTGTGGGACACGCATGTCGTCGAAAATCCGCCGGGCACGCCTTTGTTCCGCTTGAGCGGGATCGTCTGGGGCGGCGCGTTCGACGAAAAGGCCGCCTATTACGGCCAGACCGGCGGCGGCATTACCGCGATTCAGTTAACCACCGGAGAAAAGCTGTGGCATAAGCCGCTGGCCGAACCGGGTCAGCATGTCAACAACGGCGCGGCCGCCACGGCGATGGAAGGCGTGGTCTTCATCGCTGGAAGCGATGGCAAAATACACGCGCTCAAGTCCGCTGACGGCACCGAGATTTGGTCCTATGCCACGGACCGTCCGTTCGAAACCGTGAATAAGGTGGAAGCCAAGGGCGGATCCATCGCGTCCATCGGGCCTACCATCGCAAACGGTATGTTGTTCATCGGATCCGGCTACGGCGTTATCGGCGGACCCACCGGCAACGTTTTGCTGGCCTTCGGCGTCGAATAGTTAGTGAAGGAAGTTCCCAAAGTCGAACTGCACCTGCATCTCGACTGTTCATTGAGCTACGCTGCGGTGTCGCGGCTAGATGACTCCGTGTCGCTGGAAGAGTACCAGCGCGAATTCATCGCTCCGCCGCGCTGCACGAATCTTGCGGATTTTCTGACGCGCGCTCCACGCGGCTTTCGATTGATGCAGGACGAAGCCGCGCTCGCCTTGGTGGTCGAGGACGTATTCGAACAGTTCGCCGCCGACCGCGTAATCTACGCCGAGATTCGTTTCGCTCCTTTGCTACACACCGAGCTCGGTTTGAAGCCCAAGCAAGTGGTAGCGGCCGTGGATCGCGCCACCGAAGCTTGCATTCGTCAAAGCGGGATCGACGCCCGGCTGATTCTCTGCACTCTGCGCCACTACGATCGGGAGCAGGGTCTCGAGACGGCGCGGTTGGTGGAGCAGTTTCGTGGAAGCAAGGTAGCCGCGCTCGACATCGCCGGCGACGAAGCCGGTTTTCCGATTGATGCAAACATTCCGGCGTTTCATTATGCGATCGAGCATGGGCTCCATCGCACCGCGCATGCCGGTGAGGCTCGCGGCCCGGACAGCGTTTGGGAGACCCTGCGTGAGTTTCGGCCCTCGCGGATTGGCCATGGCGTGCGCAGTATCGAAGATCCGGTGCTGGTCGATCATCTGAAGCGCGAGCGCATTCATCTGGAAGTCTGCCCTACCAGCAATTTGCAAACCGGCATCTCCACGGATTTTGCCGAGCACGCTGTCGACAAGCTCTACCGCGCGGGCGTTCCGCTCAGCATTAATACCGATACGCGCACCATAACGAACATCACGTTGACGCAAGAATATCGGAATCTCGAAAGACATTTCGGCTGGACGCAGGCGGATCTCGCGGCATGCAACGAGGCCGCGATCGAGGCGGCATTCGTCGACGATTCCACAAAGCGCCAATTGCGAAAACGCCTTGCGATAGAATGAGGGCATTATGGCGGACGTCCTTCGCATCGCGGATCGCGAGTTTCATTCGCGTTTGTTCGTCGGTACCGGCAAATACCGCAGCTTCCAGGAAATGGCGCGCTGCCATCAGGCATCCGGCGCCGAAGTAGTGACAGTCGCGGTACGGCGTGTGAATCTGACCGACCGGTCTAAAGAATCGATGATCGATTTCATTGACCGTTCCAAGATGTTCATCCTCCCCAACACTGCCGGCTGCTACAACGCCGATGAGGCGATTCGCACGGCGCGGCTGGGGCGCGAGGTCGGGCTATCGAATTGGGTGAAGCTGGAAGTGATCGGCGATCAGAAAACGCTGTTTCCCGACAACGAAGGCCTGGTGGAAGCCACGCGAGTGCTGGCTCGCGAGGGTTTCGTCGTCCTTCCCTACACCAACGACGATCTGGTGAACGCGCGCAAACTGATCGACGCGGGCGCCGCGGCCGTGATGCCTTTGGGCGCGCCCATCGGATCAGGCCTCGGCATCCAGAACACGACTAATCTGCGAATTCTGCGCGAGATCATTACTGAAGTGCCGCTGATCCTGGACGCAGGCGTAGGAACGGCGTCGGACGCGGCTATCGCGATGGAACTCGGGTTCGAAGGCGTGCTGATGAACACCGCCATCGCCGAAGCGGAGGATTCCGAGAAGATGTCGGAAGCCATGAAACTGGCGGTGCAGGCCGGACGCTTGGCTTATCTGGCGGGACGCATGCCGAAGAAACTCTACGCCAGCGCGAGCAGTCCGCTGGCGGGCGTGGTGCGCTGATTAGCCACAGATAAACGCAGATGAACACGGATCGGAAACAAAATTGTTATCCGTGTTCATCTGTGGCTAGCTCTGGAACTCCGCCGAACCACACGAATGGGGCGAGTCGATGCTCACACCCAAGATTATGCGCGCCTTTTCTGCTCCCGTCGCTCCTCATAGCCGTTTGCGGCGCCTCGGCGCCTCGACCCACTTAACGCAATCCCCTTCATCTTGTGGATGGACTTCGCCTGGGGAATATTGTTCATTCTTTCTGCCTTCTTGCTTCACCGCCGTGCGCTCTGGCTTTTGATCGGCCTTCCCTTCGTCTTGTACTGGATGCCAGTCGTTCTGCTGTTTGGATGTACCTATTAGCCACAGATCAACGCAGATGAGCATGGATCGGAAACAAAATTCTTATCAGTGTGTATCCGTGTTCATCTGTGGCTAGAATCTAAAACTCCGCCGGCATCCGCGTCTCGCTTCCGGTCCACGCCTTCAGCGCCGGAGTTTCCGACGGCGGCGCGATGGTCACGTGCGGCTTCAGCACAATCAGCGTCGCGCGTTCATCCTTTGTGGTGGTGTTATTTCGCAGCAGCGGAATATAACTGATAATCGGCAGCCCCGTAATGACTTTGGCTTCCTGGACCGACATCATGCCCGCCAACACTGCCCATTCGCCCGTCGCCACATCCACTTTCGATTGATATTGCGTGTTCCCCACCACCGGAATGCCATTGGCGCTGCTGGCGCCTAGTAGCTTGAACTCGGCGTCCAGGTCGAGAGTCACCTGGTCCACACCCGGTCACATGCGGCGTCACCTTGATCAGCAGCCCCAGATCTTCGAAATTAATGGTGGGTGGTGGCGTATACACCGTGCCGCTGCTGGACGTGTTTCCGAAATATCCGCTAGTCATGATGGGATACTTCTCCCCAACATGGAACGTAGCGGGCTGGCCATCCACAGCGACAACTTGCGCTCGGTAGATACTCTCGGAGTTGGCATGGGTAGCAGAGGCGAAAAGCTGTGCGTTGGTGATTCCCAGTCCCAACAGGCTGGCCCCGCCGCCGAACGCCAGGAAATTCGTAAAGCCCGATGGAATGTAGGCGGTCAGGTTAGCTTGCTTGAAGAAACTCGCGATAGGAAACGAGGTCGGCAGCGAGAGCCCGTAATTCACCGTCGACGAAATATCCGTGGCCATAATTTCGATCTCGATGGACACTTGCGCGCGCGGACGCAGTAAATCTTGCAACAGCTTCTCCGCCAGCCGGACCTTGGTCACCCGGTCGCGAATCAAAATCAAGTGCCGTGTGGTGTCCACCGTCAGCTTCTGCGCATCCAGCGCGCCGCGGATGGCGGTAGCAATCTCCTGCAGCTCCTGAACGCTGTTGGTTTCAGGAAACGGCACCACCACCGCCGCCGTTGGCTCGAACTCCGTGCGCTTCTGCTGGGTGTCGTTGGCGATAAAGATCAATCGCTGGCTGATCGGAACCAGGAATGAGTCGGTGGCGGCCTGCAGGGCGCGCAGGGTGTCGCGATAATCGGCGCCGGCCAGTTCAAAACGAAACGCATGCGTGGGCTTGTAGTCGCCGTCGAACAACACCTTCAGATGCAGAGCCGCGGCCACCTGTTCCCAAAGAGCTCTGGAATCCCCGTTAAAATCGTAGTCGCGGCGTCCGGGTTCCGCTGCCAGTTGTGCGGGTGGAAGCGGTTTCAGGGCTGCTTCCAGATCCGCCGCGGGGATGTTGCCAAAAAGCGTCCGATCGATCTTGTTGCTCGGGAACTCGTCCGGCTTGGGCGGAGATGCATTCACCAGACTGGCGGCGGGGCGCAAAGCCTGGGCTCGCGACCAATATTCGGCGTTGGTTGGGTCGGCCGCCGCTGCCTCCGCGTAAAGAAGGTATGCCTTTACGACTTCGCCGTCGTGCTCCGCCTTCTGGGCCTGGTGGAACAATTGTTCGGCCTGCGTGGCCGCTCCCAGCTGTAGGCAAGCAAAGGCCAGGCAAGCAAAGGAAGCGATAGGCCACGGCGAAGCTTCACAAGAGGACTGACGGGATTGACCCCGTATTCGTGTAAACTAATGTCGCTATTTGGCCGATGAAAGAAGTGAGGATCAGTATCTTTCATGGCCGCCACACTTGCACCAGCAAACACCGCATTCAGTCCATCGGTTCCGCAAACCTTTGAGGAATTAGGCATTTCCCAGTCGCTTGTGCTCGATCTGGTGGTACGGCGCTTGTTGCTCGAGGGCTTTAGCAACCTCCAGAGCCTCAGCAACACGCTCAAACTTTCGGTTCCCATCTTGAATGTGGTCTTCACCCACATGCGCCAACTGCAGCTGGTGGAAGTGAAGGGCATGCTCGGCAACGACTATAACTTTACGTTGTCGCAGGCCGGTAAGCAGCTGGCGAGCGAGCGGTTCCAAATCTCGCAGTACGCGGGCGCCGCTCCGGTGTCTTTGAAGGATTACCACAGCGCCACCAAGTCGCAATCTGCGCAGGTCCGTATCGACCGTAAGATACTGCGCTCCGCGTTTTCCGATCTGGTGGTGAACGATCAGCTTCTCGATCAGCTTGGTCCTGCCCTGATTTCGCAAAACTCCATCTTCGTGTATGGGCCCACTGGAAACGGCAAGACCAGTCTGGCGGAACGCATGCTGCGCGTCTATCAGGACGCCGTGCTGATGCCCTACGCCGTGGAAGTGGACAACCAGGTCATCAGCTTGTATGACCCGGTGGTGCACCAAAAGCTGGACATCGACGATCCGGACGTGGATCCGCGCTGGGTGCGTTGCCGCCGGCCCTGCATCGTAGTAGGCGGCGAGCTGATTCCCAGCATGTTGGAATTGCGCCTGGACGAATCGTCGGGCATCTATGCCGCGCCGCTGCAAATGAAGGCCAACAACGGCATCTTCATCATTGACGACTTTGGCCGCCAGTTGATGTCGCCCCGCGATCTGTTAAACCGCTGGATCGTGCCGCTGGATCGCCGCGTGGATTACTTAATGCTGCGCTACGGCGTCAAATTCCAGATCCCCTTCGAGCTGATGGTGGTCTTCTCCACCAACCTGGAGCCCAGCGATCTGGCGGACGAAGCCTTCCTGCGCCGTATCCACAACAAGATTTTCGTCGAGGCTGTCGACGACAAGGCTTTCGATCAGATTTTCCATCGCGTGGTCACCAGCTTCAGCATTCCCTGCGAGCCCGATAGCTCCGAGTACCTGCGTAAGTTGTGCTTGCGTGAAGGCCGCACTGAACTGCGCGCCTGCTATCCAGCCGATATCTGCAACATTCTCACGTCCATCGGCAGATACGAAGGCCGTCCGCCTTTCATGAGCAAGTCGGAACTGGAACGCGCCACCGCGCTCTATTTCGCGAAAGGGTAGTGGGCGGTAGGTGGTGGGTGGTGGGAGCCCCACTGCCTACCTCGCACAACCCACCTCCCACAACCCGCATACTGAGAATGTCCGGTCATGCGGGTACTCCTCGTCTCCACCTACGAACTCGGCCACCAGCCGTTTGGCTTAGCTTCGCCCGCGGCGTGGCTGGCCGCGCGGGGGCATCAAGTGGCCTGCGCGGATCTTTGTATTGAGTCGCTCGATCCTGCCACCGTTCGTGATGCCGATCTGGTCGCCTTCTACCTCCCGATGCACACGGCCACTCGGCTGGCTGCCAGAGTCATCGAAAAAGTGCGGCGGCTGAATCCGGCGGCCCACATCTGTTGTTACGGGCTGTATGCTCCGCTGAACGAATCCTATTTACGGAGCCTCGGGGTTGAAACCATCTTAGGCGGGGAATTCGAGCCGGGCTTGGTTGCGATTGCCGATGGACTGAAACCCCAGTCGCTGATTTCGCTGGATCGTCTGCAATTCCTAGTACCGCTCCGTACGGGACTGCCGCCTCTCGAAAAATATGCAGGGCTACACGCCGATGGCCTCTTAAAGCGCACGGGCTACACCGAAGCCAGCCGAGGCTGCAAGCATCTGTGCCGGCATTGCCCCGTGGTCCCGGTGTATCAGGGGAATTTTCGGGTGGTACAGCCGGAGATCGTGCTCGCGGACATTCGCCAGCAAGTCGCCGCCGGCGCCCAGCACATCACCTTCGGCGATCCCGATTTCTTCAACGGTCCCACGCACGCCATGCGTATCGTAGACGCGCTGCACCACGAGTTTCCGAACCTGACTTACGACGCCACTATCAAAATCGAGCATCTGCTAAAACATCGCGAACTGCTTCCCCGCCTGCGCGAAACCGGTTGCCTGTTCGTCACCAGTGCGGTGGAGTCGACCGACGACGCCGTGCTCGCAAAGCTCGACAAAGGCCACACTCGGGCCGATTTCATTGCTATCGCGAACGACTTTCGCCGTGTTGGCCTCACGCTGGCACCCACCTTCATCCCGTTCACCCCGTGGACCACGCGCGAACAGTATCGCGAAATGCTTGCTCTCCTTGCCGAGTTGGACTTGGTGGAAAACGTAGCGCCCGTGCAGTTAGCACTGCGCCTATTAATCCCGAGCGGATCGCGGATGCTCGATCTCGCCGACGTCCAAGCCGTGATTCAAGGATTCGACGAGCCCGCCCTCCTGTACCGCTGGCGGCATTCCGATCCCGCGATGGACGCTCTCGCCGAACAGGCGCTGCGCATCGCCGCTTCCAAAGGGTCGCGCCGCGAAATTTTCGGTTATCTCTGGAACCTGGTGGACGAGCGTCCGTTTGAAAACCTCAACCTGCTGCCACGCGCTGCGATCCCGTACCTCGATGAGCCGTGGTTCTGTTGAGCGGAGCCAACTGAAGAGCAGGTTGCTCTTGTATAAATCAGCGCTTGCCGCTGCCAAGGCTGACGTGGCGCCACAGTCCACGCTGATCTTCGCGGCGTTCATCATCACTTAGCTGAGAAGGCCGCTTCACTTGCAAGCGCGGCAAGTCAAACGCGAGGCGGAACACAAACAAGTCCCCCCACTCAAAGTCCTCGAATGGATCGGAATCGACCACGATCCTGTCGTCGGGGCCCGGTCTGGGCTTGATGTTCCTTGCATCCTCCAGAGTTCGCTCGAACGCGAGATCTCGCGGAGTGAGAGCGAATCTGCCCTGCCGCTCTTTCACCGATCCCTGGCACAGAACGATCAGGAGACAAGCGATCCCTACTAATACGCCCTTCACGATTTCACGAGGCTTTCCGGGACGTGCAAAGATCCGGGCAACCGCCTCGCACATCCCATCGAAAGCGAGCGCCACCAGAATAGCCAGCGGCAGACTCGGCACGAATAGATCCTGAGCCCCTCGCTGTTGAATAAATGCGACCGGCGCCACACCGATGCAAAACGACAGCACGCACCAAAGCGTCAATCTCCACGAAGACCAGATTGCTAGAATCAGCCAGGGCAAGACAACACAAGCAGTTCGAACTGTGATTGGGTCCGTATAAATCTGCCGCATCCAGGTCGACAGGTGCGAGAAATAGTTGCCTGGCGACAATGAAACGGCATACCCCGAGAACTGCGTCGCCGAATTGGGATCCGTGAGGCGGGTGACTGCGAAGACGATTCCGATGCAGCTGCAGATCGCAAGCAGCGGCACTCGACGAAGTGAATTTGGTCGATCAAGAATGAGCTCATACAAGCCGGCAAACACGATGGCGTCAAGTGCGATCTCTTTGCACTGCAGTCCGCAGATCAACAATCCCACCGCCAGGGCTTTCCAGAAATAGTTGCCTTTTTCGCGGGCGCGAAACCACACCAAAAGAAACAACGAGCTGAATATAAGCGCCGTAACATCGAAAATAAAACTCATGCTGAAGTACAGCCAGCGAAATGCCGTGTAAAAAGCCATGAGTAAAGCCGCGATCAACGCCACCGGGAAACGGTTCGTGAGACGCCAGGCGGCCCCGAAGGAAAGAAGAATGGCGCTGCAAAACAACGCTCCGTAGAACCACCTCCACTCGAACGCATTCATGCGGCCAAAGGAATAGATTATTTTGACGAACGCGACACCGGCGGGTCGGTAAACAGGTGACACGGTCCAGAACCTAAGACAGTCGGATGCCAGCTGCAACCAACTCCGGGTCAGCGCCCAATGGGCGTTCATTAAGTCGTCTTGCGCGAAGCCATACTTGAATCCAGCCGCGGCAGTCAGGAGGACGTCCACCAGCAAGAGACACAGCAGGGCCAGGGCGATCCAAGAACGGGTTCCAAAACGCGGAAACTGCACGCGGATGCCTCAGGCCTCAGAATAGCACCGGCTTTTCACTACCCACCTCCCACCACCCACTCCCCGCTCCCTACCTGCTAAAAATGTACGGTGCACGAGATTTTGGAGAACTTCGGCCCCGGCCAGCGCGTGCTCGACCTCGGTTCGGGCGCCGGCAGCTTCCCTTCCAGCATCGGCCCGTTCACGGCTATCCGCGCTGATCTCGACTACCCCGGCTCGCAGCCCAAAATTTCGCCCAAGCCGACGCCGCGCTCCTGCCCTTCGCCAATCACACATTCGATGCCGTCATCTCCAACCACAGCCTGGAACATTTTCACGATCTCGCCGGTTCGCTTGCCGAAATCGGCCGCGTCTTGAAACCCACCGGCGCGCTTTATATCGCCGTGCCCGACGCTTCGACATTTTGCGATCGCCTATATCGCTGGCTGACCTGGGGCGGCGGCCATGTGAACGCATTCACCTCCGCCCAGAAACTCGCGGCCATCATTGAGCGCGCCACCCAACTCCCTCACTCGATACCCGCACACTCTGCACCTCGCTCTCCTATCTCCATCGCGCGAACTTTCGCGTCCGCAGACCCAAGCGCTATCTGCTGGCCGGCAACGGCGCGGAGATTTCGCTGCATTTGTTCACCGGTTTCGCGCGTCTGTCGGACCGCTTTTACACACCCGCCTCAGCGTCTACGGCTGGGCGCTCTATTTCGGCAGCCTGCCCGTGCCAGTCGACACCGAGGCCTGGTCCAACGTCTGCATCCGCTGCGGCTCGGGCGCGCAATCGGAATGGCTGAGACAGATCAAGGCCGTCCACCGGCGATTCTTGCTTCTGGTCTACCGCTGCCCCACCTGCGGGACCACCAACCTGTTCTCGGAAGACGGCCCCTACCGCCGCCTATAATTAGGCTGAGATGTCGGTGAATTCGATGCTCCGAATAGCATTCATTTTGTCCCTTATGGCAGGCATGTGCCAATTGCACGCTAGAGTCCGTTCGCTTCCGCCTTCCGCGTTTCCTGAACTTCCGTCAAACATCGCTGGCGAACTTGATCGCCGGGCGTGCCAGATTCCTCAAATTGAGAGGCATAAGCGGAGCAATGTTATACAGGGCGAGTTCTTGAAGCCCGGGCAAACAGATTGGGCAGTCTTATGTATGACGAAGCAAGCCACGAGTCTTCTCGTTTTTGAAAATGGGTCGGAGCAATCGCCCGTGGAGATCGATAAGAGCGCGAACGGCTCTGCAGAGAGATGGTCCATCACGTCCGGTTCTTGAACAAACCCTAGCTGAGTTGAATACCTGAGCTGTTTGGAAACCCTCGGCCCCCCGTCCAAAGCTCGACCACCAAGGGATTTCATTCGGGGTCGGTCCCCGAGATCTAGCTCCGGCCGATTCTCTGATTCGGCCGCGGAGACAACCATCTATTTCTTTGACGGCGGTAACTGGACAAAGCTGATCACCGTGAGTGTCAATTGACCAGGCGGTGTCGACCAATAGCCGAAACCCCAACCCCCAATCCCAAAGTTATAATAAGGTCAGCCTTATGAAGCACAAGCTGGTCCTCCCGCTCTTCGCCCTTCTTTGTGTCTCGTCCGTATTCGCGCAGCACAAGGATTTTGAACTTCCCGCCATGCACGCCGCTCGCGGCACTCGAGGCGCGCTTGCCTCGGGCAGCGAATACGCCGACGAAGCCGGCATGCGGATGTTCTTCCACGGCGGAAACGCGGTGGACGCCGGCGTGGCTTCCATGTACGCGGCCGCGGTCTCCGAGTTCTCGCACTTCGGCATGGGCGGCGAAGCGCCGATCCTGATTCGCACCAAAGCCGGCAAAGTCTATGCCATCGCCGGCGTCGGCCCCATGCCCAAGCTCGCCACTGCCAAGTTCTTCATGGAGCATCGGCCCAGGCCGGGCGAAATCCTGACGCTCGATCCAGGCGGATTGAAAGGCATCATCCCGGTGGCCGGCATTCTTCCGGCGCTGGTGCCCAGCATGGTGGAGTCCGGCTTAATCGCGCTGCGCGAGTTCGGAACGAAATCGTTTTCGGAAGCCATCGAGCCCGCCATCGAACTGGCCGACGGCCTGGCTATCGACGAAATGCGTTCCGGTTCCATCGCCCGCTCGCGCCGTTTCTTCGATCTCTGGCCCGATTCGAAGAAGACGTTTCTCCCCGAAGGCCGCGTTCCCCTGCCCGGCGAGATCTTCCGCCAGCCGAACCTGGCGCGTACCCTGCGGTCCATGGCTGCCGCCGAAAAGAAGGCCTTGGCCGCTGGAGCTTCCCGCGCCGCCGCTATCGACGCCGTCGGCGATTACTTCTATCGCGGCGAAATAGCTCACCGCATCGACGCGTTCATGCAAGCCAACGGGGGCCTGCTGCGTTACGAGGACATGGCCGCGTTCAAGCTGCAACCCGAGGAGCCGCTCGCCACCGATTTTCATAACTACAAGGTCTACAAGCCCGGATTCTGGAGCCAGGGTCCGACCATGATCGAGGCGCTGAACATTCTGGAAGGCTACGACCTGCGCTCCATGGGCTTCAACTCGGCCGAGTACATTCACACCATCACCGAAGCCTTGAAGCTGGCCTATGCCGATCGCGACACCTACTACGGCGATCCGAAATTCAACAACATTCCGGCCGATACGCTGCTTTCCAAAGCCTATGCCGCCGAGCGCCGCAAGGAGATTGGACACACGGCTTCCATGGATTTCTTGCCGGGCTTGATCAACGGCAAACGCGGCAAACATCCCACCGAGATGGACATCGCGCGAACCAAGATCTCCGATGAGCTGATGGCCAGCGACACCACTTGCATCGACGCGATGGATAAAGACGGCATCGTGTTCTCGGCCACGCCCTCCGGCGCCTGGCTGCCTTCGGTGATCGCCGGCGATACCGGCATTCCGCTGACCGAGCGCGCCCAGCAGTTCATTTTGGTGCCTGGATCGCCCAATGAACTAGCCGGCGGAAAGCGCCCGCGCGTCACGCTGAGCCCCACCATCGTCACCGAGCAAGGTAAGCCATTCCTCGCGCTGTCCACTCCCGGCGGCGACAATCAGGAACAGAGCCTCATCCAGCTATTCTTCAATGTGATCGAGTTCGGCGAAAACGCCCAGTCCGCCGTGGAAGCGCCGCGCTTTCAAACCCGCCATCTGGTATCGAGCTTCGATAACCACGCCTGGAATCGTGGCGATTTGCTGTTGGACGAGCGCATTCCGGCCAATATCGGCGCTGAATTGGCGGCTCGCGGCCACAAGGTCGGCACGCGCTCCCGCTGGGCCAGCGGCGCGGCTCCTGTGATGATCCGCGTTACACCCGACGGCGTCATTGAAGCCGGCGCAGACCCTTACGGCTATCGCGTCGCCCACGCCTACTAGTTGCAAACAGGCTCGCTTTTCGAAGAACCATCGCAGTTCGACCGCACGCGTTTGCACGCACGTTTCAGCGCCCTCGCGTCTCAGAACATTTTCATCGGGACCAGTTCCTGGAAATATGAAGGCTGGCTCGGGCAAATCTATTCCCGCGATCGCTATCTGACGCGCGGGCGTTTTTCGCAAAAGCGCTTTCAAGACGAGTGCCTCAGCGAATACGCCGAAACATTTCCCATCGTCTGCGGGGACTTCTCTTTCTATCAATTTCCATCCGAACAGTACTGGCGCAAGCTGTTCGGTACGGCGCCTTCCACGCTGCAATTTGCCTTCAAAGTTCCGGAAGACGTCACCGTCAAGCAGTTCCCCGACGCATCCCCGTTACGGCGCGCGCGCGGGCGATGACAATTCGTCGTTCCTGGACGCTGCGCTGTTTCAGGCGGCGTTTCTCGATCTCCTTGCGCCTTATCATCCGCGCGTAGCCGTGCTGATTTTCGAATTCGGCAGTTTCCCAAGGCAGTGTTATTCGGACACCGGCGCGTTTCTCGGCGGAGCTGGATCCGTTCCTGGCCGCGCTGCCCGCGCGCTTTTCGTTACGCCGATCGAGATCCGTAATCCGGAGTTTCTTTCTCCCGAGTACTTCGCATGCCTGCGCAGCCATGGCGTCGCGCATATCTTCAGCGCCTGGACCCGAATGCCGGAAATTGGGGTGCAAATGCACTTGCCTCCAGCCTTCACGGCCGATTTCACGGTGTCGCGCGCGCTGCTCCGCCGCGGCCGCGCTTACGAAGAAGCGGTCGCGAAGTTCACGCCCTACGAACACGTCCAGGAACCGAACCCGGAAACCCGCGACGCCCTGCGGCTTCTGATCGCCCACGCCCGCCAGCGCCACCAGCCGTCCTACATCTTCGTGAACAATCGCCTGGAAGGCAATGCGCCCGAAACCATCGAGGCCATCACGGATTGACCTGTCTGCTCCGCTTGGCTGCGTCCGCCGATGAGATAAGCTGAGGACGGAAATGTTAGCGCGCTTCTGGGGTACTCGAGGGTCAATCGCTGCCCCTGGGCCAAGCACCACTCGCTTCGGCGGCAATACATCGTGTGTCGAGATCGCCACGCCATCGGGCGGGATTCTGATGTTCGATTGTGGAACGGGAGCGCGGCCGTTGGGCAACCACTTGCTGGCCTCCGCTGTAGGGCCGGTCTCGGCCACCATACTGCTCACGCACACGCATTGGGATCATATTCAGGGTTTTCCATTCTTCGCGCCTCTGTTCCAGCCAGAGAATCACTTCAAGGTTTACGGGCCGGAAGGCGCGCACCTCTCACTACGCGACGTGCTGGCGGGACAGATGGAGCACCACTATTTCCCGGTGGAGCTCGACCAATTGTCCGCGCGCATCAGTTATAAGAATCTCCGGAAGGGCCACAGTCAGATCGATGGCATAACTTGCGGGCGCAGCGGATGAATCATCCCTCGCCAACGCTCGGGTATCGCATCGAAGCCAGCGGCCGGTCGCATTTGTTACCTGTGCGATCACGAGCCATATTTCGAAGGTGTTTGGCGTCCGAAGGCGCTCAGCCGGGGCAGATGGAGTCGATTCTCGAAGCAGGCGACCGGAGGCACGCCGAATACATGCAAGACGGCCGACGTCGTCATTCACGAGGCGCAATACACGCCGGAGGAGTATTCATCCAAGCGCAATTGGGGGCACAGCACCTATCCGTATGTGGTGCAGCTGGCCGCCGCGGCGGGCGTTCGCCGTCTGTTCCTCACGCATCACGATCCATCGCACAACGATGAGTTTATCGCCGGCATCGAAAGAAAGGCTCAGGAACTGGCCCGGTGCCTGGGTTCGCCGCTCGAAGTCTCCTGCGCCTACGAAGGCTGCGAAATCACGGTCTAGGTTAAATTCGACGTGCAATTCGGGCAGCGCGTGGCCGCAAGCGGGATCTGCGTGTGGCAGAACGGGCATTCCTTGGTGCTAGGCGCCGCCGCTACCGGGGCCTTCTTCAGTTTATTCGCCTGCCGGATAACCAGGAAGATTACGAACGCCACAATCACGAAATCGATCACAGTGTTGAGGAACAGGCCATAATTCAGTGTGGCGTCGCCCGCCGCCTTGGCTTCAGCCAGCGTGTTGTGGTGCCCTCCCGAGAGATCGACGAACAGGTTGGTGAAATCCACGCTCTTGAGCGCGAGTCCCAGCGGCGGCATCAGAATGTCGTTGACGAGTGACGTCACAATCTTGCCGAACGCCGCGCCGATAATCACGGCAACCGCCAAGTCCAAAACGTTGCCGCGCATGATGAATTCTTTGAACTCTTTGAACATGAGCGCCTCCTTAAAGCGCTTCATCATAGCACTGCGGCCGGTCTGCGGGGCTACACTGGGGAATTGAAAACTCCCGAGTCGAAAAGCTGGAAGCTGACTGTCGAATACGACGGCACGAAATACAGCGGGTGGCAGGAGCAGCGCAACGCCCGCACCGTGCAAGGCCAGCTTCGCAAGGCCGCGGAGGACTTTCTCGGAACCGAAGCGGATATTCAGGGCGCGGGCCGCACCGATGCCGGCGTGCATGCCAGGGCTCAAGTGGCGCACCTACGGGTGCGTCCGCCCAAGGAAAGTCAGCGAAGAAACTGGCCGCGTCCCGAGGAGATCCTGCGCGCCATCAACAGCCGCTTGCCCTCCGATATGTGCCTTCTGGATGTGGCCGAAGCCGCGAATAGCTTTCACGCGCGCCACGATGCCATTGCGCGAACGTACATGTATCAAATCTCAACGCGGCGCACGGCGTTTTTCAAGAAATACGTTTGGTGGGTCCGCGAGCCGCTGGACACTGCGGCGATGGCGCGGGCGGCGCGTTTTCTGGCCGGCCGTCACAACTTTCGCGCCTTTCGCGCGGAAGATCCGTCGCGTCCCGACGAATCGCCCATCGTCGTGGTGGAAGACGCCGGGATTGAACTGGATGGCGATCTGATTATCTTCCGCATCACCGCGTCGCACTTCGTCTGGCGCATGGTGCGGCGCATCGTGGGAGTGCTGGTCAGGCTCGGCCGGGGCGAAATCACAGAAAGCGATTTCGCGGGTTTGTTGGAAGGCCAAACAAATTCAAAGCTGGATGTTGCGGCCTGGACTGCGCCCGCTTCCGGATTGTTTCTGGAGCGTGTTATTTATCCCGACTAGGTAGAGGCTTTATACTCGGAGCGTGGAATCCCGCGTCACCATCAGCCGCACAAATCCCGACGACATCAAACAGCGCCAGATCATCGTTAAGCTGGATGGGACCCGGCTGGGAGAGCTGATGCACGGCGACGAAATTTCGCGCGTCGTGGAACCGGGGCCTCACCGTTTGCAAGTGGACAATACCTGGAACTGGAAAACGGTGGCGCTGAACGTAGCTCCAGGGGAGCACGCACGGTTTCGAACCGTAAATCGAATGGGCCGTTTCACCTGGTTCCTGGTGGGCACCCTGGGCGTGGGGCCGATGTACGTCTCCATTGAACGCGTCGAAGAATCAGCGGCCTGAATCAGGCGGCTAAATCCTTGCGAACGATGGCAGCGCCGTCGGCCATGGCTTTCAATTTACCGAATGCCACATCGCTTGGCAGATATTTCATTCCGCAGTCCGGAGCAATTACCAAGCGTTCCACGTCGATAAAGGGAAGCGCGCGCCGGATGCGCCCAGCCACTGTTTCCGGAGTCTCCACTTCGTTGCTGGAAAGATCCAGCACGCCGAGGATAATCTTTTTGTTGGGAAATTTAGCGAGCACTGAACAATCCAGCGACGATTGCGCGGTCTCAATAGAGATGGCGTTCATGCGCGCGTCGGCCAGCTCAGTGAGGAACTGATATTCGGAAGGGCGATTCGCCACCATGGCCGCATAGCCAAAGCACAGGTGCACCGCGGTTTCGCCTTGCACGCCTTCGAGGGCGCGGTTGAGCGCCTTCAATCCAAATTCACGCGCTTTATCGGGGACGGCTTGCATGTAAGGCTCGTCGATCTGCACGATGTCGGCGCCGGCCGCAAATAAATCCTTGATCTCTTCATTGACGGCGGCCGCGTAATCCAGCGCCATCTCTTCTTCGGACTTATAGAAATCGTTGTGCGCCTGCTGCGACATGGTGTACGGACCGGGCACGGTGACTTTGACGCGCCGGTCCGTGTTAGCGCGCAGAAATTGAATATCGCGAACCTCGACGGCGTGCTTGCGCCGAATCTTCGCCACGATGCGGGGCACGAAGTTCAATTTGCCGGAGCGCGCCACCACTTGCGCCGGATTATCGAGGTCGATGCCTTCCAGCGCCGTCGCGAAACGGTTGGAGTAGCTCTCGCGGCGAATCTCGCCGTCCGTAATAATGTCGAGACCGGCGCGCTCCTGGGCCCGGATCGCCAAAATGGTGGCGTCGTCCTGGGCTTGCTCGAGATACTCGGGCGCAATGCGCCAAAGATCGGTGGCACGCACCCGCGGAGGCAAACGGTGCGAAAGTTGGGCGCGATCAATCAGCCAATCGGGTTGCGGATAAGATCCTACTAATGATGTCGGGAGCAGAGTCGATTTCATGAACGCCTGAATTGTAGCATGCGGGTCGCGATTCCAGCCTCAGGCATAATGATAGTCAAAATGCGTTTGAGTGTACTGGATCAATCGCCGATCGCGGAAGGTTCCAGCGCGGGCGACGCGCTGCGGAACACCATCGATCTGGCGCGATGGGCTGAGGAACTTGGATACTATCGCTACTGGTTGGCCGAGCATCACGGGACGCCGGGACTCGCCGATGCCAGCCCCGAAGTGATGGTGGGACCAGTGGCCGCGGCCACTTCGCGATTGCACGTCGGCACCGGCGGAATCATGTTGCCGCACTACAGTCCGCTGAAGGTGGCTGAAACATTCAGCATGCTGAGTGCTTTATACCCCGGACGCATCGACTTAGGTCTGGGGCGCGCGGCGGGGACCAGTCCCGGCATCGCGTTTGCGCTGCAGCGCGACCGAAGGCAGCCTTCTCCAGACGATTTTCCGGACCAATTGGCGGAGCTGCTGGGATATCTGGAGAATCGCGGGCCCTCGACCGGCGCGTTCCGCCAAACAGCTGCGATCCACTTTGAAAGCCCCGAGCCTTGGCTGCTGGGATCGTCGGCGCAAAGCGGCATTTGGGCCGCCGAGCTGGGATTGCCCTACGTGTTCGCCGATTTCATCAACCCCAATGGCGAAGCAATCGCGGCCTATTATCGCGACCACTTCCAGCCATCGGCGCGATTGAGCGAACCGCGCGTGGGCGTCGCTACGTGGGCGATTTGCGCGGATACCGATGAGGAAGCGCAGCTGCTGGCCTCAAGCATGCGAATGCTGATGTTAATGCTGTATCGCGGCCGCTTGATCCCTGTGCCCTCGGTGGAACGCGCGCTCGAGTTCCTGGCGAACGAGGGCGTGGCATCGGAAACATTGCCCGTTGGCCGCAGAATCACGGTAGGGACGCCGGAAAAGGTTCGTTCCGTGATCGAAGAAGTAGCGCACGATTACGGCGCTGAAGAAGTCTTTGTGGTGAACATCATGCACAGTCATGCGGCGCGAAAACGGTCGTACGAGCTGATCGCGCGGGCGTTTGGGATGGGTTCAGACTCAGCCGAGAAAGCCGATAGCGCGGCCAGCCAGGCCGACACCAAACCACAGGCATAACGCGACTCCCGCCGCGATTTTTCCACCCAGCGGTGCGTTCACGCCTTCGTGCTTGACGGTGCGGTTGTAAATGGTGAATTGAAACAACAGCGCGGCGAAGAGGAAGAGCATTTTGATCCGAAACGAAGTATTGCCGTAACATTTCATCGCTTCGGACAAAAAGAGCAGGACCCCGGACGTAAGCATCACCGCCAGACCCCACCGGTTCCAGGGACGAAGCGCGGCTGCGACTTCGGAAATGGTTTGGCTCTTCAAGATCAACCCAAACTGCCGCAGGCAAAGAACCACGATGGAACCGAGCAAAACCGTCAGCGCGAAAAGATGAAAATTCTCGATGACTGGGAACGCCGCGCGCGAGTCGCGAATGGCCACCGCGAGCGCGGAGTCGTCGCACCATTGGAAGAAGGAGACAACAGATGGCATGGCTAGAAGGTGTATGCCATGGTGCGTCCGCAGGTGATAATGGCGGCCCACAAAATCAGCGAGGCCCATCCGGCCACCCGGGCTTGCATAGGAGGAACTAGCGCGTTGTCCCACTTGCCGACGTTGCGATAAATGCCACGCTCAAACGCGATCGCGTTGATAGCGGCCACCACCAGGAGAACCAATTTGGCTCGAAAGAAGTAGCTGTTGTACGCCTTCACTGCCTGGCACCAGAACAGGAAGATTCCGGTGATCACCATTACCGTGAAGCCCGCAAACATCCAAGGCTTGATTTGTTCGTAGACGTCGGACGCGGGGCGGCGCTTCATGATATAGCCCATGAGCCGTAAATCCGAAACTAACAACAGGCCGACAGACACGGAAAGGCCCAGAACATGGATGGTTTCAATGATGGGGAACACCCAAATGGATTCGCGGATGGATGTGCCAATGTTGGTGTCCTGAATCCACTGGCAGACGCTCAGAATCGACATCTTAAGGTTGAATGAGAGATTTTCATGATATAAGCGGGGCGAAGTTCTGTCAATGGAACGACGCGGCTAGCAAGGCCAGAGGTTACAACTGCTTGGATGGCGTGACGCTTCGGGGCAAATTTACACACACGGGGCGCGAGCGGGCGTGCTTGCGATGCGCTCGCGCCTCGGTGGGGTTAAGAATTAGCGGGTGCCGGCTTCAACAGCGGAAGCATCGGCCAGGACGATCTTCGACTTGGTGCCGCCTAAGTCCAGCTCCTGCAACTTGGCTTGCCCGTTGACGGTCTTAACGTCCATCTGCGTGTCGGTATATTTGGTGGCGTTGGTCTCCACTTTCGCGGCAACCGCAACAATATTCTTGCCCTGTTTGAACGTGACTTTGTCACCATCCACTTTGACTTCGTACTCACCGGGCTTCAGTTGCGTCGTCCCAACCCACGTAGGATCAGCGATCTTGATGTGGTAGCTCGATGCAGCGACGGCGATTCCGAGCGAAAAAACACAAGCTCCTAGTAACAGTCTGTTGATTTTCATATAGTTTTAGCTCCTTAGATTTTTAATGCGTGTGGTACAGCTCTACGAGGAGTGTGGTTTCGGTCTCTTGCATACAGGCCACACTAGTAAGAACGATGGCGCTGGCGTCAAAGGTTACCGCCTAACCCACAAAACTTAGCAAAGGCTTAGTAATGTTTGACTTAGCCGTTCCTGCGTATTGGATGCAAGCGGGCCGCCGTTGGTCGCAACATAAAACACGTCAATTGCTTTTCGGCCTTCGGTATCGATCAAAACCACATCAATATTGCAACCCGCCGTCGAGATGGCCGCCGACAGATCGTAGAGCAAGCCGGGACGATCTTCGGCGATAATTTCGATCAATGTAGCGGTGTCGCAGGCATCCGGATCGAAGTGCACGCGCGGTTCGACAGTGCGCTTCTTCAGACCACGATGCGCGACGCGGCCACGCAACAGCTGCTCGGTATCCAGCCGCCCCAGCGCCACGTCTTCCAGCGTTTGCCGCAGCCGGTCGTTTTCGGTGGGATTCAATTCCAGGGTGCGCCTAGGATCGGAGAACACGAAGGTGTCCAGCACCAGGCCCTGGGTGTTCGAGAAGGCCTCGGCCTTTGAGGATGTCCATACCGAAGCTGGATATTGCGCCCGCCAGAGATGCAAACAGCGCCGGACGGTCGGCGCCGATGATGGTGGCGCGATGCACCCCGCCAGGAGCGTCAATCTGCACAGCCACGCCCGTGGCCTTGCTCAGTTCGTACAGTTCAGTGTGAGCGCGAACGTCATCGGCAGTGTGAGTCCGAAGATAGCGCGATGGAAAACCGCGGATGAATTCGCCCGATCCCGGTAAGTCCTTGGGAAGATCCTCGATGCGTTCCGTTTCAAGCTCCTTGATCAACTGCTGATGCGTGACGCGATAGGTCTGCCAAAGCTGTTCCAGCCGCCAGGGAGTCATCGCGGCGGGATTCACAGCGGAAATATCGGCGTACGTCAAAAGCGTCAGCAGCTTCAGCCGCTCCAATGTTCCGATCCGTTCAGCCAGGTGCTGGGCCGTAGCGGGGTCGTAGATGTCGCGCGAAGTCATCACCGCCGAAAGATCCAGGTGGTGCGCGATCAGGAATTCGACGGCGCTCTGTTCCACCAGGGGCATTTGAATGCGCTGCATGGCGGTGCGCGCCAACTCGACGGACAAGCGCGCGTGATCGCCGCTGTGGGCGCCTTTTCCGGAGTCGTGAAACAGCAGCGCGAAGCGTAGCAAGGCCAGGTCCTGGACCTCCGAAAGAATTTCGGCCAGCCGGCGATGGGCGGGGTCTTTGCTGGCGGCAAGGTCATCCAGCTTCTCGATGGCGACCAGGGTGTGCTCGTCCACCGTGTAGCGATGATAGTAGTCCGGAACCACCAGGCAGACGATGGTCCGCCATTCGGGGAACATGGCTTGAATGAGCCCGGTGTTGTGCATCACGCGCAGAGCGTCGGCGGCATGCGGGAGCGACAGGATGCCGTGCAGAGCAGGCCACAAGGGCTGGGTGCGCTGGCAGTACGCCGCGAAGATTTCGCCGGCCTGCTCCACACGGCGCTCGGTCTCCGCCGCCAATGGAACGCCGTGACGCGCGATAAACTCCAGCAGGCGGAGCACAATGGCCGGATCGCTGGTCAATTGCGCGGGCGAACGGAGATAGATGCGTTCGTTCGAAACAGTGAACTCGGAGTTGGAAAGGCGCGAGCGCCAATCGCGGAACTGCGCCGCCAATGAGCTGTCGTTTCGCTGGTACAGGTCGAGCGCCCGGAGCGCTTCGTTATTGATGACCCGCGCGTTGCGGAAATACTCGCGCATCAGGGCGGCCGGTTCTCGAAACGCGAGAAAAGCCTGCGCTGTCAGCGATTCCTGGGCTTCGAAAGTAAGCAGATTTTGATCGCGGCGAGCCTGATAGTGCAGAAAGCAGCGCAGGGAATGCATGAACGCGGTGGGCGCCGATAGCCGGGCAGTCACGTCGTCGTCCGGCTGGCGCAGCTTCCCGAACCAATGCACCAAATGCAGATCGCGCAAGCCGCCGGGGGTCTCTTTGACGTTGGGTTCCAGATGATAGATGGTGTTTTGAAACTTCTCGTGCCGCTCGCGCGCCAACTGGCCCAGATGGCGTGTCAAAGCGCGGCTTTGGCGCTCAAAGAATCCCGGAAGCTTGTTCTCGAGCTTCGCGTAAAGGTCGGACGACCCGCATAGCAGGCGGCGATCCAACAGGCTGATGCTCAACTCGATGTTGCCCTCGTGAATTTCCGCGCACTCCGCGATCGTCCGCACCGAATGGCTCAGACGCAGACCAGCGTCCCAGAGCAGGCGGACGAATTCGGAGACCGCGTTCCTGATACCGGCGGCTTGGGACTCGCGCTCGATCAAGAGGAGCACGTCGACATCGGAGAACGGAAAGAGCTCGCGGCGTCCGAAGCCGCCTACCGCCAGCATGGCGATATTGGGATCGGCAAGAGTTCCGAGCGAGGCTTCAAAAGCGTCAATCGTCATTCGCTCAATCAGTGCGGAGAGCGCAGCCAGAACGGGAGCCGCGTCGCCAGAGGCAAAAAATTGCTTCTGAATTTCATGCCAGCCGGTCGTTGCGTGCAGCTTTTCCATGTTCAGCGAATTTCATATGATTGTAGCGTTGTGCTTATTTCGTCTCGATTCGCAGTGTTCCTTGGCGCCGCGCTGGTGCTGGCAATCACACCCGGGCCAGGCATCTTTTATGTGCTGGCTCGCAGTTTGCGCGGGGGACGCCGCGAAGGTGTGTTGTCGGCGGCCGGGACATTTCTAGGCGGCTTGGTACACGTATGCGCGGCTGCACTGGGTTTATCGGCGATCCTGGCGGCTTCTGCGATTGCGTTTGAAACCGTTCGCTATGCGGGCGCGGCGTATCTGATTTTTCTGGGGTACCGGATGATCCGCAGCCGCCATGAGTCCATGGACGGAGGGCAGCTGGACACTAGCGCCGGCAGGAACACCTTCGTCCAGGGCGTGATCACGGAAGTGCTGAACCCCAAGACGGCGCTGTTTTTCCTGTCGTTCATTCCGCAGTTTGTGTCGGTGCAGCAGGGCCACATAGCGGTGCAATTTCTGACGCTGGGCGCGATTTCAGTGACTCTGAACACGTGTGCCGACACACTTGTCGCGTGTTTCGCGGGACCGCTGGGATCTAGAATGAAGAAAAGCGCAAAGTTTCGCAGCGGGCAACGCACTGCGTCCGGCGCCGCCATGATCGGGCTGGGCGTTTACGTTGCCGTGGAAAACAGGACCTAGTAGTAGGCCAGCGATTCCACACCTGCGCCGCCCTTGAAGCTGGATATCACCTTGCTCGACGCGAGATCCACCACCGAGACGGTACCATCGCCGTGGTTGGCGACCAGCGCGGTTTTTCCATCCGGGGCGAAGGCGAATCCCATAGGGTCCTTGCCTACGCTGATCACTTGCTGTTTGCCATGCGCATCCGCAACGTCGATCACATTCACCGACCCTTCGGTCAAGTTGCACACCAGGAGCTTGGCGCCATCAGGGGAAAAGCGCGGCTTGAAGGAACTCTTTGTGTTGCCTTCCAGTGGGATGGTCACTGCCACCGTGTCCGTTGCAGTGTCGATGATCAGCAGCTTAGGCTCGGCCAGATCCACCGCAACCACGTGCTTTCCATCAGGCGACGCGGTGATGCCCTGCGTGCCGTTAGGAGCGGGAATGCGCGCGACGATGGCGCGTTTCTTCAAATCGATCACGCTGATAAACAGCTTGTCGCTCTTATTTGCGACGTAGGCTTTACTGGCGTCGGGCAGAACAGCGGACCAATGGCCGGTTCCCTCCGTGTCAATGGCGGCTTTAATGCTGCGTGATTTCGGATCGATCACCAATAGCTTGCGGCTCAGATCGCAAGTGACATAAATCGTTCCCTCGGCATCGATCTGAATACCATGCGGGGCTTGATAAGGCGAAACGTCAATAGTCCCGGCGAGCTGCCGTGAGGCCAGGTCAATGATCGCGATGGTGTGGCCCGGATTCGGATTCTTGCCGTAAACGCCGTCGCCGTATACGGGAATGTAGGCGAATTTATGATCGGGCGAGATGGCAACGTCATGCGGCGCCACGCCGACGTCCAGGCTGGATATTTCCTGATAAGTGGAAGGGTCGAAGAAGCGGACGTGCCTGCCGATTTTATCGATGACGATCAATCCATGCGTGCCCGTGGGATTGTTGGGATCCACCCGGCCGGCTGCGAAAACTACTACGGCCGCGGCCAGTCCGAGGAGGCCGAGGAGTGCGCGCTTTTTGGTTGCCATGATCGTGAATTATATACCCGCCGCGCTGCGGGCGATAGCACGCGGTTCCACCACATCAGGACGCCCGTCACGAACAAAAACGCGGGGGCGAGGCCAATGACCACCCATACCGCTTTGCTCTCCCAACCGCCGAAGTTGCCAAAGTGCAGGTAACTGATCCAGCGGATTACTGTATCGCCGGGGGTGAGCTTGGGGCGAAAAGTACGGGTGCTCGGAGTGACAGGTCCGTCGATGCCATACACATCCAGCGGCGCAATCTTATTCACGATGACTTGCACCGGCCTTGGAAAGCCTCCGTAGAAACCGACGAATCCGAACATGACTACGACAGGAAGCATCCAGAAACCGATCACATTGTGGAGTTCCCAATTGAAGAGCTTCCAATTCGATGTGGTTCGAATGGCCAGACTGCGACGCCAGCGTTCGGTACCCGGCCACCAGAGCACGGCGCCGGTGAAGGAGAGCAGCAGGACAATCACGGCGCATGCCCCGTTGATCAAGCGCCCCCGATCGCCCGCCAGCAGATTTACATGCAGATCGATCAGCCAGGCGATCAGTTGGATGGAGTAGGGACGCGACTCACCCAGGTCCAGGCCGGTATACGGATCGAAGAGACGCTCTTTCTTATGGCCCTTGCGATCCAGCCAGATCTCAATGGCCTCGTTGGGCTGCTTGGCATCCCAAATCCAACTCAGCTGGTACTGCGGATAGGCGCGGCGCGCGGCGTCGCGAAGTTCATCGTGCGTAAACCTGTGGCTACCAATGGCTACGATGCGCGGTTCCTGCGAGATCGCCTTGTACAGTTCATTGCGGAAAACGATAGCGCTGCCGCTGACACTGATGACGAACACATACAGGCCCAGCGCAATGCCGGTCCAAAGGTGAATTTGGAAGAGCGCTTTGCGAAGCCACAGGCTTTTCGGACGTCTTAGCCACCGCTGTGCTACCCGCACGGCAATCGCCTCCGGCGGTAAGACCTTAGCTGGCTTTTACGATCTGCGACGGATCGGCGCCCACGCGACCGGAGCCATAGGCTGCCGCGGCAGGCAGTTGGAAATCGAACTTGATGGTCGGCAGGCCCGGGATGGGCGAATCCGGATCCTTGGCGCGAACGTCGGTCACGAGAGACGCGGTCACGCCGAACACGGTGTCGGAATCGATATGCTCATCGCCTTGTAAATAGAGCGCCGTCACCACCTCGCGATACCCCGGCGCGCCGATGATGAAATGAATATGCGCGGGGCGATAACCGTGGCGCTTCTGCGCGCGGATCATGTCGCCGACGGGGCCATCCATGGGAATCATGTAGCCCAGCGGCGCGATGGTGCGGAGATAGAAGCGGCCTTCAGCGTCGGTTTTAAAAGTGCCGCGCAGATCCATCTCGGAAGGGTCGTGCTTTTGCAGGTCGTAGTTGCCCGTTTCATCCGGCTGCCAGACTTGCACGGTGGCGTTCGCGACGCCTTTGCCGGCCGAACTGAATACACGCCCATAGAGACAAACTTCCATGCCGTTGGTGGGCTTGGTGACGATCGTATCGCCCAGTTTCAGGGATGGCGAATCCTGTCGATAGAACGGGCCTACCAGGCTCGATTTGGTGCCGGCTTCGGTGGCGCGGTGATCGTGCAACGCGTTCACCAGGCTGCTGAGTCCGAGCGTATCCGAAAGCAGGATGAACTCCTGCCGGTATGCCGTGCATTTTTGGCCGACGGCGGTGAGAAACTTGATTCCTTCCAACCATTCGTCCGGCGTGAGGTCCACTTCGCGGGCAAAGTCATGCAAGTGCCGCGTGAGCGCGGCCATGATCTGCTTCAGACGCGGATCGGGCGTGGATGCCATCTGTTCGAGAGCGGCTTCGGTGATTGTGTGTTCGTCAATTGCACGCATGTGTGTCTCCGTGGTCACCTTTGCGGTGAAAAACGAGTATACAACGCTTTACACTGGGAGCTTATGCCGAAGGTTGTGGTAACGGGCGGGGCCGGGTACATCGGTTCAGTAACGGCTCATTTTCTGAAGCGTCGCGGTTACGGGGTGGTAATTGTGGACGATCTGTCTCGCGGCTACGAACACAACGTCCGCGGACTTCCGTTCCACAAGCTGCACCTGTCGGAAACTGGCGCACTGGCGGATCTGCTAAGCAGCGAACGCCCGGACGCGGTGGTGCATTTCGCCGCCTATTCCATGGTGGGGGAATCGACCAAGAAACCTGAGCTCTATTTCCTGAACAACGACGGCGGCAGCGCGGCGCTGTTGAGTGCAATGATCCATGCGGGCGTCAAGCGGCTGGTGTTTTCGTCGACGGCAGCAGTGTATGGGACGCCCAGCGTGGTGCCGATCCCGGAGGATCTGCCGATTGCGCCGGTAAATCCGTATGGCGAGTCCAAGGTGCTGGTGGAGAGGATGCTGAGGTGGATGGACGAGTGTAGCGGCCTGCGCAGCATCGCGCTGCGCTATTTCAACGCCTGCGGTTCGGATCCGGAATCGGGGCTCGGCGAAGAGCACGATCCGGAGACGCATCTGATTCCGCTGCTGATTCGGGCGGTGGTAACCGGCCAGCCGATCACTATCTTTGGCGACGATTACGAAACGCCGGATGGCACCTGCATTCGCGACTACATCCATGTGACCGATTTGGCGGAGGCGCATGCCGTGGCCATCGAGAAATTGCTGGCGGGCGGCGGATCGGATGTGTTCAATGTTGGAACCGGCGCGGGCCACTCGGTGCTGGAGGTGCTGCGAACGGTGGAAGAAGTGACTGGCCAGAAAGTGCCGCACAAAATGGGAGCCCGGCGCGAGGGGGATCCGCCGGCGCTGGTGGCGAATGCGGACAAGCTGAAGCGGACGCTGGGTTGGAAACCGAAGTTCCCTGAATTGGCGGATATCGTGAGGACAGCCTGGCAGTTCGAGAAGCGAGTGCGAAAAGAGTAAGTGAGCAGTTTTGAGCAGACGAGGGCCTCCCAAATGGTGTGTATTATTCAAATGACAGCACCTTTTGTGGCCCTCGACCGCTGCTGCCAGTGCGGCGCAGAAACTCAAACTTCTTACCAAAACCGTCCGATATGCGTGACATGCCAATCGACGCAAGCACCTCCGCCCGCGAACGAGACGCATCTGACGCTTCCACACGATTGAATCCAATGGGTTTTCCTTGCGAACCTTCTGTTCGACGCTGGTTTGTCAAATGCAAGACCTGTGGCACGCCGTTGGCGGACACCGATTCTGCCTTTGTGCATCACCAGGATGAAGAAACATGGCAAAATCCGCACTGGAGGAGCGTTATCCGGTGCCCAGAGTGCCGTAAACCACATGAATATACGTCTGCCGATCTTGAGGCCGGCTCCCCACGCGCAGTTTGACACCTGATTTCGCGCCACTTATACTGAAACTTAGCAATCTTCTACGTTTCGGGTGCTTGCCCGGGCCGAGGAACTCGAAATGCCAAAACGCACCTTTCAGCCAAATAACCGCAAACGGGCAAAGACACATGGATTTCTCGTACGAATGTCCACGAAGGATGGCCGCGCCGTGCTGGCCCGCCGGCGAGCCAAGGGCCGCCACAAACTCACCGTTAGCGACGAGAGAGCCGTCCGAAACGCCGACTAGTTTCGGCTTTCCGAAAGGCGCTCGGATTCTGCGAACCGCCGACTTCCGCAAAACGTATAACGAGGGGAAGCGATTTACGGGACGATTCTTCGCGGCGTTCTGCCTGCGCGTGGAGCGCGATCCCAGCGGCGGACCAAGACTAGGATTCACCGTACCCCGCGCTTTCGGAAAGGCCGTGTTGCGGAATCGCGTAAAGCGCCGGATTCGGGAAGCGCTGCGGGTGCGGCTATCCGAAGTCGGGCCGGAATGGGATATCGTGATCAATCCGCGCCGTCCTGCGATTTTGGCGCCGGTGGAAGAGCTACGGCGGGAAGTGGAACGATTGGTGGCGCAATGCAGAAAGCCGTAATCGCTACTTTGCGTCTTTACAAACGTTTCGTATCGCCCTACTTGCCGTCGGCGTGCCGGTTTTCTCCCACTTGTTCTGAATACATGATAGAAGCGGTCGACAAATACGGCGTGCTGCGCGGCATTGGGCGGGGTGTGTTGCGGTTGCTGCGCTGCCATCCACTGCATGCCGGCGGGTTCGATCCGGTGCGCTAGCAAATTTCAATCTAATGGCCGAAACCAACAAGTCCGGGAAGAAAGAACTCACCATGGAGCAACGGCTCCTGCTGGCGTTCGTGCTGATGGGCCTGGTACTCTTCCTGACGCCTTACTTCTACAAAGCGCCTCCTCCGGCTCCCAAGGCCACTGCGCCAGCCACTGGGCAAGCCGCGCAACCGGCGGCGAAAACCGCGGCGGCGTCTCAGGCCGCGACGCAGGCGCCCCAACTGGTGCAACCCGTTCCGGGCCAGATAGAGGCCACCAGCGAGCAGCAAATTGTCATCGATACCGATATTTATCAAGTCACGCTGTCTAACCGTGGCGCCACGGTGCGCAGCTGGATTCTGAAAAAGTATCGCGACCACGAGGGCAAGCCGCTGGAATTGGTCAACGAGGGTAGCTTTTCGAAGGTAGCGCCGCCGCTATCGGTCTCGCTGCAAGACGACCAGGCCGCCAATGCCTTGAACTTCGGTCTCTTCGTGGCGAAACCTTCCGCCGACAAACTGGGCGTCGAGTACGAATTCTCGGACGGCAAACACTACGCGAAGAAGTCGCTGCAATTTTCCAAAAGCGGGTATCTGGCCCAGCTTTCGAGCGAAGTGACTTTGAATGGATCGCCCGCCGAGCATCTGATTCAATGGCGCGGAGGCTTTGGAGACGCGACGGTCCAGAATCGCGTCGGCGACCAGCACGCGGTTTACTTCGATCCACACGAAGCCGGCCTCCTAGGACTCACGCAGGGAAAGCTTACCAATAAAGACTCGAAGTCGGTGAAAGACGGACCGGTGACGGTTACCGGCAACTTTTCTTTCGCTGGTTTGGACGACAAATTCTTCGCCGCCGTGTTTCTGCCCAAAGACAACGCGACCATCAAGGTGGAGACCGTCAAGGACGACGTACCGCCGGGGCCCGCGGGCAAGGACGAAATGCGCGTGGGCGTAGAAGTGGGCGGCGATTCGGTGAATCGCTTCACCATGTTCGTTGGGCCCAAAGACATCGATCTGCTGCGGCGCGTGGACCCCAAGCTGCAGCAATTGATCGACTGGGGCTGGTTCGGCGTGATCGCCAAGCCCTTGTTCCTGGCCATGCATTGGCTGAACGACAACTTCGTTCACAACTATGGCTGGTCCATCGTTTTAATCACCATCGCGATCAACTTGGTCTTGCTGCCGCTGCGCGTGAAGAGCATGAAGAGCCAGCGCAAGATGCAGTCGCTGCAGCCCAAGCTCGCCGCCATCAATGCCAAGTACAAGGGTCTCAGCATGCGCGATCCGAAAAAGGCGGAGCAGAACCAGGAGGTGATGGACTTCTACAAGAAGGAAGGCGTCAATCCCATGGGTGGCTGCCTGCCGATGGTGGTGCAGATTCCGTTGATCTACGCGTTATACAAAGTTTTCGCCGTCACCATCGAGATGCGCGGGGCGCATTGGCTATGGATTACGGATTTGTCGCAGCCGGAAATGCTGCCTATTCACATCCTGCCGCTGATCATGATCGTCTCGCAGTTCGTGATGCAGAAGATGACTCCCAACCCCGGCATGGATCCATCGCAAGCCAAAATGATGATGTTCATGCCGCTGATGTTCGGGTTCTTGTTCTATAATTTTTCAAGCGGCCTGGTGTTATACTGGCTAACCAGCAATTTAGTCCAAATCGGACAGCAATGGGCCGTGAATCGGATGATGCCCGCACCACCGCCACCTCCGGCACCGGCAAAAAAGAAGGGCAAGTAACACCTTTGGGCGAGAAGAACTACACAATCGAATCCAGCGGATTCAAGATCAGCGGCTTTCTCGATATGGTCATTGGAGACATGGGGCTGGAGCTCTCGTTCGAGCTTTTGGAAGGCCAGCATCTGCATCCGGATCTGGAAGACCCCGATTTACTGGTGAACTTCTCGGGTCCCGACGTCGACCTGCTGCTGGCCAATAAAGCGGAGCTGCTATTGGCGCTGGAATTCCTGACCATGGAAGCGCTGCATATGCCGGGCGAGCATCACTCGTTGCTGTGCTTCGATTCGAACGACTACCGCACCCTGCGCATCGAGGAGCTGCGGATGAGTGCGGTAACGGCGGCGGAAAACGTCAAAAGAACGCGCCGGCCGTTTCACTTTAACCCCATGAACAGCCGGGAGCGGCGCATTATTCACCTCAGCCTGAGGAACGAAACCGATATCCGCAGCGAAAGCACCGGCACCGGACCATTGCGGCAAGTGGTCATTCTTCCTTTGGACATGCCTCTGCCGGAGCCCATTCGTCCTCCGAGGCCGAGCCCTGAGAGCGACCGCCCTCGCGGCCGCGATCCCCGTGATCGCAACAGGCGTTCCGGACCTCCGCGGCGCGGCGGTGGTGGCGGCGGCTTCCGAAGACCCTGAAAATGGGACCACTCCCTACGGTCGCGGCTCAGTAAGGGCGGCCGACCCTGCGCATTCAGGACACCATTGTTGCGATTTCGACGCCGCCCGGACGTTCTGGGATTGGTGTGGTGCGCCTTTCGGGTTCTGGGGCGCGCGGCATAGCCGAAAGCCTTCTTCGATTTCGCGACGGTCATGCTTGGGAACCCTGGACGACCGCCCTGGCCGATCTGATCGATGAGGGGGGCGCTCCGACCGATCAGGCGATCGTTGCTTATTTCGCCGCGCCGCGCTCCTACACCGCTGAAGACCTGGTGGAAATCTCCTGTCACGGATCGCCCGTGGTATTGCGGTTGTGCGTGGAGCGGGCTTGCGCTGCCGGGGCGCGCGCTGGCCGAGCCGGGCGAGTTCACATTGCGCGCGTATCTGAACGGAAGAATCGATCTACCGCAGGCCGAGGCGGTCCGCGATTTGATCGAAGCCACCACACTGTATCAAGCGCGTGTCGCCGCGCAACAGGTGGAGGGTTCGGTATCGAAGCGCATTCGCCCCGCCAAGGAGCAATTGGTGGAATTGATTGCGCTGCTGGAAGCCGGGATCGATTTTGCCGAAGACGACATCAGCGTCGCTCCCGCGCAAGAGATCCTGGCCCGCTTGGGCCGAATCGAACAAGCCGTCGCGGCCCTGGCCTCAACGTTCGACTACGGCAAGCTGGTACATTCCGGGATCACGCTCGCCATCGTGGGGCGGCCGAATGTCGGCAAGAGCAGCTTGTTCAACCGGCTGCTGGAACAAGATCGGGCGATCGTGACCGACATCCCGGGGACTACGCGCGACCTGGTGTCCGAAGTCGCTGCCATTCATGGCGTTCCAGTGAAGTTTGTGGATACGGCAGGAATCCGCGCCGGCCAGGATTTGGTGGAAAGCCTGGGAATCGAGCGCAGCTATCAAGCCATGGCGGACGCCGACGTGACGCTGGTGGTGGTGGATCTTTCGTCGCCTGTGGAACCGGCCGATCTCGCACTGATCGAACGCGCACAGGGGCAAGGGCGCTTGATTTTGGTGGGTAACAAAGCAGATTTGCCGCGTGCGGCTGCATTGGAGCTGGATTTTCTGCCGGTCTCGGCGCTCACCGGCCTGGGAATGGAGAGTTTGCGCAACGCGATCGCTCCCGTCGCGTCTCTTGAACAGGACTCCGGGTTCATCACCAGCATCCGGCATGCGCAGCTGTTGCGCGAGAGCATGGAAGCTCTCGAGCAGGCCCGCAAAGCTACCGAATTCGGCATCCCGCACGAAATGCTTCTCTTGGATTTATACGCCGCGCTGAGACCCCTGGATTCGATCACGGGCGCCACCACCGCCGACGATATCCTGAACCGGATCTTTTCCACGTTTTGCATCGGCAAGTGATTACAATGGGACTAGCCTTGGTTCGCCTGGTTCCACTTACCGTTCTTCTCTCCGTAGCGCTGCTGCGGGCACAGCCCCAAGCCCCACCCAAGGCGAAAGCGCAAACAACACTTCCGGCGATCCAGAACCAATTGGATGGTAGCGAAGCGCTTTTTACGGTGCTGGCGGCGATCAATGCCGCCGGATACGACGCCAACCTGGATTCGAACGCGAATTCGCCGCTTCGCAAGCGAGTTCGCGAGGCGCTCGCGAGTAAGCATCTGGATTCGGTCGACGCGCTGAAGGCTTTTATGGCCAAGCATCATCAGGAGGATCCCGAGGCCGAGCTGAGCCAATATATGTCCTTCGCGCTTTCAGTTGAGGGTCCACCCGATTTCCGCTTTTGGCTGATGCCGGCGGAAATTCCTCCGGATGTCCGGAAACTGGACGGTCTGAATGAATTGATCGCCAACTTCTATGCGGAAGCCGGTATTGGAGATCTTTGGGCGCAAGCGCAGCCGGAGTTGGATCAGGTGATCGAGGCTTATCACGGTGGGGTGACACAAGCGGTGTTGGAGGCCAGCGGTTACTTGCGCAACGCGACCAGCGGGTTTCGCGACCGGCGCTTTCAAATTTACGTGGACTTACTGGGAGCCCCGAACCAGATCCAGACTCGCAGCTACAAGGAACGGTATTTTGTGGTGGTCACACCATCGCCTGAGCCGCAGACCGATCAGATCCGGCATGCCTACCTTCACTATCTGCTGGATCCGTATTCATTGCGGTATTTCGAGCAATGGAACCGGGTGAAGGGCGTGGCGGAATTCGCGCAGGCGGCGCCGGCGCTGGACGATGCTTACAAGAACGATTTCATGCTCCTGGCGACAGAGTGCGTGATCAAAGCAGTGGAGAGCAGACTGGTTCGGGGGGCGCAGAACCGGCAGGCGCTGGTGAACCAGGCAGTCAGCCAGGGCTTCGTTCTAACGGCCGCGCTGGCGGACGGTTTGGCGGCCTATGAGAAACAGCCCGAATCGCTGCGGATCTACTTTCCGGACCTGCTCGGACAAATCGATCTGGAGCACGAGGACCGGCGGTTGCAAAAGGTGGAGTTCGCCAAGGATGCTACCGTGCATAAGGCCAAGGCTGCACCGCCTCCGCCCGCGCCGGTATTGAGCCTATCCGCCAAGACTCTGGCCCAGGCAGAGGATCTTTACGCCGGTAAGGATCTCGCCGGGGCCCAGGAAAGCTACCGGAACGTGCTGCAGCAACCGGCCGAGAATTCGATACATGCGAGGGCGTATTATGGTTTGGCGCGGATCGCAGCCCTGCAGCACGATCCGGAACTGGCCGAGAAGCTGTTTCAAAAGACGTTGGAAATGTCCCCGGACGAAGAGACCAAGTCGTGGGCCTATTTGTATTTGGGCCGGTTATCGGATGCGTCCGGCGAGCGCGAGCAAGCCCAGAAGCACTATCGCGCCGCGCTTGCGATCCGTGGGGCGCCCGAACAGGTGAAAATCGCCGCCGAGAAGGGACTCGCGCAGCCGTTTCAACGGTAGGCGCGGGGTTCGAGGCAGTTTACAAGAAAATCAACCCAGAAAGACCAAATCGAGGAGCAATCATGAAAAGAGCATTTCGAAACATCGCGGCGCTGACTTGGGCCGCCCTGGCGTTCAGCTATTCGCCGCTATGGGCGCAGAAGCCCAAGTCGCCGAAAGAACAGCAGGCCCTGTTGGCCATTCAAGTGGCTAAGACCCCGGATGAGCGAATCCAACTCATCGAGAAGGTGTTGACGGACTTCGCGGATACTGAGTTCAAGGTACCGCTGCTTCAGATGGCTGTCCAATCCGAACAGCAGAAGGACGACTTCGCGCAAATCGTGTTCTATTCGCAGCGGCTGCTGACCGCCGATCCGAAGAACGCATTTGCTCTGATCACCCTGGCGTCCGAGACCGCGCGGCACACGCGCGAGAACGATCTGGATAAGGAAGATAACCTGACCAAGGTAGACAAATGGGCCAAGGAAGGCATCGAAGCGGCGAAGGTGATGCCCAAGATTCGCGCCGATCTTCCGGACGCCACCTGGGACGGCTTCAAGAAAGATATGGAAGCCCAGGGCTACGAGGCTCTAGGAATGGCGGATGTGACGCGTAAGAACCTGGATAGCGCCGCGGCGAACTACAGGAAGTCGCTGGAGATCTCCACCACCCAGAATCCAGCCACACTAGTGCGCCTCGCGCAGGTTTATACCGCCGGCGGCAAGTTCGACAACGCATTGTTCACTCTGGACAAAGCAATCAATACCCCGGATGTGCCGGCCAACGTGAAATCAATTGCAGAGTCCATGAAGGCAGACGTCACAAAACGCAAAGCAGCTTCCGCTCCCAAGACGGCTGCCCCTGCTGCTCCAACTGCCCCGGCCGCTCCTCCGGCTTCGAGCAACCCATAGCCGCACGCATTGAGAGACTTGGAGGGGCAAGCCCTGGAAGCGGCGCTCGGTTATCAATTCACGACCCGGGAGCTACTGATTCGGGCCCTCACGCATCGTTCCAGTGTTCACGAACGGGCCAGTGTTCACGAACGGGCCCCGGCTGCCGTTTCTGACAATGAGCGGCTCGAGTTTCTGGGCGACGCAATTTTAGGCTTCGTGGTGAGCGATGCGTTGGTGAGCGCGCATCCCGATTATCCCGAGGGCAAGCTTTCCAAGCTGAAGGCTCACCTGGTGAGCGAAGCGCATCTCTACCAAGTAGCCGGTCGCCTGAGCCTGGGCGAGCATTTGCTGCTAGGGCGCGGCGAGGAAATGAGCGGCGGGCGCGAGAAGAAGGCCCTGCTGGCCGATGCGCTGGAGGCCTTGATTGCCGCTCTTTACCTGGATGGCGGGGTAGAGCCGGCGCGGCGCTTTATCGTGGAACACGTGATCGGGGAATCGAAGACTCCCGACGAGGGACTGCCGGCCATCGATCATAAAAGTGCGCTGCAGGAGCTGGCGCAATCCTTAAAGCTACCCCAGCCGCGCTACGCGATCGTGGAAGAGCGCGGGCCCGAGCATGCCAAGACGTTCCTGGTGGAAGTCCGGGTAGGCCGCGATTGGGTGGGCCGCGCGGAGGGGCTCTCGAAGAAGAGCGCCGGACAAATGGCCGCCCAGGACCTTTTGCGGCGTTTGACTGACGCGGGGTGAAGCCGGTTATCTAGTTACCCGGCTTGGGCGGCAGGTTTTTTTGGTACCGATCCGCGCCCGGCGGCAGCCGTTCCGGCTCTCCCTGTGCCCCTGTTTCATTCAGAATGACAATGTCGACGCGTCTATTTTTCTCTCGCCCGGCCTCGGTGTCGTTGCCCGCGATGGGATCGGTATCGGCATAGCCGGCGATGGATAGCCGTTCGCGAGCGACCCCGTCCTGGATCAGCAATTCCGTGAGGGCGATGCTGCGCGCGGCGGAAAGCTCCCAGTTGCTGCGAAATCGCGAATTGTGGATCGGGATGGAATCGGTATGCCCCTCCGCACGGGCGGGATTGTGCACTTCATTCATGGCGTTGGCGATGGTTCTGATGGTGGGGTAGAGATCCCGCGCGGCTTCATCCTCGCCGGAGGGAAACAGCGCCGCCTGGGTCAGGCTGATGGTGAGCCCGCGCGCGGTCATGTGCAGAGACAAGTGTCCGGTCTGGATCTCGTGCTGTAGCTGGTTCTCGAGAAGAGGCATTAGTTCCGACAAAGAGGGCGTCAAACTGGCGTTGGCTTTCTTGTTTCCGCCCAGGCCGGGTTGCTGCGCGTCGCCTTCACCCTTGAGCGTACCCGGGCCTCCCAAGAGCATGGCGAAGGCGCTTCTGAAGGACTCGCCTTGCAGGGCTTTCTTCACGGATTCAGAGACCGCTCGCGTTTGCGCGTTATCGGTTTGGGCGGTTGCGAACATCACCACGAAGAAGGCGAACAGCAAGGTGATGAAGTCGGCGTAGGAAACCAGCCAGCGATCGTGATTGGGCTGCGGGTGGCGTCTTTTGCGGGCCATGATGGTGGGCGCTGCAGCGCTGGCAAGGAGCGGTTTAGCGGAGCGCCGCTCTCCTCTCGGCCTCAATGGCAGCCGTGTCCGGTTTCCGATTGGCGCGCAAGTAAGCTTCCAGCTTGCCCCGGATCAGCTTTGGATTTAACCCCTCCACGATGGCCACCACGCCTTCCAGCTTCAATTCCTTAAGCGCTGTGTCGCTCTCGATGCGCGCCTTGATTTTGGTGGCGGCAGGTAACAGAAAAAGATTGGCCAGCCCGACGCCATATACGGTGGCGACGAAGGCGACCGCGATTCCGTGACCCACTTCCTCGATGTTGGCCAGGTTTTTCATCACTTGGATCAGGCCCATCACGGCGCCGATGATTCCGATGGTGGGGGAGTAGCCGCCGGCGGTTTCAAACGCCCGGGCTTCGGCGAACGCGCGATTTTCCGCGACCTCGATATCGAGTTGCATCATGGCGCGAATCTCCTGGAGATCGGTTCCATCCACGGCCAGATTGAGGGCTTTGCGCAGGAAGGGATCCTGCACTTCCAAGGCGTCGCCTTCGAGCGAGACCAGCCCGTTCTTGCGGGCCGCCGTGGCGAAACCAACCAACTGGTCGACGACGGCGTGCGGCGGGTCGGACCGATCCACGAAAACGTTGGCCAGCTGGCGCGCCGCGCCCAGCAGGATTGCCATGGGAGTGCTGATCATTACGGCTCCGCAAGTGCCGCCGAGAACGATGAAGGCAGCAGTGATCTGGGAGATATCCTTGAGGCTGCCTCCCTCCATAATGAGGCCGCCCACAATTCCACCGAATGCCAGCACCATGCCGCCCAGGGTGGCGATGTCGGGACGGGTGGCGCTGCGTTTTGGCGATCGCCCACGGAATGCGCTGCGCGTTGCAGCTAGGGGCGCGGCTTGATCCGCCATATCGATCCCGCGTTCACCGCCCAGGCTCCGGGTAGCTGGCAATCGCCCGCCGAAATTCGATCACCTTTTGGACGATTTCATCGGTGGACTCCATGACCATCAATTTTTGACCGTTGATCAGAGCGATTACCGTATCCGGCGTTGCTTCCACGTGTTCAATGAGATCGGAGTTCAAAACAAGGGGAAGTTGATTGATACGCGTCAGCCGGATCATCGATACTCTCAAATTGCTTATCGGTCCACTGGCGGGCAGTGTTAGTTGCTGGTTGTTGGTTGTGAGTTGTTAGTGGGGTACTTAGGTGAGGAGTTGCAGGATTTCGCTTAGCTCTTTGCGGATCGCTTGCAGCGCCGGACCGGAGTCGGCGAATAGATCCGGCTGCGGACGGGCGGTCTTGGGAGCCACTACCTCGCGCGAACGCGAGTCTAGAAATTTGCGCGCGCCTTCAATGGTGTAACGCTTGTCGTACAGCAGGCGCTTGATTTCGAGCACCAGTTCGACGTCCTTGCGGCGATACAAGCGGTGCCCCTTGCCGGACTTCTTGGGCCCGAGAGAGGAAAACTCCGTCTCCCAGAAACGCAAAACATAGGGCTTGATCCCAGCCAAGCGGCTGACTTCGCCAATGCGGAAGTACAGCTTGTCGGGAATTTCAGGCCGAACTTGCTCGATCGCATGCTCTGGCATACTTCGGTCATTCTAGCAAACATTGAGCAATTCCCAGCCTTTTTCTACACTGGTAATTACGAAACAGTACCCTAAGAAGGCATCCAAACAAATCGCAACACGAACCACAACCGGCGGAATCGTGGCTGGTATCCATCCGGTTCGCGAAGCTTTGCGCGCCGGACGGAGCATCGATCGCGTGTTGATCGCGCGTGGAGCGGGTGGCGAACGCTTGCAGGAAATTGTGGAGCTGGCGCGAGAGCGGTCGGTCCCGTTGCGATTCGAGCCACGGGAGGCTTTGGATCGCGTCTCCAACGGCGCCGTCCATCAAGGGGTGGTGGCGTTTGGCGCGGCTCACGTTTACGCCGATCTGGACCGGGCCACCGGCGGCGCACAATTATTGATTGTCCTGGATGGCGTGGAGGATCCACACAATCTCGGCGCGATCATTCGCACCGCGCAAGCTGCCGGAGCCGCCGCGGTGATTGTGCCGGAACGGCGCGCGGCCGGGCTTACGGAAACGGTGGCCAAAGCATCCGCCGGGGCGATCGAGCATCTGCCTGTGGTGCGGGTTGGCAACGTGGCTCAGGCACTGCAGGATCTTAAAAAAGCGCGGTTTCTGGATTTATGGATTGGACGAGCGCGGCGCGCAGTTGTATAGCGAAACCGAGTATGCGCGGCCGACGGTTTTTGTTCTCGGCGCCGAAGGCCACGGCTTGCATGAGCTGGTGAAGAAACATTGCGACGTGCTGGTGCGCATTCCTATGGCCGGCGCCATCGCTTCGCTGAACGTGTCGGTGGCGGCCGGGGTGGTGCTGTTTGAGTGGCGGCGGGGGAATCCGAAGTAAATTTGCCTGTTACAATAGTCTTATAAGTCTCCTGCCGGAGGTCTCATAACATACAGAAATGTCAGCTGCTTCCGATCAATGTGAGCTCGGCTTTGGCCTCCGGTTTGAGGATCTGTATGCCCGCGAAGGGCTACTGCGTCTGGACGCAGCCTTTCTGATCAACTGCTCGCGACCGATCCCGGCCTGCGGGCCAGCTGGTCCAATGCCGCGCGGATCCCGGGGCGCGAAGCGACAAAGAGCAGTCCGAATTGATCATTGCGCTGGCGCCGCATGTCGAGGATTTCCTGGGCGAGCTGTTTGGGATCGCGAAAGAGGTCCAGGCGTTGCAGGCGCGCCACAACGAATTCGCGCCTTTCCTCGCGTTCAAGCGCAAGTTCATTCAAAAGCGGGCTATCAGCGGCGTCACCAAGGAACAGGCGGAAGCGATCGACGGACCGGGCCTGGCGCGCGAGCTGGCGCGATTTTTCGGGGAGCCTGTCACCGGAGCGAAGCTTCTTCGCGCATGTTTCGCGCTGGCTTGAGAACGAAGCCGAGCACGCGGACGCCATCCAAATCGCCGCCCGCTATGCGGCTTGGGCGGCACTCTCGCACGCCGGACGGAGAAGCACCGCCACGACGTCTTGTTCAAAGTGGCCCACAAGCTGGATCCACTGCATCTGGTGCCGGTGGAAGTTTTCGACGACGACGGAGTCGCCAAGCTGCGCCTTCCCGAAGCAAGACTGGCGCGGCCGCGAAGGATTCCAGCTGACCGATCCCGGCATGGGGCTGGAAGGCGCGCTCGATCAGGCCCACTACTGCATCAAGTGCCACAACCAGGGCAAGGATAGCTGCTCCACCGGACTGAAAGAAAAAAACGGCGAGTTCAAGAAGACCGTCTTCGGAGTCACGCTGGCGGGCTGCCCGCTGGACGAAAAGATCTCCGAGATGAACGTGGTGAAGCAGCAGGGCTACACCGTGGGCGCGCTGGCGATTGTCACCATCGACAATCCGATGGCGGCCGGCACCGGACATCGCATCTGCAACGACTGCATGAAGGCCTGCATTTTCCAGAAGCAGGAGCCGGTGGACATTCCGCAGGTGGAAACGCGGTCGCTGAAGGATGTTCTGGAGCTGCCCTGGGGCTTCGAAATTTACAGCCTGCTGACGCGCTGGAATCCGTTGAATTTCGCGCGTCCGTTGCCGCTCGCGCCCAGCGGATACAAAGTGCTGGTGGTTGGGCTGGGGCCCGCCGGATTCACGCTGGCGCATCATCTGATGAACGATGGCCACACCGTGGTCGGGCATCGACGGGCTGAAGATCGAGCCGCTGCCGGAGCAGATCTCGGGCGTCGACGCGCTGGGCGTGCGTTCGCCCTTCCGGCCGATCCGCGACATTCGCGAAGTTTACGAATCGCTGGACGACCGCGTGATGGCCGGTTTCGGCGGCGTGGCCGAGTACGGGATCACGGTTCGCTGGGACAAGAATTTTCTGAAGATCATCCGGCTATTGCTGGAACGGCGGCGGGAATTCGCGATGTTCGGCGGCGTGCGCTTCGGCGGCGCATTGACCATCGATAGCGCCTTCGACCAAGGGTTCGATCATGTGGCGCTGTGCGCCGGAGCCGGGCGTCCCACCGTGATCCCGATGAAGAACGGCCTGGCGCGCGGCGTCCGGCAGGCGTCCGATTTCCTGATGGCGCTGCAACTGACCGGCGCGGCCAACGCGCATTCCGTCGCGAATCTGCAGATCCGCATGCCGATCGTGGTGATCGGCGGCGGGCTTACGGCCGTCGATACGGCCACCGAATCGCTGGCCTACTACGTGGTGCAAGTGGAGAAGTTCCTGCAGCGCTACGAGACGCTGGCGGCGGAAAAGGGCGACGCCGAGGTTCGGGCCGGATGGAGCGCGGAGGATACCGACACCGCCAATGAATTTCTCGCGCATGCCCGAGCCATTCGTGCCGAGCGAGAGGCGGCGGCGAAGGAAGGCCGCAAGCCAAATCTGATTGGCCTGCTGAATTCCTGGGGCGGCGTGACGATCGCTTACCGCCGGCGCATGATCGATTCGCCCAGTTACACGCTGAATCACGAAGAAGTTTGGAAGGCGCTGGAGGAAGGGCATCCGGTTCGCCGAATGCTTGACGCCCGAAGCGGTGGAAGTGGATAGCCACGGTCACGCGGCCGCGCTGCACGTCATCCGGCATAAATTCGATGCGGCTACCGGGAAGATCAGTGCTGACGGCGACCCGGTGCGCCTGCCCGCGAAGTCGATTTTGGTGGCCGCCGGAACGCAGCCCAATACCGTGCTGGGCCGCGAAGATCCCGACAATGTGCTGCTGGACGGCAAGTGGTTCCAGGCGGTGGATGAAGACGGGCATCCGGTGAAGCCGGAGCGCGTGGCCAAGCCAAAAGCCTCGCGCGTGCTTACGTCGATTCGTCCGGATGGCCGGGGCGTCAGCTTCTTCGGCGATTTGCATCCTTCTTACGCTGGCAACGTGGTGAAGGCCATGGCCAGCGCTAAGCAAGGTTATCCGGTGGTGACGCGGCTGCTTGCAACCCGCCCGGCGGAAGCGCCAGAGCCCGACGTGCTGGTATCGCGCTTGAATCACGAACTGCGCGCAGTGGTCGAAGAACGTGATTCGATTGACACCCAATATCGTGGAAGTTGTGGTGCATGCGCCGATGGCCGCGCGAGCTTTTGAGCCGGGCATGTTCTATCGCCTCCAAAACTACGAGACTCTGGCGACGCGGGTGAACGGAACCGCTCTGGCCATGGAGGGTCTGGCGCTTACGGGCGCATCGGTGGATCGCGAGAAGGGGCTGCTATCGACCATCGTTCTGGAGGTGGGCGGATCGTCGGATCTGTGTACGCTGCTGGCGCCCGGCGAACCGGTGATCCTGATGGGGCCGACCGGCACGCCCACCGAAACGCCATCGCGCGAAACCGTGCTGCTGGTGGGCGGCGGCCTGGGTAATGCCGTGCTGTTCTCGATCGGCCAGCAACTGCGCGCCAGCGGATCGCGCACCATTTACTTCGCCGGCTACAAGAAGATGATCGACCGCTACAAGGTGGAGGAGATCGAAAAAGCCGCCGACGTAGTGGTCTGGTGTTGCGATGAAGCGCCCGGATTCACGCCCGATCGCGTGCAGGACAAAGCTTTCGTCGGAAATATCGTGGAAGCCATGGCGGCGTACGGGCGGGGCGATCTGGACGACCCGGAGATTCCGCTGAACACGGTGGACCGGTTAGTCGTGATTGGTTCCGACGCCATGATGCACGCCGTGCAGCGCGCCCGTTATGCCGTGCTGGCGCCGTATCTGAAGCATGGCCACAAGGCCATCGCGAGCATCAATTCGCCGATGCAGTGCATGATGAAGGAGATTTGCGCGCAGTGCCTGCAGCAGCACAAGGATCCCATTACCGGCGAAGAGACCGTGGTGTTTTCCTGCTTCAATCAGGACCAGCAAATGGATTTGGTCGATTTCGCGAGTCTGCGCACGCGGCTTTCGCAAAACGGCGTGCAGGAAAAGCTGACCAAGCAGTGGATTGACAGGTGCCTGCGGCAGATTGGCGCGCGGGAAGAACTGGTCGCGCATTAGCGGCCGGGCTGGTGACTGCTAACATCGAGGAATGCTCAACGCGCGCGACTGGCTCTTTGTAGCTCTCGGCGTGATCACTGTCGGCTTCATCTGGATCTGGTTCCGCGGGAAGGGCCGCGCTCCCGGCATCCCGTCCCTCTTCGAGCTGTTCCTCGGCATGGCGACCAACTTCTTCGACACTCTGGGCATTGGTTCGTTCGCGCCCACGGCCAGCGTCTTCAAGTTCCGGAATATGGTGCCGGACGAAGAAATCCCCGGGACTTTGAACGTCGGCCACGCACTGCCTACGCTGCTGGAAGCGTTCCTGTTCATCGCCATCATCCAAGTGGACGTCACCACTCTGTCCCTTCTGATGGCTGCGGCGGCCTGTGGAGCTTGGTTTGGGGCCGGGATCGTCGCCGGATGGCCGCGCCGGCGGGTGCAAATCGGCATGGGAGTCGCGCTATTGGCGGCAGCCACATTCTTCCTCATGTCGAATCTCAATCTGTTTCCGGCAGGCGGAACTGCGCTGATCCTGCAGCACTGGCGATTATGGGTGGGCGTCGGCGGGAGCCTCATTCTTGGCGCTTTGATGACCCTGGGTATCGGACTCTATGCGCCTTGTATGATCCTGGTGAGCCTGCTTGGAATGGACCCCAAAGCCGCGTTTCCGATCATGATGGGATGCTGCGCGTTCCTGATGCCGGTGGCTAGCGTCCGATTTATCCAGGCGGAACGCTACAGCCCGCGCGTGTCACTGGGCTTGGCGCTAGGCGGATTGCCGGGCGTCCTGATCGCCGCGCTGATTGTGAAATCCCTTCCTTTGACGGCTATGCGGTGGCTGGTTGTGATCGCGGTAATCTACGCGGCGTTCACCATGCTGCGCTCTGCCCTGCGCCCCTCGGTCTCGCCCGCGGTTCCTTCCGCCGCCCCCGCCCAAGCCAAGCTATACTGAATACAGATAGTCCTTGGGCCCCTATTTATGACCAGGCGTTTTAAGTTTTTCGTTGCATCCACCTCCACTTGCCTCGTTTTCGTGCTGCTGTTCGGCGCGATGCGCGGCAAAAGCGCTTCCCCCGAAGATACCTACCGGCACCTCGCTGTTTATACCGAAGTGCTCTCGCGAATCAAGAGCGATTACGTGGAAGAGCCCGATATGAAAAGCGTCACGTTGGGCGCGCTGAACGGGCTACTGGAATCCATCGATCCTTATGCCAGCTACCTGAACGCGGATCAGTACAAGCAGTGGCTCAAGAGCAAAGATCAGCACAAGGCCGGTGTCGGCTTGATTCTTTCGAAGAAGTTCGGCTACGTCGGGATTGTGGATGCGATTCCCGGGTCGCCCGCAGCCAAAGCCGGGTTGGGTACTACCGATGTTCTCGAAACTATTAACGGCGTCGCCACTCGCGATATGCCGCTGGCGTTCGCGCAGCTTCTGCTGGAAGGCGATCCGGGTAGCACCGTGGAACTGGGCGTGCTCCGTTTCCGCAAGCCCGAGCCGCAAAAGTTGACTTTAACGCGCGCCATGGTTGAGTTGCCGGCGGTGACTGCCAAGATGCTGCCCGAGCAAGTAGGTCTGATTCAAGTGGCAAGTCTCGAAGGGAACCGCGTCCAGGAAGTTGCCGCGAAAATTGATGAATTGCAAAAGCAGGGCGCGAAGAATCTAATTCTGGATCTACGTCATTGCGCCACCGGTGGTCCGGAGCAGGGCGAGCAGCTTGCGAATCTGTTCCTCGACAAGGGCTTGATCACCTACAGCGAAGGCCAGAAAGTGGAGCGCCACGACGTCAAGGCGGATCCCGCTGCAGATCGCAGCCGGCTTCCCGTGGCTGTCATCGTGAATCGCGGCACCGCCGATGGCGCCGAGATTGCGGCAGCCGCCCTGATGGATGACAAACGTGCGGAAGTGGTTGGCGAGCGCACCTACGGAGACGCCGCAATCCGCAAAGCGATCACCATGGACGACGGATCGGCCGTGATTCTGTCGGTAGCGAAGTATTATTCGCCATCCGGCAAAGCGATACAGGATACCGGCGTGACGCCGTCGGTGCCAGTGCAAGAGTCCGAGCCTGTGGCAGTGGATGATGATGGCAATCCCCAAACTCCGGAGCCAGCGCAGCAGCCCGCAGGTGAAGATGTGTTGCTCAAGAAAGCGATTGAAGTGGTCACCAAGGGCAAGAGCGAAGTGGTTTCCAACACCCCGGGTGATGCCAAACCGGGACCGGGTCTGACGCCGCTGAACGTACCGACTCCGGCGCAAGCGCCTCCGCAATAGAGTTTTCACAGTTGCCAATTTACGAATACAAATGCGAAGGCTGCGGCGAGGTCTTTGAGGTAATTCAGAAATTTGCCGACGAGCCAGTGAGCGTCCACGAAAAATGCGGCGGACACGTCCATCGGCTCATGTCCGCGCCGGCATTCCAGTTCAAGGGCACGGGTTGGTACGTGACGGACTATGCCAAAGGCAACGTCAGCGGGCCTCCCAAGCACGACGCGAAGAGTGAATCCGGAAAGGGCGAATCCGGAAAGACTGAATCCGCCAAAAGCGATTCGGCTGGCGACTCTGGCACGAAGACCGAGACCAAAACGGAAACCAAGTCCGAATCGAAGCCCGCCGTCACCAGCGACAAATCCAAAAGCGACTAGCATCTCACGCGAGCACGAGATCGCAACCTTGCACGGTAGCCTGCGCAGGGTAGAATTGATGATCCCGTGAAAGCACGCCTGGAGCGGTACTTCGAATTTCGCGAACTCGGCGCCAACTGGCGCACCGAGATTCTAGCCGGCGCGACGACGTTCGTCACCATGGCGTACATCATCTTCGTGAATCCGGCCATCCTGCACGAGACCGGGATGCCGCTCACCGCCGTGATCGCCGCCACTTGCTTGTGCGCCGCGTTTGGCAGCGTGCTGATGGGCCTATTCGCGCGCTATCCCATCGCCCTGGCGCCGGGCATGGGGCTGAACGCTTACTTCACCTACACGGTAGTTAAGGGCATGGGGGTGCCATGGCAGACCGCGCTCGGCGCTGTGTTCCTCTCTGGAGTGGCATTCCTGTTTCTGACCGCCGTTGGAGTGCGGCGGATGATCGTATCGGCGATTCCATTCGAGCTGTACGCCGCGGTGGCGGTCGGGATCGGATTGTTCATCGCACTGGTTGGTCTGCGTAACGCCGGGATCATCGTGGCCAGCCCGTCGACGCTGGTCACGATGGGCAATCTACGAAATCCGGAGACTCTGCTGGCCATCGTGGGTCTGCTCTTGATCGCTTCGCTGCTGGCGCGGCGGGTGCCCGGGGCGATTCTATTGGGCATCCTTGGGACCACGGTGCTGGGCGCGATCTTCGGCCTGGTGCATTGGCAGCCGCAGCCGTATTCGTTTCGCGATATCACCGCGACCGCGCTTCAGTTGGATATTCGGGGAGCGCTGCGCTACGGCCTGGCTGAGATTGTGTTCGTGTTTCTTTTCGTCGACCTGTTCGACAATATCGGCACGCTAGTCGCCGTAGGCAAGCAAGCCCGCCTGTTCGACGAGATGCATCAGATTCCACGGATTAATCGCATTCTTTATGCTGACGCCACCGCCACCATCGCAGGATCGCTGGCCGGAACGTCTACCGTCACCAGCTACATCGAGAGCGCGGCGGGTGTCGTGGCGGGAGGCCGCACGGGCGTGACGGCCATTGTAACCGGGCTACTGTTTTTCGTGTCGCTCTTCATCGCGCCCGTGGCCGGAGTGATTCCCAACGCGGCTACCTCGCCAGCGCTGATTGTGGTTGGGTCGCTGATGATGGCGCACGCAGCCGAGATTCCGTGGTCTGATCCTGCCGTTGCGATTTCGGCCTTCCTTATTATTGTGACCATCCCGCTGACGTTCAGCATCGCGAATGGATTGGCGTTCGGATTCACCGCCTATACGCTGCTGAAGATCGCGCGCGGCGAGTTCCGTAGCGTGAGCTGGCTGGTGTACGCGCTGACGATTCTGTTTATCGCGCGATTTGTTTACCTGAGCGTTTAAGCCAGGAGCCCGCGAAACTTCGGGTTTTCGTAGCCAGGGAAGACCGACTTCAAGTTGGAATTTCCCAAGTGTCGCGCAACTAATTCGCTCAGGACGTCGCGGAAATCGGTGGTGAGCGCCAGATCCCGGCCGTCATAGAGCTGCTCTTCCTGGAGACCCGGCCAGGCGCCATAGATCTTGCCGCCGCGGACATCGCCGCCCAGGACGAACATCACATTCGCATGGCCGTGATCGGTTCCGCGATCGCCGTTTTCCTTGACCGTGCGGCCGAACTCGGACATGGTCACCAGCGTGACGTCTTCCATGCGATCGCCCAAGTCCTGATAGAACGCGGCCAGCGCCTGCCCGAATTGCGCCAGATTATTGGCAAGCTGGCCATTGGTGGGCTGGCCGCCAGTTTCGTTCACATGCGTGTCCCAGCCGCCGATGTCGGCGAAACGCAACTTCCACGCCCACGTTGGCTTTGATTAACTGCGCGATTTGCTGGAGGTTCTTGCCGAAGCCTCCGTTGGGATAAGCCGCACGGTTCTCGGGTTCATACTTCTGCTTCTGGATCGCCTGCATCATTTTCACGGCGTTGAACGTTTCTTTGCCCGTTCCATGCAGCATGGTGTCCAGCGAGTTTGAGTACATGCTCTCGAACGAGGCTGCTCCGCCGGCATCGTGTACTTGGAAATCGTTTAAATTGCGCACGGCGACCGCGTCGTTATGCCCACGCAGCGTCCGCGCCAGGCTATCGCCCAAGCTGACCGCCCGCAGGGGTGATCCGGGGCCCGGCTCTTTCGGAAGCGCCCGATTCAGCCAGCCGTCGGTCGCGCCTTTGTAGCCTGGCGTTCCAGACTCCATGTAATCTTGCGCGTCGAAATGCGAGCGAGTTGGATCGGGAGAGCCCACGGCGTCCACGATGGCCAGGTGCTGCGCGTCGAACATGGGCTTGAGCGGCGCGAGAGCGGGGTGCAATCCGAAGAATCCGTCCAGATCCACAGCGGAATTGGTTGTGCCATCGGGCTTAGGGATGCCGATGGATGGGCGCAGCGCGTAATAGCGCGGTTCTCCAAACGGGACCACCATGTTCAAGCCATCCACGGCGCCGCGCTGGAAGATGGCCACCAGGATCTTCTTGCGGCGGCCGCTGGCGCTGTCGGCCGCATAAAGCGACCGCGATAGCCACGCCGGCATGGATCCAACGCCGAACATCGCGAGCGCCGAGCCTTTTAGGAATACACGTCTGGATGGCATATCGTTACCTCTTTTGAAAATCCGGCGACCCGATTACTAGCGCGGCAACCATCGCGGGATTCTTCTGCTTGTTACTCTTCTGGTCGTCTTCCAAAGCTTTATCGATGGCCTGGCGCGTTTGGGGCGACATCGTGCGGAACATCAAAATCTTCGCCACCTCATTCGGGTCGTCTCCGAAGCGCGACGCGTCTACCTTCACGCTCTCGACGTGATTTTGCGCCAGCTGCAACGCGAAGTTCATGCGCCCCAGCAGAGCGGCCGAGTTGACCCAGTCTGAACTGAGGTTGGAGTAGCCGGTCGGCTCCAGCTTACGATAGAGCGGCTCGCCGAGCGTCCCCACCTGATTCGCAAGCGCCCATCCGTCGATGACGTGCGCATCCAAGGCGCGCGCCGAGCTGGCAACCATCTCTAGCGGCGATTTCACTTTGACTCGATACGCGCCCACGGACCAGAATTCCTTCGAATTCAGCATGGTTTTCATGACTTCGCGAATGCTGCCATTCGTGGAGAGGAACGTCTGGGCCATCTTGCGAACCAGCGCCTCGGGAGGGGTGTCGGCAACAAAACGTTGGGCGATTTCCTGGGAGATGAAATGCGCCGTGGAAGGATGCCGGGCCAGAATATCCAGCACCTGCTCGCCGTCCCCAATGCCGCCTCCGGCCGCGATCACATGGCCGAGTACGATCTTCTGGCCCTTGTCGTGCAGCTTGTCGTTATAGAAGAAGCCCCCGCCTTTGCGCGGTTCCTGGATGCCCCAGCCCGTGAAGCAGCGCGCCACTTCGGTAACGTCTTTTTGCGTATAGCCACCGTTTACCCCGAGCGTATGAAGCTCCATCAATTCGCGGCCGTAGTTCTCATTCAATCCGCGCTTCACTTTTCGCTTCGTATCGTTGGCATCGATGTCCGGGCGCACCGACTCGAAATTATCCAGGAAGAAAAGCATGGCCGGGCTTTTGGCAGTGGCTTCCAGCAGATCGCGAAACTGGCCGAGCACGTGCGGGCGGATGGCCTCGCGCTCGTATTGCGGGATCAGAAACCGGTCAGCGCCTTTCTCATAGAACACGTTGAAGTGGTTGAACCAGAAGTCGTCCAACTCTTCGGCAAGCTGATGCGTGCTCTCGATGGCGCGCAGCATTTTTGAATCGAGAAGATCATAAGCGACCACTTGCTGGGGGCTGTTCAGCAGGAAGATTTCCCGCCGAATGGTACTGGGCGCGGGGGCGAAGAGCTGCGTGCGCTGGCGCTGATTCATCGCGATCAGCATGTCTTCCAGCCGATCCTGCTGCATGGATTCCAGCAGTTCGCGTTTCTTGTCGGTATTGTTTCCGCGCACGGTTTCAAGTTCCGCCGGAGTTAGAACTTCGTTCAGCGGCCGAACCGGTTCAAGCTCCGCATTGGCATCCGGCGCAACGGAAGAATTGGACGCCTGCGCCAGCTTCACCCGGTAACGCACTAGCAGGCGCTCAACGCTGGCGCGCAGCAGGAGATCGTCGGGCAACGGCTGCTTGCCGTTCGCGATGGCCCGGATCATCTGCGGCCCGGGATAGTGCTGCAGCGCTTCGAGCGGCGTCATGCGCAGCGATTCCAGCGCCTGGATCTGCGCTTCGAGCACCGGATTCTCCGGCATTCGATCGGGATGCAGCTGCTGGAAGATCCACTTTTGGAGACCGACCTTCTTCACCAGCTCCACGTCGCCAGGCCGCGGGCCGAAGGTCAGGCGATCTAGCGCGTGCAGGATCTGATCGTCTTTGGAAAGTTTCTTTTGGAACAGCTTGCTGTCGACGGCGGCCTTTGGAACCTTGGGCTTAGCCGCAAGGGGCAGAACCAAAAGAATGCCGCAGAGTGCTGGGGCCAGAAAAGTACTGCTGGTTTTCATGAGCCTATAACCATTTAACGTCATTCCCGGTCAGAAGTTTACGACGATTTTCACTTAGCCCCGACGTAAGCGCCGTGCTTGTATTAAGGTGCTTTAATAATCGTCTTTCCTATAATGAAGCATGTCCTCCAGCGCATCAGCGATCGCTACGCCGGAAGAGATCGGCAAATACGAGGCGGTGATTGGGTTGGAGGTTCACGTCCAGCTCAATACGACCAGCAAGATTTTCTGCGGATGTCCGACCGGTTTTGGCGCGCCGCCGAATTCGAACGTCTGTTCTATTTGCCTGGGGCTGCCGGGCGCGCTGCCGCTGTTGAACCGGCGCGCCGTGGAGATGGCGATACAGGCGGCGTTTGCGACGCATTGCAGAGTGAACGCGTTTTCGCGATTCGCCCGCAAGAATTATTTTTATCCGGACCTTCCCAAGGGCTATCAGATTTCGCAATATGACCAGCCGCTGGCCGAGCATGGCTGGCTGGATGTGGCGGCGGACGGCGCGAAGAAACGCATCGGCATCACGCGCATTCACATGGAAGATGACGCGGGCAAGAGCATCCACGATGGCTTCAAGGATTCCGATCGCTACACCTACGTGGATTTGAATCGCAGCGGGACGCCGCTGATCGAGATTGTGACCGAGCCGGACATCAGAACCTCCGATGAAGCGCATGAATTCCTGACCGAGCTGAAGCAGATCATTCAATTCGTGGGCGTGTCGGAGTGCGACATGGAGAAGGGCCAACTGCGTTGCGATGCGAATGTTTCGGTGCGGTTGAAAGGCGCCGAGAAGTTTGGGACCAAGGCCGAGGTGAAGAACCTGAATTCGTTCCGCTTCGCGAAGATGGCGATGGATTATGAGATCGCCCGGCAAGTTGCCGTAATCGAGGGCGGCGGCCGAGTGGAGCAGGAGTCGCGGCTCTACAACGTCGCGACCGGCGAGACTGTGGGGATGCGCAGCAAAGAACACGCGCATGATTATCGATATTTCCCCGAGCCCGATCTGGTTCCGTTGCGCGTGAGCGAGGCTTGGCTGGAGCAGATTCGCGTGACGGTGCCGGAGCTGCCGGTGGAGAAACGCAATCGCTTTGTCGAGAGTTATGGACTGCGGGAGTACGACGCGGGAGTGCTGACCGCGACTCGCGAGATCAGCGACTATTTCGAAAGGGCGGCGAAAGCGGCGGGCGATCCACGCATGGCGGCGAATTGGGTAACGGGCGACTTGCTGGGGGCACTGAAGGGCGGCGAGATCACGGAATCACCAGTGTCGCCAGAGCAGTTGGGCGAACTGGTAGCGTTCATCGTGAAGGGCGAAATCAGCGGCAAGATGGCCAAGGACATTTTCGCCAAGATTTTCGAGACCGGCGAATCGGCGGCGGCGATCATCGATCGCGAAGGCCTGCGCCAGATCAGCGATACGGGCGCGCTGGAGAAGATTGTAGACGAAGTGATCGCCGCAAGCCCGAAGCAGGTGGAGCAGTACAAGTCGGGGAAGACCGGCGTGATCGGTTACCTGGTTGGCCAGGTGATGAAGCTGAGCAAAGGGCAGGCGAATCCGGCGGCGGTGAATGAATTACTGAAGGCGAAGCTGGGATAGGCTAGCGAAATAGCCGTTGAAATAGCATCGTTCCCGCGTCGCGTCTGCCATCGAGCACAGCAAGGACATCGATAGACTCGGACTGAATATCGTAGATGATTCGATAGACACTTACGAAAATCTGCCGACACTCGGAGATTCCTTGATCCCGAAGCTCAGGAACTAGTTTGCCTTGACGGGGATTGACGGCTGATTCGCTTTGCGGCGAGGAGAATCTCCCGGCCAAGCTTGCGAGCCGCCGACGGACGGTCGTGCGAGATGAATTCGATGATTTCGATGAGGTCGAGCGATGCCGGCTCCAACCAGTGGACGGTAAGCTTGTTCAGATTCCGAACCTTTTGTGGAGTTCCGCCTCCATCTGCTCCTGGGTAAGCCAACGCTTCTTTCGACGGGCTTCCTCGGACTGCGCGATAAGTTTGAGTAACGCTAAAGTGTCTTGCATTCGCTCGTAGCTGGCGACATCCATCACAACCGCGCGCGGTTCGCCGTTTTGGGTAATTACAACCGGGCTTCGCTTCTCGTTGACCGCCGCGATGAGTTCGGCGGAGTGCGTTTTCATGTACGTGATTGGCTTGACGTCGGAGGCACGCATGGTACCTATTCTAGTACCAAATTCGGTCCTTAGTGGGCCAACCAGCGACTGAAGATCAAATCCAATAGGAGAACGACCCCTCCGAGACACATAATAACCATGGGAAGCTTTGAGCGTTGCTGACTGTCAACCTTCGGTCGACGGCATGCCCAGCTCCACACTGGAGTGCTCGGGGGTAATACAAACGCCGACACAGCGATCCCGACAAGCAATGAAATGATGATCAACAACGCCCTTTGCCATGTCTTGAGATCCCTCAATTGAATAGCTAGCGCTGGTTAGCTTTGAGGATCTTTTTGCGTAACCGGATCGACTGCGGAGTCACTTCCACGAACTCGTCATCGCGGATGAACTCGATCGCCTGCTCCAAGTTCAGAAGACGCGGCGGGACCAGGCGAATGGCGTCGTCAGCACTGGAGGCGCGCATGTTGGTCAGCTTCTTTTCCTTGACGATGTTGACGTTCAGATCGGAGTCGCGCGCGTTTTCGCCAACGATCATGCCCTCGTAAACCTCGGTGCCGGGGCTAACAAACATCTCGCCGCGCTCTTGCAAATTGAAAATCGCATGGCCGGTGGTCTTGCCCGTACGGTCCGATACTAGCGAACCGGTAGGACGCGACGCGATATCACCTTGCCATTCAATGTAGCCATGGAACAGCGAATTCATGATGGCCGTGCCGCGAGTATCGGTCATCATCTCGCTGCGCAGTCCGATCAAGCCGCGGGATGGCACATGGAACTCCAGCCGCACGCGGCCCGAGCCGTGGTTCACCATCTTGATCATTTTGCCTTTGCGAGTGCCTAGCTTCTCGATCACGACGCCGATGAAGGTTTCCGGGCAATCGATCACCAGCAGCTCCAACGGCTCATGTACTTTGCCGTTGATCTTCTTGGTCAGGATTTCCGGCTTGCCAACCATCAACTCGAAGCCTTCGCGGCGCATCATTTCGATAATGATCGCGAGCTGCAGTTCTCCGCGGCCCATCACCTTGAACGCATCCGGTCCGCCGGCTTCTTCCACGCGAATGGAAACATTGGTCAGCAGTTCCTTGTCCAGACGATCGCGCAAATTGCGCGACGTAACGAACTGCCCCTCGCGGCCCGAGAATGGCGACGTATTGATGGTGAACGTCATCGCGATGGTCGGCTCGTCGATCTGGATGTGCGGCAGCGGACTTGGGTTTTCGAAGCTGGTAACCGTTTCGCCGATCGTGATGCCTTCCACGCCCGCGATGGCGAGGATGTCTCCCGGATAGCCGATGGTTTCATCCACGCGCTTCAGGCCTTCGAAGGAATAAAGCTTGGTGATGCGCGTTTTCTGCAACGATCCGTCGAGCTTGGCGATCGCAACTTCATCGCCGTTTCGCAAGGTGCCAGAAAACACGCGGCCGATGGCCAGACGGCCCAGATAATCGCTGTAATCGAGATTGGCGACCAGGAGCTGAAGGGCGGCGTCGGGGTCGCCGGCCGGCGGCGGAATGTTCTTCAAAATCGTCTCGAACAGCGGGCGCAGATCGGTCGACTCATCTTCCATCGACATCTTGGCGATGCCCGCCTTGGCGTTGGTGTAGATCACCGGAAAATCGAGCTGATCTTCGATGGCGTCGAGATCGATGAACAGGTCGTAGATTTCGTTGAGCACTTCCGGAATGCGGGCGTCGGGCCGGTCGATTTTATTGATCACCAGGATCGGCGGAAGCTTGGCTTCCAGCGCCTTCATCAGCACGTAGCGCGTCTGCGGCAGCGGGCCTTCGCTCGCGTCCACCAGCAGCATGACGCCGTCGACGATCTTCAGCGCGCGCTCCACTTCGCCGCCGAAATCGCTGTGGCCGGGCGTGTCGACGATGTTGATTTTGATGCCGTGATAACGGACGCCGGTGGTCTTGGCGAGAATGGTGATGCCGCGCTCGCGTTCCAGATCGTTGGAATCCATCACGCGCTCGACATGCTCCTCGTTGTCGCGGAAAATGCCGCTCTGATTCAGCATGGCGTCCACCAGCGTGGTCTTGCCGTGATCGACGTGCGCAATGATGGCGATATTGCGCGTGAGGCGATTATGCTGCTGCGCTTCGCTATGATCGGTAGTGGGACTTAGGACTTCAGGTTGCATTCGGATACTACTATCGTCGCACGCCCGGACGCTTTGCCCGAAACAAAGCTGCCCGTGGTGGTCATCGTCGGCCGGCCGAACGTCGGTAAGTCTACTCTTTTCAACGCGATTATCGGCCAGCGGCGCTCGATCGTGGGCGATGAGCCGGGCATCACGCGCGACCGGATCCACGGCGAGGGTGTGTATCTGGGACGGCCCTTCGAGCTGATCGACACCGGCGGAATCATCCCCAACGACGCCGAAATGATCCCGAGCGAGATCCTGAAGCAGGCGCGAGTGGCGCTGGAACAGGCCGCGCAGATGATCTTCCTGATCGACGGCCGCACCGAAATCACCGGACGCCGATCGCGACCTGGCGAAGATGCTGCGCAAACTCGGCAAGCCGGTGACGCTGGCGGTGAACAAGATCGATATCCACAGTGCGCGAGGGCTTGGCGCACGAGTTTCATTCGCTGGGTTTCAAGGATTTGTTTCCGGTTTCGGCCGAGCATCGCATCGGGTTCGACGATCTGCTGGAGCACGTCACCGCCGGTTTCCCGGTGGGTCCCGATGAGCTTCCTCCGCAGCCCGAGAAGCGTCCCATCAAGGTCGCGATCATCGGACGGCCGAACGTGGGCAAATCGACGCTGCTGAATGCGCTGGTGGGCGAGGAGCGCTCGATCGTCTCGCCGGTGGCCGGAACCACGCGCGATGCCGTGGATCAGAGCCTGACGCAGACGGCATGGAGTACGTCTTCGTCGATACCGCGGGCATCCGGCGCAAGGGCAAGACCAAGCTGATGGCGGAGAAGCTGAGCGTGGTGATGGCGCGCCGGCATATCCGCATGGCGAATGTGGTGTTGCTGGTGTTGGATGCGACCGAAGGCGTGCTGGCGCTGGACGCCACCATCGCCGGCTACGCGCACGAGGAAGGCCGCTCGCTGATCCTGTGCGTCAACAAATGGGATGCTGCCGCGGAACAAGGGCAAGCGCAATTTTACCGAAGAGATCCGCGATGAGCTGAAGTTTCTCGAATACGCGCCCATTGCTTTTGTTTCGGCTAAGACCGGCGCGGGCGTGCCGGCACTGTTCCGCATGATTAGCGACGGTTACGAGTCGGCTTCGAAGCGCGTATCGACCGGGGATCTGAACCGGTTCGTCGCGACCCTGGAGTTCGATCGCAACATGAAGATCTACTACATGACCCAAGGATCCGTGCGGCCCCCGACCTTCGTCGTGTTCACCGATAAGGCGAAGAACCTGCACTTTTCTTCCGAGCGATTCATCATCAACCAGCTGCGGAAGCGATTCGGGTTCGAAGGAACGCCGATCCGGATCAAGGCCAAGCGGCGATAACTAGAACGCGCGGACGGAGTCGATTCCGTTGGCTTGCAGGACCACCTGCATCTTCTCGAGCGCCGATTTGTGGATCTGCGAGACGCGGCTTTCGTTGATTCCAAGAATGCCGCCGATTTCCTTCATCGTCATTTCGTTGGTGTAGTACAGGAACACGACCTTCTGATAGCGTTCCGGCAGCGTCTTCATGGCGACACCCAGAACCGAACGCATTTGCTCGCGCGAGCACATATTGTCGGGCTGTGTTTCGGGCTTGCTGGGGAAATCGGGCGCCGGAAGATCGTCGTGCTCGGCGGTGCGCGATGAGGCCGAGATTAAGCCGACGCTTCTCAAGTCCACCATCATCTGGCGCCAGCGCTCCACGTCGATACCCAGCTTCTGCGCCACTTCGGATTCGGTGGGCGTGCGCTGCAACGTGGCCGCGAGCTCGCGCGTGGCGGCTTCCACTTGCTTGTGGCGGCGGCGAAGATCACGCGAGGCCCAATCCAACTGGCGCAGGCTGTCGAGAATCGCGCCCTTAATGCGGTGCTTGGCGTAGCTCGAAAAGGCGACCTGTTTCTCGGGGTTGAATTTGCCGGCGGCATCAAACAGACCGAGCACTCCGGCGTGAACCAGATCGTCCAAGTCCACGTGCACCGGCAGATTTTCATGCACCCGAACTGCAATGGCTTTTACCAGCGGCAGATGCTCCAGCACGATACGATCGCGGCGCGCGGTCTTGGCCGCTTGCAATTTTGCCGCTTGCTGTCTGGTGGGTTGAGTTCTCGTGGTCTGAATTCTGGTGGTCTGAATTCTGATGGTTTGGATCTTAACGGCTTGATTTGTCTGAGCTGTCTTGGTCTTCATTCTCAGGTCCCTTTTGCCTTAGTTTTTTCGTCTCGCTCGGCTTGGCTTGACGCATCTCTAGGTGCAAGCCTGTCGCCATAGATGGACTAAGGGAAATTAGAGGGGGCGGTCGAGGTGTTTTCGAGGGGCCTAAGGCGACTACGTACTGTAACTCAATGAGATGCAGCTCGCGCTGCCGGCTCTTCCAACGGCACTGAACTTAAAGTACTAGGGCTGGGCTCACAAATGGAATTCTCGTTCTGGAACGTTTGGGCTATATGCGAGCCCCGAAATGAAACGCGCGTCCCAAAATGGAACGAAAGCGGCTACCGCCTTTCCAGTCTTATCGGCGGATTGCAGTAACACCTTCAGTCCAGCAAATAGGGGACAAGTTACGGCTTTTGCAGCGTTGCGAGGTAGGTCCTGAACGCCAGCCAACCCATGAAGATCCAAACGGCCCAGCGGAATTTGCCATCCAGCGTCACGGCCGCCAGCAGCGCGATGGCGGCATAGCAGGCTAGAGCTAAGTAGAACTTTGGTCCCCGTGGTGGACCCGCCTGGGGTACTGGGCCGTCGGCCTCGGGATCTGGTTCGAATGCCAAAATTTACTTCGGCGCTGGCGCCGACAACTCAGTCAGCTCGATGCGCGTGCCCCACGGATCCGTCAGGTATGCCATCGCAAAGCCCATTTCCGGAACTTTGCGATACGGCGTGTCTAACTTTACGCCTCTCGCTTCCAAAGTCCTGCAAAATTCTTCCAGGCCCTTGATCTCGAAGCCAATGTGATCCAACGCCCGGCCTTTTGTTCCCGTGACTGGGGTATCGACCGGGCTGAAAATCAGGGTTACGCCGTCCAAGTTGCCCAGCTTCACCTTACCGAAACCCTGCGCGCCCGCGCCGAAATGGGTGACGTACCACTTCTGCATCGCGTCGATGTCCGGGGTGAAGAAATGGACCTGGTGGTTCTCGGAAACTGTGGTGAGATTGGGGCCGGCCAGCAGTTCGATGCGAACATCGTCGGGGCCGAGGAAAAACGCCTGGGTGGGGTTGTCTTTGTTGGGGTTCACCACTTGAATTGTGAAGTTCGAGGCGGCCACCTTAGCAAGAATATCCTTCATGTCGCGCACGCGGAATCCGACGTGATTCACGATGGAGCCCTCGGTTCCAGCGGTAGGACTTCCTTTGTCGACGATCACTACAACCTTCGGCAGCGTGTACCGGTCTCGATCCGGACCCATCTTGTTCGCGGTTGCGCCCATAATGTCCACCCAAAAATGCCGCTGGACCTCGGGATCCTTGCTGAGCAGATGGATATGGCTGTTCGACACGCGCGGATCGGTGGGCGGGGCTGGTGCGGGAGGGGTGTTCTGGGCCAAGCCAAGCGGGGCCAGGGCGATTAGAACGGTGGCAAGCGGAAAGATCTTCATCTCCCCCCATTTCTCGGGAACTCACAGCATACACCAAAAGGTATAATCTTCTGGGACTCAGGTGCGAGCCGGGAGGTGCCTGTGGAAGAACAGAAACTGGGCGTTCAAGAACAGAAATTGGGCGTCGGCGACGGCTTTATCGGCATGCTGAACGCCTTTGTGGACCCCGTCGGCACCGCCAAACGCGTTCCGGCGCCGTTATCCTGGCTTTGGCCGGTGATCACGCTGAGCATCATCTATGTGGTGTTCGGCACCCTCATGCTCCCCTACACCCTGGCCCTGGTGGATTTGCGGATGACTCAGCAAATGAGCCAGAATAACGCCCCGGTCGAGCAGATCGAGCGCGCCAGGAGCATCACTCACACCATCACCCAATTCACTGTTCCGGCCACTCCCCTGATCATCATCGGGCTCCTGGCGCTCTTTGCCTGGCTGGTGAGCGCGATGGGGTCCATGGCCGGATTGCGAGCCAAATTCCGCGATATTTTCTCGCTGATGGCGGCCTGCGCGCTGATTCCCGCGCTGCAGTACATTGCGACCTATATCGTAGTCCACGTAAAGGGCGATGAGATCACCTCACAAGAGCAGCTCACGCCTCCCTTTGGGCTCGACATCTTCCTGCAGAACATTCACGGCGCGTTGTTCGCGCTGGTGAATTTTTTCTCGATTTTCGAGATTTGGTATCTGATCGTGCTGACCATCGGCTTGGCCTATTTAGGCAAAGTTACCAAAGGCAAAGCGCTGTTTGCGATCACTCCGGCATGGTTGGTGCCGCTGGTGCTTAGAGTGGTGCAGGCGATGTTGCAAGGAACGGGGAGCTAAACTTCACTCTGCCTCTTCGCCCGGCGGCCGCTTGTGCTTCGGCTTCTTGCGTTGCTTCTTCGGCACAATGAGCTTTGGGCGAGGGCACCGCGCCGACGCGTTCGCGCGCCAGCCGCCGGATCTCGGTCGGGATGTCGTAAGGCTTTGGTTTCTTCGTTCACCCGATCTAACCATCGTATACCCTTGCAGGCGCTTGACTTCGCTGCGTCTATTTCGGTAGCCTGACGATTCCACATGTCCTCTATTGACGTTCCCGTTGAGCGTGGCGGATTCGGAAAGACGGCCCGCCGCGACGCCTGGTGGCTTTACCCCTTATTGACGCTTCTTGGACTCGGCGGCTTCCTGGTTTACGCCAATTGGGCCGCTTTTCAAGGCAACCATTACAGTTACGGCCCCTACCTTTCGCCCATGTATTCGCCGCTGATCTTTGGCCACCCCGGCGAAGACTCGTGGTTCGGACGCCATGCCGTCCTTTCTGCCGAGTTTCGTTACGGTTGCGATGATCATCCTGATCTTCCCAGGCGGCTTCCGCCTCACTTGCTATTACTATCGCGGCGCGTATTACAAGGCCTTCTGGGCCGATCCGCCCAACTGCACGGTCGGCGAGCCGCGCAAGAAGTATTGGGGCGAGCGCTACTTCCCGCTGATCATTCAAAACATCCACCGCTACTTTCTCTACGTCGCGATCCTGTTTCTGGTGTTCTTGGCGCACGACGTGTGGAAGGCGATGTGGTTCGATGGCAAGTTCGGCATCGGCGTGGGCACGCTGGTGCTGCTGGTCAACGTCTGTCTTCTGGGCAGCTACACGCTGGGCTGCCATTCGCTCCGCCACCTGGTGGGCGGCATGGTGGATGTGCTCTCGCGACGTCCGATCCGCAAGAAAATGTACGACTGCGTAAGCTGCCTGAATCGGCGCCACATGCTGTTTGCGTGGATGAGCCTGTTCTGGGTAGGCTTCTCCGATCTGTACGTAAGGATGTGCTCCATGGGCATCTGGACGGATTGGAGAATACTCTAATGGCGGCGGAATACCAGACGATCGAACACGACGTGTTGGTGATCGGCGCGGGCGGCGCGGGATTGCGCGCGGCGATTGAAGCGTCGGCCGGCGGCGTCAAGGTCGGCGTGGTTTGCAAATCGCTGCTCGGCAAGGCCCACACCGTGATGGCCGAAGGCGGCATGGCGGCCGCCATGGGCAACGTGGACGATCGCGACAACTGGCGCGTGCATTTTGCCGACACCATGCGCGGCGGCCAGTATCTGAACAATCCCCGCATGGCCGAGCTGCATGCCAAAGAAGCTCCGGCGCGCGTGCGCGAGCTGGAAGCCTGGGGCGCGCTTTTCGACCGCACCAAAGACGGCAAGATTCTGCAGCGCAACTTCGGCGGCCATCGCTATCCGCGCCTGGCGCACGTGGGCGACCGCACGGGCCTCGAGATGATCCGCACCTTGCAGGATCACGGCATCCATCAGGGCATCGATGTCCACATGGAGTGCACGGTCCTCACGCTGCTGATGAACGCCGGCCGCGTGGCGGGCGCGTTCGGTTACGATCGCGAGCGCGGGCGCTTCAAGCTGTTTCACGCCAAAGCCGTGGTGCTGGCGACCGGCGGCATCGGGCGCGCGTACAAGATCACCAGCAACAGCTGGGAATACACGGGCGACGGCCATTCGCTGGCCTATCACGCCGGCGCGACGCTGATGGACATGGAGTTCGTGCAGTTCCATCCCACCGGCATGGTCTGGCCGCCCAGCGTGCGCGGCATTCTGGTCACCGAAGGCGTGCGCGGCGAAGGCGGCGTGCTGCGGAACAACGAGGGCAAGCGCTTCATGTTCGACGATATCCCCGCCAACTACAAGAGCTCGACGGCGGACAATCCGGAAGAAGGCTGGCGCTACACGCAGGGCGATAAGAACGCGCGCCGTCCGCCGGAGCTGCTGACGCGCGATCACGTGGCGCGCTGCATCGTGCGCGAAGTGAAGGAAGGCCGCGGCAGTCCGCACGGCGGCGTGTTCCTCGACATCGCGTGGATCAAGGAAAAGCTGCCCAACGCGGCCGAGCACATCAAGAAAAAGCTGCCCAGCATGTATCACCAGTTCAAGCAGCTGGCCGATATCGATATCACGAAGGTGCCGATGGAGATCGGCCCCACCACGCATTACATGATGGGCGGCGTGCGCGTGGATGGCGATACGCAGATGTCGGACGTGCCGGGACTGTTCGCCGCCGGCGAATGCGGCGCCGGATTGCACGGAGCGAATCGACTGGGCGGAAATTCGCTGTCCGATCTGGTGGTCTTCGGCAAGCGCGCCGGCGAGTATGCGGCGAAGTTCGCCAAGGATCACACGGCGGGCTCCGTGGACATGGCGCAAGTGGAAGAAGTGGCGAAGCAGTCGCTCGCGCCTTTCGAACGCCAGGGCGAAAGCCCCTATGAAGTCCAGCACGAGTTGCAGGACATGATGCAGGATCTGGTCGGCATCGTCCGCCGCGAGGACGAAATGGAACGCGCCATCGACGGCATTCAGAAACTGAAGGAGCGGGCGGCCAAAGTCGCCATTCCAGGCAATCGCGAATACAATCCCGGCTGGCATACCGCGCTCGATTTGCGCAATCTGCTGACGGTATCGGAGGCCATCGCGCGCGCGGCCATCGAACGCAAGGAAAGCCGCGGAGCGCATTTCCGCGACGATTATCCGGAGAAGGATCCGACATTCGGAGCGTTCAATTTCGTGATCAAGAAGGGGCCCGATGGCGCGATGCAGGTTGAGCGGGAGCCTCTGCCGCCCATGACGGACGAGCTGAAGCAAATCATCGAGGAGATGAAGTAATCATGGCGACAGCGACCTTTCAAATCTGGCGCGGCGACAAGTCCGGCGGCCAGTTCCGCGACTACACGACGGAAATCTCCGAGGGCATGGTGGTGCTGGACGCCGTCCATCAGATCCAGGCCGAACAGGCCAACGATCTCGCGGTGCGCTGGAACTGCAAAGCGGGCAAGTGCGGTTCGTGCTCGGCCGAAATCAACGGCATGCCGAAGCTGATGTGCATGACGCGCCTGAATACGCTCCCGCTCGATAAGCCCGTCACCGTCCAGCCCATGAAGACCTTTCCGCTGATCAAGGATCTGGTCACGGACGTGTCTTGGAACTTCGAAGTCAAGAAGGGCATTAGGAAGTTCAAGCCGCGCAAGCCGGACGCTCCCGATGGAACCTGGCGGATGCAGCAGGCCGACGTCGACCGTCCGCAGGAGTTCCGCAAGTGCATCGAGTGCTTCCTGTGCCAGGACGTTTGCCACGTGCTGCGCGATCATCAGCTATTTGACGAATTCATCGGCCCGCGTTTCTTGATTTACACCGCGCAGCTGGAGATGAATCCGCATCGATGACGAGGATCGCGTGCCCGATCTTACGCAAGCAGCACGGCATCGGGTACTGCAACATCACTAAGTGCTGCACGAAGGTCTGCCCGGAGAACATCACGATCACCGACAACGCGATCATTCCGCTGAAGGAGCGCGTGGTGGACCGGTTCTTCGATCCGTTGGGCAAGTTGTTCCGCGCTTTCGGGGCAAAATAAGGCCAGCCAAAGAGACCATACTCGATGCTGGTATCGAATATGGTATAGTGAAGGCACCATGGGACCAGGACCAGCTCGCAAGATTACCATCGAGATTCCGGAAAAGCTGTTAGAGAAGGCGCAGCAAGCTACCGGTTCGGGCATCACGCAGACCGTCCGTACGGGCCTGCAGTTGGTTGCGGCGTCGCAGGCTTATGACCGGCTACTCGAACTCCGGGGCAAAGTGAAGTTTTCGCTAACCTGGCAGGAGTTGAAGGACGATCGGTGATCGCGGCCGACAGCAGCACGTGGGTTGCTTTCCTCCAGGGAGACACAGGCGAGGACGCACAGCTTCTGCAAAAAGCGCTGCAGGACCGGCAGGTGCTGATGGCGCCTGCCGTGCTCACCGAAGTGTTGAGCTCCCCCCAACTTCCTTCCTCAGTAGCGGCAACCCTTTCAGAAATACCGTTGATCGAAGTGACGGACGGCTATTGGGAAAGGGCCGGGATGTTGCGAGCCAAGGTGTTGGCCAAGCGTCGCAAAGCGCGTCTCGGCGATGCCTTGATCGTCCAAAGTTGCATCGACCGTGGGATTCCCCTCATTACGCGAGACCGTGATTTCCGCGCGTTCACCGATGCCGCTGGACTCGATCTTGTCATCAGATGACCTGATATAATAAAGTCATCCCGATGAAATTTGGCGTCGTCGTGTTTCCCGGCAGCAATTGCGACCACGATGCTTGGTACGCGGTCTCGCAAAATCTGGGGCAGACACGCCGAATTCATCTGGCACGATGCCTCGAGCGCTCGGCGACGTCGATGCCGTGATTCTTCCCGGCGGTTTTTCCTACGGCGACTATCTGCGCTGCGGCGCCATCGCCAAGTTTTCGCCCGTGATGCAGAGCAGGTCGAGAAGTTCGCGGCCGATGGCGGCCTGGTGCTCGGCATCTGCAACGGATTCCAGATTCTGGTGGAAGCGGGCTGCTTCCCGGCGCGCTGCTGCGCAATCGCGGGCTTGAAGTTTGTCTGCAAACATGTACCGCTGCGCGTCGAAACCACCAATTCGCCCTTCACCTCCGACGCTGCAAAAGGCCAGCGCTTGCGCGTTCCCATCGCGCACGGCGAAGGCTGCTATTTCGCCGACGAGCGCACGCTCGATCGAACTGGAAGCCGAGGATCGCGTCGCCTTCCGCTATCTGGAAAATCCCAACGGCTCGCTGCGCGACATCGCCGGCATTCTGAACCGAAGCGCAACGTGATGGGCATGATGCCGCATCCGGAACGCGCCTGCGATCCGCTGATGGGTTCGACCGACGGCCTCGTGATTTTTCAATCCATGGTCTCGGCTTTGGTCGCCGCGCGCTAATGAATGACACCACAAGTGATCGAGGCCACACCAGCTCACCGGGCCGGAATACGACAAGATCGTCTCGCTGCTCGGCCGCGAGCCCAGCTACACCGAGCTCGGCATCTTCAGCGTGATGTGGAGCGAGCACTGCTCCTACAAGAGCTCGCGCATTCATCTGAAGAAGCTGCCCACGCGCAGCAAGCTGGTGCTGCAAGGGCCCGGGCGAGAACGCCGGCATCATCGACATCGGCGACGGCTGGGTGATCGCGTTCAAGATCGAATCGCACAATCATCCCAGCTTCATCGAGCCGTTTCAAGGCGCGGCCACCGGCGTCGGCGGCATTCTGCGCGACATTTTCACCATGGGCGCGCGGCCCATCGCCGTGATGGATTCGCTCCGCTTCGGCCCGTCTCGACGCATTCGCGCGCAACCGCCGCATTCTCGAAGGCGTGGTTTGCGGCATCGCGCATTACGGCAACTGTTTCGGCGTCCCCACCGTCGGCGGCGAGTGCGTCTTCGAAGCCTGCTACAACGGCAATCCGCTGGTGAACGCCTTCGCTCTGGGCGTCTTCCGTAAAGACGAAGTGTTCTACGGCAAGGCCGCGGGCATCGGCAATCCCGTGATCTACGTCGGCGCGAAGACCGGCCGCGACGGCATCCACGGCGCTTCCATGGCCTCCGCCGAATTCACCGAAGAATCGAAACAAAAGCGTCCCAACGTGCAAGTGGGCGATCCGTTTCTCGAAAAGCTCTTGCTCGAAGCGTGTCTCGAAGCCATGAAAACCGGCGCGATCGTCGGCATTCAGGACATGGGCGCCGCGGGCTTGACGTGCTCCACCTGCGAAATGGGAAGCCGCGGCGGGCACCGGCGTCGAAATCGATCTGCGCTTGGTCCCGCAGCGCGAAACCGGCATGACGCCGTACGAAATCATGCTGTCGGAATCGCAGGAGCGCATGCTGCTGGTTGCCGACAAGGGCCGCGAAGACGAAGTATTCGCCGTCTTCCACAAATGGGGGCTCGACGCGGTCACCATCGGCTACGTCACGCCGGACGGCATGCTGCGCGTGAGGGATCACGGCCAAGTCGTGGCGGAGATTCCGAACCGCGCACTGGCCGACGAAGCTCCGGTCTACAATCGGCCGCATACCAAACCTGCCCGTGTTGCGCCCCTCGCAGCCCCGCCCATCCCGGACCGTTCCACACCCGCTGCTATTCGCGCCGATCTCATCGCGCTTCTGAGCTCCGGCGATCTCTGCTCCAAGCGCTGGATCTGGGAGCAGTACGATTACCTGGTGCGTAGCAGCACGCTGGCCGGGCCGACCTCCGACGCCGCCATCATCCGCATCAAGGAAACCGGCACTTCCATCGCCATGTCGCTCGATGGCAACGGCCGCTATTGCGTGCTCGATCCGCGCGAAGGCGCCAAGTTGATGGTCGCCGAATGTTGCCGTAATGTTTCGGTTTCCGGCGCGCTTCCAGTGGCCGCAACCAACAATTTGAACTTCGGCAATCCGGAGCGTCCCGAGATCATGGCGCAGCTGGTGGAATCGATCGAGGGCATGGCCGAGGCGTGCGAATTTTTCGAAACTCCCATCACCGGCGGCAATGTCAGCCTCTACAACGAAACGCTGGGTGAAGCAATTTTCCCGACGCCGGTGATGGGCATCGTCGGCCTGATGAAGACGGCGCAGCCAACGCCCATTCACTTCCCGTCGGCCGGTCTCACGCTCATCTTGCTGGGCGGTTTCGGAGCCAGTGATGAGACGCACTTGGGCGGAACACAATACGCTAAGGTGATTCTCGACGCGCTCTGGGGACTGCCACCTAGTTTGGACATGCCGTACGAGAAACGCGTGCATAGCGCCATCCGTGAAATTGTCTCTGCCCAGTTGGCTGAAGCAGCACATGATTTGAGCGATGGCGGCCTCGCGGTCGCGCTATGCGAAAGCAGTTTCGGGCTCGCGGGCATTGGGGCGCACATCGAAATTCCGGACGGGACGCGCCCGGAGTTCGCGCTGTTTCATGAAGGCCCGTCGCGGATTGTGGTGGCGACATCGCAGCCCGAAAAAGTTGTGGAAATCGCGCGAAAGAATTCAGTCGAAGGGCCCCGTATCGGTGTTACGATGAAGGAGCGGTTACGGATTGATTGCGGTCCGAATACCTTGCTGGATTGCGACCTGACGGAGTTGAGGCAACCTTGGGAAACTTCACTCGAACGCCTGCTGCACCAGCAGTAGTGGAAATCCAAACGGACAAGCTCCACGAAGAGTGTGGCGTGTTCGCCATACACGGCCACGGCGAAGCGGCCAACCTGGCGTATCTCGGACTTTACGCGCTGCAGCATCGGGGACAAGAGAGCGCTGGCATCGCCACTAGCGACCATCGCGAGATCCGCTGTTGCAAATCCATGGGGCATGTCGCCGATATTTTCACGCCGGAACGAATCGCGAGCCTGCCGGGGAATATGGCCATCGGCCATACCCGTTATTCCACCGCCGGCGACACGGTGCTGCTCAACGCTCAGCCATTCCTGGTGGCTTGCAACAAGGGACAGATTGCGGTTGCCCACAACGGCAACATCACCAACGCCGTCGAATTAAGGCAGGAGTTGGAGCGCGAAGGGTCCATCTTCCAGGCCACCAGCGATACCGAAGTGATTTTGCACTTGGTGGCGCGCTCGCGCGAGCGCACTCTCGCGGGTGCATTGCGGGAAGCGCTGCTGCAACTCGAAGGCGCGTTTTCATTGGTGTTTCTCGCCAAGGACCGCGTGATCATCGCGCGCGATCCGCACGGATTTCGGCCGCTCGCCTTTGGACAAATGCCTTCGCCCGAAGGCGGTACGGCCTACGTTTTCGCCTCCGAGACTTGCGCGTTCGATCTCATCAACGCCGAGTACGTGAACGACGTCGAACCCGGCGAAATGGTCTGTGTCGGTCCCGAAGGCATAACTCGTGAGCGCTGGGCGCCGGCCGCGCCGCAAGCTCATTGTGTCTTTGAGCACGTATATTTTTCCCGGCCCGATTCCATCGTGTTCGGTCGTTCCGTAGGACAATCGCGCGAGAATCTGGGGCGTTTATTGGCGCGTGAATCCGCCGTGGATGCCGACGTCGTAGTTCCAGTTCCCGACTCCGGAGTGGCTGCGGCCATTGGTTTCGCTTCGGAATCCAACATTCCTTTCCGCCAGGCTCTCATCCGCAACCACTACGTGGGCCGCACCTTCATCGAGCCATCGCAGGCCATTCGCGACTTCGGCGTGAAGCTGAAGCTCAATCCCGTGCGCCATCAGTTGGAAGGCAAGCGCGTGATTCTGGTGGACGATTCTATCGTGCGCGGGACCACAAGTCGAAAAATCGTTCGCATGGTTCGCAATGCGGGCGCGCGCGAAGTCCACCTGCGCATCTCTTGTCCGCCGACGATTTCGCCTTGCTTCTATGGCGTGGATACGCCGCGTCAAAGCGAGCTGATCGCAGCTAATAATTCGATCGAGGAGATCCGCCAATACGTCGAAGCCGACACGCTGGCCTTCCTTTCGCTTGATTCTCTGCGCAAAGCCGTCTACGACGCCCAAGACGAATACTGCTACGCCTGCTACACCGGCAACTATCCCACGGAACTGGTGCAGGTCGAGGAACTGGTCGCCTCCAAAATTCGCCGTTAGCCGTGTCCGGTCAGCCCCATATCAAAACAGCCCCCGCCGTCGCCCCCTCGGCGCTCGCTGTCCCACATTCCCGCATTCGTGAAATTGCCGAGCTCGCGATGACCATGGACGGCGTGCTCAAGCTCTACTTCGGCGAGTCGAACCTCCCCACCCCCGAATTCATCAAACGCGCCGCGCAAAAGGCCATGGCGGATGGGTACACGTTTTACACCGAGAACGCCGGTCTGCCCTCCTTGCGAAAAGCTCTGGCGCGTTATTACCAGGATTTGCACGGCGTCGAATTGGACCCGGCGGACGAGATCGTCATCACCGCGTCCGGAGTACAAGCCCTGCACCTCGCCATCCGTTGCGTGCTCGATCCCGGCGATGAAGCGCTGGTGCTCACACCCGCCTGGCCCAACGGGGCGGCCAATGTTGCGCTCGCGAACGCCGTGCCTATCGAAATTGCGCAGCCACTGGCCGGCGATCGCTACGGAATCGATTTCGGCGCGCTTGAAGCCGCCGTCACGCCGCGGACGCGCTTGCTGCTCTATACCTCACCCTCGAATCCTTTGGGTTGGGTCGCCACCATCGATGAGCAGCGCCAGTTGCTCGACTTCGCCCGCCGGCACGGCCTGTGGCTGATGGCCGACGAAGTATATGAACGCCTGAATTACACCGGACAGAAACTAATCACCCCCGCGCCATCGATTCTGAAACTCGCCACTCGCGACGACGCCGTGATGGTGATCCAGTCGTTCTCGAAAGCATATTGCATGACGGGCTGGCGTCTGGGATGGCTGGTAGCGCGCCGTGATTTGGCCGCGCGAGCAACCCAGCTCAACGAATTTGTTGTGTCCCACGCGCCCAGCTTTACGCAGCGCGCCGGCGAAACAGCGCTGCTTTGGGGCGAAACTGCGCTGGCCGAAATGCTGCTCCGTCTCAAGGAAAATCGCGACTTCTGTCTGGCCGCGCTCGCCAAAATGCCGGGCGTCACTGTGCCCAAACCCGACGGCGCTTTCTATTTGTTTCCGAAAATCGCAGGCGCATCCGACTCATTCGATTTCTGCAAAAGGCTGCTGCTCGAAACCAACCTGGGCTTGGCGCCAGGCGTCGCGTTCGGAGCCGGCGGCGAAGGTTCCGTGCGAATCTGTTACGCCGCCGATCGCCCTATTTTGGAACAGGCCATGTCGCGCCTCAGCCTGTTCCTCAAATAAACTACTTCGCCTGATGCGCCGCGTTATGCTTATCGCGATAGATGTTGCGGCTCAGCTTGTTCTGCTGGTGATTGATTTGCGCTTTCTCTTTGTTCGTCAAGTTGCCGCCATTTTGCTTGCGATCCTGACGAATCTCGTGATTCAATCCCGCTTCCTTGTGCTCCAGGTTGGCGGTCTCGCCCGCTGTCAGCGAACCGTTCTTAACCCCGCTGCCGATCCGCTCCTGCTGGTTCTCCTTTCGTTGCTGAATCTCTTGCGCCTGCACCATGCTTACGGCGCTGATCATCATCCCCGCTACGGCAAGTGCTAGAAACGTGCGTTTCATAATTGATCTCCTGACTCTGTAAACACACTTCCGGCCGCAGACTCTCGCCGGAGCCCGTTAACATGCCCTCACATGAAGGGTGTTTAACGATGTTTAGCCGTGAAGGAAACGCCGGACTTCCTGCTCCAGGCCAGGCGCGCAGCCAACTGCATTGCCGGCATAAATAGTGGAACCGCCATCGATGTTGAGGTAGCGTGCCCCCGCCTCTTCCAGGATCACTTTCAACGGCGCGAAGTCCCAAGGCGACGCCACGGGCTCAATCCAGACTTCCGCTTGCCCTGACGCCACCATCATCGCGTCCGCCGCCCCGCCCATTCCGCGCACCGCCCAGAAGCGCTCCATCCAGTCCAACAAACGTCCACGAAACGGCAACTTGGCCATCTTGTCGTAACCGTTCACACAGAGCACCGAGTCGCCAACCAGAGTTTTCGCAGACGCGTGAATTCTTGATCCATTGTGATGCGCCCCGCCCCCGCGGCTGGCACTATAGAATTTCCCGAGCACCGGTAGATTCACCACACCCACTACAACATCGCCGTCCGCTTCCAGCGCGATCAGATTCGCCCATAGTGGATTGCCCCGCACATAGTCGCGCGTTCCATCAATCGGATCGATGATCCAGCGCCGTCCGCTGCGGGAATCGGAACGGGCGCCTTCCTCGCCCATAATTCCATCGTCGGGAAACGCATCGCTCAACATCCGCGCGATCACCCGCTCGCACTCGCGATCCGCTTGCGTTACTGGAGATTTATCCGGCTTCGTCTCGGCCACGATCGTGGGCTGGTAGCGAAGCGCGATCTCGGCCGCCTTTCGCGCCGCTTCCGCGGCTATTTCAAGCTCTTTTGACCAGCTATTCGCAGGCGTGGACGTTGGCACAATCCACACCGTAGCACGTCTTCTAAACGGTAGCTCGTCTTACAATAGACTGATGGCTGTTCGCACCGTGTACACGGTCCTCGAAGAAACCGCGCGGCTCTACGGCAAGGCTCCCGCGTTGCACCAGCCCACCGGCAAGGGAAACTATCAGACCTATAGTTGGCTCGAATATCAGCGCGCGGCCCAGGAGATCGCGTGCGGCCTCCGCCAGCTTGGTATCCGCAAGGGAGATACCGTCGCGCTGCATTCCGAGACTCGCGCCGAATTCTACCTGGCCGACCTCGGCGTGCTCGCGAACGGTTCTATCGCCGCCGCGCTATATACCAGCTACCCCGCTGCCGATCAGATCGGCAATTTGCGAGCCAGCCATGCCAAGGCCGTGTTTGTTGAGGATCCCAAGAGCATGCAGGCGCTCATCACTGCCGGCGGCTCCTCGCTCCCGCAGTTGCAGTGGATTCTGCTCACCGGCAAAGCCGAGGGCGCCATCACCCTAGACGATCTGCGAGCCCAAGGCCGCAAAGCCCTGAAACAGGACTCTGGCGCTTTCGAGAAAATCCATTCCGATGTTCGCCCCGAAGATCCCGCCGTTCTCTACCTCACTTCCGGCGCCACCGGCGAACCAAAAATGGGACTCGTCACCCACGCCGCTCTCACCGCCAACATCGACATGGGACCGAAGGTGCTTGAACTTACTCCTGACGATTCCACCATCGCTTTTCTCCCTTCGGCGCACATTGCGCAGCGCGTCGTGGTCGAACTCCTGCCCCTCCGCATGGGCGTGCCGGTCTGGTTTTCCGAGAGTCTCGCCAAGCTCCCTCACGAGATGAAGGCCATTCGTCCAACCTTCCTGTTGGCGCCACCGCGCGTTTGGGAGCGCATTTTCACCAGCATATCGGCGGAGGTCAAGAAGCGCAGCGCCATCGCGCGGAAATTGTTCTATGGCGCGGTCGGATTGGGATCCGAAGTCGCACGGCTCCGTGAAGAAGGCAGGCCCGTGCCGAAAGCCAAGCTGGGTTTGCTCAAAATCGCCGATCGTCTGGTGTTTTCGAAGATTCGCGTGCGGCTGGGCGGACGAATTCGGGTGGCTGTTTCCGGAGCCGCTCCGCTGGGCAAGGATTTGGCGCGATTCTATGCGGCCATCGGAATGCCGCTCATCGAAGGCTACGGGCTAACCGAAGCCGGAGTGGTCTGCTTCAACCCTCTCGAGCGTCCGAAGTCCGGCAGCATCGGTGTGAAACTCCCGGGCGTGGATTTTCGTCTGGCCGAAGACGGTGAGCTTCTCATCAAGAGTCCGACGCTGTTCTCGGGATATTTGAGTGATCCCGCCGCCACCGAAGCCGTGCTGCGCAATGGATGGCTGTTTACCGGCGACATCGCGGAGTTCGACGCCGATGGATACGTCTACATCACGGGCCGCAAGAAGGAACTCATAGTTTCTTCCAACGGAAAGAAGATCTATCCCGCGCGCATCGAACTGCTATTTAAGACCGAACCCATCATCAATCACGTTGTTCTCATCGGCGACCGCCTGCCATACGTCACTGCCCTCGTTACTATCAACGCCGCAGAGGCTGCGGATTCCGCCGAAGCCGAGGTAAAGAAAGCCGTCGCCCGCGTGAACCGCTTGCTCGCTCCTTTTGAACAGATTCGCAAGTTTCGGATATTGGAGCGGGAGTTTTCCGTCGAGACCGGCGAGCTAACGCCCACCATGAAGGTCCGCCGCAACCGCGTGCTGGAGAACCATCGCGAACTGGTCAGCGAATTGTACATGGGCAAAGAAATAGACCAATAACTTGGACACCCCACCGCGCGCCAAATTCGTTCCCAAGGAAATCTCGCTCCACGGCGACACGCGCGTCGATAATTACTTCTGGCTGCGCGATCGTTCTGATCCTGACGTTGTTCCCTACCTCGAAGCGGAGAATCGCTTCACGGAAGAATCCATGGCGTCCAGCAAGCCTTTGCAGGAAGCGCTTTACAAGGAAATTCTCGGACGCATCCAAGAAACGGATCTTTCAGTCCCGGTGAAGCGCGATGGCTACTACTACTACACGCGCACCCAGGAAGGCAAAGCGTATTCCATTCAATGCCGCAAGCACGGCAGCCTCGACGCAGCCGAAGAAATTCTGCTCGATTCGAACGCGCTTGCCGAAGGCCAGAAATATTTCCGTCTCGGTAACTTCGCCGTCAGTCCCGATCACCGGCTCCTCGCCTATTCCACCGATCTAGAAGGCGACGAAACCTACACCATCCAGGTCAAGGATCTTTCCACCGGTCAGCTCTTGCCCGACCGGATCGCAAACACTTATTACACACTCGAGTGGGCCAACGACAACCGCACTTTCTTCTATACGGTTCTCGATGCGGCCAAACGACCCTATCAGGCTTTCCGTCATGAACTCGGTGCAGCATCGGACGCCCTGGTGTATCAAGAAGACGACGCCCGATTCAATGTCGGCCTAACGAAGACCCGCAGCAGGCGATTTGTATTTATCGAGACCGCCAGCTCTGTGACCTCTGAGTTGCGCTACCTCGAAGCTGACCAACCGCGCAGCGAATTTCGAGTGCTGCTTCCGCGCCGCCAGGACATCGAATATGACGCATCGCATCACGGCGAGCATTTCTATATCCGCACCAATGACCAAGCCAAGAACTTTCGCCTGATGCGAACCGATGTGAACCAGCCCTCGAGCGACAACTGGCAGGAGGTAATCCCAGCGCGCTCCGCCGTCACCATCGAAGGCGTCGATTCGTTCCAGGGTCACATCGCCGTCTACGAGCGTGAGCGAGGACTAGAGACAATCTGCATTCGCGATAGCACCGGCGCATTTTCTCATTACATCGAGTTTCCAGAACCCGTCTACACCGTCGCCGCCACCGGCAACGTCGAATATCAGACCGACGTGTTGCGTTTTAACTACACTTCGCTGGTTACTCCCGCGTCAGTGTTTGACTACAACATTCGCACGCGCGAGCGGGAATTAAAGAAGCAATACGAAGTGCGCGGCGGTTATGATGCATCGCAATATCAGTCCGAGCGGATCTTCGCCAAGGCGCCCGACGGCGTCGAAGTGCCGATTTCCTTGGTATATCGCAGGGGCTTTCAACCGAACGGGACGAGTCCCCTGCTCCTCTACGGCTACGGGGCTTATGGTCACAGTATTGATCCAAGGTTTTCATCCGACCGCCTCAGTCTCCTCGATCGCGGCTTCGTCTTCGCCATTGCGCACATCCGCGGTGGCGCCGAAATGGGCGAGGAGTGGCACGATCAAGGCAAGCTGCTTCACAAGAGGAACACGTTCACCGATTTCATCGCTTGCGCCGAACGTCTCCTTGCCGCGCAATACACCTCAACGGACCGCCTCGCCATCATGGGCGGCAGCGCGGGAGGATTACTGATGGGCGCCGTCTTGAACCTGCGTCCCGATTTATTTCACGCCGCCATCGCGAAGGTGCCTTTCGTCGACACCCTGAACACCATGCTCGATCCCACGCTGCCGCTGACGATCGCCGAGTATGAGGAATGGGGCAACCCGGAAGAGAAACAGTTTTACGAGTACATCCGGTCCTACTCGCCTTACGACAACGTGACGCCACGCGAGTATCCGGCAATGCTGGTGACGGCGGGGCTCAACGATCCGCGCGTCTCTTATTGGGAGCCCGCGAAATGGGTCGCCAAGCTGCGAACGCTGAAGACGGATTCGAATGTGCTGCTGCTCAAAACCGACATGGGAAGCGGACATTTCGGCCCGTCCGGCCGCTACGAAGGAATCAAGGAAGTGGCCTTCGACTACGCGTTCTTACTTGGCACGATTGGCCAGAATCTTCATAAACGATCGCCCGCGTAGCTCCTCAATCGTCAATCCGGACGCCGCCGCTTCCTGCTCCGTGATCGCGCCGCAGTTGACTCCTCGCAGCAGAAAATTCAGCAGCCCTTGGCCGGTGGCCGCGTCATCGAACACATCGCCGACTAGAGTTGCTTGCGCGGCTTTGTCGATGAAATTTCGCAATCGCCCCGCCGCCGCATCCAAGCTCTTCAGAAAGAACGCATACACCGCGGCATATCGGGTCGGAATCTGGCCGGGATGCAAATCCCATCCCTGGTAATAGCCGTTCGCGAGCGACCGCTGCACCAGATCGAAGTGATGCCGCATCGCCCGATGCACAATCGCGCGATTCTCCGCCGCTTGTTCCTCGGTCAAAGTCCCGCGATGCCGCGGAATCGGCAGTATCGTACTCGGCCCATCGGAAAGGCTCACGCCGCGCCCGGCCGCGCTCACTTGCATGACGTTTCGCGCGAAGTCGCACGCCGGATGGTCCAGCCGCTGTTCGGCCGCCGCGATATCGCAGCTCGAAGTGTAGTCATAAGGACCGAAGTGCAGCCCACGGCATCTCCCGCGCGACGCCTCAATCAGGCGCGGAATACCAAAACCTCCGGAAGCATCGATGATCGCCTGCGTGGTCTCAATCATCAGCTCGATCTTTACGGCGCCCGGCGCCAGCCCATGCCGCGCCTCCAGGCGTTCTAGCATTTCCACCAGCTCCGTTACTTCGTCGGGCACGCTGATCTTCGGGAGCGTTACCACGAAATTGTCTGGCAATTGGATAGTCTCGGCAAACAGAGCGTCGAAAAACAAATCCAGCGTCCGGCTGGCCCGCGGCCGCAGCGCCTCGGTAAACGGCTTGATGCGGATCCCGATGAACGGCGGAAAGCCCGGCTTCGTCTGCGCCAGCGCCAATGCCTGCGCCGCCGATCGCGCATGCCCATCTTCCTCGGCCTCGGAACGATACCCGTAGCCGTCTTCGAAATCGATCCGGAAATCTTCTACCGGTTCCCGCTCCAGCTTTGCCACCGTGCGCTGAAACACGGCGCTCGCGAACTCGCCGGCCGCCAGTCCCAGGCATTGAGCGAACGAATCCGCATCAGGCGCGTAGTTTCGAATCAGATCAAGCGCGATCGTTCCCAATCGCGCCGGAGTCTCCGCCTTGAAAAGCTGCGCGCCGCCGTAAACCGTGTGGACCGGCTGGCGATCCGGAGACGTCAGAACCACCGCGTCATGAGCACTTTTTGCTCGGTATAGAACATCACGGCGTCTTTGCCGTGCGCGTGCAGATCGCCAAAGAACGAATTCTTCCAACCGGCGAACGGAAAGAATGCCATGGGCGCGGCCACGCCCACGTTGATCCCAACCATTCCCGCCTCCACACGCGCCGAATATTCGCGCGCCGCCTTGCCACTGCTGGTGAAAATCGATGTCGCGTTGCCGAATGGCGAGGTGTTTACCAACTTGATCGCGTCCTCCAGCGTCTTCACGCGAATTACAGAGAGCACCGGTCCAAAAATCTCTTCCCGCGCGATCGTCATCCCCGGCTGCACGTCGTCAAAAATGGTCGGCCCCAGGAAAAAGCCATCGCCGTGAACCTTGTGCGATCGCCCATCCAGCACGGGTTTCGCTCCTTCATCCACGCCCTTCTTGATGTAACCGGCCACCCGATCCTTGTGTTCTTTAGTCACCAGCGGACCCATGCCGACGCCTTCCTCGATCCCGTCGCCGATCCGCATCTCATTTACTTTCTCCACCAAAAGCTTCAGCAGCGGCTCGGCCGAGTCTCCCACTGCCACCAGTACGCTTCCGGCCAGGCAACGCTCGCCCGCCGCGCCGAATGCCGAGCTGATGATGTTCTCCACCGTCTTGGGCATATGCGCGTCCGGCATCACCACCAGATGATTCTTCGCGCCGCCCAGCGCCTGCACGCGCTTTCCCTCCGCCGCGGCCGTCTTGTAAATATATTTCGCGATCGGCGTGGAGCCGACAAACGAAACCGCACGCACCAGGGGATGCTGTAGCAACGCATCCACCGCCACTTTATCGCCATGAATCAAATTGAAAACGCCCGCCGGTACGCCCGCCTCGTGAAGCAACTTGGCCGCCATGGTCGGCGTCATCGGAACTTTTTCCGACGGTTTCAAGATAAACGCATTTCCCGCCGCGATCGCGAACGGCCACATCCACATCGGCACCATCGCCGGGAAATTGAATGGCGTGATTCCGGCGCAAACCCCCAAAGGCTGCCGAATAGTATGGCTGTCGATCCCGGCCGAAACATCGTTCAACGAATCGCCCATCATCAGACTCGGCATCCCGCACGCAAATTCCACCATTTGGATGCCGCGGCGGACTTCGAGCGCGCGCGTCGTCGATCGTCTTGCCATTCTCCGTGGTTAGCGTGGCCGCCAGCTCGTTCGCGTGCTTTTCAAGCAGCGCTTTATAGCGATACAGCGGCTGCACCCGATCCACCACCGGCACATCCCGCCACTTGAGATAGGCGGCGTGCGCAGCTTGCGACCACACGATCCACATCCTCGGCGGTCGCGTAGGCCACTTGCGCGATTTCAGCGCCAGTCGCGGGGTTGGTCACCGGCATCAGGCGGCGGCCGCCGGCGTCTTCCCATTGGCCGTTGACATAAAAGGATACAGTTTGAACGGAAGGTTGGCTTGCAATCATTCGAAATTCTCTTTCACTAGGTTACTATTGCGGCGCTGTTTCGTCTGGGGCTACCTCGCTGAAAGAGCTCCAGAAACAAATTATTCGGATCGCGCACAATGCAGAACTTCGACGTGCCGTTCATCACCGGCTCCCCATTCTTCGATATCACCGTGACTCCAGCGGCCTTCAGCGCCTTCACCGTAACATCGATATCCCGCACGCCCACCTGCAAAATGGCCGTGCCCGGATCCTGCACCCGCGTATGCAGCGGCTTACGGTCGATATCCTTAAACTCCATGAAAGCCATCATCACGGACGTCCCGGGAATGATCGCCGCGCTTCTGCGGAACTGAGCGCCCGGTGTTCCCGCCGTGTCCATCATGAGTTTGGTTCCATCCCAAGCCGTCGGCGGCTGCGTCTGAAATCCCAACACATCCCGATACAGGCGCAAAGTCTGATCCAAATCCGCGACGATGATCTCAAAAGCCCCGCCGATAATATTGCTGGAATCGGGCGCGGTCGTCGCCGGCGCCGGGTTGCGTTGTGAAAGCTCAACGAAAAATCCATCCGGATCCTGCACGAACACCACTTTGCCTCGGCTCCCATTGGCGCCCATGATCGTCGCCGGTTCGCCGCCCTTGCTGTTGATGTGCGCATGCGCGGCCTTCAGCCTGGCCATAATCGAATCCATATCGCGCACCGTTAGAATCAGGCTCGCCGCGCCCGGATCCTGAAACCTGGGATGCGCCGCCTGGCGATCGATGTCTTTGTAATCGATCAACTCCACTCCCAGCTTCGATCCCGGGATATCGCAGAATTGCAGGCCGCGATTGCGCGCCCGGCGTGTTGCCCATATCGATAATCCACTGCGTGCTATCGAAAGCGCGCGGCGGATTCGGCATCTCTAGCCCCAGCCCGTCGCGATAGAATTCCACCGACTTCTCGACATTCGCGACGATATGGCTGAATCCTCCCACCCCCACCACCGCGCCCGGTTCCGCGGGCGTCTGCGCCAATACGCGGACGAGCGCCTCCGGCCAGCAGCAAAAGCACTGCGAATACACGTGTCATACTCTTCATCCACGACCCTGCGCGATCATCGCCTCAATCTTCACCAGCAGATCCTTGGAGTGGATCGGCTTCGACATGTAGTCGTCCATTCCTGCTTCAATGCAGCGCTCGCGATCGCCTTCCATCGCATGCGCCGTCACCGCCAGGATCGGAGTATGCCGGCCGCTGCCCTGCTCCTGTTTTCGAATCGCGGCGGTGGCTTCCAGACCATTCAGATTCGGCATCTGGACATCCATCAGGATCAGAGCGAAAGTCTCTTCCAAGCACATCGCAACGGCTTCCGCGCCGTCTTTTGCGATCGCGATGGCGTAGCCGTTCTTGATCAAAATGTTTGTCGCAAGAAGCCGGTTAGTAGGATCGTCTTCGACAACCAGGATCTTTTGCACGTTACCCACATCGGCCTGTCCCAAATCGGGCTGAATCGCGACCGAAAATTCAGAATATCATTAATGATATTCGTGAAGGTTCATGCCTAGCCGCGCCGCCACGCTTATCAAGGAAACCTTTAGCCAGTGGTCGAACGACAATGCGCCGCGCCTGGCCGCCGCTTTGGCCTACTATGCGGTCCTCGCTATCGCACCGCTGCTCGTGATTTCGATGACGGTGGCCGATCTCGTCTTTGGACAAAAAGCCGTGGACGGCCAGCTGGCGTGGTCGATTCAAAACTTTGTCGGCGGTGAGGCCGCGCAAGCCATCCAGTCGGCAATCCGGAGTACCCATCAACCGTCCGCCGGTGTTGTCGCAACCGCTCTCAGCATCGTTACCCTCATTGTGGGCGCATCATCGGTCATCGTCGAGCTTCACGACGCGCTCAATCTCATCTGGGAAGTGAAATCGCCCGTGGAGAGCGCCTGGCGTAGTCTCTTTCGCCTCCTCAAAGAACGCCTCTTCTCGTCCTTGATCATCCTTGCCGCTGGATCGCTGCTCTTCATCTCGCTGGTGCTTAGCGCAGTGGTCGACTCCATCGGAGAGTTCTTCCGGCCGCTCACGCCCACTTCCCCGTTGGTTCTGCGCTCCGTCGAGTTTGCGTCCTCGTTCGTGGTGGTCACGCTGCTCTTCGCGGGTGTCTACAAACTGATCCCCGATGTCCCTCTGAAATGGCGGGACGTCGCCATCGGTGCGTCCGTCACGTCACTCCTGTTCACCATCGGCAAACAATTGATCGCGCTCTACCTGGTGCGGGTCGGCTTTGAATCCACTTATGGCGCCGCCTGGGCCGTCGTTCTGCTTCTGGTTTGGATTTACTATTCGGCACAGCTGTTCTTCTTGGGCGCCGAATTTACGAAAGTCTATACGCGCCGCTACGGCTCGCACGTCGGAACTTAAACTGTCAGATAGTCCGGTTGAATTCGGCCCGTGCTGTCGCCCAATTTCTCTGTCGGCACGCCCGCTTTGTCCAGGATGGTCAGCAGCAAATTGCTCATCGGAGTATTTTCCGGATACACGATGTGCCGCCCCGGCTGCACCCGGCCTCCCAGCTTGCCCGCCATCAGCAATGGCAGATTTGTGTGCTCGTGCAGATTGCCGTTGCCGATACCGCCGCCGTACAGAATCAGGCTGTGATCCAGTAGCGATCCATCGCCATCCGGCGTGTTCTGCAGTTGCTCCAGAAAATAGTTGAACAGCGAGATGTGATACGCGTCGATCTTGGCTTTCTTCGCGATCAGCGCCGGATCGTTGCGATGATGCGACACCGCATGATGCTGCTCCGGCACTCCAATATTGGGATACGTGCGCGAGCTCAGCTCCCGCGCCATGATCATCGTGAACACCCGCGTGATATCGGCCCGGTACGCCAGCGCCATCAAGTCGAACATCAACTTCGCATGTTCTTCGAATGTCTCCGGAATGTCCACCGGTCGGTCCGGCAGCTCGATCGGCGATGTCGCGCCCTTCTTCTCGGTGCTCTGAATCCTCTGCTCGATCTCGCGGACCGAATCCAGATATTCGGTCAGCTTGGTCCGGTCGCCCGGTCCCAGCGTCCCCTGCAATCGGCTCACTTCTTGCAGCACCGAATCCAGTATGCTGCCGGTCTTTTGCATCCGGGCCAGCCGTTGCGCGGCAGTGCCCCCATCGCCGAACAGTCGCTCGAAAACAATCCGCGGATGCGCCTCGGTCGGATTCGGCGTCGTCGGGTTCCGCCACGAAATCGTGTTCACGAAAAAGCAATCGCTGGTGTCGCACGCAATCTGCGTCGGCTTCTCCAGAACGATCTCAATCGAAGGAACTTGCGAATCCCTGCCGATCACGCGCGCCGCAATCTGATCCGCCGTCGTACCCAGCTTCACTTCCATGCCCGGCTGCGTCCGGTCCCAGGCGTGAACGCCGCTCAGCCATACCGCTGATGCCCGCGGATGATCGCCCACTCCGTCGCCGAATGTGTTGGCTTGCAAATGAGCCAGCCGGGTGATCACAGTCAGGTTGTCGCGCACCGGCGCTAAAGCCTTTAAACTCGGTGTCAGCTCAAATCGAGCCCCTGCGGCCGTCGGAATCCACTGATCTTGAATAAACCCGTTGGGAGTGTAAACGAATCCCAGACGCGGCGTGAACTTCGCTGTTTTTGCCGAAAGCGCGGGCGCCATCGCGTCCAGAAACGGCAGCGCCAGGGCAGTGCCCATTCCGCGAAGAAACGTCCTGCGAGCCAGCGCCGTTTTCGCCACAAACATGCTGCTTCATTTTAACAGCTCAAAAGAATGCTAGCCTGTTGACGATGACCGCCAGCAGCTGGATGGAACGGTTTATCGCCTTGGTCCACAGGCATGTGGAACAAATGGCAGCCGGTGAGATCACCGAAGCGCAGGCCAATCGCGAGCTCGAGGAAATGACTTTGAGCGCGCAACTGGAAATGACCGACGAGGAATTCGACGAATTTCTCAGCCGCGTGCTGATCATGGACCACGCCGCTTCAGCGCAATTATCGGCCGAAGGCCGGCCCGTTCCCGGCAACGACCCCAACAAGCCAAATTAGGACTACTTAAGCGCCGCCGTCGTCACGCCGGGCGGTTTCGCTGGCTCTTCGGTCTGCGATTTCCGCATCTGAAACGGCGCGCTCTTCACCACGCCCAGCACCAGCGACGCAAAAGTATAGTTGCTCGCCGCTGCCTGCCGCACGATGTTCCGAATCGCCGGCCGGTCGTAATACTGCACGTTCCTCGCGATCGCGTACATCAGCAGCTTCTCCGCAATCGTATCCACGAACTGCTCCGGCTGCCGCAGCAGCGCCTTCTTCAGCTCGGCCACTCCGTTAAATTTGGTCCCCTCCGGAAGCACGCCCGACGCATCAATCGGCTGCCCTGCATCCGTATCGCGCCATTGCCCCACCGCATCGAAATTGTCCATGGCAAAGCCGATCGGATCCATCCGCGCATGGCAGCTCGCGCATACCGGATTCGCGCGATGCATCACCATCGCCTGCCGCATCGTCAAAGGCTTCCCGCTGTCGCTTGCTTCGGTCTTCAACGGCGGAATGTTGGGCGGCGGAGGAGGCGGCGGCGCGGAAAGAATATTCTCCAGAATCCATTTCCCGCGCAGCACTGGCGAGGTCCGCGTCGCATACGATGTCAGCGTCAAAATACTTCCCTGCCCCAACAGTCCACCGCGCGGACTATCCGGCGGAAGCGTAATTCGACGAAAGTAGGTCCCTTCCACATTCGGAATCCCGTAATGCTTCGCCAGCCGCTCGTTGACGAACGTATAGTTCGCCGTCATCAGATCCAAAACGCTGTGATTCCCGCGCAGCACGCTGTCCAGAAACAGATCGGTCTCGCGCCGGAACGCGTCTCGCAGCGTCTCATCGAAATCCGGGAACAGCAGTTCATCGGGCTTCTTCGCGTCGATATCGCGCACGTACAGCCACTGCTCGGCGAAATTCGTCACTAGCGATTCCGACCGTGGATCGGCCAGCATCCGACGCACCTCGCGCTCCAAAACCACCGGGTCTTTCAGCTTCCCCCGGGCCGCCGCATTCAGCAATTCGTCGTCCGGAATGCTGCTCCAAAGGAAGAACGACAACCGCGACGCCAGTTCCAGATCGCTCACCCGATACGCCGTCCCAGCCGCGATTCCAGCCGGATCGCGCTCAATCCGGAATAAAAACTGTGGACTCACCAGCAGCCGCTCCAGCGCCTGCTCGATCCCGCGATCGAAGCTCCCATCCTTGCGCCCAGCCGCGTAAAACGGCATCACGTCCTGCAAATCCGCATCGCCCACCGGCCGCCGATATCCTCGCCGTTCCAGGCTGAGCAAGATCTGCTTGGCGCACGCCGCCTCATCTGAAGCGCCCGCCGGATGGCATACGAAAATTCGACGCCGGCTCGGCGTGTCCGAAGCCGCCAGCCCGTGATACGGTCCGCTGATCGTCACAATGTCGATCGCCAGTTCCGTCCCGCGCCCACGCATCCGCGGCCGCACCGTTTCTTCATCGCGCGCCTCGGTCTTCTGCACAAACGTCACGCCGATCGTGCGCGGCCCCGCCTTCAACGCCACATGGATCTCGAGCGGCTTCTGCGCTCCTCGAAAGCCCCGTGGAGCGGCGCCCGGCTGCGGCTTCTCGCCAACATCCACCAGCTGCACTCGTGCCCCGTCCACCGTGATTTCGAGCTTCTCCGCTTCGCGCGGCGCTCCCGCCAGCTCCACCTTGAACACGTAGTCGCCGTCCAGCGGCACATCCGTCCGCACACCCAGCCCGCCCCGAGTCCCGAACGGTAGCCCCTGCACCTGGATGTCTTGCGTGTGCTCGCCCGATAACCGGTACGTGTTCACCATCACCGGCATGGACGGATCGCCCACCGCCAGCCGGCTGATCTTGCGCGCCGCCTCCAGATAGCTCTCCATCGCTGTCGGCGAAACGAACAGAAGATCCGCCAGATTGTCGAACCCGCTGCTCGCGTTATCGGGTGGCAGCAGCAGCGAATAATTCATCTCTTGCGGCAGCGCATCCAACCCCAGCAAGTCGCGAACCGCGTTCTCGTATTCGGTGCGGCTCAGCCGATGCAGCAGCGGCAGCTTGCCCAATTCAACATGCTCCGCCGAGGCCCGATCCAATCCGGTCTCAAGCCATGCCGCCGTCGAGTCGTAAGTCGCTTCGTCGGGTCTGGGGAGCCCCGCCGGAGGCATCGCGCGCGTCCGCAGCTTCTTGACCACCTTTTCCCACTGCTCCGCATGCGCCGCCACGTGCTCCAACTCGGCCGGATCCAGCACGAAACCACCGGTTTTGAGCTTGGGATTGTGGCAGGTAACGCAATATTTGTTGAAGACCGCGGCTGGAGCGGGAGTCTGCGCGGTGCAAATCGCGGCCAGCGACCCGATGAATAAAGCTGCGATTGCCTTAACCACGCTCTCCAACGTTACCTATTCGATATATTACACTCAAGTCGTGCGCCTACTGATTTTGCTGGCCATTTCGATCGCTAGCTTGCACGCCGCCGATTCTCATTTAATCGACGCCGTCAAAAACAGTGACGCCAAAACCGTCCGATCGCTCCTCGCCCAGCACGCCGACGTGAACGCCATCGAAGCCGACGGTTTCTCTGCACTCCATTGGGCCGCCCAGCGCGACAATCTCGAAATCGCCGGTCTCCTGCTCGCCGCGGGCGCCGACGTGAAGGCTGCCTCCCGCTACAACATCACGCCGCTCTCGCTCGCCTGCACCAACGGCGACGCCGCCTTGATCGAACGCTTTCTCAAAGCGGGCGCCGATCCCAATGCCACTTCCGAGCAAGGCCAAACCGCTCTCATGACCGCCGCCCTCACCGGCAAGCTCGACGCCGTGAAGCTTCTGCTGGTCCATGGCGCGAACGTCAACTCGAGGGAGCCTTGGAAAGGTCAAACCGCTCTCATGTGGGCGGCTTCGGAAGGCAACGCCGATGCTGCATCCATGCTGATCGAGTTTGGCGCCGAGGTCACCGCCAAATCCAATAGCGGATTCACGCCGTTTCTGTTTGCCGTTCGCAACGGGCACATCGACGTGGCCAAGGTCCTGCTCGCCCATGGAGCCAACGTCAATGACGTCGCGCCCGACGGTACCAGCGCGCTTGGCATGGCCGCCATCAATGCTTATTACGAACTTGGCGTCGTGCTCCTCGATCACGGCGCAAATCCCAATGCTCCCGATCCGCGCGGTTCCGTCCTCCATTCGCTCGCATGGATGCGCCGTCCCGGCTCCAGCCCCAGCGCTGGCGCGGGCGGCCCGCCCCTAGGGCCGCCGGTGCAGCAAGGAAAAGCTCGACAGCCTGGAGTTCGCCAAGGCTCTGCTCGCCCACGGCGCCAACCCCGACGTCCGCATCGCCTGGAAGGAAATTAAGTACAACCGTGATTTCGGTCAGGTGAAATTGCCTCCCGACATCCCCATCGGCCGCAAGTACATCAGCTACGTCGGAGCCACGCCGTTTTATATCGCCGCTCAAAGTGGTGACGCCGCCTATATGCGCGTGCTCGCCGCCGGTGGCGCCGATCCCAAAATGCCAACCGTGCAAAACATCACGCCGCTCATGGCCGCCGCCGGCATCGGCTATTGGGATGGCGAAAGCCCCGGCCCCTACGCTGGATGCCCTGAGAGCGAGCGCCTGGACGCAGTCAAAGTCGCCATCGAGCTCGGCAACGACATCAACGCCCATGCCGATTTCGGCGAATATCCGATCGAAGGCGACGGCCAGTACCTGCTGCTCAACTATCCGCTGAACATCAACAACATGCCGCCCAACGCCCTAGGCGACGTACGCTGGTCAGGCGCCACGGCCTTGCACGGCGCGGTGGTCTCGGGACAAATCAACATCGTGAAATACCTGATCGACCACGGTGCGCAAGTGGACGCCAAGAATCGCCTCGGCTGGACCCCGCTCATGCTCGCCGGCGGCGTGTTCGTTTCGAACACCAAGAAGGAGTTCCCGGAAATCGCCGTGCTTCTGAAGAAGGAGATGACCGCCCGCGGACTGCTGGCAGCGTCCGCGCTCACACTAGGAACTCGCCTTCCCCGACCTCCCGCTCCGCAATCACCCGCAAAAAACCCTCCGCCTCCGCATATCCCGGCCGCAGCTCCAACGCCCGCTCGAAATCCGCCCGCGCCCTCGCCAGGTCTTTCTGATAAATCAAATGATATGTGCCCGCGAACAAATGCGCTCTCGCGTCCATAGGCCGCAACCTCGCGATGCGCTCGGCAACCTCAGCCGCTTCATCGAACCTTCCCAGCTGATGATATTCAGCCGCCAGAAAATCCAGCCGCGAATCGTCGCTCGGATCGGCCGCGATCTCTTCCTGCAGAATCGCGATGTACCAATGGTTCTTCCGCCGCCGCGCCTCCGGATCCGAAGCGAAGTTGTGATCGATCCGAATCGCGGTTTTAACCAGCCGCCCGCCGCCCGCTAGAATCGCGCCATCGATAGTTTCGTGAACACGGCCCCGATACCGATACCCAGACCGATTGGGAAACAGCCGCACAACATAATCACGCGTCGATGTGGACGAATCCGGCGAATGCGAATGATTATGCCGCTCCAGAAAATACCCGGCATTCTCTCCGCCCGCCACTAGCTCTCGAACCATCGGCGCGCTGGCCCCATCCAGGCTCTCATCGGCGTCCAGCACCAGAATCCACCGGCCACTCGCGCGCTCGATCGCCCGATTCCGAGCCGCCGCGAAATCCACCCGCGAAAAATCGAACGGAATCACCTGCGCGCCATATTCGGCCGCGATTTTGGGCGTCGTATCCGTCGAACCGGTATCCACGACGATCAACTCCGTCGCCAGCCCCCGCACCGAATCCAGACAACGTGCCAGATTACGCTCTTCGTTCTTCACCAGCATGCACAGGCTGAGCGCGTCCGCCATGATCGCTACTTCATCGCGCTCTGCCAATTCAGCACCACCGTCACCGGCGCTGCCGTCGCCTCATCCAACGCAGTGTTCACCAGAAACCGCTGGCCATCCGGAGAAACGTCCCAGCGCCACGATGTCGTCGGCCCTCCGCCCGTGCCCCCCAGAACCGCTGTATGGAATAACGGTTTGGGAACTCCGGGCTCAAATGACCCGCCCGTTGTCGTCACGCTAACAGCCATAAGCGTACTGTCCGGCGTGAAATAGAACAGCTCTTTGCCGTCCCGCCGCCAGCGCGCTTGCCCCCCTCCGCCATTGGACACCGCCCACTTCCCGCCGCTCGAGTTGGGAAACGGTTGCACATAAACCTCCCGGATCCCCGACTCGTTCGACGTGTAGGCTACCCAATGCCCGTCCGGCGAGAATTGCCCCTGCGACTCACTGAACTGTGTCACCAGGTACGGAACCGGCTTGTGATCCCCCTCCATCGGCAGCACCCACAAATCGGCGCCCGTATCTTTCCCTCGTTGCATAAACAGCAGGAACCGGCCGTCGCGCGACCAGTCATCCGGCGTCTTGATCCCGTCCGAGTGCAACACTACCTCGCCCTGGCCCGCGCCATTCGCCGGCTTGCGATACAAATCCGCGGACTGTCCTCCGCCAGGCGCGTAAACAACCTCCTTGCCGTCGGGTGACCAAGTCGCGCTCCCCCCTCCGCCCTCGAAGCTCAGGCGCGTATTGACGCTGCGCGCCAGATCCAGCATCCATACCGCCCACGTTCCTCGATCATCCGCCCGCCCCTCCACCACTCGTGTTCCATCTGGCGATAGCGCCATCTCGTCTCGCGTCGTCGGGTCTCCAGCATGGCCCAGAATTTTCCCTTCCCGGTCATACCATGTCAATTGCCGATTGTTGCCTCCCGTCACCGCGTAAGCCAGCATGCCGTTGTTCGAAACCGAAAACAAACCGTTGTATAAGTTCACACTCACCCGGTCCGCCAGTTGGACCGCGCGCCCAGTCAGCGCGATTCGGCCAGCGTCAAAGGGTTGGGCCAGCAACGATTCTCCACGCATAAAAAATAGGTAACCACCGCTGGCATCCGTGGATGGCGTGTACGCTACTCCGGCCGAACTGTCGAACAAACGATTCTGTGATTGCTCAGCCGGCTTCAAATCCAGTGAACCCGCGTACATGCCTGTCTTGTCCGCTTTTGTCATGAGCCGGAAGTACAGGAAATGCTTTCCATCCGGCAGGAAAACCGGACGGCCTTGCCCCTGCTCACCAATTTTCGGGTCGAGCGCCGTCACCGCCGATGCTTCTCCCCCCGCAGCCGGCACACGATGGATGACGCCTGCGCTTCCGTACAGGATCACATCTTGGCGGCCCCACGAAATTCCGGTGGCCGGGTTCGCATAAGGAGCCAATATCTGCGGGGTCCCGCCCGCGATTTCGACTCTCCTGAGGCTGCCTCCCGATTCAAACGCGATCGATTGGCTGTCTGGCGACCATGTCGGGTCCAGGTTCGCGCCTTCCGTTCCTGGCAGTTCTCGCGCCTGGAGCGAATCCATCTGGCGAAGCCACAAGCTGCTCCGTCCATTTGTGGCGCTCGCGTTGAAAACGAGCTTGCGGCCATCTGGAGAAAGGCTGAACGTAGTCAGTGTGGTCTTGGGCGGCGGAGCGATTTCAAACCGCATCGGCATGACGACCGGCGGCTTCTCCCGAAAATGCACGAAGCTCAGAGCCCCCGTACACAGCAGCAACAACGCCGCCACCGCCGGCCACAGCCAGTTGTGTTTGTCCCGCTGTATGGCCTGTGCAGGTGCGCTTTCACTCGCTAGTGGCACTCCATCCAGAAGTCTCCACACATCCCCGATATCCCGCAGCCGTTTTCGCGGATCTTTCTGCAGGCATTCCAACAGCAGCCGATGGACGCTAGACGGCGTATCGCTGATATCCGGCTCGTCGCGAATCACCTTCGCCAGCATCTCGCCCGCGTCCTCGCCGCCGAACAGGCGCTTGCCAGTAATCATTTCGTGCAGCACCACCCCGAACGCGAAGATATCGGCGCGTTTGTCGGTGGTCTTGCCGCGAGCCTGCTCCGGAGCCATGTACGACGCCGTTCCCAGGATCATCCCCGCTTCCGTCATCCCAATCGTGAACGTAGGAGAGCGCTCACCGCTGCCACTCGTAGTCGCCGCTACTTTAGCCAATCCGAAATCCAGCACCTTAACCGTACCGTCCGGTTTGACCTTGATGTTCGGTGGCTTCAGGTCGCGATGCGTGATGCCTCTTTCGTGCGCCGCCTCCAGCGCGTCGGCGATTTGCCGCGCGATCCGAATTGCTTCCTCCAGCGGCATCGGCCCCTTCGGCGATTCGCCCTCGATGTACTCCATCACCAGGTAATTCGGGCCCACATCGTGCAGCGTGCAAATGTTCGGATGATTCAGCGCCGCAACCGCCCGCGCCTCCAGCTCAAACCGCTCCGTGAAGCGTTCGTTCGAAATCTTGACCGCGACAATTCGGTCCAGCCGGGTATCTCGAGCCTTGTAAACTTCGCCCATCCCGCCCGCGCCGATGCGCTCCAAAATCTCGTATGGTCCCAGGCGATCGCCGACAGTAAGAGGCATAATGGCTAATTGGTAAGTTTAACCCGATCAATGCCCGCACGATTCGTAGCCTGCCTTGCAGTCGTATTCGGCATGTGGGGAACACTACGCGCGCAGTCCACTGGGTTCAGCATCACCCTCACTGGACAGTCCATGATCCGCTCGGACATCCGCGTCCACGCGCCTTCCGCCGTCCCGGTGATCCAGTCATTTCTGAAGGGCGACGTCGTGTTCACGAATTTCGAAGCCACCATCGTCGACGAAAAGAAAGGTCAGTCCCATCTCGACGGCCGGTTTCTCTCTCCGCCCGAAGCGCTCGACGCCTTGCAGTCGTTTGGCTTCAACCTGGTGTCGCTTTCCAATAACCACGCCTTCGATCTCAAGGTTCCCGGCATACAAAACACGCTCGAAGAGGCGGGCCGCCTCAAGCTGGCCCATGCCGGAACTGGCAACACCATCCAGGAAGCTGCCGCGCCGGCTTATCTGCACACCCCGAAGGGCACTGTCGCGTTGGTGGCGATGGCCTCAGGCCTTGTCGATGAAGGAGGATCCGCCACAGCCTCGCGGCCTGGCGTGAACGAACTCCGCGTCCAAGGCAACCAGCCCAACGCCGAAGATACGCAGCGCATTCTCCAAAACATCCGCGACGCCAAGAAGCAGGCCGATCTCGTCATCGTCTATGAACACAATCACGTCTTCGACAAGCCCTTCCGGACCATCATGCTGGAAGAGCTGCCGGAACGTCTCGGCCCTCCAGATTGGCTCAAACAATGGACGCACGCCGAAGTGGACGCGGGCGCCGACATCATCGTGATGCATGGCGCGCCTCTCCTGCACGGTGTCGAGATTTATCACGGCCGCCCCATCTTTTTCGATCTGGGCAATTTCATCTTCCAGGCGCCGCCGTTCGACATCTTGCTGGATGAACCGATTAACTGGGAAAGCGTAGTGGCATATGTCGAATTCCAGGGAAAGACGCTGCAGTCCATCAAGTTCCGCCCAATCGCGCAGAACAAGATTGGCCAGGGTCAGGCCGACTTCCAAGACGAGCACACCAACAACCTGTTCCTCCAGACCCGAGGTTTGCCAACACCGGCCACCGGCGATCAGGCACGCTACATCCTCGAACGGCTAGCCGCCTTATCGCGTCCTTTCGGAACAACAGTCGAGATAAAAGGCGATACGGCGGAAATCAAACTGAAGAGCGGAAACTAGTGCGCTTTGGCAGGTCACGCGTCAATCCAACGAGATTTCCCTTAACCCTCCGGCACTTAACAAACGACGTAAATCCCGCGCGACTCGCTGGCTCTACGCTGGAATTGGCACTTCAGCGCTCCAGATCACGAAAGAGAACTTCCACGGGTAAACACAAAACTAGGCCACTTGCGCCACCTGGGATCATAACTCATTTGTGTTCAGCGAGTTGCAACCAAGAATCCGCCGCCAAAAAATCCAATCCCGACGCTTCGGCAATATTTCCGGTGCTACCATAAAGGTACCGTCCCGCCATGAAATGCAAGATCTGTGAGACGCGCAAACCGCGCCGCCATTGCCCCGCCGTCAGTGGCGAAATTTGCTCCCTTTGCTGCGGCAATGAACGCGAAGTCAGCATCAGCTGCCCGCTCGATTGCCCGTTCCTCGCCGAAGCGCGCCTCCATGAAAAGCCCCGCGATTTGAATCCGGACCAAGTCCCCAACCAGGACGTGCAGGTCACCGAACAATTCCTCCGCGAACATGAGCCGCTCCTGATGTTCTTGAGCTCTCGGCTCCTGGAAGCCTCGCTCGCCTCCGCCGGCGCCGTTGATAGCGACGTCCGCGAAGCTCTCCAGTCGCTCATCCGCACCTATCGCACGCTCCAAAGCGGTTTGTATTACGAAACGCGGCCCGCCAATATGATCGCCGCCGGGATTCATCAGCGCATGCAGGAAGCTGTCGATGCCCTGCGCAAGCAGCTCGCCGAAAAAAACGCTACGCCCGTGCGCGATGCCGAAATCCTCGGTACGCTGGTCTTCCTCGAGCGCGTGGAATTGAATCAGAATAATGGACGGCCCCGCAGTCGCGCGTTCCTGGACTATCTGCGCGCCTATTTCCCCCTAAACCAGGAGAGCGTTGCGCCCGCCTCCAGCCTGATCCAGGTATGACGGGTTTCGTCGTCTTCGCTCACGGCTCCCGCATCGAAACCGCCAATCAAGCCGTGCGTGACGTGGCTTCGCAAATGGCTGGCTCCGGCAATCACGCCGTCGAAGCCGCGTTCCTCGAACTCGGTCAGCCCGATCTCTCCGGCGCTACCGCGCTCCTTATCGCTCGTGGCGCCAAGCGCATCGTCGTGATCCCCTATTTCCTCACACTAGGCACGCACATGCAGCGCGATCTTCCCCGTCTCGCCCAGGAAGCGTCTCGCGCCCACGGCGATATCGAAATGCAAATCACCGCGCCGCTCGACGGCCATCCCGCTCTGGTGCAAGCTCTGCTCGATCGCGCCCGTGAGGCAGTGGATCGCGCATGAAGGCCACCGTCCTTGAGTTCCACGACATCGCACCCGAAGTCCGCCACTTCGTTTTCGAAGTTCCCCAAATCGAGCAGCTCCATTTCAAACCTGGCCAATTCGTTTCGCTCAACGAGACCCTCAACGGCAAGAAGATCACGCGACCTTACTCCATCGTGTCGCAGCCCGATAGCAATCGCTTCGAGCTGTGCCTCAATCTGGTGCACGACGGCGCCTTCACACCGCACCTGTTCACGATGCAGCCAGGCGATTCCGTAGAGATATCCGCGCCCCTCGGATTTTTCGTAGTGCGCGATCCTGCCAAAGACGCGCTCTTCATCGCCACCGGCACCGGAATCGCGCCCTTCCGCTCCATGGCCCCCGGCTACCTTTCGCATCCGCACGCCAGGCAGCTCACGCTGCTATTCGGTATCCGCAACGAACACACCATCTACTATCGCGACGATTTCGAAGCCCTCGCCCGCAGCCATTCCAATTTCCGTTTCTGGCCCACCCTCAGCCGCGCGGATTCTTCCTGGACCGGCCGCGCCGGCCACGTGCAGAGCCATCTTCTCGAAGCCCTCGATGGACGAATCGATCTCGACGTTTATATCTGCGGCCTCAAGGCAATGGTCGACGACGTCCGCGGTATCCTCAAAGGGTTGGGCTTCGATCGCAAGCAGATCATTTTCGAAAAGTACGACTAAAATGAACCGAATAACTAGCGCTCGCTCTCGGCATGGTGATGATCTTCGGCGTAACCGTGGCCGTGCTGCTCACCGTAATGCCGGGGCCGCACAAATCCACCGATTACCTGGTCATTGGATGCGTCGCCACGCTGCTCTGTCTGCTGCTGCTTTTCGTCGTGTTGTTCAACACACCCAAACGACCTGGACGATACAGAACCGCGACCCTAACCGAGCCGCGACCAAAGGAAGCGGTTACGCCTTCCGCACTTCCACCGCCTTATAAACTTCCTTGGTCTGTTCCAGGCTCGCGAATTCCAGTCCCGGCAATTTCGCCGACGCCGTCCCCGCCGCCACCGCCCAACGCACGCAGTCCGCGAAATCTTTTTTCTTGGTCGCGGCCCACACATACGCCGCGGCCAGCGCATCTCCCGCGCCCAGCGGCGACGCCGCGTCGGTCCGTGGAGGGATCACTTCCAGGAGTTGGTTTTCGTTCACCGCCACCACTCCTCGCCCGCCCAGCGACAACATCACCGCTTCCGCGCCCATGGCTTTGATCCGCGTCGCTGCTTCCAGAAACTGCACCCGCGTGATCAGCGCGCGATTCAATAATCGTTCCGCTTCCGGCTGATTGGGACTCACAATCGATGGACCGGCTTCTATCCCGTGCAGCAGCGCGTCGCCATCCGTGTCCAGCAGCGTCTTCACTTTGCGCTCGCGCGCCAGCCGGATCAGCTTGGTGTAGAAATCGGCCGACACTCCCGGCGGGATGCTGCCGCACAACATCAGCCACGAAGCATTGTCCAGGCGGCTCGCTACGGATTTTTCCACCCGCGTCAGCTCGTCCGGTTTGATCTTCGGCCCTTGCTCGTTCAGCCGCAGCGCCAGTCCTTGCTTGTCCGTGATGGTCAGGTTCACTCGCGTCTCGTTCTGAATCGGAACCACCTTCACGGGAAATCCGGACTTCCCGGCCAGCCTTTGCAGGCGCTGCCCGATCCCGCCTCCCGACGTAACGATGGCCAGCGTTTTCGCTCCAAACGAATGCAGCACTCGCGAGGCGTTCATTCCACGCCCGCCGGCTGAGTCACTGCGCGCGAGAATATACGCCCGATCCTCGAAAACCAGCCGATCGACTTGCACATTGCGATCAACGGAAGGGTTGATCGTTACGGTGAGTATCAACCCTCAATGTTACCCTGAATTTTGCCGCGCCATCCTCAATTTCAAGCCTACCTGGCGCTGGCTGCGGTCTGCTTTTTCTGGGGCACCACCTACCTCGGCATTCGCATCGCGATCGAGTCCCTAGAGCCGTCTGTCCTCATGGCCGTGCGCTACAGCATCTCGGGATTCATTCTCTTGGCCGTCGCGTATTTTTCGAAAGCGCATCTGCCCTCCGGCCGCGAGCTTGGGTATACCGCGCTGTTCGGCGTCATGATCATCGGCGCCGGCACCGGATGCCTGGTCTACGCGGAGTTGTGGTTGCCCAGCGGTCTGGCATCGGTCTTCATCACTCTGTCGCCGTTTTGGATGGTTGGCATCGATGCGCTGATACCGGGCGGCGAGCGTCTGCATGCTCCCACCATCTTTGCGATGCTGGTGGGCCTGGCTGGAACCGCGCTCCTGGTGGCTCCCGAAGTGATGCGCGAAGGTTTCGGCGGTCCGCTGCTGCGGGGATTCGTGCTGTTGCAAGTCGGTGCCGCCGGCTGGTGCCTCGGTTCTATTCTCCAGCGCCGCCATCAGACCACCGTTCATCCCGTCGTCACTGGAGCAGTACAGCAGCTTGCCACCGGTCTCGCTTTCGCGCTGCCTGCCTTCCTCACCAAGCCCCACCCTTCCGCTTGGACCGGGCGCAGCCTCGGAGCTGTTGCTTATCTGATTGTGTTCGGTTCCATCGTGGGCTACAGCGCTTACATCATCGCGTTGGAACGGCTGCCCGTCTCGGTGGTCAGCATCTACAACTACGTCAATCCCGTCATCGCGGTCTTCCTGGGCTGGCTCTTTTTCCGCGAGCACATCGGACTGCAGGAAGCTTTCGCTATGCTCATCATTTTTTTCGGCGTGGCGCTGGTGAAGCGCTACTCGCGCCCACCTTCTCCAAAGCCGGCTCGAGTCTCTGTGGCTTCGTGAGCACCGCCTCGAACAGATCGCCGGTGCGCCCAAAACGTTCCAGCGCATTGTGGATGTTGAATTGTCCAGGCTCCAAGCCCGCCTTCACTTCGGACCAGTCCAGCGGCGTCGACACTGGAGCGCCAGGATGCGCCCGCAGAACATAAGGAGCTGCAATTGTCTTGGCGCTCGAAATTTGCAGGTAATCGAAATAGACCTTGGCCTTCTTGCGTTGCGACACCGTGCGCGGCGTAGTGAACAGATCGGGTTTCTGCTTGATCACCAAAACCGAAAGCAGTTCCGCGAACGACCGCACTTGCTCGAACGTGTAGACCGGTTCCAACGGAATGTAGATGTGCATCCCATCGCCGCCGGTAGTCTTTGGATATCCCGCCAGCCCGAGCGAGTCGAGCGACTTCTTCACCAGCCGCGCCGCTTCCACAATTTGGCTGTACGGGCAGCCCTCGGTCGGATCCAGATCGATCAGCGCGAAATCCGGATTATCCAGCGACCCAAGCCGGCTCATCCACGGATTCTGGTCGATGCATGCCAGGTTCGCAAGATAATCCAGCGTCGCGCGGTCGTTACAGATGATGTAGTGAATCTTGTCTTGATTGTGCTCCGAGAAAATCGGCTCCAGCCGCACCCAATCCGGCACCTTGCCCTCGGCGTCTTTTTGGAAGAAGAACTGCCCGTTGATGCCGTTCGGATAACGTTTCAGCGAAAGCGGCCGGTCATGCAAATGCGGAAGAATCAGACGGCGCGACCGCGTCGTAGTAGTTGATAACGTCGCGTTTGGTGATTCCTTCGCCGGGATAGAAAACCTTGTTGAGATTCGTGAGCTTCAGCCGCTGGCCGTCCACGTCGAGCGAAACTTCGGCCGGCGACTTGGCGGGAATCAGCCGCCCTTTGCTTGCCTTGTATTCCCCGTGTTCCTTGTATTCCTTGTATTCCTCGTCTTTCAGATCCTTGTCGGTCCGCAGCGCGATGAAAACCGGCGCGCGCAGCAATCCATCCGGAGTGATTTCCAGATACTTGATTTCGGCAACCAGTTCCGGCTTCACCCAGGTGACGTCGCGCAGCGCTTTCACTTTGCCACTGAACGGAGTCTTCTTAATGATCAACGGCTCAAGCTTCGAGTAAATATCTTTAAGCGACTTATCGTTGAATCCAGTCCCCACCTGTCCGGCGTGTACAAGTTTTTCGCCGTCGTAGCGTCCCAGCACCAGCGAGCTGAAATAGTCCCGCTCGCCGTGCGTAAATCCACCAATCACGAACTCGTCCGTAGTGTTGATCTTCACCTTCAACCAGTCGCGGCTGCGGCGGCCTTCGTACTTGCTTGCGCGTGCTTTCGCCACAATTCCCTCCAGGCCGTGGGCGCGGGCGGCTTCCAGCATCGCGGCGCCATCCACCGTAAAGTAATCGGAAACGTGAATGCGATCGGTCGGCGTCACGATTTCGGCCAGCAATCGTTTGCGTTCATCCAGCGTCGCGCCGCGCAAATCGTAGCCGTCTAGATACAGCAGGTCGAACAAAAACAAGTGAACCGGCGTGGACCGCGCCAGGTGCGCGATCGTATTCGCATCGGTCACGGAGATCCGGGGCTGAATCAGGTTGAAACTCGACCGGCCCTTGTCGTCGAGCACGGCGATTTCACCGTCCAGAATCGCTTGCGACGCTTTCACCTGGCGCGGCAGAACGCTTAGCTCGGGATACTGTTGTTCGCAGCGCTTTTCAGTTCGGGAAAAGATCTTCAGTTCATTGTTCTCGATAAAGCACAGCGCCCGAACTCCGTCCCATTTCACTTCGTACAGCCAGGCGTCGCCGGTTGGAGGATGCGCGGCGATGGTGGCCAGCATAGGGGCGACTGCTTTGGGCATTGGCGATTTCACGGCCCCTTTGATCGCGATGGAAGGGGTTGTTGGTTGTTGGTTGTTAGTTGCTGGCGCAAGATTCTCTGCGATCTCTTGCTGCGTGCGGCCGGTGAGCACGCTGCGCGCGTGATCTTCGATATTCCAGCCCGGCTTGGCTTCCGCATCCTTCTTTTTAATCAGCAGCCATTCGTTGCCCTTGCCGCGCCCCTTCATCAGCACCAGTGCGAATTCGCCCGCGCAGCTTTTCTCCGTGCAGACGAAACTTGAAATCTCCTCGCGCGATTTGCGCCGGCGCCGGCCCCTCGCCCAGCAGTTCGTAGGTCCCGCGATCCCACAGCATTACGCTGCCGCCGCCATACTCGCCTTTCGGAATGTTGCCCTCAAATCCCCCGTAATCGAGCGGGTGATCCTCTACGTGCATCGCCAGATGTTTGGCCAACGGCTGAAGGCTGGGGCCTTTTGGAACGGCCCACGACTTCAGCGTGCCGTCCACTTCCAGGCGAAAGTCATAATGCAATCGCGACGCGTCATGCCGCTGCACGCAAAAGTAGTTTCCGCCAGGCGTCGATTGCACGCGCGGTTCGGGCTCGGGGGTCTTGTTGAATGACCGCTTGCGGCCATATTCCTTTAACGACATTCTCCTCCCGCAGTATACTGGGCTTGATGCCGACGCGCCTGGCCCGCTTCCTTGCTTGCGCGCTTGCGGTTTTTCTTCTCGCCCAGCCCATTCCCGCGCTGGCCTTCTCCTCCGCAGACGGAGACTGTGCGTCCTCCTGTTGCCACGATTCGATGTCTTGTTGTCGAAAATCGCACAAGCATGCATCAGGTCCCGCGCTCTCCTCTCGCGAGTGCTGCCGGCAGTGCCACGTTTCAGTCCGGCAAAACCAGCCCGTTGCGGAGAACGCTGCTTATCGTGCGCCCGAAACGGATCTCGCGCCCACAATTTCCTCGCTGCCGGCGAAATTGGACTGGGTTCCTTCCACTCACCTTGACGCAGCTCTTTTTGAACGTCCTCCTCCTTCCACCATCTAGCTTTTTCACTCGCCTCTAGAAAACAAGAAGGAGAACTCCATGCGTTGGAGCTGTGTATTTGTTGTGTTTGGGCTCTTGAGTGCCCAAACTTTGGGAACGGTGCGCGGCATTGTGCACGATCCGCAGCATCGGCCGCTGCAGAATGCCAATGTCACGTTGGGATCGAAGACTGTTCAGTCGGATTCGAACGGCGAATTTGCTATTACCGACGTTCCCGAAGGCCCAGCGGTGCTTAGCGTGAGCGCAGAAGGTTTTGCGACTTTGCAACAACCTGTCAGCGTGGTTCGTGACAAGATGCCGGTGCTGCATCTGCAATTGGAGCTGGCGGGCGTGAAGACGTCGGTGGATGTCTCGGGCGCACTGAGCAAGCTCAACACGGAAACCTCCACGGTGAGGACCACTGTGACGCCGGAGGAGATCCTGCAAACGCCCGGCGCCGATCAAAGCAACAGCCTGGCCATGATCACCGACTTCACTCCGGGCGCGTACATGGTCCACGACATGCTTCACATGCGCGGGGGCCATCAGGTGAACTGGTTCCTGGACGGCATCCCGATCGTGAATACCAGCATCGCGGCGAACGTCGCTCCACTGGTGAATCCGAAAAACGTGTCGGAGCTGGAGGTGGAGCGGGGCGGTTATTCGGGCGAATATGGCGACCGTACTTATGGCCTGTTCAACGTGGTGACGCCCTCGGGATTTGAGCGCAACAACGAAGCCGAGTTAATCGTATCGGGCGGCAGCTTCTGGACCACCGACGATCAATTCAACATCGGCAGCCACACGCAGCGCTTCGCCTACTATGCCAGCGTGGACGCGAACCGTTCGGAATTGGGCCTGGCAACGCCAGTCTCGCAGTTGATTCACGATCAAACCAGCGGGGTAGGCGGGCTTGTTTCGCTGATGTATAACGCGACGCCCAAAGATCAGCTGCGCTGGATCGTATCGCTGCGAGAAAATCATTATCAGATTCCCAACACGCCGGATTTGCAAGCGGCGGGCATTCGCGATCTGGATCTGGAAAGCGACTATCTGGCGGGATTTCATTGGATGCACACGTTTACTGACGGCGTCCTGTTGACCGTTTCGCCTTATTACCACTTCAACTCGGCGCACTACTTGGGCGGCCCGCAAGATACGCCTTTCATCCTGGATGACAATAATCACTCCAACTATTTCGGCGCCAGTCCAGTGCTGCAAGTGCAAAAGGGAAAGCACAATGCGCGGGTTGGACTGGACGTCTGGGCGCAGCACAGCAACAGCTTCTTTGGCTTGGTCGGAAATCCCGATGGAGGGTCCTTACAGCAGCAGGCCATCCACTGGGCGAACTCGACTGCGTTATTCATGGAGGATCAATACCGCGCGACGTCCTGGCTGACGCTGGATCTGGGGCTGCGGCTAACGCACTATGGCGGCCTGGTCAGCGAGAACTCGGCCGATCCGCGCGTGGGCGGGGCCATTCGCATCCCGCGCATCAATTGGGTTTTGCACGGCTACTACGCCTACTACTATCAGCCGCCGCCGTTGGATAGCCTGTCCGGGCCGCTACTTGAATTCGCCCTGGCACAAGGTTACGGATTCATCCCGCTGCACGGAGAGCGCGACATACAACATGACATTGGCCTGGCGATTCCATTGCGAGGCTGGTCGTTGGAGATGGACTACTTCCATACCAGCGCGCGCAATTTTCTGGATCACGATGTCGTCGGGAATTCGGGCATCTTCATTCCGCTGACCGACCTCGGCGCGATCATCAGCGGGACGGAAGTTACGGTACGGTCGCCACGGTTATTCCACGTGGCGCAGCTGCGCATGGCGTACTCGAATCAGATCGCGCAAGGGATCGGGCCGATCACTGGAGGGTTGCTGGAAGATTCCGACGTAGGAAACTTTTTGCTGGATCACGATCAGCGGAATACAGCGACTGCGGTTCTTTCGCTCACGCTGCCAAAGCGCATGTGGATGACACCTGCCTATCAGTTCGGATCGGGATTCTTGAATGGCGATGGCCCGGCGCATCTTCCTCCGCATTCGACGTTCGATCTATCGATAGGCAAGAAGTTCGGCGAGAATCTTACGATTTCGGCCAGCGCGGTGAACATTGGGAACAGCCGGTATTTGCTGGACACCAGCAATACCTTTGGCGGAACGCATTACGTCAATCCGCGTGTGATTTACGGCGAGGTGCGGTACCGGTTCAAGTTCTAGCCGCTCAGGTCGGTGCCTTTAGTTTCCGGGAGCGTGAAGATCAGCGCTGCGCCAATCAGGAAGAACGCGGAGTTGAGCGCCAATCCAGCGCCGAAACCTTGACGATCGGCGATGGCCCCCACGGCGAAGGGAGCCAGAGCGCTGGCGGCGCGGCCGGTGTTATAGACGAATCCCTGCGCGGAGCCGCGAATGGAAGTGGGATAAAGCTCGGAGATCATCGCTCCGAACAGCGAGAAGAATCCGGTTCCGAAGAATCCGACCAGCGGGTCCCAGGGCGAGCAGCCAGACTTCGGAAGACGCGCCGGCCCACACGGGCGTGAGTCCGTAGATGGGCGTGAGTATCGCGGCCGCGATGACGTAAACCAGGAAGGCCGGTCGCCGGCCCCACCAATCGGCCAGCCAGCCGAAGCTGGCGTAGCCCAGGAAGGTTCCAAATTGCATGGTGAAAATCCATCCGCTGGTTTGGAGTACGTTGAGACCACCGCCGCCTTGCGATCGTGGAGCCGAGAGAAATCCAGGCAGCCAGGTGTTGAGTCCCCAATACGCGAACAGCATGCGACGTAGCGAGAGCGGTGGCCAGCCATGTCGTCCTGGCGAACGGCGGGCGGAACAGATCCAGCCAGGGACTCACGGCCTTTTTCGCGGTCCACAGCGGCGGCTCTTTCACTTTACGCTGGATCCAGATGGTGAGCAGCGCCGGAAGCAGTCCGGTAAGGAACAGCACGCGCCATCCGAAACGCGGCAGGATGTAAGCGGTGGCCGCGGCAGCCAGCATGTAGCCGAGGGCCCATCCGGATTGCATGAGCGCGATCGCTTTGGCGCGATGACGGGGCGGCCAGCTTTCGGCCACCAGTACCGCGCCGGCCGACCATTCGCCGCCCAGTCCGAATCCGACGATGCAGCGCCAAAAGATGAGAGTCGCAAGGCCAGTGGCCAGCTGCCGATCCGCCGGAGCCGATGGAATAAATCAGAATGGTGAGGATCAGAGTGCGACGCCGCCCGATTCGGTCGGAGAGAAAGCCCGCGCCGATGCCGCCCAGCGCCGAGGTAATCAAAGTGGCAGAGCTGACCAGACCGGCGGTAGCAGCCGACCAATGGAATTCGGTGCGCAGAGCTTGGACCACGAACACGTACAGCAGGACATCGTAGGAATCGAGCACGAAGCCGGCCATGGCCGCCCAAAGCGCGTAGCCGCGTTGTTCGGTGACCCAAGCAAACGGTCCGGGACTAACGGCGGGAGTGGTAGATTCAGCGGAGTGAGGCAGGGCAAGTTCAAAATATCACGGAGCGGGGTGGAGGCGAAGCTTTGCACGCCTGCGTTACTCTGATCGCATGGGGTCCGCGATCCAGACGATCGACATTACGCGCCGCTACGATTCACTGGTGGCCGTGGATCATCTGGAATTCAGCGCGGCAACCGGTTCGATTTTCGGGCTGCTGGGCGCGAACGGCGCGGGCAAGAGCACCCTCATCAAGATGCTGACTACTCTGCTTCCGCCGAGCTCCGGCACGGCTATGGTCGCGGGTTTCGATGTTGTCAAAAGGCCGGCGGACGTGCGCAGCAACATCGGATACGTAGCACAAATGGTTTCGGCCGACGGCGATCTCACGGGTTATGAGAATCTGCTTATTTCCGCCAAGCTGTACGGCATCCGCGGCAAGGAACGCGAGAATCGTATCGCGAACGCGCTGGATTTCATGAGCCTGACGGAGGCGGCAAGTAAGCGGGTGAAACAATATTCCGGCGGAATGATCCGGCGTCTTGAGATCGCGCAGTCCATGTTGCACCGTCCGGAAGTCCTCTTTTTGGACGAACCAACCATCGGCCTGGACCCGGTGGCTAAACGGTCGGTCTGGGACCACATTCGCGAACTCAGGGAGCAGTTCGGCACCACAATATTGATGACCACGCACGACATGGAAGAGGCGGACGGGTTGTGCGACCAGGTGGCGATCATGTACCAGGGCCGCATTGCATCACTCGGTACGCCGGCTGAGCTGAAGGCGAAGGCGGGTCCGGAAGCCACGCTGAACGACGTTTTTATTCTTTCGACGGGCGCGGCCATGCTGGACGGAGTGGCGCAGGGAGGAACCTATCGGGATGTCAGAAGAACTCGCCGTACGGCACGGCGCATGGAGTGATACGCCGCGGCCGGTGGCACTGCTGCTGCAGATTATGGCGGTGGCGGAGGCTGACGTCCGCAAGGTGCTGCACGATCCGGCCGAGGTTTTCACCCGAATGCTGCAGCCGATTTTGTGGCTGGTGGTATTCGCTCCGGTGTTTTCACGCACCCGCGTGATTCCCACCGGAGGGCTGCGGTACGTGGACTTCATGGCGCCCGGCGTTCTGGCGCAGAGTGTTATGTTCGGCGCGATCTTCTTTGGGGCCTCGGCAATCTGGGAACGCGATCAGGGTATCCTGCAGAAGTTCCTGGTGAGTCCCGCGCCGCGAGTGGCTCTGGTGGCGGGACGCGCGGTGGCCTCGACGCTGCGGGGCTTGGTGCAAGCCGTCGTGGTGTACGTAATCGCGTTCTTCATGGGAGTGGCGCTCCACTTTGAGCCCTGGCGGATTGCTGGCGTATTGCTGGGTGCGATGCTGGGATCGGCCATTTTTGCGACGTTGTCGCTGGTGGCTGCCTGCCTGGTGAAATCGCGCGAACGATTCGTGGGCGTCGGCCAGGCGCTAACCATGCCTCTGTTCTTTGCCAGCAACGCGATTTATCCGCTGAGCATGATGCCCAACTGGCTGCAGATTCTGGCGCGGATCAATCCGCTGAGCTACCAGGTGGACTTGCTGCGGGGCCTGATGGTGCAGGGCGCGCACAGTGTGTTGGGATTCGGGACCGATATTGTGGTTCAACTGTTGTGGCTGGCGGTGTTGCTGGCGATCGCGACCCGATTGTATGCGCGAATTCTGATCTAACTTCTAGGCCGCGGAACCACTGACGCGCGCGCCGGATTCTTCCAGAAATACTTCGAAGCCGAACTGAGCGCGTGCGTTCGCCTTTTCCCCAACGGCTCATGCTCCACTGGACTCGTAGAGAGCGCACGTCCGGACAATGGGCTAAGTTGAGCAGGACGGAATAGACGCCGCAATATTGCCTTTGTCTGAAGGTGACAAGAGCCTTCGTCCCCCAATCCAACTGGTCCGGCGAGCCCCATACCGAGACCGTGAGGCCGGTCCGTTCCACGACGGCGTTGATACCGAGAGTAACGACCAGTAGTTTGCCGCGATAGTCAGAGAGGTCCACAGCATCGCCGATGCCGTCCGCTCGCAGGACGGTGTCAGAAAGGAGGCACTTCGAACGCGGTTGTCCGCCGTGAATTTTGCTATCGACGATTTCAGGAAGAACTTGAGCGTACATTGTGTCCTGACTCCTGTAACCGTACATAACGGCAGTAACCGGCTAGATATTTAGCGCAATCGTGAATTTTCTTGCGATTGCATCTTGCCAAGGTGCAAGTATTCCATCCTGGCCGTAATTGGGGCCTCCACAGAATCCAGTCGGAGTAGTAACATATCTAATCGGCATCTAGTCAAATGGCTAGGTCGGCGGATCGCTCGGCCTGCCTAATCGGAGGATCTGGACGATGGCAATTCTTCCTCGCTTCGCTGACAAGTGGATGCTGACCCGCATTGTCGAGGCGACAGGGCGGGCGCCGATTCGGTTGGTGGTCAAGGATGGAGCGGATGTGTCGCCAGCCGGGATTTCTCCGGTGGCAACCGTGACGATTCAGGATCGCGACACGCTGGCTGGGCTGTTGCGCGACCCGGAAGTTAACTTCGGTGACGCCTACATGGATGGCCGGATCGATGTGGAAGGCGATCTGGTGAGTTGCATTGAGGCCATCTACCGGGCGATGGAGAATGCGGCGTCCGTCGGCAAGTGGTATACCCGGCTGGCTTCCAAGTGGCTGGATTGGTCGCAGGATAATTCGCAGCGCGGTTCGCGCCAGAACATCCATAGCCATTACGATCTAGGCAACGATTTCTATAAGCTGTGGCTGGACGATCAGCTGCTTTACACCTGCGCATATTTCCCCACGCCTTCCTCTACTTTGGAACACGCGCAAATCGCCAAAATGGATCACGTCTGCCGGAAATTGCGGCTGCAAGCTGGCGAGACGGTGGTAGAAGCGGGATGCGGCTGGGGAGCGCTGGCGCTGCATATGGCTCGGGAATATGGCGTGTCGGTGAAGGCATACAACGTTTCTCGCGAGCAGATTGCGTTCGCGCGCGAACGGGCCCGCGCCGAAGGGATGAGCGACCGGGTGGAGTACATTGAAGACGACTATCGAGCCATCTCGGGAAAATTCGACGTCTTCGTTTCGGTGGGCATGCTGGAGCACGTGGGCCTGGATCATTTCGAGGAGCTTTCCGAGATCATCCACCGCAGCATCGGCGACAGCGGACGCGGGCTGCTGCATTTCATCGGACGGAACTCTCCGGCTGTTTTCAGCCGCTGGATTCGGAAGCACATATTCCCAGGCGGGTTTATTCCATCGCTGCGAGAGTCGTTGAGCGTTCTAGAGCCTCAGAATTATTCGGTTCTAGACGTGGAGAATCTGCGAATGCACTACGCCAAGACGCTGGAGCATTGGCTGGAGCGGTTTGAAAGGTCGCGCCAACAGGTGACAGCGATGTATGATTCCCGCTTCGCGCGGGCGTGGCGTTTGTACCTGGCTGGATCGATCGCGGCCTTTCGCATCGGGCATTTGCAGTTGTTTCAGATATTGTTCACTGGATCGCAAAAAGAGCCGATTTTCTGGACCAGGGATCCTTTATATGCCGATGCCGCCGACGCGAAGCTAGGAGCCGAGAAGCGTGCGCGAGAAGGTCAAATGGAAGCATGCGATGTCCTGATCGTAGGCGGCGGGCCGGCTGGTTCGGCGTGCGCTTGGGGGCTGCGGAGCTCCGGCCTGGATGTCGCGATCCTGGACAAACAGAAGTTTCCGCGCGATAAAGTCTGCGGCGGGTGGATCACGCCCGCGGTTTTGAGCGAGCTTGGGATCGACGCCGCCGAATACGCGGCGTGATCGGCTATTGCAGCCGATTACCGGGTTTCGCATCGGTTCCATTGGCGGAGCGCCATCGAGACAGATTACAGCGCGACCATCAGCTACGGGATTCGCCGCCGCGAATTCGACGAATATCTGCTGCGGCGCTCCGGCGCTCGCCTGATGGAAGGCGTCACGCTCGCGAGCTTGGAGCGTCAGAACGGCTGGCTGGATCGTGAACGGGCAAATCAAGGCGCGTCTGGTGGTGGGAGCGGGCGGGCATTTTTGCCCGGTCGCCAAACTGACTGGCGCCAAGCCCGCGCGCGAAAACGCGGTAGTGGCTCAGGAAGCCGAATTTGAGATGGATGAGCGGCAGCGCGCAGGATGCCGCATTCGCGCAGATGATTCCCGAGCTGTATTTTTGCGATGACATCAAGGGCTACGGCTGGTGTTTTCGCAAGGAGAATTTCCTCAACATCGGGCTGGGACGGATGGATCCGCACCGGCTGTCGGAACACGTGACGGCTTTCGTGCGCTTTTTGCAGGCGGCCGGGCGGATCACGTTTGATGTTCCATCCGCGATGCTCGGCCATGCCTATCTTTTGTACGGCGTGTCGGAGCGCAAGCCGGTGGATGATGGCATGCTTCTGATTGGCGACTCGGTGGGCCTGGCGTATAAGCAGAGTGGCGAGGGAATCCGTACGGCCATCGAATCGGGTCTGCTGGCCGCGCGGGCCATTGTTGCGGACGCAAGGAAACTACTCGCGCGAAACGCTTCAGCGCTACGAAGGCCTGCTACAGAAGCGGTTTGGGGCTTCCGGGAAGGATTGGGCGTCCAGGGCTGGAGAATTCCTGCCGTCAACGATGGATGGGGGCGGTGGGCCACCGGCTTCTGCGGGCGCGCTGGTTTGTCCGCGACGTGGTGCTGGATCGCTGGTTTCTGCACACGAACGAGCCCGCGCTATAAGGGATCACGAAGCAGTGGTGTCGGTATCTTTTTCGACGGCCGCAATTAGCTTGCGTGCAGCGGCGGCTTGCTCGCGCTCGACGCGGACTTCAAAAGCCAGGTTGGGAAGCACTGTGTCGCCAACCAAAACGGCGGGGATGCCGCTGGAGTCCAGGAAATTCTTCATGCCGGTGGCTTCGAGTTCACTCAGAGCAGTGGCGATAGTCTCCAGGTCGAGATCGGACGAGGGGTCCAGTTCTTCGGCCTCCTCATCAGTGGCGTTCTCCGCGATCAGATCCTCGGCTCGGGCTGCGTCGGCGGCGGGCGTGCGCACTTCGAAGACGCCCTCGAACACACCGGGGGCGGAGTCGTCCAACAAAACCGCTTGAATCCCAGCGTCGCTCAACAGCTGGAGAATGGACTCCGCGTCTTCCTTGGCGTCTGCGTCCATGGAACGATACACCGTGATCAATTCTGGTTGGCTACTCACGATTTGATTCTAGAGGATTTGCCTCGCGGCGGGCGGTAGAATGAAAACTGGAGGGAATATGTCGGATCAAGAATACGGCAACAAGGCGGTATGGTTCATGGCGGGGATTGCGATTGGAGCGACGGTGGCGTTGCTCTACGCGCCGGCCACTGGCGAACAGACGCGGCGGCAAATCGCCCGGAAAGCGCAGAAGAGCCGGGATGCGCTAGCCGACTCCGGAGGCGACCTGCTGGATCGCGGGCGCGAAATGTACGAACGCGGGCGCAAGCTGGCCGATGAAGCGGCCGATATGTTCGAACGCGGCCGAAAGATCGTAGAAAGCACCGCATCCAATCTGAAGGGATAATCACGAAAATGAGCAGCACGATTGCTGAGCCAGTGAAGGTGCATCCACGGGCGTTCGTAAACGAGGCGGTGGCCGATTTTTCAAAATCCGCGAATCGCGAAGCGATGGAGCGTGCACTACGCGAGGTGCGGGCGCAGTTGGGACGCGAGTACGAGATTCTGATTGCCGGCCGGCGCGAAAAGACTGGGGATTTGTTGAAGTCGCTCAACCCGTCGCATCCCAGTGAGGTGGTGGGCGTTCACCACCAGGCAACGGCGTCGCAGGCCGAAGAAGCTGTGGAAGCGGCTCACGCATATTTCCCAACCTGGGCCGCCGTGCCTGCCGAGACTCGCGTACGGATTTTGATGCGCGCGGCGCAACTTTTTCGAGAGCGGAAGTTCGAATTTGACGCGTGGCTGGTTTACGAAGCCGGCAAAACTTGGCCTGAGGCCGATGCCGACGTTTCGGAAGCGATCGATTTCTGTGAGTACTACGCGCGTCAAATGCAGCGCCTGGACAAGCCGGATCCGTTGGTGCAGTTGCCGGGGGAGAAGGACGAATTATTCTATTTGCCACTCGGCGTGGGCGTCGTAATTCCACCGTGGAATTTCCCGCTCGCCATCATCGTCGGGATGACCGCTGCGGCCCTGGTTGCAGGGAACACGGTAGTGATCAAGCCGTCGAGCGATACACCGACCATCGGGGCGAAATTCGCCGAAGTGTTGTTGGACTCAGGCTTTCCAGCGCAATCGTTCTCCATGTTTGTGGGGGACGGGTCGGTGCTGGGCGACGTTCTTGTCGAACATCCGCTGACACGGTTTATCGCGTTCACTGGCTCTAAAAAAGTGGGCCTGCGCATCAACGAACGAGCAGCCAAACCGAGCAAAGGTCAGCGCTGGATTAAACGTGTGGTGGCGGAGATGGGCGGTAAAGACGCCATCGTGGTGGATCGGGAAGCGGACATCGACAGCGCTGTGAAGGGCGTTTTGTGGTCGGCGTTTGGGTTCCAGGGCCAAAAATGTTCGGCTTGTTCGCGCGCGATCGTGGATGCGGCCATCTATGACGAGTTCGTCGAGAAGCTGCAGGCCGAAGTGGCGGAGTTGAAGGTTGGGCCGTCGGATGAGCCGGGGAATTACATGGGGCCGGTGATCAACGAGAGAGCCATGAAATCGATTTTGGACTACGTTGAGATCGGCAAGAAGGAAGGCCGGTTGGTGGCGGGCGGCGGCAAGGCCCCGGGCGACGGCTATTTCGTACAGCCAACCGTAATCGCCGACATCGATTCGAAGGCGCGCATCTTCCAGGAAGAGATTTTTGGACCGGTGCTGGCAGTGGCCAAGGCGCGCGATTTCGAGCATGCGCTGGAGATGGCGAACGATTCCGAGTACGGGCTGACGGGCGCGGTTTACACCAAGAATCACGAAAAGATCCGCAAGGCGCGCGCGGAGTTCTTTGTCGGGAACCTGTACATCAATCGCAAATGCACCGGCGCGATGGTGGGGGCGCATCCGTTTGGAGGCTTCAATATGTCGGGAACCGATTCGAAGGCGGGCGGGCCGGATTATTTGCTGCAGTTCCTGCAGGCCAAGACGATCGCCGAAAAGCATTCGTGATAACGTAAGATTGTTTGGTTGGCCCGCGAGCCCCGATCAGAAGGGGACCAAGAAGTCATAACTCCAGGGTCGATTCCGAACGACGCGGCGAAGGGCGCACGAGCAATCGGCGCCCTTTTCCATTTAGGGCACTGTTTCTTCTAGTGGGTTTGGATAGGCGCCGGGGTCGCGATCCTCGCCGCCATGCAGACACTGGAAATCCTTTTCAATCAGGATCGACAGCTGCTTGCCGGATTCGAGCGGCTGATCGGCGGAGATGCCGACCCGATCGGTGGTAAACCATTCCATACCCAGCGCGGCCGGCACCTGGAATTTGAGCCAGCCGTTCTGGAACGAGGCTTGCGGCGCCTTGATGCTGGATGACGACTCGAGCGTGTACGCGAAACTGACGCCTGGCGCGAACTGGACGGAATCTTCGACAAAACCGGTTTTGCTGAACTGCGATACTTCGGACTGGTTCAGCCGCAGCCGCAGCGAGTTTCCCTGGATGCGGAGTTTCATTGGATTCTGGATGCTCCTGAATAGATATTAAAACGGCCGTCGCGAACGAAGCCGAGCAGGGTCAGATTGAAGCGCTGCGCGGTTTCGACGGCCAGGCTGGAAGGCGCGCCGACGGCGGCGATGATCGGGATGCCCGCCATGAGCGTTTTCTGAACCAGCTCGAAGCTGGCGCGTCCGCTGACTAGCAGCAGGCGATCGCTGAGCGGGGTGCGGCCGGCCAGCATTTCCGAGCCGACCAACTTGTCGACGGCGTTGTGGCGGCCGACGTCTTCGCGCAAAACCTGGAGTTTTCCATCGGGCGAGAAGAGCGCCGCCGCGTGCAGGCCGCCGGTGCGTTCGAATACCGGCTGCTGCGCTCCGCAAGGTTTCCGGCAAATGATGGATTACGGTGGAGGGAACCCGGGGCGAGTTGCGCGGCAGCACCGGGCAGCCCTGCATCTGGATGGCTTCGATGGACGCTTTGCCGCATACGCCGCAGCTGGAACTGGTATAGAAATGGCGCTCCAGGCGATCGAGATCCAGCTCGACCCCGGGGTTCAGTTCAACGGTGACCGAATTTCCAAGTTGCCGCGGGTTGCCGTCGGCGTGGGGCGGCGACCAGCGAATTTCCCGGATTTCGGCGCGATCGTGCAGGATGCCTTCGGTGAACAGGAAGCCGGCGGCCAGCTCAAAGTCATGGCCCGGCGTCCGCATGGTGATGGAGATGGGTTTGGAACCGAGGCGGATTTCGAGGGGTTCTTCGACGGCGAGCAGGTCCTGAACGGGGGTCGAGGAATCGCCGTCGATTTTCTGGACGGGTACTGTCAGGATGGGCCGGTTCACACCGACTTCATGGTAACGCGGCGCCGATTGGCGTGTTATGCCAGGTTCGGGATCTTGATGATCTTCTTCTGGATCGCGTATTGCACCAGCTGGGCTTTATTGTGGATGTCGAGCTTGCGCATCAGGTTAAATTTGTGGGCTTCCACGGTCTTGACGCTCAAGTTGAGATCGCAGGCGATTTCTTTCACCGAGTTCCCTTCGGCCAGCATCTTGAGAACTTCGCGTTCCCGCGTGGTGAGAGTGGCAAAGCGCGGCAGCCGGTTAGCGGACTTGATGCGCGAGCGGAAATCGTCCACCAGTTGAGACAACATGCGCGGGCTTAAGTAGCTGCCGCCACGGCAGATGTCGCGAACGGCGGCCACCAGTTGGGCGGAGGGGCTGTCTTTCAGCACATAGCCGCTGGCGCCCACTTCCATGCCTTCCACCAGGTAATCCTCATCGTCGTACATGGTGAGAAACAGGACTTTGGTTTCGGGCCGGTTCTTTTTGATCTGGCGCGTGGCTTCGAAGCTGCTGAGACCGGGCATGCCAATGTCCATCAGCACGACGTCCGGACGGAGTTCAGTTGCCTTTTCGACGGCGTCGCCGCCATTGGAGGCTTCGCCGACGACTTCCATATCCGCTTCAGCGGAAATGAGGGTTCGGATGCCCTGGCGGAACAACGTGTGATCGTCCGCCAACATGATGCGAGTCTTTGCCATAACGTGTACCCGAGTTTGAAACTGCCTCGAATCCCTTTCCTAAGCTTGAGCTTTCCGCCTGCGGTTCAGACGTACCGGGCTACGCTCCGATCGCCCTGATTTTCCGCGCGATTCTTCCACCCATCGGCTTGGCTGCAATTGGCTCGATCGAACCAGCCGCCGGCTCTTTCGCCACCGGCAACCGAATCAGGATCTTGGTCCCCCGACCCTTCTTCTTCCGATCAACCCATCCGTTCCCATCGCCGGCCCTATTGCCCGGGCCGCCTTTAGGATGACTACGAATCTCAAACCTGCCACCGAGTAGGGCTACGCGCTCTCTCATGCCTGAAAGTCCAAACGAGTCCTTCCTAGCCAGCGCTTCCTCGACTCTAAATCCGACTCCGTTGTCCTCAACGGCCAGTCTGACCCATCCATCGGCGGAACTCACAGAAATGTTTACGCTGCGCGCCGCGGAGTGTTTCGCGATGTTATTAAAGCACTCCTGAACCAACCTATAAACAATGATTTCAGTGTGTTGTGGGAGGCGGCCCAGGCGGCCGAGCAGCAGCTTGACCCGGATGGGATGCAGACGGCGAAAACGGTTCACCAACTGGCGCAGGGCAGCCCCCAAGCCGAGTTGTTCCAGCACGGCCGGGCTCAAGGCGGCGATCAAGCGGCGCATTTCGAGAATGGTGCGTTCGGTGAGGTCGCGCGCTTCCCGCAGCTTGCTGATCCATTCCACGTGTTCGGACGGCAGGGCTTGTTCCAGCAGCTCGATTTGAAGGCGGATGCAGAGCAGCGATTGGCCGGCTTCGTCGTGCAGCTCACGGCTGATGCGGCGGCGTTCCATCTCCTCCACGTGCAGCATATGTTCCGCCAGCTGGCGGACTTGCTCTTCGCGAGCCGCGAGGTCTTCCATGAGACGGGCTTTTTCGGCGGCCATCAGGCAGCGTTCGGCAGCCGCGGCCAGCAGTTCCTGTTCGCGCGGCAGCCATTCGTAGGACTTGGAGAAGCCGAATTGCATGACGCCCGCGGTGCGTCCCCCGGTGGCCAGCGGAATGGACCACACGGTTTGGAATTGGTTCTTCCAGGACGGATCCAGCAGCAGTGTGGCGGCGCTGCCATCTTTGAGCTCGATCTGCCGGGAATGGGCGAGGGTCCGTAGTTTTGCGCGGCCGTTGGGAACTTCGGCCAATGCGGGGCGAGCCTGGCCGCGGGTGCGGGCCTGAGCCCGCAATACCCACGCGCTGCGTTTGTCGTTCAGCAAATAGAGATGGCCGGCGTCGGCGTGGCAGACCTGGACCAGCGAATCGAGAAAACGGCGCAGCAGCTCGTCCAAATTGCGCGATTCCAGCTCCACGCGGAACAGCTCATAGAAGGCCTGCGTCTCGGCTTCGCGAACCTGGTAGTAGGCATTGTTCAGCGTCAGGATCACGCAGAAATGCAGCTGCTCGCGCACCCACTGCAAATTCGCATACTCGTTAGGGCGCAGCTTTTTGAGAATCGGCGTGAGCAGCCGGTCATATTCCTGCAGCGCTTCGACAATGCTGCTGGGTGGGAGATTCAACTTGGCTAAACGGCGGCCGTTGTATTCCACCTGTTCGATGAACTTGAGCGGTGGTTGACCGCTGGCCAGAATGCGGGCGGCGGCGCCCGGGGTGATAGACGCCAGCGCCACGCGGATCTTTGGATCGAACTGCTGCGGTTCGAACTTGTCGCGCTTCAACTTGGCGAGAAAGCGCCGGTCGAGCGCTTCGGCGTGCGGCAATAAGAACACCGCCAGGCGATGCAAGTGAACACGCAACTGGTCGCTGAGTACATCAGCGGCGTCTGCCAGTTCCGGCGATATCTCGGTGAGCGGCACCCTAGTTAACTATCGGATTCTAGGGGGAAAGCTTTAGCGGCGTTTCGCGGGACAAAGGCCGCGAAAGGGGATTGGCAGTTAGGGATTTGGGATTGGCTTACACTGGCCGTAGACGCCAAGAATATTGCTGATTCAGGCTGGCGGATTGAAGCTCGGGTATTTTCGCAGGCGGAAATGGGATGCACCTGGCAAATTTCTCGGTAACTGCGAACCCGAAAGGAAGGCTGGTACGCGCCATCTGATGTCGAATCGAGCCGTGCGGGAATGGCGAAGGATGAGCGGTTGCTCGGTATTGCTCAAAAGGCATTGGAAAGCCAGCCGCGGCTTTCCTGTCGCAACCCTCTTCGAGAAATCGGGAGCCGCGAATTGGCGTATACCTCGCGTAAATAGGACACGGCGCTGCCCTTAACGAGGGAGTTCGTTGACCCGGAGTGGGCATCTTGGTCCCACAAGGCCGGCGTTCGATATGCGCATGCGCCAGCCTGGCCTCCGCGAGTGGTCGCGCTCCGAGTCCATCTGGATGACTCAACCATTGAAAACGGCCCGCTGCGCGTGATTTCTGGTTCGCATCTAGCAGGTGTGCTGACCGATCAGAGCGTGAGTGAGTACGTGAAGAGTCACCAGCACACGACGTGTCTTGTTCCGCGCGGAGGCGTCCTCACAATGCGGCCCCTGGTGATTCACGCATCGTCGAAGGCGGAAACCGACGCATCCAGGCGCGTCCTGCACATCGAATATACGGATTCGCTCAAATTGAAGCCAGGCATTCGACTAGCGATGGCTTAAGCTCTAGTGCGTGGTGCCGGCGTCCTTGAAGTTGAGCGCGAAGTACGGATAGGTATAGTTCGGCCCCTTCTCCATCAGGTTCAGGTATTGGCCCGGGAAGATGTGCGCGACACCGAAGCCCACGTTCACGTGGCGGTTGAGTTCGTACCAGGTATAGAGATCGGCTTCATTGCCGATGTGGTTGCCCGCAGTGCCGGCTGTATTTCGAACGATAGATCCGCCCGAGGTGTTGTAGAGCGAATCAGTGGAGCTGGCCAGCCAGAAATCCAGCCATTGGGCGGTTACCGTCCAGCGGCGATGGGGCTCGATGGTAACGCCGGCGCGGACGGCCTTGATGTTTTCCCACCCAAATTGATCGCTGATGCCAAAACGATCGTGCGCGGTGGGGTACATGGTGTCGAAGGTGCCGTGCTGGCCATCCTTGGGATTCTTGTCGCCGGATGCGTAATCATACTGGGTAAACGCGCGCGGTTTCCACGGCACAGCAGCGAAACGGTAGGCAATGCCATCGGTGGTGCCCCATGCCCTGATGTTGTTGTCGCCATCCGATCCAACCTCACGGATGGCTTCGATGGAGTAGTCGAAATTGCCGAGGGCCAGGCCCTTCCAGCGAATGCCATACGCCTGTTCGCTCTGGTGGCCGGTCTTAGCTTTGGATTCCGGCGTGGGCTCCACGGAGACGCTAGGATTGACGCGCCAGAGCACAAACGGCTCGAAGGAAGACGTCGGCAAGATGAGGTTGTCGACGGCGCCGTACATACCGTAGATGTTGTTGCCTTCCTGGTGATGGCTGACGCCCTCGTCGAGCGGAACGACGGCCGAGGCTGCGAAGATCCCAAGGTGGACGCGATCGATATGCAGATTCGTGACTACGGCGTCATAAGAGCGGCCCTGATCGCGCCATTCCGAGTTCGCGATAATCGTGTTGTTGTAGTTAATCAACTGGCGGCCGACGCGCACGCTGATCCATTGATGCGCGGGATCGCCGATCTCGGCGTAGGCCAGCTTGAGATCGAAGCGGTTGGTGTTGGGCGGCTGCAGAGGCGGATTTTGCCACCAAGCCCGGGCATCCTGCATCTGCCCGACGATTCGCAGCCAACTGGCAGGCTTGATCTGCATCAGGAAGCGCCAGCGGTTTAACAGGTATCCGTCGTCGTTATTGGCTTTGAAGCTGCCATTGATCTGCTCTTCCCAGCGCAGGCGTTCTTCCAACCCAAAGCCGATCCAGCCGGGGAGTTGCTCATCCAGCGCGGACAAGGGAGCAAAGTCCGGAAAGTCATACCCGGCGGTTTGTCCAGTGGTTCGAAAGGCCGGTCCGTTCAAGAAACTCAAGGGGTTAGAGGCCGGACCCGTGATGAAAGAGCCATTGTAGCCACTGGACCCGTTTTGAGTAGTGACGTCATCCTGAGCGTAAAGCGGAAGGATTCCAGCAGATAGGATTAATAGGCTAGTGACGACCGAATGTCGGAGAAGAAGCGAGATAGACATTGGAAGTAAGTCTATCAAGTTACTATGCTTACTGGCAAGACAAAAGTGATACCCTGCTTTAAATCACTGACTTAAAAGGATTTCGCGGTCTTTCGATATGCTAGCGAAAAGCCGGCGGGCACCAGGAAAACGGTAAAGACCACCGAGACCAGCAGTCCACCGATCAGGGCGCGAGCCAGAGGCGCATACGACTCGCTGCCTTCGCCCAGTTTCATGGCCATCGGCATCAGCCCCATGATAGTCGCCAGCGACGTCATCAGGATCGGCCGCAAGCGCACCCGGCAGGATTCGATAATGGCCTCGCCCACGCCGCTGCCTTCCATCTTCAGATGATGTGCGAATTCAACGATCAGAATGCTGTTGGACATCGCGATCCCGGCTAGCATGACAACTCCCATCAGCGACATCACGTTCAGCGTTGTGCCGGTGAGAACCAGCACAATCAACACGCCTGAGATTGCGGGCGGGAGCGCCAACAGGATGATGAAAGGATCGATGAAGGACCGGAACTGCGCCACCAAAATCAGATACAGCAGCACGACCGACAGCGTGAGACCGAGGGCGAAGCTTCGGAACGAAGCGTTCATGGCTTCGGCACTTCCCCGGACGGCAACGTTCACATTGCTCGGGATATCCTGGTGCGCCACTACGTTGTGAACGTAGTCGGCCGCCGCGCCAAGATTTTCCGTGGCCGGCCGCGCATAGATGTCGAGCTTGCGCCGAATCTGGTAGTGATCCACCTCAGTTGGCGCTTTGATGCGCTCGATATTGGCGATCATGTCCAGGCGCGTCGGCTGAGCCATGCCGTCCGCGTGCAGCGGAATGGACCGCAAATCCTGGATGGAGCGGATCTGCGCTTCCGGATACTGGACCGTCAGGAAGTAGTTGTTCCCATTGCGCGGATCAATCCATAGATTGGGAGCGATCATCTGGTTGGAAGTGAGCGACGTGATGACATTGGTCAGGACTTCCCGTTCGGTTAGGCCCAGCTTGGCGGCATGCAGCCGGTCGATATCGACGCGCAGGGACGGATAATCGAGATCCTGAGGCATGAAGACGTCGGCAATCGCGGGCGAAAGCCGCAGCTTGCTCGCGATGTCCTGAGCCACGTTATTGTCGGTGTCCAGATTGGCCCCGACGATCTGCACGTCAATCGGCGCCGGCGCACCCATGCTGACCACGGCATCGACCAGGCTGCCGGTGGAAAAGAACGGCGTGAGCTCCGGCATCTCCTGAGTCATGCGTTTCTTGATCTGGCGAATGTATTCGTAGCTGCCGATCGCGATGCTCGGGCTTCAGCCCCACTTGAACAAATCCGGTATGCATTGCCGCGTTCGACGTGTAGACCGCGGAGAAGCCGTTATCGACGCCGATGTTATCCACGACGATGGCGAGGTCTTCCGGCCGCACGATTTCCTTGATCAAAGCTCTCAAGATTGGCGACTTCTTTCTCCGTGACCGTGAGCTTGGTTCCCGATGGCGCCTTGAAGGTAATCACGAACTGGCCCGCGTCGGTCTGCGGAAAGTACGAGAAGCCAAGCTGGGTGTAGAGCAGCAGGCTGGCCGCGAACGCGAGAAAAACAGTACCAGAACGGTTACGGGAATCCGGAGCGCCCGCTGGACGAGGGCTTCGTAGGCTCCGAGCATCCGATTGAAAGCCCGCATTGAATGCGGCATTGAAGCGGCTGCCCCAGCCAGCTCGGCTACGTCGCTTCGGATAGTCTCGCCAGGTGCTCGAGCTTCAGAAATCGGGCGCAGAACAGCGGCACAACTGTCATCGCGACGACGTAAGACGCGAACAGCGAGACCACCACCGCCAGCGCCATCGCCGAAAACAGAAACTTGCTGACGCCGGCCAGAAGAGTTACGGGGAAGAAGACCACGGCCGTGGTCAGCGTAGACGCGAGCACCGGCAGCGCGACTTCCTTGCCGCCGGTTTCGGCCGCGACCTGCGGGGGCTCTCCCATCTCAAGATGGCGGAAGATGTTTTCAAGCACCACCACGGAGTTATCGATCAGGCGCGATAAAGCCAGCGCCAGTCCGCCCAGCACCATGCTGTTGATCGATGATCCGCCCAATTGCAGAACGAAGAAGGTGGCGCAGATGGAAAGCGGAATGGAAAAGAAGACCGCAACGGTGGCCCGCAGGCTGCCCAGGAACATCAGAATCATCACGCAAGTGAGGAAGAGGCCGATGCCTCCCTCGTGCAGCAAGCGTTTCGATCGCCGTGCGCACAAAGCGCGATTGATCGAACACCACGGCGGTTTTCATGGCCGCCGGCACGTCCACCAGATGCGTGACGGTGTTGCGAACGCCATCGACTACGGCATATGGTGTTCGAATCGCCGCCCTGCTTCATCACCGGAAGATAGACGGATCGCTGCCCGTTCACATGCACCACGTTATACTGCAGCGCATGGGCGTCTTTCAGCTGCCCGACGTCCGACATCATCACCGGATTCTCGCCGTTCATCTTGATCGGATACTGGCTGGCATCTTTCAAGATTGAACTGCGCGTTTGAATAGATGTTGTAGTCGAGATTCCCAATCTGCACGTCGCCCGCCGGGAAGAATGACATTCGCCTGGCTCAGCGACCGCACCACATCCATGGGACTGATCTGCCGCGCTTCCAGCTTGTAAGGATCGACATAGAACTGGATCTGACGCCAAGGTCCGCCAAACGGCTGCGGAATGGATGCGCCGGGAACGCTCGCCAGTTGGTTGCGCACGAAGTTCTGCGCAATGTCTTTCAGATTGCCATCGGTCATTCCTTCGCCGTTCATGGTCACCAGACACACCGGCAGGCTCGAAGCATCGGACTTCAGCACCACCGGCGGCAGCGTGCCGGGCGGCAGATCTTTCATGTCCGAGACGGCCAGATTGGCGATGGTCGCCGCGTCGATATCCGCATTGGTGTTGGATTGAAAGTAGACGCGAATGATGCTCACGCCATTGAGCGATCGGGATTCGATGTGGTCGATGCCGCTGGCGAGCGTAAAGAATCGTTCCAGGTGATACGTGATGTCGCCTTCGATTTGTTCCGGAGGCATGCCGGCGTAAAACGTGGCCACCACGACGACTGGAATGTTCATCGCACGGGAACATATCCACAGGCATCTGAACCACGCTGACCGCGCCCGAGGATGGCGATGATCAGGCAGACCACGACGATGAGATACGGCGTATTGATGGCGAATCGCGACATGGAAGCTCCTACGATTTCGGCGCCGAATCGGCCGCCAAGCGAATCACCTTGGGTTGCACTTTGTTGCCGTCCTTCAGCCCGGAGCGCGATCCGACTACCACGTTGTCGCCCTCTTTAAGATCTGCCGGACGCGAATCTCGATCTGCGCTGCGCCGTTTCAATGCCCAGGCGGACCGGAACAATCTGAATCGCTCCCGGAGGGCTGCACGGTGAAGACCCGGGCGGAATCCCCGGAGCCGTCAATGGCTTCCACCGGAACGGCGAGCACGTTCTTACGCTGTTCGGTGGTCAGATCCACTTCGGCATACATTCCGGGCACCAGTACGAGCGCTTGGGTTGGGAACGTCCACTTCGGTTTTCATGGTTCGCGTGGATTGGTCGACTTTATCCGCAAAGCGGGCTACTCGCCCCGGAAAGGTTCGATTCAACGCGGAGACGCGTCACATCCACCGGCTCCGCCAAGATGAATCAACGGGACGGCCGATTCGGGCACCGGCAGCGCCAGCCGAAGCAGATCGTTTTCGAAAGCCGGACCACCGGCATGGCCTGAGTCTGCGATGAGGTTCCGGCTTGAATCAATGAGCCGCTTATTCGCGTAGCGCTTGGTCACCACGCCGGTAAAGGGCGCGGTGATCACGGCATATTGGAACATGGTTTTCACGCGCGCCTGCTCGGCTTGAGAGACGCGGATGTGCTGTTCGCCAGTGCGTGATGCGCGATTTGGCGGCGGAGACCTGCGCCTCGGCTACCAGATCGCGCGAATGCACTTCGTCCACTTCCTGCTGCGGCACCAGGCCGGGCTTCGCGCTTGGAAACATCCAGGATCGCGCGAGTAGGACAAATGCGCCATGTCATGGGCCGACTCGCGCGCGCTGCAGCTCGTCGCGCGCCGTGGCTAATTCCGGCGCTTGCTGTCGATCGCCGCGGCTGCGCGCGTGAGATCGTCCTGCATTTCCGGAATCTCAAGAGTCGCCAGAAGCTGACCTTCTTGAACGCGATCGCCAATATCCACATTGATCTCGCGGATGTATCCAGACACCTTGGCCATGACGTCCATTTCCTGGAAAGGCTCGAACTCGGCGGTCAGCACCAGGTCGCTGGAGAGATCGGCGCGCGTCGCTTTGACGACGGCGACGGTGGGCACTGCCGCGGCTGTCGGCGTCATGGTTTTAGCTCCGCCGTTGCGGGCGCAAGAGGTGCGCCGCTGCCGAGACTACAACTGCGGCCATCATCAGCGGATGCCGAGCAATGCCGTATCATATCGATTCACCGTAAGATCCCCATGGCATAATTGAGCGCCGACCGCCGGCTGAGATATTCATACTTGGCCGATGCCGCGGCGATTTCCGCCGACGTTTGATTCAACTGCGCCTGGTTGAGTTCCACGATGCTGCCCAATGCGTTGTCGTAGCGCGCCTGGGCCAATCGCAGAGCTTCAGTGGCCTCGGCCACCATGCGCGCCGTCACGTCCAGCCGCCGGAAAGCATCGTTGGCGTCCAGCCAGGCGAGCTCGCACGTCACGGGCGATCTGGACGGACAAATCCTGAACGTCCTTGGCGCGCCGCCGCGGCGCGCGACTCAGCTTCTTCGCGCCGCGCCTTGAACAGTCCGCCGTTTAAAACCGGGATGTTCAAATTGACTCCGGCGGCGCTGTAGGTTTCCGGAAGGCGGTCGTCGCGAACAGGAGCCACACCGGCGACCGCGGCAGCGCTGATGGTCGGATTTCGAAGCCGCTTCTCGGCTTCGGCATAACGGTCCAAGGCATCCTGATTGAGCCGCAACGCAGCCAGGTCCGGCCGCTCGCGCTTGGCCTGCTCGATCAAGGCATCCACATTCGGATCCAGCGCGCGGCGGCAGCGTTTCATCGGTCAGAGAAAAGGGCTGATCGCGATCGTAGCCCATGGCGGCGGACAAACGCGCATGGCTGGCCGTGGCGTCGTTTTCGGCGCGAAACAAATCGAGTTCGGCTTGAGACACATTCACCTGGGCAAAACTGACGTCCACCGTGGATCGGAGCGAGCTTTGCGCCAGCGCATTCACTTGACGCAGAGTCACGCGGCGAAGGTCGAGTGTCGCCTGCGCCACTTTGAGAATCGATTCCGCGGCCAGCGCCCGAAAGTAAGCTTGCTGCACTTCCACCAATACCTGAGCGCGGGTATTGGTCACGTTCTGATTCTGCGATGCGTTGCGCAGCTTGGCGCTTTGCTCCAGGCTGGCGGTGCGGCCGAAATCGGTCAGCAGCTGATTGGCAACCAGCCCCTCGGCTTGGCGGCTATAAATGCTGGACGTGGTTATGGCGCCGGCCGAGAGAACCGAACCGCGATCGGTGCCCACGCCGGTAACATTGCCCGCGAGCGTCGGATAATAGGCCGAGCGAACCTGCTTGATCACGAATCCGCTGGCTTGCGCCGAGAGTTCCGCCGAGGCGATGCGCGGGTGATTTCGCAGGGCAATCTGCTGAGCTTCCGCCAGGGACACGGCGGCTGGAGTCTGCGCCCACGAGGCCAAAGCGCACATGAACGCAAGTTCCGGCTGCCGATCGGATCATCGAAGCGGTCCCGACAGCCACCTTAAGAATTACGGTGTCCTGCGCTTCGATCAGTCCATCGGTGACAAGTTCCTCAAGAAGCGGCAAGAGCTTCTTGATGTTTTGCTCGGTGTCGATGAATTCGATGCGAAGCGGCATGTGCTGGGCGCTATCGATGCCACCCTCTTCGCTATGGATGCGATGATGGGACCCGAAACCCGCCTCCGGCCGCATTATGGTCGCGCCTGCTACGCCTTGTTTGAGAAGCAGCGAAATAATCTCGCGGCTCAAGTAGTCGCTTTGGGAGCTGGTGTCCTCATTCAAATGAATGGTGATCTTTTTGGCGGGGCCAGTGGCGAGCACGCACACAGTTCCTTTCCAGGGGCTACAGTCTACGTATAACTGGCGGAAGCCAGCGGTACCACTGAAGACTTTCTGAAGTTTTCCTTACGGATAAGTCAGAAACTCTTCAGGAAGTCGTCAGTAGACGAGAATCCTCGACTCTTCTATAAAGAAGAAGGAAATCCCGTGCGTATTCTGGTGATCGAAGACGAACAGAAACTTGCCAAGGCCTTGCAGGATGGCCTGGAAGCCGAGCAATACGGCGTCGCGGTTGCTCGCACCGGCGAGGACGGATTCTATCTGGTCCAGACCGAATCCTTCGATTTAGTGATCCTGGACCTGATGCTTCCCGGCCGGAGCGGGATCGAGATCCTGACCACCATGCGCCAGCACGGGCTCAATACGCCGGTCCTGATGCTGACGGCTCGAGACGGCATCGAAGATCGCGTCCGCGGTCTGGATGCCGGCGCTGACGACTATCTGGTAAAGCCCTTTGCGTTTGCCGAACTGCTGGCCCGGGTGCGGGCTCTTAGCCGTAGGGGCGGCCCGGAAACCAGCCCGAAATTGCGCGTCGGCAATCTGGAGGTCGACGTTATCGGCCGTTCCGTGAGTCGAGCGGGCCAAATGCTGGACCTGACCGCGCGCGAGTTCGAGCTGCTGGAGTACTTGGTGCGCCATCGTGGCCATGTGGTCTCGCGCGAAATGCTGACGCGCGACGTATGGAAAGAGGCGGGGCGTCACACGCCGCTGGATAACGTGATCGATGTCCATGTGGCCCGGCTGCGCCGGAAGGTGGACGACCAGTTCAATCAGAAGCTGGTCCACACCGTGCGCGGCGTTGGTTTCGTCGTGCGAGAAGAAGTGCCCCGCGAGGAGCAGGATTAGTCCGAGCGCATTATCTGCGAGGACCGTACATGCTGGGCCCGTAGATGACGTAGTCTTCATAGGCTCTTTGCACTTCGGGATCTTCGGCAAAGTGCTGCCGCAGGATCCAGATGCCATCCGCGTTTGCCACGAAGATCAGTCCGCGCCCGCCATCTTTGCTGATCGCGGTGACGCCGGTGAATTCGCGGGCCACCTTCGGATTCCGCGCATCCGAAAAGTCCATGATTCGGATCGTTTGCAGCGGCTGAGATGCTGTCGCCACGGCTGGTTCGCTGCTAACCAGGGCTGCGGTGCCAGCGACCATAGTCAGGTTGCTCGAACCGCTACCGGGAGCATTGGCGACCTCGCCGAGCAGGGCGGGCTGGCCAATCTCGGTGACGTCAATCAAAGTGACGCTCTTGCCGGCTTCGTGTTCGGCATACAGATAGTAGCTGCTGAAGTGCTGAGTGGCCATGAAGCGTTGAATGGGGCCGCTAGTCGGTGCAATGTGTCCCACCACCTCAATTTCATCTTTGGGCGCGGACGGCGTAGCCTTCTTGTCTTTCGCGCTCAATGACGGCGCCAACGTCGCAGATACGGCCAGAAGCACAGCAAATAGATTTCGCACGCTTAGTTTTTAGCATCGAAGCGGCTTACTTGCGCCTGAAGAGTTTCTGACATTTCTCTGAACTCGATGTCGAAAAACAAAGATCTATAAGACAATGGAGAAGGTTTATCGTGCGAAATCTGCGCCCCCGGCACGTCCGAACACGCCTGACTCTCTGGTACGTACTGGTGCTGGCGAGCGTGCTGGTAGTCTCCTGGGGCCTCACCGCCTCCTTCCTGTTTCTTCAGATGCGAAGCCAGCTGGATAACTACGCGATCCAGGACATCGAGACCGTGGAGGGGCTGCTGTACTTCGACGCAGGAGGCCGGCTGATACTGCGCGAGGATTATCACAATCATCCCGAATCCAAGCAGGTGCTGGAACGTCTGGTGGAGGTCCGCTCTACGGGAGGCGTCGTGCTGTATCGCAATGAGCGGCTCGCGGGGCAGTCGCTCGGCGGCAAACTGATTCCGGGCGAAGGCGAAGGCGGATATTCCACTCGCTCGGCGCGCTTGGCCGACGGAACAACGGTTCGAATGGCAAGCCGCCGCCACACGCTGGACGGCCAGCCTCTTTTGATCCGGCTGGGCTACAGCGAAGCACCCATATGGACGCGCTTCGACGAATTAGCCGTGGCATCGTTGCTGGCCCTGCCCATTGCATTGGCGCTGGCGGGCCTGGGAGGTTACGTGCTGGCCAAGCGCGCCCTCGCGCCGCTGGAGGAAATGGCTTCACGCGCCGAAGAAATCACGTCGGAGCGTCTGCATGAACGCCTGCCCAGCGGCGAGGTGGGCGATGAACTGGGACGCCTGGCGCGGATTTTTAACAACCTGCTTGCACGGCTGGAACAGTCCTTTGAGCAACTGCGGCGCTTTACGTCGGATGCATCGCATGAGCTGCGCACGCCGCTGACTTCGATCCGCAGCGTAGGAGAAGTCGCGTTACAAAAAGACGGCACCCGTGAGGATTACCGCGACAGCATTGGAAGCATGCTGGAAGAAGTGAATCGTCTCACCGCATTGGTGGACAGCCTGCTTACCATTTCACGGGCCGACGCCGGCCGCATCCAGCTGCATCCGACCGTCTTCTCGGCCATGGATCTGGCGCGCGAAGCGGCCGGGCTGTTCGACGTCCTGGTTGAGGAGAAAGGTCAGCGGATCGCGGTTCAAGGAGACGAGGGCGTCAGTGTAAAAGGCGACCGCGTCTTTCTTCGTCAAGCCCTGGTGAACATCATTCACAACGCCGTGAAATATTCGCCCATCGGCGGAACGATCCTGGTAGGAGTCCAGCACGAACCGGAAGGCGGCGTCCGCCTCAGTGTCGCCGACAGCGGCCCCGGAATTCCAGCCGAGCATGCGACCAGGATCTTCGATCGTTTCTATCGGGTGGACGAATCCCGATCGCGCGACGCCGGCGGCGCCGGTCTGGGGCTCTCGATCGCACAGTGGGCCGTTCGAGTACACGGTGGCGAGATCCAGCTGCTGGCGCCCCCTGGCAGCGGCTGCACATTTCAAATCTTGTTACCGATAGCCTAAATATTGGCAGCCAGGAACACCCGAACGTCCCGCGCCTTCACGAAAACCGTCTCGCCCGTCTTGATGCCCAGGTCGCGATAACGATCATGCGTCATCTCCACCGTGATCGCATCGTTTTGGTCGCTGCTTAATTCCACCCGAACAATAGGCCCCGCGGATTGAATGCGGTCGATACGGGCTGGCACAGACGATCCGTTGGAAGCGTAGCGCTCAATCTCCATCTCGTGCGGTCGCACAAACACCCGCGCGGCTTTCCCGTCCGCCTCGCCGCGTCCATGGAACAGGTTCACGTTGCCGAGAAACGTCACCACAAATTCGGACGCGGGATTATGGAAGACCTGGTCGGGCGTGCCGGTTTGTTCGATGCGGCCCTGATTCATGATCACGATGCGGTCGGCCACTTCGAGAGCCTCTTCCTGATCGTGCGTGACCAAGACGCTGGTGACGTTGATCTTCGCATGCAGATTCCGCAGCCAGCGCCGCAATTCCTGGCGCACCTTGGCATCCAGCGCTCCAAAGGGTTCATCAAGAAGTAGCACGCTGGGCTCGATCGCCAGCGCGCGCGCCAAAGCCACGCGTTGCCGTTGGCCTCCCGAGAGTTGCGACGGGTAGTGTCTGGCCCAACGGCCGAGCTGGATCAAATCCAGCAGCTCATTCACTTTGGCCCGCAACTCGGGCTCGCGCGGGCGCAGCTTGCGGGGACGAACGCGCAGCCCGAAGGCGATGTTCTCAAACACCGTCATGTGGCGGAACAGCGCGTAGTGTTGGAAAACAAAGCCGACGCGGCGTTCGCTGGCCGATCGGTCCAGGATGTCCTGGCCGTCGACGATCACGGCCGTTTCAGAATTGGGATCGGGCGTGTCGAGCCCGGCAATAATACGCAGCAGCGTGGTTTTGCCGGAGCCGGAGGGGCCCAGCAGCGCGATCAGCTCGCCGTCTTCGACGTGCAGGCCGACATCGCGCAGAGCGACGTAGTTTCGCGAACGATTTGCTGACGTGCCGCGCTTCAATCGCCATCGTTCAGACCTCAGTATCCATGACGGCCGGGCGTTCTTCCAAACGAATGCGCCATTCGAGCGCGGCTTTGGCAATCAGCGTAACCAGGGCCAGCAGCGCCAGGAGGCTGGCCACTGCAAACGCGGCCGAAAAATTGTACTCGTTGTAGAGAATCTCGACATGCAGCGGCAGCGTGTTGGTCCGGCCGCGGATGTGGCCCGAGACGACGGAGACGGCGCCGAATTCGCCCATCGCGCGCGCGTTCGCCAGCACCACGCCATACACGAGTGCCCAGCGAATGTTTGGCAGCGTCACGCGCCGGAAAGTTTGCCAGCCGTTCGCGCCGAGCAGCACCGCCGCTTCCTCTTCCTCGGCGCCTTGTTCTTGCATCAGCGGGATCAATTCGCGTGCAATGAACGGGAAACGTCACGAAGATGGTGGCGAGAATCATGCCGGGCGTGGCGAAAATGATCTGGATATCCGTGGCGCGAAAGCGAATCGCCAAACCAACCCTGCGCTCCGAACAGCAACACGAAAACCAGTCCGGAAATCACAGGCGAAACGGCAAAGGGCAGATCGATGAGGGAAAGCAGCAGATTCCGGCCGGGGAAGCTGAATTTCGCGATAAACCACGACGCCGCCAGTCCAAAGACCAGGTTCGCGGCCAGCGTGATGGCCGGCGGTGACCAGCGTGAGCCGCAGAGCCGACATCGCGAGCGGATCGGAAATGCTGGTGAAATAGAACGCAATGCCCTTGCGAAACGCTTCGGTGAAGACCGAGATCACCGGGAGCAGAATCAACAAGTCCAACAAAGAGTACGGAGACGCCAATGAACGTGGCCCGCATCCAGCGAGGTTCGGTGTGCTGGTGCTTCATCACGTCGCCCTTCTTAGGTGCCGTGTGGACCACCACTGGCCCACATTGACCATGAACAGCAGCACGAAGGAGCTGACCAGCATCAGCAGGGCAATGGCGGCCGCGCCCGAATAATCGAACTGCTCAAGTTTGGTGACGATCAGCAGCGACGCGATTTCAGTCTTCATCGGCATGTTGCCCGAGATGAAGATCACGGAGCCGTATTCGCCCAGCGCGCGGGCGAATGCCGTAATGAATCCGGCCATCAGGGCCGGCTGCAGGGCCGGGAAAATCACACGCCGCAACGCCGTCAAGCGGCTGGCTCCCAACAATGACGCGGCTTCTTCCACCGCGGGGTCCAAATCCTCCACCGCCGGCTGCACGGTTCGAACAATGAAGGGTAGCCCGATGAACGTGAGCGCGATCACGATGCCGAGCGGAGAGAACGCCGCTTTGATTCCCAGCGGCTGCAGCCAGCGGCCCATCCATCCGTTTTGCGAATAGATGGCGGTGAGCGCAATGCCGGAAACGGCGGTGGGCAGCGCGAACGGCACGTCGATGAGGGCGTCCAAGATGCGGCGGCCGGGAAAATCGTAGCGCACCAGTGTCCAGGCGACGATTAAGCCGAAGAAGGCGTTGATCAGGGAAGCAATCAGCGCGGTCCCGAAAGTAAGACGCCAGGCGGCCAGCGTGCGCGGATCGAATACCGCTTCGCTGAAATGGGACCACGGCTGCACCGCGCCCTTCACGGCCAGCGCCGTCAGAGGAATCAGGACAATCAGGCTCAGATAGGACAGCGTGTAGCCCAGTGTGAGGCCGAAGCCTGGAATCACGCTGTGCTGTCGAAGCCGGGGCATGGATGGATCTTGTGCCTAGCCTTGCGGCTGGTAGAGCTGATCGAAAATTCCGTGGTCGGCGAAATGCTTGGGCTGCACTTCCTTCCACGGCCCGGCGATTTCGGTGACCGTGAACAGCTGAATGTTGGGGAATTGGCTCTTGTATTTCGCCAGCGCGGCGGGCGATCGCGGCCGGTAGAAATTCTTGGCGGCGATCTCCTGCCCCGCGTCGGAGTACAGGTACTTGAGGTAGGCTTCGGCTACGGCCCGCGTTCCGTGCTGATCCACGTACTTGTCGACGACAGCCACCGGCGGTTCAGCCAGGATGCTGGACGACGGATTCACGATCTCGAATTTGTCCGCGCCAAATTCCTTGAGCGCCAGGTAAGCTTCGTTTTCCCATGACAGCAGCACGTCGCCCAGGCCGCGCTCGACAAACGTGGTGGTTGAGCCGCGCGCGCCCGAGTCCAGCACCGGGACGTTCTTGTAGAGCGCCGCAATGAAATCCCGGGTCTTCTTTTCGTCGTGCCCGTTATGGTTCCAGGCGTAGCCCCAGGCCGCCAGATAATTCCAGCGCGCGCCGCCGGAAGTCTTGGGATTCGGCGTGATCACGCTGACGCCCTTCCGGATCACGTCCGGCCAGTCGTGGATGCCCTTGGGATTGCCTTTGCGAACCAGGAACACGATGGTCGAAGTATAGGGCGTAGCTGTTGTTCGGCAGCCGCGTCTCCCAGCGCGGGTTGATGGCATGGCCTTTGTCGGCGATCGCGTCGATGTCGTAGGCGAGGGCCAGCGTCACCACGTCGGCCTGCAGGCCGTCGATCACGAGCGGGCCTGTTTGCCCGAGCCGCCGTGCGACTGTTCGATGCTCACCGTCTGGCCGGTTTTCTGCTTCCAATCGTCGGCGAAAGCTTTGTTGAACTCCTGGTACAACTCGCGCGTGGGGTCGTAGGAAACGTTCAGAAGATGGACAGGCGCCGCCGGACTGTTGGCTTCAGTTTTCGACGAACACCCGCTGAGGAAGGCAATAGAGGAAAGGGTCGTGGCGAGGAGGAATGTTTGATTGGTCACAGTAGTCGTTTGCCTATTCTATACTAATCCGATAGACATTATCGGCAACAAGACCATGGGTTGTCAAGTTCGGCTACTTCGGAAGGTTTATCGGCCTGAGTTGAAGACGCGTCGAGGGTGCGGCCAGCACGTAGATTACGCCGTCATCTTCCAGATACCAGGACACGCTCCATCCCCATTCCTCAACATGTTCGCACGCGAATAGATGCGGCGCGATTTCCAGTATGTAGTCTTCTGGTGGTTCAAATTTGCAGTTCTGCTGCAGCGCTAGGATGATCACCGCGACCTGGTCCCGAGCACGCTCCGTCATTTCGCCAAGCGCTTGTTCGAACGACTTCCGCAGTACAACCTTGCAACCCGCCATTTGAGCGTGAAGCCAGCTCAGGCCGACGTTGCTGCTCGCGGAGCTACCACCTCAATCTCTTGACGGCGGGCCGCTTTCGATTCTTCGACTAATTCCAACAGACGCGGAGTGATCAACTGCGCACGCTTGGCGATCAGACGAATTTCAGAAGTGGCTTTGTCGAAACTCCACTCCAACAGATCACCCTCCTTAAGACCGAAAATCTCTCGAATCTCGGGGGGCACTGTGACTTGGAACTTACCGACGATTTTGGTTGTAACAGACATATTGATAACTTCCTGTTCTGATTATCCGATTTTCCGAAATTCTTGTCAAGTACATTCCCGAGGGAACAATCGCAAACATCACTCTCCAAAGTAGATAGCGACCAAGTGGTAGCCCACCAACGAGAGGAACCCCAGTGCCAGGATCCCGATCCCCCAGTAGCCCAGCCGGCTGGCGCGCCTTCCCAGGACCTTCTCTGTGAAATCAGGGTCGCCGACGGAAACATTCTCGTATTCCGCCGCCAGGCCATGCTTTCGACCCCATTGTCCTAGTCGGTTCAGGCGTTTAACTTTCGAGGCCTCCTTCTGGCGAAGGAACAAATCCCTTGCCAGCACCAAAGCCCCGACAAAGTTCAGGGCTTCGCCCATGGCACCTATCCAATGGGCGAGATGGACGCGATGCAGCATGTTCGACCGTATCATCTCACGACCTCATACGGCCCGCCCGTTGAGTTCCAGGCCCACCCTGAGGTATCCTGATAACTGTACAAGAATGGCTAACACACACTCAGCGCTGAAGCGCATGCGCCAGACCAAGCGGAAGACCGTAGTCAATCGGCTCCGCAAATCGCGGCTTCGTCACCAGATTCGTTCCGTGCGCCGGCTGATCGAGGGCAAAGACGCCAAGGGCGCCGCAGCCGTGCTTCCCGCCACATTTTCGTTGATTGACCGCTCGGCTCGCTGGGGCATCATCAAGAAGAACACTGCGGCGCGCTACAAGAGCCGGATACAAGCCAAGCTCAAAGCGCTCGCGGCGTAAGCATTACTGAGCCGCGACCAGAGGAAGCGGCATCAGAAATATCCGCGTAGCTCAGCAAATCGCTGCACTCTCAACAATCTTCCTGGACCTTCCCTCAACTCCGCGCGTTCCAGCGTCCAAGTCCGCTCGTGTGGAACAAAAACCGCATTGAAACCGGCCTCAAGCGCCGGATTAATGTCTGACTTGGGCGAGTTCCCGATCATCCAAGTATGCGCCGGCTCCAGCTTGCGCTCGCGAATCAGAGCCGAATAAGTACGCCGCGTCCTTCTCCTTCACGATCGCGGTATGGCCGAAAAATATCGCCCAGTCCGGAGCGATCGACCTTCAGCTTCTGTTCCTCCGGATCGCCCTTGGTGAACAGCGTCAGGCGTGGCGTCCGGAAAAGATACTCCAACGTCTCCTCCACACCCGCGATGATTTCGATGGGATGATGCAGGATCTGCTCGGTGAAGCTCATGATGCGCGGCAAATCGTCCGGGCTCACGTCGCGCTCCGCCAGTTTGTGATAGCACTCGCACCAGATTGCGCGCGAAGTTCGCCGTCCCATAGCCATGCACCTTGCTATTGACGATCTCGATTTCATCCAGCACGTCGCGGACCTGGCCGCGGCGAGAGCGTCGAGTGCGCGAGAAAATCGCAGAAATCGTCAAACGCGCGCTCGAAGTAGATATTGTTTTCCCACAGCGTGTCGTCGGCGTCGACAATCAGGTTTTGACGCTGTCCGCAATCCTGAATCCTCACACGCCCGGCGGCCTCTTGGCGTGTCCGTTGGTGGGCGCCACTGCGCGCGCATGCTGGATCTGGCGCTGGCGCGAGCTATAGCTCGGGAAAAATTCAGCCAGCCGCCGCATGCGATCCGCTTCCGATCGCGTGGCCAGCAGCATCTGGCGGAAATCCAGATCGGGCACCACTTGCGCCAGCTGAAAGCTAAGCTGCGGATCGCTGAGTTCGGGCTCGTGCAGGGGTTCGGCATCCCGCAGCGTCACGAAGATCGTTATAGGAATCGAAGACGCGCTCGCGAACTTCCGGCGGGATCGGGTCGGCGCCTTCATCGTCGAAATATTCCACCGCGCCGCGCAAGTACGGCTTCTCGTCGTTCAGCAGGATGATTTCAAATCGCCGTCGGCCGATGCTGATCAGATCCATGCGGCCATCCGGATACTTCTTCAGGACTTTCTCCACGGTGGCGGTGCAGCCCGTATTTACGATGCCCTTTTCTCCCGCCAGCACCACGCCGAATTCGGAGTGGGCGCGCGACACGTCGGCGATCATTTGTTTATAGCGCTCCTCGAAGATGTGCAGCGGCAGCGGCGTCCTTGGAAACAGGACCACTTGGAGCGGAAAAAGCGGCAACAGCTCTTCCGGCATGAGTACCATTATGCGGCTTGGCGCGGCTGCTTGCACGCATGACTTGCACCACGCCCGAAAGCTGTGGGACTGTTAGTGTGAACCAATGCTACTGAAGCTCAAACGCACGCCGGGCCTCTACCTGGTCGGCTTCATGGGATCGGGTAAATCGGCCGTGGGGCGGCTGCTGGCCGATGAACTGGGCTGGCCATTCGCCGATATCGATGAAGATATCGAGAAGGCGCAAGGCGTTTCGATCGCCGAAATTTTCGACCAGCGTGGCGAGCTGGAGTTTCGCAAACTTGAGCGCGAAGCCATTCGCAAGCGAATGCGGGAGGTTGAAACCGGCAGGCCTCTGGTGCTGGCGCTGGGCGGCGGCGCTTTCACCGATCCCGACAATCGCAAAGCTGCTCGATGAGCGCGGCGTCACGCTGTGGCTGGATTGTTCCTTCCACGCGCATTTGCTCGCGGTTGGAGGGCCAGACGCATCGGCCGCTGGCGCGCGATCCGGAGAAATTCCAGCAGCTCTTTCATGAACGGCGCGATGGCTATGGCAAAGCGGAATACCGGATCGAAGCGGATACCGACGACGCGGCGGCTGTGGTCAACGAGATTCTGAAGCTGCCCATTTTCTAATGGCGTCTGCTCTGCGCCGCCATGCGCTACGGATCTTCCAATCAGCGCTTCGAGCAGCCGATCCGCAGGAAGCTGTACTGCGCCATGTTCGCCGCGAAAAAGAAATCCTGATCGCGGGCAAACGGCGCTATCCCTTGAATTCGTTCCGCAACATCTATGTGATTGGCGCGGGCAAAGCCAGCGCGCGAATGGCGATGGCACTGGAAAAGCTGCTTGGCCGGCGCATTACTGGCGGCCTCATCAACGCGCCCAACGCAGCGAAATTGCGGCGCATCGAAATCAACCAGGCGGGGCACCCAATCCCAGATCGGCGCGGAGTGGCGGGTGCAAAACGTATCGCACAAATCGCCAGCCAAGCCGGTCCGGACGACCTGGTCATCTGCCTCATCTCCGGCGGAGCATCGGCCCTCATGCCGTTACCGGCGCCCCCCATCACGCTCGCCAAAAAACAGAAGATCACGCGATCGCTCCTGCACTGCGGCGCAACCATTCACGAGGTCAACTGCGTGCGCAAGCATCTCTCGGCAATCAAAGGCGGCAAGCTCGCACGCATGGCTGAGCCGGCAACGCTGCTCACGCTGATTCTTTCCGACGTCATCGGCGACGATCTGGACGCCATCGGCTCGGGCCCAACTGTGCCGGATCGCACAACATTGGCCGAAGCGCGCGCGATTTGCGCCAAGTACGGCATCGAGGTCGAATTCCCGGACGACGCGGAAACACCCAAGAAGTTCCCCATCTCGGTCGTGATGGTAGGCAGCAACGCACTCGCCGTGGAGGCTGCGGCTGAAGAAGCCAAGCGCCTTGGATACAATACCCGAATTCTCTCGACACCCGTCGAGGGCGAGGCGCGCGAAGTTGCGCGCGTTCACGCCGCCATCGCGAGAAAGATTCGAAAGCGCCCGGCCTGCGTCATCTCCGGGGGAGAGCCACGGTCACCGTGCGCGGCAAGGGACTAGGAGGCCGCAACCAGGAGTTCGCTCTCGCGGCCGCGATCGAGATCGCCGGCTTGCGAGATACCATTATCCTCAGCGCCGGTACCGACGGCGCCGACGGGCCGACAGACGCCGCGGGCGCTATCGCCGACGGAACCACGATAGCCCGTGGAGGGGACGCAGCTTCGTTCCTCGCGAACAACGATTCGTATCACTATTTCGAAGCGCTAGGCGATCTCATCAAAACCGGCCCCACCGGCACCAACGTCGCCGACATCCAACTAATCCTGATTAACTGAACCACATTAGACTGAGCCGCGACCGAAGGGAGTCGGTCCTATTGGTGCTCCACCTTCAACTCCGGATGCGTGCCGCTAGGCGGCTTCGGCGGGGTTGGCGGGGTCGGCATGCTGGGGATATCCGGGAAAGTATCGTCGCCCGCCGTGGCTTTGCGAACCGTGACCGATCCACGACCGGTCTCCAGCCGCAACTGAGGTCCGCCGCCGGTGCTTCCCTGAATAACATTTCCACGTCCCGATTCTTCTTCCCGCAGCGGTTCGCCATAATCGTTGCTGGCATCGCCCCGATTGGTGGATGCCTTCAAATCAAACTTGGAACCGGGCGCCAGCGACAGAGTAATGTCGCCGGAGCGCGTGTGGACTTCCATCTTTGGCAAATTCTTGCCGGGCTTCAGATCGATATCGCCCCGCTCCAGAGTCAAATCGAGAGACTGGGTGAAATCTGAAATTTGTACATCGCTGGATCGCGCCCGGACACGGATCGGCCCCACAATGTTGTTTCCAGTGAACTCGCCGCGCGTAACCCGCACTTGCCCCGGCAGCTTTTCAAAGCTGACCGAGTTCTGCGGATCTTCCCAGCGCACCGGTTGGGCCAGGTTCCGTAATTGGATCTCACCGGTATAAACTCCATTCACTGTCACCAGGCCCGCGATATTCTGCAGCTCGACATCGTCGCCGCGGCCTTTCAACTCCACATTGCCCTTGACGTCCACCGCGCGGATCACATCGCTCTTGCCCGTCTCCACGTGCACGTTGCCGCCGATGTTTTCCAGCCGCACTCCCGCGTTATCGCTGTTGATGTCCACATTTCCCGTGATGCTTTGGATGTCGAAATCGCCGTAGCGGCCATGCGCTTCAATGGAAGAACCGGGAGGAACCGTGATGTCCAGTTCGGCACTGGGCTGCACGCGATCGCTGACTTTGTCCTGATTGGTCCGGACGATAATCTGGTCGCCTTGGGCGATCAGCTCGAGCGGAGTCTGCTTATTCGCGCTGTCGGCGTCGGACTGTTGAAACGACCGCACAGTTTCCTGCCCGCTGGCCTTCACCGTGGTGGCGTCGGCGCTTCCGTTGATCTTCGCGTTGCCGCGAAAGCTCTCAATCACGATGCGGCAGTTTTTCGCGCAGGGCTTTTCCACCGGCGCGAGTGTATAGTCGTAGCTTTCGCCCATGTTGAGGGTGATCCGGCGCAATGCATGGCCGGTGGGAAACCAGGATGGAGCGTTATGCGCGGTGTACATGGTGGCGCCGATGACGCAGATCAAAAAGATGAGCATCCATTCGCCGCCCGAGATGCCATTGCGGGGCAGGGGTTTCCCGGTGGTGGACCACACCAGAACTTCGATCAGCCGGATGGCGCCCCAGCCGATCAAAACGAACGGCCAGAAGCGCGAGATGATATCCACCAGCGGAATTTCAGGCCACAGGTTGCGAAATAAGAAGAGGATGCCGAATCCGATCAGGATTAGCGGTCCGATCACTGAGCCTCGCCTCATATGGCGTTGCCTCCCGACGGCGGGTCAAACGAATGTGGGCCGCTATAAGGATCAGGCGGTTTCGCGCCCGCGCGTTCCAGCAGCTTCAGAATCCCGAATACGATGATCAGGATTGGCCACGTCCGCCAAAATCCGAACACGCCCGCATAGTCGATAGCCACCAGCGCCCCAAGGGTGATGAGCATGATGGGTCCCCGAATGGCTTGCACCAGGGTGCTTGCTTGGACGAAATTACCGCTGTTCATGGGTAACCTCCCGGGGCGGCGCGACGTGGCTCGACACCACCGTTCCCGATAACCGCTCGTAGAGCATGTACACTCCCAGAGCGATCAGAGCGATCGGCCAGTAGCGAACGATCTGGCCAAAGCGCAAAATATCCAAATTGTTAAGCAAGAAAAGCAGACCCACGGCGATCAGAACCGTCGGGGCCAGCGGGAATCGGGAAGGCTGGCCATGCCGTGGAATGATACTGGAAAATTCATCCACCGGCTGGCCCATCTGGCGCTTCTTGGCCGTGTGATACGCCTCAAAAGCCATGTAGAAAACCCAGACCCCGATCATCATTCCAAACAGCGGTTGCAGATTGCCGCTCATCTCTTCGCTGCTCACGATGCTGATGAGCAGCCCCATCACCACGACATGGATCAAACCTTTTACATATTGACCGTTGTAAATAGCGCCTACGCCGGGAATGAAGCCGAGCATAAACGCCAATCCTGGGGACGCTCCCGGGTCGACAACAGTAGCATGAGCAGGCGCTGTGTACGGTGAAGGCTCAGGTGCCGTGTAGGGCGAACCAGTTGGTGGTGGCGGAGACGCGGGGGCAGGTTGCGGGTAAGAAGCGGCAACCCGCGGCGCATGCTCGTCGCAGTATACCGTTCCATCGGCCTCGCGCCGGCACGCATCACAAACCGGCTTTCCACACTCCCGGCAATAAGCGATGGCCGCGGTATCCGGATGATTGGCGCAGTTCATTGTTGACTTCCTCTCTCGTTCGCTCGCGGTCGGGGGGCCGCGCCAGGATCCTGATCGGTCCATTCCTTGAGACGCGATTGGATCTCAATCACCAGCTTCAGATTGTCGTAATACTTCATGCTGCGGTCCCAAACCCGGTGCGATCGGTCGTCGATGCCTTGCCACACCTTCACCGGGTCTAAATCCGCGGCCCGCAACTGCCGAGGTTCGATATGCGCAAAGCGCGCCAGCATGGAAAACGAAAGAATCGTCATCGCCATGCCCATCACGTAGCGCGGCTGCAGAACGGATTGCACGAACCCGCCGAATATCCGTTTGGCCCAGGATGGTGACGCACTCGCGCTCTCTTCGGCAGCGGCCCGGCCCCGGCCGGTAGGCGCGTAATGCAGAATGCGGGTCATCAGCTCGGCCGGCGGCTGAGGCTTCTGGAACTCGCTCGATGAAAGCCGTTACGCCTTGGACGTCTTGCGCCAGTTGGGTGCACGCCGCGCATCCCACCAAGTGGCCCTCAAGCGCAGTCCTCTCCTCTGCGTGGAGCGTTCCGTCCACGTAGTCGCACAGGAGAATTTCGAGTTCTGCGCAAGTCATATACTGATCTTCTGTCTGCGAAGCACGCGAGCCAGCTCGGCGCGTCCGCGATTCAATCGCGACTTCACGGTGCCTTCGGGAACGTTCAAAATCTGCGCGATCTCCCGATATTCTAATTCTTCCAGGTCCCGCAGGATCACCGTCTCCCGCAGTTCCGGCGACAGCTTCTGCAACGCGGCCTGCAACAACTCGCTGGCCTCGCGACCGGCCAGCATGCCGTCCGTCCTGGCCATCGCGGCGGTGTTCTCTTCCAGCGCCGAGGTTTGATCTTCAATCGACTCGGTGGCCCGCTCCATGCGCGTCCTGCGGTAATGATCGATCAACAGGTTGCGCGTCAGCCGGGTCAGCCAAACGATGAAGAGCCCCTCGCCGGCGCGGAAGCTTTTCAAGTTCTTGAAAACCCGCAGGAAGACGTCCTGCGTCAGATCCTGCGCTTCAGAATCGCTGTTGGTAAAGCGGTAGCAAATGGAGTACACGCGCCGGGTATGCACCCGCACCAGGTCTTCCCAAGCGGCTTCCTGGCCTCCCAGGCAGCGCTCTACGAGTTGGAGATCCGCATCCAAACTGTTGCTCGTCCGGCTGCCCGCCAGCGTTTGGGTAGGGAGATTCCCAGCTCCATTTTGCCGCGGGAATCGCCACCGTTGCCATGTTGCTCCTTATCTCCTCCTTCCAGTAATGAAAACGAGGATCTATGATAAGAAGTTCACTTGAATCCAAGCTTTACATTCTACAGAGCGCGCTTGCCAACTACCACCTCCCGCCGTCCGGCCCGAACGCTGATCCTGGTGGGCTTAGCCATCGCGCTGATCCTGATCATTTTAGCTTACCGGATGCGGGGCGTCCGTTTTCACTGGGATATCTTTTGGAGCACCCTCGATCAGGTCAACTGGGCTGGCTGGCGCGTCTCTATTTGCTTGATATTGCTGAGCAACGTCGGCCGGGCCTTGCGTTGGCAGGTGATGCTGCGGCCGCTCGGACGAACCCTGGGCGTCGCGAAAACTTACCTCCGATACCGCCATTGGCCTTACCGCGGTGGTCCTGCTTGGGGCGGGTAGGCGAGGTGGTTCGCCCGTATCTTGATAGCAATGCAAACCGGATTGCCCGTTATCCTCCCAGGCGGCGGCCTGGCTGCTGGAACGAACGTTGGATTTGCTGGTCGTTCTTCTTTTCTTCGGTTCGGCGCTGCTCTGGGTTCCGTTCGATCCCCAAATTCGGCCCGATGCTGGCGGCCGGAGGCTATGTTTTCGGGGCTACTGGGGCCATTTGCCTGATTCTTTTGTTGGCCTTTCGCAGTCCCAGGAGTCATGCGCAGCAACGCATCTTGAGCGCCCTTACCTTTTTGCCGCCGGAGCCATACCGCCGGGCGGAACACACGCTGGAAGCATTCGCCAGAGGGAGTGGATTGCACCCGCAATCCGCGATTATTGACACTTTTAGTCGCCTACACGGGCCTTGAGTGGGTCATTATTGTCGGAAGTTGCTGGGCGCTGCTGCGCGGATTCCCGGTAACCCAAACGCTCGGATCATGGATGTGCTGGTGCTGCTGGGGTTCGTCAGCTTGGGCAGCGTGGTGCAGGTTCCTGGCCTAGGCGGCGGCATGCAAGTGGCTACGATACTTGCACTTACGAGGATTTACGGATTCCTTTGGAAGCCGCCTCGGGCGTAGCGCTGCTGTTTTGGGTGGTCAGCTCGCTGGCGATCGGTGCCGTTCGGATTGGCCTGCGCCTTCCATGAAGGGCCTCAATTGGAGTAAACTTAAGCTGTTGTCAGCAAAGCAGATATTGGAAGACCCTGAGAAATGACTTGCCCATTTTGCGGCCACAAAGAAGACCGTGTCATCGATTCGCGCGAGAGCAAGGAAGGCGACGTCATCCGCCGCCGGCGCGAGTGCCTGGGGTGCGAGCGCCGCTTCACCACCTACGAACGAAGCGACGAGATCCCATATATGGTGGTCAAGAAGGACGGAAGACGGGAGAAGTTCGACCGTCAAAAGGTATTGAACGGGCTTCTGAAGGCCTGCGAAAAGCGGCCGGTACCCATGGCGAAGCTAGCCGAGGTGGTGGATGCGGTGGAAGCGAAACTGGGCGACAATTCCGACCGGGAGATCACTACCACAGAGATCGGAGAGATGCTCATGGATCGGCTCCGCGGGACTCGATAAGATAGCATATGTCCGGTTCGCCTCTGTGTATCGCGATTTTCAGGATGTGGAGGCTTTCCTCAATGAACTGAAGACGTTAGTGCTGCAGAAGCGAAATTAGTACGTCGGCAGGTTTAGTACTAGTTGGAGCGGCTAAGTTTAGTGTAACCAATCCGGAATGAAAACATCTTCTATTTAGGGCTTAACTTCGGAAACGGTTCGATGCTATAATCGATTGCTAACATTCAAGGCCGGTCCGGTGGCTGCGCGCGCGCCTAAAGTAGTGGTTTGTATACAGTTTAACATACCCCACCAGCGGGACATCAGTACGAAGTTTTGTGCCCGGTTGGGGAGGTGAGTATCCAAGTGGATCAATTCGAAGATCATTTTTTAGCCGAGGGGCACGAACCTCTCGGACTTCCTTTCGACGAAGAAGCTAATTTCTTCCATCCCGAGGAGGTTCAAGAGGAGGAGTTTCCGGCTCAACAGGCCGAAGAGTCGATTTACACCGACGACCCGGTACGCGTGTATCTACGCGAAATGGGCGCCGTCCCGCTGCTGACTCGCGAAGGTGAAGTCAACCTGGCGCGGCGCATGGAGCGCGGGAAGCTGCGGATGCAGAAGTCGATCAGCCGGTCGGCTCTGGTGCAATTGCGCGTTTTCGAGATTTCGGAGCTGCTGAAGCGCGGCGACGATGAACTCGACAATTTCGTGGATTTCGGCGATGTGGAAGAGGGCAGCCCGGCCGATGCAAAGAAGCAGGCCGAGATGCGCGGCCCAGTTCGGCGAGCTGATCGCGCTTCACAAGAAGCAGATTCAGCTGACGGACAAAGTGGAAGACGTTCCGCTCAGCAACAAGAAAGCTGCGCCGCAAGTGGCAGGGCAAGTTGGCCCGCGCCAAGGTGGAAATGTCGCAGGCGATTCGGCGCCTTCCCTGGCTGCCATCGCGCTGGAAGCAATTCGCCAAGGAAATCGAACACGCGGTGGAACAGCTGGCGCATCTGGAAGCTGAACTGCGGAAGCTGGAAGGCCGCTCGGGCATAGCCGCCCAGGCGCGTGTGCGCGAGTTGCGCCGCGAAGTCCGCAAGCTGGAAGCAGCCGCCGGCGCATCGCTTACCGACCTGAAGCACAGCATGTCGGTGATCCGGCATGGAGAAATCGAAGCCGAGCGGGCCAAGAAGGATCTGGTGGAAGCCAACCTTCGCCTGGTGGTTTCGGTGGCCAAGAAATACGTCAATCGTGGATTGCACTTGCTGGATCTGATCCAGGAGGGCAACATCGGCCTGATGCGCGCCGCCGATAAATTCGAGTACCGGCGCGGCTACAAGTTTTCGACTTACGCGACCTGGTGGATTCGCCAGGCCATCACGCGCGCCATCGCCGACCAATCGCGCACCATCCGCATTCCGGTGCACATGAACGAGAGCATGAACAAGTTCCTGCGCGCGACGCGCGAGCTGGAAAAGGAACTGGGACGCGCTCCGACTAACGACGAGATCAGCCGCCGGATGGATATTCCGGTGGAAAAGGTCCAGAAGCTGAAGACTATTTCGCGCGATCCGGTCTCGCTGGAAACTCCGGTGGGCCGCGACGGCGAATCGGCGCTGGGCGATCTGATCGAAGACCGCTGGGTGGGTTCGCCCGTGGATGCCGTTATCGATTCGAACGTCCGCGACGAGACTGCCAACATTTTAAAGACCCTGTCTCCGAAAGAAGAGAAAGTGATCCGGCTGCGCTTCGGCATTGGCTGCGAGCGTGAGCATACTCTCGAAGAGATTGGGCAAGAGTTTGATGTCACCAGAGAGCGCATCCGTCAGATTGAAGCCAAGGCGTTGCGCCAGCTTCGATCCCCGGAACGGGCGCGCCACCTGAGAGCTTTACTCGCTGCCAGGTAAAGTTACTCCTCCTCCGTGTGAAAGGCCGGGCTCATAACCCGGCCTTTTTTATTGCTAAAAAAGCATAATTAGCCACAGATGGACACTGATGCACGCCGGATAAGAACATGATGGATCGGATGTGCGCGAACTTGCCGTCTTCGAATTCGTAGAAGTGCTTCCCCTCATCGCCTTCCTTCTAGTTCCGCTCGCCTGAAAAGACGATCAGCCTACTGTTTAGCCGAAACTCGATTGGCCGGAATTTATCGTCCGTATCTGCCCGCGAAGTTCGGTGGCTGTCGCCCGGCAGGCTCCGGCGTTTGGGGGAGAGCGACAACCGCAACAAGGCATATCAGCCACCGATGCACACGGATAAACACAGATAGGAATTCATTTCTTATCCGTGTTCATCGGTGTTCATCTGCGGCCATTTTCTTCTTCATGATATCCTCCCTCGCATGGGCACTCGCTTTCTGCTTTCGATCTCTTTGCTCGCTGCGCCTCTGGCTGCCGCTACTTGCGACAGTTTGGCCGATTTGAAACTTCCGAATACTACCATCACGTCCGCCAGGACCGTCGGGGCTGGTTCTTTCAAGATGCCCGAGGGCTTGCCGGCGTCACCGTACGGCGCGCCATCCTTTAAGAAGCTGCCGGATTTCTGCCGCGTCGAAGGCGTGCTCCAGCCATCCAGCGATTCGCATATTGAATTCGAAGTCTGGCTGCCCGCTTTCAAATGGAACGGGAAGTATCATGGCGAGGGCAATGGCGGATTCGCCGGCTCCATCAACTACAGCGCGCTGGCCGATTCCGTCATGAATGGCTACGCCAGCTCGTCCACCGACACAGGCCACAAAGGCGACGCTACCGACGCGCGCTGGGCGCTGGGACACACCGAAAAGATCGTCGACTTCGGTTATCGGGCCGTGCATGAAACCGCTGAGAAATCCAAGGCCATCATTCGGGCGTTCTACGAAGAAGACGTGAAGCATTCCTACTTCAGCAGCTGCTCCAACGGCGGCCGCCAGGCCCTGATGGAAGCGCAGCGCTACCCAGCCGACTTCGACGGCATTATCGCGGGCGCGCCGGCTGCCTCCTGGACCCGGATTTTTGCCGCCTCTTTCGCTTGGGACCTGCAGGCCACCGAAATGGATCCGGCCAGCTTTGTCCCGGCCACCAAATATCCGGCGATTGAGGCCGCGGTTGTAGCTGCCTGCGATGCGCGCGACGGCGTGAAGGATGGCGTGATCGACGATCCGACGAAGTGCGACTTCAAGCCGGCCACGCTGCTTTGCAGCGGCGCGGAATCGGCCACTTGTCTCACCCAACCGCAGGTCACGGCGCTCGAGAAGATCTATGCGGGTCCGCGAGACTCAAAAGGCCAACAGTTGTATCCGGGATTCATGCCGGGAGGCGAATCGGGTCCCGGCGGTTGGGGACTCTGGATTTCGGGCGCCGCGCCGGGCAAGAGTTTGCAGTACGCGTTTGCTACCCAGGGCGGGGCAAACATGATCTATCAAAACGCCGCATGGGACTTTCGCGCCAACAACCTGGACCGCGACGTTCAAGTTGCCGATGACGCCATGGGCGTCCGGCTGAACGCCGTCGAACCGAACTTGAAAGGTCTGAAGGATCACGGGGGCAAGCTCATCCTCTATCACGGCTGGAGCGATTCGGCGTTAGCGCCCCTGGCTACGGTGAATTATTACCAAAACGTCGTAGCAAAAATGGGGCAAAAGCCTGCCGCCGAATTCGTGCGGCTCTACATGGTGCCGGGCATGCAGCATTGCGGGGGTGGCCCAGGACCGGACAGTTTCGGGGCCACCCCAGGGGGACCGTCGATGGCCGACGCCCGGCATAGCATGACGAAAGCGATCGAGGCCTGGGTGGAGAATGGAACGGCGCCTGGTCCGATCGTGGCCGTAAAGTACAACAACGGCCAAGCCGTCCGCGGGCGGCCCCTTTGCGCCTATCCACAAGTCGCGAAGTATTCAGGATCGGGCAGCGCGGACGACCCGGCCAACTTCAAGTGTGTTGAGAGCAAATAAGGCAATCGACTATTTTGAATCGGAGTGGGCGAGGTCTTTTTCGTTTTCGTTGCAGAAATACTCGAAGATGTCCGAGTCGGCCCAGAGATCTTCGGTGAACTTAATGGTAAAGGGTTTGGTGTACATCTGAGGATCGTCGAAGGTTATCTCCACATCCAGATGTCCAAAGTCGCGCCGATGGTAGCGTTCTATAAGGCGAAGGGCCTCGCTGTGAGGATGGCCCATGAGGTCTAGCAAGGTTTTGTCGTTGAAGCCAGCGGTCTCCACCACTAGAGTGTCGCCCACCCATTTGCCGGCCGAGTAACCGAGCCAGGACGGTTGGGCAAACTCTTTGGGAAGGGCGCGGCCGTCGGTGTAGATTTGGCGATGCGTCCCGTCGGACTCGTACAGGATCACGATGGTGCGTGGCGACTGGACAATCTTGTTGGCCTCGGAGACCAGGCCGGAGACGGGGATACCGAGGGGCAGGCAATGGCCCCCGGGGTCGGACTTCGAACGCCGGAAGATTTCCGCGGTCTCGGGACGAGTGGGCGCTTCTTCAGGCTTGAAGTCCAAGAGAACATTGACTGCATACTTAGAGATGGTGTCGGCTTCCATGCCGGGAACGTCGGTGATGGCGACGTCATCACCGAAAAGACGCTTCATTTCCGCCAACGACGTAGGATGAACATGCCAGACGCCGGACAGGTCGGGTTTACCGTTCGCGGCGCGAGGGGCCGGGGCGGCAAGGTTGGGTTTGCCATCGGGGGTGCGGGGCGTTCCCGGTGTGGGATAGTTCAACCATTGGGCGTGGGCGCCAACGGAGAGAAGCGCCAACGGAAGGAGCAAGCGCTGTGGTGGAATCATCATGGAAGCCTCCGGATCTCAATGGTAGCTTAGCCCCTCCTTGACATCGGGGCGTTAAGTATTTTACTGTAAGCATTCATCTTGGCCGCGGGTTTGCCTAAAACGACGGCCTCCGCACTGAAACTATGGCAGAACGCAAATTGCTGCTCGAATCGACTCTGGACAGTGTAGAGGTGGCGGAGACGGCGGTTCTAAACGCCGCACGGGAGATTGGCTTCCATGAAGACGATCTGCATCAGCTGGGAATGGCGGTACGGGAAAGCATGGTAAACGCGGTGGTTCATGGGAACCGATACAATGCGCGCAAGAAAGTCCATTTGTCGGTGACCAAAGATCCGGACCGGCTGACGATCGTGATTGCGGACGAGGGTGACGGTTTTGATGTAGATAACGTCCCCGATCCCTTGGCGGAAGGCAATTTGCTGCGCCAGTCTGGACGCGGGCTGCTTCTAATGCGCGCATTCGTAGACGAATTCCAGGTGCTTCCCGGGCAGCCGAGAGGGACGGAAGTGCGGATGGTGAAGTACCTGGCGAAGGCCAGCTAGCAGGATCCAAAAGATAGGCGAGGAGGGTTCAAATACGTGAGCGTTAAAATGTCGAGCCGGCAAGTCGGCGATGTGACGGTGGTGGATGCGAATGGTCGAATCACGCTGGGAGAGGGAGCGAGCGTTTTCCGGGATGTGATCCGCGACCTGGCGGCCAAGGGCAACAAGAAGATTCTGGTCAACCTGGCGGATGTTTCTTACATCGACAGCTCGGGAATCGGCGAAATGGTGTCCAGCTTTACGACCGTGACAAACCACGGTGGGCAGCTCAAGCTGCTGAGCTTGACCAAACGGGTGAAGGATTTGCTGCAGATCACCAAGCTGTACACGGTCTTCGAGGTATTCGAGGACGAGGCTGCCGCGGTTCGCAGTTTTGCTTAACTCGTGGAAGACGGCTAATCCCGTGTGATACTATGGGGTTTCCCGCAGTTACGAGGTCTCCGTGGACAAGCATACCCGCAAGGAATTAAAGAGCGACAAGTTCGCCCTAGAAGTACAGCACTCGGTAGAGTTCGTCTCCGGCCATCGGCAGCAGATGATCCTCTGGGGCGCGCCGGCGTTGGCTTTGATACTGATCGTCGGAGCGATATTCTACTATCGGAACTACCAGCACGACGCCCGGCAGGAAGCTTTGCACGAGGCGATGCGCGTTCAAAATTCCAACGTCGGGCCGTCCCAGACCGAATCGGTGATCACCTATCCGACCGTGGAAGCGCGCAAGGTGGCAGTGGTGAAAACCTGGGGGGATTTGTCGGCCAAATATCCTGGGACGGACGAGGGCAGAATCGCGGAGTTTTTTCTAGGCACCAACGCCGCGGACAACGGTCAGATGGCGGACGCAGAGAAACATTTCAAGGCCTCCATTGATGGGAATGGAGGGTATGCGTCGATGGGTAAGCTGGCGCTGGCGCAAGTTTATGGCGGCGAGGGCAAAGTTAAGGAAGGGGCCGAGCTGCTGCAGTCCCTGATCGATCACCCGACCGTGCTGGTATCGAAAGAAACGGCAACGCTGGCACTGGCCGACCTGCTGAAGACGACCGATCCGCAGCGGGCTAAGAAACTGATAGAACCGTTGCGCACCAGCACTCGCAGCGCCGTGAGCCGGGCCGCGATCACCATGGACAGCACTTTGTCCCAGCAGTGAACCGGCTGGAGCGCCTGCGTTTTCCCGTCGATCAGACCCGCGGCCGGATCTATCCTGAAGCGCCGCATCCCTACCGCAATGAATTTCAGCGCGACCGCGATCGCGTAATCCACTCACGAGCATTTCGGCGGCTGGAGAATAAGACGCAAGTCTTTCCGGCGGGCGTTTCCGATCACTTCCGCAACCGGCTGACCCACACCATTGAAGTGGCGCAGATCGCACGCACGGCGGCTTCGGCGCTGGGGCTGAACGAAGACCTGACCGAAGCGCTGGCGCTGGCGCATGATATCGGCCATCCACCTTTCGCCCACGCCGGGGAAGAAGAGCTGGACCGGCAAATGCGGCGTTATGGCGACCGTTTCGATCACAACCTGCACGCGCTAAGGATTGTGGAATCTTTCGAGCAGCGCTACGTGCGGTTTCCGGGGCTGAACCTGACGTTTGAAGCGCGCGAGGGAATCGTGAAGCATTCCCGCGATTTCGAAAAGGGCGAGAATCCGGCGCTGGACGAGTATCTTCCGGGATTGCGGCCGCCGATGGAAGCGCAGTTGATCGATCTGGCTGACGAGATCGCGTACAATACGGCCGATCTGGATGACGGGTACTCGGCCGGGCTTTTCGAGACCGAGGAAGTGAGCCAGTGGGTTCCGGAATTCGGGCGGCGGTTCGAAGAGGTGGAATCGCAATTTCCCGGGGCGACTGAGCGCGAGCAGTTCCAGGAAGTGCTGCGGGGGTTATTGGACGGGTTGGTATCGGGCTTGGTGCAGGGAAGCATGGAAGCGGCGGAGACGGCGGGGACCGGAAACATCGATGAGGTGCGGATGTATCCCAAGCGCCTGGCGTCATTCACACTTCCGGCTCATGGTACGAGCCGGGCTCTGAAGCAGTTTCTGCATCACGCGGTGTATTTTTCGGAGCCGATGGTGGAGGCCCGCCGCCGGACGGCCGGGCAGATTGGCGAATTGTTCGAGTTCCTGGTGGCGCACCCGGAGAAGCTGCCGGAGCATCGGTTGGAGTTGCTGGCCACGCTGCCGGTGCATCGAGTGGTGTGCGACTATATCGCGGGCATGACGGATGGATATTTCGAGCGGAGTTTCGAGGCATGCCTGAGGCGCTAGTCCGTCCGGCGACGGCGGATGACAGCGCGCAAATTGCCGCCATCTATGCGCACCATGTGCTGCACGGTACCGGGACATTTGAAATTGATCCGCCGGATGCGGGGGAGATTAACCGGCGGCGATTGGAGATCGAAGGGCACGGGCTTCCCTACCTGGTGGCGGCCAGGGACAATCGCGTCTTGGGATACGCCTATGCGGGTCTGTACCGTCCGCGGCCAGCTTATCGGTATACGGTGGAGGACTCCATCTATATCGATCCGGCGGAGATCGGACATGGCATCGGCAAACTGTTGCTGCCGGCGTTAATTCAAGCTTGTGAATCTGCTGGACGGCGGCAAATGATCGCAGTGATTGGCGACAGCGCAAACATCGCGTCTATACGGCTGCATGAGCGGTTCGGATTTCGGGACGCCGGGGTGCTACGCGCGGTGGGATTCAAGTTTGGCCGTTGGCTGGATACGATATTTATGCAACGAGAGCTACGCAGCCCGTGACGATGAGGGCGACGGCCCATATCAGATCCAGATTGAACCAGGCTTTCCGCAAAATGGCCAAGCCGAACTTTCGATAGACGAATATGGCAACCAACGCGGTGACACTGAGATAGCCGAGCGTATGCACGAGGGTTGCGCCAATTGCGATCCAAGGGCCACTCCCGGCCATATGCATATGTTCGTGACCGGCGGGCATTGCGGGCAATGGCGTGCATGACGATGGGGAGCACCATCAGTCCCGCTCCGTGCGCGCTGGCCATCAGGAAGGACCATATGGTGAGGTCTCGAAAGCCCACTTGCATTCCGCCCCAGGCAAAATGGCGACGCCGAAAAAGTCGCAGAATGCCGAGTAAAATCAGCGCCGCGCCCACAACGATCCGGACATAGTTCAGCGGCAGCACGATCTGGATCAGGCCTGCCAGCGCGACAACCAATCCGATGGAGAGGGCATGCCCGAGGGTGATGGGGATTAGCGCCCGGGCTACTGCTTTGGTGGAGTGCTGCTGCATCCCGCGAGCGACCGCGAAGAGCCAGCCCATGCCGGGATTGATGCCGTGATAGGCTCCCAACAAAAACAGCGCGGGCCAGCCCCAGGACCAGCCGAGCGCCGTGATGGACGTCATGAATAGCAGTAGGAATCGGACGACGTGTCGCCACCTTCCAGGCGCACCTGGTGCAAACGCAAATCGCCGGACTCCAGGAAGAACTTCGGATCCAATTCCATTCCGCCTTCCGGCTTGGCGTCCACTTTCACCATCCAGCTTCGAACGCCCTCGGGATAAAACTGGGCATCCCACGGCGAGTAGAGCGAGTTGGTGAAGTAGATACGCTTGCCATCGCGGCTTAGCTCCACCATCTGCGGACCGCCGTTGAGCTCGGTCTTTGGCGCGCGCGGATGCGCGGCGTGCCGCACGATTCCACCGAGATGAATCGACCCGGTTTTCTTGGGATGGAATGGATCGGATACATCGTATTGCAAGAACTCGCCGGTGCCCCAGCAGGAGACGTAGAGGAAGCGATCATCGAGGGAGAGGTTGATATCGGTGATTAGGGGCGGAACGGCTCCGAAGCCTTTCAGTAATGGCGGGAGTTTTTCGGGATCGGCCGGCTCGGCGGGAATGTCGATGATCTTCTTGATGGCCCACTTGGCGCCTTCGCGATGCCAGACCCAGATAGACGCGGAAAGATCCTTGAGCGAGATGACTACGCCGAGGAATCCGTAGGCGCGCGTGGGGTCGTGCGCCGGGCGAAGCTCCAGCGCCATTTGATATTCGGCGCCGAGATCCAGCTCCTGCACGTGCCGGCGCTTCCGCAAATCCCACGCGTGCAGTTTGTGCCCGTAACCGCCCTTGAGGAGAATCTCGGGATTGATTCCGTTCTTCACCATGTTGGGCGTGCCCCATTCGCTGGTGATGACGGTGTCCAAGCCGAGATGCCACCAGAAATCGTAGGCCAGATACTGCGGGCCACGATCCAGCTCCCACTTGCCGAGGATGTCGAAGCTGTCGTGATCGATGATGAAGATGCCGCCCGGGCCGTCGCCGTTGGGCGCGCCGAGAGCGCTGGTGTAGATTCCTTCGGGTCCGCAGTGGATGGTGTGGGGAGACGCGTAGCCGGTGCGCGCGGCCAATGTTTCGGGCTCGATGATCTTGACGATCTGGGGCTTTCGCGGATCGGGCTTGGTGTCGACAATATGGATGCGCGAGGAGTTGATGCCGGGCACGATCAGATAGCGCCGCTCAATGTGCGGATGCGGAGCGTAGGGGCAAAGGCTGGCGCTGCAGGCGTTCCATCCAAAATGATGCAGCTCGTCGCCGACGTTGGGCATGTCCAACTGGCCCACGAGGCGACCGTAGCCGGAGGACGCCGGATCGACATCCACCACTCCCAGGGCGTCCGGCTTGTGGTGGCCGTTCGCATTCAACATGGCGACGTAGGCCAGCTTTTCGGGAGGGGCGGCCATGGCCATTTTCGGAGAGGGATAAAAGGTGGGATCAGGTCGCCACAGACTCATTAGAACTCCTTCTGCAAGGGATTCTATCACATGGGTTCAGCGACACTATGGTTTATCTATCGACAAATGCCAAGGCTCCGGCGGGACTGAGCGGGCTTAAAGTTCGAGCTTGCCTTGGAACTGCATCGCGTCAAGCAGGAAGTGTTGCGATACTTGAAGGCGGCCTATCAGCGCGCTGAATTCAACCACTCCGTCTTTCTTGGCGATCTCGGCCGATAGCGGAAACAGGTACGTTACCACGACACTGCTTTCCAACTGGAATACTTCCACTCTGGATGGCAGAACGTCTTTTTTCCCTTCGCGCTTTAGAGCGGCCGACTCCCGCAGAGGCCTTCCCAAGCTGGCTGGATCGCCCTTGGCCAAGCTTGCCGGAACGCCGTAGACGGCGACAATATATCCATCATCGGACAAAGTAGGCGGCGTGGGTTGATGCGCCTTCAACTCGGCTGCGCGAACCGGTAGCGCGCTTTCCCAGCGAACTAACAATCGAATGGTAGGAGCTCCGGATGGCAGAGGCTTGCCGACGATCAGGGGATTGCCGATTGTTTGTGCCAGGGGCCTTTTCTTATCCTCAACGCCGTCGTAGCCGATGCCAGTTGGCTGGCCCATGGTGCCGCCTTCTCTGAGTTCGTCCTCGCTGCGGCGGCGGGCAATGCCGGCGACGACGACTTTGGCCCAGGGAGAGTTTTCAAGAACCTGATGGGCATCTGCCTCGGACCAGTCGGCGACCGTCTTGGTCTTCCAATCCGGATCCGCTGCCAATAACAACGCGGCGCCGCCGAGGATCAATGAAAGGGATCGTATTTGGATCATAAGTTCATTTGTGACCGCCACTGAAACTCGTAACCAAGGCACCGCTCGCATGAAACTGCGATTGGATTGGCTCTTTGGGGTCCCACTCGCCGCTCATGTCTTTGTCCAGGCGGTCGAACTCGGCCTCCATAAAACTCACGAACTCTTGCTTGGAGATTTTGCCGTTCTGGTCGGTGTCCAGCAGCAGCAGTAGCTGTTTCACATCGCTTTCAGCGAGTGCTTGTTTATCGAGCGCCTTCGGAGTGGATGCCTTTTGCCCCGCCGCAGCAGCAACCAAAGCGAAGACTAAAACGACGATGACGAACAGGAAATTTTCTCTTCTTGACACGTCCTTGCTCCCATCAATATGTGTTTGCGGCACAGCGTCCACTCCTCATGGATGCTGGCCGCTCTTTTGAGATTGAATTTTAGAATTTCACCATGACACCGAACCCAAGCGAAGATGTGCTTTCGCGGAGATCCGGGAACCAGACGTCGTTGGCGCCGCCACAGGCCGCTTGCGCACCTGCCAAGGTGGCCGTGCCGGACGAAGTGCCGTTCAGGCACGTATAGTATTGAGGCAATCCGTTGTTGCCGCCCGGGGGCGTAATGCCGCCACGCCCGGAGAAGTAAGGCACATCCGAATGGCGGTAGCCAAGCTCCGCCCACCAGGTAATATACTGCTTCGGCATGTATTGCAAAGTGATGGTGCCGTCGTACATTTTAGCCGAACTGCCCGGGGGTTCAGGGAAGTAAGCGCTGCCCACCGATGCCCACGCGCCATCGATGGGAGGGAGCAGCGTCAGATAGCGTCCGCATTGTTCATCTGGCCACCGCCGATCGTGACCGCAAAGATGTCTTTGTGCCACCAGAAGCGTTGGTATACCATCCAGCCGAGGAACGAGCTCTTGTTCGGGCCTCCGTGACAAGTGATTCCGCCGCCGTATTGGCACCCAGCGTCGCCGGTGACAGAGAAGGCCATCTTATCGAGGCCCTTGTTCCCGGGCTTGTTGTAGTACCTGACCTCGATACTATCGTCGGTGTGAATGCGTTGCGTGTGGGGAAGGCCCAGGTTATCCTCGCCGATAGCCATACTGGTTCCCGACGAACTTAAACCACTCCTTCGGCTGCCACAGAAGCTGCCCTCCCAGCCCGGGTGACCGTTGTACTTGGCATAGGATTGCCATCCATTGATAACCCAAGGCTCGATTTTCAACTTGTTGGTGGGAAACCACTGGACACGCACGCCGTTGAAGAACCACGGCGTGTTGGACGACACATACGACGGCTGATAAGTCCAGTTGTCGAAATTGTAGTAACTGAACAGGCCGATGTACGAGACGAAAATACCCGCGTCGACGTTCAGCCCGTGCTGCACGTTGAAGTGATACCCGCCGTAAGCTTCCGACACATACTTGTAGGCGCTCTGGAGATCCCATTGACCGACTCCGCCGGTATTTCCCGGGGCAGAGCCCGTCGCCGAGCTGGCATCGTTGCGGGGCGTGGTGGTGGCGAACAGCCCATCCATGAACAGAATGCGGCCGCGCACGTTTTGCCAGTGGAAGTCGCCGCCGACGCTGGCCTGTCTCGATCTGAACTTCGCCGGAGCGGAAGCTCTCGGTGGCGCCGACGATCGTATGGTCGATGGGCTGATTGAAATCTTCCATGTAGTGGGTGTCGAACCGAACTTCGGGAGTGAAGAACGGCGAATCGAAAACTACGTCTTTGTTGCGCGGCGTGCCATTCAGCCAGGTGAAGTCGCCAAAAGCAAATGGAGTTTGGTTGTCCACCGGCAGGAGCTGCCGGGGCCGAGGCGCGGTTGCGCGTCTTGACGGCTCGAGCTTGAGGGGCCCGAGCGGAGGCCACGGTTTTGCTGAGGTCGGGCTTGCCGAAGGTGCCCGGGAGTAATGGGGATCTGGCTGGGATCCTTCGATAGCGTGGCCACAAGATCGCCATGCGGTGCAGGCGTGAGCGGTTGTTCCGCGGCGTTTCTGCTCTTCAGTTCTGCTTCCAGTTGTTCGATGCGCGCTTCCATGCGCCTCAAGCTTCTTCGCGATAGCCGGGCTGATGTCGGCGCCGGCGTGGCGCACTTGCGACCAGGGCAAGAGCCATCTTGAGATCCTGCTGCGCTGTTAGATCCACCGAAGTCGGGGCGCCGTGCAACTCGCCTTTGTTGACTTTTACTTCATACCGTCCCGGCTTGAGATTCGAGACCGAGTAAGAGCCGTCGAAGCCGCTGACAACGGTGGCATCCGTGTTGTCGCCGTCGCGGTGTATGACCACCTGAGCGGACGCGATCGGCGTGCCATCCGCATTCGATGTAACTCCATGCAGCGTGGCGACTGGCGATTGCGCCGGGGCAGAAACAAGGCTGAGCGCCATCCAGAGCGGTATGGCGATGGAGACTAACGATGGTCTGATCATAGAATGGTTTCCGAGTGTAAGTGAGTTACTATAGTGTCCGATCTGAATTGTCTATCCGCATAGCAGGTATTTTCAATAACTACGGTCTTCGCAAAATACAGCATTAGGATGGTGTAACGATTAAGTGTCAGACAGTGATGATTATGTTGGCGCTACAAATTTATCCTGCAACGGTCGATCCACTACCGGCCGCGGCTCGCCGGCTGGGTACGACTGTGTACATTTGAAAGCGCTGGAAAAGTCGCTTAGCCGCAGAGATAACCGATGTTGTCCGCCCTTCGGCAGTACTACGTTCATGAGCCTCCAGACGCGCGCAGAGCAGCTGGGCGCGGGCGAGCAAATGTTCGCAGGAGGCGATGTTCCCTTTCGGGGATTCGAACAAATTCGCAGTTGGTTGTCCAGAATGCCGACGATCGCGTGGAGCTGCTCCGCCAGATGCGATCCTCTGAATTCCGTTAAGCCCGGCGTCGCGAGCGGCGCATCGACTTCCGACGCGGGCACAGCGGGGGCCGGGGCTGGCACATCGGCCTGTTGACCTGTCTGCTCCAAACGAACTCGCTGAAAAATCGGGTGCTCGGGCTCGATCTCTTGTATATAGCCCTCCTTCACCGCGCGGATGCGCCATTCGGTAAGGATCTGCCCCATGCGCTGCCGCCCCAGGCCATAACGCCGGGCGATGTTATCCATGGTCCAGCCGCACACGAAGTACAGGACCACAATTCTTTGCTGAACGTCGTGACGGGATCTTCTGCCAAGCGCGGGAACTTGCGACGGAAAGGTGACCAGGTTCTCTTGCACCGCACGCCGCAGGACCCTATTTTCCAACTCGCCTGGCACGGGGGTAGCGGCGTACGGGAAGGCAGGCGGCCTCTTCGCGCTAACTCGGAACGATTCAACGTTGCTGCCGATCATACTCTCAATCCATCCACTCGCAAGTATGCAGCGCAGGCAATAAGGAATGCATAAAGGACCTCGCGGGTTACTCGCTTCTAGCCGTTAACTCCCTGTTTCGAAAACGGTCGCCGATCTGAATATCAGTTAGTAAGTATTTTGGATTCGCCGGATCGTCCTCCACTTTCTTCCGCAACTGGCGCACGAAGGTGCGAAGATATTCCACATCGTGGCCGTACTCCAGACCCCAGACGGCATTCAGCAAACGCCCGTGCGCCATGGAATTGCCCGGAATCGGATCGCAGGAGACAGGCGAGTAAGCCATTCAGTCTCTCAGTTACTAACCGGAATGTACTTCTCTGTAACGTTATTGAGCGCGTATAAGGGCGACGGAATAAGCAACGCACAAGAGGATCGATCGGAATGCTTGTGGCATCCATTCATATTTGGCATAAGGATGCGATAAGTTGGACACAAAGATCCCATAAGAATCTGAGCCTACTGAGCCTCTCGAAAGCGATAGCCGATATGCGAGTCCGTGAGGAGATACTTGGGATGAGCCGCGTCATCCTCCAGCTTCTTGCGCAACTGGCGGACGAAGGTGCGAAGGTACTCAAGCTCATTGCCGTACTCCGGGCCCCACACCGCGCTGAGCAGGCGGGAGTGGATCATCGGCAGTCCGGCGTTTTTCATCAAATGATGCAGGAGATCAAATTCCTTGGGTGTCAGGTGCACGGCGAGGCCGCTCTTCTGGACCAACCGGCGGGCCGGATCGAGCTTGATGTCGCCGATGGTGATGGCCGAGCTTCCGTTACCTGAGACAGCATGCGAGCGGCGCACGGCAGCGCGAACACGGGCCACCAGCTCGCGGATGGGAAACGGCTTAGTGACGTAGTCGTCAGCCCCCGCTTCGAGAGCCTCTACCTTGTCGTCCTCACTGTCGCGAACGGTCAGCATCAGCACCGCTACGCGAGGAAACTGACGACGAATCTCCCGGCAGGCTTCGATACCTCCCATGCCTGGCATGTTGATGTCCAAGAGGACCGCATCGAAGCTAGATGCGCGTAGCAGCGGCAAGGCCTGCTCGCCGGTTACGGCCTCTTCGATGTCGAAGCCCAGCGTGCCGAGCGTGGTGCGAAGGGCGCGGCGGATGGACGGCTCGTCGTCCACAATCAGAACCCTGGCTTGAAACGTGTTCATATCGCCCTCCGATCGGTGCGCGGAAGAGACAGAAAGAACGTAGTTCCCTTTCCCTTCTCACTGCTCACCCAGGCGCGACCCCAATGCACTTCCGCTGCTTCCTTGGTAATCGACAAGCCCAAGCCAGTCCCGGGAGCCCGATGGTTCGATCCGGGGCTGCGGTAAAAACGTTCGAATATTCGCTCGCGGTCTTCCGGCTGGACTTCGGAGCCTTCATTGCGAATGGAGATGATGATTTCAGCATCGCGATCGTCCACCGCGATAGCAATGGGGGAGCCGGGCGTGGAATACTTCGCGGCGTTGTCGATCAGCTGGATGATGGCCGTACCCAGCAACTCGCGGTCCCCGTAGGTGGCGCAGCTCTGATTTGTAATGGAGACTTGCGCCGGATGTCCGCCGAGTTGCTCGGAATGCTCTGTCAGGATTTCTTCGATGAGCTCGGGAACCAATACCGTTTTCTTGCGAAGCTTGGTCTCCGACGCTTCCAGTTTCGCCGTCTGCAGCAGCCGGGTACTAAGAACATTCAGTTTGTCGGACTGTTCGTCAATTAGAGTTACTAAGTCCTCCTGAGCCGGATCCAGATCCCCGGCTTCTAGCAAGCCCGAGCTGGCGGTACGAATGGCGGTCAGTGGAGTTTTGAAAGCGTGCGCCAGGGCATCCAATACCGCCGTGCGCAATTTTTCGCTCTGGCGCGCCGCTTCGGCGTGGCTTTGTTTCTCGAAAGCCCGGGCGCGTTCTAGTGCAATCGCGGTGAGTGACGCGATAGAATCGGCCAGCAGCGGACTCAAGTTGACGCCACGTAGAACCAGCGACCCGATGGAGCTGGTTCCCGGCCGGAGCACGCGTTGCCACGTCATGAGATCGGGATGATCCTCGTTGTGGTCTCGCAGATACGTGTTTCGAGCCAGGACTTCCAAGTCCGGGCTACCCGCCCCGGCGGCATCCACGTGCGCTCGCCCGGCATCGAAAAGCACCACGGCATCCACCTGGACGACATCCCGAATCTGGGCAACAATCTGCGATCCAGGCGATTGTTGCGCATTCATCAGCAAGGTGCGGCGGCTGAGTTCGTAAAGCTTCTCCAGACGGCTGCGCTCCAGGACGGCCGTGTGCGCCTGCTTTTCCATCTGAAGAGATAGCCGGCTTACCAGCAAGGCGGTGGATTCAAAGGTTATCAAGGCCACCCAATTCTGTGGATCCGCGATATAGAAGGTGTAGACTGGCGGAACGAAGAAATAGTTCAAACAGGTCAACGCTACCAGCGAGATAACGGTCGCTTCCCAAAATCCCGCCATCATAGCGACCAGGACAACAATCAACAGATGCACGAACCCGGTGGTGGAGAGATTCACGTGCAAGCGAAGTCCAAGGTACGAAACCACGAATACCGCTGCGGATCCGGCCAAAATGCATCCCGCAAACTGAATCGCACGTTGCCGGCCGGTCTCAGCTCCGATCTTGGTCATGTGAGGCTGGCATCACGATACCGCGATAGCCATAAAAAAAGCATTAACAAGGCATAAAGGTAGAAGAAAGACCCCGCTCGACGCGAATTTAGAAGCGCGGCTGGTTCGCAACCTCTAGGCAGCGTTGATTTACTAGTAGTACTACCCCGCCGACGTTTGGAAATGCGTTCCAAGTGATAAGAAACAATGCTAAGATGATGGCCTAACTAAATAACTAGACAAGAGAGGCTCTAAGGCTAATTTTGCCCAAATGAGTCTCGGATGATGCATGCGGGACAAGTGTGTCGATAGCCTCCGGTACTGTAGGCTGGACCACATCGGCACTGGTCACGGTACCGGAGATTCATGTAAGCCCGGGCGACGCACCAGCATAATGGGTTAACTTTATGGGCGCTTCACCTCAGCCGAAAAGAGTTATCAGAGATTACGCTTCGTTCAGCGGAGCCTTCCAGGAAGTAGCCGCCCGGGATGTCTGCGTGGCGGACCTGGTCATCGGAGCTGCGCGGTCCTGTCCAGAAGCCATAGCGCTCTCAGCCGGCAGGGATACGTTGACCTTCGGCGAGTTGGCGGCCCAATCCAAACGTTTGGCCAGCTATTTGGTCGAACTTGGCGCTGGCCCTGACGTCCCGGTAGCCCTTTGCCTGGAACGTTCGTTCGATTTCATTATTTCCGCGCTGGCTGTGCTGATGTCGGGTGGGGCGTATCTTCCTTTGGACCCCGCTTGGCCGGCCGCGCGTTTGCGAACGATTCTGGAAGATGCGCAAGCTCCCCTGGTCGTTTCGCGCGGTTCTTTGGCTAAGCTCGCGGCTGGAAAGGGAATTCGCACCATCGATCTGGACACAGCCGCCAGCACGATTGAGCGCTGCGATTCTTTGGCCGAGCCGGTTGCAACCACGCGAGATCGGCTGGCCTATATAATCTACACGTCGGGATCCACCGGCCAGCCCAAGGGCGTCGAAGTCACGCATGGCAATCTGTTGAATCTCATCTCCTGGCATCGAGACGCCTTCGGGATCACGGCCGGCGATCGGGCAAGCCATCTTGCCGGGGTTGGCTTTGACGCCGCCGTGTGGGAGATCTGGCCGACATTTGACGGCCGGAGCGACGGTGGTGCTGGTGGATGAGCGGGCGCGCACCTCGGCGGAGCTTCTGCGCGACTTGGCTGGTGAAAGAACGCATCACGGTAGCATTCGTTCCCACGATATTCAGCTGAACCCATGCTGGCCCAGGGTTGGCCGGCCGGTATATCGCTGCGGTATTTGCTGACAGGAGGCGAAGCATTGCATCGCTATCCCGCGCCAGGGCTTCCCTTCACGGTAGTGAATAATTATGGCCCGACGGAGTGCACAGTGGTGGCGACTTCGGGTGTGATTCCAGCGGGCGGGCCGGGCGGACTCCAGCGTCATCGCCGCCGTCGATCGGCAAGCCTATCGCGCAAACACAAATCCGCATTCTCGATGGTGGTGGACAGCCCGTTGCGACCCGGCCAAGTGGGTGAAATCTACATTTCCGGAGCGAGCGTCGCGCGCGGGTATCGCAACAATCCCAAGGCTACGGCGGAGCGATTCTTGCCAGATTCGCTGCAATCCCATTCCGGGCTCGCGGATGTATCGGACAGGCGACCTGGGTTGCTTTCTTCCGGACGGAAAAATTGCGTTCCGGGGCCGCCTGGACAGTCAGGAACAGATCCACGGTTACCGCGTGGAACCCGACGAGATCGTGTGCGCGTTGAACCGCCATCCGGCCGTTGCCGGCAGTGCGGTGGTAGCGCGCGGCCAGCCGGCGCCAAGAGCCTGGTGGCCTACGTGGTGCCGCGTGGAACCGCAGCCCTGTCGGCATCCGGCTTGCGCGAATTCCTCTCGGCGAGTCTGCCGCATTACATGGTTCCGTCCACGTTCGTTAAGATTTCGGCGCTGCCCTTCAACTCGAACGGCAAACTGGATCGCGGCGCGCTTCCCGATCCGGCGCCGGAGAATCGAATTGAGGACACGGGTTATCGCGCGCCCAGTACGCCGACCGAGGAGCGGCTGGTCGAGATTTTGGCTAAGGTGCTGGGAGTAGATCGCGTGGGAGCGGACGACAATTTTTTCCTGCTCGGGTTTCACTCCCTGCTTGCAACTCAGGTTGCCACACGGGTATACGAGCGCTTCGGCATTCAACTCAGTCTGCGGCATCTTTTCGAGGCCAAAACGGTGGCGCGCCTGGCCGCCGAGGTGGATCGCCAGCTTGATCGAGAAGCTCAACTCGATGAGCGATCAAGAGGTCGCTCGTTACCTGGCCAGCTAGTTCGGCGCAGATTCAATGGATGCCGAAATCAGCTTGTGTCAGCTCACGGAGCCAGATGTCATGGCCTCCCCTACCGGTTTTATCGGGAGCTGCGCGAAGCCGATCCGGTGCATTGGGATGCTTTCCTGCATGCGTGGGTGGTCACGCGATATGCGGATATCGTAACCGTGCTGAGCCGTCTTTCGGCGGACCGCACACTGACACCGGAGAAGCTGGACAGCCATGGGACTGGCGGCGCTGAACCCGATCATCGAGGTCATGGCCCGGCAGATGTTGTTCCGGGATCCACCGGCTCACACCCGGCTGAGGAACCTTTGCGCGGCGGCGTTTACTCCGGCGCGGGTGGCGGTTCTGCGCGGGCATATTCAGGACATAGCGGACGGCCTGATTGACGGATTCATCGGCAAGGGAAGCGCCGATATCGTGGCTGATCTGGCCGCGCCGATGCCCGCCATCGTTACCGCCGAGATGCTGGGCGTTCCGGTGAGCGATCACGAAAAGCTGAAGCAATGGTCCATCGACTTCGCGGAGATTCTGGGGAATTTTCAGCATGAGCCGGATCGCGTTGCGCGCGTGGCCGCCAGCGTCCGAGAAATGACCGAATATTTCCGGGCGGCTATCCACCAGCAGGAAACCGATCCTCATGAAGGGCTGGTGAACTCGTTGGTAAGGGCTCAAGTGGATGGAGTCCGGCTGACGGAAGAGGAAATCATCGCCAACTGCATCCTTACGATGATCGGCGGTCAGGAGACCTCCACCAATCTGATCAGCAGCGGTTTGTTGACGTTGCTGCGGCATCCGCGAGCAAATGCGCATGCTTCTGGACGACCCGTCTCTTATTCCTTCGGCCGTCGAAGAATTGCTGCGGTACGAAAGCCCAATTCAGCATACGGCGCGCGTCGCGCAGGAAGACTTTACGCTCGGCGGCAAACTTATTCGGCGCGGTCAGACGGTGGTGGCGGTTCTGGCGGCCGGGAATCGCGACCCGGAACGCTTCCAAGATCCGGACGTACTAGATGTAAGCGTGGGGATAAAGGGCATCTGGCGTTCGGTTGGGCGGCGCATTTTTGCTTCGGCGCTCCGCTGGCGCGCATCGAAGGGCAGATCGCCTTCAGCACGATTTTAAGGCGCTTAAGAATTTAGAGTTGGCGTCTGAAGATTTGGTTTGGCGCGAGAATTTCGGCTTGCGGGGACTCAGCGGTCTGCCCGTTCGGTTCTTGGCGTGCAGGGAATAAATAGATGACGAGTCCCGACACAATTTCCGGAGCCCGCCGGCAACTGCTCGAGAAACTGCGGCGGGGTGAGCTCCAACCTTCAAGCGCTACGCTTGGACCTCTAATTCCCGGACCACTCGGTGCGCAGGCTCCACTTTCTCCCGGACAGGAACAGGTTTGGTTTCACGACCGGTTGGCCGCCGGCGTGCCGCTTTATAACGAGTCGGTGACTATTCACAAACGCGGACCGCTGGATCCGGCCGTTCTCGGGCGCTGCTTCAACGAGATTGTCCGGCGTCATGAGATCTGGCGCTCCGCGTTTCCCATGGTCGACGGAAATGTCGTACAGCGAATCGAATCGGATCTGCTGGTGCCCCTGCCGTTCGTGGATCTGAGTGGTCTTCGTGTCGAAGAACGCGAAGCTGCGGCGCAGGGATTCGCCACCGAAGATGTTCGCCGCCCCTTTGACCTCAACGTGGCTCCTCTGTTTCGCGTGCGTTTGGTTCGATGGGATGCGGATTACCACCGAATTTATCTCACGGTGCACCATCTGGTATTCGATGGGGTGTCTATTTATCGGGTATTCATTCAGGAACTGGCCGCATTATACAACGCGTATTCCAGCCGGTCAGGCGTCCCCACTCCCCGAACTTACCGTCCAATACAAAGATTTCGCAGCCTGGAAGCAGTGCCAGATTGCAGACGGCACTCACGCAGCCCAGTTGGAATATTGGCGCCAGAACCTGGCTGGGGAGCTGGAACCTTTGGAGCTCCCAACCGACCGCCCCCGTCCCGCCGAACCAACCTGGCGCGGCGGGATGGAGACCTGCGCAATACCCTCCGAACTTGTTGAGGCGCTCAAAGAGCTGAGCCGAAACGAAGGCGCCACGCCTTACATGACCCTTCTGGCGGTATTTCAGGTTCTGCTCTACCGCTATTCCGGACAAAACGAAATCGTGGTGGGTGGTGCGACGAATACGCGCACGCGGCCGGAGTTCGAGCGCTTGTTGGGATATTTCCTAAACGCGGTTGTGTTCCGAACCCGGGCCGAAGCCGATCTTTCGTTCCGGGAATTTCTGGCGCGGGTGAAGGGGACGGTGCTTGGCGCCTTGGCGCACAGTGATATTCCGTTCGACGCAATCGTGCGCGAACTGGCGCCCCAGCGTGAATCGAACCGTCATCCGCTATTCCAGGTTATTTTCTCGATGCGGCCGCCCTTCAGTGAATTTCCGAACGGCTGGGACGTCACGGACATGGAGGTGCACAGCGGGGCCTCCACTTTCGACCTGTTCGTCGAGTTTTCGGAGCACCCGGACGGGTTGGCAGGACGGTTCGTATACAATCAGCGACCTTTTCGATCGCGCCACGATCCAACGCTTACTCGAGCATTTTCAAGTACTGCTACAACTGCTGCTTGCCAATCCGGACCAGGCCATCTCGCGAGTGCCCTTCCTAACCGAAAGCGAACGAAATACGCTGCTGGTGGACTGGAATAATACCGGCAAAAACTTTCCTAACCTTCCGATTCACGAGTTGTTCGAGGCCCAGGCGGAGAAGAGCCCCGATCACCCCGCGCTGGTTTTTCGGGGCCAGCATTTGACGTATGCCGAGCTGAATGCCCGGTCCAACCGGTTGGCGCACTACCTTCGTGAAATCGGAGCGGCGAGGGGAGCTTTGGTTGGTTTGTACATGGAGCGTTCGTTCGAAATGGTCGTGGCGCTGCTCGCGGTTTTGAAATCCGGCGCGGCCTACGTGCCTTACGACCCGGAACTTCCGCAATCGCGCCTCAACGTGATGCTGGATGATTCTCGTCCGGTGTGCGTGATCACCCAGCGAAAGTTCACCGAAAATCTGGCGCCTTACGCAGGACCAACGCTTCTGCTCGATTCCGGCTGGGAGGCCATGGAAGGACAACCGCTCTCAAATCGCCGGATACCGATCGATCCGCGAGACGCGATTTATGGCATTTACACTTCCGGGTCGACTGGCGTGCCCAAGGCCGCGATTAATACGCACCAGGCGGTGGCGAATCGTATTCTCTGGATGCAGGACCAGTATCCGCTCGGAGCCGCCGATCGTGTCCTGCAAAAAACTCCCTATAGCTTCGACGTGTCGGTGTGGGAGTTTTTCTGGCCGGTTATTTGCGGCGCCACTCTGGTGATCGCGGAGCCAGGCGGTCACAGAGACGCGGTCTATTTGACCAATCTGATCGGCGCCGAACGGATCACTACCATTCATTTCGTGCCCTCCATGCTGCGTGAATTTCTGGAGGCCGGCAACCCCGGTAGTTGCGGCTCGTTAAAGCGCGTATTTTCGAGCGGCGAGGCTTTGCCCGTTGACCTGCGCCAAAAATTCTACAACCGGCTGAGTGCGGAGTTGCATAACCTTTACGGGCCTACCGAAGCAGCGGTAGACGTCACCTATTGGGACTGTTCTCGCCAGGCGCCTTGCGCTACCGTGCCGATCGGGCGTCCCATTTCAAACGTCAAGACATACATACTGGATCCGCATCTTGCTCCCGTGCCTATTGGCGTGGCAGGCGAACTGCACATCGGCGGCGTGGCCCTCGCTCGCGGGTATCTGAATAGGCCCGAACTTACCGCCGCGCGGTTCATTACAAATCCTTTTGATCCAGATCCAAACGCGCGTATTTACAAGACCGGCGATCGCGCGCGCTTCCTCGCAGACGGCAATATCGAGTACCTGGGCCGCCTCGATAATCAAGTGAAACTGCGGGGGTTCCGCATCGAGCTCGGTGACATTGAAGCAACTTTGATCCAAAGCCAACAGGTGCGGGCTGCCGCAGTCGTATTAAGGGAAGACGGCGGCGATATCCACATGCTGGTGGCGTACTTGATTCCGAATCAACCGGAGTTGGATATCCCTGCGCTGCGTGCGTTCCTGAGAGAGCGCCTTCCTGAATACATGCTTCCCTCGGCGTTCGTGGCCGTGGAATCGTTTCCCAAGACCGCCAGCGGAAAGCTCGACCGGCGGGCCCTACCCGCGCCCAAATTAGCGGCGGACCCGCGGCGCGCGTACGTCCCGCCCAGTGATGCCATCGAGGAACGCCTGACCAATGTCTGGCAAGAACTGCTGGGAGTCTACCCGGTCGGCGTCACCGACAACTACTTCGATCTGGGCGGCCACTCCTTACTGGCTCTGCGCCTTTTCTCGGAGATCAAGTTCTGTTTCCAGCTTGATTTGCCGTTGGCGACCTTGTTTTACGCTCCCACCGTGCGGACCATGGCGGAAGTAATTCGCGACTCCGGTGTTCAAGCCGCTTCGCCCGTCGTCCCCATTCAACCCAACGGGACAAAACCGGCGGTGTACTGCATTGGCGCCCTAAACGGCGAGGTGATACTGTACCGGCGGCTGGCTCTCGAGCTAGGCCAAGACCAGCCTTTGTATGGACTCCAACCATTCAGCTTGATTCACCGCAGTTCCACGGTGGAAATGCTGGCGGCCAACTATATAGAAGAACTTCAGCAACGCGGTGAACGCCGTCCGTTCTGCCTGGTCGGGTATTCCTTCGGTGGTTTGGTGGCGATCGAGATGGCTCGGCAGTTGCGGAAAAGCGGGAACGAGCCGCCTTTCGTGGCTCTCATCGACTCGGCCTATCTGGACGGCTGCAAAGCGCTCGAACCATGGAAGGATCGAATCCGGCGTTACCGCTTTCATCTAGACCAGATTATTCACGGGGCCAGAGGCATTCGTCATCTGGCGGACCGATTAGCGTCCCGATACACCCGGGTGATGCACAAAGTCTCCACGACGCTGGGGGTCGAAGTACGGAGAATGGCGGGCGACGTTTCCGGCCGGCAGCTCCTGGCGGCTGAGAGTTACCGCGCGAAACCGTACCCGGGCCGTGTCTGTATATTCAAGGCCGAATTGCGGCCGGAGTTCTTCGGCGGCGACGATGCCTTGGGATGGGGCAAACTTCTTACCGATCTGCGGATCGAAGAAATCCCAGGAGATCACGGAACGATTAACACTGGAATGAATCTGAAGAACCTGGCCCGAAAGTTGGCGGCATTCCTCGAACTTTCGTCCTCCCAGGAAGAGTGGCAAGCCAGCCGGGCGCCGCTCGGTCGCTTTGTTCCGGACGCGAAAGCAAACGCGCTGCGTTAAGCGCGCGGTCACACCGCAGTACCTATGTCAGCCCCTGCAGCACCAGCAATTCCTGCACGGCGCGGTGAGCTTCGTCCATAGCTTGATTCGTAAACGCCGCAGCGCCGGCATCCGAATTGGCGATGGTGACGCGGCCGAAGCGCTGCCGCCCGATCACATGCGGGCGCTGCTCCGGCGGAACATCCGGATCGCCGAGCGTGTCATACGTATAGGCGTAACCGTGCGGCCAGCGATTCACCGTGATGGCGGCGATATCTTCCGCCGGATCGAAGCCGCCCGGTCCCAGCACGCGTGCCAGCTGCTGGCGGATTTTCAGCTCGAAGTCCGCGAACGTCATCGACAGCAGCTCTTGCTGGCCGATGCGGTTCTGTTCCTTGCGCGGCAGACCCGGTTTGTTCGGATTGCGCACCAGGTGCACCAGAATCGGCTCTTCTGGCGTTGTTAGCCCGCGATACCCGCCCATCGTCGTCCCTGGATCGAGATTCAGACGTGAGTGGTACATGCCCGGCGCGTTGACGGATGAAACGCCGAGTTTACGAAGCGACGTCCAGCGTTTGAGAAGCACGTTGGTGTACATCATCGGAACTTTCACCGGGTAGGCCAGCGCCAGCTTCTGGTGTTCGGGAATCTCAGGCATCAGCGCCGGGATCATCGCGTTCCAACAAGCCAGTATGCAATGACGCCCGCGCACCGCGTACGTTTTTCCAGCATTCAGATAGGCGATGCGCACACCGCGCGAATGATCGGGATCGCCATCATGCTGCACGCGGCACACCGGGCTGCTGAGGCGGATACGCGTGGGCGAATTCGGATCGTCCAGCTTCTCATACGCCACCTGTGCCTGCACGATGGTATTCATCGACTGCGTTCCGGGGATCGCACCCGGAATCAGCCTGTTTGTCAGCAGGCGCGCGACCGATGCGTTGCCGTCAGGAAAATGGAAAAGGTAGGAGCCTTCGCTAAAGCGTTCTTCCAGTTCCAATCCCAGACCGTTGAATCCAACCTGGCCGTGCTCGGCAGCTTCCAGCGCAGGCGTAGTGTCGACGCGCTTGTTATTTCGGCCGCCCTCTCCGAAGAAGAACGGCAGGGCGTCGGGAGTCATGTGCGCGACGTGGAGCAGATAATCCTGATAACTCATCTTGGCCAGGATGGCGAGTTTCTCCTGGGCGCTCTTGCCGGCCATATAATCCGGATTCTTGCCGTGCAGCCGAATCAGATCTTTGCGCACCGCGTCGGACAGCGGAGCTTTCGCGAAAAACTCCGGCCGGCGCGGATTACCGGTCACCAGCCGGTCTTCGCCGAAATGCTCTTGGTCGAAAAACGTGCCGGCTCGCAGGTCGTATTTCTGTTCCAGTTCGTGATTCCGAAACTCAGCATTACGCTCTACATCAATGCCGAGTTCCTTTACTAACTGCTTGGCGGTATAGCTGTACGGATACGGCGTGGCGATGCCCATGGTGCCACCGAAGCCGATGTACGTGCGGCCTTGGTAGTGGAATTCGTTGCGCTTGGCATGCCCCCCGAAATCGTCGTGGTTGTCGAGAATCAGGATCTTGACGTCCGGGCCTAGCGCAGCCCGATAGAAGTAGGCTGCGGACAGGCCTGAGATGCCGCCGCCGACGATCACCAGGTCATATTCTTCGCGGATGTCGCTGTCGGCCACGGGAAATCTCGTGTAGTCTCCCTGGCGGACGCGATCAAGCTCGGTTACCGAAGCCGGGTATTCGCCCCGCAGCCCGGTTCGCAGCGGAGGATAGTTCGTCGCAGCGGCCGCCTGGGATTGGGCTGCCGAGGCCGTGGTCCCGTTCAGTGCGGCATAGGCGCCGGTAATACCGATGGCGACTCCGTTCAGAAAATCGCGCCGCGCAATGGAGCGGTCCATTCCCAGATCGCGAGACTCGTCGGACATCCTGACCTCCCTCGAACCGCTATTGCCCGGACTTGGTGGAGGAGACGGACGGAAGAGCCAGTGCTATGAGTTCCGCCGCATGCCGCCGCCCGCCGATCGCCACCACGATGTACTGCTTGCCAAGATGACTATAGGCCATGGGAGCGCCCGTCGTTCCAGCCGGAAATTCAGTTTCCCACACCACGCGCCCGGTCGCCTTGTCGTAGGCCCGGAACTTCTTTCCTCCTCCATTGGGCGGCGTGGCCACGATCACTTCGTCTCCTTCGCCGACGAAGAGCAGCGTCTTGGTCAGCAATGGCGCCACCCTGCCGCTGGATCCAAGTGGAGGAAGATTGAGCGCTTTCAGCGCCGGATGATTGCGGGGCCCATCGCCGTTGGCAACTTGCCAGACATGCTCGCCGCGATTCATGTCGATGGCGGTGATTCGGCCATAGGGCGGCTTGCAGATCGGCAATCCCTTGGGTCCCGGAACGCTGATTTCCTTCTGGCGGACGTACGTGACATCGCCCTTATCGGGAGGCTGTGTGACGAGACCATCCACGTTCGGATCCGTTATCGACGTGATGTAGAACATTCCCGTCTCGGGATCAAATGCGCCGCCGCCCCAATTGGCGCCGCCGGCCCAACCCGGCAGCACGACGGTTCCCTTATTTTCCGGTGTCACAACCGAAGGAGGCGTGAAGAGCGGGCCGAGCTTGTACTGCTTTAGCAATTCGAGAGCTTCGGCCTTAATCTCGGGCGTAAAATCGATGACGTCCGCCTCGCTGAAACCCTGGCGGTCGAACGGCGCGGGTTTGGTTGGAAACGGTTGGGTGGGCGAGGATCGCTCCCCGGGTGTGTCCGACTTCGGCACGGGACGCTCTTCGATGGGCCAGAGCGGTTCACCGGTCACGCGATCGAAAGCATAAACAAAAGACGTTTTGCCGACCTGCAGAACCGCCTTGATCTTTTTGCCGTTTACAGTGACATCGGCAAGCACGGGAGCGGCGGGGAAATCATAGTCCCAGTTGCCGTGATGCACGGCCTGGAAATGCCACACTCGTTTGCCTGTGGTGACATCCACGCAGACTAGACTTTCGCCAAACAATCCATTGCCGAGCCTGGCCCCACCGTACCAATCACCGGTGGGAGTGGACGTGGGGAGATACACGTATCCCAATTCATCATCGGCGGAGAACGGCGCCCAAACGTTGGCCGCGCCGGTGTAGGACGCAGAATCATTTTCCCAGGTGTCATAGCCGAACTCATGCAACCGGGGAATGACGTGGAATGCCCACTTCAGTTTTCCGGATCCGGTGTCGAACGCCAGAACGTCGCCCGGGTGCTCCTTCTTCTTTCGCGAATTGTCGCCGGACATGGATCCTATGATTACGACGTCGCGGCACACTACGGGAGGCGAGATGGATTGGATTCCGCCTTCGCCGAGTTCCGCCTCTCCTTCTCCGAACTCTTTCAGACTGACGGTGCCGTTTTCTCCAAAGTCGGAGGCAGCTTTGCCGGTCTTGGCATCCAAACAGTGCAGAAGCATGCCCCTGATGATGAAGAGGCGGGGACCGGAAGCAGTTGTCCCGTAGGCGATACCACGCGGGGCGACGCCGCGAAGATTCTTCACTCCGGCGGGGGGAGCTTGGGTCCAGATGGTCTTGGCGGAACTCGCATCAAACGCTTCGATGAGACCAATTCCATTGGCCACGTAGACCACTCCGTCTACCATCAGCGGCGTGGTTTGGTAGGAATTGGAAGTCGGCGCGCCGTAGACTCCTTCGTACTTTGCCCCGGTGTACGATGGATCCACCATCGGCCTTCGCCAAGCGATCTGAAGCTGATTCACGTTCGACGCGTTAATTTGATCCAGGGGCGAGTATTTGCGGCTGGCGTTCGTGCCGCTGTAGGCGTGCCATTCGCCGACCTGCGGCGGCGCGGTCTGCGCAAGACCTTCCGCGGACGGAAGCAACGCTCCTCCGATTGCGACACCTACTCCACCGAGAAAGCTCCGACGGTTGATGTTCTCGCTCATAGATCGTGTTATTCCTCCTGGACGAATTCACTTGCCTTCGTGACAAACTCCACAGCTCGTGTCCGCCTGATTGTCCTTATGACACCCAACGCAACCATCCATGGTTGTGACGTTCATCAGCCTGGTCATTACGGCCAGCTGCGCCACATCCCCATGACACAAATTACAGGTCAAGCCGGCCTTCAAATGATCGCGATGACTCCAGGTGATCGTGGCCGGAATGCTGTACACCCGAATCCACGGGACGGGCTGCTTGGCTTTCGCGAATTCGGTCAGCTTCTGGATGGAAGGTTTGTCTTTGGCGATGCTGGTATGGCAGGCCATGCACTTAGTTGCTTCGGGGATGCCCATCTGTTGCCCGGGATCCCGATTAGCATGGCAGTCCGCGCATTTCAGTCCAAGCGCGAGGTGAGTCTTATGACTATACGGAATGGGCTGCACCGGACCCGGCTGCGGATCTGTCACTTCGTCGGCCGGCTGTTGTTGACCGGCGTGTAGACCCGCCGCGAACGCCGCAGCCAGAACCCACAACAACCACAAACGAACACTAGAATTCATACCTCATGCCGAACTGCATCACTCTCGGCTGCGTTAACAGACCGGTGTAGACTCCGAAATCCGCCGTCTCCAGTAATGAAGGGGGGCTGGCTTGGACGTTAAAGCGTTTCAGATTCGGGACATTGAACACTTCCCACCGGAACTGGAGGCTGTGCCCCTCAAAGGGCATCCGCCAGCGTTTGCCGAGGCCCATATCTAATGAAGCAAATCCATTTCCTCGAAGCGGGTTGCGTGTGCCGCTTTGCCCCGGCAAGTAGTGCGTGAAATCCTGGAGCGCAGCGGTAGGATCCGTGAACATGTTTACGCCTCCGCTTGGCGAGTAGCAGGTGCAGGTGCGCGGTTTTGAAAGCTCCTGGGCAACTCCACTGTTCCACCAGTCGGTGGGCCAGGACTCGCCGTTGTCTACGCTGGCCGGGAACCCGGACGTCCAACGGGCCAGGCCAGTAAGCTGCCATCCGCCGATGAAAGCGTCGACCACCTTATTGGAGTTCGAGAAGAACGGTTTACCTTTTCCAAAGGGCAATTCCGCCAGCCAGTCGGCGTTGATCTGATGCGTTGTATCGAAATCGGAAACCCCGCGGAGCTGGTTGAGCGTGAATGAATTGACCATCGCGTCACCAAGCAAACCGTTCACTACGGAGCCCGACACCGCCGTTGCCGCGGAGCCAGTGTCGATCGACTTGGACCAGGTGTAGTTGAGATCGAATTGAACTCCATAGCCAAACTGCTTGCGCAACGTGACCTGCAGTCCGTTGTAGTCAGATTTGCCGATGGAACTCCACGCGAAGAGATTGGCGAACTGGGCGTTTTGGTAAGAGAAGGGTCCACCCTTGAAATAGTAGGTTTGTCCAGGAAGCTTGGCGTCGGTCAGCGCACCGTAATAGTTGATGAGAGCCTGGCCAAGCACGGCGACATTCGGCTCGCAGGCGTACAAGTCGTAGACGGCTTGCACGACGCTCGCTGTAGCACCTCCGGAACAGCCCAGCGTATAAGCGCCGCCCGGTTTGAGGGGCTGCACCATATCTTGCCAATAACTGGACGTGGTTCCTACCAGCGCATTGGTAATCGCCGAGGTGGGAGTGCCTGAGTTGATCAACTGCGTGAGGCGGCTGGCTGCACTGAAGTAGTCAATGCCTGTCGCTGGGTCGGTGACGTCCAGCTGCGGCATCAAGTCGCGTTGCGTTAAGAGATTGCGGCCGAAGCGGCCCACGTACGCAACCATCAAAGACATTTGCTTGGGAAGCACACGCGTGATGGAGACGTCCACGGTGTAAGCGTAGGGCGTTTTCAAAGTATTATCGATACCCCAAGCCTCCGCTTCGCCGCCGTTATTGCCCGAGGGAGGTGTGTTGGGAAAACCCCCGGGAGGTGCGGGCTGATAGACGGTATTGCCCCCTTGATCGACGGTCGGAATCACATTCAAGCCGCTGATTCGCGGAAGAGTCGCGGCGCCATCCAGGCAACAGGCGTTGTTGAGCGTGGTGGTGAGTCCGAACGAACCCTGGGAGTCGAAACTGTTGATAATCTGCATTCCGGGACGATCGTAGACCCTCCCGAAGCCGCTTCGAATCACTGTTTTGTCGCCATCGCCGATAATTTTCTTCAACCAGTCGCTGGATGGCCGGGGTGAATACGCGATGGCCACACGCGGAGAGAAATTGGCCTTTTGAGTTTGATAGAGAGGCGTGCCTCCGTTGGCCTTCCCGCCCAGAACAAACGAGATGGTCGGATCTGCTTCGTATCCAACACCTTTCGCCATATTGACCACGTTCTCATTGAACAGCGTTCCAAAGCCGACGTTCGGAGATACCTGTTCCCCGTTGAGTTCCCAGGGCGCCGGCGCCAACGTATACCGCAGCCCATAGGTCAACGTCAGGTTCGGTTTGATGCGCCATGAATCCTGTCCATAGAACTCGTAGAAGTTCAAACCGAAGTCGCGGTTGATCTGCGTGCCTTGCGGCAAGAGAGCTCCCTGCTTATTAAAGTTATAAACGGCGCTGATCTCAACCTGCATCCCCAGCAGGGCCGCCATCGGAAGATCGTAGGTGTTGTTGTAGAGCGGATTCACGCCCGGGAATCCACCGTTGACCGGATTCAGTGGGCTGCTCTGATTGGCGAAGCCGGTAGGATTTGCGTTGCCCAGACCATCGTTCGATGTACTGAAGGACTTCTGCAAGCTCTGCCGGGGGTCGCGAATGAATCCGATGTTGCCTCCAAATTGGAACGTATGCTTTCCCTTGGTCCACGAGAGATCGTCCAGGAAATTGTTCATGGGCATCTGGAAGCTGTGGCTGTATGTGATTCCCTGGTCCAGTCCCTGAAAGGTGTTCCAGGGCTCATTGGAGTTTCCCTGATAGCCTTGGCTCTGCCGGGTGAATCCCCAATGCACGGTGTTCACCAACGTGCTGGTGAGAACCGATGTGAGGCCAACCACAGAGCCCTTGCTATAGTCGGTCAGCGTCAGTTCGGGAGCCTGCCCGGGAAACAGCGGAGCCTGAGGATTGTACAGATTCTGAAGCGCCCCGCGCCAGAACATGGTCTCCTTGCCGTTTTCATCGATATGGTAGTCGAGGCGCGCGATATATACGTTGTTGTTGTTGGTCACCGGCGCGCCAAATCGATAGCCGGCGAAATTGAGCCCATCGCCAACTCCAGAGAACTCGTTGGGCAAGGGATAGGTCTTAAAGTAGGCCAGCATCGCCGCATTAGGTCCCAGATGTAGCGGATCCAGGCTGGTGATTTGCTGCGGCGTCAGTACGGTGGTTCCGCCGTTCACGTTGGGGTACTGAATGATGCCGTCTCGCAACGTGGCCGTGGGAACCGACCTCACCTCGCTTTGTTGTTCCGCGATTCGAGTCCCCTCATAGTTGACAAAAAAGAAGAATCGGTTTTTCTTGAACGGACCGCCCAGCGAGACTCCGAAAATGTTGCGATTCAACTTGTCCGGCACATTGGGCAGGCCGCTTTCGAGCTCCGACTGTTTGATGAACCAATCGTTCGCGCTGGTAGCAGTGTTCCGAAGGTATTCGTAAAGCGTGCCGTGAAACGCATTGGTGCCGCTCTTGGTAACTAAGGCTACCTGCGCGCCCGATCCGTTTCCCTGGTCGGCATTGTAGTTGGTTGTGGTGACTCGAAATTCCTGGACGGAATCCAGCGTGACCGGGAGCACCGACGTGAAGGCAGCTCCAGTGCCTTGGTCGTTTACGTCCACGCCATCCAGCGTGATATTGCTCTGATCGCTGCGCGCGCCGTTGACCGATCCGCTGCGGGTGTCCTGGTTCTTATCGATATCGGGACGGTTTCCGGTATAAGACACACCTGCTTGGACCGTAAGCAAGTCGGGAACGTTGCGTCCTTCGAGCGGAATCTGTTTGACCTGGTTTTCCCCGAAGGTGTTCCCGATGGAGGCGTCCACCGTGTTCACAGCCACCACTTCCGCGCCAACCGTGACCGATTCATTTACCGCTCCAAGTTTCAGTTGGACGTTGAGCGTGGCAGGCGTATTTACGAGCAGTTGGATTCTAGGCTGTTCGAAAGGACCAAAACCCTGCGCGGTGACGCGCACGCTGTAAGCCCCCGGAGGAATCAGGAGGAATTGATACTCTCCGTCGGCTGTGGTTTGTACGGTTCTCTGCGTTTTGGATTCCAGCTCGGAGAGAACCACGTTGGCGCCCGGAACCGCCCCGCCGCTGGCGTCGGTTACCGTGCCTCGGATTGAAGTCCCAGACTGAGCCAGAGCCAAGGAACTCGAAAGCCACCACAGTATCCCAATTGAAGCGAAGAACTTCATGCATCCTCCCTTGTAATTGCGACAGCCTTGTCGGGCCTATGGAGCGACCGCCTAGTCGGCCCTATGGGTAATGGGTTACAACTCCTTCTTCACTCGTCAAGATGACGTTCTTGGCAAAATCTAGAGGGCGATCTTGGCCCCAACTCGATGCGACGCGAAGCTACTTCTTGGCTTGCTGTTGCGGTGCTGGGTCACCGTCGAAATCCACCCAAAACTTGCGGATCTTATCGCTGTTCCATTTGTAGTCGACGCCCCGCGGCACCAATACGACGTCCCCATCCTTGAATGTCTCTGAGTAGCCGGACGGCGTGCTGAGCGTCACGCTGCCCTTCAGGATTACCATCAGCTCGGAGAGTTTGGGTTTATAGAAATTCGGGCTCTTGAGCTGGTCCGTTTCCCAAACCCCGGCCGAGGATTTGTTCAGGCCGGAGTAATACTTGTATTCGCGGGCGTTCTTGACTGCGGAAAGGCCTTTGCCGGCGGGACCATCCGCCTCAAATTTCACGAAGGTGGGGGCCTCCTTATTCGCCGCGTCGACGGCGCCGGAAGGCGGATCGAAGTCGAACTCTACCCAGTATTCCTTGATGTTATCGCTATGTTTCCAGGCGAATTCGGTGCCCCTGGGAATTAGCAATGCGTCGCCGGCTTTGAACGTTTCTTCGCGGCCGCTCTTGTCTTGTAGAGTAAAGCTCCCTTTAATCAATGAGATAAACTCGCTATTGGGAACGCGGTGCATGGGAGCCTGGTAGGCTGCCGACTCAAAAATGCCCGCTGCCACTCCCTTATTCGCTTTTGACTCGTAATAGACAAAACTGATTCCCTTCGACACACCCGACCCATAGACCTTTCCGAGGGCCTTCACTCCTTTGCCCCCTGGCCCATCAGGCTCAAATCGAATGATCTTGGGCGCATCCTGCGCCACTAAATTCGCAAGCGAGAGCGCCGCAAGCAAGGCATAGCAGTGTACAGACTTCATAAAAGTTTTCTAAGTTTGCACTTGTTTGCGAAGGTTGTCAAGAGGGTTAGGGATTCTTGAGCAGCGCTTCGGCCTGCGGGCCGGACGTGCCATGCCGGTCGACCAGGACTTTGCGCGTATCTATGTCCTTGTCTACGATGACGGCAAACCAGCCTTCCATCATCTCTTCCCAACTCTGATCGCCATGCGGTACGGCAATGTTGGGGTTTGGATTGTAGGGGTTATTCGCCGAGTTGTCCATATGGGCGATCACCAACATCTTGGTGCCCTTGGGAATCGGCAGGGGGCGTTCTTCGTCATAACCCAGCTGCCATAGGAAGCTGTAATGCGGGACTTTGAGGATGGTTTCCGATCGGCCATCGGGATAAACGAGACGCAGCTCCATGTCCTTGCCGCGCAGATGCATGTGCGGTTGCAGCCACACCAGTTGCGTATCCACCGCGAAAGTCCCTTCGGCCGCGATTTCGTAGTTCGGGTCGCCCGCGGGAATGGTGAACTTGCCGTTGGAATCCGCCATGGTCAGGTAGCGGTACTTGGTGGGATGCTTGGCCAGCACCATGCCGACCTTGGTAAGATCGCTGCCGGCTTTGCCATTGGTCGTATAGTGTACTTCGAGCACGAGATCCGAACCTGCCGGAATAAGCAGCGCCGAATCGCTGAGAGCGAAGTTCTGCGGTTCGATGCCAGGCACATAGACCGCCAGCTGCCAGTAGCGGCTGGTTGGATCGTCGTCACTGCCGCTGTTACTGAGCACGCCGGTTGAAAAGCCGTTGGCATCGCGTTTATACGTGGTGGGCACGAAGAACTCGCCGGGCTTGGCATCCTTCAGAAAGGTGGACCCCGGCGGCCGGATGTAGGCCTGCATATGGTGAACATAGCTGCGGTTGCCGGGAAGAATTTCTGCCGCCGACACCCAGGTGTCTTTCGTAAAGCCGGTGGGAATCACGATTTCGGTGTATTCGATGGTTCCCTTGGCCGGAATTGGATAGGCTTTGGGCATCGCGAACACGATGTCGGGCTGGATGCTCCAGCCGCCGGCGGAGAACTCACGGGGCACGGCTTTGTCCTTGGGATCGCCTTCCGGCGCGCCGTTATCGGCCCAGGCTTTGATTATGTCGATCTCGTTTTGCGACAACTTGCGCGCGCTTTCTTCGGAAAAATGCCCGTAGCTGGGATCTGCAAACCAAGGCGGCATCTTCTTGGTGAGCACCGCGGTCTTCATCGCTTTCGCCCAAGGCCGGGCGTCCTGGTAGGTGAGGAACGACATGGGCGCGGTCTGATTGGGTCGATGGCATTCCTGGCAATGCGTCTGAAGAATGGGAAGCACGTCCTTGTTGAACGTGACTTGATGTTCCGCTGCCGTGGCCACCGCGGCAGAGCAAAGCAGCAGCATCAGTTGGCGCATGTTCACCATGATATGATGTTGTCCGCTTGATTCGCACATTCTTGGTGGTCATCGCGACCGCATTCACGGCCTCGGCACAAATAACAGGTTTTAACGGGACATGGAAGTTGGACCTCTCCAAGACGACGGGGCCGCACGCCAAGACGGAAATTTTGACCTACGTGGTCACTAGCGTGGAGGAGCACTACAAAGTCGACGAAGTGGAACTGGACGGCAGTCTGTTCAAGACCGAGTACACGGCCAAATTTGACGGCAAGACGTACCCGAATAAGAATTTCGTGACTGGCGTTATCACTTATGTTTCTCTGAAGAAGATTGACGAACACACCGAAGAGCTCGATAGCCGGAACGAGCCTGGAGGCCCGGTCACGATGAAGTATCGGCGGGTGCTGTCGAGCGATGGAAAAACCATCACGTCGTCCATCATCGGGGCCGACGGTGGCGTGTATTCCGTCCGGGTGTTTCAAAAGCAATAGCCAGAGTTTACTGGTCGGGCGGGGCGGTTTGAGCGCCCGAAAGCTGCAATTTCATCTACACTGGGGTAGGTAAGAGGAAAATTGTGGAACAGAATCTCGATCAGGAACGCCGGCAGGCACATGAACTGTTGGATATGCTGCCGCCCGAAAAACTGAACGCCGTGCGGTGTTTGCTCGAGGATATGCTGGAACCTCTGTCGCGATCGCTGGCCCTGGCTCCCCTGGAAGAGCAAGAGATCACCACTGAGACGGCTGCGGCTCTAGACCGCGCCCGAAGTTCGCTCGCTCGTGGGGAAGGCATCCCACACGAAGAGATGCTACGGGAGTTCGGGCTGACTAAGTGATCCCCGGCGGATGAGCGAAGAATCTGCGCCGGACCGGATCGCCGTAATCTGGTCGCCGGAAGCCCGCACCGATCTGCGTGCTATTGACCGCGAAACTGCAAGGCAAATTCTCTACTGCGTCGATCGCTACCTGGCCAACCGCGCCGGCGAGGTGAAAAAGCTCAAGCCGCCGCTCACTGGCTTCCGCTTGCGCTGCGGAGACTTTCGCGCGTTCTTTGATTTCAAGGACGACAGCAGCATCGAAACCACGGCCGTCCGCAACCGCAAAGATGCTTACCGCTGAGAGTCTTCGTCGACATCTGCGTTCACTTTCCTTTCCTCCGAAATCATACTTCCTTCCGGTTGAATACCGGGTATCAGTCATTTCCATGTCCTATAATGACGCGACGATATCCAGGCCACCAGATTCATGATGGCAAGCCCCCCGATCACAGCTACGATGGAAACCCAGTCTGATCGCAATCTCCCGCTGAGACAGAGTGCGGCTAGCAACACCGCGTTGTACACGAAATAGCGGGCACGAAGCGAAACTTTCTTTTGGATACCAGGGATCATTTACAATTCCCAGTTGTCGTGCAATTGTGCGGTGGAGGGGGCTTCGGAGGAGGCGGTGCTGAAGCCGGGGGCAGGGCTCCACGAACAGTGCTCGCTGCAGAACCTGCTGCGCTCTTAACGTGTCTTTCCTGCATCTGCTACAGTTGCTGCGTTCTTCAGGGCCTCTTGAAGCTTCGCCACCAACTGCGCGGCGTCGCCGATGGTAAATAAGGGTCAACGACAGCGGCGATCCGAAATAGACTCCGTGGGTTGGCGACCAACGAAAAAGATCTCCTTGCCTTTATTGGTCGGGGCGGGGCGATTTGAACGCCCGACCCCCTGCGCCCAAGGCGGTTTCCGGCGGCCATGCGAAAATCGTCTATTTTCAACGCTTTCTGTTTCAAGCAGATGGCGCGATCTAGTTGAAGCTTGTTGAGCTTTTTGGAATTTGAGGGCATTCGTATCCTCACTTTCATCTACAGCCGGGACGAGCCTTTTGTCGAATCGCCGGAAGTGTCTTCCATTTGGACGGTTACCGGGGCTTACGTCAGCACCACCTGCTTTCGGTAGACCGCGAAAAAGTAGACACTACTTCCGAACCAAGCAGTGAACAAGAACAGGACTAGCCACGCGAGCTTCCAAGATGATCGGTCGAACAGAAACAGATGAGTGAGCATCCCGAGGAAGAGCACGATGCCAGCCACAGTACCGAAAACACCAACGCACGCGCCAATGATCTGCAACACAATGCGAGTCGTGGTGTTTGCAAAAATTGCGTCATATGCGGGTGTGAGTGCGATCAAAACAATCAGAGCCACTGGGATCATAAACCATGCCGCATAGCAGAAGACCTTGTATGATCTCTGGTCGCAGAGCACCTCACGAATCGTTGAGTACTTATTTATGTTCATATCCTGCCCTCTGGTTATGCTTACGATCTCTCGCACGTTATTGAGTGTTTGGCACACCTGGTGCCGCTGGGGCTGGCGGAGGAGGCGGCGAACTCACCATGTCATGAATATCCTTTGCAACCTTTTCGCCGTTTACACCAATCTCCGCGCCACCCCCCAACCCAAAATAGCCCGATACCCCAAGCCCCACGTCCCAGCCCGATTCTTTGCCCTTTCCGCTATCAATTCCAAGCGTTGGTTTCCATTCGGTCTTTTGGCCCTCACTTGTGCCAATGACGACTTGGTCACCCCGGGCTTCGAGTCGTTCGCCGGTGGCTGCAAGCCCCACTTTGCCCGGGCCGACTTCAAGTTTTACTCCAATTTCGATGACAGACTTCTTTGTGCTTTCGGTTTGCGCGATCTTAGTCTCGCTGACTCGCTTGAGCTCCACTTCTCCTTTCACCGGACCGAGCTTACCTCCAATTCCTACCCCGACGCCGCCCTCAACCTTTACATAGGCGACGCTCTTCACATAGTTCACCGCACCCTTTACGGCGTTCCAGCAGTCGCTCCATGACCCGCAGTGACCATCAGGATCCGTGTAACGCATCGGATTGTTGCGAACATACCCGTACTTGTTGAGCGTCTGTGGATCCGTAATATCAGCGTAAGGTAAAGCGGTATTCGTTTCGATATCCCTGCCACTGAAAACGTCTACGATGCCCCCCTTGAACTCGTCCGGCGAAGTGAACCGCGCTTGAGCTGAACTGTAATATCTAGCAAGGAAAAAGTCCAGTCCGGTCTCCGCATCTCGTTCTTTGCCGGTGAACTTCAGGTCCGTGCCGTCGGGCGTCGTCGGGTACTGATTCGTCGAGAAGAGCAGAGCCGTCGTGCGACCGTCGATACCCGCCGTCAGTTCCTCGCCGAACGGAGCGTAGTCGTACCGAGCGATCGCAGCGCCACTCGAATTCGTCACCAACCGGGTCGATCCCAGATGATCCGCAGTGAGGTAGGTGGTGCCGGCGACAGAACTCGGGGGGCCGTACTCGGCCGTCAGGTTCCCGGCGGCATCGTAAACGAAGGTGGTCACCGTGCTCCCCACTGTCTTTTGCACTCGCCTGCCTTCCCCATCGTACACGTACGAGATGGCGGACATGCCGGGGATGGACGCAGCGATCTGCCGGTTCTCCGCATCGTAGGTGAAGGTGCGGGTTCCGCCCGAGCCAAGGAATACACTGGTTTGATTGCCCGCGGTGTCATAGCCATTGGTGCTCGACGCCCACCGGTTATTGGTGAAGTTGTTGCTTTGCGGCGTCTGCGTGGAGTACGGAATAAAGGTGCCGCTACTGATCCAGCGGTTGCCGTATCCGATTCCAGCGGAATCGTAAGAATAGCCTTGGAGGACGGTCGCCGCCTCAGTGAAGGTGGAGAGCCGGTTGACGCCATCGTAGGCGTAGCTTTGGGTATTCGTTAAGGTTGGTACCGCGATCGTCTGGCTCTGAAGGTTGCCATTGTCGCCGACCGTCCCGTTGGTGCCAGTCCCATAGACAAAGGTCAACGACAGCGGCGACCCAACAGAGATTCCCGTGGGTTGGAAGCGCGGGTTGATCGCCCTTTATTGGTCGGGGCGGGGCGATTTGAACGCCCGACCCCCTGCGCCCAAGGCAGGTGCGCTACCAGGCTGCGCTACGCCCCGACTGGCCGTCAAGACAATTATAGCGTGTGAAGTGTGGGGTGCGACTGGTTACTACGCGCGAAAGCGGCGGCGCACAAAGAACAGTCCGGCGATTCCGAGCGCGGTGAGCGAGCCCAGTCCAGGTTCGGGAACGACCGACTCGCCGGTGATGGATCCCTTGACGACCGATATGCCGCCGCCGCTCAATGACAAAATCGACGAGCTGCCCGACACCGAAGCGTCAACGGTTGCAACACCGTTCACATAATAAGTTTGGACGATCGGCCCGAAAGCCAAAACTGTCGCTAAATTGCTGGGCGGGGGACCAGTGCAAATGAAAAAGCCTCCACCAGTGGTCGCGCACGATCCGGTGGTGGTAACGGCCCCGATCAGCTCATATTGCAATCCAGCAGTGAGCTTGTTATTACCGGGCAGCAGCACGATCGGTAAAAACGGAGTATCCAAGAAATCTGCCAAGTCGTAATTGACACTGTTGTATGTCATGTTCAACGACAGCAGACCGTCGTTGGGATCCGCATAGGCGCCGCCGGTTGGAGCGTCTGTAGCCGCCAGGGACGTGTCCACCGTAAAGGTGGCTTCGCCATCCAATCCATTTACCGTGAAATCGATCTGTTCGCTAATAATGGATGATGCTTGCACTGAGATCGGCAGCACCGCCAACAGCGCCCCCAAGCCCGCATATCGCGCGTGTTTCATCATGATTTGGACCAAGGGCATCGCTCGCATGCTAAGCAGTATAGGGGAAACGCAACACACAAACAATCGCATTTAGTACTATCTACTCCAGTACCGATCCAGAATATCCGTCACCTTTTATCACACTGTAAGATTGGTCACGGCAGCGCGGTACTGGTACCAAACGCCGGTTTCGGGACTTCTCACTTGGTGCCTCAACATGTATCATGGATGAATCGAATCGGGCGTTTATTTCACCGAGCGTGTCGGTGTTCCCGGTGGAGGCGAGGATGAAAATGAATATGAAGCGATGGCTGATGATTCTGCCGGTGGCGCTGTTATGCCCCACTTGGGCGGTGGCCGACCCTGCGGGCCCGGATTTCAAGATCATCCTGGACGGTTTCGACCCCGACGAGAGCTTTGACGGCACTGGCAATGGAGCAACACCTCCGGATCTTCAGCCCTGCCTTGGAACCAACTGCGACCAGACCGTGATTATCGACCCCTTAATCCGATTTGCGGCCGGCGGTGGTAGCGAGGATGTTTTCGGCCCGGATTTCAGCTTCAGCGCGGGCCCCAACGGCACCCTGAATCAGGATTTCCTAAATCTCAGCGGAACAACGTTCACAACCCTCAACATCACCTTCACCTTGACGAAAGATGAATATGACGCGCAGATTGCGGCCGGCGTGGTATACACGTGCGACGGCGGACCCTACTTCTCAAACTGCGGATTCCTGGTGACCGATCCCCCGGGTACCGACACAATCACGGCTGCCTTTTATGGCGGCACGGGCATCCCCAGCGAGGTGCCGGAACCAGCCCAATGGATCTTCCTCTCGGTTGCGTTCGCGGGAATCGTAATAGCGCGGAAATTTCGCGCTAATGCGGCTTGCTCTCGAAACTAGCAATCAGCTTATCGAAGTCCGGATTGCTCGCCATCACCTTTAGCTCCGGATCGCTGCGGGCCTGCTGCACTGGATAACCCTTCTGCAGTGCGGCCTTTAGGCTTGTCAGGGCTTCCGATTGCTGTCCGGCTAGCGCATTCACCACCGCTTCGATGTAGATCAGGCTCGTATCGTTGCCATCGATGCTGCGTGCGCGGTGGATGAAGTCGAGACCCTTCTTTGAATCCCCGTTCTTAGCGTAGTAAAAGGCCAGATAGCCCACCGTGCTGGCGTCCTGCGGATTCACCCGAAGCGCTTTCAGCGCCAGCCCAATGGCCTGGTCGTAGGTGGCCTTGGCTTTCACCTTATCGCCTGACCAACGATAGCCATCCGCGAGATTCCCTACCGCCACATGGTCGTTCGGATCCAGCGCCACCGCTTTCTGGAATGTCGTGACGGCGTCGTTCACGTGCCCGAGATAAAAATAGGCTGTGCCCAGATTGGAGTACAAACCTTCCGACGGTTCAATCTTCAGCGCCTTTTGGAAGGCAACGATGGCATCGTTCCAGTTTCCGGCCTGGAATTCCACCCCTCCCAGGTTTCCATAACCCAGCGCGGAATCCGGCGACAGATCGATAACCCGCTTGAAGGAATCCATCGCCTTTTGATTCTGCCCGATCTGCGCATAGGCCATGCCGAGTTTGTTGTGATTCAGCCAGTAGTAGGGGTTGGCGTCGATCGCCTGTTGGTAGGCCTGCAGCGCCTCGGTTTCCTTGCCGGAGGCGAGGTAGGCATCGCCCAGCCGGCGGTAGCCTTCATCGGAATTCGGAGCCAGCGTCACCGCCCGCTTCAGCTCGGCTACTGCTTCGGCGGTCTTGCCCGTAGCGCTGTATATGTTGCCGAGAGCGAAATGGACTTCAGGAATTTCATCGTTCAGCGTCTGGGCATGTTGGGCGGCGCTGAGCGCTTTCTGCGACCAGGCGGGATCGTGGTTCAGGTTGTACATGATCAGGCTGGCATCCGCTAGCCCGGTATAGGCCAAAGTGAACCGGGAATCCTTCTTGATGGCCTGGTCATAAAGATCCACGGCGGACTGTACGCGCTTGACGTCGCGCTTGCCGCGCAGAATGTCGCGGCCTTTCAGGTACAGGTCATAAGCCGCACCATTTTCGGTGGGCCGCAGCGCGTTGCGCGCCAGCTCGTCATCGCTCGGCTTCACATCCAGCGCGGTCACCAGCTCGTTGTAGATCTGGTCTTCGATCGTCAGCAGATCCTGGCGCAAGCCTGGAAATTCCTTGGTCCAGAGCTGCTTTCCGGTAGCATCGCTCAACTTGAGGACGACATCGATCTTCTCGCCGGCGCCCTGTAAAGTCCCCTGCACGATCAGCTTGGAACCCAACTGATGAGCGATTTTTACAATCGGATCGGCGGCATTTAGCTTTTCCATGGCGCCGGCCGAAGCCAAATGGACGTTTTTCATCTGGAACAGCTTGGCCGAAAGGGCGTCCACGATTCCCGAGGCCTCATACTGCAGGGATGGATCGGATCCAATAATCTTCAGCGGCAACAAGGCGACAAATTTGTCGTCGGCGGCGGGAGCGGCGCCAACGGCTTTTCGACTCAGCGATGTGGATGGGCGAGCGGCCCAGCACCAATTCGCGAACCGGCCGGATCGCCATTCCTATGCCCACCAGAAGCACCAGGCCAGTGGCGGCAAACATCCACTTGGGATAACCCATCTCCGCTTGCCGTAAGCGGACAATGCGAGTGGCTGGGATTCCCGCATCCAGATCCTGGATCAGCTCGCGCGCGTTTTGGTAACGCTGGGTGGGATCTTTCTCCAGGCACTTCATGACGATGGTGGAAAGATACTCGGGGATCTCGGGATTGAGCTGCCGGGGGTCTTTGGGCTGCTGTTGGACGTGCTGGAACATCACCTGCAGCGAGGACTCGCCGGTGAAGGGCACTTCGCCCGTCAGCATTTCGTACATAATAATGCCGACAGAGTAAATGTCGCTGCGATTATCGGCGGCCTTGGATTCGGCCTGCTCGGGCGACATGTAACGCGGAGTGCCAAGGACTTCACCGACGCGCGTCATGCCGGTCTTGTCGGCGTCCAGCGATTTTGCCAAGCCGAAGTCGGAGATGTAGATGTGATCGTCTACGTCGATCAGCACGTTGCGCGGTTTTAAATCGCGATGCACCACGCCTTCTGCGTGCGCCGCTTCCAAAGCGCCGGCCAATTGTTTTGCGATGTTGGTGGCACGCTCAATCGGCAGCTTGCCTTGTTTTTCGATCAAGTCGTGCAGATCCATGCCCTGTACAAAGGCCATGGAAATGAACTTGACGCCGTCCACGTCGCCCAGGTCGTGAATGCGCAGAATGTTGCGATGCGAAATACTGCTGGCCAGCAGCAACTCCTGCTTGAAGCGCTGCAGTGAGTTCCCGTCTTTGGCCAACTCGGGCCGCACCAGCTTCAGGGCCACCGTGCGGTCCAGGTCGCTGTCGTAGGCTTTATAAACCTTGCCCATGCCGCCTTCGCCAATCACTGCATCGATGCGATAACGCGGTCCGAATTGCGAGCCGGGGCCAAGCTCGGCCAGGGAAATGGGAGTGGATCCGGAGGGCGGATTGCTCGGAGTGGAAACCGCGCTGGACGAACCGGATGAGCTGACGCTCTGCGCGCTTCCGCCCAGATCGTCCAGAATCTCGCGAACGGTTTGATAACGCTTCTTGACGTCGGGCTCCAGGCACTTGGCCACTACCGCGCTGACGTCCGCCGGTATCGTCGGATCGAGCTCGGTGACCAGGACCGCCCTCTGCTGGACGCGCTGCAACAGCTTGGCCATCAGAGTATCGGCCATGAAAGGCAACCGGCCCGTGAGCATTTCAAAGAAAATAATGCCCAGGCTGAATAAGTCGGAGCGAGCATCCACCTTTTCGGCGCGGGCTTGCTCTGGCGACATGTAGTCCGGCGTGCCCATCAGGACGCCCGGTGCGAGTCAAACCGGATAGCTCCATGGATCGCGCCAGGCCGAAGTCCATCAGCCAAACCCGGTTCGCGTCGTCCACCATGATGTTCTGCGGCTTCAGGTCGCGGTGCACCACGCCTTCCACGTGCGCGGCTTCCAAACCACGGCAAATTTGCTGCGCCAGCGGCACCGCTTCGGAGGCCGGGAGCTTGCCGCGTTCATTGAGAATGCTCTTCAGGTCGCGGCCTTCGATGTAGTCCATGGTGATGAACTTGCGTCCATCGGCCGTGCCGAGATCGAAGATGCGAACGACGTTCTTGTGGGTAACCTGGCGGGCGAGAATCAGCTCCTGCTTAAAACGGCGCAGAATGTCGGGATGGCCGGCCAGTTCGGGCCGGATCACCTTGAGCGCCACCAGCCGGTCGAGCTCGTGATCGCGCGCCTTGTAGACGGCGCCCATGCCGCCTTCGCCCAAACTCTTCAGGATTTCGTAGCGCTCACCCAATATCACCCCGGGCGTGAGCACGGAACCGGGATCGGAAGCGGTGAGCTTCTGCACGGGCACGGACCAGCCCGTTCCAGCTGCTGGGGAGCCCTCGGTGAAGACTTGCGTGCCTTCCGGATCAAGTTCGATGGCGAGCGTGGCGCCGTCGCCATCCAGTACAGCGCTATCGATTCCGAACGGAGCGCTGCATTTCGAACATAAACGCGATTCTGGCGGATTGCTGGTGTGGCACGATGGACATTCCACCATAAAATCGACAGCCTTACGTGCGGCGCTGTACTATCCAACTTAACGCACATGGACAGCACCCGGCAAACTGAAACGTACTAGGGGGGGCTAGTACAGAAGAACCCGCCCCAAAAAAGTTGTCGCGCATGTCGAACCCAACTGAGTGGGCCGCATGCGCGACTGAAACTTTGACTAACGATGAAACTGGGCCAACTACTTCGCGGTGCTGGTGTCGGCTGGCTTCTTCTTGGATTTCTTGGCTTTCTTGGTGGTCTTGGTGGTGTCCGCCGGCTTGTCCTGGGCGAACAGGCTGACCGTGCCCATCAAGAAGGACAGGCCGAGCATCAGAGTCATGATTTTCTTCATTTGTTGAGATCTCCTATAGGTATCCGAAGTTATTGATAACTTCAGACACTATCATTTCAGCCCTAGATGAACTCTACCTTAACTGGTAGTTAAAACCGCTTCATTTGGGACAGCAGTCACAAACGGTCTGCGAGCCTCTTGTGTGTCCGTATCTATTGAAAATACTAATAAACTTGCCCTTAGACGCAGTGAAGAGCCGCCGGCCGATAGTGTTCCTGCATTATGCTTGGTGCGGAAATGAAAAGAGAACAGCTCGCCCGGCGTCTGGCAAGGCAATCCGGAATCAGCCCGGCTGCGGCGGCCGATCAGCTGGATGGCGTCCTGAACGACATCCTGCGACGAGTCCGCGGCGGCCAAAGCGCATGCCTTCCCGGGTTCGGAACCTTTTGGCCGGGTCCCAAACCTGCATTTTACTTTGAAGAGGGCTTGCCACCCGGCGCCAAGCGTGTGAAGAAGACAGACAAGTGAGCACTCCCCGCTCGAACGCATTGGCGCGCCGCATCGCACGAGTGCTGCGGCAAGCGCTGGCGCAGGGCGACACGGTGGAGATCGACGGACTAGGCAAATTCGTACCGGGGCGCGGGGGCGGACGTGCGCTTTGTCGGCCAAACCAAGCCGCGGGTCTTCATCGCTTATGTGCAGGAGGATCTCGCGCAGATCCGGAAACTGTATCGGGCTTTCGAGCAGCATGGTTTTCGCCCCTGGCTCGACAAAAAGATGCTGCTTCCCGGACAGAACTGGCCGCGCGCGATCGAAACCGCCATTCAGACGTCCGACTTCTTTGTGGCGTGTTTCTCGCAGCGCGCCGCTTCCAAGCGCGGAAGCTTTCACAGCGAACTTCGATTCGCCCTGCAATTGCGCCGCCAAAGTACCCCTGGACGAGATTTTCTTCATTCCGCTGCGCTTGGACGATTGTTCGGTGCCCCGGCGCATCTCCAGGCACGTGCAGTATCTGGACCTGTTTCCCGAGTGGAATTCCGGCCTGAGCCGCGTAATCGCCGTAATCCGGGCACAAGACGAATGCCGCAAACGCAAGCAATTAGTGCTGGCCAGCTAACTTTTTCTTGATGACCTCGGCTTGCTTGTCACCTGGGGACAGCGCTACGTACTTCTCGTAAGCGTCGTGGGCGGTTTTCTTGTCCTTCAGCTTCTCCGCGCTTTCGCCCAGCCGCAGAAATGCGTCGGCGTAGGAGGGATTCCACAGCGTGGCCTCGCGGAACCGGCTCATGGCTGCTTTGTAGTTGCCCTTCTTGAAGTAGTAATTGCCGACCTTGAGATCCTTCTCGGCTTCCAGCGGATTGAAGGAATAGGTCTTGGGCGCCAGGCTGTCGTCTTCTTCGGGAGGTTCCTGCTCCTGATCCGGCTGCTGGGATTTAGGTTGATCCGCGGGCCTCTTCTTGAGCTGCGGGTCGTCCTGAGCGACCAGCAGGCCCGTCAGCAAGAACCCAATTGCTACTTTGCGTACCACAATCTCAAGTATAGCGAGGAAGGAAAACAGCCGCGGAAGAGTCCGATCATGTCAGCGAAAGCCTGATCGGTGGCTTCTGGATCGTAGCGCGGCCCTTCGTCGCGCATAAAGGCGTGTTCGGCCGGGTAGAGCTTCACCGCATAATCGACTTTGGCTTCCCGCAGCCTGCGATCGATTTCAGAGCGTCCAGCCTCGGGCACGTGCGGATCAGCGCTGCCCCAGATCATAAGCAGCTTGCCGCGAATTTCGGACGCTCTTGCCAGCGACCCGGCATCGCGATCCTGGCCCAGCTTTCCATCGTGGATGCCGGTTCCATAAAAGCAGACCGTCGCCCGCACATCCGGATCCAGCGCGGCACGAAACGCCAGATGTCCGCCGATGCAAAAACCCATGGCGCCCAACTGGCCTTCGGCTACCTGCGGATGCTTGGCCAAGTAATCCAACGCCGCGCGCCGATCCTCATCGAAATGCGCCACAGGCGTTTTCGCCGCATCGTCTTGCCCGCGTGTGCGTCCGGCGTCATCGAATGGAATCGCAGATCCCGGGGGCTCCACGCGATGATAAATCTCCGGCGCAGCGGCCACGAATCCATAGCCTGCCAGCCGAGCTACCGACCGCAGCATGGGACCAGTGAGCTGAAAGATATCCGAATAGCAAACGATGCCCGGATATTTTCCAGCCGCTTTGGGCGCGGCGACAAACATCCGCATGGGCGAACCGCCAGCAGGAACGTCGACGTATTCGGTTGTGATCACCATCCTGATGTCACTTGGAAGTCAGATGCGGCGCGGAGACTTCGTTTTCCTGGCAAACGAACTCGATCAATTCGGTATCCACCATGATGCGCTGGTGCACCTGAACAGTGAAGGGCTTGGTGTAGGCCTTGGGATCGTCGATGGTAACCTCGATATCCAAATGGCCGAAGTCGGGGCGGCGATAACGCTCGGTGATATGGGCGTTTTCGGTCAATGGACTGCCCTCCACATCCAGCCATCCCAGATCGCGGAATTCAGTGGATTGGACCACCAGCGTGTCGCCCTCCCAATGGCCCGTCGAATAGCCGTACCACCACGGCTCCGCATCCTTGGGCAAGGGCCGTCCATCCGTAAAGATCTGCCGTACGCCAGCGTTGGCTTCGTAAAGGATCACAATCACCTGCGGCGTCTGGATCATCTTGCGCGGCTGAGGATGGTAGTGAAACTGCATCATCCCCATCGGCAGGCAATGCGCGTCGGGATTGTCCTTGTTATTGTCGGCGACGCGTTGGCGGTGCAGTTCCGCGGCCCAGGGCTGAAACGGCAGACCATCCTTGAACGATGAACCGAGATACCAGAACGGGCTCTGCCTGGCAAAAGCCACGAAATCGTCGTTGGTCTTGATGCCGGCAAAGAAATCGCCATTCGCCGCGGGAGCTTTCGCATTCGGCGCGGCGGCCGGCGGGGTGCGAGGTGCCGGCGGAGCATTTTCCCAAATGCCAGTGAGATCCGGCTTCCCGTCCGCGGTCTTGGGAGCGGGAGCGCTCAGGTTCGGCTTGCCATCGGGAGTTCGAGGGACGCCGGGAGTGGGGTATGGCCCCCATTGAGCGAAAAGGGCCGCAGGCGCAACGGCGATTGCGAGGAAACACCGGCATAGGACGGGATGCGGCATAGCGCTTCCCAAAATACGTGGACGTGGGACGCGTGTCAAATGGACCAATTTGTTTTGAGCAAGGATGCGTCATACTAGCGCTAGGTATCGTCCTATGATCCGCCGTTCAAAAGACCTCTCGCCCGACCAGAAGGCCGCCATCGAAAGCCTGCTGGGACGCCAGGTTTTAGAACACGAGGCCATCAGCGTTCGCGCCATCGAACCGCCCGCTTTATCGGAGGAACGCAGGCACGAACTGGCTGGCCAGCTGAAGAAGTACTTTGCGGAAGTGGACGCCCGCCGTAAACCGGGCTCGCCAGACGAAGCCGAAGACCTTATCGTCGAGGCCATGCGGAGTGTTCGCCCCGGCTATCGTTCACACCAGTGAAGATCGTCCTCGATACCACAATTCTCGTCCGAGCTCACGAACGCTCCCGAGGACTGGCTCGCGAATTGCTGATTAGCATCATTGAAAGCGAGCACAGTCTCGTCTTGTCCAACGAGATGCTTCACGAACTCGCAAGAGTGCTCCGATATCCACGCCTGCAAGCATTTTAAGATCTGACAGAGACGCTCGTCTATGGCTACGTCACGTTCCTGCGTAGTTGTTCGGAAATCGTGGCGTTAGATCCTCTTGTGTTCGCGCCCATCCGCGACGTGAACGACGTCATTGTGATGCAGACCGCAATCATTGGTGAGGCGGACATTCTTTGCACGACGGATCAAGACTTCTTTGAAAGGCCCGCCGCTGAGTACCTCCAAAAGCTGGGGATTGCCGTCATGGACGATGTTGCTGCGATCCGACGATTGAGGTCCTAAAGGGCACATCCTGCGACAATAGAAGTGACCCCTGCAATGGAACTTCGGGAAAAAGCCGCCCAACTGCCGCTGTTACCCGGAGTGTATCTATACAAAGACCAGTACGGCGAAGTCATCTATGTGGGCAAGGCCAAGAACCTGCGTGCCCGCGTGCGCAGCTATTTTTCCGACGAGCGCCTGGCCGAACGCAAGACCGGGACGCTGATCTCCGATGCCCGCGACATTGAATACATTCTGGTCGACAACAACAAAGAGGCGCTGGCGCTCGAGAACCAGCTCATCAAACAGTGGAAGCCGCGCTTCAACATTCTGTTACGCGACGACAAGACCTTCCCCTACATCAAATTCACCAAGGAAAAATATCCGCGCGTGTACGTAACGCGCCGCCTGATCAAGGACGGCTCCACGTATCATGGCCCGTACTTCCCCGGCAATCTGGCGCACCGGCTGGTGCATTTCATCCATCGCCACTTCAAGATTCCGTCCTGCAAAGTGGATCTCACGCGCTCGCACACGCACCCCTGCCTGGAGTTTCACATCCATCGCTGCCTGGGACCGTGCGTCACAGGTTTAACCACCGATGAAGCTTACGCCGCGGCGGTGCGCGATGTGAAGCTGTTCCTGGAGGGGCGGCACAAAGACTTGGCTCGCGATTTGCGCGCGCGGATGAAGGAAGCATCCGAAGGCACCCGCTTCGAGGAAGCCGCCGCGCTGCGCGATCTGATCTCTACCGTCGAAGAGATGGAGGAGAAGCAGAAAATCGCCGCCGCCGAAGGCGAAAACATCGACATCCTGGCCTACTATTCCGAGCCGCCGCTGGTGGCCGCGAACCTCTTCCACGTGCGCAATGGCCGGATTGTCGATCGCCGCGAATACTATTGGGAGGATCTGTTCGATTTCCAGCCCGACGAATTTTTCTCCTCGCTGCTGAAGCAGATTTATCTCGACCAGCAGTACATCCCCAGCCGCATCCACGTGCCGGTGGATTTTGAAGATCGCGAAGCGCTGGAAGAGCTGCTCACCGAGAAAAAAGGCCACAAGGTGGAGATCCTGATTCCGCAGCGGGGACAAAAGAAGGCGCTGCTCGATCTGGTGGAAACCAACGCGAAGCACGCCTTTCAACAGCGTTTCCGCATCATGCATCCGACATCGAAGGCCATGGCGGAAGCGCTGCAAGACGCGCTGGGATTGCCCGATCCGCCCAAGCGCATCGAATGCTTCGACATCTCGCACATCCAGGGCACCGACAAAGTAGCCAGCATGGTGGTGTGGGAAGACGGGCGGATGAAAAAGTCGGACTACCGCAAGTTCATCATCCGCACCGTCGTGGGCAACGACGATTTCGCGTCCATGCGTGAAGTGGTCACGCGCCGTTACTCGCGACTGCAAGCGGAAAATAAGCCGTTCCCGAGCCTGATCCTGATCGACGGCGGCCTGGGGCAGTTACACGCAGCGGTGGAAGCGCTGGAGGCGATCGGCGTGATCAATCAGCCGGTGGCGTCCATCGCCAAGCGCGAAGAAATCATCTATGTGTACGGGCAGGAAGACGAGCCGATCAAACTGGATCGGTACTCGCCGGTGCTCCACGTGATCCAAATGGTTCGCGACGAAGCGCATCGTTTTGCGGTGACGTTCCACCGGACTCGAAGAGGAGCCGCGCGCCTGACTTCGGAGTTGGAGCAAGTGGAAGGGATCGGCGCGAAGACCATCGCAAAGCTGCTGCGCGAATTCGGAAGTCTGGAGCGCGTTCGCGAGGCCAAGACCGAGGACCTGGCCAAGGTAATCGGACCGGCAGCTGCGCGCCGGCTCCGCGAGTTCTACAATGCCACTGGAGCGTCCGAACTGAAGGTGCTCAATTAACCTTGTAAAACGGCTCCAACCGCGGTCCTATCACGCCTTTCGCTGCATCGGCGCCGATTGCGAGGACACTTGCTGCGTCGGTTGGATCGTCAACGTCGACAAGTCGACTTACGAAGCCTACCAGCGCTTGGACGATCGTGAGTTAAGCCCACGCCTGCACGAGCTGGTCACCATCAACACCGATAGCAACAGCGACGACAACTACGCACGAATCACGCTCGACGGTCCGAGCTGCCCTTTTCTGGCAGAAGGCCTGTGCTCCATCCAGAAGAAGCTCGGCGAAGAGTACCTTTCCATGATGTGCTCCGCCTATCCGCGTGTCATGAACGTGGTGGATGATGTCCTGCAGCGGTCGCTCGATTTGTCGTGTCCCGAAGCTGCCCGCATAACGCTGTTGGATCCAAATCCGATGCAATTCGACGAAGAAGAAGGTCCTGCGCACGACGAGCGCTTAGGAAACTTGTCGCTGCTCAAGACGACCAACGGGGAATCCGACAAGCCCTATCAGTATTTTCGCGAGATTCGCGGCTTCGTCATTTGGCTCCTGCAATACCGCGCCTATCCCCTGTCGAAGCGTTTGGTGCTTCTTGGTTCCCTCTGCGACCAGCTCCAGCAAACAGCCGCTACGGACCTCTCAGAAGTTCTGGACGCGTATCGCGACGGCGTAGAACGCGATCTGTTTGGGGAAGCGTTGGCCACCCATCGTACCAAGCCGGCCGCGCAACTGGAGCTGGTCCTGGAACTGATCGTTGGGCGCATCAGTTCCGATTTCACGGCTCCCCGGCTGCTTGCGTGCTACCAGAAATTCATGCAGGCCATGGAGTGGACCACCGAATCGAGCATGACCGACATTGGGCGGCGTTACGCGGCTGCCTACACGCAATCACTACCAGCCGTTCCTAAGCCAACACGGGCACATGCTGGAGCATTACCTGGTGAACTATGTTCACCGGACGTTGTTTCCGCTAGGTCCGCAAGAGAGCACAGCGGCGGGATCAGCATCCATCGCGTCGCGAACACTATTCGCGACCAGTGTCTTTTGATGCTGGCCTATTACGCCATCGTTCAGACGTTGCTCATCGGAATGGCGGCCTTCCACAGAGAGCAGTTCGGGACCGCCGAGGCGATCCAAGTGATTCAATCTTTCACCAAGGCTTTTGAACACAGCACTTCGTTTCCCGAACGCGCGCTGAAAATCCTGGCCGAGAAAGGCATACAGAGCTGCGCCAGCCTGGCGATCCTGCTCCTGAACTAGGACATTCTCTACCGAGCCGCGCACGCAGTAAGCGGTCCCCTAATGCCGGAAATGCCGGACGCCGGTGAACACCATCGCGAGCCCCAGCCTGTTGGCCGCCGCGATCACATCGTCATCCCGCACCGAGCCGCCGGGTTGAATCACCGCCGTGATACCGTGCCTGGCGGCTTCTTCCAGGCCATCGGGAAACGGAAAGAAAGCGTCGGAAGCAAGCACCGTTCCCTGTAACGGCAGCAGCGCTTTCATGGCGCCCACCTTCACCGAATCCACGCGGCTCATCTGTCCCGCACCCACGCTAATCGTTTGGCCGGCGCGCGCATAGACAATCGCATTCGACTTCACGTGCTTACAGACCTTCCAGGCGAACTCCAGCGCCCGCCACTCTTCATCGCTGGGGCCCGCTCGGTTTTCACCTGGCATTCACCGCGCTCCAGGCGATGCGTATCGGCGGTCTGCACCAGATAGCCGCCGCCGATCGACTTCACCACCGGCTCTTCGGGCCCGCGAGCCACCGCCAGCAACCGCATGTTTTTCTTCGACGCCAGCAATTCACGCGCGGCCGAATCATAGCCCGGCGCGGCGATAGCTTCCACAAACGTCTTTGAGATCTCGGCCGCGGTTTCGCGATCCACGGTCCGGTTGAATGCCAGCACGCCGCCGAACGCCGATACGGGATCGGCCTCGAAAGCCCGCCGATAGCTTTCCGCCAGCGTGCTTCCTTCCGCGCAGCCGCAAGGATTGGTGTGCTTGATGATGGCCGCCGCAGGCTCGTCGAATTCGCGGATCAATTGCCAGGCGGCGTCCAAATCGACCAGATTGTTGTAGGAAAGCTCCTTGCCCTGCAATTGCTCGGCAGCGGCGATTCCTCCGTGGCGATTGGAATACAGCGCGGCTTTTTGATGCGGATTCTCGCCATAGCGCAGATCGAGCGCGCGCGGCGCGCGAATGTCCAGAAACGCGGGTAAGCCTGATTCGTCTTCGGTCCCGACACGCGCCAGGCGGGTGCTGATCGCCCGGTCGTATGCAGCGGTGAGCGCGAAAGCCTTTTTCGCTAGTCCCCACAGGGTCGGCTCGCACAAGCTCGCCCTCACGTTCGTGCAACTCTTCCAGTATCCGCGGGTAATCGTCGGGCGAAACTACCACCGCAACGTCTTGATAGTTCTTGGCCGCCGCGCGAATCAAGGTAGGCCCGCCGATGTCGATGTTGGCAATCAGCTCCGACAACGGCACGCCTTGTTTGGCAGCCACTTTCTCGAAAGCGTAGAGATTCACAGCGACCAGGTCAATGAGCGGGATACTCGTGCTCGCTTAACGACCGCATGTGGTCGGCATTGGCGCGGATCGCGAGAATGCCGCCCGCTACCCTGGGATGGATCGTTTTCAGCCGGCCATCCAACATTTCAGGAAAACCCGTCAGATCGGAAACTTCGCGAACCGGCACGCCGGCCGCTTCCAAGCGCGCGCGGTACCGCCCGTGGAAACGATCTCCACACCCAAGTCGCGCAAGCCTTGCGCGAACTCGACGACGCCGGTTTTGTCCGTCACGCTGACGAGTGCGCGTTTAATGTGGGGCAGCATTACTCTAATTTTACAATGGTAAACGTGTCCCATTCAGTTACGTTAATCCCCGGCGACGGCATTGGGCCGGAAGTCGCCGAAGCCACCATCCGCGCCGTGAACGCTACAGGCGTTTCTATAGACTGGCAGCGCGCCGATTTGAACGCCAGAATCATCGCGAAATCCGGGCAAGTGCTGCCGCCGCACGTGATCGAATCGATGGAGCGAACCAAAGTGGGGCTCAAAGGCCCGGTGACCACGCCCATCGGGGGAGGATTCTCCAGCGTCAACGTCGCGCTGCGCAAGCATTTCGACCTTTTTGCGAACGTGCGGCCGGTGCATTCGCTGCCCGGCCTGAAGACTCGCTTCGACGACGTGAAGATCGATATGGTGATCTTTCGCGAAAACACCGAGGATCTATATTCGGGGCTGGAGCACGAGGTAGTGAAGGACGTGGTCACCAGTTTGAAGGTGATCACTCGCGTAGCGTCCATCAAAATCGCCGAGTATGCGTTTCAGTTTGCAAAAAAGAACGGGCGCAAGCAGGTGACCGCCATCCATAAGGCCAACATCATGAAGCTGTCCGATGGACTGTTTCTGCGCTGCTGCCGCGAAGTGTCGCAGCGCTATCCCGAGATCAGCTACAAGGAGCTGATTGTCGACAACGCGTCCATGCAGCTGGTGATGCGGCCGCAGACCTTCGATATTCTGCTGCTTCCCAACCTCTACGGCGACATCGTTTCGGACCTGGCGGCCGGGCTGGTGGGCGGATTAGGTGTGGTGCCCGGCGCCAACATGGGTGAGCATATCGCGGTATTTGAAGCGGTGCATGGCAGCGCTCCCGACATCGCGGGCAAAGGGCATCGCAAACCCCACCGCGCTGATTCTGTCTTCCGCGCTCATGCTGCTGCACCTGGGCGAGACTGCGGCAGCCAGCCGTTTGCGAAAGGCTATCGAACACGTTTACGCCGAGCAGAAGCATCTGCCGCCGGACGTGGGTGGAAGCGCCTCGACAGCTGAATTCACCGACGCAGTCATTGCCGGATTGGGATAGTCCACAGGTTCCGGCATCCAGCGTGCAAGCGCTGGAGCGAATGCGATCGATCCAGACCAAGTATTTCGGAAAACTTCCCTGCGCCGAGGAGTCGGTATTCGAATTTCCTCTGGCGTTGCCCGGGTTTGAGGACGAAAGAGCCTTTGTTCTCATTGATACGCTAGAGAGCGCGCCGCTGGTTTTCCTGCAGAGCTTGTCGCGGGCTGGCTTGTGTTTTCTGGCCTTTCCGATCCAGGTGGTGGATCGGGAGTACCGGCTTGCCGTCGCGCCCGAGGATCTGGAGGCGCTGAATCTGGAGTCCGGCCGGCAGCCCGCCGTGGGGGCCGAGGTAGTAGTGCTGGCGCTGATCTCGCTGCATGACGGATTGTTGGCCACCGCCAATTTAATGGCGCCAGTGGTGCTGAGCTTGAAGACGCGGCGCGGGCTCCAGGCCATCCGGCGCGACCGGTTGTATTCCCATCAACAACCAGTGCCACAGCACATGGAGCAACCATGTTAGTGTTGCGGCGCCGCCCCGGCGAATGTGTCCTGATTGGCGACGAAATCGAGATCGAGGTGCTGTCGGTGACGCAGCAGGGCGTGAAGATCGGCATCCGCGCGCCGAAAGCCACCATCGTGCTTCGCAAGGAATTGAGAATCACCCAGGAACAGAATGCGCTGGCGGGGCAAGAGCTCTCGCCGGCCGATTTTCAGGCGGCCGTGAGAAAACTTCGGCCCGAAACTCAAGAACCAGTGCTTCTCCCCGATAAGCGTTTTGAGAACTGAGAGAGACACGGTCTCTTAAGGGTGTCAAAGGCGCTCCGGACTCGCGAAGGTTAGCGGCTCTGGGTTCTCAATTCTAAGGAGAAACTATGTCATTCAGTATTAACACCAACGTGGCCTCATTGCAGGCCATGACTTACCTGGAAGCCAACAGCAATTTTCAAAGCAAAACCATCAACGAAGTGACTTCGGGCTTGCGCATCGTGAACAGCGGAGACGATGCCGCGGGATTGGCGGTCGCCAATGGCTACCGGTCGGATGAAGCTGTGCTGACGCAAGGTATTCAGAACGCCAACGACGGCCTGTCTACGTTACAGACCATCGATGGCGGAATGAGCAACATCTCTCAGTTGCTGGATCGCGCCCGAACGCTGGCTACGCAATCCGCATCGGGGACCTTCAACGGCGATCGCAGCGTGCTGGACAGCGAATTCCAGAGCGTGCTGACGGAAATTAACCGGCAGGCGCAGTCCATCGGCATGAATTCGAACGGAGAATTCGCGAAGTCTTTGTCGGTGTTCATCGGAGGAGGCCGCGATGCCGCGGGCAACACCAGCGACGCCGCAGCGGTTGCCGAAGGGTCGGTGACGGTGAACCTCAGCGCATCGGCGGTGGACACACAGTCGTTGGGCTTGACGTCCTACAACACCACTCCTACCGCTGCCACACTAGGCACCATCACGGCCGGCACAACCGGCGGCAGCGTGGATCTGAAGTTCTATGGCGCGGGCTACTCGGGCGGCGTAACGGTGACCGCGTTAGGGGTTAACGGCGCGACGTCGCTAGCGGATGTCGTGGCCGATATCAACAATGGAATCACCACGGCGGCTAACACAGCGGGCGCTCCGAACGCAGCCTTCGCCGCAAGCGGCGTGCAGGCGCAGTTGGACTCGGCTGGTACGGGGATTACGTTTAACTCCACCAACAGCGCGTTCGACGTTACCACCGGCACGAATGGCCCGGTGGCGGCAGCCAACATTCTGGGAGTGGCGGCGGGCGTTCCTTTGATCGCAAACGGCACCCAGCAGATCGAATTGGACCAGGGCACGGCGCTGACCGGCGCAATGACCCAAAACCTTACGTTTTCTGCGACCAATGCCAGCGGAATCCTAACCCAGCAGACTTTGACCCTGGTGGCCGGGACCAAAACAGCACAGCTTTTGGCCATCAACACGGCGCTCCAGGGGTCGCCGGCGGGCAGCCCGCTGAAGAACCTGGTAGCCGTCGACACCGATGGCGTTGCGACCGGCAGCATCACGATCCAAGGCACCGGCGCGTTCAACGTCACCATCGGCACTGCTTCAACAGCAGGCGACGGATTTACGGAGCATGGCGGAGCCACGCAGGGCGTAAACGTCCAATCCGCGGTGGTCGGTACCGGAGGCGCGTTGGATGTCCTGACGGAAGCCGATGCCGATACAGCAGTTACCGCGCTGGCAAATGCCGTTGTTAACCTGGGAAGCGCCCAAGCCGTGGTCGGCAAAGGTGAGAACACCTTGACCTACGCCACGAACCTGGCGCAATCGCAGTTGACCAACGAAGCCACTTCCGAATCGGGCATCCGGGACGCGAACATGGCTACCGAAGCGGCCAATCTAACCAAGGCCCAAATCCTGTTGCAAGCTGGTGTTGCAGCACTGGCCCAGGCCAACGCAGCGCCTCAAAACATCCTGGCGCTGCTGAAGACCTAAAAATCCACTCGCTTATTGACGAACTCCCCGTCTCGTAGCTGCACGTCAAAATCGATCGAAGCGCCGTTGCGGGCGACTTTGACGTGATAAGGGCCGGGAGCGAGGGTGAAGACCGCGGGAGTACGCTTTGTTTGCAACGCGCCGTCGACTTCGATGGTCGCTCCGGGTGGTTCAGAAGTGATGCTAAGGGTGCCTGAAGCCTTAGTTAGCTGCAGAAAAATGTCACTTTCTTGGGGTACATTGAACACTCGCGGGTAGGGCCGGTAGCCCGAGAGCTGCACGACGAGGGCGTGCCGGCCGGCGCTGAGGGGCAGCATGCAGGGAGTTTTGCAGGTTACTGCCTGGTCGCCATCGATAACAGCCTGCGCGCCGGGCGGTTCGGTTAAAAACTGAACGCTTTGCTCGATGGCCGGCTTTGGCACGACGACCGGGGCGGCGGTCTTGACGGGAGCAGTGACTTCGGGCGGTTTCTCGGGTGTGGTGGCCGGCGCGGGGGATTCTCCGACTGGACTGGGCTTGACTGGCGGCGGCTGAGTCGCCGGCTGGGCCGGCTGGGCCTGGGTGGCGATTACGGGGGCGGGCTCGGCGTCGCGATTGAAGAGGTATTTCTGCGCGCCAAAGAGGACGAGGCCGACTAAACCGATCCCGACCAGCATCCAGACCAGGCTTTTGAGCAGCGGGTTGCGCGGCTCGGGTTCGTCATCGCGAAGGAGTGGCGGGACAACCGGGGGGGTGCTGATTACCGGCGGCGCCGGGGGCGGAATGACCGGCTTCACGGCGGCTACGGCCGGGCCGGCGAAGGTAGGCATGCTGTGCGCGCTGCTTCTGGGAAGCGGGCGCCATCCGGGGCTGGCCTGCAACGCCGCGGTCAGTGCATCCACAAAGTCAGTGCAGTTAGCGTAGCGATCGTTGGCGCTTTTCGCCAGCGCCTTGCGCAGGACCATCTCTACCTGCGGCCCTACGGTTGGGTTGAGACGCTGCGGCGCCACTGGATCTTCGCGCACGATGCGGAACAGGAGCGCGGGCAGTTGATCGGCTAGAAAGGGCTTCTCGCCGGTGAGCATTTCATAGGCGATTACGGCGAGCGAAAACTGATCGGCGCGGCCATCCACGGCGTGACCCTGGACCTGCTCCGGCGACATGTAATTCGGCGTGCCCATCATGACGCCGCTTTGGGTCATCTGCTGGGAAATGATTTTGGCCACGCCAAAATCGGTAATTTTGGCGTGAATACGCTCGTGGATCAAGATATTGGCGGGCTTGATGTCGCGGTGGACGATGCCTTTTTTGTGCGCGTAGTCGAGCCCGGTGGCGGTCTGCCGGAGAAAACTTAGCGCGACCTCGCCGGAAAGCGGCGGGTCCTTCGTATTGAGAACTTTTTCGAGGGGCGGCCCGTCCACGCACTCCATGAAAATATAGGCCAGCCCGTTTTCCTCGGCGATGTCGTAAATGGTGACGATGTTGGGATGCGAAAGTATCCCGGCCGACTGGGCTTCGCGAAAGAGGCGCTCGCGCAACCTCTCGCGCTCCGATTCGTCGGTGAAATCGGAGAGCCGGATGGTCTTAATAGCGATGGTCCGGCCGATGGCGGGATCCTGGGCGCGGTAGACCACCCCAGTGGCGCCACGGCCCAGTTCGTCCAGAACCCGGTATCGGCCAATCTGATCCACCCTGATGCCGCTATTCTAACAGCTTGACCGATTTCAACCGGATGAATCAGGCGTTTCAGGCGCCGTTGTGCGCGTAGCCGGCTTGTGGCAAGCCGATCCGGCTGCGCAGTTCCTGGAATCGCGAGTGATCCCGCAGGCTGTCGAATTCTGCGCTCAGCAGGCGCAAGTGCAGGGAAGCATCGCGATTTTCGACAGCGCGATCCAGATAGCGAAACGCTTCGTCCTGCTCGCCCAATCCGGAATAAATGACTGCAAAGCTCAAGGGGGAAACGTAGTTGGATTCGGACCGCGAACGCAAAATGGCGATTTCCCGGAGCGCCTCCTCACGCCGTCCGGCGCGAGCGTAACAATAACCCATCTGGCCATGCAACAGCGAGCCGCACTTCATCTGGGCTGCGTTGGAGAGATGCGCGATGGCATCGGTGAATAACCCTTTGCCCGCGTAGGCCATGCCCAAGCCGAGGTGCGGCAAGCCATAATCGGTAGCCAGCCGCGACACCATGAGATGTTGGGCGATGGCTTCGTCGAAGCGGCGGCAGACGCCATACATCCAGCCCAGCACGAAATTGGGGAACAGGGACGCGGGGTCGAGCTCCAGCGCGCGCTCCACCTGGGCGATGGCGGCATCCTGTTGGCCGCGGCAGGCCAGCTGAATTCCGTAGGCGATGTGGCCCACCGGATCGCTCTTGTCCAATTGAATGGACTTCTGCATTTCCTCCTCACCGGCGGTCCATTCCCAATCGAGTAGCGAAAAGACGGCGCCAAGAGCGACGCGCGCCTCGGGCAGGGAAGGATTCAAGGTGGTGGCGCGGATGGCCGCCTCCTTTATTCTGTGGTGGGTCTCGGTGGGAGGCAGCAATCCAAAAACGGAGCTGACCAGGAGAGCTTCCGAGAGCGCCGCCCAGGCGGCTCCATAGTTGGGATCGGCTTCGACAGCCTTGGTGAAAAAGGCGATGCTATTGCGGATGCTGTCCGGCGTAGCGAGTTTCCAATGGTAACGGCCCTGCAGGTAGGCATCGCCACTCTCGGTGCGGTCGGGCTGGCGGCGCGCAACGGCCACCTCGGCAGCGGGCGCAGTGAGATTGCGCACCAGTTGTTGCGCCAGATGGTCGACAGACGCAAGATCCTGCGGGCGGCCGTCCACGGTTTCAGACCAGATATAGGAATGGTCCACGCTCTGCAAAAGCTGCAACAACAGGCGGAACCCGTCGTCATGAAATTCGATACTGCCTTCCAGGACATAGTCGGCCGTATGCCCGGCCGGAATCTCAGGCAGGGGCGGGTTCGGCTGGAATTGGGCGACTACCTGAAAGTAGCCTTCCTTGACAAGCACATGGGTGAGGCGCCGTTGAATCTCTTCGGCCACGGAACCAGTATCCGGGGTCGCGTTGATTATCGAGAACGGGGCTATCTCGACGTAGCGGCGGGGGGCAATCGAGCTGGTTCCATTGCCGCTGGTGCGATATTCGAAGACCGGAACATAGCTGCCCTTACGCAGGACGATCCGGACCAGGTCCTCTCGGCCTTCGATGCGGTAATACTCCTCAATTTTGTAGCGCAGGCGGCGGGCTTCCACGCGGACAATGGAGTCCACGCGCGGGTCGAAAGCTTCCCGGCGGTCAAAGACTTCAAGCCCGATCAGGTATTCCTTGAGGCGGTGGGGCTGGCCCAGAAGGCTTTCTTCTACAACAAATTGCAGGAAACGGCGGATGCGGTGGGATTGTATGAAGGCACGGCTACGCAGGATGAGATCGAGCTGCGCGCGGATTTCGGCAGCCGGGACGCCGTTCAGGACTGTGGCGGTCTCTTCGATTGGAGTTAGTGTAGAGGTCATCTCAGTAGTACGACACCAATACTGAGTAACCCGTTACATAGTTCTTTTTGGTGGTTGTTAGTTGTTGGTTGTTAGTTGTTAGTTGTTGGTGGCTGGCGGCGGTCAGCCCTTGGAGCGGTCCGCCACCAACATGGATTCCAGAATCTGATCAGAGACGTCCTTGACGGCCGAGGGGGAGTGGGACAAGAACAGGGTATTGGTCTTATCGCTCTCGCCAATGGACTTCAGCGTGTCGAAGTATTGGGTGACCATGACCAATTGCATGACTTCGCGCGCGGAGGCTCCTTCGACGACCTTCTGGAATTGCTCGATGGAGACCTGGAGGCCCTCGATGATGGCTTTCCTTTGGTTTGCAATGCCTTGGCCCTGCAGGGCCTTACTTTCGGCTTCGGCCTCGGCCTTCTTGACCACCAGAATCTTCTCGGCCTCACCGCGGGCGTTGGCGGCGACCTGTTCGCGCTGCGCGGCATTGATATCGTTCATGGCGGACTTCACTTTGGCGTCGGGAATGATGTCGGTTACCAGCACGTTAACAATCTCGTAACCGAAGGTGGCCATATCCGAGTCCAGCTCCTGCTTGACGGCGGCGGCGATGCTGGACTGGCTGGCGAACACCTCGTCCAGGGTCATTCCCGGGACGTGCCCGAGGATCACCTGCTCGACATAGGCCTTGATCTGCAACTCCGGGTCGGACAATTTGTAGTAGGCATCGTAGACTTTTTCCGGCCGGACGCGATTCTGGACGGAGATAGGAATGGTGACGAACACGTTGTCTTTGGTTTTGGTCTCCATGGTTAAGGCGATCTGACTGACGCGCAGGCTCACGTAGCCGGCCACGGAATCGAAGAACGGGCGCTTCCAATTCAATCCTGGGTGGTGGCTGGTTGTTGGTTGCTGGTTGTTGGTTGCTGGCGGCAGGTGTTCCCTAATGATTGCGGCCTGACTTGAGTTCAGCCTCCATCAGATTCGCGAGAATGTCGTTAATGAGCGTCAGATGGCCGCGGCCCTTCGATTTCAGCCAGACGAGCACGCGTTCATCGAGGCGCACGCTGACTGCCCTCTTCCGAGGTTTGACATCGCGGAATCGCACCATAGCTGCCAGTTGCCGATCAGTCAGACGTGGGATGCCTTTAGGTTGATGTCCGAGTCGTCCTCCGCTGCTTGTCGTGCGGCGATGACATTGACGGCCTGATCTTCCCGGCTAGTCAATCGTCTGTTCTTGATATCTTCGGAGTTCATGCTTTTCAGCCGCGCGGGCCGAGATGATGCGGATGATTTCTTCGCCATTATTTTGCTCCCGAAAAACGTGAACCACAAGCAGCACGGCAACAGCTCCCGCTTCATTCTGAACCGCGCCGATTGCGTGCCAACGCTGCTCTCCGGTTACTGAATCGATACGATCCGGACCGACCAGGCAAAACTCATCCTCGAAGACGAGAGCGGCCAGCTCGAAAGTGATTCCGCCATGGTCCCGCTGATTTCGGAGATTCTTAGCTTCGTTCGTGGCTCGCCGACAAACGGTCCAAGTGATTCGCATGGCATCATCGGCATGCTGAGCGACTGCAGCTCAGGGTTCCTTATCGTTGTAGGTAGACATATTCAGGGGAGCCTCGTGCGAGCTGATATCGTTGACCAGATCGATGACGAATCTCAGGTGAGCGGTATCTTTCCCCTCAGGGACCGGCAGTTTCGGACGCGCCTCAATTGGTTGAATAGGGCGGCTCGATCCTGACCAACTCAATCGATCCGCATACACCTCGAAAGGTTCGTCAGCAAGAACCTCACAAGTTGCCTGCCCGCTCAGATCAACGTAACGTGAAACTAAGTCTCGGCGGGAGCCAGCCGGAACTGAGCGGGTGCTTAAGCAGACCACGCTGGCGTTGATCACAGGTCTTCCGTCAGCCCATTCCACCGCAACCACAATGCGTCTGGTCGGCTTACGCCCGCCGATTTGGAAGTCTAGCCCCTCAATGGTCTGGGCTCCCATGATCTTCACGACGCCCGCAGCGGATCGCTCAGGCACTCCGGGGTAAAACCGCGTATCGTAGGGAAGCTTGGACGTCAGCCCTTTAATATTTACACCCAATATGTAATCATTCGGCGGAACATTAGTGAACTCAAATTTTCCGGTTCCGTCCGTGCTAGTCTGGGCTGGCAAAAAGTACTTCTCTGCAGCCGGCATGCGCTCAACTGCGATACCCTCGACGGGCTTCCCGTCCGCCCCGATCACATGTCCCGTCAAACGGCTCGCAGTCCACATTCCGACGTTTAGCTCCTTACAACTATCAGGAGCGACTTCGACTTTGTAGGCGGAGAGCGTAGCGGCATGTCCTGCAAGTTTCGCTACTACTTCGTATTTGCCCGCCCCTGGCACCTGCAAAAAATAGGCGCCAGAATAATCAGAGGAAATTGCATAGCTTTGTCCGTTCTTGGCTGCCGTAATCTCAACACCGGCCAAGCCGGGGACGTGCTCGTAATCCAGGTTGAAGCGCACACTGGAGTCTCCTATGTTCTCAGCCACCCGGCCTTTTATTACTGTCAGATGTTCGCCTTGGGCCAGGGCACGGAAGAAGGCTATTGATAGAGCGGCGTCGTCCACCCGCTCGCTGACGGTAAAACCAGCCGCCCGCACTCCTAAGGGGTGCCGAACTAGAACAAGGTACTGCCAGCCTTCTTGATAACCGACTTCGCAAGCGCCTGGCCCTACCTCAATTTCCCGTGTACCCGGCGCAATGCCTTTAAAGGCCTCGTCAATGCGAAAGCGAAAAGTACCAAATGCCGTTGCCTCCCTTAGCGCGGTGCCCACGAAAATCTGTTCGCTGTGGCTTCCTACCTCGCACGGCGGTACATAAATTGACTCGCATGCGATAGCCTGGGCGAGCGCGCCAAGGAACGCAAGGAACCTTCCCATAGCAACCTCCCGTTGGTTCTACATTATCGCAAGCAGGTGCCCTTCCTTAAAGTCTAAGGCGGGGCGTGGGGCATACTTATTGTGCTTCATTGGCGCGAGTATGTTGTGCGCTCGGCGGTGTAACGGCCGTTGCTGGTTTTGGCAGACAAGCCGGTTGATCCTACCCGACTTGTTGTGTCTAAACGATCGCTAGATGTGGTCATCCGGCGTTGGGCGTGAAATTTGAGCCGCTTCCTCACCGTCTGTGTGAAAAGCGGGATCATCGACCGCTCCCTTCGGTCTCGGCTCGGTAAGGCTTACAGGTTCATGCTGGCGATGTCACTGGGGACCGGTAGCCGGCGGCCTGTGCCGCGGATATGGAAGCTGTTAGCTGTTCGGTAAGTTCCGCAGCTTGGCGCCTAATGCCCACTTGATTCTACAAATCTATGCCGTTGGTATGAGCCGGTCCGAATGATCTGCGCGAGTCCTCTAACGCGCTAGATTTTGGAATCCGCCGTAGAAGCTGTAGTCCTCCACGTGATAATTCTGTATCACGACCTTGGCCTCGATCGGTGCACTATAACTCCAGGTCCAGTATCGGAGCTGAGATTAATGCGGGCCCGTGACTTCGGTTGGGAACCTCCTGATTTCAATCGGCGACCATGCCGGGATCGGAATTGCCGCTGTTTCATCGTCCAGGGAACCGAACGCGTATCGTTCTTGCCCATCCTCCGCCTCTATCAGGCCAAAAGGAAATCGCGGGCCCACACTGGCGCAGAAACTAAAACCGTCAAATCGGGGTTGCCAACAAGTTCCAAGAGTTCCCAGACGGTTCCACCCTTTCACGGGATTGATCAAATGAGCGTGGCCATGAAAAACTTCCGCTCTAATGTTGACTTCGATGCCCACTCGGTCGGGTGGGTTCGTCACCTCGGGCAATAGCGGTACGAGCGTTCGGGTGGGGTCGGCCGCCGCCCATAGGTACCGTCCGGGCCCATGAAGTTGGGAATCTCACCTGCCAGATACTTTTGCCCATTGATCGTGGTTATAACGAAATTTCCACTCCTGGGTACAACAAATATGTCATCGGACACACCACTAACTACCAAAGGCACCGGCAAAACATGACCCGTCGAAACGCGTACGCGCCGACCTTCGAGAGTACTCGGATCGGTATCGGCCGACGGCAGCAAAATAGCTTCGTTGAACGAGAGGCCAATCTGTTTGTCGAGTGTGGCGTCGCCCCGCCAGTAGCGGTGCCACCGCCACTGCGCGGCTGGGGAAATCCACGGGGCGCCCAGAAGTGAAATGGCGAGTATCGCAGCCGACGCGAAACGACCTGCCGTTGTTCGGCGACTGCTGTAAAGCCAAAACGTCAATTCCAACGCCAATGAACAATCCAACCAAGACCAAAGTCCATTGGGGAATCCATGGTGCGTCGCCTGACACTCGTAACCACTGAGGGTTTGGAGAGATTCCTGCAATGAGGACCACGGCGCCATAGAGGATCAGCACTGAAGCGATGATCGCAACAAAAAACTGGCTGAGATTTCGCGTGAGAGCGGAAAGCACGACAGCTGGCAGGACGATGACAGCGAAGAAGAACACTACGCGCGGAACCACGGATGCGATGATCGGAACGAAGTCAGCATGGACATATGCGGCCAGTGCAACATCGCCTGCTATGTGAGGCACGAATAGGAGCAAGAAGAGCAGTGCTAGCTTCGAAGATGTCAAGACTCTGCGAGAAACCGGAAGCGTAAACCATGGTTCGCGATCGCCTGCTACCGGGTCTGTGTGCATCAGACGCTCTGTCAGCGCCCACCATCCTAAGAACATTACTCCAACTAGTAGCCCTCCGGCTTGACCCAGGATCGAAGTTGGGGAACCGGCGTGAATCGCCGGCAAAAAGCTCCGGATGCGCAGAGAAGGAGGAGACGTCGTTAGCACCGCCACGGTCACGGCCAACCAGCGGAGAGCATACAAATCCTTCCGCATCCACGCGACCATCTGCACCATTGTTCGGCGCACTAGTCGGCCCTTCGGCTGACCGATGCTCGCGCCAGTTCCAGGAAGATCTCGCGTAAAGAGAGACTATTGAACCGTGCGCGCAGGTCTATGACAGGTTCACTGAACACCAAGCGGCTTTCGTCGAGGTACCCAATGTGCGTGGCGAGCATTTCAATTTCGAATAGATCATGTGAAGTAATCAGGATTGTTGTGCTTTGAATCGATTCGCGTAGAACTTCCATGATTTCTTCTCGCGCCAATGGGTCGAGGCCGCCGAGGGGTTCGTCTAAGAATAGGCATTCTGGCCGAAACGCCAGCACGCCGCAAAGTAGAGTTTTCATACGCGTCCCACGCGACATGTGCGCCATCGTTTGCGAAGCTGGAACGCGCAAGCGATGGCAAAGGTCAGAGTAAAGGACGCCATTCCAAGTCGGATAAAAGGGGGCGAGCCATTTACCGTATTGGCCGGCGTCGAGCCAGTCCGGCGAACGCTGGCCTTCGGCGACATAGCCGATACGCTCGAAATGGCGCGGCCGAAGGTCGCGGCTGGAGACGCCAAGCACGCTAGAATCACCACTCGTGGCCCGATGGATGCGCAAAAGAAGGCGCATCAAGGTGGATTTTCCTGTGCCATTCGCTCCGATCAGCGCGTAGACTGAATTGCGCGGCACAGCCAGAGAGACCTCAGTCAATGCCCGGACCTTACCGAATCGTTTAGAGAGATTTCGAGCGCAAATTGGCAGCACGTCCTCAGCACGCATTGGTTGCACGGAACGAATTCAGTTTCTTCCTCTTAGTACTTTAGACGATCCCGCCGGCGGAAAAGTTCACCAGGATGCGCCTGGCGAACTTTGGCGCACTTAGGGGAGGAGCGACGCAGAACCCTTCCGCGTGGGGATGCAAGTTTGCGACGGCAACTAGGGGGAACCGGCTCCCTTTGGTCGCGGCTCGGAAACTTACAGGTTCATGCTGGCGATATCTACTGGCGACCGGTAGCCTTGAACCACGACGATGCCGCTCTCTGTAACTTGATAAAGGCGGCGGTCGCTTTCCAGATCGTAGCCGATGGTGGTGTCGGGAGGGACTCGGACGTTTTTGTCCAGGATGGCGCGGCGGACGCGGGCCCGGCGGCCGATATCGCAATTGTCGAAAATGATGGAATCCTCCACGGTGGCGTGGGAATGGACGCGAACTCCGCGGCCGATGACGGAGGTCCTGACCAAGCCACCCGAAAGAATGGTGCCGCCGGCGACGATGGAATCCAGCGCTTCGCCGCGACGGCCGTCGCTGTCGAAAATGAACTTGGCGGGGGCATCGAAATATCCCGCGGTGCGCAGCGGCCACTGCCGGTTGTATAAATTCAGCTCCGGGGAAATCGCGCGCAGATCCATGTTGGCGTCATAGTAAGCGTCGAGCGTTCCTACATCGCGCCAATAGACTGGAGCGCCGGGCGGATCGCCGGGGATGCGATTGGTTTGAAAATCGTAGGCGTACATGTCGGCGCGCCCGATGAGTCCCGGCAGGATGTCGCGGCCGAAATCATGCGAGCTGCGCTCGTTCTCGCCATCGGCGCGCAGCTCGTCGAGCAGCACCTTGGTCGAGAAAAGGTAATTGCCCATGGACGCGTAGACGCGGTTGGGATCGCCCGGCATGGTGGGGGCGTCCAGCTTTTTCTCGTGAAACCCGCTGATGAGCCCGTCTTCCCTAGTCTCAATCACGCCGAATTCGGCGGCCTGCTCCTTTTCTACGGGAATCGCCGAGACCGTGACCTGCGCACCGCGATCGATGTGAAACTCGATCATCTCGCGGATGTTCATGCGATAGATGTGGTCGGCGCCGAAGATAGCGACGACGTGCGGCTCGGCTTGTTCGATGAGGTTGATGTTTTGATAGATGGCGTCGGCGGTGCCGCGGTACCAATCCTCACCTTGCGAGCGCATCTGGGCAGGCACCGGAATGATGAAGTGGTTGCGGAGCAGGCTGGAGGCTTCCCAACCCTCGCGCAAATGCTCCAGCAGCGACTGGCTCTTGAACTGGACCAGGACGTAGATGGAATAGATGCCTGAATTGATCAGGTTACTGAGCACGAAATCGACGATTCTGTAACGGGCTCCGAACGGAACGGCAGGCTTCGCACGTTCCTTCGTAAGCGGATGGAGGCGGGTACCTTTGCCTCCAGCTAATACAAATGCGAGCACGCGCAATTGCATCTCTGGGTCTCCAATGGAATGATTGCCAACAGCCCATGCCTATTCTGGCAGATGGCGAGGCGGGCGCGAAAGAGCAAGAGGCCGCATATGTTAGGATTGTTGAATTAGACCGCAGTCATGATTCGTGCCTATCGCGGCATCGTACCCAGGATCGCCGCTTCCGCTTACATCGATCAGAGCGCACAGGTGATTGGAGACGTGGTGGTTGGGGAACGCTCCAGCATCTGGCCGAACGTTACCGCGCGCGGCGACGTGAATGTGATTCGTATTGGTGACGAGACCAATATTCAGGACAATTCGGTGCTGCATTGCGACGCTGGGAAGTTTCCACTGCACATCGGCAACCGGGTTACGGTGGGCCACATGGTGATGCTGCACGGCTGCACCATCGAGGACGAATGCCTGATCGGAATTGCGGCGGTGGTTTTGAATGGCGCCAGGATCGGCAAAGGCTCGGTGATCGCGGCTGGGGCGGTGGTGCCCGAGGGGGCCGAGATTCCTCCGCTGAGCATGGTGATGGGCGTGCCGGCCAAGGTGAAGCGGCCCGTTACCGAGGAAGAGCGCGAGCGGTTTCGGCAGAACACGGACCGTTACGTGGAAGCGTCGCGGATTTACCGGGACGAGCCGGCTTGAAGAAACCGCTCCCTTGGTCACGGCTTCCAGTCCCTGACGGTCGTGGTTCTTAAGAGGCGGTCGTGGTTCGGAGGCGTGGTTCAGAATCCAAATGATTAAAGCAGTCAAAGGCACTCGCGATATTCTTCCCCCGTCCAGCAACGTCTGGAACCAGGTGGAAGCGATTACGCGCGACGTGTTTCGAGCCTACAACTATCAGGAAATACGGACGCCAATTCTGGAGGAGACGGCGCTTTTCGCGCGCGGCGTGGGCGAGGAAACCGACATCGTCAGCAAGGAGATGTACACTTTCGAGGATCGCGATGGAAGCTCGCTGACTCTTCGTCCGGAGGCCACGGCGTCGGTGATGCGCGCGTACATCGAGCATCACCTGGATCAGAAGCCGGGACTGCAGAAGCTGTACTACATCGGCCCGATGTTCCGGCGCGAGCGGCCGCAAAAGGGCCGGTTCCGGCAGTTTTATCAGATTGGCGCGGAGGCGATCGGTTCGGAATCGCCCATGGTGGACGCCGAGGTGATCGAGATGGTGATCGATCTGCTGCGGCGGGCGGGGCTGGAAGGCTTTCAACTTCTGGTGAATTCGGTGGGCGATCAGAATTGCCGGCCGCAATATGTTGCGCTGCTCAAGGAGAAACTGCGCGAGGTGGCTGCGCGGCTGTGCGACGATTGCCAGCGGCGCGCGGAAACGAATCCACTGCGGGTGCTGGATTGCAAAGTGCCGGAGGACCAGCCGATCATCAATGCGCTGCCGTCCATTCAGGATCATTTATGCGAGCCTTGCCGGACGCATTTCGACTGCGGTAAGGGCGCACCTAGACGATCGCGGGATTTCGTATGAAGTGCGGCCACGCATGGTGCGCGGCTTGGATTATTACATGCGCACGACGTTTGAGATCGTGCATGGTTCGCTGGGGGCGCAGAATTCGGTGCTGGGCGGCGGGCGGTACGACGGTCTCGCTGAATCCTTGGGATCGAAGGTGCATTCGCCGGGAATTGGATTTTCGATCGGCGAGGATCGCCTGGTGATGAGCCTGGAAGAGACGGCGACGCTGAAGGAAGATCCTTTGGTGATTGTGACCTTCACTGCTGGGGATGCGACCCGGCGAGCGGCCGCAAGCGCGGCTGCCGAATTGCGGGCCCAGGGGATCCGCGTGGAAGTGTCCGAGGGAAAATTGAAGAAGGTTTTCGAGCTGGCGAACAAATGGAATGCGCGCGTGGCTTTGATTTGCGGTGAGAATGAAACAGCGGCGGGCGAGATTTCAATGAAGGACATGGAGAGTCAGGTGCAGGTGCAGATTAGCCGTGAATTGCTGGTGGAGAAAGTAAGAGAATGCCTGAGCAAGTACCTTTAGATTTTTTGGGCGAATTGCGCCGCACGCACAGCTGCGGCCAGTTGCGCGCGTCGGACGTGGGGCAAACCGCCCTGCTGATGGGATGGGTGCATCGCCGCCGCGATTTGGGTGGGGTGCTGTTCGTGCATCTGCGCGATCGCGATGGCGTGACGCAGATCGTGTTCCATGCGGATGCGGGGGCGGAACTGCACGCCAAGGCGGAGATGCTGGGCTCCGAGTATGTGATCGCGGTGGAGGGGACGCGTCGCCAAGCGCGCAGCTGAGACCGTGAATGCCGCGCTGGATACGGGTGAAGTGGAACTGGTCGCTACCAAGCTTTGGATTTTGAACGAATCGCGCACGCCGCCGTTTCCCATGGAAGAAACGGTGGACGTGAAGGAAGACGCGCGGCTGAAATACCGCTATGTCGATTTGCGCAGGCCGCACATGCAGCGCAATATCATGCTGCGATCGAAGATCAGCTTCGCGGTGCGCGAGTTTTTGTACAGCCAGGGGTTTCTGGAGATCGAAACGCCGTTCATGGGGCGATCGACGCCGGAGGGCGCGCGCGATTATCTGGTCCCCAGCCGCGTGCAACCGGGATCGTTCTATGCGCTGCCGCAATCGCCGCAGATTTATAAGCAGCTTCTGATGATCAGCGGTTACGAGAAATATTTCCAGATCGTGCGCTGTTTCCGCGATGAGGATTTGCGGGCGGACCGGCAGCCCGAGTTCACGCAAATCGATCTGGAGATGTCGTTTCCGCAGCAGGAGCGCGTCTACGAAGTGATCGAGCCGATGCTCCAGCGCGTGTTTGAGGCAGCGGGCTTCGAAGTTCCGAAACAGTTCCCGAGGCTCACGTATGCGCAAGCCATGCGGTCCTACGGCATCGACAAACCGGATCTTCGGATGCCGCCATTCTATGTTTTGGACGGAGAATCGTGGCAACTCGGCTTAACATTTCCGCCGATTGCGATCCATATTCCGAAGACCGGCGCACTGAGCCGCAAAGAACGGGACGAATTGAAGGAGTATGGAACTCAGCGCGGATTGCGGGTCTATGACGATCTGAAGAAGTTGGATCCCAAGCTGGTGGAACAGGCGCGAGCGGCGTCGGGCGCGGCCGAGGACGATCTGCTGTTGATCGCCGGATGGCCTGGGCCTCCGCAAGGGCAGCGTCCCGAAGAAACGTTCTACCTGGCTTGCGGGCAGCTTCGCCTGTTTGCCGGCCAGAAATACAACGACCGGCACAAGCTGCTGGATCCGATGAATTTCAAGCCGCTTTGGGTAGTGGATTTTCCGATGTTCGAATGGGACGCGGAAGAAAATCGTTGGTTCGCGGCGCACCATCCGTTCACTTCGGTGCATGACGAGGACATCGATAAGTTGACCAGCGATCCGGCGCGCTGCCGCGCTAAATCGTATGACGTAGTGTTGAATGGCACGGAACTGGGGTCCGGGTCCATCCGTATTCATCGCCGCGACGTGCAGGCCAAGGTTTTCAGCGCGCTTGGATTCTCGGACGAAGAGGCCAAGAAGCGGTTCGGATTTCTCCTGGAAGCGCTGGAGTATGGCGCGCCGCCGCATGGCGGAATCGCGCTGGGGCTGGACCGTCTGGTGATGATCCTGGCGGGCGAGACTTCGATTCGCGAGGTGATTCCATTCCCGAAAACGGCACGCGCCACGGATCTGATGAGCGAAGCGCCTTCCACTGTTTCCGATCGGGTGCTGCGGGAACTGGGCATTCGGATCGCGGGGCCCCCGGCGAAACAGTAGAGTGGAATGATGCCGGCGGTAACGATTGAGGGCGTGTGGAAATATTACGGCGACTATCCGGCGCTGCGCGACATTTCCTTCAGCGTGGATGGGGGCGCGTGTCTCGCGCTGATCGGCCGTAACGGCGCGGGCAAAACAACGCTGCTGCGTATTCTTGGCGGGCTTTCGAAAGCTGCACGCGGCCGTGTTTCGATTCTTGGCAACGACACGCGCTCCGGCGCCACCCGGCAGCGGATCGGGATTTTGGGGCATGGCATCGGCGTCTACGAAGAGCTGTCGGCGTTCGAGAATTTGAGCCTGTTCGGCCAGCTTTACGGCTTGGACGATCCGCGCCGCACCGCGACAGAATGGCTGGAGCGAACTGGTCTGGATCGCGTCCGTGATGGCCTGGTGCGCGAGTTTTCCCGCGGCATGCGGCAGCGTTTGGCGATCGCACGGTGTTTCCTGCATCGAGCCGTCGCTGCTGTTGCTGGACGAACCGTTTACGGCGCTGGATGACCGCGCGATCCAGGTTCTGCAGGATCTGCTGAAATCGGCGCTGGCGGCCGGGCGAACCATCATGATGTCGACGCACCAACTGCGGGAAGCGCTGGAGCTGGCCACCGATGTGGCGCTGATCAATCGCGGCAAACTGGCTTATCGGGGGCCACGCACCTGGGAAATGTTGGAAGATCCCGGCTGGCTGTATCGTCATTACGGAGAGGCATGAGGTTTCTGCGCCAGAAGTTTCTGGGGCAAACATTTCTGCGCCAGACATTGGCGATTGCCGCCAAGGATCTGCGCTCGGAAATTCGCGGCAAGGAGGCCGTGAACGCTTCGGTTTCCTTCGCGCTGGTGATCCTGCTGCTTTTCAGCTTCGCTTTCGATCTGGAACCGGAGCAGGTTCGAGACATCTCGGGCGGGCTGCTATGGCTGATTTTCGCCTTCGCCGGCACTCTGATTCTGAATCGCAGTTTTGCGCGTGAATTGGTGAACGATTGCCTGGACGCGCTGCTGGCCTCCCCCGTGGGCGGGGCGCAGTTGTTCCTGGGAAAATGCATCGCCAACTATGTGTTGATCATGGTGGTGGAATGCATCAGCCTTCCGGTGTTCGCCATTTTCTATAATGTTCGCTTGCCGCAACGCCTGGCGCTGCTGTTCGTCGTGATGCTTTTGGGCACCTGGGGGATTACCGTGATCGGAACGATGTTCAGCGCCATGACCGTGAATCTGCGGTTGCGCGAGCTGATGCTGCCGACGCTGATTTATCCGATGTTGATTCCGGCTTTGATCGGCGCCATTGAACTCAGCCGGGTGCTTGATCACGGGCGGGCCGCTGGCCGAGAACCTGTTTTGGTTTCGCGTTTTGGCGGCGTTCAACGTCATCTTCACCATTTTGGCTTTAGCTTTGGTAGAAATTGTTCTCGTGGGGTAATTATGCGTTTGAAAATCATCCTGACTCTATCCGTGCTGGCCGGTGCGATTCTGGCTTGGAACCTACATCGCATTTTTCTGCAGGTTCCGGATGAAGCCAACCAGGGCGCCATCTTCCGCATCATCTATTTCCACGTGCCGGCCGCGATCACGTCGTTCACGGGATTTTACCTGGCGATGTTTGCGGGCGTCGGCTATCTGATTACCAGAAACTTACGCCTGGATTCCATCGCCGCATCCATCAACGAAGTATCGCTGGCCTTCGCCACCATCACGATCTGTACCGGAAGCATTTGGGGCCGGATCATCTGGGGCATCTGGTGGACCTGGGACGCTCGGCTGACATCGTACTTCGTGTGCCTGCTGATCTACTTCGGTTATTTCATGCTGCGCCGCGCGATTGACGATCCCACTGCGCGCGCGCGGCTGTCGGCGGTGTTGTCGATATTCGCGTGCGTGGATATCGTGCTGGTCTGGAAGTCGATTGAGTGGTTCCGGACCCAACATCCTGGGCCGGTTCTAGAAATCCGCGGTGGCGGCGGCATGGCGCCGGGGATGGAAGCGCCGTTGTGGTGGAATTTTCTGGCGATGCTGATGCTGTCGACGGCTTTGATACTGATCCGTACGCGGCAGGAAGCCATGAAACTCGAGATCGATGCGCTGCGGCGTCACGCACACGCTTTCTAAGGAACCATCATGAGTTCAGACAACAACACGTTCATGTTTCTTGGCTTCACGGTCGCCTGGTTGATCGTGATCATTTACGTGATCTCGATCGCGCTGCGCGAGAAAAAGCTGCGCCAGGAGCTCGATCGCGTGAAACGCATGGTGGAGGAAGGCGAAAGTACCCGGCGCTAGCTGACTATGCTTAGCTAACCAGTCAGCAGGTCACTTCCGGACGGCAATTGATGCGCACGCCGGCAACGTTTCCGACACCGCGCGTCACGTAGACTTGACGCCCATTCCATTCTTTCAAGCCGGCGATGAAGCGCTTGTCGCGAACCGGCACGAAGCGCTCACCGACGAATGGCAGCACCACTTGGCCGCCGTGCGTATGGCCGCTCAACATCAGATCCCAAGGGCGATCGGCCAGCACATCTTTGGTATCGGGATTGTGCGCCAGAAGGATGGCGGGGGCGTCGGCCGCGACGTCGGTAAACGCGAGATCACCGTCCACGCCTTGGCTCCAAAGATCGCCTACGCCGGCAAATCGAACGGATTGATCGCGAACTCGAACGAGCTTCCGAGCGATTGTGCAGGAGTGAAACATTGCTGTCGCGCAACAAGTCGCGAATCACCGAACTGTCCGAGAAGCCGCCGATCTGCTCGGCCCAAGTGCCTCCGTCGTGATTGCCCAGGCTGCCGAATACTGGCGCGGCGCTGGATAGCCGGCGAAGAATACGCGCGTATTCCGCGTCGTCAAAGGGAGCCGCGTTGGTAACGAAATCGCCAGTCAGGCAAATCACGTCAGGCTTGGCTTCCAGGCCCATCTGGACCGAATTTTCGATCAGCGAGAACGGGACGGATGACGAAGCGTGAAAGTCGGACAAATGCAGAATCCGAACGCCGGTGGTGAGACGCTGGCGCGGCAATTTTACTCGATGGATGGTGCGTTCCAGCCAATTGGGCTCAACGCCAAAGGCATACACCGGCGCCGAACCAACCACCGGGAGTAAAGAAAGGAGTTTCCTGCGGGTCAAACTATTCTATTTTCGCACGCGGAACGTGCTGGCGCATAGTTACTGACGTTCTAGTACGCGTTCCCCGCAATTGCGTCGACGAAGGCCCGCGGGATGGGCCATGCCCCATAGACCTGGCGATCGTCGCGGCGGAATGTTCCCGCCACCAGAACCCCGCTCAAATCGGCTGGATCGGGCTTGCGATGATCCTTGGAAGATATCTCGCGCAGGGCGGTGGTAACGCCTTCAAACTGGGTTAACAGTGCGGAGGCCGCCGGCGTGTCTTTGCAAGTCACGTGAACCCCGAGTTGCAGTTGTTGTTTGGCGTCCGCGCCGATGCTGAACACGATCTGGTCGGCCCCTTGTAGTGCCGGCACGAAAGCCTTGGCGGCCGCGGGCAGGGAATCCATGCGCTGTAGCGCGATGGAGGGAATCAGAGCCCATACCGGTTCTTGCGGTGGCGCGAGCGTCAGTTTTACCGACTGACTGCGTCACTTGATACGCCGCGAAATCGTCCGGACTGATGGCCATCGCGAGCACGTCGTGCTTCAAGGGATAAAACGAAATCCGGCGATTGGGTTGGCTGCCGGCGACCACGCAAAATTCACCGTGACACGATCCGCCTTGCCGCGCGGCATAGTCCCTCAGATTGTTCCAATGAAAGCGCCCGCGCAGAGCGAAGAAAATCTTGCCGTCCTTGAAGGCAGCGGCGATCGCGTCTAAATCCTGGCGATAGTCGAACTTCGTTTCCTTGACGAACTGCAGATAATCGCCGTCTTCCGCGGCCTTGGAACCCGCCACCAGGTTGAGAATGCCGGAGCGCCGCATGGAGTCCACGTCGATGTACAGCAGTGTTGCGTTCGCGGCGGGCAGCAGGGCCAGCAGATCGCCCGGCTGCGCGGGGCCATGCGTTCGATGAAACCAATACGCGCCCGCGCTGGCCCCGAGAGCGCCGATGGCCACTATGAGCGCGATAATCTGCCGGGGATGAAGGCGGACGCGCACTACGGGCAGGTTACACCGCCGCGGCAGTCTCTGTCACGCGCGATTCTTTCCACAGATCGATGTAGGGGCGAAGCGATCGCATCAGGGCCTGGAATTGCGGCATGTCCAACGATTGCGCGCCATCGCTCATGGCTTTTTCGGGCGCCGGATGCACTTCGATAATCAGCCCGTCGGCGCCGATGGCGACGCCAGCGCGTGCCAGCGCAGGAACCAGGCTGCGCTTGCCGGTGGCATGACTCGGGTCAAGAATCACGGGCAAATGGGTGAGTTCGTTCAGCACAGCCACGGCCACGATGTCGCAGGTGTTGCGCGTCACGGTTTCGAAGGTCCGGATTCCGCGCTCGCACAGGATCACGTTGGGGTTGCCGTGCGCCACCACGTATTCGGCCGACATCAAGCAGTTCCTTGATGGTGGAGCTCATGCCGCGCTTCAGCAATACCGGCCGGTTGCACTTGCCGAGCGTTTTGAGCAGCGCGAAATTCTGCATGTTGCGCGCGCCGATCTGCAGCACGTCGGCGTAATCGGCGACCAGGTCCACATCGCGATCGCTCATCACTTCGGTGATGATGCTCAAACCGGTGGCGCGCTTGGCTTTGGCCAAAAGCTTCAGCCCTTCCTCTTCCATGCCCTGGAAATCATAGGGCGAGGTCCGCGGCTTGAAGGCTCCACCGCGCAGCAATTTCGCGCCGGCTCGCGCTACGCCTTCGGCAGCCTGCATGATCTGCTTTTCGGATTCCACCGAGCAGGGCCCGGCCATGACGATGAACTCGTCGCCGCCGATCTCGCAACCGTCCACGCGGATTCGCGTGCGTTCGGTACGGTACTCCTTGCTCACGAATTTGTAAGGGGCAGAGATGCGCACCGCCTTCTCTACCTGTGGCATGGCCTCCACGGATTCCAGGCAGGCGGTGGTGTCGCCGGTGCCGACCGCGCCGATCACGACGCGCTCTTCGCCCTCGATGGCGTGGATCTTGTAGCCGAAGTCCCGAATCCGTTCACACACTTGCTCGATCTCCTCTTTGCTCGAGTGGAGTTTCATCGAGATGATCATGGTTCTATCTCCTCTAAAAATGAAAAACCCACTCTTTCGAGTGGGTTGCTTTTTCTAATCAGTATTGCTTAAGCCAACGCCACTCGCCCCGATTCAGGCGCTAAACCAGTACCAAAATCGAAACGAGTTGTGGGCGCTACGACGCATGAAGCCTTAGTATATGCAGAAGTCCGGGTCGGGCGCAAGGGCGGGCGTTCTGGGGCTACTTCGAGGCTCTAACCACCTCTACTATCACTGCGGTTGCAAAAAAAGCTCCGCCGAGCACCATCAGCAAGAACCAAACGGATGACAGCGCACTATCCGGAAACAGGTCCTCGTAAAGACGCCGAATTTCGGAGAGGTGCATGCGACACTCGATAAGGGGAATCCTCTTGTTCGCCGGCAGAACTTTATTGAGTTCGATCGCCATGCGAAAGAATAGCCCCCAGCCTGTCAGGGAGACGGCCACGCCAACCAGAAACAGACCGAGCGATATCTTATTCATGCCCGGACCTCATCGGAACTAACTCTCTTGTTCGAAGATGATGCCGTCCAGAATTGCCATTTCTTCGTCCGTGAAATCCGCGAAGGCCGCCCTATATGAAGCGAGTTTACTTTCACCGCGGACGGCATCCGCGCTCGGGAAGGCCTTGCCAGAGGTCGCCGCGAGTTCATCTGTCGCCATAGATATCATCTTACCTCCACGATCCAAAATCGCTCCGAGCTTGGTCAACCGTGGACGGCGGCCCTCCAAAGGTGAAAGAATATGCGGTGGCCTAGCTGCCAAAAAGAATCGTCATGAAAACACTCGTGGCATTGACTATTTTGACGACGGCGTTACTTGCCGGGCAGGCCCCCGTCCAGCCGCCCGCGCCGGCACGGCCTGTTAACAAATTCCTGATTAGCCGTTCCGTTCCGGATCCCGCGGCGGTGGAGCGCGGACAAAAGATTTTCTCCGCCAACTGCGGCTTTTGCCATGGCGCCAACGCGCAAGGGGGCGACACTGGGCCGGATCTGGTGCGTTCCCCGCTGGCACTTGACGACGAACGCGGCGATAAGATCGGGCCCGTGATCCTGCAGGGGCGGGCCAGCAAAGGCATGCCGGCTTTTCATTTGCCTGCTGAACAAATTCAAGATATCGCCGCATTCCTGCGCTCGCGCCAGCAGGCCGCCATCGATCGCAGCGCGTACACGATTCTCAACGTCGTCACCGGGGATGCTCAAAAGGGCCGGCAATACTTTAACGGTGAAGGGCGCTGCAACACTTGCCATTCGCCCAGCGGAGACCTGGCCGGCGTTGCCAAGAAATACGATGCCGTTACGTTGCAATCGGTTTTCTTATACCCGCGCTCCGCTCCGGTTCACCCTCAGGTCACCGTCATGCTCGCCCCGGCCAGACTTTCTCCGGCACGCTCGATTACTTGGATGATTTCAACGTCTCGCTCCGCGATGGCGCCGGCGAATATCATTCGTTCGCCCGTGATGCGCAGGTCAAGGTGGAAATCCACGATCCACTGTCCGCTCATGCCGATTTACTCAAGAAGTACACCGATGCCGATATGCACAATTTGCTCGCTTACCTGGTGACGTTGAAATGAAGTTCACGCTGACCGCGTTCTCGCTCATCGGACTCTCGCTTTCGGCGCAAGGGCTGGATCCCGGGCTGTTACTGAAACCGCCAACCGACGCTTGGCCCACTTACAATGGGGATTACTCGGGACGGCGCTTCAGCCCGCTTGCGCGCATTAATTCATCGAACGTTACTTCGATGACTTTGGCCTGGGAATATCGTCTGGATCCTGGCACCGGAACGCTGACCTCGCCGATCAAAGCCACGCCGCTGGAAGTCAACGGCGTCCTTTATTTCACGCTTCCCGATCATGCCTGGGCCGTGGACGCGCGCACCGGCCGCCAGCTTTGGCATTACCAATGGACTTCGCATGGCGGCATTCACATCGGCAGCCGCGGTTTCGGAATGTATGGGGACTGGCTCTATTTCGAAACGCCCGATAACTATCTGGTATCGCTGAATGCCAAGGATGGCTCCGAGCGCTGGCATGTTCAGATCGCCGACGTGAATCAGGAATACTTTTCCACGCCAGCGCCCATCGTCATCCGCAATCACATCCTGGTCGGCGTGGGTGGCGATTCGCTGGACGTTCCCGGCTATCTGGAATCGCGCGATCCGGAAACCGGCCAGGTGCAATGGCGCTGGAACACCACGCCGCGCAAAGGCGAGCCGGGCGCTGAAACATGGCCGAATCCGGAAGCGATGGAACACGGCGGCGGCATGACCTGGGTGCCCGGCACTTACGATCCGGTTCTTAATCTGTACTATCTCGGCACCGGGAATCCGAATCCGGTGATGGCGGGCCAAGGCCGCAAGGGGATAATTTGTGGACCTGCTCCATCGTCGCTTTGAATCCGGATACGGGCAAACTGGCCTGGTATTTTCAGGCTTCGCCGCACGATACGCACGATTGGGACGACGCCGAAACGCCCATTCTTATTGACGGCCAGATCGATGGACGGCCGCGGAAGCTGCTGGCGCAAGCCAGCCGCAACGGCTACTTTTTCGTGCTGGATCGCACCAACGGCAAGAACATCCTGTCGAAGCCGTTTATCGATATCAATTGGTCCAAGGGCCTGGACGCGCAAAGGGCAGCCCATCGGCAATCCGGACAAGGAGCCCAAGACGGACGGCACGCTGGTGATCCCGGCACAGAACGGCGCCGCGAATTGGCCTTCGCCCAGCTTCGATCCGGAAACCGGCCTGTTCTATGTGAATGCGTCATCGTCCTATAGCCTGTTCTATCTCACTGACACCGACGATAAGCCGGAAGGCTACGGCGGGCGTGACACGGGTGTTTACGCCACGGTAGCGCTGAAGGCTATCGACTACCGCACCGGCCAAATTCGGTGGACGCACGACTATAATCGGGGCGGACCCATTATCGGCATCTTGACTACCGCGGGAAAGCTGCTATTTACCGGCGATCCTTCGGGCAATTTCATCGCTTTCGATCCGGCCAACGGAAAAATTTTGTGGCACGCGCATCTCATCAGTACGGTGAGCAACGGCCCGATGACTTACGAGCTGGATGGCCGCCAGTACGTCGTGGTTGGCGCCGGAGACAGCTTATACGCTTTCACGCTACTGCAGTAGGAGTAGTAGAGCCAGAACCTTAGTCTTCGTGTTCATACGACCACACTTCCGTAAAAGTTACACGTATTTTCTACGCAGAAAACAAATCGTTATCACGTAAGTCCCTGTTTCGCATTGCTAATTCATTTGGAATCTGTTTTGCTTCTCTAAGATCGTGACCGGATGAGTTTCTCCGGCATGGCTCAAGGAGGATGTTCATGTCCACAAATGATTCTGGCGGTTCGCCGCGCTCGCACACCGCTGCACTCTGGGTTTTAGGCGCTGGGATGGCTCTTGCGTTGGCGGGAAACGCTTATCAGTTCTCAAAGAGCGCGCACCTGTCGAGCGATATGGCAGCGAATGAGCGCAGCACTCAACTCGAAATTCGCAAGCTGGCCGATACCGCCGGCGCGGCGCTGCAACTGGATCAAGAGCGCTTCGATCAGTTGAAAGATCAACTCAACACGACTGCGGCCGCCACTCTGCGCCAAGCCCGGTCGGAAGTTAAGCGCAGCAATTCGCAACTGACGGAAAGTCTGTCGCAAGCTCATCAGGACGTGGTCAGCCAACTGTCCGAATTGAAGCAGGAGACCAGCAGCAAGATCAACGACACCAGCGAAAAGCTAAACGATACCAGCGCGAAGCTGAACGACACCAGCGCCAAGCTGAATCGAGTGTCGGGCGATCTCGATCAGACCGGTTCCGATGTGCGGCGCGTGGTGGGAGATCTGGGCGTGGTGAGCGGTCAAGTGGCCACCAACGCCAAAGAGCTTGCGGCTCTGCGGGAACTTGGTGAGCGCAACTATTTCGAATTCAATCTCAGCAAGGCGAATGAGCCCCAAAAGGTGGGCGATATTCGGTTGGTGCTGCGAAAATCGGATCCGAAGCACAATCGCTACACGCTGGAAGTGATGGCCGACGATAAGATTGTGGAGAAGCGGGACAAGACCATCAACGAGCCGGTGCAGCTCTATGTGTCAGGCAACCGCCAGCCTTATGAAATCGTGGTGAACCAGGTGAAGAAGAACGAAGTGGTGGGTTATCTGTCCACTCCCAAGGTCAGGATGCAGCTGTCGAGCGCGCATTTGACGCATTAACGGCGCGATTGCAGGTCGCTATAGCTGGGTAATCCCGCGATTCCCTGCGCGTTCATCACCGCCCGCAACACCGCCCGGGCCATCACATCCGCAGCCAATGCTCCAATGGCGCCGTGATTGGCCCGCGCGGCAATGGAACCTGTAGCGACGGCAAAAATGGTATCGCCATCGCTCGGCGTGTGGACCGGATAGATGGTCCGCGCCAAACCGTCGTGAGCCATCTGCGCGACTTTGGCGGCCTGCACCTTATCGAGCGCGACGTTGGTGGCCACCACTCCGATGGTGGTGTTCGCGCTACTGGCAGCCACGCTGTAGCCTTCCCGCATGCGCGCCATCGAATCCATGAACCCGCTGCCATCCGGCTTGCGGGCGCCCGCGATAATCTTGCCCGTCTTCGGATCCACGACGTCGCCCACGGCGTTCACCGCAACAATCGCCCCGACCACAATCCCTGTGTTGCCGACGCGAACGCTGGCGCTTCCCAGGCCAGACTTCATGGCCTGCTTCATGCCAAACATTTTTCCGATTACGGCACCTGCGCCCGCGCCAACATTACCCTCCGCCACGGGCTGCGTGGTGGCCGCCTGACTGGCCTTGTATCCCGATTCGGCCGTGGGACGGATCTTCGCGTCACCGATCTCCAAGTCATAAAGAATCGCCGCCGGGACGATCGGCACCACGACATCTCCGACGGCATAGCCCAATCGATGTTCTTCCAAATACCGGACTACGCCTGACGCGGCGTCTAATCCAAACGCGCTTCCGCCCGCGAGCAGAATCGCTTGCACCTGCTGCACGGTGTTGATGGGATTCAAGAGGTCGGTCTCACGCGTACCCGGCGCCGACCCGCGGACATCCACGCCAGCGGTCGCGCCCTTTTCGAACAGCAGCACGCTGCAACCAGTGGGCCGGCGCGAATCGGTAAAGTGCCCAACCTTCACGCCCTGCACGTCCGTGATGCTTCCGGCCGTCTCCGTTTCCGCCGCTTGAATCGCAGGCAAAGCGACCCCCGCGGTTATGGCGGCAAGGAACTCGCGACGTTTCATCTTTATCCAGGTTACTCCCGGACCGGTTGCCTCGCTTACGAGACACGCGCTAGAGTCAGCATTGTGAGACGCTTTTGCGGGATCCTGTTCGCGACCTTTACGCTGTTGGCGCAAAATCAACCCGGGCAGACCTGGACGTTCGCCGTGTCGGGCGATTCGCGCAACTGCGGCGACATTGTAATGCCGGCCATTGCCGCGGGCGTACACAAAAGGAATGCCGTTTTTTACTGGCACTTGGGCGATTTCCGCGCCATTTACAATATCGACGAGGATATGTCGCCACCCGCCCATCTCGGCTTGCACAACGAGCCTCTCGAAAGGGCCGCCTACCACAAGCTAGCCTGGCCCGATTTCATCGCCCACGAGCTAGAGCCCTTCGGTCCGTTGCCAATTTATTTGCTGATGGGCAACCATGAAGTGGCACCGCCCATGACGCGGGAAGCTTGGCTGGTGCAGTTTGCCGATTGGCTGGAAACGCCTGTTCTGCGAACTCAGCGCCTGAAAGACGATCCCACCGATCACAAATTGCACGCTTACTACCACTGGATTGTGCAAAATGTCGACTTCATCTCGCTCGACAACTCCGGCATCGATCAGTTCGAACCCGAGCAAATGAATTGGCTACGCGGAGTGCTGGCACGCGATGAAGCGTCGCCGGAAATCCGGACTATCGTGGCCGGAATGCACGAAGCGCTACCTGGCAGTCTGGCCAGCCAGCACAGCATGAGCTCAACGCCGATCGGCGACAAGACCGGGCGCGAAACCTATGAAGCACTGTGGCACGCGCACGAAACCGCCGGCAAGCATGTGTACGTTGTCGCCAGCCACTCGCACTTCTATATGGACAACGTTTTCGACACGGCCGAGTGGAAGGACAAGGTTCTACCTGGCTGGATCATCGGCACGGCCGGAGCCCAGCGCTACAAGCTGCCGTCCAAAATCACTCCCGCGCAGCATGCGCAGACGAATGTCTACGGCTATATGATCGCCACTGTCACCCCAGACGGCACGGTGTCGTTCGTCTTCGACCGTTTGAGCCTGGACGATATCCGCGCGGTTACGGGCGCCAGCTATCCGGAGCAGCTTTTGCGCTGGTGTTACGAAAACAATCACCAATAAAGAACCCCACGCTACTTGCCCGCGCTCTCCCAGCCCGTCTTTGAGTTGTACGGCATCAAGAAGCCCATGGCTTCGATCTCGTGAAACTTGCCGCCTTGGATTTTGAAGATGTGCGCGGCCGGAAGGTCGAAGGCTTTGAAAGGCATGTCGATTTTGTCCAATCCGGGAACGCCCACGATTTTGACGTAATTCTTTTCCATCGGCTGGCGGAACTGCGACAGCCCGAAAACCAAGCCGGTCTCCGGGTCGGCAATCCATACGCGGCGGGGCTCGATTCTGGTGATGTAGTCGAAGGTATGGGTCTTGATTTGCGCTTCGCAGCCCATGGCGCCCGTGATTCCCATCCCAGGCGTCTTGGAAGGCGGATTGCCGGTGGTCTGCATTCCGTTTTCGCGGCGCAGGCAATCGTCGGCGAACGGCGCATTGTTGCTGTCGGCGGTAACCAGCGCCGTGTAATAGGATTCGCCGATCTTGAGCATCTTTTCGCGGGGCATTCTTTCGGAGGGCGGCACGGTGGCAAGCAGCCCCGGCCGGGGCGTCTGCAAATTCTTGAGACTGTTCTCGCTTAGGCCGCGCGCGATTAAATGCTCGGCTTCGATAATCTTGCCGTCTTTCAGCTTCAGGCGCAGGCCAAACTGGATGGGCTTTTCGCCATCCTTATCATGCTCCTTCATCACGCACAGAAAGCCCACCTGCTGGGCCACGGGATCGGGGACATAAATCTTGAATGTTGTTGGACCCTCCGATGCCGTCTTCCACAACCCTTCGCCGGGCTTCAGCTGGTTTGTATTTTCGACGAACACAACGCCGGCTGCCAGCGGGGCTTGCGACGGATCGTGGGACACCAGGGCAGCGATGTAGGTGTCCACGGTTTTTTCCAAACATGCTCGATCGCACTTGGCTGCGATCGCGTTAACGCTTGTCCCCGCCAAGGCCAAGCCGAAAATCAAACCAGCATTTAAGATTTTGGTCATCGACCTAAGATCCTATCAATTGACACCGTCTCCCGCTCAGGCGTCACAATGGAGAAGGGGGCCACATGGCATTCGAGCACGACCATCTCGATATTCATCAAAGGGAGCAGGAGGGTGTTGTCATCCTGGATCTCCATGGACATGTTGTGCTCGGCCGCGGCGACTGCGCGCTGCGGGACGCCGTAGAATCTCTCTTCGATCAGGGGAATCGGCAACTGATCCTCAACTTCGCCCAGGTTGCCAACATCGACGTGTCAGGCGCTGGAACCATCCTGGCCTTGGCTGAACAATATCAAGCAGCAGGAGGCAAGCTAGTGATGCTTCAACTGGCGCATCCACACGAAGAACTGTATGAAAAGGCGCGGCTGGAAGCAATCCTCGAGATGTACGCACTGGAACTGGACGCGGTGAACAGCTTCTTCCCGGATCGCGCCGTCGCGCACTACGACATTCTGGACTATATCGACCACCGCGATCATCCGGAAAAGAAGATCTGATCCGTTACGCTCTCAAGTGGTAAAGAACATCCGCCAGGTGGTGACCACCAGGGCGTGCGTCACCATGCTGGCCTTTACGCTACGCGCCTTGATCAAGGCCAGGCCGCAGAACAGGCCGAGTACGCCGGCGATGGTCGCGATCCGCCAGTTCGGAAATTTGCGGAACGGAAGGTGCGCCAGGCCGAAAAGCACCGATGCGGCCAGCAATCCCGCCGTTTCGCTATGCAGACGGCGTATCAGCACTTGTTGCAGGAAGGCTCGAAAGAAGAACTCCTCGGCCAGGGCAACCACCCACAAGATGCCTGCAAATGTCGCAACCAGCACCAAGAGAAACTTCCACCACTCGAGCTGCTGGGGATGAAATCGCGCGAACCGCTCCCAGTAGCCCAGGGCGGCGCCTACCGGCAGGAAGTAGAAGTAATGCTGTATTCCGACGCGCCAGTCCTGGGGCGACGGCAGAAATCCGAGGCGGGCGTCATCGAGCGGCCGCAGCGAAAGCACCGCCATCAATCCCACGCGGATCCACATCAGCTGTCCCAAGATGGCGAGCGGGACGTGAGGCGCCGGATTTCCGTAGATCTGATCGAACGGCTTGCTCAGGTAGACGCCTGCCATGAATCCGAGAAAGAGAAGATCGGCAAGAAGGCACCCGGAACCCAGGCGTACCAGAACGCGGCTACCAAAACGATCCCCAGCAACTCGATGAAATGGATCCATTGGAATGATCCTAGCCGCGAGGTCTCGATTAGATAAGGAAGCATCGCGCTCGCGCTCAACATTGCCGCCCGCAGAGGTTTGGAGCCCAACGAATCGAATTTCCTGCGTGCCGCCGGGAATCCCGGAGCCAGGTAAAACAAAATCTCGAGCAGAAAGCCGGCACCACCGCTATCGCGATGCTTGACGGGATATGCTGTTGTTGGGAGTAAACGTAGGCTGCGATGGAAGCTGCTATACAAACCAGGGGCAGCGTCGTCACGAACTGGCGCATCTGCTACATCCTAGCATCGGCTCTTTCGATCTCCTGCCTGGCCGCGGCCGCTGACGAACCACCGCCGAATCTAGTTCGTCTGATAGCAGCGCGGGAAACGGAGACCGCCCAAGCGCAAAGCAACTACACGTACCGCCAGACGGTGACGCTGGACGAACTCGATCCCAAGGGCTTGGCCGAGGGCACTTATCGCGAAGTTCGCGACATCATCTTTTCACCAGCGCAGGAGCGCAGCGAGCAGATGGTGGGCAAACCGTATCGCACCTTGACCCATCTCCAAATGACCGACGAAGATTTTCGCGATCTGCGCGACGTGCAGCCTTTTCTGCTCACCAAAGATCAGGCTTTTCTTTATCAAACGCAATTTCGCGGCGAGGAGAATATGGACGGCGTGGATTGCTTCGTCGTTCAAATTCGCCCGCGCCAGATCCTGGATGGCCAGCGCCTGTTCGACGGCATGCTATGGGTCTCGAAGAAGGATTATTCGGTGATCCGCAGTGAAGGCCAGGCGGTTCCCGAGATCCGCACGCTCAAAACCGAAAACTTGTTTCCGCACTTCACCACCCTCCGTCAAAAGGTGGCAGGTGATTTCTGGTTCCCCATCACGACGTATGGCGACGACACATTGTATTTCCGGGGCGGCGCGCAGCGTATCCGGCTGACCATCCGCTGTACCGATTACCGCCGCTTCGGCGCCGACTCTAAGATTACGTTCGACAAATAGAGCCGAACCTTCGTGTTAAGCGCTTCGTATAGAGTGTAGAATCTAGATATTCCGATCTGAGACCAACGGGAGGGTGCATGGCGCAACACGTGAAGATCTTGGGGATTTTGCATATCATTTTCGGAGCCTTGGGCGTACTGGCCGCTATTATAGTGCTCATGATCTTTGGCGGCATCTCAGCCATCGTGGGCTTGTCCGACCATTCTCCCGACAACGCGGCGGCCGCGCCGATTCTAGGCGTGATTGGCGGCTTCGTGTTCTTCCTTGTTCTGGTGCTTTCGCTGCCCGGCCTGGTGGCGGGCATCGGGCTAATTCAATACCGGTCGTTGGGCGCGCCTGACGACCATCATCCTTTCCGCGTTCGACCTGCTGAGTATTCCGTTTGGCACTGCGTTGGGTGTGTATGGCCTGTGGGTGATGCTCAACCCGGAAACCGAACGGTTGTTTGCCGCTCCGCCTGACGCGCGCCGCTTGAGCCCGGACGGATCGAAGCCGTCGCCAGTGCGCCGCATCCAATCGCCGAGTAGAGCTTTGAGCTCGTTCCGTTTCAATTCGAGGCCGGGATCTCGCGCACGATTGTCCATTTCATCCGGGTCAATCCCAAGATTATAGAGCCCGATGGCATTCTGTTCGCGATCCACTACAAGCTTGTCGAGCCCGCGCACCAGCATGTGCCATTCGCCGGGAGTTCCCAGCCGTCCAACAGAATAGACGGATTGAGGCTGCGCGCCGGTGAGATTGCGGCCTTGCATGGACTCTGGCGGACTTAAGCCGCACAGAGTCAGCAGCGTGGGCGCCAGATCCACCGTGGACGCGAGGACACCAGCGCGATGGCCGGGTTCAAGGCGTCCGGGTGATCGTAACATTAGGGGTATGCGCACCGAGGGCTCCAGCGGACCCGATCCGTATCCGTGATCGGACGTGAAGGCGACGACGGTTCCACTCTTGAGCCCTTGGTCGTCGATGGCCGCAAGCAGCCGCCCGGTGTTTTCGTCCATAGCGGCAGCATTGGTTGGATGCCAGGCAATCAATGCACAAAACGGATTGCGGCGGTTTTGCTTGATAAAATTGACGACGGCGTCAGTTTCCCCCTCGTTCTTGGGACCGCCCAAATGCCAGTCGCCCAGTACCGTGGTTTGGTATCCGGCGTCCTTAAGAATTCGGGCGAGGGTGGTTTGATCCGCAGGCAAGGGCATGCCATCCCGCGGAACGCCGCACGCGAAGGGAAAGCGGCCCGTGATCAAAGATGCCTGCGACGGTCCGGTCTCCGGGCAAGCGACATAGGCCCGTTCGAATTGGAGGCTTTCCTGGGCGAAGCGGGTGAGATTTGGAAGGCGAAGAGCGGGATCGAGCGCGAAATCGGGCACACCGCTGGCGAGCATGACGACCAAATTGGGGAGGCGGGTTTGAGCCCAGCCGAGGCTGCCTGAAACCGCCACCAGGCCGGCGGATTGCAGAAAATCCCGGCGGCTCGGCATGCTTGCTTCCCTTGGCAAGACACCTTAGTAACACACTAACGAGCGCCCCCGTATCGGCCGATAGCTGATTGGATCCTCCGGCGTTTCTGGTCAATCCGGGCGTCGATTTGGAAATGCCGGCTTGACGGTAGCTTAACTGTGGCGAAAATTATGCGGAGACTGCGCGTACGAAATCAATCCCGGGGAACGATGCTGGCCGATCGCGCCGAGGTTGCCGATACCAGTAAGACACGAAAAATCGGTCTGTTGAAGCATGATCGCCTGGACAGCGGCGAGGGTCTCTGGATCAAGCCTTGCGAAGGCGTGCATACGGTGGGGATGAAGTTTCCCATCGACGTTCTGTTCTTAAACAAGAAGCGCCAGGTAGTAAAGATTCGCGCCGCGATGCCGCGCTGGCGGATGTCGCTTTGTCTGTGGGCGCATTCAGTGCTGGAGCTGCCCAGCGGGATGGCGGCGGAAACACAGACTGCGACGGGGGATCAGTTGGAATTGGAAACGTTCGAAGCCTAGCGGCTGTCTTTGGGTGGCGTCTGCACGGTGATGGTGACAGCGACCAGGAATTTCAACATCTCCTGCCGGGCTTGAATGCTGACCTGATCGCCGGACATGATGTCCTCGATCTTAATTTCGTTCTTCCCGCGCATCACTTTCGTCTTGCGGTTGATCTCGAAGTCGAGAAGATTGCCTTCCTGGTTTTCGAGTGTGAGCTGCTTCTTTGAAATGCCGTGGACCGTACCGGCGAAGTTCGCCAGCGGTATTTGCGCGGTGGCGAGGACAGCGATCAACAGCAATGTGGTCAATCGCGCCAACGGAAAAACCTCCGGCGGTTCAAAAAATCGGGTTTCGCCATTTGTCCAACAGATTGAGGCAAATGCCCGCCGGAGTCAATCCCGTTTTTCACTCTTGTATAATCCGAGCTATGAAACGTCTCCCGGCTGCGTTGCTTTGCTGCTTGCTCTGCGCGTCTTTGGCGACCCCGGCGGATCCGCCCGTTTTGCGAGGATTTTCGGCGGAATCCGAGCGATCGGAGCGCGATTGGGAAAGCAAATTCCTCGCCATTCCCGATCCTGCTAACTTGCGCGAGTACATGCAGCGGCTCAGCGCGCGCCCGCATCATGTCGGGTCCCCTTACGACAAGGACAACGCCGAATGGATCCTCTCCAAATTTAAGGAATGGGGACTGGACGCGAAAATCGAATCCTACGACGTACTTTTTCCCACGCCCAAGGAGCGCGTTCTTGAGCTGGTAGCGCCCGGCAGGTTCACGGCCAAGCTTCAGGAGCCGACGGTGGCCGGCGACTCCACTTCCTCACAGCACGACGAGCAACTCCCGTCGTACAACGCGTATTCCATCGATGGAGACGTGACCGCGCCGCTAGTCTACGTGAATTACGGAGCGCCGGCGGATTATGAAGAACTCGACCGCTTAGGCGTTTCCGTAAAGGGCGCAATTGTAATTGCCCGTTATGGGGCCACCTGGCGCGGTATCAAACCCAAAGTAGCCGCCGAGCACGGAGCGCTGGGCTGCCTTATTTACTCGGACCCGCGCGACGACGGATTTTATCAAGGCAGCGTTTACCCGGCGGGCCCATTTCGTCCCAGCGACGGCGTGCAGCGCGGAAGCGTAATGGATATGCCGGTTTATCCAGGCGATCCGCTGACGCCTGGGATCGCGGCCACCAAAGACGCAAAGCGCTTGAAGCTTAGCGAGGTGACGACTTTCACCAAGATCCCAACGCTGCCCATCTCTTATGGAGACGCACAACCGCTTCTCGCCGCTCTGGCCGGCCGCGTGGCGCCGGAACGCTGGCGCGGCGCTCTTCCGATCACCTATTTCATCGGGCCTGGGCCAGCCAAGGTGCATCTCAAAGTCAGTTTCAACTGGGATATCAAACCTATTTACGACGTGATTGCAAAGATTCCCGGATCCACTTATCCGGACGAGTGGATCATTCGAGGTAATCACCACGATGCCTGGGTGAACGGTGCATCAGATCCGGTTTCAGGCGCAAGCGCTCTTATGGAAGAGGCCCGCGCATTCGGGATGCTGCTGCGCCAAGGCTGGAAACCGAAACGCACCATCATCTACTGCGTTTGGGACGGCGAAGAAGAGGGTTTGTTAGGTTCCACGGAATGGGCGGAGGACCACGCCGCGGAGTTGCGCGCCAAAGCTGCCGCGTACATCAATTCGGACGGCAACGGACGAGGTTTCCTAAACGTATCGGGTTCCCACACGCTGGAGAAGTTCATTAATGGCGTGGCGCGCGACGTCAAGGATCCGGAAACCAATTTGACTGTGTGGAAGCGTCTGCAGTTGCGCCGCTTGGCGGCCGAACAAACGGAAGGGGCCGCGACCCCGGTCGATCGCCAAGAGCTGCGCCAGCGCGCGGATTTGCGGATCAGCGCCTTGGGTTCGGGCTCGGACTACACGGCGTTCATCGATCATTTGGGAATTGCTTCTCTCAACCTTGGTTACGGGGGCGAAGACGAGGGCGGGATCTATCATTCGGTTTACGACGATTTCAATTGGTACACACATTTCTCAGATACGGATTTCAGTTATGGCAAGGCGCTAGCGCAGACCGCCGGTTTGGCCGTCCTCCGGCTGGCGGGCTCCGAGATTCTGCCTTTCGATTTCGCCAACTTCACGGACACCATCCAGCGTTATATCGACGAAATTCAGAGGCTCGCCCAGACTCAACGCGCTGGCATTGTGGAGCGGAATCGCCAAATCGACGAAGGCGCTTTCGCGGCTACCGAAGATCCCCGGCGGAAGACCGTATTGCCGATGCCCGAGGCTGTGCCTCCGTACCTGGACATGTCACCTTTGCAAAACGGCCTGGCCGCGCTCCAGAGCGCCAGTGGGCGTTACGACAAGGCATTCGAGCACGCCAGGGATACCGATGGATCGATCCCGGCTCGCGTATCGCTTCGCGCCTTGAATTCGGATCTGATCGCGGTGGAGCGCGCCCTCACATTGAGCGACGGGCTCCCGGGACGCAGTTGGTTCCAGAACCAGATTTACGCGCCGGGTTTTTACACCGGATATGGAGTGAAAACGTTGCCCGGAGTTCGGGAAAGCATTGAGCAGAAGGAGTGGAAATTGGCTCAGGAGCAGATCATTCGCGTAGGCAGGGTCTTGGAAAACACGGGCGAACGGATTCAATCGGCCGCCGCGGAACTCGATCCGCGGTCGCGTCCATAGCGATTGCGGCTACTGCATCAGTTGCACCACGTGCTGTCCGCGCGGGAGGGTGAGGACGAAGCTGGCGCCCGATTCGATCAGTTTTTCGGCGGTGACGGCGCCATCGATTTCGATCTTGACGGGCCGGGCATTTAGAATTGCCACCGCGCGCGCGTTGCTTTGGTAGGAGAACTGCAGGCCCAGGGGCGAAGCATTCGCGGACTGGAGGTTTCCATTAAAGTCGACAACTCGCAGGCCGGAGTCCTTCCCAGCGGGCTCAATTATGCTGGTTCCTGCGGGAATCCATAGCGTGGTGTCGCTGCGAATGGGCCAGAGATGGCCGTTCACAAGTGCCGGACCTTGCCAGGGAACTCCCACGCCGTAGCGCGAATCGACGACGAGGCGGGCGCCATTTTGTTCCACTCGGTCCACGGTCGCGGCGGCAGCGGCGAGCAAAGGCAGGTCGGGCGTGAGTATGGAATTCTCGAAGTACAGCGCGACTTGGGGGAAAGCTTGCGCGGCCACGTGGACGAGCTGGAACAATTCCGTTCCAGTCTGTTGTTTGGTGGGGTAGACGTCCTGGTAGCGCTCCACAATATTGATATCGATGGCCAGGTGGTCGGTATGCTTTGTGATCGGTTGGTAGCGCGAGGCGATCTGGGGATAACGTTTCGGGCCCAGGTTCCAGATGGTGGCGGGATCCTCGATCAGAAACGTGAAGTCGTGCTGATCGAGCAAAGGGAGCACGCGGGCGGCGTCGGCGCCGATGAGATCGCGCATGCGCGTGTCGAAGCGGTCGTCAACGTGGGTCAGCACGAAATCGAGATCGGGCTTGGCGGCGCGGAGCGATTCGATTTGACCGATCCATTGCTCCTGCTGGCGGCGCGCGAGATCGGCCCGGTAGTCGAGAAAAGTCCGCAGACGCGCGGCATCGGGACTGGCGGATTGAAACAGCTCGATAGGATCGAAACCGTTGAGGCCGTAAAACTCGTCGCGCACATCCTGATTCATGGGCGTGAAGCGGGCTGGGTTGGCGGCGCCTTCCAGCGATTCGAAATAGAGTTCGGCGAGATTCACGCCATCCCAGTCAAAGCGGCTGATCAGTTGTTTCACGCCTGTGGCGACAGCGGCTGAACACTCAGGATTGCTCAGGTTCATCAGCTTGCGCCAATCCAGCTGGGCGTCTTGCAGAATCGCTGTTTTTTCGCGCCATTCGGGATGATCGTCCCAGAACTTCTCGCTGACGTGCGGGAGTTCCAGCCAGACGTACACCAGGATCGCCTTGCGGTGGCAGGCTTCGATGAGGCGTCGCAAATATTCGTCGGATTCCGCGTTCTGTTCGTAATAGTGCCAACCGGCCACGTGAAGCGCGCTGATGCCGGCTTTGCGCCAGCGTTCGGCGAAATAATCAAGATCGACGCGGGAGCGATAGGATCCGTCGAAGAACGCCCACAGGCGCTGGCTACGGAACGGGGGCTTCACTCCCAGATCGTTTAGGGCTTGGAGCAGGTACGGGAAGCGTTCGTAGCCTTCTTTGCCCGGCGGGGCGGCGATCCAGAGAACGGCGCCGGAGCCGCGACGCAGCGCCACCATCACGGGAGCGTGATCCCAACGCTCGGCAGCCAGGACCAACGAGTCCTTGGGAACATCGAAGATCGGAATTTCGAGCGGCGTCTCCCATACGATGGAGAGCTTGGGTGCGCGTTGATCGACGATGCTGCGCACAACCACGCGCTTTTCTTGTCGGCTTGAAGCCCAGCGCAGAGGCGAGATCGCTTTGGCCTTCGAGAACCACAACACCGCCTTGTTCCACTCGCTGGATCCACTGCGGTATCGACCCCGGGGCAACGTTGCGAACGACAAAAAGACTTGCCGGGCCGCCGACTGCCGCGCGTCAGTCCGATGGCGGAAAAGATTTGTGGCCAAGGCCCCGGATCGTCGCCGGCAATGTAGTAATTGAAAGTAGCGGCCTGGAGAGAGGCCGCCAGGCCGATCGATATAAACACGAACTTAGCGCGTGAAAGCATACCAGAATCCAACTCGCAGATCGAAGAAATTGGGACGGTGAGGGTTATCCAGATTGATCAAGTAAGCGCCGCGCAGGAAGTTGACGGAGAACAGCAGGGACTTGGGCAGATTCCGGAAACGGAAGCGAAAGCCGGGGCCAGTTTCGGCGTAATTTGCCCAGTACTGGCGCAGGCGATCGGTGGTGGCATTGACGTTCCAGTAGAGCTGCGACTGAAAACCGCCGAAGCCCTCCAGAGCGGCGAAAGTATACCCCCCACGATTTTGCGAGTAAAATAGCAGATCGTTTTGAAAGCGGCTGACGAAAACCATGTCATCGTTGGTTTCGAAATAGAGACCTTTGGAGCTGTTCATGAGATGACCGAAGCCCTTGGCGGAGGAGATGCCGCCGCGATAATCGGGGATCATCGCGCCGATGTCAGCTCGGCTGGGAAGGTATTTGATGGCTTCGCCCGCTTCAAACCACCCGGTAACGCCGCGCCAGGGAAGGGTGGCGATACCGGCTCCGACGATGAAGGAGCTTTCGGACAGATACTGCGGGTTAGGATTCCCGACAGTTGGTCCGATCGTCCCGCGGGCATCGCCGTCGAATCGAATGGAGAGGTAGGCGTGAATGGGCAGCCGGCCAAGTCTTAACTCCGTCTTGATTTGGCCGTATCCGAAGGCATCATGCCAGCGGGTTGAGAAGAACGGATAGATCCAAACGGTAGTGTGGAAGAGCGCGAACTGAGCCGCGAGGTTACGGTAGGCTTTGCTGGCTTCATCGGACACCGATGGATCGGGGCTTTGGGTTGCAAGATTGAACCATTTCATCGCCTCTGTGTCGTCATGCAGGATGTTGTAGGCCCAGCCGAGTTTCAGCATTACCGAGAAATCGACCGGGTCGTTTTCGTGAGCGATGGTTAAGTATTTGAGGGCGTCTTTGAGGTAGCCCGCTTGCATGCTCTTCTCGCCGAGCGCCTTGGCTTCCTGAGAAGTTTGTTGCGCTGAACCGGCGCGGTTACGCAGAGTTTGGGGAAGCTGGAGCGCCACCCGGGCGCGGTCGGCCAGTTCTTCGTCATCGCCTTTGAGAACTTCATCGAGCAGAGGCTGTGCGGCGACGGGATCTTGACGATTCAGGTGCAGGAATCCGAGCTGGGCAGAGGTTAGGAGATCCGTCGGTGCGGCTTCGTGGAGCGTCTGGAACTCGCGTTCCGCTTCCTCCTTTTTCCCCATCGTGAGGAGCAGATAAGCGTACTCACGGCGCAGTTCGAGATTGTTTGGATCCATCTCCAGAGCCTTTTCGAACTCGTACACGTAGGGGTAGCGATCGGGCAGAAGCTCGCGCGCCCGCTCGGCCACGCGAGGCTGGCCGCCACGTGAAGCAGCCAGCAGGATGAAGTTGGCCTCTTCGACGCGGCCTAGCATTTTCCAAACGCGGCCGAGGTCGAGCATCAGGGAGCGCTCGCCGGGCCGGAGCTTCCAGGCTTTTTCGTAGTGTTCAGCGGCAAGACCGAGTTCATCGCGCTGCTCGGCCAGTACCGCTAATTCCTGGTGCGCACTGAAATTGTCGGGAGAGATTTCCAGTGCCTTGAGCCAGCGCGCGATGCCTGTGGCGAGGGGTTGATCAATATTTTGAAAAGCTCGCTCGGCGGTGACGTCTCCGCTTTTGCGAATGCGATCGAAAATACGCCGTGCTTCAGCTTGCTGCTTGGTTTCATAACACAGGAAGGCATATTCGAGCGCTACATGTTGATCGGCCGGATCTAGCCTCATAGCTTCCCCAAACTGATCGCGGGCCGCCTCATTTTCGCCGATTTTTAGAAGGGTGTATGCGAGGTCTTTACGGATGGCAGCGCGGTAGGGCGAGAGCGCTATGGCGCGAGTAAAGTTGTCGACGGCTCGATCATAGTCCTTGTCACGCAGGGCTTGGTAGGCATGCTCCAGCGCAGGGTAAGCCGGATCGGTGGTCTGGGCCGAGATCGAGCTCAAAGCCAGGGTAAGCAAAAATGTCGTTCGTAGCACTCCGTACCCTCTTGGGACATAGGGCTAGTGCCTGGGATGCTAAACTCCTCTCACTTTTCAGTCAGGAAATCCGATCCGGCGCTTGTTGGGGTTCGTCTTCGGTTCGAGCAGTGCGCGAATAGCTTCGAAGACCTCTTGGATTTGAGCATCGTGCTGCTGGAATCTATCCTCCAGTTCGTCGAGGCGCTGAGCGAGTTCGTGATGCGTATCCAGAATTTCGCGGATCTTGACGAAGGCCCGCATGATGGCGATGTTCACCTTGACCGCGCGCGTGCTTTTGAGAACGCTAGAGAGCATCGCCACACCCTGCTCGGTAAAGGCGTAAGGCCGATTGCGCCGGCCGCCCCACGAACTTGGTATCGCATTTTGCGATATCAAGAGCGAAGCCTCTTCCGGCGTGAGTTGGATCATGAAGTCCTTTGGAAAGCGGCTACGGTTGCGCTTGACTTGCTCGTTGAGGCGGGAGGTAGGTACACGGTAGAGTCGTGCAAGATCGGTGTCTAGAATCACCTTCAGGCCGCGGATGAAGTGGATGGTCCGTTCAATGGAGGCGATCCGCGGCGCTGGAGGCCTGCGGACGAGGACTCGGGTTTTATTGGTTGCCATACAAGGGAAGTAGTCCGAGGGCAGAGGTTATCTCACTAGACGTGACGGCGCCGCGGAGGCCCGTTAAGATTCCAGGATTACAATTGCCAACGCCTGAACGGAGGTGTGCGTAATCGATAGCGAAATGTTGCGGACACCCAGGTCGCCTGCGACGCGCGCTGCCACGCCATACAGTTTGAGAGTCGGACGGCCTGAAGGCAGGTTGGCCGACCTCGAAGTCCCGCCAGCGAACTCCGCGCCTCCAGCCTGTGCCGATGGCCTTCATCCCGGCTTCCTTGGCGGCGAATCGAGCGGCAAAACGCTCGTATCGGTTGAACTTGCGTTCGACATAGGCGATCTCACCAGGCGTGTAAATGCGCTCGATGAAACGCCGCCCATGGCGCTCTATCGCTGCGCGAATGCGGTGGACTTCTGCGAGATCGGTGCCAATGCCAACGATCACAGCGGGGGTTATTCGGATTTACCACCGTTGGACTTGCGGTACGCGGCCCAACGTTTCTTCTGCGCAGCGGCAATTCGTTTGCGAGCCGCGGAGCTCAGCCGGCCACTAGCGCGCTTGACCCCGGAGCCAGGCGGGCGTCCCCGGCGAGCGGGCGACTTCCCTAAAAGTGCACGCACCTCGCGAATCTGCTCGTCGATCCTCTGCTTCTGCAGCTCGAGACCCTCCAGAGCCGCCGTCAACAAGGAATGATTTTGAATTGTATTTCCTGAACGAGCCATTTGCGTTCCTATTTGAGATCATACCCGACCTTAGGAATCAAGAATGAATGTAACGGGACCATCGTTGACAAGAGAGACTTGCATCTCGGCCTGAAAGATTCCAGTGGATACTTCGACGTTGCTCAATTTCACGCGTTGCACGAAGTATTCGTACAGTTCGCGGGCGTGCTCCGGAGCAGCTGCCTGGTCAAAACTGGGACGGCGGCCTTTTCTGCAATCGCCATACAGAGTGAATTGGGAGACAACTAACAGCGCGCCTCCGGCGTCCAGCAGACTACGATTCATGCGGCCCGCATCGTCGGGGAAAATCCGGAGTTGGACGACTTTCGACGCGAGATGATCTGCGTCTTCGCGAGTATCGTCGTGAGTGACGCCGAGCAGGATTAGCAATCCACGGCCGATGGCACCCACGGTTTCGCCGGCAACCTCCACGTGTGCGCGGGTGACGCGCTGTAGGACGATTCTCATCGGATGGATTTGACTTGCAAACGACCAGTATGGCACTGGCTCGCTTAGTCGGAGGCCCCGCTTCTGAGCCAACGCTTAGGGTGCCACGCAGTGCAGCGCTAAGGCGATTACCCGATCTGCAAATGGAACGAAGGTCCTGATAATAGAGTTGCATGATCCATCAAGGCATCTTCAAGCGACGGCGAGTACACAGCAAGATTCCGGGTGGCTTCTTCAGCTTTGAAGAAGAGGGTGCCAACACACGTCTTTATGGATTCGGCCACGGCGATCACCTTCGGTTGCGCGATGAGTTTGGCAACATTTGGCGCGGCACGGCTGAAAAAGTAAGTGAGGAGTCGGTACGATACACGTTTCGCGACGCCAACGGCCGCACCATCACCGGGGTTTCGGATAGCTTCGGCATCGTGCTTCGCGATGGGCGCGGCAAAACCTGGCGCGGCTTCATCGAATAGTTTCTCTTCGGCCTGATTGCAGCCCCAGCCCGTACGCATCAATCACGTATCATGGTGATTCGCTGCAATGGCGTTGCAAAAAACAATCACTTATAAGGACGCGGGAGTCAGTATTGACGAAGCCGACCGCGCCGTATCACTCATTCGTAAACATGCGCGCGGCACCTTCACGCGCGGCGGTGCTGACCGATATCGGCAGCTTCGGCGGCGGCTATTTGTTGGCGGGTTGGAAGAATCCAGTGCTGGTCAGTTCCGCCGACGGCGTGGGGACCAAGGTGAAGATCGCGTTTCTTACCGGCCGCCACAACACCATCGGCGAGGATTTGGTGAATCACTGCGTCAACGATATCGCGGTGCAAGGGGCCGTTCCGTTGTTTTTCCTGGACTATTTCGCTGTCGGAAAATTGGACGCGAATGTCGCCGGGCAAGTGATCGAAGGCATCGCGCGCGGCTGCCGTAACAATGGATGCGCTCTGATCGGTGGTGAAACTGCCGAGATGCCTGGGTTGTATCAAATGGGCGAATACGATCTGGCGGGATTTATCGTGGGCGCCGTGGAGCGCAAGCGAATGCTGACCGGCGTCCGGAATACGGCCGGGCGATGTGCTATTGGGGTTGCCATCGAACGGGCTGCATACCAATGGCTATTCGCTGGCGCGCAAACTACTGTTTGAAACCGCGCGGCGCCCCTCACCAAGTCGCTGGCGGACGAACTGCTGAAGGTACACCGCAGTTATCTGAAACCGATCCGCGCATTGATTGACGCGCGATTATTAAAGGGCGCGGCTCACATCACCGGCGGCGGAATCACCGACAACACTCCTCGCATACTGCCGGCGGGGCTGGCCGCGCGGGTGGATATTTCCAGCTGGACAATCCCGCCCTTTTTCGAGGAGCTGCGCGCCATCGGAAAACTTGACCTGGCCGACTACCGGCGAACTTTCAACCTGGGCATTGGCATGATTCTGGTGCATGGCGAAGCGGAATCTGGGCAAAGCTCTGGCGATCCTGGGTGGCATGGGCGAAGCGCATTTCCAAATCGGCGACGTCGTGGAGTCGCGAGGACCCCGCGTCGTTTATACCGCCGGTGGCGAGGTTGAAGCGGCTGGGCATTTTGCTCTCCGGACGCGGCTCAAATTTTGAAGCGATCGCAGACAACGTGAAGCAGGGACACCTGGACGCCGAGATCGCAGTGGTGATTTCGAATCGTCCCGATGCTCGCGGCATAGAGACCGCGCGGTCGCAGGGGATTGCCCGCCGTGGTGCTGCCTTCGCATGGCGTTCCGCGCGAAGAGTACGATCGGCGCGTGGTAGCCGAACTGCAAAATTGCGCCGTGGATCTGGTCTGCCTGGCAGGATTCATGCGGCTGTTGACGGCCGAATTTTGCCGGGCTTTCCCGTTGCGAGCACTGAACATTCACCCTCGCTGCTGCCCTGCTTTTCCGGGGTTGGACGCGCAGAAACAAGCGCTGGAACACGGCGCGAAAATCAGCGGCTGCACGGTGCATTTCGTGGACCAGCGTTTGGATGCGGGCCCGATCGTCCTGCAGTCCGCTGTGCCGGTACTGGATGACGACACCGAAGATACGCTGTCGGCGCCGGATTCTGGTTGAGGAGCATCGCATCTATAGCCAGGCCATTGCGATTATTTTGTCCGGACGCTGGAAGCATCGCAGGGCCGGCGCGTGATCGAGCTCGGCGTGTAGAACTAGCACGATGAGAAGACTGGTTCGCGCGTTCCTTCCGACCATCCATTACTTGATGCAGACCGAGGTGCATGTCTTTGCGTTTTCGGTTTCGGCCGGTTTGTTGCTCTCGTTCTTTCCGTTTCTCACCGTCATGCTGTCGATCTGCCGATATGTCTTGAAATGGCAGGGAGGCGTGAGCGCCGTTTACTTCGCGTTGAACGACTATTTTCCGGATACCATGGGCCAATTCATCCGGCGCAATTTCGAAGTAACCGTGGCGTCCCGCGGACCTGTGCAGGTGATTTCATTGATCCTGCTGTTCTTTACAGCCAGCGGCATTTTTGAACCCTTGGAAGTGGCTTTGAACCGCGTCTGGAATTGCCCCCAAAACCGGAATTACTTTAAAAACCAGCTGGTCAGCCTGGGGCTGATCTTTGCCTGTGGAGCTTTAATGCTGTTTTCCACCACCCTGACCGCCTTAAACAATGAGTATTTCAGTGGGATCTCGATCAGGCAGACCGCGCCCTTACGAATCTTCTAAGGCTGCTGCTGTTCAAGGCTGCGGCTATTCCGATGTCGATGTTGGTGTTGTTTCTTATTTACTGGCTGTTGCCGAACTGCAAGATTAAACCTGCGCGGATTGTCCCGCAGCGATCATAGTGGGATTCCTGCTCGAGTTGCTTAAATACGTGAACTTATGGACATGGCCGTATCTAAGGGCCAAGCTGCAGTCCGAGTACGGACCCTTTTACTACACTGTGACCATCATCCTGTGGGGTTTCCTTGCCGCGCTGGTGGTTCTCGCCGGAGCGGAATGGACGGCGCGCGGATCACGAGCTGAGGCAGACGGCTAGGGTCGGGGCTAGAGAAGCAGCTACGCCCCGGCTTGTCAACCCCGGAATTCAACCTAACGAAAAAAGGACCAAGTTCCTATTGCGGCCCAGCACTGTGCGGTCGCACACTTGGTTTTTCATCATCATGTCGCCTACATCCGTGTTGCCCACACCAGCCCGATCCGCGTCCACCCAAGAAGAATCGAAGCACGGCGGGGCAGCAAGCGTGCTGGAGCGACTTTCCAAGTCGCTGAGCGCTCCACCGCAGGAGCAGCCCCAGATCCAGAGCGAACCCGGCTCTGTGGTTCCGCCGACGCCTGAAACCCTGGACGACACTGGCTTGGCGCCATCCGTCCTGCACCAGCTCATTTTGAAGATGTTTTATTCGCAGGGCGACATGCTGGGCCGTGAACTGTCTGAAAAGATGGGGCTCAAGTTCAGCCTGATCGAAGGGATCATCGATCTCTTCAAGCATCAGCGTTTTCTGGAAGCCAAGAAGTCGCTCGGCATGGGCAACAGCACTGTGCAATTCGCGCTGACCGATACCGGCCGGATTCAGGCGCGCGAGTGCATGGACAGCAACCAGTACATCGGCCCGGCGCCCGTCCCGTTGTCTCAATACACGGAAATGGTGCGCAGGCAAAAACGAGCGGATGGCTGGCTCACGCCCCAGGCTTTGCAACAAACCTACCGCCGAATGGTGGTAACCGAACGGATCCTGTCTCAGATTGGTCCAGCGGTGAGCTCCGGAAATTCGTTCCTGATCTATGGCCAGCCCGGGAATGGGAAGACTTTCCTGGCTGAAGCCCTGATGAATGTGGACGAATCGTGCGTGTACGTGCCGTATGCGCTGGATTGCCAGGGCACCATTGTTCAAGTCTACGACCCGCTGTATCATCAGCCCGTGCCGGAAGCCGAACAGAATTCGGTATTCTCCACCGGGCCGCAGCACGACCGCCGTTGGGTGAAATGCCGGCGTCCGTTTATCGTGACCGGTGGCGAACTGACGCTCGAGATGCTGGATCTCAACTACAACGGCACGTCCAAGGTATACGATGCGCCTTACCAATTGAAAGCCAACAACGGCATCTACTTGATCGACGATTTCGGCCGGCAGCAGTGTACGCCCGCCGAAGTGCTGAACCGCTGGATTGTTCCCATGGAACGCCGCGTGGACTATCTAAAATTCAACAGCGGTGGCAAGATCACGGTTCCCTTTGAAGCGTTCCTGATCTTTTCGACCAATCTAAATCCAGAACAGTTGGGTGACGAAGCGTTTCTGCGCCGCATTCAGTACAAAATGCTGCTGCGCAGCCCGGACGAACACGAGTTCACCACCATCTTCCACCGCTTCTGCGAATCGAAAAGCCTGCCGCACCAGGACGGCTTGATCGCGCGGTTCATCGAAAAGCACTACCGCAACGTAAAGCGCCCTTTCCGCCGCTGCCATCCCCGCGACGTGCTGTCCCATGCCATCGACCTGATTCACTTCGAGAAGCTGCCGTTCCATCTGACCGACGATCTAATCGACCGGGCTTTTGAAAGCTGCTTCCTCGAGGAAACCGGCGACTAAAGAGCCTGCAGGTATTCCAGATCCACATTGCCGCCCGAAAGGATTACGCCGATTCTCCGGACGCCTTGCGGGACCTTTCCATGCATCACAGCGGCCGCCGATGCAGCACCGCTCGGTTCCACCAGGATCTTGATTCGCATAAGCAGAAACTTCATCGCGGCGCGGATTTCAGAATCGCTCACCAGCAGAACATCCTCGACGTGCTTCTGAACGATCGGGAACGTCAGGGCGCCCGGCTTGGTTGCACGCAGGCCATCGGCGATGCTCTCAGGTAGCGGAATTTCCACTCGCGAGCCCGCGCGGAACGAGAGCAGCATGTCGTTGCCGTGCTCAGGTTCTACGCCGAAAACGCGAATTCCAGCACGACTCGCGTGCGCGGCGATGGAGCTTCCGGAAATCAAGCCGCCTCCGCCAACCGGAACCACCAGCGCATCCAGATCGGGCACTTCATCCAACAGCTCCAAGACAGCAGTGCCTTGGCCAGCAATGGTCAAGGCGTGATCGTAAGGAGGGACCAGCGTTGCGCCGGATTCTCGCGCGATCCGCTGACCGATCGCCTCCCGATCATCGGCGGCGCGATCGTAGGTGACGACACTGGCTCCATGCGCGCGGGTGGCCGCCATCTTCAACGCAGGCGCGTCGGCGGGCATGACAATAGTGGCGGGAATTCCGAGCGATTCGGCGGCTATCGCGACCGCCTGTCCATGATTACCCGACGAAAACGTTACCACACCGCGCGCGATCTGATCCTTGGGGATCGACAAGATGAAATTAGCCGCGCCTCGAATTTTGAAAGCGCCGCCGCGTTGGAAGTTTTCACACTTGAAATGGACGCTGGCCCCGCAGAGCGCATCGAAGGTACGCGACGTGAAGACCGGTGTACGGCGTACGATGTTGCGCGTGCGCTCGGCCGCCGTTTGAATGTCTGAGAGCTGGATGCCGTCCATTCAGTATCCGGAGGTCTTGTCAACGACGAAATCCAGCGGCTGACCGCTCCGAAAGCGCTCAAAATTTGCCATGAACTGCCGCACCGCGAGCTCCATCCAGCCGGTGGTGTGGTCGGCGCAATGGGGCGAGAGCAGCACGTTTTCCATCTTATGGAACGGATGATCGGCGGGCAGCGGCTCCTGTTCGAAGACATCCAGAGCCGCTCCGCGAATGATCCTTTGATTCAGAGCGGAAATCAGATCGGACTCGATCACCACAGCGCCGCGGCCCACGTTGATGAAAACGGCAGAGTGCTTCATGAAGTGAAATTCTCCTCCACCTAGCATTCCTTGCGTTTCGGGCGTCAATGGCGTTGCGGCCAGCACATAGTCGCACAGGCTGAGCATCTCGTGCAGTTGCTCGCGCGTAAACGATCGCTCCAAAACTGGATCGTTCTCCGGCGGCGGGACGCGCCTTCGAAGGGCCACAACCTTCATGCCAAGGGCGTGCGCGAGCCTCGCCGCTTCTCGTCCGATGCCGCCATAACCGATCACGCCCAGCGTCTGATCGCGAAGGAACGCAACGTCGAATTGCTCCCAGCGCGCTGCTGCCTGCTGGCGAATCAAGCGACGCAGATCTTTGGCAAAGTAGAACATGGCGGCTACAACAAATTCGGCCAGCGCGGGGCCGAACACACCCTGGCCGTTGGTGAGCGGGACCGGGCTTTCGACCAGTTCCGGCGACAAGACTTTCTCCACCCCGGCCGAGAGCGCGTGGACCCATCGTAATCGTGGCGCGAGCGGCAAAATGGCGCGGAGCGCCGAGCCATCGTGGAATCCGTTGAGGATCACGTCGGCCTCTGGAGCATGTTGCTTCAGAAATTCAAGATCGTCGCTGGTAAGGACTGTCACCGGCTGCGGCAGGTCGTCGAGGAAGCGCAGGAACGGGTACTTAGGGCTCGAAATGACAAGAAGTGTAATAGCGTCCATGAAACCAGGAAGATAGCACAAGCCTGTTAATATCGTGGCGTGACGCCTCAAGAGCAGCTGCGCGATTTACCGGCTGTGGACCAGGTACTTCGCGCATTAGGGCATCTGGAAGGGCGCTTTCCACGATCGTTGATCGCAGAAGAAGTGCGTCGCGTGCTGGAAACAACCCGCCAGGAAATTCGCGGGGGGCGACACGAAAATTCCGTTTCTATCGAGCACCGCGTGGAGCGCAATCTGGCCAAGCTGGAAGAGCCTTCGCTTCGCGGCGTGATCAATGCGACCGGCGTCGTTTTGCACACCAATCTTGGCCGCGCGCCGTTGGCGCCGTTTCAGCCGCTGACCGGGTACTCGAATCTGGAATACGATCTCACCGCGGGCCGGCGCGGCAAGCGCGATGTGCACGTGGCTCACTTGATCGAGCGACTGGTGGGCGCGCGTGGAATTGTGGTCAATAACAACGCCGCTGCCATCTTTCTGGCGTTGAACGAGCTGGCCGCGGGATTCGAAGTGATCGTGTCGCGGGGCGAACTGATCGAGATCGGCGACGGCTTTCGTATCCCCGAGATCATGCAGCGCTCGGGCGCGATACTGCGCGAAGTTGGGACGACGAACCGGACCAGCATCGACGACTATCGCGACGCGATCAACGAACGAACGCGGCTTCTGCTGCGGGTTCATCCAAGTAACTTCCGCATCGAAGGTTTTACCGCCAGGCCCGCACTGCGCGAGCTGACAGCCCTCGCCACTGAACGCGGCATTCCGCTCTACGAAGACCTGGGCAGCGGCTGTGTCACCGATTTGCGCGCGTTTGGCGTGGACGAGCCGCTGGTTGGGGATAGCATTCGCGGCGGAGTCAACCTAGTGTCCTTCAGCGGGGACAAATTGCTGGGAGGTCCACAAGCCGGAATTCTCGCAGGCGATGCCGAACTCGTCACCCGGCTTCGGCGGAATCCGCTGTTTCGAGCCCTTCGTCTGGATAAGTTGATTTACCAGGCGCTCGAAACCACGCTGCGAAATCTGATCTTGGAACACTGGGATCAAATTCCAATGCTTCGAATGATCTCGCAATCGAGCGAGCTGCTACGCGCCCGATCGGAACACCTGCTTAATCGACTCGATGGCATGCGAGCCGAGTTAATCGAAGGCGATTCGATGATTGGCGGCGGATCGACGCCGCAACAACCGCTCAAAGGCTGGTTGATCGCCATTGATTGCGCGGATGTGGTCGAAACGGAGCGACGGTGCCGTTTGAACGCGGATCCCGTGATCGTACGAATACAAAATGGCCGGCTGCTGCTGGACCTGCGGACCGTAGAATCGGGGGAAGAAGACCGTCTGGTCCGCGTGATTCGCGCGGCCTGTGCCTAAAGCTTCGAAAGCAACATCGCCAGCAGCGCCGTCCGATCCGCGACGCGGTCCAGGAGAATGCTCTCGTTCTCCGCGTGCGCGCCTTCCCCAACGCCACCTAGTCCATCCAGCGTTGGAACGCCGAGCGCGGCCGTGAAATTGCCGTCCGAACCTCCGCCCGTGGAGGATTCCTGGAGCGCAACGCCGAGTTCCTTGGCACAGGCCCGCGCCGTTCGAAATAACTGTTGAATGGCCGGCGTTCGTTCCATGGGGGGACGGTTGAGGCCGCCCTCGACATGGATCGAGCAGCGCTTGTCGAACGGGCGCAACGCGCGGAACTTCTTGTCCAGGGCGTCGGCGTCTTTCATCTTCGCGATGCGGATGTCCACTTCAACGCGCGCTTCCGCGGCGACCACATTGGTGCGCGTGCCGCCGGAAATTACGCCCGGGTTAGCCGTGATGCCGCGCCCCAGGTTAGTGAATGCCGCGATTTTGGGGATTTGGCGGGCTAACTCCAGCACGGCGCTCGCCCCCGATTCGAAGTCCACACCCGCGTGCGACGCCCGTCCTTTTACCGTGACGGCGTAGTCACCCACACCTTTGCGCTCCGTCTTGAGTTTGCCCTTCAGTCCGGTTCCTGGCTCCAACAGAAGGGTGACAGCGCTCTGGCGCGCAGCCTCTTCGGTGAACTGCCGCGAAGTCTCGCTGCCCACTTCCTCATCCGAATTGACTTGCAACAAAATAGTCCGGCGCACCGGGATCTCGAGCATTTGAAGCGTATGTATAGCGTAAATAAAAAACGCGATACCGGATTTCATGTCCAGTACGCCCGGCCCCCACAGGCGGCCGCGCTCCTCGCGAACCGGCATTTGCGCGAGCGTTCCAAGCGGCCAAACGGTGTCGGAATGCGCCAGCACCAGGATTCGGCCCGCGTCCGCCTTCGCGCCCGGGAATTTGAATTCGCAGCGCAGGTGATGGCCAAAGCGTCCGCCCGGCAAAGTCTTAACGCTGGTGGCGCCGTCAATTCGGCTACCTAGAAGATTCACGAAGCGGTTCACGGCCTGCGGCTGATCGCTCGGAGACTCGCATCTGGCCAACTCGCTGATTAGCGCGACGATGGCGGACTGCTTCGCTTCCGCAAAAGCAAGGAACGGATGCACTGCCTGTTATAATAGCCAGTTTGCATGCCCCTTCTCGACATCCAGGAAATTCGTGATATTTTGCCGCACCGCTATCCCATGCTGCTGGTGGATGCGATTCTCGAGCTGGAAGAAGAGCGCATCGTCGGAATCAAGAACGTCACGGTGAATGAACCCTTCTTTGTGGGCCATTTTCCCGACTTTCCGGTCATGCCAGGCGTTCTGGTGGTGGAAGCCATGGCGCAGGTGGCGGGCGTTCTGGTGCTGAAGTCGATCCCGGATCGCAAGAATAAATTGGTGCTGCTCGCGTCTATCGAGCAGGCCAAATTCCGCCGTCCCGTGCGGCCGGGCGACCAGCTTCGCATCGAGATGAAGCTCACACGGCGCAAAGCCAATATCGCAAAAATGCACGGGCAGGCCACGGTGAACGGCGTCGTCGTGGCCGAAGCCGAGTTGATGTGCGTCCTGCAGGATCGCGTGCCCCAGGTGGCCTAAGCCGCGCGCATGGCGATTCATCCGTCTGCCATCGTCGATCCACAGGCTCGTATCTCACCAAGCGCTGAAATCGGGCCCTATTGCATCATCGGCGCCGATGTCGAAATCGGAGCGCGCACCCGGTTGATGGCTCACATCTTCGTGGAGGGCGTCACCCACATAGGTGAAGACAACGTCTTTTATCCGTATTCCACCGTTGGAGTGGCTTCGCAGGATCTGAAATACAAAGGCGAGCGCGCCGAGACACGCATCGGAAGCCGCAATAAAATCCGCGAGTTTGTCAGCATCCACCGCGGTACCGAAGGTGGCGGATTGGTCACCGCGATCGGCGACGACAACTTGCTGATGGCCTACGCGCACGTGGCGCACGATGTGCGGGTCGGCGACCACACACAACTGGGAAACGCGGTTACTTTCGCCGGACACGTCATCGTGGAAGACTGGGCGGTGATTGAGGCTTTTAGCGGCGTGCATCAGTTCTGCCGGATTGGAAAACACGCGTTTGTCGGCGGCTACAGTGTGGTGACGAAAGATGTGCTGCCGTTCTCGATGACCGTGAGTCCGCGGGAATCCAAGGTGTTTGGCGAGAACAAAGTAGGACTCGAGCGGCGCGGTTTCACCAAGGGAGCCATTGAAAGCCTGCATAAAGCATTTCGGCTCTTGACTAAGTCCGGCCTCAACACGACACAAGCCGTGGAGCGCATTCGCGCCGAGGTGCCGGAGTGCGCGGAGGTCAACGATCTGCTCACGTTCATGGAAAGGTCCGAGCGCGGTTTCGTGAAATGAGTTTTGTGAAATGAGCCGCCGCTACGGAATGATCGCGGGTAATGGCCGCTTCCCGTTGCTGGCACTGGAAACGGCGCGCCAGGCCGGCGATCAGGTGGTGGTGCTGGCCATCAAGGAAGAGGCCTCGCCCGAGATCGAACAATTGGCGGACCGCTGTCACTGGATTTCGCTGGGCCAACTCTCTCGCCTGATCGAGATCCTCAAGGAAGAAGGCATCACTGAAGTGATGATGGCCGGGCAAGTGAAGCACGCGAAGATTTTTTCGTCTATCCGGCCAGACTGGAAACTGGTGAAGTTGTTGGCCGGACTCAAACAGAAAAACACCGACGCCTTGATCGGCGGCGTGGTGGGAGTTCTAGCCGAGGAAGGCATCCAGCTGGTCGATTCGACGCTGCTGCTGAAGCCGCTACTCGCTGAAACGGGTGTGTTGAGCAAGCGCAAGCCGTCGTCAGACGAGGAACGCGACATTGCATATGGGCGAAGGATCGCCAATACGCTGGCCGGCATGGATGTGGGCCAGAGCGTCGCGATTTCGGACGGCGCCTGCGTGGCAGTGGAGGCAATGGAGGGCACCGATGCCATGCTGGAACGCGCGGCGTCTCTGGTCAACGGCCAGCCGTTAACGTCTGGTGAAAGTCTCCCGGCGTCGCGGGCATCTTGCTGTTCGACGTTCCAGTGGCCGGTCCAGGCACCATCGAGGCGATGCAAAAGGCGGGTGCTACCGCGCTGGCTGTAGATGCGGGCCGAACGCTGTTGCTGGATCGTGAAGCGATGCTGGCCAGAGCGAATGAATGCAAGATTGCGATTCTCGGCTGCGAGCCCGAGCCGTAGCCCTGATTATTCGCGTTTGTTACCGATCAGGAGCGAGAGCAGGTATTCGTTGGCGGTTGGATGCGCCCGAACGGTGGTCCAATTTGCGAATGCATCCTGGGCGTCTCCAACCAAGACTCGCGCGTCTACCGAAGACCACGTTTTTGTATTGTCGTAATCCGCCTGGAGCCGCGCCTCCTGCAGTACGACAAAGGCTGCCGCAACAGCTTCTAGATCAATAGGAACTGCAAGTGAGGGTGTGCTCCACCCGCGCCAATTTCCCCGCAGGATCGAATTCGAGACGTCTTTCATCGTCCTATGTTCAAACCTGCGTTCCAGCCCTGATCGGGCCGAGGATGAACCGTTCCAACTTTGAACGGCCTCCTGAACGAGAAGATGAAACAGCGCGTAATATGCCGTCGATATAGCGCGGCGAAACGATGCCTGTTGTGGCTCGCCTGCGATTGGCTGAGCAAGACGGTCAGCAATAGCCAGCAGGTCGGCCGCTATTCCCATGCGGGGTCCTTCAGTTGTTTCTGCTCAGCCTCCGTTCTGAAATTGAAATACGGAATATAGATCGCATACTCAGACTGATAGAAGGCGAGATCCTTGATCAGGGCGTTCTTAATAGCCCCCGTCAGCTGAGTTAGGTGGTGATGGCTTAGCGCCTGATCCGTCAGCATGATTCGAAAATATATTGCGGGATCGCCATCCCAGTCGTGGCTAAAGGAGTGCCGGATACGAACCACTTCGTCGGGAAACTTCTTGGCAACTTCTTCAACCCGTTGCGCGAAATCCTTCAATTTCTGCGGGCTTAGGTAAGTTGTCGCCATGCTGCACCTGCACCTAGAATAGCGCGCTAGCTAAATGATAAGTTAGGTCTTGAACAAGATTCGAGTTGCCGTCATTGGCGCGGGTGTGTTCGGCCGCCATCACCTGCGGGTGTTGAGTCAATCCTTAAACGCCACGCTGGTGGGTGTAGTGGATGCCGACCCGGAGCGCGCTGCGATGGCTGCGGCTGAGCACAATTGCCTGACATTCGCAACGCTTGGCGAGTTGAAAGACAACATCGACGCGGCCGTGGTCGCGACGCCGACCTCTCTCCACGCCGAAGTCGGCTGCGAGCTGCTGAAATCCGGCATCGACGTGCTGGTGGAAAAGCCGATCGCGGCCGATTTAGCGTCTGCCAGGCGATTGGTGGATACCGCGGCCGAGCACCAACGCATCCTGCAAATCGGCCACCTGGAGCGCTTTAATCCCGCCGTGGCAGCCCTCAAGAAAATCACGAAATTGCCGCTGTTCTTCGAGATACACCGGCTCAGCTTGTTCAGCCCGCGCAGCCTGGACGTGGACGTCGTGCTGGATCTGATGATTCACGACTTGGACATCGTGCTCCACCTGGCCGGCAGCATCCCCGAGGAGATTCGCGCGGCCGGAATTTCTATTTTGTCCGACAAGGTGGATATCGCGAATGTGCGCCTGGCGTTCCCGGGCGGGTGCATCGCCAATTTGACCGCCAGCCGTGTCTCCACCGAGCGCGTGCGAAAGTTGCGCCTGTTCCAGCCGCATCAGTACATTTCGCTCGACTACCAGAAGCAGGAGGCCGTTGCCTTCACCGTCAGCGGAAACCAGCAAATCGGCTTTCAGCCGCTGGCGATCATCAAGGAGGAGCCGCTGCGGCTCGAGGTGGAATCGTTCCTGGAAGCAGTGGCGACCCGCCGGCGTCCCGAAGTCTCGGGCGAGGACGGATTGCACGCTTTGGAATTAGCGCGTGCGATACTTGATAAAATTGAGGAGCATTCGAAAATAGTCACGCAACGGCTTCCATCACTTAGCTAGCGACTACTAGGCAACGGCGGACGCGCGATCTACGTCTTTCATTCGGCCATCATGAGCTTACATGCGGATTTCGGTCCGAATTTCGTGTTGGATTGGAGCACGCCCGATGACTCGCGCAGATACTGGCGCGCCGGAATCGGAACGCTCGTGGTGCATTGCGGGATATTCGCGCTGGTACTCGTGCTGGATACTTTGAGCGGCCCCCCACTAAGGCGAGGCACCGAGATTATTCCAGATTTTCATAAAGCAGTTCACTTGGCATTGCCAAGCGACCTCACCCAGAAAGCGCCCAACAAAGGCAAGGTGTCCAAGGAAGTGAATGTCGAGGATCTGAAGCCTCGCCCTCCCACCCCGAAGCGTCTGCCTCCTGCTCCCGCCATACGGGCGTTTAGACCGCCGAACCCGGCGCCTCCAGGGCCACCACCACCTGCCACTACCCCTCGCATTACCGAGCCTCCAAAGATCGAAACTCCGGTCACCGCGCAGAATGCGCCGCCTGCTCTGCCAGCCATGTCCGGAACGCCAAAAGCGCCCCCACCGCCCCAAATTCAGCCCGTGGAGCAGCCGAAGCTTGCGTTTGAAACGCCGGGGCAGAACGGCCCCAGCGAAAACAAAGGCCAAGCCAAACTGACTCCGCCCAAAACGAGCGTCCAGGATGCGATCAACGATATCGCCCACGGTGCTGGTGGGCAGGGTAGTAGCGCGGGCGACCTGGCACGGCCTTTACCCGGCCAGATCGGTGTCAGTCCCGAGCTGCCGGAGCTGATGAGTGACCCGATGGGTGTCGATTTTCGGCCCTATCTGCTCCAGATTCTCGCGCTGGTTCGGAAGAATTGGTTTGCCATTATCCCGGAGAGTGCCCGCATGGGTAACCGCGGGGTGGTGGAGTTGCAATTCGTGGTCGATCGCAACGGAGACGTCCCGAAACTGGTGATCGCGACGCCCTCCGGATCTGAGGCTCTGGATAGAGCGGCAGTGGCCGCCGTTAGCGCTTCGGTGAGGTTTCCGCCCTTGCCGAACCAGTTTAAAGGGCAGCAAATCCGGCTGCAATTCGCCTTTAAATATAATTCTAAGTAGGTTTACTGCAACACTACAAGAGGCGCGCGCGCGAACCCGAACTTACGCGCCTGTTCGTCGATCACGCTGACCTGGCAAATATATTGGCCCGGCGGAATGTTGGCCAGCGGCATCTCAAACTGGAACGCCAATGCGTTCGGATGTCCCGATTTCGCTTTGGTGACACGCACGGGAGCCGATTCGAACGACTTCGATTTACCCCGGAACATCGTCAGTTCCGCCGACACGCTGGGCGACGCCACCGTCCCCGGATCGTAAACCTCAAAATACACATACAGCTTCTGGTTCTTGCGGAACACGCGCGTAATATCGGGGATCAGCTTCTGGCCATTCTCCACAAGTGGATGCGCCTCCAGCAGCTTCTTGTTGCTGCCGCCGGCCGTTCCAATGCTGGCCGCGAGCGGCTCACGCTGATTGCTCCACACCACCGAGCTCATGCGCACTCCTGCCGCCTGCTTACTCAGATCAGGAACGTTGAACTTCATTTCGAAGGTCCCCATCTTGCCGTTTAGATTTTCGCGCGCCAGGAACCGGAGATTGTAATCGCCGGGCGGAAGCGTGACGCCCGTATCGTACTCGACGTGCTTCTGGGCAAGCTGGGCCGCATTTTCTTCCGTAAGCTTCAGCTTGATTTCGTCGCGGATGCCGCCCAGCATCTTTCCTTTCGGGTCGCGAATCTGGCCGATGAAATCGAGATCCGTGGTGGATTTGGGCGAAAGTCCCAGCGCGGATCCTGCGATCCGGACGGTAATTGGCACGAAGTATTTGTCTTTCCCGGTTTGGAAGTAATCCACTTCCATCGCGAGCGGCAGTTCGGTGAACGGATCGTCTAGCGTCAGCGCATCTTCCAACTGCCGTTCCTTGTCGCTGGCGTTCATCTTGCCCCACACTTTGGCGGCGTAGTAACCGCGCCGGTAATCGAGCTTGGCCGACTCGGGCAGCGACGCAATCTTTATGGTGACGTGGCGATACTTGCCATCCTGCGCAGGATTCGCGCTGTAGTAACCGAGCACGTAATAGCTGTTGATGTCGGCCTGCACCGCCTTGATGCCAAGCGTCAGATCGTTGCTGTCGAGCAATGCTTTCCCACCGGTGTCGGCGGCCAGCGTATAGATGGTGTCCTGCGTGTCGTGGAACGATGTGCGGGCGCTGGTTTGCGCGCTGCCCGTAAAAACGCCCGTGCCTTTGGGCGAAGCCTGCGTCGCATCGCCGGCCGGCGCGAAAGCCACCAGACCGCGCGCGTCAATCGGATAGAAAGCCACGTTCGCGCGCACCGCCGCGTTCACCGTGGCGCGAAGCTGCGATTGATTGTCCACGCCCGTCTTGCCTACGCCGCTCGAAAAATAAACCAGCGCTTTCTTCTCCGGGAACGGCGCCAGCTTGCGCGTGGCGTCTTCCAGCGCGCTCAGTTTGTTATCGGTATTGAAAATATTGAACTCCGTGTCATCCGCCGTAAATTCCCCGCTGTCATCGGTAGAGTCTGCGCCGGTTGCCGCCAGACCTGCCAGTTCGCTGGAATCGCCGATCCGAAGCGACTGAATCACGGTCACCAGCGTCTCGCGATCGTTGGTAAAGTCCTGCACCACGCGCAGTTCGTTGGTGAGCGTCATGATGGACACCACGTCGGACGCGGTCATTTGCGTGTCGATGAATTTGATGGCGGCGTCGCGCGCGCGAATTTGCTCCGGGGGTTGCATGGACGAAAGATCGAAGAACATCGCGATCAGCCGCCGGTCCTTGAGTTGGTCCGCTTTGATCGGGGGCGGGGGTTCCTTTGCCGGAGTCGGCGCGGCCGGTCCGCGAGTTTTCAGCGTTGGAGCCGGCGCTTCGATGGATGGCAATGTCTCGCCATTCAGCCGCTGTAGTTCGAACACGGCGATCTGCTGCGGCTTGCCGTCTTCCAGCAGCGTAAACTGGTCCTTTTTCAAATCTTCCAGGGCCTTGCCGCTCTTGTCACGCACGGTGACGTTCACGATCACAAGATTTGTATTGGTCTTGAAGGTGGGTGAGGTGTCGTCTTGCGCCACCAGCCCGGCGCAAAGCATCGCCGCGGCAACCACCCGAAGTGCGCAAGTAGTCATGCTGGCCATCTCCTAAAAGCGGAACCTGATGTTGATGTCGGCCGTTCGCATCGCGCCTGCGGTGGTGGGCAGCCCGTACAGGGTGGAACCTACCACTGTGTTCACGTTGGTGATGTTCACGTGATTCAAGGTGTTGTTTGTTTCCAGCCGCAGCTCGATGCGTTTGCGGCTGCCCTCTCCGCCCAGCGTGAAATAGCGGCCAAAAGCGGTATTGAGCGACCACGACCACGGCCCCGGAATCGTGTTCCGCCCGGCGTCGCCAAGTTCGCCAGGCGCGGGCGCCGTAAAAGCATCCAAATTGAAATATCCGCTCCCGTCCGTGACTGGCAAGCCGGTGGCTGATGCGCGTCCGCTGCCCACCACTCCCGTCCCCGCGACGTTCGATTGATTGCCCAGAATCCGCGCCGTCAGCGGTGTTCCGCTTTCCAGCAGCGCCGATCCGCTCAGCGTCCAATTGCGTTTCCACCAACTGGCCTGCGTGGGCGTGCTGAGGACGTAATTAAGATTCAACACGTGACGCCGGTCAAAGCTCGATAATCCACGCTCGGCGCTCAAGTCGAACGCGTTCTGCGCCACCACGTTGCCGACGCCCCCGAACGTCGAGCTATCGTCAATCGACTTGGAATAGGTGTAAATGATATTGAACGACATGTTGCGCGCGAACCGCCGCATCAGCCGTACTTGCCCCGCCTCGTAGATCGAGTTCCCCCAGGCACTGTCGTAAATGAATTGCTGGGCGTTCGCGATCGGCAACCTCCCTTGCGAGGTCAGCGGCGAGCCCGGTTCCGCGCGATTCGGCACCGTCTCGGTATCCAGGTCCGTGCCTTTGGTTCCTATGTAGCCGAGCTCAACGAAAAACGACCGGCTAAAATTCTGCTGCACTGTCACATTCCAGCTCTGCGCGTAACCGATCTTGTAATTCTTTTGGACTGCGTACGAATTCAAAATGGTCGCGTTGGTCGGCGCCGTGGCCAGGCCGTTCTGGAGCGTCAGCACGTTCCCGATGCTGGTGGTGAGGGTCTGCGTTTCGGCGAACGGCGGCTGCTCCGACAGCTCAGTAGCCAAGCGATTCAGCGCCGTTGGATTGTAGTAAATGCCGTAGCCCACACGCACCACCATGGAGTGCTTCGCGCTGGGTTTCCAGGCCAGGCCGCCGCGGGGGGCGAAATTGTTGCGATCCGGCTCGATCAAGCTGAGGGGATATGCCCCAGAGTACGGTCCGATCGCTCCAGGCAAAACCGGCGCCACCGCCGTGAAGCCCGGCGCGATATCCAGGTTCACCAGATGCCCGTATTTCTCCGAAAGCGGCGAATAGTATTCGTATCGCAGCCCAAACATCAGCGTTAGATTCGGATTCACGCGCCAATCGTCATTGGCGTACACGTCCCAGGCGTTCTGGCGAAAATACGTACTATCATCTCCGAATTGAACCGAGCTCGACTGTGGCAGGCCCAGCAGATAGTCCGCGAAATCAAAACCGGTATTGGGCAAAGGCTGGCCGCTCGAATTGAACGCACTAGTGGCAATTCCGCTGAACGAGAACGTGCCGCGCGCGTTCTGGTCGGTGGTGATATTACGATCCTGCCGCTTGAAATCCCCTCCAAATGTCATCGAGTGATTCTTCTTCACGCAGGTGTAGGAATCGCCCTCCGCAAACTTTGCACCACCGAATGCGACGGCAGCGAGTCGGTGAGGCTGGCGAAGTTGGTGAAGGAGAAGCGTGGGCGGACCATAATTGATCGGCTCCTGCGAAGTCCCTTGGATGCCGAGCTCGGCCGCAACATTCGTGCCCGTACGAGAAGTACGAATCCTGCGTGGTGCGATTGCGGTTGAAGATCAAGTGGGCGGTGTTGATGCCGTTCGGTCCGAAGTTGTGCGTCCAGCTCAGGTCCGTATTATTGCCGAAGCCGTTGCCCGGATCTATATATCCGAAGAGTTGCGCGTTCTCGCTCTGGCGCCGCTGGAAGCTTTCGTTCAGCGCCAGCCGGTCGTTCTTGCTGAGATTCTGGTTAAGACGCAGACTGACGTTATCGGTGTCTGCCGGAACTACGGTGACAAAGTCGTAGTTCTGTACCGTGCCCGGAAGATTCGGTAACGGGATGAAATTCAGACGAGCGCCACTGCGGCCGGGATTGAGAAGGGCTGCTCGGAATCGATATTGTTTTGAAACGGCGCGCGCGTCGATGGATCGTAAATCGTAGGGAGCGCGCCATTGACGAAGGCGTGCGAAAAATCGCCCGACCGTTCCGCGCTGTCGGCACCGTGCCGACGTTATAGAACACGCTCTGCCCGCGCGTGCCGAAATAGCTCAGCGTGAAGAACGTGGAGTTCGCCTTTGAGCAGATGCGGGAATCCGCAATGGCCCGCCTACCACGCCGCTCCAGCGATAATTGTTGAAATCGGGCTGCGGAGTCGGGCTGTCCGCTGAGCGAGAATGCCTTGGCGTCGGTGTCGGAGCCTTGCCACTGGAACGACACGTTTCCGTGAATGCCCTGGCGTCCGCGATTGGCGCGATTGCCAATCAGCCGGCCGTTGCCGTTTCCAGGCCGGACGCGACCCTGACCTCCCGGTCCGCCGAACCCGCCGCCGCGCCCGCCGCCGAACCCGCCACCACCTCCACCGAACCTGCCGCCACCGGGGCCACCGGGACCGCCGCCTGGGCCTCCAGGAGCGCCTGGAACCCCGCCGGGCTGGCCTTCGACACCCGCTCCCGCTAGACCGCCAGGAGGGCCCTGCATGCCCATCACGGGTCCTCGCAATCCGAAATCATCCTGTCCGTTCTGCAAGCCCGTGCTCAAAGTTCCATTCACCAGGAAGGCTTCGTTGGCGTTGGCTGAGTTCTGCGGCGATTGTGTCCGGGGGTGGAGCGGCTGCAATTTGATCGACTTCGTTCTCCGCGGTGGCGCGAAAACCAGTCTGTGGCCGCTGCGGACGTTCTGCCATTTCTCTCGGACGCGGCTGCAAATCGAGACTCCACTGCGTGGCCGGCGATCCTGCGACCAATTTGCAATTCTTTGTGGGCCGTCTGGAACCCGAACATCTGGACTTCCACGCTGTAGGTTCCCGGCGCAAGATCGGGCAGTTCGTACTTGCCGGACTCGTCGGTGGTGGTTACGGCGCGATGCTCGCCTTGTGTCGCGATCACGGTGGCGCCCGGCAGCGGCTGCCCGCCGAACTTGACGGTGCCTGTGGGTGTCACGCTGGTTTGTGCGTATAACGACGCACCAAGGGCGGCCAGCAAGAAAAATCGGAACACTAAATAAAGGATCGCATTTCCAAGCCCTTCCGTTACCGGAATCGGTGTAAAAGAGGGTAAATGGACGGAGCCTAGCGGGCTCTCAACAGCACCACGGTGATATTATCCGGACCGCCCGCTTTCTTGGCGGCATCAATCAAGCGTTCACACTTGGCCTGCAGCGAACCGTTGCCCGACAACGCGTCGGCAATCACTCCCGGCTCCAACACTCCGTGCAGACCGTCGCTCGAAATCATGATCAACTCGCCGGGATGAGGCAGGACCGTGTAGGAATGCACGCGCAACTCCGCGCTGACGCCAATCGCCATCGTCAATACGTGGCGCATGGGGTGTGTTTTCAGGCTGGCCTCGTCGATCCCCAGACGCCGGCCCACCTCGTTCACCCAGGTTTGATCCTCCGTGATGCCCGTGAGCTCGCCGTCGTACACGTAAACCCGACTATCGCCCACGCTGGCAATCAGCAATTCTGGTCCGGACTCGATGGCCGCCACTAAAGTGGTGCCCATGCCTTCCAGAGTAGGATCGCTCGCGGCCGCGCTCATCACTCGGAGGTTCGCTTCCCGAAAGGCCTGAAAGAGAATTTCGGCATCCGGTTTGCCGGCATTCTGAATGAAGGAAGCTACTGTTTCCACGGCCAGTTTGGACGCGTGCTCGCCCGCCTGCGCGCCCCCCATCCCATCCGCCACGATATAAGCGCCCGTGGGGGAGATCAGGTAGAAATCTTCGTTATTTTGGCGGACGCAGCCAGGATCGGAAAGACCGAACGCTTCCAGCATGAGCTTTTTGGATTATACCCGTTCCCGAAATCACGCTGCGGAAGTCATGGCTTGTCGGAGGGCTTGTCAGGCTGCAGCACTGCTTTCAACTGCCAGTAAGCGCTCTCTTGATAGTTGGTTTTCAGGCGTTCTAAACCCTCGGTCTGCGAATCTCCGGGCCGCGGGCCGCTCTGTTTTTCGCAGCGGGCCAGCAGCAGCGCGGCTTGCGCGTCCGCCGGATCGTGATCCAGAGCCGCATGGAAACGTTCCGCGGCGGCGGCGAAGCTCCCAGCGCGCCACAGCGCGTAGCCCAAATTGAATTGGTAAACCGGATCGCTGCGGTCGCCTTCCAACGCTTTGCGGAAATCATCCACCGATGGCGGCAAGCCGATTGGCGCGCGACTCGGCGGCCGCCAGGTTGTTGTATACCTCGCTCAGTGGGACCACCTTCGCCACCGCTTGGAACGCTGCCGCGGCGCCCGCAAAGTCGCCGCTGTTGTAGCGGCACAGTCCTAGGAAGAAACTCGCCTCGCGATAATGCACATCGCCCGGCGCCACTTTTTGGAACCATTCCGCGGCCGACTTGTATTCTTTCTTGCTCCACAGCAGCCGGCCCAACTGAAAGTCGGGCAGCGAATAATGGCTGTCCAATCTTGCGGCTTGGGTGAAGAAGCGGTGCTTTTCATCTGCGCTGGCCGCCAGTAGACCGCGTGTGTAGTTTTCCACCGCGTCCACGCGCACGGCCGGGTGGCGCTGCTGGAACTCGGCCTCGGATGGCGCGCCCAGTGGTTTCAAAAACCGTAAGGTTTGCCACGCCAGGTGTTCTTGTAACGCCGCGAGATCTTCCAGCGCCCCCAGCTCGCGAAATTCCGGGCCCTCCTTCACGCGCTTCAGATCCAGCACGCGCGCCGTGATCAGCAGGGAAGCCCGGTTCTTTGCGACGCCTTTGGCGGCTGCATCCGGCGCGGGCTTGACGTCGTATTGCCCGAAAATCACCTGCTCGGCGTCCAGTTCTTCGTCCGATCTTTACCACCGATGCCTTGGTGAGCAGCGAGTAGGGACGCAGGGACAAGCGGCTGTAGGCCTCCAGGCGGTCGTCCCGATCCAGCGCCATCAAACCTTCCGAGGAAAGCGCCTCGCGAACCGATTCAGCCAGGCTCTCGCCCATCCAATCCAGATTAGGATCCTTCGAAAGGTTGAAGAAGGGCAGAACCAGATACGTGGCGGCCTGCGCCGCTGGAAGGATCAGACAAAAACAAACCGAGGCCCATAGAAAACGGCGCACGTGTTTAGTTTACCGCGCGCCGGTACCGGGCCCCGGAACCAAGCTTAGTTGACGCTCAATTGGTAGCGTTGCTGGGCTTCTCGAACACTACGCGCGTGCTGGTGCCGCCCAGGCGGATTTCTTCCACCTGCTCGCCGTTCATCCGCACCGCGTTGCGCGAAAACTTCTGGCTGTCGTTTTCCACTTTCACGCTGGCCTCGGTCACTGACTTGCCCTGCTTGAGGACCACCGTGTTGTTGTCCTTCAACTCCAGTTTGTAGTCGCCCGCCTTGAGCTGCGAGCCGTTGACCGTGACAGGGGTGTAGAACGTCACGTTATAGCTGGCAGCGCTGGCCACCGCCAACGCGACGGACGCAAATCCGAGTAGAACATTCTTAACCATGATTGTAACTCCTCAACCTAACTTGTCTGACTTCACGTATTTATACGCAGGCGCCGCTGATACGTTCCGAAGATTTCGAAAAATATTCAGTGACTAAGTAATTTCAAGAGGTGTTACGTAAACCTTCGCGTTCCAGGATCGCGAGCGCCTCGGTCTGTACTCGCAGGTCATCACCGAAGCCGGCCAGCCAGTGTACTCCTTGTTCTTTTCGAAACCAGGTTAGCTGGCGCTTAGCGTACTGCCTGGTTTCAACCTGCGTGGATTCCAGCGCCTGCTCGGACGTGAGCTTCTCTTCCACCAGCTGCAAGGCTTGCTTATAACCAAGGGACTCGAAGGGCTTCGCTTCGCGCGAAACTCCACGTGCCAGCAGATTCCGTACTTCGTCCAACAAACCGCGCTCAAACATGGAACGCGTGCGAGCATTCAAGCGCGAGTGCAGCAGGTCGCGTGGCGGATCCAGCCCAAGCTTGATCGCTCGAAAGCCGGCTTAGCGGGGCGCGTCCCCGCTCAAACAATGAGGACAGAGACTGACCCGCAATCAACCGAACCTCCAGCGCCCGCATGGTTTTGTTCTTGTCGTTGGGATGAATGCGTGCGCCCGCCGTCAGGATCAAGACGAGCTAGTATCCGATGTAAACTTCCCGAGCGGCGTTCCTCGCGACGCTGCAGCCGCGAGCGAAGCGCTTCGTCGCGCGACGGCCCCGGGAACAATCCGTCCAGCAGCGCGCGCAGATAAAAGCCGGTGCCGCCGGCCATCACGGGAACGCGTCCGCGGCCAGTAATCTCTCTCAGGGTCTGCTCGGCCAGTCGCGCGTAGTCACCAGCGGTGAACAACTGGTCGGGATCAGTCACATCGATCAAATGATGCGGTATACCCTGCCGTTCCGCGGCCGGGACTTTGGCCGTACCAATGTCAAAGCCGCGATAAACTTGCAACGAATCGCAGTTGACGATCTCGCCGCCCAGCGCCAATGCCAGCCGCATCGCCAACTCGCTCTTGCCCGAGCCGGTGGGCCCCACTATGACCGGAAGGGCGATGAGCTTCTCTATCGCGTTCATGCGCACGTTCGTCAGCATGATAACGCGGCTTTGCGACCCATTCCGCGACCTGGTCCGGACTTCGGGGTTATACTGTAAACGAGTCCGTCTGTCCTTGGACGAAGCGTCGCCCAAGGTAAGGAAAGAGAGCCTTTTTCGATGATCCCAACTCGCCGGTTGGCAAGCCTCCCCTGTCTTCTTTTGGCGGTCTCGGCTGCCTTCGCGCAAAATACCCCTCCGGCTCCCCAACCCGCCGCGCAGGGCGACAAAGCAGCAGCGTACTACGACTATGCGCTGGGACATCTGTATTCGGAATTGGCGGCGGCCTACGGCAATCGCGGCGAATACTTCAACAAGGCGGCAGAGAGTTATCGCGCAGCGCTGAAGGCCGATCCGGGCGCCACCTTCATCGCCGAGGAACTTTCCGATTTGTACATCCAATCCGGCCGGCTGCGTGAAGCCGTGCTGGATGCTGAAGAAGCTCTGAAGCAAAACCCCAACGATCTGAATTCGCGCCGCCTGCTCGCGCGCATCTACACCCACCTGATCGGCGATTCGCAAAACAATCAGATCGATCCCGACATGGTGAAGAAGGCCATCGAGCAATATCAGAAAATCGCCGAAACCGATCCCAAGGATGTCGATAGCTGGATCATGCTGGGCCGCCTGCAAAAAGCGCTGCAGAACTCCACCGAAGCCCTGGCCGCATACAAAAAAGCGCTGGAGCTGGACGCAGGCAACGAAGACGCGATGACCGGTTTGGCCACCGTGTACGCGGACCTGGGCGACAACAAAGCAGCCGCCGAAATGCTACGGAAAGTGGCCGAAAAGGACCCCAATCCGCGCAGTTTAACGAGCCTGGCCGGCGTTTACGAGCAGTTGAAAGACTATCCCCTGGCCGCGGAGATGCTGCGCCGCGCTCTCGATCAACAGCCCGGCAATACCGACCTGAAGCACGCCCTGGCTGAAGATTTGCTGCTCTCCGAACAGCTGGACGAGGCCCTGAAGCTGTACCAGGAGTCGGTGGCCGAAGATCCCAAGGACGAACACTCGCTGCTGAGAATTTCGCAGATCTACCGGCAAAAGCACGACTTCGCCAAGGCCCGGGAAGCCGCCGACAAAGCCAAGGAAATCGCGCCCGACGATTTGGAACTGCAGTTCAACGACGTCAATTTATTGGAAGCCGAAGGCAAGATTCCGGAAGCCATCAAGACCCTGAAAGGCATTCTGGAGGCCACCACCAAAAAGACCTACAGCGCCTCGGAAAAGAGCAGCCGCAGCTACCTGCTGCAAAGCCTGGCGGAATTGCAACGTACCATCGAGCAATACAATGCCGCTGTCGACGTATTCCATCAGCTCGCCGAGCTCGATCCAGATTCCGGCGCACGCATTGCGGCGGAGATCATCGAAACTTACCGCGAGGCCAAGGAATATCCGAAAGCAGAGGCCGAAGGCGAGGCGGCTGCCAAGAAATACCCCAATGACCGCTTCGTTGTAAGCGCGCGCGCCTCCGTGCTTTCCGACTTGGGAAAGAACGACCAGGCGATAGCGGAAACCCGCAAGCTGCTCGGCGGCAAGAATGATCGCGAAGTTTATCTGAGCTTGGCCGACATCTATGAAAAGTCCAAGAACTTCGCCGAAATGGGCAAGGCTCTCGACGCCGCCGAGAACCTCTCGCAATCCAGTGACGAGAAACAGACCTTGGCCTTCCGGCGCGGCGCCATGTATGAGCGCATGAAGAACTTTCCCGCCGCGGAAGCCGAATTTCGAAAAGTACTGGCAATCAATCCTGAGAACGACGCGGCGCTGAATTATCTGGGCTTTATGCTGGCGGACCGCAACGTCCGCCTGGACGAAGCTCGCGACATGATCGTCAAGGCGCTGTCGCGCGAGCCCAACAGTGGCGCCTATTTGGACAGTTTGGGATGGGTGTACTTCCGCCAGAACAAACTGCCCGAAGCCGAGGACAAGCTGCGGGAGGCGTTGCAGTACATGTCGCGCGACCCTACCGTGCATGATCATCTGGCCGAGGTGTACTTCCGCGAGGGTAAAGTCCGCGAAGCCATCGCGCAATGGCAGAACTCGCTGCGAGAGTGGCAGTCCGGGCCGCCCAGTGACATGGATCACGCCGAGATAGCGAAAGTGCAAAAGAAGCTCGAAGACGCCAAAGTTCGCCTGGCTCGCGAAACGGGCGGCAAGCAGTAAGCTCGCAACGAATGCGCTGGATCGCCCTCTTTCTGTTGGCCCCAATGGTGGCGCCCGCGCAAACCACGGCCAATTCGCCTGAGCGTCTGAAGGCTTTCACCAGCCTGCCGGATTGGTCAGGCATCTGGCGAAACCGCAGCGCGGCATTGCTTGAAACCGAGGGGCCGGTGCAGTTGTTCAAGCCCGGCAATCGCGACCACCCGCCCTACAATCCCGAGTGGGAAGCCACTTACCAAACTAATCTGGTTCGCGCCGAACATCAGGGAGACCTGAACTTTCCTAATCCTCTGGTGGATTCTCATACGCTCTACTGCGCCGCCGGTATGCCTCGGCTGGTGGCCACGCCGTTCGATTACGAGTTCATCGTCACGCCAGAGAAAACCTGGATCGTCGTCGAAAAGGAAACGCGGCACATCTACACGGACGGACGTAAATTCCCTCCCGAGGACGAATTGTGGGGAACTCTGCTCGGGCGGTCCATTGGCCGCTGGGAAGGGCAGACGCTTGTGATCGAAACCATCTCGGTGAAAACCGGCCTGTGGGGCGACACCACGCCGGTCATGTTTAGCGACCAGGCGCGGTTCACCGAGCGCATCCGCCAGATCGACCCCAACACGCTTGAGAATCAGGTAACCGTCACCGATCCCATCGCGTTGACCAAGCCATGGACTTTTGTGAAGCACTACACGCGAATGCGCGACCCGCGGGCCTGGGCGGCGGAACCGGAAATTTGCGGCGGCCCGGAGGATCGCAACCCGGTGGTGAACGGCCGCGTCACGGTGGTTCTGCCCAAACCCAAGTAGACTGTACAATGGTTCTCGCGATGGAACATTTGGCTTGGGAATCCGTGCCGCTGGAAGTTTTGAGCGATCTCGTCTCGCGAAAAATCATTACCGGCGAAAAGGCCATGCTCGCGCAGATCTTCTTGAAAAAAGACGCTGTCGTGCCGGAGCATCACCACGAAAGTGAACAGCTAAGCTATGTGCTGGATGGCGCGATCAAGTTCGAGCTGGAAGGCCAGACGGTGGTGGTTCGGAAGGGCGAGGTGCTATGTATTCCGTCCCATGTCCCGCATCGCGTGATCGCGCTTGAAGATAGCGTGGGTCTCGACATCTTTTCGCCCATCCGTAAAGACTGGCTGGCGAAGGACGATTCCTATCTGCGGCGCGGCGATCGCGTCTAGCGCAAGCACGCTGGTTTCAAGTATGATAAATTTCCACGAATAGGAGACATTCATGAAAAGTTACGTTGCGGGCCTGGCCTTGTTGATCCTCCCTGGTGTTTGGTCGTTGACTGCCCAGGAAAAGCAGAACTTTGTGATCAATGTAGGCACGCCCGAAGGGCAAATACTGCAGTCGCTTGGCCAGGAGACCGACGACGCCAGGAAGGTTTCCTTGGCTGAAGAGTTTCTCGCGAAATATCCCAAGAACGAGGCCGCCGGCTGGGTTGCCGCACAATTGGAGGCCGCCCTGCTGACGCAAAAGGATAACGATAAAGCGCTGCAGGTGGCCGAAGCCGCCTACGCCAACGGACCCGATATGGACGCCGCATACTTTGCTTTGAAAGCTGCGGTTGCTAAAGGGGATGCGGCCGAGGCGAAGAAGTGGTCGGCCCGGACATCGGAAGCCGCGCGCAAAATTGTCGCATCGACAAAGCCCACCGATGATGAGGAAAAACATCAACTGGAATATGCCAAGGAGGTGGACGAGTATGCCGAATACGCTCTCTACGTGCTGGCGCTAAAGGCCCAGCCCAAGGAAGAAGTGGATCTGGTGGACACGCTGATCAAGCAGAATCCCAAGAGCCAGTATCTTCCGGAAGTCGCCAGCAGCTACTTCGCCGCGTTGGGCAAGGCCGGCGAAGCCTCGAAAGTGTGTCCCGCGGCCGACAAGATGGCCGTGGATAAGAATGCGGAAGCGATGCTTCAGGCCGCCGATTGCGCCTGGCGCGGTAACCGCGCAAGCAGCGTCATCAGCTATGCCGCCAAAGCTGCGGAAGCCGTCAACACGCGGGCCAAACGCGAAGGCGTCAGCGACTCCGATTGGGCCACCCAAAAATCCGTGCTGCTTGGGACCGCCAATTTTTACACCGGCGTCGGCAACGCCATGGAGATGAGATTCGGCCCCGCGAATAGGGCTCTGCGCGCCGCTCTGCCGGCCATCAAGGGGAACCCGCAGCTCTACTCGATCGCTCTGTTCGACCTTGGTCTGGCGAATTACAGCCTCGGCAAACCGCTGGGGGACAAAGCGCAAATGCGTGAGGGTTTGAAATTCTTCCAGCAATCCGCCGAAATGAGCGGCCCAATGCAGGATCAAGCTTCGCGCAACGCCAAGCTGGTGCTGGCCGAATTGGGCGGGAAGTAGCGCGACCACCTATCCGCGCCGGTCGCGAATGACGATCGTTTCCGCCATCCGATCGTGAACCGTTCGCCGGTTCGGATGAATGAAGTACTGCACGAATCCGAACCCGAATTCGAGCGCTGAAGCGCCATATCCAAGCGCGCGCTCGATGGAATGCCAAAGCGACATCTTGTGATGGACCAATGAAACCACGCGGATGCCCATCACCCGCTTCCCTATCGTGCTGCCGTTGCCAAAGTAGACCGACAGCCCGAAGAAAAGCACCAGATAGACGACGCTGTACCAGTTCTCGAAGAAGTTCAGTTCAATGTTGAGATGCTCGATTGTTCTGCCCGAGACTGGTGTAGCGGTTGGCAAGCTTGAAAAAGGACAAGAGAACGCCCAGGAAGAGCGCTCCGGCGATTACGAAATCGATGGCGAACGCGACGGCTCTTGACGTGAACGAAGCCAGTTCGCGGCCATCGAGCTCCTGCATCCGCTCGGTCTCGTGGGCGTGATAGAGGCGCGGGCTATCCGGCAATGCCTTTCCAGTTCTTTGACTAAGTGCTCGGCTGTCCTCCACGCCAGCGCTTGCATCGTTAGCGTGGGATTACGCGCGCCGCTGGTTCCAAACACCGAACCGCCCAGCATTCCCAGATTCGGCGCTTCGTGCGAAAAGCCCCACTTGTCCACGACGTTGGTCTCGGGATTGTCGCCCATGCGCGTCCCGCCGTAGGTGTGCGTCGATAACCCGGGCCCAACTGGCTGCCCCTTCACCACTTCGATGGCGCCGGCCGCGCGGTACCATTCTTCCATTTTGTTCTGCGCATAAATCGCCGCACGCGTCTCGTTTTCCTTGGGACCGCTGGTAACGCGGCACACCGGATCGCCCAGAGGATCCTTCACCTCCGGATCAAGATCCAGATACGTGTTCTCGTAAGGAAAACTGTTGGTCTGCAGATAAGACGCCGGTAAAGCGGCCTGCATTTTCGTGCACGAACTGCTTCCACTTCGATCCCCACCCGGGCGCGCGCCCGAACGTCAGCATGCTCGCCGCCGCAATGGGATGCTTTTCCATGTACGTGCACAGGCTCGCGCCGCCGATGAACCCAAGCCCGGAATGATCGAATGTATCGTCGGCCCATTCATCGATCACCACGCCTTGCGAAAGCATCGCGCCGTACCAGGTGTTGACGTCCATCGGAAACAGCGCCGTCACGCCCACGCCCGCCTGCGCGTCCCAGTGCCCGAAGTAGTGCTTGCCCACTTGGCCGTGATTGTTCGAAAGTCCGTTCGGATACGCTTTCGATTTCGAAAGCAGCAGCAGCCGCGTGTTCTCGTACGTGTAGGAGGCCACCAGCACCACTTTCGCCGGCTGAAAATATTCTTTGCCCTCGCGAATGTACAGGACGCCCGTCACTTTGCCGTTGCCGTCCGCCACAATCCGCGTCACCTGCGCCTTGTCGAAAATCGTCAGGTTCTTGGTCTTCTGCGCTTCGGGAATGGTGGTGAAGCAGGTCGAATTCTTGGCGCGGACGTGGCATCCGCCGCGATCGCAATAGCCGTGATACGCGCAGGCCGCCCGTCCGCGATAGGGCTGCGAATTGATCGCCGAAGGCGCGTGAAACGGCTTCCACCCCAGCGATTTCGCGGCCTTGTGCATGTGATCCAGAAAATCGCATGGTCCGCAGCGGCGGCATCGGATACTCGCGCTGCCGCGGACCTTCGTAAACATTGCCCGCCGGATCCAGCGTGCCCTGAATATTGCCCGCCTTGCCCGAAACGCCGACTTCATGCTCGACGATGTCGTAGTACGGCTCCAGTTCGTCGTAGCTGACCGGCCAATCCTCGAGCGTCGATCCCTTCGGGAAGCAGACTCGCGCCATAGCGCTTGATGGTTTCCGAGCGCGTCTTGAAATCCCAAGGCTTCAGCCGCCAGCTTTGCGCATGATAGTGAATCGACGTGCCGCCGACGGCGTTCATCATCGGATGCGTTGCGCCTTGCCGTGCCTGTGACATCTGGGCTGGTGCGAAACGTCGGGATTTCGCTCTTGGCCTTGGGCACGGTGGTCACCAGGCCGCGCACGTTGTTGTGAATTTCGTCCGGCTTGAAATCCTTGGCCGGATCCATCCACGTGCCGGCTTCGATCCCGGCCACTTTCAATCCCGCGCGCGCCAGCGGCAGCACCGCCACGCCACCCGCCGCGCCCAATCCCACCACGGCCACATCCACCGGCTTGAGATTAATGGCCATGGCCTTCTCCCGACGCGCCGTACGCGGAATGATGATACGGCTTGATCTCCACGCCCATCTTCTGATCGTCCGGCGAGGTGGCCAGGCGCGGGCCAGGATACTTGATCAAATCCCAACCGGCGAAATTCTTGTTGCCGCCGTAGTATGGATCGCCGAACATCCCTTCCAGCGTCGAGCCGCCGCGCCCGATTGAAGAACGCCCGCGCGGTTGGAAACCCTTCGGCCGAGCCCTCGTCCATCGACATCAGCAGCGCGTCTTGCTGAACCGGCGTTAGATCCACGAACGAGGCTTTCTGCGTACGGCGCGCCAGCGCGTCGGTGGCTTCCAAGCCTTCGATGAACGCGGCTCTTTCGCCCGCCAGATAACCGCCCAGCGAACGACTGATATACACCGGGACGTCTGATTCCGACGCGCTCGGCCCAAGTTCATCCTTGGGAATAATACGATCGACGAACGCCGCCAGAATCCGAAGCTGTGAGGCAGAAAGGGCCGATTCGGGCTGAGCCGTAGCTGTAAGCGCAGCGACCGGAATGATCGCCGCGCTGATAATTACCGCACGCCGGGAGATTTCGTCGGGAGGCATTAGCGATGGAACAGGCCGTTGTAAACGCCGCTCGCGAGAATATGTCCGCCCAGCGCCTTTTCCAAATCCGCGCGCCCGGCCGTCGCCGGAAGATCCAGCTTCGAATCCAGAGCATAAACCTCCAGCGTGTAGTGATGCGGCAGTCCCGGCGGCGGGCAAGGACCCATGTAGGCATTTCCGCGCGCAATATTGGCGCCTTGTTTCGTACCGTCAGCCAGATCGCCAGCTGCCACGCCTGCCGGTAAGCCCGTAGCAGTGGCGGGAATGTTCCAAGCAATCCAGTGCGTCACGTCAGCGAACGTTTTTCCCGGATGCACATCGCCATCGTGAAAAATCAAGGCATACGACATGGTCCCGGCCGGCGCTCCGCTCCAATCGATTTGCGGAGAACCTCCCGGAGGCTTCACCGCGCAGGTGAACTTCTCTGGAATATCGCCGCCGTCGCTATAGCCGGATACGGTGATCTTCAACGGCGAAGGGATCCCGCCTCCAGGTCCCCTGTTCTGTGCAAAAGCAGCGCTGGCGCAGATAGCCATAGACGCCGCGAAAATGGTCAAAGATCGCATTCGATTGTTCTCCTATTTACCTATGTAACTTACGCGCCAAATGGCCTTGTAGCCATCGTCGGTGAAATACAGCGAGCCATCCTTCGCCACCATCGTCGCCACAGGCCGGCCCCAAGCATTGCCGTCCGGCGTGACGAATCCGGTGATGAAATCCTCGTACACTCCGCTGGCATGCCCGTTTTCCAGGGGAACGCGTACGACTTCGTAGCCCGCCCGCGTGGATCGGTTCCATGATCCGTGCTCCGCGCCAAACAGATCGCCGCGATATTCCTTCGGGAATTGTGTACCCTCGTAAAACGTGATGCCGAGCGACGCGTTGTGTGGTTGCATCAACACGTCCGGAACGATCACCTTATCCTTCAGTTCCGGATGTGTCCCTTCCAGCCGCGGATCCTGATGCGCGCCCATGTAGAACCAAGGCCAGCCATAGAAGCCGCCCTCTTGTACGTGTGTGATGTAGTCGGGCACCAGGTTATCGCCCAGTTGATCGCGCTCGTTCACCGAGCACCACACTTCGCCCGTCGCCGGATTCACCGCCAGTCCCACCGGATTGCGAATGCCCGCGGCATAAATCTGAACGAACTTGCCTTCGGGCGTGTATTCAAGAATATTGGCGCGATGGAGTTCCTTCGGATGCGTAGTCCGGATCGTCCACGTTCGAGGCCGAACCCACCGCGACGAACATGCGCTTGCCGTCTTTTGAAAACACCACGTCGCGCGTCCAATGGCCTCCTCCCTCCGGAAGTTCAGGAATGATCGTCTCGGCTGCTCCCATCGCCTTCAAATCGCCATTGTGATACGGGAAGCGTACCAATGAATTCGTGTTGCCAATATAGATCCACTGCGGATTGGCGCCCAAAGGGTAAAATGCGATCCCGAACGGCCGCTTCAATCCGGTGGCGAATGTGGAAACCTGCTCCGGCTTGCCAGCCGCGGTCCGGCCCCGGAAGATCTTGATCTCTCCCGGCGTGCTGTCCGCGACAAAGAAATCCCCATTCGGCGCCATTCGCATCTGCCGCGGCTCGGTAAGCCCTTCATGGACGTACAGCTCCACCTTAAACCCGGCAGGCGCCTGAGGCCACATGTTGTCCGGCTTCGGAACGACCTTTGGAAAATTCGCGCTCGACTTGGTGTCGTACGGCTTCGGAAGATCGGCGGCCATAATCTTATGGAACAGCCCGGGCTTTTGCTTTTGATAATCGGAGAAAGCCTGCTGGCCGGTGAGAAGATCCTTGCTGTCGAACTTGTCGCTCTTCCCTCCGGCGGCTTGTAACATCCAAGCGGCGACCACAAAGAGCCCGGCGGAGACTATCCAGTGCAGCTTCATCATCTTGCCTCCAGCGACCGCCTATTATATCAGTGGTTTCTGGGCCGCTCTAAGCAAGGGAGTCCGGCATCTACAGTACCCTCCCGCCTCTGCCGATCAATAAAGGGCAAGCTAAGCAACTTTAGGTCCCAGGAGAACTCGGCACGTGTTTCCCATCATCGGCATTTTCGTAGTTCTCGGCTGTATCGCCGGCGGCTATATGATGGAAAAAGGGAACTTTATGGTTCTCATGCAGCCCGCCGAGCTGATCATCATTCTCGGCGCCGCGCTCGGAACGGTCCTCATCGGGAACCCGCTTTATATCCTGAAGTCGATCGTCTCCAGTTTGATCCAAGTACTTAAGGGTAGCCGTTATACTTCCGCCATCTATCTGGATACACTGCGCTTCCTGAACGACTTTTTCAGCACCTCGCGAAAAAACGGCATCACCGCGCTCGAGCAAGATTTGGACGAGCCGGAAAAGAGCGCCCTGTTCAAACGCCACCCCAACTTCGCCTCCGACAAAGAAGCGCTGCACTTCTTCTGCGATACCATGCGAACCCTGCTCGCGGGCGGCGTGGAAGTCCACGATCTGGATCAGATCATGGAAACCGATCTGGAAGTCCTGCACAAGCAGGCTCTCCTTCCCGCGGCCGCTATCAACACCATGGCCGACAGTCTTCCTGGCCTCGGCATCGTGGCCGCTGTCTTGGGCGTTGTGATCACCATGAGCGCCTTGGGTGGTCCGCCCGAAGAAATCGGACACAAAGTGGCCTCCGCGTTGGTGGGAACGTTTCTCGGAATTCTCCTGTGCTACGGCTTTCTAGGGCCGATTGCCGCCAACATCAAGAAAATCGTCAACGCCGAGAGCGAGTATTTCCTGGCGCTGCGCATGGGACTGCTGGCCTTCATGAAAGGCGTGCCGCCCATCCTGGCTCTGGAGGCGGCACGGCGCGCTATCCCTCACCACGTCAGACCGTCCTTCCAGGAAATGGACAAGGCGTGCCGGAAGCCCGCCGGAGCTCCCGCGTCCGAGGCGGCGGCTTGAGCGGTAAGAAGGGCGTTCAGCCCATCATCATTGTTCACAAGAAGATCGCCCATCACGATGATGAGCACGGCGGAGCTTGGAAAGTCGCCTATGCCGATTTCGTCACCGCCATGATGGCCCTTTTCATCGTTCTCTGGCTGCTCAGCGCCAGCGAAAAAGTCCAGAAGGCCGTCGGAGGCTATTTTCAGGATCCTACCGGCCAGGGTAAGCAGACCGGGTCCACCAGCGCCGGCGTCGGCGAAACGTTGACGCTGACCAAGGATCAACTGCAGCAGATCAAGGAAAAGATCCAGGAGGCCATGAAGCAGATTCCCGCCTTCAAGGAGATGCAGAATCAGATCAAGATGACGGTCACGGCCGAGGGCCTGCGGATCGATTTGCTGGAGACCAAGCGCGGGCTGTTCTTTGACACCGGCAATCCCAAGCCCACCGAAGCCGGAGGCGAAATACTGAAAGTTCTGGCCGCGGAGCTGGCGAAACTCCCGAACAAAATCGTAATCGAAGGCCACACCGATTCCACCCCCTACGGCCGCCCCGACTATTCCAACTGGGAGCTTTCATCGGATCGCGCCAACGCGGCCCGGCGAATTCTGACCGAGTCCGGCCTGGACGACGGCCGCATCAGCCAGGTGCGTGGATTCGCCGACCAGCGCCTGCTTCTGAAAGACGATCCCACCAATCCGTCCAACCGGCGCATTTCGATTATTGTGCGCAATCAGGGATTGGACGAGCACGAAGAAACGATCGCCAGCAAACCGCCAGCAGCGGCGCAGAAACCTGCGGCGCCGGAAAAGCCGTCCGCGGTAATGCTTCCTCCACCGGCCGCCAAGAAGTAAATCCCTGGTAGTCTCCTGTTGTATACTTCGGCTTGAAATCCAATTGTCCAAGGAGACCCTGTGAACCGCATTTCTACACTGACCCTGATGGGAGCTTTGCTGGGCGCTGCAGCCCTCAATGCTCAAAATCCTCTGTCGTCTGACGTCAAGAACTTCTACAACGGAATCAAAGGCACCGTTACCAAGGCCGCCGACGAGATGCCCGACGCCGATTACGCATTCAAAGCCAGCCCGATGGAGCGCACCTACGGCGAGATCGTCGGACACATTGCCGATGTGCAGCTTGCTCTTTGCGGAAACGCTAACGGCGAAACGAAGAAGGGCGACGCCGCCACGAAAACCACCAAGGCCGACCTGGTCGCCGCTCTCAAAGCGTCGTTCGATTACTGCGACGGCGTGTACAACGGGCTAACCGACGCCGATGCCGCCACGAAAGTGACGATGTTTGGACCAAACAAGGCCACCAAGCTTGCGGTGCTCAATTTCAATATCAGCCACAACAATGAAATGTACGGCCAAATGGTTGTGTACCTTCGGATCAAGGGCTTGGTGCCTCCGTCCAGCCAGCGCCGTCAGCCTTAACGCTTAAACAGACTCACGTGCAGATGCGCCGGCATCTGCGCGTGGGCTAGATCTAGATCGTCGTGGACGATGGGAACCGTGAGCGCCACCGTCGCGGGCGCCGATGGATAGTTCTGGCTGATCGAAATCTTCAGCGCTCGTGCCGGCGTTTCCACCAGCGTCATGGCCCGACTGGCATCCGCAAAGGAACGTAGCGCTTCCGCTTGTTTCGGATCGTCGCTGGTGATCGCAGCCTCCCGCAACGCATGTTCTGCCGACGCGTAGGTTAATACTGCAATTATGTGCGGGTCCTGCCGGAATGCATTCTCAGGAACCTCCAGTCCCGCGTAGCGCATCGTCTGGATATCTCGCCGGATGGAAAATCCAACCAGCGGCACGTACGTATCGAACAGCCGCTCGCCCGTTCCCAGCTTGTAAACCGACCACCATTCCGTATCTTCCAGGCCACGCAATACCGTCAGCAGGGCTCCGTCCACGGTTTTGCAATCGACACCCGCCACCTTCAGCGCATACAGGGGTTTTTGCTTCGGATCCACGCCCAGAGGCCAGGCTTCCACCGTCGTGGAAGCTTCCATTCCTATTTCGTCGATCACCTGCTTGGTATGCGTAGTGGTACGCAACAACAACCGCTCTTTCTGCGGCCGACCCGGGACGGCGGTGCCGGTCACTTCATACGCGACATTCGTGATTTCAAACGTCTCTTGCCCGTCTTTGTTTAGGCCAAAGGTCACACTGGCGGGTGTCTGCGATTGAAATGGCTTATGCGTCTGCGCGGACGACAGCCCTGCCACGAAAAGGACTACAGCGTAACGCCGCATGCTCTCTATTCGTAAAATTGCGGAGCTTTCTTTAGCTTGGCGTTCGCGGCGTAATCGTGCTGGATCCAAAGCTGAGCGCCGCTTTGCTTGAGAAACGCCTCGATTTTCGCGCGCGTCTCCACCGTCTGCTGCTGATCGGTCTCAAACGTCGGCACGCGTCCCAATTTGCGTTCCTCCGGGTAGTGATACAGATCGCCGCTCAGCACAATCGGACCCGTTTTTTTGAGCTTCAGGAACAACACCTGATGCCCCGGCGTGTGCCCGGGCGCCAACTTCATCACCACCGTGCCATCGCCGAACACATCGTAATCATCGGTCGGAATAATAATCGTCTTGGCGTTCCTGAGCACCGTGTAGTTCTCGGGCTTTACGCGATCGGGAGGCTTTGCCGCAAACATCGCGTCACGCTCTACGCCGCGCACCAGCCAGGTCGCGCCCGTAAATTCGTTCGTATTCGCAATGTGATCGTAGTGATAGTGCGAGAAGGCCAGGTACTCAATGGTCGACGGCGGATACCCGATCTGTTCCATCTGTGACTTTAGAGTTTGCGTGATGGTCGCGTAGCCTTCCAGCGCCGATTTCTCGCCTGGCTTTAATACTTGGTCTGGCACCGCGCCAACATCCCACATCAGCGTTCCCTTGGGATGCACAATCAGGTAGCAACCCACTGACAAATTCGTCGTCGCCAGCTCATCTTTCTTGAAGCGGAACCGCTCGGGATCGGAAATGTCCAGACTCCCGCAGTTAAACACGTACAACCGCACCGATTTCGGCGGCGCAGGCGGTTTGTGCTGTGCAAAAGCCCCGAGCGGCGCCATCAAAATGCTGATAACAAAAGCTAGTTTCTTGAACATGTGTCTCGGTCAATCATACTTCAAAGTGTTCCCTGTATTCCTCGTGTTCCCCGTATTCCTTGTCTTCCTCATATCCTCCCTAGAAGCTCCCTGCTATCATGAAAGCGGAGGTTTTGCATGGGTCCCGTGGGTATGCAGGAAATGGTCGTTATACTCCTGGTCGCCCTTGTTCTGTTCGGCCCGAAAAAGCTCCCCGAACTCGGCAAGACGATCGGAAAAGCGATCACGGAGTTTCGCCGCGCACAAAGCGAACTCAAAGCCACGTTTGAAAGCCACATGCGAGAGTTGGAGAAGGAAGGCGAGTCGATCAAGGAAGTAACTCGCAGCTACACCAACGAGATTTACAACCACTACACCGCATACGACTCCCCCTCTTTTAGCGATTCGCTCACCTATCACGGCGCCGAACCGCAATCCATCGAAGCTAATCCATCCACCGTAAGCGTACCCGCACCTCAGGGCGCCGAATCCAGCGTGTCTCCGAACGAGGCGCCCGTGAGTGGAACCGTAGCGCGGACCAATAGCCCGGCCCATCCAGCCGAGCACAGCGTCCCTGAACCAGCCGCGCCGGAATCCATCAATACCTAACAACGAAACGTAAAGAAACGTAAAGACGCATGGCAGACGATACGCAGGGAGTTCCTCCTCCCGAAGGTGAAGGATCGCCCGAGCCAGGGCATCCTGGCTCCCATGCTGAAGTTGTACCTACACCGCACGTCGAGGTGGTGTCCCAAACCGGTCTCACCCGCCGCCCGCCCAATCTTCCGCCTGCTCCACCGGCCGTAGACCCGGAAGACGAAGAAGAAGACAGCATGCTGCGCATGTCTTTCATGGAACACCTGGAAGAGCTGCGCAGCCGTATCATCAACGCTCTTTATGGTCTGGGCCTGGCGTTTGTCTTCGCGCTCGTTTTTGCCGGCAAACTCTGGGATATCATCAGCGACCCTGCCGTCGAAGCATTGAAGCACCTGCACGTCGAACCGCCGCAATTGGCGCAGCTCACGCCCATGGAGGCCTTCTCCGTCATCTGGGTGCAGCTTCCCCTGCTGTGCTCCGTGTTTATTGCCTCGCCCTGGATCGTCTATCAGGTCTGGGCATTTATCGCCCCTGGCCTCTACAAAAAAGAAAAGCGTTTGGCGTTGCCCTTCGTGCTGCTCACCGCGGGCCTCTTCATCGGTGGAGGATGCTTCGCCTATTTCTTGGCATTCCGCTACGGCCTGGAATTTTTGCTCGGCATCGGCATGACCAACAACGTGCGGCCGGTGGTTTCCATCACCGAGTACTTCGATCTGTTCGTTAACGTCACGCTGGGCGTCGGCTTGGTATTCGAGATGCCGATGCTGATATTTCTGCTGACCCTGCTCCGGCTTCTCTCCCCGCGATTCCTGCTTCGCCACTCCCGCTATGCGATCTTGGTCATCGTCATACTCGCCGCCATCATCACGCCTACACCCGATGTGTTCAACCTCATGTTGTTCGCCGTCCCCATGTGCTTGCTTTATTTTGTGGGCGTGGGCGCTGGCTTGATCCTGGTGATGCGCCGCGAAGGACGTAGTCTGCCCTGGCGCAAAGTGCTGTTGATCGCCTTCGTGTTGCTAGCGGTCGCGGCGGCAATAGCGTTTGTGCTTATCCATTACCACATACGTTTAGTACCGAAGTGGCCGTACCTGACACGGTAGCCGAACCGGCGAAATCTCTGGATTTTTTTCTTCGAGTCGTCTACGATGAAGAAACCCCGAAACCAATTTGCCGATGGATATCATAAAAGCGCTGCATGAGCTGCATGCTGAGAAGAAGCGTCTGGACTCTACGATCGCCGCCCTGGAAGCGCGCTTGGCCGCAGCGCGTAAGCAAGGCGCGCGCAAGAGTCCCGGACGCCGCGGCAGAAAGAGCATGAGCGCAGCCGAGCGACTGGAAGTTTCCAAGCGAATGAGTTTATATTGGGAAGCTCGCCGGGCCCAGATTCGCGAACTTACCGAACCGCGCGCGTGAGCAAGCGGCGTTCACTTCTTAAAAAACCATAGCCAGAAATACTGCTCGCCCGCTCCATGCCGATAGCGCGGTTCAAAGCCGCAACGGTACGCCATCTCCGTCGCCTGACGCTCAGAAAACGGAACTCCCAGCCACGTATCGTCCGGCTGGCTATGAACGGCAATATTCCCTTGCACCTGGAACTTGAATAACGCGCCTGGCCGCAGCAGACGCTGTACTTCCCGGACATAGTTCTCGATAACGTCTCGGCTGGGGATATGCTGAAACACAATCGAAGAAAACGCGAAGTCGAACTCCAGATCCGGCACCACAGTCAGATCCTTGCCGTTGTTTTGGTACACGAAGGCATTCGGCCGGTCCTGCAGCGCCAACGCCGCCTGTCGCACCATCTCACCGCTGACATCCACGGCATGAACCTCGCCAAAAACTCCCGCCAGCGCCCGGGTCACCCGTCCTGCCCCGCAGCCAATCTCCAGCACGCGCATCTCAGCGGGCGACTTTTCCTGGCAGATGTTCTCCATGTCGTTGAGAATCTGCTCTGCCACGTTTTTTTCGCCCGACGCGAAGAATTCTTCGTCAGTCCATTCCTTGGTTCCCGTGGCGACGTAGTAACGGGCGTTTTCCCGGGCGCGCTGGTCCCAATCGTCCCGCATCTTTTGCAGTTGTTCTTCCGGGGTGATCTCACTCATATCGGCCAAGCTATCCCATTCTCCCATAGCATCTTGGAGCCGCTAGCCGCCGTGACAAACCAATCGAAAAGTACTGGGCCGGAACATGTTGATAATATGTTACTGAAGCACCGGGAAACGAGTCTACGCCTATTGACCGCACGTATACGAACGGATTAGAGTCTTATAGACAGCGAACAAAATGGAACAGCGTAAAGCGCAACGATTCGAATTGAAACTGCCGCTGGAACTCATCCGCAAGGGTTCTCAGCCGCTCTCCGAATACGGTGAAACCCGTAATCTCAGCTCCGTCGGCGTTCTGTTTGAAGCCGGCGCCGCCCTCAGAATCGGCGAGCCCGTCGAATATATGATCACTCTTCCCGGCACTCCCGACAACGGCGACAAAGTGCGTTTGCACTGCCTCGGTAAAGTGGTGCGCTTTTCCCCGGAAACCGGCGTCGCCGCCACGCTCGAACGCTACGAATTCGTTCGGTAATTTCCCAGCAACTCGCGGAGCAGCCGCAAGGTCGCCGGCTTCCCCGTTTCCCCAACTTCGCCCACTGGCCCCACGCACGCGGGACATCCCACCTCGCACCCGCAGCCTTCCAGCACCTCCAGAGCGCCCGCCACTAGTTTGCTCCTCATCTGGAACAAAGGCTGGCTTTGCCCGATGCCGCCGGGATAGTTGTCGAAAAGAAACAAATCCGGCTCGAAGCTGCCTGTCTCCCTGGAAACATCGTCGGTGATGGCAACGCCCAAATCCCGTGGATCGCACATCAGCAACAACGACGCCACGGTTCGAAGCACGTGCCCGAGGCCAGTGATCCCGCTCTGCTTCTCGGCCGGCGTCATATCCGGAAATCGCGCCAAAAAGCTTTCGGGGAAATGCAGCCAAAACGCCGTGGTGTGCAGCTCCTGCTCGGGCATCGAAAGATTGCCGGCGCCGATGTTTTCCATCGTGTAAAACCGCAGCTTCTTAAAGCCCACCACTTGCGTGTTCACCCGCACGTCGCCATGCGCCGCCCGAGCGCCGTTCACGTCCTCCGCTTCGAATTCCTCCAGCTCTTTCACCTGCGTGTAATCGATGGCATCGGTGAAATAGTCGCTGTCCACGCGCCGCACGTAGGCTTTGCGCCCCTCGTAGTCCAGCTTTTCGACCTGGAACTGCCGCGCTTCATGCAGATAGATCGCTTTCTCATGCAACGTCGTTAGCGCCGCCGTGAACGACACTTCGGCGATCACCTGATGATTCCCCGTGACGTCCACCACAATGAAGTTGTCGCTCGATACCGCCCGCAAGCTCACCGCATCCGCCGGATAGGTGTCGGACGTCCAATGCCAGCATCCCCCGGAGTGATTCAGCAGCCCAGCGTCTTCCGACAAAAACCGGCACAGCTCCGCGGGATCGTGCGGCCCGAACTTCTCGCCGTCGCGAATGGGAAGCTCAAATGCCGCGCATTTCAAATGATTCAGCAGGATCTCCAGATTGTCCGCATTGATGTGCGCGTGCTCGGGCGACCCTTCGAAGAAGTACTCGGGATGCTCGACGACATACTGATCCAGAGGCGCGCTCGACGCCACCATCACGGCCAACGAAGCGCTCTGTCTCCGCCCCGCCCTCCCGGCCCGCTGCCAAACCGACGCAATCGATCCCGGATATCCCGCCATCACCACCGCATCCAGCGAACCAATGTCCACGCCCAGTTCCAAAGCGTTGGTCGCCACTACCGCCCGAATCTCGCCATCCCGCAGTTTGCGCTCGATCTCCCGCCGCTCGCGCGGTAAATAGCCGCCCCGATATCCACGCACCGCGTCGCCCGGCAGCGGACCCCGTTCGATGGCGTCTCGCAAATACTTCACCAGAATTTCCGTCGCCAGCCGGCTGTTTGCAAACACCAACGTCTGCTGATGCCGTTCAATAAACTCCACCGCGATTCGCCGCGTCTCCTGCAAATACCCTCGCCGGATGCCGAGCTGCTTGTTCACCACCGGCGGATTGTAAAACACGAAGTATTTCTCGCCGCTCGGCGCGCCATTGCGATCCACCAGCTCCATGGGCGATTCGGTCAGCGACTCCGCCAGCTCCTTTGGATTCGCGATCGTGGCCGAACAACAGACAAACTGCGGCGTCGATCCATAAAACTCGCAGATGCGCCGCAGCCTGCGCAGCACATTCGCCAGATGGCTGCCGTACACGCCGCGATAATAGTGCAGCTCATCGATTACTACATAACGCAGGTTCTCGAAGCACTTTGCCCACTTGGTGTGATGCGGCAAAATCCCGCTGTGCAGCATATCCGGATTCGTTAGAACCACATTGGCCCGCTCCCGAATCGTGCGCCGCGCGTCCTGCGGAGTATCGCCGTCGTAGGTGAACGCGCGAATTTCGGACCCCATCGCGTCCACAGCAGCCTGAAATTCGTGCAGCTGATCCTCGGCCAGCGCCTTGGTCGGGAACAGATACATCGCCCGCGCCGCTGGATCCTCCATCAGCTTCTGCAACACCGGCAGGTTGTAGCAAAGCGTCTTGCCACTGGCCGTCGGCGTCACCACCACTACGTTCTTGCCCGCCGCGCAATGCTCGAAAGCCTCGGCTTGATGCACGTACAACCGGGGAACACCTCGCGCCAACAGGGCGTCCCGCAACCCCGGCGCCACGCTGGCCGGAATCTCGGCATACTCGCCCTCCCGCGCCGGTTGATGCCGGATAGCCCGAATCGGCGACTCCGGCACCGCCATCCATTGCTGGAACCTGGCCACCGAGGTCTCAATCCCGCCCGTCCGGCGCGCAATACCTAGCGGGTCAGATGATTCCGTAAGCCCAAGCGTCAAGTTCATACGAATGTTCGCCTTTTCTTTGCCAGCTTACACGAACCAGCCGCCGTTGTCGAGATGTGAATCCGTCCTATAATCACGACCATGGGCAGCGCTGCTTACGTCCGCCTGGATCGCCAAAATCCGTACCTCCGCGTCGACGCCGTTAACGTCTTTGTTCGCGATCTGGACCGCAGCCTCGACTTCTATCTGAATCAGCTAGGATTCCGTCTGGCTCTCGACATCCGTCTTCAGTCCGGTTACCGTCTGGTGGCCGTTGCCCCTCCCGATGGAACCACCGTGCTCCGGCTAATCGTGCCCGATCCAGAGTCCGAGGATTACCAGCTCATCGGCCGCCAGACGCCGATCGTGTTTCTCACCGAAGATGTCGTCGCCAAGTTCCGCGAGTGGAGCAAACGCGGCGTTCACTTTGTCTATACCCCGCGCCTGAGGCGGCTGAAACATAATTCGCGGACACCCGCCGCGGAAGAACAGCCGATTTGGGGCGGAGTGTTCACGCGTTTCACCGATGTCGACGGGAACTCGTTCTCGCTGGTCGGAATCGACGAGGTGAGCCAGGCTCTCGAGGCGCAACGGCAGGCCATCGCCGACAAATTGGAATCCGAACGCCGCGCGGCCCAGGAACTGGAAATTGCACGGATGGTCCAGGCCCGGCTTTTCCCGCAAACTCTGCCGCCCTGTGGCACGCTGCAATACGCGGGCGCCTGCATCCAGGCTCGCCAGGTGGGCGGCGATTACTACGATTTTCTCAATCTGGGTCAGGAGCGCCTCGGACTGGTGGTCGGCGACATCGCCGGCAAAGGCATCGCAGCAGCTCTCCTGATGGCCAATCTCCAGGCCAATCTGCGCAGCCAGTGCGCCATCGCGTTGGAACATCCGCAGCGATTCTTGGAATCGGTGAACCAGCTCTTTTTCGACAACACGATCGAAAGCGCCTATGCCACGTTGTTCTTCGCCGAATATGACAGCCGGGCGCGGCGTTTGCGATATGCCAATTGCGGGCATCTGCCCGGACTTGTTTTGCGGAGCGACGACACGCTGGATCGATTGGGTTCCACGTGCACCGTTCTGGGGCTGTTCAAGGATTGGGATTGCTCCATCGGCGAAAGCACGCTCTGTCCCGGAGACACGCTCGTGCTCTACACCGATGGCGTCACCGAGGCTTTTCATGAAGGCGAAGAGTTCGGCGAGCAACGATTGGTCGACAGCTTGCGCCGCCATCGTGACGAGCGTCCACAGGCGCTTGCTCGACTCCATTCTCGACGACGTGAAACAATTCAGCCCACACGAGCAGCACGATGACATTACGCTCATGGTGGCGAGGTGCGAATAACGCAGGAGGATCGGGTATGGCTAACTCTTTTGGTACAGATATTCTGATTCAAGCGCCAGATCCGAAGAGCGCGGCGGCATTCTACGTGCAGCAACTCGGATTCGAGATCACAGGCGAGAAGCCGATGATCAGCCTGCATGGCGAGAACATCAACTTGTTCATCGAACAGGGCCTTCCGCTCGGCCCGGTATTGGAGGTGACCGTCGCGAATGTGGAGGAAGCCAAGCTCCGGCTCGTGAAGAACGGTTGCAAGATTGTCAAGGACGAGCCACATGTCCCGCGAGTCTACATCCAAGATCCATTCGGCCTAATCTACAACCTGACGACTTAGTAGCGATGACTGAATCCAAAGCTCCGCCATTCTTGGCCCGCCGTCGTCTTCATCTGCTGATCCTATTGTTCGCGGCAATTACGATTGGCGCCGGAGCCCGGCCTACTGACCGAATGGAGTGGTGGGAAGGCAATATCCCGATAATTGCAATGCTCGTCATCCTGACCGTCAGTTACCGATGGTGGCCGCTTTCGGATCTTTCATACATCCTCCTGCTGGCGTTCTTATTGTTGGCTACGCTCGGCTCCCACTACACCTATGAACGGAGTCCATTGGGTGCGTGGCTGGCCACCGCTCTGGGAACTGTTCGCAACCCTTATGACCGGCTCGTTCACCTGTGCGTGGGCCTTCTGGTTTACTATCCGGTTTATGAAAACCTTCCCAGAATTGCCCGGTGCCGGCCTCCGTGGTCTTACCTTTTGCCAGTCGCCATTATCCTCGCAGCTTCAGCCATCTGGGAGATAGCGGAAGTATATTACGGAATCGGTGTACATCAGAATCCCGGTTATGCTGGCACGGAAGACGTATTCGATTCCCAACACGACATGGCAATCGCGCTGCTGGGCTCAATCATCGCGATGACCGTAACCGCAGGGGTAAATACTGTGCGTCACAGTCTGAGTCAACGACCCTAATCCGGGATCCGTTCGGCTTGATCTGCAACCTGACGACCTAGGGCGCGCGCCACTCGGGTGCATAATGGTGCCATGGAAGTTGAGAACCGCGAGCTGGAATTCTTCGACTTGGCAGAAGGCTTTCGGCATGCCTCCGATCCCGAGGATGTAAAACTGTTAGGCGACCAGTTGGGCCGAACGGTATTTGGCGGGTGATGCCGATTCGCGCGAAAGCTCGTGAAGTCTTGGTCAGTGGGGACGAGCTAACTGTGTTGCTAGCGGACGGCAGCAAGGTCTCTGTCCCCTTTGCATGGTTTCCGCAACTCCTGCACGCCACGGCCGGTCAACGCCAGAATTTCGAGATTCTCGGCGATGGCGAAGGCATTCATTGGCCCGATGTTGACGAAGACCTGAGCGTCGCCGGCTCGTTACGCGGCTTAGGCTGAGCGCAGGTATCTTGGGGCGTCTGTGCGGCAATGCTAAGCTCCAAGATGATGCAATGGCGCGGCATAATCGCGTTCCTGGCTTGCCCCGTAATCGCATTCCCCTGTGACTGCGGCCCTGCCGGGCCTGCCTGCGCGTATGTTGGCCGTGCAGCCGCAGTATTTACTGGCAAAGTAGTCTTCACCGACCACGATCCTGCGCTCGGCATCCGGCAACGCACCTTCGTCAGATTTGAAGTGGAGGAAGCATTCAAAGGTCTGCCGTCAGGGACACGCGATGTTTGGATCGACCCCGGCAGCTTCACGTCGTGCTATGCGGAATACAACGTCGGCCAGCGCCTGCTTGTGTTCGCCTACGGCGGCAGCAGCATGCCTCCCGATACATCAATGATGTCAGTGGTGCCGGGTCAGGCCCGGCCAAAGCGGCTGCCAACGGGCATTGACCCCGCTAACCCGCCGGTGGTTTATTCTGCGCCTGAATGTTCCGGCACGCGATTGCTCACAGAAAACGATCGCGGCCTGTTTGCTGACCTCGACTATCTACGACGATACAGCATGGGGAACGCACATCCATCTGTGCAAGGGCGGGTATTAGAGGACGCAGATTTTGGAATCTTTGAAGCACCGGGCCTTCCCAATGTATTGCTGAAGCTCTTGGGGATGGGGATTAATCGGTCTGCTCAAACGGACGCGGATGGCTATTACGTCTTTGACGATGTCCCCCTTGGAACGTACACGTTGACGCCCTCCTTGAGGCCCTATTTTGTCCTACGGGGAGATTTTGCCCCGCCGGGAGAACGCGAAGTCGCAGTTGCTAAGGACAGCTGCGGCACTGCGAATTTCGATATGACGGCTCCCGGCGTGATTCGGGGAACGCTGCTCGGCCATTCGGGACAGCCTGCTCCGAATGTAAGGATCGAAGTTCTTCGTCTTGACAAGCAGGGAAAACCCGTCTATTACGGCGAAAAAGCGACTAAAACCGACCAGAATGGCCGGTTTCGATTCGTAAATCTGCCCGGCGGCGATTTCGAGGTTGGCGTCAACGTTTTCGAGGCGCCGGATCCCGAAACTCCCTATTCGCCTACGAAATGGTCAGAGAACAGCCGGTCATCAATACATCTGACAGCAGGTGAGCGGAAGATGATTACTCCTTTCAGACTACCGGCGCGCTCAGCCGTACGAGTGGTCGAAGCTGAAGTGCATTGGCCGGATGGCAGCCCGGCCCAGGGTGTCACTGTCTGGGGCGATGTCGGCGATCGCGCGGCGGCGTCAGGCGACACGAACGCGAATGGCGTCGCACATTTCAAGGTCCTCCAGGGAATTCGCTATACCATCGAGGCTAACATTTGGGTCGGATCGCAAGAAGAACGGGAAGTCGCCCGATCAGGTTCCATGGAGCTGACACCAGGCTCCGATCCAATCCACTTGAAACTCACATTGAGCGAGCGATCCAAGTACTTTTGATGCGGCAATCCCGCCCCACCGTCTTTCCCACCGACCTACTTCCCACCTCCCACCGCCCGCTACAATGCCTTTGTGCAACTCACCCCCGTCGACTGGCTGGTAGTCGCCCTCTACTTCCTCTTCAACCTCGCCATCGGCTTCTACTACAAATCTCGCGCCGGCAAGAACGTCAACGAATTTTTCCTCTCCGGCCGCAACGTCCCCTGGTGGCTCGCCGGCACGTCGATGGTCGCCACCACGTTCGCCGCCGACACACCGCTCGCCGTCACCGGCATGGTCGCGACGGGCGGCATCGCCGGCAACTGGCTATGGTGGAATTTCATCGCCAGCGGCATGCTCACGGTCTTCTTCTACGCCCGCCTCTGGCGCCGCTCCGGCGTGATGACCGACATCGAATTCTCGGAAATCCGCTATTCCGGCCGCCCCGCCGCATTCCTGCGCGGCTTCCGCGCGCTCTACCTCGGCATCCCCATCAACTGCATCATCCTCGGATGGGTCAACCTCGCGATGGTCAAAATCCTCCAACTCGTTCTGGGTGTCACGAAGCCGCAAGCCCTCGCCATCGTCATTGGAATGATCGCGCTCACCTCGTTCATCTCCACCCTCTCCGGACTCTGGGGCGTCCTGGTCACCGACCTTTTTCAATTCGTCATCAAGATGGGAATGGTCACCGTACTCGCGGTCTTCGCAGTACGCGCCGTCGGCGGCATCGACAGCATGAAGGCGAAGCTCGCCCTGGTCGACCACGCTCGAGGCGCCGGCCAAGGCTCCGTTCTAAACTTCATCCCCGACCTCCACTCCGCCTGGATGCCCCTGATCACCTTCCTGGTCTACATCTCCATGAACTGGTGGTCCACCTGGTATCCGGGCGCCGAGCCCGGCGGCGGTGGCTACATCGCGCAGCGCATGTTCAGCGCCAAGGACGAAAAGAATTCCCTCCTCGCGACGCTCTGGTTCAACATCGCGCATTACGCCGTGCGCCCCTGGCCGTGGGTCCTGGTCGCGCTCGCCTCGCTGATTCTCTTCCCCGGCCTGGCCGACCCCGAAACCGGCTACATCCGCGTGATGATCGCCTATCTTCCTCCCTCGCTCCGTGGATTAATGATCGCCGCCTTCGCCGCCGCCTACATGTCCACCATCGCGACGCAATTGAATTGGGGCGCCAGCTACCTGGTCAACGATTTCTATCGCCGCTTCTTGAAGAAGACCGAATCCGAGCGCCACTACGTCACCGCCTCGCAGTGGGCCACCGTTCTGCTCACCATCATCTCGGCCGTCGTCACGCTTTACCTGGACTCCATCGCCGGCGCATGGAAACTCTTGCTCGTCACCGGCGCGGGCACCGGCGGCGTCCTGCTGCTGCGCTGGTATTGGTGGCGCATCAACGCCTGGAGCGAAGTCTCGGCCATGATCTCGGGCTTCGTCGTCTCGCTCGCCATGCAGACCGCCTTCGGGCTCGACAAGGATCAGCCGCGCGATTTCGCCTGGATCATGATCGTCACCGTCACCATCACCACCCTGGTCTGGCTCGCCGTCACATTCCTCACACGCCCTGAATCGAAAGAAACGCTTGTCGCCTTCTATCGCCGCACCCATCCATCGAAAGCCGGCTGGCGGCCCATCGCGAAGCTCGCTCCCGACGTCCGCCCCTCCACTGGCGGCCTCTCGAATCTGCTCGATTGGATCTGCGGCTGCCTGCTCATCTACGGCATCTTGTTCGGCACCGGCAAATTGCTTCTCAAGGAATTCACCAGCCGGTTCCCTCCTCCTCGCCATGGGCCTCGCCGCCGGCGCTGTCATCTATTGGGACCTCTCGCGCCGCGGCTGGAGTACAGTGGTGGAATAGGTGGTTATTCGTGCGTGAAAGCGCTCCTCGCAGTCTTATTTATTGCTTCCGGATGCCTGGCGGCCGACAAGCCGCTCGCCGTGGTCCACACCGCTTTCGCGCAAAGTGAAGACGGACCGCCCGTCGCTTCCGACGACGAGTTCGTTCCCGGCGAAACCATCCATTTCAGCTGCCAGGCGGAAGGCTTCCGCAGGGTAGACAAGCCGAATGACTTCGGCAAACAGAACATCTCGCTGAAATTCGAGATGCGAATCACCGACAAGAACGGCGTTTTGCTCAAGCCTGTTCAGACCGGCAAACTCGAAACCACCGTTACGCAGGAAGACAAGGACTGGATGCCAAAGTTCCGCGAAACCATCGTGGTTCCCCCGCTGGCTGACACCGGCGAGTACGTTGTCCTGATCAAACTGTCGGACGAACTCGCTTCCGCCAGCGTAGAGAAATCCGTCATCTTTCACCTCAAGGGCCGCGACGTCGAGCCCAGCGCCACCTTGATCGTTCGTAACTTTCACTTCCTGCGCAACGAAGACGACGCGAAGCCTTTGCCCGTCGCTGCCTATCGTCCTGGCGATTCGGTCTGGGCGCGCTTCGACATGACCGGCTACAAACTTGGCGACAAGAACCAGGTGGACATCGAGTACGGCCTCAGCGTTCTTCGCGAAGATGGCTCGGTCGCATATACGGAACCGCAAGCCGCCAATCAAAAGGTGCAGACCTTCTATCCGCAGCGTTATCAGCCCGGCGTCCTCAACCTGAATCTCGCCAAAGATCAGCCGCTCGGCAAATACACCATCGTGCTGGCCGTCCGCGACAACATCGGCAAGCAAATGTACGAAACACGCGAGACATTTTCGGTCGAGTAGCCACTTCTCTGATCGATGGCCCTTTTCCGCACTCGTAGTGCGGCTGTCTTCGGAATCGAAGCGCACCTCATCGACGTCGAGGTCGACATGTACCCCGGCGGCAGCGCGCGCGATTTCATCACCGTAGGCATGCCGGACACCGCCGTGCGCGAAAGCCGCGAGCGCATCAAGTCCGCCCTGCTCAACTCGGGTTTCGGATATCCGAATAAATCCGTCACCATCAATCTCGCCCCCGCCAACGTCCGTAAGGAGGGCGCGGGCTTCGATCTTCCCATGGCCCTCGGGATTCTCGGCGCGATGGGAACCGTCGGTAAGACTGACGAGCACATTGTTGGTCGGTGAATTATCTCTCGACGGAACTCTGCGCCCCGTGCGCGGCGTCCTCTCCATCGCCGTCTGCGCGCGCAAACAGGGCATCCCGAATTTGCTGGTCCCGGCCGACAATGCCGCTGAAGCCGCGGTTGCCGAAGGTGTCAACGTCTTCGGAATGCGCCATCTCGCCGAAGTAGTGGCGTATCTCAACGAACCCGGCAAGTTTCAGCCCACGCCGGCGTCGCAGCCGTCGTTCGCTTCTTCCGAGGAAAGCCTTCCCGATTTTCGCGAGGTCCGTGGACAGACCACCGCCAAACGCGCGCTCGAAGTGGCAGCGGCCGGCGGCCACAACGTATTGATGATCGGCCCCCCGGGTTCCGGCAAAACCATGCTCGCGAAACGATTCGCCGGCATTCTTCCCGCGCTGACCTTTCAGGAATCCATCGAGACCACGCAGATCCACAGCGTCGCGGGCCTGCTCCCGCGCGGCTTGGGATTGTTGACGCGCCGGCCATTTCGCTCCCCGCACCACACGGTATCGGACGCCGGGCTGATCGGAGGCGGTTCCGGAACTCCGCGCCCCGGCGAAGTCAGCCTCGCTCACAACGGAGTCTTGTTCCTGGACGAACTCCCCGAGTTCCCGCGCAACGTCCTCGAAAATCTTCGGCAGCCTCTCGAAGACTCGTCCGTCACCCTGGCCCGCACCAACATGACGCTCTCGTTCCCCGCCGACTTCATTCTCATCGGCGCCATGAACCCCTGCCCGTGCGGATATTTTTCGGATCCCAACCGCGAATGCCGCTGCACCGGCGCAATCATTCAACGCTACTTAAGCAAAGTTAGCGGCCCTTTGCTCGATCGCATCGATCTGCATGTCGAAGTCCCCGCCGTCGCCTACAAAGAACTGCGCGGCAAAGATCACGGAACCACGTCAGCTGAAATGCGGGAGCGTGTGGAAGCGGCCCGTCTCATCCAGCGCCGTCGTGGATTCTATAACTCCCGTATTCCCTCGCGCCTCCTCAGAACCTTCTGCCCCCTGGACGAAGCCGGTGAGCGAACGCTCGAATTGGCCGTGCGCCGCATGGGGTTGAGCGCCCGCGCGCATGACCGAATCTTGAAGGCTGCCCGCACCATCGCCGACCTGGACCATTCCGAGCCCATCACCGCCAAGCACTTGGCTGAGGCGGTGCAGTATCGCAGCTTGGATCGCAGTTATTGGAGCTGATCGTGCATCGCCATCACGACCCAGGCGCATAGTAGCCGTGCCGATAATAGACGCGCAGGTTAAGCACCGCCCGGTTCGGATTTACGGCCAGGTGGATCGTCCGGTACTTCCCATCGCGCTCCGGGTTCACCGGCGAATATCCCAACAGATACTGATTGCGAAGCTGCCTGCCGATCCGGGCGCTAATGGCCGGCAGATCGTCCAAGCTGCTTACCGGATACTCGCGTCCGCCCGTCAGATCAGCTAGCTGCTCCAGCAGTTGGGGTCCGTTCTGTTCCTCGATCGAATGCTTGGATCCATCCTCCGCATCGAAGATGCCCATCGCATAAACTTGAACGTCCGACTCAAGCATCGCGTTCTTGATCTCACGCTCCGTGTGGCGGCTGCGATTGTCTCCGCCGTCAGAAACGATCACCAGCGCTTTCCGGGCGTTCCGCGCGTGTTTCATTTGGCCCATGGCCATGTGGATGGCATCCAATAGCGATGTGCGCCCGAAAGGCTTGACGTGGGCGATCCGGTCGTAAACCTCATCCGGATCGGTGGTGAATGGAACACTCAATTTCGGCCGGTCGCTGAACTCGATCAAAAAGAACTCATCCTGTGGGTTGGAAGTTTTGAAGAACTCCGCCGCTGCCTCGGTCGACTTCTTGATCTTGTTTCGCATACTGCCACTGATGTCATACAGCAGTCCGATCGAGAGCGGTGCGTCTTCCAAGGCGAAATTCGTGATGGGCTGCTCCACGCCGTCTTCGAAGACTTTGAAATCTTCCTTATGCAAGTTCGTGATCGGCACGCCTAGGATATTGGTCACTTGAGCCGGCACCAGCACCAGCGAGGAATCGATGCGGATGTCAGCTCTGGGTAGAAGATTTTGGCCAGTGGAAACGGCTGGCCGGAAACGGGGCAGAATGGAGGCCGCGGTGTCGACGCCGGACGCCTGGAACGCCCAACTGGGGGTGCATGCAAGAAAGGCAACAGCGAGGCGCGCCGCGTAATAATCAGTGCGAGCCATTGGGAGATTGTATATCAACCGGTAGGAGGCAGCGCAATTCCCCGTTAACGATGTTCGTACTAGCCCGGCTAGGCGATTTCCCCGGTCACGTTTCCCTCCGTCTGATAACCTGATCGTTACGTGAGGCTGTTGCTCTCCATCCTCCTGCTCGCCAACTGCGTTACCGCGCAGGACTTCGACGATCTTAAGGTGGGGCGAGTGTCCGCCGGCCATACGTTCACCGAAGGTCCGGCCTGGTCGCCCATGGGCTTTCTGGTTTTCAGCGACATTCCGAACAACAAGCTGCTTCGATTCGAGCCGGGCGAGCCGGCGAGCCTGTATCGCGAGAATTCGAACGGCGCCAACGGAAACCGTTTCGACGCCCAAGGCCGCTTGTACAGCTGCGAGAGCCATTCCCGCCGGGTCACACGCACCGACAAGAAGGGCAAAATGGAAGTGGTAGCCGAACGCTGGCAAGGCAAGCGATTGAACGCGCCCAACGACCTTGCGATTCGCAAGGAGGGCGACGTTTACTTTACCGACCCGGCTTTCGGCAACCAGCAGGACACCCGCGAGCTGGATTTCTTCGGCGTTTTTCATATTTCCCGCAAGGGCGAGTTGGAAGTGATCGCGAAACCAAAAGGCCGCCCCAACGGAATCGCTCTGGCGCCGGATGGCCGCACCCTGTACGTCGGCAATTCCGACGAGCGTAATGTGCGCGCCTACGATCTCGACAAAAACGGCGCGGCGTCCAATGAACGCACCTTGATTTCTGGCATCGAAGGCGTGCCGGACGGAATCTGCATCGACGAAAAAGGCAATTTGTACGTGGCCGCCAAAACAGTGGCGGTATTCACGCCCGAAGGAAAACCGCTCGGAAACATCGTACTCGAAGAGACGCCATCCAACTGCACTTTTGGCGATCCGGATCTCGGTTCCTTATACATTACGGCCCGGACTTCGCTCTATCGCGTGCGTCTCAACGTGAAGGGGAGTTCCTATTAGCGAGCAAAGCCGCCAGTATCCGTCGCGCCCGTTTTTGGGAGTCGGCGCGTTGATTTTCGAAGACGGCAGGATTTTGCTGGTGGAGCGCGGCAAAGAGCCGCTCAAAGGTTATTGGTCCATTCCCGGCGGTATCGTCGAAACCGGTGAGAAGCTGGAGGAGGGCATCCGGCGTGAAGTGATGGAAGAAACTGGCCTGGACGTCGAGCCGTACCTCATGTTCGAGATTTTCGAGCGCATTATTCCCGACGCCGCAGGAAAGCCCGAGTACCATTACGTGTTGATGGATTATTTGTGCCGCCGCTTGAGCGGCCAGGCGGCTCCCGCGAGCGACGCCAGCCAGGTGGCCTGGGTCTCGGAATCGGAACTGGGCCGTTATCGCCTCACGGAAGGCACGCTGGGCGTGATCGAGAGAGCCTTTGCAAAGCTTCAGCGCTGACTTACTGGAATTCGAAGCGCTGCGCGAGCTGGTGGGGCGCTATGTCGGCAGTCCGTTGGGGCGCGCCGAATTGGAAAAGCTGGCTCCGCACTCCGATCGCGCCGTCGCTGGAACACGCGCTGGCGGATGTCGCCGAAGCCATCACGTACCAGGGCGCTTCACGCCAGCCTCAGACAGCCGGCCGCGGATCAGCCATTCGTTTGCGATTCAATTCCATTCCGGACGTCGCGGCGGCGCTCGCTGTTTTGCGCATCCAGGGCGCGATGCTGGAGCCAAAGCAGATTCTGGAAATGGCCCGTCTGATCGAAGAAGCCGGCGAAATTCGCGCAGCCCTGAATCTGGCAGGCGAGAAATATCCCGCGGCTGGCGGCGCACGTTGCCGCTACTTCCGATCCCCGCCCGATACTGCGCGATGTGCGCGGCAAAGTTCTCGCCGATGGCTCCCTGGCCGACGATGCCAGTGTTGCTCTGCAGCGTTTGCGACGCGATATCGAGCGCCAGCAGCGGCAGATTCAGACGTCGCTCGAACGATTCCTGCGGACGCACCACGACGACGGCACGCTGCAGGAAGATTTCATTACGCTGCGTAACGATCGCTTCGTGGTTCCCGTAGTGGCGGGCCAACAGCGCAAGGTGTACGGCGTGATCCATGGGGCGAGTAGCAGCGGGCACACGCTATTTGTCGAACCGCTCGAGACCATCGATCTGAATAATGAACTGGTCCGGCTGCGTGAAGAAGAGCAGCGCGAGACGTTGCGCATACTGCGCGAGCTCACCGAATTGTTGCGAACTAACGGGCCGCAGATCCAGGTATTAGTGGAAACTATCGGCCGCTTGGACTTGCTGTTCGCCAAAGCCGCGTTCGCATCGGATTTCGATTGCGTCATCCCCCGATTCAGCAGCGAAAAGGATCGCAGGATGGTATTGAAGGACGCCCGGCATCCGCTGTTGGAAGATGTCCTGCGGCGTCAGAGGAAGCCGGTTCTTCCTATCTCGCTGGCTCTTGACGAAAAACAGAGGACTCTTTTGATTAGCGGCCCGAACACCGGCGGCAAGACGGTTTCGATGAAGACCGTTGGACTGCTGGCTCTGATGGCCCAATCGGCGCTACCGGTTCCGGCGGCGGAAGCCGAGTTCCCGCTATTCGAGCAAGTACTGGCGGAAATGGGCGATCAGCAGTCCATTCAAGAAAGCCTCAGCAGCTTCTCGGCGCACATCGCACGCCTGCGCGAGATGCTGGAGACCGTCACGCCGCAATCGCTAGTGCTGCTGGACGAACTGGGCCGCGCCACCGATCCGGAAGAAGGCGGGGCCTTGGGAGTGGCGATTCTCGAGTCGTTCCGCGCGCACGGCGCGTTCACCTTCGCGTCCACGCATTTGCTGGCGCTGAAGATTTACGGCGCGACAACGGAGGGCGTGTTGAACGCGTCCATGGGATTCAACGAACAAACCTTGCAGCCGACGTATGTCTTGCAATTGGGGGCGCCGGGCAAGTCCGCTGGCCTCGAAATCGCAAGCAGGCTGGGACTCTCGGAGGATCTGATCGCTCGCGCGCGCCAACGCATGTCCACCAGCGAGCGCGATATCGCGGTGTTTTTGAACGAGCTTCATCAACGACTGCGCAGGACCGCGATCGAGGAGCAGGACCTCCGGGAGCAGCGCCAGGCCTTGGAAGCGCGCGAGCACACACTCACCAAAGAATTTGAGCAGCGCGAAGCGGTGAAGTTCAAAGAACTCGATGAGCGCCTCCGATCGGCTCTGGCCGGATTCGAAGCGCAAAGTCAGGAGCTGATTCAAAAGGTTCTAGCGGGAGCCGAACAGCGCAAAGCAGCCGAGCAGGCGGAACGCCGAGTGGCGAAAAGCAAGCGTGAGTTTGAAGAGCAGGCCCGGGTAGCAGTCTTCGGAGCATCGTCCGCTCCCGAACAGCGTGCCGTGACGATCGCGGAAGGTGATCGAGTCCGGTTAAAAGGCGTTCGAGAGCCCGCGCGGGTCCAGCGTAAGCTCTCCGGAGGCCGGCTCGAAGTGGAAGCTGGCTTGATGCGAATGCAAGTCACCACGGACGACGTGGAGGAGGTCTTGCCTGCTGCGTCCGAAAGCACGCGACTGCCCAAGAATGTTTCCTATGAACCCGGCCCGCGCTGGGACGTCTCCTATCGCGAGATCAACGTGATCGGGAAACGGGCCGAAGAAGCTCGCGAGCAGGTGGACAAGTTCTTAGACAGCGCTTCGATGGCATCCGTGGATCGCGTCCGAATCGTGCACGGGCACGGCATGGGAATTCTGCGCAAAGTAATCGGCGAATTGCTGGCGACTAATCCGCACGTGGAGAAGTATTATCCAGCCACGCCCGCCGAAGGCGGAACGGGCGCCACGGTGGTGGAGCTAAAATAGGATTATGCGGCTCGTCAGCCCGCTCACTATCGACGATTTTGAACTGCTTCCAGACGAGCTTGCGTACTATCACGAACTGGTGGACGGAGAACTGGTCGACGTGTCAGGGAATACACCGGATCACAACTGCCTCCGGGATCTGCTGATTACCATGCTTTTGCCCTTTGTTAAAGCGCATAAGCTCGGCAGAGTCGTCAGTGAACAGGAATACGATTTTAATGGGAATGCTCACGGACCGGATGTGACCTTCTCCGTTCCAGAGAAGGAAAAGCTCTACGATCGCAAGAAACGCGTGCAGCGCTTCGTCCCGGATCTGGCGATTGAAATCGTATCGGAGAATGATTCGTTCAAGAAGCTTGTAAAGAAGGTAGATTGCTATCGTAAGTGTGGCACCAGGGAAGCCTGGATTCTCGACATCGATTCGCGAAAGGCTCTCGTGTTTTCCGATGCGCGGAATGCCATCCTTGACGAAAACGGCATCTTCGAATCCAGCCTAATCCCCGGCTTCTCCATCCGCCTCGGCGACCTGTTCGATCAACTATGACGAATCGCTCCAACTAGACCCACTGGGATGAATCCTTGGATCTACGCCATCGGCTTTGCGCTGCCGACGCTTTTCGCCGCTGCGGCCTATGGGCAGGGTGGCCCCCCCTTTCGTACCGACGATCCGGAAACCCCCGGCAACCAGCATTGGGAGATCAACTTCGGCTGGATCGGCGACCGCAACCCCGGCTCGGGCAATTACCAGGTGCCCGATTTCGACATCAACTATGGCCTCGGCGACCGCATTCAGCTGAAGTACGAGCTCCCCATTGCCATCGAGGAGATTCGCCCGCTGTTAGCGACTCCCGGCTCGCCGGCTCAACAGGGCCACGTGATCGCCGGCCTCGGCGAGAGCCTCCTCGGCATCAAGTGGCGCTTCTACGAACATCACTCCGGGGATTCATGGATCAAGAATACCTTTGGCACCGGTTTGCTCGGCCTCTTCGGCCACCACACAGCCCCGCCGGCGCAGTCCGCCGCTCCGGACGCCCCCGAGCCGGTCCTGAACTTCAGCGTCTCCACCTATCCGCAGATTTTCCTCGACAATCCCACTAGCGCAGTCCAGCGCGGCCTGGTCGCGCGCGGTCCCGACTTCTACCTGCCCATCGAGTTCAACGCCCGGCTGGGACCCATTCGCATCAACGGCGAAGCGGGCTACGACTTCGGTAATCACGGCGTTCCGCAGTCCTGGCATCGCGGACTGCTGGTGGGCCACGAGTTCGGCGACCGCACTGAGGTCTACCTCGAACTCTATGATGAACACGACGCGAACCAAATCGCCCCTGGGCAAGGTGTCGGGGAATTCGCCACCGGTTACCCGAAACAGCGCGAATCCACTATTGGCATCGGCGGACGCCAGGCGCTCAACAAAGGCAAAACGATCAACCTGTTGCTGATGGGCGGCCGTAGTTTCGTGACCGTTACGGCCGATAACGGCCAGCCCACCTGGATCGCGTATGTCGGCTTTCAGGTTTTGCTGGGGCCGAAGTAGGGATTGGGGCGATTCATCGCGCCCTGGATCACCCAACGTCATCATGCGAGTCTCGTATCCGAAGCATGCTGGGCTAGGGCTCGGTATTTCTGGTGCGGTTTCCCACGACATAAAGTTCGGCGGACGGGAACTTTTCAGCGACTCGAGACACTACAGTTATAGAGACCCGAATGGTCAGCGACGAAATGCTTATGCTGGAGTTCCAGCGTGGTTCGCGCGAAGCACTCGAGGAGCTGTTTGCGCGCTATCGCGAGCCGCTCTTCGGATTCTTCCGCCGTCGCTTACACCTTCGCGAGCGGGCCGAGGATCTGGCTCAAGAGACCTTTCTGGCAGTGATCCGGGGCAAGGCGCGGTACGAGGGACGGGCTTCGGTGCGGACGTACCTGTATGGAATCGCGATGAATTTGCTGGCGGCTGACCGGCGGAAGGGAATTCGCACAATTCCGGCGGCGACGGCGAGGCACCAGGACGGAACCGAAGACGCGTTGTGGGTGCGACAGGCGCTGGAAAAGCTGGATGCGCAGGATCGCGAGATCCTCATGCTGCGCGAGTACGAACAACTCAGCTATTCCGAAATCGCGGCGGTGTTGGGTACTCCCTTGAACACGGTGCGGTCGCGATTGTTTCGTGCGCGACTGGAATTGAAGAGCCGCCTGGACCCGGCGGGCAGTCTGGAGAACGTGAAATGCAAGTGAACGAACATCCCGTGGAACGGGAAGACGTAATGGCCTACCTGGATGGCGAGCTGCCCTCGGATCGGACTGCTCTCGTCGCCGAGCACATGGAGGAATGCGCCGAGTGCCAGCGGTTGGCGGCGGAATTGAGGGAGGTGTCACGGCAAATGGCGGCGTGGGAGGTCGGGCCGTCTTCTGCACGCTTGCTCTGGAGGCCGCGGCGAACGGCGCTTTGGAACTGGTTAGCGGTAGCGGCGACAGTGTGTCTGGTTCTTTCGATGGTTCTGCCGAAAATGACGCATCAGGCGGCTCGGGCGAGGCTCGCTGCCATGCAAGCTCGGGTTTCGGCTGAGTTGATATCGCCCGCCAGGCCGATGATCGCACGAACATCCCAACTCACTCTGATCACGAAAGAATTCGACCAGGCACGAGGCTCGCTCGAAGACATCCTGAAGCGGCACCGCGGATATTTCGGACAGTTGGACGTTGTTGCGGTAGCAGATAGTCCGCGCTCCCTGACTGCAACGCTGCGAATTCCGGCCGACCAACTCGATCCGACCGTCGCCGAAATCAAGAAGTTCGGCCAAGCGGAATCTGAGTCGCAAAGCGGCGAAGACGTAACTCGACAATCCGTGGATCTGGACGCCCGCCTCGCCAACGCGCGCAACACCGAACAGCGGCTAACCGCGCTGCTTCACGACCGCACCGGTAAACTGACCGACGTGCTCGCAGTGGAGAAGGAAGTGGACCGCGTACGCGGCGAGATCGAGCAAATGGAAGCTGAGAAAAAGACGCTCGTGAACCGCGTGGATTATGCGACCCTGACCGTCACCTTGCGAGAAGCTTCCAAAGCGCAACTCTCGCCGCTTTCCACCTGGGACCGATTTCGCGATGCCGCAGCCGACGGCTACGCGAGCTTGTTGGCCGGGATTGTCGGAGTGCTGGTGTTCCTGTTGGCCTACGGTCCGAGCCTGCTGCTCTGCGGAGGGATGGCTTTTCTTATTCTTCGCTTTGTTTTCAAGGGGAGGCGTGGGCTCAAGTTTGGGCGGTAATTAGCCGATTAGCCTCTTTGGCCCCCTCGCGAGCATTTCTAGTACTTTCCCTCCTTTGGTTTGCCCCCACCACTTGGGCGCTGACCGTCCGTGACAGCCGTACCGCCGCATCGGTCAGTGAGCAAGCCTGCGTAGCACCCAAAGCCATCTCAGTGTTCCAACCCGTGGACCGCCAGGCCTTTGTCTGGTTCGTCGCGCTGCAGGTTCGCGCCGGGGATCAATTGCGCGTCGAGTGGCTGGATCCAACGGGGACGCTCGCAACCACGGCCGAGTATGGCGAGCTACCCAACGCCGGCGAGCTCTGTTTCACGTCCCAATTGCCGATCGCGGGATTCGCCGCGGCATCCCAGCCCGGGAATTGGACCGTTCGCGGCGTAGCAAACGGATCTGTGGCTTTCTCGCGAACCTTCAGCATCGCAGCCGATACCGACAATGGCGGACCCGTCGTCACCAGCGTGACTTGGCCCGGCCAGCGGACGCAAGAAATCGACTTCACCGTGCGCGGCAAGAATTTTCAACCCGGCTCGCTGGTGTTGATCGCCGAGTACAGGCAGCAAGGCGACTGGAAATACCTCGCCAGCTTGCAGCCGCAAAGCTTCGCCCCGAATCAACTCGTGGTTCACTACGCGGGGTTGCCTGCCAATGAGTATTGGGTCATCGTCGAAAGCCCGGATCAACGCATGAGCCGGCCCGCGCAGTTCCTGATCGAGACCGGCGGCTATAAACTGCCGACCGCGGCGGGCGTGCCCTGGATCGTCACCCAAGGCCCGTATGGCACATTCTCGCACTGGGGCAACAGCCTGCATGCGTTCGATATCGCGCCTCGCGCCGGAAGCTGCGTAGTGGCCATGAAGGAGGGGATCGCCTACACGCACGATCTCGGCCTTGGGCAGGATCACCGGCATCATTCCTTTGGCAACTACGTCACCATCGATCATGGCAACGGCGAATACAGCCATTACGCCCACCTTGCCACCGGAACGTTCGTAGTGAAGAACGGCGAGCACGTCCAGCAGGGACAGGCGCTGGCGACAGCCGGTAACAGCGGCTACACACTCGGCGAAGGGGGCGGCTATCACGTGCACGTCAGTGTCACCCGCGCGCTTCCCATTTCATCGTCGAGCGTTCCGTTTCTGTTCGACGATATGTCGGATTGGAAGCGCGGAAGCGGCTATCGCACCGTGGTATCCACCAACGAATCGGCGCTATGCGATTGCAAGTCACGCCGGATAATTACGCCTGGCGGAGGCTCTGCCGACGGGCAGCTTTCGGGCGCGGTCTCGGTCGAACAGTGGTGGACCGATGTGGTTTCGGTCGCGCGAGGATCAAAGGTCTTGGACGTCACGCTTTCTTGGGCCGGCTCGCCCGGCGATCTCGACCTGCACTTGATGAGTCCCAGTGGACGTCACTACGCAGCGTATGCAGACACCACCGGATATTCTGGCGACACGAATCCGAAATCGTTCCGCGTGCCGAATCCGGAAACGGGATTGTGGCGGATTTCGGTGCAGGGTATGCGCGGATCCGGACCCATCAATTTTGGCGTGGAAACATCCGGCGCCAAGAACCGTTTACGCGCGGCCCGCTAGCCTCAGCAAACCTTCAGGCAATTAGCATAGGATGGCAGCATGCCCAGAAGCGCCTGTTTACTGCTCGTTTTGGCCGTTGCTTTCGCGCAAAGCGGTTACCATCAACTCAAGAAAATTTCCATTCCCGGCGACGGATTCTGGGACTACTTAACCACCGATCCCTCTACCGGCCGCGTATTCGTCTCGCACGGCACGGAAGTGGCTGTCATAGACAGTAACAAAGGCGAAGTGACTGGTAAGATCACCGGGCTGAAGCTCGTGCACGGCATCGCGCTGGCTCCCGAATTCAACCGGGGCTTCATTAGCGATGGCGCAGCCAATCAGGTGGTCATGTTCGACCTGAAGACCCTCGCTAAGACCGGAGAGATTCCCGCCGGGATGAATCCGGACGGCATCATTTACGATCCCGCGACCAAGCGCGTGTTCGCATTCAACGGCCGCAGCGCCAGCGCCACCGCGATCGACGCCGAAAAGGGAGTGCTGGCTGGCACCGTGACGCTGGAAGGCAAACCCGAGTTCGCCGCCGCGGACGGCAAAGGCCATGTGTACGTCAACATCGAAGACAAGAGCGAAGTGATGGACATCGATGCCAAGGCCCTGATGGTCCTCCACAAGTGGCCGCTCGCCCCGTGCCAGGAACCATCCGGAATGGCGATGGACCCCAAAACCCGCCGTCTGTTTTCAGGCTGCGACAACAAGATGATGGCTGTCATGGACGCCGATACAGGCAAGGTTGTGACCACTGTGCCGATCGGCGACGGAGTAGACGCCACCTGGTTCGATCCGGAAACGAAATATGTCCTGAACTCCTGCGGTCAAGATGGCGTCCTCACCGTGATCCACGAGGATTCGCCGGACAAATATACCGTGGTTGAAAACGTGAAAACGCAAAAAGGCGCGCGGACCATGGCGCTCGATCCCAAGACACACAATGTCTATCTCGCAGTGGCGGAGGTTGAAACGCTGCCGCCGGCTGAAGGTGACGCCAAAGCGCGGCCGCGCCGCCGGGTAATCCCAGGCTCGTTCGGGCTGCTAGAATTTGGGAGATAATGACGGGGCTCGCAGCGGATCCAGTTTGCAAGGAGCATGTAACAGGTCCGCAGCATCCCGAGCAGCCCGCGCGATTCGATGCGGCCGTGGGCGCGCTGCATGGTCTGAAGCTGGTTTCCATTCCGCCGCGCCTCGCCACGCACGACGAACTTGCGTTGTGCCACTCTCGCTCCTACATCGAGCTTGCGGAACGCGAGATCTTGGAAGGACGCCATGAGCTCAGCACCGGCGACACCACCATCTCGCCAAAATCACTGGACGCGGCGCTGCGCTCGGCGGGCGGCGCGCTCAATGCCATCGATGCCATCTTCGAGAAGCGCGTCGCCAACGCGTTTTCCATCGGCCGGCCCCCCGGCCATCATGCCAATGCAACGCGCGGGATGGGCTTCTGCATCTTCGACACCATCGCGATCGCGGCCCGCTACGCGCAGCGCAAATATGGCATCGGACGAGTATTGATCGCCGATTGGGACGTCCATCACGGCAACGGCACCCAGGATATTTTCTACGCCGACGGCACGGTGTTCGTCTTCAACACGCACCAATCGCCTTGGTATCCCGGTACAGGCGCCCGCAGCGAACGCGGCGAAGGCGCGGGTCAGGGAATGACGTTGAACTGCCCGTTTCCCGCCGGATCGGGCCGTCACGAGATTCTGGGCGCGTTTCAGGAACAGCTCATTCCTGCGGCGGCGGAACTGAAGCCGGAGCTGGTCCTGATTTCAGCCGGGTTCGATTCCAGAATGGGCGATCCACTGGGAGGCTTTACGTTAACGGACCCTGATTTCGCCGACTTGACGCGCGTAGTGCGCGAAATCGCCGACAAATACGCCGGTGGCCGGTTGCTCTCGGTACTGGAAGGCGGCTACAGTCTTACGGGACTGGCTGCAGGCGTACGCGCCCACGTGGAAGCTTTATTATGAGTTTACAAATCGCGCCCGCTTCGGAAAACGATGTTCCCCTGATTCTCACCTTCATTCGCAAACTCGCCGAGTACGAGAAGCTGTCGAACTCAGTAGTAGCGACGGAAGCGGACATCCACAAAAATGTGTTCGGCCCGAATCCAGTAGCTGAAGTGCTGTTGGCCTATTGGGACGAAGCGCCGGTGGGATTCGCGCTGTATTTCCGCAACTTCTCCACGTTTCTTGGACAAACCGGCCTCTATCTCGAAGATCTCTTCGTCGATCCCGAGCATCGCGGCAAAGGAATCGGCAAAGCCCTGCTGGCGCGGTTGGCAGAAATCGCAATCGATCGAGGATACGGACGGCTGGAGTGGGCGGTCTTGGATTGGAACACGCCGTCCATCGAGTTCTATCGCAGCCTGGGTGCGCTTCCGTTAGATGAATGGACAGTCTACCGGCTGACTGGCGACGCGCTATCGCGGCTCGCTCTGGGTCACCGGGGCCGGCCGTAGCTGAGCTTCTTCCAGGCGCTTGGCTTCCTGGAACGTAAACACCATGCGATGAATCACGGTGATGTTGGAAAGCACCGCGATCACCCACAGCACCGGCGCCATGTGGTCGAACAATGCGCCGATAATCAGCAGCACCACGCGCTCCGGCCGCTCCAGAAAACCGACCTTGCAACTCGGGATAGTGTTTTCGGCGCGCGCGCGAGTGTAGCTCACCATCACCGATCCGGTCATCACGATGGCGGTCAGCACCACGTAGAAAGGTCGGTTGATGGTGCCGTAGTAAACCAGCAAACCCATCAGGAGCGCGAGATCGGAATAGCGATCCAGGACGGAATCGAAAAAACCTCCGAAGCGCGTCACCCGGTTGGTTTCGCGCGCCACCCGGCCATCCACCATATCGAAGAGTCCTGCGCCGATGATCACGAAACCGGCCGAGCGGAATTGTCCCGCGCCCAGCAAAACGGCGGCCACGATATTGATGACGAGCCCGAGAAAAGTGAGAACGTTGGGGTGGATTTTTGAGAGAGCAAGTCCGTGGACAATGAGGCGGATAACCTTATTGCACGTAATGCCGATCGCGCGGGTGTATGTCATGCCGGGCGGCCCTCTCCGATTCTAGCTCGAAAACGGATCATCAGGCGATGTCGTGAATCGTGGTCAACTGGATAATTTCCATCTCGCGCATACCTCCGGGGATCTGGACTTTCACCGTATCGCCCACCTTTTTGCCGATCAGCCCGCGGCCAATCGGAGAAGTAGTGGAGATGCGGCCCTGGGCCACGTCGGCATCTTCGCTGGTTACCAGGCTGTAGGTGATCTCCTCTTCCTTCGTGAGATCCAGCACGGTGACCGTGGACCCCAAGCCCACCCGGTCCTTCGGGATGCGCGCCATATCCACCATGGACAACTCTCGCAGCCGCGAGCGCACTTGCCCCAGCCGCATGTTGACGATGCCCTGACGTTCCTTGGCAGCGTGATACTCGGCGTTTTCGCTCAGGTCACCATGGGCGCGCGCCTTCGAGATCTCACGCGGGAGATCGACGCGCAGTTCGTTTTCCAGCGCCGCCAGTTCGTCTTCGAGCTTCTTCTTTAGATCCAGCATTCAGACCGCTTCCCCTACATTATACGGCTGGACTTGGGGGCGGCAACGCCTGGCCGCTCAAACATTTCCACCACCACGTCGCCAAAGTTCCCCAATCGCTCGCGATGCCAAGCGGAAAACTCGGGGCGGATCGAAAACCAATTCCGCCAATACCGAACGCTCAGGGAGCCGCCATAAATCAGAAAACGCCCAGATGCCGGAATCGGACCCTCCGCCAGGCTCGTCACGTAGCGCTCGGCTTCCGGGGATTCGTCAAACGGCAGCAAATACGGCCGGCCCCGAAATGGATAGACAGGTAGATGACAGTAGAGGAAACCCGGAAGCGCATAGGAGGGCTGCCAGACGGGCGGCCGGGCTTCGATAAAAGGGCTAGGGCAGAGAACCGGTAGATCGGGATCCCCGGCGGCCATTTCGTCAACCGTATGCGCGGCCAGGCGCCAATCCGATCCGTGGTGCATCGGCCAGGGCTCGCGCCACTGGCCCAGAAAAATTAGCACTCCAAGCCCGAATGCTAGCGTCAGCGGCCTCCAGCGGGCGGCTGGAATAAAATTGCCAGCGGCCCAAGTTGCCGCGAGAGCCGCACCCGGCAGTCCGATGTAAAGATACCGCGTGACAAACAAGCTGCTGCCCGTCAGAAGCGAGACCGCGAACAACGCCAGCGGTTGGATCAGCCACCAGGCCGCGATCAACACCACGGAACTACTCAATGAGAACGCCTGAACGCGAGGCCATCGAAACAGTAGTCCCAGGGCGAAGGCACCGGCTCCGCAAATGACGATGATGCCGAACTTCAGCGAAATACGCAGATCGCGGAAGGTGGGAAGCGCAACAATCACATGCGCGGTCGCCTGGCGGAACAAATGTAGCGCGTCGAAGAAAACGGGCAGTAACGCACATCCCAGCAACGCGAACACGACGAGCGCGGAAGTCCATCCAACCCGAGTGTCGTGCCGCAGCAAACGAACGGCGGCGTACAGCGCCAAAACGATATAGAACGGCCAGAACAGCAAGTGCACGCGCCACACCAGCGCGGCCAAGATAACAAACAGCGCGGCGTCCCACCAATGCGACCAGTCCATCCAACGGATCAGGAACAGCAGACTCGCCGCCGCCAGGCATGTACCCAGTGCATACGGACGGGCATCCGCCGCCTGATCATTGATCCCTCTCATGGAGAGGCAGACAAAGACGGCAAACCACGCCGCCTTCGGAGCAACCAGCCGCGCCGCCAAACGGGCAATCAGGAACAGCGCGATCCCCATCAACAGCACCGATGGCAGCCGGTAAGAGACTTCCGAGAAACCGAACAGCGCTTCGGCTCCTTGAGGCAGGCGGTAATAGATGGAATCGGGCACCTGGGGAGCCACCGCAAAGGACGGATGATTTGGCCCGTGGTGTACCACAAACGCGGTGGCCATCTCGTCCACCCAGAAACTGGAAGGCAGCGGCATCAGCCACAGCCGCGCGATGCAGACGGCTAGCAGGAGGGCCGGTAGCCAAGTGTTTTCAAGGGTCTTCGTAACGTCTTTGGGACAGGCCATCTTGCGCTCAATGTTACAATAATACTGAGGCATCAGCAAATCCCCCTTATGGCATTCAAACCAGCTTTTGCGCAAGGCGCCCAGATCGAGCACTCCAAGTACGGTCTTGGTTCGGTGCTTTCCTGCACGGAAGAATATATCGTGATCAAATTCGACGATCACGGGAGAAAAGAAGTTTGTGCTTGCCATCGCGTTGACGGCGTTGAAAAAGAGCGATCGCACGCCGCCAGTGGAAAAGCGCCGCGCCGCCCGCAAGAAAGCCGCGCCGGCAGCCGCGCAGTAGACCAAATAATCAAATTGGGGTAGGGATCGTATCCCTACCCGCATGAAACGCCTAAGTTACATGTACTGGCTTGAGTTTCTCGCGCTGCTCGCGCAGCACGGCCTTCCGGCTCAGCTTGATTTTGTTGCCTTCGAGCGCCAGAACCTTCACCAGGATCTGATCGCCTTCCTTCAACTCGTCGCGCACCGCTTTGATGCGGTTCTCCGAGATCTCGCTGATGTGCAGCAGGCCGTCGGTGCCGGGGAAGATCTCGACGAACGCGCCGAAATCCACCAGCCGCACCACTTTGCCCAGATAGGTCTTGCCCACTTCGGCCACCGCGCAGATGTCGGTGACGCGCTGGATGGCCTTGTCGGCCGATTCGCCGTCGGAGGCGAAGATTTTCACCGTGCCGTCGTCTTCGACGTCGATCTTGACGCCGGTCTCGTCGACGATGCTGCGAATCATCTTGCCGCCCGGTCCGATCAGGTCGCGAATCTTGTCGGTGGGAATCTGGAGAGTGTAGATGCGCGGCGCGTACTGCGACATTTCGCTGCGCGGCTCGCGAGGCCGCCACCATCTTGTCGAGGATGAACAGGCGGGCGCCCTTGGCCTGCTCCAGCGCCTCCTTCATGATCTTGGTGGTGACGTTGGGCACCTTGATATCCATCTGCAGGCCGGTGATGCCTCGCGCGATCCGGCGACCTTGAAATCCATGTCGCCGTAATGGTCTTCGGCGCCGGCGATGTCGGTCAGGATCGCGTAGTCGTTGCCTTCCATTCACCAGGCCCATGGCGATGCCGGCAATCGGATCCGGCGATCGGCACGCCCGCATCCATCAACGCGAGGGTCGCGCCGCAGACGGTGGCCATGGAACTGGAACCATTCGACTCCAGAATGTCGCTGACCACGCGCAGGGTGTAGGGGAACTTCTTTCGTCGGGAATCACGGCCGCCAGCGACCGTTCCGCCAGCGCGCCGTGTCCGATTTCGCGGCGGCCGGGTCCGCGCATGAACCCAACTTCGCCCACGCTGAACGGCGGGAAATTGTAATGCAGCATGAAGCGCTTGGAGGTCTCGGTGGGATCGAACATTTCGATGCGCTGCTCGTCGTCCTTGGTGCCCAGGGTGACGGTAACCAGCGCCTGAGTCTCGCCGCGCGTGAATAGCGCCGAGCCGTGCGTGCGGGGCAGCACGCCCACTTCGCAATCGATATTGCGGATTTCGTCGAACGCGCGGCCATCCGGACGGCGCTGCGCCTTCAGCATTTCGTCGCGGAAGATGCGCTCTTTCAAGCGCGTCGAACAGCTCTTTCGCCTTCGGCTTTCTGTTCCTCGGGAAGCGCCTCCACCACCTTCTTCTTGGCTTCGTGAACGCGATGGTAGCTTTCGAGCTTGGGATACTTTTTGGTGTCGAGAGCGTCGGTCAGATCCTTGCGGATCTGCGACTCGATGCTCGCGTAGAGCGCCTTATTGACGGCGGGCGCGTCAACGTCCGCTTCGTCTTGCCGGCCTTGGCACCAGTTCGCGGATGCCGGCGGCGATCTTCTTGCAGCAATCGTGGCCGAACTCGATGGCCTCCAGCACTTCCTCTTCGGTGGCATGCTGCGCGCCCGCTTCCACCATGACGATGCCTTCTTCGGTGCCCGCCACGACGATATTCAGCTTGGACTCGCGCGTTTCGTCGTAGGTCGGGGTTGGCGACAAACTTGCCGTTCACCATGCCAACGCGCACGCCGCCCAGCACATGATGGAACGGAATATCGGAGATGGCCAGCGCGGCGCCCGCGCCAATGATGGCCAGCGAGCTGGGATCCTGCTCGGGATCGGCCGAAAGCACCATGGCGATGATCTGGGTTTCGTTCATGAAGCCTTCGGGGAACAGCGGGCGGATGGGCCGGTCAATCAGACGGCTGGTAAGGATTTCTTTTTCCGAGGGACGTCCCTCGCGTTTGATAAAGCCGCCGGGAAATTTGCCCGGCGGCGTAAGTGTATTCGCGATAATCGACGGTGAGCGGGAAGAACGCGGCGCCCAGTTTGGGCTCCTCATTCGCGCAGGCGCTGACTAGAACAACGGAGTCCCCGGAACGAACCACGACGGCGCCATTGGCCTGTTTGGCGATCTTGCCTGTTTCCAGGGTGATTTTTCGACCATCCAGGTCAATCTCTACGGTATGTAGCATTCTAAATTCCTTTTAATCCAG
>CAWKEP010000011.1:0-288224 GCA_963848735.1 Bryobacterales bacterium
GGGAATTTATTCATCCGCGCGAAGATCGACCTTTGACAGTGAGAGAATGTGCACGCTTGCAGTCCTTCGCAGACACTATCAATTCGCTGGAAGCATCATGAGTATATCTCGACAAATAGGCAATGCGTTTCCGCCGTTGGCGGCTACGGTGTTCGCAAAGCACTTGACAGATCTAGACGGCTCCTTCGGTGGTAGACGCTCAGTGACAGCCGCCAGCCGACCTGGGGCCTTAATCGGTTATCGCCTCACAGACGCATCAGGGCTTCGGCGCTCACGAGAAGTTACCCACCTGTGCTCACCAAAACTGACCCACCCGTTCTGAACTGAGCCCCCTGAATCCTCGCGCCGGACCCGATGGTGACGATAGAAGCTCACCATGCCAGAGGCCCGGAAGAGACCGTGTTCTATATGCCGCCGGTGGTTTCGGCCGGACCCGCGAGTGGGAGACCGCCAGCACGCCTGCACCAAACCGGACTGCCAAACCGCGCGACGGCAAAAAACACAAGCCAGTTGGCGACGCCGGAATCCTGATTACCCGATCATTTACCGCCTGGACTGGCGCGCCTCGCAAACCGAACCGGCGCCTGGAACCGCTGGCTATGCCCGCGCCGCTGATGAACTTACGTCTCAATCCCCTTCTCATCGGGGCGGGAGTCCGGACTGAAAGGTGATTTCTCCTTGGTAGGAAACCTCGAAGGGTCTCAATCCCCTTCTCATCGGGGCGGGACTTGCCCGAGTTCAGCTTATCCAGGATCGAATCGAGCTTGCCAATGGTGGCCTTCAGCTGATTGCTCAAATCGTCGCTCTTCAGCAATTGCCCGGCGGTGCCTTTGCCTGCGTTCAAGTCGTCCACCAGCTTGTGCATGCCCGCGATGGTCTGTCTGGTTTCGTCGTAGACCGCCGGATCTTTGAGGAACTTGCCCGCGGTTCCCTGGCCCGCTTGCAATTTCTGCATGATGTTGTCGGCGCGGCCCAGCGTCGCGCGGAGATTGTCATAAAGCTCTCGATTATTCAGCAGAATGCCGATCGTGCCCTTGTCGCTGTTCAGGGCGTCCGCCAACCTTTCACTTGGCGAGGATTTGTAGCAGGTTGTTGTAGAGGGTCTCATCCACCAGCAGTTTGCCGATGGTGCCTTTCCCCGATTCCACCATGGCCGACGATTTTGTCCACCCGCTGCAGGGTGCCCTGCACCGAATTCATCACGGCCAACGCTCTGCTGCAGCAGATCCTAAAATTCGCTGGTGCTGAGGCTGGGAGTTCCTGTCCCGCGGCAATAACCGTGGTCTCGCCTTGCCGGTCTTGATATTGATGTACTTGGTGCCCAGCACGTTGGCCGAGCCGATGGAGGCCAGCGAATCGTTCGGGATGTTCTTCAGACTGCCCCTCGGGAATCTCCATGTCGAGGCGAACCAAGCGCGTCGGATCCTTGAGCCCGGAGAGCCTAATCTGCTTTGACCTTGCCGATCGGAATGCCGTCCAGATTCACCGGCGCGCCATTCGTCAGCGCGGCGGCGTCGGCCATGTAGGTGTAAATCAGCGACATGCGATTCGAAGATATTGGTGTTGCCGGTGATCAGAAAAATCAGGGCCGCCAAGATCGCCATCGCGAACAGCGCGAGCACCCCCACTTTGAGTCGCGCCCAAGAAGCTTTGCTCTGAACTGGCATATTTTATGAGTGTTTCGGCACAAACTTCTGAATGTACTCGTCTTGGGACGCCTCCAGTTCGTGCTGGGTGCCCTCAAAGACCACCTGCCCATCCTTCATCACCATAAAGACGGTACGTGTCGGATCGGAACCGTTCTCACCCACCCCGTTACCGGAATCCGGCTCCAAATGTCCGCTTGTGCGATTGTATCGAAAGTTGGCCATGAGTTGCCCGTCCTGGTAGCGCTGGGTAACGATCAGGTTGGCGATATCGTTGGAATCTCGCTCTTTGGCGATCAGACGCCATGATGGTGGTGGCGGTGATGGGATCGAGGCCAGCCGTGGGTGAATCGTACAAGACCAGCGGCGGTTCGCTGACCACGGCTCGCGCGATGCCAACTCTGCGCCGCATGCCGCCCGACAATTCACTCGGAAACTGGTCCATCGTCTGCTCCAGTTCGACAAAGCGCAACGCCTCCCGAACCTTGGTTTCCACTTCCTCCAGGGGCACCTCATGCGTGCTGCGATTGAGCAAGGGATAGGCGACGTTTTCGGCGATGGTGATGGAGTCGAACAAACCGCCTTCCTGAAACAGGACGCCCACCTTGCTGCGTATAGCGAACATTTGGTTTTCCTTCAAGCCGGTGATCTCTTCGCCGACCAAAAAGACCCGGCCCGAGTCTGGCCGGATCAAACCCAGCGCCGTCTTGAGCAGCGTGGTCTTGCCACTGCCCGCCGCACCCAGGATGACGCGCGTTTCACCAGCGCCCATTTCAAACGAGACGCAGTCCAGCGCCACGATTTCATCGAAGTGCAAGCTGACTCCTTCGAACCGGAGCAGGCTCTCTGGTCTCAGCGGTACCGGACGGGGCGCTCATGATTTCATCAGTTCATCAGTTTGTCAGTGCAAATTAACGAAAATCCGGGTCAGCATGGATGTGACCACGAATACCCACACCGAAGAAACCACGACAGCTTTGGTGGTAGCCAGACCGACACCCTGTGTTCCACCCGACGTGCGCAGCCCATAAAAACAACCCACGAGAGAAATGATGAATGCGAAGACAAACGGCTTCAGCAGCCCCTGTACGACGTCGTTATACGCCAGCGCCTGGTAAGCGTTGGTCCAATACTGCGAAGCTGTCAGGCCGATGGAAAGATAGGCGATGACGAACCCGCCCAACAGGCCAACGGTATCGGCGACAATCACCAGCAGCGGCAGCATGATGGCGGTGGCGATCATGCGCGGCGTCACCAGCTTCTGAATGGGATCGGTTCCCAGGGCGCGCATCGCGTCGATCTGCTCGGTAACCTTCATGGAACCAAGTTCGCTCGCGATCCCGGACGCATTGCGTCCCGCCACCAGAAGCGCAGTCAGTACCGGCCCCAGCTCCCGAACCAGCGTGATGGCGACGATCTGGCCCACCTGCCCGGTGGCGCCATACTGCTCCAGCGCGCGAGCCATTTGCATAGTGATGACTACGCCGCTGAAAAACCCGGTGAGGATGACAATCGGCAGGCTTCCGACGCCGATCGCGTCCATCTGGAGAAAGATGTCGTCAACGTAGTGCGGTCCGCGGAAAAGATTGCGGACGGCGCGTCCGGAGAGAACATAGAAATCCTGTAACGCTGCCACGGGCGGCTTCAGGAAATCGAGCAAACCGGTCCCTCCATCCCCAGATGCTACCATGCCGGAGATTGATGAATCTCTTACAGCCGCACTACTTTGGGCGATGGATGATTCTTCAGCGCATTGCGTGTGTCCACCATTAAGCGGGCTTGCTCCAGGATCGCGGAGTAATCGAAGCTGCTGTGATCGGTGACTATGACCACACAGTCGGCTTCGGCGGACAGGGGGATGGCGTCCCCGGATGTCAGTTGATGACCGTCTAACTGGAGCTGGGGAACGAACGGATCGCTGTAAGTGATGCGCGCGCCGCGGCGCTCCAGCAGCAGGATAATATCGAGCGCCGGCGATTCGCGTACATCGCTGATATTGCGCTTGTAGGCCACGCCCAGAATGTGGATGTGCGAGCCTTTGAGGGGCTTGGAATGATCGTTCAGCGCGTTCTGAATTTTGTCCACCACGAAGTGCGGCATTTGACCATTGATGTATCCGGCCAGCTCGATAAAACGCGCTTCGATGCCAGCCTGCTTGGTCTTCCACGATAGGTAGAACGGATCGATTGGGATGCAGTGCCCGCCCAGGCCGGGACCGGGATAGAACGGCATGAATCCGAATGGCTTGGTGGCCGCGGCATCGATTACTTCCCAGACATTGATACCCATCCGGTCGCACATCAAAGCCATTTCGTTCACCAGCCCTATGTTGATCATGCGGAAAGTGTTCTCGAGCAGTTTCACCATCTCCGCCACGCTGGTAGAACTAACCGGCACCACTTGCTCCAGCGCTTGCGAATAAAACAGCGCGCCTAATTTCGTGCACGCGGGCGTGATGCCGCCCACCACTTTGGGAATGTTCGCGGTCTGGAACTGCGGGTTTCCAGGGTCCACCCGTTCCGGCGAGAAACACAGAAAGAATTGTTCCCCAACCTTCATTCCGGGACGTTCCAGCATCGGCAGGACTAATTCGTCCGTGGTGCCCGGATAAGTGGTGGATTCCAGAATTACCAACTTACCGGGACCGAAGTATTTCGCGATAGCCTGGCAAGCGGACACGATGTAACTCATATCCGGATCTTTGGTTTTCCGTAAAGGCGTCGGTACCGCGATATTGATGGTGTCTAATTCGGAAATAACCGAAAAGTCCGTAGTCGCGCGAAACTTCCGGGCATCGATCATCGACCCTAGAACATCCGGCGCTACATCCTGTACATAGGATTCGCCGCGATTCAATTGCGCGACCTTCGATGGTTCGATATCGATTCCGGTGACCGGGAACCCCGCCTGGGCGAATTCCATCGCCAGCGGCAAGCCAACATAACCAAGACCGATAATGCCGACGCGAGCGGTGCGGCTGGCGATCTTCTCTTCCAGAGTCTGTGCGGCGGTTGCTGCGGTAGACTGCATTGTTTTGTCTTTACTGTACCCCGCGCTGGCGCCGGGCGCACGATTCCGTCCTCGGTGCCATACTTGAAGCTAAGGATTTATCGTTGAACACTTACGCATGAAAACGGAAAATCCGGCTCATATTGCCGTACTCGGTCTAGGTTATGTCGGGTGCGTGACGGCTGCCTGTTTAGCGAGCCTGGGACATCGCGTTTATGGCGTCGACCGGGACGAACACAAAGTCAAGGAAGTTCGCAACGGCCGCGCGCCTTTTTATGAACCGGGCCTGGAAGTTCTGGTCCAAGAAAATATCGCCGCCGGGCGATTGTCGGCTTCCACCTCAGCCGATGTGATCGCCGAAGCCGACATCGCACTCGTTTGCGTCGGAACGCCGTCGGAGAAGAACGGCAACCTGGGACTGCAGCAATTGCGCAGGGCCGTGGCTGAAATTGCCGCGCAGGTGGGGACCCGCTCGAAGCCCTTGGTAGTAGCAATACGCAGCACGGTCTTTCCTGGCACCTGCGAGGAAGTGGTGCAGCCGGCCTTTGCCCATGGCGCGCCGGTGAGCGTGGTGTCGCACCCGGAGTTTCTTCGCGAAGGTTCAGCCGTGCGCGATTTCTTCGAGCCTTCACTGCTGGTGATCGGCGGCGGCGATGGACCAGCCATCACACGCATCGCGGACTTGTACCAGCCGCTCGGAGTGAAAGCCAGCCTGGTATCGCTGCGAACCGCTGAGATGATCAAATACGCTTCCAACGCTTTCCACGCCGTAAAAATTTCGTTCGCTAACGAGATCGGCGCATTGTGCGAGCAGGTGGGCGTGGACGGCCACGAAGTGATGGCCACGCTGTGCGAAGACGTGAAGCTCAACATTTCCAAGGCATATTTAAAACCCGGGTTCGCCTTTGGCGGCTCGTGCTTGCCGAAGGACCTGCGGGCGCTGGTCTATCGGGCAGCGCATCTGGATTTGAAGCTGCCGCTGCTGGAGTCGGCCCTGCCCAGCAACCAGCAGCATCTGGACCGCGCCATCCAGGCCGTTCTTGATCTGTCCGCGCAGCGCATCGGCGTGATCGGGCTGGCATTCAAGGAAAATACGGACGACCTGCGCGAAAGCCCGGTGGTCACGTTACTCGAGCAGCTCATCGGCAAGGGATGCGACGTGAAGGTGTTTGACCCACGCATCCGCCTTGACGCCATTTACGGATCCAACCGCAATTTCATTGTCGAGACCATTCCACATATTGGACGGCTGCTCACCAGCAGCCTGGACCAGATCCTCACCTGGGCGGACCATCTGGTGCTGACCCAACAACAGACGGCCGCGGCGATGGAGCAAATTCAAGCCAGCGGCCTTCCCGTGCTCGGCCTGGTGCACGGTGCGAAGCAATCGACTGTTCCCGGGCAGGTTGTGCTGCGGGCTGGAAGCTAGTTTTTCTAATTCTCCGTGTTTCGCCGCCATGTTTCGGGCCGCGTCGTCGTACTGCTGGCTTCGGAATTTCTCCTGATCTATTCCTGCTACGTCGTAGCAACCTTCGCACTACTGCGCCTGGATGGTCCGGTGTTTCTCCTCGACGACAATGGCTGGCTGCGCATCTTGATTGTTACCCTCTGCCTGATCGCGGGCATTTATCTCCACGATCTGTACAGTAACCTGGGCGTGCATCTCAGAGACCTGCAGACGGCGGGGGTGGTGGCTGGGGTCGCATTCCTGGCCGAAGCGCTGCTGAGTTACCTGAAGCTGCAGCAGTTTGTGGTGCCGCGCCGCCCCATGATCGCCGGGACCGCGCTGACGATCATTGCCGTGGTAGCGTGGCGCGTTTTCTTTAATGGCGTGCTTCTGAAACTGATGCCATCCGAGCGCGTGATTTTTCTGGGGAATTCGGCCATCGTGCAGGAGATCATCGGCCAGCTGGCAAGGCATCCCGAGAAAGGGATGACCCCGCTGGGCTTTCTGGACGATACGAGCCCGCCCTGCCACCAGCGGCTTGGCGGCATCGCCGACCTGGGCGAAGTCGTGGGCCGGCTCCGGCCGCACCGGATCGTAGTGGCTCTCACTGAGCGCCGATCCACGCTGCCCCTGGTTCGCCTCCTGGAGATGCGTCTCTCCGGTATCCGCATCGAGGACGCGCTCAGCACTTACGAGGCGGCCTTCGAACGAATCTCTACACGCGAGCTGCGTCCCTCGCAGTTGATTTTTTCGTCCACGGAATTGGGTCCCAATCGAAATCGAGTGATACTGCAATCGGTCTATTCGATGACGGCCGCGGCGCTTGCCGCCTTGATCGCGATGCCCGTGATGCTATGCGTGGCCGTTCTGGTGAAGCTGACGTCGCCCGGCCCGGCGCTCCTCCGCCAGCAGCGTGTGGGAAAAAACGATCGCCCATTCACGCTCTACAAATTCCGCTCCATGGTGACCGACGCGGAGGCGCGCAGCGGGGCCGTGTGGGCCAAGCGCAACGACCCGCGCATCACGCCGCTGGGACGCTGGCTGCGCCGGTTCCGATTAGACGAGCTACCGCAGCTGTTCAACGTTCTGAAAGGCGACATGTCCATTGTGGGACCCAGGCCGGAGCGCCCCGAATTCGTCATCGAACTCGAGAAGCACATCCCTTACTACCGGCATCGCCATTGCATCAAGCCAGGCATCACGGGATGGGCGCAGATCAATCACAAGTACGGCGACAGTGTTGAAGACACCGTCGTGAAACTGGAATACGACTTGTACTACATCAAGAATCTCGCGCCTGCTCTCGACGCCCTCATCATCTTCAGGACAGCCAAGGTGATGCTGCTTTCCAGGGGTGCGCAATAGAAGGAGCTCAAGAATATGAAACCACTGTCGTCAAAATCAAGAAGAAACCGGCCGGGCTCGTTCGCGTCCCCGCCCCTTCGATAGAACGCCATATCTATTTCATGCGAGGAAACAGGGTCATGGTGGATTCCGACCTTGCAAAGATGTACCGCGTAACGACGAAGGCCTTCAATCAGGCCGTGAAGCGCAGCCTGGATCGCTTTCCGGGCGACTTCATGTTCCAGGCCACCCTGGAAGAAGCCATCTCTTTAAGGTCACAATCTGTGACCTTAAACAACCCCAACTCCAAAAGGCGGGGCCAGCATCGCAAATATCTACCGCACGTCTTTACCGAGCACGGCATCGCGATGCTTTCCTCAATCTTGCGGAGCAAGCTCGCCGTTCAGATGAACATCAAAATCATTCGTGCGTTCATTCACATTCGCGAATTAACGGCTCACCACCAGGATCTTGCCGACCGCGTGGACAAGCTTGAGGTCGCGCAGCAACGTCACGTGTCGGTAATCAGAATGCTCGCCGATGAGATAGAGCAGATGAAGAAGCCGTCCGTCCCGGCCAAACGCAGAAGGATCAGTTTTCGAACCGAAGACTGAGATCAGTCGTTCAGAATCGGAAGCAGCTCGGGCTCGCTTGTTCCGCCCAAATCCAGATAGCGCGGATCGAGCAGACGCGACGGTTCCAGATTGCCCATGGCCGAAAGCAGCGTCTCTTTCAAGTACGGGTAGTCCTTCTCGATTTCGCTGAATAGGCCGCGAATAGACCGGCGCACGGTGCCGGTTCGCAATGAGCAATCGCACGGAATAATCGGCGCGCCCATCGATTCAGCATACTTACTGGTAATGTCCTCGGTCACAAAGACCAGCGGACGGATCAAGCGAAAATCCTTCTCGCGAGAATAGGTGATGGCCGGCAACGCGCTTACGCGCCCGGTAAACATGGCGTTGCGCAGGAACGATTCGCAAAAATCGTCGGCCGTGTGCCCGAAGGCGATCACGTTGGCGCCCAGCCCGCGAGCGATCTGGTAAACGGCCCGCCGGCGGAATCGGCTGCACAGGTCGCAGCCATGCCCGGGCTGTTCTTCGAGCAACCGTAGCGACGGATTGTCGGTGTGATAGGTCCAATCCACCCCGCGCGCCTTCAAATATTCAGCCAGCGGTTCTATCGGCCGCAGAAACTTGCCCTGCTCCACGGTGAACGCGCAGACCGAAAACTGAATCGGCGCGCGCTCAGCCAGCAGCAGCATCGCTTCCAGCAGCGTCAGCGAATCCTTGCCGCCCGAGAGCGCGACGGCAACGCGATCGCCATCGCGGATCATCTTGAACCGGCCAATGGCTTCGCCTACTTTGCGCAGCAGAACCTTTTCGAGCTCCATCATGCCGCGCCGAGATTGAAATTCTCGCCCAGATACACGCGCCGCACTTCGGGATCGTTACCCAAGGCGTCCGGTGTTCCCGCGCGAAAGATCTTGCCGTTGTTGATGATGTACGCCCGATCGGTGACGGCCAGCGTTTCGCGAACGTTGTGATCCGTCACCAGGATCCCGATGCCCAGGTTTTTCAAATCGAAAATAATTCGCTGTAGCTCCAGCACCTGGATGGGATCGATGCCGGAAAAAGGCTCGTCCAGCAGCAGAAAACTTGGCTCGATAACCAGCGACCGCGCGATCTCCACGCGCCGCCGCTCGCCTCCCGAAAGGGCATAGCCTTTGTTGTGCCGCACCGTTTCCAGCCCCAACTGCTCGATCAGCCGGTTCATTCGCTCCCGCCGCTCGCGCCCGCTCATTCGCAGCGTTTGCAGGATGGCCATCAGGTTGTCTTCCACCGTGAGCTTCCGAAAGACCGAAGCCTCCTGCGGCAGATAGCTGATACCGCGCCGCGCCCGCTGGTACATCGGCATCCGGGTGATGTCTTCCGAACCCTTGCCGTTGCTCACCTGTACGCTGCCGGAGTCCGGGCTGATGAGCCCCACAATCATGTAGAACGACGTGGTCTTGCCCGCTCCGTTCGGTCCCAGCAACCCGACCACTTCGCCCTGCTTTACCCACAGCGACACGTTGTCGACGACCTTCCGGCCGCGGTAGCTCTTGGAGATCTCGGCGGTCTGCAATGTTCGCATTGGCGGATTACTTGGTCTTCTCGGGGCTTGTCTTACGGTGCAATACGCTCTTCACGGGTGCTTGCGGCACTCCATTCACCAGCAGCCTATCATCGGAGGAATACCAGGTCAATTTTTCACCTCGCGTGGTTCCTCGCATGCTGTCCACGAATCGCGGCTGCCCTCCCTCTAGAATAACTTTGTCTTCGTCGACAAAGTATTCGGCATGTTCCGAGGTGGCGTCTCGCGTGCGGTCCAGCCCTTTCTCATGGATCTCCACCTTGCCATCCGCCAGCGCGTGATCCAGCGACGAATCGTTGCTGTCGTTACGCAAGAACGCATGGATATCCGCCGCTTTCACCGTCATATCGGGCCGTTCCAGCGTGGCGCCCCCGCTATAGTGCGCCAAACGTTGATCGTCGTTGTATTCCAGCTCGCCCGCCTTCACGATAGTAAACACGCGTTGGGATGCCTTGGTTGCGGTTTTCGGCGCGGCTTTGGGTGATGCGTCCGCTTTGGCTTTGCTGTCCTTCCCCGCGCTCTCGTCTTTGGTCTTATCCAGCAACTGGCTCAGGACATGCCCTTTAGCCTTGAGCAGATTATTATCGCGATCGATCTCTACCGTCTCCGCTTCCAGTCGATCCGCGCCCTGCCACAGCACGGCCCCGCCCTCATACCGGATCACCAGGTTGTTGTCCCTTGAAACCATCTTCTTGGCACGCGCATGCATGGGCTCATCCTCCGACAGCATGCCACCGCCTCCGGAATCGTCGTTTTTCTTGTCGGGCAAGCGCGTGGAAGTCACATTGCCTTCCGCTGTAAAGTCCCCCGACATCTGATTCATCACGATCTTGTCGGCATCGGCCGAGCCGGTGGCGTCCGACATGCGCGCTCCCCCGGTCAAATTGATGATGTTGTTCGGCTGGTCGAGCATCGCCCGATCCGCTTTCGCCTTGCGATCCCCCGCTTCGTACCGAAAATCGCCGGATTGATCCAGACTCGCCAATTGGGATGAGTTGGGTTGGAACGTTGCGACCAGGTTCTTGCTCCAGGTCAGTTCCGGCGCCGGCGCGCTCTGCGCGTCCTTGACTTTCGGCTTCTCGGTGCGCGTGGTAACAGCCACTGAGCGGAAGCTTTCTATGGTGTTCTTCGGCCCGTACGCCATCCAAATGTGGTCGCCGTTCATCCAGCGATGCGGCTGCTCGGGCCGGTTGGGAATAAACTCGATCGCCCCGGGCCCTTGCGTCTCCACCGATTGAATCTCCTGGCCGCCCGCCCGCATATTCGTATAGATGGTGTCGCTCTTCAGCACGCGCGTGTCGGACGGATCCACCCCCGCCTTGATCACCGGCTTCGACTCCATGGTGCTGTTCCCCTGCGAAACCGCGGCCTTGAGAATGCTATCCGTGCCGCTGGTGTCAAAATCCATCACCACGCGATCGGACGTGATGGTGGTCGCCGATGTTTCGCCGCTCGAAACCACGTGCGCTTGATCCACGCCCGTAATGCGCTGGATCTGGTTGTTGTCGTTGAATTCCAGGATGAGCTGATTGGCCGCGTACGCCAGGTTGCGGCCCGGCCGCTGGTCCGTGCCCTTGGCCTGTGTAGTCTCCACCATCTGGAGATTACCTTTCTGCAGCGTGACGGTAGCCGGCCCCGCGTTCAACAGCAGCGTATCGCGGCTCAGCCTGGACCACGGCGAGAGAAACACCTTCCCGTCGCGTTCTTTGTAGTTGAGCTGATCCGTTTCAATCTTCATCGGGATCGTTTTTGGATCCGTCCCGCGCCAGGTCAGCGAAACCTGGCTGTGCAGATTTAGCTCGCGCGTGGTGGGATCGTAATCGGCGCCCACGGCCTGACCGTCGCCCCGGTCGAACTTGAACTTTGCCAGACGATCGGTATTCGCCTTCCCGGTCTTGCTCTCCACATGAACGCCGGAGGAGATGATCGACATCAGGCGGCCCGTTGGCTCCTGGTCAACCGGCACGTTGAGAGTGATCTCTACTTCGCCTTCGGAGTACAACATTCCCTGTGCCACATCGAACTCGGCCTTGGCGCTTGTGATGTGGTCAAACTGGTTGCCCTCTTTGTTGTAGATGTCGAGCGTAACGCCGGCCAGTTCGTCCTTGCCATCCAATTCCTGAAAATCGTCGGCGTGCATCGTGATGACGGTCTTCTGGCTGGAAGTATGGCTGTAAGTCCAGCCATTGAACCTGGCTTGCAAACCGGGCGACAGCTTCCTGGGTTTGGTAGGGGCGTTGGCTTCCTGCAGCTTCAGGCGCTGGTAGTAGGTCCATCCGACCCCCGACACAATCGCCACGAAGCCTAGCAGGATCAATGGCGCAAATCGTCGCATGGATACACATCCAGCATATCGAGAAGCTCCAAGCGGTGTCCATGCCTCTAAGTTTCGCAGAAATAATTCGCTCTTAATCAGCTACTTACAGACAATTATTGTCACTCATCGCCAGAGTCTGCTAAGATACGTGGGGCGAGATGCCAACGCTCGCCCGCAGTAAATTCCAATTGCAAAGTAAGAGGAGGTTCAACAACCATGAACATTCGACCGCTCTATGACCGGATCGTGGTGAAACGGATTGAGGAGCAAGAAACCAAGGTTGGTGGTCTGTTTATTCCGGATTCCGCCAAAGAGAAGCCGCAAGAAGGAGAAGTGGTGGCCGTCGGTAAAGGCAAGCGCCTGGAAGATGGCAAAGTCGTTCCACTGGACGTGGAAAAGGGCAACCGCATCCTGTTCGGCAAGTACTCAGGCAGTGAGATTCGCATTGATGGCGACGAGTTCCTGATCATGCGCGAGGACGAAGTCCTCGGAGTTCTGGAAGGCGCCCCCAAAAAGGCCACCAAAGTAGCGTAAGCGCAGTCTTAAAGGAGACATTTCAATGGCAGCAAAGCAAATTGTTTATAGCGAAAATTCCCGCCAGGCGATTCTGCGCGGCGTCAACCAGCTGGCTGATGCCGTAAAGGTCACGCTTGGTCCCCGCGGCCGCAACGTCGTACTCGAGAAAAAGTTCGGCGGCCCCACCATCACCAAAGACGGCGTTACCGTGGCCAAAGAGATCGAGCTGAAGGATCCGCTCGAGAACATGGGCGCGCAAATGGTGCGCGAGGTTGCTTCCAAGACCTCCGATACGGCCGGCGACGGCACCACCACCGCGACCATTCTGGCGCAGTCCATTTTCCGCGAAGGCGTGAAAGCGGTTGCGGCTGGCGCCAATCCGATGGCCCTGAAGCGCGGCATCGAGAAGTCCGTCGAAGTGGTCGTCAACGAAGTCAAGAAGTTCTCCAAGGACGTCAAGGACAACGAGACCATCGCCCAGGTGGGCACCATCTCCGCCAATGGCGATGCGGCCATCGGCAACACCATTGCCGAAGCGATGAAGAAAGTCGGCAAGGACGGCGTCATCACGGTGGAAGAGAGCCGGACCATGGAAACCGAACTGCAGACCGTGGACGGCATGCAATTCGACCGCGGCTATCTCTCGCCCTACTTCATCAGCGATCCGGAGCGCATGGAGTGCGTGCTCGAAGATCCCTATATCCTGATCCACGAGAAGAAGATCAGCAACATGAAGGATCTTCTGCCGTTGCTGGAACAGATCGCTCGTTCCGGCAAGCCGTTGCTCGTAATCGCCGAAGAAGTGGAAGGCGAAGCGCTGGCGACGTTGGTTGTGAACAAGCTGCGTGGCACGTTGAACGCTTGCGCCGTGAAGGCTCCTGGGTTCGGCGACCGCCGCAAGGCCATGATGGAAGACATCGGCGTGCTGACCGGCGGCAAGGCTCTCATGGAAGAGACCGGCATTAAGCTGGAAGGCGTCCAGCTGGGCGACCTCGGCCGCGCGAAGCGCGTCACGGTGGACAAGGACAACACCACCATCATCGATGGCGCTGGCAATCAGAAGTCGATCGAAGGCCGCATTAAGCAGTTGCGCGCACAGATCGAAGAGACCACCAGCGATTACGATCGCGAGAAGCTGCAAGAGCGGTTGGCCAAGCTGGCTGGCGGCGTTGCGGTGATCAAGGTCGGAGCTGCCACCGAGACCGAAATGAAGGAAAAGAAGGCTCGTGTGGAAGACGCGCTGCATGCTACCCGTGCGGCCGTCGAAGAAGGCATCGTTCCGGGCGGCGGCGTCGCGTTACTGCGCGCAGCCAAGGCTCTGGAAGGCCTGAAGCTCGAAGGTGACGAGAAGATCGGCGTCGATATCATTCGTCGCGCTTGCGAAGAGCCGGTACGGCAAATCGTTGGCAACGCCGGTTACGAAGGCGCCATCGTCATCGAGAAGATCCGTGTGAATACCGATTCTAACTTCGGCTTCAACGCTGCTACGGCAGTGTACGAAGACCTGGTGAAGGCGGGCGTTATCGATCCTACCAAGGTGACTCGCTCGGCGCTCCAGAACGCTTCTTCCATCGCGGCACTCATGCTGACCACCGAAGCCATGATCGCCGAGATCCCGGAGAAGAAAGCAGCCCCGGCCCCCGGTGGGCACGGCGGACCGGAGATGGATTACTAGCCCCTAGCGGGGCGGCCATGGCGCCCCTGGCGCAGTGGCGTTCGTGAATACTGAAGCCCGCCTCGAAAGGGGCGGGCTTTTTGCTTGAATAGACCCATGGATGCGCTGCAAGACGAAATCGCTTTGCTAGACTTCGTGCGGGCCCGAGTCACACCCGACATGATCCACGAGATCGCGTTGAATGATCGTGAAAACGACGTCGCCGATTATGAACTCGCGATTCTGAGCCAGTTAGCTCCTAATCCCATGCTCGGCTTCCTACCGTGGCAACAATCGATGGAGGTCCTCGAATTAGAGCGCTGGTGCAAGCCCGACTCGGTCAAGGCTCACCTCAAGCGCCTGCTTGCCTGCACGATCCTCCTTCGAAACGTAGCGTACGTTCCCAAGGATGACGATGTTGGAGAGTATTTTATTGCGACATCCGCCGCCTCGGTCATTCGATTGGTAGGCAGTTGTGTTACGGTTGGCGACCAAGCGGCGCAGTTAGGGATAGGATTTCTGCTTTGGCTTCACGCCAAGCAAGAACATCCCATGCTGCGTCCCTTCGTTTCTTTCGGTGTACTGCTGCTTCAGACGCAACAAGGCCTGCCGGATCTACCGGCAACTTGTGCCTGGGTGGATGAGGATGAAAGGCTCGCCCGTGAACAACTAGGCAAACGCGTCCATTCACCGAAATGGCTCGTCGGCCTGAACTATCAAGAAGACTACCGGGAAGACGACGAAGACGATCCAAATCGTCCTGATCTTTGGGCGGAGACACTCGCGCAGGTGATCGCAGCCAGGTCTCGGCTGCTTCCGCCTGAGGTTGAATCTCTCCTAAAGCGAATGCGCGATCGGCTGTCGAGATAACGACATTCTGTATTCTGAGTTCAAGAAAGCGGCCCTAAGCCCGCTTTCTATTCTGCCTTGATCTCCGCGCACATCGCGGGCACACTGCGATCCAGGAATCCCAAGCTGTTGTCCATATTCAGCCCCGATAGATCCAGGCGTTTAATCGCATCCGCCGCTCCGCCTGCGCAAGCTTTCTTCGCCCGCGTGCGAAGCTCCGCGATCGAGTTCCGCCACTTCACCAGATCCGCTTTCTTCGCCACCGGTCCGTGGCCGGGAATCACGATGTCGAAATCCAGCGCCAGCACCTTATCCAGCGTCTTGTCCCATTCCACGATGCTGCCTTTGGCGCTGTAATCGATGAACGGCGCGCTGCCGTTCACGAACAAATCGCCGGTGTGCAGCACCCGTTCGGTCGGAAACAGGATCACCGCGTCGCCGTTGGTATGCCCGCGTCCCAGGTGGTGCGCGCTCACTTCCTTGCCGCCGACAAACACCTGCGCTTCGTCGGCATACGTCACCTGCGGCAGCCCCGGCTGCTTGCCGGCCACCATATTGGCGCGCGCGTTCTTGTGGATCAGGATCTCGGCCGGCGTGTTCATCAGCATGAACGCGTTGCCGCCGGTGTGATCGCCGTGCTGATGCGTGTTCAAGATATATTTGATCGGCTTGTCGCTGATGGCCTTCACCTTCGCCACGATGTCCGGCCCGTATTGATCGAATTTGTCGTCTACCAGCAGGACCCCTTCGCTGGTTGGCAGGACGGCCACATTGCCGCTGTCGCTGCTCATAATTACCCAGAGATTGTCAGTCACTTTCTGGACCGTGATCGGCTGCTTCGGCGGCTGTCCCTGTGACCACACCAGACACAACCCCGCAAGGGCGGCGCCCACTCCAACCAGGCGAATCAAACTGGATCTGTCGATGAACATAGTTCACAACAGTATATGCCTTTAAGCCCTAGTCCAGAAACGACGAGCTGATCCGACGAACCGGCGCAGTCGCGCGCCGCAACCACGACTTCCACCGGTTCCGGCCGTCGGCGCTCGGGCGGAGCAATTCAATTTCCTCAGCTTGTCTCGCTAGCGTTTGTCGAAGATCGGCGGCCTCAGCCCGCAGCGTCTTCGCAAGACCATCGGCAAACTTCACATGGCTCGGCGCTAACATACTCGTTTCCCCCAGCCAGGCCAATTCGAACTCGAGGACTCCGCCTTCGGAAAGAGAACCCGTGTCCGCCAGCATTGGAAGCACGATCTGGGGATCCCGGCCATCGAACCGCACCAGAACACCGCCGCGAACGTTCGCCAGCAAGGTCATGTCGTGGCGTTCACATCCCAAGAGGGTACCCAGCTGACCATCCCACTCCCACAAAATAGTCCCGTTCGATGCCAATACCCGTATAGCGAACAGGTGTACGAGTCCAGGCTGGATGGCCGGATCCAAGCGAAGGCGCGCCACCGGTTCGTCCTGCGCGGGAATCGAGATGCGGTTGACTCGCCGCTCGGGGGAAACAACGGTACCCAGGGATTGGCTGTTCGCCTCGTTAAACCAATGCTGCTCTTTGGTCCGCCAGAACACCTGGGACGAGGTTACCCGATGCATTCCCCAATCCAGAGCGCGTTCGATGTCATGGGATTCCCGGATCGCCGCGTCGTAATCTTGGGCCAGAATATGCCGGTAAATGGATTCAACTGAATCCAGAGCGAAACTTCCGTCCTCGCCGACACCGTGGTCCAGAGCGGGATCGATCATCCGCTGCACTGCGGCGTTGCATCGCTCTTCACTGAGCGATCCACGAAGTCCCACTCCGCCCGCCAGCGCTCGAACCTGCTGGTCTCCGTCGCGGAACCACTTTTCGTAATGAACTACTGCTTTGATGCGGGGTCCCGCGGTCTGGAGCGCGTTAATGGTGTGATTCACCCATAGCAACTCGGACAAGATCGCCGGAAAGTTGTTTCTTCGCTTCAAAGATATCGCCACCGACCGCGGATCCCTGATACACAGAACGTAAATCGGGCTTATATTGCACTGTTCGAAAAGCTGCTGATAGAGCGGGAGTAACAGGCAAATGCGGGGATCTTTCAGTCCCCATCGTTCTGTGGACTGGCGCGCCTTTTGAGTCAGGCATTCCGCCACGCGCTGCTTGACCGTGGTGAGCGCAGCATCGTCGTACCAACCGGTCTGCGCCCCCGGAAAGAACAACGTATGCCAACTTACGCCGATAAGTCGAAGAATTTTCTCGTTCAACCCGATGATCTCGGCCGATTCAAAATAGCCGCCCGGGTTGGCAGAGTCGGGATTCAAATCGTTGTCGACACGAGTTCCCAACTCGTTCAAAATGTTCATGCATAGTGAAGTTCCCGAGCGATGCATCCCCAGAACGACGAGCATCTCCCGCGACTGACGGGAGGCATCTTGCCCGCCCGCGCCTTTCACTAGGCTCAACTCGTTCGCAGTGAGCAGTGAGCACCTTCCGATCGAACCAGTATATGCCAGCCTAAGAGCTCTGTCGAAGGCGAGTCACACCCTCTGGAACAGAATTTCGACCGCGATTTTCATCGGCTTGCGGCCATTTCCTGGGAGCCGTGCGAGCTCCTGGCGTCTAGAATCGCGGGCAGAAAGGAAGTGCACCGTGAGCAAGAATCCTACGGAACCCGCATCCATCATCCAACCGATCATCGACGATCTGAAGGGGAAGAACCCTACCCAGCAGCCGACGGAAGACGAGGTCGCTCCACCTCCGGGCCCCATACATCCACCACAGCCCGCCGAACTCGATCAGGACCCAGGCGGCGGCTATAACGCAAACCGTACCTACCCGCAAACCTGACGCGTCCAACCTAAGCGTGCCTCTCTCCCGCTCCCTGAAAATCTGGACGATAATAAAGACAAGCTGGTACGGAGTGCCGGCATCTGTAACAAGGATGGTCCCCATGCAGAAGTTAGCCGCACTTGCGGTGGCGGCGGCGTGCTGTTCTTTTGTCTTCGGCCAGGAACCGGCGCTCGTCCGTCCCAAAGCTGGCAAGGTCCAGATTTTCAAGGAGTCTGACCTTAAGCCGGGAATGAAGGGATATGCATGGACCGTGCTGAAAGGCTCCGAGCCTGAAGCGATCCCGGTGGAGATCCTGGGCATCTATCTGAACCAGTGGGGACCCAAGCAGGACGTTATCCTGGCGAAGCTCGGCGGCAAAGGGCAGCGTACCAACGTCGCCGCCGGCATGAGCGGCAGCCCGGTTTACATCGATGGCAAATTGGTAGGCGCCATCGCACTGCGCTTCAGCACCTTCTCTCCGGACGCCTTGTGCGGCATTACTCCCATCGAGTTGATGCTCGAAGTGAATGAATTCGACTCTTCTCTTCCCTCCAACGCGCGCACGCCCGGAAAATCGGCGGCGCACAATGCGGCGTCCGCGGATCCAAACGCTGTTTCCGTTCCCCTGTCGCCGATCAGCGGCATGGTGCCCATCGAAACGCCTCTTAATTTTGCTGGATTCAACGAGAACGTCGTGCCGGCGTTTGCCCCCGAATTTCAGCAAATGGGCATGACGGTGGCGGGCGGCGGCGCGGCCAGCACCATGATCAGCCCCAAGCCGGTGGCTGGGTGGCAGCAATCACTACAGCCGGGCGATGCCGTCAGCGGCATTTTAGTCACTGGCGACATGAGCATCAGCGCAATGTGCACGGTCACCTATAACGACGGCAAGCACGTGCTGTTTTGCGGACATTCCTTCTTCAACCTGGGGCCGGTGGACATGCCTATGGCCAAAGCCGACGTGATCACCACCCTGGCGTCGCAATATCAGCCCACCAAGTTTGGAAACGCCACCGAGATTGTCGGCGCACTGAAGCAGGACCGGCATAGCGGCGTGCTGGGCGATCTGGGGGAAACCGCGGAGATGGTCCCGGTTACGCTAAAGGTCCGGTCGTTCGGCGAGAATAATACGGTCCGCAAAGAACGGGATCTGCATTTCAGCGTCTTCATCCAGCAGAAATGGACGCCATACCTGATGATGATGACGCTGTTCAATTCCATTTCCAGCTTGAACGAGTTCGCCGAAGAGAGCACCTACCGGCTGAGCGGCAAAGTAGCGCTGGACGGCCAGCAAGGTGTGTCCCTTTCCACCATGCTCGCGGCCAACGAAGGCCCCGCGCCCGTTCCCAATCAGCTGGCTGGATGGTGGGGCGACAAATTCAACCGCCTGTTCCTGAATCCAGTGCAAATCCCGAAACTTAAATCCGTGGACGCCACCGTGGACATCCTCCCGGATCGCCGTGAAGCGGTGATCGAGAACGCCTGGGTCCCGGCCAGTGAAGTGGAAGCGGGGACCGAAGTGCCGGTGAAGGTTTTCGTGCGGCCCTACCGCGGCGAACGCATTGAGCGCGATTTCACTCTGAAGATTCCGGCCGGCTTGCCCAAAGGCGAGCATCGCGTGCTGTTCAGCGACGCCGAAACCCTGAACCGGATGCAAAGCGCCGCCGCGATGTCGGAACCATTCATCGATATTAAGCAAACCGTTTCGCTCATGAATCAGGAACGCAGCAACAACAAGCTCTATGTGTCCCTGGTGGAGCCCCGGCCCACGGTCTTTTATGAGGACAAAACGCTGCCCAGTCTGCCGGCCTCCATCATGAACGTGATGCAGACCGATCGCACTGCCAGCCGCCGCCTGCAAAGCTCGGCCGAGAGCGCCATGGAACAAGGGAACATTCCTTTCGACATGCTGATCGAAGGCAGCTTCTCGCTCCGGATCACCGTAAAGTAACCACCTGATGAATACAACCCGACTCTCCGTGCTGGCGCTGATTGCCTGCGCCGTTTGCTCCGCCGTGGATACACGTTTTTGGCAGCATGACGACCGCGCTGATTTCGAACGCGGAACGCTGACGCATCTCTCGCTTCGTGCCGACGGCCGCATTTTTCTTGCGCCGGAGCTCACCGAGATCTTCGACTCTACCACCCCCTATCTCTGGACCCTAGCGGCCGACTCAAAAGGCACCCTCTACACCGCGGGCGGCGGCTCCGGCAGCGGATCGGCCAAAGTTTTCGCGATCGATCGCAACGGGAAGAGCCGGACGTTCGCTGAATTAGACGGCCTGGAGATCCATGCGCTGGCACTCGACTCCAGCGGCGTCCTGTATGCCGCCACCGATCCCGACGGCAAGATTTATAAGATCGCCGCCGACGGCAAGCCCAAGCTGTTCTACGATCCGCACCAGAAATATATCTGGGCCATGGCGTTCTCAAGCAAGGGCGATCTCTTTGTCGCTACTGGCGATCAGGGCGAAATTCATCGCGTGACGCCCGCCGGCGTTGGCTCCGTCTTTTTCAAAACTGAGGAGACGCACGCCCGGTCGCTCGCCATCGACGCCCAGGACAACCTGATCGTCGGCACGGAGCCCAGCGGTTTGATCCTGCGCATTTCTCCATCTGCGCAAGGGTTCGTGCTGTATCAAGCGCCCAAGCGCGAGATCACGTCGGTAGCCGTCAAACCGGACGGCACAATCTACGCAGCCGGGGTTGGTAACAAAACCGCGGTGGCGCAAGCCGCCCCGCTACCGGCGCCTATCGCCAACCCGGCGACTGGAACGCCCAACATCGGAAACGCTCGGCCTACGCCCACGGCAGGCACCCCTGGGCTGTCTCTGGCGGGAGGCTCCGAAGTCTACCGGATCGACCCGGACGGCGCACCGCGCAAAATCTGGGCCGGCGCGCAGGATGTCGTGTACGCCATCGGATTCGATGCGTCCGGACTTCCCTTGCTGGGCACTGGCAATCGTGGAAAAATTTATCGCCTGGATTCCGATTCCCTGAGCACGCTGCTACTCGACGCCACGCCAACCCAAGTGACGGGCTTTGGACGAAGCCCCAAGGGCGAGTTGTTCGCCGTGACCGGGAACATCGGGAAAGTATTTCGCATCGGTCCGGGCTTCGAGAAGAGCGGCACGTTTGAAAGCGAAGTGCTGGACGCCGGTTCGTTTACTTATTGGGGCCGCATCAACTATCGCGGCTCGGGCAAAATTTCGGTCTCGACGCGCAGCGGAAATCGCAGCCATGCCGAGAGCAACTGGAGCCCTTGGACGCCGCTGCAGCCCGACACTACCGCTGCGGCGTGCGATTCTTGCGGCGCTGGACGCACGGTATCGCCATCCGCCCGGTTCTTGCAATATAAGATCGAGCTGAGTCCGGCCGCCGGCCAGTCTGCCACGGAGGTTTCCTACGTTGAGGTGGCCTATCTTCCGAAGAACGTCGCGCCGGTGATCGATGCCGTGGATGTCACGACACCCAATTATCGCTTTCCCGCGCCGGTGCTCAACATTCCTCCATCCACTTCCATCACGTTGCCGGCTATCGGCCAGGAGAGAACCACTCCAACGCCGTCGGTCGAAATCGTGTCCTCCTCCTCTCAGAGCTTGAGCTATGCGAAGGGCTATCAGAGCGTACGCTGGCTGGCGTCTGATGAAAACAACGACACGCTGGTGTATCGCGTGGAAATCCGAGGGGTGAAGGAGACCGTCTGGAAGTTGCTCAAGGACAACATCAAGGACCGGTATTTCAGCTGGGACACCGGGGCGTTTCCCGATGGTGAGTATGTCCTACGCCTCACGGCTTCCGATTCGCCCAGCAACCCGCCGCAACAGGCCCTTACGGCTGTCCTGGCAAGCGATCCGTTCCTGATCGACAATACTCCGCCGCAAATTTCGAATCTCACCGCCAGCGCTACATCCGGCAACAAACTGGATATCCGCTGGACCGCGCGCGACGCCCGCAGCACCATCGATCACGCCGAGTATTCCATCAACGGCGGCGACTGGACCCTGATCGAACCGGTGAACCGATTGTCCGATTCGTCCCAGGAAGACTACCATCTGGTGATCGACCGGCCATCCGCCGATGAACAGGTGATCGCGGTGCGGGTCAGCGACGAATTCGACAATCAGGCCGTCGACAAAGTCGTCGTCAAGTAGAGTGCAGGAACTCGTCCGCTATTTGCCGCGCCGTTTCAATCTGCACCAGTTCGCCCTTGCCGATTCCGGGGCAATAGGCGGCTGTCTTCTTCCATTCGCGCTTGTCGTCCACCAGTTCCGGCCAGAATGGAAAAGCGCGGCACTGCACCGGCTTCACCACGTGAATGGAACATCCTCCGTCACGCAGGAAATGGCATTGGGAGTGGCGCGGGACGCGCAGCCGCAGCCGGTGATTGGTGCGATACACATACTTCCGCTCAAAGCTTCGCGCCGTCATTCCCTGGTACTCGGCGATGCGCTTCAGATCGCCCTCGGTCAAATATACGAAGCCTTGCTGCTCGCAACAATTGGTGCAGCCGGGCTGGCATTCAAATCGCAAAGCAGTCATGCCGGGTTCTCCTCATGATAGATCAGTTGATTTTCATCAATCCGCTGCCGTCCAGGCGCGATAAAATCAAGATGTGCGACTGACGTTCTTCTTTCTGCTCCTTGCGCTTTCCGCCGCTGCTCAAACTGGTCCGGGATTCAGCACGGCCAACATGGACATGACGGCCAACCCCTGCATCGATTTCTATCAATATGCGTGTGGAACGTGGATGGTGAACAACCCGATTCCGCCGGACCAGTCCCGTTGGGACACTTTGGGCAAGTTGCAGGATGAGAATCTCGCGGTCCTGCGCGGAATACTGGAAAAGGCTTCCGCCAACGATCCCAAACGGTCCTCCGTGGAGCAGAAGATTGGCGATTATTATGCCTCCTGCACGGATGAATCCACCATCAACAAGCTGGGAAGCAAGCCACTGGATCCGGACTTGAAGCGAATTGACGGGATCAAGTCCAAGGACCAGATCGCGGAAGCGCTGGTTGGGCTGCATCTTTTAGGCGTGGGCGCTTTCTTCAACTTCAGCTCCGAGCCGGATGCGAAGAACTCCATGCAGATGATCGCTGGTGTCGACCAGGGCGGCCTGGGGCTGCCGGATCGCGACTACTATTTGAAAGACGATCCTAAGTCGGTCAAGCTGCGCGAAGGATATTTAGCGCACGTACAAAAGATGCTCGGATTGCTGGGCGAATCGCCCGCGCAGGCGGCCGCCGATGCAAAAGCTGTGTTGCGCATCGAAACTGAGTTGGCCAAAGGATCGCAAGATCGCGTTGCTCGGCGCGATCCCACCCAGACCTATCACAAGATACCGGTGAAGGAGCTCGCGGCATTATCTCCGAGCATAGACTGGCCGAAATATTTCGCCGGCATGGGCGCGCCGTCCTTCAGCGAGATCGATGTCTCATTTCTGGATTTTTTCAGAAGCCTGAACAGCGTGATTACCAACACCAGCATCGCGGATCTCAAGAGCTACCTTCGCTGGCATCTGCTGCACTCGGAAGCCACGCTGCTGTCCAAAGCGTTTCTGGATGAAAACTTTCATTTCTACGGCCAAACGCTCACCGGGGCCACGGAGCTGGAGCCTTTATGGAAGCGCTGCGTCAACGCTACCGATGGCGACCTGGGTTTCGCGTTGGGCCAAAAGTACGTGGAGCAGGCTTTTCCGCCGGACGCTAAAGCGCGCGTCTTGACGATGGTGCAAGAGATCGAAAAGATGCTCGGCCAGGATATTCAGTCGCTGGATTGGATGACGCCCGCCACCAAAGAACAGGCGCTGGTGAAGCTGCGCGCGGTAACCAATAAAATTGGCTATCCGGACAAGTGGCGCGACTATTCCAGTGTCAAAATCGTGCGCGGAGACGCGGTGGGAAACGACGAACGCGCCACGGAATTCGAGGTGCGCAGGCAATTGAATAAAATCGGCCAAGCCGTGGATAGCACGGAATGGACCATGACGCCTCCCACCGTGAATGCGTACTACAGCCCGCTGCAGAACAACATTAACTTTCCGGCGGGTATTTTGCAGCCGCCCTTTTTCGACAATCGCAAGGACGCCGCGGTGAACTATGGCGCGATCGGCTCCGTGATGGGCCATGAGCTGACGCATGGGTTCGACGATCAGGGCCGCCAATTCGACGCCCAAGGGAACCTCCGTAATTGGTGGACCAAGGAAGACGCCGCCGAATTTGAGAAGCGCGCGGAATGCTTCATCAAGGAATACTCGGCCTTCCAGCCCGTGGACGGCGTCCATCTGAACGGCAAGCTAACGCTCGGTGAAAACACGGCCGACAACGGCGGCGTGCGCCTGGCGTTCCGGGCGCTGATGACGTCGCTGGATGGCAAGCCGCAGCCCAAGATCGACGGATTTACGCCACAGCAGCGCTTCTTCCTGGCTTACGGCCAGGACTGGTGCCAGAACACCCGTCCTGAAGCTTCGCGGCTGCGCGCGCAGGTGGATCCTCATTCTCCGGGCCGCTATCGGGTGAACGGCGTGCTTGGGAACATGCCGGAATTTCGCGAAGCCTTCGCTTGCCACGAGGGGCAGCCGATGGTTCACGCCCCGGCTTGCCGCGTCTGGTAGCAGTAAAATGGTCGCGTGACGCGGCGTTCGTTTATTGCGGTTGCTCCATGCAGCACGTTGCTCGCGCAAGATATCCTGACGCTGGCCCCGGCCAAGGCCAACGCGCGTTTACCGTACGGCAAAGAAGCGCCGCAGTTTGGGGATTTGTATCTGCCGAAAGGCCCTGCCCCGCATCCCACCGTGATTATGATTCACGGAGGTTACTGGAAAAATGTCTACAGTCTGGATCTCGTAAGTCACTTGTGCGCCGCCCTGGCGCGTGCCGGCGCGGCGGTCTGGAGTCTGGAATACCGGCGGCTCGGCGATCCGGGCGGAAACTGGCCGGGCATGTCGGACGACATCATTCGCGGAGCTCAGCACGTGGTTACGCTGGAGGGCCGCTACAATCTTGATCTCACTCGAACCATCGCGGCCGGGCATTCGGCGGGCGGCCAGTTGGCGCTGTGGCTCGCGGCGCAGCGCGTCATCGATCTGCGCGGCGTAGTTCCATTGGCGGGCATATCCGATTTGCGGCGCGCTTGGGCGCTGCAGCTGGGCGGTGGCGTGGTCGGCCAGCTTCTGGGCGGATCGCCGGAACAGATTCCGCAACGCTATGCCGCGGCCTCTCCGGCGGAGTTGCTGCCCATCTCCGTGCAACAACGTTTGGTACACGGAACCATGGACAACGTGGTCCCGTTCGAAATGAGCCAGCGGTTCGCCAAGGCTTCAGGAAACGCCAAGCTGATTCCGCTCCAGGGCGCCGGGCACTTCGACTTGATCGACCCGCGCGCTCACGTTTGGCCTACTGTTCAGAGCAATATTTTGGATTGGCAGTTCTGATCGCCAAACATTATTGTTCGATTATGTTCTAGACTGAAATCAATCGTGCGGCTCCAGCGTTGGATTGCTCTCGTGCTCTGTTCGAGCAGTGCGCTCTTCGCGACTCTGGAATACTTCACTCCGCAACATCAACTGTCGGGTATCGGCGCCGGCCGCGCTGCATTGACGCCCGAGGTTCTGCGCGCCCGCACCGATCGCATGATTCAATCGCAAACCTTCACTATCATGCGCGAGCCAAACGCGGGCCTGGGCGCCGAAAGAATCAGCAGCGCGCGTCTGGCTCCTATTTTCCGGCGAGCCGCGGCTGAGAGCGGCTGGCCGGCCTCACTGATTGAAGCGGTGGCGTATTTGGAAAGCGGGGGCGACACCCAGGCCGCCAGTCCCGCGGGTCCGCGCGGCATCATGCAATTCTCGGAAGCCACCGCCCGAGCCGCCGGATTGCGCATCGTACGCGTCACGCGGTTCAAAGTGGTGACTTCGCGCCAGCGAGTTCGGACCAAATCCGGAGGATACGTCTATCGCACCGTGCGGCGCAAAACACCTTACACCGTCACTGTTCGCGACGACCGATTGAATCCCGAGCAAGCCGTGCCCGCCGCGGCTCGTTATCTGGCGCGCATGGAAACGAGGTTCAATGGGCGCGATTGGGCCATCTTCGCGTATCATTGCGGCGAAGGCTGCGTTTCCGATTTGCTTCCTCTCACCGAAGCCGCCGTGCATCACCAGCAGCCGACCGTGAGCGAGATGTTTTTCGCCGCCAGTCCGGTTCGAAATACCGAGCTGTATCACGCTTTGCAGCGCGAAATGCAACGCGACTATTCGCCCACCTATTGGTTTCGCGTGAAGCGCGCCGAACAATTGCTGGAGCTCTATCAAAGCGATCCCGCGGCTTTCCGTGAACTTATCGCAGACTATCAGAATCCGATCCATCCACAGCGGCGGGCGGCCAATCGTTTGATGATCTGGCTGAAGTCGCTGGATATTTTCTACCATTCGGCGGACGATTTGCGGCTCGCCTCCGGCAAAGGCCTGGCAAGAATTCTGGACGATCCTCGTTTCTTCGGCTTCTCTCCGCCAGAGACCGCAGCCGCGAATCGCGAGCTCTATTTACAGGACTCGCCGGCCGCGATTGGCGCACTGTTGTACGTGGCGTTCGAAACGCGCCGTCTCTTCGACGAGTTGAAGCCGAAGGGCGAGCGCTTCGTGCCGTTGCAAGTGGCGGAGTTGGTTAGCACCGCGGACCGGCCCACGGAAGCGGGCACGCTGATGGTGGATCCCGAGTTCCCGGAGCATTCGACAGGCCAGGTCTTCGATATCGACCGTTCCAACCTGCCGCGCGGCGAGCGCGAATGCCTGAACTTCACGTTGGACGATTTGGGATGGAACGGCGATCTGGGTTTTATTCAGGTGACCGGCGACACGGTGCACATCGGCTCTGCGCCCGCGTCGCGGGAATTCTTCACGTCCGTATTTGAGGAAGCGGCCGCTGCGAGGTAGCTCTACAGATCGCCATCATTGGCGGCTGCCGCCTGTAGTTTGCCGCTGGCCGGAACGCTGTCGCCCCAGATAACCGCGAAGCCTTGCGCGACCGAATCGCCCCAGATGACGGCGTCGCCCCAAATCACGGCGTCACCCCAGATGACGGCATCACCCCAAATCACGGCGTCACCCCAAATCACAGCATCGCCCCAAATGACGGCGTCGCCCCAGATAACGGCATCGCCCCAAATCACGGCGGTGGCTTTCGGATCAGCGTCGCCCCAGATGACAGCGTTGGCGGAAACAAGTGTGACGGTTTGGTTTTGAGGGTTGTAATGGGCCACCGGCGACAGAGCCTGGAAGTTCACCGGATCGGTGTTCCTCAGCGCGCGTTCGATATCCAGATAACCCGCGCCGACCGCGAAGATGTCCTGCTGGTTATTGAAAGTCCCGGAGTGCTGCAGATCCGTGGCGCTAGTGTAGCGCGCGAACTGTTTGCTGGCGGTCTTCATCAAACGCGCCTTTACTTGGTCGGGTGTGAGACTGGGATTCTCTTGGAACATCAAAGCCGCCGCGCCGCTCACCACCGGAGTCGCCATGCTGGTTCCGCTGAGCTTGAAATAGTCGCTCGATAGTCCCGAGCCGGACTTCTCGTAGGTCGCGACGGCAATTCGCGTGTCCGGATACTCGGTAGCCAGGGTGCAGTTGGGCGACGCAAGCAACGACACAACATTGTTGCCGGGCGCCATGATGTCCGGCTTCACCACGTGATCCACCAGTGAAGGACCTTTGGAACTATAGCTGGCGATCTTGTCGTCGTTCCGCCAGGGAGTGCCGTTGGCGTTCATCGCACCTACGGTGATCACGTAGGGATCGTTTCCGGGCGACGTGATGGTTGCGTAACCGTTGGTCCCCAGCGAATTGTCGCGGCCCAGATTGCCGGCGGCCACCACCACCGTGATCCCCGCTTTCCACGCGGCCTCCACGGCCTGACACAGCGGGTCTAGCGTGAAGCTCTCATACACCGGATGGCCGAGCGAAAGATTGATCACCCGGATGTTGAAGTTGCTCTTCAGCGCGATGGCTTCGTCGATAGCGGCGATCACTTCCGATTCCTGGCCGCTGCCGTTGGCATCCAGCACCCGCAAATTGATGATGTTCGCGTTGGGCGCCACGCCCTTGAAGGTGTGCGTGTAATTCGAGCCGCTGGATTGCGATCCGCTGGCTGCCACGATGCCCGCTACGTGCGTTCCGTGCCCGTATTGATCGGAGGCATCTTCGCCAGGCACGAAGCTTTCGCTGAAGACCACGCGCGAACGCGTGCCGTCCGCCGTGGCGAGGTCTTTTTTCAGCGCTACGCCGCTATCAATTACCGCAACGCCTACACCCGCGCCGTCGAAACCCGAGTTCCACACTTCGTTGGCCTTTACGGTTTGCGTGGTGATGTCCAGGAAGCTGGAGGTCTTCCGGTTCGGCGAAACATACGCGACGCGCGGATTGGCTTCCAGGCTCTGAAGCGCCGAGAGCGGCACCGTCATGTGCACGGCGTGGATGTTGTGGAAGCTGCGATGAACGCGGCCTAGGCCGGAGACCTCTTCCGCGAATTTGCTCCCACGCACAGGGTGGTATTGAACGATGACGTCGACCATGCCGTCGGGCGTGGATTTCGGCATGTCCGATGCAATCTTGGGACCCGCGAAGGCCAGCGAACCAGCCAGCGCCAGAAGTGCAACTCGAACAGTATTTCGCATGAACGGACCCTACCCCCGCCTGTTGAAAGGCAGTTCACGCTCCAAACAAAGCCCATTCAAAATGTTGGGGATACGAACAACGTGGACAGGTTGCCTCTGACAAGTTGTCGGGGCGATGAGACAGTCTGTCCCAAAAGTCCCAGGACGCGTAGCACTTCTGTACTAGGCGGCGTTTCGCTGTTTGTTATCCTGATCGCTTGGCACGCATTTTCCCTTTCCAACCGTACCGTTACAGCGCGAAAGCCGGCCGCGCGGAGAATCTTGTGACACAGCCCTACGACAAGATCTCTCCGGAAATGCAGGCGCGCTATCTTTCGCTGAGTCCATACAATCTGGTCCGGCTCATTCTGGGCGAGCGATTTTCAACTGATACCAGCGAGGACAACGTATATACGCGCGCGGCCGGACTGCTGCGAGATTGGATTGAGAACGACATTCTGGAGCACGATGCGGAGCCTTCGCTCTACGCCTATTTTCAAAAGTTCACGGTCCCCGATTCGGGAGAGACGAGCGAGCGCAAGGGTTTTATCGGCTTAGGCGCAGTGGAAGATTATTCGGAAGGCGTGGTGCATCGTCATGAGCAGACGCTATCCGGCCCCAAGAAAGACCGGTTGGAATTGCTGCGTCAAACACGCGCGCATTTTGGGCAGATCTTCATGCTGTATCCCGATCCTGAATTGGCCATCGATCGGATGCTGGATGAAACAGCGGCGGCGAGCGCGCCCGTTATTGAAGTGAAAGACGAGTATGACGCCGTGCATCGCGTTTGGAAGATCAAGGATCCTGCCACGATTGCGCGGATGCAGGATTTGATGGCGGAAAAGAAACTGCTGATCGCCGATGGACATCATCGTTATGAGACCGCCCTGGCCTTTCATCGGGAGGATCGCGGCCTGAAGGACGCCGAAAGAGTGATGATGACGTTCGTCAACACGCATTCGCCGGGACTGGAGATTCTGGCCACTCACCGCGTGTTGAGCGGGCTGGCGGACTTTAAACCCTTTCGCTTCGCCAATGCGATTCAGGCGCGCCGGCTTAATGAACCTGGATGAGTTGAAGCGGATTTTTCAAAGCCCAGCGCCAGAAAAGATCCGGATCGGCATGGCGTTGGCGTCGGGCGAAATTTGCCTGTATGAGCGGGATCGCAAACCCGGCGAACTGGATGTGCGGGTTTTGCACGACCAACTTCTTGGCGACGTGCTTGGCATCAGCGAAGAAGCCGTGCGGGAACAAAAGCACATCGATTATGTGCGCGGATTAGACGCCGCTTGCGATAAAGTTCGCGAGGGCGGAGCTCAGATCGCGTTTCTGCTGGAACCCGCCACCATCGGGCAGGTGGCGGATGTGGCGTTCTCCGGCGGCGTGATGCCCCAGAAATCTACAGACTTTTATCCGAAGCTGCTTAGCGGTCTAACGATTTACAAGCTTGACCGCTGAGTGGGTTGGTCGCGAAAACGAATTCCTCTACAGGCTTTCCGCCGATCAAGTGCTCCTGAATAATTCGCTCCAGCACCGCAGGTGTCGCCGAGTGATACCAAACGCCGTCGGGGTAAACAACAGCGATAGGCCCTTGTTCGCAGATACGCAGGCAATTGGCCTTCGTACGGTAGAGGCAATTGGGGCCTTGCATCAGTCCGCACTCAGCCAGTCGCTTCTTCAGATAATCCCAAGAAGCGTTGGTAACTTCGCGATCGGCGCACTTGGGCTTGGTTTGATCGGCGCACAAGAAGATGTGGCGGGAAAGAGATCCAATTCCGTGATTGCGTGCGATAACTGCAAGTGTTTGATTATCTGACGGCATTAGTTTGAGTCCTGTATTCGATCTTTCCACAGGCCGCCCCGGCCCGTCCAATAGGCGATCGCGGATTCGACAGTCGCGGTTACGTAAAACAGCGCGATTAGCGGGAGCAGAGGGGCTAGCGCGATCGATCGATCGTAGAAGCGCAAGGCCCGGGCATAGGCGACGGTCATCAAGATCCAAGCGGCCAATCCAAAGATCGCCGCGAGCGGATTCCGCGAGAAGAGCAGCAACGGCGGAGCGAGATAGATGATGGCCATCCCGAGAATGGTTCCAAACAGCAACAGCGCGGAATGATTCAGTTGCGCGAAGGCCGTTCGCGAGATCATGCTGCGAATTTCGGCGAAGGTGTTGTAGTCGCGAATGCTCAGAGTTTCCTCGGTCACGCCCAGCCAGATGCCGCCGCCGGTTCGTTTGACGGCACGCGCCAGAGCGCAGTCGTCAATGATCTCGCCACGAATAGCTTCGATGCCGCCAATGCGTTCGAGGGCGCCGGGACGGATCAGGATACAGCCTCCGGCAGCCGCGGCGGTCTTGCGATCGCGCCTGGCAACCCAGGCCGGCGGATAAAGCATGAAAAAGAAGAATACGAACGCGGGGATCAGCATGGTTTCGGCAAGCGAACGGCAGCGCAGCTTGACCATCAGCGAGACAAGATCGAGCTTGCCTGCTTCGGCTCGCGCGACGAGGTCGGCGATGTCGCCGGGTGCGTGAACAATGTCGGCGTCGGTCAAGAGAAGATAGTCCGGGTGGAGCGATTGGGCGTGCTTTAAACCTTCGGAGATCGCCCAAAGTTTACCGGACCAGCCGGGAGGAAGCGGACCGGCTTGAATTACCGAGGCGCCCGCTTCGGCTGCAACCGCGGCCGTTCCGTCGGAACTGTGGTCATCCACGACAATCACGTGCCAGGGCTTAAGCGAGGTTACGGCTTGTCCGACCACAGACTCCTCATTTCGCGCTGGAATGACAACGCAAACGCTCTTGCCAATCGCACCGCCGCCCGACGGCTTGGCCGAGGTCTTGATTTGCCAAAACCCGCCGCGTGCGGTTAGGAGATAGATCCAAGCGGTGAGTGAAATTGCAGCCGTCAGTTCGAGGATCAAATCGCGATGACGACTTTGCCGACAAAGTCGCCCGCGGCCTGACAGCGATAGGCGTCGGCGGCTTTGTCGAAAGGAAAGACTTTGTCGACCACCGGCTTAATCTTATTGACTTCGATAGCCCGGTTCATATCTTCAAACATCGCGCGGCTGCCGACTCCGATGCCGATCATCGAGCCGCCTTTCATCATGAGAATGGCGGGATTGATGTCGCCTTTGCCGCCGGCGAGGAAACCAATCAACGCCACTTTTCCTCCGAAAGCGGCGGCCTCGAAGGATTTATTCAGAGAGCCCGCGCCGCCATTTTCCAGAATATGATCAGCGCCGTGACCGCTGGTGAGGCGAATCACTTCTTTTTCCCAGTCTGGAAAGCGTTTGTAGTTAACGCCGTCGGAAGCGCCCAGGATACATGCCCGCTTGATCTTTTCATCGCTGGAGGAGGTGACGATCACGCGCGCGCCCGCGGCCCTGGCAAACAGCAAGCCGGCCATAGAAACGCCGCCAGTCCCGATGCAGAGGACGGTGTCGCCCGCTTTGACGGGTTTACCTGAAACCGTGAGAGCGTTCCAGGCGGTGACTGCCGCGCATGGTAGAGTAGCCGCTTCCTCGAAAGAAAGGTTGATAGGAAGGGCAACCACGCCATCCTCATGCAGCACGATATATTCGGCCAGCGTTCCGTCCAGTGGATTGCCCAGGGCGGGGTGGCGCTCGGTCATGGGTCCGGCGTTCCAGCATTGGAAGAACGTGCCGGCCACGCGATCGCCGGTTTTGAATCGAGTGACGCCCGATCCGACGGCGGCCACTTCGCCAGCGCCATCCGACATTGGGATCGTATTGCGACTTACCGGCCCCCCGAAATAATTGCCGGTGACGATCATCTGATCGCGATAATTGAGCGAAGTCGCGCGTATGCGAATGACGATATCGTGCAGGCCGGGCTTGGGATCAGGCCGTTCGGCCGGGCGCAAACCATCCAGGCTGGTTGCGCCCTTCTGTATTTCGAAAACTTTCATCCGTACAATTGTACAGATTAAAAGGGATATAGCGAAATTCCGGACGCCGGGGCCGAGACTTGCTCTTCGCCAGGAGCGCCGACGGGTTGCTCCTGAAGGTCGCCACCGACTTCGCCAGAGAGCTCACCTGCGACGGGGCGGCAGAAGATGCCGGACTCGCCCAGGTAAACTTCCAGCTCCGAAGGACGCGGCAGCGTACCCTGAATCAGGGCTTCCGACAGCGGGTCCTCGATGAATTTCTGGAGGGCACGGCGCAATGGACGCGCGCCGTAGCTGCGATCCACCAGGGTCTTCTCCAGAATGTAACGCGCGGCGTCTTCGTTGACGCGGATCTTGATCTGCTTGGCGACCAGATTGACATTGATCTGTTCCACCAGAAGATTGATGATTTTCAGCAGGTCTTCATCAACCAGGGAGGTGAACAGAATCACTTCGTCCAGGCGGTTCAGGAACTCAGGATTGAAGGCTTTCTTCACTTCGGCCATCACCTGGTCTTCCACTTTGGTTGGGACTCCGCTGAGCGAGGGCGCCGAGAATCCGATGGACGCCTTCTTGTCGAGGAAGCGCGCGCCGAGGTTGGACGTCATGATGATGATGGTGTTCTTGAAGTCCACCGTGTTGCCGAGACCGTCGGTCAACTGGCCGTCTTCAAACACCTGGAGCAGGATGTTGTAGACATCCGGGTGCGCCTTCTCAATTTCGTCCAACAAGATGATGGAATAGGGCGCGCGCTTGACGCGCTCGGTGAGCTGGCCGCCCTCCTCATATCCCACGTATCCGGGAGGCGAACCGATCAGCTTCGAGACCGAGTGCTTTTCCATGAACTCGGACATATCGAAGCGGATCAGCGATTTTTCGCTGCCGAACAGGAATTCGGCCAGCGCGCGGGCGACTTCGGTTTTGCCGACGCCGGTGGGTCCCAGGAACAGGAACGAACCGGCCGGACGTTTGGGAGATTTCAATCCCGCGCGAGAACGGCGGATGGCGCGCGCCAGGGCCGAGATGGCTTTTTCCTGGCTGATGACGCGCTTGTGCAGCTCTTCTTCAATGCGAATGAGCTTGGAGATTTCTTCTTCCCGGATGGCGGTCATCGGGACGCCGGTCCAGCGGGCGACCACGTCTTCGATGTCGTCCTTGGTGACGACGCCGGTGGAGGTGTCGTCCAGGTTGTACTTTTCGCGAAGCTGGCGCAGGTTCTCGCGCTCCTTGCGCTCTTCGTCCGAATAGAAGCGCGCCTTCTCGAATTCGTGATTCGCGATGGCGTTTTCCATGCGATGCACGATGAACTTGATGCGCTTCTGAATGTCGGCCACTTCGCCGGGCAGCGTGGTCTGGCGTAATTTGACGCGCGCGCCGGCTTCATCGATCAGATCGATGGCCTTGTCGGGCAAGAAACGATCCGGAATGAATCGCGTGGAGGCGTGGACGGCCGATTCGATGGCTTCGTCGGTATAAGCCACGGCGTGGAATTTCTCGTAGCGTTCCTTGATGCCGAACAGAATGCGGATGGCGTCCGATTCGTTGGGCGGCGGAACTTTTACGGCCTGGAAGCGGCGCTCGAGCGACCGGTCCTTCTCAATGGACTTGCGGTATTCGCCCGGCGTGGTGGCGCCGATGCACTGGATTTCGCCGCGCGACAGCGCGGGCTTCAGGATATTGGCGGCATCGAGCGAACCTTCGGCCGAACCCGCGCCCACCAGGGTGTGCAGCTCATCGATGAAGATGATGGCGTTCTGATTCTCCATCAACTCCTTCATGATGGTCTTCAGGCGCTCTTCAAACTGGCCGCGATACTTGGTTCCGGCCACGATCAGCGAAAGATCGAGCGCGAGGATGCGCTTGTCGGCCAGGAACGAAGGCACGTCGCCATCGGCAATTCGTTGGGCCAAGCCTTCTACAATGGCGGTCTTGCCGACGCCGGGCTCGCCGATCAGCACCGGGTTGTTCTTGGTGCGGCGGCAAAGAATCTGAACCACGCGCTCCAATTCGTAATCGCGGCCGATCAGCGGATCGAGCGAGCCATCCATGGCGGCCTGCGTCAGATCGCGGCTGAATTCCGCAAGCAGCGAGCTTTCCTTGGGGCGGTTGGAGGCGACTTTTTCCGACGATGACCGCTGGATCTCTTCGCGAACCTGCGAAAGGCGCAGCCCGCGCTCATGCAGGATCTCGGCGGCAAAGCATTTTTCTTCCCGCAGCAAACCCAGGAGCAGATGTTCGGTTCCGATGTGCTTGTGATTCAGCCGCTCGGCTTCTTCGGCGCCATAGGCCAGCACGCGCTTGCATTCATGGCTCAGCGGAAGATCCACCGAGGTGGAAACCTTCTCGCGAATGGTGGTGTGCGCTTCGATCTGCTTGCGAATGGATTCGATGGCCGCATGAGACCGCAGGAAACGATTCGCTAATGCCTTGTCCTCCCGCAGCAGCCCCAGCAACAGATGCTCGGTCTCAATATAGGGACTTCCGAACTGGCTGGCCTCGTATCTTGCGAAGAAGATGACTCGCCGCGCCTTTTCGGTATAACGTTCAAACATAATTACCGCCGTCCTTCCACATTATCGGATGTTCCAGGCCCTGCCGACAGAGCAGCAAATCCTTCTCCGCATGCTCGAGACCAGTGGGTCAGATCCCCTTTTTCCAACTGCAGAATCCGGTCGCATCGGGTCGCGAATGAGAGGTTGTGCGTGACGAAGATGGAGGTCAACTTATGAGAGCGGTGCAGATCTTGAAGCAGGGAAATGATCATTTCGCCCGTCCGGAAGTCCAGGTTCCCGGTCGGCTCGTCGGCGAGCAGAACAGAGGGGTTGCCGGCCAAGGCTCTAGCAACCGCAACTCGCTGCTGTTCGCCCCCCGATAATTCTCCCGCGCGATGTGACGCGCGGTTTCGTAAACCAACTTCATCCAACCTCGCCAGCGAAGCAGATTCCGCATCCTGAATGCGGACGCCCCGTATCAGCAACGGCATCATCACGTTTTCGAGCGCCGTAAATTCCGGCAGCAGCGAGTGATTCTGCCACACGAACCCAATCTCCCGGTTTCGAAACTCCGCGAGCTCGGTATCCGAGAAATTGGAAATGTCCTGGTGTCCGAAGTATATCGTACCGCTGGAAGGCCTGTCTAGACCTCCCAGCAGATACATGAGAGTGCTTTTGCCGGCGCCCGATTCGCCGACCAGGGCCAGCCGCTCGCCGGGCGCGATCTCAAAGCTAAGATCTTGAAAGACCACCAGGTCGGTTCCACCGGATCGAAATTTCTTGGTTAGATTGACGCCGCGGAAGCCGCCAGCGCCATCGGTATCCATGTGTGACCAGCCCCTCTGTCACTAGGCTAGCACTCGATTGGTTGTTGGTGGCTGGTTGTTGGTGGTTGGTGGCTGACATATACTGGCTCAGAATGAAGATTCCGAAGTTTGACGAACTGCCGATCCGAAAAGACCTGCCCGCGGAGTCCTCTTGGGGCGTTTTTGGCGACAATGACGCGCTGGGGTGCCTGAATTTTCTCACTCCTGAGCGCGTGGTGGACGCGGCGAAGCTGGTGCAATCCGGCAAGGTGTTTCGATTGGACGCAGCGCATCGGATTCGCCACGCCGCCTTTATTCGGCCGCGCCGCTCCGGAGCACACTGTCGTTCCGCTGGGACCGATGGCCAATGACGACATCCTGCGTTTCAACACTCAGGAAAGTAGCCAGTGGGACGGCTTTGGACACGTTGGGCACGTCCGTCTGGAGCGGTTCTATGGCGGAGCGACGATCGACGAAGTGCGCCACCAAGGGAACGCCAAACTCGGCATCCATCATTGGAAGGACAAGTTCGTTGGACGCGGGCTATTGATTGACGCGTTCGGGTTTCGCAAGGCCAAGGGGCTTCCGGTGAATCCGCTGGATCGCGATGTTTTTACGCTGAAGGAATTACAGGCCGCAATCGAGCACCAGGGCAGCGTGTTGAAACCTGGCACGATCCTGCTGGTGCGCATGGGTTGGATGGAATCCTACGAGGCTATGACCGCCGAGGAGAAGCGCGCGACGTCGCCCATGGAAAAGATGCGCTGCGCCGGCATCGAAGCCACCCGTGAGATGGTGGCGTGGCTGTGGAACAACCAGGTGGCCGCGATCGGAACAGACTGCCCGGCCGTGGAAGCCATACCCTCCGACTTCTCGGACGAAAACATCCTGCACTATCGCGCGCTGCCGCTGCTGGGATTGTCGCTAGGCGAGCTGTTCGTGCTCCGGCCATTGGCGGAAGATTGCGCGCTCGATCGGCGCTACGAGTTCATGGTGGTCTCGACGCCACTTTATGTGATGGGCGGGATCGCGTCGCCGCCGAACGCAGTCGCGATTAAATAGACCCTCATATAGCTTCCAGCTCTTCTTCGAGCAGCTGCTTCTGATACAAATCGGCGTAGTAGCCGCCATTCAGGATCAGCTCGGCGTGCGTGCCCTGCTCGGCCACTTCACCGTGCTCGATGACGAAAATCTGGCTGGCGTTCTGCACGGTGGAGACGCGGTGCGAAATTAGAATCGTGGTGCGTCCGCGCATGATACCGGCGAGACCGGTGAGGATGCGCTCTTCTGTGAGCGTGTCGACGCTGGCGAGAGCGTCGTCGAGGATCAGGATCTTGGGATTCGCGCAAAATGGCTCGCGCGATAGCCACGCGCTGCTTTTGGCCGCCCGATAGCGTGATGCCGCGCTCTCCGATGATGGTGCCGTAGCCGTCCGGGAAGCTTGCAATATCGGGCGCCAGGCCCGCGAGTTCGGCTGCGCTCGCAATTTCATCCGCAGTCGCCTGCTCCACGCCCCAGGCGATGTTTTCGGCCAGCGTGGCGCTGAACAGAAACGTTTCCTGCGGCACGAATCCAATTTGCCGGCGCAGCCACTCGGGATCGAGATCGCGCAGATCGACGCCATCCAGAAAAACGGCGCCGCTGGTGGGATCGATCAATCGCGGGATCAAACTCACCAGCGTGCTCTTGCCGCTGCCCGTGTGTCCGACGATCGCCACCGTTGCGCCGGCCGGAATCTCGAGCGTGATGTTCTTCAGCGCATACCCCGCCGGATATTTTACTTCGACGCCCGCAAAACGCAGCTCGCCCCGCACTTCCTTGTATTCCTTGTATTCCCCGTCTCCCCTCTTCTTGATGCCCGCCTTCTCATGCATCAGCTCCATGATCCGGCTCCACGACGCGGTCCCGCGCTGCATCAGGTTCACCACCCAGCCCAGCGCGATCATGGGCCAGATCAGCATGCCCATGTAGGTGTTGAACATCACGAAACTGCCGAGCGAAATCCGGTGCGCGAGCAACTGGTAGCCGCCCGCCCAACAGCACGATCAGGAATCCGAATGCCGATCAGGGCCTGCAGCAGCGGCATGAAGAAAGCGGAGAGACTGCGCCAGCCGGATGTTCTGCGCGACATAATCCTGATTCAGCAGCTCGAACTTGTGGATCTCGGCGTCTTCCTGCGCGTAGGCGCGGATCACGCGCACGCCCGAGAGATTCTCCTGCACGCGGCTGCTGATGTCGGAGAACATCTTCTGGATGATTTCGAAGCGGTCGTGAATTTTCCGGCCAAAAAGAATCACGGCGACGCTGACCAGGGGCGCTGGAATCAGGCAGAACAGGGTCAGACGCCAGTCGAAGAACCCCATCACGCCCACCAGGAAGAGCGCGGTGAAGAAGGTCTCGGTGAAGTACATGATGCCCGGGCCCAGCATCATGCGGACGGCGTTCAGATCGTTGGTGGCGCGCGCCATGATGTCGCCGGTGCGGTACTTCGCGTAGAAATCTTGCGAAAGGGTCACGATGTGCGAGAACAGATCGTTGCGCAGATCGAACTCGATGTCGCGGGACAGGCCGATGAGGATCACGCGCATCCAATATTGGAAAATCCCGTGAACGGCCGAGAGCACTACGATCAGAGCGGCGAATTCGAAAACCAGCGAAAGGCGAAAGCCTTTCATCAGCGAATCGATGCCGCTGCGGAGGGCCAGCGGCAGTGCGGCCTTGCTGATATCGGTGAGCAAGAGCGCGCCCATGCCAAGCGCCATGTCGCGCCGGTATTTCCAGAGATAGGGCCACACCGATTTCAGGATCGCTTTGTTGGTCATTCTGGATTTAAATCCCCGGTTGGAACTACATCCCTAGCCAGGTTGCCACCGTCTTCATCCATTCCATCAAAAAAGTCTTGCGCGCGTCACGATCCTTCCACCAGCCGTCTGGAGTGAAGTAAACATCGGGAGAGGCAACCATGTGAATTTCGACGCCCGAACCTTTGGCGCGATAGATGTTGCCGGCCCGACGGGTGTGATAGTCGCTGGTTACGATATCCACGTTGTGCGCGTGCCATTTACTTAGCGCGGCCAGCACATCATCGGCCTCCGACTTGGTGGAACGGGAATCGTTCGGCAGCGCGACGAAATAGGATTCGGGATAGCCATGATGGACCGCGAACTGGATCGCCAAATCGGACTCATGCATCCCATAAGCGCCGGATGGCCCGCTCACCAGCGCTTTCGGCGCAAAGCCGCGACGCACCAGATCGCCCGCCGCTAGAATTCGATTTCCGGAAAAGTCTCCCGCCAGGACGACCACCATATCGGCGTGTACCGGACCTTCCGCGCGCACCAAATACCCGCCGAGCGCGGCCAGCCAGAAGTGGCTGGTGGCGAACGCCAGTAAAAGGAGAAGAACAATACCCGCCAGCCATCGCCCGGCGTGGCTGCGTCTGGCACGCGAGCTACTTGTCTTCAGAGGAAGTCTTCTGATCGAGATGGCCCACCGATTTCAGCCTCTGGAACATGCGCTCCACTTCGGCTTCGTCGTCGGGTAGCAATAGCGGATAGCGCGGCGGCTCCAACTTTTTCTTGGCGATGGCGCTTACCGCAGCTTCGCCCCAAAATTGGCGGTACGGTACGCCGTCGATCAAAGCTTCGCGCGAATGACGGCGCAAGCTGCGCAGCAAGCCGCTGGAGGAATTCGGATCGCCGGGATAGACCACCAGAATGCGCGTCTTGTCGGCCAGGGTCAGGCGAACCATCAACGGCATGTTGGCGCTTCGATCGAGACGGCGAATATGACGCCACGGGATGGCCTGATTGCCGATTTTCAAGTGGCCTTCGTAGATCTCTACGGCCGGCCGCGATGCCAAATAAAGCCACAGGAAAGCGCTTGCGAGGAATAGCCCAGTTGCAATCCAGGAGACCGGCCAAATCAGCGCGAACCAGCCCGAAAGACCAGTAAATGCCAGTGCCGCCAAGCCTCCCCAGAGGTAGTAGCCGGGCACTCGATAACGCGTGATGGGCGCTGGCACTCTTTCAGCCTACTCCGCTGGTGGGCGCACGTCAATGAGTGGTTTCTCTCAGCATTCGCAGGCCTGTCCACACGTAGTGCAGCCCGCTGAAAACCGTTGCAACGATCATTAATGAGAGCGCTAGCGTGACTGGGGCGGGGATGCCGGCGCGCGCGCCCATCACCACCAGCGCCGCTGCGAGCTGAAAGAATGTACTGATCTTTCCCCACACCGACGGCGGAAATTTGCGCAGTGAAGTGAACAGAAGACCGTAGCCGGCCATCGCAAGAATCAGAAGGTCGCGTCCAAACACGACGGCCACCATCCACCACGGCATTGCGCCGGCGAACCCCAGCGAAATGTAAATCACGCTGAGCAGAATCTTGTCGGCGATCGGGTCGAAGTAAGCGCCGGCCGGCGTGGATTCCTGCAAGCGCCGCGCGAGAAATCCATCGATAACATCTGTGAAGCCCGCGGCAAACAGGAGGACGATGGCCCGGCCATAGCGGCCATGCAGTATGTCCGCTGCCACAAAAGGCGCGAGAACAAGGCGCGCCAGGGTGAACAGGTTCGGGAGATTGAACAAGAATCAGGATACTAAGGCGTGCGCGACGCGCGTGGCCAACTGATCGAAACTCAGGATTTCATACAACGACGGATCGGACATAATGCGCGACACCAGCGCGGCGTGCATGGCGTGTCCGGCGCGCTCGGCGATTACGTGGCCCAGCAGCGGCTTACCCATAAGAGCGAGATCGCCGATGAGATCCAGCGCCTTGTGGCGGCAGCACTCGTCCGCGAACCGCAGTCCTTCGGGATTCTGCACTCGCTCGCGATCGAAACAAACGGCGTTCTCAAGCGAAGCGCCGCGAATGAGGCCCATGTCACGCATCTGGTCCAACTCATGCGCGAATCCGAAGGTGCGCGCCGGAGCGATCTCTTGCGCATAACGCTCCGGAGTCACTTCCATGTCGAGGGATTGGTGGCGAATGAGGGGATGATCGTAGTAGACGTCGCAGGTGAGCAGGAAGCGGTCCGCCGGAAGAATCGTGATGCGCTTGGAACCCGCCTCCACGGTCACCGGCCGCCGGATGCAGCAGAAAGCGCTTTTGCCGGCGATACGATTTCAAACCCGCGGCGCTCAGCAGGTCCACGTAAGGCTTGCCGCTGCCATCGAGAATGGGAACTTCCAGGTTATCTATCTCGACAAACGCGTTGTCCACGCCCATGCTGTAGAACACGCTCAGCAGATGCTCGGTGGTTGAGATCAACACGCCCTGGCGCATCAAGCTGGTGGCGTAGCTGACGCGCGCAACGTATCGCCAACTGGCGGGAACCGAAAAATTGTCGAGATCGGTGCGAAGAAAAACGATTCCGGTGGAAGGCGGCGCGGGGAGAATTCGAATGGAGACGGGAACACCGCTATGTAATCCGACCCCTTTAGCTTCGACCGGTCGCTGGACCGTGGTTTCAAACCGCAATGCGGTTTCCTTGAGGTACTTCGGTTCTGTCGTTTCGCACGCTGCTAATCCAACTGGATTTTTCATTTTACAAGGGACTAACACGTCCCGCTAGCTATTTGATTCAAAAAGCTTTGTAAAGTTTGGTGTGTGGTATGGGAGCCACACTTTTCGGCTGGACTTGTGTCGGAATCAGGTCAGAATTTGGCGATCTTAAGAGTTTCTTTATCCGTGAGAGTCTGTCAGTTTGTCTGAGGCTTGCTCCCCGTCCGCCATTTTCGTAGGCTGAAAGGCATGGAATTGCTCTCTCCTGATGAGATTGTTCGTTTGACGCCGTCGGAACGTCTGGCTCTCATCGCGCAGCTTTGGGACAGTCTCGAACATGAACCGCTTCCCCTGACGAGCGCGCAGGCGTCCGAGCTTGAACACCGCCTCACTTCGCTCGAAGAAGATAAGCGCAGTGGCGTAACGTGGGCTTCCCTGAAAGCTGAACTTGAGCAACGTTGCCCGTAGTGTATTCGGTTATCTTAACTAAGGCCACGCGGGTGGAGTTAGTAGAGGCACAAGCTTGGTATGAAGGCGAATCCACTGGGCTAGGCCGGCGTTTCCGACAGGCGATTGACGCCCTGATGCGTGATTGGCTGTTTTCACGCCAGTCGTGATCCTGCGCACTGGCAGAAACGGGCCTGAGTTTGGGTGGGTTCGGCACATTTGGCGTATCCTAATCGTGGATGCCACCAGCCGCCGAAAAAGGCGCCAAGCATCGTCCCAGGCTCTTCCTGATCGATAGCTACGGATTTATTTTCCGTGCCTACCACGCTCGCGCTCGCAGCGGCGCGCCGCCCATGCGCACCACCACCGGGATTCCCACCGAGGCGGTGCTCATCTTCCACAACATGGTGCGCAAGCTGCGGGATGCGTATCAGCCCGAATATATCGCGGCTATCTTCGAATCCGGCAAAACGTTCCGCGAAGAAGAGTACGCGGAGTACAAGGCCAATCGGACCGAGATGCCGCCCGACCTGGGCGAGCAGATCCCTTATATTCGCCGACTGCTCGAAGCCATGCGCATTCCGGTGCTGCAGTATCCAGGCTTCGAAGCCGACGACGTAATCGGCGCCATGGCCCGCCGCGCCAGCCAGAATTTCGACGTCGTGATCGTCTCCAGCGACAAGGACATGCTGCAGCTGGTGGACGAACGCGTTCACATGTTCAATCCGGTGAAAGAAGACGTCTGGTACGATCCCGCGACCACCGAGGAATTCATGGGCGTGAAGCCGTCGCAAGTGGCCGATCTGCTGGCGCTGAAGGGCGACTCCATCGACAACATCCCCGGCGCTCCTGGAATCGGCGACAAAGGCGCGCGCGATTTGATCCAGCGCTTCGGATCCGTGGAAGGGGCGCTCGAACACGCCGCCGAAGTGGAACGCAAGACGTATCGCGAGAGCCTGCAGAACAATCGCGACCAGATTCTGCTGAGCAAGCGGCTCGCGACCATCGATACCGCGGCGCCCGTTGAGTTCGAGATGGTGCAGCTCGCCACGCAGGAACCGGACATTGCGGAGCTGAAGAAGGTCTACAAGGAGCTGGAGTTTTATAGCCTGCTAAAAGAGGTTGGCCCCACCGAGGATTCTCACACGCGGGACTACACCAGCGTCGCCACTCGCGAGGAAGCTGCGGAGTACGGCGCGAGCTTGGCGAAGCTCGATCCCGCCAAGCCGATCGCATTCGCTCTCGAATCGACCATGGACGGCGGGTTGCCCCTGACAATGCTCGGCGTTTCATACGAGCCGGGCATCGCGCGCGCTCTTTCGATCGATTATCTCGATGCGCTGAAACCGATTTTGGAAGACGCCGCGCGGCCGAAAATCGCACACGACGTGAAGGCCTTGACGCTGGAGCTGGCGAAATACGGCGTGGAGGCGAAGGGTTTCCAGCACGACGTGATGCTGTATGCGTTTCTGTTGTGCGCCGATCCGTCCGCTTGTGGTCCCCAGGTGCTGGCCGAACGTTATCTCGATCGCAAACTGGGCGCGGCGGCCGAGCAGCATGCCGATCTCGCCGTGACATTGTCCGAGCGCCTGTCTCCCGAAATCGACCAGCAGGGTTTTCGCGAGGTCTACGAAACCATCGATCTTCCGCTCTCGAATGTGCTGGCGCAAATGGAGCAGCTTGGCATTCGCGTGGATCCGAAGCAACTGCGCGTGCTCTCTGGGCAGCTCGATACGGATATCCAGCGTTTGTCGGGCGAGATCTACGAACTGGCGGGAAAGCCGTTCAACATTAATTCGCCGGTTCAACTCGGCAAGATTCTTTTCGAAGAGCTGAATTTGCCCGCGCCTGTGAAATACGGAAAAGGCAAAAGCATCTCGACAGCCGCAGATGTATTGGAAGGCCTAGCGGCTGAGCACGAAATTGCACGCAAGGTGCTGGACTACCGGCAGCTCTCGAAGCTCAAGGGCACTTACATCGACGCGCTTGCCGGATCTGATCGATCCGAAGAACGGCCGCGTTCATACTACGTTCAATCAAACCGGAGCGGCGACTGGGCGGCTGTCGTCATCCAATCCGAATTTGCAGAATATCCCGATCCGGACTGCGCTGGGCCGCGAAATTCGCGCCGCATTCGTTCCGCGCGACGGTTGGAAACTGGTGGTGGCGGATTATTCGCAGATTGAGCTGCGTTTACTAGCCCACATGTCGAACGATCCGGTTTTGGTCGACGCCTTCAGCCGAGGCGAAGATATTCATACCAGAACCGCCGCCGAGGTCTTCCGCGTTCCTCCGCTGATGGTGACTCCCGAAATGCGCCGCAACGCCAAGGCCGTGAACTTCGGGATCGTCTACGGGCAGACGCCATTTGGATTGGCGGCGTCGCTCGGCATCGATCGCAAGGAAGCCGAAGAATACATCCGAACGTACTTCGACCTGCACACCGGTGTCAAGAAATTCATCGCTAAGACCATCGCCGAGGTACGCGAAAGCGGTTTTGCAATCACGCTATTCGGCCGCAAGCGACCGATTCCGGATATGCACAGCCGCAATCCTAATGCTCGGTCGTTCGCCGAGCGCATCGCGGTCAACACGCCCCTGCAGGGCACCGCAGCGGATCTAATCAAGCTCGCGATGATCCGCATCGACGAGATTCTGAGACGCGAGAAGCTGGAAACCAAGATGCTGCTTCAGGTGCACGACGAACTGGTGTTCGAAGCGCCGCCCGCGGAAGCCGACCAGGTTTCGAAGATGGTGAAGCGCGAAATGGAGACCGTTCACAAGCTCGACGTGCCCTTGATTGTGGACGTGGGCATCGGCGAAAACTGGCGCGACGCGAAGTAGAATTCCTTGTAATCCTTGTCTCCCTCGTATTCCTATTTCGGCTCCGCCAATCGCGCCGGCAAAAACTCATCCCCCGCATGCCAGGTCGGCATCGTCGTCTCATTCGCCACGGTCATTCCTATCAGGAACCCGAAGTGCGCGGCTTCCTCCATCCCCGCGAAATCCCAATCATCGTGATATTCGTCGGACGGCTGATGATAGTGCTTGTCGTTGTATTCCTGAAAGACTTTGTCACCGTAGCCCGCGGGCTTGCCGTAATAATCCGTGCCCAGATCGATTGAAAAGGCCGGTACCCCCGCGTGCGCCAGCGAGAAATGATCGCTCCGGTAGAAGTGTCCCTGCTCAGGCTGGGCATCGGGCTTGATCGCAAGCTCCATGCGATGCGCCGCTTCCTCGACGACCGGCCACACGGTGGTCCGCTCCGCGCCGGTCACGGAAATGTCTTTGGTTCTTCCAAAAGGATAAAAAGCGTCGAAGTTCAGATCCAGCGCCGTTTTCGCCAACGGGATCAGAGGATGCTCCGCATAATACTCAGTCCCAAGCAGCCCCGCTTCTTCCGCCGTCACCGCCATAAATATGGCCGACCGCTTGGGCTTGTGCTCCAACGCCGCCCAGGCACGCGCCATTTCGATAATCATGGAACAGCCGGTCGCATTATCCACCGCGCCGTTGTAAATGGAATCGCCATCCACCGCCGGACCAATCCCCAAATGATCCCAATGCGCGGTGAAAATCACGGCTTGCGATTTCAGCTGCGGATCGCTGCCCTCCACCTTGGCGATCACGTTGTTGGACTGAATCTGCCGGATCACGCTGGGGATGTTGGCGCGAATATGGATGCCCAGCGGAATCGGCTTAAAGTCGCGCGAGTTCGCGGCCGCCAGCATTTCATCCACAGTTTTGCCGGCTAAGGCTAGCATCTTCGAACCTGCGTCCTGCGACACCCAGCCTGCGAACGCCAGCGCCGGCTTTCCAGCGGCTAGCTTGAGCTGCGGATTCTCGTTGCCCCAGGAGCTGCGCACCACGTCGTAGGCGTAGCCGGCAGTGGGCGTGGTGTGGAGGATGAGAACGCCCTTCGCGCCCATGCGCGCGGCTTCTTCATATTTATAGGTCCAGCGTCCGTAATAGGTGAGCGCTCGCCCGCCGAAGAATTTCGGATCGTCGGAGGGCGGCTCATTGGTGAACAGCACCAGCACCTTGCCCTTCACGTCGACGCCCTTGAAATCGTCCCAGCGAAATTCGGGCGCGACAATGCCGTGTCCGACGAAGACCGCCTCGGCGTCGAACTGGTCAGTGGGTTCCTGCAGCTCGCTGACGCCGACAAAATCATCCAGGAATTTGAAGGAAACCGTTTGACTAGCCCCCACTGCCTGCAGCGTCGCGCCGGGCGCAGTGGTAACGCCCACCATGGGCACCTTCTGGAAATAGGTCCCGTTTTCGCCAGCCGGCTTGGCTCCCGCCACCGCGAATTGCGACGCGATGTACGCGGCAGCCAGGTCCCCGCCGCGCGTTCCCACTCCGCGCCCCTCCAGCAAATCGCTCGCCAGGAACTTCACGTGCGCCCGCATGCGCTCGCCTGAAATGTCGGTCTGCGCGATAGCCGCGACTGTTACCAGCAGTACTAATCCGAATCTCCGCATGACCCCAGTGTTGATTTTTTCCTCCAATGGTGTCAAAACCAATGTGTATGCCCATCGCAACCACCAACCCCGCCACCGGCGAACTGATCCGCGTTTTCGATCCACATTCGAGCGCTGAAGTCGACGCCAAGATCGAAAAGGCTTATGACGCTTTTCGCGCGAATCGCAAGACATCCTTCGCCGATCGCGCCGCCAAAATGCGCAAGGCGGCCGAGATTTTGGAGTCGGAGAAGGACCGCTGGGCGCGTCTGATGACGCTCGAAATGGGCAAGACCCTGAAGTCGGCGGGCGATGAAGCGCTGAAATGCGCATTGGCCTGCCGCTACTACGCCGACAACGCCGAGAAATTCCTGTCCAACGAAGCGGTGGCCACCAACGCGGGCAAAAGTTATGTTGCCTTCCAGCCGCTAGGCGTGGTGCTGGCGGTGATGCCGTGGAATTTTCCGTTCTGGCAGGTGTTCCGCTTTGTCGCGCCCGCTTTGATGGCGGGCAATGGTGGACTGCTGAAGCACGCGTCGAACGTGCCGCAGTGCGCGCTGGCGATCGAAGAAATCGTATGTCGGGCCGGTTTTTCCAACGGCGAATTTCTGACTCTGCTCATCGAGTCCTCCCAAGTGGCCCGCGTGATCGACGATCCGCGTGTTGCCGCTGTCACGCTCACCGGCAGCGAGCCGGCGGGACGCCAAGTGGCCAGCCAATGCGGCAAGCAGATCAAGCGAACCGTCCTGGAACTCGGGGGCAGCGATCCGTTCATCGTGATGCCCAGCGCGAATCTGGAGGAAGCCGCGGCCACCGCCGTGAAGGCGCGCTGCATCAACAACGGACAATCCTGCATCGCGGCCAAGCGCTTCATCGTGCACGATTCTATCTATAACGAATTCGAGCGGCGGTTTGTAGAAGGCATGAAGGCGCTGAAAGTTGGCGATCCGATGGCGGCCGGGAACGACATTGGCCCGTTGGCGACGGCGCAGATCGTGGGCGAACTGGACGATCAGGTGCAACGCGCGGTGGCTGGCGGCGGGCGCTTGCTGACCGGCGGCAAACGGATCAGCGGTCCCGGCAATTTCTATGAGCCGACCGCCCTGGGCGAAGTTCCCAAGAGCTGCCCGGTGTATTTCGAAGAGATTTTCGGCCCGGTGGCGATGCTGTTCCGCGTCAGCGATATCGATGAAGCCATCGAAGTGGCTAACGATTCCGACTTCGGCCTGGCGTCCAGCGTCTGGACCAACGACAGCGCCGAGATCGCGCAATTCACCGCTGAAATCGAGGCCGGCGCCGTGTTCGTCAACGGCATGGTGGCGTCCGATCCGCGGCTGCCGTTCGGAGGCATCAAGAATTCGGGCTACGGGCGCGAGCTGAGCAGCTTCGGAATTCGGGAGTTCTGCAACATTAAGACGGTCTGGATCAAGTAGGCGACGGCGCCGACCAGGCGGACATACGTGTAACGTAGTCGGGTTCGCGTTTACCAGTTGTCCGTTCTTTAGGGGATAAGCGGGGCAAATCTCGTCAATCCTGGTGGCGGCCGGTCGTGGGTCGCAAGCTTTGCGCCTGCGGCCGTATAAGTGAGGAAGGTCCCGATCGCGTTTAATCGCCGCTTCAGCGTCCTAGCCATCTAGCCTCTACGATACGATCATAGCGCTAATAAAAGCTGTGGCGCATCGTCGTCGGCGTCGCAGCAATTCGCGTTGTGTGAACGCGGTTCAAGAATCGGACGTCGTCGAGAAGAGTCTCGACACAGCACGCATGAGTCGCGTCGCGCAAATTAGCGTTTACTTCGGGGCCATGCGAATCGCCCCGTCCAGCCGGATCACTTCGCCATTCAACATCGGATTCTCGATGATGTCGCGCACCAGTTGCGCGTAATCGGAAGGCTTACCCAAGCGCTTGGGGAATGGAACCATAGCCGCCAGCGACGCCCGCACATCTTCCGGCATTCCCGCCAGCATAGGCGTGTCGAAGATCCCCGGCGCGATCGTCATCACGCGGATTCCGACGCCAGAAAGATCGCGCGCCAGCGGCAGCGTCATAGCCGCGATGCCGCCCTTCGATGCCGCGTAAGCCGCTTGCCCGATCTGTCCATCGAACGCCGCTACCGACGCCGTGTTGATGATCACGCCGCGCTCGCCTTCCTCATTGGGAGCATTGGGCGCCATGACCCACGCCGCCAGGCGCGCGACATTGAACGCGCCAATCAAATTAATGCGAATCACTTTCGAAAATCGCTCCAAATCGGCCGGACCGTTCTTTCCGATCACGCGCTGCGCATCGGCGATACCGGCACATTGAATCGAGATGTGCAGAGCTCCGAACTCGTCCATGGCCGTCTTAACCGCGGCATCGGCTTGCGCGGCATCGGTGACATCGGTGCGGACGAATCGCGCGGTATGGCCGAGTTCTTTCACCAGCGCTTGCCCCGCCGCTTCGTTTACATCGGCGATGACCACGTGCCCGCCTTCCGCCACGATCATTTTCGCCGTGCCCGCACCCAAGCCGGACGCTCCGCCGGTGATCAGCGCGACTTTCCCCGTTATGTCCATGAACCACTACCTCCGCTGCTCAAAGAATTTCTTCATCAATTCGACGCACTCCGGTGCGAGCACGCCTTCCACAATTTCCACGCGATGGTTCAACAGCTCCGAATCGGCGATTCGGAATTTGCTGCGCACTCCGCCGAAACGCAAATCACGCGCCCCAAAAACCAGCCGCTGAATCCGTGCCGCCACCAACGCACCGGCGCACATCGCGCAAGGCTCCAGCGTAACGTATAGCGTGGCGGCTTCCAATCGATAGTTGCGAAGGTTCGCGCCTGCTTCGCGGAGTGCGAGGATCTCGGCGTGTGCAGTGGGATCGGATTTGGAGATGGGTGAATTGAATCCCCGCCCGATGATCTCGCCATCCACCACAACCACCGCGCCTACCGGCACCTCGCCGTTAGCCTCGGCCTGTCGCGCCAAAACCAATGCTTGGCTCATGAAGACTTCGTCTGACGTCATGCGTGGACATGCACGGCCAACAGGCTCTTGAAAATGGCGGGCTTCGACGCGAACGTTTGCAGGACGCGCGGCCGGAGGCTCGGAAACCGATCGAGCAACAAAATCAGTTGAGCCATAAACGCCGGACGGCGCGCCAGCCGCCGATGCGCCGCTTGATATTGGCCCAGATCGTCCGCAGCCAAGGCGTCTGCCAGCGCCAGGGCTTGCCGAAAGGCCAGTCCCATGCCTTCGCCGGTAATGGCGTCGACCGAACCCGAGGCGTCGCCAATCAGTGCGATGCGCCCGCGATGACACCCCGCGCAAGCTGCGCATAACCGTGGTGGCTCCGCGCTCTTCGCTCAGCGGCTCTGCTCCCACCAGCTTGCGGGCCACCTCCGGAAAATGAACTAGCGCGCTATGACAAGCGCTGATGGGGATCGCGTGTCAGAAGCGCCGCACAAACTTCGTCGGGCCCAACCGCAGTGACATACATCTGGCAGCCAGGCCCCCAGTAAACCTCCATGAAATCGGTCCATGGGCGCAGCCGATAGTGCCGCCGGAATCCATAGCGGAACGATTCCTTGCGCACAGCGTCCAGCCCAGCCCAACGCCGGACCCGCGAACGCTCACCATCGGCGCCGATGATCCAGCGGGCACGCACATCTTCAATACCCATCACGCGTGTACGCCATAGCAGCCTGACACCGACTTGTTGCGCCCGATCGATCAGGGCCTGGTGCAGACGGACGCGCCGCACAGCAACGCCAGGCTCTCGCGGAAAATCCGCGGCCACGGTGCCGCCTTCGCCGATGAAGCGTATCCCACGAAACGCGAACGATTGCTCAGGATCGATCGTGACGCCCAACCGGCGCAGAGCCTCGATGGAATCGGGCATCAGTCCTTCACCGCAAGCTTTATCGATGGGCGGATGCGCGGCATCGGCAACGGCAACATCGAAACCCTTAAGGCGTGCCGCAATGCCGGCCGCCAGTCCGGCTGGGCCGCCTCCGACCACGAAGATATCGGTTTGATCCTTGTTTACCACTTCAACAACACAAGCTCCGAACAAAAACCCGGTCCCATCGCGGCCAAGAATGCTGTACGTTCCGGGCGCCGGACGCCTTTTCATCATGACTTCTTCCAGCACCAGCAGCACGGACGCCGACGAAAGATTCCCGGTTCTGCGCAGGCAATCCCAGGATGCCGAGAGCGCGCCTTCAGGCAATCCGAGCGCGGCTTGCGTAGCTTCCAGCACGCGTGGACCGCCGGTGTGCAGCACCCAAGCTCCGATGTCCGATCGAGTGAGCCCTTGTTCTTCCAGGAACGCGTCCACGTCCGACGCCAGATGGTCCTCCACCACTTCCGGCACCTCGCGCGAAAGCACAATGCTGAAGCCTTTTTCGGAAATGTCCCAACCCATCACGTGTTCGGAATTTGGGTAAAAGACCGAACGCGTGGCCAAAATCTCTGGACCGTCAGCGGTCCGGTCGGCGCCCGACACCAGCACCGCCGCCGCGCCGTCGCCAAACAATCCCGAGGAGATGATGTTCGCGATCGAGATGTCTTCCCGCTGCAAGGTCAGCGAGCATAGCTCTACCGAGATCACCGCCGCTACTTGCTTGGGATAAGCCAGAACATAGTCGGCGGCTCGCGAAATCCCGGCCGCTCCGGCGACGCAGCCAAGTCCAAAAATCGGCACGCGCTTGATGTTCACCGGTAGGCTCATGCGATTTACCAGCCGCGCGTCGATGGAAGGGCTGCTGATGCCGGTCACGGAGACGAAAAAAATAGCCCCCAGGTCGGCCGTCGCGAAACCCGCCCTCGATAACGCGCAGCACAGCGCCTGCTGGCCGAGGTCCTGCGCCACGTCAATCCAATGATTGTTCGCCGCCCCCCAAGTGAGCCCGTAATATTCTTCGATGGGCAGGGCCAGGTAGCGCGTGTCCACGCCCACCCGAGCTTGCAGCCGTTCCACGAACACCGGGTTATCCAACTTCGGTCCCCAATGCTTTTGCAGTGCCGTCAGCAGCACGCGCTGATCGTATTTGTGTTGCGGTAAAGCGCTGGCCACTCCTGCGATCTTCATCATAGGCGGATGCTTCCGGCTCCTTGCTTCCTGGGCTATTCTAATGGAGCTGCGCTCTATTGTAATTGAGCTAGTTCTTGTGCGTAGAGACGGTTGTGAGGGAATTCGCGTGCCAGCGAAGTCAAGATCTCGCGAGCCTTGGGAAGGTCTTTACTGCGCAGCGCCGCCACCGCTAACAGCAGCCGCGCATAGGGATTCAGATAGCGCCCTTTTTCGGCCGTCAAGCGCAGATCTTCCACGCCGCGGGCCCCGTCCGTCTGAGCTCCGCCTGCTTGTAGAATCCAGCGCACGGGCGCGGCTTTCAGGCTGAACAGATAATTCTCCACCCCGATCGCTAGATAGGCGTCGTAATAATTCGGCTGAATCATCAGCAACCTTTCTGCCGTGGCGCGGCTGCTCTTGATTACCTTCATGGCGTCGAATACGCGCCGTTCGATGAGCGCATCGTAGTCGGCCCGCAGACCCAGCGTCAAGATTCTAGCGAAAAGCGCATCGGGATCGTCGGGCATTTGCAGCAGGATCTTGTCCGAAAGCGCCGTGGACTTGTCCAATTCCCGATCGAAGGCCTGCCGCACCGCCGCATCGGGCGTCAATTTCGGCCGCCGATGGAACAGGCTGCTTTCAACGAAGAACTCCGAGTGCAGGATGTCCAGCCGGTCGAATTCAGCGAACAAGTAAGCGGCGGCGTTGGAAACGGGCCCGATCGGATCGCCAGGATGATCCTGCTCCCACTGCGCGAACGTCTTGTGCGCTTCCTCGAAGTTAAGATCGTACATCTGGCGGTAGCCGCGATCAATCACTGGATTAACGATTAACGCGTCGACGCTGGGAGCAGCCACGGCTGCGGCGGCGCAGAGAATCGCGAAAATCGTCAATCGAATGATCATAGTAGGGTGTCAGGCACGCGGAGGGCCGGTACCTTAGCCTGCCGCCGGAACCTCCTGTACAACTTCGACATTTACCTGGACGTCGGGAATCTCGATGCCGGTACGGGTTCCTTCGCCTGGCTTGCTGTCGATCCACATCTTGTAATCCGGACCGTACAGCACTTTCATGCGCTCATTTACGTTACTCACCCCGATACCCTGCTCAAACAGGGTCGCCAGGCGCGCCTCTGGGATGCCTACACCGTCGTCTTCCACCACCAGGTGCAGCCGTCCATCGGCCAGGTAGCTTCGGACGCGGATCAGGCCGCCATCCACTTTAGTGGCGAGCCCGTGCCGGATGCTGTTTTCGATCAGGGGCTGCAGCAGCATGCTGGGCACCATGCGGTCGAGAGTCTCAGGATCGATGTCCTTCACGAAGCGAAGCTTCTCGCCAAAACGCACCATTTCGATGCTCATGTAATTGTCGATGAAAGCCAGCTCGTCGCGCAGCGGCGTGAGATTGTCGGTGTTGCGCAGCAGCCGCCGCAGAATGCTCGAAAGGCGGTAGACCACACCGCGCGCCTGCTCGGGATTGGAGCGGATCAGCGACGACACCGAATTGAGCGTATTAAACAGAAAGTGCGGGTTGATCTGGCTGGTGAGCGCCGCCAGCCGCGCTTCGTTCAAGCGCAATTGTTGGGCTTCCAGCTTCTTTTCGTTCCGGGTATTGTTCCAGATCTTGAGCGGCAGCATCACCGCAAATACGGAGCTGACATAGGCCGCCACGGCAGCCCACTCCGTTTCGTGCCAGATGGGCGCGAGAAACACGCCGTCTTTCCGCAGGTGGGAGACTTCCACACGCAATAGCCCGCTGAAAATGATGCTGAACAAGCAGCCCAGCTGAAACAAAAGCCGCAGTTGATAGGACCTTTGCCGCAAGCGTTGCGGCTTCAGGCTGAAGATCGGCGAAAAGCGCCAGACATCCTCCTTTTCGGGCGCCAGGTCCCGCAACAATCCGCCCAGTACGCCGACGCCGGCGAACAACAGCATCGTCATCAGCTCGCCATTGGCCACGGCGGGAATCGAGATCAGGATTCCAGAAAGCAGCCCGGTGACATACCCGCCCACCATGCCAGAGAGTAGGCTGCCCTCCAGGCCCAGATCCACGGCGTCGTACTTGTTCGGATTCCAAACACGAAACAGCACGCTCGACCCAAAAATAGCCGAGCACATCAGGGCCAGCTTGACGCGCTGCACCAAAGTGCGGTCCTCGCGCATCAACATCAATTGGAACGCGCTAAACCGTGAAAGAATGCTCGCCAGCGACGCCGCCACCGCTACCCGTAGCAGCAGTGTCAACAGTTGTTGTTGTTCCAACATGGGGCGCCTGGGGATCATTATAATGAAAGCAACCCCGTTCACTGATTCGCAGCTATGCTAAGCAAAATCGCCGAAGCTAATTTCCCCAGCCGATTCGGCCATTTCCGCATTTACGGCTTCGAGGGGATCTACGATGGCGCTGTCGAAGAATGCGTGGTCCTGCGGATGGGCGACGTGGTTTCGGGCGAGCCGCCGCTGGTGCGGATTCATTCCCAATGCCTGACCGGCGACGTGTTGCACAGCCTGCGCTGCGATTGCCGGTCGCAGCTGGAGCTGTCACTGAACCTGATCGCCGAAGAAGGCCGTGGCCTGCTGATTTATGAGCATCAGGAGGGCCGCGGGCATCGGCCTTTTGAACAAACTACGGGCCTACGAACTGCAGGACGGCGGCGCCGACACCGTGGAAGCCAACGAACGCCTGGGCTTCGAAGCCGACTTGCGCGACTACCAGATGCCCGCCGAGATTCTGCGCTACTTCAAGATCAAGAGCGTGCGCTTGCTGTCGAACAATCCCGACAAAATCGCCGCGCTCGAAAACGCCGGAATCCGGGTGGCCGAGCGCATCCCGTGCATCATCGCGCCGCATGAATCGACCGAGGGTTATCTCAGGACGAAGAAGCAGAAGATGGGACATTTGCTGGATTGAGCAATGACATGCCCATCGTGCCGATCGGCTATCGCGCTTGACGACGTCAATGTCTCGACCGACCTGGCGTTGTGCCGCACCTGCGCTAAGTCATTTCGGTATTCCGAGGTTGTCGGTGATTCTTCACAAAGCGTAAGCCTGGATGCCCCACCCGCCGGAGCCTGGTTTGAGCAGCTTCCTGATGGTTTCCGTGTTGGAGCCACCACTCGCTCATGGCAGGCGCTTTTTCTTATCCCGTTCACATGTGCGTGGTCGGGGATGTCAATGTACGGCATTTACTGGAGACAGATAGCTTCCCACCGTTTTGACCCGACCGGATCGCTCCTCGGCTTCCCATTCTTCCTGGGAACATGTGTCCTGGTAAGCTTATGCGCGCTAAACGTCGCAGGAAAAGTGACGGTCACCCGTCACGCGGATCGACTGTCGATTTTCATAGGCGTGGGTTGGCTCGGCTGGACACGGAACTATTCTTGGTCCGATTTCCGCTCGATACGCGAGGACTTAGCCGGTAGCGCATGGAACAACTGGAATCGCCAGGGACGGGTCATTATCTTGGAAGGGGCGCGAAGAGCCACCTTCGGCTCAGTGTGGAGCGAAGATCGACGTTATTTCGTGCTGAGTGCCATTCGGGCGATGCTCAACTCCTCGACTAGATCTTCGGCATCGCCGATCACATCTGCCAGATTCAAGTTCTAAATTCTCGCGCGAACACCGCCTCCAGGGCCCCGTCGGCGCGTTTCCGAACAATCTCTTCCACGCGCGCCAGCACCGCTTCATCGCGTGCGTAGAACGCCAATCCGGCCAACGCATCCGCCGCCACCGGGCCGCTTTCGCCGGCTAACCGTTCCAGCAGAAATTCAAGCGCGGGATCGCTCCTCAGCATCGCGATCGCGACCAATAACGTCCGGCGTTGTTCCTGCGCCCCACCCCGTTCCCAAGCCTGCGCGCAGCACCCCGAACGCAGCCTCCAACCGCGATTCGCCCAACGCCAGTGCAGCCTGCTCGCCGAGTCCGCCAGCCCGGGAATTGAGGAACTGCGCCACGAATTCGACCGACCCCGCCGGATCCAATCGCAGCAGAGCGCCGAAACATTCGGCCACGATCTCGTCTTCCTTGTCGCCCAGCAGCGCTTTCAACCGCAACAACAACACGCCCTCGGGTCGGCCCGCGTCAGCGACGGCGCGAATTGCTCCCGCCCGGGCCGCGACCTCTCGATCTGCCAGCAAGGTCACGCACTCGAGCAAAGCCCCGGGATGCGCCATCCGCGCCAGTCCTCTTGCGCATAAGCCGCGCAGCGGCGCAGCGACATCCGTCGGAGGCCCGAAGCTACCCTCCATTTGCACATGCCGGATTCCCGCGAAATAGACTCTCGCAGCCGGGTCGTCCATCTGCACCAACGCTTGCACGATCGCGATCAATGCCTTGCACCCCGGGTCGAGCTTTGAGGGATTCGCCATCAGCCGCTCGAACGCCGCCACCAGGTCCGGTGCCAGTCCGGCGGTTTCCAGCCGCTCCGCAGTCGTGGCCGCCGCAGCCACCACGTGGTTGCTCTTGTGGCGCAAGAACGGCGCCAAGTCGCCAGCCAGATCGAAGCGCTCCGGCGCCTGGCGGATGGCGTGAATCGCCGCCAGGGCGTCTTCGGTGGAAGGCGGCTTGGGCATTGACCCAATAATATAGAATTGAGGCAGGCATCATGTCCGCAGCCCTTCAATACCCGCCGCGCAAACGCTGGACCCGTGCCGAATGCGAGGCGCTGGAAGCTGCCGGCATTTTCGACCAACAACGTATCGAGTTGATCGAAGGCGAACTGATCGTCAAGATGAGCAAGAATCCCCCGCATGTGGATGCAGCCGCCTTGTTGCTAGGCTGGCTGATCCAAGTCTTTGGAGCTCGATTTGTCAATCACGAAGCCCCCATCGACGTCGCTCCGGAAGATAACCCGACCAATGAGCCGGTCCCGGACATGATTGTGCTGAAACGGAGGTTTACCGGATTCGGGTCCGCCAGGGCGCAGCCCCGCGACCTAGACCTCGTGGTCGAGATCTCAGACACCTCCCTCCCCTTCGATCTCACTATCAAGGCCGCGCTCTACGCCCGCGCCGGAATCGCCGAATACTGGGTGCTCGACGTGCCGGGCCGACGGCTGATCGTCCATCGAGATCCCCAAGACGTCGGCCGCTATGGATCTGCCACCACATACAACGAACAGGAAGGCGTCGCACCCTTGGCAGGCGCCCAATTCGGCCTTCCAAATTCGGGATATATTCCCGGAATAATCCAACAAAATCATAGACTTACATACTTCTGCACACACCCCCTCATTTTCACGTCTAAATCTTATGTGAAGCGTCTGCTGCTATGGGTGTCCCTCGCCTGCCTGCCGATTCAGGCGGCCGATGCCGACCTCAACAACCTCCTCAAGGCCATCGAGCAGCGCTATAATCGCGCCAAAACGCTGCAAATCCACTTCGTGGAGTCCTATAGCGTCCAGGGCCGCGTACGGAAGAGCGAATCCGGGGAGCTCACCCTGCGCAAACCCGGCCGCATGCGCTGGGATTACACCGATCCTTCCGGCAAGCTCTTCATTTCCGATGGCAAGGACGTTTATCTTTACACCCCCGCCGCCCACCGCGTCGAAAAGGCCAAGCTCAAGGCCAGCGACGACATGCGCGCGCCGCTGGCATTTCCTGCTCGGAAAGCTCGATTTTGCCAAGGATTTTCGGGATTTCGAGGTGAAATCCGAGGGCGCGAATCACTTGGTTGTCGCCAAAGCCAAGAACGAAAAGCTGCCATACGCTAACGTTCAGATGCTGATTACGCCCGATGACCAGATCCAGCGCCTCATCGTCAACGGGCAGGACCTGTCCATCCTGACCTTCCAGTTCGATGGCGAAAAGCTGAACCCTCCCGTGGACGACGCTCTTTTCAAGTTCCAGATGCCCGCCGGCGCAACGCTGGTGGACGCCGAAGGGAGCGAATAGTGGCGGAATACGTCCTGAAGTACGCCGATCCGCGCGGCGAAGTGCATCAGCAGGTGGCGGAGGCGGCTTCCGAAAAGGATCTGCGCGACCGCTTCTCGCAGCAGGGCTTCTTGATCTATTCGGTCAAGCCCCGCCACGGGATCGCCGGTATCGCCGTTGGCGGCGGACGCAAACGGAAGATCAATCTGGAGAAGTTCCTGATCTTCAACCAGCAATTTGTGACACTGATCCGCGCCGGCCTCCCCATCTTGAAGGCTTTGGATTTGCTATCCGAGCGCCTTACCGACGAAAAGCTGGCCCCCCACATCAAAGCGGTCCGCGAAGAGGTTCGGAACGGTTCGCTATTGTCCGACGCGTTCGGCCGGCAGGGTGTTTTCCCGCCAATGTACGTCACCTCCGTGCTGGCGGGCGAAAAAAGCGGCTCCTTGGGTGAGGTTCTGGACCGCTACATCACATACCAAAAGCTGGCTTTAGGCGTCCGCAAGAAGCTGGTGCTGTCGCTGGTGTATCCCTGCTTGCTGGTCGTGCTGGTGATCTGCCTGATGGTGTTTCTGGTGACCTTCGTGGTGCCGAAGTTTGCCGAGCTGTACCAAAGCATGTCGGCGCAATTGCCCGCGGCCACGCAGCTCCTGATCGCGGTGGGAACCACGGCCCGCAACTATATCTTGTTCGGATTCCTTGGCTTGGTATTGGCCGGCGTCGCGTTTCGGTTTTGGGCGAAAACGGAAAAAGGCGAAGAGCGCGTAGACCGCTGGCGGTTGCGCCTTCCGCTGATCGGCGAAATCTGGATCAAATACCAGGTGGCCCAGTTCGCCCGCGTGCTGGGTACGCTGCTGGTGGGCGGAATCCCGCTGTTGCAGGCATTGGATACGGCATCCAGCTCGCTTGGAACCCGCCTTCTGAAGAACACCTTGGCCCAGGCCGGCCAGATGGTGAAGGAAGGCCAGTCGCTTTCGTCATCCTTGGCCCAAACCGGAATCTTTCCAGGCCTTTCCATCGACATGATCGAAGTGGGCGAATCCACTGGCGCACTGCCGCAAATGCTTTCCAGCGTCGCTGAATTCTATGAGGACGACGTTAATACCCGAATGTCGGCCAGCTTATCGCTGATCGAGCCCGCCATCATGATTTTCATGGGAGCTTTCGTCACGTTCGTATTGGTGGCGCTTTATCTGCCGATCTTTTCCTTGGCGGACACGTTGCGATGAAGAAGCTTGGGAATACGAGGGAGACGAGGAATACAGGGAATGGTGGGCATTCCTTGTCTCCCTTGAATTCCCGGTATTCCGGAAGGGTTAATTCCAGGAGCTTTTATGGCCGCTAGAGACGTCATCAAAATCGTCCAACCGGCCGACGAGATCGCTCAGGCGAAAGCCATAGCTACGCGCTATCGCTGCGAGTTCGTCGACTTGCGTGAAGTGCGCATCGATCACGAACTGTTCCACTCCGTCCCGGTGGACCTGATGTTCCGCTACAACTTCGTGCCCATCCAGTCGCAAAACGGGCACCTGGACATCGCGCTTGCCGATCCCCGCAATCTGAATTTGATTGACGAGCTTGCCGTACTGCTACAGAAGAAGCTGCACGTCAAGGTCGCGACGCTGTCGCAGATCTCGGATCTGCTGAAGAAAACCGAACAGTCCCAGCGCGTGCTCGAAGAGGTCACCGAAGGCTTCACGCTGGATGTGATCGGCGAAGAGGAAAACCAGGACGAAACCCTCTCCATCGACAAGCTGACCGCCGACAGCGATATCGCGCCGGTAATCAAGCTGGTGGACACTACCATCTTCAACGCTCTCGAACGGCGCGCCAGCGACATCCACATTGAGACGCGCGATCAGGAAGTGGCTATCAAGTACCGCATTGATGGCGTGCTGCATTACGCCATGCCGCCGATCTCGAAGGACTGGCATTCCACCATCATTTCGCGCATCAAGGTGATGAGCGAGCTGGACATCGCCGAGCGCCGCACGCCGCAAGACGGCCGTTTCCGGGTTCGGTACAAGGGCCGCTTAATCGATTTCCGCGTTTCCATCATGCCGACCATTCACGGCGAAGACGCCGTGCTGCGCGTGCTGGACAAAGAATCCATGAGCGAGAAGTTCGCCAAGCTTTCGCTCGACGTGGTCGGGTTCTCCGAGAACGATCTGGTGAAATTCCGCCGCTACATCAAGGAGCCGTACGGGATGGTGCTGGTCACGGGCCCCACCGGCTCCGGCAAAACGACCACGTTGTACGCAGGCGTCAGCGAGATCAAGAACGACGAAGACAAAATCATCACCATTGAAGATCCGGTGGAATACCAGATCAAAGGCATCACGCAAATTCCCGTGAACGAGAAGAAGGGTCTTACGTTCGCGCGCGGCCTCCGTTCCATCCTGCGTCACGATCCCGACAAAATCATGGTGGGCGAAATTCGCGACCAGGAAACCGCGCAGATCGCGATCAACGCCGCGCTCACCGGCCACCTGGTGTTCACCACCGTTCACGCCAACAATGTGCTGGACGTGTTGGGACGCTTTCTGAATATGGGCGTTGAGCCGTATAACTTCGTATCGGCGCTCAATTGCATTTTGGCCCAGCGGCTGGTGCGCGTAATCTGCGTATACTGCAAAGCGCCGGTGCAATACCCCGACTCGTACATGATCGAAAGCGGCCTCAACCCCGAGGAATGGCGCGACGTCACGCTGTACGAAGGCCCGGGTTGTTTTGAATGCGGCGGCACCGGATTTCGCGGCCGTACCGCGATTCACGAACTGTTGGACCTGAGCGAACGCATCCGCGAAATGATTCTCAACAAGCGTCCGGCGTCGGAAATCAAGCGCGCCGCGCGCGACGAGGGCATGACATTCCTGCGCGACTCCGCCATCGACAAAGCTCGCGAGGGAATCACAACATTGAAGGAGATCAACAAGGTGACCTTCATCGAAGGTTAGCCCAGCCGCCGCGATGTCCCTTGCCAATCTTCTCAAAGATCCGCCGCCCACCCACGCTTTCGAGCTTTCGGAAGAAGGCCTCTCGTTTGCCCCTATATCTGGGCCGTCACTAGCCGAATTCGCCCCTTTCGAACCCGGAGTATTGTTGGTGTCCCCGGTGCACGACAACATCCAGCAGCCGCATGTTCTACAAGAGCGAATCCGCTCCATGGTCCCAGCCAACGGCCATCGCAAACGCCGTGCCGCACTGATACTGCCGGATTACTGCGCGCGCATCGCGGTGCTCGATTTCGATACTTTCCCGTCGGATCCGGACGAACAACAGGCCCTGGTACGCTTCCGCCTGAAGAAAAGCGTCCCGTTCGAAGTGGACACCGCGATGGTCAGTTATGTCGAGCAACCGAAGGCGGATGCCAAGGTGGAAGTCCTCGCAGCCGTGATGTCTTCGGAAATCGTGGCGCAATACGAAGCGCCGTTTCGCGCCGCTGGTTTCCATCCTGGCCTGGTCACCACTTCGTCCATCGCTGCTCTCAATTTGCTGGATGCCGACGGTATCACGTTATTGGTCAAACTCAGCGGGCGGATTCTCTCGGTGCTGGTGCTGAGGGACAACGCTGTGAAGCTGGCGCGCTGTATCGAAATGGATCAAGCCGGTGTGTTAGACATCGAATCGGTGCTGCACCCTACCATCGCTTACATCGAAGATGAGCTGAAGTCGCGTCCCAAACTGGTTTGGCTGGCCGGGTTCGGACCTGAGGCCGACGAATTCGCGCCGCGATGGGAAGGCGAATGGGGCGTGGCGGTCCAGCCTATCCGTTCGCGCTTCGGCTTACCCAACCGCAACAACAGCGGCCTGCTGGGATACTTGGAGTCGGTGGCATAAACATGGCGCTGCGGATCCCCATCAATCTCGCGACCGAGCCGTTCCGGCGCGACCGGCCCATGCTGATGGGCGCGGCGGCCATCGCGGTCCTTCTCACCTTCCTGCTGATTTTCCAGGTGTTCAAGATCGTCTCGGAACACCACCAGGCGGCTGACATTCGAATCGCGATCGACCAGGAGAGCGCGCAGTTGCGTTCGCTCGCCGCGCAACAAGCCAAGCTGAACGCCACCCTGCGCAAGCCCGAGAACGCGGTAGTGCTGGAGCGCAGCTTGTTCCTGAACACGCTGATCGATCGCAAGGCCATCAGCTGGACCAAGATTTTCGCGGATCTCGAAAAGGTGATGCCCTACAATGTCCGGCTGGTGTCGGTACGCCTTCCGCAGGTGGATTCCAACAATCAGGTTCTGCTCGACATGGTGGTGGGCGCCAAAGAAGTCCAGCCCATCCTCGACCTGTTGAAACATCTGGAAGGCTCGCCCCAGTTCGGGCCCTATAGCGTGCAGACCTCCACGCCACCTTCGCAAACCGATCCTTTTTATCGCTATCACGTCACGGTGAGCTATGCCCAAAAGCTTTAGTGTTTGGCCTCCCAGCAATCCGCGCGCGGCAATTCGGCTGGGGCTGGGCGTGCTGGTGGCGGCCAACCTTGTGGCGGCATATTTTGTGGTGCGGCCCCTGGGCGGATCGGCCGAGGAACTCTCGCAGCAGGCGCTCGAAATGCACTCGCAAATCCGGCAGCAGCAAGGCGTGCTGGAGCGCACTCGCGTCCTGGTAAGCAAGATCGAAAGCGGACGCGGCGAAGGCGATCAGTTCATGAGCGCCTACTTTCTGCCGCGCCGGCCGGCGTATTCCATTCTCCTGGGAGAGCTGAACGATCTCGCCAGCCAAGCCAAAATCACTCCGCGTGACAGCGCTTCGGCTTTGGAACCGGTGGAAGGCAGCGACACGCTGGACATGCTCCAGATCTCAGCTAACTTCGAAGGCTTGTATCCGGATCTGATCCACTTCATCAACCTGCTAGATAAATCGAACCGGCTGCTGATCATCGAGAGTCTGAACGCCACTCCGCAGCAATCCGGCGGGCGGCTGAATGTCACGCTCAAACTGGACACCTTCGTCCAGGAAGATGGAGCAGCAGTGAATGCAGCACCAGTAAACGGAGCCGCGCAATGAACGGAGTTACGCAATGAATTGGATGCCATCCAATTTGGGAGCGGAACCCAAGAAGGTCGGTTTGCTGGTGGCCTTCGTCGCGATAGGCGGCTTTGTCTATCTTTACAACCGCAACCCGAGCGAAAGTCCGTCGTCCGCGACACCCATCCCCACGCGCGCTCCGGCCAACGTTGCCCCCGGCGTTAGCGTGGCGCGATCTCGGATAGCGCAGAACGCTGCCAACAGCGGGGCGAGAGAGTTCCGTCCGTCGCTGAAGATCAAGAACATCGAACCATCCAGCATCGATCCCACTCTGCACTTGGATCTGCTGGCGAAACTCAAGACCATCGCTGTGGACGCCGGAACGCGCTCACTGTTTGAGATCGCCGCTGCGCCCGCTCCGCTCAAATCGCCGGGCCGGAGCCCGCCAAGATCGCCATCAAAACAGGCATTTGTCGGCCCGATGCCGCCCCCGCCCGCGGTTGTTCCGCCCGAGCCGAAAGCGCCTCCCATCCCGCTGAAGTTCTACGGCTTCGTCAACAAATCCAAGGTGGGCGATAAACGCGCCTTCTTTCTATGGATGGAGAGGACATCGTGATCGCGGCCGAGGGCGACATGATCAAGAAGCGCTATAAGATCGTCCGCATCGGCATCAACTCGGCCGTAGTGGAAGACACGCAGTTCAAGAGCAACAACCAGCAAACGTTGCCGCTGGAAGCGGAGATGGCCGGATGAAACCGCCCGTCACGCGCCGCGAGAGTCCGGGTTCGCGATGCTATTGGTCTTCGTATGGCCGCGGCCATCGCCATCATGCTCTATATGGAAGTTCCGCGCGTCGCATTCGAATCGCAGCGCGCCCGCGAGCAGATGACTATCGATCGCGCTTTGCAGTATCAACGCGCCATCCAGCTTTTCTACCGCAAGTACCGGCTCTATCCGCAAACTCTCGACGATCTGGAAACCACGCGCAATATCCGTTTTCTGCGACGCCGCTATTTGGATCCGCTCACCGGCAAGGATTTTCGGCTGCTGCACGTCGGCCCATCCGGCCAGCTCACCGACTCGTTGGTTCAACCAGTGGCGCCACTCGGCGGCGGTACCGGCAACCCTGGTGGCCCGAACTCCGCGCAGAATCGACCTCCCCTTCGGCCAAACCCCTACGGCTGCGCAGCCCGCCGATCCAAACAACCCCAACGCCCAGGCGCCCGATCCTTTGAACATGGCGGCGCGAAGGCCCAGCGATCGCATCGCACCAACAGGCAGCGCGTCACCCGGGGGCCAGCCCGCAGATCCGGATCCCAACCCATCTCCAGAGCAACCGCAACAGCCACCGCTGCAATCTCCGCCCGCGGACCCCAACCAGCCTGCGCAACAGCCCATCGATCCCAACCAGCCGGCGCAGCAGCCGACCGATCCCAATCAACCCGTGCAGCAACCACAGCAGCCCCAATTTGCGCCACAACCGCAATTTGGCGGACAGCCAGTCCCTTCGAACGCGCCCCCAGGCGTGACGCCAGTGCAGGGCCAGCCGTTTCCGCTCCCACAAAATCCAGGCCAGTTTGGGCCGCAGACCGCGACATCGGGAGCCGCGGCGGCCGCGGGCGCCAATGCTCAGGGCGCGCAAGCCGGGAACATGATTCAGCAGCTTCTCACCACGCCGCGCCAGCCACCCTCTTCCACCGGGTTCACTACCGGAAATACCGGCGGCATCGCAGGCGTTTCCAGCACGGCAGAAGGCAAGGGGATTCACATAGTCAACGACCACACCAAATACAAAGAGTGGGAGTTTGTCTACGATCTCAAGAAGGACAAAACCGTGGTGGGCGCCGCCGGAGTGGCACAGCAACAGCAGGTCCAACAGCAGATGCAGGGCACCACAGGTGCATCGGGAACCAGCCCATTCGGTTCCAGTTCATTCGGATCCACTACGTCAGGATCCAGCCCCGCTACCGCGAGCCCGGTTACCAGCGGCGCGCCGGCTGCCCCGAATGCACCGCCGCCATCCCAGTAAGCTCAAATGAACATTTCTTCGTCGCTAGTGGCCTGATCCGGTGTCGGTCGATTACCGCGCGCCATCGCACCCAGCGCCGCCCGGATACCCGCCGCCAGACCGTTGATCTCTCGCAGCGGCTTCATCACGCCGTCGTGAAATACGCCCACGGTCTCGTGCGCGCGACTGAGCGTGTCATCCAGCACTAGCTCCACGCGGTCCATCTGCACTCTGGCGCGCGCCGCGGCGTCCCCAACCACGTCTTCGACAATGGCAAACTGCCGCTTAGTGGAATCCAAAATGTCTTTGCTGGTTTCCATAATCGCGTTGGCCCGCGTGGTGATTTCGGTGATTTGGCGGCCACTCTGCTCCACGGTCACATTGGTCTTCTCTACCAGGCTCTCCACCTTCGGCAACAAGGGGTTCACCGATTGCTGCAGCGCTTTGACGGTCTTATAGATGCCGGCCAGCATACCGGCCTGGATGCATAAAGCGATGGCGGAGATGATGACGAAGGCCGCCATCACGTAGAGCAGTGTGGTCTCGCTCATGAGTCAGTTCCTCGGTCGACCGGCCGGATCAGATCCCTTCGACGATATCGTTGGGCGTGCTCGCCACCGCGTCGCGATAGGCTTGCTTACCAGCTTCCACCGCCGCAGTCAGATTCTCGCGCTGGCGCAAAACAGTGGACTTGCCGCGGTCGATCGCATCCGCCGCCTGGTCCTTTACCTCGTTACTCCGCCGCTTTAAATATTCCTTGCCCTCATCGGCCTTGGAGCGCAACAGCTCGCGGGTCTCGGGACCCGATTTCGGCGCAAACAGCAGCCCCACCGCCACGCCCAGCCCTAATCCTAGGAAAAAATACGAAAACTTGTTGTCGTCTTCCATTTTGCCCGTCCTTTCGTTTTGCAAAAAGTGCAGACTCATCTCTACAATAGCAGCCCTGAATCTGTTAGTGTTCCTTTGTGACGGCGAAACGCCCGCCTCAACCGTTAGATCGCGAAAAGCTGTTTAATGTTGCATTGCGCGCTTTGGGTGGACGCGCGCATTCCTCCGGCGAGCTGCGCGAAAAACTCCGCCGCCGCGCGCAAAACCCGGAAGACGTGGACGCGGTCCTGGCCAAATTGAAGGAAGCAGGCTACTTGGACGACCGCCGTTTCGCGGAAGCTTATGCCAACGCGCGTTTGCAGGATCAGGGGCTGGGAAAAATGCGCGTCCTGCGGGATCTGCGGCAGCGGCGTGTCGCGCCGAAGCTGGCCGAGCAAGTGACCGAGCAAACTTACGAGAAGACCAACGAGACCGATCTGATCGAAGAGTTTCTGCGACGCAAGTACCGCGGCAAACAGCTCAACACGTTTCTTAGCGAGGAAAAAAATCTGGCCGCGGCTTTCCGGCGGCTGCGTTATGCCGGATTCTCGGCGGGAACGTCAATTCGCGTCTTGAAACGTTACGCGAATCAACCCGAAGTTCTGGACGCGCTCGAAGAATCATCGGATGAAGACGGTAACCAGAACCCCGGCAACGATTAACCCGGCTCCCAACACATTCCCCGTCGTCGGCTTTTCTCCCAGGAACAAGAACGCCATCGCAACCGCCAGCGCCACGCTCAGTTTGTCGATCGGCGCCACCCGCGATGCCTCGCCCAACTGCAGCGCTTTGTAATAGAACAACCACGAAAGCCCCGTCGCGATCGCCGAGAGAAACAAGAACAGCAGCGAGTGCCGCGAAATCTTAAACAGATCCGCCGCGTTCCCCTGCACCGCGACGATGCCCCAGGCGAAGAACACAATGATCACGGTACGAAAAGCTACCGCGAGGTTACTGTCGACATCGCGCACGCCGATCTTGCCGAAAATAGCGACCAGCGCGCCGAAGAATGCAGAAAGTACGGCGTACCAAGCCCAGTTCATAAGCTAACGGGCATTGTAGCGCCGTACCCCCCAGTCAGCGGATAGCGACGTAACGACGTACGCCGGCGATGGACAGACCGACCGCGAGAATCACCCAAATAAAGGACGGCTCAGGCGCCACCGTCCCCTGCAAGGAAAAGGCCGCGTTGAAAGTGGGCGGCGTGGTTCCTCCGACAATATCCGTGCCGACGCGCAGCCAATCCGGATCATGATTCGCGTCACGGGTCCAGACTTGCAAATCCGGCGAGAAGGGAGTCGTTCCAGCGCCAGAAATGGGCCGCGAAGCCGAGAGCCAGTAGAACTCACCCCCGGAAACCTCCACTTGGGGGACAAAGAAATAATGATCGGCCGGCAAATTGAGAGGAGTGGTGAAAATAAAGTTGAACTGAACTTCTTGGCCTGTGACGCCTCCGTCGCCACCGGTGCCTGGGTCAATCCCACCAGGCTGCACACTATTGGCCGCCGTGAAAGTCGACGCCAACACTGCCGTGGAAAAGCTCAAGTCGCTGGCGGCGGCGTCAAAGGAATCAAACGCTATGTCTGAAGGAGAGTTGACTCGATTGCCCACACTGGGTACCGTGGAATCCTTGGGAAACTCGCGGTATATTTCCACGACTACGTCCTGGACGGTAGGGAAGCCGCCGTTCGCTCCTGGAACGAGAAGGCCAGTGAAGGATCCGCTGTTAATGGTGGCTGACGAGCCCAACAAAAAATCGTCACCCGCTTCGATTTCAGATTCGCCTGGACTGTCCGGGCGCGTGGCTATTGCCATCGCACCGTTGGGCGTCGGGTTGCTATAGATCGTTGATCCGATCCCGGGGGCGGTTAGGGCTCCCCCGAGTAAACACACTGCTACACACATCGATATTCGTTGCATTGTAATCCCCGTTCCTACTTTTGGCGATGATCGCCATGTTGGGTCGATGCTATCAGAAGGAATGCAAGCTAGCGAACACTTTAATGTGTAACGGGTACCACTAGTACGGGGCTGGCGTCCTTGCCCCAACCCGACATCTTGATCTTCTCGCCGCTGCGAACCACGCCGGTCATCATCCCCGTGGTATTGAAGGGCGTCGCGACGTTACCCTGGCGATCCAGCGCGATAACACCGCCATCGCCGTGCTGCGCCACCAGCTCTTTCATCACCACATCGTCCGCTGCCTGCTCAAGCGAAACATGCAGGTACCGCAGCCGCGCGCAAATATCGGACGCCACCACATTGCGCATGAAATACTCGCCGGTGCCAGTGGCTGACACCGCGCAGCTTTCGTTGTTGGCGTACGTTCCCGCGCCGATGATCGGCGAATCGCCCACGCGTCCCGGCATCTTCAGAACCGTTCCGCCCGTCGAGGTGCCAGCCGCTAGATCGCCCGCCTGATCCAGCGCGACCACTCCCACGGTTCCGTGCCCGCTGCCGGCCTTCTTCTGCTTCTCAGCGTCCTGGAACCGCTTCCATTCGCGCTCGGTGTAGAAGTAATACGGAGAAACCAGCTCGATTCCTTGCGATTTCGCGAATTCCTCGGCGCCCTCGCTCACCAGCAATACGTGCGGCGTCTTTTCCATCACCAAGCGCGCCAAATGAATCGGATTCGCGATGTGCTTCACCGACGCCACGGAGCCGGCCGCCAGCGTCCGCCCGTTCATGATGGCCGCATCCAATCTCCGGCACGCCATCCTTGGTGTAGTAAGCTCCGCGCCCCGCGTCAAACAATCCGGAGTCTTCCATCACGCGGATGGTGGCTTCCACGGCGTCCAAGCTAGCTCCGCCTCGCGCGAGAATCTCGTATCCGCTGCTAATCGCCTTCACCATCGTGCCGCGCCGCGCCTCGATCATCTCGGGCGTCATCTTGGTGTAATCGCCCGCGCCGCCATGGGCGACCAGAACAAACTTCTTCGGCGTCTGAGCCGTAGCGGCAAGGAGGAACAGGGAAGCTAGCGCGATAATTCTCATCGACACTATTTTGGTCTATTTTGATGCGCGTGGGTTTAAATCGCGCGTTCCGGCGCAAAATGCGCCAGCCGCCGCCGCAATGTCTCGTACGCGCGAAACAGCAGCGATTTCAGCGCCGGGATGGAACACTCGAGAACCTCGGCAATCTGGACATAGTCCATGCCTTCGTACTTGTGCATCAGTACGGCAGCCAATTGCTTGGGCGGCAGCGCATCGATAGCGTCCCGAATCTCCCGCGACCGATGCTCCGCCAGCAACTGCTGGTCGGCGCGCGGATTTTGATCCAGCACCTGAATCCGCCGGCTTTCGTGAGTAGACGCGTCCAATCGCAGATGGGCCACCTCGCGGCGCGTGTCTCTGCGCCAATTCAGGGCAACATTGGTGGTGATCCGGAACAGCCAGGTGGTGAATTTGGCCTCCGGCTGATAGCGGTTGCGAAAGCGGTAGACGCGCAGGAACACATCCTGCGCCAGTTCCTCTGCAACGGCCCGGTCGTGAACCAATCGGTAGAGATGGTTCACCACCGTGCCGCGGTGACGCTCCAGCAGGGTGTCAAAGCTAGGCTCATGGCCCCCGCAGAGCTGTACCATCAAAACAGCATCGGGATCGAGAACCCACTCAGCCATGCAGTTTTGAACGTCCGTCCTTCTTCATGCGTTACCCCACGTCTTGTAACGTTTGGTAAAGAGCGCTAGTGAGCCCGCTCCTGGTGCTCCGGAAATACCGCGTAGCCATCCGGGGGCGGATACAAACTGAACAATAGATTCAATCGTTTACGAAGATAACGGCTCGGCAGCTGGCGAGGACCGGTCTCCACGTCGATGTCGCAGCAAATCCCGTGCAAGTACAGCGTCAGCGTGTCGACAAGCGATTGCCGAACATACTCGCGAAATGCCTTGGTCTCCTTGCGCACGTTGGTATCGCGCCGCAGGAGCGCTTGCTTCATGTGCCAGCTTTCCTCATCCACTTCGCCGTTTACGCGAGCGTTCAACTCTTCGCGCAGCAGGGAGCTGTACTGGGACAAGGCTTCTTCGGAGCCGTGATCGGCCGCCAGCATGGCCAGCACATGGTAAAAGCGGTAGTGATATTCGGAGACGTCCTGGTCCTTTAGGGCGAACACCAGCACTTCTTCTTTGTCCAAGCCAACCTGGGTGGCCCAGGAGAGCCGGTTCTCCGGTGGCTTCTCGGTGCAGACAAATTCCAGGCGCCGGGCAGTGCCTTTTTCCTTGCCATCGGCCCGCTCCAGGTACGGAACAAGCATGATGGAAACCTTCGGAAGCAGGGCGGAAATAGCCGGCGGGAGCGCCGCAATGGGCTCTTCCAGATACTCCTTGACGTCCTCCTCGCTCAGCGGCACAGAGGCACAGAAGTAAGAGAAGGTGTTGCTGAGCGGGATCATCTCGCCGCGGAACTGCTCCGCAAACTGGCCAACGCTCAACTTGGATAGATCGGGTTGCGCGGACATCTGGGTGGGGTTAAAAGTCGATTTCATTCTAACACGCGGTATTCACCGGACTCTTCGTTGTAGGCCGCGACGGCGCCGGAACCGATGTGGTAGACCCAGCCATGCAGCGATAGATCCCCTTGTTCCAGCCGGGCCGCCACCGTGGGATGCGAACGCAGATTCTTCAGTTGCGCCACCACATTCTCTTCCGTCAGCGCCAGCAGCAACTCGGCACTCGGCGTCGCTTCCCGGCGTTCGATGTTTGCGTATCGCAACCAGGCCGTGACGTTGGGAAACTGCCCCAAGGGCTCGGGATTGAGCGCGCCCTTCATGACGCCGCAATCGGTGTGGCCGCAGACGATCACGGCCGGGACCCGCAGCACGCCCACGGCATATTCGATGGTGGCCGAAACCCCGCCAACCGCGTCAGGATAGGGCGGGACGATGTTGCCAATCACGCGGCAGATGAACAGCTCGCCCGGTTTCGTTTGGGTGAGCAGGGATGGGTCAATGCGCGAATCGGCGCAGGTGATAAATAGCGCGCCGGGCCGCTGGCCGAGGGCTAGCTTTTCAAAAAGATCCTGATGCTGGGGGTAAACGTACTTTTGAAATCGGGAGACGCCCCCCAGGAATTGGTCGACCGGCATCCCTTCAAGGGTACGCTAGGCGAATTCCAACCGTTTCAGCTTCAACCGGTCTGCCCGCACATGTGACAGGTCGTACTGTGCCTGTTGCACCAGCCAGGTTTCGGCGCTCCCGCCGAAGACTTTGGATAGCCTCACGGCCATCTCGGGAGAGATGCCGCGCTTCCCGTTGACCAGTTCCGACAAGGTGGTGCGCGTGACTCCGAGAGCGGCGGCCGCTTGCGTGATGCTCAGGCCGAGAGGCTCAATGCATTGGCGGAGCACAAAACCTCCGGGATGGGGCGGATTCTTCATGGGCATGGCTTAGTCTTCCTCCAGTGATAATCCAAATAATCGATGTCGAAAACGTCGTGGTCAACAAACCGGAAGATCACCCGCCAGTTTGCGCGAACCGTCACGGCCCAGAACCCTTTCATGTCGCCCTTCAGGGCGTGCAACCGAAACCCAGGCAGATCCATGTCTCCTGCCGAACTCGCCGCGTCGAGCCGCTCCAGAATGTCACGCAACTTATCGGCGTGTTCCGCAATCACACCGCGCTGGTCGTCGTCTTCATAGCGGCCGTTTCAACCCCTTGTGACGAATCGACTGGACCACTCCGTACCGTAACGCGTTACATAGCGGGTCGGCAAAATAGCTCCGGAGCGAGCATAGCACTGTTGCAAATTTGCCAATGTAACCGTGACACATCAATCGCAAGACGTCCGGACCATAGCCTCCGATTCCCCCGCTCAAACACAAAAGTATGCCACTTGCGCCATCTGACGCCCACCGCCCACCACCCACAACCCACCACCCATCCGGCGCTAGACTTAATGTAAGTGCCCTGCAAGGTCCTCATCTCCGCTGGCGAAGCATCTGGCGACCTCTACGCCGCTGGCCTCGTCACCGCACTCCGTCACCGCCAGCCCGAAATCGAATTTTTCGGCTGCGCCGGGCCGCGCATGCAAAAAGCCGGCGTCCGGGCCGTCGTTGATGCTCACAGTTTGGCCGTGGTCGGCCTGGTCGAAGTGCTCGCCCACATCCCGCGGATTTATGGTGAATATCGCAAGTTACTCCGCGCCGCCCGCTCCGAACGCCCCGAACTCGCCATCCTCACCGATAGCCCGGATTTCAACCTGCGCGTCGCCCGCCAGCTCAAGCAACTCGGCATTCCCGTGTTCTACCTGGTCGCCCCTCAGGTCTGGGCTTGGCGCAAAGGCCGCCTGCCGATGATGCGGCACACCATCGATCGCCTCTTGTGCATTTTCCCGTTCGAGCCGGAGTTCTTCCACGCCACGGGATCGACGCCACCTACATCGGCCATCCGCTTACCCGCTTGGTGAAGCCGTCCGCCGGCCGCGCCGAACTGCGCCGGCGGTTTGGCATTCCTGACAACACTCCCCTGATCGCCCTGCTTCCCGGCAGCCGCGACCGGCGAAGTCGCCAGACACCTGCCCATCCTGCTCGAAACAGTGGAACGGCTCCAACGAATCCGCCAACCCTGCGCCCCGCTTCATCCTGGCGGTCCCGCCGGGTGTTGTCGGCGTCAAATTTCCGGGAACGGATTTCGGCGGCGTCCATCCAACTCCTTGAAGGCAAAACCTGGGATGTGCTCGTCTGCGCGGACGTAGCGCTAGCCGCCAGCGGAACCGTAACCGTCGAAGCCTGCCTGCTGGGAACCCCCATGGTCACCTTTTATCGGGTTAACAAGTTGAGTTGGTGGATGGGAAAAGCTCTGGTGCGGGTGCCGTTTTATTCGATGGTCAATCTGGTGGCGGGGCGGAAGATCGTGCCCGAATTGATTCAGGACCAGATGACGCCGGAAGCGCTTGCGCGGGAAACGCTGGCGCTGCTCGAAAACGCCGTAACGCGCGAGAGTATGCGTCAAGACTTGGCCGAAGTGGCCGGCAAACTCTCAGGATCGGACGATCCGTTGGACGTAGCGGCGGCCCTGATTGGAAACCGCCTGGCCGAAAAGCAAGCAAATGGGGAAATGGTTCATGCTTCGTAAGTCTCTGCTGGCAGTGCTCGCGCTGGCGCCGATGCTGGCGGCGCAAGATAAAGGAATCAAGTCCAGCCGCATCGACGTTGAAAATTACTCGATCGAGGCCGAGATCAATCCGCGCACCCAGACACTCACCGCCAACGTCAAGGTTCGCTTCATTCCCTTGGACAGCGACGTATCCAGCGCGTCGTTCGAGCTGAATAACGCCTTCAATGTCTCGCGCGTAGTCGATGATTCCGGTCGCCAAATTCAGTCCTCGCGCTCCACGCAGGACTTCAGCGTTCGCTTGAGCTTCCCCTCACCGCCGGCCAAAGGTAAGCCCACCACGGTGACGTTCAGCTATGACGGGCGATTGACCGGCCAGGAAGAGTCGCCCATCTATGGCATTAAATTCGGGGCCATCCAGAACGATTTCGCGTATCTCATGTATCCGGCGCGCTGGTTCCCGGTCAGCGGTTATTCCGTCGATCGCTTCACGGCCGATGCCCACATTACGGTGCCCAGCGGCTATCAGGTGATCGCGAGCGGCTTAGGAAATTCCCAGCCGGCGTCAGGCGGAAGCGGTGCGGGCAAAACCGTTTTCAACTTCCAATTCAGCAAGCCGTCGTTTCCAGGCAGCATCGCGGTGGTGCAAGGCGATCCAGTAAAAGTAAGCTCGGAAGGCGTCAACACTTCGGTGTATTTCCGCAAGAAACAAGATATGGCGAATACCTATGGCGAGGAAACCGGCAAGATCCTGAGCTTCCTCACCAGCGTGTACGGACTGGCCCCGCAAGCCAATCTCACGCTGGTGGAGACGGAAGATGGAACGCCCAATGGCTTCTCCGCGCCGGGAATTATATTTCTCTCTCCCCGGGGCATCGGCAAACAAGTGGCTGCGCGACTGCTCGCCAACCAGCTCGCCCGCCAATGGTGGGAGACTCTGGTGTCGCCCATCAATCGCGATCATCTGTGGCTTGAAAACGGCAACGCGCGCTACGCCGAGCTGCTGTGGGACGAACACGCCAACGGTCCAGGTGCGATGGAACAGGACCTTCACGATACGTACATCGAGGCCATGACGGTGGACAATCCTCCGGTGATTCAAGCCGGGCGTTTGGAGGATTATTCCCCTGAATATTGGGCTTTCACGGCGGGCAAAGGCGCCGCGGTGCTGAACATGCTTCGCAGCGTGATCGGCAACGACAACTTCAACAAGCTGATGTCCAGCTTCACCGAGAAGTACAGCTGGCAATCGGTGAGCACGGTGGAGTTCCGCAAGATGGCGGAGGAGATCTCGGGACAAAATCTGCAATTCTTCTTCGTGCAGTGGCTGGAATCGAGCGGCGCTCCCGAATTCAAGATGGAGTACACGGTCTTTCGGACGCAGAAAGGCTTCCGCGTGATGGGCAAGATCTCGCAGGATCTGGACACGTTCCAGATGCCCGTCTTCTTGAAAATCGAAACCGAAGGAAATCCGGAGACCAAGCGCATCGACGTGGTCGGAACGTCTTCCGAATTCACCGTCGATACCTTCGGCAAGCCGAAGACCGTCACCATCGATCCGGGTGGTGCCGTGCTGCGCTGGAACCCGGCCATGCGCGTGGCCGTGGCCATCAAGCGCGGCGAGCAGTTCGCGGAAATCGGCGAGTTTGGCGATGCCTTGAAGGAGTATCAGAAGGCCATCGAAGTGAACCGCGGTAGCTCACTTGCGCATTATCGCGTGGCGGAAGTCTTCTTCCTGCAAAACAATTATCAGTCGGCCGCGAACGAATATCGCGAGGCTTTGAATGGCGATCTGGAGCCGAAGTGGACCGAAGTTTGGGCCCACATCAAGTTGGGCAACATCTTCGATATTTCGGGCCAGCGCGATCGTGCCGTCAACGAATATAACCACGCCATCCGCACCAAGGACGATACGCAAGGCGCACAGGAAGAAGCCGCCAAGTATCTGAAGACGCCCTACGAAAAGAAGAAGAGTAACGTCTAGCTCAGGCCCGCAAGTTTCGACGTCAGCATCCAGCGCAATACGCCATGCGGTTCGGCCGGAAAACGGTCCAGCTCAATACAGGCGATTGCGCCTTTCTTGAACTCCACTTGCAGATTCGGCGACCCGAGCAAATACGCCGTCAGCCGGCTAAACAGCGGCTCGTGCCCGGCCAGGAGAATTCCCATTTCGTCTTTGTGTACGCGAATTTCGTCCCAAACAGCCTTCGGGGCCGAACTTGGTTCCAGAGCTTTGGTGCGCAGCAATTCGCCTTTGTATTCCAAAATCTCGGCCGCGATTTGCGCGGTCTGCAAAGCCCGCTTGAAGGGGCTCGTCAAAATCAGCGAGGGAGCCACGCCGGCCGATGCCGCCGTGCGCAGAACACTTCGCAGCTTCTTGCGGCCGTCCGATGTCAGCGCCCGTTCCGAGTCCGGCTGCCCGGGTGCAGCGTCTTCGGCGATCCCGTGCCGGAGGATATAGATTTCCATTCCTGGTAGCCTACTGGTTTGAAGCCTTACGTCGACCGCGGCGCGTTTTACCTTACGTGCGGCGCGCTCCTCTCTATTCTATTCTCGATCGCGGTCTCGCAGATTCTCCTGGCTCTGGCGCTGGCGGCTTTGCTGCTTTCGTCGCATCCTATCCGCCTGCCACCCATCAAACTTCCACTCGCCTTGTTCATGGCCGGTACCATAATTTCGCTGCTGGCATCCGGGCACATCCAGCAGGGCATGCCGCAAATCCGGAAGTTTTACGTGTTCTTCATTTTGTTGGTGGTGTACAGCACGTTCCGCGGTCTCTCGGAGATCCGCGCCATCGTGCTGCTGTGGGCCGCAATTGCAACACTCTCGGCGGCGCGCAGCCTGTTCCAATTCTGGCGCGTGTACCAACAATCGCAGGCGGCCGGCCGCGACTTTTACGATTTCTACGTCGGCGCGCGAATCACCGGATTCATGAGCCACTGGATGACGTTCGGCGGCGAGGAGATGATCGTGCTGTTGGTCCTGGCATCGTATCTGTTCTTCTCGCGCGAACGCAGGTGGAAAACGGCGGGCTGGATTTGCGCCGCCATACTGGCCGTTTCCATGGTGCTGGGATTCACCCGCAGTATTTTCCTACTGGGCTTCCCGGCAGGCTTGCTTTATCTGCTGTGGTTCTGGAGAAAGTGGCTGGTGCTGGCCGCGCCGCTGGTGGTGCTGATTGCGCTGTTTTTAGGGCCGGAGGCTTTGCGAGAGCGCGCCGTTTCGGTTTTTGAACCGCGCACGGAAGATTCCAACCAGCACCGGGCCGTCTTGCGCGAAACCGGATTGCTAATGATCCGCGCTCATCCCTGGCTCGGCCTCGGCCCCGAACAAATCAAGTATCAGTTCGACCAATGGGTCCCGGCGGACGCGCGCCCTTTGCCGGTGGGCTTCTACGGGCATCTGCACAACATCTATCTGCAGTACGCCGCGGAACGCGGAGTCCCGGTATTGTTGGCCATGCTATGGCTGATCGCGAAAGCGCTGTGGGACTACGGGCGCGCGCTGCGGAGCAAATCGGCCACTCCAGAAGCGCGCTTCATTCTGCACGGCTCCATCGCAGTGATTATCGCGATTCTGGCGGAGGGCTTCGCCGAATACAATCTGGGCGACAGCGAAGTGCTCACGCTATTTCTCGCCGTCGTCGCCTTCGGCTACTTAGCGGTGGAGACGAAAGCGAATGGGGATACAAGGAATACGGGGAATACAGCCGCGATTCCTTGAATTCCGGCTGCCTTGGCAGCCATGTATTCCCACGGACGCCGTCCTTGGCGTCCGGTATTCGGGCCGCCGAAAGCGGCCCTTATTGCATCGGACCGTGATGTTCCGGCGTCCGCTTCTTCCGCGGCCCGCTAGTGCGTCGCGGCCGATCGGTATTCCCCGAACCTGCCGGCTTGCGCGCGCGGCGAACCGGCTTCGGTTTCACCGGTGGAGGATTCGGCTCCAGCAGCGAAGGCTGTCCTTCCACAATGGGCTGCCGCTCGTCCTCTTCTTCCTCGGCCTGCTCCTCCGGGGGCCGCTCCGGCTCCGCGGGCGGATAGAACTCGGCGCCCATAAATACGATGGGCCCCTTCTCTTCGTCCGGCTCCACGCGGACCACCAATTTGTCTTGCGCGTAGTTCAGGAATTCGGAGAATTCCTGGAATCCGTAGGCCGCGGCGGAGAAGTTCGGAACTTCGGTTTGCACCCAGCCCGCCAGATCGTCCAGTAGAACGCCGTTTTCCATTTCCAGACGATGCGTTTCCAGCACGTCGCGCAGCGGCGGCAATGCTTCTTCCGGTTTCGGCGTCGGACGCTCGGGTTGCGACGCGCCTTTGCGCTCGATAATGTAGCGGCCACCCTGGCCACTCACGTTCACGTAGTCGGCCTTCTTCAGCTTCTCGACAAAATCCGAAAAGCTGTTGGCGCCATACGCTTTCTCGGTGAACGCCGAATCGAGCTGCAGCATGGTGGACTTCAACAGTCCGAGCTGCGGCTGTACCGCTCGGCGCTCCAGCACTTGCAGAGCGCGTTCCACCAGCGGCATCGCTTGCGCCAGATCCAGCGGCGCGGGACGGACTCGTTGTCCGCCTTGCTGCCGATCCCGGCCCCCCATTTGCGGCGGTTGACCGGCCTGTTGCTGGCGCGGCGGACGGTCGCGAGTCTCGCCGCCCCGATCCTCCGACAGCAGGGATTCGTAACTCACGAACTCATGGCAGTTCTGTTGCAGGATGGTGCTGGTGAAAGCCTTGCCGCCCACCACGAATACGGTCTTGCCGTATTCCTTTAGCTTGTTCACCAGCGGGATAAAGTCGCTATCGCCGCTGACAATGGCGAACGCGTTCACGTGCGGATGGGTGAAGGCCATTTCCAGCGCATCCAGCGCCAGGTTGATGTCGCCGCCATTCTTGTCGCCGCGGGGCGAAGGCAGCCGCTGGACCATTTGTACGGCGTTTTCAGCCATGGAACGGGCCGCACCCTCCTGGCGTCCCCAATTGGCATACGCGAACTTGGCAACCAGGTCGCCCCGTTCCTTGAGCGCGTCAAGCGGGAGCGATACGTCAAATTCCCGCCGTAAAGTCGATTTCACGCCGATTTCAATGTTGTCGTAATCGACAAACACGGCGATGTTCAGTTTTTCTTGCATCAGTTTTGGTTGTACTTGGCGCACCGCGCCAATGTTTTCTTTCACAAAGTAGGCAGGCGTCTCGCGCCCGCGGTTGCTTCAAGCGGTCTGCTTTACAGAAGACCGGATAAAGTCGACAATTGCTTCGAGCGACGCACCGGGCTGGAATACAGCCGCGACACCCAGCTTCTTCAGCTTGGCGGCGTCCTCGTCCGGAATTATACCGCCGACCAGGACCAGGACGTCGTCCATGCCTTTTTCGCGCAGCAAATCCATCATACGCGGAACGATCGCGTTATGGGCGCCCGACAGGATGGACAGCCCGATTACCTGGACGTCTTCCTGCAGCGCCGCGTTTACGATCATTTCCGGAGTCTGGCGCAGGCCGGTGTAAATCACCTCCATGCCTGCGTCGCGCAACGCTCGCGCGATTACCTTCGCTCCCCGGTCGTGGCCGTCCAAACCCGGTTTGGCGACCAGCACCCGGATGCGGGGATCCATACGCTTTGATGGTAACACTGGGGAGTTGGACGCCGTACTGCGCTAGTTGGGTTGCGGCTTCTGGGCAAAGCAACCCCATCCAGCATTGCGCCCCCCGAGCATTGCGCCCCCCGAGCCTTAACGCAACGGACGCCAGTTGTCCTTCAAAGTCGGTAATTGGGCCGTGCAACGGACGCATGTGATTCACCACGACGACATCCCACGGTAATTCAGGGACGCAATTCGTCTTTTCGACCGAACTCTTGTATCCCAGCCGTCGGATCTCAGCCGCGAATTGTCTTGCATTGGTGCGATTCGGAAACACGACGCTGAAATCGATATTTCTTGGCTTCGCCAGGTCGTCCCCATCCCCCTCCATACGCCTCAGCACATCGCCATTCTCATCATCGGGGAATTGGCTTGGCATCTATCAGAGCACCGAGGTTTCGGTGTACACCCCGAAGACCTCGCGGAACACGTCGCAGATTTCGCCGATGGTGGCGTAGGCGCGCACCGCGTTCAGGATGAACGGCATGGTATTTTCCGAACCCTTGGCCGCGTCCCGCAGGGCGTCCAAACACTTGGTTACTTGGCCGTTGTCACGCCGGGACTTCAGCTTCGCCAGCTTTTCCAGTTGATGCCCTTGGGCCGACGCATCGATTTCCAGCACGTCGATCGATTCCTCGTTCTGCTCGACAAACGCGTTCACGCCCACGATCTTTTGCTCGCCGGTTTCGATCGAGTGCTGATACTCGTAACTAGCGTTGGCGATTTCGGTCTGCGGGAACCCGCGCTCGATGGCCGGAATCATGCCGCCCATCGCGTCGATGCGCCGGATATATTCAAGAGCCCGCTTTTCCATCTCAGCCGTCAGACTCTCGATGAAGTAACTGCCACCCAAAGGATCCGGCACATCCGGGACGCCGCTTTCGTATGCGATCACCTGCTGAGTACGGAGCGCGATCGTGACCGCGTGCTCGCTCGGCAGCGCGTAAGCTTCATCCAGCGAATTGGTATGCAGCGATTGCGTTCCGCCCAACACCGCCGCCAGCGCCTGGACCGCCGTCCGCACGATGTTGTTGTAAGGCTGCTGCCAGGTGAGCGAGCATCCGGCGGTCTGCGCGTGCGTGCGGAGCTTCCAGCTCTTTTCATCCTTCGCCCCGTATCGGTCACGCATGGTTTCGGCCCAGATCTTCCGCGCCGCGCGGAACTTGGCGATTTCCTCAAAGAAATCGTTGTGCGAATTGAAAAAGAAACTGAGCCGCGGCGCAAAACTATCTACAGAGAGCCCGCGGGCGACGCCCCATTCCACGTACTCCATGCCATCGCGCAGCGTGAATGCCAGCTCCTGCACCGCCGTCGACCCTGCCTCGCGAATGTGATACCCGCTGATCGAAATCGGATTGAAGCGCGGAACATGCTGGGTCGAGTACTCGATTACGTCCGTCACCAGCCGCATGGAAGGCCGCGGCGGATAAATGTACTCCTTCTGCGCGATGTACTCCTTCAGAATGTCGTTCTGCAGCGTGCCCGAAAGCTTGTTCCAATCGACGCCCTGCTTTTCGGCCACCGCGAGATACATGGCCCAAATCACCGGCGCGGGCGAGTTGATGGTCATCGACACCGTGACGTCCGAGAGCGGAATGCCGCGGAACAGAATCTCCATGTCCTCGAGCGAGCTGATGGAAACGCCGCACTTTCCGACTTCGCCCTCCGCCGTCGCGTGATCGGCGTCGTAGCCCATCAGGGTCGGCAGGTCGAAGGCCACCGACAGCCCGGTCTGGCCCTGGCCCAACAGATAAAGATAGCGGCGATTGGTTTCCTCAGGCGTCGCGAATCCCGAGAATTGCCGCATGGTCCAGAGCCTGCCCCGGTACATGTTTTCGTGGATGCCGCGTGTGTAGGGAAATTCGCCGGGCGGCGGGATTTCAAGACCCGCGGCGTCTTGGGGCGTATAAACCGGTTCCACCGGGATGCCGCTGAGAGTTTTGCGGTCCGGCTCGGTGGTGATCCCGGTAGGCTTGGCCATCAATTACATTGTAGAACCCGCGTGGGTTTCCAGCTCCTGTGCCTTGGCGGCCTGGTAGCCACCGGGCACGATGCGAGCCGCAATCGACAGACGATTCCACGCATTGATGGCGGCAATCACCAGCGTCATGTCGGACAATTCTTTCTCGTTGAAGTGCGATCGCGCTTCTTCGTAGACGGCATCCGGAACGTGCCCGCCGGTCACCTGCGTGACGGCTTCGGTCCAGGCCAACGCGGCGCGTTCGCGATCGCTGTAGTAGGGGCATTCGCGCCAGGCATCCAGTGAATACAAACGTTGCTCTTTCTCCCCGATCGCGCGCAGATCCTTCCAGTGCATATCCAGACAATACGCGCAGCCATTGATTTGCGAGGCGCGCAGCTTGATGAGATGTTGCAGGGACTCTTCCAGGCCGCACTGGCCGAGATAATTCTCCAGCCCTTGCATTGCGTCATAGACGCCCGGAGCAGCTTTGGCGTAATTGAATCGTGCTTTCATATACCCTCCTGGTTGTTAGTTGTTGGTTGTTGGTTCTGTGATACGCCGCTAGCACTAGCGCTCCCGCCGATGCGGAGAACACGGAATAGTCCAGCGGCGATTTGATCCCAAATGAAATGGCCATGGCGATGCCGAAGAGCGCCAGCAAGATCGCACTGCCAAGGGCCACCCAGCGCGGCCACACGCCGAGAATCAGACCGATTCCAAAGCCCAGTTCAGCGGCGGTGGCCGCCCACGCCAGAAATGGGATGGTCGACGCGGGCATGAATGAGTTCACTTGGGCTGTGTAGCGCATGAATCCATCGAAGTTTCCGAAACCGGTGTTCTTCCCATAAAGCCCGAAGCGGCTGGCGATGCCGGACAGGAAAGCGGCGCCTAGCGCAAGACGCAGGTACAAGATGGCCCCGCGTTCTTTCATGGCGCCGGTACCGTTAGTGGCGTATCGTGATCGCAAGTGAAGTAGGCCAGAAATCGCGCGCGCTCCGTCTTGCTGGCGTTCGCAGAGACGGCATGGACGCCGTTGGGAGCTTCGTAGAAACTTTGGCCAGGTTTGTAGATAGCCTCCGGTTCGCCCTTCACCTGCATCCGGACTGCGCCTTCCAGCACGTAGACGATCACCGCGCAGGGATGGCTGTGCTGCGCCGACGATTCGCCGGGTGCGTAGGTGACTTCGACAATCTGGGCCTTCAATTTCCCGCCATCCAGCACCGGTAAAGCGTGCGCGAACACGGGTCGAACCTCTTGCGCGCGGCCGCACAGGGCCATGGTCGCAGCCAACACCACCATTCTCAGGACATTCATATCTTCCCTCTCATGAGACAACATTATCCCAAAGTGGGCCATTCCAAAAGGTCCATTTACGGTATTCTGGCTGTACCACTTCCGTATGGCCAAACGAACCGCCGCCTTCGATTTGACGCTCCCTCTCGAGGGCGCTGAAAATCCCGCCTATCGCATGCTTTACCAGGCTCTGCGCTCAGAGATTCTGAACGGCCGGCTAGGTCCCGGCGCGCGTCTGCCTGCTACGCGCGATCTCGCTCGGCAGTACCAACTCTCTCGGGGGACCATCGTGAACGCTTTTGAACTGCTGAAGTCGGAAGGGTATCTGGAAGGCAGCATCGGATCCGGCACCTATGTCAGCAGAGTTCTGCCGGACGAATCATTCCTGGTGAAAGCCAGCGGCGATCGCGAGCCGCAAGTACAACGGCGGCCACGACGAATGTCCGGCTATGCTAAGCGGGTCCGACTGTTCCCGTCGGATGAACCGCGCCCCGCCCGCGCTTTCCGCGCCAACATACCCGCTCTCGACCTTTTCCCTACCAGCCTGTGGGCCCAGATCGCCGCACGGCGCTGGAGACAGGCCTCAACGAGTCTTCTGTTGGGTTGCGATTCCATGGGTTACCGTCCGCTACGTGAAGCGGTGGCCGATTACGTGATTACTTCGCGAGGCGTGCGCTGCTCTCCCGAGCAAATCGCGATTGTGTCCGGAGTGCAAGAAGCGCTAGATCTGGCGGCTCGGCTCTTTCTGAACCCGGGCGATCGCGTATGCATGGAGGACCCGGGCTATATCGGCGCGGCGATGGTTTTTGAATCCGTCGGCGCGAAGATATCCGCGATGAATTTGGACGACGAAGGCATGGAGTTGCGGGAGCGGGGGCTGCGCGGAGCGCGCTTGGTCTACGTGACGCCAGGCCACCAGTTTCCGCTGGGAATCAGCATGAGCCTGTCCGCGGCGTCTGCAGCTGCTGGAATGGGCGCGGAAATCCCGAGCGCTGATATTCGAAGACGACTATGACAGTGAGTACCGTTATACAGGCCGTCCGGTTCCGGCCTTGCAAGGGTTGGATCGCAACGGCTGCGTGCTGTTCGCCGGAAGCTTCAGCAAAGTGCTGTATCCTTCGCTTCGTCTCGGTTATATCTGGTGATCCCGCCGGACCTGGTGGATACCTTCGCAGCCGCAAAATCGATCACCAGCCGGCATACGCAGCTGCTGGATCAAGCGGTGTTGTGCGACTTCATCAGCGGAGGGCACTTCGGGCGGCACTTGCGGCGCATGCGGGGCGTGTACGCGGAACGACTGTCGGTTTTGTTGCGGAGCGCGCGCGAGAGACTGGCGGGATTACTGGATATCTCGGGGATCGAGGCGGGCTTGCAGACCGTCGGATGGCTGCGCGCCGGGATCACTGGCCAATCGGCCACGCGGGCCGCCGCCGCACGTAATGTGGAGGTGGTTCCCATCAGCCGCTATACTCGCGGCCGTTTCGAGCGGGAAGGACTTCAGTTGGGTTTTGCGGCGGTGGATATTCGCGAAATCCAGCGTGGAGTGGAGGATCTGGCGGGGGCGATGGAAGGCCTTCGTTGAAATCGGCGCCTTGACATGTGCCGCACATGCAAGTATGTTTATAACATGCCGAAGATGATCCAGGTACGTAACGTTCCCGATAGCCTGCATCGGAAGCTAAAATCGCGCGCGGCGCTAGAAGGTCTCTCTCTTTCCGACTACGTGCTTCGGGAGATGGAACACGTCGCCGAACGGCCCACGCCACGCGAGATGGCTGAGCGCCTCGCCAGCCTGCCGCCTGTGAAGTACAAGATCTCGCCGGTTGAAATTTTGCGGGAGGAACGGAACAGCCGGTGATCGTGGCTGACGCCTCGGCTGTCGTTGAGGTGTTGCTGAATACTCCATCCGGGGCCGGGATTCGCGACTTGCTGTTCGCTTCAGGAGAGACGATACACGTTCCACATCTATTGGACCTGGAGATTCTGCAAGTCTTGCGACGTTACGCCAAGGCTGCCGAAATAGGCAACGCCCGTATTGAACGGGCGCTTGAAGTTTATGCAGACATGGGACTGAATCGTTATCCGCATATGGCTCTATTCCACCGGATTTGGGAGTTGCGCCACAATTTCACAGCCTATGATGCTACCTACGTAGCCCTAGCCGAGGCCCTCGACGCTCCGCTGATCACGCGCGATCGCGCGTTGGCTTCAGGCTCGGTACATCGAGCGCGGGTACTCGTGTTTTAGATCGTGCCACACTGGTAACCTAACCCATGAAAGTTCGCATCAAGAAGCTGCACCCCGACGCCATCCTTCCCAGTTACGCCCACGGCCCCGATGAAGACGCCGGCATGGATTTGTGCGCGCTGGAGCGCGCGGTGCTCAGCCCGGGCGCCGCGCAAGCCGTCCCTACCGGAATCGCCATCGAACTGCCGCGCGGGCACGAGGCACAGGTGCGTCCCCGCAGCGGCCTGGCCCTCAAGCACTCCATCACGGTGAATTTCGGCACCATCGATCCCGGCTATCGCGGCGAAATCCGCGTCATCATGTTCAACCTGGGCCGGGCCGACTACGTGATTGAAAAAGGCGACCGCATCGCACAGCTCATCGTGGCGCCTTATGACGCCGTGGAATGGCAGCAGGGCGATGATTTGGCCGACTCGGCGCGAGGGGCTGGAGGCTTCGGATCGTCCGGCCGATAAGGAAAGCGTTACCATCGAGGTAGGCCTATGCTGATTCAAAACGCCCCCGATCTGCGCTATTCGGACATTACGTCCAAGCAAACATACCTCAACCGCCGCCGCTTCTTGGCTGGCTCGCTCGCGTTTGGCGCGTTTGGCGCGCTGGCTGGAACCGCACGCGGCATGAAGCTGACCGACCTCAAGAAGACTTCCTACAACGTCGGCGACGAGAAAATCACGCCGATAGAGGCCGTGACGCATTACAACAATTTTTACGAGTTCGGCACCGACAAATCGGACCCCGCCGAAAACGCTAAGGACTTTCGCACCTCGCCCTGGACGCTTAAGGTGGAAGGCGAAGTGGCTAAGCCCATGACCTTCGATCACGACGGCCTCATGAAGATTGCGCCGCTGGAAGAGCGCATCTACCGGCATCGCTGCGTGGAGGCTTGGTCCATTGTGGTTCCCTGGATCGGATTCCCCCTGAGCGCGCTGCTGAAGCAAGTGGAGCCGACAGCGAAAGCGAAGTACGTAGCTTTTGAAAGCTACTTCGATAAACGGCAAATGCCGCGCGCGTACGGCATCCAATTCCCCTACGTGGAGGGTTTGCGTTTGGACGAAGCCATGCATCCGCTCGCGCTGCTGGCGGTGGGAATGTACGGCGAATCGCTTCCCAACCAGGATGGCGCTCCCATCCGGCTGGTGGTTCCCTGGAAGTACGGCTTCAAGAGCATCAAGTCGCTGGTCAAGATTCGCCTGGTGGAAAAGCAACCCCCTACCAGCTGGAATCTGATCGCCTCCAATGAATACGGGTTCTACTCCAACGTGAATCCCAAGGTGGATCATCCGCGCTGGAGCCAGGCCAAGGAACGCCGCCTGGGCGAGGTGTTCCGGCGCGACACTTTGATGTTCAACGGCTACCCCGAGGTGGCCAGCCTGTACGCCGGCATGGACCTTCGCAAGAATTACTAGATCGGCCTTGAACAATCTTCTCGGGAGCCGCTGGACCAAAGTCGCACTATTCGTGCTGTGCCTGGTTCCGATTCTGTTACTCGCGCCGGGGCTATGGATGCTAGCGACGACCGGCTATTCGGCCGCGCTCACCGCCAATCCCATCGAGTACATCACGCACTACACCGGAACTTGGACCATCCGCTTCCTGCTGATCACGCTATCGATCACGCCGCTCCGCAAGATCTTCAACCAGCCCAAGATCGTGCGCTACCGCCGCATGCTGGGACTTTTCGCCTTCTTCTATGTCTGCCTGCACTTTCTGACCTGGTTTGTGCTGGACAAGTTTTTCAGCTTCTCGGAAATGTGGGCCGACATCCTGAAGCGGCGCTTCATCACGGTGGGCATGCTGGGTTTCGCAATGCTGCTGCCGCTGGCCGTCACATCCACCGCGGGCTGGGTGCGGCGTCTGGGATTCGTGAAATGGCAGCGCCTGCACCGGCTGATCTATTTTGCCGCGCTGGCCGGCGTGATTCATTACTACTGGCTGGTGAAGTCCGACGTCCGGCTGCCTTTAATGTACGGCGCGATACTAGCGGTTCTTATGCTGTACCGCTTCTTCCTTTGGAATCGAGCAGCCGCTCCGCTGCCAGCCGCTACCACTCCGCGTACGGCGTCCCTTCCAGACTCGTAAGATCGGACCCGCTGCGCACGTCGAAGATGCCCGGCTGGGTCTGGTTCACCGTGTTGGTGGCGTCCTCCATGATCAGCTTCCAGGACTCCTTGCTGTTGGTGATCGGATCCATGGGAACTTGCCGGAGATATCCGTCGCTGACCAGGTCCTGCAGCGTTTGCGGCGCTTTTTGCTTGTCGTAAGTGTATTCGTCGATCACGGTGCGCAGCGTGAACAGGTTGTTCTTCAGCACGCTTTCCTTGGAGCGCTGGATGGAGCGGGTATAGATCGGCAGGGCAATCGACATCAGGATCGCGATTATCGCCATCACGATCATCAGCTCGATGAACGTAAATCCGAAACGCCGGCGCGAAGTCATGATCGCCTCACCAGGTTGCATACGACGTTCCATCGCGCCCTTTGTCCATGCTCTTGGTATACACGTTGAAAACATTCTGGCCGCCCCAGGATTGCGACGTTGGATCATCGCGGTCGCTGAGCAGACCCCACTCGTAGGAGTTCGTCATCGGATCCTTGGGAATACGGCGCAGGTACTTCATCTTCTTGTCCACCGAACCGGTGGCCTTGATTCCATCCACTAATTGCTGCAGGCTCTCCGGATAGTTGTCCGAATCCAGCTTGGCTGGCCCGATCTTCTGGGCATCCATGTCATCCTTGAACTTGTCGATGGCGTTCCGAATTTCCCGCAGGGAGTACACCAGATCCCGCTCTTTATCGCGCTGGACCTTATAGCGCGCCAGAGGAACCGCCATGCTGGTAAGCACCATCAGGATGGTGAACGCCACAATCAGCTCCACCAACGTAAGCCCGCGTTGTCGCCTGCGCTTCATACTTCTGAACCTTATTGCACCGTCACCGAAACCTGGGGACCCTGAACGACGATCGGCTGCTGGTTTGAATTCTTCAGCGCCGACTCGGTGACAGTCACGTTGGTGGTTCCCTTACCCACCGCCGTAAACGTGAATTGCAGCAGCGGTCCATTGCCGCTCACTCCGCCCGCGCCCGCCACGCGCCGGACGTCAATACTGGCATCGCCCGTGTCATTGCGAATGTCCAAGCTCGGCGCGATGATCTTGCCGTCTTCGGTGAGCAGCGCCCCAGGCGAAATCATCTCCAGGCGCAGCACTTTCGGATCCCACCGTACTTTCACCGGCACGCTCGCAACATCCGAAAGATTCTGGGCTTGCAGCGTGATCACGACCTGGCTGCTCAATGGCGCCTGCACCTTGGCCGGGCTGAACGCGATGGCCGGCGCTCCGCCGGGAACGCCCGGTGTCACCCCGGGAGCACCTGCCGCCGGCGAGGTACCCGCGGGAGCTGTCGCTGCCGCTCCTTCCACTCGGGGCGCGTAGCTAAGCTTCACTGTTTGATCCGTGCCCGCCGAAATGCCCTTCATATCCAGACCCGTGATGTCCGGCCTCCGCACGATATGCGGAATCAGCGCGATCATCAGCTGTTCCTTCTGCTTGTCCTTGGACGTATTGCCGAACAGATACTTGCCGAAAATCGGGATGTTTACCAATCCTGGGATACCGCCGACTACTTGGGTGTCCTGATCCGACATCAACCCGCCCAACAGGCTCACTTCCCCGTCCTTCAACCGGATGTCGGCTTCGTTCTTCTTTTGCGCGATCACGGGCTGGCTGAGGCCGCCCAGATTCAGCGTGCTCGCGACGTCGGAAATATCGATGCTGACGTGCAACGTGACTTCGTCGTTCCCATGCACGTGCGGCGTCAGCTCCACATTCACGCCCACGTCCACGAATTGAAACTGTGTACTCACCAGCGGGCTGACACCCACCGTTCCGACGCCGGGCTGGAAACTGCCCGTGGCATACGGATACTTCTCGCCGATTTTCAAGGTCACCTTCTGGCCGTCGGACACCCGCACTTCCGGCGATTCCTGGATCTTGGTTCTGGAATCCGACATGACGGCCTGCAGCATCGCGCCCGGCAAGCTGGTGGAAAAATCGTTGGTGCTCAAATGGCCAATTTGCGAAAGGGCGATGAAGGTGGAGGATGATGTGCCACGTCGTCGTGCCGGGGGTCGTGGTGCCGCCCGTGCTTGTCCCGCCCGTGCCGCCGGTCCCATTGCTCCCGGTGGACGTGTTCGAGGTAATTGGATTGGTTGGCGAAAACTGAATCGGCACAGCCAGCCCGTTGGTGCCGTTGGACACCAGGCCCGCACCGATCTGGCGGCTCACGTCGCTGGATATATCCATCACGATCACGTCCACCACAACTTCCGCCTTCGGCTTATCGAGATTATGCAGCAGCTTTTCCACCAGCGCCACTTTATCCACGGTGTCGCGCACCACGATGGCATTCTCAGCGTTGAACTGGAACATGCGGCGAACGTCCGTCACGGATCGCACGGCCGTTACTATTTCAGAAAATTCCTGCGTCGAGGTAGGGTTCTTCAAGTAGAAGACCTTCACCACTTCGTCTTCATAATCGCGGCGCTTAGTGACGTTGTCTTCGGTAACGAAGATCGCGTTGGCGCTCACCGGCTTCCAAAATGTCTTGGTCAGCAGCCCGATGTAATCCAGCGCCTCCTGCAATGTCACGTTGTTCAGATCCAGGTTGGCGTTCTTGCCCGGTTGCATCTGCGGATCGAACAGCACATTGATTCCCGCCAGCTTCCCCACCGTCTCATAAAGCACTCTGGGCGGCTGATTGTTCATTTTGAGCAGGCTGATCTGGTTGGTTACCGGCTTCAGCTCGGGTACCGACTGGAGCGAAGCGATCATCTCGAGACTTTCTTTTTGCGATTTCTCGTCTGACGTTAGCGGTTTTTCTCCGGGAGGAACCAGTCCCTTGGCCTTCTGCTCCAGTAGCTCCTTGGTCTGCTGGATGTTCTGCAGCGCGATCATCGATCCCGGGTCGACGTTAAACGCCTTCTGAAATTCAGCCAAGGCTTTTTCCAGATCGCCGGCCTTAAACAGCTTGTTCCCGGCCTCCATATGCGCCGTGCCCGACTCAAAACGGGCCCGGCGCGCGGAGAGTTCGTACGACGGATCCTTCGGATCTTCCTTCAGCGCCTGCTGATAGTACTCCAGGGCCTTGTCGTATTCCTTGCGCGCTTCGGCCTGGGCACCCAGTTTCAACAGCTTGTCGCCTTTGCGCGTGCTCGCTTCCAAACTAACCGGGGGCACCAGCAGCCAAAGCCGCGCAGAGCGTCGCAAGACACGTAAGCTATTAAAAGGAATCATCTTATTCTAAAGTAAGGCCCCATGATACAATAAACCTGGATTAACGCAGGATACCGCTACATAAACGATTGACGCCGCGTGGTTTCCTGGCGTTGACTAGAAAACGGATATTCTCGAGCTGGGAATCAAGATGGAGCCCGGAATCAAGATCTTGAGCGACAACCGCCATGCCGGGCACAACTACCTGCTGTTGGAACGCTTCGAAGCCGGTTTGGCGCTGACCGGAACCGAGGTAAAAGCCGCTAAGGACGGCCGCGTCCAGCTGAAGGACGCCTTCGCCGAGGTGCAAGGCAACGAAGCCTGGCTTCTGAACGCGCATATCGGCCAGTATTCGCACGGTAATCGCGAGAATCACGAGCCAACCCGCCGCCGCAAACTGTTGCTGCATAGGGATGAGATCGACAAATTACTAGGAAAAACGCGCGAAAAAGGTCTCACTCTGGTTCCCACCAAGATGTATTTGAAGAAGGGCCGCATCAAAGTGGAGTTGGCAGTCGCTAAAGGTAAGAAACTACACGATAAACGGGAGTCCGAACGAACGCGGGAAATGGAAGCGGAAGCCCGCGCCGCAGTCGGACGCCGGAGGTAAAAGGGATTAATGGAGATCAGGCTGGAAACGAAGCAGTTACGCGAAGTGGATGCAGACGCTTTGGTGATGCTGGGATTTGAGAGCGCACCCCCCGAAGCGGCCCCGGCTGACCAAATCAAGGAATTGTATGACTCGGGCGAGTTCTCGGGGAAATCGCTCGAAATTGCAATTCTTCACCGTCCGGCGGGGCTCAAGGCCAAACGTCTGGTGCTGGCGGGCGGCGGCAAGCGCGACAAATTCACTGCCGCGGAGCTTCGCAAGCTGATCGGGGCCACGGTGCGTGCGCTCAAAGCCAAAGGGATCCACAGCATCACACTGGCGCTGGATGAGGCGTTTCGATCGGACGATTTCGCGGCAGCGGCGGTGGAAGGAGCGGTGCTGGCCGATCTGGAGAACGACCGCTATAAGACCGATCCCAAGAAGAACGAAAAGCACGTTGACTCTTTTGCCGTGCTGGGCGGATCGCAAGCCGCGGTAGATCGGGGCCGCATACTCGCGGAAGCGCAAAACTTCACGCGCGAACTCGCCAACGAACCCGCCAACGTGCTAACCCCCACGCTGCTGGCCGAGCGTGCCAAGCAGATGGCGTCGGAATACGGCTTGGAATGCGAGGTTCTGGATCAGGACCGCATGCGGCAGCTCGGCATGGGCGCTTTGCTGGGCGTGGCGCAAGGCAGCGCCGAACCGCCGGCGTTGATCGTGATCCGGTACAAGCCTGCGAGTGCTTCAACATCGAAAGATCATCTCGGCCTGATCGGCAAAGGCGTTACGTTCGACACCGGCGGCATCTCCATCAAACCGTCCGACGGCATGGAGAAGATGCGCTACGACATGGCGGGCGGCGCAGCCGTGATCGGCGCCATGCGAGCCATCGCGCAACTAAAACCCTCCGTCCCGGTGACGGCGCTGATTCCGACGGTGGAGAACATGCCCGGCAGCAAGGCCCAGCGTCCCGGCGACATCGTGAAATCGCTTTCGGGCAAAACGGTGGAGGTGCTGAACACCGATGCCGAGGGCCGTCTGATCCTGATCGACGCGCTCACTTACGCGCAGCGCCTGGGCTGCACCCACCTGGTGGACGCGGCTACATTGACGGGCGCCATTGTCGTCGCCCTGGGCAACGTCAACATCGGGGCGTTCACGAATAACGAGGCATTTCTCGAGAAGTTTCTGGCGGCGTCCAAGGCCGAGGGCGAAAAGACCTGGCAGATGCCGATGGACGAGGAATACAAAGAGCTGCTGAAGAGCAACTTCGCCGATCTGCACAACATCGGCGGTCGATCGGGCGGCTCCATCACGGCCGCTTGGTTCATTCGCGATTTCGTGGACGAGACGCCGTGGATCCATTTGGATATCGCGGGTACGGCGTGGCTCGACGATGCCAAGCCCTATATGGCCAAAGGAGCCACCGGCGTGGGTCTGCGGACGTTCGTCCGGCTAGCTGAGACCTGGTAGGGAGGTTTTCGATGAAGGCAGTTTCGAAAGCTGTTCTCGTAATGGCGGCCCTGGCAAGTATCGCCCTGGCCGCCGACAAGCCAAACTTTTCAGGCGAATGGAAGATGAATGCCGCGAAAAGCAACTTCGGCCCCATTCCCGCACCCGCCACTTACACGCGCAAGATCACGCACGCCGAGCCCTCCATCACCATTGAGGACACGCAAACGGGCACCGCCCTGGGCGACCAGCACGACAAGCGAACCTACACAACCGATGGCACGGAGATTTCCTATCAGTCCAACGGCGCCGACGTAAAAGCCGGGCTCACTTGGGACGGCGATGCTCTGCTGATTGATGCCAAAGCCTCGATCCAAGGCATGGATATCGTCATCAAGGACAAAATAGCGCTCGGCGACGGCGGCAAAACAATGACGGATTCAGTGCACATCGCTACGGGCCAGGGCGATATCGATCTCACCTTAGTTTTTGACAAGCAGTAAGGGACTACTTCTGCGCTCCGTCGATCTGGACGAGTTCGCTTTCATTCGTATTTTGGCTCGCGCTCTTGCGCGGCGGCGTGAGTAACGATCGCGGAAGTTTCGAGAAATACACCAGCCGTTCCACCCAAGGCAGAAGCTTGCGCACGGTTCGGCCGTGCAGCAGCAGGCTCCCCGCCACAAGCATCCCGCTGGGAATCGTCGCGCAACAGCGCGCGCAAATGTCGATCTCGCCGGCGCGTCCCGATACATGCAGCTCGCGCATGCGCTGCATCTGGTCCGAATTCCAAATCTCGGGCAAACTTTCGGTTCCGATATTCCCCACTGGGCCGCCATCCAGCATGTAGCTCTGGCAGCACGGATAAACATCGCCATTCTGCTTCACGTACATCGGGCCGCGCCACAAGTAATGGCAGGGATGCTTCCAATCCTGCGCCGCGTGCCTGGCTTCGGGCTGCAGGACGTTGGTCTCGTCTTCCTTGATGCGAACCTGATCCACGCCCGGCACGGCGCTCCAGAAGCGCACGAAATCGTCCACTTCGCCCGCGTTCCGCTCCATCCGGACCATCTGGACCACCACTTGCACCTTCGCGCCGCGCTCGTGTTTCATGCGCGCGAAGCGCACGAAATTGTCGCGCACCTTTTCGAAATTCGCGCCTTTGCGGTAATACTCGAAGGACTCTTTGGTGGCCCCGTCGAAACTCAGCGTGATGTGCTCGAGCGGGGTGTCGAGCAGGCGCGCGCAGGTTTTCTCATCGAAGAAGGTGCCGTTGGTCGAAAGCAGCGTCGAAATGCTGGTGGCGCTCGCAATACTCGATGCGGTCGAAAATCTTGCGGTCCATGAACGGCTCGCCTAGGCCGATCAGCATCATGTGCTCGGCGCTTTCGCCCGACTCGCGGACCAGCCGTTCGAAAATCTCGTCGGTCATGTCTTCCTTGGGCTGCTTGTGCGTCTCGCGCGGGCACATGGGGCAATACAGGTTGCATTTCGCCGTGGTCTCGACGATGTACTCCACCGGCAGCGCGTTCAGCTTCGATTTTCGCCGCAGGTAGCCCCACAGCAATTTGGCGCGATTGACCGCCCTCATGGCAAACACCATTATCGAGAATCAGGATCAGCGCGTCCAACTGCTGAATGACGGCTCCGTTCCGGGAGGGCGCGAAGTACTTGATTTATTGGGCGCAAGTGAATCGGCGGGCCGATTCGAATCACGGGCTGGCGTTCGCCGTTGAACTGGCAAATCGAGCTCGGCCTTCCGGTGCTGTTTTACGAAGGGCTGACGTATGACGCTCCCTATGCCAGCGATCGTTTCCATGATTTCGTGCTGGGAGGAGTACCGGATACGGAAGCGAGATTGCGGAAGCTCGGGATTGGATATATGTTCTATTTTCGAGCCAGGCGCGAGGATCCAAACGACGTGCTTTATCGTTTGGCGAAGGATGCCGCCGCCGTGGTGACTGACGATTATCCGCTGTTCCCGGCGCGGCGCTACAACGCCAGCGTGCCTGCCAAGATCGGCATCCCCTATTACGCCGTGGATTCCAGCTGCATTATCCCGATGCGTTGTTTCGAGAAGCGCGAATATGCAGCTTACACCATCCGGCCGAAAATCAAGCAGCTCCTGCCGGAATATCTGAAACCCGTTCCAGCGATCCGCGTCGCGGCACAAGTTTCACGTTGACGTTCAGCGATTCCAAACTGTCCGGCCGTCGCAGACCTCTTACGGCGGGTCGGCAAACGCCCGCAAACGTCTGCGACTTTTTCTCAAGCGTAATCTGCATCGTTACGCGAACTTGAGCAATCAACCGTCCGAGAACGCCACTTCCGGATTAAGCCCCTACCTGCATTTCGGGCATATCTCGTCGCTCGAAGTCGCGCTGGCCGTTCAAGATTACGCACGAGAACACAGACTTCTACCCGACGAATTCCTGGAAGAGCTGATCGTGCGGCGCGAGCTGGCGTTCAACTTCGCGCGGTTCTCGGAGAATCCAGAATCACTGGAATCGTTACCCGATTGGGCGCGCAAGACTCTTCGCAAGCACGCGCACGACAAACGCGATCCGGTCTACTCGCGCGATCAGTTGGAACACGCCGAAACGCATGATCCGCTCTGGAACGCCGCGCAAAAGGAGCTGCTGCTCACCGGCAAGATTCACGGGTATTACCGCATGTACTGGGGCAAAAAGATCATCGAGTGGTCGCGCGCTCCCGAAGAAGCGCTGGCGACCGCCATCTACTTGAACGATCGCTACGCGCTGGACGGCCGCGATCCCAATTCCTACACCAATATTCTCTGGTGCTTCGGCCTGCATGACCGGCCATGGGTGGAGCGGCCCATTTTTGGCCAGGTCCGATATATGTCCTACGACGGCATGCGCCGCAAAACTGACGTGGATGCTTACGTCAGAAGCATAGAATGTCTGTAGTGAACATAGCCATCACGGGTGCGAGCGGCATGATCGGGAAGCGGCTGCAGCAGAGTCTTCTCGAGACCGGCCATTCCGTGCTTGCGATCCCGCGCGGGGCCGCCGTTCCCGAGTGCGATGCCATCGTTCACTTGTCTGGCGAGCCGATCGCCCAGCGCTGGACCGAGGCGGCCAAGAAACGCATTTCCGATAGCCGCGTGGAAGGGACCCGGCGGCTGGTCAATTTGCTCTCCCAAAAAACGCATCGGCCGGCCGTGTTGGTGTGCGCTTCCGCCGTCGGAATTTACGGATCGCGCGGCGATGAAATCCTCACCGAGGCATCCTCCCCGGGCAAAGGCTTTCTTCCGCGTACATGCAAGGACTGGGAACAAGCGGCACGCACGGCCGAGGCGTTTGGAATTCGCGTCGTCAGCCTTCGACTTCGGTATGGTGCTCGGAAAGGGCGGAGCGCTCGCGAAGTTGCTGCTGCCGTTCCGGCTGGGCGCCGGTGGTCGATTAGGCTCCGGCCAACAATGGATGTCCTGGATCCATATTGACGACGTTGTGAGCCTGATCCGGTTTGCGATCGAGAATGCCGTGCTCCAAGGCCCCATCAACGCGACGGCTCCCTATCCGGTCACCAATGATGAATTTACGCGCAGGCTGGCCGCCGCGCTGCACCGCCCGGCTATTTTTCCGGTCCCGGTGTTTGCATTGAAGCTCGTTTTCGGCGAAATGTCCGAGGTTTTGCTGGATAGCCAGCGCGTGCTGCCGGCCGCCGCCCAATCCGCCGGTTTCCATTTTCAATACCCCGGCCTGGAGGCTGCTTTCGGCAATCTCCTAAATCCGGCAATCTCCTACGCCCCCCGGACCTGAGCGACAATGGAATTAGTATGCGTTACCTGCTCATTTTGGTGACCGCCGCCCTGCTTACCGCCGCCGGTGAAATGAACCTCACCGTCGCGCAGTTGGAAATGTTCATTCGATCCGCGGTGGAACTCAAGCAACCCGATCGGCAGGTGGCCGAGTATTTGCGGCACGTAAAGCTTCGCGACAAGCTGGACGACCGCACCATCGAGGAATTGCAAAGCCTGGGCGCGGGCCCCAAGACGGTCGCCATTCTGCGCGAGCTGGGTGACGCCTCCGCGAGTCTGCCGATGTCTGCTCCGCCGCCGCCCAAGCCGGTTTACGTTCCTCCCCCCCGCCGAGTTCCGTGGAGCAGGCGCAGATTATCGACCAGGCCCGCGAATACGCGCTGAACTATACCAAGCAGCTGCCGAATTTTATCTGCGTCCAAGTGACGCGCCGCGATAACGATCCCACCGGAACCGGCAACAACTGGTATCACGGCGATACAATAACGGCCCGCCTCAGCTACAACGGCATCGAGAATTACGAAGTGATTCTGCATAACAACCAGCCGGTGACGAACGCAACCATGAAGCAATTCGGCGGCGTATCGTCGGAAGGCGAGTTCGCCAGCATGCTGGATCAGATTTTCGAACCGGAAACGCACACTGATTTCTCGTGGGACCACTGGGGTAAGCTGCGCGGCCGGAAGACCTACGTGTTCGCCTACGACGTGCAGCAGGAGTTTTCGCATTATCGCGTGGAAGCCGATGACGCGCAGACCATCGTGCCGGCCTATCGCGGCTTGGTTTACATCGATGAGGAGACCAAGATGGTGGTCAAGATCGTCATGAGCCCGTACGATATGCCGAGCACATTTCCGATCCACGACATCACCACGTCGCTCGATTACGACTTTGAAACCATCGGCGATCAGAAATACATGCTGCCGCTGAAATCGGTTCTCACATCGAAGCGGGGACGGATGATGAGCAAGAACGATATCGAATTCCGGCTCTATCGCAAGTTCGGCACCGAAAGCAGCATCAAGTTCGAGACGCCGGACGCTCTCCCTGAAGACCAGACAAAAGAGACTCAAAAGTAGTCAACACTTGGGCCAGGGTCATCGGGTCGGGGCGAATGATCTCGACAGGGCCCGCGCCAGTGGGACGCCAGCGCTGGAACATGCGCTCGGAAACGGCGCCGGCGAAAATCGAGATCAGCGGAATTCCACACGCCGCGGCGGCATGGCCTCCTGCTGAATCGTAGCCTACGTACAATTTGCTGCGCTGAATGTGCGCCGCGAAACCGGCGAAAGATCCATCCCACATCACGATTCCGTCGCCGCCAACTTTCGCCACGGCTCGCTCCACGCGCTCGGCCTCTTCGCCGCCCGCGCCCTTGTCGATCAGAATCGGGCGCGGCAATCGACGGAGCACTTCTTCTTCAAACGGATCCGGCACGCGCTTGGAGGGATTTTCGCCCACGCCGAAACTCACCGTTGTGGCAAATTCCGCCGCATCCAAACCGGTCGCGATGTAGGGCCGCGCGTCCGGAATCCCGAATGTTTCATGGCACCAGCGCTTGGCGAGCGTGGGAAGCGGCTCATTACCACTGCCTCCATAAGCTCGGCTTTCGAACAAATAGTAATCCTCTTCGGGACAAAGCGGCAACAGGCCGAGCTGCGTGAGACGAGAATCGGGATCGATAACGATAGCTGTTCGGCATGCAGACCGCGTCGCGCAGTTGCGGCCAGACGGAGAGCCGATCGTCGATGGAGCCGCCGCGGCCGTAGGCGATCGCAAGATGCCGCAGCCGAGGATCGGCGGCGAATAGTTCCCAGCTCTTCTTCGGCCCTACGAACCAGACCGTCGCGTTCGTGAAGCGCCGTTTCGCAGCGTCGAGAACGGCGCTAGTGACAGCGATGTCAGCACCCAGCGTTACGCGCGAGAGTACAAAAACGTTGCGGATGGAATCGGGATCGCGATCGAAAACACGCGGACACCGAATGCGTTCATAACGCGCCGTCAAGTGATCGGCGTGCAGTCCGATGCGCCGCGCGATGACTCGAGAAAACAGATCGGCGTAGACGCGGCACAGATCTGGCTCGAACAAGTCGCCCAGCCGTTCCACCACGACGCGGAATAAAGCCCGATCGCCGCCCTGCGCGATCAAATCGTCGAGCAAATGTTCCGGCCACGGCCGTGACGCGAGGCAGTGCTCAAGTATCTGCTGCGCCAGAATCTCAGGCGAGATATTTTCCAACCAGTAGCTCCAGCTTCTTGCGCGTCGCCGCGGGGACGGATTTCGGATCGGTGATCAGCGCATGCGCCAGCGCCGATCCGCATTTGCATTCGCGGGCGTCGGGCATACTGGCCACCGTGGCCGCCACTACTTTGCAGGCATTCTCGGCATTCTGGCTCAGATTCGCCAGAATATCAGTCACAGTAACGGCGTCGTGCTCCGCGTGCCAGCAATCGTAATCGGTCACCATGGCGATGGTGACGTAACAAAGCTCGGCCTCGCGCGCGAGCTTGGCCTCTTGCAGATTCGTCATGCCGATAACGTCCATGCCCCAACTGCGATACACATTCGATTCGGCTTTCGTGGAAAACGCCGGACCCTCCATGCAAAGATACGTTCCGCCGCGCGATACGCTGACGCCGGTGGCAACGCAAGCTTGGTGGACAACCTTCGAGAGATGCGGGCACACCGGATCGGCAAAGCTGATATGCGCGACCAAGCCTTCACCGAAAAATGTTGACACGCGGCCGCGCGTCCGATCGAAGAATTGATCCGGGATGACGAATTTGAGCGGCGGGTGTTCTTCCTTCAGCGACCCGACAGCGCTCAGCGAAAGGATCCGATCGACGCCGAGCATTTTAAATCCGTAAATATTGGCGCGAAAGTTTAGCTCGGACGGCGAGTGCCGATGGCCACGGCCGTGCCTCGATAGGAATGCGACTTCTTTGCCCGCGAGCTGGCCGACCACGTACGGATCCGAAGGCGCACCCCACGGCGTGTCGAGAGTCACTTCTTCGTGCGCGGTGAAGCCGGGCATCGAATAGAGCCCGCTGCCGCCGATGATTCCAATAGTTGGTTTGTTCATGCTTGAATTAGTTCGAGTAAGACGCCGCCCGTGGAAGATGGGTGGACGAAAACGTAGAGATGGCCGCCGGCGCCGGTCCGCGGTTCGTTCAACAGCCGCGCACCGCGTTGTTTGAGGCGCTCTACGGTGGCTGCGAGATCCGGCACTTTAAGGGCGACGTGATGCAGACCCTTCTCCGCGCTTGTCGATAAATTTCGCGATCACGGAATCGGGGCCGGTGGCTTCCAGCAATTCAATGCGCGGACCACCAGCGGGCAGCATCGACGACGTTGACCTTTTCCTGTTCCACGGTTTCGCGCGCGCTGACCGGGAATCCGAGCTGTTCCGCATAAAACCCGAGTGCGGCGTCAAGCGACCGGACGGCGATGCCGAGATGATCAATTTCGAATTTGTTTTGTCCAGTCATTCCTTGATCCAGGCTTCGACGATAGTGTACGGGTCTGAGCGGCGCGCGGCTACTTCCGCCGCGGCAGCCTGAAAATCAATATTCGCAAATTGTTCGAGCAGGCGTTCGCGGAGCATCTCGCGCAGCCGCACGGTCCAGTTGGCTACGGAGCGATCCTTAGCGCCCGTGCGATCCAGAAACGATCGTATCGCGGCCAGCGCTTCGCTGATTCCCTGGCCCTCGCTGGCCACGGTGCGTACGATGGGCGGAACCCAGCCATCGGGACGCGTCGACAGACCCTGCAGCGCCAGAATCTCGCGCTCCAGGCGATCGGCGGCGCCTCCAGGTTGATCGGATTTATTGATGACGAAGACGTCGGCGATTTCCATGATGCCGGCTTTGATGGCCTGCACGTCGTCGCCCATGCCAGGAACCAGCACGACCACGGTGGCGTCGGCGAGTTTGGCGATCTCCACTTCAGCCTGACCGACGCCGACCGTTTCGATGAGCACGAACTCCTTGCCCGCGGCGTCCAGCAGCAGCGTCATGTCAGTCGTCGCCGCTGCCAGTCCGCCCAGGTGCCCGCGCGTGGCCATGGATCGGATGAAAACGCCGGGGTCGGCATGATGGCTGAGCATCCGGATGCGGTCGCCCAGCAGCGCGCCGCCAGTGTATGGACTAGTGGGATCGACAGCAAGAACGCCGACCGGCTTTCCTTCGCGCCGGAGTTCATGCACCAGACGATCGGTAAGCGTGCTTTTGCCTGCGCCGGGCGCGCCGGTGATGCCGATGACGCGTGCGCGGCCGGTATGCGGGAACAGTTCTTTCAACAACGATTCGGCGGCGTGGGATCGGTTCTCGATTGCAGTAGCGGCGCGGGCGAGCGAGCGCGGGTCGCCCGAGAGGATTTTGGCGGCTAACTCCGTCATTCGCTCTTGAGCAGCTGGCGCGCGATCACCAGGCGCTGGATCTCGCTGGTGCCTTCGCCGATGGTGCACAGCTTGACGTCGCGATAGAATTTTTCGACCGGATAGTCCTTGGTGAAACCGTTGCCGCCATGGATCTGCAGCGCCTCGTTGGTGGCGCGCACCGCGACCTCGGAGGCAAACAGCTTGGCCATGGACGACTCTTTGGTGACGCGCTGCCCGTGGTCCTTCATCCATCCGGCGCGATACGTCAGCAGGCGCGCCGCGTCGATCTCGGTGGCCATGTCGGCCAGCTTGTTCTGGATCGACTGAAATTCCGAGATGGGCCGGCCGAATTGTATGCGCTGCTTGGAATACTTGAGCGCGGCTTCGTAAGCGCCCTGCGCGGTGCCTACCGAAAGCGCGGCGATGGAAATGCGGCCGCCATCTAGAATACGCAGGCTGTCGACGAATCCTTCGCCCTGCTTTCCGAGCAGCTGGGATTCGGGCACGCGGCAATCGGTGAATACCACCTCGCCGGTGGCGCTGGCACGCATGCCGAGCTTGTTTTCCTTCTTACCGTAATGAAATCCGGGCACGCCTTTTTCAAGGACGAACGCGGAAACGCCGTGATGCGACGCGGCTCGGTCGGTGACCGCCATGGCGACGCAGACATCCGCATAACCGGCGTTGGTGGTGAAAACCTTGCTGCCGTTGATCACCCAGCACGCGCCGTCTTTCGCAGCTTTGGTGCGCATGCCCCCGGCGTCGGAGCCGGATTCACTCTCGGTGAGCGACCACGATCCAATCCATTCGCCCGTGGCGAGCTTGGGAATGTATTTGCGGCGCTGCTCGTCGCTGCCCGCGACGTAAATGTGATTGGTGCAAAGCGAATTGTGCGCGGCGACGATCAAGCCTACCGAGGGATCCACACGCGAGAGTTCTTCAATGATGATGGAGTACTCGATGTAGCCGAGTCCCGCGCCGCCCAGGTCCTCGGGGAAGATCGCGCCCAGCAGGCCCAATTGGCCGGCTTGTTTGATCACGTCGAGCGGGAAGATTTCCTCTTCATCCCAGTGCAGAACATGCGGGCGGATTTCCTGTTCGGCAAATTCGCGAACGCTCTTGCGAAGCTGGATCTGCTCCGGAGTGAAATCAAATTCCATGGGAGGCGGGGAGGGGTCCCTGATTCAATGTTAGCAAGGCGGGGTTGTTGTTAGTTGTTGGTTGTTAGTTGCTGGTATCGGAAGCAATCCACCAAGTGATCGTTGACCATTCCCGTCGCTTGCATGAACGCGTAACAAATGGTGGAACCGACGAAGGTAAAACCGCGCTTTTTAAGATCTTTGCTCATGGCATCCGATTGTTCCGTTCGGGCGGGCAAGTCCTGGTGGCGACGCCGGCGATTCTGGAGAGGCTTGCCGCCGACAAACTGCCAAACGTATTTATCAAAACTGCCGAATTCCTTTTGAATCGCCAGGAACGCCTGCGCATTCTTCACCGCCCCACGAACCTTCAAGCGATTGCGCACGATCCCCTCGTTTAAAAGCAACGCCGCGATCTTGGCTTCGTCATACTTGGCCACCTTGCGGGGATCAAACCGATCGAAGGCTTTGCGATAAGCCGCGCGCTTCTTCAGAATGGTGATCCAACTCAAACCCGCCTGAGCGCCTTCCAGGATCAGGAACTCAAACAGAACCCGGTCGTCGTGAATCGGCGCACCCCATTCCTTGTCGTGATAGGCGATCGAAAGCGGATCGCTGGCCCAAGTGCAGCGAACGATTTTGTCACTCATCCGGCGGCTGGTAATCGTGCAGCAAATCCTGATAGCCGTTCATCGCCAGGCGGCAAGCCATCTCAGTGCCGGCGAAGCGCGCGCGATGCCAGGTTTGCTTGGGCGTATAAACGATGTCGCCCTGATCGGCAATGAAAATCGGGAGAGACCCGATCTTGTACTCCATTTTGCCTAGTAGAATGAACCAGAACTCAGGCGATTCCTCGTGAAAATGTCCCTTGTCGGTATCGGCCACGGGGCGCTGTTTCTTTGGGTCGCCAATGATGATGTTGGCGACCGCGCGATCGTCTGCTATGAATCGCCGCTGCTTCTCAGTACCCGCCACCACCGCGTTGAAATCGATGTAGGGCTTGTTGCCTTGGTCGTATTTGCCTTGCCCTTCGATCCGCACCTTGACGAAATTCACACCGTCCACAGGCGCCGGCTTTTCGTCCACGGGATACATCATTTGCGCGCCCGCGATGTTCACTTCCAACCGCAGCGAGGGCTTGTCGCCGATCGTCTCCAGGCTGTACGTTGTGCGGTAAGGCACCTGGACCAGAAAACCCTTGGAAGCGACAAATGGCTCCTGGCCTTCGATGGTGAATCGGATTTGGCCGTCTTCGACGATCCACCATTCGCGCGTGTCGGGACGGAAGCGTCGAGGCGTTTTCGAGCCCGGCGCCATGGAGATGTAGTCGGCGTGAAGGTGCGAATCGCTGACCACGGTTTGCGTCCAGTTCAACTCGCCTTTGTGCTGCGCGAGCAGCTCGGCCAGCTTCCAATGCGGCCGGTTGGGCGCCACCCAGGTGGCGGGCTGCACGGGAACGGGCGCCCAGGCGAGGCGGCTGGCCTGCTGGGCTGACAGCGGCAGCATTCCCACGAGCACCAACAGTAGGAACCTCATCACCCGTTTACGTTATCACCAGAGAGCAGCGGTGTAAACGGTGATGAACGTATGCTGGTGGTATATGGAGAACAAAGGCGCTGCGATCGTCACCGGCGGGAGCCGAGGAATTGGAGCTGCGATCGCGAAGTTGCTCGGAGCGAGCGGGTATACTGTCGCATTCAACTACGCGACGGACGAGGCCGCGGCCCGAACCGTGCTGGATCATCTGACACGCGCGGGATCGCGAGCCGTAGCGGTTCAGGCCGATGTATCGCGTGAGGCCGATATCCTGCGGATGTTTGAGATCGCCCAACGAGAACTCGGGCCGCTGCGCGCCGTCGTAAATAATGCCGCCATTACCGGAGGCAAGGCCAGAGTAGACGAAATAGATGCCGCGAAGCTTGCGAACATGCTGGCGGTGAACGTCGCCGGAACCATGTTGTGCTCGCGCGAAGCCGTCCGCAGGATGTCGACGAAGCATGGCGGAGCGGGCGGGGCGATCGTGAATATCTCTTCGCTCGCAGCCAGGACCGGCAGCGCGGGCGAATGGGTGCACTACGCGGCGTCCAAAGGCGCCGTCAATACCTTCACCATCGGGCTGGCGCGCGAAGTGGCCAACGAGGGGATTCGTGTGAACGCGGTCGCGCCGGGGTTGGTGGATACGGATATCCACGCGGCGAATGGCGAACCCGGGCGCATCGCTCGCTTGAATCCGACCATTCCGATGCAGCGCGCCGGCACTCCAGACGAGATCGCGCAGGGGGTGCTATGGCTGCTATCGGACGCCGCGTCGTACGTGACGGGGACGATTCTGGAAATCGGCGGCGGGCGCTAGCTGGCAGGGTTAGCCGATCGTTTCCGTCCGCGGATCCCACCGCACCGTCCGCCCTTGATGAAAACTTTCCAGCGCCATCCGGCACGCGATCGACACGCGGTAGCCCAGCTCGAACGGACAGTTGGGTTCCTTGCCGGTGCGCACGCAATCGATGAAATTCTGCATATGCGCCGTGGGAGCGCTGGCAGCCTGACCCGCCATTTCAACGCCGTCGGGACGGTTCACCTTCTGCGGGATATAACGAATGCCGGCCGTGGTGCGCGAGATCGCGCCGTCCGATCCCAGCACGTCTTCGGTGATGCCGGGCTGGCTATTGCCAAGGCCCGAATCCCAGCTGACCAACATCTGCTCGGGCTGCTGGAAGGTGACGTCCATGGTATCGGGAACGTCGCGGCCGTCCTTCCATAGATAAAGACCGCCGGTCATGGTCGCGGCTTGCGGGATCTGCAGATTGAGCGCCTGGTACCAGAAGGCGAGCTGATGACTCATGTTCTCGTAAACGTTGCCGCCGGAGTATTCCTCGAAGAAGCGCCAGTTGATGAAGCGGTGCGCATCGAAATCGCGGCGCGGGGCTTCACCCAGAAACGAACTCCAGCCGATGTTATCCGCCGTCATGTCGGGATATACCGGCCGCATCCATTGCGCCTTGCCATGCGGCGTGTTGCGATACCAATGCATTCGGATGGCGGTGATTTTTCCGGCATGCCCAGTAGCGAGAAAGCTGGCGGCGTCGCGCGCCTGGCCGGAAGAGCAAGCTTGATGGCCGATCTGGACTACGGACTTCGGCGCTTGCCGATGTGCCGCCCGCATGCGCCGGGCGTGATCCAGCGTGAAGGCCAGGGTTTTCTCCTGATAGACGTGTTTGCCCGCCGCGAGCGAATCCACAAAGTGTTCGCAATGCAAATGCTGCGGCGTGGCGATGATGACTGCGTCAATGCTTTGGTCGTCCAGAAGCCGGCGATGGTCGCGGTAGACGGCCGCCGCGGGAACGCGCGTTCGGGCGTCGTCCAGGCGCTTCGAGTAAACATCGGCAAAGGCGGCAATCTCCACGTTGGGACTGGCCAACGCCTGATGCAGCAGCTCGCCGCCGCGTTGTCCAGCGCCGATCACGCCGATGCGCACGCGATCGTTGGCGCTCAGCACGCTCCCCGACGCCGAGGCGATCGTGGACGCCAGGCCGGTGGCCATGGTGCTGATAAATTTGCGGCGCGAATCCATTGGTTTTGTTACTTCGTCTCCAACGCGGCGCGGACTTCCTGGATTTGCGCTCTGTGGCGATCTGCGTGTCCGACGATGAGCATCATCACCTCAGATCCGTTCAAAGGTCCGAAGCGGGCATGTTCCGCCGCCAGGTGGTAAAGATCGTCGCAGCGATCCTGCGCAAACTGGATGCTGAGCGCGCGCCGGTGGTTGAATTGCTCCAGCGCTTCCGCCAATGTCGAAAAACGGCCGCGGGGCACAACAGCTTCCGGAGCTTGGATACGCGCCGACCGATCGCTCACGCGCACCAGGAGACCGGCTTCTTTTTCCTTGTCGACGCGCGGCTCATCCACTCTCTTTTCGGCCTCCAACCAACCGAGGAACCGTTCCTCAACAGTCGCGACGTGCTCGACACAATCCAGCACGGACCAACGCTCAGGATCGGGCCGGACCTTGGCTTGGGCTTCATCCAGACCAGCGACTGCGGCCAGAAAGCCGTCGCGGCCGCGCTCCAGATGCTGCACTATCTCAGTTTGTTCCTTGGGGGCCATGTCGATTACCTCAAGCTTTCATCCCGCACTGCCAAAGCGCGCACAACGACGTGTTGTAAAGCGCCAGGGCGGTCGTGATTTGTCCCAGATGATTATCGTGGGTAGAAATATAGGCGGCGCGCTCGGCCGCTTCGGGATGCAGGTCGCCTTCCGTGGAACAGTCGATCACAACCGCTCCGGGCTTAACGTCGCGGATCAGATCGGATTCCGAGGCCGCCGGGAAAGCCGTAACCACGATATCGGCCGTCTCCAGGAAATGCCGCCGGTCTTCTGGTCGCGTTTGCGGATGCACCATCACCGCGGTGGCGCCAATACGCATCAGCATACTCTGCAACGGAATGCCGATGCGAGGCGAGCTGTTAAAGATGACCGCGGTGGGGCCATGCATGCTGGGATCGCGCGGGAACAGCTTCTTGACGGAGTCATGCTGGTGGAGCAGCGTAAGAATCGCTCGCGCGGTGCAGGGAACCACGCCTTCGTACTTTTCTTCCTCGTCGACGGTCCGGATATTAAGCGCCATGCGGCCGGTATTTTCCACCGTGAGGCCTTCGATATCCTTTTCTGGCCGAACCCGGCGCAGGAAGTAATCCTCGCTCTTGCCAAACGGCGCCGGAAAGAAGACGAAGGTTCCGTAGATCTTCTCATTGACTTGCGCGCCCATCAGCAGCAGCTCCAAGGCGTCCGCGCTGAAGGCTTCTTCGATGCGGAAGTCCAGGCCATGCTGGCGGAATTTCTTACCCATGTAGCTGGCGTAGCGGCGGGATCCTCGATCGAGCGGGGCATCCGCAAGTCGAGGCATGAATGCGGCGACACGGATCCGCTCGCGATCCAGGCCAGCCCGTTCCACTTGGCTGAGTTTGCGCTCGGCCTGGGTGAAGACATCGTTGGCCACCGCCACGCAGTCCAATCGTTTTGCCGCTGGAATGTTCTTCGTCCAGCTCATGTCGGGCAAGAACGAAGATACCAGGGGCGCGGCCGGGTTGGGCCCCGGCAATTCGAGAGTAGTCATGGGCTAAATCAATTATCGCCTGGAGCGGGGCCACCGCGCGTGGGGAGCATCGCATTCGCGCGGTTCGCGCCCCTGCCCCCCTGCGCCCCGGGATTCGGGATTGGAGCGGTTCTTTAAACGCTGGGCGACTGCTCGACGGAAACTGGGAGGCAGGTTCACTCGACGACATGGCGACTATATGGCAACTTAGGTTTTGTAAACGCTGCGCGCGGATCGCGATTTACCTCCATTCACGATAAGATGAACCCAATCCATGGCAGCGTTTCTGTATGAATTTGAATGGGATCCGGCCAAAGCGAGCGCCAACTTTACCAAGCATGGAGTGGATTTCGAGCGTGCTGCCGAAGTCTTTCACGATCCATTGGCTCTTTCAATACCGGACGATGTGCACAGCGCCACCGAAGCACGTTGGATTACGATGGGGAGAATCATGGTCAGTATGTGCTTGTCGTCCACACGTTCGAGGCACTCGGCGATCACGTTGGACGCATCCGAATCATTTCGGCGCGGCGGCCGACTAGGTCTGAAGTCCGTGATTACGAGGAACAGCAATGAAGGCTGAATACGATTTTTCGAAGGGCCAGCGCGGTAAGTTCTTCAAGGCGGATGCCGAGTTGCGCTTGCCAATATATCTGGATGGCGAGGTTCAGCGTTACTTAGCGGAAAGAGCAGCGGAAAAAGGCGTCCCTCTTGGCGAGATGGTCAACGGGCTGCTGAAGCGCGAAATCCAGATCATCGAGTCCGTGAAGTAGCCAAACAGTCACATTCGTGGCGTTCGAAACTGTGTACACAGTCCGCGATTACTATGACGGTCAGCCGCATCACTACCATTGCGAGTGGAACGAAAGCAAACAAGATTACGCCGATACGTTCGTGCTCACCCCGATTGATCAAGACACACTCGCGGTTGCCATGGAGCAATGGTCGATCTGGCGTGAATGGCAGGATGCATTCAAACGTGGCGATGTGCCGCAATCGACCCATCCAGGCCTGCCGGGATCACACGGGAGGTACGCTGAACTGGAGACGACGCTCCAGGCTCGAATTCCCGCGCAGTCGGCAAACCAACGTCGGGCTCGTGGTGTTTTCCGTTCCGTGTCTGTACCAGAGAACGCGCCGCCAGGAATAATCCACGAACTCGAAGTTGAGTGGACGGACGTTGTAACTTGACTACCGTGGTCTGGCAGCAGAGTATCTGAAACGAGCCCCTGTTGGCGTCCGGAGGGAATTGTGGGCACATCGGAAACTAACCGGCGCCGATTGCCATGCGATCTGACTACCCGCCCGGCCGGAAGCAAGTTGTATCATCGATCCTGAAGGTTACTTTTAGCAATCCAACGAGGAGAACGGAATGAGAGTTGTTTTGTACGGCGCGACAGGCATGATCGGGAGCCGCATTTTGAAGGAGCTGCTGTCGCGTGGACACGTGGTGACGGCGGTGTCGCGCGACCCGTCCAAAATAGCGGCGCAGAATAACCTGACGGTGGAGAAGGGCGACATGCTGGACGCCGACGGCATCGCCAAAGTGGCCAAGGGAGCGGATGTCGTGATAAGTTCCTACGCGCCACCCGCGGGCCCGCAAGGTCCCCTTCCAGACAAGCTGCATCTGTTAAAGGAAGCCACCACGGCGCTGGTCGCTGGTGTCCGCCGCGCAGGCGCGCCGCGCATCATCATGGTAGGCGGCGCTGGAACCTTGGAAGTTGCTCCGGGGCTGGAGATTGTCGACTCGCCTGGATTTCCTGACGCCTACAAGGGAATCGCGCTGGCGCATCGCGACGCCAAGCACGTGTTGCAGGCCAGCGATTTGAATTGGACCTACTTGAGCCCCGCCATGATGATTCAACCGGGTGAGCGCACCGGCAAGTTCCGGCTGGGGAAAGACGCCTTGATTTCCGACGACAAGGGCAATAGTTCGATTTCGGCCGAGGACTACGCCATCGCGCTGGTCGACGAAGTGGAGCAGGGGCGTCATACCAAACAGCGTTTCACCGTTGGGTATTGAGGCAGTAAGTTGGACGCGCAGCAGCAGTTCAAGCAAGCCGCGGCTGAATCGGCCGTGGCCTTGGTCGAGGATGGGATGATCCTCGGCCTTGGCACTGGATCCACGGCGAAACTGGCCGTGGATGCGCTCGGCAAACGTGTTGCTGCCGGACTGCGTGTAATCGGGATCCCGACTTCGGAAGGTACGGCCGAACAAGCGCGATCGCTCGGTATTTCCATCTCCACTCTCGATGAGCATCCCGAAATTGATCTGACAATCGACGGCGCCGATGAAGTTGAAGGGGGAACGCTCAATCTCATCAAGGGCCGCGGCGGCGCATTGCTGCGCGAGAAGATTGTCGCGAGCGCGAGCAAACGGCTGGTAATCATCGTGGACGAGAGTAAGCTGGTGGCGCGGCTGGGTTCGAAATTCGCGCTTCCCGTGGAACTGGTCCCGTTCGGATGGCCCGCCACCGCGCGAAGGTTGGAAAGTCTGGGAGCGAAGGTGACACTGCGATCAGGCGCCGACGGAAAGCCGTATCGTCACCGATGGCGGCCACTACATTGTCGATTGTGCATTTGGGCCGATCGCCGATCCGGCAAGACTGGACCGCGAATTGAATGGCATCGTCGGCGTTGTGGAGCATGGACTCTTTCTAAAGATGGCCTCGCAGGCGATCGTAGCCGGCCGGGACGGCGTGAAAATTTTACTGCCGGAATAAGCCTCCCGGAGCGGCCAAAAGTACCTTGTCCTCCAGAGCGTTTTGGTGTATATATGTTTCAACCGCCGCCGAACGGGGATTGGAATTGTGTGGCTTGCGGGCGACCTGAATCCAGGCGATCCCGTAGAGTCCCGCAAAAGCCAGCGTTAGGACGGCAATGCTGGCTGGCCTCCGCCAATGGCCCGAATAGAGGGACAACGTGAGGCCAGCAAGCAGATCCAGCGCGGGCATAAACGTCAGCGAGTAGCGCGGCGAGTCGCTCAGAACCCGAAGCATCGCCACGAACATCAGAGCGGCAAACGACGCCACCGGGTAGAGACGCGGCACCGCCCTGCGCGTGATTTCGAAAACAAACTACCAGCGCGAAAACGATCAAGGCCCATTCCAATGGTGAATCGAAAATGCGGCCCCTCCAGGTTTCGATGAATCCCGCGTCGCCCCAGGGAGCTTTGCGTATCAGCGCTAGGTAGGCCACTACAGCGCAGGCTTTCACAAATGACAGACGAAAAATCGCAGCGGGCCAGACCGCGAGCACGGTCACAAGAAATATCGCAAGGGATTTCGTGACGAAACGTAGATCGGCGTCAAAGGTCCGCCGTTCCGTCCAGCCGCACATCGCGACTGTGACAATCAGAACGAGGCCGACCTCCAGCGTGCAAAACGCAAGCGCCGCCACGACGACGCAGGCGTACCAATAGGATCGCCGCTGGGTCGCGACAGCCTTCACCAAAAGAATGAGGGCGCCTAACGAGCACAGCGCGAAAAGCTGATGCGGCGCAAGTTCTGTGGACCAGACAACCGTGTGGCTGGTCAGGAAAAGCAGGGCCGGAAACATTGCCCAAGGACCCGGCAAAAGCCACAGGGCGCCGAAATAGATGACCGCCATAGTCGCGGCGGGAATCATCAGCATGGTCATGCGCACCGCGCGCTCGTTCAGGCCGAGGCGCGACACCGGGATGAGCAGATAGTAAAACAGCGGGCCGTGAAAGTGCCGGTAAAACAAAACGTCATTGCTGTTCCGAATCCGTTCGGAGAGAGCCTTCGCGCTGCCGCGGCTGAAACCGGCTCGCAGGAACTCGGCCATCGAGATGGACGGCGTGTCGGTCCAGTTGGCCGAATAGCCAAACGACGCGGCGCGTATATAGTCTGCTTCATCATAAAGATAAGGCTCTGGCGAAACATTGCGGGTGATGAGCAGGAGAAACAGCGCGAGCAGCAGTCCAAAGACAAGGACCACTAGCTGACGAGTCTGCAGGAAAGGCAGGTCCGTCGACCGCTTCCTTTGGTCGCGGCTCAGCAACGCTGTGATTTTGCTGTAACCTCGAGACCGAGCCGTGACCGAAGGGAGCGGGCCCATGCGTCAACTTCTAGTGGCTCCACGGAGCCAGTTGTCGCAAACGTTTATTGAATATCGAGGGTAACCCGGACATCCACCGTGCGCGGCGGCAGGCATTCCTTGTTGTTGCAAGCCTGGTAGCGCAGCTTGCCGTTCATGAACGCCATCCCCGGCATGGCCGTGGGCGGTGCTTTGAAGCGCGTTCCAATTTCAAAAGCCCCGCTAAAAACAGAGATCGGATTGGTGGAGAACGACAGCTTCTCCATTTGCGGCTTGGGATACGTGACCTGCTCGGCTTCCAGCGGATCTTTATTCCAGGTCAGCTTGATGGGAATCAAATAGTCATCGCCCGGCATGTTGCTATTGACGTGGAAGCCCGGCTGCAACTCGGCTTTCAAGGAAAAATTCGCCGTGCCGCCGCGCGGGATGGTCAGGCGCGTGGAAGGCGTGATCGTTAGGACTGTATTAGCGGAGGCTTGGGCCTGCAAGCAAGGCCAGGGCGCCGCGAGGACCAGCAGAAGCACTGGCGCGAGGCGCGTCGAGCAATTGAGCGATGGCATTCTTGAATTCCTCTTTTCCCATGGACACACCTTCGTGTACGGACGCGATCTTGCCTTCCCGGCTGATCAAGAGCGTGGTCGGCAGTGCATCCAGCCCTCCGTAAGCATTGCTCACTTTATCGTCGCCAAGCAGCACCCGGTAGTTCATCTTGCGATCAGCTACATAAGGCTTAATTACCGACCAACCGTCTTCGTCCATCGATACGCCGAGCACGGCGAAACCTTGATCCTTGAACTGCTTCTCAAAATCGATAAACCAAGGGATCTCCACTTTGCAGGGTCCGCACCAGGTGGCCCAAAAGTCTAGCAGTACGACTTTACCCTTGTAGTCGGCTAAATGAACGGTCTGGCCGTTGGCGTCCTTCAGGCTGAACTCGGGCGTCGGCTGGCCAACGGCGTCTTTCAATTGGAACTGCGCAGGCTTCGCGGACGCTTCCGATTTGACCGAGGCCTTCACGGATCCCTTCGAGCATCCGGTCCACAGCAGCGTGCATGCGAATACGAAACCAACGCTAACGCCCAAGAAAGTCTTCGACACGGGGTATCTCCTTAATCATTATATCGGGATCACACCGAGGTGAAACGCGTCCCGAAACCACTCCGCCCGCCGGTTGCGGTGTCGCCCGGCGAGCGTGAATTCCGGATGCCGGCGGACGCCCGAGTAAAGCCAGGCTGCCGTGTCGCAAAAGCTTTCGCAAATGTAGTCGCGCCACAGTCGGTCGTGGTGGGACGAGGACTTCGAGAGCGCATTTTTGCGAAGCTCGGCCGACCAGCCCAATTCGCCGCGCGCACGCTGCTTCCCTTCGCTACGCAGCAACTCTTCGTAAGATCGCCGGGCCGGATTCCCCAGCCTCACCCAGGCGAAATGAAACAGTTCGTGGACCAGGATGCGCGCCAATTCGCGGGGTTGACCTTTGAGCTCCAGATCCAGGATGATTTCGCGCTTGCGTATGAACGATCCGGCGAACACCGGCTGACCGAGTGGGCGATTGGAATATAAATGTCGGCCATCGGCTGTGAGCGAGGGCAGGAAACGGACGCGCACAATTCGCCCCTGCAGCGGCGCCAGCCGGCTTATGGCCGGCTTAATGAACCTGTTGGAGCTGCGCGGGTGCGCGCGGAGCAAAATAGGCCGGGCTCTCAATTTTCACACTGAATTGCGTCTGCAGACTCTTCATCCAGGCGTCGAATTTTTCCTGGCGGACCGCCGGTATGATTCGAAAAGTGGCTTCGTTGAACGACTGCTGATTGATCTCCTCGGCGCGGATCAAATAGAAACCGTTCGGCTGTTTCACCGGTGCGCTGATCTCGCCTTGTTTCAGGGCGAAAACGGCGTCCTTCACTTCTTTAGGAATAGTGCTTTCTTGCTTGATCACGCCAAAGTCGCCGTCCTTGGACGCGGACGTCGAGTCATCGGAGTTTTCGCGCGCCAGCTTGCCGAAATCGGCGCCGGCCTGAATCTGCTTAGCCAGATCTTGAAGCTTCGCCAGCGCTTCGGCTTGAGTAAGCAGCTTCTTGCCATTACTCTCGGTCTTGCCGGGCGTTGGATTGTAGGCGATATAAATAACCCGCACTTTCACTTCTTTGAATTTGTCGGGATTGTCCTTGTAGTACTTGCGCTCTTCTTCTTCGCTCACCGGCGTGGTGTTGTTCACCGTGTTCGCCTCGGCATTGGACAGTATTCGCAACCGGTATCCTTCCAACTGTTCCTTATAAGGTGATTGCTTGTCGAGTCCGGCTTTCTCGGCGTCCGCAACCAGCTTCTGCATGAGGAAGACGTTGCTGAGAAGTTGAGGACGCGCGTGAACGGTGTTCTGGTCGGCGGCCGGCAATGCGGCCAGGATCTTGTCCATCTCTGCTGCGGTAATTTTCCTTCCGTCCACTTCCGCCACTATCGTGTCGGCCGAAACCGGCGGAGGTGGAGTGGGTGCAGCTACCGGTGGTGGAGCACCAGCGGGAGCTTTCACCGACGGTGTGCCGGGCGTGACCTTCACTGGCTCCGGAGCCTGACCGCGGAGCAATGCAGTGACCAGAAAAACGATTGGTAGGAGTTTCATTTGGAATACTTCCGGCGATCCGAAAGCATTCAGTTTATCATGGCCCTTCGTCGCCAGCGCCAGCCTTCACTTGCACATGCCGGGGAGCGATAAGTTTCGTGTCGCCCGAAACCTTTATGTTATTTAGCACTTGGATCGCCCCGGCGGCCTTGGCCATGCGTGTGGCGGCGCCTTTGTGCTGCATGACGGTGGTGACCCCGGTCCAAGTGGCCACCCGATCCTTGACGTGGACCTGAAAGCCGTCCTTCCCAATCTTAGACTTAGCCAGCTTGGCTTTGATGGTGGCTTCGATCTCGGCATCGCTAAACTTGCCTTCGCTGTGCGACTTGCTGAGAGTGCTGGCAAGCAATGCGAACGAACACGCCAGCAGGCAAAAGATGCTCCGAAATGGTCGTTTCATGCCCTTTCAGTGCCCGGAAGAGGCCGGAAGTCTCACTACGCGTGCGGCGATTTTACCGTGGGCCAGGCGAATTCCAATGCCCGAATCCACCGGAGCGTCCGCCGGTTGCTTGACGATCGCGCCGTTATCGTTGGTGACGATGGCGTAGCCGCGCTCCAGGATCTTCAATGGACTGAGCTGGGTGAGGTGAGCAATTAGCGGATTTAGACGCCCCTGCGCCCGGGTCAACCGCAATCGAATGAGCTGGTTAGCCGCTACATTCGCGGCCTCCAGCCGGCGGCGGGTTTGGGCAAAGCGTAGCCGCAGATCCTGCCGGCTCAGGCGGCTGGTCAGGTCGTCGAGACGCCGGCGGCGGGCAGTAGCCGCAGCCAGGACCCGCCCGCGCAGGCGGTAGTCCATTTCATCGACGCGCTGCTGCCATCGGCCGACATTCCGATGCAGGACCGCCGAGGCGCGTTCCACCCCGTGTTCATGCAGAGCGCGCGCAGCCATGGCCAGCCGATACCGGGCGGTTTGCAATAGCTTGTGATCGAAAACGTCCAGTTGGTCGAATAGTTGATCGCGCGGGCAAATCACCAGCTCAGCCGCGGCTGAAGGCGTGGCGGCGCGAAGATCGGCGACAAAGTCGGCTATGGTGAAATCCGTCTCGTGGCCCACGGCAGAGATCACCGGCACGTCACTCGCTGCAATGGCGCGAGCGACCGCTTCTTCGTTAAATGTCCATAGATCTTCCAGCGATCCACCGCCGCGAGCCACGATCACCACGTCGGCCCAGCCGCTATCGCTGAAGTATTCGATGCCGCGGCAAACGGCTTCCACCGATCCATCGCCCTGCACTAAAGCGGGGTAAATACGTAAATGGAGCCCAGGGAAGCGACGCGAGAGAATTTGGGTGATATCGCGAACCACGGCGCCCGACGGTGACGTAACGATGCCGATGCGTTGTGGAAGGCGCGGAATTGGTCGCTTACGCGCGGAATCGAACAGGCCCTCAGCCGCCAGCTTTTTCTTCAGTTGTTCAAAGGCGAATTGGAGAGCGCCGTGGCCTTGCGGCTCGATGGCTTCCACCAGAAGCTGGTACTCGCCACGCGCCTCGTAGACATCGATATGGCCGCGAGCCAGCACCGCCATACCATCCTGCGGCTTAACCTTCAGGTATCGCAGCGACTGGCGGAAGCAAACGCATCGCAGCTGCGCGTCATGATCCTTGAGGGTGAAGTAACAATGGCCGCTAGTGGCCGTTTTCGAGCCCGAAATCTCGCCCGCCACCCAAACATCGTCGAATTCGTCGCCGAGAAGCCCGCGGATCCGAGAATTGATCTCGGCCACGGTGAAGGTCTTGCGAACCGGTCCCCAGGCGAGGGCAAGTTGTTCCATCTGAACACCATGGTATGCCGAATCCCCTGATCTGACGAGCCCGGGCCGTTGCGAAGCCGGTCGGGACGGCATGGAACGTCCCCGATCAAGGGTACAGTGCAATAGGTATCTTGCTCCTTCAAACTAGGTTCTTCCCTCGATTCGCCGTACCGGGTTTACAGGACATCATAGGAGTGTAAGCCGAAAGACTGGAACGGACCAAAAATGAAAAAAATAACGAATTTCATCTGGAAGTTGCGAATCTGGACGGACGACCACGGCCAGGACTTAATCGAGTACGCGCTCATGGCTGGTTTTGTTGCGGTTGCGGCGGGAGCAATCATGCCCGGCGTGGCCTCCAGCATCAGCAAGATCTTCAGCAAGATCTCGAGCGTAATGTCAGCCGCTTCGACACAGAGCTAACCCTCGGCCGGGTCTGGCGCCTTCACTATAATGGAGGAGTCCACATAGAGGATCCACGGCCCGGGTGGCGAAATCGGCAGACGCAAAGGACTTAAAAGTCCGATCGGGTCATTCGTTCATTCGTGCTAACTTTGGAACGTGCGGGCGTGGCGAAATCGGCAGACGCATCGGACTTAAGCGAAAAAACTTGAGTGCCCGCCGGGAAACCGGCGGTGCAGAACTGCTCAAATTCGGGGAACCCTGTAACATGGCGATCCCGAGCCAAGCCCGGCCCGAGTTAGGCCGGGAAGGTGTAGAGACTAGACGGGCAGCACCTGACACCCGGAATCATCGGGCATGGTGAAGGGATAGTCCAGACCCCAAACCTCGCCACAGAATGGTGGGGGCGGCGAAAGCCGTAGCCGGGTATGAAAATCCGTTGGGCCGCAAGGCCCGTGTGGGTTCAAGTCCCTCCGCCCGCACCATACACCAAGTCGTCGAGCCGCCTTTCTTGCGGACGCCGACTCGGATGTCTCTCTGCATTTCGGGAGCAAATTCGAGACAGCATTTCTCCGAGATGACGACTTTTCATCCAGGTGGATCGGCTACAACATCGGGATATCTCACACTGTCACATGATCTCGGCGGGAACCTCCATTTCGGTCGCGGTGTCTAAACTTCCATGCGGGTGAACAAGCGGGCACGATGGGTAATGCCGCTGCTCGTTGGCGCGGCCGCCGTACTGTGGCTTGCGGGCAACATCTATCCTGACCAGGTATTCTCGGCGTATCTAGAGGCCCGCCGTTGGATCGCGGCTGCCGGTCCGATACAGAAACTCCCCACCCCCAAGTCAATTCCCAGCAATCCAATGCCACTCTCAAAAGAAGAGTCCTCAAAGCGATTCGTCCTGCTTCCGGCTAAAGCAGCGAAGTGGGTCGCGAAGGACGGGACGTGGCAGCCAACAAAGATGGATATTGAAGGCCTGGAAGCCAGCCTCCTGCAGGTTTCAAACCTAAGGGCAGAGAATTGGCCAGCCAACAGCCCAATCGCCATCGATCACCCGGAGCAGTACTATCGCCAGTATGTCCCGATCATAAGGAAAGGCAGGAAGCTAGTCTATATCAACGCCTTTTGTGACGATATCCCTGTATCGTACTGGCGTGAACAGCTTGTGCTCATCAGCGACGGCGGGACTTGCTGCTGGCAAGCGCTCTATGATCCATTCAAACGCGAGTTCTCAGCACTAAGAATCAACGGTGTTGCTTGATCGCCCGTATCCACTTGCGCGAATAACGCCCACGCTGGAAACTTGCATGCCTCGAGAGAAGCGGATGGGGTGAGAGGTGTTTGAAGCGTCGAAACTTTCACAGTTACTTACACAGTTTCACATCGTTAAGAATGCAAGACTCACGGTATCAGTAAGATACGAGTACATAGAGGGGACTTAAAATCCTTTTTCCGGCAACGGGAGTGTGGGTTCAAGTCCCACCCCGGGCACCAGGATATCTTGCTTAGCTTCAGCAAGGTCGCCTGGAACTCCAAATATTAATCCGGCGTCTTTCCCAGGGCCAGCGCGACACCCTCATCCAGTTTCAGTGTGCGTCCTTGCCCGTAAGCCCTGGAGAAATCGTCTTCGGAAAGCACGGTGTGTAAAGAAGCCAGATAAGTGTCGCGGAAGCGGCGTTCGGCGGGTTCCACATTGTAGTTCATAGATTCGCGCAGCTGATCTGCCGCACCGGCTAGTTTCGCCGCCAACTCTGTTTCGCCGCGCAGGGTGGCGAGAGCCGCAAGGCCGTCCAATGCGTAGGAAATGTCTATCTTCCCGCCTATGATTTCATCGTCTGCTTGCCGATGCATCGTCAAGCTTTCCGTAAAGTGTGAAAATGCCGAGGTGTAATTGCCATCGCCGAACTCAGCGGCCGCTAAATTCGTAAGGATGTTGGCGGTAGATAGTGTTCGATCGAGTTGCCTGCAAATCGCTAAAGCCTCTTCATACAAGGGACGCGCTTCCGCATCGCGGTCCTGCGACCGAGCCAAATCTCCCAGCATGCTGAGCGACCGGGCGATGCCAAACCGATCGTTCGACTGTCGGGCGGCGGCCAATGCTTCTTCCGCGAATTCGCGTGCAGTGGGGTAGTCGCCCTGCTCATACGCTAATCCTCCCAATCCTCTGCAAGACAATGAGACTTGCCGCAAATCGTGGGCGGAACGCCCGTCGGACAAGCCTTCCTCATACATCCTTCGCGCCGTCTCGAAATCGCCTTGGAACTTCGCCAGGTTGCCGGCCATGGATAACAAGTTCCCTCGCACGGCACTGGGAGCCCGATCACAGACCCTCAATATATCCTGCGACAGTGCTAAACCTTCCGCCAAGTGTCCCTGAAAGACCCAAAAGTATCGAATCGCCGCCCCCAAACGCGCCGCCAGCACCGGGTCGTAAGCTAAAGACCACTGCAGTGCCGCTCGTATATTGGCGTGTTCCTCTTCCAGGCGTTTCAGCCACGCCGCCGGTTTCCGCCCGTGCAAATGCGGCTCGGCTTCTTCGGCGAATGCAAGAAAGAAAGCGGCGTGATGACGCTGCAACTGTTCGGGCTCGCCGCTTACCTCCAGTTTTTCGAGAGCGTACTCGCGAATGGTTTCGAGCATCCAGAAACGCGATTCACCGTTGGCCTGCTCAAACCGTTGCAGCAGGCTTTTGTCCACGAAGGATGCCATGCCATCGAGCAGGTCCACATCGAGATCGCTTCTGGTGTAGCAAACAGCTTCCACGCCTTCGAGATTGCATCCGCCCACGAACACGGACAATCTTCGAAAAAGCTTCTGTTCGGCGGGACTCAGCAGATCGTAGCTCCAATCGATGGCTGCGCGCAGGGTCTGCTGGCGCTGGGGCAGGTCCCGCGCGCCGCCCGTCAACAGATGCAACCGGCTCGCCAGGCGGGTCAGCAGGGCAGACGGCGAAAGTACTTTGAGCCGGGCGGCTGCCAACTCGATCGCCAGCGGCAGACCATCCAGGCGAGCGCAAATTTCGATAATGGAGCTGAGCGTTATCCAGGTTCAGCTCGAAACCGGGCTTGGCAGCGACAGCGCGCTGTACAAATAGAGCGACGCCGGAGTACTGTGACAGGACGTCCACCGATAGTGTTGACTGCGCATCCGGGAGCCTCAGCGGTGGCGCGGGAAACTCATGTTCTCCGTACACATGTAGCGCCGCGCGACTGGTTACCAGAATCTTGAGATGGGGCGTCATCGCCAGGAGCTCTGCCACCGTGGGCGCCGCCCGCATGAGGTGCTCGAAATTGTCCAACAGCAACAGCATTGGCGCCCGCAACGAATCCTGTAGGTTCTTTTTGAGTATTTCGAGAGGTGACGCAACCCCCGCCTCCCGAATACCCAACGTCTGAACGATTACGGAAGCGATCAAACCCGAGTCGCTTAGCGCGGCGAGCGGGATGAAATGAGTGCCACCGGGAAAGCGCTCGACCAGGCCGTTTGCAATTTCTACGGCCAGACGCGTTTTGCCGATCCCTCCCGGTCCCGTGATCGTCAGCAGTCGCACATCCTGACGCAACAATAGTTCTTTAGCGGCCGCTACTTCCTTCTCTCGCCCCACAAATCGGGTCCGTTGCACGGGAATATTGGTCGGGCGGGTCTCCAGCCTTTGCACTGGCTTTTCCGCGACGTGGTCGCGAATCGCTGCCAGTTCGCGCGCAAGATCTCGGGTAGAGACGTAACGCTTATCGGGCTCTTTGGCGAGACACCGCTCGATGGCCCGGCACAACGCAACTGGAGCGTCAAGGTTCTGCACGCCGACCGGTTCGGCTGGTTCCCGCAAAATGGCCACTAACGTCTCCGCCGGCGTGCTTCTCTTAAAGGGGTGCTTGCCTGTGACCATTTCGTACAGCACCAATCCGAACGAGAACTGATCGGACCGGAAATCCGCCGGCGCGCCGCTGGCCTGTTCAGGTGACATGTGTTGCAGAGTTCCCAGCATCTGTCCCGGTTGAGTTCGCCACCCGGAGATACTGCGCGTATCGGACACTGCGCCGCTTGGTGCGGCGAGCTTCGCCAGGCCAAAGTCGAGGATTTTAACGAATCCATCGTCAGTGACCATCAGGTTCCCAGGCTTGATGTCCCGGTGCGCGACGCCCGCTTCATGTGCCTTGGCCAGCCCCTCAGCAACTTGGGTTGCCAGCTCAATCGCATTTCGTATTGGCAGCGCGCCGGAGGCAAGCAGCTCGGCTAGCGTCTTCCCATTCACCAGCTCCATCGCAATATAGTGGATGGCGCCATCCTGCCCGAGCTCGTAGATGGTAACGATATTGGGGTGGTTTAGGGCAGATGCCAGGCGCGCTTCCCGCTCGAATCGGCGCAACCGCTCATGGTCCAACGAGAATGCGTGGGGCAGAATCTTGATCGCAACGCTACGCTCCAGCCGGGTGTCGCGAGCGCGATACACTTCGCCCATCCCGCCTGCGCCGATGGGCGCAAGGATCTCATATGGTCCAAGGCGGTCACCCGCGGAGAGAGGCATACGAGGATTCAGCTAAGTTTAGCCGATCAGAAAGCGGTTAGCGCCTGGATCAATTGGAAAATCCTATCGCGTCGACCCGCTGAGTCGGCCGGCGGACAATGGCCTGGGACGGCTTCTACTTTTGTCTTTCGTTTCTGCGTCATCGTGATGGTGCTCCACTTGCGTTTGTGCGCACGAGGAATCGCTGAACGCGCTCGCAGTTGGCCGTAATATGGAAACAAAGGAGAACGAACATGAAAATACTGATGGTCCTGACATCGCACGACCAACTGGGAAACACGGGCCTCCCGACTGGTTTTTGGCTGGAGGAATTCGCGGCCCCCTATTTCGTATTCAGGGATGCCGGCGTTGAGCTGACGCTCGCCTCTCCGAAAGGCGGGCAGCCTCCGCTCGATCCGAAAAGCGATCTGCCGGAAAATCAAACGCCGGCGATGACGCGGTTCAAGCAGGACGCGGCGGCGCAAAAGGCTCTCGCCAACACGGTCAAACTTGCGGACATGAAGGCCGAAGACTTCGACACCGTTTTCTATCCCGGTGGGCACGGCCCGATGTGGGATCTTGCGGAAAGCCCTGTGTCGATCGCTCTTCTGGAGGCCTTCTACAATTCCGGCAAGCCAATCGCATTGGTGTGTCATTCGCCCGGGGTGCTTCGCCACGTTACGTACCAGGGCGCTCCGCTGGTGAAGGGGAAACACGTCGCCGGTTTCACGAACGGCGAGGAAGAGGCGATGCACCTCACCAAGGTTGTGCCGTTCCTGGTGGAAGATGAACTGCTGCGGCTCGGCGCCATATTCGAGAAGGTGGCCAACTGGCAGCCTTTTTCCATCACGGACGGCCGTCTTATTACTGGCCAGAATCCTGCGTCGTCGACCATCGGCGGCTCAGGCGCTTCTGAAACTCATGACGGTCTCGGGCTCGTCAACGAACAGCGTAGAAATCGAACACAAGACCTATGTGATGCCGCCGCGGGAGGGAATCAGCATCGCACATTTTCTCACCGTCGCCGACGTCGACCGATCGGCTCGCTTCTACGAAAAGGTCTTCGACGGTCGCATCCTGAGCAAAGGCGACAGCGTCGGCGCGCCCGCGTACATCCAGATCGCGAATACATGGCTCCTGGTCAACCCCGGGGGCGGGCCGACCCCCGACAAGCCGACGGTAACGCTCAGCGTCCCCGACCCGAATCACATCAACAGCTTTATGAATATCCGCGTTGCGGATATTCAAGCGTGCTATAAATTATGGAAAAGTCGAGGAGCCGAGTTCATCACCGAGCCGATCCCCAAGTACGGCGAGATTCGCTGCTACATCCGCGATCCTGACGGTTATATCATCGAGGTCGGACAGAGCACTGCCCTTAAGTACGGTTAACGCTCGGTTCAGGCATAGAAAGGAAGATCATGCTTGGTGTCAACGTCTTTACCGCGCCGGGAAAGGTAATGGTAGGCGAGCGCCCAAAGCCCTTCGGCGAACCGCTCGGCTTTGACCCGATGACGTCGACTTTAATCTTCGGCGAGTACGACGCGGTGCTGGTAGACGCAATGACCACGGTGGCCGAGGCCGAGGCTCTCGCGGATTGGGTTGCGCTGCACAACCGCAACCTGGAGACCATCTATATAACGCACGGCCATTTCGACCACTTCTACGGTCTGAGCATTCTGCTGGACCGCTTCCCGGATGCTCGAGCGATAGCAACGCCCAAGACTCTGAGCGCCATGCAGATGTCTTTCACTCCGCCAGTGGAGCGGTTAGCCCGCCGGTTGTTTCCCGGGCAACTGGCCACGAAATTCGTTCCACCTCAGGCTTATGAGCACGAAACGTTCACTCTCGAGGGCCAGGAATTGCGCATCCTCGAGCAGGGCCACACCGATAGTCCCGATACGACGTCTCTATACGTTCCATCGATCGGCCTGATCGTCGCCGGCGACGTGGTGTACAACCAGTGCCACATGTACGTCGGCGACACCACCCCCGAGAGCCGCAAGAATTGGATCGCGGCGCTGGACCGGTTAGCATCGCTCAACCCGGCGATGGTTGTTGCCGGCCACAAGAAGCCTGGCGCGCCCGACTCGCCGTCGGCGATCCAGGACACCAAGCGCTATCTGCTGGACTTTGATCGGCTGCAGAAAACGGCGACGTCCGATCAGGAGCTGTTCGATCAGATGACGGAACTATACCCGCATTGGGTAGCCAACCAGTCGTGGTTGATGTTCGGATTCCCGAGCGGCTGATGGGCTGGGAGTTGGGCCAGGATCCCAAAAGAGAGTGTCCCTTGAACGTACAAGAATTGAAAACGAAGATTCCGTTTCATAATATTCGCACGGTTTTTCTTGCGATGTCGTTGCTTTCAGCTGGCTGGCTCGCCTCGGCGCAGGTCCCCTCCAGTAGGCCAGCCGACCGTGTCTACCGCAACGGCGTCATATTCACCGCGGATGCCCAGCATCGTACCGCCGAAGCGCTCGCCATTCGCGATGGACGGATTGTGTACGTTGGCAGCAACCAGGGACTGGGGCCGCTTGTCGGCGCGGCAACCGCGACGGTCGACCTGAAAGGGCGGTTTCTGATGCCGGGCCTCATCGATGGCCACATGCATCCGCTCGAAGCAGGTGCGCAGCTCTTGAAATGCAGTCTGAACTACGAGCCGCTCACTGTCGCCGAACTGCAACAACGAGTGCAGGGCTGCCTGGACCACGCGACATCGAAAGACCCGGATGCGTGGCTCGAAGTTGTGAGCTGGTTCCAGGAGAGCATGCGCCCCGCCGGCGTGAAAACCAGCCGGGCCACGCTGGATGTGCTGAAAACCACCCGGCCGATTATCGTTCGCTCTTCATTCGGCCATACGGTGCTTGCGAACACGCGCGCACTCAAGCTCGCGAAAATCACAGCCAGCACGCCCGACCCGATCGGAGGCAAGATCTGGCGGGACGCTGCTGGCAATCCCACGGGTGTCCTCGAAGATGCCGCTTACGCCGTGTTCTCCGAACTGCTGCCGAAACCAACCGCCGCGGAGAATCGAGCGGCCGCGGAGGCTGCACTCAAAGCCATGAACCGCCAAGGGGTGACAAGCTTCCTGGATGCCGCGGCGGGCGAAGAGGACATGGCTGCTTTTGCGGCCGTGCGCCAGGCTGGCGGACTCACGGCGCGCGCGCACTTTGCGCCCGTCATCCAACCATCCGAAGCGGGCAACTCGGCTCGTGCCTTAGCGCGGGTGATAGCGTTCGCTAAACAGTATGACGAAGGCAAGATCGGGCGCGCGCCGGGCGTCACGGTTCGAAACGCGAAGCTATTTCTGGATGGAGTGATCGCGGCGCCCGCGTTCACGGGTGCGATGCGCGAGCCGTATTTCGTAAACTCCGGAACAGCAGCGAAGCCGGACTGGGCGCCCGGTCCCTCCCGCGGACCCGCCGTGTACTTCCCCGCTGATCCACTAGCCACTGTGCTCGTGGCGCTTGGCCGCGCCGGGATCGACCCCCACATGCACGCTGATGGAGACGGCGCCGTTCACGCCGCGCTCGACGGCATCGAAGTTCTCAGGAAGGCGTTGCCCGCGGCCGACATCCGTCCCGCGATCGCGCACGACGAAATTGTCGACCCCGCGGATTTTCCCCGTTTTAAGCGGCTGGGCACAATCCCGGTGCTATCGATGCAATGGGAGAAACCCGCTGGTGACACCATCGGTCTCAAGAACTACTTCGGTCCGGCCCGCATGAAGATTCTCGAACCAGCCGGGCTCCTGGCGGCAGCCGGCGCCCGTATTGCCTTCGGCAGCGATTGGCCTGTGGACCCGTTGGACGAATGGTTTGCCCTCAAGGTAGGCGTAACCCGCACCAACGCTCCCGATGCGCCGGCTGAGTTTCGGGGCCGGCTTGGTGAGGATCCGGGCTTGTCCCCGGAAGATGTGCTGCGTGCCGCGACCATCAATGCAGCCTTCGAGCTGCACGAGGACGATGCTACCGGATCACTCGAGGTCGGCAAATTCGCCGATCTCATTGTGCTGGACCGCGATCCGCTGAAGGTTCCCCATGAAGAGATCGCCAAGACGCAGGTGCTCGAAGCGGTAGTCGGAGGCAAAGTCGTATACCAAGCTCCCAACAGGCCTTGAACCAGGCTCAATGATTCTGGGGCATGCTATAGTCACCCTTGAGGTGGAACTTGGCGGCGCGTTGTTTGGCGCGGACAATCGTCGTGCTTTCCGGTTTCAGCTTTTGCCTGCTGGCTCAAAAAGCTATGTCAAATTCGGGCGTCTGGTCCGGCATCATCATCAATAACGGCTGCACTTCCGAGGAAGCTTTTGCAGAAAACGCGAAGTGCACGGAAAACCGCGGCCCTGGCAGCGAGCTGGTATTGTACGACGACACGACGCGGCAGATTTACACGCTGGCGCCCCAGGAACAGGCCGTTGGCCGGCTGGGAGAAAGCGTCACGGTTGCGGGCGCCCTACAGGGCAATGTTATTCAGGTGGCGTCCATCAAAATGCTTACCGGCATCGGACTGCCTGTAGGCCAGGCCGCCCCGGATTTTTCTGTTTCCGACCAATTCGGCCGGCGGCAAACTCTCGCCACGCTAAGGGGGAAAAACGGCACCGCGCTTCTGTTTTTCCGTTCCGCCGACTGGTGACCTTACTGCAAAGGGCAGCTGGTCGAGCTGCAAGCGGCACGGACGCGATTTGAGAAGCAAGGGATCAAGCTGGCGGCCGTCAGCTACGACAGCGTCGAGATACTTAAGTATTTCGCGGATCGCAGCAAGATCGACTTTCCGTTGCTTGCCGACTTCGATTCCAAGGTGATCCAGGCTTACCAGGTCTTGAACACCGAAGCGGTGGGGCAGTACAAAGGCATGGCGAGGCCGGGATATTTCTTTATCGATACCCAGGGAATCATTCGAGAGAAGTTCTTCGACCCAAAATACAGAGAACGACTCTCCGGTAATAGCGTGATCGCGAAACTCTTCCCGGAGCTGGCCGAAGAAGTAACCGGCACGGTGGAAGCGCCGCATCTGACAGTCGCAGTTCAACAGTCCGATAGCGTTGCCATTCCCGGGAGTCGCATTACAGTGACGGCTGAAGTGCGGCTGCCTCCCGGTGTGCATGTGTACGCGCCCGGAACCAAGGGGTACAAACCGGTCAGCCTGGTGATCGATTCCTTACCTGAGCTGGAACTCAAGCCGCCGGTTTATCCGAAAGCCGAGGTGCTTTACATGCCGGCGATCCAGGAACGGGTACCCGTTTTCCAAGGAACCTTTCGCATCCATCAGGAAGTGAAGGTAACTTCCGCGGCGGAGTTCAGCGGCTCGCTAGGAACGGACGGGAAAATCCTGACCATCGCTGGAAAGCTGCACTATCAGGCTTGCGATAGCAAAGTCTGCTTCTTGCCGGCTTCCGTTGCGGTTCAGTGGAAACTCCACGTGCTGCCGCTGGATCGGCAAAGAGCGCCAGAGGATATCCGTCACCGGTAACGCTGGGCTAACGTCTCTGGGCTAACGCCCAAGTATGCGAGCGACTGCCGCCGACAGGCGATTTTGCTCGTCCCCCGCGTCCGCGGCGCGCCAGCCGACATGGGCATCCGGGCGCACCAGCAGGCACCCGCTCTCGCCGATCTCGCGGGCCTCGGCCCATTCTCCATAGAGATCGGTCAACTCGCGTCCGGGCCCGATCACGAAGCCGTCAATCGCGATTCCAAATTGAGCGGACGCCGATTTCGCGGCCTGAATCCAACCGTCGCCTCCGATCCCTGTCAGCACCACAAACCGGCCTGAGCCCGCGACATCCAGCGTGGAAATGGCACGCCCGTCCTTCTGCAGCCAGACATGCGGCAACCGGGCGCCGGGCCAGGTGGTGGGATGAAAGTAAAGTTCGGCGTCGCGTTCCAGGGGCGGTTCGGGTGTGTCATCGGGAACCACGGCAGCGGAGCGATAGCGCTGATTCAACTCCACGCCATGCGTATTGAACTCGTAATTCTTTTGCAAAATGGCCTTGCGCAAATTCTCACGCTGCTCGGCGGCTTCGGGCGACGCGCCCTTGCGAGCTTCCATGTTGCTCCACATCTGCGCGACCTCGATCCCCGGACCAAGTCCCAGCGCTTCAAAAATGGGACCGGTCTCCCCGATGCTCTTGTTGGCGCGCTTTACGATCTGCCGGCCGATGGGCGATCGCTCCTCGTTGTAAGTGTCCAGCAGCGCGGGATTGGCCTTCCCTTTCAACACCAACGCCAGCTTCCAGGCGAGATTGTAGGCGTCTTGAATCGAAGTATTGGAGCCCAGACCGTTCATGGGTGGATGCCGATGCACGGCGTCTCCCATGCAAAACACGCGTCCCGTGGAGTAACGGGTGGCGTACATATCGTTCACGGTCCATAAGGAACGGGAACGAATCTGTATCGGCACGTGCTGGTCGCCAATAAGATTGCGAACGATTTCTTCGGCGCCCTCATCGCTAAGCTGCGGGGCCCCGGCGGTGATGTCGTAGCCCCAGATGGCCAGCCATTCATTCCAGGGCCGCACCATTCGAATCACGCCCATCCCCACGCCCCCGACATCGGAGCCGGGCTGCAGCACCCAATACAAAACACTGGGACGATAGGCGACGTATTTGGAAAGGTCGCAGTGGAAAACGATATTCATGCTTCCCGCCACGCCCATTTTCCCTTCCAGCGGCAGCCCCGCGTCCTCGGCCACTTTGCTGTTGGCGCCGTCGGCGCCCAGCAGATACTTCGCCCGAATTGGATAAGTCTCGCCAGAGACACGGTCGCGTACCTGGGCGGTGACGCCGTCGGCATCCTGCTGGTAGGAGAGATATTCGCTGTTGAAACGAACCTTGCTTCCTCGCTCGGCGGCGGCCCCCAGAATAATCGGTTCCAGGAGGTTCTGCGGCAAGTCGCACATGGCGCATGGACTTGCCAGCGTGTGATCGGCGCGGCGTCGCGGTTCGGTCCCGAACATGCGCAGGCGTCCCAATTCTTCGCCGGCCAAGCTGGTGCAGAAGACGGCATTGCCCAGAATGTCCTGTGGGCTGGCCTTCGCCACCACTTCCGCCTCGATGCCCAGATCGCGCAGGATCTCCATGGTGCGCTGATTGTTGAGGTGCGCGCGCGGCGTATTGGCCAGCCAACCGTGCTTCGTCACGACCACGTTCGGGATGCCGTAAGTGCTCAGCGCCAACGCCGCGGAAGAGCCGGCCGGGCCGCTTCCTACGATCAACACGTCCGTTTGGATCATTCCCTGTAGATTAACCGATTGACAAGGGGGCGGCCCGGAAAAAATAGATCGGCTCTCCCAACTTCGCCATCTGTCCTTACAGGGCCGAAGTCGCGATGAGATGCTATCGATGTTATCGATGCTCTTTGTTGGCATTGTCCAGCGGGATCTGTTTCTATCAAGGCGCCCGGGCGCAAAATACCGATCCGGTAGTTCGCTCCACCTTAAAAGTTCACGGCCACGATCAGGACGTCCGCGGTATTCGTCGAAGTCTCCCCCGTTTCATTGACACACCCGATGGCTATACGCCGGCGCAGATAAAAGCCGCATATGGCCTGGGGAAGTTTACGGAACAAGGCTTGGGCCAGACCATCGCACTCATCGAGGCGTATGGCAGCACTCGGATGCAGGTTGATCTAGATGCTTTTTGCGAGCAATTTCAAATTCCTACCATCACGGTTCAGGAATTTAACATGGCGCCGTTGAATGGAAGAACCGCGGACGATCTTTGGGCCCTGGAGATATCGTTAGACGTTCAATGGGCTCACGCCATCGCTCCCCGGGCCAACATTATAGTGGTCGCCGCCGCCAGTGAATGGGTCAACGACATTTTGGCGGCTGTGGACTTTGCCGTGTTGCACGGGGCCAGCCAGGTTTCCATGAGTTTCGTCACTCCGGAATGGAATGGCGACGAGCAACTGGATAGTCATTTCACTGTTCCAGGCGTCGGCTTTTTTGCGAGCTCCGGGGATGGTGGATCAGGCGTCAACTGGCCTGCCGTATCGCCGGGCGTGACCAGCGTTGGTGGAACCAGTCTTCAATTGGGCAGCGACGGAAAGGTCCTAAAAGAACTGGCATGGAGGGATTCTGCCGGAGGGGTGAGCGCCTATATCGGAAAGCCAGCCTATCAAGCCAAGCCGGTCCAAGGGGCGAATAGAAGCGTGCCCGACGTTAGCTATAACGCGGACCCAGATTGGGGATTTTCCGTATATGACAGTCAGGGATTCGGTGGCACAAAAGGCTGGATTCCAGTGGGCGGAACCAGTGCCGGCGCTCCGCAGTGGGCCGCCATTATGGCCCTGGTTAATTCGCACCGCGGATCAGAGCGGCCCTTGAGCTCTGTCAATGAAGCCATCTATCTTTTGGGTTGGCCGGACTCTAACGAGACTTACTACTTTCGAGACATCACCTCGGGGTGCGACGGACCTTCCACTGCCGATTGCGCTCACTTAGGATACGACTCCGTTACTGGATTGGGGAGTCCGATGATAGATCGTCTCATTGGAGCCCTCAGCTCGTTCGTAGAGTGAGGATCGGCGATCACGTGCGCAGCCCAACCGGTCTTCTGGTACTTGTCGGCATCGTTGCCTATGGGCAGACTAGCGTAACGACGCAGCACAACGACATCGCACGCACTGGCGCCAATACCAACGAGACGATTCTGACGCCTTCCAATGTCAACACAAAATCTTTTGGAAAACTGTTTTCGGCTTCTGTCGACGGATGGGTGTATGCGCAGCCGTTGTACCTGCCGGGCGTGATCATGGGCGCGCGAACTGCGCAGCCGAACAGCTCGCACAACGTCGTGTTCGTTGCGACGGAGCACGACAGTTTGTTCGCGTTTGACGCCGATAACAATGCCGGAGCGAACGCGAATCCGTTGTGGCACGCATCGCTGATCGACGCCGCGCACGGCGCCGGGCCGGGAGAGACAACGGTTCCGTCCAACGACCTCTCGGAGCCCGACATCGTTCCCGAAATCGGTGTTTCCAGCACCCCGGTGATCGATCCGGCCTCCCACACGATCTATGTAGTGGCGAAGTCCTTAGGTCCGGGCGCGACGTTCATCCAGCGCCTGCATGCGCTGGACATCGCCACTGGACAAGAAAAATTTGGCGGTCCGGTACAACTGTCAGGCTCCGTGCCCGGCACAGGAAACGCCAGTTCGGGCGGAACGTTGAATTGGGATCCGATGTGGGAGCACAACCGAACAGGTTTGTTGCTCTTGAACGGCATCGTCTACATCGGGTTTGGCGCTCACTACGACACCGGGCCCTGGCATGGCTGGATCCTGGCCTACAACGCAACTACTCTCGGTCAAACGGGCGCGTGGTGTACTACACCAAATGGGACAGGAGCCGGCATCTGGATGGGTGGAACGGGACTGGCCGCCGATCTGCCTCCAGGAAAACCTTACGGCCGGATCTTTGTGTCTACCGGCAATGGAACCTTTGATGCGGCGGGGCCTAGCTACACAAACGCCATGGACTACGGCGACTCGATCGTCACACTGGATTTGACCAACGGCGTTCCGACGATGGTTTCGGGCGACGACTTCACGCCGCATAACCAGGACGCTCTGAATGGCGAGGACAAGGATCAGGCTTCCGGAGGCGTGCTGCTGTTGCCCGATTCGGTGGGCGGCGGCGGTCACCAGCTGGTGCAGGTCGGCAAGTCGGGCACGATCTTTGTGCTGAATCGCGAAAATCTCGGCGGCTACGAACCTAAGAACATGAAGGACCCCGGCGAGTCGGCTTACGTCAACGGTTTGTGGGGAGCTCCGGCGTACTGGAATGGCCGGATCTATGTTTGGAGCACGCAGAACTACCTGGAGTCATTCGGATTTGCGAACGGCGCGTTCACTTCCTCCAACCCAAGTTCCACTTCCTCGGAATCCGCAATTTGGCCCAGCCCGAGTCCGTCAATTTCCGCGAACGGCACTACGAACGCGATCGTGTGGTCGATGAAGATGGATAACTTTGAAACTTATGGGCGCGCGATCCTCTATGCGCACGATGCCTTGAACGTCTCGACGTTGTTGTATTCCAGTGAAAGCAACATCCTGCGAGACAATCCTGGAAACTCCGTGAAGTTTGCGGTTCCCACGGTGGTCAACGGAAAAGTGTATGTAGGAACAGAGTCGCAATTGAGCGTGTACGGATTGCTGGAAGGCGCAACTCAGGCTGCCAGGCCGGTGATCACTCCGGCCTCTGAATCGTTCAGCCAAAGCTTGGAAATAACAATCACGGACGCTTCGCCGGGAGCGAGCATCTATTACACGACAGACGGAAGCATTCCGACGACGGCTTCTACGCCCTACACGGGTCCGTTCAACGTGTCGACGACTACGACAGTGAAAGCCATGGCCGCCGGCGCCGATTTGCTGGCAAGCGAGGTAGCGTCCGCCACCTATACGTCGAAGTTGCAAGTAGCCGCGCCCGTCCTCAATCCGCCGCCCGGATATTACGACTTGGTGCAATGGCTGACCATGAGCACCACCACTCCGAATTCCAGCATCTATTACACGCTCGACGGTTCGACACCAACCACCAACAGCACACCATACCGGGGACCGTTTTACGTAGGGGCCACCGGAACCATCTCTGCTCTGGCCATAGACAACACTGCTGTCCTGAGCGATAGCCCCGTCGTAAGCGGGCGCTATTTTCTCGATCTCGGCCGAGTCGGCTTGATCGACCTCAGCAAGGGCTTCACCGGCGGATCCATGTTTCTGCTGGGAAGCGCCAAGTTAAATGGGAATGCTCTGGAGCTTACGGATGGCGGATCGGGCGAGGCAGCGGCGGCCTGGTATCAAGTGGAAGCAAGTTTCCAGTCGTTTGTTACGGACTTCAATTTTCTGATCGACCCCGCTTCGGCATCGAGCACGGGCGGCTTCACCTTCACCATCCAAGGGAACAATCCGAGGTCGATCGGCCCGAGCGGGCACGGATTGGGTTATGGACCGGATGCGCCGGGAGGAACGCCCGGAATCGCGAACAGCATGGCAGTGAAGTTTGACCTCTATGACAACGCAACGGGCCTTTACACCAATGGCGCGTCGCCCGCGGCGTCTGCTATCGACATGACCACTTCCGGGGTAAATCTGCACAATGCGGACGTCTTCCACGCCCACATCGTCTATAACGGAAGCTTCTTGGCCATGACCATCACGGACACCCTGACGGGCGCAACATTTACGACCGGTTGGGCTGTGAACATTCCCGCCTTGGTCGGAGGGGACGTAGCTTACTTTGGCTTTACGGCTGGTACCGGCGCCGTGCGCCAGGAAATTCTGAGTTGGACATTCACAGGCTTGAGCACGCCCACTATCAAAAGTGTTAATCCGTTGTCGGGTGCAGCGGGGACGCCGATCATGATCACGGGGACCGGCTTTGGCGCGACGCAGGGCACAAGCGTCGTGACCTTCAACGGGATTCCGGCTGCACCAACGAGCTGGAACGCGACAAGCATAACGACTGCCGCGCCGGGCGCTGCGACCACCGGAAATGTCGTGGTAACGGTTGACGGTGTGGCCAGCAACGGCGTGAACTTCACGGTGCTGCGCCCGCCGCCGCGGCACCGTTGACTCAGACGGTGATAGGCTCGATGGCTGTATGGCTACCGAAAACCAGTCTCCATCACGCCGCAAAATCGTTACCGGCGCCGCCATCGGTCTAGGAACAAGTCTGCTGACCGGAGCGACGCGGGCCGAGACCTCCTCCAAAATCTGGAGCGGCGAATACTGGGCCAAAAAGGGCGACGTTTCGCTCTATATGTTTCGCAAACGCATCGGTGCGCCTAAGGCCGGGCAGGACGCGCTTCCGATTCTGTTCCTGGTGCATGGCTCGTCGGTTTCTTCGCGGCCCAGTTTCGATCTCACGGTTCCCGGGCATGGCGAGTACTCCGTCATGAACACGTTTGCCGAATACGGGTTCGACGTGTGGACCATGGACCACGAGAACTACGGCCGATCCAGCCGCACCGAACAGCAATTCGGATATCGCCAGCGGCGTCGAGGATCTCAAAGCCGGAGTCGATTTGATCGTGCGCGAAACCGGCCGGTCGAAAATTCACATGTTCGGCGAATCTTCCGGCGGCCTCAGAGCGGGCGCTTACGCCATGGCGCGGCCGGAGCGGATCGATCGGCTGGTCTTGTCTGCATTCACTTATAAAGGAGAGGGCTCGCCGACCCTCACCGAGCGAGCCAAGCAGCTCGATTATTACCGGACGCACAATCGCCGCCTGCGCGATCGCGACATGATCCGCAGCATCTTCACTCGCGACAAGCCAGGCACTTCGGATGCAGCGCTGGGCGAGTTTGTGGCCGATCAGGAGCTGAAGTTTGGCGACCAGGTACCCACCGGAACTTATCTCGACATGACCGCGAACCTACCCCTGGTTGATCCAGCCAAGGTGCTGGCTCCCGTGCAGTTGATCCGCGGCGAGTACGACGGCATTGCGACGGTGTCGGATCTGCTCGATTTCTTCAAGCAGCTCCCCTCCGGCGATCGCCAGTTCGTGATTCTGCCGGGGCTGGCGCATTCCGTGGTCTCCGGAATCAATCGGCAGCTGTTCTGGCACGCGATGCGCGCCTTTCTGACTTTGCCCGTCAAGATCGATGGATGAATCCGGCTCCCGCCAGCATTCTACTCAGTGGAGGCAATTCCCAGAATGAAAACTTTACTGTTTGGAATCAGCACGTTGATGCTGGTAGCCGGCGCGATGTACGCAGCCGACGCGGTTCCCGCCGAAGGAACCAAGGCGCCCGACTTTACCCTGCAATCCCAGGAAAACAAGACCGTTAGCCTGAAGGACTTCAAGGGCAAGTGGGTGGTGCTCTATTTTTACCCCAAAGACATGACCCCGGGCTGCACCATTGAAGCCCATAACTTCCAGCGCGACCAGCCGGAGTTTGACAAAAAGAACGCGGTGATCGTGGGCGTCAGCCTGGATACCGTGGATTCGCACGTTCAGTTCTGCACCAAGGAGAACCTGACGTTCAAGCTGCTATCCGATCCCGATCATGCTGTCACCGACAAGTACGGCTGCCTGAGCGCTTTCGGCAAGATGCAGGTGGCGGCGCGCAATACGTTCCTGATCGATCCGAAAGGCGTGATCCGCAAAGTCTATGTGAAGGTGGATCCGAATCCGCATAGCAAGGAAGTGTTGGCGGAGTTGGACGAGCTCCAGAAGAAGAGCGACTAGACTTTTCGAGGCGGTAAAATGAAGCCGAGTGCCCACGCAGCAGCAGGAATTCGAAAGAATTGCAATGCCGCAACTGCGCGGCCCTGCTGCGTGTGGCTCGACGCCTGACGTTTGATCCTGCGTCGGCCGAAGACCTGGTCCAGGAGACCATGCTGCTGGCCTGGCGCGGGTTCCATGGATTCGAGCCGGACAGCAACGCACGGGCGTGGTTGTTTCGAATCTTGTTCAATGCATTTCATGCCCGGGGGCGGAAGGCGACTTTCGAAGCGCCACCCTTTGAGGAGAGCGTCCAGCCGAAGTTTCAAGAGGCTATCGAGATCTCCCAGGCGTTGGACGCGTTGTCCTTGGAACAAAGGACAGTGATTTTGTTGGCCGCGGTGGAAGGATTCACTTCGCGGGAGATCGCTGGGATTTTGGACGTGCCCATCGGAACCGTGATGTCCCGGCTGAGCCGGGCGCGGCAGGAGTTGCGAAACAGCCTGACGCCGCGGATGAAAGCGCCAGAGGCTAAGGGAGCATTTGGATGACCGACGATGAACTGGATCAACGCGTACGCGCTAGCGTTCTCTCGGAAAAAATCGAGACGGCACAACTGGAACGTTCGATTCGGGGTCAACTGAAGCGTCCGTTTATGCCGCGCTGGGCCTTGGCAACCGCGGCGGGTATCGTGTTAGCAATTGTCGGCGGTGCGGCTTACCGGACCCTTCTCAAACCGCCTCCTCCCATCTGCAAGGCTGCGGCGCGCGATCACAGCGCTGAGATTTTGAGCGGCGTTCCGCGGAAATGGATCTCCGGGCTGGCAGCAATTGAAACCCTGGCGGCTCAGCAGGGCGTTCCAGGCGAGGCCGTCGCGGCGCTGGGGACTACCGGCTATCGATTGGAACGAGCGCGGCTGTGTTACCTCGACAAGCAGATTTTCCTGCATCTGATTTACAGCAAGGCTGATTTCGAATACTCCGTGTTTTTGCGGCCGCGGGGTTCGGAATCACCCTTCGATGGATCGATCCGTCAGGCCTCCTTTGGCATGGAACAACTGGCGTATTTTCAAACGGATCGTCTGATTGCGGTTTGTGTGGCGGAACAATCGAGCGCAGATGCCCTGGCGATCGCGCGCGCCGCCGCAAAAGTGCTGTGAGCTAATTTCCGCCGGTGTTCGCAGGAGGGCCCGAAGTCAGTTTCTTGCCATCGGGCCAAGTCACTTCGCGGGAATGCGCGAAGTTCGATCCGTCGCGAGCGCGCCATCCGAACACGGTAATGGTGTCGCCTACTTTCATAGTGAGGTCGCGCCGCCAGCCTTGCCGGACCAGCATGTTGGGCGGGAAGCCTTCGAACTTCCAGTGATCGACGTTGTCGCCGTTCTTCACGTCAATGTAGAAATGTACGTGAGGATTTTCCCAGTCGACTTTGGTAACGACCCCAGTGATATTGACTGGTTTGCTCTCGTCGTATTCTGCTCCAAAGGAGTGATGCGCGAGAACGGGAAACGCCGAAAGAATTCCAGCGGCCAAGATCACAAAGAAATAGCTTCGCACCTGGAACATTATATCCCGGTCCGCAGCCCAAACACCTGTTCGGCATTGGTTTGGTAGAGCTTCTTTTTATCGGCGTCGCTGATGGGCAGGTTGTCGGTGACCGCTACCTCTTCCGGGACGAATTGGTAAGGATAATCCATGGCATACAGCACCCGATCGACGCCCATCACGGATTGAGCATAGAGAATCGGCGGCTCCCAAGCCATGCCGCTGGTGGTGAAATACATGTGCTCTTTGATGTAATCGCTGGGCTTCTTTTGTAATTTCTGCACTGAGGGGTAGCGGTTGGCTTTCACCATGGCGGCGTGCATAAAGTCGACGCGGAACAGCCAATAGGGCAACCCTTCACCCAGGTGCCCGGCGACGATGCGGAGCTTGGGAAAACGATCGAACGCGCCGCTAAAAACGATCCGCAGCAGATGCAACCCGGTTTCTACGGCGAAACCAAAAACGGCGCCGTCTAAGCCGCGTTCGATGAACGGAGCAATCATCGATTTCGGCGGCGTGGTGGGATGAATGTAGACCGGAACGTTGAGATGCTCGGCGGCTTCGAAAATGGGCCAGAATTTGGAATCGTCCAGATATTCGCCGCGGGTGTGGCTGTTGATGATCGCTCCTTTTAGTCCTAGCTGGCGCACTCCGCGTTCCAGCTCCTTGGCGGCGTTGGCGGGGTCCTGTGGCGCGATGGCGGCGAGGCCGGAGAATCGGTCGGGATGTTTGCGAATGGCGTCAGCGAGCTGATCGTTGAAGGCTCGCGCCAGTGACGTGGCCTCTGGCGCATCGAAAACCTGGACTCCCGGCGCCGTCAGCGATAGAAGCTGCATCGCGATGCCGGTGTCATCCATGTCGCGAAGACGCCGCTCGCCGAGGTCTTGAATTCGTTCCGCGAGCGCCGTGGCGCGTGGCGCAGCACCGGAATAGAATCCCCACAGGCTGCGAAATCCGGGATCGTCGTAGCCGTCGTCAAGCAGCTTGCGGTAACGCGCGATCAACTCCGCAGGAGCAAAAGCTTCCTCAGTAGCAATGCGTAGATAGTTGGACATTTAAGATTCCGAGACAAACTTGGTCACCAGACAAGCTTCCAGGCCTTCCATGCCTTCTTCGCTGCCGTGGCCGCTTTCTTTAATACCGCCGAACGGAGAGTCGCGCACCGAGATGAGATAACTGTTGATCCCGACGAGCCCGGCTTCCAGCTGGTCGCTGAGCAGATTCACGGTTCTGTTGGATCGCGTGAAAGCATAGGCGGCCAGGCCATAGGGCAATCGATTGGCTTGTTTGATGACGTCGCCGAAATCGGAAAATGGATTGATGATCGCAATTGGCCCGAAAGGCTCTTCGTTCATGATGCGTGCTTCGTTCGGCACTTCAGAGATCACCGTCGGTTCCCAGTAGTACCCGGGGCCGGGAATGCGGGAACCGCCGGCATCGAAATGCGCGCCGTGTTTCTTCGCGTCGCTGAGCATTTCCTCCATCCAGTTCAAGCGCAGGGAATGCGCGAGCGGTCCCATTTTATTGCTCTCCACCAAGCCGTCGCCTACCGGCCAGTCGCGGGCTCGCGCGGCGAAGCCATCGACAAATCGTTTGTAGATTTTCTCGTGAACGTAATAACGCGTCGGCGAAACGCATACCTGCCCGGCGTTGCGGAATTTCGATGTGGCCGAGAGATCCAGCACCGCCTCAACGTCGATATCGTCGAAGACGATTACCGGCGCATGGCCGCCCAGTTCCATGGTGGTGCGTTTCATGCCGTCGGCTGCGAGCTTCATCAATTGCTTGCCCACGCGCGTGGACCCGGTAAATGAAACCTTGCGGATCACGGGCGACGCCAAAAGATGCGTGGAGACTTGCGAAGGCACTCCGAAGACGATGGACATCACGCCCTTCGGCAAGTCCTGCGTCCATTAACGCGCGCGCCACTTCGAGCGCCGCTGCCCGGCGTGTGCTCCGCCGGTTTCAAGATGCAGGGACATCCCGCAGCGAGGGCAGCGCCCAGTTTGCGGCACGGATTACCGACCGGAAAATTCCACGGCGCCAGGGCAGCCACTGGACCCACCGGCTCCCGCAGGACCGTCATGCGCATGCCGGGCGCCCGCTGCGGTAGCACGCGGCCATACGCCCTGCGCCCCTCTTCGGCAAACCATTCGAGAGTATCGGCTGAGATGTTGGTCTCCATCCGAGCCTCATGAATGCTCTTGCCTTGTTCGAGGGTGGCGATGCGGGCGATGTGTTCAACGCGTTCGCGCATCAAATCCGCGGCGCGCTTCAAGATCTTGCCGCGATCCTGCGGCGGCATCCCGCGCCATACCGGATTGGCCTTCTCGGCGGCGTCCAGCGCGCGATCCAAGTCGGCTTTGGATGCATGCGGCAGCACGCCGATGCATTCGCCAGTAGCCGGATTCATCACCGGTTCGTGCTCGCGGGTGCCTTTGGGAGTCCATTCGCCGCCGATCAGCAGCTCTAGATTCGCGTAGTTCTGCGTCATTGGTTCACTGTTCTTTTTCCTGCTCATTATATGGCACGAGCTGGTCCATTTATCTCGTTGCTGGTTGCGGTGGGGCGAGAATTCTTCTGGACGAGGTGGCGCAAGTGACATAGTTTTGTGCGCGCGAGTGCTGCTTTCGTGAATTTGGCGAAACGAACCCAAGCGTGCACTGGGCGTGGAATGAGTGAGAAGGCATCGGCTTGAGAATAGCAGCGGGGTGACGATGCCGGATATTCAACGCGTCGGAAACGGTTGACAAGCGGGAGAAAAGGGTGGCTTGTAGCTGGTGACCGGTGGCAAGGACCAGTCTATACGTATTAGTTATTTGATATGATACGTACAGATGTCGAAGCTCACACTTAGCGTGGATGATTCGGTAGTCTCGCAGGCCAAGCGATATGCGAAGGCGCACGGAGTCTCTATATCGAAAATGGTTGAGGCATACTTAGCCGCCGTTGCCGAGCCGAAGACCCGCGGAACAGCCGAGACACCGATCCTTCGTTCCGTCAGAGGCATCCTCAAGAACGCTGACGTCAAGGATTACAAGCGGCATCTCGCAGCCAAGTATCGATGAGACGGCTGCTGGCCGATACCAACGTTATCTTGGACGTTCTGCTGGACCGGCAACCCCACGCGGAGGCGAGCGGCGCGATTTGGGCTTCGGTGGAAACAGCGGAGTGCGAAGGATTCCTAGCGGCTCACGCGATTACAACGATCCACTACCTATTGCAGAGGGAACTCGGCGCAGGCAGGGCAAAACAAATGATCGCGCTCATCCTGGTCGTTTTTCGTGTGGCGGCTGTGGATGGCGGAGTCATTGAACAAGCGTTGCGGCTGCCAATCGCCGATTTTGAGGACGCGGTGACGACGGCGGCAGCGCTGGAGGCGAAATGCGATTTCATCGTGACGCGAGATCCGAAAGGGTTTCGAGCGTCGCCGGTGCGGGCGTTGGGACCGGAGGCGGTGTTAGCGATTTTGGGATAAACACGCCCGAAATTGGCCGATTCCCTCGCCGGTCGCGGCAGAGGGCCGAGGTCTGCAACACTGTTCAGGAGGAGGTAGCGGGGGATGAGCAAAGTACGAGTGCTGGTAGGCACACGCAAAGGCGCGTTCGTCTTGGCGTCGGATGGAAAGCGCGATCGCTGGGAGGTTAGCGGCCCGCACTTTGGAGGCTGGGAAATTTACCACGTCAAAGGATCACCGGTTGATCCGAATCGGCTGTATGCGTCGCAGTCCAGTGGCTGGTTCGGACAACAGATCCAGCGCTCGGACGACGGCGGGCAGACGTGGGAGCCCGTGGGTAACAAGTTTGTCTACGACGGCGTCGCCGGAACTCACCAGTGGTACGACGGCACGCCCCACCCCTGGGAGTTTAAGCGAGTGTGGCATCTGGAACCCTCGCTGACGGATCCGGATACGGTTTATGCGGGAGTGGAGGACGCGGCCTTGTTCCGCTCCACCGATGCCGGGCAGACATGGCAGGAACTTTCCGGTTTGCGCGGGCACGGCTCGGGACCACATTGGCAGCCGGGCGCGGGCGGGATGTGCCTGCACACCATCCTTCTTGATCCGAGTGATCCGAGACGGATCTTCGTCGCAATTTCGGCAGCGGGCGCATTCCGGACGGACGACGGCGGGGAGACCTGGCGGCCCATCAATCAAGGGTTGCATTCGCAAATGATGCCAGATCCGACGGCCGAGGTCGGCCACTGCGTACATCGCATCGCGATGCACCGGTCGCGTCCGGGCGTCCTGTTCATGCAAAAACACTGGGACGTCATGCGCAGCGACAACGCCGGCGACACCTGGCAAGAAATCAGCGGGAACCTGCCGACCGATTTCGGCTTTGTGATCGATGTCCATGCGCAAGAGCCGGAGACCATCTATGTGGTCCCCATCAAGAGCGACTCCGAGCATTATCCGCCTGATGGGAGGCTTCGCGTGTACCGCAGCCGGACGGGGGGAAATGAGTGGGAGGCGCTGACGAAGGGCCTGCCGCAGAACGACTGCTACGTCAACGTGCTGCGCGACGCGATGGCGGTGGACTCGCTGGATGCGTGCGGCGTGTATTTCGGAACTACCGGAGGGCAAGTTTACGCGTCGTCGAATGGCGGCGATAGCTGGGCTCCGATCGTGCGGGACTTCCGTCGGTTTATTCGGTCGAAGTCCAGACGTTAGCATGATCCAAGTGGTTCTGCCGGCGCACTTGCGTACTCTGGCCGGTATCAGCGGCGATGTAGGCCTGGAAGTAAAAGGCGAGGCGACGGTGCGTTCGGTCTTAGACGCGCTGGAGGCTCGCTATCCGATGCTGCAGGGGACGATCCGCGATCACGTGACGCAACAACGCCGGCCGTATGTGAGGTTCTTCCTATGCCAGGAGGATTGGTCTCATGAACCCGTGGACGCGCCGCTGCCAGCGCGCGTAGCGTCCGGAGCAGAACCATTTTTCGTGGTGGGGGCGATTGCAGGCGGTTAGTAGAGATACAATACCGCCATGCAACGCTTGCTACTACTTGTTTCTTTCGGAGCCATCGCGCTTGGGAGCGCCTATGGCGCCGGATGCGACCGGGCGTGCTTGAAGACCATGCTCGATCAGTATCTCAACGCGGTTATGCAGCACAATCCGGCGGCGGCGCCGCTTACCGTGGGCTATCGCGAGACCCAGAGCGCGATGGTGCGGCGTCCGGGTACCGGGGTGTGGCAAACCGCCAAGGCGCTCGGCAAAGTGCAGCGCAGGTATTTCGACACAGAGAGCGGGCAGGCGGGCTATTTTGGAACGCTGGAAGAAGAAAGCGGCACCGCCGTGGTGACGGTGCGGCTGAAGATCGACGACCGCAAAATCAGCGAGGCCGAGTGGTACCTGGCGCGCAAAGGCGATCCGGGGATTGGAACCGGGGCCGGCGCCCAGGCCAATGCCTCTTTTCATGACCCGGACAATCTCACGGCCCATCCGCCGGCCGAGCGCGTGGTTCCCAAAAGCGAGCGGCTTTCGCGCGCCGACCTGGTCGCGATCACCAACAGCTATTTCGACGGGCTGACCGCCCACGATGGCACGCTGATCGTCGCGCACCCGGGCTGCATTCGGCTGGAAAACGGCTTCCCGACCACGCAGCGGCCGATTCCGAGCGGCGGGATGTCGGACTGCACGTCCAACGGCGCCATGGCCAACATTTTCGCGGTGACGGCGCGGCGCTACCCGATCGTGGATGAGGAAGCGGGCGTGGTGCTGGGCCTGGGCCTGTTTCTACGCAAGCCGGGCGTGGCGATGCGGCGCAATCTATTCAGCGAGTGGTTTGTCATCGAGCAGGGGAAAATCCGGGCCATCTACAGCGCGATGTCGTATCCCGAGCAAGAAACCATGGCGCCAAACTGGCCGCCGTTCGATGGGAATTGGCCGGTTGCGCCGCCGCCAAAGTAGCTTAGAAACGCGATATTCATTGGCGGCACCCTAATGATCTGGGCTACAATGCTCGATCAGAGAGCGCGAACCGCGGAGGGTTCGTAAGCTTCCATGTCTACCTCCACTGTCGATCAGCTTTGCATCAACACCATCCGCACGCTCTCCATGGATGCGGTTCAACAAGCCAATTCCGGGCATCCGGGCACGCCGATGGCGATGGCTCCGGTGGTCTACACGCTGTGGCAGCACTTCCTGCGGTTCGATCCGGACGATCCGATCTGGCCGAATCGCGACCGCTTCGTGCTGTCGTGCGGGCACGCGTCGATGCTGCTCTACTCGATGCTGCACCTGAGCGCAGGTGAAGACGGTGAATCCCGAGTACGAAACGCTGGGGAAGGTGAGCGTCACGCTGGACGACATCAAGAATTTCCGGCAGCTGAACAGCAAATGCCCGGGCCATCCGGAATATCGCTGGACGTCGGGCATTGAGACCACCACCGGTCCGCTGGGACAGGGCGTGGCGACCAGCGTGGGAATGGCGCTGGCATCGCGCTGGATGGCGCAGTATTTCAACCGGCCCGGTTTTGAGATGGTCGAATTTCAACGCCTACGCGCTGGCGGGCGACGGCTGCATGATGGAAGGCGTCAGCGGCGAAGCGGCTTCGGTGGCGGGCCACCTGAAGCTGTCGAATCTGTGCTGGATTTACGACAACAACCACATCACCATTGAAGGCAATACGTCGCTGGCGTTTAGCGAAGACGTGGCCACGCGGTTCCTGGGCTATGGCTGGAACGTCCTGCGCGTGGGCGACGCCAACGATCAGGACATGCTGGCGACGGGCTTTCCGCACGTTCCACGCCACCGAAGACCGGCCGACGCTGATCATTGTGGACAGCCACATCGCTTATGGCGCGCCGCACAAGCAGGACACCAGCGCGGCGCACGGCGAACCGCTGGGCGAAGAGGAAATCCGGCTGACCAAACGCAACTATGGCTGGCCGGAGGACGCCAAGTTCCTGGTGCCGGACGGCGTGTACGATCGCTTCCAGGAGTAGCTCGGACAGCGCGGGCAAGACCGCTCGCGAAGCTTGGATGGCAGAAGTTCGGCGAGTATGGCAAGCAGTTCCCGGAGCTGGCGAGCCAATTGGACAAGATGCAAAAGCGCGAGCTGCCGGAGGGCTGGGACGCGGGCATTCCCGACTTTCCCGACCGATCCGAAGGGCATGGGGGGACGCGATTCATCGGGCAAGGTTCAGAATGCCATTGCGCAACGCATTGCCGTGGCTGATTGGCGGCGCGGCCGATCTTGCGCCGTCCACCAAAACCCGGCTCACGTTCGAAGGCGCGGGCGATCTGGAAGCCGGCAATTACGGCGGGCGCAACATGCACTTCGGCATCCGCGAGCACGCCATGGGTTCCATTTTGAATGGCTTGTCGCTTTCGCAAACTGCGGCCGTACGGCTCGGGGTTCCTGATTTTCAGCGATTACATGCGCGCGCCCATTCGGCTGAGCGCGCTGATGGAGATCCCGGTCATTTATATCTTCACGCACGATTCCATCGGCGTCGGCGAAGACGGCCCGACGCATCAGCCGGTGGAACAGCTGATCTCGCTGCGGGCGATTCCTGGCCTGATCGTGCTGCGCCCGGGCGACGCCAACGAAGTGGCCGAGGCCTGGCGGGTGATCGTGCAACTCAAGCATGAGCCGGTGTGCCTGATCCTTTCGAGGCAAAATATGCCGACGCTGGACCGCGCCAAGTATGCGGCGGCGTCTGGCGTCGCCCGAGGCGCTTATGTTCTTGGCCGATGCGCCGGGCGGCAAACCGGACGTGATTCTGATCGGAACCGGCAGCGAGGTGTCGCTGTGCGTGGACGCGTACGAAAAGCTTGCAGCCGCAGGGAATAAAGGCGCGCGTGGTCAGCATGCCCTCCTGGGAGCTGTTCGAGAAGCAACCCGCCAGCATATCAGAACAGGTGCTTCCTTCGTCGGTCCAGGCGCGCGTCTCGGTGGAGCAGGCATCGGCGTTCGGCTGGGATCGCTATGCGCGACGACGGATCGGAATGCACACCTTCGGGGCCTCGGCGCCACTGAAGGAACTGCAAAAGAAGTTCGGCTTCACCCCGGATGCTGTAGTCGCCGCCGCCAAGGAAGAACTGGCGAAGGCACAATAAGCCACAATAAGAAATAGGCGAGCGGGTTCCTCTCCAACAAGAAGCCCGGGAGGACAGACCATGGCCACCATTACAACTACGACAACCACCAACCCTTTGCGCGAACTGACCAAGTTCGGACAGTCCGCTTGGCTGGATTACATCCGGCGGAGTCTCATCACCGGCGGCGAACTGAAGCGGCTGGTAGACGAGGATGACTTGGGTGGAGTTACGTCCAACCCCGCCATCTTTGAAAAGGCCATCACCGGCAGCACGGACTACGCGGATGCGCTGGTGGAGCTGCAGAAGCGCAAGGACCTGGATGCCATGGGCATCTACGAGGTGATCGCGATCAAGGACATCCAGGACGCGGCCGATATTCTGCGCCCCGTGTACGAGAGAACCAAGATGCGGGATGGCTATGTGAGCCTGGAAGTTTCTCCCTTTCTGGCGCGCGACACCGCGGGCACCATCAAGGACGCGCGGCGATCTGTGGAAAGCCGTGAACCGGCCCAACCTGCTGGTGAAGGTGCCGGCCACGGTGGAGGGGATTCCGGCCATCCAACAAATGATCAGCGAAGGCATCAACATCAACGTCACGCTTTTGTTCGCGCTGGAGATGTATGAGAAAGTGGCGTTGGCGTATATCGCCGGACTGAAGACCTACGTGGCCGGCGGCGGCGACCCGAGCCACGTGTCGAGCGTCGCGAGCTTTTTCATCAGCCGTATCGACAGCATGGTGGATGCGATGGTGAAGGCCAAGCTGAAGACCAGCACCGATCCCAAGGAACAGGCGTTGCTGAAAAGCTTGCCCGGCAAAGTCGCGATCGCCAATGCCAAGCTTACTTATCGCCGCTACAAGGAGATTTTTTCCGGGTCCAGATTGGGATGCGCTCGCAAAGAAAGGCGCGCAGACGCAGCGCGTGCTGTGGGCCAGCACGAGCACGAAAGATCCGACTTATTCGGACGTTCTGTATGTAGAGGAACTGATCGGGCCGGACACGGTGAACACCATGCCGCCGCAGACGCTAGAGGCTTTCCGCGATCACGGCAAGCCAAGAGCAAGCCTGGAAGCGGATCTGGATGCGGCGAGGCCACCATGAACGCGTTGGGCGCGGTGGGGATCTCGATGAAGAAGGTCACCGACGATCTGGTGACCCAAGCCGTGAAGCTCTTCGCGGAACCGTTCGACAAACTGCTGAACGCCGTGGACGCCAAATGCAAATTCGCTCCCCAGGCCGAGGTGGACGCGCAGACTTACAGCTTGCCGGAAAAAATCGGAGCGCGCACTTGCGGAAGCCACGGACGATTGGAAAATGGCCGGCAAAGTTCGGAGGCTGTGGGGCGCGCGACGCGTCGCTGTGGACCGGCACGGATGAAAATAATTGGCTCGGCTGGCTGAGCGTCACCGAGGATCAGCTGGCGCACAAGCAGCATTTGGAAGATGTGGCCAAGGACGTGAAGGCGGCGGGTTTCAAGTATGCGCTGCTGCTCGGCATGGGCGGATCCAGCTTATGCCCCGAGGTGTCTTGAGAAGACCTTCGGAAAGATCGACGGCTTCCCGCAATTGTTCGTTCTGGATTCCACCGATCCTGCGCAGGTGAAGGCTATGGAGAACAAGGTGGATTTGGCGAATACTGTCTTCATCGTTTCCAGCAAGTCGGGCACGACGCTGGAACCGAACATCTTCAAGCAGTATTTCTTCCAGCGCGTGGAGCAGACGCTGGGCGCGGGCAAAGCGGGCAGCCGTTTCATCGCCGTCACCGATCCCGGCTCGAAGTTCGAGCAAGTGGCCGAAGGCGGATGGCTTCCGCCATATCTTCCACGGCGATCCCGAGCATCGGCGGCCGCTACTCGGCGCTGTCGGATTTCGGCATGGTGCCGGCCGCGGTGATGGGCATCGATGCGCTGCGCTTTCTGGATCGCGCGGACGTGATGGCCATCGCGTGTTCGTCTTGTCTGCCGGTGGACAAGAACCCGGGCGTGCAGCTCGGATTGGTGCTAGGCGTCGCGGCGAAGAGCGGGCGCGACAAGGTGACGCTGATCGCATCGCCTGGAATTTCGGATTTCGGCGCGTGGCTGGAGCAGTTGCTGGCCGAGTCCACCGGCAAGGACGGCAAGGGGCTGATCCCGGTGGATCGCGAAGCGTTGGGCGCGCCGGAGGTGTACGGCAACGATCGCGTGTTCGCGTACATTCGGCTGGAGAAGGGCGCGGATGCGGCGCAGGACAAGGCGGTGGACGCGCTGGCCAAGGCGGGGCATCCGGTGGTTCGGATCGCGCTGTCCGACATTTACAACCTTGGCCAAGAAATGTTCCGCTGGGAAATCGCGACAGCAGTGGCGGGTTCCGTGATCGGCATCAACGCGTTCAATCAGCCGGACGTGGAGGCGAGCAAGATCGAGACCAAGAAGCTGACATCGGAGTACGAAGCCAAGGGATCGCTTCCGCCCGAATCGCCCATTCTTTCAGAAAACGGCATCGAATTATTCACCGACCGGCTAATGCCACGGCGCTGGCTTCCGCCGCGGGCTCGGACAAAACGCTGGTTGGTTATTTGCGCGCGCACTCTGAATCGGCTGAAGGCGGGCGATTACTTCGCGCTGCTGGGCTACGTGGAGATGAACGACGCCCACGACAAGACGCTGCAAGCAATCCGCATCAGCGTGCGCGACAACAAACAGGTGGCGACATGTCTGGGATTCGGTCCGCGCTTCCTGCACTCTACCGGTCAGGCTTACAAGGGCGGGCCGAACAGCGGCGTATTTCTCCAGGTGACCTGCAACGATACGGCGGATATTCCCGTGCCCGGGCAGAAGTTCACATTCGGCGTAGTGAAGGCGGCGCAGGCTCGCGGCGATTTCCAGGTTCTGGCCGACCGCAAGCGGCGCGCTCTTGCGCGTTCATTTGCACGATGTGAAGAGCGGGTTGACGGCGCTTCAATCGGCAATCGCGAAAGCTCTGTAGAGAAAACGCTCGCACACGCGCGACTAAGAAAGGTGGAGAATCCAGGTGGCTGAAGAGGTGGTTACTAAAGGAAATGGTCACGGCGCCGGCCGTCCCGGCGATCCGTGCGTGATGGTGATCTTCGGAGCGTCGGGCGATCTGACCAAGCGCAAACTGATCCCGGCGCTCTACAATCTCGCCAAGGACAATCTGCTGTCCAAGGAATTCGCGCTGGTGGGATTCGCGCGCAACGAGCTGACCAGCGAAGAGTTCCGCGAGGAGATCAGCAAGGAGATTATCGACTTCGCCACCACCAAGGTGGATCCCGAACTGTGGAACTGGTTTTCGCAGCGCATCTACTATCATTCGGGCGATTTCGGCGATCCCGCGGCCTACAAGGCCTTGTCGGAGCTGCTGGCAAAGATCGACAAGGATCACGGAACGCGCGGCAATTATTTTTACTATCTGGCCACCGCGCCCAGCTTCTTTGGGCCGATCGTTACGCAATTGGGTGACGCCGGCCTGGTGAAGGAAGATCATGGCTGGCGGCGCGTGATCATCGAGAAGCCCTTCGGCCGCGATTACGAATCGGCGGTGCGCGCTGAACAAGGAAATCCGCCAGGTGCTGGACGAAAAGCAGATCTACCGCATCGATCATTACCTGGGCAAGGAGACCGTCCAGAACATCTTGGTGTTCCGCTTCGCCAACGGAATTTTCGAGCCGATCTGGAACCGCCGCTACATCGATCACATTCAGATCACGGTGGCCGAGACGGTGGGCGTGGAGCAGCGCGGCGGCTATTACGAAAAGGCCGGGCACGCTGCGCGACATGGTGCCGAATCACATCTTCCAGCTCATCTCGCTGACCGCGATGGAGCCGCCCGTTTCATTCGATGCCGACGTGGTGCGCGACGAGCAGGCCAAGATCCTGAAGGCGCTCACGCCGATGACGGACGAAGAAGTGCTGACGCGCACGGTGCGCGGCCAGTACGGCGAAGGCATGGAAGGCACGAACAAAGTTCCCGGCTATCGCGCCGAGCCGTACGTGGCGCCCGAATCCCGCACGGAAACCTTCGTCGCGATGAAGCTGTTCATCGATAACTGGCGCTGGGCGGACGTGCCGTTCTACCTCCGCACCGGAAAGCGGCTGCCGAACGCGCGTGACCGAGATCGTGATTCAGTTCAAGCGCGCGCCGTTTGTGCTGTTCCGCAAGACCGCCGTCGACAAGCTGGAACCGAACCGGCTGGTGCTGCATCTGCAGCCCGACGAAGGCATCTCGCTCAGCTTCGGCGCCAAGATTCCCGGGCCCGGTGGTGCAGATCGGCGACGTGGACATGAACTTCAACTACACCGATTATTTCAACGCCACGCCGCAAACCGGCTATGAGCGCTTGTTGTACGACTGCATGCTGGGTGACGCGACGCTGTTCCAACGGTCGGACATGGTGGAGACGGCCTGGCACGTGGTGGCGCCCATTTTGGATGTTTGGGACGCGCTGCCTCCGCGCCGGTTTCCCAATTACGCCGCCGGCACCTGGGGACCGCACGAAGCCGACGAACTGCTGGCCAAGGATAACCGCCACTGGAGCAATGAGTAGTGATTCTGGCGGGCGACATCGGTGGGACCAACACGCGTCTCGCGTTCTTTGAAGGAACGTCCGATCGCCCGCAGCCGACTCGATATCGAGATCTTTCCCAGCGCGAAGTTTGCCGGGCCGGTGGAAATCATCCGCAAATTTCTCGGCCTTCATAAGCGCGCCGTAGAAGCGGCCTGCTTCGGATTGCCCGGCGCGGTGGTGAACGGGCGCGTGGAAACCACGAATCTGCCCTGGGCGGTGGACGCGAGCCATATGGCCGCTGAGCTGGGTATCGCGCGCGTGCAGCTGATCAACGATCTATTTGCTAACGCGCAAGGGATCGCACTCCTTGCGGAGTCGGACTTTGTGGTGCTCAACGCGGGGGTGGCCGATCCGAAAGGGAATCGGGCGCTGATTTCCGCGGGCACCGGTCTGGGCGAAGCCGGTCTTTATGCCGGCGCGGATGGCGCTTACCATCCATTCCCGTCGGAAGGCGGGCACGCGGATTTCGCGCCGAACAATGATCTGGAAATGGAACTGCTGCGCCACCTGTTGAAGAGATTCGAACACGTAAGCTACGAACGCGTGCTTTCCGGACCGGGGCTCTACAACATTTATCAGTTTTTGCGGGACACAGGGCGCGGCGAGCAGCCACCCTGGCTGGCCGAGCAGATTAAGAACGGCGATCCGGCGGCCGCGATCTCAAAATCGGCGCTCGCAGGCACTTCCGAAATTTGCGTCCAGGCGTTAGACATATTCGTTTCGCTCTATGGCGCGGAGGCAGGCAATCTGGCCTTGAAGATGCTTGCCACCGGCGGCGCCTATGTGGGCGGCGGCATCGCGCCCAAGATCATCAAAAAGCTGAGCGGCCCGGCGTTCATGCAGGCGTTCACCGCGAAAGGGCGGATCAGCGGAGTGATGAAAGAGATCCCGGTGCGCGTGATCACCAACGACAAAACCGCGTTGTTGGGCGCGGGACGAGTGGCTGCGATGTCGTTGGCGGGATCGTAGATCAGTCTGGGGTATACTACGGCCTCAAGGGGAAGCACGTGGCCGAAACTGATCGCACCAAGTATTTGCGCATCGCGTTGCTGCTAGTGGGTCTGATTTTCACCTTCGGAATCTACCCGCTCACCATTGTTTGGCCGTCCGGCTGGTCTTGGAACGTGGGCCAGTCGGACTACCTGCAGATGATTCTGGGCGTTTACGCGACACTGGGCGTATTTCTGTTGATTGCCTCGCGCAATCCGCTGGCAAACTTGAGCCTGATCTGGTTCACGGTGTGGTCCAGTGTTGTACACGCCGGAATTATGGCCGCCCAGGCCTTGACGAACTCCGCGAATATGGGACATCTGTGGGGCGACGTTCTGGCGCTCTTCGCCGTAGCAGCCGTCCTTGCGCTACTGACGCCGCGCAGCGCGGCGGCGAAACCTGCCTAGAATTCTACTTTCACGCTGAGCTGGATCTGGCGCGGCGTCTCGTTCAACGGGCTGACTGCCGGGAAACCGGACTGAAATCCCTGCCGGCCGTAGGTCGCGACCCCAAACGCCGGCGACAGCGGGTCAGTCAGCTGCGCGTTGGGATTACCCAGATTGGCGTGATTCAGAACGTTGTAGGCGTCCGCGCGAATCCGCAGCCGGCCCGATTCGCCGAGCCAGGGCAGATGAAACGCCCGCGCCAGTGAAAAATCCAAACTATAAAAGCCAGGACCCGTGAATGCATTGCGCCCCGAGTTGCCGAGCGTGCTGGGCGCCGGTTGCCCGAACGCCGCTGGATTTAACAGCTGCACACCACCTGGCACGGAAGCCGGATTCGTGAACACAGTTTGGTTCGCATTCAGAATATTCGCCCGATTGTTCAAGACCAGCCCTTGGCCCTGGATGGCGTCCGAGACTCCGTAGACGGTGTAGGGCAGGCCCGAGCGAAATGCGGCGAGTTCGGCAAAGGTCCAATTGCGAAGCAGGACGCCCGCCTTCGATGTAGCGAAAGGCGCTGGCAAATTCCAGTAGGAGAACAGCACCAGATTTTGGCGCTGATCGAAATCCGAATTACCGCGATCCGCGTTGGGATTGAACTGCTCGGAAAAAGTCGAACGCTGGCTGGACCCCTCACCGGTCTGAATGCTAGTGAATGTCAGATTGAAAAAATCGCCAATCAGCGGATCACTCTGGTTGTCGATGGAATGGCTCCAGGTGTACGACCCCTGCACCATACCGCGCGTGGTCCGGTAGCGCAGCACCGCGGTCAGCGCGTTGTAGTCCGAGAAGCCCTGGTTGGCGCGATAGGCGATGTCGGGCAGGCTGTTGTTATAGCGGCCCGTCGGGTGTCGAGAAGCTGCGATTGATGACGTCGGTGGTGATCAACGCGCGCCCATACGCTCCCAGTGCGTTCACTTCCAGCATGAGGTTTTCGGTGATTCTTTGCTGCACGCCGGCGAAATAGCTCTTCACGCGGCCATTGCGGAGGTCGGAGTCCACCAGCGTCAGGTCCGGAAAGGTGCTGGCCAGCGTCTGGCCCTGAACCGTCGCCAGGACGCTCGAGATCGGCGCCAGGAAATTGGTGGGGCCGGGAGGCAGTGGGATCACCGGCAGAATGATGTTGTTATTGCGCACGTTCTCCCACAGGTTGTCGAAAGGCCGATCGTAGAACGTGCCGAATGCGCCGCGGAGCAATGTGCGGCCCGTGCCGAACAAATCGTAGGCCGCTCCGAGGCGGACTTCCAAGTCGTTACTCGACTGGAACAGCTGCTGATTGCCGGAGTTCGACGGCTGGACCAGCGACGCGCCAACCAGCTGTTGCGCCAGACCCGTGCCGGAGCCAAGCTGAACGAGCGCGTCCTTGGTGGAGCCGGTGTTGTTCGGTCCACCGTAAAACTCGTACCGGACGCCGTAGTTCACCGTCAGGCGCTGCGTGAGCTTGTAGGTGTCCTGCGCGAACAGGTAATCCTGTGAGTACTTGTAGGTTCGATTGAAATTGGGCTGTTGGACGGAAGGTAAAGTCGTGCGATCTACCGCAGCCTCAAGATCGCTCGGGTTACCGAGAGCGAATTGCAGGATGTTCGGAAACAAATACTGGCCGTCGGCGCCGGTGGTCTGATATCCAGTGGAACTTCGCAGCAGCACACCGCCGCCAACCGTGATCAGGTGTTGGCCGCGCGTCCAAATCACGTTGTCCAGAATTTCCCAGCTGCGGTTGTCGTTCTTGTAGGAGTAGAACGCCGGGCTGCCGGGCAAAGTAACTCCCGACTGCAAAACTCCATTGACGACGTATTGGTCTTCGGTGGTCAGCGTGGGGATGTTCGAATGGGCCGGTTCCATCCCAAATCGTCGGAGCTGTAGCCCAAACGCGCTTCGTTCGTGAGATTGGGCTGGAACGCGTGAATGTAGCTCCCTCCGGCGGCCACGGTATTGTCATGCAGTGGCGATATGAAGTCCTTGTATGGCGTCCAGATGAAATCGGGCTCGCCCAGCCGGTTAATCAGCACGCGGCCCATCACCCGGTCCTTGCCATCCGGGGTGTTGTAATCCAGGCGTTCGATCAGCAGGGTGCGATTGACGGCAACCGGCGCCGAGAGCGTTTCTTCGGCGTCGAGGGCGGCGGTATTCGAGGTAATGGGCGACGGAAACTCAGTGAGCAGTAGCCGCGCCGGCGAATTTGGGGCGGTGAAGTTCAAGAGATTCGAAGTCGGCAGAAGGAAGGTGTACGGATTGGCCTGGCCGCGGCTTCGGAAGTACTCGTACGCGCTGGAGAAAAACAGGCGATTTTTCAGAATGGGCCCGCCGACGAAGAATCCGGGCTGATCTTGCTTTGTCGATGGTCCTGGGCGCGCCAATGAGATTTTGCTGAAAGGCGTTGGCATCCAGCGCCTCGTTCTTCAAATAGAAATACGCGACGCCATGAAACTGCTCGCCGCCGGCGCGTGTGATGGCATTCGCCAGGAATCCCGACGTCCGCCCATACTCGGCCGAGAAGTTGTTGGTGGAGACGCGATATTCCTGAATCGCTTCCGGCGCCACCACCGCCAGCGGGCCCGTGATCAGGTAGTTGTTGTTCTCCAGGCCGTCCAGAAGGTAGTTGGACGACGAGGGCCGCTGGCCGTTTACTGAAAGGCCCAGCCCGCGGCCGGTAGACAAATCGGAGGTGACGCCAGGCTGGGTGACCAGCAGCGAATAGACGTCGCGGCCCTGCAGCGGAAGATTCTCGATTTCGCCCGAGTCGATCACCTCTGAAACCGTGGACTCCAGCGGCTCGCGCCGGCCCTTCTGGGCTTCAAAGGATCCTGATTTGCTGGGGTCGACGTCGGGGCCATAAAACGTAACGATGGTCTTTTGTCCGGGGAGAAAAACGCTTCTGTATTCGCCGGATTCCCAAACATCGCTGAGCGGCCGCAAACGGAAATCGAGCTCGATGCGCGCGGCCACGGTCAGTTCCAGTTCTTGCACCTCCTGCGATTGGTAGGCGGCGGCGGTCACCCGGAGCTGATAAATGCCCGGCGAAAGCACGGGAGATAATAGTAGCCGGAAGCGTCGCTCAAGGCCGCGCCCGCCAGATTGCTGGTGACGCTGGAGTAAAGCACACTGGCGGAGGCCAACGGGCGGCCGGTCACCGAATCGATCAATTGGCCTGAAATCAGCCCTTGCGTGGTCTGCGAGATGCCGGCGGCGACGCACAGCAACAACAGCAGAAACGCGCGAAATGCAGGAATTATATCCACCACCCTAAAGCGCGATGACCGCACTGTCGTAGTAAGATGCAGGTTACCATGAAGAAGAAGTGGAGGCACTGGGCCCTCTGCGCTGTTCTGGCTGCCGGGAGCGCACTGGGAGCATCCCTGTTGAGCAACATCCGCTTCTTCCAAATTCTCAACCTCAAGGCCTATGATGCGCATTTTGTGGTGCGAGATTGGCTGGCCAATCTGCTAGGCCGCCGCCCGGACACTTCTAACATCGTCCTTCTGCTGGCGGACCAGAAGACCTTTGACACTTTTCGGGAACTTCGGATTTTTTGGCACCAGCATTACGCCAATGTGATTCGCGCAGCCGGACAAGCCGGCGCTAAGGTGATCGGCTTAGATCTGGATTTCGGCATCCCGGTGGACAAGTACGAACCAGACTTCGACCGATCCTGGGCGAGGCAGTCAGCACATCGCCGGTGCCGGTGGTTTGCGCCTATGCGACAGCGATCCACACGAATCCGGAAGCGCAGCGGATTCCGGTCAATATGCTGTCGGCCGCACTCGGCTTGGCTGGGTTTGCCAACCTCACTGTCGATTCCGATGATTTCGTACGCCGGCAGGAACTGATCGAGGCGCCATCGCCCAATGCGGGGGATGCCGCGCCGGAGCGTTCATCTCGCGCTGCGGATCGCCGAAAAGTCGCGGGAAGCGATGCCGAGTTCAAACACGGCGACCTGGTTTTCCAGGACCACGTCGATTCCCGATCGGCGAGGACCGGACCATCGCCATCAACTACGCCGGGCCGCCGGACACGTTTCCCAGCGTATCGCTGGCCGATTTTGAAGCTGCAGCCAAGGCTGGAAATATCGATCAATTACGAAAATGGGTGGGTGGCAAAATTGTGCTGGTGGGAACGGACGCTCTCGACGACCGCCGCGCGACGCCGTTCTTCACCTTGTTCAGCGGGACCAAGTGGCTGACACCTGGCGTTGAGATTCATGCCAGCACGGTGCTCACGCTGCTGACACGGCGTTATCTGCTGCCTGCGCCACAATGGGCGTTGGTGCTGGCCCTGCTGGCGGCGACCACCCTGGCCGTATTGATCGTCACGTCGCTCCCGGCCGGCCGCGCCGCCGTATTCGTGTTGCTGGAAGTCCTGGCGATTTTGGTTGGGACGCACCTGCTATTCGAACGCAGACTCGTTCTTTCCACTTCCGAAGTGTTGCTCGGAACGTCGATGGGCTTAGTCGCTTCGCTGGTGTATCGCAACGCCACCCAGGAAAATCGCGGAAATCTCTTTCAGCGCGCGATATCGCTCTTCGTCGGCAAGCAACTGGCCACCTCGCTGGATGAGTCTGAGGCGATTGCCCTATCGAGCAAGCGGATGGAAGTGACGATCCTATTTACGGATATCCGCGGCTTCACGGCATTCACCGAGCAGGTCTCGGAAGAGCAAGGTCCGGAAGTGGTGGTCCAGCTTTTAAACGAATACATGGGCACGATGGTGGGGATCATTCTGGCATATCGCGGGCATGTGAATAAATTCATTGGCGACGGAATTCTGGCGGTATTTTCGGACGACGATGAAGGCGCTGCTCCGGGCGATCATGCGCTTCGTGCGGTGCGGTGCGCCACCCGCATGGTCACTGCGCGCAGCCGCTTCGAAACTGGCGCTGGGATCCATACCGGGCCGGTGGTTCTAGGCAATGTAGGATCAGCCGATAAAATGGAGTTTACGGTTCTGGGGGACACGGTCAACCTGGCTTCCAGGCTCGAAAGTCTGAACAAGGAGCACCACACGAAATTGCTGATGACCGGCGCCACCGAAAGTAAGCTGGGAAGCGAAGTAGAGACGCTGCATCTGGGACAAGCGCCGGTGCGCGGCAAGGCTTTGCCGATCGACTTGTTCACGGTGGCATCGCTGGCGGTAAAGGCAGCGGTGAATGCGTAGCGGGTCAGTAGCGCTGCTCCTCATGTGCGCTGTTTTGTGCTTTGCGGATGCCAAGGAAGAGCCGGTTGGATTGGTTCTTACTGCAACAGGAAGCAAGCTGCTGCGCGCCGATACCGAAACCCCACTGGCGGCCAGGCCGGGGGATCTGCTGTTTTCGGGCGACGGCTTAAGGACCGAAACCGGTCCAGCGTCATTCCTGTTCTGTCCGGCAAAATCTCTGGATACGCTGCTGCCGGCCGGGGAAGTCCGCTTGGATGCCAAAGCGCCCAAGGTGAAAACCGGAAAGATTTCGGAGCAGCCGGCGCGCGCCTGCACGCTGCCGCAAACTTTGCGCGTGGCAGCTGCCAGCCAGCAGCACTATGGCGTCAGCATGACGCGCGGGTTGAGTACCGGAGGTGACGCCCATCGCGCACGACAAGCTGCCGGCCGACGTGCGGGCCGAACTTGCGCCTTTTGATACCGAGCTGGCCGCGAATCCGAAGGATGAGGCCGCGCTGGTTACCGAGGCGACTATTTTCGAGAACCACAAGCTCAACGCGAATGCCGTGGATGCGTACAACAAACTCCGCGAGCTGTGGCCGGACGCGGTGTGGATCAAGAGCAAGATTTTCGAGCTGGAACAAGCGGCGGCGGATCAGGCGTCGGCGGCTTCCGCGGCGGCACAGACCGGCGGACAAACGTTCGCGCTATTGGTGGGCATCTCGAAATACGCTAAGCCGGATTTGTCGCTACAGTTTGCCAACGCGGACGCCAGCGTATTCGGCAAGCTGCTGGAGAGTCCACTGGGCGGCGCGGTGCCTGCCGGCAACATTATGCTGCTGACCGATGAGAAAGCCACCACGGCGGCGGTTCGCAATGGCTTCCAGGATTTCATCAAGCGGCGCGCGGGCAAGAACGACACCGTGATTATCCTGATCGCAGGGCACGGGACGGTGGAGACGCCCGGCAGCAAGAGCGCATTCATTCTCACCTACGATTCGGATCCACAGGATTTGAAAAGCACGGCTCTCGCGGTGGATGAGCTGCAATCGCTGTTTGAAGAACAGCTGGCCAAAGTGGGACGAGTGCTCTTGTTCGTGGATGTATGCAAAGCGGGAACGGTAGGGACCATTCACAACACGACCGTGAGCGCCAACGTCCAGCAACTGGGCGATATCCAAGGCGATCTTTTCGGTTTGCTGGCCAGCCGGCCGCGCGAGGTTTCGCTGGAAGGTCCCGAGTTTGGCGGCGGGCATGGCGTCTTCAGCTATTACGTCATCAAGGGTTTGGAAGGCGCGGCCGACGCAAACATGGACGGCGTGGTGGATGCGGAAGAGCTGATTAAATATGTCGGCGATCAAGTGCCGATGGCGACCGCCAATAAGCAGCATCCGCGCGAGTTCGGCACCTACGACAACATGATGCGGCTTTCCAATACCAAGAAATCGGGCATCGATGTAGCACATTGGCGAATGCTGATGGACTCGCGCAACGGCGGGCCACTTTATTTGGCCGGAGCGCCGCAGGGTCAGGTGGCGGGAGCGCGAGCGTCGCAAGAAATGACGGACCGGCTGACGTCGGCCATCAGCGCCGGCAGGATTTTGCCCAGCGATGCGAATAACGCCTTCACCGCGCTCGGGGACTTGAAATCCGCCGCCGGGCCCGAACAGTTTCAGGAGCTCCAGAACCAGCTGCGCGTCGCTCTTGAAAACAAGGCGCAGCAAGTGCTGCTGCGCTATTTGACGGGTGACCAGACGCCGCAATCGCGCGATGAGTTTCAAAGCGGCGCGCGCTATATGGACGCCGCGCGCATGCTGACGCAAGAGTCGCTGTTCCTGGAAGGCCGGCAAGATTTCTTCCAGGGCCGAGCCCTGTTGTTCGACAAGAAGTTTCCTCAGGCGGCCAATTTACTGGAGCAAGCGGTGCGGATCGACCCGGGCGGCGCTTATGGATTCAACGCGCTCGGAATCGCTTATCTCGAGCAAGCCCAGTACGAGAAAGCCATCCCGGCTTTCCGTGACGCCGTTCGCCGCGCGCAACACTGGTCCTATCCGCTGCACAACGAAGCCTTGGCATATGTGGAAACGGGCGACTATCGATCGGCGATTCGCGCTTACCAGGAAGCCATCCGGCTGTCGCCGCAGTACAGTTACTTGCCCTACAACCTGGGCCTGGTTTATCAGCGCTTGAATCGGCGTAAGGACGCGGAGGCCGCGTATACGAAGGCGGAAATGCTCGCGCCGAATTCCGCCGAGCCTTACAATGCTTTGGGTACTCTAAAGGCATCGGAAGGGAAGCGCACCCAAGCCGAACAGCTTTACCGGCAGGCCTTGCAGAAGGATCCTACTCTGCTGCCTGCGCGGCACAATCTTGCTTTGTTGCTGGCAGAGCAGAAGGATCGTCAGCAGGAGGCTATGGATTTGTGGCGGCAGAATCTCACGCAGTCGCCAGATTATCTTCCCTCGCGCCTCAGCCTGGCGGGCGCGCTTGCCACTGCGGGAGATAACGCCCAGGCTATCCAGGAATATAGGAAAGTGCTGGAGGCGAAGCCGGACTACGCGGCAGCGCACAACGCTCTGGCGGATCTTTTGGCAAAGACCGGCGATCGCGATGGGGCGTTAGATCAGTTGCACCAAGTGACGAAACAGGATTCGCGCGATCCGGATTTGTACGAACGCATTGGAGATTTGGAAGCGGCGCGCCAGCATCCTGCCGAGGCGCGGGCGGCTTATCAGTCGGCCCTGGATCTAAAGCCCGGGCACGCGGACCGCAAACGAATCGAGAGCAAACTCAAAGCAGTGCGGTAGGGATAAAAAGGAGGGAGAGGGACGCCCGCCTTCCAACGGGCGCCCTCTTTCACGGTCACAGTTCCCCATCTCTGAGGGTGCGGCCTCAGTCTATCTGACGCGCGAAACCACAAAACTGTTGCACATGCATTAATTTCTCTAGCCTTTTTGCCCGGCTGACGCACCCTGCACTTTAGGCGCAGGTTTGTTTTCACCGTTGCGTGAGATATCGATGCCGCCCTTGAAATAAGCCCCGTCTTCAATGACAATCCCGGCGGTCTTGATGTCGCCAACGATAGACGCTCCAGTCCGCAGCGAAACGCGGGTCTCCGACTCGACATTCCCCTTGATGGTGCCAAACACAACGATTTCCTGAGCCTTGATGTTGGCGTTTATCTTGCTATTAGGGCCAACCGTCAGACGATTGCTCAGACTTAGCTTGCCGTCCAGTTCGCCGTCCAGGTAAAGTTCTTCGTCGCTGGTGACGTCACCGATGATCTTCATCGACTTGCCGAACACGGTGAGACCGGCCGGAGGAGGATGATGCGGCGTCTGAGCAGGCCGGGCGGCGGACACAGCGGCCGTCGGCTGGTTAGGTTGAACCGGTTGATTCTGAATCATTTGTCCGTCGTTTTGTTTTCCCCACATAAGAGCGTCGAAGCTCTAGTGTAACTGTCCAGGTGCTGCAATCACCATGTTTTTCGCAGTCTAACCGTTATAGCGTCTGGGCACTATTTGCGCTCGAAGAATCCCGTTTTGTTGACTCCCGCATCCACGACGACATCGAAGAAGCCGACCATCATCTCTTCCCAACTCTGTTCACCGAAGCGAACTTCTGCCGCGGGATCGGGGTTGTTGGGATTATTGGCCGAGTTGTCGAAATAGCCCACCCACTGCAATCGCGTGCCGGCCTTGATGAGCTTAGGTTCAGTAAGACGATAGTTAAGCTGCCACTGAAAATCGTAGTGGCTGATCTTGAGCAGCGTTTCCACGCGTCCATTTGGAGCAGTGATTAGATATTCGAATCCTTTGCCGCGCAGATGCATGTGCGGGAACATGCTGATGACCACCGCGTCATTCGGAAGAGTTCCGGTAACTTGGACGCGATAGTTGGAATCGCCGGGAGGAATCACAAACCGGTCGTTGCTCATTTGCAGCGAAAGCACCGCTTGCTTGGGTGGTTCCTTGGCGAAGACAATCCCGATGCGCGTTCGATCTTCGGTGGCTTTGCCGCTCGCGGTGTAGTGCATTTGGAGCACCAGATCGGAGCCTGCTTTGATTCGCTTAGCGATCCCCGCGGGCCACTGATCGAAGGAATTGCCGGGCGTGTACACCATCAACAGGTCGCTAGTGGTGAAGCCCTTGGCGATCGGCACAGTAAAGGTTTTCTCGCGCGGTTCCTGTTCTAACCACTTGGACCCGGGCTCGCGAATGTAGACCACGGCGTGATGCACCGCGGCGCGGCTGCTGGTGCGAACTTCCACCTTTTGTACCCAGCGGTCTTCGGTGAAGCGCGTCGGGAGAATTAGATATTGGTAATCGATTGCGCCTTTCGCCGGCAGCGGGAATGCGCTCGGCATTTCGAAGACGACATCGGGAGTTCCTATGTTCCAGCCCTGCGGCCAGTCGCGAGCCGGCGGAGCTGCAGTTGGATCTCCGGCGGGCGCACCCGCATCCACCCAGGAAGCGAGCGTGTCGATCTCAGCCTGTGACAACGAACGATCGTTGGCGAAGTGCCCATATGCGGCGTCCGCGAACCACGGCGGCATCTTCCGCGCGAGCACTTGTTCTCGAATCGCTTTCGCCCACGGACGGGTCTCGGCGTAAGTGGTAAACGGCATGGGCGCGATCTCACCCGCCCGGTGGCATTCCTGGCAATGCTTTTGCAGGATGGGAAGAACGTCGTGGTAAAAAACCGGCGCTGCCCACGCGGACGAAAGCGCGACGCCGAAACTAGCGAGCCATCGTAGCAACGTATTTATCGCGGCATTCGGCGGAACAAAAATGGATGGTCTGGCCCGACACGGTTTCCTTAATCGAGCTGGCCGTGGAAATGTACGTCCCGCACACCGGGTCTTTCTTCAGCTCACCAGTCAAAGGGACTTGATTGGAGGGACGCGGCGCGCCGGGCATACCCGCGCCAGGCTTCATCGCCTGCGCGAATCCCTTGAGGACGATCCCGACGATGCTCTTCAATACGGAAATAGAGACTACCGTGAGAAGAAGATAGAAAATAGCCCGGAACATTGCCTGCTTCCATTCTATCGAAAGCGGCCGGCTACTCTTCCTTGTTGACTTCTTTGCGAGCGGCGTCGATGCGGGCTTGCGCGGCGCGGGCGGCAATGAGAGCCGACGCGATGTCTATCCCCAGAGCTGGATTCACCATGGCGTCCTGCGCCTGTTTCAGATCTTGTTCGGCTTTCGACACGTCGATTTCGTGGCCCTTCTCGGCCGCATCGCTGAGCACTCTCACCACGTTATCGAGAATTTCCAGAAACCCGCCGGAAATCGCGATGCTGAAACGGTGATCGCCGGGCGTGGTGTAGGTCAGCGCGCCAATGCCTAGCTCCGACAACAGCGCCGCGTGATCCGGCAACACGCCGATATAACCGTCCTTGGCGGGAATTTGCGCACGAACCGCCTTCTCGCGCGCCAGCAACCGCTCCGGCGTGGCAATCTCGATATCGAACGTGTCCGCCATCAACTAAGCCTTCTTCAGCTCTTCGGCGCGTTTCTTCACGTCTTCGATGTCGCCTTGCATGTAGAACGCCTGCTCCGGAAGGTCGTCATGCTTGCCATCCACAACTTCTTTGAAGCTGCGAACCGTATCGGCCAGCGATACGTACTTGCCCTTGATGCCGGTGAACTGCTCGGCCACGTGGAAAGGCTGCGAAAGGAACTTCTGGATTTTGCGGGCGCGCGCAACAGTCTGTTTATCGTCATCCGACAATTCGTCGATGCCAAGGATCGCGATGATATCCTGCAGGTCCTTGTAGCGCTGCAGTATCTGCTTCACCTGTTGCGCGACGGCGTAATGCTCCGGGCTGACGACCAGCGGATCGAGGATGCGCGAACTGGAAGCCAGCGGATCGACTGCGGGATAAATACCCTGCTCCACCAGGCTGCGCGTCAGGTTGGTAGTAGCGTCCAAGTGGGCGAAAGTAGTGGCCGGCGCGGGGTCGGTATAGTCGTCGGCAGGCACGTAAATGGCCTGCACTGACGTGATGGAGCCCTTCTTGGTAGAGGTGATGCGCTCCTGCAATTCACCCATTTCAGTGGCGAGGTTGGGCTGATAACCCACCGCCGACGGCATGCGCCCTAGCAACGCGGATACTTCCGAGCCCGCTTGCGTGAAGCGGAAAATGTTATCGATGAACAGCAGCACGTCCTGCCCGCCTTCATCGCGGAAATATTCGGCGACGGTAAGACCGGTGAGGCCAACGCGCAAGCGGGCCCCAGGCGGCTCCGTCATTTGTCCATAGATGAGAGCAACCTTGGACTTGGTGTAGTCGCGAGGATCCAGCACGCCGGACTCCTGCATTTCATGCCACAAGTCGTTGCCTTCGCGCGTGCGCTCGCCCACGCCTGAAAACACCGACACGCCGCCATGCTTCAGAGCGATGTTGTTGATCAGCTCCTGAATAATGACGGTCTTGCCGACACCCGCGCCGCCAAATAGTCCGATCTTGCCGCCGCGGAGATACGGCTCCAGCAAATCGATCACTTTGATGCCGGTCTCGAACATTTGCAGTTCGGTGGCCTGCTCGTCGAAGGCCGGAGCAGCTCGATGAATGGGCCACCTCTGCGCGGTGTTCACCGGACCCATGTTGTCCACCGGCTCGCCAATGACGTTCATCACGCGGCCCAGCGTCTCGTTTCCAACCGGGACCTCCACGCCGTGACCCAGGCTGACGGCCTTCATTCCGCGCACCATGCCATCGGTGGGCTGTAGCGCGATGGTGCGGACGCGGCCTTCGCCGATGTGCTGCGCCACTTCCACCATCACGTCGATGGGGACCTCGGTGTCAAAGCCTTCGCTGGTGATGTGGATGGCCGTGTTGATGACGGGAATTTGATGCTCGGGGAACTGAACGTCGATAGCCGGACCGGCCACCTGGATGACCTTGCCCACCACCTGCGTCTCTGTTGTAGTTGCCATAAATGCCTCTTTAGTCCAAAGCGGCGGCGCCGCTTACGATCTCGATAATCTCTCTTGTAATACTGGCCTGCCGGACCCGGTTCATCCGCAGCGTCAGCGAGCTGATGACGTCGGAAGCGTTCGAGCTGGCGGACTCCATGGCGGTCATGCGCGCGGCGTGCTGGGCCGCGTCCGACTCCAGCATGGCGCGATAAATTTGCGATTCGATGTAGCGCGGAAGCAGCGCCTGAAGCAGCTCGCCCGGCGGCTGTTCATAGATATAGTCGATCTGTTCTTTTTTCTCGGGAAGCTCCACCGGCAGCAGACGGGTGGTAACCAGCAGCGACGCCATCATGCTTTTGAAATTGTTCCCGACCAGGTAAACCGAATCGATTTCGGCCTTTTGGAACAGATCGATCACCTTGCGCGCAATCTCCAGCGCATCTTCATAGCGCGGGGCTTTTTGAAAGAGCGTGGTGTATTCACCAGTGATTTTTGAGTGGCGTCTCTTGAAGAACTCGCGGCCCTTGCGGCCGATCAGTTCCAAATGGACTTCAGATTCGCGATGTTCAACGATGAATTTCTGCGCCGCGCGAATCACGTTGGAGTTGAAAGCGCCGGCCAGACCGCGATCGGCCGTGATGATCAGCAACAGAATCTTTTTCTCGGGACGCCGGGCCAGCAGCGCGATCTCTTCGTCTTCGTTCTGTTCAGCCGCCGCTTGGGCCACATTCGCCAGCATGCGCTGGATGATTTGCGCGTACGGCCTGGCCGCGATCACGCGGTCCTGCGCGCGCCGCAGCTTCGCCGCCGAGACCACTTTCATGGCCTTGGTGATCTGCTGCGTGTTTTTCACCGAGCGAATGCGCCGGCGTAAATCGATCAGACTGGGCATGTGCTATGCGCTGGCGAGGGCTTCCTTATGTTGCGCGACAAAGCGCTCCTTGAATTCCTTGATCACTGTGTTCAGCTTGGTCTTCAGCTGATCGTCCAGGGCTTTTTTCTCGCGGATCTCCTTGAGCAGCGCGGCTTGCGAGGTGTCGAGATAACGATTGAATTCAGCTCTCAAACGGGCGAACGTGCTCCACGGCCAGATCGTCCAGCATGCCGCCGGTGCCCGCGTAGATGATCACCACCTGCTTCTCCACGGGCACGGGCTTATATTGCGGCTGCTTCAGAATTTCGATCAGACGCTTACCGCGGCCCAACTGCTGCTGCGAAGCTTTGTCCAGTTCGGACCCGAACAGCGCGAAGGCAGCCAGCTCGCGATATTGCGCCAGATCCAATCGCAAGGATCCGGCCACTTGCCGCATGGCTTTGATCTGCGCGCTTCCGCCGACGCGGCTCACCGAGAGACCCACATCAATGGCAGGGCGCACGTCGGAGTTGAACAGATCGGCCAGCAGGAAGATCTGCCCGTCGGTGATGGAAATCACGTTGGTCGGAATGTAGGCCGAAATGTCGCCGGCCTGCGTTTCAATGATGGGCAAAGCGGTGAGCGATCCGCCGCCTTTTTCGTCGTTCAGCTTCGCCGCGCGCTCCAGCAAGCGGCTGTGAAGATAAAACACGTCGCCAGGATACGCCTCGCGTCCAGGCGGACGGCGCAGCAGCAGCGAAATTTCGCGATACGCCGCGGCGTGCTTCGACAAATCGTCGTAGATGCAGAGAGCGTGACGTTTGGTATCGCGGAAAAACTCACCCATGGCGCAGCCTGCATAGGGCGCGATGTATTGCATGGGCGCTGGATCGGAAGCAGTAGCCGCCACCACGATGGTGTATTCCATGGCGCCGAAGTCTTCCAGCGTCTTCACCACTTGCGCAACGGTGGAACGCTTCTGGCCGATAGCGACGTAGATGCAAATGACGTCGCCGCCCTTCTGATTGATGATGGTGTCCAGCGCGACGGCGGTCTTGCCGGTCTGCCGGTCGCCAATGATCAGCTCGCGCTGGCCGCGGCCGATCGGAATCATGGCGTCGATCGCTTTGACGCCGGTTTGCAGCGGCTCCCGCACCGACTGGCGATCTACAACGCCGGGAGCGATGGCTTCCACCGGGCGCGTCTCCGTGGTCACAATCGGCCCTTTGCCATCGATAGGCTGTCCCAGCGCGTTCACCACGCGGCCAACCAACGCCTCGCCCACCGGCACGGACATGATTTTGCCAGTGCGGCGGACTTCGTCGCCTTCCTTGATTTCCTGATACTCGCCCAGCAGCACGGTTCCCACCTGGTCTTCTTCCAGGTTCAGCGCGATGCCGGTGACGCCGTGCGGAAACTCCACCATCTCGCCCGACATGACGTTTTCCAGGCCGTACACGCGCGCGATACCGTCGCCCACCGAGATCACCGATCCGGTCTGGGAAACATTGATCGCCTTTTCGTAATTCTCGATTTCCCCGCGCAGCACCCGCGAGATTTCATCAGCTTGGATTTGAGCCATAGTTCACCCCTATTTCGTCGTCTTAGCCCGGCTGCCCGGTTAGCTTCTTGGCCAACTGGCGCAGCTCCCCCCGGACCGAGCCGTCATATACCGTAGATCCGATGCGCGCCACAACGCCGCCCAGCAGAGCTGGATCGACGTCAAACCGCAGGCGCATGCGTTTCCCCGTGAGCCGGGACAATTGCGATTCCAAATTTGATCCCACGCTTTGATCGAGCGGCGTCGCCGAGGTCACTTCCGCGCGCGCGAACCCCAGGCGTTCGTCCAGTTGCAGCTCGAAGGCTTCGCGAATTTCCCCAATCGCCGCGATGCGCCGGTGATCGATCAGCACGTAAGTGAAATTGCGGATCAGCGGCGACCCTCCGCCGGCTTCCTGCAGCAATTTCGCCATTACGGCGCGCTTGCGCGAGTTCTGAATCGCGGGCGTCAGCAAGGCGTGGCGCAACTCAGCCGATTCCTGAATCATCGCGTCCACCGCGCGCAACTGCATCACGGCGTCCTCCGGCTTCAACAGCGATCCCGGCGCCATGACAACGTCAACCAGGGCTTGGGCGTAGCGGTTTGCGACAGCGGATGCCATAAATCAGTTCGCCGCCCGTGGAGTGGCGCGTTCGCTCAGGTCGTGCAGAAAGCCCTCTTGCAGCTTTTGCTGAGTTTCCGGATTCATGCTGGACCTGATGCGCTGCTCTGCCAGACCCAGCGCCAGCTCGGCCGAATACTTCCGCAGCTCATCGGTGGCGCTGCGCGTCAGCAACTCGATTTCTTGCGCAGTCTGCTCGCGGATGCGCTGCAGGTTATGTTCCGTTTCGCTTCCGATGCGTTGGCCTTCGGCGGCCATGTCCGTGCGCGCGCTCACCCGCAGCTTCTCGATTTCGCTCTTGAGATTAGCCAGCCGAGCCTCGATACTCGCTGCGTATGCCGCGGCTTCTTGCTTAACTTTGGCTGCTTCGTCTAAGGCGCTCTTAATTTCGCTGGACTGCTTTCGAAACAGCGGCGGAACGTTCTTGCCGATCAAATATCCCAACCCTCCGGCCAGAATCACGAAATTCGCCCACTTCCACCCGATCAACGGATCGCCCTGTTCGGCTTTCCTGTTTCTGTCCGGTGGATTCCTGCGGGAGCGCGTACGATGCCATGCGCAATACCCAACCCGACGGCTAGGATTATCCTACGCATCAGGCTGCTTTCCTTTCGAGCAAGGTCCGCACAATCTGGTCGGCCAGCGCATCGGTCGTGGTGGCAAGCTGGCTTTTGGCCGTGACCGCCTCGGCGTCCAAGCGCTGTTTACCCTGTTGAATCAGCTCGCGCCCTTGAGTCCGGGCTGCATCCAATTGGCTGGCTTGTTCGGTGGTCCACCGACGCCGTGCCTCTTCTTGTTCCTGATAGATCTCGTCACGCGCCTGCCGCAACTGGGCTTCAATGTCCGCGGTTTGCGCGAGAGCCTTGGCGCGCGTTGCCTCAGCCGATTCCCGCAAGCCTTCGGTGAGGGCTCGGCGCTTGGCCAGCACTTCGCCCATCGGGCCGAAGAACATCTTCTTCAGATAGAAATGGACAACCAGCAAAAGGAGAACAGTGGGGATCGCCTTTAGCAGTAACGCACCCAGATCGTGTAACGTTGATTCCATTGTTTAGAAGGGAACTTGTAGACTACGGGAAGGCGGCTGCATTCAGACAGCTCACGCCCAAAAACACTGTCCCAAAGAGGTTACCCTAGCATAGTTAGGGCAATCAATTCAAGCGCTTCTCCCTTTAAGGAGGGACCATGGCAGAGAACGTTCCACAGACCTACGCCAATCACACCCGGTTTCATCCGCCGTTCCATTTCTTCCTGGTTCCGGGCGGGTTGGTCTTACTGATCCTGAGCATCGTTAACGTGGTTCTGCACTACCGTCGCTTAGATTCATGGCTCCTGGTGTTAATGGGGATTCTTTTTTCCGTTGCGACGGTCTTGATTCGGAGCAACGACCTTCGTTTGCAGGATCGGCTGATCCGCCTGGAGGAGCGCCTGCGGCTTCAGGCGCTGCTGTCAGGCGAGTTGAGCTCGCGCATCGGAGAGCTGACCGAATCCCAATTGGTCGCGCTGCGCTTCGCGTCAGATCAAGAGTTGGCCCCTTTAGTCGCACAGGTGTTGACGGCGAAGATGCAGTCCAAGGACATTAAGCAGTCCATAGTCACTTGGCGCGCGGACACGTTTCGGGTGTGAGAGCCTTTACTATGTTCCACAAACTAGTCCTCACTCTTTTCGCGTCCCTGGTCGTCGCTGCGGCGCAGGAACGGCTCCCCATGATCCCGGCGGACAAAATGACCGAAGCCCAGACCAAAGCGGCCGCCGCCATGACATCCGGTTCCTTCGGATTGGGCGGGCCATTCGTTCCTTTGTTGCGCGAGCCCAAGCTGGCGACCCAGGCCTATGCGATGGCCACCTACTTCCGCAACGAAGGCGTGCTGGGAACGAAGCTCACCGAACTTGTGATTCTTTTAGCGGCCCGCGATTGGACTCAGCAATTTGAGTGGACCGCGCACTATTCACGCGCCCTGAAGGCCGGTCTGACCGAGGAGACTGTCAACGCCATCGCCCAAGGACGGCGTCCCGCGGGCCTGCCCGAGGACGAACAGATTGTGTACGATTTCTGGACCGAGCTAAATCAGAATAAGAGCGTCACGGACGCGACGTACGAACGGGCCGTCAAGAAATTCGGCGAGCCAGGCGTGGTGAGCATCACGGCGCTCAATGGCTATTACATGATGCTGGCGATGGTGTTGAACGTCGCGCGCACCCCGATTCTGCCGGCGAATACACAGGTCCCCCAGCTTCCAGCATTTCCGAAATAGCGGCGCCCGGCTACAATCGGACTACTATGCCCCAAGATGACCTCACGCGTCTCAAAGACATTCTGGTGAGCCGTTCTTTGACCACCTCCGGAAGCTTCACGCTGCACTCGGGCGAAAAGAGTACCGTCTACGTCGATGGAAAACTGACGACCATGACTGCCGAAGCTATGCCGCTGGTGGGCCGCGTGTTTCTCCAGAAGATACGGGAGCGCGGCTGGACGCCCGAGGCGGTAGGCGGATTGACGCTGGGGGCTGATCCCATTGCGTTTGCGATTGCGCGCGAAAGCCTGGAAACCGGACATCCCATCAGCGCTTTCGTGATTCGCAAGGAGCCCAAGAAGCACGGCACGCAAAAGTTCGTCGAGGGCCTGGAGGCCACCGAGGGCAAGAACGTAGTGATCCTGGACGATGTCTGCACCCGTGGCGACTCCACCGCGCAGGCCATCGCGAAAGCGCAAGATGCTGGAATGCGCGTGTTGGGCGCAATTTGTTTAGTGGACCGGCAGCAGGGAGCTACCGAGTTGTTGGCCGGGAAGGGCATCGCGCTGGCGAGCATCTTCACGCTAGCCGAATTGGTGGCCCACAAAGACGGCGTCGGGCTGGGCGCGAGCGTACAATAGTGGTACGTGAACGGCCAAACTAATCCCATGGATCGCACCGAAACCGCGCTGTAGAAGCTTGCGGCCTTGACGGACATAGTCCGCCAATGGTACGAGCGCCACGGGAACGGCAGCGGCGGCCAGCATCCTTCGTAACCAAACGTTCAAACTCCCGCTCAGTCAAAAATTTACTTGCCCTGGACGCCAATTCCTAGGACACTGAAATCTAGCGCCATGTTGCTGGAGGTACGTGCGAATTGAAACTCAGTGAAGCCGCCGTTTACGAGCCAACCGAGCGGTGGACTGTCACCGATGCGAGCGAACTCTACGATGTCGCGCGTTGGGGCAAGGGCTACTTTTCGGTCGGCGCGAACGGGCACCTGTGGGTGCATCCCAGCAAGGAACCGGCGCACGGTATCGATCTTCGCGAGCTGATCGAGAAACTGGAGCTGCGCGGCATCGGGCTGCCCATCCTGATTCGCTTCGCCGAGATTCTCAAACACCGGCTGGGCGAAATGTACCAGGCCTTCCAAAGCGCTATCGCCGAGCATAACTACAAGGGCGATTACCGCTGCGTCTATCCGATCAAAGTGAACCAGCAGCGCCACGTGGTGGAGGAGGTCTTCCGTTTTGGCCGCCCATATCACTTCGGGCTGGAGGCCGGCTCCAAACCAGAGCTGCTCGCCGTGCTTGCGATAGCCGATAACGAGACCCCCATCATCTGCAACGGCTTCAAAGATGACGAGTACATTGAGATGGTGATGCTGGCCCAGAAAATCGGCCGGCAGATCATCCCGGTGGTTGAAAAATACACCGAGCTCGATCTCATCGTCAAACATTCGCAGCGCGTGGGCGTGCGGCCTACCATCGGACTGCGCTTGAAGCTCGCCAGCAAAGGCTCCGGCCGCTGGAAATCGTCAGGCGGATATCGCTCCAAGTTCGGCCTCACCGTCAGCGAAGCCCTGCAGGCGCTGGATCAAATGAAGGCCGTCGGCATGGAGGATTGCATCGAGCTGCTGCACTTCCATCTCGGCAGCCAGATCACGAATATCCGGCAGATCAAGGCCGCGGTGATGGAAGGCGCGCGCATTTACACCGAGCTGAAACGCGCCGGCGCCGGGTTGAAATATCTCGACGTCGGCGGCGGCCTGGGCATCGATTACGACGGCTCGCAAACCGATTTCGAATCCAGCGTCAACTACACGCTGCAGGAATACGCCAACGACGTCGTCTATCACATCCAGAATGTGTGCGACGAAGCCGAAGTAGCGCACCCAACCATCATTACGGAAAGCGGGCGCGCCATCGCCGCCTATCACAGCGTGCTCGTCTTCAACGTGCTGGGCGTAAGCGGATTCGGCGACGATACCTTCTCGCCGGTCCCTGAAGATGCCGAGCAGCCACTGATCGATCTGCAGGAAACCTATCGCTCATTAAGCTCCAAGAATCTGCAGGAGAGTTTTCACGACGCGCAGCAGGCGCTGGACTCCGCTCTGAACCTGTTCAGCCTGGGATACCTCCCGCTGGCACAGCGCAGCCAGGCCGAAACGCTTTACTGGGCCATCTGCAAGCGTTTGCATCGCATGGCCAAGGAGCTGGACTATTTCCCCGAAGAGCTGGAAGGCCTGGACGGCATGCTGTCCGACACATACTTCTGCAATTTCTCGCTCTTCCAGAGCATGCCCGATAGTTGGGCGGTGAAGCAGCTCTTCCCCATCATGCCGATTCATCGGCTGAACGAAATGCCGACGCGCAGCGGCGTGCTGGGCGACATCTCTTGCGATTCCGACGGCAAGATCGATCAGTTTATCGACCGGCGCGACGTGAAACGCACGCTGCCGCTGCATCCCTTCAATGGCGAGCCGTACTTGATGGGCGCATTTCTGGTGGGCGCTTATCAGGAGATCCTGGGCGACCTGCACAATCTGTTCGGCGACACCAACGCCGTCCATGTCAGCCTGGGGCCCGGCGGCGATGTGATTCTGGACGCCGTCATCCGCGGCGACACGGTGCGCGAAGTGCTGGATTACGTGCAGTTCAACTCCAAGGCGCTGCTTGAGGAGTTCCGGCGCGATGTGGAAACAGCGCTGCGCGAAGGGCGCATCGGTTACGAAGAATCCGGCCGCCTGCTCAAATTCTACGAAGAGGGCCTCAACGGCTACACGTACCTCGAGCAATAACTTCCACAGCAACCTGCGGGTCGTTTTAGTCGCCCCGCGGAACCCGCTCAACATTGGCGCTGCCGCGCGAGCGATGTCCAATTTCGGATTCCAGCACCTGCGCTTGGTGAATCCCTACCATGTGGCCTTTCAGGAAGCCCGCTCGGCGGTGCATGCGCACCAGATCCTGCGCGATGCCGAAGAGTTTTCGACCCTGGCTGAAGCCATCGCCGACTGCACGCTAGTGGTGGGAACCACTTCGCTCGGCCATCGCGAGTTGCAGCATCCGCTGCGGTCCATCGAATATGGCGCGCGCCTGGTCCGTAAGTCACTGGCCGCCTCGCCCGTCGCGCTGCTGTTTGGTTCCGAGAAATTCGGCTTGGCGAACGACGATCTGAGCTACTGCCATTGGCTGCTGCGCATCGGCACTGAAGGCTCCATGAATCTTGGACAGGCCGTCGCGGTCTGTCTCTATGAATTGGTGCGCAAGGCCGCTGCGCCCAAGCCCGACAAGCGAAAACCCGCCACCGCGGAGGAGCTGGATCGCCTCACGAAACTCCTGAACGACGTTCTGGAAAAGTCCGGCTATGTGCATACCGACAGCGCCGACGCGAAAATCCGCAGGTTGGTCCGGCGTCTGAATCTCGCCGGCCACGACGCCGAAGTATGGCTCGGAATGATCCGCCAGATTGAATGGAAGCTCAAGAGTAAGTGATATCCTGAGGACTCGGAATGACTAAGGTCCAGCTCGAATACGATCTCATTCGTCCCTTGACGGATCATGACGCCGCGGCCGTCGCCGACGTCCACAGTTGGTATGGCATCCAGCGAGTGCAGTTGGCTGCTTCGCTCGATAAGCTTCTCGTCGAATACGACGCCTCGCGCCTCTCTGAAAAAGACGTCGAAGCGGTGCTGCAGCGCTTTGGCTTGCCCATTCAGCGCAAGTGGACAGTACCCTAAATCCGTGGCTAAGCGCGCCGTAAGACTCGCCGGCTGTTTGCTCGTCGCAATCCTTCTCTATGCCGCCGGCCCCGGCTTTCGTACGCCGTCGCTGTTCAACGAACATTATCGAAAGCACGGGTCAGAGTTCGGCGCCATCACCAAAGCCGAATACTTGAATTTGGCGCAGGCGCTGCGGGACGCACCCGTCGGCGGACCTATCCTCGAATCGCGCCGGCCCGATGGCGAATTCAGCCGCTTCGATCGACGCCATAGCTACTTCGGCGCCTATAATCCGGACAGAACCATTCGCACCTTCTTCATCCCTAACGACGGCGAGCGCTATTTCCGCCGGCAAGCAAACCGCTCACATGACTGACGAAGAAATGACCGCCTATCTTCGCGAAAACGGCTACCCCGAGCACGTGATTCGGGCGGGACGGAAAGGCTTGATCGAGCGCTGGGGTAAGTTCGTCGGTGAAGTGGAGCGGGGCTATAAGTTCGGCCTGGAGGATTATCGCAACGACCTGGACCTGCGTGGGATCATCTCTATGTTAGGCATGGATCAGCAAGTCAGCGAATTGGACAAGCGCTTTGAGGGCATGCTGGTCGAACGCGAAAAACGCATTTGGGAGAGCTCGGGAGCCGATCCCTTCTGGGACTTCGGCTATCCTGCCAACGCCGGCAAGCAATTAATGGAAGATATTAGAAAAGAAGGACTTACATCTTAACATCCGTATCTCAATAGACATAGTACGGATTGATTTGTTACACTGCTTATGATGTCGCAACTCGGCCATCTTCGTCTGCTGGAAGCCGAGAGTATCCACATCATGCGGGAAGTTGCGTCCGAATTCCAGCGCCCCGTGATGCTGTATTCGATCGGCAAGGACTCCTCGGTTCTACTCCGGCTGGCCCAGAAGGCCTTTCATCCGGCGCCGATCCCCTTTCCGCTCCTGCACATCGACACTACCTATAAGTTTCGCGAAATGATCGAGTTTCGCGACCGTTACACGGCTGAACTCGGCGTAAAGCTGATTGTTTACACCAATCGAGAGGCGATCGACGACGGCGCGAACCCGTTCCGTCTCGGCACCCAACGCTGCTGCGGTTTGTTGAAGACAAAGGCACTTCTCGACGGTCTGCGGCAAGGCGGGTTCGACGCCGCGATCGGCGGCGCGCGGCGTGACGAAGAGAAATCGCGCGCCAAAGAGCGCATTTTCTCGTTTCGGGACGACAAAGGCCAGTGGGATCCTAAGAATCAACGGCCTGAGCTGTGGAATCTGTACAACAGCCGCGTCCATCCAGGTGAGAGTTTGCGTGTATTTCCGCTCTCAAACTGGACCGAAATGGACGTCTGGCAGTACATTCATGTCGAAAAGATACCGATTGTGCCCATGTATTTCGCCAAAGAACGCGAGATGCTAGTGCGGGGCGAGTCGCTGATTTCGCTCGAACAGCCGTTCATCCCTCTGTTGCAGGGGGAAAAGCCGCAAATGGTGTGGTGCCGGATGCGATCGCTGGGCTGCAGCCCCTGCACCGGAGCCATCCGGTCGGACGCGGACACGATCCCAAAAATCATTGAGGAGTTGGTGTCCTTCCGGAGATCGGAACGTGAGAACCGGGTGATCGATCACGATCAAGAAGGCTCCATGGAAATCAAAAAGCGCGAGGGTTATTTCTGATGGCTGCACTCGCCGACCAGTCCCCCGCATTCCAGATCGAAGATTTCCTCGCGCGGGAGCAAGCCAAGGATCTGCTGCGGTTCACTACCGCCGGAAGCGTCGACGACGGCAAATCCACATTGATCGGGCGCCTGCTCTACGACTCGCAAAGCGTTTACGAAGATCAACTGAAGGCAGTGACCAACGCGACGGTGAACCGGTCAGCGGGACCGATCGATTTTTCGCTGCTCACCGACGGCCTGCGCGCCGAACGCGAACAGGGCATCACCATCGACGTGGCGTATCGCTATTTCGCCACCGCGCGGCGCAAGTTCATCATCGCGGACACGCCCGGCCATGAGCAATACACGCGCAACATGGCCACCGGCGCATCCACGGCCGATCTGGCTGTGATCCTGATCGACGCGCGGAATGGCGTGCTTCCCCAATCGCGGCGCCACGCGTATATTGCGTCCCTGCTCGGAATTCCCAACTTCGTGATCGCCGTGAACAAGATGGACGCGGTTGGTTATGATGAGGCGGTCTTCCAAGCGATTGAGACCGAGTTTCGGGAATTTGTAGCGCAGATTGTTGCACAACAAATGGCCCCCCAGGTGTACTTCCTGCCCATCAGCGCCCTGGAAGGCGACAATGTCGTGCAACCCAGCCAGAACATGCCGTGGTTCGATGGCCCCTGTTTGTTGGAGTTCCTGGAAACTGTTCCGGTACACCATCGCGCGCGCATTACAGCCTTCCGGTTTCCGGTGCAGCGTGTGATCCGCCCCAATCAGGATTTTCGCGGTTATGCGGGTCAAGTGGTTTCGGGCACCATTCGCCCTGGCGACAGTGTTCTGGCTCTGCCCGCCGGCCGGCGCTCGCGCGTAAAAACCATCGAAACGTTCGACGGGCGTCTGGAAGAAGCAGTGGCGCCGATGTCGGTGACGCTCACCCTGGAGGACGAGCTCGACATCAGCCGCGGCGACATGCTCGCGTCGGCGCAGAAGACGCCGGAAGTAGGCCGGCAATTTGACGCAACCGTGGTCTGGCTCAGCGAGCAACCGCTGGATCTGAATCGCCGCTATCTGCTGAAACACACCGCGCAAACCCTGCCCGCCGAAGTGAAGGCTGTGCGGCATCGCGTCAACATCAAGACGTTGCAGCAAGAAGCCGCCGACCAGTTGGAGATGAACGCCATCGGCGTGCTGCGCATCGAAACCAGCCGTCCGATTTACTTTGACGCGTACCACCAGAATCGCGCCACCGGCAGCCTGATCCTGATCGACGCCGAAACCAATGCCACGGTAGGCGCGGGCATGATTATCGGGTCGGTAGCCGCCGAACGCGATCGTCCCAAAGCTGCCGCGCTGGATCTTAAGCTAGAGCGCGTAACGCCGGTGGAGCGGATTGCGCGCTACCGGCACGGTGGAGAAACTGTTTCTCTGGGCGATCGCAAGGCGCTGGCCCGCCTGGTGGAACGAAGGCTCTTTGATCGTGGATGCGCCGTAACCGTGGTTGAGGGCGCTTCCGCTGAGACGCTGGGAGCGCTGGAACAGGCGGGATTGCTGGTTTTACTGGTGTCGGACAGAGCGCCGGACTGGAACCTGCCGGCGGATGACGCCGAGGCGGCCAATTTTGTAATCGCAACCCTGGAAGAGACCGAGATCCTGCTGCGAAAAGAATCGCTGACCGGTGGCGAAGGCATCTAACGAAACTGAAGGACGGACAACCGTGACGTTGGACCAAAAAATCGATCACGCGACCGCGGTGATTCGCGGCGTGTTCGCTGAAAACGGCGGAGCAGCCTGCGTTACCTGCAGCTTTCAAACTGAATGCATGGCGCTGGTCGATTTGGTGATTGCCCAACAGCCCAGCATCCCCGTGCTGTTCCTAGAAACCGGTTATCACTTCGCGGAAACTTACGCTTATCGCGATCAGATGACCGAGCAGATGCACTTGAACCTGGTGAATCTCTCGGCGAAAATGTCGGTGGCAGAGCAGGAATCCCAATTCGGCATCCTCAACCAGACTGCGCCCGACCGCTGCTGCGGCATTCGCAAAGTGGAACCGCTGTTCCGTGGACTGGGAGACTACGGCGTCTGGTTCACAGCTTTGCGCCGCGAGCAGTCGCCCACACGCGCCAATTTGCAGGCGCTAGATCAATTTCAAATTGCCTACGGGCCATCAATTGCTGAAAGTGAGTCCGCTGGCGGATTGGACCAACGCCGACGTATGGGCCTATTTGAAACGCCGCGGCATTCCTGTTTTGCCGCTCTACGATCAGGGCTATACCAGTATCGGTTGCGCGCCCTGCACCACTCCGCCGGTGGATCCGGACAATCCGCGCTCGGGCCGCTGGGCGGGGCACAAGCTGGAGTGCGGCATCCACATTCAGAGCGAGTAACCGCGTGGAGATTATTCTCGGCTTCATCATCGCTGTTGCGATTGGGGTGACTGGCGTCGGCGCGGGAGTGATCACGGCGCCGGTTCTCATTCTCTTCATGCACGTGCCGGCGGCGCATGCGGTTGGTACGGCTTTGGCGTTTAGCGTCGCCGTGAAAATCCTGGTGGTCCCGATGCAAATCTATCGCAAACAAGTGGATTATCGGGTGCTGGGCTATATGCTGGCGGGCGGGATCCCAGGCGTGCTCGCCGGATCGTACATACTTGCAAAACTGAATGCCAAGGGCTCCCAAGGAATCCTGTATGCCGCGCTGGGATCGACCGTAGTCATCATGGCCGGCGCGAATCTCTACAGGCTGTGGCTGCATCCCACGCGGAATACCACGCGCGATTGGTCGCGTTGGCTGCCTGCCGTCGCTCTGCCGATTGGCGCAGAAGTCGGGTTTTCGTCGGCTGGCGCTGGCGCAGTAGGATCGCTTGCGTTGTTGTGGCTGACTCCGCTCTCGGCCGCGCGGGTGGTTGGAACCGATCTCTTCTTTGGCCTGTGTCTATCGCTGATCGGGGGCGGGGTTCAAATCAGCGCAGGCAATTATGACTTGGCAATTTTGACGAAGCTGGTGATCGGCGGAATCTTCGGAGCGTTTGCAGGAACCTACCTGGCCGCCATCACTCCGCAGCGGGCGTTCCGCATCGTGCTATCGGTTTGGCTCATTGCGCTGGGCATCCAATTGTGCTGGACCGGCGTGAGGCAGCTTTAAATTCGCCGGTGCTGGTAGATTTTTCCGGCGATTGCCGTATACTAATCGAACCGGGAAGGTAAGAAGGAGATTGGGCATGAAACGCAAGAGTATCCTGGCAATCGTATTCGTTGGAGTATTGCTCTCTGTTCTAGGGGCGCTGGCCGTGGCTGCCCAAGATAAGTACGCCTTGAAAGTGCCGGGAGGCCTCTCGTTCTCTGAGTTCCGAGGATATGATGCCTGGCAAGTTGTCTCCGTCAGTCTGAACGGCGCAGGCGCTCTTGCCGCGACTCTCGGTAATCCTGTGATGATCAAGGCCTACCAGGAAGGCGCTCCCGGCAACGGTAAGCCTTTTCCCGACGGCGCCAAGATGGCGAAGATCCATTGGAACCCGAAAAAATTGGAGACGTTCCCGTCAGCGACGGTGCCAGGTACCCAGCATGACGTCGACTTCATGGTGAAGGACAGCAAGAGGTTCGCGGACAGCGGCGGATGGGGATACGCCGTGTTCGACTATAACGCTGCATCCGATACCTTCTCGCCCGGCACCTTGGCTGGCAAGCCGCCGCAGGGGAACGATGCCAAGTGCGGGTTCGCGTGCCACACGGGCGTGAAGACCAGAGATTACGTTTTCACAGATTACGGGCATCGGTGAACAGGAATCCACGGATGAGCTGCGCAATCTGATCCGCCGCTGTATCGAGCGCGAAGTGGCCCCCGTCGAGAATGTGGACTTCAGCGTTCGGCACATCGCGGCGATAGGCCTCCGGTTCGGAAGGATCGAAGGACATTTCGTATTTGCCCCATAGGACCAGAAGCCGAGGCTGGCGTTCGCGCAGCCAAGCCTGCCACTTCGGGTAGGCTTCGACGTTGGTGCGATAGTCGTAGAACAGGTCGCTTTGAATATCGGCCTGGGCGGGCTGGCTGAGAAAGGCGAATTCGTCGGTCCAGAGATCCGGGTCATAGCGCTCCAAGTTGGGATCGCTACCGACATGGCGCGTTCGCGTGGTCTGAAGCGACAGGAGGTTTATGCGAAGCGTGCTTTCGTTGGCTGCGCGATCGGCCCAAAAGGCGCGCCGCGGCTTCCAATTCGCCCCCAGCCCTTCGTTGTGCGCCACAGCATCCTGGACGATTAGCGCGTCAATCTTTTCCGGATGGGCCAAAGCCATGCGAAAACCCACCGGACCGCCGTAATCCTGCATGTACAGCGTGTAATGCGAGAGCCCCAGCGCTTCCGCAAAGTGATTCATGATCTCGGCGTAGTGATCGAACGTATACGCGAATTTCTTGGGATCCGGCCAGTCGCTGTGTCCGAAGCCGGGGTAGTCGGGCGCGACAAGATGATAGCGATCGGAAAGCCGGGCGAAGAGCGGCTCGAACATTCGCGAGGACGAGGGAAGTCCATGCAACAGGAGGAGAGTCGGCGCGTCTTTCGGACCGGCCTCCCGGTAGAAGATGGAGAGGCCGTCGATCTCAGTGGTGCGATAAAAAGTCAGGCGTCAACCTTCTTATGCTGCGCCGGTAAGATGCTGTTTGAAAAACTCCAGCGTCAGCACCCAGGCCTGTTTGGCAGCAGCGGCGTTGTAAGTGGCACGTGCGTCGCAGAAGAAGCCATGATCGGCGGCGGAGAAAACGACGTTCGTATAGTCCTTCTTGGCCGCGGTGAGCGCAGCGGTGATGGCGTTCACGGCGTCCATGCCGATGTGCGCGTCTAATCCGCCCCAGAAATAGAGCGTCGGGGCATTCAGGTCTTTCAGACGGTCGAGCAGACTGGGGAAGAACCCGGGCGGAGCGATGCCGCCGCCGTAATAAGAAACCGCGCACGCAAGCGGGACCGTGAGGGCCGCCAGGATCGAAGTACGTCCGCCCATGCAGTATCCGGTGGCGCCGACTGGCAGATCCTTCGCGCCACCGTTCTTCAACCATCCATAGGCGGCTTGAATATCGGCCGCCAATCCAGCGTCGGTGAGAGCCTGGAGATGCGGCATCACTTCCGGGAAATTTGTGTAGCCAGTTTCGAAACCGGGCGCCGTGCGATGGAACAACTCGGGCGAAATGCAGAGATAGCCCTCGCGCGCGAACCGTTCCGTGACGTCGCGAATATGCGAGTTCACGCCAAACGCCTCCTGGAACACCAGTAATCCTGCGCGGGGCTTGCCCTCCGGGTGGGCGACATAGGCGCGCAGCGACGTTCCATCGCTGGCCGAGAGATTGACATATTCGGTTTTAGGATTCACGGAAGCATGATAGCGCAATGGATAGCAACCAAAGCAAGATTCCAGCATCTAAAGGATCGGTTTGTCCGCTCTTTGTCTAGCGACAATTAGGTGATAAAATCAATAGGATCAGCTAGATGCCAATCTCTCTCGCCACCACCGCCCCGCCCGTCTCGCGCCTGGTCGCGACGAATCTCCTGCAACTGATTGGAAACACGCCACTCATTCGCTTGGAGCGGATCGCGAGCCAGTTTCCGGGGGTCGAAATCTTCGGGAAAGCGGAGTTCTTCAATCCGGGCGGGTCGGTGAAGGACCGCGCGGGGCTGAACATGATTCGGGACGGCGAGCGCACGGGCAAGCTGACCCACGACAAGATCCTGTTGGACGCCACCAGCGGGAACACCGGCATCGCCTACGCCATGATCGGCGCTTATCTAGGGTACAAGGTGAAGCTGTGCCTCCCGAAGAACGTCTCGATCGAACGCAAGCACATCCTGCAGGCTTATGGGGCCGAAATGGTGTTCAGCGATCCCGGCGAAGGATCGGACGGGGCGATTCGGTTGTGTCAGGAGATCTACAAGGCGGATCCCGAGCGCTATTTTTACCCGGACCAATACAACAATCCGGCCAACTGGAAGGCGCATTACGAAGGGACGGCGCTGGAAATTCTGGCGCAGACCGATGGCCGCATCACGCACTTTGTGGCGTGCATGGGCACCAGTGGAACGTTCATGGGAAACACGCGGCGGCTGCGGGAAGAGGTTCCGGGCATCAAGTGCATTTCGGCGCAGCCATCGTCCGGATTCCATGGCCTGGAAGGTTTGAAGCATATGCCGACGGCGATTGTTCCGGGCATCTACGATCCGGCGCTGGCCGACGAAAACATCTGGATCGAGACTGAAGATGCGTATGCGATGTGCCGCAGGCTGGCTCGCGAAGAGGCGCTGCTGGTGGGCATTTCGTCCGGCGCGAACCTAGTGGCGGCGTCGAAAGTGGCGCGCAGATTGGTGGAAGCGGGCGAGCGCGGCGTGATCGTCACGGTGCTTGTGCGACGGCGCATACAAATATCTGAGCGAACCCTTCTGGAACGATGATCAAAATCAATAAGCAGGCCTGGGACGCGATGGTGTCGCACGTAGAGGGCACGTTTCCGAAAGAAGGCTGCGGCCTGATGATTGGCGCGGATGGCGTGGTGCAAGAGGCCGTTCCGTTCCGAATTCCTACAGCGGCCCGCAAGAAGACTTCTTCGTGATCGATCCCAAGGATCTGCATCGCGTGGATCAGGAATCGCGGGAGCGGGGACTGGACGTGCTCGGAGTGTTTCACTCGCATCCCAATTGCGACGCTTATTTTTCCAAGCGGGATCTGGAGCATTCCTGCCCCTGGTTCTCGTACGTCGTACTATCGATAAAGAACGGGCGTTTCGATCACGCCAATAGCTACCGCCCGGATTTCGACCAGACGGAAGCTCCGAAGGAAGAACTGACTTATGGCTAAGATTCTGATTCCTACTCCGCTTCGCCAATTTGCCGACAAGAAGGACTCGGTGGATCTCGCAGGCTCCACCGTGGGCGAAGTGCTGAAGTCGCTCACCGGGCAGTACGCCGAACTGCGCCGCCATCTGTACAACGACGAAGGCAAGCTGCGCAGCTTCGTGAACGTGTACGTGAATGACGAAGATATTCGCTACCTGAGCAAGGAAGCGACGCCGCTTGAAAGATGGCGACACGGTGTCGATCGTCCCGAGCATTGCCGGAGGATCGGCTGGTGTGGCTGCCCCGCCGGCGCCGCCCGTTACGTTGTCGAAGGACGAGATCCTGCGCTACAGCCGCCACTTGATCATGCCCGAAGTCGGCATGGAGGGGCAGTTGAAGTTGAAGGCAGCTAAGGTTGCTTTGATCGGCACCGGCGGATTGGGTGCGCCGCTGGGGATGTATCTCGCGGCGGCGGGCATTGGCCGCATCGGCCTGGTGGATTTCGATGTGGTCGATTTCACCAACCTGCAGCGCCAGGTGATTCACGGGACCAAGGACGTCGGCAAGAAGAAGCTGGATTCGGCGGCCGAAACCATGCTCGACATCAATCCTTATGTCGAGATCGATCGGCACGAGGTCGCGCTCACGAGCGAAAATGCGCTTGGCATTTTGAAGGACTACGACATCGTCGTCGACGGCACTGACAACTTCCCGACGCGTTATCTGGTAAACGACGCGTGCGTGCTGCTGAAGAAGCCGAACGTGTATGGATCGATCTTTCGCTTCGAAGGCCAGGCGACGATTTTCGCGTATCCCGGCGGACCTTGCTATCGCTGCTTGTATCCGGAACCGCCACCTCCTGGGCTGGTTCCAAGCTGCGCCGAAGGCGGAGTGCTGGGCATTTTGCCTGGAACGGTTGGTCTGATTCAGGCCACTGAGACTGTGAAGCTAATCTTGGGAATCGGCGAGCCGTTGATCGGCCGGTTGGTGCTCTACGACGCTCTAGCGATGCGGTTCCGCGAGTTGAAGCTGCGGCGGAATCCGGAGTGCCCGGTGTGCGGCGATCATCCGACCATCACCAAGCTGATCGATTATCAGGAATTCTGCGGCGTGCCGAACCAGCCGCAACAGGAGATGGCGGTGGAAGGCGACATCGAACCAACCGAAGTGAAAGCGAAGATCGATCGGGGCGACCGATTCGTTCTGATCGACGTGCGCGAGCCGCACGAATATCAGATCTGCAATATCCCGCAAGCCAAGCTGATTCCGCTGGGCGATTTGCCGAAGCGCGTGAATGAGTTGAACTCAGCCGACGAGATCGTCGCGCATTGCAAGAGCGGGATGCGCAGCGCCAAGGCGGTGGATTTCCTGAAGCAAGCCGGATTCAAGAAGGTTCGCAATATGAAGGGCGGGATTCTGGCTTGGAGCGATAAGGTGGACCCGAGCGTTCCGAAGTATTAAGCTACTGCATTTTATAGATGTAGCTGTCCATTGCATAACCTTCCCGGACCGGTCCGTAGATCAGCCCGCTATGCCGTCGAACGGTCTGGTATAGGAGGCTGCTGGGGCTGGCTAGCTTGATCCGATCCAGCGGGAAGTTCAAGGGCCTGTCGGGATCGGTGGACAGATCCTTCAGCATGGCGAGGATCATGGTGTAAAGGGAGTTAGGTCCCTTCTCTTCGACGTCAGGAGAAACGACGACGAGCTTCCAGTCTTCTCCGTCCTCATGAAACCAGAAAGCGGCGGTCATATGCAGATTCAACTTTTCTAGTTCTGCCAGGATTCTGCGTCCGTCTTCAATATCCGTCGCTACCAAAAGCGTTTTATACATGCCAGCACTCCGTGATCTGGGTCCGACACTGCGGCGAAGAGATCCTCAGCCTTCTTCTGGCCACGTGGTTCATAGCGGCTACTTTCAGACCAATCATCCACTTGTTTCCATTTTACGTCCAAAAGGCCGTCAGCTAGCCGAGCCACCCTGAATTGCTCCTCAAGATCTGATACGCGGACGAGTTTCGAGAACTTGTGCGACCAGGCCGCCCTCGATTCATCTGGCGATGGGTAGAAATCGAATTGACTCGTCTTTTTGCAGATACAGGCTTTCAGCGCGCACTCCACGGCGTAGCCGCACATATAGTAGGCACCGGAGTAGAGTTGAGCATCCAACAGAGCCTTAGCGTGCTGAAGATGGAGCTCCGCCAATTCCTGGAAATCGCTCTTGTTCAAACTTCAGTAGTGGCCGCGGAGACGGTTATTTCTCGGCGGGCGGCTTTTCGGCCGATTCCCTTGCGTCTCTGCTGACCTGATGCTTATCGTTGTGAAAGTTCTGCCACTCGCCTTGCACCGCCGGCTGTAGCATTACCCCTTCCGAAGTGCATCCCACGCTGAGGAAGGAAAAGATCACAACGACGATCAAGGCCAGAATCCGCATACCTCGCCAATGTAACATACGTCCGCCCAGGCAAGTCTGGGAATTCTTTTGTAAGACCGGGAACACATCCTCGTAGAAAGTGACCGGGACGACGCGGATCCAGCTTGTACGAGAGTTACGAACCCGAGAACGCACCAAAAGCATAGCCGCATGAACTACCCGGAAGCCTGCCTGCACCGTATGATACGGCATCGACAGGAAATCCGTTGTCAAAAAACCCTGCTGAGCGCAGACAAAGCATGACAAATCGGTTATCATGGACCCTTATAACCAATAAGGTAATAAAGGGCTAGCGTCATGGACTCTCACGTCACCGACACATCCGCGTCGCCACATCGGAAGTGCAAACTTGAGTTGGATCTCCCTCGTTTTCGAAAGAGGGCGGGCGTTTCGCTTGAGGAGATCGTGCAGCGCACGAAGATCAGCTCGCGATTCTTGCAGGCTATTGAAGACGAGCAGTTCGATCAGCTGCCAGGCGGAATTTTTAGTACCAGCTACCTACGGCAATACGCCGCGGCCATCGGTTACGACGAAGACGCGTTGGTGGCGTACTACGTCCAGAAGGTGAACCCTCCGGTCGCGCTGGCAAAGGGTCCGCAACGGGAGAACGGTAGCAGAAAGCTGCTGGATCGCTGGTTGGGCACAGCGGCGCAAGCACCGCGATAGTTCGAAGCAACAGCCACCCCGCACCGCCTACCTCCTTCAGGTTTCACCGGTAGTAGCTCCTGCTGTTTCTCGCCTTATTCTCTCCAGTTGGCGCGTTGGGCGTCGATGAATGTTTTAGGAGGCGATGAGCAGACTATCATCGGCGATGCGGTCCATGAAGGTACCCCAGATCAATGCCAAATCAGTTGGCGGATTGAGTCGATCCGCGGGAAGGGCGCGCGCTTCGCCCCCGATCCAGACAGGAGCGGCTGAGAGTTGCGGATCAAACAGAAATTTCTGAACTGAGTACTTATCTTGCCACGGCGATGAGCGGTTCTGCGGCGCATGTCGCGAAGGTGAGCGCGCTGGGTGAAGCTGTCTCCAGTCGTGATTACAGAGTGGATGCTGGCGCCGTGAGCGAGGACATCATTCAACACAGCATTCTGTTCAGCGGAGCGTGGTGACGAGGATGGCTGGGGAACGGAAGGAGATGGACGGATATCCGGGAGGCGCGGCGGCTTATCGATAGGATGCGAGAGCGCTTGCTGCATCCTTCCTTTGAGGCTTTGGAGTGCAGTGCGGAGGACCTACGCTTGGCGTCCGTGTGCCTCAAGCGTTTGGACCTGAGGTCACCCGTTTGGCACGGAGCGCAGCGCAAGGCTCTCGAATTGGAAGTGACCGGGCTGCGGCGCGCGGTGCATTGCGTTGAAGCGTTGCTCGAAGAACGCGGGAAAATTCTACGCCGGATGGGCTCGTCTGCTGTGCTGGGGATCAGGGCCCGCCCAATTACACCTCGGCCGGATCAACGGGACCTGCGCCGGCGCAATCCAACAAGTTGGTGACGCATGGGTAATCTAAACGACCTCTTTCATCAATGCGGCGGGCGCCCTGAACGTCTACGCGAGCGCGCTGGAAGTGACGGAAAACAACGTCACCAATGCCAATACGCCAGGTTATGCCAGGCAAACGGCGTCTCTGGAGGCCATGCCGTTCGATCTAGTAACGGGCATGCCGGGAGGGGTGGCGTTGGGTCCCACGCAAAACTCGCGCAGCGAGTTCGCCGAGCAGTCGGTACGCGATCAGCAGACCGCTTCCGCCTACGATCAACAGAAAGTCTCCGATCTGAGCACCACCCAAAACTTCTTCAGCGTATCGGACGCGTCCGGTATTGCCCCGGCGATTAGCGCGCTTTTTCAAAGCTTCTCGCAACTGAGCGTCACGCCGAACGATCACGGTGGCCCGCCAGGCAGTGCTGAACGACGCCGCGACTGTGGCGCAGAACTTCAATGACACGGCGACGGGAGTGCTGAACCAATCCAACGACTTGCACCAGGAGACCAACAGCACCATCGCGAACATCAACCAGCTGGCTGGCACAATCGCACAAATCAATTCGCAAGATCGGGTAGACCCGAGCGGTGGAGTGGACGCAGGGCGTAGATGCGCAGCTCAATTCGTCGCTCGAGCAACTCTCGCAACTGGTCAATTTCACGACTCTGCAACAACCGGATGGGACCGTTTCGGTATATATCGGCGGGCAAACTCCGCTGGTGATCGCCGATCAGTCCTACGCGATCCAAGGCGACTTCTCGACGCCCCAGACGGCTATCCTGAGTAGCTCCGGGGCAGACATCACCAGTCAGACCACCGGCGGACAATTGGGCGCTGAGTTGGACGACAACAACAATGTTCTGCCGTCCTATGTGGGCAGTCTGAATACGCTGGCGCAAACGCTGGCCGATCAAGTGAACGGCGCGCTAAACAACGGTATCGATGAAAACGGCGCCGCGCCCACCACCAATCTGTTCTCCTATAACGCCAGCACGGGCGCCGCAAACACGCTGGCCGTCAACCCGCTGACCACGGATCAGATTGCCGCGGCATCACCTGGCGCTCCCGGCGGCAACGGCAATGCTCTGGCGTTAGCTGCGCTCGTCAACGCCCCGGTTGTCAACGGCTATACCTTCGCCCAGAGTTACGGCAATCTGGGAGGCCAAGTGGGAAGCGACCTTGCGACAGCGACCACGGACGGAACCACCACGCAGGCATTGCTCAGCCAGGCGCAGTCGCTGCGGCAACAGGTGTCAGGCGTGTCGCTGGATCAGGAGGCGGAAAATCTGATGCAATACGAACAATCCTACGACGCGATTTCCAAGATGTTGAGCACATTGAACGATCTCAGCACCACAGAGATCAACATTCTGCCGCCGATTACCTCGTGAGATTATGATCAGTTCCCTTGATCCAGCGAATCAGAGCTTCCTGACAGGGCTGAGCCAGATTCAACAAAGGCTTCAAACCGCTCAGACCGAGCTGACCACCGGCCTGAAGATCAACAACGTATCGGACGATCCTTCGCAAATCGCCAATCTTTGGCAGACCAATTCGGAGCTGGATCAAGTCCAGCAAGTGGATACTAATCTGGGTCAGGTGCAGACCGAGGTAAATACAGCGGAGTCGTCCCTGGGATCGGCCGTTACCTTGGTTGAAAGGGCCGAGACTCTCGGGGCGGAAGGGGCTTCTGACACTGCCGATGCGGCCACCCGTGCCAATCTTGCGGGCGAGTTGGGATCAATTCTGCAAGAACTGGTCTCCACCGCCAACACGACGGTGCAAGGCCGCTACATCTTCGCTGGGGACACCGATCAGACGGCGCCTTATTCCATCGATCTAACGCAGAGCAGCCCGATCAGCGCGTACCAGGGCTCCGCTTCCACCCGCCAAATCCAGAGCCCGGATGGCACAAGCTTCTCCGTCGCTCTCACCGCGCAGCAGATCTTCGATAGCCCGGATGCGCAAGATAACGTGTTCGCCTCCATCAACAGCTTGATGCAGGGGCTGACAAACAATGACGACACCGCCATCAATTCGTCCCTCACGGACGTTCAAACGTCCGACACATACCTCAACCAGCAACTGGCCTTCTATGGAACCGTGCAGGACCGGGTGAACGATGCGCAGACCTTTGGCCAGAACTATACAGTGCAATTGCAGACGCAACTGAGCGGGATCCAGGACGCCGATGAGGCTGAAGACATCACCAACATGACGCAGGCGCAAACTCAACTCCAGGCCGCGCTTCAATCGGAGGCGCAGTTGCCCCGATCCACACTCTTTGATTTTCTCGGTTAATAGTGGAACGACGATGAGATTACGCGGTTCGAGGAGTCCACTAACGCCGCGGCTCCAAACGGGAATCGCCAGTCGCGCAATTCCACGTTATGCGCGCCCTCCGGGCTATCCAGCGGCGCTGACTGACCACAGCGGATATTGTGCAAATCCAAGAAACACCCGTACCTGGGGCGCCTGGCGCGCGGCATCGATGGCGGGACTGGGCATGGCTTTGTAGATGACGACCCCGGCTTCCGGATCAAATTGCTGGCGGACGTTGACCGGAAAGTGCATCACGAAACTCCGGCCGCTCGATCCATCCTTGCCACTCCAAGGGATTGACGCCCCCGGTGGGAAATGCCGCAACGCGCGTAGGCGGCCCGTCCTTGTACAAGCGCGAGTTCAAGATTTCGATGGCGCGCTGATGCGAGAGGAATCGGCCGAAATCGTAGATCAGGAAGAACGACAGAGCGAATGTCGCCATGCCGCGGCCGGATGCCGGACTTTGCGCCGATCTCGGAATTGACCAGTTTTCCCATCAGCGGCCCTAGCCATCCGAGCAGCAGCACGGCCCAAATCAGCAACTCGAAAAGATTGTTCAGGTCCAGATGAAACCATTGCGAGGAGAAAGGATAGAGGAGCCGGACGCCGTAGGTATTTGTAAGGTCGAGCAGTAGATGGCTCAAGACGCCGATGATCGAAATTCCCCAGGCGGCCGCCCAGCCGCGCATGGTTCGCCCGATCGCGCATGCTAATAACACTGGCAGGAACGCCATTACTGGCAATGCTGCAAAGGAATGTGTGATGCCGCGATGCTGCTCGAAGTAGTACAACGGGCCGCGCGCGATGGCCAGAATATCGATGTCCGGGATATTGGCCGCTACGATTAGCACTAAATCCGCTCGTGGATACCAGCGATTCAAGCCGGTGCGGCTCAGCATCAAGCCGGTCAGCGAGTGGGTGAGGTTGTCCATGCGGCGTCATTGACACTGGCGGGGACGCTGGCGGGCCGGCGGGCGCGAAAACCAGGAGGCACCAGCAGTGTGAGCGCGTTGGGAACAATCTCCACGCGCGCCGGCGCAATACCCATATATTCGCCATCCACCTGCAAATGGATTTGCCGATCGGGGGCCGGTAAGATTGCGGCCTGCCGCGTCCGGAGAATGGTAATCCCACGCACGCCTTGTTGGCGGTGGACCACGATGCTGAGCATGTATTTAAGAAAACCGAAGGAACTCTCGCCTTCGAACAGCACCATTTCAAACTCGTCGTCCAAAAGCGAAATGGTTGGCGCGATTTCAAGATCGCCCCCGTAGTTGCGCACCCGGCTCAGCAGAGCAAAGCTGGCGCGAAACTCGCGTCCGTTCGCCTGCACCGTGAACTCCGGAATGCGCTGGCCGACTTTGGAAAAGCCACCGATCCAATACGCCACTTTGCCGAAGGCTTCTTTCACGCGCGTATTCAAGTGATAGACGATGTCGGCGTCCAACCCGGCGCCTGCCATCATCAGAAAATAGCGGCGCGAATCCTGTGCATCGTTTGAAATCAGACCCAAGGCTACCCGTTCCAACACCGAATCGGCTACGGCGGCCGCCGCACGCTCCATGGATTTCCCGATGCCCAGCTCGCAGGCCAGCACGTTGGCCGTTCCGGCGGGAAGAATGCCCAGGGGAACGTCCGAGAACGCCATCCCATTCACCACTTCGTTGATGGTGCCGTCGCCGCCGGCGGCAAGAATCAGTTCCGCTCCACGATCCACTTCCTGGCGTGCGATCTCGCCGGCGTGGCCGGGGCCAGTGGTGGCGATGGAATCGAAGGTCATCCCGCGCGTCCGCAGTAACTCGATGGATCGGCTGAGCGCATGGGTTCGCCGCCTGAGTCCGCCCGCGTAAGGATTGTAAATGAGAACGGTTCGCCGGTGAATAGTACCCTAATTATAGTAGATGCCCAACAAGAAAGTAGAAGCAGAGATAGAGGATCTGCGCGAAAAGCTGCACTATCACGAGCATCTGTACTACGTGCTCGACCAGCCTGAAATTAGCGACGCCGAGTACGACCGGATGATGCGCCGACTGCAGGAGTTGGAAGCCGCGCACCCGGAGCTGGTGACGCCCGAGTCACCGACCCAGCGCGTAGGCGGCAAACCGAGGGAAGGGTTCGTCAAGGTGCGGCACAGTTCGCCGATGCTAAGCCTGGACAACGCTCTTAACGAAGATGAAATGCGCGCCTTCGATCAGCGCATCCGGGAACTGCTGAAGGGCGAGCCCTTCGAATACGTCGCGGAGCTGAAGCTGGACGGGCTTTCCATGGCCGTGCACTATGAGAACGGAAAGATGCTGCGCGCCATCACGCGCGGGGATGGGCAAACCGGCGAGGACGTTACCGAAAATGCCCGCACTATCCGATCGGTGCCGCTGCGCGTGAAATCCAAACTCCCGGCCTTCGAAGTGCGCGGCGAAACCCTCTTTACCCTGCGTTCTTTTGAGCGGTTAAACGCCAGACAGTTGGAGCAGGGCTTGCCGCCATTCGCGAATCCTCGTAACGCAGCGGCGGGATCGTTACGCGCGCTGGAGCCGGCGCTGACTGCGTCCAGACAGCTGGAATATTCGGCCTACTTTCTGCTGGTGGACGGCAAGTTCTACTACGACAGCCATTGGGAGTCTCTCGAAGAACTTTCCCGCATGGGTTTTAAAGTCAACACGCATCGCAAGAAGTGCGCTGGGTTGGACGACGTCCTGGCGTTTTACAGGAACTGGGAGTCAAAGCGCGAGTCGCTCGGCTATGAGATCGACGGCATTGTCATCAAGGTAGACTCCATTCCTCAGCAGATTCGGCTCGGTTGGACCGCCAAAGCGCCGCGCTGGGCGATTGCGTTCAAGTTCCCGGCGCATCAGGAGCAGACCGTGGTAGAAGGCATCGAGGTGCAAGTCGGCCGGACTGGCGCGCTGACCCCGGTGGCGCACCTGAAAGCCGTCAAGATCGCGGGCGTCACGGTCACTCGCGCGACGCTGCACAACGAGGATGAGATCGCGCGGTTGGGCGTCGAAATCGGCGACACGGTGTTGGTGGAGCGTTCGGGCGATGTGATTCCGAAGGTGGTGCGCGTCGTCAAACAGGGCGAGGACCGCCGGCCGTTCAAAATGCCCAAGCACTGCCCGGTGTGCGGCGGAGAGATTGTGCGCGAAGAAGGCGAGGCCGCCAGCCGCTGCATCAATACCAATTGCCCGGCGCGTTTGAAGGAATCGATCAGGCATTTCGTCGCGCGCGGCGTGATGGACATCGATGGCATGGGCGATGTTCTGGTGGACCAACTCGTAACGCGCGGCTTGGTCAAGAGCGTTGCCGACGTTTACAACTTAACTCTCGATCAGTTGCTCGAACTCGACCGCATGGGGGAGAAATCGGCCGAGAAAATCTTGCGCAATATTGAAATATCCCGCAAACAGCCGCTGCCGCGCGTGCTGAACGGCCTGGGCATTCCCTTCGTGGGAGAACGCACGGCGCAAATTCTCGCCGATACCTTTGGCAGTTTGGACGCCATCGCCGAGGCGGATGAAGAAAAGCTGCAGGAGGCTGAAGAGGTGGGCCCCAAGGTCTCCGAGAGCATCCGGCAGTTCTTTCACGAACGGCGGAATCGTGAGTTGGTGGAGCGCCTCCGGAAAGCGTGTCTCACGTTTGAACACGAGATCAAGAAAAAGAAGACCGCCGGTCCTCTGAGCGGCAAGGTATTTGTCCTCACCGGCACTCTTCCGAACCTTTCGCGCGAGGATGCCAAGGCGCGGATTGAGGCAGCCGGTGGCAAAGTGACCGGATCGGTAAGCAAGAAGACCGATTACGTTGTGGCCGGCGCGGATCCCGGGTCGAAGCTCGACAAGGCCAACTCGCTGGAGGTGCCCGTGATCGGCGAACCTGAACTGCTGGCCCTCTTGCAGTAGAATCTCAGAGGGCGTACAGACTGTCGAAGATCATCCAGACTCTCGTCTCGTGGGGACCGGCGGGCGTCTTTTTTCTCGGTCTGCTGGATTCCACTGGAGTTCCCATGATCGGCGGAGTGGACGCGCTGATCGTATTAGTCGCGGTCATGAATCGATCACAGGCCTACCTGGCCGCGGGCGCTGCCATCGCCGGCTCTTTGATCGGAAGCCTCATTTTGTTCTGGATCGCGCGCAAGGGCGGCGAGGAATACCATCGCCGGCATACTTCGAGCCCACGCGGCGAAAAGTTCCGGGCCTGGTTCCATGAGTATGGGCTGCTGACGGTGTTTGTGCCCGCAGTTGTTCCGATTATCCCATTGCCGCTGAAAATATTTATCATTTCCGCGGGTGCGCTAGAGGAAAGCCCCGTTACGTTTTCCATTGTTTTGTTGGCGGCGCGGATTCCACGCTACCTGTTCATGGCCTGGCTGGGTTCGCGCCTGGGCTCCGGCACCATCCCCTATCTGCGGCACCACATTTGGGAACTCGTTTTCCTGGCGGCCGCCATGTTCATCGTGCTCTATCTTGGCGTTCGCCTGGTGCATAAATATCGAGTAAGTAAATCTAGCGTCCTAAGGTAAAGCTCACTTCGATCGGCGCGATGACTTCCACGGGTTCTCCATTGAGGAGCGTCGGCTCATAAACCCACTGCTTCACCGCGTCCATGGCGGCGCGCGCGAGCATTGGATGGCCGCTGACGAGTTGCAGGTTGCGGATGGCGCCGTCTTTGCCGATGGTTCCCACTAGATTCACGATACCCGATATACGTGCCGTTCGAGCCAACGTCGGGTAATCCGGGATCACTTTGCGGATCAGCTTGGCCATTTGAACGCTTCCGCCGACGCGGATGGGCTCCGCTGACGAAGCGGGATGCGTCAGCGGTCTCGGTGGAGGCGCAATCGCCAGTGTTGTAATCGGGAGAGTTCCAGCGGGGCCTATGCCACCGGGCACTCCGTCCACTCCGATGCTAGGCGGCGCGTCGGGAGTGTAGGGACCAGCTTCCGCCGGATGAGAATTCGCTTGGGGACCGAGATGGAAAATCGGCCGGGGAGCTGACAAACCGGTGCCGTTGGAACCCTGACTGCGTACTGGCGCTACGCTTTCAAGTGGCGGAGGGGGTGGTGGTGGCGCGGGCCGCACCAAAATGTCGTTCCAATGGAACGCAGGCAAGTGATCGCTGTAAGCCAGCGGGATGAGCAGCGCCAGACTTACAACCAGTAATTCCGCAGTCAGCGACGCGAAGAAATTCCGCGGCCGATGTGATCCGTGATCGAGGAGAAGCGATTGTTCAAACACGTCTCTATAGACACCAAACTTACGTGCCGGTTCCCGCGGAGCATCTGGTGCCGACTGGTCGGCCAGAGCCGCTATTTCGGCGACGCATCATCGGCAGACCCTTGCAAACCACTGAAACACTTGGGTTGAACGATGGCTCGCTGCGTGCGACTACCTGGCTGGAACGCTGCGATGCTACGGATCACGATGGTTGACGGCCCTGAGGCGCTTACCTTCCAGGTGGAAGGGCGCCTAGTCGGCGATTGGGCCAAGGAATTGGAACAAGCTTGGGCCGGCGCGGCGCCGGTTCGCGGAAACAGGGCGCCAATCGTCGATTTGACCGGGATCCTTTTCATCGACGATGAAGGCAAGCGAGTTTTGACCAAACTGTTCCGCGAAGGTGCATTCTTTCGCACCGCAGGCCCGATGACGGAGTCAATCGTGTCGGAAATCACCGGTAAATCGAGCGGGATAGGGCGATGCCTGCTGGTTCAATCTCTCGTACTCTTGGCGGTCGCGGCCATGGCTAAAGGTGCCCAGGGAGATCCGCAGGCGGCGGGACCTCTGAAACTGACCCTCCGCGAAGCCGTGGGAATCGCATTGAAGCAGAATCCTCAGGTGCAGGTGGCGAATCTAAACCTGGCAGTGACTCTGGAAAACCAAACCGTCGCCCGGTCGGCGCTATTGCCCCAAGCCAGCTTCGGGGTTTCCGAAGGGGTCCGGCGGCAGAACATTGAAACGGCGTTCGGCGAGAGAATCCCTAGTTTTCCCGAGCACACCGGGCCCTTTTGGATATTTCAAGGCGGTCCCACCGGGTCAGCGCCGCTGTTGGATCTGGCGGCCTGGCATCGCTGGCGCGAGTCGAAGGAGAACACCACTGGCGCGCGCGCCCAGGAGTCGACAGTACGCGAGCAAAATGTGCTTCTGGTGGTATCGCAATACTTGGGGAGTCTGCGGGCAGCCGCGGATGTCAGCGCCTCGGAATCGCGAGCAGACCTGGCGAAAGCGCTCTTCGATCAAGCCACCGACATGCAGAAGAGCGGCGTTGGAACAGGCATCGATACCCTGCGCTCGAATGTCCAATATCAGAATGAACAGCAGCGGCTGATTGAGGCTAGGACCACGCTGGAGACTTCTCTCTACGGGCTGGCGCGGCTGCTCAACGTGGATCCTCATCGGCCTATCGAGCTGGCCGACGCCTCCGAATTCTTCACAACGCCGGCGTATTCGGCGGATGAAACCATGGAGCAGGCGTTCGCGCAGCGGCCCGAGATGAAGGCCATGGCATCCGAGATCCGCGCCGCGGAGTTGGACAGGAAAGCGGCGCAGGACGCCAGACTGCCGCGCATCGCGCTGAACGCGTCATGGAATGAGCAAGGGTTTTCCCCGGCAACCACAATCCCGGTCTACGATTTCGGAGCCAGCTTGGATGTCCCGTTGTTCACCGGCGGACGGATTCACGCGCAAGTCGCCGTTGCGGATATCCAGTTGAAGAAGCTAGCCCAGCAGCAGACCGACCTGCGCAACCAGATTGCGCAGGAGGTAAAGACGGCCGCCGCGCAAATGCAAGCCGCCAAATCCGAGGTGGATGTGGCGAATCTGGGAATCGATCTGGCGCGGCAGGAAGTAGCGCAGGCGCGCGACCGTTTCCAGGCCGGCGTGGCGAACAACATCGAAGTAATCACCGCGCAGGATGAATTGGCCCGGGCGAATGATAATCAGATTGTCGCGCTGTATCGCTACAACCAAGCGCGCGCGGACCTCGCCCACGCCACCGGCCAGATGGAATCGCTGTACGCGAAGTGAGGAGTAAAGAGAAAATGGAAACCAACACTGTGGATCAGGATCAGGTGGATCAGGAGCGAGTACAGGAGGCTTCGAAAGCCAAGCCCGAGGCTCGGCCGGCCGAAACGCGAGCGTTACCGCCGCGTCCAAAGAGCTCTTCGAGAAAGTTCATCATCCTGTTTGCGTTTCTGGCGCTGGCCGCCGTCGGGGCTTACCTTTGGATCCACTCGCTGAATCGGGTTTCCACTGACGACGCTCAGGTGGACGGGCACATCATTCCGGTGTCCTCCAAAATCTACGGCAAAATCGGCGAAGTGCTCATTGACGACAACCAGCAGGTGAAACAAGGCCAAGTGCTGGTCCGCATCGATCCTCAGGATTATCAGGTGAAGGTGGATCAGGAGCGCGCCGCGCTGGCGGTAGCCCAGAGCCAGGCCCAAGGCGCCAGCGCCGGCGTACCGTTGTCGCGTGAAACCACCACCAGTGACGTGTCCAGCGCCGAAGCGCAATTGAGCGGAGCAGAGGCAGACTACGAAAAAGCTCGTGTGGATTACGAGCGTGCTAACACTGCCGACATCGCGGTCGCGAAATCTAATGTGGAGACGGCGCAGGCCACCGCCGATCGCGCCGGCGCCGACTTGAGCCGCATGAAGACGCTGGTGGACAAGGAAGAAATATCGCGCCTGGAATATGACTCGTACGTCACCGCCGCGCGCGTGGCGAGTAGCGAGTTGCAGACGGCCAAGAATAAGCTGGACTCAGCGGCTAAGGACGCCGAAACGAAGAAGGCGGCGATGGTGGCTTCGCAGGCTCGTATCGCGCAGGCGCGTGCGGGCATAGCGCAGGCCCGGGCCGGCCAGCAACAAGTGAACGTACGCGTTGCCGATGCGTCGTCCGCGTCTGCGAATATCGGCCAGGCGCGAGCCAACGTGGAAGCCGCTCAGCTCAGCCTGAGCTACACCACCATCGTCGCGCCCATGGACGGCGTGGTGACTCACAAGTCGGTCGAAGTGGGCCAGATCGTGCAGCCGGGCCAAGGGTTGCTGATGCTGGTTCCGCTGCAGGATGTATGGGTCACCGCCAACTTCAAGGAGACCCAGTTGGCGAACGTACACGCCGGACAAAAGGCGGAAGTGAAAGCCGACCTAAGTGGAAGAGTTTACTCGGGCCACCTGGATTCGCTGTCGGCCGCCACCGGCACGCGCATGAGCCTGCTGCCTCCGGAGAACGCCACTGGAAATTACGTCAAAGTGGTGCAGCGAATTCCGGTGAAGATCGTGCTCGATCCGATTCCGGGCGGCAATCTGATCGCTTCGTCCTGGAATGAACGTCGAGGCGACCATTTTCACCAAGTAGCTTCCGCCGAGAGCAGTAATATGGCGACCACTCTACAAACCGAAGTAGTGGAACTGCGCACTCCCGCGGGCGCTCCTCCACGTCCAGTAATCAATCCCTGGGTGATCGCTGGAACCGTGATGCTGGCCACGTTTATGGAGGTGCTGGACACCAGCGTAGCGAACGTCGCCCTGCCGCACATCGCCGGCAGCTTGTCTTCCAGTGTTGATGAAGCCACCTGGGTGCTCACCGCGTACCTGGTGGCCAACGCCATCGTGCTTCCACTCAGCGGCTGGTTTTCCACGCTGTTTGGCCGCAAGCGGTTCTACATGGGATGCGTGATCCTGTTCACCGCCAGCTCAGCGATGTGCGGCCTGGCGCCCAGCCTCCCGATATTGATCGTGTGCCGCGTGCTGCAAGGCCTGGGCGGAGGAGCGCTGCAGCCGGTTTCACAAGCCATCTTGCGCGAGACATTTCCACGCGAGAAGCAAGGCATCGCGATGGCGGTGTACGGAATGGGCGTCGTGTTCGCGCCCGTAGTAGGTCCCACGCTGGGCGGATGGATCACCGATAACTACACCTGGCGCTGGATTTTTTTGATCAACGTTCCGGTTGGAATCTGTTCCCTGCTGCTGACTTCGCTGCTGATCTTCGATCCGCCCTATCTGTTCCGTAAGACTCTGCGCGACGGCCTGAAGATCGATTACATCGGCCTGGGGCTGCTCGCCACCGGCCTGGGCGCGCTCGAAATCATGCTGGACGAAGGCCAGCGCAACGATTGGTTCTCATCGCACGGAATCGTCGCCGCCGCCTTCATCGCAGCCGTTGGATTGATCGGCGTGGTGGCCTGGGAGCTTAGGCAAAAAGAACCCGTGGTCGATTTCCGCCTGCTGAAGGACCGCACCTTCGCCATTTCCACCGCCGCCATGTTCATTCTCGGCTTTGTGCTGTATGGAAGCACCATGGTGCTGCCGCTGTTTCTGCAAACCCTGCTCGGCTACACGGCTATGCAAAGCGGCCTGGCGTTGTCCCCGGGCGGTCTGATGATCATGGTAATGATGCCCGTTGTTGGCATTTTGCTTTCCAAGATCCAGGCGAGATGGTTGATTATCTTCGGCCTGATCTCCTCCTCGGTGGGCTTGTTTGAGATGTCGCACTTCGACACACAAATCAACTTTGGACACGCCGTTAGCGCGCGCGTGGTGCAGAGTTTTGGCTTGGCGTTCCTATTTGTGCCGATCAATACGGTGGCGTTTTCGTTCATCGCCCGCGAGAAAACCGGCTATGCGACGGGGTTGATCAACCTGGCGCGCAACATGGGCGGAAGCAGCGGCATCGCGATTTGCACCACAATCATTGCGCGGCGCGAGCAATTCCATCAGCAGGTGCTCATTGGGCATCTTTCGTCGTTGGATGCTACGTATCAATCGACGCTCGCCGGCATGAAGCAAATGCTCATCACCAAAGGCGCGGACCCAGTTCAGGCCGCCGCGCAGGCGCAGGGGATGATCTACGGCAGCATGCAGCAACAAGCCGCGATGCTTTCGTTCAACGAAGTCTTCTGGGTGCTGGGCGTGCTCTTTCTCGCCGTAATCCCTATGATGTTCTTCATGAAGAAGACTGGGCCGGTGAAAGGCCCTGTGAGACTCTCGAACACTAGCGGGATTCTATCTGATCTGCTCGTCTTTTTCGACTTTGCCGTCGCGAATGTGAATCACCCGGCGGGCGCGCGTGGCGACATCGCTTTCGTGCGTCACCAGTACGATCGTGTTGCCCTGCTCCCACAGCCGCTCGAACAAGATCATGATCTCGTTTCCGGTAGTGCTGTCCAGAGCGCCAGTAGGTTCATCAGCCAGCAAAATGGATGGATTGTTCACCAGGGCGCGCGCCACAGCCACGCGCTGGCTCTGTCCGCCCGACAGTTCATTGGGCCGGTGATGCATGCGGGCCTCGAGATCCACCGCGCGCAGCGCTGCTTTGGCGCGTTCTGCCCGCTCTTCTTTTGAAACGCCCGCGTAGATCAACGGCAGCTCCACGTTATGGAGAGCCGAAGCTCGCGCCAGGAGGTTGAACTTCTGAAACACGAATCCGATTTCCTTGTTGCGGATGTGCGCCAGCTCGTCGTCCTGCATGTCGCTGACCAGGTTGCCGTTGAGATAATACAGGCCGCTGGAGGGCGAATCCAAACAGCCGATCAGATTCATCAGCGTCGATTTGCCGGATCCGGAAGGACCCATGATGGCCACATACTCGCCGCGCCGGATTTCGATGTTTACGCCCGATACCGCGTGGATCTCCTGATCGCCCATCACGTACGTCTTCCACAGATCGTAGGTGCGGATGACGATTCCGTCGCGCTTCAACACCTCGCCGCGATTGACGAGGTCCTGTGTTGCGGTTGCCATGCGCTAGCTTTCGGACGCCGTCTGAGTAACCACTCGGTTGTTGATCTTCACTTTTGCGAAATTGCGTAGCGTTCGAATGATCTTGTACGTGCCGATGATGATCTGATCGCCATCCTTCAACCCGCTGAGCACTTCGATGTCGGTAGCGCCGGTGATTCCCGTTGTCACCTGGATGAACTGGGCTTTGCCGTCGCGGATGGTGAACACACCTTGCAGCTCTTGCTTCTTGGCCTTTTCGGCCACCGGGTCCACGTTCGACGCGGCCTCCACACCCTCGGGCTTCCTGGGCTCCAGATCGCCACGCTGCCGAACGGTCAAAGCCTGAATCGGAATCGTAAGGACGCCCGGCTTCGTCGCGGTCACGATTTTACCGGTGCAAGACAGACCTGGCCGGATGTCGTCCGGCGGATCGCTCAACGCGACCACTACCTTGAAATCCTTCGCTTCTTGATCCGACGTGTTGCTCTGGGATGCCGCGACGCCGCTGGATCGCAGGATGGCCGTGTTGCCGATCTCGGTCACATGGCCGTGAAACGTTCGGTTCGGCATGGCGTCGATGGTCACTTCGGCCGCCTGACCCAGCATCACGTTCACGATATCGGTTTCGTCCACTTTCACTTCAGCGGTAATAACCGACATATCGGCGATCGTCATGATGGTGCTGGCAGCGGAATTTTGCACGCCCGGCACGACCGTTTCGCCGGTGCGCACCGGAAGATTGGTCACGATGCCGTCAATGGGCGCCGTCACGTCGTATTTCTCCAGGATGTCGCTGAAACGATCTAAATTGGCTTGCTGTTGGGCGGTGTGCTTTTGCGCCGAGGTCAGCTGCTGACGAGCTTGCGCTTCTTGGGCCCTGGCTTGCGAGAGTCGCGCTTCGGCTTCTCCGATGGCCGCCACCGCCGTATCATACTCGGCCCGCTTCTGATCGTAATCCTGCTTGGCGAGGAGCTTTTCGTTGTATAACTCGGTGGCCCGGTCGAAATTCGATTTGGTGCGATCCAGCTCGGCTTTGTTCTTCTCGAGTGTGGCTTGCGCCGTGGTAACGCCATCGGCCTGCGATCTCAACGCGGCCTCGGACGCCGCGGAATCGGCCAACGAAGTATCGATGGATGCTTTTTGCGCCACCACATCGGCATGGGCCTGGACGGATTCCATCTTGGCTACTACTTGCCCTTTGCGGACATGGTCGCCTTCCTTCACCAGAATCTCCGTGATGGGCGCCGGGCCGATGGTGTTCGCTCCCAAGTTAATGTAGTTCTTGGGTTTGATTTCGCCTGACGCGGTGACCGAAGCCACCAGATCCTGGCGAGTCACGCGGCCGGTTTGGACATCGACAATGCCGCGCTGATTGTATTTGATGCTGGCGAAGACACCGCCGCTCACCAGCACAATTAGGCCGATCGTCAGCAGGATCTTGTAGTTTGCTTTCACTTGGGACGGATCTCCCCAGCAAGTCTAGACGTACTTATCGACTGCTTTGTTCGATTTAATTTATCGTAACATGCGGCTCGGCGCCTTCATGGGCTTCTTAGGTTATCTTCTAAGTGATGCGGACGACATTCTGCGCTCTCCTGGTCGCGCTTGTCTTCATGGAGGCGGGATGTTCGCGCGCGCCCGTCTTAAGGTCACAAGAGTCCATGGATCGGGATCTGATGGAGATCACGATTCCACAGTTAGAACAGCTGTACCGCGACCATAAGTACACCGTTACGGAAGTGGTGCGGTGGTATATGGCGCGCATTGAGAGGTACAACGGCATTTATCGCGCCGTGCAGAACCTGGACAAGGCCGGTGCTCTGGCCACTGCGGCACGCGAGGACGAGGAGGCAAACGGAGGGTTGGCGCGCGGCCCCTTGTGGGGCGTCCCGATCGTGACCAAAGCCAACACTAGCATCAGGGGCCTGATCACGACGGACGGGTGGAAAGGCTACACCATCCCCGGCCACGAATTAATAGCGCCAATAGACGCGACCATCGTGGCAAAGCTGCGCGCCGCGGGTGCGGTGATCATTGGGCAGACCAATATGCCGGATTTCGCGGCCAGCGATACCAATCGCAGCACCGCGTACGGACGCACTGGAAACGCCTATGATGTGCGCTTCAGTCCCGGTGGTTCGTCGGGAGGAACGGTCACCGCCGTTACCTCCAACTTTGCCGTGCTCGGCAACGGAACCGACACCGGTAACTCTATTCGGATGCCGGCTGCCACCAGCTCCGTGGTTGGCGTCTTCCCAACGCGCGGCCTGGTGAGTATCGGGGGCATCGCGCCGCTGGACTGGCTGCTCGACAACACCGGACCAATCGCACGCGATGTCACGGATGCCGCCATAGCACTGGGCGTCATGGCTGGAGAAGACCTGCGGGATCCTCGCACCACGGGTTCGGCTGCCAAGGCCCAACCTGGTCCCTATACGCAGTATCTGAAAACGGACGCGCTGAAAGGCAAACGCTTCGGTGTTCCCGTCATCGTTCTGGACGGCGCAGGCATACCGTTTCAGGGAATTCCCGCGTCGGAGTCGCCGGAAGAGGTTAAGAAGGACACGGAGGCCGCCAAACTCCCCCTGCGGCCGGAGACACGCGACGCCTTTATGAAAGCGCTGGATGGGTTGCGAGCCGCCGGGGCCACCGTCGTCTTCGACGATTCGATCCTCCCCGATAGTTTCGCGGTGACCGTCGCTCGCGTCGGCACCGTGCCCTATATTCGCGAAGGAACGGAAAAGTTCCTGGCCGACTTCGGCCCGGCGCAATACCACTCGCCGGAAGAATATCAGAAAGCTATTGGCTCTCCGCTGCCCGCGACCATTATTGGCGGCAAAGATCCCAGCGCCCCGAAGGATCGGCGGCCGGTGATCCAAACTGAGTTTGAGATGGATCCGCACGCCGAGGCTAATGTTCTCGGGCCGCAGCGTAAAGCCCTCGAAATTTACAACGAAACGTTGGACCGGCTGCATCTGGACGGCTACGTCTACCCGGCCACCCAAATGCCGCCGCCCGACGAAACCATGGAGCAGGACGGGAAGATCAGCGGAGGGCCGCACAGCGCCACCGGATGGGTGAACATGATCGGAATTCCCGCAGTGGTGGTTCCCGGCGGATTCTATCCGAGCGGTCTCCCGTTCGGCTTGGAAATTTCGGCGCGGCCGTGGAAAGATGGCGACTTGATCGGTTGGGCCTACGCATACGAACAGGCCACTCATCACCGAAAGCCGCCCGTACTGGTCGAAAAAGGCTTGCTCCCGAATGCAAGATAATCAGGCTTTTGGATGGGCTTTGTCGTACACCGCCATCAAATCCGCCAGCGACACTTGCGTGTATTTCTGCGTGGTGGATAGCCGGGCGTGTCCCAGCAGTTCTTGGATTGCTCGCAAGTCGGCGCCGTCGCTTAACAAGTGGGTGGCGTAAGCATGCCGCAAGCTGTGCGGATGAATGGACGAATCTCCGGTGATCATCCGCGCGTAAAACTTCACGATGCCGCGAGCGCCGCGATCCGTCAGCCGGCCGCCGCGATGATTCAAGAAAAGGGCGCGTTCATCACCCGCAGCCGGCTTTCTGAGCGCTAAATATCGATCCAGCGCGATCGAAGCTTTGCCCGCATACGGAACCTGCCGCTCCTTCTTGCCCTTGCCGCGTACGCGCACCCAGCGCTCGCTGAAATCGAAATCCTCCAGATTCAAACCCACCAGTTCGCTGATGCGCAACCCGCAACCATAGAGCAGCTCGAAGATCGCCAGATCGCGCTCCGGATACACCCGCTCGAACCTGTCCGCAGCCGATAGAACACCATCCACCAGGACGCTGGTTTGCTCGGCTGTCATCACTGCCGGAAGCGTTTTCGGCGCCTTGGGCGTGCGCACCATGCGCGCGACGTTTTTCTCCACCACGCCTTCGCGCAGTAGAAACTTGAACAAAGAACGCACCGCGGCCAGCTTGCGCCGCATGCTCACGGCCGTTAGCCGCTGCTCGTATAGATGTCCCAGCCATTCCCGGATGGCCAGCGCGTCAATATCTTCCACAGCGGGCTTGGGCTTGCCAGGAACGGAGAAATAGGTCAGAATCTGCTCCAGATCGGACGCATAATTCCGCACCGTATGCTCGGACGCATTCTGACGCCGCAGCTCGGCGAGAAATCGCTCGATCTGGCCGGCCAGGTCAGGCATACACGGATTTGTATTCGTCGAGTTTTTCGAGCGCGCGACGGCAGACTTCAGCGTGGCGGGCCTTCTTATCGTGACGAAACCGCAGGCGGGTTGGCTCATCCAGCGTGGGCAGCAAATCAAACGTGATGTTGGCCGGCTGGTAGTTCCGCGGATCGGCGCCCGATACATACGCGCAGAGCGAGCCGATGGCGGTCTCGCGAGGGAACGCCCGAATCTCCGTGTTCAAGGCCAGTTCGGCGGCGTGGCGTCCGGCGATCAGGCCGGTGGCGATGGATTCCACGTAGCCCTCCACGCCCGATATCTGGCCCGCGAAGAAAATCCGCGGAGCCGTGCGGAGCTGTAATGTGTTCGTCAGCAGCGCGGGCGCATTGATGTACGTATTGCGATGAATCTGTCCATGGCGCAGAAATTCCGCGCGCTCCAGTCCTGGAATCATCCGAAAGATCCGCGTCTGCTCCGGAAACCGCATGTGATTTTGGAAGCCCACCAGGTTGTAACTGTCCGCGCGTAGATTCTCCTGCCGCAATTGCACCACTGCGTATGGACGCCGGCCGGTCCGCGGATCGTCGAGCCCCATTGGCTTCATAGGACCGAACCGCAGCGTCTCGCGCCCCCGCCGGGCTAGCTCTTCAATAGGCAAGCAGGCTTCAAAGAATCGGGCGCTATCTTCCGGGATGTGCGACGGGACGGCTTCGGCGGCCAGGATTGCGTCCACGAACCGCTCATATTCCTCACGATTCATCGGACAATTCAGATAGTCGTCCGTGCCGTCCATTGACTTGCCGTAGCGTGACGCGCGAAACGCTATGCCCAAGTCGATCGACTCCGCCTCCACAATGGGGCTGATCGAATCGTAAAAGAACAACCGTTCCGCGCCCGTTAAACGTCCAATGTCGTCGGCCAGCGCTCCGCTGGTCAAAGGGCCGGTGGCGACGATCGTGATGGCATCCTCGGCAATCGATACCGCTTCTTCCCGCCGCAACTCGATGCGTGGATTCTTTTCAATTGCCTTCGAGACTTCCCGCGCAAACACTTCGCGATCCACAGTCAGCGCTTGGCCGCCTGGGACGCGAGCCTCCCGCGCCGCGCGCAGCAGCAGCGAGTTGAGCCTTCGCAACTCCTCCTTCAGGAGCCACGGCGCCGAGTTTTCCGCTTCGCTCTTCAGCGAATTGCTGCACACCAGTTCCGCCAGCTGGTCCGTTTTGTGCGCCGGCGTCGGGCGCTCGGGGCGCATTTCAAACAGCACGCAAGTGAGGCCGGCCGCCGCGATTTGCCAGGCCGCTTCCGTACCCGCCAACCCGCCGCCCAGAATGTGAATCGGTTGCACTAGGTCCAGGATACAGCGTGGCGCTAAACTAAGAACTCGGAATCGCCGTGACCTGCCGCACTTGCGCGAAAGACATTCCGGACTCCAGCCGCTTCTGCTTGTCCTGTGGCTCCGCGCTCGATGGCGCCGCGCCACTAGTGACTCAGACCGTAGCCACGCCGGCGTCAACCCCGAGACCATCGGCCACGCCAACGCCGGCTCGAACGCCTTCACACTCCTCACTCTCTATTTCCTCAGGCTCTCTGGCCGAAGGCCGCTTCGTGCCCGGCGCTCTGCTCGCCAGCCGATACCGAATCGTTGCGCTCCTCGGCCGCGGAGGCATGGGCGAAGTCTATCGCGCGCATGATCTCACACTGGGCCAGGAAGTCGCGCTCAAGTTTCTGCCCGAAGTAGCCGCGAGCAATCCAGCCGCACTCGCGCGCTTCTATAACGAAGTGCGTATCGCGCGACAGGTTTCGCACGCCAATGTCTGCCGCGTGTACGATCTCGGCGAAGTAGAGGGCCAGCCGTATCTGTCGATGGAATACATCGATGGCGAAGATCTGGGTTCGTTGCTGCGCCGCATCGGCCGCCTGCCCCCGGATAAAGCCATCGAAATCGCGCGCCAGCTGTGCGCCGGCCTGGCCGCCGCGCACGCCAAAGGCGTTCTGCATCGCGATCTGAAACCCGCCAACGTCATGCTCAACGGCCGCGGTCAGGTGGTAGTCACCGATTTTGGCCTGGCCGCGCTGGCCGACGAAATCCCCGGCGAGGAAATCCGCAACGGAACACCGGCCTACATGGCGCCCGAGCAACTTGCGGGACGCGAAGTAACCATCCAAAGCGACATCTATTCGCTAGGCTTGGTGCTCTACGAAGTCTTTACGGGCAAGCGAGCGTTTGAAGCGTCCACGCTGGCCGAGTTGGTGCGGCTGCACAGCGAGACTGCTCCCGTAAATCCGTCTACGTTAGTAAAGGAACTCGATCCCGCGGTCGAGAGCGCCATTCTACGTTGCCTTGATCCGGAACCTTCGCGTCGCCCGCAGTCCGCTCTTGCCGTCGCAGCGCGCCTTCCTGGTGGCGATCCGTTAGCCGCCGCTCTAGCCGCCGGCGAAACTCCTTCGCCCCAAGTGGTGGCCGCTTCGGGTGATACTGCGGCGCTTCCGTTGAAAATCGCGGTGCCAAGCCTGGCTGCCGCATTAGTGGGACTTGCGGCTTTCGTCTACCTGGCTGCAACCTCCAGCATGATCGAAAAAGCCCAGCTCACGAAACCTCCCGAAGTGCTGGCCGACAAGGCGCGCGAGCTGATTCAGCGCCTGGGCTATACCGCGCCGCCCGCCGACTCCGCGTATGCTTTCGACGACAATACCGATTTTCTCAATGCGGTTGAAAAATCCGACCAGCCCCGCCCGCAATGGGACGAGATCGCCCGCAGCCGCCCTTCCCCGCTGAAGTTCTGGTATCGCCAAAGCCCCGAACCCATGTTGCCCTACGGCTTGCGGAACCAGCTGTTCATTCCGGGCGAGATTCAGGAGACCGATCCTAAGCCCACTATGTCTGGCATGATCGACGTGCAGCTGGATCCACAGGGCCGGCTGACGTATTTTGAGGCGCTTCCGCTGGAGCGAGAACAGCCGCCCGGCCAAACTCCCGCGCCGGATTGGAGCGCCCTCTTTTCCGACGCCGGCCTGGACATGTCTAAGTTCAAACCCACTCCACCGGTCTGGGCATCGCTTGCCGCTTCCGATGCCCGCCAAGCCTGGACTGGCGAGTGGCCCGGATACAATCACCGCCCCTTGCACGTCGAAGCGGCCACCTGGCATGGCCGGCCTGTCTTCTTCTCCTTAACCGGGCCTTGGAATCGCTCGGCGCGCATGCCTTCCCCGGAGCCTGGGGGCGTGGGCCAACTGGTTGCCAGGATTTTGATAGCCGTCATACTTTTCGTGCCGATCATGGCCGCGATCATCCTGGCGCGCTGGAACTTCGTTCGCGGCAAGGGCGACCGCCGCGGGGCAATGCTGTTGGCAATAGTGATGTTTTGTCTTCACATGACGCTGTGGGTGTTCCTGACGCACTATTCCTCGGTGGGCGATTTCGTTTATCTCCTGGTGCTGGCCATCAGCACCGGGCTGTTCTCTGGTGGAGTGGTCTGGGTGTTGTATCTGGCCGTGGAGCCCTACGTTCGCCGCTATTGGCCGCAGGCCATCATCTCGTGGGCACGGGTGCTGGCAGGCCGCTGGCGCGATCCGTTGGTCGGCCGTGACGTCCTTTATGGCGCAGGCCTCGGCATCTTCTTCTGCGCCGTCTATGGCGTGCGCTATCACCTGGAGGCCCGGCTTGGCGCGTCTCCGGCGAGTTTGGACGCTAGCTATCTAGGAAGCGCGCGGATGGCCATCAGCGCCTGGCTGCAACACATTCCAGGATCCATCAGCTCCACCCTGCTCATGTTCCTGATCCTCTTCCTGCTCCGCGTGCTGCTGCGGAAATCCTGGCTCGCCGCGGTCGCATTTATCCTGCTGTTCACCGTGCTCAAATCGGTTTCGTCGAACTATCCGGCTCTGGAATGGCCCCTGGAAGCGATCGTCTACACTGCGCTCGCCGTCGCTGCCTTGCGCTTCGGATTGGTGGCGCTGGCGGTTGCCCTTTACACTGCCGACGCAGCGCTGAACATCCCCGTCACGCTGAACCCGTCGAACTGGTACTTCACCAGCGCAACCCTGGTATTGGCAACCATTGCCGCTTTGGCAATCTGGGGCTTCTACACATCACTCGCCGGCCAAGTCCCCTGGAAGACGGATTCCCTCAGCCCACTTTCCGGACGCTGATCCCTCCGCCCGAAGTATGCAGATACAAGCGCGGGCCGCCGCCATTCAATGGCGCGTGGATTTCGCGCGGATGCCGGTCGCCGCCCGCCGGCACCGCAAAGTCCGTCCATACTCTTCCGCCACTGGTGGAGGCATCGAGATCCATGTGAATATTCCGGCCTAGGCTGACGTCGATGCTCCCGCCCGAAGTGTTCAGCCGGCACTCCTCCCTCGGTTGGGCCGCCAGAGAAGCTCGCACCGGTCCTCCGGATGTCGAAGCGTCTACCGCACCCGTCGCCTCGCTAATCTCGATCGGTCCGCCCGAGGTATGCGCTTTCACCCGGCCAGAGGTCCGCTCGATCGAAATCGGGCCGCCGCTGGTGGAGGCGTCCACGTCGCCTGCAACTTCCGCGATTCGAATCGGCCCGCCGCTGGTATGTGCGTCCACTTTCCCTTTCAGATTGCTGACAGAAATCGGACCTCCGGACGTCTCGACCGCCGCGCTGAACTTCTGCGGCACCGTGACGCGATACTCGACCTCGCGCAGCCAACTGGAATATTCCAGACACTCGCCGTTCCGGCAGATCGGGTGGTGGAAGTTGAAGAGCCCAAACGAGAGCATCGGCTTCCAGCCGGCTTGAAACGTTCCACTGACCCGGATATTGGAGCCTGACTGCTCTACATCCAGCTTGAAATCGCGCAGCATCCTGTCGAACTCGCTGCGGGATGGCGGAATCCCGCGGAAGTACACTTCCACTTGGACTCCAGTGCCATCGCCGGGCTGGACCCGGATCGCACCGAATTCGGCGTTGAGCGTTAAACGGGTGGCCGAGGCCGCCGGCACCGACTTCCGGACCTTGTCTTCGGTGTCAACAGCCTGGACAAAAGAGACGCAGACCAGCGCGACGGTAAGCAAACGTAGCACGGCAACAACCTCCTATGTAGGAGTAATACGCGCTTAGCGGCATTTCGTTCGGTGGATTCTTGTATTCCTGGTATTCCTTGTAAACTAAACTCATGAACGCCGTCGTCGGGCAATGGGGTCCGGTCGCAGTCATTGTCGGTGGCTATCTGCTCGGGATTTATTTCCAGAACCGGCGTATCGACGACCTTCGCGACTCCGTCAACAGGCGCTTCGAAGATCTTCGTACCTCCATGAATAACCGCTTCGACGATCTCCATGACCTGCTGAAATCCGAAATAAAACGCCTCGACGAACGCTTCGATCGCCTGGAACACCCCATCGTCCGCCAATCCTAGGCGGTTCCACGGACTAAAATTCCCCGGCCCGCGTAGGCTATAATCAACCGATGGACCGCCAGTTGCTTATCGGTCCTATTCACATGCGCGGTATCGTATTCACTGCACTCTTGCTCGCCTCGGCAGCTTTCGCCGAAGGCCCTTTGGCTCCCGTAGAATCCAGCTCACTGATCATCAAATCGGTGCGGGTCTCTGGCACCTCCACGCCTGTGGATTTGAAGACACAGGTGGGCCAGGTTTTCGACGCCAGCACCATCCAGGGCGACGTTCACAGCCTGTGGTCCACTGGCCGTTTTGACGACATTCGGGTTGAAACCACCCCCCAGGACGACGGTACCGCCGTGGTGTTCAATGTGGTGGAGATGCCGCAATATCTGCTGCACCAATTGCGCGTGGAACCCTCTACGTTTGGGCTGCAAATGAATCTGCCTGAAGGCACCCCGATCACCCGCCTGCGCGCCCACCAGATCGCCTACCAGGCCGAGGAGTCGCTTCGTACCGACGGCTTCCGGAACGCCACCGTGGATTACGATATTGTCCCGTTCCTCGGCCAGAAGGTGGACCTGCACCTCAACATCGAGGCCGGGGAGCGAGTGCGCGTCAAGCAAGTGGAGTTCACGGGCGATACCGAGTTCGATCCCAAAGAGCTGCGCGGCGTCCTTCGCGCGCTCAAGATCAAGCGTGTCACGCCCCCTATCCCCGGTATCTGGAACGGTTGGGTTCTGCACCCCGGCTACAGCCCGGAGAGCGTGCAAGGCGACCTGGCGTTGCTGCGGTCGTTTTATATGTCCAAGGGCTATTACAACGCGACCGTAAAGCTGGATGATGTCGAAATCGCTCAAAAGTCCGCGCACGTCAAGATTCAGGTGCAGGCTGGGCAACTTTATCACGTGCGCACCTGGCAGATTTCAGGCAACGGAATCCAAACCAAGATCGTGCATCCTTTGAACGGGCTGATGCGTTCTCAGAATTTCTGCTCCACGTTGTTTGTCGCGCGCCGTGAAGCCGAGCACGAAGGCATCTTGGATTTCACCGTGAACACGCAAGTGCAGCCCACCGCCGAGAGCACTCCCGACGCCCCGGAGGCTGATCTGGCCACGACGATCGAGCGCGGAAGCCCGTATCACGTCGGCCGGATCGAATTTAACGGCAACCGCCACTTTAGCGAGGCCGCCGTGCGGAGCAATTTCCTACTCGACGAAGGCGACTTGCTGGACGAACATCTGCTGCGTAAGAGCATGGCGCGCCTGAACGAAGCAAACCTGTTTCAACCCGTTAACGAGCACAATACCATCCTGCATACAGACCCGAAGACCCACATCGCCGACATCGACATCCGGCTGATGGAGCGCAAACGCGGCGCTTGGAACCTTTCCGGTCCGGTGGGTCCGGCCAGTGTCGCGGGTCCGCTGACGGCCTCCATCCACTCCCGGCTTCCCGCGTGGGGACGAGGCCTGCTGGAAGCTTCCACCTACACGGTTTCGCTCACCATGTTCGCTTTCGTCCATCCTTTGATCCCCGGCATCGGGCTTCCGAACATTCCGTTCCTTCCTATCGCCGCGCTCAGCCGGCCCTATTCACCCGGCGAAGGTTGGAAATCCGGGTTCATGATCGCGCCGCAACTGGGCTGGCAATACCTGGTGATGGGTTACGGACTGACCCAGCTTCGGCATCGTTTGACGCCCGTGCTTACGGGCGACCGTGGCCTGGAACCCGAACTGGCGGTCACTATGGAAGCGCCCTCCAGCCAAACTACGATGTTCTGCCAACCGCCGCCCCGCGCCTTTACCCGGTGCGGAATGCACTGGCCATGGCCCTGGGGTTTGTGGCGTGCCATGTCGCGGACTCTAACGCCTATTCATCAGCCATAACACCAGCGATAGAACAGCGCTGATCAGCAGGCACGTCACCACCGGGAAATAGAATACCGAGTGCTTGCCCCGGATCACGATGTCCCCGGCAAGCCGTCTTACACCCAGCGAAACAAACACGCCCAACGCCGTCACAAGCAGCCCCAGAACGATCAGCATGCGTCCCAAGTTCATCCTGCTTCATTCTAATTAATGACCCCTCGTACGAGCTACCAACAACCGATCACCAACAACCAGCCGCCGGCGTACGCTGGCGGGGTCTGGGTTGACATGCCGAGCGCCTGGCCGCTACGCTTAAGTCCGGAGACGCTCAGGCTCCGGCGCGCCCATGCTTACCACTGATATTTTGTCTTGGAAACAGCTTTCGCGGCGCAAGCAGAAGCCGGTCCATCTGATCCTTTTCATCACGGACCATTGCAATGCCAAGTGCGGTCATTGTTTCTACTGGCAGAACCTGAACCAGGGTGAATCGCTAAAAACCGATCACATTGAGAAAATCTCCAACGCCATGGGTGAGCTGGTCTGGCTCGATATTTCCGGTGGCGAGCCCTTTCTCCGCAAGGACATCGATCAAATCTGCCATCGCTTCCTGGATTTCAATCAGGTCAAGTTCATCAATATCCCCACCAACGCCATCCAGACCGATGTGATCGATAAATCCGATCGAAGGCATCCTGGCCAACACCAACGCCTTCCGCTTGAACATCGCCCTTTCCATCGATGGCATCGGCGAAAATCACGATCGGGTCCGCGGCGTGCCCGGCAATTACAAGAAAGCTCTCGCCACCATGGAAGCTTTGCGCGAGATCCGCACGCAACGACAAGCGTTTATCGTCTGAGCGTGGTCACTACCGTGATGCGCAGCAACATCGAAGACGTAAAGACAGTTGCTCCACATGGGCGTCGATGAGTGGGATCTGGATTATCATTCGCTCAATATTTTGCGCGGCACTCCGATGGACGCGTCCCTGCAATCGCCGACGCCCGAGCAATACGCCGAAATCTCGAAGCTTCAATTGCAGCTTTGCCGCCGCTATTTTCATGGGCGCTGGGGCGGATTAGGAGGCTGGACCGCCACCATCGGCCGCTTCGTGCTCAATCGTTATTACATGCAGGATCTCCAGGGCAAACCGAAGGACACTTCATGCAATGCGGGCGACGTCAGCTGCGTCATCGACGCCAATGGCGACGTCTATTTCTGCGAGTTGCTCAAGCCGGTCGGCAACCTCAAAACATACGATTGGGATTTCGAGCGCCTGTGGCACGATTTTCAGGCCACCGAGCTTCGCAACAAAGTACAAAACGGCTGCCACTGCACGCACGAATGCTTCCAGACCAAGAATCTGATCTTCACTCCGTGGCGGTTGGTGTAGGTCCGCGTGTATAAACCGAAATTTCGAAAGCTGGTCCAGCCGCTTAGTGCCGGCCTTCGTCCTCCGCTGGGTGGACCCGTTTCACACTGTTCTGCTCGATCACCTCACCGAAGCCGCCCGCAAATTGCCCCCCGGTTCCATGGTTTTGGACGCGGGCGCCGGTGAATGTCCCCACGCTCCGTTGTTCGCTCATACCCACTATGTCCGCCTCGACCGCGGCATCGGCGACAAGAGCCTGGGACTATTCGAAAATCGAAGTTCTCGGCGACATTTCCGAGTTACCTTTCTGCGATGGCTCATTCGACGCCGTCATCAACATCCAAGTGCTGGAGCATTTGAAGGAGCCCGGCATCGGGATCAATGAGATGGCGCGCGTCTTGAAGCCCGGCGGCGAGTTGATTCTCACTACGGTGCAATGTTGGGAGATTCATCAGCATCCTAACGATTTTTTCCGCTACACTCGCTATGGCCTCACGTACTTGTTCGAAAAAGCGGGCCTGGAAAGCCGCGTGGAAGCGCTGGGCGGCCTGTTCTGGCTGATCGGTTTCCGCCTGATGGCAATCCTTAGCTTCTTTCAAAAAGAGCTGGCGTTGGCTGATTTTCGCGGTGCTGCTTCCCATCTTCGGCTTCGCGATTCCCGTGGTCTGCTACTTCCTGGACCCGGTGGATCGCCGCCGCGATTACACGCTCGGCTACTTTTGTTGGTGCAGGAAGCCGTGACGAGCTCGCTGATAATAATTACACTGAATCGCGCCGCGTTGCTGCAACGAACTCTCGAAGGCCTCACCCGGCAAACGCGGCAAATTGACGAGGTCATCGTCGTCGATAATGGCCCTACAGCCGATACCCAACAAATTGCGAACTCTTTCACCGCGCGGTACGTGCCGGAGCCGCGCCGGGGATATGGGAATGCGCGAAATCGCGGGCTCGCCGAAGCCTCCGGCGACGTGATCTATTTCCTGGATGACGATTGCGTTCCCGATCCCGATTGGGCCGATATACTCTGGAACGTGCTCCAATCGGACGCTGCCGATCTAGCGAGCGGTTCGCGTATCCCTGGCCAGACCGGCCTTGCGGCGCGCCTCGAATATCTTTCGACGGACGGTCCGGTGCTGTCGCCCGCCATCCAAGCCGGACCAGCCCGGCATCTCTCGACATCGAATTTGATCTTGCGGCGCGAAGTGGTCACCAAAACCGGTTGCTTCGATGCGACACTCACCATGTGTGAGGATCGCGACTTTACGACGCGCGCGCGTAAACTCGGCTTCCGTTTGCGCTATGAACCGAATGCCCGTGTCACGCATTACCCGGCCATTCACCGGGTTTCCGAGTATCTCGCGAAGATGCGCCACTATGGAACCGGAACATCACAATACTTCCGCCGCTCAGGCAGCGATGAACCCCTGGCAGGCGTGTTTCCCGCCAGTCCCGCCGCGCGTTTGCTACTGTTGCCCGCGCTGGCCGCGGCTGGGACCGGTTATCTGGTCGCTCGCAATCTTCCACAAAACCCTGACGCGATCCCGCTAAGCCCGCTCCTGTTCGTCGGACAGCTTTGGTGGCATTGGGGCGGATTCGAAGCTATGCGGAACTCATGCTGAACCGCAAGGTCGTTTCTCTGGGCAGGAAGCTGATTCCGCGATTCCTGCTGGATCAAATCAATCCGTTCGATCGCTTCGTCCTCGACGCCGTGCGCGAATTTTCCGGCCTGCTTCCCAAGAACTCGCTGATTCTCGACGCAGGCGCCGGCGAAGCTCAATACTGCGACGATGTCGCGCGCGCGGGGCACCAATATCGCGCCATCGATCTTGGCGTCGGCGAAGGCGACTGGAATTACGGCAAAATCGACGCCTGGGCGCGTGTCGAAGCGCTGCCCTTCCCGCCGGATACTTTCGACGGAATGCTGAGCGTCGCAGTGCTGGAGCACACGCCCTATCCGCGCCAGACGCTGCACGAAATGGCGCGCGCTCTGAAGCCGGGCGGCCAACTGATGATCATCGTTCCTACCATGTGGGAAGAGCACCAGATGCCGCACGATTATTATCGCTTCACTCGCTATGGCGCCCAGCGTCTGCTCGAGGAAGCTGGATTCGCCGTCGATCAAATTCGTCCCCTGGGCGGCTATTTCTGGTTCATGGGCCGCAAGTTCATCGACGTCCTGGAGTTTTTCGAGCGCTTCCCGCGTGCTCTTCTGTGGCCGTTCTTGGCCGTCCCGTTCGGCTTCCTTCTTCCGATCCTCTGCACCCATCTGGATTGGCTGGACCGCGACAAATACTACACCATCGGCCAGCTCTGTTTCTGCCGCCGTGTTCGCGAGCCGGGCGCGCCGGATGGCGTGGGAATCCTGCCCTAAATCGCGACAGCGTTTCCCAGTACCGGACGGAGGCAGACCTGAATCCACTGAATCCGTTGCGGCATCCCAATTGCACGTGAGGTCGGTCATGCCGAAACTTCAAAACACACGCGAAATCCTGCCAAACGGGTTAACAACATCGGATATTGAACGCCGTGCCACCGAAGGTTGGAGCCCCGTGGCGGTCATCTGGCAACGGAAGGTCGACGATAATCAACCGCCCATTGCCGACATCACCGAACCCGTGCCCTACGGTTTGAAGATCGCCGAGGATTGCATCGCTCTGGAGCAAGATGTGCACGAGCGTGAAGCTCTCATCGTCATGCTGGAGATGATTATCCAGGACAAGCCGCTTTCGGAAGTGGCCGGGGAACTAAACCGGCGCGGCTTCCGCACTCGTCATAACTCCAAGTGGACCCCCGGCTCGGTGTTCGACATGCTCCCGCGCCTGATCGAAGTAGGTCCGCGAGTCTTCAGCACGGAAGAGTGGGTGATCCGGCGCGGCCGGCTCATGAATGTCATTTGATGGGATGTAACAAACTTTCGTAGAACGCGCTTAACCTCGCGTGGGGCGGTCCCCCCGGACCGCGGCCGACGCCCCCGTCGGCCTTCGTAATATTGAGTGCTTGTCGAGCCGGACCAGGGGTCCGGCGCGGACGAAGGCGTCCGCCCCACATCAAACTTTATCGCGCAACAGCGCGGTCGTTCCGTAAAATGGCTCCGTCCTTCATCACGAAAATCACGCTTTGCGTCATCTTGATGTTTTCCAGCGGATTCCCCGGTACCGCTACCACGTCGGCGAGCATGCCCGGTTTCAGCGCGCCAATTTTGCCTTGCAAGCCGAGCAGCTCCGCGGCTGAGGCTGTACCGGCCATCAAAGATTGCGCGGGCGTCATCCCGTCGGCCACCATGAACGCGAACTCGAGAGCGTTGTCGCCGTGCGGATAAACGGCGGCGTCCGTCCCGAGCGCGATCTTCACACCCAACGCCAGCGCGCGCTTTAGCATGGCGTCCTGCTGCTTCACGGCCCGCGTGGCTTTGTCTTGCACCAACGGCGGGAACTTCGATTCGGCCAGTCCCACGCGGGTGGTGAGGGTCGGCACTAGGAAAGTGCCGCGATCGTGCATCATTCGCATGGCTTCGTCGTCCAGGAACGTTCCGTGCTCGATGGAGTCTATTCCAGCGCGAATCGCGCGCTTGCTGGATGCGGCTTTCAGGACATACGTATTCTGCGCGAGCAACACGTTCGCCCAAGCCAGCAGCAACAGCGCAATCTTCATAGCAAGCAGAGTAACAAAATGAGTTTACGTGTGGTTCAATAAAAGATTCGACGAGGAGGCAGCATGAAGGTTGGCGTCGCCGGGCAAGGCGCTTTCGGTGTAAAGCATATCGAGGCGATCAAGAACATTTCCGGCATCGAGCTTGTTACGCTCACCGGCGGCAATCCGGCCGGCACTGAAGAGGTGGCCAAGAAGTTCGGGATTCCGCATTGGACCGGCGATCTGGGCGAGAGCCTGAAGCAGCCCGGTCTGGAAGCGATGATCCTGGCCACGCCCACGGGAATGCACGCCAGCCAGGCGGAACAGTGCATGCGCGCCGGCAAGCACGTGCAGATCGAGATCCCCATGGCCGATTCTCTGGCTGATTCCGAGCGCATCTTAAAAGCTCAAAAAGAGACCGGCCTCATCGTGATGGCGGGCCATACGCGGCGCTTCAATCCCAGCCATCAGTGGATTCACAAGCGCATTTTATCCGGCGAACTCAAGGTTCAGCAGATGAACGTGCAGACCTATTTTTTCCGGCGGACCAATATGAATGCCGCGGGCAAACCTCGCAGCTGGACCGATCACTTGCTTTGGCACCATGCCTGTCACACAGTGGATCTATTCGCCTATCAGGCGGGCGAAAACATTTCGGAATGTTTCGCGTTGGAAGGGCCGCACCATCCTGAATTGAAGATTGCGATGGACATGGGGATCGTACTGAAAGTACCGTCCGGCGCAATTTGCACCCTGTCGCTATCGTTCAACAACAAGGGTCCGCAGGGCACGTTCTTCCGCTACATTTGCGACAACGGCACTTACGTGGCCTATTACGATGATCTGGTGGACGGCGACCAGAAGCCCATCGATCTCAGCAAAGTGGATGTATCGATGAACGGCATCGAGCTGCAGGATCGGGAATTCTTCAGCGCTATTCAAGAAAAGCGCGAACCGAATGCCAGCGTCGCCCAGACCATTTCGGCCATGCGCGTACTGGATCGGCTGGAGAAACAGCTGGAAGCCCGCTAATCAGGCGTGCATGGCTTTCGCGGCCGGTTGCGAGTGCCCCAAGATCTTATGGGGCCGGTAAGGCTTTTCGAGCGCCGCTACTTCCTCGGCGGTTAGCTTCAGGTCCACGGAAGCGATCAGTTCCTTCAGATGCTGCGCCTTGGTTGCGCCGATGATAGGCGAGGTAACGCCCGGCGCTTGCAACACCCAGGCGCACGCTACCTGCGCCGCCGAAACTCCGCGCTGTTTGGCGACATCGGCCACCGCGTCGGCCACCAGGAAATCGTCTTCGCTGTAGTACATGTCTTTGGCGAAGCTGTCCACTTGCGAGCGAGCTGTAGAACCGCCCTCCCGCTTTCGAGTGCCAGTGAGAAATCCACGCGCCAGCGGACTCCACGGAATGACGCCCACGCCCTGATCCATGCACAGAGGAATCATCTCGCGCTCTTCTTCGCGATAGACCAGGTTGTAGTGATTCTGCATGGCGATGAAGCGGTGCCAGCCGTGCTCGTTCGCCAGATACAGGGCTTTCGAAAACTGCCAAGCCGCCATGCTGCTGGCGCCCAGATAGCGGACCTTTCCCGCGCGAACCAGCGAGTCCAGCGCTTCCAGCGTTTCTTCAATCGGCGTATTGAAATCCCAGCGATGGATCTGATACAGATCGATAAAATCCATGCCCAGGCGGCGCAGCGAATTTTCGCAGCCTTCGATAATGTGTTTGCGGCTCAGGCCTTTCTTGTTGGGGCTATGGCCCATGGCGCCGCACACTTTGGTGGCCACCACGATGTCGTCGCGCGAGGCCATTTCCCTGAGATACTCGCCGGTGATCTCTTCGCTCAAACCCGCGGAATAAACATCGGCGGTGTCAAAGAAATTGATCCCCGCATCGATCGCGATCTTGAAATGCTCGCGCGAATCTTGTTTGTTTACGTGCCAGCCCTTCGTGCCCATCGCCCATTCGGGCAATTCGCCGCCGCCATAGCTCATGCATCCCAAACAAATGCGGGACACGGTGATTCCGGTCTTACCGAGTAGCGTATATTGCATGGTGTCGTTGGCCCTTATAGTTGGCCCTTACCAGGGCACCCGTCCTTCGTCGTTGAAATAGCCGCCGGTAGGCCCATCCGCGCCGATGGTGGCGTATTGGATGGCCGCAGCCGCTCCCTGTGCCGCCGTACGAGGACCGCTATTACCGTTGATATCCGTCGCGCAGTAGCCGGGGCAAATCGCGTTCACCTTGATGGACGTGTCCTTGAGCTCCTTGGCGAATTGCACCGTCATGGCATTCAAGGCTGACTTGGAAGTGTTGTAGCCCAGAGCCAGAAAATCGGCGAACGGAGAACTCAGGTCACTCGACAGCGTGAGCGAGCCGAGGCTGCTCGATACATTCACGACGCGGCCGTGCTTGGATTTCCTTAGCAGAGGCAGCATGCCCTGGATCAGCGCTATGGGACCGAAGAAGTTCGTTTCGTAAACCTCCCGTACCTTGGCGAGATCGACATCGCTCGGCTTGAAGCCCCATTCCGCGATTCCGGCGTTGTTCACCAGAATATCCAATCGTCCGAATTCCTTTTCGATCCAGGCCGACGCGCTGCGTATGGTTTCGGGATCGGTGATGTCCAGCTTCACGAAACGCGCGTCAGATCCCTCGGCCTTCAGCTTCTCGGCGGCCGCCTGTCCGCGTGCTTCGTCCCGCGCGCCCACCAGCACGGTAATTTTCTTCGTGCCCAGCCCGCGCGCGATCTCGAATCCGATTCCTTTGTTCGCGCCAGTAACCAGCGCGATGTCACCTTGGAAAACTTCCATATATGTTCAGTGTAAACCTGCGCCGGGAAAAATGCGTCTACACGCGCATGCAAACCAGAATTCTTGCTACTACCGCACTCATGGCTTTCACATCCATGCTTGCCAACGCACAAAACAACACCCATACACCGCCTACGCCAGCCCAGATGGTCACTAATATGGTGTCGCGGCTGACCAAGCTGCTGGACTTAACCAGCACGCAGCAGGCCCAGGCGACCACCATCTTCACCACCGAACAGACCGCGCTTGCGACTGTCCGAACCAGCATGCACACCGCCCGCACAGCGCTTGAAGCCGATATCAAAAGCGGCAACGCGGCCGATATCACCGCTCAGGCGACCGTTATTGGCGGCCTGACAACGCAAGAGATCCAGGCGCAGGGCACCGCCGATGCGGCCTTTTACGCCATCCTAATGGGCGATCAACAGTCCAAGTACGACACGCTTAGGCCGATGGGTCCGGGTGGTCCTGGCGGCCACGGCGGGCCCGGCGGACCTGGTCCAGGCGGATTTGGCTCGCACTAGCGCTTTAGTATCGTAAACCCCGGACCGGCGCGCTACGTCTACCAACCTTATGGAACTGTCGGCAACGTCTGAGCTGGAAAGAGCCATCGCTTCTGACGTTGCCGTGGTCCAGGACTTTGAAGCGCTGGTCCGGTTGTACCGGCCCAGGATATTTCGCTTCGCGCTGGCATCATTGCGCGACCTGGATGCGGCCGAAACCGTCACCCAAGATTGCTTTCTGCGCGCCTATCAATCCAGCAGCCGCTTCCGGCAGGACTGCAGCATGCAAACCTGGCTGATGCAGATTGCGGTGAATCTGATCCGCGATCAACTTCGCAATCGGCGCTTTCAATTTTGGAGGCGCGCCAGCCTCACGGCCCAGCCCGTGGATGTTGCGGGACACGGGATTGCCGACCAGGGGCGTTCGCCGGAAGCCCAGGTATTATTGAACGAAAAAGTGGCGGCGATTTGGGAGGTTGCGGGCAAGCTTCCGGAGCGGCAGCGGACAGTCTTCCTGCTACGCTTCGTGGAGGACATGGACCTGCTGGAGATCGCCTTCGCCACTGGAATGAAAGAAGGCACGGTTAAAACTCACCTGTTCCGCGCGTTGCGTGCGGTGCGGGGGCGTTTGGGAGGAACCGCATGAATCACTTACGTTCGGAGCAACTATCGGAGTGTATTTTGGGCCAGCCGGGCGCGATCGCCGCGCAGCATCTTGAGGATTGTCCTGCGTGCCGCGCGGAGTTGGAACGATTCCGCGAAGTTCTGACGGGATTTCGCGGCGCTGTTCGCGGTTGGAGCGAGAACCAGGCGCAAGTGGCACTTGTCGTTAACGCCCGACCGTCGGAATCGCGTTCCTGGATCGCCTCGCATCAGCTCGCCTTTGCTCTGCTACTGGCCGCGGTGTGCATTCTTGGCAGCTTCCTGTGGCACGGTGGAGAAGGCGCGCCGGCCAGTGACGCGGTGTTGCTCAACCAAGTGGACGCGCAGGTTTCGCGCACGGTTCCCTCCTCCATGGAGCCGCTGATGAAATTAGTGGTGCAGGAATGATTGACCCGCGCCGTTCTATTTGTTCTGGCAGCCGGCATTCTTTCGGCCCAGGAAGGCCCGCCTCCGCCCATGCGCTCCGATCGTCCGCCGATGGGGCGGCCATTTCACGGAGGTCCGCAGGGACGCTGGTGGACCGATCCCGCGTTAGTGCAAAAGCTCGGACTGACCACCGATCAACAGAAGCGAATTGACACGCTGTTTCAGCAAAACCGGCTGAAGTTGATCGACCTGAGCGCGGGTTTGCAGAAGGAAGAAGCCATTCTGGAGCCGTTACTCGAAGCCGACCGCCCGGACGAAGGGCAGGTGCTGGCGCAGATCGATCGGGTGGCTCAGGCGCGTGCCGAACTCGAGAAGTCCAACGCCCGGATGCTGCTGGGATTTCGCGGCGTGCTGACGCAGGATCAGTGGAAGAAACTGCAGGCCGAAGCCCCACCGCGGCATGGTCCCCAGCGGCCGTAAAATCGCAAGCCAGTAATATTTTCCAACATGCTATACGCCGTAATTCTTCGCGTTCAAGCACTTACGTTTGGAACTCGATTTGCATTTCCCAGTTGCGAGGAAGGGAGATATGAAACTCAACAAAATCCTTGCTACTGCGGCCCTGGGAATTGGGCTTGCAGTTTCTGCGCCGACCGCGTTTGCCCGGGTGGATGTCGGCATTGAAGTAGGTATTGCTCCGCCGCCCCTTCGGGTTCCCATAGGCCCTATCGGCGTGGCGCCCGGTGCGGGCTACGTTTGGACCAATGGATATTGGGACTGGAACGGCGGCAACTGGGTGTGGGTGGATGGTCGATGGCTGCTGCCACCACATGGCCACCATGTTTGGGTTGAGCCGTATTATCACCCGCTGAATGGCCATTATCACTACCATCGCGGACACTGGCGCTAACGTTCTTCTGCCCGGGGCCGTGCTATGGTCATGAAGTGCAAGCGTCTGGTTACGGCCGCTATTTCGACGAACTCGAACCCGGGCAGACCTTCCGCCATTGGCCGGGCCGCACCATCACCGAATTCGACGATACACTGCTCAGCCTGCTGAGCATGAACCAGCATCCGGTGCATATTGACGAGCATTTCGCGGCGGGAACGCAGCACGGGCAAAGACTGGTGGAAGGGCCTATTGTCATCAGCCTGGTAATCGGCATGAGCCAGGCAGACGTGGGTGGCCGCGCCCTGGAAACTCTAGAGTACTCGGACATCAAACACTCCGGACCGGTGTTCCACGGCGATACTATTTACGCCGAATCCACCATCCTTGAAAAGAGCGAGCTTCCGAACAGCCGCAGCGTTGTTGCGATTGAGCATCGTGCTCGGAATCAGCGGGATGAGACGGTGCTCACGATGCGTCGCAAGATCGTCGTGCCCCGCCATTCCTGAGGCTTCTGCGCTAGCCACCCTCCACGGGTGGTTAACAAGATTAATCAAAAACTCCTTGGCAGATTGCGATCCGCATGCTAACTTAGCTGGGTCCCAACACACTTCAAAGGAGGCTGCCGCATTGCAATCTATCGCTGAACTTGCTGATCGTTTCCGCTGACGGCCTCTCGACCTTCCTGGTTCGTTAGTCCTTCCGCGTCCAAGAACTTGTTTCCTGGCAGTGCCAAGGGGGAATTATGACCAAGCTCAAAATCTTTCAAGGAACCCGATCTGTCGATGCACCGCGTTTGTGCGATTCCTGCGCCACAGGGATCGTAATGCGCGGTCCGGCCGAGAGCGAGGAACAGGTGTATTGTTCGGTCTTGGAAAAGCCGATTCAGATGCGCGTGACCGAGTGCAACCGCTACGTGGATCGCGCGCAGCCGGCGCTATGGGCGATGAAGGAGATCGCTTGGGTGCTGGAAGCCGATTCCAAACGGCAGAAGATCGGATTCGTTACCGCCAAGGAGTGGCGCAAGCTAAACCGGGACGAGGATCTGGTTCCGGTGCGAGATCGATTGAAACCGGTTTACTCCTTGGGCAGCAAATGCTTCTGGACTTTGCCGAGCGCGTTACGGGGCAGCTTGTCGATCAAGATAAACGAGCGTGGAATTTTGAAAGACGCGAGTTTTTCACGACAAGCTGCCTCCAGATCCCGAACATCCATGGCGCGCGTGGTGACTACATAAGCCACCGGAACCTCGCCCCGCACGCGATCGGGGGCGGCGGCGACAGCAGCTTCGGCTACGCCGTCCTGCTCCTGGAGAAACTCCTCGATCTCCCTGGGATAGATGTTGAAGCCGCCAGAGATAATGAGATCGCTCTTGCGCCCGGATAAAGTGTAGTAGCCATCGGGCGAGCGCGTGGCGATGTCGCCGGTGCGGAAATAGTCGCCCACGAAAGCCGCGCGGGTGGCATCGTCGCGCCGCCAATAGCCAGCGAAAATATTGGGACCCTTGAGATGCACTTCGCCGACCTCGCCATCGGCCACGGGGAGGCCCTCCGGATCGAGCAAGCGCACGGAAACTCCGGGCAGAGGAAGGCCGACGCTGCCAGGGCGGCGCTCGCCGAGGTAGGGATTGCTGATATTCATCAGCGTTTCCGACATACCGTAACGCTCCAGCGGCGCATGGCCGAAGCGCTCTTGGAATTCTTCGAAAATCTGCGCCGGAAGCGGGGCCGAGCCTGAGACGAAGAGCCGAACGAAGCCGCCGATCTCACGCGCTTGCTCCGGTGCAAAATCAAGCAGGCGGACGTACATGGCGGGGACGCCGAAGAACAGCGTCGGCCGGAAATCCAGAAACTCGTCCGCGGCTTTTTGATGCTCGAAGCGTTCCAGCAAACGCATGCGGCATCCGCTGATCAGCCAGCAATGCAGCCCGTTGCCGAGGCCGTGGACGTGGAAGAGCGGCAGCGTGAGCAGGAAACGATCGGCACTCGAGATTTGCCAGCACGTCAACAGGTTCAGCGCATTCGCCGCCATGTTGTTGTGCGTAAGGATGGCGCCCTTCGAGACGCCCGTTGTGCCGGATGTATAGATGATGCCGGCGGGAGAGTCGCCATCGAGCGAGACCTGCGGTCTTTCGTTGGGCAAAGAGCCGGCTTCACGAGTGAGATCCGCGGGGTTCCAAAGGGGCACAGGGCTGGGGAAGGCTGTTGCGGAGACAACGGCCACTGGCTCGGCGTCAGTAAGGATGTGCGCCAGCTCGCGCTCGCGATACAGGATGTTGATGGGGACGAAGATGACGCCCAGCTTGACGCAGGCAAGATACAGGTCGATGATTTCGACGCAATTGGCGAGGTAGACGCAGAGCCGGTCGCCCGTTTTGAGGCCGCGGCTGAGTAAGCAGCTGGGCCAGGCGATTGCTGCGGGCATCGATGTCGCCGAAGCTGTAAGTGACGCCCTGAAATTCGAGCGCCGCCTCATCACGGCGCCCGGCGAACGAGAGATCGAAGAGGTGGAGAAGGTCCAAACGCTGAAGGTAGCACGCCTGGACCGGGCGAATGCGTCAAGATATCAGCATGCGCGAGACTCATATCCGAACAACCTGCTGTGTCGTGGGCGGCGGACCAGCCGGCATGATGCTGGGCTACCTGCTGGCGCGCAAGGGCGTGGAAGGTGACGGTTCTCGAAAAACACGCCGACTTCTTTCGCGATTTTCGCGGCGACACCGTGCATCCATCCACGCTCGACGTGATGCACGAGCTCGGTCTGTTGGATGATTTTCTCAAGCTGCCGCATCAACAGCTGAGCTCGGCAGGAGGACGCGTTGGGGACTATGCGTTCCGCGCGGCTGACTTCACCCACTTGCCAACCCGATGCAAGTTCATCGCGTTGATGCCGCAGTGGGATTTTCTGAATTTTCTTTCCGGGCGTGCGAAGCGATTTCCAGGCTTTCAGCTTCGAATGCAGCATGAGGGCGTCAACTTGATCCAAGAAGGCCAAACGGTGACCGGCGTAGAAGCGCAATCGCCTGAAGGTTTGATACAAATCCACGCGGATCTGGTGGTGGCGTGCGACGGCCGGCATTCGACTATCCGGAAGGCGGCGGGATTTGCGGTGCAGGAATTCGGCGTCCCAATCGATGCGCTGTGGTTTCGGATTTCGCGGCGAGCCGGCGATCCCGAGCAACTGTTGGGCAATGTCAACTATGGACGGGCGCTGATTTTGATCAACCGGGGCGATTATTTTCAAGCCGGGTTGATTATTCGCAAGGGCTCTTTCCAGGACATCCAGCATGAAGGACTGGACGAGTTCCAGCGAATGATCCGGCGCATCGCGCCTTATCTTGGTGATCGCGTGAGCGAGCTGGAAAGCTGGGATCAGATAAAACTGCTCACCGTACAGATCAACCGCCTGCGGAGGTGGTATAGGCCAGGGCTGTTATGTATTGGCGATGCCGCGCATGCCATGTCGCCGGCGGGCGGCGTCGGGATTAATCTGGCAATCCAGGATGCGGTAGCGACTGCGAATCTACTCGCTGAGCCGCTGCGAGAGGGACGGGTTACGGAAGCGTTGCTCGCCTGCGTGCAACAGCGGCGCGAGTTTCCAGCACGTGTGACGCAAATGGTGCAGGCGAATGCTCACAAGATGTTTACGCTGGTTTTTAAAGCCGGCGATCGTCCACTGCAAGCGCCGTGGCAGCTCAAGGCTGTGACCCACATCCCGGGAGTCCAGCGCCTGATCGGGTATGCCGTAGGAATAGGAGCGCGACCCGAACATGTCGACCGCCCAAACTATCAACCCTGGTCGCTCAAAATGGCTGCGGTCAGGGCCGGAGCGCTGCTAGGAGCGGCGGTGGCCACGGCGCAAGCGTTGCGCGCTAGCCACAGATAAACACGGATGAACACAGATTGCTAGATGTATCTCGGCGCCCGACCCATCTACACTCCGCCGGATGCCGTTCCCCAATGACGGTTTTCCACGGACCTGTCGCGCTATAAGACAAGAACTCAACCACTCCAGTCGGCGAATCATCGCGATCAGCGTCCACAAGGTAGATAAGTTAGCCTGGGTCTTGCTTAACGACAAAACTGCAATTAAGATTGGTGCCGCGTCGGACAGCATCAACAAAAGCGTCCTCCAAAGAAGTATCAAAAATGTAAATCGTCGCGATCGATACGGTTAGCTCGTCAAAAACAGTCCAAAGCTTCGAGGCGTCATCAATCCGGACTAGACCGCGGTAACTCGGGATCCAGCGCAGTCCAAATGGGAGAAGACTTTTGGCGATCGCGACATGGATGCCCGCAGTACCTTTGAGTTGTGAGTACGCTGAACGCGGCTGCCCGCCACTGCCTAAGACATAGCAGACCTTACCCAAGCCGGAATAGCCGGACTCCGCAAGTGAAGCCGCCATTTGCTCTACGTCCTGCTCAGACGCGTAACTGGCAAACTCCTGTTCTGCAGGTGACACGCGGGGAAAGCAATTCCGGAAACCTTGGAGGATCTGGTTCATTAGCGGGTGCCTTCGGATCAGTGTTTATCCGTGTTTATCTGTGGCCAGAATCCTTAGATTTTCGCCTTCGGATTCTTCTTCCGCATCCATTCCACGAAATTCTCCGGCGCGGCCATGGTCGACAGACGGCCTTGGCGGACCAAGCGCCCAATCGTCGAATAGCTTGGATTGCTTGATCTCGGCCAGCGTCACCGGTGGCTCGATGCGGCAGAGGAACTCGAAGTCCGCCACCGCCGACTTCGGATTCTTGGGGTCATCCCGGCCCTCCTTCACCACTTTCGCCAGGCCCACCACTGCCGAAAGTCCTCCACTGTGATAAATGAACACCTTGTCGCCGGGGCGCATCTCGCGAATGGCGCGGACGGCCTGCGGATTGTTCACGCCATCCCAGGTTGTTCTCTTTTCCTTCTCCAGGTTGTCGATCGAATAGGTCTCTGGGTCAGTTTTTGCGAGAAAGTATGTCATCAGAATGAACCTTATTTACTGTAAGAGACCTTCGAGAGAGGAGCAAGCCACCGGTGAACTGCGGAATTTTTGTTTTGACGGCGAGCCTCGCCCTTATGGCGAGTGCGGAAGAGGCCCCCAAGGTCATCGAAATGCCAGCCGCCCTGGCGGTGGATCAGGATAAATACCAGATCGGCCCGGAAGACTTGCTGTTCGTACGGGTCTGGCGGGAACCCGATTTCACGCTGCCTGTAGCAGTGCGGCCAGATGGCAAGATCACGATGCCGCTAATCGGGGAAGTGCGGGCGGCCGGACAAAGTCCATTACAGTTGACCGCATCGCTCAAGCAACTGTTGACGCAGTACCTGAACAATCCGGATGTGAGCGTGTCCGTCACCGAAGTCCGCAGCAGGAAGTTCTATATCGACGGCGAAGTGAACCGGCCTGGATCGTTCGCCTTGGTGACGCCTACCTCGGTGCTGGAGGCGTTGAGCCGCGGCGGAGGCTTTCGCGAATTCGCGAATACCAAGACGGATCCGGATTCTGCGCGGCGGCGAGATCCGGCACTTCAACTACAAGGAAGTGACCAACGGCAAGCACCTGGAGCAGAACATCGCGGTGGAGAGCGGCGATCACATTATCGTGCCGTAGACGAATATGCAGACTGAAGAACAAACGCCCGTGACGCGGCGCCAGCTCGATCTGGACGATTATGCCGGCATTCTACTCCGGAACAAGGTCTGGATTGCGATGCCCTGGCTGGTAGCGCTGGTGGCGTCGGTAGCGATCGCTTATCTGTGGCCGGACACCTACGTTTCGGTGGCGACCATAAGGGTGGCCCCGCCGCAAGTGCCGGAAAGTTTCGTGCCCGCCAACACCAGCCAGGACATCCAAGGTCGCGTGAACGCGCTGGTTCAGCTGATTCTCGATCGCGCCACGCTCACCAACATCATCAACACGCACGGTCTCTATAAGAAGAAGCTGCGGCGGATGCCGATGGACGACGTCATCGAGGAGATGCGGCTGAACGACGTCCAGGTGGTCCCCGTACGGCAGAGCTTGAACGCCGGTCAGCGTGACACGCAGCAGTATCCAGCCTTCGAAATCCGGTTCGCGTACAGCGAGCGCTTCACGGCGCAAAAGGTCACCACCGACCTGGTGGCCCGGTTTCTGGAAGAAAATGTGCGCGAAGTCTCGCAGCAAGCCGTTTCCACCACCCAATTTCTTCAGGATCGCTGGGAGGAAGCCAAAAAGAAGCTGGACGAACTGGAGCAGAAGCTGAGCGTTTTCCGGGCGCAGAACATGGGCCGATTGCCCGAGGAGCAGCAGAACAACTACCAGCAGCTCACAGCCATGCAGGCGCAGAAGCTCAACCTGAACATGTCGATGAATCGGGTGAATCAGGAGCGTCTGCTGTATGAGAATCAACTGCGGATTTACCGTGGGCAGTTAGTTTCGCTGAAGGATCCGAACGCACCGGAGCAGGCGGCGGAACAAAGCGACGGCAAGCTGGCCGACAAGAATCGCGAGGTGGCACAATACGAGGACTTGCTCGGAACAGCGCGCGAGCGCTACAAGGAAAACCATCCGGACGTGCAGCGGCTGGTGAATTTACTGGCGGCGGCAAGAATCCAGCGTCAAAGCATTTTGAAACAAGAACCGGGTAAGCCCGAGTATTCGGCGCCGCGAGTAGCCAGCGGGCCATTCTTGCGCGAACAGCGCGGCCTGGAGGCGGAAGCCCAAAGAACGCAAGGGATGATCCAGGCGAAAGACCTCGAAATGGAAGATTACCGCAAGCAAAGCGCGCAAGTGGATGACACCATCCGCAGCTATGAAGCGCGCATCCAGAGCACGCCGGTGGGCATCCGGGAATACGACGAGCTGATTCGCGATCGCGATCTGGCCAAGAAGAACTACGAAGACCTGGACCGCCGGTTGAGCAGCTCCGCAATGTCTACCGCGCTGCAGAACCGTCAACAGGGAGAGCGGCTGGAGCAGCTGGATCCGCCATCCTTGCCGCAAACGCCTACGCAGCCAAAGCGGCCGCTCATGATTGCCATCGGAACCTGCTTTGGCTTGCTCGCTGGTCTTTGCCTGGCGGCCGTGAAGGAGACGCGAAACCGGGCGCTGCATAGCGCCAGGGACATCCGCGCGTACTCGCAAATAGCGGTCTTGGGCAATATCCCGCTGTTTGAACGCGCGGACGTCGTGCGGAGGCGCCAGCAAGCGGCCTGGCTTGGCTGGTCCGGAGGTTGTTTGGCGGGCGTGCTGATCATGGCCGGGTCGGTGGCGCACTATTACGCGACGAAGCTGTAAGACCGCTAGGAGGACATCATCATGCGAAGCAGCGCAACAGGCGCGGCACTGGCCGAGCCGCCAGCATTGAATTTCGATCAGTTTCGGACGGTTCCATTCCGTCCTTCGCCTGACGCCGTACTTCTGGATCCGTTGCGTCCATGGGAAACGCCCAGCGAGGAGTTCGGGACTCTGCGAACCACCCTGGCGCAAATGAAAGCGGAGCGCGGAATCCGCACGATCTTGGTTACGAGCTCGTCGCCGGAGGAAGGTAAGTCCTTTACGGCCGCTAATTTAGCGTTGGCGGAAGCGCAATTGGCGGACAACCCGTCGCTGCTGTGCGATTTCGATTTACGGCGGCCGAGCCTGCATCGCATATTTCAAATCGATCGCGGCCCCGGAATCAGCGACTACCTGCTAGGAAAAGCCGGGCTTTCTGAAACCATCCAGAGAATCGGCGCGAGCAACCTGTTCGTGATGACGGCCGGGGAGCCGGTGACGAATCCGCTGGAATTGCTGCATCTGGCTCAGACCCGGTGCCTGCTGGAAATAACGTCCAGCCGGTTCGGCTGTGTGATTCTGGACAGCCCCCCGTTGCTGTCAGCCTCCGACGCCAGCCTACTGGCTACTCTGGTGGACGGAACCCTGCTAGTGGCGCGCCTGGGCACCACGCGGGTAGACGCGATGGGTCAGGCAATCCGGTCGCTCGGCCGTAGCAATGTCCTTGGGATCATTGCCAACGGGACGCGGGGGCGGAGCCAAAACTGCTAGGTGTGCAAGGTCCGCCCTGTGTCGCCCATCTGGCACACTGGTTCGCCCCGTCGACTTCAGCTAAAATAAGACGTTCGATTTAGGGCGCGACCCGGACCCCGATGAAACCGCTCTGGAGATTGCGCCGTCTGGGGAAGATGCGCGCGGAGTGGAAAGGAACCCCGTTTAGATGATGTTTTACAGGCTAGGCCGCCTGCGGGCCTGGATGCTTTGCCCGGCAGCCGTATTTATTCTTGCTGGCATTCAGCAGGCAGCGGGTCAAAATCCACAAAGCCCTCCACAGCAACAGCCGCAGCAACAACCGCCCAAACCGCCCAATCCTTTTGAAACCGTTCCGGAGGGTAAGGAGGAGCCCCCGAAGCCAGCTCCGAAGCCGGCACAGGCCGCTCCACAACCAGCCCAGCCGGTAGCGCCGCGAGCCACGCAGCCTGGGCTGCCTCCAGAAAACATTATTGAAGCCATCGAGTTTCGCGGAGCGCGCCGCGTCCGGCAGGACACCCTGCAATCGCTGATTTTCTCGAAGAAGGGCGACCCGTTTAACGACGAGAGCTTGCACCGTGATTTCATCGCCCTTTGGAATAGCCAGCGTTTCGACGACATCCGCATTGAACGCGAGGCCGGCAAGGAAGGCTGGATCGTCCGTTTCGTCATTGTGGAACGGCCAGTGGTGCGCACCATCAAGTACGAGGGCAACAAATCCGTCAGCGTGTCGGATATTCTGGACCGCTACAAAGAGAAGAAGGTCGGCCTGGTGGTGGAATCGCAGTACGATCCCAACAAGGTGCAGCGCGCCAAGGTGGTGCTGGTGGAGTTGCTGGCCGAGCACGGCCACCTGTCCGCCAAAGTGGACCCGCAGATTCGCAGGGTTCCTCCGTCATCGCTGGAACTGACGTTCAAGATCGATGAAGGCCCCAAAGTGAAGGTGGGTGAGATCACAATCGTTGGCAACACCGTCTTCACCGACAAGGAAATTATCCGCGCGATGAAGAATCTGCATCCCATCGGCATCCCGCACTCCATTTTCTTCGAAAGCTTGTTCGCTAAGACTTACGACCCCAGCAAGCTGGATGAAGACAAGAGCCGGGTGCAGGTTTTCTATCAGGAACACGGTTATTTCACTGCGCGCGTCACCGAATCGATGGTCACCATGGTGCCCACCGGCGGTACGGGCATGCACATTCCCTTGATCAAGCCCAATAAGCCCGGAACGGCCGCCGATGTCACCATAACGCTGGAAGAGGGGAAACTGTACCACCTGAACAACATCACGTTCAGCGGCGTTAAATTTTTCCGCACTCCGGAAGCCTTGATGACCCCTCTGTTCGGAATGGCCAAGGGCGATGTCTTCTCCACGGCGAAATTGCGCAAGGGTTTGGAAAACATGCGCAAGCTGTACGGCGACTTCGGCTTCATCGATTTCGTGGCCGAGCCGTCGTTTGAACCCATCACCAGCAGCGGGCTCATGGATATGTCGCTGTCGGTCGACGAAGGCAAGCAATTCTTCGTCCGCCGGATCGATTTCTCGGGCAATACGACAACGCGCGACAAAATTATCCGGCGCCAGCTGCTGATCGATGAAGGCCAGATCTTCAACAATCGCCTGTGGGAGCTGAGCATCCTGCGTCTGAACCAGCTCGGTTACTTCGAGCCTCTGAAGGCTGAGGACGCAGCCGACATCAAGCGCGACACGAAAACCAACACCGTGGACCTGACGTTGAAGGTGAAAGAACGCGGCAAGAACTCCATCCAGTTGAACGGCGGCGTGTCCGGAATCGCGGGAAGCTTTATCGGCGCGTCCTACGCTACCAACAATTTTCTTGGTTTGGGCGAGACCTTGAGCTTGAGCTCGCAACTCGGCACGCGGTTGCGCGAGGTTCGGTTTGGCTTTACGGAACCCTATTTCCTGGATCACGCTGTCCAGACCGGGTTCACGCTGTATGTGCAGCGCTATAGCTACAACCAGGCGCAGGAAGCATCCATCCTGGCCGGAACCAACCTGATTTCTTATTACAATTCGCTCGGCACGCAGAACCTGCTGAATTACATTCAGAACGGTTACGGCGGCACCGTGTTCGTTTCGTATCCCTTGAAGCGTAGTTTCGCACGCGTGGGACTGACCTACGGCTACAACATTTCCAATCTCAAGACGCTTACCGACGCGGCCACGAACTACTTCACGTACATCGATTTCGAGGGAGTAGGCGGTCCGAATCAGTTGACTGGCATCCGTACCAGCACTGTCACCCCGTCCTATACCTACAACAGCATCAACAATCCCATTAATCCCACCGGCGGACGCGAGTTGTTCTTCTCACTGGCGTTTTCGGGCAGCGCGTTGGGCGGGAACGTGAACACCATCCAACCAACCTTGGACGCGAAGTATTTCCACGCCGGCTTGAAGAAGGGCCACGTCGTCGGAGTGCATCTCTCCGCGCGATTCCTCACTGGGTATGGAGGCAAAGTGGCGCCTCCCTTCTCCCGTTATTTCATGGGCGGCGAGAACGATATACGCGGCTTCAACATCTGGACCATCAGCCCGATCGTGTATCTGCCCAGCGACGTTGCCACCGTCGCGGTTTATAATGCCGACGGCACGGCCCGCACCCAAAAAGGCGTCCCGGTAACCATGACGGTTCCTTCCTATCAGGTCACCTTCCCCGGCGGCGACACCAGCATCGTGGGCAATTTCGAATACCGGATTCCCTTGGTGGGCCCGGTAACCCTGGCGCTGTTTGCCGACGCGGGCATCGACAAGCTGCTGTTCCCTGGCCAGCTGAAGGAGAACACTGGGCGAATCGATCAATTGAACGAAGAATTCCCCCAGGCGGGCTTTAGCGGCAACGCGTATGTCCAGCCCGGCTCCCAACAAGTGCGTTCTTCGGTTGGTCTGGAGCTGCAGGTTCTGATGCCGGTAGTAAACGCGCCATTTCGCGTATATTGGGCCTATAACCCCAACCGCTTCGAGGGCACGCTGCAGGCGCCCATTGTCGCGGACAAGTCGTTCTTCCCGAATAGTACAACCTATAACAATGCCATCTCCGCTATCGGAGCCGTACTCCCCTATAGTGTTGAGCGATCGGCCATGTTCCGCTTCACTGTGGGGCGGACCTTCTGAAGCTGAATTGGATACAATAAAATGATTTTGAGTCGAGGAGTTTCATTGTGAAAAGTAAGTTTTTTGTGTGGCCAGTGCTAGCTTTGGCCGTGACATTGACCGCGCAGGCGCAACAGGGCAAATTCGCGATCATCAACATCCAGGGCGCCATCATCAGCACCAAGGACGGCCAGAAGGCAGCCGCCGAATTAAATAACAAGATGGCTCCCAAGAAGAAGGAGCTGGAACAAAAGCAGAACGATATCAATGCTTTGCAGGACCAGCTCAACAAGGGCCAGAATACGCTGAGCGATACGGCGAAGAACGATCTGTATAAGAATATCGAGTCGAAAAAGAAGAGCCTGCAGCGCGAAATGGAAGATGCGCAGGCCGATCTCGAAGCCGACCAGCAAAAGCTGCTGGCGCAGCTGGGGCAGAAGATTCTGGCGGTGATCGAGCGTTACGCGAAAGATAACGGCTACACCATGGTGGTAGACGTCGGGAGTCAGAATACTCCGGTGATTTACGCCTCGCCGAGCATCGATATCACCAAAGAGGTGATCGAGCTGTACGACAAGAGTACGGCCGGAAGTGGTTCGGCGCCAACTCCGACTACCTCCGCGCCCAAGCCTCCGGCGGCAACCACGGCTGCTCCAAAGCCTGCTCCGAAACCGGCCGGGCAGTAGAACCCGGCTTCAGGGCTTCGTGCGAGTAGAGCTTGCGAGCGGCCGCAAGCTGCGCGACCGCAACAAACCAGCGTACCGATTGGCCCATTGGCCGATCTGGATTTTCGTTTTCTTTATTGCGCCGGGGCCATCTACTTTTGAACTGTTCGAGCACGGCTTCGACCAGCGGCAGTTTGGCTTGGCTGGGCGTCGTGATGCTGGGAACGGGCCTTGCGGCGCTGTACGGCCAATTGCCGGGCGTGGAGCCGCGGCCCTACATCATCCGCTTCGTCGAGGATAAGCCGAACCCGTTGTATCGGCGCATCTGCTACACCTTCGCCTGGAGCATCGTGATCACGTTCGCGGTGCTGAATTTCGCCGGGCTTGCCGTGGCGGTTTTCACCGGCATGTGGCGGCTGAAGCAGATTTATCAATATGCGTATTTCCCGGTGGCCGGGACCATCTGGCTGCTGGGCGCACTAGGCGTGCTCCCCCGCGTGAAGGCGTCGACCAAAGGCGAAGGGCACGAGCGGCGCTATTTCTATGGCGCGGTATGGGCGTCCTGCGTCGCGCAGCCGGTGCTGGGGATCCTATGGAAGGTGCTTCCGCACACTCGCCTAGCGGACGCCTTCAAATTGGTTGATATTTTCGGGGATTTTGGCGTACTTCGGCTGGCTGGCGCGGCACGGGGTGTTGCCGAGGACGCGTCCGATCGTCCCAGGGGAATTGGCGATCTCAGACTAAGGGATTCTCTTACACGCGCCGGACAGAAATTGCGTCAAAATGGATGAAGTGGTTTTGCGCCAACTAAAGCTCGTGGTGTGTTTTGTTACGGTTGCGCTCGTGGCGCAGGCCGGCGAATTCGTCGTTTTGTCCAACGGCTTCCGTATCCATGCCAACAGCCACTCCGCCGACGGACCCGTCATTCGGCTGGAAACCAACCAGGGCCTGATCGAGATTCAAGCTAATACAGTCACAGCCTTCGAGCAGGAAGATTACACACCGGCCGGCCGCTCCTACTCCGATCGCCCCGCCAGCCAGCCAGCCGAATCTCACGCCACAGGAACTGATCACGCAAGCCGCTCTGCACGCCGGTCTGCCGCCGGCCATTGTGCATAGCGTCGCGCGGGCGGAATCCAATTATCACCAGAACGCCGTTTCGCCCAAGGGCGCCATCGGGTTAATGCAGTTGATGCCGGGCACGGCCGCCGCGCTAAATGCCGATCCCCTGGATCCGGCGCAGAACGCCGACGCAGGCGCCAGGTACCTGCGCGACTTGCTGGAGAAATACCAGAACGATCCGCACCAGGTCTCCAAGGCCGTGGCCGCGTACAATGCCGGTCCGGCAGCCGTCGACAAGTATCACGGCATCCCGCCCTACGCCGAGACCATTCAGTACGTAAATCGCGTGCTGAAACAATACCAAAAAGAGCAAGCTGCTAGTCTGAGGTAATGGCTTTCGATGGTTTGCGCGTGGTGTCTTTCGAGAGCCGGCGCGCTACCGAAATGGCCGAGCTGATTCGCAGGCAGGGCGGCGATCCGTTCGTCGCGCCTTCCATGCGCGAAGCGCCCATCGAGAACAATCCGGAAGCATTCGAGTTCGCCGAGCGGTTGTTCCAGGGCCAGTTCGATCTAATGATCTTTCTCACCGGCGTGGGCGCGCGGGCGTTGGATAAAGTGCTGGCGTCGCGCTATCCGGCGGGGAAATTCGCGGAAGCGCTGCGCAAAATCACCGTGGCCGCGCGAGGTCCCAAACCAATGGCGGCGCTGCGAGAGATGCAGGTTCCGGTGACAGTCACCGCGCCTGAGCCGAACACCTGGCGCGAATTGCTGGCGGCGCTGGAAGGCCGGACCGAACGGAAAATCGCGGTGCAGGAATACGGGAAATCGAACAGCGAGTTGTTAGAGGCGCTGCGCGAAAAGGGCGCCGAAGTGACCCCGGTGCGGGTGTATCAATGGGATCTGCCGGAGGATACGGGGCCGTTGCGCGAAGCAGTTCATCGGATTGCCGAAGGCCATGCCGACGTCGCGATGTTTACGACGTCAATTCAATTGCCGCATTTATTTCGCATCGCTGCCGAGGAGCAACTGCATGACTCGCTGCTCCAAGCTCTGCGCCGAATGGTGATCGCTTCCATCGGCCCCACCACCACCGAAACGCTGGAGGACTTTGGCCTTACGCCCGACATCACGCCCAGCCATCCGAAGATGGGTTTCCTGGTGAAAGAGACCGCCGAGCAGGCCGGAGCGATTCTAGAACGCAAACGCGCGATGTATGCCTGACAAGAACAATCTGCCGGTTCAACTCGGCAAGTACTATGGGATGATCTTCGTTCTCCCCGCGGCTGCGCTGGTAGGATTTGGAATTGGATACGCGCTCGACAAAGCGTTTCATACCAGCATTCTCAAAGTCGTCTTCCTGTTCCTGGGAGTGGCCGCAGGCATCATCGATCTGTTTCGAGAGCTGAGCAAGGATGACAAATGATATCGAGTTCTACGACCGGGTAGTCCGGCGCGTCAGCTGGATCATCCTGGTTCTCGGCGTGGCCGGCGCAATCGGCGTAGCAATCGGCAAGGGTGTTTCTACCGGATTCGCCTTCTTTATCGGATCGGCGGTTTCCTTCGCCAGTTTTCAGGGTTGGCGGCGGGCGGTGGACGCCATTGTGCCAAATCCGAAGAAGCGCAGTAATGCCTTTTTCGTAATCCGCCTGCTCGCGCTTCTGGCGCTGGCCTGGGCTATAATAAGGATTCTTGGACTGAATATAGCCGCAGCCGCGTTGGGGTTGCTGGTGTCGGGAGCGGCGGTGGTCCTGGAAATCATCTACGAACTAATCTATGCAAGCTGAAGCCGAAACTTGGAGTAGCGCCCTGTTTAACCGCTTTCTGGCCGTCCCGTTGGACGCGTTCTGGAACGCTCTTGGCGTTTTGCACGATCACGCGCATCCCTGGGAAACCTGGCTCACCATGGAGATCCTGGTGGTGGCGATTATCCTGGTTTTATTCGCCGTACTTCGTTCCAGACTTTCAGTGGAAAACCCCGGCAAGCTTCAGCTGACTTTTGAAGCCGTTTATAAGTTCGTCATGAGCCAGACCGATGATGCGGTGGAACACGGCAAGAAAGTACGCGCCGTTCTTCGGGTCGCTCTTCATTTTTATTTTGTTCATGAATCTGATCGGTGTTATTCCGGGCTTTGAATCGCCCACCATGACCTCGGCGGTGCCGCTGGGCCTGGCTGTCGTCGTCTTTCTTTACTATCACTGGATGGGTCTGCGCGAGCAGGGCGTGGGCAAGTATCTGATGCATTTCGCCGGCCCCTTGCCGGCTCTCGCCATCGTGATGATTCCCATCGAGCTAATCAGCCATCTTGCTCGCCCGCTCTCGCTGACGGTTCGACTTTTCGCGAACATGTTCGCCGGCGAAAAAGTGACGCTTACATTTCTATCGCTCACCTTCATCGTGGCGCCCGCAGTTTTCATGGGTCTGCACATCTTCGTCGCAATCTTACAAGCTTATATTTTTATGCTGCTCGCTATGATCTACGTGGGCGGCGCAGTGGCGCACGAACATTAATAGCTCAAACGGCTTTATCGGTTCGCAAGCGTGAGCCCGCCGTCCCCCAGGGCGGATTGGGAACCACCCACTGGCGAACAATCTTGTACAAGGAGAACACTGAATGAAACGTAAACTGATCTATTCGGCCGGCATGTTGATGGCGCTGGCCACCCCGATTTTCGCCCAAGCGCCCGCTGGTGGCGGAGGCGGAACCGATCTGAAACTGCCCGCCGCTTATCTGGCGATGGGTATCGCTTCCGGCCTGTGCGGTCTGGGACAGGGCAAGCTGGCTGGCTCGGCTTGCGAGGCTTCGGCGCGTAATCCTGGCGCCCAGGCGGGCATCCGGTTCGCGCTTATTTTCGGACTGGTGCTGATCGAATCGCTGGCGCTTTACACCTTCGTCATCACGTTCGTCGCGAAGGGTTAATTTGGCGTAGAAACTTCGGGGCAGTCTTCTAAGGCTGCCCCATTCCCCTCCCATGAAACTCCAAGGCGTCTTCAGTCCCATCACCACTCCCTTCAACCACGAAGGCGAGCTGTGGAAAATCAAAGTCCAGCACAACATCGAGAAGTGGAACACGACGGGTCTCGCGGGCTACGTCGTCGTGGCGTCCACGGGCGAGAGCGTGATGCTGGGCACGGACGAAAAGGTCCAGCTCTGGGAATGGGTGGCACAGTGGGCGGCGCCTGAGAAGCTGCTGATTGCTGGAACCGGCATGGACAGCGTGCATCAGACCGTCGCGCTGACCAATCGCGCGGCGGAAATCGGTTACAAAGCAGCGCTGGTTAAAACGCCGTCGTTTTTCAAAGGCCAGTTCAGCAAGCCGGAAACGCAGATGCTGTTCTTCCGCGCCGTGGCGGATCAAGCCAAGATCCCGGTGCTGCTGTACAATTTTCCGCAGAACACCGGCATCGATCTCGCGCCGGAGGCAGTGGCCGAGCTGTCGCATCATCCCAACATCATCGGGATCAAGGAAAGCTCTGGCAATGTCGAGAAGCTGCTGCAGATGGTGCGCGAAACGAAAAAGGGATTTCAAGTGTTGACCGGATCGGCCACCACATTTGCGCCATCGCTGGCCATTGGCTGTAGCGGCGGAATTTTGGCGTTCGCGAATCCCGCGCCCTACGCGACCATTTCTATTTGGGAAGCGCATCGCACGCGCGAGCCTGAAGCGGCGCTCGATTGGCAGAATCGCATCGGCCGCGCCGCGAAACTGGTGACGACGAAATACGGCATCGGTGGTCTGAAATACGCGATGGATCTGACCGGTTATTATGGCGGCCCACCGCGGCTACCGCTAACGGTGCCTACGCCCGCGGCGAAGCAGGAGATCGAAGAAGCGTTCGCCGATTTGCGGGGCTGATATGAGACCACTGCTGCTGTTCGTGCTGGTCTCGGCAGCATCTGCGCAGACCCCGCCCGCTTGGACGGAGCAGTTCCCGCAGGATAGTCCGCCCAAACGTTCCGCGGCCGCGATGGCCTACGATGTCGCGGAGGGCCAAACCATCTTGTTCGGTGGAAACGGCCTTGGAATCCTCGGCGACACTTGGACATGGGATGGTTCAAATTGGACCCAGGCGGCCCCGCAATCCAGCCCTTCCCCACGCGAATCTCACGCCATGGTCTACGACGACGCTCATCACCAAATCGTCCTGTTCGGGGGATTCGACGGCAACTCAAGTCTCAACGACACGTGGATTTGGGATGGCTCGAACTGGATCCAGGAATTTCCACAAACCAGCCCTCCTCCGCGAAACTCGTTCGCCATGGCCTACGATTCTACCCGCAGCCAAGTGGTTTTGTTCGGAGGCGCTTCGGGATTCAACGTTTCGAACGACACCTGGGTATGGGACGGCTCCAACTGGGCCCAGCAATTTCCGCTTACCAGTCCGCCCGCTCGCTCCAATTCCGCCATGGCATTCGATTCCGCCCATGGGCAAGCTGTTTTATTCGCCGGATTTCCCAACGGCCCGCACTTCCTGGGCGACACCTGGGTATGGGACGGCTCCAACTGGACCGAAGAATCTCCACAAGCCACCCCACCGGCGCGAGAATACCACGCGCTGGCTTTCGATTCCGCTCACGGTCAAGTCGTCTTGTTCGGAGGGCAGTCAAGCACCACCTTGCTCAACGACACCTGGGTATGGGATGGCTCGAACTGGACGGCAGAGCCTCCTTTGGCCGCCCTTATAAAGCGAATTGGACACTCGATGACATATGATTCCGTGCATAACCAAGTTGTGCTGTTCGGGGGAAGCAACGGTAGGCTGCTTGCCGACACGTGGACTTGGTTCGGTGGCGCTCCGAAGGTAACGCCTCCACCTCCTCCGCCGCCTCCTCCGGCAGTTGGTCCCACCATTAGCGGAGCCGTCAGCGCGTCGGCGTTCGGTGGATTTTCAACTGTCGCACCGGGGTCTTGGGTCGAGATCTATGGATCGAACCTGGCGCCCGACACTGGCAGTTGGACCGGTGCGGATTTCAGCGGCAACAACGCCCCCACCATGCTTGAAGGCGTCTCGGTGAGTATCGGTGGACAAGCTGCGTTTGTCGATTACATTTCCGCGGGCCAAGTAAACGCTCAATTGCCGTCCGATATTTCTCCTGGAGGCGTTCTGCAGCTGACGATCACCAACGGGAGCACCACCAGTGCGCCGATCAACCTGACGGTAAACGCGACAGCGCCTGGTTTACTGGCTCCGACATCTTTTAAGGTTGGCCCGGACCAGTACGTGGTCGCTCAGCTTCCGGATGGAAACTACGTTCTACCTGAGGGAGCCATCTCGGGCGTGAGCTCACGCCCCGCTCAGCCTGGCGAGATAATCGTGATCTACGGCGTTGGATTTGGTTCAGTTACTCCCAACATTCCCGCCGGACAGATTGTGACAGAAGAGAGCCAGCTGACGGCAACCCTCGACATTTTGTTCGGAACAACGCCAGCGCAGTTGCGCTATTTCGGACTGGCGCCAAACTTGGTCGGGCTTGTATCAGTTCAATGTGGTTGTTCCAGCAGTGCCGGACAACGATCTTGTGCCTCTCACGTTCAAGCTAGGCGGTGTCGCTGGAACGCAGACGCTATTTACGGCAGTGCACCACTAGCAGTTTTCACCGCGGCATTCACATCGTCAATCATCTGCCGCGTCTTTTCGCGAACCAATCCCACGAACGCATCGCGCGAAACATCCGGATCGCCAAATGCATAGGTGATGCCGCGCGACGAGTTCACGATCGCGCCCAGCCCGTCGTCATTGAAGCATTCCGCAGCAGCCTGGGCGCTGCCGCCTTGAGCGCCATAACCAGGAACCAAAATCAACGCCTTGGGCATTAAGGCGCGTAAGCGCCGCCCTTCTTCGGGAAACGTCGCGCCAATCACTGCGCCAACAGAGCTGTAGCCCGATTCTCCAACCAGATCGCTACCAAGTTCGTTCAAAACGCCCGCGATCTTTTCGTACAGCGGCCGGCCCGTAGATTCGAGCGTCTGATCCTCAAAATCCTTCGATCCCGGATTCGACGTCTTCAAGATAACGAACATGCCTTTGCCATGCTTCTGGCATGCCTCGACGAATGGCACTAGACTATCGCGGCCCAGATATGGGGTAACGGTGAGAGCGTCGCACTCAAATCCGCCCTCGCCGAGATAGGCATTCGCGTAGGCTTCCGCGGTGGATGAAATGTCGTTGCGTTTTCCGTCGGCGATCACCAGCAGGCCGCGCTTCTTAGCTGCAATCACGGTGTTCTCGAAAGCCTGCATCCCCGCGACGCCATACTGCTCGAAGAATGCCAATTGCGGTTTCACGGCGGGTACCAGATCGGCCACGGCATCGATCACTAATTCATGGAACGCCGTGATCGCGGCGTACGGGCCGCTGTCTCGAAGAAACGCCGGCATTTGATCCACCCGCGGGTCCAGGCCAACGATGCATCGGCTATCCTTCGTCTGGATTTGTTGGATTAGGCGGTCGGCGAACTGCGCCATCTCACGCCATTATGCCATGCCTAGAAATTGAACAGGACTTGCCGCAGCGCGTCCTGGTATTCCCGCCGCGCAGCCTTCGCCGCCTTGCGCGAGTCTTCCTCGCTGAAGTCCGCCTTCTCCCAGTCTTCCACGGCGACCATGGAATGATCGGACGTAGCGAGGTTCTCCTCGAAGCGAATGGCGGCGATCCAACGCTCCACCGCCGCTTTGTAGTTGAACCTCAGTTTGTCGAGCTCTGCATTATCCATGGCTAAAACACGTTCTTCAAAGCCCAGAACAGGAATCCCGACATCAGCATTGCCGCAGGAAGCGTCAGCACCCAGGCCAGCGCAAGGTTGCGGACCGTGCCCCACTGGAGCCCGGTGTGATTCGCCGCCATGGTGCCGGCGATCCCCGACGAAAGCACATGAGTGGTACTTACGGGAAGCCCGAAGTAATCCGCCATACCGATAGTGGCCATCGCAGTGATCTCCGCCGACGCCCCTTGCCCATAGGTAAGATGATCCTTGCCGATTTTCTCGCCCACCGTTACCACAATGCGCTTCCAGCCGATCATGGTTCCCAGGCCCAACGCCATCGCAACGGCGACCTTCACCCACAACGGAATGAACTTGGTAGCCAGATCGATGTGTTTCTTGTAGTTGGCCAGAACTTTCAAATCTTCCGGGCTGAATGGGGCCTTGCCGGATTTCTCGACGAGGCGGATACTTTCGCTGACGACATACATATCGTTCCGGAAGTTGCGGGTCTTGTCGGGCGGCACGTTCTTGAGCTCTTTATAGAGCGCCGTCTCGTTGCCGATGTCGCTGATCACAGAGCGGAGCGCCAGCATCGTGTTGGCATTGAATTGCTTCGTGCGGATATAAGCGGTTAAGTCGTCACGCGGATCGGCCACTACAGCCGAAGGCTGGACATATTTATTGATCACCTGGACGGTTTGTTGCGAAACAGCCATAAAGTCGACCATTTGCGACGGAGTGACGGCGCGATTCAACGCATAGGTGGTTGGCACCGTGCCGATCAGGATCAGCATGATCAATCCCATGCCCTTCTGTCCGTCATTGGAACCGTGAAAGAAACTAACGCCGGTACAGGTGAAAATCAGCAGGCAGCGAATCCAGAAAGGTGGCGGCTCACCGTCCGTCGGCGCCTCATAGAGCCTGCGGTCCTTAACGATTGCCTTGCAAACCAAGAGGAGCAACCAAGCCAAGCCGAACCCAACGATCGGCGAAAGCAACAGCGAGCGTCCAACACCGGCCGCCTGGCTCCAATCCACGCCGCTGGTGCCCTGCCCAGGATTCATCAGTTGATTGGCAATGCCGACGCCGATGATGGAGCCGACCATGGTATGCGAACTCGACGCGGGCAGCCCGAAGTACCAGGTACTGAGATTCCAAAGAATGGCGGCAATTAATAGCGCAAACACCATCGCGAAGCCGGAGCCGCTTCCTACTTGCAGGATCAATTCCACGGGAAGCAAGGTAATGATGGTGAATGCGACCGCGCCTGTCGACAACAAAACACCGATGAAGTTCCACGTGCCGGACCACGCCACGGCTAAGTGGGGCTCTAATGAATGCGTGTAAATGACGGTTGCGACGGCGTTGGCAGTATCGTGAAATCCGTTTACAAACTCAAAACCAAGGGCGACCAGCAACGCGACGCCCAGCAGGATGTATGGATAGATCGACGTACCGCGTTCTACCTGCAGATCCTTCGCGAGGCTAATGATAGTGTAGATAAGACCAACAACGAGAGCGATTCCGAACACCGCCATGCCGATCTTTCCGGGGCTCTTTGCTAGTTTCTGTTGTAATGCGGGGGCAGTAGCTGTAGCAGCCATAGTTCTCCTTCAGCCTTCCGACTATAAACCCGCAATGTTTCGATTTGCTTAATCTCTGGTTACAACGATGTGCCGTGTGGAAAAACTTTTAGATGGCCTCGTAGGTTGTTAGATCGCGCATGAGGCGGACGAAGCCCGGCGCGCCCAGGATCTTTTCCATCTCGGGGCAGTACTTCTCATCCAATATCTTGAAGTCGGCTTTCTCGTAGGCCGAGCGCGCCGCGTCGTTTCCCAGATACGTCGTGACTTGAGCCAGCTTACATCCGCGTCGAATGGCGTCCCGGCTGATTACGTCCAGCAGGACGTCGACAAGGCCCCGCCGCCGGTACTCGGGCTTGGTTGCGACGTTCTCGATGATAAAATCCGCTCCTGCATCCGGGGGCGTGCAAGCGGTCCAGATCGGAGCGACGCGTTCATAGGATGCCGCGCCGGCCTCTTCCGTCCAGCCCAGATCGCGCTGAACATTGGACATCGCTTCCCCGGCCATTGCCCATCCGCCTTCGTAAGGTTTAAAGCCGCAGAGCGCCGCTGCCCGATCGCCCCCAACTTCAGCAACCAGGAAACTCTCGTAATGATAGAGCGACCGCGGTTCGGCCACCGCCAACCGTCTCAGGTAATCCAGGCAACCTGCCTCGTCAGCCCCGATGATCACATCCCAAAGGCCGCGCGGCAGGTAGGAACGCGAGGCGGTCAACGTCACCCAAGCGAGAAACTCCGCGTCACTGGAATTGGCCCGGCGGATATAGGGAATTGGCATCGGCTAGGCGGTCATAATCGCCGTCACCGTGGTGCGATCGACGACTTGCTGATAGGCGTCCAGCATTCCTTCGATCGGGACCACGGTGGTTGCCAGGGACTTGGCATCGAACTGGCCCTTGTCCAGCAGTTCCACAAAGCGCGGAATGTCGCGCATCGGATTGGCGCCTCCATATTGGCCGGCATGATGGGTTCGGCCTCCGATGGTGAATACCACGGCCGGCAAGGTGACGTTGCCAGTGGGAAGGCTAGTAGTAATGATATGGCCGCCTGGGGCGCACATCATATACGCCTGCTGCAGCGGCAGAATGCCAGTGGGATCGGGTCCCGCTTCGAGCTTGGGTTTCCCGCGATCGGCCCCAACGGCTTCGACGACGAAGTCTGCGCCCGCGCCGCCAAGAAGTCCGCCAGAATCACGGCCGCCGGCCCATAGGCGATTGTTCGGGCCATTCGAGAGCTCGCGCACTTTCTCCACCAGCTTTGCGCCCTCGACATTTGGATCCAAGACGTCTGTTGCGCCCACCTTGAGCGCAAGTTCGCGGCGAACGCGAATGGGCTCGATCGCGATGATCTTGGACGCACCGGAGATGCGAGCGCCCTGAATCGCGCTCAATCCCACGGGACCGCAGCCCACCACTGCGACGATGGAACCGGGAACGATCGCGGCCAGCACTTGCGAAGCGGTACATCCCAAGCCGGCAACGCTGACGCAACTACACACCATGCCGAGGTCGGCGGCCGACGCCTTCGTGAACACCGGCACCACCCATTCTTCAAACGTGACCATCAGCTCGGCCAGTCCGCCAATGTGCGAGTTCGCGTAAACGGGCGTCCCGTCGCGCATGTCGGCGATCGGAACCAGGTCGCTGGGACCCTGGCGGCCCAAAAACTGGCACATGTCGGCGCGCCCGCGCAGGCACTGATAGCAGGAACCGCATTGGGGCGTTCCGGATACACACACGCGATCGCCCACCTGCACGCGCCGGACATCGGGACCGACAGCCTCTACGACTCCCACTCCGCCATGCCCCTGAATCAGCGCCATGCGTGACATGGCGAGAAAAGCAGGCGGCACTGGTGGCGGCGCGGCGTTGTTCGCCGCAGGAGGCCGAAAACCCGGCGGCGTAAGGCCAAGCACGTCGGTGGTATTCGAGTAGCAGAGGTTGGTCGCTTCCGTGCGAACCACAATTTGACGGCCGCTGATGGGACGCAGGACCAGCTCTTGAAGAGTGGTGCGGCCTGGTCCGGTTCCGCGCGAGATCCACCCGCGAAACTTTCGACCCGGCGCGGCGACCTTCGTTTGTGCAAGTAACGCCCCACTTTGCGCGGCGAGCGCGACGCCACCCGTCAGCACGCCTCTACGGGACAGGCCAGAGTCTTTGGGTTCCATCGGAACCAGTTTATTCGATATCGAAATCGACAGTGCGGCGGGCGGATTTTCCAGCGCTGTCGCTGGCTTCCAGGTCCAACCGGTAAGCGCCCGGGGCCAGCGAATCGATAGGTACACGCTTGGCCGTCGGGATAGCCGGGCTGCCCGTCGCCTCGGGAAGTTTAACGCTCAGGAGGCCGGTGTCCAGCTTTTGTTCGCCGGTCTTGCGATCGACGATGCGCATGCTGACGGCAACATTCGGTGCGCCCTTCGGATCGTGCCCGAGGAGCAGTGGCTCGTAGATTTCAACGAACACAGCCGGGGCATCGGATTTCTTGAAGCGGCTGGAACCCGATGGCACAATACGCATGCCTTCCGTGATGAGCGGCGTGCGATCGGCAGTCCACATGGCGTCGGTGTGCAAGCGTGGATCGGAAGCCGGCCCGTACTGCCGGCTCAAAACCAGTCCACTAATCGCGAATTGCTCAGGCTGGTAGGGGTCCACAACCAGCGGCGTCTGCACTTTGCCACGGGCGTCGTCTCCCGCGTCGTAGGCGACCTCCAGGGTGTACGAACCCGGGACAATCTCGAACTGGTTCTCATAATGATACGGCGCGGCGGAAAAAGCCGCGAGACGCTTATCGTCGTCAAAATCCAGCGCGACGCTCTCGCTGAAACGAGCCGCCACGCTGCCATCGGCACGATGTGCCACTCCCAGCACGTGGAGGGTAGCGCGCAGCTTGCCGTGCTGCTTTTCAGTCTTGATCTTTTTCAATGGAATCTCCATGGCGAGATTCACGCGCGCCAGCTTGTCGGCGGTGTAAAAGAACGGAGCCGCGATCCAGGCGTTCGCGCCTCCAGGCGCGGAAGCAGGCAGACCTTCCAATTCTTTCTCGGTGGAACTGCCGGCAAGGGCGTTGTTCGATCGTGCGTTGCAATAGCCGGCGCGCGCCCGCACCGACGTTCCTCCGCGATCCACTTTCACGCGCAACTTGTGACAGCTTCCCTCTGGCGTATCCGGCGGCGTGTACCCGAGCAAGTAGTATTCATTCTGCTCCTTGCCGATCTTTTCCAATCCACCCAGAAGATCGTTGGTGTTGGTGGTGACAAACCCGCCCGTGCCACTGGCGAGCATTCGTAAAGCAGCTTGCTGATTGCGCGAGCCGTCCGCCGGCGCGGGCATTTCAGCCGAATCCTGCTTGCATCCGAACGGGTTTTGATCCCCGCCGCAGGTCATCCCTCCAATGCCTACGCGGGCGGGCCGTTCACCCGCATTCACGCGATCTCCAAAACCCGTGGGCGATGCCGTAAAGCCGCGCGTATCGACATCGTAGACGGCAACGTTAGCCCGATTGCAGGCGTCCATCGCCGCATTGATCTCGGCGCTGTGTTCTTCCGGCCGCAGTTGGGAATCCGCACTGAGCACAACCAGGGTCTTGCGCCCCGGCGCGGATGCCAGATCCCGGGCCACGCTCCGTACAGCCAGAAACAAATTGCGGGAGCCCATACTCGCCGCGGACGTCAAACCGGGCCCCGCGCCATTCACGCTTAACGCGGAGGGATCGCCGCCGCCCAAGCCGGCTTTGAGACGGACCTTATCGTCAGTGAAGTTTTGCACCACTTGAAGCGCGCCGCGAAAGTTTACGATCGCGATCATTTGGCCCGGCCCCGCATTCGATTCTACAAACTGGAGCGCCGCGGTTCTGGCACGCTGCTGGTCGCCATTATCCATACTGGAATCGTCGAAGAACAGCATCAGGTAGCGCGTTTGGGGCTTCGACGTCGCGGCGGAATCTGTTCCCGCGGCGAAACTTGTGATGGCTTGCCTCTTATCGTCCTCGAAAATCTCAAAATCCTTCGCCGTAAGATCGTGAACGTAGCCCTTTTTGTCGGTGACCACGGCGTCCACCAGGACCACCTTGGTTTCGCTGCGGATCGTGTTATTGCCTTGAGCCAGGACCGGCCCGGGCAAGAGTACCGCCATCAAGAGGAAAGCCTTGTTCATGGGATTTCCACCACGCCATTGCGCGCTGCCATGGTCTGGCCTTCCCGATCCCGCACCACCAGGCGTACGACGTAGCTGCCCGGGGCGACATCAAAATTCGTTCGGACATTGATTCCAGAAGATTGCACGTTCTCAAGCGTTTGATCGCGAAGATTCATATCGATAGTTTTCTGAATGGCGTTGATATAGTTTCCGTTGGTGTCGAACAATCCGGACGTGATGGTCAACGTGTTGCCATTTCTTCCATTCGATTTTCCGAAGTGCAGTTGCTTCACATCCAAATGAGCGATAACCGCCAGGCGCGCGCTGGTATCGCTAAGCGACAGGAATTGCAGCTGAAGGTCGATGGGGATTCCGGCCAGTTCGTCGCGGGAAAAGAGAGCGTCTTGAATCTCGCGCGTGGCTTGTTCCTGGGCATCCGCGGCGTGGGAGGGCGCATAGTAGCCTTGCCGAGCTTGAAGAGTGAGGTTGTTGGAATTCCTCAGCGTTACGCGCAGCGTGTGAAAACTGCCATCCATCTTTTCGTTGCGCGGCGAGAACCCAAGGATGTAAACGAACTCGGGCGGGCTGGCCAGACGCCGGAATCCCAGGCCCAGATCGTTGTTGTTGTGGAAGTAGGTCCCGCCGGTGCCGTCGGCCAACTCCGCCAAAACGCTTTGGTCCTGCAATTGGCTTTCGCGAACATAGGCCGATTTGTTGTTCATGAACTCCTCGCCTCCATTCACTCTCGCGCTAGCATCGGGATCCACGGTAAACAGGCCGCGGGCGTTGAGCGAGTTAATAATGATATTCGCCCGAACGGCCCGATCCATGACCGCGGCTTCTTCCTGACGATGCTCGTCCACCACCAAAAATCCCTGCGATACCAGAACCATGCTCTTGGTTCCTGGCAAAGCGGACATGCGGCGGATCATGTTCGTTAGAACCTCCAGCGCGAAGCGCGAATCGCGGACACCGAGCTCCAATACCCTGGAAGCCGAACTGCGCGCAGCGATTTCTAGCTGCGAGGGAAAGCGGGTCTGATTTCGCATTTGTTCTTCCAGGCCGGGCGGCGGCAGGTCGCCATTGCATGCGGCGGTTTCCATCATCGCAGTCGCGATGGCCCGGGGATCTTGTTTGTTCTGCATCAGATTGGCCTGGTAATAACTGATGTCCGGGCACGAAAAATGACGGTCGGTGCTGGGGCGCGGCTGGAGAGTGAACAAGGCCGCGTGCAGCGCATCGCGATCGGCGGTGAAATCGGCGCTGGTCAAGCCGGAAGTAGAATAGATCGCCACGCGAGTGCGTCCGTCTAGCGCTTGAACGATCTGAACATCGGCGGCATCGCGCGCACGCGCCAGATCGCCGAAGCTCAGGTGGACGTCATCGAAAAGATACGCGACGAACCGTTGGGCAATGGGAACGGGCGCAGGCGTTAGAACTGATGCGTCCCTGTTGCTCCGCGACGTGGTTGCCACCGCGATATCGGAAACTTCAGTCCGTTCCATGGAAAACTTGCTGATAATCTGCGGCTTGCTTTTGTCGAAAAGCTGAAAGTCTTCCTTGCGCAGCGTTCCAACGGCATGCCCATCGCGATCGCGCACCACCACCGGCACGCTAACGAAGTTGACGCCAGTACTGAAAGTGGGGGTATCGCGAGCCACGATTTCCGGTGCGCTCTGATCGCCGCCGGTTGGCGATTGCGCTGCCGAGTGGCCAACGAAAACGGCTGCTATGGCGAGGGGAATCGCTGGATTTCTCATGGGTAGCGTGCGTTCGGGCCCGTGCCGTAACCAGTATACATTTGTTGCACTTCCCGCCAGACGCGCAGAACTCGGAGGTCGCAGAATAGTACTGGGACCTCCCGGTACCAACCGGCGATGCAAGCTTGCGATGTATCAGAGGATTATCGAAGAGGAAGCATGGCAACCGGCACACAGCTTGGCTACGATCCCACCAACTATTACGTTTGGCGGGCGCCAAGCGGCTTTTCCGTCCATCTGAGCTTGCAAGTGGTCCGGGAACTCGGGATGAAGCTGGCCGCCACCGGTGAAACTCGCGGAATTCTTCTGGGACGCGCCATTACGACGCCCTTCGCAGCCACAATGGTGGACGATTTTGCGCTAATTCCGCAGTCGGAAGACTTCGCGAAGGCCTGCCGGGCGACCGAAAACGCCAGACGCGACCTCCGGATCATCGGCTATTTCCGGTCTCAAAGCGATGGCCGGTTGCGGCTGGGCACCGGCGACGTCCAAACTTTTGATCGGCTGCTCTGCGAAAACGGAAATGTAGGGTTGCTGATTCGCGCCCCGCGAGGCGGCCACAGCGAAGCCGCCCTATTCTACTGGCAAGATGGCCAGGCCCAACCGCGCGATTTCGGCTTCGGATTCCCGTTTGACCCAACGAAATTGGCTGGCGGGCACCCCGGTTGGCGCTTTCCCGATCCGTTCGAGGCGGAGGAAGAGGTTCCTGCGCAATCCGTCTTCCAGCCAACGTCGAGTGACCCGGTAGAAGGCGTTCGATGGCTGAGGCTGCTTCCCACCATGGCGCTGGTCGTCATTGGAATTGTCGCGACGCAAATAGCCTGGAATTCCAGACGAACAGCTTCGACCGAATCGGCCCCTCCTGCAACCCCTGCCGTCTACGAGACGCCACTGGGTTTGAAAGTGAACTCGCAACCGCATCAATTGGAGATTCGTTGGAACCGGGCAGCATCAGCCATCGCCGCCGCTGCAAAAGGCACGCTGAACATCTCGGAAGGCGGGGTAACAGAGGCGGTTCCGTTCGAAGCCCGGGAGCTTCGCGAAGGTTACGTCGCCTATACGCCCAGGACGAACGACGTCAGCATCCGATTCGAGGTGGCGGGCACCGATGGCGGCGTCACGACGGAATCCATTCGGGTAGTAGCAATTCCGTAGCGCGCACTTTACGTGGCTGTTTAACATCTTGATCTCAGCCCGATCCTCTATGCTTCGCATTCTCAAAACTTGATCCTTTATGAGACTTGCGGGTCGATGCGCCATTATCGAATCGAACATAATGTAACCAGACGCATGCTGAAGAATTGGGTCTTCTACCTTTTGCCGTTCTTTTCTTCTTCGTTTCTTGGGTCAGCCGAATTACGAGCTCAGCGTGTCTACCAGCGGGGGCCTGATCTCATGTTTGAGGAAGCGCAAGGGCGACCGCGTTCGCTCGGGCCGGGATTCAATCCCGTTCCGATTTCGGATCACAGGTTTCTTTTAATTCGCGGTGCGCAGATGGGGTACGGCGAGGATTCCAGTTGTGAGCGCCCAGCGGCTAAGAACAGGGTCGTGGTCTACGACACACAAACGAACAAGGAGGCGGTCCTCTTCGATAAACCGCTTTCGGATCGAATAATGGGGCACGACGCTGCCTGTGTCTATGAGCACGCGGATTTATCTCCGTCGGGGTCCACCTTATACATCGTGAGTCCCTGTTACGTCACCGCAGGGTGCTTGGCGATTATCGATCTGCCCACAGGCGAAGTCAGGTATATTCCCGGGGCGATGGATGTTTTCGTGATTCGCGGAGGGCCCAATGCGGGCGACCTCATTTACATGTGCCGGCTGCACCACGAGCCCACCGACGACGACCCGCCCTTGACCTATTACGCTTACATCCACGCTCGGCCAGATGGGTCACAAATCGCCATTATTTCAAACGAGACTCTCGTCCTGGTCGGGGGAAACGCTCCGGCTCCGATACTGCGAACATACTTGCGGAGTATCCGTGGTCGCATCTTTGTTCAAGGCGAATGGGTGGATTGAACCGGCGGCGGTATCGCCGGCCGCTACCGACGCTAGAGTCTGGATCGCAACATCATTATTGTTACCGGACAGTCTTATTGTTACCGCACTTGCGGAAATGGCGGAGGAAGAGGGATTCGAACCCCCGAGCGAGTTACCCCGCTAACGGTTTTCAAGACCGCCGGTTTCAACCACTCACCCATTCCTCCACCTCATATTCTATCCGACGTTAGCCGTTGAGCGAGGCGTTGACGCCGTTTTCCCACTGCTGTAGCATCCGTTGCCCGATCTCGGCAAACTCGGGATGTTCCCTCATATAGGTGCGGACTTCCCTTGTGGTCTCCTGAATCGCATCGGCAATACGCTCCAGCATCTGCCTGATCTTCGCGGGCGTGCCGCCTCCCCGAGTTTCACCGAGCTTTCTCAATTCCTTCGCCGTCGGCCATTTGGTCGATCCGTTGAGGGTCAGCGCCAGGCTGTCTTTGGGGAGGTACACGGACGTAGTCACGAGATCGTAGACAGGCGCGAGCCGCGCCTCGCCCTGTACATCGTCGTAGACGATCCCGAAATTCTTCAGATGTGCGTCACCATTATGAAGCGCGCAGTTAAGGGCAATCAGGATGAAGAGTTTCTCCGTATCCTCATTAACATGGGTGGAGTTCGCGAACTGGACGAACCGCTTCATCACTGAGGTCTCGTAGCTGCCGCGATATTTCTCGTCGGTCCTGCGGGCGTTGAGCGCGCAGAAATCCTCGAATCCCCGATAGGTCCCGTCCATGCGCAGATCGAAGCGGTCGATGACCAGCGCCATGCCATCTTCCGCCAGGCGAAAGGGGGGTACGTCAAGTCCGCACCTGCGCGCCGCGGTTAAGCAGAAATACTCGTTGGCGGCGAGTTGCGGAAATTCATTTGGCTCCCAAAGCTTCACGATGTGCGTTGCGCCCCGGTAGCTGGAAGAGAGGCGGTGGCCGGTATGCTCCATCTCGGCGAAGGCGTTTTCGTCGCGCACCAGGATCTTGGGCTGAACCCCACTGATGCCGGAGAAGGAGGCGAACTTCTCCAGCAGGTAGCGGAACAGGTCGCCGCCGCGCTTGCGTTCGAGAATCTCATCGACCGACTGAAACGGCACGTCCTGGTTGAGTTGCTCCTTGTCGCCGGTGTAGCGGATGCGGCCGACCTGTGAGCGGCCGACGATCGACAGCAAGTCGAATTCATCAAAGCTGCCGGTGGCTTTCGCGAAAGCCAGCCGCAGACGCTCGCGCAGAAACCCCTCCGGCAGATTCATCTCGAAGATGGGGGGCAAGCCGAAGCGCACGCTCCAGGAGGGGAGGCGCACGGGCATGGTGATGGATACCGCCCGTGCGGCGGGAGTATCGGGCAGGTAGGCGAACGTGCTGCCACGCTCGCCTTCACGGTCAAGCAGCCCCGCCTCAGCGGCGTCGGTCCAGACTTTTATCATCGCGATCCTCCTGCATCAGTTCGTCCAGCGTGGGGCGCTGCGAACTTGCTGCCTGCAGCTTTAGCTCAAGCCCTAGCGCGGCTAGCAGTTTGGTGAGCTTGGAAAATCCCAGTTCGCCGGCGCGCCCGTTTTCAAGCGCGTCAAGCGTGGCACGGCTGACACCCGCCTTGCGCGCGAGCGCGGCCTGGCTGAGCTTGAGCGTTTTACGCCTCTTGGCGATCTCGGTGCCTAAGGAGAGCAGATCCGACATACTGCCTAGTATATTAGGCGAAATATCCGATACGCAACCAATTTGCCTAATATATTAGGCGATCATGCCAGCCGGGAGTCGAAGGAAGGGATCTCAAGTGTACCCAATCTTGAGAGAGCACCGCACAAGTGCGCACTAATTGATCGTGTGCGGAATCGCCTCCCGGCTGGTATACCCGCCAGCATATTCATTCTCGCATTCAAGATGATTCAAGCGCCCCAGGAGATTGTCATCCTATTTGAGGGCGGCGACCCTCCGAGACAGATTCATACCGACGGGCGGAGCCTTCCCAAGGACCCCGAGCCTTCGTGGATGGGATACTCGGCTGGCAGGTGGGAACGCGACACGCTGACCGTCGAAACAATCGGTTTTAACGAAACCAGCTGGCTGGATGGTGCCGGCCACCCGCGCAGCGAATCAATGCACATTACCGAGCGCTATCGGCGCCGCGACTTCGGGCACATGGATCTAGAGGTGACTCTCGAAGATCCGACCTACTATACGCGGCCTTTCAGGCTAAAGACGCAATTGAAGTTGATCCCCGACAGCGATGTCCTCGAATTCGTCTGCGGCGAGAATGAGAAGGACCGGGTACACATGGGCGGACGATAAGATGGCGGAGGAAGAGGGATTCACCCCGCTAACGGTTTTCAAGACCGCCGGTTTCAACCACTCACCCATCCCTCCACTCTAAAGCTAACCGATTTTCCAGCAGTCCCGCAATGCAATGCACGTTCACGGCTGTGCGGGTGGAACCATCCGCAATGACCCGACGTTGCCCGTATTCGGATCTAGCACGGCCACGCGGATCTGGCTTAGTCCCGGTGCGGGCGTGATCGCAACCTTCAGCACCAGCCCGTCCCGGATCAGCTGCCGGCGATTCTGGTCGCTCACGTTAATCCGGATCGTGTCGCCCACCGAATCCAAGGTGGCCCCCGTAGCCGCTTGCAGCTTGATGAGGAGGTTTAGAGTTGTCGGCCCAGTGATCGCCCGTTTGTACCAGATTAAGCTCCTGAACATTTAGACCGAGCGTAATGACATAACCGCCCGGAGTGGACTGCGATGGTGTAAGCGACCCAGTGAGCCCGATTCCGCCGGCTTCCACGGGGCTGAGCACAGCTTCGTTGAGAATTTCGCCCGCGGATTGCGGACGAATGCTGGTAGCCGCCGTTGCGAAATACCCTCTACGGTAGCGAACGTCGGCGCCTTTGTGCGCCACCTTCACCTCTAGCTGGGTGGTAAGTCCCGTCAAGATCCTTTTCTTCCGCATAGAATCCGAGCGTATATGTGATTTCAGAATCCTCGGTTGCCTGCCGGATAGCTCCGCGAATATCGTTGCTGTTGTAAAACGCCCGTCCTCCGGTCCAGTCCGCTAGAAGCTTCATGGTGTCCACCTGGACTCGTTCCCGCCAATCGTCTCCGGCGACGCAGTTTTCCTGGACCTGCCAATGCCAGTTTGGCTGTGCAGTTGCGGCCGTGGACTGAGCATCGTGCTGCCGCCGGTCAGCCCACGCGCATCTACTGGATAGACAGCGACATTGGCTCGGTCAATTGCCTGAGCTGCTTCCTTCATTTCTTGCGAGTAAAACTCACCGCCTTGGCCGCCTCCGGAAGGACCCTCGCAAGATCAAACGCCAAACTCAGGGGAAACGCTGCTCGAAACCCAAATTAGATTCTTGCGGCCGGGAACCCCCGCCATGCGATTCGCTATAGCCCGCATCGCGGAAAGAGTGATAGCCACTCGCCGTTCAATCGTGTACTCCTGCAGTCGCTGGTCCATCTGGTTAAGCCAGCCACGGGAGTCCGTCGGAATCTGCGAATTATCGAGCAGCGCCGAGATTTGGCTCCGATAGCCCTCCAGAGCCTGGGCCAATTGCCCCGGATCTTCGGTGAAATCGTGCAGAATACGCAAATCGTTGCCTAGCGCATAAACCGCCATTGGGCCCCCGATATCAATTGATCGCAAGAATCCCAGCGCTTGAGCCCGCGCGCTAGCCTGATCCTTAAAGGTGGTGTTGAGACCGTCAAAGAGCAGAACGGTAGCCGAAACGGGCGCGTCGCCTTGCCCGTTGGCCCGGTTGGAGAATGTATTCGGCGCCAAAGAAGCCTTTTGCGGGCGATCGCTGGCCCGGGCGATGCTAAACGAAGCGATCTGCCGCGGTTTACCTTTCTCGAAGATCTCAAAATCATTTTTGGTCAAATCGCCGACCGGCCCGTGCTTATCGCGAACGATCACCGCAATTGGCACCAGCCTTGTAGTTACAGTGATGGGCGCTTGAGCTAAAGCCCGGGCTAAAACCAGTGACACGGTAACCGCAAGTGGAACGAGTTTTCTCACATTGGACAGTATATCCGTTTCAATTCAGCCAGCTCCTGCTCAAAATTCCCGGAGATCAAGCGCGTGCTGGCAGCCACTGACTCTTTGTGTGCGGCATCGCCGGATTTGTGACCATCGAGCCCGGCCCGGGCGACCTCGTTACGTTGGGGCGAATGGCCGAGGTGATCCGCCATCGCGGCCCCGACGATTTCGGGTTCTATCACGATCGGCGGGCCCATCTGGCTCAGCGGCGGCTCAGCATCATCGACGTCGAGGGCGGTCACCAGCCGATGACCAACGAGACTGGCTCGCTCTGGATCAGCTTCAACGGCGAGATCTACAATCATGCCGCGCTACGTCCGGCGCTTGAGCAGGCCGGGCACCGTTACCAAACACACTCAGACACGGAAACCATCCTGCACGCGTTCGAAGAGTACGGGCCCGATTGCCTGCGATCGTTTCGAGGCATGTTCGCGTTCGCGATCTGGGACGCGCCACGGCAGCGCCTCTTCTGCGCGCGCGACCGGATGGGCATCAAGCCCTTCTATTATTTCTGGGACGGCCGGCGGTTCGCCTTCGCGTCCGAAATCAAAGCGCTGCTGCAGCATCCGTCCATTTCCCCGGCGCTCGCTGAGGATCTGCTGCCCGAAGTGCTGGCGTTCGGCTACACCAGCGGCGATCGCACGCTGTTTCGCAACATTCATAAGCTGATGCCGGGTCACCGGTTGGTTTTAGAGGCCGGCAATGCCGATCCCAAACTTGTGATCGAGCGCTATTGGGATGTTCCTTTGCCCAATGCTGTGGACCTCGACCCGCTGTCCTGGATCGCTGAGACTCGCCGGCGTCTCCAGGAATCCGTCGAAATGCATCTGATGAGCGACGTGCCGCTCGGTGTGTTCCTGAGCGGAGGTGTGGACTCAAGCGTTATCGCCGCGCATCGCGCAACGCGCCACTTCACGTCCGATCCAGACCTTCGCCGTAGGGTATTCCGAGGCGCAATTCAGCGAGTTGAGCCATGCCCGGCGTGTGGCGCATGCCCTCGGGACCGAGCATCGAGACGTCACCATCGGCATCGACGATTTCTTCGGCGCGCTGCCGCGCCTGATCTGGCATGAAGACGAGCCGATCGCCTGGCCATCCAGCGTCTCTTTGTACTTTGTCTCGAAGCTGGCGGCGCGGCATGTGAAGGTCGTTTTGACTGGCGAAGGCAGCGACGAGCTGTTCGCGGGCTATGAACGCTATCGCTGGCAAAGGCTGAACCAGCGTTGGGCCAGCGCGTACGGCCTGGTCCCTGAATCGCTCCGCCGCTGGGTTCGGGATCAAGTGGAGACGTCGCCGCTTACTAGGCGCGGGATTGCGGCGCAAACTGCGGCACACACCGCTCGGCCGCGATCTCGGTTTTGAATCGTTGTACCTCGAAAATTTCTATTGCGCGTTCGATGCGCAGGCCGCGTGCGATAGCTACATGCGCCATTGGAACGCGCGCAGCGAAGATTCTTCACTCGCCCGCACGCTCTACGCCGACCAGAAGACCTATCTCGTCGAGCTGCTCATGAAGCAGGATCAGATGAGCATGGCGGCGTCCATCGAAAGCCGCGTGCCCTTCCTGGATCACACGCTGGTGGAGTTTGCCGCGCGTATTCCCGATGGCCTGAAGATCCGGGGCCGCACGCAGAAGTACATCTTGAAGCAGGCCGTTCGCGACTTACTTCCGCGCGATATCATCTACCGTAAGAAGATGGGTTTCCCCACGCCGCTCCGCCAGTGGCTGCTCGATCCGCGCGCCGAGCCGCTGTATGCCGCGCTACGTTCGCGCAACGGGTTGATCGCGGAATATCTGGATCCGCGCGAAGTGGAGGCGCTGATTCAACGGCATCGGTCGGGACGCGAAGATGCCACCGATCGCATCTGGCGGCTGCTGAATCTTCAGCTCTGGGGCGACATGTTCATCACCGGCAGGCGCGAGCAGTTGTTATCCAGTGCTGCGGCGTCGCGCATGAAGATTCTGTGGGTGAACTCGGATTTTCTGCATCCCACCACGCGCGGCGGCCAGATTCGCACGCTCGAAATGCTGAAGCGTCTGCACCTGCGCCACGAGATCCACTATGCAGCGCTGCTGTTGCCTTCCGCGCACGGCGCTGTTGAGCGCAGCGTGGAGTATTGCACTAAAGCTTATCCCGTCCCACACCAAGTGCCTGCGGATTTTACGGCTGGATTCTTTCGCCAGATCGCAGAGAGCCAACTCTCGAAAATCCCCATGGCCGTGCTCCGCTATCGTTCAAATACTCTACGCAGGCGAGTGGAGAGCCTGACACGAAGTGAGAAATTCGACGCGATCGTGTGCGATTTTCTTTCTTCCTCTCTTAACATTCCCGACCTGGGAACGGCCATTCTGTTCCAGCACAACGTGGAATCGATGATCTGGAAGCGGCACGCCGAAAACGGCACGGGCTTAATGAAGATCTACTTTCAGGGCCAATACGATCGAATGCTCGGCTACGAAGGGCGCGTGTGCCAGGCGGTGAAACGCATCGTAGCCGTCTCGGAGGATGACGCGCGGAGCATGCAATCGCTCTATCGCGTCCGAGACGTCGCCGCGGTGCCTACCGGCGTTGATATCGATCATTTCGCGCCACCCCAGTCGCGCCAACCCACCACGGATCTCGTATTTCTAGGATCGATGGACTGGCGTCCCAACATCGACGGCGTTCGCTGGTTCGCTTCTGAGATCCTCCCGCTGATCCGCCGGCGGCGTCCAGAGTGTTCGCTGACCATCGCCGGGCGCCTGCCTACGCCAGAGATCTTGCGGCTGGCCGAAGCCGACCCCCGCATCCACGTCACTGGCACGGTGCCAGACGTTCGTCCGTACCTGTGGGAATCGGCGGTGTCTATTGTTCCGCTCCGTGTCGGAGGCGGCACGCGCCTCAAAATCTATGAAGCCATGGCCGCCAGGATCCCCGTCGTTTCTACCACGATCGGGGCTGAGGGACTGGACGTTCGCGATGGAGAGAATATCGCGCTGGCGGATTCGCCCGAGGCCTTCGCCGAACGTTGTCTGGCTCTCTTGGGCAACGCCGGGGCACGCAGCAAACAGGCCCAGGCGGCCTGGGAAATGGTCTCCGCGTGTTACTCTTGGGAAGTAGCCGCCCGCGAGTTTGAACAGGTTCTTTTTTGATCCCCTTGCATGATCCGCTTCCTTGATCTTGCCGCCCAATATCACGAGGTCAAAGCCGAGATTGACTCGGTGGTAGCTCGCGTACTGGAAACCGGGCAGTTCATCGGCGGTCCCGAAGTGACCGGCCTCGAAGAGGAGTTTGCCGCATATTGCGGCGCTAAATTCGGCGTGGCCTGCAATTCCGGCACCAGCGCACTGCATCTGGCGTTGCTCGCCGCCGGCATCAAAACGGGCGACGAAGTAATCACCGTTCCGTTTACGTTTTATGCGACCGTGGCGGCGATTGGTTATACCGGCGCCACACCCGTATTTGTTGATATCGATCCGGCCACCTTCAACATCGACCCCACTAAGATCGAAGCCGCCATCACGCCGCGCACTCGAGCTATCTTACTGGTGCATCTCTACGGGCAGTGCGCCGACATGGATCCAATTTTGGACATCGCCCGTCGTCACAAGCTGGTAGTGATTGAAGACGCTGCGCAGGCTCACGGCGCGGAGTATCGCGGGCAGCGCGCCGGCCGCATCGGCGATATCGCTTGCTTTAGTTTCTATCCCACCAAGAACCTCGGCGCGGCTGGCGAAGGCGGCATGCTCACCACCAACAATCCGGAGTACGCGCGCACGGCGGCGTTGTTGCGTAGCTGGGGCGAGGAGCAGCGCTATCGCCCAACTCTGAAAGGTTACAACTACCGGTTGCCCGCCCTCCAGGCGGCCATCTTGCGAGTGAAGCTGCGGCGTCTCGAACACTGGATTGAAGCGCGCCGCGCTTTTGCCGCGGAGTATGATCGCTTGCTGCAACCAGCCGGTATCACGCGGCCGCACGCCATCGACGGTGGACGCCATGTGTACTGCCTGTACACGATTCGAGCGACGGATCGAGACGCGCTGCAGCGCGGACTCGAAGCGGCGGGAATCCCCAGCGCGGTCCACTATCCCTTGCCGATTCACCTTATGCCTGCTTACGCCGACCCGCGATATAAAGCTGGCGATTTTCCGGCGGCAGAAGAATGCGCCCGCACGGTTTTGAGTCTTCCCATGCATTCCCACCTTACGGTGTCGCAAGTGGAGCAGGTAGCTGCTCAGATTTGCTCACTGTCTGCGAAAAGCAGTCACGAACCCGTCGCCTCTGGCCGATAGTTAGGTCAGTATGGCCACCACCAGCGGCGCAACCCCTCTGTATTTCACGGGTGTCAGCACGTATTCGAGCGACTTCCAGCAAATCATCGCCAACGCGGTGGCAGTGGCTGAGCAGCCGGTGACGGCGCTGCAGAACCAGGTAACCGACAACAGCAGCAAGAACGCGTCGCTCCAGGCCATGGATCCGGATGTGGCTGCATTGGGTAATGATGTAGCGGCGTTGGGCGCGCTGGCGAGCAGCCAGGGACTGGCGGCGTCCAGTTCGGACCCCGGCACGGTTTCTGTCATCAATACGGGCGCCACCGCGCCGGCCACCTATACTGTCTCCGATATTACTTCGCTGGCCGCGGCGGCATCGGAAACCTCGCTTATTGGCTACACAGCCACGCAGGCGGTTTCAACCAGCGGAACTGTCAGTCTGGTGGTGGGCTCCAAGTCGTATTCGCTCGATCTCACCGGAGCGGGCGACAACAACGTGGCCGGGCTGGCCAATGCGATCAACAACGCCGGCGCGGGCGTCAACGCCACGATCTTGACCACGGGGACGGCCAATTATCTCGTGGTATCGGCGAACAATTCCGGAGCAACTACGCTGCAGCTCACCGACGGCGGGACGGCGCTTATCTCAGACACCAATCAGGGCAGCAACGCCAGCTTCGAATTGAACGGCATCCCGATCACGCAATCCAGCAACAACGTCGCCGGTATTATTCCCGGTGTCAGCTTTACGCTCGAAAACACACTTCCCGCGGGATCCGTGACGCTCTCGCTGGCAAGCGACGCCTCGCAATTGAGCAGCGCGCTTCAGAGTATGGTGACAGACTACAACACGCTAGTCACCCAAGTGCAGGCCCAGCAGGGCCCATCCGCTGGCCCCCTGAGCGGCGATCTGCTGATTGAGCAGATCTCGAGCGACATGCAGCAGTTGGTGACCTACTGGAATCCCAGCACCACCAGCAGCGTTCGAAGCCTATCCGATCTGGGAGTCACATTCAGCGATACCGGGCAAATGAGCTTCGATCAAGACACCTTCAACGCGCTCTCGGACACCCAGCTCGCGGACGCGTTCAGTTTCCTTGGTTCATCCACCACCGGTTTTGGGGCGCTTGCCAGCAATTTCACCCAATTGACCGATCCTATCAGTGGCTTGATCGAAACCGAGGAAACGGGCCTAAATCAAACCAATACTGATTTGAACAACCAGATCGCCACCTTGAATGCCCACGTGGCCCAGGTGCAGGCGGATGCCACCACGGAGGCCCAACAAGCCGATGCCAACGTCGCCGAGCTCCAATCCCAGCAGAGTATTGTGGACGCCTCCATACAAAGCCTGAATTACGTGCTGTACGGGAAGCAAACCAATTCGAATGGCCTGTAGTAGTTATTCCAGGCGATAATTCGGGCGCTTCCTTGGTGATGATCACATCGTGGACGTGGCTTTCGCGCAGCCCCGCCGAAGTCACCCGCAAGAAACTCGCCCGCTCCTGAAGTTCGCGAATGTTCTTGCAGCCGCAGTAGCCCATGCCGGCCCTCAATCCACCTACCAGCTGATACACCAGCTCGGAGAGCGGCCCTTTGTACGGCACGCGGCCCTCGATGCCCTCCGGCACCAGCTTGCCGCTGGCGTCCTGCGAGTAGCGGTCCGACGATCCTTGCGCCATCGCGCCCATGGAGCCCATGCCGCGGTAGCTCTTGAACGTACGCCCCTGATACAGAATCGTCTCGCCCGGGCTTTCTTCGGTTCCGGCCAGCAGGCTCCCGATCATCACCGCATCGGCTCCGGCCGCGATGGCCTTGCTGATATCGCCCGAGAACTTGATGCCGCCATCGGAGATAAGCGGCACTCCCGAACCACGCGTAGCGCGCGAGCACTCGGCGATCGCAGTGATTTGCGGCACACCCGCACCGCTGACCACGCGGGTGGTGCAGATGGATCCCGGACCGATGCCGACCTTGATCCCATCGGCGCCCAGATCGATCAAATCGCGAGCGCCTTCAAAGGTGGCCACGTTACCGGCAATCAAGTCCACGTCCGGCAGTTCGTGCTTAATGATACGAACAGCCTCCATGACGCGGTCGCTATGGCCGTGGGCGGAGTCCACTACAATGACGTCCACTTTCTTGGCTACCAACTCCTGGGCGCGTTCCAGATAATCGCCCACCGCACCCACCGCCGCGCCGACGCGCAGCCGGCCTTGCGGATCCTTGGCCGCGTTGGGGTACTTCAGCTTCTTCTGGATGTCCTTGACGGTGATCAGGCCCTTGAGCGCGAAGTGCTCGTCCACCACCAGCAGCTTCTCCACGCGATGCTGATGCAGAATCTTTTCGGCTTCCTCCAGCGTGGTCCCCACCGGCACCGTGATCAGGTTCTCCTTCGTCATCACTTGCGAGATGGGAAGATCGTGGCGAGTTTCGAATCGCAAGTCGCGATTCGTCAGGATGCCGACCAGCTTGCCGTGCTTGGTGACAGGCACGCCCGAGATACGGTAGTGCTTCATCAACTCCAGCGCGTCCGATATTCTGCGTTCCGGCTCAATGGTGACTGGATCGACGATCATGCCGCTCTCACTGCGCTTCACGCGATCCACTTCTTCGGCCTGCCGGTCCACCGGCATATTGCGATGAATGATACCGATGCCGCCCTGCTGCGCGAGGGCAATGGCCAAATGCGATTCAGTGACCGTGTCCATGGCCGAGCTCACGATGGGGATGTTCATCGCGATGCGCCGCGTCAGACAGGTACGGGTGTCGGTGTGTGCCGGCAGCACTCCGCTGCGCGCCGGCTGAAGAAGCACGTCGTCGAAAGTGAGACCTTCCAAAATGGTTTCTTGCATGAAGGGGTAATTCTATTATGCCGCGAACCGGCAGTATGAGTAATGATGAGTGATATGTCGACCCTTGGATTGATTGAGTATTCGGATGCGAGTCCCGAAGTCCGCGCGGTTTACGACGACATTATGGCCACGCGCAAAACCGATTGGATCAACAATTTCTGGAAGGCGCTGGCGCATGATCCACCGACCCTGCGGCGGACTTGGCATAGCATCAAGGAAATTATGGCGCCGGGCGCGCTGGACGCGCTTACCAAAGAGATGATTTATTTGGCCGTGAGCGCCACCAACCAGTGCGGCTATTGCATCGCTTCGCATACCGCGGCTGCACGCAAGGCGGGGATGTCCGATGCGATGCTGGCGGAGGTGATGGCGGTAGTCGGTATGGCGAATGAAACCAATCGGCTAGCGAGCGGGTATCAGGTGGAGATCGACGATAGATTTTCGACCAAAAAGCCGTAGAACTCAGCTTTCGGCGACAACCGGGTTGCGCAACTCGCCGATGCCTTCGATAGTCACTACCACTTCGTCGCCGGGTTTCAGGTAGCGCGGCGGAACACGCGCAAATCCGACACCTGCGGGCGTTCCGGTGGCCACCACGTCGCCCGGCTCCAGCGTCACAACGCTTGAGAGAAAAGCCACCAACTCGGGAATCTTGAAGATGAGTTCGCGAGTGTTGGAGTGCTGCAGTTCTTCGCCGCCGATGTGCAGGCTGATATCCAACGCGTGCGGATCGGCGATTTCGTCCGCGCTGACCAGGCTGGGACCCATGGGCGCGAAAGTGTCGAAGCTCTTGCCCATCAACCATTGCGAACTGGCCATTTGAAAATCGCGGGCGCTGACATCGTTGAACACGGTGTATCCAAAGACGTGCTCTTTCCACGCGTGGCTCGGAATATGCCGGCCGCCAATTCCGATGACGAACGCGAACTCCGCCTCATAATCCGGCTTGCGCGAATTCTTCGGAAGCACGATGGGTTGTCCAGGACCAATCACGATGTTCGGAAACTTCGCGAAAATGGTGGGAACCTTGGGGATCTCCTGCCTGGCTTCGGCGGCGTGATCGCGATAATTGAGGCCAACGCAAATCATCTTGGGTGGCCGTGGAATCGGAGCCTTTAGCTGAACCGAGGAGAGCGGGTGCGTAGAATCCGCGGGCGGATCTAGAATGTAGCTCTCGATCTTGGCGCGTCCAGCAGGACCGCTGGCCGCCACGGACAGCATGCCGGGAAATCCGGCGCCCGCCAAGCTCACCACTTGATCGCCTATTAGGACACCCGCTTCAGAACGAGCGCCTGCGCGTTGAAAGGTGACGAACTTCATCGGGTCCGGGGACGGGCGGGGAAAGTCTTACGCTGCTGCTTTCGCGACTTTGCCGGCCTTGAGGACTTTGCCGCTGCGGATGCAGGAGGTACAAACTCGGATTCGCTTGGCCGCGCCGTTCACCAGCGCGCGGACACTTTGCAGATTCAGATTCCAGCGGCGCTTGGTGACGTTGTGCGCGTGGCTGACCCGATTGCCGAATTGCGGCCCTCGTCCGCACATTTCACATACTTTCGCCATTGTCGTATTGCTCCTTGGGGTTCAAATCAAGTCTATCAAGTTCCGGATTGCCGCCGCAACCGATCTGATATTCTGACAAAGTATCCATCCCGAGGGGCTTCCTTGACCGATTTCAACCATATTCACTCCCGCGACGGCGACGACTGGGTTTGCGGGCGCAGCATGGCCGTCCGCGACGAGCAGTTATTGCACTGCGAAGGCCGCGATCCGGACGAATTTGAGGCTTGCCGGCTGTGCGCCGAGCGGATCATTGGGTATTTTGGCGATCCCATGCACGTGCATTAGTCTGGAACCGCAGCGAGCACCCGGTCACGGATCGCGGTCACTTCTTCGGACGACAATGTGCGGTCCCAGGCGCCTACCGTCAGGCGAAAAGTCACGCTTTTCCGATCTGGCGGCAGCGGCGCGCCGGTATATTCGCGCAGAAATTCGATTTCGACCAGGTCGGCGGCCGCCGCATCGGTTAGCCGGCGCTCGATATTGGCGGAAGGCTCTCTCAAGCCGGCCACCACGGAAAATCGAACGCACTGACTGGAAAACGGCGCAAGGGCTGGTAGCGCCGGGCTTCTTGAAGCCCCAGCCTTTCCATCTTGGCCAAATCCAGGTCGAGAATGGCCGCGCGGCCTTTGATTCCAAGCGACGGGTGCAGTTCGAACAGGCGGCCGATATCTTCCCCGCGCCAGGCGATGATTGCGGCTCGCTCTGGATGCTCGAACGGACGCGCGGCTGTGAGTCGCGTCTCGCATCCCGGCATCAAACATTCGGCCAGGTGCTTCAATTCGAATAGCGACTCGCGGCCATCGCCTTCGCGCGCGTACATTGCGGCTGCGAAATGCGGGATCTCTTGGGGAAGCTCGCGGCTTTGGGCATGAATCTCGCGGCCGATTTCGAACAGCCGGAACGCAGATAGATGCCGGCTGTTGTCGAGTATGTTTTTGAGAATCGCGGGCAGCAGGCTGGCGCGTAACAGCGTTTGCCCGGAAGCGATCGGGTTCGAAACTCCGACGTGCTCGCTCAGTTCCACGTGGAACTCTCGCGCCATTTCTTCAGTCACGAACGAATAGTTATAAATTTCCGTGAATCCCTGGGCTGTCGCCATGTTGCGAACACGGCGGATATACGTGCGCGCGGGGTTCTGGGGAGGCACAACGGACTCGACCAGCGGCGGTTGCGGCGTGATAGACTCGTAGCCCACCATTCGTCCGATTTCCTCCAGCAGGTCGTCTTTGATCGAGATGTCTTTGGTCGCGCGCCAGCTCGGCACCGTGACCACAAAATGGCCGGGCGCGGTCTCCTGGACGCCAAATTCGAGCGATTCGAGTATCGAGCGAGCTTCGCGGGCTTCCAAATCGCGGCCAAGCTTGGCTTTCAACCAATCCACCGTCAGACTCAATGGGAGACGGCGTTTTCAGCTCGCCATGCGAGTCCGCCAGACCGCCAACCAGGCGAATCCCGGGCGAAACTTGCTGCAACAAATCCAGCGCCCGCGCCAGACCTCTCACGGTATTCAATGGATCTTGCGATTTTTCAAATCGCATCGAAGCGTCGGTGCGCAGCTTAAGTGCCACTGAAGTTTTGCGGACGCTGGCCGCTTGGAAATTCGCGCTCTCCAGCACAATGCGGGTGGTGGCCGGCCCAATCGCGCTATGCAATCCGCCGATCACGCCCGCCAGCGCGATGGGGCCTTCGGCGTCGGCGATCACCAGATTCGACGGACTGAGGTTGTAGCTCTCATCGTTCAACGCGACGATCCCTTCACCTGGCCGGGCGCTCCGAACAAAGATCGTTGGGCCATGCAGCTTGGTAGCGTCGAACGCATGCATCGGCTGCGCCAGCTCCGCCATGACGTAATTCGTTACGTCGACAATGTTGTTGATAGCATTCAGTCCGACGGCTTCCAGGCGATTTTGCAACCACACCGGCGACGGTTGCACTGTGACATTTTCAAAAACCAATGCGCTGTATCGTGGGCAGAGAGCGAAATCCTCGATCTGGATTCCGATCGGCGCTTGATCCTTCGGCAGAATCAGCCTTCACCGGATCTTGCAATTTCCCATGCGTGATGGCGGCCACTTCGCGCGCCATGCCATAGTGGCCCCACAAATCCGGTCGATGAGTCAGCGATTTGTTGTCCACCTCGATCACGGTATCGGCGCCCACCCGCTCCAGCCCTTCGCACTCGGCGGTCTTCATCGTGATCAGGCGCATTAGTTCCGCCGGCTCAGTATCCAAGCCAGGGACCATCTCACGAATCCATTGGTAGGAGAATTTCATTCGGTTAGAACTGCCGCAAGAACCTGAGATCGCCGCCTGCAAACAGCGGATATCGTCGATTCCGTAGCGCATCATGGCCAGCCGCGTTAGGCCCAGCCCGAACGCGAAGCCGCCCCACTGATCCGGATCGATGCCGCTCATCCGCAGCACGTTCGGGATGCACCAGGCCGCACGGCAGCAGCTCCACCCAGCCGCTCTGTTTGCACACCGGGCAGCCAGGCCCGCCGCAGATCAGGCAACGGATATCGAGCTCAAAGCCCGGCTCGACGAACGGAAAATAGCCTGGCCGCAGCCGCACCACTGCCTCGCGATGAAAGATCGCGCTCAGCAGCGTCTTCATGAAGTAGATCAGGTGCGCCACCGAGACGTCGCGATCGATCATCATGCCTTCCAGTTGATAGAACGTATGCTCGTGCGACGCGTCCACTTCTTCGTTGCGGAACACGCGGCCGGGCGCGATCATGCGCAGCGGCGGCCCCAGCTTTTCCATGCCGCGCACCTGCACGGGCGAGGTATGGGTGCGCAGCAGATGGCCGTTCGATCAGCCAGAACGTGTCCTGCATGTCGCGCGCCGGATGCTCGGGCGGAATATTGAGCGCGTCGAAATTGTGATATTCGGTTTCCACTTCCGGCCCATCCAGCACCGCGAATCCGAGCGACGTGAACAGGTCTTCGATCTCGCTCTGAATGATGGTCACCGGATGCAGGCTTCCGGGGCGCGGGCCCGGAGCGGGTAGCGTCAGATCCAGCCATTCTGCTTTCAACCGCTCATTCAGCGCGCCAGCGGCAAAGGCCTGCTGTCTTGGTTTCAAACGCGCTTTCAAGCGCTTGTTTGGCGGTGTTAAGCGCCTTGCCCAGCGATCTTTCGCTCTTCGGGCGGCAGCTTGCCCAAATTGAACTGCGCGAGGGATCCCTTGCGGCCCAGCACGTCCACGCGCACCTGCTCCAGCGCGTTTAGATCGCCAGCTTCTTCGATCCGCGCCAGCGCCGCCTGACTGCAATTGTTGGATTTGTTCGTCAACCACTATCGTTTGATCATTGGGCGTAAGCTTCCAGCACTTCCACCACGGCCTGATGCCCCTTGGTCAACGCCAGATCCAGCGCATTCTGCTGGTTCTCGGCCCGAGCCTGCACATCCGCGCCGGCGGCAATCAGCAGCCGCACCATCTCCACGTCCCCATTTTGCGACGCCGCATGCAGCGCCGTCCATCCGCCCTCCTGGCGGGCGTTCACTTGGGCGCCGTGTTCCAGCAGGACCGCACGGCATCCTGCTTCGTCCGGCGGCTGCTGCGTGAAGCGGCATGTTTTGCATTCCGTTGTGCGATCGAGCGTTCACGTCCGCTCCCTGTTCAACAAGCGATTCCACGAAGGCAGGATGAGCCAAAAAACAGGCCAAATGCAGTGGCGTCCAGCCGTCGTGGCTAAAGGATTTGATCAGTTCAGGCTCGCGGCCAATCAATTCAAGCACGCGTCCCCGCGCGCCCGCCATGCATGCTGCGAACACGTCCAGCTCGACGCCCTTCTCGAGCAACAACGCCGCGATATCATTGCGGCCGGAATACTTCGCGGTAGTGTACGCGCCCAGTCCCTTTTCGTCTTTGGCGCTAAGCAGTGCCGCGTCCGTGCTGAGCAGCGCTGCACTTGATCGCGATCGCCCGCGCGAATCGCCTCGAAAAATTGCTGGCTCATGCGGGAACCTGGAACACTTCCTCGCTCTTCGCCAGTTCCCATGCTAGATGGTTGATATAAAACAGCAGTACTTGCGGCGGATATGCGCCCTTGAATTTCTCGTACGTCCGCGTCTGCCAGCCGTCGGTGAAGTATTTCGAGCCGTCGATATCTTTGTCGAAAAATCCATCCTGGTTGGGAATTCCGAGATCGTCGATCACTGCCTTGATCATGTCCAGATGCGAGACCAGAATGGCCTGCGCCAGTTCGCTGGCAAACTCCTCGTCCTTCTCGCTTAATCGGGCCCAAAACCGAGGCGAGGCCTTGCGTATGTTTTCTGAATTGAGCTTGGCCAGGTGCAGCCGAACCTTCATCCGGTCGTATAGCTGATAGGTCTTCAGCTTGCCGATGGAGATGCCGCGCAATAGATCCGTGAACTGCTGCTCGCCCGGGCCCAGAAAGATGTCCGACAACTGCATAAACAGCCAGCGTAGCACTTACAACACGCCCGGAGCATGCCAGAGTTATATACTTAGTATGCAAAGATTTGGCTTCAAGGAGGCCCCGATGGCAGTTACTTTCACTCTCAATGGAAAGTCCCAAACCGTGGATGTCTCGCCGCAAATGCCGCTGCTGTGGGTGTTGCGCGACTCGCTCGGCATGACTGGCACGAAATTCGGATGCGGCATGGCGCTATGCGGCGCCTGCACGGTCCACGTCAATGGCCAGCCCATCCGGTCGTGCGTTACGCCGGTTTCGAGCTTGGCCGGCAAAAGTGTCACCACCATCGAAGGCCTTTCGTCCGATAGCAGCCATCCCGTCCAGCGTGCGTGGGTGGAAGTGGATGTTCCGCAGTGCGGTTATTGCCAGTCCGGCCAAATCATGACAGCCGCGGGATTGCTCAAGAAAACGGCGCACCCCACCGACGCCGATATCGACGAGGCCATGCACGGCAACATCTGCCGCTGCGGAACCTACCAGGCCATCCGTCAGGCGGTGCACCTGGCCGCGCAGTATCAGGCCGCCCAGAACCTAGACGGGCGCGAAGTGAAAGGGCGGGCGTAATGAGCGCAGTTATTTCTGATCGAAAGCTGGGCCGCAGAGGCTTCCTGAAGGCCGGCGCCGCCACAGCCGGCGGGCTGTTCATCGGATTCCATTTTTCCGGAAGCGAAAAGCTGGAGGCAGCTACCGCCTCGGCAAAACTCAACGCCTTCATCCACGTTGGCAGCGATGACATCGTGACCTTCTCCATCCACAAGTCCGAGATGGGTCAGGGGCCGGTGACTTCGCTTTCGCAATTGTTAGCCGAAGAATTAGATTGCGATTGGAAGCAGATCCGCACCGAATTCGCGCCCGTCGACGCCGCTTACGGCCCGCTACAGGGCACTTTTGGCAGCATGAGCATCCGGACTTGCTGGGATCCCATGCGCAAAGCCGGCGCGTCCGCCCGCGAAATGCTGCTGGATGCCGCCGCACAAAAATGGGGCGTCGCGAAATCGCAGCTTCGGACTGAAAAAGGACAGGTGATCAATAGCGCCACAAACGCGCGCCTCAGTTATGGAAGTCTCGCGGACGCCGCGGGCAAGCTGCCGGCGCCGGCCAAGGTCGCGTTGAAGGATCCCAAGGATTTCCACCTGATCGGCACGTCGCCCAAGCGCCTGGACACTCCTGGCAAAGTGAACGGCACTGCCGGCTTTGGTCTCGACGCACGACGTCCGGGCATGGTTTACGCGGTGGTGGCGCGCTGTCCGGTGTTCGGGGGCAAAGTCGCCAGCTTCGACGACGCAAAAACCAAAACGGTGCCAGGCGTCCAGCAAGTAGTGCGGATCTCCAGCGGGATCGCGATCGTCGCCGATAACACCTGGTCCGCCATGGAAGGCCGCCGCGCGCTGCAGCTTCAGTTTGACGAGGGCAAGAACGCTAATCTCAGCAGCGCTGGCATCCGCGAACTGTTCGTGAATCTCGCCGCAAAACCCGGCGCCGTGGCGCGTAACGACGGCGACGCTAACGCCGCTCTTGCTAGCGGCGCGAAGAAACTCGAAGCTGTCTACGAAGCCCCCTACATGTCGCACGCTCCCATGGAGCCGATGAATTGCACTGCCGACGTGCGGGCCGATAGCGCCGAAGTTTGGGTTTCCACGCAAATCCAGACCGCGGCCATGGGCTCGACCGCCAAGGTTACCGGTCTTCACCCCGACAAGATCCAGATCCACACCATGTATCTCGGCGGCGGATTTGGCAGGCGCGGCGGAGACGATTTCGTCACCGAGGCGGTGGAAATTTCCAAGGCCGTCGGCAAGCCGGTGAAACTCACCTGGTCGCGCGAGGACGATATGCAGCACGATTTGTATCGCCCGGCGTCCTACACCAAATTCGCGGGCGCATTGGACAAGGATGGCTGGCCCGTTGCCTGGAACACGCGGGTGGTTTGTCCATCCTTTGGCGGACTGCGCAATGGCGTGGATCGAACCAGCGTGGAAGGCATCATCGATCTGGAATACACCATCCCGAATTTCCACGTGGATTATCATCCGCCCGATGTCGACATTCCCACCACGTACTGGCGGTCGGTGGGATATTCGCAGAACACCTTTTTCTCCGAGAGTTTCCTGGACGAACTGGCCCACGCAGCGGGTAAAGATCCGTACGAATTTCGCCGGCACTTGTTGGCGAAATCCCCGCGACTCCTGGGAGTGCTCGAATTGGCGGCTGAGAAAGCCGGTTGGGGCAAGCCGCTTCCGGCTGGGCATGGCCGCGGCATTGCGGTGGTCAACAACATTGGGAGCTATAACGCGCAAGTGGCCGAGGTATCGGTGGAACAAGGCAAGCTGCGCGTGCATCACGTGGTATGCGCTGTCGATTGCGGGCATGCTATTAATCCAGCCGGAATTGAGCAGCAGATCCAGAGCGGTATCGTGTATGGCCTAAGCGCCGCGATGAAGGGCGCCATCACCATCGAGCGCGGCCGCGTGGTGCAGGGCAACTTCAACCACTACGATGTGCTGCGCATCGACGAGATGCCCGTTGTGGAAGTGCATATTGTGCCTAGCCAGGCTGCTCCCGGCGGAATCGGCGAAGCCAGCACCCCGACCATTATTCCTGCCGTTGCCAACGCCATCTTCGCTGCCACTGGCAAGCGGCTGCGTAAGCTGCCGATTCGTCCCGAGGATTTGGCATAGTCCAGGCGTGCCGGCAACGGTCGACATCCGCGATGCTGAGATGCACTTCTCCAAGCTGCTCGCCCGAGTGACGCGGGGCGAGGAGATCGTCATTGCGAAATCGGGAAAGCCGATCGCCCGGATTATCCCCGAGCGGTCGCCTGCGACTGCTAAGAGAGTACCTGGCATCGATAAAGGAAAGCTCAAAATCGCTGACAACTTCGACAGGATGTCCAAATCCGAACTCGACGCTTGGTACGGCTCCGGCCTATTTCCGAAATGAGCCCCGAGGCTTTCCCGGCGCGTCCGCCTGTTGCTTTCCGACCCGCAAAACAGCCTCTACTTCAGTATGGCCAGTGCTTGGGAAATGACACTCAAAGTGCAGTCGGGTAAGTTGGGATTGCCGGCCGCAATCGCAGTATATATACCAGCTCGGCTCAACCACTTAGGTTCGCAAGTACGCTGTCAACACGATCTGGTCGTAGACAAGTAGCGAGATGCCGAACCAGCGTGAACCTCTGCTCCTCCTTCCGGGTTTGATCTGCGATCAGACCGTCTGGCAGTGGCAGATTGACGCATTAACGGATATCGCTGTCTGCGCCTGCCCTGACTACGGCTCGCTGGATTCGATTCCGGCCATGGCGGAACACGTGCTCCGCGCTGCGCCCGAGCGATTCTCTATCGCGGGGCACTCCATGGGCGGCCGTGTTGCGCTGGAAGTCTACCGGCTGGCGTCCGACCGGGTAGTGCGTATTGCGCTGCTCAACACCGGATCGTCGCCATTGCCAGCGGGTGCGGCCGGCGAAGAGGAAGCTCGCAAGCGTTGGGAGTTGGTTAGGCTCGCCGAGTCGCAAGGGATGCGTGCCATGCTGCGCGAGTGGCTGCCGCCGATGATCGATTCGCGCCGCATCACGGATACCGTGCTGGTGAATTCAATTATTGAAATGATGTCGCGCAAGACGCCTGAGATTTTCGCCGCGCAAGTGCGCGCGCTTTTGGCCCGGCCGGATGCCAACACGGTGCTGGAACAAATCCGATGCCCTGCGCTGCTTCTCACGGGTCGTGAGGACGGTTGGAGCGGCCCGGCACAGCATACGGCGATGGCTGAAAAAATCGCAGGCAGCAAGCTGGTTATCGTTCCCGACAGCGGCCATATGTCGATGATGGAGCGCCCTGCCGAAGTCAGCGCCGCGCTGCGGACCTGGCTATATACTTGTTGATTATGGAAACCCGCCGTGCACTTTTGGCGAAGCTAGCAGGCTTGGCAGCCTCGCCGCTGCTAGGGCAAACAGCCGAGGAGCTTTTTCGGCGCAACATCGGCACGCCCGATCAATTCAACAAGGCTTTTCCGCCGCATAAAGTGATCGGCAACATCTACTATGTGGGCTCCGAATCGCTTGCGTCGTTTCTTGTCGTCACGCCGCAGGGGAATATCCTGATCAATAGCTGTTTCGAGGCGACCGTCCCGGTAATCCGAGGTTCGGTGGAGAAGCTGGGATTCAAATTCGCCGACACCAAGATCCTGCTCGGCAGCCACGCGCACGCGGATCATATGGAAGGTGACGCCTTGGTGAAAGAGCTCACCGGCGCGCAGGTGATGGCCATGGACCTGGACGTGCCCGCGCTGATGAAGATTCGGCCGGGTAACAAACCGCATCCTCTTGACAGGACTCTGCATGATGGGGAAGAGGTGAAGCTCGGCGGCACAACGCTGGTGGCGCATCTCACAGCCGGGCACACGCGCGGCTGCACCACCTGGACCACCAAGGCGACCGAAGACGGCAAGACCTACGATGTCGTCATCATCGGTAGCGTCGGCGTGAATCCGGGCTTCCAATTAGTGAACAATAGCGAAGTCCCCGACATGGCCGGCGAGTACATGCGCAGCTTTAAGCTGTTGCGCTCCTTACCCTGCGACGTTCCGCTCGGCTCCCATCCGGCGATGTACAATCTGGCGGAGAAATATCCGAAGCTCGGCAAAGGGCCCAACCCGTTCATTGATCCCGAAGGGTACAAACACGAGCTGGACATCGGGGAGCATGCTTTCCTTCAAAGGCTGGATGAGCAGAAGAAGGCCGCCGGACTCTAAGAGGACGCTTCGGCTGCGGCGTGCCGCACGTTCACGGTCAGCAAGACCAGCAAACCCGCTGCGAAAAACGTGACTAGCGACAGAATCGCCAGCCGATAGTTTCCTGTAAATTGCAGAGCCAGCCCGAACAGCAGCGGGCACAGCCAACTGGTTCCCTTGTCGCTGATCTCGTAGACTCCGAAATACTCCGCTTCGCGGCCTTTAGGAATCATCAGCGAGAATAGCGACCGGCTGAGCGCCTGCGTACCGCCCAGCACAATCGCGACGATTGCCGCCACAACGAAGAACTGCTTCTCCGTGCGGACCGAGACATACATCGACACGAGCACGCCGGTCCAGATCAGCAGGCTTACGATCACCGCGGGCTTGGCGCCGATGGCTTTCGCGATCCAATCGAACAGGAACGATCCGAAAAACGCGACGAACTGCACCATGAGGATCACTCTCGGTCAGGTCGGCCATCGGCATCTTCAGCTCGTCGCTGCCGAACTGCGCAGCCAGCGCGATTACGGCCTGCACGGCGTCGTTGTAGAGCAGGAACGCGATCAAAAAGCGCAGGGTCTGCGGATAGTGGCGCATTTCGGCGCAACGTAACGGCGAATTCCCGGAAGGTCTTCATTCACCCCTTCGCCGGCGGCGCGTACGCGGCCTGCCGGACGATTGCGGATCGCGGCCAGCGGAATCAGACTGAAAATCGCCCACCAAACGCCTGCCGATGCCAAATTGATGCGCACCGCCATGGACTCCGACAGGCCTAGCGCCTTGGCCTTGGTGAAAAGCGCCAGATTCAATGCGAGCAGCAAGCCCCCGCCCAGATATCCGATGCCCCAGCCAGTCGATGACACGGCGTCACGCTGCTCGGGAGGCGCGATGTCGGGAAGAAACGAGTTGTAGACAACGATTGACGCGCCGAACATGAGATTTGCGACGAGGAACAGCGCGCCGCCGGCCAGATATTCGTCGCCCTGGAGGAAGAACATCGCGGCCGTCGAGAGCGCGCCCACATAGGCGAATAGCGCCATCAGACGCTTCTTGTTGGGGCTGAAGTCGGCGATTGTTCCCGCGATCGGCAAGGTGAAAATCTGAGTCACCACGGAAACTGAGATCAGATAGCCCCACCACGATCGCGGGTCCACCGGAATACCAAGGGGATGTACGCGGCCATCCGCTCCCGCCGCAGCTTTCGCGAGCGCAGTTAGATACGGGCCCAGGAATAGCGTGACCACGGTGCTGGCGAACGTGGAATTCGCCCAGTCGTACATGTACCAGCCGCGCTGTTCGCGCTTGCTGTAGGGGAGGGCCGCGTTCATGGCGCGCGAGAATGTCCCGCGAAGCTATTAGAGCACAAGGTACAATGAGAACGTTTTGATTGCTCACCACATGGGAAAAACCGGAAATATCGTAGTACTGGGCGCGCAATGGGGCGACGAGGGTAAAGGGAAGGTCGTCGACTTGTTCTCGGAGAAATTTTCGATCGTGGCTCGCTACCAGGGCGGCCACAACGCCGGGCACACCGTATTCATCGGCCCCAAGAAGTTCGTGCTCAAGCTGATTCCGAGCGGAATTCTTGCGGCCCGGTATCCAGGCCGTGATCGGGAATGGCGTGGTGATCGATCCGGCGGCGCTGATCGAGGAGATGGAAAAGCTGGAGCAGGCGGGGATAGATGTCACGAAGCAGCTTGCCATCAGCGATCGCGCGCACGTTATTTTTCCCTTTCACCGAATCGTGGAGAAGATGTCGGAAGGCCGCCAGGATCGCGTGCCCATCGGAACCACCTCGCGCGGCATCGGGCCTTGCTATGAAGACAAAATCGGCCGGCGCGGCATTCGCATTGCCGACCTGTATGAGCCCGAGAGCTTCTGCGCCATGTACGCCGCGTTGGCCGAGGACAAGCAACTGCTTGCCCAGACGTTTCATATCCAGGAAACGATCGACTATGAACTGATCCGCGACCAATATCTTGGATTCGCCGAGCGCATCCGGCCGCTGGTGTGCGATACCGCGCAGTTGCTCAACGACGCGATCCGCGCCGGCAAACGCGTGCTGTTCGAGGGAGCGCAGGGGACCATGCTGGATGTGGACCACGGAACCTATCCGTTCGTAACCTCGTCGAGCGCAACTGCCGGCGGAGCCTGCACCGGCGCTGGTGTGCCGCCCACTGCGATTCAGGGGATCATCGGCGTTTCCAAGGCCTACACCACGCGTGTTGGAAGCGGTCCGTTCCCCACTGAGCTCTTGGGCGAAGATGGCGAGCGAATCCGAAAAGCCGGCAATGAATTTGGCGCGGTGACCGGCCGCCCGCGCCGCTGCGGCTGGTTTGACGTGCCTCTGCTACGCTATACCGCCATGATTAACGGCTTTTCCAGCCTGGTGATTACCAAGCTCGACGTGCTCGACCAATTTGACGAGATCCTGGTCTGCACCGGCTATAAGAATGTGAAGGCGATGCCCGCGACGTTTCGCGGCCTGGAAGCCGTTGAGCCGATCTATGAGAGGCTGCCCGGGTGGAAATCTGAAACCCGCGGTCTGGCACGCGAACGCGATCTCCCGCCGCGGGCCCGCGACTATCTTCGCTTCCTAAGCGAACAAGTCGGCGTCGAAGTCGGCTGTATCTCCACCGGGCCGGAGCGCGACGAAACCATTCTCATCGAGAATTCGCGTTTGGTCGGATTTGCTTTAATAGCGCGTCACTGCAAGCGAACGCCAACTCTGATTGCCAGCGGCATCGTTCGCATAAATCGTGATCGTTGTCATACCGACGTAGAGCGGAATCGCTCCGGTGGTCCAATTGCTGGCGCCGTTCGCGGTTCCCGCACCTCCCGTGGAACTCGCCCATGTCACCTGCGCGACGCCGACGTTATCACTGGCCGTGCCGCTAACGACAAGCGAAATAGCGGAAGTGGAATAGGTCGTCATAGCGGGCGACAAGATCGTTAGCGAGGGTGGTACGGTGTCGGATCCCGCGCCGGGATTCCCCGGAGGTGGATTATCCGCCGGTGGACTGGGCGCCTGTTCGGTCACCGTGACAATCTGTGATGCCTGATCCTGCTTGGAATCGAGCGCCACTACCGTGATCACGTTGGCTCCTACGCTAAGCGGGATCGCCGTGATGGTCCAGGTTCCGGAGCCCAGTGCCGTCCCCGCAGCGCCCCGATTCGTCGACCAGCTCACCTGGATCGCACCCGATCCGCCTGATGTAGTCCCGCTCAGCCCAAAGGATGACGCGCTCGTCGTCGCCAGGGGTGGTTGGATGGTAAGCGCCAATGGAGTTGGCGTGGACACGGGTGGTATCGGGACCACAGGACTGTTCGGAATGCTCGCCGCCGCATATAATTGCTGGACAGCCGAAAGATCTCCCGCTGCCAACGCTGTGTGGATCTGATAATAGGGGTACATCACGTCGTCGGGATCATCGGAATGACCCAGGCCCAGCGCGTGGCCGGTCTCGTGCAATGCGACGCTGAACACATCGACATCCGCGCCGATCTTCCAACTCTCATCGTTGTCGAAATGCATATCCCCGGCAATTGGCTCCACATTCACCGGCACCGGATAGAAGGTGTGCGCCAGGACGCCGCCCGGGCCATCAAACGGATACCCGTCTCCGTGCGCTCCACTTGCAAACAACACCGCCAGGGTCTGGGGCCCGATGGAATTGGCGGTCTGCGTAAAGGTGACTTGCACGGCCTTGGCCCATTCTGCATAGGCGCGCTCGATCTCCGACTCAGCTGAGGATGCTGGAACTTTCTCAGTCACATAAACGAATGCATAACTGAGGTTCGCGCTGCCGAGCCCCGGTCCGTCCCAGCCGTCGCCTACCAATGGGACGGCCTGCCCTACCGGCCCGGCCAAGGTCAAGGCGCCAGCGCAGCCATGTACCGCCGTCCCCTGAACCAACTCCAACGACGCGGGAAAAATGTACGATACCTGATCCCAATCGGCCAGCGCGAGCACCTGATGCTTGGTGCCTAAAAGCAACAAATGATTGGGAAGCAGGTCTGGATTGTCCAGAATAATCAGGCCGGCGTTGTTTGCAATCCCGCGCGCCTCTAAGCCGGAAACATCGGAGTAGAATTCGACCACCACCGGTGTCGTCCCGGTGGAAGAGAGCTTTCCGTCCAATCTGGACTGATCTTCTCGGCCGGCTGCAGCCGGCCCACCCATTGAACGCCCAGCCCTCTGAAACTCGAACCGTCTGAAGCCGCAACGGAAAGGGCGAAATCCGGAACATAGGAGAGCACCACAGCCCCGCGATTGGCCAACGCATTCACCTGGACCTGTCCTGGATCCTTCGCGAACTGCACCAGCAGATGCGACCGCCCTGGAGTGCTTGTCTTCTGCGACAAGGAGGCACTGCGGTTCGCGCGCCATCACGCTTCCAGCTCTTCAGCCGAAGCGGGGGCTGGGCCAAGGCAGCGCCCACCGCAAGGATCAATCCCGACGACAGAGTAGAGTCGTCTCACAGATGTTCTATCGGAACTCGCATGAGAGTTTTGCATTGGGACGACACACTATTCCTTACAGGCGTACCGGTGGTTAGCCCTCGTCAATTCGCTTTACTCTCTCTGGTTGGTGCGGCCTGCTTTCGCATCGCCGGGGCCGACCCCGCAACTTCCTATGTCATTCAAACCGTTGCCGGCAGCGACAACACAGGCGATGGAGGTACGGCTCTCTCGGCTACGTTTGGCCAGCCCGAGGGGATTGCCGTCGACAACGTGGGAAACATTTACGTTGCTGACGCCGCGGACAATCGTGTGCGGAAAATCGCCCTCGATGGAAGCATCCAAACACTCGCTGGAACTGGAGTGGCGGGCTTTTCAGGAGACGGCGGACCCGCGACGGCAGCACAGCTCAATCAACCTTACGGGCTCGCGCTGGACCGCGCAGGGAATCTCTACATCGCCGATCTGGGAAACGCGCGCGTGCGAAAAGTCAGCATCGACGGCGCTGATTCAGACGGTGGCTGGAGGCGGCGCCTTCCCAGCCGCCAACCAGGGACAAGGCGGTCCAGCTACCGGCGCACAGTTGATGGAGCCCCGCAACGTGACGATTGACGCCGCCGGCTTCCTGTATATATCAGATTTCGGCGCAAACCAGGTCTACTGCGTCGCTAGCGATGGAACGCTCACGCTCGTAGCCGGTACAGGTGTTGCCGGATTCTCTGGCGACGGCGCCTCGGCCCTGCTCGGGCAATTCAACGCGCCCGCAGGTCTGGCAGTCGACTCGATCGGAGCTCTTTACGTCGCCGACAGCGCCAACAATCGCGTTCGCAAAGTGTTCAATGGTGTCATCCTCACGGTGTTCAACACGCCCGGACCGACCGGGGTCGCGCTCGACTCCGCGGGCACGTTGTATGTCGCTGCCCAGCAGTACTTCGGAACCCTGTCCCAACAGATTCCCGGTATTGCGCCGGCCGTTGACGTAACCGTGGATCACTCTGGCGGCGTCTACGCCACCAGCGGTACATTCGTGCTGGAGATTCCGGCCGGCGGCATGCTCACGACCATCGCGGGCAGCAGCGCATCGCAAAACTTCGGCGGCGACAACGGTCCCGCAACGGCAGCGCAGCTCTATTCGCCTTCCGCTGTAGCTAGGGATTCCAGCGGCAATTGGTACATCGCCGATACTTCGAACAATCGTATTCGCATGGTGACGGCGGCGGGGGTAATCAGCACCTTCGTTGGAATAGGCGCAGCGACGCAACTCACTGCACCGCGCGGATTGGCATTCGACATTTTCGGCAACTTGCTGGTCGCCGACTCAGGCAACAACGCGGTCCGCAAAATCACGCCGGGCGGTGTCATGACGTCGCTGCCAATCGCCACCCAACTCAACAACCCGGTGGGGGTCGCAACGGACGCTCAGGGTTCGATTTACATCGCCGACTCGGGTGACAACCAGATCGTAAAGGTGACGGCTTCGGGAGAGACCACCAATCTTGGCTACGATCGTCGGGCCTCTTGCGGTAGCGGTGGATCCGTCGGGCAACGTGTTTGTCGCGGATGCCACCCAAGTATGGAGCATCACACCGGCGGGCATCGCGACCTCTATAGTCACGGGACTCCACTCGCCTGCCGGCATCGCATTTGCGTCGGATGGCAGCTTGCTGATCGCCGATACCGGCGCGAATGTAATTCGCCAGTGGACCGCGTCAGGCTCGCTCAACATCATTGCCGGAACAGGAGTAGCCGGATTTTCTGGCGACGGAAGCCCAGCTCTTTCCGCGCTGTTGAACGGCCCGACAGGTATCGCCGTCGGCCCGAACGGCCTCATTTGGATCGCAGATTCCGGGAACAACCGAATCCGGGCCCTGACGCCGGCCGCTTCCGATACAGCGCCCTTGCCGAGCATTACAGTGGTCAACGCGGCGAGCTTGGCCACTGGACCTATCGCGCCCGGCGAAATCATCACGGTTTTCGGCTCCGGCTTCGACGCCACCCAAACGCAGCTTTTATTCGATGGCACTGCGGCGACACTGTTCTACACCAGCGCAACGCAAATCAACGCCCTTGCGCCGGCTGAATTTGGCTGCCAACTCAAGCAGCATGTTAAGCGTCGTCGTCAACGGCATTTCGGTGGCTGAATCATCGACGCCCGTAGTCAGCGCCGCGCCGGGAATTTTCACCTTGGCCAGCGGAACCGGCGAGGCGGCCGCCGTCAATCAAAATGGCAGTCTAAACTCGGGATCGAATCCGGCGCTGCGCGGGTCTATCGTGTCCTTTTACGCGACGGGGCAAGGTTCCGGTTCCGGCGCTGTAACGCTGTTCATCGGCGGCTATCCAGCTCAATTGCTTTACGCAGGACCAGCCCCTGGATTCCCTGGATTGATGCAGATCAACGCGCGAAATTCCGGGCGGTTTCTTCCTGGCCCCCGGTGTTCAACCGGTGGTGCTGTCGATTGGGGGCGCAGCGAGCCAGGCTGGCGTCACAGTTGCGATCGATTGACCGATGCTGCATTAAAGGTGCATACTGATGCATATGAGAAGTACGCTGAATATCGACGATCGGTTGCTCGAAGAAGCGCGGCGCTTGACCGGGATCAAGGAAAAGACCGCGCTCATCCGAGCCGGGCTCGAAGCTCTCATAGCCCGCGAAGTCGCTCGCAGGCTGGCAGCACTGGGCGGGACCCAACCGAATTTTCAGGCAGCGCCGCGAAGGCGCCTGCAACCGGGCCGCTGATGATCCTGGCGGACACCTCCGTTTGGGTGAATCACTTCCGACAAGAAGATCCACAATTGCGCCAGACTCCTCCTGGACGGCGAGATATTGATGCACCCTTTCGTAGTTGGCGAGATCGCCTGTGGCAATCTCCGATCCAGGCCGAAAGTTCTAAGCGATCTTCAGCGGATGCCGCCCGCGATCGCCGCGGACCAGGAAGAGGTTCTCGCCTTCCTGGATCAGCAGCGGCTGTTCGGCGCGGGCATCACCTGGATTGACGCTCATCTGCTCGCGTCGGCGCGGTTAAGTAACTGCCGTCTGTGGACTCTGGACACACGTCTCCTCGCCGCGGCCAAGCGGCTTCACCTTGGATATTCGGCTACGAACTAGCCTGGGCAGATCTCGACACTAGGGTGTGCTACTCGAATATGGCCGTCGCGCATGCGGACCGACGCGGTCCCCATAATTGGCGGCTTCGGGATTGTGCGTGATCATCAATATGGTTTGGCCCAGGCGCTGGTTCAGATCGCGCAGCAAGGCCAGCACCGCGTTGGAGTTTTCCGTATCGAGATTCCCGGTGGGTTCATCGGCCAGCAAGATAGCCTGGTCGATTCACGATGGCGCGGGCGATGGCGACACGCTGCTGCTCACCGCCCGAGAGCGCTCGCGGCTTGTGATCCAGCCGGCCCTCAATGCCGAGCAGCTTTAACACCTCGAGGAACTCGGGATCCAGGGGGCCATTCTTATGGGCAATGTCGCGGGCGATCTCGATATTGCCGCGCGCGGTCAGTGTCGGCAGCAGGTTGTACTTCTGGAAAACGAACCCCACCGAGGTCTTGCGCAGCTCGGTACGCTCGGCTTCGGACATGCCCAGCAGATCACGGCCCGAGATGTGTATGCTCCCCGAGGTCGGAGGCGTAAGTCCACCCACAATGTGAAACAGGGTCGACTTGCCCGAACCTGAAGGTCCGACAATTGCGACGAACTCGCCCCGCTGAACGTCAAGATCCACGCCGCGCAGCGCATGCACGTCCACTTCGCCGACACGGTAGGTCTTATGGAGCTCGCGAATGGAGATGATGGGCTCGCCGTTAGTCATACGCTAGAGCCTCGATCGCGTCCTGCCGGGCCGCTTTCAGCCCCGGACCAATCGCACCCAACAAAGCGCCCGCCACTGCGATGGCCCCGGCGATGGGCCACCACGCGGGAACAATCGCCTGGATCAAATTCGCAGGCACCAGGTTGTGAATGATCACGCGAGTTACATAAGAGAGCAGGATGCCGAAAATCGCGCCGGCGATTGCGATCAGTGCCGCCTCCCGCAACAGGATGTTCAGAATGTAGCCCGGTGACGCGCCCAGCGCTTTCAGCACGCCAATCTCGCGGGTGCGCTCCAGCACGGCCGTATACATAGAGAGCAGAACCGCCAGGAATCCCACCACCATACCAAGCCCAACCACGACCCAAATGAACCCATTCAGCAAGGGGGATGTTGCTCACCGAGTAGAGCGACGTAAATTCTTGCATGGAGTAGATGCGATAGTCCTTTAAGGTGCTCCGCAACGACGCAATGACCTGCTCGGTGCGCGCTGGATCGTCCAACTTCACATAGATCATACTGACCTTGCCGGTGTTGGCCGTGAGATCCTGCAGCGTGGCCAGCGGCACTACCACGCGCGTCAGCATGCCGGACTGGTAGATACCGCAGACGCGCCAAGGCCGGTTGAGCAGCATCACTGTATCTCCAACGTGATACTTATGCTGCGCCGCGTAGAACTCGTCGATCATGACATCGTCGGGATGTTGGAACGGCCCGCCGGATTGGAAATGGAATCCGCCGCTCAGCTTGTCGAACTGCGCCAAATCCAGACCGGTGACGTAATTGAACAGGTCGGTTCCTTGCTGTAGTACGCCGGTGGATACCTTGACGCCCGGTTGCTCGTCAATCTTGGCGGCCAAGCGGGCGGGCATGTTGCCGCTCATGCTCACGACGGAACTGCTGGGCGGCCGGACCATGATATCCGCGCCTACGCCGCGCGCGCGGGTGGCTTGATCGCTCAACGTTCCTTCCTTCAAGCCCACCAGCGTCAGAATCAGCGTCACCTGGATGCCGATGACCACGATCCCGATCAGCGTCCTCACGGGACGGTGCTTCAGGTTTTCGAAAACCAGTTGATTCGTCAAGTTATTTGTAGGAAACTACCAGGCGTTGCGGGAAAGGCGACAGCTCGCGCATTTCATTGCGCGCGAATCCCGCGTTGCGGAACATCTTTTCGAGCTCGGAATAGGTGTAGGCGTCGCCCGCGGGCGTGCTCAGCATCTGCATGCTGAACATCGCGTCGCGCGGCGGCGAGATGCGATCTTCGTTGGGAATGAATTCGGGCGTGATGACTATGCCCGCCGGCGCAAGCGCCGCATGCACTTTGCGCAGCAGCTTCTCGTTAGTCGCTGGATCGAAGTGATGCAGGAAATTCGGGATCAGGACGATGTCATAGCCCGAGCCAAAGTCCACATCAAACGCGCTGCCCGCGATGGTGGAATAGCGATCCGCGACGCCGGTCTTGGCGGCGTTTTCCTTCGCCACTTCGAGCACGTTGCCCCAGTCGACGCCGACAATCTTCGCACTCGGGTTGTGCTTGGCGAACGCGATTCCGTACAAGCCATGGCCAGCCGAGATATCCAGAACCTTGATCGGCTTCGACCCGGCGAACATCTTCGCGATCAGTTCCGCGGGCATGGCCATCATGGGCGCCATGGAGCGGGCAAACTCCACCCACATGGGATTTTCAGGTTCCAGAGCGCCGTCATCGCTGGGCAGCGCGCCGCCATGGCGGATGACGCCAGTGATGTCCTCGAACATGTCGGCGATGCGCGGGCTCATCAGGAACTTCGCCATGGTGCCCATGTATGCCGGCGAATGGCGATTCAGAAAAGCGCGCAGAATCCGGCGTCAATGTGTATTCGCCGCCGGTCTTCACAAGAAAACCCATCATGGTCAGGAAATCGCAAAGAATTCGCGTGCCCTTTTCGGATGCCTTGATGCGAGCGGCGATCGCACTTAGGGACTTGTTGCCGTCGGCGATCGCGGTGAATAGATCCAGGTCGATCGCGCCTCGCAGCGCGACGCTGCGCTGGTAGGCTTGCAAGGTGTCGAAGACAATGCCCGGCGACGGTGCCGCTTGTGGGGATGATGCCATACGACCATCATCTCACCAATGAATACGTACACCCCCCATGATCCCCCGCGATAGCGCCTGGTACCCGAGCACTTCCTCGTAGCGCTCGTTCAGAAGATTATCGATCCGGAGAATGGGCGTGAAGTGCTTGGCAAGGTCGTAAGACGCGCTGGCGTATATGTTTTCGTAGCCCGGATTGCGAGTGACTCCGAAAGTGAAATCGGCGTCCTGCCGTTCTCCCACGAAGCGCCCACCTAGAACCAGCGACCAACGCTTGGGTGTAACCGCGATGGAGACAGATCCCGAATTGCGCGGACGGCGAACCAATTCTTCGCCGACGCCGGTATCGGACGACTCGGGCGATGTGGATGCCGTGATTCGGGTATACAAGCGCATGTAGGTGCCACGGATCAAAATGTTCCTGGATACGCGAGCCTCAGCGGAAGTTTCGACGCCTCGCGCCCAGCTGGCCTCAATGTTCTGCCAGGTGTCGCCGACGAATGCGATGAGGTCCTGGAAGGAGCTTCGGAACAGAGAAACTTCGGTTCGCACGCGGCGCCCCCACCATTCCGACACCAGTCCCGCTTCGTAGGTGGTGGTGGTTTCCGGGCGCAGCGCGGGATTGCCGAAGAAGTACGGCGATTGGGCGTAATTCTCAAGCAGACTGGGCTCGGTGACGCCGCGCCCCGCGCTCAAGCGAAAGGAGGTTGAGGAAAGCAGGCCATGTTCCCCGAAAACGCGCAAGCTGCCGCCGCCCCGTCCCGACCAGATGGTTCCGAACGCGCTGCTGTGCTCCACGCGCACGCCGCCGGTGAAAAGCAGCCGGCTACCCAAGCTTTGCTGAACGTTCGTGAAGAATCCGTTATTGGTGCGCGAGGCCGCAACGCCCGAGAGGTTGCCGCTCTGGTCCTGATAGCCGTACCCGAAGACGATGGAGCCAGTGCGATGCGAGAACGTGCCCTGGTAGCCGGCGGTCTTTCGTTCGGCGATGTTGAGCGAATCGTTATCGCCGCCGAAGTAATTCGTGGTCTGCACCAGCGATAGGCCGGGCGGGATCAGGGTGGGTGGCGCGTTTGGATCCACCAGCGTCACGAAATAAGTAGCGGCCGGGGGTCCGGGGACGTTCCTTACCAGTGCGGCCAGCGGCTGTTCTCCGTACGGCTCGTTGTCGTTGTAGCGATCGCTTAAGCGGTGATAGCCGAACGAAAACTGCTGGAGATAGTTGGAACCGCGGCTGTCGTCCAGGCGCACGGAAACCGTGTTGTCGCGAGTCTCTTCCGTGGGAACGAGATCGTCCACGCCGTAAGCGATCTGCCCCGGAGTGCCCCCATGCGCGGCATAAACATGGTAAACCGCCCGAAGCTGGGTGGCTTCCGAAAACTTATAACCGACATTGGCCATTCCGGTGTTATTGAGATAAAACGTGTTGGGCCACTCTCCGACGGTGTGTAGCTCAGACGCGCTCAACGAATAATCCAGCCGCGATAAAAGACCCCCGGTGAGATTCGCGATCCAGCGATCGGTTTGAAAGCTGCCGCGCTCATAGGAAGCGGAGCCGTGGGGAACGGTGTCTTCTGGATTGCCGCGCTTGGTGAATAGTTGGATCACACCCGCTGCGGCTTCCGCGCCGAACAGCGCGCTTTCGGGACCGCGCACTATTTCGACGCGATCGAGGCCATCCGACGTGAAATTCTCAAGATGCAATTCGCCGCCCGGATCGTTCAGAGGTACACCGTCGAGCAAGACCAGAGTGCCGGTGCTATCGGCTCCGCGCGTGAACACTTCGGCCAGCGTTCCAATCGGACCGTACTCGGAAATTTGCAGGCCTGGAATGTCGCGTAGCATGTCGAAGACCATGGGATATTGGCGCGTGACAATCTGTTGTTCGGTGATGACACTAGCGCTGACCACGGCTTGCTCTGGTGTGGTCTCGGTGCGGATCGCGGAAACCACCACGCTCTCCACCGGCCCGACGATCGCGAGCGTAATTTTGGCGTCGGTTGCATCCGTGAGATCCATACCGGCCGGCTCAAAGCCGTCTTTTTGCACCCGAGCCGCACACTGGTTGATTCCGTTCACCATGAATCGGCCTTCGGCGTTGCTATAAACGGATTGCTGCTGGCACGTCACGCGCGCGGCTTCCACCGGGCGGCCGGACGGGTCGAGAATGGTGCCGTGAATGGAGGTTTCGCCCGTGCAAAGCCCGAGCGACAGAGATAGAAGAAAGATGGTTCGCATCGTACGTTTCTCCCTCGAAAACGTGGTTTAGTTCTGAGGCGAAGGACCGGTCTCCTGACTTGCGGCTTGGCTACCTTTTGAAGCGATCTTCCCACTTGCGCAGTGATCGCCTCAGCCAAACACGGCCGCTTACAGTTGCGGGGCAGTGGCGGATTTACACCGCCTTCCCGAGCATCCGTCGCTATTGAGTTTTAAAAGATCTCTGGCGAGTATAACATGCCGCTTAAAGATCCTGGCTGAAAGGCCGATGGTTCCCGACTATGGGAAGACTTGCCCTCTGGTTCGCCCTTTTGGTATCGGCCGCGTTCGCCGCCACACCGGATGAAGCTGCCATTCAAAGCACGTTCGTGAAGCCTTGGGTGGAGGCGCTACGGTCCAACGACAGGACCAAGATCGAAAGCCTGATGCATCCCTTGGTCCGTGCTTGCATGAAGGATCCGACCACCAAGGATTTCTGGGACTATGTGCTGAATGAACAAGCGCTCCACCCTGCTCCGGCGGGAACATACCAAGTCACCAAGGTTGCGCGGATGCAGCAGCCGGCGCCAACCTTTCTGCCTGAGGACGATGTCGAGTATCCCTTGCAGCCGACTTACGAAGTGGACATCGATTTCGCTGCGAACAACGTGATCATGATCCAGTTCCTGGCCCCGTCGAATGGATCGTGGTTTTACGTTCTTCCGTGTCCCAATGAAAAAGGAATGGCGTTCTTCCGCCAAAAGCTGATCGAAGGCGCCGAGCAGAAGAAGAAAGCCGCTCAGCTACTGGGCGATTTGAAAGATCCACTGCGGAGCGAATTAAACGGTCTCCTGCGGCAGCAGCACAAGATCGACGCTATCGAGAAATATCAGGCCGCGGCCGGCGTGGATTTGACCACGGCAGTTACCGTTATTAACGCGCTGCAGCAGACAGATCGCTAGGCGGAAGAAATCCGGAAGCCACTTCCTTGCCCGCATCGAACATTGAGTATTGGGTGTCGTAGAAATTGGCCTTGGTCAACAGCACCGTTGCAAGCGCGTTGTTACCAGCCAACACTAGAGCCATGTGATGGCGATCCAGCGGGTTCGGTGCTGCGAACAGGAGCGCTTCAGTTTCCGAGGCGTAATCCCGGCCGGCGATCCGGAACAGGCCGCCCGAAAAATCCAGGCCCAGCCTGTCTTGCCACGCCGTGAGAGCTGAATTGGTTTCGGGCCGTCCCACGAAGATCACATCGTGCGTGCGCAGATCGGCGTCGGTCAGTTCGAAATCCTTGCGGATCTGGACCGCCGTTTCGAGTGTGCGATAAAAGTGTTTCTGTAATTCTTCGGCGGCGTACCGGTTGGAACCCGCGTCGGACATGGTCCCGTAGACCAGCATCGCGGAGCCAAGCCGCTGGCGGATGTCGGAGACCAGGTACATCGCGCCTCCCGGGTCGGGCGGAACCGCGAACTTCACGCCCGCGGCATCCAGGAATGCTTGCCCAGTAATGGTTTTCGCTTTGTGAGCGGCAAAGAAATCGAACATTAGCTTAAAGAAGCGATCGTCGCCCACGTCGCGCCGCAATTGATCGAGAAACAGCGCGCCCTTTTCCGTCTCCAGCTCAAACTGCTGCTTCGCACTCGGCGTCGAAATGCTCAACGATCGATACCTGGCCCAGTGCGCTGCCATAGCTTTCGCAAGATCCCTGGAATCCAGATCCTCGTAATAGGCAGCCGAACCGGAGGCGAACCAAATGTCGGCGTCGGAGGCCGGAAGCACCCAGCCTTGCCATAACCGATCGCCATATTGTTGCCGGGGAGGATCCGCGATTGTGACTTTGGCCGTTGCGTCAGACATCTTTGAAACGTTGGCAGGAGCCGGACCGGCCGAAATCAGACGGTAGCTGGAAGGATACAAACCATCGTTGCCTGGATATTCGTTCTGGTCGGCTTTGGACGGCAGCCGCTCGGTCTGGTTCGGGCGTCCAAACTCGGCCCACACCATCATGCGTGATGCCATGTCGGCGGTCACAACCTTCGCGTCCATCGCCGTGGCACTCACCAGCGGCGCGGTGTGATACGCCATGAATCCGAACTGCTCGTCGATTTTGCCTTTGTACTCGCGATAAAGATCCTGCCACTTTAGATCGCGATTGGTGGGGACATACGGAATATACGCCGCTGGTGCGTTTGGATCGGGCGTTTCTTCCAAACGAACGCTCAAATCCTTGGCATTGTTGTCGCCCCAATAGAAGCCCTCCGTGCCGCCGAACCAATCGTTCTTGGAACTGCGGTAGAGCCGCGTCTTGTACGTCCCGAGCTCAAACAGCGCGATCTCGTTGGTCTTGGCATCTCCCAGAATCCACTCGTTGGTGTAGAGGCCGTTGTTCTTGGTGGTGAGAATCTCCACCACCTGATCGATGGTGGCTCCATATTGAATGGCCCGGCGCGCGCGATAAGCCACCGGGGTTCCGTTCCTATTGAACGGGCTTTGATTGATGGTGGTCTCGGTGAGAACCATGCCGGCGTCATTCTGATACCAGTCGGTCCCGCTCTCGATGCCGCCCGGATAGCTTTGCATCAGCACGCGGTGGCCGGTGGTGGGCTGGATATCGAGCATTACGTTGGTCTGCTCGGCCAGCGTGAGCGGCCACCAGGTGGTGTGTCCAATCACCATGCGTCCATCGCGAGTAGCGGACCCGGTGGCGGCGAAGGAGCTGCAATGGTCCAGCGCCTCGCGCTTGTGAGTGCCATAGTCGGGAGCCAGCAGACGCAAACCCTCCAGGCCGTTGGGCGTGACGGGCAGCGCTTCTTTCAGCTCTCCAAGTTCCACCGTAGTATTGACTACGACGATATCGGTGAGATCGACGGGCCGGCCCTCCCAGCGCGCGCCCGCATCGGAAGCTCCGTCCGCAATGCCTTTCATCTCCTGAAGAATCTCCTGGTCGAAGCCGTGCGTGAACAGCGCGCTGGCCGTGGTGCGCGCGAGATCCCAACTTTTGTTCTTGCTTTTCGGATCGAGTTCGGCTGCGCAGCGCGCGATATATTGCGGGATTTCCTTGGCCATCAAACGGCCGTGCTGATAGCCGCGATCGTAGGGCTTGCCTTCAATGTGGAGGTAAATCCATCCGTCCACTGGATAGCGATAGGCAGGGCCGTAGGTTGTGATCGCAGCCGACGCGGGCCACGACGGCGTAGTGCTTGCTTCCTCGATTTTGACGCCTGAAAACCAGGCTTTACCGTCGAACGTACCCCCGTAGGCGACGGTGAGCACCAGGCTATCCTGCGCGCGCGTAGCGGTGAAGCGGAGATGCACACGCGTCCAATCGCGCGAGCCGCCGATGGATTCCGACTGCACGTCATAAGGGATGGACGCCATGCTGAGCGCCGCGCCGGTGGCGATGGGCGAGCGGTCCAGATCGCGGACAGCGAGTTTCTCGGTTCGGATCCAGCCGGAGAGCTCGTACGCTTTGCCAATGGTGAGCGGGATGGGCGAGGATTGCACGCGGGCATCGCGAGCGGAGTTATCAGATTCCAGCCGCATCGACATTTGTCCATCGTGCGTGACCCCGGCATCGGCGACGGCCGTGCCGCGCATTGTGGTCCAAGCCGGGTTAGCGCTATCGAAGGAGAGCGTTGTGCCTGCACTGAGGGATGCCGCAATTGCGAGTCCGAGGAAGATCTGCCGCATACCCTATGAAATCACAAACGGGCACTGGCGGCGAAACCAGGCTTCTTCCGCGCATTCATCTGTTGTTCCCACGAATAGGCCAGCTTGATCAGCGTCGGCTCGCTCCAGGCCGCGCCGAAGAACGACAAGTCCGATAGGCAGGCCGCCGTAGAATCCGGCTGGGACGGTAATATGCGGGTAGCCGGCCACGGCCGCGGGCGTGGTGCAGCCGCCAGAGTCGTTGTCGCCCACCACGTGGTCGATGAACCAGGCGGGCCCGGAAGTCAGGCTGACGATCGCGTCCAGCTTGTGTTTCGCCAGCAGCGCGTCGATCCCGTCCAGGCGCGACAGCCGCACGCAATCGGCACGAGCCTTAATGTACGCCGCTTCGGTCAGCGGGCCTTTCGCCTCCGCGCGAATGAATTGCTCCTGGGCGAAAAAGGGCATCTCGCGGCCGCGATTCTTCTCGTTGAAGGCGATCAAGTCCTTGAGCGTGCGCGCGGGACTGCTTGCGGGGAGCCGGGTGAGGTACCGATTGATGCCGTCCTTAAATTCGTACAGCATCACCTCCTGCTCGGGCGCGTCCATTTGACCATGCGTCGCAAGATCGGCGGGATCGATCACTTCGGCGCCGGCTTTCTTCAGCGCGTCAACGCAGCCAGTCAGAAAATTGTTCATCGGCGCATTGTTCTCGAAGAACTTGCGGGCGACCCCGAGGCGCGCGCCTTGCAGACCGCGAGCATCGAGAACCTTTGAGTAGTCCTGTGCGCCGTGCGCGTCTGGGTCGGCCATGATGCTCAGCAAAATCGCGACGTCGCGAACCGTGCGCGCCATCGGTCCGGCCGTGTCCTGGCTGACCGAGATAGGGATAATTCCGGAACCGCTGACGAGTCCCACAGTGGGCTTGATGCCTGCCAGGCCGTTGATCGACGACGGGCTGGTCACCGATCCATCGGTTTCGGTTCCGATGGCCGCGGCGCACAGACTGGCCGAGGCTCCCGCGCCCGAGCCCGAGCTGGAACCAGACGGATTGCGATCCAGCGCATAGGGATTCTTGGTCTGGCCGCCGCGTCCGCTCCACCCGCTGCTGGAATGCGAGGAACGGAAATTCGCCCATTCGCTGAGATTGGTTTTGCCGAGTATGATCGCGCCCGCCGCGCGCAGACGCGCTGCGACAACCGCATCTTGCGGGCTGCGCCAATCGGCAAGCGCGAGCGAACCGGCCGTCGTGCTGACCGGGTCGCGCGTTTCGATATTGTCCTTCACCAGGATCGGAATGCCGTGCAGCGGCCCGCGCACCTTGCCGTTTTTCCGCTCCTGATCCAATTGCCCGGCGATGGCCGCGGCTTCGGGGTTGATCGCGATTAATGAGCCGAGCCGGGGGCCGTTGGCATCAATGGCTTCGATGCGCCCGAGATAGAGCTCTACCAGGTGCGCCGAGGTCCACTTGCTTTGCTGTAAGCCGGATGCGAGATCAGCCAGGCTGACTTCGTCCAGTTCAAAACCGGCTGGGGCGGATGAGGTTGCCGTAGGACCGGCGGGCACGAATTGACAAGCGGTTTGCGATGCGGCCGCGGCGGCGATGGAAGTGGCGAGGAAGGCGCGCCTTTTCATTTGCCGTATGGTAGCATCTGTGGTCACAAGGAGGACCTTGAATGTCACTTTCAAAACGATCTTTCGCTGAGTTTATCGGAACATTTTGGCTGGTCTTTGGCGGTTGCGGCTCCGCCGTGTCTGGCGGCCGCCTTCCCCGGCCTGGGCATTGGATTTGCCGGCGTCGCTCTGGCGTTCGGATTGACCGTGCTCACCATGGCGTACGCGATCGGCCATATTTCGGGATGCCATTTGAATCCCGCGGTATCGGTTGGGCTGGTGGTGGCGAAGCGCTTTCCGGCTTCAGAGCTGCTGGCGTATGTGATCGCGCAGGTGCTGGGAGGGATTGCCGGATCGGCCGTGCTTTATTTCATCGCCAGCGGCAAGGAGGGCTTCAGCCTCGCCAATGGTTTCGCCGCCAACGGCTATGCCGATCATTCGCCGGGCATGTATTCCATGGGAGCCTGCCTGACGGCCGAGATCGTGCTGACCTTCATGTTCCTGATGATTATTCTGGGATCCACTGACAAACGCGCGCTTCCAGGGTTTCGCGCCGATCCCGATCGGACTGGGACTGACCTTGATCCATTTGATCGGGATTCCGGTGACCAACCTGTCCGTGAATCCGGCCCGCAGCACCGCTCCGGCGATTTTCGTGGGCGGCTGGGCCCTGCAGCAACTCTGGCTGTTCTGGGTGGCTCCTATTGTGGGTGCCGCCATCGCGGGCGCGGTTTACACAGTGTTTGAAAGCAAACCCGAGCCGATGATGCGGCAGGCGCTCTCCGGGCGCTGAAAGCGACTAGGCCGCGAGCGAGATATTCATTTCCTGCAGAAACTCCCGATCCAGCTCCGTCAACGCGATCTCGCCGTTGGACTGGAGCTGAGGCTCGGGAACCGAGTCAGGCGTGTCTTCGATGGGGCTAATGGCGGCGCTGGATTCAACGATCAAGCACAGATTGTAGCCACAGCTCTTCATTTCGTCGACGATGCCGTTGATGCGCCCGGAGTCCGAGATGGCCGCGTCGATGGCTTCCTGGAGTTTCTCGAGCAGAACGTTGATTTCGGAGGTCATGCCCAATACAAAGCAGTTGGGTTGCCAAGCCGTGGCTTCTATTGTTTTCAATAGATTACAGGTTGACGTGGGACAGAATGTCACGTGTTTAGGGGACAGCGTGACCTTAGTGACTTGTCCCATAAAGGGGGTACTCTGCGCCCCTTAGTTCTAATGCGCGGCCGGCGCCCGGCCCTGCCCCTGCTTCGGGCGGCGCATGATAAACGGCAGCGGACTCAAGCAGACGATGATCAGCGACATCACGTAGAAGCTGTTCTTGAAACTGACCGCGTTGGCCTGATTCTGCACCGTGTAGTAGGCCATGGTCATCGCCTTCTGCGCCGCGGTGGTTGCGTCATAGCCTCGCGCGACAAACATCGCCGTAAGGCCCTTCAAATACTGGCTGAAATTCGGATCGCCCATGCTGGTATGCGACGCAAAACCCGCCAAGTGCGTCTGGTTCTGGCGCGTCAGAAAAACGCTGAGCCCCGATGTTCCAATGCTGCCCCCAATGTTCCGCATGAAGCTGGAGATGCCCGAGACCTGGTTGTTCTTTTCACGCGGCACGCCCACGTAATTCAGCGTGCTGATGGGAATGAAGATCAGCGGCATGAAAATCACCTGAAAGCATGCGCAGCAGAACAATGGTCGCGAAATCGATCTGCAGATAGATGTTGGTCATCAAGCGCAACGCGAATGATGTGCCCAGGAAGCCAATGCAGATCAGCAGACGCGGATCGACTTTGGTGGCAACCAGCCGGCCCGCCACAATCATCATGAACATCAGCACAAGTCCAGCCGGTGATAGCGCCAGGCCGGCCTGTTCCGCGGTATAGCCCAGGCTGCTTTGCAGAAACTCGGGAATCAATACAGTGGAACCGAACAAGACCATCCCCAGGACGAACGAAAAGCAGACCGCGGTCCCGAAGTTGCGGTTCTTGAGCAGGCGCACGTCTACGATGGGGTTCGGGTGATACCACTCCCAGAGGAAAAACGCGGCCAGCATGGGAAGCCCGACACAGGTCAACGCGGTAATCATGGGAGAAGAGAACCAGTCCGATTCCTGGCCCTTATCGAGCACGAACTGGAAGCACGCGATGCCCATGACCAGCAGGCTGAGGCCGATGTAATCGACCTTGATGCCGCTCAGCTTCTTCTCGCGCAGCCAGGGCGGATCTTCCACCAGGCGGCTGGTGAAGAACAGCGAAAGCAGGCCCACCGGAATGTTGATGAAGAAGATCCAGTGCCAGTTGAAATTGTCGGTGATCCAGCCGCCCAGCGTGGGGCCGATGGCGGGCGCGGCCACCACGGCCATGCCATAAACCGCAAAAGCCTGGCCGCGCTTTTCCGGCGGGAAGCGTATCGGCCAGGATGGCTTGTTCGGAAGGTTGCAGGCCGCCGCCGCCCGCGCCTTGCAAGATGCGCGCGATGATCAGGAACGGCAGATTCGGCGCGATGCCGCACAGGAACGACGACACGGTGAACAGCACCACGCAGGTCATGTAGAAGCGTTTGCGTCCGAAGACCGTCGAGAGCCAGCCGGAGGCCGGGAGCACAATGGCGGCGGAAACCAGGTAGCTGGTAAGAACCCAAATAGCTTCGTCGTAGGTGGCGCCCAGAGAGCCGGCAATATGCGGAAGCGAGACGTTCGCGATGGAGGAATCCAGCACTTCCATAAACGTGGCCATCGTAACCGTCATGGCCACGGCCCAGGGATTATGCGAAGGCTTCCAATCGTGATGCGATTGCGCGGGAGGACCCATTTCAGCTCCCGATGCGGACTTCAGGTTCCACGGACATGCCGGGGCGCAGGCGATCCAGCCCGCTCTGATTGGGCTTGAAAGCGCAGGCGGACCGGTATGCGCTGCACTACTTTCACATAATTGCCGGTGGCGTTTTCGGGCGGCAGGACGCTGGCTACCGCGCCGGTGGTGCCGCCGATATTTTCCACGTAGCCTTCAAAATCCTGCCGCAGTGCGTCCACGTGAATGCGGGCCGATTGACCGGGATGGATGTTGTGCATCTGCGTCTCTTTGAAGTCGGCCGTCACCCAGATGTCGGCGATTTGGGCGATCATCATCAATTGCTGGCCGGCGTTAATGTGCTCGCCAACTTCGGCGGAACGCTTCAGCACGATGCCCGCCGCCGGCGCAACGATTTTCGTGTAGCTGAGCTTCAATGCGGCTTGCTCCACCATGGTCTGGGCGGTTTGCTGGTTGGCTTCCTGCGATTGGACATTGGCCTGGCGGATGGCGAGTTGCGCGGGCGCATTGTTTCTTACCTGCGCCAGGTGGGATTTACTTGCGCCAGCTGGGCCTGCCGCTGCTCCACGGTGCGGCCGGCGGATTCAACGGCCGCGCGATTTGCGGCCACGGTGGCCTCCTGAGCCTTGGCGGTAGCTGCCACCTGATCGAACTCCTGCTGCGAAACTTCCTCGTTCTTGATGAGCAGCGTGTAGCGCGCCAGGTCAGCCTGCGCCTTGGCGGCGTTGGCCTGCGCTTCAGCCAGACGCGCCAGCGGCAGATTCGCGATCGCGTTCGGCAACTCCCACCGCCGCTTCCGCATTGGCGACGTCGGCTTCGGCGCCGGTGATATTCGTGCTGCTCTCCACTTCGATGATGGGGACGTTGGGCTGCTGCGCCGCCACCTGGCTGTGGGCTTGCGCCACTTGAGCGCGGGCCTGATCCAGCGATCACTTGGAAATCGCGCGGATCCAGATCCACCAGCGGGTCGCCTGCCTTCACGATTTGATTGTTGTCCACGTAGACGGCCGTGATGGAACCATCCACGCGCGAGCTAATGGAGTTCAAGTGAGCTTCCACTTGCGCGTCGTCCGTGGATTCGAATTGCCGCGACTGTAGCCAGAAATAGAGGCCTACCCCGCCGGCGATCAAAAGTATCAGAAAGAAGATAATGAACGCCTTGCCGCGGCCGCGAGTAGCCGGATCGGGCGGGGCAGGGGGCGCCGGTGGCGCGGGCGCTGGTGCATTAGTCGTTGTACTCATGGGCGAACTCCACTCAATAAGGTGGGAAGGTCAGTTTCAGCCTGTCCCATGGCGCGGGACAAAGAGATGCGGGCTAGGTCGAATGCGAATAGGGCGTTAAAGTAATCACTTTCGGCGCTGGCGACTTGTTCCTGCGCCTGGACCACTTCCACGGTGGTTGTCACACCCGCGTTAAATCGGTCGCGCGCCTCGCGCAAGGTTTCGTTGGCGAAGCCGCGATTGCTTTCGGCCAGCCGCACTTCGCCGATCGCAGTTTCCAGTTCGATCAATGCCGTCCGAACTTCTTGTTCCACCCGCCCGCGCTGGTCTGCAAGCTCCGCCTGGCGCTGATGAAGAGTCGCTTCGGCCTGCTCGATATCGGCCTTCACGCGGCCACCTTGATAAATGGGCACATTGAGAGAACCCACCACCGAGTAAACGCCGTGATTAGTTACCGGACTGGGTCCCAACACTCCGTAATCCGCGCTAATCGAACCGGAGGGAAGGCGTTCGGCGCGCGCGGCCGACACCACGATTTCAGCGGCATGCACCTGACTGGCGGCGGCTTGCAGATCCCAGCG
>CAWKEP010000012.1:0-636139 GCA_963848735.1 Bryobacterales bacterium
CTCGTGCTTTGTGAGCGGCACGAACATCTGTTTGCATCCCAGCTTGTGGAGACGCCATCCGTTCTCATAATCCTCGGTGAGGCAGCCCGGCTCAAAAATCAGATTGTGATCGGTGTCGGCGAGTTTCTTGATCGCCCTCCGCGTGTATCCCGTACCCACGCCGTTGGACGGAACAAAGCTGCCCATCAGCTGCCGCGCCGCGCATGTCCTTGAGCTGCCATTCGGCGAACTCATCGCAATAGATGCCGTGGACCAGATCGCGCAAGGGCGTCGGCAGCGGCAATACCGGAATCTGAACCATGTCGAACTCGTCGGCATAGGCGTTGATGAAGGAAAAGGCTTCGGGGTGAATCAGATCTTCGGCGTCATGGGTGACGACGATATCGAAGACAGACGCGTGGTGTTCTTCAAATAGCAGCATGCGCTGATAGATCCAGTTCAGGCAGTCGGCTTTGGAGGTGGGCCCGTTGTGCGGGCAAACGGCCAGATGAACGTGGGTAAAGCGGGCTTCCAGATCGCGAACGGCGTCCAGCGTTGGATCGTCATTGGGATAGACGCCAATAAAGAAGTGATAGTTGGAATAGTTGATCGCCGAGGCGTTGTGTTCCACCATGCCGGCGATTACCGCGTGTTCCTGCCACAGCGGAACGAAGATAGCGATGCGTTTCTCGACCTGCGGAGATTCTTTGCGTTCCGCCTCTACCGCATTGGAAAGACGATGCTTTAGCTTCGCCCTTACCCAGGCCCAGAGACAGACGCAGTCGAGCGCAAGGTCATCCAGTCCGCTGACGAGGATCGCGAATGCGAGCGGAAACAGACCGCGGGCCACCCAGGCGTCGCACTCGGAGAGAAGAGCTGAAGTCACCTGGGATGGTAGTGGATCAAAAAGGGGAAACCTCGCAGGGTTTGTTGCAAACGCGCCATGTCACGTTACACGGGCGTATCCAACTAAAACCGGGATAGTTTCAATTGGGCCTTAGGGTATTGCTTCCACTATACGGTTGCGTGCATTCTGTCGATTGGAGTGGCAAGATGAAGCTTCGACCGCATGTTACGATCGCTAACTTCGTTCTAGTACTTAGCTGCGCCGGGTTTGCATTCCGGGCGCAAGGTCTGTTCGCTCAAGCATTGGACAAACCGCAAGCCGCGGTTCCGCTAAAGAGAAGGTGTTATTGGCGGCGGTAACGCGATGCCGCGCAGTGGAAAGCCACTGGATCCGCGCGTCGCAAAAGCCCACGAGAATCTGGCGGACTATTATTCGGCCGAGGGCCGGTACGCGGATGCCGAGAAGGTCTATCAAAAGACGCTGGAGCTGAAAGAGGACATGCTGGGACGGGCCAATCCGGCGATCATTCCGGCCATGGACGATTTGGCGCGCGTGAATTTCGCGCAGATGAAATATGAGCAGGCGGCGGATTTGATCGCGCGCGAATTGCGGATCATGGAGCGCGAGTATGGGGACGACCGATCCGAAGCTGGTGCCGTCGCTGGAGCAAGTGGCGCGAGTGTATCAGTCCGGCGGGAAAGTATCCGGACGCGGAGAAGTTTCTGGCGCGGGCCATCGCAATTCGCGAGAAAGCGGTCGGGCGCAGAGGGCGCTGGAGCTGACGCCGGACTTGAGTCAACTGGCGCGCGTGAACGTGGCCAAGCAGAATCTTGCAGCCGCCGAGGGATTGTATGATCGCGTACTGAAGATCCAGTTGAAAACGGTTTCGCCCAATAGTCCCGAACTGCTGCCCACACTGGATGCATTGGCGTCGCTTACTCTCGAACAGAAAAAGGACGCCGAGCCGCTGCTCAAGCAGACGCTGTCCATTCGCGAGGGAAACCTGGGTCCGAACTCAGTCGACGTGGCGAAGAATCTGGATAAGCTGGCGGCTATCTATACCGATCAGAAGCGCTTCGCGGAGGCCGAAAAGGCCAGCGAGCGGTCGCTGTTCATCTGGACGAAAGAGCTGAAGCCGGGCAGTGCGGAGCTGGCCGACAAATACGAGAAGGTGGCCGAACTGTACGAGGCGCTGAATCGGCCGGGGGACGCCGAGCCGCTGGTGCAGCAGGTCTTGACGGCGCGCGAGAACGATATGGTGGCAAGCTTGAACACGCTGGCTGCCATTTATGTCAGCAAGCTGAATCTGACGGACGCCGAACCGCTATACCGGCTGTCGCTGACGATTCTGGATAAGCGTGGGGTCTTGAGCGGCAAGCGGTCCTTTGTGCCTGAGCAGCAACGACGACAATCTGGATTTGCTGGCGCAGACGGCGCTGGATTACGTGGACTTGCTGAAGAAGATGCGGCGCAAGTCCGATGCCAGCAAGATTGAGGCGCGCATTCGCGCCATTAGGGCACGTGGCGCCGAAAAAGAAGGCGAGCTAACGCTCTTAACCCTCCCTCACGGTTGGGGTTCTTTCTGATGGAAAAGCTTGTGCTTGATGTCCGGCCAGAACTCCTTCAGCACCTGCGACACGGCATCGATTCCGATCTGCGATCCCAGTTTTTCCACGTTGTCGGCGGCAGTCGCGGTTGTCGGGATAATATGCGTTTGAGATTGCCGTACCGGTGGCGTTGCCGAGAACTTCCGAGAAATTGAATCGCGTGCCTCCGGAGTCCGTGCGTGTAACAAAGACGCGCGTGGCGGCGTAGAACGTTCGCGACCAGACGCTGCCGTATCCGCGGCGAAAGTAGCGCGGGTCTTCATGCAGCAGGCTCGGGAAAATACCCTCCGTCATCATGTTGCCGATGGCTTGGTCGGCGTATGAGGTTCCGACGCGCCGGCCATAGCCGGCCCATCCCTGCCCAAATTCCGGGTGCGAGTTGTCCAACTGTCCATAGGCGGCGATGAAGGCGGCCAAGCCCAGCAGGGGATAGTCGAAGGAATCCTTGGCTGCGATGGTGAACTTTTGCTTGACCGTAATCGGCATGTAGACCGCACGTGGCGTTGGCGGTCCGGTAGTTGGGAAGAACGCCGAAAATGCGTTTGTCGGGAGCAGCAGGTTCAGTTTGCCCAGGCTGTGAAGGCGGCGCGGCGGGCTCTTGGGCGGAGGCTGAAAGCGCCATCAAAAACAATAGGCCGGTGCGGCACCAATAGGGCGGAGTCATTCTTGCTCTAAGATGCCGACGCGTGCCAAAAAGGTTCGTTACATACTTTACGGAACGTTAAACAACGTTACCGCCCCGCTAGGTAGCGAACGGCAGCCAGACTTGAAACCGTCTGCCACCGGTCCAAGCCGCGAGCTGTGGTGGGGTTCCACATGCCGCCCGATAGCGATCTGATCGAGACGTACTGCGAGAACGAGAAGGACCAGGTGCACGAGGGCCGGACCGTTGAAGCTACGCGGTGAAGGCCCGGAGTTCCTAGGGAGCGGCAACAATGAAAGTTGAATAGCCCTGAACTTCCATTCGGGCTAGCCACCTGAATACCATATTTACCCGCGTTTCCTTGAAAATCGAAATCGATCTGAAGCCCTTGTGGGCTGTAAATCTGAGGCGGGAATTGGCTGGAGGAATTTAACGTAGCGATCTTCGTGCCGTTATAGTAAACATCCATGGTAACGGGCGCCAGGAAGTTTGTTCCAATCACGTCTAAGAACTGCAACCCCTGAGTTGCGATCACCGGTCCTTCGCTGGGATAACTTTGGACGCCCGTCACCGTCGGGGCGGCGTAGGGCTGGACAGCAAACGTGAACTGGTTGGATACTTGATTGGCCGCGTTGGTTGCAGTCACGCCGTACTCGCCCGCCACGCCATTGAAATTGACGAAGATCGTGCAGGACGTCGCGGTGCAAAGTTGAAACTGCGTCGGCATCACATTCACGGCCTTCCCTTTGACGAAGAAATCGAAAGAAGTCACTCCCGTCAGGTTGGCCCCACTCAAGGTTATGTAATTCCCAAGCCCGACGTTTTGTGGAATCGGAGGCGCCGGGCTGATGCCACTCAAAACGGGAGGATCCGAAAGCATGTAGATGGTCTGACCAAAGGCCCCGAACCCATTAACATCATTTATATTGAGGCTCGACTGGCCGGCCGGAACGCTGTCAGGAATTTGAATATTTGCTTGCACCGCGCCAGCCACGAAGCCGGGCAAAGGACCGAGGTACCGAATCGTCGCCTCGTACGACGTGATTCCATTCATCACCGCAGCCAAGAAAGTCGCGTTCGGCTTGGGGAAGGGCGGTCCTCGCACGATGGATCCGTCCGCCAAAGGCGGGCTGGTAACACCGATGCCCGTTCCATACATCACCAGAGTGGCTCCCTTTGGCGCGGGGTTCGCTGCGCTGTTCAATGTCCCGTTCGGATTGAAGATGAGACCAGGAAACAAGCTCAAAGAGGTTGGCTGGATGGAGATCTCGGTGGACTTGGTTGTGCCTCCATCCGTGATTACTTCCACCGTGGTCGGTGAAGGTTGAACCGAATAAGGGATTACGGCGTTGATCTGCCCTGCGGAAACGTACAGCAAGGGAGCAGCGGTTCCATTGAAAGTGATCTTACCGCCTCCCAACTGGTCGCCGATCAGTCCGTTAGCTCCTACTTGCGCAGACGACGGCGACCGGCCGCCCAAGTAGTTTCCGAACAGCGTGACGATAGCGCCGGGCGAGAACGCGGTTCGGTAGTCCACTCCGTCGCCGATCGCAGTGATGGACGGTGGCTGGGGCAATGACGGCGGAGTCGGGGGAGTCACGGCCCGGATGCGCCCGGAATTGAACCCAGTAGTAGGAACGTCGAGGATGTAAAGGACGTCGCTGGAAAAAGCGATTGCCCCCGGGTTTAAGGCGGCCTGTGTGGCTGGTATTCCGTCGTTGCTGACGCCGGACATTCCCGTGCCGGCCACAGTTTGGATCAGTCCGTTCGCGTCCACGCGTCTTATGCAGCCGCAAGAGGGCTGGCTGATGAATAGGTTTCCGGATGCATCGAAGGTGATGGCGGAGGGATTGCACAGTGTAGCCAGGAGCGCGCTGCCGCCGTCCCCCGAGTTCGCGCAGCCGCCATCCCCGGCCGCAACAGACAATATGCCCGCGGAATTCATTTTCAAAACCCAACCGGATGTCGTCCAATAGATGTCGCCGCTGGGCGCGATGGCTATGCTGGTCGGAACTCCGATCGATGTCTGCAGCGCCGGTCCCGGCAAGCCAGAAAAAGCCCCTTGTCCGGTTCCTGCAACCGTAGTGATGATTCCAGTGGCCGCGTCGACGCGCCTAATCCGTTGGTACCAGTAGTCGGCAATGTACAGGTTTCCCGAAGAGTCGATGGCGACACCTGCGGGCGTCACTTGTGCCTTGGCGGCTGGGCCACCGTCTCCCAATGCGCCTCCCTCGCCATACTGCCCAAAACCGTCTCCCGCAATAACAGTTACCGCCTTTGTCGCGGCATCCACGCGCTGCACGCTGGTCTGCAGACTGAGGAAGAGATTCCCGTTCGGGTCCACCGCGATCGGCGATGCACCATTTCCCAAGGGAGTTCCATACGCGAGAGCGGATTGAGGGATGACCTTGGAGATGAATCCTGTTGCGTGGTCCACGCGTCGAATCCCATCGGCGTAGTCGTAAAGATAAAGATCCCCTTGTGAATTCGCTACCAGGCCGAAGGGGTTGTACAGCGTTGCCCCAAGCGCCGGCCCGCCATCGCCGTTGGCTGACGTGCCTGCAATCGTGCTGATCAGGTTGGTCGAAGCAGCAATTCTAAACAGGCGTGCGTTGCCCGAATCCGAGATCCAGATGTTGCCTTGCGGGTCCACCACGAGGCCGGTCATGAACGACAGATTCGCATCCAGCGCGGGAACACCGTCTTTGGCATACACCTGCTGTCCGGAGCCTGCTATGGTTGAGACTATTCCCGTATTCCAGTCTATTTCTCGAATGTACGGTCCGTCCGCGATGTAAAGATTACCCTTGGCGTCGGTAGCCAGTGCCGCCGCATTCACGAAAACGGCCTCGTTGTAAGGCCCTCCGTCTCCGCTTGCCACTGTCCCGCTGTTTGGGGCGATGGTGGTGATGATCCCAGTTTTTCCGTCGATTCGGCGAAGCCAGTATTGCTCCACGAAGAAGACATTGCCGAACGTGTCCACGGTAATAACCAAAGGACTAACCGACGATGCGAACGTGCTGACGGCGCCCGAAATCGCGTCGATTTCGTAGATCTTGCCATAATAGTCGTCAGCAAGAAAGATATTGCCCGAGGCATCCGTCGCGAGCCCCGCCATTATCCCAAACTGAGGGGTAGTATCCCCGGCCATTCCCGCAATCGTTGTCAATGCGCCTGTGCCCGGATCAAGTTTCAGAAGTTGGTTGCCGAACACAATAAAAAGATTGCCCTTGGGATCGAAGGCGAGATTTTGAGCGCCGGAGCCGGCAGTAACTGTGGAGATGATGCCCGTTACGGCATCGACTTTACGAATACGACTACCGTCGCCGATATACGCATTCCCGTGCGGATCAACAGCCAGCGCGGAAGGTCCACTGAGGCGTGCTTGAGTCGCCGGAATATTGTCCAGAACACCACTTCCGCCAGCAACGGTGGAAATGGTCCCCTGTGCCCAGACACCGGTTGATGCCAGCAGACTTAGTGCGATCCAACACGCGCAATTCCCCAATTAAACTCCGAGTGCTTACGGTAGCATTCTGTTGTAAGTTTGCGCAATGCGGTCCCTTTTCCGAAAACTTTACGGAACGTTAACGTCCTGGCGTGCTCAATGGACTTAAGTTAGTGCGGAGTCGCGCTCAGAGCGCCTGTACAGGAGATGGTGCCGGCCAGATTTAAACCCGGCCTTAAGCCCTTGGCGCCGGCGAATCCGCGCTACGACGATGACCAGCAAAAGCCCTGAAGCAAGCACCCACGCCATGGCTGGTTCCGGGGTGGAAGATATGGGTTCACTCACCAGACCGCTCGCGCCATACACCGCCCCTGAGCCGGAGGTTAGGCTGAAATTCGAGATCGGGTTTCCATTTGCATCGAACAGCTCGATTCCACTGAGCGTCATCCCCGGCGAGGGATCCACACTCGAAGCGCCACCCAACAGATCGGTGGAAACCATCAATCCGACATCGAAGGTAACGCCCAGGCCGGGTATGACCGGAAGCATGGTGGTGGAGATTAGCGCGTTCGTGCATACAAAGTTGCCGGTTCCGACAACGCAACCGGGCGCACTCGAACCGTTCGGTCCGAACGCCCCCGCGGCTCCTTCGGAAATCAGTCCGTAAAATATCTCCTGCGTAACCGACCCGATCTGAACCTGCGCCTCCAGCGTTCCCGCGGCCACATCGTTCGCGCTTTGGCTGAGGCCGCCGTTGAGGGTGTATTGAAATTTCATAAAGGCGGTGCCCGCGGGAATGTTGATCGTGTCGTCGGCGATCGCTAAGCCGATCGATTCGGCGTAGCCGTTCGCTGGCTCAGGGCCGGTGAGCGTTCCGTCGGCGCTAACGCTAAGCGAACCGAAATTTGCATTTGCGTTCCCGGCTCCGGAATAAGTGCCAAATCCCGATCCCAGGTAGTGCGCGGCAGGTAGGTTGGTAGCGCTGATCGCAGGCAGGGCGCCGACGCCGACATTAATGACGTTGCTGACACTCCCAGTGAGTCCGCAATCGCTGATGCCGTTCCCCCCGGCGCCGAGCCCGAAGGTACCCAATACGGAAAAGAAGTGGGTGACTGTCGGAGGGCCTCCGCCTGGACACTCGTTCGATCCCCCGATGGCCCCGGTATAGGCTTGTAACTGGATCGGGTCGGCCTGGGCGGCTACGCCCGCCAACACGCCAGCCATAATGATCCAGCCCCACATATGATTTCGTTTTGCGCTCATGGGCTATCGAAACATGGGATGCCGCATCGAGTCCTGAATCCGGCGGTTAATAAATTTGAAGAGATCTTAAGATCCGATTAAGTCATTAACAATAAAGGAGATGGGCGTTTGCTTAGATGCTGTTGCCGCTGTCTGTCGTCGGTGGGCGGTAGAGGCGAGGATTCGCCTTTGCGGCGCAAGATTACCGTGGTGATCTCACGCTCCACGGTGATTTCAGTCCTCCGCACGATCCTGCGGTCATCGAGAGGTTCTTGCTTATCGTCTGCTGGATCATCCATTGGATTACCAACGTTCTGGTACCACGATGGCACGCAAACATCGCTGCCGTCCTCAAAATCGCGATTAACGGCCTGTGAATCTTTATTAAGATGTTGAAGGACACAGTTCAGCGAACTTCCAATATGTCCGGCTTCAACGACTTCTACCGGTTCGGGGAGTACGAGCTGAAAGTTCGCACGCGCACGGTTTCCTACCGCGGCGCTGCGGTTCCTTTCGAACCCAAGACTTTCGAGGTGCTCCTCTATCTTGTTGCGAACGCGGGACGCGTCGTTACCAAAGAAGAACTGCTGAAGTCGGTATGGCCCGATTCCTTTGTCGAAGAGAGCAATCTTACTCAGCATGTTTTCCGTCTCCGGAAGGCCCTGCGGCCGCAGGAAGGCGAGGAGCCATACATCGTTACCGTGCCCGGCCAAGGTTATCAATTTTCGGCCGAGGTGAAATCTCCATCACTGCTCGCGACCATCGCGCCTGGAATGCTGGAGCCGCAGGAGGAGATCGTCGTTCAGAGGATTCGTGAGCGCAGCACGGTGGTCACGGAAGAAATCGTTCACCAACCCCCAGCTCAGCCGGCGCCTCCGATGGAGGATCGTGACGGTTTGTCCGCGTCGCGATCGCGCTGACGGCGCTCGGGATCTGGGGATGGCTTGCGACGCATCACGCCACTTCGGCAGCGGCTTCCGCGCCTTTGGTGCGTGCCACCCGCCGTTCTATCGCAGTTCTTGGTTTTCGCAACCTTTCCGGCCGTCCCGAAGAAGGCTGGCTGTCCACGGCGATCGCCGAAATGTTGAGCACCGAACTGGTGGCTGGAGAAAAGCTGCGCCTGGTTTCTGGTGAAGACGTCGCGCGCACCAAACTCGACCTTCCTCTCGCGGACACAGACAGCCTCTCGCGCAACACACTGGCGCGATTGCACAAGGATCTGGACAGCGACTGGATCGTTCTCGGTTCCTACACCGCTCTGGTTGGACAGCCCGACACCCGCATCCGCCTGGACGTGCGCCTTCAGGATACGTCTGCCGGTGAGACCATCGCCGACGTCGCCGTGGTGGGAAGCGAGGCGGACCTGTTTGACCTGGTGTCTCAAGCCGGTTCCGAGTTACGCGCAAAAGCTCGGCGTTGAAGCGGTCTCTCCGGTCGAGGCTGTGAGCGTCCGCGCCGCCTTACCTTCCAATCGCGAGGCCGCTCGCCTTTATTCGGAGGGACTGGCCCGGCTGCGTGTGTTCGATGCCCTGGCGGCTCGAGATCTTCTGCGAAGGGGCCATAGCCGCCGATCCGAAGTATTCGCTGGCTCACTCTGCTCTGGCTGAAGCCTGGTCCCGGTTGGGCTATGACAAAAGGGCGCAGGAGGAAGCCCGGCAGGCCTACGAACTGGCTGCCAACCTCTCGCGCGAAGAGAAGTTAGTGGTGGAAGGCCGCTATCGCGAAATCGATCATGAATACGACAAGGCGATCGAGATTTATCGTTCGCTGTTCGTGCTGTTCCCCGACAACCTCGATTATGGGCTGAAGCTGGCCGCGGTCCAGGTGCGGGACGGCAAGGGGCATGACGCGCTGGCGACGGTGGAGAGTTTGCGCAAGCTGATGCCTCCCGCTTCTCGAACTTCCCCTGATTGATTTGCAGGAGGCGGCGGCGTGGGAGGAACTGGGCGATATTAAGCGCCAGGAAGCAGCCTCTAGCGCGGGCCGTGGCATTGGCCCGAGGCGCAAGGCTCCCGGCTGATTCTGGCACGAAGCGCGCGACCACCAGTGCTGGTATTCAGCTATTTGGAGCAGCCTCAGAATGCCGTTGCCGCCTGCCGCGAGTCCAGGGATATTTACGCTGCCGCTGGGGACGGGAACGGCGAGGCCAATTCGTTGGCGAACTGGGCAGATGCGATTAAGCAGACGGATGCACCGGAGGCCATCCGGCTATTTCAACAAGCGCAAAGCGTTGCCCACCAGGTTGGATCTGAGTCCGGAGTGGAAAGCATGCTCGACAACCTCGGCATCGTATATGGAGCACAGGGCAATCTCGCGGTCGCCGAAAAAATGTACCGCCAGGCACTGCCCATTTTTCGACTCATGGACAACAAGAGGAGCCCAGGCTAGCGCTACCGGCAACATCGCCAACGAACGAATGGACCAGGGGGATCTTCCGGGCGCGGCTCAGGGATACGAAGAGACGCTCCAACTGGATAGGGAGGCCGCGGATACCGGAATTGCCGCCCTCGCAATGGACAACCTGGCAAGCGTTTACCGATTGCAGGGAGACCTTGGCAGGCGCCAAACAAGCGCTGGAGGAATCCTTGGCTATTCAGCAGAAAAATGGCAATCGAAACGCTTCCGCCTATGTCCTTTACCACTTTGGATCCCTGCTGCTCGACGAGGCGGATTTTTCCGGCGCCCGCAAGATGTTCGAGCAGGCCCTGGCTATACGGAGCTCGGCAGGCGAGCAACTCACCATCGCTGAAACGCAGCTCGATCTCGCGGATCTATCGCTCGAGGAGGCGCATTCCCCCACGGAGCAAGAAGCTTCGATGCGTCAGGCGATCGAAGTTTTCCAGAAACAAAAAGCCGGTGACGACGAGATTCAGGCTTGGTGTATCCTGGCCCGTGCGATGCTCGCGCAAGATAAGACAACGGCCGCGTCCGATGCGATCGAGCACGCTCGGTCCTTGGCGGGAAAGAGTCAGAATCCCGAGGTCCGCTGGCGGACGGCAATCGCCGCGGCCCGCATCGATGTCGACGGAAAAGACGGCCGCACTGCTTCCCGGATGGCCGCGCAGAAGGAATTGACTGCGATCGTCGCAAAATCTCGGGAGCTCGGTTATCGGGGTATTGAACTGGACGCTCGGCTTGCGCTCGCTGAAATCGAAATGAAAGAGGGACAAACAACGGCGGGACGGGTGCACCTGGCCGCCATCGAGTCGGACGCCAAAGCCAAAGGCTATCAGCTCATCACACGCAAGGCTGCACGTGTTCACAGCTGACAGTGGGAGACCCCTAAGGAGCGAGTGATGCCGTATACGCGACGATGTCGATAATGTCTTCCTGGCTCAAATTAGCGACCACCGGTTTCATGAGCTGCGTCCATGCGCCGTTTCGAGCGCCCTGCTGCATGTCGTACATCTGGCGCGCCAGATAACTGGGCGAACGGCCGGCGATACCAGGAACCGGGCCCAGACCCTTGAGACCCTCTCCGTGGCAAGCAGCGCACTGCGTGATTTTGGCGCCTTTGGTCGCCAGCGCCTGGCCCCGCTTGATGCTGCCTGGGGGCACGTAGGCGAAGAAGCTGGAGTGCGGATCGCGGAGCACTTCGGTAGCTTCGGCGTTCACCGGCGTTTCGAGAATTCGCTTGCCGAGCGGTTCCTTTTCGTTGCCTTCCACCAGGAACATGCCGTTCGCGTTGCGCGTCTTCGGAACTGTGTTGGTTTCTATGACCTTGATCCAGGGCGTCCATTTGATAGCTCCGAAATATTCGGCGGCGGCCTTGATCTCATCGTCGGTCATGCCCTGGGCGAAGGTCATCATGAGTTTGGAGTTGTTCTTGCGAGGTTCGGCGCTCTTGCGCAGGCCGTTCTTGAAATCGTGCATGGTCTGGATGAAATACTCGACCGGCAAGCCAGAGACTCCCGCATTTTCCTGCCGGCCCTTGCCGTTCGGATAGTGGCACAAGCCGCACGCCCAGACGTCGGGCTTCTTGCCGTGCGCGACCACGTCGGGCATCGTGGGATGGTCGCCCGGGTACCAATCGGCCGGGCCGAAGCGATCGGCAATTTGCGCGCGCGTGAACGCTCCGCTGCTGCCTTCCAGGTGTTTGATGCTGGTGTCGGGCGCGGGCGCGGCGGCGGGAGTCCCGGCAGGCGGCGCGGGCGGAATGGCGTAGGCCCACGGAATCGGCTCAGTGGATGCCGCGAATAGGGCGGCTACAAAAATCGCGGCGAGCGCAATCCGGAACGTGTTCTTCATAGTTGGCGATGATATCATGCGGGAACCTGCTAAGAGAATGATGCAAGCCACCGATCTCGAATTCCGGCAGCGCTGGTCGTTCTTCGGCATAATTTTCGGGGTGTCGTACTCGTTCCTGGCGTTCGACCACGTTCCGGTTGGAGCACGGCTCGCTGACGCGCTGGCGTCTGCCGGCGCACTGGCCGGAATCATTAGCGGAGCATGTTGTGTTTGGAACGGCGGCGGCCCTGCTGGTTGTGGCAGCGTTGGTGCGCACTTGGGGATCGGCATATCTCGGCCGGAAAGTGGTGCACGATCACGCGCTGCATGGGGAAGACTTGCGCGCCGACGGTCCCTATCGCCACGTTCGAAACCCGCTGTATTTCGGCAACGTGCTGTTGTCGGTGGCAATGGGAATGGTGGCGCCGGTGATCGGGTGTGTGGTGATGATCGTCGGGATCACGGTGTTTTGTTACCGGCTGATCGGCCGCGAAGAAGCCGCGCTCGAAGCCGAGCAGGGGGACCGTTATCGCGCCTTCAAGCGCGCGGTACCGCGGCTGTGGCCGTCCCTTCGCGCGCGTATTCCAGCGAGCGGCGACGTTCCCGATTGGACCAGCGGGCTCTCGGCCGAGGCTTTCTTCTGGTCGTTCGCGTTGGGCATGGTGGGCTTTGCGGTGTCGCTAAATATTCTTTGGGTGTACGGTGGGCTGGTATTCTCACCACTGTTGAGTTGGCTGGCGGGGATGGCGTCGGGGAAGCGGGCGCAGGGAACTTAAGCTGGGCAATATACTTAATACAGGAGAGGTGCATGACTATTACGCTGCCGCTTCAGCCTGAAGAAGAAGCAAGACTTGAAGCAATAGCCCACGCGAAGGGGCTCTCGGCGGACGCGCTGGTGCGCGAAGCACTACAAGGAATTCTGGCCGCCGCACCGATTCCTGATGGCGCTCCAACCGACTACGCCACGGGCGCTTTGCTGGTCGCCGCAATGCAGGCTTCTCCGTACCGGGAAATGGATCTCGAGGCCGTCCGCACTCCCCTGCCGACGCGTAACGTTGCGTTCTGATGGCGTGGCTGCTCGACACCAACGTCTTGTCCGAGTTGCGACGGCCAAATCCGGAACCCAAAGTCGTCGCATTTATACGCGCTCAGTCGCTCGATCAGCTTTATTATCAGTGTCGTTACCCTCGCTGAAATTAGATTTGGCATCGAACTCGTCTCTGAACCAGATCGCCGCCTCGCGCTGAGCGATTGGCTCACCCACAACGTCCGGCCCATGTTCCTTCAGCGTGTCCTTCCCATCACGGAGGATGTCATGCTCAAGTGGCGGCTCCTGGTGGAAGAAGGTCGGAAGGCGGGGCACACATTTTCGCAGCCAGATCTAATCATCGCGGCGACGGCTGCGCATCTCAGGCATACCGTTGTCTCGCGGGATCGAAGCGAGTTTGAGAAGGCAGGGGTGGCAGTGATGAATCCGTGGGAGCGATAGCACTCGGAAGCAATTTGGACGACCTTATGAACCGGAAGGTTTGCTGAGCCGTGGCGACGAAAAAGATGAAGAGCTGGTACGGGGTTCGGACGCTGTTCCGATTGGTGGCGATAGGCGAGCCAAAGTGGACAGACCGCTACTTCGATCGCGCAGCAACGCTTGTGGAGGACAGAGTAGTTCTCTTTCTAGCTACGAACTTTGAAGACGCCATAAAACAAGCTGGCGTCGAGGCGAGAGGCTACTGCAAGGCCACAAGATACGCGAATATTTATGGACAGAGCGTTCAACTAAGGTTCCTCGAAGCCACCGACGCCTTCTCCATGCACGACAACCAGCCGCGCGCCGGTGTTGAGGTGTATTCTTCAACCTCGATAGTTCCGACTTCAGTTCGGGACGCGGGCGTCGTGACGATGTGGTTCGGGAAGAAGGAGAGAGGACCTTGGCAAGCCCGCAACAAGTTTATCGACGGCAAGATCCTCACGGATGCCCTTGAAGCTATGAAGCAAGCAGATGCAAACCGGTCAACACGTCCCGCTACTAAAAAGAAGATTCGCTCCTAAATGGCTCGCCTAACCGCTCTTCACCAACTCCAAGAACGCCTTCGCAGCGTGGCTTAAACTCCGCTTCGCCGGGCTGACACCAGCCGGATCTTCCGATCCACCGAAAGCTCCTTCACCTTGATCTCCCGCAGCACGCCCTGCTCAACGTCCTGCTCCACGCACATGTGCGGCAGGAAGGCCACGCCCTTCGTTGCGCTGCACCATCAATCTAATAGTTTCGACCGTCGGCATCTCCACATCCATGTTGAGCGGGACCTTGTGGCGCTGGAATTCCTTCAGCACCACATCGCGATAAGGCGACAACACATAGTGTGCGATAAATGTTTCCATCCCCAGCTCGCTGATCGACACCTTCGCGCGCGTTGCGAAACGATGCTGCGGTGAAACCACGAAGGCCAGGTGATCGGTGTAAATCACCATCGAGTGCAGGCGCTCGTCCTCCGGATCGTAGCTGATGACGCCCAGCTCCAGATCGCCATCGATCAATTGCGACGGAATCTTGCTCGAAAACGAACGCCGCACTTGCACTTTCACCTTGGGATATAGACGCCGATACCGCTCGATATGCCCTAGTAAATAGAGCGACGTCGATTCGTTGGCGCCCACGATCAACCGGCCGGCCGAATTATCGCGCAATTCGGCGAGAGCGTTCTCCAGATCAGCCCGTCAGGTTTTCAAAGCGCCGCGCGTAGTCGTAAACAATGCGGCCCGGCATCGGTCAGCAGCAGCTCCTTGCCGGAGCGATCGATCAGCTTCTCCTGCAAATCCGCTTCCAGCTTCTGGATCGCCAGCGAGATCGCCGGCTGCGTCCGGAGCATCTTTTCTGCAGCCCGCGAGAAGCTTTTCTCGGCGGCCACCGTCAGAAAGACTTTGAGCGGATAGAGTTCCATAAGCGATCCTTATGCTATGATTGTAACTTATTCTGATCGCTTGAATTATAAATTTGCCAAATCCTGGAACCCCCGGCATAATCGTTAGGAAGACAGGAGGACACATGGCCAATCGAGTCTACATCTTCGACACCACCCTCCGGGATGGTGAACAATCGCCGGGCTGCAGCATGACCGTACCCGAGAAGCTGCAACTGGCGCGAAAACTGGTGGAACTGGGCGTCGACATCCTCGAAGCCGGGTTCCCGATCGCCTCCGACGGGGATTTCGAAGCGGTGGACGCGGTGAGCCGTGAGTTCTCCTGGGTTCAAGTGGCGGCGCTGGCGCGGGCGAATCGATTGGACGTCGAGCGCGCGGCGGAATCGCTGAAGCATGCGCGACGCCCGAGGATTCACACCTTCCTCGCCACCAGCGATATTCATCTGAAGCTGAAGCTGAAAAAGTCGCAGCAACAGGTGCTGGATGAAGCCGTGGCGGCGGTGGAACTGGCCCGCAGTTACACGGACGACGTGGAGTTTTCAGCCGAAGACGCTACCCGGACCGATTGGGATTATCTGGAGCAGATTTCGCGCGCCGTGGTTGCGGCTGGGGCGCGGACGGTGAACCTGCCCGACACGGTTGGATATTCGGTACCGGAAGAATACGGCGCGTTGATCGGTCGCATGGTGCGGGCGCTGGGCGATAGCGCGATCGTGAGCGTGCATTGCCACGACGACCTGGGATTGGCGGTGGCCAATTCGATCGCGGCCGTGCAGGCGGGCGCGCGGCAGATCGAATGCACCATCAATGGAATCGGCGAGCGGGCGGGCAACGCCGCACTGGAAGAGATCGTCATGGCGTTCAAGACGCGGGGCGACAAGCTGCCATTCGAGACCAAGATCGTGACCGAGCATATTTACGCGGCGAGCCAGCTGCTTGCGCGGACCATCACGTTTGGGCCGCAACCGAACAAAGCGATCGTCGGTGAAAACGCGTTCGCGCACGAAGCGGGCATTCATCAGGATGGAATGCTGAAGGATCGAACAACATACGAGATTTTCGATCCGAAGAGCGTGGGCGTGCCCGAAAGCAAGCTGGTGCTGGGGAAGCACAGCGGCCGGCATGCGCTGCACAAGCGCGCCGAAGATCTCGGATTCCAGCTGGAGAAGGCCGAGTTGGATGTGCTATATCACCGCTTCACGGCGCTGGCGGATCGCAAGAAGGGCGTGCGCAACGACGAGATTCTGGCGCTGCTGCATGACGTAACGAATGCGAAAGCCGCCGCGGCTAACGATTGACAACCAGGAATGCAACTCAACATATTGATCCTCCCCGGTGACGGAATCGGCACCGAGGTCACACGCGAGGCAGTCAAAGTACTGCACAAGGTCGCGAGCAAGTTTCACCATGAGCCGGTGCTGACGGACGGGCTGATCGGCGGTATCGCGATTCATAAGACCGGCGGTCCCCTGCCTCAGGAGACCATCGATCTGGCGTTGAAAGCCGACGCGACGTTGATGGGTGCGGTGGGTTTACCGGAGTTTGACAATGTCGCTCCCGACAAACGCCCCGAACGGGGCCTGCTTGGGATCCGCAAGGTGCTGGGCGTGTACGCGAATCTGCGGCCGGTGCGATCGTACAAAGCGCTGCTGGATTCATCTCCGCTCAAGAACGATCTGGTGGACGGCGTCGACATGATCATCGTTCGCGAGCTTACTGGTGGGATTTACTATGGGACGCCGCGCGGGATTTCCGGCACAGGCCAGGACGAGCGAGCCGTGAACACGTTATCCTACACGCGCCCCGAGATCGAGCGCGTCTCGCGCATGGCGTTTCACCTGGCGCGGAACCGGCGCAAGAAGGTGACCAGCGTAGACAAGTCGAACGTAATCGAAACCTCACAGCTCTGGCGCAAAGTGATCGTCGAGGTGTCCGCGGACTTCCCCGATGTCGCGTTAGATCATCTGCTGGTCGACAATTGCGCGATGCAGCTGGTCCTGAACCCGCGGCGCTTCGACGTGCTGGTAACGGAAAACATGTTCGGCGATATTCTGAGTGATGAGGGCGCCGTGTTGGCAGGATCCATCGGGATGCTGCCGTCGGCGTCCATCGGCGACAAGAAGCCGTCCGGCGCGTGGGTGGGATTGTATGAGCCGGTGCACGGTTCGGCGCCCGACATCGCGGGACAGAGCAAGGCGAATCCGTTTGGCGCCATCGGATCGGTGGCCGCCATGCTCGAATACAGTTTCGGATTGACGGAAGAAGCCGCGGCTGTGAATCGCGCCGTGGAGACGGTGCTCAACTCGGGCCGCGTGACGGCGGATTTGAAACCCACGGGTAAACCAGCGACGACTTCAGAAGTAGGAGACGCAGTAGCGGAAGCAATATGAGTAAACCTCGTACCATCATCGAAAAGATCTGGGACAACCACATAGTGGCGGATCGAGCGAACGCGCCGACGCTACTCTACATCGATCTGCATCTGGTGCATGAGGTGACGTCGCCACAAGCATTCGACGGACTGCGCGCCCGGGGGTTGAAAGTGAGAAGGCCGGATCTGACGATTGCCACTACCGACCACAGCACTCCGACCACGCCCCGCGGGTTTCCGATCGTGGACACTATCGCGAAGGCGCAGGTAGAAAAGCTGATCCAGAACTGCAAGGACTTCGGCATTCACTGCTATCCGCTGGGCAGCGACAAGCAAGGCATCGTGCATGTGATTGGGCCGGAGTTGGGGTTGACGCAACCTGGCATGACGGTGGTTTGCGGCGACAGCCACACGGCGACCCATGGAGCGCTGGGTGCGCTAGCAATCGGGATCGGCACCAGCGAAGTGGAAAACACCCTGGCGTCACAATGCTTGCTGCTGAAGAGATCGAAAACCTATCAGGTGCGCGTGGATGGGACGCTGAAGCCGGGTGTGTCGGCGAAGGATATTATTCTGGCGCTGATCGCGCGCATCGGCATCGGCGGAGGGACGGGTTCGATTTTCGAATATTGCGGATCGGCCATCCGATCGCTCTCGATGGAAGAGCGCATGACGGTGTGCAACATGTCCATTGAAGGCGGCGCGCGTGCTGGCCTGGTGGCGCCCGACGACACGACCTATCAATATGTGGCCGGGCGCGAGTTCGCTCCCAAAGGCGCCAAATGGGACGAAGCCGTGGCGCGCTGGCGTCAATTGCCGACCGACGACGGCGCGGTCTACGACAAAAGCATCACGATCGACGCGTCCGCGCTGGAGCCGATGATCACCTTCGGGACCAATCCCGGCATGGGCATTCCAATCCGGGGCGTGGTGCCCAATCCGAGCGACATTACCGACCCGCTGGAACGCGATTCGTTGAAGAGCGCTCTCGCTTATATGGATCTTCCGGCGGGACAGCCGCTGCTGGGGCATCCCGTGAACGTAGTGTTTATTGGGAGCTGCACCAATTCGAGGATTTCCGATCTGCGGACCGCGGCGAGCATTCTGAAGGGCCGCAAAGTGAATCCGAATGTACGGGTGCTGGTTGTTCCCGGATCGCAGCAAGTGAAGGAACAGGCGCAGGCCGAGGGTTTGGATCAGATTTTCCGCGACGCGGGCGCCGATTGGCGCGAAGCTGGCTGCTCCATGTGTATCGCGATGAATGGCGACCAATTGCAGCCCGGCGAGTATAGCGTGTCGACTAGTAATCGCAATTTCGAGGGGCGGCAAGGCAAGGGTGCGCGGACGTTCCTGGCGAGTCCGATGACGGCGGCGGCGTCTGCGATTTCTGGCAAGGTGAGCGATGTGAGGGAGCTTCTGTAATGGAAAAGTTCACGCCTTTTGAAAGCCGCGTAGTGGTGATCGCGCGCGACAACATCGACACCGATCAGATTATTCCTGCGCGATTCTTGAAGACCATTTCGAAAGTTGGGCTGGGCGATCAGCTCTTTTGCGACTGGCGCTACGACGCCGAGGGCAAGCCGAAGCCGGACTTCGTGTTGAATAAGCCAGAATCGAAGGCCTGTCAGGTGTTGCTGGCGGGCGACAATTTCGGCTGCGGCAGTTCGCGGGAACATGCGCCCTGGGCGCTGACGCAATATGGATTCCGCGCCGTGATCAGCACGTCCTTCGCGGACATTTTCAAAGGCAATTCGATGAAGAATTCGCTGTTGCCGATCGTGGTCCCGCACGGCGCCCATGCCGAACTGCTGAAAGATGCGACCGGCACGGTGAAGGTGGATTTGGCATCGCAAACGTTGACGCTGCCCAGTGGTCAGAAGGTAGAATTTCCGGTGGACGATTTCGCCAAGCACTGTTTGCTGGAAGGCATCGACGAGCTGGGCTACATCTTGCAGCAGGAATCAGCCATCGCTGGGTTTGAGGCGGCGCATCCTGCGGGGATCGATACGCGAGCGTAGCGGTCGATCGCGGAAATAGCCACAGATAAACACAGATCAACGCGGATATGCAGCAACCTTGTTATCGGTGTCCATCCGTGTTCGTCTGTGGCGTGCTTACTTCAGCAGCTCCGCCACCTTGGCGACACCCGCCTTCGCGCAGGCATCATCTTGATTCTGATTCGACCCTGAGCTGGCGACTCCGCCCACAATCTCTTTGTCCACTCGAATAGGTACACCGCCGCCGAGAGCCAGAATATCGGCCACCTGGCGCTGCGGCGCGAGCGTTGGGTCGTCCGCCGTGCGCTTCTGAAATTCGAGCGTCGTGCTGCGGAACATCACGGCTGTATAAGCCTTGCGCCGCGCCATCTCGGCCGTTTGCGGCGTGGCTTGCTCATCGCGCAGCATTACCAGCACTTGGCCGCCGCGGTCCACCACTACCGCCGCGGTATGAAAGCCCTTCGACTTGCATTCGCCAATGGCCGCCTCCGCGATGGTCTTGGCCATTTCAAGAGACATGTTGCGCTGCGTTACCAGACCTTGCGCATTCGCACGCGCGCACAGAATCGCACCGATCACGACGAGGCCCGACAAATGTTTCACGCCGACAATTATACTCATTCGAGGAGATTACGATGCAGAAAGCAAACTTGATAACGGCGGTTGCAATCGGAGCGTGCATTGGCGCGTGGACAACGGTGTGGGTCCAGCAAAAGGGGGCTGTGGTCTCGGCCAAAGAGCCGTCACTTACTGCGCTGGATTACCAGGAGATCATTCAGCTCACCAACAAGTACGCATATGGAATCGACACCTGCTCGAACAACGGGTACGACTACGCGGATGTGTTCACCCCGGACGGCATCTTCATCGACAAGATGACCGACGATGGCGTCAAGGCCGGCGGACGCGTCCTGGCCAAGGGGCGGGAGGCGCTTGCAACGCTGGTCGGCGGCGGATCAAAGGGCTGCAAAACCAGGATGGTCTGGACCGGCTGGAGCCACATCATGACCAACCAGGTGATCACGCCGTCGCCCGAAGGCGCTACGGGACGGACTTACCTGATGCAGATGGGAGTGAAGGGCCCGGGCAGCATCGAGCGGCACGGCGGCTACGAAGATGTGTACGTGAAGACGGCCATGGGCTGGCGCATCAAGTCGCGGGCGAACGTGCGCGAAGAATCGTGGCTGAATCCGCTATTCCTGACGCCCGCTGCGAACTAGTCGAACGGCAGGTCTTTGGGAGTGCTCATTGCGCTGGCCACGCCCGATCTGGCGAGGTAAGGGTACGGATTCACGGGCGTCCCACCCATCCGTACCTCGTAATGCAGGTGCGGAGAAGTAACACGCCCACTGGCGCCGGAGTTCGCAATCACGTCGCCGCGCCGGACTTCCTGGCCGGGCACGACGTCGAAGCGCGACAGGTGGCCGTAATAGGTCTGTACTCCGTTCCCGTGGTCGACGATCACGAGCCGACCATAGCCGCCTTCCCAATCAGCACGTATAACGACGCCATCAGCCGCCACGCGGACCGGAGTTCCCATGGGAGCCTGAAGATCCACACCCGTGTGGACCGCGCCTTCACCTGAAAACGGGTCGGTTCGCCCGCCAAAAGCGCTCATCAATCGCCCTTCCACCGGCCAGAGGCTGGGTCGAATATGGGTTTGCCACTGTTTCGCGTAGTTGTGATAGAGGCTCGAGATGGTCGCGGTTTGCAGGAAATTGTAGTTATTTAGCGACTCGCGGAAGGTGGGCGCCAACGCCGCGCTAGCGGCAATGTCGCTGGACGTTCCCGGCTTGCGCTTCAAACCGTAGGCCACCGAGACCTCGCCGGCGAAGTTTTCGAGCGTGGCCAACTGCTCATTCTTTTGATTGGTGACGCGCTGCAATTCCCTATATTTGGTACGGAGGGAATCCACCTCCTGGCGCAGCGAATTGTAATGCGCTACCTTCCAGCTCATTCGTAAATAACTGGAAAGAAAGGCCAACATAGCAAGGCAGCTTACTATGGAGAAGACGAAACCAGCATAGATCACTTTGTGAGGAATGTGTATGCGGCGCAGCCGACCGTGAAGAGAGTGCGCGAGTACAACCACAAAGTAAGGCTGATGTGGCATGGATCTCCTTAGTTTGATTCGGCACGGCCCGGAAGAATGTTGCAGACGCGGGCGGGCCGTAGGCCGGAGATTATCTGTCTAGAGAACGGGCTCTAGTTCCTTGGCAAAGGCTAAGGATAATTCATGTGAAGGACAAGTGTCAAGGAGGAGGAATGTGAGGCATCTTACTTTTATAAACCACGGGTCGATTCGAGGAGATGACTGCGTCACCTGGCGGGATTCAATAAATTTCACTTGCGAACGGCCGGCACGGAAGCGCGCACGGCTCGCTCGAACGCCCAGCCGCGAATGTGGTTGATCTGTTCCTTCATGGTGCGCGACAGCGGAACGATCCGAACGGCGATGAGGATCAGATCCTGCTCGGTGAGCTCGCGATCGGCCAGCCGCGCCTTGGTGATCGCCGACACCACGCACTGCTCGATTTCGGCGCCGGTCCAGCCGACGGTGAACTGAGTCAGCTGTTCGAGATCGAAGCCGCTGATGTCGATGCCGCGCCGCGTCAGATGAATCTTGAAAATTCGAGATTTGCTCTTCTTCGGACGGCAGATCGACGAAGAAAACTTCGTCAAAACGGCCTTTGCGGATCATTTCGGCGGGCAGCAGATCGATGCGGTTGGCGGTGGCGGCGACGAACAGGCCGCGGGTTTTCTCCTGCATCCAGGTGAGGAAGAATGCGAAGATGCGTCCCTGTTCGCCGCCCGTCGCGGTGGACGTGATGCCCATCTCGATTTCGTCGAACCAGAGCACCGCGGGCGCCATGTCTTCCATCATCTTGCAGGCACCCACGAACGCGCCTTCGGGCTTGCCGTGGCGTCCCGAGAAGATCTCGATCATGTCCACGCGATAGAGCGGAAGCTTGAACTGATGGGCGATGGCTTTCACCGAGAGGCTCTTGCCGCAGCCGGGAATGCCCATGAGAAGCAGGCCTTTGGGCACGATCTCGGCGTCGAGCGAATCGCGCATTTCGAACAACTTGCGGCGCTCCAAGCAGCCAGGTCTTCAGGCCTTCCAGGCCGCCGACGTCGCCCAGGTGCGTGCCATCGGCGATGTATTCGACCACGCCGCTGCGATTCACCAGCAGGCGCTTCTCTTCGAGCAGCGCCGGCAGCGCCTCCGGACCCAGCCCCAGGCCCGCGGAGACCGCGCGGCGCAGCGCGTAGCGGGCTTCATCGAGCGTGAGCCCCTGCAGCGCGCGCGCCACCGGCTCCAGGATCGCCAGGCTGGTGCCGGGCGCTTCTTCGCTCAAAAACTCCACCAACTCGACCAAATCGGGCGGCCGAAGCTCCAGGAAGATGATGCTGCGCTCCAACTCTTCGGGAATGAACTTCACCGCCGAGGTGATCACGACGAACTTCCGTTGATCGAGTCCCGCTTCGTACACATCGCGCAGCCGGCGCCGGATTTCGGGGGATTCGCGCAGCGGCTCGTGAAAATCCTTTAGGTGGAAGATGGCCGCGCCTTGGTGCGACAGGATGAAATCCAGGGCCGCTCGGGGCGACTCAGTGGATGGGGCGGTTTCGCCTGCGCGGCGCATGCCCTCAGTGAGGCTCCAGGTCCAAACCGGAAGGTGCGTCGAAGCCAGTGGTCCCTTGGCTACTTCGGCCAGGATCCGGACCACGCGCTGCTCCTCGGCGGAGCGAATGTAGGTGAGTGGGCGGCCGGATTCAAGGATCTCCCGAACCGCCTTGGCCGCCCGGCTTTCCGCCGGCTGGATTTTCGCGTGGTTCTGGTTCAGCGCAGGGCTCTCCACTGTCATTCCCTAGTGTAGACGGTGGAAACGGGCAAAAAGTCCGAGAGTGCCATCTGATAACATGCACACAACCTCTATGAAACAATTGGTTTTTCTACTCGCGGCCTGCGCGAGTGCGGCTCTGGCCCAGACCGCTTCAGATGCGCCCTATAAGCCCAAACCCGCGTTTCCAGGCCAAACCGAGGCCCCCGCGCCAGCCAAGGCATCCGGGCCGCTGGAGATCCGCACCATCACCAACCGGCTGAGCGCTCCGTGGTCGATCGCGTTTCTGCCGGACGGCAATTTTCTGGTGACGGAGGGCGCCGGGACTATGCGAATCGTGCGGCCGGACGGCGTAGTATCGGCTCCAATCGCTGGAATGCCGGGCGTCAAGGTAGTGGCGGCCCAAGGCCTGCATGATGTGCTGCTGGATCCGGATTTCGCGAGCAATCGGCTGCTCTACATCACCTATTTCGCGCCGCCGCGCGGCGAGGACCCGGCGTTGTGGCCGAATGAGTTTTTCTATGACCAGGTGTGGACCAAGTCGCTGGCGGAGCGCCGAACGATGTCGCTCGGCATGGAACGCGTAGCGCGTGCGCGCTTGAGCGAAGACAACAAACGGCTGGAAGATTTTCGGATTCTGATCGATGGCGGGGGCGAGCGCAGGATCGTGCTGGCTCGCGATGGAACTCTGCTGGTTACCGGAGCCGATCGTTTCCGGTTTTATGATTCGGATTTAGATGGCGTGGAGCATGATTTCACGGATAATCCGGATATTCGCCGTAATTTCTCGGGACGGGTGATCCGAATTAATCGCGATGGGTCGATCCCGAAGGATAATCCGTGGCTAGGCCGCGCGACGGTGCTGCCGGAGACTTTCGCCCACGGGCTACGGGATCCCGAGGGCGCGGCGATTAATCCAACGACTGGTGAGTTGTGGGCCACCGATCACGGGCCGCAGGGTGGCGATGAAATCAACATCATCCGCTCCGGCCGCGATTATGGCTGGCCTGATGTTTCCTATGGGACCCAATATGACGCGCGGCGGACGGACGGCCGCAAGAACGTGCCGGTGGGCAACGGCATGCATAGTATGAAGGGCGTAGAGGAACCGGTGTACTTTTGGGTGCCGTCCATCGCGCCGTCAGGAATGATGTTCTACACTGGCGACCTGTTTCCGGAATGGAAGGGCAACCTGTTTGTGGGTGCGCTGGCGGGGCAGCATCTGGCGCGGCTCGTGTTGAACGGCGATCGCGTGGTCGCGGAAGAGAGCCTGCTGATCGATTTCAAGCAGCGCATTCGCGATGTGCGGCAGGGTCCGGATGGCGCGGTGTATTTGTTGACGGGCGGGGGCGGGTTGGTGAAGCTGACGCCGAAGAAGTAGCGACGGGACTAGTCTAAGATAAGGTGAGGACACGCTATTGCAACGCCAGTTCGATGTCGTCATTGAACGCGACGAGGAAGGATTTTACGTCGCCTCAGTTCCACAGCTCCCGGGATGCCATACGCAGGGACGGTCGCTGGACGAAGTCACGGCCCGTATTCGCGAAGCTATTGAATTGTGCCTGGAGGTCGAGGGCGCTCCTTCGCAGAACCTTGAATTCGTCGGCATTCAACGAATAACAGTCACGGCATTAGCCGAAGCCCACGGCTTTCTGGGGCAGACTTGATTGCCGCCCTGAAGAGCGCAGGCTTCGAGGTCATCCGGATCAAAGGCAGCCATCCGTTCTTCGACATCAGGACGGCCGCACAACCGTGGTCCCGGTTCAGGCGGGCGAAACGATTGGACCCGGCTTGCTGCAAAAGATTCTGCGGGCGTCCCAACTGACGGTAGAAGACCTCCAGCGCCCTTTGTAGGATCGGCCGCGCTACGTTTGCAAAATCGCCGCCGGATCGCGCAAGATGGATCATGCAATCCACCCGGCGGCTCTGGCTGTCGCAATGTGTCGGAATCGCGGCGCTGGCTGAAGTCGCCGCGGCACAGCAACACGCGCATGAAGCGGCGCAGTCGTCCACTCCCGCCGCATTTCAAACGCTCGACCCGGCGACGGCTGCGGAGATCGATGCGCTCCTGTCGCAGATCATTCCTTCGACTGACGGCCCGGGCGCCCACGAAGCCGGGGTTATCTATTTCATCGATCGCGCGCTGTCCACTTTTGACGCACACTTGCGCGACGCCTATCGCACAGGCATGACCCAGGTGCAGCAAAAGCGCAAGGAATTGTTCCCGAAATCGACCAGCATCGCCACGCTGACGAATCAGCAACAAATCCAACTGATGCATGCGATCGAATCCACCCAATTCTTCGAACTGCTGCGCACGCACACGCTCTACGGCTTCCTCGGCAACCCGAGTTACGGCGGCAATCGCGATCACATCGGTTGGAAGCTGATCGGCTTTGAGGATCGCATGGTCTTCCAGCACCCGTTTCGGCTATTACGACGGAGAACAGAAATGAGCGCGACATTTCGCCCCTCGGATGTGGTCGATTTCCTGGTGATCGGCGCGGGCGCCGCCGGTGGCGTGGTGGCGAAAGAGCTCTCGACGGCCGGGTTTAGCGTGGTTGTGTTGGAGCAGGGCCCCTATCTCACCGAGAAAGATTACCGGCACGATGAGATCCGGTATACCTATCAGGCCGGGCTCACCAACGATACGAAAATTCAGCCGATCACGTATCGCAAGAACGAGTCCGAAAAAGCCAAGCCGGTGAAGGCGATCATGTACGGGCGGCAGGTGGGCGGCGGCAGCGTTCACTTCACCGCCAATTACTGGCGATTTCACGAAAGCGATTTTGAGGAGCGCAGCCAGTTCGGCGATGTGCCAGGCGCGGACCTTGCCGATTGGCCGATCAAATACGCCGATCTGGAACCTTACTATACGAAGGCCGAATGGGATCTGGGCATTTCCGGATTGGGAGGCGCGAATCCGTTCGAAGCGCCGCGGTCGAAGCCGTATCCGCTGCCGCCGATGCCGGTGAAATCGTCCGGCGTGCTGTTTGAGCGGGCGACGAAAAAGCTCGGGCTGCATCCGTATCCGGCGCCGATGGCGATTCTGTCGCAACCGTATCAGGGCCGCGCGGCCTGCGTGAATTGCGGCTTCTGCGAGTATTTCGGCTGCGAGGTGCGCGCGAAATCGAGCACGCTGGTTTCGGTGATTCCGATCGCCGAGAAGACCGGCAAGTGCGAAATCCGTCCGAACTCCTACGTGCGCAAGATCGAAACCGATGCGCAAGGCCGCGCGACAGGCGCGATTTATTTCGACGCTAACAAGCGCGAGATATTCCAGCGCGCCAAGGCGGTGGTGGTTTGCGCGAATGGCGCAGAGACGGCGCGATTGCTGCTGCTCTCAAAATCGAAGCGCTTTCCGCAGGGCCTCGCGAACTCGAGCGGATTGGTTGGAACGCACCTAATGTGGGACACCGGCGCCCTCGCCATGGGGCTGTTCGAACATCCTTTGAACGAGTACAAAGGCATTCAGGTGACGCGCGTCATCCACGATTATTACAAGGCCGACCCCAAGCGCGGCTTCTACGGCGGCGCCGGGCTGGATGCCCGCTTCAACTATTACCCGGCCAATTTCGCGCTGCAGGGCATGCCGCCGGACGCGCCGAAATGGGGCGCCGACTACAAGAAGATGCTGAGCACCTACTTCACGCACACCATGACCATACTGGCGCACAGCAGTTCCCTGCCCCAACGGCAAGAACAGCATCTCGCTGGATCCCGATCTCAAAGACTCCTGGGGATTGCCCGCCATGCGCGTGACGTTCGATTTCCATCCCGACGACGTCAAGACTCTGAAGTGGTCGCTCACCAAGCAAGTGGAAATCCTGGAGGCGGCCGGCGCGCAGAAAACCTGGACTAGCAGGCGTCTCGATAGAAGACAACCTGCCGTCGACGCATTTGATGGGCACGTGCCGGATGGGCAACGATCCGAAGCAATCGGTGGTGAATCGGTATAATCGCGCGCACGACGTTCCGAATTTGGTGATCGTGGATGGGAGCAGTTTCGTTACCGCGGCGCGCCAACAGCCCACGGCCACTATTCAGGCGTTGGCTTATCGGGCGGCGGATTTCGCCATCCAGAGCGCGAAAAAAGGCGAATTCAAAGCGTAGTCCAGGGCGTTTAGCTCAAGCTTTCGGCGCTGTATCGGGCGATGAGACCGGTGCGGACCGCGTGGCGGTAGATGTAGCTGAAGAACCAGCTTGCAAACAACAGGAGCACCACGTCCAACGCTGCGCTAATCACCAGGGAGGATAGCGACCCGGGCCCTTCAGTACGATGTTGCGCATGTTCTCAAACACATAGGATGGCGGCAACACAGCGCGACACGTATCGTATCCAGACCGGCAGCATGGAAAGCGGATAAAAGACACCGACCAACGGTGAAATCAGCGCCGGAATCGGCCAGATAAGCCACTCGGAAGCCGGGCCCAGGCGCAGGACGATTCCGCAGCCGATTACCCCCAGCGAGATGCCGAATACAAACAGCACCAGTAAATACGGAATCAACAATGCCCCGTACACAAAGGCCGGCAGGCCGAACACGGCAGTGGCGAGAATCAGCATGACGATCAGACCAAGCGAACTGGTCGCGATGCTGGAAATCACCAGGCCGCGGACGTATTCGGAGATCGAAAGAGGCGTGGCAAAAACATTCAAGAAGTTACGCGACCAGACGTCTTCGAAGAACGTGGTGGTGACGCCCTGCATCACGCGAACGAAGAAATCCCACAGCAGCACGGCGCCCAGGAGCGACGGCACGAAGTTAAAACCCGACCCGCTGACCGCATTCAGATATTTCGTGATGAAGCCCCAGGTGATCATGTCGATGGCCACCCAGGCGAACATCGGCAGCACGCGCGCCGGACTTCCCTGCATCAGAAAAAGCTGGCGAAGCGGAATCGCGAGAGTGCGCCGCAGCGAGATTATCACGCTACACACGCTCCAGAGCGAGAGGCTCGCGGGCCACGGCGACGAAGAGATCCTCCAGCGTTTCCTTGCCGTGCTCCGCAGGCAGGGTTCGGGGATCGCCGGCCAGCAGAATTTTGCCGTGCGATAGGAACATCACGCGGTCGCAGACGTCGGCAACTTCATACATGTTGTGCGATGTCCACAAGACTCCGCCCTCGCCTTGCGCGGCAAATTCGCGGATCTTGAGGCGAATCTCTCGCGCCACCGAAGGATCGAGCGACGCGGTGGGTTCGTCGAGCAGCAGCAGCCGCGGATCGTTCAGCAAAGCCTTGGCCAGACCGACGCGAGTTTGCTCACCGGAAGAAAGCACGCCGCATTTGGTGTGCCGGAATGCCAATAGATCGAACTGTTCGAGCAGCGTCTCGATCCGCGACGGCAGGTCTTTCACGGCGTAGATCATCCCGAAAAATCGGAGGTTCTGCAGCACCGTGAGGTTGCCTGGCAGCGGAGCGTAGACCGCGGCGAAATTGGTGCGCGCCAGCACTTGGGAGCGCTTGGTGGCGAGGTCAACATCTTCCACCAGGATGGTGCCGGAGGTGGGCTCCAGAACGCCCAAAATCATATTGATGGTGGTGGTTTTTCCAGCGCCGTTGGGGCCTAGCAGCCCGACGATTTCGTTGCGGTTCACCTCGAACGAAACGCCGTCCACCGCGATGGTAGCGCCGTATTGCTTGCGCAGTTCGCGAACCGAAAGGACATTGGAAGCCAATCTTCAGTTTGACACGTTGAAACCTATTCCCCGGATCGCGGTCCAACTGCCAGGAGAAACCATGGAACAAGGCAAAAAGTGCGCCCATCCGAGTTGTCATTGTCTGGCCAAGAAAGACAGCAGCTATTGCAGTACGTATTGTGAAGGCGAGGCGAAAACCGCGGACATCATCTGCGGGTGCGGCCATCCCGAGTGCAAACCGGTTTAAGGAATTCGGCGGATGCGGGCTCTCACCGATTTCCTATTTCTGATCCTGTTCGTCGTGCTGCTAGGCACATGGCTGGTACTTTGGGCGGCGTTTCACATTGCAGGCGGATTGATCCACATCCTGCTGGGGATTGCGGTGGTCTTCTTAATACTGCATCTGCTGCGTGGCCGCAGCGCGGCCTGACTGTCGCCTACGCCCAGCCGTAGCCGCTCTTAGACAACGGCAGCTCGCGGATCCGTTTGCCGGTGGCGGTGAAGATGGCATTGCAAACCGCCGGCAGAATCGGCGGCAGGGCCGGCTCGCCCAAACCCGTCGGCGGATTGTTGGTCTTCAGCCAGTGCACCTCGATCTCCGGCGCCTGCGCCATGCGAACCATGGGATGCTTGTCGTAATTGAGCTGCATCACCGCGCCGCCTTCGAGCGTGATCTGTTGGCCCATCATCTCGCTCATGCCGTCGATCACCGCGCCATGGCATAGGTTCTCGGCGAAACTCGGATTGATGATCTGGCTGCCGATGTCGGCCGCCACCCACACCTTGTGTACCTTCACCTTGTTTTCCGCGCTGACGCTGACTTCAGCGACTTCGGCGAAGTAGCCCATATGGCTGAAGTGGAACGCGACCCCGAGCGATCTGCCGGATGCCAGCGATCGCTTGCCCCAACCGGATTTTTCCGCCACCAGTTGCACACGCCGCGCGTACGCTCGGCGCTGAATTCAGGACCGCCGAACCCACCCGGCTGCGGCGGAGGAGCCGGAAGGGGCTTGTTTTCGAGCAAAGCGAGACGAAACTCCACTGGATCTTTGCCAGCGGCATGCGCCAGTTCATCGATGAACGATCTGCGTGACGAACGCGTATACGTTGCTGCCCGGCGCGCGTAGCGCTCCCGTCTTCAACCATAAGCGGCTGGTTGGAAGTGTGCAGCGCGTAGTTGGGAATGTAGCGCGCTGGAAATTCGGTGGCGCCCATGGTGGAAGAGGGCGACGGACGATCGCCATCGCCCCAACTGACAAAGTGATTGCGCCACGCGACGAGCTTGCCCGACGCGTCCACGCCGCCCTTCAGGAATTGGAATCCGCCCGGACGATAATAGTCGTGCCCGAAGTCGTCTTCGCGGCGTCCAGAGCAGTTTCACCGGCGCGTTCACCACCTTCGAAATCCAGGCCGATTCCACCATATAGTCGTTGGTCAGACGCCGGCCGAAGCCGCCGCCGCCGCGCTGCATGTGAAGCGTGACGCTCTTTTCGGGAATGCCCAAGGTCTTCGCCACCAAGCGACCGGCCGCCGCCGGGAATTTGGCTGTTGGACCAGATCTCGATCTTGTCGCCCTGCCAATGCGCGGTGCAATTCTGCGGCTCCAAGCGGAGCGTGCGCGATGAACGGATAGACGTAGGCCGCTTCCACCACCTTCGCCGCGCCCTGTAGCGCAGCATCCGGATCCCCATCTTTACGAAGCGTTTTGCCGGGCGCCTGCTTGGAAAGCTCCTCGGCCTTTTGCGCAAAACCAGCGCTCGATTGCGACGCGCCGTGTCCTTCGTCCCACTTCACTACCAGTTTCTTGCGCGCGGACTGCGCCTGCCACCAGCTATCGGCGACAATGGCGACGCCCGGCTCAAGGCCCGGTTCCTGTTCCACGATGACGCCGGGCTTCACGTTGCCTTCCACGACGAACGCATTGCGGACGCCCGGCATGGCTTTGATTTCGTCCAGATTCGCGCTCACCACTTTGCCCGCGAACACCGGGCACTTTTGGAAGACGGCGAACAGCATGTTCGGCAGCGTGAAATCGATGGCGAAAATCGGCTTGCCGGTGACGATCTTAGGAACATCGTAGCCGCGCTGGCTGCGGCCGATGATCTTGTAATCCTTGGGATCTTTCAGCTTGACGGTCTTCAAATCGGGCGCGGGCATAGCAGCGGCTTTGCTCGCAATTTCCCCATACCCTACAGAGCGTTTCGATCCGGCGTGAAGCACCCGCCCCGCGGTCGTCGAGCATTCCGAATCAGGGACGCCCCAGGTTTGGGCCGCAGCGCTCACCAACAACTGCCTCCCGGCCGCGCCGACGCGACGCATCGGGTCCCAATTGAACGGAGTCGCCAAACTGCCGCCGGCGAACTGCATGGCATACTTCGTGTCGTCGTAGTCGGTCTGCTCGATCTTGACCATCTTCCAATCGGCATCCAGCTCTTCGGCGATCAGCATGGGAAGCATGGTCTTGACGCCTTGGCCGACTTCCGGATCCTTGGCCATGATGGTGACCGTGCCATCGGGAGAGATCTTGATGAAATTGTTCGGCACCGCAGGCGCCCCTGGTCCGAATTGGGCCGAGGCCTTCTGTGGTTTGATAGCCAAGCCGAGCAGCACGCCGCCGCCCGCCAGCGAACTCACGCTTACTAAGAATGAACGTCGATTGACAACCATGATTTTTTCGTGGCCTCCCTTAGTCCCTAGCTCCGCCTGCGCCCGCCGCGACTTCCGACGGCTTCTTCACGTTGCTGGTGGTTGCGATCTCGGCCGCTTTATGGATGGCCTGGCGAATGCGAACGTAGGTTCCGCAGCGGCACAGGTTTCCGTTCATGGCCGAGTTAATGTCTTGGTCGGTCGGCTTGGGCGTCTTGGCAAGCAATGCGGCGGCTGACATCATTTGTCCAGCCTGGCAATAACCGCATTGCGGAACATCGATCTCGAGCCAGGCCAGTTGCACCGGATGCGTGCCCTCCGCCGATAAGCCTTCGAGCGTGGTGATGGGCGATTTGGAGGCCGCTGAGACGGGCGTCTGGCAGCTCCGGACCGCTTTGCCGTTCAAGTGGACGGTGCAAGCGCCGCACTGGCCGATCCCGCAGCCGTACTTGGTCCCTTTTAGCTTCAGAACGTCGCGAATCACCCACAACAGGGGCATATCCGCGGGTACGTCGACGGTACTGGACCGTCCATTCACTGTCAGTTGGAAAGCCATGCCGGCAGTCTCCTATCTGCTATCCGCACCTCGTATCATATCGGGTTTGCGGAGCGGAGAGGGGGCGGGACGGGCCGTCAGGATCGAATGTATCTTACAGAAGACACAGTAGTTTATGCACTACGGCTGCAGCGTCACGGTGGCGTTTCCCGCAGCCCCGCTGTATATCAGCTCGAGCGAATGGATGCCTTCCGCCTTGCCGCGGTAAGAGAAGAACAGCAGGCCCGCCTGAGGCAAGGGACGGTCGCCTTCCTGCATAGCTGCCCGCTGAACGTGCTGTTCCATGGTGCGCCGCAGCTCGAAGGGCATCTTGGGGGGCGTGGGAGGAGTTTTATCCTGGCTACCACCACCGCCTCCCGTGGAAATCCCACCCTTCGACTTGGTCTCTTCCGGCTCAGGCGGTTGCCACTGGGGATCTTTCAGTGACCTAAAAACCAGCTCGTACGGCTCGCTGGGCTGGGCGGTCTTCTTGCCGTTGATGCGCAGCGAAAAGTCCCCCCGCGCCAGCGTGGTCCGCGTTCCGGGCGGGCCAAACAGCCCGGCGTCAACCACCACATAATCCTCCGCGGCGACGGTCTGTTCGGGAGTAGGGACGGCGTGGCCCATGAACTCCGCCGCGATGGTCACCATGCCGGCTTGCGCTTGCGCCTGATATTCAGATGGAGCGGCTCTGGGCGGCATGCCCTTGGCCGGATTCTCCTTGGTGGTCTCTTGCGCCGGTAGCCAGACAGCGCACACTAAGGCGGCGCAGGCGACGAAGCTGATCAGAAGAACGGTTTTTATTGGAGCAAAGAATCGCATGGCTGGCTTAAAGAACTAGCATAGCGCTCCGTCACTTCCGCCTGTGGTAGCCCGGCCGGTATTGATAATGGCACACGACGCAGGCGGCATTCAGCGAATCGTTCAGCGTGCGAATGCCGTCGATATCCTTGGCCTGCGCGGCCTTGTAGGCTTTCGCGCCGATATCCACCAGCATCTTCGACTCCATGATCCAATTCTTCTGGTCGCGCGCGCGGCCTTCCATCATAAGCAGGTTGCCCGATTCGGCCAGGGTCAACGCCTGCGTCCGCAAAACATTCCAATCCTGTTGAGTCTTGGGCGCATCGCGGTCGACATAGAAGATCGCGTCAGACGTCGGGTAAATGATGTCGATCATCAACTGCTTCATGTTCCCTACCGGTTGAAACGTGCCAGGGGCCTGCGCCATCGCTGTTCCGGCGATCAATAGCAGTCCAAGAATTCGCATCGCGTCCTCCCGATCGAAGTGATTCTATCACCCCGTTTGCTATAAAATGACGGCCAGCATGATTCGCACAGTTCTGTTCGCGGCTCTGGCCGTGGTGACGCGCAGATGCGCAAGTGGTGAAGGACTACGTGCCGGTCACGCAAGACATGCTGTTGCATCCGTCGCCCGACGATTGGCTGATGTACAGCCGCACTTACGACGCGCAGCGCTTCAGCCCGCTGAAGCAGGTGGATCGTGGGAACGTCAGCCAGCTTCGCATGGCGTGGACGCGCGGCCTGAGCCCGGGCACTTCCGAAACCATTCCCATCGTGCACAACGGCGTGATGTATCTGGTGGAACCCGGCGCCATGGTGCAAGCGCTGGACGCCACCAATGGCGATCTCATTTGGGAGTACAAGCGCAAGGTTCCTTCGGCTGCGGCGAGCACCGCGCGCACCAAGTCGCTCGCGATTTATCAGGATGTGGTTCTCTACACCGCGCCCGATGGCTTTGTGGTCGGCCTGGACGCCCGCACCGGCGAGCAGCGCTGGGAGACCAGCACTGGTGAAGCTCAGAACACCTCGGGGCCGATCGTTGTGGATGGCAAAGTAATCTCCGGCAGGGCCTGTGGAAAGACGCGCGACACCTGCTTCATCGCCGCGCAAGATGCCATCACCGGCAAGGATGTCTGGAAGTTTTACACCGTACCCGCGCCCGGCGAGCCTGGCTCCGAGAGCTGGGGCAAGGATTTCAAAGACACCAATCGAGCATCCACCTGGGGATTGCCCGGCACCTACGATCCCGTCCGCAAAACGCTGTACTGGGGCATCGCCAATCCGATGCCCGATACTCGGCTGGAGCGCCATGGCGGCGATCCCGATGGCACGTCGCGAACGTCGCCATCCGATCTATACAGCAATTCCACCGTCGCGCTGGATCCTGAAACCGGCAAGCTCAAATGGTATTACCAGCATCTGCCCGCCGACGATTGGGACATGGATTATACGCACGAGCGGACGCTGGTCCGGGAGAAATTCAATCCCGATCCGAAATTCGTGAAGTGGTTCAATCCCGATATTCCGCGAGGCGAGGAGCACGACGTCGCGGTAATGGTGGGTGAAGGCGGCGGAGTTTTCGAGATCGATCGCGGCAACCGGCCAGTTCCTGTGGGCCACGCCGTTTCCTTACGATGACCCGCTGTTCCTGATTTCCAATATCGATGGCAAGACCGGCAAGGTCACCATCAACTAGGACCTGGTGAACAAGAAGCCGGGCGAGGAGCACATCATCTGCTCCTACAACACGAGGAGCTTTTGGCCCACGGCGTTCGATCCCGACACCAACTCGCTCTACGTTCCCTACATCGATAATTGCCTCGACATGGTTTCGGCCGGCGCAGATCCAAAACAGCAGCGCGAGACGCGCAAGGCCGTGCCGCGTCCGGGATCGGATCCGAACGCTTTGACCGCGATCGGGAAAATCAATCTCGAGACTGGCGAGGTCCAGCGCATCAATGTCGGCCGGTCGCCTTCCGATGGCGCGGCTCTGGTCACGGCCGGCGGCCTGCTTTTTCAGGGCGATCTGAATCGCCGCTTCCGCGCTTACGACGCCGAGACTGGGAAGAAGCTCTGGGAATCGATTTTAGGCGGATCAATTTCAGTGAGCACCATCACCTATGCGGTTAACGGCAAACAATACGTTGCTGTCATGACCGGCAATGGATTATTAGACGGCGTGCTGCTGGGAGAAACCCCGGAGCTGCATCCGCCGCGCGGAATTAATGGAATTTATGCCTTTGCACTGCCCTAAACTACTGATCGCGCCCGTCTTCGGCGCTTGCCTGGCGCTGGCTCAGCAACCCAAGCGCGTTGACGATAGCGCTTTGCGGAAAGCCTCGCCAGACGAATGGGTTACTTACGGCCACGACTATGCCGAGACGCACTTCAGCCCGTTGAAACAGATCAACGCAGAAAACGTCTCGCGCCTGGGGCTGGCATGGACCTGGCAAACCGGAACCGAGGGAGCCATTGAATCGACGCCGCTGATCTCCAATGGCGTCCTGTACGCCACCGGCCCATGGAGCGTCGTGTTCGCCGTGGACGCCCGCACCGGCAAAGAAAAGTGGCGCTATGATCCCGACATCGCGCGCGTAGACGGTCCGCGTCTCTGCTGCGGTCCCGTGAATCGCGGCGTCGCGCTGTACCAGGGCAAGGTCTATGTGGGCGCGCTGGATGGCCGATTGATCGCATTGGACGCCGAAACCGGTAAATCTATCTGGAGCGTGCAAACCACCGATCCCAAGGAAGACCACAGCATCACCGGCGCACCCCGCATCGTCAAAGGCAAAGTCATCATCGGAAACGGCGGGGCCGAATTCGCCGCGCGCGGTTTTGTTACGGCTTACGACGCCAACACCGGCAAGCAGGCTTGGCGATTCTACATCGTACCGGGCGATCCTTCGAAGCCTTTCGAAAATCCCGAGCTTGAGAAAGCCGCTAAGACTTGGACCGGCGAATGGTGGAAATACGGCGGCGGCGGCACGCCTTGGGACGGCATGGCGTACGACGCGCAAGCCGACTTGCTCTACATTGGCACCGGCAACGGCGGACCATGGGACATCAATTTTCGCAGTCCGCAAGGCGGCGACAATCTGTATCTTTCTTCGATCGTCGCGCTCAAGCCCGACACCGGCAGGATGGCCTGGTATTACCAGGAAGTCCCTGGCGATCAGTGGGATTACACCGCAACGCAGCCCATGATCCTGGCCGATCTTGCGATCAACGGCAAGCCGCGCAAAGTTCTGATGCACGCGCCGAAGAACGGCTTCTTCTATGTGATGGATCGCATCACGGGCGAGTTGATTTCGGCCGAGCCGTACGCCAAGAACGTCACCTGGGCCAAGAGCATCGACTTAAAAACCGGCCGTCCGAACTTCAATTCTGAAGCCCTCTACGGTAAGGACGCGGCGGTTGTGGCCCCGGGCGCCGGTGGTGCGCACAATTGGCATCCCATGGCATACAGCCCTATTACTGGACTCGTCTACCTTCCTGGCCAGGAAAGCACGATGACCTACGCGCCCGATCCAAACTTCAAGTTTCAAAAAGGACGGCGCGGGTTATCCGCGAACACAGGACTGGACGTTTCGAAAGCCTTTCGGCCTCCGCCTACAACAGCCGGCCCTGGAGGCGACAATGCCCCGCCTCCCCCAGGAGGCTTTCTCGTCGCATGGGATCCAGTGACGCAGAAAGAACGCTGGCGTATTCCGTACAGCAGTGGATTTAATGGCGGCGTGGTTGCAACAGCCGGGAATCTGGTCTTCCACGGATCGTCAGCTGGCGACCTCTACGCCTACAATGCCGAAACCGGCGCAAAGCTGTGGGAAGCGAAGATTGCGCCCGGCGCTGCCACGCCCGTCACCTATGAACTCGACGGCAAGCAATATGTTTCGATCCTGGCAGGACGCGGCGTAGTGGTGCAGTTCGGCGAAAGTACCGGACCGAAGGTGAAGGCGCCGCCCAGCCGTATCTACACCTTCGTGCTGGACGGCAAAGCGACGACGGAACCCTAAGCGGGCCCGTCTACTCCCGCCCACAGATTCATGGTGTTCAATTCGTCGTGCCCGCAGGACTTCAGATAGCAAAAAAGCTGAGTCCGATAGGCGGCGTGGGCCCCGAGCACCAGGTTCACCACCAGCGCGCCTTTCGATGATTTGTGACCGAACATGTCGACGTCGCTGCGGAAATCGGCGTCGGTCCATCCGCTCAACAGGCGGGCATATTCGTCGGATTGTTCTTGGATCGCGGCGACGGCCTGGTCGTAGCTCATCGTTTTCGCTGCCGTCTCCGCCGGCTGCCAGATGGCGCCGAGCGTGGTCCGGTTGAAGGTTCCGGTTTTGATGACCGCAATCTGGGTGGGGCCCATGATCGCCATATACCGCAGCAATTCAAGAATACTGCGCTGCTTGGGCGTCGGCCGGTAATCGAGTTTCGATTTATCCACCTTGCCAGCCAAGTGCAGCAGGATGCGAATTTCGTCTTGCAGAGCGGCAATCAGTTCTTCTTTTGTTAGCACCATGATTGAGTGTAAGCCTGGCTATTTCTCGATTACCGGCAGCACGCGTCCCACCGATCCGCTGGGCTCATTCACTCCGAGCAGCGCCGCGAGAGTCGGCGCGATATCGGCCACACGGATATTTTCGTCGTAACGGCCGGCGCGAATGCCGCGGCCGAAGAAAATCACTGGCACGTGGGTATCGTAGCTGAACGGTGTGCCGTGCGACGTACCGCCTTTAAACCCCAGCCAGTAGGGCTTCTGAACGATGAACAGGTCCGCCGAGCGTCCGCGATAATAGCCGCGCTGCATTAAATTCCCGATAGGATCGCCCGCCAGGTTCTCATGCTCCAGTTGCGTGCTGGTGTAAACGCGGAAAATGTATGGAAGCTTGCGCACAGCATCCGCGGCGATTTCCGCCGCCTCGCCAGGCGCAATATGTTTTTCGCGCAGAAGTTCGTAATTCAGATACCCTGACTTTTCAGCGTCACCCATGATCCACTTGCCTGGGCCGTATTTTTCCATCAGTGCCATATCGATGGTGCGGCGAACTTCGTCACCTGAAAAGCGCCCTGCCGCCATGCCCCGCTTCGTCAATTCTTCGGGCAGGGGCGCCACGCCATGATCGGCCGACAACACCACCACATAGTTGCCTGCCCCAGCTTCGGCTTCGATGGCCTGCAACAATTTACCAAGCACGCGATCCGTCCGTATACACATATCGCGAACTTCCGGAGCGTCCGGCCCCACTTGGTGCCCCAGCAAATCATTGCTCGAAAAGCTCACCGTCAGGACATCCGTACCGGAGTGCTGTCCCAGATGCTCTTCCTTCAGGGCCTGCTCGGCGAAAGCTTCCAGGAACTCGTTCCCGTAGGGCGAGCGGGCCATCTCTTCGTAATATGCTTTGCCGGGCTTCGCGGGGAGTGTACGAAACGGCTGCGCTCCAGGGGCCGCATCGATCGGCATCCACTTGGCTCCGGCATCGCGATTCGCCGCATCGCTTTTGTTGAAGGCCTGCACCCATACGGGCAGCTCCTTCATGTAGTAAGTACTGCTGACGAACCGTCCGGACTCGGACTCGAACCAATAAGCCGCATTCGCCGCGTGGCCAGAAGGCAAAATCGCAGCGCGATCCTTCAAAGAAATACCGATCACAGTGGTGTCGCTTGGACCGGCGATTTTGATTTCGTCCCCGAGTGTGCTCCCTACCAGGCGTCGAGGGGAGGACCCCGAGCCGGCGTTCCCGCCCACCAGCTTGGTCGCGTCGTCCGAAACGCTGGTAACCATTTTTCCTGTCTCGCGATCGAACCACTCGTTCCCGATGATTCCCTCGATCGCCGGAATCGATCCGGTCAGGAACGCGGCGTGTCCGACCGCAGTCACAGTTGGAAAGTGGGCCTGGTGTGCGTCGGTGAAGAACGCGCCCGCATCGTGCAGCTTCCGCAGGCCGCCTTGATAGGAGGCGTCAAAGCGCGTCATATAGTCGTAGCGAAACTGATCGATAATGATGGCAACTACCAGCTTGGTCTTGGGCGCGGCAGGCGGAGCGGCCTGCGCGGGAATCAACAGGACTAACGCGCCGGCCGTACAGATCCAACGCCGAAGTTGCGAGGGCATGTTTCTATAATGGCACCGCGCGGCGCCACTGGATGTTAGAATTGAGTTCGGTCCCGATGGAACGAGCTGGCAAGATCCTCGCCAAAATCAAAAATAGCGACACGATTTCACCGGAAGAGCTGGCGCGCGCCGCCTGGCACGCCACGGTGGGAAAACGGATTGCCGCCAAGGCATCGCCCAAAGCCCTGGTCCGTGGAACGCTGGTTGTCGAAGTGGAAGACGCAATTTGGCAGAAGCAGCTGTTTCATCTGCGCTTCGATATCCTTGCGAAACTCACGTCGGTGATCGGCGGCGGCATCGTGACCGGATTGGAATTTCGTATCGCCACACCGCGGCGGCCGCCGCAAGCCGCGCAGAGTCACGGTAACACCGCGCTGGTTGATGAAGCCGATGGTATCGAAGATCCCGTTTTTCGCATCCTATATAAGCAAGCGCGCAAGAGGGCGACAGCGTGAAGATCACCGAGGCTAAGGTTCGGGATGTCGCCGATCTCGCGAATCTGAACCTGACCGATACGGAAATCGCGCGTTTGACGAAGGACATGGACGAGATCCTCACTCATATGGATGCGCTCAACGAGTTGGACACCTCCGCCGTCGAGCCCATGTCACAGGTGCTCTATCAAAGTGAGGAGAATGCCACCCTCCGCGTTGACGAAATTATTCCGCCGCTCGGCAACGAAGACGCTCTGGCGAACGCGCCGCTGGCTGGCGTCGGGTACTACAAAGTTCCGAAGGTTATCGAGCGGTGATCACTGAATCTCTTACCATCGACGAGGTGCAGGCGGGCTTGTCCGCGCGCACGTTCAGTGCCGTCGAGTTGACGCGGTCCGCGCTCGCATTCGCCGAGGCTGAAAATCCGAAGACCAACGCGTATCTCCACTTTTGTCCGGAGCGCGCACTGGCCGCAGCCGAACGAGTGGACAAGAAGCTGGCCGCCGGAGAAAACGCAGGACCTCTCGCCGGCGTGCCCATCGCGGTGAAGGACGTGATCGTTACCAAGGGTGTCCGAACCACTTGTGGATCGCGCCTGCTGGAACGCTACATCCCGCCTTACGACGCCACGGCCGTGGTTCGTCTGGAACAGGCCGGCGCCGTGATTCTGGGAAAAACAAATTGCGACGAATTCGCGATGGGCTCCTCCAATGAAAATTCGGCGTTCGGGCCGGTGCGTAATCCCATAGCACTCGATCGGGTGCCCGGCGGGTCAAGCGGAGGATCAGCCGCGGTGGTTGCGCAAGGAACAGCCGTGGCCGCGCTTGGATCGGACACCGGCGGTTCCGTCCGTCAGCCTGCTTCATTTTGCGGAGTGGTCGGCGTCACGCCCACATACGGCCGCGTTTCGCGCTACGGATTGGTCGCGTTCGCCAGTTCGCTTGATCACATCGGACCATTTGGCAGAACGGTGCGGGACGCGGCTTTATTACTTGAAAGCATGGCCGGCCGCGACCATTGCGATTCCACTTCCGCCTTTGCCCCCGTGCCGCCTTACACCGCACAGCTGGATGGTAAAGTCGCCGGCTTGAAGATCGGCCTCCCGCGCGAATATTTCGAAGGGCTCGCCAGCGAATCGGGCGACCGAATCCAGCAAGCGATTGCCGCCCTAAAGAAACTCGGCTGCGAAGTGCGCGACATCAGCCTGCCCGCCACCAAGTACGCCGTGCCTTGCTACTACATCATCGCGACCGCCGAGGCCAGTTCGAATCTCGCGCGCTACGACGGAGTACGTTACACCACGCGCGCCAACGAAGATACGCTGAGTGGCATGTATCGCTCTACGCGAGGAGAAGGCTTCGGCGCTGAATGCAAACGCCGCATCATGCTGGGCACCTACGTGCTGAGCCACGGCTACTACGATGCCTATTACTTAAAGGCACAAAAGGTGCGTGCGCTGATCGCAGAAGATTTCCGCAAGGCTTTTACTGAAGTCGACGCGATCGTCGCTCCGGTTTCGCCCTTCCCCGCCTTCAAAATCGGCGAGAAGGTGGACGACCCCATGGAAATGTATCTGTCTGACATTTACACCATCACCGGTGACTTGGCGGGCATCCCCTGCATGAGCGTGCCTTGCGGAAAAACATCCCAAGGTCTGCCGGTCGGCATGCAGATCCTCGCCAAGCACTTCGACGAGACCACTATGTTCCGCCTTGCGGACGCTTTTGAAAAGGCCGGCGGTTTCGCTGGCTCAAACTGAGAATCAACAGGAGAAACTATGCCATTTACCGTTCCCCCGCTGCCTTACGCGTTTGATGCGTTGGAGCCTTACATCGACAAGCAGACCATGGAGATTCATCACGACAAGCATCACGCCGCTTACGTGACGAATCTGAACAAGGCGCTGGAATCCGCGCCCGATCTGCAAAGCAAAACAGTCGAAGAGCTGTTGGCCAACAACTTGAGCATCGTGCCCGATGGCATAAAGACCGCGGTGCGCAACAACGGCGGCGGTCACATCAATCACTCCATGTTTTGGACCATTCTCGCGCCCAAGGCCGGAGGCGCGCCCAGCGGCAACATCGCGCAAGCGATCAACACTACGTTCGGCAGCTTCGACACGTTCAAGGAAAAATTCGGAGCGGCGGCCACCACCCGCTTCGGTTCCGGCTGGGCCTGGCTGGCCAAAACCGGCAAAGGCCTGGAGCTCTTCTCAACGGCCAATCAGGACAACCCACTGATGGAGGGTCATTATCCGATCCTCGGACTTGACGTTTGGGAGCACGCCTACTACCTCAAGTATCAAAACCGACGGCCCGAGTACATCGCCGCGTGGTGGAGCGTAGTAAATTGGACGGAAATCGAAAAGCGCTTCAACTCAGCCAAATAGCTGCTTCGCGATAGCTCGAAATCCGCGTTCATCGGTGTTCGTGGCTGGTCAATTTGCGCTAAGATGCAAGTTCCATGGATGTATTAGAGCTTCGCGGCGTTTCGAAGCACTATCCCTCGCATCACGCCGTCACGGGCGTTTCGCTGAGCCTTGTCCGCGGTGAATTCTTCTCGCTGCTTGGGCCCTCCGGATGCGGCAAGACCACTACCTTGCGCATGGTCGCCGGATTTGAAGAGCCCACGCACGGCGAGATTCGCCTCAACGGTTCCAGCATCCAGCACCTGAAACCCTATCAGCGCAATGTCAGCACAGTCTTTCAAAACTACGCGCTTTTTCCGCATCTTTCGGTGCGCGATAACGTCGAGTTTGGCCTGCGACGCCGATCGGGAAATCACATCGACAATCGCGTCAAGGATGTGCTCGATCTGGTTCAGCTCGCCGGCAAAGAATCGCGGCGGCCCGCGCAACTCTCAGGCGGTGAACGCCAGCGCGTCGCGCTTGCGCGGTCCTTAGTGCTGGAACCCGACGTTCTGCTGCTCGATGAGCCGCTCTCCGCGCTCGACCCCAACCTCCGCAAACAAGTCCGCGCCGAATTGAAAGCCATCCAGCGACGAGTCGGCATTACGTTCCTGTTTGTCACCCACGATCAGGAAGAGGCGCTCTCGCTGTCCGACCGGTTGGGCGTCATGAACAAGGGCCGCCTGGAGCAAGTAGGCACGCCCGAAGAAATTTATCTCACGCCCAGAACGCGATTCGTCGCGTCGTTCTTGGGCGCGGTCAACTGGATCGGAGACGTCGGCGTCCGCCCCGAAGCCATGCGCATCGCGCGAGAACCGTCGCGCAACGGGCATCGCTCGCGCCCCGCGACAATCGTGCATTCCACATTCCTCGGCAACTGCGTTCACGTCGACACCCGCCTGTCCGATGGCGAGCCCGCCGTCGTGGAGGTTTCGCGACTTGGCGCCACCTTCGCACCTGGTGAATCCGTCCATCTTCTGTGGGAACCAGCCGATGAGCTTCGATTCGAATGAACCGCCTGCGCGCGTGGTTTCTCGCTCCCACCTGGACCGTCGTCATCACCCTGTTTCTCGCGCCACTCGCCATCATCCTCGGCTATAGCCTCCTGACGCGCGGCGTCTACGGCGGCATCACGTTGCCCTGGACCGCGGAAAGTTACCAGCGCCTCATCGATCCCATCTATCTCGCAATCCTTTGGCGATCGTTTTGGGTCGCCGGCGCCTCCACTGCGCTCTGCCTGCTGCTCGGCTTTCCGCTCGCGCTGTTTATCTCGCGCGCGGGCAGGCACAAGAATTTCTATCTTGGCCTGGTGATGCTCCCTTTCTGGACCAGCTTCCTGGTTCGCACTTACGCGTGGATGTTTCTGCTGCGCGACACCGGCTTGCTGAACACGTTTCTGCAGAAGCTCGGCCTCATCCATGCTCCCCTGCCCCTGCTCTATAACGACGGCGCGGTGATTCTCGGCCTGGTCTACGGATATCTCCCGTTCACCGTGCTGCCGCTTTACGCCACGCTCGAACGCCTGGACCGCAGCCTTCTCGAAGCTGCGGCCGACCTCGGCGCGAAGCCCTGGGCCGCACTAACACGTATCACCATTCCGCTCTCCGCTCCCGGTATTCGCGCCGGAGCGATTCTGGTTTTCATTCCCTGCCTGGGAGCCTATCTCACGCCCGACCTGCTGGGCGGCGGAAAGTCCGTCATGATCGGCAACCTGATCCAAAACCAATTCACCACCGCGCGCGATTGGCCCTTCGGCGCCGCCATCTCGCTGGTCTTGATGGCCATCGTGATGGTGCTCCTGTTTGCGATCGCACGGGGCGAGGGCGAGGATCTTCTGTGAAGCCGCGCGGAACGGGACTCGCCATCTATGCGGCTGGCGCTTTTTTGTTCCTTCATCTGCCGCTGCTGATCCTCTCCATCTTCAGCTTCAACTCTTCGCGCTTCACCGTCTGGGAAGGCTTCTCACTGCGCTGGTACTCGGCCGCGCTGCACGATTCGCAATTGACCGAGTCCGCGCTGAACAGCCTGATCATCGCCGTCGTCGCCACCATCATCTCCACCGTTCTCGGGACGCTCTGCGCGTACGGACTCTGGAAGCGGACATCGCGACCGCTTGCTGGCTCGTTGTATCTTTCGCTAGTCACTCCTGAAATCGTCACCGGCATCTCGCTACTGGCCTTCTACCAGTGGATCTTTCGCTTCCTCCGGGTCCAGCTCGGGATGCACACCGTGATCCTCGCGCACGTTTCGTTCTCCATCGCCTATGTGGTCATCGTCGTCATCGCGCGGCTGCGTACTGTCGACGCGACGCTCGAGGAAGCCGCGCTCGATCTGGGCGCCAACGAATGGCAGGCCTTCCGCTACGTCACGCTCCCGGCGATTTTGCCTGGGGTGGTCGCCGCCGCTTTACTGGCCTTCACCGTTTCGTTTGACGACTATGTGATCACCAGTCTAGTCGCCGGCGTTGATTCAGAAACCTTGCCCATGGTGATTTACGCCATCGCACGGCGTGGCGTGAATCCCGTCGTCAATGCGATTTCGGCTCTCATCGTCATCGGATTCGGTTCGCTGGTGCTGATCTCGGAAAGGTTGCGCACCACGTGACGAACCGTCGCTATTTCCTCTTTGGCTCGCTGGCCGCAACTGGCCTCACCGCCTGCTCGCGCGACCGCCGCCCGCGCCTCAACATCCTCAATTGGTCGGCCTACATCGCGCCCGATACCGTTCCCAAGTTCGAAGCCGAGTTCGGCGTCCGCGTTCGATATGGCATTTACGAAAGCAACGAAGAAATGCTCGCGCGCGTCATGGGCGGCAATTCCGGCTGGGACGTGGTCTTTCCCACTGGCTACATCGTCAAACCGCTCCTAGCGAATGGACTGGTAGCGCCCATCCATCGCGAAGCTCTCACCAACCTTTCGCAGCTCGAGCCCCGATTCCAGCGTCCCGATTGGGACCCCAAACTGAATTGGTCCATTCCCTACATGGTTACCGCTGCCGGCATTGCCTATAATCGCAAGCTCCTTGATCCGCCGCCCAAAGCGTGGGGCGATATGTGGGACCCGCGCCTCAAAGGCCGCATGACCATGCTGGACGATCCGTTCGACACCATGGGCGCGTGCCTGAAGAAGCTGGGCTTCTCGGTGAACACCGCCGATCCCGCCCAGCTCGATCGCGCTCGCGCCGAAGCTATCAGCCAAAAGCCGCTATTGCGCGCCTATCTCAACGCCGAAGCTCGCGACCAGTTGGTCTCGGGCGACGTGCTGGCCGCGCATATGTGGAACACCACCGCGCAGCAAGCCATGGATTCGTCGCGCGACGTCAGCTTTGTCTATCCGGCCGAAGGCTACGCCGTTTACCCCGACGCCAGCGTGATCCTGCGCGAGAGCAAGCGCCAGGAGCTCGCGCATCAGTTCATCAATTTTTTACTGCGCCCCGACATCGCCGCCGCCAACGCGATCACCGCACGCACCACCACCACCAACGCGGGCGCACGCAAAATCCTGCCGCCCGAGTTTCGCGACAATCCGACTCTTTATCCCGCGCCGGAAATCGTCGCGCGCGGCGAATGGGCCCTCACGCTCGATCCCGCTACGCAGCGTCTGCGCGATCGCCTCTGGACCGAGATCAAGGCCGCCTAGCTCATTTCACGCCGCGACGTTTCACTACCTTGAAGATCAGCCGGTCAGGAACATTCGCGCCGTTCGAACTAGCCGCATCCGCGGTCACAGCGAATTTTTCTTGAAACGTCGGCTCGCCATGAGCCTCGATGTACTTCGTGATCCAGCGCGAATACAGCCCGATCGCGGCCTCGGTCGCCGGAAGCTCCCGCGTAAATAGGGGGTCTGCTTGTTCGCTAAGCCACGCCCACACGTCGTCCTCATTTACCTTCGGAATCTGAATCGACGCTTTGGCGAGCGGCTTCGCATCCGTACAAATCAAGTGCAGGATCACGTCCGTTTCTTTGTCCGGCAGTGATTCGTACTCGAAGTCGATGCTGTTGATGAGGCCCGTCTGAGTCACCTTGTGTAAAGCCTTTTGTAGCTTAGGGAAATCGACCTCGTCGCCCGCCTTGATTTCAGCCAGCCGGATAACTGACAGGGTGGGCAGCCGGGTACCCTCCACCACAATCCGCCGGATCTTTACCAGCTTTTTGGCGTCGCCAGGTGCACCCTCTCTCGGTTCCTGCCCCCAAGAAACGATAGCAACTAACGCGAGCAAAACGGACAAGAAATGCATATCCTCAGATCTTAGCCGAGTCCCCGTGCCGTTACCATCGTAAAGGTGCTCATTTCTCCCAAAGCGGTCATCTTCGATTACGGCAACGTGCTCTCTCAATCGCAGCCCGCGTCCGACGTACAAGCGCTGGCTGCCATCCTCGATCTTCCACTTCCGCAATTTATCGCAAGCTATTGGCAGTTTCGCGCCGCCTACGACGATGCCGCGCTCGATCCCACCGCCTATTGGCAGGCAGTAGCGTCGCGATGGTTATCCCGCGCACAGATCTCCTCTCGATCGATATCGACAGCCGCAGTTGGTCCTACCCGGCGCCCGTGATGCCTCAATGGGCGCGGGATCTCCGCGCCGCCGGCTTCCGCACCGCTCTTCTCTCCAACATGCCCGCTGCAATTCGGGACTATATTCTCGGCTGCCCCTGGCTCCCCGATTTCGATGTCCGCGTATTCTCCTGCGAGTTCGGCCGATCCAAACCGGCGCCCGGAATTTATGAGCATTGCTTGAAGCAGCTCGGCTTGGCGCCCTCCGAAGCTCTGTTCCTGGATGATCGAGAACCCAATATCCGCGGCGCCGAGGCCTTGGGCTTGCACGCGATTCTATTCATCGACGCCGCCAGCGCTTCCCGCGAGATTACGCGGCGTTTCGCGCTTCCCGCTCCCGGCGCGCAATAATAGCTGAAACAATTCTCAAAGGTTGCGTTCCCGTCCGAAATCGTGCATTATTAGCCAGAAGCGTCCAAACGAAAGATAAATGGCAGATGCGCCTCAACCGGTTCTGGCCCAAAAGCTCTTCGCCGCCATCAACGAGCACGAGGCCGTGCTGGCCCGCGTCTCCCGGCTGCTGCATGACGACGTGAGCCAGATCCTAAGCGCCGTCGGATTGCAGTTGGACGCCATGCGGATGGATTTCCGCGAGCAAGCCCCTGGATTGGACGGCCGGGCCGCCGAGATCCAGGAGCTGCTGGAACAAGCCATCGAGCAATTGCGCGACATTAGTAACGAACTCAACCCCTCCATTGTCGAAAGGGCCGGGCTGCGCTTCGCGCTCGACCGGCTGGCCGGAAAATTCGCTCCGACTTCCCCGGCACCGTGCGCTTGCATTTCGATGCTTCTCTGCGCGTTCCCACTATTCTTGCGAAGGCCTTCTATAAGATAACCGAATGTGCGCTGGAAACCGCCGTCGCGACGCCTGGCTGCTCGCTCATCGACATTTATGTGAAGCGTTCCCGCGGGGAGTACGTGTTGGAGATTACCGACAATGGAAAGCCCTGTGAATCTGCTGCCCCCAATTCCGAGCCGCTCGGCCGGTTGCTGATGGAGTATTATGCATCGAAGAATCACGTGACACTCAAAGTCCAGCGGTCCACCGGCAAGGGCGGGCTCGTGCGTGCTAGTTTTCCTCTGCCCGCGCCACCCAGCGAGGATGGGCGTTAGCGCATATGGCCTTTCAAGTACTCCTGGTGGACGATCACAAAATCATGCGCGATGGCATTAAGGCCATTCTGCGCCACAGCGAGGAGTTCGCGGTGTTTGGCGAAGCCGAGAGCGGCACCGAAGCCGTGCAGATGTGCCGCAAGAAGCGGCCCGACATGATCCTCATGGACATCGGCCTGCCCGGGATTGAACGGCATCGAAACCACCACCGAAATTCTGCGCCACAACCCCGAAGTGAAGATCATCATTCTTTCCATGTACGACGACGAGCATTCCGTGGTCAGCGCCATTCGCTCCGGCGCGCGCGCCTTCGTTCTGAAAAAAGCTTCCGACGGCGATCTGCTGGACGCGCTCCGCGCGGTGGCCAAAGGCGGCTCGTACTTGAGCCCGCAGGTGTCCGATCGCCTGCTGCATCGCATCCAGCGCGGCGATCTGGAATCCAAACCGGCCTCCTCCGCGCTGGACGATCTCTCGCCGCGGGAATTGCAGGTATTGCGCCTGGTGGCCGAAGGCAAGACCAGCAAGGAGATCGCTGTGATGCTCGACCTAGGTCTCCAAACGGTCCGCAGCTATCGGAAGACGATGATGAAAAAACTGGGAGTGAACAACGTCGCTGGCATCACCCAAATGGCGCTGGCTGCCGGCATCACGCGATTCCCCATGGCTGCAGCCGCCGACGAAACTGCCCCATGATCGAAACGCCCTGGGGGCCTCTTGCAGTCGCCGACGCGCACGTTCACTTCTTCTCTTACGGCTTTTTCTCTTCACTAGCACAACAGAAGGGTGTCCCTGTCGATCAATTGGCTCCGCTGCTCAGTTGGCAAATTCCGCGCGAAGATCCCGCTCAACTCGCCGATGCCTGGGTTCACGAATTGGACAAATTCGGCGTCGCCAAGGCTTCCCTCATCGCTAGCATTCCCGGCGACGGCGCATCCGTCATGGCCGCGGTTCAACGCCATCCGCAGCGATTTTACGGCTACATGATGGTCAATCCAACTGCTCCCGGCGCTGTCGCCGAAGCCGACGCCGCGCTCGCCAGCGGCCACATCAGCGCCCTTTGCTTTTTCCCGGCGATGCATCGATATTCGCATTTACGACGACCGCGTCACGGCTTTGCTCGAACTGCTGGCCGCCCATCCGCGTACGGTCGCCTTCGTGCACTGCGGCGTGCTCAGCGTCGGTGTTCGCAAAGTGCTCGGCCTGCCGTCTTTGTTCGACATGCGCTACTCCAATCCGATCGATCTTCACGGGGTCGCCCTGCGCTACCCCAAGCTTCGCTTTGTAGTGCCGCATTTCGGCGCGGGATATCTCCGCGAGGCGCTTATGCTGTGCGATCTATGCCCGAACGTATATCTGGATACTTCGAGCAGCAATAGCTGGATGCGCTATGAAGAGTCGCACCTGGATCTTCGCGCCGTTTTTCGCCGCGCTTTGGACGTCGCCGGCCCCAAACGGCTGCTATTTGGCACCGATTCCTCGTATTTTCCGCGCGGTTGGAACGCGCACGTCTTCGAACAGCAGAGCAAGGCGCTGTATGAAATTGGCGTCAGCGATGAAGTCGCTCGCCTCATTTTTCAAGACAACCTGCCGAAGCTCTTTCTCCTGAGGTGTTTTCTTGAGATGAAGCGCGCGGGCGCACCACCTTCTCGGTGAACCCATGCGAGTCATCATTCGAACCCGTCCGCGCGGAGCAATTTTCGTTCACCCGGTCGATCCTGCTCCCCGGACCGCCGTGCTCGCCGCCGGGTTCCGCCCCACCAAGCTGATACGCGTCTTTCCCCTGGGCTGGAACGAGCGCGCCGCGCGTTTCTCTCCCGCCTCCGTGGCCGGACCTCTGGAGCAAGTGTTGCGAGTGGCTCGCGCCGGGTGGAGGGTGGAACACTCCATTGTCGTTTTCACCTATCCCGGCGAACCAGGCCTGTCGGCTTTAGACCGCGAAAGCTTCTGGAAAGCCTTCGAGGTTCCCGTATTTGAGCAATATCTCGGTCCCAAGAGCCAGCTCCTGGCCACCGAATGCGACGCGCATTCGGGCCTGCATGTCGTCAATGGCTACGTGGATCTGGATCTGGAACACGAGGTCTGCGCGTGCGGCAATCGAGCGCCGCGGCTGACTCGTGGATCTCGAATCGACGAACTGACGGCCCTGCTCTCATAACACCGCTTCCTTTGGTCGCGGCTCCGCTCGATCATCGATACCGAGCCATGGGCGTATGAATTGCGGCCTGGATTCGATCTGGCGGTGGACGCATGGCACGCTCACGACCAAGGTCCCGCGCGAATAGCCGCCGCGTTGCTATCCTAATTCTGTTTATAAGATAAGCTTTCACCGAAATAAGAAAGCCCTTGGAAGGCCGCTAGAAGCGTGCGGCAATGCCAAAATGAAATACATATGGACTGCATTGATAACGGCGTTGTTGTACGCCGGAATCGTGTCATTCTTTTACTGGAACGCACAAACACAGCCACAGGTTCAGGCTGGAAGACTTTCGTTGTCGTTGATGGAGTCACAGGGAGACCGGTACGACGCGTTGTCCGAAAAACTTCACCAGCTGAGGCTAGACGACTATGAGCGAAGGTTTGGGCACGCTGCGCGATTAAGGCTACAAGCTGCGGAACTACGATGGGCAGCGGAGGCCGGCAATGAGCGGTAGCCTATGGAAACCTGACGGTGAGGGATGTTATTTGCTCGCCTCAAGAATGTCGGTGGCCCCGGGGAATGTTCAACCGAATGACACAAAATCGTTTGTGCCACGCAGCACCCACGGCTCCGATACAATAATTTCAGAGACGTAAAACCGCATGCGAACGTGGCGGAATTGGCAGACGCACCAGACTTAGGATCTGGCTCCCGCAAGGGAATGGGAGTTCGACCCTCCCCGTTCGCACTATAACGAGGGTTCAAGGAACAGAATGAAGAGGGAGGCCGTCGTTCTATGCACCATTACTTTGCCGCTGCAACCGCAGGAAGAAGCCCGGCTCATTGCTGCGGCTCAGGCCAAGGGTCTCTCGACGGATGCTCTCGTACGTGAGGCGCTCGATAGAATTCTCGCTGAGGCTCCGGAGCTGAGCCCGAAAGAACCCACCCTCTCGTTGCGCGGCCTTTTGTCGAAGTACGGACAGGCGCCATCAGCCCAGGATATCGATCAGAATCGCGCAGAGATGTTTGCGAATTTTCCGCGCTCTGATTTCTAATGATCGTCGCCATAGCCGATACCCACGCGGCGATCTGGTATCTGTTCTCTGATCCACGTCTGGGGAGCACCGCTTCCGCCTTCATTGATGACACGATTTCCAAAGGTGACCATATCGGCGTTTCAGCCATCAGCCTTGCCGAGATGGTGTATCTGGTCGAGAAGGCACGGATTCCCGCCAACGCCTTGCATGACCTTCATGCGGCGATCGCCGATCCCAAGGCTGTCCTGCAACACGCTCCACTTGATGAATACGTCGCTATGAAGATGAGGGAGGTCTCGCGCCAGGATATTCCCGACCTTCCCGACCGTGTCATTGCCGCGACAGATCAATTGCGCGGCATACCCGTTTTGAGCCGCGATGGTCGAATACGATCTTCTACCATAGAGACGATTTGGTAGCCTTCTCAAGGCTGCTTCTTGATCGGCACAGGCGGTGGCGGAGGCGGCGGTAACGGCGCTGCATCGACATACCCGCGCGTTCCGTCCGGACGTATCGGCCCCGGCCCGAATCCCAGGTGATCCCGATCCACCGGGTTCTCCGCGCATGAATATTCCTCCAGGCGCTGGCTCGGCTCTCCCGCTTCCCAACTCCGCGAATAGGTGAACGCCTTGGTGTAAAACTTCGGATCTTCGATGGTCGTGTCCACATGAATGTGCTTCGCATCGGGCCGCGTCCAGCGCTCCATCACGTGCAGCGCGTCGCTATGCGGACTGCCATTTTCATCCGCCCACACCTGCGTATCCTTGAACCCTATCGAATCGATCACGAAGGCGTCGCCATCCCAGTGACCGACTTCGTCACCAAAAAACGACGGGTCCGGATCTTCCTGATGTTTGCGCCCGTCGGTGGGAATCAGCCGGTAATAGCTATAGAAATAAAGGAAAGCGATATACTGCGGCGTCTGCAGAACCATGAACGGCAACCCACTGGCATTGTGCCGCGGGATGCCTCCTAGAATGCATATCGCCTCGGGATCCACGGTGGCCGTGGTGTTGTGCTTCCAGGCGGCTTCGCCCGCCGGCGTCAGAGGCAGCTTGAGTCCGGGCAAATCCTTCGCGATGTTCCCCACCGGCTTGGTATCGCGCGTACCCTTCCAAAATCCGTTGAGATCCGGATGGCCGTCCGCCGTCTTCGGAACCTGGGACCAAGCGGGCACGGCAACCATCGCCAACAGCCAAAAGCCAACCGCCGGTATTCGCATCTCGATGTTAGAGTATATCAGGAGCCCCCCTCATGAAGACCAAGCTAGCGGCACTCCTTGGCATCATATTCGCCGCGGTCGTATTGCCGGTCGCTGCGCATCATTCCTTTGCGGCGGAATACGATGCCAGCAAGGCGGTCCGCATCACCGGCCTCATCAGCAAGGTGGAATGGACCAATCCGCACTCCTACCTGTATATCGACGTGAAGGACGACCACGGAAATTTCGCGACTTGGACGTGTGAAGGCGGCGCTCCGAACACACTTTCGCGCCGGGGCTTCACGAAAAACGCCATCAAGATCGGCGATACTGTCACCATCGATGGCTATGGCGCCAAGGACGGCTCCCGCTTGATGGACGCGCGGCGCATCACGCTGAGCGACGGCCGAAGCTTTTACAGCGGATCGCCCGGTGACGGCGGCCCCGGCGACCCGGGAAAAGGCCAGTAACTATTCCATTCAAGCAAGCCGGGACCGCAAAAGCCCCGGCTTGCTCGGAGGTGGGATCTTCTCTGCGTGTGGAGAGAACCCGTGCGGTGGATGCGGACCGCGCGCGGACGGATGCACTAATTTTCGATGAGCAGCACCAGGGAGCGGCCAGCCACCGAGTATTCCGCCGCGCCGAGCTGCATTTCCTGATTTTCCGTACTTGTGTCGACCACTACGTACCATTGCTTGTCCGGCAGGTTGACCGGGAGCGTGGCCACCACCGGATTGAACCAACCGTTATAAGCCACGTAAATAGATGCCGCCGCATCGCCGAATTCCGTGCCGTCGATGCGATACGCCAGGAAATGATTGTCCGGGTTCGCGAAATAATCTTGGTCCGCTTCCTCGCCGCTGTCCAGATACCAAGTGAGGTCTTTCAGGCCGTTTCGATTGTGATCGGTACCGGTAAAAAACTCCGAGGGCCGCAAACATGGATGCTCGCACCGGAATTGCAGCAAGCCGCGCGTATAATCCGTCAACGCCGACTCGCGCGCGGCCAAGTCCCAATCGAACCAGTTGGCGCTGGTGTCCAGATTGTAGGAATTGTTGTTGCCCTGCAAGCGTGCGATCGATCTCTGAGCCGCCCAACAACATCGGCGTGCCCGCCGAAAGCAGCAGAATCGCGAGCCCCGTGCGCACGGCTTGCCTCTGCAGGGCTGCGATCGCCTCCATGGTCCCAGCACATTTCATCCGCCGCGCTACGTCCGCCGTCGGACGGACCAAACGGGAATGGCTGATTGTTATTCGGGCCATTGAAAGAATACAAGTCGTGTCAACGTCATGCCGTCGTGGCAAACGATGTAGTTCACTGAATTCCACGGCTTCCGCCCGCGCGCCCCGAATAGATCGTCCGATCCGGCCAACCGCCGGGCCATTTCGCCAGGGGTAATGGCGATGACACCCAGCTTGTTCTGCGAGGCGCGGAAGACGTCGCGATAGCGTCGTTCCATTCCGACCATCCCACCGGAAAATTGCCCTGCTCCTGCCCCGCGCCATTGGCCGTGTAAGGCTCGGCGATCAAGGTCCACACCGTCACCGCCTTGCGGCCGGACGGGCCGGCAACTCAGTTACGGCTCGATTCAGAATGTTGCTCGGATCGTCCCGATTAAAGAAAAACCCACCCTGCGCATCGGCATTGCCCAGGATCGCCGCAAGATCGAACCGGTATCCATCGACGCCCATGACATTCGTCCAATACTTCAGCGAATCGAGAACCAGATTTCGCACCGCGAGCTGTCGCGGCGTTCACGTTAGGGCCGACGCCGTTGTCGTCTTCGTAGAGATTCAAGGCCTTGGGCTGCGCGGCTTCGTAATAGTTCGGATTGTCGAACCCGCGCAGCGAGTACATGGTGCCGATGGTTCCGGTGGCTTCATCTACCCCACCTTCGTCGTGATGATTGTAGACCATGTCGACGTAGACCTTGAGCCCGGCCGCGTGAAACGTTTTCACCATCGCGATCCATTCGCGCGTCGGCCCGCCGGGCGATTGATCGCTCGAATACCTTCGGCTGGGCGCAAAAAAACTGCACGAATCATATCCCCAGTAATCGTGATAAGCCGAGAATTGCGGTCAGATCATTCAGAGCGTTTTGTGTTTCGTGGATCGGCTGGAACTCCACCGCCGTGACGCCGAGATCGCACAGATACCCGGCTCGCATGGCCGCCCCGGCGTAGGTTCCCTGCAGGTTTGCGGGAACGGACGGATCGTTCTTCGTCAGCCCGCGCAGATGCACTTCGTAGATGATGTCGTCCTTGAACGCGCCAGTAGGTTTCGGGCCGAAGTCCAGATCGGGAAGCGCGATTACGATGCCTTTGGGCGCGAACGGCCCCGTGTCAACCAGACGGAACGTCGCGCCCGATAAGTACGCCGTAGAATCGGGATGCGCCGGCGTCAACGGATTGTGGCTTATCTCGAGCGCATAAGGATCCAGCAACAGCTTGTTCGGATTGAAACGATTTCCGCCACCGTCGACATCCGCCACAAAGCCCGCGGCCGATCCCGGCGTCCAGGCACTGTCGAAAGTCCAATTCGGCCCCCAAACGCGATAGCCATAATAGACGGCCCCCGCTAGCGCTACCGTCGCGGTGAAGCTTCCATCCGCCTGGCGATCCATCGGTTGGCGTAGAACCGGATCCGCATCCATCGCGACGGCGTACAGCCACAGTTCAACGCGAGTGGCTACCGGCGCTTTGACGCGAAATTCAGCTTCGGATTCGCCCGGCAGGAACCGGGCGCCGAAGATCGACTCGTCCATGCTTGCAACTATTGTCGCTAACGAGCGGCCGAGGAGTACAGTTCGGGGGAACGTGAAGAACCGCGCAGCCAGCCCTCCAGGCCAAACCAGCGGAAGCCGGATCGCCTCGGCACCAGGGTCGTTCCGCAGCAAAATTCGGCGATCTTGGTGTACTCGGCGATGGTTGCGAAGTTTACCAGGTCGGGCTGCAACTCGGACGCGTCGAACAGGCTGGCGTCAACGGGAATGGCGGCGATCTTCTCCGCATCGATGGCCCAACCGGCCTCGCGCGGAACCGACCGATCATTGGTCTTGCGATTGATGATGTACTTCACCTTGCTGGCGCCAACTCCGCGGGTTTCGAGATCGTAACGGCGGCGGGTGGCCAGATACAGCGATGGATTGCACGGGGTGGTGACCACAAATACGGCTTGCGCGGTGCGCGCCACAACCTCGGTGGCATCGTTCACCACTTCGGGCAGGTCGGCGATCACAATATCGTAGCGGCTGCGGACAAATGACAACAAGCGCTGATAACCCCATGGCGAGACCTTTCGCACGCCCAGGCGGCTGACGGAGGAGAGTACGTCAATACCGCCTGTGCGAGTGACCATTTCGCTCCAATTCTCATCGGTGAGCCGGTGCGAATCTTCGAGCGCGTCCATGATGGAATAGGACGGTCTTAGGTTGTACAACATGGAGATGGGCCCGGCGTGCAAGTCGCATTCCAGCAGCAAGACTTTCTTCTGTGCCACCGAGGCGAGAATATTCGCGACGAACAAGGCGGTCGTGGTGGCGCCGCTGCCGGCCTTGGCGGGCAAGAAGGCAAACACCGCCGCGCTCTTGCTTGAGCTTCGGGCTTCGAGCGCATGCACGATCGCCCCGCGAAATTCACCTGGAGAAGAAGGGGCCGGGTACACCGGAAATCCTCCGAACGTGGTTTCAAAGGTGTGCATGGTCTTGAAGCGCGACGAAATACCGAGAATGGCCGTGGCCGGTTGAATGCTCCGGATGTCGTGCTCAACCGCATGCGCCGCAGCTTCATCGTCAGCCCCGAGGAAGACCAATTGGGGAGCGAACGAATTCAATAGCCGCATCGTTTCGTGGGCCTGTGGATAACGCTCCACGCTGCGGTAAACGCAAACGTCTTGCGTCAGGGAACAGAGTTGTTCCAATTGCAGTGTTGTCTCGCGGTCCGTGCCGAAGATCAAAGCCGTCAGCATATATAGAATTGCTCCAATTCGAAAACCGTCGCCATACGGTCTGGACTTCAGGATGCAATCGGAGTGCCAGGGCTTGTAACGTGGTTAGCGAGGGGAAACTGACTGAAAACAATGCGAGACCGACCCAAGCATTAGCGTCAATTTTCCGCCGTAGCGTTGAGATTGTGACACCCGCGCCTTCCCCGCCCCTTCAATTGACTGGTGCGCCGAAGTCTGTTCTAATCGCCAAATGCCGGAAGATGAGATCCACGCGGTGGCCCACAATCTCCTGGAGGCTCTGCGGTTCTTCGGGCATGCGCGAGCCGATGCCGAAATCCGCGATTTGCCCGGGGTCTCGTTGATCTTTTGCGGATTGAACTACGCGGCGTTTAACGCGGCATTGCAGGCCCAGCCCATTCTTGGGGACGCACAGGAGCTGGGCCATTTCATCGATGTTTCGGCCCAGCAGTTTAGCGCTCGCGGTTTGCGCTGGACTTATTGGCTTTGCGAGCACTTCCTGCCCCCCCCGCTGCGGCGAGAAGCGTCGCGCGTTTTTAAACGCCATGGCTTGCGCCACCTGACGGAGGCGCCTGGAATGTATACGGATCGCCTGGCGCCCGCGGCTCGGGAGCTGCCGACGCTCGACATTCGGCCCGTGGCCGATGAAGCCACGCGAAGCGCATTCTCAGACGTCATGTCCACGGCGTTCGAGATTCCGCACTCGGTAAGTCTCTCGGTGTACGGCGCCGCACGAGCCTGGCAGGGAACGTTCCAGGGCTATGTGGGCTATGCCAACGGGCGGGCGGTGACCACCGCGGCTTCCGTGATCACCGGCGACGTCATCGGCCTGTACTCGGTCGCGACGCTGCCGCAGCACCGGCGGCTGGGATTCGCCGAATCCATTATGCGGGGAGTGATCGATCAGGCCCAACGCTCGCGCGGGGTGTCCCGGATGGTGTTGCAATCGACGTCTTCCGGATTTTCCTTGTACGAAGCCATGGGATACCGGACGGTCACCAGCTTCAATGTGTTCATCGCGGATTGAAGCCGGTTAAAACTTGGGCGCGTAGTAGCCTTTGCGGGCGCGCACGATCAGGTCTTTGTGCCCCTTCACCCGGATCTCCACGGGATGATAGAGGCCATCGGCCTTGAGCGGCTCGGGCCGGTAAAAGATGTTGTACTGGTGCCGCAGCTCATTGGCGATGTTTTCGAAGTCCTGATTCAGATCGCTGGCCTTGAACGGAAAGAACGATTGGCCCCCGGTCTCGGTGGCGAAATAGCGCAGCACCTTGTCGCCATCGCTCTCGATGCGCGTGATGTTGGTGGAAATCGTGTAGACGTTGACGTCGGCCTTCTGCGCCATCTCAAGCGCCTGGTCGCGCGTGTAGCGGCTCTGGTTGTCGTCGCCATCGCTCAAGACCACCATCGCGCGGCGGAATTTATACAGCGGCTGGTCTTCCATTAGCTTGTCGCGGCAAGCGAAGAAGATGGCGTCATAGAGCGCTGTCCCGCCGCCGGGCCGAAGGTTCGCGACGCCTTTTTCGAGATCCCCAATATTGTTGGTGAGATCGGCCACCAATTGAGCAGCGGTATCGAAACTCACCAGCATGGCTTTGTCATGATCGGGCCGAACCGTGCCATCGATGAATGCCGTGGCGGCTTCTTGCTGGAAATGGAACCGATCGCGAATGCTGTTGCTAGTGTCGATCAGGATCGCCAGGCGCAGCGGCAGGTCGGATTCGGCGGCGAATTCGATAATCGTCTGCGGCTTCTTGCTTTCAAAGACTTCGAAATCGTCCTTAGTGAGATCGGTGACGAAGCGGCCCTTTCTTGTCCGAGACCGTGTAGAGCATGTTGACGCGCGACACGTCGAGGGTGATGCGGGTGTTGTCGCCGGTGGCGGGCGCAGGCTTGTCGCCAGTCTTGGACTGGCCGGAAAGCAGCAGCGACAGCGCACAGAGTGCGACGACGAGGTACAGCTTCTTCATGGGATGGTGCTTCCATTATAAGATGGTGAGGGAATCAAGCGGTTATCTATGCCTAAGGATCGGCTCAATCGGATTACTGTTGAAGAAGGCAAATGCGGCGGCCGCCCCTGTATTCGTGGCCAGCGCTTTCGCGTGACCGATGTGCTGGAGCTTTTGGCATCCGGCGCTTCCTTCGATGAGATCCTCAAGGACTACTCGTTCCTTGAACGCGAAGATATCCTGGCTGCTTTCGATTACGCCGCCCACCAAACCGATCACATCGTCATCCAGGCCTCGTGAGATTTCTGATCGACAACCAGCTCCCGAGCTGGCGGTCTACTCGAAATCGACTGCGAACACGTTCGATTAGTTGCCATGGCATCCGCGACAAGCCCTTCAGACGTGGATTTCCAGTTCTTTGATTCCTCGGGAACTCCGTACGACCGCAATGCTCGAAGCTTTAGATCTGGTCTGGTCGAAGGTTGAAGCTTCTTTGAAGCAAGGCGAAGTCGTGGTCGAGATTCGCTAGTTCCCGGGTGCGGTGCATTGGAAACGGCGTCGCCGTCAGACGCTCATTGAAACGGCGGCTTTACTAACACTGGGCGGGTGCGCGCCTCGCTTGCGGCGAAATTGCGCCGGCGGACAATCAAACTCCCGCTTGAATGCGCGGTTAAACGCCGCTTCTGAACCATAACCCACGGCCGCGGCCACTTCCGCGACACTGTCCTTGGTCGATTGCAGCATCTCGGCCCCCAGCTTCAGCCGCCATTGGGCGAGGTAGGCCATCGGCGACTCTCCCAAGAAATCGCGGAAGCGCTCGGCGAGCCGAGTGCGTGACAAACCGACCCGTCTTGACAGTGTCGAGATCGTCCAGGGCTGCGCGGGCTCCTTATGAAGCAGAGCCAGAGCCTGGCCGACGATAGGATCGCGCGCCCCTGCCAACCAACCAGTCTCACCGGGAGGCAGCGCATTCACGTAGCGCCGTAGCGTCTCAACGAACAGCACTTCAGACAGCTTGGCGACCACCAGTCCACCGCCCGCGTTCGACGCGTCCCCTTGGCCGACGGAAAACCGGATGGCGTGCTCAAGCCATTGGCCTGAAGCGTCGTTGGAGGCATGCACCTTCAGCATGGGCGGCAACCCCGCCAGAAAGACCTCGCTCAGCCGTGGCTCGCACGCCAGGTATCCGCATACGAATCTGGTGGTTTCGCCTCCGCCTCCAAAACGCGCGATTTTGAGCCCTTCGGTCAGGTTCTTGGCAAAGGTCCGCAAGGAGTCCACTGGTTTTTCCGGTGAGCCGTTGCCCAACAGATGGGCGTCTCCGTGGGGAAAGATCACGATGTCTCCAGCGGTCAACTCTTCCCGGCGTCCATCCAGCAGCCTGGCATAGGCCCGGCCCTCGGTTAAAAAGTGATAGATGATTAGGTGCCCCGCTTCTGGAGAAAGATGCGGTGCGTAGTCGGTTGACCGGGCGGCGCTGAGGCACCAGGGAGCGGAAAACTCCCCGTTGAAGAACAATGCCCCGTCAAGCTTAACGACCCTCAGCACTTCGGAAAGAACATCCATTTTGGCACTACCACTGAACTGGGCTTACGTGCCAAGAATACAGGACGCTCGATCAAGTTTTCAAGGCCGGCCGGATTCATAGTAAGAGTGCAAGACAAGTAGGAAAGGACGATAAGTATGAACGCGATTGCGACAGAGACACAGACCAGCAACGAGTTAGACCAACTGAAGGCTCGCCTGAAGGCGACCTGGATGACCGGTAACTACGACGTTTTCTCACGCTTTATGGAGCAGGGCGCCGTGGAGTTTTTCAAGCGGCTCCCAGTAAAGCCAGGGACCCGGCTGCTCGACGTCGGCTGCGGCGCCGGGCAACTCGCCCTGATTGCAGCCCGGGCGGGCGCCCATGTTACAGGCTGCGATATCGCCACCAACTGGCTTGAGAATGCCCAAGCCCGCGCGGATGCCGAAGGACTGAAGATCACCTTTGAAGAGGGAGATGCCGAATCACTCCCGTACCGTGACGGCCAGTTCGACGTGGTCGCCAGCTTGATCGGGGCGATGTTCGCGCCGCGTCCGGATCTGGTCGCCGCTGAGCTCACCCGCGTCTGCCGGCCGGGCGGAACCATCGCCATGGCGAATTGGACGCCCAATGGATTCATCGGTCAAATGTTCAAAACGATTTCCGGGCATCTCGCTCCTTCAGGCATGCCTTCGCCCGTGCTGTGGGGCGATGAATCCACAGTTCGCGATCGCCTCCGTGCCGGAATTGCCGACCTGAAGTTTGAGCTTCACCGGTATCACTTTGTCTATCCCTTCTCCCCGAGTGAGGTGGTGGATTTCTTTCGTACCAACTATGGGCCAATGACACGCGCGTTCGCAGGTCTCGACCTGAACGGGCAGGAGAACCTGCGGAATCAACTGATCGTTCTATGGTCGGGACATAACCAGGCCGCGGACGATACCAGCACCAGGGTGGAAGCGGAATACCTCGAGGTGCTTGCGACTCGCGGCAGGAGAGAAGGAGAATAGCTATGATCTCAATGGAAAATCTTAAAAAGCTCCCGAAGATGGGCGAGCTCTACCCGGAGGCGATGGCCGCCTTCTGGGCCTACGACAAGGCCGCGCTGGCCGAGGGAGCGATCCCCAAGAAATACAAGGAACTAATGGCGATCGCCGTGGCGCTGACCACACAATGCTCCTATTGCATCGAACTGCACCGGCAGGCGGCGCTGAAGGCCGGGGTAACCGAGCAGGAACTCGCCGAGGCTGTCCACGTCGCCGTGGCACTTCGCGCGGGCGCGGGTATCACCCACGGCACTCATCTATTCTTATAAAATCGATGTTTATGAAACAACCGAGGTCGCAGTGCATGCTGTTACTTTCCGCGGCAGTCGTCGTGATGTTCGCAAGCCGGCCAGTCCAGGCGGAGCTGCTTGAGAAGACCAAGAAAGTGGGCGGCACCACGGTCCAATACAAGGTCGTTCTTCCCAACGGATATGATCCAGCGAAGGCTTATCCGGCGATCCTGGCCTTCGGCGGAGGTCCGCAAACCATGAACACGGTGGACAGCGTTCTCAACCGCAACTTCCGCGCGGAGGCTGAAAAACGGGGCTACATCGTGGTCGCTCCCGCGGCGCCGGACGATCAGTTGTTCTTCGAGGAAGGGGCTCGCATTTTCCCTGAGTTTCTCAAGATGATCCTGGCGGATTACAAGATACAAGACAACAAGTTCCATATCGCCGGACCGTCCAACGGCGGAATCGCCGCGTTCCACGTCGCGGCCGCGAATCCTCAGTACTTTTTGTCCGTTACCGCCTTCCCTGGATACATGTGGGAGCCGAGCGCGGCCAAACTCCAGGCGATTTCGAAGATGTGCGTCTTCATGTATGTCGGCGAGAATGACGAATACATGTGGCACCCGGAGATGAAGAAGGAAGCCGAATGGCTGAGCTCTAAAGGGACGGTGGCCCGCTATACCGTCGAGAAGGGCCAGCCGCACCGGATGGAGACGCTGGCCGGCGCCAATGCCGGGCGCTTGTTCGACGGATTTGAGGAAACCAAGAAGGGTTGCAGCAATAAGAATTAAGCGGCGACGTCAGACGCCAGAACATGGTCATTAGCGGCCCACCATCCGCTGCAGTTCTTCAGGATATCGCGCCCCTTCCACCGTGATCTGGGACGCCGCGCTTTCAATCTCCCGTATATCGCCGGGGGCCAGCTCCAGAGTCGCCGCCGCGAGATTTTCATCCAGACGGTGCAGCTTGGTGGTGCCGGGAATGGGAACGATCCATGGCTTTTGCGCCAGCAGCCACGCCAGAGCGATTTGGGCGGGCGTGGCTCTCTTCCGTTGCGCGATCGCGCCGAGCAAGTCCACCAAAGCCTGATTTGCTTTGCGAGCTTCCGGCGTAAATCGCGGGACGATATTGCGGAAGTCGGAGGCGTCGAACTTGGTGTTCTGGTCGATTGCCCCAGTGAGAAAGCCCTTACCCAAAGGGCTGAACGGAACGAAGCCGATCCCAAGTTCCTCCAGAGCCGGCATCACCTCCGCTTCGGGCTCGCGCCACCACAGCGAGTATTCGCTTTGAAGCGCGGCCACCGGCTGAACTGCGTGCGCGCGGCGGATGGTTTTCACTCCAGCCTCGGAAAGGCCAAAATGCTTTACCTTGCCGGCCTGGATAAGGTCCTGCACCGCGCCGGCCACGTCTTCGATTGGTACCTCTGGATCCACACGGTGCTGATAGAGCAGATCGATGACGTGGGTCCTGAGCCGTTTGAGCGAGGCCTCGGCCACCTGCTTAATGTGTTCCGGACGGCTGTCCAGTCCCGCCATCTTGCCGGTGCTGGGGTCGAGTTTGAATCCGAACTTGGTGGCGATCACCACTTGATCGCGGACCGGAGCAAGGGCCTCACCGACCAGCTCTTCATTCGTGTACGGTCCATAGACTTCGGCGGTATCGAAGAACGTGACGCCGCGTTCCACCGCCGTGCGAATTAGCGAGATCATCTCCTGCTTGTCCGCGGGCGGGCCCAAACCGAAACTCATTCCCATGCAGCCGAGCCCGAGGGCCGAGACTTCTAAGTTGCTCTTTCCCAGTTTGCGCTTTTGCATTCTTTCTCCTTGCAATGGTTCTCTCATCTCCAGGGTAAACGGGAGCGGCATGGAAACGGTATCCCGATCCTTCCGATGCCGATTCTTCGGCCAGCCACCGATGCGGGATATTCGGATGCTTCGCTCGCCCAGCGCTCCAGCGATGGAATCGCTCAATCGTCGGTCAAACGCGATCTGATCGAACCCGAGTGTTTCAGAAAATGGTGCAAGACTGGATGCGAGCGCGTTGCTCAATATGCGGAGGGCATAAATGAATCGAGAAATGGCTCTGAAGGTTGTGCTGGCGCTGGTAGGCGTGCTGTTCTTGTTGTTAGCTTATCCCTTGATCGTATTTGTACGGCAGGAACCTGCGTTGTCAATGATGTTCAGCCTTTACGTCACGCTGGGCGTTTTCCTGCTTCTGGCGATACGGAACCCGCCGGCCAATCGCAGCCTGATCGCCTTTACGGCATGGTCGAGCTTGGCGCATGCCGCCTTGATGGGCACTCAGGCAATGAAGGATATGGTTTCGCGTGGAGAACTGGGGGGTGTCGCGGCTCTCGTAATCATCGGCGCGGCCCTGATCGCGCTCGCGCCGGCCAGGCAGCGGTCCGCAGCCGGTCCGCTTCCTAGCAGCCTTTATCAAGCGGGTTGAACAACGTTCACGACGGTTCGGAGAGTTCCCTGAACTCGGCGAAAACATGTTGGCTAGCATCCACCGCTAAGCTCAGGGCAGTGGCGGCGGCCATCAACGCGATCATCGGAATGAAGGGGACATTGTAACCGTAGCTGGCCGCGAGGTACCCGTAGATGACAGAGGACAGGAACGAACCCAAGTAGGCGACGGTGTTCATGGCTCCGGTGACGGCGCCCCCAAAATTCCCGCCGATATCGAGACAGATTCCCATAAGGGCGGGTTGAGCGAAGGTTATGCCTCCGTAAGCAAGCGAGAGGGCCGCCAGGGACGCGTACTTTTCGGGGAGCAGCATGCCGAGGGCGAGGAAGACGGTGGCTCCTCCGTAGCCTGCCAGGATCATGCTGCGCCGGCCTCGCATCAGGCCGAGCTTACGCACCAGGCTATCGCCGGTGAAGCCGCCGGAGATGTTGGCGATCGCTCCCACGATGAAAGGTAACGACGCGAACAAAAGTCCCGCCTCGGTGAAACCGCGCGCCTTGACGAGATAAGTTCCAAGCCAGGATTGAAAGAAGGACATGGAGTAACCGACGCCGCCGGCCATGCCAACCACTGCCCACAGGTTGCGGCTGCGGATAGCGGCCGACCACGGGAGCGAGTGGCCTGGCGCGGTGACGGTCCCCGATTCGGCGACCTCTTGCTCTGTGAGACCAGGCATTTCTTGCGGGGAATCGCGAAACCAGATGTACCAGGCAACGGCCCACAGTATGCCGAGGAAGCCGAAGGCCCAGAAGGACGCCCGCCATCCGTAGGCTTGTTGAATCGGGACCACCAGAAACGGCGCAAGCGCTCCGCCGATTTGCGCCGCCATCAGGACAGTGCCCCAGGCGGTGGTACGTTCACGCACCGGGAACCAGCGGGCGATCGAGACACCGACGTTGGGATAAGCTCCGGCTTCGCCCATGCCGAAGGCGAAGCGGATGAGGACCAGCGGGATGAAGCTGGAGACGGCTCCGGTGAGGGAGGTGAAGGCGGACCACCAAAGAACAATGCGGGTGAGGACGCGGCGCGGGCCAGTGCGGTCGCCCAGGCTGCCGCTTGGAATCTCAAAAAGTGCGTAGGCCAGAGTGAAGACGCCTGTCACCCAACCCCATTTTTCGGGGCTGAGGCTGAGCGCTGCTTGCATTCGGGGTCCGGCGACCGAAATGCACACCCGGTCCAGGTAGGTGATGACCGAGAGAAGCGAGAGAAAACCAAGAACGCGGTGGCGCGCCTTCATGCGGATTCATTGTCCCAGAAAGTGAAAACAGGATTCCCAACGGAGGGCACAAAGGCTATAATTGGGCCTCCCAGTGCCACAGAACCGCCTGGGAAGCCAGCCGTGATGCAACCTACGCCGGAACAGCTTGCACGCCTGAGCCAATGGTTGGACGAGGCGGTGCGCCTCCCGCTGCCCGATCGGGAAGCCCTCATGGAGCGGATTCGGCGTGACGATGGCCATGCGATGGCCGACCAACTGGCGGCCCTCCTGCAGGCTGACAATCAACCCACCGGCACCATGGTTGAGCCGCTGGTGTACCCTCGGCCGGCGGAATCTACCGCATTCCGGCCCGGAGAAGTACTTCTCAGCCGATTCCGGATCGTGCGCGCTTTGGGCCGCGGTGGAATGGGTGAAGTCTATGAGGCCCAGGATCAGGAACTCGGGCCAGTGGCGTTGAAAACAATTCGCCGCGACCTGCTGGGCGATCGCGGCGTGCTGCTGCGGTTCAAGCAGGAAGTGCAATTGGCCAGGCAGGTGACCAGTCCTTACATCTGCCGTATTCACGAGTTATTCATGCTCCCCGACGACGGGCAACATCACCTGGCGGCGTTCTTAACGATGGAGTTGGTAGATGGTCCAACGCTCGCCACACGGATCGAGCAAGGGCCACTGCCGTGGAGCGAGGCGGAGCCCATCGCGATGGAGCTGTGCCAGGGCCTGGAAGCGCTTCACTCCATGGGCCTGGTGCACCGCGACTTTAAGCCGGCCAACGTAATGCTGGCCAAGCGCGGCAACGTGACGCAGGCCGTAGTGATGGATCTGGGGTTGGCTCTGCGGCCCGAAGACTCGCTCGACGGCCGTCGCCACCTTACCCAGACCGGCGGGATTGTTGGTACGCCCGGATACATGGCCCCGGAGCAATTTGAAGGAGCGAAGGTTAGCGCGGCCACCGATATCTACGCCCTCGGTCTGGTGCTTTATGAGATGACGACCGGCAAGCGGCCGTTTGAAGCGTCAACCCCATTGGCAGCCGCGGTAGGGCGTGCCCGACGGCCGCCGAGAGTTTCGTCCATACAGCCTGGGCTGCCGCGCCACGTAGATGGCGTGATTGAAAAGTGCCTGCAGTTTGAACCAGGCGACCGTTTTGGATCGGCGCAAGAGGTGGTCAAGGCCCTTCGTGGGGAAACGGCGGAAGGCTCGGGCCGAATGCCCCCCCTCGGAACCGGGCGCCGGCGCTGGGCGATGGCACTTCTTATAGTGGCTGTTCTGGCCGCACTGGCTTTCGTATTTGTCATGCGCATGCACGCCCACCATGGAGGGGACACCGGGTCGGCGGATGCCAAGGTCTGGTACGAACGAGGAACCGCCGCGTTGCGCGAGGGCACTTTCTTGAAAGCGACCAGCGCTTTGCAGAGAGCTGTCGGTTTCGACAAGAATTATGTGCTGGCGCATGTTCGACTGGCGGACGCCTGGAACGAGCTGGATTTTTCCGTCAAAGCGAAGGACGAGATGCTGGAGGCTTCGTCGCTGGCATCGAACGGGACACTCTCCGATCTTGAAAAAAGGTACGTCGAAGCGGTGCGGCACACTATCGTGCGGGACTTTCCGGCGGCACTGCGCGACTATCAGGCCATCCTCGGCGGTTTGCCACAGGACAGCAAGGCCGACGGTTATGTCGACCTGGGAAGAGCCTACGAGAAAACCGGAAACATTGAGCAATCCATCGCGAGTTATTCGATGGCCGCAAAATTGGCTCCCGAATATCCCGCCTCGTTCGTTCGCCTGGGGGTTCTCGAAGACCGGCGCAAGCATACCGTGGATGCGGCTGCGGCATATGCCCGGGCCGAGAGCCTGTACCGCGCCGCCAGCAATCTGGAAGGGCTGGCAGAGATCGATTTTCAACGCGGCAACAATGCGAATACGCAGCTTCGTTTGGATGAGGCGCGCGCGGATCTGAATCGATCGCTGCAAGTGGCCAAGGATATTCCCAGCCTGCAGCTCGAAATTCGCGCGCTAACGCGCCTCAGCGTCACCGAATACCTGGCGCACAACACAGATGAATCCCTCCGCTTGGCGAATCAGGCAATCAAGAAGGCCCAAGACAATGGCCTGGAGTATTGGGCGATTGACGGCATCACGCGGCTTGGCAACGCCTATATCTCCAATGGAAATTACGAGAAGGCCGGCGAATCTTTCGAGCAGGCCATGAACCTGGCCAAGAAGAGCCAAGTACCCCGATTGACAGCCCTGGCTGAGATGGGTCTGGCCCAGGTGCGAGACTCCCAGAACCGGCCGGCGGAAGCGCTGCCGTTGGCCAAGTCCGCATTCACTTACTACCGCGCGAACGGATTCAAAACTGAATCGGCCGAAACTCTCACCCTGGTCTTACGGGCCCAGCGGGGGAATGGCGATAATCAGGCGGCGTTGCAATCAGGCCAGGAATTGCTGGCCCTGGCCGCGGAATTGAATGAGCCTGCGGCAAAGATGCAAGCTGAAGAGGCTGTTGGCGCGGTGCTGATCGATTTGGAGAGGTACCCGGAGGCTCTAGAACACTTCCAAAAATCTCTAACAGCCAGCCGGGAGCTGAACCAACAAGTCGAATATCATCTGCTGGATTACGCGGAAACGCTGTGGCGTCTGGGAGACTATGACGAGGCTTCGCGGACCCTGGCTAGCGTCCCCGCCGCCGGCAGAGCGCGGCCCGAAATCGCGTTACGCGTCAACGAATGCCGCGCCGCAATGCTCCTCAGCCAGAAGCGCTATTCGGAGTCGAAGGAACTCGCCAAAAGCGCCCTAGCCGATAAGGCGAACGACGATCCGGGCTTCTTCTACCGCGTCATGGGGCGAATCGAAACGGCCTCCGGTTCGCCCGCGCGTGCCCAGAGCTGGTGTCAAAAAGCCGTGGATCAGGCCAGCAAGGATTCGGATCACGCTGCCATTGCGGCGGCCGACCTGGCGCTTGCGAACGCATATCTGGCGGAAGGTTCCCCGGATCAGGCTTTGCCCCTGGCACAAAGCGCACACGATTTCTTTGCGGCTTCGAGCCAGCGCGAATCTGAGTATCTCTCCTTACTTAGTTTGGCGAAGATTTCGCGCGCGAATAAAGATGCCGTCAATTCGAAGAAATTTGCCCAACAAGCGATGGACATTGTATCCGGCTTGGAGCATACTTATTCCGCTCAGCAGTACAAAACATATTTGAGCCGCCCGGATGTGCGGGATGTAAGCGCTCAATTGGTCCAATTGGCGAAGTGAGGAAGGAGGCATCGTGACATTAGCAAAACAAGTGGCGATATCAGTCGTGGTTCTGGGAATCGTTGGAGTAGCCGCATATTTCGGCGCCGTCGCTGTCCTAAGCCGGTTGATCATTGAGCGTGTGCGTGTTTCAAAGATCGGCAATTCGCCCATCATGGCTTCCGGTGGATCGATGACGTTTCGATCCGCGGGAGTCGAGTGGACCTGCGACAACCCTGCTGGTCCCTCGCACACAAAATGTGTTACCGCAAAGATGGTTTCTGTAGCGACCATCCAATGGGACAATGTCCTCCCAATTGGAACTTCCGCCGGATCGCTAGGCTGGACGAACCTCACCATTCCATGGGCGTTCGATATCTGGGCGCGAAACCCCGGCGGCAACGTGCTGAAGGGGACAGGCGGCGTGAAAATGTGCACCACCAGTACCAACACGATCAGCGCGACCGCTCCGACGTGCGACGCGCTGGCCGATATGCCACAGCCATATTCCTCCCCCGCGATGAGTTTCGTACTACTGTATGTCGAAGGATCGAATGTCGCCAGCTTGAGTCTCAAGGACAGCTATGCGGCAGAGTCGGGGACGAATGCGCTGCAATATTTCGATAGCTCCTGCACCGTGCACGACCCTTCGATGAAGATCCAAGCCTGCGAACATCCCGGCGAGATCGACAGCTCAATAGACAAAGGGAAGTACAGATGCGTGCATGGCAGCTGCCAGATAACGGTCGATCAGTAACCCGCGGTTTTAGAGCTCCGGAAACCTGGTTCGCCCCGGGTAGTGATAAGCGAAACAAAATGGGCAAAGGCCCGGCCGGGTCAATGCTCCGCTGGAAGCCAGCAGGAATGGCATCCAATCCCACGTCCCTGGCCGTGTGAGATGTTCGACGCGACGGCAATTCGCACACGTGGTAACGATCCCATCTGCATCGGTGTATTCTTCGATTCGCAGCTCGATCTGCCCCTCGTGCGGTTCTTCCCGGATCAACGTGTTAACCACCACAAAGCGATCGCCCCCAGCGGGTAAGATGCGCATTTGGAACGACCTAGACACGGTGGACGACGAGCACTCAAAAACATGCCACCATTGCGCCTGGAACTTTTTCACCGAGTCATATACGGTTCGGTAGAAATCGATTCATCAAGAGCATAAACTATGGCGGGGTCGGTATCATAAGCCTCTCGCCAAAAGACGCCTTGGCGCATATTAGGCTAATGATATTGGAAAAAGGGGGCTTAAGCTGGGGCGGGAAGATTCAAGCGACGATTTCGAGAGCGAGCTCTTGCAGCACGCCAATGGCGTCGAATTCATTCAAGCCGCGCGAAATGGAAAGTTCGGTCACCAGCATGTGGCGGGCGCGTTCCAGCATCTTCTTTTCACGGAACGACAACGGCTTCTCGGACTGCAAGATCAGCAGCGTTTTCAGAACTTCCGCGATTTCGAGCAAGCTGCCATGCCGCATCTTGTCCGAGTTTTCCTTGTAGCGATCCTTCCAGTCGGCCTTGCGCTTGGCGTTGCCTTCGGCCAGGAAACTCCAGCACGCGAGCGATTTCGCCGTTCCGGGTCACTTTCCGCAGGCCGATTTCCTCGACATGCGAAAACGGAACCATCACCGTCATGCTGTTATAGGTGAGTCGAAGGAGGTAAAAGCGCTCGAATTGCGCGCCGAAGGAACGCGTGCTGATATTCTCGACCGTTCCAATGCCGTGGTTTGGATAAACCACCTTCTCGCCGATCTGAAATAAGGTCATACACGGACCACCTTTATCGCGCCTTGGCGTGGTTGTCATCTGTCCTACTGACAGACGGAACAACGATGGTAAGGCTATTGGGGTAACTTGTCAATAGCCTTTACAAATGCCTTGTTCCTCAGGCGTTTTGGTCTCTTACCGCTCATACACTTTCCTGAAGTGTCAAATCCCAAAAGCGAGAACTCAAGAGACTTTTCCGTCTGGCTTGTACGCAGGAAATCCTGTATTCTCATGGATAGTCTGTTCCACGTCCGATGGCACGTGAAGTGCTTTGAAACGTGTGAAACACTTGACGTAGAAGTGTGCGCACGAGAGAAATATCGGCGGAGACGGCCGCTTGAGGGATCTGAAGACTCAATTCGTCAGCGCGCTACTGTTCGTTCTGACGGTGGCAGCGGTGTGCTGCGCCCTGGTGAATTTCCGCCAACAAAGCCTGTATCATCTTCCAGATGATGGAGTTACGTGGGTAGACCGGATCGGAGCCGACGGCCAGAACCTGGTTTTGGCGCTGCATGTGACGCCCGGTAGCCCTGGTTACAACTCGGGGATAAGGGCGGGTGACGCTCTCCTAGAAGTTGCCGGGCATGCAATCGCAAAAACCCTGGACGTGCCCCAAGCTCTGCAACGGGTTGGCATCTGGCAAAAAACGGAATACCTGCTGCGGCGCAATGGCGTACCGGTTCCGGCCCAGGTGATTGTCGGCGAAGGCGTGTTGGATCGGTCTTTGTACTATCAGTACGCGGTTGGGATCGCTTACCTGCTGATTGGGCTGTTTGTGTACTACCGGCGGGTGGGCGCGTCGCGATCGGTTCACTTTTACGTCCTCTGCCTGGCTTCGTTCGTTTTGTCGTGCTTCCACTTCACCGGCAAATTGAATGCATTCGATCAAGTTATTTACTGGGGGAACGTGGTGGCGGGCGTTCTGGCGCCGACCATCTTCCTGCACTTCTGCCTGGTGTTCCCGGACCGCCCAAAGTGGCTGGAGCGTCGGGGCCTCAGCCTAGCCTTATATGCCCCGGGCGCGGTCTTGTTAACGTTTTACCTGCTGGTGGCGAAGGGCATCCTGCAGGTGACTGCATCGCCAGTGGAAGTGAACTGGTTTCTGGACCGATTGTGGCTTTTGTTCTTGATCGGATTCTATCTGGCGGGCACGGTGGTGCTGGCCATTAAAACCCCGCAGGCCGAGGATCCACTGGTTCGGCGTCAATTGAAATACCTGCGCAACGGCGCCCTGCTGGGTGTGGTCCCATTCACGCTGATTTACGCCGTGCCTTACCTGTTTGGGGCGCTTCCCGGGACATTACCAGAAGATGGCCGTACTCTCCATGATTCTCATGCCTCTGACCTGGGCCTACGCGATCCTGCGTTACCGGCTGATGGACGTCGACATCATTTTCCAACAAGGCTACGTTTACACGCTAGCGACGCTGGTGGTGCTGGGCATCTTCTATGGGCTGATCTTCTCGTTCACCAAGCCGGAAGACCTCAGCCCGGCGGCGATCGTGGGGTTGATTTTGTTCGCGACCTTCATCTTCCAGCCCATTCGAGACTGGCTACAAGAACAACTGGACCGCTATTTCTTCTACAAAGACCGCTATGATTACCGGCGCACGCTGATCGAATTCGCACGCGAACTGGGCTCGGAAACCAATCTGGACGAGATGCTGCGATCGGTGGCGGACCGGTTGGTACACACTTTGTCGATCCAGCACGTGGCGTTTTTCCTGTTGAACGAACCGGCGGAACAAGCCGGAACGTTCCGGCTGGAAATGACGCTGGGTAACCGCAAGGAGCGCGGTCAGAAACAGGGCCAGGAACTCGACCTGAGCTTCCTGAGCGCGGAACCGGGAAAGCCGTATCTGTTCTTTGAGCGCACGCGGCATCTGCTGGACGCGGTGGCGCATAACTGGTCGACCTCGGTGCGCCGCACGATTGCAGAGCTGGATCTGACCTATTATTTCCCATGCACGGTGCGCGGCCGCACCATCGCGTATCTGGCGCTAAGCCGCACCGACAAAGGCGACTTCCTGTCGAGCGACGACGTGGAGCTGCTGACCACGCTGGCCGGATACGTCAGCATTGCGGTGGAAAACACCAGGCTGTACCGCTCGCTGCAGCACAAGATGGAGGAGTACGAGCGGCTGAAAGAGTTCAGCGAGAACATCGTCGAGTCGATCAACGTCGGGATATTTGGCTGCGGATTTGAACGACCGGGTGGAGAGCTGGAATACGCAGATCGAGCGGCTGACGGGAATTCCGCGGGAAGCGGCACTGGGGCGCAGGCTCGCGGAGTTGTTTCCAGCCGAACTTTGCGAACAATTCGACCAGGTGCGCGGGCACACGGTGGTACACAACATCTACAAGTTCGTTCTGGAAGGGTCGGCGGGCCTGGCAAACGGGAATGCCAACGGAAATGGAAACGGCAACGGACATGGCTCGGGAGCGCATACGCTGAATCTGGCGATCGCGCCGCTGGTAGCGAAGGATCTGCAGCAGATTGGGCGGCTGATCATTATCGACGACATCACGGATCGCGACGAACTGGAGCGGCAGTTGGTGCAGGCCGATAAGCTGAGTTCTATCGGACTGCTGGCGGCCGGCGTGGCGCACGAAGTGAACACACCGCTGGCGGTGATATCCACCTACGCGCAGATGCTGGCGAAGCAGGTTTCCGAAGACGAGCAAAAATCGAAGATGCTGGACAAGATCGCGAAGCAGACGTTCCGGGCGAGCGAAATCGTCAATTCGCTGCTCAGTTTTTCGCGCACTTCCACTACCGAGTTCGTGGAGATGGACGTCAGCAAAGTGATTCAGGAAACCTTGAACCTGGTGGAGCATCAGTTGCGCAAGTCCGCGATTGAAGTGAAGCTGGAAACGCAAGCCGCGCTGCCGCCGATCAAAGGCAACGCGGGCAAGCTGCAACAGGTATTCTTGAATTTGTTCTTGAATGCGCGCGATGCCATGGAAGCGGGCGGCACGCTGGCCATCCATGTTTGGAGCGAGGACGGTTTTGCGCGCATCGACGTGGCGGATAGCGGGCAAGGGATACAACCGGAAAATCTGGCACGCATTTACGATCCGTTCTTCACGACCAAGGCAGCCCGCAAGGGAACCGGCCTGGGACTTTCGGTCAGCTACGGAATCGTGCGCGAGCACGGCGGTAGCATAGAAGTGGAGAGCCGTCCTGGCGCCGGCTCCCGATTCCGAGTGGAGCTACCGCTCATGTCTAGGGGCCCGCAAAACGGAGCGCGCGGACCGGCTGCTAGATTGAATGAGGATGCCCGCGCGCCCTTTGCGGGCTAAGAAAGCCGGTGCATGCCTGATCGACTGCCGCCCGACGAACCAACCTCCCTCCCCAAAGGCCGCATTCTAGTAATCGACGACGAAGCGGACATCCGCGAAAGCCTGGAGACGCTGCTGTGCCTGGAAGGGTACACGGTGGAGCTGGCGCAAAACGGCGACCGATGGATTACGGCGCGCCGAGGGCGCTAATTACGACATGGTTCTGCTGGACCTCATGATGCCGGACCGCTCCGGAATGGAGGTGCTGCGCGAGATTCGCGAACGCGACACCGAGACGCCGGTATTCATGATCACGGCGTACGGCTCGGTGGAAGTAGCGGTGAACGCGCTGAAGCACGGCGCGAACGATTATTTCTCGAAGCCGTGGGATAACGAAAAGCTGCTGATCGAGATCGACCGGATGATCGCGCACAGCCGCCTGGCGCGTGAAAACACCCAGCTCAAGCGGGCGCTGAAGCAGCAGTACAGTTTCCCGAACATCATCGGCCGGAACGATCGCATGTTGCGCATTCTGGATCTGGTGACGCAGGTGGCGCCCAGCCGCGCGACGATTTTGATCACCGGCGAAACCGGGACAGGCAAGGAATTGATCGCCAAGGGCATTCATGCCAACTCGGCGCGAGCGGATCAGCCGTTTGTTCCGGTGAACAGCGGGTCGGTGCCGTCGGAGCTGCTGGAATCGGCGCTATTCGGGCACGTGAAGGGCGCGTTCACGGGTGCGATTGCGTCGCGCAAAGGATATTTCGAAACCGCCAATAAGGGAACCATCTTTTTCGACGAGATCGGCACTATCAGTCCGGAGACCCAGGCCAAGCTGCTGCGCGTGATTCAGGAACGCGAGTTCATGCCGGTGGGATCCGATCGAGACGATCAAGGTGGATGTGCGGATCATCGCGGCCACCAACGCGGATCTGAAGAAGCTGGTGGATGAAGGCAAGTTTCGCGAGGATCTTTATTACCGGCTGAACGTGATCAATCTGGCGCTGCCGCCGCTGCGGGATCGCAAGGAAGATATCCCGCCGCTGGTGGATCATTTTTTCGCGAAGTTCGCTCGCGAGAACGAGAAGTTTCTGGATTCCGACGGCAAGAGCCTGCTGCGATTCGAGCCGGATGCCATGCAGCTTCTGATGGATTACAACTGGCCCGGCAACGTGCGGGAACTGGAAAACGTGGTGGAGCGCGCGGTGGTGCTGGCGTCGCAAGCCAGTGTGCCCGTGGACGTGCTGCCGGATTCGATTTTGCAGGAAGGCGGCGTGAAAATCCGGCGCGATGAGAGCGGCATGCTGCCGGCGGACGCGTCGCTGCCCGAGATCCTGGCGGATTTCGAGCGGCGCAAGATCATGGACGCGCTGGAAGCGTCGAACTGGAGCCAGACCGAAGCGGCCGAGAAGCTGCGCATTCCGTCTGTCGACGCTGAATCAGAAGATCAAGCGATTGAGCATCGATGTGAGGCGCAAGGGCGGCGGAGTGGGAGCCTAGCGAGCTCTTTCCTTAACGAAATCGAACACTTTGTAGCGAAATCGGACACCTGGCGCAAGCCGGGAGGTCTGGAATCGCCAGCCCTGCTGGGCTTTGGCACCTGGAGACGCGATTGCCTCCTTAAGCAATCGAGCTACGATTTCTATTGACCATGCGTTTCATCCGAAATATCTCTATATTCACTCTTGCGGCCGCGGCCTGCTGGGGCCAAACGCCCGAAATCACGATTCAGGAGCCCGAGCCCGTCCCCGTGGTGGGGCCGATCCTTCGGCCGTTTCATTGGCAGCGGCGCATTGTTTCGCCCGCCACCCTCAGCAACACGCCGCGGCTGGAGTCCCTGATTCGCGCCGGTAATCTATACCTCTCGGCGCAAGACGTGATCGCGCTGGCGCTGGAGAACAACGTGGACATCGCCATCCAGCGCTACGGGCCGTACCTGGCACGCGAAGTATTGCGCCGCGCTCAAGGAGGTGGATTCTTGCGAGACATTGGGCAGCCGGTTACGCCCGGGCCTGCCAGCGTGAGTCTGGAAGGCGTGAACGTAAACGCGGTGGGGCTGCCGGAGAGCGGCTCGGGCGTGGGATCGGGCGGAGGCATCGTGATCCAGCTGGGAACGCCGCCGCCGAATCTGGATCCGGTGCTTTTCGCTTACGCGAATTTTCAACATGCCACCACGCCATCGAGCAATGTCTTTTTGTATCTCGTTCCTTCTCTGATCAATGACACCCGCACGTTTCAGGTGGGTTACGCGCAGAGCTTCCTCACCGGCACCACGGCTCAACTTACTTACGGCAGCACCCACTATTCGTTAAACAGTCCAGCGTGGGCAGTCAACCCATATTCACAAGGTTACCTAGACCTACAAGTAACGCAGAACCTGCTGCAGGGGTTCGGCATCTCAGTGAACAATCGCAATATCCGCGTGGCCAAGAACAATATGAAGGTGACCGATCTGCAGCTCAAGCGGCAAGTAATCACAACCATCTCGGCCGTTCTTAATCTTTACTGGGACTTAGTAAGCTTCAACGAGGACTTACGAATCAAACAGGAAGCACTTACTACCGCGCAGCAGCTTTATGACGGCAACCAGAAACAAGTGGAGCTTGGAACGTTGCCTGCGATTGAAGCAACGCGGGCGGCGGCGGAGGTTTCGGCCGCCAAAGAAAATCTGTTGATCGCACAGACCAATGTCGCACAGCAGGAAACGGTCTTGAAGAATACTCTGAGCCGCAATAGCATCGTGAGCCAGACGCTGGATGAAGTACACATCCTGCCGCTGGACCACATCATCGTCCCAGAGAAGGAGGATCTGAAGCCGACTCCGGAGCTCGTCACTTTGGCTCTCGCTCAACGCCCCGAGATCGCGCAGACCAAAATCGATATCGAAAGCAGCATCATCAACCTGGGCGGCACCAGGAACGCATTGCTGCCGCAGTTGCAGGCGTTTTTCGAATTAACCAACAACGGCCTCAGCGGCCAGGCCAATCCACCCACTCAGGACATCAGCGGCGTTCCGCCCGCGGCGCTGGTGGGCGGCTATGGCAACTTGCTCGGCCAGATCTTCACCCGGGATTTTCCGAATTATTCGGCCGGCTTTTCTCTCAATATTACGTTTCGGAATCGCGCCGCTCAGGCCGACTACGTGACCGATCAGCTCAGCGTCCGGCAAAGGCAGCTGCAGTATCAGCGGGCGGTGGGCCAAGTGCGCGTGGATGTGAAAAACGCAGTCATCGGGCTGCAGCAGGCCCGGGCGCGATATGAGACGGCGGTGGCGACACGAGCGCTGGCGCAGCAAACGCTGGAGGCCGAGCAGAACCGCTTTCGATTTGGCGAATCTACGATCGCCATCGTGGTTCAAGCGCAGCGCGATCTGGCAGGCGATCAAAGCGCCGAGGTGCAGGCCATGGCGAACTACACGCACGCCAAAGTTGCCTTCGATGAAGCGGTGGGGCAGACCTTGGATGTAAACAGCATCTCCATGGGCGAGGTGGCATCCGGCCATGTTGCCCGCGTATCCACCATTCCAGAGCCGGCGCCGGAGAAGAAGGATTAACGAGGAGAAGCCTATGCAACTACGTAAAACAATTTCGAGCATCGCAGTCGCAAGCCTCCTCGCCTCGCTCGTGAGCGCCCAGGAGCCGCCGCAAATGGTAGAGAAGCCGCAGGGGCCGCTGCTGGTCCGCTCGTACAGGCCGGCTACTGTTCCAGCGGTGAATCTGACTAACTCGGATCATCTGCACAGTTTGATTCGCGCTGGGCGCCTTTACCTGACCGTGCAGGATGCTATCGCGCTGGCCCTCGAGAACAACCTGGATCTGGAGGTGGATCGCTACGGACCGTTGAGCGCCGAGTGGTCGCTGCAACGAGCGGAAGCTGGAGGCCCGTTGCGCGGCGTCACCAATGGCAGCTCGCTAGTCAATCAGGCCACTAGCGGCCAGGGTGTCGCGGGAAGCCAGGCGGCGGCCGGCCTTTCTACCAACAACACCGGCACGGTGGGCGGCAATGGCGGCGCCATCGTCTCGCAAATCGGCCCGGTGACACAAACTCTGGATCCGGCTTTGCAGAACGCGACCGTGTTTTCTCATATCACTACTCCCGAGCCCATCACCATCCAGAGCGGGACCGCCGCGCTGGTGGACACGCATCATGTGATCAACACCTTGGTGCAGCAAGGACTCTTGAGCGGCGGGTATGTGCAGGTGAGCGGCAATGAGTCTTACCTCAAAGAAAACGCCGTCAGCGACCTTTTGAATCCGTCGGTCGCGCCAGTGGCGCAGATCTACATTCGCCACAATCTGCTGCAAGGATTTGGCACGGGCGTGAATGGCCGGTTTATACGAGTGGCACAGAAGAACGTCCAGGGGGCTCGAGAATCGTTCCGATCGCAACTGCTGAATATTGTTGCAAACGTTTTGAACCTTTATTGGGACCTGGTTACCGATACCGACGACTTAGCCGTGCGGCAGCGGGCCGTAGATCAGGCCCAGAAGTTTTACGACGACACGCGCAAGCAAATCGAGTTGGGCGTGATCCCCAGATTTGAAGCGACGCGTGCACAATCAGGCCTAAGCAACAGCCGCCAGCAGTTCGCCATCGCCCAGGCCAGCGCGCAACAACAGGAGAATTTGCTGAAGAATGCACTCAGCCGGAATGGCCTTGCGGATGCGGCGCTGGAAGCCGCGCAGGTGGTGACGCTCGATCGCATCCAGGTTCCCGAAGCGGACAACCTGCCGGGTTTGCGAGACCTGGTGGCTATGGCGCTGGCCAATCGGCCCGACCTGGCGCTAGCCAAAATCAACAACGAGGCATCCGAGATTTCGGCGCTGGGCACGGCCAATGGCATATTGCCGAGCCTGCAAGGCTTCGCATCCGTCACCGCCAGGGGCCTCTCGGGCACCGCGACGCCGCAAAGTTCCGGGTTGACGGCGGAGCCATATTACGTTGGCGGCCTGGGCAACGCGCTGGGCCAAGTGTTCCGCAACAATTTTCCGAGCCGGAGCGCGGGACTTCAGTTTCAAGGCTCCATAAACAATCACGTGGCGCAAGGCGATTATGGCGTCGATCAATTGCAATTGCGGCAGGGCAACCTTATCGAGCGCCGCAGCCAGAACCAATTGGTGGTGGATATTTCCAATCAGATGGTTGCCCTGAGGCAGGCGCGATCCAGGTACTCGCAGGCCGCGGACTCGCGCAAGCTGCTTGGAGGAGCTGTTCCAAAAGTCGCAGCAGGCGTTCTCGTTTGGTGCGGCGGCGATCAGCGATGTGGTCGCGGCTCAAACCGCAGTGGTGGCAGCGCAGGAGACCGAGGTCACTAGCCTATCCGCCTACAGCCATGCGCGGATCTCGCTGGATCAAGTGCTGGGGCAAACGCTCGAGACCAATCATGTTTCAATCGGCCAGGCACTGGCAGGCGTCAGGGTGTCGACGCCGCAGCACTGACCAACTTTTCGATGGATGGCGCGATAGCCTGCCGAAGTTCGGCCTGCGGCTTCTTGCAGGTGTCGATGAACGCCCTTTGCTGAGCCGCCCAGGCATCCGGGGGATGCTCGCCGCGAGCTAAATATTCGAGAGACTGCAGGCCGATGATCGCTAACCGGCTGAGATTTTCCGATACCGGAATGTCTTCCCGCAGCAGGTCCGACCGTTCCAGCAGCGGCTTGAGCCGGGCATCGTTATCGCGCCAACGCGTGAGCGAGATTTGTATTTGCGCGCGATCCATATGATCGACGAGTGCTGCGAACTGGCGTGCCGTTTCACTCTCGGGTCGCGCGGCATCCACCAACTTGTTGAGTTGCGTTTGCTGCGTATACTTGTGGGTTCGAATGCGCTGGCCGAAGGTGGCGGGCGTCACGACGTCGGCGAGAGTCTTCAGCGGTTCGATGGAATCCCCGGCGGTTAAACGCTCGAGCATCATCCCGTAGCTCGATTTATGAGTCAAACCTAGGCGATCAAGCTCAACGCTCACCGCGTCCAAACGCCGGTACATGGACGGCACGTCCTTCACTTCTTGAGGCGACCAGAGCCGTTCGGCAACCGCGGCTGCACGCGGCCAAATGCGGGAGTCGACGTTTTCCGGACTCACGAATTCACCCCACATCGCGACTTCGCCGCCGAGGATCCGCGACTTTTCCTCGTCCGTCAACGCCGCGGCGTCGTGATCCAGCGGATCCACGGCATAGAGCGTCGAGGCCGGTTCGATGTGATCCAAATAGTAGCCCGCGGACAGAATGCTCGAAAAACCGTGACGCGCGGATTCGGCGAGCGATTTCTGGCCGCGCCAGGATTGAATCAGGATGGACTTCGGCAAGTCCGGATCGAGAATCTCGTCCCAGCCCTCCATGCTCTTGCCATACTTCGCCACCACTTTCTGAAGCCTGCGATTGAAGTATGCCTGCAGCTCCTCGACGGTTTTCAAGTGTTCCTTGCGCATGAATGCGCGAACGTGCGGGCTGTTCTTCCACTGCTTGCCGGTAACTTCGTCGCCGCCGATGTGAAAGTAATGGTCGGGAAACAGGGCTGCCATTTCGCCGATGAATGCGTCCAGGAACTGATATGTGGATTCGCGCGTGGGATCGAGCGTCGGATCGAACACGCCCCAATTGCGCTCGATCCGGTATGGGCCCGGAGCGCTCGCGAACTGCGGATAAGCAACCAGCCAGCTGGTAGCGTGGCCGGGGATGTCGAATTCGGGCACCACGCGAATGCCGCGGTCGCGCGCATAGGCGATAACCTCGCGGACTTGCTCTTGCGTGTAGTAAAGTCCGTCGGACCCGAAGACGTGCAATTTCGGGAAGCGCTTGCTCTCGACGCGAAAACCCTGATCGTCCGTCAGATGCCAGTGAAACACGTTCAGCTTCACCGCGGCCATGCCGTCGAGATTTCGCTTCACAACCTCGATGGGCATCCAATGACGCGATACGTCTAAATGCAAACCGCGCCAGGGAAATCGCGGATGGTCGTCGATGTCTACGGCGGGCGCGCTGTCCGAAACAATCAACTGCCGGAATGTTTCGAGGCCTCGCAGGATACCCAAGGGACTTGTTGCCGTAAGTCGCGCCCCTCGGGAAGTGATTACTAAACGATAGCTCTCCTCTTCGCCGGCGCGTTCGCATTCGATGACGAGCGTCGGGTTGTCCTGGACAATTTCTCCCAGCCGGCGGGCCGCGTTTTCCAAACGAGGTTCGGAGTAGCCTCGAATCGAAATGCGGATCACCGGGCCAATCGCGAGGCTTCCCTGCCCCATTTGGATCTTGGCTGGCCACGGCATCAGATTGGGCTGAGCGTTCAATAGCGTTGCCGCGACTATGAGCAGCCCGGCGAACCGCATCTACTGGCCTAACTTGGGTGCGCCGAAGAAATCCAGCGGCTTGATTGACACGATCTTCCAACGCGGCTTTTTCTTCTGCACCATGTCCCTGCGCAGCTGGCAGTGAATTACCTGGCGACGCCGAACGATGGGGCCGTCCTGCTCCAGGCTCCGCACCTCTAGCACCCAATCCAGATCGATGCTGCGCGCCTCGTCATCGCCGTCCTCCGTGATTGGTTGGATGGAGGAGGAGACCTCGGCCTGATTCACCAGCGCAGTGACGTTATTCTGAAGCGTCGCGTACTCGGGCATGTCTTTGCTGAACGCCGACATGAACTTCGGCACGTTCACTTCGGTGAGCGCGCCGGCCATATCCGTCACCACTTCGATAACGTCGTCGTGCGCGTCGGCGAACGCGAATATCGCGGCGATACAAACCAGGCCGGCGCTACGTGCGATAGCTCGCATTGATCTCAATGTACTTCTCCGTCAGATCGCACGTCCAGAAGCGAGCAGTGCCCTTGCCTCGGCCATGCAGGGCAAAGCGAATCAGGCAGTCCTTTTCGTCCAGCTTTTTCTTGAGATCGCCCTCGGAGAAATCGGCGGCCAGCCCGCTCCGGCACACCGGAACATTCTGTAGATCAATGTCCACTTTGCTTGGATCCAGCGGCACGCCGGCGTTCCCGGCCGCCGAGAGAATGCGGCCCCAGTTGGGATCGGAGCCGGCGATGGCGGTCTTGACCAGCGGCGAGTTGGCGATGCTGCGCGCGATCTGAGTAGCGGCCTCTTCGCTTGACGCGCCGCTGATTTCAATGGTCACCAGCTTGCGGGCGCCTTCTCCATCGCGCACGATTTGCCGGGCGAGATCTTCCATCACCTGCGTTAGCGCCTCTTCCACTTTCTTGCTTTCCTTCTGATTCGGCTTGATGCCCGAGGCTCCGTTGGCGAGCACCAACACGGTGTCGTTGGTGGACGTATCGCCATCCACGCTGATCCGGTTGTAGCTGCGCTTCACAGCGGCCCCCAGCATCGTCGCAAGTATAGACGGCGGTAGCGCCGCATCCAGCATGACGAACCCGAGCGTAGTGGCCATGTTGGGATGGATCATCCCGGAGCCTTTCGTCATCCCGGCAATTCGCACCGTCCCGCCTTTGAGCCGTACTTGCTGATGCGCAGTCTTCATCACCAGATCGGTGGTGAGGATGGCCTGTGCCGCGTCTTCAAAGCGATCGGGCTTGAGGCCCGCGACAAGACCGGGCACGGCATTGCTGATCAAATGTGCGTCCAATTCCACGCCAATCACGCCCGTTGACGCGGGAAAAACCTGTGTGGGCGGAACATGCAGGTGATTGCCTACGGCATCGCAGGAAGCCAGCGCGACCCGGTCGCCCGTTCGCGTGGCGCAATTGGCATTGCCCGCGTTGATCAGCACGGCGCTGACTAGCCCGCGCGACTTGGTTAGATTCCAGCGCGCAATGCGCACCGGCGCTGCTTGCACGCGATTCTGCGTAAACACGGCCGCACCCGATGCCGGAGCGTCCGGAACGATCAACGCCAAGTCGTCCTTCTTCGCCTTGCGGATTCCGGCGTACACAGCCGAATATCGATAGCCCAGAGGTAACTTCACGCGACTTTCACTCCCAGTTTTTCGTTATCTCGCAGGTGTTGGCCATTCAGAAACGCTTCGGCGGACATGCGCTTGCGGCCCTCCACTTGAACTTCCATCGGCTCAAGCGCGGTTGCTCCGCCACAGGCGATGAACAGTCGCTGTCTTTTGCAGAATCATCTGCCCGGGTTCGCCGTCCGGTGCATCGCCTGAAACGCGCGATTTCCAAATGTGAAATATTTGGCCGCGAAAGAAACTGTACCCGCCGGGCCAGGGCAAGAGCCCGCGAACGCGGTTGAAGATTTTCGACGCCGGCCAGTTCCAATCAATCTCGCCGTCTTCTTTCTTGAGGATCGGCGCATAGGTCGCCTCGGCGGAATCTTGCTTCACGGGCGCTGGATTGTCGCGCAGCGTCTCCACCAAGAAGGTCAGCGCCCGCGGCTGCCAGACGCGGCCCCAACGTCAGTGCGTCTTCCTCCGGTTCGATTGCGGTCTCCCACTTCAGCAGCATGTCGCCGGTGTCGAGGCCCGCGTCGATCCGCATGGTAGTGACGCCGGTTCGCGTTTCACCATTGGCGATGGCCCATTGGATGGGCGCCGCGCCGCGATACTTCGGCAGCAAAGAAGCATGCACGTTGATGATGCCGAACTTCGGGATGTCGATGATCGCCTGCGGAATGATCTGGCCGTAGCCGACCACCACCATCGCCTCCGGCCGTATCTCGCTTCAACTGCTCCACGGCATCGGCGTGCCTGATGCGTTCCGGCTGGCACACTTGCAAACCCAAGCGCAGAGCGGCTTCTTTGACGGGCGACTGATTCAGTTGTCCGCCCCGTCCCTTGGGACGGTCGGGCTGCGTGAACACCGCCAGGACGCGATGGCCGGCGTCGACGATGCGTTCGAGTGTGGGAACCGCAAACGTGGGAGTGCCCAGAAAAATCAGGTCCATTCTCCAGCTTTCACTAGCTTGCGCACTTTGCGCCGGATCAAGTCGCGCTTCAGGGCGCTGACATGGCTGATGTACAGGCGGCCGTTCAAATGGTCGATTTCGTGACAAAAAGCGCGCGCTAACAGCTCCTCGCCGGCCATTTCGAACCATTCGCCTGTGAGGTTTTGGGCGCGCACGGTAACGCTGTTGGGGCGCGTCACTTGCTCGCGAAAACCGGGCAGGCTGAGGCAGCCCTCTTCGCCGGTTTGAAATTCTTCCTTGCGAATGATTTCGGGATTGATCAGAACGATCTTCTGGGCCGGATCCTCGGCCACCGAAAGATCGATCACCGCGATGCGCTGCGCGATGCCGATCTGCGGAGCGGCCAGGCCCACTCCCTTGGCGGCGTACATGGACTCGAACATGTCCTCGATCAGTTTGTGCAGTTCGGGTGTGTCAAATTCAGTCACGGCGGCGGCTTGTTTTTCGAGTACCGGCTCACCGTACAGAACGATCGAATAAGTCATCAAAAGTTTCTCAGCTGCCTCAATAGTTTCTCACCTGCTCGGTGTAGCCTTCGAAATTGCGGCGCGTTTCCTCAAGCGAATCGCCGCCAAACTTCTCCAGGAATGCTTGCGCCAACACGATGGACACCATCGCTTCCCCAATCACGCCGGCGGCCGGAACGACGCAAACGTCGCTACGTTCGTAAGCGGCTAGCGCAGGCTCCCGCGTCACCAGATCCACCGATTCCAGCGGACGCCGCAAGGTCGAAATCGGCTTCAATAACCCGCGAACCAGCACATCTTCACCGTTCGTCATACCGCCTTCGAGTCCCCCGGCCCGGTTGGCGCCACGCGTGAACTTTCGTTCGTCCCGATTGTAATGAATGGTGTCTTGCACGCGCGATCCGAACGAGGACGCGCCTTCAGCGGCGAAGCCAATCTCCACTCCCTTGACGGCTTGCATGGAAACGATGGCCTGCGCCAGGCGCCCGTCCAGGCGCGAGTCCCACGTCACATGCGAGCCCAATCCCGGCGGCACGCCATGCGCGACAACCTCAAAAACGCCGCCCACCGTGTCGCCCGTGCGATAGGCTTGATCCACCACTTCCTTCATCCTGGCTTCGGCTTCGGCGTCCACGCAGCCCAGCATCACTTCTTCCTTTTTGCTGAGATCGACCAACTCCTCCCATGCCGCCGGCCGATGCAGACGCGCCTCACCAACACCGATGACGTGACTGAGCACGGTGATGCCAAATTGTCCAAGCAAAGCTTTGGCCAATGCTCCGACGGCGACTCGCGCAGTGGTCTCTCTCGCGCTGGCGCGTTCCAGGATGTAGCGGGCGTCCGGGAAATTGTATTTCAGACTGCCGGCCAAATCGGCGTGGCCGGGACGGGGACGCGTTACCGGCTTATGTTTTTCCGGTGGGTCGTCATCGCCTTCCACGGGCAATGCCTCGGTCCAATTCTTCCAGTCCTTGTTTTGGATCACGATCGCGATGGGCGACCCAATGGTCTTGGAGTGGCGAACACCGGCGACGATATCGGCGCGATCGGTTTCAATCTTCATGCGGCCGCCGCGGCCGAAGCCTTGCTGGCGGCGCCATAGCTCGTGGTTGATCGCGTCTAGGCTGACTGGAATGCCCGCGGGAAGCCCCGTGAGCGTGGCTACCAGGCACTCTCCATGAGATTCACCGGCTGTTTCGAAACGGAACATGTGTGAGGGGAAATTCTCATGGTAGCGGAAACGCGGCGGCTGGTGGCCAGCGGCCGATCATTCTTCGGTGTGAGCCAATATCGCGTTTTCATCTCTGCGACAACTGGCGAGCACTTCCATCCGGCTTGCGAGCGCAGGCGGCCACGAACGCAGCTGAAAAACCGCGCGTGGGCAAATGGCCCAGTTTCGAAAACGCGGCCAACAGCCAGCCGATGGGCGCATCGGCCCGGGGCCCTAGCGTCCGCCTCAACGCTAGAAAGAGCAGAGTGGAAACAAACCGCGGATTATGGATCAGCCAGGTGTTGGACTGCGTTTCCAGCCCGACGCGGTCAAGTACCTGTAACAGTTTGCGCAGGGGCAGAGTCTTGCCGAGCCGGAACGAGACGCCGATCCATCCCAGCGTGGCGCGGAACAAAAAGAAAAGTGGATTGCGCGGATTGTCCAACGTCACCAGCAAAATCCCGCCCGGTTTCAAGACTCGCGTCAACTCGCGCAGAGATTGCTCGATCTCGTGCTCGGTATCGAAATGATCGAGCGTCGAATTGGACAGCACAACATCCACACATTCGTCCGCCAAAGGCAGGTGGCGCACGTCGGCGTTGATGAACCGGCAGGCGCGGCCGCTCGATCGCTTTGCCGCTCTAGCCACGGTAGAGGGGCTGACGTCGAAGCCAAGTTTGAGGCCGGCGTCAAGCGGTAGCGAGAAGAGGAGTTCGTCCTGGCCGTAGGCTTCCTCGAACAAATCCGTCTTTAGAACGGTCTGCACCCGCAATTGGGTCGGCAGGTTACTTCTAATCCATTCCAGATGGACGGCGCGCTTTTGAGCCGCGGCGAGCGGATCCAGATACCAGTTGGGCGGTTTAGACTGGTTCACTCCAGCCTCTCGAGTCTGCCAAGGCGCGCCATGCTGCTGTCTCCAACGGCATTGTAACAACAGTATCAAAACCGTTTAGGCCGTCTTGCGCCCCGTTCATGAGCGATGTCATACTTCCTGGTGTTGCAGACCCCGCACGAGAAGAAAGCAAGCCCGGCAAGCACTTCGATGGCCTGGGCACTGCTCGCCGTGGCTTTCGTGCTGCTCTGGCAATTCCTCACCGTTCACTACAATCGTGGTGGAAATTGGACCGCACTGTTCCTCACAGGCGACAAATACGTGATTCCTCCGGAATTGGAACCGGGAACTTACAAATTCCCGGGGCACGGCTACGACGGCGAGATGTATCGTTACGTGGCGCACGACTTGTTCATGCAGCGCGGGTATGCCAAGTACACCGACGGCCCAGCGCAGCGCTATCACCGCATCCTGGTTCCCGCCCTGGCATATCTGCTGGTGGGCGGGTATCAGCCATGGATCGACGCATCCTACATCGCTGTGATCGCGATGTTCGTGCTGCTGGGCGCATACTGGCTCAGCCGATGGGCCGTATTGGAGGGCCGCCACCCCGCCTGGGCATTGGCGTTCCTGCTGGTTCCGGCCACGCTGATTTCCATAGACCGAATGACGGTGGACGTTTCGCTGGCAGCTTTAACGATTGCCTTTGCGTTCTACTGGCGGACCGGCGCCTGGACTCGGCTCTTTATCATCCTGGCGCTGGCTTGTCTGGTGCGCGAGACCGGTGTCTTTTTGGTTGGAGGATGCTGCCTGGTTGAGCTTTTCCGCCGCCGATTCGTCCTGGCTGCCATCTGGGCGTCCGCCGCCCTGCCGGCACTGCTTTGGTACGTGTTTATCCGGCAGGTCTTTCCAGAGAAGACCCACTTCGGCGTTCCCACTTGGTTCGCCAGCGGAATCGACACGGGAATTCTCCGTGACCTGGTCCACCCGCTGCACTATCCGCTTTCCCCGTTGCTTGACACTGTTGCGCGACTAGGCGATGTGATCTCGCTCACGGCAATTCTCCTAGCTTCACTGCTGGCGATCCTGTTTCTCCGCGCGCGTCCGCTTGACGCTTCGGCAATTGCGGCGGTGCTGTTCGTGCTGCTCGTTGTTATGCTTACCAACGTCAACTATTGGAACGACATAAACGGGTACGCCCGCGTCTTTTCTCCCCTGCTGCTGCTGGTGGCAATGGGATCCCTGGCGAGTGGGAGCGGCTTGCCCTGGTGGACCGGCTTGGTCCCGGCCGTCCTGGTGGATCTACGCCTGGGAATGGAATTCGGCTCCACAGCCGGCGGTATAGTCCGGGGGCTTCTGAGATAGGAATGGCATTCCACCTCGGGGGCTGCAATTGTTAATTTGCCCTGCCGCATGCTATACTTAGCCTCAGTTTGATCGTCCCGCCCACGCTTGGCCGCAACGTATTTTGCCCTCGCAAAGCCTGCAATCAAATGTGTCCCTAAAGATGAAGGAACAAGGTTCATGAAAAAAGTATTCGTAGGAAACTTGGATTTCGGCGCGACCGAGGAATCCATTCGCACGGCGTTTGAGGCGTACGGCGCCGTGGAGCGGGTCAGCTTGATGACCGACCGCGACACCGGCCGCTCGCGCGGCTTCGCGTTCGTGGAAATGGCGGACTCCCAGGAAGCCGATCAAGCGATTAACGGCCTGAACGGAACCAACTTGGGCGGCCGAGCGATCAACGTTAACGAAGCCCGGCCCAAGACCGAGAGCCGCCCCAGGAACGACTTTGGGGGCGGTGGCGGGCGGCGCGACCGCCGCTGGTAGCCTTCCACAACTTATCCATTTTTGGGGTGGTGGTGGTCAGTGAAAGACCGCCAAATTGTATAGGAGGATCTTATGGCTGGCCGGTCAGGCGATACATTCAAGAAACGTCAGAAGGAAGTCGCCCGTGCTGAAAAGCACCGGGAAAAGCTGGCCCGGCGTCTGGAGCGGAAACAGCATAAGGGCGAAGGCGGCGAGGCAGTAGACGCCGACGGTCTGGCCATCATGGACGACGACGATTTTTCAAGCGATCTATCAGAGGATGCGGCGCAATCGGAGGAGAGCGGCGCTTCGCAGTTAGGTTGAGCGCATTTCGCGCTCAAGTACAGTCAACAAACAAGCAACAGAACTAAGGAGAAAATGTGAAAGAGACAGGGACAGTAAAGTGGTTTAATGCAGGAAAAGGCTTTGGATTTATCCAGCGGGACAATGGCGAAGATGTTTTCGTGCATTTCTCGGCCATCGAAGCCAGTGGATATCGCACGCTGGATGAGGGAGCACGCGTGTCCTTCATCGTGAAGCGGGGTCCTAAGGGCCTGCAAGCCGAACAAGTCACGTTAGCGTAATCCAGCAACACGACAGCAAGGGTTCTGGCCGTTCCTGAAGCGGCCAGGTGCCATTCGAAACTCGAGCGGGTGCTCTCGCGTAGTCTGGCGTGTCGTTATTTGCCGCCGGCTGTATTGCCGCTGACCGTATTGCCGCTGAAAAGGTGCGGCTCATCATGCAGCTCCTCTATAAAGGCTTCAACCAGCGATTGAATATCCGCAGCTTCCGGTTTGATGGCGTGCTGCCAAATGAGCGGCCGACCAAAATCCGCAAGAACCTGGAATTCCTGTTGAGCGTCGATATGACCGTGCTGGCGGAAAACCGAATCCGCGTCCAGGATGGCCCGGCATTGTGTTGCGCATCCTTCAGAGCCGCCTTAGAATTGCCGGGAGCCGATACGATTCCGTTCGTAAGCTATACCATTACCCGCGCCGAGGTGGTCGCATTTGCCAGCGCCCGCAATGCGGTTGAAGAAGCCAAAGCAGGCCGACGCAAGCATCGCCCGGCGTTTAAACCCACCACTCCCGCGCAATGGAAATGGCCGGGGCAATAGCCAGCCGATTCATTGCACAAAGTGACCCCCGCAGAAACACCTTCTTGCCAGATGGCGTTGGGACAGCGCTCACGGCTTTCGAGATCCACTCCACTCTCAAGTCGCCACTCGTACAGCATTTCTAGCTCGAAACATTACGCGGATGTCAGGGCAGGAGATCACGGCTTGGATCCCATTTTTCATCCCAGGGGGCGCGCATCTCATCATCTAAGAGCCGTTGGCCGCGTTCGAGATCTTCAAGAGTCCCGTGGATGGTGTCTCGCTGGATGAGACGAGACATCTTGCTTGGCCTGTCCCCCGGTTTTTGAAACTCTGTGCGAATGACCTTCACGACTCCAGGGCGCCACAACCACGTACGCTATGCACTCACGCGGCGTGCATCGAATAAGGGGTGAGCACTTACGGCAACGTGAACACGTTCAGCGTAAGTCCCGAGACAATCGCCACGTACTGTTTGCCATCCTTACCCTGATACGTCATCGGATCGGCGTTCCCCGCCGAGTCCAGTTTCGCCGACCACAGTTCTTTGCCGGTTTTCGAATCGATTGCGCGGAAATAGTTGTCGTTTACGATGCCCGCGAACACCAGTCCCCCCGCCGTGGCAGTCGGTCCCGCGAATCCTCCGGCGCGTCCGGTATTTTGGCGGTCCGGACCCAGCGTCTCGGTAATTCCGAACGGAATCCGCCAGGCGAACTCGCCGGTATTCGCGTTCACCGCGGTCAGATAGCCCCAAGGTGGTTTCTGGCAGGGCCAAGTGCCCGCCGCGCGATCGCCCGGTTTTACAGGCGCGCTGAAAGTATGAAATGGCCCCGGCGGATCATCCACGGCCGACCGCGTATATTCGAGCTTGGAACCCTTCTCGTCGAAAGAATATTCGACACCGGGCCGTTTCTTCTCGGTCCAGCCGACTTGCCCCTGATCCTGCGTGTACACGAAAATGTACCCAACTTTCGGGTCCACGGCCATGCCGCCCCAATTGGTGCCGCCCGTCGCGCCCGGGAAAATGATGCTCGACTTCGGCGGCTTGCCTTCTTCGTGGTACAGGAACGGCGTGAAGGGGCCTGCGTTATAGAATCCGCCGCTCCTTGCCACTAACTCCTGGCAGGCCGCCGCGTGCTCGGGCGTCGTGTCGGCGGCCGTCACCAAATCCTCAGGCTTGTAATCCATGCGCGCCAGCGGCGGCGGCTTCAGCGGGAACGGCTGGGTGGGCGAATACCACTCGCCCGGAACATCGCCCGCCGCTACTTTGCGCTCTTCAACTCCGAACACCGGTTTGCCGGTCTCGCGATTCAAGATGAACATCCAGCCTGTTTTGCCGATGTCGGCGATGGCCGGAACTTTCTTGCCGTTCACATTGATGTCCACCAGCACCGCGGCGGGTGGGTTATCGTAATCCCACAAGTCGTGATGGACCGTTTGGAAATACCACTTCATCTTTCCGGTCTCCGCATCCACGGCCACCAAGCTATTGCCGAAAAGGTTCGCACCCGGCCGGTCGCCGCCGTAGTAATTGGAAGCGGGGCCATCGATGGTCATATAGATGATCCCGCGCTGGGCGTCGGCCGTCATGGGCCAAGCCCAGATATTGGTTCCGGATCGGTCCTTCCAGCCATCGTTCAGCCAGGTCTCATGACCCACTTCGCCAGGCCTGGGAACGGTGTGAAAATCCCACAGCTTGGCGCCGGTGCGAGCGTCGTAAGCGCGCGTATCGCCGGGCGGCCCGACCGGAATTTCGAGAACCGCCGCGCCTACCGTAATCACGTTGCGAAACACTGTGGGCACGCCCCCGTAGCCAATCGTCATGTCGACGATGCCCTCTTTGCCGAAGCCCGGATCGAGCTTGCCGGTAGTGGCGTTCAGGGCGATCAGATTGCTGCCGGCGGTAAAGATGATGCGGGGCGGATTCTGCTTGTCGCCGGGCCAGTAAGCCACGCCGCGTGTGGATGGCCGAGCGCCGCTAACGGTGTAGCTCCATACCTCCTTGCCGCTGACCGCATCCAGCGCGACCACGCGCGCCGACGCGGGGACGTACATGATGCCGTTCACTACGATCGGCGTCGCCTCTGATCCTCCGCCTCCGAAGCGCGGCGGCTGCGCTTCACCCTTCAATGAATAGGTCCACGCTGATTTGAGCGTCGCGACGTTCTTGGTGTTGATTTGCGTGAGCAGGGAGTAGCGCGTGCTGGCCGGGTCATGATCATAGGATGGCCAGTCACCCGCCGGCGCTTTCGCCGATTGAGCCCACGCGCCGGCTGCGAACAGAACGGGCAGCCCGCAGCCGCCCAGTAGCATTTTTCGTAAACGTCTTCCCATTCGTGAGCCATGCTATCACGTGCCGCGCGACAATATGGGCCCTGAAAGAACAGCTATCCTGGAAGCTCATTCTGCATGCGGTCGCTCGCGCGAACCTTCCCGATACTGCTCGTTGCAGCGTGCGTTAGCTGGCCGGCGCTGGGGCAATTGCCTTTTTACACTGATGATCCCGCAGTGACCGAAACCGGAAAATGGCACTTTGAGTTCTTCAACGAATTTGACGCTCTCCAGCGTCCTCAATACCCGAACCTCCAACAGAACACGGTCAACTACAAACTAAACTATGGTTTGCCGCATAACCTGGAGTTAGACGTGGATGCTCCTTATCTCGCCATCTATCGTGTCGTTCAAACACCCGGATCCAGCGGCGCGGGCGACACCAACCTGGGCATAAAGTGGGAATTTCACAAGGAATCGAAGACCGGCCGGCTTCCGGCTATGGGCGCCAGCTTCTACGTCGAATTTCCCACCGGAGACGCCAGCCAGCAGCTCGGATCGGGTCTGGTCGATTACTGGCTCAACTTCATCACTCAGAAGTCGCTTTCGGACAAGACCAGGATCAATGGAAACGCCGGATATTTGTTCGCCGGAAACACTAGTACGGGCGTATTGGGAATCACCACGGTGCGCGGGCATGTGTTCGCGGGCGGCGTCTCGCTACTGCACGACTTTACGCCGCGGCTGACGCTGGGCGCCGAAGTCTATGGAGGTTTTGCGAGTAACGGCAGTTTGGGCCGTAGCCAGCTGCAAGGGCTGGTGGGCGGCTCGTATTCGATTCGCAACGGCCTGGCTTTCAGTTTCGGGCTACTGGGCGGCGAGTATGTCGCGAGCCCGCGCATCGGCGGCCAGATCGGGTTCGCGGTCGACTTTCCCGACGTCCTGCGGCCTGCCCCGAGTAAGAGCTCTTTTCATTAGATGTTCAAGATGGATTTGTTACGATTTACTTCTGCCAAGGAGAACTGTCGATGGCCTGCAACCCGGAAGCACTGAACAATGTCCCGCTTTTTGCCCTGCTGGATGCCGAAGAAACCGCCGTCCTGGCCGGTCAGGTGGAAATGAAGAAGTTCGCCGCGCGCGAGCGGATTTATAAGATCGGCAGCGCGGGCGGTCTGGCTTACGTGCTGGTCTCAGGCAAAGTTCAGGTCAGCACCGTAGACGAGGACCAACAGGAAGTGGTCATCGATGAACCCGCGCCAGGAGAGCTTTTTGGCTTGGCATCCATGCTGGAACAGACCCCGCACCAGACCAACGCGCTGGCGATGGAGGAGACAACCTGTCTGGAAATATCCAGGGAGAACATCGCCGTTTTGCTCGAGCGGAAGCCAATGGCGGGAATGGATCTGCTCACGACGCTGGGCCGGCAATTCCATGCCTCGCAAGAACTGGTTCGTATTCGCGCCAGCCGGAATCCGAACGAAGTGATCGAGGCCGAGATGACTTTCGGCGAGCGCATCGCGGACGGGGTGGCGCGGTTTGGCGGATCATGGTCATTCATCATCTTGTGCGGTATCGTGCTGACGATTTACACGTCCATCAATATTCTGCTGGAGCGGAAGGCCTGGGATCCATATCCTTTTATCCTGCTCAACCTGTTCCTTTCCATGCTGGCCGCCATCCAAGCGCCCGTGATCATGATGAGCCAGAATCGGCAGGACACAAAAGACAGGTTGCGCGGCGAGCTCGATTTTGATGTCAATCGGCGCGCTGAGGCTGAGATTCAAGCTCTGACTCGCAAACTGAATCTGCTGGACGAAAAAATGGACGACGTCGGAAATCTGCTCCGAAAAACGGCCGCATGACGAAGGCAGGTCAACTGCGAGAACTGCTCCGCCAGGACGGAATGATCACGGCGCCGGGCGCTTACGACTGCATTACCGCCAGGATGATTGAGCAGGCCGGGTTCAGCGTCGTATATATGAGCGGCGCGGGTACGGCGGCGATGCTTGGATATCCCGATTATGGCTTGGTGACGATGTCGGAGATGGCGGAGAACGCGGGGCGGATTGCGATGGCGGTGAATGCGCCGGTAATCGCGGATGCCGATACCGGATATGGGAACGAACTGAACGTGGTGCGCACGGTGCGTGAGTACGAACGGCGCGGCGTGGCAGGCATGCACCTGGAAGACCAGGGTTTCCCCAAAAAGTGCGGCCATCTGGAGAACAAGGTGATCATCCCGCTGGAGGATTACGTCGCGAAGATTCGGGCGGCAGTGTCGGCCAGATCCGATCCCGATTTCCTGATCATCGCTCGGACAGATGCGCGTGCGGTATTGGGATTCGAGGAAGCGGTCCTGCGGGCCAATGCTGCGCTGGACGCGGGAGCCGACATGGCGTTTGTAGAAGCGCCGGAGTCGCTGCAAGAAGTGGCGGCGGTGCCCCGATTGGTGCGCGGGCCGTGTCTGCTGAACATGGTATGGCGCGGCAAGACTCCGGACGTCGCGATCGATGACGCGCAAGCGATGGGGTACAAGCTGGCGATTCTTCCGGTGCTGTTGTTCAACGCGGTGGTCGGGGTGTCGGACAAGCTGCTCGCTGAACTGAAACAGAATCGGCGGCATCCAATGCCTATCGCCGATGTTCCGCCAAAGGAGTTTTTCCGGCGAATGGGGGCCGAAGACTGGGACCTAATTACGCGGACCGTAGTGCGGCAAGGGTTGGTCTAATTCGTAAGCGCCAAGGTCCGGCGCGCGACCGGTGAAATCGTCGGTGATGGAAGGCAGCGCCACACCCGAGTCAACCGCGCGTGAACCCGGCTTCAGCCGGAAATCGAAATCTTCCGGTTTGTAGAGACGCTGCGGATCCGATTTGTCGGGAATGCGCACGTTCACGAAAATGTCGTAATCGATCAAGACGCTGTGCTGGTCCTGGTGCGTCGCGTCGCTATATTCCTTGAACGATGGGAAGCGGCGGGTGACGGGATCCTTTTCGTAATCGGCCGCGACACCGAAGGGCGGCGAGTTCCATTCGAACGCGTCGACGACACCGGGATTGGGGCGGAATCCGTCGTAATCGGACGTTGAATAGTTGGTGTATGTGCTCAGAGTGAACACAGGGTCCAGATAACCGTCGCCTAAGAACAAATTATTCCGAAAATGTACGTTGGATGCCGGACGCATCAGACGGCCTTGGCCGACGAAAGTGTTTTGATAAACCAGAACGCCCGCCGGTGTGTCGATGAACTTCAACGGGCCTCCCGTGATGGCGTTGTAAACCAGGTTGCGATAGAAGTACACAGGGCCGCCAAAGATGGGCTGCGCACTAAACGCACCTTGAGCTGAGTTGAAGCAGCGATTGCCGAAGACACGGATGTTGCGCGCTCCGCCGTCGGCTTCAATGCAATTGTCCGCCATGTTGGAAAAATCGTTACCGTAAAAATCGATCGAGACGGGAAGGCGTTCCGGGATGGGATTGGGTGTGCCGTCCGGGTCACCGTAGGTGGCGATGTCGATGCCATCGTGCCAGTTGGCGGCGTAGTTGTAGGCGACGACGTGCCCTTGGCCATACACTTTCACCGCGTACTCAGACGTGATTAGCGCGGGATAACCGGGGAATTTCGACCAGATTTGCGCTTCCGTCCAGCTTTGAAGCTTGTTGGGATCGTGACGGCCGATGAACACGTTATCTGCGATGTAGAAGTTCTTGGATCCGGACCAATCGTCCTGTACGCCGCGTCCGACGTTCTCAAGGCGAGAACGCTTCAGAGTGAAGCCGCTGGCGCCCGCGATGTTTTTCAAGCCAAGCAGGAACGCGACATTCGTGTTGCGGACCGTGATCCCTTCGAAGTAATTGTAATTGCCCGCAAGTAGATTGAAGAGATTTTGACAACCATCGCCATCAAAGACTACTTCGCCATCGCCCGCGGCCTTGATGACGATAGGCTTTTCGGGCGTGCCGCTCTGGGTGAGATAGTAGGTGCCATCGAAGGGTGTGCCATAGGCGCCAACGGTACGGTCGAAACCACCATAAATGAAGCGGCTGTCTTTATAAACGCCGGCGTGTACCAGGATGACGTCGCCGGCATGAACGCGCGGCGGCAAGGCGTTGGAATGATCGGATTGGTCCGATCCCATATAATACGCGGCCAGCAAGCCTGTGAAGGCGGGCTCCTGCTTAGCGCCCTGAAAGCCAAACGGATAGACATGATAGACGTGGCCGCCAGTAGCGGGTTGAGGTTCAGCCCGCGTGTGCGCTGTCACGGTCTTCTCGGCTTTTCCCTTGACGCCGTCCGGATCGGAAAGTGCGAAATGGCATTCGTATTCTGTCCCAGGCTCCAGATTCAAAAGACTGCCGGCAAACATGTTGGGCGCGACGTAGCTGTAGTAGTGGCTGCCGCCGTCCCGCGCTATGCCGCCCAGGACCTGTTCGTGCTGCAGGCGAAGGAGCGGCAATCCCTTGCGCCACCGTGCATCGCCCTTCTTGCGGTAGGTAACGTCGACGCGGGCATTGCGATTGTCGTCGCCCGAGATATTCCAGGCGAAGCCGAGCGACACCAGCGTCGGCGGGTCGATGAGGAACTCCCCAGAAACAGTGTTGGCCTGAGCCCAGGATTTGGCTGGCAACAACGAGGCCATGGTCAGCCACAGGAAAGCGCGTATGTCACGCATCGTCATCCATCTTATCCGGCTCGTCGTCAGCAACAATGGAGACCGGTACAAACTGCCGCGGACGGCTCCATCGAACGCCGGCGAACAAACTTCCAAACAGGAACGCGTGAGAGACGGCAGCAGTGATCCACGACTCCAGAAACCTGGCATCTCTAAATGCATCCACAGTCAATTGGAGCAGCCAGCGGACATTGATGGATGGCGCCAGACCGAAATCCCAGACCGCCAGCATTACGCAAAATATGATCGCCACGGGAATACCGTCACGCTGATTCCAGCGGCCAATGATCCAGCCCGTTGCGACTAATCCTGCGCACTCCAGCGCCAACTGGACGGTCGGAAACCAGGTTGCTCCGAGCAACGGTCCCGTCCAATAAAGCAGCGGATGCTCCACCATATTAGTGACTACAAGTAGGGTGGCCCATCCAAACAGAATGGACCGCGCCGAGATTAACAGGCGATGGCGCATGCTGGTCGTAATCTAGCAGGTACCATGAGATGGTGGCGCGCGCGACGGTTCCCCGGAAAGCATCCAAGAAGCGGTCTTCGAAGCGGGTGGCGAAACACTCGTCGTCGTTCGTTCTGATTCTTATCGGACTCTTCAAGCTCTTCAAAGCCCTGCTGCTGATCGCCGTCGGAGTTGGCGCAGTCAAACTCTTGCACCAGGATCTCGCTGCCCAGGTGATGCATTGGGTGCGGGTGCTGCGCGTCGATCCGGAAAATAGATTCCTGCATGGAATTCTGGAACGGATCTTTCGTCTGACACCCAAACAATTGAAGGAACTGAGCTTGGGAACCTTCTTTTACGCAGCGCTGTTCGCTACCGAGGCCGTGGGCCTGCTGTTGCGCAAGCTTTGGGCGGAATATTTCACCATCGTCACCACCGGCGCGCTGATCCCGCTGGAGATCTACGAACTGGCGCGGCATTTCGCGGCGATAAAGCTGATGGTCACTTTGGTCAATGTCTTGATCGTTTGGTACCTGGTGACGCGCGTGCGGTCGGGCTCAAAAAGATCTTTCAACTAGTTGTCGATTTTGCCGCCCTCCAATCGACTAGCTAATGAAAGGCCAAGGAGGCATATGGATTATCTATTACTGATCTATGACAGCGAAGCGGATTTGGCAAAGTTGAGCGAGGCCGAAATAACCGCCATTCTTAAGGATTACGGAGGGTTCACGCAGAGCATCCAGCAATCCGGGAATCACAAAGCCGGACAGCAGTTGCAGCCGGTAGCGACCGCGACCACGGTGCGCGTGAGGAACGGAAAGCGCGTAGTTACCGATGGGCCTTTCGCGGAGACGCGAGAGCAGTTAGGTGGGTTTTATTGGATCCAGGCCAAGGATCTGGACGAGGCGCTGGCGATTGCAGAGCGGGTGCCGTCGGCCCACTTTGGATCGATCGAGGTACGGCCGTTAGTCACGGGCCACTAGGCCTGATGACTGTAGCAAATTCGGAATGAATCTGGAATCGCTCTATCGCGAGGAGTGGAGGCGCGTGCTGGCCACCACTGTGCGCCTTACGGGCGATTTCGATTTATCCGAAGAAGCCGTACAGGATGCTTTCGTAGCGGCGCTGGAACAGTGGCCGCGCGATGGAGCGCCCGCCAGTCCGTATGCCTGGTTGGTGTCCACCGCGCGCCACCGCGTGGTAGATCAACTTCGAAGGCGCGCCCGCTTTGCGGAAAAACAGAAGGAGTTGGAACGCCTGGCCGCGCTGCAGGATTCCGAGATCGACCTGTCCGAGGCCGCCATGGTGGACGACCAATTACGTCTCATTTTCACTTGCTGTCATCCCGCATTGGCCGTAGATGCACAGGTGGCGCTAACGCTGCGAACGGTTTGCGGACTCACCACCGAAGAGATCGCGCGTGCCTTTCTGACGCCGGGCGCCACCATGGCGCAGCGTCTGGTGCGGGTGAAGCGCAAGATCCGGGATGCGCATCTTCCGTTCGCCATGCCAGCAAGGGAGCGGCTCGCCGAGCGGCTGGACGGCGTGATGCGAGTGGTTTATCTGGTGTTCAGCGAGGGCTATGCCGCAACCGCGGGCAAGGTTTGGATACGGCGGCAGCTCTGCGACGAGGCGATTCGGCTGGGCCGCCTGCTCTGCGAGCTAGTTCCGCGCAACCCGGAACTGCGCGCGGTGCTGGCTCTGATGCTGCTGCACGATTCGCGGCGCATGGCCAGGTCGGGCCCGGACGAAGAAATCATCACGCTGGAAGAGCAGAATCGCGAACTTTGGGATCGGCGGGAGATCGCGGAAGGGGTGCCGCTGCTGGAGTCGGCCTTGCGGGAAGGCGCGAACGGTGAATATGCCTTGCAGGCGGCCATCGCGGCGCTCCACGCTCGCGCTCGACGCCCGGAAGATACCGATTGGGCGCAGATCGCGCGCTTATACAGTGCTCTGCTGCTGAAACAACCGTCGCCGGTAGTCGAATTGAATCGAGCAGCCGCGGTTGCGATGGCGGAAGGCCCGTCGATCGGGTTGGCGTTAATCGACGCGCTGCAGGCGCGAGGCGAACTGGCGGGATATCATTTGTTGCCGGCCGCGCGGGCCGACTTGCTGCGCCGCGATGGACGCTGGAGAGAAGCCGCGGAAGCGTACCGGCAAGCTCTGGCTTTGGTTGCGAACGATCCGGAGCGGCGTTATCTGAATCGCCGCTTGGCCGAAGTAGAAGGGCTTACAACTTGATCCTAGGTGGCGGGTTCTGCAGCCACGGATTTCATCGTGCGCTGCCTTTTAGTTTCGAGATTGGGCAAGAATCCCGTTAATAACCCGATGGCCGGCAGGAACGAACAGACCTTGTAGACGAACGTGATGCTGGTGTGATCGGCCAAGTTGCCAAGCAATGCCGCGCCTACGCCCGCCATGCCAAAAGCCAGTCCAAAGAACATGCCGGAGACCATTCCGATCTTGCCTGGCATCAGTTCCTGCGCATAAACCAGAATGGCTGAGAATGCCGACGCGAGAATCACGCCAATGATGACGGTCAGAATGCTGGTCCAGAACAGATTCGCATAAGGCAGCGCCAGGGTAAACGGCAGCACGCCCAGGATGGAGCACCAAATGACGTACTTGCGGCCGATGCGATCGCCAATGGGTCCGCCGATGATGGTCCCCGCCGCGATGGCGCCCGCGAACATGAACAAGTGGATTTGAGCGCTGCGTATGGGCACATGAAACTTGTTCATCAGATAGAACGTGTAATAGCTGTTCAAGCTGGAAAGATAGAAGAACTTCGAGAACATCAGCGCGATCAGAACCGTGAGCGACAGGTAAACTTTGCGCGGCGACAACATCGGATGATACTCGCCATGCCCCAGCCGTGACTTCTTAGCGGGCGGACGGTTCTTCTTTGCCCAGGAGCCCACCCGCGCCAGCACGAGGATGCCGAGGAGCGCGACCGCCGAAAACCACGCCAGACTGCTCTGGCCGTTCGGTAGGACGATGAAGGCGGCGAGCAATGGACCTAGCGACGATCCGGCGTTGCCCCCCACCTGAAACACCGCTTGAGCGAAGCCGTGCTGCCCTCCGGAAACCATGCGGACCACGCGCGAGGATTCGGGATGGAACACCGCCGAGCCGATGCCCACCAGCGCCGCTCCCATCAGAAGCGTCGGATACGTGGAAACGCGCGATAGCGCCACCAAGCCGACCAGCGTGAAGCCCATGCCAATCGCGAGCGAATAGGGCCGGGGATGGCGATCGTTGAAGTGGCCAATGAGCGGCTGCAGCAGGGACGCCGTGATCTGGTAGGTCAGCGTGATCATCCCAATCTGCGCGAAGTCGAGATGGAAGGAAGCCTTGAGCAGCGGATAAATCGCTGGTATCAGCGATTGCACCATGTCGTTCAAGAAGTGGCAGAAGGCGGCGGACAGTAAAATCGAAAAAACCAGTTTCTCGCCGACATGTTTGGACGGTTCTGAAGCCAATGGCGCTGCAGAAGCGGTGCTTGCGGTGGATTGCATAGATTTCTAGGACAGGGGTTCGGATCAACCCCTGTTCCTAGAATATCGTGTTTTAAGCCGTCCAGCGGCGCTAACGCAAACGGGACGTTAACTATGCTGGAACCGGCGAGCCAACAACAGCCCGGCTCCGAACAGACCGAAAAGCGCCAGACTTACGGACGTCGGTTCTGGAGTGGCCACTATGTCGGCAACCAGGAGCTTAGTGTTAGCAGCTGGTCCGCTCCCTACTTTCTTAAACAGGCTTTGCTTCCTACCGCCGGGCGCTGACAACGAAGTCACCGCGGAAACCGTCGAGGCCGCTGGCAGAAACAAAGGCGTCGCGTCGGCTGTCAACGGAGAGGTTGATTTGGCCTTTGCGCCCCTTCTGGCCCCCGAACTCACGCTGACACTAGGGCTGAGCACCAAAGTCTGAACGGCCTCTGACGCACTGGAAACCGACTTCATGGATTTAGGGCGCACCACTTCTGCCGAAAGATTTGTGACAGAAGTAACTGCGAAAATGGTGAGAATCGCAAAAGAGAAGCTTTTCACGAGTTTATTCCTCCAGGATGTGGTCATCATGGACACCAGCACAGCCTAACTATATCTTGCGATTCTCTCTTTTGAAAGAACATAATTGCTTGTTACTGTTACGAACTCGGGAATGCAAAAATTAGTAAAACACTTTCACCGGAGCCGCATCTCACCTAGAGATGAGGCTGTTGGCGTGTGCTCTTCTAATCGCCTTTTTTGTTGAAACCGCCTGTAACAGCTCGTCGCAATCGCACCTGCAGCGTGGCAATAAGTTATTCCAGTCCGGGAACTATGAAGGGGCGCAGCTCGAATACCGGACGAGCATAACAAAGGATCCCCGTTTCGGCGAGGCTTATTACCGGTTCGGCCTTACCGAGATTCAACTCGGGGACGGATCGGCTGCGCTGGCAGCGCTACAGCGAGCGATCGATTTTGAGCCTAATTCCAACCACGATCAATACAGGATCGCGCTGGCGGATCTCGATCTGGAAGCGTACCAAGCCGACAGAACCGCCAGGAGATTTTACGATCAAGCCTCTCAGGAAGCCTCCCGCTTGCTGAACAACGATCCGAACTCGGTGGACGGGTTGCGCCTGCGTGGCGAACTGCTGGTTGTTGACCGCAAATACGCTGAGGCATTGGAGGAGTTTCGAAAGGCCGATGCAATCCGGCCGCTGGATCCTGGGGTCAATGCACCGATGGTGGGGGTGCTGTTCGCTCAGAGTCGCGCGGAGGAGGCTGAGCGGCTAGCCAAGCGGGTACTGGAAGCTCATCGTGATAGCGCGCCATTATACGATCTGCTGGCCGACTATTACGTTAAAGCGAATCGGATAGCGGATGCGGAGCGCTTGCTCGAGTCTCAGGTTACGGCGTTGCCGAAAGACCTTGGTCCGAGACTTGCCCTGGCGATGCTTTACCGCGAATCCGGACGCCGCGAAGACATGGTCAAGACCCTAGAGAACATTCGAAGGGATCGCGCGCTTTTCCCTCGGGCGCCGGGATTAGCCGGCGACTTCTATGCCAGCGTCGGAGAGTGGGAGGAAGCTCTCCGCCAATATCAGGACGGTGAGCGCTCGGACCCCGCTGACCGCCAGCTTTACGAGAAAGGAATCGCCCAGGCCCTCGCGGCAGTCGGCAAACCCAAGGAGGCGATCAGCGAACTCAGCATGGTTTTGAAGGCGCACCCCGACGATGTAAGCGCCCGGCTAACTCGCGCCAATCTGCTGATGAATAGTCCGGCAGCCGGAGATCGGGACTTGGCAGTAGCGGAGTTGACGGCCCTCTGCAACCAAGCTCCAACAGACGCCATCGCCCGATATAACCTGGGGCTCGCCTACCTGGCGAAAGGGGACTCGAAAGCAGCCCAAAAGGAGCTGAAAATAGCCGCCGGCCTGCGCGAGGACTATCCTGAGCCGCGGATCCAGCTGGCCAAACTTGCCGAAGGCGCTGGAGATCACGCCGAGACCGTCCGTCTCACCGAGCAAATCCGTGCGGCCAGCCCCGAAGGGCGGGACACCAACGCGGCATTGTTCCATGCTTTCGGGCTGATCGGATTGAAGAACTATTCCCAAGCGCGCATCGAGCTGGGCAGCATCCTCAAGAACCAACCGGACTCGATCGATGCGAATCTGGGTTTGGCGGTTCTGTATACCTCGGAAGAGAAGTATTCCGAGGCGGAAGCACTCTACCGCCGCTTGTACCAGCCTGGATCGGAAGACATTCGGCCACTCCAGGGGCTCGTGCAGCTGTACCTCAAGCAAGAGCACCCAGCCAAGGCCGATGAACTGCTGGCGCAAGAGTTGAATCAGGCCTCCAACCCGCCAGAGGTTCGTCTCTTAGCGGCCTCAATCGCGATGCAAGAGGGGAAGCGCGGGCTTGCAATTGAGCACTACGAATGGCTGCGCGCGAACAGTCCCCCATCGGCGATCATTTTGAAGTCGTTGGGAGATCTGTATAGCCAGGACGGAGACACCAAGCGGGCGATCGCCAACTACGAGAGAGCATGTGAGTTGGCGCCGCGCGATGAACAACTGCTGAACGATCTCGCTGTGTCGCAGGCTGATGCTGGGGAAACGCAAGCGGCGATCGCGACGCTAAAAAGGCAGCTGGCCCTCAATCCAGACGATGCCGTTGCGATGAACAACCTGGCCTTTGACCTGGCAGAGACGGGAACCGACCTCGATCGCGCGCTCACGCTGGCGGCTACGGCGGTGCGAAAGCTCTCCGATGACCCCGGCGTAATGGACACGCTGGGTTGGGTGTACGCCAAGAAAGGCTTGAACGAGAGCGCGGTTCAGGTATTTCGCCTTTTGGTGAAGAAAAGCCCCGATCATCCGCTCTATCACTATCATTTCGGAGTGGTCTTGCTGCAGGAAAACAAGCCCAGTGAGGCTAAGTCCGAGTTTGTCACTGCTTTGTCGGAGAAACCATCCAAGGAACTTGCTCAGCAAATTCAAAAGGTAAGTGAGCGGCTTTAGGACGCGCGGCCCCCTTATCTCAAAGGGATGAATGCTACTATGGACAGATTCCGTTGTTGGCGAGTGTCAAGATATGAGCCCGCTATCCCATGTCCCCGGAATTACATCAGCGCGTTCGCAAGCTCTTTGATGAAGCGATCGACAAGCCGGAAGGCCAACGGCTCGCATTCCTAAAGGCCGCCTGTACCAACGATCTTGAGACTTATCAGGGTGTGGTGCGGATGCTCGAATCACTGAGCACTACAACTTCGCTCCTTTCAGATCAAATCCGCCCGCTCGAACACATTGGACGCTATCAACTCACCGGTGAGTTGGGCCGCGGCGCCATGGGAGTGGTGTACGGAGCCACGGACCCTCTCATTGGACGGAGTGTCGCCGTCAAAATCATCCATCTGCAGCTTCGCCCGGACTCGAAGGAAGCGGAGTTCATGCGCGACCGGCTGTTCCGGGAAGCTCGCGCGGCGGGCCGGCTATTTCATCCGGGCATTGTCGTCATACTCGACGTGGGGCAGGAAGGCGACATCGCCTTCATCGCCATGGAGCGCGTTGAAGGACCGACGCTGGAGCGAATGCTGGCCTCGGGGCAGAGATTGAAAGTTGCCGATTCACTGGATATTTTGCGGCAAGCCGCCGCGGCGCTGGATTATGCCCATCAAAATGGCGTTGTGCATCGTGATATCAAACCCGCCAACATCATGCTTCAAAAAGGCGTCACGGTGAAGGTTGCCGACTTCGGAATCGCGAAGAGCATGTCCACCGAGCACGGCACCATGGCGGGCATGATTATGGGCACGCCCAGCTACATGTCGCCAGAGCAAATTGAGGCGCAGCCAGTGGATGGCCGGTCGGATCAGTTTTCGCTCGCCGTGGTTGCGTATGAGCTGCTGAACGGAAACCGCCCGTTTCAGGGTGATTCGCTCGCGACGCTGGCCCACACCATCGTGTACGGAGACCGGCCTTCGGTACGAAGAGCCCATCCCGAGCTCCCACCGGAGTTGGATGATGTATTGCATCGCGGGCTGGCCCGAAAGCCTGAGTTAAGGTACGAAAGCTGTGCACAATTCGTCGCGGCACTGGATGAAAAGCTGAAGCCGGTTGGGGATACCGAGCGTTTCGTGGAGACCCAGATAACTCTGCCGCCCCCCGAACCAGTAGCCGCGGCTGCACCTCAAGTCACGAAGAAACGGTCCAAAACACTGTGGTACGCGGCAAGCGGAGGCGCCGCGCTCATCATCCTTGACCTCGGTCTTTTCTATTACCGAGCGGCCCACCCACCGCATCGCGTTCCGGTAGTGTCCGACCAAAAGCCTGCCGTTGCTCAGACTAGGCCGCCTACCGAGCAAGCCGTACCACAAGTCGCAAAACAAGTCGCGAAAGATGTTCCGGCACCCGAGGTTACCCCACCGCCTCCCGTCGTGGCTCCGCCTCCAACTGCGCCGCCGGCCCGAATCGACAAGCAAGCGCAAGCCAGTAAGCTGTACAGTGAGGCCGTCGAGAAGCGCCAGGCAGGCAGATCCGCCGAAGCTGAGGCCCTATTGCGGAAGGCGGCGGACCTGGGCGAATCGCGCGCCATGCAGGAGCTGGGCGAGATGTTTATGGAAGGCGCGGTGGTGGAAAAGAACGATGAAGAAGCGGCGAAATGGTTTCGCAAGGGAGCGGACAAGGGGAATACTTCCGCAATGTTGTTTCTTGGCGGAATGTATCGGCTGGGAAACGGTGTAGAGCAAAGCGATACGGAAGCGGCGAATTGGTTCCGCAAGGCAGCCGACGCGGGAAGCTCGGCGGCCATGTACGATCTCGGGACGCTGTACGAAGACGGAACCGGCGTTCCCAGGGATGTGGGCGCAGCGAAGCAGCTGTACCAAAGAGCCGCCAAACTCGGGGATCAGGAAGCCCAGAAGCGCCTGAAAGAAATGCGCTAGATCCCGAGCCGCTCCTTGAGCGCCCGCACGCGATCGCGCGATACCGTGAGTTCCGTATGTTTGGGATCCTTTAACCGCACCATCATTTTTCCGCCGAACCAGGAATGCAGCTCCCGTACGTGCTCCACATTGACCAGCGACGCCCGATGGACTCGAATGAATCTGGCAGGATCTAGCTTCTGCTCCAATTCCTGAATGGTGTAATCCACCGCGTAGTTCTTCGCCACTGTAGCGGCGAAGGTGAGTTTGTCGGAGGCAAAGAAGTGCGTCACCTGTTCGAGAGGGATGAACTCAATGCGCTCGCCCACCTTGGACGCCACGCGGTCCGGATAGGCGGGGGATCGGACAGCCCCGGCGGCGGCAGTTAGCCGCTCGATCAATTCACTCATTCCAGGCGGAGCCGCCGCGCTACCGCGCAAGCGCTCAATTTTGTCGAGAGCGCGATCCAATTGCGCGGCTTCGATGGGCTTGAGCAAATAATCGACTGAGTTGACGCCAAAAGCCTCCAGCGCGTAGCGGTCATAAGCCGTGGTAAACACCACCCAGGGCTGCGGCTGAAGATGAGCAAGCATTTCGAAGCCCGGTCATACCGGGCATTTCGATATCCAGGAAGAGGATGTCTGGCTTCGCTTCGAGGATCGCAGGTACGGCTTCCACCGGATCGGTGCTAGTACCGGCGACTTGGACCCGCTTAGTCGCCGCCAGCATCCGCTGCAGGCGCTTCAGCGCAAGCGCTTCGTCGTCAACCAGAAATGCCCGCATGTCCGTTCACAACCTGCGGGACTGACAGCGTCAAGTTGTTGCGCCCGCCCACACGCTGCAAAATGAGCGCCGCACGATCTCCGAACAGCGCCGACAATCGATCCTTGAGATTGTCTAGCCCGTGGCCCGAGGGCGCCGTTTCCAGCCGGAACGCAGGGCCGGAGTCCGATATCTCGACCCGGCACAGGCCGTCCGAGCTGACGCCCGTAATACGAATCTCGCCACCCGCGCGATCGGGCGCGATGGCGTGCTTCACGCTGTTTTCAACCAGCGTCTGCAGCGACAGCGGAGGGATGCGGGATTCGTTCAAGCCAGCCGGGACGTCGATCTGATAGCGCAGCCGGTCGCCAAAACGGGCGCGTTCAATTTCGAGATAGTCGGCGACGATCTTGAGCTCGCTCCCGAGCGGAACCAGGCCGGATTGATTTGCATCCAGCGAGAAGCGCAGCAGCGCGGCCATCTGCTCCACCAGGCGCTCGGCGCGCGCGGGATCCTCGGGAATCAGCGAGGAAATGGAGTTGAGGGTGTTGAACAGGAAGTGCGGATGGATGCGCGATTCCAGCGACGCCAACTGCGCTTCCGTCGCCAGCTTGAGCGCGCGCTCCCGCTCCAGTTCCTTGGTGCGGAGTTGCAAAGTGGTCTCATCCAGACGCTCGCGCAGGGCGCTGTAGATCCCGATGGTAAGACCCGCCGCGATCGTCAAGAAAGCGGCCAGCTTCAGTGAGCCCAGAAACTGGGGCCAATAGTCGATCATGGGCTGCCAGCGCAAGGCGACGAAGAACAGCCCGGCGATCAAGGAGCCGGCCACGCAAGCGGCAAACATGGCAGCCACGCGGCCAATCCAGCGCAACCATTGCGGTAACGCGTCAGTTCCCACCCATACCTTTGGAACGATGAAGAACGCGATGCTGCCGATGCAGTTGGAATAGAGCAGGGAGAAGCGAAAATAATCCAGCAGACGGCCCCAACGTGGTGCCGGGATTCACTGTGAACAACAGAATCGGCGGAATGAACGCGAAGGCCGAATCCCACAGCAAGGCCTTCAGAACGTTGTTGCAACGGGTTCGCGCGTCCATGATGGGCTTCCTTTATCTTACTTACTTGCTCTGATCGGCCACGCTGGTATGGCAACCCAGGCACCCGGCCTGCCGGGCCGTGAGCTTCTTGGTCTCCAGCCACGTGGCTGCGGAACTGGCGTAAGGCGTGCCCGGCAGATCTTTTTGAATCCGCTCGAACCACTTTTGCGCCTCGTCTGGCTGGCCCAGTCGAGCGTAGGCATCCGCCATTCCCAGCATCAGTTCGCCGCTCTTGTGCGTCCCGAGACGGCTAAGATCCGGACCCTGGACCGAGTAGGCTTTCTCGTAATCGCTGAGGCCCTTTTCGATTAAAGGCTGCGCGGCCTGGCTTGACAAATATTGGGACGCGATCAGAAGCACGGCGCCGCGAACGATGCGGACGCCGAGATCGTTGGGCGCCATGGCCTCGGCTTGATCCATCTCGTCCAGGCCGCGCTGCCACAGGACCGCGCCGTTTTGCTGGTCGCCTTTTTGGAACGCTGTCCGGGACTCGCTAACCAGGCCCATGCCGTGCCAAACCAACGCTTCGGGCTGCTTGGGGTCTTTCGCGATGATTTCTTCGCAAATCTTCATGCCCTTTTCGAGCGAAGCGGCATCGCCCGCGAGACCCGCGAAAAAGTAGTTGCGGACCTTCATGTCGAAACGGTCCTGGCTCAGCAGGGCGCCGGCAGTCAAGATGATCACGGCGGCGACGGTTGTCTTTTGCATTTTCATTGGGGACTCCTTCCGAGTACAGAATAGGGGGGAAGGGGCGTATTCCGAGCCAGGTTCGGATGAGGGGTTGAAAAACCGGATGAGCCGTAGGGATGGAGAGATGACCGGCGGACGGACGGGATTGAATCAAGCCCCCGAAACAGTTACAATCCTTGCTGTTTGATGAGCGCACAACGCACGAGAAGACGATCTAGCGGAGCCATTCTGGCGTTCCTTCTCGCCGTAGCGCCGGCCAGCTCCCAAGTGGCGCCGGTGCGGCATTGGTCGGGGCAAGGCGTTGCTCCCGTTTTTGAGGGCTTCGATATTAACCCAGACGGCTCCTTCAACCTCTGGTTCGGATACATGAATCGGAATTACGAGGAGGAGCTGGATATTCCGGTTGGACCCGACAATCACTTCGATCCGGGAGGCGATCGCGGCCAGCCCACCCATTTCACTGTCCGACGCCATAAGGACGTGTTTCGTGTCCAAGTTCCGAAGGATTTTGGCGATCAGAAGTTAACGTGGACGCTCAACGCGCACGGACAGACCGCCCAGGTAGTCGCGACGCTGAATCCGGTCTGGCAGATCGACCGGCTTCACACCACCCGCGGCGGTAATAGCGAAAACATCAGTTCCAACACCCCGCCGGTAGTTTCCATCGAACCTGCGGAGGCGACGCTAACCGGGCCCGGTCCGGCCACATTCAACGTGTCCGCAACCGACGATGGTCTGCCGATGGTGAACGGCAAGAGCATGGGTATGACCGTCTTGTGGTCCAAATACCGCGGGCTTGGTGCCGTTGTGTTTAAAGCCACGAGCGCCAAGCTGGCCGACGGCAAGGCCACAACCGTTGCAAATTTCAGCGAGCCGGGCGAGTACGTGCTTCAGGCGGTTGTCGACGACGGCTCAGGCGAGTCCGCCGGCAATTTCGGCTATCACTGCTGCTGGACAAATGTTCAGATAAAGGTAACAGTAAAGAAGAGCGGCGTACGCTAAGGAGGCCGGTCATGAAAAACTTCGCGAGACACCGGGTGGCTGCGTGGACGTTAGCCATCGCGGGAATCTTCCTGGTTCCATTCGCGGCGCGCGCCGGCGAAGTGACGACGAGCGAGAATCCGGTCACTTTCAGCAAGGATGTCGCACCGATCTTCCAGAAAAGCTGCCAATCCTGCCATCACGCCGGCACCATGGCGCCGATGTCGCTCATGACCTACGAAGAAGTTCGCCCCTGGGCGCGTTCCATCAAGCAGCGTGTTGTCACCCGAGACATGCCGCCCTGGCATCTGGACGGCACGGTGGGCATTCGCGATTATAAGAACGATATTTCGTTGAACAATCGCGAAATCGCGATCATCGCAAAGTGGGTGGATTCGGGCGCGCCCGAAGGCAACCCCGCCGATCTGCCGAAACCGCTGAGCTTCGCGTCCAATACCGAATGGTTCATCGGCAAACCGGATCTCACCGTGACCACTCCCAAGGAATTCGTCATGTATCCCAAGGGACCGGATTGGTGGATCGATCAATTCGCGGAAATGACGCTGCCCGAAGATCGCTGGATCAAGGCCATGGAGGTGAAGCCCAGCAATCGAAACATCGTCCATCATTGCGTGGTTTACGTGATTGAACCGGATGCGCCGCCGGGGACACCGGCCACGGGCGTCCTGCTCACCGAATACGCGATCGGCAAGTACGGCGTGATTTTTGCCGAGAACTCCGGCCGGCTGCTCAAAGCGGGAACGAAGCTGCGCTTCGACATGCATTATTTCGCGATCGGTTCTGAGCAGCACAACCGCACCACCATTGCGTTCAAGTTCTATCCCAAGGGCTTCACGCCCAAGTACGACGTGCGGTCTATCTCGATTCGCAATTTGCCGAACGACGAGCTCGAGGTCCCGCCCAATACGGTGGTCCGCACCGACGGCTACTTCCGTTTGACGCACAACGCGCGTATCGATTCGTTCCAGCCGCATATGCACATGCGCGGACGCGGCATGACGCTGGAAGCCATCAATCTGGACAACACTACCGAAGTCCTCAGTTCGGTGAATCGCTTCAATTTCAACTGGCACGTGAACTACATCTACACCGACGATGCGGCTCCGCTGCTGCCGGCGGGCACCGTCCTGCACATGATCGGCATCCATGACAACACCTCGGCGAATCCCCGCAATCCGGATCCCTCAGTATGGGCTGGATTCGGAGAGCGCAGCGTGGACGACATGCTGCAGATGTGGATCGACATCGTTTATCTGGACGACGCCGAATTCCACAAGCTGGTCGACGATCGGAAAGCCAAGCTGGCCGCCAATCCGCGGCTGCTCGGCGGCACGGGTCGCTAGTTTACTTGCTACGCATTTCTTCAGTGCGGCTTTTTCCTTCGCCCGCGCGCCGGACAGAATTCCCGCCAACCCGTAGTTGCCTTCGTGGCAGGCGTATTCGAACATCGCGCTCTCGGTCTTTTCCATGGGGAACTCCACGGTCCAGGGCTTCGTGTACACGGTGGGATCAACCACGGTGGCGCGGTAGGTAATGGTGCCGGGACCCGTACGCGTCAAGCGCTCGGTGACACGCAAATTTTCGTCGCTCATGCCGTCGTATTGAACGCCGAAGCGGCTCTGGTCGCTGGCGCGGAAATTGGTGGTTTCAATCACTAGCGTCTCGCCCTTCCCAGTGGGCCACCGAATCACCTTGCCATTGCCTCATCGTCTGCGGCAAATGGGGACGCTCATTCGGCCCGTCAGCCAGCGGAATGGTGCGCGCCTGATGCCCCATTTCCGAAACAATCACGATCTCGCCTGGAGCCTGCACGATCTGATAGAAGTTGTTGTAATTTCCAGGTAGGAAAGGCGGACCCGATTGCGAAAATACCAGACAGCGGTCGGGCAGCATGCGCGTTTCGGCGCTGTCGTCGGCATGCTGCTCAAGCCATGCGTGCATGTCCGCGTATTTCTTCGCGGCTGCGGGCGTCAGGGCGGGAAATCTGCCGTTGGGAGGATCGATCAGCCGTGAGGTGCGCCGGTCGCTGGCCAAGTGCGCGCCGCGGTCGAACCAACCATCGTTATAAGCGCGCCCCAGATCGGCTTCGGCCGAACCATCGCGGCGGTCGCGATTCAGTTCGTGATTTCGCGCCTTCTCATACGCCACGATTTCTTCGGGCGTGTAGAATGCCTTGGTGCCGAGTGCCACCGGACGTTCGAGAGGAGTCATGCTGGCGGCATCCCACACGCCTTCCAAATCCGCTTGGGCATAAATAGGAGCCACGGCAGCCAGGACCAGCGCGGCCGATAGCAAAAACAAATGGCGATGAGTCATTGAGACCTCTCGATTCGTTGATATTCTAGCGCCTAGCTTATTACTTCCAGATGCACAAAGCCAGGAATGCTGGCCGGTTGATTCCCTTGAAACACGATGCGCCGCGTTTTTGGGAATGGCAAGCCGGATTGGATGGCGCGCGAATAAAGACCTACCTGGCGGAGAATCTGCCGGTAAGTTTCGTCCTGCGTGTCGAGGAATGCGATCTTCGAAAGAAACCCAGCACCCCAACCGAGCGGAAGAATGCAGCCTCGTTTTGCTTCCCGAATAGCCGCCAGACGAGCTTCCAGTTGCTCAATGGTCGATTTCAACAGAGCCAGTCCGCTCCACTCGGCGTACTGCTTTTGCAGGTGCAGCAAGCGCTCTGTGTAAGCATTCACCAGCCCAAACATCGCGCCGGTATCCAAGTGGGCGCGGCGCCGGAGGGCCTTTCCGATTTCCGGCTGCGAAAGAAACGCGTTCTGATGCCAGTCGCCCTCGAAAACAGCGCCAGGATCGGCCATCTCGGCGAACAATGGCGTACTATCCTCGGCGCGCTTTACGTTGCCGCGCGCGGTCTGCTTCCAAGCCACTTCAAACTTTCCAGCGCCTTTGGTCTCAAGCGTGGAAGTCCGCAAAAGATAAATCTTGAACGTGGTAACGGGAACATTCTTCGAGTCGTAGGCGGAGATCACGCGCAGTGGATCGGCGCCAGACGGTCCCAGAGCGGACTCTTCGACAGAAATCGCAGGGCGGCGCGGCAGGCGGCCTTCCGACGTGCTGCGTTCGCTGAGTTCGGTGAGCATGCGCGCGGTCAGGCGACCGTGGATCACGCCAGTGCGGAATGCCCCCTTGATCGCAGTGCCGGGAAGGTATGGGCCGCTCGGTCCGGTGCTGAAGGTCGGGATGAACAAATGCTCTGCGTGCGTCCTTTCCCAATATTGCGTTGAGCTGGCGTGTTCAAACGGGATGCGCCGCCCGGCGTAGTTCTGCGCGAAGCCTCCCCAGGAAGCGAAGTCTAGCTTCTCGGCTTTCTTCAATTGCGAGAGATAGCCTTCCAGACGCGGCCCTTTGGCCAGCAGACGGAAGATGCGCCATTGATCGAGAACGTTGACGTGGTCTTTCCACACCATGTAGTCGATGGGCGAAAGTCTCTGGCCGTCGCCAACCAGCGTGGGCGTGAGACACGTCAAGCGGTATTTCATGCGGCCACCCGCCAGGGAATCAGGACCGTGACCGCGAATCCAGAACGATACACGGGATGCGGAAAGCCGGCCGGGGCTACGTTGCTCGCGGCGCCGAGCAATTCATGCGGGGCCAAGAGCACCGAGCCTTCGGCAATCATCGTGGTCGGGGGTTTCTCCTCGCCCCACCGTTCACGGCTTTCGATGCGCCCCCGCCGCGAGACTGTTGCGTAGCTGCCGCGCTTCCAATCCACCGCGTCATTTTCAGACGGCGTGTAGAGTGAGAGCAGCCAGTGTGCTTGTTCCGTGGGCGGCTCTGACGCGGGCGCTTGCGGCGGTGTCCACGGCCTCCATTCGGGCGCTTCCGAGCGGCCCCAGCCGCGCGAACGTTCACCGCCCAACCCAGAATCAGCCAGCAGCAGCAGCGCGCTCCCAACGGGAGCCTCCCACTGCGCGGCGGCATCGGCATCGGAGAATTGCACGATAGCCCACAGCCCGGCATCGCGCGCGAATTCGAGGCATGCTGTGGAATGGACTTCGACTCCAGCATGCTGCAGCCGGTCCACGCCGGCGCTGGAGCGCAACGCCACGCGGAACGGGCCGCGGCCGTGGTTCGAGGGGACCAGGCATTCGCTTTCGCCATCCACGGTCCAGCGGTCTTCATCGATCGCCTGCTCGGAGAGCAGCGCCTGGATCACCGAAAGCGGAACGAAGCGCGCGCCTTTATAGCGGACCTTGGTGGACTCGGGTGGCGGCCACAGGCTGCGCGGAGGAACCGCCAGTAATGTGTCACCCACAAATGGGAAGAACGAGCTGAAGCGCACTGCGGGACTCGACGCGGTGGCGGTAGCCGCGAACCAGGCATCGGCCAGGCCGAGCTGCGACATAGCCGAACACACCGCGGAGTAAAGAGCGTCGCTATGATAAATCAAATCCACGCGATCGCGCGCGCCGGAGTCGGGCCCAAAGCGCCACGGACCCATGGGCCGGAACCGCACGGCAAAACTCAAGTTGGAAGAAGCCCCCGACATGCCTACTCGGCGAGTTTTTCCGCGAAATCGGGCGAAGTCACTAGCGATTGCACGCCGGCTAGATCGGAACCAGTCAGCAGCTCTTGTTCGGCGGCTCCCGTGGCGTAGAAACTTCGCCCGCGCCAGGTGAGCTTGACGCTGGAGAGCACGACGCGTCCATTGCCGCGCGAGCCGCCACCGCCCAAACTGTCGTCTTCCAGCAGCCGCAAGCCTTCGATCAGGCGCGGCAGCAGCTCGCGATCTTCGGGACACAGCACATCCAGAACAATACGAAAATGAAACCGCGCCCCGGCCGGCACGCGTTCGAGCGTGCGCGGATTGGCTTGCGACGTAATGCGGTCGATGGCGTTTTCGCTTTTGACTTCCGTCAGCTCGTCGTCCATGTTCTCGCGCATCTGCGGCGTAATACTCTCCGAGATCAACGGCGCGTCATACACAGTAAGACGGGCCGGTGTGGCAGCGCTGGATTCCACCGAATCGCCTGAGACCCGCTCCATGCGTCCCGGATTGCGCCCGAACAGCAGGCAAACTTCGTCGTCAGGCCGCTCGCTCTGATGAATTCGCACTTCCTGGCCTTTGCGTTTCGAAACATAAACCAGTTCGGAGGGCACGGCCAGGCCCGACGATTGTTCCAGCAACGAGCGCAGCTTGCCGCGCAGCGAACTGCCCGGGATGTAGGGCAATCCGAAAGCATCCTTAACCACTGGATTGTCAGCGCCGCCGATTTCGAGCGACCCTTTCCCTGCCCCGATGTGCAAGCCAGTCTGGCAGGCAATGTCGCCTTCCACAATCAACTTTCCAATCAGCTTCAATTCCGTTTGAGCGGTATGCGAACTCATGTCTGCGGGTTCCTGGATTCCTATTCGTTGTAAGCGACGATTGCTTCAAAAAGATCGCGGAAGCGTTCGTAGCCGCGGGCGTCGTTCTTGCGCGTGACTTGCAACAGCAACTTTTCGAGTGAATCGAGGCTGCGCAAGGAGTGCCGGGCGATAGTGTAAGCCAGACGAGCGCGCAACATCACAAATTGCTGCTGCCGCTCGTTTTCCGGCGCGCGGACGGCCCGGCGCACGGCGTTGTAGAGACGGCGCAACTGGCTCTTGGTACCGGAGTCCATGTCGCGCATGCGGCTGACCACGCCGTGGGCCTGGTTGTCTAGATACAAGGGATCGGTGATCAACTTCTCGATGTCGATTTCAGGGGGGCCTTCGAAGCGGCCGCGATCGCCGCCACGCCGGTCGTCCCCGCGATCAGGTCGCCCGCCTTCGCGTCCGCCCCCATGCGGGCCACCCCGGCCTTCGCGATTTCCCTGCCCTCCGCCTTCGCGGCGCGGTCCACCGCCCGGTCCACCCCCTCGGCCACCTTGCGGACGGTCGCCTTGGGGAGCCGGTTTACGTTCCGGACGCTCTGCCGGCGGTGCATGCACCACCGCTGGTGCGGCCTGGCTTTCAGACGCGCGCGGTTCTTGCTCGGTATCAGGAGTATCAGCCATCCAAACCTCGTATTGTACGTTAAGTCTCTGACGGGCCTTCCGTGGACAATCTGGCCCATTCTAGCGCCACGCGACCCGACGGGCGTAATTTCAGGTTAGCGGGGTTCTTGCCTACCAGGTCGGCGATCAGGCTGGCCCGGGCCTTCTGGAAATCGCGCGAGCGCGATGTCCCCAAGATTCGTAGCAGCCGCCGATGAAATCGCCATGGCCGCTCCAGCCGTTTGGCACCCGGCGCGCGGCGGGTCTCCCGATATATGCCGCACAGGTCGCGAAGATATTGTGGCGCTACACCGAACTCCCGCACCATCGCGGTCAATTCATCCTTCAGCCCGGCCGCGTCGGAGAGCTGCTTCCATTCCAGGGTACGGCCCAGCAGAAAGAAGCAATCCTTGTCAGCGGACTTCGCGATCTCGATCCGGTCGCGCGACCGGCCGTACACCGAGCCGAGAGGCGTTTCCAGCTCCGGCGCCAGCGCCAGCGCCATCGTAATCGTCTTGCCTTCCGGCCCTGGGAACTCCTTCAGGTGTTCCTCGGTGAAGCGCTGGAACAACCGCTGCAATTCGCGGGCAAATCCGATGAGCGCATCCCACGCGCCATAGACCGCAAAGTCGTCACCGCCGGTGTGCAGCAAGTTGACCTTGCGCCAGAACTCCGGCAGCGAGCAGAGCACTTCCACTTCGCCGGCGAAGAACTGCTTGTAGAGCACCGAGAGCTGCACATATTCTTCGATACTTTGCAGCCGGCGCATCCGGATTCCGAAGCTGTCCACGTCGCCTCGCAGCACTCCCCACACCGGTCGGCCCTCGGCTCGGGCTGCCAGTACGGGCGCAGTGGCGGCTTCGCGCCCGTCATCGGTAAGCGCGGTATGGCGGGCCAGCGGCACCGAGTCGGGCGACGTCCCGATGGTCCAGGAATGCCTCCCCCCAACCGTCAGGATAGTGGCGGGCGATTCGGGCGACCAGCCCACGCTGGTGGCGTCGCGCAGCGCCTGGCCGAGGCTCTCGAAATACGCCGAGACCGGCTCGAGCGCGGCTGGTGGTCTGGACGAACCCGGTCGCGGCGCCAGCGGCGTACCCTGCTTGCGCTGAAATTCGTCATTCAAACGCTTGCGGACCACGGTCCAATCGCCGAGATTCTCGGTGATGGCCCAGAACAATTCCAGACGGTTTTGGCTCAGCTCGCGAATACCATCTCGCGCGGCCGTCAGAAACTCCGCGGCTCGCGCCCGTACTTCTTCAGGGAGAACCACCAGAAATTGATCGCCGCCGCTCGATCCCAGCAGCATTTTTGAGAGTCCCAACTCGGCAATCAGCGCCCGGGGGAGAATTTCGCTCAGCAGGCTAACCCACCGCAAGCGACCGGTAAGGAGGGCCTCCGCGGGCTGCCCGGATGGCAGGAAGTCCTCGACACCCAACAACTTGCCCTGCAATAGAATCTGTACGGACATGCGACGCGGCGGTGAAAGATCAAATGTACCACGAGACAGCAGATCGCGCGGCTGCTGGTCGAGAAACAAGTTCCCCCTCTTGCCAATGCCTACATATATTGCTATCATGCAGGCATGAAGTTGCAGTCTATCCCAGACCTCGAGCCGATCCAGTACACCATTCGCGGCGTCCCTCCCGAGGTGGATCGTGTGCTTCGGAAAAAGGCTGCTCAACTGAAGCTCAGCCTAAATCAGCTGGTGGTTGACGAACTGACGCGGGCCACTATTGGGCGTCCCCGCAGAGCGGATTTTTCGGACCTGGCGGGCCAGTGGACTCCCGATCCCGCCTTCGATGAAATCATTGCCTCCCAGCGCCAAATCGATTGGGATAAATGGAAGTAAGAGTGGCGCTGGACACCAACCGGCTCACCGATCTTTTTCAGGGCGACACCGAGTTGGCGGACCGGCTGGGCGAATGCGATGAGGTCTGGCTTCCGTTGATCGTCTTGGCGGAGATCAAGGCGGGATTTTACGGCGGCTCCCAGCAGCATCGCAACGAGATTCTATTGCAGAGCTTCCTGGCCAAACCCACGGTCGGAATTTTGCTTCCAGCGCGGGAAACGGCGGAGCACTACGCGCGCTTGTTTGTCCAACTCAAACATGCAGGCACACCGATTCCGGATAATGACCTTTGGATCGCAGCACTGGCGTTGGAGCACGATCTTCAGCTAATCACCCGCGATCGGCACTTCGAACAAGTACCGCAGTTGCTGCGCCGCTAGCCCCATGATTGTTAATCTTGTTATCAAGTGTCATCTGCAGCAGTCACCGCTCCTTCTCCTGAAAACTGGCGCAGCCGTCTAGCATATTGGATCGAGGGCGAAGGGCTCCTCCAACACGAAGACAAAATACTTCTTCTGCTCACGTTGATCATCGGCGCCCTGGTCGGCCTGGTGGTCGCCGCGTTTATCTATGTCACGGAAAACCTGGGCGCCCGCATGTATCCGGCCGGGGGCGCTGCCTGGCGGCGTGTACTGATCCCCACCGGCGGCGCGCTCTTCACCGGTTTCTTGCTCTCCCGCGTCTTCACCAACGCCCGCGGCAGTGGCATCCCGCAGACCAAAGCAGCGCTCTTCCTGCGCGATGGTTATATCAGCCTTCGCACCGTGCTCGGGAAATTCGGGTGCTGCTCGGCGTCGCTCGCCAGCGGTATCGCGCTCGGCCGCGAAGGGCCATCTGTACAGGTAGGCGCCGGTATTGCCTCGGTACTTGGGCGACGTCTGGGACTGGGTCCGAACAGAATCCGCGAGCTGATTCCCGTGGGCTCGGCTGCGGCCCTCGCGGCTGCGTTCAACACCCCCGTTGCAGCCGTGCTGTTCACTCTCGAAGAGGTGATGGGCGATCTGCATGCTCCCGTGCTCGGCTCCATCGTACTGGGCTCAGCGACGTCGTGGGTCACCCTGCACCTGCTGCTGGGCGATGAGCCGCTGTTTCACGTTCCGTCCTACCAGCTGGTCAGCCCGATCGAATTCCTCACATACGCCGTGCTCGGGATCGTCGGTGGACTGGTTTCGGTGGCGTTCGTCAAGCTGCTACTCGCCATTCGCAAATATTTCCTCGGGCTGCCGAAATGGACCGAGTGGCTACAGCCTGCCGCCGGCGGCCTCATGGTTGGATTAATGGGTTGGTTCGTCCCAGATGTCCTCGGCGTTGGCTACGGACACGTCAGCGAAGCGCTCAACGGGCAGATGACGCTGCAAGTGATGGCGATGCTGGTGGTGCTGAAGCTGATCGCGACTACCAGCTGCTACGGGAGCGGAAACGCAGGCGGCATCTTCGGCCCCAGCTTGTTCATCGGCGCCATGCTCGGCGGCGCGGTTGGCACCGTGGCGCACCGGCTTTTGCCGGACTTCACCGGCGGCGTCGGCGCGTACGCGCTGGTCGGCATGGGCGCTCTGTTCGCCGGTATCGTGCGCGTGCCCCTGACGTCGGTGATCATGATCTTCGAAATGACGCGCGACTATACCATCATCGTGCCGCTCATGATTTCCAACCTCATCAGCTTCTACATCTCGCACCGCCTGCAAAGAGAGCCGATCTACGAAGCGCTCCAGCATCAGGACGGCTTGCATCTTCCGTCGGGTCTCCGCTACCGCCAAGGCCTTTTGATTGTGCGCGACGCCGCCGAGGCTCCGGCGAATTTACTGTCGCGGACGGATCGCGTCGAAGATGCGCTGCCCTATCTCGATGCAGACCACAACGCCTACCCGGTAATGGATGGCCGCCGTCTCGCGGGTATGATCACGCTCGCCCAGCTGCAGCAGGCGATCGCCGAAGGCCGCCAGGATCTCATTTTGGGCGAACTGCTGCCCGTCAACGTTCCCGATCCCTTGCTCACATCCGAGGTCTTTCCGCACCTTCACATGGATCATCCGCTCGACATGGCATTGCGGCGTATGGCGCAAAGCAAGCTGAACATGCTGCCGGTAGTGGGGCGCGCTGATATTCGCGATCTAAAAGGCGTAGTCTCCTTAAACAACATCCTGCAAGCTTACGGAGTGGCGGGAGACCAAGGCGAGCCGAAGGCAGCCGAAGATGCAACTCGCGCATCGCGCCGATTGGTCCCCGGAGTGATGGCCGCCGGTCTGGCCGTCCTGCTGGTGATTGGATTCCTCAATTACTACTACCGGTCGGCGCGGTCCGAGCGCGCCCAAGATTATTACAAGACCGGCAACGCGCTCCTGCTGCAGGATCGTGACGACGAAGCAGTGCAGCAATTTCGCGACGCGCTCTCGGCCTCGCCGGGGAACAAGCTATACCGGCTGGCATTGGGGCTCGCGCTGGCAAAGAATAACCAGCCGGACGAAGCCTCGGTCTATCTGAATGCGCTGTTGAAGCGCGAACCGGAGAATGCGTTAGCGAATCTTGGGGAAGCCCGCATCGCCACCGCTCAGGGTAGGACCGCCGACGCCGCCAGATCTTACCGGCGCGCTATCGATGGCTCGTGGCCTGCCGGTCAGGAAACCAACCGCCTGGGAGCGCGCTTCGAACTAGCGTCTTTGCTTGAGAAATCCGGGCAACTTCGGGACGCGGAGGTAGTTTTTCGGGATCTCCTCAAGCTGGATCCTCGGAATGCAGGGGCCTATGCGGGCCTCGGCACGGTGGAGCTGGCGTTAGAGAACTATCAGGCCGCTCGGGATGCCTTCCAGGCGGCCGTGCAATGGAACCCCTCGGACGCCCTGAGCCGGAAGCAGCTCGACCTGAGCGAGCGCGTTCTGTCGCTCGATCCAAACGCGCGCGGTCTGAGAGCAGCGGAGCGCTACCAACGGAGCACTACGCTTCTACAGGCCGAAGTGACCCGATTCGACCACTGCCAGCCCGGCAACAAAGCAGCAGACCTGGCGCGCAAGGCCCTGGCCGCGCATCCGCGCCGGGCGGCGTTAGACGATTCAGCCGAAATGAATCTCGCGCTCGCCCAGGACTTGTGGAGGCAGGAGCAGAAACTCTGTGGCACGGCGCTCAATCCGAGTGACGCCACCGAGCGCGTGCTCGCCCGGCTATCCACCAGGCATTAATTCAGGCATTAATTCTGAATTCTTTGAATTCTGTCTTCGGTCTTCTTACTGCGCCTGCGCCTGTGTGATGTGCGCGCGGCGATTCTTCTGCCAGCAATCTTCGTCGTGCTCGGCGCAAACCGGCTTGTCTTTGCCGTAGCTAACGGTCGCTAGCTGGTTGCCGGGCAGCCCCAGCGTCGACAAATAATCCTTGGCCTGCTTGGCGCGCGCATCACCCAGCGCAAGATTGTACTCATCCGATCCGCGCTCGTCGCAATGCCCCTCCACCGTCAGCTTGAAATCCGGGTATTGCTTGATGATGTCGGCCAACGCCTGCGCGTCCGTCTTCAGTGCAGTTTCGGCGTCCGGGCGCAGCGTGTGCTGGTTGTAGTCGAAATAGGCGTCCTGAATGCGGTTCAGCAACTCCTGGATGCGCGCACGGGTGGCCGCGTCAGGCAAACGGGAAGGCGTGCTGGAAGCCACCTGTGCTGGGCGCGAATAGTCTCGCGCGGCGGCTGGTTTGGATGCCACTGCGGGCGTAACCGGGGTAGCGGCAGGCGCCGGCGGCTGGGCCTTCGCCGCAACCTTTTTCGCACAACCGGAGAAAGTCAGAGACAGCGCTGCCAGGGCCGCGCAAGCCAAGAAATGAGATTTCATCCAAAGCCTCCTAAGGTTTCGTAGTAACAGAATACGGGCGCGCGACGCAGTAAAGAATCCCGTCGGCACTGTATTTCCTTCGGTCATTGCCCCGATACGAACCTTCAGGTGAGCCTGATACAGGATGGACGCGATTCCCGTAATACGCGCCAGGTTCTACCTTAGAGAAGTGTGGTCTCGTCCCGCCGCCCCACCACTCCCGCGTCCAGTCCAATACACTGAGGGAAGAATGCGGCAGCGTCCGGGAGTGGTTCTGGTGGCGGGATTTGGCGGCCTTCTGCTCATCATGGCGGCCGCCGAGGCGGGAGCCTTACAATTCCTTAACAGCCTGCGGCACAACGACACGGAACTGCAAGCGCGTTTCCTGGCGCGAAATCGCACCCTCGAACGGATTCGATCCAACATCTATCTTTCCGGAACATTCGTACGGGATTCGTTGCTCGCGCCGGAACAATCGGGTGCGCGGGATCAGTTGGCTACGGTAGATGGCCTCCGCCGCGATTCAGAGAACGCGCTAAACAGCTATGCGGCGGCCCTGGAGCCGGAAGAAGCCGCACCCTTCCAGGACTTGCGATCGCAAATCGAGGCCTATTGGAAGGTGCTGGATCGCACCTTTGCATGGACGGCCGAGGAGCGCGACCGGTACCGCTATGCGTTCTTCTACGAAGAGCTGGTGCCGCGGCGAACATCGATGCTGCAGATCGCCGACCGCATCGAGGCGCTGAACGAGGAGGCGCTGCGGCGTGGCGACGTGAAGCTGGGCGATTTGTTCGGACGCCTGCAATTCGGACTGCTCGCGATGATCGCGGTTACGCTCGTAGGCGGCGCGACCCTGGCCGTGTTCACCACATTCCATATCTTGAAGCTGGAAGGCGAAGTGCAGCAGCGGCTGAAGGAGAGCGTCCACGCGCAAGCCAGCCTGCAGGAGCTTTCAGCGCGCCTGGTGCGGGCGCAGGAAGAAGAACGCCGGGCTCTATCGCGCGAATTGCACGACGAAGTCGCACAGGCATTTTCGGCAGTCCTGATGGAAGCCGAAAACCTGCTGGACCTGGACCCGGCGCCGGAAGTGCGGGCGCATCTGGATTCCATCCGCGGCGTAGCTGAAAAAGGCATGAACGAGATCCGCAACATGGCGCTGCTGCTGCGCCCTTCCATGCTGGACGATTTCGGACTCCTGCCGGCATTGGAGTGGCAGGCGCGAGAAATCGGCAGGCGCACCGGCCTGCGGGTCCAAGTGGTCAGCGAAATGGCCGGCGAGTTGCCCGAAGAGCATAAAACCTGCGTGTACCGGGTGGTCCAGGAAGCGCTGAACAATTGCGCGCGGCATGCACAGGCCAGCGCTGCGCAGGTGTCCGTGCACCAGGAAGACGGCGAGATTCTGGTTACCGTGCAGGACGACGGCAGTGGATTCGACCCGGAACGCGTGCGCGGTTTGGGCCTGCTCGGAATGGAAGAGCGAGTGCGTCATCTAGGTGGGACATTCCATATCGATTCGCGGCCCGGGCGCGGAACCCTGCTGCGCGTAACGTTGCCGCACAAGGACGTCGCATTCCTGGAGCCCGAACTTGCGGTTGAAACGGTGTGGAACGGAGGCCTGCGGTATGGAGCAGATTCGCATCCTGCTGGCTGACGACCACAACATCCTGCGCGACGGAATGCGCCTCTTGCTGGAACGTCAGCCCGGATTCGTCGTGGTGGGTGAAGCCGCCGACGGTCGTGAAACCCTGCAACTCGCGCAGGACCAGTCTCCAGACGTCATCGTCATGGACATCGCGATGCCCAACATGAACGGCATCGAGGCCACCCGCCGCATCATCGAAAAGCACCCTAAAACCGGCGTCGTGATCCTTAGCATGCACCACGATGAAAGCTACGTGATCCGCTCGCTCAAGGCCGGCGCGCGGGCATATCTGTTGAAAGACGCGCTGAAAGTGGAGCTCATCGCCGCCATTCACGCCGTGGCGGAAGGGCGCTCCTTCTTCAGTCCCAAAGTCAGCCGCATTTTGCAGGAAGACTACTTCCAGGCCCTGGGCCGCAAGGACGCCGACTCCAGCTATGACTTACTCACCGGCCGCGAGCGCGAGATTCTGCAACTGGTGGCCGAGGGCAAAACGAATAAAGAGGTCGCGAATACGCTGAATCTAAGCCTTTACACCGTGGACACGCATCGAACGCACATTTTGCAGAAGCTGAACCTGCACAGCGTGCCCGAGTTGATCCTCTACGCGGTGCGCAAGGGAATTATTTCGTGACTGGCTCCGAATCGTCGGTCACAAATACTTCCATCACGATGCTGACGTGCCCTTCCAAAAAATGGCCGCCCTTGGTGCTGCCGTCCGGAAGTCCCACTACGGCGTGCGCGTGAACATAGGGCTTTCCATTCAAGGTCGAAATACCGCCCACAAACGACAGCAGTTCGGCTTCCTGATTGATCTCCACCTTCTTGAAGGCGCGTTTATCGGGATCGGTCCAGCCCAGCAAAGCGGAACTGAAGGCCCCCACGCCAGTGAAATGCCCCGCCGTGATGTGGTTCTTCTCGGCGAATTCAGTCAGGCCGGAAGCCACTTCATCACCTTTGCCAAAAGTGACTTCGTAGGTGTGGCCCGCCACGCCCAGATCTTTCACCTTCATGGCCGGCGCAAGCCCTCGCGCGGTGATCTCCTTGCGTCCCACGTAGCCATCGGGAAGCGTCGGGGGAGGGCCCGGCGCTTGAGCCAACGCAGCCCCCGCGACCAGTACGACCAACAATAATGTTCGCTTCATAGGGGGAAGCGTATCACGCTTGAATGGAGCCTATTGGGTCACGTTCAGCTTGGCGGTCTGGCTTGCTACGCCTCCCACCGTCACCACCACTGGCTGCGCGCCGAGCGGCGCATTCGAGGGAACTGTGTAGTTGATCTGCGTCACTCCAACCAAGCCCGGCGGAATGCCAATAAAGTTGATGGTCGCAGGCAGGTTCGCGACGGTCATCGAATACGGGAGTACCGGCTTCGGATAATTGTTGCTTGGATTGGAGGAAGGCGAGTCGCCATCCCCCAAACTCGGAGACACTTGGCCTTCACCTGTGATGAACAGCGTAGTGACGGATCCCTGCGCGGCGCTGGAAAAGGGTGCTGCGGTGAATCCGTTGCTCATGAAGATCCCAGGTGCTGCGGGAACGATATTCAGGGGAATATTGTTCGAGTTCACGTACGGATTGCCGACCACCAGCGTCGCCGGACCGGGATTGGTCTCATAAGGGATCTGTATGTTCACCTGGTTTGGGGACACGTAATACAGCGGCGCCGTCACGCCGTTCACCCAAGCCTCGAAACCCGCCAAGTATTGCGGCAGGGGGATGGTTCCCGCCGATTGCGCGAAATTTCCCATCGCCGTTCCGTAAACGCTCAACAGCATGCCGGGTGCGTAGGACTGCACGCCCGATGCCGCGTTGCTGGCGCCGCCCACGATTAACTGCGGTTGCGCACTGTCGAAGGGAATGGTGAGCGTCTCGGACCATTGATTTCCGCGGGCGTCGGTGCCGCTATAAGCAAACACCACATTGGTGGGCACCGCGAGATTCGACAAACTCAGATTCGTAGAGGAAATCGATCCGCCCGCCGCAATACTGGCGGTCCCGAATACAGTGTCGACATTGTAGGATTTTCCGTTAATGGTGAATCCAGTGACCGTAGCCGCGACGCCGGCTGCCTCCGTCAGCGTGATCGTGAACGGCCACCCGCCGTTCTGCTCAAACACCGGATTCTGATTGATGGACGCCACCACTGCCGCGGCTGTGGGAGCCTGGCTGACCCACGCGTGGACTAAGTTATACGCGTCCGGCGAGCCCAAGCCGGAGGCCCGGTCATACCCAGGCCCAGCGCTAAATCCAAAGCTTCCGTTTACGCAATTCGGAGAACCATTCACGCACGGAAGATCGTTGTTGCCCACCGTAATATCGTGAAAAACTCCGCTGGTGTTCTTGGCCAGCCGATACAGCTCCGGATTGATGTTTCCGAGCCCCGGCTGGGCCTGGGCGCCCGCGTTAATGAGAAATTGGTTCAGCAGCGCGATGATCCCGGCCATGGTCGGCGTCGCCATGGACGTCCCACCGTAGATTTGCAATTTGCCTCCGGTGTAAACGTAGTAGCCATCGTGATCCGCCGACGAAGCGATCGAAAGATCGGGAACATTCCGAAAGCTATTGTTCGGAACGCCTGGCCCCGATTGCCACACCGGCTTCGGAAAATACAGGCTGCTGCCCCCGCCGCCGGCCGCAAAACCGCCTCCCAGCTCGGTATCGTTCCACACTCGCTCCGGAATGTAGGAAAGGGCGGACGCCCCGGTGGCCGTGTTGACGCTGCTCCAATAATTGCCAAACCCTTCGTTGAACTCGGTGCCGCCCATAGAGGTCACCTCAGGCACGCTGCCCGGCGAATCCACCGCCAGCCCGTCCTGCGCCAGCACCGCGTCCTGGTCTTCGCAATCACCCGCGCCGGAGTCCCCCGACGCGTTCAGCCAGGTGATGCCTTCCGAATTGGCTTGCAGCGCCAACGCTTGATACAGTCGGCGGCTGGGTCAGATCGGCTTCCTCGCAGAGCCCATAGCTCATGCTGATAACCGGCGCGGACGCTTGATCGATGGCATAGGTCAACGAGATATTCACATCGTCGGAGTAAACAAAAATGATGCTGGCCTTCCGAGCCACCGCGCCGGACCATTCCACATCCAGGTCCGCCTCTGGAATGTCGTCCTGGCTGAAGCCCGGGTCGGCGCTTCGCGGCACCAGAACCTTCTGTGGAGGATTCGCAGGCAAACCATACTTCGAGCGAAACGTTGTAATGTCCGACAGATTGATATCCGTCTGGCCGATAACCGCCAGTTTCTGCCCCGTTCCATCGATGCCCGCTGCGTATAACCGAGCCACGTCGTAGATGGTGGCGAAGTCGTCAGGGACAATTTGATGGTCGCCCTCGCCGCTCGTGTTGGAAGGATTGGCTGGGCCGGCGATCAAGCGCGGCTTCGGACGAAAGTTGTGCAAGCCGTGGAATCCGCGCACGATTCCCGAAAGCGCGGCCGGGATAGCCGGATCGCCCACATTCGCGTAGTGAACCTTGCCATTTTCCAGATATTGATCGATCTGGACATGCAGCGCGGCCTGCACTTGACTCGCCGAACCGCTGAATTGAATAAAACTCCGGCTGCGCGCCACGTGTTCCAGTTGCAATCCTTGCGATTGAAGCCACGCCGTGATGCGGTTGATATCGTTCTGGCTCGATCCGAACTGATCCGCGTATTGTTCGGGCGACAGCCATTTGTGAAAGTTCGCCGAACTGGAATTCTGCTGGTCGGCCAGCAACTGCCGTAGCGAAGCCTGTTGGCTGGAGGAAGGCGTGAGGTACATCGTGATTAAGGGCAATGGAAAAGACGCTGCCACCGGCCCTTGATCCAACGCCGCGCGCGCCCGGGTCGGCACATGCCCGGCTAACACGACAGTGGGACCATTGCTGATCCGCGCGCCGATGCGATCCTGCTGAGCTGCGGCATTGAGCGCGACCAGGACATATGCGGAGACAAGGAAAATGAGTGATCGCGCACGGATGAACATAGGAATAGCCCCCAAATGGGAGCCACTAATAGTAGGATGGACGCGTAGAGAACTCGGTTTCAACAGGAGTTCACCTGCATCAGTTGATCGCTCTATCTTCCCACAAGTTTCCGATAAACTAAAACACGAATGCAACGCGCTTTAATGTTGCTCGTAATCGCCATGCTGCCGGTCGTAGCCGCGAATGAACGGTCGCCCTTCGCGGGACGCTGGGATTTGACGATTACGACAGAGAAGGGCACTTATCCGTCTTGGATGGAGTTCGCCGATGAGGCGGGCACGCCAGCTGATTCGTATTGTCGGCAGAGTCGGGAGCGTGCATGCCGTACGCGGCGCGAAGGTGGATGGCACGCGCCTGACCTTCGCGGATCCTGCCTGGGACCTAACCGTAAAGGATCGTAAGCTCACGGGACGTACGCCCGACGGTATGCTCTCTGGCGTCCCTTCCCCGGCGCTCAACCGTAAGCCTCCTGCGGCCTGGACGGTTCCTGAGCCGCTGTTGTTCTCTGCATGGCAAGCCGATCAGCCTTCCAACAACCACTGGATTACCCAGACGGCGAACTTCAAAACCAGGCCCCTGGAGCAAATCTTCGCACTTCGCGCACCTTCAGCGATTTCAAATTCACATCGAATACAATTGCCCGCCCGGCGGTAATAGCGGCGTGTACTTGCGGGGACGCTACGAAATCCAGGTGGAGTACGAGCCGCCCGCTAAGAACGACGCGTTTCACGCCATGGGTTCCATCTACGGCTTCATCCCGCCGGCGCAAGAAGTGGCGCCGCGTCCGGGCGAATGGGAAAGCTACGACGTCACGCTTGTGGGCCGCACCGTGACTGTGGTCCGCGATGGCGTGCTGATCATCGACCGCGCGGAGATCCCCGGGATCACCGGCGGCGCGCTCGACAGCCACGAAGGCGAGCCCGGTCCGCTTTATCTGCAAGGCGATCACACCGGCGGCTTGCGCTACCGCAACATCACCATCTCGGTCCCCTCACTCCACCGTTAAGCACGATCGGCTGCTCAATCATCGACGCCTTGTTGGCCGTCAAGAAAGCCAGATGATAGCGCCCCGGTTTCATGCGGGGCACCTGAAACTTAATCTTGGAGCCGGTATTCTCCATGACGGTGACTTTCGTATCGGCCTTGCCGTCCGTCAGATACACATCCGCGACGGTGGTTTTGTCGACGTTTTCACAATTGGCGTTAACCGTATCACCGCTCTTGGCGGTGTCGGGATCGAATGCCGAACATTTCGGCGATCCCTGAAATCCAGGCAGGGCCGCGGCTGAAACGAATAGCAGCGCAATAACGAAGCACTTATTCATGGTGCCTCCAGTGGTGGGATTATACACCCGCCGCAACCCCGGTAAACTAGGACCATGCCGCACACCACTGCAGCCCCCACCGCCCCGCCACAACCCCTCAGCGTCCTAAGCGAAGAGGAAAAGATGTTCCGGAACACCGTTCTGCGCTTCGCCCGCGAGCGCATCGGACCGCACGTGCGCGCCATGGACGACGCCGGAGTGTTCCGCAGCGATCTTCTGCGCGAGATGTTCGAACTCGGCCTCATGGGCATCGAGATTCCCGAAGAATATGGTGGACAGGGCGGCGATTTCTTTCAGGCCGTACTCGCGGTGGAGGCGCTGGCCAGCGTCGATCCTTCGGCCGCCGTCATCGTCGACGTGCAAAACACCATCGCGAACAACGTCATCATTCGCTGGGGCTCGGACGATCAGAAGCGCCGCTATCTACCCAAGCTCGCGACCGACACGGTGGCTTCCTTCGCGCTGTCGGAAGCCGGCTCAGGTTCCGATGCCTTCGCGCTGGCTACCCGGGCAGAGAAACGCGGCGACAATTACGCCATCACGGGCCGCAAGCTTTGGATCACCAATGCGGGCGAAGCGGGTCTATATCTCGTCTTCGCCAACGCCAATCCCAGCGCCGGCCATCGCGGCATCACCTGTTTCCTTGTGGAGCGCGGCTTTCCCGGATTTCAAGTCGGCAAGAAAGAGGACAAGCTCGGCATTCGCGCGTCGTCCACTTGCGAGCTCATCCTGGACGATTGCCGGGTGCCCGCCGGCAACGTGCTCGGCGAAGTCGGCAAGGGCTATAAGATCGCGATTGAAACCCTCAACGAAGGCCGCATCGCGATCGGAGCGCAAATGGCCGGGCTGGCGCAAGGCGCGCTCGATCACGCCATCGCATACGCCAAACAACGGCAGCAGTTTGGCAAACCCATCGCCGACTTTCAGGGCGTCCAGTTTGAGCTGGCGCAGATGGCTACCGAAGTGGAGGCCGCCCGTCTGCTGGTCTACAACGCCGCGCGATTGCGCGATGGCCGGCCTGCCCTTCGTCACCGAAGCCGCCATGGCCAAGTACTTCGCATCGCAAGTGGCCGAAGACACCGCCTCGCGCGCCGTCGAAATCTTCGGCGGCGTCGGCTTCACCAAGGATTATCCGGTGGAAAAGCTCTATCGCGATGCCAAAATCGGCCGCATCTACGAAGGCACCACCAATATGCAAAAGCTGACCATCGCCAAGCAGATGCTCGGCCTGAAGCGGCGTTATATGTACGATACAAGAGGTAACCATGCGCTTCGTTGTCTGCGTTCTTCCTGCTGACCTGAGCGGCCGTTGCCGCCACTTCCGGCGATCCCGGCCCCGATCAAATTGAAGACATCATCGCCGAAGTTCGCCGCCAAGGAAGCGGACTTCGCCAAGGCCCGCGAGCAACTACACCTATCGCCAGACCGCGCGCGTGCATGACGCTGGATGACAACGGCAACAGCACCGGCAAATGGGAAGAGGTCACCGACATCGTCTTTACTCGGCGAGGGCCAGCGCATCGAGAACGTGGCTTACGCGCCGATGAGCACCCTCGACCGCGATTCAACTGGATCCCGGCGACATGCAGGATCTCCGCGAAGTGCAGCCGTTCGTCCTCACCACCGATGAGCTTTCGAAATACTACATCCGCTATCTGGGCCGCGACCAGTTGGATGAAATTTCCTGCTACGCCTTCGCGGTGAAGCCCAAAAAGCTGGAATCGGGCAAGCGCTATTTCGAGGGCGAGGTCTGGGTGGACGATCGCGACTTGCAAATCGTCAAGAGCTACGGCCGCGGCATCGGCATCACCCACGGCGATTATCAATATCCGAAGTTTGAAACCTATCGCGAGCAGATCGACGGTAAGAATTGGTTCCCCACCTACACCATCGCGAACACTACGCTGCACTTCAAAGAAAACGATCAGCGCATCAAAATGACCGTCAAGTACGAAGATTACAAGCAGTTCAAGAGCGACATCAAGATCAAGTACGACACCGAGGATAAAAAAGAGGATAAGAAAGAGCCGGAGAAGAAGCCGTAGCCGGCGAACTCCCCATCGACGGCCTGCTGCCGCGCATTCGCGAATCGCTCGGCCGTTCTTCGAATCTCGTCATCGAAGCCCCGCCCGGCGCTGGGAAAACGACGCGAGTTCCTCCGGCCCTGCTGGATTTGGTGCGCGGCGACGTCCTCGTGCTGGAGCCGCGGCGTCTAGCCGTAAGACTGGCCGCGCGCAGAGTGGCGCAAGAAATGTCGGAGCCACTTGGTGAAACGGTCGGCTATCAGGTCCGCTTTGAGGAAGTGGCCGGTCCACGAACCCGCCTCCGTTTTCTCACCGAAGGCATCCTCACGCGCCGTTTGATTTCCGATCCCGCTGGCCGGCGTAGATGCCGTCGTGCTGGACGAATTCCACGAGCGGCATCTCGAAACCGATCTGGCGCTGGCCCTGTTGCGCCGTTTGCAAACCACCTCGCGGCCCGATCTTCTGCTGATCGTCATGTCGGCGACGCTCGACGCCGCGCCCGTCGCGCAGTATCTCGGCGGCTGTCCCGTCATGCGCTCCGAAGGCCGTCTGTTCGATCTCGCGATCACCTACCAGCCGTACTCAGCCGCGCCGCTCGAAAAACAAGTTGCCTGCGGCGCTTGAAACTTTAACTAGTGGTGATGTTCTTGTCTTTCTCCCCGGCGCCGCGGAGATTCGCAGATCGGAACGCGCGTTGGCCGCGAGGAATGATCTTCTAGTCCTGCCTCTTCATGGCGATCTCTCGCCCGCTGAACAGGATCGCGCCGTCTCCCCCGCCCCCCGCCGCAAAGTGATCCTTTCCACCAACGTCGCCGAAAGCTCCATCACCGTCGATGGCGTCACGGCCGTTATCGATAGCGGGTTGGCGCGGATGGCCAGCGATTCGCCGTGGACCGGGCTCCCGACGCTCGAAGTGGCCCGCATCAGCAAAGCATCGGCCACCCAGCGTGCCGGACGGGCCGCGCGCACGGCTCCTGGCAGAGTGATCCGTTTATACACGCTGGACGATCTTCACCGCCGCCGAGATCAGGATCCGCCCGAGATTCTGCGACGCGAATTGTCTGAACTTTGTCTCACGCTGCGGGCCCTGGGAATCGCGAACCCCGACCAACTGAAGTGGCTGGACGCTCCGCCAGAAGCCGCCGTCGCGCGCGCAGAAGACTTGCTGGAACGGCTTGGCGCGACCGGTGATGTTGCGCGTCGTATGGCCGGTTATCCCCTGCATCCGCGTCTCGCAAGAATGCTGATCGATGACCCGGGCGTTGAGGTCTGCCGTGCCGCGGCGATTCTCAGCTCTGGCGCACGCTCGCCGAATTGCGATTTGACGACTCTCCTCGATTCGCCGCTCGATCCTGCCACCCAGCGCCATTTCGAGCAGATTCGCCGCGTCGCGCGTGCCTCGAAGCATTCCTCCCGGCCCTTAGGTCTTTCGGTGCTCCATGCTTTTCCCGATCGCGTCGCGCGCCGCCGGAAAGAAAATCAATTGCTTTTGGCCTCCGGAGGCTCGGCTGTCCTTGCCTGCGAGGCTCGCGTCGATTTTCTAGTGGCGCTCGACATTGAAAGCCGCAGCGAGCATGCTGTTCCTCTGGTTCGTTTGTTTTGCGCGATCGAACCAGACTGGCTCATCGATAAGATGACCGAACGGTCGGGTGTGGAATGGAACCGTACTGCAGAACGAGTCGACGCGGTGAGTGCATTGATGTACGAATCCCTGGTCATCGAAGAAACGCGCAGCGGATTGCCTGACCCCGAACAAGCCGGTGCCCTGTTAACCCAACGCGCACTCGACGCGGGAATCGAGCGCTTTGTCGATCGCCAGGAACTCGATCAATGCCTGGCCCGGATCGCCTTTGCTTCCGAGCACGCTTCAATTTCCAAGCTCGATGTATTAGACGTCTTCCGAGAGTTGTGCCGCGGCCTCAAGAGCTTCGCCGAGCTAAGAACCGCGGGCGCGTCGTTAATCCCAACCTTGGAACACCACGCCGGAGCGAGACTGCTCTCTGGAATCGCGCCCAGCAGCATTCGCCTGCCGAATGGCCGCCAAACCAAAGTGAATTACGAAACCGGAAAGCCGCCCTGGATCGCTTCCCGCCTGCAGGATTTTTTCGGACTGCGCGAAACTCCGCGCATCGCAAACGGCAAAGTCGCGGTAGTGGTACATCTGCTGGCGCCGAATCAGCGCCCGGTGCAAACCACCACCGATCTCAGCGGTTTCTGGCAGCGGCTCTATCCGCAGGTCCGGCGTGAACTAAGCCGCCGCTATCCCAAACACAAGTGGCCGGAACATCCATATTGAACTCATACTGAACCTATGCGCCGCGCCGTTGCAGCACTGTTCCTATTCGGAATCTCGTTCGGCTACCTGGAAGCCGCCGTCGTCGTTTATCTCCGAACGATCTACGATCCCATTCGCCGGCAGATTCATCCGGAACGCGGTCCCAACGATTTATTTCCGCTGATCACACCCCGGCAACTCGCCAATGCCGGACCTGAACATTCCCGCCGCGTCGGGATCGAAGTTGGCCGCGAAGCAGCCACCATGCTGATGCTGGCTGCCGTTGCTCTCGCCATCGCACGCAACGTTCATCAATGGATCGCGGCCTTCGCCATCGTCTTCGGTGTCTGGGATATCACCTTCTATGCGTTCCTGAAGCTACTCATCCACTGGCCGGATTCGCTCAGCACCTGGGATATCTTGTTCTTGATTCCGCTCCCCTGGGTAGGTCCGGTATGGGCGCCGGTGATGGTCGCGTTGGCCATGATCGTTTGCGGCCTGATCTCACTTCTACTCGGAGGCATTCGCGGATCGCTGCTCCATTGGGCCGGGTTACTCGCGGGCGCCGCCGTCATCGTTGTAGCCTTCGTCTGGGATTTCCGAAACACCAGCGCAGGAGGCTTTCCAAATGCCTTCAACTGGCCGCTCTTTCTCGCCGGCCTGGCGATCGGGATCAGCGCGTTCGTCGCTGCATTAAAGACTCGAGCATATCCGGGATCTCGAAAACCGCGCGGTTCGTAATCGACTCCGCGCTGGCGCGAAACCGAACGAAATTGGCAGGATCCAACAATTCGCGCAGCCCGGCGTCAATCTCGCGAAACGATTTCAACACCACGCCCACCCTCTTCTCAAGAATCCATTCGGTGTTGTAGCGTTCCTGTGGAAGCGTCCAAGCATTGCGCTCCACCACCACCGGCAGCCGCATTGCGATCGCCTCGCTGATGCTTCCCGGTCCCGGCTTGCCGATGAAGAAATCCGACAAGTGCATGTAGTAGGGAATCTCGCTGGTGAACTCCTCCACGTACTTCGGAAATTTCGTGTTCATGCCGCGCAGGCGTTCTGCTAGTTTCTTGTTGCGCCCACAAATAAAGATGAATTGGGCCTGAGCCGTCACGCGTTTCGCAATCTCCGGCATCACGCTGGATCCCTGTCCGCCGAACAAAACCAATCCCGTCGGCAGCTCCGGATCAAGCCCGAGTCTCCTCCGCTCGATTGCGCGATCCGCGGTCACCGGCTGATAAAAACTTGGCCGCAAAATCATTCCCGACGTTCCGAAGATGTGCTCGCTCGGATGCCCCAGCGCCAGGGCCTGCTCCACCGCTCGCCCGGTTCCGCAAATCAAAAATTGGTTCTGGCGTTCGATCCAGAAATGCGGCGGAAAGTCGGCGAAATCCGTCAGGATCGTCACCAGCGGCGTAACCGGCAAACTGTCCCGCAGCGCCCGATTAAAATTCGGAATCAGCGAAACCACCAGGTCCCGCTCGCCCTGCTTCCAGAATTCCTTGAGGAGCCTGACTTGCCCGCCATGGTATAGGCGGATCAGTCCGTGCATCAACGCCGTCATTTGGGCCGACCCCAAGGTCCACCCTTTTTGTAGAACGACGTTGTACACATCCTCCATCCGGATGCCGGTGTACTTGCGAAAAATGTCGAGGGAATCCAGGACTTCCTGGAGATTGACCAGCCGGATTTCCCATGGACGCCCCTGCTGCTCGACCACGGCCTTCAGGGCATTCGCGGCCGAACGGTGCCCACCTCCCGCGTCGAAGAAGACAAAGTCCAGCCGCTTCAATGGAGTACTCTGCAAAGAACAGTTTGTCACACTTACGTATTCAGTCAAGAATGTTTTAAATTAGCTCAGCCATCATCGGCGCGAAATCATTTCTTCAACAGAATGTAACTCGGAGGGCGCTATAGTCGAAGTAGGATGGTGCGTAGCTTAATCACAAAGAGCGATCACAGTGTGATGCGCTTTGCTAATCACTGGGAAGCGCCACGTTGGGTGCGCGTCTACGTGATCAGCGCCACTCGTGGTGGCGACGGATGGCTGTGGTACGCCATGGGCCTCGCAATCCTGTTGTTTGGCGGTGAGACCAGATTCCAAGCTCTGGGCGCCGCTGGAGTCTCGGCTGCCTTGAGCGTCGTGCTCTTCGGTTGGTTGAAACGCGTGACGGGCCGCCGTCGGCCATGCCAGATCGAACCGCACTGCTGGGCCACGCTGCTTCCGCCGGATCAATTCTCCTTCCCCTCCGGCCACACCATGACCGCCTTCGCGGTGGCCATACCGATGGCCTTGTTTTACCCGACGCTCGCGATCGGCCTGTTCTTCTGCGCCCTCAGTATCGCGATGTCGCGCATCCTACTCGGCATGCACTTCCTGAGCGATGTAATCGCGGGCGCGCTGATCGGGACCGGGCTCGGTTACCTCGGCTACTTCGCGTTCGCTTAGAGTCGCACTTGCGCTGACTCACGTCCCCGCCCGCCATCCCGCTATATTGGAAGCTCAGGCTTAATCCATGCTCGTAGTCATGCAAGAAGGCGCCGAAGAAGCGCATATACAAAAGGTCATCGACCGGCTGGTGTCCATGGGCTTCATCGTCCATCGCTCGTCCGGCATGCTGCACACGGTGCTGGGCGGCGTCGGCCCCGTAGGCGACGTCGACCCCATCGAGTTTGAAGTTCTTCCGGGCGTCAAGGAATGCCACCGCATCGTCTCGCCCTACAAACTCGCCAGCCGGCATTTCAAACCCGCGGGCACGATGGTCAAGATCGGCAACGTCGAAATCGGCGGCGACAAGTGGTGGTCATGGCCGGCCCGTGCAGCGTGGAAAGCCGCGAGCAGATCGACGCAAGTCGCCGAGCAAGTGGCCGAGGGCGGCGCGCAAGTTCTGCGCGGCGGCGCGTTCAAGCCGCGTTCGTCGCCTTACAGTTTTCAAGGCATGGGCGAAGACGGCCTGAAGATGATGCGCGAGGCGGCCGACCGGCAACGGGCTGCTGCTGGTCAGCGAAGTGATGGACCCGACGCAGATCCCGCTGCTCGCCGAGTATGCCGACATCCTGCAAGTGGGCGCGCGCAACATGCAGAACTTCAATCTGCTGCGCGAGCTTGGACTGTTACGCAAGCCGGTGCTGCTGAAGCGCGGCATCTCCGCCACCATTGAAGAGCTGCTGTTGGCGCCGAGTACATCATGTCCGGCGGCAATTATGACGTGATCCTGTGCGAGCGCGGCATCCGCACCTTTGAAACCTCCACGCGCAACACCATGGACATCTCCGCCATTCCCGGTGGTGAAGAAGCTGTCGCATCTGCCCATCGTGGCCGATCCTTCGCACGGCACCGGCCGCCGCGACAAGGTGCTGCCCATGGCTCGCGCGGCCGTGGCGGCGGGCGCCGACGGTCTGTTGGTGGAGGTGCATCCCGATCCCGATCACGCCTTGAGCGACGGCGCGCAATCTCTTTATCCAGGCCAGTTCGCCGAATTGATGGACCAGCTGCGGATCATCGCCCCAGCGGTCGGACGCACGGTTTAGGCGGTTCACAGGATGGAAACGGTCGCAATCTTCGGCGTCGGCCTCATCGGCGGCTCTTTCGCCCTGGCACTGCGCAAGGCGGGTTTCGCCGGCCGCATCGTCGGAGTCAGTTCGGACCAAACCATTCGCGCCGCTCTGGATCGCGGTGTCATCGACGAAGCCCTGCCGGCCGATGAAGCCGCCGCCCAAGCCGACCTTTTGTATCTCGCGCAACCGATCCACAAGATCGCCGACTGCCTGGAAGAGATCGATGCCTGGGTCCAACCCGGCGCCCTGATCACCGACGCCGGCAGCACCAAGAAGCTGATTGTCGATCGCGCTAGCCAAGTAGTTTCGCGCGGCCGATTCCTGGGTGGCCATCCCATGGCCGGGCGAGAGCGCCGGGGCGTCGAGGCTGCCGAAGCGGATCTATTTCAAGGACGGCCCTACGTGCTGACCCCGCGCTCGCCCCAGGAACTCGATCACGCTGCCGTCCGCGAGTTTCTGGATTGGATCCCCCGAATAGGATCGTTCCCCGTGATTCTTGACGCGGAAACCCATGATCGAACGGTCGCCCTGACATCGCATCTGCCGCAACTCGTGTCTACCGCCTTGGCCGCTCTGCTGGAAGGCCGCCCCGAAGCTCAAACGCGCGTTTACGGACCTGCATTGGTCGACAGCACACGTCTGGCCCTCAGTTCGTTCGATATTTGGGGTGACATATTCGATACCAACCGCGACGCCATACAATTAGCGCTGCAAAGCTATATCGCTAAACTCGAGGAATTTCGGGTTGCCCTGGCTGGACTATCTGACGGGAACTCCGATTGGCCGAAAGATAGGAGGAACGATAGCCGAACGATAGGACGCGGCTTTGACGCTGGCTCACGCTTCGCTGCACGCCTGCGCGACCTTACGTGAAACGCTGCGAATCTCCGTATTTAGTAGGACAATTCACTTGACATTCAGACTATAATAATCAGGATCAATGGAACCGCAATCTATTTCGATCGCGGCCGTCGTTCGGAGTGAATTGATCAATCTGGACGGGGTCGCGAAATTTTCGCCCAACCGGCGCTTCGCAACAGTTTACTCGGAAGGCAGCCCGCTGGACTCGTTGTTTTTCCTCGAATCGGGCCTGGTGAAGATCCTCAAGCGAGGCGACGACAACAAGGAGATCATCCTGCAGATTGTCTCGCCCGGCGAGCTGTTCGGCGAGCAGGCCCTGGGTCTGGAGCCGGCGCGCAGCATGGCCGCCGAGGTATTGCAAGAGGGCGTGATTTACGTGATACCTCGCAATTTATTCGTGCGGGTTTGCGACGACCATCCAGAGCTTTGGCGCGAAATTTCCAGCCTGCTCACGGTGCGCAAACTCCAATTGGAAAAGAAAATCGAATTGCTCTGTTTGCGCGATGTCGAGTACCGGATTCTTTATTACATGGCCGACCTGGCCAAAACCTTCGGGGCCCGATCGAACGGATCCGAGTATTCCATTCCGCTCTCCCAAGGCGAACTTGCCAGCCTGATAGGCGCCACGCGCGAAACTACCTCCACGACTCTCAACGCACTCGCCCGGCGCGGCATTATCCGCCTGGGACGCCGCCAGCTGATCGTGCCATCTATCGACGGCGTGCTGGAAGCTGCCAATCAGCGCAGCCAGGCCGCGAAAGTATCGTAAGTTTTGGACTGGGCCGCCCACCGTCGGCGCACCGTTACACCTGTGCCGGGGCCGCACACCCGTCTCCTGCTAAACGCCAATGCTTCCAGTCATTTAGACGTGGAACTCCGATTGCCACTCCGAATCCCCATGAAGCTCGTTCTGATTCCGGCGTTGGCCGCCTTCACGCTTCTCGGACAATCGCTCCCTACTCAAAACCTGGTCCCGGCCGCCGAAGCCACGGAGCAAGAACGCGCTTCCGACCCGAACGTCAATTCCCGCTACACCATCGAAAGCATCAATTTCGTAAACCAGCACGAGTATAAACTCAGCACCTCGGCACTCGACGACATCCGGCGTCTGATCGGCGCTAAGGTCAACACCGAAGCCCTGGACCGCCTGGCGCAGCGCATTCGCGCCGAGCTGCGCGCCCACGAAGTCACGTTCAAGCTGATGCGTGGAGAACAGCCCGAAGCGGTTAGAGTTCTTATCAATGTGGACCAGGCCGCCGGTGTCGTGGACGCCTCCGTCCCCAAATTGGTGTACAACTCGCAGCAGGGCTTTACGGGAATCGGCGAGCTCAGCGCCACCCTCGGCCCCAATGCCCTGACGTTTCGCATGCTCCGGGACGGCGACACGCTCATCGAACGTTATTCCGGCATTCAAGCCAAGTATGACCGGTTCTCGCTGGCCGGCGGACGCGTCCGCCTTGGGATTCGAGTTTGACGCCTATCAAGATGAATACGACCCCTCAACCCTGGCCGCGCTCGATAATCCGGCAACCCGTCCTTCTTCCCTCAGCGCTGGGGCTTATGGTTCCCGTCTGAGCTATCAGCCCAGCGCCACTTTTTTGTTAGCCGCACCCTTGACGCTAACCGTCGGGCTCGACTTCGAGCGACTCAGCTCGAATCAATTCAGCGACCTGCCTTCGGCCGCGCGTCCGGTATCTGCCAACGCGGTGATAAATACTCTGCGCTATCACCAGCGCTGGGCCAGTTCCGGTGGCACCAAACAGGAGGTGGACGCAGGTTACAGCCTGCGCGCGGCCACCACGCTTCTTGGCTCGAGCATGGCCTACACGCGCCATCTTGCACATGCCCGGTACTCCTATTCGCGAGATGCGCACTCTGTGGAAATTACTATCGTCGCAGGGGCGATCTACGGCCAAGCGCCTTTATTTGAACGCTTTGCCCTGGGCGATAGCACCATGCTGCTAGGCTGGAACAAGTACAACTTGGATCCCGTTGGCGGAAACCGGCTGGCGTACGGGTCCGTCAAATACGGGTATCGGATCATGCGCGTTTTCTACGACACCGGATCGGTTTGGGACAAGGGCAAGGGGCCTGCGACTAAAAAGTCGGTTGGTGTCGGAGTATCCGGGGGCTTGGGCGTCTTCGATAAAGGCGCTTTTCTGCTGGCGCTGGCCTTCCCAATCCAGCAGGGCTCCGTCATACCGGTAGTGATTGCAGGAATGAATTTTTGACACCACTCTGTCTGAACCGGGCGCGTAAGGGAGCGGCCCTGGCGCTGCTCTTCGCGCTAGGCCTCAGCGCGATGACCGTGTCTTCCTCGGGCTTGCTTCCACACCACGTGTCGGGCGATATCAGGATCACCGCGCCGGGCCTGCACTTCCTCACCGGGAAATCCCTGTCGCGGCTGCACGATGGAGCGGCTGTCCCCTTCGATTTTCAACTAACCATCACCGCCGGAACCAAGACCAACGTGGTTGCTCGATCGCTCGAGCGTTTCATGGTGAGCTATGACGTGTGGGAGGAAAAGTTCTCGGTGGTGCGATTGCGAGACTTCCGCAAGTCTGGCATGCGGCTCTCGGCTTCTAGCGCCGAGACCTGGTGCCTGGACAATATCTTCGTACCGGCGGCCAATTTGCCCCTGGACCAGCAACTTTGGGCGCGACTGGAAGTGCGCGCCGCGGAGTCCAAAGAAGCGCTCGGCACGCTGCCCGACTCAGGCATCACATTGGCCACGCTCATCGAGATTTTCAGCCGGCCGACGCGCCCGCAGCAGGATCGCTGGTCGTCGGAATCCGAGCCGTTTTCGCTTTCGAGCCTCAAACCATGAACAGTTTGCGAACGCGCTTGATCCTGGTCTTCATGGCCGCGACGCTGGCGCCGCTGTGTCTCATCGGATGGCTTTCGGTGCGCTTGCTGAACTATAGTCTCGCTCTAGCACCCACCCACGAACTGGATCAGGTATCGCGATCGCTGGAAAAAACCGGGCACGAGCTGTACCGCCGGGCCTGCGAATCTTTGAAACAGGACGCCATGTCCAAGCGTGTTCTGCCGCGCGAATTCCCCGCCGCTGCTCGCGATCGGTGGCCGCTGGCGGTGCAGGAGTTTTTGTCCAGCGGCGAAGCCGAGAGGTTCATCCTCACCGGCGAGCGGGGCGACAGCATCGGCTATCTGGTCCGGAACGGCGATGGTGTCGCCATGTATTCCGCGTCTCTCAACGGCATCTCCATGCAGCAGCTGTCGAATCAATATACAGGAGCGCGCGCGATGGTGACAGCGGCTGGCACGCACGATTGGCGCCGCGGCTTCACCTACACCTACCTGCTGCTCGCCGCCGGCATCTGGATGCTTACGTTTCTTGTGCTCCTCTACTTCGCGCAGAGGATCAGCCATCCCATCCAGGCGCTGACCAAGGGATTGTCGGAGGTCGCGGCCGGCCACATGGAACATCGAGTTCCGGAAGGCGGAAGCGACGAGGTCGGCTCGGCCGTCCGCGCCTTCAACAACATGGCCGAAGAGTTGAAGGAATCGCAGGAGCGCCTGGTCTACGTCACGCGTCTGGAAAGCTGGCAGGCGCTGGCGCGCAAGATGGCGCATGAGGTGAAAAACTCCCTCACGCCTATTCGCCTGACCATGGAAGAGATCGCCGTCCGTCAATCTGGATCTGGCGGCGAGTTTTATGAACAGGCCGCGCAGATTGTCGTCGACGAAGTGACCAGTTTGGAGCGGCGCGTCCGTGCGTTCTCCGAATTCTCAGCCGAGCCGCCCGTCTCGCCCCACCCGATCGATATCAATTCCCTGCTGGAAGAGCGCATCGCATTCTTGCGCACCGCGCATCCTGAAGTGGTCTACAGCACGCGCCTCGCGCCGGATCACCCGCGAGTTTTCGCCGACGAGGATCTCGTTAAGGGAGTGCTCACCAATCTGCTCGAAAACGCCGCGCAGGCCGTCGGTCCCAGCGGAACCGTGCTCGGCGTGACCATCAGCGCCGGCGATAAAATTACCATCGAAGTCCATGACTCTGGGCCCGGCGTCAGCCTGCAAGCTCGCAGTTCGCTGTTTCAACCCTCCATCTCGTTCAAGCGCGGCGGCATGGGTCTGGGACTGTCCATTGCCCGCAAGAGCGCGCTACTGGCGGGCGGCGACATTCTGCTGGTTCCGGGCGAGCTTGGAGGAGCAGCCTTCCGGGTCCTGCTCCCGATAGCGTAGCCGCCCATCCCAACATGGCCGCGAAACGTATTCTCGTTCTCGACGACGAACCCAATATCGGCGCATCTCTTCGATTGATCCTGGAGCGCGAGGGCTACTTAGTCACCCTGGCGCGAAGCATCGCCGATGCCAAGCCGGCTGCCGACCGCGCCGATCTTTTGCTGCTCGACGTCCGCCTCCCCGATGGCAGCGGCATCGATTTTCTCCGCCAACTCCGCGAACGCGAGTTGATGACGCCCGCCGTCATGATCTCCGGCCACGGCACCATCGCAGAAGCCGTGGAGGCCACCCGCGCCGGCGCTTTCGATTTTTTGGAAAAGCCCCTCGGCCGCGATAAAGTCCTGTTGTCGCTCAAGAACGCGCTGGAACAAGTCAATTTGCGGCGCGAAAACGAACGGCTGCGTGAACTGGTGGCTTCCAGTACGAAGATGATCGGCGCGAGCCCAGCTTTCGTCCGAGTGGTGGAGCAAGCCACCATGGCCGCGCGGTCCGATGCCCGCATCTTGATCATGGGTGAATCGGGCACCGGCAAGGAGCTGCTCGCCGCTCACATCCATCACGAAAGCCCGTTCGCCAACGGACCATTCGTCAAAGTGAATTGCGCTGCCATTCCGTCCGACTTGTTAGAGAGTGAGCTGTTCGGCCACGAAAAGGGCGCGTTCACCGGCGCCATCTCCACGCGCAAGGGCAAATTCGAACTCGCCGACGGCGGCACCATCTTCCTCGACGAAGTGGGCGACCTGCACGCCGCGTCTCAAGCTAAACTGCTGCGCGTCTTGCAGGAAGGCGAGTTTCATCGCGTAGGCGGCGAGCAGCCCATCCGCGTAGCGGTGCGCGTGGTTTCAGCCACCAATCGCAATCTAACTGATCTAGTTTCGCAGCAAAAGTTCAGGGAAGACTTGTACTATCGTCTGTGCGTGGTGCCCATCCGCGTCCCCTCGCTGCGTGAGCGGCCGCACGACATCGTCGCCATGGCAGACTACTTCCTGCAAGACTTCTGCCTCCGTAACAACTTTCATTCCAAGCAGATTGAAGATGAAACGTACGAGATTCTTGAATGTTATTCCTGGCCTGGAAATGCCCGCGAACTGCGCAATATCATCGAGCGGATGGCGATTCTCACCGCCGGCAATCTACTGACTGTCGATTCGGTTCCGGTCGAGATTCGTCTGGCTGGTGAATCTGGGCCTCGATCCAACATCAAAGAGGCGCGTGCTTCAGCCGAACGCGAGCATATCCTGCGCGCCCTCGAAGAAACCAGCTGGAACGTTTCCGGCGCCGCGCGGGCTCTCGGGATGGAACGAACAAACCTCCACAAACGCATTCGAGCTCTCGGGTTAAACCGCACAAAATAAAGCAGCGTCAATTTTTCCACGACATCGCGCCAAACAGCAGGAACGCGGCCGACGCAGCCAACTGCGCAATCACCAATCCGGCCCGTTGTCCCAGCAGCCACCGGTTGATTCCCAGCAACAGGAAACCGCCCGAAATCGTGAAATACCACCAGGCGAACATGCGAGTACGAAGCGGATTTCTCACAGATGTAACGCACCCCCAATCCTATGAAACCATACGTATTTCTCTCTTGCAGAATCCGGCGGCCCTTGTGATATCATGGTCCAGTTTTATCTCAAGACTGTGCGCTCAGGTGCACAGGCATCAGAAGCTAGGAGAATGTAGCAGTGAGAGAAAAAGGGACTGTAAAGTGGTTTAACGCCGCCAAGGGTTATGGCTTCATCCAGCGCTCGAACGGCGAAGATGTGTTTGTTCACTTCAGTGCAATCCAGATGAACGGGTATCGCACTTTGGAAGAAGGTTTGGAGGTGGAGTTCGAGGTGAAGCGGGGCCCCAAGGGACTGCAGGCCGAGAATGTAATGAAACCCTAACTGGGATCTTCCGCAACGACTTTTGGAAGAGGGGCCGTCCGCGTGAGACGGCCCTTTCTGTTTTCGTATGAACTTTCTGTTACTCACACACGGTGCCGGATCGAATCGCAATGCGCCGCTGCTCGTGGCCCTGGCGAATGCGTTCGCCGAGCATGGCGTTGAAGTACTGCGTTACGATCTGGCTTTTCGACAGCAGCGCCCCAAGGGACCGCCCCGGCCTGGAGATGCAGCGCGCGATCGCGAGGGCTTGCGCGACGAAATTCTCAAGATCCGCGAAAAGCATCATCCCGAACAAATCTGGCTCGGCGGGCAATCTTACGGGGGCCGGCAATCCAGCATGCTGGCTGCGGAAGAGCCCGGCCTCGTGGATCGCTTGCTGCTGCTCTCTTATCCACTGCATGCGCCGGGAAAACCGGAGCGATTGCGCACCGCGCATTTCCCGCAGCTGAATTCGCCGGTGTTCTTCGTACACGGATCGCGTGATCCGTTCGGCTCGATCGCGGAAATCCAGAGCGCCATCAAACTCATTCCGGCGCCAGTCAGGTTGATGGAAGCCGAAGGCGTGGGCCACGATTTGGGCCGGAATAACGCACCTCTGGCGGACAAAATAGCCGCGGCTTTCGTGTCACTCAACGGCTAGGAGCACAAGCGCGATCCAAAGCGAATCGGCCAGCAGGAGGTGCGTAATTTGCATCCAGACCGGAGCGAGCAGGATTAGGTTGATCGCACCGGCACAAAGCTGCCCGAGCGTTAGCGCTAGAACGTAGATCGCCAATCGAGAATGGCGTGACCGCAGCACCGCAATGGCGGCCCCAGCGAAGTACACAGCTCCCAGAACCGCGAACACCGGGTGCAGGATGCGAAGGCGTAGCAACACACTCGCGGCGCCCGCGAGATCCTGCCGAAAACCTTGCGCCAGCGACGTCACCGGAAACAACGTATCGCCAAGCGCGGCTATCGCGCCCGTCACCGTCACCAGCAGGGCGATCGGCAGCGCGATGGTTACTAGCCGCGAACGGCCTCCCCGGCCTCGCTCTTCGCGCGAGAACCAAGCTGTCAACGCCAGCGCGGCCAACAAAAGCAGCGTGTTCGCCAAATGCAGCGCCAAATAGAACGCACGTCCGACGGATTGGTCTTTGTCCACGTAATTGAACAGCACCAGCCCCGCGCCCAGCAGCGCTTCCGTAATCAGGAACGCGACCGACGCCAGCGCCATTTTGCGCGTGCGATCGCCCTGCGGAAAACTGCGGCGGCTCCACAGCCAAAGCGCGCCGACTCCCACCAAAGCCACCCCACTCATCACACGATGCGTAAACTCAATGATGGTTTCGATGCGCGGAGCCACCGGAACCACTTCGCCGTTGCACAGTGGCCAATGGCTGCCACAGCCAGCGCCCGAGCCGCTGGCGCGTACGTAAGCGCCCCACAACACGACCAGCAGGTTCCAACCGAGCACACCCCAGGCAAAGCGAGTAAAACTCGCGGTGCGCGTGGGTGCCCGGGATGCCAGAGTAGCGGCCAACCTTCATGTTACTGCCAATCTTGTTAGAATCAGGTCTCAAAGCCGCAATGCATGTCCCGCGCACTCTTCTGATTTGCTCCGTGCTTCTGGCGCTGCTGGCCGGAGGGGTCGCGGCGCAGAGCAACAAGAAGCTCGATCCGGATGCAGGCTACATCCCCGTAATCGCTCCCGAAGACAAGAAGAAAAAGAAGGGCGATGACATCACTCAAGCACTGCCACCGTCGCCCGAACTGCCATCGGCCGTCACCGCCGAAACCGCGCGCCTCACCTATCAGGTATCCCCGCTTTCATCTAAAGGCTTGCTTTCGCAGCAGACACGCGATGCCTTGAAGGTCCTGCTGAAGTCCAATCGCGGACCGATCGTGAAACTACGAGTCTTCGTGGCGGGATCGGGCGATCTGCGGCGCATCGGCGAAATCGCCGGTGAAATGTTCCAGGAAAAACATCAGGCGCTGCCCGCGCTCAGCGTCGCGCAAGTGGGCGCTCTGCCGCTGGTAGGTGCGCAAGTGGTGATTGAAGCCACCGAAACAGATCGCAAAGTGGTCAATCCCAATGGCGTTGCCTTCTTATCGGGCGAGCCTTCGCCCAGCGTTGGCGATTCCTTGGACAAATTGAAAACCGCGCTCGCCGCTGCAGGCATGCAGCCATCCGACGCACTGGCTGTCACCTGTTTCGTTAGCTCGCTCGACGATCAGCGCGATACTCACCAGGCGATGGCCGCCAGTTTTCCCGCCGCGGCGCTGAATTATGTCCAAATGCAGCGCGGCCCCGTCACACCCGCGGCTGTTTGCGAAGCCGTCGCGCGATTGCGCACCACCCCGGCCGACGCTGTTTCCTTCCTGAACAATTCACAGGTGGCTTTAGTCTCAAGCCCGCAGGTGATCATCACGGGAACCCAACTGGCATTCGGCAAGCAGGACAGCGATTTCAAGCTGGCGTTCGAGCGCCTGGAGAAAACACTGGCAGCCAACAAAACCAGCTACGGTCATGTGGTGATGGCGCATCTCTTTGTAACCGCCAGCGGACTCAGCAGCCGCGTGATGGCCATCCAATCGCAGCAGAGCGGCCCCGCGCGCGCTCCGGCAAGCACGCTGGCGCCTTTCGAATCGCTGCCGTCACTGGACGCGCTGTTTGGAATCGACGTCATCGCCGTACCGGTCAATAGTCAATGAATAAGTCTCTTGCGACGTCCGCAATCTATGTCATTCTGGCGTTCCAAAGCCAGCCAGTCGCTGGGCAAGTTCCACCGGCGGATCTGATTCTCGTCGGCGGCCGTGTGATCACGCTCGACCCGAACGATCGCACGGCGCAGGCCATCGCGGTCCGCGGCAATCGCATTGTCGCGCTCGGGTCTGACGCCGATATGGAGCGCTTGCGGGGACCGAAAACGCGGGTGATCCAGTTGCAGGGCCGAGGCGTGACGCCGGGCTTCATCGATTCGCACACGCATGCCGAAAGCACCGCTGAATTTCGCAATTTCTGGGTCGACCTGCACAGCCCGCCGCTGCCCGCGGAGCACTCCTCCGCAGCCATTCTCCAAAAGCTGCGTGAGCGCGTTAATCAGGTGCCGCCTGGAACCTGGGTAGTGGGCGAGGGTCCCTTCGGCCCGCAAGTGCCACCGACCGCTGTCGAATTAACCGCCGCGTTTCCCAATCATCCGGTGGTCGTCAAGTACGGCATGCATCAGTATGTCGCGAACCGGAAGGCCCTCGCGATGGCGAACATCACCAAGTTCACGCCCGATCCGCCTGGCGCCAAAATCGAAAAGGGCAGCGACGGCGAACCCACCGGCATGCTGTACGAGTGTTTCGAGCTGTTCCCGATCACGTATCCGCGCGCCGAGTTAAAGCACGCGCTCGAGACCACGCTCTACGACGATTTCCTGAAGCAAGGCGTCACCACCGTCTACGAATTGAGCGTGACGCAGCCGGCGAACGGCTTGTATCAGGAGCTGCACGATGAAGGAAAGCTCCCGGTTCGCCTCCACATCGGCTACATGATTTATCCCGCGCTGCAGCCGGTGATCGATCTTGAATCCCTGCTAAACATGGGGATTCACACCGGATTCGGCGACGACTGGCTCCGCATCGGCCCCGCCAAGCTCTTCGTCAACGGCGCTGGCGCGGGCGTTCCCCTCATCCGCCGCGACCAGGCCACGCTCAACAACACCGCCCTCCGACTGCATCACGCGGGCTGGCAGCTCTGGCTCCACGCCATCGGTGAACCGGCGCAGGACATGGCGTTGGAAGCGCTCGAGACCGTCCTCCGCGCGGATCCGAGGCCCGACCCGCGCCACCGCATCGAACATATTGGAGGAGTCCTCGATCAACCGCGCTTCGATCGCATGAAGCGGCTGGGGCTGATCCCGGTACCCACCGAGCCCGCCCTGCCCTACGCGCCATCGGGCGATTCCAAGGCCGTGCTCTATCCGTATCGCACGCTCTTGACCATGGGATTCCAGCCGCCCGGCAACTCCGACACCGGCGGATCGTATTCGTGGCAGATGAACGTGATCTCGCGCCTCGCGATGTTCGTCACGCGCGCGACCGAGAACGGAACCGCCTATCATCCTGAGGAGGCAGTCTCGGTTACGCAGGCGCTGCGGATTCTGTCCACCTATGGCGCCTACGCCGGCTTCGAGGAGAAGACCCGAGGCACGCTGGAAGTTGGGAAGCTGGCGGACATGGTGGTGCTGTCGAACGATCCGCTGTCCATTGCACCGATCCAGCTGAAGGATCTCAAAATTGACGCGACGATCATCGACGGCGTCGTGCGCTACGAGCGATCCAAGTAGCGATTGGAATTGAAGTAGCGATTGGATAAGCTAGAAACACGCCGGGCTAACCGTTTGCCCGCCCAATAGGAGGCACATCGTGAAGACAGCTGCGTTGCGGATTTTCGCGATCGGTGTAGGAGTGGCGCTGCTCACCTCCGCCTACACCCGCATCCATTCAGCGTCCGTCATGACGGATGCCGCCAAAGCGTTTCTTGCCTCGCTGACACCCCAGGAGCGCGAGCAGGCCACCTTCCAGTTTCAGAACAACGAGCGCTTCAACTGGCACTACATCCCGAAGGACCGCAAGGGTCTCTCATTGCGGGAAATGACTGCCGAACAGCAGCAACTCGCCCACGCGCTACTGGCCGCCGGCCTCAGCCAGCAGGGGTACATCAAGGCCGTCAGCATCATGAGCCTGGATGAAGTACTAAAGATTCTCGAAGCCGGCAAGGGTCCGCACCGCGATCCGGAAGGCTATTTCTTCACCGTCTTCGGCGAGCCTTCGGCCACAGGCACCTGGGGCTATCGCGTGGAAGGCCATCACGTCAGCCAGAACTTCACCGTCGTCAACGGCAAAGTGCAGGGCGCGCCGAGTTTCTTCGGGACCAATCCGGCCGAGATTCGCGAGGGCCCCCGCAAAGGCCTGCGGATTCTCGCGCGCGAAGAGGACCTGGGCCGCCAGTTGGTGAAGTCCTTCACCGCCGATGAAAAAAGGACCGCCATTATCAGCCAGGACGCGCCCAAGGAAATCCTCACCGAAGCGTCGCGCAAGGCCGCGCTGAATGGCCAACCGAGCGGTTTGGAAGCATCCAAAATGACCGCCGCGCAGCGGGCGATTCTGCAGAGTCTATTGGACGAATACTGCCAGAACATGACGGATCAAATCGATGAGCGGCGCGAAGATCAGATTAAGAAGGCTGGCGAACATCTGTACTTCGCCTGGGCGGGCGGCGAAGAGCCGGGCCAAGGACACTATTATCGAATTCAATCGCCCAGCTTCCTGGTGGAATTCGACGACACGCAAGACAACGCCAACCATATTCATTCCGTGTGGCGCGATTTTGAAGGCGATTTCGGACTCGATTTGTTGAAGGAACACTACCAAAGCAGTCATAAGTAGCTCTGCTCTAACTGGACAGCTTGAACTTTACACGCCGCCGTTTCGTCGCCTCCATCGCCAGCGCCAGCGTTTGCCTGGCGGCCGAGACGTATCCATCGGAGATCAAGCGTTACGCCGACGAAGCTACCGAGAACAACGTCACTCGCTTGACGGATCCTGCTCATCAGAGTTGGCTGCCGGCAGCTTACAACCGGGCAATTTCGAAGAAAAGCGACTACCTGATTCACTCCAGCGACCGCGCCGGTTCCGTGCAAGCGTACCGTTTGGAATTGAAGAGCGGCCAATCGCGGATTCTAACGCAAGCCACGGATCTGGTGACCGGTTCGTTGACGCTGGGGCCCGATGATCGCGAATTTGCTTACCTGGCAGGCCGGTCGCTCTATATGGGACGAACCAACGCCGTGCACGCGCGCGAAGTCTACCGCGCCGAAGACGGCTTTCAGTTCGGGAGTGGGTTCGGTCTCTCGGAAGACGGTCTGGTGGCCGCGTTGATCGAGGAAAAGCCTGGTCTAAGCCGTCTGCGCCTGATCACCATGCGGACGGGCGCAGGCGCGACGCTGGTGGAATCCGCCGATCCGATTTCCGATCCGCAGCCGCGCCCGAAACGCGCCGGTTTGCTCTACCGCAAGGGCAATGAAGCCTGGGTGGTGAATTACGACGCGGCGCAAAATCGCAAGCTGCGGCTGGCGCCGGGCGGGCTTGGCACCGTGCTGTGGGCGGGCGATAGCAGAAGCGTGGTCTATTTGAATCTGCCTGAAGACCGCAAGCAGTTGAATAACATTCGCGAGTTCACTCCCGACACAAACGAAGACCAATTTGTCGCGGCAACCACTCAATTCGTAACCTTCAACCGCAATGCCGATACCAGCGTCTTCGTGGGCGCGAGCGGCAGCAAAGCATCACCGTATATGTTGCTGCTGGTCCGCTCCGTCAAGCGCGAGCTGACGTTGTGCGGACATCGCGCCAGCGATCCGCGGCAAGTGACGGCCTTTTTTTCCCCCAACAGCCAGCGAGTGGTCTTTCAGAGCGACCGCGACGGCAAAATGGCGCTTTACTCTTTTGCCGTGGAACGGCTGGTGGAAGAAACCGAAACCGAAACACCCTGATCGAACAGGCCAGCGAACGTTTCACGCGTCTTTCGGATGTCGTGGTTCGCTTCCATTTTGCTTCCGACCGGCCGCGCCCATCTTCTTGCGGACTTCCGGGTGATCGAGCAGCGAATTGATGGCTCGCGCGAATTCCGCGGCATCGGGCTTGTCAATCAAAATGCCGCAGCTCGCATCCAGCACTTCGGGAATCGAACCCGCATTCGACGCGACTACGCATCGTGCGCTTGCCAGAGCCTCCAGCACCACCAGCGGGACGCCTTCGCTGCGCGAGGGGAGAATCACGACATCGGCGGCGGCGTACAGCGGCGCAAGGTCGGCCACATGGCCGAGGCAATCGAAGACCGCTTCGAGCTGGAGCTCATGGACGCGCCGTTTGAAGCGTTCCTGCTCCGGTCCATCGCCCGCAATGCTGAAGTGAAAGTCGCGTTGCGGCCGAAGCTTCGCAAGTTCTTTGGCGATATCGGCGACCAGTAGCGGCCGCTTGACGGGATCCAGACGCCCTGCGAACAAAATATTCTTGATTGGATCGAAGCTGAGCGGAGCGGGCCGGAATCGCTCCAGGTCCACACCATTGCGCACCAGCAAAATCTTTTCTTCGGGCACCCCCAGAGCCAACAATCGATTCCGAACTGCCTCCGACATTGCCACCCGCCGGTCGATCTGAGAAGCAACGCCAGCCGTGGAAGCGATCTGATCCCAGGCTTCATCCACCGAGTGGATCACATCTACAATTTTGATCTCTGGCAACAGGTTCTTGATGGGCGGAACTGCGGCATATCCGTACAGGCTATTCTGTAGGACCAGGAAATCGCATCGCCAGTTCGAGACCACCGAGCACAGCGCCGCCAGCATATGTTCCGAAGAAACCACTTGCGCGAGATCGTAAGTATGCTCGACTTGCGCCTGCCATTTCTCACGCCAGCGATCGTCGCGCGATTGGGTCGCTAGCAGCAAAGTCTCGCAATGTTTGGAACGTAATCCGGCCGCGATGTCGTAGAGTACCGATTCGGCGCCTCCCGGCCCCAGATGCGGCGTGACCAGAGCCGCCCGCATGCGCCCCTTCGCAGGCTTTGGATAATAGCGCAACGGTTTGATGACGCGATTGCCGAGCAGCACGGAATTAGGCTGAAATTGCAGGTAAAACGACAGATCGAAAACAGCTTGTCCAGCAGCTGTGTTGATCCGTTCCTTCACACGCAGTGGAATCAGTCGCGCGAGTGAACGCGCCGGATGATGCGTCCACGATCGCAGCGAAAGTAATTCCGCGTTGAGCAGATGGCGGTGGATGTTATGGCGCGCGCCGGCGTGCGGCGACGTACGGGCGGGCGTCCCGCTCCAATGGGCCAGCGCGGCCAATTCAGCCGCATGCGGATCGCTCGCGTCGACAACGCTGGGCCCTCGAGCTTTCTGGCCCGGCGCGACGATCTCAATATCTTCTATGGTTTGATTCGTTATGGGCTCGCGGGAAATGATCGACGCCGCCGGCGACCAGCGAGCCTTGATGTGCGCCCGGCTCTCATATTCATATAGCTCCGGATGCAGACTTCGAATGTATTCGACAAATTCCCGGTGTCGCTCGCGCGCGAAATCATACAAAGACGCCCCGTGTTTGCGATAACTGAACAAAGGATTCGGCACATACCGGCCGAAGCGTTTGTGCGCGCCTAGCCTCAGCCAGAATTCCCAGTCTTCGTATCCGAAACATTTTAGAGATTCGTCGTATCCGCCCGATTTCTCCCAATCCTGTTTCCGAATCAGCGCCGCGTAGGTAAGATAATTCTGATCCAGCAATCGGTACAAATTGTATTCCCCCGGCCTCTCCTGATAGGTCTCGGTTCCGAAAACTTGAAAGTCGGTGTACGCGAAGGCATCTGTGTCGCGAAGGGCCGCGAGGCACTCGACGATATAGGCAGGATTGAGTAAGTCGTCGGCATCCAGCGGCACCACATACTGGCCCTGGGCCGCACGGAACCCGGTATTGCGCGCCGCGCCCAGGCCGCGGTTCGGCTGTTCCAGGTAGATGCTCACCAACCGTGATGCCTGTCCCAGAATCGCCAGACTCTCGGGCTTGTCTGTTCCATCGTTCACCAACACAATCTCCGTCCGACGATAGGTCTGAGCCGCAGCTGAGGCGATGGTTTCCAGCAGGTACGCGGCCGGATTGTACACGGGGATGACGATGGAAACCAGGGCGTCCGGCATGGGTACGAATTGATCTTATCAATCATGGTATTAAATCATTGAGGGACCCTCCTGTTCTAAGCTGAAAAGGACGATGATTTACGCGGAGGATCAACTTGACTAAGAGACATTCAATCGGACTAACGGTGTTGTTCTGTTCCACCCTGTGGACAACCGACTTGCGCGCGCTGGACGTAAAAACCGGCCAGTGGGAGACCACCTCCGCGGGGCAAGTGAGCGGAATGCCGGCCATTCCGCCTGAGGCGCTGGCACGTCTTACCCCCGAACAGCGCGCCAAAATAGAATCCGCCATGGGCGCCCGCGGAGCCAAGCCGATCGTCAGCACTTACTGCCTGACCAAGGAAAAACTCGAACAAGCCTGGAATACGGGACAAAGCATGGCGAAGAATTGCACCACCACAGTAACCACTTCTACGGCCGGCAAGCAGGAAATCCACATGGAGTGCAATCAGAACGGAACCAAGATGACCGGCACCGTAAAGGTGGAGGCGGTGGATTCGGAGCACACTCGTGGTTCGATCCAAATGATGGCGGCATCATCGGACTCCGGCCACGCCATGAATATGAATTACAGCTTCACGTCCAAGTGGCTGGGCGCGGCTTGTACTGAGACTAAGTAATCCTCGAGATCTTGCGGCAGTGGCGCGGCCAGAGTAATTCGCTCGCCGCTGCTGGGGCTGGTGAAAGTGATCTGCCGGGCGTGCAGGAAATAGCGGCCCAGCGCATTCGCCGGTGCGCCGTAGAGTTTATCGCCCACAACCGGATGGCCGATGCTCGCCAAGTGCACGCGGATCTGGTGAGTGCGGCCGGTTCCGATCTTCACTTCAAGAAATGTCAATTCTTTGAACCGTTTCAAAACCTGGTAGGACGTGTTGGCCTGGCGTCCGCGAGCCAAACGGGCAGTCATGCGAGTGCGCCGAACCGGATCGCGCGCGATCGGCGTCGCAATCCGTCCCTCGTCATTCTTTACGCGCCCGTGCACCAGAGCCAGATAGACTTTTTCGACCTCGCGCGACGCAAATTGCGCGGCCAGGTTCCGATGCGCCGCGTCATTGCGAGCGATCAGGATCACGCCGCTGGTGAAGCGATCCAAACGATGCACAATCCCTGGACGCAGGTCGCCCCCAACGCTCGAAACCTGCCCAAAACGGTGCAGTACGGCGTTGACCAGAGTGCCCGAGTGGTGGCCCGCACCGGTGTGAACCACCATCCCCGCGGGCTTGTTGATCGCGATCACATCGGCGTCTTCATACAGCACCTCGATCGGCAGGTCCTCGGCCGTTGCTCGCAGCGGAGCAAGTTCGGCGGGTTCAACGTCGATGCGTTCGGATCCCTTCAACAGGAACGAACGCTTTTCGGGAGAACCATTGACCAACACGCGGCCCTGTTCAATCCAGTTCTGCAATCGGGCACGGCTGTACTGCGGCAAGCGCTCGCGCAGGAATTGATCCAGCCTCTTGCCGCGATCTATCGACGTTGTTTCCAATCACCAGTTATATTCAATAGGTGAATCCGAGCGCAAACTTGCGCGATAATCCTGGATCAAATGTCCCGGACAGACTTATGCTCGCGCTTTTGTTTGTCGGACTCGCTGCCGCGCGCCTGTGCCACAGTGCGATCGTGTGGGTGGAAGAAGCTTATCCGGCGGCCGCGGCCATCCAAATCTTGCACGGAAAAGCGCTCTATCGCGACGTCTGGTTCGATAAACCGCCGCTCTCCGCATTGGTATATTTGCTGTGGGATGCGCGCATGGGAGTGCTGCTGCGGATCGCCGGCGCGGCCTTTGTTTTCGCCTGCTGCCTGATGTTATGGCGCTTCGCCCGCGATTTGTGGGGCCCGCGCGAAGGCTTGGCGGCGGCGCTGCTACTCGGATTCTTTCTGACCTTCGGAATTCCTGCCGCGGTGATGGCGCTGGCGCCGGATCTGTTGATGGTTCTACCGCACATCGCCGCCGTCTATCTGGCTTGGCGAGGCAAGCCGTTGCTCAGCGGATTCGTGGCAGGAATCGCCCTGTTGGTGAATGCCAAGGCATTTTTCGTGCTAGCGGCTTGCCTTTTTTTCGCGTGGCGCGGCGCGGGCTGGCTGCTCGCGGGATTTGCGGTTCCAAACATCGTGGCGCTGATTTGGTTTGGACGGCCCTACCTGGACCAAGTCTGGCGCTGGGGCGTCATGTACTCCGAACAAACGTTTGCCGTGGCTACTGGCTTCATCCGGACCGCGAATTGGGCGGGGTTTCAGAGCGCGCTGATTGTCGGAGCGGTATTTGCGCTGTGGAAGGAAGCCCGCTGGCGCTGGAAAATGATCGCGTGGATGCTGATCTCATTCCTCGCGGTCGCGGCCGGCTGGCGATTCTTTCCGCGCTACTATTTCCAACTGCTGCCCGTGATGGTTCTTCTCGCCGCACGCGGGTACACGTTGTTGGGACGATGTCGCGTAATTCTGCTCGCTCTGCTGTTGATCCCGTTGGTCCGCTTCGGACCCCGCTATGTGACACTCGCGAACGATCTGGCTCACGGACGGCAATCGAACTGGACCGATGTTGCACTAAATCAGGACAGCCATGCGGCGGCGGATCGGATTCAGCCCGCCGGAACATTGCTGGTTTGGGGTTATCGGCCGGATGTTTTCACTTACACTCGGATGCCCGCCGGTAGCCGGTTTCTCGATTCGCAACCGCTCACCGGCGTACTGGCAGACCGGCATCTGTACAGTTCAGAAGCCTTCGCGCCGGCCTGGGCCGCACGCAACCGCCGCGAGCTGATCGCAAGCGATCCCACCTGGATCGTGGATGGCCTCGGCCCTTTGAATCCCGCGCTGGCAATCACCAACTATCCCGATTTGCACGACTGGCTGGGCAATTATCGCGAGGTCGCGCGAACGCGGTTTTCGATTATCTATAAACTGAAGTAGCGAGAGCTACTTCCCACTCCAACACGCCACCCGCTTTTCCAGGAATGCCGAAATGCCCTCCTGCGCGTCGGCCGCGAGCGAGTTCATCGTCATCACTTCCTTCGCGTACGCGTACGCCTTGGGCTGATCGAGATCGATCTGCGTATAGTAGGCCTGCTTCCCCAGCGCCACCGTGAAACTGCTGGCCTCCGCGATTCTACAAGCCAATTCACGCGTCGCCGATTCAAGTTCGGCCGCCGGGACCACTCGGTTCACCAGCCCCCACTCAGCGGCGGTTTCGGCATCGATCAACTTCCCCGTGAGCAGCATCTCCAGCGCGCGTTTTCGTCCGACGGCGCGAGAAAGGGCGACCATCGGCGTAGTGCAGAACAGGCCGATCTTCACTCCTGGCGTCCCGAAGGCGGCCTGATCGCTCGCAATGGCAAGATCGCACGTCGCCACCAACTGGCATCCCGCGGCCGTCGCGATGCCCTGCACTTGCGCGATCACTGGCTGCGGGATGGATTGGATCTTGGTCATCAGCTCGGTGCACACATCGAAGAGGTTGCGGTAATCGTCGACCGTTCGGCCCACCATTGCGCTCAAGTCGTGTCCCGAGCAAAATCCCTTCCCGGTGGCGGCCAGGATGATGGCGCGAACCTTCCCGCCGGCGACGAATTCGTCCAGGCAGGCGATCAGCTCCTGCATCATTTCGAGCGAAAGCGGGTTGCGGCGTTCCGGCCGGTTCAGCGTGATTATGCCGAGCGGACCCTGGGTGGATGCGATGAGGTTTTGGTAGGGCATAAGCAATAGAGATGTCCCTCTGCGGCAACCGTTACATCGCCGGGTACGATCGTCGCACCGGTTTCGACGTGAACAATGTCCGTGTACCCAGCGTCGCACAGAAAGGAGACGATTGCCCTGGCCTTCCGCCTTTTTTCGCGCAGGGTCTCACCGTGCATCTCAAGAAATAGCGCCGGGCGGTGGGCGTCCAGCGTCGCGCGCGCGCCGTGGAGCGCTTCCAGCTCCCAGCCCTCGATGTCGATCTTGATCAGGTCCGGCGCGGGCAAGCCAAAAGCAGCGATATCGTTATCTAGCGTCGTGATCTGGATCGCTTGGGAAACGTCCCCGCTGGCCTTCGGATCCAGCGTTCCGCCGCCCGCCATCGCCGTACTGTATCGCAACATTCCCGAGCCAGGTTCGAAAGCCACGCCAAACTTGCGGACCTGCACGTTGGTCAAGTTGTTCAGCCGAATGTTTTGGATCAGCCGGCTGTGGTTAATTTCGTTCGGCTCGTAGGCGATCACCTGCGAGCATCGCGACGCAAAAAATAGCGTCAGAATCCCGTGATAAGCACCGACATCGTAGACCACCAAGCCCCTCAGCGGCAGTTCGCGCCAGAACATTTCTTCCACGGTCCGTGGACCAATCGGCATCCATCCCAGCCCGCCTCTACGCCGCATCCCATGAAGCAGCCCATGCCGGACCGTGTACGTGACGCGGTCAAACAGATGTCGGCTAATCCACGCGATAATGCGGTGCCGGAGAGAGTAGTGATCAAAGGGACGGTCGTCCGTGCTAATCAAGTTCGAGGATTTCACGGAGTGCATCTTCTATGGCGCCCAAATGCTCGGCACTCAATAGTTCAATACGGTCCGTTAATCTCTCTCGTGCAATTGCGCGTACTTGATCAATCACCGCGACGGCTGGACGCCCAGCGCATTGTACGCTTACCTTCACAGGTGGCGCGGCGCGCGGCGAAGTGCTCAACGGAATAACAACCACTGTTCGACGGTGTTGATTTAAAACGCTGGCACTGATGACCACGCACGGGCGCGTTTTGTTGATTTCTGACCCAACGGTCGAATCAAGTCTTGCCCACCAGATTTCACCTCGCCGGGGCATCTTCCCAGGGTTCTGCGATTTCATCTGTTAAGGCGTCGAATTCCTGCTCGATTTCTCTCAGCTCCGGATCCTGGTTGGCGATCTCACAAGCCCGAATCAGCCGTCTCTCGCGTTCAGCAAGCTTATCAGCAATAGCTTCAGCGACATAGCGGGATCGCTCACGAGCAGGGACTCGCTTGGTAAAGCTGGAAGCCAATTCCGCGGGAAGGGAAAATGTCATCTTATGGCTTGCCATAACGCCATACTACCATATCACTGGCACAGCGCAGCCATCAATAGTGTTTGTCCTCGGACGCTGATTGGTAGGATTGGAGCTTCATGCTTCGGCCCATGATGCTAATGGCGCTTGTCATTTGGAGCTCGGCAGCGTTTGCCTCCGACGCGCGCAAGCTCACAGTTGAGGAGGCCCGTGAACTTGCTACGGCTGCACTTCCGTCAATGACCGCGCGACTGCCCGGCCTGAATTTTGATGCTTACCGAGTTCCCTACTATCCCGACTTTTACTTCTTTGAGGTGCTATGGAACAGCACCGGCGACATAAGCCCAATTGCTGGCCACTACGCAGTGGATTCAAAGACCGCCGATGTCTGGGATCCTGTTTTCTGTCGCGAACTCAAATCGCAGGCGCTGAGTGCTCGCCAAGCCGACTTGCGAAAGAAAATTGGGCTAGTGCCAAAGCAGTACCTCAAAATCCGTAGACTCGGCCCAATGTGTGAGTGAACTTCAGGCACCCTGACCTAATCGCTATCGCCATCCCCTACCTTCAACACCGCCAGGAACGCCTCTTGCGGAATCTCCACGCGCCCCACCCGCTTCATCCGCTTCTTGCCTTCTTTTTGCTTCTCCAGCAGCTTCCGTTTGCGCGAGATATCGCCGCCGTAGCACTTCGCCAGAACATTCTTGCCCATCGCCTTGATGGTCTCGCGCGCGATGATCTTGTTGCCGATCGCCGCCTGCAGCGCCACTTCAAACATCTGCCGCGGGATCAGCTTGCGCAGCCGCTCGATCAGCAGCTTGCCGCGCTCATAGGCGAAATCCCGGTGCACAATCATCGACAGCGCATCCACCGGCTCGCCCGCCACCAGCACGTCCAGCTTCACCATCGGCGAAACACGATAGCCGGCCAGATGATAATCCAGCGACGCATAGCCGCGCGAGGCCGACTTCAGCCGGTCGTAGAAATCCAGCACGATTTCGTTCAGCGGCAATTCATACAGCAGCAGCACGCGGCCCGTGCCGATATACTCGAACTTTTTCTGCGTCCCGCGCTTTTCTTCCAGCAGCTTCAGAATCTCGCCGACATACTCCTCGCGCGTGATCACCGTCGCGTCGATGATCGGCTCTTCGATCTGCTTGATCTCCGACGGATCGGGAAACTTGCTCGGATTGTAGACTTCGATCACCTCGCCCGTTCATGGCCGTCACGTTGTAGCGCACGCCCGGCGCCGTGGTGATCAGGTCGATTTGAAATTCGCGCTCCAGCCGCTCCTGCACGATCTCCAGATGCAGCAGCCCAAGAAATCCGCAGCGAAATCCAAAGCCCAGCGCCACCGAATTTTCCGGCTCGAAGTTGAACGCGCTGTCGTTCAGCCGCAGTTTTTCCAGCGCATCGCGCAGCAGGCCGTGCTCGTGCGATTCCACCGGATACAGCCCCGCGAACACCATCGGCTTGATTTCCTGGAAGCCCGGCAGCGGCTCGGCCGCGGGATTCTCACGCTCGTAATGGTGTCGCCGATCTGCGCATCGGAAACCGTCTTGATATTGGCGAACAGGAACCCGACTTCGCCCGCCGAAAGCTCGTCGCAGGGCACCGGCTTGGGCGATTGATAGCCCAGGCCTTCCACTTCGCACAGCGCCCCAGTGGCCCACAGCTTGATCTTCTGCCCCATTCGCAGCGTGCCATCGACCACGCGCACCAGAATGATCACGCCGCGGTAAGGATCGAACCAGGAATCGAAAATCAGCGCGCGCAGCGGCGCATCGGGCGAACCTTTGGGCGGCGGCACGAGATGCACCATCGCTTCCAGCACTTCCTTGATCCCGATGCCTTGCTTGGCGCTCACCAGAATCGCGTCCTGCGCCGGCAGGCCGATCAACTGCTCGATCTGCTCGCGAATCCGCTCCGGCTCGGCCGACGGCAGATCGATCTTGTTGATCACCGGAATGATTTCGAGATTGTGGTTCAGCGCCAGATAGGTATTCGCCAGCGTCTGCGCTTCCACGCCCTGCGATGCATCCACCACCAGCAGCGCGCCTTCGCAGGCTTGCAGGCTGCGCGAAACTTCGTAGGTGAAATCGACGTGCCCGGGCGTGTCGATCAGATTGAGCTGATACATCTGGCCGTCGTCGGCGTTGTAATTCAGCCGCACGGCATGCGCTTTGATGGTGATGCCGCGCTCGCGCTCCAGATCCATCGTGTCGAGCACCTGCTCCATCATTTCGCGCTGGGTAAGCGCGCCGGTGGCTTCGAGCAGACGGTCGGCCAGCGTCGACTTGCCGTGATCGATATGCGCGATGATAGAGAAATTGCGGATGAATGCGGGATCCATGCGGTAGAATGGGGCTGAACCTCAATTATCCCATATCCCACCAAAGTGACCGAAGGAAAACCAATTGAAGGAAATCTCGATGCGCGCGGCTTGAAGTTCGCCGTGCTGTGCGCGCGATTCAACAGCTTCATCACGGACCGGCTGCTGGAAGGCGCGCTGGACGCATTGAAGCGCGCGGCGAGCCAGCGGACATCGAGATCGTGAAGGTGCCCGGCGCCTGGGAGTTTCCGCTCGCTGCCAAAACGCTAGCGGAACACGAAGAAACCCGACGCCATCATCGCGCTCGGCGCGGTGATTCGCGGTGACACGCCGCATTTCGATTACGTGGCCGGGCAGGCGGCCAGCGGCCTCGCTGCGGTGCAGCTGGAAACCGGCATCCCGGTCGCGTTCGGAGTTCTGACCACCAACACCGTGGAACAGGCCATCGATCGCGCGGGCGGCAAAAGCGGCAACAAGGGCTACGACGCCGCGATGACCGCCATCGAAATGGCGGACCTCGTTCGCCGGCTGCGAAAATAGTAGCAGCCATGGCGGCCCGTCATCGATCCCGCCAGCGAGCTCTGCAGGTTCTCTACCAATGGGACATGACCAAGCGCCCCATGGAGGAGACAATCCGCGCGTTTTATGACACTTTGCGCGCCGAGGGTGCGCCCGAAGCCGCCGAAGAGCCCGATGATGAAGACCCGCCCACCGAGGCCGCGACGAGTTTATGGAAGAGCTGGCCAACGGCACGTCGGAAATGGCGCCCGACATCGACCACCGCATCTCCGAGAAATCGGCGCACTGGAAAATGGAACGCATGCCGGTTGTCGATCGCAACATCCTGCGCCTGGCCATCTACGAAATGAGCCGCCAGGACACGCCCGCCGCCGTGGTGATCGACGAAGCGCTGGAACTGGCGCGGCAGTTTTCCGGCGAAGAGTCGGTGGAGTTTATCAACGGCGTACTGGACGCGGTTCACAAGGAGAACACGGCAAACATGAACATCCTGATGGTGGCTTCCGAAGCCACACCCTTCGCAAAAACAGGTGGACTGGCGGACGTTTTAGGCGCGCTTCCCGCGGCGCTGGCCGAACGCGGCGAACAAGTCGCCGTCGTGATTCCCGCCTATCGCGAGAATCGCTACCCGCAAGCCCCGCGCCAGGCTTATCGCGATCTCTTGATTCCCCTCGGCCCGGGTTACTTGGTGGATATCCTGGAGACCACCGACCGAGGCGTCACGTACTACTTCGTCGACTGCCCCGCCCTTTACGATCGCGATGGAATCTACGGCCCTGGCCCAACCGATTTCCCCGACAATCACCTGCGCTTCGCCGTGCTCTCCATGGCCGCCATCGGCGTGGCGCGGCATTTATTCCCCATCGATCTTCTGCACCTGCACGACTGGCAGGCCGCGCTTACCGCCGTCTACCTGCGCGAATATTTCCGCGGCGATCCCAATTTCCTTCGCGTAAAAACCCTGCTGACCATTCACAATCTCGGCTATCAGGGCATCTTCGGCCCGCAAGTGGTCCAGCAAATTGGACTGGATCTGCGCTGGATGAACCCCGAACAGCTCGAGTTCTTCGGCGACGTCAATTTCCTGAAGGCCGGCATTGCCTGGAGCGACGCCGTCAGCACCGTCAGCAAGGGGTATGCCCGCGAAATCCAGACACTCGAATACGGTTTTGGGCTCGACGGCTTTCTCCTGAAACACGGCCCCATCACCGGTATCGTCAACGGCGTCGACTATAGCCAATGGAGCCCGGAGCACGACCCGCACATCGCGCGCAATTATTCGCCCTCCGATCTTTCGGGAAAGCGCGCCTGCAAACGTGCCCTCCTGGCCGAATATGGGCTGCCGCAGGACGATCTCTCCCGGCCGCTCCTGGCCATTATTTCGCGCTTCGCGTCGCAAAAGGGCTTCGATCTTCTGGCCGACGCCGCGTCTCGTTTGCTCAAGGAAGACTTGAGCCTGGTGGTGCTCGGTTCGGGCGATCCCGTCTACGAATCCATGTTCCAGGCGCTCGCGCGCGCCTACCCCGATCAAGTGGCCGTCCGGATCGGCTATGACGAAGGTCTGTCTCACCGGATCGAAGCCGGCGGTGACATATTCCTGATGCCCAGCCAGTACGAACCCTGCGGCCTCAACCAGATTTATAGCCTCAAATACGGCACCGTCCCGGTGGTCCGCGCCACCGGTGGTCTGGATGATACTATTGATGACGATACTGGATTTAAGTTCCGCGAGTACTCCGGTGATGCCCTGCTCGGGTCCGTGCGGTTGGCTCTAAAGGCCTTCCAAAATAAGGACGATTGGACGCGCAGGATGCGGCTGGGCATGGGGAAGGACTTCTCGTGGAACGCTTCGGCTGGCGAGTACGTCGAGCTGTACCGGCGGCTTCTGGCGGGCTGAATCTTTTGGCCGGTTTCGGCATCTATTTGACTTAGGGGGATTAACAAGATTATGGCTGGTGCGAATACTCTGACTTTTACCGATGCGACCTGGGACAAGGACGTGCTCAACTCGGAAGCCCCGGTCCTGGTGGACTTTTGGGCCGAGTGGTGCGGACCTTGCCGTATGATGACGCCGACCGTCGACGCGATCGCCGAAGCTTATGCCGGCCGCGTGAAGGTGGGCAAGCTGAACGTGGACGAAAACGGCGCCACCAGCATGCGCTATAACGTCCGCGGCATCCCGACGCTGCTGCTGTTCAAGGGCGGCAAAGTGGTGGAGCAAAAGGTGGGCGCGGTTGGCAAAACCGACGTCCAGAAAATGCTCGACGCCCACGTCACCGCAGCATCCTAAAATCCCAAAATGGGGCGGTCCCCCCGGACCGCAGCCGACGCCCTCGTCGGCTCGTCGTTCACGTTTTGTGCTCCTCGGCGTTACACTCACCTGACGAACGCATTCAGCAAGAAGATTGAGAACCACTTTGCGCCAGTTGTTGATCGTGTCGTTCTGGCTAGCTGCTGCTAGTGCCGCGACGTCACCAACGGGAGTCTTCCTTATAACAACCAACAACGAACTGACCACGGACCTTTCGCCTTCTCTCCGCCTACATACTCGGACCACCTTGGATAGTCTTGGCTTTAGTCCTTTTCTACCGCTACCATGCACGCGCTTTATGGGTCTTGATCGGACTACCGTTCCCCCCTTCTCAACAGGCCTTTTTACTATGATGCTGGATGGCTTGTGCCTTCGGACATGATTGTATGTGAATCAAAGCAGCCCATTACCCAGCTACGTATAAGCTAAAATCGAGCATGATCGCCCGATCCCCGCTCCTACTTCTGGCCCTTCCCGCACTCATCTGGGCCGCCGACTTCCCCTACCAGCAGCCTCCCAAGGAAATCCGCGATGTACTAAACGCCCCACCTACGCCCGCCATCTCAGTCAGCCCACAGCGCGACTACGCGGTCTTCCTGCAAGCCGTCCGCTACCCGCCCATCGCCCAGGTCGCGCAGCCTTTTCTACGGCTCGCCGGACTCCGCATTGACGCCGAAACCAACGGCCTGCACATGGCGCCATATTACGTTTCGCTCGCGATCAAACGGCTGCCCGGCGGCGAAGACGTCGCGATCACCCTGCCGCCCGGCGGGAAGTTCGGCGCGCCAGTCTGGAGTCCCGACGGCAAGCAGTTCGCCTTCACCAACACGATCGCCAAGGGCATCGAACTATGGATCGCATCGCCGTCCACCGGCCAGACCCGGCGGATCCCCGGCGTCAGCGTCAACGGCGTACAGATCCCCGGCGTCGCCGCCATCCAATGGCTGGGTGACAACCGTACCCTGATCGTCGCTACGGTCCCGGGCGCGCGCGGGCCGGTTCCCGTCGAGCCTTCCATCCCCATCGGTCCCCACGTGCAAGAGAGCATGGGCAAGGCGGGGCCCGCGCCAACTTTCGAGGATCTCCTGGCCACGCCTCACGACGAGGACCTGTTCGATTACTACGCCACCACGCAGCTTGTGTATCTCGACGCGGCCAGCGGGAAATCCACCCCACTTGGCAAACCCGCAATCTACACCGTGCTTCGCCCGTCACCCGATCAAACTCATCTCTTAGTTGGATCGCTACACAAGCCGTATTCCTACCAATTGCGCGCCTCGGAGTTTCCACAGGAAATCGAAGTCTGGGATCGCGCCGCGAAAGTCGAATACAAGGTCGCAAGCCTTCCTCTGGCCGATCGCGTAACACTCGCCGGCGTGCGCACCGGACCGCGCTCCTACCAATGGCTGCAAGATAAACCGGCAACGCTGGTGTGGGCCGAGGCTCTCGATGGCGGCGATCCCAAGGCCAAAGTCCCCTTCCACGACAAGATCGTAATGATCGCGGCTCCCTTCAGCGGGCAGCCCAACGAAATCTTCAAAACCGAGCAGCGCTTTCGGGGCATCCAGCCGCTGGCCGGCGGCAAGGCGCTTGGTCGTGGATTACGAGCGCGTCAAGCGCATGGAGCGCACCTTCGAAATCAGCCTCGACAAACCTGCAACCGAGGCTCGCCTCATCTTCAATCTCAACGAACGCGATGCCTATCACGATCCCGGCGATCCTGTTCTCAAGACCACGCCCGACGGCCGCCGCCAGGTGATCCAATCGGGCGACGAGATTTATATGGATGGCCAAGGATCGTCGCCCACTGGCGATCACCCCTTCCTCGACCGTTTCAATCTCGCCAACGGCAAAGCCCAGAGGCTTTTTCAATCCGATGCCAGCGCCTACGAAACCATCGTGGCCATGCTCGACGACAGCGGCACGCGCCTGCTCACCCGCCGTGAAAGCCCCACTGATCCACCGAACTATTACATCCGCACCGGCTCAGACCTAAAGGCTCTAACGCAATTCCCCAATCCCGCGCCCCAAACCGCCGGCATCAAGAAGCAGTTGGTCACCTACAAGCGCGCCGATGGAGTGCCGCTGTCGTTCACGCTCTACCTGCCCGCCAATTACAAGCCTGGCACGAAACTGCCTGCCCTGGTCTGGGCGTATCCGTTCGAGTTCAGCGACGCCGACACGGCCGGCCAAGTGACCGGGCACGCGTCGCAAGCATTCAGCCAGCTCAATTACCACCAGCTATTCGTGCTCGATGGCTACGCATTGCTCGACGACGCAGCCATGCCGATCATCGGCGACGCGGAAACCGTCAACAACACCTACGTCGACCAGCTGGTCATGGATGCACAGGCCGCGGTCGACAAGGCCGTTGAAATGGGAGTCGTGGACCGCGATCGCGTCGGGCGTCTTCGGCCACAGCTACGGCGCGTTCATGACCGCGAATCTGCTGGCGCATTCCAAACTGTTTCACGCGGCGGTGGCCGAAAGCGGCGCATACAATCGCACCCTGACGCCGTTCGGATTCCAAACCGAGGAACGCACATTCTGGGAAGCGCCCGACGTGTATACCAAGATGTCGCCTTTTTGGCACGCCGACAAGATCAAGACGCCCATCCTTCTGATCCACGGCGAGGCCGACGACAACACCGGAACTTATCCCATCCAGTCCGAGCGAATGTTCGCGGCGATCCGTGGCAACGGCGGTACGGTGCGTTTGGTAATGCTACCCGCCGAGGCGCACGGCTACCGCGGAAAAGAATCGATGGAGCACGTGCTTTACGAGGAGCTCCGCTGGTTCGACAAATACCTGCAGTAACCTAGCTGAGCCGCGCTCCTAACTGAGCCGCGACCAAAGGGAGCGGTTTTTACGCCGGCGTAGTCAACGCGCCTTCCGACGCCGATCCCACCAGCGCCACATACTTCGCGAAAACGCCCGTCTTGTAGCGCAGCTCCGGCGCCTTCCATTTTGCGAGCCTTTCGCGAATCACATGCTCCGGCACTTCCAGATTGATGACCCGGTTCGCGATGTCGATAAAAATCGTGTCGCCTTCCTGCACCGCGGCGATAGGCCCGCCCGCTTGGGCTTCCGGCGCGACGTGGCCCACGCAGAATCCGCGCGTAGCTCCGCTAAATCTTCCATCGGTGAGAAGCGCAACACTCTCGGACAACCCCGCGCCGACGATCGCGCTAGTGACGCCCAGCATCTCGCGCATCCCCGGTCCTCCCCGTGGTCCCTCATACCGAATCACGACGATATCGCCAGCCTTGATCTTTCCGCCCGTCGCCGCCGCCATGGCCGCTTCTTCGGTTTCAAACACCCGTGCCGGACCGCGCTGCTCGCTCCGCTCGATCCCGGTCACCTTGATCACGCAGCCATCGGGCGCCAGTGACCCGCGCAAAATCACCAACCCGCCGGATTTCTTGATCGGATTGTCCAGCGCATGAATCACTTCTTGCCCCGGCGTCTCCTTGGCCTCCGCAGCTTCGGCGGCCAGCGTTCGCCCAGTCACCGTCATCGCGGAACCGTCCGCATATCCACCTTTCACCAACCGCTGCGCGATCACCGGGATGCCTCCGGCCTTATCCACATCCACCGCGACGAATTTGCCCGCCGGTTTCAGATCCACCAACAGCGGCGTCCGCTCGCTAATGGTCTGGAAATCGTCGATGCCAAGAGGCACGCCGGCTTCGCGCGCCATGGCCAGCAGATGCAGCACGGCGTTTGTCGACCCGCCCGTAGTAGCAACCGATGCGATGGCATTGTCGATCGCTTTGCGCGTCACAATATCACGCGGCCGCAAATTGTTCTTCACCAGATCCAAAACCAACCGCCCGCAGCGCTCGGCGACACCATGCTTGCGCGCGTCCACTTGAGGAACCGCAGCCGTTCCCAAAGGCGAGAGCCCGATCAGCTCCATCACCGTCGCCATCGTGTTCGCGGTGAATTGTCCGCCACACGCCCCTGCGCCCGGACACGCCGAGTTCTCGATGGCCAGAAATTCTTCGTCCGACATCTTGCCCGCGGAATTCGCGCCCACGGCCTCGTAAACATCCTGAATCGTAAGATCCCGACCCTTATGCCGCCCCGGAAGAATCGATCCTCCATACAAAATCAACGACGGCGTATTGAGCCGCAGCAGCGCCATCGCAGCGCCTGGAATCGTTTTGTCGCAAGCCACTAGCGCGACAATTCCATCGAACATATGCCCGCGGGCTACTAATTCAATCGAATCGGCAATCAGATCGCGGCTCACCAGCGACGCCTTCATTCCCTCCGTCCCCATGGTGATTCCGTCGCTGATCGCGATGGTGTTGTACTCCATGGGCGTTCCGCCGGCCTTCCGGATGCCTTCTGCGACGTCTTTGGCGAGCTCGCGCAAATTGAAATTGCACGGCATGGTTCCGATCCAGGTATTTGCAATCCCAATAATCGGCTTCTTCATGTCCTCATCGGTGAGGCCAATGGCTTTCAGGAACGCGCGCGCCGGTGCACGGTCCTTGCCCTGTGTGATGGTGTAACTGTTTAGCTTCATGGCAAACCTCCAGTGTAACCGGAAGCCCGCGTTACGGCACGATCACGTCAAAATACTCCACGTCGATGCTCTCCAGAATCGCGCGAATCTTAGGAAAGTAGATCTTTCCATACGCCGACGTCTGATGCGCGTCGAACGCCGCCTGATCGCGATACTGCTCCTCCACGATGTAAGCTCGCGGATTCGTTCGCGATTTCAACAGCGAATAGTACAAACAATCCGGCTCGCCACGTCCGATTTCCGCGCGCATCTCCCGAAACCATGTTTCGAATTCCTGCTCGTGCCCTTCCTTGACCAGAATCGTCTTCAATCCGCCGATGTGCATGCCTTCTCCTATGCCCTTTATGATGTACTCATGACCGCCGCGCAAATCAAGAGCCTGGCGCGCGAATGCGGCTTCGAGCTTGCCGGTATCGCGCGCGCCGAGTCCTTGCCCGACGACAGCCGCCGTTATCTCGATTGGGTGGATCGTGGAATGGCAGGCGCGATGGGCTATCTCACAGATCGCCGCGCCAACGTCCGAACCGATCCCAAGCTCCTGCTCCCAACCGCGCGCTCCATCGTCTGCGTCGGCAAGCTATACAACGGTCCCGAGCCCCGCTCAACTGAATTGCAAGACCCCAGCCTCGGTTGGGTTTCGCGCTATGCCTGGGGCGACGATTATCACCAAGTCGTCCGGCGTGGGTTGGAAGATCTCGCGGCGAGACTCGGCCGCGATCACGAATACAAAATCTGCGTCGACACCGCGCCGCTGCTCGAGCGGTCCTACGCTCGCCAAGCTGGTCTGGGCTGGATTGGCAAGAACACTTGTCTCATCAATCAGGAGATCGGATCATGGGTCTTCCTGGGCGAGATTCTTACTTCATTGGAGATCGAATCCGATTCTCCGCCCCCCGATCGCTGCGGCACCTGCGCGCGTTGCATCGACGCTTGTCCCACCCAAGCCATCGCACCCCAAGGCTACGAAATCGATGCCCGCCGTTGCATCCCCTACTTCACCATTGAGCTGCATGGGGCCGCGCCTGAAGAGATGCGTGCCGCCATCGGCCAGCACATCTTTGGCTGCGATATTTGCCAGGATGTATGCCCTTGGAACTCACGCGCTCCCTTAGCGCAAGAGCCCGCGTTTGAGCCTCGCCATTTCGCGCCTCCGCTTGAAGACCTGGCGGGCTTAAGCGAGGACCAATTTCGCGCGACGTTCCACACCAGCCCCATCCAACGCGCCAAGTACGCGGGATTCTTGCGCAACGTCGCGATCGCAATGGGCAACAGCAAGCTGGAAAAATTCCGCGAGCCTCTAGAAACGCTAGCCGGCTTTCCTAATCCCCTCGTCGCCGAACACGCGCGCTGGGCGCTCGGGCAACTCGGGATTGAATACCGGCCGGACCCCGTCGTATCGTAGGTATGTCTTGGACAAATATCTCGTTGTGCTGGCGGGCGCTGGATTCGGCGGGCTCGCCCGCTACGTCGCCGGCACTTGGATCATGGAGAAATATGCCGGCCGATTTCCGCTGGGCACCTTCTTCATTAACATCACCGGTTCATTCTTAATCGGCGTGCTCATGACGCTTTTCCTGGAGCGCTGGCAGCCCAACCACAACTGGCGCTTGTTTCTTGTGGTCGGCGTCCTGGGCGGCTACACCACCTTCTCCAGCTTCGAATACGAAACCTACCAGGCCGTTCGCGATGGAGCGCGCTGGATGGGATTGCTCTATATTCTCGGTAGCGTGATTCTTGGCTACCTGGGCGTATGGCTTGGCGCGGCCCTCGCCGCCAAACGCTAGAAGGCTTATCATAAGAGATCATGTCCGTCGAAGAAGAACTCCAAGAAGGAATCGAAAAGGCCAAGGAGCCGTTCGAGAAGGCCGTTGCAGCGACCATGGCCATTCTGGCCGCCTTCCTCGCTGTAGTTTCCGTGCTGGGCCACATCATGACCACCGAGGAGTTGTTGCTCCAGCAGAAGGCCTCGGACCAGTGGTCGTACTATCAGGCCAAATCGATCCGCCGTTATCAGTCCGAAGTCGCGCGCGACTTCTTTGCGGGATTGAAGCAGCAGGACCAGAGCCTCCAGTATCAGAAGAACGCGGAAAAATACAAGAAGGACGACGAGGATATCCAGAAGGAAGCGCAGGAATTCGAACACGAGAGCCGCCTGACTGGCCGGAAGGCGCTGGGCTTCCATTTTGGCGAAGTCTTTCTCGAGTTTTCCATCGTCTTGGCGTCGCTGGCGATCTTAACGAAACGCAAATTTCTGTGGTACGCATCCATCGTAAGTGGGATGGTCGGAGCCGTCGTGGCCGGGACGATCTACCTGTTCCCAGACCTCGTGGACAAGCTCCAACAATAGGATCGATTTGATGATCGAAAACATCACTCCGGGCGTGTCTGCCCGCAACGCCCGAGTCGTGCTCTTTGATTTCGATGGCACCCTTTCGGTGATCCGCTCGGGATGGATGGACGTCATGGTCCCGATGATGGTGGAGATCCTGGCCGATCTGAAAACCGGCGAATCGGAAGATCAGCTGCGCGCTTTGGTGGAGGAGTTCGTCTGGAGGCTCACCGGCAAAGAAACCATCTACCAGATGATCGCGTTCGCCGATGCCATTCAAGCGCGGGGCGGCAAGCCGCTGGAGCCGCTGGCTTACAAGCAAATGTATCTCGATCGGCTGTGGGTGAAGATCGAGGCCCGCGTGGAGGCCTTGCGAAAAGGGCAGGCGGATCCGGAGGAATATCTGGTGCCCGGCGCGCTGGAGTTGCTGGAAGGTTTAAAGGCCCGCGGCCTCAAGATGTATCTCGCCAGCGGTACCGACGAGATCTACATGAAAGAAGAAGCGCGGCTGCTGGGCGTCACCAAATATTTCGACGGCGGCGTCTATGGCGCGCTCGACGACTATAAGAGCTTCTCCAAAGCCATCCTGATCCAGCGCATTCTATCCACCGCCGAGTTTCAGGGCAACGAATTTCTCGGCTTCGGCGACGGCTACGTCGAGATCGAAGAAGTGAAAAACGTGGGCGGCGTCGCTGTGGGCGTCGCGAGCGAAGAGCCGGCCTGCGCCAACGTCGACCAATGGAAACGGCAGCGCCTGATCGGCGTCGGCGCCGACTACATCGTTCCTAATTATCTGTGCGGTGAAGAGCTCTTCTCTTCCCTCTTTCCGGCGTGAACACGCTCGCGATCGACATCGGCGGGACCAAGTTCAGCCTGGCGGTGTTTGACGGCGAGAAGATGATCGAGCGGGAATCGCACGCGACCGACAAATCAATACTTGATGGCATCGCGAGCATCATCGACAACTGGAAACAGCGTTACCGATTTGATCGCTGTGGCATCGGCTTCGGCGGTCCAGTAGACTTCGAACGCCAGCGGGTTGTCCTATCCACCCACGTTCCAGGATGGGAAGATTTCGACCTTCCCCATCACCTGGAACCGTTGCTTGGATTCGTTCCGATAATGGATAACGACGCGAACGCCGGCGCACTGGGCGAAGCTTTGTATGGCGCTGGACAGGGGTTTCGGCCACTGTTTTACATGACGCTTTCGACTGGAATCGGCGGTGGAATCATTGCGAGCGGCGATGCCATTTATCGCGGCGCCGATTCCTACGCGGGAGAGATCGGGCATCTGACCATCCGGCCGGATGGTCCCGAGTGCCTGTGCGGATCGCGCGGCTGCCTGGAGCGAATGTGCTGCGGATTGTGGCTGGAACGCGATCACGGCCGCCCGGCCAACGAACTGATGCTCGATCCGGAATTCGTCGAGCGCTATGTTGTGGACTTGGCCCAAGGGCTGAAAGCCGGGATCATGCTGCTGAACCCGGCGCGCATCGTGATCGGCGGGGGCATCAGCAAAGCCGGCGATCGATTGTTCGTTCCGCTGCGGGCCGAACTCGGCCGCCAAATCACCGCGTGGTCGCGCGCGCGGATGGATGTCGTTCCCGCGCAGCTCGGGGACGATAGCGTATTGTATGGAGCGATGGCGATAGCGCAATGATCCTACCTGCGTTTTATCCAATAATGGATGCCGAGACCGCGAAAAGGGGCGCTGAAGCTTTGCTCGAAGCCGGAGCTAAAATCATCCAGTTCCGGCACAAAGGATTCTTCTCGCGCCAGGAGTTCGAGCAAGCGAACCGAATCTCCCAACTATGTCGAGAAGCGGGAGCGGTGTTTGTTGTGAACGATCGCGCCGACATCGCCAAGTTGCTGGATGCGGCATTGCATTTGGGCCAAGACGATCTCGCGCCTGTGGACGCGCGCCGGATTCTGCCCGCCCCCAGTATCATTGGATTCTCCACCCACAACGAACAGCAATTGCTCGCCGCGGATTTGGAGCCCGTGGATTATCTTGCAATCGGTCCGATTTTTCCCACCCGTTCAAAATTGAACCCGGATCCGGTGGTCGGATTGGATCAACTGCGCGCCTTGCGGAAGCTGACGCAAAAGCCTCTGGTCGCAATCGGCGGCATTACGCGTGAGTTAGCACCGCAGGTCTTCGAAGCCGGCGCCGATTCGGTGGCCGTCATCAGCGATCTTTTTCCACGGCCCCAAGAATGGATCGCTATTTGTGCTGGTGCTCGTGGTGCGGCGTCGCGACAAGCATAGTACAAGGGGCATCGGAGCACTTGGTGTGCTCGAACTGAATGGTGGAATGGGCGATTTCAAATCTGCAGAGAACATCGTTGATGCGCTGCAAAATCGCATTGCTTTCCGAAGGCGGCATATCTTCGATCAAAACGTGGCAACTCAGCGCATGCGCGCTGGAACCCAGGCTCCAGATATGCAGATCGTGAACATCGATTACGCCGTCCAGTTCGCGCATCGCGCTGGTAACTTCGTTCAGCTCCATGCCCCGCGGCAGGCCTTCCAACAGAACATTGAGCGATTCTTGAATGATGTCCCACGCGCTCCAAACAATCAGGACGCCGATCAAGACCGACAGCACGGGATCGATCACCGCTAGGCCGGTGAAGTGGATGGCGAGAGCGCCCGCGATGATGCCGACCGAACTGACGGCATCGCCCAACATATGCACGAATGCGGCGCGGATATTCAGGTCATGATCTTTGTCCCGATGCAGGCCCCACATGATGCCGCCGTTGAGCGCGAGCGCCGCAACCGCGACCCACAGCATGGTCCATTCTTCGATGTGCTGCGGGTGCAAGAAACGCTGCCAGGCTTCGTAGAAAATGAAGAGCGCGATAACCACCAACGTGAGCGCGTTCGCGAATGCGGTTAAAACGCCGGCGCGATGATAGCCGAACGTCTTAACTTTGTCGGCCGGTTTGGACTGCATGTAGACGCCGACGGAGGCCAGAACCAGCGCCAGCGCATCGGTGAAATTATGGCCGGCATCGGAGACCAGGGCCAAGCTGCCTGATCGGAAACCGGCGATCGCTTCGACCACGACAAAGAGAATGGTCGCAAAAAACGACCATTTCAGAATCGTTCCCGTGCCGTGATGGTGGCCGTGGTGATGCAATTTATCCCTTTGCCTCTATTTTACCTCTTAAAACCTGGTTACTTCAGTAAAGTTGAAATTCCGGACCTTCATGGCAGGAACCACCATATCGAAGGTCTCCTCGCCGGAAGCGCGAACACTGTGCGAAAGGGCTTCCACATTGTTTAGCAATTCGATAATGCCCTGATTGAAGCGGAAATTGCGCAGGCCACGAACAACGCGGCCATTTTCGATTAAGAACGTTCCATCGCGGGTCATGCCGGTCATGATTTTGTCGTAAGGCTCCACTTCGCGGATATACCAGAGCCGGGTCACCAGAACACCGTGATCGGTGGATGCAATCATTTGATCCACGTCGGTGGAGCCGCCGGCGATCACAATGTTTAGCGGCGCTTCGCCGACTTCGTTGGGCAACGGGAAGCCATGGCCGGTGGGCTCGACGGAGGCGCGATGGGCGCTCGACCGCGAATATGCCAACTCGCGCGGGACACCGGCATCGACCAATGTGAGTTTGCGGCGTGGAACGCCTTCGCCGTCGAACGGCACTCCGGCCTGGAGCGGATGTGAAACATCGTCAGAGATATGGATGTTGTCTCCGAAGAGCTTGGTGCCGAGGCGATCCGTGAGGAAGCTGCGGCTATCGTTGACGGAAGTGGCGCTGAAGTCGCCGAACATCTGACCAACCAGGTCGAGGACGGCGGCGGGTTCCAGAATCACCGTGTAACGGCCGGGAGCGATTTCCTGAGGATCGCTCGAAAGGCGAGCTTTTTCGGAGGCACTGCGGGCGAGGGCCGCCGGGTGGACGGCGGCATGCGATACGGCCGAAGCCTTGGCCCAACCGGAGCTATCGCCGGCCATGGCGGTGATGGAAAACTGGGCCATGGTTTCCGCGTGCCAGGCTGCGACGCCGCGCGAATTGAAAATCGCCTCTGTACTTTGGCCGGTAGAGTAAATGCCGGCGGCGGTTTGCCCATCGCTTTCGACGATTTGAATGGCTTCGGCCACGGCGCGTCCGCGATGATCGGGCGTGGCGTCGGCCGTCGCGGCGTCGAACCTCGAAGTTTCAGAAATCACCGAGGGTTCGGTGAGCGGAAGCAGATCTGAATTGGGCGCGGCGGAGCGAGCCAGCGCCAGCGCCTGTTCAACGGCGCTGCGAATCGAATCGGAATCCAGGCGATTGGTGGTGGCGCGTGCGGTTCGGTGATCCACCACGACGCGAACCGAAAGCCAGCGATCCTGTTCGGAAACGTTTTGATGAATGGTGTTGTTGGCGAAGCGCGTGAGAGCGCCGGAGTGTGCGCCGAACAGCGCCTCGACATCGGAGACTCCTAACGAGTTGGCCGCGCCCTGGACGGCATCGAACAACTTGCGGAATTGGTCAAACTCAAGAGCCATACGCGGCTCCCACTTTGATGTTGTGGAAGCGCGCGGGGCTTGCGCCATGGCCGGTGCCGATCACTTGCTCGGGCTGTCCCTTGCCGCAATTCGGAACGCCCCACAGCACCCAGTGATCGCGATTCGCGACGGCGGAGCAGGCGTTCCAAAACTCGGTGGTGATGCCGCTGTAGGTGGGATTCTTGAGCATGCGGACGCGCTTGCCGTCCTTGATTTCCCAGGCGATCTCGCAGCCGAATTGGAAGTTGTAGCGCTTGTCATCGATGGACCAACTGCGATTGGTCTCCATATAAATGGCATGGCTGACGCCGGCGAAAACTTCGTCGAGCGTTTGCTCGCCGGGCAGCAAGCTCACGTTGGTCATACGAATGAGCGGAAGCCGCGCCCAACTGGTCGCGCGCATGGTGCCGTTGGAGCGCTGCTGGCCGATGGCCGCGGCGGTTTCGCGCGAGGTCATGTAACCAACGAACTGGCCGTTCTTAATGATGTCGGCCGATTGCGCGGGAACGCCTTCGTCATCGAACGCGAAAGTGCCCATGCCGGGGCCGTGCTCGATTCGGGCGTCGCAAACGGCGTTGACGAGATCGGAACCATAGCGCAGGTGGTTCAGTTTGTCGAGCGTGAGAAAGCTCATACCCGCGTAGTTGGCCTCCGAGCCGAGCACGCGATCAAGCTCGATGGGATGGCCGATGGATTCGTGAACCTGGAGGCCGAGCTGGCTTCCGTCGAGAATCAAATCGAAGAGACCTTCGGGGCACTGATCGGCTGAGTGCAACGCCACGGCTTCTTCGGCGGCGCGCGGCGCGTGCTTGAGCAGGTCGATTTCTTGGATCAGCTCATAGCCCTTGAGCTGGTGCTGTCCGCCGAAGGAATTCGGATAGGAGCGCTTCTGGATCTGATCGTCCTTGAAGCAGTAGGCCTCGAATCCGGCGCCGCTGAAGGTGCGGGTTTGATCTATGACGCTGCCGATGGAAGACACGAAAATCTGGCGGCTGCGGTGAAAGATCATGGACGTTTGCGCGAGAGTGACTCCGGAAGCTCGGCGGAGTTCGTCGTCGACGGAGGTCAGGAGAGCGAGCTGTTCATCGACGCTGACCGTGAACGGATCGATGCGGCAGGGCGAGATCCAGGTGGCCTCGTGCTTGGCCTCAGGCGCTAGCGTGACGTCGTGTTTTTTGGCGAGGGCGCTGGAGTGGGCGATGTCGACGGCGAGCGCGGCCGCCGATTCGACGCCGGCGCGGGTGAGATCGTCCGTGGCGGCGAAACCCCAGCAGCCATTGGCGAGCACGCGGATTCCGATGCCTACCGATTCGTCGCTCGAGACCTGGCTGGGCTTGCCGTCCTTGGTGCCGAGCTCGCGGTCGCGGGTTTCGACGATGCGGACGTCGGCGTAGGTGACGCCGGGGCGCTGGGCGGAGTCGAGGGCATGGAGGGCAAGGGATTTCATAGGTTCAGGATAGCTGGGGGAGTGGGAGGAGGGTGGTGGGGAATAGGTGGTGGGAGGTGGGTTGTGGGTCGCAGCGGTGGCGCAAGTCGGGGTATTTTGCGCCCGAGGTGGCGCGTTTTTGTCAAATTCGGCAAAACGAACCCATGTTTTGTGCGCGAATTGGTGGCTGTTTCGCATCGGTTCCAGAATAACGTGGGGAAGAGCGCTCTCGAAGACGCGTGCGGGTAAGTCGCTGACCGCGTAAGGGAGAAACAGTAGTTAACGGCGTGATCTCTCGGGGCTATGGTCGCCAAGACTCACCGCCATCCTGAGTGAGGTCAAGGCGGAAGTACTGAACGTTGCCGCAATGATCGCAGATTAGAAGAAGAGGAGCTCCAACGCTGTGTCCACCGAGTAGGAGTCTGGCGGCGTTTCTCATGGCCGCGTACTTGCTTCGCTCGGGTGAGGACAGGTCATCGGGCTTCCTTCGCAGTTCGATTTCGGGAAACTTCGGATTTATTCCGTAAGGCGCGGCGTGAACCTGGTCGTGCGCGGCGCGATACGTGCCCTCTTGACAGTACAAACAGCGTTGCGGAATCCTCAGGTCTAGGACGCGCCCCCCGGCCTCAGTTCTCTCGGCCGCTCTTTGAACATGCCGCAAAAGTTCGGCGGCAGTTCGAATTCGCTCTAGAGGGTTCCGTCGCACGGTTTTGGACACTAAGTCATCGACGAAAGCTAGTTGCGGCCGCGATGGCACCAAGTGCGCCAAGCTTCTGGTCGGATCATTGCCGTAATCTTCTTCGTGCCCATCATAGACTTCGTTCGAGAAGAGAAAATAGAGTACCTTCCCAAGCGAGTAAACGTCGGCGGCCGATAGCGGGGGATGACCGACTATCTTAGGTCCTCTCAGTTCTGGAGGGCAATAGTGTAGAGATCCCCGCTGGCCCTCTTTGGTCATACTGACTTCCCCGTCTTCTTCGATGAAACATATGCCCCAGTCCCCTACCACGGGAACGCTATCTCTCACGAAGATGTTTTCGGGCTTCAAATCGAGGTGATAGATCGGGTGTTGCTGTGTTTGGGCGTGCGCTACTCCGGCAACAATCTCCTCGAAGAATCGGAGCCCCTGAGCAGGAACGGCAAACTTAGTCTTATGTTCTAAAGAACCACCAACGCAGTACTCCGTTATCAGGAATGGTTTCCCCTTCGGTGTGCGGCCTTGGTCCAGAACTTTCAGAACGTTCGGATAATCCAAGGTCATGCATGCCTGGATCTCGCGATTAAAGTATTCCTCTCGCTTTGGGTTCTTCAGACGCTTTAGAACATAGTTTTTTGAGTCGGACCCGTCCGAACGCCGAACTACGAATGTATGCGCTTGTCCACCCTCGGACAAGTCTCGAACGAGAGACCACTCGGCTGGAAAGTCACCCATATATGGAGAAACTCCTTCAGGGCATTGTACTTCGAGCCCTCTTCGGCTACGGATCCGATCAGCAGCTATTCCTGCTCCCTGATTTGTTCCTTACTTGTCGCTTCAAAGCCCGCGGCCACCAGGTCTGGAGCACTGAAGGACACGCCTGCAGCTCGACCGCCGATCTTGACCTCGCTGCCGTTTTCCAGGTTTGCTCTGATGGCAAAGATTTGAGGTTCGGGAAGGTCCAAGGCCTTCATGCTCTTGATGAATCCCGGGGCCTTCAAAGGCCTAGTTGAGAGCGTGTCACCCTGGTGTTGAAATGGGCGCGCGACTAGCCGGTATGTCCCCTTACTCTCGGCGCGAGCCCAGACGGTGTACGTCTGATTCTCATAGTCGCCTAGCCGGTCGATGACGACTGCGCCTCCATCGGGGAAGATGGCTTGGATCTGAAGGACGCCACCCATAGCGTGAATGTAGTTGCGTAGGGTGCTTAGATACATGTCCGCGCGGCGCTCGATACGAGAGATCGAGCTCTGCGGCACGTCCAGCATCTCGGCCATATCGGCTTGGGTCAATTGCTTGGCGCTGCGGAGTTCGTCAAGAGCCATCCGTTGCAGCTCTTCTCGGACCCGCTGCTGGTTTTCTGAACGGCGGGCGGGGTCCATCTTTGCTTGAAGTTCTTTGAAGTTGCGAGCCATCGTTACTTTCCTATCTCCAACTCGCGCAAGTGCCGGTCGTAGATTCCGTCCGCGCGAGGAACATACTCCTCATACCAGCGATTATTTCCGGTCTTATCTCCACCAATTAGCAGTGCGGCCACCCTGCGCGGATCGAACGCATAAAGAACGCGGTACGGCCGTCCTTCGTGCTGAACGCGCAACTCACGCATATGAGTGTGACGCGACATCTCCACACCCGACGAATGGGGCATCCTTAAAGTAGGACCCGCTTCCTGCAATAAATTTACGGTGAAATCGACGCTCTGCTGCTCGGCGGCCGTCAGGCCGTTCCACCATTCCCCGAACTCGTCGGAGAATTCAACTTCCCACGCCAAGCCTTATTATGTCATGGACGGCATAATGTCGTCAACGGCATTGTGGGGTGAAGGCAGGGCGTTGCGAGCGTCGGCGGACGATAGGGCGCTACATTTCGAGCTTGCCGCTTAGGACCATGTCCTTCAACTTGAACTTGTACTTGAGAACTGACGCGCCCAGCTTGGTGGTGAATTCGACCTCTTTGTCGTCCAACGCGAACGGCATCGTGCGCGGAAACGCGAACACCACATCCATCGATTTTCCGGGTTTGCCTACTTCGATCTGGGTGGCCTTGATGGGGCCCGTCCTGGCGGATGACAGAAAGCTCACGTCGCTAAGGGCCTTGGCGGCGTCTCCCGGTTTGCCACCCAAGAACATTCCCATGGGGCCGGATAGGACGATCTCATAAGGCCTGTCCTCCTGCTCCAAAATCTTGCCTGCTTCGGCCGACTTGTCCGCTTCCGCGCCGAATTTGAGACGCACCAGCGCCTGGCGGATGGGAAGCGCGGATTGCCAGCGAGCCACAACATCGAATGTAGGAGGCGCCGAACCTTGAGCGCCGGGTCCAAATTCGGAGCCGCCTCCGCCTTGCGGGCCGCGCGGACCTCCGCCGCCGAATCCTCCACCGCCGGGCCCTGGGGGAGGCGCACCATCGCCACCAGGACCGCCACCCATGGAAACGCTCACCGACTTCGCCCACGGCGAAGCGGTCATCATCTTGGCGGTGTCCTTATCGCTCCATTCCGTATACGGTTTTTGCCAGAAGTCGGCCGCTACCAGGCCGCAACCAAACACGAGTAAGAGCCCAGCTATTTTCCGCATGGTTGGAATCTCCGGTATGAGTATACAACTGGCGCGACCTACGCAACGGTTCCGAACAGGGCTCCGACACCGGCCGTCACCGCCATCGCGAGCGCGCCCCAGAACGTGACGCGGAGCGCGCCCATGAGCACGCGAGCGCCGCCGACATACGCGGCCAAGGCGCCCAGCAATGCGAGGAACGCCAGCGACGTTCCGGCGACTAGGAACACGAGAGCCGAATCCGGCGCCATGGCTGTGACCAACAGAGGCAGCGCCGCTCCGATGCCGAAACTGGCGGCGGACGTCAAAGCAGCCTGAATGGGCCTTGCGTTGACGGTTTCGGAAATGCCGAGTTCGTCGCGGGCATGCGCGCCCAGGGCATCGTGCGCCATTAGTTGATCGGCAACCTGTTTTGCTAGAGCTGGATGCAGTCCACGAGCGACGTAGATGGCCGCCAGTTCCTTGTGCTCGCCCTGGTTGTCGGTTTTGAGCTCCTTACGCTCCAGCTCGAGCTCGGCCTTTTCGGTATCGGCCTGGGAGTGGACTGAAACATATTCGCCGGCAGCCATCGACATGGCTCCGGCGGCCAGGCCGGCGACGCCCGCGATCAACACGCTGCTGTGAGCGGCGTGCGCGGTTGCGACTCCAAGCACCAGGCTCGAGGTCGAAAGAATACCGTCATTGGCGCCCAGTACGGCCGCACGCAACCAGCCGATGCGCCCTATACGGTGCTGCTCTTTGGGTTTTACAGACATCCTCAGAATGCAGAATACAGAATTTAGAATACAGAATGGCGGGGGTTACTGCGGGTCCTTCTTTTTCTTAAACACGTTCAGCTTGCCCCAAAACGTTCGCTTCTTCTCAATCGCAACGGGCGCGGCGGTTTCTAGCGCGGCCGTTCTCGGCGCTGAGTGGACAACGTGTTTGGCGCGCAGAGCGGGGGGAGGCGGCGCGAAAGAGGTAGCGAAGTCCGGAGGCGCGATGTGGGGCTCCTGGACCGGCATGGCGGGGGGAGCGACCGAGCGGAACGGGTTGAGAGATGGGGACGCGAAAAGCGCCAACGAGAGACCGGCCGCCAGCGCGATTCCGAGGCCTAGAACGCGCCGGCGCGGCGGCAGGAGTTCTGCGATGGGCGCCTGGTCAACTTGCGCAATCGCGTCAAGAAACTCCTCGGCAGAGCGATAGCGATGCTCGGGATTTCTGTCCAGGGCACGGTGGATGATTTCGTCCCAGCGAGGCGAGACGCCGGGATCGCGCTGGCTAGGCGGCAAAGGCTCGTCCTCGGTGTCGGTGAGCACGGGAGCGAGCCGCCGGTTCATCCCAAAAGGCTTGTGCCCGGTGAGAAGCTCGTAGAGAATGGCTCCAACGGAATAAAGATCAGACCGCTGGTCGGGCTGCGTTGCGCCTTTCAATCGCTCTGGCGCGAGGTATGGAAGCGAGCCGAGAATCTCGCCGCAATTGGTTAGCAGAGGATCGCCGAAGGATTTCGAAAGTCCAAAGTCGGTGAGCTTCACTTCGCCGGCCGCGGTGACGAGCATATTGGCGGGAGTGACGTCGCGATGCACCACCCCCTGCTGGTGCGCGTACTTGAGAGCGAATAGGATCTGGCGGATATAACCGATTCCTTCGTCGATCGGAACGCGCCCGGCGGCGAACATGCTTTCGAGCGTTCGGCCGTCGATGAATTCCATCAGGAGGATCAACTGTTTTTGCGAGTGAACCGCGTTATGGAGAGCCGCGATATTGGGATGGCTTAAGCGCGCCAGGACTTGCATCTCGCGTTCGAATCGCTTGATTTGGATTTCAGTGGCCAGTTCGGCGGAGAGAACCTTCATGGCCTCGGTTCGCCTGGTGATGGAATGCTCCACCTTGTACACCTGGCCGATGGCACCGGCGCCAAGCAGGGCGGTGATCGAGTAGTCGCCGAAAGTCTGGCCGACTTGAAAATCCATAAACTGGCCTATTTATTGTAAAGATGCGTTTCGACAAAGAACATATACCTGTTTGGCCAATTTAGGCTAAGGTGAGGCCTTAGCGAGGTAGGGGAAATCGCGTAGAAGGCCCTAATCCTGGCGAAGGGCTCGCATGGGATCGACGCGGCTGGCGCGGCGGGCGGGCAGAAAGCTTGCGAACAGGGCGGCGGCCACCAGGACGGAAATCATAATTGCGAAGGTGGAGGGCTCCGTGGAGCGGACACCTGCGACGAGGCGTTCCAAGAGGCGCGCGGCGGCGAAAGCGGTCGCGAGGCCCACGACCACCCCGACGAAGATCATTCGGAAACTCTGGCCCAGCACCATCCGCATGACATCGCGCGCGCTGGCACCCAAGGCCATGCGAAGGCCGATCTCTGGCACGCGCTGGCTGGTGACGTAGGCCAGCACTCCATAGATGCCGATGCAGGCCAGCAGCAACGCCAAGCCTGCGAAGATGCCGAACAGCATCAAAAGGAAGCGTTGGCGGGCGAGCGAGGCGCTGGCTAACTGTTCCATGGTGCGAACTTCGTACAGAATTTGATCGCTACGCAGGGAATCGACGATGTTCGATGGAGGGATGGTGGTGCGGACCGCCATCGACATGAACGTAGAGAAGAGGCGCAGCAGTGCGTCGGGCACTTGGGCGAAGGGATAGTAGACCTGATCGCGCACATTGGCTTGATCGTCGTCCGCGAGTCCCCAATGACGGACGTGGCCGACGACACCGATCACACGTACGGGACCCCGGTTCATGGCTGGGATCCAGAGGGGCATTCCAACCGGATCCTTTCCGCCGAAAGCATGTTGTGCCAAGACATCATCAATCACGACGACGGGTTCGCTGCCGATGCGATCGTGCTCATCGAAAAATCGGCCTTGGCGTAACGGAATGCCCATGACCTGGAGGTACTCCGGCGTCGCGCTGGACGCCAAAGCAATCGGCATTTGGTCGGGTGGCGGAATGGCGGCGGTGGTCGAGTAGGGTAGCGAGTTGACGCCCTCTCGCATGGGGATGACGTCGGCCAGTGCGACCGACTGCGCTCCGGGGACACGGCGGGCGCGCTCCAGGACGTCTTGCCAGGTGGCGCGCAGCTGCGTGGGGTTTTGCAAAGCGCCCGGGGAAAGAGCGACGCGAGCGATCAGTACGTTGTGGACGTTGATGCCGGGATCGAGCGATGAGAGCCGCAGAACGGTGCGGCCGAGGATGCCCGCGGCGATCAATAGGACGACTGCGAGGGCGATTTCGGAAATCACGAATGCGCTGTGGAGATGGCGCGAGTTTCCTATGACGGAGCGGGCGCCAGCGCGGAGGGTTTGTTCGAGTTCGCGCGCGGGGGCACGAACGGCGGGCGCCAATCCGAAGAGCAGACCGCTGGCAAGCGAGACGGCGACGGCGAAGAGCAGCACATGCCAATCGAGCTGGACTTCTTCGGATCGCGGCAAGCTGCCGGGCCAGAAGGCGAGGAATGGGCGAATCCCGATGGCGGCGAGCGCGACGCCAAGCGCGCCTCCCAAAAGCCCGAGGATAGCGCTTTCGGTGAGACACTGGCGGATCAAGCGGCCGCGGCTGGCTCCGAGCGCCAGGCGAACGGCGAGTTCACGCTCGCGAGACACTGCGCGGGCGAGCAGCAGACTGGCTACATTGGCGCAGGCGATCGCGAGGACCAGAGCCACGGCACCGAGCAATAGCCAGAGCGTGGAGCGGACATCGCTGACGAGATCCTGGCGAAGCGGCTGGGCCAACAGGGTGCGTCCGGTATTCACTTCGGGGTATTGTTCAGCGAGCTGACGGCTGATGAGGGCGAGCTCAGCCTGGGCCTGGGCCAGCGTAACGCCGTAGTGGAGACGCGCCACAACGCGGAGGAAATATGCCGCGCGATTCTGGATCCGCAATTCCGTCACTTGGCCAAGGGGAGTGAATAGGCCGGCTTCGCCGTCCAACTGGAAACTTGCGGGGGCAATGCCGACGACGGTGTAGGGTTTTCCATCGAAGACCAGGGACTTACCAATCGCCGAGGGGCTGCCTGCATAGCGGCGCTGCCACAATCCGTAGCTGATGATTGCGACTGGCGGGGCACCGGGGCGGTCTTCGTCGGGTAGGAAGGCCCGGCCGCGCGAGAGAGCGACACCGAAGACGGAGAACAATTCGGAGGAGATCTGCCGGCTTTCCACATACTCGGCTTGCCCGGGCGCGCTAACGGTTCCGCCGCTGTAGCTCCAGGCGGCCATCGCGGAAAGGGAGTGAACGGCGCGTTGGCAGTCGAGGAAATTGGGGTAGGAGACGCCCCAATTGTCCCCATATTTTTCGGTGTGCCCTTGCAGACTGAGCAGGCGCTCCGGTTCGGGATACGGAAGCGGTTTAAGCAGAACACCGTTGATGACGGTGAACATGACCGTGGTTGCACCGATGCCGAGGGCCAGGGTAGAGAGCGTGACGCCGGCGAATGCGGGACGCTGGCGCAGAGTGCGGAAAGCATAGCCGAGATCTTGGACTAGGTCCTCCAGCCAGCGGGCTCCACGGGCGTCGCGGCATTCCTCTTTCACTTGCTGGGGGCCACCGAGGGCGAGGCGGGCTTGGCGCATTGCTTCTTCCGGATGGTGGCCCTGGGCGATCAGGTCGGCGGCATGCTGATCGAGGTGGAAGCGCAGCTCTTTATCGAGAGCGTCGTCAAGGTGTTTACCGCGCCAGAGACGACGTAGCCAAGTCATTCCGCGCCGCCTTCGGATAATCGGAGAATAAGGCCAACGGCTTCGGCCAGGCGACGCCAACTAGCGGTTTCGGCGTCGAGCTGAGTGCGGCCTTTGCGGGTAAGGCGATAGAACTTGGCCTCACGGCCGGTTTCGGTCTCCTTCCAATCGGCCGCTAGAAGGCCGCGATTTTCCAGGCGGTGCAAGGCCGGATAGAGCGAACCTTGCGGGACTTGAACCACATCGCGGGAAACTTGTTGGAGCCGCTGCGCGATGGCGTAGCCGTGGACGGGGCCGAGCGCCACGACTTTCAAGATCAACAGGTCGAGGGTGCCTTGGGGAAGATCCGATTTCGCGGTCATGGAGCGTATACCTCGCTCTTCTACATATTAGACGATCGCGTGTAGAATTGGTGAGTATGAAATTACTGACTCTCATCCTGGCCATGACGCCGGTGTTCGCGCAGGAGGCGCCGCCGAAGATTCCGTTCGAATCCGATGTGAACTTCCTGAAACTCAACTACCAGTTGAATCTGGGCGAGGTGTTGGGGGTGGCGGTGAACTCCAAGGGAGCGGTGGTGGTGCTGAATCATCCAGGGAGCGCGACTTCGGGCCCGCTGTACGGAAACGCCACGACGCAGCTTCTGGAATTCGATTCAGCGGCAAAGTTCGTGCGCGAATTGGGCAAGGGCGTTTACGGATTGGGCTACGCGCACAGCGTGCGATTCGATAAGTACGACAACTTGTGGGTGGTGGATAAAGGGACGCATGCGGCCATGAAATTCAACCCGGCCGGCGTCGTAACACTGAACCTGGGGCGAAGGCCGGAGGGACCGGATGAGCCCGATTACTACAAGGGCAACGGCTTAGGCAATGGGGGAGCCGAGCTTCGTCCGGCGCTTCCGCCTGTGGATGGATACTTCCGCGCGCCAACCGATGTCGCATTCGATAGCGACGATAACATCTACATCACCGACGGGTACATCAACTCGCGGGTGGCGAAGTTCGACAAGCACGGCAACTGGGTGAAGTCGTGGGGATCGCGCGGCTATGGCGGACTGCATGCGAATGAGAATCCGAGCCAGTTCAACACGCCGCATAACATCGGGATCGACCGCGCGAACAACGTTTACGTCGCCGACCGCAACAACCGCCGCATTCAGGTCTTCGATCGCGACGGGAAGTTTTTGCGATTCATCTTGCTGAACGCCCCCTACGATAAGGCCCGGCATCCCGTGCTGGGGGACGCAACCCGGAATCCGCCGGACGAAACTCAGCCCTGGACGATTTGTATTACGCCGGGACCGACGCAGTACCTTTATACGTCGGACTCGGAGCCTGGGCGCATTTACAAGCTATCGCTGGACGGGAAGATATTGGGCATGCTGGGTGAATCCGGACACGCATCCGGGCAGTTCAACTGGATTCATGGCATGGCGTGTCCATCCGAGAACACATTGTTTGTGGCTGATATGAATAACTGGCGGGTGCAGAAGGTTACGCTGCACCCGCGCTGAGGACTCAGAAACAACCTACTGGACGTCGGAGACTTTGCCGTCCTTGAAGGTAATCTTCATGTCTTTGTACACGTAGATTTTCTTGGCTCCAAGATTGACGACGCTCTTGGGCTGGCCGAGCGCAGCTGTTACCTGGTCGATGGTCTGGCCGAGGTCGATGTTGGCCGGCGGCGCTTCGGGCGCTGGGATGGCAGCTGGAGCAGCGGCGGTAGCTCCACCACCCGCCCCGACTTCGCCCGCTACCTCTGTCTCAGCCTTGTCGGCTTCTCCCCACTGCTGGTTGATTTGAGTGGAAGCGGTGGCATCCGGCGGGGGCGCCATCATGGCCATTTCCGTTTTGACCGGTGCGACATTGGCCGAGGGCGGAAGCGCGGGCAAACCACCCTTGCCCTGCTTGGCTTGCAGTTCGCCCATACCCGCGCTGATGGTTTCGCGCATGTGATTCTGCATGTCCTGGAGGTCGGCGACGGTGACTGTCACGGTGTCGCCTTTCGCGCATTCCTTGCCGCCCTTGCTGGCGAGCACGGCGAGCGTTGCCGCATCTGCATTGGCGGCGGGCGGAGCGACCAACTGCAGCGCATCACCTTCGCTGACGGCGCATTCCGTGCCGGCGGCGTCTACCAGGTCGAGATCCTTGCCGGCTATGAACACGTGCTTCACGTTGTCGGTCATCATGCGCTGAATTCCACTGGAGGCGGGGTCCGCTTCGCCGGCTTTCGCGGTGGCGGCTTCGGCATTCTCAAGCGCGATCTGGCGCTGCACTTCGGCCGAGATCAAATCCTTCACCGCCGGCGTCAGAGGAGCGGGATTGGCCAATGCCGCGGCTTGCGCGTTGGCGTTGGCTTCGGCTTGCGCCGTATAGGCGGCCGCCAGGCTGGTCGAAATCATGTAATCGGTGAGCCAGAGCGACGCACTTGCGTAGACCGGGTAGGGCGTGAAGAAACCGCCGTAGTAGCCGTACCAGGGATTGCCGCCCCAGCCCCAAGCAGCCACTGGATAAGCGATTGGCGTAACCCAGGGATTGTAGGCCCATCCGTAGAAAGCCGGCGCGTAATAGAACGATGGCGCGTACATCTCGGCGTAGGCGCCGTGATAGTAGTAGCCCCGGTAGAAATGATCGTAGGCTCGGCCGTGTTCGTAATATGTGCGATGGCCGTATTCATGGCCGCGATAACCGTAGGGGTGCTGCACGTAGCCGCGTCCGCCACGCATGGCGACGACTCGGGAATGATCCGCGCGTTCCACGCGGACACTGCGGCTTCCGTTGAGGCCGTGGTGGACATCCATGCCACGCTTGGCGTCATGTACGTCGGCGCGGGATCCATTAGCGCGGGTGCGGACTTCACTGCCACTGGCGGATCGGGCGGTCTTGGTTCCGGCGGGCGTGGGTCGCGAGGCGGCGCCGGCATGGGCTCCAGCCGCACCGGGTGCACCGGCATGAGCTCCAGCAGCGCCGGGTGCGCCCGCATGGGCTCCGGCGGCACCTGGCGCGGCATGTCCGGCAGCAGCGCCACCGGCGGCGGGATGCCCCGCGGGAGTTGCAGTGTGACCCGCGGCGGGAGTGGCGGCATGGCCGGCGGCAGCTCCACCCGCTGGCCTAGCCGCTGGAGCAGCTGGTCGCGCCGCTGCTGGATGGGGCGCAGCAGCTGGATGGGGCGCCGCAGCCGCTTTGGGGGCGGGCGCCGAAGGCTTCTTGTTATCGGCGCTGGCGATGCAAGCTCCAACGAGGATTAGCGCGAGTGTCCCCGCGAAGTAGCGGAACGAAGAAGCTTTGTAACCTTGTTGCGCGTTCATAATGTCTCCCTGCTGATTGCGGGCCTTATCGATTCATAGACAGGAGCTACTGTACGTCGGTAACCTTTCCACCGACGAACGTTACTTTGAGATCTTTGTAGAAATAGATCTCCTTGGTGCCAACCTTTGCGGTCCTCAGCGGCTGCCCAAAGCTGGCCACCACTTGATCCTTGGTCTGTCCCAGATCAATTGATTTCGGCGGAGCCGGCGGCTCGTCGGCGGGCGGAGGAGGAGGCGCGATGGGTGGCGGAGGAGCCTCTGCAACAGCAGGCTCCGGGGCGGCAGCAGCGGCGGGCGCCGGGGCCGCTCCGTTAGCGGCAGGTTGGGCGTTTCCATCTTTGGCGCTGGCATCGTCGGCGGGCTGGATCTTGAATACCTGACTAATCATCGCATCGGCAGCAGCCAGATCCGCATTCTTCACAGTCCCCTTGGGAAACTGAAACCGCAACTGCCCTTTGAAACGTCCACTATCGCCGTAAGAATCGGAGATCAAATCGAAAACGATGCCGTCCTTGCCACGATCGACGGTGATTTGGGTGACGTAGAGTTTCTCTCCATTGACGAAGTCCCTGGAACCCCCGGCCGCGCCGGCAGCGGTGCCCGCGGCAGAACCAAGGCCCGGTATACTGCTGATGCCCGGCAAGCCACCGAAGCGGCGTACCGCAGTGGCTGCTCCGGAATGGATCTGACCGTCTTTATACGTATTTTGCGTGACCACCTTGCTGGCCGCGGCTCCCGCCGAAAATCCCTTCTTTTGCAGGACCAGGACCGAACCAGTGGTGACGAGGTCCGTGTTGTCAGCGGTGGGCGTAGTAATGGCGTATTCCGATTGCAATTGTTCTTCGAGCGTCCCTTTTGGCGCCTGAGCTTGCGCCGAGAAAGACGCGATCAGCAAAGTGAAAACAAAGCAGGAAAACGTCACTATTCGCATGGGAAGCCTCGCGAGCCTAAAAACATGATTCTGTGCCAAGGAATCGGAAGGATTTAGTATATGCGGAAGACCCTTCGGCGTCAAGACAGTACCAGCCTTTCCAAGGTTTTAGAGATACTCTAAACCGAGACTATTGTATCTATGAAGCTATGCGCGAAAAACTTTCAAAAACTGTCATTCGATCGCCGCTGGATACAATTCTGAAAGGAAAGCCCGGCACTAGCGCACTTCCTGATTGGGGATCCTGGGGTTGGAACAATTATGCGACTGATGAAGTTTGTCTTTTTTCTGCCTGTTATATCCGTTCCGGCGTGGACTGGAAACTTTTCCAGCCTGCCGCTGAGTTTCGAAGCGAATCAGGGCCAGACCGATGCCCGCGTTCAATTTTTATCTCGAAGCTTACAGCGAGGACAGGGCCGAACGCTATTCCTGACTTCCGCTGAAGCCGTCCTGCGGAGCGGCGGCGACGTGTTCCGTATGAGACTGGCGGGCGCGAATCCGGCGTCGAAGGCGGAGGGAGAAGAACCGCGCAACGCGACCAGCAATTACTTCATCGGAAGTGATCCGGCGAAGTGGCGGACAGGCGTCACCAACTATGGCCGGGTGCGATTCGGCCAGGTGTACCGCGGAATCGATCTGGCTTACTACGGCAAGGACGGCCAGCTGGAGTATGACTGGATCGTGAATCCGGGCGCGGACCCGTCCAAGATCCGGCTGCAATTCTCGGGCGTCAGCAAGATGCGCGTGGACCGCAACGGCGATCTAGTGTTCGAGACCCAGAGCGGCCAGGTTCGCGAAAAGAAGCCGGTGGTTTATCAAGACCAGTCCCAGCACCAGACCAAGGAAATCGCCGGGCGCTACGTGATTCGCGGGCCGCGGGAAGTTGGTTTCGAGGTAGGTCCTTACGACGAGACGAGACAGTTGATCATCGATCCGGTGCTGGTGTATTCGTCCTATCTAGGGGGAACCGGGAATGACAGCGGGAACGGAATCGCGGTGGATTCCTCCGGAAACGCCTATGTAACGGGTCACACCGACTCCACGGACTTTCCTACCGCGAATCCGTTTCAGGGTAAGAATCCGGAAGGCAGCAGTCCCGGCGCCGGCCAAGGCTGTGTCTTCGTTAGCAAGATCAGCTCGAACGGTTCCACGCTACTTTACTCCACGTACTTGGGCGGCAATGGCTTGGATATTGGCGATGCCATCGCAGTGGATTCGTCCGGCGACGCGTTCGTTACCGGCTCCGCGCAATCGACCAACTTCCCAATCGCTCATGCGTTCCAAGGCAAGAATCTCGGCGCTTTCGGCAACGCGTTTGTGACCAAGCTAAACCCGTCCGGCAACGCGCTACTTTTCTCGACCTACCTGGGCGGAGGACAATCCGACACTGGTTTAGGCATTGCCGTCGACAAATCGGGCAATCCCTATATCACGGGAAACACCAACTCCGACAACTTTCCGCTCGAGAATCCGATCCAGGCGATACAACCGGGAGACAGCTTTCCCAGCGCCTTTGTGACGAAGATGAGCGCCGACGGTTCTACGCTCATCTATTCAACCTATCTGGGTGGGTATAAAGGACAAGACATTGGCCAGGGCATCGCGGTGGATTCGACCGGGAGCGCTTACATAGCGGGGACGACCAGCGCGTCGGATTTTCCACTGGTGAATGCTTTCCAGTCCGCCAACAAGAACACCAGCGACACCGGCTTCGTCACTAAGATCAACCCGGCCGGCTCCGCGTTCGTTTATTCCACATATCTTGGCGGCAGCGTGATCGATAAGGCGTATGCGATAGCGGTAGATTCGTCGGGCAACGCTTACGTCACTGGAAGGACGAATTCCTCCGACTTCCCGACAGTGCATGCGCTCGAGACCAGCGGCGCTCCGGCCGCATTTGTCAGCAAGATCAACGCCAGCGGTTCGGCGCTGGTGTACTCCACCTACCTGGGAAGCGGGGGCTCCGTCGGCTATGGCATAGCGGTGAACGCGGCGGGTGAAGCCTGGGTCACCGGCACGGCGAACACCGGCTTTCCAATCGTTAACGCATTGACGCCCGCAACTCCGTTCGGGATTTTCGCCAGCCAATTCAAGGCCGATGGAAGCGCTCTACTGTTCTCGTCGTTTCTCTGGGAGGGTAGTGAACAGCAGGGTGGGATCGCGACGGACTCGGCTGGCAATGCCTATGTGACTGGCACGGTGAGTAATAACAACACCGCCACGGCCACCGGGTTCCAGAGCGCCTTCGCAGGCGGACAGAACGATGCGTTTGTGCTGAAAATATCCAGCGGCTCGACAACCGCCGGACCCAGCATCGCAGGGGTGGTCAATGGCGCGAGCTTCCAGACGCCCATCGTTGCAAATTCTTGGGCGACGATCGCAGGCAGCCTCTTGTCATCTGTTACCGACACATGGGCCAAGGCGATCGTGAACGGAAAGCTGCCGTCCACGCTGGATGGCGTGTCGGTTACCGTCGGCGGGCAACCGGGGTACGTATACTACATCAGTTCAGGCCAGATCAACTTCATAGCGCCCAACGTAGCGCCCGGGCCGCAAGAGGTGATCGTCAAGAACGCCGCGGGATCGAGCAGCGCGTTCACAGTGACATCGAACACCTACGGACCGGCGTTCTTCCTATGGCCGCAGAACCAAGCCGTGGCGACGCGGCAGGACTTCAGTCTCGCGGCGAAGGCCGGCACGTTCGCGGGCGTGACCACCGTGGCGGCTAAGCCGGGCGACGTGATCATACTGTGGGGGACTGGGTTTGGTCCAACCAATCCGACGGCGCCGGTGGGCGTTGAGACGCCCGGTAACGCGACTTACTCGACCAGCTCACTGCCAAAAGTTACGCTGAACAACGTTTCGGCGCTCGTCTATGGCGCGGCGCTGGCGCCCGGATTCGCCGGGCTCTATCAAGTAGCCATCCAGGTACCGACTTCGCTGGGCAACGGCGATTGGCCGGTGGTGGCAACCATTGGTGGAGTAGAGTCGCCGAGCGGCACGGTGCTATCGGTGAAGCAATAAATGAAACGTACTCTCTCGTCCTTGTTCGTCTTCGCGGTCACGGCATTCACTGCAAGCGCGCAGTGTTACGAATTTTCCGGCTCCGGCGCGACGCTCCAGATAAACATCACTTCTTTCGTCGAGAAGACCGGGCCGGTGTTTTCCAATGGCGGGTACGTCACTTCGGACTATTTCGACAGCAACAACAGCCTCACCGTCGGAGGCGCCACGATGAAGTCCCAAAGCACCGCGAATTCACCCGATTGCCAAGGCTGTTCGCCCGGCAGCGTGAATTTCAATTACTCGGCCGGCGGCGTCACCGCCTTCACCATGAGCGTCCCAGCCAACAACACGCCGGGGACACAGGATTCCTGGTTCGTCATATTGGGCGGCGTGGGCGATGTGATTCCGGGCGGTATTCTGCCCGTGCCAGCAGCTTTTCCGCCGATCTCGAAGTGGGTTCTTCCAGCTAACGAGAACAACATTGTAGTCAACAGCGGGCCCAGCGGATTGACGATGACCTATTACCCGATCACGGCGATCGGCTCTTGCTCCTCCAGTTCCTCGGGTAGCCCTTCCATTAGCGGAACGGTGAACGGCGCGAGCTTCCAGTCCGGGATTGTTCCGAATTCCTGGGCGACCATCTTGGGGAGCAACCTGGCGTCCGTTACCGATACTTGGGCTAAAGCGATCGTCGATGGGAAACTGCCGACCACGTTGGATGACGTGACGGTGACGGTGGGCGGACAACCGGCGTATGTATATTTCATCAGCTCGGGCCAGATCAATTTCATCGCTCCTGATGTAGGGCCGGGGCCACAACAGGTAGTGGTGACAAATTCAGCCGGATCGAGCAATGCGTTCACGACGACATCGAGCACGTTCGCGCCAGCCTATTTCCTGTGGCCTGGTAGTCAGGCAGTGGCGACCCGGCAGGATTTCAGTCTGGCCGCCAAGCCGGGCACATTCGCAGGTACCACAACGGTGGCGGCTAAGCCGGGCGACGTGATTATTCTGTGGGGCACTGGGTTTGGTCCCACCAGTCCCGCAGTGCCCGAGGGCGAGGAGACGCCGGGTGACAAGACCTATTCGACCAGCACTCTGCCGACGGTGAAGATCAACGGCACTTCAGCCACCGTGTATGGCGCAGCGCTGGCGCCCGGGTTCGCGGGACTGTATCAAGTGGCAATCCAGGTGCCGAGCTCGCTCGGAAACGGCGATTGGCCCGTGGTGACGACGATCGGCGGCGTGTCATCGCCGAGCGGCACGGTACTGACGGTCCAGCAGTAGAAGGGGAAAGAAAATGAAACTGACGGGTCTTGGCGTTTTCTTGCTCGCGGCGGCCCCATTTGCGCTGGCCCAATCTACGACAGTCACGGTCAACGCGACCCAGGGGCCATGGCAGCAAAACCTCAATCCGAGCTTCAACTACGGCTTTGGCGACAACACCGCGCCGGTGGTCATCAGCGCAGCGAGCGGCATTGCGTTCAGTCCGGGCGGAACGGTAACAGTCAAGTATGTGAGCGGACAAGTGAACGTTTTCCCCGAGGGCGGGTATCCTGCGACGGACGCGAGCGGGGCTACTGCGGAAAGCCCAACTAACAATACCGTAGTCGCCACCTACGGAAGCTATCCGAGCTTCTTCATGAACCCGACGTCTTACCCGGTCTACGCATCGGAGTTGGTCGGGACCTTCGCAAACAACGGGGTGATCGTGGGAGCTCCGTTTCCCATCGGCGACGGGCCGAAGATTTTCACCATACCGGCGGGCGCGAATCAGTTGTTACTGGGAGTCGACGACAACGACTACGGCGACAACACGGGATCGTGGCAAATCAACGTTTCGGGGGCAGCGGCGGTTGCAGCACCGGCGAGTCCACTACCGTGACTCTCAACGGGAACCAGGGACCGTGGCAACAAAGCCTGAATCCGAACTTTAACTATGGATCGGACGACAATCAACCGCCGGTTGTCATTAGCGCCGCAAGCGGTATTCCTTTTACGGTGGGCGGAACCCTTACGGTTGCGTATGTCAGCGGCCAGGTGGACGTGCTTCCGGGCCAAATCCCTGCTACGGACGCAAACGGGGATTCAGCGGACGCCACCAACAACACTGTAATCGCTACCTACGGAAATTATCCGAGCTACTTCATGAACCACACTTCGTACCCGGTGTTCGCTTCGGAGTTGGTGGGCGCTTTCGCGAACGACGGTGTGATCGTTGGAACTCCATTTCCTATCGGCAATGGCCCTGCGACGTTTATTATTCCTGCGGGCGCGAACCAATTGTTGCTGGGCGTTGACGATAACTATTACGTCGACAACTCGGGATCGTGGGACATCAAAGTTACGTATGCGCCACTGGTGGTCTCTGGCGTGGTGAACGGGGCGAGCTTCCAGTCGGGGGTTGTGGCGGGTTCGTGGGGCACCATCCTGGGGACCAACCTGGCTACCGTTACGGATACGTGGGCCAAGGCGATTGTGAATGGAAAGCTACCCACCAAGCTGGATGGCGTGTCGGTGAGTGTGGGCGGACAACTGGCGTATGTGTATTACATCAGCGCAGGGCAGATCAATTTCATTGCTCCCGACGTGGCGCCGGGGCCGCAGCAGGTGATCGTGACGAATTCCGTTGGGTCGAGCACGGCGTTTGCGTCGACATCGAGCGCGTTCGGGCCCGCCTATTTTCTGTGGCCAGGGAACCAGGCCGTGGCGACGCGGCAGGATTTCAGTCTGGCGGCCAAGGCCGGAACGTTCGCGGGCGTTACGACGGTGGCGGCCAAGCCAGGCGACGTGATTATTTTGTGGGGCACCGGGTTTGGCCCCACCAGTCCTGCAGTGCCCGAGGGAGAAGAGACGCCGGGTGACCAGACATATTCGACCAGCACTCTGCCGACGGTGAAGATCAACAGCATTTCGTCCTTGGTTTATGGCGCGGCGCTGGCGCCCGGCTTCGCGGGGCTGTATCAAGTGGCGATCCAGGTGCCGAGTTCGATAACGGACGGCGACTGGCCGATCGTGACCAGCATCGGTGGCGTGCAATCGCCGAGCGGCGCGGTGCTGTCGGTGAAGCAATAAATGAAACGCTATTTCTCTTCGTGGTTCGTTTTGGCCGCTGACGGCATGCACGGCGAGCGCGCAGTGTTACCAATTTTCAGGCGGAGGCGCGACGCTGAAGATCAATATCACGTCGATCCTATTCCAACAGGGGCCGTCGGTCATCGACGGAGACTCCCAGACTACCTACAACTATTCCAGCGATAACACCTTCACTCTCGGCGGCGTGACCAAAACCTCCCAAAGCTACTTGGATGGCACCGCGAGCATCCAGTATCAGGCCGGCATAGGCGGCGGGCTGGACGTAACCACGTTTGAAATGGCGGTGCCCAACGATGAACCCAATCCGGCCGGGAAGCGGCTCGCACTCGTGGGTCGCGATGCTCGCAGGTAACGCCAATTTGATTCCCAGCGGCACTTTCCCGAATCCGCTGGCGCCGATCTCCGAATGGGTTCTTCAGGGCGCGAGCAATGTGATCGGAAGCAACTACGACTACATTGAGGTGGAGAGCGGGTCGACCAGAACGAAATATCCCATCACCGAGGCCGGCACTTGCTCTGCCAGCGCCCCGGGCCCTCAAATTGGCGCAGCGGTGAACGGCGCGAGCTTCCAACCGCCCATCGTTCCGAATTCCTGGGCAACTATCACCGGGAGCAATCTATCATCCATTACCGATACGTGGGCAAACGCGATCGTGAACGGAAAGCTTCCCACCAAGCTGGATGGCGTGTCGGTGAGCGTGGGCGGAAAACCGGCGTATGTGTATTACATCAGCAAAGGGCAAATCAACTTCATCGTTCCCGATGTCGCGCCGGGGCCGCAGCAGGTGATGGTGACGAACTCCGCTGGAACGAGCAGCGCGTTTGCGGCGACCGTGAGCGCATATGGGCCCGCATATTTCCAGTGGCCTGGGAACCAAGCCGTCGCAACGCGGCAGGATTTCAGTCTTGCGGCCAAGGCCGGAACGTTTGCAGGGACTTCCACGGTGGCGGCCAAACCGGGGGACGTGATTATCCTGTGGGGCACCGGGTTTGGACCCACCACTCCCGCGGCCCCGGTGGGTGTTGAGACGCCCAGTGACACAACATACTCGACCACGACGCTGCCGGTGGTGAAGATCAACAACATCATGGCTGTGGTGTATGGCGCGGCGCTGACGCCCGGTTTCGCCGGGCTGTATCAAGTGGCGATCCTGGTGCCGAGTTCGCTGGAGGACGGCGATTGGCCGGTGGAGACCACCATCGGCGGAGTGCAGTCGGCCAGCGGAGCGACGCTTTCCGTGAAGCAGTAGCGGTCTATTGCAGGAACAGAGTTTTCGGCAGAGGTGCGGGATCGCCCGAAAGAATCACCGGCGCCCAATAGAGAAAGCTGCCAGTTTCCGGGGCGCGTTTCACTTGCAGCATGGCTTGGCGCAAGGCCTGGGCGCGATCCTTGCCGGAGCGAAGTTCGGTGTAAAAGCGGCTCATGAGCGCGCCTTCGGTGGAGTCGGAAACGTCCCAGAGGGGCGCGACAAACGTCTTGACGCCGGCGATGGCGGCAGCGCGGCGCATACCGTACACGCCGTCGCTTGAGGATGGAACGCCGCCGGCCATCCGGCACTGCGATAGCACCAGCATCTGGGAGCCTTCGAGATCGACGGACTCGAGTTCCAGAGCGGTGAGTAAACCATCCTGAGCGGATCCAGCGCCGCGGCCATAAGCCTCTTCGAGAACGATGGCCGAGAGATTCATGGCGCGAGCGCCGGGGTCCATGCCGGAGAGCGCGCTCTCATTTCCACGAACCAGACCGTGCCCGACAATGTGTAGCAGGGCGGGCCGGCGAAGTTCCTTGATCCTTTGTTCGGTGGCTTCGCCTTCGGCCAGAAGCTGGGAATGTGGAATGAGTTTTTGCAGCGAGCGGGCTTCCGCCTCGGCGCCATCCAGGCGTTCCAGACGATCGGAGCGAAAGGTAGAGGCAGAAGTGGCCTGCCTGGATTCCCCGCCCGGACTCAAAGCGATGACTGGAGGTCCGAGGGACTTGCGCGTCTGCGTATGGAGCGGCCAAATCGCGGCCGGCGGAAAGATAGCTGATGGCGAAGCGCTCGATCAGGAACTGGCCTTTGGTATTGGAAAGCGCGGCAAACGGAAGCAGGGTCAACAAGCCGTCGGGCGCGATGCGCAGGCGGTGGACGGTTTTGCCGGCGTCCAGTTGCGGTGAGGAGAGGAGCGAGCGCATGGGATATTTTTGCGAGCGCTTCGCGCGCCGTAGTTTCAGCGGCGGCCGCCGATTGGGTTTCGCGATGCGCTAGAGACACGCTCCAATCGTTGGCGCCGGCGATGAAATCGCGAACCGCGGAATCGATCTGGTGTGCGGATCCCAAGTCAACCCATCGCAAGCGGCCGGAGTGATCCAGCAGAAATGCCCCGTAGTGTTTTTCAAAGGCAGCAAGCTCTATCAGAAGCTCGTCCGGAGCGAGGCGCGAGCGCATGTCGTCGAAGTGCACGGGCTTCGAAGCGTTCGAAAAGCCCGGAACATCGCGGCTCAGAACTGTTTCCATGGCGTCGGTGCGATCTTTGAGATCGCGCAGCGCCGCAAGACCCTGCTTGCCCAACGCGGGGGTCCATTTGGCGCGAAGATCGGAGAGCAGGCGATCGTAGCGGCCTTCGAGAGCGGTATCTTGCAAACTGCAAGTCCCGGCCACGGGCGGTTTGAAGTCGCGATAACCCAACGCGGTGGTAAGCGAAGCTTGGCATTCGAGCATGGCCTGCCATTGATTGAGGCGCTTTACGATAGCCGCATCAGAATTGGCGCGGAGATTCTGGCGCCAATCGCGCACGTGATCCAGAACGCGGCCTTTGCGGCGCGCGACGGCTTCGAAGGCGAGAACACGGGCTTCCGGAAACTGGCCGCCCGCTTTTTGCTGGAAGGCCAGCAGCGCGGGCAGCGGGTCGTCCAAATTCGCAAGCACGCTGGCCTTGGTGCTTTCCGAACCGACGTTGAGAATTTCGCTCAGCACGCGGTCGTCGATTTCAAAACTGCGGCGATACAGCGGCAGTGCCTCCGCGTACTTGCCTTGCGCATCATAGAGAGCTCGCGAGGTCCTTGAGATACACGGCCAAATCGGGATGATCCTCACCCTGGCTTTCGCTAACGATCGCGATGGCCTGGCGCAAGCCCTGTTCAGCATCGGCATACTGGTGCGCGGCTTGTTCCACCAGCGCGAGGCTCGCGAGGACGCCGGCATACACCGGGTGGTTGGTTCCGAGCCCTTGAGACGCGACGTCCAAGGCTTTCTGCAGGGTCGCACGCGCTCCGGTCAGATCGCCGCGTTTTCGCTCGGCTTCGCCCAGGGCGAGGAGGGTATTGGCGTACTCAAACGGGGGGCGGTTCGGAGCGTTCGAATAAATATCCACCGCCTCGCGCAGCAGCGCCTCGCCTTCTTCCGGGTTGCGCGGGTAGACGAAGCGGCCGTAGTTGCGAAGCGTGGCGGCCACCAGCACGTGATTCGGTCCAAAGATTTTCTTGCGCAACTCGAGCGCGGTTCGGTAGTCGGAGTCGGCGGCGGCGTTATTGCCCATGGCCTGATAAAGGACCGCGCGATTATCCAACAATTGGACGTACATCGGATGAGATTCGCCCAAGGCAGCCTTCAATAGTGGCGCGGCTTCGTTGTAGGATTTTTCAGCAGCCGAGTAGTTGCCGAGCTCCCGCTCCAAGTTGGCCTCGCCCATAACGCTGGTGGCGTAAATGGGATGGCTGGGACCGATGGTCTTTCGCAGAACGTCGAGCGCGGTGTTGAAATCGGCCTCCGCCTTGCGGTATTGTCCCAGGCGCTGATAATTTCCAGCGAGGTTGACCAACAGCGTTCCGTATTCGGGCGGCGCGGGATTCTTGGCATCGATGCGGGAAATATATATGTCGCGAGCCTTTTCGAATGTGGCGGCGGATTTCTCATATTCGCCTTCGCCGCTAAAGATGGAGCCCAGTGTTTCAAGCGTTTCGGCAACGGTTGGATCGTTCGCGCCCAGAACCCGCGATCGAACAGCGATTGCTTCTTCAGCCAGGGGCTGCGCTTCCTGAAAACGGCGTGTGTCGCGGAGAAATAGCGCCAAATCGTTCGCGCTCTCGGCATAATCGGCGCTGTCGGCGCCAAGTTTCTCGCGGCGCAGATCGAGACCCTGGCGCAGGAACGTCTCGCCGTCTTTCAGGTTGCCCGAGTTGTAATAGAGAAAGCCCAGCCGATCGAGGCTACGGCCCGATTGTTTGGGATTCGAAGCCGCATCCAGGGCCAGCTTGGCGGCGCTCACTGCTCCGGCAATGTCGCCTTTAAGGTAGAGTTGCTCGACCTGTTGGTCCAGCGCTTCCCAATCGGGCTTTTGCGCTTGGAGGAACATGGGCCCCGCCGCCAGTAATAGCGCGAGCGAGGCTAGTCTCATGGCTGCTTCAGGTTCCCCATGCGCGTCAGATTGGCTTGCGCGTGGGCGCGGGTGTAATAATCGCGGGCCTTGACCAAGTCGCCGTTTAGCTCTGACAAGACTCCCAGATTGTTGAGAATCTGAGCGCGAAGGTCAGGACCGATGGCGGTCTGGGACGCAGCCTGGTTCAGCGGCTTGAACGCGCTGGCGGGATCGCCGCGCAGGAGGTACAGCGCGCCGAGGCTGTTGAGCGTGGCGGCCTGTTCGGACGGGACTGGCTGCGGGCGGCTCGAAGAAGTTGTTGGCGGCTGCTTCGTAATGTTCGCGCGCGGCGTCGGTTGCGCCGGCTTGATAATCCAATGCTGCGAGCCGTGTCAAGAAGCGTCCGAGTTTCGCCGGACGATCCGGCGGCCAAAGCGCTTCGGGCGAGCGTGCGAGCTTGATCTAGATTGCCCATGGCAGCTAGTGCGTCCACTTCGTGCAGGACGGCAGTGACGTGCAGCGCGGGTGGAACTTGGACAGGATCGTTTACATGGACCACGGCACCGTTTGCGATTCTGCCGCGCGAGTGATCGCGAAAGACAGTGGTGATCACGATGGGACCCAGTGCGGTTCCTTTCGCGAGCCCATCGAGGGAGCCCAGGTTCACGCTGGCTTCGCCATCCGCGATGGCCGTGACCGTTCCGGTCGATTGGGGCTGGCGGCCAAGAGAGGCGTCGCCGCGAAACGCCGGGGTTGTGGTTGGATTCGCTGCCCTGAGTTCACTGGCCAATAGAACCGGCCCGCGATTCTCCGCATTGAGCGAAGGAAGAACCAGACGGCTTCGAAACCACCGTGTGGACGGACTGCGGTGCGGGACTACTTCGCCAGACCAACAAAGCGAGCAGCACCGCGGCTGCAGCAGCCCCTAACCCGATCGCCCAAGGCACACGCCGCGCCGGTTGCAGGCCAGCCTTAGCCGCACCACTTGCCACCAAAGCATCAAACAGATCCGGATCGTCCAAGGCCTGTTGCGCTAGCTTCCGCGCGGCGGCGGGAGGCAAATCGCGAGCGGCAAATTGATCGATCTGCAGATCGAGATCCGACTTCATTGTTCACCTCGCTGCGGCTCCGACATAGCCGCCAGGTTGGTTCTCGGTTGCATCCTTCGGCGAACGGATTGCGCCAGCGTCCGGATGCCACGGCTGACCCATGTCGCCACGGTGTTTTCACTGACGCCCAGGCGTTGGGCGATGTCGCCATATTTGAGGCCGTTGGCGCGCATCTTCAGCACGCGGCGGTAATCGGCATCCAGCGCGGGCAGACAGTCGACCACTATTTGCTGCAGTTCCTTTTGGATGAGCGCGTCGAGTTGATCGGGCTTTGGATCGGCGGGATCCAGACGACTCCGGTCGTCGGCGCCGCGCGCCAATCCGGCCAATTCACGCCGGCTGCTGACGCGATTGTGTTCTTCGAGCACGACAAAGTGCAGCACGCCATGCAACCAGGCCATCAGCTGATCGAGCGGCCAGGCGGGAGGAGTGGCATCCGGAGGCAGTTCGTCGCTAAAATAATATTCCACGGCCGATTGGGAAATTGTATTTTCGAGGGAGCGTTTTAGCGCTTCCTGGGCTGCGCTTTCTGGATCCCGGGAACCCATGCGCCGGGCGCGCGATCCCAGCGTGTTGAGGAGGCGGCGATAGTCAGAGATGGCGTCGCGCGTCTCGCTCAAAATAGCTCGGCCTCCCGCGGACACATCGGGATTGTTCATGCGAGACCTTCATTGTCCCGCAAATCGGCGCGGGGACGCAAAGGTTGCGGGCGAAGGCGTACGGGCGAGGACGATTGATATCATGGTTGCAAACTTGGACATGCCCACCAATGCGCTTGACTACATTACTATTCGGGGTTTCAAGAGCATTGCTTCTATTGAGAAGCTTCCGCTGAGACCGATCAATGTTGTGATTGGCCCAAACGGTTCCGGAAAGTCGAACTTCATCGGCAGCTTCGATTTCCTTCATGACATTTGTGAGGGACGGCTCCAAGGGTACGTCATCACTGCGGGCGGTGCCGAAAGGGTGCTGCACTTCGGCTCGAAAAACACAAAGGAAATTGAGCTATACCTTTCTTTCCATCGGGTGGACGGATGGCCCTATGGAGCAGCGGGTTACAAATTGATCCTCTCGCCTTCCACGGATGACGGCCTATTTCCTTCCGCGGAGGCAACCTATCTCGATGGCCCTTCTCCAACCCGCCTTATTCCTAGGGCACAGGGAAGAGAGGCTAGTATCAGCGATACGAAGGCCGACCATGTCGCGAAATGGGTGCGTGCCCACCTTTTGAAATGGCAACTCTACCACCTGAACGATATCAGTCCTTCTTCGCCCATGCGTAAGACCGCCAGGGTCGATGACAATCGTTTTCTCAGAGCGGACGGCGCCAATCTGCCCGCGTTTCTCTACTTTCTCCGAGGAGAAGCATCCAGCCTCATACAATCTGATCGTGCGCACAGTGCAGCGAGTGGCCCCGTTTTTTGATGACTTCCGTCTGGATCCGCTTCGACTTAATACCAGATGACATCAAACTAGAGTGGCGACACAAGAGGTCCGACCAGTACTTCGACGCCTCGGCATTTTCTGACGGAACGCTGCGCTTCATCGCATTGGCAACACTTTTTCTTCAGCCTGAGCAGTATCGCCCGTCCGTAATTCTAGTTGATGAGCCCGAACTGGGGCTGCATCCCTACGCTCTTGAGGTGCTAGCGGCATTGGTTCGCCAAGCCTCGGTCACCACTCAGGTGATCGTATCCACCCAATCGTCTTTACTCTTGGATCATTTTCAGCCAGAGGATGTTTTGGTCGCTGATCGCGTAGATGGCGGTACGCAATTGACCCGCCTGGAATCACCGCAGCTTGCGAAGTGGTTAGAAGACTACAGCCTGGGGCAACTATGGGAGAAGAACGAGCTCGGAGGAAGGCCGGTTCCAGGTTAATGACGATGGCCCGGTTGCTGATTCACGTAGAGGGACAGACTGAGGAAGGCTTCGTGAACGAAGTCCTCCGAAATCACCTTGTTGCGAAAGGCTACCATTCTGTCGAAGCGAGAATTATGGGAAATGCCCGTCTCCGCCAGCAGCGCGGTGGTATCCGCCCTTGGCCCTCTGCGAGAAAAGACATCGTGCGTCATTTGCGGGAGGATCAAGGTTGCATCGCGACGACCATGGTTGATTACTATGCCTTGCCTCAAACTGCGCCCGGAGAGTGGCCCGGAAGAGCGCGATCTGGGAGCATGGGAACCACCGAAGCGAAGGCGCGATGTGTCGAGGAGGCGGTTCGGGACGATGTGGCCAAGGAGATGGGAAATCGTTTTGACTCTGAACGTTTCGTCCCCTTCGTTGTAATGCATGAGTTCGAGGGATTGCTCTTTAGTGATTGCGCGGCCTTCAGCCGTGGAATCCAGCGTCTCGATTTGGAGGTCCGCCTGCGGGAAGTTCGGGACAGCTTTGTTACGCCCGAAGAAATCAACGATTCACCCGTCACCGCCCCTTCAAAGCGGGTCGAGGCTCTCGTGCCTGGCTACCAGAAACCTCTGCTCGGGGTCCTCGCGATGTTAGAGATTGGCTTGGCCCGTATTCGTGAAGAATGCCCTCATTTCAACAGCTGGCTTCAGCAGATTGAATCGCGCGTCCACTGAAATGCTTTCCTGGCTATTTTCAAAACCGCTGCCGGTAGGCCAAGACGCGCCTGATTTCACACTTCGGGATCAGGACGGCGGCGCGGTTTCTTTGGCTGCATTGCGCGGGAAAAACGTCGTGCTGGTGTTCTATCCGGCGGATGAAACCATGCTGTGCACTAAACAACTCTGTGAGTTTCGGGATAACTGGGCGCTAGTGCAGTCGAAAGCTGCAGTGGTCCTGGGAGTGAATCCAGCGAGCGAGGCTAAACACGCGCGATTTTGCGCCAATCACGGCTTCCCGTTTCCGGTCCTTGCTGATCCCGGCCAGCGAGTGGGCGAGCTTTATGGCGCCAGGGGACTGATCGTGAAGCGGACCGTATATCTGATCGGAAAGTCAGGCAAAATTCGTTATGCGCGGCGTGGCAAGCCGATGCCCGAGGAAGTGCTGGCGGCGGCTGAGTAATCAGCCCCCGCTCCAGAGAGCTCTAGGGGTGTGAGGTGACTGCCGACGGATGAACAACTTCGATACCAGGGAAACGCGAGAATCCTGTTTTGTCGAACGTCAGGATCGCACTTAGACCGTGCACCTGCATAGCGGCGACAAGCCGGGCGTCGTGAGAGGACTTTCCGGATACAGCGTGATCTAGGACGAGCGTTTCCCAGGCGGGATAGATAGCCGGAGTCTCCGGCAGGAAAAAGAACAAATTCTTGACCCGAGCTAATTCGGCTGCCGCCTGCGCCGGAGTCATACCGAGACCGTTGTCCCCAATCGGTCGAGTGGCGACAACCCATAACTCAATCAGATTTTGAGCGACAATATGCAACTTCCTGCCTTGCCCTGGCAACAGGCGAATAGCGGCGCCAGCAGAACCATAAAGCGAATGATGAGGATGCAGGGTCCGGATCAGAACGCTTGTGTCAACAAGCATGTGCTACATGCGATCTGGATAAATGTCGTCGCGGCTGATTCCCTGCTCTGTCAGCAAAGGTGTCGTGCGATCGTGACTGTCGGCCCACTCTTGAAACCGTCGAGCCCACTCTTGGGGGTTAGTATTCTGCAGGCCCGCGATGGACGGAGATGGCGCGAGCTGTTTGGCAATTTGTTCGAGCCACCGTTCCACCGTCAGCCCTTGAGCTTCGGCTTGCACTTTCAGGGCGGCCGCCTGCTCGTCTGAGAGTTCGATGGTCACGTTCATGGATGAATCCGCATCAATCTCAGCTGGCCTGGGAGGCCGAGGATTTCCCGCCGGCGCCCAGCGCCTGGAGAGCGGCGGCCTCACTGGGATACATCTGAATCACCTGCGCGAGCCGCGTCAGTTCCAGCACATCGCGAACGCGGCGGTTGGCGTTTGTCAGGGCGAATTGACCGTTGGGGCTCTTGGTGACGCTGGTGTAGATCCCGATCAGAAAGCCGATGCCGGTGGAGTCGACATAATCGACGCCGCCGAAATCTACAAGAATTTTAAGATAGCCGGAGTTCTTCAACTCTTCGGCTTTGGTATGTAGATAAAGGGAATCTTGTCCGGTCGCGAAACGTCCCTGGAGCCGAAGCACGCAGATGTCGCCGCGGAATTCAAATTCGACGAGCACCTTGTAATGTTACTACAGAATGGTTCGTTCAGACACCGGCTTGCTTTTCGGCGATGGGGCCGATCACCGGCAAGACGATCTTCTGATTGTTGTAGGTCTTGAACATCATGTAGAGCCAGAGAAGGAAGGCACCCAGGCCAAGCGCCAGATACATCAGGACCGAGATGAGAGCGCCGAGAATCGGAATGTGAATCAGGATTGCGGAAACGATCGCCGCGACAATCTCTAGGGCAATCCAGACGATGCTAAGAAAGATGGACTGGAACGCATGGAATCGGATTTCCCGGTTCTGGTTGTAGGGTGCGAGCACCAGGAAAAGGATCCCGGTGATAAAACCAAACAAGTAGCAGAGCGCCGCGGCCATGTTGTCGGTCATGCCGACGCTGGCTGACACCGCGGGTGGCGGCAGAGGCTGGGCTCCTGGCGTAGGAGTTGGACCGGGTGCTGGTCCGGCTCCAGGCGCGCCAACTGGAGTGCCGCATTTCTGGCAAAACCGACCATCAACAGCCGAACCGCAATTAGCGCAAAAGGCCATTATTCAATCGCTCCGTTGACTCACTGTATCCGAAGTCGCCCGGATTGGCAATACCTTGCGAACCTTTACTACACTTTACACGCTCAGGGCTAAACCTTAGCGCTAGCTTCTCGTCCAAAGCAGTAGGAGTACCAAAACAATGAACCTCTTCAGAAACAAATTTGCCGCCTGGACTGCCATTGCAGCACTGGGAGCCACCAGCTTGTTCGCGGCCGAGACGGCGGCCGATGGTGGTCACAGACACGGCCGGCACGGCGGATTCCTTAGCGCTCTTAGTTTGACGGACGCCCAGCAGGCGCAGGCGAAGTCGATTTTCCAATCGGCGCACCAGTCGGCGCAGCCGGTCCGGCAGCAGCTGGTGCAGACGCGAATGTCGCTGCGGGCGGCGGTCCAGGCGAATGATACGGCGCAGATTCAAGCGTTATCGGCAACGCAGGGCGCCGAAATGGGCCAGCTCTCGGCGATCCGGAGCGGCGCGATGGCGAAGGTGTACCAAATCCTGACGCCGGAGCAGCAGGCGAAGTTGACCGCGATGCAGCAGGCGCGAAAAGCGCGTCATCAAGCGCCAACAGCCGGTGCGCAGAACTAGCGCGCACTCGGTGATGCGGTAGAATCGTTGGTCCTGCTGGCGATTCTACTGCTTATTCTTGCGATCGGCGCCGCTGTCCTCATTGCTGGCGTCATTTACCAGGCCTGGGGAACGGCGGCCGATTCGCGCCGCTATCCCCCGCCGGGGCGCCTGATCGACATTGGCGAGTCCCGTCTGCATTTGATCGAGAGCGGAACCGGGCCGACTGTGATCCTTGAATCCGGCATTTCGGCGACCTGCCTGAACTGGACGCGCGTGCGCGGCGAAGTCGCGGGCTTTGCCCGTGCATCCACTTACGATCGCGCTTGGCTGGGTTGGAGCGATCCGGCGAACTCGCCCCGCACGACACTGACGCTGGTAGACGAATTGCACCGGCTGCTGGGGGGCGCGCGGATTTCCCCGCCCTACATACTGGCCGGGCATTCCTTCGGCGGCATGTTGGTGCGCGCTTACGCGGGCAAGATATCCGGGCGAGGTCGCGGGCTTGGTTTTGGTGGACCCGCTTTCGCCCACCGAATGGCTGAGTATTTCGGCGGCGCACGCTCGGATGCTGCAGTTAGGGGTGAAGCTTTCGCGGCGCGGGGCGATGCTGGCGCGGATCGGTGTGGTGCGGCTCTCGTTGGCGCTATTGATGACGGGCGGACGGCGAGTCCCAAAGCTGATCGCGAAGCTGAGTAGCGGACGCGGACAATCGACCGTATCGCGCCTGGTGGGCGAAGTCGGCAAGATGCCGCGAGAAACATGGCCAATGGTGCGGGCGCACTGGTGCCTGACGAAGAGTTTTCTAGGAATGGCGGCTTATCTGGAATCGCTCCCCACCAGCGCCCGGGAAGCTGAGTCGCTGGAAGCGCCGGCGGAAATTCCAATCACCGTACTTTCGGCCGCGAACGCGACGCCGCAACAACTGGAGGAACGCGAGGCTCTCGCGCGCCGCTCTCCGCACGGGCAGCACATCATTGCGCGGAAGAGCGGGCATTGGATCCAACTCGACGAACCGGAGCTGGTGGTGAAAGCGATTCGCGAGATGGTGGAACTAACTAAGCTTTCTTAATCAGCTCGATGTCGAGGTGAATGTGTACTTCGTCGCTGAGCATGACGCCGCCGGTTTCGAGCGGTGCATTGAACTTAAGTCCGTAATCACTGCGCTTGATAGTGGTGGTGGCCTCGGCGCCTGTTCTTAGATTTCCCCACGGGTCCTTGGATTCCACTCCGGCGCTTTCCACTTGCAGAGTGGCTTCCTTGGTGACGCCGTGCAGGGTGAGGTCGCCGGTGACCTTCCACTGATTCTTGCCGTCGGCGGCGACGCTTTTAGAGACGAAGGTGATCTTGGGGTACGTGGCGGTGTCCAGAAAATCGGCGCCTTTGACGTGCGCATCGCGCTTTTCGTCGTGCGTATGCAGACTGGTGGCGTCAATCGCGGCGTTGATCGTGGTGTTGGCCGGGTTAGCCGGATCGAACGCGACATCGCCAGTGACGCCGCTAAATCCTCCCCGAATGTTGGCAATCATCAGATGCCTGATCTTGAAGCCGGCGCCGGAATGGGCGGGATCGATAGTATATGTGGCCATAGTTCTGTGTTTCTCCTTTTTGGCGGACGAAAGCCGCAACCTTTGTTTTGATGCATCTGCCCGGCGGACTGATGCGCGCCATATCGGGCAAGAACCGCCGCGAACCGGCGTCCTCATGTAGTTTACACCGGGAGCCGGCGTCGGCTCGTGTTTAGCGGATTCTAAAGGCCTTCGCGCTCAGGGTCGATAGTTTCAGATATGGGTAAGTCGCGGCCCTATCTGCGCTTTAATCTCGGTTCTCGGAGCCTTGCTAGTACCCGCGGCGTGCTTGGCCCAGCGCTTTACCGTAAAAGAGTACGGTCAAGCGGAGGGGCTTGGCAATCTCAATGTCAATGTTCTGTTCCAAAGCCGTGCAGGCTTCCTTTGGGCTGGCACGGAAAACGGCGTTTTTCGCTACGACGGGCTTCGTTTTGAGCGGGTGAGCTTGGGCTCCGAAGTTCTCGCCGGAAGCGTTCTGGCGTTGCACGAGGATGCGGCGGGGCGTCTCTGGGTTGGCCGGCAGAACGGCGTGGGGTATCTCGAAGGCGGCGCGTTTCACATCGTTCGCTTTCAACTAAGAAAGCTGCCTTTGTTCCCCGGCGGCACCATTTCTTCCGCCGGCGGCACCGTTTTCATCGCGAGCGATGGCGATCTGCTGGCGGGAAATCAGTCCGGGTCGTCTGATGAGTGGAGTTTTCGCAAAATCCCAGTTCCAGGGAAGGTGAACAGCGTCGTAGCGGGTGCAAACGGGACGCTGTTTATCGGGTGCGGGGAGGGTGTTTGCCGGCTCAAGGATTCCCACCTGGAAGAGTGGGGAGAGAAAGAGGGACTGAAGAAGGACAACTGGCAGAGTCTCTTTCTCAGCTCGAAAGGCGATCTTTGGGCATGGGGCAATAAACACATCGCGGAACTGCCGCGGGGAGGGTTCACTTTCCAGGATCGCGACATTCCGGAGATGCACAATCCGGATTCGACCAACGCCATCACCGAGGATCGCCAAGGGCGGATTCTCACATCCAGCGGGACGCGATTAATGCGCTGGGAAAATGGCGCGTGGAATACCTTCGATGAGCACCAGGGCATGCCTCCGTTTGGCATCGGTCCAGTGTTCGTCAATTCGGAAGGCGAAGTTTGGTTCGCGTCGGCCGGCCACGGCGTTAGCCGATGGCTGGGCTATAACCTCTGGGAAACGTGGACGACCGCGGAGGGCTTACAAAGCGACACAGTGTGGGGAATCCTTCGCGACCGCACAGGACGGCTCTGGGTGGGCAATGAAAGCGGATTAGCTTTTCTCGCTCCCGGCGAAAAGAGATTCACTCCCTGGCGCGTTCCTGGATTGCCCCAGCAGCAGCGAGTTTCGGGCCTGACCGAGACCAAGGACGGAGCCATTTGGGCAGGTACCGGAACCACGGTGATTCGCATTGATCCGATGACGCTCACATCCACCAGCGTGAACTGCGATGAGCCTATTCGCATGGTTGAGGCGGATTCGCAAGATCGGGTGTGGGTGGGAACCAAGTCTGGACTGTACGTCGTGAAGGTGGCTCAGGAATCCCACTCCGGCGTGCGATTGGAGGCGGTACGAAGTCTCGACGAAGGCACTTCGCACGTGGCGGAAACACCCGACCAACAAATGTTCGCCTATACCCGGGGAGGTCTGTTTCGTTTGAGTGGCGCTGGGTGGCGCAAAATCGAATCCGGGCCTGGACTGGAGTTGGGCGGAAACGATTCCCCGGTGGCCGCCGACGGGCCGAATTCCCTGTGGGTAAACCAGGACCCGGGCGTCGTTCACATTCTGATTCAGAACGATCGCGTCTCTCGCGTCGACCGGTACACAGAAAAAACGCTGGGCTCAGAGCGAGCTTACTTCATGGAACGCGACAGCCACGGGTTTATTTGGCTCGGCCTGGACACCGGCGTCACATTTTTCGACGGAAAAACTTGGCACTCCTTGACCCAGCAGGACGGCCTGGTATGGAACGATACCGACGATCAAAGCTTCTTTGAAGATCGCGACGGCAGTATCTGGATTGGAACCAGTGGCGGACTTTCGCATTTGCTGGCCCCCGGTTACTATACGAAGCCCGCCGCCGTAAAGCTGACTGCCGTCTCCGCAACCTTCGGGGATCGAGGACTGGATCCGAACTTGACCTCGACATTCCCTTGGGGAAGAGCGCCGCTAGTGATCGACCTGGCCACGCCGTTTCGGGACGGCGCAACACTGAAGCTTCGCTACCGACTGGCGGGTTTAGAGGACCACTGGGTCGCGACGACGGGTCATGAGATCCGCTATGCGCAGCTTCCGCCCGGATCGTACACCTTTGAAGCGATGGCGACGGACCCGGCGCTGGGCCAGGACTCGAATGTTTACCGCATTCCCGTTCGTCATTAATCCGCCGTGGTGGCGCTCCGGAGCTGCCATCGCGATTGAATGCTGTCTGCTGATCCTCGCGATCGGCGGGGTTTGGAGATGGCGGATGCACGCCCTCATTTCGCGCCAGAGCGAACTGGAAGCGATGGTGGCGGAACGGACCGCCGATCTCGACAAGAAAAAGGAAGAAGCGGAAGCAGCCAACAGAGCGAAAGGCGAGTTCCTGGCGGCCATGAGCCATGAGATTCGAACCCCAATGAACGGTGTGCTCGGAATGGCCAGCCTGCTGCTGGAGACTCCGCTGAATGCCGAGCAAACCGATTGGCTGAACACCATTCGCCACTCGGGAGATCTGCTGCTGACGATCCTCAACGACATTCTCGATTTTTCGAAGATCGAAGCGGACCGGATGGAAGTGGAGCGAATCGAATTCGAGCTGGCGGCGGTGATACGGGACTGCAGCGCTCTGCTGCGCGAGCAGATGCGGAAAAAGCAGCTCACTTTCAACGTGGTGGTGGCGCCGGATATTCCAGCAGCGGTTTATGGCGACCCGACGCGGCTCCGCCAGATTGTCCTGAATCTGCTGTCGAACGCTTTGAAGTTTACTCCCGCTGGAACCGTGAGCCTGCGCCTTTGGAGCGAGCCGCAGAGTGGCGATCGAGTCCGGCTGAATTTTGAGGTTGAGGATACCGGTATTGGCATGGATGCAGCGGCGCTGGGCCGGCTGTTCAAGAATTTCTCCCAGGCGGATTCGTCGACCACGCGACGATACGGTGGGACCGGGCTGGGCTTGGTCATATCGAAACGCCTGATCAACATGATGGGCGGAGAGATTCAGGTTCGGAGTGAGTTGGGCAAGGGCACGTGCTTCTCGTTCTTTATCGAAGCGGAGGTGTGCGCTCCCTCGCCAGCCGCCGCGTCTCTGGTCGCGCTGGCGGCGAACCTTGATCACGACGAGAATCCGAAGAATCAGCCGGTGAGTGGTCGATGGAGCGTCCTGCTGGCCGAGGATAACGTCATCAACCAAAAAGTGGCCCGCGCGATGCTGACGGGCGAAGGCTGCACGGTGGATGTCGCCGAGAATGGACTGCGGGCTGTCGAAATGGCGGCCGCCAAAACGTACGACTTGATTTTGCTGGACTGCCAAATGCCAGAGATGGACGGCTACGAGGCGGCAGGGGCCATACGCGAACTCGAAAAACAGGATCGACGAACGCCTATTATCGCGGCGACAGCCAGTGCGTTCAAGGAAGACAAAGCGCGCTGCCTGTCGGCTGGAATGGACGACTACATCTCGAAGCCGATCACGAAAGCATCGTTATCGGCGGTGCTCGAACGATGGCTCAAGTAACTGCTCACTTCTTCGGCAAAGTAAGCATTTGGCGGGCACAACTCGATTTCTTGACGTGGATCGGCCTGGGGCCCGCCAATAACTGCGCGTTCAGAGGGTATCCACTGTTGAATGCGGACACCTGGTAGTCCCCTTCCGCAAGACCGTCAAAGAGAAATCTACCGTTCTTGTCCGATTCCGCGTAGCGCGTTAGACGATCGGATCGCAGTTCGACGACGACGCCGGGAATCGGTGATTTGACCGTCTCGGGGTCATGGAGCGGATCAAAATCAAGTCGTTCGGTGGTGGTGAATCCTTCCAGCCTGGATGATTCCTCCGGATGATCCTTGTAGAAGAAAAGATAAGCCAGATCCTCGCCCGCGTCAGATACTCTGCGGGTCCGGGTACAGCTTCCGGTGAAATAGTACGCGCCGAATTCGTCGTTATTGGCGAATACGAGATAGGTTTCGCCGATTTGAAAATCGAAGCCGCAATCGTCAAAGGTGGTCCAGACATCGAAGAAATCCGGCTCTTTCTTCTTCTCGGAGAATCGTCGTCAGATTCCTGTTTGAAGAGTGTCTTCACTTTTAGCCGGACCCGCATGCCGCGATCCAGCGTCGAATAGAGTAGAGACCCTACGTTTTGGATGGATTTGGCAACTTGCAAGCGGCGCTTTTCATCCGCCGGCAAACCTGGAAAGATCTTTAGATAGGTGTCTTTCAATCGGGCCAGGGCTTGATCTGAAGGATGTTGCTGCGCATCGTTATAGGCCTCGTTCAGCGACCGTATTGGCGACTGGTTGTTCTGGTACCAGCGATTCATGAAGATCGGCTCGATAGATTGAACGGTTCCGATAAAGACCAGATCGGTCACGCCAGCTGCATGACACGCCGAGAACGATATTTGGCATTCGCAGGCGCTCAGCAGCAGTGAAGAAACCCACAAGAGCAAGAGCGCGCGTAGCGTCACATCAGAACCTTACCCTTAATTCTACCCAAGCGCGGCGTGGCGCCCCGGGCGAAAAGAACGTAACGCTCTGCCCAGGCGAGCTTCCCGCATACGGGCCGTCGGCGTAGGCCGGGTACGGGATGGTTTGAAAAGCGCCCTGCGCCGTCAATGTCGTACCCGAGAGCCACGCCGCCGTGTAGTATTCGTGGTTGAAAAGATTGTCGATCTGGACTGCCACTTGAAGATGGCGCGTCAGGTCGTAGTGGGCGCGAAAGTTCGTGATGGCGTAGCCGGGGGAAACTCCGGGCCCCTGATAGTAGACCCCGTCGGCCGCGTAAGCGTTGTTTTCGTTGCCCCTGGCGTAGGAACTCGACGAAATCACTTCGTTCATTTCGAACATCAGTTTCGGCGTGGCCTGCCAGATCGCGTAGGCCTTTCCGGTCTGTTTGGGAATCAGCGGAATCCGATTTCCCGGATGCACCGTGATGTTGCCGTCCAGCCCGGGATATCCCTGCATCGCGACGGTATTGGTGTTGTTGGAAACGCCGTCCAGTGTTTCGACGCTTTGATAAGTCGCCGAAAGGAAAGTCCAATCTAGGCCCCACGTAACCGGCCCGATGCGTCCATCCAGATCTGCGTCGAATCCCTCGCGTAAGGTTTTCGCGAAGTTCTGAAAATATCCGGTGCCGATTTCCGGCGCGGCGATAAAGAGGATGTCGTTATGATTCTCGTAGCGGAACGCACCCACGTTCCAGCTCAGATTGTGAAATCCGGGAATCTCCGGCTTGCCGCGCACACCCAGTTCCCAGGTGTCGGTGACCACCTGCTGCAGCGGCGGATCGGAGGAAAGGGCGTTCGGGAGGCTGCAAGGGGCGGTTGGGTCGGCACAGCCCAGTTCAATAGAAGTGGGAGCGCGGCTGCCCTGCGCAAATCTCGCGTAGGCATTCATGCTGGGAATGGGGCTCCAGGTGATTCCGACGGCCGGATTGAAGCGCTGGAAGGTGTAGTTTCCGGTCAGCGAACCTGAGCCAGCAATGGGATTCAGCAAATCGAGATTGTTGATGCGGTCGTAGTTATAGCGGCCGGAAACCGTTACATTCACCTTCTTCCAAAGCGTTAGCGTGTCGGAGAGGTAGATGCTCCAGTTGGGGGCGTGGCCTTTGAACCCTACTCGGGTGTCGACCGGATTTCCGTCGCTATCCACCGTCGATCCGTCCTGCCAGGCCGGCACGCTGACGAGGGAGTAGTTCGGAAGGACATAAGCGAAATCCGTGGTCTGGTTATAGGTGATGTTATTCCGGTCGACGAGCGCTCCCGCGGCGAATTGGTTGCGCACGCTTCCGGGATTCGTGATCCACGTCACTTGCCCGGAGAACCCATAGTCATTCTGGACCTGCTTCGAATAGACGTTGACGCCATTGCAAACGCTGTCCGGACTGCCTCCCGGCGTGAGCGCTTCGGCAATGCAGGGCCACTTGGGAAACGGCGTGTTGGTAATGTCGGCGCCGCTGGTGGGAAAGCCCGTATATCCGGCCGCGGCGAGAACCGCTTGCTCGTCCGGCGTCGGCTGGTAGATGTCGTTGCCCGTCACGTCGTCGTTGAAGTTGGGATTGATCGCTTCGCTGCGAATGTTGCGAAACCAGGCATTTCCGGTCACCGTCAAGTTATCGCTGAAAGAATGCCGGGCGATGAAATTGAACAAAGGGGAACGGTTAGCGGTGCTGTCGGCAACCGAATAAGCACTGGTATAGTTCGCAGCCAGCAGCCGGTAATCCTGGACGCCGTTGCCAAGCAGCGTATTGTAAGCGTAGGACATGGTGAGCGCCAGATCGGTTTTGTTGGTGCGCCAGCCCAACCGTGCGAACCCCTGGCGAACATCGGACGGCGAGGCAAAGCGCCAGCCCGATTCGTGAAAGCCCAGTCCCGAGAGAAACCAGTTAAAACCTGTGGCCTTGCCGCCGCCCCACTCTCCTTCCACTTCTTTCCGTCCGCTGCTGCCGTACAAAGCGTGTCCGGACCAGCCGGGATTGGTGAGACCGCTCTTCGTGGTCACCGATACGGCCCCACCCAGCGTGTTCAGGCCATAAAGCGGATCCGATCCTGGGATCAGGGCCATTTCGGCGATTGCGTCCTTGGGAATCAGATCCCAGCTCACTACGTCGCCGAAGGGCTGATTTTGGCGGACTCCGTCCACATACACCGAAATGCCTTCCGGCGTTCCCAGCAGCGGCGAAGCGGTATAGCCGCGGAAATTCACATCCGGTTGAAAGGGATTTCCCTGCAGTTCGTTGACGAAGACGCCGTTCAGTTGCCGGTTCATGAAATCCGGCAGATCGAGCGCGCCGCTGTTTTCGATGTCGACGGCTGTCGCGGTCTGCACGGGCGCCGCTACTTGGTAAATCTGGAGATCCGTTCCGGCCAGCGGCGTCGCGGAGATCACGTCTACTTTGCCGGCCGGCGCGCCAATTTCCATGGAAATAGCGCGAGTCACCGGCGTCGTCGGACCGGACATCGATCGCAACCGATTGCGTGACGAAACCGGTTTTCGAAATCTCCAGCCGGTAACGGCCGAAGGGCAAACCCCCGAGGGTGGCCATCCCCTGCGTATCAGTTTGGAAAGTGCGCTGCGCTCCGGCTGGAAGGCTGGTTAACTTTCCTGACGTTTCCACAGCCGCGCCCGAGGGATCTTTGACTTGTATGCGGATCTCGCCTTGAGGATTCTGGGCGCCGAGCGTTAGAACCGCAAATAGGAGAACGGCAAGTAGTACGACTCACTGGCTCAACCTGTTCAGCGGCCGATCCGTGTGAAAGTACTTCTGATAAGCACTCACCCAGTTCGATGCGATTTCGTGCTGGGCGGTCGACAGATCCAGCTGTCCATTGCAAACCAGTTCGCGCAAATGATCCTCCAGGGCATCTTTTACTTGTGCGTTCCAAACTGTCGCGGTATAGGATTGAGGCCACAAGTTATGAATATCGTCCGCCCCTCCTAATGCCGGTGTAATCAGATAGTCGACCTCGTAGGCGCTCGGCTCGGCGGTTCGGATTCCGTATTCGTCAAACACTTTCCGTTGCAGCGCGCCCGATACAGCTTTGTTTTTCGTGTTCGATTCCCGGCATACTTCTCCTCGGCTTACCAACACCGTGGCGCCGGGGGTGAGGCTGGGATTGGGAACCACAACGGCTATAACGCGAGCGGCATGGCGCGGCTTCCAGGCGTGGGGCATGAAGTAGGCGATGGTGAAGATCGCGAGCGCCGCGGCAGCGCGAAACCAAGGCAGCCAGGCAGTTCTCTGAGCGGAGATCCGCTGCGTTTCCGCAAGTTGCGCCTTCAGCAAAGCGCGCGGGCCATCGGCGGGTGGGATTTGGGGGTCGAAGGTCCGGCGATGCACACGGACAAAGTCACCGATCGCGGCGTCGAACTCCTGTTTGCGCGCGCGGCACACCCAGCAGGCGGCAAGGTGCGACTGGACGCGGCCGGAAAGCTCGCCATCCACCACCAGCAGCAGTTCCTGATCGGAGAGATGAGTACCCACTGCCCGTATATTCCTTTCGGTGCCGCTTTGTTCGGTGTTTTTTGGATCAAGTATTTTGGGTCAGGTAGGCATTGGCTGGGTGTATACTGCCCATATTCCAATGAATCACCACGTCGAAGCCAAGATAGCGTTCACCCTGTTGTTGATTGCACTCCCGGGAGCCGCCCAGCGCGCCACCGTTCACGCCGGTTACGGATCAAATGCTCGCCAACCCGGATCCGGCCGACTGGCTGATGTGGCGGCGAACGTTCAATAGTTGGGGCTACAGTCCGCTGAATCAAATCACCAAGGCGAACGTCGGCAAACTGCGGATGGTTTGGACGCGCGGCCTGGGTCCGGGCATCCAGGAAGGCACGCCGCTGGTGCACCAAGGCGTCATGTATTTTCCGAACCCGAGCGATCTGATGCAGGCCTTCAACGGCGCCACGGGCGACCTGCTGTGGGAGTATCGACGGAAGCTGCCCGAGGATCTCAACAAGCACATGCCGGTGCCGAGCATTAATCGCAACCTGGCGATCTACGGGGAGACCATCATCGACACTAGCGGAGACGATTTTGTGGTGGCCGTGGATGCGAACACCGGGAAACTGGCGTGGGAGAACCGGATCACGGACTATCGCGAGAACCCCGCTCAAGAGACTTCGGGGCCCATTGTTGCCGCGGGGAAAATTTTCTCCACGCGCGGCTGCGAGCCCAGAGGCGGCCCGGACGCTTGCATCATTACGGCGCACGACGCCAAGACCGGGAAGGAATTGTGGCGCCTCCACACCATCCCGAAGCCCGGCGAACCCGGCGACGAGAGCTGGGGCGGCATTCCCTACGAGAATCGCTGGCACGTGGGCGCCTGGATGGTGCCGAGCTACGACGCCGAGTTGAACCTGCTGTACGTGGGAACGTCCGTCACTTCGCCCGCGCCCAAATTCATGCTGGCGGGCAACGACAAGAAGTACCTGTATCACAACTGCACGCTGGCTATTAATCCCGACACCGGCAAGATCGTTTGGTATTACCAGCACATCGTGGATCACTGGGATTTCGATCATCCGTTTGAACGCCTGCTGGTCGACACAGTAGTAGCGCCGGACCCGAGCCAGGTGGCGTGGATCAATCCCAGGCTGAAACCGGGCGAAATGCGCAAGGTGCTCACCGGGATTCCAGGGAAAACCGGGATCGTCTACACGCTGGATCGCAAGACGGGCGAGTTCCTGTGGGCAACGCCGACGGTGAAGCAGAATGTGGTCAGCAAAATCGACGGCGCTACGGGCGAGGTAACGGTAAACCCGGAAACCACCTTCAGCCACTCCGGCCAGACCGATTTTGTTTGTCCCACCGCTCAAGGTGGCAAGGACTTTCAGGCCGGCGCCTATAGCCCGGTCACCAACACCATGTATTACGGGCTGCAAAACACCTGCGCGAATGTGACGGCCATCGCCGAGAAGCCGCAGTTGGGCGTGCTTTACGCGATCAGCAATAAGGATCAGATTACTCCGGGAACCGACAAGATCGGCTCGCTGTTTGCGATCTCGGCGGAGACGGGCAAGACCACGTGGAAGTACGACCAGCGTGCCGGAATCATGTCGCTGGTCGCCACCGGCGGCGGGCTTATCTTCGCGGGCGATACTAATGGGCGGTTCCGCGCGTTCGACCAGGACAACGGCAAGATCCTGTGGGAAGTGAACCTGGGATCGGCGGTTACCGGCTATCCGATCACGTATGCGGTGGCCGGCAAACAGTACGTCGCCGTCAGTACGGGCACGTCGCTCGCAAGTTCGGGATTGAACCGGCTGGCTCCCGAGTTGAAACCGAGCGCGGCGAGCAATCTTTTCGTGTTCGCGCTGGGCGAATGAGCATGCGAGTCGCTCGCGATCTCAATGATGAGCGGTCTCTCGCTCCTGTGGGGGCAGTCGGCGGCGGACTGGCCCATGTACAGCCGCGATCTGGCGGGCACTCGCTATTCGCCGCTCGCGCAGATTGATACCCACAATGTTGCGAAGTTGACCCAAGCATGGTCGCGAAAGCTGCGCGGCACCTCCGGCAATGGCGTGGCGGAAGTGACGCCCATCGTCATCGATGGCGTGATGTATCTGCCGGCCAGCGACCGCATCCTGGCGCTGGAAGCCGACACGGGTCGAGAAATCTGGAGTTTCGAATTGCCTGCCGGCCAGACGCCCGAGCGTGGAGTTGCGTGGTGGCCGGGCGACCGCAGCAATCCCCCGCGCGTGATTTTCGCAACCGGCGGGAGTGTGATGTCGAGCGCCGTGGCGGCAAGAGGAACCGCGGAACCTGTCCACAAATTGATGGCGTTGAACGCCCGGACAGGAAAGGTAGATCCTGGCTTCGGCAACGAGGGTGCGGTGGATCTTTCTGTTGGATATACGGGTGTTCCTACCATCTTTAAGAACGTTATTCTGCTCGGCGCCGCGGTTCCAGAGCTGCCCGTGGGAATACCTGGCGACGCACGCGCTTATGATGCCGCCACCGGAAAAAAGCTTTGGGAGTTCCACTCAGTTCCACGGCCTGGCGAGCCAGGTCACAATTCATGGCTGAATGACGGATGGAAAGGCCGGTCCGGCGTCAATATCTGGGGATTCTACCTGACGGCGGATGAGCAGCGCGGCATCGTTTACCTGCCCTTCGGTGGACCTGCCGCCAATTATTATGGCGGCGACCGGCCGGGATCGAACCTGTTTGGTAATTCGCTGGTCGCGGTGGACGCGCTGACCGGAAAATATAAATGGCATTTCCAGGCGGTCCATCACGATCTTTGGGATTCGGATTTACCGCCTGCCCCCGGCCTGGTCGACATCGTGAAGGACGGGGAAGAAAATCCCGGCGCTGGCACAAATCGGCAAGACCGGTTGGATGTTTATTTTGGATCGCGTCACCGGAAAGCCCGTGTTTGGGGTGGAAGAACGGCCGGTGCCGAAAGGCGACGTGCCCGGTGAATGGTACTCTCCCACGCAGCCGTTCCCGTTGAAACCTCCACCGCTGGCGCGAGTGAGTTTCAGCAAAGAAGACATTGTCACTGCCCAGGACACCACGCCCGAGCATGCCAAAGCCTGTCAGGAACTATACGCAAAAGAAGGCGGACTCTACAACGACGGACCGTTTACGCCGTGGCCTTATCACGAAGTTGGGGCTCCACCCAAGAGCGCGATCCAATTTCCGGGCATGAGCGGCGGCGTCAACTGGGGAGGCACGGCTACCGATCCGAAGTCGGGCTACGTCATCCTGCAAACGCACGATGCGTCGCTGGTGGGATGGATGGAGAAGCTACAGCACGGAGCGAATTATGGGCGCGGCACGGACGGATCGAATCAGCCGTTCGATCGAGGCAGCATTGTCGGGCCGGGTCCATATCACAGCTTCAGCGTCACCATGAAAGGCATCGACGGCAATGCAGGTGTATGGCCATGTCAAAAACCACCCTGGGCGCGGCTTGTGGCAGTGAACGCGAACACTGGAGAAATCGCGTGGCAAGTTCCGCTCGGCCTGGTGGAAGGGCTTCCGGAGGGCAAGCAGAACGCGGGAGCGGCCGGAAGCGCGGGTCCCATCGTGACGGCGGGAGGACTGGTGTTCATCGGCGCGACTACCGACCGGCGCTTCCGCGCCTTCGACTCGAAGACCGGCCTGGAGCTTTGGGCCGCTAAACTCGAGAAGAACGCGAACGCAAATCCGATGACCTACCAAGGCAAGAACGGCAAGCAATATGTGGCGACGATGGCGACCGACACTTTGGTGGTGTTCGCGCTAGGGGAATGAGAATGCACAAACGGATCTTGATCGCACTGACCGCTGTCGCGGGGCTCGCGGGCGCGCAGAACGTTTGGACCGGTGTCTACACCGCCGAACAAGCCAAGCGCGGGCTCGATACGTATAAGCAGCAGTGCTCCATGTGCCATGGCGAAACCATGAGCGGCGGAGGCGGAGTGCCCGCAGTGGCTGGACCGGAGTTCCTGTATGGCTGGAACGGCAAAACCGCCGGGGATCTGCTCGATTATTTGAAAAGCATGATGCCGCCCGCCGATCCGGGCAGCCTGAGCGATCAGAAGTACGTGGACATCATGGCTGCGATGTTCCAGACCGATGGCTTTCCCGCGGGGAAGAACGAATTGAAGCCCGATTCCAAAGCGCTGGCTGAGGTTGCGATCACCAAAGACAAGCCTTGACTAGATTCCGACCGAGACAGCTTCGATTAAATCGGAATTTTGCCCTTTCGCCGCTCCGCCGATCACGAGAATCGTCTTGCCGTTGGATGCGATCCGGTGCGCCACTCGCGGCGTCGCGCTTCCCGACTTCTCCCATTCCTGTTTTGACTCATCCAACCGATAAAGTGCGCCGCTAGCGATACTGACATACAGGCTGCCGTCGTGTTCGCAGGCCGCGGGTCCAAAGCCATCGATCTCACCACCCGGCAACTTTGGTCCTTCTGTCCAAAGACCCGACTTGGGATCGTAAACGGAAACTTCGTGGCTGATCTTCCCGTGTTCATCGATGCCACCCATCACGTACATCTTTCCCGAGTGCGCGGCGGCAATCAGGGCGCGCCGTTGGAACGGTTGCTTGGCGCTTTTCCATTCCAGTTTACTGGCCGCCAGGTCCAGCACGACGACGGTATCAAGCCAATCTGATCGTTCTGGACCCTTCAGCGTCCAACCGCCCACCACGATCAACTTGTCGCCAACCACCACGACGTCGTGCGACGAGCGTGGCTCCGGCAACGGCGGCAGCGATTCCCATTGCATGGCCGCCGGATCGAATCGCGCACAATCCGCCACCGAATATATGGCTTCCTTTTCGCCCGGCTTGTTCCGCGGGGCCATTCCACCGATGCGGTAGATCTTGCCTTTGTAGGCAGCCAGATTCATTCCTTGCAGCGCAGGCCCACCCGGCAATTGCTCCCATGCCGCGCCGTTATCAGAGAGCTTCAAACGCGCGAACTGTCCCGATACGGATTCGGTGGAATAGGCATGCGTTGGACTAATATGCCCACCATACACATAAAGCCATCCGTCGCTGACTACGGCGCCGAAACTCGATGTTGCTTGCGGTAATGTTGCAAACCGCGCCGCAGGAACATCGAACACCACAGTCGCGTAGTTACGAACCTCGCCTTCCCAAGACCTCGCCCACGCTCCGTACCGTCCGGTCTGCGGAAGAGCGTCGGTGATACCCGCATCGTCCGTCATCAGTTTCTTCTGTGTCGCATCGGGAAGGATGATGGTGACCTCCGACTTAGCCAGCGGTTTGCCATGTGCCAGGACTTTCAGGCGCAATGCGCCGGGCCTTCCGAGTGGAACAATCTCCACGGGTGTTTCGGCGGCCAGAACGGCCTTGGGGTCGAACGCGTCGCCGAGAATCGTCTTGGGATAGTAGACCAGCCGATAGGGCTTCTCCGATCCTCGCTGCATCGGACCCAGATCGACCACGCCATGGATCAGGCGCGTGCCAGTACCGGAGAGCGTGATCGCATAGGCATGGTCGCCTTTCACCAACGTGAGCGGCGTGTCGTGTCCTTGAGCGTCGCGGAGACTCAGTTTCGCACCGCTGACAAGACCGGCATCCACTTCGTCGGTTGGTTTGAGCTCTTCGCTGATGAAAACTTGAGCCGTCGAACTACCTGGTTGAGGTACTACCCAGACAAAGTGGGCGCTCGCGATAGCTGCGAAGCTAAGAAACAGCAGCACGCTTAGGGATTGTCGCTTCATCTACTCTCGATCATCTCTCTATCGGGGACCGTTGTGCGCGATCTCCAGCGCAACAGCCGTCTCAAAGCCAGCCAGATACCGGTCCAAACCAGCATCACCGCACCGGCCGATGCAATTCCAGCGATACTCTGACCGGCCAACCCGCCCGCTTCCCCAGTATGAAGAAAGCGAAACCAGGATCGCAGCCGGCGGCCGCCATTGTAGCTCGAAAAAGGCTCCCACCGAACCACGTCCGCGGTGCGCCGGTCGAGCGTAAGTTGCGACCGCTGATCGGGCCGCCCGCCGCTTCCCGTGTCTATCGTGAACGTCAGCGGTCCGCGGCCGCCGGGCGGCATTCGCAATGTCAGACTCTGCCAACCAGGAACTTGTTGCTCGGTCCGCATCCACAGCAGATTGAGTCCAGCCAGATTGGATTTTGCACGATTCTCGCTGCGCGCTCGTTCCCCGCCCTGTACCGGCGGCTCATTTCCGGTCAACTGATACAGCAGGTTGTTCGCCCATGGATAAGACATCACCACACCGCTCAGTACGATCATGAACAGTGGAATAGCGCACCAGATTCCAATCACGTTGTGCCAGTTGAAATCCCGCGCCCGGCCGGACAAACCGCCGCGAAAAAGCGCGACGGATTTGACGTTCTTACCCGACCATCGGCGAGGCATCCACAAAAACGGTCCGGAGATGACAAGCAGCAGGAAGCCCAGATTACAAGCGCCGGTCACGGCGCGTCCAGCGGTCCGGTTCTCGTTGCTCGCCCCCAACCAGCGATGCCAATTCTCCACTTTTTGAAAGAACGCGCGTATCCGTTGGGACCCCTCGCCGAGCACCCTGCCGGTATAAACGTCAACCAAGACGAGCTTCTCGCGGCCAAAGCTCACTTCGGCGGGGGCGCTGGGATCGGACCGCACGGTGATCGCCGAAAGTGTGGCCTCATTTTGCGCCGGTGACGGTTGCCAGCATGGACTCGATCGGGAGCCGCGCTGCGGCAGACTGCGGCGGTACCGAGCGATAATCACGATCGGCCCAACTGATGATTTGTTTCTGGTACGCCAGCAAGATGCCCGTCACCGACATGACGAGAATCACCATTCCCGCCAGACAGCCTGTGGTGAGATGAATCCAAAAGAGTATTTTGCGCAAGCTCATGGCAACAAAGGTCGTACTGATATGCGACCATTTCGGTCCAGGTTATCCAATCCGCAAGTCATTTGCAACTGAGAGCGCTACTTCGGCGATGTGGATGCGGTCGCTTTCTCGATTCCTGAGCGCGTGTCGTCGGCATGCTGCGCGCCTGCGAGAAAGGTCAACGCTGTGACGCCTAGACTCGCAGAGGCCTGGGAATCCTTCAGCACTTTGTCGATCGCGGCTGCCCGAAGAAATCCGCTGGCCACTTGCTCGGAGATCTGGCCAGTCGCGAACTTGGAGACTCCTCCATCGAGGATTGTGGGAGCAAAAAATGGGTGCGCGACGCCGAGGCGGCTGGCTTCGGCATAAACGATCTCGCCCACCAATTGCATTCGCTGCGGGGAAAATGTCTGAGAATCGCCCAGCCCGACGATCAGGAGCCTCTTTGCGCCGAGGCTCCCTTTCGGCGGCGCGAGCAGGAGCGTTTCGCCGAGCTCGCCTCGGAACCGGTTCGGGTCGCGGACGCGATCGAGCAAACCCTTTAGCTTTTCATTCGTTTCAATGAGTGAGCCATGTAAGGTGTTCTCCGGAGAAGAACGAAACAGGCAAATCACCTGGAGATCGGTAACGGTGTCGGCCGGGCCTTGCACCAAGACTTCAATGGGAATCGGAGTCTGGGCGAGGCATGTGGCCCAAGGGCCAAGAGCCATCGCAATCCACAATGTTGTTCGCATCGTCGTTATTTTGCGACCTTGGCACTGCAATTGCAATCCAAGACTGCAGAAGGTGGGGTCTCAACGATGTTAGCCGCAGCTATAGCCGGTGGTTTTCTAGTGTTTGCACTGTTTTTGTCCATGTTGTCGTCTTCACCGAAAGACGACGCCGAGTGGCATCCTGACACAGAAGCGTGAACTTTTGTCCACTAGGCCCGTTCAGCGTAGCGGAGCAAGAGTGAACGTCAGCAGGAAAATCGCGAGGGCGACCAGTCCTAAGGCGGTGCGATTCTTGTCGAGCGGAGTTGCGTCGAAAATCGCCGGGTGCCGCAGCGCAAAGAAGAACAGTAGAGCGGCCCACACGAACCAGCTGGGCCAATAGAAGTACCCTAACGGCAGCAGCGCCACAACGAAGATGCGCGATAGTAGCTTGTGCCATCGGCCGGTGAAGGCGTAAAGGATGTGGCCGCCATCCAATTGTCCGATGGGAAGCAGATTCAGCGCGGTGGCCAGCATTCCCACCCAGGCGGCGCGCGCCACCGGGTGCAGGGAAATATCGGCCGACCGAACACCGTGAAACACGACTAATTCAACCGCCCGCTGGATGGCCGGTACTCCAAACGTCATGTCGCCGCGCTCGCCGATGCCAGGAACCACTTTGGAGCTGGCGATTCCAATGACGAGCGCCGGAACAAGCACGATAAATCCCGCTAGCGGACCTGCGATCCCGACGTCGAACAGGGCTCGCATAGTGTAGATCGGCGAGCGAATGCGGATGAATGCGCCGAGCGTTCCAATGGGCGAGGGAAACGGTAGGAAATACGGCAGGCTGGCGTCGATCCCGTAATAGCGGCAGGCGAAATAATGGCCGAGCTCATGCGCTAACAAAATCGTCATCAGGGTGATGGAAAAGGCCAAGCCGTCCAGAAGCAGCACGGGATGGGCTTGGATCGTTACAAATACGTTTAGGTACTGCTCCAGTTCGAGCGGCTGATTGTTTTGAAAGCTCTGTGATAGCACCACACCTACGATGGTGGTGGTGAGCAACGTAAGGACAAGGAGAGCCCAATGCAATGCCCAACGCGCGGTTGAAATTTCGTCTCGCGGAAAAGTGATCGCGGCTCTCAGCGCGTGGCTGGATGAGAGGGGAACCACGACACTATGCTACTGCAGCGACTGCAGTTCCTTGCCGGGCTTGAAGCGCACCGCCTTGCCGGGCGGGATGGCGACCTCGGCGCCGGTGCGCGGGTTGCGGCCGATGCCGGTTTTGCGAGGGCGGACGTTGAAGATGCCGAAGCCGCGCAACTCAATGCGCTCGCCGTGTGACAGGGCCCGCTTCATGCTCTCGAAAACAGTTTCCACGGCCATCTCGGCCTTGGTCTTGGTGATGCCGGTTTTGTTAACGACTTCGTTGATGATGTCGAGCTTGATCACGGTCTCCCCCTCACGATGAAACCTGAACGGAGCGCGTGCGGCGATGCCCCGCGAATCCTCCGCAGCCCCCTAGGAGGGAGCAAACCTCATGATAGGATTAGGGTTAGGGTGTTGTCAAGCGACTGGGGCTGCGATTGGAAAGAGCGGCGTGAACTTTTCTGGGCATCTCTACACCGCCGTCTGGTGGATCAGAATGGCTGGCTTGCTAGCTGCGATCGGCTGGACAGCGTGGAGCGGATTCAGCCCCGGAAGTGGAGATTCCCGCAAATGGTACGACCGAACTATTCGGGCCGTCGGGGGCTTGATCGTTTTGGCCGTTCTAGTTTTCGGAATGATCTTGGTACTTTCGGAGCAGAATTCGAGGTAGATCTCAACCCAACGTTCCGCTGAAAGCATGTCGTCGAGCTCGGCTTCAGCCGCCCGTGCAAGACGGTGTGGCATTAACGGACTGGAGTTTGCTCTGCCGCCTAGCGGTCGCGTCCCCGCTGCTTCAATTCAGCGGCAAGGTCGCGCATGGATTGCTGCGTAATGACTCGCCTTCGCCTTGGGCCAGTGAAATTTCCGCGGCATCGACGGCTGCGAGGATCTCCGCTCGCCTACGCTCACGCTCTTCCATTGCCTTTCAGGATACGGAAAAACCGCTAAAGGGAGCAAGCTGAAACGATGGGACTTCAGAAAGAAGACCGATCCTGCGCCGTGTGGTAAATCCGCAAAACTTCGATGGTCTGCTCTTTCTCGCGATAGAGAATGATGTAAGGCAACCGCCTCAGCACGAGCTCCCGGGTGCCTTCCTCAAGTCCGACACGACCGCGCGACGGCGACTTTCTTAAGGATTCAATCGCGGCATACACTTTGCGAACAGTCGCTTGGCGGGAGCTGCGATACCGGAGCTTCAGATAGTCGCTGATCTGCTCAAGGTCCGCAGCGGCGGCCGGAGTCCAACGGATGCGCACTCTACGAGCGCAGCATCTGCTCCAGGCGGGCGTTCATTTCTTCCTCTTCGATGAACTCGCCTCGGTCCGCCTGGGCAATCCCCTCGCGCGCGGCGGCACGAAAGCGGGCATCTTCTTCCAGAAGACGCAACGCGGCGTCCTTCACCAGCCGTTCGGCATCGGTGCCTTCTTTGGTGGCAATCTGCGCAAGCTGCGCTTCCTGCTCCGGGGTGAAGTGAACTTCCATCGCCTTCAGGATACCTCCTTGAGAGGGCTAGCTGCTCTTTATACCGCGCGGCAGTGTTGTGCTTTGGTTTTAGCTTTCAGGCGGGAAAAGGCTTCCTCGCCATCGATGGGTTTCACCATGCCGCTCTTCAAGTCGTCATAACGGCTGTCGAGCATATCCTGCGTTTGCGTCTGTTCGTCCAAATATCCGGCCGACGCATCCTGCAAAAGTTGAGTGACACCCCGCGCGCTCTGCACAGCAAGGTCATTGAGCTTCTTTTCGATGTCGGGCCTTAGTTGTACTTCCATCGCCTTCAGGATACAGGAAACCGACCAGGATCACTTTCCCACCAAATGCCCCGCGTCCTTCTCGTTTTCAAGGCAGGTGTAGTCCAGCAGATCCGTGTCGGGCACCAGAAACAGTTTCAGCGTGATGGTCCAGGGCCTGGTGTACGCCTTGGGATCGTCCACCGTAATTCCACTTCCATGCGCCCGAAATTCGCACGCTGAAATCGCTCGGTCACTTTGGCGCTGGCGGTCAGGGGACTGCCGATACGATCCAGCCATTGGCCGTCGCGAAAGCCATTGGTCTCGACCACCAACGCGTCGCCATTCCACTTTCCCAACCGAGTATCCGTTCCAGGTAGGGTTTGGATCCTCCGGCAGCGGCCGACCATCGATAAAAATCTGGCGATAACGTGGTGTTGCGCTCATTCAGTACCAGGAGGAGTCCCGGAAGCTGCGACGATCTTCCGGTAAGACGCCCTCCGTGTTCAGCCGCTAAGAAAACCAATGGGGAGGCACTTCGTGCCGGGATCGTCTTTCCCGTTCTGTTCCATCCGTGCCTTCACCAGCTCTGCCGCCCATGGCTGATAAGGCAGCCCACCCTTCAGTCGACCATCCGAAATTCATGAACTCCTGGCTGACTTCTTGGTCCGGGCAACCGCCGGGCGGGCATGGTCGATTCTTCTCCGTCTGCCAGATCCCGAGAAATCCGGCTTGCCGTCGGCAGCCTTAGGCGCGGGCGCGGAGAGATTGGGAGAACCGTCGGGATTCCTGGGGATCCCCGGAGTCGGATAATGCATCCACTGCGCCGGAAGAGATGCGCACGATATTAGAAACGTCCAGAAAGCCCTTTTCATTAATGCCCGCTGACGCCGCCCCAGGGCGAATTCAAGTGATAAAACGCCGATGGGCCGATCATCTCCACCCGTCGGATCTTGCCGATTCTCAATCAGGAACGCTTCCGTAACCAGAATGCTGGACGGACTGACTTGAAGAACGCGGAATTTGTACGGACGGCCGTCGGAAAGAATGCCCGAGCTTCACCGTTCCCTGATCGAACACCACGTGCGCCCAAACCACTCCGCGCTCGGCATCCACCAGCTGATAGCGGCGGTCATGGATGGCCTGGACTACGAAGTAGTAGCCGAGTTTGAACTGCGACATACAATCCAGGGCGAAGCCGTTAATGGCGTCCTTAGGCTCGTTGGGAGGCCGCGGGAACATTGGTGGTGTGTGATCCATTTTCAACACGGTCGCAATCGTCTGTGAAGGGATACGTTCCGGTGCCGTTGACGCCCTTGCCGTCGTTCTTCTCCAGTCCGCTGAAGTAGGCGTCGGCGATCGAAATCATTTCCGGCGCGAGAGGCGCTGCGCCGGCGGGATCGATTTGAACCACATGTCCTCGGGCTTGTAGCCGGGCTTGTCGAGCTCTGCAATGTTAGCCGGCCCACCGCCACCCTGCCTGAAGTAAATAGCTTCGACTTCAGAAATGCGCCCAAGTTGGACACGCAGCCGCAGGCTCATCAGCAGCGGGGCGCCCGCTTCGTGCATGGTGCCCATGAAGACCACTTGGCCGAATTCCGGATCGGCGAAGATGTGTTTGTAATTGCCGGGGCCTTCCACGGTTTTCCAGAAGCCGTCGCCCAGTTGCATCAATTGATCGTTTTCGGTGTACTTGACGTCGGCGGAGACCGGCAGGCGCTTGGGGTCGCGCGCGGCCAAGGCGGCCAGGTACTGATTCATCACGTCTTCCAGACACGCGCGGTTGCAATTGAGCGGGATGGGGCCGGTGGACGCGGCAGAGTTGGAGCTGAGAATCAGAGTGGCTGCAATTGCGCCGAGGGCGACGAGGGTAGAGCGCATGATCAGGTGGTCTCCTGGGATGGGATTCTATCAGGTCCGGGCTAACAGGTCGGGAAAAGTGGGATAGTGGGAGCATGGCACGAGGCTGGGAGAGCAAGTCGGTAGAGTCTCAGATCGAAGCCGCCGAAGAACGCGCCGCTTTGGCGAAGCTGACGAAACTCACCGCCGAGGAATCCGAACGCAAGCAGCAGCGCGAAAGTTTGCTCTTATCGCGGACGCGGGTGATGCGCGATTTGGAAACATCGAAAAATCCACGCTCCCGCGCCAGCCTGGAAGCGGCGTTGAAGCATTTAGACGACAAGATCGCCACGCTTAACGTGATGCTGCGATTGCTTTGTTGTGCGATTTTGCGCGGATCCGCTATGGCTCAGCAATTTCACATCGATCACGTCACGGTCGCGGGCAAAGATCTCAAAGCCATGACCGAAGCGCTACGCAAGGTTACCGGAATCACGGCGGAGTACGGTGGCCCGCACTCGAATCACGCGACCGAGATGGCGCTGGCGAGTTTTCCGGATGGGTCGTATTTGGAGCTGATTGCCATCCAGCCCAATGCCGATCCCGCTGCGCTCGCCGCCCATTATTGGCACAAATTTCTCGAAGCGGACGGCGGACCGTGCGCGTGGGCCATTCGGCCGCCGGACATTCAGCGGCGAAGTGGAACGGCTGCGCAAAGAGGGCGTCGCCGTGACCGGTCCGAACAGAAGTGGACGGAAGCGTCCTGATGGCTTCATGCTGGATTGGGAAACGGCACAAGTGGGACCGACAAACGGTGGATTCTTTCCGTTCATGATTCACGATTTCACGCCTCGGGAGAAGCGGGCGACTCCGAGCGGTGAGCCTTCCACGAAGAAGTGGACCGGCGTGGCGAAAGTGGTGATCGGAGTGAAGGATCTGGACGCTGCGATTGCGAAATATCGGCAAGCGTACGGGCTTCCGGAGCCGCAACAACAAGATGACGCGACGTTTGGCGCAAAACTCGCGTGGTTTCAAGGAACACCGGTTGTGCTTGCGGCTCCGCTTTCTCCTAAATCGTGGCTGGCCGCTCGGCTGAATCAGTTTGGCGACGCGCCGTGCGCATTTGTTCTCGGTACCGGTCCGGCGAAAACACTTGACAAGATTTCTTGGGCCCCGGCGGATCAACTCGGCTGGCATCTCGGTTTTGAACAATAATGAAGCTGCTCGCTCTGCTGGCGGCGCTGGCGATCTCGGCAGCGGCGCAAATCCAGGTAGATCCCGGGATCGCGGCAGAAATCGCCAAGATCAAAGCCATCGACAATCACGCCCATCCCGTGCTTCCCGCCGCCGGTGACGCCGGTTACGACGCGCTGCCCGTCGAGCACATGGAACGGTACACGGAACCCATCCGGACGCGCGCTGGATCGCCGCTGGCCGCCGAAGCCTCGCGTCAGCTTTTCGGAAGCAGCCAGAAAAAAGATGTGATTGCGCAGAAGGGCGCAGGCTACCCCAACTGGGTGCTCGATCAACTGGGAATCGAAACCATGCTGGCTAACCGGGTTGCCATGGGACCTGGTCTCGTGCCGCCGCGATTCCTATGGGTGTCGTTTGTAGATGCGCTGCTGTTTCCACTGGATAATCACGTGCTCGCGACAAACCCAGACCGCAAGGCATTCTTTGAAGACGAAGATCGCCTGCTCGCGCAGTATCTCAAAGAGTGCGGCTACACCAAGCCGCCCGTCTCACTCAGCGAATATCTGCAAAAGGTCGTAGACCCGACGCTGGAACGTCAAAAACGCGCCGGCGCCGTCGCCATCAAGTTCGAAGCCGCCTATCTGCGATCGCTCGATTTCGAAGATGTTTCTCGCGCCGAAGCCGAGTCGGCATACGCGCATGGACAGGCATACAAGAAATTGCAGGACTTCCTGTTCCGCTACATCGCTGCTGAAGCCGGACGCCTTGGCATGGCGGTGCATCTGCACGTAGCCTGGGGCGCGGGTGGCTATTTCGGCATCGCCGGGACGAATCCGCTGCTGCTGGAATCGGTGTTCAACGATCCTCGTTTGCGCAAAACCAATTTCGTCCTGCTGCACGGGGGGTGGCCGTTTATTCGCGAAATCACGGCGCTCCTGACTAAGCCGAATGTGTACGCCGATTTCTCCGCCCAAACATTAATGAACTATCCTCGGGCGGTGGCCGAGGTGCTGCGAGAATGGCTGGAATTCGCTCCGGATAAAGTCTTGTTCGGGACCGATGCTTATCCGTATTCGGACCAGATGGGCTGGGAGCAATCGGGCTGGGTGGCGAGCAGCACAGGCCGGCAGGCCTTGGGCTTGGCGCTGACAGAGATGTTCAACGACAGGGAAATCACGCGAGATCGCGCTGTCGAACTGGCGCGCATGATTCTTCGCGATAACGCGGCCAAGCTATACAACCTGCAAAAGTGAAGCCGGCTGCTCGGCCGCGCCAGGAAATACGACCTTCGACTATTTATTCTGCCTTTTGGGCCGAAACGTAAGTCAGTGGAGGTGCGTGACCACCTCGGTGCAAAAGCAGCTATGGCGGCAAGTGTAAAAGGCTCGCGGGGAAAGAAGTGGCGCCATCTGGGCTCTATAAGGAATCGGCTGTTGCTGTGGAGCGCGGCCGGGATTGTGCCGGCGATAGGTGTCGCGTTGATGAGCTTCTACACCATTAGCGGGCTGACTGAAAAGACGCGCGGTATCGTGGCCGCAACTTCTTCGCTGCGACGGCACTGGGAGGGAGACATGCTGCATGACGATCTGCGCGGCGACGCTCTGGGTGCGATGCTGGCCACTACGGAAGACGAGCGAGCCACGGAGCGCGCAAGTCTCCGGGCGGACGCGAAGAGCCTGCGGGACGACATGGAGCAGAACCGAAAGACGCCCGCGCTTGATCCCGAGGTACGGGCGGCACTGAACAGCTTGTACCCGTCGCTAGAGGCTTACATTCAGGAAGCGGAAGCGATTGGAGAATTGGCAGAACACGATCGGTCAATCGGAATCCAGCATCTTCCTGAACTGGAAAGGTCGTTTCACGCGCTGGACCACCAGCAAGACCACATCAGTGAGTTGGTGATCGCGAAAGAGGCACTTGCCGAGCGTGAAAGCGTCCGCACCGCCGCCCTGAGCAGGCGCGTCGTGCTGAGTTTTACCCTGCTGTCGCTGGCAGGATTCGGCGCTATCTCCTGGCTGCTTTCGCGCCGCATCTCGCGCCCGCTGAGCGAAGGAATGCAAACCATCCTGGCCAAGTCCAACGTCATCGCGATGTTCGTCGGCGATCGCAGAGGATACATTCGCGATGCCAACGATGCCTACCTGGAACTCCTGGGTCACACCCGGGAAGAGCTAGCTGCCGGACAGGTGCGCTGGAAAGGGACGTTCGCGCCCGAGTATGAATACTTGATCCCGCAGTTCCAACGACAGCTGGATTCAGAAGGAGCATCTGCTCCCGTCGAGGTGGAATATGTTCACACCGACGGGCATCGTATTCAGACTCTGCTTGGCATGGCGACTTTGGATCCCGTCGAAAACACCGCCGTCGGCTTCATGGTGAATCTATCGGAGCGCAAGCGCGTCGATGAGAGCCTGCGCAAAAGCGAACAGCGCCTGCGGGCGCTGGTGGATTCGCTGGACGATGTCGTGCTCGAGATGGACGAGCAGGGGACCTTTCTGGACGTTTGGGCGCGCAGCGACGATCTGCTGCCACGGCCCAAAGCCGAGATGATCGGGCAAAACATCGCGACCATTCTGGGCGATGCAATTACGCAGTCGTACCTCGACAAACTCCAAGCCGCTCTCCAAACCGGCCAGTCCCAGGAGCTTGAATATTCGTTCCAGCGTTCCAAGGACCCGGCGGGTGCCTTGCGCTGGGTCACGGTCCGCTTTCATCCCATTCGATCGGGTGATGCCAGCGCCAAGACGGTCTGCCTGGTGGTCAGCGAAACCACCGCACGAAAACAAGCCGAAGAAGACTTGCGCAGCGCCAAAGAGGCGGCCGAGGCGGCCAATGTCGCGAAGAGCGAGTTCCTGGCAAACATGAGCCACGAGATTCGCACGCCTATGAACGGCATTCTCGGCACCCTGGAATTGGTGCTGGACACTTCGCTCAGCGCCGAGCAGCGCGAGTGTCTCTGGTATGGCCAAGATGTCGGCGGACTCGCTACTGGGAATTTTGAGCGATATTTTGGATCTCTCCAAGGTGGAGGCCGGGAAACTGGAGCTTAACCCGGAGGAATTTCGATTTACGCGAGATGGCGGAGGGCGCTAGCCAGACCATGCTGTCGCGCGCGCTCGAGAAAGGTCTGAAGCTCACCTGCCACGTCGATGACCGGCGTACCGGATGCACTGGTCGGCGATGAACTGCGTCTGGGGCAAGTGCTGCTCAACCTGATCGGAAACGCACTCAAGTTCACCCAGCGGGGAGAAGTGGGGGTGCATGTGGCGCTGGAATCGACGCGCCAAGGGGGACAAGGGGAATGTCGAACTGCATTTTGTGGTGCGAGACACCGGCATCGGAATCGCTCCCGGAGAAGCAAAAGTTGATTTTCGAGGCGTTCGCGCAAGCCGACGGATCCATGACTCGGCGCTTCGGCGGCACGGGCCTGGGTCTCACCATTTCGTCGCGGATGGTGGAGATGATGGGCGGGCACATGTGGGTGGAAAGCACGCCCGGCGAGGGAAGCCAGTTTCACTTCACGGCCGTTTTTGCCGCGCCCGCTGCGAAGGCGACTGGCAACCTAAGGCCCGCCACAGGCTCCCTCGCCAACGGTCAGCATCCCGAGGATTGCAGGAGGCTTCAGGTTTTGCTCGCCGAAGACAACCCAGTCAACCAGCGCGTAGCCGTTCGCATCCTGGAAAAGCATGGGCATAGCGTCGAGGTGGTGTCGAGCGGACGGGAAGCGCTGTCCGCCCTGGAACACGGATCATTCGATGTGCTGTTGATGGACGTGCAGATGCCGGACATGAACGGGTTGGAAGCCGCCGCGGCCATCCGCGACAAAGGAGAAGTTAAGCGGCCAACATTTGCCCATCATTGCCTTGACGGCGGGAGCGATGGAGGGCGACCGTGAGAAGTGCCTAGCGGCTGGAATGGACGACTATATGGCTAAACCCTTTCAGACCAGGGTGTTACTGGGTATTTTGGAAGCTCATGCGCCGAAAACGCCATTTCCCGATCGAAGTCTCGTCAATTACCGAAGCGCTTGCTATCCTGTAAGTGACGGACTTCCCTCCGCGGCATAATCTTGAAAATTGGCTTTGTAAGTCTCGGCTGCCCCAAGAACCTCGTTGATACCGAGGTGATGATGGGTGAATTGTCCGAGCGCGGGCACCAGCTGACGTCCGCAACCCGGCGAAGCCGACGTCCTGGTGGTGAATACCTGCAGTTTCATCGATCCGGCCAAGCAGGAGTCCATCGACACGATTCTGGAAATGGCCGAGTACAAGAAGACTGGCCGCGCGCAAAAACTGATCGTGGCTGGATGTCTGGTGGAGCGCTACCGCGACGACATCCGGAATCAGCTTCCCGAAGTAGACGCCGTGATTGGCACCAACGAGCTCTCGAAGATCGTGGCGTCTGTGCGAAGGGTTCGAGCCTGCCGCGAATCCACTGGAACCGTATCTTTATCACGATCTGACGCCGCGCGTTTTGGCGACCGCCAATCACTTCGCCTATATCAAGATCGCCGAGGGCTGCGATCATCCCTGTTCGTTCTGCGTGATCCCGCAGTATCGCGGCAAATTCCGCAGCCGGCGTTTTGAATCGGTGATCGCCGAAGCTACGCGGCTGTTTGCGAAGGGCGTGCGCGAGATCAATCTGATCGGCCAGGACACCACTTCGTACGGCGTGGATCTCGGAATGAAGGACGGGCTGCCGCAATTGATGGCGCGGCTGGCGCAGATTGAGACTGAGCACCAGAAGTGGGTCCGGTTCCTGTATTGTTATCCGAACCGGATCACGCAGAAATTGCTGGATACCATCGCCGAACATCCCAGCCTGGTGAAGTACATCGACATGCCGTTGCAACATGCGAGCCCGAATGTATTGAAGCGCATGAAGCGCGGGTCGCATGGCGATTTCTTCTTGAAGCTGCTGGAGCGGATACGCGCCACCATCCCAGGCGTCGCGATCCGGACCAGCATGATCGTGGGCTTTCCAGGCGAGACCGAAGCCGATTTCGAGATCCTGAGCGATTTCGTGAAGGCCGCGCGAGTTCGACCGGCTGGGCGTCTTCTCCTATTCCGACGAAGACAGCAGCGCAAGTTTTCAGTTGGACGCCAAAGTGGACGGCCGCGCGATTCACAACCGCAAGCAGAAGCTGATGGCCGTGCAGCGGCGGATTTCGAAATCCAGGAAACCGCGGCATGATCGGGCGCGAAGTGGACGTGCTCATCGAAGGCCCATCGCCTGAGACGGATCTATTGTGGCAGGCCCGCATGTCGACCCAGGCGCCGGAGATCGACGGGTTCTGCTACGTGAACGATTTCGCGGGCGCCGAGCCGCGCCGTGGCGAGATCCGCCGCATGCGAATCACCGAAGCGCACGATTACGACCTGATCGGCACATTGGACGAGGCATCCGAGGACCCGTTGCCGATTCCCGCGCCAAATGCGTTCCCCATCCTTGCCGCTACGCGATGAATTGCCCGATCTGTAAAAAGGAAGTTCCCGCCGACTCGCTCTATCATCCCTTTTGTAGCGAGCGCTGTAAGATCATGGATCTGGCGAATTGGGCCACCGAAAAGTACGTGATCTCTACTCCAGTGCAGCCCGAGGACCTCGAGAACGACCGGTTAAATCCCAACCAACAAGAAGATGACGAGTTCTGACGCGCCGGCCCCACGGAACCACGCCGCATTTCTGATCGGCACCTGGTTTGGCTGCGGCTTTGTGCCCGTGGCGCCTGGAACGGCGGGGTCGCTGGCCGGGCTGATCATTGCGATCGGGCTGAATTATTTCGGCTACGGCCGCGGTACGTTGCTGCTGCTGACCGCGATTTTGCTGGCGCCGGGAATCTGGGCGGCCGGAGTTGTGGCGACGCAGACTAATCGCAAGGATCCGCAGATCGTCGTCGTCGACGAGGTGATCGGACAGTGGATCACGCTGGTTGGCGTTTCAGTCTTCAACTGGAAAACGTGGCTAGCGGCGTTCGCGCTGTTCCGATTATTGGACATGTGGAAGCCCGCGCCGGCGCGCCAGCTCGAAAGGTTGCCAGGCGGCTGGGGCATTGTAGCCGACGACGTCATGGCGGGGCTGTACGGTGCGCTTGCTATATTCGTATTAGATCGTTTTCATTTATTCTCTTATGGCATCTAAGAAGGACTCGAACGGCCGTCCGCAAATTTCCACCGTCACACCGGAAGCGGCCATCCCGGGAGGTGAATTTCAAATTCGCGGCGCAGGGCTGGCAAAATCCGAGCGGCCGCGCGTCACTATCGGCGATGTGGAGGCGCCCATCGTCATCGGCTCGGAATCCCACTTGATTGTGCGCGTGCCGGAAGGAGTTTCGGCGGGCGAACTGGTGGTCGCGGCTGGCGCTCATAGCAGCCAGGCGTGGACTTGCGATATCGGCATCCAAATCGCGGAGAATTTGTACCCGGTTGGGAATCCCGCGGTGGATTCCTTTGGCAATGTCTATGTGACGTTCAGCGGCTCGCGCGGGCAGAAGACGCCGGTCTCTGTGTACAAGATCGATCTCAACTACAACTCCAAGCCATTTGCGAGCGAGATCATGAACGCCACCGGTCTGGCCTTCGACAAAGCGGGCGTGCTGTATATTTCCAGCCGCTACGACGGCGTCATCTATCAAGCCAGTTCGGCGGGAAATGTTTCGGTGTACGCCGAGGGGATGGGCGTGGCCACCGGGATCGCATTCGATCCCGACGAAAACTTATATGTCGGCGACCGCAGCGGCACGGTCTTCAAGATCAGCCGGTCGCGCCAGATTTATGTTTTCGCCACATTGGAACCCTCCATCGCGGCCTATCATTTCGCGTTTGGCGACGACGGCTACCTCTATGTGACCGGGCCAACCACATCGAGCTTTGATTCAGTGCATCGCATTTCCGCGGCCGGCGAAGTGGAAACTTACTATCGCGGGTTAGGACGCCCGCAAGGCTTGGCGCTGGACGCCGAAGGGCGATTGTACGTCGCGGCATCCCTCGGCGGACGGCGCGGCGTGGTTCGGTTCGATCACGACCGGAATCCGGAATTATTCCTATCCGGCCCCGGCATCGTCGGACTGGCGTTTACACCTTCGCGAGCCATGGTGGTTTCCACCAACAACGCGCTGTTTCGCGTGGACGTGGGCATCACGGGCCGTCCCCTTCCGTAATGCCCGACGCCGAAATCATCGCGATTGGTTCGGAATTGCTGACGCCGCAGCGGCTGGACACCAATTCTCTGTATCTCACCGATCAGCTCAACGCGTTGGGCGTGGAAGTTGTGCGAAAGACTGTAGTCGGCGACGAGCGCGAGCGGCTCACCGACAGCATTTTAGGCGCGGCCGCGCGGTCGAAAATTGTCGTGCTCACGGGCGGCCTGGGCCCGACCGAAGACGACCTCACGCGCGAAGCAGTGGCTGGCGCGCTGGGCCGTTCGATGGTGTTTCATCAGGATATTTGCGACGGCATCGAAGCGCGGCTGCGCTACTTTGGACGGAAAATGGCGGAAATCAACCGGCGCCAAGCCTATGTTATCGAAGGCGCCGAGGTACTGCCCAACACGAAGGGCACCGCGCCGGGACAGTGGATCTTGAACGATGGCGTGGCGTTCGTGCTGTTGCCAGGACCACCGGTGGAGTTGAAGGCGATGTTCGAAGGACAGTGCCTGCCTCGCCTTGAGAAACTACTTCCGCCGCAAGTGATTCGCATGCGATGGCTGCGCGTGGTTGGGATGGGCGAATCCGACCTGGATCAACTGATTTCCCCGGTGTACAAGCGCTACCCGAATCTAGCGACCACTATCCTCGCGGTATCCGGCGAGATTCACATCCATTTGCGGGCGCGATGCGCAACCGAGCAGGAAGCTGAAACGCTGGTGGCGCAAGCCAGTGCCGAGATTGAGCCGCTGCTGGGCGATCGTATCTACTCCTGCAATGGCGACTCGCTGGAAAAAGTCATTGGCGACTTGTTGCGCGCTCGCGGGGCGTCGCTGAGCGTGGCGGAGAGCGCGACAGGCGGACTACTGGGAGGAAGGATCACCGCGGTTCCATCGGCGTCCGATTATTTTCGCGGCGGATTTGTCACCTACTCGGATCAGATGAAGATTCAGTTGCTGCATGTCCCGGCTGAAATGCTTGCGGAGCACACAGCGGTGAGCGAACCGGTGGCGCAGGCCATGGCCGAGGGTGCTCGAGCGGGCACAGGATCGGACTATGCGCTTTCGATCACCGGCTACGCTGGGCCGGATGGCGAGAAGGTTGGGTTGGTGTTCATTGGTCTAGCCGCGCCCGATGGCAGCGAAGTCCGGCGCATTCAATGGCCCGCGGATCGCGATCGGGTGCGCGCGTTTTCCACCAACATCGCGCTCGACATGCTTGCGCCGGCGGCTCTTGGGCGCGCAAACCTGAGGCAGCCATGCCGTTCCAGGTTTTAGAAGCGGAAGCGAAAAGCGTTCTCAGCAAAACCGCTGGATTTATCGCCGACGCCGGATTTACGCACTCCCTGACACCTGCCCGCAATTGCACTTTTGGCTGCACATATTGCTATGTCCCGACCATGGGAATCTATGGCGGCCTGAAGCCGGAGGACTGGCGGCACTGGGGACAGTTCACCACGTTCAAGAACAATGCTCCGGAATTGCTGCGCCGCCAGTTGCGCGACACGCAGGTGATCTACTGTTCGCCATTGGTAGACCCGTATCAGCCGGCGGAAGAGAGCCAGATGTTGATGCCCCGCATCCTCAACGCGCTTCTAGAGCGTCCTCCGAATGTGTTCGTGATCCAGACACGCGGGCCGCTGATCGTACGGGATCTTGGGATTCTGCAGGAATTATCGCGCCGAACGGCGCTGCGGGTGAGTTTTTCGTTGACTACGAATCGCGAGGCCGTGCGCAAGTTGTACGAGCCGCATTGCACCACGCTCGACTGCCGGCTAAGCGCCATTCGCGAACTACGCTCGGCGGGCATCACGACTTTTGCGACGCTTGCACCGCTGCTGCCATGTGATCCTGAGGAGTTGGCTGCAATCGCGCTAGAGGCCACGGACCATGACATCATCGGCGATGCGCTGCATGTGCGATCCGTCAAGCCGCGCGGCGCCACGACGCGCGAGGCTGCGGTAACGATCGGCCGGAAGCACGGTTTTGAAGACTGGCTGGATGACAGCTTTCAACGCGACGTGGTGGAGCGCATTGAACGCACCGTACGCCGCGCCGGACGGCGATTCGCTACCGGACCGGAGGGATTTCAATGGTTGACACAATGACCGCGCGTTCTATTTTGGAGCGTCTGGGCGTCGTTTCGGACAGTACAGGCGTCGCTTCAATCAACCCGGCCGACGGAAGCACACTCGCTCGAGTTACCTTGGCCTCAGCCGACGACTACAAGCGCACGATCGCCAACAGTCTCGACGTTTTCAATCGCTGGCGTATGCTTCCCGCCCCGAAGCGCGGCCAAATTGTACGCGAGATCGGCGACGAATTGCGCCGCTTCAAGGACGACCTGGGAATGCTGGTCACGCTCGAAACCGGCAAAATTCTGGCCGAAGGCAAGGGTGAAGTGCAAGAAATGATCGACATCGCGGATTTCGCTGTCGGACTTTCGCGGCAGCTCTACGGGCTGACGATAGCGAGCGAACGTCCCGAACACCGCATGGTTGAGCAGTGGCAGCCTCTGGGAGTTGTGGGCGTGATCTCCGCGTTCAATTTTCCGGTCGCGGTATGGTCCTGGAATGCCTTGCTCGCCGCGGTGTGTGGAGACTGCGTCATCTGGAAGCCGTCGCTCAAAACGCCATTGACCGCCATCGCCGTGCAAAACATTTGCGATCGCGTGCTCTCGCGGCATGGTTGGAGCGGCGTTTTCCAATTGATCATCGGCGACGATGCAGTTATCGGAAAGCGGTTAATCGAGGATCGCAGGATTCCGCTGATCAGCGCGACTGGCTCCACGCGCATGGGGCGCATCGTAGCGGAAACTGTTGCGCGCCGCCTAGGTCGCACGCTGCTCGAACTGGGCGGCAACAATGGCGTCATCGTTATGAACGATGCCAATCTCGATCTGGCTCTTCGCGCCGTGCTCTTCGGAGCGGTGGGTACTGCAGGCCAGCGTTGCACCAGTATCCGGCGGCTGTTCTTGCACCGTGGAATCGCCCAAGAAATGACGCAGCGGCTCCAATCCGCGTACGGCCGGATCCGCATCGGAGATCCCCTCGACGAAAAGACGCTGATGGGTCCCCTCATCGATCGGCAGGCGATAGACGCGATGCAGGCTGCGCTCGCCCGCATTCGGGCCGAGGGCGGCGAGATCATCTACGGCGGTGAAGAATTGGGCGGCTGTTACGTTAAGCCGGCGCTGGTGAAGGCGCGCGCCGAAATGCCCATCGTCCAGGAAGAAGTGTTCGCGCCGATTCTCTACCTGATCGAGTTCGACGACCTGAACGAAGTCATTCAATGGCACAATGCCGTTCCACAAGGGCTGTCCTCGGCCATGTTCACCACCAACCTAGTGTCGGCCGAAACATTTCTGAGCGCGCGTGGAAGCGACTGCGGCATCGCGAATATCAACATCGGCACCAGCGGCGCGGAGATCGGCGGAGCGTTTGGCGGTGAGAAGGACACCGGCGGCGGACGCGAATCCGGCAGCGATTCCTGGAAAACCTATATGCGGCGGCAGACCGTGACGATCAATTGGTCGCAAGAACTGCCTTTGGCACAGGGAATCGAATTTGATGTTTGATCGTCGCTCCCTGCTGGCGCTGGTCGCTGCCCTCCCGCTCTGCGCGCAGGCTCCGCTCGACAACACCGGCAAGCCGATGCGTATTGTGTATGAATGCACGAAAGAGGATAAGCAAGCGACGGGACTCGGGTGCTCGGAGGAAGATCCGTGTCCAGTCTATCTGGAGCTCGAAAACGTTGAGGCGGTCGGCAACAAACTCTTCGTCACCGGAAATATTCACACGCCCATGGCTACGCTATACTCGATCCTGCTTGGTTCCGACGATGAGGGCAAGACCTGGAGCGAACCGTACATGCGCCTATTAACTTCTGGTCTCGATCAGATTCAATTCGTCGACTTCCAAAACGGCTGGATCTCGGGCGCAAATTTACAAAGCGCCCCGCGCGATCCGTTCTTTCTGATTACCACGGACGGCGGCAAGACCTGGCGCCAACGACCGGTCTTCGAGGAAAGCCGGGTGGCCGCCATCGAGCGCTTTTCGTTCGATTCGCAGGACCACGGAACGCTCCTGATCGACGCGCGGCTCGATAACGGAACGCATGAGCTGTATGAAACTCAAACGGGTGGAGAGAGCTGGACGATTCAGCAACATTCGGGCGAACCGGCCCGATCTGCGAAAGCGAAGCCCCCAACCTGGCGCGTCCGCACCGACGCCGCGTCGCACAGCTACGTCATCGAAAACTCCGAGAATGGCCGCTGGCAAAGGGTGGCTAGTTTCCTGGTGCACATCTCGACCTGCAAAGAATGAAGACGAACCCAATCGAACTGGAGCTGTTCCGCCACCTGCTGGTTTCCATCGCTGAGGAAATGGGCGCGGTGCTGCGCAAAACTTCGTACTCGGCGAACATCAAGGAGCGCCGCGACTATTCTTGCGCGGTGTACGATGCCGAGGGCGAAACGGTCGCCATGGGCGATCACATGCCAGTGCATCTCGGCGCCATGCCGCTGTCAGTGTGGCACGCGACCCAGGCTTTCGATCTTAGACCGGGAGACGTCGCGATACTGAATGATCCTTTTCGCGGGGGCACGCATTTGCCGGATATTACCGCGGTCTCCGCTGTCTTCATCAAGGGAAACCGCAAACCCGCATTCTTCGTGGCGAATCGCGCGCATCACGCCGATGTAGGCGGCATGAGCCCTGGATCGATGCCCCTGGCCCGCGAGATTTACCAGGAGGGCATTCGCATTCCGCCGATCCTGCTGGCGCGCGGCGGCCGCATGGATCGTCCATTGCTCGATCTGATTCTCGCCAACGTGCGCACTCCGGTGGAGCGCGAAGGCGATTTGCTGGCGCAATGCATGGCGATCAAACGCGGCGAACAGCGCTTGCTGGAATTAGCGGCCAAGTACGGACTGCCTTCGGTGCGGCGCAACATGGCGGCGCTGAAGGATTACAGCGAGCGCATGCTGCGTTCGGCCATCCGGCGGCTCCCCTCGGGAACGTATCGCGCCGAAGACTATCTGGACAACGACGGCATCACGGGCCGGCCCGTTAAGATTGCAGCCACGGTAAGCATTCGCGGCGATCGCGCCACCGTCGATTTCACCGGCTCCGATCCGCAAGTAGAAGGCTCCGTGAACGCTAACTACGCGGTAGCCGTTTCGGCTGCGACCTATGTGTTCCGATGTTTAGTGCGCGAAGACATTCCTTACACCTCCGGCGTCATGCGCCCCCTCCAGATCATCGCGCCCAGTGGGCTGGTGGTCAGCGCTCAACCGCCGGCCGCGATGGCGGCGGGCAATGTCGAGACGTCGCAGCGCATCACGGATGTGATCCTGCTGGCTCTGGCGCAAGCGGCGCCCGAGCGGATACCCGCCGCGAGTTCGGGAACCATGAACAATCTCACTTTCGGAGGGTGGGACGCCGTGCGCGGACGCCCCTTCGCCTACTACGAAACCATCGCGGGCGGCATGGGAGCGTCAGCTTTGTCGGATGGCGCAAGCGCCACTCACACGCACATGACCAATAGCTGGAACACGCCGGTGGAAGCGTTTGAACACTTGTATCCATTGCGCATTCGCAGCTATCGAATCCGCTCGGGCTCCGGCGGAAAAGGCAAGCATCGCGGAGGCGATGGCATCGTCCGCGAGTTCGAGTTTCTCACGCGGGCGGACGTCACCATCCTCTCGGATCGGCGCGAACGCGGGCCGTATGGGTTATCGGGCGGCAGCGCGGGATCGCCCGGCAAGAACTTGCTGCAGCGCGGCAAGCGAACCATTGCCATTCCTGGAAAGGCACGCTTTGAAGTGCACCCTCACGACGTCCTGCGCATCGAATCGCCCGGTGGAGGCGGATACGGAAAGCCCCACTGAGCCGCTCAGTCGTGTTGCCATGCGGCAGTCTTGGCGTCGCCTCACATTCCTGCATTGGCCGTATCCGCCCGATCTGATCCGCCGTTTCATTCCGGAAGGACTCCAATTGGACACCTTCGACAATACAGCTTGGGTCGGACTGGTTCCGTTTGAAATCTTCGACTCTCCAGGCATTCCTTATTTCCCCGAAACAAACCTCCGCACCTATGTCGTCGGGCCGGACGGCCGCCCGGCGGTCTGGTTCTTTTCGTTGGACGCAGCGCGGCTCGCCGCGGTTATCGGAGCCCGTATCGGCTATCATCTGCCTTACTTCTGGGCAAGCATGCATGTCACCGAGGAAGATGGCGCGATTCGCTATCGCAGCGCTCGCAAATGGCCGCATGATCCGCGAGCCATCACCGACATTCTCGTGCGGCCCGGTGAAGTATTCTCACCCGCCCAGCTTTCGGAACGCGACCATTTCCTTACCGCGCGATTTCGTTTGTACGCGAGCTCCCGGAAACGCCGCCTGTACTCCGCGCAAATCGAGCATCCGCCTTGGCCCCTGGCTCGCGCGAGCGTCTTGAACTTGCGAGAAACTCTGTTTGCAGCGTCGGGTCTTCCAGCGCCGCAGGGCGAACCCGTCGCGCATTATAGCGGCGAATTGAGCGTCCAAATAGGCTTCCCGGAATGAAATGGGCGCGCGTACCATCTACACTGGGATTTCATGGCCAAGTTCAAGTCTGCCGGAAGTAAGAAGACTTCTCAAAAGGTAAAGTCCGCGCGCGCCGCCGTCCCCTGCCTGGTTCTGGTCGCGCTAGGAGTTGCACTGATGTGTCTTCTGTTCTATTATTCCCTGCAATCCAACACACAATGAGAATCGATCAACGCAGGCCGGACCAATTGCGTCCGGTACGAATTACCACCAACTACCTGATGACCGCCGAAGGCTCGGCGCTGATCGAGGCCGGAAACACCCGCGTGTTGTGCGCCGCAACCGTGGAAGATACCGTTCCGCAGTTTTTGCGCGGCAGCGGACGCGGATGGGTCACCGCTGAGTATTCGATGTTACCGCGAGCCACGGCTTCGCGCACGCCGCGTGAAGTTACCAAGGGCCGCGCTTCTGGACGTACGCTCGAGATCCAACGCCTGATCGGGCGCTCGCTGCGTGCTGTGGTGGACACAGTGGCGCTGGGTGATCGCTCTATCGTGGTGGACTGCGACGTGCTGCAGGCCGATGGAGGCACCCGCACTGCGTCCATCACCGGCGCCTATGTGGCGTTGATGCTGGCACTTCAGAAATTGGTCAAATTCGGCACCCTGAAATCCCTGCCCATCACGCAGCCGGTGGCCGCAATCAGCGTCGGAATATCGGCGGCGGGCGTTCCTCTGTTGGACCTTTGCTACGAGGAAGATTCCGCCGCGGAAGTGGACATGAATATCGTCATGACAGGCGCCGGACGCTTCGTTGAACTGCAAGCCACCGCCGAGAAGACCGCCTTCGACGACGAGCAGCTGGCCCAAATGATCGCGCTGGGACGCCAAGGCATCCGGGAGCTATTCGAGATCCAGAAGGCGGCACTGGGGATCTGAGTTTGAAACTGTACTGCGCCACTACGAATCGCGGAAAGTTGCGTGAGTTTCAAATGGCGCTGGAAAGCTCCTTCCAAGTGGAGTCGCTGCCTGGCTTGGCATCCATCCCGCCAGCCGACGAGACAGGGACAACATTCGAGGAGAACGCCATTCAAAAGGCCCTATACTACTCGCTGCATAGCGACGGACATTCTGTTTGTGGACGATTCAGGACTCGCGGCGGATGCTCTCGGCGGCGCGCCGGGCGTTTATTCGGCGCGATTTGCAGGCCCCCATGCCACCGGCGAAGAGAACATCCGTCTCTTGCTCGATCGCATGCACGGCGTTCTCAATCGCAGCGCCCGATTCGTCTGCGTGGTCGCGCTGGCCCAATCCGGCCGTTTGTTGCACACCTTTCGCGGAGAAGTGGAAGGCCGTATCACGGATGTGCCAAAAGGAACCAACGGATTCGGGTACGATCCGATATTTTTCTATGAGCCGTTCGGGTGCACCTTCGGAGAAGCGCCCATCGAACGAAAAATGGAAGTGAGCCATCGCGCCCGCGCTCTACAAGCCATGCGCGAATACTTGAATACCCTTCCCACGCGTTAACCTAGATCCAATAGGAGAAAATCATGAATGAAACCGATCCGCTTCTTGGACCTGTGGAGTCGGACGAGCATCGCGAGATGTGCGGCGTCCAGGTGGACGTCGCGCGGGCCGGTTCAGCCAGGGTGAAACGGCTGATCTACCCGCCTGGATACCATTGGGCCACCGAAATGAGTGCGCTGGTGGGCAGCAAGTATTGCATGCACGCGCATGTTGGATTCATGGCGCGCGGCCAGATCAACGTACGTTTCGCGGACGGCTGCGTTGAAGAGTACAAGGCGCCCAAGTTTGTTTCCGTAGAGCCCGGACACGAAGGTTGGGTAGTGGGCGACGAACCCGCGGTGCTGATCGAATTCGATTTCGAGGGCGACACTGTCAACCGCCTGGGCATCCCGCAAGTGCATAAGCATGGCGGTTGATCCGGTCGAGCCCTGGCTCCGGGGACCGCTCGCGGGGGTGCATCCACTGCTCGCGCCGACGTTACACGCCTACATGCAAGCGCAGGAGGACCTCGCCCATTGGACCGAAGGCCTCAGCGACGAGCAAATTTGGTCGCGGCCCCATGGGCTTGCTCCGGTAGGCTTCCAACTGCGGCATATCGCGGGAAGCGTGGAACGCTTAACCGCTTACCTGCGCGGCGAACAACTCACCACCCAGCAGGTCGAGACGGCTCGCACTGAGATGGAACCCGGGCCCAACCGTGTGGAATTGCTGGAAATGGTGGCGCGCTCGCTCCAGGAGTCCGAACAAGTGATTCGCGCCCTTGATCCAGCCACTTTGACCCACGCCCGCGCGGTGGGCCGCAAGCAATTGCCCACCACGGTGGTGGGGTTGGTGGTCCATTTGGCCGAGCATACCCAACGTCATGTGGGTGAACTCATCGTCATAAGCAAGCTCGCGCGCATGGCGTAACCGAAAGGTACTAGCCTGGCCCCCAGTTGAAGTAACGGCCATAACCGATTAGACTTCAATCTTGTACATCCCTGAAGCGGACTTTGAATACCTGATCCGCACGCTGTCGGAGGCGCGCTCTCGCGCTACTGAGCTGGCTGTCTCGATCGGCTCGCGCCTGGGGAGCGACCACCGATTGACTGAGCTGGCCAATTCAGCCGCTTCCGGCATCGCGAATACTTTGCGCGAAGTCCGCAACGCTGCCGCTGAGAAGCCGGAACCCGCTGCCGCCCTTGCAAAGCCGGTGCCGCCGGCGCAAGAAATCCATGTCCCTTCGGCGGCGCCAATCCCGTTCTCGGGCCGATCCGGTCTGGACCCCGAACATTGGTTGTCGGCGTTCGTGGACGAACTCCTGGTTCTTGCCCGCGCATCGGGCGGACTCACGTTTGAAAGCGTGGAGCGATTATTGCAGCAGCGCAAGGACGATTTTCTACGTGACTTCCTTACCGCTCGCAGAATGTACCGGGCTTATCCCCGCCTGTTTCCGGAGATCGCGGACGAATCCCGCCAGGTGGGTGCCTCTTAAGGACGCGAATTATGAACTTTGATACCAGAGGATTCAGCGAACTGACGCGCAAAGCCACGGACTTGATGGCCGACACCGCCGACGTTCCCATCGTGTTGCATAGCCGGCTCGGCGAACACCATGAGTTGACTCGCACGTCCCGCGAAATGGTGGCAAATATCGAAGCCCTGGTGCGTGAAGTTCGGTCGTTCGATGCTTCCGACGCGCGCGATGCCGGAGAAACGGATTTCGTAGTATCCTAACGCTGTTAGTTTATTCCCACCGGAGGACCTTGCTGTGAGCACTCAAATATTAGACGAAGAAAAGACTCTCGCTCGACTGCAGACGCTCATGAGATCCGAGCACTGGCTCGCCACCTATGTCAGCGATCTGCTGAGCGCGCATGACCTGTCAGCGGGCATTGATTTCAGGACCGCCGAACAACTGCTCTCGGCCGAAAAAGAGCAATTCGATAAGGACCTTGTGATCGCCCGGCGCATGCTGCGCGTCTACGGCAAGCAAGTAATGGCCGATAACCTGACGCAAAGCGCCTACGTTCCGAACAACAGCTAACGCCGGTCCGGCAGGCGCGCGTGCAGCTGTCAGTGCAAGACGGTAATTGGAACCGATGCCGCCGTGTTCTCCCACAGCACGGAAAGCGTCCCGCCATTGCCGCCCGTCGGGGCCAGCTCAATCTTGAACGTCTCCACGGGCGAACTCAGCGCTTTCAGATTCATTTTCACCCGTCCGAAGTCCTGAGCTTCGTTATAGTCCAAATGGAATTGCCCGGTCTGCTTGTTGATGATCAACATCCACTGCTTTTCGTTCGGCAGCGTCCAGATAGTGTAACTCCCCTTAGGCACCTTCAGGCCGTTGATGTCGAGATCTGTCTCGGTGGTAATCTTGGTGGCCCAATTTGCGCCCGTGCACCAGACTTCCCCGTATGGCACCAGGGATCCCATGATCTTGCGGCCATGCATCGACGGCGCATAATACTCAACGGTGATGTGATTCCCTGCGATCACCGCATCCGCGCTAGCCGGCGGACTGGTGTAGCGCTGTGCTGAGGCCGCGCTTGTAAGCGCAAGCACGGCAAATCCGGTGAGCAGTAACGGGGTAAATCTGGTCATGCGCAATCTCCACGCCCATGGTAGCCGATTAAGCTGACTCAAGGACATCCGTGTGTTCAAGATATATGATCCGGTTGCTGTGTTAGCCTTGCGGTTTATGTCCGGAACCGGCCCGCGAGTGATTTCGAACAGCATCAAGTGGACCATCTGCGCCGTCGCGGCCATGGGCTTCCTCTTCGACATCTATGTCGTGCTGGTCGGACCCCTCATCCTGCAACCCGCGCTCACCGAACTCGGCCACTTGACTCCTGGCACGCCGGAGTATCGCGATTGGGCCGGATACCTCTTCTGGATACCACCGCTGCTGGGTGGATTCTGCGGACTCTGGGGCGGCTATTTCGCGGACCGCTTCGGCCGGCGTCGCATTCTCACCTGGAGCATTTTGATCTATGCTGTTTCGGCTACAGCCTCGGGACTCGCCGAACATCTGGAGACCCTGCTACTGTTCCGCACTTTATCCTTCGCCGGCGCTTGCGTGGAATTCGTAGCGGCCGTCGCGTGGCTGGCCGAATTATTTCCCGATCCAACAACGCGCGAAGCCGTGCTCGGCTATACGCAGGCTTTTTCCTCGCTGGGCGGCGTTCTCACCGCCGGCGCGTTCTACGTTGCCAGCCGTTGGGGAGCAGCTCTGCCGGTAATACAAGGCGGCCATGCCGCGTGGCGATATGCGCTGATCGCCGGAGTAGCCCCCGCCATTCCGCTCGCCATCATCCGGCCGTTCCTGCCGGAATCGCCGCAGTGGGAGCACCAGCGCCTGACGGGCACCCTGGAACGCCCCAGCTTTCGCGAACTTTTCAGCCCCGAGCTTCGCCGCATCACCATCGTCAGCACGCTGTTATTCGCGTGCGCCTATGGGGCCGCATTCGGAACCATTCAGCAAGCGCCGCAGATCGCGCCCGGTTTGCCCGGAGTCGCCCAAATGACGCCGTCCGCCCGTGGCCAAGTGATTTCAAGCGTGCAAGGGACGCAAGAGTTTGGGGGCCTGCTGGGCCGCATCGTGATCGCCACTCTCGCCCTGGTGGTGGTAAGCAGGCGCCGTCTGCTGCGCATGTTTCTGATACCGGGCATCGCCATCATCCCCATCGTCTTCCTCTATTCCGCCGGTCACAGCCTGGGAATGTTTCGACTCGGCCTGCTCTTCGCCGGATTCACCACCATTGCCCAAATGACGTTTTGGGGCAACTATCTCCCGCGCATGTACCCGGTGCATTTACGCGGCACCGGAGAAGGGTTCGCCGCCAACGTCGGAGGTCGCATGGTTGGCACCTCCGCGGCTCTGGTCACCACACACCTGGCCGCGCTCATGCCCGGAAGCTCGCCCTCGTCCCGGCTGGCGCATGCCGCCACCGCGGTTGGCATCGGAATCTACGCTCTCGCGCTCGGGCTCACGTTCTTGATGCCGGAGCTGCCGGCCGAACTACCCGAATGACCAATCCGCCAATAACGAATTCCCCAAACACCCCATACCCGACCGTCAGCCGATGGATCGTCATCGCCTGGGCCGCGTGGATCTGCGTAGTTCTGGCGGCAGCGATCCGGCCGTTTCTCCTGAACCTGGATCTCTTCCGTCAAGTGGATTCCCAGCTTTACCTTCTGATGCTGGCCGCGCTCGGCCTGGGTGTCGCCGCGGCCTTTGGTTATCACCTGATCAGACGCCGGGGCTTCTGGCGATGGGAACCCATCGTCCTGCCGATTGCCATTCTCCTGCTGTGCGCTATCTACTCGCCCGCGGGCGCGCCATGGCAGTGTGGATGCTAGCCGCCGCCTTCGCGGTTGGCAAGTTCGCCACGGAACGATTTGGCATTCACGCCGATTTTGCTCTTAGTGCGCTAGCCGGCTTCGGCATCTTTTCCCTCCTGCTCTTTGCGCTTGGCATCAGCCATGCATTTTATCCGTGGGTGTTCGTGCTGCTGTTTACGGCTCCTCTGGCCCTTTTTTGGAAGAGCTTTCGCGATCTGGTAGAAGAGCTTCGAACCATGCGCTCCGCATGGCTCCAGGACCAGGAGATGACCGCGCCCCACGTCAGCATCGCCGTGTTCGCCTCCATCATTTTCGCGCTCATCACCGCCGCCACTCTGCTCACTCCCGCCTGGAACGGCGACACCGTCCAATTTCACCTTCCCCTAATGCGCGTCTTCCTTTCCACGCACGCCCTGACCGTCCCTGCCGCCATTCCCTACGGCTTTTTTCCCCAGGGATTCGAAGTGCTGGGGATGACGGCGTATGCATTGGCCGGACAGATTGCCGCCCAATTCGTCAACCCCGCGATTTTCTGTCTCGCCTTGCTGGTGCTGTATCGAATCGCGCGCAGTTGCGGGATTTCCCGATCTTGGGCGGTGACCGGCGTGGTTTTAGGTGTCTCGATCCCGTTCGTGCACTGGACCGGGAGCGTAACCAAGAATGATCTTCCGCTGGCTGCCTATGAGCTGGCCGCGCTGCTGTGCTATTTTCGCTGGCGCGAGACGCAACTGTTCCGCTGGATGCTGGTGGGCGCCTTTTTTATCGCGATGAGTTTCGATATCAAGCACGTTGCCATCTTCGGAGCCGTTCCCTGGTCGCTGGCATGCGCGTACGCCCTTTGGCGCCAGCCGAAAACGTTCAGCCGGGTCGCCGCCATGGCGGCTATTGTCATCGTTTTTGGCTTGCTTTGGCAAGCTCGCGCTTACCTGGCGACAGGCAACCCTTTTTCCCCCGCCAACCCCCGCGAGGAAGTGCGCGGCAGGCCGAACCGCTTGAGGCGTCGCCCGTTGTTTCGATTGATGGATACACCCTATGACGTGCATTTCCGTGGCAAGGCCAGTTTCCAGTCGCCAACGCAGAATCCCATGGGGATCGTCCTCCTCCTGCTGGCCCCGTTGTGGCTGATCCCTCGCGCCGGAAGCTCCACTTGGCGAACCGAAGCCGTGCTTTGGCTCTTCGTAATCCTCTACTACCCGTTTTGGACTTTTGAAGCGGCCATACTTCGCTACGCGGTTGCGCCAGTGCTGCTGCTTGCGGTCCTCGGCGCGGCCAGGCTCGCGCTGTTCCCCAGGCAACTTGTGGCCACAGCACTGGGCGTGGCGCTCGTGGCTTCCCTCCCGATCATAATCCTCATCGAAATGGCGCCTGCTCAAATTCCGCTGTTTTTGAAACAGATTGATCGGGCCACGTTCCTCCGCCGCACGCTGCCGCCCTATGGCGCGCTCGAATTCTTGAGCCAGCACGCGACCGCGTCCGACTCAATTGCCAGCGTCGGCGATTGGGCCTCGGCCTACGCGCCGAACCCAGCCAATTTTCATCTGTTTTATAGGACCGGCCGGCAATACGACCCCTCTTCGGTCTTCCGTGTGCTGCTTCCAGAGGACCGCTATATCATCTTGCCGGCGCGTCCAAACGTTGCCGAGTTGGAATCCGCCGCCCGCCAGGATCACAGACTAACTCGTCTGTATCGAGACCATGACTTCGTGGTGGATGCCTTGCAGCCCGAAACGCACTAGTTCGCCGAAGCGCCGCGAGCATCATTGCTCGTGGATTCGGCCGCCGGCGCAGGCGCGCCTTCGCCGGTTCGAGACTGAATTGCCCGTACCGACCACAATAGACTGCCCATCACAAACGACACTCCGTTATAGAAGTGATACAGCAAGTGAAATGGAAAGGCCGCCAATGCGAACAGCCTGCCCCGCTTTTCGGACAGGAATAAATAAAAACCATTGTTCAAACTCGCCAGCACCACAACGCCCAAGACCACGGCTCCAATGAAATACCTGTCCCTGAGGTATTGCATCGAAACCACGATCACAACCGCTATGTACAAGCCGTGGAACCACGCGTTCAACGATCGCCAGCGCCCGCGATTGTCATAGCGATGCCTCAAGAACAGCAGCGGCACGATAGCCACCACCAGCGGAATCAGCGCGCGCATGTGAATACGCCACGCGCACAGCACGATGGCCGCCGCGCCGGCGATCATCGCCGCGCAAACACCCAGCGAACGGTTTTCCGCTCCACTCGACCAAAAGCTGCTCAGCAGTATGAACAAAATCGTGAATAGCGGCAGCAGCGCGTATCCGCCGAACCGCAGCGCGTGGAACGCCGCGTACGCCAGCATGAGATACACCAGACCGATGCTCACCCGCTGGCTGATTTGCAGGTTGAGATCGTTGGGCATTTTCTGATCGCGCAGAATCAGTTCCGTCCAGGGGATTCCACGATCCAGGACGTCGGTCTTCAGCAATCCCCAGAAGGTCCACTTCTTCAGGTGCTTCACCCGCAGCTCGCGATCCAGCAGAATACGCCGTCCAGCCCCGCGCAACCGGTATCCCAGCTCGATGTCTTCGATGGCCGGCCGTTTGTAACTGGCGTCGAAACCGCTCATCGCCAGAAACACATCGCGCCGGACGGCCCCGCATCCGCTCCAAAACGTCGAAGCCTCGCTGCGAGCGTTCTGGTGCACAAAACAATGCATCAGGTTCTTGTATTGCGACAGGAAATCCCGTGAAGACGGGTCGTCGTCATAGGATCCGATCACCGCGTCGATCCCGGGATCGGCAAAAGCCGCTGCCAATCGCTCCATTGCATCGGAATGCACGCATACATCCGCATCCAAAAAGAAGACGATGTCACCGGCGGCTGCCTGCGCTCCAATGTTTCGCGCCACGGCCGGGCCTTCACGGCCGGATGTCGCCAGAGTGCGAAACCCGCCCTCGGCCGCCTTCTGAATGGATCCGTCGTTGGATCCATCATCGACGACGATGACTTCGCTGGGCGGCGTGGCCAGGTGCGCAATGGCGTTCAAACACTCGTCCAATTGCGTCCCGCCGTTGTAGGACGGGATCACAACCGAGATCTTAAGGGCCAATATTGCTCCGATTCGACAGAATTTCTACTCCCCAGTGTACACGCTTTCGAATCAGTGACCTTGTTCCTCCATCTTGTTTTCCAGTCCCCTCAACCACTTGGAATTTATCCCTCGGGCAGTCGAAGCTCTTCCTCGTTATTCTGAACCCGAATGCCTCTCGCACTTGGTTCCGCCGTGGCTTCGTTTTCGCAAATCTCAAAAAACCCACGGCTCACACACAAAACACCCCGACTTGCGCCACCCACCTCCCACAACCCACCTCCCACAACCCACCTCCCACAACCCACAACCCACCTCCCACAACCCACCTCCCACAACCCACCAACCCACCTCCCACAACCCACCTCCCACAACCCACCCCCCACCACCCACCCCCCAAAATTCTGCCATATTAGAGTTTCGCGCTTTTAAGCGCATACCCGGAGGTATTGACCCTTGGCCGTGAGTGCACAAACTTTACTTTCACCCGTTGAACCCTTGACCTTGGACTACGACCGCGAGCAATTGGAAGACGTCGGGTTCATGACCTGCATGACGTTGGTGCTACTCGGCAACTACGCCCAGACCGGCCATTTCGGCGGTCCCTTGGCCTACACGCCCTACAACGTCGCCGTGCATCTGGCCGGTCCCGACTTCGGCGGCCTGCGCTATGACTATCGGCGTCCAAAGCATCCCTACAGCGACAAGTTCATGCTGGCCGGCGGCCACTGCATTCCCACCTGCTACGCGCTCTGGATGATCATGGGCGAGGCTCTGGCTCGTAAATACAAGGCCACCGGCGACCAGCGTTATTATGTGGATCCGCACGTCGCCATGCTCGGTATCGACGCCTTGGGCTTCCGCCGCGGAGCCAACGCCATGGCCACCATCCTCCAGGAAAACGGGCTAACCGATCATCCGCTGTTCGCCGAAGCCAAAGGACGCGGCATCCACGCGCTGGCCGGACACGCCGAGAGTACCGACGTCACGAATGATGTCAACGGCGGCCCGTCCGGAATCGGGATCGCCACTGCGGCGGGCAAAGCTGCATTCTGGGATATGGCCGGGGCGTCTATTAACGGGCCGAAAGTCATCGCGTTTGAAGGCGAATTCGCCATGACCGAGGGTCACGCCCAGGAGTTGAAAACGCAAGCACTGGCATTGCAGGTTGGCAAACGCCTGCGGGTGATGTTCTCCGACAACAATGCCGGCATCGACGATTCGCTGCTCGGCGGTGTGATCGACTCCAAATACAGCCACTACAACCTGGTCGATCAATGGACCTCCTACGGATGGAACACGTTCACGCTCGACGACGGGAATAACTACGACCAAGTAGTAGCCGCGCTAAAAACCATGGAAACCTGGGACCCTGGCGATCGCCGTCCGATGATCGTCATTGGGAAAACGGTCAAGGGATATTGGCCGACCACATCCCACGGCAAAATCTCCGGTTACGAACAGATCGTTGGCTATCCCAGCCATCCCTACGCGCAAAAGATGAACTCGGAATATTTCGTCGCGCTCGCCAAGACGTTCGAGGAGCACTATGGCGTGGAGTTCGTTGGCATCCGCCAGGGTGCGGTCACCGATCCGCGCGAGCGTTTGATCCAGTTCAAAGCCAACATGGATATCGCGATGTCCGTGCTGGAGCGCAACGGCCTGGGCGATTGGCTGGCTGATCGTCTGGTTGCCATCGGCGATACGGTGAAGGACGATTTCAAGCTGCACATCGATGTGAAGACCGATCCATTCCTGGATGACCGTCTCCGCGTGGCCAATCTGCCGGTTGAACCGCAAAAGGTGACCGTCACCAACCGCGTCTCTGGAGTCGAAAAGCAGGTCGGCATCACGCTATTCCGCAAACCAGGCGAGATCGCCGGTACGCGCCGGGGCATTTCGGAAATCATCAAATGGATGAACCACGTCACTGAAAGCCGCTTCATCACGCTGGCCGCCGATTTATCGGAATCCATCAACGTGGAACACGGTAGTTTGTGGGGCCATTACAACCCGGAGACCAATCCGCTCGGCACGCGCATCAAGGCCTCCATCCAGGAAGCCGGCAATGTTTCAACCGCCATCGGCTTGGTTAGCCAAAGCGCCAGTGTCGATCCCGAAAAGTTCTCGGGCGTCTGGGCCTTGAGCGGAACGTACGGCGCATTCACTCCGCTGATGTACACGCCCGCGCGCGTCTGGAGCCAGCAAAGCCAGGACAGCAAGTTTCGCATGGGCGTGCTGCACATTCTCGCGGGACATTCGGGCCCGGAAACCGCCGCCGACGGCCGCACCCACTTCGGAATTTTCGCCACCCAAGTGTGGAAGCTCTTTCCGCGAGGCCACACCATTCATCTGAATTTCTGGGACTACAACGATGTTTCCGCCGGCTACTTCGCCGCCGCCGAAATCGCAGCGCGCGATCCCAAGGTCGGGATTATCAGCATCGAAGTGGCGCGTCCCGATTTCCCCGTGGCCGATCGCGCGAAGTTCGCCGATACCGATCTCAAGGCGGCCGCAAAGGGCTTCTACGTGATTCGCGATTTTGCCCCGGGCCAGCCCAAGCATGGCTACATCGTGACGCAAGGCTCCAGCTCCACAGTGAATCTGGTCGGTATCCTGCCGCGCTTGGAACAAGCCGGAGTGAACGTCAAGGTGGTCGCGGCCATCAGCGAAGAATTATTCGATCGCCAGCCCGAGGCTTATCGCAACTCCGTGCTGCCTCCCGAAGCTCGCTACGATCTGATGGTGGTCTCCACCGGCACGCGCCGCGTGTGGCCGCTGCGCGATGTTGGACCTCTGACCGACGCCTATTCGCTGACCTCGGATTGGGACAATCAGTGGCTCACGGGCGGCCTCGAGCCGGACGTAATCGCAGAAGCGCACCTCGACAAGGAATCAATTTTCAAAGGAATCGAACGCTTCGCGCGCGATCGCGGCGAGCGCTTGGGCAAGCAGAAATCATTACTCGGCGCGCTTTAGAACTCGCCGCAGGCGCTAATTCGTCCCGGCGTCGCGCTTCACCGGCTTGCCGTACACTTCAATCCACGCGACATCGGACCATCCGCCCGGCCCGTGCCCGCTGCCCGGCAGCAGATCGGCGAATCCGATCTCGTCCACTTTGCTCAAGTCCGGATGCTCCACCCAGTTGCCCTTAGTCAGCACTTTATCGATGTCCAATTTGAGCCAGCGCACTTCGGCGATTGAAAAATCACCGTCGTGCCAATCCAGCGTGGAACCATCTGTGTGATCGCCCACCAGCCACGTTCCATCGGCCAGCTTGATGATCGGATGCACCTGATGGAAACCGGAAACCTTGGTCTGCCAGCGGATTCTCGCCAGTCCGGTGAGATCCACATAATTGCCTTTATCGCGGAGCGCTACCGCGACCGGCGTAGTAGCCAGGCCGGTCCAGACGTGCGGTGGATTGCTTGGATCGCTGGCGCTTCCCAGAACTTGAACTTCTTTGCCGGATGGGCCGTAGAGTTTCAGTTCTAAATTGGCACTGCCCACTTGGTCCTGAGTGACGGCATGTTCACCTGCGCCCGGAGCCGTTTTCCATTCCTCGCGGAAGAACAAAGGCGCACGGGCGCCGGTGCGTTCGCCGGCCCGAGGAGCCGGAGCGGGCGCCGGTTGCTGCGCAAACGCCGAGCAAACCAATGCGAAGGGGATCAAGCGATTGAACATTTGGCTGCCAGTATATCGCAGCCTAAAGGACGCGGGTTTCTTCTAAATTTGCCTCTCGCGCCTTGCCAAGCAGCATTTTGCGAACGGCATCTTCTACCCGCTGGATCGCGTCGCGCCGGTAGTCCCATTGACGCCCCTGGCCGGGAGGAACCACGGTCATAGTGGCGTTGGCTTCAAACAGCAGAACGTCGCCGCTCGGGCTCAGGCCAAAGTCGATGCCGGCATAATCCAGTCCGAGCGCTTCCTGGATGTCGCCCAGCGCCGTCATCGCGCGCGAGCCCAGAACGCGAGGCATGTCGCGCAGAAACTTCGCTTCCTCGGCGCGATGTTCGGCGTCTTCCGTCATTTCGGCCGTCACGTAGTGAATCTTCCAATGGCTCGAGATGGCCAAGTGCAGCGGATACAGCCAGCCGCCGATCATCATTACCCGGTACTTTCGGTATTTTCCGTCGACGCCGCGCGCGTCCAGATATTGGATCGCGGTCAGTTCCTCGCCAGGAAGTTGATCCACCGCGTCAGCTAACGCGCTGGCGCTCTCCACATGCAGAAAATGCCGGCCGTTATGAAATCCAGGCGCGCGCAGTAACAGCGGGAATCGCAAGCCTCGTTGCTCCAGAGCATCCCCTGCGCCCTCGCTGCTGATGAGCGCTCGCGGAACGTTCACAATCGCGGGCGCTATTACGCCGGGGATGACGCCCAGCCGGCGCGAGTTTTCAGCCCGCCCCGTAACACGCACCGCGGCCGGCGCGTTAATTACTGGAGCAAATGTCCGCTCCATCAGCTTCACGGAACGATCTAGCGCCAGCGCGCATGAATCGGCGTCCCCAATGGCGTTGAACACAATGTCGTGCTGAGGCAGCGGGACGTCCGGATCATAAACGTTCGGCAGCACCACAAATGTCCGGAAAATTTTGTCATCCAGCAGATGGCGGATGGGGACGTCGCCTCTGCGTCCGGAGACCAGCAGCAGCACCTGCACCGGCTGTGCTTCGCCCCGGTAGGGCAATTCGGTGGCTCGATAATCCCGCAGCCCCAGCCGCTGATGACGCGCCGCCGCTTCTTCATGCCCTAACTCAGCCAGCAGATTCCCCAAACCTTGGTGCGCCTCCGCGAATCCGGAATCCAACGCCAGCGCAGACTCATAGTTTTCACGAGCCGGAGCCAGATCGCCGGCTTCGAGGAAAAGATTGCCCAGGTTCACGTAAGCCATGGGATGATCCGGATGTTTGGTGATCGCCTCGGTGTAAGCGCTGCGCGCCGCGGTGCGAAAGCCCGTCATGTACAGCAGGGTGCCCAAATTGTTGAGCGCTCCCACATGCTCGGGCGCCCGGGATAACACATCGAGATAGGCCCGCTTGGCCTCTTCGATGTCCCCCGTTTCGGCCAATAGGCATGCCCGGTTGAAGCGCAGGTCCACGTTGTCGGGTTCGCGCACCAGGCGCGCTTCCACTTCCCGCAGCACCGCTTTCTTTTGTAGTGTGGGCGTCCAACTAGTCACGTAACGCAGCCTCCAGCTCTGGATCTTCCACGGCCTCTGGCGCTATCGCGCGTCCGATCGCGAGAGTCGCGTTGACGAGCGCATCAAGATCGCAACGATTCGTTCGATGATTGGTGATCGCCGCGCGTATTGCCAGCTGTCCGTTGATTCTGGTGGTCGATGGCGCGGCCACGCCGGACTCCTGCATTTCAGCAACAATGCGCGCGTTCACGCGATCGGCGTCCGGGCATCGATAACGGAAACAAACAATGTTGAGTTGTACCGGCGCCAGCAGTTCAAGCTCGCTGCTCTCGGTCACACACTGCTCCAGGTAACGCGCTAACTCGCAGGTTTGTGCGATGATCTCGCCGATGGCCCGCACGCCATAGACTTTGAGCGTGAACCACGTTTTCAACGCGCGGAATCCACGCGACAGGTCCGGCCCGAAGTCGCATGGCCACGACGAACCGGCGGCCAAGCCGCGAGTCTCGCGCTCCAGGTATGCGGCCGGCGAGGCAAAGGCTTTGCGGTGTAGTTCGGCGTCTCTGACCAGCACGAAGCCGGCATCATAAGGCACTTGGCCCCACTTGTGAAAATCGAAGGCCAGCGAATCGGCGGCCTCAATTCCGGCCAGGCGCGGCGCGATCTCCGGGGTCAAAATCCCGAGCGCTCCATAGGCTCCGTCGACGTGCAGCCACAACCGCTCCTGTTGCGCGATGGCGGCCAAACCGTCCAGATCATCGATGGCACCGATGTCCACGGTGCCCGCGGTGCCGGCTATGAGAAAAGGTGTGTATCCCCCGCGCCGGTCCGATTCGATCGTGCGCTTTAGCGCTCCGAGATTCATCTGATGGCGTTGGTCTACCGGCACCAGCCGCAGCGCGTCCGCGCCGAGCCCTGAACAGTCAAATGCTTTACGCAGTGATTCGTGCGCCGCAACCGAGGTATAGCCCGTCAGCCGTTTGGTATTTGCCGCCACGCCCGCGCGCCGGACGTCGAAGCCCTGCGCGGCATCGCGCGCAATCAGGACTGCGATGAGATTCGCCATGGACGTTCCGGTGACGAACAATCCCGACGCCGTCTTGGGAAATCCGAACAGCTCGCGCATCCATTGCACGATCTGACGTTCGACTTCGATGGGGGCGTGATCCCGGCCGCCCAGGTTCGCATTCAACCCGGCCGCCAGCATTTCGGCCAGCATCCCGGCCGCGTTTCCACCGCCATGCACCCAACCCATGAAACCCGGATGCACGTTGCCGTTCGAATACGGCAGGATGTCCCGCAGGAATTCGTCATGAACCGCGCTCAGTTCGGATGGCGCCACCGGCAATTCAGAACGAAAGCGCGCGCGAACTTCACCGGGCATCGGCTGCCACACCGGACGCTCGCGGATGTGCTCCAGATAATCCACCATGTCGTCCAGCATGCGGTGTCCCTGGGCGCGAAATTCGGCCCAGTCCTGAGGATCCAGCGAGCGGTCCAGAGTTGGCTGAGAGTGGGGCATGGTTCCGAAATCCCTGACGCCCCTATAATCGGCAGAAACGGATGATTCCGTTAGGTTTGGCTGGAAGCCAGCGAATTGATATCTTTTATTTCCAGAATCTGTTTGGGGTAGCCGTTCAGCACACTGTGGATCATGGCCAGCCCCACTTGCCGCATGGTGCTTACCTGGTTTGGAAACACCAGATGCAGTAACGGATAGAACCCGCCAATGACCTTGTAATACCATTTGATGTTGCGCTGCCCGGCCATCGGTTTCATGAAGCCGGGACGGAAGTTGTACGCCCTTTTGAAGGACAGCTTCATCAGGGCGTTTTCGGTCCTTCCCTTGACGCGGGCCCACATGACGCGGCCTTTTTCGGAGCTGTCGGTCAGGCTGCCCGACACATAAACGAAAGTCATTTGCGGGTTAAGGCTAGCTAGTGTGGCCGCGAAATGCATCGTGATGTCGTAGATGATGTGGCTGTAGTCCGATTCGCTCATCCCTGCGGAACTCACTCCTGCACAGTAGAAACAAGCATCGTAACCGGTCAACTGGCTGGTGAATCCGTCTAGATGGAGAAAATCGGGAACAATGCATTCCTTGAGCTTGGGATGCTTCAGACCGTAAGGTTTGCGGTTTACGATGAGCACTCGCTCGACGGCTGGGTGGTCGAGGCATTCCAACAACACTCCTTCGCCGACCATCCCGGTGGCGCCTGTAATGATGACTCCGATCGTTCGCTCTGGCATGGTTGGCCCGCTTTGTCATCATAGTAGTACGGCCGCCTTTGGCCTGTAACGCGGCGACGTGCCCGACTATCTGGCAGGCCAAGATTTTCGTCGAGCCCGGTAGATCCCCTTCTTCTTCGGGCCCCGTGGGCTGAGTTTTGTCGGTTTCTCAACGGCGACCTTCTTCACTTTAGCTACCTTTTTCGTACCCGGCGTGAGCTTCCTTGCCACCGCTTTCTTGCCGCTTGCAACCGGCGCCGAGACTGCCGATGCTGGCCTTCCTCTCCGGCCGAAGAAGGTGGTGAGTGACCGTTGCATCTTGCCCAGCGCACGGCTCACGGCATCCTCCAACTTCGTAGCCAGCGCACTCGCGCTAAGAGGCCGGGCTCCTGCGGGACGTGCTTCGATGAGACAACGCTTGTCGTTTTGCCCCGCCTTCTTGTTATCGACGTCGCTGAGATGGATCTCCACCCGCGTAAGCCCGCTGGCGAACCTACCGAGAACACGCCGGACTTCGTCTTCGACAAAGCGAATCAGGGCGGCGTCGACTGCGATTGTTTTGTCGCTATTGACTTGAATCGTCATCTCGTCCTCCATAAGCACGGCCTTTCAAGGCGCTTGATGAAAGAGCGGCGAACGCAGGCTCAAAATCTTTGAAACGTGGATACGGGCCGTCTACTCTTGGATCTTCGAGCGTCCACCTGTTGGCGCATTCGGGGTTCTGATGTGGGTCACTTCACCCACCCGGGATTTTTCGATGGCTTGAAGCAACTCTTTGTGCAGGACCAGGTAGTGGGCCAGCTGGTTCTTAGGCACGTGGACGACGATTATGCCTATTTGAAACTTGGAGAGATTCTGCTGGTATTCCAAGCTCCCATCGAGAGTCAGGAACACGTCAAACTCATTTTGCGCAAGCGTAAGCAGAGGACCATCTTCCAGGGTGTCCCACTCCCGTTCGCGGACGGTAGCGACTTGGTGATCACTGAACAGCAACTTGACGCGTGGATCTACGCACTCGTCAATGAGGATGCGCATTCGAGGAGCTGGCGATTGGCGAAATCAAGCACCGCGACAACCTGTTCGCGGGTGATAGGCGGGTAAAGCTTGATAAATTCATCGATTGTTTCGCCCCCTTCGAGAAAATCGATGAGGCTTTGGACGGGCACACGGGTGCCTCGAAAACAGGGAGTGCCGCTCATGCGTTGCGGGCTCACCCAGATTGCTTCGTCGAGCCGGTTTTTTTGGTCGGCGGTCACAACCTTAAAGTAAGCCATATCCTGAATATGCGCAAGCCACAATGCCCCGCGTATTTTCGGGATGCGGGCGCCCGACCGGGTCGTGCCAAGCGCGGAAGGCCGGGTTTCCACGTGGATTACTCCATCGAATATTGCGGGAATTACGGAAACAAAGCTGCTCCGGTGGCCAAATCGACCTCTCGCACTGTGATACGATTTCGACCGATGCGACTTTACGAGGCCGCCGTTGCGAGCCGCGCCTACACCGCCTTTGGGGGCGAATTCGACGACTCGTTTCGCCGGTTCGTGGCCAAGACTGGCGGTACGCTGAGCCTCGAATCGAACGATTGCGGTTCGGCCCTAATGAAGTGGCTAAACGAGTGGGGATGCCGTCAGTTCGCCAAGGAATGCCACGACGATGCGCTTGAACAAATCCGACTATGGGCTCAAAGATACCTTCCGGATCTGCCGCCGGACACCGCAAGCATACTCGAACTAACGGACAGCGAAATCCGTCGCGTAGCTGGAGCGTTCGATGTGCTCAAGGAGCTACGAGCCTCACAGAGGAACACCCGTCGTGGAGCGGTTTCGGTTCGCGTCGGCGCAACCGGTGGAGCGAAGATCATGTACGCTCTCCGCCCGCACGCCTTACCGCTTTGGGATGATCCGATTCGAAACCATTTCCACTGTGATGGTTCTGCAGATTCGTATGCTTCCTTCATTCATACCGTAAGGCACGAGATCGAGGGACTGTTGGCTGATGCGGCCACACACGGCGTAAGCCCGATTCAGCTACCCACCGTCATCGGCCGCAGCGAATCGACGCTTCCTAAGATCGTCGACGAATATTTCTGGGCCACTATCACGCGCACTTATACAGTTCCACCAGTATCCGATCTGCGGAACTGGGCTCGGTGGTGCAGCGTGGTCTAAAAGCGCACCTAGCGCTGCCCGAAGTCCCGCGCACCCGAACCGACGAAACGGTCCCTGGCGACGAGTCGCCTTGACACGCGGCGCACGGAACGAACTAAGATCTAAGAGCACGCCAGGAGGAAGACAGGCTTATGCCAAGTCGATCGTGCTCGCGCCACGTTGCGGCAGCATTGGTTCTAGCTGTCTCGATTGCCAACTCTCCGGCCCTTCTTGCGCAATGGTTGGATTACCCCACTCCCGCGGTTCCACACTCGCCAGACGGCAAGCCCAACCTCTCGGCGCCTGCCCCGCGTACCGCCGATGGAAAGCCCGACATCTCGGGAATGTGGGGATGGATCACCATCGGTCCGCCGTGCGGCGCGCACTGCTCGGACTTACAGATCGGATGGGAGTTTCTGAATATCGCCCGCAGCCTCAAGGCACCTTTGCCGTATCAGGCCTGGGCAGCTGAACTGGTCAAGAAACGCAAGGCGGACAACGCCAAAGACGATCCCAATGTCCGCTGCATGCCGCGCGGGGCTTTGAGAATTTGGACCGACGATTATTACAAGAGGATCTACCAGGTTCCCGATCGCGTGATTATCCTGACCGAGCGCAACATGCAGTATCGCCAGATCTTTACCGATGGGCGGCGCCTGCCGGTGGATCCAAATCCGACTTGGAATGGCTACTCGACGGCGAAGTGGGAGGGAGACACGCTGGTGATCCGTAGTATCGGATTTCGCGACGATCTGTGGCTGGATTCCGATGGAAACCCGCTAACCAACGCCGCGAAGGTTACCGAGAAAATCCGGCGGCCGAATTACGGAACGCTGGAAGTAGAGATCACGGTGGACGATCCCAAGGCCTACACTGCGCCGTGGACCGTGACGCTCCCGCAACCCCTGGTGCTAGATAGCGAACTGCTCGACTATTATTGCCTGGAGAACGAGCGCGATTTCGCGCATATGGTGGGAAAATAGCGCGCTATCCGCCCTAGCTTACGCCGCCGAGCGACCTGGCTCCCAGGAAAATGGCCGCCATCAGCAAAGTGCCGCCGGCCACGCCAATGGCGATGTCAGATCGCGGCACTCCGTCGCGCGCGGCCCCGACCAAGGCCCACGAAGAAAAAGGCAGGTAAAGAAGTACGGCGGTATAAACGCCCGGCGACACTCGGTCCTGCACGATGGTGGGGAGGATGTGAAAGACCACCGCGTTGACTAGTGTGGCGGACGGAATGACGAGGCTGAGCGCAGGCCGCCGCCATCCCACTCTCGCAAGCAGCAGCGCGGCAACCACGATGGCGGCATTCGCGACTACAAATATCGGGGTGGGCATCACGATCCCCAACGTTTGGCGCGCCCATTCCTGCCAACCGGTGAAGTATTCTTCCGAAGCGTGCAGGGCGCACGACACGGCGACCACCCAGAGGGTCCATTCGCTGGTGGCCTTTCGGTGCACGATCACAGCCCATTCACTATGGTCGCATGACCTGCCAAAATGACATTGTGCCAGGACACATCCGCTTCGCAGTCCTAACAACTCTGTCATTTTCGTTGTGCGCCCAGCCGACTCTGCAACAACAGATCGCCGCGATTGCGGCTGAAGCGCACGGCAAGGTGTCGGTGGCGTGCTCCCTGCCGGGCACGGCTCTCAATTGCGACTTCAATCCACATGCGCATCCGCCGATGCAATCCGTGTTCAAGGCTCCGCTCGCTCTTGCGACTCTGCATCTGGTGGAACGCGGTGATCTGTCGCTGGACAAGCCGATCCGTTTTCGGGCCAGCGATCGCATTCCTGGCGCCTACACTCCGTTACAAGACAAATACCCCGCGGCCGAGGTAGACGTCCCCCTGCGCCAGCTTCTACGCATGGCCGTTTCGTTGAGCGACAATGTGGCCGCCGACATCGTGCTACGTGTGATTGGCGGGCCTGAGACTGTCGACGGTTACCTGAACGCCGTGGGTATCGCTGGATTTCAACTGGAAGATAACGAGGCCGCTCTGCATCGCGATGCCGCCGCCCAGTACCGCAATTGGTTTGAACCTGCTGGCGCAGTGGAGTTTCTGCGGCTGCTGAACGATCATTCGCCATTGACAACCGAGCACACGCAGCTTTTGCTCGGATGGATGAGCGAATCGGCGCGGGGGAATCGCATCGGAGGCGAGCTGCCGGCGCGGACGCTGGTGATGCATAAGGCGGGCACGTCGGATAGCGCCGACGGTTTGACGCCGGCCACGAACGACATCGGCCTGATCGAACTGCCCGACGGACGCCGGCTTGCGATCGCCATCTTCGTCAGCGATTCCAAGGCTGGCGATGCCGAGCGTGATTCGGTGATCGCACGGATTGCGCGAGCAGCTTATGATGCCGCGCTGAAGATCAGGCAAGTCTCTGAACCGTGAGCGAGCAGCTTGCCCGAGGCGTCCGTCAGCCGACCCTCCGATGTCGCGATGCGGCCTCCGGAATGAACGACCTTTCCCTCGCATCGGACAATTCCGGTGTTTTCCGACACAGGCCTGACGAAGTTCACTTTCATTTCGATGGTGGTGTAGGACTGCCCGGCCTTGAGCACGGTATGAACCGCGCAACCCATGGCCGAATCGAGGATGGTGGAGATCCAGCCGCCATGCACGATTCCCATGGGGTTAAAGAAGCGCGGCCCCGGCTTGCCATCGAATACCGCTCGGCCTTGCTCCACCTCGGCCAGCCAAAGGTCGGAGGCTTCCGAAATCGGAGGGGCGGGATAGGTGCCGTCGAGCAGTTTCCGCAGAAAGGCGAGACCGGTCTCGCTGGCGGCGAGATTGCGATCGACCACGCCGAACTGTTTATACGGGTTATTGTGCGCCATAGGTCAAGGCTTCATGATAGCGAGTGAGACGAGCGATATGATCGCTAGTAGTGACATGAAGACGGTTATCTCCATAGGGGACGAAATATTACAGGAAGCAGATAAGACGGCGCGCCGCATGGGCTTGAGCCGCAGTCAACTTTTCGCTTTGGCTGTTGGCGATTTCCTGAAGCGGCAGCGGCAGGAACAGATGCTGGGTCGGCTGAATGAAGTATGTACAATCGCGGGCGAGCCGGCCGAGAAGGGTTTGCTAACAGGAATGAAACTCAAGACCCGCCGAACATTGAAAGATCGCTGGTAAGCGACGCTCGGAAGGAAGATTGCTTTTGCTAGCGGGATTACAATGGATCCGAGGGATCGTTGGAAAGAATCACAATCGAATCCATTCCGATCGCCGTCGGGCGGGAGGAAGACGGCCGCTGGTGGGCCGACATCGAGTCGATGCCAGGAGTGATGGCCTACGGCGCAACCCGCGAGTCAGCCGTTGCCGCCGTCCGAGCGCTTGCGTTGCGCGTCGCCGCCGATTGCATTGAACACGGCGAGGAGATTCCCGAGCCTTTCACCAAAGTCTTCTCGGTGACATGAGCCGCTGGAAATCGGTCAAGGCGAAACAGCTCCTGGCTGCTTTGCTTCGGATCGGCTGGGAAGTGGCCTGGCAAAAGGGCTCACACCGCCGGCTAAAACGGTCCGGCTGGCCCAATTACACCTTTGCCTTTCATGATGGCGACGAAGTCGGTCCCAGCCTTCTCGCGCAGATTGCCAAGAAGACTGGGTTGCGACCGGAAGACCTGTAGCTAAAACCGCCAGCACTTGCCGGCGAATTCTCTCAGGAATCCTCGCCGTGCCCATGCTTGTAACAAGTGCAAGCGAAATTCTCCAGGGATCGCGGGGTTCGTGATCCGTGCTATAAAACAATGAGGATTGAATTTGTTGTGGCTGTGGAAAACCTGTGCGGTCCTTCGGAAAACCCCTCCAACCTAATGTCACGGCGGTACTTGAACGCGAGAGGATCGAGTCAGCTTTTCCACCGGATGATTCACAGTCTATCTGGCTCAGTGTAAGGCGCAAATAAATCGCTAGGTTCCGCGACTCCGGACCTCTAATGTAGAACGGTTGGCTTATGGCAGCTTCTTCTCCTGACATCGCTCTCGAACGTGGACTCCCGGTCAATCACGACGCAGAACGCTTCGTCCTGGGCGCGATCCTTATGGACGACGCGCTCTATATCCAGGTATCCAGCTCGCTGGTGCCCGAGGATTTCAGTGTCGAAAAGCACCGCCGCATCTTCCTTCGCATGGGCGAGCTCTACGCCCGCGGCGACCGTATCGATCGCGTTACCGTCGCCAACGAGCTGATGAAGCAGAACCAGCTGGAATCGGTGGATGGGATCACGTATCTGGTCTCGCTCGACGAAGGCCTGCCGACGCTCGCGAATCTCGACAGCTACGTCGGCATCGTCAAAGACAAAGCCATTCTGCGGCGCATCATCTTTACGGCTCAAAATCTGATCAAGCGCTGCATCATCGGCGAGGAGGAGCCCGACCAGATTCTCGCCAGCGCCGAGGAGAGCCTGCTCAAACTGGGCGACACCCGCGCCGACGACGCGCTGGTGAATCCCAGGCAAATTCTCGAGGAATTCGATGGCGGCATCAACGCCTTTCTCGATCCCAGCAAGCGCATCAAGGGGCTCAGCACCGGTTATCTGAAGCTGGATGAAATGACCGGCGGGCTGCACGAAGGCGAATTGATTATTCTGGCCGCGCGACCGTCCATGGGGAAAACGGCCCTTGCGCTGAACATCGCCCAGCACGTCGCGATGTTCCCCGAGAAGAAGCAGACCGTCGCTGTATTTTCGCTCGAAATGTCGCGCGAATCGCTGCTCACCCGCATGATTTGCGCGGGCGCCCGCGTGGATCAGCAGAAGTTCCGCGCCGGCTATCTGAATCAGGACGAGCGCCGCCGATTGCAGCGCACCGCGTCCGAGCTGGTGCAGGCGCCGCTGTTCATCGACGATACTTCGGGCACGCATCTCATGGACATTCATGCCAAGCTGCGGCGCTTGAAGAGCGAGCATGGGCTTTCGCTGGTGGTGGTCGACTATCTGCAGTTGATGAGCGGCCGCGGCCGTTTCGAGAATCGCAACCAGGAAATCAGCACCATCTCGCGCGGGCTGAAGCTGCTGGCCAAAGAGCTAAAAGTCCCCATGCTGGTGCTATCGCAGCTAAGCCGCGCGCCCGAGACCCGCCCCGGCGATCATCGCCCGCAACTGAGCGACCTCCGCGAATCCGGCTCCATCGAGCAGGATGCCGATCTTGTGTCGTTTCATCTTCCGCGAAGAAGTTTACAAGCCCGATCGCGAGGATCTGCGCGGAATGGCCGAACTGCTGCTGGCCAAGCAGCGCAACGGCCCCACCGGCCGCGTGAATCTGGTGTTCCTCAAGGAATTCACGAAGTTCGAAAATCGCACCAACGATTTGGGCGGCGACGATTCTCTGCCCGAGTAAACTAGGCGGCGTGCGCCGCTGCTTTCGCGCCCCCCGGAACGGCCCGGCGGAATCTTTTCGTCGCCAGTGTTCCAAGCACGATGAAGGCTGCCATTACTACCAGCTGCGCGATCAGGAACGGCGGCTCCGTCCCGGTGGGCGCAAGCGGGTGCAGGGCGGGCACGTGTTCGAACGACTGTGCCACCAACACGAAACAATTTAGATACAGCCCGACGGTGGCGAAGATGGCGTAGACGCTGCGCCAGGAGCCAGTCATGTGGAACGCGTAACGCGCGGCAATCGCGATCCCGAGAACTACCAGCGAGATGCATCCCAGAATGATCCCCGGCGTCACCTTTTCAAAGGGAAACAGGAACCCAGTCACGCTGGTCAGGACTGCGGTGGTGAGGAAAATCCCGGTCGGACCATCCAGCCGCTTTCCCCCGAGTAGTCCGAAAACGACCACGAAGCCCGACAGGATTGCGATCAAGCTGATTACCACATGGAAGATCGTGAATGTCTCTAAAGACATGCCCAGCATCATATACGCGTCCTTTCTTAATCCGAAATGTTATGTCGTGGAACGACGTTCTATTAATGTACCTTAAGGAATCGTCCGATATGAGTACCGAGGGCACATATGGGATCTGTCTCTTCCACCAACGCGGGTCTTTCCGACCTGCTGCAGACTCTCTCCAGCGAGAATTCGCCGCTATTGTCGACTCTGTCTTCCCCCACGGTGGAAGCCGCGCTTGAGACTGCGCCGGCGGGTGATATCGCCCAAATCTCCGACGAAGCGATGCAACTCCAGATGACTGACGCGATCTTTGGCGATCCCAGTTCGTCCAGCACGTCTTCGGAATCGCTGTTCTCAGAATTGGCGGGCGCACCGAGCGCAACCACGCCCCTAGCGGATCAATTGGCGGCTTACCAAGGAAACTCCCAGCTCCAGGAAACACAAGCGCTGCTGGGGATCACGCCGCCCACCGATCTCTTCGCATAACCTCGGAAGCCGCTACTTCTCTGGCGCTGGATTCGGCAAATACGGAATATCGTTCCCCGCCACCCGCTTCTTGAACTTCCAGTGCCCGTCTTCCCGCACCACGGTATCGTCGTAGTGTCCGCCATACATGATCGACGGCGTGTTCTCCTTTGTAGTCACCACGAAAGCCCAGCGCGACCACACTGTGCCCGTGTCCCCATGCACATCGATCGCGAAATTCGACAATAGGTGATACGTGGAATTGGGCCGGGGCGCGGGCGTCGAACCGATCTCTTTGTCCATCATTGCTTTGATCGCGGCGGGGCCCTTAGCTGTTCCGAATCCGCCCGACCACTCGCCGTCCTTCGCGAACAGGCTGGAGTATTTGACGAAATCCCGCGCATCGAGCGACCGTCCGTAATCCACCAGCAGCATCCGGATCGCTTCCTGGTCCTCCAGCCGCTGCACCCGCGCTGCCAGGTTTTTGTCGCCATAATCATCCGCGCTTACGAGCATCACGCTCACAAGAAATCCACACGCCAGAATTCGAGCAATGTTCATATTTCGCCTCCCCGCGAGTTTATCATCCCAACCGCCTTGCGATAAGATAGCTTTCGAGAGCCAAAGGCCGCACTTCTGAACATCACCGAACTGTTCATCCGCCGCCCTGTGATGACCGCGCTGGTCATGATGGGTATTCTATTGTTCGGCATCGCTGGCTACCGCTCGCTGCCAGTGAGCGATCTGCCGAATATCGACTTCCCTACCCTCCAGGTCCAGGCCAACCTTCCCGGCGCCAGTCCCGAGACTATGGCGGCATCGGTGGCCACCATTCTCGAACGCCAGTTTTCCACTGTTCCGGGCTTGGACTCCATGACGTCCTCCAGCGTCCGCGGCAACACCAGCATCACCATGCAGTTCGTGCTGGACCGCAATATCGACGCCGCATCCCAGGACACCCAGAACGCAATTGCCGCCGTGGTTCGCCGTCTGCCGGTCAACATGCCCGCGCCGCCGTCGGTTCAAAAGGTGAACCCCGCCGATCAGCCCATCCTCTTCATGGGCCTCAATTCGCAAACCATTTCGCCGCGCGTGGTGGACGAATATGCCGAGATCATGATCGCCCCGGCGATCTCAAGCATCAACGGCGTCTCGCAGGTCAATGTTTTCGGAACCGCCAAGTACGCAGTGCACGTGCAGCTCGACCCCAGCAAGCTGGCGTCGTATGGCATCGGTATCGACGAAGTGGAAGCATCCATTCAGCGCCATAACGTGAACTTGCCGTCGGGGACTCTGTGGGGGCCGCACCAGGCGTTCACCGTGGAAGCCAATGGCCAGGTGATGAACGCGGCCGCCTACCGGCCTCTCGCGATCACCTACCGCAACGGTTCGCCGGTGCGCCTGGAAGATCTGGGCCAGGTAATCGACGGCGTGCAGAACGACAAGGTCATCACGTGGCTCAACAATACGCCCTCCATCATGTTTCAAGTGATGAAGCAGCCCGGCACCAACACGGTCGAGGTGGTAAACAAGGTGCGCGCCTTGTTCCCGCAATTCCGCGCCCAGCTTCCACCGGCGGTCAACATGGAGACGCTGTACGACCGGTCCGAATCGATACGACAATCGGTGGACGATGTTAAGTTTTCGCTCGAATTGGCCATCGTTCTGGTGGTTCTGGTCATCTTCGTCTTCCTGCGAAATATCTCCGCGACGTTGATCCCGAGCCTGGCTCTGCCGCTATCGGTGGTAGGCACGTTCGCGGCCATGTCGCTGCTTGGCTATACGCTGGACAACCTCTCGCTGATGGCCTTAACGCTGGCCGTCGGATTCGTGGTCGACGACGCCATCGTGGTGCTGGAAAACATCGTGCGCCATATGGAAATGGGCAAAACGCCATTGATGGCGGCCTTGGATGGCGGCCGCGAGATCGGCTTCACCATTGTGTCGATGACGCTGTCGCTGGCCGCCGTGTTCATTCCCGTGTTCTTCATGGGCGGCATTCTGGGCAGGCTGTTTCACGAGTTCGCGGCGGTCATTATGGTGGCCATTCTGATCTCCGGCTTCGTTTCGCTCAGCCTCACTCCGATGATGTGCAGCCGCTTCATGAAGCCGCCGTCGGAGCATCACAATGCGATCTACCGCGCCTCGGAACGGGTCTTCGACGGCATGCGCGACCTCTATCAATGGACCTTGCGCGGAGTTATCCGGCATAGCTTCCTCACGATGCTGGTGGCGGCGGGCACGGTGGTAGCCACGGTCTTCTTGTATGAGCTGCTTCCCAAGGGTTTCATCCCCAATCAGGACACCGATCAGCTGGGCGGCACCACCGAGATGCCGCAAGAGGCATCCTTTGAATCCATGGTTCGCTTGCAGCAGAAGGCCGCCGCCGTGGTAGGCGCCGACCCCAATGTAGAGGCTTACTTCTCGCTTGTCAACGCGCAGGGCGGTGGTCAAGGCTCCGGCAATGCCGGCCGATTGCAATTGCGGTTGAAGCCCCGCGCGCAGCGCAAGATGACGCCGGAACAAATCATCGAGGAGCTGCGCCCCAAGCTGAACAGCATTCCCGGAATCCGCACCTACCTGCAGAATCCGCCGCTGATCCGCGTGGGCGGACAGCAAACTCGCACCGTATATCAATACACGCTGCAGGCGCAGGATCTCGACGAGCTGTACCGCGCTGCCGGAACGTTCGAAAAGCGCATGAAGGAGATACCGGGTCTGTTCGATGTAAATAGCGATCTGCAGATCTCGAGCCCTGAAGTGGTTGTCGACATTGATCGCGATCATGCTTCCTCGCTTGGCGTTACCGCCGACCAAATCGAGGACGCGCTTTATGACGCTTTTGGCGAACGACAGGTCTCGGACATTTACACGCCCACCAACGACTATTGGGTGATCATGGAATTGCTGCCGCGCTACCAGATGGATCCGGCGGCATTGCACCTGCTTTACATCCGATCTGCCACTGGGAAATTGGTCCCGCTGGATGCCGTCACCAGGCCACGCAATACGGTTGGCCCGTTGTCCGTTACACACCTCGGCCAGTTACCGTCGGTCACTTTGTCGTTCAACCTTGCGCCGGGTGTTTCACTCGGCGACGCCGTGGATCGCATTGGAGCCGCCGCCCGCGAAGCTTTGCCTGCCGACATCAGCACCTCGTTTCAGGGTGTAGCCGCGGCGTTTCAATCGTCGCTGAAGGGTATGGGATTCCTGCTGGTGACGGCGATTCTGGTCATCTACATGGTGCTCGGAATTCTCTATGAGAGCTTCATCCATCCCATCACTATTCTGTCGGGACTTCCGTCGGCCGGTTTGGGAGCGCTCGCCACTCTCCTGATCTTCCATGACGAGCTGAACATCTACTCTTTCGTCGGCATCATCATGTTGATCGGCATCGTGAAAAAGAACGCGATCATGATGATCGATTTCGCTCTCGAAGCCCAACGCAACCAGGGCATGGCGCCCTCCGACGCTATTTTCGAAGCTTGCCTGGTTCGCTTTCGGCCGATCATGATGACCACCATGGCCGCTCTGGTCGGCACGCTTCCTATCGCGCTCGGGCTTGGGCGCGGGCTCTGAAGCGCGGCGTCCTCTTGGCCTGGCGGTGGTCGGCGGCCTGGTGGTTTCGCAATTGCTGACGCTCTACATCACGCCGGTGTTCTACATCTATATGGAGCGTTTCCGTAGCTCGGTCGGCAATTTCCGTCGCAATCGGAAGAAGTTTCAGGCTGCGCCCGAACCGGCGGTTTCTGTCGGCGATTAGCAACTCTACCGTTGGATCAGTTCCAAAAACAAATTATTGGGATCGCGCACGATCGCGATTCGCAGTTTCGGCCCAGACGGGATCTGGACATCTACCGGTTCACCGCCGACGGAGATCACTTCCACTCCGGCGGCTTTCACCGCCTTCACCATGCCATCCACGTTGCGCACTTCCAGCTGCAAAAGCGCGGTGCCGGGATCTTGCAGCCGGGTATGAAGCGGCTTGCGATCGATATCCTTGAACTGCGGGAACCAGATGGAAACTTGGGTCCCGGGAATCTGCAACGCCGTAGTGCGACTTTGTGGGCCCATCCAATTCCCGTCACCTGTGTACGGAAGCGCTATCCCAGGTTCGAAACCAAGCACGTCGTGATACAGGCGCACGGCACTATCTGTGTCAGTGACGGTCACGGCGATCAATCCGCCGATGACATTGCTCGTTGCTGGCGCGATGGATTGTTGAACGGGTTTGTTCCGAACCAGAGTGACGAAGAATCCGTCGGGATCCTGAGCGTAGGCGCGCTCTAGCCTACCTACATTGAGCACACCCTGGAGCCCGAGCAATTCGGTTCTGGCTCCGCCCTGCCTCAAGCGGTCCAAGGTTGCATCGATATCCTTCACGAACAGCGTCAGGTTGCCTGTGCCCGGGTCCTGATTGCGCAGGCTGGCAGGCCTGCGGTCGATGTCCTTGTACTCGATCAGCTCCAGACCGAATCCGGCGCCCGGCACTTTCAACACGCCGATGCGCGATTGTGCGCCGATGGTGTTGCCCGTTTTCATGATGGCGGGATTGGGCGCGAAGGTTTGCGGCGGGACAGCAGGATCGAGCTGGAGCAAGTCCCTATAAAACGCGTACGATTTGTCGAGATTCTTCACAATATGGCCGAAATTGCTGACCCCAATCACGCCAGTATCGGGGTTGACCGGCTGTGCGGGCGCGACCGAGCCGAACAGCAGAAACAGCGTGGCGGCACGGTTAGTCTTCATTTGGATATGCTATCTCACAGGAAAAGCACCCCGATGATCCTGCTTCCCAAGATGTTTTGCCATGCTGCGCCGCTGGTTTTCGCACTGTCGCTGGCCGGTCAATCGAATAACGCGGTGAAAATTGGCGACTGGCCTAGCTACGGGCTCACGCAAGGGGAAACGCGCTACAGCCCGCTGGATCAAATCAACGCTTCTAACGTGAAGCGGCTGGGACTGGCGTGGTCTTATGACTTGGGCGCTGGCGGCGGTGGTCAGGAAGCCACGCCTCTGGTTTGGAACGGAACCATTTACGGAATCACCAACTGGAGCGTGGTTTTCGCGGTGGATGCGCGCACTGGCAAAGAGCGCTGGCGCTGGGATCCGGAGGTCAATCAGGACGCCGTTCGGCCGGCCATTTGCTGCGGCGTGGTGAATCGCGGCGTCGCTTTATACCAAGGCATGATCATTGCGCCTATCATCGACGGGCGCCTGCAAGCGCTGGATGCCGAAACCGGAAAGCCGGTCTGGGAAGCGCGCGTCGCGTTCTCACAGGACGAATACACCATCACTATCGCGCCGCGCATCGCGAACGGCAAAGTGATCGTGGGCATGAGCGGCGGCGATCATCCCAAGCGCGGATTTTTCGACGCTTACGACGCCAAGACTGGCCAGCGGCTGTGGCGCTTCTACACGATTCCGGGCGATCCCTCCAAGCCATTTGAAAACGCCGCTATGCGAAAGGCTTCGGAAACCTGGGCCCCCGAAGCTTGGAAACTCGGCGGCGGGGGCGCGGTGTGGGACGGACTTGCATACGACCCCGAGACCGATTTGGTTTATGCCGGCACCGGTAACGCGGAGCCGTGGCCCGAGGAGTTCCGTGGAGCGAAAAACAAGGACGGCTTGTACGCCTGTTCCATCCTTGCCGTGCAAGCATCCACCGGCGAATTGAAATGGCATTACCAATTGGTCCCCGACGACACCTGGGATTTCGACAGCGTGCAGCAGATGATGTTGACCGAGCTGACCATCAACGGGCGGCAGCGCAAGGTGATCATGCAGGCCAGCAAGAACGGTTTCTTCTACGTGCTGGACCGCGTGACCGGCGAGTTCATCTCCGCCGAGCCGTATGCCAAGGTCAATTGGGCGAAGGGCATCGATCCGAAGTCCGGGCGGCCCATCGTGAACGGCCAGGCGCGCTACAGCCGCGAGCCGGTAACCATTTTTCCGTCGGCGGGCGGAGCGCACAACTGGTCGCCTATGTCCTTCAATCCGGCCACCGGTTTGGTTTACATTTCGATGAACACGGGCAGCAGCTGGACTTTTGCAAGTGAAGACAAATTCGAGGCCAAGACCGACCGAACCTCGAACAACGGGCTGGTGCGTCCCATGCCGACGCCGCGCGAGAACAGCATTCCTGTGATCGGTCCCGAGCCGCTGGAAGGAACGGGCAGCCGGGGCGCGCTGCTTGCCTGGGATCCGGTGGCGCAAGAATTCGGTGGCGCATGCCCGGGGGCGGCGGGATCGGCGGAGGAACGGTGACCACGGCCGGCAATCTTGTATTTCAGAGCATCAACGATGGCCGGCTGATGGTTTACAGCGCCGACAAGGGCGAGAAGCTACTCGAGATCGTAACCGGATTGAAAAGCGGCATCGGGCCGCCCATCACCTATCAGGTGGATGGCAAGCAGTATGTGGCGATGATGGGTGGCATTGGCACGGTGATTGGAAACGCAGGACCGCAGAACACCGGCACTGCGACGCCGCCGAAATTGCTGGTGTTTATGCTGGACGGAACGGCGGCTCTTCCGGCGGCGATGAAGTAGTTTGCCCACTATCATTACTCATGCCGTGGCTGGCGCGGCCATCGCCCAAGCGATCGCTCCGTGTCCGCTTAGGAGCGAACTCCTTGGATCGCCGCGGCCTGCGCAATGCTTCCGGATGTGGATGTGCTCGGCCTGCGCTTCGGGGTCCCCTACGGCGAATTATTCGGACACCGGGGGGTTACGCACTCGCTGTTCTTCGCTGGACCGGCAGCCTTGGTAGTGACCAGTTTGTTCCAGAACAAGGCTCGTGTGACGGAACTGATGCAAATTTTTGTGTGCATTTTTGCCGCGACAGCGTCACACGGTATGCTGGATGCACTAACAAACGGCGGATTGGGCGTTGCTTTCTTTGTGCCTTTCGATCCAACGCGTTATTTCTTTCCAGTCCGGCCAATTCTGGTTTCCCCCATCGGGGTGAAGGCATTCCTGAGCCAGCGCGGTCTGTCCGTTCTTTTCAGCGAGATGGTATGGGTTTGGACGTCTTCGTTTGCCGTAGTTTTCGTCGCTCGATTCACTCGGTGCCGGACCGAGCCGAAGCCCCTAAGTAAGTAAATTTAGATCAAGAATCGTAGCAGGATGAGCCGCAGTTGGGTGTACACTGTGGTCGTCCGGTGAAGTGAGGAGTGACCTAATGAAGTATCTTCCGTTGTTCGGTCTGGCAGCTATCTTGGTACCGGGCTTAAGCGCTGACGTGGTTTATGACAATACCGGCGCAACCAGCGATGGTGTCGATTGCGTTGCCACAGGGCTTACATGCAATACGTTCTCTCCGTCTGGCAACCTCTATGACTCCTTCACCACCGGCTCGGCCGGCGAATTAATCGATCTGGAACTTGTCCTGACCGGAGACAACACTTCTTCCGGTGCGGTTGAGGCGGGTTTGTATGCCGACAATGCGACAACGCCCGGAACATTGATTTCTGTTTTGGGAGATGTAAACGACAGCACCCTCTCAAGCACGCCTACGATCTATGACGTCACGTTGACCGCGAATCCGCTGCTGGCCGCCGATACACGCTATTGGATCGGCCTTTCGGGCACGACCACGGCCGGCTGGTCCTGGTCATTCGACACTTCTGGAGTCGGGGTCGCGAGCGAGTTTTTCGCAAATCCCGGAGGGACGTTCGACAACTCACTGGGACCGTATCAGATGTCGGTTAGCGTAAATCCGTCCGCGGTGCCCGAACCTTCGAGCGCTCTCTTCGTCCTGGCCGCTATCGGAGCGGTGGCGCTAATCAGCCGGACGCGCAAATTGCACGTCGGTTAACGCGCTCGCATCCGGCAGATCATCGAGCGTTTGAATGACACTGGCCAGCCGGTCACGCTGAGCCGCCGAGAGAAATCCGCTCGCATTGTCGTCGAATTTGGCGCGCAGTTCGGCATAGGTCATCGGATTTTCCGCCGAGCCACGATTGTATTCTTCCACTTCTTCAAACGTCCGCCCGTCTTTGAGCGTGATCGTTACAGCGCCTTTGAAGCGGCCCGGGCCGGGATAGCTGGGATCGACGTGATAGCTTACGCGGCGCGCAAGGGCCAGGATCTCGGGGTTCTTTAGGCTCTCGCCGCGGTACGCGCTCTTGCCGAGGACGCCGAAATAAAGCGCTTCGGCCAGGCTGTATTGCAAACTCACACGGCCATGCGAATCGGACGCCGGGGCGAATTTTTCTTCGGTTGGCTCGCACACGATGGTGACGATAAACGCCGTCACGGGGCATTCGATCCGCTCCACATCGCCCGGTTTAATTCCGTGCTTCTCGCGTAATCGCAGAATCGCACTGATATAGGGATGAATAACATGGGCGGCGGGGAATGGCTTGAACGATGAATTACGGCTGTCCCAATGTTGGCCCAGGCGGTGGTCAATGCGGGCGAAATCGCGATGCGCGTTGGCGTCTTGCACGTGCGAGGCGAACAGGCCCCAGCGCCCCTCGAACACTTTGGCTGGGCCAGTGACCCCGGAACGCGCCAGCAGGGCGGCCGTGATGCCGCTTTGCGCCGACCATCCCGGGTGCAGGAACTTGGTCTGCGTGCCATCCACCCAGCATTCCAGCAATCCCGAAGCGAAACTGCCGGCGATGCCTGCCGCGCGTGCCTGAGCTTCGGCGTCGAGCCCGAGAATTTTGCTCGCGAGATAAGCGGCGCCAAAGGTGGCGAATAATCCCGTGGGATGAAACCCTCGTTTGTGCAGTTCTCCTGATGAAACGCTGCCAACGCGACAGGAGATTTCGTTTCCGATGGCGATCGCGGTGATGAGATCGCGTCCCGACACGCGGGTGTATTCGGATAACGCCAGCGCGGCCGCAACCGCGGGACTGCTGATGTGAACGATGGACTCGTTGTGGGTGTCGTCAAACTCGAGCGCCTGCGAGAACGCTCCGTTGGCGAACGCTGCGGTTGTGACGCCGACGCGATCGCCGAATCCGAGAATGCTGCAAGGGCCGGGCGTCGAGATGGCCAACGCAGCATCGCGAACAGAACGTCCAAAAGCCGATTCGGCGCCGGCCAGCGAGAGTCCGATGACGTCCATGACGCGGAGCTTGGTGGACGCGACGATATCTTCGGGCAAGTCTTCGAAAGTGACACCCGCGGCCCAACGCGCCAGTTCGGTGGAGAGTGCGACGTTCAAGCGATGGACCACCCGCCGTCGATTGGCAGCGCGGCGCCGGTAATATCGCGGCTCTCGGGCCCGCACAGAAACAGAATCATACCCGCAACGTCTTCGGCGGCTATAAACCGCCCACCCGGCTGTTTGGTGGCGAGGAATCGTTGTTCCGCTTCTGCGCGTGAAATCGATTCGGCAGCCATCATTTTCTCGACTGTGTTGATGTGTACCGGCGTCTCCACCGTTCCGGGGCAAACCGCGTTGCACGTGATATCGTGCCCGCGGGTTTCAAGAGCGATGGCCCTGGTCATGCCGATCAGCGCGGTTTTGCTGGTGACGTAGTTGATGCGATTGACGCCGCCGATCAACCCATAGATCGATGAAACGTTGACGATCCGTCCCCAATTGCGCTTACGCATTCCCGGCAAGGCCAGCCGGATGGTGTGAAACGCGGCCGTGAGATTGACCGCGATTCCAAGGTCCCAGGCTTCCACGGGGAAACTGTCCACCGGCGAGGCGTGCCGCGTTACTGCGTTATTCACCAAAATATCCACTCCTCCGAATGTCTCGGCGGCTTCCGTCATCATTCGCTCGATTTGGACGGCATGCGCGAGATCCGCATTGCAATAGATGGCTCGAACACCGTGTTGCTTTTCGATGCCAGTTCGCGCGGCATCGATGGCGCCGGGGTCGCCAAAACCGTTCATCACGATATTGCAGCCGGCGGCGGCAAATCGCTTGGCGGCGGCCAGACCGAGGCCTTGCGTGGATCCAGTGATGAGGGCGCACTTGCCTTGTAGCATTCTTAATCATGCCTTGCGGCATTGTGGTCCATTATAATGGCCCTCTAACTTCCATGGAACCATTCGAAGTCTTCGCCATCCGCTACGGTCACTTGGGAAATCGCCACCCCGGGCAAAGCTACATCCTGGCGGACCCGCACGAGTACGGGCCAGATCTCGATTACTTCGTTTGGGTCGCCCGGCGCAGCGATTGCATGTTTGTGATCGACACCGGATTTAGCGAGGAGTCAGCTATCCGCCGCAAGCGCGAGCATCTGCGCAGTCCGGTCGAGGCGCTGCGGCTTCTCAATATCGATCCCGGCAAAGTGACGGATGTGATCCTGACGCATTTGCATTACGACCACGCAGGGAATCTCGATCGATTCCCTGCGGCCCGCTATCACGTGCAGGATCGCGAGGTCGCCTACGCCACCGGGCGCTGCATGTGCCATCACTTTCTGCGCGAAGCGTACGATCTGGAGAACGCGCTCGAGATGGTCCGAAAAATCTATAGCGGGCACGCTATTTTCCACGACGGCGAATCGGAGGTTGTGCCCGGGCTAACGCTGCATCGCGTCGGAGGGCATACGGCGGGTTTGCAGATCGTGCGTGTCTGGACGCGGCGCGGATGGGTGGTGCTGGCGGCGGACGCGGCGCATCTCTATGGAAATTTCGAGAACGATCGCGCGTTTCCGGTGGTGTACAGCGTGGCCGAAATGCTGGAAGGGTACAAGCTGCTGTACAAGCTGGCGGATTCCCCGAACCATATCGTGCCGGGGCACGATCCCCTGGTGATGAAATATTATCCGGCCGAGCGGGCCGATGTTGAAGGAATTGTCGTGCGGTTAGACGTTCCGCCCTCGCGCTGAGTTTTGCATGCAACGTGCTATCCTAGCGGCTTTGGTGCAGGGAGAAATAACGAATGGCTCAGTTAAACGTCGGCTTCGTCGGCGTCGGAAGAATGGGCGGCCCAATGTGCCGCCGGTTGATTGAGGCAGGGAACAGCCTCACGATTTTTGACAAGAGCGACGACGCAATGCGGCCGCTGGAAGCTTTGGGCGCGAAGCGAGTGGATTCGCCCGCGGCGGTGGCATCGGCGGCCGAAATTGTTTTGGCCAGCCTCCCGACTCCGCCGATTGTGCAAGCCGCGGCTCTCGGACCCAGGCGGTGTCATCGAAGGCAGCAAGGCAAAAATCTTTATCGATGTGTCTACCACCGGCGCGACGTACGCCAAGCGCGTAGCCGAAGGTCTAAAGGCCAAAGGGATCGTCGCCGTGGATGCGCCGGTCAGCGGCGGTGTTGCTGGTGCGGAAAAGGGCACGCTCGCAGTCATGGTGTCGTGCGATGACCAGACGTTTGCCACCATCAAACCCGTGATGGATGTGATCGGCAAGGTGTTTCATGTCGGCAAAGAGCCTGGACAGGGCCAGACGATGAAGCTGCTGAATAATCTTTTGTCAGCGACCGCTATGGCGATTTCGTCTGAAGCCGTGGTCATGGGCGTGAAGGCGGGCCTCGATCCGAAGCAGGTGATCGACGTAATCAACGCCGGCAGCGGCCGCAACACCGCGACCATGGACAAGATACCGCGCTGTGTTTTGCCGCGCACGTTCGATTTTGGTTTTGCGCTCGCGCTGCTCAATAAAGACGTCCGGCTGTGTATGGAAGAAGCCGATGCGATGGGCGTGCCGATGGTGGTGGGCAGCGCGGTGCGGCAAATTCTTTCGATCGGCGCCGCCAGCCAAGGCCCCAACGCCGACATGACCGAGCTCATCAAAGTGATGGAAAGCTGGGCGGGCGTGGTAGTGGAATCCAAGTAACCGTACTTATCTATAAGGAGAGCAAGTGGAAAAAGAAATGTTTGAGAAAGGCCTCAAGATTCGCCGTGAAGTGCTGGGGGCCGAGTATGTGGACAAGGCCATCAGCACCGCCGACGATTTTAATCGCCCGCTGCAGGAACTGGTCACCACCTACTGCTGGGGCGAGTGCTGGGGCCGTCCGGGCCTGGATCGCAAGACGCGCAGCATGCTGAACCTGGCGATGATTTCGGCGTTGAACCGGCCGCACGAAATCAAGGCGCACGTGAAGGGCGCGATCAACAACGGGCTCACCAAGGACGACATCCAGGAAGTGTTCCTGCAGGTGGCGATCTACGTCGGCGTGCCGGCGGCGGTGGATAGTTTCAGGCTGGCGCGGGAAGTGTTCACGGAGATGGGAATTTAGTCAGTTCGCAGAGCCGCTTCGCGCCATAGTTTTTCGGGGCGGCTCAACCAAAACCATAGCGCTGTGCCCAAGGTAGGGAACAGAGCGGCAGAAACGAAGACCGCTCCGTACCATTTCTGATCGAAGCAGCGGCCCCAAACCGGCAAAATCAGGGCCAATACGGCCGACCAGGAGCCCGATCCTATTCCTCCCACCATCGCGGTTTGATCGCGTGGGTACAAATGCGAGCCGACGCGTAGCGAGAGAACTACGAAGCCATCGGCGATGAATGTCGCCCAGAAGAACAGCGCCAAGACCACTGGCCACGAGTCGATCTTGGTGACGAAGGCGGTGGGCAGCGCGAGTACGGCGAGCATCCAGAACAAACCGGTCGGACGATGTCCACGCGTCACTAGCTTGTCGGCGATCCAGCCCCAGAAAAAATATCCGGCTTCCCAGCCCACCAGCGGAATCCAAAGTATTTTGCCGAGCTGCTCTTGCGAGAGATTGAAGCGCGGTTGAGATAGAGCGGGCTCAGGTAGGAGACCAGCCCCAGCGCGACGGCGCCGAGTCCGAAGCTGGAGACGACCAGCCACAGCCGACGCTCCAGAAAATTGGGCCATGCCACTTTGAGCGACGCGCGCCGATGCTCGGCCAAGTATGGCGGCCGTCCGATGATCCACCACAACAGGAGCCAGCACACGCCCATTGCGCCGGTTACCAAGAACGCAGATCGCCATCCAAAGTGCAATGCGATCGGCGTCACAATCAGCGGAGTGACGATGGCGCCGAGCGAAGCCCCGCTGTATCCGATGGCCGTTCCGCGCGATTGCCGATTGGGAGGTAACGATTCGGCCGCTGCTTTCAGAGCTGCGGGAAAAGCCGAGCCTTCGCCAAAACCGAGCACGCTCCGCGCCACCGCGAATCCCCAGAAGCCCGACATCCAGGCATGCGCGGTGCTGGCGATGGCACGCAGCGAGACAGCCGCGAACATGCCTTTGCGCAGGCCGATGAAGTCGAGGAACGAGCCGAACAGCGGGTTCCCGATCATGTAAAAGATGGAAAATGCTGCGAGCGCGTTTGCGTAGGCTCCTGCGCGCTGAGGCCGGTGTCGCGCAGGATCATCGGCGAGAGCACAGCCAGCACCTGGCGGTCCACATAGGACAGCAAACTCGACAGCATCATCGCCACGGAAGGAACCCACATGATCCAGCTTCTGACGGGAGGCGTAGCGGCTGGGATTGCGGGTGGCGGGACTGATGCCGATATCGCTCACCACTGGAGTTTATCGTAATCGGGTATTGTAGACAGGAGGGTGAGATGATCCGCCGTATTCTTCTTGATAGTTGCCATCACTGCCGCCGCATTGCCGGCCGCCGGACTTGCGACCGCGCGTGCTTGCAAGGCTTCGTCGATTCGTATCTGAGACGCGATGGCGAAGCACGATCCGTCCAAGCTGCCGGTGGCGGACGCGGTGAAATTCACCGAAAACGGCAAGGTTTTGAAGCTCGGAGATGGCTTTTGGAAGACCGCCGGGGCGAGCACTTATCGGCTTTATGCGCTGGATCCGAAGTCTGGCGACGCGGCGGCTGCAGGCCGTGGTGCCGGAGAACGGCGAACCCGCGCATGTTTTTCGTTCGATTGAAAGTGAAGCTCGAAGAAGATCACCGAAGCGGAGACGCTGGTCTGCCGCAAGGGCCAGGCCGGATTTTTCGCGCCGGAGAAGATGAAAACCGCGCCGGCGCTTTTAGCGAAGCCGTTCCGGAATCCGCGCGGTCCACCAGAGAGCAGCTGGCTGAGATGCCAACGCATATTTCACGGCGGTGCAGACGCGAAGGGTCCAAAGATTAAAGTCCGCGCCATTGGCATCCGACATGAACCGCTTTGAGAACGGCGTGCAGACCACCAACGTTCCCGTGTTGGGCAGTCCGGCGATGAGCGGCGCCGAGCAGCTGGACAAGGGAATTTTCAAAGGCTTGACCGTCGATCATCGGCGTTTCCCGGTTGCCGATCGCGAGAATGGCGTGGTGGTGGGAATGGTGTTGATGCACGCGAACATGAACGGCCAGATGGGCGGCGATTCTGATCTCCGAAATGTTCAAGAGTTTCTGGCGGCAAGATCCACCAGGTGCAAGCGGTGATGGTCAATGTTCCGAATGACTCCACCACCGGCTGGAAATGATGGCGGAACTGAGTCTTTCGCGCCGGATGGTGCGCGCCGCTAGTGGATCTGACGATAGATCAGCTTCCGCCAGAGGTGATCGCGAAGGTCAAGATCGGGCTGTTGGACATGCTGTCGTGCGCCTTTGAAGCGCGCGATCTGCCGTGGGGCTGCCAGGCGATCCGCATGGCGGCGGCGCTTCTGGCAAAGCAACCGTGATCGGAACAGCCGGTGCGATCGTCGCCATCCGAAGCGGCATTCGCGAATGCAACGCTCGGCCATGGATTGGTGCGCGAAGACATGCACACGGGCGCGGTGAGTCACCTGGGCGTCGTGATTTTCCCCACGCTTCTGGCGCTGGCACAGCAACAAAAAACCAGCGGCCGCGATTTCATTCTGGGCGCTGTGTGCGGCTATGAGATCGGTGCGGCCGTTGGTCGGGCGATCATGGATCGGGAGATGGTCCGCCGCTTTCGTCCCACCGGCATCACCGGCCCCTTGGCGGGCGCGATTGCGGGAAGCCGGCTGCTGCTCGTTGGACGAAGATGCCACCGTCAGCGCGCTGGGTTTCGCCGCGAACGCCACGGGCGGGTTGAACGAATGGCCCTATTGCGGCGGCGACGAAATGTTCTTTCATCCGGGGTTCGCGGCGCGCAATGCGGTAACGGCAGTTACGCTGGCTTCGCTCGGGGCTCGCGCATCGGAAGGAGCTCTGGATGGCCGCGCCGGACTTTTTAACGGGTTAGGTAAGACCGAATGCATCTCGCGAGTGACGCCTTTTTCCGGCGAGGCGCTCGAAATCATGTCGGTCTATTACAAGCCCGCGCCCGCGTGCAATTATGCGCAGACGGCGTACGCAGGCAGCGCTGGCTGTGACGGAGCAGGAAGGACTTTCGGAGCGAGGACATCGAGTCGATTGTGGTGAAAGCGTCCGCCGCGGCGGTGGGTTATCCAGGATGCGACTACCGGGTCCATTCGATCGCATCCTGCAAGCCAAGATGAGCATCCAGTACTGTGTGGCGGCGACGCTGGCGCGCGGAGAGATCGCGGAATCGAATTATCGCGTGCCTGGATGATCGCGAGATCAACAGGCTGGCGGGCGTCACGACACTCGAAACAGATGCGGCTTTCACCGAAGCGTATCCGGGCGCCCAAGGCTCGGAAGTGATTGTGAGTTTCGAAGGGCGAACCGCGCGATCGAGAATGGACGATGTGATTCCGGCCACGCCTGAGCATAATTCGCGCGCGGTTTCGATCCGCGTGTGGGAATTCGCGGGCCATCGAAGAAATCATCGATACACTGGAACAACAGGAAGACGTAGGCGCCTTAGGAGGCTTGTTAGCGTGAAGAAGCATCAGATGTTGATTGGCGGCAAGTGGGTGGATCCCGCTTCGGGCGAGTGGTTCGAATCGGTGAATCCGTTCACGGCGCAAACCGTGGGCGCTGATTCCGCGCGGCACCAAGGACGACGTCGACAAGGCGGTTGCGGCTGCCAAATGCGCGTTTCAAGGCGATTGGCGCAAGCTGACCGCATCGGCGCGCGGCGCGCTGCTGCACAAACTGGGGGACTTGATCGCGGCCGAGGCGCAGCAAGTTGGCCGAGATCGAATCCACGGACAATGGCAAACTGATCGCCGAAATGCGCGGCCAGCTCAATTACATTCCGCAGTGGTTTTACTACTACGGCGGCTTGGCCGACAAAATCGAAGGCCGCGTGATTCCGATCGACAAGCCGGGCGTGTTCAACTTCACACGCGAGGAGCCGCTGGGCGTGGTGGCCGCGATCACCGCGTGGAACTCGCCGCTGCTGCTGGCTACCTGGAAGCTCGCTCCGGCCCTGGCGGCGGGCAACACCGTGGTATGGAAGCCGTCCGAATTCTCGTCGGTATCGGCGTTCGCGTTTGGCGAGCTGTTTGAGAAGGCGGGATTTCCCCCGGGCGTGGTCAACATCATCAGCGGCTTCGGCGGCGAAGTGGGCGAGCCTTTGGTCACGCATCAGGACGTCGCTAAAATCGCGTTCACGGGCGGCGATCGGACCGGCGAGCATATTTACGGGCTGGCCGCGCGCGGCATCAAGCCGGTCACGCTGGAACTGGGCGGCAAGTCGGCCAACATCGTTTTCGACGACGCCGATCTCGACCAAGCAGTGAAGGGCGTGGTCTCGGGGATCTTCGCGGCCACCGGTCAAACCTGCATCGCCGGGTTCGCGCGCGCTGATTCATCGGTCCATCCACGGGGAATTTGTCGGAGCGCCTGCTCGGCTCTCGCCAAGACCGCGCGCATGGGCAACCCGCTGGACCCGGCCACGCAAGTCGGCCCGGTAACCACGCAGCCCGCAATACGAACAAGATTCTCGACTACATCCGCATCGCCAAGGAAGAAGGCGCCGTCTGCCGTCTGGGAGGCGCCCCGGCGCAGCGCGAGGAATGCGGAGCAGGCTGGTTCGTCGAGCCGACGATTTTCACCGACGTGAATCCGCAAATGCGCATCGCGAACGAAGAGGTTTTCGGCCCCGTGCTCTCGGTGATTCCGTTCGACGACGAAGAGGAAGCGGTTCGCATCGCCAACAACACCGTCTACGGGCTGGCGGCGGGCGTGTGGACGCAGAGCATCCGCCGCGCGCTGATGATGTCGGAGCGCCTGGAAGCCGGCACCGTCTGGGTGAACACCTATCGCGCGGTGAGCTACATGTCGCCGTTCGGCGGCTACAAGCGATCCGGCATTGGACGCGAGAGCGGCATCGAGGGCATTCGCGACTATCTGCAAACCAAGAGCGTGTGGATCGATATCGCGGGCAATGCGCCGAATCCGTTCGTCATGCGGTAGCCATGTTCATGGTAGACGAAGCAACCGCGGCTTACATTGTCGAGAACCAGAAGATGCTTTGAAGACCTGAAGCAGGTGGCATCGCAGCTCGCGGGATTGCTGGTGCTGGCTGCCGCCGGATCGAAAGAAGCGGCGCCGGATCATCCGACGCTTGGAACGGCTCGTGAGCTTTTCCAGCGAGGCGGAAGATGCCTTGCGGCGAGCGCGACCCAACCGAACGCGCCCGCCGGCATCATGACCATCTTTTGAGGGCGGCCCAACTGATCGGCGCGGCGTTGCAAGAGCCTTATCGGCGGCAGGGATATTCTGATTCCGTTACGCGCAGGCTACACGGAACTCGAACGCGCCGCCGATTCCCTGCCCGGCTTCGAGAAAGTGTCCTATGAGCGAGCCTGTTGCGGGGTGCGGGCATGACGAGCGCGTATTCATTGTGGGTGATGGAATATGCGGCGGTTCCGAACTATCCGCAGAGCGGGCTCATCTACGGCATGCACAATCAGGGCACTCGCAAGCTGCCCTACTGCTACGTCGTGATCAAGGGCCAGGGCCAGCTGGCGATGGTGGACGTCGGCTACAACCACAAGGCGCACGGCGAGGTGCTGGCCAATACTTATGGCGTCCGCGGCTGGCATTCACCGCGCGAAGTGCTGGGCGAGATCGGCATCACGCCCGAGGACATTCGCACCATCTTCATCACGCACGCCCATTTCGATCACATGGGCAACATCGAAGATTTTCCGAACGCGACGTTTTACTTGCAGGAGCGCGAGCTTTCGAAATGGGTCTGGAGCATGTCGCTGCCTCGCCGCTTTCGCTGGCTGATGCTGGGCATCGATCCGGCGGACATCATGCGCGCCGTGGATCTGGCGCGGCAAGGGCGTTTGGTCGCGGTGGATGGCGATCGCGAAAACGTGCTGCCGGGCGTGGATCTGCACGCCGCGTTCGACACGCACACCTGGGGATCGATGTACGTGACGGTGCGCAACGATCTGGCGGCGAATCCCGAACGCAGCTGGGTGTTTTGCGGCGATCTGGCCTACGGGTACGAGAACTTGCGCGGGCACGATCCTAAAGATCCCGAATATATTCCCATCGGCCTGGCAACGGGCAGCCAGTTCAACGTGATCATGACCGCCGAAGCCATGGTGAAGAGCGTGGGCGGTGACGTCGATCGCGTAATCCCCCCGCACGAAGAACGTCTGAAGGATATGTTTCCGTCGCGCATCACTAAAGCCGGACTGCGAATTACGGAGTTGGCTCTCGCCGACGGCGAGAAAAGCCAGGTTTGTTAGGCGAATGGACCTAACCGAGAACTGGATGAATGAGGCGGACGCTCGCCTGGCAGGGCGTCTTCGCCGGATTCTCGAAACACCGGGCATCAGCGACAAGGATCGAAAATTGATGGAGGAGAATTTGAAGCGACTACTCACTGCCTCCAGAACTCTGGCCGATGGCGAGAAGAGCTAGATTTGATCCACCGTGGAGTACTCGTCCAGAGTGGAGCGTTTATATTATTTCTTGCGCCCGATTCCTAAGAACGCGCCTTCATCATCCCGCAGCAAACAAGTTCCCATGTACTGCGCGCGCGATCGCGCCGCGGCCAGATCGTGATACACGAACGATCCCTTGACGAAGAAGTGGCACACTAATGCCTTTCGCGAATATTGAAGATTCTTCCGCGCCGATCCGCCATGCAGCAGATTCGCATGCCAGATCAACACGTCGCCTTTCTGTGCGTGGAAATAGTGCGGCTCAAGCTGGTGCTCTGCGATCAGCTCTTGGATGTACGGTTCGTATTTCTGATGATACGGGCCGTAGCCCTCGCGCTTCAGATCGAATTCGCCCAAGCCAACGTCCTTGCTAAACACGTACGGAAGCTTGTGGCTGCCGGGATAGTAGACCAGCGGTCCGCTATCGGGATGAATGTCCTCCAACGCAATCCAGGCCGCCGACAAATATCCCAGCGGATACGTGGTCATGTGGATCGAATCGGAATGCACGCCCTGCTGCGAGCCTTTGTGCGACGCGATAGTTTGCAGCGGCTTGGGCTCGCGCTCCATCAGCACCCGAATCCAGCGCAGTAAATCAGCGTGCTTCAAAATCCGGCAGAAGCTTCCCGACTTTTTATGCGGATTAAGAAAACGACCGGGATACGGATCGTCCGCGCCCGCAGGCTCCGGTTCCAGATCGAATGCGCCCGCCGCTGATGGCCTTTTCGTAAGCGCCCCAGACAGTGTCGACTGTCCGATCATCTACCAGCTTTTTGAGAATGACATAGCCGTTGAGCGACCAAAAGCGGCATTGCTCGGCTTCTTGCACGGTCAATTCACCACGCTTGAATTTTTCATCCACGCGATCCAGCGCGTCCGGTTGATCCAGCCACGGATATGGCCCCGTGTAGGGAAAATGCTCGGCCCGAAAAGTGGGGACCTGGGAGAATTTAACCGCCTGATCGGCGAAGAAACGGCCTCGCATGCAAAACCATCCTAGCGTTGCGGTTCCGGCGCCAGCTAGCAACCAAGTCTCCGGCCGCGGATTGCCACTCAGGAAACAGGAACTGGAAGCCAGCGTTTAACAGCCGTTCGGGCACTACACGGCGACTTTTGAGAACAAGTTCGGACTCAGTTCGCATCAGAAAAGTGCCCATCTCGATGAGCCATTCAGGATTGGATAATCCAAAGCGAATGCCCCATGCCTCGCGGAGAGCTCGCATGAACTCGCGGTTGGGCAGCGGGTTGGGAGAAGCGATGTTGACTACTCCGCAAAATTCTTGGCGAGCGATCAGCAAATCGATCGCACGCACGAAGTCAGCTTCATGAATCCACGAAACGAACTGCGTTCCCTGGCCCTGCCTTCCGCCTAATCCATGGCGGACCAAGCCTGAGAGAACATCGAATACACCTCCTCGATCTGGACTGAGCGTTAGTGCGCTGCGGATGGCGACTTTACGCATCCGCGGCGTTGGTGTCGAAAAGAAGGCTTCTTCCCAAGCCTTCGCAACATCGATCGAAAAGTTCCAGGTATCAGGGGCGCCAGGCTCATTGCCACCCAATTCGCCGTCTGGCTCGTTCATCGCGCGGTCCAAAGCGTGCCGATATATGGTGGCGGTGCTGGCGTTCAGCCATAGTTTCGGCGCTCGGTTGAGAGACGTGAAAATTTGATTCAGCAAGCGAGTGCTTTGAACTCGCGAGTCATAAATGACGCGCCGGTTCGCGGCAGTATAGCGGCAATCGACACTCCGTCCGGCAAGGTTGATGCACACATCACCCTGGGCAAGCTCGTCGATCCAGTCGCCAGGCGTGACGCCGTCCCAAAAAACCATGCGCCAAGGAGCTGAGTGCGGATTACGGCTCAAGACCGTGACTTTATGGCCGTTGGCATGAAAGTGGCGGGCCAACATTTGGCCGACTTGTCCGCTGCCGCCTGGTATGACGACGTTCATGGCGTCACGTACCTCTGCCACGTGGCAGATTCGGCGATCTGTTTGACAGCAGCATTCCTCTCGCGCAGCAAAGCCTGCATATACCTTCGCAGCACGACGATCTCTACCAACCGCCCAAGAATTGGGAGCGGCGCGGCGAAATAAAACACATCCCTCATCTCCGTTGAGTCCCGCGATAGAGTGCGAAAGAAATGATCGTGCCGCATAGACCGAAAGACGCCCCGAACCATGGTGTCTTGGAAGTAAACGGGCCGGCTCATTGTCGTGATCTCGCTGGTGAGTTGGTGCCACGCGGCAAAGTGTTTAGCGCGCCAAGTGACGCGTTGTCCGAGTTCCACCAGCCCGGAGGTGATGCCAGCCGTTGCAACGGCAGACTCTCCGCAATGAACATTTCCAGCGAGGTGTACTTCGACACTGCGTGCCAGATCGAAGCAGCGCTCGATCGGCGCATGGATGATGGTGATCTCTTCAAGCGTCACCATTTCACAACTCGGCTCCCCGCACGGTCTCGACCAGCTCCAGAGCGGCTTTGCGCACGGGCCGCATCAGCGGCAGCGCCGACACTCGAATCAGCGCGGCGACGCTTTTGGCGGCCAGACTGAGCAGGCGTTCACTGCGCGCCTGATTAGGTGATTCATCAATGACCCAGAAGAAGATCACACCCATTTGAAAGAACCAGAGGATACCGGGCAATTGCGGTAGAAGGTCCTTGGGAATTCGTATGCCGCAATCCACCAAGATGCGGTGGAACCAGACGATGTCGATATCCCGGATCTGCTTGGTCTCCAGGCTAAAAGGCGAGAGAGGATGCTTGGGGTCCGCGCCGTTTCGCAGCAAGGCTCGCAGCACTCCCCGGTTCGGAGCAAAGTGCGAAAGTTTGACGTGAATCAACTCACGTAAACGTTCTTCCAATCCGTTCGCATTCGTTAAGGCTGCCTCGATCTTTGGTTGCATCTCTTCGTTCGAGCGCCGGTAAAAGTCCATAACGATGGCGTCCTTGGACGGGAAATAGTAGTACGCGGCTCCGGTAGCCACGCCAGCCTTCTCCGCAATGTCCCGCATCGTAGCGGCCTCGAATCCTTTCTCACGAAACGAACTCAGAGCGGCGTTGAGAATGCGCGCGCGGGTCTCCTCGCTCTTTGGCCCGGCTTTTACTTCTGTTCGATTAGTAGCTCGGTCTGGCATCGCGGGACATTCACCTTTCTGAGTTGTTCTTCGATCTGCCGTTCGCTCCGGAGCCGCAGAATGCTGGAGAGCGCCAGCCGGTTCTTGGAAACAATCGCGAATGCCTCTCTTGCCATCAGCGAGAGCACAGGGCTAGTTAGCCTGCAGGCGAGTTCGCGGTAATCCCGCAGCGCCCACAGACAAACAATCCAGGCGTGATTCCCTAACCACACTTCCCCCGTGTTGGCCACCACAGCGAGTTCATCGGCGCGAAGTTGCGGGAATCTCTTCTGTGCTTCGGACGATCCCGACGCGACGAAGTGGAGTCCTAACAGCGGAACCTGCTGCCTGATCCAATCTTTGGTCCGTGTGCACAGCCCGCATTCCGCATCGTAGACAATCGTGAAATGGGTGACCGGCGGCATCACGACTCCGGCTGAATCGAAATCTGCGCGTCCGGCCGAAATGGAGGCCTCAGATCGGCCAATCCCCTTTTGCGCAGGCGGTTAAAGACGTAAAGGTTGAAAAAGTGCATCACACCCAGGACGATCAACACTACACCGAGCTTGTCGCAGACCAGCTCAATGGCGCTCCGCACGCTGGGCACTGATTCACCCGTCCGTAGGGCCAGCGCGACATAGCCAACGTTGATGAGATAAAAGCCGACCACCAGCAAGTGGTTGACGGAATCGGCCAGTTCGCGATTGCCCTGAAAAGCGTCAATCAGAAAACTGCGGCCATTATTCCGCAGTGTTTGGGCTACCCAGATGGTTACCGCCAGGCTGACGGCTAGGTACGCGATATAGCAGACCACAATGTACATTCCATGCCTCCATTCCGAACCCGCCCGACTAATCTGAACGTGTTCAAATTCGATACTACGCCCCCTTCGCCGGCCAGTCAAGATAAAAATGAACGCGCTCAAAATAGCTGGCAAATGCACCAGGACGGTCGTTAACCAGCTTCCATTCGCAACCAGTCCACCTCACTACTGGACAATTAGTACGTTCTTGCTAACGTAGAGAAGAAGCATGCGCACGATTTCCAAACGCACTCAGTACGGCCTGAAGGCCGTGATTGCACTGGGGCAACGCTATGGTGAAGGGCCGGTCCTGATTGCCACGCTCGCCAAGGACGAACAGATTCCGCTGAAGTTTCTGGAAGGAATCCTATTGGATTTGAAGAGTCGGGGATTGCTCAACAGTAAGAAGGGCAAGGGCGGCGGATATCAACTGAGCCGGCCGCCATCGACGGTGACCATCGGTTCGATTATCCGGATGATGGAGGGGCCGCTGGCCCCCCTGCCCTGCGCCAGCGAGACCGCGTTTCGCCCCTGCGAGGAGTGCCAGGACGTGGAACATTGCAGCACTCGCATCATCATGCGCGAGGTGCGCGACGCCATCGCCGAAGTGCTGGATAAAACCACGCTGGCCGACTTGATCCGCAGGGTGGAAGCGGCGAAGCAAGATCGCAAGAGCCGCGAGCCGCTCATGTATTACATCTGATCCGGCCGTAGTTACAGCAGCCGGCAGGCTTCTTCAAACGCGAATCTCGGATTGCGCGGGAAAAGCTTGGAAGCGTCGCCATACCCGATATTGCACAAGAAATTCGATTTCACCTGATGAAACGACGGGGGGTTCCCGGCTGCGGCTGAGAAGAACTCCGCATCCACCTTGGCATTATCGAAGCCCGACATGGGTCCGCAATCCAGGCCTAGCGAGCGCGCCGCGAGAATGAAATAACCGCCTTGCAGACGTGCCATTGCGAAATGCGGTGATTTCGGCGAGTTGGGGTGAGTTCGCAAACATCTCCCGCATCTTGGGATTATGTGGAAACAGTTTCGGGGTCTCTTCAAAGAACTGCAGATCGTAGGCCAAGATCGCCGTTACCGGCGCCTGCATGGTTTTGTCCACATTCATAGGACCCAGAGCGGGCAGAAGCCGCTGCTTGGCCTCGGGCGTTCTAAGGAAAAGAATACGCGCCGGGTTGGAGTTAGCGCTGGTTGGCCCCAGCTTCATCAGCTCGAAGAGTTGGCGCAGAAGATGGTCGCTCACCGGCTTGTCCTGCCATACATTGTGGGTTCTGGCCTGGCGAAAAATAATCTCCAGCGCCTCGTTGCTTAAGGTTGTGCTCATAAATTTTAGGGTCGGAAGGAACGCTACTTGCCTACGGCCACGGTTTGGTCGCCATCGATGTAACCGATGTAAACGGCGCCCTGCGTGGCCAGGTAGCCTTTCGCTTTGGAGCCTTTGCCGGCGTCGAAGGATCGTACCGTAACCCCCTCTTCGCTTCTGGCGGGAAGTGACCGGACCGCGAGCTTCTTGCCATCCACGGCATCCACCTGAACCAGCCGGAAGGTCATTTTGTGGCCGCCGCCGATTCCCAGAAATTTCTTCTTTGCGATTTCTCCGGCCACTGCTCCGGTCACGGTTGCGCCTTTGGCAATTACAGTCTTGTCGCCGACCCTGAGTCCCTCGCTGACCGTGAAACTAAGCCCCAACCCGTCGGGCGCGTCCGATGGCACATCCTGCGCGAGAACAATCACGAACGGCAGAGCGTCGCTAACGGACACCGGAGCGGTCGGAATCGCGAGCGGGCGCGGTGTCACTTTCACTGGCGCAGGCGCGGGCGCGACAGGTTGCGGCGCAGGGGCGGGCGCTACCGGCTGCGGCGGCGGAATCGGTTCCGGAATCGGCGGCGGACTCTTGTCGACCTTCGGCTTTGGCTTGCGAGCTGGCTTTACCGGGGCCGCCGCAGGAGTAGTGGCTCCGCCTTCTGGAACCGTTGCGGGTGGCGGCGCTTCCAGGGGCGGCGTCACAGGCGGAGCAGCGGTTGGACCCGCCGGGGATGGCTTCACCGGCTCGTTTTGCGGCGCGACGGACGCGACAGTTGCCGCCTGCTGGATGTGCTGCCGGTTTTTCCACCACCACCAGCCGCCGATTCCCACGGACGCCACCAATACGGCCCCGATTAAGACCAGCAGAAGCGCAACGAATCTTGCCGAACTGGTCTTTACTTGCGGTCGAGCTTGGACCGGCGCGGGTTTTGGTTTAGCGGCGGCTGCCGCGGCCGCTCCCTTTCCATCTACCTTGTTCGCCCCCGGGACCGGCTGCTCCGGTGGGGCGGGAGGAATGAAAGATTGCGAAGAAAGCAAAGCAGGCTCACCAGTGGAAGAATCCGCTGAGTTCACGGGGACCGCCGCAGTGGAACTCGCTGAAGCGGGAACTGGCGGCACATATTGCCCGCCGGGATCGATCTGCCGCTGCAACGCGATCAGCGCTCCTTCGATCTCCTTCATGCTCTGCCAGCGCGCCGCCGGATCCTTCGGCAGGCAGTGCAGGATGATCTGCTCCAGCTGCGGCGGAACATCGGGAGACGATTCATAAATCGGCCGCACGTCATCCCGCAAGATGGAAGAAAGCGTTGAGATGCCCGAGCGACCTTCGAAGGCGCGCCTGCCCGTCACCATCTCATACAGGACATCGCCAAAGGAGAAAATGTCCGACCGCGCGTCCACGTGCTTACCTTCGGCCTGTTCGGGCGACATATAGCTCACCGTGCCGATGATGGAGCCTTCGCGCGTCAAGGCCGCTTCCACGGTACTCTGCTGATCGCCCGATTGGCCGGATAAACCCGAGTCCACCCATTTGGCCAGACCGAAATCCAACACTTTGATCAGGCCCGAGGTGGTGACCATGATATTGGACGGCTTCAGATCCCGATGGATGATCCCGGCGGCATGCGCGGCCGTCAGAGCGCTGGCAATTTGCGTCCCGTACTGCAGAGCTTGCGGGGGAGGCATTCCGCCGGCGGGAATCAATTCGCGCAGCGTCTTGCCCGCTATGTATTCCATCACGATACACTGCAGATCGCCTTCCGAAACAATGTCGTACAGCGTAATGATGTTGGGATGATTCAGGGCCGAAGCGGCCTGAGCTTCCTGAAAGAATCGCCGCCGGCGCTCCGGGTCGCCGGACAGACCAGGCGATAAAATCTTCACAGCCACCAGCCGATTTAGCCGGGTATCCTGGCCCTTATAGATCTCGCCCATGCCCCCAGCTCCAATTTTTTCCAGGAGTTGATAGTGGAGGATCTTTTGGCTGACCATAGCGGCGAACGAGGGGCCCTGGCGCATTATCACTCGAATGCGAGAGGCAACGCAATCCCGGCGATACTTCACTTTTACAGTAGCTCAAGCGGAGCCGTGCTAGTTTGGTTGCATGCCCGGCCAGCCTCCCATTCACCAGCATTTAGAGGGAACTGAGGGCGCCGAGTATGAGCCTTATCGGGAGAATACACAGCTTGCCCGTTACATCCAGCATTACCCGCGCAGCTTCACCCGCAACCCAGCGCAGCCTCTGATTCAGCGCCCGCTGACTCTCTCCGAACGAACTGGACCGACAGAGCTGGAACGCCGGCTCGCAATCGACGGCCAGGACATGTCTTCGAAGGAACCGGGCGGCCCGCGGGCCATCGGACAGTTCATCGCGGTTACGGGGCGTGTGATGGATGAAGACGGAGCGCCGCTGGCCGGCGCGGTGATCGAAATCTGGCAGGCCAACTCGGCCGGCAAGTACGTTCACGAATTGGATCGCCACCAGGCGCCGATCGATCCAAACTTCACTGGTCTCGGCCGGATCGTGACCGGCTCCGAAGGCGAATACAAGTTCCTTTCCATCAAGCCGGGAGCTTATCCGGTGATGGAGTCCGACTGGTGGTGGCGTCCGCCGCACATCCATTTTTCTATTTTTGGTCCGAGTTGGATGAACCGCTTCGTCACCCAGATTTTCTTCCCCGGCGAGCCGCTGAACGAGCCCGATCTGCTGTCTGAACGCCGTCCAGGATCCGGAGGCTCGCGATCGTTTGATCTTTGAAACCACTCCCACCAAGGTCGGGACGGTTAATATGCTCACGTTCCGGCGCGATTTTGTTCTGCGTGGAAAGCGCGCCACACCCGCTCTAGATTAAACGAATGAACCTTCCCACCTCGCCCTATTGCACCATCGGCCCATTTTTCCCGGGCGAGTTCGCCGCCGGGTGCGGCGACTTAACGAGTTACCAGGGAACACAGGCGCGCGGGCAGCACATCCAACTCGCAGGACGGGTATTCGAAGAGGGAAGCCGGCCCATCATCAACGCGATCGTGGAAATTTGGCAGCCCGACTCCAACGGCGTGTTTCGTCACCCGCTGGACCCGCGTTCCGAAGACGCCGATCCGGGGTTCTTCGGGTGGGGGCGGGCCCGGACCGATGCCGAAGGGCGCTATTCGTTTCGCACGGTGATGCCGGGCGCATATGCCGCTGAGGATGGCGCGCTGCGTTCCCCCCATATCAACCTGATGCTGCTCGCGATCGGGCTCACGCGGCGATTGGTCACCACGGTTTTCTTCACCGATGCGCCGGATCCCGTGCTGGATTGCGTGGGCGATCCCGAGCGGCGAGCCCGCATGTTTGCCATTCGCGAGAAGACCTCAAACGGCGCGGTTCCCGCCTACCGCTTCGACATCGTCACTCGCGGCGATGCGGAAACCCCGTTCTTCCTGGACTGAAGCCCTATCGCAGCCACCACTGCACGGAATCCGCCGCGGCAGTGAAGAACTCCTCTCGTGAACTGGCGGCGTCTGAAGTAGTCCAATTTCCGGCGGGTTTGTAGCTGGGGTCGTGAAACACCCATAATTGCCCACGCTCGGAGCGCGCCAGGATGGCCGCATCGGACGTGCAGTCATATATATCGTTGTCCAACGTAAACTGCAGGTGCTTTCCATCCACCACCCCGATCTGCACAAACGCTTTCTGATCCACGGCTTCCGTCGAAAAGAAATAGCCGCCACGACCTGGAATGTAGAACATCGCGACGCGTCCGGTCACCAGGGTCCCGGCGCCGGAGGGTGAAACGGGCCGATTGTTGATGGAGACCTTGAGCGCGGAAAAGCGGATCTGTTCCGTTCGTTCGGGTCCGGGATCGGAGGTCGGCGCACCGCGCTGATTGAGGCGGATCTGCACGGTGTCGGTAAGGGTCTGGTGCAGACCAGGGTCGGTGGAAATGGGAATGACGAACTTGTCCCCGGAACTCAACAGCGGCGATTGGAGAGGAGACGAAAACGTAGGCGTCGGCTTGCCTCCGTCGGCATTTGGGAAGCGGGCGGCGAAGTCTTCCGTGGCGGCCTTGGCAGTCACGCGAAACTGTTCGCCATCCGGGGTCCGCGCCACGGCGAGCTCATAGGCGAACACGGCCAGGTTGTTTTCGTCGCGAAAGATGCGGTAAAAGCTTTGTCCGGAGGCCGGCTCAAGACTGGCTTTCAACGCCACCGGCGTGCCTTCCGCGGCGCGCGCGGTGATGCTGAGTTGGACGCCGTTGCTCAGCGCCACGGTGGAATCAAGCTGCGCAGCCGCCGACCCAGCTGCCGCCAGGATCAGAAGTTAGGATGCAACCGGTTCGCCAGCCAGCGACTGCCGTATCGCTTGAACCGGCATGTCCTTCCAATGCCGGGCCAGGTTGTCGATGCTCATGAATGATCGCGAGTCCATGCGATCGATGTACAGGTTGCCGTACAGATGATCGATCTCGTGCTGCAAAATACGCGCGTACCATCCCTGTGCCTCGATTCGGCGCGTTTGGCCGCGCTCGTCCCAATATTCGACGGTGACCTGGCGGGAACGTTTCACCAGCGCGCTGAAACCAGCCAGACTCAGGCAGCCTTCGAAGAACTCCACTTGCTCGTCGGAGTAATCGAACGATGCGCGGGTTGATCAGCACCTGGAACGGCACAGGCTGGCGTTCGCGTTCCGCCAAACGTTCCGGGGCGATGTCCTTGCTGTAATCAGGGCGGTCTTCAATGACCGCGAGTTGGACCGGCAAGCCCACTTGCGGGGCCGCCAAGCCGACGCCTGGAGCATCGCGCATGGTTTCATGCATCCACGCGATCAATTGTTGAGTTTCCGGAAGGACAATTTCTTCGTGTAATAAGGGACGGGCCCGTTGCCGCAGTACCGGTTCACCCACTTGAACGATCTTCAGCCGCACGGTTTGATTCTAGCGGCTCAGCCGACCAGGAGCCGGTCGATGAAGCCTCCCGGCGCGGTTGTGAAGCCAGTTGATGCAAGCACATCCACGACTTTCGACAGCACGATGGAGATGCTGCTGCGCGAGTTCTGGCAGTACGGCGGCGCTGGCGGCGGCCAGGAATCCGCTGAACAGCGCGTATTCGGTCAGATCCTGCCCGTGGGCGTCTGTCCAGATCCTTAGTTTCCAGCTGGCTTTCAAAAGTGCGGTCATGCGAAGTGCCTCCTCGGCTCGACATGATTCTCGCAGCCAGGCATGATCGGTCAAAGGCCCGAGTGTACCGATTTTGGTGTGCCGCTGGGACTAAACGGCAAGCGGTACCGGGGCGCGGATTTATCCTAGTACCCTCGATGTGTATAATTCTAGTAGAGGATACACATCAAGTGCGGACGAATATCGTGATCGACGATGAACTCATGAAGGAGACGCTGCGCGCCACCGGCCTCAAAACCAAGCGTGAGGCCGTTGAGTTGGGATTGCGAACCTTGTTACAGCTCAGTAAGGAGACAGAAATTCAAAGTCTTCGCGGTAAGTTGCACTGGGAGGGCAACCTCGACGAGATGAGGAGAGATCGGTGATCTTAGTTGATTCCAGCGTTTGGATAAACTATTTCAACGGAAACACCACTCTCGCGACCAAGAAACTCGACGAACTGATGGATCGTCAACGGCTAAGGCTTCAACAACTAGCTGGAGCGACATCCACAAGCCTTGAACAGTCCCGAGGCCGCATCGCTGTTGGGGATCTGATTCTAACGGAAGTTTTGCAAGGTTTCGCAGATGAACGAGAGTTTTCCGCAGCCCGGACTTTGCTGACCCGGTTCCATTTCGTGGAATTAGCCGGGCGGGAAGTTGCAATCCGAGCGGCAGAGAATTACCGTGCTCTCTGGAGCGTCGGCATTAAGCGGAGGACAATTGATACTCTCATCGCCACTCGCTGCATTGAAAGCGGTTACGAGTTGCTGTATGACGATCACCACTTTGACGCATTCGTGAAGCATCTGGGTCTGCGTGCGGTCGCATAGGCACATGTATTCAGCTTTGTGTTAAAATCTTCGATGGATTTGTAGATTCCGGTCCCTCCGCCGATTTCAGCTTTGTCCTCTTTTCACAAGTGGGTATCTGTATGACGGATTAGGCGGGAGGGACTTGGTTTTGGACAGGTGGCCGAGTGGTTAATGGCAGCAGGCTGTAAACCTGCCGCTCCTTGCGAGCTACGGAGGTTCGAATCCTCCCCTGTCCACCAGAGATAGTTTTAGGCCGTTGTAGCTCAGTTGGTAGAGCGCGTCCTTGGTAAGGACGAGGTCACCAGTTCAATCCTGGTCAACGGCTCCACTTCATAGAAGGTGGTGGGTTGTGGGCGGTGGGTAGTAGGAAAACAATTTCCCACGCCCTACAGCCCACCGCCTACAACCAGAGGGTTTTAGGATGGCTAAGGAAAAATTTGACCGCAGCAAGCCGCATGTGAACATTGGGACGATCGGGCACATCGATCACGGCAAGACCACATTGACGGCGGCCATCACCAAGGTGCTGGCCAAGCACAATCCGAAGAACAAGTTCCGCTCGTTCGATTCGATCGATAACGCGCCGGAAGAAAAAGCGCGCGGAATCACGATCGCGGTGGCGCACGTGGAGTATGAGACGGCCAACCGGCATTACGCGCACGTGGATTGCCCGGGCCACGCCGACTACATCAAGAACATGATCACGGGAGCTGCGCAGATGGATGGCGCGATCCTCGTCGTAGCAGCTACCGACGGACCGATGCCGCAGACGCGCGAGCATATCCTGCTGGCTCGCCAGGTGGGCGTGCCATCGGTGGTGGTGGCGCTGAACAAAGTGGATATGGTCGACGATCCGGAATTGCTCGAACTGGTCGAGCTGGAAGTCCGCGAACTGCTCAGCAAGTACGAATTTCCGGGCGACGATCTGCCGGTGGTGCGGGTGAGCGCGCTGGGCGCATTGAACGGCGAAGAGAAGTGGGAAAAGTCGGTGGACGAGCTGATGGACAAGGTGGACGCCTATATTCCACTGCCGGCGCGCGATATCGACAAGCCGTTCCTGATGCCGATTGAAGACATTTTCTCGATCCAGGGCCGCGGCACGGTAGTAACGGGCCGTATCGAAAAAGGCATCTGCAAGGTCGGCGAGGAAATGGAAATCGTGGGTTTCCGCGACACGCGCAAGACGGTGGTCACGGGCGTGGAAATGTTCAAGAAGCTATTGGACGAAGGGCGCGCCGGGGACAACGTCGGATTGCTGCTGCGCGGTATCGAAAAAGACGACGTGGAACGCGGGCAGGTGATCGCGAAGCCGGGATCGATCAAGCCGCACAAGCGGTTCAAGGGCGAGATCGTGGTGCTGACCAAGGAAGAAGGCGGACGGCACACGCCGTTCTTCAAGGGCTACAGGCCGCAGTTTTATTTCCGGACCACCGACGTTACGGGCGTGGCGGAGTTGCCGGAAGGCACCGAGATGGTGATGCCGGGCGACAACGTCGGGCTGGTGATCGAGCTGATCACGCCGGTGGCCATGGACAAGGGATTGCGATTCGCGATCCGCGAGGGCGGCCGGACGGTGGGTGCGGGAACGGTAACGGAGATATTGGAATAGATCGTAGGAGGTGGGAAGTGGGGGGTAGGAAAGGCAAGACGGTTTGCCTACCACCTACCTCCCACCGCCCCACAACCGTGAGCGACTGAAGGGAGCGACTATGCGAGAGATCATCACATTACAATGCACCGAGTGCAAACGCAAGAACTACAGCAAGACCAAGAACAAGAAGACCAAGACGGAGCGTATGGAGCTGAAGAAGTTCTGCTCGTTTTGCCGGATACATCGGGTACACAGGGAAATCAAGTAGACTGAATTGTAGAAGCAGCCCGAGAAGGGGCATAGGCTAACGGTAAACCAGCGGTCTCCAAAACCGCCTTTGGGGGTTCAAATCCCTCTGCCCCTGCCATCCACTCGGAGCGAGGAATCAGGAATTATGGCTACCGCACAATTGCAAGAAGGCGAGTCCGGGAATTTCATCCAGCGGGCCTCCAGTTGGCCCATGGGCGTCAAGAATTATTTCGAAGAGCTGCAGGCCGAGATGCGCCGGGTGACCTGGCCATCCTGGAAGCAGGTTCGCGCCACAACCTTGGTTGTGATCATCGCGGTGTTCGCCTTCGCCGCCTACTTCGCGGTAGTAGATGAGATTTTCGCGAACATGATTAACAAGCTGATGACGACCTTCACCCGGTAGAGACCATGGCGGACGAAGAAATCACCCCTACTGAAGAAACCACCGAACCCGTTGCCGCGGTATCCAATGGCGACGCCGCATCCGAAGAAGCGTCTGCTCCTGCCGCCCCGGCAGTGGAAGAGACCAAGAATTGGTACATCATCCACACCTACTCCGGGTTCGAGCAAAAGGTGGCGGATTCGCTGAAGGGTCGCGCCCAGGCCTTCGGCTTCGCCGACCAGATTGGGCAGATCCTGATCCCGACCGAAGAGGTTGTGGAGTTACGCGCCGGCAAGAAGGTCACCAGCAAACGCATGCTCTATCCGGGCTACGTGCTGGTGCAGATGGACATGAGCGATCAACTGTGGCACGAGGTGAAGAACACGCCGCGCGTCACTGGATTTGTGGGCGGCGGCAACAGTCCCGTTCCTTTGACCGCCGACGAAGTAAACTCCATCCTGTTCCGCCAGCAGACTTCGGGCGAGCGTCCGCGTCCGAAGATGAACTTCGAAAAGAGCGAAACCGTGCGCATCGTGGACGGGCCGTTCGCCAATTTCTCGGGTAAAGTAGACGAGATCAACCCGGAACGCAATACATTGCGTGTTCTGGTGACCATTTTTGGCCGGGCCACACCTGTGGAATTGGATTTCCTGCAAGTAGAAAAGATATAGAAGAGACCCTATGGCAAAGAAAATAACTGATTACGTGAAGCTACAGATCCCGGCTGGCAAGGCCACGCCAGCGCCTCCGGTGGGCACCGCGCTCGGTCCGAAGGGCGTCAACATTATGGAGTTCTGCAAGGCGTTCAATGCCAAGACCTCCGCCAAGGACCAGGAGGGGTTGATCATCCCGGTGGTGATCACGATTTATAGCGACCGGTCATTCACCTTCATCACCAAGACGCCGCCGGTGCCGGTGCTGATCAAGCGCGCCGTGAGTATCGCGAAGGGGTCGGCGGAGCCGAATAAGACCAAGGTCGGCAAGATCACCGAGGCGCAGGTGGAAGAAATCGCCAAGTTGAAGATGCCGGATCTGAACTGCTTTGACGTGGCGGCCGCGGTGCGGAGCGTCAAGGGCACCGCGCGCAGCATGGGCGTGGACGTCGTTTAGGTTCGGCCACAGATAAACACAGATTCACGCAGATAAGAATCCCTAAGAACTGCTATTCGCGTTCATCTGTTTTCATCGGCGGCCTAAGTTTGGCGAACCACTTCCGCATTTCCACGAGACCTGAAGTTTCTTTGGGCCCACGCTTTAGCGCGGCGTTGATTTGAGATTCGCTAGCTCTTTCCATCGGGCCTCCAAGTCGGAATCAGATTGCATGATTTCCAACAGCGGACTGGCGAAACAGATTAGCGATCTGATGCAGGATGTGTTCGTTCGCCTCGACGAATCTATTACCGCGGTCACATAAAGCAACGCAATTGGACGCGTTGCCGGTCTCATTGTGATGGATGTGATGGAACCGATTTACGAGAAGCATCCCGTTCTCAAGCCGCATAACTGGGACGACTGAAGTCGTGCCCAGCTGAGCAGTAGACAAACTGGATTTCAGTTTGGTAACCTGAACGTAGCGCTTAAACCGCGATAATTTTAAAAACTCAGTGGGAGGCTGGCTCTTTACGAGTCTGCCGTCTGCACCAATGAGGGAGCAATGCCGAAGCAAGGTAAGAAATTTAAAGCCGCGTCTGAACAAGTAGAGCAACGCCCCTACAGCCTCAACGACGCCGTTCCTCTAGTCCAGAAGGTCAAATTCGCTAAATTCGACGAGACGGTAGAGCTGCACATGCGCCTCGGCGTCGACCCCAAGCATGCCGACCAGATGGTGCGCGGAACCGTCGTGCTGCCGAACGGCCTCGGTAAGTCCAAGAAAGTGCTGGTCATCGCTTCCGGCGACAAGCTGAAGGAAGCCGAAGCAGCTGGCGCCGATTACGTGGGCGGCGAAGACATGGTGGCCAAGATTCAGGGCGAAAGCTGGACCGATTTTGACGCCGTCATCGCCACGCCGGATATGATGCGGTCGGTCGGACGTCTCGGTAAAGTGCTCGGTCCTCGCGGCCTGATGCCCAACCCCAAAACCGGCACCGTGACCACCGACGTCGCCAATGCCGTGAAGGAAGTGAAGGCCGGCAAGGTTGAGTTTCGCGTGGACAAGACCGGCGTCATCCATGTTCCATGCGGCAAGGTGAGCTTTGAGACGGGCAAGCTGCTCGCGAATGTGGACAGCCTGATCCAGGCCGTCATCAAGGCCAAACCGGCCGCGGCCAAGGGCAAGTATGTGCAGAGCGTGACCATCTGCTCCACCATGGGGCCGGGCGTACATCTGGACGTAACTCCGTTCAACGCCAAGCAGGTCTGACGAAGAGGGGCAATTCAATAGGTAACTCATGAAGAAGAAATCGGACAAAGAGAAAGATCTGGAAGCGCTGAAGAAGGATTTCGAGAAGGCGCAGAACATCTTCCTCACCAGTTTCGAAAAGCTCACGGTGCAGCAGGATTTCGAGCTGCGCAAGACGGTGCGCGACGCGGGCGGCAACTACAAGGTGGTCAAGAATAATCTGGCCGAGAAGGCGTCGGAAGGCACTCCGGCCGAAGACCTCATGAGCAAGCTGGTGGGCATGACTTCGATGGCCTACACCAGCAAGGATCCCGTGGCGCTGGCCAAGGCGCTGACGGCCTACGCCAAGGCCAACCCGTCGTTCACCTTCAAAGCTGGTATGGTGGAAGGGCGCGCGATCGACGTAAAGTCGATTCAAGAGCTGGCGTCGCTGCCGTCGCGCGACGAGATTTTGGCGAAAGTTCTTTTCCTGATTCAGGCATCGGCGCAGCGGTTGGTTACTACGCTGGGCGGCGTGGGGCGCAACCTTGCGGTGGTTGTGGATCAGGCAGTCAAAGAAAACAAGTTCTCACAATAAAGGGAGTAGAAAGAGAAGATCATGGCGGACATCAACGCAATTGCGGAACAGATTCAAGGGCTGACGCTGCTCGAAGCATCGCAGCTCGTAAAGTTGCTGGAAGAAAAGCTGGGCGTTTCGGCTGCGGCGGCTACCGTGGCAGCGGCTCCGGCTGGCGGCGGTGGAGCAGCAGCGGCTCCGGCGGCCGAAGAGAAGACCGAATTTAACGTTATCCTCACCGCGGCGGGCGCGAACAAGATCAACGTCATCAAGGCGGTTCGCGAAGTCACCAACCTGGGCTTGAAGGAAGCCAAGGATCTGGTGGACGGCGCACCCAAGCCGATCAAAGAGGGCGTCAACAAGGAAGAAGCCGAGACCATCCGGAAGAAGTTCACCGACGCCGGCGCGACCGTAGAAGTGAAGTAGTAGGGGCTTGGCCCTTACTTCTTGGTTGCGGGCGCCGAGCGTGAGCGATGGCTCGGCAATTGCCTTGCAGCTTGTTGAAATGCATTGAGTTATTGGCTTCACCTACTGCATTTTTCCACCACCCAGACCGATTTGACGAGAGTCAGACCGGTCTGTTAAAGTGTAGTAGTTACTGGCCGGAGACCGACCGGATTCTTGCTCTTGTGAACCAAACATCCTGTGGACTTGGTGTGCCGTTTCTTGGAACGTTGCGCAGGGCTTTGCCGTGCTCGTTTTCCCGCACCCGCCGTGCATGGCTGCGGTTTTCCGGTGTCAGTCGTACTTAGTGTTCCGCTGCTTCCGATCTTCCCCTGAAAGTTTTGGCCCGTAAGATACGGGCCGTGGCGCTGGCCAGCGCCGTTTTTGCAGGACGGGAAGGCGGCAGCGGTTTTTTGTTGTTGAATGAGTCGTAAGACCATCGGCGGTAGGAGTAAACAATGGAAAACTTGACGAACGGCGCGACGCGCGAGCGAATGGATTTCTCCCGGATCAAGACTTCCATCCCGATCCCGAATCTGATCGAAGTCCAGAAGAAATCGTATGAACGGTTTCTGCAGATGGCCCTGCTTCCCGGCGAACGGGAAGACACTGGCCTGCAGAGCGTGTTCAATTCCGTATTTCCGATTTCCGATTTCCGTGGATTGAGCCAGCTGGAGTTCGTCGATTACGCCATCGGAAACTGGGAGTGCAAGTGCGGCAACCTCAAGGGCCTGCACCATCTGCGCTCCACTTGCCGCAATCCCAGCTGCGGCGCCACCATCCAAACTGATCCGTTCCACGTCGGCGACGTGCTGTGCCATCGCTGCGGAACGTTTAACAAGAACATCGTCACGTTCTGCAACCGCTGCGGCGATCCCGTGGGATTGCAGCTGAAATACGACGTGGCGGAATGCGAAGAGCGCGGCATGACCTACGCGGCCCCGCTGAAGGTGACCATCCGGCTCACGGTGTACGACAAGGACGCCGAAACGGGCGCCAAAACCGTGCGCGATATCAAGGAGCAAGAGGTCTTCTTCGGCGAAATCCCGCTGATGACCGACAACGGCACCTTCATCATCAACGGCACCGAGCGCGTCATCGTATCCCAGTTGCACCGTTCGCCCGGCGTGTTCTTTGAACGCGTCCCGGCGCAAGGCTACTTCCTGGGCAAGATCATTCCGTATCGCGGCAGCTGGGTTGAGTTCGAATACGACAACAAGAACCTGCTGTACGTTCGTATCGACCGTAAACGCAAGTTCTACGGCACGGTTTTTCTGCGCGCCCTGGGCTTGAAGTCCGATTCCGAGATCCTGAAGGCCTTTTACAACTGCAGCGAGATCATCGTTAAAGACAAGAAGCTGTTCTGGAAGGTTTCCGACAGCCTGGTCGGCTTGAAGCTTTCGAAAGCCATCGCGACCAAGAACGACACCATCGTTCCGCAAGGCCGGAAGATCACCAAATCGCTGTACGAAGCCATCCTCAAAGCCAAGATCGAACAGGTGGAAATCGATCGCGCGGATCTGCAGGGCGCCTTCATGGCCGCCGACGTCATCGACATGTCCACCGGCGAAGTGCTGGTGGAAGCCAATCAGGAACTCACCAACATCGAGAAAGTAACCGACAACGGCATCACTTCGTTCGAGGTGTTCTTCCCCGAGCGCGACGACGCCGGTAACGTGGTTTCGGTCACGCTGCGCAAAGACCCGGTGAAGAGCCAGAACGACGCCTTGCTCGAAATCTACCGCAAGCTGCGTCCGGGCGATCCGCCCACGCTTGACACCGCCACGCAGTTGTTCCAGGGGATGTTCTTCGACCCGCGCAAGTACGATTTTTCGCGCGTGGGCCGCATGAAGTTCAACATCAAGCTGTACGACAAGATCGACAAGTCGCCGCTCGATAAGCGCACGCTGGACCAAAAAGACTTCATCGACACCATCAAGTACCTGCTGAAGCTGCGCCGCGGCATCGGCGCCGTGGATGACATCGATCACCTGGGCAACCGCCGCGTCCGCGCGGTGGGCGAACTGCTCGAAAATCAGTTCCGCATCGGGCTGGTTCGCATGGAACGCGCCATCAAAGAGAAGATGTCGGTCTACCAGGAAATGTCGACGGCCATGCCGCACGACCTGGTGAACGCCAAGCCGGTAATGGCCGCCATCCGCGAGTTCTTCGGCTCCAGCCAGCTTTCGCAGTTCATGGATCAGACCAATCCACTGTCGGAGATCACGCACAAGCGCCGTCTCTCGGCTCTTGGACCAGGCGGTCTGTCCCGCGAGCGCGCCGGATTCGAAGTCCGCGACGTGCATCCTACGCATTACGGCCGTATTTGCCCCATCGAAACGCCGGAAGGCCCGAACATCGGTCTCATTTCGTCGCTTTCCTGCTTTGCGCGCATCAATGAATACGGATTCATCGAGAGCCCGTACCGGCGCGTCCTGAAGGGCACGGTGGTGGACGAAATCAAGATCCTCAACCCCGGCGACTCTTCTCACAAGGTCGGCGATGTGATGACGCGATCGGAAGTCGATAAGAGCAATCGCGATCTCAGCGGCAAGAAGCAGCCCATCGAATTTGAAGCCCATTGCGACTACTTGTCGGCATGGGAAGAAGATAAGTACCTCATCGCGCAGGCCAATGTGCATCTCGACGAGAAGGGGCATATCGTTCCCGAACTCGTGAACGCCCGGCAAGCCGGCAACTTCGTGCTGAAGCATAAGGACGAAGTGGAATACATGGACGTCAGTCCTAAGCAGTTGGTCTCGGTGGCCGCCAGTCTCATTCCGTTCCTCGAGAACGACGACGCGAACCGCGCCCTGATGGGATCGAACATGCAGCGGCAAGCAGTCCCGCTGTTGCGCGCCGAAACCCCCTACGTTGGTACGGGGATGGAACGCGTCACCGCGCGCGATTCGGGCGCGGTCGTCATCTGCAAGCGCTCCGGCATCGTGGATTCGGTGGATTCCGAGCGCATTATCGTTCGCGTAGAAGGCGGCGGAGCTCACGAAGGCCAGCTGTCGCGCGAAGTGGGCGCCGATATTTATCAGCTCACCAAGTTCAAGCGCTCCAATCAGAACACCTGCATCAGCCAAAAGCCCATCGTGGCCCAGGGCCAGCGGGTGAAGAAGGGCGATGTGCTGGCCGACGGCCCGTGCACCGATCAAGGCGAACTGGCATTAGGACGAAATGTCCTGGTCGCGTTCATGCCCTGGCGCGGGTACAACTTCGAAGACGCCATCGTGGTGTCGGAGAAGCTGGTGAAGGAAGACTACTACACCTCGATCCACATCGAAGAGTTTGAGATCGAGGCTCGCGATACGAAACTGGGACCCGAGGAGATCACGCGGGACATTCCCAACATCGCCGAAGCGTTCTTGCGGAATCTCGACGAGAGCGGCATCATCCGCATCGGCGCAACGGTGAAGCCGGGCGACATTCTGGTGGGCAAAGTGACGCCCAAGGGCGAAACTCAGCTCACGCCGGAAGAAAAGCTGCTACGGGCCATCTTCGGCGAAAAGGCCGGCGATGTGAAGGACGCGTCGCTCTACTGCCCGCCTGGTATCGAAGGCACGGTGGTGGATTGCAAGGTGTTCTCGCGCAAGGGCGCGGATCTGGACGAGCGCTCCAAAGCCATTCTCGAATGGCAGATTGAGCGGCTGCACCGCAACCTCGAAGACGAAAAGCGCATATTGAACGACGAGCGCGCCAAGCGCCTCACCGACTTGCTGGAAGGCAAGCAGGTGCTGGCTGACCTGCATGATGAAAAAACCAACAAGAAGCTGGCGTCCAAGGGTATCGATCTCACGCGTGACGTGATCGAAAAGCTACGCGCGCGCGATTTGAAGCGCGTGAAGTTTGCCAACAAAGACGTCCGGCTGAACGAGCAGATCGACGAAATCGAGGAGATGACCTCGCGCCAGATCGCGGTGCTGGAGAAGATCACCGAAGAAAAAATCGCCAAGCTGCGTAAGGGCGACGAACTTCCGCCCGGCGTCATCAAGCTGGTGAAGTGCTACATCGCCATGAAGCGCAAGCTTTCGGTGGGCGATAAGATGGCCGGCCGGCACGGCAACAAGGGCGTGATCGCGCGCATTGTTCCTGAAGAAGACATGCCGTATCTGCCGGATGGCACTCCGGTGGAGATCGTTTTGAATCCGCTGGGCGTTCCTTCGCGTATGAACGTCGGCCAGATTCTGGAAACGCACTTAGGCTGGGCGGCTCACGCGTTGGGCCTGCACTTCGCCACGCCGGTATTCGATGGCGCCACGGAGAAAGACATCAAGGCGCAACTCAAAGAGGCCGATTTGCCGAGCTCCGGCAAAGTTCAACTTTGGGACGGAATTTCGGGCATCGCTTTCGAACAGCCGGTAACCGTCGGCTATATCTACATGCTTAAGCTTTCGCACCTGGTGGACGACAAGATCCACGCTCGTTCCATCGGTCCGTACTCGCTCATCACGCAACAGCCCCTGGGCGGCAAGGCCCAGTTCGGCGGACAGCGTTTTGGTGAAATGGAAGTGTGGGCGCTGGAAGCCTATGGCGCCGCTTACGTCCTGCAAGAATTGCTAACCGCCAAGTCCGACGACGTGTATGGCCGCGCGAAGATTTACGAGGCCATCGTCAAGGGAGAAGCGGCCGCCGAACCCGGCGTGCCGGAATCGTTCAACGTCCTGATCCGCGAGCTGCAGTCGCTGTGTCTGGACGTGGAGTTGATGAAGAAGCCGCGGGAAATTTTGGACACCGCCCTAGCGGCAGACTAGCGAATCGGGTAGCGGGTGGTGGGTAGTAGGCAGTCAGGAAAAGATTCTCTACAACCCACCTCCTACCGCCCACAGCCTTTATAAGGAGAATTATGTACCGATCCTCTCCGTACGACAGAGCAAATTTGATCGCCGACTTTGATTCCATCCGGATCAGTCTGGCCTCTCCGGAAAAGATCCGCAGCTGGTCCCATGGCGAAGTTACCAAGCCTGAGACCATCAACTACCGGACCTTCAAGCCGGAGCGCGACGGGTTGTTCTGCGCCCGTATCTTCGGCCCCATCGCCGACTGGGAATGTTTGTGCGGCAAATACAAGCGGATGAAGCATCGCGGCGTCATCTGCGATAAGTGCGGCGTGGAAGTAACGCTGTCGCGCGTCCGCCGCGAGCGCCTGGGCCACATTGAACTGGCCAGCCCCTGCTCGCACGTGTGGTTCTTCAAAGGCCTGCCCAGCCGCATCGGCTACCTGCTGGATATCACGCTGCGGGAACTGGAGCGCGTGCTCTATTTTGAAGCCTTCGTGGTGGTCGATCCGGGCGAAGTGGCCGATCTGTCGCGCGGCGAAGTGATCACCGACGAGCGCAAACGCCAGCTGGATCAGGAATTCCCCGGGAAGTTCGTCGCCATGATGGGCGCCGAGGGAATCAAGGAACTGCTCAAGAAAGTCGACGTCGAATCGCTGAGTCTCGAAATTCGCGAGAAGATGAAGACCGAAGTATCGCAGCAGAAGAAGCTGAAATTCGCCAAGCGGCTGCGCGTGGTGGAAAGCTTCCGCAAGTCCGGCAATAAGCCGGAATGGATGATCCTGGACGTCATCCCCGTTATTCCGCCCGAGTTGCGTCCGCTGGTGCCTTTGGATGGCGGCCGTTTCGCTACTTCCGATTTAAACGATCTGTACCGCCGCGTGATCAACCGCAACAACCGGCTGAAGAAGCTGATCGAGCTGCACGCGCCCGACGTTATTGTTCGCAATGAAAAGCGCATGCTGCAGGAAGCCGTCGATGCATTATTCGACAACGGCCGCCGCGGTCGCGTCCTGCGTGGCGCCAACAATCGCCCGCTTAAGTCGCTGTCCGACACTCTCAAAGGCAAGCAGGGCCGCTTCCGCCAGAACCTGCTCGGCAAGCGCGTGGATTATTCCGGCCGCTCCGTCATCGTGGTGGGCCCTGAGTTGAAGCTCAATCAGTGCGGCCTGCCCAAGAAAATGGCGCTGGAGCTGTTTAAGCCCTTCATCTATCATCGGCTCGAGCAGCGCGGCCATTGCACCACTATCAAGCAAGCCAAGGAACTGGTGGAGCAGCAAGACCCCGTGGTTTGGGACATTCTTGAAGAAGTGATCAAGGATCATCCGATCCTGCTCAACCGCGCTCCCACGCTGCACCGCCTCGGCATCCAGGCTTTTGAGCCCGTGCTGGTGGAAGGCAAGGCGATCAAGCTGCATCCGCTGACTTGCACGGCGTTCAACGCCGACTTCGATGGCGACCAGATGGCCGTCCACATTCCGCTGTCTCCGGAAGCGCAAATCGAAGCGTCGACGCTGATGCTGGCGTCTAACAATATTCTTTCGCCCGCGCACGGCGCGCCCATCGCGGTGCCTACGCAGGACATGGTTCTGGGCTTGTATTACCTGACCAAAGCCCGGCCCGGCACCAAGGGCGAAGGCCGCACCTTCGCGTCGGCCGACGACGTTTTGATCGCGCTCGAAATGGGCGAACTCGAAACGCTCTCCCCGATCAAGCTGCGCTACACCGGCCGCGTGATCGATCTGATCAAGGCGTTCGACAACCAGAACGTCATTCACACCGAGCCGATCGAGTTCAATAAGCAGTACATGGACACCACCGTCGGCCGCGTCATCTTCAACGATGTGCTGCCGAACGAAATGCCCTTCATCAACGGCTTGCTGAAGAAGAAGGGCCTCACGCAACTGGTGCAGTACTGCTACCTGAAGTTCGGCCTGCAGATCACCGTCCAGATGCTGGACGAAGTCAAGAAGCTCGGCTTCCTCTACGCCACCCGCGCTGGAATCTCCATCGGCATCGACGACATGGTGGTGCCTGAAGAGAAACCCAAGCTGGTTCGCGACGCCGAAAAGGCCGTTATCGAAGTCCAGCAGCAATATCAGGAAGGCGCCATCACGCAGGGTGAGCGCTACAACAAGATCATCGAAATCTGGTCCAAGGTTACTGAACGCGTTTCGGAAGAAATGTTCAAGTCCATGGAAGAGGACGACCGTACGGGCCGCTACCTGAATCCGATTTACATCATGGCCGATTCCGGCGCCCGCGGATCGAAACAGCAGATCCGCCAGCTGTCCGGAATGCGCGGCTTGATGGCCAAGCCGTCGGGCGAAATCATCGAGCAGCCCATCACCGCCAACTTCCGCGAGGGGTTGGACGTGCTGCAGTACTTCATCTCCACGCACGGCGCGCGCAAAGGTTTGGCGGATACGGCTTTGAAAACGGCCGATTCGGGCTACCTCACCCGCCGCCTGTGCGACGTGGCGCAGGACGTTATCATCACCGAGACCGATTGCGGCACCAGCGACGGTATTTACGTCGAGCCGATTATCGAATCGGGCGAAATCATCGAACCGCTGCGCGACCGCATTGTCGGCCGCGTGGCTCTGGAAGACCAGTTCGATTATGAAGGCAACCTGATCGTCGGCCTCAACAAGGAAATCACCGAGGACCTGGCCGGCGCTATTCAGGCGGCAGGTATCGAGCGCGTGAAGATCCGCTCGGTGCTCACTTGCGAATCCAAACGCGGCGTTTGCCAGTTGTGCTACGGCCGCAACCTGGCCACCGGACGTATGGTGGAACGAGGGGAAGCGGTGGGCATCATCTCGGCGCAATCCATCGGCGAACCGGGCACGCAGCTCACCATGCGCACCTTCCACGTGGGCGGAACGGCCACCGGATCGAGCGAGCAATCCAAGCAAGACGCCAACTCGGACGGGTTCATCAAATTCATCGGCGTCACAACCGTGCGGAACGCCAAGGGCGAATTAGTCGCCATGAATCGCAACGGAATCCTGGCCATTATCGACGATAAGGGCCGCGAGAAGGAACGCTACCCGGTAGTGTACGGCGCCAAGGTGCTGTTTGAAGACGGCGCCAAGGTGAAGAACAACCAGATCCTGCTGGAATGGGATCCCTACACCTTCTCGATCCTTACAGAAGTTAGCGGCAAGGTGCATTTTAAGGACCTCTCGGAAGGCACGACGCTGCAGGAGCAGGTGGACGAAATCACCGGTATGTCGCAATGGGTGGTTACCGATTCCATCGATGAAAAGCGCATCCCCACCGTCATCATGCGGCCCGAAGGCGGCTCCCGCTCCGATGAAAAGCGCTATCTCATGCCAACCCACGCTCACTTGATGGTGAACGATGGCGAAGATGCACACGCGGGCGACGTGATCGCGAAGATCCCCCGCGCTACAACGAAGACCAAGGACATCACCGGCGGTCTGCCGCGCGTGGTTGAGCTGTTCGAGGCCCGCAAGCCTCGCGAGACGGCCATTATCGCGGAGATCAACGGCATCGTGCGCTACGGCGAAGTCGCCAAGGGCATGCGCAAGATCAGCATTACGGCTGACGACGGCGAGCAGAAGGATTACAACATCCCGCGCGGCGTTCACATCAACGTGCAGGAAGGCGAGCGGGTGAAGGCGGGCGATCCTTTGATGGACGGGCCGCGCAATCCGCACGACATCCTGGCCGTGCTCGGCGAAAAGGAACTGCAGAAGTACCTGGTGAATGAGATCCAGGAAGTCTACCGTCTGCAGGGCGTCAACATCAACGACAAGCACCTGGAAGTCATCTCCCGGCAGATGATGCGCTGGGTGAAGGTGGACGACATCGGCGACACCGAGTTCCTCCCCGAGGAAGTGGTGGACAAGTTCAAGTTCCGCGAAGAGAACGCTCGCGTTGTGGATGCGGGCGGACGGCCAGCCACCGGTAAGCCGGTGCTGCTCGGTATCACCAAGGCGTCGCTCTCGACGGACTCGTTTATCTCGGCCGCGTCCTTCCAGGAAACCACACGCGTGCTCACCGAAGCCGCCATCAACGGCAAGGTGGACTACCTGCGGGGTCTCAAGGAAAACGTGATCATGGGCCGGCTGATTCCCGCCGGAACCGGCATGGAATACTATCGCGGCGTCAAAATCGCGGGCGAAGACGTGGTGGAGGAAGAGCCCATCGCGGAAGAAGTTTCGCTCGCCGGCGACCTGGGCGGCTACGAAGACGAAGCTCGCACCGTGTACGCGGGCGGCCTAAGCGAAGAGCCGGGCGAAGAGCCGACGCTGGCCGAATAGTCGCGCGGTAGCGTAAATTGAAGGCGGGCCTTTCGGGGTCCGCCTTTTTATTCCAACAGATCTTTGTCGGCGGCATTGAAATATCGCTTCTCAACGTTGTAGTATTCTCCCTTCCAACGAATCACTAACTCTGGCTGATCGAGAACTCCTCCCACAAGTTCGATGATCTCGTTGGGAGGGATCGGCCAAAAAGCTTCCTGAGGAAAGGCCTTGCCGTCTGTCAAGGGTCGCCCAAGAGCGTCGCACTTACGTCCGGGTAAAGCTGAATAAATTGTATATTTCATACCTTTATCAATCGGCTTCCATCGACTGTCCTATTTTCAAAGTTCCGCCGGGTGTCTAGATCCAGACTTTCTGTCCACCATAAACCCGAGTCGCGCTACACTGATGCCGTGCCTAAACGAATAACCATTACGCTCGATCCCAAAGTCCTGCTCTGGGCGCGCAGGAGAGCTGCGGACGAAGGGACTTCGCACTCAAAGCTAATCAGCCGGTTACTCGAAAAAGAAGGGGCCGAAGCCTACTGGCGCGCCTACGAAGAATGGAAGCGCTTGCCGCGCGACCTTGGAGCGCCAGAGCCCATTGATGCCTCCAAGCGTATGACGCGCGATGAAGTTCATGAACGGCGTTGACTACGACGTCATCATCGCCGGCGGCGGCGTCATCGGCGCATCCACCGCCTGGCGGCTTGCCCGCAACCAACACCGGGTCCTGCTCCTGGACGCCCGCGCCGTTGGCGCGGAAGCCAGTTCGGCGGGCGCAGGAATGCTCACGCCCGGCGGGGAGTTCGCCCAGCCGTCGCCGATGCTCGACTTCGCCATCGCCAGTCTCGGGCAGTATGATGATTTCGCGGCAGCCATTCGGGCCGACAGCGGCCTTCCCGTTGAGTTCCGGCGCACCAGCGCGGTTCAGATCGCCCTCACGGCCGCCGAGCTCGAATCGCTGACCGCGCGAGCCGCATTCCAACGCACCGCCGGCATTCCTTCCGCCGTCCTCACGAAAGCCGAGATCGTCGCCCTGGCGCCCCTGGTCCGCTCCGACGCGCTGGGCGGCGTCCATTACACCAACGAAGCTATCCTCGATCCGGCTGGCATGATGATCGCTCTCCGGGCCGCCTGCCTCGCGCGTGGGGTGACGATCCAGGAACAGTACCCGATCGAATCCATCTCGGTAACTGGGAGCGATGTTCAGGTGTCGCAGTACAGAGCTCGCTTCGCCGTCATCTCCGCTGGCGCCTGGAGCAGCGGCATCAAAGTCACGATGGACGGCCAGCCCTACGCGCTCCCGCGCTCCTTCCCGGTCAAGGGGCACCTGCTCGGCTATCGGCTTCCGGCTGGATCGCTCCCGACAACCCTCCGGCACGATCACACCTACATCCTGCAGCGCGCCAGCGGCTTCACCATCGCCGGATCGTCCACGCAAGAAGCCGGGTTCGACCGCGCCATCGATCCGGCCGTCGTTTCGGAGCTTGCCACGCGCGCCGGTGCCCTGGTGCCAACCCTTCGCGGACTGCAGCCCGAATCCGTCTGGATGGGCTTCCGCCCCGCCACCGACAGCCCTGCCCCTTATATCGGGCGCGTTCAATCCAGCCGGCTATGGCTGGCCTATGGCCATTACCGCAACGGCGTCCTGCTGGGCCCCGCCACCTCCAGCCGGATCTGCCAGGAAATCAGCGCGGCGCTAGAATAACGGGGGGAGTTCCAGTTGGGCCGCTTCGCGCTACGCCTGTTGTCGTCGGTTGCCGGCGTGGCCGCCATCACCGTCACCGCGTTTTACGCCATTCCGCGCAATCCCACTACGGTGGGCTTCGCGTATTTGCTGCTGGTCCTGCTGATCGCCAGCACCTGGGGCCTGGCCGAAGCAACGCTGGCTTCCATAGCCGCGACGCTTGCCTTTAACTTTTTCTTTCTTCCGCCCGTCGGAAAGTTCACTATCGCCGATCCGCAGAACTGGGTCGCGTTGTTTAGCTTTCTGGCCACTGCTCTCATTACCAGCCGCCTATCGGCACGCGTCAAGCGTCAGGCGATCGATGCCGTCGAACGCCAGCGCGACATCGAACGGCTCTATACCTTCAGCCGGGCTATCCTGCTGATTGATCCCGTGGAGCCGGTGGCCAAACAGCTGGCGCGTAAGCTGGCCGAAGTCTTCGGGCTGAACGCCACGATGCTCTATGACCGCCGCACCGGTGAGATCCACCGCGCGGGACCTTCCGACTTCGACAGTCCGCATATTGCCGCTATGGAGGCCCAGCTGCGCGACGCCGCTACGCAAGGCACGTCGTTTTTCGATCCCGGGCGCAAGCGTGTGATCACCGCCGTTCGCCTCGGCTCGGAGCCGATCGCAAGTTTTGCGATCGCTTTTGCCAACCCGGGGGAATCCATGCAAGACTCGGTATTGCAGGGCGTCAGTAATCTCATCGCTATCGGCTTGGAGCGGGCTCGGGCGCAGGACCTGGCTCATCAGGTGGAGGCCGCGCGGCGCAGCGAGCAGCTGCGGACCACGCTGATCGACGCCATGGCGCACGAATTCAAGACACCGCTGACGTCCATCCGCGCCGCCACCACATCGCTGTTGTCGTCGCCCGACCAGCCGCTGGAAAGCCGGACCGAGCTACTGGAAGTGGCTGACGAGGAGGCGCAACATTTGCAAACGCTGATCGACGACGCGGTGGACATGGTGCGCTTGGAGTCCGGCGCCCAGATGCAGATACGGCGCGAGCTCACCGATCCCCGGGAACTAGTCGACTCCGTAGTGGCGTCGCTCCATACCCAGATCGACAAGCGGCCGGTGGAGATTACGTCCGAGGCTTCCCTGCCCCAACTGGCGCTCGACCGCCGGCTGCTGAAACTTGCCCTCAAGCAGGTACTCGATAATGCGCTCAAGTATTCCCCGCCCCGATCTCCCGTGACGGTCCGCGTGTCTAATGGCGTGTCGGATGGAAATCAGTCCGTCAACTTTGAAGTCACCGATCATGGCCCTGGAATTCCGGAACAGGAACAGGGGCGTTTGTTCGAACGCTTCTATCGCAGCCCTTCGGTCAAGAACCAGATCCCCGGCTTCGGGCTCGGACTCGCCATCGCGAATAACATCGTCCAGGCCCATCATGGACAGCTCAGCGTAAACAGCCATCCGGGAGAAACTACTTTTCGCATGGCCTTGCCATTGGCCGTAAAAGGAGCGCGCCAGTGAGCGCGGGCCGCATTCTGGTAGTCGACGACGAGCCGCAGATTCGCCGCATCATGCGCACCGCTCTCACCAGCGCCGGATACGAAGTGGACGATGCGAAAACCGGCGAAGAGGCGCTGGAAAAGCTGCGCGAGTATCATCCCGACCTGGTCCTGCTCGATATGAACATGCCGGGCATGGGCGGGTTGGCTACCTGCCGTGAGATTCGGGCCGGAACGGGCGCCGGAATCATTATGCTCACGGTGCGCAACACGGAAAAGGACAAAGTGGAAGCGCTGGACGCGGGCGCCGACGATTTTGTGAACAAGCCCTTCAGCACGCCGGAACTGCTGGCCCGCATCCGGGCGGCGCTGCGGCGTGTTCCAGCTTCCGCGCAATCTTCGGCGGCTCGGATTCGCATCGGGGAACTGATGATCGATTTTGTCGGCCGCACCGTCTTCAATGGCATCCGAAGCAGCCATCTCACGCCCAAGGAATTGGATCTGATCCGCTATCTGACCAGCCATCCCAACCAGGCTGTGGCTCATCGCGAGCTTTTGCAAGCGGTTTGGGGACCCGACTATGGCGATCAAGTAGACTACCTGCGCGTGTTCATCCGCAACCTGCGCAAGAAAGTGGAACGCGATCCCGACCACCCCGAATTCCTGGCCACCGAACCCTGGGTGGGCTACCGTTTCAACGGCACGCCGGAACCTTTTTGAAGCGAAGACCTACTTGGTTCGCTTCTCCATCTCGGCGAGCGCCGCCATTTCCTCATCGAAGGTGGCGATGCGGCCATGCACCGGAATATCTTTCGTAAAGTGGATCCCTCTGAGGGCCAAATTCTTGCGATAGTTTTCCGCCCAGGGATGCTGGACCCAGGTCATATCCATCAGATCGCCCTCGACGAGCAAGTTGTCGCGCGGGACGAAGGCGGCAATCAGATAGGGTGAATGCGTGTTGTCGATGAGACGAAAGAGCTGGACTTCCATCGATTTGTCCTTGAGGACCAGCGTGTCGTCCATCCCGCGAAACTTCAACGTTTTGCCGGATTTGGTCAACAGATCGGGCTTCAGCGTCGCTTTGCGCGAAGTCATCTCCTGGAAGATGCCCTCATTGCCCTGGTGCGAGATCACGGTGAGTCCTTCCGCCACGGCGGTTCGCAAGCCCCCTGAATGATCGAAGTGATGGTGCGTCACTATTACTTCCGTGAGCGGCTTGTTCGGCACCAACGCGCGGGCTTTGTCGATGACGGCTTTCGTGCGTGCTTCGCTAGTGGGCGCTTCAAACAATGTAAGGTGATCATCAAATTCAAAGAGAATACTAAACGCATTGCCACCCGTGCCCGCCAGCCACCAGATCCCTTCGGCCACCTTTTGGGCGTCTACGGAAATCACCGGAGGAACCGGCGCTGCAGCGCTCTTCACTGCGGCCGGAGCGGCCAGATCTCCCACGTCAGCATCGACGATATTCTTCGAGACGCGGTAATCGCCGCTGGTCCAATTCCTGAAATCGATCTTCGTCACATAATGCTTGGGGAGCTGGATACCGCTCACCGTTTCGTAGTCCTCGAAGGATGTCGTATTGACCACGTCCCCCAGGTTGTCGCTCGACGTCATCCAACTCACCGACACTGGCAGGTGTGTTGTTTTATCGACCGTGAGCGTCAGCTTCTGCCCTTGCGCCGTGGTTATCGCGATCTTGTCTCGAATAACGCTGAGTTTCGCTCTGGAATCAAGCGCCGCACGCACTATCGTCACCGGCGTCCCCAGCATCTCAATACGGCGATCGATTACAGCAGCCTCCGGAGCACGCTGGGCGTGCCCGTCGGCGTTGATGTTGAACGCGACATCGCCGTCCAGGCTCTGATTTTGCCGCTGGTCAGTCGGAAGCGCGAACGGGAACATCCCGATGCGATGCTGTTCGGTGCGCACTCGCCCATTCACCAAATCCATACTGCGCTTGAATTCGGCAACCCACCAGGTCGGCAGAGGGCCTTCCGGAAACGGATTTTGCCCGATGTTCGGCGCCACGCCGGAGCCTTCGATCACGATCGTTTTGACGGCCAAAATCTTGTCCTTGCCGCCCAGCGCTTCGGCCGCGCTGTTGATGGCCTTCAATCCGGCGGACTGGCCGTAGGCGGTTGCCGACACGACGAGGACAATCGAAATTATTCGTGTCATCACTGCACTGCCGCGTGTAAGTACGCCAGGATCGCGGCGAGCTCGGAATCGTTGTACGCTCCAATGACCGAAGCATGCCGCCAGGTGCTGCCGTCACTGAACTTCACCGTACCGGGCTCGGCATTTCGCTCCACTGGCGGAGCCGAAGTCAGGTCGTAGAACAGCGCGCCCTGCTTGCCCTCGCTCAACACCAGGACCGGCATCGACTCGCCACCCATGGTGCCCGTCTTCACGTTTGGAGTCGCCAGCGCCTTTAGCGCGGCCACGGAATCCGGCACTCGGCGATGGGCGCCGCCACTGAAATTCCAAATCCGCCCACTTCATGGCAAGTGGAGCATCGTCCAAAGCCACGCACGGCTTCCTTGAACAACTGCGCGCCGCGAGCAGCTTCGCCGGTTAGCTTCGGGCCCGAGGCGGCATCGTCGTCGCCCGAGCCGATTTTGGGATTGGCGACTCCATTCAGGGTCGCTACGTACGCGACCACGGCTGTCAGATCCGGGCGCGACAGAACGGTAGCGAAGGATCGCATACCTGTGCCCGCCACACCGTTCACCACCACGTTCGTGATATACGCTTGATTGAATCCACGGCCCGCCAGCCTCGGCGCGCCGCTTGCGCCGCCCTTCACGCCGTGGCAGTACCCCGTAGCACAGGTTTGGCTAAACACCTGCTCGCCGTGCTTCACGACGTCTTGCGGAGCTCTGGGACCAACCCAGCACCGGGAGAAATAGAAGCAGAACCGCCCCCCTCATCGAGATCCCTCCGGCAGCGCAAAGACGACCAGCGTCGATCCCAGACGCCAGTCCTGCTCCGGAAACAGCGCCATAACCGCACCTCCCACGACCGAGACATGCCATCCCGTCGACGTCGCGATGTACTGCCGCCCGTTCACCGAATAGGAGGCCGACGCCCCGCGAAGACCCGCGCCAGTTTGATAACTCCATAACTTATTTCCGCTCTTGGCGTCCAGGGCGAAAAACTCGCCTTCCGGATTTCCCGTGAATACCAAATCGCCTGCCGTGGCGAGCATCGATGCCAACAGAACATACTTGTACGGAACTTTCCAGGCCAGCTTGCCGGTGATCGGATCCCAGGCGTCCACATGGCTGTAAGTGGTGCGCCCGGGGGGCAGCTTTATGGGAAATGCCCCATTCATGTAATTCTGCCCCTCTTCGGCCGCCGCGTTGTTCGGCGTAAGGTCTTCGCACAGCTCATTGACGGGCACGTAAAGAAATCCAGTGCGCGGCGAGTACGCCGTCGAGTTCCAACTTTTCGCGCCGGCGGCGGTCGGGCAGACGGTTGTAGTCTTGCCGAGTTGCGGCTCCACGCGCCCCACCAGCTTGCCGTCCTCGGTGACGCCTGAAATCCAGGTCTGGACTTCCGGGACGGTGAACACCTTGAGCAACTCACCCGTGGTCCGGTCCAGCACCGACGTCAGACCGCTTTTGTTCATGTGGACCAACGTCTGGCGCATCCGGCCGCGGATCTCGCGATCAATCAGGAGGACTTCATATGCCGAATCCCAATCCCACAAGTCGTCGTGGATTTCCTGGTGGTGCCAGCGTAGCTTGCCCGTATCGGCGTCCAGCGCCACGACGCTCGCGGTATATAGATTGATGTCTTTGCTCTTGTCAGCGCCCGCCGGCACGCGATCGGCATCGTAGAAATCGGCCGCGGCATTGCCGGTGCCCCAAAAGACCAGATCCAGCGCGGGATCATAAGAGCCCGTCAGCCAGGGCGCGCCGCCGCCGAATTTCCAACTGTCGCCCTTCCAAGTCTCATTCCCTTTTTCGCCGGGCCCCGGAATCACATACCAACGCCATGCCAGGCGGCCGGTCTTGGTGGAGAACGCAGTGAGGTAGCCGCGATGCGCTCCATCGCCTCCCGAACCGCCCACGATGACATTATCCTTCGCCACCAGAGGCGCCGCAGTGATGTTGCAGCTGCATTGCTGCACATCGTCCACGCTGACTTTCCAAAGCAGCCGTCCGGTTTTTTGATCCAAGGCGACCAGGTAGTTGTCCTTGGTGCCGAAGAAAACCTTGCCATCGCCGATAGCCAGCCCGCGACTCCCAACGAATCCGGGAACAATGCGGCCCGGCTCGGGATATCTATAATTCCAGATTTCGCGCCCGGTGGCCGCGTCCAATGCGAAGACCCGCGCCCGCGCGGTGATCAAATACATCACGCCGGCTTCCACGATGGGCGTGGCCTGCAGATTTTCCGCATAATCCCCGGTCTGGAACAGCCATGCGGGCGTGAGGGCTTTAACGTTGCTAGTGTTGATTTGATCCAGCGCGCTGTAGCGCCACGAAAACTGCGTGCCTCCATAATGTGGCCAGTCGGCATGCGTGGCCCCGGCCTCCTGCGCCAGCGCGGCGGAAGAAATTGTCAATAGAATCAGGCAGAATCGCATCCTGCTTATCATATGTGACTTTGATCGGGAATGCGTAGTGTGCCCTCATCGACCTCCACGAGCTCTCACGACAGGCGTGTGAAAATGGGAGTTTGATCGAGCCATCCCCGTCCGCACGAGAAACCGAAGAAGAACGCACCCGGCTCGCTTACCTGGAACAGCCGGATTCCGAAGCCGAGGCTGACGACTGGTCCTCGGCCGAAGAATGGGAAACCCGAACCTCGAACAAAGGTCAAGGCCACTCGTGTAGCAATGAAAACTGTCCCTCGCAGGCCCACACCTGACGCCCCTTCAACCCTGGGCTGACCAAAACGCCCCCGGTGACCCGCCTTGCCCAACTATAATTTGCCCAAATCGAATAACATACGATTCGCCGCCCTTGGGTTCGCCCATCGGAGTTGCTACTCTCGATCCAAATGAACCGGCCGGCCACAGCTCTCGCCTCGCGCGCGCTAATCCCCAATCCTCAAATTGCCAATCCCAAGAAATCCACCCCCAAACACAAAACTAGGCGACTTGCGCCACCCGCAGCCAACAACCAATAACTAACAACCAGCCACCTTCCCCCCGTCTGCTATGATGCCCCTTCGGATTGTCCGCGCCGATAATGCCCTCCGCCCCGCAAACTTCCGCGAAAACACTGGCTGAACAACACCTTCTGCGTCCCACCCGTGTCCGCCACGTCGTGCTCGCCATGACGGTAGCGATCTACATGATCACCTACATGGACCGCACCATCATTGCGTCGGCCATGCCTCTGATCCGCAAAGATCTCGGCTTCTCCCTAATCACGGCCGGCTGGATTTTGGCTAGTTTTCGTTGGGGTTTTACACTCTTTCAAATCCCCGGGGCCTGGTTTGGCGATAAGATCGGCCCGCGCCGCGCCCTCGCCATCATCGTCACCTGGTGGAGCATCTTCACATCCCTCACCACGCTCGCCTGGAGCACGGCGTCCATGGTGGTGGTCCGCTTTATCTTCGGCGTCGGTGAATCCGGTGCGTTCCCCATCGCCACGCGATCGCTCTCCCGCTGGATGCTCCCCACTGAACGCGGCTTCGCGCAGGGAATCACGCATGCCGGTTCACGGCTCGGCGCGGCCGTCACCCCCCCGCTGGTGGTCTGGATGATACTCCGTTACGGTTGGCGCATGCCGTTTCTCGCGTTCGCCGGACTCGGCCTGGTTTGGTCCGCCCTCTGGTTTTTCTACTACCGCGATTCTCCCGAGCAGCATCATGGCGTCAACGCCGCCGAGCTGGATCTAATTCAATCCCATACCGGCGGCCCGCGCCAGCAAGTGGGAGTGCGAGTGCCATGGCGTCGTATACTGTCCAGCCGAACGGTCTGGCAACTGGCGATGATGTATTTCTGCTACCAGTACGCGCTCGCCGTCTACCTGGATTGGTTCCCGACGTACTTAAACAGCCATCGGGGCTTCAATCTCACTCAGATGGGATTCTACGCCAGTCTCCCGTTGCTGGCGGGCACGCTTGGCGATCTCGCCGGCGGGTGGCTCTCGGATCGTATTCTGCGACGCAGCGGAAACGTCACATACGCCCGGCGTATTGTAGGCATCGCGGGATTCGTCATCGCGGCCGTTGGGATCCTGCCCGCGACTCTTACGCACGACCCGAAACTTTGCGTGGCTTTCAGTTGCCTGGCCTTCGGCGGTTTGGAGTTGACCGTCGGAGTTTCCTGGGCCATCCCTCTCGATATCGGCGGCGACTTCGCCGGCTGCACAGCGTCCGTCATGAATATGTGCGGCAACATCGGCGGCGCTATCTCACCCGCGTTGCTCGGGTACCTGGTGAAGTATTTTGGCTGGGATGTTCCATTCTTCGCCACGTCCGCGCTGTGCGTCGCCGGTGCGATCATTTACGGTAGGATCGATGCCAGCCAGCGCATCTTTGCCGCATGAACGCGACACGTGAACGCAAACACGTGAACGCAACCACCATTCAAGTTCTTTCGGTACTCTTTCTCGCCACCTTCATTCGCTCCGCCCTTGGATTCGGTGAAGCGCTGGTGGCTGTGCCGCTTCTCGCGCTGACGCTTCCGGTGCAGGTCGCCGCGCCACTGGCGGTTTTGGTGTCCATTACGGTCGCCGTGGTCGTCGTGATTCAGGACTGGCGCAATATTCACGTCCGAACCGCCGGTTGGCTGGTGCTGTCCACTCTATTTGGAATTCCGCTCGGCCTGTTTCTTCTGAAAACCGTACCAGAGTCCAGCGTCAAGGCGATTCTCGGGCTCTTCATCATGGCCTTCGCTCTCTACTCGCTCGCAGGGCGCAAGCCGGAGCTTCACAACGACAGGCTGGCGCCCCTGTTCGGTTTCACCGCAGGTATCCTTGGAGGCGCGTACGGCATGAACGGGCCGCCGCTGGTGGTCTATGGCGTGCTGCGGCGCTGGACTCCCGCGCAGTTTCGCGCCACGCTGCAAGGATATTTTCTGATAGCAAGCCTAGTGGGAATGCTTGGCTACGCGCTAACCGGCCTGTGGACTCGCACCGTCAGCCTGTATTTCCTGCTCTCGCTACCGTTGGCCTTGGTTGCCATCGTTCTTGGCCGGGCCGTCCATCGACGGCTAAGCGGCCCTCGCTTCTTGGTCTGTGTCCATGTTGGCCTCGCGATGATCGGCGCGCTGTTACTGGCACAGGCAGTGCGCGCTTAGGCGATCAGAAATCCACCCCGAACCGCGGCTGATGCGAAGCTCCTTCGATCCTGATTCGCACGAATGTTCCAGCGCCATGCTTGGCAAAGAACGGATCGGCGGGCTTCAGAAGCCAGCGCTTCCAGCCGGTCACGGTCTGCGACAGCTTGGCGTTCAGCTTCAACGCGCCGTGAAAATCGAGCATGTCATGCGCGATGTCGTACTTTCCGGAAACCGATACGTCGGCGCCGGTAACTTCAAAAGCCAGCGACCGAAAGGTCATCACTTCGTCTTCCAGATGGAACGATCCCTGCATATTGGAAATCACCTGGTCGATCGCTTCATTCTTCGGCTGCCCCTGCCCGCGGCGGCTCAATTGATCGATTGAGCCCTGAATGGTGGAATTGAGGAACTTAGCGCCATGCACATCAAAAGTGCCGTCCAGCCGGAGCTTCGACTTCACCGTGCCTGCCAGCGGAGGAATATCGATGCTCGACTTCATATTGACGAAGCCGTCCATAAACGGCGGCCCCTTCATCGCCAGGCGCGCGAGATCGCGCATGTCGCCATTCAGCATGTTCACTTCGAGAGTGATGCTGCGTTTGGAATATTCCTCGTTTTTGATCACCGCGCCGGTCGTAGTGAATTTGGTATGGCCGAGCGTCGCCCGCACCGGTTGCAGCGTAGTATTGCCGTTGCTCCCATCCACCAGAGCTTCAAAAGTCGTGGATAGCGGCAGCGGGTGGCCGGCCATTTTCAACTGGAAGTCGGGGACGTTCGCTTCGTACCGCGCACGTTGACGGCATTGAGCGAACCGTCAAAAGTTCCCTTCGACGAAAGGGTCCCGGCAATCGCTGAGAAAATTGCGAGATTCGCGTTGTCGAATGTATAGTCGCCCTTCAGCGGCGTGTCGCCGGGGCTGGATCCATTCCACGGTCCGAAGGTGCCGGCGCTCTTGACTGTCCCAGGCGGCTTCGGAATCGTAAGGTCGGCATCGTAGCTCGAAGCCGAGTTAGAACCCACGGATTGCAGATGAAGGCGCGCGATTTGGAATCGCAGCGGAGGTCTACTGGCATCCTTCGGCAGAAGCACCAGCGCAGCATTCTTGATCTGGACGTTCCTAAAGATCACTTCGGCGCTGGACTTCCCGGCGTCTCTCAAATTGGGACGGTCTTGCTTGGGTGGAATGTTGATTTCCATGCCGTCGATCGAGACGAAGTTGACGGCCTTCTTCGGCGCGACCAACACTTCCAGGTCGACAGTGAAAAACGCGTTCTTGATCGCGAACATTGGCGGACGGCTGCGGTCGCCCCCGAATCGCATAGAAATGCCCTCGCATTGCACGGCAACAATTGCCCCGCGGCCATGCCGCAACAGGATCTGGATTATCGACATCTTCGGCCGATTGATGTGCAGAGCTCCGATTTCAACCTCGCTGTGAAAGCGTTCCTGCAAATATTGGATGGCCTGCGCGCGCAGCGTGGGCTCGAATCGCTTCGCAATCGCCGCAGCGGCGAAATAGGCGCCGGCCACGCCCACCACGATGAATCCCGCTGCCCCCGCCAGTATGTACTTTGTGCGATTCGTCATGCCGACTTTCTATGGCAAGATTTCGGTCCGCAGGATGTAGTCCAAGTTTGGAAAGCGCTGAACCAGATACTCATTGGCTTCTCCTTCAACGCGGGTAGGATCGATGTACTTGCCCTCCGGCCGCATTTCGCCGTAGCCCGAATAGAACTTGTCCACCACGTCCATGCCTTCTACAACCTTAGCGAAGGGGGCGAAACCCTGCTCGTCGAGCGCGGGATTATCGGCCAAATTGATGAAGATTTCTGTGGTACGAGTGCCGGAACCAGACATGGCGTAAGCCAAGGTTCCGCGTAGGTTTTTCTGCCGGGGAGGGTCGTCGGCAATGAAGTACTCGCGCCATTTCCCATGGACATCGAAGTTCCGATGGACTCCGAACTGGACGATGAAGCCTGGAACTACGCGGAAGAAGCGGCCCTGGTCGAAGTACCGCATGCGGAGCAGCTCATGGAAGCGGTCCACGCCATGCGGCGCCCAAGCGCGGTGGGCTTCCACCACCATATCGCCCTGCGAAGTTTGGAATTTTACGCGAAACTCCTCTGGAACCACGACAGTCTTTGGAGCCTCTTTGTGACAGCCGGTAAACAACAGCACCAAGATAAAAGCAAAGCCAATCCGCATCCACAATTAGGGTACACTGTCGGGCAGCTATGCAAGGAAAAACAGTAGTGATCACCGGCGGCACGTCCGGGATCGGACAGGTGGCCGCAGAAACGTTGGCCCGGAAGGGTGCGCGCATCGTCCTGGTGGCCCGCAGCCAGAGCCGCGGAGAGGCGGCTCTTTCCAGACTGCGCGAAATTGCTCCGGGCTTGAAGCACGGTATTCATTACGGCGATCTTTCGCGGTTGGCGGAGTTGAAACGTGTTGGCGAAGAAATTGCCGCGGCAGAGCCGAAGATCGACGTGCTGGTCAACAATGCGGGCGCCATGTTCGGCCAGCGGCAACTGACTCCGGACGGGCTGGAGATGACGTTCGCCACTAACCACCTTTCCTATTTTGTTCTGACGGACCTCTTACGGGAGCGTCTCATCGCGGCCGCCCCATCGCGCATCGTCAACACGTCGTCGCATGCCCACTATCGGGGTACGATCGACTTCGACAATCTGCAGTACCAGCAGCGACTACAAATCGTTTCCGGCCTATAGCCGCTCAAAGCTCTGCAATGTCCTATTCACTCGATTGCTGGCGCGGCGGCTGGCTGGAACGGGCGTCACCGCGAATAGTTTACATCCGGGATTTGTGAACACGCGGTTCGGCGATGAGAGCGGCGGCGGGATGGCTCGGATGATCGGACTGATGAAACTTTTTGCGATATCGCCCACGAAAGGCGCCGAGACGATCATCTACCTGGCTTCGTCCGAAGCTGTGGCCAAAACGAGCGGTCTCTATTTCTACAAATGTAAGTCGATGGAGCCCTCGAAGGTCGCGCTGGATGATGCAGTCGCCGAGCGGCTTTGGGAATACACCGCGCGCTTAGTGTCCCACTAGGCTCTGGATGGCTTCCAGTTCCTTGCCTGCTTCCGAAAGTTTCCCTTGTGACACCAGTTCGCGATAGCGCTGGAAGTGCTGGCGGATTTCAACAATACGCGTGTCGGGCTGCGCTGAAGACGGTGCGGCCGCCGCGGCCGTAGTTGAAGCCGGGGCCTCGGGCGCGGCCGGAAGTTTTTCGCCTGCCAGTTGCGCCAGCGCCTGCTGATAGGTATCGGCGTAAACCAGATTGTTTCCCATGGCGAGGGCGACTTTCTTCAATTGCGGCATTTTCGCTTGCGAAGCCTGAATGTAGATCGGCTCCACATACAAGAATGTCTTGCCCATGGGCAGCACCAGCATCTGGCCGCGCAGAACTTGCGAGCCCTGCTGGTTCCACAGCGTCAGATCCTTCGAGATGTTCTGATCCTGGTTGATGCGCGCCTCCACCTGCATGGGGCCCAGGATGATTTCCTGCTTGGAAAGAAGCAAAACCACTTTCTCGCCCAAATGTTCCCCATCGCAGCGCGCCATCATGAGCCCAATCAAGTTGTCGCGGTTGCGCGGCGTGAAGGGCGTCATGAGGAGAAACTCGGGTTTCGTTTCACCGGGCAGAGTAGCCACCACATAGGAGGGCGCCAGCGGACCTGGCGTGCCACCCTGCTCGTTGGTGAACTTGGCGGTGTCCCAGGCGTCGGACTTGTTGTAGAACGTATCGGCGTCGCGCATGTGAAACAGGCGGTAAATGTCGGCCTGCACGCGAAAAATTAGCTCGGGATAGCGGACGTGACGGCGCAGATCGGCGGGCATGGCCGATGAGGGCTCGAATAGGTCCGGAAACAGATTCCGGTAGGCCTGGAGAAGCGGGTCGCCCGGATCGAAGACATAGAGATGCACGGTGCCGTCGTAGGCATCGACGGTGGCCTTCACCGAGTTGCGAATATAGTTGAACTCGCCGACACCTTCCATGCCGACGTGCTCGGAATAGGGATGGAGATTCGACGTCATGTAGCCGTCGATGATCCAGGTAAGACGGCCGGAGTCCGTTAGAACGAGGTACGGATCGGGATCCCAGGTAAGGAAATCAGCCAGAGCGTTCACTCGCGCCGTCACGTTCCGGCGGATCATCATGCGGCTGTCGGAAGTGAGATAGCCTGTGAGCAGGATGTTGAAGTCTTCGCGCGAAACCGCGGCGGCGGCGCGCATTAGAAACGATGAAATTGGGAATCCGCCCTTGCCGTCGTAGTGAGTCTCGACGTTACGATCACCGGAAGGATAATCGAACTCGGCTTGCGCGGTGTGCACGAATACTGGATCTTGCGCGTTCTCGCCGTAGTAGAGCTCAGGACGCGTCAGCTTCAAGCCCGGCAGGCTGATGACGGGCGGCGCATCCTTGATGATCAGCTCCGGCAGGCCGTTCGGCGAAACAGTGTTGGCCTCCGCCATCACAATTCCATAGCCGTGCGTATAGATAAAGTGCGAATTTATCCAGCGGCCGCCGGCTTCACCGAGCTGTGTGAGATCCAATTCGCGCGGTGACAGCATCATTTGGCGGAGCTGGCCGTTTACGATATAGCGATCGACGTCGGTATCGGAATAGATGTACGGCCGATAGGGTTGAAGCTGGGTGATGGCGTCGTGGAAGGCGTGCCAGTCCCAGAGCCGCACGTTGTCGAGGAGCGGCTGATGCTGCTTGAAATCGATACGCTCATCGGGCATGGCGGCGAAATTCACCTCGCTAGTGCGATCGTCGATGCCGAAGGCCGAGCGGGTGGCGGCGATATGCCGCTGGATAAACGGACGCTCGATCGAAATCTCATTGGGACGCACATAAGCCGTGCCGACGATCGAGGGAACGACATTGCGCAGCAAGATGGCGCCGATTAGAACGACCAGCGCGGTTCGCCAGCGGGAGACAGCCAGCGCGACCGCGGCGACGACGCAGCCGGCGATTTGCAGCCACTGCAAGGGCAGCACGATGTTCTGATCGATATAGTCGACGCCGACCATGAAGCTGCCATGCTCATTGAGCAGGAGGCCATAGCGGGCCAGGAAGAAACGCACCGCCATGGCGAGCAAGAAAACGGCGCCGAGCCCGCGCAGGAAGCTGCTTTGCAGAGCACCAGAAAGACCCAGCTCGCTGAGGCTGATCTCCTGTACGTTTTTCCAATCGCCAACGCGTCCGCTGATTTGCCAGCCGCGCGCAGCGATCCAGTAGATGAGGGCCCCCACCACAACGATACCGAGCACGAGCCCCAGCAGGTCGGAGTAGAACGGGATTTTGAACAGATAGAACGATAGCGGATTGTCGAAGACCGGATCTCGCCAGGCCGTGGCGGCACCGCCCAAATCACGGCCGCCGAAATAGCGAACTACGGTCCAGGTGTCCAGCGTAGCAAGCGAAATTGCCAGCGCGATGAAAAAGATGGCTAGCGCCGTTATTCGCGCATAGAGCGGATGGTCGGATAGCCGCGTGTGCGCATGCTTGAGTGCGAGCGTGTGGGCGATCCAAAAGACGACGAACGCGATGATGGTGGCGCAGGTGGTGGGGATGACGCTGTAGGTGAGGATGCTGACCCAGGTGCGGAGCTGGCCCATTTCCTTCCACCATTGGTAGTCGATGGCCCAGGAACACAGCCAGCGCGCCAGGATGAATAAGACTACTGCGACGATCGCGTACCAAAGGCATCCGCCACGGGCACGGCGGCCGGTGATCTCTCGCTGTCGATAGGAAGGGTCCAAGTCACTAGTAACTGTACTCTATTGAGAGGCACTGCGACGCCCAGGGCTTACTTGTTCGGATCTATTGGCCAAACGATCTTACCGTTGACGATGGTTGCAACGGGGCCGCCGCGGAACGTGTGGCCGTGAAAAGGGGAGTTGCGGCTTTTGGAAGCCGAGCGGTTGACGTCGTAGATCCAGGCGCGTTCCGTGTCGAAGACCGTGATGTCGGCGGGAGCACCGGCGGCGAGGCGTCCGCGATTTAGATTGAGCACGCGGTCGGGACCAGTGGTGAACAGCTCCAGCATCCGCATCAGAGTGATTTTGCCGGTGTGAACCAACCGATCGAGCGTGATGCCGATGGCGGTCTCGAGGCCCAGAATGCCGAAGGGGCACTTCTCGAATTCCTGCATTTTCTCGCTGCCGGCATGGGGGGCGTGATCGGTGGCGATGGCGTCGATAGCGCCTGAAACAAGGCCCGCCGTGACGGCCCCGATGTCGCAGGGGGAGCGCAGCGGCGGCTTCATTTTGTAATTGCTGTCGTAGGGCGGCATCGCGTCGTCAGCAAGCGCGAAGTGATGGGGAGTGGATTCGCAAGTAACGGCCAAGCCGCGGGCTTTTGCGAACGCGACCATTTCAACGGAATGGCGCGACGAAATGTGCGCGACGTGGAACCGGGCGCCGGTGAGCTCGGCCAGCAAGATATCGCGGGCTACCATGACGTCTTCAGAAGCAGCCGGAATGCCGCGCAAGCCAAGGCGCACGACTTTCGATTCCCTCGTTCATATCGCCGCCGGCGCTCAAGTGCAGATCCTCGCAATGATCGATTACCGGAAGGCCGAACGATCGCGCGGTCTCCATGGCGCGGCGCATTACGCGGGCGTTCATCACAGGGCGGCCGTCGTCGGAAATCGCCACAATGCCAGCATCTTTCATCAATCCAATGGCGGCCAGCTCCTCACCTGCGCTGTTCTTGGTGATGGCGCCGATGGGGAAGACGTTGACGATGGCGTGACGCTCGGCGCGCTCCCTGATGTAGCTGGTGACGCGTGGCGTTGTCGTTGACGGGCAACGTGTTGGGCATGCAGCAGATGGAGGTGAAGCCTCCGGCCGCGGCGGCGCGCGAGCCGCTTTCGATGGTCTCGGCGTATTCAAAACCAGGCTCGCGCAGATGGACGTGCATGTCGATGAAGCCGGGGGCGACGATGAGTCCCGTAGGCATCGAATTCGCGGGCGCCCGTGCTTGCGAGATTCTGTCCGATGGCAGCGATGCGGCCGTCTTCGATCGCGACGTCGCAGACTGCATCGAGACCGCTGGCCGGGTCCATCACACGGCCATTGCGAATGACAAGTTTCGGCATCTAGTCATTCAGTTTCCGAGGATGCGTTCCAGCACGGCCATGCGCACGGCGATGCCGTTTTCCACCTGGTTCAGAATGACCGAGCGCTGCGAATCGGCTACTTCGGAGGAGATTTCGCGACCGCGATTGATGGGGCCGGGGTGCATCACGATGGCGTCAGGTTTGGCCAGGCTCATATGTTCGAGGCGCAATCCATAAAACTGGAAGTATTCGTTGGCGGAGAACGCGGCTTCGTGCTGGCGCTCCAATTGGACGCGGAGCATCATGATGACGTCGGCATCGCGAATGGCATCCTCCATTTTGTGGGTCAGGCTGATGCCGGGCGCGAGCTTGGCTAGTTCGGGCGGCAACAACGATGCCGGGCCGCACAGAACGATTTGCGCGCCGAACTTGGAAAGCAGATACATGTTGGAGCGCGCGACGCGGCTATGCGCGATGTCGCCAATGATGGCGACACGCAGGCCTTCGAGCGTGGGACGCGCGATCGAGAATGGTGCGCGCATCGAGCAGCGCTTGGGTAGGATGCTCGTGAGTGCCGTCGCCGGCGTTGATGATGGGCGTTTCCACTAAATAGCGCGCCAGAAAATGCGGGGCGCCGGAGGCCGCGTGGCGCATGACGATGGCGTCGGGATGCATGGCGTTCAAGGTGTTCAGCGTGTCCACTAGAGATTCGCCCTTGGACACGCTGGATCCGGTGGCGGTGATGGAGATGGCATCGGCGCCCAGGCGCTTGGCGGCGATTTCGAAGCTGGTGCGAGTGCGGGTGGACGCTTCGAAGAACAGATTGACGATCATGCGGCCGCGAAGCTGATCGGATTTGCGCCGGGCGGTTTGCTGCGGTTGAAAATTCTTGGCCCGATCGAGAATAGATTCGATTTCAACTCGATCCAGCGGCTCGATTCCCAAAAGTCCACTGGGCATGGCGGCGTCCTTAAGTGATCTCCACCAGCAGCACTTTATCGCTCTGGTCGATTTCCTGGAATTTCACTTCGATGATCTCGTTGGCGCTGGTCTGCACCATGCGGCCGACATAGCGGGCTTCAATGGGGAGCTCGCGCCAGCCGCGGTCGATCAGGACCAGCAGCTGCACGCGCGACGGGCGGCCCTTGTCGAACAGGGCATCGAGCGCGGCGCGAATCGTGCGGCCGGTGTAGAGCACGTCATCCATCAAGATGATGTCCTTGCCGGTGACCGGGAAGTTGATCTCGGTGGCGTTGTGAACCGGTTTTTCGGAAACCGTGGAAAGATCGTCGCGATAAAGATTGATGTCGAGAAAACCGACCGGGACGACCAGATTTTCCAGGTTTTTGATCTTGTCGGCGAGACGCAAGGCCAGAGGAACCCCGCGCCGCCGGATGCCGATGAACGCCAGGCGGTTCAGGTCCTCGGTTTTCTCCAGAATTTCATGAGCCAGCCGGACGAGCGTGCGATCAATCTCGGAGGCGCTCATCAACTGAGCTTTCTCGCGTATGGGGAGCATGGTGAGAGGTTAAACGGCTCCAGAGTACCATATCAAAAGCGCTTGAGACGCTCGTGAATATGTTTGGCGAGCTTGTCGATCTCGTCGACCTTTTTCAGCGAGGCGAGGGAGAGGACGTTGTAGTCGTTTTTCTCCAGATCGACCTTGAGTTCGTCGGCTAATCTGGATAGCGCGCGGGCGTCTTCGAGGGATTTTTGGTATTCCGTTCTGAGGATTTCCTGGCGCTGCATTTTGCCGTTGGGCAGGCGGACGTCTTCGGGAACAGCTTCGGGGATGGTGATCTCCGGCGAATGCGTCTGGGCCTGCAGAGCCAACATGGCCGCGAAGATTAGGATCATTCTAGGGAGCGTTCGGGGGAACATATTGGTGCAATTATAGGCATAACGGGGGACGGATAGGTTAGGCGATTGCGCTACCATGCTTCTGATGGTCCGTGTCGTCCTGCTTGGCGTTCTGCTCTCGGCGTCTCTCTCTGCGCAAACCATCATCCGGCTTGGCACTCTGGTCCCGAAGGGATCGCGCTGGCACGAAATCCTGCTCAACATGGGCGAAGAATGGAAGAAAGCCTCGGGCGGAAAAGTCGAGCTGAAGATTTACCCTGGCGGGGAGCAAGGCGACGAACCGGAGATGGTCCAGAAGCTTCGGATCAAGAAACTGCAGGCGGTGGCGCTGTCGGGCGCGGGCCTCAGCGGGATCGATGCGTCAGTGGCCGCGCTGCAAGTTCCAATGATGCTCGGGTCCTACGAAGAGCTGGATTACGTACGCGATCATGTATCGGAGCGCTTGGAGAAGGGCCTTGCGCAGCGCGGGTTCATCGTTTTGAATTGGGGCGATGCCGGCTGGGTGCACTTCTTTACCAAGCAGCCTGCTTCTCGGCCGGAAGAAGTCCGGCGAATGAAGCTATGTGTGCTGCAAGGCGACAACTCGACGTTTGAACTGTACAAAATCAACGGTTTTCTGCCCGTTTCGCTGGCTGCGACCGATATTCTCACCGGCCTGCAGACCGGGCTCATCGACGCGTTTCAAGCGCCTCCGCTGGTGGCGTTGAGCAATCAATGGTTCGGGGGCGCAAAGAACATGCTGGACGTGCAGTTTGCACAGCTAGTGGGTGCGACAGTGATTTCCAAGGACGTTTGGGATACGATTCCGGCGCCGGTGCAAAAAGAAATGATGAAGTCGGCGCGTACCGCGGGGGTCGCGCTGCGCGACGAGATTCGGAAGTCGGAAGCGGGATCGATTCCGTTGATGCAGCAGTTCGGACTCAACGTGGTGCATGCCGATGCCAAAGCGGTGGCGGAGTGGCGGGCGCTGGCGGAAGGGATCTGGCCGAAGTTGCGCGGTCCGGTGGTGCCGGCGGATCTTTTCGATGAAGTGAAGCGACTGCGCGACGAGTATCGCAAGACGCACCATTCTACTGTGGCCTCTCTCCAGTGAGCGCAAACCCACCGCCGGTCGAAACTTCGGGACCGGCGACCCCCTTTCAAGTTTTCGAAGATTCGTTTTCAATCCTGGCGCTTTCGCTGATGACCGCGCTGCCGGTGATCGAAATGGTCTCGCGGCAATTCCGCTGGCCAGGAATCCCAGGCTCGGCGGTGGTAGTGCAGCAGCTGACGCTGTGGATCGGGATGCTGGGCGGCATGCTGGCATCGCGATCAGGCCGCATTTTGGGGCTCTCCTCGAGCAGCTTCCTTCCGGAATCGTGGCTGGCGCCGGCGAAGGTATTTTGGGGCGCCGTGTTGGCGGCCGTATCCACGTGCCTTGCGTATGCGAGTTGGGTTTTCGTTCGAAGTGAACGCGAATCCGGCAGCTATCTGCTACCTGGTCTTCCCAAATGGACAGCGCTGGCGATCATGCTGGTGGGCTTTGGCGTGATCGCTCTTCGGGCCGTTTGGAATGCGAGTACAGGCTGGAAGGGCCGCTCCATCGCTGCTATTGGCCTCTTTATCCCGGCGCTATTCGGCTATGTGATTCCCGTTGGGACTATCGGCGTGCTTCCGCTTTCGTTCACGCTGCTCACGCTGGCCATATTTCTCGGCTTGCCGATATTCGCGGTGTTCGGCGGCCTCGCGCTGTTGCTCTTCTGGAGCAGCGGCACGCCCGTGGCGTCGGTACCCGTAGAGATGTACCGGCTGGTGGCGTCGCCGTTGCTGCCGTCCATTCCGCTTTTCACTCTGGCCGGATATTTCATGGTGCAAGGCGGAGCGACGAAGCGCCTGCTGCGGGTGTTCACAGCGCTATTTAGTTGGATTCCAGGCGGGCTGGCGATCGCTACCGTGGCGATTTGCACGGTCTTCACGTTTGCCGGCTCCGGTCTCACGATTCTCTCGCTGGGCGGACTGCTGGTTCCGATGCTGATCAAGACACGGTATCCCGAAAATTTTTCGATTGGACTGCTGACGGCATCCGGCTCGCTGGGATTGTTATTTCCCACCAGCGTTCCCGCGATCCTTTACTGCGTGTATTCGCAGACGCCCATCGACCGGCTGTTCATCGGCGCGACGCTGCCCGAGCTGCTGATGATTTCTTGCATCGCGTTCGTGGGGATTCGCATGGGTATCAAGAGTAACGCCGTGCGCGATCCATTCTCGTGGCGCGAAGCCAGTGCGGCTGTCTGGAACGCTAAATGGGAGCTCGCACTGCCGGTGATCATGATTGTGGGCCTGTTCGGAGGATTCGGGACGCTGACGGAAGCAGCGGCGCTAACAGCGTTTTGCGCGTTCTTCGTCGAGGTGTTCGTGTATCGCGATCTGAAGATCACGCGCGACTATCGGGAAGTGTTCGTCGAGTGCGCCACGATCGTGGGCGGCATTCTGCTGATTTTGGGAGTTGCGCTCGGTTTTACCAATTATCTGGTGGACGCGGAAGTGCCGTCGCGGCTGATCGACTGGGTGCAGGGGCATGTGGCGTCGAAATACCTGTTCTTGCTCCTGCTCAATGCCGCGCTGCTGGTGGTGGGCGCGATGATGGATATTTTCGCGGCGATCCTGGTCGTCGTGCCGCTGCTGAAGCCTCTCGCGGCGGCCTATCATATCGATCCAGTGCAGATGGGCGTGATATTTATCGCGAACCTGGAACTTGGGTACCTGCATCCGCCGGTGGGGATCAATCTGTTTTTGTCGGCATATCGGTTCAAGAAGCCGATGGGGACGATAATTTGGGCGACGCTGCCGTTTCTCTTGATTCTAGGGGGAGCGTGCTGCTGATCACCTATGTGCCGTGGCTGACGACGGCGCCGCTGCGGTGGCTGGGGAAATGAATCGCGGTCAATCTGCTGGGTTAGATCCGTCCTTAGCCAAATGAGGAAATGTTCGGTAAACTTCCTCCATCACATCCCGTGACGCGTAATTTGGACCTGATCTGGGAGCGATCGTCAGGAAGACGCCCAGCTTGTGTTTCGGAGCTATCCATTTCTGAATGCCCGATTCATCCAAGCTCACTTGCTCGCTGTAGATTAACTCAGCACCGTGTTCCAGTTCGTCATATATGACGTTCAGGTCGTGAAGTCCTCTGAAACGACAGGTGACGCGTTTCCCGTCTGGATTCTCATAAGACTGGTCTCCGGCGGCTCCCAATTCCAGCGCTTTCTGGTACGCCTCTTCCGGCGAGTCGGCGCGGACGAGAACGAGATTTGTATGGACGATATTGCGTGGATCACCTTCGACGGTGATCTACTCAACGATGTCTGCCAGATACCATTTCGCGGATTCGGGAATGCAGCCCATAGCTTCCTCCTATCATCTCCGTTGGCGACCCTTCGAAAGAAGGCGGTCAGTCCGGGACGCGGCGGATCCCTCGCATCTGCGAAAAGTGCTGATCAAATGCGAAGGCGCTCGAAATGCCCAGTCGCTGCATCAACGCGTAACTCGTGCAATCAGTGAAGCTCCAACTTTTATCGCTGTGCGATTGGAATGTCTCGCCAAGCTCGCGCTTTATCCTCGTCAGTGAGCTGGATCAGCCCAGCAAGAGCTTCTGCGAAGAGGACAGAACCCGCCCGAATGGCAGTTTGTCGCCGATAGCGTGCTGCGATGAGCGTCAGCACCTCGTCAACGATGTAGTCGCTCGTAACTAGCCTGTCGCGACTCGAATTGATCCACACTCGGGCCGCTTCGTGCCGGGTATCGGCCTCGATGAACAGGGCCACCCACGCGCCCGTGTCGACGAAAGTCACTTCTGCAATTCGCCGTAAAGCACGCGATCGTGGTCTTCCTGCGCGATCCACTTTTTGCCCTTATCCGGCTTAGCTTTTTTGAAGGTCGCCAGAATTCGCAGCGCCCTTTTCCGATACGCATCATCGGCGTAGTCCCCACTCAGCTTGCTCGGACCAATACTGATGTCCTCGGGACGGATGCCGATTAGGCAAGCTACAGGACGACCCCGCGATGTAATGATCACGTCCTCGGTCGCGGCTTGGCGCAGCAATTCCGATGTTTTATTCTTCAATTCTCGAACTTGTGCGATCTTCATAGGTAGCTACCTTCGTGGCTACATCATAGCATTCGAGCTACTCGCGCTTCGCGAGGCTGCGGAAGAATCCGTTTAGTTCAGCAAACGGCGTAATGCCGTCCAAGTCCGGCGAAACTGCCGTCTTCGGCAATCAGTTTGGCGGCGCGGATGAAGCCTGTCCAGGCGGCGCGAGCGAGGGAAGAACCCAGGCTGATACGGCGGACGCCCATCTCCGCCAAGTCGCTCACCTTAAGGCCCGTATTCGCGCTCATCAACACGTTCACTGGCTTGGGATGAACGGCCGCGACAATGGCCTGGATGTCCGCGCGCTCTCGCACGCCGGGCGCGAACAACACGTCGGCGCCAGCTTCGGCATAAGCCTGCAAGCGTCGAATCGCCTCCCGGAGCGGGTCTGAATGCCCGACGAGAAAACATTCGGCACGGGCCGTGAGCAATGCTTGGCCGATGGTCGACCGCGCGGCCTGAATTCGTTCGACCGCAAGGGACAAATCGTACAGCGGGTGGGCGCGATCACCGGTGGCATCTTCAATGGACAGCCCGGCCACCCCGGTTGCAACGCACAGCGCCACGTTTGTGGCAACACCCTGCGGATCGTGCGCGTAGCCTGATTCGAAGTCTGCGTTCACAGGCAAGTCAGTGGCCGACACGATCTCGGCAATATGTTTCAGCACCACATCGCGGGGAACGGCCCAATCTGAGTCCGGCAATCCGAGCGAAAATGCTAAGCCGGAGCTAGTGGTGGCCAGCGCCTGAAATCCCAGAGAACGCAGATAGCGCGCGGTCCCGATGTCCCAGGGATTGGGAATGACGAAGCAGCCGCTCTCATGGAGCTTGCGAAATTCGGAGATAGCCATGGCAGCTAGAGGTTATCAAATTAACCGTTTCTTAATGTGATAGGATGCGTCTTGATAATTCGGCGCGCAGTGGCCGCCGGGCGGTCTATCGTGCGCTTCCAGGTTTGTTGTGCGCTTCTAAATTTCGAAGTGGAGTGAAACCGAGTGAAAGTATACGAAGGTTCCGATATCAGAAACATTGCCCTAATTGGCCACGGGCATAGCGGTAAGACTACCCTGGCCTCTGGATTCTTGTTTACCGCGGGCGCCACCAATCGCCTGACGCGGGTGGATGAGGGCACGTCGATCACCGATTTCGACGACGAGGAAATCCAGCGCAAGCTGACGATTTCCACCGGCCTGGCATTCGCCGAATGGGCCAAGAAAAAGATCAACGTCATTGATACTCCCGGTTTCAATATCTTCATCAATGACACCAAGGCGGCCCTCATCGCAGCCGATGCGGCGCTGGTGGTGGTGGATGGCGTAGCGGGCGTTGAGGTCCAAACCGAAAAGGTCTGGAGCTTCGCCGACGAATTCAATCTGCCGCGCGCCATTGTGATCAACAAGCTGGATCGCGAGCGTTCGTCCTTCGAGCGTGTTCTGACGAATGTGCAGAACATCTTCGGCCGTCTCGCCATCCCGGTTGAGCTTCCCATTGGCGCGGAAAAAGAGTTCAAAGGCGTTGTGGACCTGATTCGGATGAAGGCCTACACATATACCAATGACGGCGATGGAAAGGGTAAGGAAGGGCCGATTCCAGGGGATCTGGCGGAGGCTGCGCAGAAAGCGCACGAAGCGCTGGTCGAGATGGTCGCCGAAGGCAATGACGCGCTGATGGAGGAATTTTTCGATAAGGGAACGCTACCGGCCGAGCATATCATCGACGGCCTGCGGCAGGCGATTCGTGAGCGCCGCATTTATCCGGTGCTGTGCGGTTCCGGACTGCACAACGTGGGGTCCGATCTGCTGATGAACTTCGTGGTTGAGAATTTTCCCGCGCCTACCGAACACGAACCCATCCCGGGCAGGGTGAATGGCGGCGGCGAAGTGCAGCGGTCCATTAAAGACTCCGAACCCGTGTCGGCATTCGTCTTTAAAACGATCGCGGATCCCTTTGCCGGCCGCGTTACGTATTTCAAAGTGATCTCGGGCGTGATCAAGAACGACGCCAACCTGGTGAACGCGCGCAGCGGCGCAACCGAGCGCCTGGCGCATGTCGGCTGCCTGGAGGGCAAGACTCTACAGCCGGTCACCGATATTAAGGCTGGCGACATTGGCGCCGTTGCGAAACTGAAAGAGACCGTGACGGGCGACACGCTGTGCGACAAACCGTCGCTGATCAGCTATTATCCCGTGCACTTGCCCGAACCTTCCATCGCGTTCGCGATTTCGGCCAAGAGCCGTCAGGATGAAGACCGCCTGGGCAATGCCGTACAGCGCATTCTCGAAGAGGACCAGTCGCTGCGCTTCTATCGCGATCCACAGACCAAGGAGTTTCTGCTGGCGGGTAGCGGACAACAGCACGTGGAAGTGATCGTCAGCCGATTGAAAAAGCGCTACGGCGTGGATGTCGAGCTGCACGCTCCGAAAATTCCCTATCGCGAAACTGTTCGCGGCAGGGCCGACGTACAGGGACGCCACAAAAAACAGACGGGCGGACACGGGCAGTTCGGCGACTGCTGGATTCGGATTGAGCCTCTGGCGCGCGGCGGCAAGTTCGAATTCGCGAACGAAGTTTTTGGCGGAGCCATACCCCGCAATTTCATTCCCGCCGTGGAAAAAGGGATCGTGGAAGCGGCGGCGAACGGATTCCTGGCCGGATATCCGGTGGTGGATTTTAAAGTCACGGTATATGACGGCTCGTATCATGACGTTGATTCTTCGGAAATGGCATTTAAACTGGCCGCTCGCAAGGCCTTTAAAGCTGGGATGCAGCAGGCCAAGCCGGCTATCCTGGAACCCGTCATGAATGTCGAAATTCAGGCGCCAGTGGAGTACGCAGGCGACCTGATGGGGGACCTGAACAGCCGCCGCGGACGCATTCAGGGAATGGATGTTAAGGGCGGCACGCAGATCATCCGCGCGCAGGCTCCGATGTCTGAAATGCTGACTTATCAGAACGATCTCATTTCGATGACGCAGGGGCGAGCTTCCTATCAAATGGAATTCGACCACTACGATTATGTGCCACAGTTACAAGCCGATAAAATAGTCGCAGCCGCGAAAGCCGCCAAGACAGGCGAGGAAGAAGAAGAGGAATAGAACCAATTCACCGGGAAATGCGCTAGCATTTCTCATACGTGCACGACCTCCGATACGCTCTTCGTTCGCTCGCGACGCAGCGTGCTTTTTGTGTATCCGCAATTCTGACGCTGGCGCTTGGTATCGGCGCCAATACCGCGATGTTCAGTGTGTACGATGCAGTGGTGCTGCATCCCTTGCCGTATCGCGACGCAGGGCGCCTGGCCCTGGTTTGGCAGAAGCCTCCCAGTGGCAAGGAAAGCCCGGTTTCTGGCGTCAACTACCTGGAGTGGGCGAAACAAACCCAGTCGTTCGAGCGGCTGCTTGGAATGCGGAATTTGTTTTTCAATTATCAGAGCCGCGGCGAATCGCGCCAGCTGCTGGGCGCCCAAGTTTCTCGTGGATTCTTTTCCTCCCTGGGGCTGCGGCCCATTCTGGGACGTGAGTTTCTCGCCGGCGAGGAGTCTGCGGATCAAAACCACGTCGCTATTTTGAGCCACGGTTTGTGGCGGCGTGAATTTGCAGGTGACTCCCGAGCGCTCGGAAGCGCGATCAACATGAACGGAGAGGCATACACGGTGATCGGCGTTGCCGCTCCAAATGTCGACGAATCACTTGCGCTGCGCGGGATCGAGGTTTGGACACCGCTGTACTTCGATCAAAATTCGGCGCTGCGCTCCAACACGATGGCGGTTATAGGGCGGCTCAAGCCGGCCGTTACACTCCAAGAGGCGAATCGCGAAATGCAGATGGTTGCCAGGCGCCTGGAATCGGAGTTCCCGGACGTCGACCGGGGATGGTCCGCTATGGTAACGCCACTGCAGGACTACGGCGTGGGCAGGCTAAGATCCACAATCGCCGCACTATTGGTGGCGGTTGGGCTGGTGCTTTTGATCGCGTGCGTGAATGTTGCAAATCTGTTGCTGGCGCGCGCCAACGTTCGGTACAAAGAGATCGCGATTCGTGCCGCGCTGGGAGCCAGCCGCGGCCGGCTGATCCGGCAGCTGCTAACCGAAACCATGCTGCTGGCTCTAGGGGGCGGCCTTGGCGGCGTTGTACTGGCCTTTCTTGGAACGCGCCTGCTCATCGCTCGGCAGGGCGTGGAACTACCGGGCCTAGAGAACGCCGGCCTCAACGGCGTTGTGCTGTCGCTGACGTGCGCCGTGACAATACTAACGGGTATTCTGTTTGGCCTGCTTCCGTCGCGCCAGCTGCTGGGCGGTGATTTGAATGAAGCCGTCCGGGAATCGGGTCGCAGTTCTATCAACACACGCCGTGGTAATGGTTCGCGCAATGCCCTGGTGATATCGGAGACCGCGCTCTCTCTGGTTTTGCTGGCGGGCGCGCTATTGATGGCGCGTAGCTTGCTATGGCTTCAAAAAGAGAATCGAGGATTTACTCCCGACCACCTGCTCACCTTTCGAGTGTCTCTTTCGCATTCCGATTTCCCGGACGGCCGCTCCATGGCCGCGTACTATCGGGCTTTGATGGACCGCCTGGCAGGAGTCCCTGGCGTAACTGCAATCGGCGCGAGCTCGAATCTTCCGATCGATGGCTTTGTGCTAACGGGCCAACTGTTCCGCTTGCCCGGACTCATAGTGCCGCCGTCGCAACGACCGGCTGCCGCATGCGACTTGATTAATGGATCCTATTTCCGGACACTTGGAATCCCGCTTTTGCGGGGCCGACCGTTCGACGAACGCGACAGCGAGTGCACGCCCACGGTGGCAATCGTGAGTAATTCGCTTGCGCAGCGGTATTTCCCGAACCAGAATCCGATTGGCCGCAAAATCATGGTCGCGACGCCCGGGAAGGCCGCAATCGAAGTGACCAGGGAAATTGTTGGAGTGGCGGGGGATATCCGCTACTTGACGCGCGGCGCCGAGGAGTCGCTCGAAATCTACCTGCCATACGTGCAAACCACGTGGCCAAACATCTATGTGATGCTGCGAACCACCGGCGATCCGATGGCCCTTGGCGCTTCGGTGCGCGCGGCGCTGCATGAGCCTGAGTTCAGCCGGCAATCGACGGCCGACCTTCGCAGCATGGAGGATCGCATTGGAGCATTGAACGACAAGCCCCGTCTGAATTCAATTCTGGCCGCGGCGTTCGCAGCGATCGCCGTGTTGCTGGCGGCGGTGGGGGTGTATGGGGTAGTTTCCTATTCGGCATCGCAAAGAGCGCAAGAGATCGGGGTACGGGTCGCGCTGGGAGCCACTCCGCGCGATATCGTTCGCTGGATCATGGGACGAGCCCTGTGGCTAACGTCGGCCGGATTGGCACTCGGGTTGGTGATTCAGTTCACTTTGTCGCCGTTGCTCGCTAGCTTCCTCTATGGCGCCAGCCCGCGCGATCCGTGGTCGTTGCTGGCGAGCGTGATCGTGCTGGGATCGCTAGCCATGGTGGCCAGCTACATCCCGGCCCGACGAGCGGTGCGAGGCGATCCCATGGCGGCATTGCGGTCGGAATAGTTGGAACCGCGTGTCGAGAACGCGCGTAACTGATCTCAGGGAGAAGTGCGCAATGGCATTCGTGTCTTCAAACCAGCACAATGAACCGGCCAGCGTGAGCCGGCCGATGGTCCAAACACTCTTCGTGGCAAGCTGTTTGCTCTCGGTGGTGTCCTGGTACACCACCTTCGAGGGCATGCGCCTGTATCTTTCGGTATGGTTCTCAATTCTCGCGTCGCTGGGATTACAAACAGCGCTGGTGCTGGTAGCATGGCTGATTGGATTTAGCTCGTCGCTGAAACACGTCGGCCGCCGGCCGCTGCTGATTGGCGTTTACATCGTTACAGCCATCGTTTCGATCGCCTTTTCGTACACCAGCCTCTTTACATGGTTTAGCGCTCGCGAACGTCCAGCCACCATCGAGCGCAAGCTGTACGATGCTTTGGAAGATTCCGCCGGCCGGACGCGCAACCTGTTGACTGCTGCCATCGGAGAGCAGCAGAAACACGTGCTCGCGCTTCAGGAAATGACTGAGGCTGAAAAGACCCATGGATTGATCTCGCGGGCTCAGGATGCGGATCCGTATCTCGGAAACGTTCGCATGGCGGTAGCGCGCGAAGCGCAGACGTATGCGGACAACTACAAAGAAGGCGCAGGCGCGGGTGTGCGATATTCGGCGTTCGACCGCTACAGCAAGCTGGCCCAGGAATCGCTGGGGCAAATGCAGCGCTCGCAAGCAGAACTGGCCAGCTTTGTTTCAAACAATAAGCCGTTGGATTCCACGCAGCAGCAACTGGAAGCCTATCGGCAAGTGTATGCGAACGTCCCGTGGGGTGAGATGGAGCAGACCCTGCATGCGGGGCAACTGGCGAAACCTTCTTTGCCCGTTTACAGCGATTTTGTTGACCGCACGGTGTCGGGACAGGAAGATCTTCTGGTGGCCTTCGAGGAGCTGTTCACCGCGCCAACCGCGAGGCATCTATTCGCGCTGATGCTGGCGGCATTTATCGACCTGGTGGTGTTCCTGCTGGCGTTCGCGACTGGACCCTTCTTCTTCGGAGCCGCGGAGCATCGCTGGATCTCGGCGGGCGCGGCGTTGGAGGGATTGGACCAACAAATCTTCACTCGCGATTTCCTTCGCAAGTTGACGCCGGGACCGCGCGGAATGGCGCGCGTGGAGGGCGCCCTACTGACGCCCGGAGAACAGCAGCTCTGTTTGCTGCTGGCCGCGAAAAGGCTTGCGGTGGTGACGGAAGAAGATGGACGGCAATATTACATGCTGGATCAAAGCATTCACGAACAGCTGCTGGAATCGCTGGCCTCGCAGCAATTTCCATTGCGAGCGGCTTCTGTCACATAGTCAGCGTCGGCGCTTTTTGCGGGACTTCTCCGGCTCGACGAGGGAAAACTGGAGTTTGCGCTCCACGGGATCCACACGGTCCAGAAGTACGTTCACCGTGTCGCCGATGCTGAACTCGCGGCGGGTGCGCTGTCCGACGATCTTGCGCACCTTTTCCTGAAACATATAGCGGTCGCCGGGGAGCGATTCAATGGGAACCAGGCCTTCGACGAACAGATTTTCTAGCTCGACGAAAAACCCGAAGCGCGTGGTGCTGGTGATGAGGCCCGTAAACTCTTCGCCGACCCGGTCCTCCATGAATCGGGCCTTCTTCCACTCGACCAATTCTCGCTCGGCGTCGGCGGCGCGGCGCTCGGTTTCAGAGCAATCGTGAGCGATGACTTCCAACTGGTCCTGTGGAAGAAGATCGCGGCGGCCATCGAGAAACGCGCCCAGAATGCGATGGACAATGAGGTCGGGATAGCGGCGGATGGGCGATGTAAAGTGCGTGTAGCTCGAAGCCGCCAGGGCGAAGTGGCCGCGGTTGTCGGCGCTGTAACGAGCCTGTTTCAATGATCGCAGCATGAGATAGCTAAGAATACGCTCCTCAGGCTTACCCTCGATCTGCGCGATCAGCTTTTGGTAGTTGCGGGATGTGATCGAGATGCTATCAGCGGCTATCACGACTTCCTTGCGCACCATCTTTCCATCGCGCCCCCGCATGGGCGTGGTGCGGAAGCGCTTTACGGGGATGGCTCCGATGCCGAGCGAATAGCCGAAGTGGGCGGCGATCTCCTCGAATTCCATCACACGCTTCGGATCCGGCTTTTCGTGAATGCGGAAAATAGAAGCGATCCCGGCCTGCTCCAAGTGCGAAGCGACGGCTTCGTTAGCCGAGAGCATGAATTCTTCGATGATGCGGTGCGCAATATTGCGGGCGCTACGCGTGACAGCGGCCATTTCGCCCAACTCGTCGAATTGGATCAACGGCTCCGGCATGTCGAAGTCGATTGCGCCGCGTTGGATGCGCTTTTTGTTCAGGACTAGCGCGAGCTCACGCATTAACTGAAACCGATCCACCAAACGCGTGTAACGCTCACGGAGCCCCGCGTCGCCTTCGAGCAGCGCGTGAACGTCGGTGTACGTCATGCGCTCGACGCTTCGAATGACACCCCGGCCGAACGCTTGCGCGATGATGTCGCCGCGCCGATCGATTTCGAGTTCGACCGAAAGAACCAGGCGATCGACGCCGGGTTTCAATGAGCAGATTTCAGTGGAGAGCTCCAGTGGAAGCATAGGGACAGCGCGATCGGGGAAATACACGCTGGTGCCGCGCAGGAACGCCTCTTCATCGATTGGGCTACCCGGCTTTACGTAGTGGCTAACGTCGGCGATATGGACGTGCAGCGCATAATTGCCATTCGGCAATCGATCCACCCAGACGGCGTCGTCGAAATCGCGCGCCGTTTCGCCATCGATGGTGACGATGTCGAACGAGCGGTAGTCTTTGCGGCCGGCGAGTTCATCGTTCCCAATCGCGTTCGTGAACCCCTGCGCCTGTTCCAGAACCTCGGGTGGAAAATGATGCGGGATATGATGCTTCCGGATCATGATCTCGACGTCAACGCCGAAATCATCCGGGCGGCCAAGGATTTCGATGACACGGCCCACGGCGTAGTCGCCGCCTTCGGGAAATTCGAGAATCTCCGCATTGACAACCATGCCGTCGAGATCTTCGGGAGAGTGGACTTCCAAAGGCGCGACGCCAACGCGATCGCGATTCACCGTGGCCGGCGGCACTTCCATGCCTTCGGGAATCTGAATCCATTGGCGAATCTTCTCGTCATGGGGTTCCACAAAGTGCCCGCGCTTACGAATCCGAAACTCACCCACTACGGTTTGATGAGCGCGGCGAAGAACCTTGACGATTTCACCGTCGGCGCGGCCGTCTTTTTCAATCCGGGCGATGCGAACGACCACGCGATCGCCGTGCATGGCGGCTTGAGCCGACTCGCGCGGGATATAGACGTCGCCGCGCAGCCCTTCGATGGGATGATCGGGAATCAGAAAGCCGTAGCCATCGCGGTGCATGTTCAAACGGCCGACCGCGTATTCACGGCTGAAACGGGCGACTACAAAATTGCCGGAACGTACTTCGATCAGCTGGCCGTGATCGACCAGGCGATCGAGAGCTTGGTCCAAATCGTCGCGAGATGCAATGCGAGATCCCAGCTCGCGGACCAATTGCTTGAACGTAGCGCGAGCGTGCGGCAGGCGCGCGATGTGCTCGAGGATGGCGGCGTCGGTCACAGTGGCTTGGCACTAACCATCTATTTCACTTCGTAGGCGTGATTCTCTTGGCCCATTAGATATTTATCGAACCAAGCCACGATGTGCTCCAGGCGCTCGACGCGGTGCACCGGCTTGCCGGAACGTGACAGCTCGTGAGTTTCGCCAGGGAACCGCACCATGACCACAGGCCGCTTCAGATATTTCAAGGCGCGAAACATCTGCTCGCCGCCATCCGCGGACGGAGTCCGTAAATCAGCCTCGCCTTCGATCAGCATCAGGGGCGTGTGGACATTCTGGATATAGGTGATGGGCGAGCGCGCTTTGAAATCGGCCTCTTGCTCCCAGGGCGCGCCGCGGAACCAGGACGCCGTGAATTGCGAGAAATCGGCGGTATACCAGAAGCCGGCCCAATCCGCGATGGAGCGCTGCGACACCGCGGCCTTGAAGCGATCGGTGTGGCCAATGACCCAGTTGGTGAGAACACCGCCACCACTGCCTCCAGTGACGCCGAGCTTTTGCGGATCCACCCAGCCGCGCGCGATCAATTCGTCCACGCCCGCCATCAAGTCCTTGAAATCGTCGCCGGGATACGCATATTGAATGATGTTCCCGAAGTCCTGTCCATAGCCGGTGCTGCCGCGCGGATTGGGATAGAGGACCACATAGCCCTTGGCGGCCATCCACTGGATTTCGTGATCGAAGATGTAGCCGTAAGCCGCGTGCGGACCGCCGTGAATATCCAGAATCAGCGGGTACTTCTTGCCGGCTTCGAAGTTTGGCGGCCGCTGCACCCAGGCCTGGATTCGACGCCCGTCGAAGCTTTTGTACCAGATCATCTCAGGGTCAGTAATGTTTAGCTTGGCGAATAACACTGCGTTCACGTGCGTTACCTGCTGCATTTCGCCCGCGCGGCTATTCACCAGGAACACATCCCCGACGTTCGTCGGAGTCCCCACAAGCATCGCGATGTTCGACCCGTCCGGCGTCGCCGAGTACGACATCACGGCATGATCGCCTTTGGTGACCGCTTCTACCTTCCCGGTTTCACTGTCGATCCGTTTGAGATTGACGCGCCCTTCCTCCGCCGCCTGCACAAACACATAGCGCCCATCAGCGCTCCAGAAAGGTTTCGACTCTCCACCGCCGCGCGGAGGCGCTTGATCGCCACCCACGCCGCCATCGATATCGAAATCGTAATCGGCCGTCAGGTTCCTGGGCGTCGACCCGGGCTCCGCAGCAGCCACGAAGAGATCGGGCTGGCTATAGGAGCGCTGGATCACGCCATCGCCGCGGTTAATCGCACTAACGAAGGCCAAACGGCGGCCATCCGGGCTGAGGGAGATCGCACCGATCGGGCCATCCAGGGCGGCTACCTTGCGAATCTCGCCACCGGCCGCGCCGACTTCGTAGATCGCGCTTGCGGGCGGCGAGTAATACGACTCCTTGACGCGATCGGAGGTGAAGTAGATTTTCGAACCATCGTGCGACCAGGTGGTCTCGGACTCGCTGAATTCGCCGGTAGTCACCTGCCAGGGCTTCTGGGAGGCGGCCGGAACTCGCGGGACGTCGACAATCCAAATGTGATCGGGGCGATCCGGGTCAGCATAGCCTTCGCCGTTTTCGCGGTACTCGGCGCGCGTGATTACGCGAACGTCGGTCTCGGGAGCATCGTCCTTCTTCTTGTCGAAATCCCTTGCCAGCGTGGTGGAGCTAAACGCGAGCGAGTGCCCGTCGGGCGACCACACCGGATCGCCCGCGCCCCTCGGCATTTCAGTGAGCGGGCGCGCTTCCCCGCCCTCCATCGACAGCAAGTAGATTTGCGGAGGCTCGGGCTTGCCGTCCTTCTCGGTGACACGCAGGAAGGCGAGCAGCTTTCCATCCGGCGACCATTTTGCACTGGAATCGCGCGGCCCCGACGTCAACTGGCGGGCAGGACCACCGGTCGCGGGCGCGATCCATAGAGCGGTCTCGTAGTTATCGTGCTTGGCCGCAACCTTGACCAGGGTGTAAACGATTTTCGAGCCGTCGGGCGAGATTTGCGGGCTGCCGGCCCATTGGAACGCATATAAATCGTTCTCCGTGATCGGCCGCTTCGCATCTGCTGCAACCAGTACGGCGGCAGCGATCAAGATCAGCGCCCAACGAGACGCTATCATTCGGGCCGGACCACGTAATCGGGCCAGCACAAATCGTCGGTACCCGGGATACCCCACAAAGAATCGAACCCCAGACGGATCACCGCGCCTCCACCGTTACCCGAGGACTGCGCGAACTTTGGATCCAGGATTTTGGCAATCTGGTCGCGTGCACCTTCCAGGTGCGCCTTGGTTTCCGAATCCGTCGTCTTGGCGATGGCCGCAACAAGGGAAGCGTTCAAGGAGCGTAGCTCGGCCCGATACAGCGGCTTCTCGTCTCCGCTGGCGGATAGTTGCACAACCAACTCGGGCGGAAGGCCCGCGGGCAGGTTGGCTGCGTTGCCGTTCAACTTGGCATTTACCAGATCGAGATAGGAACGTTGCAGATTGCGACGATAGGGGTCGATGCGGATCTGCGAATCGGTTAACTCTTTCCAGACGCCGGAGCGGACGTCAGCCAGGAATTCCACTGGCGTATAGACCGGTTGTCCGTCCAGCGCTTCCTGTTCCACTAACCGGTTGAAGCGCGGGCTGCTGAGCAGGTTGCTCAACACGCTGGTCTGGGCGCTGCGAATACTGCCCAGCACTCCCACCGCTTCGATGCGGCGCAGGATTTGGGGATCGATGGCCCAGGCGGGCGTGGCGAAGGCATTTTCGCTAAGGAACTTGACGGCCTGCTTCTGACGATCCTTCGCAACCGGGGTGAAGATGACACCGCTCTGCCCGATGTACTTCTCTTGCGTATCGAATCCGCCGACGATGGCAGCTACGTGATTCAGCTCCAGAGTCCATTGCCCCAGCATCCGGCTGTAGAGCTCGGCCAGATCGTCATACGGTTCGCCAGACTTGCCGGTGGTGGCAGGTAACAGCATCTTCGCAACTCGCTGCAAATTCTTGATACCGAGCGCGGTGGATTTGATGGCGTCCGCATCGCCGATGGCCTCGGTGAGTTCGCCTGGATCGGAGCCGCCCGCGCCCGCCGTCGAAAAACGGAACCACGGTGTTTCGTCCTGCTGGCGCGCCCATTTGTCGAGCGTGGGTTTCTCACCGTCCGATGTTTTCGCGTCGGGAATGGGGCTATAGCCCCACTTGATTGCGAAGACATCGTAAGGGCCAATGCGCGGGACCAAGTCTTCGACAGGAATTTTGTCTTCAGGTTGCGCCACATAGTTGAAGCGCGCATAGTCCATGATGGATGGCGCGGCACCCATGTTGTGAACCCAATCGCGATCATGCACCTTCTCTTGCGGATACATGGAGCTGGCTTTCATGTTGTGCTCCAGCCCCAAGGTATGGCCTACTTCGTGGGCGACCACGAACTCAAGCAAGCCGGCCCATCAGATCGTCCGGCAGCGGCAGCTTCTGCGCGCGCGGATCAAGCGGACCCACCTGCAAGAAATACCAGTCGCGCTGGAGGTTCATTACGTTGTGATAGAACTGAATGTCCGCGTTAAGAATCTCGCCCGTGCGAGGATCCGAAATATGCGGTCCGGATGCATTCTCGATGGTGGATGGCAGCCAGCGGATGACGGAATAGCGCACGTCCTCCGCGTTGAAATCGGGATCTTCCTCAGCCGTGGGCGCATATTTGCCGATGATGGCGTTCTTGAATCCGGCAGCTTCGAAGGCGGGCTGCCAGCTCTCGATGCCCTTCTTGACCCACTCTCTCCACTTCAGAGGCGTCGCCGAGTCGACGTAGTAAACGATCGGCTTGACAGGCTCCGACAGCGCGGCGCTGGGATCTTGCTTTTCTAGGCGCCAGCGCGCGATATAGCGCAAGTGAGGCGCCCGCTGTTCATCGCGGCTGTAATCGAACACGTTCTGGCTGAAGTAGCCGACTCGCTCGTCAAAAATACGCGGCATCAAGGGTTTTTCAGGCAGCTTCACCATGCTGTGATGCAGCACCACGGTGGCGCTTCCGGGCCGCATGCCGCCTGCGCTCACGGTGGCGGTCCCCGCAGCCCCGGCGGGGGGCTGACCGCGTGTATAAGTGACGGTCGTGACGGCTTCGATATTTTCGGGATATGGAGAAACGCGCTCGATGTACGAACGCGATGCGTCCATTCCGCTGGCATTCAGTCGCTGGCGCGCGCTGAATTCAGGCACGTCGGTGCTGAACAGCCGCGTCACCTCGATCACCGGGGCGCCGTCTTTGGAAAAGGCCGCGACCGGGAGGCTCATGATGATAGCGTCGTTATTGGCCGCCTCGACGGCCTGGGCGATGGGTGACTTGGGATCGGCTACAACATCGAAGTTGACCGATCGGAGATAGACTTTGTTGCCGTTCAGCTCCCATCGCACCACGCGGCTGGTCAATTGCTGTCCGCCGTAGCCGGCGCCTTCAGTGGTCTTGGCGATCTGGGTGTTCCAGAGGAACTGCTTGTTCAGTTGGTCCTTTGGAATCTCGTAATAATACTTGTCCTTGATGGAGTGAACCGTGAAGATGCCGTTCTTGGATTTGGCGTCCTTGGTGATGACCTTCTCGTAGGGCTGAGGATCCGATGAGGGCGGTCCTCCGCGACCTGGCACTGCGGGGGCGGCGGGCGTCGTGGGTTCGGCAGGCTCCGCGGGTGGCGGCGGTTCCTGGGTGTACGCCGCCATGGCGGCACAGCAAATAAGAAGAACGGATCCGGCGATGGGCTTCATCGTGATCCCTCCGTTAAGAATGTATTCGTGATCGGATTATAAACCAATCGCCCCTGCCCGCGGCGATTGAGCGAAGCTCCCGCCGAAATGTTATTCTGAACCGCATAACAAGCTTGCGATAATCGGACAAGGTTGGTCGCTTCGCGGGCGAGCTCGAACAACGGCCCATATGGCAACGCCCTCCGCCAGTTCCGCTTCACCCTCAACCTCAGCTGTCAATACGCTGGTGCGAGCGCTGGGGGTGAGCGACTTAACGTGGCTCTACCTGGTAGCCGTGGTCAATCTCAACGTCGTGCCGGTGGTTGCGGTGGCGGGCGTCAAAGTTGTGTGGTTGTGGTGCATCGCGATCCTGCTGTTCTTCGTCCCGCAAGGAATCAGCGTTATCGAACTGGCGGAGCACATGCCTGGCGAAGGCGGTCTGTACCTTTGGACGAAAGAAAGCTACGGCGATTTCCACGGCTTCCTGTGCGGCTGGTGCTACTGGATGACGAACATGTTTTTTGTGCCGTCGCTATTGTTTTACGTGACCGGCGTGACAACGTACATTGTCGGCGGCAGCCTGGCCACGAAGCTCAACGACAGCCGATTCTTCTTTTTCTTTCTGACGGTTTCGATGCTATGGATCACCGTTTTTGCGAACGTTCGCGGGCTAGGCGTGGGCAAATGGGTGAACAATATCGGAGGCATCGGCGCACTGACGATCGGCGGCGCGCTGATGATCATGGGCACCGTGGTGGTGAGCCAACACCGGGGGTTGCTGCATTGGAAAGAACTCGCGCCCGGCAGCCTTGACGCGCTTCCGCTCTCTTCGTTCGGCGTCCTCTGTCTGGCATTGGTGGGCATGGAACTCGGGCCGATCATGGGTGACGAGGTTCGCGATCCGCGCCGAACTATCCCGCACAGCGTGTTCTGGGGCGGGGGGCTATCGGCTTTAATGTACATTGGCTGCACGCTGGCGTTGTTGACAGCCGTGCCGCCATCACAAATGGCGGTTGTGCAAGGGCTACTGCAAGCGATAGACAAGATGAGCGCCTCGTTCGGCATCAGTTGGATTTTGCTGCCACTGGCGGTGCTGATGGCGGCGTCGATCGCGGGGTCGACGTCGGCATGGGTGAGCGGCTCAGCGCGAATCCTGTTCGTCTGTGGACTGGATCGCTATCTACCCAAGGCCCTCGGCAAAGTCCATCCTCGCCACCATTCCCCGCACGTTGCGTTGATCATGTTCGGATTGCTGGCGTCTTCCATCATCGCTATGAGTTTCATCGGCGCCTCGGTACAGGAGGCGTATCTAACGCTGCTGGATCTGGCGGTGGCGCTGCAAATGATTTCGTACATGTATTTGTTCCTCTCTCTTCTCAAACGCGCCTTTTCCAAATCGGCAAAGCCCATCTACTTCCGGCGGCCGGTATTGCAAGTGGCGTCCGTCGCGGGGCTGAGCATGGCGGCTCTGGGATTTGCAATGGCATTTGTTCCGTCTCGCCAAATCTCGTCTGTCGGGTCATTTGAATTGAAAATGGTTTTGACGCTGGGATCTATTCTGGCGTTGGCGAGCGGGCTCTTTTTCTACTATTCACGGCTGCGGCCGGAGCCGGCGGCTGAGGCGGAACTTTCCGCGGTATAAGCTACCTGGAAGCATTTCATGCGCTGGTACTATCGAAAACTCGCTGATGGACTCGTGATCACTCAGGCCCGCCCTGAGCACGCCCTGCAACTCGAGGACCTGCAGCGCATCTGCTTCCCAACGTTAGCGGACGAGCAGCGCTTTAAGCAAGCGCACTTCCTGAAGCACATGGAGTTGTTCGACGAGGGGCAGTTTGTCGCGTTGGACGGAGACATAGTTGTTGGCGCGGCGGCCACTGTGCGCCTGAACTTCGACCTCAACCATGTGGACCATACTTTCGCCGACATCATCCAAGGCGGATGGCTGACGTCGCACGAACCAGAAGGTGCATGGCTATACGGCGCCGACTTGAGCGTTCGGCCGGAATATCGCGGGCGCGGCCTCGCAACAGCTCTCTATGCCGCCCGCCAGGAAGTGGTCTGGAGACTGAAGCTCAAAGGGCAAGTGACCGCCGGCATGATTCCGGGCTATGGAGCGCTGAAAGGAACGATGTCCGCCGAGCAATACTACGAGGGCGTGCTGGCGGGCCGCATGCAAGATCCAACTCTTTCCGCGCAGATGCACGTGGGCTTTGAACCGCGCGGATTGCTGGCCAATTACCTGGACGATCCGGTTTGCGATAACTACAGTGTCCTGCTGGTCCTTGAATCGACCAAAAACGTGCGGGGCGCATCGAAGGAACAAGCTATGTCTTACATAAGAATGACGACTGAAATTCCCGGGCCAAAGGCGAAAGAGATGCTAGCGCGACGGGCCGCAGCGATACCTTCTGGCTTGGGGCGAGCGACCGACGTTGTGGTGGAGCGCGCGGAGGGCTCGCTGGTATTCGACGTGGATGGAAACACGCTGATCGATCTGGCCGGCGGCATCGGAATGCTGGCAGTTGGCCATTCGCCGGCGCCCGTGGTGCAAGCCATCCAAAAGCAGGCGGAGAAGTTTATTCATCCCTGCGCGCTCGTGACCACCTTCGAGCCCTATGTTGCCTTGGCCGAACTGCTGAACGAAATCACGCCCGGGACATTTGCCAAGAAAACACTGCTCGCGAATAGCGGCGCCGAGAGCGTGGAAAACTCTGTGAAGCTGGCGCGCAAGTACACTGGGAGATCCACCGTGATTTGTTTCGAAGGCGCCTATCACGGGCGGACTTTGCTCACGCTGAGCCTCACCAGTAAGTACGGTCTCTTCAAATCCGGCTTTGGCCCATTCGCTCCCGAGATCGTCAGGCTGCCCATTCCGAACGTCTATCGGACGCCGGAAGGCATGACCGAGAGCGAGTATCTGGACTTCAGCATCCAGCAATTGGAACAGGCCATGGTGACGCAGGTGGATCCTTCCGCCGTGGCCGCAATCATCATCGAACCGGTGCAAGGCGAAGCCGGCTTCCTGCCAGTACCCGCGCGATTCTTGCAGCGTATTCGCGAACTGTGCGATCAGCATGGGATCGTCATGATCGCCGACGAAGTGCAATGCGGGTCCGGCCGGACAGGGCGGCTTTTCGCCGTCGAGCACTACGGCATTGTTCCCGATATCGTCGTCTCCGCGAAGTCGCTCGGAGCCGGAATGCCGATTGGCGCTGTCACCGGCCGGGCCGAGATTATGGATTCCGCGCACTTGGGAGGCATCGGCAGCACTTATGGTGGGAGTCCAATAGCGTGTGTGGCTGCGATCGAGGCGCTAAAGATGATTCGCGATCCCGAGTTCCTGGCCCACGCGAAGCACTTAGGTGACGTGATGCGCGAAGTGATGCATCGCTGGAAACAACAGTGGCCAATCGTCGGGGACGTCCGCGGCCTTGGCCCGATGATGCTGGTGGAATTCGTGACGGACTCTGCAACCAAAGCGCCCCTCGCGCCCGCCGATACGCTGCGGATTATTCGCGCCGCCGTTTCCAAAGGCGTGGTGCTGATCCGGGCAGGCATCTACAGCAATTGCATTCGCTTCCTTCCGCCGCTCAACATGCCTGAAGATATGCTGCGCGAAGGATTGAAGGCTGTCGGCGATGCGATCGCCTTGGTAGCGGAAGAAAAGATGGAAGCCGCGGGCTCACGAGCGGGTTAGTTACGTCAGATTCATCGCGTGAAACATTGCGATGCGCTGCTCCTTTAACGGATCGTTGACCACCTTGCTCACGTTGTTGATGACCATCGTGGCACGGTCTTTCGCGTTGAAGGCAGGCCAGTGTGGCAGCTTCGGTGTGTTTGGATCGCCAGTGCGCGCGAAAGCGATCCAGGCGCTGCTTACCTTGTCGGCCAGGGCCATTGCCTCCTCTCCCCCGCCCGTCAGCCGCGCCGTAATCTTCACGTTGTCAAAGGCGAACGGAATTTCCATAGTATGCGGAGACTTGAGTCGTCCGCCTTGCACCGGACTTTCCCACGTGAAGTAATACAGATACACCGGCGCCTTCCCGAGCGCGGCTCGCCGTTCGGCAATCTTCATGGTCGGGGCTCCGTAGCGGTAATCGCTGGCAATCAGGAAGTAGATGTCAGAGGGCGAAGCTGTCGGATTGAGTTTCCGGTAAACGTCGATGATGCCTGGCGCCTGCGCGCCCAGAAGGTCCTTGACGCGGCCGCGCATTTGGTCGTCGTTTTGTGAAAACGCAGAAGGGTCGTTCAGAGAAAACAGCGTCATCTCCGTCCGCGTGCAACCGATCATCACGGGGACGTCGGCGGAAACCGGCGAGGCCTTCGGGTGGAAGGGATGCTGCGGTAGGATGTGGCCGTCCACGGTGGGCGCGAATCCAGCCAATGATTGATCGGCGCCGGCGTTGTCTTTCATCACGGCGAAATAGGCCGTCATGATTTGGCCCACGGGAAGTTTTTGTAGCTCGCGAACATTCGCCTTTTCGATTCCAAGCTTGGCGAGAAGCCGCTCCGAGTTTTGGATCGCGACGTCACGATCGACCACTGTGATGGCCGCGCCGCTTTCGATAATCGCGCGGTGAAACAGGCCCTTCGCTGAGGGCATGGCCAGCAGCGTTTCAACCTTGCGGCCGCCGCCGGATTGGCCGAAGATCATCACCGTGTTCGGATCGCCGCCAAATTCGGCAATGTTGGCGCGCACCCATTGCAGCGCCTGAACGATGTCCATCATGCCGGCGTCGCCAGAAGCCGCGAAATCCCGGCTGAACTCGCTCAAGTTCCCAAAACCAAGAACGTTGAGGCGATGATTGATGGTGACGACAACCACGTCGCCGCGGCGAACGAGATTCGTTCCGTCGTTATCGGGCGACGATCCCGAACCGGTCGCGAATCCTCCGCCATGGCACCAGAACATCACCGGACGCTTGCCGGCAGAGCCAACGGCTGGGGTCCAAACGTTGAGCACCAGGCAATCCTCGCCTTCCGAAGGCAGCTTCTCGCCTGAGATGGAAAGGCCGCCTGCCGACCGCGGCGGAGCGGACGGGTCACTCTGTGGAGCGCTGTGTCCGTACTCCAGAGCATCACGCACGCCGGTCCACTTGGCAGGTTCGGTGGGGGCCATGAAGCGATTCGGGCCCGATGTGCTTGCGCCGTAAGGAATGCCCTTGAAGACTTTGATTCCATTGTTGTCGATGCCGCGGATTTTGCCATAGGTGGTTTCGGCGACGACAAATTTTGCATCTTGCGCATTCAAACTCCGGAGCAAGATGCTGCCGGAAGCCACGAGGGTCGAGGTCTGTTTCAGGAAGTCCCGACGGGTTGGGGTCATGGTGATCTCCTGGGAAGCGATCTTATCACTTCATCCAGGACAGCTAGTTGTGGGTGGGCCTGGCGAACTTCGCGGCGTCTATCGGAACGTTGGGGTGGATCTCGCTGAGCTCCGTAACGGACTTTCCATCCAGCCAGGTGACTGTGATGCGATGGGGCATTCGGACGCCGGCCACATCGCGATAATCGGCGTAATCGATCTGAGTAGGATTCAGACCCACCGGCGATTCGCTGTAGCGCACCACGCGAACCAGCACCCCCGACTGGCTGTCGAAGTACAAATTCACGGGATATCGGCCGTCGCCACTCCCCTGAATCATCTGCACAGCGCGCCCATCGATGGTGGCGGAAGTCGCGGCCCGCCATTGAATCAACGCCGTCTTGATTTGGGATGGAAACCACAGTGCAGCGTCCAGTTTGGCGCCCGCGAGATCGCCCCCCGTCAACTCAAGTAACGCAACCGGTCTTTCGGTCGCCGGTCCCGCGATCCAGCCGGCGCGTCCATCATACGCGGTGGTGCTATCGCCCGCAGAGGTGTGAACGATAGTGCTGATATCATCGGGAGCTTTGGCGAAGATATCCACGGGATATTTCTCGTCTTGGTAGCCCTGATACGTCCCTTTGGCCGCGAAACTGGTGAACTTGGCCAGGCGATCGGCGCCGCCAACGGCTTGGATATATTTGTCGAGAACCTGATCCGCGGAGAGTGCTTTGCCAATGGGCTGTCGCAATTGATCCGGCTCTTTGGAAGGCGGCGGCCCGTACACATCCGAAAGATTGGGCGTAACGTCGGGCCGTTCTACGCCACGATGGCAGGAGTAGCAGGTGATCTCGCGCCGTCCGCCGAAGTAGGCTTTGTTGATGGCGTTCATCATGCCGATCATGCGCCGCGCCGTCTCCTTTCGCGGATTGTCGTCGGCATACTTGTCCCAGTTGCCCCCGCTCTCGGCGCTATGGCAATCCGTGCACGTTTCGCCCAAGGAAGCGGAAAAGAATCCCATGGTGGCCATGAATTGGTCTACAGGAATGCCCTTCAATACGCGGACGTTCTTGAAGGCTTGTTCCGACAGCGCGGGCGTCTGTACGGGCTGAGCTTGTCCGCTGGCTAGCGCGACAGAGAGCAAGCATCCGCCGATCATCAGAAATTTCATTTCGGCCGCTCGCTCCTTTCTTCACTCGTGCCCATGGACTAGAATCTTCTCATGCCTCGTCGACATAACAAAGTGTACTTGCTGTTGAGCTCTGGGTTTCTATGGATATCGGCGGCAACCGCGCAAGCCCCGGATCCATTGGTAGCCGATCCGCAGCACATTCACTTGGAACTGGAGAATCAGTGGGTCCGTGTTTTTCAGGAACACATGGGACCGCACGAGACCATGCCGATGCACAAGCATCCCGCGCCCGGCGCGGTAGTCATATTTCTCACGGACCGGTACAACCGCCTCACCTATCTGGACGGGACCGTCAAAACTCTTCAGAACCAAGCCGGCGAAGTGCTCTGGGCTCTCCCCACCATTCATAAAGGCGAAAATCTAAAGGACGCGCAGTTCGCCGCCCTCCAAGTCGAGCCGAAGCCCGTGGCCAATCCGAAGCCATTTCCAACGGAAAGCACGGACGCCGTTCTAGTGGATCCGGCGCACTACCAGGTTGTTGCCGAGAACGAATGGATCCGGGCCATCAAATTGACCGTGGGGCCGCACGAGAAGCTGAAGATGCATAAGCACCCGGCGACAAGCGCTGTGGTGGTCTTGTTGACGGATCAGGACATGCGCCAATATCATGCCGACGGCACGTCGCGAGAAAGCCACTATAAAGCCGGCACAGTCCGCTGGGCTCCGCCGGACGCCGCTCATCAAGACGAGAATCTTAGCGACAAACCATTTCGGCTGGTTCGCATCGAATTGAAGCAGGCACAGTAACGGGGCTGCTTAGGCCGGCAATGGTTTTCCTCGCGTTTCGGCGCCAAAGGGCAAAAGCAAAAGCCCGACTACAAACGCCAGCGACGTGAGGGCGACCGGCGTCCCCAGAGTTCCATAGTGCCGGATCAGCGCGCCCACCAGAAACGTAAGCCCTGCTCCGGCAAATCGGCCAACGTTGGTGATGAATGCAAACGCGCTCACGCGGCAATCGGTGTCATATTGTTCGGGGAGCCAGAACGAATACACCACGAAGTTCGCGCCTCCGATGCCCAGGAAAAACGTGCACACCAAGAACCACGCAATGGCGTTGGTTGGCAGGTAGAACGCATAACCGAAAGCGAGCCATAGGAAGATGAGCATCAACGTGAAAAAGATTCCGAGCACAACTCGCCGGTCCAACCGTTTCGCGAGAACCGGCGTGATTACAGCCCCGAGGATTGTCCCGATTCCCAGGATGCCTGTCGCGTAAGAAGCCAGCTGAACTCCCGTGATCGCCGATAGCTTGGCCCTCTCCGATAAGTATGTGATGGCCGACGGCACATACACCGAGCCCGCCCACAATCCCACGATGGATGCGGCCAGGTAGAGAGAATTGAGTATGGTCTGCCGTCGATATTGCGGAGTGAAAAGCTTCAGAAAAGCATGATGCATCGCGATCGTGCCGCCCTCTTCCCGGCGATTCCTCCAGCGCTCCGGTTCGCGCAGACGCCGGTAGAAGAACGCGATTAGTAGGGCCGGTGCGCCACCGACGACAAACATGTACCTCCAGCCATAGTGGCTGCCGATGAAATAGTTGGCCACGGCGGCGATCACGAAACCGATGTAGTACCCGGTGTGCATCAAACACACTCCCCAGGTCCGGCGTTGTTCCGGCCATTCTTCCGATACCAGCGATGCTCCGATGGCCCACTCTCCGCCGATGCCCACGCCGGCCAGGAATCTGACGAGCGCGAGCGACCACACGTTGTTGCAAAAAGCGGCGATCAATGTGAAGAAGGAGAACCACAGGATGGAAAACATCAGCGTACGGGCGCGGCCGAACCGGTCGGCGATCGGTCCCCACACCAGCGCCACACCCCAGCCGACCATGAAAAGCGCGAAAAGGAGCCCGCTATAGTAGCCGACATTCGCAGTGCTGGCTGGAATCCCGGACCTCGGTAACACGTCGCGCAATGCGGGCACCAATACCAGGGAAAAAATGAACGAGTCCATGCCGTCCAAAGTCCATCCTCCCCAGGCCGCCCAAAACGCTCGCTTTTGGATGGACGTCAGCGGGATACTCGCGGCGGACGATTCGACAACTGGTTTGTTGGTCAAAGGCATTGGCGCACGTTCGTCTCGATCATCATCTCATGGGCGACCGTTTTGCCCGTTACGGTCGCCTTAAAGCATGCAGGTCGAGTATGATGTCTGAGTCTTGAGGAACCCGCCCCATCGCAGAGAATTCTTGAAAGCCGCAGCTGGCGCAGCAACTGGGATCGTCGCTGCCGGCTGCAGTCTGGCCTGTTTCAGTCCCTTGGCGGCAGCGGGTCAAGCCGTGACACCCGGCGCGGGCCATCGCCGGCGAGTGATGTTGGGCGGACGTCGCGTGAAAACCGTGGACGTTCACGCTCACTGCGTTGTGCCAGAGGCGCTGGCTCTGATGAAGATGCCAGCCGGAACTTCGGCACGCTGGGACAATCCGACGCTCATTATCGGTCCGGACCGTCTGCGAATCATGGATGAACAGGGCATCGACGTCGAGGCGCTCAGCATCAATCCGTTCTGGTATGCTGCGGAACCCGATCTGGCTCGCCAGATCATCCAGCTGCAGAACGAGAAGCTGGCGGCGTTATGCGCGGCCTATCCCGACCGCTTTGTGGCGTTCGCAACGGTGGCGCTGCAACATCCCGAGTTGGCCGCCCAGCAATTGGTAGACGGCAAGAGACTGGGTCTGCGCGGCGCAGCGATCGGCGGCCACGTCAACGGAGAAGAACTTTCGTCTCCGCGATTCGATCGGTTTTGGGCCAAAGCCGAGGAACTGGAAGCTCCGATTTTCATACATCCGCAAGGCGTCCCCGAACTTGAGAAGCGTCTTCAGGGCAACGGTTATTTGAATAACGTGATCTCCAATCCGCTGGAAACAACCATCGCGCTGTCTCACCTGATTTTCGATGGCACGCTCGACCGGTTCCCGCGCCTCAAGATCTGCGCGGCGCACGGAGGCGGATACCTGCCGTCCTATTCGGCGCGATCCGATCATGGCTGCGCGACATCGCCCGGCAGCTGTAATCCGGCGCCGCTGAAGAAGCATCCGAGCGAATACTTGCGGCAGCTGTACTTCGATTCGTTGGTCTTTACTCCGGAAGCCTTGCGCCATCTGGTAGCCGAATGCGGTGCCAGCCAGATCGTGATGGGTACCGATTGGCCGTATCCGTGGACCACGACCGCCGTGGATCATATCTTGAACACATCCGGCCTGAGCGCCGATGAGCGACGGGCCATCTTGGGCGGCACGGCGTCGAAGCTGCTCGGAATCAGTCCCGATCAAGGCTAGGTGAACGACATGGCGCCCGCCACTCCAGAAATAATCCAGAAGCCTGTAAGAAAGCCGATCTATAAAAGCCTTTCGGCTCAGGTGCTGTTCGCCGTCGCGATCGCGATTGCCCTGGGCTATCTCAGCCCCGCGAAAGCGGTGGCAATGAAGCCGCTGGGCGATGCGTTCATCCGCCTGATCACCATGATCATCGCGCTGGTGATCTTTTGCACCGTGGTTTCCGGCATCGCCGGGATGGAGGACATGAAAAAGGTCGGCCGCGTGGGGGGCAAAGCGCTGCTCTATTTCGAAGTCGTATCCACGCTCGCTCTACTGATCGGTCTGGTGGTTGGAAATGTCGTACAGCCGGGCGCAGGATTCAATATCAATCCCGCTACGCTCGACCCGAAAGCCGTGGCGGAGTACGCCGGACAGGCCAAAGCGCAGAGCGTGACCGACTTTGTGATGCACATCATTCCCAATACCGTGATCGACGCTTTCGCCAAAGGCGACATTCTGCAGGTGCTGCTGCTTGCGATCCTGTTCGGCTTTGCGCTGGCGATGGCCGGCCCGCGTTCGAAGCCCATCGTCGACCTGGTCGGTGCTCTTACGCACGCTGTGTTCGGCGTCATCAATATCCTGATGCGTCTGGCGCCCATCGGAGCTTTCGGCGCAATGGCCTTTACCATCGGCCGCTACGGCCTGGCATCGCTGGGACCTTTGGTGAAGCTGATCGTAACGTTCTACGTGACCTGCATATCTGTTCGTGATCGTCGTGCTGGGCGCGGTGGCGTTCTTGGCTGGGTTCAACATCATCAAGTTCCTCTTCTACATCAAGGAAGAGATCCTGTTGGTTCTGGCCGTCAGCTCTTCAGAACCCGCGCTACCGACGCTCATGCAGAAAATGGAGAAGCTCGGCTGCTCCAAGGCGCTGGTGGGCCTGGTGGTTCCCACTGGCTACACATTCAACACGGATGGCACCAGCATGTACATGACGCTGGCGGCCCTTTTTGTGGCGCAAGCAACGAACACGCACCTGACGCTGTCCCAGCAGCTGACCATCCTGGCGGTAGCGGTGCTCACGTCCAAAGGCGCCAGCGGCGTCCAGGGTGCCGCGTTCATCGCGTTGGTCGGCACGATGATGGTGATTCCCACCATTCCGGTGGCTGGGATGGCCCTGATCCTTGGCATCGATCGCTTTATGAGCATGTTCCGGGCTCTTATCAACATGGTGGGCAACGGTGTGGCGACGGTGGTGGTGGCCCGCTGGGAAAACGAGCTAGACCCCGAAACTTTGCAGAAACAGCTTTCCTGACAGGCTTGACATGAGTCGCTGCGAAGATTATGTTCTAGAGGATACGAAGGAGATCGACGTGAGAACGAAAAGACATTTGACACTGGCCGCAGCCGCCTTGTTTTCGGTATTGCCAATGGTCGCGCATCACGCCGTGTCGGCCGAATTCAACTCCGAAAAGGTTATCACCTTGAAAGGCGTTGTCTCCAAAGTAGACTGGGTCAACCCACACATTTTCATATACTTGGACGTGAAGGACGACAGTGGAAAGGTCACCACCTGGAGGCTGCAGTCGGTGCCTCCCATGTTCTTCAAAGGCAGTGGTCTGACAAAAGAGAAGCTACTCGACGGGGGAGAGGCTACGGTTACCGCATATCCGGCCAAGGATGGGACCGACGCCTTCGGATTTGTGCTGAAGCTAGCCTACCCGGACGGACATTTCTATAACCTCGGCGGGGGAAATGCCCCTCCTCCGGGTGCGGCAAAATAGGAGACGAAAAACTTATGAAATCCCGATTAGCCATGAATGTCCTGGGCATCGCTGGCCTTGGGCTGGCGTCGATCCTGATCGTTCCCATGAACGTTTTCGCGCAGCAAGGGGAGCAGGCCCTGAACTATGGCCCTCCCGCGTCATCCTACGTCACGGAGGCCATGAAATATCCCGATGCGGCTTCCAAGCCAACGCCAAAAATGGCGGATGGACATCCGGACCTGAATGGCGTTTGGCATCACTTCTTTGGAGAACTGGTGCATCCGGTGGGCGAGGGGTCTTTCGCTCTCGGTTTCGGAGGAGGCGGCGGCGCCTCGGCTGGTGGTCCTCCCCCGCCGCGTCCGCGGCCCGATCCTCTGCCGGAGTACAAACCCGAGTTTGTCGCGAAGGTGAAATTTTTCAGTGAGAATCAGGTGAAAGAAGACCACGCCTTGCACTGCATGAATCCGGGAGTTCCTCGCATTGGACCTCCGCAACAGATTGTCCAGACCGCCAAGCAAGTGGTGTTTCTTTATGCCGATTCGACCGGCGATCAATGGCGAGTGATTCCGCTCGATGGCCGCGCTCACAGTACAGACCCGGAAACGGACGCGACCGATAACGGCGACTCAGTGGGCCACTGGGATGGCGACACGCTGGTGGTAGATGTCACCCGCTTGAACAATGAGAACTGGCTGTCCGACAATGGCCTGTTTCACAGCAAGAAATTGCATGTAGTCGAGCGGCTGCAGCGCGTAGGCGATACGATTCGGTACCAGATGACGGCCGATGATCCGGGTGTGCTCGTCAAACCGTGGACCATCACGCGAGTCATGACGCTGCAGAAGGACACCCTGGAACCCGCTGCCGCATGCGTGGATAACGACCTCGGACATTACGTTAACCAAGAGCATCACGATAACGCCCGCTAGACTCTCGATGGCGCGTTTCTTAACGCTGCTATTGCTGGCCGGTCCGGTCCTATTGGCCACCGGTTCGCCCGAGTTGTTCACTGCGATTCGCAACGGCGACCACGCCCAAGTAAACAAGCTGCTTCACGCCGGCACAGACGTAAACGCGCCGGATAGTGATGGAACCACGGCGTTGATGCACTCCGTCATCGAGTCCGACGAGAAGATGATGAAGCTGCTGATCGCGGGCGGTGCCAACGTCAACGCCAAGAACGCGCAGGATTCCACTGCGCTCATGTACGCCGCCACCAACCTCGCCAAAACACACGTGCTGCTGGATGCGGGCGCGGGGGTGAAGGTGACAGGTAAGCATGGCGTGACCCCATTGAGTGTCGCAGTTACGACTGCCGGATCGACTCCGGTTTTGAAACTTCTCATCGCCAAAGGGGCTCAACCCGAAGACCGGCTGATGACGCCAGTGGCAGCGAAGGGTGATCTCGAAGCGATTAGCTATCTTCTCAGCGTTGGCGTACACGCCGGTGACACTACCACCTTGTCGGCTGCCGTAACAGGGCGATGCGAAGCGTGCGTTCGGTTGCTGGTGGAGCATGGCGCCACTGCCGGCGGACTGGGGTCCAATGGCGCTGGCGTTTTGAACGAAACAGCCAAGCGGGCCATGCCCGAACTATCGCAATACCTGCTGGATCACGGAGCCTCGCTCGAATCGAAGGACCGCGAAGGCTACACCCTCCTGATGCAGGCCGTGCTCTCCATGGAAGCTCCCGCCGATCGTGACCGGATGGTGCAATGGCTGCTTTCGAAGGGCGTGGATCCTAACGCGACGAACGATCGCGGCGACACCGCCTATCGGCTTGCGGCGCGCGTCGGGATTCCCTCAACCTTGGACTTGCTGGTGAAGGCTGGAGCAAAGGAAGTGAAGGAAGAGTGGCCCAAGCCCGACGGGGGCGCTCCTACTGTGGAAGCTGCGGTAAAGAAGATCCTGCCTCGGCTTGAGACCAGCGGAGAGGCGGTTTTTAAGAGCCGCGGTTGCGTTTCCTGCCACAATAACTCCCTCCCGGCCATGACGGTCGCGCTGGCGCGCAAGAAAGGCTTCGCGGTAAATGAAGCGCAGGCCAAGAAGGAACTCGGGTTCGCGGTGACCACGGATATGCCGTATCTGGAACCGATGCGGATGGGTTCGACGATTGGCGGAGGCTCCGACACGCTCGGGTACACGCTGATGGGAATGGCGGCCGCGGGCTATCCGGCCGATGCACTAACAGACGCGCACATTCACTACCTGGCGATCTACCAATTGGCGGACGGCTCGTGGCGAACTACCAGCTACCGGCCGCCGGAAGAATACGGACCGTTTAGCACCACCGCTGTAGTCCTGCGCGCGATCAAGCTGTACCCGATCCCGGGCCGGCGTGAGGAATTTCAGGAGCGAATCGCACACGCCAAACGCTGGCTGCTCTCGGCCAAAGCCTCTTCTCAGGAAGAACGATCGATGCAGCTCAATGCACTGGCCGACGCGGACGCCAGCGTCTCGGAACGCGCGCCATTCGTGAAGGCTTTGAAGGCGGCTCAGAATCCGGACGGAAGCTGGAGCGTGCTGCCGGGCACGCCGGGTGAAGCGTACGCCACCGGTGAGGCGCTGTACGCGTTGCATGTATCGGGAGATGTCCCTACCAGTGACGCGGTCTACCAGCGGGGCGTTCAATGGCTCTTGCGAAATCAACTCGCGGATGGCTCGTGGTTTATGCCCACCAGAGCAGTCCCGGTGCAGCCCCATACCTTCGAGAGCGGATTCCCCCACGGCTGGCATCAATTCGCCTCCGATGGGGCATCCAGCTGGGCCACGATGGCATTATTATTCACCCTTCCCGACAGCCGGAAGTAAACATATGCGCAGCTTCTTAGGACTGGTTTTCTTACTGTTCAGCGCGCTCCTGTCGGCCCAAGTCCAGACGCAGCCCATCGGCGTCCCGGCGGTCTCCCTTGGGCGCTGGCCCGTTTGTGCTCGATACCGCGGAACAACATAAGATCCGAGTCACCGTCGTCACCAAAGGCCTGGTGCACCCCTGGAGCCTGGCTTTCCTCCCGGATGGCAGCATGCTGGTGACGGAGCGCCCCGGCCGGCTCCGCATCATTCGGGACGGCATCCTGGATCCAAAGCCGATCAGCGGCGTGCCGGCGGTGAGAACGCAAGGCAATGGCGGGTTGATGGATATCGCGCTGCATCCCCGATTCGCCGAGAATCACCTGGTCTACCTCACCTACGACAAGCCAGTCGAAAACGGCAAAGGCGCTCCGACGGTGACTCGCGGAAGGCTGGAAGGCGGCGTGCTCACGGACCTGCGGGAGATTCTGGTCACCGATGCCTGGGAGGGCAACAGCGGACTCAGCGCGCGCATCGCGTTTGGGCGCGACGGCATGCTCTACGTAGCCACCGGCGGGAACATTGGCTGGGTCGCGCAGGAGCCTAGCAGTCTCAGGGGCAAGATTCTCCGCGTGCGCGACGATGGTTCGGCGCCACCCGACAATCCCTTCGTGGGCCGAACTGGTTACAAGCCTGAGATCTACACGCTGGGGCATCGCAATTCCTTAGGGCTGATGGTTCATCCGCTAACCGGCGCCTTGTGGAACAACGAAAATGGTCCGAACGGTGGCGACAAGATCAATATCATCCTTCCTGGCCGCAATTACGGTTGGCCCGTGGTCAGCTTTGGGCGCGACTACGCGGGCCCTCGCGTTTCGGACCACCCGACACGGGAGGGAATGGAGACTCCCATCGTGGTGTGGATACCTTCTATTGCCGTCGCAGGGATGGCTGTGTATACAGGCGACCGCTTTCCCGCCTGGAAGAACAACGTCTTCGTGGGTTCCATGCGCACCGGCGAGATCCCCGGAACCGGCCATCTGGAGCGCATTGTCTTCAATGAGAAGACCGAGGAATTGCGCCGCGAATCCCTGCTGGGCGAGCTAAAGCAAAGGATTCGCGACGTCCACCAGGGTCCGGACGGCTATCTGTACTTGTTAACCGACGAAGATGACGGCGCACTTCTGCGAATAGAACCAACGCAGTAGGGTATTCCTGCATACCGTCGCACTTTCCTGCGATGTATACTGATCCTACCGGAGCTTCAACGCCGTAACTCTATATCGGAACGTGTACTTCCGGGGAAAACTAGACCATGTGGATCGTCCGGCTAGCTCTCGGCCGCCCTTATACTTTCGTCGTCATGGCTGTCTTGATCGCCATCCTGGGCGGAGCCGCCATCGCCACCATGGCGGTCGACATTTTCCCCTATATCGACATTCCTATCGTCAGCGTGCTCTGGTACTACCCGGGTCTCGGACCGGAGGAGATGGAAAAGCGCGTCTCCACCAATTTCGAGCGTATGCTCACCTCAAACGTCAACGACATCGAGCATATCGAATCGCAGGCCTATAGCGGCTACGCGGTCCAGCGGGTTTACTTCCACCCCAACGTCAAAATCGATATGGCCGTCGCACAGGTGACCGCCGCCATGCAAACCGCTCTTCGGCAAATGCCGACGGGCATGTTTCCAGCCAACGTGCTGAAGTACGATGCTTCCAGCGTTCCCATCCTGCAACTGGGCCTTTCGAGCAAAACGCTGCGTGAGCAGGAAATCTTCGACATCGGCAACAATTTTATCCGCACTCCGCTGGGTACGGTTCAGGGAGCTTCGGTTTCCTATCCGTTTGGCGGCAAGCAGCGCAGCGTGATGGTGGATTTGAATCTGGACGAGTTGTACGCCAAGCAACTTTCGCCCATCGATGTCTCCAACGCCTTGAATCTTCAAAACCTAGTTCTGCCTGCCGGCACGGCGAAAATCGCGAAAACGGAGTATCAGGTTCGTGTGAATAGCAGCCCGGTGCGCCTCACCGATCTGAACGATCTACCCATCAAAACGGTCAACGGGGCCACCATCTATATCAAGGACGTTGCGCAGGTGCACGACGGGTATTCCGTGCAGAACAATATCGTGCGCACCAACGGCTCGCGGGGCGTTCTGATCACGGTCACGCGGAACGGCAAAGCGTCAACGCTGTCGATCGTCAATGCCGTGAAGGCCGCTCTTCCGGGCGTTTTGGCCAACATCACTCCGGAGCTGAAGGTAACGGCCTTGGCCGATCAGTCCGTCTTTGTTCGCGCGTCTATTCAAGGCGTGATCCGCGAAGCGCTGATCGCCGCCGGTCTCACCGGTTTAATGATTCTGCTGTTCCTCGGCAGCTGGCGCAGCACACTGATCGTTTGCATTTCCATCCCGCTCTCGATCCTCACCTCGCTCTGCATCTTGAATCTCCTGGGACAGACCATCAACGTGATGACGCTGGGAGGTCTGGCGCTGGCGGTCGGCATTCTGGTGGACGACGCCACGGTGGAAATCGAGAACACGCACCGCAACATCGCGATGCGCAAACCATTGGTGCGCGCGGTGTTGGATGGCGCATCGCAGATTGCGGTCCCGACCTTCGTTGCAACCGTATCCATCTGCATTGTCTTCGTTCCCGTAATTCTGCTCACCGGAACGGCCCGCTATTTGTTTACACCGCTCGCCATGGCGGTGGTTTTCGCGATGCTGGCTTCCTACTTGCTCTCGCGAACTCTGGTCCCGACCATGATGGCGTATTTGCTCGAGTCCGAGGTTGACGCGTATCGGGAAGGCGCGGATGGCGCGCCCGTGGGCGGAAAAGGGCTGATTTGGAGCGCCCACCACCTGTTCAACGCTCTCTTTGAAAAGCTTCGCTATCGTTACCTCGGCCTGCTGGATTGGTCGCTGGCGCATCCAGGACGCGTGCTCGCGGCGTTCATGGGAGTCTCTATTGCGTCGTTCGGTCTCGCGGCGCTGATTGGGGAGGATTTCTTCCCTGCTGTGGATGCGGGCCAAATGCGTCTTCACGCGCGCGGCCCCGCCGGCATGCGAATCGAAGAGACGGAATTGAAATTCGCCGCTCTGGAACGTGAAATCCGCTCTGTGATTCCAGCCGACCAGCTCGATATGATGATCGACAACATCGGTATTCCGAACAGCTGGCCAGCCATCGCCCAGGGGGACATCCCCACTATCTCTTCGGCCGACGGCGAAATTCTGATCTCGTTGAACAAGGAACACCACGCGCCGACGAAAGACTACGAAGTGCTGCTGCGCAAACGGCTGCGCGAGGATTTCCCGGACATGACGTTCTTCTTTCAGCCGGCCGACATCACCAGCCAGATCGTCAATTTCGGATTGCCCGCGCCCATCGATCTGCAGGTGGTTGGCAACAACGCCTCGGCGAATTACAAAATCGCTCAGTCGCTCGCCAAGAAGATCTCACTGATCCCCGGCGCCGCCGACGTCCACGTGCATCAGGTGGCGGCGCAGCCGGAGATCAACTTGAACGTGGATCGAGTGAAAGCATCGCAATTGGGTCTGACGCAGCGGGACGTCACCAACAGCATGCTGATCTCCCTCAGCGGCAGCTCCACTTTCGCGCCTAATTTCTGGATGAACTGGACCAACGGCGTGCAGTACAACATCGGTGTCCAGACCCCACAATATCGCATGGATTCCATCGACGCGCTGCTTCGCACGCCAATTTCCGTGGCGACCGCTACCGAGAACGGCGTCACCGCGGAATCGATGTCTGGCGCGTCCGGTGGCAACGAACTCGTTCGTCGCCGCATCGCCGAACGGATCGTCGCAGGCCTACGGAAATCCCGGAGCGGTATCGGGCAGCACACAGCTGCTTTCCAATCTGGTGACCGTGCAGCGCGACTACGTCCCGGTGATCGTGAACCACTACAACGTGCTGCCTGTTTTCGATGTCTACGCGAATGTAGACCGGCGCGATCTCGGCGGCGTGGGCGCGGACGTGCGAAAAATCATCCGCGATGAGACGCCTCATCTTCCCCGGGGCACCACGTTCGCATTGCGCGGACAAGTGGCTACCATGCAATCGTCCTTCATCCGGCTCGCTCTGGGGATGATCTTTGCCGTGGTTCTGGTGTACCTGTTGATTACCGTGAATTTCCAATCCTGGGTGGATCCTTTCATCATCCTGACTGCTCTGCCCGGCGCGATGGCCGGCATTCTTTGGATGCTGTTCATCACCGGCACCACGCTGAGCGTCCCTTCGTTGATGGGCGCGATCATGTGCATCGGCGTCGCTACCGCCAACAGCATCCTGATGGTGACGTTCGCCAACGATGAACGCGCCGGTGGAGTTCCCGCGAGGGCCGCAATGTTATCGGCCGGCCACGCCAGAATGCGCCCGGTGTTGATGACCGCCACCGCCATGATCCTCGGAATGCTTCCCATGGCGCTTGGAATGGGCGAAGGCGGCGAGCAGAACGCTCCTCTGGGACGCGCGGTCATCGGCGGCTTGATGTTCGCCACCGTGACGACGCTATTTGTGGTGCCGATCATTTACACGTACCTGCGCAAGCAGGCGCCGATTGATTATCAGCAGCGGCTGGTGGAACGGGAGCGGGAATTGCTCTAATGCAGCGCACCGAACCTGATCCGCAATTCCGATCGGCAGAAACGGTTGAGGAACGTCTCCGCAGAGAAAACTGGGAACTCAAGCGTCAACTCGAGGAGTTGAAAGGCCCTGGCCATGCAGGGCCGCCGCGTAATCTTTGGCATCCTTCGTCGACTACCATCTGGGCTATCTTCCTGGTTGCTCTGGTTCTGATTGCGATCGCATTTTTCGCGGGCTACATTCCTCTCCAGAAACGGCGCGCAGTGGTTTTGGGTGACGCCAAGGTGGAACAGGAAGCCTTGCCGCGCGTGGAGGTGATCACGGTAGGAAGATCCACCCGGCAGAGCGGCCTGCAGTTGCCCGGGCAACATCCAGCCCATCACTGAGGCCCCCATCCTGGCCCGAGCGGACGGATACATCGAGAAACGATTGGTCGACATAGGCGACCGCGTGAAGGCCGGCCAAAACCTGGCCGAAATCGACGCGCCAGAACTTACCGATCAGGTAGCGCAGGCGAAAGCCACGGTACGACAGGCGCAGGCCGCATTGGAACAGGCCACCGCGAACGTTCAACAAGGACGAACCGATATGGAACTCGCACGCGTGATGGCGCGGCGCTCCACCCAGCTGGTCGGCAAAGGCGCTGTATCGAAACAGGATGACGATCAAGCGCAGGCGCAATACAACTCGAAACTGTCGGCCGTGCAATCGCTCGAAAGGGCCATCGATGTCCAGCGCGCCAATATCGCCTCGGCGCAGTCGAATGTGGCTCGGCTCGAGAAAATGCAGAGCTATTGCCGGGTGCAGGCGCCTTTCGACGGGGTGATTACGCTTCGCAACGTGGATGTGGGCGCGCTGGTGAACGCCGGCAACACGCTGTTGTTTCGAATCGCGCAGACGTCCACGCTTCGAACCTACATCAACGTTCCGCAAAACTACGCCGGCTCGATCCGGCCGGGCCAGCCCGCGGTACTGACTGTTTCGAACGTGCCGGGCCGCCAATTCATCGGCCAGGTCGCGCGCAGCTCCAACGCTCTCGATCCCAGCAGCCGTACGCTGCTGGTGGAAGTGCAGGTCCCGAACGCGGATGGCGTGTTGCTGCCAGGCATGTATGCGCAGGTGGAACTGCGCAGCGTCCGGGCGGATCCGCCGCTGCTGGTCCCGAGCGACGCCATGATTATTCGTGCCGAGGGCGCGCAAGTTGCCGTGGTCGGTCCCGATCGCACGGTGCATATTCAGAAGATCGAAGTCGGTCGCGATTACGGCGACCGCCTGGAAGTTGTCAAAGGACTGCGCGAAGGGGACACCATCATCTCCAATCCCGGCGACGTGGCGCGTGAAGGCCTCAAAGTGGAACCGGTCCCGCTAGCCGCGGGTGACAAGTAACCACGCCCGAGTCTCTATGGGGCCGCGGAGCCAGGATTTTGCTTCTGCCGCTCCCACTCTTTGCGGAACGTGTCGTCGCGCTCGGCGACGTACGCTTTGTATCCCTCCGGATCGATGAACGGATTCGGCGCGCCGGCCTTCATCTTTTCGTACTTCGCCTTTAGACCGAAATAGGCGCCATGCGCCCCGAGAAAAATATCGCACGGCAGGCTCTTCAGGACTGCGAAGGTCTTCACATAATCCTCTGCAATCTGCGGATAGTTCTTGTTGCCAACCAGTATGTAGCCGGGATTCACGTTCGGGCTGCCGATGATCACCACATTCAGCTTGCGGGCTCCATCGCGCACCTGCATCGTCCATGTGGTGCAGCCTCTGGTATGGCCCGGGCGTGAGATGCGCCACCAGTTTGGTTCCGCCGAGTTCCACGGTTTCGCGATCGTGCAGTACGCGATCCACATGCGCGCCCGGACGGCCCGGCGCAGTGCTCTGCTCTTCCGGGACATCGGCATCCATCACCATCAACTTCGCCCCAGTCTCTTTCTTGATCACGCCGGTGGCGGCGTCATGATCGCCATGCGCGTGGCTGATGAGGATAATTTTGGTGTCGCTGTACTTGAAGCCGAGCTGCTCGATGCTTTTCTTAATCAGAGGTACATCTTGCTCGAAGTCGGAATTGATCAGGATGTTGCCTTGCGGCGTGTTGATCAGGTAGACGGCTAAATCGGCGGTGCCTACATAGTAGAGATTTCCAGCGACCTTAAACGCTGGGAACTCGGTGTGCCATTCCGGATTGCCTTGCGCCAGCACAGTGGCCGCACCTGCGAAAAACAATAAGAGCGCTGCTCGCATCAAGATATCCTTTCGACGGTTCCTGGTCATTATAGTGCCCACCTGAGTGTCGTGTATAGCGCCGTTAGTATGATGAAGTGATCGTTATGACATCTATCCCCATCGAGCACGCGGAAGCCGAACACATCGGCCCCTACCTCCGTTTCTCGCGAACTGAATGGGCGAAGCTGCGCGCATCCACTCCGCTTCCGCTCACGGAAAGCGATCTGTCGACGCTGCGTGGTATCAACGAAGAGATGTCGCTCGAGGAAGTCGCCGGAATTTATCTACCGCTCTCGCGGCTGCTCAACCTCTACGTCAGCGCGATTCAATCGCTCCATAAAGCGACCGACACCTTTCTCGGCCACCTGCCAGCGAAGGTTCCCTACATCATTGGTATCGCCGGATCGGTGGCAGTGGGGAAAAGCACCATGGCCCGCATCCTGCAAGCGCTGCTTTCGCGCTGGCCGGATCATCCCAAGGTCGACCTGGTCACTACGGACGGGTTCTTGTACCCCACGGCGATCCTCGAAAAGCGCGGCTTGATGAGCCGCAAAGGTTTTCCTGAAAGCTACGCTCAGCGCCGCCTGGTCCATTTCCTCACAGAAATCAAGAGCGGCAAGCCCGAGGTTTCGGCGCCCGTGTATTCGCATCTGATTTACGACATTGTCGAGGGCGCTGCGCAAAAGGTTTGCCAACCGGACGTTCTGATCGTGGAAGGGCTCAATGTTTTGCAATCGGGCCGCGCGCGGAATCCACCACGCGGGTCGCGAGTCTTCGTCAGCGATTTTTTCGACTTTTCAATCTATATCGACGCCGACGAGCAGACCATTGAAGCCTGGTACGTGGCGCGATTCCTGAAGCTGCGTGAAACCGTCTTTCGCAACCCCGATTCGTATTTTCAATCGCTATTCGAATTTGAGCAGGGACGAAGCGGCGGAGAAGGCGCATTCCATCTGGCGGGAAATCAACGGGCCGAATCTTCGCGACAATATCCAGCCCACACGCGAACGCGCGCAGCTGATCCTGCGCAAGGGCGCAGGCCATTCGGTGGAGGAGGTGCGGCTACGGAGACTCTAGCTTCCACGCACTCCAGGCGTCCTGGACCGCTGAGCGAAGCTGAGCAGCGCGTCCTCGAGCGAGTGGAATCGATGGCCGGCGAGATGGTCGCGTTTGCCCAGGAGCTGGTCGCCATCCCGACCGTGAATCCGCCCGGCGAAAACTATACCGAATGCGCCCAGCTGATCGGCGCTAAGCTCGCCGAGTTTGATTACGACGTCGCATACGTAAACGCGGAAGGATTGGCGGAGCATACCGATCGCTATCCGCGCGTCAATGTGATCGGTCAGTTGCGTAACGCCTCCGCCCGGCCGCGTCTGCACTTTAACGGTCACTTCGATGTGGTGCCCGAAGGCGGCGGTTGGACTGTTGATCCGTTCGCAGGTGTCGTGCGCGACGGAAAGCTATTTGGCCGCGGCGCCAGCGATCAGAAGGCCGGCATCGCGGCGTCTATCTTCGCGGTCGAAGCCATCCGGCGAGCGGGCGTTCGCCTGGCCGGCGCGATTGAACAAAGTGGAACGGTGGACGAAGAGAGCGGCGGCTTCGCCGGTATGGCATACCTGGCCGAACACGGTTACGTCAGCCGCCATCGCACCGATTTCGTGATCATTACAGAGCCCTTGAATGTCGATCGGGTGTGCCTAGGGCATCGCGGCGTGTACTGGTTCGAGGTAGCGACGATCGGCCGAATCGCGCACGGCAGCATGCCGTTCCTGGGCATCAGCGCGATCGGCAAAATGGCCGATTTTATTTCCACTATCGAGCGCGAGCTCCAGCCCGTCTTGGGCGCACGCACCACCGCAATGCCCGTGGAACCGCCCGCTGCGCGACATCCCAGCATCAACATCAATTCGATCTCCGGGGGACAGACGTCCGCCGCCGGGTTTCAGACTCCTTGTGTCGCCGATCGATGCCAGGCGGTCTTCGATCGCAGATTCCTGATCGAGGAACCGGTGGACCAGGTGCGCGGGGAGATCCTCGAAATTCTGGACAGCCTGGCCGAGAGAGACCGCGATTTTCGATACGAGATCAAGGACCTGATGACGGTGCAACCGTCCCAAACGGATGCAAAATCGCCGTTGGTGACTACCCTGGCGGGCGCGGTCCGCGATGTCTTAGGGACGGACCCTCCGCTGATTGCGAGCCCCGGCACTTACGATCAGAAACACGTGATGCGGCTGGGGCATGTCGACCAGTGCATCGCCTACGGCCCCGGAATGCTGCATCTTGCGCATCAGCCCGACGAGTATTGCCGCATCGATCATATGCTGCAAGCGTCCCAGGCCATGGCGCTGTCGGCCATGCGGCTTCTGGGAACCAGGTAGTCATCGTCAAAGGCTGTTTCACGGCAGCTATGCAACTTTTGCGCGATCCGGCGGAAAAATGCATCTCCGTCCTGCCATTTCCTTAACTTCCAGAAGCTTTTGCGTTCGGCGCTCCACGTGCTTGGACTGCAGTGGAATTCAGAAGAAAAGGAGAATCAGGAAATGAAAGACAGCACGAAAGATCAAGTCCAAGGCAAGCTCCATGAAACCAAAGGGAAGATCAAGGAGCAGGCCGGTAAGCTTACTAACAATCCGGCCCTGGAAGCCGATGGTCAGGACGAAAAGGTAGCCGGAAAGATCCAAAAGAAGGTCGGCCAAATTGAAAAGGTGCTTGAGAAGTAGTTCGGCCCTTCGAAAAGGAGACTCAACGTGAGAATGCAAAAACCAGTAGCGGTTCGCGATAAGTACTTGGAACGTGTAATCCACGAACTCGACGAGTTGCGGATCGAGGAGAACCGTCTGATCCGCTTCTACCGGAGAGTACGTCGTACCCCAATGCTCAGAATGCGCTTCATGATGGATCTTGCGGACCTTCACGCCCGCGTGGACCGGCTGGATGCCATCTTAGATCCCAATCAGAGCCAGCAGGTGGAACAATTATGCGCTTAGTGCTTATCATCCTCTTCATCGTTTTGCTCCTGGGAGCCCTTCCTACTTGGCCGTATAGCACCGGCTGGGGCTACTATCCGAGCGGTGGCTTTGGTTTGGTGTTGATCGTCTTGTTGGTACTCGCGCTAATGGGACGTCTTTGATTAATCTCGTTCTCTTCCGGGCGGCGCTGGAATGGATCTGAGGTCAGACCTTCCGTTCTGGACCGTCCGGAACGGTCTGTTGCGGGTCTATCCACCTCTAGTGCGCGATATCCGATGTGATGCTCTCGTCATAGGCGGCGGTATCAGCGGAGCCCTTCTGGCGCACCGGCTCGCAATGCGAGGCGTCGAATGCGCCCTAATCGACAAGCGAGACATCGGCTACGGAAGCACCAGCGCGAGCACAGCGCTGCTTCAATATGAGATTGACACGCCCCTGCATCAACTGCGCCAACAAGTTGGTGCGCCCGCTGCGGAGCGCGCCTACCTGCTGGGCATCGAAGCAATCCGCCAGCTCCAACATCTAGCTGGAAATGATTGCTGCTTTGCGTTACGGCCCAGCCTCCAGATTGCGACTCGATCAGCCGATGTAGCCGGATTGAAGAAGGAGTATGAGACGCGGCGAAAACTCCGCTTTCCTGTGACGATGTTAGGGCGGCCAGAGCTGCGGAAGTTGGGGATCGCCTGCGCAGCTGCGCTGCGATCGAGCATTGCGGGCGAAGTGGACCCGTACCGGCTGACTCATCGATTGTTGCATCTGGCTTCTCTACATGGTTTGAAGATCTTCGACCGCACAAAAGCTCTCCGGTATTCTGATTCACGCGGCCGCGTCACCGTGCATACCGACCGGGGTTCGAAAATCAATTGCCGCTCGGTCTTTTTCGCCACCGGCTACGAAACGAGCGAAATTCTGCCGGAGAAGATCGTGAACTTCAAAAGCACTTACGCGCTGGCTTCGGAGCCGCTTGCTGACCTGAATTGGTGGAAGAGCCGGTCTCTGATTTGGGGAACGGGCAACCCCTACCCTTACATGCGCACCACCAAGGATAATCGCGTGATTGTTGGAGGAGAAGACGACGGAGTGCTGTCCCCCGCGCGGCGAGACGGCCAGATTGGCCGAAAAACAGCCCGCTTGGTTCGCCGTTTCAATAGCATCTTCCCGGACGCCCGCATCGAGCCGGCATTCGCGTGGGCCGGCGCGTTTGGAAGCACTAAGGACGGATTGGCGTATATCGGCCGTCACCCTTCATTCCCCAGAGCCTACTTCGCGCTTGGATTCGGCGGCAATGGCATCACCTTTAGTGAAATTGCTTCTCGGATCCTGGCAGATATGTTTTTGGGGCGCGAGAATCGGGATGGCAGGATATTTCGATTCGACCGATAGGGTCGATCTCCGTTCTTGAGGTTCAAAAATGCCCAATCTGACGTCACTATCGTTAAAACTAGATGCGAAAACCGGCGTGTGCCGCGCGATCATCGAAACCCCGAAAGGCTCCCGGAACAAGTTTGATTACGATCCAGAGTCTGGTCTCTTCGCGCTGGGCGGGCTATTGCCCGAGGGAATGATGTTTCCCTTTGATTTCGGTTTTCTGCCGTCTACCCTTGGACAAGACGGCGATCCACTCGACATCATGGTCCTGATGGACGCTCCCGCCCACGCCGGTTGCCTCATCGAGGTTCGCATCATCGGCATCATCACCGCCAAGCAAACACAAGGCGGCAAGACCGAGACCAACAATCGCCTGTTGGGCGTTGCGATACACTCCTACGAGCACGAGAATCTTCGGTCGATTAGCGACGTGAGCAAAACGTTCCTCGATCAGGTTGAAGCGTTTTTTGTCTCTTACAACAAGCAGCGTGGCAAGAAATTCAAAATCACGGGCACGGGCGGCCCCAAGAAAGCCATCAAGCTGCTAAAAGGCGGAGTGCAGGCCCACAAGGACGCTAAGAAGAAGTAGACGCCGTCAAATCTTCTTTTTCGCTTGCTTCTTCTTCGGTCCCGGTGATCGTTTCTTCGCCTTTTTTGCAGGCTTTGCGGCCGCCTTAGGTGGCTCCGTGGAGTGCGCGATCCCGGTCTTTTTGGCGATGGCGCCCAGCGCCGATCCTATCGCTATTGCGGCTTCCTGCAGCATGTCGCCGCCGGCCGCCGCTTTGGGTTGCTCAACAGGTTTCTTAGCTTTCTTTCGTGTTGCCATCGCTCTCAGCATATTACACTTGTGCGCTCAGCCAGGATTAGCTTGAATTATGGCCATGCATCTTCCATTGGACAAGTGCTATGATACCCAGGTCAAAGAGTAGTTAACTTTGCCCGATTCGCGCGCGCAACCCTGTGCGTTGCAGTTCTTCCCCCGTTTGGAATCACAGCCTGTTTGCGCTCCTATTCACACGTGCGCACGAGCTTCCGTAGTGTTGTAAATGGACCAAACTCTGAACGCCGAAATCAAAATCGAAGAGTCCAGGCCGCCGACGTTTTCAACGGAAGCGATTCGCGCTGAGCTCCAAACGATACTTGCAAGCCGAACGTTTCGAGCCGCGAAGGGGCAAAGAAAGTTCCTCGCCTACACCGTGGAAGAGCTGCTTGCCGGACACTCCCATCTTCTGAAGGAATACGTCATTGCGACGGAGGCGCTTGGCCGGGAAGCGTCCTTCGATCCGCGTTTGGATCCAATAGTCCGAACCGAGGCCAGGAAACTGCGGGCCAGGTTAGCGAAATACTATGAAACCGAGGGTGCTAGCGACCCGCTCCGCATCGAGCTCCGCAAGGGTTCCTACGTCCCGTGCTTTCATGCTCCTGTGAATTCGGTCCCAGAACCGCCGGGTCCGGAAAAGGAGCCGGAAGTAGCCCTGATCCCAGACACGCCACCGGTCGCCCTGCCGGCCACAGTGCCAGCTGCCGTGATGGTCCGTCCCCTACCGCAGCGGAGAACGGTCTTCGCGTTGTTCGCGATCGCTTTGCTAGTGGTCGTTAGCGCCGCCGTTCTTTATCTCTCGCACTCCGGGTTGCCGGCAACTATCTTCGCCGCGAATGGGGCCTCCATCGCCATTCTGCCGCTCGTGAACCTCAGCGATAGCAACGAGGAATTCCTCAGCGATGGTCTCACCGAAGAGCTGATCAATTCCCTCAGGCAAGTACCAGGCTTGCAGGTGGTGGCACGGACCTCGGCATTTCGGTTCAAAGCCAAGACTTTTGACTTGCGAGAGATTGACCAGGCGCTGCATGTTCGCGCGATCCTGGTAGGAACGGTCCGCAAGTCCGAAAACCAACTCAAGGTTGCAGTTCAGCTCAACAATGCTGAAAACGGATACCACTTATGGTCCGGAAGCTACGAACGGGACTCCGCGAATCTCGGGACCATCGCGCCAGAGATCGCCAGCGCCGTTAGCAACGTGCTCGGGGCCGGACTCGTTCGTGGCAGCCGTCAGAACTTGAGGCAGCTCGCGGCCTCGCTGAATACCGGGGCTCATGAAGATTATTTGCGAGGCCTCTACTTCCGCAACCGGTTTACCGTGGACAGCCTGAACAGAGCCATTGAGTATTTCAAGCAGGCCATCGCCGAGGACCCGTCGTTTGCCGAAGCCTATGCAGGGTTGGCCGATTGCTATGCAATGGAGCGCTTCGTATCGGCGACGCCGCCGCTCGATGTAGTTTCACGAATCAAAGCCGCCGCGTCCAAGGCGATTGAGCTAGATGGCACGCTGGGCGAACCGCATATCGATCTGGCGGTGAGCGCCGAGTATGAATACGATTGGGCGACGGCCGAAAGGGAATTTAAGAAAGGATTGGAACTCAGTCCGGGTGACGTCATGGGGCACCTTTGGTACGCCTGGTATCTGGCGCTGGCGGGACGCAGAGAAGAGGTACTGACCCAGCGAACCATGGCGGCCAGGCTTGACCCGGTTTCGCCGTCGGCTGTCGAATCGCTGGGCGACTACTATTCCGCGGTCGGCCGTTTCGATGCAGCGGTGCAGCAATTCCACAGCGCACTGGCCCTCGAACCAAACTTCGGACCGGCGCACGAAGACCTGGGCGAGATGTACCTGGCCCAAGGGAGTTGCGGCAACGCGGTCGAGGAATTTCGTTTAGCCAACGAGTCGATGCCGGGCCCCCGGCGGATGGCCGAATTGGGATACGGGTACGCTGTGTGCGGGCGCACGGCCGAAGCGCGACGAATACTCCGCGATTTTCTTATGGAGCCGCAACGCCGTCCGATTCCGGCCTTCGCCATCGCGCAGGTTTACATTGGTTTAGGCGACAAAGATCACGCGTTTCAATGGCTTGAAAAAGCCATCGACGAAAGAGATTTGGGTATGGGTTTGAATTGGGACGTGTGGTTTCAATCGCTGCGCTCCGATCCACGTTTCAGCGGTTTATTGCGTCGGATGAAATTAGCCTAGGGATGCCGTTTCAAACAGTAACCGGTTACCGTTATCAGTTTTGACGAAGCATCTTTTTTTTCAGGAAGTTGCCGAATATATGACAACGCGGCCCCGTCCAGAGTGGGAGGTTGCACGAATGGCTCCCGCTGCTAACATCTTCTATTGGAATCCGGGTGAGAGATCTATTATGCTGAGGAACACGTGACTAAACGACTTGTGACCCTGATCGTTTCTGGTTTCTGCCTCCAATTGCCGACTGTGTTCGCGCAGAGCGGCGGCTCAGGAGGGGGAGCGGTTGCGCTCGTGGCCGAGGAGCAGGTCGAAGAGGGGATTCCGGTTACCGATTCCCTGGTCATCTCGCGTTGCGGTACATGCCACACCAAAGATGCAAAAGGCAATCTTTCGCGCATTTCGTGGGAACGCACAACGCCCGAGGGGTGGGAACAAGCCATCAAAAGGATGGTCCGGCTCAATGGATTGACCATTACGCCGGTCGAAGCCCGATCGATCGTGAAGTATCTGGCTACTTATCACGGACTCGCGCCGGAGGAAGCCAAGGCGGTGATGTATATGCCCGAGCATCGTTTGGTGGACGAGACCAGCATTCCGAACGACAGCGTGCGCGACACCTGCTCCAACTGCCATGCGCTGGGCCGAGCGTTGTCCTGGCGGCGCACCAAGAGCCGATTGGCGATTGCTGGTCAACATGCATCGCTATCTGTACGGCCAGGCCGAGAATATCTTCCTGCGCGGCTCGGGAGCGTTTCCCGCAGTGCATGGCCCGCGTGTGGAACGTGCACCCGTGGTTCAGACCGCTGAACCGGCGACCCCGCCGCCACCCCAGAGAGAACCTGTGGAACTGGCTTTGGATTTCCTCGGGAAGGCTGCTCCACTGCACACCACCGAGTGGGCCAACTGGCGCGCTCGGATGCATCCTCCGAAGCTGGCGGGCGATGGTTGGTTTCGGCAAATCTTCCCGGACATGGCCGTTACTACGGTGAAATGATGATGCAGCCGGGCGCGGTCGAAGACGAATTTACAACCCGCATCACTCTGAAGTCCGCGAAAGACGGAACCACGTTAACGCGCTCCGGAAGCGGCCTGGTATATGCAGGCTATTCATGGCGGGGCCGATCCGAGGCGCCGGCCAAGCCCGGTAATGCACCGGACGATATTAATGCACGAAACGCGCGAAGCGATGTGGTTCAATCCCAATCAGATGGAAGCGGAAGGCCGCTGGTATTGGGGCGCTTACCAGGAATTCGGTTTCGATGTGAAGCTGACTGCGCGCATCGACTGATCCGGCCTTAATAGGCGTGGACGTCACCATGCTGAAAACCGGCTCAACCGGCACGAAAGTCCGTTTGATCGGCGACAATTTTCCAGCCAAAGTCGCTGCTTCCGATCTTGATCTCGGCACCGGCGTCAGCGTAACCCGAATCGTCTCCAGCAAACCCGATGAAATCGTCGCGGAAGTGAATGTGGCCGCCGACGCGGTCAGCGGCAAGCGCGATGTGGCCTTCCGGCGGTCGATTGTGCCGAATGCCCTCGCCGTCTATGACCGCATCGATTACATCAAGGTCACTCCGGAAGCCGGCCTCGGGCATCTGGGCAGCGATGTGCATCCGAAGGGCTATCAACAATTCGAGGCTATCGCTTACAGCCGCGGCGCGGATGGCAAATCGCACACGCCCGACGATGTGGATCTGGGGCCTATCGACGTAACCTGGTCGGTAGAAGAGTTCCAGGCGGTTTTTGGCGACGACGACAAGGGCTTCATTGGCCAGCTAAGTCCGACCGCGCTATTCACCCCGGCATCCGACGGTCCCAATCCGGAACGAAAGTTCAGCCGGAATAATTATGGGGACGTCTGGGTCGTTGCAACCTCGAAAACCGAGAAAGAGAAAGACGGCCGGCCCATGACAGGCAAAGCGTATCTCGTCGTGACCGTTCCGACGTACATTAAATGGGATCAGCCCGAGGTGGAGAAATGAAATTTGCCGAAAGGAAAGCTCTATGAAGCATATTCGAGCGGTCAACAAAAAGGCTCAGCGGATCATCGATTCCGTGGAAATGAGTGCAGCCCTGGATGCCGATGTGGTCGGCGCTGCAGGATCAGGCGCCCGCGCGGCCGCATATCCCGACCGGGTGCTCCCTCTCGTTCTCCCCAGGCTGGGAAGTGGATTCAGCCGGCGGAACGGCGGGCCTCTGTCAACCAGTGGAACGCGACATTTACGATTGCTACAACTCGTGTTTCTGGCCTGCCCAGGTTCCGGACCACTTGAACAACTATCCCGATTGGTCGAGCAAGTGCGCGGTCGCGACCAAGGACTGGCGCAATCTCGATCTGGTTTTCCCTTAGAAACAGGCCAACAAACTACGAAACCATGCGACGACTCAGCTTTTTTCTTCTCCTTTTGGCCGGCGTTGCTCCGGGCGCCACCCTGTACATGGGCACGTATCACGATACGGTAATCGCTTTCGATGAAGCGAAGGGCCAAATCGTCAGCACCATCCCACTCTCCACCGGTCTTCCTAGCAGCTTGCGTCTCTCGCAAGACAAGAAGACCCTGTATGCCACGACCGGCGATTATAGCGGCATCGAAGTCATCGACATCGCCACGGGAAAGGTCACCAATCACTTCGTCCTGAATACACCCACCAGGCGCTACCGCTTTAACGCCGGCGGCGTTCCCGATCCGCAGGGCAAGTTTCTTTATACCGTCACTACCGAGATGAACAAGCTGGCCGATCACTACGAAATCGGCAAGCCGAAATGGACGGTGATCGATCTCGCCGCACAGAAAATCGCCAAGACGTTCGATGTGGCCAAGGAGGACGAAATCGCCATCAGTGCGGGCCGCGGACGGGCCTTTCTGGAAACCTCGCCAGACGGCAAGTACCTGTATCATTTCGGTGACAAAGTTCTGATCCTGAAGACCGACGACTTCAAGGTTGTGGACCGCCTGGATCTATCGAAGCCCGATCTGCCCGGTATGGAAGACATTGGCTTCGGCGGTAACCTCGACAGCATCGGAGAGCCGGGAGCGCATGTTTCTCTGTTCAACTCCGCCGATCCAGTGGTGCATAACCGTGTGTTTGGAATCGGGAGATTCGATTTGAATACGCGGCAGATGACCTTCGATCCCATCGGCCCGGCGCAGCCCTCCATGATGGGCCTGCAGGTGGCGCCCGACAAGACGCATGCCTATACGGTTGTTACGAGCGGCGGCGCGCTCGGCAACAAACGCTGCGAATTTTGGCAAATCGACATGAAGAACGACCGTGTTACCAATACCCGCGAGTTCGCCTGCCGCAGCCGGTTCAGTTTCGGAATGTCGGGCGACGGATCCAAGCTTTATATCTATGGCGCGGGTTTCGAAATCGACGTATTTGACGCCGCCACCCTGCAACACGAACGTACCTGGGATCTGCAGAACGATACCACTGGCGGGGGACTCATTGTTGTCCCTTAGGCGCCTGGGAGCAGCCTTTTCGTCTGTCCTATTGGTGTTTTCCCTGTTGGCCGCCGAGGCTCCGGACAAGCCGGCGGCGGTCGCTCGCAAAGCGCTCGATCTTCTGCTGGCTGAGAAATACCCGGAGCTGAGAACCATGTTGACGCCGGCCGCCATGGACCGTCTCACCATCGACTTCCTGCATGATCGGGTGGGCGGTGAAATTCATACCTTCGGCCAGATGAATAGCATTGGCGATCCGGTGACAGCCAAAGACGGCGACAATACGCTGGTCAGCTTCCCGGTTCACTTCGCCGTAGCCAGACTGAACATTCAGTTCACCCTCACTCCGTCGCTCCAGGTGGCTGGCTTATTTCTGCGCCCGTTGGAAGCGCCCCTGCCCAAGGTATGGCAGCAGCCCGCATACAGCAAGCCGGATGCGTTTACTCAGCGCGAGGTGACCGTCGGATCGGACGAATGGAAGCTGGGCGGAACACTCACCGTGCCGGTAGGCAAGGGGCCATTTCCAGGCGTCGTTTTGGTTCACGGGCCTGGCCCGAACAATCGCGACGAGGAGATTTATTCCAACCGCGTTTTTCGCGACCTCGCCGAAGGGCTGTCATCGCGTGGTATTGTCGTCCTCCGGTATGACAAGCGCTCGCTCACCTACGGCGACAAGATGGGCGACATGGCTTTTACGATCGAGCAGGACACCGTGGCCGACGCTGTGCGAGCGATCGGTGTGATGCGGCAGCAGCCTGAGGTAGCCCCCAATCGCATCTATCTCCTGGGACACAGCCTGGGCGGTTATGCCGCGCCACGGATCGCGGCCCGCGATGGGAAGCTTGCCGGTGTGATTTTCTTTGCGGCCAACGCCCGTCCCATCGAGGACGTCGCTCTGGCCCAGAACGAATATGTGTCTCATCTTGACGGTAACCCTGCTCCCCAAGTACAGCAGCGGCTGGACGCATTGAAAGCCGAGGTCGCCAGGGTGAAAAATCTGCAGGCCGGCACGCCACCGCCACAAGTCTTAATGGGCCTACCCGGCGTTTACCTTTTGGACCTGAAAGGCTACGATCCGGCCGCGCAGGCGAAAGAATTGAAGATTCCTATGCTGTTCCTGCAGGGCGGGCGCGATTTCCAGGTCACGTCCAAAGACTTCGGGATGTGGAAGGCAGGGCTGGCTGACCGCGCCAACGTTACTTTCAAGGAGTACCCGGCGCTGAACCATCTTTTTATAGCTGGCGACGGCAAGCCGGGGCCTTCCGACTATTTGAAACAGGGCAACGTGGACCCGGCTGTCATCGTCGACATCGCGACCTGGATCGCTCATCCAGCAAACTGATTCACCAGGGGACTGATAAATGATAAACCGCCGGGAGTTTCTTGCCCTCGCCGCCGCCAGCCTGCCAGCCGCTGAAATTGCGCGCGCTGCGAACCTGCCAGCCGCTGATATCACGCTTCGCATCGGAGAAATCACTGCCGATCTGGGGCATGGCCATACCGTGAAGACGCTGGCCTACAACGGCCAGATACCGGGTCCGCTGTTGCGGATGGCCGAGGGCAAGACCGTGACGGTCGATGTCGTCAACAACACGCATTTGCCGGAAATTGTCCACTGGCACGGCTTTCACATTCCGCCGGAAGTGGACGGCGCGCACGAAGAGGGGACGCCTCACGTGCAACCCGGCGATTCCCGCCGTTACTCCTTTACGGCCCAGCCTGTAGGCACCCGCTGGTACCACACCCACGGAATGGCGGGACAAAATACCCGTATTGGAATGTACTCGGGGCAGTTCGGGATGGTAGTCGTAGACCCACAGCAGAATCCCGCGCGTTACGACGCCGAGTTTCCCATCGTCCTGCACGATTGGGAGCCCTACTTCAGGTCCGAAATGGAAGGCGACGTCGACTACCGCTTATTCACCATTAACGGAAAGGTGCTGGGCGCCGGCGAGCCAATCCGCGTGAAAAACGGCCAGCGCGTTTTGTTCCGCGTGCTCAACGCGAGCGCGACCAAGGCGCATCGGCTGGCTCTGTCGTCGCATAGTTTCCAGGTAGTAGCTCTGGATGGGAACGCGGTGCCTAATCCTACATCCGTTCCCGTGCTGGATCTTGCTCCTGGTGAACGAGTAGATGCCGTCGTCGAGATGAAGACTCCGGGCGTGTGGACCTTCGGCGAGGTCGAAGATTTGCAGCGAGCCGCCGGCGCTGGAATCAACGTGGAGTACGCGGGTTCTCAGGGACGTGCCCGATGGACGCCGCCGCCGGATTTCCATTGGGATTTGACCGCATTTGGCGCGCAGCGCGAAGTTGCCGGCGTCCGAATCCAAGGTCCCCTTCGTCATCGAACCAGGCAAAGAAGGCTACCTATGGGCGATTAACGGCAAATCCTGGCCTCACGCGGACGAGATCCGTCTCACGCTCGGGTGTTCGCAACCGGCTGGTATTCGACAACCGCAGCATGATGGGCCATCCGGTTCACCTGCACCGGCATACCTTCGAACTCGGCTCCGGCGTGCGGAAGGATGTCTTGTTGATCCCCGCGCACTCGCAAGTTGAAGTGGATGTGCTGGCCGATAGTCCCGGCCCAGCCCTGTTTCATTGCCATCATCAGCTGCATATGGACTTCGGTTTCATGGCGCTGTTGCGCTACTGACGTCATCTCGCCGCCAAACAGTAACCGGTTACGGTAATCACTTTCAGCCAAGTGGCTTTGGTTCATCCAGTTTACGGAAGCTTAGATCGACGGTATCGGAAAGCACTTCCGCTTGACTGATAGCGCCGCTTGGCCCAAACTCCACTAACACCTGCCCCGTTTGCAGCTTCGCCAGGGAAGCCGCGACGCGCTGCCGCCCTGAAACTCCATCGTTCCGAGTCGGCAATTTCTTTCTACAAGGGGTGCAAGGGTGAAGAACATTCTCGGATTCGCAATCATGCTGTCGCTACTGGCTCACGTGGCGGTTGCGCAGTCGACGTACGGAACGATTCTGGGGACTGTGAAGGACCCGGGCGGAAGCGTGATCGCTGAGGCCGTGGTGGTGTTGCAGAACCAGGGCACAAGCGCCACCCGCAGCACGGTAACCAGCGACACTGGATCGCTTCCAGTTCGTCAATCTGGACGTCGGCACCTATCAAATCACCATCGAAAAGCCTGGTTTCCAGAAGGCGGAACTGACAACCATCGCGCTGGGTTCGCGTGAAACCAAACGCGTCGACGCCGATCTCCACGTCGCCACCCAGAGCACCACCGTGAACGTGGAAGCCAGCGCCGGCACGGTGGTCCAAACCGACACCTCGGGCGGCGCCGAAACCAAAGGGAGCCTGGAGTTGACCGACCTTCCCGTGGCGATCGGGTCGCGTGCCAGCGGCTCCACCAGCCCCATGTCGACCCTGACAGCGCAGCCCGGCGTACAGACCGATCCAAACGGCAACATCTCGGTCGCCGGGATTTCGCCCTCGCAGCTTTCGATGACGATCGACGGTATCAGTTCGGTCGGACCGGCCACCATGGGAGCCATGACGGAGTTGTTTCCCTCCTTCAACGCGATCGAAGAGATCCGGATCAGCGAAACGATCAATCCCGCGGAATATGGCGGCGTGGCCGATATCTCCACCATTTCGAAATCGGGAACCAATCACTTCCACGGCGGGCTGTTCGAGAATTTCCAGAACAGCGAGATGAACGCCGCCAACACATTCGGTAACACCACACCGACGCTGAAGATGAACAACTTCGGCGCCTACGTGGGCGGTCCAGTTATTCTGCCGAAGCTGTACAACGGCACCAACAAGACGTTTTTCTTTCTGAGCCTGGAATCACTGCAGCTTCCCAGGACGTTGCAATACGTCGAGAGCGTGCCGACCGTGGCGATGCGAAACGGCGACCTGTCGGCCTACACGGACGCTTTAACGGGCTACCCGGGCAACATCATTCCAGCCAGCCAGATCAATTCGTATTCGCAAAAAGCTCTGAACGCATTCTTCCCCTTGCCCAATCTGACGCCGCAAAATGCGGCGGAACCTTACGCCAACAATTATCTGGCCTCGTTTGCCGTTCCCATCAAGAGCAATCAAGGCGATATCCGGCTGGACCAGCAGATCACGTCGAATAATCAAATCTACGCCAGGTTCACCTACAAGAACCGGCGTGTTACCAATGTTCCGCTGTCGAACTACTATGTGGATTCGCCTCCCACCTCGCCGTTGGTGGGATCGCAGGTGGCGCCGGAGATCGACGATGCGCTGACCGTCGCCGACAACTGGGTGATCAGTCCGACGGTTGTGAACGAGCTACGGGTCGGATATAGCGGCAATCACACTTATCAAGGCATCGGAATCACGACAGAGCAGATAGCCAGCGAGCTCGGACTTACCGGGCTTCCCGGCCCACTGCCGGTGGGCACCAACATTCCTCAGATCAGCATCGCGGGTTTTGTAGGTATTTTCGGACAGTCGCAAAACACCGCGCAGGGGACCGAGCAGATTCTGGACTCGGTGACATGGACGAAACAAAAGCATACGTTCAAATTCGGCGGTGACTTTCGCGCCCTCCACGGCCTGTACACCAACGTCTTTGCGAACCAGCGCATGGGAACTTATACGTTCGATGGATCGGTGATGAGCGGCCTGCTCGGCAACGGCGCAGCGACGCCCTTCGCGTCGTTCCTGCTGGGCTACCCGGATTATAGCCAGACCGCCACCGTGATTAATCCCAATACCGAGGGTTACGCCAAGCACTACGCTGCTTTCATCCAGGACGACTGGAAGGTAGCGCGATCCTTCACTCTAAACATCGGGCTCCGCTACGAGTATCATCCGAATTTTCTGGACCACCTGAATAACGAAGCGAACTTCCTGCCTGATTACACTAGCGTGCAAAACGGGCAGACCATTCGCGGGGCGGTAGTGATCCCGAACCAGAGCACCTGGGCGATCGTCGATCCGGGATTCGTTCAATCCATCGCGCCTACGCCGATTCTGACCGCCGCGCAGGCCGGGATTCCGCGCTCGTTGCGCTTTTCCCAAAAAACAGACTTCGCGCCGAGGATCGGTTTCGCCTGGCGCGTGTTTGGAAGCGACAAGACGGTTTTGCGCGGCGGCTACGGTCGCTTTATTCAAACGCTGCTGGGCTCGGCGGTCGAGAACGCATGGGCAGTCGAGTCGAGCGATGTCGCCTTCTTCAGCAATAGCTTCAACCCCAACGGCTCGCCGGTATTCAAACTGCCCTACTCCTGGCCCTCCAATATCGCGCTGCCGGGAACCCAAAGCTTCTATGTCGCCACCGACGTGCACTACAAAGATCCCTACGTTCAGGAGTGGGACATCACCCTGGAACGGGACTTGGGCGCGAACTTTGGCCTCCGGGTTTCCTACGACGGAAACCACGCTTCCAACCTGGGTGTGCAGTGGAACGCCAACCAGCTTGCGGTGAACACCTCCGGCTTCAACGCATTGGCTTCGCAAGTTCCCTATCCCTTGATGAGCTATATCGGCTTCCAGGGGAACCTGGGCTACGCGAACTACAACGCCATGACCGTGGAGGTCAAGAAGCGCATGTCGAACGGCCTTCAGCTCCAGGCCAGCTACGCGTACACAAGAAATCTTTCCAACATCCAGGGCGCGGCTTCCGGATCGGCGAACGCTTTCCAGGGAGAACAAGGCGGTGTGCTTTCGGACCCATACAATCCGAGTCTCGATTATGGCAACGTCCCGTTCACGCGGCGAAATCGATTTCTGGCGACCTTTCTCTACCAGTTGCCGTTTGGAAAAGGAAAAACTTTCCTCAACAATAGCAACGGCTTTGTGAACCGCATTGTTGACGGCTGGGAGTTAAGCGGAATCATGCTGTTCCAGTCCGGACCATTCATGACGGTTACCACGCTCAGCGACCCGTCGGGGACCGGTTATAACCTATTCAACGCCAACGGTGGCCGCGCCGACACGGTGCCTGGCGTCAACCCTTACGCGGGCCAATCGCTTTCGGCCTGGGTCAATCCGGCGGCCTTTACCGATCCAGGGAATAATATTGGCCGCTTTGGCGACGCTTCGCAAGGCGACTTAGTCGGACCAGGAACCATCGCTATTTCCACTTCACTGATCAAGAGCGTGGCAATCACGGAAGGGATTCGGTTCCAGATCGGCGCCCAGGTGGCGAACATTTTGAACCATCCCAACTACGCTCCCCCGCCCAGCCTGACCGTAGGCGTCGCAGGCTTCGGCCAAGTCAACGCGCTTCAGTCTGCCGAAGGCGCTGGACCACGCTCGGTGCAATTGACCGCAAGGCTGGTATTCTAATTCTTCCCGGCGAGTGCTGAAATTATGACACCAAACAATATTCTCAAGATTTCAATAACGTGCTTTCTGGCTCTGCCCCTGCTCGCGCAGAGCTCAGGCCAGCAATCTGCCGCGAAGGCCGCGCCCGAAGAAGGCATTCCCGTCACAAGTCAATTGGTGCTCTCCAGGTGCGGCTCCTGCCACGCCAAGGACGAAAAGGGGAACCTTCGTCGCATTTCCTGGGAGCGCGCCACGCCGGAAGGCTGGGAAGAGGCCATCAAGCGTATGGTGCGGCAACAGGGCGTTCGTCTGACCCCCGACGAAGCGCGTTCCATCCTGAAGTATCTGGCCACCGATCACGGCCTCGCGCCGGAAGAAGCCAAGCCGATCATGTACTACGCCGAGCACCGCATGCAGGATGAGACCAACATCCCCAACGACGAAATACGCGGCGCTTGCACCAACTGCCATCCCATGGCGCGCCCGCTCTCCTGGCGTCGCTCGCAGCAGGATTGGAAACTGCTCGCCAATTTGCATGTGGCCTTATATACGTCAGCCGAAGAATCGTTTCGGCGAGGCCTGGCCATGGGGACGCCGTTGGACTTTGCTCCACACGCCACCCCGACCTATCCGGTGGACGTGGCTCTCGCGTATCTGGGCAAGACGGCGCCCCTCCACACTCCGGAATGGGCTGCCTGGAGTGCCCGCATGCGCGCGCCGAAGCTGGCCGGCAAATGGATCGTCTCCGCCTATATTCCGGGACGCGGCAAGTTTTATGGCGACATGGAAGTGGAAGCCGCCAATGGCGTCGACGACGAGTTCACTACGAAGGTCAAGCTGACTTCGGTAAAGGACGGCTCAACTATCTCACGAACCGGGCATGGCGTGGTCTACGCAGGCTATTCCTGGCGCGGCCGCTCCAAAGGCACACTTCCCGCCAACGCCGCTCCTGACGACCTTGCTAGCGACATGCGCGAGGTGTTGTCACTTTCGGCGGATCAATCCACCGCCGAAGGCCGCTGGTTTTGGGGTCAATATCAGGAATTCGGATTCGACGTGAAACTGCAGCGGGCGTCGGCGGACCCAACGCTGATCGGAGTGGATCGATCCTCGCTGAAGACCGGATCGCAGGCCAATCGCGTGCGCCTGATCGCGCAGAGCCTGCCGGATCAACTTGCGCCCGCCGATTTGGATTTCGGGACTGGCGTGACGGTAAAGCGGATCGTCTCCCACACCCCCACCGAAATCGTGGCCGAAGTGGACGTCGCGGCGAATGCCGTTCCTGGCAAGCGCGACATATCCTTCCGAAGGTCGGTATTGACAAGCGCGCTCGCTGTTTATGATCGCGTGGACTATATCAAAGTAACGCCCGACTCGGCGCTGTCCCGGCTGGGCAGTGAAAAACATCCCAAAGGCTATCAGCAGTTCGAAGCCGTCGGTTATCAGCGCGGTGTGGACGGTAAAATAAACACGGCCGACGATGTGGAGTTAGGCCCTGTCGATGTGAAATGGTCGGTGGAGGAGTTCTACTCAGTGGACAACGATGACGACAAAGAGTTCGTCGGCTCCCTGAGTCAGACTGGATTCTTTAGTCCCTCCTCCGATGGCCCCAACCCACAGCGCAAATTCAGCCGAAACAATTATGGCGACATCTGGGTAGTAGCCACTGCGAAGGATGAAAAAGACAAAGACGGCAAGCCGCTTACGAGCAAATCTTATTTGGTGGTCACGGTTCCAGCCTATATGCAGTGGGATCAGCCTGAGGTCGGACAATGATCGCAGTCGACACCCGAGTTTATCGCCTGGGCGAATTTCACCGCTTTGAATCGGCCGGTGCGCGCTTCCTCTATCTGGTGCCGGCAGGCGCGATTTTCGCCGTAGACACCGCGGTTCAAAAGCTGATCGATTGCTTAAGCCCGGGCGAATTGCCGCACGAGCAGTTGGTCGACAATCTATCCGCCAGCGGCCTCAGTATCGAAGACGCCGAAGAGTTGATCGCGGAAATGTATCACGCCAACGTGATCATGGCCCGCGACTCGGTTCCGGAAAAAACACAGCCGCTGCCCGAAGTTTTTCCGATTCAGACCCTGGTGATGAACCTCACCAACCAGTGCAACTTGTCGTGCCAATACTGCTACGAGTTCGGCGCCGACAAGCTGGCAACGCCCGAAGGCAAGCCGAAGTTCATGGATCTGGAAACGGCCAAGACCTCGGTGGATTTCCTGCTGGCCGAATCGGGCGACCGGCGTTCGATTCACATCACGTTCTTCGGCGGCGAAACGCTGATGAATTATCCGCTGTTGAAGGAAGTAGTGTCCTACGCCAACCAGCGAGCCGCTGAGCAAGGGCGTCACATCGACTTCAGCCTCACCACGAACGCCACGCTGCTCACGCCGACCATCATTCAGTTCCTCTCCGACAACCACATCGGCGTCACCGTCAGTATGGATGGGCCCAAGGAGATGCACGATCATCTGCGGGTTTTCTCCAACGGCAAGGGCAGCTACGACATCATCGAGCCGAAGGTGCGGGCGCTGATTCAAAACCATCGCACGCGGCCGATCACGGCGCGTGTCACGCTGACCGCCGGCGTCTCGGATGTAATTCGAATCTTCCGTCATTTGAAGCAAGACCTGGGATTCCATGAGGTCGGTTTCGCCCCGGTGACCACGTCGCCGAATCAGCTGTACGCGATCAACGCGACCGGCATGAACAGTGTGTTGGATCAATTCCACACGCTGGCTCAGGAATATCTCGAGTACGCGTTGCGCGGCGAAGCGCACGGATTTTCGAATGTCAGCGATACGCTGGCCGAGCTATGCCAGGGCGTGAACAAATCGCATCCCTGCGGCGCTGGCTTGGGGCTCCTGGGTGTAGGACCTTCCGGCGACATCGCGCCGTGCCATCGTTTTGTGGATTCCGACGCGCATGCACTGGGACATATTTCCACCGGGATCGACAAAGCCAAGCAGGCCGATTTCCTGAATCGCGGCCACATCGGCGCCAAGTACGATTGCCACAGCTGTTGGGCGCGGCCCTTGTGCGCCGGCGGATGCCATCACGAAGCCTTTGTACGGTATGGCGATACCGGCCATCCGAATCTTCACTATTGCGATTGGATCAGGGATTGGACGAACACGTGCCTTGAAATCTACGGCGCGATCGCGGCCAAGAACCCAGGGTTTCTACAACAATTTGCCGAAAGGAAAGCAGCAGAATGAAACACATGCGAGCGTTGAATAAGAAAGCCGGGCGCATCGACAATTATGTAGTCGCGCGCACCGAAGAAGACGTCGTCGGCATGCAGGACCGCCCACAACAGCAGAAGCCCCATATTCCAATGGGCTGCACACTGATGTTCTCGCCAGGCTGGGAAGTGGATGCGTCCGGCGGGACCGCTGGATTGTGCCAGCCCGTCGAGCGCGATATTTATGACTGCTTCGCCAGTTGCTACTGGCCGGCGCAGGTTCCCGATCACATGAACAACACTCCCGACTGGACCGCGAAGTGCGCCACCGCGACGAAAGACTGGCGAAATCTCGATCTTGTATTCCCATAGGAAAATGACCATGCGAAGACTATCGCTCCTGAGTTTGTTTTGCGCGCTTTGCGCCGCTCTCTGCTCGGTCGCCAGCGCCGGCACTCTTTTCCTGCCCGCCTATCCGGCGCAAGTGCTGGTCTTCGATGAAGGCAAGGGCGCTATCGTCGACCGGATTCCTCTGGTAACCGGCACTCCCATGAGCATCAAAGTGTCGGCGGATCGCAAGAAGATCTACGTCACTACCATGGATCGCAATGGCATCGAAGTGATCGATGCCGCGACGCGCAAGGTGATCAATCACTTTGTCCTCAACACTCCCAATACGCAATATCGTATTTACAACGGCGCGGCCGATCCGCAAGGTAAGCTGTTCTACGCGGTGACAGAGGAAATCACCAAGCTCGCCGACAGCTATGAAGTATCTAAACCGAAATACACCCTGATCGATCTGGAACAGCAGAAGATCGTCAAGACAGTGGAAATTCCCAAAGAGGAAGAAGCCACCAACGTTGGCGATTGGGGAGTTGGCGCGATGGAAGTCTCGCCCGATGGCAAGCTCGTGTACCAGTTTGGCGAGAAGGTCACGGTCCTTCAGGCGGCCGATTTCAAGGTGGTGGACCACATCGATCTTGCGAAACCTGAAGTTCCCGGTATGGAGCGTGTCCATTTCGGACAATATGGCGACTTCGGCGGCGATTTGGAGCTGATTAATGAACCAGGCCAGCACACGGCGATGTTCATCTCGGCCGATCCTATCGTTCACAAGCGCATGTTCGGCCTGGGGCGGTTGGATCTCACGAAGGGGAAGATCGACTTCACACCGATTGGACCAGCCCCCGCGGGAATGTCTGGTCTGGAGGTCACTCCTGATAAAGCACTGGCTTACACGGTCGTGGCAAACGGAGGTGATTTCGGGAACAAGCGCTGCGAGTTTTGGACCTTTGACCTTGCCGCCAACCGGATCAAGCAAAGGGCCGAGGTCCAGTGCCGCAACCGTTTCAGCCTGAGCATCTCCTCAGACGCGAAAAAGCTATACATATACGGCGCCGGCTTCGAAATCGAAGTCTATGACGCCGCCACTCTCAAGTACGAAAAGACATGGGATCTCAACAATGATGTCTCTGGGGGAATCGTAGTATTGCCGTAATTACCGGTGATAGAATAAAAATTATCCGCCTCCAAGCCGAGCCGGCCAGCCACATTGGTCGAGGTGACGTATATGAAGACGATTTCTGCGTTGGCGGTTCTCGCTCTGAGTTTTCTGCCGGCATGGTTGCAGGCTGCCAGTAACGATGCTGGTTCCTGGGACAGCAAAGCTGCCGCAGCGTACCTGGATCAGCGCGCCGACTGGTGGATGGGTTGGGACCAATCGGTCCGGGATCACGACACCCACTGCGTCTCTTGCCACACCGCCGTGCCGTATGCCCTAAGCAGGCCTGCGCTGCGTGCCGCGCTCGGCGAGCAATCCCCCTCGGCAACCGAACAGAAGTTGCTCGCAAATGTCACCAAACGCGTCCGGCTTTGGAGCCAACTGGAACCGTTTTATAGCGATGAGAAGCGCGGCGCGCCCAAAACCGCCGAATCTCGCGGGACGGAAGCGGTCCTGAATGCCCTAATCCTTGCTAATTACGACGCGCATAAGGGCAAGTTAAGCGACGATGCAAAACTCGCATTGGACAATATGTGGGCTTTGCAGCTGCAGACTGGCGATGCGAAAGGGGCGTGGACCTGGTTGAATTTCCACAATCAGCCTTGGGAGGCGGACGATTCTCAATTCTGGGGCGCGACCCTGGGAGCCATCGCCGCCGGGATCGCTCCCCCGAATTACCGTTCCACTCCCGCGATCCAGAATAATCTAAAGCTGCTCTCCGAGTACCTGCAACAAGGGATGTCGCATGAATCCCCCATCAATCGGATATTCCTATTGTGGGCGTCCGCGAAGGTACCTGAAATTCTGAAACCTGATCAACAGAAGGCCATCATCGACGAGGTTCTTGCCAAGCAGCAGCCAGACGGTGGCTGGAGTACATCTTCGCTCGTGATTGGAACCTGGAAGCGGAAAGATGGCACGCCCCTCGATACAGGGAGCGATGGCTATGGCACCGGCCTGGTGGCGTTTGTACTGCAGGAAGCGGGCGTTTCGCGAACCCAGCCTGCGATGAAAAACGCGCTCTCCTGGCTGACGCACAATCAGGACAAGGCCGCCGGAATGTGGCTGGCCTATTCCTTGAACAAGCAGCGCGACCCGGCGTCCGATGTCGGACGCTTCATGATCGACGCCGCTACGGCCTATTCGGTCCTGGCGCTTTCAGACGGAAAATAGAAATTCTGCAGGCTCTTGGGAGTTTTTGATTTAACTTCCAGTATACGCTTGGTATACTATGACAACCTGCCCGCGCGAGGAGGACTAAATGGTACGCGTTCGACGATGGACAAGGATCGCGGTGTTCTTGTGTCCCGTACTTGGGATGGTGGCGATCAGCGCCCAAAAGAAAGCCTCCAATCCCGCCGCTGCCGTGAGCAGCGAGTGGCGCGGATACGGAGGCGACAAGGGCTTTCAGAGATACTCGCCGCTGGATCAAATCAACCGCGACAACGTCAAGGATCTGCAGGTGGTTTGGGCTCGCCCGTCAGTCGATTCACAGTACAAAGAGGTCTACCCCGACCTCATCGCTTCGAACTACCTGCGTGGAACGCCCATCATGGTTGACGGAGTCCTCTACGCCTCCGATGGCGTGGGACTGCTGGAAGCATTTGACGCCGCCACGGGAAAAACGAAATGGGTCCAAAAGCCCTTTCCGAAATCGCTGAAGGAAGCGGCCGGACAAAGTGTGCGAGGCGTGGAGTATTTCCGGAACGGATCGGAGGAGCGCATCATTCTGATTCGCGGTGAATACCTATATTCGGTGGACGCCAAGACGGGAGAACCCACTTCCAACTTCGGCGAAGGCGGAAGAGTTTGGCTGAACCGCCGAACCATACAAAACGCGACTTATTTTGCGACCAATGGCCCACTGATAGCCAACGGCGTGATCGTCATTGGCGGTAACGGCGGCGGTAAGGTCGGCGGCGGATATGGCGACAGCGGTATCCAGAAAGAAGCGGCGCCCGACGACATCCGCGGCTACGACGCGCGCACCGGCAAGCAAGTATGGACATTTCACATCATGCCTCGAGAGGGAGAACCCGGTGTCGAAACTTGGGGCAAAGAGTCGTGGAAATTTGTCGGCAACATGGGCAACTGGGGCCCCATGACGGTCGACGAGAAACTTGGATTAGTCTACGTGCCACTCACGGCCCCGACCCTTTCGTATTACGGCGGCCATCGCCCCGGAAAGAATGTATATTCCGACAGCCTGGTCGCCATCAACGCCAAGACCGGCAAGCTGGCATGGTACTTCCAGACCGTTCATCACGACTTATGGGATTACGATCTGGCCTCGCCGCCGATCCTCGGTGACATCACGGTGGATGGCAAGCATATCAAAGCGGTCATGGCTGCCAGCAAGACCAGTTTCCTGTGGGTGTTCGACCGTGAAACCGGCAAACCGGTGTGGCCCGTAGAGGAGCGGCCGGTACCGCAGTCGAAAGTTCCAGGCGAGGAAAGTTCGCCCACGCAGCCATTTCCAACCAAGCCTCCGCCCTTCGATCGTCAGGGCGTGACCGAAGACGATCTGATCGACTTCACGCCGGCGCTCCACCAGGAAGCCCTCAAGATCGCCAAGCAATATGTAATGGGGCCAATCTTCACGCCGCCATCGCTCATCAGCAAAGAGCCGGGCGGAACCAAAGGCACGCTGGAACTGCCTGGAGTGTGGGGTTCCGGCAACTGGAATACGGGCGCCTTCGATCCTGAGACCGCCATCTATTACGCGGTTTCTCGCACCGATCCAACCGTCTATGGCTTAGTCAAATCGGACGATCCCGAAGCAACCATCGATTACCAAATCGGTGGCGAGCCGCGGCGCTACGATGGCGGAGAAAAACCTCAAAACAGTTCACGGCCTGATCCGCGGCGCAACAACTTGCTCCCCGTGCCCCCCAAAGGGCCCTCCGGTTTGCCGCTGCTGAAGCCGCCGTATGGACGCATCACGGCGCTCGACATGAACAAAGGCGACAAGCTATGGACCGTGGCGAACGGGGACGGTCCGCGCGACAATCCCCTACTCAAGAATCTGAATCTGCCTCCGCTGGGCGAACCCGGCCGGCCCGCGCCGCTGCTGACCAAGACTCTGCTGTTTGTCGGCGAGGCCAGCGATGCAATCTCGGGAAGGCACGGCTCTCCCGGCGCCAGAAAATTCCGGGCTTACGACAAGGCGACCGGCCAAGTGATCTGGGAAAAGGAATTGCCTGCCGGCACAACCGGAGGACCGATCACTTATTTGGCGAACGGCAAACAATTCATCGTTGTTCCAATCGGTGGCAAAAGTTACTCCGCCGGGTGGGTGGCTCTCGCGATAGCGCCGGCGTCGGAAGGCATAAACCTGACCAGCTCCGCTCCTGCCCCAGGGGACGACAACATCGTGACGCCGGCGATTTACTCCGAAGCTCAAGCCAAACGCGGCGAGACGGCCTTTCAGGAAAAATGCGCCGCCTGCCACGGGGAAAACGCCTGGGGCCCGTCGCTACGGGGCGATTCCTTCTGGTCCGCCTGGAATCACAAGACAGCGCGATCGCTCTATACCGTCATCATTGGCACGATGCCGCAAGGCAACGCAGGCAGTCTCGCCGAGAAAAATGTTCTGGACTTTGTGGCTTACATTCTACAGTTGAACGGTCTGCCGGCAGGCGCGAAGGAGATTGAAAGCGCCAACGAATTGAACACGGTCAAGCTGGCTCGGCCGAAATAGTTCAGCGTTCTTTGTTGTCAGTATACCAACAGTATTTCAAGATACAGGCAAGCGCCGCGTTTGGCGCCGACCCCGCCTATCATATACTTATTACATAGGTTTGGACCGATGACACCAGCGCGAATTGCCAGCCGCACCAAAGCCGAAAAGGTAGGAGAAGTAGAGCGCGTCTATCGAATCTTGCACGAATTGTTGGTTACCGCCGAGATTCCCCCGGGCGAATTTCTCTCCGAAGGCGAACTGGCCGGGCGCCTAAAGACCAGCCGGACTCCGGTTCGCGAGGCCTGCGCGCGCCTGATGCAGGACCATTGGCTCTCTCGAATCCGCCGAAAAGGCTTCATGGTGACGCCGATATCGGTGCGCGACATCGTCGAGATGTACGAATACCGCAAGATTTTGGAAGGTTTTACCTCCGACAAAGTGGCCCGATCGGCAAACGCCGAGCAGATCGAAACCCTCCGAAACATCGTCGCGCCGGAGACCAACCCCGACGGCACGCTGTCGGAAATCCTACAGGCCAACGAACAGTTCCACCTTCGCTTGGCCCAGCTGGCCGCCAATACTCGAGTCCTTGGCCAGTTGACGCTCACGATGAGCTACGTCAGCCGCCTGGATACTCTTTGCACTCAGACCGTACCGGGGTGGATCGGTCACGCCGACATCCTGCGAGCTATTGAAGCGCATCAGCCCGCCGACGCCCGACACGCCATGGAAGTGCATATTGATCTTTCCAGGGACAAAATGATCAAACTGTTCAGCAGTTAGCTGCGCCTTACTTCTTTTTCGGCGGCAGAAACTTCTTGTCGATGGATGCCACCACCACATAATTGGGGTCCACCATCTCATCCAAATGGATCTTGGCCACCTTGGATAGCAGCTCATATGCATCCAGACTCGACAGCCCGTAGTCGTTGTGAATCCAGCCCACCAGCTCGGTAAACGCGATTCGTAGAGCGTCGTCGAGCGGCCGGTACGCGCCCACCGCCATGATGGAATCGTTGTTTTCAAAGCGCGGCCAGCTGATCTTCTGCCCCTTGATGACGCTGACCTGGATTCGCGCCAGCAGAGACACTTCAATCGCCGTGCCCGCCACTTCGCCATCGCCCATAGCGGCATGCCCGTCGCCCATAAAAAGGAGCGCGCCCGGCACATTCACTGGAAGATACAGAGTATTACCCACGCTCACTTCGGGAGCGTCCATATTGCCGCCGAATTCCGCCGGTACGGTAGAAGCGCGCACTTCGCCTCCTTCGGGCGCCACCCCGATACAACCAAAGAACGGATGCAGCGGGATCTTCACGGAGAACTTCGAATCCAACGCCCGGAATGTCGCAGTGTTGCTGGCTTTATCGATCGGATAGAACCAGATCTTTTCCGGCAGAGGCGGATGCAGCATAGGCGTGTACTTGGTCTCGTTCAGGGCCCCGAAGCCCGGCGCGAACGCCCCCACGCCCTGATTGCCGTCCACTTGCAAATCGAGGATCTTGATCGCCAGCGTGTCGCCCGGCTGCGCGCCATCCACGTAAAAAGGTCCGGTCAAGGGGTTGTCGCCTTTGCTCATGCTTTGCGTGTCGCCAGGCTTTTTCAGAACGTTGCCGAACGCGTCCAGCGTATTGGTCTCGATGATATCGCCCGATTTCACATGCGCGACGGCCGCCGCGGGACCGTACACATATTTCACATCGTTGATGGTTGCGTGATACTTGACCACGTTGGGCGTCTGGGCGCCCGCTGAGTACGACATCGCAAACACTACTGGCAAAAGTAAGTAGACTCTCATATCCTCAATTCCTCTGTTCTTCGCGACATCGTAACATATGGATGACGGAAGTCACCCTCATGAGGAAGTTCGTCTGGGTCGCCCCCATCGCATGCATCGGCATTGCGGCCGCCGGCACGACAGTGCTCAGCGGGTCGAAGGCGTTCACCAATACGGCTTCCCTCAGCCCTGGTTTGCTCCGCAAGATCACCGCGCAGGATCTTCCGCAACCTCAACCTCCGGCGGTTGCCAAGTCGCTCCTCATGATGATAGGCGCCGGTTTTAGCGGGCGCGCAAAACGGCCGGAAGGTGCCATTCCGAAGGCTCCCGAGGGCTTTAAGGTCAACATTTACGTCGCGAATGGGCTCAGTAACCCGCGGCAAATCCGCAGGGCTCCGAACGGTGATATTTTTGTAGCCGATACGGGCGGAGGAGCAGTTCGAGTCTTCCGCGGCGTCAAGGCCGACGGCACGGCGGAAGAATCCTCGGTGTACGCCAGTCTCTCGGGGGCGTTTGGCATAAACTTCTACCCGCAGGGCCCGAATCCGCAGTGGGTTTATGTTACGAACACCACCACGCTGGTGCGATACGCCTATAAAAACGGCGATCTCAAGGCGACTGGGCAGCCAGAGACGCTTATTACCGGCATCCCTTCCGGCGGTCACTCCACCCGCGACATCGTCTTCTCCAAAGATGGCAAGTCCCTGTTCCTAGCGGTGGGATCGGCATCCAACAATAACGACAATAAGGACGAATTCCACCGCGCCAACATCCTTGAGTACACGCCGGAGGGCAAATTCGTGGACGTCTATGCCTCCGGCATTCGAAATCCCGTGGGCTTGGCGATCCATCCGGAAACGGGCGAGCTATGGACTTCCGTCAACGAACGCGACAACCTGGGCGATAACCTGGTCCCCGATTACGTGACACACGTCCAGCGCGGCGGCTTCTATGGTTGGCCCTGGTTCTACATCGGCGGCAATCAGGACCCGGCGCATCCCGGCAAGCACCCCGAACTGAAGGACAAGGTGATTGTTCCCGACGTGCTGGTTCAAGCCCACAGCGCTTCGCTCGGGGTGGCTTTTTACGATGGGAAGATGTTCCCGCCCGAATATTCCGGCGATGCGTTCGCAGCCGAGCATGGATCATGGAACCATTCCCAGGGGTCGGGCCGTGAAGTGATTCGCATCCCGCTCGACAAGGGGCACGCTACGGGCGTCTATGAGGATTTTCTCACCGGATTCACCACCGATGGCGCTGCCTGGGGCAGACCGGTCGGAGTGGCCGTGGCAGCCGACGGCTCGCTGCTCGTGACCGACGACGGAGCCAAGGTCATCTGGCGCGTCAGTCGAGTAGCTGAATGACCAGCATACGCATCCTGTACAAGTTTCTTCGCGAAGTCGATTTCCTCAACCGAGATCGTATGCGGACGGTTCGGATAGCGGCGCGCAGTGACAACCGCTCCCATCTCGGTCAGGATTTTCGCGGACTGCTGCAACCGCTGCCAGGGAACGTGCGGATCAGGGTCGCCTCCGCCAAAGAAGGCAGGAGTACCGGCCAGATCGCCCTGGTGGGCTAAGTCCGCTCCAGGCGGGCCGATAAGGCCTCCGCTGAACGCGATCAGTCCGGCATATCGCTGAGGATGTCTGGCCACGAACTCGGCGGCCAGGCAGGCTCCTTGCGAGAAGCCGCCTATGACGATCCGGTCCGCAGGGATGCCCGCGTCGTTCACTAGTTGCACGGTCGCCTCTACTTTGCGGAGCGCGGACGTGAGCCATGGTTCGTTTTGCGCGATTGGCGCCATGAACGAGTTGGGATACCAGCTATTTCCAGCCGCTTGCGGCGCCAGGTACGCGAGCTCGGGAAGATAGAGATCGGTTGCGAGCGTCAGGATGTCGTCCGCCGAGCCACCGCGTCCGTGCACGAGAATAACAGCTCCGGAAGCTTCCGCCAGAGGCTTTCCAAACTGTCGAACGGGACCATCACGATGGGGATCGTTGTTCATACGGTGGTACCCGCCTCGGTCTGAATCTCGATCGGGGGAACGCTCTTGTGCAGCGTGATGGGAGCAAGCCTCTTTTCGATAACGCTGCGTTTCGCTTCCAACCAGGCAGGAATACGAAGCTCCTCGCCCAGCGATTCTATCGGCTCATCCAGGGCGAATCCGGGCGGATCCGTCGCAAGTTCAAAAAGCACGCCACCCGGTTCGCGGAAATAAATCGAGTGGAAGTAAGTGCGATCCAGGACAGGCGTGACCTGCAGATGCTTCGCGATTTCCTCACGCCACTCTTTCTGAGCCGCGTCATCTTCGGCGCGAAAAGCGATGTGATGTACCGACCCGGCGCCGGAGCGTCCATACCTCGCATCTTGATCAATCAGCAAATCGATGTGATTCCCAAGCGCGTTACCCTGGGCTGCGAAACGCAGGCGGTTCCCTTCCTGTCCGATTTTCTGAAATCCCAGCACGTTCAGGATAGCGGCGGTTTGCTCCGCTTTCTGCTCCAGCAGCGTGACGCCGAAAAAGCCGCGAATCGCGTGTTCCGGCGGCACCGACGCAAAACGCGGAGCATTCACCGGACCGGCATCGGCGTGGGCTACGATCTCAATCTTCATGCCGTCAGGATCGGAAAAAGTCAGTACTTGCTCATGGAACCGTTTTACAGGCGGATCCACCGGAAGACCTTCGCCGGCTAGCCGCTCGCGCCAGTATTCGAGAGACGCGGCCGGCACGCTGAATGCAACTTTCGTGACTTCGCCCGCGCCCGCGTGTCCACGGGCGGCGTTGAGCCAGGGAAAGAACGTGAGGATAGTTCCAGGCGACCCGGCGTCATCGCCAAAGTAGAAGTGGTAGGTCCCCGGATCATCGAAATTCACGGTGCGCTTGACGAAACGCAGGCCCAACACCTGCGTATAAAAATCCAGGTTCGTTTGAGGATCAGAAGCGATAGCGGTGACGTGGTGCAGACCAACAACGGGGCTTGGCATATTATCCTTTCCCCATTTAGATTCTATGCGCCCCGAAAAGATTCAGCCCCTGGGACTCACTTGGTTGGCGCGGCGCCGCCTACAACCCGCATAATGGTGATCTTGATCAGCTTCGAGGGTAATCTTGGCCGGTCATGATCGTCGCGGAGCACGTGCGAAATTTTGGCCACCACCGGTTGGCCGTTCACCACCTGGCCGAAGATGGTGTAGTGGCCGTCGCCATCGGCAAATTTGCCTTCCGTAATGAAGAACTGGCAGGCGGCGGTTCCCGGTCCCGCATTGGCCATAGCCACGCGGCCGGGACGGTCGAACTTGAGGCTCGCGACAAATTCATCGGGAAGCGTAAATCCACAGTTATGCCGACCAGTCTCAGTGGGATCTCCGGTCTGAATGATGAAATCCGGAATCACGCGATGAAAGATCAAATTCTCGTATAAGGGGCGATTCGTGGGCTTTTTGGTCTTCGGATCCAGCCACGGCTGACTACCCGTCGCCAGACCGATGAAGGCGTGAACGGTTCTGGGCGTCTCCTTCTCAAACAATTGCGCGGTGATCACGCCCGACGAGGTGTTGATCGTGGCATACAGTCCTGGGGGATACGGAGGAGCGTCGGTTGATGGCGCTTGGGCCATCGCCATCCCTGCGGCCATGAGCAAAATTGATAAAGTCTTGGGCCGGATCATTCTCTGGAGCTTAAGATACTCTATATCTATGCTCTTGAACAAATCGTGTTACTTCGGTCTCCTGCTCGCTCTGGCGTCCGCCGCTACAGTGCCTTTGGCCGCCCAGACCGACGTGAAAGCAACTTTTCTGAAGCATTTGAAAACCTCGCGCGATTTTACGCTGAAGGTAGCTGACCAGATGCCGGCGGCAACCTATGATTTCAAGCTCACCCCGCCACAGATGAGCTTCGCCGAGCAAATGGTTCATTTGTCAGCGTCAATGACAGTGTTCACGTCGCCGTTCTCCGGTCAAGAGCCGAAGCCGGCCAAGCCCGCATCGATGAACAAAAAGGATGTGATCGTATTCATGACCAAGTCCTTTGACGAGGCCATCGAACGCGTCTCGAAGCTCACGCCGGAGCAGATTTCGAAAACCTATAAGAGCGAAGAAGGCACCCTTACGGGGCTGGAATTGCTCATGGCCATGCTCGATCACAATACCCACCATCGCGCATCGGCGGAAATGTATCTGCGGGTGAAGGGCATCACGCCGGCGGAATATCAATTCTGATGAACGCATGATCCGCACCGGGGACGATTACCGCCAGTCCATTCGTGATGGCCGCGAAGTTTATCTGAATGGCGAGCGCATCGGCGACGTCGTCGCACATCCGGCGTTCAAGCCACTGGTAGACATTCGCGCGCGCATCTATGACATGGCGCACGATCCCGCTACGCGGCCAGTAATGACCTATGCCGATTCACGAGGCGAGGACTACGCCATCGGACTGAAACTGCCGCATACGCAGCAGGACTGGTGGGATAAACGCCGCGCAACCGACGCTGGTTATGGATGATATCGGCGGCGTGGTAACGAGGGTGGGGGACGAAACCGTCGGCGAAATGTGGTCCCTCTACGATGGTCAACGTGTTCTGAACGAAGTGGACCCGCGCTTTTCCGACAACGTCAGGAACCACATCGACAGAGTGTTCGCAGAAGGATCTGTTTCACGTATCCGCGAATACCGATCCTAAAGGCGACCGCTCCAAGCCCCCGCAAGCCCAGGATCCCGACATGCTTTTGCACCTGGTGCGCGAGACTGACGCAGGAATCGTGGTTCGCGGCGCTAAGTATGAAACGGCCGCCGCATACGCCAATCAGGCTTTCGTAAAACCGACCATTGCAAACTGGGGAAATGCCGAGCTGTCGGACTACGCGGTGGGGTTCATCTGCGATTTGGGATCGCCCGGTTTGAAATTTATCTGCCGCACTGGTTTTGCCGGCCGGGCCGCGGCTGAGGATTATCCGCTTTCCAACGGCTTCGATGAGATCGATGCATCTGGTAATTTTCGACGACGTGCTTGTGCCGTGGGAGAACGTCCTGTTTTACCGGCACACCAAAGCCGCCACGTTTATCCGCTCCACTCTGCATCGCTACAGCGCCTTCGCGTTCGTGCAGCGGAATCTCAAGATGGCGGACATGATGATTGGCGCGGCGCTCTTCAACGTTCGTCAAACCGGTCTCGATAAGCAGCAGGCGGTGCAGGAAAAGCTCGCGCAACTGGCTTGCTATCGGGAAGGGATCAACGCGCATTTGACGGCGTCGATCGCGCTGGCCGAACCCAGCCCGGGCGGCCTGTTGATGCCCAATCAGTCGTTGCTCTACACCGGCCGCGTACTGGCTTGCACGCAATTACCCGCGATGATGCACATCGCCCGGGAGTTATGCGGAGGCCAGATTTGCGTGACGCCGGACGCCGCGTCTTTCGCGCATCCCGTGTCGGGCAAGTGGCTGCAGAAATTCTATTCAGTCAACGACGATTGGATGGCGGAGGATCGCCGCAAGCTGCTGGCGTTCGCCAGGGATCTGCTGAATTCCGACTATGCGGGCCATCGGCTGACGTTTCAATTGTTCGCTCAATCGCCGCCGTTTGCGCACCTGGCCTCCGTCTATAACAACTTCGATTGGAGCGGCCCGCTGGAATTCGTTCGCAAATCGGCGGGTCTCTCGGAACAAGTGATGGGCAAAAAGAGCATGACCAAAGAGGTATGAGTCACCGGCGATTACGCAAATTCAATACGCGCGATACCTACCCCGAACAGAAGCTCGACAACGATTTATGCCAGGTGGTGGTTGCCGGCAACATGGTTTTCGTTCGTGGACAAGTTGGGCAAGATCTGGACACCAGCGAGTCGGTTGGCCGCGGCGACGTAACCGCGCAATCCGAGCAGGCCATGTCGAACATCAAGACCTTGCTCGAGGAAGCCGGCAGTTGTCTCGACGACATTTGCAAAATCGTGATCTACCTGGTTGACGCGCGTTATCGCGAGCCGGTGTATCGCGTAGTCGGCAAGTGGCTCAAAGGCGTCTATCCGGTTTCCACGGGCCTGGTGGTTTCCGCGCTCGCCCGTCCTGAATGGCTGGTCGAAATTGATGTGACGGCCGTGATTCCGCAGGATCGTTCGACATGACAATGTCCATCGCCGCCCGCTGCCCCATCACCGGCATGCTCGGCGTCGCGGTGGCGTCTTCAAGCATCGCCGTTGCCAGCCGCTGCGCGCACGTGAGAGCCGGGCGTCGGCGCGGCGCTTAGCCAGAATGTGACGGATCCCAGCCTGGGGCGGATCGCGCTCGATCTGATGGAGAGCGGCAAGAGCGCACAGGATGTGATCGACTTATTCGTTCGAGAACGTCCTTTTATCGCATGGCGTCAGCTTGTTCTCCTGCCATGGAGCGGCCCGCCTGCCGTGTTCAGCGGCGAACACGTATTGGGCGTCTTCGGAGAATCCCTCGGCCAGGACTGCGCCGCCGCGGGAAATCTTTTGGCCAATCCAGATGTGCCTGGGGCGATGGTTCACGCTTTCGAAGCGAGCCGTGGTCACCTTTCCGATCGGCTGCTGGCGAGTCTTCGTGCTGGATTGAAAGCGGGTGGCGAAGCAGGTCCGCTCCACGCTGCCGGAATACAAGTGGCCGACAAGCTCCCCTGGCCGGTTGTGGATTTGCGTGTTGATTGGTCGGACGATCCGATTGAGCAGCTCGGCCTCCTCTGGCGGCTTTACCAGCCTCAGCTCGACGCTTATGTGCAGCGCGCGCGAGTTCCCGACGCGGCGCCTGCATACGGCGTCGCGGGAGATACCCTGAATGGAAACGTCCGAAACCCTCCTGGCAAAATTGATCTCCTTCGATACCACCAGTCGAAGGTCAAATCTTGAGTTGGTCTCTTTTATCCGGGACTATCTGGCGCAGCAAGGCGTGGATTCCCAAGTGATCGAAGACGAATCCCGCACCAAGGCCAATCTGTTTGCGAGCATCGGCGTCGCTTCCCAACTGGGCTTTCTCCTGGCGGGCCACACCGATGTGGTGCCAGTGGATGGCGAATCCTGGACAACGGATCCGTTCGAACTGGCCCATCGCGATGGGCATTTGTACGGCCGGGGCAGCGCGGACATGAAGGGGTTCATCGCTTGCGTGTTGGCGGCCGTACCGCGCTTCCAGCGCCAGCCGCTCCGCATGCCCATTCATCTGGCTTTTACTTGCGATGAGGAACTGGGTTGCATCGGCCTCAACCATCTGCTGCGGAGATTCGAGCAAGCTCCCGGTCAACGCTGAAATGGGAGTCGTGGGCGAACCGACGTCGATGCGTCCCATGCTTGGGCACAAAGGGAAAGTGGCGCTTCGGGTCACGGTGCGCGGCCAGGCAGGTCACTCCAGCACGCCGGCCGCGGGCGTCAACGCCATCGAATGGGCAGCCGAGCTCATCGCGTTCATCCGACGATTGAATCAGCAAAAGCGATTGCAAGGTCCGTTCGACCCTCAATTCGAAGCGCCCCACACCACCCTGCATGTGGGAACCGTCCACGGAGGCACGGTCCTGAACATCGTTCCCGCGGAGTGCGTCTTCGACTTCGAGATCCGCGATCTTCCAGAAGATCCCGCGGAGCCGATCCTTCACCTGATCCGCAAGTACGCCGCCGAGGAGATCGAGCCGGAGATGAAGAAAGTGAATCCATCTTGCGGGATCGCTTTCCTTGAGCGCTTCTCGTATCCCGGGATTGTCGCTTGAGCCGGACGCTCCGGTGGTTGCGATGGTCCAGCGGCTACTGGATTCTGACATGCCTCTAGGCAAGGTCGCATTCGGAACCGAAGCAGGCCTTTACCAGCAGCGTTGCGGAATCCCCATGGTGGTGTGCGGCCCGGGCGATATGGCGAATGCTCACCAGGCCGATGAATACGTGGCTACCAGCCAGATCACGGCCTGCGACCGGTTTCTTGATCGACTGGCTCAAGCGCTTTCACGCTAGCTTCCCGCGCGGAAATCCAGCGGAATGCAAAATACGCGGGCACTCCCAATAGCACAATCCCCAAACCGGGAAAAGTAGTCGCGGGACGATAGACAAACATCACGCCCAGAATGGTAGCCGCGCATATCAAGTACAGGGCTGGGATCACGGGATATCCAAAGGCGCGGTACGGCCGCGGTGCATCCGGCCGCACGAATCGAAGGCGGAACACCGCGGCGATAGTTAACAGGTAGAACAAGAGCGCTGCGGACATGACGTAATCCAAAAGATTGCTGTACAGATTGCCATACGTTTTTGTCGCAGGATCGTACGTTCGGATCAAAACCAGCAGCGCCGCCCAAGCGCCCTGCATCCAAAGCGACGCACCGGGAACGCGAGCTCGATTCAACACCGTAGCCTGCCGGAAGAACAAGCCGTCTCGCGCCATGGCGAAATAGGCGCGGGCCCCCGACATGAGCATTCCATTGATGCACCCAAAAGAAGACAGGGCGATCGCCGCGGCGATCAAAACAGCGCCAGTCGCGGGGAAAACCGCTTGCAGCATCGCCGCTGCCACGCGATCCGAAAGCGCATGTTGCACTCGTTCCAGCGGCAGCACGACCACGTAGGCCACGTTCGCGGAAGTGAACAGACCCGTGACGATCACCGTGCCCAGCGCCAGCGACAACGGCAAATTGCGCTGCGGATTCTTCACTTCTCCAGCCGTGAACGTAATGTTATTCCAGGCGTCGGCGGCAAATAGCGAAGAGACCTGGGCCACGCAAAGCGCGATAAACAGTCCGAAAACGGTGTCTTGCAAAAGTCCCGGCGCGACAGGCGTGTAGCCTGTGGGCGTCCACGGGTGGCTGAAGTTCGCCCGGACTGCGTCGGCGTTCCATCCAACGAATATGCCCGCGCCAACCACCGCCAGTATCGCGCCTATCTTGGCCGACGTCACGGTGTTTTGAACCATCTTGCCGTAGGAAATTCCGCGCGAGTTGCTGAACGTCAGCAGCGCAATAAGCAGAACGCCGGTCAACTGCGCGGTCGATAGCGACAACGCGTAGCGGCTTGAAATGTGAATCGGCGGAATAAGGTAGATGCTCTCGGAAACGCGCGGCCACAGGAATCCGAAATAACGGCCGAAGCCAACTGCAACCGCAGCCACCGTGCCGGTTTGGATCACCAGAAATAGCGTCCAGCCGTACAAGAATCCCCAGATGGGCGACCATGCTTCGCGCAGATAAACATATTGGCCGCCCGCGCGAGGCATCATCGCCGCCAACTCGCCGTACGAAAGCGCCGCGGCAATGGTCAACACTGCCGTGATCACCCACGACGCCAGCAGCCATCCGGCGCTTCCAACCAACCGGGCCATCTCGGCGGGCACAATGAAAACGCCCGTCCCGATCATCGAACCCGCCACGATCATGGTGGAATCGAACAGGCCGAGGCCTTTTTGGAGCCCGTCGTCTCGACCAGAGTTCACAGCATCCTACTTCTGCTCGGCCAGAATCGCTTTGAACATGGCTTCTTCGATGTCAGCTTCAAGCAGGCAACCCGATGGATCGACGAACGGATTCGGGCCGCCGGGCTTGAGCTTGGCGTACTTCTCCGCCATGCCGTATTCGGACGGGTGGTCGCCCAGCGGCACGTCGCAAGGCAGCGCGCGGACCACGGCGAAGGAGTGCTTGAATTCATCGATCACCGGCGGCGTCAGCACCGCGGGCGAGCGCAAGCTGGTGAAGAAAACCACCTGATAGGTCTTGCCGCCCTCGCTAATGGGCATGGTCCAGGTGGTTGCTCCGCGCGTGTGGCCAGCCGTGAGATGCGCGGTGAGAGTCGCGCCGCCGAGCGTAACCGTGTCGCCGTCGTGGATCAGTGCGGTCCACGGGGTGCTCTTTGCCGCCGGGCTTCATGGCTTTAAGAGCTGGGACGTCCTCGGCCATCGCAACCACCTGCGCGCCGGTGAGTTCCTTCACCAGCGCATCGCCTTCCATGTGATCGTCGTGGGCGTGATTGCCGAGCAGGATTTTCGTGTCTGAGAATTTGAATCCCAACTGTTCGATTGATTTCTGGATGGTGCGAACGTTCCGCTCGTAAGTGCTGTCGATCAGGATATTGCCCCGCGGCGTCACGATCAGAAACGCGCTCAGGGTCTTGGTGCCGACATAGTAGACGTTACCGAGGATCTTGTGCGGCGGGAAAGCCGAGGTCGCGTCTTCAGGCGTGCCCATGTTGCGGGTGACGATGGAGAGAGGCGTGTAGGCTTTCCCCTGAACTGTCACCGACGGATGATCTGGAGCGTTTTGGGCCAATGCCGCTGCCCCTACCAGAAACAGGAATAATTTCTGCATGAATGCCTCCAGAGCTTCTGGTGCGATCAAAGTGCTGCGATCAAACAAGTCTAGCGCGGATGCGGTCTTCCCGCGATCTTTCTTGCAGGCGAGATATTCTTTTAAACAGGCCTATGAAAAAGCTTCTTGTAATTTCTCTGTTTTCCTTAGTGCTTCGCGCCCAAGAGAAGGTCGATCTCGGCGTCATTCAACGCATCAAGACCGAGGCGTTTCAAAACTCCAAAGTAATGGATCACCTTTTCTGGATCACGGACGTGTATGGTCCGAGGCTGACGGGCTCGCCGGGCTTCACAGCAGCAGCCAACTGGACGGTCCAGCGGCTGAAGGAATACGGAATCAACGACGCGGCCACTCAACCCTGGGGCAAATTCGGACGCAGCTGGCGGCTCACCAAGTTCAGCATTTCGATCCAGGAGCCGGAGTACGCGCCGCTGATCGGTTTCCCGCTGGCATGGTCGGCGGATACAAAAGGGCCCCTGGTGTCGGAGCCGGTGCTCGCGCCCCTCACCATCACGGACCGTCTGAACCGCAAGAAAACAGAAGAGGAGTTGCAAGCCTATTTTCAGGAGCACAAAGGCAAGCTGAAGGGAAAGATTGTGCTGCTGGAAAAGCCCAAGGATGTCACGCCGATGACCACCGCGCCGGCCTCGCGCTACTCGGAAACGGAACTGGCGAAAGAAGCCGAAGCCGACACCCCGCAAGCACTGCCGGCGTTCGACATCGAGAAGATGATCCTGCCGGAAAAGCCCCTCGAACGACGCGCGCTGTTCGATCTCCTGCCCCTGGACGTGCAGGCGAAAATCTGGGAGTACGAAGACAACCTCACCGATCGGGTCAATCAGTTTTTGGCGCAGGAAGGCGCGGTGGCGGCCATCGTCCCCAGCTATAACGCCGATGCCGGCACGGTCTTTGGCGAAGCGGCCGGAACCTACTTGAGCGATCAGCCTGCGCCGGAACCGCGCATTGCTCTGACCATCGAACATTACAATCGCATCGCGCGATTGTTGGACAAGAAGGTTCCCGTGAAATTGGAGCTGGAAGTTCGAACCACCGCCGATGGCGCCACAGGCGATGGCCTGAACATCATCGCTAATATTCCTGGCGCCACGAAGCCGGATGAAGTCGTGATGATCGGCGCGCACTTCGATTCGTGGGTTGGCGGCACGGGCGCCACCGATAACGGCGCGGGTAGCGCGGTCATGGTGGAAGTAATGCGCATTCTGAAGACGCTTCATCTCAAGCTGGACCGGACGGTCCGCCTGGGTTTATGGAGCGGAGAAGAGCAAGGAATTTACGGTTCCCGGGCCTACGTAAAAGAAACCTTCGGCGACCCGGCCAGCATGCAGCTCAAGCCCGCGCAAGCCAAGTTCTCGGGCTATTTCAATTACGACAATGGCACGGGAAAGATTCGCGGCGTGTATTTGCAAGGCAACGACGCCATGCGTCCGGTGTTCGAGGCGTGGCTCGCGCCGTTCCGCGATTTAGGCGCCACCACCATCAGTATCCGGAATACCGGCGGAACCGATCATCAATCTTTCGATCAGGTCGGGCTGCCCGGATTCCAGTTTATCCAGGACGAAGTGGAGTATGAGCGCATCACGCACCACTCCAACATGGACGTGTACGACCACGTGGTGCCGGCCGACCTGATGCAGGCCTCGGCCGTGATTGCGGCCCTGGTGTATCACGCAGCCAACCGGCCGGAACTGCTGCCGCGCAAGGAGCTGCCGCCGCCGGTGAAAATGAAGAACTAGTTGGTGGTGCCATCTCACCGTTGTGGTGCTTTCCAACCCCTGTATTTATGGGCGAGCAAGCAGTTTCAAGGGTTTAGCAACGGCCACGCGCATGCCTTATAGAGGGCGACGGTTGGAGGTGGTTATGAAAGACAGATTTTTGAAGCTGGCAAGGCGGGCATTCGCTCCGATGGCGCTGGTGGCCGCAATGGTAGTTTTCAGTCCGGCAACAGTGTTCGCAGCTAGCCACGGAGGTGGAGGCGGAGGCGGGCGTGGTGGATTCAGTGGTGGACACGCAGCTTCCGGCGGAGGACATTCCTACGCCGCGCCGAGCCGTGGAAACTACGGCGGCGGTGGTGGTGGCCATGCCTACGCAGCGCCCGCGCGCGGCTACAGCGGCGCAGTTCGCGGAGGCGCGTATTATGGCGGACGTGGATATTACGGCGGCGGGGGATATTATGGCGGCCGCGGATACTATGGCCCCGGATTTGGATTCGGCGTGGGCGTGTATGCGCCTTACGGCTACGGCTATGCGGCTCCAGTTTGCAACCCTGCCGGGTTCTATAACGCATACGGAGCCTGGCAGCCATATCCCGGTTGCGCGGTTCCGTACGGTTACTAAGTCCTCAAGTGCGCGGCCCGTCGCCTGGCGGGCCGCCAAATCTATTTCGAGTCGCGAAATTTGGCAAGCGACGCCCGAGCCCGCTTCCGCATCATGGATTCAAACGAAACGCGCGGGACGCTGATCAGCTTGCGCATCTCGGCGTCGCGCAGCAGGCGCTGGGTGGCGTTCGGCATGCGCGAAGCAGCGCGGTCGAAAGCGCCGGACGATGCGGCGTACATGCCGGCAATCGCGCGGTAGTAACCCTGCTGTCCCTTTAACTTTTGACACCCGATCACCAGCGCCGCAAGCACTTCGTCATTCTCTTCCAGCTTGGTGACAACCGCACCCCAATCGTCTAGAAAAGGGCATAGGGGCAGCAGCGTGGCGGACGAGCGCCGCAGCGCCCTCACCGGTCGAAGCGGATAGTGCCGGTGTCCCTCAGCCGAAAGCCCGGTGTCCTGATACATGCGAACCGCCTGCTCGAACCGGCCTCGCGTTGTCAGATGCTCCATCAGCGGTAGCGTTGACGGCGTCTTCTTCCAGAAGCCCATACCCTGCGTGAGATCGCCGCGATTGTGTGCCAGCGTCATCGCCAGACGCAGCAAATCGAGCTCCCCGTCGCGCTCGGCGGCTACCTGATCGAAAACCGCTTGTTCCCGAACGATTTCGGCCTCGATGGCGGCCAACGCTTCTTCCGCCGATGCGGTGTCGCCGAGTTCCAGCATGCGGCCCAATCCGCCGGCGATCGCGCTCCAGTGCTCGCCATCGTGCCCGCTGACGCCGCGAACGGAGCGCGTCGAAATTCCCTCCTCCGTCCAGCCGCGCGCATCCAGCGCAAACTTCAGCATCGGCTTCAGCACCTCAGGGTCGGATGTTTCGTGCCATGCGATGCCGCGGATTTTCGTGTCTACGTCCGTCGGTACGAACGTGGCGACGGTGGCATGATGACAGGACAGGCAAAGCGCGAAGTAGTCTTGCAGTTGCTCAGCATGGTTCAGATTGGGCCGAAGAATATTCTCCCAACTAGCGAGGACGCGGAGAAATCCGTCCGGCTGTTCCGCCCATTTCGATCAGCCGTCCGGGCTCCGGCGGCGGGCACTCGGTCCTTTAGAAACGGCGCAGTGTTGTAGACCTGCGATAGCAGCGTCTCTGGAGAAATCCATTTCGCCCAGGCCTCCGGTGGCGGCGCCGCAGGGACGATGACCCCACGCCGGCGCAGGTCGGGAAAGATGACGTCGCGAAGACTCGGCGCAAGCAGCGCGGAATCATCCAGAGGACCGAACCAGACCAGCTCTTGAATTTCAGCGTGCGGGGCGAGCGTGCCTTCCAACTCGCCAGCGTATAGCTCGATTTTTACGGTCTTGCCATCCTGCCCGGCTGCCAGGCTTTCGTAATCGCCCAGGTGATTGAAGGTTGGAGACGTCCACCTCGCCCAACTCTTCGCGGCACTCGCGCCTCAGGCATTCTTCCGCAGTCTCCCCCGGCTCGAAAGTGCCGCCGGGCAAAATCAACAGCGACGTGGTGTGCTTTTTGCGGCAAAGCAGGACGCGTCCGTCCTTCACATACAGCAATCCAGCTTTATGGAAGTCCGCCATTTACTGCAGAATCGGAAAGCGCTCGAAGTCCGCGGCCACGAACAGACTTCCTTCCGTGACTCCCGCGGGAGCCCATCGCTTTAGTTCAGAACCCAACTGGACCGCCGTGCTTCTGCCTGCGAGAAATGCCTGGAACGCTGCCGTGACGTATTGAACCTCGTCCGCCGATTCGTGCACAAATTCCAAACGAAAGTGCCGAATACCAGCCGCTCGCCACAAATCGATGTGCGCGCTTGCCTCTTGCGCCTCCGCCCCGAAAACCGTATTGCGGCAGCCAACGTCGGCGATCACCGGATGCGCGCGGCCTTGCGGATCTTGCAGCGCCACCCGATGTTGTTCGCACGGCCGGCCGCAATCGCGATACGTAGTGCCGGTGGAAAGGAATCGGCAGAAGACGCAATGCTCTGTGTGAAACACCGGCAGATGTTGATACGCGATGGCCTCCAACCGCTCCGGACCAATAGTTCCGGCTAATGCCGAGATCTGCGCGGCGTTGAGGTCGTGCGTCGGCGTCAGCCGCTCCAGTCCCAATTCCAAATACGCTTCGGCAGTCAGCGTGTTAGCGGCGTTGAGGCTGAAATCGCCGATTAGTGTCTGGCCGGCGGTCTTGTTGAGAGTTTGCAGAATCCCAGTGCTGCGGACCAGAATCGGGCATTGCAGGCTCACCAGAAAATCCACAATACGGCTCTCGCCTGGTTTCAAAATGCGCGGGCTGGCCACTCGCACCTGCACCCCCGCGTCCTTCACGCGTTGCACGGAAGGGCGCAGGCCGTAGAGATCCAAATAGTCCAAAGTGATGCTATCGGGCGTGACAGCTATTGCGGCTTCCAGCTGTTCCGCATTGCGAACCAGGACGTGGACTTGAGCCGTCGCGACGCCAGCCGGGTGGATCTCACGCCGCAGGTCCGGCGCGGGATGGATCAACCGATCTGGCGGACGCGATTGGAGCTCTTCGAGCTTTTCGACAGCCTCGCGCCGCATTCGATTCAACAGCGACACGGGCGCGAAGACCGATCCCGTAATCTCAGCGCTCAGTTCGCCCAGTTCATAGGCCGTATTGCCCAGCCTGCCGAGCTGCTCTCTCAGTGTCTCCTCGGTGAGGCCGCGATTCTGCGCGACGTCGAGCGCACCGGGCGAGGCCACCGTTATCGAATGCCCGTTTGGCAAAATCCATCGAGTTCGCAACGGCTGATTTTCTTCGGCTGTCGCATGGACCGCAACTGGCTGCTTTGCCACAGGCGCCGCCGGGTCCAGGAACGGACGAGCGGACCGATCGAGCTCCGGATCGTGCGTGCGCCAAACCAAATCACCCGGGCGGATCCTGCGGCAATTCACCGCATTATTGGCGAAGCTCAACTCCAGCGTGCCGTCCAGCTGCGGTGCAACGTGATAAACACGGCCCCCTTCTTCCTCTTCCTGGGGGCTGCGCCAATCGGCCGCATCGAATACCACGCCGTCACCCGCTTTCAGCGGAGCGATTTCGTGCGCCTCCGCCGGCTGCACCGACACGCTCGTATCGTGAACCGCAGTGACAGTGCTGATATGGACGCCGCGATGGCGCGGGCTGCGTCCGTTCACGACGGTCTGATGGTTCACGCCGGTGATGAAATAGGGCCCGAGGCCGCGCGAGTAAACCTGCTCGAGCTCCAACTCCTCGCGGGGCGTGATCGACAAATCCCTGCCTGCCCACGCGTCATCGACGGCCTGGCGATAAGCCCGCGTGGTCAGCGCTACATAATCGGCGCCTTTATAGCGGCCCTCAATCTTCAAGCACCTCACGCCCGTCGCAATAATCTGCGGCAAATGATGCAGCGCCGAGAGATCGCCCGGCGACAGAAGATAGCGCGCGTCGGCCAGCGGCTTCCGGACGCCATCCACCAACATTTCGTAAGGCAACCGGCAGGCCTGCGCGCATTGGCCGCGATTGGCGCTCCGCCCACCCCACGCTTCAGACGAAAAGCATTGGCCCGAGTAAGCCACACATAAAGCGCCATGGACGAAGATTTCAAGATCGGCCTTGGTCTTCGCGTAGATCGCAGCCACTTCTTCCAAAGACAATTCCCGAGCCAACGTGACGCGGTCGGCCCCCTGCGCCAGCGCGAACTCGACGCCCTCCGCGCTCGTGATGCTGGTCTGCGTGGAGGCGTGAAGTTCCAGCTCGGGAGCAATCTGGCGCGCCAGTTTGAGCACGCCGATATCCTGAATAATCAGCGCGTCGACACCAGCTTCCGCCATGCGGCCGATCAAGCGCGCGGCTTCGCTGAGCTCGTGCTCGAAGATCAGCGTGTTGAACGTCAGACAACCCCGCACGCCCCGTCGATGCAGGGTTCGCATCGCTTCGGGCAGTTCGCTCAGCTCAAAACCAACCTTGGCGCGCGCAGTGAAATGCTTGAGTCCGAAATAGCAGGAATCGGCGCCGGCTTCGATGGCCGCGTGGAGCTGTGGCCAATGTCCGGCGGGACTCATCACTTCGGGTTTCTTCGGAAACGGCACTACATTAAGGGTACTCTGCCCTCGGTTGGAATCCTTAGGAGCTAGCGTTTGTCGACTACAACGACGCCGCCCTTGACCACCACTTTGGTCTTCAGCCAATTCCAATAGCCTTCCAGCGGATCGCCGTCCAGCAGAATCACATCGGCGAGTTTGCCCGGTTCCAGCGTTCCCAATTGGTCGCCCATCTGTATATAGGACGCCGTATTCGGCCCCATCATCTTGATCATGTCCTGCATGGAGAACATCACATTGAAGCTCTTCAGCTCATGTTCGAGCCCGGCCTTGGGTTCATAAGTGGTGTCGGTGCAGTAGCCGAGAATTACACCCGCATCCCAAACCGTGCGCGCGTTCACCGGCATGTATCCCGCTTCTTCACCCAGCCGAACGCCGCCGTCGATCGAATCGGGCCACGCTTTGCCGTTGCGAAAGCGCGGCTTGTTGTCATTCGCAAACACGCCAAACACGGGCGCGCCAAAACCGATAGTCGCCAATACCTTCACGCCCGCGTCGGCCACTTTCTTCGCGTCCTCTTTGCTCACCCAGTCTTTGTTGGGGAGGTGAACCAGCAGCGGCACGCCGGCCTCGACAGCCGCCACCATGGCAGGTGAACTCACGGCATGCACCTGCACCATCACGCCAACTTTTTTGGACTCGTCCACGATGGCCCTCAGAACTTCCATTTCTTTGTCGGTCGGCCCCGGCTCGGGAGTCAGCGCGATTTCGCCCGTAAACTTGATTCCCATGGCGGCCATCTTCCGAATTTCGGCGCGCGCCGATTCGGGAGTGTGCTGATTCAGCCGCAACGATCCGGAAGGAATGATGCGCGGCCCATTGATGACGCCCTTCTCGATGTGATCGCGCAGCGTGATGTTGCCTTCCGCCGGGCCGCCGCCCGACAGAACAGTGGTGTAGCCGGCTTCCAGCAGCGCCTGCATCTGCGCCTTCTCGTCGGGTCCGGTATTGATGTGCCGGTGCGCATCAATGAAGCCGGGCATGGCGGTCATGCCTTTGGCGTCCACCGTCTTGCCGCTCGCGGCGGACGGCCCTCCCGGCGTCACGGAAACGATTTTTCCCGCGCGCACTACGATCGATCCGCGCTCGATCACGCTGCCGTTGGCGCCGATAATGCGGGCGTTGGTGATCGTAAGGTCCTGCGCGGAGAGGGCAGCAATCGCCCCTAACGCCAAGCAGGCGAGTTTTGCCAAGGTGAGTTGTCGCATGCCGATTATGATATATAAGTCTGACTCTTCTCTGGGATCGACGGCTCTGAAGAACGCAATTTTGTGGTTGGCTTTCACGACATTGGCCGCAGCGGCGCCCCAGCGCTTCGCGATCGAGGAGACAACCATTGCACGCATTCATACTGCCTTAAGATCGGGCAACCTCACCTGCCACGTCCTGGTTCAAAGTTATTTGGACCGGATCGCCGCTTACGATAAACGTGGTCCGGCGATCAATGCCATCATCACGGTCAATCCCAAGGCACTGGCGCGCGCCGACGAACTGGATGCCGATTTTGCCAAGCGCGGCTTCGTCGGACCACTGCATTGCATTCCGTTTATCGTAAAGGACAACTTCAATACCTTCGATCTGCCAACCAGCGCCGGCTCTCTGGCGCTGGCCAATTCGATTCCTCCGGCGGACGCATTTCAGGTACGCAAAATCCGCGAAGCCGGCGGCATTGTGCTGGCAAAAGCGAACATGTCGGAATTCGCGATCAGCGGTGACGAGACGGTAAGCTCGCGCCTGCCGGGCTACACGAAGAATCCGTATGCGCTAGACCGCGTGACGGCCGGGTCAAGTGGCGGCACGGCGGCGGCAATCGCGGCCAACTTCGGAGCCGTAGGCCTTGGAAGCGATACAGAGAATTCCATTCGAGGACCTTCCTCGCACACCAGTTTGGTTGGCATCCGCTCGACCATGGGTCTCACCAGCCGCGCCGGGATCGTGCCGCTCGATCTCGACCGCGATATCGGCGGTCCCATGGCGCGAACGGCCGCCGATGCCGTCGCCGTATTCGACGTGATCGCCGGTCCCGATCCGGCCGACCCGATCACGGCCGCTAGCAAGGATAAGACGCCGCCAGAGGGATACCTGAAGTCTCTCGTAAAGAACGGGCTGAAGGGCGCTCGAATCGGGGTGCTGCGCTTCACGCTTGAGACTAAGACGGCCGACCCCGGAGTGGTCCGTCTCTTCGACCGCGCCGCGGCCGATCTTCGCGCTCAAGGAGCCGAAATTATTGACCCTGTTCCAATCCACGAGCTGGATGCCTCCAACCCCGCGTCGATCCCGTATCGGGCTGGCGAGTCGCTGGTGTGGTCCAGATGCTCGCCGTTCAAGTACCAGCTGAACGATTATCTTGCCAGCCTGGGTCCGCACGCCCCATTTCACAGCCTGGAAGCGATTCTTGCGTCGGGAAAATTTCATCCGTCGGTGGGCGGCTACATGCGCAGGGCGGACGAAGTTCCCCGCTTGCCTCACGACGATCCCGAGTGTGAACCGGTTAGGGAAGGCGCGCGCCAGGTTCGCCTCGCGGTCCTGAAGGCCTTCGCTGATTGGAAGCTCGACGCGCTCGTGTATCCAAGTTGGAGCAATCCGCCGCGGCTGATCGGCGATCTGAACAGTCCCGCCGGAATGAACAGCGGGCGCATCGCCTCACCCGCGGGCTTCCCTTCCATTACAGTTCCCATGGGGTACGTGCAAGATTTCTTGCCGGCTGGGCTCGAGTTTCTTGGAGTCCCGTGGTCCGAGCCGACTCTTTTTCGCCTGGCGTGGTCCTATGAACAGGCGACTCACCATCGCCGAAGCCCTTCCAGCGCGCCCGCGCTCCGGCGACAGATGCCAGTGAGCAATTAAGAACAGTTGCGCTCTTCTCCTGAACCTGCCACAGTTGACTCACCTCGATCCAAGAGCCTTCCTTTATAAACCCCAGGAGTCCCGATGAACGAATTACTAAATTTAGCTGTTAAAGCGCACGGCGGTCTTGAACGCTGGAACAAAGTGAAGTCGGTGAAGGTCGCCGCATCCATTACGGGCGCAATCTGGTTCGTGAAGAGCAAGGGCGACGCTCTCAAGAACGTCGTGATGACCGTTGCTACCAAGGTGGAGCGACTGGTCACGGATTTCCCAGGCCAGGACAAACGGTCGATTTTCAAACCGAACAACGTCCTAATGGAAAAGGTGGACGGGACGTTGATTGAGTCCCGCGACAACCCCGAGGAGTCCTTTCAAGGTCAACAGCGAGAAACCCCGTGGGATGACATCCATGTCGCCTATTTTTGTGGCGAGGCTTTGTGGACCTACCTCAACACCCCGTTCCTCTACACCCATGAGGGATTCAAGACTGAGGAAATCCCGTCAATTCAAGTTGAGAACGAGACTTGGCGGCGTCTGAAAGTCACGTTCCCAGACTACGTGAAGAGCCACACACGGCAACAGATCTCATGCTTCGGGCCGGATGGTCTGCTGCGCCGGCACGACTACACCGTCGACATCCTGGGCGGAGCAACCGGGCTCAATTACGCCTCCGAATACCGCGACGTCGATGGGATCATTGTGCCGGCCAAGCGCCGGATCTACGCGTACGAAGGGGACTACCAGCTTGTCAAGGAACCTCTCCTGGTCGCGATCGATATGGGCGAGATCGCTCTGGCTTAAGCAGAACGCGAAAGGTCCAGCATGTCCAATGATGTTCTCTTCACTCCTCTGCGCCTGGGCGCAATTCAGCTCGCGAATCGGATAGTGATGGCCCCCCTCACGCGCATGCGGGCCGGCCCTGCAAATGTTCCTACCGCGTTAAACGCTCAATACTATGCGCAGCGCTGCTCAGCCGGGCTCATCATTTCAGAAGGAACCGCGATTAGTCCCCAAGCGCAAGGTTATCCGAATGCTCCCGGGATCTACACAGCGGCGCAGATTGCCGGATGGCGCGCGCTAACCGATGGCGTGCATGCCCGCGGCGGCCGGATCGTCATGCAAATCGCGCACAACGGAAGAAACTCCCACTCCTCGCTCATGCCGGATGAAGGCCTCCCCGTCGCGCCCTCAGCTGTCCTTCCCACGATTCCCGCACTGACGAAAAACTTTGAACAGGTTCCCGCCGAAACGCCACGGGTCCTGGAGACTTCAGAAATCACTGCCATCGTCCGCACGTTCCGTCAGGCCGCGTTGAACGCCATCCAGGCCGGATTTGATGGAGTGGAATTGCAGGGCGCGAACAGCCACTTGATCGAGCAATTCCTAGAAGACGGGACCAACCAGCGCACGGACCCTTACGGCGGGTCGAAAGAAAACCGCGCCCGGTTCCTGCTCGAAATTGTCGATGAGGTGACAGCTGCCGTTGGAGCCAACAGGCTTGGCGTACGTCTCTCGCCATTTGGCCAATACGGCGGAATCCACGACAGCAATCCCCTGGAGTTATTCACCTTCGTCATCACGGAGCTCAACAAGCGCCGAATCGCCTATCTGCACTTGATCGAGGCCAGGGGATCCGAGATAGGGCTAACCGATGAACTCCACGACGACGCCCAGAATAATGCCGCCCTGTTTCGTCCCGCGTTCGATGGACCGCTGCTCTCGGCAGCCGCTTACAATCCGGAGAGTGCCGCGGAGGCGATCGAAAAGAAGCACGCGGACGCGATCGCCTTCGGCCGTCTGTTCATCGCAAATCCGGATCTGGTCGAGCGGATCAAAGACGGACAGCCGCTAAATTCTCCGGATCGTGCGACGTTTTACGGCGGCGGCACTCATGGCTATACCGATTACCAGCCTCTAGTGATCCAGAATTCCGCGTCATAATTCCACACCGTGAGTGCGATCCTGGCGCCGTCCGGCGAATACGAGGGTTGTGTTTTGTTGGATGGATCAAACGTCAGTTGCTCAGCTTGCTCCGGATTCTTAGCCGCCATCCGAATCCGAAACAGCTGCAAATATCCCTCGCTCGCCGGTGCCACATAGGCGATCCATGCGCCATCCGGGGACACGCCGAACCCGGCCACATGCTGCTCGCTCTTAAAATTAATGATTGACGCCGGATGTCCACCGGTTCGCGGCACAACGTAAATAGTCTGCTGATTATTGTCGCGGAAAGCCTGAAAGACGATTCGATCCGATCCGCCAGCCCACTCGGCATGAGTGATCTCGCCGCTGAAATCTTCCAAAGGGATTTCCTTCGGCGGTTGCGCCGCTCCGCTCTCCTGATCCACTCCAATCAGATAAAGCACGTGCCGCAGTGGACTCTCGCCGTGCTTGTAAGCTGCCACCACAACCCACTTGCCATCGGGAGACCAACGAGGCCAGTCTGTTTCCGCGGGCCGTCCGAAATGCGTCAGCAGCCTCGGCGCCACAGACCCGTCCGCCGGCTGAATCCACAAATCGTCGGATAGATCCTTGTGCGAATGCAACACCATCCACTCCCCGTTGGGAGACCAGCACAAGCCCTGGTCCTCCGATGGTGACGCAAGCACCACGCTCGCAGGAGCGCGCGCGGGCGTTGGATCGTCGGACGAGATCAGACCAATGTCCTGGGCGATGTCAGGATAGTGAAAATCGTCTACCACCCGTCTCCAGCTTCCGAACGTAAGCGCTATCTGGTCGCCCTTCGGACTCCAGGACGGGGTCATGGATTGAAACAACGCCAGCGGCGTCACTGGACCGCCATTGGCCGGAGTAACCGATACGTTAGTTCGGTACTCGGAGCGCTTGAAGAAAACCGCTCCCGTCCGCGCCACCGAAGGCGCATACGTGTCGGTGGTGAATCGAGTCAACTGGATTCCTGGGCCGCCAGTGATCGGTCTCGACCAAAGATCGAGCGTACCCTGCGGATTTTGAATTCCAAGATAGATCTGCTTTCCATCCGGAGAAAACGCAACTGGCCCGTACGCCGCCGCAGGAGGTTCCATCGACTTAACGCCACATGGAAAGCTCAAGGTCTGCTTGCCTTCGAAGAACGACAAACACGCAACTCGGCCATCCGGCGCCCATGCCGGAAAAGTCAGCGACGCCGGACTCGACAATATCTCGCCGCCGGTTCCATCAGCGTGCAAGATCCAAAGCTCGGTTCCAGCCGCACGATGCACCATGCCTGCAACTTTGCGGTTGTCGGCGGACCAGGCGAGTTGTTCCAATTTCGCAAGCGGGAGCGTCGCTTTGTCGGGCCACATGGGATGCCGCGTCCGTGTTGCCGTGTCGTAACTCCACCAGCGCGCTCGGGCGTCGCCGCAATCCACCGCGAGAGTATGATCATCGGGAAGCCAAGCCAAATGCCGAATCGTGGTGTTGCAGGGCGGAAGCTCGGCGACCGGACCGCCCTCTATGCGCTGGACAAAAAGGCGATAAGCGGTCGAGTAGGCTAGCCATTCACCCGAACGAGAGATTACGCCCAGAGGATCGCGATAACCGACCGGTCCATATTGATGTGCCGTGGCGACTTGCTGCAGACGCCCCGCGTCCTGGGCAACTAAAACTGACGCCGCGGCCAAGCCGAGACAAAAACCGAAAGCGGCTCTCATTGTTGATTGATAACGCATCGCACCGAATCGTATTAGTTATTATTGCCTGATAGGAATCACTTGGAACAACGTTACCGAATCGGGTTCGACATCGGTGGAACATTCACTGATTTCGTTTTGCTGGACGCGCACACCGAAGCGCTCCGCCTTCACAAACGTCTCACCACGCCGGAGGATCCCTCGCGCTGCGCCATTGACGGGCTAAAGGCGATCCTGGCGGAGGCAGGTCTGGGATTCGAGGACATCGCCGACTTGATTCACGGCACCACGCTGGTCACCAATGCCTTGATCGAGCGCAAAGGCGCTGTGCTTGGCCTGATCACCACGCAAGGTTTTCGGGACATTCTCGAAATGGGGACCGAGCAGCGCTACGACATCTACGATCTCTTTCTCCAGTTTCCCGAACCCTTAGTCCCTCGGCGGCGCCGCTTCGAAGTGCCGGAGAGGATGGACCGCGACGGGCGCGTAGTCACGACGCTAGACGAAGCAGCGGTTCGCCAAGCGACTGCGGAGCTGATCAAGCTGGGCGTGCAAGCCATCGCGATTTGCTTCCTGCACTCCTACCGGAATCCGGATCACGAGAAGCGCGCGGCGGCAATCGTACGCGAACAAGCGCCGGGCGTGTCGATTTCCATCTCATCGGAAGTGGTCGCGGAAATGTGGGAATACCAGCGTACGGTCACCACTTGCGCGAACGCTTACGTGCAACCTTTGGTCGATCGCTACGTCGCGCGCATGGAGGCCGAACTCGCGGATCTGGGGTTCCGCGGCAAGCTTCGACTCATGCATTCGGCCGGCGGCACGCTCTCGGCCTCGGCGGCGCGCGCCTATCCCATCCGGCTGCTCGAATCCGGACCAGCCGGCGGCGCTTTGGCCACTGCGGTCTTCGGCAAGCGCGCCGGAAAAAGCAGCGTGATCTCGTTCGACATGGGCGGCACCACCGCAAAGGCCTGTCTGATCGAAGATGGCCAGGCCGAAATCGCTCCCATGGTGGAGGCCGCGCGCACGCATCGCTTCAAGAAAGGATCGGGGCTTCCAATCAAAGCGCCGGTGATCGACATGATCGAGATCGGCACCGGCGGCGGGTCCATCGCTTCCATCGATGAAGTCGGGTTGTTGCGCGTGGGTCCTCGTTCCGCGGGCGCCGATCCGGGCCCGGCGTGCTACGGGCGCGGCGGCATTGAACCAACCGTGACGGACGCGAACATCGTGCTCGGATATTACGACCCGGCGTTCTTCTTAGGCGGCGGCATGCGCACTGGACGCGGATGCAGCGAAGCTGGCGATTGCGTCCATCGCCGCGCCGTTAGGCCTGGGCGTCGAGGAGGCCGCCTGGGGCATTCACAAGATCGCGGTGGAGAGCATGGCCGATGCAGCTCGCGTGCATCTGGCCGAAAAGGGCAAGGATCCGAGGCGATATGCGATGGTCGGCTTCGGCGGCGCCGGTCCTGCGCATGCCGCTGAAGTCGCGCGCTCGCTCGGCGTGAAGGAAGTCATCATTCCGCCGGCTTCGGGAGCCGCGTCGGCACTGGGATTTCTCGCGGCGCCGCTGTCGTTCGAGTCCGTACGCTCGTGGCCCACGACACTCGCCGGTGAGTGGAATCCCGAGCCAATCAACGCCGTGCTTCGGGAGTTGGAACAGGAAGGCAGACGATTGTTGCACGAGGCGGGTGCTCCAGACGCAGCCGTGCGCGTGGAACGTTCCGCGGATATGCGCCTGGCCGGCCAGATGCACGAAATCGCAGTCACACTACCCGAAAATGAAATTACTCGAGATAGCGGCCCCGCCATTGAAGACGCATTCCGAGCTGGATACACGGCCCGCTACACCTCCGTCTACGAAGGTGCGGCGATGGAAATATTGAACCTTCGCGTGCGCTGCTGGGCGCCGTCGCCCGACCTGCCGCTGGGTGAATCCGCAGGAGGCGGGGGCGGAGAGAAGCGAAAGGGCCAGCGTCGCGCATGGTTCGATGGCCGATTCGTGGAAACCGCGGTGTACGATCGTTATGCGCTCGCGGAAGGCGATCGAATTGAGGGCCCGGCCATCATTGAGGAACGGGAATCAACCACGATAGTGGCTCCGGGCGATGCGGCTCTGGTGGACGCGGTCGGAAATCTGCGCATCGCTGTGGCTGATCCAGCGCGGCGCGAGGTGAATTTGAACAAAGAAACGTCGCTTGCGGAAGCCATCGCCCGAATTGAAGCAGACCCCGTCGGACTCGAAATCATGTGGAGCCGCCTGGTGACTGTGGTGGACGAGATGTGGCTGACAGTTTGCCGCACGGCATTCTCCTTGATCATCGCCGAGGCGCAGGATTTCGCCTGCGAGCTGCTGGACCGCAATGGCGAGACGCTTGCACACTCCCCGCGCGCAATGCCGGTGTTCAATCTGACGCTGCCCCGCGCAGTGAAAGCGCTGCTCGAGAAGTTCCCGCCCGACACGCTCGATCCCGGCGACATCCTGGTCACCAACGATCCCTGGCTGTGCGCCGGGCATCTTTTCGACGTCGCGATCGTGATGCCGGTCTTCAAGGAAAAACTCCTAGTGGGACTGGTGGGCACGGTCGGCCATGTTTCCGACATCGGCGGCACCAAGGACAGTTTGCGCGCGCGAGAGATTTACGAAGAGGGCCTGCAGATTCCACCGATGAAGCTTTTCCGGCGCGGGCAGCCCAACGAGGACCTGTTCACATTGCTGGCCGAGAATGTTCGCAACTGGCCGCAGGTGTCGGGAGATATTCACTCCTTCGTGGCAGCTAACCGCCTGGGAGCCGAGCGATTGTGCGCGTTCATGGACGAATACGGCTTCAGCAACATGGAAGCGCTGGCCGCGGTGTTCCAGGGCCGATCCGAAAAAGCCATGCGAGATGCAATCCGCCGCATTCCCGATGGAATCTATCGATCGGAGGCCTGGGCGAATCCTTTGGGAACGCCCTTGCGTCTGCCGGTGAAACTAACGGTGCAAGACGACGAGATCGAGGTAGATTTCGAAGGCGCGCCGCCCCAAGTTCCACGCGGAGGCTTGAATTGCACGCTGAACTACACCATGGCCCACGGCACTTATCCGCTCAAGTGCATGCTGACGCCTGAGGTGCGGGGAAACGCCGGCTGCTACAAGCCATTCACAGTCAAAGCGCCCGAAGGCTCCATTCTCAATTGCCGCAAGCCCGCATCGGTGAATGTACGAACACGGACCGGCTGGTACATCGCGCCCGCAATATTTCGGGCGTTCGCTGACGCCGCACCCGATCTTGTCCAGGCATTCACAGGGCTGCCGGTTGCCATCAATATTTACGGGTACGAACGCGATGGACGGCTCTATTCTGATCACCTGTTCATGGGAGGCGGCCAGGGCGGCTCCCTGCATCGCGACGGAAAGTCGAGCGTTTTGTGGCCGACTTCGGCGGCGAACACATCCATCGAGCTGCTGGAGACGCGCGTGCCGGTCCTGGTGCTAGAGAAATCCTACGTCACCAACAGCGGAGGTCCGGGACGGCATCGCGGCGGGCTGGGGCAGCGCGTGCGTATGCGCAAGCTGGAGGACGACGGCCAAGTGACCATGACTTCGTTGTATCCCGAAGGCGTGGCAATTCAGACTCCGGGGCTGTTCGACGGCGCTCCCGGCGGCGCCGCGTTCGGCGGCGTTCGGAGCTCCGACGGAACTCTGCTGAAGGACGTCGGCACTGGCGAACTGATCACGCTTTCGGGCACCGAGCAGCAGGTGGAATTGGTGCTGGCCGGCGGATCGGGATTCGGCGATCCGTCTGAGCGCTCTCTCGATGCCGTTGCCGAAGATATCGCCGATGGGTACGTGAGCGCTTGACCCGCCATCCACGATTCTTCGAACCAGCCGTCTTTTTTCTGATCGCACCGCTCTGTATTTTCGGCGCCATTATCGGCATCCAGCTGATGGTGAACCTGGGGATCGCGGCGAACACTTCGTTGATTGGCGCGCTGGCCGCGATGGGTTTGGCGCGCCTCCCGGTGGCGATATTTGCGCGTTATCGGTCGATTCATGTACAGAATTTGGCACAAAGTGCCATCTCCGCAGCCACTTTTGGCGCCGCTAACTGCTTGTTTCTGCCCATCGGGATCCCGTTCCTGCTGGGCCGCTCCGACCTGATTCCAGCGATGTTTGCGGGATGCTTCCTGGCCACGCTGCTGGACGCCTACCTGCTGTATAGGATGTTCGACTCCGACATATTTCCGGCCGAAGGCGCGTGGCCTCCAGGGGCGGCGGCGGCGGAAGCGATCATCGCGGGCGACAAAGGCGGACGCAGAGCGGCAGTCCTGGTGATCGGGGTGTTGGTCGGCGCGGTTGGAGCAGCCGCCAGCGTACCGATGTCCGCATTCGGCGTGGCGTTTATCGGGAACCCAGTCGCGCTCGCGATGTTCGGCATTGGTCTCTTGACGCGCGGCTATGGACCCGATCTAGGACACACCTACATTCCTCAAGGGATCATGATCGGCGCTGGAATAGTCACGTTGATCCAGCTCGCGCTGACGGTTTCGAAACGAGATGTGCGCGGCGGCGCCCATGCCTCCGGACCGGTGAAGCGGACCATCGGCCTTGGAATGGCGGCGTACGTGGCGATCGCGATTCTGATTGCGGTGGCCGCGGGTTTGTGGACGGATATGGGTCTCGTGCGGCTGTGTTTTTTCGTGTTGTACGCGGGCTTCGCGGCGCTGGTGCACGAACTCATTGTGGGATTGTCGGCGATGCACGCGGGTTGGTTTCCGGCGTTCGCAGTCGCCGTGATCACGTTGATTGGAGGGCTGGTGGCCGGATTTCCGCCGGCTGCGTTAGCGCTGCTGGCTGGATTTTGCGCTGCTACTGGACCAGCGTTCGCCGACATGGGCTACGATCTCAAAGCTGGCTATCTGCTGCGCGGAAAAGGGATCGATCCCCAGTTTGAATACGAGGGCAGAAAGCAGCAACTGATCGCGGCATTGTTCGCGCTGGCGGTCGCTGGATTCGTGGTGCTGGCATCCTATCGCGGATATTTCGCCCACGATTTGCTCGCGCCCGTGGATCGAGTGTACGCTGCAACCATTCGTGCCGGCATGTCCGGGGACATCGCGCGTTCCCTGCTCTGGTGGGCGATTCCCGGCGCTGCCATTCAGTTTCTGGGAGGCGCCAGGCGCCAGGCTGGGATTCTCTTGGCAACGGGTCTGCTCATCAACACCCCATTGGCCGGGTGGGCCGTATTTATCGGACTGGCCGGACGGGCCATCTGGTCCAAATGGAAAGGCCCTGAAGGGCGAAGCGTTATGGAAGTCTTCGCGGCGGGCGTAATTGGGGGAGACGCATTGTTTGGATTTTTGAACGGAGTGGTGCGAGTGCGGCCTACGCGTAGCGCAGCAATGCCTTGAAGCCGAAATCCATGTGCTGCTGGATATGGCAGTGAAACAACGTCGGCCCGGCTGGTCGGCGGTAAAGTCCACGCTGGCGCGCCCATAGGTGGGCACCACCACCGTGTCCTTGATCACGCCCGAAGTGGGTTTGCCATAAATCTCGGCGATCTCAAGCTGGTGCCGATGCAGGTGCAACGGATGCGCATCGTCGGTGCGGTTGTGAAACGTCAGCCGGTAGCGCGTGCCCTGTTTGAGCAGAAACTCCTGCTCGTGCGGATAGGATTTGCCGTTCACGGTGAAGCTGTTGAATTTGCCCGCGCCGCGCGGCACTTTTTCAAACACCATGTCCAGTTTTTCGGTGGGCGCGGGTTGCGAGGGCGGCTTGCCGAAGATCGTATAGTCCCAACTGGATTTCGGCGGCGCCGCCCACTGCGGCGTGCGGTGCTGATTGGCGTATTCGATGACAATGCCCAGGCCGCCTTCGCGCACCGGGTCCTCGGGCGCGCCCATGATCCAGACGCCGGGCTGGTTCATCTCCACCCAGGCATCGATGCGCTCGCCCGGACCCAGCATCAACACGTCCACCGCCGCCGGCGTGGGCACCGGATTTCCGTCCAGCGCGATCACGTTGAATTTGTGGCCGGGCAGCGCCAGATGGCGGTTCTCGATGGCGCTGGCGTTCAGAAAATGAAACATCACGCGTTCGCCGGGCTTCACGCGGATCGGTTCGCCCGCGCCGAGCGCCTTGTCGTTGATGGAAAAAATATCGGCCGCGACTTCCAGGCCGGCGCGGGCGCGTATCCATCACTGCCGGCTTTTCCGGCTGCGCCAGCGCGGGATCCAGATCGTCGTTATCCATCGCTGTGATTGGTGAAATAGGGCTCCCAATCGCGCAGGGCCAGGTAATGTTCCTGATCGTAAGTTGCCGGGATTGTTCGCGCCCTCGACGATCAGAAAGCCGAACATGCCGGTGAAACTGCCGCGGTGCAGATCGTCCATCGACATGGTGTGCGTGTGATACCAGCGCGTGCCGGCCGGCGTGGGCGTGAACTGATAGCTGCGGCTCCCGTGCGGAGGCACTACCGGCGTGCCTTCTTCCTCCGATCCATCCACATCGGAGGGAATCAGCAGTCCGTGAAAATGCACATACTCCGGCACGTCGGTGTTGTTGACCACGTTCACCGTGACCGGCACGCCCTCCTTCATCCGCAGCCGCGGCCCCGGCGAAGTGCCGTTGTAGCCGATGGTGCTGATGATGCGATTGGGCGCCAGTTCGACCGTGACCGGCGCGATTTCAGCGTGAAATCGGTCTTGGCCACGTCTTGCGGGCCGGCGGGCGCCAGAAACGATTGGGTTTGCTGGGCGTCCAGCCGTGTAGACACCGCCGCGAGGCCAGCGAGCTTAAGAAGTCGCGTCGTTCGATGAGACGTCGCATGCGAAACGACCATGGTACCGTGATAATTCGTGAAGACGCTTAAGCAGAAGTGGTTCTGGTATTCCGTTACCTCGGCATTTTGCTGGGCGGGTTTTGCGATCAGCGCCAGGTTCGGATCCAACGAGCTGCCGGCCAACATGATGCAGTTCGTAGCGGCGTTCGGCTTCCTGGCATTTGGAATCGTGTTGTTTGCGACGCGAGGATTCCGCCTGGAATCGAGTAAGCGCGGCGCGATGCTTGGAATTGATCGCGGGCGTGCTGTTGGCCGCTGGAGGGCTGGCGCTGTACGCAGCCTATCGCGGCGGCTCAAATACCGCAGTGGTCACGACAGCAACTTCGCTATACCCGATGTTCACGGTAGTGCTGGCGGTTCTGTTTCTGCGCGAGCGAATCACGGCCCGCCAATCGGTTGGAATGCTATTTGCGGTAGCCGCGATTGTGATTTTGTCTTTCTAGGCCGATGCACGCTCCTTGGCTTTGGTTTTCACTTCTGGTACTGCTCTCCTGGGGCACTCTGGGGATCGTGCAAAAGATGGCGACCAATCTGATTTCGGCGGAGAGCGCCCTAGTATGGTCCGTCATCGGTTTCATGCTCCTGCAGCCCATCTTGTACAGCGGCCCTTCGCCGTTCCACTACACATCCGGCGCGCTGGGTTGGGCGCTTGTGAACGGCGTATTCAATGGACTGGGGGCCTGGACTCTGATGGCGGCGATGGCTGCCGGCGGCAAAGCGTCACTGGTGATGCCGATCACGGCGATGTATCCGCTGCTAGTTGTGCTGGTGGCTCCCGTCATCTTTCACGAATCGATTACGGGACTCCAGGCGGTGGGGGTGGCTTGTGCGCTGATCAGCGTGGTGCTGATATCGTCCGACGGCGCGCACGGCCACTCAGAATCAAAAACAAAATAGACAAAGTTGTTCGAATAGCAAATTCGCCGCGAGCAGGGACGTGAGCTCGGCGGAATCATATTGCGGGGAAACCTCGACTAGATCGCATCCCACCAGATTTAGGTCTTTCAGCGCTCGGACCAATCTGAGAATCTGGTCGCTGGAGAGCCCGCCCACCTGCGGCGTTCCAGTTCCGGGCGCGAATGCGGGATCCACGACGTCGATATCGAGCGTGAGGTACGTCTTCACGTCGCCAAAGCTCTTCAATTTCTGGCGCACTAAATCCAGGCCCTGCTCGTGAAATTCCTCGGCGGTGATCATTTGGATGCCGTGCTCGTGGGAATAATCCATATCTTCGTCGCTGTAGAGTTGCCCGCGCAGTCCAATTTGTAAGATATGGGATTCGTCCAGAAGACCCTCCTCGATCGCTCGCCGGACGGGCGTTCCGTGCGAATACTTCATGCCCCAGTAGGTGTCCCAGGTATCGGAGTGAGCGTCGAGCTGAACGAGCGCGACTGGTCCATGAGCGGCATGAATCGCGCGCAGAATGGGAAGCAGAATGGAATGGTCTCCGCCCACGCACATCGGAATTGTCCCCGCGTCCAGGACCGGCTGGAGGCCTTTCGTAATTCTGTCGTAGGTGTCTTCAATGGAGACGGGATTGATGGAAAGATCGCCGCAGTCGGCTACCCGCAAGGTGCGAGAAGGGGCTGACCTTCATCACCGGGTTGTAGGGGCGGATAATGGCCGACTGATCGCGCACGTGGCGCGGACCCATCCGCGGACCCGTGCGATAGCTGGTGCCTCCATCGAATGGGACGCCGAGTAGCGCGACGTCCAAACGAGTTGGGTCGGCAATGTTCGGCAGCCGGAAGAAGGTGGAAATACCGGCAAATCGCGGGAACTTCAACGCGTCTACGGGCGCTGGGAACGGCTCTGCGAGGCTCTTCAGGCGTCGGGTGCGCGTGGACTCCGGGGTGATCATTTCGGCCTACTTTCTTACCGCGGGAATATTTAAGGATACGATGAAAAGAGGGCAATAACATGGCAACTCTCGACTGGTCGCAATGCCCCGCCGTGGAAAGCGTGCCGGGCAGACTGAGTGGTGCATGGGTGTTCAAGGACACCCGCATGCCGGTGTCTGCAGTGTTCGAAAACCTTGAAGCCGGAGCCACAGTAGACGAGGTGATGGAATGGTTTGATGTTACGCGCGAGCAGATTGTCGCCGTGCTGGAGTTCGCGGCTCGCAGCCTTGACCCACCGAGTCCGCCCGCCATTGAAAACCAATCGTTAACTTCCCTCGACGCGCGTTCTGTTTGATCACGGAACACCGCGGCCGCTGACTGCATTTCTCTCGGGGCATACGGTCACAAAGGCGAAAGACCGAGGATGGGATCGGCTGAGTAACGGCGACTTGCTGGCTGCCGCTGAGGAAGCAGGCTTCGATGTCTTTATTACCCCCGACAAGAACATTCGCTATCAGCAGAACCTTGCCGGACGTCGCATAGCTCTTGTCGTGCTAAGCACCCCGCGATGGCCGGTTGTGAAACAGCATGTCGAAAAGATCGCTGCCTCTGTGGATGCGGCGACGCCGGGCAGCTATGTCGAGGTAGAACTGCCAGAGGAGAGCTAGCTGCCCGACCATCCGACGCCCCTCGCCCTTCTGATACGCTTTAATCAAGATTCGAGGCAACTATCGATGATGCTGGTGCGCCCTCTCCTGTTTTCACTTAGCGTCGGCCTCTTTGCGATGCAATTCGGAGGCGAACAGGGTTTCGGCGGCCGATACTCGTACGACTACTCCGGCGGACCGAGCGTGCCCTCGGAGTTCTATTGGAGCCGTCTCCAATACACTTCCGGCTATGCCAGCGGCGCCAGCTTCGGTTATCGGAGTTTTCGGGGCACTTGGTCTCGGGATTATCCCAAGGCTGACAACGATTGCCTGATCGCCCTACGGCGTCTGACGCGCATCAACTCGCCTTCAGCGCTCAACGTTGCCGATCTCAATAGCGATCATCTTTTCGATTACCCGTGGATTTACGCGGTCGACGTGAACACCTGGACCTTTACCGACCAGCAGGCCAAACGCCTGCACGATTATCTTTTGAAGGGCGGCTTCCTTATGGTGGACGATTTCCACGGCACGGACGATTGGCAGCATTTCATGGCCGGCATGCGCCAGGTGCTGCCCGACCGGCCCGTGGAGGATCTCAAGGATGAAGACGAGATTTACCACGTCCTGTACGACATCAACGAAAAGTTTCAGATCCCGAGCGAAGTCTACGTCAACACCGGCCGCACATATGAGAAGGACGGCTATGTGCCCAAGTGGCGCGCCATCCGTAACGAGCACGGGCGCATCATGGTGGCCATTTGTGCCAACATGCATCTTGGCGACGCCTGGGAGTGGGCCGACAGCCCGGAGTACCCGGAGAAGTTTTCCGGACTTGCTTTTCGCATCGTGCTCAACTACATTACGTACTCCATGACTCACTAAGACGGACCAAATAAGCACCTCTTCCAATCAGTCATCGAGAAGCCCGTGTTTGAATTCTTCTTTAAATATCCTCGCTCCGTGTATGCGCGGGGCCAATTTGCGTTCTTAGGCGCGTGGCCGAAATGGATGCTGGTGCTCTTGATCCTGGCAGCGGCATGCGCGCTGGCTTGGCTGATCCGATCGCGTTTATCGGAAGCCGCGCCGGTCATGCGAGGCTGGCGAGTCTGGCTCATCTGGAGCTTGCAAACGCTACTGGCCGCGATTCTTCTGATGCTGCTATGGCAACCGGCCATCACGATCGCGCAGCTGCGGCCGCAACAGAATATCATCGCCGTGCTGGTGGACGACTCGCGCAGCATGGCCATATCGGAGAACGGTTCCACGCGGCAGGCCCTTGCTGTTCAGGCGCTTCAGAACGGCGTCCTGGACAGCCTGAACCGATCTTTTCAAACTCGTCTTTATCGGATCGACGACGCGCCCGCGCGCATCGGCAGCCTCAATGATCTCAAGCCCAACGCGTCCTCCACCCGCATCGGCGACAGTCTGAAGCAGCTGAGCGACGAGACTTCTGATCTCCCCATCGGCGCGGTGGTGCTGCTCAGCGATGGGGGCGACAACACCGGCGGCATCAGTACGGACGCCATCAATGCTTTGCGCGCCCGCCACATTCCCGTTCATACCGTGGGTTTCGGACGCGAGCGCGCCACGCACGACGTGGAGCTGGACGATGCCGCGATTGCTCCCCGCGCGTTGGCCGACTCACGCCTCGCCGCCAAAATCACACTGCATCAACGCGGTTACGCGAACGCCAAGGTCAATCTGACTATTCGCGACGTCAGCAGTGGCCAGTCAAAGACGCTCGCTTCTCGTAGCATCACGCTCGGGCCGGACGGCAACTTGCAGACTGAAACTCTCATGTTCGACATCGGCGGCGCGGGCGCCAAAACGCTTCAAATCGCGGCGGCTGCCCTTCCAGGCGAGGAAAACACCGCCAACAACACGTTGACCCGCGTGGTGAATGTCGCTTCGGATCCCCGCCGCATCCTCTATATAGAGGGCGAGCCGCGCTGGGAGTACAAGTTCATCCGCCAGGCTGAAGAGGACGATCGCATGGTGCACATCGTTAGCATGGTACGCACCAGTGAAAACAAAATCTATCGGCAGGGCATTGCCGATCCCAAAGAATTGGCCAGCGGCTTTCCGGCTCGCGCCGAGGATTTGTTCGCCTACCAGGGATTAATCATTGGATCCGTGGAAGCAGGCTACTTCACTCCCGGCCAGCAGGAATTAATTCGCGAGTTCGTCGATCGACGCGGCGGCGGCCTGCTGCTGCTGGGGGGTCAGTTTTCCCTCGCCGACGGCGGCTGGAACGCGACGAAACTTACCGACCTGTTTCCAACCACGCTGCCGACCCAGGCCGGTACTTTTCATCGCGAAGCCGATCCCAGGAACGGCACGACGCATACCACCGCCGAACTCGCTCGCGCGGGCCAGGACAGCATCATCACTCGCCTGGTTGACGACCCCGCCGCGAACGCCGCTAAGTGGAAGAGTCTGCCCTATCTGATGGACTACGAAGATCCCGGCAGTCCCAAACCGGGCGCGTCGGTTCTCGCGAACATGATTACGCCTGAAGGCAAAACGCTGCACCTGCTGATTACGGAAAGCTTCGGCCGCGGACGCACGGCGATCATGGCTACCGGGGGCAGTTGGCGCTGGCAAATGAGTTCACCGCTGGGCGACACTGCGCACGATTTGTTCTGGCAGCAGTTGCTGCGGTGGGTGGTTTCCGATACTCCCGGCCACGTAACTGCGACCGTTCCCGCGCAGATGCTGTTCGACAATGGCGCCGTAACTCTCGCAGCCGACGTTCGCGATCGCGAGTATAATCCCGCACCCGATGCCAAAGTGGAAGCGCATATTCTGGGCCCGAGCGGCGTCAGCGCATTGGTGGAGATGTCACCGGTGCCCAATAATCCTGGGCAGTTCCAAGCCGCGTGGTCCGCTCCCAAGGCTGGCTCCTATTTGACCGAAGTTACAGCCCAACGCAACGGAATGGAATTAGGGCGCGATGTTCTCACCTTTCAGCGAATGGACGGCGTCGCGGAGAATTTTCACACCGAGCAGAATCGTGAGTTGCTGGAACGCCTGGCCACGCAGACCGGCGGACAATATTGGAAACCTGCCGACCTCGGCAAACTGGCCGCCGTGATCCCGTTCTCCGAAGCCGGCGTCACCGTGCGTGAGACCAAGGATCTGTGGGATTTACCGCTCGTTTTTCTGGTATTGATCGCTCTGCGATTTTCCGAATGGTGGCTGCGCCGCAAGTGGGGGATCGTTTGAAAAGGCGCACGGCCGGACCATTATGTCTGACCTAATTTCAGAGGTTTGGGAATGTTATACTAATATATAATCAAGGAGAACGCCTTGCACACCACCAATCTGCGAAGAGTCGGCGGCTCGGTCATGCTGGCCGTCCCGCCCGCGCTGCTCGATATCCTGCGCTTGCAGCCGGGCGCAAAAGTCGGCATCGCGGTTGAAAGCGGCCGGCTCGTCGTGGAGCCGCAGCAGCGGCCCCGCTATACCTTGGACGAGTTGCTCGCCCAATGCAATCCCAAGGCTCGACGGAACAAGGAAGAGCGGGAATGGCTCAATAGCAAGCCAGTGGGTGGCGAGATCATCTGATGAAGCGCGGCGAAATCTGGCTCGTCAGTCTCGATCCTACGTCGGGACACGAGCAAAAAGGCCGCCGTCCGGTACTGATCGTCTCCCCTGATGCCTTCAACCGGACTACCAAGCTCCCCATCGTTCTTCCCATCACGAGTGGCGGCAATTTCGCCCGCACTGCAGGCTTCGCCGTGCCTCTGACCGACGTCGGAACCAAAACGACAGGCGTCGTCCGGTGCGACCAGCCTCGCACTCTCGATCTCGCCGCGCGCGGTGGCAGGAAACTGGAAAGTGTCCCAGATGCGATCATGGACGAAGTGCTGGCGAGGCTATCGCCAATATTTGAGTGAATGGAGCTCGCACCTGAATGGGACTCTTCGCGCCCTGGTTCCTCGCCGCTCTCGCCGGACTCGCGCTTCCTCTCTACTTGCATCTCCTCAGGAAGCTAAAATCGACAGCCAGGCCAGTCCCCTCGTTGATGTTCTTCGAGTCGCGCACACAAGCTTCCACCCATCATCGCCGGCTGCGCTATTTTCTGCTGCTGTCCCTGCGGCTGCTGTTGCTGATGCTGTTGATTCTCGCGTTCGCCAATCCGTTCATTAATCGCGATGCCACCGCCCTCGCCAGCAACCGGCTGGTGCTGCTGGTGATCGACAATTCCTTCAGCATGCGTGCGGGAACGCGTCTGGCCGACGCCAAGGACGCAGCCATCAGCGTGCTCTCCGGAAAAGGCGCCGCGCGCGCTCAAGTGGCGGCGTTCGGATCGCAATTGCGGCTGATGACCCAGCCGATCGAAGATCAAGCGGCGCTGCGTGCCGCTGTGCTGGCCATTCAACCCGGCGATGGCCATGGGAACTTCGGCGAGCTGGCGCGCGCCGTGCGCGCCATCGCCGAGAGCGTCCACACTCCCATCGAGCTTCATCTGTTCAGCGACATGCAACGCAGCGAGCTGTCCGCCACGTTCTCCGACATGGCGCTGCCCGCCAACGTCACGCTGGTGACTCACGCTGTGGTCATCGAAGGCCCAACCCAACTGGACCGTCGAATCGGTGGACGCCCCTGGCCAAGTCTGGGGCAAGGACGCCAAGCCGGTTCACGTACAAGCCGTGATCGCGGGCTACGGCACTCCCGCCGCGCAACGCACCGTATCGCTGGTGGTGAACGGCAAGACCACCGCGACCAAGACCGTTGCGGTCCCCGCCAACGGACGCGCCACCGTCGACTTCCCCGCCCTCGAAGTGCCCTACGGCTTCAGCCGCTGCGAAGTCAAAATCGACTCCGCCGACGCGCTTCCGGCCGACGACCTGCGCCGCTTCGCCGTCCAGCGTTCCGATCCGCAAAAGGCCTTGCTGATTCACAATTACGGCGACAACCGTTCGCCGCTCTACATCGGCGCCGCGCTCTCGGCCGCCGCGCAATCGGCCTTTATTCTCGAATCGATCAACGTCAACGAGGCCGCCGATCGCAAGCCATCCAATTACGCGTTCATCGTTCTCTCCGATCTCAATTCGCTGCCTTCGCTTCTGGAAAATTCGCTCACGCAATACGTGCGCTCCGGCGGCAGCCTCCTGATCGCCGCGGGAACTTCCGCGGGCGCCCGCTCGCAGATTCCCATTTTCGGCGCGCACATCATCGAGACCCGCGACTACAACCGCGTTCCCGATCGCTACATGGCGGTTGGCTCCAGCGACTCCTCCTATCCCGCCGTGGCCAAGGCCGACGGCTGGCCGGGCGTGAAGTTTTTCTACGCGCTCAATGTTGATCCGGGGACCGGATCGGACGCCGCCCGCGTGATTGTTCGCTTGGGCGATCAGACGCCGCTGTTGCTCGAGAAACGCATCGGCGAGGGCCGCGTGGTGCTGCTCACCTCCGGGCTCGACAACCTCACCAACGATTTTCCCCTGAATCCCGCGTTCGTCCCTTTCATCGAGCAGACCGCGCGCTATCTTGCAGGCAGCGAACGCCAGGGCGGCGCGCGTGCAGTGGACGCTTACCTCGAGCTGCGCAACGCCAAGGAACAAAGCGCAGGGCGTCGAGGTCACCGACCCCGAAGGGAAGCGCCCGCTCACTCTGGGCGAGGCCGCCTCCGCGCAATCGTTCCAGCTCACCGAGGCCGGCTACTACCAGCTCCGCCTGGCCAATGGACGCCAGGACGAAGTCGGCGTCAACCCCGATCCCAAGGAATCGAACCTCGACGTGATCCCGAACGATGTCCTGGCCCTGTGGCAGGGGAAAGGCGGCGATTCTTCGCAAGTTGCGTCCGCATCCGGCGCGGCGCCTTCCGCCAAGACGCGCGCAGACTCTCTGGTGGTACGTGATGCTGCTGGTGCTCGCGTCCGCTGTCGCCGAATCGGTTTTGGCCAGCCGCTACCTGGGGACGCAGCGTGACGAGGAGGTTTAACTCCTTCGTTTAGGCTAAAATCGGTCAACCGTGGATCGTTGGAGCTTGCACGGGAAGGGAGGGCTGAAAATGCCCAAGTATTTGATCCAGGCTTCCTATACTACCCAAGGAATTCAAGGCCTCGTGGGAGACTCCGCGTCCGGTCGCCGGGCCGATGTGCAAGCGGCGGTCAAGGCGCTCGGGGGAAATGTCGAAGCCTTCTACTACGCCTTCGGCACCGACGACGTAATCATTATTCTGGACCTACCCGACAATATCACCGCTGCGGCAGTGGCCTTGACTACGGCGGGAACCGGCACGGTCACGATTCGAACGACACCTCTGCTGACGGTGGAAGAAGTTGACAAGGCGCTCGAAGTCAAGATGCGGTACCGTGCACCGGGGCAATAGTTTTAGTGTTCACGCCACTCACAATCAGTCTTCGCCTCACTACTAACAACATCCACCATCGGGCGCGCAAATCGCCCGCCGCCTCCGTTGGAACCGCTTGGCCGCCGACTTGCCTGACGCAGCTTGGCTCGAGCTTCCAGCGATACAATAAAACTATGTTGCTCAGCCATGAGGAAGAATCGCTGATCAGTGTGGTCCGGGCACTCCCGCCCGATGAGGCTGGCAAGGTGCTCGATTGGGCTCGCCAATTGGCTGACCTTGCAGGCGGGCGCACAGTCCAGTGGTCCGATTCTTGGAGTGACGAGGATCTCGCTGAAGCGACAGCGGCCGCAATTCGGCGCTTCGAAGAACAGGAGCGGGAAGAAGGTTGAAGCCCGGCGATATTGTCATTGGCGCGTTTCCTGGCGCCCAGGTGACGAAGACTCGCCCCGCAGTGGTGCTCTCAACCGAGGATTATCATCAACATCGGCCCGACGTTGTAGTGGGCTTCATTACGACGCAGGTTCCGAAGCCTCTGGCTCCGACTGATTGCGCACTTCTTGATTGGAGGCAAGCGGGGTTGCACACGGCATCCTACTTTAGGTTGTTTCCCGTCACTTTCCCGCAGCGGGAGGTTCGCGTAGTGGGTCGGCTCTCAGATTCGGACTGGGCATCGGTCAAGGCGTGCTTTAAAGTCGGATTTGGGAAGTAGTCCGGCGACACCCTCCTTATCGGCGATGCGATATGCTTCAATTGTTAGCGTCGGCCCCGCGGTTAGAGACTAAATGACTGCCCGCGAACAACTTCACGCCTATATCGCGCAACTAGAACAACGTCTGCGCTGGGGCACGGTCCTGCGTGGCATCGCTATCCTCACCGGCGGCGCTCTCATTGCCACGCTCGTGCTGGTCACCATCGCCAACGCCCTCGCCTTTTCGCAGGGAAGCGTCACAGCCGCACGATTCGCACTGATCCTGATTTTGGCCGTTGCCGCTGCCGTTGGATTAGGCCTGCCATTACGCCGCTTGACCCGCCGCCGGGCCATCGGAACGGCGGAAGCGGCCTTTCCACAATTCCAGCAGCGACTCACCACGTTCACTGAGCGTGACGGCTACGATCCTTTCATCGAACTGCTCGCCGGCGACACACTCGGCATCGCGCAATCCGCCGAGCCCACGCAACTGGTGACCGGCCGACGCCTCTGGATCTCGCTCGGCACCGGTGTTGGCGCTTTCGTTATCCTGCTTTGGATGATCGCCGCGGGGCCTGGTTTCCTCGGCTATGGCGCGTCTCTGCTGTGGACTGGTCCGCATCGCGACCAGCCTGCGCTCTACGATCTCCGCGTCACTCCCGGCGACGCCGTCGTACGCCGGCACGCCGATCAGATGGTTTCGGCGCTACCCACCGGCCTGCGCTCACCCAGCGTCAGAGTGCATGCGCGTTTTCAGAGTTCCTCCAAATGGGAAGAGATTGCGATGCTGCCCAAAGCGGCCGGCAGTTTTGCCGGCGGCTACGAGTTTCTATTCGCCGGTCTGCCCGAGAACGTCGAGTATTACGTTACGGCCGGAGCGATGACGTCCAAGCACTACAATATTCACGTCACCGATCTGCCCGCGGTGAAACAGATTCGCGTCACCTATCATTACCCTGCTTGGACCGGCCTGCCGCCAGAGATCGAAGAACGCGGCGGCGATTTGCGCGCGGTCATCGGCACCGAAGCCGAAATCGATATTTCCACCGATCGCCCGCTTCCCGGCGGCCGCATCCAGTTCGATAACGAACAACAGATCCAGCTCACCGGCGGTCAGAATAACGTCTATCACAGCACCGTTAAGATGGATCGCGATGGCGTCTATCACGTCGCGGGTATCGAGCAAGGCCAGCCCGTTCGCGTCAGCGAGGATTTTTTCATTGAGGCCCGCAAAGCCAACCCGCCGCAGATTTCCTGGCGCGTCCCGGCCGCGATTATCATGCCAGCCCCATCGAAGAGGTGACGGTCGCGGCCAAAGCCACCGACGAGTACGGGCTGCACGCGGTCGCGCTGCATTATTCGGTCAACGGCGGTCCCGAAACTACTGTGGATCTTCTCCATAAAAACGGCGCGAAATTGGCCGACGGATCCACCACTCTCGCGCTCGAGAATTTCAAGCTCGTGCCGGGCGATCTGGTCAGCGTCTACGCCACCGCCAAGGACGGCAACGCCGAAACCCACACCGACATGATGTTTATCCAGGCCGACCCGTACGAGCGCGAATTTTCGCAATCGCAAACATCCGGCGGTGGTGGGGGCGGAGGAGGCGGTGGGGGCGATCCTTCGGCTGAGATTTCGATGCGCGAGAAGGAGATCATCTCCGCCACGTTCAAACAACTGGGCGACAAGAACGCGACGCAACAGCAGGCCACCGACATCGCGAAGCTGCTGTCCCAATCGCAAGCCACCTTGCGCGATCAGGCCGTTACGCTTTCCGGCCGCTTGGAAGCTCGCGAGTTGACGGACGAAGTGAAAGCCATCGGAGATTTCCAGAAGGATATGCTGGCAGCCGCCCAAGCCATGGAGCCCGCCGCGCAACGCTTGCAGCAGCAGAAGTGGAAGGATGCCATTCCCAGCGAACAGAAGGCTCTGCAAGCCCTGCTTCGCGCCGAAGCCACCTTCCGGCAAATTCAGGTCGCATTTGGAGCGCAAGGAGGGGGAGGCGGCGGGGGCGGCGCGGCGCGCGATTTGGCCCAGCTCTTCGAACTGGAACTGGATACGCAGAAGAATCAATACGAAACGCCGCAAAGCGCATCTAGCAGCTCCGAGAAAAAGGCTCGAGAAATCGACGACGCATTGAGAAAACTCGACGAGCTCGCCAAGCGCGAAGAGGGCTTAGCTCAGCAGCAACGCAACGGCCAGCAGACCGCGGAGCAAAAGTGGCAACAGGAAATGTTGCGGCGAGAGGCAGAGCAGCTCCAGCAGGAAATGGAGCAGCAGCTCGCTAAGAGTGGCCAGCCGAGTGGGCAAAGCAGCCGAAGCAGCCAGACGGGAGCCAGTTCCGGACAGTCTAGCTCAGGGCAGCCCAGGTCTGGCCAATCCAGTTCTGGACAGTCTAATTCTGGACAGTCTAATTCTGGACAGTCTAATTCTGGACAATCCAGGGAACAGGCCGCCCAACAAGCATTGGATCGCCTGCGTCAAGCCAATGACGACATGAAGCGCGCTACCACCCAAGGCGCCAGTGCAGCCGACTCCCGCCGTGCGGCCGACCGCTTGCGTCAAGCCACCGACCTGCTCGGCGGATTGCAGCAACAGGACGCCGCGGGCCGGCTCAACTCGATGGCCCAAACCGCCGAGCAGTTGGCTGCCCGGCAAAAACAGCAAGCGGATCAAGTGCGCGACATGATGGCTCAACAGATTGCCGCCCGCGCTGCCAACCGGCCGCTCAAGTATCCTACTGCATCGGAAATCGACAAAATGGTCAACGATCGCCAGCAGGTGAGTGACGACTTGTCGCGTCTCACGCAGCAACTCCGCAGCACGGCGCGCGAGCTTTCGCCCACCCAACCGGCGGCGTCGACGAAGTTGCGGAACGCGCTGGAAGGCATGGACGAAAACGACCTGGGCACCCGGCTGCAACGCAGTTCGGATGGGCTGCGCGGCGGCACCTTTTCCGATCCGGCCGAAACCGCCCTCACCAGCGATTTGCAGAAGTTGGGCCAACAGGTGACGGAAGCGGCTCGAGCCGTGGGCAGCGCTCAGCCCGGGTCCGAAAATGCCGCGCTCAACCGTGCGATGGACGAACTTTCCCGCCTGCGCGATCAACTTTCCGGCGCCAGTGGGCAACCCAATGGGCAACCAGGTGGGCAACCCAGTGGGCAACGAGGCGGTCAACAGTCGGGCTCCAACGGCAATCGCACCTCTGGTCAGGCCGGCGCGGCGGATGGCGGCACCGGCAATCGCCAAGGCAGCGTGTTTGATAACTATGACACCGGCAATACCCGAATCTCCGGGCGGGCCGTCGCGCCTCAAACAGGTCCTAACCCGGCCGATGCCCAGCGCCAGATTGACCAGGGCCTAAACATTCTCAACCAGGTTCGCTCCGCGGTGCAGGATAGTCCGGAGGCGCGCCGCGAACTGCAGGCTTTGATCGATCAGATGCGCAATCTGGATCCCAAGCGTTTCCCTGGAAATCCCGCTTTGGTGGAGCAGATGCACCAGCAGCTGATCAGCGGCGTGGACGCGCTGGAATTGCAACTGCGCCGCCAGCTCGACGAAAGCCAGGGAGGAACGATACGCAACGCCGACCCGGCGAAGATTCCGGCCGGCTACCAGGACTCAGTTGCCGAGTACTACCGCAAACTCTCCAATGCGCATTGACACTGTGCCCATTACCGCGATCAATGCGACATTGTCATGGAATGAGATTCGGCGTGCGCGACTCTTTGACCGCGCGCCACGTTGACCGCCTCGCGCGAGTCTTCCGAGGCACGCTGACAGCGCTTTAGCTCTTTCGCGGCGCTTTCACCGAAGGGAGGCTCCGGGAAAAAATTCTGGAGCCGGGATTCCGCGGCGACGGCACTGCGGGTCGCCTCGATCTCAGCCCTCGACAGCCGATCACACTCTTCGCAGGGCATGCCACATTATATCCCGCCCTGGTCGCGAGGTAACCTCAAGAAAGCTCATTAAGCCGTAACGATGCCAGAATCCACGATTCGCGCGGAAACATTTCCCGGCGCCCGCCGGTTGCCTTGGATGTCTCGCGTTGGGCTGGCGGTGGTGCTGGTGGTAGCCGCCCTGGGTCTGACGTTTCTTTTGCAGAGTGCGGTTTCTACGGCCGGATATATCTTCTTCTACACGGCAGTGGTTTTAAGCGCCTGGTTCGGCGGAAAGTGGCCTGGTTGGCTCGCGGTCCTATTGAGTTCCGTGGCGGTTGAATACTTCTTCATGGCTCCGGTTCATTCTTTCGGACTGAATCGAGAGGCAGTCCCCGTATTCATCGAATTTGCAGCCTCCTCGGCGGTGGTGGGTTGGTTCAGTTCGTGGCGCAGGCAGGCCGAGGCCGAGCTCCAGTACGCTCGCGCCGAACTTCAATTGCGGGTGGAGGAGCGGACCGCCGAACTGAAGCAGACTAATGCGCAGTTGGTGGCGGAAATGGCCGAGCGCAAACGGGCGGAAGATGCGTATTACGAAGCGCAGGCCGAACTCGCCCGTATGACGCGCATGAGCGCGATGGGCGCGCTGGCGGCATCCATCTCTCACGAAGTGAACCAGCCCCTGGCCGCTGTAGTTACCAATGCCGATGCATGCATGATGTGGCTCTCCAGCGATCCGCCAAATTTGGAAGAGGCGCGGACGGCGGTGGAGTGCATCGCGCAGGAAGGCACGCGTGCCAGCGAAGTGGTCCGGCATATTCGCGCCATGTTTACCAAAGCTGCGCCCGAACGATCGAAATTGCACGTCAACGAACTGATTCGCGAGGTGCGCGCTCTGGTGGAAGGAGCGGCATTGAGGAACCAGGTTGAGCTTCACACCGAGCTGGGCGCCGATCTGCCGGCCGCGCTGGGCGACCGGGTCCAATTGCAGCAAGTGATTGTGAATCTGATCTTAAACGGCATCGAAGCGATGACGACGTTGCTGACCGGCCCCGGCGGCTCGTGATACGTTCGGACATGCACAACTCCCGAGAAGTCCTGGTTGCCGTGCGGGACTGCGGCGTTGGTATCGCCCCGAAGGACGAGAAACGGATTTTCGACGCGTTCTTCACTACGAAATCCCAAGGGATGGGTATGGGCTTGTCCATCAGCAATTCCATCATCGAGGCTCACGGCGGCAAGCTGTGGGCCAGCAGCAATAGCGACTCAGGCGCGACGGTTCAATTTACGCTGCCGGTCGAGCATGAAACGGCATCATGAAGGACACCGATCCAATCGTATTCGTGGTGGACGACGATGCATCGGTCCGCGACGCTGTTCAGAGGCTGATCGCTTCGGTGGGCCTGCGGGTGCAAACCTTCGGGTCGACCAGCGAATTTCTTAGCAGTAAACGCCCGGAAGCCCCGGCATGCCTGGTGTTGGACGTGCGGCTGCCCGACGTCAGCGGCCTGGAATTGCAGCGCGACTTGGCCGCTGCCAACTTCCACATCCCGATCATTTTTATCACCGGCCACGCGGATGTACCCATGAGCGTTCGCGCCATGAAGGCGGGAGCAGTCGAGTTCCTTACCAAGCCGTTCCGCGGTCAGGAGCTGATCGACGCAATCCAGGAGGCGATTGCCAAAGACCGCATCGCGTGGAACGAGCGCGCGCGGGATGGCCGAACTCCGTGCGCGCTACGATTCCCTGACTCCGCGCGAGAAGGAAGTGCTGAAGCTGGTTTCCTCCGGCCTGCTCAATAAACAGATCGGGGCCGAACTTGGAACCAGCGAGCTAACCGTCAAGACTCACCGCGGGCACGTCATGCAAAAGATGGGCGCGGAGTCCCTGGCCGACCTGGTGAAGATGTCGGAGAGATTAAACCCTTCGGGCACAACACACAAGTAGGATGAGTAGCCGTCTGCTACCAATGTAGGATGGAATCCAACGGAGAGACCGCTTATGATGAACCGAGATGACGATGGTGGAGCAGAGCGCGAGAGGTCCGGTAACGGCGAACGTACCGCCCCGCATCTCGATCGTGGACGATGATGCATCGATCCGGGAGGCGCTCAAGAGCCTGATGAGATCGGTTCGATTCAATGCGGACGCTTACGCATCCGCCGAGGAATTCCTGGCTTCCGATCGCGTGGATGACACGGCGTGCCTGATCCTGGACGTCAGTTTGCCCGGGATGAGCGGCTTCGAGCTGCAAAGCTATTTGAACGCCGAACGGCCCGGCCTCCCGATCATTTTTATCAGCGCCCACGCGGATGAGGCGGCGCGCCAGCGGGCGCTCAAGGGCGGCGCGATAGATTTGCTGAGCAAACCTGTTCGCCGCGAACCTTTGTTCCGCGCGATTCAATCGGCAATTGAATACTGACTTTGGAGCAGACAATGATGTTGAATATTCAAACTCTCGATGGCAGCGGCTTGGTTTCCGACGCCCACGGAATCATTGGGAATGGCCGGGCCATGAGGTCCGTGATGGAAGAGATCGCGATGGTAGCGCCCACCACTCCACGGTTCTGATTCAAGGCGAAACTGGAACCGGCAAGGAACTGGTGGCGCAGGCCATACACAACCTGAGCCCTCGGCGCAATGCTCCGCTCGTCAAATTGAACTGTGCCGCGATTCCCGCCGGCTTGATCGAAAGCGAACTCTTCGGCCATGAGCGGGGCGCCTTCACCGGAGCGGTGACTCAGCGGATCGGCCGCTTCGAGATGGCCCACGGCGGAACGCTCTTCCTGGATGAGATTGGCGATGTCGCTCTGGATTTGCAAGTGAAGTTGTTGCGGGTGCTGCAAGAGCAGGAGTTCGAACGCGTTGGAAGTACGCGCACCACCAAGGTGAACGTACGTTTGGTAGCGGCGACGAATCGCGATCTGTATCAGATGGTCGAAAATAAGGAATTTCGCGCGGATCTGTTTTACCGCCTCAGCGTTTTTCCCCTTTCCCTGCCTCCACTGCGCGACCGCCCGGAGGATATTCGGGCGTTGGCGCTGCACTTCGTCGCGCTGTACGCGGAGCGAATGAATAAGGCGGTGCAGGATGTTCCGTCGGAAACGATGGAGGCCATGCTCGCTTACGACTGGCCGGGCAACGTTCGCCAACTTCAGAATTTCATTGAGCACGGCGTGATCGTCTCCAGAGGTCCGGTCTTTCAGCCGCCTCTGAGTCAACTACGCAGCTCAAAACCCACGGTGGCGCCCAAGAACGGCAGGACTCTGGATGATGCTACTCGGGACCATGTGCTTCAAACTTTGGAGGAGACCAAGTGGGTGGTGGGAGGCAGGCACGGCGCCGCGGCCCGCTTGGGAATAGCGCGAACAACTCTGGTTTCCAAGATGCGGAGGCTAGGGATCGAACTCGTTCGGGATCAAGTCCAAGGTAAAGGCGCGAATCACCAGGCATTCGGGGCGACGGCCTAAAGAGACCGAGGAACAAAGCTCATGGATGGCGCGGGGGTTCATGGCGCGGAACTAGTTTTACTGCTGTTGCTGCTGTTCGTCGCGGCTTTCGCAGCTCTCGCTCGAAAGTTGCAGACGCCCTATCCCATCGTCCTGGTCATTGCCGGACTGCTGCTCGGTTTTGTGCCGGGTATCCCGACAATTACTCTGGAGCCCGACCTCATTTTCCTGGTCGTTCTGCCTCCGCTATTGTTTTCGGCGGCCTGGGTTACCTCGTGGCGGGATTTTTCCCACAACCTGGTGAGCATTGCGATGCTGGCTTTCGGATTAGTCAGCTTCACCGTGCTTGGGGTCGCAATCGTTGGCCCCTGGTTGTTTTCCGGCTTCGATTGGCGAATCGGATTCGTTCTAGGCGCCGCGGTGGCTACCACGGACGCGATTGCCGCAACGTCGATCGCGAAGCGCATCGGGTTGCCAAAGCGTATTGTCGACTTGCTGGAAGGTGAAAGCCTGCTCAACGATGCCACTGGACTGCTGGCACTCGAGTTCGCGGTGGCGATGGTGGTCCAAGGTCATGACCCAACCATCGGTTCCGGCTTATCGCGCCTGCTGTATCTCACCTTCGCCGGCATTGGAAGCGGCCTGCTGCTGGCTCTGGTGGTGGAATGGTTTGAACATCGCATTGACGACGGCCCCATCGAGATTGCCGTCAGCATCTTGGTCTCTTACGCGGCGTATCTCACCGCGGAGGCAATTCACGCCTCGGGAGTACTGGCCGTGGTTGCCGCCGGGCTGTATCTCGGCCGGAAGAGTTCCCAATTCCTTTCTCCCGCGGTGCGGCTCCAGGCCGGGGCCGTCTGGGACTCGCTCTCTTTCATTTTGAACGGATTCGTGTTCGTCTTAATCGGTCTGCAGCTTCCCTCCGTGCTGCGGGGAGTGAACGAATTAGGCATCCGGCGTCTCATTTTGTATGGCGCCCTGTTCAGCGTGTTTCTGATTTTGCTGCGGATCTTCTGGACCTTTCCAGGCGCGTATTTTTCGTACTTCATTCGTACGCGGCTGCTTCACCAGAATGAGAATCGGCCCTCAGTTCGCCAGATCTTTGTAGTCGGCTGGACCGGGATGCGAGGCGTCATCGCACTGGCAGCCGCGATGTCTCTGCCGCGGACTATCGCCGATGGCAGCCCGTTCCCGCATCGGGACCTGATCGTGTTTTTGACTTTCTGCGTCATTCTGGTGACGCTGGTCTTCCAGGGGCTGACGCTTCCTCCACTTATCCGGATCTTGGGCCTCAAAGAGACACCCGGTCTCAAGTGCGAAGAACAGGAAGCTCGCCGGCTAGTACTGCTGGCCGCTCAGGCACATCTCGAAGAGATCCGTCTTGAAGACATGAATCGAAGCGATCCATTGGGCTCCGCCGAGATCTACGACGATTTGGCCCAGCACTATAAAGATCGTCTCGCGAGCGTTGGCGGACTCAGCCGGGAACAAGACCAGAAGCACGCCGAGCATTATAGCCGATACCTGGATCTATCGCGCACACTGCTGGAGGTGGAACGCCGCGCCGCCTTGCGCTTGCGGGAAGAAGGCCGCGTTACCGACGAAGTGTTGCGAGAGATGGAGCACGAGCTGGATTTGAGTGAGACCCAGCTCATCTCGGCGACGGAAGGCCGTTGAGGGCGTGGACGCCGGCGATTGCAGTTGCTCGCTCAAATCGCTGGGAAAGAGGCTATGCCGACCATCGCCAGTGTTCGTACCAAATACCTTGCGCCGATGTTGCTGATTGGCGCGGTTGCACTCATGTCGCCATCTATCGCGCTGGCCCACTCCGGGGGTGGAAGCTCGTCGTCCGGATCGCACAGTGGTGGGCACTCAAGTGTTTCATCTTCCGGCCATCGCACCACCACGGTCTCTCAGGGACGAACTAACAGTACCTCTTCCAAGAACAGGAAGAGGTGGTTATTTTTCGGCCACGTAATGCATACTGGTTGCCTGAGCGAGCCTGCAAGCACCAAACCGAGACCCGGCGCTGGCTGTGATGAGAAGCCTGTCGCCCGCACCTCCGTCCCTTAGGGAACCGGCACCCGAGGCAACTACATCCACTAGCGCCGTCGTTTTCCGATTGCCGTCGCATTCACTGAGGCGAGTCTCAGGGCGACGCCGCCTATTGCGCTATGCTCGACGAATGCGAGAGATCGTGCTAACGATTTTTGCAGTAGCTTCACTCCAGGCCCAATGGATTATGGAGCAATCGCATTCCACTGCCAGCTTGCGGGGCATTCACAATGTTGGTGGAGGGGTGGTTTGGGCCAGCGGCACCGAGGGCACGGTGCTCCACACCACCAATGACGGGCGGACATGGCAAAAGTGCTCGGTTCCTCCCAACGGCGAGAAGCTGGACTTCCGAGGCATTCAGGCCTTCGACGCAAATACTGCCATTGTGATGTCTTCCGGCACCGGCGCCCTGTCGCGTCTCTACAAGACCAAGGACGGCTGCCGGACATGGAAGCTGGTTTTCAACAACCCGGACGAGAGTGGCTTTTGGGATGCAATCCGGTTCAGCGGCCCGGCCCTCGGCGTTCTGATCGGCGATCAGGTGGACGGCCATTTCCCGGCATTTTTCAGCACTGACGGCGGGGACACGTGGCATCCGAAGGCGCTCGCCGCCGGAGATAAGAATCAATCATTCTTTGCTGCGAGCAACACGTCGCTATTGATAGATGCGGTGAATGCGAGGTTGTACATGATTACCGGCGGCGGAACCACTGCGCTGATCACGGTCGATGGGTATTTCGGCACCATGGCGAAGCTTTCCCAAACACGTCTCAACCTGGCGAGCGGCGACACGGCTGGCGGATTTTCTTTGGCGGCGAGACTCGATGGGTCGAAACTGATCCTGATGGCTGCCGGCGGAGATTACAAAATGCCTGAGCGAAGGACGGGAACAGCCGTGTTTTTCGTCGATGGGAAATGGCAAGTTCCTGCCACGTTGCCGAGTGGTTACCGCAGCGCGGTGGCGTACGATGCGGCGAGGAAGGCCTGGATCACGGTAGGTCCGAATGGCACGGACATTTCCACCGACGACGGCCGCAACTGGCGCGCGCTGAAACCCACCGCGGGAGAGACACCGGACGCGGATAAGAATTGGAATGCGCTTTCACTGCCGTTTGCGGCGGGCCCAAACGGGCGGATAGGCAAACTCAATTAAAGGATCCGGTAGCCGCGCCGAAGAGATTCTAGCTGGATGCCGCGGGAACCCGGACTTATCGAGTTTGTCGTGATCATGATGCTGTCGCTGGCCGCCGCATTTCTTGTGTCTCCGGCAGCCGCTCCGTAAACGAGAGGGGTTCAGTATCGCCAGCTCGTTAAGTCCGCACCGGGCGGCGCGGTCTTCTGGATGCGCGCCATAATCTGCGCCACATACATCTGATCGTAGTGCAGCCGCGAATACCAGTTGGGATGGTCGGGATCGCCGTTCCAGCAATGCTCGGCGCGCGGCCCGTAGTGAACCTCGCCTTCGTAGGGAACTCCGTGCCCGGGCGTCCCGGTCTGCTTCAAGAAATCTTCCATCAGGTAAACCGCGTTGTTCAGGAAATAGGTATCGTCCGAGCCGACGTAGATGTGGAGCTTGCCCTGCAACTTCGGTCCTAGTGTCGTCCAATCGCGCTGCAGTATGGCGTTCAGATCGTAATGTTCGCGCCAGTATTCGGCGGTGTGGTGGTCGATGACGCCCGTTTTCTTATCGAAGATTGGCTGCGGATAGCCATCCTCGGCAGCGGGAGAAAACACAGCCTGCCAGATGTCGAACTGCTCGCCGGAGCGGCCGCGATCGCCCAGCGCAGCTTCATAGGCGATGTTGTCGCGCATCGACATTAGGGTGTGGCCCAGATAGTTGCGCATGGCCGGCTGCTCGATCTGCTTGTTGACGCCCTGGAGGTAGAACATGTTGTCCTGCTTGTATAGATCCGCCGTCATGTAAGCGTGGAAATCCACCGGATCCGGGCAGGCGACGAAAGCGCCGTTGTAATGTTCGGGATAAAACATCTGCACGGCCAGTGATTCCCAACCGCCCGTGGAGCCTCCGTACATGAACCGAGCCCAGCCTTGTCCGATGCCGCGAAACTGGCGTTCGATGGCGGGAATCAACTCGGTCTCGATGGCGTCTCCATAGGGACCGAGATTGGCCGAGTTAACCGCGTACGAATCGTCGTAAAAAGGATTGGCATGCTGGAGCTTGGCGATTAGCATGCGCGGCGTGCCGGGCGCAATCCAGGTTTGGTAGTTCTTGTAGCCCTCTTCCTGTTGGATGCGATTGTAACCGGCGAGGTGAAAGCGTTCGGAGTAGTCGGGCTTGAGATCCGGGTCCGGCGCAGTCTCGCGGAAATCGCTGAATTCAGACACGAAGTGGTCGTGGGAAATGATCAGGGGATAGTGAGCTTCGGGATGGGTGTCAAAGCCTTCGGGCACCAGAACGATGGCTGAAAGAGAAACCGGCCGGCCCCAAAACTTTGTCAGAAGTTTTGATTCGATGCGGATGTGGCGGACGTACTTGGTGTCCGGCTCAGGTTTGATGGGCGGGATTACATCGGCGAGCGAGACTGCGATGGGCGGCGCGCCGGGACCTATGTGAACGAGGCGCGGCATGGAGTACAAGTTCCCAGGCGCGATGTTCCAGTGCTGGCCCTCGCCGCGATCCGGCGCCAATTTCACGGTCTTACCGTCCGAGCGGTGAAAGGTTTCGTAAACATTCAGGACGGCTTGGATCGTATAATCGCCGGCTGGAACGTCCTTGAGACTCGCCCGTGGATAGCCTTGCGCATTGTCGCCGATGGTAAGGGGCGCGGCGGGTTTCCATCCGTCCACGGTGACGCCGAACATCATCTGCGACTTCAGCGTATCGTCGATCTGCATACGCGGCTCGTCCTTGGGGTCGTTGGAGAGGAGAAGCAGCAGGCGGCCGTCGAGGGGCTTGTCGGAGCGAGCGGGTGGAAAGGAAACGGAGATGGTTTGGGCGGACGCAGCGGCGGCTAATAGGATTATGCAAACAAAGACGCGCATACTGGAGTATACGAGTTTTAGCTACCCGGCTGGAGTGGGTTTATGCCGTTAAAACGCCAAACGATAATATCGTTTGCGGCACGAACGGCAGCGGTAGGGAGCCAGAAAGAACAACGTTAGTAACAAATCGAGACTGGTGCGGCGTCTAGAGCGGCGGGCGCAGTTCCATCGGCACTTGGAGCAAACGACGTCAGGATGGGCCGTGAGTGCAGCCACGGGAAGGCCCGCGGTAAAGCCGGCTTGTACCACGGGCAAGCTGGGCGTGAAAATTTCTTGCTCAACATTTTCCATGATGGGTAGCCAACCTCCATGATGGGTAGCCAAAGACAGCTACAAACGGGGAGCTAATTAGAGTTTATAGGATTCGGCGTGGCCCTTGTCTGTTCAGAAATGCTCACGGCGCCCTGGCAGGGGGGCGTTCACTTTTGAACAGACGAATCAGCTGAGAATGTCTTATTATTCAGATAAGTGTAGAAAGGTAGGGCCCTTGGATGACAGAACCCGTTGCGCCTGCGGCAAAATGTTACAAGTGCGGAGCCGAAACCAAGATGTACCGTAATGATGTCCCGTTATGCCCGGCTTGCGCGAAAATCTTGGAATCGGAAATCAAGTTAGGGCTGAACGAAACGCTATAGTCGGGAATTGTAGCGTTTGAAAACGATCCATCCGAGCAGTGCGAAAAGCACGGTGCCGCCCGCGACTTTGGTTTCAAAAATGGCGGCAGATCGAGCTTCCAGGGGCGGGACCACGGCTAAGGCAATGGCGATCAGCGTGACGGTGAGTCCGGAGAGGGCCGCAATTCTGCCGGCGAAGCGCATTCCAGCGCCGAAAATATAGATGAACGGAATGAAGGTCACGACCAACGTCATATCCACCATGATCTGGTAGGCGGCGCGGACGGTCTCGCCCAGTTGCGCCATGAGCAAGAACAGAGTGGCTGCGACGGCTTGGACCAGCAAGGAAACATAGGGCGTGCCCCAACGTGGATGAACGCGTCCAAACGCTGCCGGCAAATAGTGATCCAGGCCGATGGCGTAGGGCAACCGCGTGTTTCCGGCGATCCAGGTGTCGAGCTGGCCCGCTAAAGCTATGCCGATCAACGCCGCCAGCAGCACGGATAGGAGCGGCGCTCCGAACTTCAGTCCAACGGCGGCTCCGGCTTGGGCCAGCCCTGTCATGGGGCTGATCTCTTCCGGCTTCAGCACCACCAAGAGCGCGGCCGTTACGCCCAAATAGAAGACCACTGACAGGATGCCGCTAATGAGGGCGGCTCGCGGAAGATCGCGGCGCGGGTTGCGGATTTCGGCGCTGACGATGGGCGCAAGCTCCAATCCGACAAATGCAAAGGCGATCTGGGACCAGAAATTGACGGTGGTGAAATCCGTTTTTGGCACGAAATCGAATTTTGTCGCCACGCCGAAGCGCAGGCCCGCAGCGATCGCGAATGCGACCAGGATTGCCCCGATGATAAACGTCGAACTTCCGCCTAGCACTGAAATCCACTTGGCTACTTTCATTCCGAAAAAGTTGGCGGCGAACGCAGCCCACATAACCGCGAGGGTGATGGATACGGCAAGCGCGCGGTTCTCAACGAAGCGCTCACCGATTCCGCCGAAGGCGTAAGCGGTCATGCCGAGGCCCGCGATCAATAGCGACGGAAGATAAAGGACCGTGGAAATGAAATAGAACCAGCCGCACAGGAAGGCGTGGCGATCGCCAAAAGCCCGTTTGGTCCAAACATAGAGACCGCCTTCCTGCGGGAATTGTCGCGACAGGCTGGCCACTGTGACAGCCGAAGGCAGAAAGAAGAAGAGCGCGGCCACAATCCACAGGACGAATGAGGCTGAACCGGCGTGGGCGGCGGCGGGAATCCATCGCAGGCTCACGACGGCGCAGATGTCGAAAAAGACCAGGTCTCTCAGCCGCAGTTCGCGGCGCAAAGTCGCCACAGGCGGATCGGGATCAGCGCTCATCTGAGTCAGGAGCCCCGTCACGTTGGAGGACGACTTGATCGAAAGCGTGCAGCAATTCCTCGCGGTGGGAATAAGGACCGGGAGTATAGGCGCGAGATTGAATCCCGGCTTGCGAGAGCGCCACGATGTGCCAATCTTCGCGATTTGTAGTGTCCCAGAACTCGATAGCGTCGGCGGCGACGAAATCCGGTTTCGCGAGTTCGGCCGGGTGGAAATACCACTCGCAGACCACCTCCGTGCGATCCACAGCCCGCGGCCAGAGGGTGTGAACCATCATGTAGTCCGGATGGAGACTGAGAAGCAAATTGGGATAAACGGCGTAATAGCAGACTTGTTTACGATCGGTCTCGTTCAGGCCGGGCAGATAATCGCGACGCCGCTTTCCGTCCATACTCATGGTTTCGGCGTCACCGCGGAAGCCCATCGAGCCACCGATGTAGGTGGGCTGGGCCTCGTTGTCTGAACCCAGGTAATTGGTCAGCCGGTTTAACGTTGGGTGCAAAACAGGGCAATGGAGGCACTCATTGTAGTTTGCGACGATGAGCTTCCAGTTCGCACGGATGTCGTACACGATTCGCTTGTGCAGCCGCAGTTCGCTCATCCGCCAAGGAGCGAAGCGTGCGGGTAGATCGGCAAGCTGAGCAGCCAAGGGCTCGGGATGCGGGAGGGCATTGATGAAAACATGGCCGTCCCAAACGTCACAGTGAAGCTTGTGGAGCGGGTAATCGCGGCGTTCGAAGCTGGAGGTTTCCATATTCGGCGCGCCAAGCAGGCATCCATCCAGCCCGTAGGTCCAGCCATGGTATGGGCATTGAATCCTGCCCGCGAAGCGACCCTCCGCCGCCGAGCATAAGCGCGTGCCGCGGTGCCGGCAGACGTTATAGAAAGCCTCTATGGAACCCGATTCGGCTCGGACAATGATGAGACTTTCGCCAGCGATTTCACGCAGAAAGTAATCGCCCGGATTGGGGATGTTGTCGGCGCGTCCCGCACAGATCCAGCCTTCGAAAAAAAAGGACTGAACCTCCCGGCGAAAGAGCGCGGAGTCCGTGTAAAAGCGCGCGGGAAGGGTCTTTGCAATCACGTTGCCTTAAATGGTAAGCCATGGCGCGGGTGGCGTGCCTGAACATTTGCCCGAGCGAAGTCCAATAATATTGGTGAGTATGTCTCATAATGAACAGCCACAATCGTCGGGCGCTACTAAGCTCGTCATCCGCAATATCGGCCTGATTCTCAGCGGTGATTTGAAGAGGCCGATCCTGGATGGAGACACTATTGTCGCGGTCGGATGGGAAGATCGTTGGCTTTGGTTTCGAGAAAGATGTCGACACGGAAGGCGCCGGGACGGTTGTTGACGCGAACGGCGCCGCGGTGGTTCCAGGACTCATCGACAGCCACGTGCATCCGGTAGCCGGCGATTGGACGCCGCGCCAGAATCAATTGGGCTGGATCGACAGCGCGCTGCATGGTGGGGTGACCACCATGATCTCGGCGGGAGAAGTACACACGCCCGGGCGGCCGCGCGACATCGTTGGCCTGAAGGCCATGGCGATCAACGCGCAGCGGACGTTTTCAGCATTTCGTCCGGGGGGTGTGAAGGTGCATGCGGGAGCCCCTTGCATCGAACCCGAGATGCAGGAAGAAGATTTCAAGGAGCTGGCCGCGGCTGGGGTGCGGTTGCTGGGTGAGGTGGGGTTGGGTGGCGTGAAGGATGGACCCACGGCTCGAAAAATGGTGGCATGGGCGCGGAAGTATGGAATCCAATCTACGATTCATACGGGAGGGCCATCGATCCCGGGTTCCGGCCTCATCGACAAAGAGGTTGTGCTGGAGGCCGATACCGACATCGTCGGTCACGTCAACGGAGGCCATACGGCATTGCCAGACGGCCAGATTCGCTGCATCTGCGAGGGCTGCAATCGCGGATTGGAACTCGTGCACAACGGCAATGAGCGGGCTGCGTTGTATACGCTGCGGCTGGCGAAGGAGATGAGTCAGTTGGATCGATTGATTCTCGGGACGGATTCGCCGGCCGGGTCCGGGGTGCAGCCGCTGGGCATCCTGCGCATGATTTCGATGCTCTCGTCGCTGGGCGAGGTGCCCGCCGAAATCGCATTTTGTTTTGCGACTGGGAACACTGCGCGCAATCGAGCGCTTGATTGCGGCATCATCGAGGTCGGCCGTTCAGCCGACATCGTGATCCTGGACAAGGCGCAGCACTCTGCGGGTAAGAACTTGCTTGAGAGCGTCCAGCTTGGCGATCTGCCGGGGATTGGCATGACGATTATCGACGGTATCGTTCGGACCGGGCGCAGCCGTAACACGCCGCCGGCCACGAGAGTGCCAGAGGTGGTGGCTGCACGCTGACTTCAATTTATCGGAGCTTCTTCAAGAGCTTCAGGAAGGTTGAACGTTCGGACTCGGTCAGCGGCTGGAGCGTCTCCACGGTAATCGCTTCGGCGTTTTCACGGGCGCGTTCGGCGATCGCGCGGCCGGCCTGGGTAAGAGCAACGACTACGCGGCGAGCATCCTTGGGATCGGGGCGCGTCTCGACGAATCTGCGTTTCGTCAAACGGTCAACCACGCCCTTGATGGTGGCCGCGTCCATCGCGGTGTGACGGCCGAGCAAGTTTTGCGAGCAAGGCCCGCGTTCCAGGAGCTTGGCGAGCGTCGCCCACTGAGTGGGCGTGAGATCGTCGCCGATTTTCGCGGCAAAAATGGCCGCGTGGCGTTGGCTCACTTGTCGCAGGATGAAGCCGACCTGCTGCTCGAGAATGTACTCAGCGCAATCCATCGTCGCCCTTGATTTGATCCTTCATCAAGCCGCCCACGCGCGGCAAAGGCCGGCCGCTATCGGTGACTGCAACGGCCACCACGATCTCGTTCGGCCTGGGCGCATCGGAAATGCGGACTTCCATGCCATCGAAGTGGCTTCGCACGTAGGCGGCATCCTTGTGCCCGAGTGGGATATCCAGCGCCACTCCAAGCCCTCCACGTTTCTTCGACGACGGTATCAGCGCCGCGCCTTTGCCGAGCACCTTGCGAACCGGAGTTCCGAGTTTGGGGTGAAGGATTGCGGCGGCATGTTCCAGCTCGCCATTCTCCCCGACCGCGGCGGCCTTACCGTAGCTCTCGGCGTGTGGACCTTCGATACCGAGGGCTTTCACGGCGTATTCGGCGAGCAGTCCTCCAAGTTCTTCGCCCGTGTCGATGAGCTCTTGCAGATCCTCGACATAGCGGCCGGCGAAGGGGTTCTCGATCACGGCGATCGCAGCCGCGCGCCGCGTGGGCGGATCGATAACTCGACCAAGCTCGCTACGGGTCTCTTCGAGCACGGTAACGATTTTGCGGATTTGGGCTTTCATCGCAGGCCGTCCTCTCCCTTTACGTCGCTGGCCTTGAGTCCGCCGACTCGGGCGTGGACGCGTTGGCCGGTGGTCATCACCAGTGCCAGAGCGATTTCATTGGCTTTCGGCGCGTCCGCCACGCCGATCTCCATCGCGTCGAAATGGCTGCGTACGTAGGACGCGTTGATGTGCGTGATGGGAACGTCGAGCCGCGTCCCTGGCCCGCCGACTTTCTTGGTGGACGCAACGATGGCTTTGGCATCGCCTAGAATTTCACGCATCGCGTAGCCTCCCGGAACGTGCCACAGAGCGCCGTGCTCGAGTTCACCTGCCGAGCCAACGATCGCGCCTTTTCCGTAGCCTTGGATGACGCTTGCACCGCCGAGCGCGGCAACCAGATCGTGCGCCATCTGGAGCCCTAGCGGCTTCAAGTCGTCCATGAAGCCGGCGATCTCTTCGACATAGCGGCCGGCGAAGGGGTTATGAATGACGGCGACGATCGCACCGCGCTTGAGCGGGGTTTTGGACGGCGGACCGCCTTCGTGGAAGATTTCCTCAACAGTGATGATGCGTTTTCGGATTGCAATCTCAGGCATGAGTTAGTACTCGCTGTTCGCTTTCTCGCGTCTGGCCTTGCAGATGGATCGCTGCGGCCTTGATTAAGCCGCGGGCCATCAGTCGATTCGTGCAATTCACTCCGCGCTCCAGCGCTTCGTGGATCTCTGCTGGTTCGAGCGGACCGACGTCTCTCGTCACCAGTCGACGGCCAAGATCGCTGTCTTGCTGAATCTCTTGGGCGGGCACACGGAGGATGGCAGGGTGTCCAGGGAGATCCACTTCGTTAGCAACGATAGTTGCGGCCGCATCCGCCATAGACGCGGTGGCTGCAAGAATTGTCACCGCATCGGCAATGCCGAGCGAGAAGCTGCGGCCAAGCCATCCGCTGGTAGCGATGCCGGCGATGCCATCGGCCGAGTTGAGCACTGCGCGGCCGAACATGCTCGGACAGTCAGGCCGATTGATCAGGCCGATGGTGAAACTCTCGTGCGAAGAAAGATGCAGCGCGATGTCGCCGCCGTTATTGACGTACGCCTTGGCAAGATTGGCGGCCTTGGTCATGGCGTCAAGGATCTCCTCCGCGACAGCGCCGGCTACGGCGGCCATCGGCGTGATGAAACTGTCGGCAGCAAAGGGCGCGACCGCAGCGTGCATACGCCTCGCAACCGGACCTTGCAGTAGGCAGCGGTCAGGATCAACAGGCTTGCGCAGTAGGGGGAGTTCGTCGCAAAGCTCGTCTAACAAACCGCGGAAACGACTGACCGCCGCAGCATAAGCCGCACGCCTTGCCTCTTCCGTGCTGAATGCTTCGATGATCAAGTCGATTGGCCCGTCCTGCAAATGGAGACGGCGGCCGTCCGGCAGCATGCGAATCTGCGGCGGCATTCTCATGGGCGCGGTCCGAAGGGCCAGGGATTCTCCGAGTGATTTTGGACTTGGCGCAATCCCTTTTGCTTGTTGAAGGACGACAGGGGACGTACGTGTTCCATGTGACCCTGAAGGGCGGCGTAGTCGGCCAGCCGTAATGTGAACTCGATGGGGGCGACGAGAGCTGGCGTGGGAACGTAGCCGAAGGCGTTTTCAGGTACGCGCGTGACATCCACCATGAAGGTGATTCCGCCGCCGGGCCAGATGTAGACCGGCGCGCCGCCGCAGGTTACGCGAGTCAGAGCGTCTTTCACCGAGCGGGTTAGGCGGACGGGGTTCTCGGTGACGCCAGCGCGGAGCGAACCTCCGGCACCACCCATAAAGAGCACGGTGCAAAGCGCCGGCTCGCAGTTTTCCTGGATGCGTTGGACGGATTCCTTGAGCTCCCGCGGCAACTCGCGCTCGACCGGCGCGAGAGTCTTGTCCAATTCGTAATAAGCGAACTGCTCGCCGGTGGTGGAGACCATGAGAAGCCTGAGGCCTGCCCACGCCTTCTCCCGGTTGAAGGGTCCGAGAATGGAGAGCGGCTCGCGAATGTTCGTTCCGCCCCAGCCGGTTCCCGGGTCGGCCACTTGGAAGTAGCGGCCGGGCGTGGAGCGGCGTCCTTTCATCTTGATGCCGGTGTCGGCGATACCGAGGAATTTGCCTGCTCGATGTTCGGACAGGACACCGGTAATGTGGTCGTCAACAACCACCACCTCGTCCACCTTGCCATGCCACTGCTTGGCGAACATGCCGATGGTCGCCGAGCCGCAGCCCACGCGCATGCGCTCTTCGGTTACGCCATTGACGATGGGCGATTTGCCGGCCTGTACGATAACCGTGGCGCCGCCTTCGATGCTAAGCTCGGCGGGTTTGCCGTTGCACAGGTCAAGCAGAGTTTCGCAGGTGACTCGGCCTTCGCTCTTCGAACCGCCGGTGAGGTGATTCACTCCACCGAGCGAGAGCATCTGCGATCCGTATTCCACCGTGGTGACGTGCCCGACAGGCTCACCTTGAGCGAGCACGAGAGAGCGCTCGGCGCCGAGGTGACGGTCGGTATCGATCTTCAGCTTCACCCCGCAGTAGCTGAAGATTCCCTCGGTGACCACCGTTACCATGTCGACACCGCGGACCTCTGAGGAAACGATGAACGGCGCGGGTTTGTAATCGGGATAGGTGGTGCCGGCGCCGATTGCGGTGACGAAAGTTTCGGGTTCCCGCAGAATCTCGCCGTCCCAATATCCGGTGTTATCAAAGGGGACGACTGCCCCGCCCACCGCCAGCGTGCGGTTTAGGACGACGTGCGGATCCACGCGTACCAGCTCGCCGTCTTGATTGGCATAGCGGTCGCACGCGCCCGCCCGGCCCAGCTTGATGTAGCAAATTACCGGGCACGCTTCGCATCGAACGCTGTCGTCGGCAGCGGACATATTTATTCCCGCGACCTCTGGAGCGCGACGATGGCCGCCCGCAAGCGATCCGGAGTAGCCGGCGCGCGGCAGACGCGAACGCCCGTTGCATCGTGGATGGCGTTGAAAATGGCCGGCGCGGTCGGGATCATGGAGTGCTCGCCGATGCCCTTGGCGCCGTAAGGACCGGCGGACGAGGGGTCTTCGATGAGAATGGATTCGACGGGCGGCATGTCTCCCGCCGAGGGAATCAGATAATCGTGCAAGTTCTCTCCGCGTCCGGGATGAAACTCCTCCATCAGCGCCATTCCGAGGCCTTGCGCGGCGCCGCCTTCGATCTGGCCTTCGACCAGCGTCGGGTTGATCGCGCGGCCGACATCGTGCGCGGCGGTGATCTTGAGCGCCTTCACCGTGCCGAGTTCGGTGTCAACTTCGATCTCGACCATATGCGCGCCGAATCCGTAGACCGCATAGGGGATGCCCTGGCCATCCGAATCGAGCTTGCTGGTCGGCGGGTCGTAAGTGACTTCGCTGGTGAGCACATAACCGTATTCGTCGAGCGGCAGGTCGTGGAGCGAGATGCTGCAGAACCGATCGACAGCGGAGATTGTGACGCGACCGTCCTCGAAGGCGATCCGCGCGCTTTCGCCGGCATGGGCGCCATCCAGAATTGCCTTGCGAAGCTCGCGTCCGGCAAGTTCCGCCGCTTTGCCCGTTACGAAAGTTTGCCGCGAGGCAGAGGTCTTTCCGCAATCGGGCGTGAGGTCGGTATCGCCAGAGATGAGATCGAAGCGTGCGATGGGCGCGCCAATCGCATCGGCGCAGATTTGAGTAATGATCGTGTTCGATCCCTGACCGATGTCGACCGCGCCTTGGTGGAGCGACAGGCGACCGTCGCGCTTCAGGCCGACCCGGACAGTGGAGGGGTTACTCAACGATGTGTTGCCGCAGCCATACCACATCGCCGCCACGCCGACGCCCCGGCGCATTACTCCGGTGCTCGCAACGTTGAAGGATCGAACCTCGGCGCAGGCGCGCTTCCAGTGCGGACGAAGCGCCTCCAAACAAGCGCCGATGCCGACACCCTCGGCTAGCACTTGCCCGGTGACGGTCGGTTGGTCTGCGTGGAGCGCGTTGGTGATCCGGAATTCAAGGCGGTCCATGCCGAGCTTGTTGGCTAGTTCGTCGTAGAGTTGCTCCTGGGCAATGGCTGCCTGCGGCACGCCAAAGCCGCGGAAAGCTCCGGCGGGCACGAGATGGGTGTGGACCGCGCGCGTCAATGCGCGATAGTGCGGGACGTAATAGGGACCGGAAGCATGCACGGGGACGCGATGCGCCACGGTGGGCCCCCAGGAAGAATAAGCACCAGTGTTGAAATCGGCCGTGAAATCGAGGGCGACAATCTTGCCCGCGCGCGTCGCACCGGCCCGAATCCACATGCGGGCTGGATGACGCTTGGTGGTCGACATGATCGACTCGGTTCTGCTGTAGATCATGCGGACGGGGCGTTTGAGATGCCAGGCGGCAATTGCGACGAATGGCTGGATGGACAAATCGAGCTTAGCGCCGAAGCCGCCGCCGAGGGCCGTGGGAATGATGCGGACGTCTTCTGGCGCGAGATCGAGGATGGCCGCAATGTCGTTGCGATCCATATAAGGGGCCTGCGTGCAGGCCTGAATTTCAATGCGGTCGCCAACGCGGCGGGCAAAACCGGCCTCCGGTTCGATGTAGGCGTGTTCGACGAAACCGGTTTCAAACTCGCCTTCGACGGTGACGTCAGCCTTCGCCAGTGCAGCTTCTACGTCGCCCCGTACCACGCGACCGCGCACCAGCACGTTGCCGGGGCGGCTCTCATGCACCCGCGGAGCGTCATCGGCCAGTGCAGCGTCGATGGTTATGTGCGCCGGAAGCTCGGTCCAAGTCAGGGGGAATTCGGACAGATTCAGCGACTCCATCGCGGCTGGCTCGCCGACGATCACGGCCACGGCCTCGCCACGGAAGCGGGCTTCTTTTTCGGCAAAAACCGGCTGATCCGCGTATGCCGGAATGACGCCGTAACGATTATCGCCAGGGATGTCTTTGGCGGTGAAAACGCCGGCGATCCCAGGGTGAATGGCGATAAAAGCGTCGAGATCGCCGAAGGCGAAGAGGGCACGGGGAAAGGGACAGCGGACTGCGCGAGCGACCAGAGCATCGGCCGGCCATTCGTCAGCGCCGAAGATTTCAGTCCCACCGACTTTTTGCGCGCCGTCCAGCCGTGAAATTCGCGCACCGACGGCATGGCCTGTCTCGATTTCCAGCGCCGGCTCGGGATCATTGACTGCATCGAGCACTGCCGCGATGATCCCGCGGTAGCCGGTGCAGCGGCACAAGACGCCGCCGATCGCGTCCATCACGTCGGTTTCGGTGGGCGCGGGATTACGGTCCAGCAACGCCGTGGCTGCAACCAACATGCCGGGCGAACAGATGCCGCATTGGGCCGCGCCGCGGCGAAGGAACGCAGCCTTGAGACGATCTGCATGGAAAGACTTTTCCGAAAGGCCTTCGATGGTGACAACCTCTCGTCCCTCCACCTGACCCACCGCGACCATGCAGGCGCAGACCGGTTCGCCATCGACGAGCACCGTGCAGGCGCCGCAATCGCCTGCGTCGCATCCGACTTTCGTTCCCATCAGGCCGAGCTCTTCGCGCAAGACTTTTGTGAGGCGCGTTGTCGGGGCTGCTGCAACTTCGACCTCTCGGCAATTCAAGCAAAAACCGATGGTGGACGAAGTGCGTGAGGGATTCACCTGGGCGATCATCCGCAATGGCTCCGTCACGCAGGCATTCAGGGCACGTGAAACAAGCGTCAGGGTCGCGTCCAGGCGGTAGTCGGCGGTTCCGCGCAGGTCGTCGATGGGGGAAAGAACATCGAGATGATCCGGCCTGACGAGAGCGCCGAGACCCGGCTTGGCAACGGCTCCTAGCAAGTCGTGCTCCAGCTTGTGGAGACGTTGCGCGACTGCCGAGCACGCACCCACAGCAACACGGGCTTGTTTAAGGTTCCCGTCCCGATCGATCTCGACGATCGCGGCCACCATCGCGATGGATATAACCAAATAGCGTCGAACGCCGAGCTTCAGGAACGCGGACGGACCGTCGATAGTGCGCGGAACGACAACCGCAGTCAGGATCTCGTCGGCACGGATGAGCGTCTTGCGATAGCTGGCAAGGAAATCGCGAAGGGGCAGGCGGCGATGTCCCGTGTAGGATTTGAGCTCGACCTCGGCGTCCAGAGCGAGCAGAGGCGGAACGCCATCGGCAGCCGGGGAAGCGGTGCAGAGATTACCTCCGACCGTGCCCGTATTCTGAATTTGAATTGCGCCCACTTCACGCGCCGCGGCCTGGAGCGCGTCGAAGGCTCGGGGCAAGGAAGCGTCAGCGACCGTTCTCCAGGTAGTACAAGCTCCAATCCGAACGTCTTTGTCGCCGACGACGATGCCAGTAAGTCCGCCCAGGCCCGAGATGTCGATCACCGGACCGGTTACCGGGTTGTCGCCGAGTGCCGGGAAGAAGTCGGTGCCGCCGGCAAGAATGCGCCCGCCATGGGTCGCGAGAGCCTGCAACACCTCATCAACAGTTCGTGGGCGCAAATACATCGTGGATCTTTGTTTGTACTCAAACAATTTTCGTTCCGCGCGCATTTCCCTGTCAAGCAGTGTCGACGATGGGGGAATCAGTCAAGTATGCTCAAGAGTGTATGCACACCCGCCAACTCGCCATCATCGCGACGATCCTACTGACGAGCGCCCTCACCGCCGCTGCACAGCTCAGCGTTGATCCGCAACAAGCTTTGCCGCGCACTGCCGACGGCAAGCCCAATTTCTCAGGTATCTGGCAGGCGTCGAGCAGCGCGGCGGCCGATCTTCAGGATCACGTGGCCCGACTGAATATGCCGGCCGGCCGGTCGGTGGTGGTGGGCGGGGAAATTCCATATCAGCCGTGGGCTGCCGCGAAGAAGGCCGAAAACTTCCAAAATCGCCAGCAGGCCGATCCGCTCTCAAAATGCTTTATCCCTGGCACGCCTCGGATCATGTATCTGGATTTTCCGTTTCAGATTTTCCAGACGCCGAAGGAGATTGCCATGGCCTTCGAGTGGTCGCTGGACTATCGCCTGATTCACATGGACGGCAAGTCCGCGCCCGGCCGACACGGATACCTGGATGGGCGATTCTCGGGGCCGATGGGACGGAGACACGCTGGTGGTGGACGTCGGCAATAACAACGACAAAACCTGGCTAGACATGGCGGGAGACTTTCACAGTGACGCGCTGCATGTGGTGGAGCGATACCGCATGACCGATGCTGACACCATTCAGTACGAAGCGACTATCGAGGATTCGAAAGTTTTCACCAAGCCGTGGACCATCCGGCTCGCCTTGCGCCGGCGCGTGGATCGGGACAGGCTTTTCGAATACTCCTGTGAATCGGAACTCGAGGAGGAGAACGGCGCGTTCACGCGTGAGGAACGAACTTGGTATCCCGGGAGCGCGACGGCGCCAGCGGTGAAATTGGACGCCTCTTCGCGCACGCCTCCGAAGCCGGAGCCAGTGCCGAACCTTCGCCGAACGGCTGACGGTAAGCCCGACCTGCAGGGCTTTTATGAATCCAAGTCCAGAGGGGCAAACCAGGCATTGGAAGGACGTGCCGCGGGGGGACGGGACTTAATCATCGATCCACCGAACGGCAAACTTCCGATGCAGCCCTGGGCCGTCGAGGAAAAAGCCAGCCGGAACCTGACCGAACGCGGTTACGACGATCCGACTGCGCACTGTTTCCCGCAGGGGACTCCTCGATCGATGTGGGTTCCTCAGGGAGTTGAACTCATTCAAACCCCGGACTACGTTCTCTTTCTGTTCGAACGCACGTCCTGGCGCATTGTCCCGCTGGATGGGCGCGCACACCTTCCTGACTCCATGCGTTTGTGGCAGGGCGATTCCGTCGGGCATTGGGAGGGCGACACACTGGTGGTGGACACGACCAACATGAACGGGAAAACTTGGCTGGGAGAAGGCGGCGAGGTGGTGAGCCATGCCGCCCATGTTGTGGAACGATTCACACCGGTGAGTCCCGACACTCTCAACTACGAGGCGACCGTCAGCGATCCGGTCGTGTATACGCGGCCATGGACCATTGCCTTTCCGATGAGCCGCGAAAAGTTCGAGCTACTCGAGGCTGCGTGTCATGAGGAAGATCACGACCTGCCGCATCTGAAAGCTCTCAAAGAGGCGGCGGCGCGGAAGAAGTAGCGCCCAACTGGTTACTTGGGTCTCGCCAGCTTCTGATTGTCGAGTTGTTTCGCATGCTCAATCGCCGCGTTGCCGGCGGGCAAGCCGTTGGTTTTGAGAACGTACGAGACGATATCGATCGCGTCGCTTTCCGTGAGCGTACCGGGCGCGTCTGGCGGCATGGTGCTGATGATACGGCCATAGAGCGACCGGGCGGTTTGTTGATTCCACTGCGACCAGAAGGTGTTCCCGGTGAGCGCGGGAGCGTGTTCGCCGCCCTCCAACTTCGGCCCGTGGCAGCTGGCGCATTTTGCGTCAAAAAGCGATTTCCCGTGCTCGCCTTGCGCCGGATAGAAGCTAGCCGCAACCGTGGGTGCGGCTGATGTCAACGACGTAACGTCTTCCTTGCCGGTGAGTCCCAACGCGAGCCAACCAGCGCCGTATCCTTTGCCGCCGATCGGCAGAACGATGAGCTGCTGCCCGTTCGCCATGTACGTCATCGGTCCGCCCGTGGTGCCGACCGGCAAATCCATCTGCCAGATCAAAGCGCCTGTCGCCTTGTCGTAAGCACGGAACTTGGCAGGCCCGCCGATACCGGCGCGGCCAAACAGCGCGTCGCTGGCATCACCCAGGAACAGAAGCGTCTTTGTCAGCAGCGCCACCGGCCGGCCAAGGTTGCCGAGCGGAGGCAGATTGAGATCCTTGAGCAACGGACTGTTGCGCGGGCCGTCGCCGTTCGGCACCATCCAGACCTTCGTGCCGGTATTCAAATCGATGGCGGTGATTCGTCCGTAGGGTGGCTTCATCAGGGGCAGGCCGTCGACCTTGAGCGGATCGGGCGGTTCCGTGTAGTCGTCCGGCACTTCGCCGGGCAGCAGTTTGCGCTGCGGACGCGCAGGGCAGGGGGCTGCGGCTCTTCAGACTCTCCGAATGGAACCCAATAAGCCATGGTCGCTTTGGGATTGGTGGTTTTCGCCAGCCCGTACGCGGTGGGCTGGGTCATGGAGACGGCGTAATACATTCCGGTCTCGGGATCGAATGCGCCGGTGTTCCAGTTGCCCGAACCCCATGCGCTCGGCATCGCTAGCGTACCCTTTTTGCCGTCGGCCATGAGCGAGGGCGGGGTGAACAAGGGTCCGAGCTTATATTGACTTGCGATTGCAAGGGCCTTGCGGTGCAGCTCTGGCGTGAAATCGATCAAATCGTCCTCGGTGAATCCCTGCCGGTCAAAAGCCGGCGGCTTGGTGGGAAACGGCTGCGTGGCCGACGTCTCTTCACCCGGCGTAGTCGATTGCGGAACCGGGCGCTCTTCGATGGGCCAAACGGGTTTGCCGGTGACGCGATCGAACACGTAGAGGAAGCCGGTCTTATTCGATGCGATCACCGCCTTGATCTTCTTGCCGTCCACCGTTATGTCCCCGAGAACGGGCGGCGTGGCGGAATCGTAATCCCAAAGATCGTGATGAACCATCTGGAAGTACCAAACCAATTTGCCGGTCTTGGCGTTCAACGCCAGCAGCGAATCGGAATAGAGATTCTTGCCGGGACGATGGCCACCGTAATAGGAAACCGTGGGAGCACTCAGCGGCACGTAGACATAACCGAGCTGCTCGTCGGCCGTCATGGAAGCCCAGGCTGCCATGTTCCCCATGTATTCCGCCGAGCCTTTGCCCCAAGTTTCGTAGCCCGGTTCGCCTTTGTGAGGGAGAACGTGGAAGGTCCAGAGCAATTTTCCGGTGTGAATGTCGTAGCCCCGGATGTCCTCCGGCTTGGAGTGCGATTCGAAACCGCCGTCACCGTAACCTTCGCCAGTGTTGCCGCCTCCGTTGCCGCCTACTACGATCACGTCGTTGACGACGAACGGTCCGGGGTACCCGAAGTATCCGGCAGCATCGGGCGTGTGTCGGTTCAGCCAGACTCGGCCGTTCTCGCCAAAATCCTTGCACGGTTTGCCGGTCTTCGCATCGATGGCGTAGAGATAATCACGTCGAATCGATACGATGCGTTCATCGGCGGCTTTGCGCCAGTAGGCGACTCCGCGAGTGCTTTGTCCGGCCGCTTCTTTCATGGTCGGCTCCACTGGCTGCTGTACCCATTTGGTCTTTCCTGTGGCAGCGTCGAAGGCTTCGATCAAGCCGACGCCATCGGGCGCGTAGAGGGTGCCGTTCACGATGACAGGCGTTCCGCGGAAATAATTCGACGACACGAGGTCGGGGAACTTTTCCGTGATCTGCGGATCCAGCGCCCCGCGACGCCAAACCACGCGCAAGTCCTTGACGTTATCGCGATTGATTTGATCCAGCGGGGAATACCTGTTGAAGCCTTTGTCGCCGCCGTAGGAGCTCCATTCGCTAGGAGGTTTTTGTTGAGCGAGCGCGCCGGCGATTATAAGTCCCAGCGCCGCCGCAAGTCCGATCACGCTCTTAGAATTCATCATGTGGTTTTCTTACTCCTCGATTTTTGGCTTGACTGGCGCCAAAGAGCGTACACGCGGCTCACGGCTGGCCCGTATCGGTAGCTTATGTGAAAGCAGCAATGTTGTCAACAATTCATGGTTCGCGCATTTTCTTGGCGTCTTTTCGATTTTGAGATTGACATCTCGTCCGTACTTGCGAGATCCTTGTGAAAACATTGTGCAGTTCCTGTAAGGTTAGCCGCAGTCTTCGTCTCACTGCGTCGAGATAAGCAATTCGTAGTCAAGGGGTCTAAATGATTCGCACTCGATTCGGAATAATCTCTTTGTTTCTCCTCATGGGTATGGTGGCGCGGCTGGGCGCGCAGACGGCCACCGGCAGCCTTAGCGGGCGCGTAACGGATGCTTCGGGCGCCATTGTCGCGGGCGCGATGGTGGAGCTGACGAGCACCGAACGGGGAACCGTGAACACCGCGTCCACTAACGATGCGGGGCTATATTTGTTTCCCACGGTCCAGCCAGGTCAATATCGCATTTCGGTCCACAGAGAAGGATTCAAACAAGCGGGCCTCACGCGTCTTACGGTGAATGTTGGAGATCACCTGGAGAACAATTTCAAGCTGGAAGTTGGCTCGGTACGGGACGAGGTGACGGTAGAGAGCACTTCGTCGATGGTGGATACAGTTTCTTCGACGTTGAGCACCGTGGTGACGGGAGCGCCCATCGAAGACCTTCCTCTGAACGGCCGCGATACTTTGCAGTTAGCACTAACAGCGCCAGGCGTGATGCCTTCCATCATTGGGATCAATAACGGCTCCGGCGCCGCCGGTGTTCCAGGGGGCGAGTTTACGATCGCTGGCGGGCGAGACAACGCGATTACTTACCTGCTCAATGGCGGAAACAACACGTCGGTGACGTACGGCGTGCCGGTGGTAAATCCGAACCCCGATACCGTTGCCGAATTCCGAGTGATCGAAAACAGCTACTCGGCTGAATACGGCCGCAGCAACGGCGGCGTCATCAGCGTGGTGACGAAGTCGGGCACCAACCAATTGCACGGAACTGCGTTCGACTATCTCCGAAACACCGACTTTGACGCCAATAATTTCTTTAACCAGAGCACGCCCGGCAGCTACCAGCCGCGGCCCATCTTGCGGCGCAATCAGTTCGGCGGCACCATCGGGGGTCCCATCACCATTCCGAAAGTGGTGAACGGCAAGGATCGTTTCTTCTTCTTCTTCGGTTATCAGGGCCAGCGCCAGAATTCTATTCAGGTGAATCCGCAAGTAACAACCTATACGCCGGCCGAGTTGAATGGGGATTTCTCGCATGCCGTGGGAGGACCGCCGGCCAGCCTGGTGAGTTTCCTCCAGACCTATCCTTATTTTCAGCCCAACGCTCAGCTGGCGGCACAGGGGATTATCGATCCGTCGCGCATCAATCCGGTGACGCAGGCATACATTTCGAACGGTCTTATTCCCACCAGCCCGACGGGAACGCTGACTCCGAACGGTCCGGCGTTGGACAACCGCGATGAATTTACGATCAAGACTGACTTCAACATCACGTCGTCCGATCGTCTGGCGATTACGCTGGTCCGGTTCCACAACCCGTACGACTATCCGTTCGTGCAAAACGGCGCGCCGAACGTTGCTGGCTTTCCGGGAAACGACACCTTCGACAACTATTTCGGGAACGTTTCGTACACCAAAGTGATTTCACCCACGGTGGTGAACGAGTTCCATTTCACCGCGCAACGGGACTACAACTCGCTCAACAACCCGGCGATTAAGCTCCCGACGTCCAACGAACTGGGCATTCAGAATACTCCCGACGATGCGACGGGCCCAACGCAGATGCTTCTCACAGCCAGCAATCTCCAGCTAGGCTTCAACATCAATGGCCCGGCTTATTATGCGGACACCACATACGGATATTCGGACACGGTGAGCTGGATTCGCGGAAAGCACTCCTTTAAAGCCGGGGCGTCACTGACTTTTGTTCAGAACAATGCTTTCTTCGCCTTCGCCAGCAACGGAGCGTTCGCATTCGACGGGCCCGCGGGAATCGGCTCCGGTGTCGATCTGGCGGATTTCCTCCTGGGAGTTCCGGATTATTATTACCAATATCCCGGCGCGTTCAGCGCGGTTCGCAGCCGTCAATTCGGCGCGTTCTTCCAGGACGAATGGAAGGTCAAACCAAATCTCACGGTAACGCTCGGCATTCGGTATGAGTACTCCACGCCCAAGCATGATCCGTTCAACCGGAACTACATGATCATTCCCGGGAAACAATCCATCGACTATCCGAACGCTCCGCTCGGTTTGCTATTCCCGGGCGATCCGGGCGCGCCTTCCAGCGGCGTTAATTTTCCGGACAAAAACGATTGGGCTCCGCGCATAGGGATCGCCTGGGATCCATTCGGCAAAGGGAAGACCAGCATTCGAACCGGCTTCGGCGTGTTTTACGACGTCCTGCTGGCGCAAGATAACCAAAACCAGAACGGCACTCCTCCGTTCTATTCGGCCGCCTTTGTGCCATTCGATCCGTCGGAGATTCCAGCCAACGGGCCGGCCACATTTTTATCGAATCCCTTCGGGACCGCCGGCGTGACGAACCCATTTCCTTCGAGGCCCATTTCGAGCAACATCAACTTCGTGAACGCGGGATTCATTCCGTTCGGGCCTAGCAGCGTTTTCATCAGCCCATACCTTAGAACGCCCTACACGCTCCAATACAACTTCAGCATCCAGCAGCAGATCGCGAACGGATTGGGACTTGAAGTCGGTTATGTAGGCAGCCAGTCGCGCAAGCTGATCGCGCAAGAGGATATCGATCCATTCATCATCGGCACCACAACGCGGGTGCTGAACACACAGCCGGGCTTGCAAATACCCGACGCCTACGGACAAATGCCGTACACGTTCGGTAACCACTCCAACGCCAACTACAACGCCCTAGTGATGAGCGTGACCAAGCGAACTGGCGAACTGCGCGGCGTCGGCCAGCTTTTCTTTACCGCATCCTATACGTGGGCGCACAATTTGAACGACGCCGACGGTTTTGTGCGGAACAATAACAGCGTGTCTTACTATAACCAGAATGCGACGTACTCATCGGCCGACGCCGATATTCGCAACCGTTTCGTCCTGAGCGGAGGGTGGCAATTACCGTTCGACAAGTTGTGGTCGAGCGGTCCCAAGCGGCTGACGCGCGGATGGACGTTGGATCCGATCTTCACCTGGCAATCGGGCCTCCCGGTAGATGTGAACGCTGGCTTGTTTCAGGACGGCGTGACGCCCGGACCCTCCGGAGATGGCGATCAAAACCTGGTGAGGCCGGATTGGTCCGGTGGAGCGGTCCAGACCTACAATCCGCGCCAGGAGCAAACGCTGACGGTGAACGGATCGCCGATCACGGGCCATTTCTTTATCAATCCCAGCGGTCTGTACGTACCGGCCTGCTTTTCTAATTCAGCGCCCCCTGGAACCCCGGGAGGATGCCCGACCGCGACCTACGGAACTTTGGGTCGCAATGCGTTCCGTGGACCGGGCCGCGTGAACCTGGACCTGGCGCTGGAAAAACGGACGAATCTGACTGAGCGGGTGCAGTTGAACTTTCGCGCGGAATTCTTCAACGTGCTGAATCACACCGAGTGGCAATCGCCGACCTCGACCACGTCGATCAATTCTCCGTTACTAGGTCAGATCACAGCGACGTACGATCCACGCATCGGGCAACTCGCGCTGAGGCTGGTGTTCTAGTCGCCGCGTTTAGGCCGTACTGGGGCTATTACCGAAGACCTTCTCCAGCACTCGGGACGCTGGGGGCTCGTGCTCTCCGCAGCTCAGACAGACGGGCTGTCCGTTCAAGCGCAACACGGTGTGGGTGCTACAACCGACACATTCCGCCGGCAATCCTAGGGAACAATTCATGGCCGCTCCCCTCCTGATGCGAGTTTGGGGTTTCGGCAAGAAAATGAAAATGGCCTATCGGGACTGGGATAGCTGGTGATCCGGTACCGGCGCTAAGGGTTTTTACGCAGAAGGTACCTAGCGGATCAAGAGCGTCCCGGCTTGGCCCAGATGCCGCGCTCGTGCATCTGCGCGATTTGTTTCAGGATAACCTCTTCCCGGTACTCGGCGTGCTTCATGGGTTCCCGCTCCAAGTAAAGATTCTTCGGGTAAATAGGTGTCTCGTACAGGATTTGATACAACTCGGTGCGCAAGTCCTTGAGCCAGTTATCCCATTGCGCACGGGCCCGATGATCGCGCAACGCCTCGATATCGATGACCCCGCCCACATAGGTTGATCCACCCCCGTAATCCTGCTTCCCGACAATCTGGCCCCGGTAGTTGAAGATGAACGAACGCCCGCCAAAGGTATCGATAGGCGTGTTTTCTTCGGCGAACAGGTAATAGGTACCCATATTAGGAGCGACTACGTAGACATTGTTGTCCAGCGCCCGCGCGCGGCTTTGAATTTCGAAATAATCGTTGCCGGTGGCGGGATGCGGGTAAGACGCGCGGTAGATCACTTCGGCGCCATTCATGGCGAGCGCCCGAGCATTTTCGGGATAGGAACCTTCGTTCGCCATCATGATTCCTAAACGCCCGATTTCGGTGTCCACTACAGGCCAGAAAGCCTGTAAAGTGCGGCCGTATTTCTCCACCCACCAGTCATAAATATCGTGCGGGCACACGGAGTGCTCCACGGGAAATAGCGGCGATACTTTGTAGTGCTGCAGGATAACTTCGCCTTTGGGGTTGAGGATGAAACCCACGTTGAAGAATCGGTCCTTCCAGTCAGGGTGCCGGGCCTTGGCTTGCGCAATGATATAGGTGTCGTATTCGCGGGCTAGCTGGCCCAGGAATTCCGTCTCCTCGCCGGGAATATCGATGGCTCCTTCGCGAGCAAACTGCACGTGATCCAGATCCAGAACTTCGTCGTTGAAACCTTGCAGGGCTCCCTCAGGGATCGCGATCAGCCGTACCGGCAGATCCAGGCTGGATAGCCACGCCGCTGCCTTAACCAGATGCTTCAGGTGCTCCAGGTTGAGGCGAATATCCGTGCGTTTGCGGATTCCTCGCACAGTGGGGATCAGTCCCACCGCGGTGTAGGGCTTGATGGCAGCCATGGTTTCGCCTCAGCCCACCGCGGGCAGACCGGCCAGGGCCATCGCGACTTCTTCGGCCGGGTAGTCGTAGTTTTGCAACTTTCCGGCCTGATAATCGATGTAGGATTGCATATCGAAATGCCCATGTCCGCAAAGATTGAAGAGGATGGTTCGCGGCTTGCCCTCCTCCTTGGCACGCAGGGCTTCGCGGATGGCACCGGCAACGGCGTGATTCGCCTCGGGCGCGGGAATGATGCCTTCAGCGCGGGCAAATTGGATTCCGGCGGCGAACGCGTCGAGTTGTTGCACGGCGATGGCTTCAACCAATCCAAGATCCATCACATGCGAGACCAGCGGAGCCATACCGTGATAGCGCAATCCGCCGGAGTGAATCCCGGGGGGAATGAATGTGCTGCCTAGCGTGAACATCTTCACCAGCGGGGTCAGGTGTGCGGTATCGCCGAAATCGTAGGTGAATTTCCCCTTGGTGAGGCTGGGGCAAGCCGCGGGCTCTACCGCAATTACACGCGCGCCGCTTTGCCCCTTGATCTTGCGACTCAGGTAGGGCATGACCAAACCAGCGAAATTGGACCCGCCGCCCGTGCAGCCGATGATGATATCCGGGTCGTCGCCAGCCAGGCTCATTTGCTCGATCGCCTCCAGCCCAATCACGGTCTGGTGCAACAGGACATGATTCAGAACGCTGCCTAGCGCGTACTTGGTGTGCGGATCTTTCGCGGCGACTTCGACGGCCTCGGAAATAGCGATGCCCAGTGAGCCGTTGGATCGTGGATTCTGCGACAGAATCGCCTTGCCCGACTCGGTCTCATTGCTCGGGCTCGCCGTAACGGATGCTCCGAATGCTTCCATCAGGGCGCGGCGGTAGGGTTTCTGGTCGTAACTAACGCGCACCATGTAGACTTTGCACTCCAGGCCGAAGAACGCGCAGGCCATCGCCAAAGATGAGCCCCACTGCCCCGCCCCGGTTTCCGTCGACAGGCGCTTGGTGCCTTCCTTCTTGTTGTAGTAGGCCTGAGGGACAGCGGTGTTCGGCTTATGCGAACCGGCCGGGCTCACACCTTCGTATTTGTAGTAAATCTTGGCCGGCGTGTCCAGAGCCTTTTCCAAACGGCGGGCTCGAAATAGCGGCGTAGGACGCCACTGAGCATATACCTGACGCACCTCTTCTGGGATTTCGATCTCGTGCTCCATGCTCACTTCCTGAAGAATCAGGCCCATTGGAAACAAGGGAGCCAGGTCGTCCGGCCCAATAGGTTTCAGCGTGCCTGGGTGCAGAACGGGCGCCAAAGGCTCTGGAAGATCCGGAAGGATGTTGTGCCAGGCTTGCGGGATGTGGCTCTGCGGAAGGTCGAACTGGATCGGATCCATGGGGAACATTCTATCAGCGGTCCAAAAGACGCAGGCACATCGAAATTTTCCAGAAGATCGATCTTGACAGCTTTTCAAGGGTTCGATATACTACGTTCCAATTTCATCTAACCCCCGTCGGTTTCTTCTCTAAATCAGGGCAACGCTCGCCCTCAACTTGAAAGCTCATAAGTTCGCCAACTGGTTGCAGAGTGAGGCATCCGGGATGGCGAAGAGTACTCGAACAGCAGTCAAATTGTAGTTTGCGGCAGGTTCCTCAGCCTGTTTGAGGTGGCGTGCACGCCCCGGCGAGTCCCCAAATGCGACGGGCACGCCAATCGAAAGATTGGATGGGGCCGATTTGCAATTTCAATTAGCCGTTGCTGAAGCGGAAGAAGCTTCAAATTCTAAAGGAGAGATCACATGTTCTCTGCATGTTCTTGGACGTACCTGGCTTCGTTATTATCCGCTGAGCGTCGCGGGCGGCGGTCCGCTTTGTACCTGACCTTTGCGATAGCTTGCCTTCTGACGGTATGCGGCGCCGGCTATGGCCAGTCTACTTTCGGGACCGTACTTGGCACGGTGAGAGATCCCTCCGCGAGCTTGGTCCCCATGGCAAAGGTGGATCTCGTCAACGCCGGAACCAACGCCAGGCGCTCCACGATCACAAAGGCCGACGGCGCCTACGAGTTCGTCAGCGTTGAAGCAGGAAACTACAAGGTCACGATAGAGGCGCCAGGGTTTCAAATTACGGAATCTCAGACCTTCACTCTGGACGCGCGAGCCACGGTGCGTCTGGACATGGACTTGAAGGTGGCGTCGCAAGCCACCACGGTAAATGTGGAGGCGGTGTCCATCGTCCAAACGGATGCTTCCAACATCGCCGTAACCAAGGGCAGCCTGGAACTGACCAATCTGCCGGTTGCCATCACCACGCGCTCGCAGGGCTCAACCAGCGCCTTCTCGAACTTACGGCGCAGCCTGGCGTGCAGATCGACAACAACAACAACATCATCGTGGCGGGAGCGACGCCTTCGCAGATATCGCTCACCGTAGACGGAATCAGTTCCGTGGGACCTGGAAGCTTGGGCGCTTTGGCGGAGCTGTTTCCGTCCTTCAACTCCATCGAAGAGATCAAGATCAGCGAAACGCTGAATCCCGCCGAGTTCGGAGGCGTGGCGGACGTGACCACCGTTTCCAAGTCGGGCACCAACGAGTTCCATGGCGGCCTATTCGAGAACGTTCAGAACACGGACTTCAATGCCGCCGATACCTTCAGCCACATTGTTACGCCGGTGAAGTTGAATAACTTCGGCGCATACATGGGCGGCCCCGTTATCTTTCCCGAAGCTCTACAACGGGCGAAACAAGACATTCTTCTTCGGAAGTTACGAAGTGCTTCGTCTTCCCAAGAGCTTCCAGTTCATTGAAAGCGTTCCTAGCTTGGCGATGCGGGGTGGCGATCTCACCGCTTACGACGGCACGATCATCCCCAAGAGCCAGATCAATCCGTATTCGCAAAAGCTGATGGATTTCTTTTACCCGCTTCCGAACTACGGCCCCCCCGGCGCGGTTGCGAGCAACTACCTGGCGAGTTACTCAACGCCTATTAACAGTTCCCAAGGCGACATCCGGGTGGATCAGAGCCTGGGTCCCAAGCATTTGATCTATGTCCGTTATAGCTACAAGAACCGGCGCGTAACAAATTATCCCCGGGACGGAGCCGGCAACCCGGGCTCGCCGCTAGTAGGGGAGACCTCCAATCCCGAGATCTATAATTCCATGACGGCGGCCTACAATTGGATCATTTCTCCAGCCGTGGTCAACGAACTGCGCGGCGGGTTCACCGCGATCCGGCGCGGGTATGCCACTGGTTATACGGCACAGGAGGCGGCTGACATACTAGGTTTGACGGTAGGACCCGGCGCTCTTCCTGGCGCAATTCCTCCCGGCTACGACACGCCTGCGATCAGCATTGCAGGCTATATGGGATCCCGCCCGCAGACCGCCGACACAAACCCGAGCGAAGGAACATATCAAGCGCTTGATACAGTCACTTGGACCAAGGCGAAGCACACCTTCAAGTTTGGCGGTGATTGGCGGTATCTGAGTAGCTTGAACGCTACGGTGTTTGCCGACTATCGGTTGGGTTCCTATCAATTCAACGGCGGCGCGAACCTGGGCTACTCTCCATTCGCGGGTTTCCTGATGGGTTATCCAGACGCCACCACCATTGCGAGCGTCATTAACCCCGATACGGACGCTTACTCCAACCACTATGCGCTCTTCGCGCAAGACGACTGGAAAGTAACACAGTCCTTGACCATCAACTACGGTTTGCGCTGGGAATACCATCCCGGATTTCGCGACAAGAACGACAACTTGGCGAACTTCGATCCTTATTACAGCAGCACGATCAATGGCCAACTGGTGAAGGGCGCTATCATTTTGCCGGACAAGGGCACGTTCGTTAACCTTAACCCGGCGTTCACGCAATCCCTCGCGCCGATTCCGATCATCACGGCGGCTCAAGCCGGTGTTCCGTCGAATCTGCGATTTTCTTCCAAAAAGGACTTCGCGCCGCGCATCGGGTTCGCCTATCGCATTGGTGGCAACAACAAGACCGTTTTACGGGGTGGGTATGGAAGATTCATCGAAACTCTGTTGAGCGGATCGGCGATCGACGGCTGGTCGGTAGAGTCGAGCGATGTTGCATACTTTGGAAATAGTTTGGGCGCCAATGGGACACCGACTTTTTCGCTTCCCTACTCGTTTCCCGCGAATATCGCCACACCGGGATCGCAGGCTTTCTATATTGCCAGCGAGATCAAATTGAAGGATCCTATTGTCGAGGAATGGAATCTCACGCTGGAACGGGACTTGGGCAAAGGCGTTGGACTGCGCGTTTCCTACGATGGCAATCATGGTTACAATTTGCCGACCTCGATCAATTCCGATCAGCAACCATCTAACACCACCGGGTACAATCAAGCGCTCACTCCTTTCCCTATACTTGCCTACATTCAAACTACGACCGACCTTGGGTTCAGCAACTACAACGCGGGAACGGTCTCGATCAAGAAGCGGTCCGCCAATTTGCAGTTCGAAGTTAGCTATACATTTACGCGTAATTTGACCAACGTGTATGGCTGTGGCGAAAACAGCGCAGCTTCGTTTGCCACGGAAGGGGCTTTCAGCACGCAATTGTGCGATCCGACGCATCCAGGTTTGGATTACGGCAACACGGCGTTCAGCCACCGCAATCGTTTTCTGGCGACGTTCCTCTATGAGCTGCCATTCGGAAAAGGCCAAGCCTTCCTGAACAACGGCAGTCTGTTGGACCGTATTGTCGGCGGGTGGGAACTGAGCGGGGTAGCGCTGTTTCAGACCGGACCGTTCCTGACAGTGAGCACGTTAAACGATCCCTCCGGAACAGGCTTCAATGGTTTTACCGCCGTCGGCGGAAGAGCCGACACGGTAAAGGGTGTGAGTCCATATACCGGGCAGTCGTTAAACCAGTGGATCAATCCGGCTGCCTTCGTGGACCCGGCAGATAATATTGGCCGGTTCGGCAATTCGCAGAATGGCGCCGTGGTTGGGCCCGGCACACAGGCCGTTTCGTTATCCCTGCTCAAGCGTTTCTCGATCACCGAGAGGATGCGCGTACAAATCGGAATGCAGGTTTCGAACGCATTCAATCATCCGAACTACAATCCTCCTGGGGATCTGGTTTTGGGCGACCCCGCTTTCGGGCAGGTCACATCCATGCAAGTCGCCGAAGGCGCGGGCCCGCGGCAGATCCAGTTAACCGGACGCTTCACGTTCTAACTGGTTAGTCAGAAACTCCGGGTCATGAAAGCGATAATGGAACAATGCATTACGAAGTCCAAGACTCGCAGACGCTATCCACGCCCTCGTTGTTGATCTATACCGAACTGATTGAAACGAATATCACCGCCGCGCTGCGCATGATGAACGGCGATGCAACGCGGTGGCGGCCGCACCTGAAGACCGCGAAGCTTAGCTACACGATGCGGCGACTGGTGGCGCGCGGAATTAAGTTAGCGAAGTGCACAACCACCTTGGAACTGGTGGCGGCGCTGGACTCCGGGATGGAAGATGTGTTGGTCGCATTTCCGCTGATGGGTCCGAACGCGGCGCGGGTGCGGGAGATTGCAGCGGACCATCCGGAGCAGCGGATCTCGACGCTGGTAGAAAGCGCCGATCAAATCGCCGAGTGGCGGGCAAGCGCGGTGGGTGTGTTCGTCGATCTTAATCCGGGCATGGATCGGACAGGGATGGCGGAAGACCACTTCGAAGAAGTCCGCGAGTTGATCAATCAGGTTCAGAAGGCAGGACTGCGCTTTTGCGGTTTGCATCACTATGATGGACAGATCAAGAATGCCGACTCTTCGGCCGAGCTGCAGGCTCGCGCGGGCTACTCGCGGCTGGTGGAACTGATTACGTATCTCAAGCAAAACGGGATCGAGGTCAAGGAAGTGATCACTTCGGGAACGCCGGCGATGCCGCATGCGCTGAACTTCGCGCCGTTTTCCGAAGGGGAGTTCGTCCATCGTGTGTCGCCCGGGACGATTGTCTATAACGACCGAAACAGTCTTAAGGAGTTGCCGGACTATGGATTTGTGCCGGCGGTCCTGGTGTTGTCGACTGTGGTAAGCCGTCCACGAGAGAATCGCGTGACCTGCGATGCCGGTCATAAAGTCGTGTCGGCGGATGCGGGCGTGCCCACTTGCGACGTAATGGGACGGCCAGGGATAGTGGGGCTGAAGCCGAGTGAGGAACATCTTCCTCTGGAGGTGCTAAGCGGGGAGTCGCCGGCGCGCGGCGAATTGCTTTATCTGTTACCGGCGCATGTGTGTCCAACCGTCAACAACTTTGATAAAGCGGTTCTGGTACGCGGAGGGAAGGTGGAGGCCATTGTACCGGTTACTGCCCGGGGGCGCGAGTCGTTTGTAATGTGACAAAGACTAAACCGGAATCATTGAACTGGCACGCGCGACACGATAAATTGTGCAAACTTTCCTTCCGGAGTAATGTAAGTGGAAATGTGCAACTGCTCAGTGGCAGTTTTCACGGAAAATTCCCGGACGGTGTACCCGCCTCGGTGTTCATGCGCGCTGGCGACGAAACTCTCAGGTGCGCCGAGAGGCTTCAGCGATGCCGCGAAGTCGGCAATGGCATGATCGGTGAAATATGCGCTCAGATCGCTGTCGATCAGTGTGCGGTCTAGATGGCCATTCTGTAGCCCGGTAAATAGTCGTTTTGCGTGTTCCAGCGCCGGAGCCGCGGCGGGGTCGGCACTGGGCGCGAAGAGCAGATTCTCGATCCCTTGCGCGATGGCGCCAGATGCCCGCCCTTCGCCATTGGTCAAGACTGTGATGGAGACCTTGTCATCGGGGAAAATGGAGTTCCTCGAGAAGAACCCGGCGGCGCCGCCACTGTGGCTCCAGCGGCGATTTCCCCTGGCGGTGGTGCTAATCTCGAGCCCGAGCGCGTAGCGCGTTCCGCTTCCGCCTTTCAGAAGAACTTCCGTGGTCAGAGCTTTGAGGGATTCAGATTTCAGAATCTTGCCCTCCATCAGGGAACGGTCCCAGAGCGAAAGATCGCGCGCTGTCATGGCCAGTTCGCCGGCGGCATACATCCAGCCGTTGCCTTCGATGGTGGACTCATGGGCGGGCGCGAGAGCGTACTGGGCATAGCCAACAGGGTCGGACGCGCTCCAGTGTTCGTTGGTAACGTCGATCACCGACTGCATGCCGAGCGGCGCGAAAATCTTTGCGCGAAGGAACTCGATGAGTGGCTTGCCAGTGACCTTTTCGACGATCTGGCCAATGATTACGTAGTTGGTATTGCTGTACTGCCACTTTGTACCGGGGTCGAAATCCAGCGGCTTCTTGGCCCATTGATCCAGGATCTGCGCCGCGGTGGTGTCGCGCAGCATGAAGGGGGCAACGTAATCTAGCGGGTAGTAATCCTGATAGCCGGAGGTGTGGGAAAGCAGTTGACGGAGCGTCACCTCGCTCGCGTGTGTCAGTGCGGGCAAGAAGCGCGCAACCGTGTCGTCGAGCGAAAGTTTACCGTCCTGCGCTAGAAGCAATATGGCGGTGGCGGCGATCTGTTTGCTGTTGGATGCGATCTTATAACGCATCTCGGACGTGGCGCGCGTCTTTGGATTCAGTCGCGCGTCGCCGTATGCTTTTGCGTAAACGTACTTGTCCCGTTCCACGGCGATGGAGGCGCTGGGTACGCCGGTTTCAACGAGGATTCTTTGAACCAGCTGATCGATCGCAGATTCCGGGATCGCCTCAGCATGACAGGGGACAACGATCGCGAGAAGGGCCAGAACAACGCACAGACGCATTTTATTAATGTATCCGAAACCGGAAAGGGATCTACTGGCGCGATTGCAGTTCTTTGCTCACCCGCTCGGCCTGCTCCATGACACGCAGGGTGTTTTCACCGAGAATCTTTCGGATGTCGCCGTCGGAATAGCCTTTGCGCACCAGCGCCTCGGTGATTTTAGGAAGCTTGGAGCAATCTTCCATGCCATCCGGCATATCGGCGCCATCAAAATCGGAACCTAAGCCGACATGGTCGGCGCCAACTAGTTTTACTGCATGATCGATGTGGTCGATGATTCTTTCCCAACTTACGTGCGGCAGCTTCCCCTCGGCCGTCAACTTCTGTTGAAGCTTCGACGACTCGCGCGAAATGCAGACCTCATCGTTGTTGCAGCTCTTCGCGATTTCACTCAGGTGCGACACTACACCACCGGTTTCTCTGTCGTCGGCGTCCTTAAAAGCCTGGTCGATGAAGCTCTTTTCGTAGTTAATCTGAATGACGCCGCCCTTGGCGGCCAGCGCCTTGATCATGTCGTCAGTCATGTTGCGGACATGGCTGCAAAGAGCGCGGCACGACGAGTGGGAGGCGAGAAGGGGGGCTTTGCTCACTTCCAGCGCGTCGTAGAACGTCTTATCGCCGACGTGCGAAATATCCACCACAATTCCCTGACGGTTCATTTCACGAACGACGTCTTTGCCGAAATCAGTGAGTCCGTTGTGAGCGGGCTTGTCGGTGGAAGAGTCTGACCATTCCGTATTGTAGAAGTGCGAGAGGGTCATGTAGCGCACGCCCAGATCGGCAAAGATGCGCACCATGCGGATGTCGTTGCCGATCATGTGGCCGCCTTCGACGCCCATTAGCGCGGCAATTTTGCCCTGGGCGTGAGCGCGGCGTACATCCTCGGCGGTGCGCGCCAGCAGCATGTCCTTGGAGTATTTCTTGACGGTTTCGCGGACAGCGTCGATCTGATCGAGGGCTTTTTGCACAGCGGGCGGCCCCATGATGCGTCCGTCGATCCAGATGGAGAAGAAGATGGCGTTCATGCCACCTTCCCGCATGCGAGGAATGTCGACGTGGCCGTCGGGGTTTTGCCTGCCTATGTCGTAGTCTTTGGAGAAGAGGCGTTGTGTGGTGTCATCGTGGGTATCCAGGACGATGGCGGAGAAGTGCAGCTTATGCGCACGTTCTGAGATTTCGTCGGCAGCTCGGGTCAGGACCGCTGCGGCGGTCAAGGCACAAACAAGGCTTAAGATCACGCGGGTACGGCGCATTCTTCCTCCAATCCAGACATTTTAATTGGAGTACGGTCGAAAAGGTCAACTCAGGACCCGACTTTAACGGCCGCCGGTGCTTTGGACTTTGGTAACGTGGCCGTTTTCCAGCTCGATTCGTAGCGTCGCGCCCGATTCCAACTGATAAGTAAACCGCTCAGCGTCACCACTGATTTTGGAGTCCGGTTCGCCGAGTTTCTGCAGCACTTCGCCGCGATCGGCGCCAATGGCAATGCTCGCGGCTCGATCAGCGGCCAGCTTGACCGCGGGTTTGGCCTTAGCCTCGGTTGATTCAGAATCGGCGCTGGCGGCTGCCTGGCAGAGACTTTGTATTGAGTCCATCCACCCGCTCGATCGGACCCGAACACCCGTCAACAAACCTAAAGAACGAATGCTGCCGCAGTTGTCGTAGAAAGCGTTTCCGCCGTTTCCGCCAAAGATCGGGAGAGAAACCATTTTCGCGAGATTCCCGAGTTGTCCGCACACGAGTCCCACGCGATCGATCGCGAGACCCGACCCACCTTGCAGACCAACCGCTGCATATCCATCCGGGCAAAAGTATTCACCGCTGTCGGTGCCGTTGTTGCCGCCGATTCGACCGGTCGAGGCCCGGTAATCGCCCTCGCGATAGAAATTATCTGAATTCGACGGAATATAGTAGAACAGCTCGATCGCGTTCGTGTAGTTGCCGCTATAGATTCTGGCCCCAAAGACAACGCCGACGTTGTTGTACCCATAATCTACACCGCCATTGGCATTTCCGTGCTGTGGCAGCCAGAATATGGGACTGGCCGGGTTAACTCTGCCAGGGTCGGGTTTCGAACTTAGGGCTTTCGTGGGTTTCTTGGGGACCGCGCGGGGATCGAATCCTTTGGCTGGATCGGACCGAGGGCGTAACTGCTGGCCTGAACCCGATGCAGCTAAGACCACGGCCAGAAATATGGCGGATCCCGCTACCTGTCTGCTCTGGACCATCGCAATAGATGATCGGCCTCGGGGCGAAGTTCCTTTAGTTTCATTGGCGATCTGCGATTATAGTTGGATTCTATGGCCGATCCATTCCGTTACTATCTTCGCGTTCGCTACGGAGAGTGCGACGCCCAGCGCGTAGTCTTCAATCCCCGATGGGCCGATTATGTCGACATCGGCAGCGTCGAATTCTTTCACGCCCTTGGATTTGGTGAAGCGCTGGGAAGCGGCGCCTTCGACTACCAGGTCGTTAGGCTGACGCTCGAGTGGAAGGCGCCCGCCCGTTTCGACCAGGTATTAGAGCTATCCGTCTACACCACGCAGCTCGGCAACACCTCGTTCACGGTAGCCACCGAATTCCGCATCGCAGGACTGGAGCAAATCATTTGCAAGGCGGAAACCATCTATGTGAACGTGGATTCCAAAACGCTCACGAAGCTGCCGTTGTTCCCCGAGGTCCGCGCCGCTTTGCAAGCGGGTGCACCGGGAAGAACAGTAGATCACGCGAGCCGCGGTAAATGATAGTTACTGGGCCTGTTTCTTTTCTTGCTCCGCCCGCTTCTCGCGCATCTTTTGGATTTCTTTCTCAGAGGGCGGGTAAGCGACCATGGCCTTATTGAGATCCTTCCACTCGATCGCCAGAGCCGACTGCCCAGACTGAACGTCGTCCTTCAAATACGTGCGCCAAATCAGTTGTTTCGATTTGCGCTCCAGGAGGTCCACAATTAGCGTGCGTTGGGAGTAGTTTTTGACCACGAAATCGTCATAGTCAAACGCCCATGGGCCGTTCCAGAAGACCGGATAACCGCCCCAGGCGTCCCAGTAAGGATCTCCCAGTCCGAGGTCCTGGATCTCGGACTTGTCTTGGCGAGCGACCCAGTAGCGAACAGCCAGATCGTACATCTGATCGCTAGGGACTTCGTTCATCGCTTTGGCTTGAAGCACACCGCTGATGAGGTTCATGATTCGGTTGGTCATGCCGGGTTGATTCAGCAAACCGGATTTATCGAGTTCTATACCTTTGACGAAGGAGAACGTCTGGTACTTGGTGAATTGCCCGTCGGGGTCAAAGTCATTGCGGAAGTCAATCGCCTGGAGCGACATGGCGAAAACAAGGGCCGGGACAAGCCGGGCGGCAACCGCTTTGAAGTTTTTCAATGAGGACACTCCTCCTACTTAATGCAGAATGGCAATCCAATGGCTCAAGAAAGTTTGAGTCGATATAGCCGGCGCCGTCATCTCCATTATGCCTGCCATGGAGGCAAGCTAAATGGGAAGACAACGTGTGGTGGATCAGCTATAGAGGCGAGGGCAAGACCGGCGTCGAGAATATCGGCGTCTTCGAGGATGACGGAACGCCGCGAAAGAAGCATCCGCTGCTTCTGGACCAGTCGCCCAATGCGCAGCCGCTCCACATAACCCGGGGCTTCGCGCAAGTCGGCGACGATCTTTACATCGCCAACGCCTGGCGCAGGGACAGCCATGTCGCCCGCTATCGCCGCACTGGCAATACATTCCGCTTCGCCGCAGTGGTAGTGACGTCCAAACACATCTCGGCGATGGTCCATCCCTTCGACGTGGAACTCGGTGACGACGGACGCCTCTATGTCTCGTGCCAGGACACCAACACCGTCCTTGCCATCCTGCCGAAGACGCGCAAGCCAGCGCCGGTGGCTCTCCATCTCCGCAAGAGTTACCCGGATGGAACGTTTCTTCCCGGCACGCTGGTGGCATCCAGCCGGGGCCGGCTCCCCGAATGCAGCCCCCACGCGCCACTGGACGTGCCGGCGCCGCAGGGCCTCGCGGTGGTCCTGGACGGGCATGGAAGACCTCGCCACTCCGTGCGCGGGATCATCGTGCACCGCCGGAACCTCTACGTGGCCGACGAGGCGGGGGACGCCGTCAAGATTTTCGAGATAAAGTCTGGACGGCTTATCGCGCACATCAAGGGGAAGAAGCTTGCCAAGCCGGTCCATCTTATCCTGCACGGCGAGACGCTCTACATCGGCGCCGCCGGCACTGGAAGCATCCTCGCTTACGACATCCCCAAAAAGGCTCCGAGCGGCAAGCTGAAGGCGCACGTGGTGATCGACGGCAAGCTCAAGGCGCCATCCGGCTTCGCGATCGGGCCGGACGGCGATCTTTACGTTGCCGAACGGCTCAACCAGCGGGTGCGGCGCTTCTCCGTCCACGGAAAAAAGAAGGGAACTTTCATCGACGGGCTCCCGGACATGCCGGAGTTCCTGGTCTACGTGCCGGACCGGAAGTAGAACGATACGCAGCGCGGCTATCCATTTCGCTCGGGTTCCAGCTCCTCAGGCTATACTGTTGTGATCCTTAGCGAGGAGAACTCCCAATGCGCCTTTTGTCTCTATTCGTCATCATTGCGGTCGAAGTGTGCGCCCAAACGCCCAGTCATCCCCTCGACAGCCTGACGGCGACCGAATACTGGACCGTCTACGATGTCCTCCAGCAAGCGGGGCAAGTCACTCCCACTACGCTCTTTGCTAGTATCCTGCTGCATCCTCCCGCCAAGTCGGCCGTGCTCAGCTATAAAGCCGGGCAAGCCTTCGCGCGCGAGGCCGACGTCGTCGTTCTACGCGGAGAAAAAACTTTTGCCGGCCGCGTGGATATCGCGGGGAAAAAAGTGGTCAGCTTTGCGGAAATGCCGGGCGTCCAAGCCCCTATCCTCACAAGCGAACTGTTCGGCGTGGACGAAGCCATCAAGAGTGACCCGCGCGTGGTGGAAGCGCTGAAGAAACGCGGCATCACCAACCTAGGAACCGTCTCGTGCATCGTCCTCCCGGGCGCTTACCAGTCCATTCCCGAACAGGCCACGCAGCGAATGGGCTTCGGCGAATGCGCGCAGAGGCACGGCGTTTATCACAGCTGGGGACGAGCCATCGAAGGGCTCAGCTTACAAGTGAACATGGCTACGAAGAAGGTCCTGAAGGTGGTGGATACCGAAATTGCGCCTGTCCCCAACGGAAACATCGACTACGAAGACATTCCGGAGAATCCCCGCCCGCACACAACGCCGATCTCCATTTCCCAGCCCGCGGGCCCCAGCTACAAAATCGAGAATGGTGAGGTCTCCTGGCAGAACTGGCTATTCCGCGTCAGGCTCGACCAGCGTGTTGGTACGGTCTTGAACCTAGTCCGTTTCGTCGACCAAGGCCGGCCCCGGTCCATTCTTTATGAGGCCAGCGTCAGTGAACTATTCGTCCCTTACATGGATCCATCCAATGGGTGGAACAATCGGGTCTTCATAGACGCCGGCGAGTTCTACGCTACCGGTTTCCTTGCGCCCCTTCGTCCCGGTGTTGACTGCCCCGCGAATGCAACCTGGTTCGACGGCTTGACGGCCAGCGAAAACGGGGCGCCAAAGTTCAATTCGAACCAGGCCTGCTTGTTTGAGCAAGACCCGGAAACCCCCGCCTGGCGTCATTTCGAAGAAGGCGAAGTCTACGGCCGCCCCACGCGCCAGCTGATTCTGCGCTCAGCAGCGACCATCGGCAACTACGACTACATCATAGATTGGCGATTCGATCCCAATGGCGCCATCGAAGTTGCCGTGGGAGCTACGGGAGTGATCGAGACCAAAGCCACAACTCAGGAAAAAGCCCCGGACCATGACGACCACGCTGGGCCCGAATACGGCCAATTTGTCGGACCGCATACCATCGGAGTGAATCACGACCACTTCTTTTCGTTTCGACTGGACTTCGACGTCGATGGACAAAACAACAGCTTCATGACTGACCGTCTGGTGCCCCAGCGCCTTGCCAACGATCCCATGCGTAAATCCATCTGGGTGGCCCAGCCAAGCATGGCAGCGACCGAGAAGGATGCCATCCTTGATATTCAGCTCGAGAAGCCGTCCATGTGGATGTTCGTCAATCCATCCGTGAAAGGGCCGCTAAACCATCCGACGGGTTATGAAGTGATGCCGGGCGTTACGGCCAAGTCGTTGTTGTCTCCGGACGATCCGCCGCAAAAAGTGGGCGCGTTTTCGGAGCATCAATTCTGGGTTACGCCCTACAACGAAAATGAGCGGTATGCTTCCGGTGTTTACCCCATTAGCTCAAAAGGGAACGATGGCCTCGCCGTCTGGACGCAGGCCAACCGGCCTATTGCAAACACCGACATCGTTGGCTGGTACACGCTTGGATTCCACCACGTCACGCGATCGGAAGACTGGCCGATAATGCCCACCATGTGGCATTCGTTCTTCATCCGGCCTTTCCACTTCTTCCAGGCCAACCCGGTTCTCGATCTTCCAAAGAGCCTTACCGCTCGACCCTGAAATCAGAGGATGCAATGTCGACGCCTGTCCCTTTCCGATTGCCGGTAATCGATATCTCGGCGCTTTATGAAGAAGACTCCGCGGTTCGGCGTCAAACCGCCGATGCACTGGGACGCGCGGCGCGGGAATCCGGATTCTGTTACGTCACCGGTCATCGAGTATCGCCGGAACTCATCGGCCGGTTGCTGCAGCAAACGACAAAGTTTTTCGCGTTCCCGCTCGAGCAGAAAATGAAGTGGTATATCGGCCGTTCGCGCAATCACCGAGGATACGTTCCCGAGGGAGAAGAGGTTTTCGCCGCGGGAACACGCGATCGCAAAGAAGCGTTCGACCTGGGTCTGGATTTGCTCCCTGGATGCGCCGGAGGTTCAAGCCGGAAATCCGATGCTCGGTCCGAACGTTTGGCCGGATCTGGATGGCTTTCGCGAGACCGTCAATGCCTACTACCAGTCCGTTCTCCAACTAGGGCGCACTTTGTTCCGCGGATTCGCTCTCGCGCTCGGCCTGGAAGAAGACCGTTTCGCGCGCCTGGTGAATCGCCCGCCTTCGCAGTTGCGGCTGATCCATTACCCCTACAATCCCGAAGCCGAGGACTCCATGGGCATCGGCGCCCATACGGACTATGAATGCTTCACTATCCTGCTTCCCACCGCGCCGGGCCTGGAAGTGATGGATGGCGCGGGTGTTTGGCTGGACGCTCCACCCGTTCCCGGATCGTTTGTCGTGAACATCGGGGACATGTTCGAAACCTGGACGAATGGCGAGTTCGTGGCTACCTCGCATCGCGTGCGCCGCGTTCGTGAAGAGCGTTATTCCTTTCCCTTTTTCTGCGTCTGCGACTATGACACGTTAGTTGAACCGTTGCCGCACTTTGTCGGCTCGGACAGGCCGCCCAAATATCCCCGGTAATGGCGGGCGCCCACTTGTTCGCGCAAACGGCCCAGAGCTTCAATTACCTCAAGCAGCGGCTTGCACAGGGAGAGCTGTCGCTTCCCTCCTCTGCCCTCCCGCTATCTTCCTTTGGCCAGGAGGCACGACACAAAACCACCGAAGGATCCGGCCAGCCATGACGCTGGAAGAGCTGGCGGCGTTCCCTCGCAGCATCCCATGGGGGCTGGGCCGGCTCCGGATTGGCTCATCGGATGTTTTCGCAGGCGTTCGATTACATTTTTCAGTGGTCAGTGCGACACCAGCAGCGAGGTGTATTGGCTACAGGCCCGTGGGAATATGCGTGGATATTCGCGTCTCTCCGCGGCGGCCACGCGCTCGGGGGCCGAGCGTCTCTCGACGAATTTACGGAATCGGAACTTGCGTTGCTTGTTCAGGCCGAAGGTGGCACGGCGCAAACAGAGTGGAATGGCGCATCCATGCGCTGGCTCGGCTGGCAGGCATTTCAGTTGCGTGACAAATGGCCCGAGACTGGATGCCTTCGTCGGATCGGCGATTGCTTGATCGAGTTCGCACCCAATGACGCCTACGTGGAGGACTGGCGGCTGCAGCCATCTAGTCCAGGGCCGATGATCGGGCTGCAATTGATCGAGGAGCGTGTGCCGGCCACCGGGAAAGTGACGCATCGCGGCGGCGCCCTGGTTGTCTGCGGGGATCATGCTGCGCTGGTGCGAGGCCGTCGTTCCCTTGCTACCGGATCTATTCGCATGCGAGGCCAGCTACGCAGTTCGCGATGCTGCGTCTGCGGACTTTACAATCGCCTTGTCCACCAATCCGCTCCACGAAGGCCAGACCCTTCGCATCAAGGACGGCTTCGACCTGGCTCGCGAAACGCAACAGGTGCGCCAGAGAGTGGAAGTAGACGGCGAGGTGCGCGAGCGTATCTTCGCCATCGATACGCTCGAGCCCCAACATTATTTTCGAGCGCTCCACCGATGTCAGTGCCGATACAGCCGCTTGGATGGCCGCAGAGGCGGAAACGCTGCTGGCGCATGCCGAAGGTAGCGCATGCGATTAGCCCCAGCGACCGGATTGTTATTGCTCTCTTTGTCGTCGTGCGCCAGGAGGGAGACGCCGAAGCCAACGTTCACGCTAGCCTGGTCCGTATACGTCGGCTACGATCCTTATCCCTACATGCAGAGGACGGGAATCCTGAAGAAGTGGGCGGACAAGTATAACGTCGACATCCAGCTTCGCCGCTTGGATTACGCGGCTTCTATTGACGCATTCGTCGCCAAAACCGTAGACGCCTGCGCCATGACGAACATGGAAGCGCTGGATATGCCTGCGGCGGCCGGGCGTCGACACAACGGTGCTTTTTATCGACGATTTCTCCAACGGGAACGACATGATCCTGGCGCGCGGCGGCTCCCGGCTGCAAGATATCCCCAAGGAGAAAGATCTTACTGATTGAGAAGACCGTCTCGCACTATTTGCTGGAGCGGGCGATGGCGCTGCACGGCATGGAGTCGCAAATCCCCAAGCTGAGCTTGATCAATACAACCGACGTCGACATCGCAGCCGCCTTCTTAAATGATCCGAGCATTGGGGCAGCGGTAACCTGGAAACCGATGGCCGGACAAATAGAAGCCAGCGGCAAAGCGCAGCGAATCTTCGACTCATCGCAAATTCCCGGGCGAAATCATCGATGTTCTTGCCATGCGGACAGAGGTTCTGAATCGGCCGGATCAATCGGGAGACCGGTTCGCGAAAGCGCTCACGGGCGCATGGTACGAAGTAATGTCGCGCATGGCCTCGGCATCCGCGCGGGAAGAGGTCTTGCAGAAAATGGCGGAAGCGTCGCAGGATACACTGCCAGCTTTGAAAAGCCAATTGGCCACCACCCAGCTGTTTTTCGATCCGGCGGCCGCGCTAGCTTTCGCCAACTCGCCGGATACCAAGCAAAAAATGCAGCTCGTCCGAACGTTTTGTTTCCGCCATAAACTCCTGGGAGACCACACCCAATCCATGGACGATGTGGCGATTCAATATCCGGACCAGACCGTACAGGGCAAGCCGGACCGCGTGCGATTGCGCCTCGCAGAGAAGTATATGCTGGCCGCTGCTAACAAGCAATTGTAAACCGCTAGCTGCTCAGGCGAACCGAGCGCAAAAAAATTTAAGTCACTAGCAGGGGCAACCGAATCATCACTATTGCGGGTCGCGCCACAAGCGCGCCCTAAACCCTTATGACGACTCCCTCCAGGTTTCTCGGTCTGGCTCTGCTGGTTTGGACCTGTCTAGTGCCGCCACTGTTTGCCGACAAAGTGGAGGCATACATGGGAAAGACTGCCGATTTCGCCCGCTACAAGACCTTCCAATGGCTGCCGCCGCGGGTGATGACCGCCGAGGGGGTTGTTGAGAATCACCCGGCGAATCCCATACTGGAGGCGGCGGTAGGAAGCCAGCTTACTCAGAAAGGGCTCACTGAAGTCGCAAGCGGCGGGGATCTTCAGATTCAGGCCTGGGTGCTGACCGAACCAGTGCCACAATTGGTGGCGATTATCGTAGCCGCGGTTTCCATCGATTTGACGACCAAAGTCGTCACTGTTTCAGATCCGGTCGCTGCTATCACCCGGTTCAATCAACAGGGCTCGCTGTACCTAAACCTGATCGATAGCCGAACGAACAAATCCGCGTGGTTCGCCATGACGAGCGACAGCTTGCCCACGGGAACCCTGAAGCCGGAACAGATAAAGGCGAAGCTGAACAAAGCGGCGGTGGCGATATTTAAGAAGTATCCAGCGAAGAAAAAGTAGGCGCAGCTACTTTTCGGCTGAAGACAGGGTGGCGAGAAGCTTAGCGTACTGCTCGTCGTACGGGTTCAAGACATCGACACCGGGAGCATCGTTGATCTCACCGAGAATATGCGGTCCCGTCTCCGGGCTTTTGAAGACAGCCCATTCGGGAAGACCCTTGCCGTTCGGGTCGCCTGTCTTCGCAAAATTCACCCAATAGGAAGACACCTGGTCGGCCATAGCCCGGTCCTTCTCCGATGCCGCAGCCAACCGGGGGGAACTGGTATCCGGAATAGTGCGTGGCGCGCTGAGAGTTTCGAACACGTACGGGATCTCGGCGGCATGCGTCGCTTTCAAATCGCGGACGCCGGGCTCGACAGGCGGCTCGTGAGTGAAAAAATACCAGTAGGCATGCTTCCCAATCGCTGTCTGGCGCTCGGCGAACAGCCGCATGGACCACATTAGCGTGTCGCGAAACGCTACTCTCCCGCCCATTGCCAAATGCTCGTCCTTATTGGAGCCAACGATCACATCCACCGGGTTCTGCTTTCCTTGCGCGAAGGTGATGGAGAGATCTTCGGGCACGATCCAACCGTCGATGATCATGCCTGAGCCGCGCAGCGTTTTGGCCACCTCCTCAGTAGACCGGGCGCGCAATTCGGCCAACGGCGGATAGGGTGCTGGCGGTGCATCGGAAGCAGGTGGTGCAGCGCCTGGAGGGCCGCCGCGGAACGGCCGCGGAGGCTGCTCGGCCCGCGCCAGCGGAATCATCGGCGCCATACCCAGCCCCATCCACTGCCCGCTCTCGGCGATCGCGCGATGGAACAGGCCCTTGGCTACAGGAGATCCGACCAAGCCGCCGATCATCGCAGCGCCGGCGGACTCGCCAAAAATCGTCACGTTGTTCGGGTCTCCCCCGAAGGCAGCAATGTTGCTCCGTACCCAGCGCAGCGCGGCGATGGAGTCCATCAGCGCCTGATTCCCAGATGCGTTCTTACCCGACTCCTTGGTCAGCTCTGGATGTGAGAAGAATCCGAAAGCTCCCAAGCGGTAGTTAAAGTTGACCAACACCACGCCCTTTTTCGCGAGCGCCTCCCCATCGTTGTGCGGGCTGGATCCGGCTCCCTCGGTGTAGGCTCCGCCGTAGATCCAGAACATCACCGGTAGCTTCGCGTTTGCGCCCTTTGCGTCCGTCCAGACATTCAGGTACAAGCAGTCCTCACTCGCCTTGGGTGAATCGGGCAGGTCCACCGCGACGTTGTTGGGGACGCGCTTGGGAGCCGACGGTTGCACGCAGACGTTGCTGAACTTGTCGGCCTTGAGGACGTTTTTCCAGGGCTCAGGCGGCTGCGGCGCTTTCCAGCGCAGATTGCCCGTCGGCGGCGCCGCAAACGGAATGCCCTTGAAGGTGCGGACGCCGGAAGCGAGCGTGACGCCGGATATCTTGCCGTCGCTGGTCTTGACCGGATCAGAGATCGCAGCCGACATTCTCAACGGCGAAACGGCGACAAGCGCCAGGCAAACGCCCAGCGCCACCCGGGTGAACATCAATGTTGTTCCTTCGCGGCTGCCCCCTTAGCCGCCTCCTGATCACGCTCAGCGCGAGAGGTGCTGAGCCAATGAGGAATCATGTTGTTATCCTCGGTGCACGCGTACTCCAGAATCTGGAATCCGTTGTCGAGCTTCAACGGAAAACGGGCTGTCCAGGACCGCGTGAGCACCACCGGATCCTCGACGGTAACCGAATAGATCAGAAAGTCGTTGTTCAGCCGCGTGAAGCGCTCCGTCATTTTCATCTGGTCGCTGACAGGAAAACGGTTCCCTGCCGGCGATCCGCCGACGCCTGTGTTGGTTGCCGAGGCGCCCGGCTTGAAGTTGGTGGTTTCGACGACCAGAGTGTTTCCGTCCCAATGCCCGCGCGAAACGCCCAGCCACTCCTTAATCTCTGGAGATACCGGCGGTGCGTTCATTGCAACAATGCGCGCCTCGTGAATCATCTCCATGCGAAGCACCACGTAACCCGGCGCCTGGATGATCTGCAGGCCGTTGTTATAGCGGAACGGGAACATGGATGCAGGCAGTCCACGCGTAATGCAGCGATCCCAGCTATCGAAATCGGTGTAGGAATCGAATGCCAGCTTTTCTCCCGGAAGCGGCCAGCTGCTCTTCATCAGTCCGGAAAGCCGTTTGCCTTCGGGTGTCATTTCGGGAAGCTTGCCGTCGGGCGGATCCATGATCAAAGATGTCTGGCGCTGGGGAGTGAAGTTGTCCATGATGCCGCTCAGGAACGCCCGGCCCGCTTCGCCATCCTTAACCACTTGCTTATAGCGATCGGGCTGCTTGGCTGCTCTCTCCTGGAGAGCGTCAAATTCCGTCGCCGTCAGAAAAGCCTTGTGCGGATCGCAAGGCGGGCTACCGGCCGGTGGTCGAGCGCCAAAAGCAGGGACGCATCGCTGCAGGGATACGGTCCCCACGTAGGAAATCGGCCAGATTCCCTCCAGATCCGGATCGCCCCAAGGGGTCTTCGGCTGGGTCCAACCGGGCGGGGTTGCAATGAAAAAGTTCGCCTCCGTGGGCGTGGGCCCAGGTTTCACCGGGGGTAGTTGCGCGCTCGCGACGGAGCCCAACGCTACCAGCGCGAGGATGCCGCCCAAAAGAACATGAGTTGTTTCTACGTGGATTGAACGCATAGGATAGCTCGTAACTATTTGTTGCTGTCGTCCGGCGGCGGGCCCTCTTGGCCGGATGAGCCCAAGAAGATCTTCTTGCCGTCCGGAAATGTGATATCGCGGCCGTTGGCCCGGTGGGACGCATCTTTAGCCTGGAACCCCTCAAAAATGACCTCCGTTCCAATGGGAATGGAAGCCTTGGTAAAGCCATGGCGAATCAGCGCGTTGGGCGAGCCGCCTTCGATCGCCCATTCGGTGGTGGTGCCATCATCGTTCTTCACGGCGACGTGAAACCAGGCGTGGGGATTAACCATCTCGATTTTCACCACCGTTCCCTTCAATTTTACGGGCTTATTTGTGTCGAATTCGGCGGCGAAAGCGTGATGTGCGAGTAGCGGGAGGGCCGAAAACAGCACTCCAAAGGCGGCCAGCGTGAGACTGATGGTCTTTTTCATGGCACCAATGATTATATTGCGTTTTCGCCGCAAATTCATGGCCCCTCTGTCTTTGATCTTATTTCCCGACGTAGTGAACGGCGTCCCTTTCCTGGCAGACGAACTCCATCAGTTCGGTGTCCGGCATCAGTTGGTGGTTCACCCTGACAGTAAAAGGTTTGGTGTAGGCCTTGGGGTCTTCAATTGTTATATCGATCTGCATCAAGCCGAACTTCGGTCGACGCCAACGCTCGGTCATCTTGCCGGTGCTGGTGAGCGGGCTGCCTTCCACGTCCAGCCAGACGTCATCGCGAAATCCTGTAGTCTCCACCACCAACGTGTCACCATCCCAGTGCGCCACCGAATACCCGTACCACCAGGGCGTGGGATCGTTCTTCGGTAAAGACCGGCCATCGGTGAGAATCCGCCGGACATTGCCGTTGGCCTCATAAAGGATCACAATCTCGCGCTGAGTCTGCACGATCTCCCGGGGCTGCGGGTGCATGTGAAGCTGGGTTAAGCCCAACGGCAGGCACAGCGCATCGGGATTATCCTTGTTGCCGTTCCCTTTTCTTTGGGCTCGCAGCTCAGTGGCCCAAGGGGTGAAGGGTAGGAGGTGGTCCTTAAAGCCCCCGCCGATGTTGAAGAACTGCGCGACGGGAGGATCGTCCGGCGAAGAAGGAATCGCAAACGGCAAAGCAGCCGTGCCGTTCATGTTCAGACCGGGGGCTCCTTTAACGTGGGCAGGTTCCCACAACCCCGAGAAGTCGGGTTTGCCATCTGCCGTTTTGGGCGCCGGCGCGGCAAAATCTATTTTGCCCTCCTTCCTGGGGCCAGGCGTGGGATAACCCGGCCACTGCGCGACCATCGGTATCGCGCTGGTTGCGAGAAGGGTGAGTACGATGGCTACGTTCGTAGGAATTCTCATGTTCGTTTCACTTGGCCGCGCTGATGCGCGCCGTGGCGCACTCCTCCGCGATCTTAAGGAAATTCAGGGCCTTTGCATTGCCCACGATGTATGGATTCGGGCTGCCTGGCGCACTTTTGGACAGTATCGGCAAGTTGATTTTGGACCGATCCCAATCGGTGTGATTGGCCAGGATGATGTCCGCTCCAGACTTCTTCACGATTTCGCTGAAGCGCTGCACTGAGTGAATATACTGTTCCACGCGTTCGCGGTCCGGATTCAGCCCCACTCCGCCCCAGAGAGCCGCGAGGTGTGGCATCCCGTTGTCCTTGACCGGAAACAAAGTGGAGATGGTCCCCGGCGTATGGCCGGGCGTAATGTAGAGCGTCAGTGTGGTGTCGCCAAGCGTAAGCTTCTGGCCGTCGGTGGCGTCTATGTCGCGCTTCGGCTTGGCGCCGAAGGTTCTCTTATCGAGCACATCCCAGTCCGCGGGCGACATAATCACTCGCGTGCCGTAATGATCCTGCAGGAACCTCGCGCCGCCGTCATGATCGGGATGAGCATGGCTGACGACGGCGTATTTGATGTTGGCTGGGTCCAGTCCCATCTTCTTCATCCCGCCCGCGACTTCTTCTTCCACCGAATAATCGAAGATGGTATCGAGCACGATGATGCCTTGCGATGTTGTGATGGCCCACACTGCATACTCGGACTGGCCGAAAAAGTAGAGGTTGTCGAAGACCTTTACCGGTTCGGCGTACCATGTGGACCGGTCTGGTGGACCCGGCGGTCTTTGCCCCGCCCCCGGAGGGCCACCTGATCCACGCTGCGGTCCCGGGCCAGGCCCGTAGCATTGAAATTGAAATAGGTTCTGAAAATCGTCGCCCGCGGCCGCTTTCGCCGCAGCGATGTGAGCTTCATCCTGAGCCGACAGAGTTGAGGCTGCCAGCAGCAGTCCGAGCGTCGCGATAACTCTCATCAGATGCCAGATTACATGATATGTTCGAACGATGAAACGAATTCTGGCTTTCGGCGGAATGAGTATCATCATGACGCTATGCCAGGCGGTCGCGCAGCAGTCTAACTACACGCCGCCGAAAACCGCATGGGGCGAGCCGGATTTGCGAGGTATCTGGCCCTTGAACCACTTGATCGCCACGCCATTCCAGAGGCCCGAAAAGTACGGCGACCGCCGGTTCCTGACCGACGAGGAATTCGCCGCCGCGCAAAAGGCCGCGCAAGCCCGCAACAAACGTTTCGAGTCTGGAGCGATCCCTCAGGCCGACTCCGGCACCGAGGTCCTGCGGCAGACGTCTTTGCTGAGCGACCCTCCGAACGGCCGCTTCCCCGCTCTAACGCCCAAGGGTCAGGAGCTCTATGAAAAGATGCACGGCAGCTACAAGCCGGGCCAGACCGTATTCGATAGCCCCGACGATTTCGATAGCTGGGACCGCTGCATCACGCGCGGAATGCCGGTTTCCATGGAGCCGCGCAACTACAACAACGGCATCCGGATCATGCAGACTCCGGGCTACGTTCTCATCGTGCTCGAGATGGCTCATGAAGTGCGGATCATTCCAACGGACGGTCGCCCGGCGCTGGATAATTCCATCAAGCAGTGGTTAGGGGAATCGCGCGGTCACTGGGAAGGCCATACGCTGGTTGTCACAACGACAAACTTCAACGGCAAGACCGACATGACCAACGCCGGGGTGCCCGGCTCTCCGCCGTTAAATCCAACCACGGAAAATCTGCGGATCACCGAGCGCTTCACGCGAACCGCCGCCGATACCATCGATTTCGAAATGAAGGTGGAAGACCCGGAGGTGATCGTCAGTTCATGGACCGCCTCATACCCGTTGAAACTCGATAACAAGTATCAAATGTACGAATACGCCTGCCACGAAGGAAACACGGCCATTCGCGGCTACATTGAGACGTCGCGTTTCGAACGGGCGCATAAGCCGGCGAAGTAGGCCGTCGCGCCAAGACCTACGAACTGGGCTGCGCCTCACCGCGGCTCGTTGCCCAAATCAGTGGGTGCTACCCGTGGTGACCGGTCTCAACTTCGCGGTGAAGTGCCGCAAGAAGGGCTGCTCTTCGACAATCTCCAGGCCGCGGATCGCACTTTTCCGGGCATTCACTTCGAGAATGGCCTCTACTACGTAATCGATGTGACTCTGCGTGTATACGCGCCGGGGGATGGCCAGGCGCAGCAGTTCGTGTTGGGCCGCGTCGCCGAACATGAATGAGCCGATCTCCACGCTGCGAATGCCGGCGTGCCGGTACAACTCAACGGCCAACGCCTGCCCGGGAAACTGCGACGGGGGGATGTGCGGCAGCATGCGGCCCGCGTCAATATAGATGGCGTGGCCGCCTGGCGGCTCCACGATGGGTACGCCGTGATCGGCGATGTGCCGGCCCAAGTAGCCGGTGGACACGATACGGTAGCGCAAATAATCCGGCTCCAGCACTTCTTCGAGGCCCGTTGCAATGGCGTCGAGATCGCGGCCGGCCAAGCCGCCGTAAGTGGGGAAGCCTTCAGTAAGAATCAGCAGGTTGTTTTCGAGCAGAGCAAGACGGTCGTCATTGGTGGAAAGGAATCCGCCAATGTTAGCGAAAGCATCTTTCTTCGCGGAGAACGTGCAGCCATCGGCGAAGGAAAACATCTTCTGCGCAATCCGTTTGGGTGTCCAATCGGCGTACCCGGGCTCGCGTTCGCGAATGAACCAGGCGTTTTCGGCGAAACGGCAGGCGTCCAGATAGAACGGGATCCCGTGGCTTCGGCTGAGACGGCTTACCGCCTCGATGTTGGCCATCGAAACCGGCTGGCCGCCGCCGGAGTTATTGGTGATGGTGAGCATCACCAGCGGAATGTGCGCGGCGCCTTCGCGGGCAATCAAGGCTTCCAGCGCCGTCACATCCATGTTGCCTTTGAAGTCGAGCCGGAGTTGCGTGTCGGCGGCCTCCGGAATCGGCAAGTCGACGGCCTTCGCGCCGGTGAACTCAATATTGGCCCGCGTGGTGTCAAAGTGGGTATTCGATGGCACGACGTGGCCCGGCTTGCAAAGCACGGTGAATAGGATGCGCTCCGCGGCGCGGCCCTGGTGGGTGGGAAGCATGTGCCGGAAGCCGGTCAGGTCGTCGGCCACGCGGCGCAGGCGATAGAAACTGTCGCTGCCGGCATACGACTCATCACCGCGCATCAGCGACGCCCATTGTTCGGTGGACATGGCGCTGGTACCGGAATCCGTGAGCAGATCGATGAGGATGTTGCGGGCACGGATAGCGAACAGGTTGTATCCGGCTTCGCTAAGAAAACTCTCTCGCTGTTCCAGCGTGGTGTGGCGGAGGGGCTCGACGCTCTTGATGCGGAAAGGTTCGATGATGGTTTGCATACCGGTAGCGCTAGGCTACGAACAGCATACACGCGAGGCCGAATCGGGTATGTGCCTGCAATCTCATACTTGCCCTGACGATCACTGCTAGCCCGAAGTCGAGATGAGCAGTGGACCCTGCCGGTGACGACAAGCGCGTTTCTCGTTCCCGATCCGATGCTCGGAACGAATGTGCCAAATTGCGAGAAGGCGTCCTGCAGCGTTGCACGTTCCCATGTTCCTACACTCGGTAGCGCGAACTTTACACCATCGAGTGCTACGGATTGGCTGCGTAGTACAACTCCCAGAGAGCATTGATTACACTGTGTCTATTCCACCCGACAGTTTGGTGTGCCTTATCGGTGACGTCAGTCGAGCTCCTTTGCTGCCCGCGGGGGACCACCGCGAGCACACGCTTGTCGTATAGTTTTGCCCCGGAAATTTCTTTCTGTATCCACTTGCTATAGCTGGCGTACATACCAGTCGGGATGACTACAACATGCGCCCGGGAAATCTGGTTGTGAATGGCCTCCTGCAATTCCGCTTGATTCCGTGCGTAATGAATGGGGTCGTTCTTGGGAACGGAGTAGTTCCGAAAGTCAAGAGAGGCCTGCCCAATCGACCATCGCTCCCCAAAAATCCACTCGGCAAGGGTGTCGTAATGTTCTGCAGAACGCCCAGGAGTGGCTAATAAATACATGAATTTGTCTGGTGCTCACGTAAGAAATTGTATACTTCCGTACAGAGGATCACGATTCTAGCCTGTCGTCAGATTAGTGTGCGGGGGCGCCGCCACCCAGCTTGAGGCATCCGGCCGCTGCCAGGAGAGCCGCTATTGTCGTTACGATGTGCAACACGAGCAACGCATTTGGCACCCAAATTTCTCGGGACGTGAAGGATCGGTAAACCTTCGGATTCTTACCGCCCTCCAAGGCTTCCCATTCGGCCGCATAGATTGCGGCATTCAAGTACTGTTCGATGGTGTTGATCACTCGAAACTTTCCCCGGTTTAGCTGACCGAAGGATGTGATCAGGCTTCTCCATGCTGCGCAAAGGATTGCGCCGGCGATAGCCAACACAGCGATACCCAACCCTCCCAGTCTATTGCCTCCGGAGCCCTGGACGATAATACCGGACGCCGTGAGTAACGCGCCATTCATTGTCAGGAAGAAGGTGTTCACCCCCTGACGACGACTCACGAGGCCCTCCGAGCTTGCAACCATCATCTTGTACAAATCGAGAGCCTGCTTGACCTCTGAATCGCTCTTTGGAGGGCCAGAGGGAAACAAGATCTCCGTGAAGACCGGCCGCGATGAACTCGTCTGCCCCAGTTGTTCGGCGGCCCTTCGAATCGCTTTCACGAATACCCGATCTTCGTGTCGAACCTCCACCGGCAGGTCGTTGTACGGGACCAAAGCGTCATGCTCGCCGTCCCTCTGGGCCATCCAGGCCGACCAAGCGTCATGAACGTCGCTGTGAGAGACGTCCATCCCTTTGGCCCGCAGCAGGACGGCGTACATTCGGAACAGTTCGTTGCTATCGCCCTTCGGGATTCGATCTTCTGGAACATGTTTCCGAATGACCGATGCGATATCATCGAGGTACATAACGCCTCACGTCCAGGTCTTCAGCCACTTATCGATCTGCTCGAAACTCCACCGGATCACGTTTTTGCTCGGCAGGCCAGAAGGGATTGCGTGTGTCTCATCCCTGTTGATCTGAATGCCAAAAATATAGTGAGCCTGACGGATCGTCTCGGCGATCTCCCAGAGCACCGCGTCTGACTTGAAAGTCGTCGGCCCGATGAGAACGATGGTCCCCTTGGTCAAGGCGATACGTTTCGCGCACTCAGTTTTCCATTTAGAGTCGAATGCATCCTTGACCGAGTAATCGTAGAACTCTATGTCGTTATTCTTGTCCTTCGCCTGCTGAGTGAGGAAATCCCGAGCCCACCTGTCTTCCATTTCGAAGCTAATGAACGCGCGAGGCGTTGCCATTTTGACTCCTGATCACCATTATTTCGGATCGATCCAGTGCCTAACGGCTGGCGTTTCAACCGTGCCGCGGCTCATTGCCGGCCGCCGGCTGCCGACACTTACTGGTCGGTCATTAGACTCAAAAAGGTCCGGCGCTTTCACCCAAAGCGCCAAAACGGTAGCGCGTTCCACCACTTTCCCACAGCGCCGCCAAAGTATGCACCATACAGCCGAATCGGCCGGAATCGGCGACGGCAGCTCCTGGTGCCATGCGCCGCTTGCAGCTTATCACACCATGAAGCCCACTCGCATCGAGTCGTCGTCGTGTTTGTCGTCGTGGACGCGGCGGGACGAGCGGGGACTTGGACCTCAACCCAGGTCCGATAATCCCGCTTGCAGCGCCCCGATGGTCGGCCATCGATAAATAATTCACACAGCACGTCGTCGGCAACTCCTAATACTGGTCCGAAACGGCGTTCGGGAAGGTATCCTCGGATTCGTACCGCTAAGTCGGCTTCTCACACTTCATGCGGTGTCAAATGAACTCGAAACGCCCACCCGGACAAGTGCCTCCTCGCCAGGTCTGGCGAGAACTGTGTTGCAGCTCTGCCGATTGTGCGGGTGCGACGGTGCTGCCGGTGGCGAACTAGCTGCGCTTGCGGGCTTTATTGTCCTCCCGGCCCCCGCGTGGGGCCTTCGAGTAGCGGCAAGTCCTGATTATTCTCCTGGCAGATGTACTCCAGCAGTTCTGTCCCCGGCATGAGCGTCGCCCGGCCGACCGTCGTGAACGGCTTGGCGTACGCACCCGGATCGTCAATCGTCACTTCGATCGACATGTGTCCCAGATCCGTGCGCGTATAGCGTTCGATGGTGTGCAGTTTTTCCGTGTGCGGGTGGCCCTTGTAATCGAACCAGAACTTGTCGTTGAATCCGACCGTATCCACCACCAGCGTGTTTCCTTCCCAGTGGCCGACCGAATGGCCGTACCAGGTGGGATCCGGATCATCGGGATGCTTGCCGTTCATGAAGATCTGCCGGTAGCTGTGGATGTTGCCCTCATAAAGAATGAAGTAGTGGGTGGGGGTCTGCACGATCCTCCACGGATACGGCGATCCGCGCGGAATGCCCGCCGGCAGGCAATTCGCCTCCGGATCCTGCTTTGACAGGCGGTGCTTTAGAAGCTCTTCCGCCCACGGCAGCATGACGACTTGTTCTCCCGGCTTCAAGCCTCTCGGGTTGGAAATATCGGTATCGTTGGAGCCGCCGCCCAGCCAGGCTCCCGAGAGATCCGGTGTTCCATCGGCCAGCTTTGCCGCCGGACCGGTGGGCGCCAGCTGCTGATTTCGATACAGGCCGACCGTGCCCGGTTTTCGCCTCCTGGGCGAAGCACCTGCCGTAACGACCAGCAGCATTCCTCCCGCCAGCCGCGCCGTCATTTGGCAGGGTCCTCCGCACCCAGGAAACTCAATTTGTGGCCGTCCGGAAAAGTGATCAACGATGCGCTGCCGTAAGTGGGACTATTCTTGGCTTGAATCCCGCTGACGCTCACCGTATCGCCCGGCTTGATGGAGTTTCTTTTCCAGCCATTCCGAATCAGCACGTTCGGGCTGGCCAGCTCCAGGTTCCAATTGACCACATTGCCGCTCGCGTCTTTCACGTCGATATAGAAGTGGGCGTGCGGATTGGTCCATTCCACTTTTGTGACCACGCCGGTCAAGTCGATCTTTTTGTTGGAGTCGAATTCGGCGGCGCCCGAATGATGTGCCAGCGCCGGCGTTCCTAAGGTCCACCAGGCCGCACTCGCGATTGCGACGGAGAGAACGATTCTCATCGCGACACCTCCGTGGGAATTCTGGCACACCGGAGCGGTATTCACAAGAGGCGTAAACCAAATACTCCAGGGCCGCGGAGTCGTGCATGCTAGAAGGGTGGCAAGCGCGGTCAGCACAGGCGTGGAGGTCCAACTCGAGCGAGTGCGGCGAGTGTTTAACAGTAACGTCGTGATCGCCGGCATGGACCTGCGCATCGAAGCAGGAGAATTCCTCGCCGTGCTGGGACCGTCGGGCTGCGGGAAATCGACGTTGTTGCGGATGATCGCGAAGCTCGACGAACCGGACTCCGGGCAGATTCGCATGGAGCCAAACGAGATCCGCTTCCAGACCGCCTTCGTATTCCAGGACGCGAACCTGTTGCCGTGGCGCAACGTGCTGGATAACGTCGCATCTGCCCTTGGAATTGATCGGTGAAGCGAAAGCCAAGCGAGACGAAAAGGCTCGCGCCGCCCTGGATCAAGTGGGTCTCAGGGACGCTCTGGATCGCTATCCGGCGCAGTTATCGGGCGGAATGCGAATGCGGGTATCGTTGGCGCGCGCACTGGTGACCGAACCGCGGCTTCTGCTTCTGGACGAGCCCTTCGCGGCACTGGATGAGATCACGCGCTTCCACCTGGACGTGCAGCTTCGCGAACTGTGGCAGCGCCGCGGCATGACGGTGATCTTTGTCACGCACTCGGTGTCGGAGGCCGCTTTTCTTGCCAACCGGGCCGTAGTCATGGCGCGCCGTGGGGGAGCGATTCAGCTGGATCGAAGACTGGAACTGCCCGCCGCTCGTAATAATGAACTGCGCGGCGATCCCCGGCTGGGGCATGAGATGCGCCTCTTGCTGGGAGCGATCGAAGAATGAAGAAGACCCTGTTGCCGCCCCTCATCCCGCTGGTGGTTGTCACGCTAGTGGCGGAGTTCCTGGTGCGCCAGGGCTTCGTTCGAGCCTACCTGGTGCCGGCGCCCTCCGCGGTTTTTCGCGCGATGCTGTCCAGTCACGCGGAGCTGCTTCAGGCGCTGGCGTCCACTTCCGCCGGCTCGCTGGCTGGATTTGCCCTGAGCGCGGTAACCGGCATCGCGATCGCAATACTGTTGTCCTCCTCGCGTGGGGTGCAACGCGCCTTCTATCCCTACGCAATTTTCTTCCAGACCGTGCCGCTCATCGCGGTTGCGCCCCTGCTGGTGATTTGGTTTGGATTTGGCATCGAGACCGTGATCGCCTCGGCTTTTGTGGCATCGGTGTTCCCCGTGATCGCGAATACTCTGAGCTGGAATTCTTTCTACCGACCCGCCGTTGCGGGATTTGTTCAAGCTTTACGGGGCATCGCCTGCGACCACTCTGTTCAAGCTGCGCCTCCCCGCCGCACTGCCGCAGGTGTTTACGGGACTGCGAGTATCCGCCGGACTCGCGGTGGTGGGCGCCATCGTGGGCGAATTTATCGCCGGCGGAGGACTGGGTTCCGTCGTGGACGTCGCTCGGACGCAGCAGCGCATCGATAAGGTTTTCGCCGCGGTTCTGCTGGCGAGCTTGCTGGGCCTGGGACTCTTCGGATTGATCAATCTGTTCAGCTACCTGATGCTGCGGCGTTGGCACGCCTCCGAACAAATTTGAGTGACCAGCGACCATACGCTTGGTATTCTTACGCCAGATGCTTCGCAGAACATTCTTGAAAACCGTGCCCGCGCCGGTGTTGCTGACCGCGTGCAGCAAGACCTCCAGGATCAAGCTGGCTCTCAACTGGAAGCCTGAACCGGAATTCGGCGGGTTCTACGCAGCGCCTTACTCTAAGTTCGGCTTGGACGTGGAGATTCTTCCGGGTGGCACGGGCACTCCAACGGTGCAAATGGTCGGCGCCGGGTCCGTGGATTTTGGAATTGTTTCGGCCGATGAAATCATCCTGGCCAGAAGCCACGGCAACGATGTGGTGGGTCTGTTTGCGGTCTTTCAGGACAGTCCGACCGGCATCATGGCGCATGCTTCGCGAAATCTCACGAGCATCGGCGATGTTTTGAAGGGCGGCACCCTTGCCATTGAAAGCGGCTTGCCCTTTGCGCGCCTGCTGGAACGGAAGTATGGATTCAGTCACGTGAAAGTGGTGCCCTCGCCCGGTGGAGACATCACATCGTTCCTGCACGATGAAAACTTCGCACAGCAATGCTTCCTCACTTCGGAGCCGATTGCCGCGCGCCAGAAGGGCGCAGCAGTGAAAGTATTCGCAGTCTCTGAAATCGGCTATGACCCCTACACCACGGTTTTGGCGATAAGCGGGGAATCGTTACGCAAGAATCCGGATCGAGCGAAGGCAATGGTCGCGGCCGTGCGGGACGGCTGGCGCGCCTACCTCGACGATCCCAAAGCAACAAACCAGGAGATGAACCAATTGAATCCGACCATGGACGCGCAGACGTTTGCCGAAGTAGCGGAGGTGCAGAAGCCGTTCATTGAGACAGACGCCACGCGGCGCAAAGGGCTGGGAACGATGTCGCGCGAACGTTGGGAATCCCTCATCGGACAGTTCAAGGAGCTGGGTGACATTTCTCAAACCATCCCGGCCGAAGAATGCTTCCGGCTGCTGTGAAGACCTTCAAACACGTATGGGTTTTCGACGCGTTTGCCGAACACTCCACCTTCTTCACCAAGAGCATGTTCGGTGGCCTGGCCGCGTATCTCTTCGAGCGCCAGATGTTGTTACTGGTTGAGCCTACAAAATCCGGCCGCTGGAATTGGCACGGCGTTTTAGTCTGCACAGACTACAAACATCACGCTTCCCTTCAAACCGAGTTCCCGGCGTTGAAACCGCATGACGTTCTGCGAAAATGGCTTTTCATCGATTCAACCCACGAGGATTTCGAATCTACCATGCAGGCAGTAGCCGAGCGCGTAGCAAGAAATGACCCGCGCTTCGGCATCTTGCCCAAGAGTCGGCCGTTACTCAAAAATCGCCGCTAGCGCCTCCGCCTCCTGAATCTCCACCACCGAAGTGGACACCGGGATCATTTACTTGCGGGCTCGGCGTTGTTAAGTTCGTTGACACGAATCCCAATGCGGTGGCCCCGACGTTCATCCATGCTTTATCTTTCCCCGACAGGCGCTGGGCGGTGAAGCCGTGGCGAATTTCGCCCGGCCCTTCGGCGAGCCAGCGGCGGATGAAGAGCGCGACACCGATCAACAGTGCGCCCAGCAGCATCGGGTCCCAGGTATGCCGCTGCCAGCCAAGATAGGGTTTATTGGTGATCAGCGTAAGGACGGCGGCGATGGCGCCCGCTGCGATGACGAATCGGTCTTTCAGGCGCAGGCCGCGCGCCAGCACGACGGGTGGCAAGCACCAGATCAGCACCCAGGTGGCCCAGTAGAACGGCCGTGAGAATTCGGTGCTGCCTCGAGGGCCTCCCAACCACTCGCCGAGCAGGTCCACCGACGAAAGCTGGAGGTTGATCGCCAGGTAGATGCCGAGCCAGAGGAGCGCTTCGGCGATCGAATACTGGTCGTTGAGATACGTGAAGCGATAGCTCGCGCGTACCGCGACTACGGTGATCAGGCCGGCCGCGTAGATCGCCGCGACGATCGGATGCTGCGCCGCATGGGACGAAGTCCAGTCGCCGGCCAGCCAGACGACGAAGATCATCGCGGCTGCAGATGCGTAGGGGAGGCCGAAACGATGCCATATCCAGAGCGAAGCGATGGCGCCGGCGGCGGGAACAACGAATTCCGGCTTGCGCGGAATAAGCGCGCGCATCCCCGCGCAGAGAAAGCCAACCGAGCAGACGGCGAGGGCTTCCTCAATCCCGTAGCGATAGAGCCGAGCCTGGGAAACGGCGAATTCGGCGGCCACATAACAGAGGGCAGCGAAGATCAGCAGGAAAATACCGGTCGTCTGCGCGTTCGGTTGCGAGAAAAACACCACGAAGAACAGTCGCGACGGCGGCACCCACGATGATCAGGGTAAAGAGGAACAGGACGAGCCGCAGGAAAATGTTGGTGCGGCGGAGATCGCAGACGGTTTCCTGTTCCATGCGCTGGTACTGCGCTTCGGTGAGGAAACCTTCGCCGGCCCAGTCCTTCAGCAGAATGCGGGCGCGCAGAGCTTCTTCGCTGGATGCGCTGTAGGCTCTCATGCTTCCCTCCCGAAGCGGCGCGCGATCAGCGACCAGCAGCACGAGCATGGCGATGCCGGTAACGACGAAATAGCTCAGGATCGCGGTGTCGCCGCTCATGTCGCGGATGAGGATCGAACTGACGCCCACGTAACCGTAGACGGCGGCATAAGCGACGAAGGAGAACTGCCGCGCGTGCAAGACCCCAGGCGAGAGACGCGCCACAGGCGGCAAGGAGAGCCAGAAACCATACGACGTAGCCCTGCCGATCGAAGACCCCGGAGAGCAGCGCCCAAAACAGAACGTTGGCCGCGATGTTCAGATAAGTGCCGAAGAAATGCGGTTTCAGCCCGCGGCGCTGCAGTACAGCTCCGGCGCCGCCGACGATCAGGCTGTAGAGAATCGCATATTGCCGGTAGTCTGCGTCCTGATGCGACGGCCAGCGCGAGATGGTGAGTCCGAACCATCCGGCGAGCGAGGACAACGCCAGCGACAGCACGAAGCGGTTGTCGAAACGATAGGCGAGGAAGAAGAAGAGGCCGGCGGTGGCCAGCAGATAGAGATCCCATTGTCCGGAGAGCAGATGAAACCGCTTCTCGATGTAGGCGAGTTCCACGGACCAGATGAGGCTGCCGAGGTAAAGCACGTAGTCGAATATCAGGCTGGGCGAAGAAGTTTCCTCAGGGGACCAGGCGGGCGCGCGAGAGAAGCAGTACCAAAAACAGGCGGCGAGCATGGCGGAGAGGGCGGTCAGGACCAGGACATCACCCAGTTGCTGCGACCAGGTGCTGACGGTCCAGCCGAGGCCGGCGACGAACGCCAGAATCCCGGCGTAGAGGAGAATGTTCAGCTCAAGAAAAAGGGAAAAGGGTTCTCCACGCGAGAGGCCTGCCAGGCGCGTGTGCTGTTCCGGCGATATAACGCCGCGCTCCTTCCATTGCTCCAATCGGGTCAGGATGGTCACGATCGATTACTTGTCTTGCTTGTCCTGCCCATCCTTACTTGATCCGCCCATATCCATTTTTCTGCCGTCAGGAAACTCGATGTCTCGCGTACTTCCGCGCAGTGCGCCATCCTTCGCCTGGAACGCGGTCACTTTGATCCGCGTGCCGGCGGGAAGCGAATTTCTGTTCCAGCCCAGGCGCAGCAACACCGATGGCGATCCGCCCTCCAGCCGCCATCGCTCCACCGTGCCGTCTTCCTTCGTCACGTCGATGGTCAGCCAGGAATGCGGATTCACCCATTCCATCTGGACCACTTTCCCTTCCAGCGTGATCGGCTTGGTGGAGTCGAACTCCGCGGAAAAAGAATGATGCGCCGCTAGCGGGCAATCCTGCCGCCATCAGCATGCCGGCGCTCACTGCAACTTTCAGCAAATTCCTGCACATGATTCTGACTCCTTCTATATCTCGATCACCGTTTCGGCTGCAGCAGGTCATGATACAGCAGCATATCGGTAAACGGAACGCACTTGTGTTCCAGCAGCTGCGCATGGTTGTCGATCAGGCGATACAAGCGGCATCTCGATCGTCCAGGCTTTCGAAAACGTTTGCGGATCCTCCAGCGTGGCCTCATAGGACATGTGACTCGCGTCCAGCAGCTTGAAGCGCTCGGTGACCTTCAACTGGTTGCTGGCGAAGTTTCCCGCGCGATCCAGCCACGATTGGCCGTTTTGCGAAGTGGTTGTGACCACCAGAACGTCGCCTTCCCAGGTTCCGTTCGACTTGCCCATCCACGAATCCACCGGCAGGTCGGAATGATCCTTCATATAAATGATTCGGTTCGTGGCGGCGAACGGGTAGACCATCAGAAGGTCGCCGTCGGCTTGAAAGATTTGGAACGGGAAATTCTGGTACGTGACGCGCGGAATGCCCAGCATGTAGCACTTCGCTTCCGGGTCGGCCGCGGGCCAGTGCGACCGGTTTTCGTCGCGCTTTTTGAGCGCCTCAGGCAAATAAGGAATCGTCCCGCCTCCGCGCAGCACGCTCTGCCCGGCCGGAATAACGCCGATCGCGCCCAGTTGCCAAAACTCTTTGCTCAAGCCTTCCAGCGGATGGGCTTCCAGATTCCAGTATGCGGTGTTCAACGCCTGCCAGATACCGTTGAAGTTCGGATGCCCTGAAATGGTTGCCGGACGATCCAGTTGCTGTGCTGGAGCGATGCCCGCGACGAACAGTATGGTTGCCCCCGTCAGTATCGTGTGGATGAGCCGATTATGCAATCTAGTTAAGTATAATGCGGAGTTTCTCGGGCTAGAAACTGTAGCGAATGCCGAAGCTGGCAAACGAGTTTCGATGATACTGGCCAAGGAAATCGGTGTCGGAGCCGCGGATCAGCCCGATCTGTGGCGTAACACGCCAATGCTGTCCGAACGAGTACGAGTATTGGACGTTTCCATAGAACCCTTGCCCGTTCTGTCGAAGCACTGCTTCGAAAACCAAGCTGCGCCGCGAATCGATGGTCCAGGAGGCGCGTCCGACAAATGCCTTTGCAAACCCACGCTGTGGATCGAAATCGAGTTCGTTTCGGTTGTCCGTGATGTACTCGCCGATGTAGCCGCCGAGGAAAAGCCACTCGCCGCGCTGGCGTTCGGCTTGCAAAACATAAAGTACGTACTGGTCAACGCCGGGAGTGTCGCTGTGGAAAAAGGCCGATTCGGCCTTGATGGTGAACCAGGGCAACGGAATGGCGGCATCCGCTCCAACCGAGTCCAGTTCCGGGTAGGTCCGGCGCACGTAAATCCTGCCGATCGCCGGATCGAAGGTGGTCTGCAGTAACGGCAAATTATTAAACCCGTGGAAATAGGACAACGAATATTCCAGATGCCTCGCCATGTGATTCCAGCGGACGCCGTATTGTCCTCCACCTGGGTAGCTTGCGCCGCCGTCAATCAGCGGGTACCCTTGGGCTTCTTCGGGCACCACCACCCAGCGTTGATCGAGCAGCGGTATGCGGCTGGGCGTCATACGAGGTACGTAAACCAGATCGATCGAATCGGTCTGGCTTGCAATCGTGAGGCGAGCGGCGGTTACTGCCAGCACCTGCGAATCGATGACGGTGAGATCATCGCTGGGCGTGAAATGATCGGTGGGATTCATGATGTCTGTCTTGCCCCATCGAACAAACTGCTTGCCGATCTCGATGGTCACCGGTCCATGTCCCCAGGAGACGCTTAACCGGGTGACGTCAAAAGCGGGGCGTTGCGTGTCCGCGATCCCAGTACGATACGTCCGGGGTGCGTTCGGCCATGCGGTGTGAATCGAACTGGGCTTGGAAACCAGCGTTGAAGCGCCAGTCGGACCATTTCAAAGACGGTTCCCAATCCAGCAGCGAGCTGTCGACGATTTGTCCGCTATCACCCGGAGCGGTCTGCGGATACAGCGTCAGCCCAGTTTCGAAGTAGCCCAGCTGGCTGAATGTTTGTGCCTCTGCCGCCCGCGGCAGAAGAACCAAAGCAGTGATCCCGAGCAAGCTCCGAATCCGCATCGCCGGCTAACCGCGCCGCAGCGCTTGCAAGGTGAATTCGTCGTCGCGAAGGGGAGTGTTGTACTTGAGCAAGTCCAGCTTGAGGATGGTCCGGCTATTGCGGGTGAGATCCTCCATTTCGAGCGTTCGGGCAGTCCAGATTCCCTGCACGTTTTGCATGTCTTTGTACTTGAGACGGCGAATCAATTTGGCGTCGGTGTAATTCTCAATTTGCGCGTACGAGTAGTTGCTCTTGCGAATCCAGAGCATGGAGGTGGTGTACTGCGACCGCTGGACCGAGCGGGGCTTGGACTCGATCTTCCAGCACGACTTCACCGTCGATCGTTTCTTCTCCTTTGGATGAGAAACTCGAAGTGATCGATATCCCGTTCTTCCAGATCTTCGAAGCTGAAGTCGGTGCCAAAGAATCGTGTGCTGCGGTCCTGCAACGCGATGCGCCGGTCGCGGTTCAGGGCCGGCGTCCACATCCATTGGTCAGACGCCCGATCCGGGTGATTGAAAATCAACAGGGCGACGCCTTTCACTTCGGCCGGACTTAGGAACCGAATAACCGCTTTGCTATCGCCATGCGAACCAATGCGGTCATACGCCCAACGTTTATCCGATATCTTGCCGTTCGAATCCACCACCTGAAGCAGGCCCTCATACTGTTCGGAACTGGCCTGGGAGCGCTTCTGCACCTCGTTTACAATCTCGCGCGGGTCCTGCGCCAGCGAAAAGAACGGAAGGGCGAAAAAAAGAAGCGACACGCCAAGCCTAATCATAGGATCATCGCCGCACGTCTTCGACGATCTGGCCATCCCGCATCCCGACGGTGCGTGGGCAGCTTTCGGCGACGCTGAGATCGTGAGTAACGATCACCACCGTTGAACCCAGGCGGCTGTGCAAGTCCTGCAGCAATCCCAGAATCTCGGTGCCGGTGTGGGTGTCCAAATTGCCGGTGGGCTCGTCAGCCAGCAGGATCGGCGGATAAATGGACAGCGCGCGCGCGATCGCTACCCGTTGGCGCTCGCCACCCGATAATTCCTCCGGCAGATGTTCGATCCGCTTCCCCAATCCCACCAGATCGAGCAGTTCGCGGGCGCGCGATTGCGCTTTGGTTCGCGACCAGCCGCGCAGATGGAGCGGCAGACTGACATTCTCAAGCGCGGTTAGGGTGGGCAGCAGATTGAAAAATTGGAAGATGAATCCAATCTTGTCGCGCCGCACACGCGTCAGATCATCGTCTCCCAGCCCCGCCAGATGCTGGCCATCGATGTAAATTTGGCCGGCGGACGGACGGTCCAACCCTCCGATCAGGTTTAAGAGAGTGGATTTTCCCGAACCCGAGGGGCCGACGATGGAAACCATCTCTCCCTTCTCGATGTTCAGATCGATTCCGCTGAGCGCGATAACCTGTCGCTTACCGTCAAACTGCTTGACTACTTCTTTGAGCTCGATCATTTGTCGGGCCGCATCGAAAACCCCGATTCTAGCAGCATTCCATGCGAATAGGTACCTCTGCGGCGCCCTGGAGCGCTGACATGGTTTATGGTGCGGACAGCGTTTATGATAGAGATGTGATCCGGCCGCAAATCACTGTATTTCTAGTCCTAATCGCCTCGTTTGCAACTCTGCAACCCGCGGCCATGGCGCAGACGCATCAGGATACTACCCAGTATCGCGCGATGTTGACCACCTACTGCTTCACCTGCCACAACACGCGCGCGAAGATCGGCGGTCTGGCGTTGGACGGCCTGGATCTGCAGTCCGCGGCGGAAAACGCCGCGCACCTGGGAGAAGGCGCTGCGCAAACTGCGTGGACATTTGATGCCGCCGCCGGGCAATCCCCAGCCGCCTCAGAAAGATGTGGATTCGTTCGTGGCCTGGATGGAGAACCACGACTCGATTCCCACCCCAAGGGTCCGAAAGCGGGTTATGTTCCCATCCAGCGTCTGAACCGCACCGAGTACGCCGCATCGGTGAAAGCTTTGGTGGGCGTGGAGGTGAACCCGAAGGACGTCCTGCCGCAGGATATTCAGGTGGAAGGCTTCGACAACATTGCGGAAGCGTTGAGCGTCTCCCCCGCATTCCTCGACCAGTACATCACCGCTGCGCGGCACGTTGCGAAACTCGCGATCGGCGATCCCGCCGGCCATGTTTCGAATGTGAAGTACGCCATCGGAGCGAACCAGATTAGCGATGAGCCTTTGCCTCCGGGCACCCGCGGCGGCGTGCGGTTCAAGCACAATTTTCCAGCCGACGGCGAGTATCGCATCAATATCGACGACCTGTCGGTGGGCTTGTACACCAGCACGGTGGAGAACGAGAGCACGCTGGTCATCATGATCGACGGCAAGATGGTGTTCCGCAAAACTATCGGCGGGCCGGCCGATCTGGCGCTTGCGGATCACAAAGAGGCCGAGGGACGCGCTGCGATCATGGATCGATTCTCGAAGATTCCCGTGCAGGTGCAGGCCGGCGTGCACGATGTCATCGTGGCCTTCATCGAGCGCGCCCAGGTGGAATCGGACGAGAACGTCGCCGCCGGCTTCAACGGCATCGGCGCGCTCGGTTTCGGCGATGGTAATAATCGCATGGCGCGTCTTGCCAACGGCATTGAAATCACCGGACCGTTCAATTCAACTGGCGTGTCTAAGACTGCCAGCCGCGCGCTGATTTTTGTCTGCGATCCGCAAGAAAGCAGGAGAGGCTGCCTGCGCGAAGCAGATCACGGAGAATCTGGCGCGGCGGGCTTTTCGCCGGCCCGTGACCGGCGAAGATGTGGCTCGCCTCATGCCGTTCTATGAAGCCGGACGCCAGGGCGGCGGGAGCTTCGATCAGGGAATCGAACAGGTGGTGGCGGCCGTGCTGGCCAGCCCGGATTTTCTTTATCGGGCGATTCGCGGGCCAGAAGGGACTACACCGAACCCCGAGTTCGCTCTCACCGATCTGGAACTGGCTTCCCGCCTTTCGTTCTTCCTGTGGAATACCGGTCCCGACGAGGAACTGCTGACACTTGCGGCGGCGGGCGGCTTAACCAAACCCGGGAGCGTTGGAAAAGCAGGTGCGGCGCATGCTGGCGGACCCCAAGGCCTCCAGCCTGGTCACCAGTTTTGCGATGAAGTGGCTGAACCTTACCACTCTCGATTTGGTGCAGCCCGATCCGAAATTGTTCCCGGTGTTCAACGAACAACTGCGGCACGATTTTTCGAAGGAAGCGGAAGCTTTCGTTAGCAGCATCCTTCTGGAAGACCGCAGCGTGGTCGAACTCCTCACCTCCAACCACACGTTCCTCAATGACGAGCTGGCTCGCCTGTACGGAGTCTCCGGCGTCGTCGGGCCCGCAGTTCCGCGAAGTCACGCTGAACGAAAAAGAGCGCGCAGGCCTGCTCGGTAAAGGGGCCGTGCTGCTGCGGACTTCCTATGGCGACCGCACGTCGCCCGTTTTGCGAGGCGCCTGGGTGCTGGACAAACTTCTAGGCACGCCGCCGACGCCTCCGCCGGCGAACACCGCAACCGACCTCTCTCAAAAGGCTGGCGAGGCGCCGAAGACGGTCCGGGCGCGTCTGGAGCAACATCGCGACAAGGCGAGCTGCAACCAGTGCCACGGCGTAATCGATCCCACCGGTCTGGCTCTGGAGAATTTCGATGCGATCGGGGAGTGGCGGACCATGGACCGCCAGGCGAAGGCTCCCATCGATGCCAAGACGGTGCTGCCGAATGGCGTCCCCATCAACGGCGTTGTGGAACTCAGGGCGCAGCTGGTGGAACGGCCGGCCACGTTCGCCGAGGCGTTTACCGAGAAGCTCATGATGTACGCTGTCAACAGGCAACTGGAATACTTCGATATGCCGCAGGTTCGCGCAGTGGTTCGCGGGGCGGCGAAGGACAACTACAAGTTCTCGTCCATTGTTTTGGGAATCGTCAATACCGATGCGTTCCGTAAGCAGTCGGTGGCCGCCAGATAAGGGGATCAGATGTTCATCACCAAGAAGCACATTGCCCGCAGAACGGTACTGAAGGCCGCCGGAGTGAAGCTGGCGCTGCCGTTTCTCGAAGCCATGGTGCCCGCCGCCACAGCGCTGGCCCAAACCGCCGCTGCTCCCAAGATGCGGGCCGCCTTCTTCTACATTCCCCACGGCGCCATCATGTACAACACGTCGCACGGCCCGGCCATGGACAAGTGGACGCCCTCGCGGTTCCGGCGCGGATTTCAAGCTCAGCCCGATCCTGGCTTCGCTTGAGCCGTATAAGAAGTACGTTACGTCTTTCGGCAACTTGGAAAACGCGGCTACCGCGGGATCTGTTCATACCTTCAATCCCGCGACGTGGTTGAGCGCCACGCGCCCCGATACCGGCGGTCCCAAGGCGCACATGGCCACCACGCTCGATCAGGTGATCGCCAAGTTCATCGGCCAGGACACGCCGCTGCCTTCTCTGGAACTGGCTTCGGAAACTACCGTTCAGGTGGCGGCGGGCGGCGGCGGCTCGTATACAACTCTGTCTTTCCGGGACGTCGAATCGCCGCTGCCGATGGAGTACAATCCGCGAAAAGTGTTTTTGCAGCTCTTCGGCGAAGGCGACAATCCGCAGGAACGCGCGTCAATTAGCCATCAGACCGGCAGCCTGCTGGATATGATCATGGACCGCACGAAGAAGCTCCAGGGTGAATTGGGGAGCGGCGACCGCGCTGCCCTCGACGGCTACCTGGATAGCGTTCGCGAGATCGAGCGCCGCACCCAGATGGCAAGCTCCAAAGGTCTTTCGGGCCTGAAGATTCCCGATGCTCCGGTGGGCGAGCTGGATAAATTCGACGACCAGGTGAAGTTAATGTTCGACCTGCTGGCTCTTGCGCTTCAGGCCGGCCTCACCCGCGTCGCCACCTATATCATGGTTGCGGAAGGCACCAATCGCACCTACAACCACATCGGAGTTTCGGATTCGTTCCATCCCGTGTCTCACCACGCCAACGATATCGACAGGATCAACAAGCTGGTGAAGATCCAGACCTGGCACGTGGAGAAGTTCGCCGAATTTGTGAAGAAGATGGCGGAAACGCCCGACGGGCAAGGAAGTTTGCTGGACCATTCCATCTTCATGTACGGTTCGAACATGAGCAACAGCGACCTGCACAACAATTATCCGGAGCCGAACATTTTGGTTGGCGGCGGCGCCGGCAAGATGAAGATGGTCGGCCAGCATCTGGTGCTGCCGGAACGGACCCCGATCGCGAATCTGCACCTGACGCTGCTGCAGAAGGTGGGGTTGGAACGCGACAAGTTCGGCGACAGCACAGGCACAATCGCGGGGGTGTGATGAATCGTCGACGATCTTTTGAAGAGTTCCGTGGCGGGCGCGCTCGCGCTTGTGGGCATGCCCCCCGAATTTTCGGGCTTCCTCTTACGGACAAAATTGCGGTCTTGGATGGCGGCGGCGCGAATGTTGTGGCGTCTGACCACCGCTGACGGGCTTGTGCTGGTGGACAGCGGCGCTCCGAAGCACTTTTGCTGCTGCGCTCGAAGGTGCAGACGCTTTTCAACACGCACTATCACCTCGGATCAGACCGGCAACAACGAAATCGTTGGCTGAAGCTGGGGCGAAGATCATCGCGCACGAACGCACACGCCAGTGGATGTCTACCGATTACTGGGTTCCTGCCGAAGATCGCTACGAGAAAGCCCGTCCCAAATCCGCCTGGCCCACCGAAGTTTTCGAGACCACCGGCTCTCTGAAAGCGGGAGACGAGCAGATCGACTACGGCTACCTGCCTTTGGCCCACACCAGCGGCGACATCTATGTCTATTTCAAGACTTCGAATGTTCTTGCCGTGGGAGACGTCGCATCGCCGCTCCGCGATCCCGCGCTCGATTGGTTTACCGGCGCGTGGATCGGCGGCCGCGTGGACGCGATGGATGTTCTGCTCAAGCTCGCCAATGAACAGACGAAGATCGTGCCCGCCTATGGTCCCGTCATGACTCGCGCCGAATTCAAAGCGGAGCGCGACATGATGGAAGAGGTTCGGGCGCGCCTGTTCACAAAGGTTCGCGAAGCCGACGGTCCCGACGACATGTTGAAGGATGGCGTTCTGAACGGCCTGCCCCGAACGTGGAAGGACCCGCACAAGTTCCTGTATGATGCGGCCAAGGGTCTGTGGGCTCATCATGACAAGCTGGACCCCAATGTCGTTTAAGGAAGCTTTTCATTGTCGCCCTTTTGTGTGCGCCGGTTTGGGCGCAGGCGCAGACGGATTCTCTCGCCGATCTCATTGAAGACCGGCAACCGAAAAGCCGCGCTCGCCCAGATTCGCGCCGGGGCGGATGTGAATGCGGCCCAACCCGACGGCACCCGTCCCATCCATTGGGCGGTTTACAAGGTGGATTACGAACTCCTCGACGCGCTGATCGCGAAGAAGGCGAAAGTCGACGTCGCCAATCAGTTCGGATCCACCCCGCTCGCCGAAGCCGCCAAACTGGCGGACGCCCGCATGGTGAAAGCGCTGCTGGATGCCGGGGCGAAGCCCGACATGCCCAATCAGGACGGCGAGACCGCGTTAATGCTGGCGATCAAGACCGGGGAACTGCCCGTAGTCGACATGCTGATCAAGGCCGGCGCGAATGTGAACGCGAAGGAGACGTTTCACAATCAAACCGCGTTGATGTGGGCTGCCGCAGCGCCGAAAAATGGCGGCGCCATGGTAAAGCTGCTGCTTTCCAAGGACGCCGACGTCCGGCCTCGGGCGCTCTACAGCGATTGGGAAAGCCAGATCACCTCCGAACCGCGCGCGCAGTATCGTCCGGTGGGCGGCCTCACCGCGCTGTCTGTATGCGGTCCGCGGCGGATGCTATGAGTGCGTCGATGCCCTGATCGCTTCGGGCGCCAATGTGAATGTGCCCACTCCGGAAGGCGTCACTCCGCTGATGATCGCGCTGGATAACGACCATAACGAGGTCGCCAAACTGCTGCTCGATCGAGGCGCGAATCCGAATCTCTGGGACTGGTGGGGGCGCACCCCGCTCTACATCGCGATCGACAGAAGAGAGGCCGTGATCGCTCCCCTCCGAACTGGGATCGCCACCATCGGCAACCGGGCCGCTCCCCTTCCAACTCACGCTACCGGCCATCCGCCGGTGTCCAACATGGAAATGATCCAAGCCTTGCTGGCCGCCGGCGTCGATCTCAATCCGCAGCTCAATATGCATCGCCCTAGCCGGGGTGGAAACAGCGGACGTTTCGTCGAGGAGTTTTACAACACCGGATGCACGCCTTTGCTGCGCGCCACCATTGCCGGCGACGTGGAACTGGTGCGAATCCTGGTGGAGAAGGGCGCTGACACGAATATCAGCGCCATGGGCGTGACGCCGTTCCTGATTGCGGCGGGCGTGGGAACCGGAGGAAAAGGAACAGGGTTGGCGTCCGCTACCAGCACCGGCTTTTCCCCCAACATGGCGATCATGGACCTGCTCCTCGCGCACGGCGCAGACGTGAACGCGCAAGTCACCGGCATGCTGACGTACAGCCTGCGTATATCTCGCGCGCCTTCTTCCACCGAAGGCATGACGGCTCTTCACGTGGCGGCCCAAAAAGGACAAGCCGATGTGGTGAGTTACCTGCTAGCCAAGGGCGCCAAGACCGATGTATTAGATGGCGGCGGTCGCAAGCCGATCGATTTGGCCGGTACTGGCGGTCCGACGACTGCGGCGACATCGAGCAACACCACCGTTTCCGGCGCGGCTTCGAGTCGACCGCCCGCAGCCAGCCCGGCCGAAATCCGCGCCCTTCTCCAGAACGCAGCGACTCAAAGGTAGCCGATTTCAGGACAGGTCGGATAGTTCCTTGAACTGTCCGTTGCTATCGCCCAGCTTCTCGGCCGGCACACCCAGCTTATTCAGCAACGTCAGCTGAAGGTTCGTGAGCGGCGTGTGTTCCGGATAGACCAGGTGACGGCCGCCCTTCAGCGTCCCGCCGCCTCCGCCGACGAGAAATGTCGGCAGCGGACCGTGCGTGTGCCGGTCGCTGTTGCTGATGCCCGGAGCCGAACAGCAGAATCACATGATCCAGCAGCGAGCCATCGCCATCCGGGCGTGTTGCGCAGCTTTTCGAGATATTCGGCAAACAGCGCGATGTGATAGCCGCTGAATCTTGGCGCATTTGTCCATCTTCTCCGGGTTGCCCTGGTGGTGCGTGAGCGGATGGTGCGGCTCCGGCACGCCGATCTGCGGATAGGGCCGGCCCGTCTGCTCGCGGCCGTACATAAATGTGATCACGCGCGTCAGGTCGGATTGGTAGGCCAGCAGTTGCAAGTCATACAACAACCGGACGTGGTCCTCGAACTTCTCCGGGATGCCGGCGGGCTGGGCCACATCGGGCAATTCTTTGGAGCTCTGCTCTTCCGCCTTCTGAATTCGCCGCTCCACATCTCTCAGCGACGCCAGATAATCGTTCACCTTGCGATTGTCGGCGGCCCCCAGTTGGCGCTGCAGTTGATTCACGCGATCGTTCACGGAATCGAGGAGGCTCCGGTCCTGGTTGAGGCGTGCCGCGCGCACGCGCGCGTCGGTGCTGTCGCTCGACGCCGAACATCCGCTCGAAAAGCACGCGCGGATTGTTTTCGGCCATCAGCGGCAGGGTGGGCGTCAGCCAGGAAAGCGTGCTGCTATAGGCGCAGCTGTAGCCCAGATCGCAGGAACCCAGGAGGCTGTTTTCGTCGGCGGTCATTTGCAGCGAAGAGAGCTGCGTGTCGCGCTCGAACGCCTTGGCCGCGATCTGGTCCATGGAGACGGCGTTCTCGACGTTGCTGTCCGACTTCTTGACATGCACGCCGGTAAGGTAGCAGCCGCAAGCGCGCGAGTGGTCGCCGCCGCCGTCGCCGAGCGCCTCGGCCTGATCGCAGAACAGGCCCGTAATCACGATCAATTTGTCCTTGAACGGTTCGAGCCCTTTCAACGTCGGCGAGAGTTCAAAGGCGGAACCAACGCCCGTCGGCAGCCATTGATCGTAGATGACGCCGTTCGGATGATAGACCACGCCCAAGCGGCGCACAGGTTTGGTGGCGGCGGCGGGCGCAAAGGCCGGAATCATGGCGTCGAGCAACGGCAATGCGACGGCCGTGCCCGCTCCCCGAAGCACGGTGCGCCGCGAAATGGCCTTCTTCGTCACGAACATAATCCTATTGTCCTCGATTCGCCGCGCTGGTCACTTGCCCAGTGGTCCTACTGGGACGGTTCTCATTTGAAATGGCGCGCTCTTCACAATGCCCAAAATCAACGGACGACCAGCGGTAGTCATCGGCCGCCGCGCTGCGGTCAATCGCGCGGACGGCGGGAGCGTCGTAATACTCCAGTCCGCGGCCCAGAGCGTAGGTCAGCAGTTTCTCGGTTACCGTTTGGACGAATTGCGTTTTCTGCGCCATCAGGGCCTGCCGCAATTCTCGCGGACCCTCCACTTTCGTGCCGTCCAGCAGCACGCCGGATGCGTCGATGGCGTGGCCCGCGTCGGTGGTGCGCCACTGCCCGATGGCATCGAAATTTTCCAGGCTCAACCCCAGCGGATCCATGCGCGCGTGGCAACTTGCGCAAACCGCATTGGCGCGATGCATTTCCAGCATTTCCCGAACGGATAAGGGTTTGCCGTCTTTGTTGCTCGACTCGAGCGAAGGCACGTTGGGCGGAGGCGCGGGAGGCGGCGCGCCAAGAATATTTTCAAGCAGCCACTTGCCCCGGATGGTCGGCGAGGTGCGTGTGGTGTAAGAGGTAACGGCCAGCACGCTGGCCTTGCCCAGCAGTCCAAAGCGATTTTCATCGGTGAGTATTACGCGCCGGAAATGGCTGCCATAGATGCCAGGAATTCCGTAATGGCGCGCCAACTGTTCGTTGAGAAAAGTCTCGTTCGACGTCAACAGGTCGAGTGACGCTGCGGTCCTCCTTCAATTGCGCGTCGAGAAACAACTCCGTCTCAGTGACGAACGCGGTACGCAGATTGTCGTCAAACAAGGGAAACTTGGTGCCGTCGGGATTGAGCAGCCACACGTTGCGCGTCTCCAGCCAATCCGAGAAGAAATTCTGGACCAGTGAAGTACGCGCGCGCGGGATCGGCGAACATGCGCGAAACTTGTTGCTCCAGAACCGCCGGCTCATGCAATTTCCCGCGGATGGCCAGGTCGAGCAGCGTGTCGTCCGGAATGCTGCTCCACAAAAAGAACGACAATCGCGAAGCCAACTCGACATCGGAGACACGATACGTGGAGCCCGGAGCGGCGCCGGCGGGATCGGCTTCGATGCGGAACAGAAAATCGGGGCTCACCAGCACGCGTTCCAGCGCGGAGCGAATTCCGTCGTCAAAGGTTCCGGCCGCGCGCGCTCGTTTGTAGAAGCTGAGCAGCGTCTGGACGTCGTCGTCGGCGGCGCGAACGCCGATAAGCGCGCCGCGCGAGGTGGGACAGAATCTTGGTTGCGCACGGTAGTTCGTCGGCCGCGTTTTCTGGATGGCACACGAACAGAATCCGGCGGCTGGGCGAATCGGCCGGCACCTGCGCTCCATAGGGGCCGCCGATCAGCAGCGATGCAATGGCGATGGGCGAGGTCGGCGTATCCGAAGCCCGGCTAAACAGCGGCAGCCGATCCGGTCCGGGCCCCTCGGGCTCGGCATCGTCGGTCTTAAGCATCGTCGCCATCACCTGGTGCGGACCTGCCTTTACCGTCACGCGTGCCTGCAGTGCCTCATCGCCCTCAAATTGCTCCACCCTATAGTTAAAACCTGTGTCTTTGCCTCCGCCGGCCGTTTTCTGCCAGACCCGCTTGCCATCCACATGGATTTCGAATTGCGTCGGCACGTTTAGCCCGCGGATCACCGTGTCCCATGTACGCTGCAAACGCAGTTTGATGACATACTCGCCGTCCACTGGAAAATAGTGACGCGCGGAGACGCCGCCTTTGGACCCCAGCGGAAAGTCCTCACCCAGACGGTCTGTCTGGCGGAGATACGTTTGGTCGTTCGCGTTGTCTTTCAACGCGCCGTAGCGCACGAACGCCGGCGGGATGCTCGCATCGCCCACGGCCCGGCGCGCGATTGCGGTCGCGGCGGATACGTATCGATCCAGCAGCGCCGGCTGCATTGAAAGCGCCTCGGCATTGTTCTCGAATCCGAATGCCTGTGCATCCGGCGGCAGCATGGCTTGCGGATCCACTTCCACCGCGATCAGATCGCGCACCGCGTTGGCGTATTCGGCGCGATTGAGGCGATGCAAGGTGGCCGACCGGCCGGGATTCATGCTGGCCGCGGCAGCCCGGTCAATTTCGGATTCCAAGCCAAGCCGGCGGCTTTGTCGTAGGTGGCGTTGTCCGGGCGAGGAAGCTTGGGCGGCGGCATCGCGCGGCTGCGCAGCTTCACGATCACCTTTTCCCAGGTCTCTTGCGAGTTGTAAGGATTATCGGCGTCCGCTCGATCCAACGCCAGGCCCGCGGTCTTCAACTTCTGGTTATGACAAGACACGCAATACTTGGTGACCAGTTCGTGGGCGGGATTGTCCGTGGCAGCATTAGCCGCCACAACGGAAATCGCCAACAGCAAAGAGCCAAGGAAATATCTTGTCATTGCTCTGCCCTGCACTTGTTCTGCGCTTCGCACGGATGCCCTAACTTAGGATCGGCGCCGTGCTCCAGCAGCAGCTCCGCGCCTTCCTTGTTATAAAGCACGCCACCCAGCCGGTCGCCGTCGCCGTGGGCAGCAAGGTAAGGAGTCACGCCCGCCTTGCTCACCGCGTTCACATTGACGCCCAGGTCGATCAATTGCGCCAGGAGTTTATTCCACCCGCGATACCCCGGGCCAAACAACGCGTTCTCGCCAAATGTCGTCTCGCCCTTCGGATCCACTCCGAGATCCAACAGCAGCTTTACCGTCTCCATCGCCTGGGCTTCAGTGACAGTGTCTTCTCCGATGGAATGGTTCAGACCCGCCGCAGCCATGATGGCGGAAGCATTCGAAGCGCTAAGGATCTTGGGATCGGCGCCGGCGTCCAGCAGAATGTGCATCATCTCGATGTCGTTGGCCGAGGCCGCCAGAAGGACAGGCGTCGCTCCGTTGGCATCCAGATATCCGCCCGCGAACTGCGGCTGCGGTTTCGTCATGCGCGCGTTCACGTTGGCGCCGTGTGCCAGAAGAGCTTTCACCAGCCGCAGCTTGGCCTGGCGATCCGGAATCCCGGACATGGGATCTTCAAAACCGTACACCGGATTCGCGGTGAAGCTTTCCCACTGGCTGGACGCCCAATGCAGAGGCGTAAACCCGCTGGCGATGTTGTTGGGATCGGCGCCATGATCCAGCAGATACAGCGCGAGGTCGATTTGGCCTCGCACCACCGCCACCAGCAGCGGAGTGTAGCCCAAAGTGCCCTGGGTCTTGGCAATCCCGAGGAACGAAGAAACACGGTTTGTGGCGCCGGCCTCGGTCTGGGTCAGGAAATTGACATCTACTCCCGCGGCTATCAATTCCTTCACGCTTTCCAGGTCGCCTACGCGCGCCGCAAAGTGAATCGCGGTGAATCCCTGTTTGCTATTGGCTTTGAGATCGGCATGCGCGTCTATAAACGCCTTCACCACATCCGGGTGACGTTCCGCCGCGGCCCACATCAACGCGGTCTGATTCTGCGTTGGCTCCTTCGCGTTGACCACCGCGCCGTACTCGATCAGCATACGAACCGCGTCCGCGCTGCCGGTCTTCGCGCAAGTCAATCAGAGGAGGTTCGCCGGTGGCGATTGCCGTATTCGGATTGGCGCCCGACTTCAGGAGCGATCGAACCAACACGGAATTTCCATTGGTGCAGGCTTCCGACAGTGGCGTAATCTTAAAGTCATTTGCAGCGTTCGCGTCGGCGCCTGCGCCCAACAGCAGATTCGCCGTGTCCAAATCATTCCAATGCGCCAGCCAAAGCAGCGCCGTGGAGCCGTCGCTGGCCCGGGCATTGACGTCAACCTTTTGAGCCAGCAGCGTGCGAACGGCGTTTTGGTCTTGGTTCCTGGCCGCCTCAACAAGTCGCGAATCGGCCGTTTCGGCGGCGTGTGACAAACCCAACACCAGGAACAACGTTAACGCCAACCGAGGCGCGATAGCAGCATGACTAAAGTCGTCGCAAAGCATTGGCACCGCAGTCATTATACGAGATTCAGATGACCAACGTCGGCCCCTGCAATCCCGAAATTTGGTGTCGAGGCTGCTATTTTCGCGGGTCGAAGTGGACTTCCACCTCGGTCTCCACCTTCGCCGGTTGGCCGCCCTTCATCGTGGGCTTGTAACCGAACTGAGACCACGGCACGGTCTCGCAGAGTTGCGCGCCGCTGTTGAGCTCCGCAATCTTGCCTTTTTCGTCGATAACCACTTTGCAGTGTGCCGTTCCGCCCGTCGGTTCCCACAGGGGCGCGGGCAGAGTAGTTGGTCCATCCACCCGCAGAGCTGCTTGTTTGTCCGCGGGAACGGAGACCGTCGGGGCTTCCTTCACCTCAGGTTCGGCATCCTTCTTCGCGCCGGTAACAGGTTGGATCTGGGTCACCAGGAATACAGGTCTGGCGGGATAACGTGCCACCTTGGCGCGCAAACTGGCGGAGTACGAATCGGCTGCGTCAAACGACAGCCCGGGCCACGCCGTTCTTACGACACTGTCGCAGCTTGATCCAAGCGGATACCCGTTTTTGCCCTGATCGGGATCGCCTGTCGCATCGATGGCTTTTTGCGCATAGACGCCCTCGGCAATGTACTCCTTGCCGGGGTCAACCGCAAAGGGCTTGTTGAAGAAGAGTCGGTAGCGGCTCAAACCATCCACCAGGTAGACCGAAGGTCCACCGGCGTTCAGAGAAGTGTCCAACGCGTTCGTTTCGGCAAGAATAACCTGGGCCTTGCCCTGGATCTTGTCCGGGGCGGCGACGGCTTGCTTGACAGGCGGCGTGCTGGAACAGCCGGCCAATCCGGCAAGAGCAATTACGAGCAAAGAAAAAACGTAGGTATCGCGGGTCATCGTGCATGCCCTCGCTTTCAAGATATTTGTACGAATCCGACCTTATCACAGGTCGGGCCGGATTATTTTCGACCCAACCAGTCCAACAACGGCGATGTAATGAAGGTGGTGAACAGCGCCATGCACACCATCATGGAAAACACTGCCGGCGACAGTATGCCGCTCTCCAGCCCCGCATTCAGAACAATCAGTTCCACCAGTCCCCGCGCATTCATCAGCGAGCCCAGTTGTGATGCTTCGCGCCACGGCATGCCTCCGGCCCGAGCCCCCAGGAACGTACCGCCCCACTTGCTGGCTGTCGCCGCCAGCAGAATCAAACCAAGGTCGCCATAACTCCCGGCTCCGGAGGAGAAAATTAGATTAGTGCGAATTCCCGTGAGCGCGAAAAACAGGGGAATCAGCAAGATCAGCGTGATACTTTCCAGCTTGTCGATCAATTGAGCGCGGAACTCTCGCGGCGTGACAAGTCCCGCGCCAAACGCCCCCACGATCGCGTGGACCCCGATCCATTCCCCCGCAGCCCCTGACAGGAGCGCCAACACTACAAAAGCGACCAACATCTCGATCTGTGATTCGCCTGGTTCCAAACTCCGTGCCCAGCGGTGCAGAAGGCGTCCGGCTCCCCAGAGGACGAGGGCATAGACGATCAGCAGCGCGAACATTTGCCCTAGCGGCCTCACTGGCCGCCCATGCCCCGACGTTGCGACAGCTACCGCCAGGAGGATCCATGCCACCAGATCGCTCGCCGCTGCGCAGGCCAGCGCAACCGTGCCGAGCCGTGAGCCGATCATTTTGCGCTCCATCAGTATGCGCGCCAGCACGGGGAATGCGGTCACGCTCATGGCCGTGCCGATAAAGAGCGCGAAAACCTGCGGATCGCCCTGTCCGTAGCGCCGGAACAGATAGGGGGAAAGCGCCAAACCGGTTAGTAGCGGCACAAATATACTGGCGTTGCTGCTGATTATCGTTACCCAGCTCAGCGCGCGCAATTCGCCGAAGTCCACTCGCACTCCAATCAGGAAGACGAAAACGACCAGCCCGGCCTGGCTGAGAGCGTTCAGGTAGCCGAGCGACTCGGGCGGAAATAATGCATTCCACGCTTGCGGCGCGATTAACCCGAGCAGCGTGGGACCGAGAGCAATGCCCGCCGCCATTTCTCCCACTACCTGCGGCTGGCCGATCTTTGCGAACAGCCATGCTGCCAAACGTGAAACAGCCACGATTACCGCAATCTGGAAAAGAAAAAGTTCGCTATGAAACATGTTTGCGGCCACGATTGGGATCGCTGGTTAAGTGTTCAGGCGTGACCGATGCTACCCAGGCATGCGAGGTCAAATAGATGCGCGACGCCCGCTGGGGGCAAACTCTCCAGCTCTTCAATCAGGCCCACGGCTTCCGCTGCCCGCGCCGGGCCGATCACACCGCCCGCGGACGTCAGGAATTTTTCTCGCATCAAATCGCGAACGCTGCGCCCGCCCGCTTCTTCTGGTGGAGCGCCCGCGAAGCCTTGTGGAATGGATACCGAATGGCTCAGCGTGCGGCCGTCCAAGAGACGAATCTCCACTCGAGCGCCCATGGGCTTGGTCGATTTTGTGAGGTCGAGAGGACTCTGGTCCCCAGCCGCCGCGACTAAACCCGCCATCAGGCGAAGCGTTGCCGAATGGCGCAATCGCCCCAATCCTCCAAAAACGGTGGCAGCAGCTCCCCAACCGAACACGGCGGCCTGCCAGCGCCGAATGCGCCGTAGCGCCGCTCCAATGGGAATGTCAGCGGTCATCGCGTCCAGGGTCAACCCGACGTCATGACGGCTCCTCACCCGCGCCGCTAGTTCCCACACCCTGGGATCTTCAATCCAAGCACGCTTCAGTTGATCCGGCCCGAATTTCCGCGCGAGAATGGCCGAGGCTATGGTAAATGGCGTAGAGAACGTGAGAGTCGAAATGCGGGAGCGCGGGCCATCCAGATAGGGCGCCGAGTGAGTATCCATGCCGACAGTGAATAGAGACGCCCACACGTCGACGGACGCGATTTCCGCTGGCGAAACATCGTGCCGCACAACCAGGTCGAGCGTAGCGTCCACCGCCGAGCACAGATAGCCGCACACCGGGTAGAGTTTGAAGCTATTGGTTTCGGTATGCCAGCGCTCCCCCAATCCACCCAGGAACTCGCGCACCGGCGCTCTGGATCGGGAGGCGAAGAAGCCCCTCGGATCGTCCAGCAGATCTTCGCCTGGCGCCAAACCCGCGTGTATCGCGTCAACCGCCTCCATGCCGACGCGGACCGGCATAGCGGCGCAGAGCGTCTTGGCGTCAGAGCCCAGGAAGGCGGGGTAAAGAGCCTGAGCCGGATAGGAGAGCGCGAAACCGAGGGCTGCGGTAAAGCTGTCTTCGTCCAGCGCCTCCAGCTTGGCCCGCGCCGCCGACGCTGCCAGCAAGTGAAGGTGGGTCGCCATCTGGCCGCGAGTCGAGCCTACCGCGCACACCATGTTGATCCGCGCCGCCACTTCGTTCGCCACCACTTGGGCCAGGATTAAATCGGCGCCGGACCGGCCGCCGGCACTTCCGATTGCAAATGGTACGAGAACCGAGGAGTGCCCGGTGTGGCCTCCCAGCATCACGTCGTCGAAGTCTAAAACCATCGACCAGGACGCCATCAGCATTGCCGCGTGAGTCACAGGGGCAGCCACGCCAGTGGGCAAGACTCGCGCGGGGCCCGGCGCCGGAGACGGGAAAGCCCGTTCCAGAGGACGGCCAAGATCGCTGTCCCAACCGCTGTAGACCGCCGCCAGAATCGAAAGGACTTGGTTAACCGCCTGATGACGGACGCGCTCTGGGATTTCTTCGACTCTTAGACCAGAGGCCCATCGAGCGAGCTGCCGAAGAGCAGTTTCCTTCATGGCGATTTGCGCGGCATAGCGACGGGAAGAGCGGAACCGTCGCGATTGAAACTATGGAGCCCCCTCAAGGACTTGCACCTCGTTCCCCTCCCGACTAAGGAGGCGCATCACTATCAATGCTTCGGGGGCATTTACTGTCGAATTCTAGGAATTCCAAGCAACGGCAGAATCGGCTGCTTTCACGAGATATTCGGGAGCGCAGTCGTCCTCCTTTTTACCTCTCCTCTCTTTGTCGTGTAGAACAGCCTGGAAACCGAGTTCGCCTGCCAGGCGCTCTATCTCGAGCACTTGTTCCAACGGCAGATCGAAGCCTAAGCTCATGTCTTGGTAGCGTTGATCCATGGCCAGCATCATCGTCTCCGCCATACAGGCATAAACATGTCCCCTGGGGAGGGAGCAGTTGAAACTGAGATAACCGTCGCCAGGCAAGCGGATGACTCCGCCATCTCTGATCATCACATCTGGACGCCGCGCCCGCACATCGACTCCGACGTTCGAGGGCCTCGACACATCGCAAACTATCGCGGAGGGCCGCAGGCACTCCTCGCGCACAATGCGTTCCGTGGTGCTGGTGCAACAAACAATGATATCCGCTTCTCGAAGCATGCGGCCGGCATCCACCGAAACGACTACCGAGTTAGCGCGGCCGATGAGTTCCTCACCCAGGCGTACCAGGCTGGCTCGGTCTGGTTTGGGAGGCAGCACGAAACCCAGCTGCGCCAGCCATCCGGCCACCGAGCGTTGGGAAAAAGCAGAGCCTCCCGCGAGCTGAGACACCGACCAGACGATCCGGCCGGCCACTTGCAAAAGCCGTTCGCGGCTTTCCTCAGGGTGGGCCGGATTGCCCAGAAGAATTAACTTCCCGGCGTCGCGCGCCAGCAAAACAGAAAGCGCCTGACCCACTGCGCCACCCGCGCCCACCACGGCGATCGTGCAGGTCGGCAGCGTCCACCCACGTTCCGCCGCCGCCAGGTGAATGGTCTGGCGAGAGGCGATTGCAGTATATGAGTTTCCGGTTGTGAGCGGCGGCAGCCCTGCGCTTTTCAGCGACAAGCCGCCCTGCGTTACCACCGACGTGTATGCTCCCAGCCCGACGATCTGTGCGCCCCGTTTTTTCGCCAGCCGGACGGCCTGACGGATCTCCATAACGGCCTGCTCGGGAGACATAGCCTGAAGCTCTTCAGGTCGCCGGGGAACCAGAATGAATTCGCCGTAAGCGGCTTTCCCGTTCTTACCGACGACTCGTGTCTCGCCGATCACGAAGGGGTCAAAGTTATCTGCAAATACCGACGACAGGGTTGCCAGTTGATTGTCGGACAAGACTGCCAATGTGCCGTCCACATCGACGTAGTCTTGCCAGGTCATCGGGTGCACCAGGAAGGCGAAGCGGCCATCGCCACGGCGGAGATCGTGAGGACGCTGCGCCACTCCCACTCGCGACACAGTGGCGGGGATGTCGAGCCGATCGATCGCGATCCCGGGAGCGATCGGTAGTTCCAGACCCGTCACCTGCGAGCTCAGTGTCGCCAAGTCGCGATTCTCGAGATGCACCAACACTCGCTCGAGAGCTTTCAGAAAGAACAGGCATTCTTCCCAAGTAGCGGTCAGTGGCGGCTCGATGCGCAGCACACCACCCGCATTCAGCGTGTAGCCCAAGCGCACCCCCTCAACGTGAAGCAGGTGGCTAACCACCAGAGCGGTGAACGCCTCCTGCTCGCCGAGGTAGCCGAGCAGCCCCTCCTCCACAGAGTGACGATCCAGGCCGAAGCGCAGCCCCAATAGATAACCGCGGCCTCGCACTTCGCTAATCACGCCAGGATAGCGGCGCTTGAGATCGAGCAAGGCCTCCTTCAATCGCGCGCCGTTTTCCGCCACCTGGACGATCAAGGCCCGGTCGTTTTCTTCCAGCACATCGAGTGTCGCGATCCCAACTCGGCAGGCCAATGTATTGCCTGCGAAGGTGGAGGTGTGCTTGAGGGCGAAGTCCTCATTGTAGGCTGCGGCGGTTGAAAGGCAGACGCCGATGGGAATCAGCCCGCCGCCCAGAGCCTTGGCCACTGTCATCACGTCGGGCGTGATGCCTAACTCACAGCACACGAACATCGCTCCAGTGCGGCCGAGACCGGTCTGGATTTCGTCGGCGACGAAAAGCGTACCAAACTCGCGGCAAGCCTTACGGGCCTGTCTCAGATAGCCCGCCGGAGGCTCTACAATTCCGCCTTCCCCTTGTACGGGCTCCACCAGGAAGGCAGCGTAGCTGCCAGTAGAAAGGGCGCGGCGCAAGGCGTCCAGGTTGCCATACGGCACGTAACGAAAGCCCTCTACCGGCGCACCGAATGGCTGTTGGTATTTTTCTTTGTCGGTGGCTGAGAGCGCGCCCAGCGTCTTGCCGTGGAAACCGTTGGCGGCCGAAAGAATGTCGTGCCGGCCCGTGGTAGACCGGCAAAGCTTGATGGCTGCCTCAATCGCTTCCGCCCCGCTATTGGCAAAAGTCGCGTAAGCCATACCCGGCGGCGCTACAGCCAGAAGGCGTTGTGCCAGTTCCCCGGCCGCATTCAGATAAGACGGTTGGACGAAGCTGGGCTCTCCACTCTCGCGGACGGCGTTCAGAGCCGCCCAAATTCGGGGCGGATTGAACCCGAACGGCAAGGCCCCGTACTGGGCCAGAAAATCGAGGTACCGGCGGCCCGTGTCGTCCCACAGCCAACTGCCCTGCCCCCGGACGAACGATTTGTCCATCGCCATCTGGGCCAGCGCCCGCCCCAATTCCGGGTTGACGCTTTTTCGAAAGGGATGTTCGCGCTGGGCGCGGGTCTGCTCGAAGGGCGGCCGCGAATGTCCATTGGACCCATTCATGGATTTCCGTTCCATCGGCGCCGCCTGCTCCGCGCTCTTACGTTCCGGTATCGCGATAATCCGTGCCGGCTCTTCGGCCGGGTCCGCATCTCGTCCTGCTTGGGTAACGTCAAAGATCCGCTGGGCCAACTGCCGTACCGTGGGCTCGCCTTCGAAGAGCCGGTCCAGATCCAGTTGGATTCCGAAAGTTTCTTCGATCTCGCTGAGCAGGGCCACAGAGACCACCGAGTCAAGTCCGAAGGAAAGCACGGCCGAGTCGCGATCGATACGCTCCGGCGAAAGCTTGGAACGCGTTGCCAGGCGCTCAACCAGCCAATTCTCCACGCCATCGCGTCCCCAGCCTTTGGCCGTTCGCGGGGTCTTGTTCAACTGGCCGAAGACGCCTGGATCGCGCCATTGAACGAGCGGGCCGAGCTGATCGTCCAGGAAATCCCGGCGTACTTTCGCGCGCTGAGTCTTGCCGCTGGTGGTCTTCGGCAAGCTGTTTGGACGTAATAAAACCACGGCAGAGACATCCACCGCGTATTCAGCCACGACGGCGTTGCGAATACACTCGATCAGCGCGGAGGAATCCATATCGCGCCGCACCTCGCGCCGCACCTCGCTAATCACGACCAGCCTTTCGGCTCCGCCGACATCCACCGAAACGGCTGCGACATGCGCGGCTCGAATTGCCGGGTCGCACTGCTCCACGGTCTGCTCTATATCCTGCGGGACCAAGTTGCGGCCCCGTATGATGATCAGGTCCTTGAGGCGCCCGGTGATGTAGAGCTCACCGCTGTGCAGGAAACCGAGGTCCCCGGTGCGCAGCCAAGGCCCGTCCCCGTCCTCAAGTCGCGCCTGGAACGCCTGCTCGGTGGCTTCCGGCTGGTTCCAGTAGCCTTGGGTAACACTTGGACTCGCTAGCCAGATCTCGCCAATCTCGCCATTGGCGCAGCGGCGATGCGTTCGGACGTCGGCGATCACTAGTTTGGAATCTGACGGAGGCACGCCGTGACTGACAAGACGATCGCACTTTCCATCTTCCGACTGACGCGGGTGGTGCTCTTCAAGGCTAGCCCGCGAGAAGGCTTGCGCTCCTTTGTAATAACGCCCCGCCGCATAGAGAGTGCCTTCCGCCAAACCGTAGCACGGGAATATCGCTTGACGCCGGAAACCACATGAGGCGAAAGCCTTGGCGAAATTCTCCAAAGTTTCCGCCCGAACCGGCTCGGAACCATTGAAGGCCACCCGCCAGCTGGAAAGGTCGAGCGTCTTTCGTTCCTGAGGGCTGATCCTTTCCATGCATAACTGGTACCCAAAGTCTGGAGCGCCACTGAAAGTACCCCGATACCGGGTGATCGCCTCAAGCCAGGTTTGAGGTCTCTTGAGAAAATCCACCGGCGACATCAAGTAGCACGGAACTCCATTGTAAAGAGAGGCGAGAACGACGCTGATCAGCCCCATGTCGTGGAATAGTGGAAGCCACGACACCATGACGGTATCCGGACCGTGCTGCACCGCCTCCTTCTGCAGTACCTGGTTGTGCAGGATGTTACCGTGACTAACCATCACCCCTTTCGGCTTAGAGGTGGACGCAGAGGTGTACTGAAGAAAACAGAGCGTATCCTTGCTAACTTGAGGATCCACCCAGGCACTAGCCTCGGTGACCGGCACCTGGTCCGAAAGGACCCAATCGAGTTGTGCCAATTGCGGCGACTCGTCGAAGCGCCGGCGCATCTGATGAAATACGGCCTCCGTGGTAAGCACCACCTTCGGACGAGCGTCTTCCAAAATCGCGTCCAGCCGCTGGAGGTTGCGGTTCATTCGCGGCGGGTAAGCGGGAACAGCAACAGTTCCCGCCGCCAGGCATCCATAGAACGCCGAAATGTATTCCATGCCCGGCGGATAGAGCAGCAGGGCTCTCTCTCCCTTGGCATCGAGCTGCTGTAGTCGAGCTGCGATTGCTTGCGCCCGCAAATTGAGTTGGGAGAACGTCAAGGCTTCGGCTTCTTCCGCTCCGGCCAGGAACGAGTAGGACGGTTTGTTTGCTGAATCTTCCGCCCGCTGACGTAACACGTCTACGATAGTAGAGATAGGCATTACGATAGGGTGAACCTTCACTTCGTTGAATTCGAAGTGGGCCGATTCGTATTCGACGTGGAGGCAAAATCATTAGAACCCAAAACGGGGTGCTTGTCAATTCGTAGGGTACTAGTTGAAGGGCCGGCACTACCCCTCGCACAAAAGATTCCCCTGCGTCGGAACCCGTCAAAAAGCAAGGAGTTTTGCGGTTTTTTCGTACCGTGCGTAATGTGAACTGCTTCCTTGACAAACAGTGGGGCGCTGATACAATCTGATACTACGCTGGTCACCCTGGAATCAAGAGGTGGCAAAACGTCATTGGGAGAACTGGCCGATGGCAAACGACATGAAGACCGAAGCAAAGAGGGGCACCGAGCGCGCCGCTGAAGCGAGGGTAGTCGTAGTTTCTCCCGAGGCACTACAGTCCCCGGTCAGTGTGTCGCGTGAATTGGCTGTCGGGCGATTACCGATGGATCGGATGAGTCGATCTGTCTATCGCCTGTGGGGTTCTCTGGGTAGCGACGGACGTTTGCACGAATCTCCCTCCTTTGCGGCAGAACTGGCCGAGCGCTGCAAGGGCAAACTTGACTTGCGCGTTACTCGCATCAGCAAATGGACGTTCGGTGAACAGCTGGAACATCTTTACTTAAGCACTCACTACGTGCTGGATCGGCTCGAAGAATCCATGGCCGGGAAGAATCCTTCCGGACAGATGGGATTTTATGGCTATGGCCTGCTGGCCGGCGGCTTCATCCCGCGAGGCGTCTTTCCGACGATTCCGCCGCTGAAACCCGTGAGCGGAACTCTCGATCACATCCAGCCGCTTCAGGAATCCCTGGCGAATCGCCTGGAGCAACTGGCATGGGACCTGTACCAGATAAAGAATAGTGCTGGGCGAAGCCGTCATCCACGAATGAAATACTTGTCGGCCAGCCAATGGCTTTTCTTTGCCGACATTCATCATCGCCATCATCTGAGCATCATGCGTGACATCTTGAAGGCCGCCGGCTGAAGTCACCTTTGGTAAATAACACTAAGGTGTTTTTTTTGAACGGCAGAGTGTTTTCATCCCGCGAGCCCTCCCCCCTTTAACTTATGATCCGGAAACTTTTGACCGCCCTCCTCGCGGCCTTGGCGTTCTACGTACTTCCCGCGGTCCTAAGGCCGGCGGCCCTCCATCATCCCCAGCTCTGGATACTCGTCGCCGTAGCCGTGGCGACTTCCATCTTTCAACCCGCGTACAAGCCTGTCGATAATTCGGCTCCGCGGCACGACCGGGGAACTGCCACGCAGATCGTTTGGTCGGTTTACCTGACTCAACTCATTGGCATCATCGAAGCGGTTTTCTTCCGTTATCCGGAAAGCTTTCGCTGGGATACGGTGACCACCGTGGCATTGATAGCAATGTTGGCGGGGCTGAGCCTCCGCGTCTGGGCCGTTATAACGCTAGGACGTTTTTTCACCTGGTTTATTACCGTGTACGACGATCACCAAGTGATCCGCTCGGGGCCCTTCCGATTCATTCGTCATCCCGCCTATTGTGGCGCCTTAATTCTTTTCGTTTCGACGCTGGTCTTTCTGCACGCCTGGGTAGGCGCGGCTTTGTCACTGGTCTTTCAGCTTTTCGCCTACTTGCGGCGTATCCGCTTCGAAGAGGCCATGATGATTGAGAGGCTGGGCGACAAATATAGAATTTACGTGCGTGAAGTCAATGCCTTGGTGCCTCTACCCTGGTAACTGAGGGGCCGCATGCCGTTTGGCAAGCGGCTCGGCTCCGGCAGCGATCCCATCCAAAAATTGCGTGAGCAACTGGGCGAAAAGTTCGGGCCGCTCCTCGTGGCAGGAAATGCCCGCAAAAGGAATCAGCTCCAGCCGTCGCGCTCCTGGGATCGCGTCATAAAGGGTCTTGGCCCATGAGGCGGACCAGTAGGCGTTCTCCGCGCCCCAGATGATCATGGTGGGCGCTTCCAACTGTCCCAGCAACTGATTCATCGCAACGACGTCGGAATGATCGAAGGAGCGGAAAAATCGCCTGAGGCGCATGCGACGGGATCTATTGCCCGCCAGCGTGTCCAGGTAGCCCCTGAGACGCTGGTTAGTCAGCAAACCCTCGTCATGGACCATCCGCCCGAAGCCAAATCGGGAGCGCGCAACTGCGGGCAATCTCATGAGCGCAGCCAGAACCGCGGTTCCGCCGGGCAGGCCCATCAGCCTTGCGGCCCCGGCGATATGTGCGGACGGCCACGTTCCGTGGGCATCGCAGTCGGAAAGGACCAGGCTCTTGACGCATTCGGGCCAGCGCACCGCGAAGATCTGCGCGATGACGCCGCCTGCGTCGTTGCCGACAATGTGTGCCGTTGGGATCTCAAGAGCCGACAGCAGGCCCCGCAGCCTGGCCGCTTGCGCGGGGAGACCAAAATCCGCGGAACTCGGCCCTTCGGTGTCGCCCAGCCCCAAGGTCTCGATGACAATGGTTCGGCGCCGGCTCATGAGACGTTGCATTACGGCATCCCAGGCGTGTGCCCCCGCAACGCCGTGGAGGAAGACCACCGGCTCGCCTTCGCCGATATCCCGGTAAGCCACGTTGACGTCCCCCACCTGGTGGAAGAGTTTCTCGTGCAAGGCCGGATCGTTTCGGCTGGAGGCCATCTCGGCGGCGGCAATTGGGAGCGCTGCGTCTGCGACCGGCTTCTCCAACTCGTCCTGCGGGGGAGCCTGCCAACGTCGCCCCTCGGCGCTGCGTACTGCTACCTCGAGCCAGCTTTCCGGCGCTGGACGAACGATTCCGAGCGGGGCCAGGGCAAGGTCGGCGAGAAAAGTGTCGAAGGTAGGCCCTTGGTGCAGCAAGTCGCGGGCTGTGGTGAAAGCGAGACTGCGGGAAGCCAAGCCACCCAAGGTCGCACTTCCGGCCAATCCCAGCGGCCATGCAACTGCCCTCGGCAGAAAGTGGGCGCCGTGGGAACGTCCGCGGCCCTTGGCCACCAGCGTGGCTGCCTGGCCGACTGAAAAAGAGCTTTCCCAGCCGCATGCCAACTGAAAAGTGCCCGCCGCCTCCGAGAATGCCAGCGCAACCATGCAGGCGGCCACGTAATCGGTCGGAACGAAATCGATGTGCGCCCGAGCATCGCCGGGGAGAAACGACGCTGCGGCGAGCGTAGCAAGCAGCGGATAGGCGCCTCCGAGTTGAAAGGCCTGACCAGTGGCAGCACGGCCGAGGATGTGACTGGGCCGATAAATTGTGACTTGGTCCGTCACCCGGGATTCCCGCAACCGCACCTCAGCCTCGAACTTGCTGCGCTCCCAGGCATTGTGGAAACCCTGTCCACAGTCCAGATCGAATTCCGTAAAGAGCAGTCGGCGGGTACCGCCAACGAAGGCCGTGGACAGGTGATGCAGCCGTAGCGCCGGGTTGCGGTCCAGAAGCTGGATCCAGGTTTCCACCGGCCGCACGTTGGCCTGGCGGGACAACTCTAGGTTTTGGTCTTGGACCTCCCGCTGAGCGCAGTGAAAGCCTATGTGAAAACGGGCAGCCAAATCCTCCCAAGCGGCCAGCGACAGGCCAAAGCGAGGTAGCCTCACGTCGCCTGGAATCGTCTCGATCGACGGGGGTAACGGCCCAAGATATCCCTCCAGGCGCTCAAAAACTTGCCGCCGTTCGGATTCCTCGGCGGGCATCAGCAGGAGAATCGTTCCGACATCCTGGCGCAGCAGCAATTGTTGGAGTATTTCCGCGCCAACTAAGGTTGCAGCGCCAGTCAGGAATACTCTCGTCACGCCATATCCCCTTTTTCCAGGCCGGCGCGGATGTTCGCGGCGGAGTAGCGGGACATCCACCAACGCTGCAAAGGTAGCGTCGGCTTCAACGTGGGGTCATAGGCCTTGATCAGCAGATATTGATCTTCGATCTGGCCGCCCAAACGGGTCTTCGTCAGGTAGGAACTCTGGCCCAGCCACAGGGTCTTGAGCCCGCGCGCGATAGCTCGCTGAATCCCGGTGTAATTGAGCAGGTTGTATATCAGTCCGCTATTGGGGACGTTATAGTCGATGCCAATGCGCTTGTTCTGCTGCTCGTGATCGTTGTAAAAGATCATCAGCGATCCGACAATGCGGCCGTCGTTTCTCTCGCAAAGCACCAGTTCCGTCTTGGGGCTGGCACAGCGGGCGCATTCGACGAAGAAGCGCGGCGTCAATTCTTCAAACTGATACTTGGCCTTGAGGAACACCGTCCGGTGCAGTGCGAAGACTCGGGGTATCATGCCCTCGAAATCCTCAACCACCCGCAGCGTGTAGACGCCCTCGGCCTTGTGGAACTGTTTGCGGGCGTGTTTGCGTCCGTTCTTCGACAGCCGTTTTGTCAGGAAGTCCTCGAAGGAGGCGTACGCTGTGTCGATCCGAATCGTGGGCAAGGAGAAACCTTCCGCGAAACCGGTTTCTCGCATCAACGCGCGCTCATCGGCGGGGAAATCGACGTGAATGTCTTTCAACATGCCGAGCTGGGCTTTGTGTGTCTTCGCAACGCGGTCAATCTCGGCCAGCAGAAGCCGGAGTGCGCCTTTGCGGTCCTCGAGTTCGGGATGCATGGGAATCCAGCCGCGGTCGGAGATGAGGGAACCCACCACCGCTACCCGTGTGGCCATGGCCGTGCCGAGGCTGCCCACCAAGGCGTCATAACCGGTCTGGATGGCCTTCGGCAGCAGCGCATTGAAATTCAGGTTGCTGCCTACGTAAAGTGGCGTGAAAGCCAGCAGCGTGCCGCCGTCACTCTCGACGGTGATGTAGCGCACCGCCAGCTCTCCCCAGATGGATCGTTCCATCGCTCGCAGCAGTCCGAAGGAGAAGTCCAGACAACTGGGCAGCGTCTCGATCCGGTCAAAGCCGATGTCGTCGATGGACTCGTAAACTTTAGCGCGCATCGCTACGTCGCTTGTCGAAATAACTGGGATCGCAAACCTTCCAAATCCTTCGGCGGGTCTGCCGCCAGGGAGCGGGCCAGCGGGGCGATGCGTTGCCGCGCTCGGTCACTCAACGGATAAGCAAAAGGCCCGAAACCCCTGGCCGCCAGGAAAGTTGCGGTGGCGCGGAAGGCGCGAGGCAGCACCTCGCTGGACCAAGCTTCCGAGCCACAGGCCGCTGTCCAGAAATGCAGCAACTCAGTCGCGAAGCCAAGCGCGTCGGAAAGAAGATCCACTCTGTCCAGCGCTGGTACGAGAGCCACGGCGATAAGGGTTCCCAAATCGAATGCAGGGTCACCATAGCAAACACCTTCGAAGTCCACCACCGCTACGGGCAGACCCTTGCGAACCAGCAGATTCTTGCTCCACAAGTCTGCGTGGATCAGGCATTGCTTGTGGGTTTGCATCTCCAGGTTCACGGCGTCCCACATATCGGGGAACACTTGTTGCGCGCCCGGGCCCAGCAGTCCGTCGAAAATGATTTTTCGGATGATGGCTTCTTCCTGGGCCGGACGCGGCGTGCCGGCGCCACGGGTTCCGCCGTGGATGGCGCCGAGAGCCCGTCCGAGAGCCTCCGCCTGCTCGGTGAGAAGTTCGAATTGTTCCGGAAGGAGGCTGTACAAGACCTGCCGCCCTTCACCTACGTCGCTCATCGCCAGGGCCATTTCCTGATCATCCACGAAGAGCACTTCGGGGATCACCACGGCGTCCCCCGCCAGACCGCGAAAGCGCCTCAGGCCCTCAGCTTCTGAAAAGACCCGTTCCCGAGGCAGACGCGCCGGGAAACGCTTGGGACGCGCGGGCACCACCTTCAGGTAAAGGCTTCTCGCCGGAGTTTCCACACGATACACGTAGTTGATGTTCGAAAACTCGGCCACCTCGCTTAGCGATATTCGTTCTGTAGCGCTGAGTTGGAGGCCGCGCCGGGCGACTTCCACAAGCCGCTCCAGCGACGGAACATCCGCATCGTCCGCGGAGTTGGGCGCGGTGGGGCTCATGGGATTGCCTCAGCCAACCCCATGTACTCCAGCCGGCTATTCTGCATTTCCGTCGACCAGCGGCTAGCGGCCCCCAAGCGCTCCTCGGGTGTCGAGTCGATGAGACGCTTGCCCTCCCAGATCTGGTAATCACCGACCGTGTCAGCTTGCCGCAGCAGGCCTTCCTGGAAGTAAACCTCACGCCTGATAATTACTTCCGCCGTGGGCAGTTGAGACCACAGTTTGCGGCCACGGGAGACGATATCGAGCACGCGGGGCTTTTCCTCGGGGTGGTCGATCAAGTATTGGGCCACCACGGCGCTGCCCACCGTCAGGTGACGGATCTCGTCGATGTTGGCGCCGCGCTCAATCTGCGCCGCTGCCGGGTCCAGGAGGCGCCACTTGCGCTCGGAGAGTTCGGCTGCCGGCGCAAGAACACCCTCTACAAGGATCGTAAGGATCACCACCCCCGCGATGAAGTCTCGCTGATCGCGCAGCATGGGAAGACCGAAGTCCTCCAGCGGTACCAGGATCCGGCGGCTGTCTTCGCCGCTGATCTTCTCGATCGTCTCGAAAAGTTCGCTCTCCGGAACGCCGAGTTCCAGCAGATGGCCGCGAAAGACTCTGGCGTGACGGGCCTCGTCCACCAGCTGGGTGGCGAAGAACTCCATGTTTTCCACGTCGGGGGCATTGGCCACCAGGTAGCTGATCGCGCGAGTCGCCTTCTCTTCGGCGATTGAGCGGAAGGCGAACTCGTCCATCATGGCGCTCCTCAGAGGACCGGGCTGGAGCATGTAGGCGGGAATCTGCGCCTGCGCCGAGTGACCGCGCACCAGGCCCTGGAGAGTTCCCCGGGGCACGGCCGAAAACCAATAGTCGAGATTGCATTCCCCAGGCGTGAGATGGAGCTGGGTAGCGCCTTCAATCAGGCTCGGGGCTTCCTTCCAGTCTGCTTCGCGGGGTATAGAATCGGTCACTGTATCTCCTTACTGGGAAGTGCGACCAGAAGCGGCGAAGCCGGATCCTGCCAGCCCATCACCAGTTGCCGGCTGCTTTATAGTCCTCTTCGAATCGCTGGAAAGCCGCATGCTTCACGGGCTCAAAGGCTGTCCCATAGGGTTTGTAGATGTTGCCGAAAATAGAACGGTCTCCTGCCAGGTGGATCGGGAAACCGAGCATGGCCCATTCCAGGCTCCCCGTCACCAGCCACCACACACCGCAGATGACCGCCACGGCCGCAAAGCTATGTCCTAAGTTGTAGAGCGTGTGAATGATGGTGGGAATCGACCGATGCGGGCCGGATCGCTTGGCGTAGTAGACGTACATCCCGGGAAAAGTGCCAATGACGTCGGGCAGCAGAAAGGCGAAGGCAAATCGCCACCAATTGACCTCGCGCCAGTGTACGAAGAGGAGAGCGGCCGACGCGAACATAAGGATCGCCCAGTCCAGGCGTACCAGCGCGAAGGTCGTGCGCGTATGGAAAGTATTTTGTAGGTCCATGATGTGTCCAATCGGCGGCCGCGCGGCGCCTTAAGCGACCTGCATCGGCTTACCCATGAGATAGCCGTCGAGAGCGGACGCAACGCTGAGCCGCGACGGCGGATGGAAGGCGAGAGCCCGGCTGGCCGCCAAAAGGTAGGCGACGTCGGGCGATCCAATAAAGGCCATGCCTCCGAGCAACTCCGCGGCCCGGCCGCTGGCCCGCTCGATGGCTTGTTGCACACAGAAGCGCACGAAGAGCGATTGCACCAGGATGGCCTCTCCTCGATCGCCGGTCTGCATGGCGCGCGCAACTCCCTCCAGCGCCGCCATGGCCCCTTCGATTTCGATGGCCAACTGGGTGCGCTCCGCTGCGTCACCGCGAACACCGGCGAATACCCGCTCCGCCAACGCGGACGCAACTCCCAGGTACGACGCCGACACCAGGAGCTCGAACCACAGGAAACCGCCTGCCTCCACGGCGTCCAGACTCTCCTCCACTTCGGGAAAAAAGAGCTGGTCGTCGGTGATCTGGACATCGGTGAGGCTCACCTCGTCGCTCTCCGCGCCGCCCAGCACCGTGCTGCTCCAAAACGGCTTGCGAGTCAGTCCCGCGGCGTCGGCGGGCACCACCGCCACGGCCCTGCGCTGGCCGCCGCCGGAGGCGTTGGGAACAGCCACGCTGGCTGTGAGGATGTGCATGGAGTTGGACAGGCTGCACGGTTTCTTACTGCCGTTGATCAGGTACCCGCCGCCCTCCAGGCGCGCCGCTTTCATCACCGGATCCAGAATGCTGGTGCTGGCCCGGCCCTCCGCGAAGCCCGAGGCCACCAATAGCTGGCCGCCGCTGATCTGTTTCAGCAATTCCACCGTGTAGTCGCCATAAAACAGGTACTCCACCAACGTGGCCACGGAAAAATTGTGCATGGTCATGGCGATGGCCAGGGACGGCGAGCGCGTAGCCACGGCCCGGTGAATCTGGATCGCCTCCACTGGGGATGCGCCCTTCCCGCCGTGTTGGGTCGGAACTAATAAGGCCGTACCCTCCAGCTCTCGGAGCATGGCGAGACCAGGATTGCCGGGCCGCTCGATCTCCGTCAACGGGAACTCCGCCAGCTTCGCGTCGAGCGAAGGCAGGAATTGCTCCAATGTTGCGCGATCTTTTTTCAGGAAATTCATCGATGTCGAGCGGGCTTCGGCTGCCATATACTCTCCGGCTTGTATTAGCAAACTCAAGCACGATCGGTGCGTTCAATACCTGGGCGTATTGCCGTCGCTCTTGGCCTCATTACGTGGCTAGGGCGCGTCAGGTTGCTGTAGGCTCGCGCACCGTTGCTATATTCTATCAGCGGCCAATCGCTTGTCAAGATCCGGCTGGTTGCTCTGGAACCGGAGCTACCTCTTCCCAGCGCACGATTTTGAGATCCAAAACGAAGATGCTGTAAATTACCGGGACTAGTACTAGTGTGACGCCGGTGGCGACGATAAGGCCGCCGATTTGCGCGTAGCACATAGGCTCCCACAGCGGGCCGCCGTGCAGAGCCAGCGGGAACAGGGCGGTAACCGTGGCGCCGACGGTAATCAGGACGGGGCGCAGGCGCAGGACGCCGGCGTCCAGCAAGGCCTCGCGGAGAGGCTCGCCCTTCTGATGGGCTTCTTCGATGAAATCGAACAGCACGATGACGTGACTGACGATGATGCCAATCAGGCTGGCAACTCCCAGAAAGGCCGTGAAGCCGAAGGGCGCGCCCGTGATGGACAGGGCCGCCAGCGCGCCGGCAATTCCGTAAGGAATCGCGGCAAACACAATGAACGGCTTGACGGCGCTGCGAAACTGAAACGCCAGCGCAAGAAAAATGAGGACCACCGAAGTGATCAACACCACCGTCAGCTGGTTGAAGCCCTTGATCTGCTCCTCTTCTTCTCCACCGATCGCCACCTTATAGCCGGCCGGGAGCCCGGCTGCCAGCTTCGCCAGCGGCGCGTGCACCTTTTGCATGATCTGGGAAGGCAGAATCCCCGGCACGGGGAAGCAGGCAACGGTAATGGTGCGGAACTGGTTGCGGCGCTGGAGACGCTGCGTCTGCAGGCCCTGATGCACCGAAGAGATCTGGCCCAGTGGAACCCTTTGCGGACCGTTCATGGAATAAACGTACAGACTTTCAATGTCGGCCAGGCGCGCCCGTTCCTCGGTGCGCAGGCGCGTCATGACGGGGATCTGGGTATCGCCCTCGCGCAGCGAAGTCACGGGATACCCGCTCATGCCCGCAGCCGAGGAAAGGGCCACGTCCAGGTTGGTGACACCGGACAGATTCGCTCGGTCGGCATCCACGGAGAGCTTCACGGCAAAGGTTTCCAAGCCCCACGTATCGCGAATCCGGTCAGCCTCCGGAATTCCGCGCAGGATGCCCTTCACCTGTTCCGCCAACTGGCGCAGCAAGGGGATCTCATCGCCCGAGATGCGAATCTGGATCGGAACGCCAATGATGGCGCCGGTTTCCAGCTGGCGGACGTCGACGCGGGCGCCGGGAACAGCGCTGGAAAGAGCCTTCTGCAGCGGAGCTACCAGACCATCCGTGTCGTGTTTTTCGTTCAGGCGGATAATCACCTGCGCGTAGTTGGTCTGGAGCAATTCGGGAGCCACGGAAAACCAGAAGCGCGGCCCGCCTCCGCCGACAAACGTCGTCAGCGATCCCAGGACTTCACGGGGCTTGCCGTCTTCGCCCGGATGCTGCCGCCCATATTCATCGGCCACACGCACGATGGTCTGCTCAACCAATGCGGCTTTCTGATCCGTGGAAGCGATGACGGAGTCTTCCGGCAGCGTCACGTCAACGAAGGAGAGATAGGACAGGTCCTTGGGAAAAAATTGCTGGCGGAGGTGAGTGAGGAAATAGGCGCCCGCGCCCAGTATCAACAGGGACGCGAGAAGAACCATTTTCCGATTTCCGATGCAGAAATTCCCGAAACGATAGTACAGGCTCGGAAATCCGTGCTTGCGGCGCTCCTCCATGGACTCCTCGGGCCGTTTGCTCGGGCGCAGCAAATAGTAGCCCAGTAAGGGAACAAACGTCATGGAGACGATTCGGGAAGCCACCAGGGAACAGGTGATGACCACCGGCATGCTGTAAATGAAGGCGCCCGTAGTGCCTGAGATCAGCAGCATCGGGAGGAAGGCGACGATGTTGGTGATGGTCGCGAACATGATGGCCGTAGCGAGCTTGGTGGAACCGAGCCAGGCCGCGATGATGCGCGGACGCCCCGCAACCAGCTCCCGTTTGATGGCATCGCCCGCGACGACAGGATCATCCACTAGCAGGCCCAGCGCAATAATCAATGAAGCGATCGAAATCTGCTGGATATCCAGGCCCAGCAGATACATCATCCCGAAGGTCATCGCGAATGTGAGCGGAATACTGAAGGCGATCAGCACTGCCGAACGCCATTCCCAGAAGCCCAGTAGCGCGACCACCACCACCAGCACAATGGCTTCGTACAGCGATCGCATGAACAATGAGATGTTCTCCTCGACCTGTAAGGGCTGATCCGAGGTTCGAGCGATCACCAGATCCTCGGGCAAACGCTTTTTCAGGTCGTCGAGCGCGGCGCTGACGGCCACGCCGAAGTCTGCGATCTGCTGGCCGGTGCGCATGTTGACCGCGAGCGTAATCGCGGGGGAGCGGCGCCAATTGCCTTGAGGTTCCCGGTGCGTGAAGTAGTTCAGAAACAGGGGCGGGCTTTCATACGCGCGATAGATATCCACGCCATCGCGAAGATAAACCGGCGCTCCGGAAGGAGAAACAGTCATGATCACGTTCCCGATCTCCTTCTCGGATTTAAACTCGCCGGAGGGATCGATCAACAGACCCTTCCCGTTCACTTCGAGCAGACCGCCCGGATATGTGATGTTACGGGCTTGGAGGATATTTTGCAGGGACCAGGGTTGGATCCCGTAGGAGGCGAGACGTTGCTGGGAGTAGTCCAGAAACACCCGCTCCTTCAGAACTCCGGAGCGGTCCACCTTGGAGACGATGGGGACCGCCTGCAGGGTACGCTGTATCAGATCGGTGAACTCATCCAATTCCTTGTGGGAATAGCGAGCTCCCGGGGCAGCAGCGAGGGCCTGCCGGGCCGTGCTGGAGTCGCGGACCAAAGCCAGCGGCCAAGCGTCGGGATGGACTTCGGACGGACGAAGGCGGTCGTTAAAAAACTGCTGCGCGATGCCGTAGATCTGGCGGTCGTCGGGACCAAGATCGCCGTCAATGCCCACGAAACCCGCTCCCTCTATGGAAACCAGTTCGCCTCCGAGATGATTCTCCTTGAGAAAATCGAAAGCCAGATCGCGCTGGCGGCGAGGCACGTCCAGCGAAACAGAGAACGGAAAGGAGAACAGCACCGCGGTTCGAGCCGCCCTGCGCTCGGCCGGGAAGTGGGCGCGGGCTTTGTCGATGGCGGCGGTCACGCGCTCGGCTCGCAACTCAATCTCGGAGTCGGCGGCGCGCGGGCTGGCCACGGTCAGCATCAGCGCGGCCGTGTCGCCAAAATCCTTCAAGAAGTAAATGGGGCCCGCCCCTTTGGGCAGATCGTCGATGGTGTTCAACCTGAGATTAATGTCGTCCCACTGTTTGGCGGGTTCTTTGGTGTTGTCGTCGAGCGTGATGATGACAACCGAGATGCTGCCCCGCGAAGTAGACTCCAGTTTGGCGATGAACTGGTTTTCAGAGATCTTCGCTTCCAACTTCCGAGTTACCAGTTGCTCAACCTTGTCGGCCGGCACGCCGGGCCACGCGCAAACGGCGGCGGCGGTCACCACCGGGAATATGGGATCCTTGCGCTTCGGCATTTTGATGTAGCCGTAGATGCCCCATAGCACCGTGGCAATCAACAGGACCCAGGAAATCTGCCGGTTCTCGACGCAGAAACGGGAAGTGTTCCGCTCGTCGCGGATCAGATCGGCGTCGGACTTGTGGTGGGATGCGCCGCTCACGAAATCACCGTCGAAGAATCACCTAGAAACATAGCACACGCCACGCGGATTACGGATGGTTCGCAGACGATCAAGTGAGCCCAGTGGTGTTCTCGTGAATATCCATGTCGAAGAAGCGGAACAAAACCCGGCGAATGGTGATGAGGGCGACCACCCCGAGAACGACTTGAAACGGCAGCGTCTTGAAAAGATCGAGCGCCGCGTACCACAAATTTAAGTTCGTGAATTTATAGTCGGGTCGAAAGGCCAGCCGCTGCAATACCAGAATCACGGTACCCGCCATGGTGCCCAGTACGGACCAGACTATGGTCTGCACCAGGACCGACACCGCGTAAGTCGCCTTGTTGATGAGCATCGAGAATCGAAATGGCGGCGTATCTAGGTAACGCTGGGTGAGGTACAAAATCCGGTTCCCCATTCCCATGAACTCCTCGATTCGAAGGTAATCTGTGTCGCTGGGTCCTTGGAACATCCACTTGGCGATCTGGTTTTGAACGCGCTTCTTAGCCCGCTTGCCGGCGCTGCGATTGTACATTTTGTTCTCGCGGTACGCGCTGACCTTCGGATAAAGGCGCGCGGCCACGGTTTCATAGAGTAGCGTCGAACGGATCATTCGCAGCGTATTCAGGTTGAGCGACATCCCGTATTCCCGCGCCAGGCCCAGGAAACCGATCCAGATCTTGGCGGAAGTTCGCTCCCACCACTCGGCGTGTTTGCTCTTGAAGGCGTACAGGTCCTGCCAGAAAATCTCTTCAAGACGTTTGCTGAATGCGTCGATATCGATGGGCGGCAGTGGTTCCAGGACCGCCAAAGCCGCCTGGACCATACGCCCGATATCTTCCTTGTCGTGATAATAATTCAACTGGCGCCAATTATTCCGCTCGCGCGTCGTGTAGGCTCCACAGGACCCAAAATCGATAAACACGATCCGGTTGTTCGGCTGAACAACGACGTTGGAAGGGTGCGGATCGGCATGGAACAGCAGATTCTCGAAGACACCGTATTGGTTAGCGCGGATGAGACGCGTTGCGATCAGGTGGGGATCGATATTGTATTCCTTGAGGAGCTGCAATGCCTCCGCGTCCTTGGCTTCCACCGCCGCCAGGAGCTCCCGCAGCCAAATTCCAGCCACGAATTCTGTCACCAGGATATCCTCGCTAGAGTAGTCGAAATACACTCGCGGGGCGCTAATGTCTTTGAGGTTCTTACGCGCGCGCCGCCGAAACAGCTCCGTGTAGCGCGCCTCCTTCACGAAATCCAACTCCTCCAGTACCATCGCCTTGAACTCGTATAGGAAATTGTCGGAAAGACCTGGCCGGATGATAGTCAGCAGTTCCAGTAACTTCAGCATCAGGCCCAGGCCTTTGCAGTCCGCGACGAATTGCTCGCCGATCTTTGGCCGGCGGACTTTAATTGCAACCCGCTCTCCCGTCTTCAAATACGCCTGATAGACACACGCTACCGATGCAGACCCGATTGGCTTCGGATCGAAGCGGTCGAACACCTCTCCCAGGGGCTTCCCCAAGGATTTCTCGATGTGCTTGATCGCAACCTCCGCGGGAAAGGGCGGGACGTTGTCGAGCATCTTTGCAAGTTCCAGGGTGTAGGCATAGGGCAGCAGATCGATACGCATGGCCGCCTGTTGTCCCAATTTGATGGCGGTGCCGCCCTTCCACTCGATAATCAGCCGCAGCCGCCGCGCACGCCGCTCAATCGTGTCGCGTCCTTGCAAGGCATCCTTTACAGATGCGAGATACCAGAAGGTGACAGAACCGAAAAATTCCAGCAATCGCCGGATCGTAACCCACGTGCTCGCCTTGAATTTCAGCTGCCGCATCATGGGCGGGTGAATGTCGGCGAGGCTCGGGTAGTTGAGCCGCTGCCGAACGTCGGCTGGAAGCAGGCCTTGCGGAGGAACTATGGAGTCGGCACGCCCTTTTCCGGGCGCGGGGTGCTTCCATCTGCGGATTCCATCCTCGACCGCCCGTGACAGCCGGGTTATGTGGCGAGGATTGTGCGTAGCCGCAGGCCCGGCTTGCCAACCAGGATTTTCAAGCGAAGGAAAGACGGGTTCATCCGGAGGCTTGAAGCCGTTGCTTGAGTTGGTCACATAGACTCTCTACGCCCTGCCAGGCAGGCAACGCTCAGAGGGCCTGGGAATATAAATTTAGCTGAACAAAGGCCAGCCGACCAGGCGCATCCCATTGCGGACCTGGCGTGTAATCTGCTTGGTGTCGACGCGTTTGATCAGATCGTTGGGCGCCTTGCTCGCCGTCCGAAGAGCTTTACCTGCTCCCTTGGTAAAGTTCTTGACCGAATCGACGATGGCGCCGTCGCGCTTCTTCTTCGAGGACGAATTTGTCCGGGTGCGGAACGAGGTAAGGCCGCGATCCACCCCACCGGTCAACCTCTCGGCGGCGCGTAACCCACCACGTCCAAGTTCCTGAAACGTTCTGAGGCCGCTGGTGTATTTCCGTTTACCCTTCTTTTTTGAAGCTCGGTAAACGATAGGCATGGCGAGCTTAATCCCGTGAGTAGACGCTGTTGCCTGCTCGGCCGCCGTGGACTTGGTCTCGATGGTTTTTTCGGTGTCTTTCAATTGCGAACCCTCCTTCTTCAGAACGAAAAGGGCAGCAATCCGCCCGCGCGCTTGTCCTTCTTGCGGTACAGCATCACCACCGGAACCAGGTTCTTCAGCTCGGCTTCCGGACCAAGGTTGCCACGCACTTGGTTCAAAACTTCCGCTACTTCATCCATCAATTTGCCGGAGCCACGTTTCAAAGCTTTGATCTGCTTGCGTTTCTTCTTGCCGAGATCGATGATGATCGGAGTGATCGTGGTGTCAGTGTGGCTGGCGCTGGTCGTGCGGCCATTCCCATGAGTACCGACTGTTTCTTCCGGCGTAGACGTCAACGATGTAGAATGCGAAATTGCCATATGGGACTCTTTCTTTGCTACCGACCTAAAGAAGAAGTATCACAGAGGTGACCTAGTGTCAATCATTTTTCTAGCAGTCTTAGCACTGGCGGACGCTTAGATCGCTGCTTCGGCCGCGTTTGGAACCCACGTATTTCCGCTCCCGCTTGGCGCGCAAGTTGTGGTAGTTTCATTCTTGAGCATCGGTAGCTCCAACGATGTCAATACTCGAAAGGGGCACTTCACCGGATGAAGCGAACGCTGGTTTGGCTGGTACTACTGGCAGCCCCTGAGACGGTTTGCTGGTGCCAGGAACAGCTGACACTTGACCAGGCGGTGGACCTGGCCGTCAAGAACAACCGGCGGATCCACGCCGCGCAACTCGAGGTTGGCAAATCCGAGGATGCCGTGGCGGTCGCCCGGACCTATCGGCTGCCCACGTTCCGCTTGAACCTGCTAGAGCTGCAGCCGCTGACCCATATCAACTTCAATTTTCCGACTGGGTCGCTGGGTACGTATGCTGCCACCGGACCTATTCCGTCCACCGACACGACGCTTCGCTCGCAGTTCCTTCCGGTAACAATGTTTCTGGCGGGCGCCGACCAGCCGTTATCCCAACTCCACCGCATCGGAATCGGCATCACGTTGCGAGACCTGGAGCGCCAACTGGCGCTACAAAAACTCCGCGGCGAGGAGCAGGCCGTGGCCACTGACGTCAAGAAAGCTTACTTTGGCCTGTTGCAAACGCAGAGCGCTCTGGAAGCCATCGAGGAGGCGCTCAAACTATTCCGCGAATTGGAGCGCGTGGCTAAGGAGGGCCTTGCTCAGCAGGCGGTTCTTCCAGGTGACGTGCTCGAAGTACAAACCCGCCTGGCTCAGACGGAGCTGGATGAAATCACTCTGCACAACGCTCTCCAGACGCAGCAGAGCCAGATCAATGTGCTACTCGGCCGGCCTTTGGAGAGCCAATTCCAAGTGGCGCCGGTCAGCGAGAATACGGGAACGGAAGTCGACGAGACTGCCGCCCGAGCCCGCGCCCTCGAGCAGCGCTCCGAACTCGGTGAAGCGCGGCTCAAGGTGCTTCAAGCGCAGAAGGACCGCAGTCTCAAGAAGGCCGAGGGCATCCCGGAGGTGAGTTTGACTTTCGATTACCTGTCCTTGGTCAACATCCCTTTTGTTCCCACCAACACGGTCGGCGTGGGCGTGCAAATGAATTGGAACGTATATGACTGGGGGCGCAGGAAGAGCGAGCTGGCGGCGAAGGACAAGACCATCGAGCAGGCCAAGACCGCGGTCAGCGAGACGGAAGCTCAAATCCAGCTCGAGGTGCAGGCCGACCGGCACAAGCTGGACGAGAGCCGGGCTCGCCTGAAAGTGTCCGATCTATCCCGCAAAACCGCCGCGGAACGGCTGCGCGTCACCCTTAACCGGAGGCAGGAACAGTCCGTGCAGATCAAGGATGTTCTCCAGATGCAAGTGGCTTTGGCCGAATCCAATCATCAGTACCAGCAAGATCTGCTGGCATACTGGACCGCGAAAGCCGAGTTCGACAAGGCCCTCGGGGAAAGATGACTTCCATGCCCCGGCTCCCCGTTTACGTACAGTGCGTCGCCGTCGTGGCGCTGCTGGCTGCTGCGCCGGCATGCCGCAACCAGGAGGCGTACCAGAAGCCGATAGTGCCGGTGAAGGTGGCAGCCGTAGAAACTTACACGGAAACCGGCAGTGTCAAGTACTCGGGCAGCGTCGAGCCGCATTCGCGGGTCGACCTCTCATTTCGCGTGGGCGGGTACGTGCAGCAACTCGACATGGTGCGCGATTCGGCAGGCGCCGAGCGTCCCATTCAAGAAGGAGATCGCGTGGCGACCGGGGCCGTTTTGGCGCGGCTGCGCGAGACCGACTATGTGGCGAAGGTGAACCAGGCTCGCTCCGGTCTCGATCAGGCTCGAGCAGGCCTGGAGCAGGCACGCTTTGGGCTCAAGGCAGCGGAGGCCGGCCGCGACAAGGCACGCCTGGATTTCGAACGCGCCACCAACCTCTTCAACAAGCAGAGTCTCACGAAGCCGGAGCTGGATGGCGCCAAGGCCGCCTTCGATGCCGCACAAGCGCAAGCGGACGGCGTGCAATCTCAAATTGTGCAAGGTCAAGCCCGCATCGCGGGTGCTCAAGCGCAAGTGGAAGAGGGGGAAATCGCTCTTCGCGACTGCGCTCTGCTGGCCCCGTCAGGCGGACTGGTCGTCAAGCGCTTTATCGAAGTCGGCAGCTTAGTCGGACCAGGTGTGCCCACGTTTTCGATTGCCGATGTGAGCACCGTCAAAGTAGTCTTCGGGGCCCCGGATGTTTTGGTCAACAGTCTCGGCCCTGGGCAGGCCCTGCCCGTCACCGCCGAAGCCGTTCCCGGCGTGGGATTCACCGGCCACATCACCCAGATCGCCCCAGCCGCCGATCCCCGCAGCCGCGTTTTTGAAGTCGAAGTCACCGTCCCGAACGCGGACGGGCGCCTCAAACCCGGCATGATCGCCAGCATTGAGCTTCGGCAACCTTCCGCCCGCAAGGCGACCCCGGTGGTTCCTCTTACCGCGGTAGGCAATTCCGAAAAGGATCCGAAGGCTTACTCCGTCTTTGTGGTGGAACGCAAGGACGGCCGCGACTACGTCCACGCGCGCGCCGTTCATCTCGGCGACTCGCTCGGTAACGGGATCGCGGTCATCGATGGCGTCAACACCGGCGAATTTGTGGTGGTTTCCGGCGCAACCCTGGTGCGTGACGGCGAACCCGTTCAAATTGTTCCTTGAGATTTCCGATTGAGGCAGTACCCCTCGGCTTTTCCAGCACTTTCGCGCGCGATGGAATCGGGTATACTGTCTGAAACGGAGATTCTGATGATCGTGATTGCCGGCGGCAAAAGTGCGGCGATTGACCTCTGGACGCCGTCTTCATGCGCCTGGCCAGGCGGAATTTCCCGGCACCCGTCCCAACTCAGCGGGATCGAAGTGGCGTCGGCCAAATGGACCTTTGAGATTGGGGGAGATCGGGATGCTTGATAAACTTCCGCATATTCTTTACTTCGTAGTGATGGCCTTGGTGCTAATCGGCTGGTTTGCGCTGATATTCTTCCCGCGCCGATCCTGGGCTAACTTCTGGTTTTCCGGCGTGATCATTCCGATGTTCCTTTGCCTGTTCTACATGTACCTGCTGGTCACCTTCTGGTTTCAGCCGCCGGCCGCGCAGTTGACCCAATTCATTACGCTCGACGGCGTTTACGAGATGTTCGGAAACCGGGGACTGCTGCTCGTCGGCTGGATTAATCTCATTACCATGGATCTTGTGGTTGGCGCGTGGATGACGCGCAAAGCCGCGCAAATCCGTATGCCTTACGTCTATTTGTTGCCCTGCCTGGTGGTAACGTTCGTATTTGCGGGGTTTGGATTTACACTATTTACGCTCATCGCCGCCATTGGAGGCGGATGGTCCGAGATCGCTAAATTCGAAGCTCAACCACCAGTGAACGTCGCGCCAGTGCTGGCCCGCCCCAGCGCGGTCTGAGAGAGTTTCCAGTATGCCTATTGTTGATGATGCTGATTCTGAAGGCTATTTTCAAGGTTCCACCGAGTTTTACGTCGGCTCGGAAAGCGACGAGTACACTCCTTCCCATCTTCAGGCCCGCCCCCTGAAGGACAATGTCGGAACCCGTTCCGACGGCACGACTCCAGAATGGATGATCCCTGGATCGCGAAAATCCCCGTGCGAACAATTCGTGGAGTGGTTCAATAACATCTGGCACACTGGTGATCCAAGTTTGTGGGGGCCTGGGGTCTTCACCGGCGACGCCGTCATGATTGATCCCTCCGGGGTGTCCAAGGGCGCTCACCAGGCCGCGGCCAGCTTTCTGCTCCTTTTCAAGTTTTTCCCGGATTTGCGCGGCGAAGTCGTGTCCTGGGCCGCTAACGAGAGAGAAATATTCATTAATTGGCGTTTCTCCATTTTGCAAAATGGAGAAAGCAAACCTCTCTTGGTAACGGTGGTCGACAAATTCTGTTTTGTGGATGGCCGGGTGAGTTTTCGCCTGGCCTACTACGACATCATTACGTTCGCGGGTTATCTTTCTGAAACCTGCGGACAAGACCAGTTGTTTGATTTCCTGGCCGACAACATGCGGCAAGCGCACCTTACGGGCGGCCTGCAGTTGATCCCACGCCTGCTCGGGAATTTCGCCAAAGGGCTTTTCCTCTGGCCCTGCCACCCCAAACCAACGGGTCTGACCGCTACCCCCGGCGACGGGTTCGTCAGGCTGGAGTGGACGCCCGTGAAGGACGCTATTTCATATAAAGTCTGCCGAGCCACCTCCATCGATGGTCCCTACGAGCCGCCGCCGCCGGGTGGCGACGCTGTGATGCACATTGAGGCCGCCACTTACGTCGACGAAAGCGTGACCAACGGGACGCCATACTGGTATTCAGTGAGTGCGAATTTCGACCGACGGAGATCGACTCCCGTGAAGAGGAGAACCACCAAACCGATTGCGATTTCACGCCGCAGGTCCGTGGCCTCTCGATCGGAAGCCCGGGAGCCATCGGCTGGGCAGGCTCGATCGTGACGAACGAGCGCGTCGACGTAGTCATTGTAGGCGCCCGTTGCGCCGGCTCGCCGTTGGCCACCTTTCTCCAGCGCGCCGGTCTGAAAGTGTGTGTGGTCGATCAGACGGATTTTCCGAGCGATACGCTATCCACCCACATGTTTCAGGTGAGCGGGATCGAGGTTTTGAACAAACTCGGCGTTCTGGAGACGGTGCTTGGATCGGGAGCGCCGCCAATCACAAATTGCTACATGAAATTCGAGGACGTCGACATGTCCGGGCCACCGCGTTTGCGCACGGATGACCTCAAGGTGCCCTTGTTGTGCGTGCGGCGTATCTCCCTGGATGTGCGGTTGGTCGAACTGGCCCAGTCCGCCGGTGTCGATGTGCGCCTCAACACCCGGGTGACGGAACTGGTTAAGAAAAATGGACGAGTAGCCGGCGTTCGGGTTGCCCGTCGCGACGGAAAGGTCTCGACCATCGAGGCTGATCTGGTGGTGGGCGCCGACGGTCGGCTTTCCACCGTAGCGCGTCTCACCGGTGCCCGCCGTTACCATGTGGTGCCCAGCGAACGCATGAGCTCTTGGGCCTACTTCCGTGGCGTCCCGCGTCAAGACGTGGCCAAAATTTATTACCATCGTCTCGGTGACGACTTTGTGGTCGCCGCCCCGGCCGACGACGATCTGTTTTTGGTGGCGGTCTGTCCGTCCGTCGAATATTCTGAGTCCTACCGGACCGACAGCGAGGGCTGGTTCAAGCGCGCCGTGAGCGGTTGCGCTCCCGTGGCCGACCTTCTGGCTAACGCCGAGCGTACCACCAAGTTCCGCGGCCTTACACGTTTCGAAGGCTTTTTCCGTGAAGCCACCGGTCCCGGCTGGGTCCTGGTGGGCGACTCTGGTCATTTCAAAGATCCCACCCCGGGCCAAGGCATCTCGGACGCGCTGCGTCAGGTGGAGAAGCTATCGGCGGCGATTCTCCGTGGGTTTGGAAATCCGATGGAGCGAGACGCCGAATTGCGCTCCTGGGCGCGCTGGCGCGATCGAGACGCCATCCAGCACTACTGGTTTTGCTCCGACATCGGCAAACGCGGCGCGATCGAGCCGGTGATGCTCGAGATCCTGCGCGGTATGGCTGGTAGCGATGAACTGCGCAAGGACTTCCTCGATATCTTCCTGCACCGCAAGTACCCACGCCAGATATTTGGACCCGGCCCATTGGTGGCCGCTCTGGGACGAATGTTGGCGGATCCCGCCAAGCGCCCCGGCGCTCTCGGTGGCGCCGTCCGCCTCCTGCGAGAAGACCTGGACCGCCGCATGCAAGGGTGGCGTCCGCGGTTGACGGAGAGAGCCGCCATCGACGAACCGCACCTGGATCACCAGCCTTCGGCAGCGTAAACATCCCCGGAAGGAGGGTGCATGAACTTCCAATTGTTCGCAGCACTACCCGCCTGGATATCGGCGCTGGTTCTGGTATTCGCAATCGGCCTACCCACCACCATGTGGCAAGGTTTCCAGCAGGCCGGGGCGAACGCCAAGGTGGATGGCGCGAGGGCGACCTCCATGCGGCTCGGCGTCTTCCTGTTCGTGTGGGTCACGGCAGCGGTTTGGCTCTCTCTGCGCGGCTTTTTTGAGGCCGACCCGGTAGCTCGCTTTCCTCATCTCACTTATTCGTTATTGCCGTTGTTGATCGGCGTAATTCTGTGGCCTGCTTCGCGCAGCTTTCGGGAAACTTTGCGCGCCATAGGCCCGGATTGGTTAATTCGGATACAACATTACAGAACGCTTGGTTTCATCTATCTGGTTTGCTGGTACATCGGCTTGATGCCGGCCGCGATCGCAATTCCGGCCGGCGTGGGCGATTTGATCGTTGGGCTGTCCGCCCTATGGGTGGCCAAGCAGGTTCGCGGCCACCGTGCCGGAGCAGGCCGCATCGCCACGATCTGGAACATTTTCGGCCTCCTCGACGTGCTCACTGCGGTAATCATGGGCGTTCTGACTTCTCCCAACCCGCTCCAAATGCTTGCTAAGGATGCGCCAGACCTGGTCATCACAACCTTCCCCATGGTTCTGCTAACGGCAATTGTCGTTCCGCTCTCGGTTCTTTGCCACATCTACTCGCTACGCGTAGGGACTCGACGCGCCACCGTTTAAAACGCGGAGAGCTTGCGCAGCCGGGGACCACTAGTCTTTGCGCTGAAATGTGAGCCGTTTTGAACAGACTGCGTCCAGTTTGGATGCTAGGTTAGAATCCGGCGGATTAGCATCGCTGCGAAAGCGGAAGTACGAACCGATGAGACTGGCATGAAACGGCTCTACTTCACCTTGCGTATTTTGGCGTTCATCGCGTTCATCGCCCTGTGCCTGACAGCCCAGACCGGAAGGCATACTTACTCGCGCCACGAGAAGGCGTTCTTCATGACCCGGGAGCAGATCGATTTCGTTAGCCCCGGTTTGATCATTACCATCGATTCCGCGAAAATCGCGAGCGACGGCACCATCACTGTTGTCTACACGCTGACGGATCCCAACGGCCTGCCCTTGGATGCTACCGGCGCCACTACACCTGGTCCAGTGGCGGTAAGCTACGTAGCCGCGGTGATTCCTGCTGGCCAGGAAGACTATACGGCCTACACCACGCGCGCCGCGACTGGCAAAGTGATTGCATCCACCGAACAGCCGGGTGCGGATTCAGGCGGAACCGCGACAACGTTGGGGCCAGGCCGCTATCAATATGTATTCAAGACCAAGGCGCCATCCGGGTTCGACGCAACGGCCACACACACCATCGGCATCTACGGCTCGCGCAACTTAACCGTATTTGACTTGCCCACCAACTACGCCAGCACGACTTACAACTTCGTCCCGAATGGCGCCAAGGTCACTCACGTTCACGACATTATTCGGACTGCGAGCTGCGACACTTGCCACGATCAGTTGTCGGCGCATGGCGGCTCGCGGCGCGGAATGAACCTGTGCGTCCTGTGCCACACCCCGCAGAACACCGACCCCAACACCGGCGACACCATGGACGCCAAAGTGTTCTTTCACAAAATCCATATGGGAGCAAGTCTGCCGAGTGTGATTGCTGGAACTCCGTATGTGCCTGCCATCAATCAATTCGGAACTTTTGACTACTCGAAGGTAGTTTTTCCGGCCGACCCGGGAGATCCGCGCCGCTGCGAGACTTGCCACTCGCAAACCACTGGCGCCACGCAGGCGACGGCGTTTCTTAGCAATCCCACACGGGCCGCATGTGGAGCCTGCCATGACGACGACAATTTCGCGACCGGCGTGAATCATCCGGGCGGTCCGCAACCCAACGACAATCTCTGCTCGACCTGCCATATCCCGCAAGGTGAAATTGACTTCGATGCGTCGATTCTTGGCGCGCATGTAGCGCCAACCGCTTCCAGCCTGCTGTCGGGGTTAGCCGTGAATATCACGAAAGTCCAGAATGGAACCGCGGGCGACGCGCCCGTGGTGACATTCACCGTTGAAGACAAGAACGCCAAGCCGGTCGCGCTCTCGGCGCTTGGTTCGATCTCGTTCACGATGGCCGGCCCGACCACCGACTACGGATACACCAGCTTTGGTACTGGCGTAACTACGCCGGGCTATGTCACCGAAAGCGCCGCGAAAGCCCCCTGCGACGCCAATGGGAACTGCACCTACACGTTCACGCACCTGGTCCCGGCAAAGGCGACTGGGACCTACGCCATTGGTGTCGAAGCCCGGCGCACGGATGTTCTGTTCCCTGGAACCAGCGCCCAACAGAGCATCACCTATGGCGCGCCAAATAAAGTCGTCTACTTTTCGGTGGATGGCTCCACGGTGGCCGACCGGCGTACCGTGGTCGCGCTAAGCAACTGCAATCAGTGTCATGTTTCACTGCAGGTTCACGGCACGCTTCGCAACAACACGGAGTATTGCGTGATGTGTCACAACCCATCCAACACGGACGCATCGACGCGCGCCATGGCGGTAGTTCCGGCCGATAAGCTGGCGCCGCCCCAAGGCATCAACTTCAATCTGCTGGTGCACCGCATTCACTACGGCATCAATATGCAGGCCTTCAATCGGACCTACATCGTAGTCGGGTACGGCGGAAGCCACAACGACTTCAGCGGCACGCTGTTTCCCGCGCTGAGTCCCACCGGCGAGGCGACAGATACCAGGAATTGCTCCTTGTGCCACGTCAATAGTACGGAGCAAAACGACTTGACCTTGACCGGGCTGAATAAGGTTGTCGATCCCCAGGGGCCCATCAATCCAATTCAGCCCATCTCCTCGGCCTGTTCCGGCTGCCATGTAGATTTGCCGTCGGCGTCGCACATGCTTTCGAACACCACGTCGCTTGGTGAAGCCTGCGCGGTTTGTCACAGCTCGGGCGCCGCCTTCGCCGTCGATCAGGTGCATGCGCAGTATTGATAGCCTCATTCGCGGCTTAGGGCTGTTTCTGGTGGCCTTCGCCGGGACGGCCCGGCCTGCGCTTCCGCCCGGCTACGCGGGATCGGACGCCTGTGCGGCATGTCACGCCGATGTGGCGAAAGCGTTCGCCAAAAGCCCGCATCATCGGGTGGATGTGGACACCAAGCGCGGATGGGAAGGCCGCTCTTGCGAGGCTTGTCATGGCCCCGGCCAGAAACACGCCGCAGCCGCGGACCCAGCGCTTATCCGCAACCCGGCCAAGCTTGCAGCCGCTGCGGCCGACCAGATCTGTCTTACCTGTCATCTGAACCAACCCACGCAGGTGGGGCGGCTGGAAAGCAGCCACGCCAACAATCAGATTTCGTGCACGGCCTGCCATAAAGTGCATGACAGCGGCCACTTGGTGGCTCGCAAGGCGGACGCCGTCAATACGCTGTGCGCCAGCTGTCACCTAAACGAGTGGTCGCAATTCCAGCGGCCGTTTCACCACAAGCTCCCCGAAGGAGCCATGAGTTGCGTGGATTGCCACAATCCGCATGGCAGCCTGCGGCCCGCCATGCTCCGGAGCTTCGCAGCCAACGAGCCCGGGTGTTTCACCTGCCATGGCGACAAACGGGGTCCATTTACTTTCGAGCACGCCCCGGTGCGCTTCCAAGGCTGCCAGGCGTGCCATGAGCCGCATGGCTCGGCGAACCCCAGGATGCTGATACGGGCCAATGTCCGATTTGTGTGCCTGGAATGCCACGCGAATTTGCCGACGGTGCCGGCCAAGGTGATGGGAGTGGTGCCGCCGGCATTTCACGATTTGCGGTCGCCGGTCTATCAGAACTGCACGGTTTGCCATCAGAAGATTCATGGCAGCCACGTAGATCGCAATCTGCTCAAATGAAGGCGCTCTTCATTTTCGCGTTGAGCCTGCCTTTGCTGGCACAGCAGACACCTGCGCCAGCCGCGCCGTCAGTCGCAACACCAATCGCAGCACCAGTCACACCCAGCACCGACGCGGCTTCGCCCGCGCCATCCACCGAACCGGTGCTCAGCGGTTGGATCGATCTCGGCTATCGCTGGCAAACCGGAATTGGCGGCAGCGTCAACACCTATCGCAGCATCATTAATCTGGGCTCGGGGCCGAAGCTGCTGGGGACCGACTTCACGCTGACGGATCCAAAGCACAAGTGGTTCGATCAGATTCAGGTGCGGGCCGACAGCTGGGGCGACGAGCCTGCTTCCACAGTGCACGTGGAAGCCAAGAAGTCGGGCGTCTACGACTTTAACGCCGACTATCGCGACTTCGCCTATTTCAACTTTCTGCCGTCCTACGCCGACCCGCTGCTCAGCCAGGGCATCGTCTTAGACGAGCAATCCTTCGATACGCGTCGCAAGATAGCGGCGCTTTCGCTCGACATCCGGCCCGGCCATGGGTGGACCCCTTACTTCGGATGGGATCACGATTCCAGCTCCGGCAGTGGCGAGACGGTTTTCGTCACCGATGGCAATAACTATCCCGTCCCCAACACACTCAGCGATTCCACGGAGCTGTATCGCGGCGGGATCAGATTCGAAAAGGCGCGGTTTCATGTCACGCTCGAAGAGGGCGGTACGACATTCAAGAGCAGCCAGAACCTGTTTCAGGGCCCATCGCAAAATCCCGCTTCAGTGAACTTCGGCAATTTTGGAGCGCCGGTGCTGGGACAAACTCTGGATTTGACCAACTTGCTGGCCTCCTACGGTATTGGCGGATCCAGCGCCTACAGCAAAGTTCTTCTCACCGCGAATCCCGCCACATGGCTGGATATCTACGGCCAGTTCCTCTTTAGCCAGCCCGACAGTCATGTGAACTATCAGCAAACCGCCGCCGGGAATCTCTATTTGCAGAGCCAGGTGCTTTTCTATTCGAGCGAACAGCAATTGCTTTCCGCCGCATCCCAACAGCCGCACAGTACGGGAAGTTTTGGAGTCGAGATCCGGCCGCTAAAACGTATGCGGATCGTGGAATCCTGGCTGACGGACCGGCTGCATGATGCCGGCTCGTCGGCTTCCACCGGGACGCTGATGCTAGGCGGAGCATCCATTCCGCTCAGCTCGCTGCTGGCATCCACGCTCGCCTCCAACTACAGCCAGGAGTCGATCGACATCTTCTTCGACGTCAGTTCCAAGCTCACGCTGCGCGGGGGTTACCGCTATGTCTGGGGCAACGCCAGTTATGCCGTCTTGCCGCCCGCGGGTCTGGCGAGTTCCGATCAGGAGCAGCTGCGGCAAAATATCGGGCTAGGCGCAGCCACCTTCCGGCCCAGCCAGAAAATCTCGGTGACGGGCGAAGTGGAAGCGGGAACGAGCAGCGGCGTTTATTTCCGGACCAGCCTCTACAACTATCAGAAGGTACGGGCCGAGGCGCGCTACCAGCCGCTGCAATCATTGAGCATCTCGGCCGCTTTCACGCTGCTCGATAATCAAAACCCGTTGGCTGGAACCAATTACGATTACTCGTCGTATCAGGAATCCATCTCGCTTTACTGGGCGCCGCCCGGAAAGATATTCGACATCCAAGGATCCTATACGCGTTCCACTTTGCGATCCAACATCGAATATCTCGATCCTGGAACCCTGTCGCCCCAAGTTTCAAATTACCGTGACGATGCCCACACCGCGACAGCTCTCTTTAACCTGGCGTGGCCGCATAGCGGGCGTTTTGCTCCCAAGCTGGCCGCAGGCGGTTCGTTTTTTATCTCCTCTGGAAGTCAGCCCACCAGCTATTTCCAGCCAACCGCGAAGCTGTCGGTTCCTCTGGGTAAATGGGCCACTTGGTTCAGCGAGTGGCGCTACTACGGATACAGTGACGCGTTCCTTCTGTATCAGGGATTTCGGACGCACTTGGTGACCACGGGTGTGAGATTCTCCCGATGAACAAGCGGCCTGTGCTAGTTTTACTCGCCAGTCACTGGATTAGTATGCTTGGCGCGGCGTTAGTCACGCTGGCGGGTTTTTGCTGGCTGTTCGTCTTACCGCTGAATATCGGCGGCAGGGGCGTGGACAATCCCTACCTGGGGCTGCTGGTCTTTATCGCGATTCCGATGGTTTTCTTCGCCGGATTGATCCTGATCCCCATCGGCATCGCATTGGCCAAGCGGCAGGTGGCCGAAGATCTGACCGAAATCGAGAACAGGCGATCCGCCTGGCGGCGCGTGGGAATCTTCTTCGGCGTGATGACAGTGGCAAACGTGGTCATCGCGAGCCAGCTCAGCTACCGTGCCGTCCAGCATATGGACACCGTCCAGTTTTGCGGACAGACCTGCCACGTAATGAAGCCCGAGTTTACCGCGCGCGCCGCTACGCCGCCGCATCAGGCGGTGGCTTGCGTCGACTGCCATATCGCGCCCGGAGCGGCGGGCTGGCTGAAGGCGAAAATGAATGGCACCCATCAACTCATGGATGTGATTTTCAACAACTATCCGCGGCCCATTGAATCCGGGATGGAAAGCGGCAAGCTGGTCTCCTCGGCCGAAACCTGTGAGCTGTGCCACGCGCGCCAGAAGCCGACCGCGCCGCGGCTCCGTGTGATTCCGTCGTATAAGGACGATGAAACCAACACCCGCGCGTCCACCGTGCTGTTGCTGCGGGTGGGAACGATTCACGCGGCGCATCTCGGCCCCGGTGTTCGCATTCGTTACACCGCCGCGGACAAAAAGCGGCAGAGCATTCCTTGGGTGGAATACGCCAACACGCAAAAAGGGGTGTCGCGAATATACGCGGCGGGCGCCAACACGGGCGCCGGGCTGCCCACCTTCGAGATGCAGTGCGTGGACTGCCACAACCGCGCCGCGCACGCCTTCGAGTTGCCGGATCGCGCCGTCAATCAGGCCCTGGCTGCCGGACAAATCGATGCCAGTCTGCCTTTCGTCAAGAAGGAATCGGTCGCGCTTCTCAAGACCAGTTCGGCCGGGCAGATCCCAGGAGCCCTCAGCGCGTTCTATCGCCAATACTACCCGGCCTCCGCCGCACAGCAGGGGCCTCAGATCCAAGTGGCCGGCCAAGTGCTGGCTGCCATCTATGAGCGCAACGTTTTTTCGGATCTCAAGGTCACCTGGGGAACCTATCCCAACAATCTCGGCCACACCGACGCTGCAGGCTGCTTCCGCTGCCACGATGAAGCCCACCGAACGGCTGACAAGAAGACCATCTCGCAGGACTGCAACTTGTGTCATCAGCTAGTGGCTATGGATGAGGCGTCACCCGAAATTTTGAAGACGCTGCAGGAGTGACACGAGTATCATTGAAGGGTGGAGGAGCACCAATGCTGTGCAAACTGGCAGAGGTTTTAGGAACCGTTGGAATCTTGATGTCGCTTGGCGCCCTTTCGGCACAATCTGCCGCCGATGAGGTTCCCTTCCCCAAGGGGTTCCGGGATTGGTTCGTGGTGAACTCAATGACCGCCACCAAGGACAGCCCGGTTTTCGGCCACGCAGATGGTATGCACATTATCTACGTGAATGCGAAGGGATTGCCGACTCTGAAAAAGGGCGGCCCATTCCCGTATCCTGACGGAACCATTTTCGCCGACGACGTGCATGATTTCTCGGTCAAGGATGGCGCAACGGTCGAAGGCGCAAAAAAAGCTGTGACAGTTATGGTGAAGGACTCAAAGAAGTACACGACGACGGGCGGATGGGGATTCCAAGTGTGGGCCGCGGGCGACCCCTCGAAACCGCAGGTCCCGGATGCCGCGCACGCTGTTACGGCTTGCTTTGCGTGCCATACACCACAAAAAGCGCAAGATTACGTGTTTTCCACCTACATTCCCTGAGCTCCCGGGGGCCCGACCAATTAGGGCTAGTGTAACCAAACGCTTGCGGAAGTATACTTTATGTGGGGAGAAACATGTCGTTTTCGACGCGCAGGACGTTCCTGAAGGCCGCTTCGATGGGCTTGGCGGCAACTTCTTACACGTATGCGCAGTCCGCGAATATTTCAACGTCCCAACTGGGCGAAAACGTCTATCTATTGAAGGGCGCAGGGTGTAACGTCATCGCGCGGACGGGAGCCGGGGGCGTTGTCATGGTGGATGGCGGACTCGCGCAGAACACCGCCGCCTTGGCTAAGTCCGTGTCGGCTCTGCCTGATAGCGGTCCGGTGCGGACGTTGTTCAACACCCACTGGCATCCCGAACAGACCGGATCCAACCAGGAACTCGGCGCGGCCGGAGCGACGATCATCGCTCAGGAAAACACGCGCCTCTGGCTGCAGCAAAACATCACCTGGCCCTGGAACGGACAGACATTTAAGAAGTTACCCAAGATCGCCCAACCCAACAAGACCTTTTACGACAGCGGCGCGCTTGATTCCGGCATCCGATACGGATACATCTCGGACGCTGCGCACACCGACGGCGATCTGTATGTCTACTTCCCCCAGCAGAATATCCTGGCTGTCGGCGACGCCGTTTACGGGCAAGGCTGGCCAGTGGTGGATTGGTGGACCGGTGGCTGGATTGGCGGCATTGTCGGGGGCTTGCAACGCCTCCAAACCGTGGCAAATAAAGACACGAAGATCGTTCCCGCGCAAGGTCCCGTGCTCAGCTTTGCAGAGATGGCCTCTCAGCTTGATATGTACGGCGCTATCTACGACCGTTTGAATCAGATGCTGAACAAAGGGCACAGCCCGTCAGAGGCGGTCGCGGCCAAGCCGGCTAAGGAATACGAAGCCAAGATGGGCAACCCGGATGAATTTATTCGTCGCTCTTTCGAAAGCCTGTGGGCCTATCTTTCTCCAGACGCATAAGGACACATGACAACGACCCGTCTCAACCCGATTCTCCTGATCGCCTCGATGGGCATGGCCGTCACTCTTACATGCCAGGCGCAGGATTCGGGCGAAGCCCAGCTGGCCACCGTCAAGCAATATTGCTCGGGCTGCCACAGCGACAAAGGCAAGATCGGCGGAGTCACCTTCCAAGGCATCACGGCCGAGAGTATCGCGAAGAATCCCGAACTTTTCGAGAAGGCAGTCCGCAAGTTGCGCGGACACGTCATGCCGCCTCCTGGCGCGAAGCAGCCGGACGCCAAGGCTGTCGACTCTTTGGTGGCCTGGCTCGAGGATTCGCTCAACAAACTGCCCAACGAGGCGCATGTCACCGACAGCCAGTTGCTGCACCGGTTGAATCGCAAGGAGTACGAAAACGCGGTACACGATCTGCTTTTGGTCGACGTGAACGCCGCCGACCTGCTGCCGCCGGATGACAGCGCGCAGGGCTTTGACAACATCGCCTCCGCCCTACAGGTTTCGCCTTCCTTCATTGAGCAATACGTACTGGCCGCCCATACCGTCGCGGTGACGGCGCTGGGCAGGCGCGACAGCCGCCCGCAGGGATGGACGTTCCGCGCGGCTTCGGGCAGCCAGCTGACACACGTTCCCGGATTGCCTCTGGGGACACGTGGCGGCATTCTCGCGAAAGTGGATCTCCCCGCCGATGGGCAATACAAAATCAACATCGCCGACATGGCCGGCCACATCTGGGGCAATGGCATGGAGTACGAAAACCCGCTGGTCGTGACGGTGGACAACAAAATCGTCTATCAAACGGTGGTCGGCGGTGAAGAAGACATGAAGCTGTATGATCAGGTGCAGAGTGGCGCGATTGATCGCCTGAACGCCCGCCTGAAGAACATCAAGTTTGACGCTTCGGCCGGCCCGCACAACATCGGCGTGACATTTCGACGACAAAGTTTCGCTGAGTCCGACGATCAATTACAGATATCCGCGCCTGGCGGGGGGCAGGATCGGTCTTACCGGGTGAGTTCTTTCCAGCTTCTAGGCCCCTTCGACCCAACGGGCCTCGGTTCCACGCCCAGCCGCGATCGCATCTTCACTTGTGACCCAGCCAAAGATAAGAGCAAAACACCGGAAGCATGCGCCAAGCAGATTTTCTCTTCTCTCGCCAAGCGCGCTTACCGTCGTCCGGTGACCAACGACGACATCGTGGAACTGATGCAGTATTATGCCGACGGCGTGAAGCAAGGCGGAGGCTTCGAGTCGGGCATTCGCTCCGGGATCACAGGAATGCTGGCCAGCCCGTTTTTTCTGTATCGCGGCGAGCGCGTTCCCATGGGAATGAAGCCGGGCGACAAGTACTCCCTTACGGATCTCGAACTCGCATCCAAACTTTCGTTCTTCCTGTGGAACTCCATTCCCGACGATCAACTGCTGGATCTAGCCAGCAAGAACAAACTCAGCGATCCCGCGACCCTCAACCAGCAGGTCCGGCGCATGCTGGCCGATCCGCGCTCGAAGACGCTGGCCAGCGATTTCGTGTTCCAGTGGCTGGAGATGAAGAAGCTGGACGAGATCGTGCCCGATCGGGATGTGTTCCCGAATGCCTCCGGCTTTATGGATCCGCGCCAGGATTTCCGCACCGAGCTTACGTTGTTCGCCGACAGCATCTTCCGGCAAGACCGCAGCGTCGTCGATTTGCTGAGCGCGAACCATACCTTCGTGAATGAGCGACTGGCGCTGCACTATGGCCTCAAGGACGTGAAAGGCGACGAGTTTCGCCGCGTCGATCTGGTCGACTCCGCGCGCTGGGGCTTGCTCGGAAAGGGCGCTGTCCTGATGGCGGCCGCCTATCCGAACCGAACGTCCCCTGTTCTGCGTGGCAAGTTCATCCTGAGCTACATCGAGGGTGTTCCGCCGCCCAATCCGCCGCCCAACGTTCCGACGTTGAACGACAAGGACATCGGCACCACCAAAGCGCTCACCGTTCGTGAGTTGATGGCGAAGCATCGCGCGAGCCCCACGTGCTCGTCCTGCCACTCCATCATGGATCCGCTGGGCTTCGCGCTCGAAAATTTCGATGCCGTGGGAATGTGGAGGGACAAGGACCGCTTTGCCAACACTGTGATCGACTCGGCCGGTGAATTGCCCGACGGCACCAAGATCAACGGCCCGGACGATCTCCGCAAAGCGCTGCTGCGGCGTCCCGAGCAGTTCGTGCAAACGTTCGTGGAAGCCTTGCTGACCTATTCCATGGGCCGAACGCGCGAATATTACGACATGCCGACCGTCCGCAAGATCGTTCAGGACACGCGGGCGTCCGACTACAAGTTTTCAGCCATCGTTGAGGCGGTGGTCAATACCGAACAGTTCAAGATGCGCCGCGTACCGCCGCCGGAGCCGGTACAGAGTGCGAGAAGATAGTAGAAGATCAGAAGAGGCCATATGTTCATATCGAAGAAGCACATTTCACGCCGTACGGTCTTACAGGGAGTGGGCGCGAGTATCGCGCTTCCGCTGGTGGGAGCCATGCTTCCCGCAGCCAGCGCCGCCACGACCACCGCGGCCGGGAAGATCCCGAAGCGCTTCGCCTTTATCGGCTTCCCGCATGGCGCGATCATGGACCGCTGGTCGCCCAAGGAGACCGGCACGGACTTTACCATGTCGCCGATCCTGCAGCCCCTGGAGCCGTTTCGCAAACATCTGACCATCGTCTCCGGTCTACGCAATAAGCCCGCGGAAACGCCCGAGCCTCACGCCTACATTGAGCAAGGCTGGTTGACGGCCGTGAAGCCCTGGGACTTCGGCAAGGGTGGTCCTGATTCCGGCGTCAGCGCCGACCAGATCGCCGTCCGTTATGTTGGACAAGATACGCGTCTTCCGTCGCTCGAACTGAGCGTCGGACAGGGGAGCGCCCGCATCGCCTGGCGCACGCCCACCCAGCCGTTGCCTCAGGAAAGCAATCCGCGCGCGGTTTTCCAAAAGCTGTTCGGACAGGGCGATACCGATCAGGAACGCGCCCAGATCCTGGCAGAAACCGGCAGCATTCTCGATCGTGTGCAAGGCCAAGCCAAGCGCCTGCAAGCCAGCCTCGGCGTGGGGGACCGCAACGTAGTCAGCGATTATATGGACTCGGTTCGCGAGATCGAGCGCCGCGTCCAAATGGCCGAGAAGGCGCACAACACCGAACTGGTGATTCCGGATGCGCCCATCGGTACGCCGAACGATCTCACGGAATATTTCAAGCTGATGTTCGACCTGATGGCGCTGGCTTTCCAGGCCGACATCACCCGCGTGATCACGCTCTCCATGGATCACGAAGCCAGCATGCGCACCTACACGAATCTGGCGATTTCCGAGGGCTTCCATCCGCTGTCGCATCACGGCAATAACCCGGAAAAGATGGACAAGCTGGTGAAGATTCAGAACTACCATACGCAAGTTTTCGCCGGTTTCATCAAGAAGATCGAAGCCGCGAAGGAAGCCGACGGCACCGTGCTGGATCATTCCACGATTCTTTTTGGCAGCGACATGAGCAATAGCGATCGCCACAATAACGATCCTCTGCCATCGGCGATTCTTGGCCACGCTAACGGAAAGATCAAGGGCGGCCAGCACGTGAAGTATCCGCAGGATTCGCGTCACGGCGAATTGCTGCTTACGCTGCTCCAGCGCAATGAGATCCCGGTGAAATCCATCGGCGACGGCGTCGACGGTCTCTCGGAGGTCTAAGCCTGTGGCAAACGATCAACCGCTCCCTTTGGTCACGGCTCGGTATCGACGTTTGGCTGCCGTCGCGGTGTTGCTGGCTAGCGCATTGATGGCTACCGCCGGTACGCTGCTCGACACGGCCGAATCCGGTGACCACATCGCGGCCATGCGCCTGGCGACCGTGAAGGGCGCCGACGTGAACGCCACCGCCGCCGATGGCAGCACGGCTATCATGTACGCCGCGGCGAACGGCGATCTCGAACTGGTCCGCGCGCTGATCAAAGCCGGCGCGAACGTCAAGTTAGCGAACCAATTCGGCACCTCGGCCATCACCGAAGCCGCGATCATCGGTTCCGCTCCGATCATTGAAGCGCTGCTCAAGGCCGGCGCCGATCCCAATTTCAAAACGCCCAATGGCGAAACTCCACTGATGGCTGCGGCGCGCACGGGCAAAATCGACGCCGCGAAAGCGCTTCTGGACGCTGGCGCCGGCATCAATCTCAAGGAAAACTGGGGCGGACAATCCGCGCTCATGTGGGCTGCGGCGCAAAGCCAGGCCGAGATGGTAAAGTTCCTGGCCGCGAATGGGGCAAACCTGAACGATCATGGCAAGGTGAATCAGTGGGAGCGCAAGATCATCCAGGAACCTCGCCCGAAAGACATGAACAAGGGCGGATTTACTCCGCTGCATTATGCGGCGCGGGAAGGTTGCGCGGCGTGCGTTCAGAATCTACTCACTGCCGGCGCCGATCCCGATTCCGAAGATCCGGATCGCGAGACGCCGCTGCTCCTGGCGCTCGAGAACATGCATTTCGACACCGCAGCCGTACTCGTCAAGGGCGGCGCCGATCTCGATAAGTGGGATCTCTTCGGCCGCTCTCCGGTCTACATGGCGGCCGACGTCAGCACGCTTCCGACGAAGGGAAACGGCGCGGTGGCTGTTCTCCCGAGTCCGGACAAGCTCACTGCGGTGGATGTGGGCCGCATGATGCTGGATAAAGGCGCGAATCCGAATATTCAGTTGAAGCGGCGTCCGCCGTATCGCGATGTCCCTCAGGATCGCGGCGGGGACACCATGCTTGCCCAAGGCGCTACACCGCTATTGCGAGCGGCGCGCGCCGGCGATGACAAGTTCGTCGCGTTGTTGATCGAGTACAAAGCGCTGGTCGACTTGCCGAGCAAAGAAGGCATTACACCGTTGATGGCTGCCGCTGGCGTGGACTACGGCGCACGCGTCACGCGTGGACGGAACCGAACCGACGAAGGCGTGCTGGCCAGCATGGGTCTTCTCATCAAAGCCGGCGCGAACGTGAACGCCCGCTCCATCATAGACCCCAGCCTGGTAGCGGGCCGCGGTGGCGCTGGCGCTTTTGGAGCAGGTGAGAGCGTGGGCGCGCGCATCGCACAGCAAAATGCTCATCGCGGCGGCCAAATGCCGGGCGCGAACGCGGTCCCGAATCAGACCGCTCTGCACGGCGCCGCCGAACACGGCTTCGACAAGTTCATCGAATTCCTGGTCGCCAATGGCGCCGACCTGTCCGTCAAAGACGCTAATGGCCGTACGCCTCTCGACATCGCCCGCGGCGCAGGCGGCGTTCGCGGGGGCGCCGATGCATACCCCAAAACCGTAGCGCTGCTGGAATCCTTGATGAAAGCGAAGTCGACCCCGGTGGCGGCAGTTTCGGGCCGGTAGCAAGTTAGGCCCACATCGATTTCTGGTATTTCTTGCACGGTCTCTGCGCAAAAACCGGTCCTGCGCTAATCGTGGCCTTGTCTCTGCGTCACAAATGGTCTTCACTTTCTATACTTTGTGATGCTTGGCACGACGGGTGCATAGTATCGGGCATGAAAACAAACATACGTCGGTTCTTGAGCGTGGCCTCATTCAGTGCCCTGTTGTTGACGCCTTTCACCTGGGCTCCAATGGCGTTGCGCGCCGAAGATCACGTCTACCATGACGCCCAACACAACGACGATCATCATTGGAACAATCATGAAGACCAAGCCTATCGCGTGTGGGTGAAAGAGAACCACCGCAAATACAAATCGTTCGCCAAGCTGAGAGTCGAGGATCAACAGGCTTATTGGGGCTGGCGTCACGAGCATTCCGACGCCTTGCTCAAGATCGATATCCGGTAGCGAGGAGATGCCTTACCGCGTTATCGCGGCGGGTCTTGTTTCTTAAGAATCGCCGCCAACGCACGCATCCGCTCCGCGTCCGCCGGGGTCTTGGCCTGCGCCGCGTCCTTTTCGAGGCTCACGGCGATGGCCATGGCGTCGCCGCCTCCTTTACCATCAGCGATCGCGGCGTTTAATTCGGCAATCCGCGGCGGCGCTAGGGCGCGGGTGCGGCTCAGCTGGTCGATATAGGCGCGGGCAGTTACGAAATTTGCCGGCCAGGTAATTCTCGGCTGATTCTGGACGTTCAGCTCGTCAAAATGCACTTGATTGGCAGCATCGATCTCGTTTTGCGTAAGGAACTTGCTGGGCACCAGTTTGAACACATCCACACCGCGCGCGATCTCCGAACCGTAGATATAGCCGTTGTACCAGTAGGCGGACCAGTAGCCGCCCATCCCGCGCTTGGTCCCGTCCAAAGGTCCGCGATCAAAATAAGCGATTTCGATGGGATGCGCGGCATCGGTGAAATCAACCACCGAAACCCCACCCTGATACCAGGCCTGCACAAAGATGTCGCGGCCTGGAATGGGGATCAGCGATCCATTGTGGGCCACGCAATTCTCGAGTTCGGTCTGCGCGGCCGGCATTTTATAGTACCCGGCCAGTTTCAGCTTTCCCTGCGAGAGTTCGAAGATGGCGTCGGCGCCCCAGTTCATCGGATCGGTCACGCGGCAACGGGGTTGGCCGCCGCCGCCCCACTCGTCCGTGAACAATACCTTGGTGCCGGCATTGTTGAAATGTGGCGGAATGCCAGAAGGAGTAGTTCGGATCGCTGACAGCATCGAGGCGGACTGGGTTAAGAGGGTCGCGATATATCCAGCAGGATTCCATTGCCGGAACAGGCCCCCGCGGCCAGCCCGAGGGCCGAATAGACCGTAATGTCGTGACACTTGTCGGTGCCCTCGGTGGTCTGCGTGCCTTCGCCGTGGTTGCCGCGCTTCCAGAGACCATTGACGGCTCCGGTTTGCTCATCCGTAAAGATGCGCGGACGGGCTACGATCTTCGCCAACTCGGGATGCGCCAGCGGCACTTTGATGATATCGATGCTGAATAAGGAGGTGTCGGGATTGGCAGCCGGATCGCCGCCCGAACACCCGGCCAGTTCTTCGGGCTGCCGAACAAGTCCGGTGCCGGAGATATAGATATAGACGTTGTCCTTATCTTTAGGGTCGATGACAAGTGTATGCGTGTGGGAGCCGCGGCAGCTCTGCACCGCGGCGACTTGCTTCGGATTCGAAATGTCGCTGATGTCGAAGATACGAACGCCGCGGAAGCGGTCCGGATTGGGGGGTGGAAGCGGGCGTTGCTTATGCTCCGGCTCCACTCCGGGGACGACGGGCGCCGGAGGTTGCGGAGGGGGTGGGACATAGCCGGCCGGGAGGGGCACTCCCTGGGTGCCGCAGTCCAGGCGTGCGTTCAGCGCCTCCGCCGACATGAAGAGAAGATGGCCGTAGACGGAAACATCTCCCTGCCCGCCGGGGCAAATCAATGACGCCCGCAGTTTGACTTGCGCCGGGTTGTCGATGTCATAAAAATTGATCCCGTTATAGTTGCCTACAAAAACATGGTTGCCGCTGAAGGCCAGATCGGAGTTTGTGGAGCCGTATTGGACCGCGGGAGGTTTTGGCGGCTTACCCGGTTCCGGGGTCTCTGGTTCAGACGGCGGAGAAACATTAGGAACAAAACTACCCGGGGCGAAACCGGGCGGCTTGGGAATGGAGACCACCTTCACCAATCCAAAGACCGCTTCGCCGGCATCGTACAATCCTGCCTTGAGCCCCACTCGGGGGTCTTTGGATGACGCGCGCGGATTGGAAGGAGCCGAAAGACGCTCCGTAGCGGGTGCGCTGCTTTGACCTGCGACGAGCACAGGAAAGAAAGCAGACAGCGCAAGTGAGATAGCCAGAGTATGCCGTGAAGCTCGTTCTTCGATCATTTCTTCTCCTTGAGGAGCATGCCTCGCATAATGCTGATTTCCGCGCGCTGTGTATTATCCACGTCGGTGGCAAAGTCGAATAAGACGGCATCCTGGCCGGCTCCCGGCGTGGCGAAGAGATCCTGCACCATGACCAGAGCGCCCGTATGGTGCTGAATCATGCCGGTTAAGAACAGGTGATCGAAGGCCGGGCCGGTGGCTTGTTCCAGAGCCTTCATTTGCTTCGGAGTCAGCATGCCCGGCATGAGCGGCATGGAATCCATATGCATGTGATCCATATGGCCCATCTCCGGCTGGCCGCGATCTTCAAGCCACTGCTTCATGTATTTCATCTCGTCGGTCTGCGAGATGCTGATCCGCTTCGCCAACGCTTGGAGGTCTTTGTTCCGCGTGCGGGTGCGAAGCAGTTCGGTCATCTCCACCGCCTGCGAATGATGCATGATCATCCCTTGCATGAAATTGACATCAGCCGCCGACGGAGTTCGGGGTGGGATGACGGCAGTCTCGGGCGAAAGGATCCTGCCGTTTTGTCCAGGCGCGCCCGGTTGTACGATGGGCGCCGTTTCCGATTGACCCCAGGCCGTTACCGCGCCGGCGAAAAGCACGACGACGGAAAGGGCCGATAGAGTCCCGAATGAACGCATTACAGATAGAATACCGGGTAAACAGGGCCAGAATCTCAACGTCCGCCGGCCATGAACCGGGCGATGTGTAAATTTAGGAATCTTCCATCGGCCGGGTCATCGCCGGCGCCTGCCGGGTGGCCCCACAAGGAAGGAATCGGAACGAGCTTGCAACCACGAATGAACGAGGCTTCGTAGCGTGCGTCCGTCAGCGGAAAATACAAATCGGTTGCCGAGGGCATATACAGCACCTTGACCTTGATGGAGCGGAGCGCTGCCTCTACGTCGCCATGAAAGGGTGCTGTGTTGCCGACGTTGTTGCTTTCCCAGGTGCGCATCTGCAATATCAAGTCGTTTGCATCCGAGGCAGAAAATAGCTCCCGGTATTGCTGGAGAACCTGGGCAAACGTTACCCCTGGCGGGCCTTTGGTCTTCCATAGCTCGCGGCGCCACCATTCCTGGGAGAAAAGCCAACCCGCCCATACCATCGATGTCGCTTGAATGCCTTTCACCGGCTCAACCGTGTAATCGCCACCGTTGAAACTGGTGTCCGCCGTGAGGGCCGCGATTTGCCCCTCCAGCCGGACAATGCCGTGGCCGTAGGTCTTCGCGGTCCCCGCAGTGGAGACAATGCGGTCCATGAAATCCGGATAACTGACAGCCCATTGAAACGCCTGCTGTGCGCCCATGGAGAAGCCGATCACGGCCCGCAAATGGCTGACGTGTAGTTGCTCCGTTAACAGTTGGTGCACGGCGTCTACGTTGTCCCGGATGGTGATGACCGGAAAGCGCGGCCCGTGAAATGGCTCCGGCGTGTTGCTGGGCGAGGACGATCGGCTGTTCCCGAAGAGTTCGCTGGTGATGAGGAAAAGCCTGGTTGGGTCGAGCGCCTTGCCGGGCCCGATGAGCCAGTCATAGCCAGTCATGTCGGCCATATAGTGCGAAGGCAGTAACACGGCATTGTCCGCCGCCGCGTTCAGCTGCCCGTAGGTTCCATAGACGATGAGCGCCTTCGGCAGGACAATTCCGCTTTCCGTGTGGAAGTTCTGAATGGTGAACTCGTGCCGGACAGGGTCCGCGGTTTTCGCTTGCGCGAAAGCACTGCCAATCGCGCCGGAAACCGAGAGAATGACGCACCCAATCTTATTCAACATGTTGGTCAATTTAAGCCGAAGAATAGAGGATAGCACTTGCATCCGCCCGCCCCGGATCGCCACAAAATCGGGAAGGTTGTGCAAATCGAGCGTATACTGAAGGGGCAAAATGGAACCCGAGGCCAAAATCCTTCAGGCGATCTTCGATCATGCGGCTCTCGGTATCGCTCAGATCGGGCTCGACGGAGCATGGCTGCGCGCCAATGACCGGTATTGCCAGATGCTTGGTTATTCGGAAGCCGAACTGCGCAACAGGAAAGTTTGGGATATCACGCGCCCACCGGACTATGACGAGGTGTCACGCGGGCGCCATCAACTTCTGGAAGGGACCATCTCCTCGCACTCCATGGAAAAACGTTTTGTCCGCAAGGACGGGACTATCTTTTGGGGAAGGCTAAATCGATCGCTGGTGCGGGACGGCGACAATGTGCCGCAATACTTTATTGCCCTGGTAGAGGACATTACCGAAAAAATACAGGCGGAATCCGCCCTCCGGGACGCGCAGCAGCGGCTTATCCTGGCTCAGAGCGCCGCACATCTGGGCGTATGCGAATGGGAACCGCGCACTAATGTGTTCACGCATTCCGAAGAATACGCCCGGCTATACGGCCTCCCGCCTGACCATCCCAAGCTCACGGTGGAAGACTTGTCCAAACTGATTCATCCAGACGATCGAGCGCTGGTGCAAGCCAGCGTCGACGATGCTCTGGAACGGAGGCACGCCTGGGACACTGAATACCGCGTGCTGTGGCCGGACGGAAGCGTACACTGGCTGCACTCCAAGGGCGCAGTTTTCCTAGATGCCGCAGGCAAGCCGAGCCGCACATCGGGTGTTGTACTCGACATCACAGAGAGCAAGCGGGCCGAGGCGGTGCTGCGTGAGAGCGAAGAGCGGTTTCGGGATTTGGCCGACACGGCGCCGGTAATGATTTGGGTTGCAGGACCGGACATGGCCCTCACCTTCCTCAACAAAACCTGGCAGAACTTCGTGGGTCGCCCTATGGAGGAGCTGATTAACGACGGTTGGACCGCGCATGTCCATCCCGACGACCTGGAGGGCTCTCTCGCCAGCTACTCCGCGGCATTTAACGCTCGCCGGAGCTTCGAGATAGAGGAACGCTTGCGGAGGGCGGACGGGGAATACCGTCGGGTACTTTGTTGCGGCATTCCGCGTTTTGAACGCGACGGCGTTTTCAGCGGTTATATCGGCTCCACGATCGACATCACCGACCTAAAGCGCAGTCAGGAAAAGGCTCTTGAGAGGCAGAAACTGGAAAGCCTCGGCGTCCTGGCAGGCGGAATTGCTCACGACTTCAACAATCTGCTGGCCGGGGTTATGGCGGAAGCGGAACTCGCGGCGACCGAATTGGCAGCGGGCGAATCTCCCATCGAAGGGATTCAGAGAATCAAATCTGTTGCGTCGCGCGGCGCCGAGATCGTACGCGAATTGATGATCTACTCGGGACAGCACGATAGAGAGCCTCTGGATGAACCGATCGATTTATCAAGCCTGGTGCAAGAGATGCTGGAGCTGTTGAAGGTTTCCATCTCCAAACACACGGTTTTGCAGACCGACCTGCATCAAGACCTTCCCGCCATGCTGGGCAGGGCCTCGCAAATCCGGCAAATCGTGATGAATCTCATCATCAACGCGTCGGAAGCGATTGGCGAAAGCGGCGGCGTGATCAAAGTCACGACTTTACGCACCATCCTGGCCGGGGAACCAGGTGCAAGCAGTCCTCGGCATTTGCCTTCGGGCGATTACTTGAAGCTGACCGTCTCGGATACGGGAGCCGGCATGACGGAAGAGGTACAAGCCAAAGTCTTCGATCCGTTCTTCAGTACTAAATTTGCCGGCCGTGGCCTGGGGCTCGCCGTGGTTCAAGGGATCGTTCGAGATCACGGCGGCGCTGTCAATCTTGTGAGCGCACCCGGCCAGGGGTCGAAGTTTGAGATCTTTCTGCCGTGTGCCTGTGAGACGGTTCAACCGCGCCGCGTTGCCATCGCGCCATCTTCCGGCAGGGAGCATTTGCTTCGGACAGGGACGGTTCTCGTGGTGGAGGACGAAGACGTGTTGCGAGTGGCTGTCTCAAAGATGCTGCGAAAGAATGGCTTTGGGGTGATCGAAGCGTTCGACGGCTCTTCCGCGCTGGAGTTGGTTCGCGTGACACAACATGACATCGATGTGATGCTGCTGGATATAACTTTGCCGGGGGTGTCCAGCCGGGAAGTCTTTGAACAGGTCCAGCACCTGCGCGCCAATCTCAAAGTGATTTTCACCAGCGCCTACAGCAAAGAAGCTGTTGATGCTTCCTTCGCCGGGCTGCAGGTTGAACGTTTCATCCGAAAGCCTTTTCAATTCGTGGACCTGATGGGCCTGCTTCAGGACGCCCTATCTGGCTGAAGCGCCTTCACCATGTGCACGATGCGGAGAACTTCTCCATTTGGAAGGTGGATGTCTACATTTTCGCGCTGCTCGTAACCTTTGAGAGAGTAGAGGGGAACGCCCGTCAAAGTGGATCCCATCTCCAGGCTGCGAAACCCCGCCCGTTGTGCGGCATCTTCACAGTGCTTCAGCATTAGAGTGCCCAAGCCCTGGCGAGCCCATTCCGGGTGGACGAAAATTGCTCGGATCTTCGCAGGCTCACTGGCGGGATCAAGCAAATCGCCCTGTCGATTGGGCCCATGATCGCTCCCAAATAGCGTCTTGCGACAACTCCACCCTCCGCATCCGACAATTAGGTCCGGCTTAGAGCGCGGTACTGCCACAAAGTAAGTTCGATCTTCGATTAGCTGGGTGTCCAGCCCAAGGGCATGCCCGAGAGCGCCCTCGATCTGCGCGGGTGTGTAATCATTCCGCTGAAGATCGCGAACGGAACGTTCGATCAAAATTCGCAATTCGCCAATATCGGCGTGATTCGCTGGACGGATTTGGAATTGTTGGCCAACCACTGTCTTCATTTTCTCCATTGTGTGTAGACCAGGGTACGGCTAGCTCAGCGGCGGCGGAGGTAGTAATATTCGTTCAATGGCCGATCATCGGTGAGCACCGGCGCGTCGGGAACGGCGCGGATCAGTTTTCCGAGCGGCACTTCCTTGTCCACCACAGCCTGGAACTGTTCCTCCGCGGTTTGGAAGGGACCCCACTCCAGCAAATCGCGCACAGCGCCGGGAGGGAGGTTGCCCGCGAGTTGGCCAGGGTTGCGCTGCCCTATGGCCGAGTCGCTCGCCAGGAAATGAAACCCCCAGCCTTCTACAGAGGGGAACACACGCACTTCCGGGAAACTATTACCGATGGCCCGGGCGAAGGCCGAGACTACGATCGGCTCCGCGCGAGGCAGCCACTGTTGCAGGATGCCGCCGGGGCGCAGGCGGCGGCGCGCGATTTCATAGAACTCCGGAGAATAGAGCAGACTCGACGCGGCCGCCTCGACGGGGGGAGGAGGATCGACGATGATCGCGTCGAAGTCCTGGTTGCTGCGCTCCAGGTACCGGCGCGCGTCGTCGATCACCAGCGTCGCGCGAGGCGAACGCAACAGCGCATCGCCGTCGGCGTGGAAGTAGCTGAAGAGGGAAGGAACGCTCGGCACCAGTTCCACCACGGTTACCGGAATGCCCCATGACATCGCGGAACGGAACGAAGTTCCCATGCCGAAGCACAGCACCAGGACGTTGCGAGGCTTGGTACCGAGGAACGCCAGCGGAAGATGAGCCATCATCTTAGTGATAGGTGTGAGGTTGGTGATGCCCGTGCCGTTTACGAGAAGCCGTTTTTCCATGCCCTGGCCCGCGGCGATCACAGTAGCGGTGTGATCCCTGCGCACCCACGCCCCGGGATACAACGTTTCGTAGTCGCGCGTTTTCATAACGAGCAAGAGGGACGCCGCAACTGCCACGACAACCAGCACCGCGAAACCTACCTTAAATCCGCGAGAAGGCCAGAGTCCAAACGCAAAGAAGGGAAGCGCTAGCAAGACTAGCGACCACCGCTCCCCGACGGCGGGTAGGAGAAGGAATCCGGAAAGCAGCGGACCCACGATGCAACCTAGCGCATTTACGGCGTAGGCGCGTCCGGCGCGGCCGGCATCGCCCCCCGACCAGCGATCGACCAGCATCGGCGTCAGAAAACCCAACACGGCGCAGAACCAGCCGATACCCCAGGCGACGCGCAGGAAGAGGCTCAGCAGATGGTGTCCCATATGAACCCGCGGGTCGGCTGCGGCGAGGGGCACCAGCGCGAAACATCCGGCCAGAATGGCCAGCGGCCTCCAGGCCAACTCCGCGCCGGCGCCTCGGAAGCGAATCCAGACACGGTAGACCTGCGAGCCCATTGCGGTGGCGAGCAGATACACCGCCAGAATGATGGCGAACGAATAGACCACCGGACCAAGCAGCGGAACTAACTGCCGTGTCCAAACCACCTCCATACCGAGGCTCGCCAAGCCGGAGGCAAAGAGCAGAGGCAGCAGCATCGCGAGGTACGAATTGGGCGCGCCCCCTTGGTCCAGGACCGCCGTCTCGATGTTCGTGTCTCCTGTCCTTTGTCCAAGAGCAAACGCGCAGAGCGCTACCAGCGCATTCACTGCCACCGCGGCCAGCAGCGTTTTAGAAAAGCCCAGCAGTTCAATGAATACGAAGGCCGAGCTGAGCGCGCCCGCCATAGCCCCCAGCACGTTGGCGAGATAAAGATAACTGAAGGTCCAGGGAGATCTGCGTTGGAACTGGATTCCAGCCATCGCCAGCGGGAACGTCGCGCCCATGCAACAGCAGAACGGCAGCATGACTAACGCTATCCATCCTCCGGAGAGCAGATAATACCCGAAAGATCCCCACGCGGCGGCTCCGTCTTGCGCGATCAGCAATCCGTGCCCGACGCGCAGCAGCGGCGCGACTGCAAGACCTGATATTCCGATGAGCAGTTCGCTAAACGAATACAGACGGACGAAGAAGTTACCGGACCGGGAGGCAAAACGCTGAACCAGCTTTCCGCCTCCCCAGCTCCCCATAGCCAGACCAGCCATGAAGACCGAAAGCACAATGGACACCTGGGCTGTGGTAACGCCGAAGCCGGCCATTGCCATGCGCAGCCACACCACTTGATACATCAGGCCGCAAAACCCGGAAAGGAAGAAGAAACAGAAGAAGAAAATCATCGGACCGCTGGGCTAAAGCGCCTTCCTAAGGTAGCGTGCCCTGCGGCTCCAGGCGATCTGTTAGTGCTAACGCGCCGAGATCCATTGGGCGATATCTTCAATCACCGCCGGATCTACATTGCCGGGTTTCCTATACTCCGCGGGCGAACCCGGCCCCTCGCCGGCAATGAAGAGATGATTGAGGGCCGGATAATTGCGGAAACTGGCCTGTTGCGACCCCGCGATTCCGGATTTCCAGAGCCCGAAATCTTGCATGGTGACCTGGAAGTCACGCTCGCCCTGAAGAAAAAGCAAGGGGATCTGAAGCCGCGCGGCTTCTGCTACAGGGTTGTATTCCTTCAAGTCGAAAAAGTAAACGACGGGAAAGCCGAGGAGCGTAGACGGGTACTGCTTGTTCGGATCGAGATGATGAACCACCGCCACCTGGGCCTTCAACATGTCGAGTTGTTTCATCCTGTCGGGCGAGCCGCCATCCTTCAGCATGAACTCAGCCTGCGCCAGACCGACATCTTCGATGGGCCTGGCGTGAGCCGCCAGAAACACCGCTCCCGCGACGGGCGTGTTCTGTTTGGCGCACTCGGCGACGATACGGGGCAAGGCGTACCCTCCGACGCTGTGACCAAGAACATAGATGCGCTTCGGATCGACTTCCGGCTGTTTACGCAACAACGCGACTGCGCGGGCTGCATCTTCTACCGTCTCTTCGCGGAGCGTGTAGTCGGTGCCGCTCATTTGCGAAGCATAGGTCCTGGTCCTTTTGTCGTAGCGCAGAACTACGACATTTCGCGACGACAAGCCTTCCGCGATATCTTCGAATATCTTGTTGGCGAGGATGGACTCATCGCGGTCGTTCGGTCCGGCTCCATGGACCAGCACCATCGCGGCGAACGGGCCCTTTCCGACAGGCACGGTCAAAGTTCCGCCAAGCTTCCATTGATCCTCACCGACGGTTACGGGGCGTTCGGTGAACAGCGCGGGATTGCTGTAGGCGGGCCGCACCCAGACCGGATGCAAAGGGTCGGAGGCCGGCCGGAAGTGGAGCGCCGCAACGCGCCCGGTATCGGTGATGGTGAGCTGAATGGCGATCGTCGTTTTTGAAAAACGGGTGGGAAAACTCACCAGATCGTTGACGCCCGCTTTCGCAGTCTCGGGCTCTCCAACCTGCTCCAGTGTTCCGAAACCCGCGATTTCCGACGCCACGCGGTCCCGAATGAATTCGGGCGTCAGGAGGGTCTTGGCAGTATCGGTGAGCAGCTGATTGAATTCGTCATAGCGGCCCTTCAGCAGCAAGTCCAGGGCTTTCCGGGCCGACACAGCGGGTGGCGGGGCGGCAAACGCGCTAGCCAGAAGAACCGCGGCAGCTAAAGCGGACCAGCGCACGCTTCGGTTCAATTGACGCTCCAGTTCAATCGACCATTATGAGTGGACCCGTGCAGTCGCTACCCAGATCCCAGTTTTTCTCGTGCTTGAGCGTGGCGGAATCGTAAACTTCGATGTCGTATCCATTTGCATAGGTGTACAATTTCTTGCCGTCGCTAGACACGATGAAGCGATTAGAAAACTCGTTGGTGCGACAGATGATCTCCGCCTTGTTGGTGACCTTATTGGTCGTGAGGTCGAATTGCCAGAATTCGCAACGTTTGTTGCCGAGTTCGCCGCCCATGGTGGCCAAGGTCCAGGCGTTTTTCATATCGGGCGCAACCTGCAGTCCGGACATTTCTTCCGTAGCCGGGCCAATGGGCGTAAACTCGACGCCCTTTGTATTCAGGTCGAAGCGGGCAATTCCGAACACATTATGGTGAACATACGGATCCGCGGCGTTGAACAAGGAAATATGAAACCCGGGCCGCGTTAGGCTATTGAGCTGGTCGCCGTATCCCACGCGTCGCATGGAGCGATCGTCGGGCTGCGCGAGATCAATCCGCTGGACTACCTTCATCGTGGCTGCATCGAGGATCGCCACCTTCTCGCGAAACTGATAGAGGTACTTGCCGTCGGTGGAGGCCTCAAAACCAAAACGCCCGTAAAATCCGGTGTTGCCTGCCTGGTCCTCTTTCTCAATATCAAAGGTCTTGACGATCTTCTGGGCAGCCACGTCGATGATCGTGTATTTCGGCCTGGCGACCTCGTAATGGTCCGCGAGTTTAACGATCTCGGTGGTAATGCAGTACAAGAACTTGCCGGTTGGATCGGGCGTAACGCCATTCAGGCGGTATTTCGTCGTAGGCGTGTCCAGGATAAAGTGACTGGTCACTTTACGGGTAGGGACATCGATCACCTCGATACCGTCGTGATCGTTGGTGGTGGCATAGATGGTCTTCCGGTCCATCGAAATGCTGAGGGAAGTGGGGAGGCCCGTAACGAGCTTGATACGCGTCTCCATTTGCCCTTTGACGTCGTCGAAAACCAGCACTTGGTCGGGATACCCGCCGAGGAACAGCGTTGAACCACGAGCCGAAACACTCAAGGAAGCGAGCACGCATGCCAGCGTGAAAGTCAGCGAAGCTATTTTCGTCAATTTCATACCGACACCTCCTCGGCAACCAGGTTATGGAAAAACGATGTCCAGATTGCGCCAATCTTTGGTGGCCACGGCGCACTTCTTCGCCCAGTCCGGATAGGCGTTCACATGATCGGGAACCTGCGCGGGCCAGAAGCAGGTAACGTAGCAATCGTAAATATCGCGCTCCACGGGCTGGCAGAGACCGGCCGTGCCGCCGGCCGAATCCACTTCCCATCCTGGAAAAAACGAGAGCGAACATCCGGTGGGGATATGCGACCTTCGGCGCCGCCGCCGGAGTCTTGCAGCGCCACGACATCCTCGCGGCGCGAGGTGACTATCTCGTCGATCCGGCGGGCCTTTCTGTTCACGGCTCGAAGGTGTTTCATAATGCCTTCCTTTCTGCGAATTGTTCAAGAAAACCAGGGTTCAGGGCGTTAATCGTGCCATAAATACGGAGACAGGTATCGGTCCAATCGCGAATCCAATCACAGTAATGGAGATTCGGATGCCCGGTATCGCCGTAGCGAACGAAAGCTTCGTGATGGCATCCGCCCGCGCACAATGGACGAGCCCAGCAAGTGTGGCAATCGTATTTGGTGTTGATGTGGCCGCGGGAAAGAAAATCGTTCTGCTTCGTTCTATCGATACCGGTGGAGATGTGACCGAGCGCGTGCTCGTCCGAATCGACGAACCGGTGGCAGGGCGCGATATCGCCGGAAGGCCCAACGCCCACCAGTCCCAGGCCGGCGCCGCAGGGATGCGACTTGTTGACTCCCTGGTACAGCTCGGAAATCGTATCGCTCACATTGGAAAAACCGTGCATCTGGCCGCGCAGGGCGTATTCCAGCCACTCTTCGGCGAGAATGTGAAACTGCTCCAGCACTCCGTCCATGCCCTTGTCGTTGATGGAGTAAAGGCGGTCCGGAGACGTGGTGACGGGTGCGAATCCGACCTCATGGAAGCCCAAGTCCTGCTTCAGATGACGGAAGATTCTGACCACATCCGTCACTCCCGATGTGAGGGTCACGCGCGCCGTAATCGGCCGCGTCCTATGGCTTGCAATCAGCGCGCGGACTCGAGGAGCGATGATGTCATAGCTTCCTTTACCGTTCGAGAAGACCCGCAGTTTGTCGTGCAACTCTGCGGGGCCGTCCATACTCACCGTGACGCCGATCTTATTTTCCGAAAGGAACTGGATGATGGTGGGGGTTAGAAGGGTGGCGTTGGTGGTCAGGCTGAAGTCGATCCGCCGGCCCTGCGCGGCCGCCTGTTCGTTGGCATAAGTAACCACTTGCTTCAGCAGCGGGAAGTTCATCAGAGTCTCGCCGCCGAAGAAGGTGATGCCTACGGCTTCCCGTCCGCTGGACGACTGCAGCAGGAAATCCACCGAAGCCTTGGCCGTGTCGAAATCCATAAACTTCGGCTTACCTTCGGGCGTGGCTACCTTATCTTCTCCGAACTCATAGCAATACTCGCACGATAGGTTGCACTGGTTGGTCAGGTTCATCACCAACGACTGCAGAGGGAAATCCGGCGGCGGGTTATCGAGCGGCGGAGTACGATAATCGCCCGCCAGGATGACCCGGGCTTCAAACATTTCCTGGATCAGCTCTTCGGCTGCTTCAATATCCATGCCGCCAGCCACCAGTCTGCCGGACAGCTCATCATGGGAAACTTCGCCGCCCGATAACTGACCGATCAGAGCGCCGACGGAGTCGTCCTGTTCAAAAATGGCCCCCGCCGGCACGAGATAGAGAAACTTCCGGCCGCCTCCTTCGAAGGAGTGAAACTCTCCGAGCCGATAAACACGGGCGCTAACGGCCGTCATGGATTCACCTCGGGCTGATCCCACTTCGCGTAGGTGGGCACGGTTACTACCAGATAGCTCTTCCCGACTACCGGTTTGCCCAAACTGTCTTTATCGGTTTTAGAAGTCGCGACAACCCACACGTCGCCATAATTGTTGCGCATGTATTTCCGTTCCGGGTTGGGGCCGTCGCTGGCCGGGATGAACAAAGCGGTGGGGGTGAGGCGACCGACGAAACCCTTGTCGTCGTCACCAAAGGTCGCATAGAATTCCTCCACGCTCCAGGTCACATCCACCGGTCCAAGTTCCACATCATCCGCAGTGTCGGGCTTGCCATCGGCTCCACGGTTGTAACCGATCGCTTCAAACTGCTGGTAACCTTTGGGGTGTGTTTCACTCCCGAGGTGTGCAAGCGCAGTCTGGGGCGTAACCTTGATGTAGTCCAAGCGATCGTACACGGCAATCGCATTGGGCAGCGTCGAGCGTCCGAATTTGGCGTCGCGCTTGCCGAAAACGGCATCGGGCGCGACATCCACCTCGGCCACAATTTCACCCGCGCCGCTTGACACGATGCGATTGACCTTGATCCCAGCACCCAGGTCGAGGTCGGCAACGGCCACTTTCGCGGGCACGGGATCGACGAACAAGCGAACCTGCGTCCCTTTGCTGCCTGTTTTAAGCGCGGAAACACCGACGCCATAGATAGTCGGCTCCTGGGAGGCCCGCATCAAAGTGACATCATAACCGAATTCCTGATAATCACCCCAATACCAGCGGCCCTCGGCAGTATTTTGATCAGGCGAAATCCATAACGCTTCGCGCGCCTCGCTGTTGAGGTCGTCCAAGGCAGCGTTAGCACCAACCGAGCCTTTGGACCTGCCACGCCATGCGTAACCCGCATACACGATGCTTTGCCCGGTTCGAGTCAGCACCGTATCGCCGGAGGCGGACTTCAGTTTGACCATTGTTTTGAACTCGTCTTCGGCGGCGCCCGGTTCGATCGTCAATTCTCCATAATACTTGCCTCGGCCTGGAACGGAGGCCTTCACCAGCCATTTTCCGGCCAAGCGGGGCGAACTCAGGCGTGCACGCCAGGCAGACCACTCAGGAGTATGCAGAGGCACTGTCTTGGCAAGATAGTCCGCGGCCACTGCTCCCGGCTCAGGCGCATCCGCGCTAAACGCCGAGGTACCGAGGAAAAGCGAGTGCCGGAATGTCACTTCGGAGGTGATGAACTGGGCCATATGCATGTTCTCGAGCATGAGCCAGTCGGATTTCGGTCTCCGCCAGGTGAGAGCCCGGCTATAAGCGTGACAATAATTGCAGGTGCCCTGGAGTTCCTTGGGGGCATCCTTCTCGTCGACCGACCGGTGCTCCGCAAGGAACATGACCGGCTTGGCCTCCTCGGGCGCCAGACCATGATACGTCGCCAGGTACTTGAGGATGGCGCGCGAGTCGGCCTGACTAATGGTCATGCCGTTGAGCCGTTGCATCCGCTTGATGGCTTCCTGCCAGCCTTCGGGCGTGGTGCGCTCCCAGGAAATGCGCGAGAGATTGCCCTTCTGGTCTTTCACATGGCAAGTGCCGCACCTGGAGATGACAAGCTGGTTGGTTACGGGGATGCCTTCTTCATCTGTTTGTCCCCAGGCTCGACCGCAAGAAAGCGCCAGCAAGACCGCGAGGCTGGTCCGGATCGCGACTGTTTTATTCATCTCGTGCTCCTGTCCGACTTGCAGGGCAAAATTTTGCGGCACTGTTCGCCACGTTTGCCGAGTTGATCAATCACCGGGATACCTATCGTTGCCAAGACTTTCCTCCAAATCGGGATTTGAGCTTACTAAAAGACAAAGCGTCCAGTCAATTGGATCTGTCGCGGACCGGCGCCCTCCGCGGTTTGCATCGCCGTGATCGCCCCAAATGCCGGAACTCCCAGGGTCAAATTTGGTGGAGGAGCGTAATTCGGATGGTTGAAAATGTTGGAAATTTGCGCTCCAATTTGAATTTGCATACGTTCTGTTAAGACGACGGTCTTCAGAAGCGACATGGACACAGCTTTTGTCGACGGCCCTTGCACGGCGCCCGATAGCGAGTCCCCGAACCGTCCAATGTTGTTGCCGGGATCTACGAAGGCTGCCGGATTAATCCACTGGCCGAGTGATTGGCCCTGATAGGGATTCACACCCGGGACGAAGTCGGCCCGGCCGCCGTTAGCGTTATATACATTGAAGCCGACTCCTGATGGATCATCTAATGTCGTTACGCTCATGAACGGTCCGCTCTGAAACAGAAGAATCCCGCTTAACTGAAAACCTCCGACAATTCTATCCAGGACCGGATTTAAGCTATTCAGGAAAGCCTTACCTTTCCCGAACGGAAGATCATAGAGGAAGGTCGAGAGGAAACGGTGGCGGCGGCTGAACGGGACATTGCCGTAGTCTATCCCCGGTTGATAGGAACTGCTCATCGTGTTGCCGAATTCCCCAGGGAAGGATGCCGCACTCGAACCCCCGCCATATCCGATGGTATTCGACAAATTACGGGTGAAAGTGTAACTCGATTGGACTTGTAGATTGCCTGAGCGCTTATTCACCGATACCGTTCCAGCGTTGTAATTGCCAAAGCCCTGATTCGTCTGAGTCGCGATGTACGCCATTTGGGGAAACGGCACGGTGGCCTGCGATGCTGGATCAAATAATCCAAGCGTGTTCGGAAGAATTTGGTTAGCGTTCACGAGAACCGGGACATTGTAGGAATGGTTGCCGTCGTACGAAGCACGCACTCCAAAGCCTTTGCCCAGATCGCGCTCGATAGTGAGGTTCCACTCCTCGACGATGGGATCCTTGAAGTGCAGGGCGACCGCCTCCGAGAAGTATTCTGAACCGGGCACTGCGATGTCCGCCGGGTAAGAGTAAGGCATCTGGAACACGGGCAGTCCGTTGCTCCCAAGAGAATTTGCGAAATACCCGTAGGCGGCGGCCCCGACCGACCAGCCGTGGTTGGCCGAGCTACCTTGCAGCGCTTCGATGAATCGTCCGTATCCACCCCGAATCACCGTCTTGTTGTTGCCGCCCAAACTGTACGCGAATCCGATGCGCGGCGCGAAATCCTTCTTGGAGGAGGTCCTCAAGGTCGATGGTATGCCCACTTGGGAAGCGAGGATTATAGGCGTGGGATAAACTTCCGCCGCAAATTGCGGGTTGACATTGACGTACGACGCTTGATTGGGGATGATCACCGCGCCGTGTTCAACTTGGCCGTTGACGGTGCTCGAATAGCCCGGGTCCCAGTTGACGGTGTCGTTCAAACTGTCGTGGAAAGCCGGATTATATTCCCACCGCAGCCCGAAGTTGATGGTTAGGGATCGCGAGACCTTCCAATCGTCCTGCCCGAAAAAAGCGAAATGTTTCGCATGAGCGTCCGTGCTGGGGTTGATCACGGCTGCGATCTGGGTCGAGTCCGGATATCCCAAAAGGAACCCGGCAAATGGCGAGTAGCCCAACCCGGCCGAGCCATTGAACGCGAAGTCGCCCAGCTGGAGCTGTCCAAACACCGCGGTATAGAGACTGCGCAAATCGCGAACGTCCCCACCGAACTTCATGGTGTGTTTGCCTTTTGTCCAGGTCAGCGTATCCGCAATCTGTATGATTTTTTGTTTCGGGTTCGTGTTGGTAGCCGGGCCGAAAATTCCTTCGTATCCAGAGATGCTTATGGTTGGCAGTGTGGAAAAGCCAGGAATGGGGCCGGGTAGCGGAGGATAGGTGAGCCCCAAGTCGGCCGCGGCTTGCGTCCCTGTAATTGGAGACGTAATGTTGGAACGCGAGGTGGTCATTCCGCCGCGAAACTCGTTAACGAGCGCCGGGGAGATGATCCAGTTTTCAGCGATGGTGAAAGCGTTGTAGACTTCGGGGCGTGAAACTTCTCCAAGCGTCGGGGGACCGTAGGGCGCAGTGGTGAGACGCCGGTTCTTGTATGTGTACCTGGCATACAGAAGATGCTTCGGCGAGATGGCCTGGTCTACGCGCATATCGCCCTGCGCACTATCGATAGGGATGGAGTAGTTGGCGAGATAGTTGTTTGAGATGGCGCCTGGCGGCCCATAATTGGGCAAGGGGTAGAACAAGTCCAGCACCTTCGCGGAAAAAGGATTTATCTGGCTTTGTGGGATGACAGTGCCGTCATAGCCGGTGAGATTGCCATTCCGCATCGCTTCTGTCGGCACACTTAAAACCGCCGTCTGCGATTTTGGTAGCCGCAACACTTCGTAGCTTCCAAAGAAGAAGGTTTTGTTCTTTCCGTTGTACAACCCCGGGATAATAATCGGGCCACCGAGGTAGACGCCGAAATTATTCAGTTGGACCGGTGTGGGCTGGTGGCTGAACGTATCGCTGGCGTTAAAGTCGGTATTCTGAACGTTCTCGAACAGGCCGCCGTGGAAGTTATTTGTGCCCGCCTTCGAAACGGTGGTGATGTCGGCGACGCCTCCAAACTCGGCGGGATTCAAGGTTTCGCTGATCTTGATTTCCTCAATCGCGTAGAAGGAAGGAAACAGTTCGGCCATGGAAGAAGACCCATACCCCCCTGACGCCCCGTAACCCGGCCCGGTGGCGCTGATTCCATCGATGTTGAGCGAAATCATGGATGGCAATGCCCCGGCGACGACGATGTTATTACTGGCATCGGTTTGCACGCCCGGTTGCGCCGTTAGTGTGGCGTACGCGCTGGTGGAACCCTGCGAACGCGTGTAGACTGCCACCGGAAGGTCGGTCAACTCGCGGGACCCCTTCGTTTCGGAAATGTTGGAAACATCCGTCTGGACGGTGGCAACCGCGCCGGTTACTTCCACTGCTGACGTTTGAGTAGCCACTCGAAGATTGAGATCGACGTGCACTGTGGCCCGGGCAGTCAAATCGAAGGCTTGATAGTCGACTTTCTGAAAGCCGGCCACAGCAACCCTGATCTGGTACGTTCCGACCTCGACGTTGTTGAACTGGTAAGACCCGTTGTCGCTGGATTCCGTTACTCGCGCGGCGTTCGTTCCGGTGTTGAATAACTCCACCTTCGCCTTCGCAATAACACTGCCCGAGGGGTCTAACACGGTCCCCAACACGGTGCCAAAGGTTGATTGAGCGTGAAGAAGGGCCGGGCATTCCAACATGCACAGCAGAGCGAAGCACGTACAGAGAAATAAACGCTTGACGAGCGCCAAAGAAACCTCCGGCAAGATGACCCTCTTTCTGAGAGCTCGGACGGAGATACTCTGTCAGCGAAGAATAAGGTAAGTAGGATCGTGATGTCAAGACTTAAATTTGGCCGGTTCTCAGCGACAGAGCTGCTCAATCCGGAGCCGCGCAAATCGAAAATAAATAAGGGCAATTCTCTCTGGAAATGCTAACTCCGGAATGGAAATTAAAAGCCACCAGGGCTGTAATTATTGTTCGAATTTAACGACAGTTCCGCCGCGAAAGTGCTTCCTAAGGCAGCTCCACCATCCCGGCGAAGGTCACGTCAACGTTGAGATCCCAGGTCTTCTCATACTTCAGGGTCGCGGCGTCGTAGACCTCGATCTCAAAGCCCGCGCCATAGAAGTATAGTTTCTTGCCGTCGCCGGACATTCCGAAGCTGAAGCGGGTCCGGCAAGGAACTTCGGCGGTTTGTGTGATGCGGTCGTTGGCGAGATTGAATGCCCAGAATTCACAGCGCTTGTTACCGTTGGCTCCTTTGGCAACCACGGTGTAGGCGGTCTTCTGGTCGGGCGTAACCTGGAGTCCGGCCATGCCATCCGGCACCGGACCGATCGGCGTAAAATCCACATGGTGAGTGGCAAGATCGAAACGGGCGATGCCAAAAAGGTTGTTATGCACTACCGGGTCGGCTGCATTGAAGAGCGAGACATATTTGCCGGGCTCACTGATGGAATCCAGCAGACCGCCGAAGCCGACATTCTCCATGCCCGGGAGTTCCGGTTTGGCAAGTTCGATCCGTTCCACCACCTGGAAGTCATCCGTCTTAAGAATCGCGACCTTCTCTCGGAATTGGAACAGGAATTTATCGTCGGGGGAAATCTCGAAGTTGCTAATTCCATAGCCGCTCGCGTTCCCGGCCTCATCCTCGGCGGCGATGTCGACAGTCTTGACGATCTTTTGCTGCTCGAGGTCAATCACCGTATACTTTGCCTTCCCGATTTCGTAGCGGTCCGCCAGCTTGTCAATCTGGATGGTCACCGCATAGAACAGCTTGCCTTTTGAATCGGGCGTGCCGCCCATAAAGCGAAACCGCCGGGTGGGCGTGTTTAGCTCAAAGTGGTTGATCACTTTGCGCGTAGCTACGTCGATAACTTCCACGCCACTGCGATCGTTAGTGGTGACGTAGATCTTCTTCTTGTCCTGTGACAGGCGCAAACTGGTTGGAAGTCCGGTGGTCAGAGGGATGCGATCGACAATCTGTCCCTTCGACTCGTCAAAGACGATTACCGAATCCGGATACGCTCCCAGGAACAGGGTTGCCCCGCGCGCTAGCCCACAGCAAAGCGCCAAGATGGAAAGTAATAGCTTCATGAATTTCTAGGGGTAGATCAAATCCAGATTGCGCCAATCCTTGGTGGCGGTGGCGCACTTGCTGGTCCAATTCGGAGAGTTATTCATGTGATCGGGAACTTGCGCAGGCCAATAACAGGTGACCCAACAGTCGTAGATGTCTCGCTCCACCGGTTGGCAAAGCCCGGCTGTGCCACCGGCGGCATCCACTTCCCAGCCCGGCGAGAACATTAGCGAACACCCCATGGGAATGTGCGGACGGGCGGGACCGGTCGTCGAGTCCTGCAAAGCCACAACGTCATCGGCCACGGAAGTGATGCGGTCGTAGATGCGTTGTGCCTTTTTATTCAACGGATGCAGGTGTCTCATGAAGCCTTCCTTTCGAGAACAAATGGCCTTTCGAGAAAAAAACGGCGCCCCGCCGGAGATCACTTGCCGACCTCGGGCTGGTCCCACTTCATGTACAACGGGACGGTAACCACCAGATAGGACTTGCCCACCAGCGGCCTGCCATCCAAGCCCTTCTCGTTCTTCGCCGTAGCAACTACCCAGATATCGCCATAATTGTTTCGGCTGAACCGGCGCTTCGGATTGGGCCCGTCCAGGGCCGGAGTGAATAATCCGGTGGGGCTCAATGTGCCAACAAAATCCTTGTCGTCGTCGCCATAAGAGCTCAGAAACTCTTCCACTGACCAGTCCACGTCGACAGGTCCCAACTCGACGTCGTCCGCCGTGTGATATTTGCCATCCGCACCGCGCTGATAGCCGACGGCTTCGAACTGCTGCAGGCCTTTGGGGTGCACATCGCTACCCAAATGGGCCAACGCGTTGTCGGGTATGACCCTGATATAGTCGATGCGGTCGTAAATCCCCAGCGCCCCCGGAAGCACGGCACGCCGTAACGAAACGTCGCGTTTGCCAGGCACTGCGTTGGCTGCCACATCCACCTCGGCTACCACTTCGCTGGCGCTATGGGAAACAATCCGGGCCACGGTGACGCCCGAACCAAAATCGAGATCGGAGGGAGCTACCTGGGCGGGCAGATTATCGCCCATCAGGCGAACGCGAGCACCTTGCGACCCAGTCTTAAGTCCAAGCCGATCGATCCCCAGCAATGTCGGGTCGGAGGCGCCGCGAACAAGCTTTACGTTGAACCCAAATTCCTGATACTCGCCCCAGTACCAGCGGCCTTCCGCGGTCAACTGATCGGGCGAGATCAGCATGGCTTCGCGCGCTTCCGCCGACACGTCATCCGGCGAAGAACTGGCCGGCCCGGTTCCTTTCGAACGGCCGCGCCAAGAGTACCCGGCGTAGACCAAGCCCGTGCCAGTTCGGCTCAATTTGGAACCGTCTTTGACGGAGGTAAGCGTTACGCGGGTTGTAAATTCGTCGTCTGCGGCACCGGGCTCCATTTGCAGTTCCCCGTAATACCTTCCTTTTCCGGGAACATCGGCGGTAACCAGCCAGCGGCCTGAGATTTTCGGTGCGCGCATCCGAGCTGTCCAGTCGGCCCATTCCGGAGTGTGCAGCCCAGCGGTCTTGCCAAGAAAAGCGATGGCTGCGTCGACGGGCAGAACCGGGGGGCCGGCCATGCTGCCGATAACCAGAGGCGCGTTTCCCGCGGGCGCATACGCGTGAAGGCCGTGTCGAAACGCGGTGTCAGCGGTGGCGTAGAGGGCGACATGCATATTGGTGAGCAGCTTCCAATCCTCTTTCGACCGGCGCCATGACAGCGGCCGTCCAAAAGCATGGCAATTGGTGCAGGCCCCCCGCACATCATCATTCGGAATGCCCGATTCGTCGATAATCCGATGCTCGGCCATATACATTACCGGCTTGGCTTCTTCAGGAGCCAGGCCGTGATAGGTTGCCAGGTACTTCACGATCGAACGGGCCTCCGCTGGCGTGAGACTCACTCCGTTCAGGCGAATCATGCGTTTGATGGATTCTTCCCAGCCTTCGGGCGTGGTTCGTTCCCAGGAGATCCGTGTCAGATTTCCCTTGGCATCCTTGGTGTGACACGTCCCGCACTTGGAAATCACAAGTGCATCCGTCACCGGAATGCCTTCTTCAGCTGGCTCTACAGGCTGCGATTGCGCGAGGCTCGCCGTCCATAGCGCCGCAATGCCAAACACGATAAGTACTGTCCGCATAATCGCTTCAGGCTACTCTACAGTCTGTATTGATATCGTTGTGCAAGGTGGTTCGGGAACCTATCGTTACCAAGACGTACCTGAACGTTTCGTCAGGCACAGTGTCGCGATGGTGAGGCGGGAATTAAAGAGACTCCGCAGCATGGTAACCCTCTTTCTGAGAGCACGGACGGAGATACTCTTTCAGCGAAGGATAAAGTAACTAGATACGCGATGTCAAGGCTTAAATTTTGCCCCGTTTCTGTTTGCCCCGTTTCTGTATGATTGATCGGTGGAGGCCGCCGTGCGCTTAAGCGGAACCTATTTACTGTTGTTGACTGCTTGCTCTCTTCCGGCGCAGCACAGCTATACAGCAGCGGATGTGGAGGATGGCTCGCGTCTGTATCAGGCGAATTGCTCTGGCTGTCATGGCCCCGAGGGCAACCTCGTGCCGGGCGTGAACTTCGCGCGCGGGCAGTTTCTCAGGGTAAAGTCGGACGAGGATTTGCAGCGCGTGATCCTCAAGGGAATTCCGGGAACGCCAATGCCTGCGGCGAACTTCCCGGACTTCATGGGATTTCCATTGATGGCGTACGTGCGATCGATGTCCGCACCCGGCCAGCGCCGGCTGCCGGACGGCGATGCATCGCGCGGCAAAGCGGTGTTCGAAGGCAAGGGCGATTGTTTGAGCTGTCATCGCGTGGGTGCGCGCGGTTCTCGCCTGGGACCGGACCTTACCGATATCGGAGGGCTGCGTCGCGCCGTGCAATTGGAGCGGGCATTGCTGGACGCCGCCAGAGATCCATCCCCTGAGTACCGCTCGGTGCGCGTGATCACGAAGACCGGCGTAGAGTATAAAGGTCGGCTCCTCAATTTGGATACGTTCACCGTGCAGCTGCTGGATTCCCATGAGCAGTTGCGGTCGTTCTCCAAAACGGACCTGCGGAATTATTCGGTGATCGCGAATTCCGGAATGCCATCGTATCAGGACAAACTCAGCAACCAGGAGTTGGCTGACTTGGTGAGCTATATGGCAGCACTGAAAGGTGGAGACGCGAAGTGAACCGACCCTTGTTTTTAATGCTGGTCGCCGCGGGTTCCCTGGCCGCCCAGGTGTCGTTCGACCGCATTCTGCACGCCGATCGCGAACCTCAGAACTGGCTGACTTACTCGGGAACAGTCGCCAGCCAGCGCTACACATCGCTGGCGCAAATCACGCCGGCCAATGTGAAGAACCTCGAACTGCAGTGGGTATTCCAAGCGCGCTCGCTCGAGAAATTCGAAGCAACGCCTTTGGTGGTGGACGGCGTTCTGTACACGGTGCAAGCCCCGAACGATGTGGTAGCGCTCGACGCCGTGACCGGGCGGATTTTCTGGACCTTTCCCTACAACAACGCGCGGGAGGCGCACGCTTGTTGCGGGAACGTGAATCGAGGCCTCGCGATCCTGGGCGACACGCTGTTTATGGGCACCCTCGATGCGCACCTGATCGCGCTGGATGCCAAGACCGGGCGGCCACTGTGGAACGTGAAGGTCGCCAACGCGAGCGAGAACTATTCCATCACGCACGCGCCTCTTGTTGTGAAGGACAAGGTGATCCTCGGGGCGGCCGGAGGCGATCTGGGAATCCGCGGGTTTGTCGCGGCCTTTGACGCCGCTTCCGGCAAGGAGCTTTGGCGCTTTCACACCATCCCGGGGCCGGGCGAACCGGGGTATGAAACTTGGACTGGCGATTCCTGGAAGATGGGCGGCGCCGCCATCTGGAATACCGGCTCCTATGACCCGGAAACCAACCTGACCTTTTGGGGCACCGGCAATCCACAGCCTGATTGGGACGGCCGCAACCGGCTCGGCGACAATCTCTACAGCGATTGTGTGGTTGCTTTGGATGCCGACACCGGCAAGCTGAAATGGTTTTACCAATTCACGCCTCACGACGAAGTGGATTACGATTCCACGCAAGTTGCCGTGCTGGCCGATATGGACTGGAAAGGCCAGCCGCGAAAAGTAATGCTGTGGGCCAATCGCAACGGCCTGATGTATGTGCTGGACCGCGTTACCGGCCAGTTTTTGCTCGGCAAGCCATTTGTCGACGTGAATTGGATGAACGGTTTCGATGAAAAGGGCCGGCCCATGCGAGTTCCTGGCAAATCGCCGACGCCAGAAGGTTCCCTGATCAAGCCAACTGTGCTGGGCGGGACCAACTGGTATCCGCCGTCGTATAGTCCGCGCACCGGCCTGTTCTACGTTTCATCGTGGGAGAACACCGGCACCATCGCGACCGAGGGCGGAAGGCCGAAGGGCACCGGCAACACCCCCATGGCCGCCGCGACGCTTGGGACGAATCTCAAGACTGAAGAAGAAGGCTACGGCGCGGTGCGGGCCTTCGACCCCAAGACCGGCGAGCGCAAGTGGCAGTTCAAGATGAACGACATCACCTGGGCCGGCGTGCTGACCACGGCATCGGATCTGCTGTTCAGCGGCGGGCGCGAGGGGTATTTCTTTGCGCTGAACGCCCGGACCGGCGAACTGCTGTGGAAAGCGGCGCTGGGCGGCCAAGTGAATAGCGGTCCGATGTCGTATTCGGTGAATGGGAAGCAATACGTGGCGGTGTGCGCGGGGAACGCGCTGTTCACATTTGCGCTGCGATAGCGCTACTTCTTCTCAGGCAGCGCGAACACGTACAACGCATTCCCATACGACGGGTAGTGCACCTCGGGAGCCAGCACCGTGGGCACCATACGCGGGCTGCCACCGCCTAGGCCGCTTGAGATTGCGATGTATTGCCGTCCGGCAATGCTGAAGGTCAACGGGAAGCCTTGCACCGAAGTTCCGAGGCGCGTCTCCCACAACACTTTCCCCGTCTTCACATCGATGGCGCGGAAAGTCCGATCCATGTCGCCGACAAATGCGATGCCGCCGGCGGTCGATAATACGGCAGTCATAAAAGGACTGCGCTGTTCGATCTTCCATGTCTCCTTTAATGTTTTGACGTCGTAAGCCGCCAGCTTCCCGACGTTGCCGTTCGATCCCGGCGACTCATAAAAGCGCCGATTGGCGCCACCCGCGCTGCCTCCGCCCTCCTTGAGTTCGATCTTTTGCGCGAGCATCTCCTGGCAGCTCTGCGCGAGAGGAATAATCAGCTGGTTGGTTCCGGGGTGATAACTCATGGCGTGCCAATTGTGGCCGCCTTCCGATGTCGGGCAGCTCTGGACCCATGTGCCGAGTTGATTCTCAACGATGTCGTTGCGATAGTGCGGCTCGCCGGTGGTGGCGTCGAACGAATCATAGATGTTTTGAAAAACGGTTTCCTTGTGCCCCAGATATTTGCCGGTCTTGCGATCATTCTTCCACAACACGCCCGCCTTGCCGGCGCTGAACACCAGCTTCTGACCGCCATCGTCGACTAAGACCCGCTCGAACACTTCATCGAGGTCCAGGGATTCTCCCGGCGCGTGAGAAAAATACCAAGCAAGTTTACCGTTGTCGGCGTTGAGCGCCACCGTGGAGTTGGCAAACAGTGTCGCGCCGTTTCCCGACTGGCGGCTGGCCCGCATCCAGGGTTTCGACTGCGCGACACCCCAGTAGGTCAAGTTGAGATCGGGATCATAGCTGCCGGTGATCCAGGTTTCGCCGCCCGCGCGGAATAGATTCGGAAGCTTGCCCCAAGTGTCGCCGCCCAGCTCGCCTTCTTTCGCGATGGTATAGAATCGCCAAACCTCTTTGCCGGTTTTTGCGTCGTAGGCGCTGATGAAACACTTTTCGTCCTGGTACTTCGCGCATCCACCCAGTCCCTGCACCAGCAGGCCTTTGATGACGATGGGTCCGCTGCTGGTAGAGTAATTGCTCTGCTTGCGATCGCCGATTACCGTGTCCCAGACGTTCTTGCCGGTGCGCGCGTCCAGCGCGTAAATGTGCGCGTCGCTGGTGGTGACGTAGACCTTGTCGTCATAGATGGCGAGGCCGCGCTGTGCGCTGCCCGCAGCCGTCGGACCGATGCGGTTCTCCCAGATGAGCTCGCCCTTGCGTGCGTCCAGCGCCTGCACGATATTGCCAGGATTGTTGATGAACAGGACGCCATTGTGGACGACGGGCGCTGGTTGATTGGTGCCTTCGTTCATGGCCCAGACCCACTGAAGTTGCAGATCCTTGACGTTTTGCGTGGTGATCTGATTGAGCGTGCTGTAATCGGTGGCGTGATAGTTACCGCGGATCATGAGCCAATCACTGGGATCGGGATTGCGCAACATGGCATCGGTTACGGGCGTGTAATTCTTCACCTCACCCGCAACCACCAGACCGCGCGGTGTCGGTGGAACCGGCGCCTCGGCTCGACCGCCCAGTGGTTCACCCGCCGGAGGCTGCGGTTTGATCTGTCCAGTAGCCACCGAACGGATGGTCACGCCGCTGGCTGCGGTCAACGGCTGCGTACCAGCGCGTCCGCCGTTGAAGTCGAGAATGAATGCCGTGACGTTGACGTACGCCTGCTCGCCCAGACTCCCGGGATTTCCTGGAGGCATCGCGCCCTCGAGGAACGCAATCAAATCTTTGGGAGTGCGATCGCCCCAACTGCTCATAAAGAGTCCGCCAGCCAGCGCAGATGCACTGTTGAGACCGGTGAGATCGGCGGCGTGGCAGCCGGAACAGTTGGCCTGATAAATCGCACGCCCCGCAGCGGCTTGAGCCGCAGTGTACGCTCCCGCGTTCTGCTGCGCATAACATACTGCGGTCAGCGTACACGCACAGAAAAGTTTACTCAGCATGCTTCGCGCTCCTATTTCAAAAGCCAGCCCCACAGAACGCCGTCGGGGGCTTTCTCGCTATGAATCTGGACATATAGCCCGCCCTTGCGGAGGGTGGTTTGTTGCTGGGGAGTTAGATCGATCACTCCGGTGATGGTTCCGACGGTAGCCTTGGAAATCGTGAGATCGCCAATCGCGGGCCCTTTTATTCCGGGGACCTCCGAAGTGTGAAGGCTCGCCGTCGTTGCCGGAGAGCGCAGTCCATCGAAGGAACCTGTGATCGTGAGCTTCGTGCCGGCGAGCGCCGCCGAAACGGAACCTGATCCCGCGAGATCGGCACGCGTCTTTGCGTCGGCGGGCATCGCCGAAAGGCGCGCCCTGAAAGTTTCCGGTTTCTGCGCGGCCAGGGAGAGCGCGAACCCGATGCCCACCACCGCAAGCGCAGCTCGTCGATTGAATGACATTCCGGCTCTCTATTCTACATCCCAAGATCTTCTCTCAATTACGGCCACGTAGCCAACTCTTGCTTCCCAGGCCTGGCGCTGAAGATGCCGTCGAAGCTTTCGCGGTACTGGAGGAAGACCAGCACCCATAGCACGGAGGCCACCAGAGCCGGAGGCAATGCTCGCCGGCGCAAGCGTCAGATGAAACGCAAGGATGTTGTAAAGCTCCGCCGCCAACAGCGTCAGCGCAAGCGGCACGAAGTAGCCCGAAAGCAACAGCAGCCCAGCCGAGCAACTGAATCGCGAAGAAGAACGCGGCAAAATGCGATTCGCTGACGGAGACAAGAAACTGAATCGCGAGCGGATTCGCCGGGGGCGGCTGGTGGATGAAGTTGAGAAATCCATTCAGCCCGAAGACCGTAAAGATCAGCCCCAGTAGATAGCGAGCAACGATGGCAGTCTTCTTCATGCAGCAACTCCTCTGGAGGCTTCGCGCGTGCGTCTGCACGGCCTGAAGATGCGGCGCAAGAAACGCTGTGCCGGTCATGCCCCTGGTTCAGAGCCGCTGTTCCACCTGCCGTGAGGAAGGTCGCGTCCGTCAAGCCAAGAAAACCAAATACGGATCGCAGATATGGCTCCACGAAATTGAACGAGGCCATCTGCGTCCGGGCGTCGTAGATGCCGCCTGTCGCGATGATAAAGGTCGCCTTCTTGCCGACGATCAGGCCCTTCGGCTTTCCGTCCGCGTAGGTAAAGGTTCTGCCGACACGCGCAATCTGGTCGATCCAGAGCTTGAGCACGGAGGGCACTCCGAAGTTATGCATTGGGACGCCGAAGACGCATTCATCGGCCTGCTCCAATTCGGCGAGCAAGGAATCGGAGAGCGAAAGCAGGTTCTTTTGCTCCGGAGTCCGTGCGCTCTCCGGCGTGTAGACGGCGCCGATCCATTCCCCGGTGATCGGCGGTATTGCCGTTGCGTTAAGGTCGCGGTCAACCACCCTTCCCTCCGGGTGCGAAGCCTCCCATTGAGTGACGAACGCAGCAGTTAGCTCGCGGGACACCGACCGACCGTAGACTGGGCTGGAATCGATATGAAGCAGCGTTGACATAGCAAAATCTCCTATACGACAGTTGATGATTAATGAACATCTGTCGATTCAGAGAAAATAGACGAATGTCGCATTAGCCTGCGGAAACAGATATTCTTAAAGCTGCAATGGCCTACTCGCTCCCATCTGCCACCGAAGCGCTTGTAGCCGAAACGCTTGTAGCCGAAACGACGGATCCGCGCATCCTGCGAAGTCGGCGTTTGCTGATGGAGTCACTGACCAGGCTATTGATTAAAAAAGACTTCGAAGGAATTTCGGTGCAGGAAATCGCCGACGAGGCGACGCTGAACCGGGGAACCTTCTATCTCCATTATCCGGACAAGAACGCACTGCTCCAAGCCATGACAGACGCCCGATTCCGCGCTCTGTTAGAGCGCCGCGGCATCACTTTTACCGATTGCAATGGAGCACTGCGCGCCATTGCACTGGGCGTCTGCGACTATCTCGCTGAGACCACAAGGTGCCCCGCGCAGTTGGCGCGGATACCGCTCGAAGGCTCCATCATCCCCGTCGTGGAGGGTATGTTCAGGGAAGGCATTTCCCGTCATGCGCTGGCGCCCGGTGTCGATGCGGGATTGCTGGCGGCCACGGCGGCCTGGGCCGTCTTCGGGGCCGCGCGCCGCTGGTTTCAGACCCCCGACCGCATCCCGGCTGAGGAGATGGCGGCCAGGATTGAAACCATGATAAGGCCAGTCATTCTCAGCGGACATCAATAGCGAGAGGTTCGGGAGTGCTTTGACTGTTAGGGCACTAGCGGCTCGACGTTGGCGGCGGTGTCGTTAAGCCTTGCGTGATCTCGATTTCTGTACCCCAGGGATCGGTGACGTAGACGATCCGCAGGCCGGACGCGTTCGCGCTGTTGCGGATGGCAGCGTCGGTCTTGATTCCCGCTGCTTGCAGTTTGCCGACGAAGGCGTCGATGTTCTGCGCCTCGAAGCCAATGTGATCCACCGAGCGGCCTTTGGTCGGGGCCTGGGCGGTGTCGCTTTTGCTAAACGTGATCTCGGCGCCGGGGACATTGGCGGTGTCATACTGGGCGCGCTTGCCGGCCGTGGCGCCGAAGTTCTGCATGTACCACTTCTGCGCCGCCAAAGTGTCCGGCACCATCAAATGAATGTGGTGCATCTGTATGGCAGTTGGTATGGCTTTGTTTTCGTAGATCTCGACGCGCACGTTGTCGGGACCAGTGAGGAAACCCTGTCCAGGATTCTTAGCTGCCTCGAAGTTGAGCCCGGCAGCCTTCCACTTGGCGACAGATGCATCGAAATCTTTGACGTAGAAGCCGAAGTGGTTGAGGACCGATCCCACCGTGCCTCCGGTGTTGTCCTGTTTGCGCAGCAGCACGTAGATACCTGGAAACTGCGCCATCACCAGCTTTTCCCGCGTGACAATTGTTCCGCCAACCGCCGTCCAGAACCGTTGCTGGGCCTCCATATCCGTGGCATTGATGTGAATGTGAGCGATGGCGACGCCGGCTGCATTAGGCGGGGCGAGTTGAGCCAGTGCCGGGGCCACGGCTAATAAGGAGAGAGCAACGAACGGTCCAATCTTCATAGCAAACCAGCCTACAACGAATTCAACGCCGGCGCAGAACCTCAAGCGGCGGAGCATCCAGCAGGGTCCTGGATCCGCAAAGTCCCACGCCGCCGGCGATCACAGCGGTAGCGATGATCAGGACAACGGCGCCCGCCGTATTAAAGGTCCAGCGAAGGCTTCCGGTGATGAAGAAGAGAACTGCAATGGTCGCACCGCTGCCCAAACTCACTCCGATGAGCCCGGCAAGCCCGCCCAAGGCGGCGTACTCAAGCACGAGTGCCGCCAGCACAGTCCGAGGACGGGCCCCGATGGCGCGCAACACCGCCACCTCGTGTATCCGGAAGAATCGCAGGGCTCGGGTTACCCCCAGCAAAAGACATAGTGCGGCGATTAACACCAGAATTCCGCAGAATCTGACAGCATCCGCACTCTCAGTTCCGATATGCGCCGACCACCGCACCAGATCGCTCGCGTCCGCGGTCAGAAGGTCCGGGATGCGATTGCGTATGGCCCCCCGTACGCGTTGCAAATCAGACGGTTTGAGGGCCATTCCACCGTAGTAATACGCAGAATCTTGCTTCTCGAACGCGGAACAGCCCAGGATAATGCTGTTCCACATCCGTTGCACGGGCGGAACGTGCAGAATGGCTGTGACGCGCACCTGCGTGGGACCGGTATCGCGCAGAAATTCCAGAGTGCTTCCAACCTTCAATCCCAAACGCTGGGCCGTGCTTTCTTCCACCGCGGCGCTGGTCGTCGAATCTCCCGGCCACCAACGGCCATTGACTACCTGGGCCGAATTTGGCAGAGAATCGGCGCAGCTTGCCAACCATGTTTTCTGAATCCAAGTGAGCGGGTGCGCTGCCCGCAGTTGTGCCAAACTTAAACCGCCCGCCTTCACCAAGGTAAACCAAGTGATGGGCATCCACTCTGGATGGACCTCGATATTTTTTTCGTCCAGCAAAACATCTTTCAGTTGTTGCCGCTGCAGAGGGCTGGCGTTCAGAAATAAAAGATTGGCTCCCGGAATGGGACTGGTGTCGAGTAGCTGCGTGACCACTTGCTTTTGGAGCAAGAATGTTACGATACCGAGCGCTGCCCCGCTGGCCAGCGCCAGCATAACTACTTGGGCTTGCCGGCGAAAACGAAATAGATTCCTGGCGCTGTGGCGGATGACGAAGGGCAATCGTACAGGCGCGGAGCGAACCGCCCAATGGAGTGCTGCAATTGCCCCGCGCGTCACTGCAAACAGCGCCGCGATGCTGGCGCCCAGCCCGGCTCCGAAATACAGGCGCATCTCCCAAGGGGCATGAAAGCGAATCAGCAGCAAGACAATCAGTCCGAGCCCCGCTGCGACTACACCAGCGCCCCATTGTGAACCTTGCAGAAACGACCATGCCAGCTCTTGCCTCTCTTCCGCGTCTCGACGAAGGAGCAGAGAGGCGGGAATACTCCGGATTTTGGAGAGCGGCAGCCAGGTGGCCGCGCCGGCCGCCAGCGTCGCTAACAAAATATCTTGCAGCATGATGCCGATGCGCGGTTCGGCCTGAATTCGAATGTCGAGATATCGCGCGGCCACCGCTGTCCCGGCGCCTTCAGCAATACGCCCGATTGCGATCCCAAACAAGCTTGCGGCAAAGGCGAGAACAATCACTTGAATCAGATAAATATTCAGTACCTGAGGCGCGGTCGCGCCCAGCGCCCTGAGGATTGCGATTGACTCGAATCTCTGAAGTACGTGCAGATATGCGGCCACCGCAACGCCGAGCGCGCCGAAGGCGAGAAAGATGATGGAGAGGACGTTCAGGGCGTCCGTTACCTGATCGAGTTGCCCTCCCACCAGGCGTGCAGCGGTTGTGTAGTGGAGCACTTCGGACTCGGGGAATAGGGTCTCGATACGGGCGCACAGAGCCAGGCCATCGGCGCCAGACGGCACCTTGAGCAGCAGTTGATAAAATGCGCTGCCTCCGAACCGTAAGATGGCGGTACGGTTCAGGCCTTCCGTCGACAAGATGATGTGCGGGAGTATGGTGGAAACCGTTGCGGACAACCCCGGTTCCGATTGAATTACACCCGCGATTCGGAACTCGGTGGAGTGCACGCGAATCCGGTCGCCGGGACGGACTTGCAAGGCTTCTAAAGCGGCCTCGGAAACCAAAACCGAATCGGCATCCAGCTTTTCCGCGGCGGAATCGGCCTGTTTTAGCTCCAGCTTGCCGTAAAAAGGGTAGGCCTTCAGGTCGAGGACTCGCAGGTAGACCAGCACGGGATCCGGCGCCTGATCCGAGCTTACGGTGGTAGCGGTCTCTGTAAGAACTGTCGAACGAAGGTTAGTATCCAGCTTATTGAGAGCGTCCAGTTGTTCGGGGGTCGGGGAATTTCGAAGCAGGACTGTAATGTCGGCTGCGATCCAATGGCGGGCGTTTTCCGCCAGGTGCTCGGAAAACCCTGTCGTCAAAGCATTTACGGCATACATGCCTCCAACGCCGATGGCCATGGAGATGATCGCTACGGCGAACTTCGTGGGGTTAGCCCGGCCCTCCCGCCAAGCCATCCGGCCGGCCATTCGGAGGGACCACGGTAGGCGCATGCACGTCGATTCTATCAGCAGCCCTTTCCGGCAGCCAATGTTAGCTTAGTACCGTGCGCGTTTTGCTACTTTGTTTTCTGGCATCTATGGGAGGGCTGTTGCAGGGCCAGCCGCCTGCCATCAGCCAGAACGGAGTAACAAATCTCGCTAGCAAAATTCCGTCGTCGTTGGTCGATGCGGCCATCGCACCGGGAGAGGCCTTCTCCATACAAGGTGTGCGGCTCGGCACAGATACGGCCAACACCCATCTGAAGTTGGAGTTGAACGGGCGCTTGATTCCGATTCCTGCGCGCTCGGTTCGGCCGAATCAGATCCAAGCGGTTATGCCCGGAAGGGCTCTCTTGGGACCGGGCTCGTTGATTGTTGAAACGCCGGACGGGCCCAGCAAGCCCTTTCCCGTTCGCGTGGTGGCTGCCCAGCCAGGTCTCTATGCAGTGAACGGGCAGGGCTGGGGACAGGGACAGATCCAAATGACGGACGCCACGGGAGGCCGACAGCTCAATGGCATCGAAGATCCTATCCGGCGCGGGGGCACGGCGACCATCGATGCTACGGGTTTGGGAAGGGCTAGCAGCGCGGAATTGGTCATCGGAGGGATAGCCGTCCAGGCGCTAGGCATCCAGCACTCGGGCGAACCCGGTGTCGATCGCATCCGCTTCCGAGTCTCCCGCAGCGTGCCGCAAGGCTGCTTCGTGCCGGTCTATTTGCGTACCGGCTCGGCACGTCCCAGTAATGTGGTCTCGATGGCGATTCAAGACCGCGGATCTACTTGCGAACTCCCGGCAGATCTGCCGCACCCTGGATCCCGCCTCGGGCTGCTCAGCATAGCGCGGATGGATGCGCTTTATTCCGATGCCTCTCCGCTGACCACCATGGAACAGGCGTTTGCGGCATTCTACGCATCGAATGCCGCGGATCAAAGCCAGAATCCGTTGCTGTCCGGTCCCCCCGATGGAACGTGCACCGCTTTTTATGGAGACGCGCAATCGCAAACGGTTAGCTTAACGTCGCTGGGAGACCTCCTCGGGCGATCCCTGCAAGGTCGCGGTTTCAGCGTTGGGCGGAGCCTGTTGATTTCGGGTTCCAGAGGGGTTCGAGTTATTCCGGCTTCACCGGGTGAGCCCGGAGCTTATTCAGTTCGCCTGGGCCTCGAGGAGCCGGGAAGTCCGCCTGCCCCTCCCCTTTTCCTGAACGATGCCCGGTTCAGGGTTTCCTGGGCCGGCGCCGAAATTGGGCCGTCTGAGCGAGAAATTGCGGGGCCGCCTTCGTTCGAGTGGCTCAACCGAACGGAATTGGCCACTATTGAACGCAGCCGGGGCGCCAGCTTTCAATGGCGCGGTGTTCCGCAAGATGCGCGGGTTCTGGTGGTGGCGACAGCGGCCAATTCTGTGGGGACAGCCGGGGGAGCGTGCCTCTGCGCGGCCGACGCTAGATCCGGCCGTTTAACGATTCCCGGAGAAATGCTAGCCAACTTTCCGGCCAGCAACCCGCATCCAGGGCCGCCGGTGAACATGGTGTACTTGATCGCATTTCGGGTAAACAGTGATTCCACGGATACCGTGAAAGGCCTGGATCGGATTTTGGCGCTTTCGATTTACGCCACCGGCCGCCGCGTGACCTACCGCTAGCTAATTTCCCGATACGCTGACTAATGGCCCGTTGCTCGCGACGCCCCCGATGGTGATCACCAGCGGATAGTCGCCCGAACTCAACGCAGGCACCTTGACGTTCGCCTGGACTACGCCGACGAAGTAAGGCGCCATTCCCAGAAAAGAAATGGTGGCTGGCTGGTTGCCGATGGTGGCGCTGTGCGATGCAGTCACCATGGCGAATGGCGGCGAAGAGGGGCTCGCGGCGCCGGTTGAGATGGTAGGGTCTACAGCGCCCCCTCCCGTCATATACACGGTGATGTAACTGCCCACTTTGGCCGGATTGTTGGCTTCGTTCAGACTATAGTCCTGATTCTGGACCACGGCGCGATTGGCCCCAAAGGTGAAGATTCCAGGGTTTGTCGCCGCGATGGTGAACTGAAAAGGAGCCGAGGGTATACCGCCGGACGTCACGATGGCGGTCGCCGGGCCGGGCGCCATTCCCCACGGTACCTGGGTATTGATCTGCGTGGAATCCACAAAATTCAGCGGCGCTGGAATGCCATTCATTGTCGCCGAAGTGCCGCCCAAAGAATCTGGAAGAGGTAAAGTGGTCGCGCTGGCAGTGCTTGTACCCGGAAAGGTTCCGAAAATCGTGACCAAGGTTCCCGGCGCTACGGGTAGATTGGCGAAGCTCGCCGCGTTGACCACGCTCACTGCGGAGACGAAGCCGGTAGTACTGAACCACAACTGCGTCGCCCCCGAGCGCAGTGCCGTTGACCGTTCCTCGTCCACCGAAGCGCGCTTGCATGGCATTCGGCGTAACAGGAAAGTTGGCAGAAATCGTATTTCCGGTGATCCAAATGCTCCCTTTACCGTCCAGCACCGCGGCTCCAAAGCCATCGTCCAAACTGCCGCCATAGTACGTGCTGAAGACAGGCGTTTTCGAGTTGGGATCGATCACCGCCAGAAAGCCGTCGCCGACTTCGTAGTAGTTAAATTGTCCGCTATCGCCACCAAACGCTCTCTGGGTGGCATTCGAGGTGGTCGGAAGATTGAGAGAATCCGTGGCGCCAACCAGATAAATCAGCCCGGAAGAATCCACGTTGACCGACATTCCCGAATCATTTTGCGATCCGCCATAGTAAGTGGAATACAAGAGAGCGGTGCCAGCTGCATTCAGCCTGGTGACGAAGGCGTCCCCGACCAGTTGTTCGACCAGAAATGGCAGAGTGTAATAGCCGCCGTAGGTGTGCTGCACCGCGCCGCTGGTAACCGGGAAATCAGGCGAACTTGTGGATCCAGTTATGTACGCGGTGCCAGCACTATCGACAACCAGGTTCGCAACAATGTCGTCTCCCATCCCGCCCAAGTAAGTGGAGTACACCAGGGCCGATCCGGCGCTGTTCAACTTGGCTACGAATCCGTCTCCCGTGTGGAAGAATTCATTTTGAAAGTCGGTTCCCTTGGAAGCCGTCTGAAACGCCCCCGCAGTCGCCGGGAAATTACTCGAAAGAGTGTAGCCGCCGACATAAATGTTCTGCGCGGAATCGAGCGCTATGGTGGTTGCCAAGTCATCTTCAGTACCACCTAGATATGTGGAGAAAACCAGGCTGGAACCGGCTGGATTGATCTTCGTGATGAAAGCATCCCCGGCTGAGAAAGAAGGGGCGCCATTGCAAAAGGGTTTTCCTGGCTCTCCGCCGCTTCCGGCAAACTTGGGCTGATAAGCGCCTGGAGTGCTCGGGAAGTTGTGCGATAGAGTTGCCCCTGCTACGTACGCGTTCCCCGCCGCATCCACGGCTATGGCCGTTCCCCCATCGTCCAACGATCCTCCCAAATATGTCGAATAAAGCAATTGGCTGCCGGCGGGGTTCAGCTTTGCTACGAACGCGTCGCCGAAGGTGTAGCAAGCATTGCCGCCCGAGCCGCCAAATTTAGGTTGTAGGACACCTGTGGTAGTTGGGAAATTCACCGAAGTTGTCGCGCCCGTGATATAAACATCGCCTGCGCTGTCAACGGCGATGGAGGAAGCGCCCTCGTCTCCCGTGCCTCCCAGGTACGTCATGTACAGCAACTGGCCGCCCGGATTCAGCTTGGCCACGAATGCGTCGCCTGGTTCCACATTGGTGCCGCCGCCATACGCCGGTTGAAACACACCTTTGGTCACCGCCAGGTTACTGGACGTAGTGGCGCCGGCGATATAGATGTTGCCGGCTCCATCCACACCGATGGTCTTCGCACCCTCGTCGCCCGCACCGCCCAGATAGGTGGCATAGTTCAGCACCGGATCGATGATGAGAGCATGCTTACGGTCATAACCGCCGATCTCAAATCCAACCGATCGGCCATGCAATGCAAACCTGCCTTCAATCTGTTTTTTCTCGCCGCCCAATTCCTGATAGAGGAACGGCCTTTTCCAGCGCACTTCCGCAGACTGGGCAGACAAGACCAGGTCGCCATCTCGATCCACTCGCAAGCTTCGAGCACCGTCGATCTCAAAGCGGATGACGGAGGGATCCGCCCCCGGGTGGACTACAAAGTCATACTCCAACGTCCCAGCGGATCCATAAAACGCTAAATCTACGCCGCGGTAAATTTGGGTCACTTGCAGTTTGCCAAAATTTGCGACACCGGCGCGCCACTCGTCGGGCCGGTTCCCAAGGAAGTAGCTGGTCCGTGCGTCTAAGGGATCAAGCTCGTCGATTTTCGCCGCCGATCTTGCGCCTGCGAATCGGGTGCGGAACGTCACAGCCGGCCGACCGCTGGCGGCGAACCTTAGTTCATTTTGAGTAGAGTCCACGGCGAGTTCAAATCCGCGCCCACGGGCCAAATACTGAAGGCGCGCACCGGGCTGTCCTTGATTTTTCTCGAACCGCAGCGGCTGCCGCGACAACAATGCAGTGGTTGGGGTAACTCCCTGTAGAATCAGGGAAAAGAACAATCCGGCTAGGATAGAGAGCGAAATGCGCACGGCGTTTTCACCTCGCGAAGCGTAAGCGGTATTATAGCATCGATGTTGCAAATTTCCGCCCGAACTGCGCCATCCGTATCTCGCCGCGAAGGGGCTGGATCGATGTTGGCGGCCAAGGCCGCGGTAAAGCCCCATCGCTGGGGTAGCGGACTCCCGGCAAGGTGCTTCCGCTTTCTCATTTACCCGATTCTTCTAGGCGCAATTCGCGCCGTGGCGTGGCTTCGGGTTGAGAATTTAGAAGTGTGGGGTGGTCTGGATGGTCCTGTGATCCTGGCGTCAAATCACCAGAGCGATCTGGACACTGCAGTGCTTCTCTCCGCGGTGCCCAGCGCCTGGCGCTACAGGATTGCTCCAACCGGGTGCGACGAGTGTTTCATTACGAACAGCCCGCTGGTGCGAATCCTAAAATATCTGCAGTATGGGGCCTTGCTACTATTCGCCAACGGACTCACTTTGCCCCGCGGGATTGCCTTCCGGCGGTCGCTACGCCACATGTCGTGGCTGGCGGGAAAACAATGGTCGATCCTAATCTATCCCGAAGGGGAGATCTCATCGTCCGGCCAGCTCTTGCCATTCCACGCAGGCGTCGGAATAATCGCGACGCGTCTGCGGCTGCCTGTCGTACCAGTCCTGATCGATGGCACGCGACGAGTGTACAACCGGTCGTCCATCATGATTCGCCCGGGCCCAGTAAAGGTGCGGTTTGGAGCGCCGCTGTGGCTCGAAGGGAACGACTACAGGGCGATGACGAGGCAGATCGAAAACGCGATGCGCGCGCTCATGGACGAATGACCCGCGTCGCTGTGGTCTACTTCGGGGCCGGTGGCGGACATCTCGCGCCCGCGCGCGCCCTCCGGGACGCCGTGCAACAGCAGGGCCGTCCGTGGGCAGTAGAGCTAGTGAATCTGGACGAAGTTCTCGAGCCGCTGGATCCCGGCAGCAAGTTTACCGGAAGGCGCGACAGCGAGTGGTACAACTGGTGGCTTCGCACCGGCTGGACTTATGGGTCGCCTATGTTGATTCCCGTCATGCATGCTGCGATCCGGCTGCTTGGTCCCGCACACATCCGCTTGCTGCGGCGTTGTTGGCGGTCGGCGCGCCCCGACCTAGTAATATCCGTGATGCCGCACTTCAATCGGGCGCTCTATGAGAGCCTGCGCGCAGAAGCGCCAGGAGTGCCGTTTGTGACTCTTCTTGCTGACCTGGCCGACTATCCTCCGCACTTTTGGATTGAGCGTCAAGATCAGCATTTCGTTTGTGGCACGGAGCGCGCTGCCCAACAGGCTACCGAGCAGGGTGGCCCGAACGCGAGCGTCTGGCGTATTTCAGGAATGGTGATCCATCCCCGGTTTTATCAAACTCGATCGCTGGACAGGACGGGAGGAAGGCGGCGGTTGGGGTTGGACCCGGATCGGCTTACCGGCGTCGTGATGTTCGGCGCTCATGGTTCCCGAGATATGCTGCAAGTTGCGCGTTACGCGAGATCGAGTGGGGTTCAGATGAGTTTCTTGTGCGGCCACAATCATCGCTTGGCGGAACGCTTACGCGCCCTCCCGGTCCCTTACCCGATGCATGTCGAGGGTTTCACGGAAGACGTCGCCCGGATCATGCACCTGGCCGATTTCTTCGTCGGCAAAAGCGGATCCGGTTCTATCAGCGAGGCGCTATCGATGGGCTTGCCTGTGATCGTTGAGTCGAGTCCACGGACTCTCGCCAACGAACGGTACAACATTGAGTGGATTCGGCAGCAAGGCTTAGGCGTGGTGGTTGGAAGCCTGAGAGAACTACCCGCAGCGATAGGACAACTGGCCGATCCGGAGGTGCGGAGCCGAATGCGGCGGAACGCAGCGGAGCTAAATAATCGCGCGGTCTTTGAGGTTCTCGACATTATGGAGCTGATACTCCAGGGACGGAGGGCCGCCGCTGTCTGCGCGACAACCAGCTTGCGGCTCGAATCTTCGCGATGATATTGGCAAGGTTTCTGCGTTTTGCGTTTATCTCGCTTCCCATGGTCGGATTGATCAGCATTCTATGGCCCGTGGCTGCGCTTCTGTTGTTGATTCTCGGCGGCAGGCCTGACGACCAGTTGCGGTTGGGGCGCATTTGGGCTAAACGACTTCTGGATCTGAGTTTCATCCGGGTGCGGTACCAGGGCCTGGAAAACTTCCGCGGGCTGGGGCCCTGTGTTTTGGTTGCGAACCATCCCAGCCCGCTCGACATTCCCGTTCTTCATGGCATTCCTGCCCGAGGCAGCATCCTGGCCGCCAAACAGCTTTTCTTCAATCCTTTTCTTTGGATTCAACTCAGAGCCGGCAAGCATCTGCCGCTCGGGGGCAAGGACGCTCAGGACACCAACAAGAGCGTCAGAGTGGCAATCCGCTCCATCACGGCAAGCGGCAGGTCTGTCCTTATTTTTCCGGAGGAAGCCCATTTAGACGCAGAGCTGCATCGGTTCCAGCAAGGCGCCGCTTTTATCGCCATCATGGCTGGCGTGCCGCTGGTACCGATTGGTCTCCGTGGGACGCGACAATTTATGGGCGGAACGGTTGACGTCCGCGTCGGTAAGCCGATTGAGACAGAGGGTCTCAGTGTTTCGGACCGCGCGGCGTTGACGATCCGCCTGCATCGGCGGGTTGAGGAATTGATCAAGATAGAGGAGCCAATCGAGGCGCAGGAATTGATCGAGGTGGATCGGCATTAAATCGCTTATGCGGTTCTATCTTCTGCTCATTCTCGGCTCGGCAAGTTTCGCCCACGCTGGAGCCGTATCCAGGCGGATCACTTTCTACAAGGATGCCTTGCCGGTCCTGCAAAAGAACTGTCAGGCTTGCCACCGGCCCGGCGAAATAGCGCCGGCATCGTTTTACACGTACGAAAGCACCCGGCCATGGGCCAAAGCCATCAAGACGGCTGTGCTCACCCGGAAAATGCCGCCCTGGTTTGCAGATCCGCGTTATGGCAAGTTCGCAAACGACCGGTCGCTCTCCGAGGCCGACATTCACACGCTGGTTTCGTGGGTGGACGCAGGCGCCCCAGAGGGTAATCCGAAAGATGCTCCGAAACCGCTTGAGTGGAGCGAGGGATGGCGCATTGGAAAGCCGGACGTAGTGCTTTCGATGCCGAGCGGGTTTCACGTCCCGGCATCGGGAACGATCGCATACCAACTCTTCACAATCCCGTCAGGTTTTAGCGAGGACAAGTATGTGCAGTCGGTGGAAGTGCGTCCAGGAAACCGCAAACAGGTACATCACATATTAGCCTTTGTGCGCGAACCTAATTTTTCGTGGGTGAGGCAGGCGTTGTTGCCCAGCCCTCCGTTTCCCGGTGAACTCCTGGCGGGATACTCTCCCGGATTAGATCCAATGGCGATCACGACGGGACGAGCCAAGTTGATCCCTGCCCGCTCGGACCTGGTGCTGCAAGTGCACTACACCCCGGACGGCAAGGACGGCACGGACGTCTCGACGATCGCGCTGATATTTTCGAAGGTCCGGCCCACCGAGCGCCTACTGGCGCTCTCGATCACGAATATGGCGTTTTCCATTCCCGCCGGCGCTCCGGACACGAAGGTAAGCGCGCAAATCACTTTGCAGCAGGATTCCGTGCTGGTGAGTCTGCAGCCGCACATGCATTTCCGTGGCAAGAGTTTCGAATTCAGGGCCACATATCCAAACGGAACTCGTGAAATTCTGCTCAACGTCCCGCACTATGATTTCAACTGGCAATTGAACTACCGTCTCGCGCAGGGAAAGAAGTTACCCAAGGGCACTGTGATCGAGTGCGAGGCGCACTACGATAATTCACGAAACAATCCGTTCAATCCCGACTCGACCAAAGTGGTTCACTATGGCGAGCAGACCTGGGAAGAGATGATGATCGGGTTCGCGGAGGTAGCGGTTCCGATCAATACAAGCGCCGAAGATCTACTGTTACCGAAGCGGACGCAGGACCGCCAGGTTACTCGCTAGCGAGATTTTCACGATCAAGATTCTGTATCGACCGGATAACCTTTTTGGATTTGACCGTTATGCCACAGTTGGGTGACGATTAGTAACCTTACTTTCATTCTGTAAGGTTTGCCGACGCCCCGTAGAGGAGATTTGCATGCAAGAGGTTCGACGTGCGATCGTGACAACTCTGGCCCTTAGCCTGAGTGGCTGGTTTATGATCAGCGCTCAGCAAGAGCCTGCAAGTAGTGAATGGCAAACCTATGGAGGCGACAAAGCCTTCACGCGATACTCGCCGCTCGGCCAGATCAATCGCGACAACGTTAAGAATCTCAAAGTTGTGTGGACGCGGGCCGCGGTAGACCCTGCCATCAAAGACAAGTTCCCGGACCTGAATCCTTCGAATTACTTCCGTGGAACGCCGGTCATGATCAATGGAGTGCTGTATGCGCCCGATGGAGTCGGATTGATCGAGGCGTTTGATACATCCACTGGAAAAACGAAGTGGGTACAACAGCCTGTGGAGCCGACCATGAAGGAAGCCTCGGGCCAGAGCACGCGCGGTGTCGCGTATTGGCACAAGGCTGAGGTGGAGCGCATTATCTCGGTTCGCGGCGAATATCTCTACTCCATCATTCTGCAGACCGGCTTGCCCGATCCTGCATTCGGAGAGAACGGCCGGATCTCCCTGAATCGGCACACTCGGGACGACGCGCCTTACTTTGGTTGGCCGGGTCCTTTCATCGTGAACGACGTGATTGTGATTGGCGGCAACGGTGGCGGCAAGGCCAGCGGCGGATACGGAGACGGTGGCTACGATCCGAAAGCTCAACCAGAAAACATCCGGGGATACGACGTTCACACCGGCAAGCTGCTTTGGACGTTCCATATTTTGCCGGAAAAGGGCGAGCCTGGATACGACACGTGGGGCAAGGGTTCCGCAGAGTATATGGGCAACATGGCAGCGTGGGGCTCCATGACTGCCGACGAGAAACTAGGTTACGTCTACCTGCCGTTGAGCGCGCCTACGGCTTCACACTTTGGCGGCCAACGCCCGGGAAAAAATCTTTACTCCGATAGCCTGGTGGTTCTCAACGTCAAGACGGGCAAGTTGGTGTGGGCCTTCCAGATGATCCATCACGATCTTTGGGAGTACGATTCCGCCACTCCTCCGGTCCTGGGCGACATCACAGTAAACGGCAAGAAGATCAAAGCAGTGATTGCTTCGAACAAGACCGGATACATTTATGTATTCGATCGCGCGACAGGCAAGCCGGTGTGGCCCATCGAAGAACGGCCCGTGCCGAAATCGATCGTGCCGGGAGAAGAAGCGTATCCGACGCAACCTTTCCCGACCAAGCCGCCGCCTTACGACCGGCAAGGCGTCTCGGAGTCGGATCTGATCGATTTTACTCCCGAGTTGCATCAGCAAGCGGTGGAAATCGCGAGCCACTATATTATGGGGCCGCTGTATACACCTCCCTCGATCAAGAATGACGATCCCGACGGGAAGAAAGGCACCCTGGTGCTCCCGGGTGGCTGGGGCGCGGGCAATTGGAACACTAGCGCCTTTGATCCGGAAACGGGAATGTACTATGCCGTGTCGATGACTCAGATGGGAAGTTACGGCCTGACCAAGAACCCGGACTCCGAAAACCTGATGACATTCGGGACAGGTCCTCTGCCGGGCACTCCCAGGGCGCCGCGGCAGGAAGGGGGCGGCCCTCTCACCATTCAGGGACTGCCCATCTGGAAGCCGCCCTACGGCCGCGTTACGGCGTACGACATGAACAAAGGCACCCAAGTTTGGATGGCCGCAAACGGCGACGGACCACGGAATCATCCGTTGTTGAAGGGTCTGAATCTGCCTCCGTTGGGAAATATGGGACGGCCGGCGCCATTGTTGACCAAGACGCTTCTGTTCCTTGGGGATAGCAGCGACGCTGTGATGGGGCAAGCCGGCATCTCCGGACCAGCCAAGCTTCGCGCCTTTGATAAGGCTACGGGCCAGGTGATCGCGGAATTGGATTTGCCGGTGGGTGCGACCGGGGCCCCCATGACTTATATGACGTCCGGCAAGCAGTACATCGTTGTTCCCGTCGGCGGCAAAGGTTATGGAGCAGGGTGGATCGCCTTTTCCCTTCCATGACGATCGCGGTACGGACGAATTTTTGGTTTGGTTTAGGAGCGCTGCTGTGGGCCGCAAGCGCCGCTGGGCAGTCGGGAGCGTTTTCCGAAGAGCAGGCCAAACATGGCGCGGCTGTGGTTCACGAACGTTGCGGCGCCTGCCACGGAGACGACCTGGACGGCGGTACGGAATCGCCCGCGCTTAAGGGGGAAGCATTTTGGTCGGAATGGGAGCAGCAAACTGCGCGCTCTTTGTATGGCCGGATCATCAGCAGCATGCCTCCGGACAGTCCGGGATCTCTCATGGAGAGAGACGTGATCGATATCGTGGCCTTCATAGCTCACTCAAATGGCGTGCCTCCCGGATCCAAGACGATCCAAAGCGCAAATGAACTGAACAGCATTAAACTAGCCCGCTCCAAGTAAGCACCTCGATTGTGCCTGCAGTTTGCTCTCTGACGAAGCATCATTGCCCTGTCGCCGCGTTTATCAAAGCCCGTGTTTGTTCAACAACATAGTGGCGGAGTTCAAAAGGGGAGTCATCCATGCCAAACATTTATCTCAAGCAGTTCTACATCTGCTCATTCCTGCTTTGCACCTCAGTCGCGGCGGCGCTCGCACAGACGGCTTCGGCCACTGTTTCCGGACGTGTAACTGACAGCGGAGGCGCGGTCATCGTCGGTTCCACCATAGAGTTGACCAGCGTCGAACGTGGGACGGTTTCGACCACTATCACTAATAATGCTGGCCTGTATACGTTTGGCAGCGTGCAAGCGGGTACCTATCGCATGGCAGTGCAAAGTCCGGGCTTCAAAAAAGCAGAAGCGCAGAACGTGATTGTCGACGTCGGAAGCCAATTGACACAAAACTTCCAGCTCGAGATCGGGTCTGTGAGGGAATCGGTGACGGTAGAAACCACGGAGTCTCTCGTCAACACGATTTCCGCCACGGTTAGTTCCGTGGTGCAAGGCGCTCCCATTCAAGCGCTGCCCCTCAATGGCCGGGATACGCTGCAACTGGCGCTGACACAGCCGGGAGTAACACCGCAAACCATCGGGGCGCCGGGCAGTACCGTGGCGCTGGGCGGCTTTGTCGGCAATGGATTCTCGGTCGCGGGAGGCCGTTCAAACTCGGTGACCTACATGCTGGATGGCGGAGTCAACAACACGGTATCCAACAGCGTCGCCACCGTGAACCCGAACCCGGATACCATCGCGGAGTTCCGCATTCTGACCAACAACTATTCGGCTGAATACGGGCGCAGCAACGGCGGAATCGTAAACGTCGTCACCAAGTCGGGCACCAACCAAATCCACGGAACCGCTTACGACTATTTGCGAAACAAGGATCTCAACGCCAACAATTTCTTCAATCAATCTAATCCCCTGAGCTATTCGCCGCGGCCCACACTGGACCGCAATCAATTTGGCGTCACCGCCGGCGGACCCCTCACCATACCGAAATTGCTGAACGGAAAAGATCGCTTCTTTTGGTTTTTCGGATACCAGGGGCAGCGCCAGAATTCGGTGACCGTGAATTCGCAGGTCGCGACATTTACGCCGGCGGAACTGGGCGGCAATTTCTCCCAGGCCGCAAACAACGCCGGTATCGTGCAATTCCTTCAAACCCATCCCTACTACCAGTCGAACCCAGCTTTGGCAGCGCGAGCCATTATCGATCCGACTAAGTTCGACCCGATCGCCTCGGCATTCATCGCCCAGGAGCCGATTCCTACCAGTCCCACTGGCATCCTCACGCCCAACGGAACAGCCCAGGACAACGTAGACGAGTTCCTGGGTAAAACCGATTTCAATATCACTCCGAGCCAGAGACTTTCCGTGACGCTGGTCCGGCATCATGAACCACAGCTCAGCCCGTTCCCCACGGCTAATGTTCCAGGCTATCCGGCGCTCAACACCGCGGACGAATACTTCGGTGGGATTACTTACACGTCGATTATCACGCCCACCCTTTTGAACGAAGCTCATTTTACGGCACAGCGTTTATTGAACAACTCCGGCACATCGCCCACCCCGTTACCGACGTCCGTCGCGCTTGGCATGCAGATCACTCCCGATCTCAGCAATGGTCCGCCAACGATCACGTTGTCCACCGAGGGTCTCACTTTAGGTCTTGCCTCCAGCAGTCCCGGAAGATACGCCGACACCACTTATTCGTGGACGGATAACGTCAGCTGGAACGTGGGGCATCACAGTTTCAAGTTTGGCGGCCAATTCGCCATCGTTCAGAACAACGGAGAGTTTGCTTATGAAACCAACGGCACTCTGAGCTTTGCGGGCGCCGTGGCTTCCGGCGGAATCGGAACCGGCAACGACTTGGCTGATTTTCTGTTGGGCCTTCCCAACGCCTATTCGCAATATCCCAACGCGTTCAGCGCGGCACATGGCCGGCAGTACGCGATCTTCGGGCAAGATGAATGGAAGATCAAACCGAATTTCACACTGACGCTCGGCCTGCGATATGAATATGACACGCCGAAGCACGACCCGCAGGAGAAGAATTACTTTCTCCTGCCCGGCCAGCAGTCCACCAAGTTTCCGTTAGCGCCCGAGGGATTGCTGTTCCCCTGCGATCCTCATGCGCCCTGTCCGGGCACTTATTATTCGGACAAAAACAATTTCGCGCCACGCTTCGGATTTGCATGGGATCCGTTTGGCAAAGGAAAGACCAGTATCCGCGGAGGCATAGGTGTTTTCTATGACATTCTCAACGGCCAGGACGTGCAATGGCAGAATGGAACACCTCCGTTTTACTCAGCGTCCAGCCTGTTTTTCAATTCCGGGGAGATTCCGGCCAATGGGGCTGCCACCTTCATGTCGAACCCCTATGGAACGGCTGGCGTAGTGAATCCGTTTCCATCGCAGAAGCTTAGCCCGGCCACGAATTTTAAGACGGCGGGATTCCTGCCCTTTGGTCCCAGCAGCGTACTGATCGATCCGAATCAGCGCAACCCGTACACCTACGGGTGGAACGTCACGGCCCAGCAGGCGCTCGGGGCCGGCATGGTGGCGCAGGTCGGATACGTGGGCAGTTCGTCGCACAAACAGATTGTGAACGAAGATCCGGATTCCTTTATTCCGGGAACGCTGGTACGTCCGTTGAACACGCAACCGGGATTGCAATACGCCAATGCTTACGCGCAAATGGGCGTCGATAAATCCCTGGGCAGCTCGAACTACGAGGGTCTGCTAACCAGCATCACGAAGCGCATGGGCGACACGCACGGCTTTGGCAGCACGTTTTTCACTCTCGCGTACACCTATTCCAAGACGATGAGCGATCAGGACGCCTATCGCACCAACATTTCGTCTTACAACCAGCACCAGTTCTACAGTCTGTCTACGATCAACGTCCCGCAAAGGGTGGTTTTGAGCGGAGGCTGGGAGCTGCCGTTCGCGCATCTGTGGCAGAGCGGGCCGAAGCGATTGACCAGCGGATGGAGCTTGTACCCCATCTTTAGCACCCAATCGGGAATGCCCGTGGATTTCAACTCAGGTATCAGCCAGACCAGCTCCAACCCGGGTCCCGCGGGGGATGGCGATCCTGGCCTGGTGCGACCGGACTGGGCGGGTGGCAGCGAACAATTGCTGGATCCGCGCAACGTGGAAACTTTCATTGTGAACGGAAAGCCGGTCACCGGTCACTTCTTCTTCAACCCGACCAATCTATATACGCCGGCGTGTTTTTCCAGCAAGGCCATCCCGGGAAGCGGCGCGGCCGGTGCTTGCCCGGCGCCAACCTACGGCAGCCTGCAACGAAACAGGTTCGTTGGACCCCGTTTGACCAATTTCGACCTATCCTTGGAAAAGAAAACCAGCCTTTACGGAGAGCGGGTACAGCTACTCTTCAGAGCTGAGTTTTTCAATATCCTCAATCACACGGAGTTTCTATCGCCAGTGGGCCAGATCTCGATCCGCTCCGCGCTGCTGGGCCAATCGACGTCTACGAATCCGCCGCGAATCGGACAGTTAGCTTTAAAGTTGGTGTTCTAGCGGGGCACGCAGGTTAAATCAGCTTTGGGTAGAAGCCGCGGACATCACGCTGGATATCTTGCTGAATATTTTGCTGATGCTGCTTGCTACGCCTGGCATAATTACGCCCGCCGCGATGGCCACAAATCCCGCCATGAGGGCGTACTCTATTAGGTCTTGGCCGCGGTTGTCTGCCCAAATCCGCGCCTTTAAGATCAGACTGAACATCGTTTTCATGTTTTCTCGCTTTTCTCCACGATGGCCTTATCGGCAAGCCAACGCTCATCTTGAGGGCGAGTGTTTATGACCGTTGAATCAGTTCCAGGCGGTTGCCCGCCGGATCGATCGCGATGCCGATGACGATGCCGGTGTTTCCGAACGGACGCGGATCGCCGGCCATCGAGCCGCCTGCAGCCTTGATCGCGGCTACTGTCGCCGCCATGTCCTTCACGTTGAGGATCACGTGAGCGATCGGGTCCTTTAAGTCGTCAGAATCGCGATGCATGATCACAATCGGTTCGCTCTTGTTGGCTTTCGCGGCATCAACCGTCGCCCCGAAGTTCACAAAGACCTCTGGTCCGCCGGGCGTATTGATCCGATTGACCTCTTCCATGCCGAACGCGGCTTGATAAAACTTCGCCAATGCGACGGTGTCCTTCGCGCCGATTCGCACCGAGTTCAGGGTCACCTGGGCAAGCCCAGTACTCGCGAGCAGCAGAACGGCGGATATCGCTGTCGCAGTTTTATGAGTGGTCTTCATTGATTTCTCCATCAGGGTTTCTTCTCAGCCTGGCGACGCCACGCGAAATAGCCGTCCAAGACTTCGAGCTTCGGTAGATTTGGAACATCGATCGGCTTGGAAGGATCGTCCAGGTTCATCACCTGTGCACTGGTGGTGGTGAAGGCAGGCCACTGCGGCAAGCCGCTTCCATTTGGGTCGCCCCGCTTGGCGAAGTTCACCCAGTAAGACGAGATTTCATCGGACACCGCGCGATCGGAAGCCGACGCGGGCATCATAGGCGTGAAGTTGCCGAAAACGTAGGCGATCTCGCCGGCATGCGCGGCGCCCCAGTCCTTAAACTGCGGAGTGTTCGGATAGGGCGGCCGATGGCTGAAATAGTAGACGTAGACCTTGCCCTTGCCTGTCTTGGATTGCAAGCGCGCCCAAGTCCACGTGGGCCACGCAAAAGTGGCATCGCGGAACATGTCGCGCGAAGAACGCAGAGCCTCCGCGTCGGTTCCACCGGGATAGGCGGCCAGGATCTTGTCCGCGTACTCGCCATAGCCCGCGTGGATGGTCTTTTGATACGCGTCGGCCTTCGCGAATGGCACGAAAAGCGCCCCCTCGTCCGAATTGGTTCCGATCAGCACCGGGGTATCGTTGTATCGTTTCGCTTCGTAGAGCTTGTACTGATCGCCGAGCAGCACATAGCCGTCGAAAATCGGCCATGCGGTTCCCAGGCCGGGAGGCGAGTTTTTCAGGACATCTTCGGCCGATTTTTTGCGCGCGTCGGCGATAGAAGGCACGCCGAGTTTAGCAAGGAAAGCCTTGCCATTCTTCTCGGCCGTGGCAAGCGAATCCATGTTCTCGCCGCCTTCAGCCCCGGTTTGACGTTCGGGCCCGAAGTTGCCGCCGCTCTCCGAGATCGCGCCCTGGAACAATCCTTTCGCCAGGGGCGACGCCGATAGCATGCTGACCGAGATTCCTCCCGCCGATTCCCCGAAAATCGTAACGCGGCCGGGATCGCCGCCAAACGAAGCGATGTTGCGCTTCACCCACTGCAATCCAGCGATCTGGTCCAACAGCCCGTAGTTCCCGGAATGGCCACGTTGCTCGGCAGTGAGCTCGGGATGCGCCATAAAGCCGAACGCGCCCAGCCGGTATGCTACGCTCACCAGAATCACACCTTTCTTGGCAAGGTTGATCCCGTCATACAGAGACACCGAAGTTCCGCCAATGGTGAACCCGCCGCCGTAGATCCAAACCATCACTGCCAGCTTTTCGTTCGGCGACTTGGCAGGTGTCCAGACATTGAGGTACAGGCAATCCTCGTTGGTCGTGACAGATTCCATCCCAAGTTCTTTGCTCACGATGGGGACTTGCATGCACGCGGGTGCAAATTGGGCTGCGTTGCGCACTCCGCTCCACGCTGTGGGCGCCTGCGGCGGGCGCCAGCGCAAATCGCCGACTGGCGGCGCTGCGAAGGGAATGCCTTTATACGCGGTCACGCCGTCTTGCAGCGTGCCTTGGACCAACCCGGATTGCACGCGCACCGGTTTGGATGTTTGGGCTGGCAATCCAGCCGTGGAGGCCAGTGCGGCACACACAAATCCGAGAATTCTGAAAGTTTTCGTCTTCATCTTTGCCTTCCGGCGGTCGAGTTTACTTGCAGCGGTCCGCAAGTTTGCGCCGATCGCGATACTTATCGTGGCAGTTCTTGCACGCTATTGTCATCACGTCGGCGACATCGGTCATCTTATCCTGATTCTTGGTTTGAGCCGCCGCGTAGGCCGTCATGCCCGCCTCCCGAAGCTGTTGAACGAACTTGGCCCAATCCGGATTCGATACCGGAACATCCAGGCCATTCGAGCATTTGCGCCCAGGAAGCGAGAGCAGGTCCGCAACCTCGGCGATCGCCAACGCATTGGTTTCCACTGCTTCCCATTTTCCATACTGACTCGCCAGGGGGTCGGTGGCCATGCTTGGATCTTTGGCGTGCGGCACGTCCGCCGGATTCACGTCCTGGGCCGCAAAAACCACATTCGATTCCGGATATAAAGTCCCCTTCATCAGTTGGGCCAGGGTTGCCGGCGCTCGCGCGGATGATTGAGCCTCAGTGAGAGAGGTGGACATCGCGCTTGCGACCAGTAGCGCCAATAGTACTCTGCTCATTCGAGTCCCCTTTAATGCCGAATCTGCGATGTGATGTTCTTGAGCTCGTAGACCTCGCAGCTGCCCCGCTCCCGCAGAAGTCCGGCGTCAGGGAACGTGCTAACTGTCAGGGTTCGCGGCGTCATCACCCACGGCTCCACAAGCACCTCTGGGTCATCGACGGTGACTTCGTACAGAATCTTATTGCCCTTACGAGTAAGTTTCTCGATTACGTGCATTTGATCGGAATGAAAGAAACCGCCTCGCGCCAGCCAGGTGGTATCGACGAACGAGATGGAGTCGAGCACCAGCGTGTCGCCCTCCCAGCGCCCCACGGTATACCCCATATACGTGCTCTCGACCGCTTTCTGTGGGTCGTGCTTACGGTCGTCGGTCGGGATCACGCGATATTCGCCGAATCCGCCGCCGCCATCCACATATTCCCCGTAGAAAAAGATAATGTCGTTTGCGGATTGAACAATGCGCCGGGGCGGCCCCTCACGCGGAACCCCCAGAGGTTGGCAGGTCATCACAGGGTCATACTTGTTCGTCCACATGTCGAGCTCCTGGATCTTGTCCCAATACTCGGGTTTGTATATTGGGCGATTTGGTCCCCAACGCGAAGGCGCCTCGAATTCGAAATCCATGGTCTGATTGAGTGCCCGGGAACAACCCTCCTGCTGTGTGGGGTCGCAACGGCGATTCCCGTAGCGCCAATTCATGGCGTTATAGTTCCAGTTGCCCGTAAGGTCCGGGTGCCCGTTGGCCATGCGCGGCGTCTCCCCGGAAGCTTCCGATTTCGCTGGAGCCGGCGCCGGCTGCGAGGCCACATGAATCGCCGCCCGCACGCTGGCCGGCACCGGCAGCACCACATAAACGCTGCCCGGTTTCCGTCTGCACCGTGGTCAGATCGCTAATGGCGGCGCCGTCGTGGCGCTCAGCGATCTTGCCCGCGTACAATGCATCCACCTTATTCAGCGGATTGTTCCAGTCCTGATAATCGCCGTAAGTGAACTCGGTTGTTTTCGATCCATGTTTCACCACCACGCGCTCAGCCATGTACTTGGCGTTGAGGGTAGCGGTCGCGATGGCGCCCGGAACACCGGGAATGGGGAATGTCACCAGCGGCTTTCCGCCCTCCCACGACAATGACGTTTCTCCCGTCTTATCGATCCCGTCCTTCAAAAGAGTCCCCGGATTGGCGCCGGGAGTTGCGTTCGGCGGGCTCGCAATGGCCGCTTTGGGCGCGCCCTGGGGACCGGCCCAAAGACGGATAAGCCGCTCCTGGACGGCGCCTGGCATCGGGGTCGCCTTCCCTTTGCCCGGGATGATCTCCGCACCGGCGATGTCTTCGTTCCAGGCATATTGCCCGCTGACAACCTCGACCGCGGAGTAAGTTTGCCCATTTGGCCGAGTGCAGGTGTACTGAACCCGCTGTCCCGGAGTCTGGTAGCTCGTGCTTGCACGATATTTCGTGAGCATGCAGGGCTGTCCGTCCACTTGGATGGACCCCTTACCCTGATATTCAAGCGAGGCGATCAGCTCGTGCTCGTCGATGCCCCGCAGCATGCCCATGTACCAGGCCCAGTTGAAGAGCACGGCCCGCAAGTCCTTGGCGCCCTTCGCAGGTCTGTAGATTACCGGGTAATCGCCGAAGCCCTGCGCCCGAACGGCGGACGGTACTAGCGCGCCGATCGTGAGAACGACTCCGATCGCAACCCTAGTTTGTCGAGAAGCCATGATATTCGGCCCCTACTTTACTCGGTGGCGTTCGGTGCGGCGATCTGGATCACGCGTCCGTCCGGCATGGTCACTAACTTGAGAAAACCCAACGGACTGCCGTCCCTGGCGGGCAGGAACATCACTTTGATCTTGTCCCCGGCGTGCAGGGCATTTGGTCCGGTTTTGCCGATCCCGCGCTGGGCCAGGGCAGTGGCGGAGCCAAGCGTCATCACCCACTCGGTGGTCGTGCCATCCGCATTTTTCACCGCGAGAGACAAGGATCCGTGGGGATTTGAGAACTTTATGCTCGTGACCTCTCCCTCCACATTCGTTTCCTTTTTCATGTCGTACACGCCCGCGAGGGAATGATGAGCCTGCAACGAGACGCTGGCGGCCATCAGCCACCCGAACAAGGCCAGAGATCCTAGAGTTCGTTGAATCATTTATACTTCTCCTCAAGAATTGTGATAGCGCCGGACGCCATTTACCCTAGCGACCGACAGCGAGTATATCACCGGAAAGGCGCTGGGCGGGTGATGCTGGTTACACGTAATTCCCTAAGGCTACTTGACGTAGGCCAGCAAACGGCCGGCGGTAATTGCGCCAAACCAGCAGGCCAGCGACGCCCAGGCCAGCAATTTCGCATGGCCTGACACCGGGGCCTTATCGAGCTGCGGATCCTCGAATACTTGCCGGCGCATTCGTATGAGAACGTAGAGCCCGGCAAACACGAACGCCATCTTGATGTAGAAATCCAGACTCGTGAGCTTGGTTGTGGCATCGGCAATCAGCATCATGCTTCCGCTGACCGCGTTGATGCCGAACCCGAACCACAATAGCGGGAACGCGCGCGCGAAGGGCTTGATTGGAACAGCAGGCCAGAAGCCTAGCACAACCAGGCTGATGATGGCGCTGACGCCGGCCACGATGGACATTCCCAGGGTGTGGACAATGAGAATCGTTGGGAAGGCCCAAATGGTTGGGGCGTCTTTCACCCATTGGCTGAAAGCCAAGTTTTCGAGGGATACAAGAAACTGGTGCATGTGTTATTCCTGGCGATGGTTATTCCTTACGTTCCTGCCGCGCCTCACTTCTATCCATCACATAGCCGATGATCGCCACGACAACCGTTACTACGGTCACCCAGAGAATGGTTCCAACTACCAATGACAAGGCTTCCCTCCCCTCCCGTCAACCGCAAGCTAAAATGCGTTGCCTAAGAATGGCAGCATGCTTCCGCAATACATGACACCCACCCACAGGACCATGGCGGACGCGGCTGCGATTTTGGCCGTAAGCGGTGCGTCCTCCCCGGGTCCCAGGGACCACGGTTCGTCGAGAATAGTAAAATACAGCGCGTTCGCACCAGCCAGCATCACCAGCCCGATTTTCCAATAGAAGGAGGGATTGTGGATGTATTGGCCGGGTATCCCCACGAAGAACAACATACCAGTGACGACATTCAAGCCGAATCCCAGCGCGGCCCAAGGCAATAGACGGTGCAGCGATGCGAATGACACGCCGCGCATGACTCCGAGAACACGCAGATCCACCAGAAACACCACGCCACACAAAAGGCTCAGGCCGACAAAATGGAGGGTCTCGCAAGTAGGCCACATCCACGGGGTGTCTGTAACAAATGAGCCGACAGCCCGCCCCAGGGCAGGGCTTTCTTGCGGGACGGGCGCGGCCGGCGTGACGGTTCCCTGGCTGGCCCGGATTTCAGCGTGGCGAATTTCGCCGCCAAGATTGGAGGCGCGGGCCATCAGGCCGAACGACACCCAAGTGAGAATCAGGATCACACCCAAATTCCAGCCCAGGGATGCGCGCCAGGCGGCGGAATTGCCACAATCCCAGCCAGGCAAACGCTCCCGTGAATAACATGCATCCGATGGCCACCAACGCTGCGCTTTCATGGGCCTCAATCATGGATTTTGATACACCCGGCAGGGACTTGATGCCGTCCTGCGCGCCATTTCCGCTCATATAGGTGGGGATCGCGAGGAGAGCGATTCCCAGCAGGATAACCAGGCTGGCAAGCTTCAAATCATCGCTCTTCATGATGAGGGAAAGCAGAAATAGGCCGCCGCCAATGATATATCCGATAGTCGGAAAATGGTTCAGCAACAGATGGATGTGTGTCAAGTCCATAGTGATTCTTAAACGCCGCGGCGCCGCTCGATCACTATAACACCTGCGCTTAGGTCCGCTGAAATGCAATATCCGACGGGGGAAGGTAAGTCTTACCAGATTGCCGCGTCGAACGCAGCTGCGCCCGCGTTCGCGCCGGTAAGGCGATCCGGCGTTGCAAGCTCGGCGACTATTTCAATTCTTGAGACGCCTTAGGCTGAACGGCCCTGGGCGTGCCGGTAACGAAAGTGAAAGGAAGGAGACTTTATGCGAACGAATCTAAAACACTCGATGTTGGTTCTGGCAATTGCAGGATCTCTAAGTTCCGCGGCTTTTGCGGCGGATAGAGAAGTTAAGGTTGACGACAGGTTGGACGCGTCGGCCGACACGTTAGTTGACATGATGAGGGCGGCCGATCAAGGTATCCCCCAAGATCTCATCGATAAGGCGCATTGCGTCGTTGTTGTTCCGGGAATGAAAAAAGCAGGGTTCATTTTCGGCGCAAAATACGGGCGGGGGTTTGCGGTCTGCCGCAGGAACGGTGGCGTGGGTTGGAGCGCGCCTGCCGCCATGCGGGTAGAGGGCGGAAGTTTTGGGTTTCAGATTGGCGTTTCAGACACGGATGTGGTGCTGCTGGTGATGAATGATCGGGGAATGAAACACCTGCTGTCCGACAAGTTTACGCTGGGCGGCGAAGCGACAGTGGCGGGCGGGCCCCTAGGCCGCGACGCCAGTGCGCAGACGGACGCCATGCTGCATGCGGAAATGCTTTCGTATTCCCGTTCACGCGGGCTATTCGCGGGCGTCTCCTTAGAAGGCGCAACGCTTCGTCCCGATGAAGAAGCTAACCGGGAGCTATACGGCCACGACTCAAGCAACCGTGAAATTCTGACCGGCGACTTCAGGACTCCGGCGGCGGCGGCGAGGTTTGAGCGGGCGCTGAATCGAGACTCGGCTCAACGCCAGTAGGGCGGCTCTTGGAGCAAGCCATTTGGAGCAAACCATTATGAAGAACGTTCAACCTACTCTGTTAACAATGGCGCTCTTCGCGGTTTCCGTGATTGTGGCGGCGCCGGCAAAAGCGCAAACTTCCGAGTCACCGAAGCCGGACAACACGATAGTGAACCAGCGGGACCGCGATGCAGGCCAAGCCACTGCCGATCAGCAGAAAGAGAATCGCGGCGATCGCGAAATGACCAAGCACATTCGCCATTCGATCATGGCCGACAAAACTTTGTCGAGTTATGCGCACAACGTCAAAATCATCAGTCAAAACGGAACGGTCACCTTAAAAGGACCGGTAAAATCCGAGGAAGAAAAAAGCTTGGTCATCGCTAAGGCGGTCGCCGTTGCCGGCAGCGCCGACAAGGTAATCGACCAGGTTTCGGTCAAGCAGTAGCTTCAAAATTAAGATCTACAAGGAGACACACATGTCGGACAAAAACACGGCGGTATTCGGTATTTACAAGAGCGTCGAGCAGGCAGAACGCGCGGTCGACCGCATGATTTCGGAGGGATTCTCCAACAACGACATTTCGGTGTTGCTCCCCGATATTCGAAGCTCGAAAGAGTTCGCTCACGAAAAGAATACCAAGGCCCCAGAAGGCACAACTGCTGGGGTGACTACGGGGGGCGCGGTGGGCGGAACGCTGGGACTTCTAGCCGGCATTGGCGCGCTGGCGATCCCAGGCGTAGGCCCGTTCATTGCAGCCGGTCCAATTGTTGGCGCATTGGCAGGTCTGGGCGCAGGCGCAGCAGTGGGCGGGCTGATTGGCGCTCTGGTAGGCATGGGCATCCCGGAGTACGAGGCCAAGCGTTATGAGGGCCGCGTGAAGGGGGGCGGTGTATTGCTGTCGGTCCACTGCGACACTTCGAACGAAATTTCGCGGGCGAAGGATCTTCTGAAAGCAACCGGCGCGGAAGACATCGCCTCAGCGGGTGAAGCGAGTGCCAGTTCCACCCACGCAGAGTCCGTTGTCAGGTAACCATTCGGAACGAAGTTTCATCGGTTGGGGCTAGGGACATGGTCGTCCCTGGCCTCACCACCAAAATGACGCGTCACGCTCCTATCAGCTTCCGCATTGGGCCGCTCCCCATCCTGGGGATCGCAATCGCAACGCTGTATTTCGCGCGTGAAATTCTGATCCCCTTAGCCTTCGCGCTGACGCTAACTCTCATCCTTTCGCCCGCCGTGAGTTGGCTCCACAAAATCCATGTAAGCCGCACCCCGGCAGTGCTCCTGGTTATCTTGTTATTCGTCGGGTCGGCGGCAGGTCTCGCGTGGGTTATGGGGAATCAACTGATCGAAGTAGCCAATGAATTGCCTAAGTACAGGCAAAACGTTCATGAAAAACTCCAAGCGATGCGGAAACCGTCGAAGGGCGCCTTGGGGCGCGCGGCAGAGAGCGTCCAGGAACTTGGCAAGGAGCTTTCCAACACAGATCAGACGCCGGCCGCCAGCGCGAGTCTTCCTGTTCCAGCCAGGCGTGGCGCGCCAGCGCAGATCCATCGTCCGGTACCGGGTCCGGTACCGGGTCCGGTCCCGGTCGAACTCGTGGATCGGCCTCGCAACGGGCTAGAGTACGTACGCGACTTAATCAGGCCATTCGTGGCGCCGCTGGGCATTACCGGCATTGTTCTCATCTTTACCGTTTTCATGTTGGCGAAGAAGGAAGATCTGCGCAATCGGTTTCTTCGGCTAGTCGGACTGGGCCAACTCAATGTAGTGACCAGCGCACTGGATGACGCTACCAATCGAGTCAGCCGATATTTGCTGATTCAATTCTTGGTGAATGCGGCGTTCGGACTCTTCTTTGGGCTTGGCCTGTATTTCATCGGCGTGCCTTACGCAGTCCTGTGGGGAACGGTAGCTGGGTTGCTGCGCGTGGTACCGTACTTCGGCGGCCTGCTGGCATTGGCTCTCCCGCTGGTGCTGTCATTGGCGGTCTTCGATACGTGGACGCCCCCGTTACTCGTCGTTGGTTTGGGGGTTGGTCTCGAAGTGCTTACCGCCAACGTCGTGGAACCGTGGCTGTATGGCGCTCACACGGGTATATCGTCCTTGGCAATTCTGGTCGCCGCGGTCTTTTGGACAGTTCTGTGGGGTTACGCGGGCCTCGTCCTTTCCACGCCTTTAACAGTTTGTTTGTTGGTATTGGGAAGGTACGTTCCGCAGTTCTCCTTTCTGCACATTCTTCTGGGGGATGAGCCTGTCCTTGAACCTCAGGCGCAGCTATACCAACGCCTGCTAGCGATGGACCAAGTGGAGGCTCGATCCGTTGTTGACGCGTTTCTCAAAGAACACTCCCTGATCGAGCTATATGACTCCGTGTTGGTCCCGGCCTTGACAATGGCCGAACAGGACCGGCATCGGGGCGAGATCGATGCAACCAGGGAGGAATTCCTCTTCCTGAGCCTGAACGAAATGGTTTCCGAATTCTCTGACTACCGACCACCGGGTGAGGAATCTAGCGAAGCGGAAGCGCCCAAAGGACCTGTCCGGGAGAGTAGAAGAATCCTGTGCGTACCGGCCCATGATCAGGCTGACGAGATTGCCTGCGCTATGCTTGCACAACTGCTGGAACAACGGGGCGACATCGCTCTCTCATTTCTCGGCGCATCGAACTTTAACGACATGCTCGCGCTTTTGGAGCCCGGAACCAACGACGTGATCTTTATTTCGGCTTTGCCGCCCTATGCGTTCACGCCCGCCCAGAAAATCTTCAAACATATACGGTCGCGCTTCCCAAAGGTCACGGTCATGGTGGGTATTTGGGGTTTCAGCGGCGATCCAGAAAAAGCCAAGGCTTCCTTCGAACGCGCTCAGCCAGACCAGTTGTTCACCAGCTTCTTCCAGGTTGTTGAGTACATCCGGCCGTCTCAACATGAGACGGCCGAACCGGTTCTTGTGGGAGCGCAGTAATTGCTTGCGCGGATCAGGGTAAAACCTGGAGGAGCAGACCCGAACCGTCTGGTCCGCCCCGGTAAATGCGTTCTGTAGCCTTCCGAAAATCCCCGGCTTTCGCGCGAGGGATGCTGAGAAAAGTCTGCGGATTCCGATCCACCAACGGGAACCACGAGCTCTGAATCTGCACCATGATCCGATGGCCGGGGCGGAAGGTGTGGCAGATATCGGGCATGACATATTCGATCTTCGCGCGCTCGCCGGGCTTGAAAGGCTCAGGCTTTGAAAAGCTATCGCGGAATTTGCCGCGGATCGGCTCGCCGCGCACCAGTTGCTGATAACCCGGCATGTGCACGCCTTTCGGGTTCGGCTCAGGCCCGGGGTAATCGTCCGGATAGACATCAATGAGTTTGACGATAAAGTCGGAATCGGTGCCTGTCGTCGATACATGCAGAACCGAAGTTACTGGACCGGTGATGGTAATGTCGCGATCGAGCGGATCGGTTTGGTAGGCAAGCACATCGGGACGGCGCGATGCGAAGCGTTGGTCGTAAGTCATGTAGTCGCCCGCCATCCCAGGACCGATTTCGCCGATCACCGGAACCGGTTTGTCAGGATCGCTGACGTATTCGTCCATTCCCACCGCGGATGGCGCCTGCCATGCAAGTTTTCCGGCCGCGTCCAGCCAAAGCGTCTTTTCCACGGCTTCTTTCGGCGGCCATGTTTCGAAGCGCCGCCATTGATTTGTGCCGGTTTCGAATAGATACGCTTCGGGGACTTTGGCATCCGGGGAAGCTTTCAACCCGTCCCCTTTGTCCTTGAGGTTCTGCAGGAAGAAGGGCAACTCTATCTGTTCGCGATAGGTCTCGCCAGTCTTTGAATCGAAGCTGAGGTTGCCGAGTTTGTCGCCATCCATGCGCGACCAACCGCCGTGTAGCCAGGGGCCCATGACGAGCGTGACGGGCGCCTTTGGTCCGCCGGCTTTTACCGCGCGAAACAGCTTGAGCGGGCCCGCCAGATCCTCGGCGTCGAACCAGCCGCCGACGAACATGACGGCCGGCGTTGTGTTTTTCATGTGCGGCCACTGCGCGCGCGTCTGCCAGTATTCATCGTACGCATCGTGATCCAGCAGGTCATCCCAGTAACTGTTCTGATTCTTGAGATATTTTTCGTTCGCGTTAGCGAGCGGACCCATCTTGAGGTAAAACTCATATTGGTCCGGCGTGCCGAAATCGAATGGAAGGGTGCGGGGCGGGCGTTCGGGTTCCACGCCGCGGGGTTTGAAACCCGACATAGAAGCCGAAGTTGGCTGCGAGATAAAACGCGCCATTGTGATACGCGTCGTCGCCATTGCCGACGTCGCCCATGGGGGCTTGCGGCGAGACAGCCTTCAGCGCCGGATGGGAATTCATCAGGCCATAGGCGGCGTAAAAGCCGTTGTACGATATACCCCACATGCCTGCACGGCCGTTGTTGCCCGGGATGTTTTTTATCAGCCAGTCGATGCTGTCGTACGTATCCGTGCTTTCGTCAGGATCGTTCGGGCCTTCCAGGCGGGTCTTGTGCACGGCGACATCGACGAATTTGCCCTCCGATAGATAACGCCCGCGAACATCCTGATAGACGAAGATGAAGCCTTCTTTGGTAAATAGATCAGACGGCCCCAATCGCGTGGGGTAGTTATTGATGCCATAGGGCGCAACTGAATATGGGGTCCGCTCGATAAGAATCGGATACTTCTTTGAATCGTCTTTCGGGACGTAGACCGACGTGAAGAGTTTCACCCCGTCCCGCATCGGGATCCGGTAGTCGTATTTGGTGTAGTGGGCGCGTGTGTATTCCAGCTGCTTGCGGGCGATCTCTTCGGGCGAAGGCGTGGGTGCCTGGGCGCGGAGAATGAATGCAAAGAGCAGCAGAGGTGGCAGACGCATTACGCCACTGTAGCGCAGCGGACTCAGGTGTAGGCAAGGGGCTTCACCAGTCCAAAATCATGGGTGCTACCATAGTTGTCCCATATGGACCTGAGCGCTCGCGCAACTGCTCTCGATTGCCCGCTGAAGGAGAATCCAAAGCTTGTTGAGCGTATTTGAAAGCATACTGACCGTCGCGCTCGTCGTGGCCTTATCCCTGGCGTTCCTGTTTCTGGTGGAGCGCGCATGGCCGAACGAGCTGCGGCGCCAGCACAATGATTTAATTGGCTGGCAGGTAACCGTGCTAGGTACCACTTACGCGGTCATTGTCGGTTTTATGCTGTACGCGGTCTGGACCAACTTTGAGGTTGCTACCGTGAACGCCGAAGCTGAGGCAAATTCGCTAGTAAATGTGGTTCGCACGGCGCAAGCGCTTCCGGCTGGTCAAAGGCGGGAAGTCCAAACCGCCGCGAGTGAGTACGTGGATATTATGCTGACTCAGGAATGGCCGGCGATGAGTGAATTGAAGACCAGCCCGGCTTCGAGGCACGCAATCCAGGAGCTTTGGGCCACCGTGATGAGCACCGAGGCGCATAATCCTTCCGAGCAGATCGCCCTCGACCACACCATAAGTGAACTTAGCAATATGACCGAGCACCGCCGAGCGCGGGAGTTACAGGTGGTGGCCGGTCTGCCGGCGGTTTTGTGGACCGTTCTGGTGGTCGGCGCTATCGCAACGATCCTATCCGCGTGTTTATTCGGCAGCACGTACTTCCAACTGCAGCTGATCCAGGTCTTCCTGCTGTCACTCCTCATCTCCCTGGTGCTGGTTGCTATTGCCGATATCAACCGCCCCTTTCAGGGTTCGGTCCACGTTGGCCCAACCGGGTTCCAGCACGCCCGTGCGACCTTGGACGATCTGCTTCTCAGGAAATAGACGGTCAATGACGGACGAGATGCGTATCTTTGGATTGGTCTTCCGTGAGCTGCAGCTCGGACAGGTTCATTGGAACGGCGGAATTCTGAATCGTTTCGATGATTCCATATTCGTTGCAAATATCAATTTCGGTGTAAAGACCGTTTCCGAGCCGCAGTACCCGCTCGGCCTGCTCTCTCGCTTCGGATAGAGTCTGACGAATTAGCCCTGTTCTTTCGCGCCTTCCATTTTTTCTCACGCAATCAAGGGAGAAGGTTGGTTCGTTGTCCATTCCGTTTCTCCTTCCTGACTGTTGGACTCAAGGCAACCCGGAACCTTTCCTATATCTCTGTACGATAACCTTCGCAGCGAAAGCGACTTCTGAAGATCCGGCAATAATTTCCGGGCCGTGCACCATTGTCGCCTCTCAGGCGGACGTACAGCACTCAGAGATTTTCGGAAACCACGCATTGCTCCTGGTTTAGTCCCAGCCGGTAGGTTGGCATGAAGCATGCAATAGCACTTCATGACGACGTTAAATCTCGGAACCAGAGGACGGATATGAAATCGTACAGAACCGGTCTAACATGTTTTTTGCTGGCGGCAGTCGGCACCCTTGCCGGATGCTCCAGCACGGTAACTAAGTCGCCGGATGTCGCGGGCAGCATCCGCACATCTTTGGACCAGTCCAATCTCAAAGATGTTTCGGTCAGCCAGGATCGCGATAAGGGTCTAGTAACCTTGGGCGGCCATGTGACAAGTGAGAGCGACAAGGCGCAGGCCGAAACGCTGGCGAAATCCATCGCGGTTGGTGAGGTTGTCTCGAACCAGGTAGCCGTTCTTCCTCCTGGCGCGGAGACAGAGGCAAAAGACGTGAATGCCGATCTGGATGAGGGCATTAACAAGAACTTAGATGCCGCTTTCCTCCAAAGCTCGATGAAGAAGGGGGTCAGCCACAGCGTCAAGAATGGCGTTGTTACTCTGACCGGGGAGGTCGGCAGCGAATCCCGGCGTGCAAAGGCTCAGACGGTGGCCTCGTCGGTGCCGAACGTCCGCCAAGTCATCAATGAGTTGCAAGTCAAGAATCAGAAGGCGACCTCCTCGAATTGACCCACAACGGGAACGCGAAGCGCGACGGCGCGGCTCTTCAACGTAAATCGCTCGCCGGGTTCTTCCCTTCCGTGCATTGATACTCGCCGGCGTTCACGTTCCGGAATTCCTGGACTTGTCCGCTGGGCCATTCGATGACAGCCCGATCTGCCCTGTCGCGTTTGCCTAACCCAAAGGTCACCGCCAATTCGGATTGCGACAGATAGCTGGAACCCGTCTTCACCATGCGCGATTGCGTCCCCTCCGCCGTGGTGACCCGCACTATCGCGCCGATGCCGTCGCGGTTTGACTTGGTTCCCTGGAGCCGAAAGCGCAGCGAGCGGTTGCCGGAGGTTAGGTCGTTGCGATACAGGAACGCGGGGCCGTGATTGGTGGTGAGAAGAAGATCCAGATCGCCGTCGCGATCGAAATCGCCATAGGCCAGTCCACGCCCGACTTTGGGTGCATCGAAGCCACCGCCAAGTTGCGCGGCAACATCGCGGAACCCGCCCTTTCCATCATTGAGGAACAGATGGGGTGGTTGTGCATAGCCATGATTGCCCACGATGCCGCGAACCGTGTCATCGATATGCCCGTTGATTGCGGCCAGATCGAGATGTCCATCCAGATTGGCGTCGAGGAAAGCGCACCCGAAGCCGAGTCGCATCCGCGATGCCTGACCCACCCCCGAGGCCATTGCCGCGTCTTCATAAGTGCCGCCCCGCCGTGGCCGATAGAGCGCCATCATCTCACCGTCGAAGTTCGTTATCGCGATACCGGCCACACCGGCGTTGTCGAAATCCGCCGCATCCACGCCCATTCCGGCGCGCGCTCTGCCGTCGGCGCTAAAGGCCACTCCCGCGCGAACCGCCGCGTCCTCAAACGTGCCATCGCGCCGGTTGCGGTACAGCTTATTCGGCTGGGTATCATTGGCGACAAACAGGTCCGGCCAGCCATCGTGATCGTAATCCAGCATCGCCACACCGAGTGATTTCGACGTGGTGTCGAAGATTCCACTTTTCGCCGTCACGTCCTCAAACGTGCCGTTGCCTCGATTGCGAAATAGCCAGCAGGTGGACCCGTGATAAGCCTCCGGCGTGCAGTACGACTTATTCTTGCCGTCCACGCTGCAGAAAACATCGTGCTCGGGCGACCACTGCACGTAGTTGCAGACGAACAGATCCAGCAGGCCATCGCGATCGTAATCGAACCAGAGAGCCGACGTGCTGAACCCGATCCTGTCCCCCAGGCCGGATTTTTGCGTCACGTCGACGAACGTGCCCTTGCCGGTGTTCTGAAACAAGCGATTCTGGCCCACGGCGGTGATGAGGATATCGGGGAAGCCGTCATTGTTATAGTCCGCAACGGCCACGCCCAGGCCGTACATTTCGACTGCAAGCCCCGCGCGCTCGGTGACGTCGGTGAATGTGCCGTTGCGATTGTTGCGATACAAACTCAACGTCGACCGCCCGCGGCGATTTCCCACGTGGCCGCCCGCCCAATTAGCGCCGTTTACCAGCAGAATATCCAGCCAGCCATCGCCGTCATAATCCAGGAATGCGCAGCCCGGGCCGAGTGTTTCAGGGAGATATTTGGCTCCGAACGCGCCGCTGTTGTGCTGGAAACGGATACCGGCATGGTTGGTCACGTCCGTCAAACGGAAACCGATATCGGGAGCGGCAGGCGACGCACCTGCAATCAGCGGAGCCGCCCCGAGAACGAACGTCCGCCGGGTCACGGGATACTGACCAGTCCGGTGCGAATGGCGTAAACAACCAGTCCCGCCGTGTTGTGAATATCGAGCGCCTGCATGATATTGGCGCGATGCACGGAAACCGTATTTACGCTCAATTGCAGAACCGTGGCAATCTCTTTGTTCGACTTCCCATGCACAATCAACTGCAGAACCTCGAGTTCCCGCGTCGACAGTTTGGGCGGCGCTTCGGTGGCTTCGGCCAGCGTGCCGAGCCGTGGATCTAGCGCCTGCTCGCCGGCGGCGACCCTACGTACCGCCGACACAAGTTCGAGGTCCATGGCATTTTTCAGTAGATAGCCGCGCGCGCCAGCTTCCAGACAAGTGCGCACGTAGCTCGGCTCCGCGTGCATGCTGAGAATCAATACTTCGGTCTCCGGATGCAACTGGCGAATGCGGCGGGTGGCCACCGCTCCGTTCATGCTGGGCAGCGAAAAATCCATCACCACCACCCGCGGCCTCAACGCGGCAACTGCTTCCACGGCTTCGGGACCGTCGCTTGCCTCACCCACCACGCGAATACCAGGGTCATCCTCCAGCATGCGCCGGAACCCCTTGCGCACCAGACTATGATCGTCCACCAGAAGCACTGGAATCTGGGATTCAAGCATCCGCCGCCTCGCCTGCCAGAGGGACCGTCACGCGAACCAGCGCGCCGGGGCTCTCGCCGTTTGTAAACTCGATGCTGCCGTTCAGCAACTCGGCTCGCTCCCGCATTGAGACCAAGCCCAGTCCGTGCGTCGGCTTGCCCTGAAATCCGATGCCTCTATCCTGGATCTCGAGCACCACAGCTTCCGGGAGGAAGCTCAGCCGCACCGCGGCGCTCCTCGAATTGGAGTGGCGCGCGACGTTATTCAGCGCTTCCTGCATCACGCGATAGAGATGGATGGAAAGCTCGCGGTCCAGGTTGTGGCCCTCACCCGTTTTCTCATACCGTACTTCAATTCCCGTCTGTTTTTCGAATGCGGGCAAATAGGCGTCCACCGCGCTTTCCAGGCCCTCCTCATCGAGAACCATGGGATGCAAAGCACGCGACAGCGATCGGACCTTCTCGAGCGTGGTCTGCACAATCTCGCGGATCTCGATCAGATCGCCGGCCTTCCGATCGGCCCGTTGCAGCATGACGCCGATCGCGGTAAGAATCTGGCCGATGTCGTCATGTAGCTCGAGCGAGATGGAGCGGAACGTACTTTCCTGTATCGAGATCAGCTGCCGCGCCAATTCACTGCGCCTCTCCGACAGCGTCGCCACTTGCTTGAACAAACCGCGGTTGTATTGCACCAAATAAAGGCTGGTGAGCACAATCACGACCAGCATGGCGGCTAGAAAGATGTAGACATTGCGCTGCGCCCCGGCGTAAAGCTCCTGTGTCTGTGCCGCAGCCGTTTGTTCACTCTCGTTGTTGGCGATCAGCAAGCGCGAAACCGCGGTGCTCAGACTGGCCTGCCGCGCCTGCAAAGACATTCGAATTCTCGTCCGCGCTTCCTCGTTCTGGCCATTGCGGACCAGGTCGAAGATTCTATCCAGCGCATCCCAAAACTGACGAAATGAATCGGCCAGATAGCGGCGTTGCCCGGGCGTCCGGTCTGCAAGCGAGAACTTCTCTTCGCGAGTTAGGGCGTCTTCCAGGTCATCGCGAATCCGAAGGAATTGCGGTTGCCAGGCAGTGAGCGGATAGGGTTCTTCCGAATCCACCATGTCCCGCATCGTCAGAGCCAGAGAATTGAGCCCGTTCTGCATTCGCAGCAGGAGCAGAGTATCGGTGCGGTTGCGGTCTATGGTGCGTGTCTGCAATTCTCGCAAACTGCGAAGCTGGATAATCGTATAGCCGGAGTAAACGCCGACCGCGAGAAGCGTGATCCCGAGACCAGCCAAGAGGCGGAAGGTGGGAGGTCGTATGGTCAAAACGGTATCGCGAGGGTCCGGTCGTGCGTGGACCATCTCGATAAACTCCTCACTTTATCATCAATGATGAACATCAATGATATACATTGATGAAGATAACGATTTCTTCACCGATGCCCAGCGGTGGCAAACTGGGGTATAGAACCGAAGGAGAAAGGGGCGTTTTCATTGACGCCGTCCGGCCCCGCGTATTTCAGGGTACAAACATTTGATGAGATGCACGTTCGGAATAAATGTTGTCCTCGTGGTGGCTTTCTGCGCACCGCTGGCTCTTGCTGGCACGACTGTTGAGACCTTCACCATAACCGGCGCGGGCATCAGCGCCTCCGGCACCATCGCCCTTATGGCGACGGGAACTCCCGGCGTAGATGAGATCGTTGGCATAACCGGGTCGTTCTCGACAACCAAACGAGGCGGATTTTCGGGTGCGATCATCGGTCCGAACCCTGGTTCCTATGACTCCAGCAAGCCCACAACTGGTGCAATCTCCGGATGGGACAACCTGTTCTACCCGTCGGGATCGGCTCCCGGCTTAAACGGATACCCGCCTGGCGGCACCCTGGATAATTATGGATTGGATTTCATAGTCGCGGGCGGGTATACGGTCAACGTCTTTAGCGAAGGGAATGCGGTGCTGTTGTCCGACGGGACAAGCTTCTACGTTGACAAAGATGCGCCGGTTAGCTTCGCGGTAAGCGGCCAGGGCCCAACTCTCACTGGAGTCGTCAACAGTGCCAGCTTTGAACCTGGAATCGTCGCGGGTTCCTGGATCACTATTTTGGGAACGAGCCTCTCACCGAAAACTGACTCCTGGTCGAATGCGATTGTCGACGGCAAACTCCCTGTGTCCTTGGACGGCGTCAGTGTGAGCATTGGAGGCCAACCGGGTTATATCGCCTACGTCAGTCCCACACAAATCAATGCTGTAGCGCCTGATGTCGGGAGCGGCTCGGTATCGCTGACAGTGACGGTGACAAATTCGGGCGTAACGAGCACCCCGGTCAACACACTGGCAGCAAGTGTCCAGCCCGCATTCTTTCAATGGGGCAGTTATGCCGTAGCCACTCATCAGGATTACAGCCTGGCGGTGGAAAACGGAATGCTCCCCGGCCTGGCTACTACGCCGGCCAAACCCGGCGAGGTCATTATTCTCTGGGGAACCGGCTTCGGTCCTACAAGCCCTTCCACGCCTGAAGGTGTCGAAGTACCGAACGGGACTATTTACAACACGGCTAACGCGGTCACTGTAGCCGTTGGAGACCAAACTGCCACGGTCTACGGAGCGGCTCTCGCCTCTGGAAGCGCAGCGCTGTATCAGGTCGCTATCCAGATTCCAGCTTCGTTGGCGAACGGCGATTATCCTATTGTCGCGACGGTCGCCAATGCTTCCTCGCCCTCCAACATTCTCATTACGGTGCACGATTAAATCCCAGCGCCAGCAGTCGCGGATTTCATTTGCCGACTGTCCTGACCCTAGTTGCAGTACCGTTGAGTGAGACAGACAAGGGAGAAGCAAACGCCATGGAACCACAACAAGGTACGGTTCGACCCCATCAGCCGGGCCAAGATGTTTTCAGATCCGTCCTGCCCGAAGAAATCGAGTGGAAGCCCTTCGCGGCGTTCCCACCCTCGGTCCGCCTGGCGGTGGTTGTCGGTCAGCCCTCGGAGGCCGGCCCCTACACGATCAGGGTGAAAGTACCCATTGGCGTGAAACTGATGCCACACCGGCACCCGGAGGATCGAGTTTACACCGTCATTTCCGGGGTTTTCTACGTCGGCCTGGGCAATCAGTTCGACGCCGATAAACTCCAGGCGTATCCACCCGGTAGCGTCATCGTTCTGCCCGGCGATACATCCCATTTCCACTGGGCGAAGTCCAGTGAGTACGTCACGCAGATAACGGCGATCGGGCCGCTGGGCCTTGAATACCTCAGTGCGAAAGACGATCCGCGAAACAACAAACCACTAGCGTGATTGGCCTCCGATCCTTACCCTGACGCTATTCCCAGAATCCCCGTCCAGGGATTGTGAGGACGATCCAGCTCCGGTGCTCTGGACCAGATGGGGACGTAGGGGTCCGCTACTCGGCTCAGCCAGTTTCGTCGATTTCTGCGCCCTTCCCGGTCGGGCCGGACCCTGCGTTTTTGGCAGCCGTTCCAGCACCCCGATTGCATCATCGACCTTCTTTTGTTCGGCGCGAAGTTGAGAAAGGATACGTTTAAGATCCATCGCGGGATTATACAGCGAGGCGCCCCGTTCGCGATCCCTTCGGCCTATTTGTTCGGAAAGCCGAACAACGTCCTGCTATGTCTATGAAAATACAGATGGCGCCCGGTTGCAAACTGGTGAAGTTCCGGCACGGACTGTTCGGGAATCCGAACTAGCTGAGCAGGCCGGTGAGCCGGGAAACGCTCTTGACCTGCTCGAAGTTGCGAATCGTTTGCAGGATTTCCGCGATCCGGTCTGTAGAAAGCTTGGATTGCGGCATCAAGGCGCGATATTTCGCTTCAATGTCGCTCCATTCGATGCCCCGTGGAGCGGACCCCTTAGGGGCATCGACGGTGCTCGTGAAACGGGCGCCGGATTTGGTGACGATGGTCACGGTTGCTCCCCAGGGCCATTGATAGCGCACCGAACCCGGCGCCGGATCCTGGGCAACCAAGCCGATGAGCTGCCGGATGACAGGGCGCTCAATCATCGCCGGCTCGGCATGAACCCACGAGAAGTCTTTATCGGCTACAGCGGAGGCGATGTAATAAGACAAGCTGTGAATCGCCTGAATCACGTCCTTCGGCGGAGTACCCGCCACCAGCCCGCTTTGCGGACCAGCGACGAGAATCTGGGCCACATCTTCCGGTTTCGCGTTTGCTTCGCGCGCTGCGTTCACAGCGGCTTCTACCGCCGGATGCAGCGCATGAGCGCCCGGAACTAGCTTCACCGCCAGGTAGCGCGCGATCTGGTAGCCGTCGTCCGATCCAAACTTCAGCTCGCGCGCCAGGCTGCCGGCGTCGGGCGTGCCACCAGCGAACACGGCCAGAAAACCGCCCGGTGCTTCGAGCATGTCCGGATTGACGGTATACCCGCGGCTGGCCGCAAGCGCGGCGTTTATCGAAGTGAGAGCCGCATTGCCCGCGTGGTACTCGCGTGCCCAACTATTGGTGCCGATGGAAAGTCCGCCCACGGTGGTCGCGGTTATGCCGATGGCCTGCGCCATCTGTTCGTCCGTCAACCGCAGCAGCTTAGCCGCAGTGACCGCGCCGCCAAAGGCCACGATCGACGAAGCGTGGAAGCCCAGTCCAATGCTGCCGCTGATCGCTCCGCCCCCACGCCCGGTCGCTGAAGAACTAGCCGCGATGGCTTCCGTGATGCGTCCCGCGACCTCATAGCCCGAGACCATCGCACTCAGTGTTTCCGGCCCGCTCGCGGCTGTCCTTTCGCCGATGGCGAGGCCCACGGCTGTTAAACAAGTTCCAATATGCGCAACGTTGCGCAAATCGCTGTCATCAGAAGCGTAAGCATCGCTCGCCATCGCATTTGCGCGAGCCGTGGAATTGACCGGGAGCTTCGCTCCATCGAACCAAAGTGTGGCTTCCGCCTTGCCGCCCTGTTCCTTGGCTATTTCCCGAATGATGCGGGCTGATCCGATGTTCGCTCCCACGGCGGCGCCCGATAATGTGCTGGCGAGAATCATTTTGGCGTACTTGATCGGTACCGGCGGCAGGGTGGCGTAGCTGATCGGGGAATTAACGACTCGCGCCAGAGCGAGAGCGCTTGAAACCCGTCCGCCGCGGCTGGTCTTTTCCTGGGAAAGGGCCATGCGAGTGATTCCTCCAGCTACTAACCCAGCGGTCAACAGCGTTCTACGGTTGAATTGATCAAGCGGCATGACGTCAGTGGTCTGGACCGAGTTTACCGCGACTCTAGAGTCAGGCTACGGCGTGATCTTGAGAGCAATCGTGATCTTACTGGTCAGGCCGCCGGACGTGCCCGTGATTGTGACGGTGTAGGCGCCAGGGCGCGCGGCACTCCCCGCAGTGAGGGTCACCACGCTTTTGCCCGCCGTCACAGAGCTGAAAGTCGCGATAACGCCATTGGGCAGGCCCGATGCGGTCAACGCCACGGTCCCGTTGAAACCATAGGCGGAAAAGATGGTGATATGGCTGCTTGCACTGGCGCCGGGAGAAATGCTCACGCTCGCCGGAGTTACCCCGAGCGTAAAACTTGGCCGTGGCGTGACCGTGAGAGCGATGGTCAGCGTTTTCGTTACGCTGCCCGACGTGCCCGTGATTCTTAGCCGCGCAACGCCAATGCCTGCGTTCGCGGCGGCGCTCAACGTTATTGTTGCACCGGAGAGTGTCGCGGTAACGCCAAAAGGCACACTACTTGCCGTAAACGCCACGTTGCCGTTAAACCCGTTTTCCAGATTGAGCGCGATCGTGCTTGTTCCGCTACTCCCCTGTTGAACACTGAGACTCGACGGCGAAGCCGCAATTGTAAAGCTGGGCGCCAGGGCGACGTTCAGGCTGACGGTCGCCGTAGTGTGAAGGCTGCCGGACGTTGCCGGTAATAGTGATGGTGGATGCCCCTAGCGCGGCAGAGGTGCTGGCTGTCAGCGTCAACATCCCGGATTTTGTAGACGCGATCACTCCCATGGGTAGGCCTGACACCGACAGCGTCACCGCCGCTTTGAAGCCGTTGAGCGGAGTGATCGTGATGGTGCTGGTAGCTTTGGCGCCGGGCGCAAGGTCTATGCTCGCCGGGGACGCCGCGATAGTGAACGCCGGAAGGGCTGTCACTGTAAGCACCAACTGGGTGGTGTTTACGAGATCCCCTGAAGTTCCGGTGATGGTAATGGTCGAAGTTGCCGGAGCGGCGGAAGCGCTCGCGGTCAGCGTCAAGGTGCTGCTGGTGGTGACAGTCGCCGGACTGAACGATGCGGTTACGCCTGCCGGCAGGCCCGATGCGGCCAGGTTTACTGCGCCACTGAAGCCGTTCTGGGGACTGACAGCGATGGTGGCGCTGCCGCTGGACCCGTTCGCGATCGAAAGCGTGGAAGCCGAAGAGGAGAGACCGAAGGCTGCCGTGTTCGATAGGGTCGTCAGATCGTTAATCAGGTTCTGGCCGGCGGGAGTGCCCCAGCCGGTGACCAGGTCGTACCCAGGGAAAGCGATGAAGCCGTTGCTACCGTGCGTGATGTCGTGAAGATCGGTTTGGTAGCTTGTCCCCTTGCCGATCGCGTAGATGGGGGGATTTAAGAACCCGACAACAGGCTTTCCGTTGGCCTTTGCCTGCTGGTTGGCCAGAGCCAGGAAACCGGCCCACAAGGGAGCCGCCGCGCTGGTGCCTCCAACCTCGATCCACTGGCCGTTGTTACAAATCAGAAATATCTGCACGTCGGCGATGCCTGCCACATCGGGGATGTTGCGCATGCTGGTGGACCCACCGGCCGACGCGACGTTGACGTTCTGCTGGTAGTTGGGGATCGGCCAGATCTTGCTGACTCCGCCGCCTGAGTCCGGCCACGCCGTCTCGGATTGCCATGCACCTCCGCCCGCGGTTGTAAGACTGGTGCCGCCCACCACCGTCACGTTCGGGTCATCCGCAGGAGCCATGATGGGGCCTTTGTACGCTCCGCTGTCACCGGACGCCTGGAAAAACGACTGGCCTTGCGCGATCATCTCGCTAAAGATCTGTTCGGTGGTGGCGTTGGTAGGACTGAAGCTCCAGGAAGAACTGAGCTGGCTGGCCAGGTTGTCGGTGGCCATGCGGTTCAATATGTCGTTCCAGTTGGAGCCTTCATAAACGATGACGTTGTTCAGGCCCGGCGCCATGTACGCGGCCATCATGATATCGAGCGTTACCTCCACGTTCGCGCTTCCCGGCTTGCCGCTGACACCGTCCAGCAGCACTGTTCGAGTCGGTACCGGCGGCAGGCCCGCCTGCTGGAAATTGGCCTGCACGTCGCTCGCGTAGAATCCATCCAACTCGAACAGCCCTACCGACTGACCCGCGCCGTTGAGCGCCACGCCGGGGGCATAAGCATGGCGGAAATCGTCACCGCTGAAAAGGCCGGCCGGTCCGGAGCCTGACGTTAGAGGAGTCGCGGAGTTGAGAGGACGAAACTTGAGATCCATAGGGCGTGGAAGCGCGAAATTATCGAGACCCGTGACGTCCAGAATCGTCACGCCGGCGTCGAGCGACGGCTCGCGATCTGGGGCGAAAAATTCGCCGCGCGTTGGATGACGCCAGGTCAGCATGTTCACGTGAAAGGTGCTCTCGATGTCCGCTACCGTTCCGGTAACATCCAAAATCATTCGATTCGGATGCGTTCCGGTCACGGCCAGTCCGTTTGCTGCAAGGAAGGCTCCCAGAGCCTGATAATCAGCTTCGGATGGGCCAAAGCGGTCGGCAAATTGGGCCGAAGTCAGGTATTGGCGGAAGTTCGGGCTGGCAGGATCGCTAAGATCCTGGAGGAGGGCGTCCAATTCCTTCTGATTTCGGCATGGCAGACCGATCGCCAGACTCATTGATTCGGATCTGGGGAGGGGCCGCACGGCCATTGAGGCGGTGACGCCCTCCGGTACGTGACCTTGCAAAAACTGTCTACCGGCGCCTTGAACCGGCGGCGAGAGAAGTACTACTGCTGCCCAGACCACGGCTGCGAGGGCGGTGCTGCGTCGAAGCTGCACTAACGGCGATCGAAGATGCGACTCCCAAACGAGCTTCTGGCACATCGGACCCATGCCTTATCGCACTCGGCGCGCTTTTTTGCGGCTGAACTAGGCTTAGCCTCCTTTGAAAAAGCGCCCTAGCACGATCTTGGGGAAGTACCGAAGAAGCTAAGGCCTCATGATTTCGCTACATTAATGGTGTCTTCCCTATGAAGAATCTCTGGCCGCTCCTCTCTCTTGTAAGCCTTTGCGCGCCCGCTCAAATCCAACCTGTCCCAAAATCCCTCCTCCCCGGCTACCATCTGATACGCGAAGATACGCTGCAGGCCGATCTCACGTTCATCGCCTCGGATGCCATGCACGGCCGCATGTCGCTCGAACAAGGTGATAACGTCGCCATCGACTGGGTTGCCGCCGAATTCTCGAAAGCAGGACTCAAGCCTGGCAACGGCGCAAGCTTTTTGCAAGCTGTCCCGCTGCTGGAATATCTCCCCGACCGGGGCGGCAGCTTCGTTACCGTGAAGCACGGCGAGTCCGAGAAACAATGGAAGTTTCCGGATGCCAACGGCGGCTATCCTACGCCCGTCGACCTTAGCGCTCCTGTGATCTTCGCGGGCTACGGCATCACCGCTCCGGAACTGAAGTACGACGATTACCAGAACCTGAATGTGCAGGGGAAGATCGTACTCGTGTTCGAGCATGAGCCGCAGGAGACGGACCCGAAGTCAATTTTCAACGGCACGGGTAACACGCGCTACGCCACCAACCGCGTGAAGGTCCTGAACGCGCAGGCCCATGGAGCCATCGCAGTGCTGATTGCTCCGGAGCCGAATCGCAAGCATCCCACGAATCAGGAACGCTCGGCGCGCATCGGAGGCTCGGTGGTCCGCGCCAATCCTATTCACACCCAGTTTCTTTCCGGCGATGAACTCCGCACACCCTCGGTAGTGATCACCGACGCCGTCGCACGACAGTTGATGGAAGGCGGCCCCGCCGGCGCCGAACTCCAGGCCAGCATCGACCGTAGCCTTCAGCCCGCCTCGCGCCCGCTCGATTCGAGCATTTCGATTCACCTACGCAACGCCTCCTCGACCAGCGGCACCAGTTACAACGTCGCGGGACTCCTGGAAGGCAGCGACCCCACGCTCAAGGCCGAGACGATCATCGTCAGCGCGCATCACGATCACGACGGCTGGAGCGGCACGGAAATCTGGCACGGTGCGGACGACAACGGCTCGGGCACGGTCGGCGTCGTAGCGCTGGCGCACGCCATCGCCGCGAATCCAAGGAGGCCAAAGCGGTCTACGCTGTTCGTTGTCTTTGCCGCTGAAGAGCGAGGGTTGCTGGGGGCTTTCTACATGGCCCAGCATCCGCTGCGCCCGCTTGCGACCACGCGCGCGATGATCAACTTTGACATGATCGGACGCAACGAGGAGGAATCCGACCAGACCCGTGGCCTGATTGAGGTTCCCAAGAACACCGCCAATCGTCTGAATCTCATCGGAGCAATGTACAGCCCCGATTACGCCACCGCTGTTCAGCAGGAGAACCGGAAGGTGGGCCTCGACTTGGACGATCGCTTCGACCATGAAACCTCTCTCAACGTCTTCTTCCGCAGCGACCAGTTCCCGTTCGTGCTGCGCAATATCCCAGCCTTCTGGTGGTTCACCGGTTTCCACCCGGATTACCACCACACCACGGATACCGCGGATCGAATCAACTACGTGAAAATGGCGAAAATCCTGCGTCTGGCGTATCTCTGTGTCTTCCATTTCGCGGACACTGCCACGCCGCCGAAATTCATAGAGAACCCACGCGGTTGACGGTTGTTCAGTACGCGGCGAATTCAACCACATCGACCGGTCCCGCGCTCACCGTGCGTTGCCAGTTAAAACCGGCTGGGGCGGCCAGACCGATGTACTCGCGCTCGGTGCGTTGCTTGCCGCCGAACAAGGCTAGCATGAAGATGTCGAGTATCTGGGTCCAGTTGGCCATGGGCTGGTCGGGGATCAGGCTCTCGATCAGCAGTAAGCGCGAGTGGCTGTGCGCTGCGCGGCGCACCGACTCTAAGAGACGCGTTGCGTCCGGATCGGTCCAGTCATGGATCACTTCCATCAAGATATAGACGTCGGCTTCCGGCAGAGCATCCTCGAAAAAATCTCCACTGTGAAGCTCCAACCGGTCCGAAGCGAACCCTGCGGCATCGGCAATCACATGTGGCTGGTCAAAGAGCATGCCGTGCGAGTGCGGGTAACGGTCGAGCACCGCGTGGAGCAAATGGCCCCGGCCTCCGCCGATGTCGGCGATGCGCCGGAAACCGGAAAAATCGTATGCGTCGAGGACTGCCGCGATCTGGACGTGAGCCTTTGCCGCCATCGCGCTATCGAACAGACGACTTTCTTCCGGATGTTGCGCAAGGTAGCCCCAGTAGCCTTCCGGGTAAGCTTGCTCAGCAGCCGAAGCGCCGGTGGCTACCGAATGCGCCAGGTGTTCCACAGGCCGAGAGTTGACCGGCGCTCCGATCATCCGCACCATCGATCGCAGCGATTGGGGATGAGCCGACTGAAGCAGCCGCGACTCGGGTGTGTGTGACACCATCTCGCCCTGCACCGCGAAGATTCCATGGGCGGCCAGCAGGCGCAGAACCCGGCGCAGCGCCTCGGCGTCAACCTGGCGGATAGAGGCGAGGGCCACGACGCTGACCGGCTCGGCTTCAATTAAGTCCGCGATCGCAAGATCGGCCACGGTGAGCAGGCACCGGGCGGGCACGAAGCCCCCGGCGGTTTGCAGTACGCGTTCAAATGGGGGCATGGTTCCGGTGATTGCGCTGCTCGTTTTGAACTATTCCTGAGTACAGGTGTAGCTCGCCGCGGAGCTCTCCGTTCCCGGTGTGCCAGTGAACTTTGGCCACTTCGGCCATTCACACAAAGGCCGGGTGCGATTGGCGTCCTTGTTCCCGTCCATTGCAGTGAGGCCGCTGGGCGCTTGACCTTTTTCGACCCAATTCTGCAATGCAACCAGGCTGTCGAACTTCGCGTTGAACCGGCCAAAGCCATGGCCGAAGCCGGGGATCTCATAAAAGCGCAGGAAACCGTTGAGGCGCTCTGGACCAAAATGAGCTAATTGCCGCTGATAGTATTCAATCGAGTTATGTGGCGTGATGAAATCGTCCGCCGTGCCGTGCGTCATGATGATTTTCCCGCCCTTGGCGCGGAATTTGTCGAGGCTCACGTTGGTCACGTCCATGATCGAAGCGACCGCCGCGATCCGCTGTTGCCACTGACTGGGATCGAACTTCATCGTGTCGTAGTGGGGGTCGCGGGTGATAATGAACTTCACCGTCTGATCGCCCGCAGAATAGAGCAGGGCTTCCTTGCCCGAGAGCGGGTTGGACGGCTGGGGCGCCTGTCCGAAGTTCGACGGTCCCTGGAAGAGCGCGCCTTCGAGCAGCGCCCATTTCGGGAAGGTATCCATCCCGGCGACCGTGACGCCTGGTTTGTAGCTGGAATTGATTGCTCGAACCGTGCCGATCTGCGCGTCCGAAAGACAAGTGTTGCCCGTGTCCGCTCCATTCGGGCAGCGCAGTGTCGCGATGTCAAACACGGCGTTGCATCCGGCGACATTACTGATGATTCCATCTTTCGCGCCGTCTAAAGCGTCGCATTTGGCGTAGACGGCGTCACCGATCAGCTTCGTCTTTTGCGGATTGATCCATCCGGCGCCTCCGTCGGCGTACAGGGCCTTTCCCGCGTTCAGCGATCCCAGGTGCAGCAGCGTGACGTTATACGCCGGGTAATGAGCCACCACCCCGTCATAATCCTGCGGGTAGCGTGCGGCGGCGTCCAACGCTTCATGCCCGCCCTGCGAGCCGCCGATAAAGTAGAAGCGCCGCGGCCGCTGCCCGTATGCCTTTCGGATGACAGACATCGCGGCGTCGTGTGTCTTCTTCACCGACTGTTTCCCGAAATTCAGCAGTGCTTCATCGTCCAGCCCAAAGCTGCCGTCGAACCCGGCCTTGCCCTGGTGACCGCCGTCGCTGCCCAGCGTAACGTAGCCTTGCTTGAGAGGC
>CAWKEP010000013.1:0-8440 GCA_963848735.1 Bryobacterales bacterium
TGATCGGCCCCAGCCTGATCCGCCGGGACGGTCACCTGCTCACGCGTCGGAGTGAACCCCAGCATCTCGACCTGGATGTCCCAGGCTCCCGGCCCCAGATTCAAAGCGTAGCGCCCGTTGGCGTCGGTATAAGCGACCACCTTCATGTTGCCCTGCCGCGCGGTCACCATCGCGCCGGGGACCGCCTGATCCGCGGCATGTACGTAGCCAACCTCTTGAGCGGCTTTTAGCGCCGCCGGGCCTGGGAGCAGGAGAATCGCCCCCGGCAGGCCTACCAGGAGCATGATCAAAGAAAGACGCCGCACAAGACCCTTCCCTCAAGTCCGCGAGCCGGACCAGCTTTATAAGTTCTCCTATTCTAGACGGTTCGCGGCGAAAGTGGTTGACGGCCGGGGCGCAAGCTCAGGCCGGGGAAAGCGACTCCAGGATTAAATTGCTTCAGTACTTCGGGACGCGCGGATCGACCTTGTCGCTCCACGCCAGGATGCCGCCCTTCATGTTGCGGACCTTCTTGAAACCGGCCTGGCGGAGGAAGTCGACCGCCTTCCCGCTGCGCACGCCGCTCTTGCAGTGTGCCACGATCTCCTTGGCGGAATCGAGCTCGTTGACCCGCTTGGGCAGATCCCCCAGCGGGATCAGCTTGGCATGCGGAATGCTGCAAATCTGGTATTCGTGCGGCTCGCGGACGTCGATCAGCAGAAAGTCGTCGCCGCGGTCCAGCTTGGCTTTCACTTCAACCGGGTCGATCTCGCCTTCTTGAGCTTGGGCCACGGGAGCCTCCTCTCGATGCGGCATGCCGCAGAATTCTTGATAGTCGATCAGTTTGGTAACCGTCGGATGATCGCCGCAAACCGGGCAGTCCGGGTTGCGCCGCAACTTCAGCTCACGAAAACGCATGGCCAGCGCGTCGTACAGCATGAGCCGGCCGATCAGCGGCTCGCCGATTCCCAGAATCAGCTTTACAGCTTCGGTGGCCTGAATCAGGCCGATCACGCCGGGGAGAATTCCCAACACTCCGCCCTCGGCGCAGCTCGGGACCAGACCGGGAGGGGGCGGCTCGGGATACAGGCAGCGGTAGCAGGGGCCACCCGGATACGCGAAGATCGAGGCTTGTCCTTCGAAGCGGAAGATGGACCCGTAGACGTTCGGCTTCTTGAGGATCACGCACGCGTCGTTGACCAGGTAACGGGTGGGGAAATTGTCGGTCCCGTCAATCACCAGATCGTAAGGCGCCAGAATCTCCATCGCGTTCGAGCTGTCGAGCGGCACTTCATACCGATCAAGCTGGATATTCGGATTGATGTCGAGCATCTTGTCGGCCGCCGAATCCAGCTTCTTGCGCCCGACGTCCTTGGTCCCGTGAATCACCTGGCGCTGGAGATTGGTGAAGTCGACCACGTCAAAGTCGACGATGCCGATGCGTCCGATCCCCGCCGCCGAAAGATACAATCCCAGCGGCGCGCCCAGGCCACCGGCGCCCACCAGCAGCACCTTGGCGTTCTTCAGCTTAATCTGCCCGTCCATGCCGACTTCCGGCATAATCAGGTGCCGCGAGTAGCGCAGGATCTCGTCCTTGGAAAGGGTGGTCGTGGGCGGCTCGGCTACACTTGTCGAGCCCCCGGCAATGGACGGAACGATCGACAGCGTATCGCTGGACACTACCGTGGTCGCTTCTTTTTCCAGGTAGCGGATATCTTCATCGTTCAGGTACACATTGACGAAGCTGCGCAGCTTGCCTTCATCGTTGAAAATCTGCTTCCGCAGATCCGGGAACTTGGAGATCAGCTCGGTGAGCACTTCGCCCACCGTGCCGCCTTCCAATTGCACAGAATCGTGCTTCTCGGTAAATTGACGCAGGGGCGTCGGAATCAGGATTTTGGCCATGTCAATTCTTCTTTCTCGGCGGCGGTCTGGTCGGGGTTCGGCAGGAAGCTGGCCGCATGATCGAACTTTCCGCTCTTCACCGATAGTACGACGAACGAATACCAGGGGCAGGAATTTTCCAGATCGGTCTTGGAAAAATACGCGTCGCAGTCCGGATGGGAATGGAAGATGCCGATCAAGTCCAGGCCTGCCGCCCGAGCCTTTCTATCGGCCGCCAGCAGGTCTTCCGGGCGCAGCTCATAGCGCGCGCCCTGCTCGCCCGCATACGCGTTTTCGAGCGGCACGGCTAGCGTGACCTGCTTCCGGTCGCCGTCAATCGACCCGATCATCGCGCCGCAGCATTCGTTCGGAAACGTAACTTCCGCGTGGGAGACCATCACGTCCCAGGCGGACGCCTCAATCTTGATCAATGCCTAGTCTTCATCGTCCCAAAAAGGTTCGCTCAAATATTTCGTTGCGCCGTCGCAAGCACCGTGACGATCAGGCCCCCGCGGCCCGCTTCCGACCAGCCGCCGGCCCACCTGGCGAGCCGCATGCACGTTGGCGCCCGAGGACATCCCCACCAGCAACCCTCATTCTGCCCATCCAGCGAGTCATGCGATAGGCGTCTTCGGTCTCGATCCACAGATTATCGTCCGCCAGGGTGGGGTCGTAGATGCCAGGGACGATGTTCGTGGGCATGTGCTTCAACCCTTCCAGGCCATGAAATCCCGAGGACGGCTGCGCGGAGATGCAGGTGATGCCGGGCACGTCGCGCTTCAGCCGCCGGACTGTTCCCGTGAACGTTCCGCTGGTGCCCATGCAGGTGACGAAGTGCGTAATGGCTACCCGCGGTTTGCTCGATAATCTCGACCGCGGTGCCGTCGAAGTGCGCCTTCCAGTTGGCCGGATTGTTGTACTGGTCCGGATAGAAATAGGCGTCCGGGATCGGCCTCATACAGTTCGCGGCACAAGTCGGATGGCGCCGTCCGAGCCATCCCCAGGATCGGAATAAACCATCTCCGCGCCAAAGCCCTTGAGGATCTGCTTGCGCTCATGCGAAGCGTTCGCCGGCAGGCACAACTTGACCTTGTATCCCTTCAGAGCGCAGATCATCGCGTAGGCGATGCCGGTATTACCGCTGGTTGCGTCCAGCAGCGTGCGGTCATGCGTCATGCGGCCGGTGCGCTCGCCATCCAGAATCATGTTCAGCGCGGCGCGGTCCTTCACGGAGCCGCCGGGATTGAAGAACTCGGCTTTGGCGTAGATCTCGACCCCCGGCAGCTCGGCGTCCAGCTTCGCCAGCCGCAAGAGAGGGGTGTTGCCGATCTGATCCAGCAGAGACGAGGAGAGCGGGACGTGCTTCAACTTTTTATCCAGGCCGCCGTTGGCGGCGGAACAGCGAGTGCCATGGGTGCTCCACTATTGTAGGAATACTCCACAATCTCCGTCAAGATTAGGGAGATAGATCGCTAGGTATTAGAGTCAACGAAGGTTCGGGATGCAGGATTCAGACGGAAGGGCATGAGAGGCAAGCGGCAAGCCGATCACCGCCGCCGGGAAGCCCGCAACCGTCTATTGAGCCGGCAAGGAAACCGCTGCCTCTTCATACTTACACGATCCCATCTCGCCTTCCGGGAAGATGCCTCGCTCGGCGATCCAGGCGAAGGAATCTTCGAAGGCCTGTCGGTATAGGATTCGAAGACGATGCGTTCACCGGGCCCCCAACGCCGCGTATCCATCTGCCCGTGGAAGCGAGCCGGAAACTCCTTCTTGTAGAAGTGCGTGTAGAGCTCGGGGCGCAGGTCGATGTCGAACTGCGCGCGCTTAAGCGCGCGGAAGAATTTGCGAACGTCCTCCGGGATCCGGGTCGCCCGTGATCAGGGTCGCGATTACAAAAGTGGTGTCGATAATCTTCCGAAACCCGAGCTGTTCGGCGAAATAATAGGGGCCGCTGAACAGCGCCGCGGCGGGCACCCGGCGGTCGATAAGCTGTCCCATGCGATGAAATAGCATCCCTTCGGCGAAGGATAACTGGATATCCGGAGGCCGGCAGGTATTGCTCCAGCGCCTGGATGGTGGAGTAGTGGCTGCCGGACTGGTAGCCCACCGAGATCGGCACGCCCGCAAGGTTGGCCGGATGCGTATCGGCGAGTCCGGGGGAACAAAGATTCCTGAGGGTGAGACGGAGTAGGCGTCGGCATACAGCTTCCCATGGCCATTCGACGCCGCCACGTCCACTGTCCAATGACATGCGCAACTGATATCGGAGGAGCGTCCCCGTTCGAAGGTTTGATACGCGCCGACTTTGTCGCCGAGGTAATGCTTTTTTCCGTCGTCCGAGGTCAGCTCGTCCCGGAATTCGTAATCCAAGCCCTCGGCGGTGAAGTAGCCCTTCTCTTCGGCGACCCACTCGTGCAGCCGCATATGCGGCGCGATGACAAACTTGGGCATCTCAGTCTCCTCCAGACTCCTGTGACATTGTATCTGTTATGGCAGACTGGGCGCTCATGCGGGCAGGCTTAAGCGGGTCGCGGCGCCGTTACACGGCCGCGTGGGATAATGCTGTCGTGGCGGAAAAACCAATCGGACAGCGCGTCGATCGTCTGGAACAGGTCGTTCAGATCATCGCCGAGGATCAGGTGTCTTTACAGAAGCTGATCGCCGAACTGGCAAGGGAGACTCGAAAAGGTTTCGACCGGGTCGCCAAGCAGTTCGAGGAAACCGACAAGAAGATGCGCGAAGCGGATGAGAAGATGCGCAAAGCGGATGAGAAGATGCGCGAAATGATGCGCGAAACTGACCAGCGCTTTCGCCAGACCGACGAGCGCATCGATAAACTGGTGGTCGCAATCGGCGAGTTCATCCGCCAGCAGAACGCTCCCCGCCGATAAGCAGGCAGGCCGCTTATCGTGCCGCCAGCAAAGCCCGCAGATGTCGGGCGCGCTCGGGAGAGCGGAGTTGCCGTAGAGCCTTGGCTTCGATCTGACGAATTCGCTCGCGGGTGACGTCGAACTCCTGCCCGATCTCCTCCAGCGTGTGCTCGCGCTCGCAGCCGATGCCGAAGCGCAGGCGAATCACCTTCTCCTCCTTGGGAGAAAGCGTCTTGAGGATATTCGCGGTTTCGTCGCGCACGTTGGTGTCGATCACCGAATCGACCGGCGAGCCTACCCAGCGGTCTTCGATCAGATCGCCCAGGGCGGATTCACCGTCGCGGCCGACCGGAGTCTCCAGCGAGACAGGATCGCGCGAGATGGTCTTCAGCTTCTGGACCTTCTCGACCGGAATATCCATGCGGCGCGAGATTTCGTCGTTGGTCGGCGCGCGACCCAGTTCCTTTTCCAGCTCACGGGTGGCGCGCAGGAACTTGTTCATGCTCTCGTTCATGTGAACGGGAATGCGGATGGTGCGCGACTGGTCGGCAATGGCGCGGGTAATCGCCTGGCGGATCCACCAGGTCGCGTAGGTCGAAAACTTGTAGCCGCGGCGGTATTCGAACTTGTCCGCCGCGCGCATCAATCCAATATTTCCTTCTTGAATCAGATCAAGTAGATGCAAGCCACGATTCACGTACTTCTTGGCGACCGAAACCACCAGGCGAAGGTTGGCTTCCACCAGGTCTTTCTTGGCCCGCTCGGCTTCGATCTCTCCGTGGCGGATCACCGAGAGAGTATGCTTCAAATCGGTCAGCCCGGCCCCGGCCGTCTGCTCGCGTTTGCGAACTTCGCGCTTCAGTTCGCGGGCTTTAGCCTGCGCGGTCTGGCTGGAGCGACCCTCCAGCTTGCGCAGTTCCTGCTCCAGGTGCGAAAGCTCCTCAGCGCAGCGCTCGATCTCTTTGCTGAACTGCTTCCACTGCGAGATGTAGAACGGCACCTTGCGAATGGCCCGGGAAACTTCCACCCGTCCGCGAGCCGCCTTCACCCGCCACCGGCGCCGCAGCTTCTTGTTGCTCAGCGGAACGGTTTCCATCTTGGCGGAAACCTGCTCGAACTTCTTGTACTGGATAGCGATCTCGAACAGGTTGCCTTTGACCTCATTACGCCGTTTGGCATACGCGGCACTCTCTTCTTCGAGATCCCCACCGAGGTCGACAAACGCATCCAGTTCCTCGGTTTCAGCCTTGACCTGATCGGCAATTTCCACCGCCCGCATCTGCACCAGCGGGGAGCGGCTGATCGCCTTTTGCATCCGCAATTTGCCGCGCTCCATGCGGCGGGCCAGATTGACTTCCCCCTCGCGCGTCAGCAGCGGAACAGCGCCCATCTCGCGCAGATACACGCGTACCGGATCATCGGTGTAAATCGACTCTTCGACTGGATGCGCGGGCGCAAACTCTTCTCCCTCATGAACTTCTTCGGGATGGAAGAAATTTGCTTCCTCGTCGAAAGGAAGCCCTAGAGGCTCATGCCCCTCGCCCAGGAACTGGTCTTCGAAATGATCCACCGCATTCACCTCGCCCATACCACCGCCCGTTGATCCCACCACTTAGTGGAGGCCCGATGCTGGGCTTTTCACACTATAATCTGCCGCACGAAACCTGCCCGCCGAAATCTGCTCGAGAACAGACACTCTAACACCAACTCCCGCCGTCACTTACGCTGTCTCGCAAACCACCGTCCTCTGGCGAAAGTCTACTGCCACCCTAACGGGCGCACTCGGAGAGGCGTTCTACGTTCGACCGCTAATAGTATACCAGTCTTCCGCTCTTAAGTTAAGTCTCTATTTCAAAAGATGTTTTGGCGGGCACCCGGTTACATGGATTTGGAGATTGGACGTTTACTAGCCCCGTCGCTGTAGCAGGTCCTTTAGTTCCACCAAGAAGGCCTCTACGTCCTGGAAGTCACGATATACCGAGGCGAAGCGGACGTAGGCGATCTTGTCCAGGCTACGCAATCGCCCCATCAGAAGCTCGCCCACCTCGGTGGTGGAAATCTCGCGTTCCGGGTTGTCAGCCAGCTTGGACTCAACCTCGTCCACAACTTCGGCCAGCTTAGGCATCGGCACCGGCCGCTTCTCGCAGGCCTTGAGCAGGCCCTCAAGAATCTTCTGGCGGTCGAATTTCTCGCGCCGGCCGTCGCGCTTGACCACCATGTAGGGGATCTCATCGCTGCGCTCATAAGTCGTGAATCTTCTTGCACATTTGAGGCATTCCCTACGCCGTCGGATAACATCTCCTTCCTTGCTTTCGCGGGAGTCGATGACGCGGTCTTCTTTATGGGCGCAAAAGGGGCAGATCATCCGTGCGTTCCGATCCTATGTTCTTTAGACTACGCCATTTAATCCCTTCGTGGAAGGCCAAACCCAGGCCTACTGGAACAATTATCACGAAATTGATTACCCACAGCACCAGCGCGACGCTGGAGGCGGCTTCCAACCCGACTCCATAGAATTCTGTAAGTACCAGCACGGTAACGATTTGCATGCCGCCTCCCACGCCCGGGATCTGCACCACGCTGCCGAAGCTGACGAACCCGAGAACGATCACCACGTCGGGGAGCCCAAGCTGAGCGGTGGCCGGAAAGGCGCGGAAGACACAATAGAAGCACGCGACGATAACCAGCCATTCCAGAAGGCTATAGAGCAGTAAAAGAAAGGTAAAGAGCGAACTTCGAGTGCTCTGCGCCCCCTCCGCGAAGGCCGCCAGAAAAGTAGCGATTCGTGCATGCGTGGGTTCGGGAAGAAAGGCCAGGGAGTCCAGCAGCCGCTTTTGGACCTCGCCTCTAAATTGTCTCAGTCCGATCAGGAGCCCCAGACACGCAGCGCCCGTCAGTCCGGCGGCGCCGCCACCCGCCTGGAAGATCACCGCCACGCGCGGGCTATAACGGACCGCGGAGTGCGATACCTGGGTAAGGGCGACCCCGAAGATAATCAGGATCATCAGGATATCGAGAATCCGCTCCACCACCCAGGCGGCCACCTGGCTGGAAAAGGACACGCCCTCGTTGCGGGCGATTAGGTAGGGGCGAACCGGCTCACCCGCCCGCGCACCGGCGACCGAGGCGGCGCGCTGATGCGGTTCGGGACGCGTCTCGGTGCCCTGACCCTCGGTGCCGCGTTGGGTGCTGTGGTCGTCTCCGGTTCGGTGGGCGGGATCGGCCTGGCCGGTGCCAGCGCCCCGTTTGTGGCGGGAACGTCGAGCGCGTCGGCGCAGGTGCTCTCGGTGCCCGTGGCCCTGGCTGGCGAGAACGTCGGCGTCACCGGGGCGCTCGCGAACGCCGGCTACACCAACATCGACGGACAGTCCGAGGTGGAGCTGGTGACGTCGGGGCTGATCGGAGAGTTGCCCGTTCCGGCCCCGCCCCAGCTGGCACCCCTCGAAGCCAGCTCGACGTCGACTCTGGTCTCGACGTCCAAGACGGTGGCCGGCAGCGCGGGGACCGGGGTGGGCAACGAGGCGGTGGCGGCGTCTGAGAGTTCGGGGTTGGCCTCGGTCTCCTTCGGCGGTCTCACCGCCGGCAGCGCCGTCGTCATCTCGAGCGGCCAGAGCGTGGCGGGCGGTTCCATTGTCGGCGGGACGAGTCGTCAGGCCACCTCGTCGGCCAGCGTCGGGTCGATCTCGCTGCTCGACGGACTGGTC
>CAWKEP010000014.1:0-59399 GCA_963848735.1 Bryobacterales bacterium
ATCCGAGTCGAGCATCTTCATCGAAGAAGGCTCCTGGACCCCTCTTGCCGCCGATGTTCCACCCGGCGCCAGCGCCAGCTTCGACATTGAGATTCCGTTTCAGCCCGATTCCGGCTCGTACGATGTTTATCTTTCGCCCATCCAGCCGCCGGATGGCTGGGCTTATGCCCGCGGCGAGCGATTCTTGTGCACCAGCGTGGAGGCCGCCGATGGCCAGTTGCGCGTTCTGAAACAGCAGGTGACCACCGTGCGTTCTTTGCGCTGGCGGCGTTTCTGGGCTGCGCTGCCCAAGCTGGTGGCGAGTCCCGTGCTGGCAGTCGTCCAAAATCATCGCCTCATCCGTTCCATGGCGCGCCGCGACATCCTGGCGCGTTATCGCGGATCGTTCGGCGATGTCTTCTGGACAGTGCTGAATCCGTTGCTTCTGATGGCGACTTACTTTTTCGTATTCGGCGTCGTGTTGCGCAGGCCGGACCAAAGCCGCAGTGCGTTTGCGCTCTATTTTCTCGCCGGGATGCTGCCATGGCTCGCATTTTCGGAGCCCGTGGGCCGCGCCGCTTACGTGATTCTGGAATATCGCAATTTCGTGAAGAAGCTGGTGTTTCCGTTGGATACTTTGCCGGTGAACCAGGTGGTCTCGGGATTGGTCACGGAATTATTCGGCGCGGGCATTTTCGTCGCGGCCTTGCTCATCATTCGCCACGCCGTTCCGGCCGCGGTACTGTGGCTGCCCGTACTGCTCATTCCGCAATTGCTATTCACGCTGGGACTCTGCTGGTTTCTTGCGGCGCTCGGCGTGTACATGCGCGATCTCGGCCAGATCATGGCGTTGGTTCTCACCATCTGGTTTTTCCTCACGCCCATCTGCTATCCGGAGTCGACCAGTTTATCGCCCGCCATCGCGGCGCTGATGCGCCAGAATCCGATCTACCTGCTGGTGCGAGGTTATCGCGCGGTGTTCCTGGATGGCCACGCCCCGGAATTATTTCCACTGCTGAAATTGTGGGCGATTGCGCTGGTTCTGTTCTTCCTTGGGCATATGTGGTTTTATCGGCTGAGAAAAAGCTTCGCCGACGTGATCTAGGGTCATTTGACCGCCAGCACCGCGTCCAGATAAGCCCCAGTCACGCTGCTCTCTACCTTCGAAAAACCCGCCGCCCGCAGCAACGCTTCGTATTCATCCGCCGATCGCTCGCGTCCCTCCGTCCCGATCAGCATGTTCAACGATTGCATATGCGCCGAAACTCGATCCGGCCCCAGCAGCTTCTCGGCAATCAACAACCCCCCGCCCGCAGGCAGCGCCGCATGAATCTTACGCAGTAAACGCCCGCAAGTTTCGTCGGACCAATCATGCAAGATTCGGCCAAGGCTGTACAGATCGGCCTCCGGCAGCGGATCGGCGAAGAAATCGCCCGCCATAATGCCGGGATAGAGCGCCGCCACCTCGGGAAGATCGAACACCCGTGTCTGCATTCGCGGATATCGATCGTGCACCGCCTCTGCCAGATGACCGCTGGCGCCACCCAAGTCAACCAAGCGATGAAACCGGCTCAGATCAAACGCCGCAGCCACCGCTGGAGAGCTAATGCGCCCGAACCCGTGCATCCCTTTTAAGAACTCGCGTTTGTCTTGTTCCGTCTTGAAGAACCCGGAAAAGATCCCGCCCTGCACCCCAAACGTCTGCTTCCAGCGCGGCGTGCCTTCGCGAACTGCGTCTTCCAAATGCGCCCACATCGGATACAGCGCGTCATTCGAATAATGTATGTAGCCGGTCAGCGAGTCCGGGCTTTCGGATCGCAAATATTTGTCGGCTTGCGGAGTATTGACGTACGTCGCCGTCGCGTTTCTCGAGCAGCCCCAGCGCAACACAGGCATCCAGGAGCCGCGGCAACTCTTTGCAATCCGCCGGACGCGCGCCTTCAAAGATGCCGAGCTTCACGGCCGCGAACATGGTCTTCGATCGCCGAAAAGCCTCGATCAGTTCAAGGATTTTGTCGGGTGTGGTCATAGCCAATTGGCCGAAGTATGCGGCCTTCAAAGCGGACGACGCCTGCTTTGCCCTTCGTGATCTGCCCGATCCTGATCCCGGGAGCTTTCATTCGAGGGGGCGCGGTAAACAGCAGCTCATAATCCTCGCCATCGTGCAGCGCACCTTCGATCGTCGCGCCCTTGAGCAAGGGCACGTTGTCCAATTCAGCCGCGACGCCAGATTCGCGGCACAGGCGATGCAAATCTAGCGCGAGGCCGTCGCTGATATCCATGCATGCGGTCGCGACGCCGACAAGTTTACGGCCGAATTCGAGCCGAGGCACGATCCCGCGCTTGTGCCGCCAACCACCTAGCGGTCCCGACAGGTACAAGAACATCGCCCGCCCGAGCGCCAGAACGAGTCAGAGCCTTGCCCTTGGCGACCGACCCGCAGATCATGACGTCGCACACAAACTGCCCGGCATGGGAAATATCGCCGCCCGCAAGCGATGCATTCACTTTTCGTAGCAACCGATTGATGCCGCGATAGAACCCATCCACCCAGCGTTGGTCCGTCCAGGGCGCCAGCGCGATCGAAACCAGGCAATACAGCGGCGTTCCACCCATCGCCGCGATATCGCTCAAGCTTCGGGCAACCGCGCGCGCGCCGATCTCTTCAGCGCTCGACTCGCGCGTGAAATGAACGCCTTCAATACTGAAATCCGTCGTGAACAGCAGGTCCTGTCCAGCCGGAGGCCGGATCACCGCGCAATCGTCGCCGATCAGGGGCGCGAGTTTGCGAAGCTTCCTCGTAATTGTGTCTTCGGTCACAGCGGTGCTGATGCTACCAAGCCCGAAGGCAGCTCTTCGCCGAACACTTTGCCAAGATCTTCTTCCACTTCGCCTTCCAGCGCGGGCAGAAGAGCTTCGGGAATCCGCTTCCGGATGGTGTCGATGGTGGCAGGATTCAGATCGCGCGTGGAATCGCCCGTGCGCCGCGCGATCGCGACCACGGCGTCCTCGGCCTTCGGAACCTTGAGCAAAGTCTCCACCCAACGCGTCGCTGCCTGCGCGGGCAGCACTTGATTGATGGGGCCGTAGAACAGCTTGCGCGCGCCGATCCGCGACAGGCACCACAGGCCGGTGTCCACCATCTCGCCCTTCTTCACCTGCGCGACCAACGCATCGCCGAGCTGCGTTTTCGTCTGCAACGGGAGCAGTTCCAGGCTGGCGCCGGTCCGCCACATTTCGCGCAGCAAGCTGTTATTGATGCGCGGACGCTTCGACCCGCGCGGCAACAGCACCGGCGAAAGACGCTGGAAGATATCCACCTGCTGGTTCTTGTTCAACCCGCCCGCGACGCGCCCCCAAAAGATCCACCAATCGATCTCGTTCTGCACCTGATTGGCGAATTGTAGTCCGGCGGCGTAGATGCGGCGAGCCTGCTCGATGCGGAAATCGTCGCCTGGAAATCCGAAGCCCGGGCGCAGCGCGAATCCGCACAAATTCAGCCAGCGCATTTCCAGGGCAGGGGATTTGCGGCGCGCTTCCGCCAGATCAAGTAAACGATCGCTGAATCGCCGGATCGCGCTGAGCGGCCAAGAGTTGCGCCCCAGCGCCAAGGTCTGCTCCAGCTTGCCGGGAAGCTCTTCCGGCGTGAATGCTCCCGTCGCGAAACGCAGCCTCGAGCAATGCTTCGGCCTTCGCGATTGCTTCGTCGCTCACCACCGCCGCCGGCTTTGCCGCCCGACCGCGCGTCCGCCGTTTTGCGCAATTCGAACTGCAGCCGCCAGTGATGCTCGCTGATTTTCGAATCGGCCCAGACTTCCAGCGTGCCGACTTCGGTTAAATGCGCCCGCAGCTTCACCGGAACCAACCGCTCGCCGGTTTTGCCGAAACGGATCACGGCGTTCAGCGGGGCATGCAAGATGCAAGTCACGACTGCGTCCGACTTTCCGATCATCTCGCCGACGGAATCGTCCACGCGAGTCAGCGAACTGTACAAACGGAACGACACGGGCCGGTTTGCGACCAAGTGCAAATCTTGACTATCCAGTTCCAGCGTCTGGCCTTCTTCGGCGCCGCGCGGCACCAGACAAACCGCTTCGTTGTCGCCCACGCCGACGTAATAAGAACGCGGAAGTCCGCCGCGGACCAGCAGACCCGCGCCCGTCGCTTTGACATACGAATAATAAGCCGCGCCCACCGCGACCGCGAGATCCAGATCGCGATTTTCCAGGATCACCGGCCGCTTTCCGTACCAGCGCTCCATCACGTCCGCCACGCGCTGCTGGCAAAGTTCGGGAATGAAAAAGCCGCCGTTGAATAGCACCGCGTCGGGCTTTGCATCTTCGTTCGCGCTGAGAAACGCCGCCAAGTGTTTCGTTACGGCGGGGTCGGAAACATAGGGCAACCCCAATTCTCGAAACAGGCTGCGTTTCTCCTCAGACGGCTTGTCATTGATGTCGCAAAATGGCAGGAAACCTTCGAGCGTCAGTTCCAGCGCTTCTTCCCGTGTGATCTCGGTCTTCAGCGTTCCGCCCACCAGCGACGATCCCGCGCCCAGCACCGTGATCTCGACGCTTTTCAACGATGCATCGGCCAGCATGCGTTCCTTGGCCGCCGCGCACTGCCTCCGCAAAGCTGTTCGTTGGCGGATCGACAACTGCGTTCCGAGTTTCGACTCTACCAGCCACGCCAAGCGTCAGATCGAGATTGTCGCCGCCGAGCAATAAATGCTTCCCGACCGCGGTGCGCGTAAATTCGATGCGGTCGCCTTCGCGATTCACGCGGATCAAAGTGAAATCGCTGGTTCCGCCGCCCACGTCGCACACCAAGACCAGCTGGCCGTCGAACAGGCTCTTCTGCGATTGCGCCAGGTGATTGGCGATCCAGGAATAAAACGCCGCCGCCGGTTCTTCCACCAGCGTCAATTTCTCGATTCCAGCTTCCCGCGCCGCCTGCACCGTCAACTCGCGCGCTTCTTCGTCGAACGATGCGGGCACGGTGAGAACGATATCTTGCGACGCAAGCGGGGCATTTGGATGCGCCTGATCCCACGCATTGCGAATCGTCGTCAAGATCGCAGCTGACACATCCACCGGCGAGAGTACGCGCCCGCCCTCCTGCGCATCCCAGGGGAGGATCTTCGCGGTGCGATCCACCTCGGGATTCGAAAGCCACGACTTCGCTGAATGAACGGATTTGGTGGGCACCAGCGCGCCCTGTTCTCGGGCGTACGCGCCAACATACTGCTGATCGCCCAGAAACAGAAACGACGGCAGCGTGCGCCGCGCTTCCAATTGCCCAGGCGCGACGTACTGCGGAATCGGCAGCACTTTGATCTCGGGGTAGTCCGGCAGCTCCCCGTGAATTTCTTCGATATAGGCAAGGGCCGAGTTGGTGGTGCCGAGGTCGATGCCGATGTTCATTGGTGTCTGGTGGGGGCCTACTCGACTTCGATTTCAGCGGGCGCGATCACAACTGCGCTCGAGTTCGGCGCGATCGGCGGCAGATCGATCTTCTCGGCCTTCCAGCCCTTGTGGCGCAGTACGCCGCCCGGCGCTTTACCGCTGACCGGGACGTTGCCCAGGAGTTTTATCGCCGCCGGATCGTTCGAATCGAGCTTGGTGAAGCTTCCCTCCACGCCGTCAATCACCGGCGCCAGGCGCAAGTAGCGGTTCAGCGAATCGCGGCACTGCTCGTGCAAACTGCGGGCGGCCGCGCCCACTTGATCGTCCGAATACGCGCTGATATCTTCCATCAGAAAGTCCATCAGACGCGCATCGCGCTGCAAGATTCCGAGCATTTGCAGCGCCCCATCGGAAGGTTGGGGTATGCGGGCGGCGGGTGTGGGCTTGGCCGCGGGCTGGGCCTTTTTCTGTGAAAATCCCAGCTCCTGCGCGATGTCGGCCGGGAGCTTACCGGAAAATAGAATGGCGAAAAAACTACGGAACGCGAGTACAATCCTGCTCAAAATGATCCTCTAGCTTAGGATACACGCCCTGTGGCGATTCGGGGTTGTTGATCGATTTGGCACACTGGACTTATGGAAATCGTGAGCATGGAGACCTTCCTACCCTATTTCGAATCCGTTCGCGAGCGCACCTTGCGGGTTCTGCGCCTTGTTCCGCCGGAGAAACTCGAGTGGCGGCACTCGGACGACGTTTTCTCGTGCGGCGATCTGGCGCGCCACATAGCGGCGACGGAACGTTATACGTTCGCCGAAAACGTGCTCGGGCGGCCCAGCCGATATCAAGGCTGCGGGCCTGAGCTCGCAAGCGGGCACGAAAACGTCATCGCGTTCATGGAACGGATGCATCGCGAGACCATCGAAATGCTGAAGGATCTCAAGCCCGAAGACCTGAATCGAAAGGGGCTGAGTCCGCAAGGCGTCCCGGTGACCGCGTGGAAACTGCTGCGCGCCATGATCGAGCATGAGGTGCATCATCGCGGCGAAATGTACGTGTACCTGGCTCTGCTCGGAGTGCCCCGGCCCCCGCTTTACGGAGCAACCGAAGCCGATTTGCGCAGCTACAGCGTGGCTTAGACCCCTCTTTTCCGGCTTGCTTGACAAGCAGCCTAATCTGTGTATACTGAGTATACTGAGATGAACGGCGCCTTCGCCATTTCGCAATCCGACAAGCGTCCCATGTACCTCCAAATCATGGAGCAGGTCAAACAGCGCATTTCCGTGGGCGATTGGACGGAAGGCCAGGCCATCCCGTCCATTCGGCAAATGGCCGTCGACATGGAGGTTAGCGTGATCACAGTGAAACGGGCCTATTTGGAACTAGAACGCGAAGGCGTCATCGTGACGCAGCACGGCAAGGGATCGCACGTGGCCTCGACGCCCGGCCTGGGAGCGCGGCTGCGCGAGCAGGAGCTGGAACAACACTTGGAGCAGGCATCGCGGATCGCGGCGCTGCTGGGGATCCGGCCCAAGCAACTGGAAAACCGGTTGCGCGAAGCCGGAGACCGGATCTCGGAAAAGGAAAACGCATGACCGACTACGCCATAGAAATGAGCGGAGTGCGAAAGAGCTACCGCTACTTTTCGCTCGACAACGTTCACTTGAAGGTCCCCGAGGGCCAGATCATGGGACTGATTGGCGCGAATGGCGCGGGCAAGTCCACCACCATTCGCATCCTCATGGGCCTGGTTCATCAGGATTCGGGCGACGTGCGCGTGCTTGGCCATCGCATGCCGGCCGAGCAGGTGGCGGCCAAGTGGGATATCGGCTTCGCGTCGGAGGATATGCGGCTCTACGATTCGATGACGTTCGGCTGGCACATGGACTTCATCCGATCGATGTATCCGAGTTGGGACCCCGCATATGCTCAGCTCCTGCTCAAACGTTTCGGGCTGCGGGCGGAACAAAAGATCAAAGGGCTATCGCACGGACAGCGCGTGAAGGCGACGCTGCTGCTGGTGTTCGCCCGCAAGCCGAAGCTGCTGGTTTTGGATGAACCAACCACCGGTCTGGACCCGGTGGCACGCCACGAAATCCTGCGCGAGCTAACCGCGGTGATGACCGACGAAGGCCGCAGCGTCCTGTTTTCGTCGCACAATACGCAGGATGTGGAGCAGATCTCCGATCAGATTACATTTATCGATCGGGGCCGCATCATCGATTCCATGGATAAAGAGGTGTATCTGGACCGCTGGCGTCGGCTGCGTTTGGAAGTCCCCTTGGGAATCCAATTGCCGGCTCTTCCCGGAATTATTGATGTGCGGCAAGACGGCAGGCTGGCGGTAGCGACGGCGAATGCTTTCGATTCGGATCTTGCGAATGCATACGAGAGCTCCGGCGCGAGGGTTCAACGCATCGAGACCATGACGCTGGAGGAAATTTTCGTTGCCAACGTCGAACACAGCCGTGAGGAGGTGGAGGCATGAGGAATTCCGTTGTCGGTGCATTGATTTTGAAGGATTGGCGGTTGTATCGAGGGCTGATTGTGCTGTCGATCCTGGGCGGTGTGGCTGCCCTGGCTATCGTGCAAATCGCAACCGAGGTTGCGGTGGTGGTGGGCACCGTCTTCTTCTTCATAGCAGTGATTCTGGTGGGGGCCATGCTGCCGCTGACGAGCATCACCAATGAACGGAAGAAGCAAAACCTGGCATTTTTGATGAGCCTGCCGGTCTCGTCCATCCAATACACGACTTCGAAGCTGTTGTCGACCACGGGAATTTTCCTGATCCCCTGGGCGGCGCTGCTGGCCGCGGGCATCCTGATGATCAATGTTCGCGGATTTGCTCACGGAGTGATCCCAGTCATGCTCATCCTCATGCTGCTGCCGTTTGTGGGGCTGAGCATTATCACGGCGGCCGCGCTGATGGGGGAGACGGAAGGATGGGGAATTGCAGCGAATGTGGCGGTGCAGACGTCGTATGGGCTGACGTGGTACTTCATTGCCCGGGTGCCGGAGATCATGAAATACAACACTTCGCCCGTTGTGGTATGGACTCCGACGACGCTCAAAATCCTGGGAACTGAGGTGGTTCTAATTCCGTTGCTTCTGGGAATTACCTATTTCGTGCAATCGCGCAAGCGGGATTTCATTTAGCGAAAACGCGAATTTCGAAACGAAAGGAAATGCCATGCGATCCGTGTGTCTGTCTATTCTGACGATGTCTACGATGTTCGCGCAAGACGGAGCCGCGATCTACAAGGAGCGTTGCTCCTCGTGTCACGATATGCCGGCGGCACGCGTCCCTTCTCTCGCCACCATCAAGGCCATGAGCGGCGAGGCCATCTATATCGCCCTGACCAACGGCATCATGAAGAGCCGCGCCGAGGGACTTTCAACGCCCGAGCTTTTTGCGCTGATCGGCTACATTGCGCCAACGGGCGGAACGCAGACGGTCGCTCCCAGCTTTAGTCCCACATGTAAAAGTGACGCCCCTTTCCGGATCGACCCAGGGTCGCCGCAATGGAATGGCTGGAGCACCAGTGCGACGAATTCGCGATTTCAGGACGCCGCATCGGCCGGTCTCGCGGTCTCCAGCGTTCCCAAACTCAAGCTGAAGTGGGCCTTCAACCTGGGCGATGTGTCCACAGCGCGATCGCAGCCGGCGGTTGTCGGGGGCCGGGTGTTTATTGCGACTGCGACCGGAGCCGTCTATTCATTCGACGCCGATACCGGCTGCACGCGTTGGGGATATCAAGCCAACACCGCGGGAGTTCGATCGGGCGTGACAGTGGGCGAAGCCAAGGGAGTTCCGGCGGTCTTCTTCGGCGATACCGGCGCCAATATTTATGCGCTCAATGCGCAGACCGGCCAGCTGATCTGGAAGGTTCGGCCGGTGGATCATTTCGCGGCCATGGCTACCGCTACGCCTCGATATTACAAAGGAGTGATCTACCAGCCATTCAGTTCGTTCGAAGAGGTGATGGGTCCGGACCCCAAGTATGGATGTTGCACGTTTCGTGGAAGCGTGGTGGCTCTGGATGCCGGCACGGGCAAGAAACTTTGGCAGACTTTCACCATCGCCGATGCCGCGAAGGCCACGCGCAAGAATCCCGCGGGCAGTCAGCAGTTCGGACCGTCGGGCGCCGCCGTGTGGTCGACGCCGACCATCGACGAGCAGCTAGGCGTGCTCTACGTAGCCACCGGAGACAACTATTCCGATCCACCGACAAATACCAGCGACGCGATCCTGGCGATGCAACTCAAGACTGGAGAACTGCTGTGGTCCAAGCAACTGACCGAGAACGATGCCTTCAACACAGCCTGCGGGACCCCTCAGCCCGCGAATTGTCCCGAGGCGAAAGGTCCCGATTATGATTTTGGGCAGCCCCCAATCCTGGTTGAACTGGGTGATGGAAAACGCGCGCTGGTGATCGGTCAAAAGTCGGGGATGGTGCACGCGGTGGATCCCGATCAAAAAGGCAAGATCCTGTGGCAGACGCGCGCCGGGCGAAGGCAGCGCGCTAGGCGGGAGCCAGTGGGGTTCGGCATCGGACGGGCAGAAGGTGTATGTCGCGATCGCCGATGCCGGAATTGGCGTCGCGCTGGATCCAAAAATGCCCCAGGGCTACCGGCTGGTCCTCGATCCCAAGAAAGGCGGCGGACTGCACGCGTTGAACTTAAAGACCGGGAAGATCGTGTGGAGCGCGAAGGCGGCGCCCTGCGCGGAAGGAAGGACCGGTTGTTCGCCGGCCCAATCGGCCGCGGTCAGTGCGATTCCGGGCGTGGTCTTCTCGGGGTCGGTCGACGGACATCTGCGAGCGTACTCGATGACGACGGGCGAAGTGTTATGGGATACAGATACCGCGCACGAGTTCGCCACAGTCAACGGCAAAGCGGCTCACGGCGGGTCGCTGGATGTTTCAGGACCAGCCGTCGTCAATGGGATGGTTTTTGTGAATTCCGGCTACGGTCAATATGGCGGCACGCCCGGAAATGTGTTCCTTGCATTCTCGGTGAACGGAAGGTAATCCGGCTCCCTTACAGTCGCGGTTCTTTAGCTGACGGGCCTCTCAGGATCGCAGTCTCTTTGATCCGCGCCAACTCGCGTCGCGCGATCGCCGCCCATGCGCTGCCCGGGTCCATGCTGAGATAGGCCCTCCAATGTCGCACCGCCTTCAACGGCTGTCCCAAGGATTGATACAGCAGCGCGATGTTATAGTGCGCGTCGGCGTACCTGGGATGAATGCGAATCGCGGCCTGGTAGTGAGTCACCGCCGCCGGCCGGTCGCCGCGCTCATCATATAGATTGCCCAGATTGAAGTGGGCCAGAGCGTATTCCGGATCTACCTCCACGGCCTTGCGATAATAGCGCTCCGCTTCCTTCCAGTCCTTGGAGTTGAAATAAAGAGTTCCCAAATTCACCAGAGCGCCAGCCGAGCTCGGATCGATTTCAGCGGCCTTGAGATAGGCCGCTATTACCTCCTCGTTAGGCGCGCCGGACTGTTCCAGATCCAGCCCCTTCTCAAACCAGTTCTCCGCTTCGCGGCGCGCTTTCCAGGCTTTGGACGCAGCCGACGCTCCCTCGGTTTGTCCAGGGAAGGACAGTAGCTTGCTGATCTCGGTGGCATCAAAATCCAAGAGCAATTGGCCCGAGATGGGCTCCATCTTCTGGCCGTCGAATTGAACTTCGATCTTCTTGCCGTGCGAGTAGATCTTGAGTTCGGTGAGCGGGTTCTCGCCTTCCCGCAGATGTTTTCGCATGGCCTGGATGGCCTTGCGGATCTGCGTCGTTGAGACGTTGCTCTTGCGCAGGCCAACCAGCGTCCTCAGAGCCAAAATATCGGAGAAACTGAAAGAACTGCCGGCCGGCAGCAGATTCTGTTTCTCCCAGCTGTCGAGTTGACGTTTGGAAACACCCAGCCGCCGGCGAACATCTTCGCGCGAATAGGCCTGCTGTGTTGCTGGAGCTGGCACGGTGAAAGTGTAACAGAGGGACCGGTAGCGTTGACAGAGTGAACCCGGCGGCAGCTTATACTGGGGCTTGTCGAGCCTCCCAGCGCCCCTGCTGACAGTGGTCGTCCCCGTTTACAACGAGGAAGAATTCGTCGCTCTATCCATTGAGCGCGTGCTTAGGGTGTCGCTGCCAAATGGGCTCGAACGCGAGATTATCGCTGTCGACGACGGCTCCCTGGATGGCTCCGCCGACGTGCTCGACGATCTGGCGCGGCAGTATCCGCAGGTAATCCGTGTAGTCCGGCACCCGGTGAATCGCGGCAAGGGCGCAGCCATCCGGACCGCGATTGAGCAAGCGCGCGGCCAGTTTATCGTCATTCATGACGCCGACCTGGAGTACGATCCCAACGACTTCATGCAGCTCCTGCAACCGCTGGTGAACGGTGACGCCGACGTGGTCTTCGGCTCGCGCTTCCAAAGCGCCGGGCCCCGCCGCGTTTTGTATTTCTGGCACGCGTTCGCAAACCGCTTGCTCACCACCCTCTGCAACATGGCCGCCGATCTGAACCTGACCGATATGGAAACCTGCTACAAGGCCTTCCGCACGCGGCTGATTCAAAGCATCCCGCTGCGTAGCGAGCGCTTCGGATTCGAACCGGAGATCACCATCAAGGTGGCCCAACGGCACGCACGTGTTTACGAAGTGCCCATCAGCTACTACGGGCGCACCTATGAGGAAGGCAAGAAGATCGGCCTGAAGGATGCTTTTCAGGCGCTTTTTGTCATTATTCGCTACGGGCTGGCGCGGGACATTTACCTCGCTCCAGGAGCCCAAATTCTGGACGCGCTAGCGGAGACGCCGCGCTTTAACGAATGGATGGCCGATACCATCCGGCCCTTCCTGGGTCCACGGGTGCTCGAGATCGGCGCCGGAATCGGCAACCTGACGCGGCGACTTTCCTGGCGCCGAAAAATGTATGTAGCCAGCGAGATCGACGGCGAGCATCTGGCCCGCCTCGGCACGCGATTTCGCAGCCGGCCGAATTTTCGGGTCTGCTATTACGACGTGAGCGATCCCAACTCGTTCAGCGCTTTTGCCGGCCAGTTCGATTCGGTCATATGCCTGAATGTGCTGGAACACCTGGAAGACGACTGCTTGGCGCTGGCCAACATCGCCTCCGCGCTGGTAACTGGCGGACGAGCCATCGTGCTGGTGCCCCAGGATCAATCCATCTACGGCACTTTGGACCAGGTTCTGGGCCACCATCGCCGCTACTCAGAGGCGCAATTGCGCCAGCGAATGGAGCAGGCCGGCTTACGCGTCAAACAGGTAGTCCATTTCAACCGGATCACGCGCCCGGGGTGGTATGTCAACGGCAGGCTGCTCAGGAGGCAGAAGCTCAGCCGGTTTCAACTTTGGTTTTTCGATCGCTTCGTGTGGTTATGGCGGATCTTGGAGCCATGGCTTCCGTGGCCCGCCGTTTCCATCATTGGAATCGGGGAAAAGGAGTAGCCTGGATTGTTCGCAAAAACAAATATGAGGAGTCATCTCACATGAGACTGCAAGCCATATGTCTGTTCCTTTCGATAGCTGTGGCCTAAGCGCGGAGTTGCAGAAAAGCGGTCAACCGGAAGGTCGATTGCCAGCTAAACATCCCAGGCTTGGGTGCGGCGCGGACTCTCCGAGGGCACTGCCCCGAGACATAGCTTACGTTACATTGATTAATATTTATTGATTATGCTCGTCAAGGTTTATAGCACCCCCCGGGGCGCAATTAATTAGTAGCAGACTCATTCGATATCCCATTTATTCCTTATACCTTACACCGCTTGTCCGCGACAACGAAGTAGCCGAGAAGTAATATCGCGACGGGAAGTTTCATTTCCGAACCACCGTCCCGACTGCACCTTGCCGCCGACGTTTCGCTATAGAGCCGACAACCTTATGCGCTCCGCAAGACGAGGGATAAGCGGGACGCGCTGGTTGCCTTCGTGCACCACTGCGAAGTACAGCAAAAGTTCGCCGATGCCGAGATCGAGCGGATCGAGAAACGCAAAGCCTTCATAACAAGCGTTCAGGATCAACTTGAACGCTATGTAGTTCAGTTGATCGAGCAGTTCGATCCGCCCGATCGAAAAGGGGTGCAGCGTCTGGAGGGCCATATGTCAACCATGCGAATCCAGAAGAATCCCGATTCGGTGATCATTACGGATCTCAACGCGATTCCCCCAGCCTATAAACGAGCCACTCTGACGATGCCAGCCTACGTGTGGGAGGCGCTGCTCTCCTCGGTGGACTTAGAAAGCAGAAAGGAGTTCGAGTCACGGGTTGAAAAGGCGGAATATAGGGCGGATAAGAAAGCCATCGAGGCGGAGTTGAAGAACGGGGTACTAATTACGGGAGCCGACTTGAAATTTGGGGGTAACCGGCTGGTGATCGGTTAGAAGGAGGCAGGATGACGAAGAAGAGAGCTGAGCGGCTGACGGGCTACAAGGTGCGTGAGTTGCCGCCCGAGCGAGGATTATTTACGGTCGATGCGTTTGAAGGAGAAGGGCTGGTAGTAAAGGCGATTGGCCGGGCTGATTTCATCGCGTTCCAGGCCTTGGTGAACGGCGTGCTCTTCTTCAACAGCCGCAAGGCCATGGAGCAGCATGGCTGGCGATGTGCACGCTGCCGGGTGAGTCGGCGCCTGGAAATTCATCATCGTAAGTACCGGTCGCACGCCCGGGTCACCCCGGTCTTGGTGTTACCGGGAACCACGAGCGACGGGATGCCGCGAAAATGCTCGAGGGCGTGCCCGTGGGCGCGCAGCCACGCTCAGCGCATTCAGCGCCCGATGCGGGCTTCGCCCCGGCAAAAGGCGCATATATCTTGACACGCATATACCTAGTGGGGTATATCAAGAGAGTGGAATCTGTGTTCGAAATCATTGCGGAGCCGAACCGCCGCGCGATATTGAGCCTCCTGGCCTCGTCACAACAGTCGGTAGGAGCGATCGAGCGTCAACTCCGTATGCCGCAGCCGACCGTGTCAAAGCACCTGCGAATACTGCGAGACGCCGGTTTTGTGGAATCCACCGTGGACGCACAGCGCCGCCTCTATCGGCTGAAACCTGAACCATTTCAGGAGGTGGATGCCTGGCTGGCTCCGTTCCGCCGGTTCTGGTCCGGACATATAGACGCTCTCGAACGGCACCTGGATCGTATGGAAGCCTCAGCACCAACCAAAAGGAAGACAAGGAAAACGAAATGAAAATCAAAGTGACCAGCGTGTACGTCGACGACCAGGAGAAGGCTCTGCGCTTCTATACGGAGGTGCTGGGCTTCGCCAAGAAGTCCGATTTCAGTAACGGTCCATTTCGCTGGCTGACCGTGGCTTCGGCCGAGGAGCCTGACGGCACTGAGCTGCAGCTGGCGCTGAACAACAACCCCGCAGCCAAAACGTATCAGCAGGCGATGTTTCAACAGCACCAGCCCGCGGCCAACTTTTTCACGGACGACGTCAAGGGCGACTACGAGCGGATCAAGGCCCGCGGCGCCGAGTTCACGATGCCGCCCACCGACGTGACCGCCTCGACCATCGCGATGCTGAATGACACCTGCGGCAACCTCATTCAGCTCACCCAGCTGGCGCGCTGGTGACGCTGAGGAGCAGGAGATGACGGATCGCGATCAGTACGCACCGGGTCCGGCCAGCGGGGCCCGGATACAAAAGTATGAAGAGAAGTGGACGCTTGTTCTGGTCAGAGAACTGCGTCACTCGCCGGAAAAAGTCTGGCAGGCGCTAACCGACCCCGCGCAATTGCGCGAGTGGGCACCCTTCGACGCCGATGGAAGCTTGGGTACGACTGGAACCAGGGTGAAGCTCACCACGGTGGCAGCGCCCACGCCGCACGTAACCGAAACAAGAGTGACGCGAGCCGACTCTCCCAGGGCGCTTGAGTACAACTGGGGTGAGCAGGATATCCGGTGGGAACTGGAAGCCTTTGGTGGTGGCACGCGGCTGACGCTATGGCACAATATCGATCGCCGCTTCATCTCGATGGGCGCTTCCGGGTGGCACATTTGCTTCGATGTTCTGGATCGCCTGCTTGGCGGAACTCCGATCGGCCGCGCGGTTGGCCCCGACGCGATGAAGTTCGACGGATGGCAGCGATTAAACGCCGAGTACGCCAAGCTGTTCGGGATCGAAACGCCCACCTGGCCGGCTAAGGCGGCTCAATAGTCGTGAATACTGCGCTTTGGATCGTGCAAGTGTTGTGGGGCGTCTTCTTCAGCGTGACGGGTTTCGGCAAAGTCATCTGGTACAAGCCGGCTTTGTGGAACCAGGCGCTCCAGCAGGTGCCTTGGGTTTCCGCCGTGCCGCAGGACCTGCTTATCTTCATCGGGGTCTGTGAGTTTCTGGGAGGCGTCGGGCTGATTCTGCCGGCGATGACCGGAGTGAAGCCGAAGCTCACGCCGTTTGCTGCCATAGGCCTGACGCTGGTCATGATCCTCGCGGCTATATTTCACGTCGTGCGGGGCGAGTACAGCTTTCTGTTCATCAATCTGGTGCTGGGAGGGGTGGCTGCGTTCATCGCGTATGGACGGTTGTTGGTGAGGCCCATTGCGCCCGCGCCGATCGGCACGCTCCGCATACTGAAAGCGCTCGCGGTCTTGGGCGCGCTGGTCCTTGTCGATTTTGCTCCGGTCTGGTACAGGTTGACTCACATAGCACAATGAACCCTTCTGAACGTATTGACAAACTAATCGCAGACCTGGCGGACTGGCGCGGGAAAATGCTCGCCAATCTTCGCGAGGTTATTCATGATGCCGACCCGGAGATCGTCGAGGAGTGGAAATGGATGGGCAGTCCGTGTTGGTCCCACGACGGACTCATCTGCGTGGCCAACGCTCACAAGGATAAGGTAAAAGTGACCTTTTCCCAGGGCGCAAGCCTTCCAGATTCAAGCAAGCTCTTCAACGCCGGCCTGGGAGGCAACAAATGGCGAGCGATTGATCTCCACGAGGGCGACAGTTTCAATGAACGAGCCCTGAAGAACATGATCCGTGCCGCTGTGGTTCACAATCGCGCTCGGCGAAAGAGGAACACTCCGCCAGATGCTCGAGGGGCCTCGTCGACCACAGTAACTTAGGATGGATCACCTTTCAGGATATAGGCCGATGCTTCCCGACTGGGGTCTAATACATTCTGATCCATCCGCCTCTTACGCGGTTAGCGTTTTCTCTGTTCTATCACCGAAGCCTTCGTGGGGTTGCCCCATCCCAGAAGCATAAGGGCGACTTGGACTTATCCCCATTTTTGACGCAACCGGTTAAGACTCAAAACCGATTCAAAGGAGAATTGAGTCCTGGGGTTTCCAGTTCTGACTACTCAGCGATACGCTATCGCAGCGACCATATACGCTGGCGAGGGAAGAGGCATGGGGCATTAGGCCTCCTCTTCTCGTTTTCCTGCTAACGTAGCCGCGAAGCCAAATTGCTTGGAATTCCTATGAGCACCGACCCGACGATCTTGGTCCATTCCAAATAAAACACGTGGCGAGAGCCCTCATCATTCCACCATTCCGCGACGTGATAGCGAAGATCGGGCGCGGGAATAGAAATGAACTCCACGCCGGGACAAAACAGCGTCAACACAATCGTGGCGCGGCGCGAATGATAGGCGCTGGTGACCACGAGCACGCGCTTGACCTTTCGCCGGGCCAGCTCGCCTCGAAGGGCTTTGGCTTCCTCAATAGTAGAGCTCGCGTGGTGAGCAAAAACTTGGAAAAGCTCTCTGGGGTATCCTTTGCCCACGAGGAACTCAACCGCCAACTCGCCTTCGGGGCGATCCCGATAGGGCGGGCCGCTAATAAGCGCAATGGGTGCGTAGCGGTGCGTTGCAAGGTCAGCGCCAGTGAGGACCCTAGGACCCCAGAAATCTCCGCCGAGGACCAGGATCAGGTCGGCCTTTTGGGGCGGCTTGGAATCCACGAGGAAACCGCCGAGTGAGGTCAGAACCGCTTGCCAGCGCATGCCAACAACACCGATCGTGGTAACGAAGATGCAAGCCGCTAAGAAACCTGCTCGGCGGCGAAAGCCTGAGTCCTTAGGCATCCGAAGTATCTGCACGCAAGGTCGGCGCATTAGTCACTTCGTCAACTTCATTATCGTCGGCATGGTTCAAAATGAAGAGAGTAAGATGACCTGCGGCCGGCGGCCACGGACTTAAGAACACTAGCGTTTCGCGATCGGACCGCTCCAAGCAAACTGGCGAGGTTATATTTGGCAAAAAGACTGTTCTTAGTATACTTCTTGCGACAGGCTAGAGCGGTTGTACGAGAGTCCCCGAGGCGGTTTCGAGTTCGTGAAAGTGACGAGCGGTGCGCGACGTGACCGTAAATGCGATTACAAGAGACGGCGTTCGCACTGCCATACTGGTCGCTGTAGTTGACCAGCAGAGCTAAGACGAGGAGTCATCCCACGTGAGATTGCAAATAGCATATCTGTTCCTTTCGATAGCCGTGGCCAGTGCGCAGAGTGTCACGGTGGAGGTTGGAGCCAAGCCCGTCGGTTCGCGGAACAAGCTGAACCTCGAGTCGGGTAATGGAATCTTACAAACTTGCCGAGACGAAGGGACGGCCGCCGATCGAATTACATGTATCCCTTCCTTTAATTCCGCCCTCATTTCCACACACGACAGCGTTCATAACAATGAGAACTATTGCTACTCCAGCAACGGCACCACGCTATACACATGCCGCATGCCTTACAAAGTAATAACGGCCTATCAAGCCGGTATGACCTTGGTGCTGGTCGCCGACGCAACGTGCAGCGCGTCTTGTTCTTTGAACATCGATACCGTGGGCCCAGTGAACATCAAAAGAAGCGATGGAACCACTGATCCGGGAGGCACGCTGGTGGCTGGCGAACCACAATGGGTATTTTACGATGGCCGGGTATTTCGTTTGATGGGCGGAGGCGGAGCGCACCGCGGCGGGGAGGATACGGATCGCAGCCGCGATGTCACGGCTCGCCGATTTATCGCGTCCATGGAAACTATGACATACGCTAACGCCGTTACACTAGAAACCACGGCGGGCGACTTTCACAAAACAACGACTAGCAACGCGGTCGGCAACGCGACAATCAACGCAGCTACGGGAGGTCTCCCGGGACAGCACATGTGGATCATCATCGCCAACGACCTAGTCAACAGCAAGACCATCACATTTGGAGCCAACTTCAGAAGCTCCGGCACACTCGTGGGAACAGCGGGCAAATCCGCCACCATACAGTTCATTTCCGACGGAACGGTTTGGTACGAAGTAGCCCGCACTACCAACATTTAATCGGAGGCAGGCGGGAGAAAGGCAGATTCCACCGCTTCACAGATCACGTGGTACGTGACAAGGTGGATTTCTTGAATCCGCGGGGTCGCTGAGAGCGGCACAGCCAGCAGAACGTCCGCGTGCTGCGCCATGGCGCCACCGCCATCGCCCGTTAAACCGATGGTCCGTGCTCCCATCGCACGGGCCATATGGAGCGCTTCCACTACAGATCGGTGGCCAGCTGGATTTTATCGGGATACGAACTGGAACTGATCGAGTTCAAACTGCGTGCCGCCTATTCAAAAACGGCGATGATCGCCGCTGAGCGTTTCAATCGAGCGAATTTCTCCCCGACTCATCCTAACCGATGGCGCGCGATCTTCCCCGATTATGACTGGCGCTGATCCCGGACAGGAACCTAGGGGAGGCACGAACCTCAACCCAACCTGATAACCCGAGTCATTACTGCGGCGCTTGGCACCCTATCCAGGGTGGATGTTTTCGGTACGGATTCTGACATCATTGACGCTATAGAGGGGCGCTCGCGTGGCAGCGAGGCAGTATCTCGAATTCGGCGGAGTCTCCGGCGGGCAGGGGAACGGGCACGCGGTGCGGCAAATCATCCCGGCGTCGAACAAGTAAGCGGGCAAAGAGTGCCATTTTTGGATCTCCCCCGGCGAGTTGGGGATCCCGCCAAGTTGGTGGACGCCCAGGGCGTGGTGCGTCAGTTGAATTGGAGCCGCCTCATTCCGAACTTACTAGCTTTGTGCAGATGGCGTGGAACTGGGAGTGCCGGTCACATGGGGTCGAGACACCTGGAGACTGCTTGTAGGGACTCTCACAAGCTCATTCATCGCCAAGAACAGTCGCTGCCAATGTGCCGCGCCCAAGACCGACATGGTCCTGTCAGGCAGCCAACGATGAACTTAAGCTCCGATGTTTCGATATATAAAGATACTTTAGTACCGCTTCAGTCCTAAGTACAATAGGAGTTCGATGAACGTAGTCGCTGGCGGAAGCCGCTTGGACTGGTGCCGGTCGAATCGCAAGTGGATCGCTCAGGTCCGATCGGGTGACTATCAGAATACCGTGGCAAAGTACGCCAATCGCAATCAAGAAAAGAGGGCTATATTTTGATGGAGTCGATTCGATGAAGGGTGCCCAATGAAGGGTGTGGTGTTGGCGGGCGGGGCGGGCAGCCGGATGCACCCGTTGACCAAGATCACCAATAAACATCTGCTGCCAATTTACGACAAGCCGATGATCTATTACCCGATTCAGACGCTGGTGGACGCGGGTATTCAGGAGATCCTGGTGGTGACTGGCGGCCGGAATTCAGGGGACTTTCTGCGTCTGCTGGCTAACGGCAAGGAATTCGGTTTGAAGCACCTGGATTACACCTATCAGGAAGGAGAAGGCGGTATAGCGGATGCTTTGGGGTTGGCCGAGCACTTTGCCGATGGAGGACGTATTTGCGTCATCCTCGGCGACAACATAATTCAAGACAGCATCCGGCTGATGGCGGAAGACTTCCTACAGCAAGAATCGGGAGCCAAGATATTGCTCAAAGAAGTGCATGACGCGGAGCGCTTCGGGGTGGCCGAGGTGCGGCACGGGCGCATTGTGGGGATCGAGGAAAAACCGCAAGAGCCCAAGTCGAATCTGGCTGTGACCGGCATCTACATGTACGATGAAACGGTCTTCGGCAAGGTTCGTAATCTGGTTCCGTCGGGGCGCGGGGAGTTGGAGATCACCGACGTCAACAATGCCTACATTCGCGAGGGCACGATGACGTATGCGCACCTGGGAGGTTGGTGGACCGACGCCGGCACGTTCGATTCGCTGCTGCGCGCGGGGAACCTGGTTGCGGGGAGCAAGAAGGCATGAGCGCTTCGCTGGGTGGTGCTTTGAAGCTGGAAACGCCGACGTGCGAGAAGGGTATCGGCAAGGTGATCGTGGCGCCGGATTCGAGGGATCTGATTGGAGGCGTGGAGATCTCTCCGTATCCGATATGGCCGGACGATCGCGGCTATTTTCTCGAAGTCGCGCGCATTGGCCACGGTCTGACCGCGAGCTTTCCGAAGGAGACCACGCAGATTTCCGCCGCGCTGAGTTATCCGGGAACGATCAAGGCATTTCATTTTCATCGCCGGCAGGCGGACTGCTGGGTGCCGGTGGAAGGTATGCTCCAAGTTGCGTTGGTAGACCTGCGGCCGCGATCGCCGACGTTCGGTGCGCGCAATACGATGTACCTGGGATCACTCAGGCGCTGGCAGTTGCGGATCCCTCCCGGCGTCGGACACGGCTATAAGGTAATCGGAACCGATCCCGCCGTGTTGATCTATCTCACGGATCGATTCTACGATCCGGAAGATGAAGGCCGCATCCCCTACGACGACGCCAAGATTCAATACGATTGGGAAACACAACACAAGTAGGGAAGTGACGTTATGGGGCTGTTTTACGACGGCCGGACATCTCGTTTGACGCGAGGTGGCGAAGGTGCCGAGGCGGGAGGACGCTGACCGCATCCGCGAACGCCACGGCTCGCCGATTCATCGCGTGCATGGAGACCATGACCTATGCGAGCACCGTCACACCGGAAACGACCTCAGGCGACGTTCACAAAACCACCACTAGTAGCGCGGTCGGCAATGCCGTCATGAATGCCGTCACCGGAGGCCTTCCGGGACAGCACATGTGGATCATCATCGCCGACGACCTGCTTAGCGCCAAGACCAGCACTTTTGGAGCCAACCTAAGAAGCGCCGGCGCCCTGACGGGAACGCCCGGTAAATCGGCCACAGTACAGTTCATTTCCGACGGAACCGTCTGGTACGAAGCCGCGCGCGCAACGAACCTCTAGCCGACGGTAGGCGGGAGAAACGCAGCCTCCACCGCTTCACAGATTATGTGGTAGGTAACGACGTGGATTTCCTGAATCCGTGGAGTCACGGAGAGGGGCACAGCCAGCAGAACGTCTGCATGTTCCACCATAGCTCCGCCGCTTTCTCCCGTCAGACCGATGGTCTTGGCTCCTAGCATGCGGGCCGTCCGGAGCGCTTCCACTACGTTGTTCGAATTGCCGCTGGTCGAGATGCCCCACACCACGTCTCCTGGTTTCGCGAGAGCTTCCACCTGGCGCGAGAAAACGGACTCATAGCAATAATCGTTGCTCAACGCAGTCAGAATAGGCTGATTCGCGTTCAGTGCGATGGCAGGCAGCGGACGGCGCTCCCGAAGAAAGCGGCCTACCAGTTCCGCGCAAATGTGCATGGCGTCCGCCGCTGAGCCGCCATTGCCGCAAACCAGCAATTTGTTGCCGGCAGATAACCGCTCCACTAGCAGATCGATGGCCAGTTGGATTTTATCGGGATAGGATGTCGAGCAGAGCGAATTCAAATGGCGTGCGGCGTCTTCAAAAGCAGCGGTGATGGGAGCGGCGCGTTTCAATCGAACGAGTTTTCCTCTTACTCATCCTAACCGATGGCGGTCCGCGAACTTCCTGAGGAGGTATCGAGCCTAGCGGCTGTCGGACCGCGAGGCATTCCCGCGCTCCAGCATGTGTTCCGCCAACTTCCGGCTGAACCGCTCGGCGCCCAAGCGAGAGAGGTGGAGGTGATCCTGGAAATCACTATCGTCGGGGATCCAGCTGCCGGCGTCTATGTAGGCGGCGCCGGCGCGCTCGACGGCCGCCCGTGTTTGCGCCCGGAACTCGCCCCACACAGGCTGGTCGTAGAATTGCTTCCTGTGGAAAGGTGTCATGGGCATTTCCACCACTGTCACCCGGCTTCCGTGGCTTTGTGCCTCCTTGAATAATTCCTGGAGCGCTGGCGATATGAAATCGCCGGAACGAATCACATTCTGGCAGCGTTCCGCAAATTGCTCCGGGGCCGTGGCCTCAAGCAGGTTGAAGTCGGCCCGGCGTCCGAATTGGTTCGATTCCTGCTTCGGCATTCCTACGTCTTGCATGGCCCTGCGCATCTTTTCCACCTTGGCCCAGATTGTGCCGCGTTCTTGGAGCAAGGCGCAACAACGATAGGTCTGAAATTCAACCAAATCCAGCCAGTTAAACCGGCCATACCGCAGCGTGAGTTGCGGCTCCTGATAGTAGAGCATGGCGTAATTGCCAACCAGATCGGAGTTCTTCAACGGCTCCTCTGTGGACATCTGCTGATCGAAGAAACCGTAGGCAATCTCCCGTACCGTGTGATGCTCCCACGCCAGGCGCGTGAGAGCCAGGTGCTCAATCGTCGAAGTGGCGCCCAGGCCGGCGTTTACAGCGATCACGGAGCGGCCCGCCTGGTGCAGGGTTTCTTGTACGGCATTTTCGTCGAACGCCGCCGCCATCAGCGAATTTCCCACGCCGAGCACGCCGATCACGGGTCCAGCTGCATTGATATTCCGCATAGTTTGACGGGGGACGGAGTTGGACGAGGCACGCCCCACGGCGAAATTCGCAGCGGCCACGATCAAAGCCGTAAAGGCCACTGCTATTAGAATGGATGGTCGATTCATTCCGCTCAAAAGTCGATATAGATAAATTTAGAAGACTGCCCGGAGAAGGCCACAACCAGCAGAATCAAAATGGCCCACCACAGCCCCCACCACAACGGGCCTTTCATCCAAACCAGCGATGGCAGAGGAGGGTCTTCGCGCACACCGCCGAGATATTCCAGAACCGCCTTTACTTTCTCCATGAGTTGCAGCATATTAACCCGCCACCAAGCGCCTGAAGAATAGCAAGGCGGTGGAAAGATCCATCGAGAAAAACGCCCAGCCGAGATTCACCCAGATAAATGTGCCCGCCCAGCTGAGAGCCAATCGACCGGGTGAGCGATCCTCCGGCGCCGGCCCGCGCACTTGGGTCCAGATTCTGTGCCCGACCAGCAAAGCGCCATGCCATGCTCCCCACGCGATGAAATTCAAACCCGCGCCGTGCCAGACGCCACTCACCAACATGGTGACCATCAAGTTGACCCAGATCCGAGGGGCCGTCACCCTGGATCCGCCCAAAGGTATGAACACATAGTCGATCAGCCATTTTGTCAACGAGATATGCCAGTGACGCCAAAACGCCGCGATGTTTACTTGAAAGTAGGGCCAATCGAAGTTTTCGGGCACTCGAATCCCAAACAGGCGCGCCGAGCCAATGGCGATGTCGGAGTACCCGGAGAAGTCAAAGTAGATTTTTACTCCATACGCCATTATCCATAGCAGTAGAACCCAGCGCTGCGCGGCCAGAATGTCGGCCCGATTCAGATGGTTGGTGAAGGCGGTCATCACGTCGGCCACGCAGAACTTTTTCACCAGGCCGGCTAGGATGCGTGTCGAACCAACCCGCCAGTCCGTCAGGGTCTCTTTGCTTGGATTTCGTATCTTCGGCAGAAAATCTTCGTATCGTTTTATGGGACCAGCCACCATGGTGGGGAAGTACAAGATGAAACTCATGTATTCGATGGCCGATCCGGCTTCGGTCTTGCCCTTCCAGCGATCCACGGCGTAGTGGATGAATTCAAAGGTAAAAAACGATATTCCCAAAGGAAGAAACGCGCCCTTCCAATGCAGAGGATTCCTGGTTGCGTCGCCGAAATAGAGCCCAGTAAGGAAATTCCAATACTTGAATGCCACCAGAAAGAGGATGCTTTGGACGACTCCGATCCAGCAGAACCACGAGCCCTTTCGATAGAGCCGGCTAAACGCGGATTCCCAAATGAAGATGAGCAGGCAAAAAGCCCCTGGCACGCCGCCCACTGCCGTCAACGAAAAGAACACGAAAAAGGATGCGCCAAATATGGCACAGATCCAGGGCCGGAACGGGGGTGCCGCAAATCGAAATGCGAGCGCCGCTGGAATAAGAAACAGCAGGTAATACGAGAGAGTATTAAAGATCATGCGTCAGCGCATCGCCTAACAACCGCGGTATCCGCTAAACACCGATCACAGGCGCCGTACATCCGAAGGTCTCCTCCTGCCGTACGCTCGACAGACTCAGCCTCTAACGCTTCGACTCTTGCGACTTCACCCGGCTGCGCCGCCGCTGGAAGGCTTCGGTCACCGCCGCCATGTCGGGACCGGTCAACAGGGAGGGATCGCAGGCCGGAAGCCCTCGCTTACACGCTTCCACATTGCGGGTTTGAAAAGCCGAGCGGGCGGCCGCCAATTCGGCGTCTCCCAGTTCGAGTGGCTTGCAGCTGGCCAAGCCCTGCTGGCAGGTGGCCAGATTGCGCCTTTGCGCCGCGATATTCACCGATTTGGCTTCGTTTTCCGACAAGTCCACCGGATCGCAGGACGACATTCCATCCTGGCAATGGTCCAGGTTGCGGCGCAGCATCGCCGCCCGGACTCCGGCAGCTTCCTGGGCCGTTAACCGAAGAGGGTCGCAGCTGGGCGAGCCTCCCAGACACCGATCCAGATTGCGCCGCGCCGCCGCCAACTGAACTGCCTTGTTCTGGGCAGGCGTCAGCCGGATGGGATCGCACGTGGGTGAACCACTCAGGCATTTGTCGTAGTTTCGCTGGGCGGATGCCGTATGCACCGACGCTGAGTCCTTCGTATTCAGCAAAAGTGGTTCGCAGGTCGGCGAGCCATTCACGCATTTCTCCAAGTTGCGCCGATAACGAGCCGCCTGTACGGCCTTGGTTTCGGTGGCGGTAAGGCGAATGGGGTCACACAGCGTGGTCCCCTCCATACAGTAATCTAAATTACGAATCTTGGAGGCGCCAGCTACCTGCTTGATCTGATCCGGAGTCAGTAATGAGATATCGCAACCCGACAGGCCCTTCACACAATTGAGAACATTGGTCTGATCGGGAGCGGCCGGTTTCTGCTTCTGCTGGGCGACCAGGGCCAGAGCACCGTACCCGAGCAGTATGAGGCAGAGGGTGGCTCGCTTCTCCATCACCACAGTTTCGCTTAATCCTGGCATAGATTACCAGTACCGGTACTCCGAAACAAGGGCTAAGCCTGCAAGTTCATTGACACTTGTCATCGCCATCGGCCATACTCCAGGAAGCGCATCATACATTTGTCAAAAGAACTGAAAATGCTTCGGGAGTGCGCCCGATGGGTAGTGTGCGGAAGTTGTGTCAGGACCCGCAGTATGGGACCGAAAGGGCGGTAGCTTGCCCAGAATCAGTGAGATCTGCCGGCGGCCGGCGCTCGGCCAGGTTAAAAAGCAGGAGGGTCACCGTGGCGGTATACAAACCTAGAGAGCGTTTGGTTTACTTCCGGATCTCGGAAGACGAGTTCCGTCAATTTAGCAGCGTGTGCGAACAGGGCGGTGCGCGCAGCGTCTCGGACCTGGCTCGAAACGCCGTACAACGTTTGATCGCCGATGGTCAACGGCAGAGAGAAGGCGACGAGTTGGAGGGGAAAATGCGCGTTCTCGAAAATCTCATCGCGGCCGTTACCGAGCAACTTCATTTGTTGGCGACAAGCCAAGTTGGGACAAGCCAAGTTGGACAGAACCCGGGAGGGCTGGCGGAATGCTTTCATAGCGGGTCCGAGTCGACGCCAGCGGGCCAAACTGGGAGAGAAGGGTAACCATGAAATTTCTTTCTAGTGGTCCGGAAGATCCCAATCAGGGTCTGGTCCCAGCCGAGAACGTATTATTCCCCGAACCCGTACCTCTGCCGCCGGTAATTCCGAATCAGAGCGCGGAGGAAGTTCAGAACGACATCAATCCCCTCCAGCTCTTGCGCAGATACTGGATGCTTCTGGTGGCCCTGCTGCTGGTAGGCGCCGCAGCCGGATTTGTTTCCATCGTATTGAGCGCTCCGAAGTACAAGAGCAGGCTATTGATGGAAGTGCAGAGCTCCAGCGGGAGTTTGACGAAAATTGGCTCTTCCGACGGCGGCAATGACGCCAATTACGAGGTCAACATTCAAACCCAGATCGGTATTCTGAACAGCGGCAGCTTTCTGAAGAGAGGCGCCGAACGCATGCAGTCCGAGACGGTGCCGCTGGCTCCCGCGGGCAGCGATGTCTTTTCGCGGCTGCGCCAGCGCATTCATCCCGCCAGCCAAGATCCGTTGGAAGTGGCCAGAACGGGATTGAACTTGGCTATGGGAACGTTTGACGCACGCCCTATCACCCGGACCAGACTCATTGAGCTGACCTGTGAATCCACCAGCCCGGATGTGGCCGCCGAATTCTTGAATTCAATGGCCGCCGAATTCTCCGACGACGGTTCCCGGTCTCGTATGCAGACCGCGCAACGAACCAGCGAGTGGTTGGCCGCGCAGATTGAAGAAACCAAATCGAAAGTGGGGGAAGCCGAGGAGCATCTCCGGGACTTCGTGCAGGCTTCCGGCAACGTTTTTGCCGGCCCCGGACAAGAGATCACGCTAGAGGACACCAAACTGACGCAACTGAAGGGCGAACTGGCGAAAATACAATCCGAGCGGATCGCCCGGCAGACCCGCTACGAATTAACCCAGAAGAACCCGCCGGAGCAGTTGGCAGAAGTGCTGGACAACGCAGTGCTGCGCGGTTACCAGGGACAGCTGGAAAGTCTAAGACGGGAAAAAGCGGCGCGTGAAACCATCTACACTGCCAAGGACAAGAAGGTGCAGCAGTTAGACGCGCAGATCGCGTTGCTCCAAAAGACTTACGATACCGAGATCACCAGCGTTGTAGCGCGTATTAAGAACGACTACGAAGCGTCACTTCGCCAGGAAAGGCTGCTGAATTCGGCCTACGGAGGACAATCGCAACGGGTGGGATCGGAAGCCGGCAAAGCAGCCACTTATAGCGCGCTCAAGCGCGAGGTGGAGACGCAGCGCGGCATGTATCAAAATTTGTTGGTGCAACAGAGCGAAGCCAACATGAGCAGCTCGGTGCCCATCAATCCGGTTCGCGTGGTGGAACCCAGCACGCCTCCTGAGGTTCCGTACACGCCGCGGCCGATTTTGAATATTTCCATGGGCTCGATGTTCGGCGCCGTGCTGGCTGGAGGGTTGATTTTTCTGAGAGAACGGATGGACAGCAGCATTAAGGCGCCCGGTGCCTCCCGGCGGTTGTTCAACGCGCCCGAGCTGGGAGTGATTCCCAATCTGGGCCATAATGGCAATGCGCTCTCGAAAGCCGGTTGGCGTGGCGCAAAAGACCGCGCGCTGAATGGAAAGATTGAGGATCCCTCCACCGCCTTAGCCGCCTGGCAGAGTGGTCCGGCGTTCATTGCTGAATCGTTCCGCGGGACCCTCGCTTCCATTCTGAGGAACCAGGCTTTGGGTAAGACCCAAAAGATAATCATGATTACCAGCCCGGGACCCGCCGAGGGTAAAACCACGGTGGTGCAGAACCTCGGGATCGCTTTGGCCGAGACCGGGCGGAGGGTGCTGCTGGTGGATGCCGACTTCCGGCGGCCGCACTTACATCGTGAATTTAGCTTGCCTAATGAGTGGGGCCTGATTGACTTACTGTGCGAGGATCAGCCGCTGAGTGAATACCCGCCGGAACGCTTGGGATCCTTCACCGGTCTGCCTGGCCTGTCAATTCTCCCCAACCGAGTCACGCAGAATAACGTGTCTAAGGCGCTGTATTCGCCGCGATTGCGAACCATCTTGGAGAGCTTGACCAAGCGCTACGACATGGTGCTGGTCGATGCCCCGCCGCTGCTCAGCGTGGCTGACGCGCGCATTATCGCGCCGTTGACCGACGCCCTCATCCTGGTGCTCCGATCCGGGGTAACCAACCGGGAAAGCGCGTTGGAAGCCTACCGAAGAATCCAGGAAGACGGACTGGCGCTGCTGGGAACGGTGCTTACCGATTACGACCTGAGCGCCGACAAGAAGCAGCAGTATTATTACGATTATGGCAACCCAAGTCGAGCTTGATCGCCGTCCTACCCCGGCCCCCGGCGGCTCGTTTTCCTGGCTGGCCGGCAAGACCGACATGCTGGTGCTGGCGGCTTTGCTGCTGGTGGCATTTTGGCCCATTCTGACCGGTATTTGGGGGAGCTGGTTTGACGAGAACGCCTACATGGAGCACGGCGTTCTTGTGATTCCGGCAGCCGCTTACATGGCCTGGACGAAAAAGGAAAAGCTGCAGACCATGCCTCGCGAGCCATCGGGTTGGGGCGTCCTGCTTCTGTTGTGCGGCGCTCTCCAAGCCGTGCTGGGACTGGCGGCGCAATGGATCTGGGTGGGCCGCATGGCTTTTCTGGTTTCGGTGCTGGGTTACGTCGCGGCGGTGTTCGGCTGGCGAATCGTCCGGGAACTGGCGTACCCGCTGGGCACGCTGCTCTTGATGATCACGCCTCCCACATTTATTTTTGAGCGGCTCACTCTGTCCTTGCAGTTGCTGGCCAGCCGATTGGGCGAGGTCTGCCTGGAGGCGCTGGGTTACTCAGTTTTGCGGGAAGGGAACATTCTGGAAATGGTCGGCATTAAGCTGTCGGTGGAGGAGGCTTGTAGCGGCATTCGTTCCCTGGTGGCGATCTTCTTCATGTGCGTCTTGTACAACTTCTTTTTCGTGCGCGGGAGGTGGATGCAGATCCTGCTTTTGGTTCTGGCGATACCGGTGGCGATCCTCGGAAATGCGGTGCGGATCGTGGCAACCGGCGTAGCCAGCCAGTATAATCCTGCTCTGGTCAGTGGCGCGGCGCATGAAGCTTTGGGCTACGTGACTGTCGTGGCCGCGGCGTTGGGTGTGGTCGCCCTGCACCTGATGCTGCAGTCGTTTGCCAAGGCCTGGAAAGGTCATCATGCTTAAAACCAAATTGTTCGGTCCCGCACGGCTCGGTCTATTCTTGGCGGCCTGCCTGATTCTGGTGTTTCAGGCCAGCGCCTCGCGCTTGCTCAAGATCGATGAACAAAAGATCGGACTTCCAGGATTGCATGATCTGCCCTTCCAGATGGGTCCCTGGCAAGCCCCGGGCGAAGAGTCCATAGGCGCCGACGTCACGGCCTACCTAAAGCCGGACGAATACATTTTGCGGAATTACGTGGATCAACGGAATGGCAATGATATCGGGCTCTTCGTGGCCTATTTCAAGTCGTTGCAAAATGTCTACGGTCCACACTCCCCCAGGATTTGCCTGCCGGGGGCGGGCTGGCTGATCAGTTCGTCGAAAATCGCCAACATCACCGTGGCTGGACACCCCGGCGGCATTCCAGTCAACCAATTCACGATGGAGAAATCCAACCAGCGCATCCTGGTTCTTTACTGGTACCAAAATGATCGGGATGTGTGGGCCGAGGAATATCACGCGAAATTGCGCCTGCTTCCGGATCTGATCCGGTACCGCCGCTCCGACGTCAGCCTGGTGCGGTTGGTTGCTCCCATGCGCGGTTCCACGGCGGACAGCGAGCTAGCCAGTTCGATCCAATTCACTGAGCGCGTCTTTCCGTTTCTGGCGGAACATTTCGCATCGGTCCACTAGCGGAACGCGGTCTTAGCTTGCGCATTGTCTATCTGAATCCCAGCGGCCGCATGGGTGGGGCCGAGACCAGCCTGCGCGAGCTGTTGTCGAGCGTTCGGGCCGCGGAACCCGCCTGGGAGCTTTGGCTCTTGCTCGGTGAAGACGGACCGCTGGCCGGCATTGCGCGCGATTTGGGAGTGAAAGTGCTCGTGAAGCCGTTTCCGCCCGCGTTGGCGCGATTGGGGGACTCAAAGCACTGGAAGGCTATGGCCGGCTTGATGAAGGCCACCGGCGCCACCGCAACCTACGCCCGCCAGTTGGCCGGCTGGTTGCGCGAGATCGATCCTGATTTGATTCACACCAACGGATTCAAAATGCATTTGCTGGGAGCCTGGACTCGCCCGCGCCGCTCGCCGCTGATCTGGCACGTGCACGACTACGTGAGTACCCGCGGGTTGATGCGCCGCTTGCTGTGGCCCTTTCGAAAGCGCTGCAGCGCTGTGATCGTCAATTCCAAAAGCGTAGCCCAGGACTTGCAGCGGGTGCTGCCCGGCCTGCGCGTAGTGCCCATCTACAACGCTATCGATCTGCGGCGCTTTTCGCCGGCCGGGAACCATCTGGATCTTGACGCGATCGCGGGACTGCCGCCGGCCCCAGCCGGGACGATTCGAGTCGGCTTGATCGCTACGTTTGCGCGCTGGAAGGGACACAAAATTTTCTTGCAGGCGCTGGCGGGTTTTGCCAATGGCGCGTCGGTTCGCGGGTACATCATTGGCGCCCCCATTTACCAAACCGACGGCAGCCAGTGGTCCCAGGCCGAGTTGCAACAGGAGGCGGACCGTCTGGGGCTGGGCGGCAAAGTCGGGTTTACAGGCTTCCTGGAAGATACTCCCGCCGCGATGCGGTCGCTCGACATCATCGTGCATGCCAGCACGCAGCCCGAGCCTTTCGGCATGGTGATCATCGAAGGCATGGCATGCGGACGAGCAGTGATCGCGAGCCAAGCCGGCGGAGCGGCCGAACTTTTTACCGATGGCCGCAATGCTGTCGCTCATACTCCTGGAGACGCTTCGGCGCTGGCGCTGCAGATCGAGCGGCTGAGCCGCGACCAACGCTTGCGGAGTCAACTGGGCAAGTCCGGCCGGGCTACCGCGGAACAGTTTTATCAAGGTTCTCGCCTGGCCGCGGAATTGTTAACTCTTTATCGCGAAATCGCCGGCGGACCGGCGGAAGGGCCATCGCGAACCGCTCTGCAATCTTCGCTGGGCGCCGTGGGCAAGTAAAAAGTATGGTCTCTCCCACCGTCGAGGTTCGAGCCCGGCAAAGCCGCGGAACCAGCAATCAGCACATTCTGGACATGGTCGTCCGGGCTCTCGAGCAAAGACACATCCAGGGCGAATGCATTGCGGATGTGGGTTGTGGACAGGGGGATCTTTTCGCCTGCGTGCGGGCGCGGTTTGCGCGCTACGTTGGAATTGACGCTGTCCGCTACGAGGATTTTCCCGAGGAAGCGGAGTTTTGCCACCTGGATCTGGACAGTGGCGGAATTCCACTGGCTCCGGGCAGCGCCGATGTCGTGGCCGCCATCGAAGTCATCGAGCATCTGGAGAACCCGCGGGAATTCGTGCGAAAGCTGGTGCGCGTTGCCAAGCCAGGCGGTTGGGTTATTGTGACTACGCCCAATCAGCTAAGCTGGCTGAGCCTGCTGACGCTGGTCGTCAAGCAGCGGTTCTCCGCATTCCAGGACGTCCAATATCCAGCGCATCTGACGGCCTTGCTGGAAGTCGATTTAAGGCGGATAGCCGCGGAGGCCGGGTTGGCGCATATCGAGATTGCCTATAGCCATTCCGGCAGAATTCCTTTGACCGCGCGGCATTATCCTCGGCTGCTGTCGCAAAGTTTCCCTCGGGCGTTCTCTGAGAACGTTCTGGTGATCGGCCAAAAGCCCGTTGGCTAGGCGCGGCCGTCCAACAAGTGAAACGTGACTGAAAAATGACGACTCGGCCTGTGAACCTCGTGTCGAGCCAAATCTCGCTTCCCCAGGCCGTGGCCCCCACCTCCGGCGGGCCCACGCGGATACTGCATTTGCATTCCGGCAACCTGTACGGGGGCGTTGAAACGCTGCTGGTCACCCTCGCCAAGCTGCGCCATCTTTGCCCGGCCATGGAGCCGCACTTCGCACTCTGTTTTGAAGGCCGCTTGAGCCAAGAGCTGGTCTCGGCCGGCGTTCCAGTTCACCAGCTGGGGGGCGTGCGCATCAGCCAGCCTTGGACCGGTTGGAGCGCGCGCCGCCGATTGCGAGAGGTGCTTCGGCGCGAAAAGTACGATGCGGTGCTTTGCCACATGGCCTGGCCCTTAGTTGTATTTGGACGCACCGCCCGATCCGAAGGACAGAAAGTGGTCTTCTGGGCGCACAGCGGCCACTCCGGGCAGAGCCGCCTGGAACGGATGGCGCAGCGTATCACGCCCGACCTGGCCATCTCCAACAGCAGTTTCGTCGGAGCGTCGTTGTCCAGCCTTTACCCCCGGATTTCGTCGCCCGTGATGTATTATCCGGTGGCGCTCGCGGAGCCTTCCGGCACTCCATTGAAACGGGCCGCCGCGCGGCGCGAACAAGGCGTCGATGACAATACGGTCGTGATCGTCCAAGTGAGCCGCTTCGAGGCCTGGAAAGGCCATCTGCTCCATTTGAACGCCCTGTCAAAGCTCAAGTCGCGCAACTGGGTTTGTTGGATGGTAGGTGGTCCGCAGAACCCCGCGGATCAGCGCCAGTACGACCAAGTGCGTAGCACGGCGGAACGCTTGGGCCTGGCCGATCGCGTCCGATTTCTTGGACAACGTTCGGATGTCGCCCAGCTATTGGCCGGCGCAGACATATTTTGTCAGCCCAATCAGGGACCGGAACCATTCGGCATCGTGTTTGTAGAAGCGCTTTGGGCCGGCCTGCCGGTAGTCACCACAGCCATGGGCGGCGCGCTCGAGATTCTCGACGAGTCCTGCGGAATCCTGGCTGAACCGGACAATCCTCGAAGCCTCGCGGAAGCGCTGGATGGCTTGATTCAGTCCGCCGAATTGCGATCGCGGTTGGGACAGGCGGGCCCGGCGCGCGCGCGCCATCTGTGCGATCCCGCCGCACAGATGCAGATGCTGGAAGGGTTAATCCGCAACGCTGCAAAAGGCGGCACAAACTAGTGGAGGCGCTGAAAGCAACTCCCGCCGCGCCGGAGCCAGCTAGCGAAAAATCGGCTCCGAGCTTTATGGCGGCCAAGCACTGCTTGTCTCCCTGGGTGCTGGTGGCGGGCGGATTCCATCGCCGCGGTGGGATGGACAAAGCGAATCTGGCGCTGGCGCAATATCTGGTGGAACAGGGCACGCCGGTGCACATCGTTTGCTACGGTATCGACGCGGATTTGGCGCGGCATCCCCTGGCCACGGTTCACGTCGTGTCGCGGCCGGCGAATTCTTACTTCTTGGGAAGGCCGCTGTTGGATTTCACCGGACGAAGGATCGCCCGGCAGGTACAGAAACGGTGGCCTGGCGCCCGCGTGCTGGTCAACGGAGATAGCTGCCTCTGGCCCGGCATCAATTGGGTTCACTATGTCCATCAGGCCTGGGACGAGGGTCCGCCGGAGGGACCGCTGTGGTTTCGCGCCAAGCAGAGGTTGAGCCGCTGGCTGGTTCACAGCCGGGAGCGCTCGGCGGCCAAAGCCGGCCGTCTTTTCATCACAAATTCCAACCGCACCAGCCGCGACCTGGTGGAACTCCTGGGCATAGATCTCCGCCTGGTCCACACCATTTATCTTGGCGCGGAGTCCGAATGGGGTCCCGTCACTCCTGAAGAAAAGGCCGCCGGCAGACAGGCGCTCAATATTCCGGAAGGCCATCCAGTGGCTGTTTTCATCGGCTCCATCGGGCACGACCGGAGGAAGGGATTCGACGTTCTGCTGGAAGCCTGGAAACGATTGTGTTCCGATCCCCAGTGGGATGTGGATCTGCTGGTGGCCGGCGCCGGCAGCGCGCTCGGCAAGTGCCGCGCACAAGTAGCGCAATGGAAGCTCGAGCACCGCATTCGCCTGCTCGGTTTTTCCGATCGTGTTCGGGATCTTCTGGCGGCGGCCGACGTGCTCGTCAGCCCGGTTCGCTATGAAGCCTACGGCTTGAACGTGCAAGAGGCCATCTGCCGGGGAGTTCCGGCCATTGTTTCGGCCGGCGCCGGGGTAGCAGAACGATACGGTCCGGAATCGGCGCCGCTGTTGCTGGCCGACCCCGAGGATGTGGACGAACTGATGGCAAAATTGAGGCTGTGGCGTTCGAACATGCCTAAGTGGGCAACGTGCTTCGAAGTATTCGGTGACGAACTACGGCGCTATGGCTGGCAAGACATGGCCCAGCGCATGGTTTCTCTCGCCGATCAGTCCGGGTTCGATCCATCGAGAACAGGCTCCGAATGAACGGTCTGATCCTTTGCGTGCTCGCGTTCGGCGTCACCTATTGGGCGGGGAAGCGCTCCGTGGGTCAAGGCGTCGTTGCGCTCTTCGCCTTTGGGTATTTCTACGGCATCGTCCGCGCGAATTTGCTGTCAACCGGAACCTATTTTATCTTCGATATGGCCCTGCTGGGCCTTTATGCGTCACAGAAGTGGTCAGATTCACGCAATCCGCACCGGGGGAGCATGTTGCGGGTGTGGCTGATACTTTTGCTTCTGTGGCCAGTGCTATTGGTCTTGATGCCCTTTCAACCCTTGTTGGTGTCGCTGGTGGGACTGCGGGGCGCTGTCTTCTTTCTGCCCATGGCATGGTTGGGGAGCCAGTTACGGGGGCGGGATGTCAACCAGATATCCCTGGGCTTTGCGGCCCTCAATGTGGCCACTATGGGGTTTGCAGCCGCCGAATATTTCATGGGCCTCACCCGCTTCTATCCAGTCAACGCCACTACCGCGATCATCTACGGCAGTGCGGACGTGGCCGGCGGATTCTACCGGATCCCGGCAACATTCGTCAACGCTCACGCCTATGGGGGCATGATGGTGGCAACAATTCCGTATCTGATCGGCACCTGGGCTCACGGCGAGAATCATCGCGTGCGCTTGTTTGCAGTCATCGGAACTGGCGCGGCGCTCATGGGCGTGCTCATGTCCGCCACGCGGCTGAATTTCGTGATCGGCGCGGTGTTGGTCTTGGTGGCCGTGGGGAGTGGCAGCATGAAAACCAGCCGCCGCGCCCTCTTTGTTCTCCTCATCGTTGGGATGATGATGGTCGCGCTCAGGAACGAGCGATTTCAGAGATTCAAGAGCTTGACCGACACCGAAACGGTGGAGGGGCGCGTTTCCGGTAGCGTCAACCGCGGCTTTTTCGAGATCCTGCTCGAGTACCCGTTGGGTAACGGCTTGGGCGGCGGCGGAACCAGCATCCCCTATTTTTTGCAAGGCCAGGTCAGGAATCCTATTGCCATGGAGAATGAATACGCCCGCATTCTCTCCGAACAAGGCCTGATCGGGTTGCTGTTGTGGTTTGGTTTCATACTCTGGTTCCTCAGCCGCTCCAGGAGTATCTTCTCCAAGGCTCCCTGGTCAACTACACGCAGACTGATCTGGGGTCTCAGCGTCCTGGGGCTGGGCACCAGCATGATCGGAACCGGCATGCTCACGGCTATTCCCGGAACTGCTGTTTTCCTGCTGGGGATCGGCTTTGTAGGCGTGCCGATGATGTCCGACGCCGCTGAAAAACGCAAGGTCCCAAACCAGCCAACCATGCTGCCTCAACAGCCCTATCAGCCGGTGCCCAGCGTCTGAACCTGGCAGTCTCGTGTTTCCGAAAATGTACATCCCTCAGCTAGCCGGCCAGGCGAACAAATCATGAACCGCAGCCGGCGTTTCTTTGGCGGCCTGCGGCTGGCCTATCTATACCAGGCTCTCGTCATGGCGGGCGGTCTATGGCTGACGCCTTTCCTGCTAAAACACCTGGGTCAGCACGACTATGGACTTTGGCTGGTGGGGTTGCAGACTTTGTCGTATCTGGTCCTCATGGATTTTGGCATCGTCGCGCTGCTACCGAGGGAGACCGCTTATGTAACGGGACACGCCATTAGCGGAACGGGGAGCGGGGACTTGGCCGACCTGGTGGGCCGAACGTCCCGAATCGTGTTGTATCAAACCCCGATCGTGTTGCTCGGGGTGATCGGGGTGTGGCTGATCGCGCCCATCGGACCGGCCATTCGCGGGCCCATCCTGGTGGCCATGCTGGGGTTTGTTTTATTGTTCCCCCTGCGCGTCTTTCAGGCTGTTTTGCACGGCCTGCAAGAGTCACCGTACCTGGGCAAACTGCAATTTGCCAGCTGGGGTATCAGTACGGCGCTCATGGTGATTTTGGTCTGGCGAGGTGTGGGTTTGTATGCCCTCGCCATCGGTTGGATCTCAGGGCAGCTGTTTCCAGCAATTTTTTCGTTCTATCGTTTGAAGACTGTTTTCCCGGACGCGTTGCCTTCCAGGTTGCCAAAGCTGGCGCGCAAGGAACTGTTCGGTGCTTTAACCAGCGGAACCTGGGTGAGCATTGCCCAGATCGCACAGGTGCTGATCGGTGGAACCGATCTGGTCATCATTGGCAAGCTGGTGGGCGCCTCTGCCGTGGTGCCATATGCCTGTACGCAAAAGTTGATCATGGTGCTGGCGAACCAGCCGCATATCATCATGGAGATGGCCGCGCCGGGGCTGAGTCAAATGAAAACCAGCGAGAGCCGCGAGCGCATTTTCAGCGTCTGCAGCACTCTGGCGCTAGGCATGTTGACTGCTTCCGGCGCCGTCGTTTGCGTTACTTTGGCCGTGAATCATAGCTTCGTCAGTTGGTGGCTCGGCGAACGCCAGTTTGCAGGACAGTGGCTGACAGCGGCGTTTGCGGCCAGCATGTTGCTTCGCCAGTGGAACAATACTTCGATCTACACGATTTTCGCCCTGGGGTACGAACGCCGCATTTCCATTACGACCTTGACCGACGGTGTCGTCAGCATGTGTGCCGGATTAGTCCTGGTATGGTGGCTGGGACCCATCGGAGCCCCGCTGGGATCCATTCTGGGCGTTTGCCTGGTCAGCCTGCCCGGAAACTTGTCGGCGCTCGCCGGTGAGCTGGACGTTTCCATTTTTGCCGTGGCTTCCGCGGTTTGGTGCTGGTTCTGGCGATTTGCAGTCGTGGCGGCCTTTGCGGCAATTCTGGGCTTGCGGTGGCGCGCTAATTTGCCTTATGTCGTCGGAGTCACGTGTGTCACCGGCATTGTCTATGCCGCCGTAATGATACCGATGATCATGGAATCGCACCTTAGGAATTATCTTCCCTTGCAGGCAACTGGGGCGTGGGACGCTCTGAAACGCCGTCTGAGCTGGACCGCCGCCTCGGTTGGCCGGCCGCTCGAAGCACCGAAGAACCCCTAACCACCGCCCGGATAACTTGCTTGCCAGAATTTCGTGTGCTTCATATCGTTCCGCGGTTGTTCGGACATCAAAACGGCGTGGTGGGCGGCGCCGAGCGCTACGCGCTGGAATTGGCTCGCCACATGGCCAATGAAGTCCCCACGTCCCTGGTGTGCTTTGGCGACGAACAGGAAAGACACGAGACCATGGGACAGCTGCAGATACATGTGATCGACCATCCCTGGCGGGTCCGGCAGCAATCCGATAATCCCATGTCGCTGCGGCTGTGGGGAGATGTCCGGCAAGCCAGCATCGTGCACTGCCATCAACAGCACATCCTGGCCAGTAGCTTTGCGGCGGCGGCGTGCCGTTTGAGCGGCCGCAAGGTGTTCGTGAGCGATCTGGGCGGGGGAGGCTGGGACGTCTCCGCCTATGTTTCGACCGATGGCTGGTACGACGGACACTTGCACATCAGCGAATACAGCAGAACGGTGTATGGGCATGCCCAGCAACCTTGGGCGCACGTCATTCTCGGCGGCGTCGACACCGAAAAGTTCAGCCCCGATCCAAACGTGAAACGTAAGCCGCGCGTTCTTTATGCCGGGCGGCTGATGCCGCATAAAGGCGTCGACGACTTGATCAACGCGCTTCCGGCCGGCCTGGAGCTGGAGCTGATCGGCCAGCCCTACGACCAGCGCTACGTCGCCGACCTGAAGAAAATGGCGGAGGGCAAGCCCGTGGTGTTCCGGCACGACTGCAGCGATGATGATTTGCTGGAAGCGTATCGCAGCGCGCTGTGCGTGGTCCTTCCCAGTGTTTACCGGACCATGTACGGCCTGGAGACCAAGGTGCCCGAGCTACTGGGGCAAACTCTGTTGGAGGGCATGGCGTGTGGCACTCCGGCGATTTGCACTGACGTCGCGAGCATGCCCGAAGTGGTCGAGGATGGCGTGACGGGCTTTGTTGTCCCGCCCAACGATCCCAATACCCTGCGGGAGAAATTGACGTGGCTGTGGGAGCACCCCGATCAGGCACGGAGGATGGGCGAGGCAAGCCGCGCGCGAGTTCTGGAGTTGTTCACCTGGCCTGCCGTGGTCGGGCGTTGCCTTCAGATTTATCAGCGCGCTGGAAACGGAAGCTAGCGGAATTGCCGTTGACGCAAAACAAAGTGGCTGAGAACGTGGTCGTCAACCCGCACTTGCCGGCCGTCCGGCCCTGCTGGCATCTGATCGTAAGCGAGTATCCTCCCCAAAGCGGCGGAGTAAGCGACTATACCGAAGGCGTTGCCAACGGCTTGGCGGAGCAAGGCGACGAGGTGCACGTGTGGTGCCCGTTCCTCGCCGATACTCAAGATTCCAAGCCTGGGGTCGCCGTGCATCGCGCGTTCCGGTCGTTTTCGCCGCCAGATCTCCGGCGCGTCGGAGCGGAGCTTGACCAGTTCCCCGGTCCCCGGCGGCTGCTGGTGCAGTGGGTGCCGCATGGCTACGGTTATCGCTCCATGAATCTGGCTTTCTGCTGGTGGTTGTGGAAACGGGCCAGGCGGCACGGAGATCGCCTGGAGCTGATGGTGCACGAGCCCTTCCTCACATTCGATTGGGCGTCGCCGCGGCAGAATGCGGCCGCGCTGGTACATCGCTTGATGACTATGCTTTTAATGAACGCAGCCAGCCAGGTTTGGATGTCCATCCCGGGCTGGGAGAAGATGTTGCGGCCCTACACGTTGGGACGGCAGGTGCCATTTCGCTGGCTGCCCATCCCTAGCAATGTCCCAGCCGTCGACGATCTTTCGCGCGCGGCGGCCATTCGCCGGCGATATGTGGATGGCGAGCGTCTGCTGATCGGCCACTTCGGCACGTACGGGCTGCTGATTACGATGTTGTTGGAACCCATCTTGTGCGCTTGGGCCGAGGGATCCGCCCGTGGAGTCATTTTGCTGATGGGGAAGGGAAGCGAGCAGTTCGGTCAGCGGATGATCGAGAAGCATCCTCAGCTGCGCGATTTGATTCGAACTACCGGCCCGTTAGAGTCCGAAGAACTCTCGTGCCATCTGGCAGCTTGCGACCTGCTGATCCAACCCTATCCGGACGGCGTGAGCAGCCGCCGCACCAGCTTCATGGCGGGGCTTTCTCACGGAAAGGCGATCGTCACTACCGCCGGCGCCTTTACGGAACCCTTGTGGGCCGAGAGCGAAGCGGTGGCCTTGGCGCCCACCGGAGATACAACCGCATTCATCGCGCTGGTAGAGAACTACAGCAAGAATCCAGCCCAACGCCAGCGCGCGGGAGCTGAAGCCCGCAGGTTCTATGAGGACCGGTTCGACATATCGCAAGTGGTGACGAGCTTGCGGCAGCTGGAGACGGCCAGAGAAAACCAATGCGCATTCTCATAGCCACCTCCAGCCGTAATTTGCTGGGGGGAGTCGAGAACTACTTGCAGTCGGTGATTCCGGGCCTGCTCCAAAGCGGGCATTCGCTCGGTCTGCTGTACGAATATCCCTTTAATCGCGCCGCGCCAGGAATCGACGAGCAATCTGGATGGATCGAATCCTGGTGTTCGAGCGAAGTGGGATTAGACTCCGCATTACGCTCGCTGGGCGCCTGGAAGCCGGACGTCGTGTACTCCCATGGCCTGGATGACAGCCGGCTGGAAAGCGCCCTCTTGGAGAAACATCCTACAATCTTGTACGCGCACACGTACTACGGCACCTGCGTGAGCGGGCGCAAATGTTATTCCGAACCCCGGCTTGAGCCGTGCGCTCGCAAGTTTGGAGCGTCCTGCCTGGTCCTCTACTATCCGCGGCGTTGCGGCGGCCTGAATCCCGGCACCATGTGGCAGCTCTTCCAGCTCCAATCCAAACGGAAATCCAAGCTTCCCCGCTATCAGGCGGTTCTGGTGGCCAGCCGCCACATGTACAGCGAATTCGAGCAACACGGAGTGGCCGAGAAGCGCTTGCACCTGGTTCCGCTCCCCATCCATGGGAACACTACCGGCAATCCGGCATTAGCGTCGAAGGCCCCTGGCCGCAACATCTTGTTCCTTGGACGGTTGATGGATGTGAAGGGCGCCGGCTATCTGCTCCGGGCCATACCGCTAGCGGCCGGGAAATTGGGATATCCCCTGGCGGTGACGATCGCCGGCGACGGGCCCGAGCGTGGAAGCATTGAAGACCTGGCGCGGCGGCTTGGCCTGAATGTGAATTTCGCCGGTTGGGTTGACACTGAACGAAGATCGGATCTCATACGCCAGGCCGATTTGGTCGCGGTTCCAAGTTTGTGGCCCGAGCCGTTCGGTCTGGTCGGCATCGAAGCCGGGCAGCTCGGCGTGCCTGCCGTCGCGTTTGCGGTTGGGGGAATAACGGACTGGTTGATCCCAGGCCATTCAGGCGAGCTTGCTCCGGGGGACCCTCCCACCGTGGAAGGCCTGGCGGCGGCGATGGTGCGCGCACTGGCTGATCCCGATCATTATCAGAAGCTCCGCCTTGGCGCGTGGGAGATGGCAAAACAATTCAGTCTCGAGAGCCACCTCACACAACTGGAGCGGATCCTCGGGGCGGGACAGCCCTCAGGCGGAACCGCGCCGGATCTGAATGGTCCGAGCCTGGTGTTCAAAGGGAGCAAGGAATGAATTCATGACCGTTTCACCGCTTCGCTGGAAATTGATGGTGTTAACATCGCTCGCGGCCAATACCGCCCGGATCGCGCTGCGCGCCCCGCTGATGTACCGGAATTGGGTGTATTTTCTCTGGAGCCGGTTTTCGGACCGCGAGGGAACCCTGGAATTGAGGTCCGGGCTACGATTCTTGATTCGCCCGCACTCCACTGACCGGGCCGCCGTCACCGAAGTGCTGGTTCTCGGTTGCTATAGCGAGGTGCCCGAGGGCTCCATCGTCCTCGACGTGGGCGCGAATATAGGGGCTTTCAGTCTGGCGGCCAGCCGGCGGGCCGCGGTGGTGTACGCGATCGAACCGGTGCAAGCGAATTTCGAAGTCCTGCGTCGCAACATCGAGTTGAACAAGGCCAGCAACATCAAGGCCGAACGGCTCGCCATGGCCGCCGAAAACGGGGAGTGCGAAATGGCCATCGCCGGCGTATCTTCGAGCATGCACTATCGGAGTGAGACGGCCAAAATAGAGAAGGTCACCACCATTACTCTGGAGCGTTTTCTCGAAGAACGCGGCATCCTGGAAGTGGATTACATGAAAATGGATTGCGAGGGTTCCGAATGGGACATTGTGCTAAAAACTCCGCCCAATGTTTTGGCGCGCATCAAGCATATCGAGATGGAATTCCACAATATCGGCGCCACCACGGATCCCGGCATGCTGCAAGAACGCCTTTCGCTGGCCGGCTTTCGAAGTAGCATCAGCGGAGGCGACAGATTTAACGGTTCCCTGGTTGCCACCAGGCAGGCTGGTATCGCCCATTCTTAGCCCAACCCAAACCAGTATCGAGAGCTCCCAAACTGGTCTCGAGAGAAACGCAGCCGGTGCCAGCTTACCGCTGAAACTCGCGTTGATCTGCGATTTCTTAGAGGAACGCTGGCCCAGTATGGACCTGTTCGGAGACATGCTTTTTCGATATTTCACCGCCGAGCACGCCTCCCGAATCGCGGTGCAACTACTGCGCCCGGCCTTGCACCCGCGTTTGTCGAAGATCCCAGGGATCGGGCGCGCCGGATTCTTCTGGAACGCTGATCGTCTGGTAAATCGATTTCATGATTATCCGGTCTGGCTCCGGAAACGCGCCGCAGATTTTGATTTGTTCCACCTCATCGATCATAGTTATTCGCAATTGATCCACCACTTGCCCGAGTCGCGGACCGTGGTCACCTGCCACGATTTAGATACCTTTCTCTGCCTGCTGGAACCGGAGTTGGATCCTCGGCCGCAGTGGTTTCGCGCGATGGCCCAACGCAGCTTCAACGGCTTTCTCCTGGCCGCTCAGGTGATTTGCCCCAGTGAATTCACCCGGACGAATATCCTGCGGCACGGCCTGTTTCCCCCGGAGCGTGTCACGGTCATCCATCCGGGAGCCGATCCGGTCTTCTTTTCTTCGAGTGAGGCGGCGTCCGCGGGCGCTGGCGCGGGTGTGGTTGCGGTGGACCGGCCCTACCTCTTGCATGTCGGCAGCACAATCCGGCGCAAGCGCATCGATGTTTTGTTGCGAGTATTCGCGCGCGTGGCCAGCGAATCTCCGGATCTCCAGCTGATGCGAGTGGGAGGCGATTTCACGCCCGAACAGTCGCAGCTGGCCGAACAGCTGGGCGTGGCCGGCAAGATCGTTCAAGCGCCCCGGCTGAGCAAGGAACAATTGGCGGCTGTATACCGGAAGGCAGCCATGGTTCTCCAAACTTCCGATGCCGAGGGCTTCGGGCTGCCGGTGATCGAATCCATGGCCTGCGGCTGCCCGGTGGTGGCGAGCGACATTGCGCCGCTCAGGGAAGCTGGGGGGAATGTGGCGGAATATTGTCCGGTGGCCGATATTGAGGCCTGGAGTGAAACAGTGATCCGGCTGCTCGGGGAGCGCGAGATGTCGCCCGGAGCCTGGGAACTCCGCCGGTCCGCGGCCCGCCGGCACGCCCAGGGTTATACCTGGTCCGAAAACGCGAATCAGACGATAGCTGTTTACCAGCGTGTCTGCGACGTCAGCGGCTCCCCGCTGGGTGCATAAGATATGAAACAGGTCCTCAAGGCAGTTTTGCCCAAGCCGCTGTGGAACCGGCTGCGCATCCTGCGCATGCGCTATACGCGCGCTCACTACCGGCGCAGGCGCGTCCGGCACAACTACGGCGGCTATGAAATGGAAGTAGAACTGGTGGATCCGATGGGCGCCGGCTGGTATGACCACGACTGGCCCGAGCTGCCGGAAATCGCGCTCCTGAAGCAGCATGGTCTGCGTTCCGGCGCCCGAGTTTTCGACATCGGTGCGCATCAATGCGTGGTGGCTATGATGCTGTCGAAGACCGTTGGCCCGGAAGGCTTTGTGCTGGCCGTGGAAGCCAGCCCCGAAAACTGCCAGGCCGGCGAACAAAATCGCAAGCTAAATGGAATCGACAATTGCCGCATCCTGCACGCCGCTGGAGCGGCCCAGTCGGGAACCCTGATCTTCAACCGCGGCACCAACGGCCAGGTGGACGACGGAACGGGCGAATGGGGGCAAGTCCAGGTGGAAGCTTTTTCGGTCGACGACCTGGCGGGACGATTCGGAACTCCCGACGTGTTGTTCATCGATGTGGAAGGTTTCGAGTGTGAGCTGCTGCGGGGCGCGCAGAAGACGCTCTTGGGACGGCCGGATTGTTTCGTGGAAGTGCACGTGAACGCGGGCCTGGAAAAATTCGGCGGTTCCGTTGAAAAGGTGCTCAGCCTGTTTCCGCCGGGATACCAGTTCTTTACCGCGCCTCCCGATAGCTCCTTTGTTCCCTGGAAGGATGACAGCGCGGTGCTCCTCGATCGGTTTTTCCTGCTGGCAATCGCGAAGCGAGGGGAATCTTACGAGCACGAGCGGCCGGTTTCAATCCACGGGCGAGCGGGGGATGCCCAGTGAGTCACATGAATCGATTTGCGAGAGCAATCCTGGCGGCGGTCCCTCCGCCGGTGCTTCGGTACCTGTCGCACAATCAGTATCGGAGCCCCGCGCTGCGCCGGATCTGCTCCTGGGGCGCCTCCTTGGTGAAGGGCCAGGATGCCGTGATTCTTCGCGGAGCCGGGCAGGGTCTGCAATTCAACGTGGCCGGGTCCCATAGCGCCTTTATTCTGGGAAATCATGAACCGGAGGCGCAGGAATTTCTGGCTAGCGTCCTGCGGCCCGGGATGGTCTATTACGATGTCGGAGCCAACGTCGGGTTTTTCGCGGTGATCGCGGCCCGGCTCGTCGGCCCGTCCGGCCAAGTGGTTTGCTTCGAACCCCTGCCGGAGAACGCGCGCCAGATCGAATACAACGCGCGCCTCAATGGCTTCGAAAATATTGTGGTCCGCTGCGAAGCCTTGGGAGGCTCCAATCGCACCGAGGTTTTTAATACCTCCGCCGAGCCTACCTGGGGCATGCTTTCTACCGTGGGAAAAGCTCCCGAGCGGGCGTCGGGCCAGATCGCGGTTGAGGTGCGGACACTGGACTCGCTGTGCGGCCCCGGTGGTCTTGCGCGCCCCGACGTCATCCAAATGGATGTGGAAGGCGCGGAGATCGAGGCGCTCGAGGGAGCCTCGGCCACGTTGACGGCCAGCCGTCCCATTCTGGTCATCGAACTCCACCGCACCAATGACGCAGTCACCTCGATCTTAGAGCGTTTGGGATACACTTTCGCGGTACTGGGGACTGCGCTGCCGGTGCACGACGTAACGTGGGACGCTAACCTGCTTGCGATTCCCCGCGAGCGCACCCAGCTGATCGAGTCGCTCAAAAAACTTTCAGAGGGTCTCACCGCGGCATGAGCCGTCTGCGCATCCTCGCCATCGGTCACTCCTACTGCGTGGCCATGAACCGGGCTTTAGTCCGCGAAGTGGCCCGCGATCCGGACCTGGAAATCACCGTTGCGGCGCCAAGTTACTTCCATGGGGACTTGCGGCCCATCGTTATCGAGCCGGAGCCGGCCGGATCGCCCTTACGCGTGGTTCCCTTGAAGACTCAGCTCAGCCGCTTCATCCATATTTTCCGCTACGATGGCGCGGCCTTGCGGGCGCTCATTCGAGAGGGTGAGTTTGACGTCGTCCACGCCTGGGAAGAACCCTACGTTTTCGCCGGCTATCAAATCGCCAAGGCCTTGAAAGGCAGCCCCGCGAGATTTTGTTTTCGCACCGCACAAAGCTACGTGAAGCGCTATCCGCCGCCTTTCGATCACTTCGAACGCGTGGTGCTCGGCCGCGCGCAAGGCTGGATCGCGGGCGCCAGTTTGGTTTTCGAAGCGATGTTGCGGAGAGGTTTTCCCAAAGATACAGGCCGAGTTTTGAACCTGGCGGTTGACTTGGCGGAATTTCAACCTTTGTCTCCGGCCAAAACCGCTCTTATGCTGCGGGAGCTGGATCTCGAACCGCCGGTCATCGGTTTTGTCGGACGGCTCACGCAGGCCAAGGGTCTGGACGTTCTCATGCAGGCCATGCAGCAGGTCGGCGGCGCCCGGCCCTGGAGTCTCTTGTTTCTCGGCAGCGGGGAATACCAGGAGAAGATCCAGGATTGGGCCGCGAGAAACGGCTGGTCGAGCCGGGTCAAAGTTCTGCTGGTAAAACATGCGGACGTTCCCCGCTACCTCGGCTGCATGGATCTGATGGTGGCTCCCAGCCAAACCATGAAGAACTGGAGAGAGCAATTCGGCCGGATGATCATCGAGGCGTTTGCTTGCGGAGTGCCAGTGATGGGCAGCGATTCCGGAGAGATTCCATTCGTCATCGGCGACGCCGGCCGCGTCGTTGCCGAAGCAGACGTGGCAGGCTGGGCCCAGGCCATCGCGCAGCTTCTGGACCATCCAGCGGAACGGGATGAGTTGAAAGCGCGTGGTTTGGCGCGCGCTCCCCGCTATTCGGTCGCGACCATCGCGCAACAATACCGGCAATATTATCGCTGGCTCGCCAGCCAGTCTCTAGAAACGGTGGCGCGGGGTGCGCCCGAGGCAGCGGTTCAATAGTTTTGCAAAATAACGTAAGACAAGGACAACAAATTGTTATGAAGAAAGCGTTGATCACTGGAATTACAGGCCAGGATGGCAGCTACCTGGCGGAGCACTTGCTCGGTTTGGGCTACGAGGTGCACGGCGTCGTTCGCCGCGTCGCATTGGAACAACCCGAACAACGGTTGAGCCGGCTCAAGGGGATATTGGACAGGATCAAAATTCTTCCCGCCAATCTTGACAGTTATCCCAGCATCTTTCACATCTTCAGCCGGGAGCAGTACGACGAATGCTATCATCTGGCGGCGCAGAGTTTCGTCGCTGAAAGCTTCGCCGACGGGTTCTCCACTATGTCGACGAACATTAACGGCACCCATTACGTGCTGGCGGCGCTGCGCGAATTGCAGCCCAAGTGTAAGTTCTACTTCGCCGGCTCCAGCGAGATGTTCGGCAAGGTGCGGGAGACGCCGCAGCGCGAGAGCACGCCCTTCCATCCCCGCAGCCCGTACGGCATCAGCAAGTGCGCCGGCTTTCAATTGGCAGTGAACTACCGCGAGGCTTATGGCATGTTCTGCTGCAACGGCATTCTCTTCAATCACGAGAGCCCGCGGCGGGGACTGGAATTCGTTACCCGCAAGATCACCAACGGCGTCGCGCGCATCAAAGTGGGGTTGGCTTCCGAACTGCGTTTGGGGAATCTGGACGCCAAGCGCGATTGGGGCCACGCCAAGGACTATATCGAAGCCATGCATCTGATGCTCCAGCAGCCCGCCGCGGACGACTATGTGGTTGCCACCGGCCAGACTCACAGCGTCAGAGACTTGTGCGAGCTGGCGTTCTCAGAAGCGGGTCTCGATTACAAGAACTACGTCAAGATCGATCAAACCGTCTATCGCCCCGCCGAAGTCGACCTGTTGATCGGCGACGCTTCAAAAGCGCACTCTGTCTTGAACTGGCAGCCCAAGGTCGATTTTGCGGGCTTGATCAAAGAGATGGTTCACGCTGACCTGGCTGCCATGGGGTCGGCGCAGAAGCCCGATTCCGTTCTCGCGCGCGTTTAGACGCCTATCGTGATCGATTTCAGAAATGGAGCTCCGCGTGCCTTTTGACCGCAATCGAAACACTGCTCCGGCTGGGAACATGGCGGGGGGTGTCCGCTAATGGCGTTTTCGCGCCGTATTCGGCAAGGCATCGACAAAGGCGCTGAGTTCATCGCGCGCCGGACGCTTGACTCGGCATACGAGCGCACGTCCGCCGCCACGCGAGCCGGATTGGTTACCATATACACCCAATACCGCATGGCGGCGCTCGCCGGCCAGCCGCTTCCCCCCATCGAAGAGTGCGGTCTTCGCGTGTTCAGCCAGACCGAGGAAGATGGAACTTTGTTACGGATCTTCGGCGCCATCGGCATGCAAACCCAAACGTTTGTCGAGTTTGGTTCCGCCCACGGGCTTGAAAACAACACCGCAAACCTGTGTCTGAATTTTGGCTGGCATGGATTGATGATCGACGCTGATCCGGAGTCGACCGAGAGCGCCAAGAAATTTCATGAGAAAGCGTGGAATGCCACAAGCTGGTTATACCGGCCGGTCATCCAGTGCCACATGGTTAGTCCAGAAAATGTAAACAAGCTGGTTGCCGACGCCGGTCTGCACGGCGAGATCGATCTGCTTTCCATTGACATCGACAGTTGCGATTACTTTGTGTGGGAAGCCATCCGGGGCATTCTTCCGCGCGTCGTCGTGATGGAATACAACCCCACCTTCGGCGATCGATCCGTCGTCGTGCCCGCTGCTCAAACCGAGACCAGACAGAAGCACGCCGATTACTACGGCGCTTCGCTCGCGGCGTTAACGAACCTCGGCCGCCGTTTGGGGTACCAGCTGGTGGCGGTGAATCGTTTGGGCTTCAATGCTTTCTTTGTACGCCGCGAACTCGCCGCCGCAAATCTGCCCGAGCTGTCTCTTCCCCTCGCGTCCAAGCATCCCTACGCTCTGGATGCCGAATCGCGATTTCAGCAATTGGCTAGCTATCCGCTCCAAAATGTCGCTTACGAGTAGAACGCGCTGCCCGGTACAAACCGGTGGAACGCTCCACTCCAGGAACGACAAGGAAAAACATGGAAACGACGCAAAATATCAGCCCGCGGCTCTCGGAGAGCCTGGCTCAGCACAAAATATTGAATCTTGGCGCGGGCAAGAAACGCCGCTCCGATGCCGTCAATGTCGATTTGGTCGCCAATACCAACCCCGAGTTGGTGTGGAACCTGAATCAAACGCCCTGGCCGCTTCCCAGCGATCACTTTCGAGAGGTCCTCGCGTTCGATGTCCTGGAGCATCTCGAAGACGTCATATCCGCGATGGAGGAGATCCATCGGATCTGTGTACCCGGGGCCATTGTGAGAATCACGTTGCCGCATTTTTCCTGCGCCAACGCCTTCACCGATCCGACGCACCGGCACTACTTTTCCTGGTTCAGTTTCCATTATTTTACCGGCGAGAATCAATGGGAGTTCTACACCGGCTGCCGATTCAGAAGGGTGACGAGTCAGATCTTGTTTTATCCCACTCTGATCAACAAGCTGGTTTGGAGGTTGGCTAACCGCTACCCTGAAACCTATGAGCGTCACTGGACCTGGATCTTTCCAGCGTGGTTTCTGTCTTTTGAGCTGGAAGTGCTCAAGTAGTGCGGACGGACTAAGGCGCTGATCAAGAATGTTGCACAAGAACTCCGACATAATCATGAGCCAGCTGCGGTCAACCGACCTGGTGCTGGATATAGGCGCCTGGGCTCATCCTTTCAATCGAGCCAACTATGTCATGGATCAGGCGCCCTACGAAACCCGCGGTTTCTACAACCGCACCATCGGCAAGCTTGATCCGATTCCGCCGATCGGCGGTACCGTGGAACATTTCACGCCGGAAACCTGGATTCAACGCGACATTTGCTCGCATGAGCCTTACCCGTTCGCCGACAAGCAGCTGGACTACGTAATCTGTTCTCACACGCTGGAGGATATCCGCGATCCCCTGTGGGTTTGCTCGGAAATGATCCGCATCGGCAAACGCGGCTACATCGAAATTCCGTCCCGTATCTGGGAGTCGTGCCGCGGCTTCGAGGCCGGCATCGTCGGGCTCTCGCATCACCGCTGGCTGATCGATATACAGGGCAATGAGATCTTGTTCACCATGAAATTCCACGCCATCCATAGCCACTGGAGACTTTCGCTGCCTGCCAAGGTCGCTCAGGGTCTTTCGAAAGAGAATGAGGTGCAATGGCTGTTCTGGGACGATAGCTTCTCCTATCGCGAGATGGCGCTTTACGGGGAAGATCAGGTCGCGTCACTCGAAAACTTCGTAAACACGGTCAAACCCTATCCTGCTTGGTTGTTAAAGGCCGACCTCAAACTTCGGCAGGCCTCTCATTTCCTCAAGCGGGCCTACCGGTACGCAGGCCGCGCTGTTCAAAAGGCAATGGCGTGCTGACGCGCCGGAGCGAGTAGCCGCCAGAATCGAGACATAACCGTACAGGATATGGCGTCACAAACTTTCAGCAGTGACGGCTTGTTGGATCTTGGCGGAGCCGGCCGAAAACTCCAGGTGCTCCACGTCGGAAAGTACTATCCTCCCCACATGGGCGGAATCGAGACCCACCTCGAAGCTCTGTGCGGCGAGCTTCGAAAGTCCGCCGATGTGCGGGTAATCGTCGCGAGCGACGATCGCTCAGGGGTCGAAGAGACGCTGGAGAGTGTTCCCGTCAGCCGCGTTCCCACCTGGCTTACGCTGGTCTCCACTCCCTTGTGTCCGGCCATGGTCGCAAGGATCCGCGCCTTCCGCGGCGACATTCTGCACCTTCATTTTCCGAATCCCATGGCGGTTCTGGCCTATCTCGCCAGCGGTTACCGTGGATCGGTCGTCGTCACCTATCACAGCGACATGGTGCGCCAGAAAATTCTCGGCCCTTTGTTCGAGCCTTTCTTGGACGCAGCTTTGCGGCGCAGCTCGGCGATTATTACCACCTCTCCGAACTATTTGCGAACCTCCCGGGTCCTGGCGCGCCACCAGGAGCGATGCCACGTCATCCCGCTGGGAATTGCAATCGAAGATTTCGACCATTGTGATCCGGACGCCTCCGAGGCCATCCGCCGGCAGTATGGCGACCGCCTGATTGTCAGCGTCGGACGCTTGGTCTATTACAAGGGTTTCGAATACCTGATCCGCGCGATGACTCAGGTTCAAGGCAAACTGCTGATCGTGGGCGAGGGCCCGCTGCGCAACAAATTGGGCGCGCTGGCTTCCGAGCTGGGCGTCGCCGACCGGGTGGTTTTTCTGGGCAAGATCGATCACGATCGCTTGGTGGCTTGCTATCACGCGGCGCAAGTGTTTGTTATGGCTTCCATCGCGAGAAGCGAAGCTTTTGGAATCGCCCAGATCGAGGCTATGGCGGCGGGTCTCCCGGTGGTGAATACGAACCTCGATTCCGGCGTGCCGTTTGTTTCCTTGCACCAGCGGACTGGCCTGACCGTGCCTCCCGCCGATCCGGATGCGCTCGCCGCAGCCATCAATCAACTGCTGCAGAATCCCGAATTGCGCGCGTCTTTGGGGCGCGCGGCTCATCTGCGGGCGGTCGAAGAATTCAGCCTGGAATCGATGGCGTCCCGGACCTTCTCGCTGTATGAGAGGATTCTGCAGCCGGCTCCGGTTCAACAATCGTAAGTCGATGCAACGCCGGAACGGCGCTCGTTTCACCTTTACATCCGCGAGTTAGACTTAGCCGCGCGTCCACTCCAGAAGGGGCGCGCGCAGTGAAAGGACCGGCCCTAGGGCGGTACAAGCAGTCAAAGCCATGCCAATTGCGACAGTATACAGCCGCGAATTCTATCAAGATATTTCGACCACCTCGGCGGGAGGCGCCTCGATAATTGTTCCTCGTGCACTGGCCTTGGTCCAGCCCAGGAGCGTCGTCGATGTTGGTTCCGGCGAAGGTTCCTGGCTTGCCGAATTTCTGCGCCTCGGAGTCACGGACGTTTTAGGCCTGGACGGGAACTACGTGCTCGAGAGCAACCTCAAGATACCGCGCAGCTTGTTTCGGCCCACTGATCTGAGCCAACCCTTTACGGTCGACCGCCAGTTCGACCTGGCGATCAGCCTCGAAACAGGCGAGCATCTGCCCGAGAAACGAGCCTCTGGCTTTGTCGCCGACATCGTAAAGCTCGCGCCTCAAGTCCTCTTTTCGGCAGCCATTCCGTTTCAGCGGGGAACCCGCCACCTGAATTGCCAATGGCCGGACTATTGGCAGAGGTTGTTTGCCGAACACGGGTACGTGGCCTTTGATGTGATCCGCCGTGAGATTTGGGACGACAATAGCATTGCCTACTGGTACCGTCAGAATACGATTCTGTATGTTCGGAAAGACAGGATCGAACAGAACGCCGTCCTTAGGCCGCTCTTGCCCATGGCTGGCGAACCTCTAACGCGCATGGTCCATCCCGAATTGTGCAATCAATGGGACGGGCTATATTTTACCGAGGTGCTTAAGCTTTTGGGCCCCACCTTCAAGCGCGCGATCAGGAACAGACTGGGAATTGGCAGCCGCAAAACGAACGGCTGAAATCCGCGGTACGGTCAGTTTTTCAAAGTGAATACCTTCCTCCCCGGCATGGCCGGAGAAACGGGACAGTGGTGTGAACATGCTCTTCGGCGATCAATCTTTGACGGGCAAGGCCGCCCGGTTAGCAATCAACGAATACAACTATCGTCGCCTGTACAGGAAGTACAGGCAGTACACGATGATTGTGGAAACAATGTACTGCGGCAACCTGCATTTGGCGGCAAGAGTTGCGGGTGTCGCAGGAACTGTCGTCGAGTGCGGCACCTGGCGGGGCGGCATGATAGCCGGGATTGCCGATGTGCTGGGCAGCAGTCGCCGCTATTGTTTATTCGACAGTTTCGAAGGTCTTCCGCCCGCCAAAGAGATTGACGGCGCTACTGCCTTGGCTTGGCAATCCGACACGTCTGGTCCTTTGTATTACAACAATTGTTCCGCGTCGGTGGAGGAGGCAAAATCCGCAATGGCCATCTCCTCCGCCAAGAAATACGATATTTTCAAGGGCTGGTTTGAAGAGACCTTACCCAAATTCCCGGCCGAACCAATTGCTTTGCTTCGCATGGATGCGGACTGGTACGAGTCCACCAAGTGCATCCTGGACAACTTGGCCGATCGCGTGGTCCCCGGTGGGTTGATCGTCATCGACGATTACTATAGCTGGGAAGGCTGCACGGTTGCGGTAAACGAATTTGCCGCGAAGCACAAGTGGCGGATTCGGCAGAACCACCATGGAGTTTGCTACGTGGTCGTGTAGCTGAGGGCAAGGTGAGTAGACAGGACACATCCGTGAGCCGGCCAGGCGTCACCGTCGCGGTAACCACCCGCAACCGGCAACAGCGGCTGCTGGAGTGCATCGGCTCGCTCTCCACTATTTCCGGACTGGTCGACGAGGTGGTGATGTTTGACGACGCTTCCTCGCCCCCGCTGGATGTGCCTCTGCTCGAGAACGAATGCTCCCGCGTTGGTCTGCAATGCCGAGTGTTCCGGTCGGAGGAAAACCAAGGCTTAATCGCTGCCCGGAACCGGTTGGCCAAAGAAGCTCGAACAGATTACCTGCTTACCGTCGACGACGATGTCATTGTGCTCAACAAGGACGGTCTGGAGCGCGCCGTTCGGATCTTGGACACCGATGAGGCCATCTCGGTGGTCGCTTTTCCCCAAGTGAATAGGCTGGGTGAATTGGAGGCGGGAGCCTCTCAGCCCTGTAATTCCGAGTACCCGTGTTATGTCGATCGTTTCTACGGCTACAGCCATCTTGTCCGCCGAAAGCATTTTCTGGAAATCGGGGGCTACCGGGAGGTCCTGTTTTACTACGGAGAGGAGCCTGATCTGAGCCTCCGGCTTTATGCTGCGGGCCGCCAGATCGTATTTGTTCCGGACCGCTCCTTCGCGCATCTTCCCGAACAGTCGGGACGGAACTACGCCAGCATTCTCAGGTTTAGCGCCCGCAACAGCTGCATCTCTTCATTTCTCAACATGCCCTTGCCGCTGGCTGTCGTCGCCACCTGGCGCTACCTTCAGTGGCACAAGAACACGCTCAAGTCGAACAAGATCAACGACGACGAAGGCCGCAAGTGGGTAAAGCAGGAACTGAGAAGCCGCTTTCCTGGGCTGTGGTCCCAGCGGCGCCCGGCGTCGTGGCGAACGATCATGCGCTGGAAGTCCATACAGAAACAAACTCCCCGGTATCACGAGCGCAGACCGGGTCATGAAATTGGCTGAGCTCGCTCCTCGGCGCTCGCATCGTGTTTTTCAAACTTATTCCATCGAGGCTACATGAGTGTTCTTGACGCTCGCGCGTGGCACTACAACAACCTGGGGCTTAAGGGTGTTTTGGCGACGTCCGCCTATCGGCTGTTTGGGTTGCCGAAGGAAATCGCGGTACACCCTCCCGGCATTCGAAACCCGATACACATCCGTGTGCGCACATCGGACGAGGCAGTGTATGCGGAGATCTTGCTCCAAGGCGGATACGCCTTCGACTTGCCTTTTTCGCCCCGAACAATTTTCGATGTCGGAGCTAACATCGGTTTGGCATCCATATACTTCGCCCATAGATATCCTCAAGCCAAGATTGTTGCGATAGAAGCCGAGCCCTCCAACTTCGCCCTGCTCGCCCGGAACGTTCGGCCCTACCCGGCCATTATCCCGGTGCACGCGGCGCTTTGGAACCGGGACGGCAAGATCAGTGTAAGCGACCCGGATCCGGCTAGTGGGATCGCCGGAAAATGGGGATTTATCACTCACGAAGGATCGGGCGACCAGGTACGGGCGGTCACCATGCGAACGCTCATGAAAGAACATCACATGCCTTCCGTTGACCTGCTTAAAATCGACATTGAAGGAGCCGAAAAGGAAGTATTCGAGGCCTGCGACTGGATGCACAACGTCCGCTCGATGATGATCGAGTTGCACGATCGATTTAAACCGGGATGTAGCCAAGCGGTCAGCGCCGTTACCGAAGGCTTTGCGAAATTACAGCGCGGCGAAACCACGCTCTATGTTCGAGAGGCGCCGCGGCTAGAGCGTCTGGATGTCGGAAGTCGCTAGGACTTCTGAACTCGGACCAAGATAAATCAATCGAAAATATATGGCGCCGATGTTGCGATCCCAAGGCGGCGTGCAGGTGCCAGTGCCGCAATCAAAAGTGTTGCCGATCGCGGAATCCAGATAGTACCGATCGTAGCTATAGCGCACCACAACTTTGGTCGCATTCGGAACATCAGCCAAGCCGGCCGAAATTGGCGGCTGCTGGAGTTCCCCGGCGAAGGCCGCTGGAAACACGTAGAACACTGCGTCCATGGGTTGTAGTGTTACAGAATCCGTCGCAGTCCCTGCAGTCAGCGTGGTTTGCGTGATGGAGTGGTCGTTGGCAACGTAGCGGATGATGTTCTGGCCGGCTTGCAAATAAGGAGTGAGCGTGAATTGCTCCGTCTCGGCGCCGTCGCTCGCGTTCAGGCAGAGGAGCAAATTTCCAGCCGCGCCTGCGCGTGCTCCGCAGTCCATGAGCGGCCCATAGTCTGGCGAGTTCAGCTTGGCTGCTAACAAATACTTCGTCAGCCGATTCCCGATCAGTCCCGCGATATTGTGTGCGTGGAACAGCGGCACGGCAGCGGCGTTCTCGAAGTGCTGGTTCATGTACAGCTGGCCGCCGGTATTCAAAGTCGTGTCGGCAAACGTCGGTATCTGAGATGTCGGAAATTCGCTGGTGAATCCCAGTTGGTCCGAGTAGCCGCTTTCGTGCTGGGCGGCTTTGTAGATCCGCTCGCCGGCGCAGCCCAGGATATAGCACTCGATGGTCTGCCCAAACGTAAACCCGGGGTTGGAATCCTGAAGCGAGCGCGATCCATTGCGGCCTTTCACGTAGTTGTCGTCCTGGATGATTGTCGCGGTCCCGCCGGTGGCGGAGAGTGACGGAATTTGCCGGTAAAATAGCTGATACTGGTATCCGTTCGTTGGTTGGGCCCCCAGGTTCAAGTTCTCCGGAAGCAGCATGAAAGTCTTTCCCCCGCCCGAGCAGTTGTTGAAGTTGCCGGCTCCCGATCCGGTAACTCCGCAGAGCGTAAAAGTCTGCCCGCGCTTGCGGTAGTTGTTGGCTGACCACGCCGTCACGTTCAGTTGATCGCCGCACAGAAAATGGCTGGGCGCGATTCCCGCGCAGTTTGCCGCTGTCCCCCTCGCGTTGATCGATGTAAGCGCTACGGTGCTGCCGTCCTGGAATGTGGCTGTGCCGCCATTGGCGGTGTTGCCGGTGGATGTGAAATCCGTCGCTGCCAGCAGCACGTTGCACGTCGTCGTGGTCGGACAGTTCAAGACGTAAAAATTGTTGTTTGTGGTGTCGGCCGGGCCACCGGTGTCGGTCGCGCCGGAGATATAGATTCGCGTCAATCCAGGCACTACGTTGGTAATCCCGTGCGGTGCGCTGAAGTTGATGGTGTTGCCTGACGTCGAGGTCACGCCGGCCTGCGCCCCTTGTCCGATTCCATAGAAATTGATGGTCGCGCCCGTGAGGATATTCAGAGGCAGCGACGGATTGAAGCACCCGTAATACGCGCGTGTCTGCTCCCCAGTGTTGCCATAGGCCAGTAGATCATTTGAGGAGAGACGCGATGCGATGTAGTTGAATACTCCATTTTCAGGGTAGAAGTCGGTGTACTCGCCAAACTGTGTGACCGAGCCGATGGATTGGGTCCCGTTGCCGTTCCAATTCGCCACCGAATAGCATGGCGCCGTCCCGGAGTTCGACATGGTGAAACCAAAGCGCGGGCTGACCGTCATCGCCTGGGTTTTTAGCCGGGCAAAACTGTCATAGCGCGCGTAGTCTACATTTGTTCCGCCAACCACCCAGCCAGTGGCGAAAGGCTCCAGAATCAGCCCCGGGTCGTTCGACGAGTTGTAAGTGCCGTTCGCAACGCCCGCGCAGGCGAAGGTGAAGTTGGACGGATTTATCGTATAGACGGACCCGGGCGCGCTATTCATCCCCGCCACGGACGATCCGGAGATCACAAATGCTTTCGCGCCGTTGATGCTGAATGGCGGAGAACTCGCCATACTGGCTGTGCAAGTGCCACTGGATGCCGCGATCGATTGCAGCCAGCTTTGCGTGCTGCTGTTCGCGTACTGGATCGGCCCTTGCAGCGGACTGCCGCCAAACTCGCTGTTGCCCTCGTCTTGCATGTTCATGCCGCGCACGTTCCGTTGCGCGAACCACTGGGAAAGTGAGTATTCCCATGCCGTAGTGGACCATTGACCAGCCGGGCCCGTGGTTGAGCCCCACAGACCGGAAAATTGCGCTGAGAAAGGAGTTTCGTTTACAAAGTTGCTCCCGATGAGATAAAACCCCAGCTTAGGATAGCCGGAAAGCAGCGCTTCCTGCGTCGCAATGTTGGCCGCTTGAGCCGCGATCCAGGCCGCGCCGTTTCCCGCCGCGGGCTCGTTGCCGTAGATGATCGCTCCCGCGCCGAGCTCGAAAGTGGTTAATGAGCTGGCGTTGAAATCGGCCAGCGCTCCACAGTAGGGACAGGTCAGAATGTTCGATCCAGGACTGAGCGGAGAGTTGTAAGGCTGGTCTAGCGTGATGAGGTCCAGGCTGGGTGTGAACATCTCATGCATAATTGCGCACGAAGCATTGTAGGAACTATAAATCACGCCGTTTCCCGCGACACACGGGATATTTTGAGTTGGGTTGATGAACACCCATGCCTGGCGGGTAGGGCCACTCTGGAAGCTCCCCCCGCTTGCCCCTAGCGCCGCCGGCGAACGGTCGAGTATCACGTTCGTCCCGATATTGACCGCCGTGACTGTGTAGACTCCCGGTGTCCAGCCGCTGCCTCCGGTGATGAGAATCTGCCGTCCGTAGGAGGAAGCCGTCATCAGAGCGGGGTGGGAGACGGATTTCACCTCCATATTGGATCCGCCGATCGCCAAATCACTGCCGGTGATGGTCGGAACGGTCGCCGATACCAACACGCTGCCGTTGGATCCAGCGGTAATCAGGCCTGTCGACTGCCCAACCGTTGCGCTCCCGGGGAGTCCCACGTTTGCCCCCAAAAGCAAACCGTTCGGACCACCCTGCGCATAATATCTCGTGCTTGCAAAGAAAGGCGTAGTGGAACTGGTGGTGCCATCGGTCTTGAGAATCTTAGCCGTAAGAGTGAACGTAGCGCCTGCAGCGAGGTAAATTTCATGCGCGTTCAGCAGGGCCTGCGATGCAACCGCGCCGTTCTGGAAATTCACTGTTCGACACCATTCCCCCATGTCTCCCGAGTAGCCGCCATCCGCGCCCGTGTACGTGGTCCCCGAGCTGATCGTGCCGTCATACACTTCGACGCATACGTTGTGATTGCCGTTTTGAAATTGCGTGGTGTCAATCGGAAACGCATAGCTGGCGGCCGTTACCCCGGTTGCCGCATACTGCGTGACGCCATCTACGAAGAACGTGAAGTTCTTGCTGTCGCCCGAGCATGAACCCAAAATCGTCGGCGTCACATTGACCGATCCCGACCAGTTAAAGGTCAGGGCGGTGCCAGTCGCGACCGTCATGCCGGGCGTGCACGGTAGCGGCCAGTTATTCGCGGTAGTGAACTGGATTGCGGCGCTGGTCGCTACCACCCTGCCGAGCGAGTCATAAGCCGTGGCGACTACTTGATGGGTGCCGTTCAGGTTCCAGTAGGTGTTGTAGGGGTAGTTGAACGGCGGAATGATCGAGCAGCCGAGCGTCGTTGGCGCGTCGATGCCAGGGTTGTACGCCGCATACGTGTCAACGGTGTAGCAGACTTCGACGACAGTAGGAGCCGAGGTCAGCGCCACCTGAAAGTAGTAGCCGCTAAAACCGCTCACGGAGTCATTCGCGGCCGGGTGAGTGATCGAGATCGACTGAGCCTCCAATGTTGCCGCGCAAAGGATACACAGAAAGACTCTCTTCATATGCTTTGTCTTACCAGTTGGCGGCTGTCAATCGCCAGCCTCTCACCAATCTATCATCCCGATCAACGAACCAACCCGCAATTAATTAACGAGTTGGATGAATCGTGATGAAAACGAATGAACTGTGACCGGGACGCAGAAGAATCGCGGATGCGGCCCGAAGCCCGCTTGCATTCCCTTGCGGCCAATGGGAATTACAAGCGGTTCGGGGACATCAGCATCGATGAGAGCGCTCGGATGTCAGTAACCCGAGGTGCAGTTTGTTTCAGCGGTGCAGGTAGCTGATTGGTTGAAGGCCCAATTTCCATTAGGCCAAATCGTTGCCGCCCACGCGGTCATTTGATTGATCAGGGTCGGATCCACTCCGAAGAAGCGAAGCCTCGGAAGCATATACCAGACCTGTCCCCCGAACGTAGTGTCCTGGTTCATGGTGGCAGGGTTCTGGGCGGCAGTCGCCCAGGTACCCTGGTAGTACTGCTGCGGCGTGTATCGCGAAGCCTGAGCGAACCAGGCTTGTGTATAGGCCTGCAGCAACGTGGTCTCGGTTGCCGGAGAGGTAGCCGACCAAAGTGGCTCCCAGGCAGAGTAGACAAGGGGTTCGGGCGATGTTGCGATCGGGCTAAAGCCGATATCGGAAAGCGCAAGTTGCGGCCCGCTGCCGTCCTGAGTAAACTCTTGCAGCGCCTTTACCTCCCAGGTTAGTTCCAGGTTAATTCCTGGCACGTTCGAATCAACTGCGAAGAGATCCTTCACGAAACCGGAAACGTAGCCATAATCGATAGGCGTGTGGGCATTTTGCGTTCCCTGGCCGTCGTTCAGCACCAGTTGGGTCTGGTACCAGGCAAGCGCTAGATAATCGCGCACCACTTGGGATCCATTGCCTATCCCGGGTGAAGCCGGGATGTGAAGCATGTTGGGCGAAGTGAAGAACGCCTGATTGCCGATCCAACCGCGCACATTAGCTCTACTGCCGAAGGCAACCTGGGGCATCCCTTCCAACCCGAATTCCTGGTTTAGACCCCACATCTGAACCATTTGCCATTGGGCTGTTGAGTAGACTTCTACTGGGTAGGGGCTCGGCCAGTTCGCGGCGGTGGCGCTGCTTTCAATCGGCACCAGGAACGTCGCACTGGCCTCAAACCAATAAGGGAACTGAGCCAAAGCAGCCGCGTATGCGGTGGGTGAGTTGGGCTGCAACATGCCCCGAATAGTCGGAAGAATGGTGTTCAGGCCGCTGTTGAGTGAAGCTGGCGCCGTAGGCGTCCTTCGGATGGGATGATCGGTAGCCTAGGGCGTTTTCCAGTCCGGCAATTGCATGACGAGCGGAAGTTCGCGCGGATTGAGACGTAGGCGGTCGCCCG
>CAWKEP010000015.1:0-446170 GCA_963848735.1 Bryobacterales bacterium
CTCGGGAAAACTGATTTCGCCCTAAGCGAGACGACATTTGCACCGGTACTGCTTGGTGACGACAGTTCCCGATGTAGTTTGCCGTTACCGCCGGAACAGCGGATCGAGCCGTCACACAGGCATGGCGGCGGTGTCGGGGCGGATCGAGATCGTGCTCATGCGCGGACATCGGGTGATCGTAGATAGTGGCGTCGATGCAGCCGTGCTGGGACGGGTTCTGGCGTTACTGGAGCGGCCATGATTCCGGTGCCGAGCAATGTTCGGGTATGGCTGGCGACAGGGCACACGGACATGAGGAAGGGCTTTGCGAGCCTGTCGCTGCAGGTGCAGGAGGTATTGCGGCGCGATCCTCTGAGCGGGCACCTGTTCTGCTTCCGCGGCCGCAGCGGCAATCTATTGAAAGTGATCTGGCACGACGGTCAGGGGGCTTGCTTGTTCACCAAGCGGCTGGAGCGCGGACGGTTTTTGTGGGCGAGCCCAGCCGACGGGGCGATCACGATCTCACCGGCACAGCTTGGCTATCTGCTGTCTGGAATTGACTGGCGCAATCCTCAGGAAACCTGGCGTCCGACATCGGTGGGCTGACTTTTGTCTTGCGGATCACGGCGGATGTGATTCCATCGTCTGATGAAAGACGCTGCTGAATCGCTGCCATCCGATCTCGCCGCCGCTCACGCGATGATCCTTGAGGAGCGCGCTGGGCGTCTGGAAGCCGAGGCGGTTGCGGCCCGCGCCCAGGCTGTCAACTCGAACACGGAAGCTCTGATCGCCCATCTCAAGCTGGCGATCGAGAAACTGCGGCGTGAGCTCTACGGGACGCGCTCGGAGCGCACGGCGCGGCTGTTGGATCAGATGGAGCTTCAGCTCGAAGATCTGGAGGCGGCAGCGACCGAGGACGAACTGGCGGCCGAGAATGCAGCGTCCCAGACACAGACAGTCAAATCGTTCCAGCGCAAGCGGCCTTCGCGCAAACCGTTCCCCGATCATCTACCGCGTGAGCGCGTGGTGATTGCCGCGCCCGAGAGCTGTCCGTGCTGCGGATCTGATCGGCTGTCGAAGCTTGGCGAGGATGTTACCGAAACGCTGGAGGTCATTCCCAGATCCTGGAAGGTGATCCAGACGGTACGCGAGAAGTTCTCGTGCCGACGGTGTGAAACGATCGCGCAGCCGCCGGCGCCGTTCCATGTGACGCCGCGTGGCTTCGCCGGACCGAGTCTGCTGGCGATGATCCTGTTCGAGAAGTTCGGCCAGCACCAGCCGCTGAACCGGCAGAGCGAGCGATACCGCCGCGAAGGCATTGACCTCAGCGTATCGACGCTGGCCGACCAGGTGGGTGCCTGCACGGCGGCGCTGCAGCCGCTGCATGCGCTGATCGAGGCACACGTTCTGGCGGCCGGACGGTTGCATGGCGACGACACCACGGTGCCGATCCTGGCGAAGGGCAAGACCATCAAAGGGCACATCTGGGCCTATGTCCGAGACGACCGGCCGTTTGAGGGACGGGCGCCGCCGGCGGCGCTGTATTACGCCTCGCGGGACCGACGGCACGAACATCCGGTCCGGCATCTGCGGGACTTCGCCGGCATTCTGCAGGCGGACGCCTATGGCGGCTACAACGAGCTTTATCAGGGGATCAGCCGTTCTGTAGCTGCTCGAAATACAGCCAGAGGTCCGTGTGCGGGTCAGAAAATTGCCGCCACACCACGGTATCGAAAAAAGCGTCGCGGCGCCCTGACCATGATCGTCGTCGCGCGCTGCCGCGGATATCGGAATGGCCGAATGCCATAACGTCTGCACAAGGCGATGAACACTGGACCGACCATTCGTCCGGTAAGCTGAACTTCATCTTGATGGGGGGATCGCGACGACTGACCTCGTCAAGCTTGGCCTGCAGCCGCACTGCCGCGGCTTCGGCGGCGTCGCGCTCTCCCGCGGTGGCCGCGCCGAAATTAACGTCTCCGCCCTCTTCAGCCGATCGCGAAGCTGGTTCGATCTGCATGCCCTCGCTCCTCAAAAGCAACGAGGCCATACCGCAATCAATCTCTCAAAACATGTCGTCCACACAAAGCAGCGTTTGCGGTCAAACACGCCGGATCCGCGGCCTTAGTCGGGTGCTTACTTTAAAAAAACCGTTACCTGGACCTCGCGAACCAAACTTGGTGGCAGTCCATCCAGCGCCGAGGCTATATATCCGACCGCCTCGGATTGGTCGGAGCGTCAAAATAACGCAGCCCGCCGTCTCGTGGAGCAGATTTGATTTCCGATTCCAATATAATGCTAGACCTGCAGAAAACTTTGCAATAGGTCCTTTAATTCGACGATTATGGCGGCGCCGATTTCGCGCGCTTGGTCGAAATCGACCCTTACCTTTTGCGCTTTATTGTGCCATAATGCATATAAATATTAATGGTTAAAAACGACACTTTGGATAACCGAAGCCTGCCGGAAGACCATAAGCCATTGATTTGATCTTATATTTTTGATTTGAATCGGGCGCTTGTTACCGACGACAACAAGGCGTTTTAATGTCGGATATAATCGGCGGCTTCCGAATTTAAGCGATGCGTTCCTTGTCAACGCGCGACTGGAGCTGGTGTGTTTATGCGTGATGAGACTATTGCGATACATGGCGGCTATCAGCCAGATCCGACTACCAGGGCTGTCGCTGTTCCAATATATCAGACCGCATCCTATGCATTCGACAGCGCCGATCACGGTGCCGCGCTCTTCAATTTGGAGGTCGACGGTTATCGCTACAGCCGGATCGCAAATCCAACGAGTGCTGTTCTTGAAACCCGAATTGCTGAACTCGAGGGCGGCGTCGGCGCGCTCGCGGTTAGCAGCGGCCAAGCGGCTATGCATTTCACTTTCGTCAATCTTGCTGACGCAGGAAGTAACATTGTCACCGTTCCGCAACTATATGGAACGACGCACACACTACTAGCTCATATATTGCCAAGGCAAGGTATCACCGGTCGATTTGCCGAAAGTGACAAGGCGAGTTCGATCGAGCCGCTTATCGATGAAAATACGAAGGCCGTTTTTTGCGAATCGATCGGCAATCCGGCTGGCAACGTCTGCGACGTTGAATCCCTGGCAAAAATGGCGCACCGGCATGGCGTCCCGTTGGTGGTGGACAACACGGTCGCCACGCCAATTCTTCTCAAGCCTTTCGACTATGGCGCGGACATTGCCATTCATTCATTGACAAAATTTCTCGGCGGCCACGGCACCACACTGGGTGGAGCGATCGTCGACAGTGGTCGTTTCCCCTGGTTGGAACATGCCAAGCGTTTTCCTGCGTTTAACGAGCCTGACAAATCCTATCACGGCATGATCTATGCCAAGCACTTTGGCGCCAGCGCCTTCATCCAACGTGCGCGCAGCGTCTATCAGCGCACAATGGGTTCCGTTCTGTCACCCTTCAATGCGTTTCTTTTGCTGCAAGGAATTGAAACGGTCGCGCTTCGAATGGAACGTCATGTGGAGAACGCTCGAAAGGCCGCAGCCTTCCTGAGAAACGACTCGCGTGTCGCCTGGGTAAACTATGCTGGATTCACCGAAAGTCCATACTTCGACCTTGTTCAGAAATATCTCAAGGGACGCGCGTCACCACTCTTCACTTTTGGCGTCAAGGGCGGCCTCGATGCCGGTAAAGAATTCTACGATTCTCTCAATTTAGTTACGCGGCTGGTCAATATTGGGGATGCCAAATCGCTCGCCTGCCACCCGGCTTCCACCACCCATCGACAGATGTCTCCAGAGGAGCAGCGTCAAGCAGGTGTTTTTCCAGAGGCAATCCGACTATCGATCGGCATCGAGCATATCGATGATATAATTGCGGATCTTGATCAAGCACTTGCGCGCGCGTGCAAGCGTCGGCCGCATACTGAGCAATCGGATGCGGCGTAGAATTCATATGAAAAATCTGATTCGGAGGACTCCACCTCATAAATTTAGCACTTACCCCATTTAAAGGCTTTTCCAACAGCCATTGAAGGCCCAAGCGAAATGATTGAAATCGGCGTGGTTTATAATCTGCCGATATCCGCGTTTCCAGCAACGGAACGTCGATACAGGCATATATTGGAGAAGGCCGCTGGAAATATTCCGTTTCGGCTTCGCTTCTTTTCGCTTTCGTCGACCGACCCGTTACCTGGCGCGGCGAGATCCATCAGGAACATAGGAGCCGACCTTCGTGGTTTTAATTGTTTGAACGTCGATGGGTTGATTGTAACCGGCGCCGAACCGCGCGCGACCTCTCTTCCCAAGGAGTCTTATTGGGGCGCTCTCACAGAGCTCGTGGATTGGGCCGAAGCAAATACACATTCGACAATCTGGTCGTGCCTTGCTGCGCATGCCGCAGTCCTACATCTCGATGGCATTGAACGTCGCAGATTGGCGCAAAAATGTTCCGGAATGTACAATTGTTCGAAGGTCATTGATAGTTGGCTGACCGATGGTCTCCGATCATCTCTCAAAGTTTCGCATTCCCGCTTGCACGATCTGAGCGAAAATGCGCTGAAGGACCGAGGTTACCAGGTGCTGACCAAATCCAAAGACGCGGGCATCGATATTTTTGCCAAGAGGCAACGCAGCCAGTTTTTATTCTTTCAGGGCCACCCGGAGTACGACAGTTTGTCACTACAGCGCGAATATCTGCGCGACATCGGCCGATATCTCGCCGGCGACCAAGAGCTCTATCCCGAACATCCCAGAGCGATATTTCAGCGCTGCCACCACTTCGGCGCTCGGGGAATTTAGGGCCTGGGCATTGGCCGAGCGCAATCCGTGCGCTCATTGCCAACCTCCCGAAGCTAACCCTTATGCCAAGCGTCACCGCGGAGCCCGAGACTGCGGCAACAACGATTTTCCGAAATTGGCTTAGGTATCTTGCACAATGCAAGACCGGACAAAGTGTTCAGTCCGAGCAACAGCTCGTGTCGATGACGGTCGTCAAGAGGCCCATCGTCGCAATGAAGCGGACCTCTAATGCTGCAACCGCCTTCAGACAGCGCGGTTTCTCGGCAACCAAACCGAAGCACAACGCGCGCCGATCGGTCAGGTCGCCGTGCCGGGTTTGAGCTGCGGCTCCAATCATCCGTTCGAGCGTTTTGACCGACTGGAAATTCTCCGGCGTGATATGGGATTGTGGAATCGTGAAATCGAACTCGGCTTCAACGCCAAGCATCAGATTGACCATATCCATCGAGGTCAGCCCGACATCGACCAACCGCAATTCCGGATTAACCTCGGCGGAGATCGCAGTTCTGTTCGAGGATCGACTTGACGAGAACCAGGATCCGATCCTGAATGTTGCCGTTAAAAGTTTGCATTTTCAATTCCACTGTCGCGTCGAATACGCCGATCGCAAATCGATGACCTCGAAATCAACTAGATTACAGCGTCGTAAACGCAAGCTTATTTTTAACTCTGTCCTACCGACGATCTCGATTTAGTAATAACAGGTTAAAATGACACATATTAATGCTGACACAAGACGATTGATGTATAATATTAGATCAGTATAATTAAATTGTCGAGTCGACACTATCGATTTGATCAGCAGATGCTTCGCGCAGGTGTTTTCGCACCGACAAACCTGTGAGGGGGATCGGCCATGAACGTTCAGCAAGCCGGTTTCCGCGATACCGTCGCGGACAAGGACCGCAAAGTATTGATCCTCGATCGAGGTTCCTCCGGCAGCGCACCGCCGCGGTTGCGGCCGCCGCCGCAGCGGAAGCCGAGGACGTCGATCGCGACGCCCGCTTCCCGCAAAAAGCCATCGACACTGCGCGCCAGCAAAGATTGCTGGGCGTCCAGATCCCGCAACAATTCGGCGGCGACGGCGCCTCGATCTTTGACATTACCGACATGTGCTACACACTCGGCCGCGCCTGCGCCTCCACGGCCATGATCTTTGCGATGCATCAGACCAAGGTTGCCTGCCTGGTCCGACACGGCGACGGGCAGCAACTGGCACGAAACGCTGATGCGCCGCGTCGCGGCCGAACAGCTGCTCCTGGCTTCATCGACGACCGAAGGACAGAACGGCGGAAACATCCGCTTCAGCGCCGCCGCGGTCGAGCGTGCCGGCGCCGAGATATCGCTGGTGCGCAATGCCACGGTGATTTCCTACGGCGCGCAGGCCGACGGCATTGTCACGATCGCACGGCGCGCCAACGACGCCGCCGGGTCCGATCAGGTGCTGGTGGCTTTTACCAAGGACAATTACACGCTCGAACGCAGTCTCGAATGGGAGACGCTCGGCATGCGCGGAACCTGCAGCGCGGGGTTCGAACTGAAGGCGACCGGTTCGGCCGAACAGATATTCCCCGAGGCGTACGATAAAATTCATGCGCAGACCATGACGCCGGTCGCGCATCTCTGCTGGTCTTCGGTCTGGGCCGGCATTGCTGCGGCGGCCGTCGAACGCGCGCAGCTATTCATCCGCAAGGCCGCGCGCGGATCGGGCGGTCAGATGCCTCCCGGCGCCGCACACTTTACCGCGGCGAAGATGACGTTGACGAAACTGCGCGCCATGATCACGTCGAGCCTGGATGCCTATGCCGCCCACGAGCATGACGAGCGCGCATTGAGTTCGCTGGACTTCCAGTCCGCGATCAACCTGCTCAAGGTGGAAGCCTCCGAACTCGCGGTCGCCACCGTCATGCACGCGATGCGTGCCTGCGGCCTGTCCGGATATCGCAACGACGGCGACTTCAGCGTTGGCCGGCACCTCCGCGACGCCCTGTCGGCGCCGCTGATGATCAACAACGATCGGATCCTGACCAACATCGCAACCGCAAGCCTGATGAGCGCTGTGCCCGCCAGCCTGCGCGATTAGGTGCAACGCCCGTTCGGCAAAAGCAATGGAAGCATGAACATGAATGTAGCCATACGAACTGCCCCATCGGAGGTCGCGTCACAACCGGCGGACCCGCTGGATCACCTCGCCAGCGCCCTGTTCCACAACATGGGTACCGACGGCGTTTATGCCAGAACCGCACTCTACGAAGACATGGTTGAACGCCTCGCTGCCCTGATCACGCGCCATCGCGAGCCCGACACCGAGGTGATGCGCTTTCCTCCCGTGATGAACCGCGGGCAGTTGGAGAAATCCGGCTATCTGAAGAGCTTCCCCAACCTGCTTGGTTGCGTCTGCGGCCTGCATGGGACCGAGCGTGAAATCCACTCCGCTGTCAGCCGCTTCGATGCCGGCGGCGACTGGACGACGTCGCTCTCGCCTGCCGATCTCGTTCTCTCGCCCGCGGCCTGTTATCCGGTCTATCCGATTGCAGCAAGCCGGGGCCCGCTACCGCAGGGCGGTTTGCGCTTTGACGTCGCGGCCGACTGCTTCCGCCGCGAGCCATCCCGCCATCTCGACCGGCTGCAGTCATTCCGGATGCGCGAATATGTCTGCATCGGAAGCCCCGATGATGTATCCGATTTCCGCGAGCGCTGGATGGTGCGCGCCCAGGCGATTGCGCGCGATCTCGGCCTGACCTTCAAGGTCGATTACGCCAGCGATCCGTTCTTTGGCCGCGTCGGCCAGATGAAGGCCGTCAGCCAGAAGCAGCAATCGCTGAAATTCGAGCTGCTGGTCCCGTTGCGCTCCGAAGAGCAGCCGACCGCCTGCATGAGCTTCAACTATCACCGCGACCATTTTGGTCTCACCTGGGACATCAGGGATGTCGCGGGTGAACCGGCGCATACCGGCTGCGTGGCGTTCGGAATGGATCGTCTGGCGGTCGCCATGTTCCATACCCACGGCATCGATCTGGCGAAGTGGCCTGCCAGCGTGCGTGAGATGCTCGGCCTGTAACAACAGGCCGGCCTCTAAAGAGAGGCCGCGACCACGCCATCAGGCGTGGGCAAAGTCCCAATACAGCTTCCGGGCCCGGCTGTAGAACGGGCCCGGCTGCAGCGAGCGGTCGTCGATCCGGATGATCGGAGCGACCTTGGCGAAATTGCCGCTGGAAAAGATTTCGTCGGCGCCCAGGAAATCAGCGTAGCTCAGGGTGGTCTCGACGATGGTGACGCCATCGCCGCGCAACAGATTGATCACCCGCTGCCGTGTGATGCCGTTGAGGAATGTCCCGTTCGGCGCCGGTGTATAGACCACGCCATCCTTCGCCATGAACACGTTTGAATTGCCAAACTCCGCGACATTGCCGAGCAGGTCGAGCAGCAGGCAATTGTTGAAACCCCGCGCCTGCGCTTCCATCAGCGCACGCGAATTGTTGGGATAGAGGCATGCCGCCTTGGCATCGACAGGCGCGCATTCCATGCTTGGCCGGCGGAACGGCGACAGCGTGATGGCGCTGCCGGTCGGCGCCGGCATCGGCGCCACATAGATGCAAAGGCACCAGTTCGTGGTTTCGGGGTCGAACAGCACGCCGCCGCCGCTGCCGGTTTGCGGCCAATACATCGGCCGGATATAGAGCTCGGCGTTGGCATCGAAGCGGGCAATTCCCTCGCGCGCCAGTCCCAGCCATGTTTCGGCATCGACGACAGGCTTCAGCTTGAAATTAATGGCGGATTGATTGATCCGGGCGCAGTGCCGGTCGAGATCCGGCGCCACGCCCTCGAAGGCCCGCGCACCATCGAAGACCGCCGAGCCGAGCCAGGCCGCATGGGTACGGGGACCCATGATCGGCACATTGCCTTCATGCCAGTTACCCTCAAAAAAGGTCCAGGTCTGCGAGAAGCTAACTGGTGCTGTCGTCCGGGCCATCATCGCCATCCAAGCTGCGGCCCCGCGGTACCGCCACAATGATGCTACTATTGACCCGAATTTCTAAGGAATTCCTTTCGAGACGTCCCTGCGCTCCGGAGCTGATATGCCGCTCGATCCCCTGGCAAAACGTCTTCTCACCATGATGGCGGCGGCCTCGCCGGGCGACCGATCGCGGCCGACCGCTCATGACCGCCGTCAGGCGCTGGCCAAGCTCATGCAGTTCGCACGCGCCGACGTGCCGCCACTGGTCGGCGTCGATGGATCGTTGCCGGGCCTGGCGGGGGATATTCCTTACCGCCTGTATGCACCTTCAGGTGACTTGCAAGCCTCCGTGCCCGGGTTCGTCTTCTTCCATGGTGGCGGCATGGTCGCCGGCAGCATCGAAACCCATGACCGCGTTTGTGCGGCGCTCGCACAAATGACCGGATGTCACCTGGTGTCCGTGGGCTATCGCCTCGCGCCCGAACACAAATTTCCAGCCGCCATCGAAGACGCGATCGCAGCCACAAGATGGGTGTCGGAGCATGCCTCATCGCTTGGTATCGATGCGACAAGGCTCATCGTGGGTGGCGATTCCGCCGGCGCCACACTCGCCGCGGTGGTTTGTCAGGAAGCGCTGCGAAATGCCGGGCCCCCGATCCTCCTGCAATGTCTGATATGTCCTGTCCTCGATTTCGACGAAATATCGCCGTCGCGTCATGCCTTCGCCGAAAATCATCTCGTCGACAGAGCCATCCTCGATGCCGACCTTGCGGACTATCTGCCTGATAGTGCAGACACATCCGATCCCAGAATTTCGCCGCTTCGAGCAACGGAGCTTAACCGGGCTTCCCGCTGCGATCATTCATACGGCCGAGTTCGACCCGATGCGCGACGAAGGCAATGCCTATGCCAGAAAACTGATGGCGGCGGGCGTTGCGGTCGAACACATCTGTCACGACGGCATGATCCATAACTTCCACGCCATGGGCGCGATTCTTCCCCAGGGCCGGCTGGTTCTCTCGAGATCGGAGAGCAGATCAGGCGCGCGGTCGGTTGATCGGCCTCGTCAAATGACCGCGCACGGCGATCAATGATTTGGTGACCATGTGCGGAAATGAAAAACGCCGACCATGGACGTACGCGGCACTGCCGATCAATTGATTCAAATTTTAATCAATTGATGGGCGTCGATTAGGGTTATTTCCTCAATCTTTGCGCGAATTATTGCTGCCTTGACGGCGCCGCTCTAAAAAAGCAGTGGCGAATAAAACGCATGAAGAAATGCGCGACGCAACCGTAGAGGTGAACAATGCGCAACGAAACGATTGCAATTCACGCCGGCTACGACCCCGATCCTGCGACCAAGTCGGTCGCCGTTCCGATCTATCAGACCGTCGCCTACGCCTTCGACAGCGCCGATCACGGTGCCGCCCTGTTCAATCTCGAAGCCGAAGGTTACCGCTACAGCCGGATTGCCAATCCGACGACCGCCGTTCTTGAAAAACGCGTCGCCGAACTCGAAGGCGGCGTCGGAGCGCTTGCGGTCGCAACCGGACAGGCCGCGCTGCATTTCGCTCTGGTCAACCTCGCCGACACCGGCGGAAACATCGTTTCCGTGCCTCAGCTCTACGGAACGACGCACACCTTGCTGGCGCACGTCTTGCCGCGTCAAGGCATCACGACGCGCTTTGCCGACAGCGACCAGGCGGACGCCATCGAGAAGCTGATCGACGACAATACCAAAGCTATTTTCTGCGGAGACCATCGGCAATCCGGCCGGCAATGTCTGCGATATCGAGGCGCTGGCGAAGGTCGCCCATCGCCACGGCGTACCGCTGGTCGTCGACAACACGGTCGCAACCCCGATCCTGCTCAAGCCGTTCGACTACGGCGCCGATATCGCCGTTCATTCGCTGACGAAATTTCTCGGCGGCCACGGCACCACCCTCGGCGGCGCGATCGTTGACAGCGGCCGCTTTCCCTGGACGGAACACGCCCGCCGCTTTCCCGCCTTCAACGAGCCCGACGCCTCCTATCACGGGCTGGTCTACACCAAGCAATTCGGCGCCAGCGCCTACATTCAACGTGCGCGCAGCGTCTATCAACGCACCATGGGATCCGTTCTGTCGCCGTTCAATGCCTTCCTGCTGCTGCAGGGCATCGAAACGGTGGCGTTGCGCATCGAAAGGCATGTCGAGAACGCGGCCAAGGTCGCGAACTTCCTGCGCGCCGATCCTCGCGTCGAGTGGGTCAATTATGCCGGCTTTTCCGACAGCCCCTATCATGCGCTGGTCCAGAAATACCTGAATGGCCACGCGTCATCGCTGTTTACATTCGGAATCAAAGGCGGCCTCGAAGCCGGCAAGACCTTCTATGACTCGCTGAAGCTGATCACGCGACTCGTCAATATCGGCGACGCAAAATCCCTCGCCTGCCATCCGGCATCGACCACCCACCGCCAGATGTCCGCTGAAGAGCAGCGCATCGCCGGCGTTCTGCCGGAAACAATCCGGCTTTCGATCGGTATCGAACACTACCTCAGACATCATCGAGGACATCGACCAGGCTCTGGCACAGGCCTGCTCGCGACATCAGCGGCTTGAGGCCGCGGAATAGAACCGACCGGGCCCGGGATGAGCATCCTCTTCGAGAAACATCCGCTAACCGTCAGCCCCGCTTTGGCGCCAGGGCAGCCGCGCGAAGCCGATGAATTCGATCGCGCTCAAAACGCGTCGGATGCCGTCCTGACCATCGGCCTCATCAACAACATGCCGGACTCAGCACTGCAGGCGACGGAGCGCCAGTTCATCCGCCTGCTGGAAGCGGCCGCGGGCAACAATCGTATCCTTCTGCACTGCTTCTCGCTGCCATCCGTCAAACGATCGCAGCCGGCGAAGTCGCGGGTCGACAAGCAATACGCCGACATCGCCGATCTCGGTCACCTGAAGATCGACGGGCTGATCGTCACCGGCGCCGAGCCGAACGCCGCAACCCTTCCCGAGGAGCCGTTCTGGCAGGACCTCGCCGGGATCATCGACTGGGCGGAAGCGAATACGCGTTCGACGATATGGTCGTGCCTCGCCGCCCATGCCGCGGTCCTGCATCTCGACGGCATCGAGCGACAGCGGCTCGACGCAAAATGCTCGGGTGTCTTTGACTGCGCCAAAGACCGGCGACCATTGGCTGACGGAAAACGTCCCGTCGCCGCTCAAGGTATCGCATTCCCGGTTCAACGCGTTGCGCAAGAACGACCTCGTCGCCCGCGGCTATCAGGTGCTGACCGAATCGCCGGAAGCCGGCGTCGATATCTTCGCCAAGCAGTTGCGCAGCCATTTCATCTTCTTTCAGGGCCATCCGGAATACGATGCCCTGTCGCTGCAGCGTGAATACCTGCGCGATATCACCCGTTTCATTGCGGGCGAGCGGGATACCTATCCGGCCGTCCCTTCCGGCTATTTCGACATCGAGACCGAGGGCAGGCTTGCCTGCTTTCAGAAGCGGGCCAGCGCTGAGCGCAGGCTGCCGCTGAGCGCCGAGCTTCCGGGCCTGAGAGCTTCGTCGCGATATCGCGGCCGAGGCCGCACCGACCGAAATGTTCCGGAACTGGCTCGGATATCTTTCCGGCAGCACCGCAGCGACGTTGCAGCCCGGCTGACCTTGGGCTATCGACGGCTGCGCCCCATCCATGTCGGCCATTCGCTCGGCGACGATCTGGAAGCGAGGTTGGGTGACTGGCCGAATCAGGAATAGACCTGTCGAGTTCTATTTCCTGTTTTGACGCGTTTTCGTCACGCGAACCGGTGTCCGCTTCGCTGGAAAACCGCTCACATCGGACTGCCGAATTCGCATGCCTGTTCCCGCCATCGCCTCAGCCCGTGACACCCAGTCCGACATCGCCACCAACGCCCTCGCCGTGTTGAATTCCGTATTCGGCCTGCCGGCGTTTCGGGGCGAGCAGGAAGCGATCGTCAGGCATGTCACAGAAGGCGGCAATTGCCTGGTGCTGATGCCGACCGGCGGCGGCAAGTCGCTGTGCTATCAATTGCCTTCCCTCCTGCGCAACGGCTGCGGCATCGTGGTCTCGCCGCTGATCGCGCTGATGCGCGATCAGGTCGCAGGCCTGCTCGAGGCCGGTGTCAAGGCGGCGGTGCTCAATTCCACGCTCTCGTTCGACGAAGCCTCCGAGGTCGAAGCGCGGCTGCTCGCGGGCGATCTTGACCTGCTCTATATCGCGCCGGAGCGGCTATTGACGCCGCGCTGCCTTGCTCTGCTCGGCCGTGCACGGATCGCCCTGTTCGCGATCGACGAGGCGCATTGCGTGTCGCAATGGGGGCACGACTTTCGTCCGGAATATATCGGCCTGTCGGTGATATCGGAGCGCTTTCCCGATGTGCCACGCATCGCGCTGACCGCCACGGCCGATGAACTGACCCGCCAGGAGATTGTCGACCGCCTCCGGCTTGCCGACGCGCCGCGCTTCGTCGCCAGTTTCGACCGCCCGAACATCAAATATGAAATCGTCGACAAGCAAAACGCGCCGGCGCAGTTGAAGGCCTTCATCGCCGAACGTCACGCCGGCGATGCCGGCATCGTCTATTGCCTGTCGCGCGCCAAGGTCGAGGATACCGCCACGGCGCTGGCCAAGGCCGGCGTGACGGCGCTGCCCTATCACGCCGGCCTCGATGCCGGCTCGCGCGCCCGAAATCAGGATCGCTTCATCAACGAGGACGGTGTGGTGATCGTTGCCACCATCGCGTTCGGCATGGGCATCGACAAGCCCGACGTGCGTTTCGTAGCCCATCTCGATCTGCCGAAAAGCATCGAGGCCTATTATCAGGAAACGGGGCGCGCCGGGCGCGACGGCAAGCCGTCCAGCGCCTGGATGGCCTATGGCCTGTCCGACATCGTGCAGCAGCGGCGGATGATCGACGAGTCCTCCGGCGCGGAGGCGTTCAAGCGCGTGTCGATCGGCAAGCTGGAGGCGCTGGTTGGCCTTGCGGAAACCGCGAATTGCCGCCGCGCCCGCCTGCTCGGATATTTCGGCGAAGATCCGAAAGCGGACAAATGCGGCAATTGCGACAACTGCCTGTCGCCGCCGCGGCTTCGCGAAGGCAAGGTGATCGCGCAGAAGCTGTTGTCCTGTGCCTATCGCACCGGACAGCGCTTTGGCGCCATGCATTTGATCGATGTTCTGATCGGCCGCTTGACCGAACGCGTCAAGCAATTCGGGCATGACAGGATATCGGTGTTCGGCATCGGCCGCGAACTCAATGAAAAACAATGGCGCGCCGTTATCCGCCAGTTGGTGGCGCTCGGTCACCTCCAGCCCGACGCGGAAGCCTTTGGCGCGCTGAAATTGACAGACTCCGCGCGCGGCGTCTTGAAGGGCGAGACCGAGGTGATGCTGCGCGAGGAGACGCCGGGCTCCCGGCTTCGCGCCAGCCGGACCAAATCCCGGCGCGGCGATCTTTCCTCGCCGCCAACCGACCGAGGCGAAGCCGGTGATCCGAACCTGCTCGGCGCGCTTCGGGCGTGGCGCTCGCAGATCGCCCGCGCGCGCGGCGTACCGGCCTATGTCGTGCTGCACGATTCAACCATCGACGGGATCGCCGCCGCGCGCCCGCGAACGCTTGAACAGCTCCGCGGCATCCCCGGCATCGGCGACAAGAAGCTCGAACATTACGGCGAAGAGCTGATCGCGCTGGTGCAGGCGAGCCGCACCGGAACGTGATTGCGGCATCGACGATCGGCTATTTCGATCCTATGGCGTTCGAGCGGCGGCCGAAGACGCCAGACTTTTTTTGTTCCGGATCGCGAGCGGCGGTTCCCATGTGACGCCTTGCTCGGACAACAGCTCGTTTCCCCATTCCGAAAGCGGCAACAGGAGGCGAAAGAGCTGTCGCCCTTTCGGCGTCAGCTGGTAGCCTGAGGTCAGCGCCGAATGCGGCCGCGTTCGTTCGACCACCTTGTCGATTTCCAATTCCCTCAGGAGATTTGACAAGACCTGTTGGCTTACCGAACCGACCGAGGTTCGTATTTCGCCGAATGTCAGGTCATCTTGCGCGAGAAGATAGAGCACGCGCGCTTTCCATTTGCCCGAGATCATCGAGACGACAATTTCAACGGGACACGGATCGGGTGCAGATCGTTTGCGGCGGTAAGGCATCTCGATGCTCTCAGTCAGAAATTTATGTGTCTGGACTGTCCAAAATCGGTTTGCGACAATCTCTCGCGGACGACGAAACCGGGATGATGAAGCCGACCGAATCCTTCAGCGTGCCTGAACCGGGTGCGGGCAGGCATGACCATTTAAACAAGCGGCTCCCATTTAGACAACAGGCCAGGCCATGAACACCAAAATTCTGAGAATGCTTTTGCTCACCGGCATCGCTTACTTTTGCTGCATGGCGCTGGCTCATTTCTTTGGCTTCAAGGTTCCAGTGCTTTTCATCTATTATGACACGCCCTATTACGCGTATCAGGACAAGATTATTTCGTTCGCAGTCGTCGCCTATATCTGCCTGTTTTTCACGGCGCAGCGTTCCAGCCAGGACGTCCCGCCCGCGCTCGTCGCCATCTGGGTTACCGTGCTGGGCCTCAGTGCGATAAATCTCTCGCCCGCGCTGTCTTCCATCCTGGATGGAAAATCGACCTTCCCGTATTGGCTCCAAACCGGCCTGCTTGCGATCTATGCATTGGCGCTGTCGTTCTTTTGGCTCCAATCGCGAAAAGAAGTTGCCAGCTGACCTTCGCCTCGCCTGCTTCTGCCGGAGCGTTTCGAGAATAATTGAAGACCCGGGCAGGATCACTTGTCAGGAATATCTGTTGTGGCACGCAAAAAACCAAAAAAGCCAACCAGGTCGGGCAAACAAGTCCTCGCGCCGCCGAAGCTGATCTGATCCTTCATTCCGGGAAAGATCTATAAGGTCGACGCGAAACGCGGCTGGGCTGAGGCCGATTGCGATCAAGGACGGCAAGATCATCGCAGTCGGAACCGACAAGGCCGTTCAGAAGCTTCGGGGCAATGACACTAAACTGGTCGATCTCGACGGCCGCATGGTGATGCCCGGCCTTATCGACGTTCACAATCATCATACCCGCGGCGGCCAACTGGATCTGTTTGAGGTCAGCTTTCCGGCCAGTCTGTCGTTCGACCAGATTCTCCAAGCGCGTCAGGGAGCGTGCCAGCAAGATTGCGCCCGGAGAGTGGATCAGCGGGGGTATCTGGAGCAGCGAGTTGGCGGCCGTCTCGCGCAATTGTCGGCCAAAGCCGAACTGGATGCCGCCAGTCTCGGCCGTCCGGTCATGCTCAGGGACGACAGCCTGCACAATCGCTGGGTCAACAGCAAAGCATTGGAGCTGATCGGGATCACGAACGAAACCCCAAATCCCGCCGACGGTGAGATCGTCCGCGACGGCGCCACCGGCGAAGCGGTCGGATTGCTGGTCGAGAAAGCATCGTCGCTCGCCGAAAAGGTTGTTTTTGCGTCGATCAAGGATCCGATGGCCCGGGACATGGCGTCGACCCGGCGCGCTGTGGAAATTCTGAACTCCTATGGCGTTACCGCTTACCAGGACGCCAACACGACATTGCCCATGCTGAAGGCGCTGAACGCGCTCGACAAAAAAGGGCAGCTCAATGCCTGGTGCGTTGCCTCCTTGCCGGTATTCGATACCCTGACCGGAACCGAATTCTATGGCGAAGCATTGATCGCGCGGAGCAAACGGTACCGCACCGACCATGTGCGTCCGGATTTCATCAAGTTGTTCATGGACGGCGTACCGATGACGCGGACCGCCGCCATGCTTGATCCTACAAACCGGATGAGCGCGGAAATGCGGTTGTTTGCCGCTCCTTTATCCCGGTGCCGGAGGTTGTTCGCTGGATCGCTCGCGCCGAGGAGCTTGGACTCGCGGTGAAGATTCACTGCGCCGGCGATGCGGCGGTCCGGGACATTCTCGACGCAATCGAAATCGTTCGCGATTTCCACGGGCCTGGACCGGCCCACCATATCGCCCACGCCAGCTATGTCGATCCAAGGGACGTTCCCCGATTCAAGCAACTCAATGTCGTCGCCGACCTTTGTCCCGCCATCTGGTTCCCATGCGCCATTACCGTTGCCAACAACAAGGTGCTGCCGGAAGAGCGCGCCAACCGCTATTGGCCGAACCGGGATCTTCTGGAGTCCGGCGCATTGCTGGCCGCAGGTTCGGACTGGCCGGTGGTAGGGCTGCCCGATCCCTGGTTTGGCTTCGAGGGCATGGTCACACGCCGCAACCCGAAGGGAACCTACCCCGGCGCGTTGTGGCCGGAGCAGGCATTGGACGTCGCAACCGTGATGGAAATCTATACGCGGAATCCCGCAACCGCGATGGGGATCGGCGGGATCACAGGCTCGATTGAGCCGGGCAAATCAGCCGACCTGATTGTCCTTGATCGCAACCTGTTCGAGTGCGATCCGGAAGACCTGGCTGAAACCAAGGTTCTCCAAACCTATTTCGAAGGCAGAAAAGTGCACGAGCGCTGAGCGGGGTTTTTAATCCGCTAACAGCGAATTTCATGCGCAAAATGACCGCAATAGATTCTTAAGCGCTCGAAAGCTGTTCAGGCATTCTGCGCGGCTAGCGTCGTTGGACCCAGTCGGTCGTTGCCACCAGCGGACCGCACGCAGCAGGCGAACGTTCCATCAGATTTCCAAAATGGCAACCGTACTGCCCTCGTTGACCGCCGCGCCTTCCTCTACCGTGATCGCCACAACCACGCCTTGAGCTTCCGCGATTATCGGGATTTCCATCTTCATGGATTCAATCAAGACCAGCGTATCGCCTTTGGCGACGTGTTGACCTGACGCGACTTCCACCTTCCATACAAACCCGCTGACTTCAGACCGGGCCTCGAGTTTCGACATTTCGTGCCTTTCCAGGTTCTTGCAGCGTTAATCGATATGCGGCGGTTACGCGCGTTCGCCGTCGCCCCTCTTGCCGAAGGCGCCTGCATGCGCAAGCTGTGCGAGATGCTCCTCGTTGCAGCCGAGCACCCGGCGAAGCACTTCCTTGCTTTGGGCACCGAGAAGCGGCGCAGCCCGCGGCTTGCGCAACGGCGTTTCCGAGAAGGTCAACGGCAATGCAACATTGGGAACGGTGCCGAGCTTTTCGTGCTGCGCCTCGCCGATGATGCCGAGCGAGCGCACCTCGTCTGATTCCATTGCCTCGCCGACGCTGCGTAGCGCGCTGCCGGGCACGCCTGCGATATGCATCGCCTCGAGCCAGTCCTCGCGCGTTCCTTGCGCGAGAGCATCGCCGACAATCACCTTCAGCACCGCGTTATTTGCGCGCCGGTCGGCGTTGGTGCGAAACCGGGGATCTGTGGCGATCTCCGGCTTGTTCAGCACATCCGTCATCATTCTCCTGAACGTGCCATCATTGGCGCAGGCGATGTAAATCGGCCCCGTCTTCGTCTCGAACGCACCGACCGGTACGGCGGTCACCTGCCAGTTACCAAAGCGCGTCGGGCTCACACCCGACAGCAGATAGGCCATATGAAAATTGCCCAGCATGTTGACGGCCATGCCCAACAGATTGGTTTCGATCAGCTGGCCCTTTCCCGTTCGGGCGCGGGCGTGCAGCGCTGCGAGAATGGCATTACAGGCCATCATCGCCGTCGCCATGTCCATGATCGAAGGGCCGGCGCGCATCCCTTCGCCGTCCGGGCGGCCGTTCATCGAGATGAAGCCGCTCTCGGCTTGCGCGATCGGATCGAAGCCGACACGATCGGCATGGGGTCCGTTGCGGCCATAGGCGGAAATCGAGCAATAGACCGCGCGGGGATTGCGCGCCTTGACCGTCTCGTAATCGAGCCCGAGCCTCTGCATGACGCCGGTCGAGAAGTTCTCTACCACGACGTCGGCCTTTTCCGTCAGCGCCAGCGCGACATCGCGGCCGGCTTGCGTCTTCAAGTCGAGTACGACGCTCGCCTTGTTGCGGTTGACCCACAGATGGGGCGCGCCTTCGCCGTCGCGGTGCGGCGGATATTGCCGAAAACCGTCGCCACCTTCGGGCGACTCGATCTTGATCACGTCGGCGCCGAAATCGCCGAGAATCATCGTGCAGAAAGGTCCGGCAATGAAATGCGTGAAGTCGACGACACGCAGTTCGGTCAGCGGCGTTTCGGCGGCAACATCGCTCATCTCGTCAATTCCCTTCAGAACGGCTCGATCACCCGCTTGCGCGTCGTGCGCGGCGCGGGCACCGGCAGGGTCTCGAGCGTCCTGATCAGAATGTCGCGCGTGTCGGCGGGGTCGATCACGTCGTCGTAGAGGAATTTTGCCGTGCTCTCGACCGCCGTATTCGTGCGTTTCAGCTCCGCGGTCAGACGCGCATGCAGTTCGGCCCGCTGCTCCGGAGTTGCCGCTGCCTCAAGTTCCTTGGCATAGATGATATTGACCGCGCCTTCGAGGCCCATCCCTCCGAACTCGGCCGTCGGCCACGCGACAAGAATTGCCGGCTCGAGCGGGCGCGAGCCCATGATGTAATATCCGAGCCCGTACGCCTTGCGCAGCACCACCGTCAGCATCGGCACAGTGGCGTTGGCGAGCGCGCTGAGCACCCGCGCGCTATGACGCATCAGGCCGGTCTTCTCGACCTCCGGCCCGACCATCAGGCCGGGCGTATCACAGAGCACGACGAGGGGAATGTCGAAGGCATCGCAGATTTGGATGAAACGGGCCATCTTCAGGCAAGCAGGGGTGTCCATCGCACCGGCCAGATACATTGGCTGGTTAGCGATCACGCCGACCGTGCGGCCGGCGATGCGGCCAAAGGCCGTCACCGCCGCCTTGCCATAGCCTGCCTTGACCTCCATCACGCTATCGTGGTCGCAGAGCGTCTGGATCACGGCGCGCACATTGTAGGCGCGGCGCGGATTCTCCGGCACGATATCGCGCAGCAGCATCTGGTCCGGTGCCTCGCCGGGGGCCTGCTGCATGTCAAAATAGCCGAGATACTTCTTCGCCGCGGCGATCGCTTCAGCTTCGTCCTTGACGAGAATGTCGATGACGCCCGATGCCCAATGTACCGAGGCCGGGCCTATTTCTTCCGGCGTGTATTTCTTGCCTAAGGCGGCTTCGACAAGCGGCGGCCCGGCCATACCCATGGCCGAATCCTCGGTTGCGATCAGCACGTCGCACAGGCCCGCGAGATTGGCATGGCCGGCGAAGGCGCGGCCCGGCGAAATGCCGACTGTCGGCACGAGGCCGGAGAGGCGCGCGAAAACCACGAAAGTTTCAGTCGAAAGCCGCGCCGTAACATGCATATCGTGCGGCCGCGCACCGCCACCATCGAGCCAACAGATCACCGGCAGCCGGTGTTTCTCGGCGTGCAGGAACATGCGCGAGATCTTCACATGATTCATCGCGCTCTGGGTGCCGGCATACACGGAGTAGTCGTAGAGCACGAGATCGACTGCGCGACTGCCCACTTTCGCGGTGCCCATCACAAGGCCGTCGGCGGCGCCCGCCATGCCTTTCATCGCCGGGCGAACGAGTCCGCCATATTCGACGAAACTGTCCTCGTCGACGATCGCTTCCAGCGCCTGCCGCGCCGTCCATCGGCCGCGCTTCTGCTGCCTTGCCACGGCGTCCGGCCGCGCTGCGTCAAGGCGCTGAGCCTGAGCGTCGAGGACGAGCTGCAGGTCGGCGCGCAGCTTGGTCTCGTCTTTCATGACGTAACTTTCAGATTGCCCGCCGCGAGTTTCTCGCGCTTGAGGCGGATGCCGGCCCGCTCGCGGTCCCACGTGTCTTCGGTGATTCCTTGCTGTCGCAGCAGATGCTTTTCGATCTTCTGTGTCGGCGTCTTCGGCAAGTCAGCCATGAAGCGGATATAGCGTGGCACCATGAAATGCGGCAAGCGCGGCGTCAGGAAGGAGATTATCTCCACCGGATCGATTTCACCGCCCGGCAGCGGGGCGACGATCGCCATCACCTCGTCTTCGCCGAATTCGCTGGGCACGCCGACCACAGCGGTTTCACGCACCTTGGGATGCGCGCCGATTTCGACCTCGACCTCGAACGAGGAAATATTCTCGCCACGGCGGCGAATGGCGTCCTTCATTCGATCGACGAAGAAGAAGTTGCCTGCCTCGTCGCGCCGGAACGCGTCGCCGGTATGGAACCAGCCGTTGCGCCAGGCGCGCGCGGTTGCCTCGGGATTGGCGTTGTAGCCGTGGTTCATCGTCCAGGGATGGTCGGCCCGCACCATCAATTCACCGACGGTTCCGTGCGGCACTTCCATGTCGTGATCGTCCACCACGCGCGCCTCGAAACCAGCGCGCACGCGACCGCAGGTCTTGGCTACATCGGGGTTTCTTTCCGACAGGATCGGACACGAAATCTCCGTCATGTTGAACACGGTGTAGATATCGACGCCGAAGCGCGCGGTGAACTCCGCCGCATCCTCGGCGAGCGGCACCATCACCGCCTGCCGCAAGGTATGATCGCGATCGCGCGGTGTCGGCGGCGCTTTCATCAAGAACGGGATCATCGCACCGAGCAGCGTCATGGTGGTGGTGCCGGTCTTGCGCACCGTGTCCCAGAAGGTCTCGGTGTCGAAGGCTTCGACCAGCGCGATCGACCCGCCCCGCATTAGCATGCGATACACGGAATTCGTGCCGCCGACGTGAAAGAGCGGCAGGTTGACGAGCGCGCGATCTTCAGGCGTAACCGTGTCAATCGCCTCCGTTGTCGCTCCGAGATGGCGATAGGACGACAACACGCCCTTCGACGGCCCCGTCGTGCCGGAAGTGTAGATGATCGCGTGGGTATCCCACGGCATAATCGTCCGAGCCGGATCGGAAGGTTCGCCGGTCGCAGCCGACAGCGCCTCCTCCGTGAGGCAACGAATCCCCTTCAGTGCCGGCGGTGGGCTCCCTGAAACCGTCACCAGTGTATCGAGGATGGCTGTATCGACCTCCGCCAACCTCTCAGCGAGCCGCGCATCGGCCACCATCAGCCGTGCGCCGGAATTCTGGATGACATGTGCCAGCAGCCGTCCGCGATAGGAGACGTTCACGGGCACATAAACCGCGCCGATATAGTTCAGCGCGAACCAGACCGCGAGGGCATGCGGACCGTTGGGCAGCCATGACAGGACGAAATCGTCCTGCTTTACGCCGAGCGACTGCAGGCTGGCAGCGATCCTGCGCACGTTGGCGCGCAGGCGGGCATAGCTCCATTGCTCGCCGGTAGAGAACAGCACAAAGACATTATCGCCACGTTCGCGTGCGTGACGCTCGATCAGGTTGCGCAGCACGTATCTGTCCTCCGGGGACAGAGCCTTGTTGTCGCCACTCATCGGCGCCTCCCTTTATGTGCCGCCTTGAGGCGGTCAGTTTTGTTTCGACGCAGACGCGCCGTCAGGCCGTCTTTCGACGCGGGGCAAAAGCGCGAATTGCCGCGTCCGCCCCACGCTTGCGCAAGCCGGCATCGATGAAAGCATGAATTTGTGCACGGTTCGCGGCGAGCCGGGCCGCATCGCCTTCGAGCAGCGACTGGACGATCAGGCCGCGCAGCATGCCAACGATGATATTCGCCATCTTCGCGCAATCGACGCCCGCACGCAGTTCGCCGCGACGCTTCGCCTGTCCGAGATGGTCGCGAAATCCGTCGTGAAAGCTGGCGCTCAGCGCGCGAGTGCGCGGCTGCAACTCCGGTATGGCGCAGAGCGACTCGACGAACACGGAATAAAGTGCTGCGGTAGCAACCGGGCTTGCGCAGGCGCTGTCGATGTGCGCGTCGATGCGTGCCCGCACAGCATCCAGGCCGGTCTTGTCCCCTACCGCTTTAAGCAAGCGTTCGGCGAACCAACCCTCCATGAAATCCAGCAGTGCATTCAGCATCGCAAGTTTGGTTCCGAAGCGTTCGGCTGGCAATCCGCGGCTGAAACCGGCGGCGATGCCGATTTCGGCAAGCGAGGCGCCCGCCGCGCCCTTTTGAGCGATAATCGCCATGGCTGCGCGCAACATGCGCGCATCGGAGGCACGCCGTCGCTCGTCCTGCCGCAACGCGAGTTTGGGTCTGCTCTGAGGAATCGCGAAATTCATGGCTTTGGTTATTATTCTACTTGCTGGTCCACAAGCAAGTATTATGATGAAACGACGGCGGCCGGGATTAAGAGCCGCCCATGGGAGAGGAATGCATGCGCCCAACGCCCGCAGTCCCGCTGCTTTGCCGCGATGTGATCAACAGGCGTGCGCTGCTGCGCCTCGCCGCGCAGGCCGGTATCGCCGCCTTCGGCGCCGCCAGCCCCGGATTTGCGCAACAACAGCAACCGTTCAAGATCGGCTGGATCAGGCCGACGACGGGTCGTCTCGCCTCCTCCTTTGCCCCGCTTTATTTTGGCGGTCTCATCGCGGTCGATGAAATCAACGCGGCCGGCGGCATTCTCGGACGTCCGATCGCGCGCGTGGAGGAAGATGACGAGGCTTCACCGGCGAAGGAACCCGGTCTCGTCAGAAAGCTGCGCGAGCAGGAGATCGGCTGCTTTGTCGGGCCGACCGGCAGTTCGCAATCGCTCGCGTCCATCGCCGCGACGACATCATCGAAGATAGTCCAGTCGACCTATGCGGCCGCAGCGGAAGCGGGCGACGGCCGCAAATCTCCCTATCACTACCAGATCATGTTCAATACCGACCAGCAGGCCGACGTCTGCGTCGATCATATGGTGAAGACGCTGGGCTTGAAGAAAATCGGTATCCTGCAGGAGAACACCGCGTTCGGCGAACAGGCGGCGGCCGCTACCAAAGCGATCCTGCAGAGCAAATTCGGACTCACGCCTGTCAGCGAGCAGGTCTATCCGATCGCCGCGCCGGATCTGTCGACCTATGTTGCGAATCTGCAGAAGGCTGGCGCCGACGGCGTCATCGGCTGGATCGCCAACGTCCCAAATGCGGCGATGATCTTCAATGCCATGAAGACGCTGAAATGGTTTCCGCCAGTGGCCGGTCATAGCGGGCTGATGCTGCCTGCCTTGTTCGATCTCGTGCCGGTGGAAGCGGTGAAGAACGTGTTCGCAACCTATTACCGCAACTTTACCTGGACCGACACCGAACAACCCGGCACACGCCAGGTCGAATTTGCCAGGAAGCTCTTGCAATATCCGGAGGCCAAGGGCTTTGAGGTCAACGTCGCGGCCGCACCCTATTACGACTTTCTCTATTGCCTGAAGGCGGCCATCGAGGCGGAAAAGAGCTTTGAGCCCGAGGCCATCAAGCGGGGGCTCGATAATCTCAACAACTATAAAGGCCTGTTGGGCGACATATCCTTCACGCCCGACAAGCATTCGGGCATCGGCGCGAAAGACGTCGTGCTCGTGTCAGTGGCGTCGGGGCAGGACGCGCGCGCCATAGGCTGCATGCGCGCCCGCGCACCCGGCCAGTAAGGCGCAGAGATGGATTTCGACGTCGTCGCGCACGGAATAGTCGCCGGCAGCCTGTACGCGTTGGTCGCGGTCAGCTTCAACATTCTTTACAGGCCGACGAACGTTTTCAATTTCGCGCAAGGCGAACTGGTCATGCTCGGTGCGATGATTTTCGCAAGCATCACTTCGCTGGCTGGAATGCCCTGGTTTGTAGCATTCGTGGCGACGCTCGTCGCGGTCGGGTTGATCGGGCTCGTCGAGGAGCGCGTCGCCGTCGCACCCGTTCTCGCCCGATCGCAGACCGGGACGGGCTGGGTCATCACGACGCTGGCCATGTCCCTCATCATTTCCAACCTCGTCGGGCGGGTCTGGGGGCCGGATCCTATTCTGGTCAAGCCGCCCGCCCCCCTGAGTATGGAAACGCTCGACCTCGGGCCGTCGCACCTCAGTTCCTACGAGATCGCACTTGTGCTTGTGACCATCGTGCTCGTCGTAATTGTCGAGAGCGCATACCGGACGCTGGTGGGCAAAGCGGTGATGGCGGTCGCGGAAGATCGCGAGGCCGCACTGCTGCGCGGCATCGATCCCGGGCGCCTCGGACGCTGGTCCTTCTTTCTCGGTGCTGCGTTCGCCGCCATGACCGGCATTCTCGCTGCGCCTATCCTTTATGCCTCGACCAGCCTCGGACCGGACCTGCTTCTGAAAGGCTTTGCCGCCGCTGCCGTCGGCTCGATCGGCAATAACCGCGGCGCGCTCATCGCCGGATATATCATCGGGGTCACGGAGGCGATCGGCGCGTCGCTGCTGTCGCCGGGCTATCAGGAAGCGGTGATTTTCATCGTTGTCCTGACGGTTCTGCTGCTGCGGCCGCAAGGCCTGTTCGGCAGCCCGAACGCGCGGACGGTTTGACGATGCGGTTGCGTGTTGCTCTTCCTCTTGCGCTCCAGGCCGCCGTGCTTGCGATGGTGCTGGTGTTGCCTGCCTTGGTCGGCGTCGATTCCTATGCACTCTTTATCGCGACCCAGCTCGGCATCTATATCATCGCCGCGATCGGCCTCAATCTTCTGTCCGGCTATGCGGGCCAGGTCTCGCTTGGCCACGCTGCCTTCGTTGCCATCGGTGCCTATTCGGTCGCACTGCTCACTGTCGACCATCACTGGTCCTTTTGGGCGGCGGCCGCCGTGGGCATGGGCCTCGCTGCCGGGCTCGGCGTGCTGGCGGCACTTCCCGCATTCCGGCTCAACACCTGGTATTTCGCTTTCATCACCTTGGCCTTCGCCCTCGTTTTCGAGAAGATGATCGTTGAATGGCGCTGGCTGACGAAGGGTTTCGCCGGCGTCGTCGGCGTGCCGCCACCTTCGGCCTTTGGCTTCGAGTTCGGACCGAGGCCGCTTTACTACACCGTCGTTCTTGTAACGATCGTCGCCTTTGTCATCGTGCGCAATATTATCGATTCGCGCTTCGGCCGTATCTTCGTCGCGGTACGCGACGTGGAGCCGGCGGCGCTGGCGGTTGGCGCCTCGCCACAGCGCACGAAGCTTGTCGCGTTTGTGATATCGGCCGCGCTGGCGGGCCTCGCCGGCGCGTTCTTCGCCGTGCAGAAGACAGTCGTCACGCCCGACGATTTCACCGCAGACTTTTCGATCTTCTTCCTCCTCACCATCGTGCTCGGCGGCCTTGGCACGCTCTGGGGCCCGATCATCGGCGCGTTCGTCTTCTTTCTCATCCCCGAATTGCTGGCCGGGATGCAGAGCTGGCGCATGCTCATCTATGGCGTCATCCTGCTCGGCCTCATGCTTTTCGCACCACACGGGCTGTACGGCGCGCTGCGGCAGGCCTGGCGACGCCTCACGCCGCCCGCGTCGCAGCCGCCCGTACCCGCAGAAGCCATCCAACGCACCGAGCATCCGCCGATCGCCGGCCTTGCACTCGAAATATCCGGCCTGTCCAAGCGCTTTGGTGGCGTGCTGGCGCTCGACGGCGTGGAATTTTCCGCGCCCGCCGGGAGCTGTTGCGCGATCGTCGGGCCCAACGGCTCGGGCAAGACGACGCTACTCAATCTTGCGAGTGGCTATTACAAGCCGGATGCCGGCAGCGTGAAGATCGGCGGCGTCGAAACCCTGGGCTTAAATGCGCAGACGATCGCCGCACATGGCGTCGGCCGCACCTTTCAGACACCCCGGCTTGTCGCCGGCCTGACCGCACTCGACAATGTCGTGCTTGGCGCCTTCATGCGCGAACGCGCGAGCCTCTTATCGATCGCGCTGCGCCTGCCTTATGCACGGCAGGAAGCGCGTCGTCTGCGCGAGGAGGCGCTCGGCTTTCTTCACTTCGTCGGCGTGGCTGATCGCGCGGAAACGGAAGCGGGCGAAACGCCGCACGGTCAGCAGCGCCTGATCGAAATCGCACGGGCGATGATGGGCGGCACGCGCCTCATCCTGCTTGACGAGCCCGCAGCGGGACTTTCAATGGCAGAACTCGAACGTCTTGAACGGCTGATTGTCCGCATTTGCGAACTTGGTGCGACGATCATCATCGTGGAACATCATCTCGATCTCGTCGCCAATATCGCAAGCCATGTCACGGTGCTCGACCGCGGTACGGTGCTCGCCGCGGGTAAGCCTGCCACGGTCTTCAACGACGCGCGCGTGATGCACGCCTATATGGGCGAACGCGCGCTGAAGGCGGGCGCTCCGCATGACGGCTTCAGGCACATCGCTTCTGCTTTCGGTGCGCAACGTTGACGCGGGCTATGGCCACGTCCGCGTGCTCGAAGATGTATCGGTTGCCGCCGAGGCCGGACGCATCGTCGCGCTGGTCGGCCGCAACGGCGCCGGCAAGTCGACGCTGCTGCGCACGCTTTCCGGCCTCAACCGGCCAACTGCCGGTCAAATTCTGTTCGACGGCCGCAACATCGCCGGCGCGCGACCGCATGCCATTGTCGCTGCCGGTCTGCTGCATGTCGCGGAGGGTCGCCGCCTGTTTCGCCGCCAGAGCGTGGCCGACAATATCGAACTCGGGCGCTACGGCCTGCGTCTGAGCGGGGTGCAGTACCAGCAGCGCATCGACCGCATCCACGAGCTCTTTCCGGTGCTGCGCGAGAAGAAGGACCTTGTCGCCGGCGGCTTGTCAGGCGGACAGCAGCAGATGCTTGCCATCGCGCAGGCGATGATGCGCGAGCCCAAATTGCTGATGCTGGACGAACCCTCGCTCGGCCTCGCCCCCGTCCTCGTCGACCAGGTGCTCGCCGCCATTCTCTCGCTACGTGCGCAAGGCGTTGCCATCCTGCTGGTCGAGCAGATGGTCGAGCGCGCACTCGAAATAGCCGACGACGCCTATGTCATGCAGAACGGTCGCGTGATCGCGAGCGGTCCTGCGCGTGAGATCGCCACGGGCGACGCACTGCGAACAGCCTTTATGGGCGAGCACGGCGCGCCCGACCATTCCAAACCTGGACGGAGCGGACCATGAAACATCATCCGGATGCCGGGCAGCGGGAAATCCTCGCGGCTATCGACGCCGAGCGCGCGACGCTGTTGGACGCGGCTCGTCCGGAGGCCATGAAACGGCTCGCCGAGCGCGGCCGACTCTCGGCACGCGCACGGATCGAACGTCTGGTCGATCCCGGCACGTTCGACGAGATCGGCGCCCTCGCTTCCGAGGAGCCAGAAGCCGGCAAAGCCCATCCGCGGGTGAAGGCGCCGGCCGACGGCGTAGTGACCGGCACGGCGCGCATCGAAGGACGAGCCGTCGTCATCGTGGCGCAGGATTTCAGTGTCTTCGGCGGCAGCATCGGCAAGCTCGGCAGTGCCAAGACGCAGCGCATGGTGAAGATCGCCATCCGCCGCGGCATTCCAATGGTGCTGCTGCTCGACGGAGGGGGGCACCGCATCCAGGACGGCCAGAACTCGCGCCATTTCGCGCATGCCAACAACATGTTCCATGATCTGGCGCGGGCATCGGGCTGGATACCGATGGTGGCACTCATGCTCGGCGCCGGCTTCGCCGGTCCGACCAATTACGCCGGACTTTCCGACTTCGTGGTCATGGTGCGCGGCCAATCGGTTATGGGCCTTGCGGGCCCGGCTCTCGTGAAGGCAGGCACCGGCGAAGATACGGACCAGGAAACGCTCGGTGGCGCGCAGGTGCAGGTCGACAAGCAGGGGCTCGCCGATCTCGGTGTCGACAATGAGGACGACGCGTTCGCCGCCGCGCGGCGCTTCCTCTCCTATCTGCCGGGCAATGCGCGAAAGCCGTTGCCGCTTCGTCGCCCTCGGACGATCCCGCCGATCGCGGCGACGAAACACTCCTTGACGTCCTGCCAGCCTCGACGCGCCGTGCCTACGACATGCGCAAGGTGATCGCCGGCATCGCCGACATCGACAGCCTGTTCGAGCTCAAGCCCACCTTCGCTGGCAATATCATCACGACGTTCGCGCGACTAGGCGGACGCCCGGTTGGATTCATCGCCAACCAGCCATTGCGCGCCGGCGGGGTTCTCGACGCCAACGCTTGCGAGAAGGGCGCTCACTTCATCGCGCTGTGCGATGCTTTCGGCTTGCCGTTGATCTCGCTGATTGACGTGCCGGGCTTCTATATCGGCTCGACCGCGGAGCGCACCACGCTCGGACGTCGAAGCGCCAAGCTCATCTTCGAATGGGGCCATGCCAGTGTGCCGCGCGTGTCGGTGGTCATCCGCAAGGGTTTTGGCCTCGGTTATTTTGCCATGAACGGCGGTCGCGCCTTCGACGCCGACGCCTGCTTTGCGTGGCCATCGGCGCAGATTTGCGCGATGTCGATCGAGGGCGCGATCGATGTGGCTTTCCGCAAGGACTACATGTCCGCGCCCGACCCGCAGGCCCGCAGGCTGGAAATGATCGAGGAGACGCGCGTGCAAACGGCCTCGATTCATGCGGCCGAAGGCTTTGGCGTCGACGACGTGATCGATCCGCGCACGACGCGCCGGCGTATCATCGAAATACTCGATCAAGCACCGCCGCGGCGTGAGCCGGACCATCCGCCAAAATTTCGATCGATCGCACCGATCTAGGGTTGGCCTGTCGGCAGATCACCGAGGTCAGCCTGGCTGCAAATACCGTGCGAAAGCCGGATGCAAGAAGGAGGTATCATGACGATACAACGGAACGCACTCGACCGCCGTGTTTTTCTCAGCGGCGTGGCGGCGCTCGGTGCAAGTTCGTTTGGCCGCGCGGCTCTCGCGGCGGAGGAAGTCTTCAACCTTGGCTGGGTACGGCCAACGACGGGACGCCTCGCATCTTCCTACGCGCCGCTTTACATCGGCGGCCTGATTGCCATCGACGAAATCAACGCTATGGGTGGAGTGATGGGCCGCAAGATCGCGCGGCAGGAAGAGGATGATGAGGCCTCCCCCGCGCGCGAGCCAGCGGTGATCAAGAAGCTGCAAGAATCCGGCGTGCGTTATGTTTGCGGCCCAACCGGCTCAAGCCAGTCGCTCGCGGCGCTCGCCATCACCACCCCCGCGAAGACGATGACCACCATGTACGCCATCGCCTCGGAAGCCGGCGACGGCGCGCGTTACCCCTGGCACTATCAGTGCACCTTCAATTCGGATCTGCAGGCGGAAATGGCCTCCCGCTATCTCGTCGAAACCCTGAAGTTGAAGAAGATCGGAATTCTCCAGGAAAACACCGCCTATGGTGAACAGGTCGTCGCCGCCTGCCAAATCGTCCTGACAAAGCTCGGCGTGACGCCGGTCGGGATCGAGGTCTTTCCAATCACAGCGCCCGATCTGAATGTCTATGTTGGCAACCTTCGCAAGGCGGGAGCCGATGGCGTTCTGTTCTGGACAGGGTCGACGCCGATCACGGCGAAGGGTTTCAATTCCATGCACGGCCAGAAATATTATCCGGCGATCGCCGGTCACAGTGCGCTATTTGCGAATTCGCTGCTCGATCTGGTGCCGCCCGAGGCTTTGCAGAACGCGGCGGGAACCTACTACAAAAAGCTAACCTGGACCGACACGGAAGATATCGGGGGTCGGCAGATGGAATTCGCAAACAAGGCCAACGCTTTCTCCGAGACCAAGGAAGCCGGCGTCAATGTCGCCTCCTCTCCTTACTACGATTTTCTCTACATGCTGCGCGCGGCGATCGAATCCGAGAAATCCTTCGACCCCGAAAAAGTCAAACGCGCGATGGATGCGACAAAAGGTTACGACGGTCTGCTCGGCACACTGAATTTCACGGAGACAAGACACGCGGCTATTTCGATCGAAGACATGACCATGGCAACCCTGCTATCCGGCCGGGACCCGAAGGCTATGGCGGTATTTCGTCGACGGGCGGCATGAGCGGCCGCGAGCCACCATCGTGAAGGGACAATGAGCATGGAAAGTGCCAAGGCAGCGACGGGCACCGCGTGGAACGATCCTCGCGTCTTTCCACCGGATGTATGCGTGCTACGCGACATTCTCGACCGCAACGCCGCTGAAGCGCCGGACAAGGTTTTTGTCCGCTTCGACGACGGTAGCGAATGGACTTACGCTCAAACGCACGCGACGGTGCGGCGCGCTGCGGCTGCGTTGCAACGCATGGGCGTCGCGCAGGACGATCACGTGCTCACATGGCTGCCCAACAGCCCGGACGCGCTGCGCATCTGGTTTGCGATTAACTACATCGGCGCCGTCTACGTGCCCATGAACATCGCCTGGCGCGGGCAGGTTCTCGAAAACGCCGTCCGCGTGTCTACCGCTCGATTTCTGGTCTCGCATGTCGATCTCGCCGATCGTCTTCTCGACATCGACCGCTGTGCCGTGACCGACATGCTCCTGATCGGACCGGGGTCGCGCGACAAGCGCGTGCCCGGCTTCACCCATCACGATGCGGCCGATCTGGCGGTACTCGCCGAGCCAGCACCGCTGCAGCGATCGATCATGCCCTGGGACAACCAGATGATCATCTACACGTCGGGCACGACCGGACCCTCCAAGGGCGTACTCTGCTCATACATGCATTGCGGATCCTGCGCGCTCGCCTTTGCGCCGCTGACGCGCGAGGACCGCAATCTCGTCAACCTCCCGCTCTTCCACATGAGCGGCACCGGCGCGGTCTATCGCATGCTCGCAAAATGCGGTTCGATTGCGTTGGTCGAAGCTTTCGAAACGCGCTCGTTCTGGGACACGGTGCGACGCACCCAGGCGACCTATCTCACCTTGCTCGGCGCCATGGTGCCTTTTCTGCTGAAGGAGGCGCCGGGACTGCGCGACCGCGACCACACGCTGCGCAAGGTCGCGATCGTACCGCTGGCGGATGGTTTCAAGGAATTCGGCGAGCGTTTCGGCGTCGAGGTCTATACGGTCTTCAACATGACCGAAACGTCATGGCCGATCGTTTCCGAGCGCAATCCAGTGACCCTCGGGACCTGCGGCCGGCCGCGCCCCGGCGTGTCCGCGCGTGTCGTCGACGAGAACGACATCGAGGTCGAGCCGGGCAAGGTCGGCGAACTCTTGCTTCGCACGGACGCACCCTGGGCGATGAGCCATGGCTATTATGGCAATCCCGAAGCAACCGCACGGGCTTGGCGCAACGGCTGGTTCCATACAGGTGACGCTTTCCGGAAAAACGAACAGGGTGAGTTCTTTTTCGTCGATCGCATGAAGGATGCGATCCGGCGGCGCGGCGAAAATATCTCGTCGTTCGAGGTCGAGGCCGCGCTAAATGGCCACCCTGATGTGCGCGAGGTCGCCGTCGTTGGCGTGCCGAGCGAATTTGGCGAGGACGAGGTTCTGGCGGTCGTCGCACCGGTTGAGGGCCGCGTGATCGACCCCGCCGCCCTGCTCGACTGGCTGCGGCCGCGGCTGGCGCATTTCATGATCCCGCGTTATATCCGCATCCTGCCGGAACTTCCGAAGACCCCGACACAAAAGGTCCAGAAGCATGTGCTGCGCGCCGAAGGCATCGTCGCAGGGACCTGGGACCGCGAGGCGGCAGGGCTTCGTATCCGCCGCGAAAAACTCGCAAGCCTTGGCGGAGCCGAGGGCGCGGGCCGATGAGCGGGCCGCTCGCCGGACTGCGCGTCGTCGAAATGGCCGGCATCGGCCCTGGTCCCTTCTGCGCCATGCTGTTTGCCGACCTCGGCGCGGAAGTCATCCGCATACGCCGCCCGGGCGGTACGATCTTTGACACAGAGCCGCGTTTTGACGTCACTGCGCGCGGTTGTCGTTTTGTCGAGCTCGATTTGCGCGAGCAAGGCGCGGTCGAGGCCGTCCTGCAACTGATTGAAAGGGCCGAAGTTCTGACCGAGGGTTATCGCCCTGGAGTGATGGAGCGGTTCGGCCTTGGGCCGGATGTCTGCCTGAAACGCAACCCGCGGCTGGTCTATGGCCGAATGACCGGTTGGGGGCAGCACGGACCGCTCGCGCCGCGCGCCGGACACGATATCAACTACATCGCGCTGACCGGCGCGCTGCACGCAATCGGGCGTCCCGACTCGCCGCCGCCACCTCCCCTCAACCTGGTCGGGGATTTCGGAGGCGGCGCCATGTTTCTCGCCTTTGGAGTGCTCGCCGCAGTGCTGGAGGCACGGTCCTCGGGCAAGGGGCAGGTCGTGGATGCAGCCATGACCGACGGCGCAGCTCTGCTCTCGGCCGGGCGCTACGCGGGCCGCGCTTCAGGGCGAGAAACCAACGAACGCGGAGACAACATGCTCGATGGCGCCGCCCCGTTCTACGACACTTACGCCTGCGCTGATGGAAAGTTCATCGCATTCGGCGCGATCGAACCGCAATTCTACGACCGCTTCCGCGAAATCTGCGGACTGCGCGATTCGCTATTCGATGAGCAAATGAACAAGCAGAAATGGCCGGCGCAGAAACAGGCACTCGCCGTGATGTTCCGCGCACGCACCCGGGACGAATGGACTGCTCTTCTTGGCAGTGACGACACCTGCGTGGCGCCGGTGCTTGACTGGGACGAGGCGCCCACCGATCCGCACAATGCCGCGCGCGAGACCTTTATCACAATCGACGGTGTGAGGCAGCCGGCACCCGCGCCGCGCTTCAGCCGCACGCCGGCAGCCGTCCCTCGATCCGCTCGTGTCTCCGGCGACGACAGGCGCGAGATACTACGCAAATGGGGCTTGGCAGAGCCTCTCATCGAACGGTTAACGACTTGAGGATCGTCTCGTGGGTGGCTCACGCACAGCTCGACGCGTGGCTGCTTGCAGAAGCAATGGTCGGGAGTCAGGTCTTGCCGCACGGCGCGAACAGGATTTCATGTCCCGGCCTAAAATAATTCTGACGTCCCTTCTCGCCGGATATCCGCACAGGCGCGATGTTGACCGACAATTCAGAACAATCCGGAGGTCATCGCGTGAAAAGAATGAGACCGTGGATGGAGTATCGCGGCGAAGCGCGTACCTAGAGCCTTTTCCGTTCCGATAGAATCGGAACGGAGGCTCTAGATGTGAGCTTTCAGGAGGTTGTCCATTCGGCCCTGGCCGAGGAAACTGAGGTTGCTGAAGCTTCAGATTTCCGAGGGGAGAACCGAATGGACACCCATAAGAATGCGCCTCTGACGCCGAAAGGTCGAGAGGCCATGGTGCGGGGCGTGATCGAAGGCGGCCTTTCAAAGGCTGCGGCGGCGCGCCAGTTCAACACGACAGCGAAGACGGTCGCCAAATGGGTCGAACGCTTCCGCGCAGAGGGTGTTTGTGGCTTGCGCGATCGCTCCTCAAAACCTCATTCATTGCCAAACCAAACGGCGCCCGCCACATGCACGGCGATCGAGACGCTGCGCCGGCAGCGCCACACAGGCAAGCATATTGCCACCGAGGTAGGTGTGTCGGCAGCAACCGTTAGCCGAATCCTGCGGCGGTTAGGTCTCAACAGGCTCTCAGCGCTGGAGCCGGCCGAGCCGATCCGGCGTTATCAGCGCGAGAACCCAGGTGAACTGATCCATATCGACATCAAAAAGCTCGGTAAATTCAACCAGATCGGCCATCGCATCACCGGTGATAGAACCGGCCAGAGTAACTCGCGCTCCCGGGGCGAGGGACCGGGCTGGGAGTACGTGCATGTCTGCATCGATGACGCTTCCCGGATCGCCTTCAGTCAGGTCATGAAGAACGAGAAAAGGCAATGTGCCGTCGCCTTCCTCAAGGCGGCCGTCGCCTACTACGCGAGCCTCGGGGTAACGGTCGAGCGTGTCATGACCGACAACGGCCCCTGTTACAAATCCTTTGCCTTCCAAAACGCCTGCAAGCGCCTTCGTCTCAAGCACATCCGCACCAGGCCCTATACGCCCAAGACCAATGGCAAGGCCGAACGCTTCATCCAAACCAGCTTGCGCGAATGGGCTTATGCCTACGCTTACAACACCTCAAACGAACGCGCCGCCGAGCTGCCACGGTGGCTTCACCACTACAATTGGCACAGACCTCACGGCGGCATACAATCCCAAACACCGATCAGCAGACTCGGTCTAACCGGGAACAACCTGTTGAGGCTCCACATCTAGAGCGGGATGATATTAGGTTCGATAGCCTGAGTTTTTGAGATAATTCGCGCATTCTTGGGGCGTGAAGGCAGGTAGGGCTTCGCCGATGGCGGCGCACACGGCGTCGACGGTTCGCGCGGCGGCCTTTCTGATGAGATGCTTGAGCTTGGCAAAGACCTGTTCGATGGGGTTCAGGTCGGGTGAGTATTTTGGCAGGAAGAAGAGCTTTGCGCCGGCGGAGCGAATGAGCTGACGCACGGCTTTGCCTCGATGGCTGCCGAGATTGTCCAAGACCACGATATCGCCGGGACGAAGCGTCGGTAAAAGGATCTTCTCCACATAAGTCCGAAAGCTCTCGCCGTCGATCGGCCCCTCGATAAACCACGGCGCATCGATCCGATCATGGCGCAGTGCCGCCAGGAAGGTCATGGTCTTCCAGCGGGGGAGTGTCAGAAGTTTTGTGTACGGGGCTTCTGTGAAGGGCGAATTTGGTTACCGGTCATCAAAAATGAGGCATCAGCGGCATGGCGGACAAGTTTGCTTGGCCGCACCGAGCGGTCAAGTCCCAAAGCCGCGGAGCGGCGCGCCGCAGGCGCGGGACTTGACGGCGAAGGGGCGGGCCGAGCTATCATCATCGTTGCCGTGATGCCGTTCTTCATCGCGTCGTTCCCGGAAAGCGCTGGCCGAACTGGATGGCAAACTGGCCCATCGCGGCGGTCCATTCGACCGGGCGTCGCCAGCGCAGGCCGGCGTTCTTGATTGCGAGATAGAGTAGCTTTAGCGCCGCATCGTCGTTCGGGAAGCTGCCGCGCGTTTTGATGATCTTGCGCAACGAGCGATGCAACGCCTCTACCGCGTTGGTGGTGTAGATCATCTTGCGAATGCCGGGCGCAAACGCGAAGAACGGCACGACGTAGTCCCAGGCTCGCCGCCAAGTCGCTCCGATCGCCGGATAGCGCTTGCCCCACTGGGCCTCGAACTCCTCGAGATGGGCCAGCGCAGCATCGGCGTTCTCGGCCCGGTAGATTGCCTTGATCGCGGGCAAGATCGCCTTGCGGTCTTTCCAGGACACGAAGGCCAGGCTGTTCCGGATCAGGTGCACGATACAGGTCTGCACGACGGTCTGCGGGAACACCGACGTGATCGCCTCCGGAAAACCTTTGAGTCCGTCGACCACGGCGATCAGGATGTCATTGACGCCGCGCACCTTGAGATCGTTGACCACTTTGAGCCAGAACTTGGCGCCCTCGGTCTGCTCGATCCACAGTCCGAGCACGTCCTTCTCGCCGTCCGCATTGAGCGCCAGCGCCACATAGACGGCCTTGTTCTTGACCAGGCCTTCGTCACGGATCTTGACCCGCAGCGCGTCGAAGAACACCACGGGATAGACCGCCTCCAGCGGCCGGTTCTGCCATTCCCGCACCTCGTCGAGGACGGCGTCAGTGACCCGGCTGATGAGATCGGGCGAGACCTCGGTGCCGTAGAGTTCGGCCAGGTGGCCCTGGATCTCGCGTACCGTCATGCCGCGGGCGTACAGGCTCAGAATCTTGTCGTCGAAGCCGTCGAACCGCGTTTGGCCCTTGGCGATGAGCTGCGGTTCGAAGTTGCCGGCGCGGTCGCGCGGCACCGCAATCTCGAGCTCGCCGTCCTCCGTCAGGATCGTCTTGCTACTGGTGCCGTTGCGGCTGTTCCCCGTCCCACGACCGGCCGGATCGCCCTTTTCGTAGCCGAGATGTTCACTCAGTTCGGCGCCAAGAGCGCGTTCAATCAACGCCTTCTTCAGTTGCTTGAAAAGCCCGTTGTCTCCGGTCAGGTCCTCGGGCTTCTCATAGTTAGCAAGCAGTTGATCAAGAAGTTCAGGTGTTATCGTCGTCGTCATGTGAGTCTCCTCGGTAGGGTAAACTCACAGAAACCTGCTTACACATCCTTTCTGACACCCTCTCCAGCGGCCGTGGGGAACCCTGGCGGTCAACCTGTGGCCACGCGCCGCCCATCCCCGCAAGGGCGCCATATCGGTTCTGGTCCAGGTCTCGTCGATGAAGACCAGCCGCTCAGGTTCGACGCGGTCTTGATATTTGATCCACTGGGCTCGCCGCCTCGCCACGTCGGGCCGATCGCGTTCGCCAGCCACCACGCTTTTTTTTGAAGCTCAGCTTCTCGGCATGGACGAACTCCCACACCGAGCGATAGTCGACCTTCAGCCCACGTTCAGTGAGTTCGGCAGCCAGCCCTCGCAAAGTGAAATCGCCCGTCTTGATCCGTTCCGACACCCAGACCCGATGTTCGCCAGAAATCGCTTTCGGCCTGTGCCCGCCCATTTTGCCAGGCGAGAGGCTACCGGTCTCGCGTTGCCGTCGTACCCAGCCAATCGCCGTGCTGACCGCAACCCCGAACTGCTTCCCTGCCTCATTGCACGACAGCCCGCCGCTCAAAACCGCCGCAACGACGCGCTTCCTAAAATCCAGCGAGTAAGGCTTACCCATCCATGCTGGCCTCCTTCCCAGCCAGCATGGTGAATCAGAAGCCGACTGATTTGGGAATCCCAAATCAATTCAAGCTAACTTCATCTCGCTCTAGTGCGGGGCGATGAGCGCCTGGAGATTACGGGATGATGAAAGAATGCCGGTGATTTGCCCGGCGTGTCAACTCGCTTTGGAAGCATCCATGCCGGCCGCCTTCACCTTTGCATGGGGTTGTTTTCAATATTTTGGGATCGCGCTTGAGGGGCGGGCCAGTGATAAGCACTGTTGCGTGTGTGGCCCGATTCGGTGTGCGGTTATCAGGGCCTGAGCTCAGATGGCGGTCCGGCGGCATGGTTTCCTCAGGTGAGCAGGTCACGACGGTCCGGGCGCGGCTTGGTGCGCGGTCCGGCCCGGATCGCTCCATCGCGATCACGGTGTTTGCGCTGCTGGCCGTCGCGTCATTTCTGCCGGTGCTTTTGACGCCTATACCGGCGATGGTCGATTATCCCAATCACCTCGCCCGCATGTACATTCTGAGCCAGCACGGCACGCCCGATGCAAACCCCTATTACGAGGTGGCCTGGGCGCTCTATCCCAATCTGGCGATGGATTTGCTGATCCCGCAAGTGGCGCGGCTGATCGGCGTCGAAAATGCCACCCGGCTGTTTCTGCTTTTCAGCCAGTTTCTGATCGTCGGCGGTGCGCTGGCGCTCGAGCGGGTGGTGAAGGGGCGTGTCCATCTTGCCGGCTTCGCGGCGCTGATGGTGCTTTACTGCCTGCCGTTTACCTGGGGCTTCCTGAATTTCGAATTCGGTCTCGGCATCGCACTCTGGTGCATCGCGGTCTATCTGATGCTGGTGGAGCGCGCATGGCCGCTGCGTTTCGCCGTCAACGCGGTGTTCGTCGCGGCGCTGTTTACGGCGCATTTCTTTGCGCTGGGCGTCTATGGCGCGACATTGGGGCTCTACGAGCTGTGGCGCGCCTCCGACCGGAAAGTGCCGTATCGCGAAGTCGTGTTGCGGCTGGTGATGCTCGCCTTCCCGGTGGTGATGCTGTTCGCCGTCATGCGATGGACCGCCGGCTCGATCGGCAGCGACGGCACCATTTGGGCTTTTGAATTCAAGCCGGTCTGGCCGTTTCGCATCATGAACGGCTACAATATGACGGTGTCGGCGGCGAGCGGGCTGGCCCTGATGGCGTCGCTGTATTTTGCGGCCCGGCGCGGCGTCCTGAAGCTCGATCCGCCAGGAATCTGGCTCGCGATCGGCTTTGCATGTCTTTACCTCGCGATCCCGTCGAGCCTGCTCGGCACTTCGTTCGCCGATCTCCGCGTGATCCCCGCGGCGGCCTTGATCCTCCCGGCCTTCAGCTCGCTGTCGCTGCCGAGCCGGCGATGGACCATGGCAGCACTCACCGCCGTCACCGGCATCACGCTTGCCAATCTCGCCGTCGTCTATGTGGTCTGGCTGTCCTACCGCGCCGACTATGCGGCGATCGTCGCCTCGTTCCACAAGATCGACCGCGGTTCGCGGGTGCTGGTCGGGGGCAGCGGTGACGGCGACGACCCGCCGTTCAGGGATCTCACGCAGTATCCGATGTTTTATGCGCCGACGCTGGCGGTGCATTACGCCAACGCCTTTGTGCCTGATCTGTTCACCGCGGTGGGCAAGCAACCGGTGCAGGCGCGCGCCAGCGTCCAGCGTCTCGCCATCCCCTATGGCGGGCCGATGCCGATGCGCGTGCTGACCGCGATCGCAACAAGCGAGATAACGGGCCAGACCTCGGCCGACCTTCCGCCCTTCATCCGCACCTGGAACCGGGATTACGATTACCTCTATGTCATCGGGCCGCATGTGGCCAATCCGTTGCCGAGCCTGCTGGATGAAGTGGACAGCTCCGCGCGCTTCGTTCTCTATAAAATCCGCCGCGCGCCCTAGATTTGAGGCCGATCCCCATCATGACCGATTTCCACGGCGTCTTTCCCTATCTGGTTTCGCCACTCGATGCCTCCGGGCACATCCGCAGCGAGGTGCTGGGCCGGCTCTGCGACGATCTGATCACGAGCGGCGTGCACGGGCTGACGCCGCTCGGCTCGACCGGCGAATTCGCCTATCTCAACAACGCCCAGCGCGCGGCGGTGGTGCAGACCACGATCGAGGCCGCCAGGGGACGCGTGCCGGTCGTCGCCGGCGTCGCCTCGACCTCGACATCGGATGCGGTGGCGCAGGCGAAAGCCTATCAGGCGCTGGGCGCTGACGGCATTCTTGCCATTCTGGAAGCGTATTTTCCGCTGTCCGATGCGCAGATCGAAGTCTTACTTTCGCGCCATCGCGGACGCGGTCGAACTTCCCGTGGTGATCTACACCAATCCGCAGTTTCAGCGCGCCGACCTGACGCTCGACGTGATCGCGCGGCTCGCCGCGCATCCGCGCATCAATTACATCAAGGATGCCTCGACCAATACCGGGCGGCTATTGTCGATCATGAACCGCTGCGGCGACAGCATCAAGGTGTTCTCGGCGTCCGCGCATATCCCGGCTGCGGTGATGCTGATCGGCGGGGTGGGCTGGATGGCCGGGACCGGCCTGTCTCATTCCGCGCCAGAGCGTCGAGCTGTACAATCTCTGCAAAGCCGCGCGTTGGGATGAGGCGCTGGCCCTGCAGCGGCGGCTGTGGCGCCTGAACGAAGCGTTCGCGCGCTATAATCTGGCGGCCTGCATCAAGGCCGGATTGGCGATCCAGGGCTACGAGGTCGGCGACCCCGTCGCACCCCAGGCGGCGTTGACCGCGGATGAGCGCCAGGTGGTCGAAACGGTGTTGCGGGATATCGGGTAGTCGGGTTGCGGCAAAACACCATCTCGTCATTCCGGGATGCGCCGCTTCGCGCGCCCCGGAATGACGGAGGGGCGAGTTGTTTCCGGCCAAAAAAGCACTAGAACAACTCCAACAAACTCCCTGAAGGACAAATCGATGAACATTCTTCCCGGCAATATGCGTTTCGGTGCGGGCCAGCCGGTCAAGCGTCTCGAAGACCAGCGGCTGCTAACCGGGAAGGGGCAGTTCATCGACGACAAGCCGGAAGACGGCGCGCTGTGGCTGCATGTGCTGCGCTCGCCGCATGCCCATGCGAACATCGTGTCGGTTGATACCAGGGAAGCGGCCGGCATGCCCGGTGTCGAAGCGGTCTATACCGGTGCTGATTTGATCGCCGACGACATCGGCACCCTGCCGACGCTGCTGGTGTTTCCGCGGCCCGATGGTTCGCCGATGACGGCGCCGCCGCGCCGGTTGCTGGCGCATGAACTCGTGCGCTTTGCCGGCGAGCCGATCGCCGCTGTTGTAGCGACGTCGCGGGTCGCGGCGCAGACCGCGGCCGAGGCGATCTCGATCGAATACGACGTGCTGCCGTCGGTGGTCGACCCGCTTCTCGCGACCAAACCCGGCGCGCCCGTGGTCTGGGCCGGGGCGCCCGACAATATCGCCGCCGTCATGAGCTATGGCGATGCCGCCGCGGTCGAAGCGGCGTTCGCCAAGGCCGCGCATGTTGTCTCGCTCGATCTGATCAGCCAGCGGCTGATCCCCTCGGCCATGGAGCCGCGCAGCACCATCGCCGAGGTCGACCCAAAATCCGGGCGGCTGATCCTGCACACGCAATCGCAGACGCCGGGTTCGACCCGCGACCTGCTGGCCGAAGCCGTGCTGAAGCGGCCGAAGGAAAGCGTTCGCGTGCTGGTCGGCGATATCGGCGGCGGCTTCGGCCAGAAGACCAGCCTCTATCCCGAAGACGGCATCGTGGCCTATGCCGCCGTCAAGCTCGGGCGCAAGGTACGCTGGCGCGGCGACCGCACCGACGAGTTCGTCGGCGGCACCCACGGCCGCGACCTGACATCGACTGGCGAATTCGCGCTCGACGCCAGGGGGCGCGTGCAGGCCTATCGGGTGCGCTCGGTCGGCGGCACCGGCGCCTATCTCACCGGCACCGGCGCCATCATTCCGCTGGTGCTCGGTCCGTTCGTGCAGTCCGGCGTCTACGATCTTCCGCTGGTTCATTACGAGATCAAGGCGGTCATGACCAACACCGCTCCGGTCGGCGCCTATCGCGGCGCGGGCCGGCCGGAAGGCGTTTTCATCGTCGAGCGGCTGATGGATGCCGCCGCCCGCCAGATCGGCATGGACCCGCGCGCCATCCGCAAAGTGAACTATATCAAACCGGCGCAACTGCCCTACACCAACGCGGTCGGTCAGATCTACGACAGCGGCGCGTTCGCGCACATGCTGGAGCGCGCCTCCGAACTGGCGGACTGGGACGGCTTTGCCGCGCGCAAGAGAGCGGCCAAAAAGAAAGGCCTGCTCTACGGTCGCGGTCTCACCAGTTACATCGAATGGACCGGCGGGCGGGCGCATACCGAAAAGGTGAGCCTGCACGCCACTGCCGAGGGCCGCATCGTCCTGCATTCGGGTACGCAAGCGATGGGGCAGGGGCTGCAGACCACCTATTCGCAGATGGTGGCGGCCTCGCTCGGCGTCTCCATCGATCAAATCGATGTGGTGCAGGGCGACACTGACTTGGCCACCGGCTTCGGCAGTGTCGGCTCGCGCTCGCTGTTCGTCGGCGGCACGGCGGTCGCGGTCTCCACCAACGACCTGATCGCGAAAGCGCGCGAGAAGGCGTCGAACCTGCTTGAGGCCGCGGTCGAGGATATTGAATATCGCGACGGCTGGCTCACGGTGGTCGGTACTGACAAACGGATCGGCCTGTTCGAGATCGCAAGGAAGGAGACCGGCGCGCGGCTCAGCGTGGACAGCCAGGGCGAAGTCGACGGGCCGAGCTGGCCGAACGGCACCCATATCTGCGAAGTCGAGATCGATCCGGAGACCGGCGTCAGCAAGGTGGTGCGCTACACCACGGTCGACGATGTCGGGGTCGCGGTCAATCCGATGCTGGTGACGGGGCAGGTTCACGGCGGCGTCGCGCAGGGCATCGGTCAGGCGCTGTATGAGGGCGTGTCCTACGACACCGAAGGGCAATTGCTGACCGCGAGCTATCAGGATTACTGCGTGCCGCGCGCCGACGATATTCCGCCGATCGAGGTGACGCTGGACGATTCCGCGCCCTGCCGCACCAATCCGCTCGGCGCCAAGGGCTGCGGCGAATCCGGCGCGATCGGCGGTCCGCCCTGCATTGCCAACGGCGTGATGGATGCCTTAAGCGAACTCGGCATCAAGTCGCTCAACACGCCGCTGTCGCCGCTGAAGATCTGGCAGGCGATCCGGGAGGCGAAAGCGGCGGGGGTGTGAAGCGCGACCTGTTTAGCCCGGATGAGCGCAGCGACATCCGGGGGCCGGCATCACGTTCGTTCCCGGATATCGCTTCGCTCATCCGGGCTACGGTCAATCCGGATTCACTCGCCCCGGAATGACGGTTCAGTAAATCTACAGCCCCAGCACCATCTTGGCGACGATGTCGCGCTGGATTTCCGACGAGCCGCCGAAGATCGTATAGGCGCGGCTGTTGAGAAACTCCGGCACTACCGGCAACATCGCTTCCGGTATCCCCGGCGCCTCGTTGAGCTTGTAGAACGGTCGCATCGGCTCGACATACAGGCCGTCATTGCCGATCACCTCGACGCCGAGCCGGGTCACGGCCTGGCGGATTTCGCTGACGCGCAACTTCAACAGCGATGATACCGCGCCGGGATTCTGTCCGGTCTGCAGCGCCGACAGCACCCTGAGTTCGGTCATCTCGAGCGTCTCGATGTCGACCTCGATCTCGGACATCCGCAAGGAGATATCCGGATCGTCGATGGCGCGGCCGGTGGCGTCCGATTCGGCGAGATCCGAGACGGTCTTGAGCGCGTCGCGCAGCTTGGCCGAGGCGATGCCGGAGCCGCGCTCGAACTCGAGCAGATATTTGCCGTAGGTCCAGCCCTTGCCCTCCTCGCCGACGCGGTTGGCGACGGGCACGCGCACATCGTCGAAGAACACCTGATTGACTTCGTGATCGCCGCCGATGGTCAGGATCGGCCTTGTCGTGATGCCCGGGCTCTTCATGTCGATCAGGATGAAGCTGATGCCGTCCTGCTGGCGCTCGGTGTCGTTGGTGCGCACCAGCGCAAACATGCGGTTGGCGTGATGGGCATGCGTGGTCCAGATCTTGGTGCCGTTGATGATGTAGTCGTCGCCGTCGCGGACCGCGCGGGTCTTCAGCGAGGCGAGGTCGGAGCCCGAACCCGGCTCGGAATAGCCCTGGCACCAATAATCGTCGCCGGAAAGAATCCGTGGCAGATAGAAATTCTTCTGCTCCGGCGAGCCAAAGCCGATGATGACGGGGCCGACCATCTTGACGCCCATGACGTTGATGTTCGGCGTGCCGGCGCGGGCGCATTCGGCCTCGAAGATCCAGCGCTGCGCCGAGGTCCAGTCGGGTCCGCCATTTTCCACCGGCCATCCCGGCGCGCCCCAGCCCTTTTTATGCAGCGATTTCTGCCAGGCGATGCCGATGTCCGGGTCGGAGAAGACCGAAGGCGTCAACGACTGCGCATGCTTCATCTCCGCCGACAGGTTCGCGGCGATGAAGTCGCGGACTTCTTGCTCGAAGGCGCGCTCTTCGGCGTTGAAAGTAAGGTCCATGGTGCGCTCCGCTCAGGGTTGAACCGCCCGCCCGCCAAGTGCGGCGTGGCGACGATAATGATGGGCGCTGCCGCCGAACAGGGTATCGAAGGCGAGCAGCCGCTTGAAGTACGAACCGACGTCGAGTTCCTCGGTGACGCCCATGGCGCCATGAAGCTGGACCGCTTGCTCGGCAACGAAGCGCGCGCATTTTCCGATCTTGGCCTTGGCGCCGGACGCGGCGCGCCCGCGCGCGACCGGCTCGGCGTCGGCCATCAATGCGGCGCGCAAGGCCATCGAGCGGGCTTCGTCGCATTGCATCGCCATGTCGGCGAGCCGATGGCGGATCACCTGGTTGGCGGCCAGTGGCCGGCCGAATTGCTTGCGGATTTTGGTATAGTCGAGCGTCATGTCGAGCATGATCTGCATGATGCCGACGGCTTCGGCACCGAGTGCGGCCAGCGCGCGGTCGACCACGCCTTCGATCTTCGACAGCGTGTCGCTGCCGTCGCCGACGAGGGCGTCGGCGGCAAGCTGAACGCCGGCGAGATCAAGATTGCAGGCGCGACCGCCGCCGAGCCGCGAATAATCCCGCAAGCCGAGGCCCTTGGTGCCTGACGGCACCAGAAACAGGCAAAGCTTGCCCCGCGCGCCATCGTCATGGGCGAGGCGGGCCGAGACAATGATGGAATCTGCGGCGTTGCCGTCCAGCACCGCGGTCTTGTGGCCATCGAGGCGCCAGCCATTCGGCGTTCGCCGTGCCGTGGTGTTGACCTCAGCGAGATCGAAGCGCGCTGCGCGCTCCGAATGCGCGAACGCCAGACGCAACGAACCGTCGGCGACTTTGGGAAGAATGGCCTGCTTCTGCTCTTCACTTCCGCATTCCGATATCAGCGCCGCACCGATCACGACGGTCGACAGATACGGCTCGGTGACCAGCCCGCGTCCGAAGGCTTCCATCAGGATGCCGGTCTCGATCGCGCCGCCGCCGAGCCCGCCATTGGCTTCATCGATCGGCAGCGCCAGCCAGCCGAGATCGGCGAATTTCTTCCAGATCTCGGGACTGAAGCCGAGCGGATCGGCCGCCACGCGGCGGCGGTGATCGGCGTCATAGGTCTCGGCAATGAAGCGGTCGACGCTTTCGCGCAGCAGGCGCTGCTCGTCGCTCAGGGTAAGGTCCATTTCAATGACTTCACTTTTCGAATTATTTCACGACGGCGGTTTTTCTGACGGAAGGATGCAGACCGGCTGGATCGACGACCATGCCGAACTCCTGCAGGTTATGCGCGTGACATAGCTGATGCAGCCCGAAGGCCTGATCGATCGCGGCAGGCTGGCCCATGACATCGACCGACCGGTTGACGGCCTCCTTGGTCATCTTCAGCGCGAAGGAGGGTTTGGCGGCGATCTTCTGCGCCAGCGCGATCGTGAAGGATGAGAACTCGCCTTTCGGGACCACATGATTGACCATGCCGAGCCGATGCGCTTCTTCGGCGCTCCAGACATCGGCGGTGAACAGGAATTCCTTGGCCTTGCGCGCGCCGAGCTCCCAGGGATGAACGAACCATTCGTGGCCGCAAACGCCCATGGTGACCGTGGGATCGCAGAACTCGGCATCGCTGCTGGCGACGATCAGATCGCAGGCCCAGGCGAGCATCAATCCGCCGGCGATGCATTTGCCGTGAATTTCGGCGATCGTTGGCTTGGCGAGATTGCGCCAGCGCCGGGTGATCTGCAGATAAATCTCCTGCTCGCGCGCAAAGCGGCCATGGGCACCGGCCTCGGCGAAGCCGCCCCAATTTCCGACCGGCGGAAAATCCACTCCCGCATTGTTCTTGGCCGTTGGCCGCAGATCGTGCCCGGCCGAGAAATGTGGTCCATTGCCGGCCAGGATGATGACCTTCACCGCGTCGTCCTGCACTGCATCATCGAACGCAGCGTTGAGGTCGTACGTCATCTGCAGGTTTTGTGCGTTGCGCGCCTCGGGCCGGTTCATCACGATCCGCGCGATGCGCGGTTCCGGCCGTTCCACGAGAATGGTTTCAAATGTGGTCATGGGTCCTCGCCTGATCGGGGTGGCCATGTTGACTATCTCAGCGAAAGATAGGCAAGACCCATCCGCGGCAAAATAACCGCTTGAGCCGCCTTTCGACGGCTTACCTGGCGGGATCGTTCTGATACCCTGCGGATACTTTGCAGATACTTGGCGAAAAAATCGTAACGGGAGATTTCGATGCGCAGATTATGGACCGTGCTGGCGGCGCTGGCGACGTTGAGCCTCACCAATTGCGGTTACAACACGATCCAGACCAATGACGAGCAGGTCAAGTCGAGCTGGTCCGAGGTCGTGAACCAGTACCAGCGCCGTGCCGACCTGGTGCCCAACCTCGTCAATTCGGTGAAGGGGTTTGCGCAACAGGAAAAGGACGTGCTGCTCGGCGTCACCAATGCCCGCGCCAAGGTCGGCAGCATCCAGGCGACGCCGGAACTCGTCAACGATCCCGGAGCGTTCGCGAAATTCCAGGCCGCGCAAGGCGAACTCTCCAGCGCGCTGTCCAAACTGCTGGTCGTGACCGAGAACTATCCGCAGCTCAAATCCGACGCGCTGTTTCGCGACCTGATGGCGCAACTGGAGGGTACTGAAAATCGCATCACGGTAGCGCGCAATCGCTATATCAAGACGGTGCAGGACTATAATGTGACCATTCGTTCGTTCCCGACCAACCTGACGGCGATGGTGTTCGGATACAAGCCGAAGGCGAACTTCTCGGTCGAGAACGAAAAGGAAATCTCCACTGCGCCGAAGGTGGATTTCAACCCGGCGCCGGCCAAGTAGCCCGGCATTGACCGCGATGTCCGCTGCAAGAGCCTCCATTCTTGCACTGCTGCTGTGCTGGGCCTTCGCGGCTTTCGCAGACGTCGCGGTGCCGCCGCTCACCGGGCGGGTGGTCGATCAGACCGGGACGCTCAGCGCGTCTGATATCGCCGCGCTGACGCAAACCCTGAAAGGCCTCGAGCTCAGGAAGGGCAGCCAGGTCGCGGTCCTGATCGTGCCGACCACCGCAGCCTGAAACCATCGAGCAATATTCGATCCGGGTCGCGGAGGCCTGGAAGATCGGGCGCAAGAAGATCGACGACGGCGCGCTGCTCGTCGTCGCCAAGAACGATCGCAAGCTGCGGATCGAGGTCGGCTACGGCCTCGAAGGCGCGCTCAACGACGTCACCGCCCGGCGCATCATCGATGAAATCATCACGCCGAAATTCAGGAGCGGCGATTTTGCCGGCGGGATTTCCGCAGGCGTGGACCGGATCATCGGGGTGATCGACGGTGAGCCGTTGCCGGCGCCGGAGCCGCAGCAAAGTTTCGGCGGTGGTCAGGAGCACCTCGATTTACTGTTCAATCCGCTCGTCCTGTTCGGCATCTTTGTCGGCGGCGCGTTCCTGCGGACTCTATTCGGCAGGCTGATCGGTTCGGTCGCGACCGGCGGCCTGGTCGGGGTGGTGGCGTGGTTCATCTTCGGATCGCTGATCCTCTCCGGGATCGCCGGCGTCATCGCGTTGGTCTTCACGATGCTCAGCGACGGCATCAGCGCGGCAACGCCGCGCGGAAGAGGCGGGTGGTCCGGCGGGTCCAGTGGCGCATCCTGGGGCGGGTCCTCCGGTGGCAGCAGTTCGAGCGACAGCGGCGGATTCAGCGGCGGCGGCGGCAGTTTCGGCGGCGGCGGCGCGTCGGGAAGCTGGTAGGACTGGCAGAACGGGGCTGTTGGATTATGGGCATCAAGCGCATCGGCAAGCATCTTCTGGAGCATCGCTGGCGGGTGCGGCGGCGTCTTCACGCCCGCCGTGCTGGCGGCGATCGAGCAGGCGATCAAGGCCGGCGAGGCCACGCATTCCGGCCAGATCCGTTTCGTGGTGGAAGGCGCGCTGGACGGCGCGCCGCTGTTCCGCGATCAATCCGCGCGTCAGCGCGCGCTGGATATTTTTTCGCAACTGCGCATCTGGGACACCGCCCATAACAATGGCGTGCTGATCTATCTGTTGTTCGTCGACCACAATGTCGAGATCGTCGCCGATCGCGGCATCGACGCCAAAGTCGGCGCCGCCGGCTGGCAAAAAATCTGCGCCGACATGGAAGCCGAATTCAAGCGCAGGAATTTCGAGGGCGGCGTGATCGAGGGCATCGCGGCGGTCTCGCGGCGAACTGGCGCGGTATTTTCCCGCGCAAGGCGCCGGGCCGAACGAACTGCCGGATGCGCCGGTGGTGATTTAGTCGTCATCTCTCTCCACGTCATTGCGAGCGAAGCGAAGCAATCCATACGACAACAACAAAGCAAGAGTGGATTGCTTCGCTGCGCTCGCAATGACGAATATTTAGACGTATGGCGCGTCCGGGACACGAGGCTAATCTAAGCCTGCACCGACGGCCGCTGGCCGACGCGGGCGAACCATGCTGCGATGGTGGTGTTGGCGGGGTCCAGCGGCTGGCCGACCTGGCCGCCGAAGTCGATCCAGCAATACAACACCATATCCGCCAGCGTGAAGCGCGGTCCGCAGAGGAATTCCTTGCCCGCCATCTGCCCGTTGAGCCATTGCAGGCGGTTCGCCGCGATCATCTTGAGGCCCGGCGAAGCTTCCGGCGCGCAGGGGATGCGTTTCTGAAAAAACTTCAGGGCTTCGCCGAAGCGATAGCCATTGGCCAGCGGCTCGCAGATGTTGAGATCGACGCGGCGCGTCCACATCCGGCACTCGGCGCGCTGTTCCGGCGTCGATCCGATCATCGCGCGGATTTGGCTTTTTCTCCTCGAGATATTCGCAGATCGCGGTGATCTCCGACAGATAGCTGCCGTCATCGAGCTCGAGCGTCGGCATCTGGCCATGCGGATTGCGCTTGAGATGCTCGGCCTGGCGATTTTCGCCGCCGCGCAGGTCGACGGTCTGCTTGGGCATCTCGATGTCTTTTTCCGCCATGAACATGCGGACGATGCGCGGATTTGGCCCGACCGAGTCGTAGAGTTTCATCGCTGGCTCTCCCCCTCATGTTTTATGTCGCGTTGTTGTTGAAGTCTTTGAACAGGCCCCGGACCGGTTTGTCAAACCGGCAGCGAGCGCTCAGGCGTCGTCGAGCTTGTTGAGGTCGCGCACCGATTGCATGATCGGCTCGAAATTCGACCGCGCATCGAGCGCGTCGAACAGTTGCGCGGTGTCCGACAACAGCGCGTGCGATCGCGCGATCGCGATCCGGACATCGTCCTGCGGCGTGTCGGACAGCCGGCCGTGTCCCGACAGCAAGATCTTGGAATTCAGGCCCTTCAGCCGCTCCAGCGACTGGATGTAGTCGCTGATGCTGCCCGATCCGAACACGCCGCCCATCACGCCGCCGGGCATCAGGGTGTCGGCGGCGAACAGCAATCCCTTGTCGTGGTCGAACAGGCTGATGCAGGCCGAGGTGTGGCCCGGCGTGTACATCACGTTGAGGCGGAAATTGCCGAGGTCGATCAGATTGCCTTCTTCCAGCCAGATATCGACATTGATCGGCACGTCCGGTTCGTTGAACATCTTGCGCAGCATCGAGAAGTCGTCGCGCAGCATGATCTTGTTGGCGGCGAGGCGATGCGCGGCGATGATGGTGCGGCCGCCGAAATGATAGGCGGCGCCGATGTGATCGAGATGCTCGTGGCTGAGGATCACCATGTCGATCTTGTCGGGCGGGCAGCCGACATGTTCGAGGCATTGCAGCAGATGCGGGAAGTTCGACGACAGCCCGACGTCGATCATGATGGTTCGGGATTTGCCGCGCACCAGATAGGCGTTGGCGGCGCGGTTCTTGAAGCGGATCTGGTAGACGTCCTCGGCCGCCTGGATCAGCGAGCAGACGTCGTTGTTCAGGAGAACCGGAAACGGGCTCGGTTTGCGGTCGCTCATGGGTTGGCCGCCCTGAAGGTGACGGCATTGGACGCCCGCAGCCGTTTGCTCAGCGCATCCATGATCATCAGCGCGAACGCCGGCTGCTGGCTGACCAGATAGACGAAGCGGGCGTGATTGATCCGCATCACGCGGGTGTTCGGCGCCGCCGCGATCGCGGTCGCCGAGCGCGACGAGCCGTCGATCACCGCCATCTCGCCGAAGAATTCGCCCTTGCCGAGGGTGACGATGACGGTCTTGCTGGCGCCGTTGATCTTGGCGATGTCGATCTTGCCATCGAGCACCACGAACAGCTCGCGTCCGCTCGAGCCTTCCTCGAAAATGACGTCGCCGACATCAAATTCGTTGATGCATTTTTCGATGGTCATGGAGCCCTCCGCCTTCTGGCTGGACCGCGCCATGTTAGTCGGGAAATCCGGCCGCGCAAACGACACATCGCGGCCGTCAGAACGATACCGCAGGGCAGCATGGGTCAGCTCAGCGCCGCCGCCGGCGTCCCGTTGCGGGTCAAAACCGGGCTGAATGACTTCCTAAAATTTCCGTAAGCCCGCGGCCGGTAACGATTTCGCAAGCAATGAAAGTTACCAAATGGTCAACCTTTACTGGAGATTTTGACGTGAGCGAGCAACAGGCCGAGCCAATCAGCGGTGAATCCGGTTTCATTGGGCCGGCCGCTCCGAGTTCATCCGAAGTGCAGGGCGAGCCCGCCGCCGCCTCGATGCATGGATCCATCGAAGGATTGCCGGAAGGATCGGCCGCCAGCGTCGATGCTCCGAAGCTGGTGCCCGAGCAGGGCGCCGGCGAAATGCCGCAGGCGGATCCGCTCAAGGCTTTTTGGAAAAGGCTGATGCTGGCAAGCCCGACGCTTCCAATGATGGTCCAAAGGCCGAAACTCCGAGGATCGACGCGCCGCGCAGCACCGGCAGGGTCATGATCATGTCGGCCGGCGAGCGCTCCTGGAGCAGCAACGACGCCGGTCCGGCGCCGGAAGCCGAAGCCGAGCTCCGGAATGTTCGGCAAGCGCCGGCTCGGCGCACTTGCAGCGGTGGTGGCGCTGGCGGCGGTGGCCGGTGCGCTCGGCGGCGCGATGGCGACCGCGAGCCTCGGGCATTTCGGCGGCAATGACACGACGGCGAGCGTCGCCAACCACGCGCTCGAAGCATCGGTTGCGCGGCTCGATGCCGACATCCAGGCTCTCAAGGCCGGCGCCGATCATGCCTCCAAGCTCGGCATGACCCAGTTCAACAAGACCAGCGAGCGTCTCGACAAGGTCGAGAAGGCGCAACTTGAACCCGCCGCCAAACTCGCCAAGCTCAGCGAGGCCGTGGAAAAGCTCCACGCCGCGCCTCCGGTTGCCGCGGCGGCCGTTGCACCGCCCGCTGCGGCGAAGGAAATCACCGGCTCGATTTCGCCTCCGAGCGGCGGCTGCGCCCAAGGTCGAAGTGGCCAGGCTGCCGACGGTGGAAGGCTGGTCGCTGCGCGACGTCGCCAATGGCGGCGCCTTGATCGAAGGGCGGCAGGGAATTTTCGAAGTCTATGCCGGCGATCCGGTGCCGGGTCTCGGCCGGATCGATGCGATCAGGACGCCAGGACGGCCACTGGGTGGTTGTGACCAGCAGAGGCCTGATCGTCGCGCGCTGACGGCCGACTGCTTCACCGCAGCGTGAAGCGGCGGAGCAGATGTCTTCAGCTTGTTACGAGACAGCGCGTACGCTTTTCGGCTATTTTCCCGGACAGAAGTCGTTGCCCGAAGGCGCCTTGAAGTGGCGCTTTCCGGGCGCGGCATTTGCCGGGACATGGCCAAGAGCAATTTCAAAGTGCGATTTCAGCTGCGATTTCTTGTCATCATCCTTGTTTTGCTTGGCAGCGCGCTGCCGGCGCGCCAGGCGCGAAGCGCGGCTTTGCTGGAGCGCGGTGCCGCGATCACCGATCCACTTGCCTTGCGCGAACTCGATCGCGGAAAATTTGGCTTGAGCCGCGTGCTGCTGCCGACGCGATCGGCCGACGCGCCGATCACCAACAGCCAGTTGTTCGCTTTGCCGTCGATGGTTCCGGTTCGCAAGGCGCTGGACGACGAGTTCGAACGATATGTCGCGAGACACAAGGCCGATCAGCCCGACTGAGACCATCGGCGTCGGCGAGCGCCTTCGACCTTCAACTGTTCGATCGGGCGCTGCTTTATTCGCCGGATTCACGTTTCGTGCTGGCCGGCATCGTCAACCGAATGGACCGCGCCTATCTCGCGTGAGACCAATTGCGGCGAGATCAGGCTGATCTATCGTCTGACGCGGACGAACCTGCCCGCGACCGGCGAGCTGCGACCTCGCCGCGCCTGCCGATGACGCTCAATGTCGTGCTGAAGGCCAAAGGCGATCACGCGACCACCCGCGATGGTGCTGCGATCACTTGCGCCGAGATCGCCCGCCGCTGGCTGGCGACCGCGGATTTGCCGCTGACCGGTGTCAGGCTCGCGGAAAAATTGCTGTCGAGCGACGGCCCGCTGGATCTGATCGAGCCTGAGAACATCGATCGCATCGAGACCAATCTTCAGATCGCGCATGTGCCGAAATCGGCAATGCGCGATTTCCGTACCGATTATCTGTTGAAGGTGTTTCACTTCAACGCGCAGAACCGGATGTTCGAGCAGGTGCCGCTCGAGAACCAGATCGATCGCGAGCGGATTCTCGGCCGATGAAAATCTCAAGCGCGATTTTCGCGCGTGGCTGCTCGATGCCCGGCATTTCAGCGAGCTGGATCGCGGCACGATTTTGATCCCGCGAGAAATTTCTGGCCACCGCCGCGATTGCCGCAACCCCGGTCGGATTTGCGGCCTCAAACCTGCAGCCCGCCTTTGGCCTGGTGCAGGGCGACGACGCCAAGGCGGATCCTGTATTCAAGGAGAGCGACGTCGTCTCGGCGTTGAAGAAGGCGGCCGAAAGCGGCGTCGGCCTGCAAAACATCCGCTCGGTGGCGGGCTTCGAGCGCCGGCTCAACGACGTGACCTGCTCAGGATGCCATCAGACCCGCGGCATCGGCGGCTTTCATTTCCCCGGCGTCGACTGGATGGCGGCCAATCCCTCCAATTCGACGATCGTCCCGGCGTCGCCGCATTTCTTCGGCGACCAGATCAGGCGCCGCGATATTTTGATGTCGTTGCGCGACGGCCGGCCGCCGGATTACTCGCGCGGATTTTCCAGCCGCCCGCAATTGCGCGGCAGCACCGAACTCGCCGGAACCGAATATGACGATGGCTGGGGCGCGCATTGCTATCAGCAAAAGCCCGATGCCGCCGACAATGACCGCAGTTTTCGCACCTGGACCTGCGCCGAGGGGCTGGCGTGCCAGGTCGTCGGCAATGCCTCGCGAATGGGGATGTGCTTCGTCAAGAGCCGCTAGAGCGATAATGCCCTAGGTTCCGCAGTCGGCGGCGAAAGCCTGCAGCAGAGCATTAAATTCATCCGGGCGCTCCCATTGCGGGGCGTGACCCGCTTCGGCGATGACCTGCGTGGCGCCACGCCAGAGCGTGGGAAGTTTCAGCGAATCGAAATACGCGCCGTTGACAAGTTGCTCCCGCGCGCCGTGCAGGATCGCAAGCGGGACCTTCAAGGCGGCGGCAATTTCGACTTCATCGCGGGTCAGGGCCGGATCGATGCTCATACCAACTTGCGCACGTGCGATCCCGTCGGTTCGTAGCGCCTCCTCGACGAAAAAGGGAGGTATGTCGGTAAATCCCGGCGCGAAAAACGCAGCGACGTAAGCCTTGGCCGTCTCGGGGGTGATGTCCGCCGTGAAACCAACCGCCATGGCCGGGTTGGGCAGGAAGGCCTTGTCCATCGCCGGTGGAAATCCGATCGGAGGTGTGCCGAAAATCATGAGGCCGCGCGCGCCGGGAAGGTCGGGCGCCGCCTCAAGCAGGATATGACCCCCGAGGCTCCAGCCGACCAGGATCGAATCCTCCATCCCGCGAGATTTCAGCAATGCAACGAGTGAGCGCGCATGGCCGGACAACAGATAGGCGGCGGGATCGCTGGCGTTAGCCGAACGGCCGTGTCCCATCAGGTCGATTGCGATGAGACGATGCGAAGCGCCGAGCGGGCCCTCCAGCTGACGCGAAAAGGCGCGTGCGGAACAGGAATTGCCGTGGACGAGAACAATAGGTTGTCCCGCCCCTTCCAATTCGTGGACGGCGATCTCGCCGAACGGCCCAGCGAACATCGTCGTTTTCGTCATGCCAATCTCCTTCGCCGGCGCCCTCAGTCAGCTTAATGGCATGGCCGCGTGCGAAATGACAACCCTCGCGTCGTAAAACATTCGCAGGGGTCTCCGACGCGGCGCTGCTGATCCGCCGGCATCGCTCGCGGCGGATCGCGTCCGTCGACGAGGGCCGCAATGTAGGCTAGCTTCCGGTCGCTGGATGCGAACCGGACGAGATTGACGGGCAGAGGAGGCTGGCGGTGAACGACACGGACCAGGAGACAAGACGCGCAACCGCGAGATCGCCCAGAATGAAAGCGCCCGCCAAACCGTCAGCGACTATCCGCGTCAGCGTGCGGTGCTGGCGTGGATCTTCGTGATCGATCGCCCATACGCCAAACTCGATCTGCTCCCGAATCAACTGCTGGCCAAATCCGGAGGCCACCCGGACACCGAACGCGTCCCAACCCTGGCCCCACTCCCTCGGATAATTGCGTGCTTGATCCAGGCCCGCGCCTAAACCTATGCGCAGAAATTCCACTGGATCGACGGAACAATTCAACGCGACCCGGTACTTCTCGCCCAAAGTGAGGGGCTCGGTATCTGCCTGCGAGGGGAGTTGTCCAGGTTGTTGGACCTGGCCGAATAAAGCCGGCGCCAACAATATCGCGCAAGCTGCAAAGTGGTTCCTGATGCTCACGTATTTTGGACTCCATGCGCGAGCTTTCGTTACAGGACGCAATACGTCGCATGATAGAATTTTGGGCGATCCGCCATGAGGTACTTCGCCCTTCCAGCGCTGATTCTCGCGTTATTCCTGGCGCCGCTCGGCGCTCAAACCGATTTGGCCGGCGAATGGCTCAACCTGATTCATGAGGACGGGCCCTGGCGCGGCGGCGGACCGAGCGTGGGCGAGTACACCGGCCTTCCCATCAGCGACGCGGGTCGCATGAAAGCCGAAAGCTGGGACGCCACCGTATACGCCACTCCGGAGCGCCAGTGCATCCCGCTCGCTGCCGACATCATCACCATTGGAAACGTGCGGATCTGGAAGGACGTGGATCCCGCGTCGCAGCAAGTGATCGCGTGGCACACCCATCAGGAATGGCAGGCGCAGGAGCGCACCATCTGGATGGATGGACGGCCGCATCCGCCCGAATACGCCGCTCATAGCTGGCAAGGTTTTTCCACCGGCCATTGGGATGGAAATATTCTGACCGTCACCACCACACACTTAAAGATGGCGCAGATCGAGCGCAACGGCGTTCCTCGCAGCGACCTTGGAACGCTGGTGGAGCACTACATCCGGCACGGCGATTATCTGACCATCGTCGAGGTCATTACCGATCCCGTGTACCTTGCGGAGCCGTTCGTTCGGACGCGGGATTTTCTTTGGAATCCCGGCCAGCAGATGGGCGGATACTCATGCCGGCCGACGGTAGAAGTGCCAAACCGCGCTCAAGGCTACGTCCCGCATCATTTGCCGGGAACAAATCCGTTCCTGTTCGAGTTCGCGGATCGCTACGGAATCTCGCACCAGGCGTGGCGAGGCGGCCCCGAGACCATGTATCCGGAGTTTCGAACGTCCGCGACGTCGGTGGCCCACACTAGCGATTCGCCTCCGGTGGTGGCATCAAATATCGCCGACGGTGAAATCCATATTTTGCCGGTCCAGGGCGACGTCTACATGCTGGTGGGCGCCGGCGCTAACATCACGGTGCAGACCGGGGGTGACTCGGTTGTGGTTGTGGACACGGGAGCGGCGCAGATGACAAACAAGATTCTGGCGACCATCAAACAGCTCTCGAACAAGCCGATCCGCTACATCATTAACACCAATTTTCACCCGGACCACACCGGCGGCAACGAGACCATCGCGAAGGCGGGGAGCTCTATCGGCGGCAACAACGGGGACGGCACTGCGCTGCTTGGGAAGGAATTGCTGGAGCACGCCGCCATCATCGCGCACCAGAATGTTTTGGAGCGATTGAGTGCCACTGCTGGTAAACAATCGGCAGCACCCAGCGGCGCGTGGCCCACCGAAACCTACGATGTGCCCGAATACGAGATCTTCAACGGCGAGGCCATCCAGCTTTTTCACGAACCGGCCGCTCATACCGATGGCGATAGCATCGTGTTTTTCCGCCGCTCGGATGTAGTCGCAACCGGCGACGTGTTTTCCACCACCAGTTATCCGGTGATCGATCACGCCGCAGGGGGCAGTATCAACGGAGTTATCGATGCCTTGAATCACATCCTGGAACTGACCATTCCCAAAGCCACCCAAGAAGGGGGCACCTACGTGATCCCTGGACACGGGCGATTGTGCGACGAGGCGGATGTTCTGGAGTATCGCGACATGGTGACCATCATTCGCGATCGCATCCAAGCCATGGCCTCGAAGCACATGACGCTGGAACAGGTGAAAGCCGCCAAGCCGACCTTCGACTACGACGGCCGATACGGGGCAACCTCCGGCGCATGGACCACGGGTGAGTTTATCGAAGCTGTGTATCGAGATGTGGCCGTGTTCCGAGACCGCAGCCCGGGCAAGTGAGCTGGATCACAACCGGGAAGCCGCGCGTATCGGCCGGGCGCTCGCCGCTACCCCGTTAGCGGCGAAAACGGTCGTGACGAACTTCGTAGCGTGCCACTGGCGCGCGCCGGAAGCCTTCACGGTAAAACACGGGTTCGGGCCGGCGCCAAAAACCGTCCACGAACACATAGCCAGGTCCGGGGCACGGAGGAGCTGCCACCACTACGGGAGCAGGGGCTCCGATACCGATTCCAAAAGAAACCCGCGGTGCAGCAAATGCCACGCTACCCGCCAGAAGCAAACCCGCCAGAATTTTCGTTTTCATTTTCTTGTCCTCCTTACGCACTGTATGAAGGCACGCGGGTTGCCAACCGTAAGTGATTGAGTTGTCGATGAGAACGAAAGACGAGCTGGCCGCGTCCCACCGCCGACGGTGGTTTTCGGCCGTTTCGGGAGGATTTTACGCAGGTATGCGGGGAACTACGAGATGAAAAAGCTTCAACGATGAACCGGCGCCCGCTTGAATGGTCGCGGTTTCTGAGGGCCCGAGATAAACGCCCGCGCCGTGCGAAACGTCGTAGTCCTTGTTGTCCAGGCGGATTTGGCCGCTGCCTTCCATCAGATAGATCAACTGGTGCTTCTCGGTGCGGGTCAGCTTGGAATTTCTCGCCAGGAGAAAGCCAGCGCAGCGTTCCCAGGACATTCTTCGCGCCGGCGAGTTGCTGATTCAAGATCTCAGTAGCTTCGCCCTGCGGCGTCTTCACGCGCGGCAGCTTATTGGTGTCGATAAAGGTGAGTGTGTTTTTCATCTCGGCTCCGATCTACGTTTGCACCCAGACGCGGCCGTCGACGCGGTTCCATCGCAGATCGTCAGCAGTGCCATCCAGGATGTGGGTCTTGAATCGATTCGGGGCCTGGAATTCGAAATAGAACAGTCCGGTTTCGGTGGCGCGCAGCCGGTGCTTGGCCTCCGCCGGAATGAAGACCATATCGCCCGGACCCACGGGGCGCACGCCCTCCTCGGTTTCCACCGTTCCGTTGCCTTCCATGATGAAGTAAAAATGCTCGCAAACTTCGTGATAGTGATAGGGCGAAGTGCCGTTCGCCGCGTAATGCATCACCCCGGCCAGCATGTCATCGATGTTCGCTAGCTCCTTGTTGACGAAGAAGGTTCGCTCGCGGCCTCCCGACACTCCGATCAGCTTTGGAAGATCGTCCTGGTGAAAAATATACGCCATGGTTCTCCTAGGAATGGGGCCGATAGGCAACGCGCGCGACTTCAGCGTAGGGCACCGATGCGACTGTGGCGCGAATCTCTACCTGCTGGTGGCGCTCCACCGTCGGCTTGGTCGATCCGCGCGCTTCTTCGCCCCAAACCAGGGTGACTTCGGCGCCCGGTTGGCTGTGCTTGACGTCCACAATCGCGAGCGAGAGCATCGCGCGCTCATTGTAGGTGTAGCCGGTATAGGTGGACACTCCGATGGTCTTGCCGTCCTTCAGCACCTTGTCAAACGGCAGGGTTGAATAGTTCGCCAAAGGCAAGTCAATATATTTTTCTATATCGCCGCCGTGGAACAAGGACCCAAAGACCTGCGCGATATCGTCGCCGTTCCAAACCAGAGTCACTTTCTTGCGGGTCTGGCTATCGGCCATCTTCTCCAGCGCCGCTCGTCCCACGAAATCGTGATCGAATTTCACGAACGGCCCGTAGCCCAGCTCATAGGGCGTCAAGTAATAATCGGTGATGTCGTTCGAGTAAAAGCTGCCGCCGAGCGAAGCCGTGGCTTCATAGCTCTTGGCGGTCAGCCACTGCCGGTAGCCCTTCATTTCTTCGCCGACATAAATCGCGGGAAGTGGCGAGGGAATCCAGCCCGATTCCAGACAAGTGGTCGGGTACGCTCGCGATCCCACTTGGCGAATCCCGTACTCTTCGCCCGCCTTCACAATGGCGTCGCGGACGGCATCGCCATCTTCCCAGGGACCAAACAATTCCCATCCCGGCTGCCCCACCATCCCATGACGCAGCGCGCGAACGCTTCGGCCAGCCACGGTGAAAACGTCCATGTTGAAGAACTTGATATCCGGCGCGGGCCGGCCCGTAGCCTTCTCCATCACGCGCAGAGCGTGGGGGCCTTGAATCTGATAGCGATAGACTTTCCTGCGGCCCTGATTAACCGCCGATCGCTCGTCGCGTTCCGCGATCGCTTTGTAGCCGCCAGTTTCCAGGTTGTACTGCACCCAATTGTGAGCCGGCGGGCGGCCGACCAGGTTGAACTTGTTTTCGTCCAGATAAAAGAGGATGGCGTCGCCAATGACATAGCCGTGCTGGTTGCAGGCGACGAACTGCTTGGCTTGGTTGACCTTGAAATTCTTATAGCTGTTGATGCCGAGGTTGGATAGCAACTTGAGCGCATCCGGTCCTTCAATGTAGAGATCCGTCATATGATGCGACTGGTCGAACAACGCGCAAGTCTCTTTCCACGCGCGCTGCTCATCCCGCCAGTTGGTGAACTCGGGGCGCACCACGGGAAAAGCGTAGGGCCCGATCTGCGAATTGCGCAGACGATCCACTGGATTCCCGGCGGCTTGCAGCGCCTCCTCTAAGCTTTGTTGACTCATTACGTGCTGGTGACTCTCCTGTTGAGCGGTGCGATGCCGGCGCCGGGTCCGAGGAGCCGGGCCGTTCCGAATTATATCAGGCGGTTATGCGAGAGATTTTGGGAGCTTGCGGTGGACTAGTAGGGTCTGATTTGATAGGTCCAAGTGAAACTGCGTGTTTCAATGTTTCTGGTTGTGGCTGGGTGCTTCCAGCGGCAACTTCCCGCCACGAGCTGCATGCATGTCCCGCTGTGTGCGCGGATTCGTCTTGGAAGCGTTTTGTTCATCGGCACTGTACTAGACCCTGGGTTCCCAGCGGAAGCCAAGCCTGGTGCGACGCAAAATGTCCGTTTTCAAGTGGACGAAATCTTTGAAGGACTGCCAGCTGCCACAAGAGAAGCAGTCGTTACGGCGGAAGGCCCTTGGTTCCTCAAGGGGCACAGCTACCTCATGGACACTGGTAGAGGCACCGACGGACATCTCCACAGCACGATCTGTGGAACATCTTCGGATCTAACGTCTCCGGACATTGAGGAGACCCTAGATTTTTTGCGCAAGCGCGCGAATGGGAAAACCGAGACTTCTCTTTCGGTGAGAGTGACGGGTTCAGGTCAGCCGTTGCCCGACGCAGACGTGACGATCGCTGCGTCAGCAGGGCGCTTGACGACGCGAACCGGTGCCGACGGCATCGCGATGTTTAGCGGGATCAAACCCGTGCGGTATGCCGTGCAGGCAACGCGGGAGCACTATCATCCGGACACGGAGAGTTATTATTCCGACAGCGAAGTCGATGTTGTGGCGGGTACATGCCCCAGCGCGATGGTCGCTCTCCGCGCGGATTCCGCGGTCGGAGGGCGGGTGGTGAACTCAAAGGGTGAGCCTGTAAAGTTGTTGGAATTGGAGTTGGTCACGGCTCCGGAGAATCCGTCGGAGGAATTGTCTTTGCACAAGCCCTCCTTTGAAGCGACGACCGATGCCGAGGGGGCGTTTGTCTTCGACGCGGTTTCGCCAGGGCGTTACCTGCTCGGCTCGAACATTATTGACCAAAACAGCTCGCTCGTGCCTGCGACATTTTATCCCGGGCAGCGCACTCGCGAAGGCGCCTATCCGATTGAGGTAAAGCTCGGAGAGAGAATAGAAAACGTGATCTTTACTCTCCCCGATTTTGGCAGTCTACGCGAGATCCAGCTTTGCGTTATCGACGAGAAAGGGAAGTCCGTGACCGGCGCGAGTCTTGACACGGAAGACTTTGAGCATACGGGTGGCAATTTCGCCGGCCTCGTCCAAAACCTAATAACCGACCAGACAGGTTGCGTTACGACGCGGGGATACTCCAAAGTGGCGTACCCGTTATCAGCTAACTTGCGCCCGGCAGACGGGAGTTTTTGGGGGACAAGATTTTCAGACAACTTAGTGATCGAGCCGGGCGAAGAACCGGTTCACAGAGTCCTAGTCTTGGATCAGACTATCGATCCGCCAAAATAGCAGCGACAGCCTGATCCCAGAAGAGTTCGCCGACTACCTACTTGCTTCCGGTCGGGCGCGGCGCATTGATCACCGCCTCGTCCCAATGTTCCTTGATCTTCCCGTTCTCGACGCGAACCACGTCATAGTGATTCCATTTGTACATCTTGCTGGGATCGTCCGGATCTTTGGACATCCGGTCCCACATCATCAAGGAATACGGGCCGTTGATCAGCGTCAACACCGGCGGGTTCATCCATTCCGGCTTGATCTCCTTGGCATCGCCCGGTCCGCGTCCCGGAATCTTGCTCATGAACGCCTTGAATCCATCGCGCCCCTGCGGCACGTTGGGATTGTGCTGGATGTAGCCCGGGTCCATGGTCTTGTCGGCCAGTTCCAAATGCCCGTACTGCAGCATGTCCTTCAATTCCTCGGTGGCCATGGCGAGCGTCTGCTCTTCCTCTTTGGAGAGCTTGCCGGTGTTCCATTCCGACGGGGGCTTGGGTGAAACGCCGGTGGGCACATTGCCGGTGCCGGGGAACTTCTGCGCGCTATCCCAATGCTCCTGGACCTTGCCGTTCTGGATGCGAAGCACGTCGAAGCTGTTGGCGTGATAGGTCTTGGATGGATCGCGCGGGTCCTTCTGTTCGCGTCTCAAAGATCAGCCAGACGAAATCGCCCTTCGCGCCCCTCACCACGGGTTCGGTTGGCGAGCTTCTTGGGGTCGGCGACGTTCGGCTTGGGCAATTTGCTGAAGAACGCGACGAATCCCGCGCGGCCAGTGGGAACGTTGGGGTTGTGCTGGATGTAATCCTCGGCCTGGTACTTAGGGGCCTCATCCATCTGACGGTTTTGGATAACGACGCGCCACCATTCCAGCACCATATCCAGGTTCTTCTTCTCCTGCTTGGTCATGGGCGCGGTCTGCGGCTTGGTGGGCGGATTGATGGATTCAGCCGATAACCGGCCTAGCCCAGCCGCCAGCACCAGGGCTCCTGCGAATAGCTTTAGTCTCGAAGATCTCACGGGGATGGTTCTCCTTTTCCTACGCGGTCGCTGCTTCGTCTGGTCATCATACTACTTTCGCAGGGCTGTATGCAAGGCCGAGGGCGGCTGCATGCAGGATGTTATTTAGTGGTCGTGATCGCGGATGGCTTCCGCGTCGGCGATGGCTTTGTCCCTATGCGCTTTGGAATTTTGCTTCCGCGCTTGTTGGATGTTGCCTTGGCGAATGGTCGCTGAATCCACGCTGAACAGCGAGACCAGCTGCTCCAGCCGGGCGCTCTGGCAAGCCGGGCATGCAGGGGTGCCCCCTTTTAGAACCAGCGCCTCAAATTGCTCTTCGCAGTCCAGACATTTGAAATCATAGATAGGCACGGCGGCCATCCTTTCAAGGCCAATTTTACTCCACGAAGAGTTTCAAGCGGTTCAGGGCGGCGTCCCATTGCGCGGAAATCCCATCCAGACAGCGTCGGGCGGCATCGAGCGGCTCGGGCTGGAGCTCCCAAACACTCTCGCGCCCGAGACGCGAACTGCGCGCCAGCCCGGCATGCGCCAGCACGTGGAGATGCTTGGTAACTGCCTGGCGGGTGACCGAAGCGTCGCGTGTGAGATGCGCGATGGACATAGGGCCGCCGGAGGACAGGCGAGCGATGATCCGCAGACGCGTTTCATCGCCCAGAGCGGCAAAGATTGGAGCGTTGCGTCGGGGCTTAAGCCGGCTGGCTGACATATGCTTCGATCGCTTTCATCTGGATGGCCCAACCTCCCTCGTTGCTGCGAACGCCTCCAGTCGCCGGGGCAAAGGAATTGCATCGAATCCCGATTCCGCAACCGTGAGCAGCGTACCTTCGGGCGCGTCGGCGAGTTCGAAGACCACCAGGGTCGCGGGCTCGGCCGAGTAATCGACCTTGGCGTCGATAGCGTGCGGATGCCAGCGCCACGAGAGCAGCCGCTCGGGCTCCATGCGCTCGATGGTGAGATCTAGCTTTACGTGCTCGTAGCCCGGATGCAGCACCTGTCCCTGCACGCGGGCGCCAGGGGCGAACCTTCCGTTCAGCTTCATGCCAAACCAAGCCCCAAATTGCTCCGCGTCCGACAATGCCAGCCAAACGCGGGCGCGCGGCGCTCGGAGGACAATCCGTTTTTCGACGCGATCGGTGGAATCCATATGCAACCTCCAGGTTGCATGTTATCAAGGCCGGCACAGAAAGGCAACCGAATGGTTGCTGGTTCGCAGAGGCCCTAGCGACTGCGTGGACGAGCCTGCATCTCGCGCCGCAACACTTGATTCATATAGGTTTGGTATTTCTTGCCGCGGGCACGGAACCAGGCCAGAACGTCGGCGTCCACACGCAGGCTGACGAGTTGCTTGATGGGCCGGTAGAAACGTCCCACCTGGGCTTCTGGTAGCGGCCACGCCTCAGGCACATCGGAAAAGTCAATTTTTGAGTCGGGCATTTTTGCGAGACGTTGCAGCGAGCGCCGATCATGGTCAGTGATTGGCGTTGTAAGCAGCGCGTTCGCTGGGACTCGCTTTTCTCGCCGAAATGATGCGGATTTCTTCTTCGCCATTGTGTTCCTCGTTTGTGTGAACTACCAGTAGAACCACGATTCCGCCAGAGATACGAGACCGACTTGGGATCATCGAAGACGCGGGCTGCTGACTCGAATGAAACGCCGTGCTTCCGGCGATTGCTGCGATTCTTGCTTTCATCCCAGACAAAAGTGTATATACGATAATGTAGCACGGAATCCGCCTGGAACAGGAAGAGGAATGCAGGAGCAACCGAAATGTCACGGACGTCAAAATTGACGGCGCTCTCCTGCAGAAACTAGACCGGCTCCTAATCAACTTCTGACTTGTAACTCTTCGCGCCTTCGTACCGGAGCGGCATATGCAGCGATCGCTAACTGAAACTAACCATCAGTGAAGTACTAAGTCGGAATCCCTCGAAAATTCCCTACAACGCTGTCTGGAAACCGTGCGCCGCATGCAGTAAGGTTGAGTTCACGCATGCATCGCCGTTCCAAACAGCCAAGCGAGAAGTCTATCCGGCTCTATGCCTTAGGAGCGATTTTCCTGGTACCCCTTTCCATCGGCGTGCTGCTGGTATCCAGCAACGCGAGCCAGAACGACAACGCCTACCAGATCAGCCACGATGTCGCCAGCATGTACGCCCAGGGTCTGGATTTTTCGCAACCCGCCAATCAGAACATCGCGCTGAGCGTGGCCGACGGGAAGGGCATCGACGTACGCGGCGGCAAGGGAGTTTTGATTCTCAGCAAGATTCGGGTGGTGCATGCTTCCGACTGCACTGGAAGCGCCGCGGTAAAATGCGGAGAACAAGGGCTACGCGGTGGTGACGCAGCGTTACGTGCTCGGTGAGCAGGACATTCGGGCCAGTTCCTTTGGCACGCCCAAAGGCGTGGATCAATCGAGCGGCGAAGTTCGCGATTGGATCAACGACCCTCCGCCCGCGCGGCGGACTTTTCCGCGAATTTGAAGCCGGGCGAGTTCACCTATGCCGCTGAGTGTTTCTTGACCTCGCCCGAATCGCACAACGGCGTGTATTCACGCACGATGTTCTAATTCGCGCGCTTACTGCGCGGGCCCGCCGGATGTTCTGTACAGAATCGGCTGCGGCTCATCGTTGACCTTGAAATCCGAGGGAACGGTGAACAGCGACGGATCGGGCTCGGCGCGAACAATGTTGGTTAGCTTGAACGTCTGGTCGCCCATCCGCGGATCGCTGCGCTTGCTATAGACGATGGTCTTCAGTTCCGGCGAAGTCCAAACTTCGGTAACGATACTGATGGGTTTGTCGTTGCCGATCTGGCCCGGCGGGAATGGTAACGGTGGTGCGCGTACCCTTTACCAACACGCCCTCCATGGTCTGGGAGCCCAAATCCTCAGTCTAACTGCTTGCTGGGGTCTTCGGCGATCATGGTCTTCGCGATAGTCAGCTCTGCGGCTGATACATCCCGCCCATCGTTTGCCCGGCTAGCGCCTCTAATCCGCACCGCGAAGCCGCCGCCCGCGCCGGGGGCGCCCAGCGCCAACGGAGCCATCATGCCGGGCCCTTTCATGGCCGTCTTATCCGTAAGGTTCAAGGTATAGGACGTTTGCGCGACAGGATCCTGAATGAAGACCAGATGCGGCGCGTTCGCCGGCGACATGTTGCCGATCGTCGGCAGCGGAGCGTCCTGGCGCGTGCGTCCTTGCGAATCGCGCACCGTGGTTCCGGTACTGGTTTGAACAATCCGGTTCCCGTCCGCGAAAGTCTGGATCGATTCATTGGTGATGGTGGCGGAATAAGGCGCGCCTTGCACCGGGGCGCTGGTAATCGGTCGCGCATGGCGCCGGCCGCTGACAGTCTGGCTGAAGAAGAAGTTCTTGGATTCTGTTTGCGCAAAAACGGAGGACGCTCCCAGCAAAACGAGAATAAGTGTACGTTGCATAATTCAATCGGCTCCTTAAGAATAAACTACGGTTGCGGACGGATGTCGGCAATGAAGCTAAATCCCGCGGGCACGGCGCCCGGTGGGAAGAACGCATCGGCGGGCAATGAGACTTGCACTGTCGGTTCAGTCGGGGTCCACTGTGGCTTGGCGAATGGGTTTCGGGGCCGCGGCTCGGTGCGCGGGCTTCTTGTATGCCGGCTTTGCATAAGCGACTATTGGCGCGGGCGGCGGCGACGGGGCATAAACAACGAGCGTGTCCACAGGACGCCGGCTCAGGACCATCGCTAACAGGATTGCCGCCGCGACTCCGGCTCCGGCCACCCATCCCCAGACATTGCGTCCCGGCCGGGCTGCCGTGTGCAGGTAGCAAGTCAGGAACGCGCGGCTGATTTCCTGGTACGAGCCGGCAGCGCTGGCGGCATTCGGCACACCGGTCCAGATGCCGTTCCACATCGGTGGCTTCCGCCTCCGGCAGCTCCTGATCCAGCCACGCGACCAATTTTCCTGAATAGTTACACATTGCATTTCTCCGCCAGTTTCTTTATGGCGCGATCCACCGTGTCGGCCACCGTGGAAGTCGCCAGGCCTAATACATCGCCGATTTCGCGATATCGCAGCCCGCTCGCGCGCAGCAGCAGGCATTCGCGCTCGGAGTTCGCCAGAGTCCGGATCGCGGCGCTCAACCGCTGGAATTTCTCCTTCTCCAGCAGCGCGCTCTCCGGTGTGGCATCATCTGCGAGCAACCCCGCAGTGTCAGGTTCCAACGGATCGCGAAACTTCTGATGGTAGCTGGCTTGGTGGTTGCGCGCCTGATTGTGCGCCACCCGAAACAGCCAACTACGAATGTTTTCTTGCGAGCCGCCCGCCGACAAATGCCGGTGCAAACTCAAGAAGGAGTCCTGCACCACGTCTTGCGCTTCATCGGGAGTCAGGCCCAGGCACACCAGATATCGAAGCAATGGTTTTCGGAGCTCGCCAAACAGAGTGGTTGCCTCGCGATTGTTCGCCGCAAAGCGCGAGAGCGGCAGAGCCCACGGTACGGAATCGCCACTCATGATCTTCCTTGCATCGCGCGTCTAGTCATAGAACAGTTCGAGCCCGCCATTTTCCGACTGCGATATAACAGAAACTTGGACGCAGCCCACCTCGCTCGATGGTTCATGTTTCTGGCCTGTCTCGGCGCCACTGCTCAGGAAGTGTACCGCTTGGGACCGGGAATCGCCCCGCCCTTTGTGGTTGCGAAAGCGAAGCCGGACTACACCGCCGAAGCGCTATCTGGCGAAACTGGAAGGCAGCGTCTTGCTGTCGGTGGTCATTGACGCCGCCGGACAGCCGGGTGAAATACACGTGGACCGTCCGCTCGGGCTCGGCTTGGATCAAAGCGCGGCCGAAAATGTGCGCCATTGGCAGTTTAAGCCGGGAACAAAGGCTGGAGCGCCTGTGGCGGTGCGGGTGAACGAAGAGGTTTTCTTCCGTGCCGAACGAACGTTGTGGGATTGGCATGCCGTGCGGGCTGTCTTTTTCCTGCCTGACGGCGCGACGCGGCCGGTTCTTATCAAAACGAAATTCCCTGCCACCGTAGATGAGGAGGAGAACGCATCAGTGACGATGACGTTCGATGTCGATCGGAAAGGCGTTCCGTCGAACGCGAGCGTCGTGAAATCGTCCAATCCGAAATGGGAGAAGGATCTGTTGACGGCTCTCCAAGGCTGGCGTTTCAAGGCGGCCCTGCGAGACGGAAAACCAACGCCGGTTCGCGCCGGCTTTGAATTTGTGCGCGGATCGCACTCTCCGATTCCGCCCCCGCCCATCCTGCCCGCTGCCGCAGCGCGCTAAGCCTGCGCCGCGTTCTGGATAGGCTCGGCTTTTTGGACTTTCTCTTCCACAATCCGGCCGTCAAACAGAGTGATAATGCGATCTGCGCAGGCCGCATAGCGCGGATCGTGCGTAACCATGCAAATGGTCGCGCCTTCCTGGTGCAGTTCGCTCAGTAACTACATCACGGATTCGCCGTTTACCGAATCCAGGTTGCCGGTCGGCTCATCGGCGAGAAGGATGGACGGGCGTCCCGCCAGCGCCCGCGCCACGGCCACGCGCTGCTGCTGACCTCCGGAAAGCTGCGATGGATAATGCTTGATGCGGTGCGACATGCCCACGCGTTCCAGCGCGTCCTTCACCAGTTTCTTGCGTTCGTCGCCCGGCATGTTGCGATAGGTGAGCGGCAGCTCTACGTTTTCATAAACTGTAAGATCGCCGATCAAATTGAACGCCTGGAAAATGAAGCCGATCTCCCGGTTGCGTACCCGCGCCCGCTGCGAGAGCTTCATCTGATCCACCCGGCGTCTCGTTCAGCACATAGGTGCCGTCGGACGGCGTGTCCAGCAGGCCGAGAATCGCCAGCAGCGTGGATTTCCCGCACCCCGATGGGCCCGAAATGGAAATGTATTCGCCCTTGCGAACGTTCAGCTCGATGCCCGCCAGCGCGTGCGTTTCAACCTCATCGGTGGTGAATACCTTGAAAACACTCTTGAGACTGATCAATGTCTGTGCGTTTGGACCCACGGCAGCTCCTTCCCGAGCGCCCAGGATCAATGTCCCGCGCTCAGCTCTGATAGACGTACGTTGCCGGAAGGAGTTAGGTTCACAAAAAATGTTTTAATGGCCACAGATGAACACGGATGAACACCGGTCGGCGTTAATCTGCGTTTATCTGCGGCTATAACTTCGGTTCGTTAGGGCTTAATTGAGCGCTTGGCGGGGGGCAAAGACCACCGCGATTTCCGCATCCCTGGCGAATTCACCAGCGTCGGCCTGCCGTAGTCCTTCCTTGATGTGAGCGACTTGCCACGCCTTGACGGCTTCCCTGGCCTGTTTGGTGTGGGCTCGCTTGGACTTCCTGGATTTCTTCGTCGTCATAGTCAACCCAGCGGCAAAACCAGCCGCGCCTCGCACCCCGGCCCTTCCGGAGCATTCTGCAGCGTCAATGTTCCTCCATGCGCCTCGGCGATTTGGCGGCTCAGTACTAGCCCGATGCCCGACCCGGCCGGCTTGGTGGTGAAAAAGGGCACAAACAAATTGCCGGTATTAGGCAGCCCGTGACCTTCGTCGCGTACCCAGACCGTCAACTGCGAGTCCTTGCCATCCCAGCCCACCCGCACCGCGCCGCCTGTTTCCAGCGACGCATCGGCGGCGTTGCGAATCACGTTGATCAACAATTGTTCCAGTTGATCGGCGTCGGCCTGGATGACCACCTCCGGTCCAGGCACCACTACGGGAGGAATTCGCGTCTCCAATCCCGCCACACGCCGCACCAACTCCGGCACGCACACCGGCGCCATCGTGGGCCGCGGCATTTTCGCCAGCGTCGCGTAAGCGCTCATAAACCGGCCCAAGGCTTCGCTGCGCGCGGCTATCACCGCCAAGCCCCGCCGCGTGTCCTCTTCCCAATCCGCCGGGCGTGGCTCGCGCGCCAAAATGCTTTCCAAACTTCCGGCGATGGACTTGATCGGCGCCAGCGAATTGTTCAACTCATGCCCGATCACGCGCACCAGCCGCTGCCAGGCCTTCAGCTCTTCCTCCCGCAAGGGCCGTGTAAGATCGGTAACCACCACCAGTTGGTGCGGACGGCCGCCTTCCCGAAATAAACTGCGGCTGACGCCCCAGCGCGCCGTTCCGCCCGGAAATTTCCGCTGCTCGGTCCGCTGCGCTTCGCCTTCCAGATATTGAGCCAGACCCAACAGTTCGGCGGATTGGCCAACCAGCCGTTCGGAGGGCTCGTTCAACAGCCGCTCGCCGGCGCGATTCACCAGGCGCAATCGGCGGTTGTCGTCGAAGGCGAACACGGCGACGTCGATCTCCTCCATCACTTTGCGCAGCAGCGTCGTGGCTTCCATCGCGCCCAGCCTCTGCTCGCGCAAAGTCGAGCTCATCGCGTTCACCTGCTGCATCACTTCGCCCATCGGATCGTCGCTCTTGGAGTGCCGCGCGCGAATGGAATAGTCGCCTTCGCGCATCGCTTCCAAAAGATTTGCCAGGGTACGCAGAGGCGATGCTACTCGCTCGCGCAAGGCGAAACAAAAGCCCAACCATACGCCCACGATTAACGCGCTCAGCGTCCACTGGACTCGCGGAGTAAAGTCGCCCAGCCACAGCACCAATAAGGACGTAACCACCGCCGGCGCTCCTGCCACCAGCGCCATCACAAGAATGCGCCGGTCGTGGACGAGGCGAGGCTTGTGCAGCTTCACGGCTTGGTCACAATCCGTAGCGTTGCAGTCGGCGGTATAGGGCGCTGCGGCTCAGGCCCAAAGCATTGGCGGCGTGGCTCACGTTTCCATTGTGGCGCGCCAGAGCCTTCTTGATCAGGAAGGCCTCCACTTCCTCGATGCTCATGTCTTCCAGGCGCGGGCTGCCTTCGCGTCCCGAACGCAGCGCCAGGTCGGCGGGCTTGATCTGGCTATCCTGCGCCATCAAAACCGCCCGCTCGATCACGTGATTCAACTCGCGAACATTACCTTGCCAGGGATGCTCCAGCATCAACTGCAGCGCCGTGCGGTCGAAACCGCCGATGCGTTTGCGATAGCGCTGCGCATGCGTCGCCAAAAAGTGCGCGCCCAGCGGCGGGATATCCTCGCGGCGCTCCCGCAGCGGCGGCAGATGAATCTCGATGGTATTCAGCCGGAACAACAGATCCTGCCGAAAGCGTCCGGATTGCACCTCTTCATCCAGATGCGCGTTGGTGGCCGAGATCACCCGCACGTCCACCCTTTTAGTGCGCGACGATCCCACGCGCTCCATCTCGCCCACTTCCAAAACGCGCAGCATCTTCGCCTGCAGATTCATGGGAACGTTGGCGATTTCATCCAGAAACAATGTTCCGCCGTCGGCCAGTTCGAAACGTCCCACGCGATCCGCCTTCGCGTCCGTGAACGCGCCCTTCACATGCCCGAACAATTCGCTCTCGAAAACTCCCTCGGCCAGTCCGCCCGCGTTCACGGTCACCATCGGCTTCGCGCTGCGGGACGAAATCGCGAACAGCGTCTTGGCTACCACTTCCTTGCCAGTGCCAGGCTCGCCGGTGATCAACACATTGGCATCCGACGGTCCCACGCGCGAAATCATCTGGAGCACCGGCTGCATGGCGGGCGATTCGGCGATCAGGGCTGGAACGCCCTCTGCGCGCAGCAAACGATTCTCCGCTTCCAAGCGCATCCCGCGCCGGATCGCGTTGCTGAGGTCGATCTGAGTTTTGACAATGGTCCGCAGCCGGTCGTTATCCCAGGGCTTCTGCACGAAATCGCGCGCCCCGCCCCGCATGGCTTCCACAGCCAGGCCCACCGTGCCCCAGGCCGTCATCACGATCACCGGCAGCACCGCGTCGATAGCCTGAATGCGCGAGAGCAAGTCCAGCCCTTCTTGCCCCGACGTGGTGTCGCGCGTGTAGTTCAGGTCCATGATCACCACATCGAAATCGCGCGTCTCGAGCGCGGTGACCACGGCCGGTGGAGAGGTGACGGCTTCAATCTGATAGCCTTCGCCCTTCAGCAGCAAACGCAGTGCTTCCAGCACGTCGGTTTGATCGTCGGCGATCAGAATCCGCGGCGCTGCCGCTCCTTGCCAGTCCGTCATGCTGCGCTCCACGCCGACCGCTTCCTTTGGTCGCGGCTCAGTAACATCATGATTTTCCTCGAGTGTCGATGCTGAGCCGTGACCAGAGGGAGCGGTAAATCATCTTACGCGCGCGCTTCAGGTTCAATCCAGCCATCGGCGATATTGATAACCCGATTCCCGTACTCGGCGTTCTTCTCGTTGTGCGTCACTTGAATGATGGTGGTTCCGGCGTCGTTCAACTTCTTGAAGAGCTCCATGATTTCCTTGCCCTGGCTGGAATGCAGATTGCCGGTCGGTTCGTCGGCCAGAATGATCTTCGGGCTGGCCACAATGGCTCGCGCGATGGCCACCAGTTGCTGCTGTCCGCCGGAAAGCTGGTTCGGATACAGGTCCTTCTTGCCGACAATCTGAAAGCGGTCCAGCACGTCGCACACGATGCTGTCGCGCTCGCCTTTTTTGATGTTGCGATAGGACAGCGGAATGTCCAGATTCTCGTACACCGTGAGCGAATCCAGCAGATGATAGCTCTGGAACACGAAGCCGAAATACTTCTTGTACAGCTCCATGCGATCTTTCTTGCCAGCTTGTGGATGGCGTGGTCCGCCAGATAGATATTCGCCAGTCCAGGAGCTGTCGTGCATGCCGAGCAGATGCAGCAGCGTCGATTTGCCCGCGCCCGAGGGCCCCATGATGGAGATGAATTCGCCTTCCTTGATTTCGGCGTTGATGCGGCGCAAGACGAAGGTCTTCGTCGGACCGTGCTCAAAGTACTTCTCCACGTTCCGCAGAACGATAATCGGTGAACTCATATTGTTATTTTCACTGCGCGCGCGCTGGCAACGCTACTAGCGCTGCAGAAGGCAGTTCAGATTCGAGAGGATTTGGCGCGGCAACGGGCAGCGCTCGACTTGAATCGAGTTTTCGACGATGGCGTTTTCGATATGAATCGAATCCAGCGCGGCATCGGGCCAAGCCGCCCAATTCCAGGACCTCGCCCAGCCCAGCCCCGAGCACCACCAGGGTGATCAACAGCACAGCCACAAAATCGACATTTCGTCCAAACATCACGCCACTCCTGCGCGCTTCTTCTTCCACGATTCTTCCGTCAAACAACCGGATGGAGCGGTCCGCGTAGCGCGCATAGCGCGGATCGTGAGTCACCATGCAGATGGTCGCGCCGCCGCGATGCAGCTCGCGCAGCAATTCCATGACCGCTTCGCCGTTGACGGAATCCAGGTTTCCGGTCGGCTCGTCCGCCAGCAGGATGGATGGGTCGCCGCCCAAGGCCCGCGCCACTGCGACACGCTGCTGCTGACCTCCCGAAAGCTGCGACGGATAATGTTTCATGCGGTGCGACATGCCCACGCGTTCCAACGCGTCTTGCACGCGCTTCTTGCGTCTCGGCCGAAGGCATGCCGCGATAGGTCAGCGGCAACTCCACGTTCTCATACACCGTCAGGTCGCCGATCAGGTTGAACGCCTGAAAAATGAATCCGATTTCGCGATTGCGGATGCGCGCCCGCTCCGCCAACTTGAGACTCTGTACCGGCTTCGAGTTCAGCACATAGGTGCCGTCGGACGGAGAATCCAGCAAGCCCAGAATCGCCAGCAGCGTGGACTTACCGCAGCCGGAAGGCCCCGCGATGGCGAGATATTCGCCCCTCTTGATGTGCAGATGGATACCCGCCAGCGCATGTGTTTCCACTTCGTCGGTCTGGAAGACCTTGGTCACGCCATCCATGCTGATCAAAGCTGTTTCGTCAATCGCCATTTGGTCTCCGCTGTTTCACTCTAGTTCAAGCGGATTCTGTTGTACTGGTCTTGCGACGACATATCCGACAAGATCACCTGATCTCCAACCTTCAACCCATCCACCACTTCAATGTTGTTCACCGAGCTGCGCCCCAGGGCCACCGGCACGCGCTGCGCCTCTTTGCCATCGCCATCCAGCCGGAACAGAGTAATCTTGGCTCCCGGCTGGCCAATCACCGGCCGGCCTACATAGACCACATTCGCCAGCCGCTCCAGCGTGATGGTGCCATCCACGCTCAAATCCGGCCGCGCACCCGGCGGCAGCGCGCCTTCCAGCGTCACGTCCACATCCACCGTCCCATTTACCGCCGCCGGATCGATGCGCGAGACATGTCCCGGAATGATACCGTTCCGCGTATCGATAGACGCGGTCTGCCCGATCGCCACGTCCTTCACCTGCGTTTCTGGAATCTTCAGCGTCGCTTTCAATTTGTTGGGTTGCGCGATCTTCGCCAGAATTGCCCCCGGCGCCACGCGCATTCCCACTTCCAGCGGCGTGGCCGACGTGCCAAGCTGCGTCAGCGTCCCTTCCGCCCCGGCCCGAATGATCAACTCCTCCACCTGTTGTTTCTTGAGTGCGTAGGCCGCCTGCAATTTCTCGATTCCCACCTTTTGCGCGTCCATTTGCGCCTGAATCGACTTGTCGCTAATGTCCAATTGCTCTTTCGATAGAGCGTAGCGACCCTTCAGCTCTTGCCACTTCGCGACGGACAGCTTGGTGTCCAGGTCCGACTTCAATCCCAGCTTCGTCAGCTGCGAATCGCGATCGGCCTGCAGCTGCGCTTGCTCCATGTCGGACTTCACCTGCTCGGTGGTCGCCTTCTGCGCCAGTTGCTGCGTCTCCAGCGTCACTTTCAGGTTCTCCAAGTTCGCTTGCGCGGCCTTAATCTGCCATTCCAGGTCGGCAGCCGCCAGTTCCATGTCCGGATTGCTGGTCACCATCACCACGTCGTTGGCATGCACCGTGACGCCCGGCAGAAAATTGATCTTCTCCACACGGCTATCGAAGGACGCCGGAATCCACCGGTATTGTTCCACCACCAGCGTGCCCAGACCGCGGACGTCGCGCACCATCGGACCGCGCTTCACGGCATCGATCCACACCGTCGCGCGATCCACCGACGGGGCAGCTGGCTTCAGCCGGGAGAGTCCCCAGGTTATCAACGGAATCGCCGCCAGGACGACGACAATTGCAATGATCCGGCGAATGAGTTTCCGGCGAGCGACTTCTTTACCGCGTGGTACATCCATGATGAGTTCTCCTAAGGACAATGGGCAAATTGCCCACCAAAGTCGATCTTACTGAAAAAGAAGGCTTACCGGTGGATTCGGCGTGTTCGGGAACGCCCGGTGTGTCCGCTTATGGGACGAAGTGTGCGGATTCCGCCTTAGGTCGCGCGCATCATGGCTATGTACATCATTCCGAACGCCAGCGCCGTGATCGCGATGGATGCGCCCGCCAGTACGCGCAGCAGCGGCTCTTTCCACATCAAACGCGCGCGGGGCGTGCTGGCCAGCCATCCGGCGATAAACCCGCCCGAGAATCCGCCTACGTGGGCCCAAAAATCGACTCCCGGCAGGAAGCTCAAGACCAATCCATAAATCACCCAGCGCGTGTAGAGCGATTTCACCTGCATGCCGAGTGACGAGCGGTCGGTAAATCCGAACGCCAGCATCGCGCCGATGAGTCCGAAGATCCCTGCCGACGATCCCACTGAGAAATGGCCGCCGCCGATGTGGGAGCTGGCAAAGAATCCGGTGATTGTTGAGACGAAGTAGAACACGATCAGGCGGCTGGTGCCGTACAACGTTTCCACTTCCGCCCCCAGATCGAACAGCACCCACGAGTTCATCAAAATGTGAAAAATGCCGCCGTGCAGAAACCCCGCCGTGATCAGACGCCACCATTGTCCTTGCATCAGGACTGCCGGAACGCTCTGCCCAGCCTCATTGATTCCCGATTGCGGATTCAGGTACTCCGCAACGAAGAGCCCCGTGTTGATCAATAGGATCATGACCGTCGTGAAGCGCGCGTGCGGGATCAAGCCGCCCAAAATATCGCCCGGATTGCGCCGCTCCACCGCGCGCGGCCCAATGGGAGCCTGGCAATACGGACATACTTTGTCGCTGGTCGTCACAAAAGCCCGGCAGTTCGGGCACATTCTTCTATTGTCCACTGACCCCATTGTACAGTGCGGTCTTCAGCCGCCGCGTCCATTGCTACAATTGAATTCCGGATGCCCAAGACGGAGCAAGAGCATCGCCAAGACATCCTCGACGTCGGCAAGCTGATCTATCAAAAGGGATGGGTGGCGGCCAACGACGGCAACATCAGTGTGCGTTTGGACGATCGCCGCATTCTGTGCACTTGCACCGGCGTTAGTAAGGGCATGATGACTCCGTCCGACATCATCATCTGCGATCTCAAAGGCAACAAGATTGACGGCGCGCGCGAGCGAACCACCGAAATCGCCATGCACCTCGCCATCTATGAAATGCGGCCCGACGTCTGGGCCGTGGTGCATGCGCATCCGCCCGTGGCCACTGGATTCGCGGTGGCCGGCAGGCCGCTGAATCTGGCGCTGCTGCCTGAAGTGATCGTGAGCCTGGGGTGCGTTCCGCTGGCCGAATATGGATTGCCCGGCACTCCGGCGCTCACGGAAGGCATGCTGCCGCACATCCCTAAGTACGATGCAATCCTGCTGGGTAATCACGGCTCGGTCTGCTATGGCGCGGACCTGTACAAAGCCTTCTTCAAGATGGAGACTGTGGAGCACTTCGCTCGGGTGACGTTAGTCGCAGAACTCTTGGGCGGTCCCAACGTTTTGCCGCGACAGGAAGTGGCGAAATTGTTTGAGTCGCGGGAGCGTTATGGTGTCAAATCGAACGCCTGCATGGAGCCGGGCCATCCAATCGTGGCGGAAGAAGTTGAAAAAAGGCAGCAAATCAGTCGGGAGGACGTCATCGCGATCATTGATGAAGCGCTTCGGTCTCGCGGGGTTCTGACGTAACCGCCGCCCGGCCCAATAACAAAAAGCCCGCCACCACGATCACCAGTCCCAGTTTTACGACTTCCAGCACTCCGTACAGCCCGTGCAGGCGCCAAAACTGGGTGTACGCCACCGATCCCGCGCCAGTTCCGAAGTCGATCAATCGGCCCATCGCGATCATTTCCGGCGTCACGCGGAAGTGCTGGAACAGCGCGATGATTACCATCCCGCCGGCCAGGCCCGCCAGCAGCCCGCTCCGCAGGACGAACAGCAGAATCGCGGTCAGGCCGATGCCCAGGGCAATCGCGGCCAGTTCCCAGGTGACGAAGAACAGCCGGTTCTCTTCGCCGGCCAGGTAGCGCAGCAGCAGCCGGGAGTTGTCGTGCCCCAGGGTCTGAAACATTTGCGCAGCTTCCTGCGGCGGGGAAGCCAGCACGCGATCCACGGTCTGAAAATTTTGCGTCGCGACAAAAATCATGAACAGGCTGCCGAGAATCAGGCAACCGCTGAGAAACGCCGCAATTCGATGATAGTGCATCGCCTTCTTACTCAAGTTTATCAGTAGCCTTCAGCATGCCGGTATCAGTTCGCGCGGCGCCAAATTTCGCCATACCAGTTTCGCTTTGCACTGGGCGAGATTCCGCCCGTTGATGCGCTCCACCAGAAATCTCACCGTCCGCAACCATCACGGCCAGCGGCTGGATCAGATAGCGTTGCACCGTCCGCTTCAACTCGCGCGCGCCATACTCGCGGCTGGTGCCGCGCTCCAGCAGGAACTTGCGCGATCGGGCCGGCACTTCAATGCGAAATGCCTCCTCGCCCAGCCGCCGGTCAATGTGAGCCTGCAAGTCTTCAATTTGCTGGTTCAGGATCGCCGCCAGCGCCGCGGAATCCAGCGGCTGATAAGTCACCATCGCATCGATTCGGTTGATAAACTCCGGCGAGAAATTCTTGCGCACCGCCGAGATCCCGATGCTGTCCAGCTTGCGGGCCCGATTCGCCCCCGTTCGCGGCGCGCCCGCTTCAAACCCAAACTCCGGCCGCAACTCATGGCTCATGTCGCGCGCGCCCAAATTGCTGGTCAGGAAAATCATGCTCTTCTCGAAGTTCACCAGCGTGCTGTCACCCAGCCGCAGCGTGCCTTTATCCAACACTCCTAGCAGCAACCGCACCAGCGTGGGAGCCGCCTTCTCGATTTCATCGAACAACACGATCGAAAGATCGCACGCTTCGCTCGTCGCCGCGCTCAACTTTTGCTGCGTCAATAGCGGCTGCGTCTCCCGATGTCCCAAATATCCCGGAGGCGCGCCCAACAACTTCGCCACTTCGTGTTCCATTTGATATTCGCCCGCATCCACCTTCAGCAGCTTTTTCGGACTGCCATGCAGCACATCCGCCAGCGCTTCCACGGTTTTGGTTTTCCCCGTCCCAGTGGGACCCAGCAATAGAAAGACTCCCGCCGGCCGCCCCTCCGGTGCCAACCGCGCGCGGTACATTTCCACGAACGGCACAATCACCGCAATCGCTGACGGCTGCCCAACCAGCCTTTGCGATAACGCCACCGCCAGGTCGCTGGTACGAATGCTGTCAGACCGCATGCGCATATGAATGGATCGATCCCTCGCACAATTATGGAACTGCGATTGCTCAGATCGCGGGATTTTCGCGCGCAAAAGGACCATTTTGGCCGCTTTCGTTCAAGAGTTTTGAGTGACGAATGAGTCGATTAGGCCCGCAATGCGGCCGCTGGCCCGCCCATCCCCGTAAGGGTTGTGAACGCGTGACATCTGGTGGTACGCCGCGGGGTCGTCCAGCAAAATTGCCGCCTCGCGAACGATGCGGTCTTCCTCGGTCCCCACCAGCTTTACGGTGCCCGCCAGCACGGCTTCGGGCCGCTCGGTTTTCTCGCGCAGCACCAGAATCGGTTTTCCAAGCGATGGCCCTTCTTCCTGAATCCCGCCCGAATCGGTGATCAGCAGATACGCGCGGCGCATCAGATCGACAAACGGCACATAGCTCAGCGGTTCAATCAAGCGCACATGCGGGTGCTTCGACAAATAACGCTGCACGGGATCTTGAACATTGGGATTCGGATGCACCGGATAAACCAGTTGGACGTCGCCGCGATCGGCGATCCGGGCCAGCGCACGGCAAATGCGTTCGAATCCGTCGCCAAAACTCTCCCGGCGGTGCGCGGTCACTACAATGAGTTTCTTTGAAGCGTCCAATTCGGGCCACTCGCCTCCGCGTAGCGAGCCCTGTTCCAGGGCATCGCGCACGAACAGCACGGCGTCGATGCCAGTGTTGCCGGTAACGTGAATTGAATCCGCCGGAACGTTTTCGTTGCGCAGATTTTGTGCCGCCATCTCCGTCGCGGCAAAATGCAGAGCCGTGAGACGCGACGCCAGCACGCGATTCATTTCTTCCGGAAACGGCTGCCGCATGTCGTGCGTGCGCAGACCGGCTTCCACATGACCTACGGGAATGCCCGCATAAAACGCCGCCAGCGCGCCGCACAGCGTAGTGGTGGTGTCGCCCTGCACAATCGCCATCGCTGGTTTTTCCGCGCGCAATACCGGTTCCAGGCCCGCCAAAATCCGCGATGTCGATTGAAACAGCGTCTGCCCCGGCAGCATCAGGTCCAGATCGTAATCCGGCTTGACGTGAAAGGCCTCCAGCACCTGGTCCAGCATCTCGCGATGCTGTGCGGTGACACAGACTTTGACGTCGAATTTGTTGGGATGTTCGCGCAGACCGCGAATTACCGGGCAGAGCTTGATCGCCTCCGGCCGGGTACCGAAGATCAGCAGGATCTTATGCATCAGCAGGGACGCTGAGTGGACTTCGGCTACTTGTGCCGGTAGGTGATTCGACCCTTCGTCAGATCGTAGGGCGAAAGCTCCAGGGTGACTCGATCGCCGGCCAAAACGCGGATACGATTGCGGCGCAGCTTGCCGGCCAAATGCGCCAAAACTTTACGGTCTTGATCCAGCTCCACGCTGAACAGGCCGCTCGGAAATTTTTCAACTACGGTTCCTGTAACTTCAATGCTGTCTTCCTTACTCATCCTCCTCCTTCGCCAGGATGTTCCGTCTTAGGTATCTTAGCAAACAGCACAATGAGCAGTAGTGCCGCTGCCACCGCGCAGACTACCGATGACTCCCACGCCAGGCTAGTGATCCCTCGCCTGGTACTGAAGTGATCCAGGATTTCCAACTGGATGCGTTCCGGCAGCACGCGCGACCCGAAGACCATCACAAGCAGAATCGCCAGAAAGCCCGTTCGCAGGATGGTCTTCACACTCGTGGCCGAAAAACGGCCTGTAAGAACCGCGCCCAAAATGGCAATCGCAATCGACGCGCACAGGCTGAAAGTTAGAATGGCCTCTAGAAAACTTACCGGCGGCACAACCCAGCTCCCGCTTCGGTCCGCCAGGTTCAGGGTCACGATGGCCGTCGCAAGAATCACCAGCGACATGCCCCAACCCCACGCGACGATCAACCCGATCTTCCCCAGAAGCGCCACAGGCCGCGCGTTTTTTCCGAATTTCGCCGCCAGTTCCGCGCTCGCGGGCGCAACGAACAACAGCGCCAGACACGCATAGGCGGCGACGATCCGCGAATCCAGGAATCCGAAGCCTTTGTACAAAGGGACCAGGACCCCGAAAACAACGACAACGATCAAGATTACGACGGCTTGCTTGGCCAAGAACGAGCCTATGGATTCACGGGCGGGCCCGCGCTCCCGCTCATGTGTTGCGCGTCCTGCTGGTTCTCCTGGCAGATGTATTCCATCAGCTCTTCTTTTGGCCGCAGCCGCGCCGTGAAGGTCAGCGTGAAAGGCCTGGAGTAGTCGGCCGGATCGATGATCGTCACCTTGTTTTCGAGCGTCCCTAAATCCTTCCGCGTGTACCGCTCGATGGTGTGCAATTGCTCGGTGTGGGGATGCCCGCGAAAATCGAACCAGAATTTGTCGTTGAATCCGATGGTGTCCACCACCAGCGTGTCTCCGTCCCAACTCCCGATGGAGTGCCCGTACCAGGTGGGGTCTGGATCGTCGGGATGTTTGCGGCCATCCATGAAAATCTGGCGATAGCTGTGGATGTTGCCCTCGAACAGGAAGTAGAAATGCGTGGAATCCTGCACGATTCTCCAGGGATATGGCGCGATGCGCGGAATCCCGGTCGGCAGGCAATTCGCTTCCGGATCGTCCTTCGATTGCCGCTTGTCCAGGATCGCTTTTCCCGCGGCTGTGAGAGGAATTGTTTCGCCCTTGGCCAGCCCTTGCTCAAGATCGCCTACTGGACCGCCGCCGCTCCAGACGCCGGATAGATCCGGGTGGCCATCGGCCAGCCGGGGAGTGGGACCTTTCGGAACCGCGATGGGTGGGCGCGGAGTCGCAGGATTCGCGCTGCCTCCCGCGGGCGCCGTCACCTGACTGGGACTCAATTTCGCGGGCGCCGTCGACGGAGATTGCGCGAACGCTGCCACGGTCCCAAGCGAGGCAATCGTCAAAACCGACAGGAGTTTCATTCGTGCTCCTTCGCCTACTGGTTCGGAACCGCATCGCCAGCTGCCCCGGCGAAAACCTTCTTGCCATCTGCCAACACGACGCTTCTGGCGTTGGCCATCTGCGATCCGTCCTTGGCTTGCGCACCTTCCACCGTCACCTGATCGCCGACGTTGAGGGAGTGCCGGCTCCATCCGTTGCGAACCAGCACGTTCGGACTGGCGAGTTCCAGGTTCCAGGTGGTCACGGCGCCGCTTTCATCCTTCACGTCGATGTAGAAGCGAGCATGGGGATTGGTCCATTCCACCTTGCTCACGGTGCCTTTCAGCGTGACCGGTTTCTTAGCGTCATACTCGGCCGCGAACGAGTGATGCGCGAAAGCCGCCGGCGCAAGCAGCCCAATTCCCGCGATTAATAAAGCGAACGCAGCTTTCATTCAAACCTCCTGGGGTTGGTCCCTGGGTTAGTCCCTGCGTTAGATTTTGTCACATCCATTCGTCCCATGGATAATGGTTGGCAGCCATGCGACGCCTGATATCCTCCGGGTCAACTTTCGAGCTTGAAATGGGATATTCGCGCGCCGTGGTAGATGGCGGTTGGGTATTCGTGTCCGGAACCACTGGATTCAATTACCAGACCATGACGATCTCAGACGACGTGGTCGAGCAGGCCGAGCAATGCTTTATCAATATCGAAAAGGCTTTGTCGGACGCAGGCAGCCGGATGTCGGACGTGGTGCGCGTTCGCTACATTCTTCCCAGGGTGGAGGATTTCGAATCTTGCTGGCCCGTGCTGCGTCGGTACTTTGGTGACGTTCGCCCCGCGGCGACTATGATTTCGGCCGGGCTTGTGGACGCGCGTATGAAGATCGAAATCGAAGTAACGGCCCGCATCGGGCGGTGATTCCCATTACCGTGGTAATGTAGAGTTATGCCGATTGCTCGATCCAAGCTTACGGCCCAAGGCCAAATCTCGGTCCCCGCGGACGTGCGCCGCAAGCTCGGGGTCGGTCCCGGTTCGGTATTGGAATGGGATGAGGACGGAAACAAAATCGTGGTTCGCAGGGCCGGCACTTTCACTTCCGAAGACATTCATCGGGCGATTTTCGGTGGGAGAAAGCCAAGAAAGAGAACCGTCGAGGAAATGGATCAAGGGATCGCCGAATATATTCGCGATCGATATGCGCGCGATTGACACGAACGTAGTCGTGCGCCTGGTGGTCCGCGACGATCTCCGCCAGACCGCTTCTGCCGAAAGCTTTGTCGAAGGTGGTGCCTGGGTTTCTGTCCTTGCCCTGGCCGAGGCTACTTGGGTGCTTAGCACCGTCTACCGGCTGAACTCGAACGAACTTGCAAAGGCGATCGAGATGCTCCTCCACCATCAGGATCTAGTCCTCCAGGATCCTGAGGTTGTCGCGGCCGCGCTGGAGCTTCTCCGCGCGAAGCCAGCGCTGAAGTTTTCCGATTGCCTGATCGTTCACTTGGCCCGCAAGGCCGGTCATTTCCCGCTCGGCACCTTCGACCGAAATCTCGCCCGCGCGGATGGGGCGCAAAGGCTCTAACGAAGCGCGGGCTGCCTTATCGGCGTCGATCCGCGTTTATCTGCGGCTAAACTTCGGCCTCAGTTCGCCGATCCCTTGCCCCACAACTTTTGCGACGCGATCTTCGCGCCATCGGCCAGCGACTTCAGCTTCAACCACGCGATGTCCGGAAACACCGCGCCGAACCCGGCAAAGGTCCCGAATCCGCAATCGGTGCCACCCATCACGTGGTCGCGTCCCAGGATGTCGGCGTAGCGCATAATTCGCTGCGCCACCAGCTCGGGATGCTCCACATAGTTCGTGCTCGAACCGATCATGCCCGGAACCAGCACCTTGTCCTGTGGCAGCTTGATGGTCTTCCAAAGTTCCCACTCGTGCTCGTGCCGCGGGTTGGCACCCTCAATCAGCAGCGCTGCAGGCTTGGCCTTCAGAACCACCGGCAGCACCTTGAAACCGGGAATGTCGCGCGTGTGCGGACCATCATAATTTCCCCAGCAGACGTGCATGCGCGTGCGATCCGCCGGAACATTCGCCAGCGCGTGATTCAACGCCGCCACCTGCATCTCCGCATTGCGCAGGAATTCGTCGTCATCTACGTTCCGGAATTTGATGTGCCGCCCCATCGCCAGATCCGGGCAATCCACCGAAAGCAGCAGGCCCGAATTCACGATGGTCTCGTATTCAGTCCGCATCGCATCCGCCAGCGCTTCCAGATACGCTTCGTGCGTCGGATAGTATTCGTTCGGCTGGAAAACCGCGATGGTTCCAGGCGAAACCGCGTTCATGAATCCTTCGGTGACTTTCGTTTTCGACAAAGCATCTTTGAAACGCGCGATGTCTTCCTTCAGCGGTTCCAGGGTCTTCACCTTGATCGGCCCCTTGCAGATGGGCCGCTGATACTTGGGCGTGGCGCCCGCTGCTGCGATCTTGTCGCGAAACGCTGGAAAATCGTCCTGATCCTGTGGCGTCGCTCGGGGCACATTGCCCGGTTCAAAGCCAGTCAGCCGATGGCGAATGTAGGTCGCGTAGCTGATCTTGCCCATTTCGCCATCGCTCACGATGTCCAGGCCCGCTTGGGCTTGCTTATTCACCGCATCGGCCACCGCGGCCCGGATGGTCTCATCGAATTTCTTCTCATCCACGGCTTCGCCGCGATCCTGCGCGAACAAGAGGTCGACCACTTCCTGCGGCCTTGGCAGGCTACCGACATGGGTCGTAAGAATGCGGTCGGTACTCTTCATCTTCTTTGTGTTTCTCCCTTTTTATGTATGCTTGGTGACGTCTACAGCAGGTCCCGTACCGAGGATATCACGACGCGATTTACAGGCGATCGCGATTCCAGTTAGCGAGAAATGACTCGGAGGCCAGCTCTTCGATCAGCACCGATTCCTGGTATTTCCACTCCTGCAATCGGCGGCCTTTGAGCTCTTCCAGCAGCCGCACGCGCCGCTTGGCCTCGCTGTATTTCATGCGCTGCATGCCTAGATCGCGACCGCAACGTAGCAGCTGTTGCGCCAGATTCTCGGCATCGCGCCGCAGGCGCAGCCCGCACGCGGTGAGAGTTCGCAAGTCGTCGCCCTTGAGGTCGGGGATGGATCCCAGGGACGAAATCAGTTTCGATCGCTCGGCGCTCACCTCGGCCAGCAGCGTCTGCAAATGCAGTTGTTCCTGTACCAGCTTCTTGAGCTTGGCCTCTTCGGTGGACAATTCCACCGATCGCCAGCGGAGAACTCGCTCCAGTGAGAATTGAAAACGCGCCATGCTCTATCCCAGCGCCCCAGCCAATTTTCCCAGCCGCGCCAGAGTCTCCGGAAGCGGGCAAAAGCTTTGCGCGTCCTGCTTAAGGAACTCCAGAATTTCGGGCCGGTGCCGGATCGCCGCATCCAGCTTGGGATTCGTTCCCGCCACGTAGGCGCCCAGTTGGATCAGATCCTGAGAATCGTGATAAAGCGCCAGCGCTTCGCGCAGTTTTTGCAGATTGGCGCGCTGCTCGGGCGTCGCGATTTTGGACGTCAGCCTGCTAATGGACTGGCGGATGTCGATGGCCGGATAGTGTCCGCCCACCGCCAACTCGCGCGACAAAATAAAATGTCCGTCCAAGATGCCGCGCGCCGCATCGCAGATGGGTTCGTTGAAGTCGTCGCCTTCCACCAAAACCGTGAAAAATCCCGTGATGGAACCCTTCTTGAAATGGCCGGAACGTTCGAAAATCTTGGGCATCATCGCGAAGACCGATGGCGTGTAGCCCTTCTGGCTGGGAGGCTCGCCGGCTGCCAGGCCGATTTCGCGCTGCGCCATGGCCAGGCGAGTGACCGAATCCACCACCAGCAGCACGTTCTTGCCTTGATCGCGGAAATATTCCGCTACCGCCAGAGCCACAAAGCAGGCGCGAATGCGCAACGGCGCGGGGCGATCGGAGGTCGCCACCACTACCACCGAGCGCTTGCGCCCTTCGGGTCCGAGTTCGTTTTCAAGAAACGCGCGCACTTCGCGATTGCGCTCGCCCACCAGCGCGATCACCGTGACGTCGGCGTCGTTGTGGCGCGACATCATGCCCAGCAGCGTGCTCTTTCCCACTCCGCTGCCTCCAAAAATACCGATGCGCTGGCCTTTGCCGCAGGGCAGCAAACCATCGATGGCGCGGATGCCGGTGACCAGGGGTTCCGTGATGTGTTCGCGGTCCAGAGGCTGCGGAGCCGCCGTATATAACGGATAGGCGATGGAGGAATGGATCGCGGGGCCTTCATCGATCGGCCGGCCGAATCCATCCAGCACCCGGCCAAGCAAGCCTGGACCCACTTTCAACAACGCGTCGTCGCGGCGTGCGATCACCCGATCGCCCGGCTGCAAGCCGTCCATCTCTTCGAGCGGCATCGACAAAACGCGCTCGTTGCGAAAGCCGATCACCTGAGAGCGTACCGACCGTCCGGATGCGGTGAGCACTTCCACGAAGTCGCCAATGGAAACCACCGGGCCGCGGGAAGCGATCAACAGTCCGGTCATCTCGGTGACCTCGCCGATCCACGGGAGCACTTCGATTCCAGAAACTTCGGGGAGCAGTTGGCTGATCGCCGAACCTGTGGACATGGCGCTATCGCTCCAGCTTGTCGATGAGGCCGCGTTCGATCTCGCGCAATTGCGTTTCCACCGAGGCGTCCAAAGTGCCTTGCGATGTTTCGAAGAAAACTTCGGCGGGCTTTAGGCTGGGATCGGGCGTCAGCACCATGTTCTTGGGCGAGCCGCTTTGCTCCAGGGATTTGCGAACCAGCCCTTCCAGAGCCGGATGCATGCGCACGCGATTGATCTCGCGCGATTGAAGCTTGGAAAACGCCGCCTGCACCAGGCCGCCCAGCGCATCGGGATCCACGGCGGCTTCGCGATGAATCACGCGCTTGGCGATGGAAATGGCCAGGTGAACCAGATCTTGAGTGGCTTCTTCGCGAATGGTCTGGCGTGAGCGCGCCAGCGATTCCAGAGTTTGCGCCAGGCCTTGCACCGCGGGACGCATCTGCTCTTCGGCCTGTTGGCGTCCGGCGGCCAGCCCTTCGGCGAAGGCTTCGCGCCGTGCCTGATCCAATTTCCGTGCCGTTTCCCCTTCCGCGTGGATGTTGCGTCCTTTGAGGTCGCCGCCGGCGGCCACCATGCGCCACAACATGGGCGTCGCTTCGGACGGTTGATCGCTTGCCAAAATCCTAGACGACATACTCGCTTCCTCCGCCTCCCTTGAGGCTGAGGACGCCTTCACTTTCCAGCTGCCGCACTACTTCCAGGATCTGCTGTTGCGCGCCTTCCACCTCGCGAATGCGGACCGGCCCGGCGGCTTCCATGTCTTCGCGCAGCATTTCGGCGCCGCGCTGCGACATGCATTGTAGGAACTGATTCTTCAACTGATCGCTGGTGCCTTTCAGCGCCACTACAAGCAGCTTGCGATCCACCTTGGCTACCACTTCCTTCATGGCCATGGCGTCGATCAGCAGCAAATCGTCGAAGGTGAACATGAAGTGGCGGATGGCGTCCACCAGCGGCTGTTCATCCTGCAAGTTCCCCAGAATTTCCTCGCTCAGCGTTCCGTCCATGCGGTTCAAAATCTCGGCCACCGAGCGCGGACCGCCGTGCAACTCCATTTTCACTTCGCCCAAAGATTTCAGTTTTTCGCTGATCACTACCGAAACGCGCGCCACCACGTCGGGCGACACGCGGTCCAACTGGGCGATTCGCAGTGTCACGTCCGAACGCAGGGGCATCGGGAGATTCGCGAGCAAAGAAGCAGCCTGCGATGGGGAAAGATACGACAGGATCAGCGCGATAGTTTGCGGATGCTCGCCTACGATGAAGCGGCTGAGCTGGCTGGGGTCGGCCTTCTGCAGCGATTCGAGACTCTTGCTGACGCGCGTCCCGGTTTTCGGCAGATGCTCCGCGATGCGCTTGGCGCCCTCCGGCCCGAACGCGTTTGCCAGCACTCGTTTGGCGTATTCGAAGCCGCCGCGTCCGCCGCTATGTCCCGCCAGCTGTGCGAATTCTTCCAGAACCGATTCGGTCTGGCTGGGCGTAACTTTTTCCAGCCGCGCAATGGCCTTGCTTACCGCTTTCACTTCTTCATCGTTTAGCTGCTTCATCAGCTCGCCGCCGATTTTGTCCCCGAGAGCCACGATAAGAATGGCGGCCTTTTGCGGCCCGGCGATTTTTGTAGAAGTGCTTTCCGTCGATCGGCATGGAGATGTGATTAGCTCGCTTCTTCTTCGGTCAGCCAACCCCGCAGGATGTTGGCCCAGACTTCTGGATTGTTGCGGCTGTTTTCTTGCAGCTGCGTGAGCAGCACTTCGGCTCGGGTCGGCATCAGCGCCGGCAATGGCGCGGATTGTCCCGCGACGGGCTCCCGCAAGCGGCGGTGGCGCGGGAGACGGTGTATAGGCGTCGGCCACGCGGCAAAGCTTCCGGTGCTTCAATTCGCGCACCGCGTTTCTTGCCGCGGGTCATGGCGAAGATCACTAGTCCAATTACCAGCACGCCGCCTCCGATGGATCCGTACAGCAAGGCCGGCTTCTTCTTCAGCGTCTCGATGGAGAATACTTCATCGGGTTTCTTCTGCGCGCTCGGCGCGCCCAGCGATCCCGGGTCGGATTCATGCTGTCGTCAAACGGCAGGGCTTCGACAGTCAGCTGATCGCCGCGCATCGATGTCCAGTCCAACTAAAGTTCCCACCAGGTTTGGATGGCTTTCAGCTTTTCCGTGTCGGGAGGAATCAATACGCGATGCGCTTTGTCGCCCTGCCCTTCTGTCTTGTATCCCTGGTCCACAAGCACCGCGATCGACAAGCGCTTCACGGTGCCTTGCGGAAGCTTCAAATGTTTGGTGATGCGGCTGGATTGATAGGTGATGCTCTCGGACCGGCGCGTGGTGCTGCTGGAATTTCCGCCGGTGTGAGTGGCGGCGCTGGGTTTTCTCGTCCGTTTTCTGTCCCGGCTGCGCTGGCGCGGTGCCTGCCGGTGGTGTAGCTGCAGGTGGAGTGGCGCCCGGCGGCTTCGATTAGCGCCCACGGCTTGTTGCGGCGCAAGATTCGCCGCTGTTCCTGGCGCAGTGGGCATGATCGCGCGTAACGCCGCTGCTGTCTTCCGATTTCTGCGAGCTTACCATCACGGACTTGGCGGGATCGAACGTCTCCTCGCTTTGCTCGCCGCTGGTCATGTCGATGTCGGCCGATACGCCGGTGCGGAACTTGTCGACGCCCAGCAGCGGTTCAAGCGTGTTGTTGATCTTCGCCGCCAGATCGTGTTCGATGGCTTGGCGATATTCCAGTACCGCTTCGCTGGCCTGATCGCTGTCCGGCAACCCGGTGCGATGCGGGCGGCTGAGCAAAGTTCCGCTCATGTCGACCACTGAAACCGATTCGGGCGCCAGGCCTTCCACGGCGCTCGATACCAGATTGGTGATCGCCACTACGTTGGTCGAAGCCAGGCGGGTGCCGGGCCGCAGGCCCACCAGCACGCTGGCCTTGGCGGCTTCCCGCGCTTCGGTAAATACGGAATCCTTGGGCAGGGTCACGTGCACGCGCGCCTGCTGAACGTCCGAAATCGCCATGATGGAGCGTTCCAGCTCGCCTTCCAGAGCGCGCCGGTAGTTCACATGCTCGGCGAAATCGGTGATGCCGAAATTGGTCTTGTCGAAGATCTCGAATCCGATGCGGCCGGTCTTGGGCAAGCCCCGATCCGGCCATTTGCAGGCGCAGTTCCGGAACCTTGTCTTCGGGCGCCATGATCTCGGTTCCGCTGTTGCTGATTTTGTAGTCGACGCCGGCTTCGCGCAGCTTCTGCACGATGGCGCTGGCGTCTTCGGGCGCCAGTCCCGTGTAGAGCGGCCGCATGCCGCTTTCGCGCTGCCATTTCGAAAGGCCCATCACCAGGCCCACCACCGCGATGGCGGCGATGACGATGCTCGCCAGCTGGCGAGGGGTGAGCGCTCCGAGAAGTTTCTTGGCTTGATCCATTTACTTGGCTTAGAAGGGAACCAGTGGACGCGACCCGGTCAGACTTGCATCCGCATGACTCTCCTGGTAGGCAGAGACGGCTTTGTTTCGCACCTGCAGGAAAAGATTGAACTGCAGGTCTGCCCGTTGTGCCGCCAGCGCGACTGAATGCAGTTCCTCGTCGCCGCCGCTCATGAAGCTTTGGGCGGCCTGCTGAGCTTGCGTCTGCGTTTGTTCGACGCGGCCGATCATCCCTTCCAGCATGGATTGAAACGCGCCCGTGCCTCCGCTTGCGCCGGCCGCGCTTGTGGGCGCCACCTGCGGCATGCTGATCATCTGAACCGGAGTGATTGGAGAGGACATATTTACCGAAAGAGATCCAGAGATTTATTGATCATGTCTTTCACGGCCGAGATCGCCGCCACATTGGCTTCATAGCCCCGCGAAGCGCCCAACAGGTCGACCATGTCTTCGGCCGGGTTGATCTTCGGGAACGCCACGTAGCCGTCCTTGTCGGCGTCCGGATGGCCGGGCATGTAGCGCATTTCAGGCGCGCTGTCGTCTACCGTCGTTTCACTCACCATGACGCCCGAAAGCCCCGACCCCAGCGCGGAATCCATGGCGGAAGAAAATGATCCCAGGGCGCTGTCTTCGGAGAAGACCACGTCTTTTCTCCGATACGGGCCGCCTTCCGGCGTGCGAGTGGTTTCAGAGTTCGCGAGATTTTCCACCAGCACTTCGGTGCGGGCGCGTTGCGCCGCCATTCCCGATGCACTGACGGAGATGCTGGAAAAGAGACTCACGAGCTCTTACCTCCCTCGTTGATGGCGGTGCGGAGGGTGGAAATCTCGGAGTGAGCCAGGTTGGATGCGACGCTGAAGCGCAGGGCGTTTTCGGCCAGCAGGCGCGCTTCGCGGTCTACGTCCACATTGTTGCCGTCGTTTTTGTTCTTCAGGCCGGACACTTCGATGACGTTCACCTTACCGCCCGACATTTGACTTTCCAACTCGCCTCGGAAATCGATGTCCTTGGTCTGGTAACCGGGGGTGTCGGCATTGGCGATGTTGGAGGCAACCAGTTTCTGGCGAGCGCTCACCAGATTCATGTACTGCTCGATGCCCGCGCCGACGTTCTCCAGCATGCGGCAATCGGAATGCAATCCGCGTGCCAGCCGGGAGCATCGAAGTTTCAATTAGTTGGAAAGACGCAGCGTCTTATCTCAGTCGGCCAGCGTTGAGATCTCGACGGTTTAGTCCTGCGCGTCGAGAGTGGCCGATCGGAGGTAATTGGCGCGGGCGGTCAGGTAGCGATTCGCTTTTTGGATGGCCGCCAGATGCTGGCCTGCCATGGCGTGCTGCATGAGGGTCATCTCGCGGGCCCAGGTGAGCAACTCGCGAGCCTGTCTTGGAAGGCCTGAGGAAGCGCGCTCCGTTTGCGGCATCCGCCCCCATTCACGGCTTAATGCGGCTGTATATTGTTCCGCCAGGCGAGTGGCCCTATTGTGATCGCTGCCGAGCACCGCGGCGCGAAGCTCGCGAGCCAGAAGATCCGGCGAATTATCCTGCAGTTGAGCCATTGGGATTATTCGTCGTGTCGTACTGGAAGAGGCCTTCCAGGAACGTATTCTGGCTTTGGAGCTGCTCGATCAGCGCATTAGCTTGCGCCATTTGATTTTGCAGATTGGTTTGCAGCAAGCTCAACTGCTGCTGATCGTTGGTGATTTGCGTCTGATCGCTGGTGTTCTGAGCCTGGAGCGACTGGGTTTCCGATGCAACCGTGCCCGTGGTCGGATCGGTGACGCTGTTTAAAGTGTTATTGGCGAATTGCAGGAACCCGCCGCTGTTGGGATCGCCCAGGAACGTCAGCGCGTCGTTGATTTGCGATTGATTTAGACCGGTCAGCACACTCGAGTCGAACGTCAACGTGCCCTGCTGTGTGAACTGCACTCCCAACTGCGCCAGCGATGTGATAGAGCCGCCCGATCCGCTGTAGGTGATCATTTGGGTCAGCGCTTGTTGCATCCCGAGCACCGTGGTGTCGCCGGTGAGCGCGCCGCCGCTGGTGCCGAAGTTTTTCTCCACTTCGCTAAACGCCGCGTTATAAGCAGTGACGAAGGATGAAATCTCGCTGGAGACGGAGCTCAGGCTGGAAGTAACGGTAACGTTGGTGGTGCCTACCGCTTCCAGGTTCACATTGAGGCCCGGCGCGATGGTGACCGTCGAAGAATCGGTTGTAATGCCGCCGGTTGGCTGCCCGTTCACTGTATAGGACCCGTCGGTTCCAGTGGTCAAACTGCTCAATAAATTGTTGGTGCCGTCATTCAATTGCAGCGGAACGGCGCCGAGCGCAGTGCTTTGCAGGACCAGTTGGTAGGACGGCGCCTCTGGTGATCCCAGGTTGATGACTACCGCCGTGGCCGGTGCGCCACTGGCGTTAATGGCAGACGCCAGGGCGTTCAGACTGTTCGTTGCGGGGTTAATGGTGTAAGTGGAAGTTCCGACCGTCAAAGTGAAGGACGTGGCGGAGCTGATGCTTTGGGTGGTGGGGTCGGTCACCGCAGGCGTGGTGGGATTGCTTTCCGCACTCGAAGTAGAACCCGGATCGAGAACATCGACGGAATAAGTACCGGGTAGCGCGCTGCCTGTAACGGTGGCCGTAACGATGGAAGAATCACCCACCGTGGCCTGCACCGAATTCGTGCCGGTTCCCGACGAAATGGCCTGCAGGGCGGTTTGTAAGCTGTTAAAGAGTCCGCCCAAGGTACTAAGTTCGGAGGTCTTGCCACTGATAACGCTTTGATCGGCCTGGAGAGCCTGCATGGGAAGGGATGCGATCTCCAGCGCCCGGTTGACCGAGGCTTGCAGATCGGACGCAAAGGAGCTGGAACCGGTGGTGCTGGTTTGGGGCGACAGCGTCGCTAGGGCGTTACTGAGGGTTTGCGAGCTGAGAGAACTGGTACTCATGAAGATCCTCTAGCGAAGTACAAAACGGGGCCGTTCTCGATTAAGATCGGCCCCGCCCTTGCTTACCTTTAGTCTTCAGGTTTATTGCAGGAGCTTCAACAGCGCTTCCGGCATGGAGTTGGCCTGCGCCATCGCCGCGATGGACGATTGCTGCAGGGTCTGCGCCTTGGCCAGGTTCGCTGCTTCGGCCGCGATGTTGGCATCCTTGATGGAGGATTCGGAAGCCGACAGGTTGGTGATTTGGGAATTGGCGAGGTTGGTGGCATAGTTCAGCAGGTTTTCGCCCGCGCCCACCGCGCCTTGCACCGTACCGAGGTTGCTGATCGCGGTCTGGATCAGCCCCAACGCCGTGGCGGCATCGGGGGCCGTGCTTACGTCCGCTGCCGATATGCCCAAGCCCGTGGCGTCGACGCCCGAAACAGTGACGCCACCCGCGCCGCCGTTGGTGAGATCCACCGTGACCTGGTTGTCGGTCGCCGTAGTAGCATCGCCACCGCCGATGAACACCGCCAGAGCGGCCGCGTTATACTGCTGGGCGCCGATGGGGCCGGAAGTGGTGGAGCCGCCCGCGGAAGCCAAACCGATGTTGCCGGCCTGGCGCGTAATTTCGTTCAACACCGATGTGAATTCGTTGTTCAGCGTGGTGCGGCTGCCGGAGAATGTTCCGCTGGCCGATTCGGTGGCCAACGTCTGCAACCGGTTTAGCAGGTTAGAAATGTTGTTCAATCCACCATCGATGGTCTGCAGGATGCTGGTTCCGTTGGCGGCATTGATAACGCCCTGTTGGAACTCGGCGATGTTGGCCTGCAATTGATTTGCGACCGCCAGACCCGAGGCGTCGTCGCCCGCGTTATTGATGCGATAGCCGGACGTCAACTGTTCAATGGTATTGCTCTCGAAGTTGTTGTTCAGGTTGAGTTGCTCTTGCGCGAACAGCGACGTGACGTTAGTTTGAAGTGAGATCATATTTGTCCTCTTTCGTCCTTTACCTCCGAATCACGCCATTGTCCAGCGTGCAGTAGTCTTTTCGATGACTCCACCGGGTTTTTCAAAGTTTTTTTTCGCTTTCTTACAAACTGGCCAAAAAACGTCGAAAGATCGACGCTTGACACTAAGTACGCTGCTACCGAGAGGGCCAGTGGTCATAGCTATTTCGCCTTCTTATTGGCGGTTTCGTCTGGCCGCACCTTCAATGCATTCAAGATGACAATATCCACGCGGCGGTTGCGAGCGCGGCCCTCTGGGGTGTCATTGGAATCGATCGGAAGAGTGTCCGCGCGGCCCACCACCGAGAAGCGCTCGCGGGGCAATTGGAAGTTTCCGCACAAGCGTTTCGAGCACCGCGATGGCGCGCGCGCAGGACAATTCCCAATTGCTTTTGAACCGAAGATTATGGATGGGGATGGAATCGGTGTGGCCTTCCAGCTGAATGGAATTGGGAAGGCGCCTGGATAACTTCGGCCATTTTCTTCATGGCGGGCAGCGTGGACGGATCGAGTGCGTCTTCGCCAGATGGAAAGAACGCCGACTGTCGCAGGCTGATCACCAGGCCGCGCGGCTCCAGCCGGATTTCGAGCTTGCCTTCGCGGATTTCCCGTTCCAGCTCTTTGTTCAGCCGGTCCAGCGACGGCATCAGCTCGATGACCTCGTCTGGCGGCGATTCCTTGAGCGCGCGCTGCGTGCCTCCCGGACCTCGCATCATGGCGTTGCCTTGTCCCACGTCGTCCACCGTGCCGCCCAGGACTTTGGCCACGGCCGGCGGGATACTGACGGAGCCGCCATTGTTCAGCGCTTTTTCCACCGCTTCTGAAACCTGTTTGGCGCGCGCCTTATCGGTTTGCGACGAGGCGAACATCACCACGAAGAAAGCAAACAGCAGCGTGATGAAGTCGGCGTAGGAGACCAGCCAGCGCTCGTGATTTTCAGGCTCGGAAGGGAGCTGTTTCTTAGGCATCGGCCTAGCCTTCCGCAGCCGCGGCTCGCGCGGCTCCGCCGCGCACGGCGCTGGATCGGGCTTGGCGGACGCTGGATTCGCCATCGGCGAACGCATCCAGTTTCACCCGGATCAGTTTCGGGTTCAGGCCCTCCACGATGCTGCAGACGCCTTCCAGCATCAGTTCCTTCACGTGCAAGTGATCGCGCAGCCGGGCTTTGATTTTGTTGGCGACCGGCAGAAAGAACAGGTTGGCGGAAGCCACTCCATAGACCGTGGCCACAAAAGCCACCGCGATTCCACGGCCCACCTCTTCGATGTTTTCCAGATGCTTCATCACCTGAATCAGTCCCAGCACGGCGCCGATGATTCCGATGGTGGGCGCGTATCCGCCGGCGGCTTCATACACCTTGGCGATGGCCTCGCCGCTGCGATGCTGCAGGGATAGATCCAGCTCCATCATGGCGCGCAGTTCCTGCAAATCCGTGCCGTCCACGCTCAGCGAGATGGCTTTGCGGAGGAACGGGTCGGTCATGTTCGGGAGATCGTTTTCGAGCGAAATGATGCTGTTCTTGCGAGCCTTGGTGGCATAGCCGATGATCTCTTCGATGACTTCCTGCGGATCTTCTCTCTTCTCGAAAAAGACGTTGCCCAGATATTTCGCGGCGCGCACCAGCGTCTTCAAGGGAGTGGTGACCATCACCGCGCCGATGGTTCCGCCCAGCACGATCATGCCGGCGGTGATCTGGGCGATGTCGGTGAGCTTGCCGCCTTCAATCACCAGACCGCCCAGGATGCAGCCCGCGGCCAGCACCAACCCTCCCAGGGTCGCGATGTCGGGCCGGCTGGATGGCTTCCTATTTGCCATGCACTTCCTTTGTGTTGTCTCACCTTTACTTGGCCCGCGATGCACGCCACTTTGCTGAACGTGCTCGAGCGCTTCAGCGGCTTTGATCGGGCAGCCCGCGGCGCTCATGATCCCGCGCCGGAATTCGATCACCTTTTCCACGATTTCCTCGGCCGACTCCAGGACCAGGAACTTTTGCCCGTTGGTCAGGGCGACCACGGTATCCGGCGTAACTTCGACATGCTCGATCAGGTCCGCATTGACGATCAGCGGAACGCGGTTCAGCCTGGTCAGCTTGATCATATGGCTCACTCTCCGGGGCGGTCCTTTCAGGGGTATGGCGGCTCCCTCTCCTATCGTCAATTTCTAGTCAAACATTTACGACTTATTTGGAGCCTTTACCGGAGGTTAAGTGCCGGACAATAAAGTGTTTGGGGGCGTCAGCCGATGTTAGAAGTACGGCGAAAGCCTGAATCATGGAATCGAATTGGACCAAGGCTGAGTTCCGGACGAAGGGCAAGTTGCAGGGTGTGCCGGGGGACCTCGTGCGCATGGCCAACGAGACGCTGGCGCGGGAGCTTGCCATTAGCCTTTCGGCCTTTCTGCGAACCTCGCTCGGCGTCACGTACCTGGGAGGGGGCGAGATCCCGTACGGCGAATTTCCGGTAACCGACATGCAGTGCTTCGGCCTGGCGCTGACCCGCCAGGATGACCGTAAGCTGTTGCTGGTAATGGGACATACGGTGCTATTGCCATTGGTCGGCATAGCCTTGGGCGCCAAAGCCGGGACGTTTGGTTCCGAGGAGCGCAAGCCCACCGAGATCGAGCTGCAAGTGGTCAGCTTGCTATACCGGATGATCCTCTCGGACGCGTATCGTGCCTGGGCGACCTTGATGCCGGCACCTCTGGAGACCGCTGCGCTGGAATTTGATCCCGCTCCGGCGCGCATTTTGCCGCCTACCGAGCCGGTTTTCGCGGCCCGTTTCGAGCTTACTCTGGGTGACCTAACCGGGCAGCTCACCCTAATGACGCCTCCTGAGCTGTTCGCCACCGTGTTGGCCCAAGACGAAGATCCGGCCCATCGGGAAAAGCCGGGAGTGGCAAGCGTGGAAGCCACCTTGGAGATGATGATGGCCGGGCCGGTCTCTATCAGCGTATGGCTGGACGGGGCGCAAATGCGCCTGGGAGACCTGCTGAGGCTGCAAGAAGGACAGGTAGTTCGGCTGGACCATCCGGTGGAGCGCCGCGCGGTTTGCGCCATCAACGGACAAACCAGCTTCAACGGGCAGATTGTCAGCACGGGTGAACGGCGAGCCTTCCAAGTGGAAGAGTTTATTCGTTAACCCGCTTGCGCGAGGTGTTCCAGAAGCCGCACCGCCCCGGTGCTTCGGCGCTTGCGTTGGAGTGATTCCACGGCGCCGCTCAACGCTTCCAACCGCTCCATTTCAAAAGTGCTCTCGAACGCGTTGGAATGATCCAGGGTCCGAGTGGCGTGTTCCAGCGCAAGTTCGAGACTGGCGCAGTGTCCGCTTTTCCAGGCAATCAAGATTCGTCCCGCCACTTGCGAAACACCTTCTTTAGGGGCTAGCTTCGGCTCCGGCATGCTGGTTGTATCGAAGATCCGCGGCCGGGATTGAAGAAACTTGGCGGGAAAAGGTACTTACTTAAGGAAGCTCTCCGCAAAAAAAACGACGGCGGGGGTCAAACTGCACCCTCCCGCCGTCGTGCTGAAACCAGGTTGGCCGGGGCCCCTGGTTTATTGAACCTGCATTGTTACACCGGCCTGGCTGGTTGCCACCGCGGTTCCGTTGGTCACCGTGACGGAAACCGAGTTGGTACCGGCGGTGGCTTTGGTCGGAACGGTGGCATTAATCTGATAAAGACCGGCCACCGAGTCGGCTACCCAGCCGGCGTAGGTGACGGTGGCGGCCGCGCCGCCGATGGTGACGGCGACCTGACCCTTGGTGGCGAAGCAGGGAGGCAGCGTATTGGTCGCGATGTCGGTCGCCAGCAGCACTTCGCCGTCGGCGGTGGCGGGGCTGGTAATACCCGCTTTGGTTACGTAGTTGGCCGGCGAGATGCACGAGCCGGGGAACGCAGCAGCCTTGGTGGAGTTGGTATCAGCCGCAGTGCTGTTCGGCGTGCCCAAACCGCTGACATAAATCAGGACCGTGCTACCCGGGGCAGCCTTGGTAGAGGTGCTGGCAGCGGAGTTCAAGGTGTAGCTTGGCGACAACAGGATGGCGCCCTGGCCTTGGCCGCTGGACGACATGGTGAAGATGCCCGGGTTGGCTGCCGCGGCATTCACCTGATAGGCAACGTTAGTGTTGCTGAGGACGCCGCCGTAGCTAACCACGACTTTCATCGGGTTGTCGGCAACGGCGACCGTGGATGGAACCAGCGCGTTGATCTGGGTGTTGGTGGCGAACAGAATGTAAGCGCTACCGACCACAGTGGTGCCATCGGGCTTGTAGAAGGTAACCGTCAGCGGGCTGCCACCGGCCGTGAGGCTGGTCGGGTAACGATTGGAGGTGGTCGCGGCCACCACCGGGCTGCTGCAGCTCGGGCAGAAATTGTTGCCGAAGATGGAGATCATCTCGTAGGGCGCCACGTTCGCCAAGGTGCCCGCAGCGGGTTCCGTCAACCCAGCGGCGTCGCTGATGGAGTAGATGATGGGTTTGGAGGTCACATTCAGCGTTGCGGTGATCGGGCTGGTTTCACCGGTCAGGCCGTTGGTGATGCTGATCACGACTGGCTGGACGGTGTTCAGGATGCTAACCGGAGTGGCGTCTTCCCACGGAATCTTCAAGATCATGGTGGTGGGGTTGACCACGGTGACAGTACCGTGAACGCTACCAACGCTAGAGATGATCGTGGTGAGGTCAACCGGCGATGTAACAGTGCCATAGTTGATCAAAACCTGGGTTGCGGTGGTAAAGCCCTGTCCCGTTGTGCCGAAGCCTGTACCGGTGACGACAACCGTCAGACTGCCGCTGCCCTGCGTGGGAACTTCCTGCGGGAAGATGCTGGTAACGGTGGGAAGCGGCTCTCCGATGACGACGTTGACGTTCACGACGAACGTTGAGCTTCCGTTGTAGGTAATGGTCACTGTGCCGGTGAGGGTGGCTCCCACATGTGAATTGATGAGAGCGTCCTGAGCGAAGGTGACGGTGAGCGTAGTTCCGTAGTTGTACGCGATGCCGCTGGCCTCGCTGAGCTGGATCCAGTTCTCGGTGGACGCTACCGTGGGGGCTGACACCGCGGTGAATCCGATCGGATTGTCACTCGAAAGCAGATTCAAGCTGAGGGTTGGAGCAGCCGCGCCGTACACCCACGCAGTGCTCACAACCGCACCGCCGCTGGTCACGGCAGTGGAGCCATTCATCACGGTCAAGGTAGAAGGTGTGCCGATCACCGTAAGACTTACCGAAACCACCAGGTCGGCAAAGCCATTCACTCTGACATGAACCGGGGCGCTATAGACGCCCGCCTGCAAAGCGGCGGCTGCGGTGCTGGCGGAGAAGTTGACCGTTTGGCCGGGCGACGGCACGGCCGTACCGCCGGTAATGTCGGTGGTTAGCCAAAAAGGCACCGTAGTTGGATCGAGGACGAAAGGATCAGAGCCCGACGTGACAGTGAATGCCACCGGCACTTGCGCACCCGGGGTAGAGGGAAGCGTAAAAGAAATCGACACCGTTGCTGGGGTGGCCTTGAGCGGCGAGACCGGCGGCGTTGTCTGAGCTTGCGCGAATCCCGCACACATGAGGAGCGCGGACGCGGCGAGGAAAATCTTGTTGGCAGAAAGCTTAAGCATGAAACTGAATCCTTTCCAAAATCGTGTGTACGGCTTCGATACCCTGGCTGCTGTTTAACCGCCCGTTAAGGTACGTTCTTCTATCGTGATTTCGGCCCGGCACTTGAACATTTTTTGATTCTTTGTCAACAAATGGCACTGCCAGCGCCGAGGTACGGGGGCAATGCGGCACGCCAATGCGGGTAAGCAATAGGTGGCTCCGGGTTCCGCGGCTAGGTGTGTTCTTAGCCGATCGGCAAATAGTCGAACAGCGTGCTGGTAGGTTTGTGGGCCTGGGCAGCCATCGCGGCGTCGAGGGCCGTGGACGCCTGCGTCACCTGAACGGCGAGAGAAGTAGCGTCGGCGTCCTGCAGGTTGCTGAGCTGGGTTTGATCCTGCACTTGAAACTTCTGCGCCAGATTGAGCGCGGAAGTGATTTGGTTCTCGGCGGCGCCGTAGAAGCCGGCTTGGGCGTCCACGTAATTGGCCGCGCCCTGGAGCACGCCCAGAGCTTGCGTGATGTTGGTGGCGTTTCCGCTTTGCAGCGCCAGTGTCAAACCCTTGAGGGCGGCGAAGGCATTATTGGCGGTAGGGTTGTCGCTGGAGTCGCGCTGATCGAACAGGTCTTGCGCGGTCATGGAGACTTGGAACGTAACGCCGGACGGACCGGCCACCTGCAGGGTGGCTTGTTGCGGTGTTAGCAGGCGATCGACGCCGGTGGGGCTGGAAGTATCCACTTGATAGGACGGCGATCCGCTGGCATCGCCGCTGAAGACATACACACCGCCCACTTCCGTATTGGCAATGGAAACCAATTGGGTCTCGAGTCCTTGCACCTGTGAGGCTAGAGTCTGTTGCGAGGTGCTGGAAGACGTATTGCTGGCGCCTTGCGATCCGATAGCAATGGCCTGATTGAGCAACTGAATGGCGGTTTGGACGCTGGAGTCAGCGGTCTGGACCTGGCCTTGAATGGTAGTCAGGTTCTGGGCGACTTGAGTTTCCTGGCCAAGCTCGGCGCGAGTGACAAAAATATCTTCGACGGATTGCGGCGCATCCGAGGCTTGGTTGACGCGCAAGCCGCTGGAAAGCTGCTCGTCGGCCTGGCTCAGATTGTTTTGAAGAATATTCATCGAGGCCAGGAATTGGTCGTTGGCCGCACTCAAACCGCTGATCATAAAATCTCCTTGGTCATTTGCGCCATCTGGGACCTTTACGTCGGAATCATGCTGAGGATGGACTGCGTCATTTCGTCGATCACCGTCACCACCTTGCTGGCTGCCTGATAGGAACCCTGGAGTTGCACCAGCCGGACGGCTTCTTCGTCCAGGGATACTCCGGAAACCTGCGATTGCAGGCTCTTGGCTTGCGCCACCAATTGAGTTTGCGTAGTGGCGCCGGTGTTGGCGTTGCTGGCGGCATTACCGACAGCGGCGACCAGCGAGCTGAAATATTGAGTGAATCCCTGGCCGCCGACGGGTCCGGGATTGCTTGAGTCCAAACCGGCCAGAGTCAGCGCGGTTCCGTTGACTGTGAACGGTGGACCGGCGCTGGCGGCAGCGAGCTGGCTGCCGGTAATCGTGGAGCTCACGGCGAGAGTTCCCGCGACACCGGAAGGCGACGCGGAGCTGTAGGTGAAAAGCGGGCTTCCCGATTGATAGGGCGGGGAATTGGTGGTGGAACCTTGCACCAGCGCGTTGTTGACGCTATCCGCCAGGCCCTGAGCGAGCGTGTTCAAACCGCCTACCTGCTGTCCGCCACCGATCAAGGAGGGGAGCAGGGTATTACGCACGTTGAGCAGACCGGCGAGGTTGCCGGAAGTGATCTGATTTGTGACGTCGTTGCCGCTTGCGTCGTAAATGCTAATGGTAGGCGCGGCGCCCGGATTTCCGCTATTCGATGCGGTATTGTTCCCGGCCGAAATGGTGCTGACATTGGTGCCGACCACGAGCGATGTCTGGCCGCCGAGCAGTACCGTAACCATTCCCTGATTGCCCTTGAGCACCGTCACGTTGGTGAGACTGGCAAGATTTTCGAGCGTGCTCTCCATTTGCGCGGCCACTCCGGCGTCGAGCTGAGAATTGTGCGAGAGCTGGGCGTTTAACGAGCCGATCGTGGCGGCGTCCTGATTGATCTGGGCAACGGTGGACTGAATGTCGTTGGTGGTGTTGTTCTGGATAGTGCCGAGCTGGGCGGAAGCCTGCTGGAATGCGGTGGCGGTCAACTGGGCGGCGTTGATAACCGACGATTGGTAATTGGCGTTGGAGGGCTGCGAACTCCATTGAGAAAAACTCTGGAACAACTGATTCAGCGCCGACGGAATCGGACTGGTGGAGGACACATCGAAGACCGATTGGAGAGGAGCCAAGGAGGTCTGGAGTTGCTGATACATCCCTTGCAGCGAAAGTTGTTGTTGAACAGCGGTGTCGGCATAGGAATCACGCGTGTCCTGACTTTCCTCCTCCACGCCACCGGAGAGTCCGGTGTTGGGCTGAAAAGCCTGCGAAATCAACTGGGGCACCTGTTCGGCGTACCCCGGACTGTTGGCGTTGGTGACGTTGTTCTGCGTCACGTCGATGGCGCGCTCGAAGGCCTGGAGGGAGTTACTGGCCGAATTCAATGCCGCGAAGAGGCTACCCATATCATTTGTTCCTTTCCGCTCAGCCTTCCACGCTTAGCTTTTTCACCAGCATCAAGGGTGCTGCGTGGCCGCGCTCGGTGTATCCGCCCTTGCGGGAGCGAACGGCATTGAGCCAGCCGGAAAACAGTTTGTCCGCTTCGGCGAAAAAGCGCGCGAGAACGGCCACTTCGTCTTGCAATTCTTCGACGCCTTCGCGAAGTTCCGCGTCCGGTTGGGCGCCGTTTTGGCGCAGGATAGCGGCTACGCAACCCAACTGAACTTCGACTTCCCGCAGCAGCGTTGCGGATTCATCGGCGGCCTGAGCCGATGGCTGGGAGAGCAGCCGCTTGACCTGGCGCATGCTTTGCCGCGCCGCATGGAGGCACTCGCGCGCGTCGCGATATTCCGTGGTTGGCTGCATACGGGTGCGAGGCGCGGGCGCCTAGTCTCCCGCTATATGCGCGCGGATTAACGCGCGGCTGACTTCCTGTGCATCGGGCTGGTATTGATTGCTCTGAACCAGCGCCTTCAGCTGCTGGACGCGGGCGGCGCGCGCGGAAGCTCCCGCGCCGAGCGCCTGTTGCACTAGATTCGGGGAACTCGACAGCGAAATAGAATCGCCCACCGCGCTGGCGCCGCTTCCGGACGGTTGCGTGGAGGCGGCCTGGGTTTCCGCGGTGCGCGACGACCCAGTGGTCTGGTCGAGATTCAATCGGGAAACGTTGGAGGGTTCATTGTTATTGATGATCATCGCTTACTCCCTAGCCCGATCCCTTATCGAAGGTGTTTCCGGCATGTTTAAAGTTTTTCCACCAGCTCGGCAGCGGGTGCGGCCAACTGGACTTCCTGGTACGGCCGCATTACGATGCCGTGGACTTTCACCAATAGATCCACCTCGCCCCGGGAGAGGCGGAGAGCCCCGGCAATTCGCTCAGAAGACTGGCCGAGGCGATGCATTTTCAATATTTTGCTGCGGAGCGTGCTGCTAACGCCGCTGGTTCCGGCCACGGCTACCGCGGGTTGCACAGAATGTCCGGTTTCCTCGAGCTCCTGGACCTTAGTTTTCAGTTCGGCGATTTCGATGGACAAGCGTTGCATTTCCGATTGCTGGGCGGCTTGATTCAAGCTTGCGCGGCCGCGGAGCTGGTTGACACGCTGGTTGATAGCTGAACAGAACTCCCAACAAGAGAGTCAGATTCGCAGCCACGGTGATATAGGGAAGCAGGGTCAAGAACATTCGGTTACCTCAGTTTTTCGGAGAGGCTGAAGAGATCGGCCGCTCCGCCTTCCGCCTCGGGGGCTTCGACGCGCGACGCGATTTTGGTGATGCGCACTCCATAGTTTCCGGCGACCACGACGACTTCACCGTGCGCGATGACGCGATCGTTCACAATGATCTCCACCGGGTCGTCCGGCGAACAATCCAATTCCACCACTGCGCCGCTCCCCAGCTCGGCGATGTCTCTCAAACAAAGCTGCGTACGGCCCAGGAGCACGCGAATGGGCAGTTTGACGCCCATCAGTAATGGCGCGGCACGCGAGGGTTCAGGCGCCCGGGCTGGTTCCGATGGCGGGCGCGCCGCGGACGTGCCGGGGTTCGATTGTTCCTCAGCCGAGGGCGGCGTTTGGGTGCTTTCTTCCTGGTCAGCCATTTACCATCTCACCCATTAGAGGATTCCTCGCGTAGCCGGCCACTTCTTAATGACGTAGGCCCGCAGGCGCAGCACCGCTTGCGATTTGAGCTGGCACACGCGCGTGGTATGCATGCCCAGGATCTCGGCGATCTCGTGCAGATTTTGTTCTTCCATGAAATACAGCGTGAGGATGGTTCGCTCCAGGCGCGGCATCTTGTTGACGGCGTCGGCCAGCAGTTTTTCCAATTCGGCGCGTTCCAGAATGCGGGCTGGCAGGTTTTCCTCATCCTGAGCGACATAGCGGAGCAGCTTGCTTTCGGAAAACCCGTCGGCGATTTCATCCAGACTGCCGAGGCTGATGCCTCGCACCTCGGCCAGCAGGTCCTGATATTCGGCGAGTGGGATGTTCAACTCGCCCGCGATCTCTTCTTCGCCGGGAACGCGCTGCAGACGTTGTTCTGCGGCAGCGATGGCGGCTTCAATTTCCTTCAGCCGTTTGCGCTTGTGGACGGGCACGCCATCCAGGCCGCGAATGCTATCCAGAATAGCGCCGCGGATGCGGTGTTCAGCATAAGTTTTGAGCTTGACGTTGAACTTGGCATCGTAGCTATCCACGGCGTTGATCAATCCAATGACGCCAGCCGAAACGAGATCGTCCAAGCCGACCGCGCCGCCGATTTTCTCGTGGATGCGCATGGCGACCCAGCGCACGTGCGGCAGATTTTCGAGGATCAAGCGTTCGCGCTCTTCCGGCGCCATGGTGGGCGGAGAGGTGTAGAATCCCGCGTTCGCTAATAGGTTAGAAGCCATTTATGCCGCCGAAACCGCCTCCGCGCTTTGCTGACGGAATACAGACCCGAGCAGCCCGGGCGCGCTGGCCGGTTCAATGTCTTCGGGAATATTCTGGCCCGCGGCGAAAAACGAAAGCGGTTTGTCCGCTTCGAGCGCCGTGGAAAGGATGGCCCCTTGCGACTCCGATTCGTCGAGCTTGGTGAACAACAAATAGTCGGGCGCGAAGGCTGCGTAATCGCGGATGCAGCGCGTCAGGCTGGCGTTTTTCATCGAAGCGGGCAACACCAGATGGACCTGTTTGTTGGCGACACGTTCGAGGCACGCGGCGACCTCTTTCGCGCTGTCGATATCCGACGGGCTGTACCCGGGCGTATCCACCAAGACAATGCTCTTCGTGCGAGTCTCTTCCAGGGCGCCGGCGAACTCTTGGACGGAATTGACCGCGCTGAATCCGACCCCGATAATTCCGGCAAAACTCCGCAATTTTTCGTGCGCGGCTACACGATAAGGGTCAACCGAAAGGATGCGGACGGACATGCGATTGGCCAGGCCTTCGCGGACCGCGATCTTGATGAGGGTGGTGGTTTTGCCGGCGCCGGCCGGACCTGCAAACACGATCACGCGGCCTGCTTCCTGCGATTCCCGATTGGCGGACGGAGCGAAGCGAAGTCTTTTGGAAGCCAGCTCAGCGGCGTAGGCTTGCAAGGGAAGCGGCGCGGACGGAAGCTTGGCCGACAGTTGATCGCGCAGGCGGGCCGCTGATGAGACCAGATCGCGCGCCACGTTGCGCGAGACATCCAGCGAGACCAGCTGGCTGAACAATTCCTCGGCTTCCTGCGACGATGGCTCCCCGGAGTGGGGGCCTTGCAGCGTGCTTTTGATTTCTTGTAATTGCGCGCGCAGGTTTTGCAGTTCAACAGATAGGTCTAGGGCGGGCGCATGGGTGGCGGGCCGGGCGATCGAAGCGGCGCTGGGCTTGGGGCTGGCGGCCTGAAGGCCGAACACCACCTCATAAGCACCCAGGCTGCGGGCTTCGGGCGCCGAACGGCGGGAAGTGATCAGCATCGCATCCGGGCCGAGTTCCTGCCGGGCCTCTTGAATGGCATGTTCCACGGAGGCGGCGAAAAACGATTTGATGCGCATGGAAGTTGAGGGTTGTTCCATCTTTATCCAATCCGGCATTATCCGATCCACCCCAGCGACTTCACCTTAATTTCCGGCGGCACTTCACTGTGGGAAAGCACGGTGACATCGGGGAACGCGGTCTCGAGCAACTGCTTGACGAAGTAGCGAATGGACGGGTTCACCAGAACCACGGCCGAGGAATCCGGCCGTTCCAGCCGCCGAGTGATGCGTCCCACCAGATCGCGCGCCGCTTGCGGGGCCAAACCGAGGACGCTGTTGTGCTCGCTGTGCTCCACCACGGCTTCCACGGCGTGTTCGGCGGACGGCTCCACCAGATACGCGGCCAACTCACTTTGCTGGTTCACATGGGTGCTGATGATGGCCCGGCGAATGGCTTGGCGCACGTATTCGGTGAGCAGCACCGGGTTCTTCGTCATTTGCGCTCCTTCGCTCAGGGCCTCCAGAATGGTAACGGAGTCGCGGATCGGGACCCGTTCTCGAAGCAAATTCTGAAGCACACGCTGGATCACCGAAAGGGATAGCATTTTTGGCACCAAATCCTCGACCACCTTGGGGTTGGTCTGAGCCACGCGGTCGCAAAAGTTCTTGGTGTCCTGTCGGGTAAAGAGTTCGTGGGCGTGACGCCGGACAACCTCGGAGAGGTGGGTGCCCATTACACTGACGTCGTCGACCACGGTGTAGCCGCGGGTGCGAGCGAACGCGGCGCGCTCGGCGGGAATCCAGAGAGCCGCCAGATGGAAGGCTGGATCTTTGGTCGGCATGCCATCGACGCTGCCATCGACTACACCGCTGGGTATGGCTAATTCCTGGCCGGCGGGGAGCTCGTAACGGCCCATTTCCACGCCTTTGATGAATATGGTGTACTCGCGCGCACGCAGCGAGAGATTGTCGTTGACCTTGACGGGCGGCAAGAAGTAGCCGAGTTGCGAGGCCAGCGTTTTGCGGATACCGGAGATTCTTTGCAGCAGCCGCGAGTTCGATCCGCCGTCGACCAGTTTGACCAGACCGAGCCCAACTTCGACTGTCAGAGGATCTACCTGGAGCAGCGCTTCGACATTTTCCTTGGCCGGTTTCTCGTCGGCATTCGTCGAAGTTTTGACGGAAGCGTCGTTATTCCGACGCTTGCGCCAGCCGATGAAGCCGAGCCCCCCGCCCAAAGCGAGGAATGGAACGGTTGGTAAACCGGGGAACAAAGATAGGGCCACCAGCACGCCGCTCGCGAGCAGCAAAGGCTCCGATTTGCCGAAGACCTGGGCTTGGAACTGCGCGCCCAGCCGTGAGTCGGAACTGGCGCGCGTGACGATCAAGCCGCCAGAGATGGAGATCATGAGCGCCGGAATCACGGTGACCAGGCCGTCGCCGATAGTAAGTACGGTGTAGGTTTGGAGCGCGCTTCCCAGATCCATCTTGTGCTGCAGAACGCCGATTAGAAATCCGGCGATGATATTGACGCCGGTGATGATGATACTGGCGATGGCATCGCGCTGGGTGAAGCGCGAGGCTCCATCCATGGCGCCGTAAAACTCAGCTTCGCTGCTCAGTTCGCGGCGACGGCGGCGCGCCTCGGTCTCGTCGATCAGGCCGCCGTTCAGATCGGCATCGATAGACATTTGCTTACCGGGGAGAGCGTCCAATGTGAAACGCGCGGTGACTTCGGAAATGCGCACGGAACCGTGATTGATTACAACGTATTGAATCGCGATGAGAACGCAAAAGATGACGGCGCCGATGATGTAGTTACCGCCCACTACGAAGCTTCCGAAGGCTTCGATGACGTGGCCGGCGGCAGACGTTCCGGTATTTCCATTGAGCAGAATCAGGCGCGACGATGAGACATTGAGCGCCAGACGAAAAAGCGTCAGCAGCAAAAGCACGGTGGGAAAGACGCTGAATTCCACCGGACGGCCGATATACATGGCCACCATCATCACGATGACCGACATCATGAGATCCAGAACGATGAGGATGTCCAGCATGAAAACTGGGCAGAGGGGTGATCAGCGCGATGACGATGAGCAGAACTGCTATTGGTACAACCAGCTCGCCGGGGCTGGAGAGGCCAACCGCGGTTACGGGACTGGGAGCCGGAGCCGGACTACTGATGGCACGTGCTTGAGCCATGAAATGCTATGCGCACACTTCCAGCGACTTAAACTTCGAGAGCAGCGTGGTGCGTTTCATGTGAAGCATGCTGGCAGCACGCGCTTTGTTGCCGCCCGATTTCGCGAGCGCCCGTTCGAGCAGCCGCCGCTCGATACCGGTCATGAGTTCTTCAAAATTGATCCCGGATTCCGGCACGTCGAGTGAAGAGAGAGAGCCGAATTCGGATGACCGAACCTCGGCGGGAAGATCGAAATCGCCAGGATAGAGAACGCTTCGCGCGCCACTGAGGGCGGCCGCCGATTCCAGGGCGTGTTCCAGCTGCCGGACATTCCCGGGCCAAGAATACTTCAGGAACATTTCGATGGCCTGCGCGGAAATATGTTTTCTCCAGGATGGTTCGTGCTCGGCGATTTTGTTCAAAAAATGCGCGGTTAGCTCGGGGATGTCGGTGGGCCGCTCGCGCAGCGCGGGCATACGGAGCGCAACCACGTTCAGGCGATAGTACAGATCCTCGCGGAAGCGCCGGTTGGCAACCCGTCCAGCAGGCTTACGTTGGAAGCTGCAATAACGCGGACGTCGATGGGAACCGGTTCCGAACTGCCGATGCGCTGGATCTCGCGTTCCTGCAGGACGCGCAGTAGCTTGGCTTGCAGCGGCAACGGCATCTCGCCGATTTCGTCCAGAAAAATCGTTCCGCGGTGGGCTTGCTCGAACAATCCGACGCGCGCATTCACCGCTCCGGTGAAGGCTCCCTTGGTGTGGCCAAAGAGTTCGGCTTCGAGCAAATGGTCTGGCAGCGCGGCGCAATTCACGGCGACCATCTTCGACGTGGACCGGTTGCTAGCCATGTGCAGGGCGCGCGCGGCCACTTCCTTGCCCGTTCCGGTTTCGCCGGTGATGAGAACGGTGGAGCGCCGGTTGCCGACCAGCTCGACGATTTCGACTACTTCGCGCATCGCACTGCTGGAGCCGACGAACGAATCGCGCCAACTGCGCGTTTGCTGGGGCATGTGATTCGATTTACCGTCGTGTGATTTCCCGCTGTGGTGGCGGATGGCGACGGCCAATAGCTCGCAAAGCTCTTCCGGCTTCACCTGGTGCGCTACATATTGGAACGCGCCTCGCTGGGTGAGGTCGAGGGCTCTGGAAACGGATCCCGCGGGTTCATAGATGACGACCGGAACTTTGCAGCCTTCCCCGTGGATGTGCCGAAGCACGTCGGCGCCGGAACACTCGGCGATCGGCAAATGCACCAGCACCGCGTCGATGGGATTCGCCTTCAGCGATTCGAAAGCCTCTGCGAGGCTTGCGGCGAACAAAACCTGGAGCTTCTCCGGGCCGTCTTTGACGAAAACGTGCTGCGTGCCGGTAGCGCTTTCGTCAATCCACAGTACTGTATTCACACTAAACGCTCCACTCCCAAAGTGCGGTAATGCATCTAACTTAGCCTTGTGGTTACAAGATCGGAGTTTTAGACAGAACACTTCAGGCCGCCGCGCCATTCTTTAACATTTCTTATGCGGGTAGCGCGGATACCCGCAAACGCGGGGAGAAATAATATGTGAACGGCCCTAACCGCTTGTGCGATACGTAGCTGGTGAGAAACGGTTCATGACGCCCTCGGACGTTAAAAAAGAGTACGTTGCAAGCCGGGTGTCGTCGGCAACGCCGATGGAACTGACGCGCATGCTGTATGAAGGCGCGCTTCAATCGGTGCAAGAAGCGGTTACCGCGCATCGGGCCGGCGACATTCTGGCGCGCGGAAACGCTGTAACCAAGGCAGTGCAAATTCTGGGCGAGTTGAGGTTTTCGCTGCGGCGCGAGGTGAATCCGCAGTACTGCGACACCTTAGCCGGGTTGTATGGATATCTGCAGCGGCGGTTGATCCAGGCGCATGCGGAAAAGTCGGAAAGCATGCTGCGGGAAGTGCAAGGGCTGGTCCAGACGCTGCTGGAAGGCTGGGTGGGCGCGATAAATAATCTCTCGGGGGAGCAAAAAGGGGAGGCCGAGGCGGAGGTGAAGAGTACGGTGTCTGCGGCTAGCGAGGCTGGCGCTTCAAACCCGTATTCGCCGGATCCGGGGTCTCAGAATCGGAGCTGGGAGTTTTAGAGTGGCCGCGCTCCAGATTGGCCGTGACCATTTTCGCGATGCCTAGTCCGCCGCGAGCCGCCATGGCCTGCGAGAATCCCTGCTCAGCCATTTCCATGACTAGCGAACCGGTCTGGTCTTCCTGATCGTCCTCGTTTCCGAGCCATCCACCGCCGGACGATTCGCGCGCGGATCTCAACATTTGGCCGATCATCAGGGCTTCGAATTGCTTGGCGACCTGGGCGATGGGGTCGGGCTTCTTGGATACCGAGGCCAGCGCCTGATCGAAGGTCTCGCCATCGGCGGGCGTGCTGGTTTTCAATGGTTGCAGCGATGGGGTCAGGCTGGTGAGTGGGTTGAGGAGATGAATGTCCATGGACATCAGATCACCTCGATGTCCGATTCCAGCGCTCCGGCGGCTTTCAGGCTCTGCAAAATCGCGATAATGTCGCGCGGCGTGGAACCGATGGAACTGAGAGCACGCACCAGTTCTTCCACGGTGGCGCCTTCCTTGAGCATGACGTTGCGGGCCTTATCTTCCTTTACCCCGACGGAGACTTGGGGGACGACCTGGGTTGTACCGTTCGAAAATGGACCGGGTTGAGACACGTCATACGCGGTTTGAATTTGAACCGTTAGATCGCCGTGCATGATAGCCACGGGCGAGACGCGAACTTCCTTGCCCATCACGATGGTTCCGGAGCGTTCATTGATAACGACTTTGGCTGGACGATCGGCTTGCACCGTCAAGATTTCGAGTTGTGCAATGAATTCGGCGGTGTGCGAGGAGAAGCTGGCGGGGACGGCGACGCTGACCAGGCCGGAATTGTCGGCGTGAGCGATGGCCGGGCTATCTGGAGTGAAGTGATGATTCACGACTTCGGCGATGCGGGCCGCAGTGGTAAAGTCGGCGGCATGGAGTTGCAGGCGCACCACGGTGGTGGGCTCGATGGCAGGCGATGGACGCTCCACGATGGCCCCGTCCGGGATGCGGCCCACGGTGGGATGGTTGACTACCTGCGTGTTGCCCGCGCCGCCCGCGATGAAGCCGCCGGTGACCACCGGGCCTTGCGCGATGGAATAAACCTGGCCATCGATAGCGCGCAGGCTGGTCATCAGCAGCAATCCGCCCTGTAAGCTGGCGGCGTCGCCCATGGCTGCCACCGTCGCGTCGATCTGCATTCCCGATTGCGCGAACGCTGGAAGCGTGGCTGTGACCATTACCGATGCCGTGTTCTTAACCAAGATGGCGGTGGGATTCACGGTGACGCCCATTTCCTGCAGCATGTTGGCGAGGCTTTGCGCGGTGAAGAGCGTTTGCTGGCGGTCGCCGGTGCCCTTCAGTCCGACCACGATACCGTAGCCGATCAACTGATTCTCGCGAACGCCTTCGAGGGAAACCAGCTCCTTGAGCCGCGCGGCCGCGGAATCGGCGGCTGCCGCGGGAAGTTGCAGCAGCAGCGCGGCGGTCAGAAAAACAAGTGAGAGTCGCATGATAAATGAAGATTAGAACGGCAGAATACCTAGCAAAATTCGGTACAAAATGTTCGGACGATGAATGGAATCGTTGATGACGCCCTTGCCGCTTACCTGGATTTCCATTTGTGCGATCAGGTTGGAGGAGATGCTGTTGTTGGGAGCCAGATCCACCGGCCGGATGACGCCGCGCACGGTGACCACTTGGTTCTCCGAACTTACCTGCACCCGCTTGGTTCCTTCGATGACCAGATAGCCGTTCGGCAAGATGTGGGTCACACGCGCGCTCAGATTCGCAGTGAGTACGGCGCCCCGGCTGGTTTCGCCGGTTCCGGCCAGTTGGGTTTGTGTATTGGTCTTGGCGAGATTGGCCCAAGGTCCAGTGGCTTTGGTAATACCGGCCAGCGAGGCAATGCTGCTTTGAGCCGTGGATTGCCGCTGAGTCTTTACATCGCCATTGGCGACGGCCGAAAACGTCTCACTCACGACGATATTTACCAGGTCGTCCACGCGGCTGGCTCTCAGGTCCATCCCCAAATTGGAGAACAGCGCGTTCTGCGACCAGGTGGATCCGGGCGGATGGGCGGCCTGCGGCGAACTGCCGTCTTTATAGGCATCGCTGATGTATTTGTCGAGCGGCGAGGGTTCCGGCGGCGTCGGCTTTTTCTTCTTGTCCTTCGGCGAAGCGGCCGCGCAGAGGGCGGCGCAGACGATCAGAAGGCTCGCGATGCGAATATTCATTGAATCCTCGTTTGGAGGGTAGTTGGCAGCGACAGGGGCCACGCCAACACTAGCGCTCTATTTTTTCCTTCGATTCGCGCGCGAAAGAACTTTCCGCTGCGCGGGTTTTTGAGCGAGATGATGTCGCCTTGCCGTCCGGATGTTTCGGCTACGGCGGCCAAGTGCAGTTGAGTGGCGCCTGAGATGGCGGTTACGTCGACCATATCACCGCGCTGCACTTGGAACGGCTCGATCAGATCGGAACGGAACACGGGCAGCCCCATGCGGATGGCACGGCGGGGCATGCGGCCAACCACCTCTTCGAGATTGCGCGCGATGTCGTTGCGGAGGGGGAAATCGTCATAGGTCTCGACCCGGACCGCGTCCGGCGCGACGGTTTCGCCCGGCAAGATCAACTGAGTGGCCACTACTCGGGTGGTGGTGGCGGACACCTTCACCCGGGCCCAGACCGAGAATTTACGCGACCCCTGATAGAGCACTTCGCCGCGCCACGTGACGGGCGTGTCCGGCCCAGTGAGCGTGGAGGCCAAGAGGCCCGCAATGGGAAACCGCACTTTGCCGGCGGGCGCCTGATTTCCGCTGATAGCCAGCACGTCGACGTGCGCGTCCGGCAGCTGCAACGAATCGCGAATGGCCGCGCGAACCACGTCTTCGGTCAGCGGCTGGGTGTTCCATTCAAAACACACTTCGGGCTGGCCGTCGAGAGCGACGCCATAGGGAGCGGCGAGGCGCTGCAACTCCACCGACTTGAAGACACGGCGCGTGCCTGGCGTGGGAGAGTATCCGATCACTGTATCGCCAGGAATTTTATTCACGAAGGCCGGCACCGCCCTGGCCAGATCTGCGCCGAGAATGCGATCGTTGGCGATCATTTCACAAGGCCCCGAGTGCGTGATCATGCTGAAGAAGAGAATCCATACGCTCATTGCTTAAGGTTGTTGACCTGTTGGTACATGTCGTCGGCGGCTTTCACCACTTTGGAGTTTGCTTCGTAGGCGCGCTGGCTGACGATCAGATTCACGAATTCCTGAACGATGCTGACGTTGGATTGTTCCACGTAGCCTTGCAGCAGCGTGCCCATTCCATCCTGGCTGCCGGGCGCGCCAATGACGGGAGCACCCGAGGCATCGGTCTGTTGGAACAGGCTTTGGCCGATGGCGTTCAGGCCGGACGGATTGGGAAAGTTGGCGAGTTGGATCTGTCCCCCCTGCTGCGCCGCGCTCTGTCCGGGCAGGGTATAACTAACGGTTCCGTCGGTGGCAATGGTAAGCGAGAGAGCGTTTTGTGGAACCGTGATGGGCGGGTCTAGCAGGTTGCCGTTGGGATCTACAATCTGGCCTGTATTGTTTAGGTGGAAAGTTCCAGCCTTGGTATAAGCTAAGTCGCCGTTCGGCTGACGGACCTGGAAGAAGCCGTTGCCCTGAATGACCATGTCCAAGGGATTGTCCGTTTCGGAGAAGTCGCCCTGGGTGAAAATGATTTCGTTGGATACGGCTCGCGTGCCGAGACCCAACTGCAGGCCGGTGGGGACGATGGTTTGCTGGCTGGCGGCCGCGCCGGGCTGGATCAGGTTCTGATAGAGCAGGTCCTGAAACTGCGCGCGCCTGGCTTTGAAGCCCGCCGTGTTGGCATTCGCGATATTGTTCGCGATGTTTTCCACGTTGGTTTGCTGCGCGTTCATGCCGCTGGCGGCGCTAAATAAGTGCTCGAATCATTGATCATTTCTCCCCATGCTGCTAGACCTTCGCCACTTCTTCGATGGCCTTGCTGCCCATGTCATTGGAAATCGAGATGGCCTTTTGCATCATTTCGAACTGGCGCATCAAGCCAACGATTCGGACAGCTCCATGCGAGGCACTGACGTTGGACGCTTCGATTTTTCCTTGATAGACCTGCGCGTCGGTAGAGTTCGCCGGCTCCTGCGCGGTGTTGTTTTGAAAGTAGTTATTGCCTTGTTTGGTGAGCCCGGCGGTGCTGCTGAATTCGGCGATCTTGATTTTTCCTAGGGAGTTGCCGGCTTGGCTGATATCACCGTCGCGTGAGACTGTCACCGGCTGCGCCGGATTCGCCTGGAACGGCTGTCCGTTTTGCTGGAGAAGCGGGTAGCCATCGCCGGTGACCAAGGCTCCCTTCGTGGAGAACCGGAAATTTCCATTGCGTGTATAAAGCGGTCCCGAGGGCCCTTGCACGACGAAGAAGCCTTTTCCAGAGATGCCGAAGTCGAGCGGATTGTTGGTCGGCTCAAGGAGGCCCTGGCCAAAATCGGTCCACTGGTGTCCGAGGGTGGGAACCGAGGCTGGCCCCGACCCGTCGTCAGTGGCGGCTTCCGAGGCGAACATGGAATAGAACTCGCCGTCGCTCTTGTAGCCGCTGGTGGAAGAGTTCGAGAGATTGTTCGCAACGACGTCGAGCGACTGCATGCGCGAACGCATGCCGCCGGCCGCCAATACACTGATCTGATCCATAGAGCGACAACGCTCAATGCAAGTTCACGGCCAAAGCACGAAATCAAAAAAAACGTAGAACTTGCTTCTACAATTGCGATAAGGGAAGCGAACGCTCGCACCCGCTTCGCCGAATCTAAGTCGGTAACCGCCGAGTTCTCGACGGCGGCGTTTGCTAACGCGCTGATAATCGGACGCGAGTATTGTGGTCTTGAAACTGCATTACTCGGGCCGTGATTCTTTCTTCGCCGGCGCCTGCCCTTCGGAATTTGCCGGTAGTTTCTCTCGCCCTGCCAATCGAACTGCAAGGCCTAAATGCCGCCAAAACAATCCCTTTCAAGAATGTATTGGACAGCTTGGAAGCTTTGGAGGCGCCGGGTGATGAAAACGCGGTGGATGAGCAAAAAACCGCGTTTCAAAGCGTCCCGACCAAGTTCCATGGTCCTTCGGCTGGGTTCAGCGGCGCTTTGGCTACTAAGAAGAATTCGCTCGATCCAACGCCCGAGCAACCCCAGGACAGCGCTCCACAGCAACCATCGCAATATGTTGCTCCGCAGATCCCCTTCCCCAGCCAGAACCTGGCTCAGCTAACCGCAACATTGACCCGCCCAACCGGGGAAACGGCGGTTGAACCGCAGAAGCCTTCCTCTACACCGGATGCGTTCCAGCCTTCGTCCAACGATGTGGCGCAGCAGGAACCCAAAGAGCCAACGATGACGAAGGACGTCCAACGGCCGGGAGTAGAAAAGACGGCTGTGTCGAACTCGCTAATAACGAGCGTTCCCGCACGTTCCACGCCGCTTCCGTCAATAAGCACCGTTTCGCCGAAGACCAGTCCGATTGCTATGCCAGCGCCGGCAGCAACCTCAATAGCTTCGCCGAGAGTTGTGACGACCTCTTTGGTGCCAATCCCTACGTCCCAAGCCGCTGCGCCCACGAAGCCGCAAGCGATGCATATACGGAGTGGGCCGCCTGTGCCGGTTGCGGAACACCAGCAGGCCGCTCCGCAGAAAATAGCGCAGAGCCCCGAGCAGCAAGAGCCGGAGGCAGGGCCCGCCGTCGCGGTAGCCAAGCCGCAGACGGTGGAATCTGCGACCCCGGTAATCGTGCCACCATCCACTGAAGCTGAAGAGGCTGCTCCGGTTACGACGTCGGCAGCAATACCGGTTACACCTCCGCTTGCCACACCGACTACGCCGGCACCTATAACGACAGCCGCTCCGGCGCCCGTTGCGCAGCCCCCGGCGCCAGTGGCAAAGCAGAAGGACGCGAGCCCGCGGCGTGTTACTTCACCCGATCCCGTTCATCTGGATTCCACTCCGACAATCGCCCCTCCGGTTCCTAGCGCTGTCGTCGAACGTTCAGAGGGCACGAAGCCTGAGCCCGAACCCGAACCAGCAAAAGCATCCGCGACTCCCGCGGCTGCGCACGGCGAGGCAGCAAAGACGGCGATCGGCGAATCTGTCGTAGCACCGAAGACTCCGCTCGAGGCCAAAGCGGAGAACATCGCCTTTGCGGTCCGTATGATTTCCCCTGACACAAGTGATGCGCAGGTTCAGCCGGTAGTTAGTCTCGCCGAGCCACAGGTTAGTGACCCGAAACCTGCAGTTCCTCAGGCGAAGCCGGCGCCCGCGGCTGAAACCCAAGAGCCGCAGAGCCAGGCTTCGAGTAACACGAAGCGCGAGACAGCATCGCCTTCTCCCGCGCCTGCGTCCGGGAAAACAGATACGCGCGCGCCCAAGATCGCGGACTTACCGCAGCAAGTGGGGTCGCGTGAGACGGTGACACGGTGGAGTGAAATAAGTATGCCGCAACCGTCCGAGGTTAGCCGCACTGGTTTTTCGACCGAGCTAGCCGAACCGGCCCATGCCAGTGCAGCTCTGGCCGCGCAAGAGACGCACCTGGCGGCGCCGGAGCTTCCGAAGACCTCGGCAAGCAGCGAAATCCTGCTGCATCTCACCGGTAATGATCAGTCGTCAGCCGCGATTCGGGTCGCCGAGCGTGCCGGAACCGTGAATGTCACGGTGCATGCGTCAGATCCAACGCTGCGCGAATCGTTGCGGTCGAATCTTGGGGAACTGTCGGCGCAGTTGAGCCAACAAGGTTGGAAAGCGGAGACCGTGAAGCCGGCGGCGACGGCTGCACAACCCGAAAGCCAGCAGGACTCGCACACCGGCGGACAGCGATCCTCTCAGCAACAGCAATCTTCCGCTGGCGACCGGCAGCAGCAACGCGATCGCCGCACGCCGGGCGGTCATTGGCAGCAGGAACTTGAACAGCAGATCACGAGCGGAAACGCTCCAGGAGGTAACAGATAATGCAGCTATTTGGCACATCTGCCTTAACGAATACGCCGCTAGCGCAAGCCGAAGCTCGTGCCCAGGCGCAAGCTCAGGCCGCCGCCACCGCCGGCACCAGCGGGACCAGCGGCTCAGGCTCATCCGGCTCGTCTAGTTCGGTAACCACCCCTACCGACGCGCTCACCAGCGAGAGCACGTTCCTCCAATTGCTGGTGGCACAGATTAAAATCAAGACCCGCTGAATCCCACCGACAGCATCCAGTTCGTCGGACAGCTGGTGCAGTACAGCGAGTTAGAGCAGCTCATGGGAATCAACCAGGGTGTGCAAAGTCTGACGGGCGATGTCGCGCCAACCAATGCGGACAGCAACTAACCAAACCAATGGGACCCCTTCCTCGTAACGGAACCCAATTTTTCATCAACCAGAAAAGGAGCACTTAAATGTCGTCATTTTCCATCGCACTTAGCGGACTTACCGCGGATTCGGCCGCGCTCGACATCGTCGGGAACAACTTGGCCAATCTCAACACGACGGGTTACAAGGACAGCACGGTGTCGTTCTACGACCTCCTGCAGCAGTCGGTCGGAGGCGGCTCTACGCAGATCGGCGGCGGCGTTTCGGCTCCGCAAACCGAGCGGCTTTTTACGCAAGGGTCCATCCAGCTTACCGGTGGAAATTTCGACGCCGCGGTGCAGGGCAACGGATTTTTCGTGGTGAAGGACCCATCCGGGAACACTTTGTATACGCGAGCCGGGAATTTCAACCTGGACGCCAACGGCAATCTCATCACGGCCACGGGCCAGTTCGTGCAGGGCTGGTCGGCGGTAAACGGCGTCGTCAACACCAGTGGCGCAGTCGGAACTATCACGATTCCATCCAACGCGCTGCAGACGCCCAGTGCGACTCAGAACTTCTCGCTGAGCGTGAACTTGAACGCCTCCGGGGTGGCTGGACTACCCAGTGGAACCTTCTCGACACCTATTCAAGTGGTGGACTCGTTGGGAGTGGAACACAATCTGACCGTTAACTTCACCCAAAGCGGTACTTCGGGCACTTGGAACTACGAAGTGGACATACCGGGCGAGGAACTGGCCGGCGGAACTGCGGGCACGCCGAGCGCGGTGGCGACTGGCTCCCTCACGTTCGACAGCAACGGCAATTTAACTTCCCCAGTAGGCCCGGCGCAGGTGCCGATCTCAATCACAGGATTGGCCGACGGCGCTAGCGACATGAACGTCAACTGGAATCTGGCTACCGAAAACGGTGCGGGAACGCCTGTGATTACGCAGTACGCCAACACGTCGGCAGTTTCAGCCGCCAGCCAGGACGGAGTAGCGGCATCGCAGGTGACCCAGGTGTCCATCGCCAACGGCGGCGCGATCACGGCGCAATTTTCCAACGGCAACCAAGAGGTAATCGGCCAGCTGGCGCTCGCATCGGTCAGCAATCCGGATTCACTGATCGCCACCGGCCAAAATAACTACGAAGCGGGCGCCAATACCGCCACGCCCGTGGTTGGAGTTCCAAGCACCGGCACACTGGGAACGGTGGAAGGCGGAGCGCTGGAAGCTTCCACTGTGGACATCGCGACCGAGTTCACCAACCTCATCGTGTATCAAAACTCGTATCAGGCTAACTCCAAAGTCATCTTGACGCTGGATCAGCTGACTCAAGCACTCCTCGCTCTGAAGCAATAGTGATGAACTCTTCCGACGTTTTACAGCGTTTCGGGGAGTTGCCTTTCGTCGTGGAACTAGAGCTCGGGACCCTCTCGATGAGCATCGGGGAGATCTTCGAGCTGCAAGAGGGCGCGGTGTTGCGGACGGATCATCCCGCGGGCGCCCCTTTCCCTCTGTTCGCGAGCAGCGTCAAGCTGGCCGAGGCCGAAGTGGTGGTTATCGACGATACGGTCTCGGTTCGAGTCCAAAGGATGCTGCAGAAGAGCGGCACGGGCGGCAATGCAACTAACTGAGCAAATTGGAATGGTGTTGCTGGTTTTCGCGCTCTTGGGCGGACTGTTGTGGTTCTCCAAGCGGCGTGGACTGGCTTCATTTTCCATGGGTTCCTTCCCGAAAGGCTTCGGGCGCGGTGGAAACGCGCGGCGCTTGGAAGTATTGGAACGCGTTTCGCTGACTCCGCAGCACGCCTTATTGCTGGTGCGGGTTTCGGACCGAACCGTTTTGATTGCCACCGCGCCGTCTTCCTGCACTCTGCTGGAAGCTGGGATTCCGCTGGACGCAACGTCACTGCCGCGCGATCTGCTTCGTTCTAACTAATGATCAAAACCGTTTGCATTTCGCTATTTCTGTCGTTGGCCGGCTCGGCGCTGGGCGCGCCCGCGGATCAGTCGATTCCAGTATTCGGCTCGACAGGCGCCAAGGGCGGATTGACGCTCAGCAGTCCTACGCAAATCGTCATTTTATTGACGCTGCTCACCCTGCTGCCGGCGGTGGTGATGTCGGTGAGCCCGTTTCTGCGGATCGTGATCGTGCTGCATTTTCTGCGGCAGGCCTTGGGCACGCAATCGGCTCCATCCAACCAGGTGCTGGTGGGCTTGTCGATGTTCCTGGCGTTCCTGATAATGCAGCCGGTGGTTCAGGACATTTACCATCGCGGCTGGGAACCTGTGGAAAGCGGGCAGGTGACCTGGCAGCAGGGTTTCGATGACGGCGCCCGGCCGCTGAAAAGCTTTCTGCTGAAGTTCGCGCGCGAGAAAGACATCCAGACTTGCGTGGAAATGACCAAGTCCGCGCCTCCGAAAAACGCGGCTGACTTGGATTTGAAGGTTCTCATCCCGGCCTACATCCTCTCGGAGTTGAAGGCGGGTTTTCAAATTGGAGCCGTGCTGTATCTGCCGTTTCTGATCATCGATCTGGCGGTGGCCTCCATCACGCTGTCGATTGGCATGGTGCAGTTGCCGCCGGTGATGATCTCGGCTCCGTTTAAGATTCTCCTATTTGTTCTGGTGGACGGATGGAATCTGGTGATTGGCTCGCTACTAAAAACGTTCTATTGAGGAAACTAATGACTCCTGACGCTGCGGTTCATATTATCAGCCAAGCCCTCTGGACAACTGTTCTGGTGTGCGCGCCGTTGCTCGCCATCGGTTTTGCGGTGGGCATTGTCGTCAATATCATTCAGATCGCTACTTCGATGCAGGACTCCGCGTTCAGCACCATCCCGCGGCTGGCTGCGTTCCTGTTTGGTTTTCTGCTGCTGATGCCGTGGATGCTGAAGCAGCTTTCGGCCTATTCGATTGGAGTGCTCGGCAACCTGTCGCGGTATGCGCACTAGCTTTTATGCACGGTAATCCGGCCATTCCGGCGTCGGTGCTGTACGCGTTCCTGCTCGTGCTAGCGCGTATTTCCGGGGTCTTCGTGTATCTCCCACTGCCTGGTTTGGAAGCCGGCCCGAGCGCGGCCAAGATCACGCTCTCCATGGTGCTGACGTTCGGCATGTATTCGCGCTGGCCGGCGCTGGATCCGATTCCTGCGAGCATGTTTCAAATGGCGGGCTGGATGCTCGCCGAGGCAGCCATCGGATTGGCCACCGGGCTGGCTGTAGCGTTCATTATCGAAGCCATTACTTTTGCGGCCCAGGCCATCAGCACGCAGGCGGGTTTCGCTTATGCTTCCACGATCGATCCCAACACCGAAGCCGATTCCACCGTTCTGATTATCCTGGCGCAATTGACCGCCGGATTGCTGTTCTTCACCATGGGATTCGATCGGATGGTGCTGATGGTTCTATCGCGCAGCCTGGAAACACATCCGCCGGGCGCGTTCACGGCTTCGCGCGCCAGCGTGGAAGCTTTGGTGATGCTGGGGTCCAACATTTTTAGCACCGGCCTCCATTTGGCGTTGCCGTTGATGACGCTGTTGTTCCTGATCGATTTATCGATCGGACTTTTGGGGCACTTGAACGCTCAACTGCAGCTGATCGCGCTGGCGTTTCCAGCCAAGATGTTTACGGCGCTGGCGGCGTTGAGCCTTTTGGTCCTACTAATTCCCAAGCTGTACCAGCAACTGGGCACGGAATCGTTCAACGCCCTGGGCCGGCTATTGGGGCTGTGATTCTTCTATAAGATATGGCGTCGCACTCGGGCGAAAAATCGGAACAGGCTACACCGCGGCGGCTGATTAAGGCGCGTAAGGAAGGCCAATTCGCGGCTTCGCGCGATTTTGTCAGCGGACTGCAGTTCACGGTCTTCGTCCTGCTGATCGCGCAGTCCGGACCGCGGCTGCTGGCGAGCCTCAGGGAAGTGACGCGCGGGCTGTTTCTGGAGGCGTTCCGCAGCGACCTCAACGAGGCCACGCTGATCGGCCTCCTACATGAAGCTCTCTCGCGAGGACTCACGCCGCTGCTCTATGCGAGCGTCATCCTGGTCCTGACCGGCTGCGGTTTTCAGATCAGTTCCACTGGCTTTTCGTTCAGCCTGGAGCGCATGGTTCCGAAACCTTCGAACTTCAATGTCTTTGAAAAATTGAAGTCAGCGCCGCAAAAAGGCATCACATCCGCGATTCAGGCTATCGCGCTGGTGCTGGTATTTGGCGCAACGCTGTATTGGATCGTCACCAAAAGCGGCGAGCGGCTGTTGATGCTTCCCTTGAGCAGCTTCCAAATAGGCCTGGAAACGCTGCGATCCCTGTCGATGGACCTGCTTTGGAAGGCCGCGGCGCTGTTCCTCTTGTTCGGCTCCGTCGATTTCTTTCGCCAGAAGCGAAAGTTCGCCAAGCAAATGCGGATGAGCAAGCAAGACATCCGTGACGAAGTGAAAGAGTCCGAAGGCAATCCGCAAACCAAGATGCGCATCCGGCGTTTACAGCGCGATGTGCGCCGCCGCCGGATGATGGACGAAGTGAAAACGGCCACCGCCGTGATCGTGAATCCGACGCACTACGCGGTCGCGATCCGGTATCACCACGACAGCATGGCCGCGCCGCTGGTGGTGGCAAAAGGAAAGAACTATCTGGCGCTGCGCATCCGCGCGCGGGCGCTGGAATTCGACGTGCCGCTTATTGAGAATCCGCCCCTGGCACAGGCATTGTATAAGTCCGTTGACGTTGGACAGAGTATTCCGCCGCATCTGTATCGGGCTGTAGCCGAGATCCTGGCCTACATCTACCGATTGATGGGCGCACGAGCAGCTTTATGAAACTCAGGAGGTTAAAACCATGATTCACATGCACAATACGTTATCGTCCGTAGCGGATATGTCCTCCGCCGGAAACACCCGTCCTCCCCTATCGCAAGCCACTTTGGATAGCTTCCAGGGCGCGCTCTCGGATGCGGTGTCATCGACACTGCAGCAATTCGGCATTGATCCGAACGCAGTGCAAGTGTCGATTACTCCCACCGGCACAAGCGCTGCACCAGCAACATCGTCCACCAGCACGTCGACGCCCGACGCGTCGACAACGCCGTACAATCCGTTCCTGCAAGCGGCGACGGAAAGCTGGGCTGGGACCTCGGTTCCAGCGGTGTCCACAAACACGTCGGAGTCGAGCATGCCCGCTCCAAGCGCCGCGACAGATCCACAGCTGGCCTTCGACAATGCCTATTGGGCCCAACAGCCGGCGGCCGTGCAACCTTTGCGGACCATGCCCGAGGGTGAACGATCGGACTATGCACATCAGCTGGCTTCGGAAGGCTACACGATCGACGTTCCCATCATGGTGTGGGGCTGGGATCCTTCGCTCGTCACCAGCATGCGCCAGGCGGACGGATATACGTGGGTTCCATCGGCGATGCAAAGTCCCGTGGAAACGGCCCCGGGAGTGGGCGCGATCGGCAATCTGGCTGCTTATGATCCGAACAATCCGCCAGCCGGCTCCATCACGGTTCCGCCGGCCAGTTCCATGACCGTTTCGTGATGACTCCAAAGCTGGTGATTTTCTTGGCGGGGGCGGCGTTCTGCTATGCGCAGGCTCCCGCTGATTTTGAAGAGTCCGTGCGCACCGCCATGGCGCCGGGTGTCGCCCAACAGCGCGCCGCGGTTCAAAAACAAGCCGCTGCCGCGATCAAAACGGCGGGTTCGGCGGTATCCGGAAGTTCGTTCTTCACTGTTCCGTTTGTGAAGGCGCAGGCAGGTTTCGCGGATTGCGATCCGCTGCCCAAGGGCGAGCTGAATCCCTTGATTGAATCCGCGGCGCAAAAATCCGGAGTAGACGCGCAATTGGTTCGCGCCGTCATCGAAAGAGAATCTGCTGGCCGGCCGTGTGCGTTGTCGGCTCGCGGCGCCGAAGGGCTGATGCAGCTGATGCCCGATACGGCTGAAGATTTGGACGTTCAAGATGCGTTTGATCCGAAGCAGAACGTGGAGGCTGGAGCGAAGCTGCTCAAGTCGCTGCTGAATCGTTATAACAACGATCCTTCGCTCGCGTTGAGTGCGTATAACGCCGGAGCGACACGGGTGGATGAGGCGGGAGGCGATTCCGCAGATTCCGGAAACTGTGGATTACGTGTCGGAGATTCTGAGCAAGCTGAATATAGTGAAGCCAAAAACTCCGGCCAACCAATCTCAGATTCACTCATCCAGCAAACTGACCAGGCGCGTGAAGGAGTTAATCAAGGAAAATCGTGCCTTGGAAGAACCGCGCGGCTTTGCCGCTAATGGTCACACGCTCGCCACGATCCTCGCACCATAGCTCGCCGCCGCGTGGGGAAACCTGATAGGCGTGCAGCCTCGTCTTGCCCAAGCGCTTGGACCAATACGGGATCAGCGTGCAATGGGCGCGGCCGGTGACCGGGTCTTCGGGAACACCTTTGGCCGGCGCGAAAAAACGCGACACGAAGTCAACTTCGCGTCCGGGGGCAGTGACGATGACGGCAAAACGATCGATGCTCATGAGCGCGGACATGTCGGGCCGCAGGGCGCGAACCTCTCCTTCAGTCGCGTACACCGCCAGGTAATCCTGCGCGGCCAGAACCATTTCCGGCTTGCCTCCCAGCGCCGCGATCAAACCGGGATAGACGTTGTTGCAAGCCTCGGGAGCCCGCGCGGGAAAATCGAGCGAGTATAGGTCGCCATCGCGCGCGACGGTCAGCTTGCCGCTCTTGGTTTCAAATGAAACGGTGCTTTCGCCTGGCGTCAGATCGTTCAGAATGACGAACGCCGATGCTAGGGTAGCGTGCCCGCACAGATCCACTTCGACCAGGGGAGTGAACCAGCGCAATTTGTAACCAGCCCCGTTCTTAACAAAGAATGCGGTTTCGGCGAGGTTGTTCTCGGCGGCGATGGCTTGCATCTGGGCGTCTGGAAGCCAGGTTTCGAGCGGGCAGACAGCGGCAGGATTGCCCGAGAACACGTGCCCCGAGAACGCGTCCACCTGGTACATCGGAAGCTTGAGCGCGCTCATGATGTAACGCCGATTTCCCGGCCCTGGGTGAAGCTCGGCCGATGACGCTTGGCAACCAGCTCACGCTGTTCCAATAATGCCGAAACCAGAATCGGCATGGCGATAGTGGAATCGGAATGGCATGTGACCATCGACGCGTCCTTCGCGATCTTGCCCCAGCTTTGCGCCTCTTCGAAAGTGCAGCCCGAGAGTCCGCCCCAGTGCGCCGCGTCGGTGACGCATTGAATCGCGTACTTGTGCCCGGTAACGCCGGTGTTCATGATGATGGCGGTAACTTCCGTTTGCTGCACGAAGTTCTTGGGCGTGCCTCCGCCAAAGTAGATGACGCCCGTGTTTTCCGATTCGGCCACGATCTTGGCCGTCTCAACAACGTCGCCAATAACGTCGAACGTAAACCGATTGCCGCCTTCATAGCGATTCGCCGCGATGCCGATGCCGATGGAGCTATCGGCGATGGCCGGGCAATACAGCGGGACACCAGCCTTGGCGGCGGCAGAGACGATCCCGTCTTCCTTGCAATGCTTGCCCAGCTCCAGGCCCAGCAGATACAGAAATTCGCGCGTGGTGTACGGGCGCGATTGATCGAGCCCCGCCGCGAACCGGCCGATCCACTGATCGTGCTCGCGAAACTTGGCTTCGTCGGCCAGCACATCATACATGCGATCTACCAGGTTCTCGGCCAGCAGCACGTCGTCAGTGGCGGGAGATCCCTGATAGTGAAAATTCCCCAGCGTCTCGTGCAGATCGTGGAAGAAATTGGCGCCGGTGGAAACCAGGCAATCGATCAGCCGGTATTCGATCATCCGAACCACCAAGCGGCGCATCCCGGCCGGAACCATGGCGCCCGACATGCCCATCATGATGGTGCAACGATCGCCCAGCATGCGCTTCCAAACCTCAAACGCCAGTCCCAGCTGCTTGCCCTGAAATGCGGTGCCCTGCATACGCGTAAGAATTTCCGAGGCGCTGGATGCGCCCACTGGATCGAACGGACGCGTGGGCGTGGACAGCAGGCGCGACTTAGCGTCCTGGTTCACTTCATCTTGTTCAGGCAACGACGGCGTATGAGTGTGTTTCATCTTTTCCTAGTGTAGACGGAGCCGGAGGCGGGAAAGTTAAGAACCAGTTACTGAACAAACGGCGGGCGGTTCTTTTCGTTCAAAACCAGCTCGTCGAAGATCGCCAACACCTGTTTGCGGTAGGTATAAACGCGTCTCAACGCGTCACGAAAACCGGATTCGTAGCGCCGCCGATTGAGCCATTTTTCAAGCACCGGCTTGGGAACATCGATGTCGCGCCTAAGGGTCTCGGCCGAGTGGCCGCGCAGAAAAAGACCGTAGAAGATCGCAGCTTCGCGTTGCGGAGCTAACGGATCCAGATCGTCCCGCGGCGACATGCTTAAGTTCATCATCGGCGAAAAAAGCCAGTATAAACAGAGCTGGACATTGAAGCAAGCGGTCCTTTATCGGATCCGCCCGGACAAAGTTGCCACTCTAATTCGATTTTATCAAAGAGGTTGAAATCCGCCAACAGAGCGCTGGACTATTTCGTTGCCGGAGGATCTTCGGGAGCCTTGTACTTGACCACGATGGAAACGCGGCGGTTCGAAGGGCTGGCGGGATCGTCCAGTTTTCTGAGCTTTTGATCGGCATAGCCGCGAACATCCGCCACCTGGTCGGACCGCACGCCATACATTTGGATCAGTTTCCGGGCCGCATTTGCTCGATCGGACGAAAGTTCCCAATTGGAGTATCCGTTGGCGGAAACATACGGGCGGGCGTCGGTGTGGCCCTCCACCGAAAGCCGATTGGCGAGCTTACCGAGTTGAACAGCCAGTAACTGAAGCATCTCTTTACCGGAAGCTGTGGGTTGCGCGCTCCCCGTTTCGAAGAACGTGCCGATGTCTTTTTCGACCAGTTCGATTCGCAATCCTTCGCCGGTGACTGTCATGATCACCTGGTCCTTCAACTTGCCGACATCGGGCGAGCCCCGGACTGGCGGCAGCCAGCCTGCTCCTTGAGCTTGGACATGTCGTCCTTAGCGACGCCCAGGTTTTCAGTGCTGCCGCTTTGGCCGGTACCGCTTTCCTTGGTGTGGCCGGAAGGATCGCGGAAATAGCCAGCCACTGCCTTCTTCACCGGGTCGCTGGCGCCCATCAGCCACAGAACGATGAACAGCGCCATCATCGCGGTGACGAAATCGGCGTAGGCTACCTTCCACGATCCGCCATGATGCCCACTCTGGACAATCTTTTTCTTGATGATGATGGGCTGGATCAGGAGCTGTTCTGGGTTGGGGGCGGCCATGGAATTTAAACCGCCTTGTCTTTGCAAGCCTTCTCTAATTCCTGGAAGCTGGGGCGCAGGTGTCCCGGCACTGCGCGACGGCCGAACTCCACTGCCATTTGCGGCGAACTTCCTTTGAGGAACGAGATCAGCGCGACCCGAACCACGTGATAGAAGTGGCCCTCTTCCTCGGCGACATTGCCCATTTTCCCGGCCATCGGACCCAGCAAGCCATAGCACAGCAATATGCCGAGGAACGTCCCTACCAGGGCCGCCGCCACTTTGTGGCCGATCTCTTCCGGTGGCCCACCCAGGGCGCCCATGGTGATCACTACTCCCAACACTGCTGCAACAATGCCCAAGCCAGGCAGGGAATCGGCCGCCGTCGTGAGCGCGCTGACCGGCAGATGCGCATAGTGATGATGGACTTCCATATCGAGCTCCATCAGTTGATCCAATTCGAAGGCCGTCGGTCCTCCGGTCATGGCCATGCGCAGGGTATCGCACACAAAATCGCGCAGATCGCGGTCCCATTTAGAAAACAGCTCGCTTTTGTCGGGCTGTTCCACGTCCGATTCCAGATCGGTCAGGCCTTTTTTGCGGGCCTTCTGCATCACGTCGTACATCTGTTTCAGCGTGCCCTGATAAAACGGTTTGTCGTACTTGGAATTGCCGAACACACTGGCGACGCCTCGCAGAATGGCTTTCAAAATAGAAGGCGGATTGGCGGTCAGGATGGTGCCGAGCGACGCTCCTCCAATGATGAGAAGCTCGGCGGGCTGCATGAGAACCTGCAAGTTCCCGTGCTCCATGAGATACCCGCCCACCACGGCCGCAAATACGACGATAATTCCGACTATGGCAAGCATTGCACGGACGCGCGAACCCTCCGGTGTCCTTATCGGATCGAAATCAAGATTTGAGATCGCAAGCCTTATGCGGGATCAGGATCACGGGGCGAATCCCGGGAACGAACCGGTGAAAATCGCGCCGCCAGGGTCCAATCTTCACCCGCCCGATCACGGCGGCGTGGTGGTAGTTGGACTTGACCGTCGCGCCAACGCCGGCCGGGTTTTCGGGCATCACTAGCGCCAGGAACCGAACGAAGGACCGCTCGCGAAAATACCGCGCCATCACCACGGCTCTAGCCGCATTGATGTTCAAGCGCCGGAGGGAGGGCGTAGTGTAGCTTCCGTAAATGTAGGCTTCGTCCGGAGCCAGCTGGATTTCGCTGTCCAGATAACCGATACAGGCGCTCCCGATGGCAGCCCAGATCGAATGGACCATGGCTCCTTCCCGGCGGGCGACGAAGCAGACGTGTCCCCGCTCCAGGCGCGATCGAATTTCCGTGGCGACCGCAGTTGGTCGAAATGCGGCATATTCGTCCACTTCACTCGCTTGCAATTGCGATATCGTGACGGCAAGCCCGGGGCTGACATCCGCCGGCGGCTCATCGAGCAGGCGCTCGAAGAGAATCATCCGCCGATACACGGTTTCCCCCAGAACCCGAAACCATAATGTACGGACGCCCTGCGATCGCAGAATCTCGGAAGCGCGGCCTGCAACGCCGCCCAGCTTCGAGCCCATGCCTCGGTTCACTCCATTCTCAATTTACGGGATTTTCGCTGACACCGGCATCGTGCAAGACGATTGCCAACATGGCGACAATGGTAGCGATGACGACGAGCAATCAAGTAGCGCACCGCGGGTTGACGGTGTGGTTTACAGGCCTAAGTTCGGCGGGGAAAACGACCATCACCCAATGGCTGCACGATGCGCTTGAAGCCCGCGGATACAAGGTGGAGTGGCTGGATGGCGATGTGGTCCGCCAGAGGTTGAGCAAGGACCTCGGTTTCAGTAAGGAGGATCGTGACGAGAACGTTCGACGCATGGGCGCGCTGGCCGGACAACTGACCGAGAGCGGTGCGATCGTGCTGGTTTCGGCGATATCGCCCTACCGCGCGACGCGCGATGAAATCCGCCAGCGTATCGGCGCGTTTCTGGAAGTCTGGGTTCACGCTCCGCTGGCCGTTTGCGAGCAGCGGGATTTGAAAGGCATCTACCGGCGAGGTCGAGCGGGCGAGATCCACAATGTCACCGGATTGGACGATCCCTATGAGCATCCGATAGCGCCGGAGGTGGAGTGCCGCACCGATCGCGAAACGCTGGAGGAGAGCGCGGGCAAGGTCTTGGAGGCCATCGAACGCTGGCTGGTTACGGCCGGATAGCGAACGATTCTTATTACAGGCCGCCTGATTGTTCGCGTTGCCGGATGCGGGCGATGGCGCCCGCCAACGCCAGCCGCGGCTTGCCGGCCGCTGCTTTAAACTGCTCCGACAACGCTGGGAGGAAGGCCGGATCCTGAGTCTGGCCGATGGCCCATAGCGCCGATACGCGGAAAAGCTGATCCGGATGCTGTGTCGCCTCCAGCAGCACATCGATCATGGCCGGGTCACCCAAGCGATACAAGCCCAAAGCGGCGTTTGCGAACACGCGGTTGTGCTTGGATTTCAAGGCTTCCAGCAAATGCGGGTGGGCAACCGCGGCGTCCAGTGACCAAAGCGCCTCTACCGCGTTGGATTGAACACGCGGGTCGCGATCCAATAAGCGGTGCGCGATCCTAGCCACATTCCGGCTGCTCTGTCCGATCAGGAGCGCCGCCTTGGAACGCACCACTTTGTCGGGATAGGCCATCAACTCGATCTGGAAGGAATCCCAGCAGATTTGGTTGCCGGTAACCGCCAGTACATTGAGAATCCGCAGAATCCGATCGGCATTGGAAGCGCTGGCCTGGCCTTTGAGAGCTCTATTGAGGGCCTTCTCGAAGCCCGCCTGTAACGTTCTTCGTATTCCCGCATCCGATACATCCACAACAACGCTCGTGCCTAGGCCGGCTTCCTTGGTCATGACTTGGGCTCCGCCGTGCTTATCGGCGAGTTAGGAGTTTAGACCCGCCGTAAACATTAAAAGTCGTTGAGAGATAATATGGTCAGCTTGTCGGAAACTTACTCAGCCCGGAAGTTGGTGGTCGATTCGATCGAGACCGTTCGCCTGGACGATGGCGCGCATCGCATCGAGCTTTCGATCTGCCCGTCTGTTGGCAACATCGCTTACGACATGCGAGTGAACGGCCAGCCGATTCTTGCGCCTCCGCCGTCGCCGCTTTCCGAATGGAAGAAGAATCCATCGCAGGCCGGTATCCCGTTTCTTGCGCCCTGGGCCAATCGCCTGGACTCCGATGGCTATTGGGCGAACGGAAAGCGCTATCCGCTGAACCCGGAAGCAGCCACCGTGCGTCGCGATGGCAACGGTCTGCCGATTCATGGCTTGCTGCTGTTCGCTTCGGACTGGCAAGTCAACCGCCTACACGCCGGCGAACAGTTCGCCGAAGTCACCAGCCGCCTGGAGTTTTGGAAGCACCCGGAATTGATGGCGCAGTTTCCGTTTGCACACACCATTGAGATAACGCATCGGCTCTCTGGCGGAGTGCTAGAGGTTCGGACGGCAATCCAGAATCTTTCCAGCGATCCCATGCCGCTGGTCATCGGCTTTCATCCCTGGTATCAGATTCCGGCAGTCCCGCGCGACCAGTGGACAGTCCGCTTGCCAGTGCACGAACATTACGTGCTTTCGCCCAAGCTGATTCCTACCGGCGAGACCGTGCCTGTGACGTTGCCCGATGTGATTCCCCTCGCCGGCCACCAGTTGGACGACGTCTTCGGCGGGGTGGATGCAAACGGCGAGTTTTCTCTGGAAGCGAATGGCCGAAGAGTTTCAGTGCGTTTCGGGCCGAAATTCCCGATCGCAATCGTCTATGCGCCCAATACGCGCGACGTGGTGTGCTTCGAGCCCATGACCGGGCTCACCAACGGCTTCAACCTGGCGCACGCAGGAATTATTCAAGAATCTGCAGAGCATTTCGCCTGGAGGAAGCTGGGCCGAAAGCTTCTGGGTCCGTCCGTCTGGCTTTTAGTGGGTTAGATCGTAGACGAAATAATTCGCCGCGATGCGGTAGGCCAGCGATGCCCACTTTTCTTCGTAGCGCGGATCGTCGGCCCATTCCCACGCATCGCCCAAGATCCATGTTGTGACAGATGGCGACCATGATGCGTCCCTTGTCGTCGCGAATACAGCGCCAGTGCGGCACCTTGCCCGTCTCGCCGGCTTCATAGGTGATGTGGCTGTCGAAAAATTGCGCTCCGGGCACCTGGAAACGATCCTGCAAATCGAAAAGCGTGTGAAAGATGGGATCGTTATCGGGAATATCTTCAATTTGGCGGCTCCGGAAAGACCTTGCTCATGCTGGCGAGTGAAAGTCTCCCACTCCGGGACGCCGTGGTAGGGCTCGGTGCCGTGAAAGTCGTCGACCATGAAGAACCCGCCGCGCAGCAGGTATTCGCGCAGCTGTTCGGCTTCGGTGTCGCCCAGATTCCAATGCCCCACCTCAACCCCGTAAAGCGCCGGCCAATTATAGATATCGTCGGTGCCGTCGAGGCGTCACGACCTGTTCGATCGAGCGGGTGTCGATGCGGGTGAGACGCCGGATGCCGGCCAGCAAGTGGCGGTCGGAGCGCGGATAATCCATGGTCCAATAGCCCGGCAAATTCGCGTCCGTCGCGCATCATCATCATGCGGTCGGGATAGCCGTAAATATCGGGATAACGGAGCCGCGCGCGTACCCACTCCGCTTTTTGATCCCAGTCGGGAGGCTTCGGGAAAGTTCTCGTATTCGATGCGCGGGATATTCCTTGAAAGGCTTCTGCGCGCGAAGAACACTCCACGCGGAGAGGATCGCCACAAAACAAAAGGCGAAGGTGACGCGAACACGCATGTGCGGCACTCGGATGCGATCTCAGAATAGCATGCCCGCCGGTGGGGGCGAAATTCGCCGGGTATATAATTGCCAAAGACGAGATAGTTGAGAGGAGAATGTCCATGACGAAATTCTCGATATTCGCGCTGCTGGCGATTTTCACAGCCTCGTTGGTTGCCGCGCCTACGGGCGGATCCCCGTGCGATAGCTTATCCAGGCTCAGCTTGCCCAATGTGACGATTACTTCGGCGCAAAGCGTTGCCGCGGGCGCGTTTACCCCGCCTCCAGCGCCTGCCGGGCGGGTTTCCGGTCAACATGGCGCCGTTCAAAGCTCTGCCGGAATTCTGCCGCGTCATGGCGACTTTGACGCCATCGTCCGATTCCGACATCAAGATCGAAGTCTGGCTCCCGGCGTCCGGCTGGAACAACGATTTTCAGGCCATCGGCAACGGCGGCTGGAACGGGACCATGGGCTATGGCGCCGCTCGCGGACGGCGTGAAGCGTGGATTTGCAACCGCGGGAACCGACACCGGCCATGCCGGCGGCAGCGCGAGTTTCGCCATGGGTCATCCCGAGAAACTGACGGATTTCGCCTATCGCGCGGTGCACGAAATGACCGTGACGTCCAAGGCGATCATCCAGAACTTCTACGGCGCCACGCCCCGCTATTCCTATTGGAACGGCTGCTCCACCGGCGGGCGTCAGGGCCTGAAGGAAGCGCAGAAATATCCGGCCGATTTCGACGGAATCATCGCCGGAGCGCCGGCCAATTACCAGACCCATCTGCATGTGTGGTCCATCTGGGTGGCGCAACAAGTGAACAAGACGCCCGACAGCTTTCTTCCGCAGGCTAAGCTTTCTGTTCTGCATCAAGCCGTAGTGGCCGCTTGCGATGCGGCCGACGGCGTGAAGGATGGTCTGCTGAACGATCCCACCAAGTGCCATTTCGATCCCAAGACGATCGAATGCAAAGGTGCGGATTCCGCCACCTGTCTGACCTCGGCGCAGGTGGAGGCAGTCCAGGCGATTTATGCCGGTCCCAAGAATCCGCGCACCGGTAAAGAGGTTTTCCCCACCTTCCAGCCTGGAAGCGAACTAGGTTGGACCATCCTGGCTGGAAAAGAAGCGGCATCGGTGGCCGCTGATAGTTTTAGCTACGTGGTCTATAAGAATCCCAAGTGGGACTGGAAGACGATGAATCTCGACAGCGACGTCGCGCTTCTTGACAAGACCGAGGACGGCTCGATCGACGCCATGGATCCGAACATGAAGCCGTTCTTCGCGCACCAAGGCAAGCTGCTGATGTATCACGGTTGGAGCGACCAGCTGATCGCGCCGATGAACAGCATCAATTACTATTCGAGCGTGGTGAAAAACCTCGGCGGCGAAAAGAAAGCTGCCGCTGACGTCCGCCTCTTCATGGTCCCGGGCATGGGGCATTGCGGCGGCGGCGAAGGCCCAAACGATTTCGACAAAATGACGGCCATCCAGGACTGGGTGGAACACGGCAAGGCGCCTGAAGTGATGATCGCGTCGCACTCGGATAAAGGCGTCGTGGATCGTACGCGGCCGCTATGCGTCTATCCTAAGGTGGCGCGCTACAAGGGCAACAGGCAGCACGGATGACGCGGCGAATTTCACTTGCGAGATGCCGCAATAAGCACCGTAATAAGCAGGCAATAGAGTATTAGCTGTTCTTAGCGGGAGGATCCCTAGCATGGCGAAATCCAAGAAGACTTCGGTGGACCGTCGTGGGTTTTTGAAGGGCGCTGCCGCCGGCGCCGCGGCGATGGTGGCGAAACCTCAGATCGCCGATGCCCAAGAGGCAGCTGCGCAAAACGGCCCGCAAACGGCCCAAAATCGCGGCGTCAATGGCTCGGCTGCCGAACCCACGCAAGTCGCACTGGCGCGCGAAACCGGTGGACGCCCTGGGGGCGCCGCCCATGTGATCGAGCACCCGGGTTCGGACTACATGGTGGACGTCATCAAGTCGCTCAACATCGAATATCTGGCCGCCAATCCGGGCTCCACTTACGAATCGCTGCACGAGTCGCTCATTAATTATGGCGACAACAAAATGCCCGAGTTTCTGACGGCCTGCCACGAAGAATCGGCGGTCGCCATGGCTCACGGTTACGCCAAAATCGAAGGCAAGCCGATGATGGCGCTGATCCACGGCGACATCGGGCTGCAGCACGCCTCCATGGCGATCTACAACGCTTACGTCGATCGCGTACCAATCTATATGGTGGTCGGCAACCACGCCGACGGCGCGCGGCGCTCTCCCGGCGTACAGTCGCTGCATAGCGCTCAGGATTTGGGCGCGTTGGTTCGCGACTACACGAAATGGGACGACGAGCCGTTGTCGTTGGGCGCATTCGCCGAGTCTGCGGTGCGGGCTTATAAGATCGCGATGACGCCGCCCAATGGCCCAGTCCTGATCGTCTGCAATGCCGAGATCCAGGGCGATCCGATTCAAGGGGCGCCGCCGCGTATTCCGAAACTTACGCTGACGACGCCGCCCTCCGGTGATCCCGCCGCCGTTCGGGAAGCCGCGAAGATGTTGATCGCCGCCGAGCGTCCGCAGATCATCGCGCAGCGTATGGCGCGCACGCCCGAAGGCATGACGCTGCTCGTGGAATTGGCAGAGCTTCTGCAGGCGCCAGTGAATAGCCAAGAGCGCATGAATTTCCCGACGCGGCATCCGCTTGCAGGCACGGGTTGGGCTGGCTATCAGCCGGACGTGACGCTGAACCTGGAAGTGGGCGATATCCTGCCGCAGGCCCGAATCGATCGGCCGCGCGGCGCGAAGACCATCCAAATCACGGCCGTCTCCATTTCCCACAAGAGCAATATTCAGGACTTTGGCCATTACGCCGACATCGATCTCGACATCGGCGCGGATGCGCAAGCGACCTTGCCGGCCTTGATCGAAGAGGTCAAGAAGGAGCTCACGCCTGATCGCAAGCGGGCGCTGCAGGAGCGCGGCGTGAAGCTGGCCGAAGCCCACAAAAAGGCCTGGAAACAGCAGATCGAAGACGCGCAGTATGGTTGGGATTCCAGCCCCATCAGTCTGGGACGTTTATCCGCCGAGCTGTGGCCGCTGATCAAGAATGAAGACTGGTCGCTGGTGTCCTGGCAAGGTTTCATCAGCAATTGGCCGAACCGTCTGTGGAATTTCGACAAACATTATCAATACATCGGTGGGCAGGGTGCGGGAGGAATGGGCTACGGGGCGCCGGCTGCCGTGGGCGCTGCGCTGGCGAATCGCAAGCACGGCCGTCTATCGGTGAGCATCCAGACCGATGGCGATCTGAACTACGCTCCCGGCGTATTGTGGACTGCGGCGCATCATCGTATCCCGCTGCTGACCATCATGCACAACAACCGCGGCTACCATCAGGAAGTGATGTTCGTGGAGGAGCAAGCCACGCTGCATAATCGCGGCGCGGACCGCGCGCACATCGGAACCAAGCTGTGGGATCCGAATATCGACTACGCGAAGATGGCGCAGGCTTACGGGATGCACGGCGAAGGCCCCATCACCGATCCGAACGATCTGGTGCCGGCGTTGAAGCGCGGAATTGAAATCGTGAAGAAGGGCGAGCCCGCAATGATCGACGTGGTGACGCAGCCGAGGTAATCATGAAGCGATTACTTTTACTAGCCGCCGGGCTCGCGATTTGCGCGATCGCCCAAACGCCCTCGGGCGACGCCAAACACGGCAAGGAGCTCTTCATGAGCTACAGTTGCTATTCCTGCCATAGCTTCGACGGGCATGGCGGCGCGGGTGCGCGGCTGGTCCCCATGCCGCTGAATCAAGCCGGGTTCGTCGCATTCGTTCGCAACGCCGGGCGCATGCCGTCATATTCGTCCAAAGTATTGCCGGACGATAAACTCGCGGACATTTACGCGTATATCAAGTCGTTACCGACTTCGCCGGATGCCAAGAATATCCCGCTGATCCAAGAGCTGATCAAAGGAAATTGAGCCACAGATAAACACGGATAAACACGGATTTGCGGAGCAGGTATCCTATGACAATGCGTCTCTTGCTCTCGCTGGTCCTTGTGTCCTGCGCGTTCGCACAAAAACGCAACGACGCTTCTTCGCTCATCCAAGCCGTAACCGAAACTGCCAACAACACAAAAACGTGGCGGATCGAGGGTTCGATCCAGGACTCCCGTTACGTTCAGCACTGCCACCCCGTGCACATTCACAATGTTTCTACGCGCCCCGGTGGAAGTACGGTTTCAGCAAATTGGCGGTCCGACTCCGGCCATCATTGTGTGCGACAGGGAGAAGCTTGGGTCTTATTCGCCGCCACTGAACCTCTACCGGACTCAGCCTGTCTGCCGAGGGTGCTCTCTGCTCGCCAATCGTTGGCGACTGGAAGTCGCTCTCTAGCACGCTGAAGTCTCCGGTTCTCGCGGGGCGTCGAACCATCGAGATAGGCGGCCGGACGACGGACTGCGAAGTGGTTCGTGGCAAATCGGAGGCGACTCCGCCTTTATCCGGCGACATCAACCGCGAGTTATACATCGACACGAAGCACAAATCTGATTGTTTCGGAAAAAGATGAATATAGGGATGATTCGCCGAATCTACACTTATAACAAGATTGAGCGGGATATCGACATGATGCCGGACGTTTTTGTGCTTAAGCTTCTTCCGGGAAGTGAGCCGACGCCCTACGAACTTCCAGTCCCGGAGCCACTTGGCAGAATGAATATGTTCCGTGAACCGGGAGTCTCGATGCCGAGGCCGGTCTCGACGCAGGATCCCGTTTACGACGAAGCGTCCCGTAGAGCCAAGATAGAGGGAACGGTCGTTCTTTACGTCGTAATTGACACCAATGGAGTTCCATCTGAGATCAAGATTTTCCAGCATCTCGCTCCCGGCCTCGATGCGTCTGCCATCCAAGCCATCAAGCAGTGGCGCTTTACTCCTGCAATGAAAAACAATCAGCCCATCGCTGCTGGGTCGATAATCCAGGTGAACTTCAAGGTCCGTTAGGCCCATCGGTGTTCATCGGCGGCTAATCTCGGGCTGCATTCCAACGTGATAAAGTACCCGTGAGGGAGGATTCACCCATGGCGAGATCCAAGAAGATTTCAGTTGACCGTCGCGGTTTCTTAAGGGGCGCCGCCGCGGGAGCAGCCGGGGCCGCTGCCGCGCTGGTCGCCAAACCCGAGGCCGCCAAGGCGCAAGAAGCGGCGGAAGTTCATCGCCCCGCCACTCCGAATCCACTGCCCGGCGCCAAGCAAACCGCCGCCGAAACCACCCCACCTCCGCACGTCGACGTGTGGACCACCGATCGCCCCGGTTCAGACTTCATGGTCGACGTCATCAAGACGCTGGGCTTCGAGTATGTCGCCGCCAACCCCGGTTCCGCCTTCCGCGGAATCCACGAGTCGCTCATCAACTACGGCGGCAACAAAATGCCCGAGCTACTCACTTGCCTGCACGAAGAATCGTCGATCGCCATGGCCCATGGCTATTACAAGATCGAGGGCAAGCCGATGATGGTGATGGCGCACGGCACTGTCGGCCTGCAACACGCTTCGATGGCCATTTACAATGCGTACGCCGATCGCGTGCCGGTCTATCTCTTGCTCGGCAACATCGCCGATGGCACGTGGCGCCGCAGCGACGTCGAGTGGGCGCATAGCGTCCAAGACGCCGCTTCCATGGTTCGCGACTATACCAAGTGGGACGACGCGCCGGTGTCGCTGGCAGGTTTCGCCGAGTCCGCGATTCGCGCGTACAAGATCGCGATGACGCCGCCCATGGAGCCGGTAGTGATCGTCGCCGACGCCGTGATGCAGGAAGAGCCGCTTCCCGAAGCCGATCGCGGGCTGCAAATTCCCAAGCTGACATTGGCCTCGCCGCCCGCGGGCGATTACGGCGCTATTAAAGAAGCCGCGAAGATGTTGGTCAACGCGGAGAGCCCCGTCATCGTCGCCGGCCGCGTGGCGCGCACCCCGGAAGGTATCGATCTGTTGGTCCAACTGGCCGAGACGCTGCAAGCTCCGGTCCTCGATCGCAACTTCCGCATGAACTTCCCCACTGCGCACCCGCTTTATGGCGCCGGCACCATCGGCTCTGGTGACGTTGTTCTCGGCCTGGAAGTGCCCGACATGTGGCAAGCCACGCATAGCCAGACTCCGGTGAACAAGATGGGCATGGTGGCCAAACGCATCACGAAACCGGGCGCGAAAGTGATCACGATTTTCGCCGGCGACCTTTTCGGCAAGAGCAATTATCAGGATTTCGGCCGCTACGACGAAGTGGATCTGGCCATCGCCGCGGACGCGCAAGCTACGCTGCCGCTGTTGATCGAAGAATGCCGCAAGCTGATCACGCCGGAACGCAAATCCGTGATTCAAGCCCGCGCTGCGAAGTTGGCCGAGGTGAGCAGGCGCAATCGCGAACGCGATATCGAGCAGGCCGCCTGGGGCTTTGATGCCAGTCCCATCAGCACCGCTCGGATGGCCGCCGAGCTGTGGAATCAGCTTAAGACCGAAGACTGGTCGCTGGTATCGGATGTGACCTTCGTCTCGTGGTGGCCGCGGCGTCTGTGGGACTTCACCAAGCCGTATCACTTCATCGGCGGGCACGGCGCTTATGGCATTGGCTACGGCGCTCCAGCGGCCGTCGGCGCAGCGCTCGCCAACAAGAAGCATGGCCGCATCAGCGTCAACATCCAGTGCGACGGCGATATCAACTATGCCCCGGGGGTTCTCTGGACGGCTGCTCATCATCGCATTCCGATGCTGAATATCATGCACAACAATCGCGCCTATCATCAGGAGTTGATGTACGTGGAAGACATGGCTGCGCGTGCGCGCCGCGGCGTGGAACGCGCCTGGATCGGCACTGCCATCAGCGATCCGAACATCGATTACGCCATGATGGCCAAGGCGTACGGCATGTTCAGCGAAGGGCCGATCGATAATCCCAACGATTTAGGACCCGCCATCAAGCGTGCTATAGAAGTGGTGAAGAAGGGCGAGCCGGCGCTGATCGACGTGATCACGCAACCGAGGTAACTATGAAGCTACTTCTGTTCGCTACCGCTATTTCCGCCGCGACGCTGATCGCGCAAACATCAACCGGCGATGCCGCTAACGGCAAGAAGCTGTTCCTCCGCGATGGCTGCTACGAGTGCCATGGCTATGCGGGACAAGGCGGCAGAGATGGCGCTCGAATCGCGGCCATCGGCCTCAACGCGCAAGGGCTGATCCGTTACGTTCGCGCACCGGGCGGCGCGATGCCCGCCTATACCGACAAAGTGATCACCGATCAGGAACTGACCGATGTTTGGGCTTACTTGCAGACTTTGCCCAAGGCCAAGCCGGCCAAAGATATTCCGCTGCTGAACGATCTATATAAGAAGTAAAGCGGCCGCCTACCTCCACCCCAACACGGCCAGACCAGCGGCGGCGATCTGCTCGTCTTCCGGCGATTTGACGCCAGAGACGCCGATCGCTCCCACGCATTCGCCTTCGTAAGTAATCGGAAGTCCGCCTTGCACCGGCAGCCGTCCCGGGAACATTAGCGTTGCCGCGCGTTCCTTCGTAACGTCTTCCAGAAACTTGGTCGGAACTCGCGATAGCGCAGCCGTGCGCGCCTTCATGGCCGCGATTTCAGGGCTCGGCAAGGTCGCTCCGTCCATGCGTTCCAGATGCAGCAGGTAGCCGCCTTCATCCACTACAGCGATGCTTACCTTCCAATTATTCTTCACCGCTTCCAGTTTGGCGGCTGTTACCACCGCGTGCGCTTCCGCGGATGCTAGGCTGAATTTCTGACGCATGCTCTCCCTATGATATTTCTAAACGTCGATGTCTGGCACGCGCTGGCGGCATTCGGCGCCGCGTTCGTGGCCGGAGCGATCAACTCCGTCGCCGGTGGAGGCACACTGCTGACGTTTCCCACCTTGATCTGGCTCGGGCTGCCGTCCATCAATGCGAACGCTACCAGCACCGTTGCCATCTGGCCCGGCACGGTCGGCACCATCTGGGGCTATCGCCAGGAGTTGCGCGCGTCGAGCCCGCGGATGTTAGCGCTGGTCGCACCCAGCATCGTCGGCGGCATTCTGGGCGCATTGCTGCTGAATCGCACGCCCCCGGCCGTCTTCGACGCGCTGGTGCCGTTTCTAATCCTCTTCGCCACGCTGCTGTTTATGATCCAAGAGCCGATCCAGAAGCGGCTGAAGATTTCGCATCCCGAATCCCACAAGTCGACGCGCTGGCTGATCGGTGCGATGACCTTTCAGCTCCTTGTCGCGCTTTATGGTGGCTACTTCGGCGCCGGTATCGGCATCCTGATGCTGGCCGCGCTCAGTGTGCTCGGCTTCACCGACATCCATCAGATGAACGGCTTTAAGGCGCTCCTTGGCGCGAGTATCAATGGCGTCGCGGCCCTCTATTTCATTTGGGCGCGCATGGTTTACTGGCCCGAGTTTGTGGAGATGGTAATCGGCGCCATTATCGGCGGATACGGTGGCGCGCTGATCGCGCGGCGGATCGGAGGCGCTGCCGTGCGCCGCATTGTCATCATCGTCGGCCTCTCGATGGCCGTGTCGATGTTTGTTAAGTTCTTCCGCGCCTACTTCAATTCCTGATACATGCCCGGCACGCTCCATTGCTGCTGGAGGCTGCCCGGCGCCCAACTGTACTCCGCGGTCATGAACTTCGCGACGTCGTCCTGGCTCTTGCCTTCGTGAATCATGCCGCTCACGCGACTCCGCATCTTCTCCACATTATTGCGATAGGTCAGCAGGCCCGCCTTATTCGTGATCGCGCCGTGCCCCGGAATCACGGTGTCGAAATCCAATTTCAGCGCATTGTCCAGCGTCTTGGTCCATTCCACCACGCTGCCGCCGCCGTTGTAATCGATCAGCGGACTCGTGCCCGCCATCAGATCGCCGGTGTGAAGCACGCGCAGCGCCGGGAAGTAAATGATGGCGTCGCCATTGGTGTGGCCGCGTCCCATGAAATCGCCCGCACTTCCTTGCCGCCTAAATTCACGGCCGCTTCAGTGGTAAAAGTGATCCGCGCCGGGCTCATACCAGGGGCCGCATTGGACTGTTTGTGTTCCACGATATTGGTCCGCGACATTGCAGTCGAAATGATTTCGGCCGTCGGCAGAAACTTCGTGTTTCCGCCGCTGTGATCCGAATGATAGTGCGTATTGATGATGTACTTGATCGGCTGATTGGTGACGCTCTTCACCTGGTCTACGATGCCTTGATGGTCCTGATCGAATTTATCGTCAATCAGGATCACGCCCTCGTCCGTGATGTAGACAGCGACATTCCCGCCGTCGCCTTCAATCTCGTACAAGTCGTCTTTCACCTTGTTCAGCGTGAGCTTTCGCGGGCGCCGGCTGATTCTGGGTATAACCGATCCAGGCCAGCGCGAGAAAAAGCACTACAGCGGAGGAGCGTGCAATTAGTGAGCGGCTCATGTGCGGCCACTATATCAAACTCAATGGAGCTTGAGGTTTTTCTCGAACAGATCGAAGATCCGCTTGTACTCGTCGGCCCAGCTCGACGGTTCCACAAATCCGTGGTTCTCCACTGGATAAACCGCCAACTGCCAATTCTCTTTGCGCAGTTCGATCAGGCGCTGCACTAGTTCCACAGAATCCTGAAAATGCACGTTGGTGTCGCCCATGCCGTGGCAAATCAGCAGCGCGCCTTTCAATCCCTGGGCGAAGTAAATGGGCGACGACTGTTTGTACGCTTCTGCGTCCGTTTGCGGCAGATTCAAAATGTCCGACGTGTATGCGTGGTTGTAGTTCGCCCAGTTCGTAACCGGCCGCAGCGCCGCGCCCGCAGCGAAAACATCGGGCTGCGTGAACATGGCCATCAGTGTGATGAATCCGCCGTAGCTGCCGCCATAAATGCCAATGCGTTTCGGATCGGCGCCGTACTGCGAAACCATCCAGCGTGCGGCGTCAATGTTGTCATCCAGATCCTTGCCGCCCATGTGCCGGTAGATCGCGGTGCGCCAATCGCGCCCGTATCCGGCCGATCCCCGGTAATCGATATCCACGACAAGATAGCCACGCTCCATCAGCAGTTGATGGAACATGTACTCGCGCGCGTAGTACGACCACATATGATCCACGTTCTGCAAATACCCGGCTCCGTGAACAAACAGCACCGCGGGTCCGCCTTTGGCATAGTTCGCCGGCTTGAACACATGCGCCCGCACCATTGCTCCGTCGCGCGCCGCAAACTTGACGATCGGCGTATCCAGCCACGGATACTCCCAGAACTCGGGCGCCGGCGACGAAGTCAGCTTGGTCGCCTTTGCATCCGCGCGCGTCTCCTGCGCATACAACTCCGGCGGCTTGTTGGTGTAAGAATAAACATCGGCGAACCAGCGTTCATCCGGCGATGGAATTATCGAGTGGCCGCCTGGAAGCTTGGTCAGGCGGGTACGCGCGCCGCCCTGCGCGCTCATTTCGTAAACTTCTTGATCGCTGGGATCGCCTTCATTGGTCACCAGGAAGAACCGGCTCTTGTCGCCCGATAACCGCGCGCTTTCCACCTCCCACGGGCCCGACGTCAGCGCCTGCGCGTCTCCGCCCGCGAAAGGAGCGGTGTAGAGATGCGAAAAGCCCGCCCGCTCCGATTGGAAATAGATTTCCCGATCGCCTTTCATCCAGCCAATCGTGACGATTTTCGGTTCATCCAAATCGACTAGCCCGGGACCGCCCAGCCACGCGTCGTCATGATCGTGCGCGACCACGCGGGTCTTCCCGGTCTCTTCGTCGAGAGCCAGTATCCAGCGATCCTTGTTGTCGAGGGCGCGCGAATCCACCACGGCCTTCGATCCGTCCTCGGACCAAACGGGCTCAAAGAGATGCACTTCGCGATCGACGGGGCTCTTCGCATCCGGGGGCTGCACGGCGGCGCGCTGTCCGTGATCCACCCACTTCACCTCGCCAGTCCCCACGCTCAGGATCGCCAGGCGCATCAAACTTTGTTTGTCGCCCACCTTCTCGTAAGACGAAATGTCCTCGGTATAGCCCGACGCCGTTACAAAATTAGGCACCACCGTGCGCTTGGCGCCCGTGGCCGGCTCATGAATGCTCGCGATCACATACTTCTCGTCGGGAGTCAGCTGCAACGAATCCACCGTCTGGCCTGTCTGCAGAATAAAAGACTTTCGCGGATGCTCACGCTTGCGTTTGGCCTCTAATTCCTCGCGCTCCGCCGCTCGCTCCCGGACCACCTCCAGCAAATCCTTCTGTTCCTTCTTGAGGGTCTCCTGGCTGGCGGTTCCCTTCTCGTCTTCAGGCGGAGGTGGACTTCCCGCCGGACGAATATCCGTCATCTCCTCGATCGCCCCGCTGTCCAACGCCATCGCAAAAAGATTATTCGACCGAGTGAACGCGACGCGCCTCTCATCGTGAGTGAAATGCGGATTTGTCTCTGCGTCGTCAGTCTTCGTGAGTTGTCGAGTCGTCCCCGCGGGTGCATCGTAGAGAAATATGTCGCCATCGCGCACGTAAACGGTAAGCTTCTTGTCTCGCGTCGTATCTCCGTCCGGTGGCGGCGCGAGCTTGGCTTCCGCATCGGATAACTTTCTCAGCCCGGAGCCGTCACGCCCGACCACATAGGTATCCGGCGGCTTGATCCGTGGATCGCTCCACTGCTTCCATTGAAAATAGATCCGCTGGCCATCGCCCGACCACCGAACGTCCGAAGGCTCATAGCCGAACAGCCCCTGTCCCCGCATGATGTTGTCGATGGTGAGCGCGAACTTGCTGGCAGGCTCGGCCTGGGATGCCAGAAGAATCGCGAGAAGAATGAGCGTCAACCGCTTCATTCTCACTATGCTAGCGCACGGCTACTTTCGGACGAACTGCAGCGTCGCTTCGGCGTGCTGGCCCTGTGTGGAGGTTTCCTGAATATCCAGAGTCATGTGCTGGCCATCGTCCGAGAGCGTGCGAACCCAATGCCCCTGCACCCGGTCGCCCTTGATTTGAGCCGCCCACTCCGTCGTGAGCTTCCGGCCGTCCAGGCTGGATTTGAACGTCGCCATAAACGGACCAATCTGGCTCTGTTGTTCCCGACCATCGGTGGCAAGGCGCAGCGTGTTGGTCATGATGCCCAGATAAAGCAACGGAACCACGGCATTGTCGGGCTCCTTGAAGCTCGATTCGATGGTCACGCCGGAGCTGTCCTGCTTGATCTTCGTTTCCAGACTGTTCGGGGCGTCGCCAGGCCGCGCACTGTGGTTGTCCAAAATCCACTTTCCCGCAAAGCTATCCGGGTTATCTTTAGCGACCGCCCAAGTGGACAGCATTAGGAAGATGACAATGGACTTCACCAGTTTCAAGACACACGCTCCTAATAATAGGATGCTCGGGACGGCGAAACATTACATCTGCCGCCCCTCCGCTATACTTGGTGCATTCCGCCATGTTGTTGACCACTGCGGCATATTTCACCTTTCTCGCCGCCGTCTTCTTCGCCTATTGGCTGGCCGCGCGATACCGGCTGGGCGCGCTCGCTGTCGTCCTCTTCGCTAACTATTTCTTCTATGCGCGATGGGATCTGGTCTACCTCGCCATTATTCCCGCGGCGTCCACCTGCGATTTCTTCATCGGACAAGCGATTCACAGTTCCGCGCGCCCCGGCCTCCGCCGTCTGCTCGTGACGCTCAGCATTTTGCTCAACGTCGGGCTTATCGCGTCGGTGAAATACTTGCCTGTGCTTCCTTGGGTGCTGCCGCTCGCGCTTTCCTTCTACGGTTTTCAATCGCTCACCTACACCATCGACATTTACCGCCGCGATGCCAAGCCGTCCGAGAGCTATCTCGCTTATCTAGCTTCCGCGAGTTTCTTCCCCACCACCATCGCAGGGCCCATTACGCGCCTCTCGACGCTCTGGCCGCAGTGGTCCAAACGCGAAATGCTCAGCGCGGAGAACGGAGGCAAGGCGTTGTTCCTGATCGGGCTTGGTCTGGTGAAGAAGCTCCTGATTGCCGATTTCCTGGCCGAAAGCCTGGTGAATCGCGTCTTTGATCTGCCCAAGTTGTACTCGGGCGCCGAGGTGCTGGCGGGCGCGTACGGCTATGCGCTACAGCTGTACTATGATTTCTCCGGGTACACCGACATTGCCCTCGGTTCGGCGCTGCTGCTCGGCATCACCCTTCCGCCCAACTTCAATCGCCCTTACTCCGCCCAGAACATTTCCGACTTTTGGCGTCGCTGGCATATGTCCTTCTCCAACTGGCTGCGCGACTATTTGTATTTCTCGCTGCCGGGCCTGCGGTCGCGCTGGAAAGTATTCGCGTATTTGAATCTCGTCGTCACCATGATGATCGGCGGACTGTGGCATGGAGCCGGTTGGACGTTCCTGGTTTGGGGCGCGTGGCACGGTATGGGCTTGGCCGGGCATCGCTGGTGGCAGGCGTTGCGAGGGAAACGGAAGCCGTCGCCGGCTCCCTGGGCTATTTTCGCCCGTGCATTCCTTACGTTTCACTTCGTCCTGATCGGATGGATTTTCTTCCGCGCGTCCAACCTCGATACAGCGCGCGACATCTTTTGGCAAATCTGTTCCGGCACCATCTCCTTTGCGAACATCACCCCGGCATTTGTGGGCGTGGCGGTGTTCGCCGCGTGCGCGCATTTTGTCCCGAAGCGTTGGTACGACGGCGGACTCCGGCTCTACTGCCAGTCGCCCTACTACGCGCAAGCCGCAGCCATCGCGGCTCTGATTATAGCCATCCGTTACGTCGCGGGCTCCAGCGCCGCTCCGTTCATCTACTCGCGATTTTAAGCATGCTCCCGACGAAAACTTCATTCGCGATTGTCATCATCGGCGTGTTGGCCGCGGTGCTCCAGACCGCGAAGCTTGCACGACCATTCACAGTCGATGAAGTGGTGGACTTCCGGCCGCGAGACATACCCGCCATGGAACCCTTCGCTCCGGCCCCGGTAGTGACAGCGTCGACAGCAAAACCTCGGCGCGCCGATTGTGGAGCCCAATCTAATCGATCCGCACGACGACCTCAGGGCGTTCTATCTCGCGTTGTGGCGCACCGAACTGGGAGCGCCAGGCGCAATCACGCGCGTGCTGCACTACGGCGATTCGCCAGTTACAGCCGATTCCATCACCGCCGACGTCCGCTCGCTTTTGCAGCAGCACTTTGGCGACGCTGGCCACGGCTTCGTTCTGATTGCCAAGCCCTGGGCCTGGTACGGTCATCGCGGCGTGGATATACAAGGCAAAGGTTGGCGCATTTCCGCGGCGACGCAAGTCCGCGCCCGGGATGGCTTCCACGGCCTTGGAGGCGTGAGTTTCGAGGGCGATACCGGCGCTTCTTCGCACCTCGAGCTCGCTGAAGATCACGCTCAAATTGAGATTCAATACCTTGCGTCAGCCGGGCGGCGGCGTGCTAACGGTGGAAGCAGCGGGGCAGAAGCTCGGCGATGTGGAAACAGAAGGGCCTGACATCCAACCTGCCTTCCAGAGCTTTCCATTGGCCGCCAGGCGCGCGCGAAATCAACCTCTCCGTGCCGCGCGGACCGGTGCGGCTCTTTGGAGTTAGTTTCGAAAGGAATACGCCGGGCGTGATCTACAATAGTCTTGGGCTGAACGGCGGCCAGGTTCAAGTGGTAGTCCGCTATTTCGACAAGCCCCAATGGACCGAAGAATTGCGGCACGAACATCCGGATCTGGTAGTGATCAATTACGGCACCAACGAAAGCATCTATGCCGACTACATCCAGCGTTACTACCCAGGCGAGCTTCGTCAGGTGATCGAGCGCGTGAAGACCGCGGTTCCAGCGCGCATCCGTTCTGATCATGAGTCCCATGGATCGCGGCCAGCGCGATTCCAACTCCCGCATCACCACCGTTCCCACGCTTCCGCGCCTGGTGGAGATACAGCGTGAAATGGCGTCGGAAATGGGTTGCGCGTTCTTCAACACCTTTCAAGCCATGGGCGGCGAAGGAACCATGGCACGCTGGTATGACAGCCAGCCCAGGCTGGTAAGCGCCGACTTTACTCATCCCCTCCCGGCCGGCGCGCGAAAAGTAGGTGTGCTGCTCGATCAGGCGCTCGAATCCGGCTACCGGAAATTCAAAGATCGAGAGCAACAGCGCATGGCGCAGCGGAGGACGCCGTAATGTACCGGTTGGCTATGATTTTAGTCGCGCTACTCGCAGCCGGACCTGTCCATGCGGTAACCACGCCCGCGAAGAAAACCAGCAAGAAAACGCCCGTCCATAAGAAACGCTCGCATGTGCCCGTGGTCCACGTTTCGCCCGTGGTTCGCGGCGCAGCCTTGCGCGCGATTAGCGAACGAACCTCCCAAGCTGCCAGCGTTCTGGAAGGCGCCGGAGCCTTAGTGCCATTCTTCGAGCAGCTCTCGCATCCCCCGGAAATGTCGTTGCACATTTTGCAATATGGCGACTCGCACACCGCATCCGATGACTGGGTGAATCAACTGCGCCAGGAATTCCAGACCAAGTTCGGGGCGGGCGGGCCAGGATACACGCTGCCCGGCCATCCATTTCTTGGTTACCGCCGATTCGATAGCCACGGTTCCAATTCGCGCGGCTGGCACACCGGAGGCATCGTCACTCGCAAGGGCGACGGGATCGACGGCCTCGCCGGGATCAGTCTGACGGCCCAATCGGCGGGTGAAACAGTGACGCTGACTGTCGCCTGCGAACAGCTAGGGTTGCATTACTTGCGCCAGCCCGGCGGCGGACAAATCGAATTTTCCGTGGACGGCTTGCCCGTCGCCACCGTCGATACGGATGGTGAAAGCGGAGCAGGAACGTACCAATACGCAGCCACGCCCGGTGCACACCTGTACACCGCGCGCACCCTTAGCGCGGCACCCGTGCGGCTTTTTGGTTGGGTGGCTCAAAATCAGGCCGGCGTCACCTACGAGACGTTCGGCATCAACGGCGCCCAGGCCAACTTGATGCTCGAATGGGACGCATCTATCTTTGCTTCCGAGTTGACCAACCGCGATCCCGCGCTGGTGGTGCTCGCCTATGGCACAAACGAAGCTCTCAGCCACACCTGGACCGTCGAAGAATATCGCGCTGCGTTGACCGAAATTATCCATCGCCTGCGCGCCGCGGCGCCCGTCACGAGTATTCTTCTCATTGGCCCGCCCGATTGCGAATATCGCTTCGCACGGCCATCTGGCTCCATTTCCGCATCTGGATCAGGTGATCGATATCCAGCGTCAAGTGGCACTCGAGAACGGCTGCGCATTTTGGGATTGGCGCGCCGCGATGGGTGGACCCGGGTCTGTGCGCCAATGGGTGCAGGCCGGCCTCGGACAAGGCGATTACACGCATCTCACCGGCGCAGGCTATCGCATGATCGGCAGCACGCTGTTCGGAGAGCTGATGTCGCAATACGAACGCTTTACAGCGATCCGTGCCGAAGGAAGTCAGCCTCAATAAAATGGACAACAGAGAGCGTATCCTCGCCATCGTGCGGAAGGTTTCAGACAAAACCGAGGGGCCCGATGCGGATGAATCCCTGTTCGATTCCGGGTTCCTGGATTCGTTCGCGCTGCCCGACCTGGTGGGCGAACTGGAGCGCGAGTTTGGCATCAAAATTCCCGATTCCGATTTACATCCCCGTAAATTCGAATCCATCGCGCGCATCCAGAGTTACATCGAGAGCAGGATGTAAGCGGTGGCGGCGATCAAGGCATTCGGAGCCTATTTGCCGTCGCGCGTGGTCCCCAACGGCGAGCTTGCCGCGCGCTTGAATTGCGAGCCCGGCTGGATCTTGGATGTTTCTGGAATCGAAGAGCGGCGCTACGCGGCCGACGGCGAGTCGGTGGCAAGTATGGGAGTGGCAGCGGCCCGCGAGTGTTTGGATCGGGCTGGAATCGCAGCCGCCGAAGTCGGAATGATTCTGGTATCGTCCGGCTCATCGGAGCGGCGTTTTCCAGGAGCCGGATCGGCCATCGCGCACGCTCTGGATATCGGCGGCGTTCCTGCCATCGATCTGCCCATCGCCAGCGCTGGCGGACTTTTCGGCATGGCAATGGCCGCGCCGCTGACAGCCATCTACGGCAATGTTCTGGTGATTGCGTCGGAGAAAATGTCGTCCATCGCGATGCGCGAGCCTCTGGAGCGCGGCGTTGCTCCGTTATTCGGTGATGGCGCGGGGGCCTGCTTGCTGAGTCCCGGGGAGGGTGCCGTGAGGATTGTAGATTCGGTCTTGCATTCCGATGGCGCCTTCGCCGAGGATCTGCGTCTGGATTTCGATTCGCCTCTGGCCATGAACGGCCGCTCTGTCATCCTGCAGGCGTCGCGCAAGCTGCCATCTGCAATCGGCGAGTTGCTCGAAAAGAACGGAAAGACCGCTCAGTCCGTCAAAGTATTTCTGATGCACCAGGCCAATCAAAACCTGATGGATCGCGTAGCCAAGGCCCTGGATGTAGGTGCGGCCCGCTTCTATTCCAATATTCGGCGTTATGGAAACACATCATCGGCGTCCATGCTGATCGCCGCGGCGGAATGGTGGCGCGATCCCGGTCCCGCCCCAGACGATTTGATCTGCTTCGCCGCATTCGGCGCGGGGTTTCACTGGGGCGCCCTTCTGGTTAACTAATCGCCGGACGCCCGGCGCGCGGGATTATAGGCGAAATAGGACGAGAGGGCCATTCGCGCGGAACTCCAGCGCGTCTTCAATACGGAAATTACGACCATGAGCAGGATCACCAGAACCGCGGCAATACCGCATTGCAGGTTCGTTAGCGACTCTTTGAGCCATCCGAACCAGCGGCCGTACACCAGTTCGATATGTACCCAATACACCAGCAGCGATGTGGTGCCGAGCTGCCGCACCCAACTCCAGGAGGACGCGCCCAGCGGAAATTCGGTCCACAGATAGGCGAAGGCCATTACCAGCAGGACCACGCCCAGCTTGATCACGATCAAGCCTGGGCTATCCAGCCAAAAGTCCGACTTGGTGTAGATCGAGTACGGGAGATTAGAGAAATATTCGCCGCCGATTACTAAGCCGAAGCCGATCAAGCCTCCCCACTGCATCACGCGATTCATGTGATCGGGCTTGACGATGCGCAACACGCTGCCGATGCTGAGTCCGAACGCTATGAAGGATGCCCAGGGAAAGAACGCGAAGTATTGAAAGCTGGGGACGAAGTACGCCGAGACGCCGGGCGGAAGCCAGCGCCAGTCGATCGCGGATACCAGCGGCGAGGCCGCGGCGATTGCAACGCCCAGTGCGGCGCATAAACGCACCCTTTGGACCGTGGTGAAAATCGCCATCACGGACATCAGGCCGATCGCAAATCCCATGCAATTCAGAATGTCGACTCTAAACAAGTCGGTCCAGGGGCTTTGGCCGGAAGCAAACGCCCAAAGTTGCAGGCGAAACAGGAACGCCAGCATGAACAAATAGCCGGCGCGGCGCAGCGCGGCTTTCCAACGGCCCAGCGCGTCGACGCCTTGGGCCTCGCGGCCGTCCATCAGGAAAGCCAGTGTGATGCCGGTGAGGACCAGGAAGATGGCCGGACCGATGCCGCCAAAAAATTGGGAGAGCATGAACGGTCCACCGGGCCGCAAATCGGTTCGATTGAACGAATGAAACACGTGGCCCTGCAGCATCACCACCACCGCGGCTCCACGCGCCCAATCCAGAAAGGTCAAGCGCGCGCTGGTATCGCGATTCTTTCGCGGCGCTGACGTCCCCGTCAGCGGGACTCGCAGTTTCGCACTGGATTCGGCGGTGCTCATTGCCCGGGATGCTCGGTCTTCACACCGGCTGGAAGTTTTAGTTGCAATGCGTCGGGTTGCAGCGGAGGATTGATTTTCGTCTCTGTGTACGTAACCAGAATATAGTCGCCTGAGGGCTGCCATATTTTCTCGCGCAGCGGATAGGGCTCGCCTTGCTCCGGGATCCACAATTCCAGCTTCCGAACGTAATTCTTGGCCTCGCCGCTCCTGGGTATCAGCTGCAAACGGGTAGCGGCTTGTCCATTCAGTTGTTCGGACGCGACTATCTTCATTTCATAATTCGCAGCAAGTTCAGTGCCAGATGTGCCGAAGCCGATCATGAAAAACTTGTCCAGTTGCTCGCCGTGCTTACCCAAGTCGAATATTTGTAGAGTGTTGATCTTGGGGAAATATTCTTGAACCCGGCGTTTCTCAATGGTATAGGTCTTCACGTCAGGCAAGGTAAAGTCGACACGGCCTTGCACTTCACCCGGCGCTACTTTCTTCATGATCACGGCGCCCGACTCGGTGCTGTTGTCGTTGAGAACGTCCGTGTGAGTGACGTGTGTAACCTGCGCGGTCATGGACTTAAACTCGTTCGCGGCTTTGTCCATGCGCGCCAGAACCTGTTGCAGGTTGTCGCTCGCCGCGGCCAGCGTAGCCAGTCCGGCCAGGATAAGACACACAACAAATCCGCGCAGTCGCCTTTGCATCAATGAATTGGATTCCAGATGGCGTTTTACAGCTACGGCGTGGTGAACGCCATGAACCCCTTGATTTCTTGTTCGGAATCGACAATCGGTTCCAAACGGACTACGTGATATTTCTTGCCGGTTCGGGCCTGGAGCAACGTACTGGCCTGGGTGGTCCGCGCAGCCTCCGGGGTACTCGAGAGTTGCTCGGCATCCATCCAGAAAACCGTTTCGCCATGTTCGGCGGGCAGCATCACGATGCTGTTGGCACGCGGCTGATCCCGGAACCACTCTCTGGGAGTCAAAAAAATGAAGGCCACGATCAGCCCGACCATTACGTCGTACTGCCATCCGGCGCGTGGATAATCCCAAAACAGAAAGCGTTTGACACCGCTCATTGGACTACTCATGCAAGCACCAGTTTATCACGCACCCTGTGCGTACCCGATGGACGAATGTAAGCGAATGTAAGCGATGGAGATAGCGGACTCGCTATTTGTACTTGCGCAGCACGGCCAACACGCGGCCCTGAATCTGCACGGACGCCGCATCCACAACAATGGGCTGCATCGCGGCGTTGGCGGGCTGCAGGCGGATAAGACCGGCGGACTCGTGATATAAGCGCTTGAGCGTTGCATCGCGTCCGTCGACGAGTGCGACCACGATCTCGCCATCCTGCGCCTGCTGCGTCCGCTCCACCAAAACATAATCGCCGCTCATGATGTGATCGTCGATCATGGATTCGCCGCTCACCTGCAGCGCGAAGGTATCGCCCTTGCCGGCGAAATCGGCGAATTGCAGCGTGTCCTGTCCTTCAATAGCCTCCACAGGCGAGCCCGCGGCGATTCTGCCGGCGAGAGGAATCTCAGTGGATCTGCCAACCGTGCGGCTCTTTCGCCGCTCCTGCACGTACTTCGACGAGACTTCCAGCGAACGGCTTTGGTTAAACAGGCGGCGCAGGTAATTACGCGACTCAAGCGCTTGAATGTGCTTGTGTACGGTTGCCAGGGAGGCCAGCTTCAGGCCCTGCGCCAGCTCTTCGTAACTGGGGCTGTAGCCGTTCTCTTCAACGAAATCGGCGATGAAGTCGAGAACCTCTTTTTGCCGCTTGGTAAGAGCCATGCCTCCATTTTAGGCGAAGAAAAGGAGAAGTCAAGAGACAGAGGGGATAGTGGCTGGTAAAATGGTCGGCGTACTCGATTCGTGGGCGGCTAGCTCAGCTGGGAGAGCGCTGCGTTCGCAATGCAGAGGTCGGGGGTTCGATCCCCCCGCCGTCCACCAAATTCTGGTTAGTTCCGCGCTTTGTGTCCAAGTAAATGCAGTGGATTGATCTTGCCGCTGCTCGTGATCACAGGTTCCCCGAGGACTACCTCCACCGCTTCGGCGTGCCTCCAAACGCGGTCCGCCAACACGCCGCCGTAAACCGAACGAATTTCATCCAGGAAACACTCGCGAATCTGATCCGGCGAAGATCCACGCACGCGAGGACTCACCCGCAGCTCCAACGTCGTCTGAGCCAGGCCCTCATGTTCGATCAGCTGAAAATCACCGGGTCGGCCGCCCAGCCGCGCCGGGAGCACCTGTTCCAGCACCCGCACCAGTTCCGTTCCCATCAGCGTCATGCCATGGCCGGTCATTTTCCCGAAGCTGAAGATGTCGCGGATGCGCCAATGAAACCCCATGCGCGAAAACTCGCAGTCACAGGTGGCCCTCTCCAGAACGCCGCTGTCGTTCACTTCGAAATTGATGAGAACCAGCGGCGCGGCGGGCAGCAGAGTGGTGTACAGAAGCGAGTCGACTTCAATGTCGGTGAGGGGCGCGGCACGGCGGTGTGTGATGGCCGCCAGCGAATTACTATACAGGTGAACGCAATCGCCCTTGGTCATCTGGCGGCAGCCATGGCCGATGAAGCCCATTTCGCTGATGCCGTAGCGGGCAAAAGGCTCGCCCCCAGCCTGCTCGATAACCGAGCGCTTGGCATCCGTCAAACTCTCCCCGCTCACCAGAAAAAGAGTGCCGCGAATGTCCAAGCCGCGGTCCAACGCGGCAGCCGCCAGCCGAACGGCGGGACTGGCTGGTCCGGAGACCACGCAAGCAACGCCTTCGCCGCATAGCCGCGCCACATGCTCCGCGGCCGAGGAGAAATCGTTATCTGGAAGCACTGCGGGAAACGGAATCCTACAGCCAGACATACGCGCCGCCATCACCAGCGCGGCCGTCGCTGGAGCGTACAACCCGCTTTGCCCGGATGAATACCAACCCTCCAGACGATGGCCCTTGCGAGAGATGATGGCGCAGTCCAGCAATCCAAGCGTCGAAGGCAGGGTAGGGCGTAAGATCACATGAGCCAGCCGCTGCAACCCGAATTCGCGCACGACGATTTCATGCATGGCCTCCCTGTGGAGCATGAATTCGGAACTGCGAAAGCTCTGGATCGGTTGGCCCCGGCTTCCACTAGTGACATGCTGGAGTTTCCCTTTGGCGAAGGGATTCCGGAAGTTTTCGGACGATCCCGGGATCTCGCATCCTTCGCGCACGATGGGGATGTGTCCCTTGAACTCGTCGTGGCTGAGGTACACTCCGGAGGCGCGAATCTGGCTCAGCGCCGCTTCCAGGCCGTCTCGCTTGACCAGGCCCGCGAAATCCTCGTGGGAGCACTTGGCCAGATCGAACATCCGGCGATACGGATGGGTCGGATTATCAAAGATGACGCGCCGCAAAATATCGAGAAACACGGACTCTCGATTTTCTAGTTGGCGGCGAACCAGGTCCATGCAGTCCGGCGGCGACGGGGTTCGCAAAAAATCGAAGGACTCCCCGGACCGTTTGCGCATAATTCGCGGCGGCTCCGAACCAGCGTGATGAGCTCCTCCCCACTGACGAAGATTATACGCTGGACTCGGGGTATACTTTTGCAAGATCATGACCAGCGGGATAGCAGCTACGGCCGGCAACTCGCAGGGTTCCGAGCTGAGACTGCCGGAGCGAGCCGCCGGCCGGCTGGCGAAAACGCGCCGGTTGGATCCTGATGATCGCGCTGCCCGCCGCGCTTTGGTTTGCGCCGCTGGAGTTGAACGCTGCCGCGAAACACGCCATCGCGATTTCGCTCTTCATGATTCTCTCCTGGGCTTTCGAAGCCCTCTCTCCCGGACTTGCCGGGCTCATTGGATGCTATCTGTATTGGGCGCTGGGCGTGGTCACTGTAGACGTGGCCTTCAGCGGCTTCGCGGACGATACGCCGTGGTTTCTATTGGCCGCGATTCTGTTCGGCGCGGTGGCCGTCAAATCGGGTTTGGCGCGCCGTATCGCCTTCGGAGTAATGCTGCGGGCAGGGACTTCCTACTCGCGGCTTTTGTTGGGTCTGATTGCCGCCGACGCCCTCATCACATTCGTCGTGCCCTCGGGCGTGCCGCGCGTCGTCATCATGGCTGCCATCGCGCTTGGCCTGAACCAGGCCTTCGGTCTGGAGAAAGGCAGCAACATTTCGCGCGGAATGCTACTCATCCTTACTTACGCGGCCAGCGTATTTGACAAGACGATCATTGCCGGCGTCGCAACCATCACTGCTCGGGGCGCGATGGAACGTTTCGGCCACGTGCAGGTCTTGTACAGCCAATGGTTGCTGGCCTATCTACCAGTGGATCTGGTGTTGATCCTGGTGGCGTGGCGGTTGACGCTGCGGTTTTTCCCTCCCGAAAAACAGACGCTGCCGGGAGGCAAAGCCTATCTCGCGGATGAGCTCGCTAAATTGGGCGGCTGGAAACCGATCGAAAAGAAAGCCCTGGCCTTCGTGCTGGTTGCGATGGCCCTGTGGCTCACGGATTCCCTGCATCACATTTCCGCCTCGAAGGTCGCATTAGGCGTCGCCCTGCTGGCGATTCTGCCTCGGATCGGCGTTCTCGGCATCGAAGACTTAAGGCGCGTTGATTTTCTGTTGTTGTTCTTCGTTGCCTCGGTGGTCAGCATGGGAAAGGTCCTTGCCGCGACCAAGAGTCTGGACGTTTTCACCCAGGTGTTGTTCGGCTGGATTACGCCGCTGATCGGACATACTTACCTTGCTCCTTTCGCGCTGTTCTGGATCGGCTTCGCTTATCATCTCGTTCTCGCGAGCGGCATCTCGATGCTGGGCACTTCCATGCCAGGCCTGATGGCCTACGCCTCCGCGCATCATCTAAACGCGCTCGCGCTGGGCATGGTCTGGACTTTCTCGTCCGGCGCCACCATTTTTGTTTACCAGAACGCCGTGCTCATTGTCGGATACTCGTACGGCTGCTTCAAAGCCAAGGATCTGCTTCGCCTGGGCCTGTGTTTAACTATTCTGGATTCGCTGCTACTACTGATCGTTGTGCCGTTCTATTGGCCCCTGATTGGGATTCATTACTAGCGCAGATGTGATTCGCCGTGAGACTGGAATTCGAACATCATTCCAAATCTGCCGCGCCTGGCGTGGGCGGCTCGCCTGCGCAAAGAAGACCCCGCGGTTCAAATTCTTCACGGCCCATGGATTGAGACGCGCGAGGATTGCTTCTTCGAAGGCGCTTGGGACGGGCCGTTCGAAGGGTTGCCGGTTCGACCAGGCCGAGACTTTCGCGGGATCGGGCGGCCGGCTGGAAGGCCGATGGGATTGTCTTCGCCGGTCCCAGCCATACATATGGAGCGGCTCTATTCAGTGAGAGCGGGCGATGAACTATTTGTGTCGAACTCTCTCGCATTCCTTCTGGCGCTAAGCGCGGAACGGCTGGATCCGAAGTATCCGCACTATTACTTGAACTTCCTGGACTACTATCGGGCGGGCATCCGCGCTCAAGGAAAAGCGCCTGCGTCTGGCTGGCCCAAGATTCGCGGAACTGCATGATTGCTGCAATATTGCGATCCAATCGGACCTCACCATAGCGAGGTTGGAGAAACCTCTCGGGCCGCCCCCACGGGACTACGATGACTATGCGTCATTCCTTTCTCGGACAGCCGAGCAAGTGTTCGCGAACGCCCTGATGAGGCCCGGCGATGGGCTTATCGGCCAGTCACCACGCTCTCGCAAGGCTACGATACAACCGCGGTTTCGGCGCTGGCGGCTAAAGCGGGTTGTCGTGAGGCTGTCACATTCCGAAGAGCAATTCCAAGCTGGATATCTAGACGACAGTGGAAGTCAGAATTGCGCCGTACCTGGACCTGCAAGTGACCGAATACGAGCGCACGGACTACGATCGACTGCCCGAGAGCCGTGACCACGAGTTTTATATCGAGCCTGGCGGCATGGACAGATCGATGGTGTTGATGCAACAGCAGTTGGTTGGTTCATTCTGGTAACCGGCCGATACGGGGAGAGATTGTGGGCCAAGGACGGGCGTAATCCCGGTGGGGGCTTCCGGGCGACGCCGGCAATCCGTTGTTTGAACATCCCACTGTGTTTCAGGATCGGCGGATGCGCGCTTGGTCGAGTTTCGGTTGAAAACAGGGTTCCTTCAATTTCCCGCTGGCGTGCAGCGGGGGTTACACGCACCGGCGATCAAAGGCATCACCGAATCGCAAGCATGAACCTTGGTCGGTCGGCGGAAGCTACGACCGGCCGATTGCCCGGCGGATCGCTCGAAGAGGCGGGCGTTCCACGGCATCTATTTGGCCAGATCAAAAAGGGTGGACCTCGGCGCGGTCCCGAGCGCAGAAGCTGGATGGGCCGCGGCGATTTTTTCGTTATGGGAACTGAGTATGGCCTCCGTTGAGGATTTTGGTTTTGCGCCTTACCGGTAACCGATTGAATCCGGCTTGGCGGAGAGGCTCATTTGCGGTGCAACGCGGCCTGGAACAAACCATGCAAGATTATCTCGCGGCCATTTCCCGCACGCCGCGTCGCGATTAATATCCGCGGCTTTACCCAAGACACGCGCACTGCGTCGTGCTATACCAATGGAATGCTCCACTCCAGCCGCGTGTCCTGGTATCTGCTAACGGTGCTGATCCTTGGCTTGTCCGGTATTGCTAATGGGCAAAATGCTTTCACGGTAACCGGACCTTCGTTCCCCGATGCGCTATCGGGCGGCCCTCCCCCAGTTCCTTTTCCCAACGCGTCCTTCGACGTGTCCAGTTCTCCCAGCGGATCCATCTTCATTGCCAGCACTTCGGCTTCAGGTCAGGATGCATTCGTGACTTTAGCCGCCTCAGCGGACCAATGTCCCGGCTCGCATTCCGTTTCGAGCTCCACCCCGGTGACATTGTTCGCCTGCGTAGACACCACCAACCTGGTGCGCGGGTCCTACGCGAGCCTGATCACCATCAGTTCGTTCGACGGAAGCATTCCGACAGTCCGCGTACCGGTGCAAGTCCCCGTTGTCCCCATTGGTGAAATCAAAACCACTCCCGGTTCATCGATTAACCTTTCCTCCACTTCTCCCCATCAATCCGTGAGCGTTCAATTCGTGGCCAATAACGGAGCCTCCGGAGGCGCCAGTAATTCGGCGTGCGGGGACGCTTCCACCGGCAACGGATCCGGATCAGCATCGGCCTGCATCGCATCCATCGCCGCCGACCCCGCGTCGCCGCCCGAGGGCTCCTGGATGACGCTCTCCAATAACTGTTCTGGAGTAGCGCTGGTGGGCAACGTGACCTGTTCAATTCAAGTCACCGCCGATGGCAGCAAACTTAAGAATGCGGTTATTGGTAGCACTTACGTAAGCCACCTCATCATCGAGTCGACGCACGGCGATCGGGCCGATCTGGTGGTCAGTTTCCTCTATTCACAATCATCCGGTCCGGCACTGACCATCACGTCGGGCACCACCTTCACGGGAACCGGCGGTCAGGCGTTCCAGGCAACGCTTACAGCGACGGGAGGCACGCCGCCATACACTTGGAGCGCTACCGGTCTGCCAGGCACGCTGAGCCTCAACGCGACGACGGGGGTCATCAGCGGGACGCCCTCGGTCGGTACCTATCCGGTAAACATCACGGTCAAGGACAGCGCCAATGTGACCACTGGTCCGCAACAAATCACAATTAACATTCAATCTAAGCCGGCCGTTACGCAGCTATTTCCTCATATCACGGACGGGTATGACGGAAGCGTATGGCAGTCAGACTTCCTCTTGTTCAATACCAATTCGACGACCGTCACCGCGCAGCTCATTTTTCATCTGGATAACGGGGTGCAGAAGCTATCCATCATCGGTACCGGCGCCGTCACGGGCATTAGCGGCATCACGATCCAGCCATTCGGTTCGGCGATTTACAGCACGTCGGGATTGGTGACCACGACGCCGCTGGTATCGGGCTGGGTAGAGGTAGTTTCTTCCCTGCCGGTTCAGGGCCAGGTGGTGTTTCGCAGAAATACGTCGCCCACCACGTCTCTCGGCAACTACTACGAGGTATCCGTACCGTTGGTAGCGCCTGCGTCGAGCTTCACATTCCCCTTTGACGGCACCACCTATACTGCGGCTTCGGCCCGCATCTATACGGCCTTGGCGATTGCGAACGCCTCGAACTCGCCGGCAGTGCTCAACTGCACCGCGTACGGCACCAACGGCGCTCTACTCGGACCGATGGAGCAGGTCGCGTCTCTAGCGGCGCTTGCTCATACCGAGGAAGTCTTGCAGTTTTCGAGCCCCATTGACACTCTTATCCAGCAGGGCCGCGGAATTCTAACCTGCACGTCAACTGCGCCGATCGGGATTCTGGGTTTGCGGGCCTTCGGCGACCACGCTCTGAGCGCCCTACCAATTGTGTCCGGGAATTGACGCCGGACGATCGCTAAAAATCGAAGCGGAGCAGGATCTGCACTTGTCTTGCGTTTTCCACGAAGGGCGTGAGCGCGGGAAACCCGGGATTGCTGGTGCGGCCGTATAGCGCGCTTCCGAATCCCGGAATCAGGAACGCGGGATCCACGCCGAGGTAGTTTGCCGGAGCTTGCAGATTGGCGTGATTCGTCACGTTAAATGCATCGGCGCGCAATTCCAGGCTAGAGCGCTCGCCGAAACGGCTGAGAGGAAACCGTCGCCCCAGTGATACGTCGATATTCCAAAAGCCAGGCCCCGTAAACTCGTTCCGTCCGGTATTCCCGTTCACTCCATCGGGCGGCACCGCGAACGCCGCCGGGTTCAATAGTTGCAGGCCGCCGGGAACCGGTTGGGGAGCGGCGCGCAGCAGAGCGGGATTCACCAGATCGGCGCGCGTATTGCAGATCGGCTCGCAGTTTTGGACACCTGCGTACACTGAGTACGGCAAACCGGACCGCGCCACGAACACTCCCGACATTCTCCAGTTGCGCGACAGCGCGGCGAGGCCCTTCTTCGACAGCGCCGGCGGTTCCCAGTAGCCGAAAGCCACAAAATTCTGCCGCTGGTCGAAATCGGAATCGGCCCGATCGGCTCCGGGATCGTTGGGTAGGGTGAACGCGCCATAGTAGTTCTTCGCGGAACGGTCGGTTTGGTTGCTGGAACCGAGATCGAAGAAATCGCCCAGCAATGGATCGCTTTGGTTGTCGATGCTGCGGCTCCAGGTATAGAAAATGCGCGCTCCGGCTCGCGCGGATTGGTATCGGGCGGACACGGTGAGCGCCGAATACTGAGACTGTCCCTGGTTGGTCCGATAGTACACGTCTGGTAGTGCAGGGTTGGGACGCCCCTCGCCTGTATCGCGATTAATTACATCGGTGGTAATCAGACCAGAGCCAAAAGAACCGATTCCATTCACTTCCAGTGCCCAGGAATTCGAAAGGCGCGCCTGGGCCCCCGCGAAGAAGCTGTGGACCAGCGCGAGACGCAGCGGCGCGAAGGTGGTGAGATTCAGGAAATTGCTGGTGCCAGCCAGGCATTGGCTGCTCAGCACAGGAGCCTTGGTGAGGTAGTTTCCCGAGAAATTACAAGGCGCTCCAAAGTCGGCGAGGGCGATGTCGTTGGCCGTCGCCGAAGACCAAAGGTTATCGTAGAGCGGGTCGTAGAACATCCCATAGCCACCGCGGAAAACAACCCGTTGCTTGAAGATCGGCGGCGCATAGGCAGCTGCCGCGCGGGCCGCCCAACCACCCGACTGCATGTGGAATACTTCCGACCCTGCAGGCACCAGCGCAGCGCTGGCTATGTTCTGACGAAGATCGCCGTCCACGGATGCCAAGGTTGCATCCAGCGTGCCGGACAAAATCTGCGGCGCGCCGTACCACTCATAGCGAACGCCGGCGTTGAGCGTCAGGTTGGGTGTGGCCCGAAAATCTTCCTGGAAGAATCCCGAAAAAATGTTGTACCGGTACCTTCCTGACGTGGGCGCCGTGAATGTTCCCGACTGGAGTCCCAAATTGGACAAGGGCAGTTCCAACTGGGAGGGTTGATCGTTGCGGAATGAGGCTTCATCCGGGAAAAAATAGAAGCCGTGCGGTTCAATCGCGAACGTATCGTGCAACGTGCGTGTTGAAAATGTCGCACCCGCCTTCAGGACGTGGCGCCCAAGAGACCAAATCAGGCTCCCCCCGGCGCCGAACGCGTGCGATCGGTCGTGATAGGCGGGACCGTCGTAGTAAAAACCCGAAGAAGATCCAGGCAGTAGAGGTCCCCCGGAAAACGAGACGGCAGGCAAGTCCCGATCGGCGAGGTTCCATCCAAGAGAATCTGCCTCAAATCCTGCCCGGAAATCGGTGCTGAACCTGGCGCTCCAAGCGCTAGTCACGTTAACGGCCACGCTCGTGGACGATTGGTTCAGGCCGCCCTCGCCGTAGGGGGTCCAAATGAAATCCGGACGGTCCAGTTGAACCGGTGCGATCCGCAGCAAAACGTGTTGCCGGCCGGATGGTTCATAGTCAAAGCGTGTTAGCCCGGTCCAACGTGTGAGATTGATCGGTGGCAAAAAGGAAACATAGCCCGCATCGCCGTCCGCCGCCGGGGCGTACTCCGCGGCAGGGTGCAACTGGAAGAGGCGGGCCGCGGCCGATCCGGATGGAAGAGAATTTACGAACTGCAGGGTCGGCATGGGTAGGGAAAGCGGGTCGCCGAAGCTGTGGGAATGGAAGTACTCGAAGGCCGCGGCGGCAAAGAATCCTTTCCACGGCAACGGGCCGCCCACCCAGAAGCCACTCTGGATCTCGCGATTCGATGGCTGCGGTATTCCCGTGGCGTTGTGTTGAAAAGTATTCGCGTCTAGAACACGATCCTCCAAATTTCCATATAGCGTCCCGTGCCATTGCAAACCGCCCCGCCGGGTGACGGCGTTCGCGATGTATCCGGTTGTTCCTCCATATTCGGCGGAAAAGTTATTCGTCGATACGCGATACTCCTCCACGGCCTCGGGCGGAAGAGACAGCGACCCCGTCGTTACGTGGTTGTTGTTGTCGAATCCATCCAGAAGAAAATCGCTGCTGGTCGGGCGTTGCCCATCGACCGAAAGGCCCAAGCTGCGGACAGTGGCGGTGTCCGACGTTACTCCTGGCAGCAGTACCAGAGCGCTATAAACGTCCCTGCCAGCCAGGGGAAGTTGTTCGATCAACCGGGGATCCAGAACTTCCGACACGCTGGGTTCGAATTGACCACTGGAGGCCGAATCTGGCGGAAGGTAGCTAAAATAGCCCGCGTCGACATCCGGTCCGAAAAATGGCAGCACCAACTCGTTGCGCAGGAACACCGTGTTGTAATAGCCCAATTCCCAGACGTCACTGAGCGGGCGCATGTCGAAACCGACGTCCAAATAACCCGCCACTGGCAAGACGAGTTCGTAAATCTCTCGCGATTGGAACTGAGGGGCGGCGACCGCAATGCGATAGGTTGCAGGGGAAAGCTGCGTTAGCCAGTAGTAGCCGTCTTCGTTGCTGGATGTTTCCCGCATCGTCGAGTCCAAGGAACCGACCGCTTGTACCTTTGCCCCCACGATAGGACGCCCGGTGGAACGATCGCGAACCTGCCCGCTGATCAAGCCCTGTGTGGTCTGCGCGTAGGCGTGGATGCTCCAAAGGCAGGCTGCCAAAAGCATCACCGGGGCCAGACGCATTTCTGTATATGATAAGCCCTCCGAGTTTGAACTCGCCCTGTGGTAAGTTGAATCTCTATGGTGTTGTCCGACGTGGACATCCGGCGTTATCTGGCGCAGGGGAAGATTAAGATTTCTCCGGAGCTGCCGCCGGAACAGTTTGGAAGCTGCTCGGTGGATTTCCGGTTGGGCAACGAGTTCAACGTCTTCGAACACAGCCGTAACGCCTTCATCGATCTGCGCGAGAGCAAAGGCATCGAAGGAATCATGCGCAGCGTCGAAGTGCCGACCGGCGAGCCGTTCATTTTGCAGCCGCGCGAGTTCGTTTTGGCTATCACCGAAGAGCGGCTCGAACTGGACGACGATGTTCTAGGGCGGTTGGAAGGCCGGTCCAGTCTGGGGCGCATCGGGATCATCGTGCACGGCACGGCGGGACTTTTCGATCCTGGCTGGGCCGGCAAAGCGACGCTCGAGCTAAGCAACTTGGGCCGCATGCCGGTGGCGCTCTATCCAGGAATGCGCATTTGCTCCTTCACCTTCGAGCAGCTCTCGTCCCCGTCGTCCATGCCCTACAACAAAAAGGCCGGCAGCAAGTATACAGGGCAGACCCGTCCCTTCGCCAGCCGCCTGGCCGGCGAATTCAAAGGTTAATGCCGCGCCGGGTATTCACGCTGGCGCCCCTTCCGCCGGAGAAATGCGCGTTTGCGCTGGCGCGCTACAGCCGTTCTCCCGATTCCATCCGCGAATCGCTCGAGTGGGTGCGCACGCACGATTCCACCAAGTTTCTGGAAAGCTTCTATTTCCAGTACGGGCACGCGTCCATCGCCGACCTGGGGCACGTGGTGCTGTGCTTTGAGGGCATCTCTGAACTGGCCGCCACTGAGATCGAAGACGAACAGCTTTGGGACGGACAAGCCCGCTCGTCACGCTACCAGGATTTTTCGAAATCGGGATTCGTGACACCGCCCGAGTTCGATGCCGTGCAAGCTGCCATGTATCGGGAAGCGGCGGGAGCCTTGCTCGACGGATACAACGAAGTCCACGCTGGGGTGCTTGACTACCTCGCCGGACAATTGCCGCGGCCAGCGGAGATGAAGCCGGAAGCGTATCAGCGCAACTTGAAGGCGCGGGCATTCGACGTGGCGCGTTATCTTTTGTGTTTTGGCATTCCGACCGGAGTGGGACAGGTGACCAGTATCCGTACGCTGGAGCGGCAAGTCCGGCGGCTGAAAGCGTCCGAGTACGAAGAGCTGCGGAGTCTGGCGTCGGAAATCGCGGATGCGTGCGCCGAGTCGCCGTCCCTGCCTTGGAACGAGGCAGTCGTGGGCGAAGCCGTGGCGCCGACGCTGGCGCGGCACCTGGACGCCGATGAGCACGCGCAGCGCAGCCGGCGCGATTTGAGTGCTTGGGCCACGCAAAATCTCGCGATCCATGATGCGAACGCTGCGGAAGACGTCGACTTGATGAAGCCCGGCGATACCCTGGCCGATATTGTGGCCACGCTGTTGTATCCCGTGACAGATTGGCCGTTTCGGGAGCTGTACGATCTGGCAGCGTCCTGGAGTGCCGCGCGCAAGAATGAGGTGCTGGATGTCGCGCTTCAATCGCGAACCAGGCGCGATGAACTGCTGCGGAATTTCCGTGCCGCGCCTTACGCGTTCGACATCGTCATGGACATCGGCGCGTATCGTGACTTACACAGGCACCGGCGATGCCAGCAGTTCCGCCAGAGTTACTCGGCCAAGTTGGGTTTCGAGACGCCCAACGCCATTGCCGCAGCCGGCTTGAGCGACCGATACGTGGCGCTGTTGTCACAGGCTTATAACGTTGCCGCGCAGCTTCCCCAGCCCGGCGCGCAGTATTTGCTTCCTTTTGCAACCCGATCGCGCTTCCTATTTAAAATGGACTTCGCCGAAGCCGAATATATCGCCCGTTTGCGATCGGGCGTAAAAGGTCACTTCAGTTATCGCAAAATTGCGTGGGAAGTGAAGCAAAAGATGAGTGCGCTTGGAGCCCGAGCTGGGGCGGCTGATGGAGGCCACTCCGCCCTGGGAAGAAGATCCATTGCAGAGGTAACTCGATTGCCACCCTCAGTCTACGGGTCGACATCGAGGCTCATAATCCGACTCTCGTTGTAAAAGTTTCCAGGTTACAGTCCTTCCCGAATCAATTCAACACGCCTGATTTGAAACGATTTCAGGCTTTGGCATCCCAGCTGCGAGAGGTATTAGCAGGTTGCTGCCATGTTGTTGAGTTTAGGCAGCCGCTAGAAATACCCCGTCCGGTTGCTTGACGCGATCGCGAGCGGCAATTTGCAAACAAGGAGTCAACTATGAAACGTTTGATACTCGCAATGGCGTCCGTCGGATTGCTCGGAGTCGCGCTCGCGCCGAATGCGCCAGCGGATGAATGGAACAAGAAAACTGTGATGACTGTGGATGAACCCATTCAGGTACCCAACAAGGTTTTACCTGCCGGCACCTACGTCATTAAACTGATGAATTCGCCTTCGGACCGGCACATCGTGCAGATCTTCAATGCCGATGAGACGCAACTGCAAACCACCATTTTGGCCATACCGAACTACCGGATTCAGCCCAAGGGCAAGACCGTGTTCACGTTCTGGGAAACACCTCCCGGACAACCGAAGGCCCTGAGAGCGTGGTTCTATCCGGGCGATAATTTCGGCCAAGAGTTCGCATATCCGAAATCGGCTGCGGTAGAGATCGCCGCTGCAACGCATGAAACAGTGCCGACCACGGAAGCCACTCAGGCCACCGAACTGCAGCAGGCTGAAGTAACGCAAACGGCCCCGGAGCAAACGCAGGAAGTGGCGCAGAATACGCAACCACAGGTTGCAGCTGCAGTAGAACCTACGCCGGCTCCTGCACCAGTTGCTGCCCCAGCTCCGGTTGCCATCGCATCTGCTCCAGTTCCTCAGGAATTGCCCAAGACCGCCAGCCCATATCCATTGTTTGGTCTGGCTGGCCTTTTCCTGCTCGGCCTGTTTTCTCTAGTCCGGGCCGCCCGTTTGTCGTAACATTAAGCGGGACTGGTATGACCCGTAGCCGCGAAGTAGCCGTATTGGTGATCGCTAGCCTGGCGGTTCTTGGCCAATCAAAAGGCCAAACCACCGCCAGAGCTGAAGAACCGGCCGATTTCACCATCCGGACTACTTCGCGGCTCGTTCTTTTGGATGTCAGCGTGAAAGATGCAGCGGGCGGGTTCGTATCTGGTCTTTCCAGAGAGAACTTCAAAGTTTACGAGAATGGAAAACCGCAGCAGATCACGCAGTTCGCCAACGCAGACATTCCTGTGACGGTTGGAATTGCAGTCGATGAGAGCGGGAGCATGCGGCGCAAGCGCCAGGAAGTGATTACCGCCGCACTGGTGTTTAACCAAGCCAGCAATCCGAAGGACGAGATGTTCATCGTCAACTTTAACGAGAAGCCGCGTCGCGGCCTTCCGGACGAGGTGCTGTTTTCTGACAACGTACAGCAGCTGCGGTTGGCGTTGTACCAGGGCCTGCCAGAGGGCCGGACCGCGCTCTACGACGCGATTGAGATGTCGCTCAATCAGCTGGAGTTCGGAAGGCGCGATAAGAAGACGCTGGTGATCATCAGCGACGGCGGCGACAACCACAGCTACCACAAATTCGAAGACGTGATGCGCGACGTGTTGCAATCGGCGGCGACGATTTACACCATCGCGCTCTATGACGAGGACGATCCAGAGAGTAATGCGGGGGTTCTGAAAAAGCTGGCGCAAGTGAGCGGTGGCGCCTTTTACCATCCCCAGACGTTGGAAGAGATAGTGCCCATTTGCCGCCAGATCGCCAAGGACATTCGCACCCGATACACCATCGGCTATGTGCCCGAGACCGAAGGCAAGGCGGAGAGGCATATCAAGGTGGTGGCGTTATCGGCGGATCATCCGAGGTTGAATGTCCGGACGCGAACAACCTACACGTTCTCCGATAAGGTGGCGTCGCGATGAAGGTGCGAGCTCAAAGGCGCGGGCTCCTGGTCGCCGAGTGGACTTTCCTCTTGCTGGGTCTGGTTGCGCTGGACTGTTTCGTGTGGATCAATACCAGCAGCGTGCTCTATCAGGCGTATGAGGACTGGGCCTTCGACCAGTCCCTGCGTGGCTTGACGCCCAGTGTTGGCAATTTTGTGAGCGCCGAGGCGCGCAGGTTGCGGGGCGGGGAGGACCGAACGAGCGAAAAGCAGGCGCAGTCGGAGGCGCCGCCGGCTGCAGGTACGATGCCTGCTCCCGCTGAAACGGCCCCGGGGCCGAATTCCGTGATCGGCCGGCTGGAAATTCCCAGGCTCAAGCTATCCGTGATGGTGCGCGAAGGCGCCGATGAGGCCACATTGCGCCGGGCTGTAGGGCACATTCCAGGCACGGCCTTGCCGGGCAAACTCGGGAACGTAGGACTGGCGGGGCATCGCGACACGTTTTTTCGCGCGCTGCGCGACATTCGAGAGAACGACTCCATCGAGTTCCAGACCACTAGCGGCGCCTACCGCTATGTTGTGGAATCCACGAAGATCGTGACCCCCCGCGACGTCAGTGTCCTCGCGGCCTCCGGAGGCGAGAATCTGACACTGGTGACCTGTTACCCCTTCTATTACGTCGGCTCAGCTCCCAAGCGCTTCATCGTGCGCGCCGCCCAGGTGGCCGCTATCCCGCTGCACCCACCGCAGCCAGGCTCTTGAGTTTAGCGGTAAGCGTAGTGCGCTTCAACCCCAGCATTTCAGCCGCCAGCTTCTTATTGCCGCGGGTTTTTCGCAAGGCCTGTTCCAGGATGTTCAGCTCGATGCTACCCACGGTACGCTCGAAGTCCAGGCCCTGATCGGGAACCGCGATTACCGGATGCGCTCCCGGGAGGTGAATGGGATGCCGGCGCGGCGGAAGGGGAAAATCACCCGGGAACAGCATCAATCGATCCCCGCTGAGCACGATGGCCTTTTCCACGGCGTTCTCCAGTTGACGGATGTTGCCGGGCCAGTCGTGGGCTGCCAAGCGGCCCAGCGTCTCCGACGAGACTTCCTTGACGACAAGATTCTCCTCCCGGCAGATATTTTCGATGAAGTGCTGGACCAGACGGGGAATATCGGAACTGTGCTCGCGCAGCGGCGGCATCGCGATCGGGACCACATTCAGCCGGTAGTACAAATCTTCGCGGAACTTGCCTTGTTTGATCAATTCAGCAAGATCGGCATTGGTTGCAACAATTACGCGGGCGTCCGCGCGGATCGTTTCCGAACTCCCCAGCCGCTGGAACTCGCGCTCCTGCAGCACGCGCAACAGCTTGGCTTGCAGACCGAACGGCAGGTCGCCGATTTCGTCCAAAAAGATGGTCCCATGATTGGCTTCTTCAAACCGGCCCACGCGATGGTTGACCGCCCCGGTGAACGCGCCCTTCACATGTCCGAATAGCTCCGCTTCGAGCAGAGCTTCCGGAAGCGCGCTGCAATTGACAGCCACCAGAGAAAAGCGACTGCGTCCGCTTGACGCATGGATGGAACGGGCCGCCAATTCTTTGCCGGTTCCGGTTTCGCCGGTAATAAGGACGGTGGCGCGCCGCGGAGCCACCAGGCGGATTTGCTGTGCGACCTGTTGCATGGCGCGGCTTTCGCCAATCAGCAGGCTTGCGGCCCCGATGCCGCCGGAGCGGCGCTGGCCTCTCGTGCCCACTTGGAGTTCGCGGCTAGATACAGCAGGCTGGTGGCGTCCCCATTCGCGTACACGTGGAATGCGCCCAACCGCAGCAGCTGAACCACCTCGGTGGCTGAAGCCTCCGGAGCCCGCAGCACGATCGGCGTGCCCGGCTGCGCTTGTTGCAACTCGGCCAGCAAACTGATCGGGCAAACATAATCCGGCACCGGAAAACTCACCAGGACGACATCGAAATCCTGTTTGCGAAGGAGATCCAAAGCATCCTCAGCGCGATCGACGATCGTGGTGGAAGCGTAGAGAATTCCACCAGGCAAATCCTCCGTTGGTTCCGCGATGCACAGAACGTTGGGAGTGAAAGCCTGGCGCGTCGGCATTGGGTTTGCGAATGTTAGCGGCGTAATAGTGGAAACCTCCGTTGCACTTCCATCGGCAAACTGGAGAAACAGAATATCGAAAAATGCGCTTAGTGCTTTGGTGACACTAGAGATAGGTAGGGATAGTACGAAGCGTATTCTGAATTCTGGATTCTGAATTCTCCCCATCTCCAGTACACTAGAATTTATGACCGATTTCGAGCGCATGTCGCGACCGCTTTCCGCCGTCGACCCGGAGATCTACGACGCAATCCAGCATGAAGTTGAGCGCCAGCATAGCCGCCTGGAATTGATCGCCAGCGAAAACTTTACCTCCGAAGCCGTGCTGCAAGCTACCGGCAGCGTATTTACCAACAAATACGCGGAAGGTTATCCCGGAAAGCGCTATTACGGCGGATGCGAGTTCGCGGATGCCGTGGAGACGCTGGCGCGCGAACGTGCCAAGAAGCTGTTTGGCGCTGAGTTCGCGAATGTGCAGCCGCACTCGGGATCGCAAGCCAACCAGGCGGCATATTCGGCCGTCATCCAGCCCGGCGACGTGATCTTGGGCATGAATCTGGCGCACGGAGGACACCTCACGCATGGCCATCCGCTGAACTTTTCGGGCAAAACGTACCACGTGGTCGCGTATGGCGTGAGGCGCGAAGACGAGCGCATCGACTACGACGAAGTGGCACGGCTGGCCGAGGAGCATAAGCCCAAGTTGATCATCGCGGGGGGCAGCGCAATTCCGCGCATCATGGACTTTCCTCGCTTCCGGAAGATCGCCGACTCGGTGGGCGCCATCTTCCTGGTAGACATGGCGCACATTTCGGGATTAGTGGCCGCCGGGCTGCATCCGAACCCTTGTGAATACGCAGACATCGTTACCTCTACCACGCACAAGACGTTGCGCGGACCGCGATCCGGGATGATCCTCGCGAAAGCCAAGTATGGCCCAGCCATCGATAAGGCATTGTTCCCCGGCATTCAGGGCGGACCTTTGGTGCACGTGATCGCGGCCAAGGCAGTTTGCTTCCTGGAGGCCATGACTCCGGAGTTCCGGACCTACTCCAAGCAGGTGATTGCAAACGCGCAGGCCCTAGCCGAAGGCTTACAGCAACAGGGTTTCCGCGTGGTAACCGGCGGAACAGACACGCATTTGATGCTGGTGGACGTATTCGCGAAAGGCGTGCGCGGCAAGGAAGCCGAAACAGCGCTCGATGAAGCCTACATCACGGTGAACAAGAACGCGATTCCGTTCGACACGAATCCGCCGCTGAATCCGAGCGGCATTCGGCTGGGCAGTCCCGCTGTGACTACGCGAGGATTCCGGGAGGCCGAAATGCGGCAAGTGGCCGCGCTGATTGCAGAAGCGTTAAACGACGTACAGTCCGAGCAGACCTTGCTCGCGGTGCGCAGGCGCGTGATCGAATTGACCGAACGCTTCCCGCTATATGGTTGGAAGATGGTGCGGGCTTCGGCGTGATTTGAGCGCCACCTTTTAATGCCACTCGAAATCGCGCTTGACACCCGCCGCATCGCGGATTTCGGCATCGGCACCTACATCCGCAACCTGGTACGGGCGCTGGCTCGAATTGACTCGGCCAACCAATACACCTTGATCACCACAGAGCGGCCAGTCCCCGAGTTCGCCGATCTGCCGGCCAATTTCCGCACGGCCGTCTTCACTGGCGCCACCCGCACCGGCCTGGCGCAAGTGCGCTATGGGCTGTTTCTGCGAAAGCTTCGCGCGGATCTTTTTCACATTCCGTTGAATGCCGTGCCTATGCTGATGCCCAAGCCGTATCTAGTCACCATCCATGACATGAGCACGCTGCTGTTTGCCAGCCAGACGGGCTACCGGAATCGCCTGCGGCACTTTTATCTGCGGCGCGGCTTATTGCGAGCCGATCGGGTGATGGCGGTTTCGATGGCCACCTGCCGCGACGTGGAGGCCGTGCTAGGCATTCCGGGCAGCCGCATTCGGGTGATCTACAACGCGCCGGATCCCATCTTCCACGCTCCCGCGTCCCCTTCCGATGCCGGAACCGAAGGGTTCGGTTATCCGCCCGAGATTCAGAGAGTTCTGGACCGCTATCGTATCCATTATCCGTTCCTGTTGTACGTCGGCCGCACAAATCCGCAGAAGAACATCCCCCGCTTGGTGGAGGCGTTCGCAGTGCTCCGGGGCGAGATCCAGGACCACCCTGTGTACCGGGATTTGCGGTTGCTGATCATTGGGGACGAGATCTCGCGCTACCCCGCGCTGCGCCATGCCGTCATCCAAAGCCGCGTCGAAGAAACCGTACGATTCCTGGGATTTGTTCCGATCGACACGCTGCGAAGTTTCTATCAAGCGGCCTCGGCCTTCGTATTTCCGTCTCTCTATGAAGGCTTTGGACTGCCTCCTCTGGAGGCGATGGCTTGCGGGACACCGGTGGTCTGCTCGCACGTCAGTTCCCTGCCGGAAGTGGTGGGCGATGCCGCCGAGGTGGTGAATCCCGAAAATGTCTTCGATATCGCCCGCGGGATGCGGGAAGTCCTGCTCAACCCGGAGCGCCGCCACACGATGGTGGAGCGTGGTTTCGAGCAGGCTCAACGCTTTAGTTGGGAGCGGACGGCCCAGCAAGTGCTGGAAGCCTACCAGGAAGTTGGCAAGTCTAAGAAGCGGCCGCGCTGACCAAGGGCATCCCGGTCGCGCTCGCGACCAATCCACTTAACGCGGGCTTTTACAGCCACAGCCAGCTCATAGGAAGAGACTGGAAGCGGCTCCCAATCCGCCGGAACGTCCAAAGAGGCATCGGTCGCAAGGTAATAGCGCCGCGCGCCGGGCCGAATGTAGCGGAGGATAGCTTCATTGCCTCTTTCGATCACATAGAGACCTCGCGGAGCGAGTTTGGACTGGGCGCGAAATATCTAGAAGGGCGAGATCGCAAGAAGCCAGCGTTCGCATAGCGGAATCGGGGATGAGGTGGGCCATCACCAGGTTTGCGGAGGTTTCGAACGCGGAGAGCGGCGATGGGAAATTCCTGTGAGGGTGCAGACTCGCGGGCCACGGCATTCCAGGACCGATGGGGTGGTCTAGAAAGGGAAGTTCGGCAGGCCGCGGCGGCGAGCGGCGGCTGCGAAGATGGGCTTCGAGTTCGCTAGCGGGGACGAGATCGAGCAAGGATAGATGAAAGTACTTTAATGCCAGGTCGAAGACATTTGGTGAGAGATTTCTCACGCCTTTCAGCACATTATGGACATGAGGCTGCGATACACCAATCAGCCGTGCGAATCCTCTCTCCGTCAATTCGCCATTACGAATCTGACTCCGGACGTACGCCAGCAACTTAAGCTGCGCGTCCTGGAAGGTCAAAATGGCGTCTCCTCGTATTTCAGTTTGAAATAGGCTCTGCGGGAATAAGAAGAAAGATAGGAGCCTGGAGCATACACCTAAGATAGATGTGCGCTACCAGGAAACGAACGTAAACCAATGACCGCCTTAGCCTTGCCGGACTCTCTCCTTAGCTGCGAAAGGAATTTTTCGTAGCCGTTGCGCCCTTTGAGTTTGACGTGACTCGCGAGCGCCGTGAGACTGGATCTCACCGAAACAGAATGACTCGGAGGTTGTTCCGGGTTTGGATGTAAAAGGAAGAGGACGAAATGGAATGGACACGATCGGAAACGTTGGCGCTAGCAGCGCCGGCGTGCAACATTTGCCTGGGCTTAGGATTGCGTATCGGCCGAAGTGAGGCGACGCATCCGTGCAACTGCGTGCTACGAGCCATTTTCCGGGCATGTTTTGATCGCTTTCGCGACTGTGTGAGCCGTGAGAAATACATGAGCCGGGTGACTCTGGATCCCCTGCCGGGCAAGGAGCGACGAGGAACCTGGGGATTGAAGGACGAGGAATATTCGGCCGACTTTTGTCTGGTGAGCAAACGAAACCTGACCGAACTCGAACATCGCATCTTTCGCTACCACTTTCTGCTGGGGGCGGACTGGAAGCTGTGCTGCTACCGGTTGCAGATGGACCGAGGCAACTTCTTCCACGCGGTGTACCGGATTGAACAAAAGCTGGGCCGGGTGTTTCGCGAACTGGAGCCGTATGCCTTGTTTCCCGTCAACGAGTATTTCCACGGACCGGCCAAAGGCGTTTCCAGCTGCCTGGAAGAACGCGTAGTGCCGATCCGGCTGGCCCGCTGCAACGGAGTTCGTGTCCCCGCGCAACGGACGGCGTAAATTTCATTCGAACTGTTTCTGAAATCCGGCGAACTGCTGTTTCAATTCTTCTAGCTCGCGGCGCAATTGTTCCATTTCGGCTTCAAGGGCGCTGATGCGGTCGGCGGGTAGGGGTGCTTGCGGGATGGCGGCAGAGGAGGGCGAAGCGGCTGAAACTTGCGGCTCGCCGGAGAGCAGATGTGCGTAACGGGCTTCCTTTTCACCAGGACGCCGCGGAAGCTTGACGACCAGTTCGGGCATACGATCCAGCACCGATTCCACTTCCGAGAGGTCGGCGAACGAGTGCATGCGCTCGGCGCGCGTGCGCAGTTCCCCCAGCGTCTGTGGACCGCGCAGCATCAGTTCACAAAGTACGGCGAGCTCGCGGCGTCCGAGGTTGAATTTTTCTGAAATACGATGGCCAAACTTGGGGACGCGGCTGCCGGCGCCAGTGATGCTCACTAGCAGACCCTTGTCGCGTAACGTGTACACAGCGCGATCGAGCGCGTCCTCATCCAAATGCAGCACTGGATCGCGGTTCGACTTTTGGTTGCAGGCGTTCAGCAGGCCGTTGAGGGATAGCGGATAGTACTCGGGCGTGGTGATCTCTTTTTCGAGAAGCGATCCCAGGATCCGGACCTCGTCCGTATCGAGCATTAAATCCATCGCTTCAGTTTTGCATGTTGGAACCGGAGGCGATGGATGCTCTTGGGCTGTGCCGTTTCCCGCTTCGATGTAAAATGAAGCGCAATCAAATCGCCGATGAGCGTTGAGTCAAATCTTAAGGATATGGAAAGCAGCCGCGAGGCTTACTGGCTGCGGTATCCCTCAACCTCACCATTAAAGTTGAGATGGCGAGCAATTGCAGTCCGGCACTGTTTTCATGTGCTGCCTGGGGAAACGATTCTCGAACTCGGAGCGGGTAGCGGTCTTTGGACTGAGCATTTGACCGGCGTGCTGAAGGGCCGGAATCGCATTACGGCGGCAGTGTTCAACGAGGGCTTGGCCCAATCCGCGAAACGAAAGAACCTGGTGGATGTTGACGTGGTGCTGGTCCACAACCTGGTCGCACAGTTTCCACCCGAGAGTTTCGATTACATCGTCGGAACGGCGATCCTTTGTCACAACGCCTACGCTAACAATCTCCGTATTCTCCGCCGTCTGCTGAAGCCTGGCGGCCAGCTCCTGTTTTTCGAGGCGAACCATTGGAACCCACAGGTATTTCTTAAGAACGTGATTCCCTTGTTTGGGAGATGGGCGGGCCACGCGCGATGCCAAGTCTCAATGCGAAAGTACCGGCTGATGAAGGCAGCGTCCCACCAAGGATTTACCGACATTGAAGTTGTGCCTTTCGACATCGTTCACCCCCGAACCCCTCGATCACTGATTCAAGCTCTGCAATCCCTCTCGTATATTGTCGAACATGCCCCTCTGATCAAGGAGACCTGCGGAACCTTATATATCTGGGCCAAGAAGCCCGGTGAAAAAGAAGCCAGATCCGGACTGGATCTCTGCGAACATGCTTCGCTTCTTGATTCGACGTCTGTAGTTATCCCCTGTCACAACGAAGAAATGAACATTTCGCGGCTGGTGCGAGGATTGATCGAGATGTACGGCCGTTACATTCACGAGATCATTCTGGTGAATGACAACAGTACGGACGGGACCGGAGAGGTTGCCGCGGAGATGGCTGCATTGGACTCTCGTGTTCGTCTGATCAACCGCACTCCTCCGAACGGCGTGGGCCTTGCGTTGAGGGATGGGTATGGGGCGGCGTCCGGACGTTATATTCTGAGCATGGACAGTGACTTCACGCTGATACTGCCCGAGCTTCGGGATCTTTTTGACGCCATCGCTTGCGGCAAAGATGGGGCTGTTGGCAGCCGCTTCTCCTACGACTCGATGCTTATCAATTACCCTTTCGCGAAGATACTGGCGAATCGCGCATTTCACGGTTTGGCGAATCTGCTTTTGGGCCTACGGGTTCGGGATCTTTCAAATAACCTGAAATTGTACCGGGCCGGCATTTTGAAGGATCTCAAGATCGAGCAGCCGGATTTCGCAGCGAACGCTGAAACCGGGCTAAAGCCGGTGCTCGCGGGATATGATATCGAAGAGGTGCCGATCTCCTGGATCAACCGTAGTAGCGACATGGGCAGTTCCTCGTTTCGCGTTGTTCCCGTGGCGCCTGGGTATTTTCTCGCCCTCATGCGCATGGTCTGGCGGGGCCGCCGCAAGAAGATGAGTCAACGTTCGACTAGCGCCGCGGCTGAGTCCGATTCCTAGCCTGCGCTACTTCCAGTTTTGACATCCGGTTAAGAGAATGGACAGTTCGCAAACGCCTGCCCGTCCCGCCAGACATTGGACGCCGTTGCTTCGCAATGCGTCCGTCGTCTGTTTGACCGCAGTGGTCCTGTCGCTAGCGGCGATTACCGTCTATTTCAAGAGCTTCACGGGCTTTTCGACTTGGGATGACGAAGGATATCTTATGATCGGGCTCCGGTCGTTCCTTCAAGGCAAGACCCTCTACGACTATATTTACTCGCAATATGGCCCGTTCTACTACGTGGTGCAGGCGAGTTTATACACGACGCTCCATTTGGAGGTCACCCACAATGCCGTCCGAGCGATCATGGCCGTGTTTTGGTTTCTCACAGCGCTGCTGTGCGCATGGTCCGTCTATCGTTTGACTCGTTCCTGGATTTTCACTCTGGTCGGTTTCATGACCGCTATCCAGCTACTCGGCTTCTTCTCGGGAAGTCCTGGTCATCCGGAAGAACTCTGTATTGCATTTCTGATGGGGCTCTTCATTTGCTTTTGCTATTTGAGCGATCGGCCGACCGTGTGGATGGCGTGTCTCATCGGTTCCCTGATCGCAGCATTGGCCCTGACCAAGATCAACATCGGCTGTTACGCCGCTCTCGCGACCGGGCTCGCGCTGCTGCGGGCGATGCCTCCCGGCCCCAAGCAAAAGACGGCGTTTGCAACTCTTTCCGTAGCGGGCCTCTGTCTGCCGGTCGTCATCCTGGCGCCGATTTTCCGGCAGTCGTGGGCCCCGCGCATAGCGATTTTCGTCCTGCTCTCCATCGCCGCCGCCATCCTGGCCGCCTGGTTTTCGGAAACCGAGCAACTGGCGACACCGGCCCTTTGGTTCGCGTGTGTAATGGCCTTTTCGGTTGTTGTTGCGCTTATCGTCGCCGCGTTTCTCGCGAGAGGAACTACACTCGGTGCGATGTTTTATTCCACCGTCCTTCAGCACAGAGACGTTGCGAAGAATTGGTATGTTGCGCTTCCAGTGCGCACGGAATGGATCGCTATCTCGTCGTTGATGCTCGCCGCCTGCTGGGTGATGATGACAGCTACCTTCAGGGCGCGGAGACCACTGATCCTAGCGTTGAATATTGTTAAGATCCTCGTTGTCCTGTCATGGTTCTTCTTTCTCTATACAAATACATGGATGGCAATATATAACCTGACGGTCCCGTTCCTTTGGTTAATTCTGGTGCCATCCACCGTCGACGGTCCCAAGAACCAACCATTTGCGCTTGTCGCTTTGTGCTTGCTAAGTGCGTTCAGCGCCCTCTACCCCTTGCCAGTTGCCGGAGCGCAAGGCCCATTCTCGCTGGTGCTTACGATTCCGATAGTGTGTGTTTTCCTGAATGACGCGATGATCATCCTGGCCAGAGCCGCGGAATCGAGGAAACCGATGACGGGTCTTCAAGGTTGTCGTTGTTCTTCTCATCCTGGCGACACTTGGCTTTTGGCTACGCGGCGTGGTCCCGAATTATCACAGGCTTACGTCGATGGCACTCGCGGGTGCGGAACGGATTCACGTCCGTGCCAGGGAAGCGGCCAATTACCAGTGGCTAACCGCCGCTTTGAAGAATTCATGCGACTCCAGCTTTTCGATGCCTGGCATCTTCAGTCTCTACTTCTGGACCAACACCACACCACCTACCGGACTATTAATGGACAATTGGATGGGTCTGTTGAACAGAGACCAACAGCAAAAGATCATGAACGATCTTTCCGGTATTCCAAGGCTCTGTATCGTTTACAATCCTCAAGCCTCGTAAAGTTTTGGCGGCGCGGCCAGGATCTTTCGGCATCACCCCTCGCCCGCTATATCCAGGATGGGTTTGTGGCTTACGCGCGACGCGGGAATTACACCATTCTCGTCCGCCGCGATCAACTCCAGCGCCAGGCGCCGAATTTGGGCGGCGCCAAAAATGATCTAAACTAAGATTACGCGGTTCGATCGTACTCGCCACTGTTGAGTTGGCAACTTTCGTCTGATCGAATCGGCCCCCAATCAATCTCTGATATATCACCCGCGAGCCGGACTACGCCGCGGGATCTAACCACCTGTAATCGTGCGCGCTTGATCCCCAAAGAATGGGACCGGTAAGAAGAATGTCTGCACGTATATTGATCGTCGAGGATGAGCGGATCACGGCCGAGGATTTGCGCGAGACCCTGACGGATCTCGGATACGAGGTCACGGCCTCGGTTTCCAACGGCGCCGATGCCATCGCGCAAGCCGAACAGAACACGCCGGATCTGGCCCTGATGGACGTCCGCATCCAGGGAGATATGGACGGAACCGAAACGGCGCGCGTTCTGCGCGAGCGGTTCAACATCCCGGTAATCTACTTGACGGCGCACGCCGACAGCAGCACGGTGACGCGAGCCAAGGATGCGGAGCCTTTGGGCTATATTACAAAGCCCTTCCAGGAAGCCTCGTTACACGCCAGCATCGAAATTGCCCTGCATAAGCACGCCCACGAGTTGAAGCTGCGGGGGAAGGAAGAGCTTTTGGCATCCACGCTGCGGGCCATCACCGAAGGCGTCATTTCCCTGGATACCGCTGGAACAGTCACGTTGTTCAACCCGGCGGCGGAGTCCTGGACGGGACGGCCTGCGCGGGAAGCCTTGGGACGCCCGGTGACCGAAGCGTTCCCGGTGGTATCGGGCTCTACAGGAGATCCGCTGGCGCTGCCCTGGGCGTCTGTATTCTCAGGCGGCACGCTGCGCGAACTGCCTGGCAACGCTGTGCTGATATCGCGCAACGGCGAAAAGAAGGCCATCAGCGGCAGCGTCGCTCCCGTACGCGATCACCAGGGCGCAATATCGGGCGCTGTGTTGGTGTTTGGACGGGCCACCGAACATGCCGAGGCACAACGTGGCGCGGATCCTGCGGAGACCGTGGACGACACTTTGGGCGACCAGGGCATCGGGCTGGGCGGTTTCAAGATGATCGCGGCATCTCCGCTCATGCGGCAGGTGCTCAAATTTGCGCGGCGGATCGCCCGAAGCGAAGTCTCCACCATCTTGTTGGAAGGGGAGAGCGGGACTGGGAAGGACGTGCTCGCGCAATTCCTCCACTACCATGGCCGGCGTCATGAAGGTCCGTTCGTTGCATTGAACTGCGCCGCTATTCCGGAAACACTGTTGGAGAGCGAGTTGTTTGGCTATGAAAAAGGCGCGTTCACGGACGCGCGCGCATCCAAAGCGGGAATTCTGGAGATCGCTTCCGGCGGATCGATATTCCTCGACGAAATTGGTGAGATGCCGCTGACGGTGCAGGCCAAGTTGCTGCGTGTTCTGGAAGAGCAGACCTTCCGGCGGCTGGGCGGCATCCGAGACATTCAAGTGGATGTGCGCGTGATGGCAGCCACCAACCGCAAACTGACCGAAGCGATTCATCAAGGCAAATTCAGACTGGACCTGTACTATCGTCTGAACGTGATTCAGGTGTCTCTACCCGCATTGCGAGAGCGCAAAGAGGATATCCTGCCGCTGGCCGAGCATTTCGTGCGGGTGTACAACACCAAATTCAAACGCGACATCCAGGGTATCTCGCATCCGGCCGGAGCGCTGCTGCTGGCGCATGCCTGGCCTGGCAATGTTCGCGAACTGCGCAACGTCGTGGAGCGGGCCATGGTTCTGGAGGACGAGGATCGGATCCAAAGCGCCAGTCTGCAGATCAATTCGAATGGCCGCGGCATCCCGGAGACCGTGCCTGAGGCGGCGGAGGACACACAGGCGCCCATTTCACACTAGCCTGGAAGAGGCGGAAAAGAACCTCCTGACGCGGGCGCTCCAAAAGTCGGGTGGCAACCAAACGCGCGCCGCGGTATTGCTGGGCATCACGCGCGACACGCTGCGGTACAAGATGAAGAAGTTCAATTTGCGCTAGGCCGACACAGGCGTCGGCCGCCCCATATTAGTGGGTCATCGAATAGACCACGTAGTTGACTCCGATGCGAATGCCGAGCGCCGAGTATTTTTCGGGGTATTCGGGATCGTCGGCCCATTCCCATGAGTCGCCAATATCGGAGTTAAACGACATCGCCACCATGACCCGCCCCTGGTCGTCCAGAATGCCGCGCCAGTAGGCGACGGCGCCATCATTGCGATAGGTGGTTCCTCGGCGGATGGCCCATTGACCGGGCACTTGATAACGGTCGTCGAGATCGTAAACCGTGTGAAAGATGGAATCGGCATCCGGGATTTCGACAATCTGACGATCGGGAAACACCAGCCGCATACTTTCGTAGAAGCGCTCCCACTCCTCGGTTCCCCAGAAGTCGTCGAGCATTAGGAATCCGCCGCGCAGCAGATACTCGCGCAGCTTGACCACCTGCGTCGGAGTAAGCTTCCAGTCGCCCATCTCGCCCGCGTTCAGCCAGGGCCAATTGAAGACGTCGTCGCGGTCGTCCAGATTGACGGGCTGCTCGACGGAGCGAACCTGAATGCGAGTCAATCGCCGCAGCGCGAGTGAAAAATGGCGGTCAGCCCGCGGATAATCCTGAGTCCAACTGGTGCCGCCTTCCAGCCAGGTAGTGGAGGCGCCATACCCGAAGTAGCGGCCGAAACGCGCATGCGGATGTTGCGGATACATGAGGCGGGCGAATACCCATTCGGTTTTATCCTGCCAATCCGGCGGCAAGTCTACGTTGTCGTAGGGCTCCATGCTGCGGTACACACGGAAGGGCATTTGAAATCCCCACAGAACTGCAGCGAACGAAATTCCCGCTCCCAGCCACAGCGCTTTCCGGAGATTCATCGTACAACCTAGTGCGAGAATAGCACCCCGGCTGTTAGAGGGTCGCTTGGCCCAACAACAGCAGCACCAAACAGATCAAGACAATGCTTCCGAGGACACCGCTGGGATAGTATCCCCAACGCCGGCTGTAGGGCCACGCCGGGGTTGCGGCAATCAGCAGAAAGATCAAAAGAAGGAGAGGGAGCAGCATAAAGACCTCGCGTGGCTTGCGATACCAATGGCAGTTTTTGTTCCAACGGCCTCTGGCACGCCAGCTGGTCTTTAAATCATTATGAATAAAGAACTTGCATCATTTGCTGCATGCGAGGGTGGCCCCTGGTACAAACCGGAACGCGTCTCGGTTGGAAGATCCTACCTTATGGCTCCTAGCCGCCTTGAAAATGTTACGCATGGTACTAATGGCTCAAACTGATATATTTCCTGCCATGCTAACTTAGGAATTAGATGGCTTCGGAATCTGTTTTCCCGGCGTACGAAGGGCAACGTGCAACCCAATACGCATGGCTGGCGACCGTGGTCCTTTGCACGGCCGCCTTATTTGGCTGCGGAAAGAGCACGCAACAGTATCTTGATCGCGGTAATCAGCTATTTTCCGCCGGAAAATACGCGGACGCGACGCTAAACTATCGGAATGCGGCCAAAAAAAGTCCTCAATTAAGCGAAGCGCATTACAGATTGGGGCTCTCGCTGCTGAGACAGAGCAACGTAAATGAAGGCTATCAAGAGCTCAGCCGGGCTGTAACGCTGGATCCAAAAAACAATCCCGCGAAAGTGGATTTTGCGAATCTTTGTCTGGCTATCTACGCGCGCGATCCCCGGCATCCGGCGACGCTCTACAAGCAGGCGCAAACTCTGGCCGACCAACTGACGGCCCCGGGCGGCAACCTGGCTGAGGGCCATCGATTGAAAGGCATGATCGCGCTGGTAGACAATCATCCGGGAATGGCGATCGATTCGTTTCAGCAGTCGTTGCGGCTGGCGCCGGACAATGCCGAGGCAGCGGTGGGCCTGGCGCAAGCGCTATTCCGTGACAATCAGCCGGTGGAAGCGGAACGGGCTGCCCGGCAGGCTGTAGATCGCCATCCGCAATTTGCGGGGGGCTATGAAATGCTGTTCGGCTACTATGCCGCGCAACAAAGTTGGGACAAAGCCGAGGCGTTGTTGAAGTTGTGGGTGGCCAAGAACCCCAAGGAGAGCGGGCCGATTTTGCGCCTGGCGGCTTTTTACTATGGCCGCAAGCAGCCCGATGAAGCCGAAAAGGTTCTGAAATCCATGCTGGACCGGCGGGCGGATTTTCCGCAAGCGGATTTGCTGGCCGGAGACTTCCATGCGTTGGCGCGCAACCCGGAGAAGGCGCTCGAGGATTACCGGCGGGGTGAATCCAGGGATCGCGAGCGTCAACAGACCTATCAAGAGCGCGTGGCGAGTACTCTTTCGACTTTGGGGCGGCGCGAGGAAGCTCTCAAAGCGGTGGACACGATACTGGCTAAGGATCCCAAGAACCTGTTCGCCCGCACTCTCAAAGTTCAGCTGCTGGATCAGATTGGCGGCGCTCAGAATCTGAACACCGCGGCGGCACTGGCGAGCGATGTGGCCAAGGAAGCCCCCGCCAATTCGAGAGTGCAGATGCTGGCCGGGCAAACGCTGCTGATGAAAGGCAATCCGGACCAAGCCTTTACGTATTTTCAGCAAGCGGCCAAGGCAGACCCGCGATCAACAGCGGCGCAACTTGCGCTCGCGCGGTTGGAACTGACGCGGAAGAACTATCCCGCCGTGCTGCAGCGCGCAGACGCCGCCTTGGCGATCCGTCCCAACGAACCCAACGCACGCTTGTTTCGAGTGATTGGCCTCACGGGGACGCGCAACTACGCGCAAGCGAAAACAGAAGCAGAACAACTGGCACGCGATACCAAGGACGCGCCACAGGTTGAGATGCAACTCGGCATTATCGCACTGGGGCAAGCCCACTATCCTCAGGCCGAGGAGTATTTCCGCAAGTTGTACAAGGTGGGTTCGCCGGATCTTCAGCCGCTGGCAGGCTTGGTGAACACCTATGAAGCCGAGCACCTTCCGGAGCGCGCGCTGGAGTTGATGCAGACGGAAGCTGAGAAGTCGCCGCAGTCAACGGGAAAAGCCGCCTTGCTGGTGGCCACCGAGGAAGCCGCGGGTAAGACAGACCAGGCGCTGGCCGACTTGCAGAAGGTGGCGGCGCAACACCCTGCGTCGGCGGATGTGCAGGTTCGGATCGCCCAACTGCAACTAAAGCACGGTCATCTGGAAGAAGGTCTGCAGGCGCTGCAGCGCGCGCAGCAACTTGCGCCGAACGGCAAGGGCCTGGATTTCGCCATTGGAAACGTGCAGGACCAGATGGGCAAAAAGCCCGAGGCGATGGCGAATTACAGGAAGGCTTTGGCCAAGACGCCGGACGATCCGCTGCTGTTGAACAATATTGCGTTCTTGTTGGCCGATACGGGCGGCAATCTCACCGAGGCGCAGCAGATGGTGAGCACAGCAATTCGCAAGGCGCCCAATCTGGCGCAGTTGCAGGATACGTTGGCGTGGGTGAATCTCAAGCAGCACAACGAGGCAGCTGCGCTGCAGATTCTGGCCACGCTGACAACGCAGCATCCGGATGACGCGACCTACCGCTACCACTATGCCAAGGCATTGATCGACAGCGGCAATCCTTCGGCGGCTAAGCTACAAGCCGAGGCTGCTCTGTCCAAGAAGCCCACCCCAGAAATGGCGGCGGCCATTAGGAACCTGCTGGCGCAAATGAAATAATCCTCGCGGTTGTCCTCGCGTGGTATTTTGGTGGGTTCCATGCCACTGGTCGGAATAATTATGGGCAGCAAGTCCGACTGGGAGACGATGCGCGCCGCTGCCGAAACCCTGACGCGCTTCGGCGTGGCGCATGAGAGCGAAAGTGGTGTCCGCGCATCGCACGCCGGCCTGGATGGTGGAGTACGCGTCGACCGCCGAGACGCGCGGGCTGCAGGTGATCATCGCGGGCGCGGGCGGCGCGGCGCATCTTCCTGGAATGGTGGCCGCCAATACGCTGCTGCCGGTGTTGGGCGTGCCGGTGGAAAGCCACGCGCTGAAGGGCATGGATTCGCTGCTGTCGATTGTTCAAATGCCCGGCGGGATTCCGGTGGGAACGCTGGCGATCGGAAAATCCGGGGCGCAGAACGCGGCACTGCTGGCGGTGGCGATCTTGGCGAATCATGATCCGGCGCTGCGCGAGAAGCTGCGCGCGTTTCGCGAGGAACAGGCCGCTCAGGTTCGCTCGGAAGAACTGGCGTGAGCAAGCTACCATCCTCCCCGGCGCTGCCATCGGCGTGCTGGGAAGCGGGCAGTTGGGGCGCATGTTCGCCATCGCGGCGCGGCGCATGGGTTATCGCGTTCACACGTTTTCGCCCGATCGGATACGCCGACAGGTCAGGTGGCGGATGTGGAAATACAGGCGTCCTACGACGATCTGGACGCCGTTTCCGATTTCGCGCGGAACGTCAGCGTAGTGACTTTCGAGTTCGAGAATGTCCCGGCGCCAACCGCCGAAGCTGCGGCCCGTTGCGCGCCCGTTCGGCCCAGCGGATCCGTTCTGCATACTACGCAACAGCGGATCCGCGAGAAATCGTTCCTGACGAATGCCGGGCTGCCGACCACGCCCTATCGCAAGGTGCGCACGCTCGAAGCGTTTGAAGGAGGCGCTGGCCGATCTGGGCTGTCCGGCGGTGCTCAAAACCGCCGCGTTCGGCTACGACGGCAAAGGCCAGTTTCGCGTTGATGACGCCGGAAAAAGCTGCCGAGGCGTGGGCGGCGATCGGCAAGCAGGAAGCGGTGCTGGAAGCCTTCATCGATTTCGAGCGCGAGATTTCGGTGGTGGCGGCGCGCGGTGAAGATGGGCAATTCGTGCACTACGGCGCCATCGAGAATCAGCATAGCCGGCACATTTTGGATGTGTCGGTTGCGCCGGCGCGCGTGCTCGTCGCAAGTCGCTCAAGAGGCGGTGGATTTATCGCGCTGCGTTCTCGAGAAGCTGGACGTGGTGGGCGTGTTGTGCGTCGAGTTTTTCGTGACGCGCGACGGGGAGCTTCTGATCAATGAGCTTGGCGCCGCGTCCGCACAACTCCGGACACCTGACGGTGGACGCGCACGTCACCAGCCAGTTCGAGCAGCAGTTGCGCGCGGTGTGCGGGTTGCCGCTGGGATCGACCGAGATGCATCGGCCGGCGGCGATGGCGAATCTGCTGGGAGATTTGTGGGCCAATGGCGAGCCGGATTGGGCCGCGGCGTGTGCGTTTCCGGGAGTGAAGCTGCATTTATACGGAAAGCTGGAGCCTCGGCCTGGGCGCAAGATGGGGCATTTGACGGCGCTGAATGACGATCCGGAGGAGGCTTATCAGATGGTGCTGGCCGCACGGAATTCGCTAAAGGGCTAACGAAATTGGCCACAGATGAACGCAGATGAACGCGGATCCAAAACGATGAAGTCGAGTTTGTCTTATCCGTGTTGATCCGTGTTCATCAGTGGCCAGTTGAATAAGGACTCAAAATGGGAGTCGTGAACAAGAACGAATTCCTGAAGCTCCTCGGCATCGAGCATCCTATCATTCAAGGCCCCATGGGCGGGGGACCCTCCACGCCTGAGTTAGTCGCGGCGGTTTCGAACGCGGGTGGCATGGGATCGCTGGGCGCGGCTTATCAGACGCCGGATCAGATTGCCGAAACGATTAAGCGCATACGTTCACTCACCTCGCGGCCGTTCAATGTGAATCTGTTCGCGGGCGGTTGGAGCACTCGCCAGGATTTCGACCATGGGCCGATGCTGGATTTGCTTTCGGAAGTTCACGGAAAACTTGGGCTGCCTGCGCCAGCCGCACCAAAGCCGGCCCCCGACCCGTTCCCGGCGCAACTCGAAGTGGTGCTGGACGCGCGCCCGGCGGTTTTCAGCTTCACATTCGGCATTCCGGATCCGCGATGCCATGTCGCGGCTCAAAGCGCGAGGCATCCAGACTTGGGGCACGGCCACCACGGTGGAAGAGGCGCGGCACTTGGAACAAGCGGGCGTGGATGTGGTCGTCGCGCAGGGATCAGAAGCAGGCGCGCATCGCGGGACATTTCTGGACCCCTCGCCTATGTTCGAATCGTCGATGGTCCCGACGCTGGAACTGGTTCGCGCCACCGTGAACGCGGTTAAACTACCCGTGGTCGCGACCGGAGGGATCATGGACGGCCGCGACATTGTGGCCGCTCTGAACGCCGGTGCGGTGGCCGCGCAACTGGGGACGGCGTTTCTGGTTTCTCCCGAGTCGGGAGCACCCGAGGTCCACAAGCGGGCGATTCTTGCGGCCAAGGAAGATACCACCGCCGTCACGCGAGCCTTCTCGGGGCGACCGGCCCGCGGCCTCCGCAACGCGTTTATGGCGAACGTGGACGGCAAAGAACTGATTCTCCCTTACCCTTTACAGAATGCTCTCACCCGCCCCATGCGCACCGCCGCCGCTCAACAGGGAGTGACGGATTATCTGTCGCTGTGGGCGGGACAAGGTGTTGCGCGCGCCCGCGCCATGCCGGCCGGCGAGTTAGTCGGCCTGCTGGTTCAGGAAATGGGAGCTAGTGGGTTACTCTGAAATGAATGCACGCTGTTCGCGAATGGCTGCGCGACGCTTCTTCGATTGCCGTGCTCACGGGCGCGGGAGTATCGGCGGAGAGCGGTGTGCCCACGTTTCGCGACGGTAACGGACTGTGGAAGCAATATCGCGCTGAGGATTTGGCCACGCCGGGTGCGTTCGCGCGCGATCCGAAAACGGTTTGGGAATGGTATGACTGGCGGCGCGGCCTGATTGCTGAAGCCAAACCGAATCCCGGGCATTATGCTTTGGCTGAGGCTGAAACGCGGGCACGAAAGTTTACCTTGATTACGCAAAACGTCGACGGTTTGCACGAGTTAGCGGGTAGCTGCAACGTCTTGCGATTGCACGGAAGCATCTGGATGCTGCGATGCCTGGATTGCGGACGCGAGCGCGAAGATCGCCGGACCCCGCTTCCGGAAATCCCGCCGCGCTGCGAATGCGGGGGCGTGCTGCGGCCTGGCGTGGTTTGGTTTGGAGAAGCATTGCCATCGAAAATCTGGCAGGAAGCCGAGAAAGCCGCGCGGCAGGCGGATTTGTTTTTGCTGATCGGAACTTCGGCCGTGGTTTATCCCGCTGCAGGCTTGGCTACGATGGCCAAATCATCGGGCGCGCGCGTGGTCGAAATCAACATCGCGGAAACCGGGTTTTCGGATTCTATCGACGAATTTCTGCAAGGACCGTCGGGCGAGCTGTTACCCCAACTGATCGCATGAAAATCTGCTACCTAGACGCGTTCTCCGGGATAAGCGGAGACATGACGGTGGGCGCTCTGATTGATGCCGGCGCCGACGGTAAGGCGCTCGTTCACGCGCTCGAAAACCTTGCTACGGGCGCGAAGTTTGAAGTGGAGAAAACCAAACGCCGAGGCATCGCGGCATCGAAGTTCCGTGTGATCGGGGGCGACGGCAAGACACACCGGCATCTGAAGTACATTCTCGAAATTATCGCGAGCTCCGGCATCTCGGAACGGGCGAAGAAAAACGCTTCTGCCGTGTTCCAGCGCTTGGGCGAAGCCGAGGCTAAGGTGCACGATGTTTCCATCGACAAGGTTCATTTCCACGAGGTGGGTGCGGTGGATTCCATCTGCGACATCGTCGGAGCGTGTGTCGGTTTCGACTTGCTGGACATCGGCGCGGTGTATTGTTCGGCGATCAATGTCGGCAGCGGAACAGTTAAGACCGAACACGGTGTCTTGCCGGTGCCTGCTCCCGCCACTTCTGAACTTCTGAATGGCAAGCCGATCTATTCTCGCGGCCCGAGTCTGGAACTAACAACGCCGACCGGCGCGGCCATCGCCACCACGCTCGCCGCCGAATTTGGTCCTCTGCCATCGATGCGCGTGATCGCAAGCGGATACGGCGCGGGCGATTACGATTTCCCGGAACATGCCAACGTATTGCGTGTGCTGATTGGCGAGACGAGCGGTGCGGCGGAATCCACAACCGTAACGGTTCTCGAAGCCAATATCGACGATTCCAGTCCCCAGGTCCTCGGCTATGCCATGGAGCGATTGCTCGAATCGGGCGCGCTGGACGTGACGCTCACGTCGGTGTTGATGAAAAAGAACCGGCCTGGAACTCTTTTGCGAGTGATCGCTCGTCCGGAAGACCGCGAGACGCTGGCGCGCGTCATCTTTGAAGAGACATCAACACTAGGATTGCGAATTCACTCAGCCGAGCGCCGCGTAAAAGAGCGGCATTCCGTGGAGATCACGACGCCGCATGGCAAAGTAAGGATGAAGATCGCGGAGAATGGATCGTTCGCGCCCGAATACGAAGACTGCCGCAAGCTGGCGCGCGAATCCGGCGTGCCGCTCAAACAGATCCTGGCCGAGGCCAACGTCGCTTATCTGAAGAACTCTCGATGAAATATTACCTGACCACTCCGATTTATTACGTCAACGCGGCGCCGCATCTGGGCACCGCCTATTCCACGTTTGCCGCGGACCTGATTAAGCGCTTCAAGAAAATGGAAGGCTACGATCCGGTGGTGCTGACCACGGGTTCCGACGAACACAGTCTGAAAGTGGAGCGCGCCGCGCAAGCCGCCGGCGTGAATCCGCTGGCTTATACGACCAAGATGGCCGCCGAGTTCATCAGCCAATGGGCCAAGCTGGGCATCGATTACGATCACTTCATTCGGACGTCCGATCCCAAGCATCACGCGACAGTGCGCTGGCTGTTCGAGCGCTGCGAGAAAGAACGGCTTCATCTATAAGGGCGCCTATACCGGCGCGTATTGCGTCAATGATGAAGCCTACGTCAACGATGTCGAGCCGGGCGAGCCTTGCCCGACGTGCGGCCGTCCTACCGAGACCGTGACGGAAGAAAATTACTTCTTCAAGCTGTCGGCGTTTCAGAAACCCTTGCTCGAGCTGTACGAAAAGAATCCCGGCTTCATCAAGCCCGATCACCGGCGCAACGAGATGATCGCTTTCGTTCAGAAGGGTCTGAATGATCTGTCCATCACGCGAACCAGCCTGCAATGGGGCATTCCCGCGCCTGTCGAGGGCCATCACGTTTTCTACGTCTGGTTCGACGCGCTGATCTCCTACATGAGCGCGGTGAAGGATCAGGATCAATGGCCGGCTGACTTGCATCTCATCGGCAAAGATATTTTGCGCTTCCACGCCGTCTACTGGCCGGCGTTTCTGATGGCCGCCGATCTGCCGCTGCCCAAGCAAGTCTTTGCGCACGGCTGGATCATGCACGAAGACAACAAGATGAGCAAGTCGCGCGGGAACGTGGTGCGGCCGGGTCCGATCGTGGATGTGGTGGGCGCCGATGCGCTGCGCTATTTTCTGCTGCGCGAGATCACGTTTGGCCAGGATGGCAGCTTCAGCTACGACGCTTTGATCCAGCGCTACAACGCGGATCTGGCGAATGGGCTCGGCAATCTCGCCAGCCGCACGCTGACCATGATCCACCAGTATCGCAACGGCTTGATTCCGAATTCTCCGGGATCGCCCGAGATCGCCGAAGCGGCGCGCAGGACCACCGAACTGGCCATGGACGCGTTCTGCGACTTCAACTTTTCGCGCGGTCTGGAATCACTGTGGGCGTTTATTTCCGTCATCGACAAATTCATCGTGGAGCGCGCGCCTTGGAAGCTAGGCAAAGACACCAGCCCCTTCGCACAACAGCAATTGGATGAAGTGTTATATAGCGCCGCTGAAGCGCTGCGCATCCTTTGCGCGTGGACCTATCCGGTGATGCCGGACTCGGCTCGCAATATTTGGATACAGCTCGGTATGACGAGGCCGATTGAATCCGTGACATTCGCGGATTTGCATTGGGGCAAATTGCAGGGCGGGACAGAAAATCGGTTCCATAGCCGCGGTTTTCCCGCGCCTGGACGCTTCGGCCATCGTGAAGATGGAGAATCTCGAAGTGCAAGAAAAGGCTCGGCAGGCGGAGCTTTTTGGAGTAGCGGCCAAGCCCGCAGCGAGTCCGGCCGCAGTGCCGGAATCCGCCGCCAAAATCAGCATCGACGATTTTGTGAAAGTGGATCTGCGTGTGGGCCAGGTGGTTTCAGCCGAGCGCGTGAAAGGCGCCGACAAACTTCTCCACATGAAGGTGGACATCGGCGAAGCCGAGCCGCGAACTATCGTCGCCGGAATCGCGGAATCGTACCCGCCGGAAGCAATGCTCGGGCGCAAAGTCGTTATCGTCGCTAATCTGCAGCCGCGAAAGCTGCGCGGGATCGAATCGAATGGCATGATCGTTGCGGCGTCGCTCGAGGGCGGCAAGCCGGTACTGGCTGGCTTTCTGGAGGAGGTTCCTGTTGGAGCCCGCTTGAAGTGAGCCTAATCGATTCCCACTGTCATCTCGACAACGCCGACTTTAACGACGATCGCGATGCCGTGATCGAGCGCGCGCACGAGGCCGGCGTCGAGCATATGATGGCGATCGGCACTGGCGACGGTCCGCCGGATCTCGAAGCGGGTCTCCGGCTAGCCGACCGATATCCCGCGTTCTACGCGACCATCGGGGTTCATCCGCACGACGCCGCTAAGGCGGGCCCGGACGATTTCAAACGCATCGCCGATTTGCTCGCGCATCCCAAAGTCCTGGCCGTGGGTGAAATCGGTCTGGACTACCATTACGATTTTTCGCCGCGCGAAGTCCAGAAATCGGCCTTCATTGAACAAATGGGGATCGCGGCATCGGCGAAAAAGCCCATCGTCATTCACACGCGCGAGGCCTGGGACGACACGCTGGCGTTGATTGAGCAGCATTGGACGCCCCATGGCATCGGCGGAATCATGCACTGTTTTTCGGGTGGTCCCGAGGAAGCCCGTCGCGCTATCGACCTCGGTTTTTATCTGAGTTTCGGCGGCATCGTGACCTTTCCCAAAGCGTTGGCGGTTCAAGAAGCCGCAAAGGCGGCGCCGCGCGATCGCATCTTGATTGAAACCGACGCGCCCTATCTCGCCCCCGTCCCGAAACGCGGCAAGCGCAACGAACCGGCGCTGATTGTCCACACCGCGCACAAGCTGGCCGAACTGCGCGGGGAATCCTACCAAGAACTTTGCGACGCCACGACGGAAAACTTCCGCAGGCTGCTGCTGCTAAACTGAGAGATTCCCATGGGACTCGGCAGGCTTGGGCAAACGTTAACCGCGCGGGAGATCTTCGAGCTGGTGAAGAAGGATCTCGAACGCGTGGAGCGCGAGATCAGCCTGGAATCGGTGGCCAGCGTCGAAGCGGTTACCGCCATTTCGCGGTATCTGCAAGATGGCGGCGGGCAAGCGGCTGCGGCCCATTTTGGTCCTGCTGGCCTCGCAACTGGTCGGTGGAGTCAGCGACGGCACCATTCGCATGGCCGCCGTGGTCGAAATGATTCACGCCGCCACGCTGGTGCACGACGATGTCATCGACATCGCCAAAACCCGCCGCGGCCGTCCGTCGTCCAACGCCATCTGGGGCAATCATACCTGCGTGCTGGCGGGCGACTGGCTGTATATGCAGGCCTTCCAGGTGGCCTTGCGCGAGCGCAATTTCCACGTGCTGGATCTGCTGATCGCGCTGACGCAAATGATGGTGGAAGGCGAGCTGCTGCAGCTGGAGCGCATCGGCAAAATCGACATCTCCGAAGCCGACTACATGGAGCTGGTGGATCGCAAGACTGCCGGCCTGTTTTCCGCCTGCGCGCGGCTGGGCGCCGTCATGGGCAAAACCCGGGCGGCGCGGACGAAGCCACGGAAACAAGCCTCGGCGAGTTCGCCTGGAACCTCGGGATCGCATTTCAACTGGTCGACGACATGCTGGATTTCACCTCGAACGAGAAGGTGCTCGGCAAGCCTGTCGGCAGCGATCTGCGCGAGGGCAAAGTCACGCTGCCGCTGGTCTACGCGCTGGAAGAAGCGACGCCCGAGGAGCGGCAAATGGTGGCTACGGTGCTCAAGGACGGCAATTACGACAACGTCCCGTTTCAACGCATCCTCCGCATGGTCCAGCAGCGCCATGGATTCGATCGCGTGCGCGAGCGGGCGCAATCGTTCACCGAGCACGCGCGAGTCATTATGGCCGAGTTCCCCGATTCGCCCAACCAAAGGGCCATGTTTGCGCTCACCGACTTGATCACCGAACGCGATCACTAAAATGCCCCGGCTTATTCCTAGCGCGACACGCATCCCGGTTCCCGGCAATAAGAAGATCGAAGAGTATATCGGCCGCGTAAATACGAAAGACACAGCCGTCAGCATCGCCCACATGCATAGCCCTTCGGGGTGGAGCGAACCCGGCCAGCAGCCCGAGTTCGACGAATACACCGTAGTTTTGAAGGGCACATTGCGTGTGGAATCGAAGAGCGGGGTGATGGAAGTGAAGGCTGGACAAGCGGTTATCTCGCCGCGCGGCGAGTGGGTGCGCTACAGCACCCCGGGGCCTGAGGGTGCCGAGTACATCGCGGTGTGCCTGGCCGCGTTTGACCCAAACACTGTCCATCGCGACGACTGATTTCAAGGCTTTTCATGCTTGCGAACTATGCTGGCGAGTGGCGAAAGTATGGCCTGCTGCGCAACGCATGGTTCGTGCTCTGCCTCGGGGTGTTTACCTTCCCCTTCGCGAGCGACTCGTTGTAATCTGAGGCTGATCGCTTTCGTGGATTTCGGGAAGCAGATTGTCTTGGTATCCGATGTGATGACGCACGCCGAGTACGACAAAGGAAGATGGAAATAGCCATGTCGACGCAGACTGATCCGATCAGAATAACCCCTTCCGGCCTTGTTCCTGTCGCTGATTTGGTGGTAAGGACCAAAGCCGACTTCGAACGTGCTCTGGCGACGGTTGAAGGTTTGATGTGCCGTCGGCGAACTCTCGAGGAAGAGGCCCTGCTCGAAGTTCTCACCGACCTGATTGAGAAGTTCGAAGAGCAAGGCGCGAGTTAGGCTGCGACACGATCCAACACCGCACGAGACAATCCGCTTCCTCATGGAACAAAACAGCCTGTCGCAGAAGGACTTATGGGCATTGTTGGGTGGCAAAAGTCACACTTCGGAAATACTCAGCGGCAAACGGAAGGTGAGCAATCGCCAAGCCGGCTTGCTCGGAAAGCGCTTCAACGTTTCTCCGACTGTTTTTATCAGTTTCGCCTGAACAGCCGCGTTCGGCGCGCGGATACAGAATCGGCATCGCAGATGACCTTGATTTGCATTGCATGCAGCTCCCAATTACAATAGGTGTCTAGAACCAAAAGTACGAAGGGGCATCAAAGATGGGCCTCCGGTTCATTGACCGGAATGCTTCAAAGGCGATAGACTTCCTCTTGGTTCTTGGTCGGATAATCTCGACCTCTCAATATTTTTAGAAGACCTGAGGAGGCTTAATCGGTGTCAGAGAAATTGCGGCATATTTTTACTTCGGAGTCCGTTAGCGAAGGACATCCCGACAAGATGGCGGATCAGGTGTCCGATGCGGTCCTGGACGCCTGTTTGGCAGTGGATCCCATGAGCCGGGTGGCTTGTGAAACGCTGGTCACTACAGGCATTTGCGTTGTGGCGGGCGAAATCACAACCAAGGCCATTCTCGACGTTCCCAAGCTGGCCCGCGAAGTGATCGCGGACATCGGCTTTACGGACGCCAAGATGGGCTTCGATTCCAAGACTTGCGGAATCCTGAATGTCGTCCAGACTCAATCCCCCGACATCGCGATGGGTGTCGACACGGGCGGCGCCGGCGACCAGGGTTTAATGTTCGGTTTTGCGACCGACGAAACCCCCGAGTTGATGCCCCTCCCCATCATGCTCTCGCACAAGCTGGTTCGCCAGCAGAGCGAGATGCGCCGGACCGGCAAGCTCACCTATCTTGCGTCCGGACGCCAAGAGCCAGGTTTCGGTCGAGTACGTCGGCAATAAGCCGGTCCGTATCGATGCCGTGGTTCTCTCCACCCAGCATGACGACGATGTCACCACCGAGCAGCTCCGCGCCGATGTGAAGAAGTTCATCATCGACCCGGTGGTTGGCGGCAATCTGGTGGATTCGCAGACCAAGTATCACGTAAACCCCACCGGCCGTTTCGTCATCGGCGGGCCGCATGGCGACACCGGCCTGACGGGCCGCAAGATCATCGTGGACACCTACGGCGGCATGGGCCGGCACGGCGGCGGCGCTTTCTCGGGCAAGGATCCGACGAAGGTGGACCGTTCGGCTTGCTACATGGCTCGCTACGTTGCGAAGAATATCGTGGCTTCTGGTTTGGCATCGCGCTGCGAAGTGCAGCTGGCGTACGCGATCGGCGTGGCTGAGCCGGTGTCGGTCATGGTGGATACGTTCGGAACCGGCAAAGTGGATCAGGAGCGTCTGGTGGAACTCGTTCGCCAGAACTTCAATCTCACGCCTAAGGGAATGATCGAAACCCTGAAGTTGCGCCGGCCGATTTATCGCAAGACCTCGTACTACGGGCACTTCGGCCGCACCGAAGAAACCTTCACTTGGGAAGCGACCGACAAGGCCGAAGCCCTCAAGGAAGGCGCGAAGCTGGCCACCGCCGCGAAGTAATTTTCCCTTCCAAGGGACCGGCTTATACTACCGGGGCTCGTCATATACTAAGGACAGGGCCCCGATAGGCCTCTCGTTTTTAACTCCAACATGCTAGTCGAAGGCTGCAAGCACGAACTCGAAATCACCGTCCCTTTGGATGAAATCGACCGCGAGACCGATCGCGTCGTCGCCACCATCCAACAAAAGGCTAAGCTGCCCGGCTTTCGGCCAGGGAAGGCGCCCGCGAGCCTGATTCGCACGCGATTTGCACAACAAGTCCGTGAAGACGTCCTCGAAAATCTGCTGCCGAAGCATTTCAGGCAGAAGGTCGAGGAAGAGCACCTGGAAGTCGTCGGCCGTCCGAACGTGAAGGACGTGCATTTCCATGCCGGCGAGCCGCTGCGGTTCAAAGCCGAATTCGAAGTGGCGCCGGAAATCGAGTTGAAGGATTACCGCGGCGTAACCATTCACTACAGCGAGCCGCAGGTTACCGAAGAAGACATCGCGAAGCGGCTGGATGAGATCCGCGAGCAGAAGGCGCAGTTTGTGAACGCCGAGCCCCGCCCGATTGTGGATGGCGACTATGCGGTGGTGACGCTCGATAGCCTGTCCGGTGTGGATCAGGCCATCCACCAGGATGAGGTCGTGCTTCACGTCGGCGATCCCGACACCATGGCGGGATTTTCCGAAGCGCTGCTCGGCATGTCGCCCGGCGAAGAGAAAGAGTTTGAGGTCACCTACCCCGAGGACTTCGGGCAGGAGCGGTTGGCCGGCAAAACGATACGTTTCCTGGCGAAACTGACCACTATTCGGACCAAAGAACTGCCGGAGCTCAACGACGAATTCGCGCAGGATCTGGGCGACTATCAAACGCTCGACGATCTGCGCGAAGCGGTCCGCAAAGCGATTTTTCACGAGCGCGAATACGCCTCGCAGCAAAAAGCCAAGGACGAGCTGATCGAGAAACTGGTGGAGACGCACGAATTCCCGGTGCCCGAAGCCTATGTCGAGCGCCAGATCGAATCCCAGCTTGAGAATCAATTCCGGGAGCTGGCGGATCGGGGAATCGATCCCACCAAACTCAAGTTCGATTGGTCGAAACTGAGGGACGCGCAGCGGCCCAAGGCCCTGCACGACGTGAAAGCGTCGCTACTGGTAGACAAAATCGCCGAGCGGGAAGCCATCGCGCCGACCAACGACGAAGTGGACGCCGAGGTTCAAAGGATCGCCAAACAACAGCGCGAGCCGGTGGCCGCGGTGCGCAAAAAGCTGCAGAAAGACGGCGTCATCAGCCGAATCGCGTATCAGATTCGCAGCAACAAAACCATGAACTTCCTGTTCGAACACGCTCGCAAAGAAGCGGGCGAGATCGAGCCGCCGCAAGTAGCAGCGGCCGAATAGCCTGCCGGATCATCTAGATCGTTTATCTAAAGAGGCGAGTGCGCGATTCCGCCAAAGCCGAAGACGTACCCGTCCACCTGCTGGCGTTTAGCGTCGGCATCATCGTAGCCAATATTTATTACGTGCAGCCGCTGCTGGCCACCATGGCGCGGACCTTCTCGGTGGGCGCCAGCACCATCGGACTGGTGGCCATGCTCACCCAGGCCGGCACCGCGCTGGGATTGTTGATCTTCGTTCCGCTGGGGGACAGCCACGACCGGCGCGCGCTGTTGACCGCGTTGCTTGCCGGCGCTTGTTTGTCGTTGTGTGGGGTGGCCACGGCGCAGAATCTAATCTGGATCAGCGTGGCGAGTTTTGCGGTGGGTGCAAGCTCTTCGGCGGTCCACGTGATCGTTCCTTTCGCCGCGCAATTGGCGCCTGAAAACAGCCGCGGCCGGGTGCTAGGGGTGGTCTTCAGCGGATTGCTGCTCGGCATCCTTCTGGCCCGAACATTCAGCGGTATCGCGGCATCGTTGTTCGGTTGGCGCGCGGTGTATTGGATCGCTGCCGTCGCCATGTTGAGCCTGGCGCTGCTGCTGCGCGCGCGATTGCCAAAGGCGGCGCCCAAAGATCCCTTGGCGTGGCCGGCGCTGATGCGGTCGCTGCTCCATCTGGTTCGCGACCATCCCACCTTGCGGGAAGCGGGGTTCCTGGGAGCCGCGCTGTTCTTTGTGTTCAGTGCGTTCTGGACCACCCTGGCCTTCTTGCTCCAAACGCAGCCCTATCATTACGGATCATCTGTAGCCGGGTTGTTCGGCTTAGTGGGTGCGGCCGGGGCGCTATGCGCGCCACTGGTCGGCCGCTTCGCCGATAAGCGCGGACCTCGGTTCACGGTCCTTCTGGCGCTGTGGGCTACCCTGGGGTCTTTCGTGGTGCTGGGCGTTTTCGGTAAAGTTTTGGCGGGGCTCATCGCCGGTGTTCTGCTGCTGGATATCGGCGTACAATCGGGCCACGTCGCCAATCAGACGCGCATCTACGCACTGGATCCCACTGCGCGCAGCCGCCTGAACACGGTGTACATGGTCTGCTACTTCATCGGCGGATCGCTCGGTTCGTGGCTGGGAGCCATCAGTTGGGCGTACAAAGGCTGGACGGCTGTATGCGGGATGTCCATGGGTGTACTGGTGATCGCGCTGCTGGTATTCGCGAGTGGAGTCAAATTGTCAGCCTCAGTGGGGCAGGCGCCCTCGCCTGCGCCGGACCCCCGGTCCGGCTACTAGAGTCCGGCTCCCTACTTGTCGCCAACGGCTAACAGCGTCTCAAAGTGTGGCGCGCTTTCCTCGCTGTGGACCACCGATGTCTCGATGTTCTTGAACCCGGCCTGGCGAAGATATCGCGTCAGATCCACTTCCGTGAATCCCAGCCAAAGGTCGGCGTACATTTCTCGTGCCTCTTCGTAGTTGTGCCGAAGTAAATCCAGAACCACAATCCGCCCGCCGGGCTTGAGAATCCGTGACGCCTCCGCGACCGCCCGCTCGGGATGTGGCGCGTGATGCAGAGCCTGGCTGAAAAACGCGAGATCCACCGCCTCGTCTTTGATGGGTACTGCTTCCAAATCGCCCTTACGATATTCGAGATTCTTAACGCCGTGCTTGCTCGCCAGTTCGCGGCCATACTCCACCATCTTTTCCGAGTTGTCGACGGCGATCACTTTCTTCGACCTGCGGGCCAGCAATTGCGAGAATGTGCCCTCGCCTGCGCCCAGGTCGGCAATCACCATCGGAGGCATCAGCGTCAGCAATGTTTCGGCGAGGCCCTGCCAGGACCGGCCTGGAACATAATTTCGTCCGAACTTGCCTGCCAGCTCGTCGAAGTAGGCCCGCATCTTGTCTTGGCGTCTGCGTAAAGCAAGGCGCAGTGCCTCTGAATCCTGCTCGGCTTCCGGAATTTCGGCTGCGGCTTGCCGGAGAACGCTCAGCAATTGCGAGAAGCCGTTCGACCGTGCGCCTTGGTTCAGCCGATAAAGAATACTTTTGCCGTTGCGCCGGTCTTCCAGCAATCCGGCCTGTTTCAGCTGCGCCAAATGGGTGGAAATGCGGCTCTGGCCCATGCCGAGGATTTCCTGCAATTCGGCCACGGAAAGCTCTTCGCGCTCTACCAGCAACAAGATACGGAGGCGGCTGGGGTCGGCCAGCAGTCGCAGATTTTTGAGGATTGACGCCATGGGGCTTCCTGTACTATTATATCAACATATCTAGATTGGTAGATATATAAATTCTTGCAGGAGATCGAATGAGCACAGCAACCATTAACAACGTCACTACCGATTACAAGGTAGCCGATATGAGCCTGGCCGAATGGGGCCGGAAGGAAATTTCCATCGCCGAGTTTGAAATGCCCGGCTTGATGTCGATCCGGAAAAAATATGCAACCAGCAAGCCGCTAAAGGGCGTTCGCGTCACCGGCTCGCTGCACATGACCATCCAGACCGCGGTGCTGATTGAGACCCTGGTCGACCTGGGGGCGAGCGTCCGCTGGGCCAGCTGCAACATCTTTTCGACGCAGGATCACGCCGCGGCCGCCATCGCCGCCGCTGGGGTTCCGGTGTTTGCCTGGAAGGGTGAATCGCTCGAGGAATATTGGGAATGCACCTATAAAGCTATCAGCCACCCGGACGGCAAAGGTCCCGAGCTGGTTGTGGACGACGGCGGCGACGTCACGCTACTGCTGCACAAGGGCTACGAGTTGGAGAACGGCGATAAGTGGGTGGATTCGCCTTCGAGCGGCCACGAAGAAATGGTCATCAAGAACCTGCTGAAGAAAGTGCACGCCGAGAATCCCAAGCACTGGCACAACATCGTGAAGGACTGGCGCGGTGTGTCTGAAGAGACCACCACGGGCGTTCATCGGCTGTACAAGATGCAGGAACAAGGCAAGCTGCTGGTTCCGGCGATCAACGTGAATGACTCGGTGACCAAGTCGAAGTTCGACAATCTGTATGGCTGCCGCGAATCGCTGGCCGACGGTATCAAACGCGCGACCGATGTGATGGTGGCGGGCAAAATCGCGGTCATCTGCGGTTACGGCGACGTTGGCAAGGGTTCGGCGCAGTCGCTGCGCGGCATGGGCGCGCGGGTGGTGGTTACCGAGATCGATCCGATCAATGCTTTGCAAGCCGCAATGGAAGGTTTCGAAGTAACTACTTTGGAAGACACGTTGGGCCGCGGCGACATTTACGTCACCACCACCGGTAACCTGGACATCATCACGCTGGAGCACATGGCGCACATGAAGGACCAGGCCATCGTTTGCAACATCGGTCACTTCGATAACGAGATCCAGATTGATGCTTTGAACGGCGCGCCGGGCGTGAAGCGGACCAACATCAAGCCGCAGGTGGACATGTACACGTTCCCTGACGGGCACTCGATCTTCATGCTGGCCGAAGGACGGCTGGTGAACCTGGGATGCGCGACCGGCCATCCGAGCTTCGTGATGTCGAACAGCTTCTCGAACCAGACGCTGGCGCAGCTGGACCTGTGGAAGAACAAGGACACCTACAAAGTGGGCGTCTACACGCTGCCGAAGAAGCTGGACGAAGAAGTGGCCCGGCTGCACTTGGAGAAGATCGGCGTGAAGCTGACGACACTGAGCAAGAAGCAAGCCGAGTATCTCGGTGTGCCGGTGGAAGGTCCGTACAAGCCGGATCACTACCGGTACTAAGCAGCTTTAGTTGGAAAAATCGAAGCCGGTCTCGTCCTGGGACCGGCTTTTTTGTTATCGCGCGGCGGACTTTACGTTCTGTTCAAAAGGTCTATTGCAAAAGTCAGGCCTACATGTTACAACCGAAGCGCGTGGACAAGACGATCCGAAAATATGCCAGCCTTGCCGACCTCGACGAGATCAAGGCGGACGAATACCGGTACTGGCAGAGCAGACCCTTGCATGAGCGGCTGGCTGCGGTTTCGGAACTTACCCAAGAACAGTATGCGATGAAGGGCGCGGTACCGGGTGTACCCAGACTTCAAAGAACTCTTGTCCGTTTTGAACGCCCACAACGTTAAATATCTGATAGTGGGGGCGCACGCCGTTTCAGCGCACGCGCAGCCCCGCGCGACAAAAGACCTGGACATTTGGGTTAAGCCAGACACTGAGAATGCGAAAGCCGTTTACGCCGCGCTGGCGCAATTCGGTGCGCCGCTTGAGGGGCTAACCTTTGCCGACTTCGCCGAGCGAGGGCCTTTTTTCCACATGGGCCGGGAGCCGCTTGCAGTGGATATTCTGACCGAGATCCCCGGTGTTGATTTCGACGCTGCGTGGGAGCGTCGCGTCGAAGGCGCCGTTGACATAGCAACTGGGCTAAAAGCGAGCTTGATTTCTCGCGAGGATCTGATCACGGCTAAATTGGCCGCAGGCCGACCACAGGATCTGGCCGACGTCGATGCGATCCGGAGAGCCCAGAAAGCCCAGCCGCCACCCCCGGAAAAGCCGGATCACGAGCGATCCTAAGTTTAATCCAGGCAGGGCTAACGCCCTGGTCGGGCGGCATATGCCAGTACCGGTCGGTATTTTTGCCAGGGCGATTCCTGGGACCTTCTGTTATAATGGTGTTTCAGGTAGGGTCAAAAAGCTGGTAGTGTACAGTCTTAGTCGACGGGAGATTCCCTGTGAAACGTGCTGGTTCTGATGAAGCACTGCGCTGTTCCTTTTGTCACAAAAGTCAGGACGTAGTCGGAAATTAATCTCCTCCCCCAACGATTACCCCCGAGCTTATATTTGCGACGAATGCATCGCCGTATGCAATTCGATCCTAGAGGACGATCGCCACGATCAGCCCTATGGGGCGCCGCACAAGCTCCCCAAGCCGTTGGAATTAAAGGAATATCTTGATCAGTACGTGATTGGTCAGGATGGCACCAAGAAGAAGCTCGCGGTCGCCGTTTACAACCACTACAAGCGCATTCAGATGAATAAGCAGCGCGGCGCCGAGGTGGAGCTTTCGAAATCCAACATCCTGTTGATTGGTCCCACGGGCACCGGTAAGACGCTTCTGGCGCAGACACTTGCGCGGATTCTGGATGTGCCGTTCGCCATTGTGGATGCTACCACGCTCACCGAAGCCGGCTACGTCGGCGAAGACGTCGAAAACATTATCCTGCGGCTGCTGCAGAATTCCGATTGGGATGTGCAACGCTGCCAGCAGGGCATCATCTACATCGACGAAATCGACAAAATCGGTCGAAAAGACGAGAATCCGTCCATCACCCGCGATGTTTCGGGCGAAGGCGTCCAACAGGCGTTGCTCAAGATTCTGGAAGGCACGGTAGCGAATGTTCCGCCGCAGGGCGGCCGCAAGCACCCGCACCAGGAATTCACTCCGGTAGACACCACCAACATTCTGTTCATTTGCGGCGGCGCTTTCGTCGGCCTGGAGAAGGTGATCTCGAAGCGCGTGGGCACCAAGTCGATGGGTTTCATCCCGCAGGAAGAACATCGGCCGGAAGGGGCGCTTCCCCGCACGGCGTCTAACAGGCGTGACGTTGATTTGTTGGAGAACGTTCAGCCTGTCGATCTGATCAAGTTCGGATTCATTCCGGAGTTTATCGGCCGCATGCCGGTGGTCGCGGTTCTGGAAGATCTGAGCAAGGAAGCGTTGGTCCAGATCCTGACCAAGCCGAAGAACGCCATCGTCCGGCAGTACCAAAAGCTTTTCGAGTTCGAAAATGTTAGACTGAAGTTTAGTGACGACGCGCTAGAGGCCATAGCCGCACTGGCAATGGAACGCAAAGTGGGCGCGCGAGGTCTGCGGATGATTCTCGAGGACCTGATGTTGGACCTCATGTATTATCTCCCGTCGTACAAGAAAGTCCGCGAGTTCCTGGTGACCAAGGAGATGGTCATGACGCAGAAGATCAATATGGCCTTGCTGGAAAAGGCCGGATAAGTCCCCGTTCGCCGCTGACGTTATTGGTTGTCGGTTCAATGAGCACGCAGCGCGGGAACCAAGTAACCTGACAACAAATCCCCATGCTTACCTCCAAAGAAAAGTCCGATACACGACGCTTACCAATGATGCCGATCCGGGATGTGGTCATCTTCCCGTACATGATGACTCCGTTCGTGGTGGGGCGCGATTCCAGCGTTCGTGCGCTTGAAGAAGCGCTGGCGTCGGACAAGAAGATCTTTCTGGCCACGCAACATGACGCTTCGGTGGACGAGCCGCGGCCCGACGAGATCTACAACGTCGGCACGGTTGCCAACATCGTCCAAAGCCTGAAGCTGCCCGACGGCAACATCAAGGTGCTGGTGGAAGGCGTGGAACGCGGCAAGATCATTTCCGTCAGCGAAGATGAAGGCTATTTCCGCGCGTCGGTGAAGACGTTCAATTTCAAGGTGGACGCCGGGCCGCAGCTGGAAGCGACTGGTCAGCCGCGTCACCGGGATTATTCGAGCAGTACGTCAAGCTCAGCCAGAACCTGAATTACGAAACGATGATCGCCGCGATCCGGGTGGACGAGCCGGGCAAACTGGCCGACACGGTGGGCGCGAATCTGCAGTTGACCATCGAGGAAAAGCAGGAGCTGCTCGAAATCTTCGATCCGGTGGACCGGCTCACGCGCGTGGCCGAAATGCTGGACATCGAAATTGAGAAGCTCAATGTCGACCGCACCATCCAGGGCCGCGTGAAGCGCCAGATGGAAAAGGCGCAAAAAGAGTATTACCTCAACGAGAAGATCAAAGCGATACAGAAGGAACTCGGCCGCGGCGAGAAGAGCGAGTTCGATGAACTGAAGCGCAAGATCGACACCGCGGGGATGACCAAGGACGCCCATGAGAAGGCCATCGCGGAGTTGCGGCGGCTGGAAAACATGCCGCCGATGTCGGCCGAATCCACCGTGTCGCGCAATTATCTTGGATTGGCTGCTGGCGGTGCCATGGAAGAAGAAATCCAAGGAAATCCGCGATCTGAATCACGCGCAGCAAGTGCTTGAGTCCGACCATTACGGACTGGAGAAGATCAAGGAACGCATTCTCGAGTTCCTGGCTGTCCGGCGACTGGTGCAGAATCCCAAGGGATCGATTCTGTGCTTTGTCGGACCTCCCGGCGTTGGAAAAACATCGCTCGGAATGTCGATCGCCAAGGCTACGGGACGCAAGTTCGTGCGTCTTTCGCTGGGCGGCGTGCGTGATGAAGCTGAGATTCGCGGCCATCGCAGAACTTACATCGGCGCGCTACCCGGTCAAGTTCTTCAGATGATGAAGAAGGCCGGGACCAGCAATCCGGTCTTCATGCTGGACGAAATCGACAAGATGTCGATGGATTTCCGCGGCGATCCTTCGGCGGCACTGCTCGAAGTTCTCGATCCGGAACAGAACTACATGTTCATGGATCACTATCTGGACGTCGAGTACGATTTGAGCCAGGTGTTTTTCATCGCCACGGCGAATGTGCTGCATACCGTTCCGCCGGCATTGCAGGATCGCATGGAAGTGATCCGGTTGTCCGGCTACACGGAACTCGAGAAGCTCGAAATCGCCAAACGTTTTCTGGTACCCAAACAGATGAAGGGAACCGGGCTCAAAGAAGGCGACTTGAATTTCACCGATGACGGTCTGCAAAGCTTGATTCAGTCGTACACGCGCGAGGCCGGCGTGCGGAACCTGGAGCGCGAGGTTGGCAACGTTTGCCGCAAGGTGGCTCGCAGCGGTCGTGAACGCGCAGGCCGGGGCCAAGCGGTCGGAGTCGAAGAAGCTGCACCAGGCGGTGCTGAACGACAAGACCGTTTCAGAATTCCTTGGTCCGCAGAAATTCCGCGACCTCGCAGCCGATAAGAAGAACGAAGTGGGTGCGACCGTTGGGCTCGCCTGGACCGAAGTAGGCGGGACGATCCTGACTACGGAAGCGGCCGTGATGGAAGGCAAGGGCAAGCTGCAAACCACCGGTAAGCTGGGCGACGTGATGCAGGAATCGGCCCATGCCGCCATGAGCTATGTCCGCTCGCGGGCGCACCTGCTGGGCCTGCCGCGCGATTTTTACCGCAACATCGACATTCACGTGCACGTACCGGAAGGCGCCATTCCGAAAGACGGACCTTCGGCCGGCATCACCATCGCCACCAGCATCTGCAGCGCGTTGACGAACATTCCGGTGCGTTGCGATCTTGCGATGACCGGCGAGATCACCGTTCGCGGACGTGTGCTGCCCATCGGCGGCTTGAAGGAAAAAGTGCTGGCGGCGCATCGGCAGGGAATTCGCGAACTTGTTCTGCCGAAGGACAATGAAAAAGATCTTCCCGACATTCCTGAAGCCATCCGCAAGGAGATGAAGCTCCAGTTTGTGACATCGATGGATCAAGTGCTGAAGATTGCGCTGGAACGGGAGTTGGTTGCGCTCCCACTGGCAGCCACCACGCCTCCAGTGGAGTTGGTGCGCGGAACATCGGAAGAGCGAATTTCTGTCTAGGCGTTATACACGAGTTCCGCCGGAGCTGGTTGGTTTCGGTGGCGGACCGGGCTAGAGCCTCCAGGGTTGGATGGAAGCCGAATTTTTGTTGAGTGCTGCCCGGCCGGATCAGTTTCCAGCCGAGACGCTGCCGGAGATTGCGTTTCTCGGGCGGAGCAACGTCGGCAAGTCGAGTTTGTTGAATTGCCTCACGGGTCAGAAGGGGTTGGCGTTTACGAGCGCAAAGCCCGGATGCACGCAATTGATCAATTTTTATCGGGTCGGCGGTCAGTTCAACTTCGTCGACTCTGCCGGGATATGGGTATGCCCGTGTTCCGAAGGACATTCAGTTCCAGTGGAAAGAGCTGATCGATCAATATCTGGTGAATCGGAGCTCGCTGCAGTTGTGCTTCATGATTCTCGACGCGCGTCGAGGCTGGATGGACAAGGATCTGGAACTCAAGCAGTGGTTGGAGTTCCATAACCGGCGATACCTGGTGATCGCCACGAAGACGGACAAACTGAAAAGTCAAGAACGATCTGCGGCAGGGTATGGCGGCGATCCGGGGCCAGTCTCCGGCGACCGAGCCGCTGCCGTTCTCGGCCGTAGGCTGCCGAGGAGCGAGGGAAATTTGGCAAGCGATTTCGACAATCAAGACCCAGCGGCAATAGCCGCTCCCACCCCCGAGGAATCCGAAACCAAGACGGACGGCAAGGCCGCCAAGCCGAAGGAAAGCGGCGGACCCCAAATCCGCCGACGCCTAAGTCGGATGACCCGGAACGGCCGACAAACGGCGGAGCCAAACGGCAAGGCGGAGACCGCGGCCGGACAGCCAGGTGGACGCAAACGCCAGAGCGGAGCCGTGCCTCAAGCCAATCAGAAGAGCAGCACACTCGATCTGGTGGAGCTCAAGGACATGAGCATCCAAAAGCTCAACCAGATCGCCAAGGATCTGAATGTCACCGGCACCGCGGGATTGCGCAAGCAAGAGCTGATCTTCAAGATCCTGCAGACGCAGGCCGAAAAGAGCGGACTGATTTTCTCGGAAGGCGTTCTGGAATGTTTACCCGACGGCTTCGGATTCTTGCGCGCGCCGGAGTACAACTATCTGCCGGGTCCGGACGACGTGTATGTTTCGCCGTCGCAAATTCGCCGCTTCGATCTGCGCACCGGGGACACGGTTTCGGGCCAGATTCGGCCGCCGAAAGAGGGCGAGCGTTACTTCGCGCTCATCAAGGTGGATGCGATTAACTTCGAACCGCCGGAAGAAGCGCGCAACAAGATCTTCTTCGACAATCTTACGCCGCTGTATCCGGATGCACGCCTGAAGCTGGAGACTACGCGCGATAACTATTCCGGCCGCGTCATGGACCTGTTGACGCCCATCGGTATGGGACAGAGAGGCTTGATTGTAGCGGCGCCGCGCACCGGCAAGACCATGCTGCTGCAGTCCATCGCTAACTCGATCACCGCCAATCATCCCGAGGTATCGCTGATTGTTCTGCTGATCGACGAGCGCCCCGAAGAAGTCACCGACATGCAGCGCTCGGTGAAGGGCGAGGTGATCAGTTCCACCTTCGACGAGCCGGCTTCGCGGCACGTGCAGGTGGCTGAGATGGTGATCGAAAAGGCCAAGCGATTGGTGGAGCACAAACGCGACGTCGTAATCCTGCTGGATTCGATTACCCGGCTGGCGCGCGCTTACAACACCGTGGTTCCACCTTCCGGAAAAGTGCTCTCAGGCGGCGTGGATTCTAACGCGCTGCAGCGTCCGAAGCGCTTTTTTGGCGCCGCTCGCAACATCGAAGAGGGCGGCTCGCTGACCATCGTCGCATCCGCGCTGATCGATACCGGGAGCCGCATGGACGACGTGATCTTTGAAGAATTCAAGGGCACCGGCAACATGGAAATCCATCTGGACCGCAAGCTGATGGACAAGCGAGTATTTCCCGCCATCGACATCACCAAGAGCGGCACGCGCAAGGAAGAGCTGCTGGTGCCGCGCGAAGAGTTGAATCGCATCTTTGTTTTACGGCGCGTTCTCAATCCGCTGTCGCCGGTGGAAAGCATGGAGTTGCTCCTGGATCGTCTCAGCAAGAGCAAGAGCAACGGCGAATTCCTGAATTCCATGAGCACCTAATCAACAACCCTCGAATGGGCAGAATACGCGTTCTCTCCGACACCGTCGCCAATAAAATCGCGGCCGGAGAAGTGGTGGAACGCCCAGCTTCGGTGGTGAAGGAGCTGATCGAGAACTCGCTCGACGCGGGCGCCACCGATCTTCGCATCGAAATAGATAGTGGCGGCCGGCGCTTAATCCGCGTGGCCGACAATGGCAGTGGCATGTTGCGCGACGATGCGCTGCTGGCTTTTGAGCGTCACGCTACCAGCAAGCTCAGCGACGTAAAGGATCTGCTTTCCATCGCGACACTTGGGTTTCGGGGCGAGGCGCTGCCATCCATCGCTTCCGTCTCGCGGCTGCTGCTTGAAACCAGAGCCGGCGAGGAAACCACCGGCGCGGCGGTGGAGATTGCGGGCGGCAAGATCCTGCGCTGCGACGAATTCTCACGGCCCACCGGAACCACCATCACGGTGCGCGATTTGTTTTACAACGTTCCGGCGCGCAAGAAGTTCATGCGGTCCGATCAAACTGAACTCGCCCACATTGCTTCGCTGGCGACGCACTACAGCCTGGCGCATCCCAAGATGGCGTTTCAGTTACGTCACGGATCGGCGAATCTGTTGGACGTTACGCCCGTGGAGACGCTGCAGGAGCGCGTGTATCAAGTGTTCGGGAACCAGGTTCTGGAAGAGTTGATCGACCTGGATTACGTGGAGCGGGAGCTGGAAGTTGTCGACGCCGAGGATCGGACCACGCGGGTGTTCGCCCTGCGCGGCTTCGTGTCCGGGCCGCAAGTGCAGAAGACGAATCGGAATTCGATCTTCCTGTTCGTGAACGGGCGCCTCATTCGCGACCGCGTGCTCATGCACGCGCTCTCTTCCGCGTATCACAACCTGATGCCGCCGGCCTGCTATCCCTTCGCGCTGCTGTTTCTGGATTGTGATTGCGAAGAAGTGGACGTCAATGTTCACCCGTCCAAGACCGAAGTCCGATTCCGGCACGGTACCGTGGTGCATGATTTTGTGCGTGACGCCATTCGCGAGCGCCTGATCGCATCGCGTCCTGCGTCTAGCATTCCGGTTTTCACGCAGCCCCAGGCCGCTGCCGACCTGCCTTTTTCGGATTTCACGCAACGCATCGAAAATCAGCGTTTTGAGCCGGTCCCAGGCAGCCAGACGGGGCCGGAGCGCATGGAAGACCTTCCGGTGTTTACTCTGAATACTTCTGTCGCGCCCGAGCCGCGATTCGAGTTTGAGCCACTGCGTTCGGCCTTAGTTCCCGATACGCACGGTCCCCTGGCGGAACACACCACCGAGACGCCACAGAGCTTGGCGTCTCTCTCGGACCTCCGGCCGCTGGGACAGATCCACGACAGCTTCATCATCGCCGCCGGACGCGACGGATTGTGGATCATCGATCAGCATGTTGCTCATGAACGCATTCTTTTTGAGAAAGTGCTGAAGCAGCAAGCCGAAGGGCGCGTTGAACGCCAGCAGCTTTTGATGCCGATCCTGCTCGAGATTACGGCAGCGCAGCAAATTGAATACGCGCGGATCGCCGAGGAACTAGAGCGCGCGGGCTTCGACTCGGAGCCTTTCGGAAACCGCACCATCGCAGTGAAAGGCGCGCCAGCGGGCGTGGGCCCGGCCGACATCGAACGTCTGGTGTTTGAGATTCTGGAAATCGCCGAGAGCGAGCTTCGCAAAGTTTCGCTGGAGGATTTGCGCCGCGCGATGGCTGCGAGTATCGCCTGCCGGGCGGCGATCAAAATCAATATGCGGCTGGATCAGACCAAGATGGAGTGGCTGCTGAGCGAACTTGCGGCCACCGACTGTCCGATGAGTTGCCCGCACGGGCGGCCGATCGCACTGCGCTACTCGACCAAAGATATTTTGAAGAGCTTCCACCGCATTTGATTTACTCCCATTCGATGGTTCCGGGCGGCTTGTGCGTCAGATCGTAGAAGATTCCGCAAACTCCGTTCACTGACATGAGTTCGTGGGTCATGCGGTGCAGAAGCTCGTGCGGCATACGGACCACCTGCGCGGTCATCCCGTCGACAGAATGGATTGGCCGAAGCACGATGGAGTCGGGAGCGGAACCCACGCCGATCGGAATCAGCACTACTGGAAACTGCCAGACTTCGCGCTCGAATCCGCTTTGTTCGGATAATCGCCGAACGATCGCGTCGGCATGGCGCAGCCGTTCCAGGCGCTCGTGAGTCAGCGTGGCACGGCTGGAATGCATTTCCTGGATTCCAACCTGCGCGTACACCAATCCCACCACGCGGTTGATGTCGCTGTTTTGATTCACCAGTTCCGTGGCGGCTTCGTCGTCCGGCAGCGACTCAAGCGCGAGCACCGAATGATAGCTGCGCGAATCGCCTTTCACGCCCACGGATCGAATGGGCAGCAACCAGCCGGGATCGCTGCGGGTTACAGGCGCAGCCGTCTCCGAACATAGGCAGCGAATCGCGAGTCCCGGCCCGGGAAACGGATGGCGGTGCAGGAACTCGGCGGGAATGCCCAGCTCTTCACCAATCTCGCGGACCTCGTCTTTGTAGAACGACGACAATGGCTCGATGATGCGGCCCGACTCGATCAACTTCTGAATGCCAGCCACGCGATTATGATGAGTCTTGATCACGTCGGCCTTCGCGCGTGCCGCCGGATTCGATGGTGTCCGGATAAATTGTGCCTTGGCCCAGAATCCAATTTCCGTCAAGAAACTGACCGCTGCTCAAGATGCGTTCCTGCACGACGACGAATTGCTCGCCGATGATGTGGCGTTTGGTTTCGGGATCGCAAACGCCTTCGAGCGCTTTCAAGAATTCGGCCTCCGCTTCCTCCACCTGGAACGCGGTGGCGCCCAGCTGCTGAAACAAGCGGCGCACGTACGCAGTCTCGCCTTCGCGCATCAAGCCGGTGTCTACGTAGATGCCGAAGACGCGCTCGGGCCCGAGCGCCCGCAAGCACAGCGTGTAGGCGACGGTGGAATCGACGCCGCCGCTGACGAAGAAGAACACATTACGATCCGCCGCGACGGCCTGAATTTCTTTTTCGATCGGCCCGATACGGTCCTTGGGATCCCAATCCTTGACGCAATCGCAGACGCCAAACACGAAGTTGGACAGGAGCTGATGCCCTTGCTCGGTGTGCGCCACTTCCGGATGAAACTGCACGGCCATCAATGGACGCGTGCGGTGTGCGATCGCGGCCACGGTGCATGTGGAAGTGCCGCCCAGGACGTCGAAACCCTCGGGAGCCGTCTCCACCTGGTCGCGATGATTCATCCAGACCTGAAGTTCCCCATTCAGATTGGCGAGGAGCGGGTGAGCTTGCGCGGTATGGAATCGAGCGAATCCATACTCGCCCTTTTCACCCTTGCGGACGCTTCCCGCCCAGCACGTACGTCATGAGTTGCTGCCCATAGCAGATGCCGAGCACCGCGCTGGAGGTAGACGAGAATCTTGGGATCGATTTGCGGGCTGCCGGGCTCGTACACGCTATCCGGGCCGCCGGAGATGATGATGCCCTTCCGGCCGGTCAGCTCGGAAGCAGGGGTTTCACTGGGCTGAACGTCGGCATACACGCCGAGATCGCGAATCTTCCTGGCGATCAAATGGCAGTATTGGCCGCCCGCGTCGAGGACGGTAATCTGTGGTGTGCTCAAACCTTCGCTAGTGCAGCGGATCCCGTTGAATGCGCTGGACGATCAGCTTCTTCGACTTATCAAGCAGCGCCTTGGCGTCGGGCATTGCGTCTATGGCTTTTGAGCACCATCGGGTCCGACTCGATGGCCACCTTTTGAGAATCCTCATAACTGAATGCCGTTGCGTACATTTCGCGCTTCAGCTGTTGCTGGATCCAGGTCCGGTTGTCGTTCCAATCCGCTTCGGTGAAGGACAGTTTTTGCTGCGCGAGATACTGGCGGAATTCGCCAACCACGGCGGCATCCGGCTCCCAGCCTTTGACCAGGTGAGCCTGCGGATGCGAACCAAACCATTTGGCGGTGAAGTTGAAGAGCTCGTACTTGGTGAGCAGTTCGGTCTGGAATTTGTTGAACTTCGGCGGCTCGTATTTTTGATCGGGCGTGATGCCGCCGCCGCCGTAAACCGTTCGGCCGCTGTCGGTGCTCTTCACGTCCAGCATGTTCTTGGTCTCGGTTCGTTTGCCGTAGTAGTAATCGAGGAACGAGATGTTCGAGTAGTCGCGCTGGATCAAGCGGCCACTGGGCGTGTAGTAATGAGCGGTAGTCAGCGCCAGGCCGGTATTATCCTCCAGCGGATAAACGGTCTGAACCAGTCCCTTGCCGAACGTCGTCTCGCCGAGAATCCATCCGCGGTCGTGATCCTGCAGCGCTCCAGCGACGATCTCCGCGGCCGAAGCCGAGTAGCGATTCACCAACACTACGATGGGGTAGTTCTGCCCGGAGGCGCTGCCACGCGCCAGATAGGGCTTTTCGGCGGATGCGCGTCCGCGATGGGAAACCACAACCTCACCTTTGCGCAGGTAATGGCCGGCCACGGCCACGCCCTCGTTCAGGAGTCCACCGGGGTTCTCTCTCAGATCCAGGACCAGCCCTTTCATGTTCGATTCGCCGAGGCGCTTGAAGTTTTCTTCCATCTCCTGGCTGGTGTTCTCGTTGAACTGCGTGATCTTCATGTACGCGATGCCGGGACGAAGCCAAAAGGCGTTTTCGACGCTAGACCGCGAAATCTCGTCGCGGATGATATCGAACGTAATGGGCTTGTCGGCGCCTTCGCGCCCCACGGTCACCTGGACGTGTGTCGCACGCGGGCCCTTCAGCAGGTCGGCCACTTCGGTGGTGGTAAGAGAATCGGTCTTTTTGTCATTGACTACCAGAATCACATCGCCCGGCCGAAGCCCGGCTTTATAGGCAGGCGATCCGCCGAACGGCGCCACCACGATGGTCTTGCCGTTGCGCGGGGCCACCTGCATGCCGACGCCGTAGTAGTGACCGCTTTGATCGTCGCGGAGGGCCTGAAAATCCTTGGGATCGAAGAAGTTGGAGTGCGGATCCAGTGTCCGCAGCATCCCGGGAATCGCACCTTTGTAAATGCCTTTGTCGGACGTGACCTTGTCTGCGAAATTGTTTTCTACCAGTTCGTAGACTTTGGTGAATTGCTTGATGTTCGTCTTCAGGTCTTCTTCGGGGCCACTAGAAGCAGCCGAAACACCGGTAACTCCCGGTCCAAAGACGCCCCCAACGACGGAGCAGAGCAGGACGACAAAAGCGGAAAGAAGGACGGACCGTACCCAACGCGGCATCAATACCTCGCTCTTTCAGTATACCGGAGTTTTTCCGGAAGCTCGGAAGGCGTGAAATCAGGCGCTTCGGACGGACCGGCGGGATCCGGCGGCGGCTCCCTCGGCTTTTACCGGCTTGCGCGGTGACGAATCGTCCAGGCGCCGGACTTGGTCGCTTACGCAAACCAGGAACATGGGCTGCTTGGCGTTCTTCAGGATGTCGATGATCCGGTCCTGCTGGTCTTCCAAGTAAATGGACTTTCCGTCGGTGACCAGGTGGAGATCCGATTGGGACTGCAGGACATCGCTGAGCCGCTTGCCCATTTCGCGCTGCAGGAAGCGCAGGACGCGGCGGATCTTCTGGAGTGAAAATCCCTTGCGCCGGAGCTCGGCAATCACCGTAATTTCAATTACTTCCTCGGGCTGGTAAACGCGCTTGTGGCCTTCGTGGCGCGGGGAAACCACTTTCCGCTCGTCCCACCACTGCAACTGCCGCAAGCTGACTTGGGCGATGCGCGAAACGTCGCTTGAGGCAAACGTGCGTGCGCTATCTTCCGATTCAGAACGACTTTTCTTTGTTTTGAACATGTTCCCCCGCTAACGTTTGTAACAAGAGCGCCTTTAAATTTTACCTGAGTCCAACCCCGTGTCAATAGGGAAGTGGGATGGTCTGGACCCGACTTCGCGAGCCCCTAGCCTCCGCCGACAAACTGTACGATTTCTAACGTTGCACCTGGACCTACGGTGGCTTGATCCCAAGCTTTGCGCTGCACAATGGACCGGTTCAACTCCACCGCGACACGCTCAGGATCTACGTCCAGCCATACCAGCAATTCTGCGAAAGTGCATCCTTCCGGCGCAAGGCGAACTTGTCCGTTAACGACAATTTCAATCTGTTTTGTTGTGGGCGCCGCCATCGCGCGCTTGCTGTTTCTGAAAACCAAACTTGCGGCCCGAGGCCGGATCTCATTATAGTCGAATGTTAGGGCGCTGAGTCCACAATCCACTTCAATCGAATGCCAACATCCTATTCAGATACCTACTTCCCGGTAGTAGTGCAGATCGTGATCGCGGTAGTGGTAGCTGGGGCGCTGGTGGCGATCTCCTTTTTGCTCGGCAAGCACGTGAAGAACCGGGTAAAGGATTCGCCCTACGAATCCGGGATGGCGCCCACAGGTTCAGCTCGCGAGCGCTTCAGCGTCAAGTTTTATCTGGTGGCCATCGTCTTCATCCTTTTCGACATTGAAGCCGTGTTCCTGTATCCATGGGCGGTGGTGTATCGCGAACTGAAGCTGTTTGGGTTTTTCGAGATGCTGGTGTTTGTCGTCTTGGTCCTGGTCGGATTCTTTTACATCTGGCGCAAGGGCGCGCTGGATTGGTCGCAAGAAACGACGGAGGCAAGTCCCTACGATGTGGAGCGGGCCCGGGTGAAAAAAAATGCTGCCTGATGCAACTGAAGGACCATGCGGTAGCCGCGGCGCTTGGATGCTGCGTTTCCCGACGTAATCACCGGAGGCCACGCCGAACGCAACGAGCCGACGTTGTGGGTGGCGGCCGCCCGCATTGTTGAGATCTGCCGCTTCTTGAAAGAGCAGCAACACTTCATCCGTTTAAGCGCCATCACGGCAGTGGACTGGCTGCCGGCTGACCCGCGTTTTGAGGTGGTGTATTTGCTGCACTCGCTCGAGCGCAACCAGCGTCTCAGGCTAAAGTGCTGGCTAGCGGAGTCGGAATGCGAGATCGATTCGGTGACCGGTGTCTGGCGCACCGCGGATTGGTACGAACGCGAAGTATTCGATCTATTCGGCGTTCGCTTCCGCAATCACCCCGGGCTTACTCGGATACTCATGCCGAGCGATTGGGAAGGGCACCCGCTGCGCAAAGACTATCCGGTTCATGGGCACAAGTACAGTTATCAGGATGAGAAATAGAGTTCGTCATGCGTGAATCCAACCTTCATACCGATTCGATCACCGCGCTGGACGCGACGCACGAGCCAGCCCATCAGGCGCCTGCCCCCAGCACGCGGCACATGATTTTGAACATGGGGCCGCAGCATCCTTCCACGCACGGCGTGCTGCGCATCGTTCTTGAACTGGACGGCGAAACGATTCTCAAGGCTGTGCCGGACATCGGGTTTCTTCACACGGGCATTGAAAAAAATTGCGAGGTGAAGACCTGGCAGCAGGTTGTCACGCTGACGGATCGCGTGGATTATCTTTCCAACCTGTCGAACAATTTGGTTTACGCCTTGTCGGTGGAGAAGCTGATCGGCGACATCGAAATTCCGCCCAAGGCGCAATGGATGCGCGTGATGCTGGCCGAATTCCAGCGGTTGAACAGCCACTTGGTGTGGCTGGGGACGCACGCGCTGGACATCGGCGCGATGACCATGTTCTTCTACTGCTTCCGCGAGCGCGAAGACATCCTGCGCATCTTTGAAATGTTCTCGGGACAGCGCATGATGACCAGCTATATCCGCATCGGCGGCCTGGCGCTGGAACCGCCGCGCGGCTGGCAGCAGGTTGTGAGCAAGTTCATCAACGGCTTTCCAAGCAAGGTGGACGAGTACGAAAACCTGCTGAACAGCAATCCGATCTGGATCCGTCGAACGCAGGGCGTGGGCTATGTGCCGCTGGAAGACCTGCTGGATCTTGGCGTGACCGGTCCCATGATTCGCGCGGCCGGCATGAAGTGGGACGTCCGCAAAGATGAGCCGTACTCCAGCTACGATCAGTTCGAATTTGAAGTTCCCGTGCATACGGAAAATGACGTGTTCGCACGATATCGCGTCCGAGTGGAGGAGATGCGGCAGAGCGCGCGGATCATTAAACAGGCGCTGGAAGGAATGCCGGAGGGTGCTTGGCAGGCGGCCGCGCCCAAGATCGTGCTTCCCGAGCGCGAGAAGATGAAGACGCAGATGGAAGCGCTGATTTATCATTTCAAGATTGTGACGGAGGGTTTCCGCGTTCCGGCCGGCGAGGTGTATCAGGCCGTGGAATCGCCGCGCGGTGAGATCGCTTATTACGTGGTGAGCAACGGAACATCCAAGCCGTACCGCGTGTACATGCGGACGCCCAGCTTCGGGAATCTGCAAGCGCTCGCGCCGCTGCTGGAAGGCCGGCTGCTGGCGGATTCCATCGCGTCGCTGGGCAGTATGGACTTCGTATTGGGAGACGTAGATCGTTAATGGTGCAGACTGATGACGTTTTCACCCGAGTTGGAAGCCAGATTCGCTAAGCTGCTGGAGATTTATCCGCCCGGCCGCACGCGCTCGGCGGTGGTGCCGATGCTGCTGTACGCGCAAGACGAAGTGGGCCATATTTCGCCCGAGTTAGTTGAAGAAGTCGCGCGGCGCTGCCAGGTGAAGCCGCTGCAGGTAGACGAAGTGGTGGGTTACTACTCGATGCTCCATCGCAAGCCGCTCGGCAAGTGCCATGTGCAGGTTTGCACCAATATCAGTTGCTTGATATCTGGGCGCTGATGAATTGTATGAGCACGCTTCGAAGACGCTCGGGATCGGACACAAAGAAGTGACGCCGGATGGGCAGTTTTCGCTTGAGGAAGTGGAGTGCATGGGAGCGTGCAGTTGGGCGCCGGCGGTTCAGCTTAACTACGATTTCCATCACCAGGTAACGCCGGAGAAATTGGATCAGATTGCTGGCGGAAGTGACGAAAGGCGCACTAGGTTATGGCAGATTCCGACCCCGTTACAAAGAAGGATCTCGCGGAATTGAAGGAGGCGTTGACCGAGTCAATTACTGAGTTGGTTCGCGATGTGGAAACCAACTTGTTGACCTCTTTTCATGGCTACGGAAAAGGACAAGCGGTACGGATGCACGCCCTCGAAGTCGGCGACTCGGCTGTAAACCAACGCCTCGCTGCGCTGGAGGAACGTGTCCTAAATTTGGAAACTCGGCGTCCACACTAACTATCGATGCTCTATAACGAACCCAGCCCGCTCGAAGTAAAGATCCTGACCAAGCGCTTTGGTCTCAAGAATTCGGAATCGCTCGACGCTTATCTCGCCACCGACGGTTACAAGGCTTTTCGCAAGGCCGATGGAAATGACGCCCGAGCAGATCATCGACGAAGTGAAAGCGTCGGCTCTGCGCGGACGCGGCGGCGCGGGATTCCCCACCGGCCTGAAGTGGAGCTTCGTGCCGCGCACGTCGCCCAAGCCGAAGTACGTCATCGTCAACGCGGATGAGAGCGAACCGGGCACCTGCAAGGATCGGCTGTTGATGGAAAACGATCCGCACCAGTTGATCGAAGGCATTCTGATCGCCGGGCGGGCGGTGGATTCGCACAAAGGCTACATTTATATTCGCGGCGAATATCGTTATCTGATCGAAGCCATGGATCGCGCCATCGCGGAGGCCTATTCGCGCGGCTATCTGGGCAAGAATATCCTGGGCACCGGCTTCGACTTCGACCTCTACACGCATACCGGCGCGGGCGCTTACGAATGCGGAGAAGAGACGGCGCTGCTGGATTCCATCGAAGGCAAGCGCGGCATTCCACGCATGAAGCCCCCGTTTCCGGCGGTGGTGGGGGCCTGGCAATCGCCCACGCTGCTGAGCAACGTGGAGACATTTTCGGCGATTCCCGCCATTATTCGCGATGGCGGCGCGGCGTTTGCAGCTCTTGGTCCGCCGAAAAACGGTGGGACGCGGCTGGTCTGCCTGTCAGGCCACATCAACAAACCCGGCGTCTACGAATTGCCTACGGGATTCAATTTGCTCCGCATGATTTATGAAGTCGGCGGCGGGATGCGCAACGGGAAGAAGCTGAAGGCGGTGGTTCCGGGTGGCTCATCGTGTCCGATCTTGAAGGCGGACGAATGCGATATCGCCATGGATTTCGATTCGCTGGCCAAAGTGAAAAGCATGCTGGGATCGGGCGGCACCGTAGTGCTGGACGAGGAGACCTGCATGGTGAAGTTCGCGCAGCGCATCATGAAATTTTACGCGCACGAGAGCTGCGGCTGGTGCATTCCGTGCCGCGAAGGCACCACCTGGTTGAAGAAGATGCTGGACCGTTTCCACAGCGGCGGCGGGCAGAAGAGCGACATTCCGCTGATCGGCGAGTTGTCGAAGAACATGCTCGGCCGGACCTTCTGCGCGCTGGGCGACGCGGCGGCGATGCCGACCATCTCCATCGTTGAAAAGTTCCCCGAGGATTTCGAAGCGCATCTGAACGGCAAGCCGTGCCCCTATCAACACTCGGCCGAACTGGCCATGGCTTAAAAGGAAAATGAGCGACTTAATTCATCTCACAATCGACGGCAGAGCGGTGACGGCCGCGCCCGGAACGCTGATCATCAACGCCGCCAAGGCGGTGGGCATCGAAGTTCCGTCGTTCTGTTATTACGATGGCCTGTCGCTGCAGGCCGCCTGCCGCATGTGTCTGGTGGAAGTGGAAAAAACTCCCAAGCTGCAGGTGGGCTGCACGCTGCCGGTGGCCGAGGGCATGGTGGTGTACACCGATTCGCCGCAGGTGCATGAGGCGCGCAAGGGCACGCTCGAATTTCTGCTGACGAATCATCCGCTGGATTGCCCGGTGTGCGACAAGGGCGGCGAGTGCGAATTGCAGGACATGACTTTTCGCTACGGCATGGGCGAGAGCCGGTACATCGAGCAGAAGCAGCACACGGACGAAGAACAATGGTCGCCCGTGGTGTTTTACGATAAGCCGCGCTGCATCTTGTGCTATCGCTGCGTGCGAATCTGCGACGAAGGCATGGGCGTGAAGGCGCTGGGCGTGGGCAATCGCGGATCTGTGTCGGTGATCGAGCCAAATCATTTCGATCATCTGGAATGCGACGAATGCGGGATGTGCATCGACATTTGTCCGGTGGGCGCGCTCACCAGCGGAACGTATCGCTATAAGACACGTCCCTGGGAGATGAAGCACGTCGGCACTATTTGCACGCATTGCGCCGATGGCTGCAAGACCACGCTGGGCGTTCGCAACAATGAAGATCATCCGGGGCAACAATCGCGACCGGTCCGGGATCAACGGCGAGTTTCTGTGCATCAAGGGACGTTATGCGGCCGATTTCGTGAACAGCCCGGAGCGGCTGCAATCGCCGCTGGTGCGTAAGAAAGGGCGTTTGGAGCCGGTTTCGTGGTCCGAAGCGTTGACGGCCGCGGCTCGTAAACTCGCCGAAGTGAAGGCGCGCGAACGGCAAGTTCGCGGTGATCGGTTCCAACCACACCACCAACGAAGAAAATTACTATCTGCAGAAGTTCGCGCGCCAAGCGCTGGGCACCAACAATATCGACCACCATCGCACGGGCGACGTTCCAACATTGCTGGATGCCTTGAGCGGCAAGAAAGACGCGCTCGCTACCACGGCGGATCTCTACGATCGCAAGGCGATTCTGGTGATCGCGAGCGATCTCTCGCAGCAGCATCCGTTCCTTGCATTTCAGATCCGAGCAAATTATCGGCATCACGGCGCGCACGTTTATACCGTCACGCCGGGCCCGGTCCGCGAACAGGATCTGGCGGTTCGCAGCATTATCACCACGCCGGGGCGCGAACTGGCCGACGTGGAATCGCTGCGCGCGCAGCTCAAGAGCGAGCCTGAACTAGTGATTGTGTTCGGCGACGCGATCAAGGGCGATGCGATCCGCAAGCTGGTGGCGTTCGGCGATTCGCTCGGCATCCCGGTGAAATACGTTTGCCTGGTGGATTATTCGAATTCCCGCGGCGCATCCGACATGGGCTTGAGTCCCGATTCCGGCCCGGGCTACCGACCGGCGAGCGCGCCGGGTTTGGCTTACGACGAAATTCTGGCCGCCACCGGTCTGGATGTCTTGTGGGTGGTGGGAGCGAATCCATTGAAGCACGCCGCGCTCGCGGCCTCGGACGCTTTCGTGATTGTCCAGGAGATGTTCCTCACCGAAACAGCGCAGCGCGCCGACATCGTGTTTCCGGCCGCTTCGGCTTACGAGAAGACCGGTACGGTAACCAACGTCTGCGGCGAAGTGCAGCGTCTGAAGGGTGGCGTGCAGGTGATGGGAACCAAGCCCGACCTCGAAATCCTGGGGCTGCTCTCGAAAGAGATGGGAGTGAATCTCGGCATGTGGTCGCCCGACAAAGTGCTGGAAGAGATTCGCAAGAACGTGCATGGTTATAATATTCCTTTGCCAGTAATCGCAACAGGGGGAGCAGCGCAAACCATGCCGGTGAATGGCCGTGTGCCGGCAAGCTCGCGGCCGGATCTGATTCAGTCCGCGCGCGACACCCTGTTCACGTCCGGTACCTTGGGCCGTTATTGCAAGAAGCTGAATTCGACACTCGAGGCGCCGGGCGCGTTGTACTCCGAGCCGCGAACGTAAGTTCATCCATGAATTTTTTCATAATCACCCTGATCAAGGTGGCTGTGGTCGCCTTCGTGCTTCTTACGACGCTCGCGTATTTGCAGTGGATCGAGCGGAAAGTAATCGCGCACGTCCAGCTTCGCGTAGGCCCCTACCGCGTGGGTCCGCACGGATTGCTGCAGCCACTGGCCGACGTGGTGAAGCTCATCACGAAGGAAGGCGTGATTCCGTCGCACGTCAACAAGCTCTTCTACCTGATGGCGCCGTTCGTCGCGGTTACTCTGGCGCTGATTTCGATAGCGGTCATTCCGTTCGGGCCGGAAATCAAGATCGGCCCGGTGGACTACCTGGATGCAGCTGACCGACCTGCGCATCGGGATTCTGTTCGTGCTGGCGGTATCTTCCATCGGCGTGTACGGCGTGGCGCTGGGAGGCTGGGCGTCGAACAACAAATACTCGCTGCTGGGCGGCCTGCGCAGCTCGGCCCAAATGATCAGTTATGAGTTGCCCATGGCGCTGGCGGTGGTTGCGCCGCTGCTGCTGGCTAACACGCTGAGCTTTCGCGAGATGGTGAACTACCAGAGCGGCTACTGGCTGGGCTTCATTCCACGCTGGAATCTTGTTTCCCGAGATTATCGGTTTTGTCGTTTTCATGATCGCTTCGTTCGCCGAAACCAATCGCGTTCCCTTCGATCTTCCCGAAGCGGAGAACGAACTGGTGGCCGGATTCCATACTGAGTACAGCAGCATGACTTTCGCGGCGTTCTTCATGGCTGAATACGCGAACATGGTGACCGTCACCGCGGTAGCGACGCTGTTGTTTCTGGGTGGATGGCAGCCGCCGTTTCCGGCGCCCTATTCCGACGCCGTGCCTATCCTTCTATTCGCTATCTGCGGATTGATCGCGCTCTATCACGGTCTCAACCCGGCGCGCCGCATGGACAAATTCACGCTGCCGGCCACGGCGCTGTTGTTTCTCGGCATCGCCGCCATCTTCGGTGTGTCGCTATTCGTGCCTATTCTGAACACCATTCTGATGGCGCTGTTCTGGTTCTGCGGCAAAATTCTTTTTCTGCTGTTCGTGTTCATCTGGGTGCGCGCCACTCTGCCGCGCTTCCGATACGATCAGTTGATGCGCTTCGCCTGGATTTTTCTTGTTTCCGCTCGCGATGTTCAACCTGCTGGCCACCAGCTTGATCGTGGCGTTGACAACAAAATGACTGCTCGAAATAGCAATCTATGACTGCGCTGATCTTCCTCATCTTCGCCGCTATCGCGATCTTCTGCGGTATCAGCCTGGTCGTGCAGACGCATCCCATCGCCAGCGCGCTCTCGCTGATCGGCGTGATGGGATCGCTGGCCGTTTTGTATTTGCTGCTCGGCGGCGAATTTATCGCGGCGGCCCAGATGATCGTGTACGCGGGCGCCATCATGGTGCTGTTTGTCTTCGTCATCATGCTGTTGAACGCCGGCGCGGAAACGCCGACATTTCAGGCCTCGAGTTTCGTGCAAGTATCTCGGCATTTTCCTGCTGGTCGCGTTTCTTGGATTCATCAGCTTCATCATTCAAGCCGCGCTGCCGAAAACCGAAGGCGTGGTGTTTGGCGGCTTTCCAGGGCACCGCGGCCGATATCGGTCGAAAACTGTTCACCAGCTATCTGCTGCCCTTTGAAGTAACCTCGGTCCTGATTCTGATCGCGCTGGTGGGCGCGATCGTGCTCGCGAGAAAGGAAATCTGAACATGCCGAACGCCGTTCCGCTGAGCTGGTACCTGATCCTGAGCGCCATTCTTTTTGGGCTCGGCGTGGCGGGCTTCATTTTCCGGCGCAACATCATCACCGTATTCATGTCCATCGAGCTGATGCTCAACGCGGTGAATTTAACTTTCGTGACATTTTCCTACCAGTTCAAGCAAGTGGACGGCCACATTTATAGTTTCTTCGTCATGGTGGTGGCGGCGGCCGAAGCCGCCGTGGGATTGGCCATTATTCTTACGGTGTTCAAGAACCGCGGCACGCTGATGATCGACGAAGTGAATTCGATGAAGTACTAAGACATGAATCTCTGGCTCATTCCAATTTTTCCGCTGCTCGGGTTCCTCGCCAACGGCCTCTTCGGCCGGCGCATTCCGAAGGCCTTGGTGAATCTCTTCGCCGTCGGCTCGGTGGCGCTCTCGTTCGCCTGGGTGGTGAAGACGCTGCTGGCGCTTGGGTCCCATCGAGACCAAATACATCGAGCACTACTTCACCTGGATTCAAAGCGGCAACGCTGAACATCGGCGTCGATTTCGCCGTCGACCGGCTCACCGCCATCATGCTGATGGTGGTCACCGGCGTCGGCACGCTGATCCATATTTACGCCATCGGCTACATGGAGCACGAAGGAGGCTATTACCGCTTCTTCGCGTACCTGAACCTGTTCATGTTCTTCATGCTGGTGCTGGTGCTGGCGCAGAATTACCTGCTGCTGTTCGTCGGCTGGGAAGGCGTGGGATTGTGCAGCTACCTGCTGATCGGATTCTATTTCACTGAGCAGTTCGCGACCACCGCGGGCAACAAGGCATTCATCGTCAACCGCATCGGCGACTTCGGCTTTTCGCTGGCCATGTTCCTGATCGTCCGCCAGTTCGGATCGCTCGATTTCTCGAAGGTATTTGACTCCGCGAAGGGCATGCCCGCGGAAGCGAGCGTGGGAATCCTGACCACCATCACGCTGCTGCTGCTGGTCGGCGCGACCGGAAAATCCGCGCAGATCCCGCTCTATGTCTGGCTGCCGGACGCGATGGCCGGCCCCACTCCGGTGTCCGCTCTCATCCACGCCGCCACCATGGTCACGGCGGGTGTCTACATGATCGCGCGCTCGGCGACCCTGTTCCTGAACGCTCCCATCAGCATGGACACGGTCGCCGTCATCGGCCTGGCCACTGCGTTCTTCGCCGCCACCATCGGTCTGACGCAGATCGATATCAAGAAAGTCTTCGCGTACTCCACCGTCTCGCAGCTCGGCTACATGTTTCTGGGCGTCGGCGTGGGCGCGTTTTCCGCCGGCGTCTTCCACCTGATGACGCACGCGTTCTTCAAGGCGCTGCTGTTCCTGGGCGCGGGCGCGGTAATTCACGGCCTGCACGGCGAACAGGATCTGCGTCAAATGGGCGGCCTGTTCAAGAAAATGCCGATCACGGCGATCACGCTGTTCTGCGCATCGCTCGCCATCTCCGGCTTTCCTTTTACCTCCGGCTTCTTCAGCAAGGACGCGATTCTGGTGGCCGCCTATCGAACGCGCGCCCTGGATGTACTGGGTGGGCGTGCTGACCGCCGGCATGACGGCGTTCTATGTCTTCCGCGCCTGGTTCATGGCGTTCACTGGCGAGTATCGCGGCCATGCGCATCCGCACGAATCGCCGCTGGTGATGACCGGCCCGCTGATGATCCTGGCGGTGCTGTCCATCGTCGGCGGATTCATCGACATTCCACAAATCTTGGAACCGATGTTCCCGCAGCCGCCCGAGCATCTGGGTCTGGAATGGCTTTCGGCCGGCGTTGGCGTAGCCGGCATCGCGCTCGCGTACGTGTTCTACGTCGTGAATCGCGGCCTGCCTGATTCGGTGGTGAAAGCCTGTGGCGGCCTCTACACGCTGGTCTACAACAAATACTTCGTTGACGAAGCTTACGACGCGACCATCGTGGAGCCGCTGATCGAGGGCTCTCGAACTGTACTCTGGCGCGGCGTAGACGTTGGCTTGATCGACGGCACCGTCAACGGAGTCGGCAGCCGATCGCGCGGTATCGGGTCCATCTTGCGTCTGGCTCAATCGGGCAACATACGCAGCTACGCGGCTTGGGTGGTGCTGGGTTCCATCGTCTTGTTGCTGGCAATCGGATTCGCGGGAGACCTGCGATGACGCTTCTCAACGCCGTCATTTTCCTGCCGCTGATTGCGTTCCTGATTATTCTGGCGCTTCCAAAGGACAAGCCCGAGCTGATCCGGGTCTTCAGTCTGATTGCGTCGCTGGCTATCTTCCTCGTGTCGCTCGGTCTCATCGGGCCGGCGTGGTCCAGCACTCCCGGCAAGTTCGCGCTTGAAACCAACCAGCCCTGGATCGACTCGCCGGCCATCAATTATCACGTGGGCGTCGATGGCATCAGCCTGTGGCTGGTGATTCTGGCCACGCTCCTGACGCCGATCTGCGTGCTGGTCTCCTGGCGATCCATCGACAAACACGTCAAACAATTCTTCGCGTTCCTGTTGCTGCTGGAATTCGGACTCATCGGCGTGTTCTGCGCGCTCGACTTCTTTCTGTTCTTCGTGTTCTGGGAAGTTTCGCTGGTTCCGATGTACTTTCTCATCGGCATCTGGGGACACGATCGGCGCATTTATTCCGCCGTCAAGTTCTTCCTGTACACCATGGCCGGATCGGCTCTGATGCTGGTGGGGATCATCTATCTCTACAACCTGGCCGGCACGTTCGACTACACCAAGATCCTGGCGGGCCTCCAGAGCGGCGCCATCGCGATCAACCCGTTGGAGCAGCTCTTGTTGTTCCTGGCCTTCTTCATCGCTTTCGCCATCAAGGTTCCTTTGTTCCCGCTGCACACCTGGCTGCCCGATGCGCACGTGGAAGCTCCCACGGCTGGGTCCGTAATGCTGGCGTCCGTGATGCTGAAGATGGGCACCTACGGGCTGCTGCGCTTCTGTGTTCCGATGTTTCCCAACGCGGCGCGGCGATGCTCCGGATGGATCGTCACGCTGGCCATCATCGGCATCGTTTACGGCGCGCTGGTGGCAATGGTGCAGCCCAATATGAAGAAGCTGGTGGCGTATTCGTCGGTGAGCCACCTGGGCTTCGTAGTGCTCGGAATCTTCTCGTTCACCCAACAGGGCTTCGACGGCGCGGTGTACCAGATGCTGGCCCACGGCGTCTCCACCGGCGCGCTATTTCTCCTGGTCGGCTTCCTCTACGAGCGCCGGCATTCGCTCGAAATCTCTTCTTACGGCGGCGTCGCGACACCCGCTCCGTGGCTGGCCACCGCATTCATGATCACCATGCTCGCCAGCATCGGGTTGCCGATGCTCAGCAATTTCATCGGCGAATATCTGGTGCTGCAGGGAACGTCGCTAGCCTACTTTCCTTGGACGGTGTTCGCCGCGCTCGGCGTGATTCTGTCCGCTTGTTACATGCTCTGGCTCTACCAGCGCGTGTTCTTTGGTAAGGCATCCGAGGATCTGACGCATCACATGCCCGATCTCGGCTTCCGCGAATACGCCATCATCGTTCCGTTGATTGTTCTTATGGTCTGGATGGGCACGTATACCCAGAGCTTCCTTCCGCCCATTTCGGCCTCCAACGCCGTGCTCCTCGGTCCGATCGACGCGAGCCGTGAGATTCACGTAAAGGCCGTGCCGCCGATAGCGATACCAGGGGAGTTCGCCAATGCCCGTTAATTTCATGCCGACGGGCGCCGACTACCTGCGGATACTGCCCGAAATCATCATGACCATCGCGGGCACATTGATCATGCTGCTGGAAGGGTTGCTGGGCGAAAACAAGAAGCGAAATCTTTCGTTATTCACCTTCGTGGCCTTCGCAGCCGCTCTGGTAAGCGCCGTAGCCGCCAACGCCAATCCGGGCCTGTCGTTTTCGAACATGCTGATTGTCGATGGCTTCGCGACGTTCTTCCGCGTGCTGGTGATCTCGGTCGGTATTCTGAGTTTGTTTTCGGCCACCCAATATCTCAAGCGCGAGCATGCCGAATCCTCCGAATACTACGCCCTGTTGCTGTTCTCCGTAACCGGCCAATGCGTGATGGCCACCGCCAACGAGTTGATCATGATCTTCATCGGCCTGGAGATCTCCTCTATCGCCACCTACGTTTTGGCGGGCTATCTCAGGGACGACAAACGCAACAACGAAGCCGCGCTCAAATATTTCCTGCTTGGATCCTTTGCCACAGCCTTTCTGCTTTATGGCATCGCCTGGATTTACGGCACCACGGGCAGCACCAATCTTTCCGCCATTCGGATCGCGCTGTTAACCCCCGGTTCTGAGCGCACTGTCATTCTGGCCGGTACCGCGGCCGCGCTGATGTTCGTCGGGTTTGCGTTCAAAGTGTCCGCCGCGCCTTTTCAGATTTGGGCGCCGGACGTGTATCAGGGCGCTCCCGCGCCGGTAACGCTATTCATGTCCGCCGGCCCCAAAGCCGTAGCCTTCGCGGTTTTCCTGCGAGTCTTCATGACTGCTTTCGCTCCCATCACCAGCCGTTGGGAACCGTTCGTGTGGTCGTCGGCATTGCTCACCATGATCATCGGGAACTTCGCCGCGCTGATGCAGACCAACATTAAGCGCCTGCTGGCCTATAGCTCCATCGCGCACGCCGGCTACGTGATGGTCGCGATTGCCGCGCACAATCAGCTCGGTGTCGCCGCCGCCATGTTCTATCTGGCCGCCTATGCGTTCATGAACATTGGCGCATTCGCCGTGATCACGCATTTCTCGCGGCAGGGCGAGAAGTTCGTCAACATGGAAGATCTCGCGGGGCTCGGCTGGAAGCAGCCGGTAACCGCCGGGTTATTCGCCATCTTCCTTCTATCGCTGATCGGCGTTCCGCTCACCGGCGGATTCTTCGGGAAGTTCTACATCTTCAAAGCCGCGCTGGATGCGGACCTGGTTTGGCTCGCCGTGCTTGGTTTGCTGAATGGCGCGGTGGCGGCTTACTACTACTTGCGCATTCTGGTGGTGATGTACATGAAGGAGCCGGGCGAAGCCACGCTTTCCTTACAGCCCATGGGCGTGGGCATCGGCGCGACGCTGTGGGTTGCGGCGGTCGGAACGCTGGTGCTCGGAATCTTCCCGTCAGTGATCCTGAATTTCGCTACCGCGTCGAGTGCGCTGATAAAGTAGCGAGCAGCGTCTTCGTCATATCATCGCCGGCTTCGAGCGCCTTGAGGTTGGCTTCGAAGCTGTTCTTGGATTGGATCAACGCCACCGCCTGCGTGCTCAAGTTCACTTGATCGCCTTGCGGCGAAAACGGAGCGCGCGCGATGTTGGCTGCGGTTTGGTTAAACTGCGGCTTCCGATCGTTGCAGCCCTTGCAGGGATTGACTCATTCCGATCGTCACAGAACCTTTTCGACGGTCCTCGAAAGAAATTGAGCCAAATTGTACTTAAGGTCCTCAATCCCCTGTCCGGTGACGCTAGATATCTCATAAAACGGCAGTTGCCGTCTCGGCCGCCAAAGCCCTTAGTTCCGCGATCCGGCTGGAATCCTGCGCCACATCCACCTTAGAAGCCACCACGAACATCGGCTTTTTGACCAGATCCTGGCTGAAACCCTCCAGCTCCTCCATCACCACCCGGAAATCGTCGGCCGGATCGCGTCCCGTGGCTTCCGAAACATCCACCAGATGCACCAGCAATCGCGTGCGCTCGATGTGCCGCAGGAACTGGACGCCCAGCCCGTGCCCCAGATGCGCGCCTTCAATCAGTCCGGGAATGTCGGCCACTACGAAGGTCTCATCGCCCACGCTGACCACGCCCAGGTTGGGTTCAAGCGTGGTGAACGGATAGTCGGCGATCTTGGGCCGCGCCGCCGAAATGCGCGAGATCAGCGTCGATTTGCCGGCGTTCGGGAAACCCACCAGCCCGACGTCGGCCAGCAGCTTCAACTCCAGCCGTAAGCCGCTTTTCCTCGCCCGGATAGCCCGGCTCATGCTCGGTAGGCGCCTGATGCGTGGACGTCGCGAAATGCTGATTCCCGCGGCCGCCGCGCCCGCCTTTCGCCATGACGAACCGTTCGCCCGTCTTGCGTGAAATCGTGCAGCTGTTCGCCGGTGGCGTCGTCGTAGACCACGGTTCCGACGGGCACCGGCACATCGATCGGAAGCGCCCTCGCGACCGGTGCGATTGCTGCCTTCGCCGTGCCGTCCGCGCTGCGCTTCGTGTTCGGGATTAAAGCGGAAATGCAGCAGCGTGTTGTGGTGCTCGCTGGCGACGAAGACCACATCGCCGCCGCGCCCGCCATCGCCGCCGCTCGGTCCGCCGCGCGGAACAAATTTCTCGCGGCGAAAGGCCAGACAGCCATTGCCGCCGTCGCCCGCCTTCACGCGGATTCGTACTTCATCAATAAACATGGGTTCGGGCCTTTCAGCCCGGAGGCTGCGCGGAAGGATTATTCGGCTGGATTGATGCTGATGAACTTGCCGAAGCGGCCGCGATCGCGGAACTCCACGATGCCGGGCACCTTGGCAAACAGCGTGTCGTCCTTGCCCCGGCCGACGTTTTCGCCGGGCTTGAAGGTGGTGCCGCGCTGCCGAACCAGGATGGACCCGCCCGTCACCATTTCGCCGCCGAAACGCTTCACGCCCAGCCGCTGCGCGTTGGAATCGCGCCCGTTCTTGGAACTGCCTAAACCTTTTTTATGCGCCATATTGCACCTAAGCTAAAATCTCGCTGACCTTCACCTGCGTGTAGTTTTGCCGGTGCCCGATGGTGCGCTTGTACTGCTTCTTGCGCTTGAATTTGAACACCAGGATCTTTTCGCCGCGCCCGTGTTCCGAGATGGTCCCCTTCACGCGAGCGCCGGCCACGGCAGCGCCCGCCGCCACTTCGTTTGCGTCGTTTACAACCGCCAGCACGCGGTCGAATTCCACCTCGGCGCCAACTTCGCCGGGTAGTCGTCTCCACCCGCACCAAGTCGCCCGGGGCAACGCGGTATTGCTTCCCGCCAGTCTCAATTACTGCGTACATAGCTATCCTTCAAAAGTCCTAAAATGTGGATTCGTCAGGCAGACAGCACCGAGAACGCCCGCCTGGCAGCCGCAAACCTTCATAATACAGTAGCTTGTCCTCTTTCTGCAAACCCGTCCGGCATAGGTAAAATCTGGTCTGGACCGGAGGGCCTGGAGCGTCTCCCTCCGCCATTACCGGCGCGCCCCATGAATCTCGACGGCATTCGCGTCTTGCTGGTGGAAGATAACCCCGGTGACGCGCGCATATTTACGGAATTGCTTCGCGCTGCCGGGGCAAGAAACATGCAAATAGTTCACGATGGGGCGCCTGGCGAGCCGCGCTGGACCGGCTGAAGTCCGATTCGTTTGACGTGATGCTCCTGGATCTTTCACTCCCCGACGCCGGGGGACTCGAAACCCTGGTGCGCGCCCACGCCCAAGCCCCCAAGATTCCGATCGTCGTTCTGACCGGCCACGATGATGAAGGCTTAGCCGTCCGCGCCGTGCGGGCCGGCGCTCAGGACTATCTGGTTAAAGGACACGTGGACGGCGAACTTCTGGTCCGGTCCATCCGCTATGCTTCCGAGCGCGGCCGGGCGCTCGAGGCCCTGGAGCGCCGCGAAGAGCATTATCGCTCCCTGATTGAACATTCGCTGGACCTGATCAGCATCCTCAACCTGGACGGGACCATCCGCTATGCCAGCCCTTCCCACCAGCGGCTGCTCGGATATCCTGCCGGGGAACTGGTTGGGCGGAACGTTTTGTCGTTTGTTCATCCCGGACGACGTCAGCGGCGTTCAATCCGCTTTGATCAACGGCAATCACGGCCGGGCGGTGGAATGCCGCGTCTATCATCAGGATGGGTCGGTACGGGTTTTGGAATCGTTTTCGCGCGATCTTTCGCACGTCGCCGGAGTCAATGGGATGGTGGTGAACTCGCGCGATATCACCGAGCGCAAACGCCTGGAAGAGCAGCTCCATCATTCGCAGCGCTTGGAAGCGGTGGGACGTCTGGCGGGCGGCGTCGCGCACGATTTCAACAATCTGCTCATGGTCATCACCGGCTATTCGCACATGCTGTTGGACGCCATGCATCCCGGCGATCCCGCGCGCCTGGATCTGGAGCAGGTGGTCAAGGCTTCCGAACGCGCCACCGATCTTACGCGCCAGTTGCTTGCTTTCAGCCGCCGGCAAGGCGTTCGCGCCTCGCTGGTGGATCTCAACGCGCTGGTGCGCGACATGGATCGCATGTTGCGCCGCATGTTGGGCGAGGATATCGAGTTCACCGCCATGCTGGCGCCGGAACTGAAAACCGTGCGGGCCGATCCCGGCCAGATCGAGCAAGTGATCTTGAATATGGTGGTGAATGCCCGCGACGCCATGCCAAGCGGCGGTAAGCTGTTGCTCGAAACCAGGAACGCCGGGATACGCCGGAGCGGGATTGCGTCACGCTTTCCATCACGCGATACCGGCATCGGCATGGATGCTCAGGTGCTCTCTCGCATCTTTGAGCCGTTCTTCACGACAAAAGAGCACGGCACCGGACTAGGGCTCGCCACCAGCTACGGAATCATCAAGGAAAACGGCGGCGATCTGCGGGTGGAATCGGCGCCCGGGAAGGGAGCCACGTTTCACATCGAGCTGCCCGGTGGCGGAGCCATGCCGAGGATCGACCTGGAGCCGCCCGCCGAGAGCAAAGTCGCCAGCGGCACGGAAACCATACTCCTGGTGGAGGACGAAGACGGCGTACGGCGCGTGGTGGAGACCATGCTGAAGCGCCACGGCTACAGTGTGCTTTCGTCTGCGTCTTCCAAGGATGCTCTCGCGGCCGCTGATGGGCACTCGGGCGTCATTCATCTTTTGATCACCGACATGATCATGCCGGGAATGAGCGGCCGGAAAATGGCCGAGTGTCTGGTGGAACATCGGCCCAATGATGAAGGTTCTTTATGTCTCCGGCTACGGCGATGCCAGCATCTCTCAAAGTGACGATCATTTTCTGCAGAAACCGTTTTCGACCGAGGAACTGGCCACCAAAGTCCGCGAAATGCTGAAGTGACGTTCCAGCTGCAAGCTTGCCGGTTTCACTTCGCGGCGCGCCGGGCCATCCGTTTTCCTCAGGGACAGGCGGGAAATGTCGTGCGAGGCGCGCTCGGGTAGCATCCTCCGCGAGATTGCGAGCGCGGAAGATTACGCACGTATTTTCGAGCCGGCGGAGCCGCGCCCGGGCCCAGTGGTCTTGCCAACCGGCCGCGGCCGTTCGTTATTCGCGCCGCGGCGCTGGATGGCCAAGTAATTAGAACCGGGCCGCGAGTTTTCGATTGGACTCAATTTGTTTGATGCCGACGCGCTTCAGCATTTCAAGCAGGCCTTCGCGAACTGGGCGGAGTTGGTGTCCGTTGAACATGCCCCGGTAATAGTCGAACTGGATCCTCTATCCGCGCCAGTCCGCCGCATCCGGGTAGAGTTCCAGACGCCGACGGAATTGAAAGCCGCGGCACTGGAATTCCGACGCCGATTTCTCTGTGCTACTGGCGCGCGCTCGCGACCGCGTGAGCACTTTGCGCAGTCTGTATGGAGCGGGGCCGCTGGACATCGATTTTCGCGGGCTTGCCGATCGTGCGCGAGTCGGTGAAAGATGCTGCGCTGCGAATTGCACCGGATGACGGTGGAGCGCCGCAGCAGCCGTACCGGCCAACGCCACGGGATCGGAGGGTTCATCGGCATCGCCGAATACGAAGGCGATCTCGCCGAATTCGTTCCTTATCTCCAGGCCGCTTATTGGACCGGCGTCGGCCGCCACTGCACCTGGGGCAACGGCCAGATCCAGGCACAGATTCTGAATTCTGAATTCTGAATTCTTCCCGTATTCCTCGTCTCCCTGGTATTCCTCGTATTCTAGATTCATGCGCGCCGTCGCCGTTTATCCCGCCAAGCGTGAAGTCCACGTCATCGATCATCCGGAACCGGCAATCGCCTCAGCGACCCAAGCCAAGGTACGTATTCTGGATGTCGGCGTCTGCGGGACCGATCGCGACATCGTCGGGTTTGAATACGGAACACCGCCCGAGGGCTCGGAATACTTGATCATCGGCCACGAATCGCTCAGCGAGGTGGTCGAGATTGGCTCGCAGGTTTCGAAGGTAAAGCCAGGCGATCTGGTCATCATGACCGTCCGGCGGCCGTGTGCGCACGCGTCCTGCGTGGCTTGCCGCGCCGGTCGTCAGGATTTCTGCTACACGGGAGATTACACCGAGCGCGGTATCAAGCAGGCGCACGGTTTCATGACTGAATTTGTGGTGGAAGAGGAGCCCTATCTGAATCCAGTGCCGCACGAGTTGCGCGACGTCGCGGTTCTGGTGGAACCATTGACCATCGCGGAAAAATCACTGGAGCAAATGTGGACGGTGCAGAACCGCCTCCCTTGGGATCATCACCGCCGGGCGGTGGTGCTGGGCGCCGGTCCGGTAGGAATCCTGGGTGCGATGGCGCTCAAGGTGGAAGGCTTCGATGTCACTGTTTACTCGCGATCGGCCGATCACGCCGAAAAGAACGCCATCGTGAGCGCGATCGGCGCCCAATACATAGCCGCCGAGACGCATTCCACAGAGGAGATGGCCAAACTCGCCGGGCCAATTGACGTCGTGTATGAAGCCACCGGCGCTTCCAGCGTTGCGTTTGACGCCCTGCAGTATCTAGGCCCGAATGCCGTGTTCGTTTTTACCGGCGTGCCCGGCCACACAGGACCGATCCCGGTGGATACAGATAGGATCATGCGCAATATGGTGCTCAACAATCAGCTGGTTTTGGGCAGTGTGAACGCGCCTCCGCAAGCCTTTCAATCCGCGATCCAACATCTCGGCGTTTTTGCCCAGCGATGGCCCGCGGCACTGGGTTCCGTCATCACCGGGCGTTTCCCGCTGGAGCGTGCGCTCGATGCGCTAAAAGCCACCCCGGCGGGGTGAAGAACGTGGTCACGGTGGCGTCATGACAGGCGAGTGGTTCGATATTTCGACGCCCTTGCACGACGGCATGGTCGTTTGGCCGGGCGATGCCCCGTTTCAGCGGACCAGCACGCTCGAAATCGCAAAAGGCGATCCCTGCAATTTGTCGCAGATCTCGACAACCGCGCACATTGGAACCCACATGGACGCCCCGCGCCACTACATCCGTGACGCCGCTGGAATGGAAACAATGCCGATCACGGCTTCCGTTGGGAGGGCCCGCGTGATCGAGATTCGCGATCCCGAGATGATCCGAACTTCCGAACTCGAACCGCATCGACTGACCAAGGGAGAAAGGGTGCTGTTCAAAACCCGCAATTCCACTCACGCCTGGAAATCGGACCGATTCCAGGAAAACTTTGTCTTCATTTCTCCGGATGCCGCCCGCTACCTGGTGGAGCGCGGGATTCAAACCGTCGGTGTGGATTATCTTTCCGTCGGCGGGTTCCACAGCGGAGGCCCGGAGACGCATCGCATCCTGCTGGCGGCCGGGATCTGGATCATCGAAGGACTGCAATCTGGAACACGTCGAGCCAGGTGATTACGAGCTGGTTTGCCTGCCGCTCAAGATCATGGGTGGCGATGGCGCGCCGGCCAGGGCAATCTTGCGGAGACTTTAACGCGGTTCCACGATCATCCGCAGTCCGTCTTTAACGCGCAGCGTGATCAGCGGGAGAGGTTCCACGCGCTGGTCTTGTGCGAGGCGCAGTTTCCACTTTTGCGCGATCGCCGCCATCACAATCACGCCTTCCATCCAGGCAAAGCGTTCTCCAATGCATACCCTGGCGCCGCCGCCAAACGGGAAGTATGAGAACTTGGAACGAGACTCGCGCTCTTCCGGCGTCCAGCGCTCCGGATCGAACTTCTCCGGATTCGGAAACCAGCGGGGATCGCGCTGCACCAGGTAGGGGCTGAGAATGCAAATGGATTTTGCCGGAATTGCCGTGCCGCCAAGTTCAAACGGACCCGTCGCCATCCGGCCAATCGCCCAAGCCGGCGGATATAAACGCAGCGCCTCGGCCAGAACCATTTCGGAGTAGCGCAGGTTCGGTACATCGGCCAATTCGGGCGAACGGCCTTCGAGCACGGTGTCAATCTCAGCGTGCAAACGGCGCTCAACATCGGGATGCTGCGACAACAAATACCAGGTCCACGTCAGCGCGTTCGCAGTGGTTTCGTGGCCGGCCAGAAACAGGGTAAGGGCTTCATCACGCACCTGTTGGTCGGACATGCGGTCATCCTCATCTTGGGCCAGCAACAACATGGAGAGCAGATCGCCGGTGTCCTGTCCGCTCTTGCGGCGCTCGCGAATCAGTCCGTAAATGGTGGCATCCAGCCGCGCCCGCGCTTTCTGAAAGCGGCGCACATAGGGTAGCGGCAGCTTCTCCATATACTCGGAGAACGGCATCAGCAGCAAGCGGAACATTTCAAGAACCGTGGTCATCGCGCCGCCGATTTCCGAAGCTTCCGATTGCACGTTGGCGCTGAAAAGCGTCTTAGCCACAATGGACAGCGTCAAGTGCGGCATTTCCGTGGCGATATCCAGCGTGCTTCCGGCTTGCCAGCCGTCGCGCCAGCGCACCGAGCATTCGCTCATCGCCGATGCATAAGCCGCCAGTCGTTCGCGATGAAACGCGGGCTGGACTAATCTTCGCTGCCGCAGGTGATGCTGCCCTTCGCTGGTGAGCAGACCCTCGCCCAGCAGTATTTTTGCGCGCTGCAGAGCGCGGCTCTTGATGAAATTGCTTTGATTGGCGACCAGAATCTCGCGAACGTAATCGGGATGATTCACCAGGTACATCTGCTGGCCCATCACGCGAAAGTAGACCAGGTCGCCGTATTGGCGCGCGGCTCTAGTCAGAAATCCGAGTGGATCCGAGCGAAAAGCGTACAGGCTTCCGAGGATCGGGAGGTTCTTTGGCCCTGGGGGACGACTAGTTAGCGCCGCCACAGCAGGACCACCGCTTGTGCTTCGGCTGAGAGCCCTTCGCCTACCGGACCCAGGCGCTCCGCCGTTTTGAATTTCACCGACACCTGGTCCATCTCCAGGCCCAACGTTTCCGCCAGCTTCCCCCGAATGGCAGCGCGGTGATCTTTTAATTTCGGCCGTTCGAGAATCACTGTCGAATCCACGTTCGCGATTTGATAGCCCTTGGCGCTCACCAGGTCGCGCGCGTGGCGCAGAAACAGCAGACTGTCGCCGCCCTTCCAGCGCGGGTCGGTGTCGGGAAAGTGCATGCCGATATCGCCCAGCGCGGCCGCGCCGAGCAAAGCGTCGGTGATGGCGTGGGAAAGAATATCGGCGTCAGAATGCCCTTCCAATCCAAAATCGGAAGGGATCGACACGCCGCCCAGAATCATGGGACGGCCGGTTACGATGCGATGAACGTCCCAGCCCTGACCGATTCGAAAATCAAGATCCAACCTTGGCCGTCATTTCTTCCGCCAGGAACAAACGCGCCAGGTCCATGTCGGATGGCTTAGTGATTTTCAGGTTGCGATCGTTCCCCGGAACCACGCTGACCTCCACTTGATCCAGGCGCTCCACCAAGCTGGATTCGTCGGTGCCCGCGAAATTGTCTTCGCGCGCTTGCGCGAACGCGGTCTTCAACAGGTCGAAGCGGAACACTTGCGGCGTCTGCGCCAGGATCAGGCGCTCGCGCGGAATGGTTTGGCGGATCTTGTTGCGATGCACCTGCTTTACGGTGTCCACCGGCACGATGCCGACAATTGCGGCGCCAGACTCCGCGGCCTCCGCGAATACCTTTTCCAAAACACTATGTTCGATGAATGGCCGTACGGCGTCATGCACCGCCACCAGCTCGGTGCCGCTGCTCAGCGTCGCCAGCGCGTTTTCGACCGATGCCTGACGGCTGTCCCCGCCTTCCACGATACGTACCGGCTTGCTGAATTTTTCCGCCTTCAACAATTCGCGCACCCACTCCATGTCCTCGCTCCGCAGTGCGACCACGATTTCAGTCACGGCTGATGAAGACACGAACTTGCGGATGGTGTGCAGCAGAATGGGCGACCCATCCAGCAGCATGAACTGCTTCCGGCTGGTTCCGGCCTTTTCGGGGACGGCTCGCCCCATGCGTGTTCCCAGCCCCGCGGCGGGAAGAATAACAGAAACTTTCATGCCAATGTCCGTTTAGGTGGTCGCGGCTCCCACGCCCGGACCGCGCGCTTCCGCGGCGGGTGTTCCAGCAGGCGGCGAATGTTGCTCGCGCGAAGCAACCGGCGTGCGTTCCGAGTGGCTGGCGTTCTTATCGTGAACCGCGTGCACGCGATCGTCAAAACGGCCAAAAATCATCTTACCGGCCGTGGTTTGCAAGACGCTGGTTACCGAAATATCGATGGTTCGCGAGATCATCTTCTTGGCGTTGTCCACCACCACCATGGTACCGTCATCCAAATACGCGACACCCTGGTTGTACTCTTTGCCTTCCTTGAGGATAAAGACGCGCATGATCTCGCCCGGGAGTACGATCGGTTTCAGCGCGTTGGCCAGTTCATTTATGTTCAGAACCTGCACGCCGTGCAGCTGCGCTACCTTGTTGAGGTTGAAATCGTTCGTCACGATTTTGCAGTTGTAAACTTTCGCCAGCTCGATCAACTTCATGTCTACTTCGGGGACAGCGGGAAAATCGTCCTCGAAAATCTGTACGTTCAGCTGCGTCATTTTCTGGATGCGCTGCAGAACGTCCAGGCCGCGGCGGCCGCGATTGCGCTTCAGTGAATCGGCTGAGTCGGCCACCAGCTGCAGTTCGCGCAGCACGAATTGGGGGATGACGAGCGTTCCGTCGATGAACCCGGTCTCGACGATATCGGCAATGCGGCCATCGATGATGACGCTGGTATCCAATATCTTGAACGACTGGCTCGATACCTGCTCGCCGCCGAACAGCCCGCCCAGCGCGCCCAGGTTCAGCATTTCGCCTTTGCTGGCGCCCACCATCAGTCCGATGTAGGCCATCCATAGCAAGATCAAAATCTCGAGAAATGAGAGCGTCGATGAACCGCTTGGGAACGCATGGTCCAGGATGAGGGAGATGAGGTAGGCTCCGACGATTCCCAGAAGCGATCCGAAAGCCGCGCCGATCAAGCGTTTCAACGTTGTTTTCCGGACCTGGACTTCCAGCAGCACGATGATCACGCCCAACACTAAGCCGAGGGCGCCGTCATACGGGACAAGCAGATCAAATGGATGCAGGAACCATGCGGCTGCTGATAGCAGCACCACGAAGGAGACGCGAATCACTACCAGACTGTTCACGAAGCCACCCCCGGCGCATGCGAATTGTGGATTTAGCGGCGCCCCTGTGTTACACAGGTGCCATCGAGTATACCACTGATAATAGAGACGATGTGCGGCTGCGGCGAGATTGAGTTACAGGAACGGTTGAAAGGGAAAAGGTGTGTGACCCGCGGCAAGCGCGGTTCGCAAGTGCTTTAGAGAGCCTTGGCGAGTTCTTCTGCGAAAGCGCTGGGCTGCCCTTGCGGACCGGTCTGCGGCGGACGCTTGTGCTTCTTCCCGCCCCGTTCGCGGCGTGGCGGAGGGGGGGCGGCGGTGCTGCTGCGGCTAATCTGGCCACTGGTTCCCGGCCCCGGACCCTTGGATCGTGGCGGCTGGGCTTGGTTGGCCCGCAGCAGGCGATCTTCGAGTGGCGCGCGGTCAAAGCGGCGAATGATCAAGTTCATTTCTTCCGAATTGGGCGTGTCGATGAAGGCGAATCCCTTGGATTCCTGCGTCTCGGGATTGCGGATCACTTTGACGTCGTCGTACACAAGGTTTTCTGCGTTAAGCCAGGACTTGATGTCGTCCTTCGTAACCCAGACAGGCAAGTTTCCAAGGAATACTGTAAAGCTCATTCGAGGTCTATCGTTAACTCCGTTTAAGGGGATTTGGCGGAACTGCTTCGCGGATGCGATCCATGAAAGCTAATCTAGCTTACCACAGGAGGAGCCCCCCGGCAAACGCGGAGTTTGTCCTAACCTACTCGTTCGGAAGGAGAACGACCTTAGGGTCCTCTGTGACGCGCCCGCATTGCTATCCTAGAACGTAACCGAGCTTGCGCCTTTTTGCCTCCGCCGTCCGCCATGAAAAATCGAACCCAATGAAAATCAAACCGGAGGATCGTTTTTGGATCGGCATCTATGGCTTCACCGGATTAATCATGCTGATCGCCATGAGTGTATTTGGCTGGCTGGCGTGGACGTCCCGCCACGAAGCGGGAATAGGGCGCGTGGCAGGGGGGCGGGTGCAAGCTTCGGCTAGCGCCATCCCGGACGAACGCTACGAGTTTCTGGCGGCCTTTCGAGCGCCCGAATATGTCCGGGAAGCTGCGGCGCCCAAGGACTTCCAGAAAGCCATGCAACGGTACGCGATGCAGGATTTCGCGGGCGCCATACCGGGACTACAGGCCGCGGCAAAAGCATCTCCCAGTTTCATCGCCTCGCGCTTCTATCTTGGGATTTGCTGGCTGCTCACGGGAAACACGATCTCGGGCATCCAAGAACTGAGGATGATCACCGAAGCCGGCGCCAGTCCCTACTTGGAACCAGCGCACTTCTATCTTGCCAAGGGCCTCATCGCCGAGCACGATATTTCCCGCGCGCGAACGCAGCTAGAAAGCGTAGTAGCCCTGCATGGCGATCTGGAAAAACAAGCCGAGGCCTTGCTGGCTGAGATTCGGCCCGCAGGATGATCACGTCACGCCATAATGATTGGATAACATGCCCAACGCCCTGAGCCTCATCGCCACCTACGGCTACCAGAGCCTGTTCGCGGCGATGCTGGCCGAAGCCATCGGACTGCCCGTACCCGGAGCGCTGGCATTACTGGCGGCTGGCGCGGCGTCGGCGGCGGGCGTGCTGCATCCTGCGCTGGCTTTTGGCGTGGCCATCGGCGCGATGCTCTTTGGCGATACAACGCTATTCATCGCCGGGCGATACATGGGTTGGAGCCTGCTGGGTTTTCTGTGTGGCCTGTCCCTGAGTCCCGAAGTCTGCATTTTGCGATCCGCCAAGTGGTTCTACAAGCGCGGCCGCACTACTCTGTTATTTTCTAAATTTCTTCCAGGCGTCAACACCATGGCGCCGCCGCTGGCCGGAAGCATGCACATGCGGCCCTCGCAATTTTTGCGATTCGATTTTGGCGGCGTGCTGATCTATGCGTTCGCCTACGGGGCCCTGGGCTATCTGTTTCACGACGTTTTCAGCTTGATCGCGGGCGGATTGCAGGCCTTCGGCCGGGTGATTGGATGGGTACTCTTCGCGGGCGTCATCTGCTTCGTGTTCTATCGCGCCTGGCTGTACGGAAGATACCGCCTCACGCGATTTGTGGTCAGGGTACCGGTGAGCGACATCGAAGCGCGACTGAAACTGGAAGGCGCTCCGGAAATCATCATCGCCGATGTTCGCAGCCACGGTTACTACGACGAAGGCGAGCAGCGAGTTCAGGGATCGATCCGCATCGAGCCGAATAATCTGGACGCTTTCGTCGAGACGCTGCCCAAGGACACGCCTATTTATCTGTACTGCACTTGACTACGCGAAGCCACCAGCGCCCGTGTGGCGCACATGTTGCGGGAAAAGGGATTCGATGCTTACGTGATCGCGGGCGGATTGCGTGCCTGGCGTCGCGCGGGATATCCGCTGGAAGCCGTGCCCAAGGAAGATTTAGAGCTGTTGCCGCGCTTCGATCAGTAGAATGGCTGGGCAGGCCTCCGGATTTAACACATCCCGCTGGGAAATACAGTAGAATTGTCCACCAGTAGAGGAGTTTAGTCCTAATGCAAGCGAGGCGTGCGGCCGCGGCTCTACTGCTGTTTGGCGCAATTTCCATACTCGAGTCGCAAAGCCCGGCCCCCGTGGCTCAAAATTGCGCCCGGAGATGTCGGCGCACGATGCACCGGCCACATTCAGCACAAAGGTGAATCTCGTATTGGTGCCCGTAGTGGTGCGCGATAGCAAAGGGCAAGCGATCGGGACTCTCAAAAAGGAAGACTTCCAGCTGTTCGACAAAGGCAAGCCGCAGATCATCACTCGATTCTCGCTGGAGAAAGCGGGTGAATCGCTGGTTCCGGCCGAGGTGGCCACCGATGAAGCCCTCGAGAACGCGGCCGGCGGGACGACGGCGGCTAAACCGGCTGCGCCGATCGCGCAGCGATTCGTGCTCTACCTGTTTGACGACGTTCATTTAACAATGTCGGACTTGATGCAGGCTCGCAACGCGGCCGACAAGCACTTGTCTGAAACGCTGGATCCCACCACGCGCGCCGGCATCTTTACAACGTCGGGGCAAGGCAATCTGGACTTCACCGACGACCACGTGAAATTGCACGAGGCGCTGATGAAGCTGATGTCGCGGCCTACCCTGGCGGCTCCCGGAACGGAATGCCCGGATCTCAGTTACTACATGGCGGATTTAATCCAGAATAAGAACGACCAGGGTGCCATGGGAGCGGCAGTATCGGAAGTGTTGTCCTCCTGCGCCCCACCGCCGCCTGGTCCGCAAACGCCACAGACAATTCAGCAAGCCCAGCAAGTTGCGCAAAGCACAGTGCAGGCCGCGGCATCTCGCGTTCTCAGTTTCGGCGAGCGCGACACTCGCCTGGCGTTCACGGTGTTGGAAGGCGCGATTCGCCGGCTTTCCGCTGTCCCCGGCGACCGGACCTTGATCTTCGTGTCCTCCGGATTCTTTCTGGCTGACGATCTGCGTCAGGAAGAAACCGAAATTATGGATCGAGCCATTCGCGCCAATGTCAGGATCAGCTCCTTGAATGCGCGCGGGCTTTATGTCGTCATCCCGGGTGGCGACGCCAGCACGCCAACCCCGTTCGGCGGTCCGGTGGTCCTGAACGCGAAAACGCAATATCAGCGTGAGAACGCTTTGGTGGAAGAAGGAATCATGGCGGAACTGGCGGACGCCACGGGTGGCACCTACTTCCACAACAACAACGACCTGAAGAAGGGCTTCGGACAAGTGGCCGCCGCTCCCGAGTTTGTGTACGTTTTGGGATTCTCGCCGCAAAATCTGAAGCTGGATGGCGCCTATCACGCGCTCAAGGTGAAGCTGGCGATGTCTCGCGGCCTGGATTTGCAAGCCCGGCGCGGATATTATGCCCCCAAGCATTTGGCCGATCCGGCGGAGGATGCCAAGCGGGAAATCCAGGAAGCGCTGTTTTCGCGCGACGAAATGCAGGATATTCCAGTGGAATTGCACATGCAATTTTTCAAGTCGAGCGATGTGACTGCCAAGATTGCGGTGCTGGCGCGGGTGAATGTGAAGAACCTGCGTTTTCGCAAGGCGGATGGGCGCAATAATGACAACCTCACCATCCTTTCGGGCCTGTTCGACCGCAACGGCAACTACATCAGCGGCATGCAAAAATTGGTTGAGCTGCGGCTGCTGGATCCTACGCTGGAGAAAGTGCTGAATTCGGGCATCACGGTGAAAACGTACTTTGACGTGGCGCCGGGAAGCTATGTCATCCGGCTGGTAGTTCGGGATTCAGAAGGACAGACCATGGCGGCGCGAAACGGCGTCGTCGAGATTCCCTGACGGAAGTATCTTTTGGAGGTGCGATCGTGAACTTTCGGCGCATGACTTATTTCGCCGCCCTGCTTCTCGCGGCCGGCTTGATTCCCACTCGCGCGCAAGACCCGGCAAACTCCGGACCGGTTATCCGCACCGAGACCAAACTTGTGCTCGTGGATGCCGTGGTCACCGACAAAAAAGGCGCCTACATCCACGATCTTACCGCCAAGGATTTTAAGGTTTGGGAAGACGGCAAGGAGCAGCCCATCAAGAGCTTTTCGTCCGGAACGGATCCGTCGGGAGGGAACGCGCAGAAACGTTATCTGGTGTTGCTGTTCGACAACTCGACCATGGATTTTGGCGATCAGGCGCGCGCCCGGCAGGCCGCCACCAAATTCATCGAGTCCAACGGCGGCCCGAACCGGCTGATGGCCATCGCTAATTTCGGAGGCGGTCTGCAAATCGCGCAAAACTTCACCGAGGATACCGAGCGGTTGAAAAACGTCGTGAACGGAATCAAGTTCTCGGCGGTGTCCCCCAACGCTTCCGAGGCGAACGCGCCGGCGCAGTTGAACACGGCCATGGCGAGCTTTGGATCCCGCGATGTGCTCTATGCGATCAAGGATCTGGCCAAGAGCCTCAGTGCGATGCCCGGCCGCAAGACGGTGATCTTTATCACCGGCGGCTTCCCCGTCACACCCGAGATTATGTCTGAAACCAGCGCCGTCATTAGCGCTTGCAATAAGGCCAACATTGCTGTCTACCCGATCGATGTGCGTGGGCTTGTCGCGGCGACGCCGAAAGCCAGCCTAACTCTTCCAGATTCGGGCGTGCATTTTGTCCAGGCCGCCTATCAGCCGGCCGGCGTGGCTTTCTTTATGCCGCAGCATAGCGGGGGTGGAGCAGGCGGAGGTGGAGCAGGCGGAGGCGGCCACGCCGGCGGAGGCGCGGGCGGTGGCGGAACAACAGGCGGTTCCGGCGGTTCTAGCGGTGGCCACCCGGGCGGCGGGAGTGGTGGCACAACGGGCGGAACAGGTTCTCCGGGACGGGGCGGTACAGCCACCGGATCGGGCGGAAATAGCCCAGGGTCTTTGAATCCCTATGGGGTCAATTCGCCGTGGTCGAATCCTAGCAATCAGTCGCGCATGATCATTCCCCAGCCGCCTGACAGCACCAGCACGAACCAGAACATCATGTTCATGCTGGCCGAGGGCACGGGTGGATTCGTGATTCACGACACCAACGATTTGATCGGTGGAATGGAGAAAATCGGCAAGGATCAGGATCAATACTACATTCTCGGCTACACTCCCCCGGACTCCGAGGAAGGCAGCTGCCACGTCCTGAAGGTCAAGGTGGACCGTGGAGGCACGGAAGTTCGGGCCCGTACCGGCTACTGCAACTCGAAGCCAGTGGATTTGCTGGCGGGCAACCCCACCGAGAAGACCCTGGAAGCTCACGCGGCCGCGTCGGGAGCCGGAAATGTCACGGCGTCCATGCTGCTGCCGTTTTTCTATACCTCGCCCAACGTGGCGCGCGTCAACGTCGCGATGGAAATCGCCACCAGCGATCTGAAATTCGAAAAACAGAAAGGCAAGTATCACGCCGCGGTCAACATTCTTGGCCTGGCATATCTCCCGGACGGGTCGGTTGGGGCGCGCTTCAGCGACACCCTGAACCTGGATTTCCAGGACAAAAAACTGATGGAAGCGTTCAAAGAGAAACCGATGCATTACGAGAGCCAGTTCGACGTGGCGTCGGGTAAGTACAATTTGAAAGTTGTGTTTGCCTCCGCCGGCGACAGCTTTGGAAAGCTGGAGATGCCCTTGGTGGTGGAGCCCTACGACTCGAAGCAGTTCAGCATGAGCGGCGTGGCCTTGAGCAGGGAGGCGCGGCGCGCTTCCGATTTGGGAACCGGTTTAGACGCGCTGTTACTGGAAGATCGCGTGCCCCTGATCGCGCAGGGTATGCAGCTGGTGCCTACCGGCTCCAATCATTTCAAGAAGACGGATCTGGCGGCGTTCTATCTGGAAATCTATGAGCCGCTGCTGGGCGACGGTCAAAGCGCCGTCGCCTCCCGTGGTGGCGTTTGAATTGAGGATTCTAGATAAGGCCGGACAGCCCAAGGAAGACACCGGGCTGCTGCGGGTCGACATCCCTCCGGCCGGGGGCCCGGTGCTTCCCGTGGTGGGCCGGATACCCACGGCGTCTCTGGCTCCCGGATCTTACGTGGTTGAAATTAAAGCCCGCGACGACGCCGGGAAAGAGTCCCAACGCTTGGCCAATATCGAAATCGAATAAGCTCTATCCGCGCACCAGCAGCGACCGGATAAGGCCCAGATCGTTCAAAATGCGCCGGCTTTTGCGGGTGTGCGTGTCGAGCTGCGAGATTTTGAATAGCGCCAGCCGAAGGGCCTCCGTCCGCCGTTCGTCGCTCGTGTCAGCCAACAAGGCTTGGAGTTCGCGCTGAGCTTCAACGATCACGCTTTCGAGCACCACCATGAAATCGTGAGCGCTTTCGATGCTCTCAAACGGCTCCGCCGCTTCATCGGCCATGCCTCCATTAACGCATATGGGCTGATTAGAGGGCGGTTTCTCCGCGATCGCCGTTGCGGATGCGAACGGCTTCCTCGATGCTCGAGACAAAGATTTTGCCGTCGCCAATCTTGCCCGACCTGGCGGCTGCGGCCAGCGATTCCACCACTCGTTCGGCGAGCGAATCCGGCACAAAAATTTCGAGCTTCACCTTCGGCAGCAAGTCGACCTTGTACTCCGTCCCACGATACATTTCTGTATGTCCCTTCTGGCGGCCGTGGCCGCGCACCTCGGAGATCGTGATGCCCTCCACGCCGATGCCGATCAGGGCTTCCTTCACCTCGTCCAACTTGTGAGGTTGGATGATCGCCTCAATTTTTTTCATATGGTTTCCGTTTCTGATCGTTTAGGAGGCCGTAACGCTAATCGCGTCCTCGGGATAGCCCTGCATTCCAAACTCCGGGACATCCAGCCCTTCCAGTTCGACTTCCTTCGAAACCCGCATCGACTTTATCGCGTTCACCGTCTTAAACACGATGAAAGTAGCGCCGAAGGCCCACGCGGCACAGATCGCTGCGCCCATCACCTGGACCAGAAACTGTTTGCTGTCGCCGTAGAATAGCCCCGTCACTCCCTTGCCGGCCTGCCCTAGATAGCTGGTGGCTCCCACGCCGTTCCAGCCCGAGCCATACGTGCCATCGGCAAACAATCCAAGACAAATGCCGCCCAGCAGGCCGCAAAAGCCATGTACCGAAATCGCGCCGCAGGGATCGTCGATCTTGGTGACGTTGTCGTTGAATAGGACTCCCACGCAGACTACCAGTCCCGCCAGAATGCCGATAATGAACGCCGAGGTGGGTCCCACGAATGCGCAGGGCGCCGTGATGGCCACCAGTCCCGCCAACATGCCATTGCAGGCCATGGTGATATCCGGCTTGCCGAATTTCCAGTACCAGAACAGCATCGCCGTTGCCGAGCCCGAGATCGCCGCCAGATTGGTATTGATCGCAACCACCGAAATGCGAAGGTCAGTGGCGCCCAGCGTTGAACCCGGATTGAAACCCATCCAGCCGAAAAGCAGAATGAAAGTCCCGATGACGACGTAAACAAGATTATGCGCTGGAAACGCCCGCGGTTTTCCGTCTGGCCCGTACTTGCCCAGGCGAGGCCCCAGCACCATCGAGAGCGCCATGGCACAGCAGCCGCCCACGGCATGCACCACTGTGGATCCCGCGAAATCGACATATCCGTGCCCCAGCCCCATGGTGTTGCCAAGCTGCGACATCCAGCCGCCGCCCCAAACCCAGCAGCCGAACACCGGATAAAGTATCGCGCCGATGAACAATTCGCACAGCAGGAAAGACCAGAAGGATATACGCTCGCAGATGGAGCCGACGATGATGTATCCCGCGGTTTCCATGAAAACCACTTCAAACAGCGCAAAAACGTTGCTTCCTGCGTCATAAGCGGGCCCAGCCATGAAGAAGCCCTTGCCTCCCAGAAATCCCCAGAATCCGCTCCCCACCAGAAAGTGATTCAACGTTGGCGTACCTCCGATGTTTCCGGGCGCCGCGTTGACCGCCATCGCTCCGAACTGGAACGCATAGCCAACCGCATAATAGGCCAGGAACGCGAAAACATACGCCGCGAAATTCAGCATCATCAAATGCCCGGCGTTTTTCTTTCGAACCAGCCCGCATGTAAGCAGCGCGAAGCCGGCCTGCATGAAGAGCACAAGATATCCGGTGTTGAGGGTCCAGGCAAAATTCGTTGCCACCCGGATGTGGCCCGTCGCGTCGGCAAGTTTCAACGCGAGCGGTTCTTTCGCGGCCTGGGCCTGGTACTCGTCAAAGTCCTTCTTCTTCTGCGCATAGTCGGGAGCCGTCTTGTCGGTGGGTTCCGTAATGACGAATGCGGTGCCTCCCGCGTCAACTACGCTGGTCTTGTCACCGGTAGCCAGCCCCGATGGATCCGGTTTCGGCGCATCCTGGCCCATACAGGGCATGAGCAAGAACGCAACGATGCCGGCGGTAATAGCCAGCATGGCGCTGCCCTTCCAAAGCGCCTGGCCGCGCGGCTGTCGCAATCGTTCTATGTGCTTCCGTGCCTTCACAATAATCCGTCCTTCCAAAATGCGTTAATTGCAAGGCTCGACTCGGAGCTGAATTTTCATTTAACTGACCTTACACGCATCGTGCGAGTCCGTCCAATCGAAATAACTTATGATCGGCAGAACGCTTACCGTTAGCGTGGACCATGCGATGGCTCAGGAAAAACGGGCATTTTCGCCAATAGATACTTTGGATTGAGCTCATAACACCCTTTCGCCTTGGAGTCCGCTGCGTGATACTGAAGTTGATGGATCGAATTGCGGACACTGCCACGCCGGACGCGCTGCCGAGTTTGGAGAAGCTCCAGTCGGGCGCGGCGTGGCGCGCACTTGAGGAGGAGTTTTTCAAAACTGGCAATGCCGCTTCGGTCGAAGCAGGTTTGAGTGAAAAGATCGACGCGATTGCCATCGAGGCGTATCGCGTTTCCATCGAACCGGTGCTTCCGCGAGGCGCCGTGATGCTGGCCGCGGGCGGGTATGGGCGGCGCGAATCGTTTCCCTACGCCGCCGTCGACATTCTCGTGCTGCTGGAAGGCGAGTCACCCTGGGTGTCGCTACGCGAGCCGCTGGCCGAATGCGTTCGATTGTTGTGGGATGCCGGGCTGCGGTTGAATCACACAGTGCGCACTTTACCGGAGTGTCTGGAGTTTCGCGAGCAGAACCTCGATTTCGCGGTCAACCTTTTGGATCTGCGCTTCCTGGCCGGGGACGCCGCTCTGCAGGCGCGCTTTCAGAGCAAATGGCCGTCGTTCCTGGAGAAACACGGGCCAAAGTTGAGCCAGCATCTGCTACAACTCACGCGCGTCCGCCACGCCAAGTATCAGAACACTCTGCATCACCGCGAGCCCGACCTCAAGGAAAGCCCGGGCGGTCTGCGCGATCTCCATCTGCTGGGATCGTTGTCGCATCTCGGCCAGGAGAGCGTCCTGCCCCTTCAGCAGCTGGCCGAAGCACGCGCCTTGCTTTCGTCCTTTCGCTGCTTTCTGCACTACCGGGCCAAAAGCGATCGCAACCTGTTGGACGCCGAAGCGCAAGAGAAGCTCCTGGCGCAGCCGTTCACGCGCGAGAAATCAACCGCGGAATTGATGCGCGGATACTTTCAGCGCAGCTGGGTGATATTCAACGAAGTGCGCCGCGCGCTGGATTCGTTCGAAAAGACGCAGAGCTCCCTGGTGGGCAATTTTCGCGATTGGCGCTCCCGGTTGTCGAACAGCGAGTTCACCGTATCGCGCGAGCACGTGCTCCTTCGGTCTCCAGCGCAGTTGGACAGCGATCCGGCCGTCGTTCTCCGCCTGCTGGAATTCCTCGGCCGGCATGGAATCCCGCCGGCTGCCGAAACCGAGCGGAGGTTGGAAACGGCCCGGAACGCGTTCGCGGCCTATTGCATCCAGCCCCGCCCGCTGTGGGGCACCATCGAAAACATTCTTTCTCTACCGTTCGCCGCTTTGGCTATCCGGACTCTGCAATATACGGGATTGTTGACGGCTCTATTTCCGGAACTGGCGCCGATTGTCGATCTGGTGCAACCGGCGCCCGAGGATCGCTACACCGCCGATGAACGAACCCTGATGGCCTTGGAACGGGCCGCTGAACTGCGCTCTACTTCCGATCCGGCGCGCCAAAGGTTCTCGCAGCTCTCTTCCGAGATTGAGAACCGGGCTTTGGTCGCGCTGGCGCTGCTGTTTCACAAAACCGCCCAGGGGGCTCGCCCGGCCATGGAACGCATTCGCGTACCGGCCGAAGAGCAGCGCGAAGTTGATTTCCTGATTGAGCACCAACTGGACCTGGCGGAGGTGATGAGCGGCCGCGACATCGAGGATCCCGCGACGGCGCGCCAACTGGCCGAGCGCGTTGGAACCATCGAACGTTTGAAGTTGCTCACCATCCTTACCTACTCAGGCCTGGCCGCCATCGGCTCCGATGCCACAACTTCCTGGCGGCTGGAGCGCTTGTGGCGTGTTTATGAAGTGGTCCAGCACGAGCTCACGCGCGAGCTGGAAACCGATCGGATTCAGGAAGTCCCCGAGAACCTTCCCGGCCGCCCCGCTTTCCTCAAGGGTTTTCCGGTGCGCTACCTGCGCGCGCACTCCGCCGACGATATCGAAGAGCACATGCGTCTCTATGAGGAGAGCCGCCCCACCGGCGTCGCCGTGCAGCTGGATCGTATCGAAAGCGCCTACCGGCTGACGCTGATCGCGCGCGACATGCCTGCGCTCTTTGCGTCCTTCGCCGGCGCGATTTCCAGCTTCGGTATGGATATTCTCAAAGCCGAAGCGTTCTCCAACGCGCGCGGGATCATCCTGGATACATTTGTATTCGGGGACCCGCAGCGTACCCTGGAGCTCAATCCGCTCGAATCAGAACGGCTGTTGGATTTGATCCGCCGCGTGGCGCTCGGCAAGGCCGATGGTCAACGGTTGCTGCGCAATCGCGCGCTGCCCGATGCGAAACGGCGCGGCGCGCCGCCGCTGGTGCATTTTGATTCGGACGCCTGCGAGACGGCGACGTTAGTGGAGATCGTGGCCGAAGACCGGCCGGGATTGCTCTACAACCTGGCGACGGTGTTCTCTTCCACCGCGTGCAATATCGATGTCGTGTTGATCGACACCAAGGGTCATCGCGCCATCGATGTCTTCTATGTAGCGCACGAGGGTCAGAAGTTGTCGCCGGAGCTGCAAGCGACGCTTAGGGAAAAACTGCTGGCAGCGTGCTAGGAGGGTACGCTACCAATGCCCGCACGTAGGCCTGCGGGGTCCATCGCGTAACCAGGCGCCGGGGCATGTTGAGACGTAGCGACTCGCCCACTGCCCGCAGGAACTCCACGCAATCGCGGTTGAGCAGCGAAAACTGATGCTGGCAATCCCACCGCCGGGCCACTCGCCAAGACCGCTTGAAATCGGCTTCGTCCACGCGCACGATCAGTTCCTGCGTGATCGCCTGAAAGCTGTGATTCTTCATCTCGTCCAAGATGCCGCCGGGAACGGTCCGCACCAGCGTGCTGCAATTGCCGCGGCTGCCATCCGGATAAAGTCCAAAAGCTTGGATGGACGTACGGCGTCGAATGTTGTCTTCGATGCCCCAGAGCACGAATGCGTGACCGGTAGCGCTGCCACCGCGCGCCGCAAGCATTACATAAAATGATTTGCGCGCTTGGTGCTGTGTGCGTAAATCCAGAGTTTTGATGTTCTGGGCTGAAAGAGAAAGAGCGGCGATCAAGAAGAGAATGCAGCTTCGCAAAGTGCGGCCTTCACCTACCTAGTTTAGTGCGAGACTGAAAGCAGATGTCTACGCGATTCGTCTTCGCACTCATGGCCACCACTCTCATGGCGCAGCAAAAGCCCAAGGCCGAGATCCGCGAAATCAAAGCCACCGGCTGCGTGCGTCAAGTCCCGCAGAGCCATTGCCTGGTGCTCGAAACTCTGGACGGCTCAACCACTTATACTTTTCTAGCTTCGCCCCAGCCGGACTTGGGCACGGTAATCACCATTCAAGGCAAGTCCCACCAAGGACGCAGCGCCTGCAAGCAGGGCATTCCGATTGATATTACGGATTGGGAACCGACCGGCGACCGGTGCGTCGATACAAAAGCGAAGTAGCGGCTACCTAAAGCAGCCGGAAGTTTACTTCGATCTGGGCTTGCACGGCGACGGGTTTCCCGTCCTTCTTCCCCGGCGCGAACTTCCACTTTTCAACTGCTTCGATGGCCTTTTGGTCCAGGCCCAAGCCCAGTGGGCGGATAACCTTGATGTTGCGCGGATTCCCCTTCTCATCCACCTCGACATACAGAAGAACCGTGCCCTGGAATTTCGCCTTACGCGCTTCTTCGGAATATTCCGGCTCTACCTTGACTAAGAGCTGAGGAGGAGACACGCCGCCGCCGATCCGGTAGGCGCCGCCGCCCATATTTCCGCCCGAACCCGGACCAAATCCCGGTCCTGAGCCCGGCCCGACACCGCCGCCGCGTCCGCTGCCCATGCCGCCACCCGATCCAAATCCGTTGGAAGCCAGGCCGGATTTCGCCAGCGGATCACCCAGCTGGTCCATATTCACTTTGGGAATGTTGGCGTCGGGCTGGATGATGAGAGTGGGATCCATCACCAGTTTCGGATTCTCCACGTGGCTGATCATCGGGAGGCACGAACTGCTTGTTGGCTAGCTTCGGGAGCTTGCCCTTGCTGACCGGAGTGGGAGATCGGTCGCCACCACCGCCGCCGCCGTGCATCGCGTCCTTTTTGACGGTCGGCTTGTAGGGGGCCAGATCGGGAGCAATCAGGTCGATCTGCTGCTTCACAACCTGCTGAACCACCTTGTTGGTTCCCAGCAAGAACAACAACCCAACCACGCCCACGTGGATCAGGAAGGAAGTGAGCCCGGCTCGCTTTTCCTGGCCTCCGTAGAATCCCCAAATTTCTTTGACCGCCACCGGGTGCGAAGTCAATTCCAGTGGCGGAAGTTTGGGAGGATGAATCAGCTCCTTAATATTGCGGAAAAAAGAGCGAAAGAAGGGTTCTTCGACATCGGCCAATAGGTGGAGTTCTTCGTCCGGGTTGACTGGGGGATTCCCGCCTGGATACGCCATGGGATCTTGATGAGCAGACATATCTTCTACTGCGCCTCTAGTACGCTCAGTTGGTAGACGTTGCCACGCCTCGTAAAGGTTGCATTCGATACTACCATCAATTCTACCATCCCAATTGGGGAACGAGGCGCTCCAGCGCGTAAACTGTCTGTAAAGAAAGATGCCGGACGAACCTCTCTTGATATTCGACGGGCGCTGCGGCTTCTGCCGCATCTGGATCGAATATTGGAAGGCGATCACTCGAGGTCGGCTGGCTTACGCTCCCTCGCAGGATGTTGGGGGCAGTTATCCACAGATTTCGCCGGACGACTTCAGCCGTTCGGTCCAATTGGTGCTGCCCGACGGAGCAGTCTTCAGCGGCGCCCGCGCCGTCTTTACGACGCTAACCCATGCTCCTGGAATGGCTTGGCTGCTTGTGGGCTTACCAGCACGTACCCGGGTTTGCGGCCGTCACAGAGGCAGCCTATCGAGGGATCGCAAGCCATCGCACGTTCTTTTATCACCTCACCCGCCTGACTTTCGGACAGCAAATACGGCCGCTTCAAACCGCGAAAGTGGAATGGCTTTTTCTGCGGCTGCTAGCAGCCGTGTATTTTGTGGCGTTCGCCTCCCTCGCCGTGCAGATGACGGGATTGATTGGCGATCGCGGCATTCTGCCAGTCTCCAAGGCATTGGTCGCGCTTGCCCCCACCGACAGCATTCTCACCGCACTGTGTTGGGTGGGCGCTGCGCTTTCCGTGCTGCTTTTCTCCGGATGGCTGGCAGGCTACCTGGAGCGAATTGCACTGGTCTGTTTGTACGTCTTCTATCTATCGCTGTGCACGGTGGGGCAGGATTTCTTGTCCTTCCAATGGGACGCTCTGCTACTCGAGACCGGGTTTCTGGCGATTTTTCTGGGCAATTCAAAAGCGGTGGTGCTGCTGTTCCGTTGGCTTTTATTCCGCTTGATGTTCCTGTCGGGACTGGTGAAGCTAACCAGCCACGACCTTGCCTGGCGTGATGGGACCGCGCTCGCGTTCCATTACATGACGCAGCCTCTTCCTACGCGCCTGGCCTGGTACATGTACCAGTTACCCCTCGGATTCCAGCGTTTCTCAACCGTCGCCGTGTTGTGCATCGAATTGGTGGTTCCATTTCTGTTCTTTGCGCCGCGAATATGGCGCTTCTGGGGCGCCGGGCTGGTGCTGTTCTTGCAAACGCTGATTCTCCTGACCGGGAACTACACATTTTTCAACCTGCTCACCATGTCGCTGTGCGTGTTTCTGTTCGACGATTACGCGTTGGAGAAGCTGCATCTCCGCGCGCGAAACGTCCGTACCAGCAAGCCAGTGGTAATTGCCGCCGCGGCTGTGGTGTTAGGCCTGAGCCTGTCTGAACTGTTCGAACCCGCGAACGCAGCGGTGCGCATCGCCGAGCCGTTTCAAATCGTGAATACCTATGGGCTGTTTGCCACCATGACCACCACGCGGCCCGAGATCATCGTGCAAGGGTCCAATGACGGCGAGACTTGGCTCGACTACGAATTTCGCTACAAGCCCGGCGATCTCGGCCAACCTCCGCGCTGGGTGCAGCCGCATCAGCCTAGGCTCGACTGGCAAATGTGGTTCGCGGCGCTGTCGGATTATCGAAGCTCGCCGTGGTTTATGAATTTCATGCTGCGCTTGCTCCAGGGATCGCCGGCGGTGACCGGGCTGTTGGCTCATAATCCATTTCCCGTAGCGCCACCCAAGTATGTGCGGGCGGAGTTATTTGATTATTCGTTTACGGATTTTGCGACTCGTCGAGCGACGGGCCAATGGTGGGCGCGGCAACCGCGTGGGCTGTATCTTCCACCGATCAGTTTGAAAAACCCGCCTTCCCGAGAGTAGAGATTCCTCGGTCTAGCACGCGTCGAAGACTTTCCGGTACTCCTCGTCAGTCAGGCCAGCAATCCGAACAAGTTGCTTTAATGTTCCCATGGCGACCTCTTTATGGTCCGGTATGGACAGAAGCGCGGGATAACCAGGCTTGGACAAGATGATGTGCGAGGCCGATTGGCGTCGTTTGATCCAGCCAACCGAAGAGAAGGCCTTGGCGTGTTGCCTTCCGCTAGCTTTGGGAAGTATGGACGCCGCCATAATGTCAATTAGCTACCGACTTCTTGAGCAATATTGAAATTACGCTCGTTCGGGCCAGCAGCACAAAAACTAGTGCACTACTCAGGCGCAAGCTCTCTCTGATTAGTCTGTTACCATTCAGGTAGAACGCACCGAGGCCGACATACAAACAAGCCTGGATGCGTAGGAGGCTGCACCAAAAATGCCATACGCTCTGGCAAACGTCCTAAATCAACCCAGTCTTCACATCTCGATCTGGGAGGAGGACGGAGTCTACATTGCCAAGTGCTCGGACATTCCTGGCTGTATTTCGGAAGGGGCAACGCGTGATGAAGCCCTTGCGAACATTCACGACGCGATCAGACTTTGTCTCAGTGTTATCAGCGAGGATAGCGCAAAGCCAGTCGCAGACGCTCCGGAAGTCGAAATCATCGAAGCTCGAACGTCAGATTTCCTCGACGTTCGTTAGTGAATCACGAAGAAGCCGGTTTCCACGCGATCGCCCGCGATACGGTTCCACATCACACGGGCCTTGCCGTCCGCGACGGAATGCTGAAACTCCACCACTTGTCCAGTGTGCAAAGCCGCATAGGCATGGACGGCGCGGAATCCGTTTGTGCTGTAATCCATCAGTTGTCCGGTGATCTCCTGCGGCGACGGATCGTCGAAGGAAAGCTTGAGCGGGCCTTGTCCTTTGTGGCGTCGTTCGGAGCGGCGATCTTCGGCTGACATATGGATTCGGCGAAAGCCTGTGCCTAGGAAGCGCAGGACTGCCGCACCGCCTCCCTTCCGTAGAGCTTCAACTTGCGGCTTAGCGTTCGCCGCGAGATGCCGAGCAGCTCCGCCGCCCGCTGCTGATGGCCGTTGGTTTGGGCCAGCACCCTCAGGATGGTGGTCCTTTCCATGCCGTCCAAGTTCGCTGTGGGAACCGTGGTGACAGGCGCGGATTCCAAGGGAACACGCGGCGCTGCCAGCAACAAATCATTGCTCCTGATTTCCGTCTCGCGCGCCAGCACCGCGGCTTTGGTCACCACATTGCGCAACTCGCGCACATTGCCGGGCCAGCCATGCCGCTCCAGAGCATGCAGAGCGTCGGGTGAAAAATGCCGTTCCAGGTTCGATTGCTTGAGGAAATGTTCGGCCAACGGCACGATATCCTCGGTTCGTTCACGCAGCGGAGGCACCCGCAGGCAAATCTGGCCCAGGCGGTGGTACAGGTCGCTTCGAAACTGTCCGTTTTCCACCATTAGCTCCAGATCCTGATTGGTTGCCGCCACGATGCGCACGTCAACGGTCACTTTCCGAGTCCCGCCCAGCCGGTAGTATGCCACGCCATCCAGCACTCGCAGAAGCTTTACTTGCATGCGAGGTTCCAACTCGCCCACTTCGTCCAAAAAGAGCGTTCCGTGGTTTGCCAGCTCGAACAACCCGGGTTTAGGGGAATCGGCGCCGCTGAAGGCGCCCCGCTCGTAGCCGAACAACTCGCTTTCCACTAAGTGCTCGGGTAGGGCGGCGCAACTCACGTCCACCCAGGGCTTGGAACAGCGCAGGGAATAGTGGTGGACGGCGCGCGCAACCAGCTCCTTACCGGAACCACTTTCGCCTGTAATTAGAACGGCTGCATTGGTTTGCGCGATCCGTTCGACCAGCTCGATCAGCTGCTGCATCCCCGGACTCGAGATGATGGCGGGCATGCCTAAGTACAGCTTCGCCTGAGGGGTAATTGGCACTATCCCGCATTTCGGCGGATTCGGGGTACGCCAGCATGGTACTTCGGTTCCGTTCTAGTCAGGGGAATCACCCAGGCAATAGTACGAGGACCCGTCCAGGGCCACCGAGGACAGAATGTCTCAATCGGTTTGGCATGTCACGCGACAATTTGGCGTACTCTCTATCGGGTACTTAAGCCTTTGCCGATGAATCAACTGGATAGCATCCCCTGGCTTTGGAAGTAGATCTGCATCGTTAACCACCACACATGACTGCATTGACGAGCGGGAAGCGCATGACCACTGTGGCCAAGATCTACGTCTCGGCGATTGTATTGATCGGCGCGGCAGTCACCGTCGTGCAGTTGAGCCAGTGGCGGTCCGAGGATCTTGTCCGGTTTGTTTGCTATTCCATTCTGGCAATCTGCGCTACGCGCTTAAAGGTGTCGCTACCTGGGATCAGTGGCGCGCTATCGGTGTTGTTCATCTTCATTCTCTTTGGAATCGTGGAACTCGCGCTTCCGGAGGCTCTGGTGCTGGGATGTACGGCGATCTTGGCCCAATGCTTGTGGAATTATAAGAAGCGGCCGCGCTGGCATCAGGTGCTGTTCAACCTGGGGAGTATGGCGATAACGGTAGCCACCTCGGGCGCCGTCTATCACTCCGCAACACTCCGCCATGGAAACCTGGAGCCGGCTCTGCGGCTGTTCGTCACGGCCACGGTTTTCTTTGGGATGAATACGTTCCCGGTGGCCGGCGCCATTGCGCTCACCGAACGAAAGTCGCTGCTGAAGATTTGGCGGGAATGCTACAACTGGTCCTTCCCTTACTACCTGCTAGGCGCGGTTATTGCGGGCGCGGCCAGTGCCATCAACCGTAATTTCGGCTGGCAAACCGCGCTGCTGGCGGTCCCCGTGGTGTACCTGATTTACCGCTCTTACTCCTTGCACCTGGGGCGCATGGAAGACGAAAAGAAACATGCCCAGGAGATGGCCTCGCTGCACTTGCGGACCATCGAAGCCCTGGCGCTGGCGATCGAAGCCAAGGATCACACCACCCACGATCATTTGCAGCGGGTGCAAGTTTACGCCGTTGAAATCGGCAAAGAGCTGGGCTTGGAGGGGACGGAACTCGAAGCGCTCCGCGCCGCGGCCGTGCTGCACGATATCGGCAAGCTGGCGGTGCCGGAACACATCATTTCAAAGCCGGGAAAGCTGACGCGCGAAGAGTTCGAGAAGATGAAGATCCACCCCGTGGTGGGCGCCGAGATTCTGGAGCGCGTGCGGTTTCCCTATCCGGTGACGCCGATCGTGCGTTCGCATCATGAACGCTGGGATGGCACGGGATATCCGGACGGGCTGAAGGGCGAGCAGATTCCGATCGGCGCGCGGGTTCTGGCGGCGGTGGATTGTTTGGACGCCCTCGCCACCGACCGGCAGTATCGCCGGGCTCTTCCACTCGATGAAGCCATGCAGAAAGTGGCGTCGGAATCGGGCGTCAGCTTTGATCCGCAGGTGATCGAAATCTTGAGCCGGCGTCACGTGGAGCTGGAAACCCTAGCCCAGGCTGGGGAAGTGGAGCGGGCCAAGCTATCCACCAGCGTGAAGGTGCTGCGCGGACTGGAACCGGCCGCTGGATTCGAGAGCACGGGCCGGCCGGCGCCCTCCGATCCCGGGGAGAGCTTCCTGACATCCATCGCCGCGGCGCGCCAGGAGGTGCAGAACCTGTTCGAGCTGGCGCAGGACCTGGGCAACTCTCTCAGCCTGAACGAAACGCTTTCGCTACTCGCAATGCGGCTGAAGCGCATGATTCCCTACGATTCACTCGCCATTTATGTCCTGCGGGACGACCGGCTGCGGGCGGAATATGTCAACGGCGAGAACCATCGGCTGTTTTCCTCGCTCGAGATCCCTCTGGGCCAGGGTCTGTCGGGTTGGGTGGCGGAGAAACGCAAGCCGATCGTCAACGGCAATCCGTCGGTTGAACCCGGCTATCTGGACGACGAAACCAAGTTCACTACCATGCGCAGCGCCTTAGCAGTGCCGCTCATCGGATTGAATGGAACGGTCAGCGTTTTGACCCTGTATCATTCGGAACGCGACGCCTTCACCATGGACCATTTGCGTATTTTGCTGGGGATCGTGCCGAAACTGGCGTTGTCCATCGAAAACGCCCTGCGTTTCCAACAGGCCGAAAGCTCGGCGTCCACCGATTACATGACCGGGCTGCCCAACGCGCGGTCGCTGTTTCTGCATCTGGACGGAGAACTGGCGCGCTGCCAGCGCCTGAATTCGCCGCTGGTGGTTCTGGTGTGCGACATGAACGGCTTCAAGCAGGTGAATGACAAGTATGGACACCTGGAGGGCAATCGCGTGTTGCATTCGGTGGCCAAGAGACTGAAGGAATCCTGCCGCGAGTACGACTATGTGGCTCGCATGGGCGGCGACGAGTTCGTGCTGGTATTGCCGGGTCTGCAGCCCGACCAATTGCAGCAAAAAATCCAACGCTTGAAAGCCATCACGGCGGAGGCGGGCCAGGACATTTCCGCACAGGAACCGCTGTCGTTGAGCATCGGGCACTCCTTGTTCCCCGAAGACGGCCACGACGCCGACCAGTTGCTGAGCGAAGCGGACCGGCGTATGTATATCGCCAAACAGAAAGAGAAACTGAGCGTGGTTGGGCGGCGCGGATTCGAATTCGAGCCCACCGGCACTTGGTAGGCGTCCGATGCTTTCCCTCCTGTTGCGCCAAGCCCGGCGAATTTTGCTGACCGTCCTGCTGGGTGGTCTGTTGGGCGCGACGTTGGTCCGGCTGGGGCCGGGTTTCGGCGTCGACGAGCGCGAGCTCGACAGCCGGTTAAGCGCGGAAAGCCAGCAGGCCATTCGAGCCGAACGCGCCAAAGACAGCAACATCGCGCTGTTTTACGTTCACTACGTCGGCGGTTTTATCCACGGTGATTTCGGATTTTCAAGATCGCTGAATCGCCCCGTGGCGGAGTTGCTGAAGCAGCGGCTGCCTTTGACGCTCGAGTCGCTCAGTCTGGGCGTATTCGGAGGAGCGTCCCTGGGCCTGGCCTTTGCGCTGCTGACGGTCTGGTGGCGCGCTCCTGGGGCCGATTTCGTCCCTGCGGTTCTGAGCGGATTATGCCTGGCGGCGCCGGCTGCGGTGATCGCGCTGGTGCTGTTTTGGCTCGGCCCGTGGATTGGGGCAGCCAGCCGCTGGGCCATCGCACTGGTGGTGTTTCCGCATGTTTACCGCTACGCCAAGAATCAACTCATGGCTACCTCCGAGTCGCCTCACGTGGTGGCTGCCGAGGCCAAGGGGCTGAGCAGTTGGCGCGTGCTGTGGGCGCACATTCTCACTCCCGCGGCGCCGCAACTGGCGGCCTTGGCGGGGATCTCGGTCAGCTTAGCTTTTGGCGCTTCCATCCCGATCGAAGTGATCTGCGACAGCCCCGGAGTGGGACAGTTGGCTTGGCGCGCGGCTATGGATCGCGACTTGCCGCTGCTAGTGACGATCACTGTGCTAGTGGCACTGATGACGCTGGTGGTGAACGGCCTGGCGGATTTGGCATTGGCGGCTTGGAAGCCCGAAGCCCGGAGCGCGGCGGCATGAGCTTCCGACAAAAGCTCGCGATCGTGGTTTTGGGTCTGGCGGTAGTGGCGTCGCTCGGAGCCGGATTTCTCGCGCAGCACTCCTACGCCGAACAGTCTCGGGAGCTGATCAGCGCTCCTCCTTCGGCGCACTTTTGGCTGGGCACCGACGAACTGGGGCGCGATCGATTGGCGCGTTTGCTGTACGGCACGCGCGTCTCGCTGTTGCTGGCACCGGCCGCGGCGTTGCTATCGACACTGATTGCCGCCGTTGTTGGTGGAGCGGCGGGGTACCTTGGCGGACGCTGGGAGCGGCTGGTCACGGCCGGAGTCGATCTGTTTCTCGCGCTTCCCTGGCTGTTCCTGCTGCTGGCCGTGCGGGCTTTGTTGCCGCTCAATACTTCACCCGTCATGTCGGTAATGATCACCTTTATGCTGCTGGGCTGCCTGGGCTGGGCCGCGCCCGCGCGCATGATCCGCGCCGGCACACGAACGCTGGTGAATTCGGACTTCCTGGTGCAGGCCAGCGCCAGTGGAATCTCACGCTGGCGATTGTTTTGGCGCCACCTGCTCCCCAACTTGCGCCCGATCTTGCTGGCCCAATTCTGGATTTCGATCCCGCTGTTCATCCTGAGTGAAGCCAATCTTGGGTTGCTCGGATTAGGCGTATCCGAACCGCTTCCGTCCTGGGGCGCGATGTTGCGGGATCTGGAGAACTACTCGGCGGTGCTGCAAAATCCCTGGATGCTCGCGCCGGTGGTGTTGCTGGTGGCGGTGGTCAGTTGCCTGCAGCTTCTGCTTCGAACGGAGGACCGGGCGGCATGTTGACACGATCCAGACTGTTACTCGCGCTGTTCGCCATCGCCGCTGCAGGCTCAGCCAGCGAGCTGCGCTTCTGCCTGCGGGCCGATCCGAAAACATTCAATCCGTTATTGGTGGAAGACGACGCTTCCGAAACCATTCGTTACTTGACCGGCGGCGTGCTGATCCGTCTGAACCGCTACACCCAAGAGCTGGAAGGCGAGCTTGCAACGAAATGGAAGATTTCTGAAAACGGCCGCCGTATCGACTTTGATTTGCGCCAGGGCTTACGCTTTTCCGACGGCACTCCATTCACCTGCCAGGACGTGGTCTACACCATGCAGCAGCTGATGGATCCGGAGCTGCATTCGCCCGTTGGAGATTCGTTCCGTTCAGCGCCCGGTCCGGTTGAATCCCGCTGCGCTGGATCCTCCGCTGTAACGATTCGTTTTCCCGCGCCAGTGGCGGCGCTGGCGATGCAATTCGATCAGGTCGCCATGCTGTCCGCGCACTCAGCGGCGAAGGAATCCGCCGTGCTTGGTCCTTTTACGCTGGGCGAATACAAGCCCGGCGCATACGTATCGTTGCGTCGGAATCCCAATTATTGGAAACATGACGCGACCGGCCACGCCCTGCCTTATCTCGATTCCATCCGGCTCGATATCCAACAGAATCGCGAGCTGGAACTGATGCGATTCCGGCGCGGCGAACTGGACATCGTCAATAAGCTCGATCCCGACATGTACGATCGTTTGTCGCAAGAGATGCCGCACGCCGTGGTGGACGCCGGCCCGTCGCTCGATTGGGAAACGGTGTTCTTCAATCAAGTGGAAACCGCGCCGCTGCCCGAGTACAAGCGCCGCTGGTTCCGATCCGACGATTTCCGGCGCGCCATTTCAGAAGGCATTCGCCGCGACGACATGGTCCGGATTGTGTATCGCGGTCACGCGCGTGCCGCCGTGGGGCCCGTCTCGCCCGCCAACCGCTTCTGGCTCAATCCCGCGCTCCCCCAGGCGTCAAGTTCAGAGCCCGCGGTGCTGGCCCTGTTGCAACGTGCGGGGTTCCGGCGTTCCGGCAGCGCGCTCCTCGATCGTGACGGAAACAAAGTGGAATTTTCGATGATCACCAACGCGGGGAACAAGCTTCACGAGCGCATGCTGGCGTTGATCCAGCAGGATCTGGCGCGGTTCGGCATCCAGCTCAATGTGGTGACGCTCGATTTTCCGTCGCTCATCGAGCGCATCAGCCGCACGTTCAACTACGAAGCGGTTCTCATGGCCTTCACCAACGTAGATCTCGACCCCAGCGGCCAGATGAACATCTGGGTCAGCTCGGCGGCCAATCACCAATGGAATCCGAGCCAGAAGACGCCGGCGACTCCCTGGGAAGCGGAAATCGACAAGCTGATGGTGTCGCAGAGTGGATCGCAGGACCCGGCCAAGCGCAAACTCTATTTCGATCGCGTGCAGCAGATCGTGGCGGATAAGGTCCCCATGCTGTTTCTGGTGAATCCGAACGCGCTCTCGGCCGTTTCTCCGAACGTCAAGAATGTCACTCCAGCCGCGCTCCGGCCGCAGATCTATTGGAACGCCGACCGGCTGCAAATTGGAACCACGTTGGTCAGCCAGCGATGACGAGTCTACTTCACGCGCGGCTATCGGTGGATTATCCCAACAAACCTGGTGTCCTGCGCGATGTGTGCCTGGACGTGGGCGAGGGCGAAATCGTCGGCCTGGTGGGCGAAAGCGGCTCGGGCAAAAGCACCATTGCACTCGCGCTGCTGCGCCTGCTGGAGCACAAGGGCGCATCGATCGAAGGCGAGATTCTTTTCAACGGGCGGGATTTGCTGAAGCTGCGCTCGAAAGACATGCGGAAGATTCGCGGCCGCGAGATCGCGCTGGTATTGCAAAGTCCGCTGGCGTCGCTGAATCCGGCGCTGCGCATCGGAACGCAAATGGCCGAAGCCTGGCGCGCGCATGTGCCTGGCGCGGAATCGAAACAATGGAAGGATCAGGCGTTACGGCTGTTCGAGCGCGTCAGCCTGCCGGCCGAAGAATCGTTCTTGGACCGCTATCCGCGGCAGTTGAGTGTAGGCCAAGCCCAGCGCGTGCTGATCGCAATGGCTGTCCTCCACAAGCCCAAGTTGTTGATTGCCGACGAACCCACCAGCGCTCTGGACGCGGTGACGCAGAGCGAGATTCTGGATCTCTTCCGCAGTTTGAATCGTGAAATGAAGATGGCCATGCTCTTTATCTCACACGATCTGCTGGCGGTGGCGTCGCTGTGTTCGCGAATCGCGATTCTGCAGCGCGGACAAATCCTCGAAACCGGTCCCACTTGGCAGATGTTCCGCGATCCGCATACCGTGGACACGCGCGCATTGCTCGAAGCAGTGATGCGGAACTCCATCGCCGCCACGGAATTTGTTCGCAATCCGGAACCTGTCGAAACTCCCAGCGCCGCGTCCGCCGACTAAGCGCCCTTAAGCGCCGTTGAATTTCACCGGCCGCGCTACTTTCACTGCTGGATTTTTCAGTAGCTCGGCCAACACGCTGTCGCCAACCGGTTCATCAGTCTGAATCACTGAAACCGCTTCGGTTCCGGCTGCCCTGCGTCCCAGGGAGAAAGTCGCAATGTTGACGCCGTTCTTTCCGAACACGTCGCCAATGTATCCGATGACGCCCGGGACATCTTCGCTGGTTACGAACGTGAGATTGCCCTCGAGCGTCGCTTCGCAGTGCGTTCCGTCGATTTGCACCAGCCGAGGCTGATCCATCACAACCGCGCCTTCTACCGACGTAATGCCGGTGTCGGTTTCCAGATCCAGGCGAACCGAGTCGATATGCGCGACGCGTTTTTCGTGGCGCTCAGCCACCGTAAGGCCGCGGTCGCCTGCGATCTGCATGGCATTGATCGAGTTTGCCTTGCGCGCCAACGATCGCTGCAGCACGCCGGCCAGGCCCGCGTTGCGAACCAGATGCGTATTGAACTCCGCGATTTTCCCGAAGTAGACCAACCGGACTGCCTTCGGATTCCCGGTGGATATGTAGGATGCAAAGCTGCCCAGCCGCTCGGCCAGTTTGCCGTACGGCCCCAGAGTCTTGTATTGCTCGGGCGTAAGCGCGGGCAGATTCACCGCGTGAAGGGCGGCGCCGTTTTGCAGATATTCGACAATTTGCTGCGCGATGCGCACGCCCACGGTCTCCTGAGCTTCTTCGGTGGAACCGCCGATGTGCGGCGTGGCTACCAGGCTCTCAATGGCGAAAAGTGGATCGTTGGCTGGCGGCGGCTCGCTCTCAAAAACGTCTAGCGCCGCCCCGCCCACCTGACCGGAAGTCAGAGCCTCCACCAGCGCCGCTTGGTCGATCAACTCGCCGCGCGCGCAATTGATGATCCGCGCGCCCTTCTTCATCTTGGAGAACGCGTCGCGCGACAGCAGCCGGAACGATTCGGGCGTCAGGGCCGTGTGCAGCGTGATGTAGTCGCTCTCGGCGTAGAGCGTGGGCAAGTCCACCAAGGCGACGCCGACGTCTTTCGCCGTCTGCGAATGCACGTACGGATCATGGGCGATGATGTTCATCTCGAAGGCCGCGGCGCGTTTCACCACTTCGCGCCCAATGCTTCCCAGGCCGATCACGCCCAGCGTTTTGGCGCGCAGTTCGTTGCCCAGGAACTTGCGCTTTTCCCACTTGCCGGATTTCACAGAGGCGCTGGCATTGGGGATGGAGCGCGCCAGCGACAACATCAACGCAAGCGCGTGCTCGGCCACGGAAACCGCATTGCCGCCCGGGGTGTTCATCACCAAGACACCGGCGGCGGTGGCGGATGGAAGATCCACGTTGTCCACGCCCACGCCCGCCCTGCCGATCACTCGCAGATTCGGCGCGGCGGCCAGCACGGCCTTGTCCACGGTAACGGCACTGCGCACGATCAGCGCGTCGGCCCCGGCCAAATGCTGCATAAACTCTTTCGGATTGGAAACGATAACTTCCCATCCCGGCTGTTGCTGAAGCAGCTTTAGCGCTCCAGGAGCCAGCGACTCGGCAATCAGAATTCGCATGTTGTGTGTGGGTTCTTAAGCTGTAACAATTTCTTTCGCCAGGGCCGCTTCGGCGTATACCTGCTGCGCCGCCGCCACTCCGGTTCCAAACTTTACGGGCTGCCCTTGCGCGGCCAGTATGATCTCCAGTTCGGCGATCACGCCAAATAGGTCTGGAAAATCGAAATAGCCCAGGTGCGCGATGCGGAAGATCTGGCCTTTCATGGATCCTTGGCCATTCGCGATGATGGACCCGAAGCGGTTGCGGAATTCCTTCACGATCACGCCGGAATCCAGGCCCTTCGGCGATTTCACCGCGGTAGCGGAGGCGGCCGGTGAAAGCGGAGAAAACAATTCCAAGCCCAGAGCGGCTACGGCGGCGCGAGTGGCTTGCGCCAGCATTTCCGCATTGGCAACCAGCTTGTCCATGCCAATGGATTTGACATATTTCAGCGCTTCGGCCAGCGCCAGCAGCAGCGACGTGTTCGGCGTCCAGCTGGATTCGCCGCCCGCCGCGCTCTTTTTCTCTTTCTTGAGATCAAAATAAAATCGCGGGAGTTTCGAAGTCTCGGCGAAGGCCCAGGCCTTCGGGCTGATCGACAGAAACGCCAGGCCGGGCGGGATCATGAAAGCCTTTTGCGATCCGCCGATCACGATGTCGAGACCCCAGCCGTCAATATCCAGCGGCATGGTGCCGAGCCCGGTAATGGCATCCACGACGAAGATCGCGCTGGTCTTCTTTACGATTTCTCCCATGGACCGCACGTCGTGCGCCGCGCCGGTGGAAGTTTCCGACGCTTGCACGAAAACCGCGCGGGCGTCCGGGTTCGATGCAACCGCCGCGGCCACGCGCTCGGGGCTCACCGATCCGCCGTACTCTTCCTTCAACACCACGGCATTCAGTCCGAAGGCTTTGGCGATCTCGGCCCAGCGCTCGCCGAATTTTCCCGCCGAGCAAACAATCACGCGGTCCCCGGGGGAAAGGAAATTCGCAACCGATGCTTCCATGGCGCCCGTACCCGAGGCAACCATCGCAAGTACGTCGTTGGAAGTGCCCATCACTTCCTTCAGATCCGCCAGCACCGCGCGGTAGATATTGCGGAAGTCCTCCGTGCGGTGGTGAATGTCGGAACCCATCATCGCGTGCAAGGCTTGCGGAAGCAGCGGTGTGGGGCCGGGTGTGAGCAGGCGTTGTTTCTTGATATACATGAGAGGGATTAACTTTCAGGATAACAAACGATGGCTTTACTCGATCAGATCCAGACCGACATGGTGGCGGCGATGCGCGCCAAGGAAGAGCTGAAGCTCAACGCGATCCGCATGATCAAGGCGGCGCTGAAGAAGCACGAGGTGGATTCCATGAAGCCGCTGGACGAAGCCACCGAGCTGCAGATCCTGAACACGTTGATCAAGCAGCGGCGCGAAGCGGCCGACATGTATCGCAAGGGCGATCGCATGGAGGCGGCCGAAAAGGAAGAAGCCGAGCTGAAGCTGATTGAGTCCTACATGCCGTCGGCGCCGACCGATCAGGAGATCGAGGATGCAATCGCGCAAGCTCTGGCGGAGACCGGGGCCACGGCGCAGAAGCAGATGGGTCTGGTGATGAAGGCGGCGCAGGCCAAGCTCGCCGGCAAACGCGTGGATGGAAAAGCGTTGAGCGAAAAGGTGCGTGCGCGTTTGTCGTAATGACCAAGGACGGAGCGAATCTATTATCGAGCACCGGGCTCCGGAATATGACGACTGGTATCTCGGCACGGGATTGTTCGCGCAGCGAAGTTCGTCCCGGGTGGGCAGAAGAAGTAGCAGAGCTCTCAGAACGGCACTCGCCGTCATTCCGTTTCGCTTCATTCTGGACGTTGCTTGCGGAACGGGCTTTCTGACCGAGTGTCTGCATGGTCGCATCACGGGCTTAGACCAAAGCGCGTCCATGCTCGAAATCGCGCGTTCCCGAGTGCCAGCGGGGAAGCTTTGTTCAAGGTGACGCGCTAAGGTGCCTTTTCCATTGAAGCAATTTGATTGTCTGTATTTGCTGGGCATTTCTACGGACATCTGGATGAGACCGCCCGGCAGATCTTTTTGAAAGAAGCACGCCGGGTGGCGGGATCCCTTCTTATGTCGACGCAGCCAAGCGCGAAGAGGTCCCGGCGGAGGAACAACAGGAGCGCGTGCTGAACGACGGTTCGCGGCATGTGGTTTACAAGCGCTATTTCACTCCAGAAAATCTGATCGCTGAAATCGGCGCAGGCCGGGTGTTGCACGCGGGCCGATGGTTCGTGGCCGTACTGGCGTAAACACCAGCTACTTGCCGCTATTGCGGCTTCAGCCGGTCCTGCACATGGTCCTTGATCCAGTGCGCGTCCCACCACTCCACCGGATTCACTTCCACGCCGCCTACTTGCATCGAATAGTGCAAATGGTCGCCACCCGCTAGTCCCGTGGATCCGCTCTTCCCCATCTCCTGGCCGCGCTTCACCATATCGCCTTCCTTCACCGCGAGCGCGCTCAGGTGTCCATAGATGGATTGCAATCCATAGCCGTGATCCACCACGATGCAGTTGCCGTAGATCCCGAGCGGCGCGGCCCAAACCACCTTGCCATCGTTGGCCGCTACCACTGCCGCGTGCGCCGTGACTGCGAGATCGAACCCCAGATGCACCTGCTGGTCGACTTTCTTTCCTTTGTAGATATAGCTGCGTACGTCGGCGAATTCGGATTCCACTTTCGAGTTCGCCAATTGCAGAAATGGCTCGGTCCAGAGAAATTTCTCGGCCGTTTTCAAACGAAGATCCGCCAGCGTCTTGTTATTTGCGCGGCGCATCTCGCCGTTAATCTTGAGAAACCGCGTCAGCAGATCCCCCGAACCGCCGGGATCGATCTGGTTAACTACTTTCTCCAGGAACTTGTCGTCGATCGTCAAGTCGCGCTTGCGGAACTTCTTTGGAAACACCTTGAACCAAAAGCGCGCCGTAGCTTCCGTGCCCGCGGTGTTCTTCACATACACAATCGGAGCGGTACCGGACGGAGTGTCCCACGGATACGCGAACAGCGCCAGCCGTTGAGTGGAGCTGCCCGCGACCGGGAAACTCGCGTACGTATCGTTGCCCACGCGGACGCCCGCTTCGCTCCAGGAACCCGATGGCGTGAGCAATACCATCTCCGATCCGCCCTGATTGATATAGTGCTGAAATCCGTCGGCTGAGACCGAAGGCGGCCGTAGCACTACGTCGACGTCGGTCGAAATAGTGTCGATGGCAGCGCGCAGATCGTTGGATTGCGCTTCCACGACGATCCGCGCCTTGCCTTCCTTCAGATTTGGCGCGAGCTTGCTGCCCGCGTTGAAGTGAATGTCCTGATCGGGAACCTGCGCCAGCCAAAACTTCAGGCGGTCCGCCGGGCTCTTAGTTTCCGTGATCGTCGTGGTCGCGCCATTCTGCTCGATGGAAGCCGTGAACCGCCGCAGACCATGCGGATTGGCGAAGTGTACCGTCACCGGAGTGCTCCCCCCGATTGCCTTAGGCTGCGGGGTGAACGCCAGTTTGGTGTGTGACGACAAAAAGTAAAGCGTGCTGATCGGTGTCGCGATGAGCGCCACCAGCATGATAAACGCAATAAACTTCCCCATTGCTTCTCGGATCATAACAGGGAACCATGGCGGGGAAGGCGCAGTCGAGCTAACATAAATCGTGTTTCCCCGAGTGCTTCTGGTTCTGTTGCTGCCGGCGCTCTTGCCCGCCGAGGACAAATGGATCGCTCTAAAATCCGGCCCCTTCGAAGTTTTTAGCAATGCCGGCGAGCGCCCTGCGCGCGAAAAGCTCATGTTCCTGGAGCAATTCCGCGAGACGCTGCGCATCATTACCGGCAAGACCGAAATGCGCCTGGTTTGGCCGGTGCGCGTGATCCTGTCGAAAGCGCCGCCGGAGGTTGCAAAGCCTTTCAAATTGGGACGCGACGCGCGTATGGTTGCGTTGTCCGATTCCCAACCTCTCTCCCGCGATTATCTGAAGGAGTTGGCGCGCCTGATGATCTACGAGAACACCAATCGACTGCCGCCGGACATCCAGCAAGGCCTCATCGAACTGATTTCCACCGTGCAAGTGGATGGCCCGCGGATCACGCTGGGAGCGCCGGTCCCGGAAGCGGAGCGCACACGCGGGTGGGCCTTGATGCATCTGGTCACAGGGAATCCCGAGTACGCAGGTCGCGCGCGCGTCATGATTTCCAATCTCGAGCAAACCGACGATTTCGACGCGGCTTGTCATAATGCCTTCGAAAAGACCGCTGCCCAAATCAATCAACAAACGGATGCATATTTGAAGGCTGGAGTCTTCGCGACCACCATGCTTTCAGGACGTGCGTTCAGCCTCACTCGCGATTTCAAGCCCGTGCAGTTGTTGTTGGACGATGTGCGAATCGCTCAGGCGGATTTATTGCTTGCAACTGGCCACACGGCCGAAGCGGCCGCCGCGTACAAGGGCCTTCCCGCACCCATAGCGTTGGAAGCGTCCGCGTTGATGGCCCTCGACCAGGACAAGGATAAAGAAGCGCGCATCGCGCTACAGGAAGCGATCGATGGGGGCAGCACCAGCGCCCGTGCGTGGCTCGAATTGGGCCGCCTGAATACCGACGAAATCGATCTCAAGAAGGCTAGCGAGTTGAATCCGCGCTGGGCTGAGCCTTACTTCCAATTGGCGGACATCGATCCAGCCATCGACAAAGAGCATCTCGAGAAGCGCGCCGTGCTGCTCAAGAAGGCCGTAAGCCTGGAGCCGCGCAATATCGATTACTGGACGGCCCTGGCCAAGAACGACGTTGCCGCAAACGACTTCACTGAAGCCCAAAAGGCCTGGGGCGGGGCAGAGCACGCCGCCACCAGCGATGAAGAACGCGAGCGCATTCACCAATTGCGACAGTCGCTGCAAGAGACGCGTTTCGACGCCGAGGCCGCAGAACGCAAACGTCTCGCAGATGAGCACGAGGCTGACCTTCAGCGCGTAAAAGCGCAAAGCGATGCGGCCATCCGCTTAGCCGAGGACCAGGCGCGGAAGAGATTGAATCCCAACGGGGAGCCGCCGCCGAAACCAGAGGTCTGGTATCAAAACGGCAAGACCGGCCCGAGCGTTGAGGGCGCGTTTATCCGTTTGGATTGCCTGGACGGGAAGCAGGCTCGGCTTGTGATTCAAGCGGCGGATGCAAAGACCGTGCAGCTTCTGGTAGCAGATCCTTCCCAGATCGATATGGGGGGTGCGGCACAAGCTCTCAGCTGTGGTCCGCAGAAGAATCCCCGCCAGGTCCTGGTTCACTTTGATGCCAAGGCGGATGCGAAACTCCATACCACGGGCGTTGTCACCGCCATCGAACTTCATTGAGGGCCGCCTTAAAGAACTTCTTTTTCCGGCTGATTGGCAAAGATCCGGACGCGATCGTAGTTTCGTTCGCCACCGGTGATCCCGATCTGGCGCAGCGGATGTTCGCTGAGATCCAGACCCTGGAACCCGGCCGCCGGCATTTCCTGGTGCGGCCTGACGAGTTCCAATCTTATTGGCAACTCCGCAAGCGTTTTCGCCGCTATCGCATCGGTCTTGCGCCGGTGCTGCTGGGCGATCACGAGTCGAGAGCATTGCGGCGCGCAGCGTTTCTCCTGGCGCCAACAAAAATCCTGGCTTACAACCGGCGCCTGGAGCGCCACCATTTAAAACTCAGCACCGCCATTGCATCGCTGTTGTTTGTAAACGGCGTACCGCTCGATCGGATCTTTCTTCGGCCGAAATGGCTTGTCCCTTGGAAGCGCGATCGCTCCGTGTATCCGTCCACGATCCAGGAAATCGCCGGCCGCCCGATGTCGCCGCGGCGTCGGCGAATCGCGGTCGTAAGCCCCTATTTTCCGTTCCCACTCGCACACGGCGGCGCGGTGCGGATCTTCAATCTGCTGCGCGAAATGGCCGGCGAGTTCGACATCTTTCTGTTCGCTTTCCGCGACGCCGAATCAGCGGACGACCTGCGGCCCGTGCTGGATCTCTGCGCCCGCGTCGTTCTTGCCGGCAAGCCGCGCTATCGGGAGCCGCGCTGGTCCACACTGGCGCCGCCGGAGGTTCATGAATTCCGCTCGCTTGCCCTGTCGCGCGCGCTGGCCCGTGTCCGATCCGAATACAAAGTCGAAGCCGTGCAAGTGGAATACACCATGCTCGCGCCCTATGCCGGCGACGTGCTGGTGGAGCATGACGTCACCTTCGCGCTTGTATCGCCAAATCCGCGATCGCTCGCCCGGCATCGCACAGCGTTGGGACTATTGGCGCTGGCGGCGATTTGAGACCAAGTGGATCCGGCGCTATCGCAAAGTGGTGGTCATGTCGGAACAGGACCGCGCGTTGCTGGCTCAGCCCAATGCCATAGTTATTCCGAACGGCGTGGATCTGGATCGATTCATTCCCGAAATCGAGCGGCCCGGCGAGCGTCTCCTCTTCATCGGTTCGTTCCGGCATTTCCCAAATATCGTCGCGTATCGATTCTTTGTCGATCAGGTGTGGCCGATCCTGCGTGAGAAATCTCCGGGGATCAGTCTCACAGTCGTCGCCGGACCGGATCCGCTGCTTTACTGGCGAGCCCACACCGGTCTCTCCTCGATACGTCGCGACGATCGCATCCGCATGCTCGAATTCGTCGCCGACGTCCGCCCGTTGTACGTGGAAGCGAACATCGCAATTGTTCCGACGCTGGAATCCGCCGGCACCAATCTCAAAGTGCTGGAAGCGATGGCGATGGATCGCGCCGTGGTGTCGACGTCTTCCGGGTGCGCGGGGCTGGGTCTGGAGCACGGCGTAAACGTTTGGATCGCCGACCAACCCGCGGAATTCGCCGCGGCCATTGAGACTCTACTCGCGGACGGCGATCTGCGCCGGCGCATCGCTGGAAACGGCCGTCTCCATGCAGAGCAAAACTTCGGCTGGCGTCCGATCGGTGCGCGTCAACGCGCGCTGCTTCGAGAACTGATGCCACCGCGCATCGAGATCCGCGCCGCCACCGAAAACGATGTTCCGGAAATTACCGCCATCCAACAAACCGCGCCCGAGTCGTCGCAATGGCAAGCCGCGAGACTACTTGGCGTTCGATTGCCAGGTAGCTATGCTGGACGGAAAAATCGCCGGATTCCTGGTTTCGCGGCCGGTGGCCGATAAGGAGCGGGAGATCCTGAATATTGCCGTTCATCCCGATTTCCGGCGGCTGCATGTTGCCACGGAACTGCTGCAAACCGAGCTTTCGCGCCACCCTGGAGTACATTTCTTGGAGGTTCGGGAGTCCAATACGGCGGCCCGGCACCTTTACGAAGGTCTGGGTTTCCAGGCGGTGGGTGAGCGCCCTGAATACTATGACAATCCCATCGAGACGGGGATTGTCATGAGGATTCTTTCATGATACTGTCACATATGCGGAGGCCAATCGGTGCCCCCCGCACGAGATGAATTTGACAACTCATCCACTACCCACCGAGCAAACCAATCCTACCAACTCGGCGTGGCAACCTCACAAAGGAGATAGAAGCCTGATGGAGAACACGCAAGAAGAATTGAAGACGCACTTGATGCAAACCGACGAGGAGTTCCGGCGTTTGGCGGACCAGCATTCCAGTTTTCACCAGCAACTGGAAGCGCTGGAAGCCAAATCGCACCTCACTACCGAGGAGGAAGTAGAGGAACACCGGTTGAAGAAAGTGAAGCTCCAGTTGAAAGATCAGATGAACGCGATTATCAGCCGTTACCGTGCGCAGCATGTAGCCTGAACATCAAGTGCGTAAGTAGTTTTAAGCCCGATCCGGAGTCTCCGGGTCGGGTTTTTCGTTTTGGAGCCACGACGGAACTACTATTTCGCAATGTACCAAGTTCGACGTTTCTGTCCAGGCGCGAAGATCTCAGGCGTCCTGTTGGCGTTTACCAGTGCGATCCTAGCGTCAGCGTACGGGATGAATCCTCTCCTAAAGCTGTGCTATTCGATGCGAGGACTGGTCTCCTTGGTTTGGTTCTGGAATCTTGCTGTTTTCACGATTTGTGGAACGCGGATAAACACTGATAACGAAATCTTTCCCCATCTGTGTTTATGAGTGTTTATCTGTGGCTAGGCCTTTAGAAAAGTCCGGATACGTTCCACCGCGTCCATCAACTTCTCCATCGAATTAGCGATGCTGAACCGAAGATAGCCGTCGCCGTATTCGCCAAACGCTGTCCCGCTCAGACACGCCACGCCGGCTTTTTGCAGTAACGCATCCGCCAGGTCCTTCGATTTCCATCCAGTCCCCTGCACGTTCGGGAAAGCGTAGAACGCGCCTCCTGGAATCGCGCAGCGGAATCCCGGCAGCGTGTTCAAGCCCGCGCAAAAGGCATCGCGACGCTTGCGGAACTCTCCCACCATTTTCTTGACGTCGTCCTGCGGCCCGTTCAGCGCCTCGATTCCCGCCCGCTGCGTGAAGCTCGCAGTGCACGAGTTCGAATTCACCATCAGCTTGTTCACCGGATCCACCAGCCACGCCGGCATCACGCCATATCCCATGCGCCAGCCCGTCATCGCGTAGGTCTTCGAAAATCCATCCAGGATGATGGTCTTCTCCAACATTCCCGGCAGCGTGGTGATCGACAAGGGCTCTTCTTCGAAATAAATCCGCGAGTAGATCTCGTCCGAGAGAATCATCAAATCGCGATCCCTCACCATATCCGCGATGGCGCGTACATCGGCCGCGGGAATCACGCCGCCGGTAGGATTATGGGGCGAATTCAGGATCAGCATCTTCGTCTTCGGTGACAGGCTATCTTTAAGCACGTTCAGATCGAACGAAAACCCGCGATCCTCCACCAGCGGAATCGGCACCGGCTTCGCGCCCAGAAAGTTGATCATCGATTCGTAAATCGGGAAGCCCGGGTTAGGATAAATCACTTCATCACCCGGCTCCAGCAGCGCCATCAGAGGGAAAAAGATGATCGGTTTTCCGCCCGGCACAACGCACACATGCTCCGCGCCAACCTGAATTCCGCGCGTCCGGCAAATGTACGACGCGATCGCCTCGCGCAGTTCCGGCAAACCCTGCGTCGGACCGTAATGCGTCCAGCCCTGATCCAGCGCCTGCTTGCCCGCTTCCACAATGTGGCGCGGCGTATCGAAATCTGGCTCGCCGATTTCCAGGTGTATGATGTCGCGTCCTTGGGCTTCCAGCGCCCGCGCCCGCACCAACACTTCAAAGGCAGTTTCAATGCCTATGCGGCTCATCCGCTCAGCTATTTTCATGATTGTTTTTTGAAAAAAGGAACGTTGTTGCGGAATTCGGTGAATGCCACGCGATCGCCAATCTGGGCCCGTTCACCATTCACGCGGCCTGTCACGCGTCTGCCACCCGCCAGTTCGATAATCGCCAATTGATACGGCACATCGTTGACGTAAGCCTCCGGCGGAGAGTAAACCACCGTTTCAGTATAAATGGTGCCTGAACCTAAATCGTTCATGCCGCCCCCAGGATCGTGATCACGCTGGTTGCGCCCGATCCGCCTAAGTTTTGCGCCAGCCCAAGCGAGTTTCGTTTCACCTGCCGTTCGCCCGCCTGTCCCCGAATCTGTTCCACGACATCGCAAATCTGCCCGACGCCGGTGGCGCCCACCGGATGCCCCTTGGATTTCAAACCGCCGCTCGCGTTCACCGGCCGCTCGCCGTGCAGGCACGTCCCGCCCGCCAAACTATAGGGTCCGCCCTGGCCCTTCGGCACGAATCCCAGGTCTTCAATGGCGATGATCTCGGCGATGGTGAAGCAATCGTGCACTTCAGCGAATTGGATGTCGGCCGCGCGAACGCCCGCCATTTTGTAAGCCTTCTCGGCCGATGTCTTCACCGCGGTGAACGTCGTGATGTCGTCCTTCTCGTCGAGCGCGACGTTGTCCGAAGTCTGCGCGATGCCAAGCACCCGCACCGGTTTGTCGCTGAACTCCGAAACCCGATCCAGGGGCATGATCAACACCGCGGCCGCGCCATCGCTGATCAGCGAGCAATCGTAAACCGTTAGCGGCTCGGCGATCATCTTGCCGGCCAGCGCTTGCTCCATCGTGATCACTTTTCGCATGTGCGCCAGCGGATTCTTCGCGCCGTTCTGATGGTTCTTCACCGCCACCGAGGCCAACTGCTCGCGCGTAGTTCCGTATTGATACATATGCCGGCGCGCGATCATCGCAAACAATGCCGGGAACGTTGCTCCCGCGCGCACTTCGCCGCAAAGATCTCCCGCGCCCGCAAGAATCTCGGTCACTTTCGGAGTCGTCTGCGAGGTCATCTTTTCCACTCCCGCCACCAGCACGATGTCGTACAGCCCCGCCGCGACCGCCGACACGGCATGAAAGAAAGCCGATCCGCTGGATGCGCAGGCCGCTTCAAAACGCGTGGCCGGCACGCCGTTGATGCCCATCGCGGAAGCAATATACGGCGCCAGGTGATTCTGGCCCGTAAAGGACGGCCCCGCGAAATTGCCGAGATAGAACGCTTCCACTTGCGATGCGCTGGCGTGTCCGTTCTCCAAAGCTTTTATGTCCGGCTTCTACCGCGAGCGAACGGAGATCGCGATCCGGGAACGCGCCGAACGCAGTTTTTCCGACGCCGGCGACGGCTACTGGTCTCATACTTTCAGCATACCCGGACGTGCGCCAGGGTGCACTCGTGTGCTTCATTGATATGCTGGACAATCTGACCAAACCAGAGCACATCTCACCGCCTGAACCGAGGCTCACTGTCGACGAACTGCTTCTCCGAGCCGACGCCCTGCGTCCTCTACTGCGCGAACGCCAGACCGAGTGCGAACAGGCAGGCGAGCTGTCTGAGGAAATCAACAATCGATTCATCGCCGCCGGTTTCTATCGCATCCTGCAGCCACGCTGCTTCGGCGGCTACGAATTCGCGCTGCCCGATTTCATTCGCGTGATGATCGCGATCGCGCGCGGATGCTCCGAAAGCGCCTGGGTGCTGGCCCTCACTTCCGGTCACACCGTTCTCGCGGCGCAATATCGCGAGAATCAGCCCAGCGCGAAGTCTTCGGCGCAACCGGCGAATTCCGCGCGCCCGGTGTCGGCATGCCCGGAGGCGCCGGTGTTCCGTCCGACGGCGGCTTTCGCGTCAATGGCGCCTGGGACTATGCTTCCGGCTGCGATCTTGCCACGCATTTCTTCGGATCGACCATGGTTCGCGATCCCGACACCAAAGCCCTGCTCGGCAACGCCTGGATTCTCTTCGATCGCGCATCAATTCAAAATCGTCGACAACTGGGATGTCATCGGCATGCAGGGCACCGGTTCCCGCAGGGTGGTGATTGACGACGCGTTCGTGTCCGCGGATCGCGCCCTGTGGTTTCTCGACGGGCAGGGCCGCCCAGTTCGCGATCAGCCGGGCCACACGCTGCATCCCAATTCGATGTATCACGGCTGGCTCGCTCCGTTGCTGATCTCGGAAGTCGCGGCAGTATCGGTGGGTGCGGCGCGCGGCGCGCTGGATATCTATGGAGACATCCTCACTAACAAGAAAACCAATTTCCCTCCCTTCCATGCGCGTTCACATGAGGCCGAGTTCCAGCAGCACTTCGGCGAAGCTCAGGCTCTGATTGACACCGCCGAGGCTGCCTTGCTCCAGCTAGCCGCGAACTACATGGACTTGGCGCGGCAGCACGTGCAAACGGGTGCCCCGCTGGATGAGGAAATGGAGCGCCGGCTGATTCTAATGGAACAGCACGTCATCCGCCTGGCGTGGGACGCCGTGGAGTTGATGTTCCGCACTTCCGGCACCTCCGCCGCCGCGAAATCCTCACCCCTGGGCCGTTCCCTTCGCAATCTGGCCGTCATCCGTACTCACGTGACGCTACAGCTCGATCACACCGCGGGCAACGCCGGCCGTCTGCACTTCGGCCTTCCGCCCCTCAGCCGCTTCTAATCAAAATCCGCTACCATAAGCTGCAGGCGCACCAAACGTAGATGAAATCGATTCGGTGGACAATCTGGATTCTGCTCGCGTTCGTTATGACCGCGACGCTCGATTCCCAACCGGATCCCCCCGCGGTGAATCCTAACACTGGTCTATGTAAGATTCTGCAGGCGCCGGATTGCTCTTGCGCGCCCGCTCCGCGCCTCTCCGATTCCGTTGCCGTGCCAGCCCACGCTCATCTCACTTTGGCGGCAGCCGACATCGATCAAACCTATCGCCCTAGTGAGCGCATCATCCTTACCGGTCGCGCCGCCGATCCTTCGCCTCCTGCTCTGTCAGCATTGCGCATCTCTTTACTCCAATCCTAGGTAGAGGTTTTCATCCGCTCGGCCTCGTATCGTCGTATACGATTCGCCTTTGGCGCATCTCTGCCGCGGTTGGCGCACGTCATAGTTCTAGTTGGTCCGAGAAAGGATCTATTTTGAAAACTTCCGAAGTTCTTCGTGGCTGGGGAAAAATTCTCAAAGGCGAACGTCCCTCCCTATCTATCGAAATTACCCGTGAATGTCCCCTGCAGTGTCCGGGATGTTACGCCTATGACGACGCGCATCTGGGCGGTGGCGCCACCTTGCGCAGTTTGAGCGATCGAAAAGGGCAGGCGCTGATCGATGGCGTTCTCGAATTGGTAGACCGCCTGCGGCCTCTGCATCTGTCCATTGTGGGCGGCGATCCGCTGGTGCGGTATCGCGAGCTGGAGTCCATGGTTCCGCTGCTGCTCGACCGGGGCGTCCATGTGCAGGTGGTTACCAGCGCCTTCCGGCCTCTCGCCGCTAGTTGGGCACAATTGGCCCACTTCAACGTGGTCGTTTCCATCGACGGGCTGCAGCCCGAGCACGATGTCCGCCGCGCCCCCGCCACCTACGATCGGATCATTGCGAACATCGCGGGCCAAAACATCACCATCCACTGCACGATTACCGGTCAAATGATGAAGCGGCCCGGCTACTTGAAGCAATTTCTCGAATTCTGGACGCCCCGGCCCGAGATCCGCAAGGTATGGTTCAGCTTGTTCACTCCGCAAATAGGCGATCAGCTCCCCGAAATGCTGCAGCCCGAGGAGCGCGCTCGTGCCATCGCGGAGATGATCACGCTCCGCAAGGAATTTCCCAAACTGGATATGCCGGAGGGAATGATCCGGCAGTTTTCAACGCCACCGTCAAATCCTTCTGAATGCGTCTTCGCGCTCACTACCCAAACGCTATCGGCCGACCTGACAACTAAAATCGTTCCCTGCCAGTTCGGAGGGAATCCGGATTGCGCGTCGTGCGGATGCATAGCGTCGATGGGCCTGGCCGCCGTGGCCGCGCACAAATTGGGCCACGTCATTCCCGTGGGAGCCATCTTCAAAGCTTCGATAAAAATCGGTCAGCTCCGGGCGAAGCGCTCTGCTCCGCCGCCCGTCGTGGAAGAACCATTGCGAATTTTGTCGTAGCGATCACCAGGAGAACCAATGAAACAACCTGCGCCAGTGCCTGTCCAGGCTGAACTTCAGCCGTTGGTTGAGCTCACGCATCGCGTGGGATGTGACCCGCTGCTTACACAGGCTAGCACCGGCAATAGCTCGATAAAGCTAGACGGTGTTCTGTGGATTAAGGCGTCGGGGCGCTGGATGGCCGACGCCCTGCGCGACGACATCTTCATTCCCTTGGATTGGGTGGAAGTTGTGACGGAGTGTCTGCGGCAGGGCATGGATCCCGTCGAACGCTATACGGACGCGTCGCTTGAAACAGCCATGCATGCCGTGCTGCTGCATCGCGTCGTTTTGCACGTACATTGCGTCAATACCATTGCGTGGGCCGTTCGAGGTGACGCGCCCTTGCATTTGCAGGCCAAATTGGATGGCTTGCGCTGGCAGTGGATCCCTTATGTACCTTCGGGACTTCCTCTATCCCGCGAGATTGAGCGCGCTCAATACGCCAGCCCCGATACGAACATATTCGTGCTCGGCAATCACGGTTTGGTCATCGCGGCCGAAGATACGGAGACCGTTCAAGCTCTGCTGGCTGAAGTGCAGGCACGTTTGGCGATTCGTCCCCGGCAGGCGCGTCCGGCCGACTATGCGGCATTGGCGAAGATTTGCAGGGATTCGGGCTGGGATTTGCCATGCGACGAAGGATTGCATGCCCTGGCTACCGACCCCATTTCTCAAGCCATCCTGGCCGACGGCCTGCTGTACCCGTGTCACGCGATCTTTTCCGGCTCCCGCTGCAATCACGAGCCGTTCCTGATTGTCAAAGGGAGCGGAGTAGTGGTTGGCAGAACGATCGCGCCCGCCGAGCTTGCCATGCTCTCCGGGCTTGCCCAAGTTGTCCAGCGCATCAGCGCATACGCGCCTTTGCGTTACTTGACCCAAGACGAGGTTACCGGCCTCTCCAACCAAGTGACCGGCCACTACCGGGAACTCGCCAGCGCGAGTCGAGCCGCCGTCGCCGCAAGATGAGTATCCGGCCGGTTTACAACGCGCCCCGGGTTCGTAGCTCCCGCTCCAGTTGTTCAGCCGAAATAAACTGGACCGCATCCATCCCGTGCGCCCGCGCCGCCTCGATATTCCCCGCCAGATCGTCCGTGAAGAAACACTCCTCGGGAGCGCATTGCGCCAGCGCGATGGCCTCCTGATAAATCTTCGCCTCCGGTTTCGCCGCCCCCACCTCGTGCGAAAGCACGTAGCCGTCAAAGTGCCTTAGCAGCGGATAGGCTTCCTTTAGCATCGCGAAATGAATTGGGTTTGTGTTCGAAAGCGCCAACAAACGATGCCGCCTTCGAAGATCCTCCAACAACGCCTCCGGCACCAGAGTTTCCGGCAGAAAAACGCCGTTCCACCAATCGCAGAACGTCTGATACGTGATGTCCACCTGCAACGCGGCCGAAAGTTGGTGGACAAACGCCTCGGTTTCGATCTGGCCCTTCTCGTACGGCGTCACCAGTCCAGTGGCGCGAATCCGCGCAGCCACTTCTTCTGGCGTGCAGCCGCAAAGTTCGGCCATGCGCACATACGCTCGCTTGACATCGAACGGTACGACGACATTACCCAGATCAAAAAGAATAGTCTTAATCATGCTTCTAGCGCCCGCACGTGACGCAAGCGGGAGTATCGAATTAATTGCGTATCCTTAGTCAGTAACGTTGCACCCAGAACTCGAGCCGTTGCCACCAACATTCGATCCGCCGGGTCTCCGTGGATCTCTCCGGGAAGATTCACACTTTCGATCGCGATTTCGGGGGTCAACGGCGCGACGGCGATTCCAGGCTTACTCAACGCTTGCTCCACCCAAGTGCGGACGTTCATGGGAAGCGCAACGCGTCCCCGTTTTTCAAGCATCCCCAGCTCCCAGATCGAGATCACCGAGATGCGCAAATTGCCCTCGCGTTCCGCTTCCTTGATGGATTGTAGCGATGCTCGGGACAATTGTTGGACGAGACCTAGCTGAGCCCAGATCCAGCAATGGGTGTCCAGGAGGAGAAGGTCACTCGGCATCCGCTTCCCACTTCACATCGATCGGAGAAATGATGTCGCCGACTATTTCCATGGTGCCTTTCATGCTTCCGACGAAGCTTTCAGGCTGCTCGTCCAAAGGGACCAGCTTTGCGACCGGCTTGCCCCGCTTGGTGATGATGATCGGCATGCGCAGCCGTTGCACTTCGTCGATCACCTGGAGGCACTTCGCCTTGAACTCTCCGGCTGGAATCTTATCGGTCATGACTATAGTCATGTTAACATGGTCATAAAGAACTGTCAATGCGTCCACGCTATAATTCAGACGAATGGACATTTACGAGGAAGTCGTCCGGCTGCGCCGCTTAGGCCAGAAGTGCGCCCTCGCCACCATTGTCCAGGTGAACGGCTCCATCCCCAGCTACGAAAGCGCCAAACTGCTGGTTCGCGAGGACGGTTCCATGCTCGGCACCGTCGGCGGCGGCTGCGTGGAAGCCGAAGTGTGGAACGCCGCGCGCGAAGTGATGGAAACCGAGCGGCCGCGCCAAATGAATTTCAGCCTCGGCCAGGACGCCGCCTATGACAACGGCCTGATCTGCGGAGGACAACTCAGCGTGTTCGTCGAGCCGGTGGTTCCCCAGCCCCACGTTTTCATTTTCGGCGCCGGCCACATCTCGAAGAGCATTTCCAAAGTGGCCGTGCTTGCCGGATTTGCCTCTGTAGTGGTCGATAATCGCGAAGCGTTCGCCAATCGCGAGCGTTTCCCGGAAGCCGACGAAGTCTACGCCGAAGAGTACGAAGAAGTCTTTCCCAAACTCCCTATCCGCGACACCAGCTATGTGGTCATCGTCACGCGCGGCCATCGCGACGACATGCGCGTGCTGCGCTGGGCGGTGGAAACCAACGCCAAATATATCGCCATGATCGGCAGTAAGCGCAAGGTGATCGGCGTGGTGAAGGAATTGGAAAAGGAAGGCATTCCGCGCGGAGCGTTTGACCGCGTGTTCGCGCCCATGGGGCTCGATATCGGCGCCATCACTCCGGAAGAAATCGCCGTCTCGGTCGTTGCCGAAATGATCGCCCTCCGCCGTGCCCCCGATTCGGAATGGCGCACCGCCGCCAAATCTATTTTCGCCAGCGAAGCCTCGCGGGCCGTTCTGAAGTGATCGCGGGCATCATTCTCTCGGGTGGCGCTTCCCGCCGCATGGGCACTCCCAAAGCGCTGCTCCAATATCGGGGCGAAACCTTTCTCGATCGTCTGATCTGGATTTTCACCACCGTTTGCAATCCGGTGATCGTGGTGGTTGGCGAGCACGCTGACAAGATCCGATCAGGCATCGCTCGCAGCGGCGAGGTTCTATTTGCGGTCAATCCCGATCCCGAGCGCGGCATGCTCAGTTCGCTGCAATGTGGACTAGCGATAGTTCCGCCCGACGCGGATGCAGCGATGTTTCTCCCCGTGGATCACCCTGAGATCGCCCTGGATACTGTGCGAAGCGTGGCGCAACAGTTCCGCCGCGATCGCGCGCCGGTGACGGTTCCCGTACACCTTGGCGAACACGGCCACCCGGTTTGTATTGCGCGTCCAGTGATCGACGAATTGCTTGCACTTCCGGTCGACGCCAAAGCGAGCGACGTCATTCACCGGCACGTTGAACAAACCAGTTACATCGAGGTTCCCGACCAGGCCGTGATCACCGACGTCGACGATCCCGCCGCCTACGCCGACCTTTTAGCGCGCCACCAATGAAAATTCTCCGGCGTTCGCTCCTCGTCGCTCTGTTCCTGGTCGTCGCACTGGGCTTGGCCGCGCCTTTCCTGCGAGCCGATCGCTTCCGCCCCCGCATCCAGGCCGCGCTCGAAGCCGCGCTCAACCGTCCCGTTCGCATTGGCGCGGTTCACTTGAATCTTTTCACCGGTCCCGGCTTCACGGTGGACGATGTCCTGATCGACGACGATCCAGCGGCTGGAATCGAGCCTTTCGCGCACGTCGAATCCCTGCAGGCCCGCATCCGCTGGACCAGCCTGTTCGCCGGGAAGCTTGCGTTCTCCAGTCTGCGGCTCGATACCCCCAGCGTCAATGTAGTCAAGATGCCATCCGGGCCCTGGAATATTCAGCCGCTGCTCGATCATCGCCCGCAATCCAGCGTCGAGCATCGCCGCGCGATTCCCGATATTCAAATTCGCAGCGGCCGCATCGATTTCAAGTTTGGCGATACCAAGTCCGTCTTTTATATCAGCGACGCCGACGTAGACGTTTATGCCAATGAAAACGGGGATGTGGTAATCCGTTTTTCCGGCGCGCCGGCTCGAACCGACCAGGCGTCGCAGACCTTCGGCGAGCTTACCGCGCGCGGCCTTCTTCAAACGGCGCTCGAATGGCGAAGACCAGCTGAACATGGGCTTGCATCTGGGCCGCACCGCGATTTCCGAACTTACCCGTCTGTTCCACGGCAGCGACATCGGCGTGCATGGCTTCGTGCTTGCCGACGCAAAGCTGGCCGGGCCGTTATCCAAAATTGCAATTACAGGCGACCTCAACATCAGCGACGTGCATCGTTGGGACCTGATGCCATCCCCCGGCGAAGGTTGGACGCTCAACTATCGCGGCTTGCTCAATCTCAATGGCCATCATCTTGAACTTGCCACTCTGAACAACCCGGTCGCCGCGGCCGCGCAGCCCGATCCCGTGTCGGTGGAATTCCGTTTGGACGACTATCTGGCCGCTCCGAAATGGTCGGGAAATGTTCTTTTCCATGGCCTTCCCGCAGCCTCGCTGGTCGAAACTGCACGGCATTTCGGCGCGCCGTTTCCTCCCGGTGTCCAGGTGGAAGGCAAAGTAGAAGGCGCCGTCGACTATTCCAGCCAGTCGGGCGTCGGAGGCCAATTGACGGTTTCGAGCGCCGCCGTGAAGTTTCCGCAAGCCGGGTCCGTTCAAGGAAGTTCTGTGCAATTCGATTCGGCGCAAGTCGAAATCGCGGACGGTAAGGTGATCCTGGGTCCCTCGGACGTCCAGATGGAAGACGGACAATCCGCGCAAGTGGAAGGCGAGTACGCATTCAACAATACCCACGCGGCCTTCCGGGTCTCGACTCGGCAGTTGACGGTCGGCGCCACTCACTTCTTTGAGGCCGGGCCGATTCCATTGATAGAACAACTCCGGCAAGGTGCTTGGAAGGGCTGGATTTCGTACGAGAAGACCGCTGAAAATCCCGCCTTATGGTCGGGCCAGTACGAATTACAGAATGCGGTGTTCGAGATTCCAGGGCTTGCGTCTCCGGTTCGAATTGCTTCGGCTGCTGTGTTGATGAATGCCGATGGCATTCAAATCAGTCGCATCCACGGCCGTGCAGGGACGGTGAAATTCGATGCGAATATCGCTACCAAGCCGCGGCGGTGCATGCGGACAAGGCTGCGCCTCACCATTCCCGAGCTGCAGATCGGGGAGGCCGAGCGTTTGATGCTGCCCGCGCTACGCCGCACCGAAGGATTTCTGGCCCGGGCGTTCCGGCTTGCGCGATCAGCCGCTCCCCAAATGGCTGCAGGAGCGCGACGTCGATATCAGCCTCCAAGCGCCTGGCTTGATGAACGGTGAATCGCCGCTTGGGCGAATTGCGCGCCCACGCGGTTTGGCGTGGCGCGGCCATCAATGTTTCGAGCTTGGAATGGCGCATGGACGACACGCGCGCGTCCGGCAAAATGGCTGTGAACCTGCCAAGGGCCAGCCGGCGTATCAATTGAACGGCACCCTCGAGAATTTCGACTATCGAAGCGGCCAGCTGGATGTGGACGGCGAATTCACAACCAGCGGCATCGGCCCGCAGCTGCTTTTGAATCTCCGCTCCAAGGGTACATTCGAAGGCCGTGGAATCGTGCTGTCGCCGGACGCCGAGATGCGCGCGGTTTCGGGTACGTATCGGGTGGCGGCATCGAACGGCATTCCGCGCCTGCTGCTTTCTAATGTCCAGGTCTCCCAGGGCGCCGACACCTTAATTGGCCAAGGCTCCAGCCAGCCCGACGGCCACTTGGTGTTGGAGCTGATGAGCGGCCGGAAACCGGTGCGGCTCACCGGAATGCTGCTGCCCGTGCATCCGGATCCTGCGCGCTGATCCTTCTGAGCCGCGCACGCAGTAAGCCGTAGCATTGCCGCACGCGTCCGATACAATAGTTGTAGTCTGCGTTCCCCCATGAATGAAGCCACCAGCGAACTCCTGGCCGATGCGAACGACATCGTTCGGGAGCAGTTGGCCCTGGCCTGGCGTGAGCATGTCGATCATGTCCGCGATGTGCTCGAAGCCCAATGGCCGGAGCGCATGGAGCGCGCGCTTGAGGAGACCATCGCGGGCCTAGCCTCGCGGCTGGAAAATGAATTTCAGGATGCTCTCGAAGCCCGACTGCGTGAAGCGGCCCAATCTGGACGAACCTCTCGCCGCGATCTCATCCAGAGATTGAATCAAACTGCCCGCCGCCTGCGGCATTTTGAGAACGAAGGCCAATGGGTACACACGCTGGTCGATTCCACGCGCGGTTTCTGCGGGCGAGCGGCGCTGTTCCTGGTTCACGATCGAAAGCTGCATTTGGAGGCGTCGCGAAATATCGAGGCGCCTGAGTCGATGGAAGACATCACTCTGGATGCGGCACCCGCCTTTGCCACCGCGATCGAAACTCGCGACACCCTGATTGCCATGCGAATCCGCGGCGAGTTGTCGGAATCCTTGGCGGATCTCCTGGGCGAGGCCGGCGAAAAATGCTACTTGTTTCCTGTGGTCACACGGCAGGGAGTTCCAGCTGTGCTCTACGCCGATTCGGGCGAGGTGGATGTCGACGCGCTGGAGCTCCTGGCTGCCACCGTGGGTGTCGTTGTCGAAGTCCATCCGCCGCCCGCCGCCGTTTCGGCTCCCATTGAAACCTTAGTGACCATCGCTCCAGCGCCGAAACCCGAGATTCTCTCATGGTTTTCCCTGAGCGGCGAGGATCGCGAACTCCACCTACGCGCCCAGCGCTTCGCGCGCGTCAAGGTGGCCGGGATTAGGCTTTATCAATCAGAAACAGTGAAGAATGGCCGCACCGCGCACGATCTATATACGTCTCTTAAGACAGAGATCGATTCGGCGCGCGACGCGTTTCGCAGCGAGTTCCTGAATGCATCGGACTCCATGGTGGATTATCTCCATCTGGAGCTGGTGAGAACGCTGGCAAAAGATGATGTTGAATTGCTGGGCCAAGAGTATCCGGGTGCAATGGCGTAGGCTGGCATGCGCCGCCCTGATCGCTGGAGCGTGCGGTGCAGCCTTGTCCGCTCAATCGCTCGATGCTCTAGCGGACCGCTATCGCAAAACGCCCAACGCGAACGCTCGCGCGGCCGTGCTCCGTTATGCACAGGCCCATCACACAGACAAGAACGGCGCGCTGGCGCTCTTGCTCCTGGGCGCGACAGAGAACGATCAGCGCCAGTTCGGAGACGCGCTGACGCATCTGAAAGCCGTCGGAAAGCGTCTGCCTGAGCTGGCCGACTATACGGCCTATCTGAGCGCCGCGGCAGAATCGGGCTTGCGCCAGTTTGGCGATACCGAAGCAACCTTGCAGCCGGTGTGGCAGTTTACGCCCGCGTCGCCTCTAGTGACGAAGGCAGTTCTATTGCAGGCCGAATCATACTTGCAAGGCGGTAACCCGTCGCGTGCAGTGACAATCGTCCAACAACATTTGGCCGATATTGCGGCTCCGCAAGCGGAACTGCTGCTCGCTCGCGCTTTCGAAGCGCAGAACAATGCCGACGCAGCCGCGCAACATTATCAAAAAATCTATGTCGAATATCCGCTGTCAAAGGAAGCCGCCGATGCCGAAGCAGCGCTCGCTCGTTATCCGGCCCCTTCCGCCGAAGCTCTTTTCGGTCGCGGTCTGAAGCTCGAAGCTGGCGGCGATTACACCCGCGCCGGTAGGGAGCTCACCACTCTGTTGCCGCGTTTGAGCGGCGACAACTTCGATTTAGCCCGTGTCCGTATTGGCGCGGCGGCTTACTCGGCGCGAGAAAACGAGTCCGCGTATAAGTATCTGACCTCTTTCCAGGTCACTGCCCCCGGGTCGGAAGCCGAACGGCTCTACTACTTGCTCGAGTCCCAGCGCCGCTTGAACCGCCTGGACGAGATGAACGCCACGCTTGAAAAGCTGGCGCAATCCTATCCGCAATCGCCTTGGCGCTTGCAGGCGCTGATCTCGGTGGGGAACTACTACACGGCGCACGACAATCCGGAGAACGCGCAGCCGCTGTACCGCACCTGTTCCGAGGCCTTCGCCAGCGATCCGCAAGCGGCGGCATGCCACTGGAAAATCACCTGGTTTACATACCTGCGCGATCCTGCGCAAGCCGAGAGCATGCTGCGCGATCACTTGACGCGGTATTCCACCTCCGATCAAGTGAGCCCGGCGCTGTACTATCTGGGACGGATTGCGGAATCGAAGTCCGACTGGGCCTCCGCGCGCGCGTACTACGACACCATCAACAAAGCGTTTCCAAACTACTATTACGCGATGGTCGCAAGGGAGCGGCTGGAGAATCCCTCCATCGCCCACGCAACGCCATCTCCCGGCGCCGTGCAATTTCTCGCCGCAAATCAACTCGTCAATCGGCATGCGCCGGAAAGTTTCGACGCTTCCCCGCTCACCAAACAGCGCATCGCCCGCGCGCTCCTGCTGGACACCGCCGGTCTGGACGATTTTGCCGACAGCGAGCTGCGATTTGGCGCGAAAGTTGACGGGCAACCGCAGATCATGGCGTTGGAGCTGGCCGAGTTTGCGACCGCGCGGGATGCTCCCGATAAGGGCATCCGCTACATCAAGCACTACGCCCCGGGCTATCTGTCGATGCCTCTGGATGCCGCGCCCGACCGTTTCTGGCGCTTGGCCTTCCCGATGCCCTATCGCAAATCGCTCGAGGAATATTGCCGCGCGCAGATGCTGGACCCGTACTTGATGGCGGCGCTCATCCGGCAGGAATCGGAGTTCAATGCCAAGGCGGTTTCGCCGGCCAATGCCCGCGGCCTGGCGCAAGTGATGCCCGCCACCGGGCGTCAGCTCAGCCGAAAGCTGAAGATCCCGCGCTACAGCACTGCGATGCTATTCACGCCCGACATGAATCTAAAGCTCGGAACGTTTTACCTGAAGCAGCTATCGGATGAGCTGCAGGGCAAGCTGGAAGCCGCGCTGGCGTCCTACAACGCGGGCAAATCGCACGTAACCAACTGGATGGCCTCCGCCAACTACCGTGAGCCTGCTGAGTTCGTAGAGAGCATTCCTTTCAACGAAACGCGTGTGTATGTCCAAAGCGTTTTGCGCAACGCGGAAGTTTACCGCAGACTCTATGGCCAGAAGGCCCCGGTTAAGAATTAATCTGCAACACTGCCGCGCCGCGAATGGCGTCGTTCTTCAGCGAATTGAGCGCCCGGTTTGCTTCCTGAAGCGGGAACGTTTCGGTAGAGATGTGGACCGGGATCTCGGCGGCCACCTTCAAAAAGTCATGCCCGTCCTGCCTCGTGTTATTCGCCACGCTGCGCACCACGCGCTCCTGATAAAGCAGATCGTAATTGAGCGGTGGGATGTCGCTCATGTGGATTCCGCCCAGAGCCAGCGTTCCGCCTTTTCTCAAAGCCTTTAACGCAGCGGGCACGATCTCCCCGGCCGGCGCGAAAATAATAGCGCTGTCGAGTTTCATGGGAGGCTCGGCTACCGTTCCGCCGGCCCACACCGCGCCTAATTCCAGCGCGAGTTTCTGATGTCGCTCATCGCGCGTACAGGCGTAGACTTCCGCGCCCCAGTGCCGGGCCACTTGAATCGCCACATGGGCCGCAGCCCCAAAACCGTACAGTCCCAAACGTCCGCCGCGTTCGATCGCCGAAAGCCGCAGGGCCCGGAATCCGATAATGCCGGCGCAGAGCAGGGGAGCGGCCTTGAGATCGTCGAAACCCTCCGGAATCGGATAAACGAAGCTCTCGTCCGCCAGCGCGTACTCGGCGTAACCGCCATCCACACTCCAGCCGGTGAACTCAGGATGGTCGCAGAGATTTTCTTTTCCGGCGCGGCAATATTCGCAGGTTCCGTCCGTGGAATGCAGCCAGGCGATTCCAACGCGCGTTCCAATCGCGTGTTGCTTCACTTGATCGCCGATGGCTTCGATAGTCCCAACCACCTGATGCCCGGGCGTAATGGGCGACTTGCGCGGCGTCAGCTCGCCTTCGATGACATGCAGGTCCGTCCGGCAGACGGCGCAAGCATTCACACGCACCAGCACTTGATTTCCGGATGGCGCGGGCTTCGGTATGTCGATGTATTGGAGCGGGTTGCTCTCAATCGGCGCCGGCGAGCGAAGAACGCAGGCTTTCATTGGCTTCGATCACATAGTAACCTGAGAATCGATGCAGCTCCCCGGACACCACTTCGCGCGCAACTTGATTTATCGGCGCACGCTGCTGCTGCAAATGGTCCGGCGCGATTTCGAGCAGCGCTTCATCGGATCCACGGCTGGTTGGATGTGGGGCCTCATCTTGCCGCTGGTGCAACTGGTCAGCTGGGTATTCGTGTTCCAAGTGTGCCTGCACCAGGGCGTGCAGCCGAACCAGGGGACCACCAGCTATCCGCTATTTCTGTTCTGCGGATTTCTTCCGTGGCTGCTCTTTCAGGACACGGTAACTCGCTCGGCCAATTCGATGCTGGATAATGCCAACCTGATCACCAAGACGGTTTTTCCGGCCGAAATCGTGCCGGTTTCCATCTTCTTGTCCTCGCTGATCAGCCATTTGGCAGTGGTGGCGATCGTGATCGGAATCCAGGGTGTTGCCATGGGGCATTTCAGCCTGTGGATGCTGCTGCTGCCGTTTTACATGCTCATGGTCGGCTTGTTCGCGATCGGCGTCGGATGGATCGTGGCCAGTTTGCAAGTATACCTGCGCGACACGGCGCAGGTACTTACGGTGCTGCTCGTCTTCTGGTTCTGGGTGACGCCGATCTTCATTACCGAACAACAGATCCCGGAGCGCTTTCGCTTCGCCTTGCATCTGAATCCGCTGGCGTTTGTGGTGCGCGCCTATCGCGACCGGCTGCTGTCCTACCGGGTCCCCAACCTGCACGATTTTGCGATTATCACGGCCTACGCGATCACCGCGTTTGTCGCCGGCGGGCTCTTCTTCCGGCATCTCAAGCGCGGCTTCGCCGACGTATTATAGCTATTGCTCGTCCGCTGTCGGGCCGTACATTCCTGGCACGGGGATGTCGTTCAATCGCAGATAAACACCCAGCTGGGCTCGGTGATGAATGCTGTGGTTCATCACGAAGCTGCGGATGACGGCGACCCTCGGCATAGTCATGATCGTATTTCCGCCGGCCATCAAAGTCCAAGGCCCCAGCATTTTGCTGTCGTCGGCCGCCACCAACGCGGCGCGCGCTTCGGCCACGCTCTTATCGAACGCCGCGAGTAAGTCCTTGTTGGTCGCAAATTTCGGGGTTTCGTACGGCGGCGCGCCAGGCGGAGCATAGTCGAACGAATCGCTTTGCAGTGTAAGACCGGCCCAATCGGCCATGTTCGCGAGATGCGCCGAAAGGCCCGCAAGCGTCATGGACTTGGCGTGCGGCTTCCAGTCACCTTTACCTTCCGGCACGCGTTCGAGCGTTTTGCGAGTGTTGGCCATTTCCTGGTCGAATTCAGGCAGTAGAGTTTCGCTAATTTTCATGTAGGGTTCCTTAGAGAGGGAGAATCAAGATCTCTGGCAATCATAGGCGAAGAATTGGCGAAATGTCAAGCCGTCCGAGTAAAATGGGCCATGGCGATACAGCGCATTGGCATCCTCACGGGCGGCGGCGACGTTCCCGGCCTGAATTCGGTCATTAAAGAGGTCACTTACCGGGCGACGGAGAACAATTGTGAAGTAGTGGGCATTCGCCGCGGATGGGAAGGGCTCACGCATGTCCGTTTGGACGAAGTAGCAAGTAAAACCCGCTATATCCTGCCTTTGACGCGTGAGAACACGCGGACCATCGACAGGTACGGCGGCACCGTCCTGCACAGCAGCCGGACCAATCCGGCCAAGATGCCCAAACTCCCCGACTTCCTGAACGAGAAGGATTTCCCGAAGAAAGAAGTCACGAAACGCGGCAAGACTTCTCTCGCGTACGACGTGAGCCCGCAGGTGCTGAAGAACATCGAAGCGCTCGGTCTGACGTCTCTCATCGCGATCGGCGGCGACGACACGTTAAGCTATGCCGCCAAGCTGCACGCCATGGGCGTGAAAACGATTGCCGTGCCGAAGACCATGGACAACGATGTCCGCAACACCGAATACTGCATCGGGTTTTCGACCGCGATCACGCGCGCCACCGATGCCATCGCGCGGCAAAGAACCACCGTGGGATCGCACGAACGCATCGGCATTTTTCGCGTGTTCGGCCGCGATGCCGGCTTCACCTCGCTCTACACGGCGTTCGTAGCGTCCATCCGCTGCTGCATTCCCGAATACAAAGTCAATCTGGAAAAGCTGATCGATCTCTTGATGACCGACAAGAAAAACAATCCCAGCAATTACTGTTTGGTGATCCTGTCGGAAGGCGCCGAGTGGGAAGGTTACCAGGTGAAGGAATATGGCGAGCCCGACGCCTTTGGCCATCGCCACAAGGAGAACGTGGGGGAGGCCTTGGCCAGCGAGATCCATGCTCGTACCGATGAGGAAACCATCGTCAGCGATCTAACCTATGACTTGCGCAGCGGCGTGCCCGATTTTGTGGACAAGCTGGTGGCTTCCACCTTCGGAACCATGGCGCTGGAAGCTGTTCTGGACAATCAGAGCGGCTTGATGGCAGCTTTGGTGGACGGCCGGTACGCCATGGCCCCCATTCCTGATCCAGCGCTGGGTCCGCGGCACGTCGACGTTGCCACCATGTACAACACCGAGCGTTATCGTCCGAATTACGCCAACAAGACCGGCCTGCCGATCTTCCTGACCCGCAGCGTCTGATGTTCTGGAAGCGGAAGTCTTCGAAATCCGAGTCTGCCGTGCCGTTGCGCGAGATCGTCCAGCATTTCAACGAAGCGGCCGCCGATGAAGAGAATTTCCCATCGACCATCGATCCGCGGATTTATCACGTCCAACTGATTCTTGAATATTTTGGAGATCTGAACGGCAAGCGCGTGCTCGACATAGGCTGCGGCAAGGGGCGATTCGCGCGCGTACTCGCCGAGCGTCATCCACAGGCGTTCATCGTGGGGTTCGATCTGGCCGAAGCCATGCTGCGGCACGTGCCCGACGCTGTCGGCGCCTGCGCCGGATCCATGACCGCCCTTCCGTTTCCGAGCGGCGCTTTCGACTGCGCCTATGCCACCGAATCGCTGGAGCACGCTGTGGACATCGAGGCTGCGGTAGCTGAAATATGCCGCGTGGTCGCGCCCGGCGGGCGCATCGTGATCATCGACAAGAATTCGAAGCAGTGGGGACGGCTGAAGACGCCCGAATGGGAGAAATGGTTCGGCCGGAAGGAGCTGGAGAAGATGCTCGCGAAGCATTGCGCCAAGGTTTCCAGCCGCGAGATTTCGTATTGGGAAGACGTCGCGCCAGACGGGTTGTTCCTGGCATGGCTCGCCGAGCGCTAGAAGTCATCTAGCACCATTCCCCCAAATCGTAGTTTGGGGATTGTAATTCCGCCAGTCGAACCAATAGTCTTTGAGCATAGGCGTGCGCTCAAGACACGCTCCTTGTGCTTTCCCCGAGACGGCGCAGCCTTGGAAGTTCCATTCGCTGCCGGTGGCCGCGTCCATCATGAGCACGCCAGGTTTATTCGCGGTAAGACGATAAAAATCAGCCGCGCCATCCACGCCGGGCACTTGGTCTCGAAAAGCACGGACGGATTGCCCGTCAGGTCCCACGACGATCAGCACCGGCATGCCACCCACGTTGCTCTTGACCAGCTTTTCCTTGACCACCCGGTCATAGAGATATGCCCGACTCGCATCCGCAGTATGAATGCCCAGGACTAAATCGCGCGATTGCATTCCGTGCTCTGGAAACTGGATAACCACCGGCCGAGTCTTCATGTGTACATCCCAGTCCTTGGTTTCGTATTCGGAGGCGTATTCCGGCACTTGCTTGAGAACCGAGCCCTCGGGCTCCTCCGCTTTCCAAGTCCTGAAAGTAAGCTCATCGGAGAGCACCAGGGTGAGTTGTCGGCCTTGCAGCGGACCTGAGACGGCCGTCCCACTGATCTGCTGCCAGTAGCTGCCGGTCTCCTCGTCGCGCATGAGGAAGTTTTGGTTATTGATGCCAGCCAGATGAAACGTCAGGCGCCGGCCATCCACATCTCTCATCCACACCAGACCGGTGTGACAGAGCGTTCAATAGGTGGCGACCAGCGCGGTCCCTCCCACCACGTCGTTCACGACATGGTGATAACCCATTTCGCGAATCGGATAGGCGCGCGCGCTGCCGTTGATCTTAACCACGATCAGCTTGTCATCGGGATCGATCTTGGCATCCTTGGCCGCGGCGAATGCACGGATGGTCGAGATGGTGGAACATCAGCGCCTCGAACACATTCACCCGCGCCGCAAAAGCCAGGACGCACGCCAGCACCGCGCCGGAGCACCGCCAAGATCCTCCTCGGCTTGAGCAGCCTCCGCCCGCCAGTACGCGATAGCAGCCACCACCGCCACGAGCGCCGAGATCACGGTAAGCAACGGTCCGAAACGGGAAAGCGCCAACGCCGCCGCCAATTCACGCGCTCCCTGGGCACGAAACGGCCGGATGACATACAAGGGGTACGCGACCAGGACCAGGGACACCGCTAGGCAGGCCAGCAGCAGGAGCATCCACGGGGTGCGGGCTGAGCTTTTCATGTCGTTCATCATCTCACTTTCACTTGGGCTGTTCGTGATCCGGCTGGTGGAGCGATACAATTAAACCGGCTATGAATAGCGATGTTGGCGACAAGTTCGACCCTGAGAAACCCACAGACGGCACGGAACTGCCGCTTAGTTCGGGTGACGCCAAGAAACCCGCCGAAACGCAGCCATTCAGGGTCCGAGCGAGGGCTCTCGGTTTGAAGCCAGGCTACAGCTACGACAAGATTTGGGAATTGATCGAACAGGTTGAGGGGCCCGACCATCGGTGAAGACCAGAGGGAAGGCGACTCCCTGACGGTCGCGGCTCCGCGCGGTGTTTCCGCTTCAATAGCGGTTATCCTAGTTATTTGGAAACCAAGTCCCAAACCATGACCGCCCATACCCATCCCCTGCCACTCCAGGAGCGCGTGGAGGCCCAGGGCCACCTGATCGACTCCCACACCATGGCGCAGATCCTCGACACTGTAGTCGAATTCGGCGGCCGCTTCGAGACCGAGCAGTTTCGCATGGGACGCACCAATAGCGATGAGTCCTACCTGCGTTTGAAGATCGACACCGACGATGCCGAGTCGATGGAAAAGATCCTCTCGCAGTTGCTCGGGCTGGGCTGTTCGATGGTGGATTCGGGCGAAGCGGAGTTGTTCACCGTGGAGCGCGATTGCTGCGCCCCGGAAGATTTTTACTCCACCACCAATCACAAAACCTATGTGCGCCTGGGCGGGCAGTGGGTGGAAGTCCAGAATCAGCGCATGGACGCCTTGATCGTAGTGCAAGACCAGCTTGCCGTTTGCCGGCGTCTGCGCGACATCAAATCCGGCGATCGGGTGGTCACTGGGATGCGCGGCATTCGCGTGGTCCCGGAGTCCAAGGAACGAGATCGCCTGGCGTTCGCATTCATGAGCAACGGCATCTCGTCCGAGCGCCAGGTGGAGACCGCCGTCAAACAAACCGCGGCGTTGATGGAGCAGGCGCGCGCTGCCGGGCAGGGAATCATCGCCGTGGCCGGACCCGTGGTGGTGCACACGGGTGGCGCCGGGCCACTATCGCGCCTAATCCGCGAAGGCTACATTACGCGCGCTGCTGTGCGGGAACGCGCTGGGCGTGCACGACATCGAATCGGCGCTGCTGGGAACATCGCTCGGGATCCGCCAAAGCGACGGGCGTCAGGAAGAGCACGGGCATCGCAATCATATGCGCGCCATCAACGCCATCTACAATTCCGGCGGAATTCGCGGCGCGGTGGAAAGCGGACGGCTGCGATCCGGCATCATGTACGAATGCGTGAAGCACAACGTGCCGTTTGTGCTGGCGGGAAGCTTGCGCGACGACGGGCCGCTGCCTGACACCATCACCGACATGAATCGCGCGCAGGACGCCTACGCCGAGCAGTTGAAAGGCGCCGGGTTGGTGCTCTGCCTGGGCTCGATGCTGCACTCCATCGCCGTGGGGAACATGCTGCCGAGCTGGGTGAAGATCGTCTGCGTCGATATCAATCCGGCCGTGGCAACCAAAGTGAGCGATCGCGGCACCGGGCAAGCCGTCGGCGTGGTCACCGACGTCGGGCTGTTTCTGGATATGTTGTCGCGCATGCTGATTCCAGCGAAATGAAAAGAGAGTACACAGACCAACACGCGGCGGCCGGCGTGCGCGCGCCGCTGCCGGAGATCGAAACCTGGCCGAACCAATACCCGGGCTACGAAATCGAGATCGTGCTGCCGGAGTTCACCTCGGTGTGTCCCAAGACGGGCCTGCCCGATCACGGCGAGCTGACTTTGCGCTACGTTCCGGACAAGCTGTGCCTGGAGTTGAAGTCGCTGAAGATGTACATGCTGGCATATCGTAACCTGGGCATCTTTCAGGAGAACGTGGTCAACCGGTTTTTGCGCGACGTGGTGCAAGCGTGCCAGCCGATGGAAGCGACGCTTATCGGCGAATTTACGCCGCGCGGTGGAGTCTTCACCAAGGTCACCGCGAGCTGGAGCAAGAAGAAGCATGGACGATCCAAAGGCTGAAGAACTCGCGACGGTGATCGCCGAAATCCGGGACCGCGTGCGCGCGCGCAGCACCAACGGAACGGGCGAGGCTATTCCCTTGCCGGACCTGATGCCCTTGCTGCACGCTCGTGACTCCGCCGAAGCCAAGGTGGCCAGCATCGGGACTGTGAATCCCCGCTCCGGCGGGCCTCAAGAACACGATCATTCAGTCGCTGAAGCGCAACGTGGCGCGCGCGCTTGATTGGCATGTGCGAGAGCAAGTGGAATTCAATCGCGGCGTGATGGAGTGCGTGCAAGCCACCATCGAGGATTTGAACGTTTGCAAACAGGCTCTGTCGCTTCTATCGGGCCGGCTGAGCCGTGAGACTGCGGCGCTGCGCAGCGAGGCGGAAGAGCTGAAAGACATCCGAGCGCATTGGGTGGAATGGCGGGCGGGCTGGGAACAAAAGTTGGCGACTACAGAAATTCGGTTCTTGCGGAGCGTTTCTGAACTGCAGGCGTCATTTCATCACCGCGTGACCACGCAGGCGCAAGTGCAGCATGCCGAATTTGAGCGATCCATGACTCTCCAGAACGCGGAGATGCAGCAGAGATTTTGGAACGAGCTGGATAAGGCGCGGGCAGAATATGAGCGCATGATCCATTCCGAGCTGCGCATGTTGCGCCAGAAAGCGACCCTAACTCAAGCCGTGGAGCAGGTAGCCCAGAGCGCGCCGCCGGAGTTCGCTAACGTCGATTGGTTGAAATTCGCGGACCGCTTCCGGGGCTCGGAAGAAGACATTCTCCAGCGCCAGCGGATGTACGTGGGGCGCTTTCGCGAGCATGCTCCAGTGCTCGATCTAGGCTGCGGGCGCGGCGAAATGATCCAGATCTTTCGGGACGCGGGCATCGCGGCGCGTGGCATCGATTCGAACGACGACTCCATCGCCTTGTGTGCAGCCAAGGGGCTGAACGCCGAGAAGGCGGATCTTTTCACCTACTTGAACGATTTGGCGGATGGTTCGCTGGGCGGCGTGATTTGCTGCCAGGTGATCGAACATTTGCCGCAAGCCCGATTGCCCGAGTTGATCCGGCTGATCCACGCGAAGCTGCGCGCCGGTGGTTTAGTCGCGCTAGAAACGCCGAATCCGGAGTGCTTGGCGATTTTCGCCACGCATTTCTATATCGATCCCACGCATCGGCACCCGATTCCCCCGGCACTGACTAATTTTTATCTGGAGGAGGCGGGCTTTGGGCTCATTCAGATCGAACGCCTGTCGCCGGCAATCGAGAGCATGCCCGCGCTCGCTGAGTTGCCGGATGGGTTCCGCAAGGAATTTTTCGGCAGCTTAGATTACGCCGCCTTTGGAATCAAGCTGGGTTAGATTACAGAACCGCGCACGTCAGCAAGCGGAATTTCGTCCCACAGCACGAGCGCCTGAAGACAAAACGCGGTCGACACCGGATTCACGAACGGCAGCGCTTCGCCATTTTTGCGGCCAAATAGGAATCCGCCGGATGCTGTTTGGAAACTGCGCGCGTCTTCTGCTTCATGCGCAGCCGCCGCCTCATCCAGCGGTAGGATTCCCTCGCCGAACAAACGCGCTCGCAGCAGCTGCGCGTAGACATCGGAGCGTTCAAACGTCGGCGCGATTTCGCGAAGCAGACGGGACACACGGTCGACGCCATTGCGAAACGCCGCGGCGCAATCCGGACGATCCAGCACCGGCAGCAGCCCTTCCAGAAAATACGCGTAAGCGTGCAGGCGGTCCATGACACGCAGCGGGTCGGAATCGCCTGGCAGAAACACCGCATCATTTTCAAGTGCGGCTGCGAGCGCCGATTCGTAACCGCCCTGGAACTCCCGATCGCCCGTGACCTCGAAAAGCTCAAGCCACGCCATCGCCGATTTTAGTTGATAGCATCCCGGGCTGGCCGACCACCGCGGTTCCCACGAAAGTGGACGCTTCTCCGGCAACGCCAGAATCGGATGGATGCCCCGGTCAGACGGGAAGTCGGTAAGCATCGCCCGTCCGGCCGCGATGGCGGTATCGCGGAACTCGGCTTCTTGGGTTACACGCCAGGCGCACAAAAGTCCCCGCACGATGATGCCGCAGTCGAAGAAGTAAGCGAACGTTGGACCGGGCCCAACCTCAAACGGAAAAGTCCCGAGCTTCGGATCCCAGGCCACGCGTGTGAGAAAACGCGCAGCGCGGACGGCCGCATCCAGATATCCTGCATCGCCGGTTCGCTGGTGCAAAAAAAGCAGCGTGCTTACCGCGTAGCCGGTGATTTCAGTGGAAACGCGGGCGTTTTGGCCGAGATCCGAACGGTAGTAGCGAGCAACGCCGCCGCTTGTTTCTTGGATTCCCGAGTGCAGAAACCAGTGGCCGGCCGCTTGCATCAAGCTATGGGTCGGAGGCAAAGAAAGTCATTGTAACATCCGCCCTGCCGCCACTCGCGCGCTACACTGGAAACGCGTTACCTGCCTTGCAAAGTCAATACGTCATCGGAATCGACCTCGGAACCACCAACTGCGCGCTAGCCTTCGCGCCGCTGGGTGGCGATGAGCTCGCGCAGCCTGCGGTAACCATATTCGAAGTGCCGCAGCTGGTGAATCCCGGAGAAGTGCGCGACGAGCCGCTGTTGCCCTCGTTCCTGTATCTGCCTGGAGCGGCCGATTTTCCGGCGGGATCCATCGCGCTGCCTTGGGACGAATCCCCGCCTTATGTCGCCGGAGCGCTGGCACAGAAGCGCGGAGCCGAAGTGGCGAATCGTCTGGTGGCATCCGCGAAATCGTGGCTCTCGCATGCCGGTGTCGATCGCACAGCGCCGATTCTGCCAATTACCGCGCCCGAGGGCGTCGCAAAGATCTCGCCTGTGGAGGCGTCGCGCCGATACCTGGATCATTTGCGCGAGGCATGGGATTCGAAAATGCCCGACGCCCCGTTTGTCGAGCAACAGGTGCTCGTTACCGTGCCTGCCTCGTTCGACGCCGTGGCGCGAGAGCTCACCCTGAAGGCCGCCGAGCAGGCCGGCTATAAGAACTTGCTGTTGCTCGAAGAGCCGCAGGCCGCATTTTACGCCTGGATCGAGCGGCATCCCGATTGGCGCGAGCGCGTCGCGGTGGGCGACCTGATTCTGGTGGTGGACATCGGCGGCGGCACCACCGATTTCACCTTGATCGCGGTAACCGAGCAGTCCGGCGAACTCGCGCTCGAACGCGTCGCGGTGGGCGAGCACATTTTGCTCGGCGGCGACAACATCGATCTGGCGCTGGCGCGGCACCTCGAGCAGCAGTTGAGCAGCAAAGGAACGAAGCTCGACTCGATGCAGTTGCACGCCCTATGGCAGCAGTGCAGGATCGCCAAGGAGCGGCTGCTGGCTGGCGAAAGCAAGAAGCGCGAAGAGCCGGTGACCATTCTCGGGCGGGGCACCGGCCTGGTGGGCGGAACCATTAAGACCAAGCTCATGGCCGAGGATGTCGAGCGTATTTTGGACGAAGGCTTTTTGCCAGCGGTTTCCAGTCACGACATGCCGCAGCGCCGCAAAATGGGGCTCGCGGAGATCGGGTTGCCCTATGCAGCCGACGCGGCCATTACTCGCCATCTGGCGCGCTTCTTGCGGCAGCAGGCGGCGCAATCGGAACACGGGTCGGTACGGCGTGGCGCAAGCGGGCTGGCCGCCCCCACTCACGTGCTATTCAACGGCGGAGTGTTGCGTGCCGACGTGGTCCGGACGCGGATCCTGGACGTTTTGAATGGCTGGCTCGACGACGAGGGCCTCGGCAAAGTGGCCCCGCTGACCGGCGAGGATTTAATGCATGCCGTGGCTCGCGGCGCCGCTTATTATGGCCTCGCTCGGGCCGGCCGCGGGGTTCGGATTCGCGGCGGAGTGCCGCGCACCTACTATGTGGGCATCGAGAGCTCAATGCCTGCCGTCCCTGGCATGCGAACGCCGCTGAAGGCGCTTGCGGTTGCGCCGTTTGGGATGGAAGAAGGGACGTCGGTAGAGTTGCGCGGGCGCGAATTCGGGTTGATTGTCGGAGAGCCGGCCGAGTTCCGCTTTTTCCAGTCCGCAACCCGCAAGAACGACGCGGCAGGCACGCTGCTGGAGGACACCGGCGATGAATTAGAGGAGCTGTCCCCAGTGGAAGTTACGCTGGCGGCGGAAGGAAATGCCGGCCAGTTCGTCGCCGTGACGCTCGAAACCGTCGTCACGGAGACCGGAATGCTACAGCTTTGGTCGGTGGCGCGCGACGGCCGGCGCTGGAAATTGGAATTCAACGTGCGTGAGAAGGCGCGGTCCGCCTAAACGCCTCTCAAGATACTGGAAACGCGTTAAGTTGGATATTCGTCGGTGATTGTTATACTGGGGCGGTACCTTAATAAGTTCAATATCATGAAGCATCTTGCACTTCTATTTTTAGCCACAGCTGTGGCGTTTCCGGCACACGCGCAGGTCGATTTTCTCACTGGGCAAGCCGCGCGTGAAATCTTCGGCCAGCCGACGTTCACATTTCAAGGCGTCGCTCCTACCCCAACCCAGGCTCTGTTAGGCGCGGTGGACGGAGTGGCCTACGCGAACAACACGTTATTCGTGGTGGACTCCAACCATATCCAGGCGCCGCCGATCAATAATCGCGTCATGATCTACAACGATATTTCGCAATACGTGTACGATCCAACCGCCGAGGTCCCCCAGGGCGGCCGTTGCCCGGTGTGTGTCTCCCCAAGCGTGGGTCAGGCCAACCTGGTGCTGGGACAGCCCAATTTCACCACCCTGACGTACCCAAACACCACCCAGAGCGGCTTCCGTAATCCCGCGGGAATCGCTACCGACGGGCATATTTTGGTGCTGTCCGACACAGACAACAACCGGGTTCTCATTTGGAACACGATTCCGACCACAATCAATCAGCCCGCCGACATCGTGCTGGGGCAAACAAATTTCACCACTGTGCAGCCACTGGTGCTCAACAGTTCCCAGTTTCGAGGTCCGGAAGGCGTTTGGGTGCAGGGATCGCAATTGTTCGTGGCGGACACGCAAAACCATCGCGTGATGATATGGAACCATATTCCAACGGCGAACAATCAGCCCGCGGATTTGGTGTTGGGTGAGCCCAACTTCAGCACCGCTCCACCTCCCGCGACCAGCGATCTTCCTCCCACTGCCAGCAATTTGTTCTCTCCAGTCTCGGTAACGTCGGACGGCCAGCGCCTTTTGGTTACCGATCTGGGTCACAACCGGGTTTTGATTTGGAATTCCATTCCGACCCAGAACGGGCAAGCTGCCGACGTCGTGGTGGGCCAACAGAACATGACCAGCGAACTGGACAATGGTCAAATCCCTAACTGCGTAGCGACCAGCATCGACACCGATGGCTACCCTGTTTTTGGCGCCGGTTGTCCGACCATTTGTCCTTCCACCGGCATGGATAGCATCGGCACGCCCTACTATCCGGCGCGCTGCGGGTTCACCATGAGTTATCCCCGATTCGCCTTGTCGGACGGACAACGCCTGTTCGTCGCCGATGGCGGAAACGATCGCGTACTGGTCTACAACAAAATTCCCGTCACGAACGGGCGGCCGGCTGATACCTTTATCGGCCAGCCGGATGAGTACACCGATGTCGTCACCAGCCCGACCGATTTATTCCGGCCGGACGCCAATATTCTAGAGTCGTCTCCCAACACGGTCCGTACGCCGCTGGCACTTGCCTGGGATGGCACCAACCTCTATGTGTCGGACCCGTTCGATCTGCGCGTCCTGGTGTTTACCCCGGGCTTGTCCAACATTCCGATCACCGGCATTACGAACTCTTATAGCTTGAATACCTACGCTGTCGGCTCGGTGAGCTTAACGGGCACCATTACGGCGGGCGACACCGTCACAATTACGATTACGCCGTCCGGGGCCACCACGGGCACCAACTACACGTATACGGTTGTGGCCTCCGACACGCTGGTTTCGATCGCTCAGAATCTTGCGAACCTGATCGACGGCACCAAGGCCGGTACCACCCCGGATCCGAGCGTAATTGCGACCGCGAACATTGTCTCGGGAATACTTTTTGACGTGAACCTAACCGCCCGCGCGCCTGGCCTGAACGGCAACAATATAGGATATGCGGCCACCACCGCAGCCGCTTCTTCATCAGGGACTCCGACCGAGGCGGCCACGGCGGCGGGAGCCACTCTTACCGGCGGCGCGGCCGCGGCGGAATTGGCGCCGGGCACCATCGTGAGTATCTTCGGAACGAATTTGGCCCCTTCAGCCGCCAGTGCGGTTCCGAGCGACACGGGCTATTACCCGACGACGTTGAACGGCGTGCAAGTTTATTTTGACGGCATCCGGTCGCCGATATTGTTTGTTTCGCCCAACCAGATCAACGCGCAGCTTCCGTATGAGGTGGGCAACTCAAACGGCGTGAGCGCGTTTGTGCGGACGGTGCAGAGCGACGGCACGGTGACCGCCACCACCGCGATTGGTGTTCCAGTGGTGTTCGGGAATCCGGGCATCCTGGCCGGCGCGGGGAACGAACCGCGGCCGGCGGTTGCCTTTCACACTAGCGGAAATGCCGTCGCGCTGGTGGATATCGATGGATCCACCACGGCGGGCGACGTGGCCACGCTGACCATCGACAACAACAGCTATAGCTACACGATCCAGGAGCTCGACACGCTGCAAAGTGTTCGCGACGCCCTCATCGCACTGGTCAATGCAAATACGAACGAGAAGGTGACTGCCGCGCCGGCTGGCCAGTTCACCAGGATTATCCTGACGGCGAAAGTGGGCGGACCGGCGGGGAACGGCATCCCGATCACGGGTTCAGTGAGTACCGGCGCCACCATCGTAGTGTCGCCGCTCGACAGCGCTCAAACGTGCTGCGCCAATATCGCGGGTTCGCCGCTCACATCCGCGAATCCCGGGGTTCCCGGCGAAGTGATCACCATCTATGCCACCGGCATCGGGCTCACGACGCTGGCGGATCACTTGACCACGGCCAGCATCACCGGGCAAACCTACCAAGGGCCGCCCTTAAATATTCCGGTCAACTCGGTGGATAACGCGCAGGTGGGCGGGACCACGGCTAATGTGCTGAATGCCGGGCTGCTGCCGGGAATGCTGGGCGTCTATCAAGTACAGTTGCAACTGAGCGACGCGCTGACAACCAATCTGTTCACGCAATTGTGGATCGCGCAGAACGTGTTCACCAGCAACATCGTGACAATTCCGGTGGTAGCCGCGGCGCCGTAGCAATAACGCTGGTTTAGCGGCCGAACACGAAGCGTGCGCGGCGAGGATCTGCGCCGCCGTTGAGCGCGCCGTCGTGGACCCAAATGACGGTGGGAGCCGACCCATTGCTCCAATCGGCCGTGAGCGCGACGCGGTGTCCCAACGCGCGCAATGCATCGCCGGTTGTAACTGGAATGCGGCCTTCCAAATTCAGCCGGCCGGGCGTAAATTCGTGGTTCCCGAACGAGTTGTAGAAATGCTCGGTTTGGAAGCGGGGCGACTCGACGGCTTCCTGCGGGGACATTTCGAATTCGATGATGTTCAGCAATACCTGCAGCAGCGCCTGGTCCTGATTATCGCCACCGGGAGTAGACAGAACCATTTCGAGTTTTCCGCCGCGCGTAACCAAAGTCGGGCTCAGCGTTACGCGCGGGCGCTTACCGGGCTGCAATTGATTGGGGTGCCCCGGAGTCATGACGAAGGATTGCAAACGGGTGGTGAACGGAATGCCGGTATCGCCGGCGATCACCGAAGGCAGCCAGGCGCCGCTGGGGGTGGCCGAGAAAGCGTTGCCCTCGCGATCGATCACGTTGACGCACGTGGTGTCGTTCACCGGTCCGGCCGCCGATGCGGAAGTGGAAGGAAGAGCGGATGGCAGGCCGACGGCGCCGGGGCGGTGCAGCATGGAGGCGTGCGCCGGATCGATCAGCTTGCGGCGTTCGGCGGCGTAATCCTTCGAGAGCAGGATTTCTTCGGGAATCTTGCTGAACTTCGGGTCGCCGTAGTACGCGTCGCGGTCGGCGAAGGCCAGCTTTACGGCTTCCATCACGGTGTGCAGATATTGCGGGCTGTTGTGGCCCATGGCTTTGAGGTCGAAGCCTTCCAGGATGTTCAGCGCTTCGATCATGACCGGACCTTGCGTCCAGAAGCCGGGCTTATAGATCTCATAGCCGCGATAGGTCCCCATTTTCGGCTGATCGATCTCGGCGTGATAATTGGCGAGATCGCTGTAGGCGATCAGGCCGTGGTTCTGCTCGGAAGCAGCGGCGATGCGGTGGGCGATGTCGCCTTTGTAGAAAAGATCGCGAACGGCGCGCAGCTTGGCCTCGCGATTTCCCCGAGCCTTCTTTTCAGCGGCCGCCAGCTGGCGGAAAGTTTGGGCCAGCGATGGTTCCCGAAAGATTTCGCCGCGCGGCGTAGCCTGCCCGGCGGGATAGAAGAACTTCAATGAATCGGGCCACAGCGTGATGATTTGCTGATAGCTCCGCAGCATGCCGCCGAACTCTTCGGGCATGGGGAAGCCTTCTTCGGCGTAACCGATGGCGGGCTCGACCACTTGGGCAAACGATTTGGTGCCGTACTTTTCAAGCGCCAGAATCATCCCGTCGAACGCGCCCGGCGTGATGGCTGAGAGCATGCCCTGTACCGGAACGGGAGGCATGTTACTGGCCTCTTCCCAAGGTTCGGGCGGACGGTGTGTATAGAAATCGACCGTAGCTTTTGCGGGCGCCACTCCCACGCCGCTGATCACGATGGTGGGTTGGCCGGCCATCTTGATGACTATTGGTAATTCGCCGCCCAGCCCGAACCGGCTTAGTTCTGTAACACTGGCGGCCAGCGCGCTGGCGACGCCGGCGTCCACCGCATTGCCGCCTTGGGTGAGAATCCGATATCCGGCTTCGACCTCGAAATTATTGGCCGCGGCGACCATCTCGTGCGTTCCGCGGACCGGCGGGAACATGGTGGGAGTTTGCGCCGAGCCAACGGTCAGCGAAATCGCGAATACCGAAAGCGCCATCGCGGTATGGTTCATGGCCTTATTTTGGCACTGTCCAGCAGCGCCCGGTATTTTCGCAAGAGCTCGTAAATGACTACCCCGCCGGCTGTCGAGACATTGAGCGAATGCTTGCGCCCGAGCATGGGGATGCGGATGTGAGTGTCGCAGAGAGCCAACAGCGGTTCGGCCAGGCCGTCTACTTCATGGCCGAACAGCACGCAAACCGGAAAACGCGGCTGCCAATCGTAGAGGTCGGTGGCGTGAACGCTGGTCTCGATGGCGGCGATTTCCGCGCCTTGTTCACGCAGCTGGCGGATGAGGGCCGTGGGTTCAGGGTGGTGTTCCCAGCGGACGGTTTCCTCGGCGCCGAGCGCGGTTTTTGCCAGCCCGGGATGCGGAGGACGGCCGGTGATTCCCGACAAATACAACTGGTCGCACCCGGCGGCGTCCATGGTGCGGAAGAAAGCGCCGACGTTATAGAGGCTGCGAACATTGTGGAGCAGGACGGAAACCGGAATCGGGCGAAGACCATCGTAGGGAACGGCGGCTTGTGTTGCGAGATAAGGGATGCGCTCGGTCAAAGCCGCTCAGTAGATCTCAAAGCAAAACGCGTGATTGTCGCCATTCGATGACAGCGCGTACTGCCCGTTTTCCAGCGGCTCGTCTACTTCGACGCGGTAAAGATGGCCGGAGAGCTGCTTCACGGCCAAGTGCAGAGCATGCGATCCACCCCGCCGGCGAGACGAATTCACCGAAACCTCGCGATTGCCGCCTTTGACATCCAGACGATAGAGCTCGAAACTTTCGGCGGAGACCGTGCGGGAGTCGATAATGAAAATCGGCTCGGCCAAAGGAGTGCGCACCGAGGACGACGCGCCGGGGACGATGAAGGTTGTGTCGTTCTTTTTATTTTCCTCGCGGGCTTGCGTCACTTCGGTCTCGATGAGATTGGACGCGTGAAGCAGGTAAGGGATGTCGGGCTTGGGCGGCACGGGGCCATTGTATTTTTCGGCGGCGAAAAGTGAAGCGGCGATTAGCGCGGAAGCGAGGGCGAATTTCGAACGCATCTTGCCTTTTATTTTCCCGCGTTTCGCTGCGCCTGTGCTGGCCCCGTCCAAACGGCCCGGACCTGGCCGGCAAACTGATCGGGATCTTCGGCTTGGTAGAGCACTGCGACGCCGCCGCTTTTGGGAGGAAGCAGAACCAGACGCCGGCCTCCGGATCGATAGAGGCGGACCTTTTCTCCGCTCCGGACGCGGAACCAGCCGGATTGGTAATGCGAGTTTGCAAAGCCGTTGGTGCGCAGTTTGGGAATCCAGTTGGCGTCCTGGGCGAAATCGACAACGCGGATCTGGCTGACGTCAACGGTATCCGGCCGCAGCGTTACGGGATAGAAGCGATCGTGGATGGTGAGCGCCGCGGGCGTGAGCGTATAGCTGGGCGGACCGGGCGAATAGACGCTGGCGGCCACGCCGAGCCCGACCGCCGCCATTCCGACCGCAACGCCGATGACTGCCCCGAGTGCGCCGAATCGGCGGGGAGGATCAAATGCCCGCGCTGGAGATGACCCGGAGACTGGGACGGACGAGCGAAGCGCAGCCAGGAATCCATCTACATCGTCCGGGCTGACCAACACTGTTTTCAAGCCGGTGACGATCACTACGCTTTTGCTCCGGTTAGTAACGTACCCAGTGAATTTGCCCAGCTTCGCGGACCGGAAGAGGCCGTAATAGCCGAAGAATCCGCCGCTGCCCCAGAGGCGGATGCAGCCGCTCGAGTCATCCGGTGTGGATTGGCGAATTTCGCGAACGTCGTCCAAGGGTATCCGGGCTTGGCCGGCCAGGCGGCGCACCAGAATGGAACGGCCTTCGATAACGTAGCCGCGCGGCGAATAGGCGAAACACAATAGAGTAACGGCCAGGACAAGGGTGGTGACGACGAAGTTCTGCGTGGCGGCGATGACGCCGAGGAATCCCAAACACACTACTGCTGAGAGGATTTTGGTGACGCGGTCGTAAGAAGCGCTAAACGGCATCGGCTACTCCCGGATCAACAAACTGGTTTTGTCTTCGATGGAACGGCAAATCCGGTGCAATTCGGTTTCGTCCACCGGCTTGCTGAGCACGTACCCTTCGCTGTTACGAAACGCGCGGCCGACATCGCTATTAAACGCGTCGGTCAGCAGCACGAAGCCGCCCACGCGGAGGCGAACGCGCTCGCAGAACTGGACCCAATTCAAGCCGGGCAAGCGAACGGCGCAGATGACCATGTCGAAGCGCAGCCGTTCCACGATGTCGAGGCCTTCTTCGGCGCTGGATACTGGAACCACGCGATCGCCGCGCTCGCCCAGCATCTCCACCAATTGGCGCTGCACTTTGCCGTCGGGCTCCACCACCATAACGGTGAGCTGGCGGATCGCTTCGGAAAATTCGGAACTGCCCGAACTGGTCTGCCGGGCCTCGATGACGGGGAGTTCGATGTCAAATCGCGCCTGGCCGGGAGCCGTGCGCACCAGGCGAAACTCGCCGCCATGGCTTTCGATGATGCCGCGGCAAACGCCCAGGCCGAGAGCGCCGGAACCGGTATGATCGCCGTCGGTAGAGTCGCCACGGGTCTCGGGCGCGCGCGTCGGATATGCAATCTCAACCAGAACGCGCTTGGCCAGCAGGCTGCTGGAGACGGTGATCACTTTATCGCGCGACTCGGCGGCGGATTTTTCGGCATCTACCAATAGATTGAGCAGCACCTGTTCAATCTGGCCGGGCGAGCCCATCACGATGGCGCGTTTCACGGCCAGCTGGGACTTGATTTCGACGCCCTTCACCTTCCACTCCGGCGCGCGGAATTTCAGCAACCCGGACAGGATGGCGTTCAAGTCGAGTGGTTCGGCCTGCGATTGTTCCACATTGGCGAAGGAGACCAGGCGGCCTACGATTTCATTGGCGCGGCGCGCTTCGGTGGTGATGGATTCCAATTCCGGATGCGCCATTTCGCCGTTTTGCGAGCACAGCGCGGTCGCCAGCTTCGAGATGGATTGCAGAGGCGAGCGGAGTTCGTTGGCGACGTCGGAAATCAGTTGCCCGGCGGCAGCAAGTTTTTCGCTGCGGAACAATTGTTCGCGCATGGAATGCTGCTCCTGCAGTTTGAGGGCAGTAGCGATCTGGTTGGCCAGATGCTGCATGGCGGCTTGCTCGCCCTGGCTGAAATAGTGGAAGTGTTGGGAATGATGGATCTCGATCACGCCCATCAATTCCGCTTGGGCGAACATCGGGATGAAGAGCACGGAGCGCGGGGACACCGCGGCTTCTTCCTTGCGGAAATGCGCACTGCGGCGGGTGTCGGGGACCGCCAGCATAGTGTGGTTTCGGAAGCAGGCGGCGACGCCCGAGGCCAATGAGCTGGCCGGAGCTTCCGGATCGATGACGTTCACGGCGGCGCTGGAAGTATGCACGCCCTCCAGAAACTTGCTTCCCCGATTGTGGATATAGATACCGACGCCGGAAGCATTGGAGAGGGCGCCGAGATTCAACGTCAACCGGCGCAGGATTTCGGCGGACGATGTCGCGCCGATCACCTGTTCGCCCAGCGAATTGAGCAGCCGCATTTGTTTCCGAAGGCGCGCCATGCGGCGTTCGCGGAACCACCAGATGAGGGCCATGGCGCCGGCCAGAATCAGGGCGGCCAGCAGAATGGGCGGACGGATCACCCAGCCGCGCTCAAGAACGGCGATTGAACTTGGGCTGGCGATGAGAACCTGAAAGAAGCGATCGTAAGGGGGCAGCGTGCAGTATTGGCTGGCGACGCCGATAACGCGAATACGGTCGCCAATTCGAAAGCCGCTCAACTGCGGGCCGGAATCACGACGCGCCCGGGGCAGAAACACGTGCAGATCCTCGCTTCGCGCGCCGATCTGCAGCAGGTCCCCGCCGCCATTTTGATCTTCGCCCGCCACCATATTTTCGGTGGTGATCAACACCCCCATATAGCGGAAGGAGGTGAGCTCGGACGCGGTTACCAGGATCGGGCGCGGGCGGCGGAAGGTGGTGCGTGCGGCGGACAGTCTGGGGTGTGAGGATGGGCAGGCCGGCGCGCTTCGAAATGAGGCCCTCGGCTTCCACCCAATCGCCCGTGACCAGGCCCTGCAACTGGCTGACGGAAGGTTTCAGCAGGATGCCATAATGCTGATCGTCCTGAATGGGCAGGTAATAAGAATCGGTGACCCAGATGGAGCGGGCGGAGATTTGGCCGGTGACGACCACCTGTTGGCCTTCATAGGTGGGGACGAAGTCGCGGCCGGTGCGAGAGCCGGCTTGTTGGAGCGTGAGTTTGGTTTGAGCCGATGCGGGGATTCCGGCGGCCAGGCACAGGATGGCGAGAGTATTGATGAGTATGCGCCGGTTGGTCATACGGGCCCACCAAAATACGCAGGAATCCACACTAGATAGATCGGCTGAAATCGCTGGAACTCCAACGCGGTCAATATGTTTGGAGCGTCACGGTGCACGGGTAAACTGGGTTCTCTGTTCTTAACGGGATCATAACATAGGTGAAGAATGGGAATGGCGCGTGTGAGCCTTTCTGGGTTAAGGAATGTTTATTCAGAATGAGGCCGAAAATGGATGTAAATTGCTGATACTGCGAATGTTAATTGGCAAGGTGGCGCAAGTGGCCTACTTTTGTGTTTGGCCCGGCCTGAAGAGGTGGCTGGTGATTGGTGGCTGGTTAGGTTGAAGGTCAGCATGCTGATAGGAGGATAGCTTGTGAGGAAGTTGCCGGAGTTTGCCGCACTCGGCAAAACGATGAGGACGAACAGGAGATTTCGGAAGTTGCGTCGTGACCGGTACGCGATAACCCGCGGATCGACCACCGGTTCAGGATTTGATCGCGCCTTAATTGACGTCTTTGGGAAGGCGCACTTCCCCGGAGTCGAGATCGAGCACTCGGGCGGAGTGGTCCGTTGTCCAGGTCTGCGTCTGGAAGTAGATTCGATGGGTGTCCGGAGAGAATTTAGGCTTCGTGAATCCGGCGAGCACGACGTTTTCGTCGGCGTCGCGCCCGCCTGGATGCCCGACCAGGACGCGGCGCGGTTTTTCTTGACCGGAAATGTCGGCGATCCATAGTTCGTTCTTGTCTGTTGCGCCGAGCCCCGTATCAATTTGTGGCGACGTTGATTTGCGCACGAAGACGACGAGGCGCTTGTCGTGGGAGAGGCTCGGGTCAGAGTCGAGGCCCGAGGATGTGATCCAAATGGTTTGCCCGTCCGAGGTGTTCAGGTAGATGTTTCCGTTTCGAGCTGAGGCGCTTTGGATCTCATGCGGCCGCCCGAACTCTAATGTTTGAGGCACGGAGAAGTGAATCTGATCGACGCAGCAGCCGCCGCCGTGTACGGTAACGTCTTCGACAGACGCCTCCATAAAGACGTTGCCAAGCTCGATGTCTTTGCCAGACGGCGACTTCGTGATCAGTATGTCTGGCGTTCGCCATTCCCGGCTGGCAAATCGCAAAACGAAGTGGCCCGACGAGCCAGACGATACGAGGGCGAATTCCCCGTGCGGGTTAGAGACCGCGTCGCTTCCGTCGAACGTCACCTTCACGTCTGGGATTGGGACGCCCGCCATGTCTATGGTTCGGCCGGTTATCCGGATGGTCCGCGGCTGGGCTTGTCCCGCCAATGCGAACGAGAGAAAGGCGATTGCGGAGCGCCAGAGCATTTCTGAGTCAATATTACCGCCATTTGACCCGCATGCTAGCATGAGCGATGTCAGGCTCCGGGCTTCGTGCAACGGATGGCTGTGAACCCCGCCAGGTCCGGAAGGAAGCAACGGTAACGGTTTAATTCGTGTGCCGCGGATCACCCGGGGTCTGGCACCCCAAACATGGAGGAATGGAAGTAACCTGATGAAACGAAGCGAGAAACGGATCCTCACTACGCACGTCGGCAGTCTGCCGCGTCCACAAGCGGTTGCCGATATGCTGTTCGCGCAGGATCGCGGCGATAACTACGATCCGGCGGCGTTCGACGCAGTGATCCGGGCCAGCGTCGCGGACGCGGTGCGCAGCCAAACCGAAGCCGGGGTCGATGTTGTCAGCGACGGCGAGATGGGGAAGATCAGTTATGCGACCTACATTCGCCATCGGCTCACTGGATTCGAGGGCGATTCGGCGCGGCCGACGCCTCGGGATTTGGACGAATATCCGGAGTATCGCGATCGGCTGGTGGTGGCGGGTGCGTCTGCCAAATACCGGCGGCCGGTCTGCCGGGGACCGATTGCGGTCAAGGACCTGACGCCGCTGAAGGACGACATCTCGCGGATGCAGGCGGCGCTTCAGAAGAGCCCGGGGGTGGAAGGCTTCATGAACTCGGTGTCGCCTGGCACCATCGCCGTTTTTCAGCCCAACGAATATTATCCGTCGCATGAATCCTATATGGCCGCGCTGGCGGACGCGATGCGGGCCGAGTACGAGATGATCGCCGAGGCCGGGCTTCTGCTGCAGATCGACTGCCCGGATCTGGCGATGGGCCGCCACAGCCGGTTCCGCGATATGACAGACGACGAATTTCTGCGCGCGGCTGCGGTGCAGGTGGAGGCGCTGAATCACGCGCTGGCGAATATTCCGGCGGACCGGATCCGTATGCACGTGTGCTGGGGAAATTACGAAGGGTCGCATGTGTACGACATGCCGCTGGAACAGATTCTTCCGATCGCACTGCGGGCGAAACCGATGGCGCTGTTGCTGGAGGGCGCGAATCCGCGGCATGAGCACGAAGTAGAAGTTTGGTCCAGCGTGAAGCTGCCGGAGGACAAGGTGCTGGTGCCGGGGATCATTTCGTCCAACTCGAATTACGTGGAGCATCCCGAGCTGGTGTCGCAGCGCATACTGAAGTACGCGAATCTGGTGGGGCGGGAGCGGGTGATCGCCGGGACAGATTGCGGGTTCGGCACATTCGCAGGATTTGGGCCGGTGTATCCGCCGTTCTGCTGGATGAAACTTCGGTCGCTGTCGGAAGGGGCCAGGCGAGCGTCGGACAAGCTTTGGGGCAAGGCATAATCCTAGGGGCGCGCGGCTGCGCGTGCTAGCATGGTGGATTGTCGGGCTCCGGGCTTCGTGCAACGGACGGCTGTAAACCCCGCCAGGTCCGGAAGGAAGCAACGGTAACGGTTTAATTCGTGTGCCGCGGATCACCCGGGGTCTGGCAAACCCTTTGGGGATCGGCAAACATCCACTCATCTTTCCATGTACCAGGTCATCGCCAGGAAATACAGGCCGCAAGCGTTTGCGGAGCTGATCGGCCAGGAGCACGTCCGCACCACGCTCGAAAACGCCATCGCCCAGCAGCGGATCGCGCACGGCTACATTTTTTCGGGACAGCGCGGGACGGGCAAAACCACGGTGGCGCGCATTATGGCGCGGTGCCTGAACTGCATCAACGGGCCGACGGCGACGCCCTGCGGCGTGTGCGCCAGCTGCCTGGAAATCGCGGGCGGCAATTCGCCGGACGTGATCGAGATCGACGCGGCGTCCAATCGCGGCATCAACGAAATGCGCGAGCTGCGCGAGAACGTGCGCTACCGCCCGGCGCGCGATCGCTATAAAGTTTTCATCGTCGACGAAGCGCATCAGATCACGAGCGAGGCTTTCAACGCGCTGCTGAAGACGCTGGAGGAGCCGCCCGAGTGGGCGGTGTTCATGCTGTGCACCACGGAAGCGCACAAGATTCCGACCACCATCGCGTCGCGCTGCCAGCAGTTCAGCTTCCGGTCTGTCGATTTCACTGAAGTGGTCAAGCGCATGGAGGAGATCTGCGCGAAGGAAGGGCATCGAGGCGGATCCCGAAGTGTTGAGCGTGCTGGCGCAGGCCGGCGAAGGCAGCGTGCGCGATTCGTTATCGGCGCTGGACCAGGCCATTGCTTGCTGCGGCGTGAAGTTGGACGCGGTGGAAGTACGCGGGATGCTGGGGCTGTTCTCGCTGGATTCGCTGGGCGAGGTGACTTCGGCTCTGACGGCCGCGGATTCCCGGCGGATGCTGGATCTGGTGATGGAGCTGGAGCGCAATGGGCGCAGCTTGCAGCATTTTTGCCGCGAGCTGGCGCGCTATTTCCGGAACCTGCTGGTGGCGAAGCTGGCAGGCGGGAATACCAAGCTGATTGCGGCGTCGCAGCGGGAGCAGGAGCGGCTGTCTGAGGTTGCTAAGGGCTTCTCCGAGGACGATCTGACGCGGTATTTGCAGCTGACGCTGGACCTGTTCAAGGATCTGCAATTTTCGTTGCAACCGAGGCTGCATTTGGAGATCGGGCTACTGCGATTGATTCAGGCAGGAAAGCTGGTGCCGATCGAAGAAGCGCTGGCGGATCTAGGACCGGGCGGTTCCACTCCACCGCCAGCTCGCAAACCTACGCCCGTACCAACAACCAGCAACCAACCACCAACAACGGCCAGCGCGTCGCCTGCGGCGAGCGTGCAGGCCTCCGGCCCCTGGCGCGACCGATTGCACGCCGCGCTGCTGGAATCCGGGATGCAGTTCACGGCCGATGCTGTGGAGCATTCGCAGGTGACCGAGTCCAATGGCGAATTGCAGTTCGTGACGCCCGAGGAGTTCGGGCTCGCAATGAACGAAAAGGATATTCAAAAGGTGGTGCAGAAGATTGCCGGCCGGCCGATGCGGATTAAGATCGCGCTGGGAAAGCCGGAGTCGGTTGCGGCGCCCCTCGGCATTCCCAAGAAAGATCAGCCCAAGGACGATGTGTCGGAGCGGGCGCTGGCGCATCCGGAAGTAAAGCGGTTCCAAGAGACGTTCCCTGACGCGCAGGTTCGTGTCGTGCGTAATCTAAAGGAATAAGGCGGACATAATGAAACTTCCCGGAAACATGCAGGCCATGATGAAGCAGGCCGAGCAGATGCAGAAGAAGATGCAGGAAGAGATCGCGCTGATCCGCGTGGATGCGTCGGCCGGCGGCGGCATGGTGACGGTGCATATGGACGGCAAGAAGAATGTGACGTCCGTCAAGATCGATCCGGAAGTTGCGGGCGACGTGGAAATGCTGCAGGACATGGTGATGGCCGCTTTCAACGAGGCTGCAAAGAAGGTAGACGAAGCCACGCAAGAGAAGATGGGCGGACTGCTGGGTGGCCTGGGTTTGCCGCCGGGGATGTTCTAGGCACTCGCTTCTTGAGACACGACGATGCCCGATTTCGCCGAACCGCTCGCGCGACTGATTCAGGAATTTAAGCGACTGCCCGGCATCGGGCAAAAGTCGGCGCAACGGTTGGCTTTTCACGTTTTGCGCAGCCAGCGGGAAGAAGCCGAGCGGCTGGCCCAGGCGCTGGTGGACGTGAAGGACAAGCTGGGAATTTGCGTCACCTGTAACAACATTAGCGATGGCGAGGTGTGCAATTACTGCCGCGATCCGCATCGCGATCATTCTGTGATTTGCGTCGTGGAGGAGCCGCACAATGTGCTGCCGATTGAGACCACGCGCCAGTTTGCGGGCGTGTATCACGTGCTGCACGGGGCGATTTCGCCGTTGCGGGGTGTTGGTCCCGAGCAGTTACGGATCGCGAATTTAGTTGTACGAATGCAGTCGGGTGAGGTGAAGGAGCTGATCGTCGCGACCAATCCGACGGTGGAGGGCGAGGCGACGGCGGCATATCTCTCGCGGCTGATGAAACCGCTGGGCGTCAAGGTGACGCGCATCGCGATGGGGATCCCGGTGGGGAGCGATCTGGAATTCGCGGATGAGGTGACGATGGGGAAGTCGTTGGAGGGGCGGAGGGAGATGTAGGGCCACAGATGGACACAGATGAACGCGGATCACAAAATGCTTAAAGCGTTGTACTCGCCGAGTCCCGTTGCGGTGGCGGAGCCGATTTTGACATTCAGCAATTGATTCGCTGCGCGGGCCGTGGCGAGTTCCACCTTCAGAAAATTGTCAGAGAGCGCGCCTTCGCCGAGCGTCACAACCGAGAGCGTCCGGCCCAGCATGCTCCGGCGAAATTCTAGATTCTTTTGGGCCGCCAATTCGCGTAGGATCCGGTTGCGCTCGCGGCGGACATCCATGGGAACCTGCGGCTGCGCCGCAGCTGGCGTACCGGGCCGTTCGGAATAGGTGAACACGTGCAGGTAGGTGAAGGGCAGGCTTGCGATGAATGCGCGGGACTCTTCGAATTCTTCGTCGGACTCCGCCGGGGAAGCCGGTCATCACATCGGCGCCGATAGCGGCATCGGGCATTGAGGCGCGGGCCTTCCGAATGCGATCTTCATAGTGCCGCGGCCGGTATTTCCGATGCATTCGGCGCAGCACACTGTCCGATCCCGATTGCAAGGGCGCGTGCACGTGCTTGGCGATGCGCGGCGAGCAGGCTACGAGGTCGAGCAGATCGTCGCTCCAGTCCATCGGCTCGACGGAACTGAGGCGCAGGCGTTCGATTCCGGTTTCGTTGAGCAGGCGGCGGATGAGATCGGCCAGACGCAGGGGGCTTCCCGCTTCGCGGCCCCAGCGGCCTAGATTGATTCCGCTTAGCACTACTTCCCGATAACGTGCTGCCAGATTGCGGACTTGTTCGACGACTTGATCGGCGGGCGCGCTGCGGCTGCGTCCGCGAACGAAGGGGATGATGCAGAATGAGCAGCGGTTGTTGCAGCCATCCTGGATTTTCAGATTGGGGCGCGTGCGATCGCCCGCGGCGTCCTCCACCGGGGCAGAGAGGAAATCATGCTGCGCGAAGATGTCACCGACGTGAATCTGGCCGTGATATGGGGTAGCGGATTCGGCGACAATTTCGGGGATCCGGACCTTGTGTGAATTCCCTACCACCCAGTACACCCCAGGCAATAGCGCTAACTCCTCAGGCGCGCGCTGGGCGTAACAACCAGTAACGAGAATACGCGCCGCCGGATTTTCGCGATGCACGCGATGGACGGCCTTTCGGACGTCTTCGTCGGCCGAAGCGGTGACGGTGCAGCTGTTTAGCACTACCAGTTGCGCATCGGACGCATGCTCCGTGGAAGCCAGCCCTTGAGCCAGCAGCGCCGACTCGAGCGCCGCGCCGTCGGCCTGCGATGCCCGGCATCCGAAATTGCGTACGTGGAAGCTCGACACTAGTCCGATTCTAGCAGTGGTGGAATGTCGGAACGGCGGTTTTGGTCGATGGAAGGGATGAGGAAGTGTGAATGGTGGAGCGCGTTCTTTCGCAAGAGGAGATCGATGAGGTGTTTCGGAATCTCCGCGACGCACCAGCGGTGGAAGATGAGGCGTCGCGGGCGGAAACGTACGATTTCCGGCGGCCGGACCGTATCGCCAAGGATCAGCTGCGTGCGATCCATATGCTGCATGAGAACTTCGCGCGAAGCCTGGCTTCCAGCCTCTCGGCGTATCTGCGGGCTTATGTGATGGTGAATCTGGTTTCGGTGGAACAGCTTTCTTTTCAGGAATTCTCGCAAGCGCTGCCGTCGCCCACTTGCCTGGTGTCGCTGGGGATGAAGCCATATGAGGGAAATGCGGTGCTGGAAATTAATCCTTCATTGGTATTTCCGATTTTCGAGATGCTGCTGGGAGGGGCGGCGAAGTCGCAGCAGAAAATCAATCGCGAGACCACGGAGATCGAACAGACCGTCCTGGATGGGCTATTTCGGATCACGCTGAACGACCTGAAGACGTCCTGGCATGCGGTGACGCCGCTGGAATTCGAGATCGAATCGCATGAGACGGAGCCGCAGCTCCTGCATATCCTGGCGCCCAACGAGGCCGTGGTGGCGGTCAGCATGGAAGTGCGGATCGGCGACAACGCCGGGATGATGAATATCGGCATCCCGTCGATTGTGGTGAAGATGTTGCGCAACAAATTCGACCAGCAGTGGTCGGTGCGCAAGAGTTTGTCGACCGAGGAGGAGCAATCGCGGATTTTGCACTTGATCCGGACTTCGCGCCTGTCATTGGACGGCCGATTGCGAGGGCCAACCTTGAGCGTCGCGGATTTAATGGAGTTGAAGGAGGACGATGTGCTGGTGTTGGACCATACCGTGGAGCGGCTGCTAGAACTCAGCATCAACGGGAAACAGAAGTTCGCCGGGCGCATTGTAGCCACCGGGCACAAGCGCGGGTTCCAAATCGAGGAGGTGGTCAGGCGCTAAAACTGGAAGTAGACGAATGGCACGGCGGCCTCGGTGTATCCGATGAGTTCTACTGAGAGCAGCAGGATGGCACACACCGCGCCATAGGCCCAGGCCGGACCGAGCGCGAGTTTCTCGAACCAATCTTTCTTTTCCTCGAACAATGCCAGCAGCAGTGTGACGAGCGCCAGATATTTTAGCCATACCGGGATTAGTTGCCGTCCCTGCGGCACGAAAAACATCTGGTTCAGGACATAGAGGCTATCGTGAAACGTTGCCGCGCGGAAGAATACCCAGCCGATCATGACCAAGGCGAAGGTGATTACGGCTTGTAGCGGGTATAGGACCGTCCAGGAGCCTACTTCAGGCGCGTTCTTGCGGCGGAACATCCTTTCCACGCTCAAAAGCGCGCCGTGATAGCCGCCCCAGATGACGAAGTTCCAACTTGCACCGTGCCACAAGCCGCCGAGCAGCATGGTGAGCATCAGATTGCGATAGGTCTGGAGCTGGCCGTGGCGATTGCCGCCCAGCGGGATGTAGAGATAATCGCGCAGCCAGCGGGACAGCGAGATGTGCCAGCGATGCCAGAAATCGGTGATGCTGCTGGCGAGATAGGGCCGGCGGAAATTTACAGGGAAGTGGAAGCCCAATAGTTTCGCCATGCCGATGGCCATGTCGGTGTAGCCGGAGAAATCGAAGTAAATCTGGATACCGAAGGCGATCACAGCCGACCAGGCCGGCACCATGCCGGGGTGCTTCGAAACGTCCATGAAATAGCCGTTGGCGACTTGGGCAAACTGATCGGCCATCACCATTTTCTTGGCCAAGCCAAGCAACAGCAGCAACAGGCCGCGCAAGACGTCGTCGGAGGTCGGGCGTTTCCAATGATAGAGGTCGCCGAAAAACTCGCGCGCGCGAACGATCGGACCCGCTACCAATTGCGGGAAGAACGAAATGAACAGCGCGTAATCGATCGGATTGGTGATCGGCTCCTGCTCCCTGCGGTAGACATCGATCACGTACGACATGCTTTGGAAGGTATGAAAGCTGATGCCGAGCGGAAGAATGATGCTGAACGCGAACGCGTCCGAGGGGCGGTGTAGGAGTTGCGCGATATTGGCGGCGAAGAAATTGTAGTACTTGAAGAAACCGAGCAGCCCGAGATTGGCAGCCAGGCTGATGACCAGGGCGGCTTTTCGCGAGCGCGGGGACTGCGTCCGGGCGATCCAGCGGGCGGCGGTGTAGTCAATTGCGGTGAGGGCTAGCAGCAGCAGAATGAACTTCGGAATGAAGCTCATGTAGAAGAAGTAACTGGCCGCGAGCAGGATGTATTTCCGCCATCCGCGCGGGGCGGCATAGAACAAGATCAGAACGATAGCGAGGAAGGCGAAGAATTGCGGAGTATTAAAAAGCATGCGCTAAGATTTCGGCGGCCCTAGAACGCGGCGGACTTCCGAGGCCAGAAGGCGCGAGAAAGCTTCCATGCCTGGGCGATTCAAGTGCCAGGCATCCCAGAAAAAGTCGGGATGTTCGAGTTGATCGAACAAACGTTCGTCCAGCACTATCACGTCCGGCTCGGAAGCGATCTGCCGGATGGCGCTGTTCAGCTTGGGCGCGGGATCGGGCGGGGAAGTGGGGGCGCGCGGCACTCGCATGAAAATGAGCTTGGTTCCCGAGCCGCGGTAGTGCTCGATGATTTTGCCATACCAATAACGCAGATAGGCGGTCTGGCGGCCTCCATCGGGAGGTAGCGTTGGAAACAGCATGTCCTCGATCTCTTTTCGATGCTGCTCGGGAACGCGGTCAGGAAACTGCATGGTCTTGTGCTGCCAGTCGATTTGCAACCCGGCGAGGGTTTCGTCGACGCCGCCGTAGCCGTAATACCACCCGGCGGAATCGGATCGGTTGTAGCGCGCTTTGGCGATTCTCGCCAGCGGATGATCCAAGAACTCCAGGAAATCGCGCTTATAGACAAATCCCTTGAGGAGGATTCCGCGAACGGCTACCCATTGCAACTTCTTGCTGCGATAGGTCCAAGGAAATTCGCAACAGGTCGCGGAGCTCGAGCCGCGCAAGGAGATAGTGCAGATCGGCTTCACGCTCCGATTGATAGTCGTAGTTGTCGGGTTCGTTGAAATCGTCGGACGGGATTATGATTGCCGCGTAGTTGTGGGCAGAGGGATCCACCGCGCGCAGCGCGTAATACCAGATCCGCGGCGTGGTTCCGCCCAGGCCGATGGTGGCGAACGTGTAGCCAGTGCCTGGCTTCTCTTCGTTCACCACACGCGGGAGAAGCGACATGCGCGAATGGCCCACCGCGAGCACCTGATTTCGATTGGGCTTTGGGCGGCGAATCTCGTTGCCCAACTGCAATTCCAGGTAGCCGGTGGTGGAGTCGGGCTCGACGATGGAGGAATAGAGTCCGGTGTGGAAAAGGACGCCTTCGAGCGCCGCAAAGCAAAGAATCGTCGCCAGGATGCGAGTCCATACGCGGCGCGCCGGAACGGCATACGCCGGCGCCTCTGAGGAGGTCGTAAGGGCTGTGGGAGAATCTGCCGCCAAGCATTCCAGTATACCGGCCAATATACCGGGGTGATTACTTATCCGGCCCCGTGATCAGGCGCGCGCCGCGGTTGAAGGTCAGGTAGAGAAAGCCCCATTGGATGAAAACCAGCACGCGACTGGAGAATTCCACCAGATACATCAAATGGACGAACAGCCAGGTGAGCCAAGCCAGCAGGCCGGAAATGTGGAACGGTCCGATCTCAGCCACGGCGGAGGCGCGGCCGATTACCGCCAGGCTGCCTTTGTCGCGATAGTGGAAGGGCGGCAGGGTGCCGCCGCGCAAGCGCTCGCGGATCAGCTTCGCGACGTAGGCCCCTTGCTGCATGGCAGCAGGTGCGACGCCCGGAACCGGCTTTCCATCTTGCTCCAAGTGCGCAAGGTCGCCGATCACGAAAATTTCCGGATGTCCCGGCAGGCTACAATCGCCATTTACGAGGACTTGCCCCTTCTTGTCGCGCGGCGCTCCAGCGCGACGCTCTAACACTTCCCCAAAAGGCGAAGGCCGGACACCCGCGGCCCAGATCACGGTTCGGGCGTTGATTCGATCGTTCCCGGTGGCGGTCTTCACGGTCACGCCGCCGTCATCGATGCCCGTGACGAGAACGCCGGTTTGCGGGGTGACGCGAAGCTTGATCAGCGACGGTTTTGGCCTTGGCCGACAAATCCTCGGGATAGGTGGGCAGAAAGCGCGGTCCGGCTTCCAAGAGAAAAATGCGGGCGTCCTGTGGATGAATGGATCGAAAATCGTGCCGGACGGTGTCGTGCGCGATTTCGGCCAACGCTCCGGCCAGCTCGACGCCGGTGGGGCCTCCGCCGACGATCACAAACGTCAGCCAATCGCGCCGCCGGTTGGGGTCCTGCTCACGTTCCGCGGCTTCGAATGCGTACAGGATCTTATGCCGGATTTCGGTGGCCTCTTCGATACTCTTTAGGCCGGGCGCGCTTCGCCGCCAATCGTCGTGGCCGAAGTAGGAATCGGCGGAACCGGTGGCGATAATCAGCGAGTCATATGCGACGCTTTGCTCACCGCCCTGGCCGTCGTCGAGAATCAGGCGGCGGTGCTCGGCATCCAGATCGGTGGCGGCGGCCAGTAAAACTTGCGTGTTCTTCTGCCGGCGAAGCACGGAGCGCAGAGGCGACGCGATTTCACCTGGCGAGAGCGCGCCGGTTGCCACCTGATAGAGCAGCGGCTGGAACAGATGGAAGTTGCGGCGGTCGACCAAAGTCACTTGGACGGGCGCGTTCTTCAGGGCCTGAGCGGCGTACAGGCCGCCGAACCCGCCGCCCAGGATGACCACGCGATGCCGAGTGTCCATGCTGCCTCCTTAAATCTATTAGATGTGATTCCTGCGGCCAGGGTTCACACATGCGATACGCTGAAGATTCATGCTGGCGCTGCTGCCGCTGCTCTTGCTTGCCGTTGCCACCGCCGCCTTCGCCCAGACGTCTTGCGAGGGGACGCCCGCCTATTCGCCGTGCGAGATGGCCTTTGAGCTGTCGGCGGCAGATCTCGCGGCGCATCCCAATCCTTACGATACCGTCACGCTGCGCGTCGAGTTCCGTTCGCCGCGTTTCGTTACGTACGCCATGCCGGCGTATTGGGACGGCGGACGCAAGATGATCATCCGGTTTACACCCACCGAAGCCGGACATTGGCTGTTTAAGTCCAGCAGTAACGTTCGGTCCTTTGACGCCCAGGAAGGCATGTTCAATACCGTTGTATCCAATGCGCCCGGGTTCGTGATCGTCGCGAACGTGCATCATTGGGCTACCGACAATCAACAGGTGGTGATCGGCAACAAGCAGCCGCACTTGTGGATGGGCTACATCGCGGACCGGTTTGCGTTTGAAAGCAGCGGCGAGTTCCAGCAGCAGTTGAGCGTCGCGGCGGAAAACAAATTCACTCACTTTCGGGGATCTATCCTGGGAGGGTTGAGTGATCGTTCGCGCGTGTATCTTGGTCCGGACCGGCCGAATCCGGCTTATTTTGACGAGCTCGACCGGCGAGTCCTCGAGATTCACAAGCGTGGAATCACCACCGATTTGATGCTGGCGTCGGATCCGGAAACGATTGTGGCGCAATTTCCAGATTGGCAGGCGCGGGAGCGATTCATTCGCTACGTGGTGGCGCGCTATGCCGCGTTCAACATCACCTGGCAGGGGCTGGAGGAGTTCGAAGATTATGGGGATGGCCGCGCGCTTTTGAAAGAACTGGGGCTGGATCTGAAGAAGCTGGACCCTTACCAGCACCCCAGGTCGTCGAACGCCAAGGTGACATCTTCGCCGCTGCTCGCGGACGGATGGATGGATTTCATCGTGGAAGGTTCCCAGGACGGCACAATCGCCTCGGTGGAACACCAGTTCTATCAAGTGCCGTTTGTTGGTGTTACCGACGCGAAGCATCTCTGGAACTCCACCATGGACGGCGATATCCGGAGTTTCGCGGAGGTGACGCCAACGTGGCGAAGTACTGGTTTGATTTGATTTCGGACACGCGGCATTGGGAGCTGGAGCCGTATTTCGATGTGGACGGGACGCGCGCCGTCGCGCTCGAGGACGTGGAGTATGTGAACTACATCGAACATCCGGGGCCGCCGGTTGAAGTTTCGGTAGAGAAACACGGCTACGACATTCAATGGATGAATCCGGCCACGGGCGAGTCTTTGGAACAGAAGAAATACAAAGGTGAACACTTCACCGCTGAGGCGCCCGACTCGAGCCACCCCTGGGTGCTGCTGATTGGGCGGGAAGGACGGAAGGAATCGATGCTGAAATCGTACAAGTTCGAGTCGCGGCCGGTGCCGGTGCAGGAAATCGAGACCGATCTGAAGAAAATACCGTTCGAAATCGCCGGGCCGCCGGGAAACGTGTTGGAGGCCGGCAAGCCGGCGCAATTCTCCGTGAAGCTGATCCGTGAGAATCGCGCTACGCGCGCCATGCAGTATCTATGGAGTGGAGAAGTGGTGGCTGACGGCCGCGGGTTTCGCGTCTTGGGCACAGGGTCGCCGGGTATGTTTGCGGTTCCGGCAACCGTCGCCGAGAATTTCCCCGCGGTGCTGGGGGTTCACTTGTCGGCTTTGAATGCGAACGGCAAGGCGTACACGATGGACCGCGTCTACCAACTCAACAAGTGATTCTCTCCATCGATACCACCTCCGAATTCGGCAGCATCGCGCTCACAGAAGCTAACGTTGTGGTGGAGGAGGTGGCGCTGCATTCGCCCGAGGGCTTCGGACACGTGCTGTTCGGACATATCGAACAACTGCTTGAGAAAAACGGGACTACCGTGCATCAGATGGAATGCTTCGCTGCGGCGTCGGGGCCAGGATCGTTTACGGGCGTCCGGGTGGGGCTTGCGGCTGCGAAGGGACTGGCTGAGGCGACGGGAAAGCGGGTGGTGGCGGTATCGAATTTGCGGGCGCTTGCCTCGTTTGGACTGCCCCGCTGCGCGCCACTGTGATCGACGCGCGCCGGGGCGAAATTTACGGGGCCGTCTACAACAGCCAGCTGGAATTGGTAATGCCGGAAGCAGTGCTGAAGCTGGAAGACGTGGCTGAAAACGCTCGAGCACTGCACCAGGGCAGATGCGAAATGATACTCCGCCGTCGATGGCTACCGCGGTCGTCGCTCCACGGGAACGGCTGCCGTAATCGGCCACATCGCTTGGGATGAATTCACGCTCGGCCGCGCGAGCGATCCGGCTGATATTGATGCTAATTACGTGCGGCGTTCGGATGCCGAGTTGTTTTGGAAAGACTAACTGCGTGCTCTACTCCTTCACTTTCAGCACGAAGTAGGTCATCTGCGCGCCCGGATCCAGCAGCACCTGGTGCGCCGTTTTGGGCGCGAACGTGAACGATATCGCCCGGCCCGAGCTTCTGGTGAACACCGCCGTCGATGGATGGTCCGCGCACTTCGCCCGGCGCAGTCGTCTTCCCGCCTTGCATGGTCCCACCCACGAGCAGTTCCCCTTTTCCCGACACGATCACCATCAGATCCGCTTCCGTTTCGTGCAATTCGGCCACGCCCGATCCTTCGCGATGTACTGCGACGGCCCGATCGGAGGAGCCGAAGGCGGCTAGATTCTCGAGCGACGTCTTCGCATCCGTCTTGGTGGAGAGCGGTTTGTTAAGGCCCTTCAATTCCGACGCGCTCCAATATTTGTAGCCGGCAGGGTCGGCCCCCATCAGAGGCAACACCAACAGCAGGCCGATCAGTTTGCTGGTCATTCGATTCTCCTGAGTCCATTATAGCTCCACCCCCTAGCGCGGACTGGCGGGCACTCGGTACAATCTCTACTTGGCGACAGGAGATTGAAAACGCGGGCCATGAACATCTCCGTCAAGGGCGAGTACGCCTTGCACGCGATCTTTGATTTAGCTTTGCAGAAGGCCGGCGAACCCATCAAAATCGCCGAAATTGCCCGGCGGCAAAAGATCCCGCAGAAGTTCCTGGAGTTGATTTTGGCCGGGCTGAAGCAGGGCGGTTTTGTGGAATCGCGGCGGGGCGCCGAAGGCGGTTATCTGTTATCGCGGACGCCCGAGGCAATTACGGTCGGCCAAGTGATGCGCTACGTGGAAGGCTCCAAGAGCAGCAAGCCCGCGCGCAAGCAGAATATCCGCCGATCCTTTCGGTGAAACCTGGAAGCGAGTCGATCAGGCTGTCTCCGACGTCATCGACCAAACCACCTTCGCCGAGCTGGTGCGCAACTGGCGCGACCGGCAGACACACTACGTACCGAACTGGGAGATTTGATGTTCTATCAGGACAATTCGCTAAGCATCGGACGGACCCCGCTCATCAAGCTCAATCGCGTTGGGCAAGGCGCCCCGGCCACCATTTTGGCCAAGATCGAAGGACGGAATCCCGCCTATTCGGTGAAGGATCGCATCGGCGCGTCCATGATTTGGGACGCGGAAAAGCGCGGCTTGTTAGGCCCGGGTAAGGAGCTGATTGAGCCCACCAGCGGCAATACCGGCATCGCGCTGGCTTTCGTGGCGGCCGCGCGCGGTTACCCCATTACGCTCATCATGCCGGAAACCATGTCGTTGGAGCGCCAAAAGGTGCTGCGAGCGTTCGGCGCCAACCTAATACTGACGGAAGGTTCCGCTGGCATGCAGGCGGCTATCGGAAAGGCGGAAGAGATGGTGGCAGCCGATCCTGATCATTATGTGCTGTTGCAGCAGTTCCAGAATCCGGCGAATCCCGATATTCATTTCAAGACCACGGGCCCCGAGATCTGGGAAGACAGCCAGGGAGCAATTGACGTCTTGGTGAGCGGCGTTGGAACGGGTGGAACGATCACCGGCACGTCGCGCTTTTTGAGGACCGTTCAGAAGAACAAGAAGATCCTGTCGGTGGCCGTGGAGCCTATTGCAAGTCCGGTGATTACACAGACTTTGCGGGGACAAACGCTGCAGCCCGGGCCACACAAAATTCAAGGAATTGGGGCAGGTTTTATTCCGGGCAACTTGGATTTGGGAATGGTGGATCGCGTGGAACAGGTGTCGAACGAAGAATCCATGGAAATGGCGCGCCGATTGGCCCGCGAAGAGGGTATTCTGTCGGGAATGTCCAGTGGCGCTGCAGTAGCCGCGGCCGTGCGCATGGCGCGTGAACCGGAGATGAAGGGGAAAACTTTCGTGGTGGTGTTGCCGGATTCGGGCGAGCGCTATTTGAGTACGCCGTTGTTTGAGGGAATCTCTGAATAGTGACTTTGAAGCGCACAGCGCGGGACGTGCTCTCGGTACAGAAGGAATGATCACGGCCTGCTGCGTTGTGCGCGATCAAAATGAGAAAGGCGGACGCTTATTGGGTGATAGGGTGAAGCGTCCGCCGTCGTAACGGGGATTTGAATATAGAACGTTTGCCGATTCCTGGAAGTTACCTGCTGGTCCCAATTTAAGCGCCTTTTTAGACTAGCTCTTTGGAGCTACTCCGATGGCTTGTAAAGACTCGTCAAGGCCCTCTTGACTTTCGCCTTGTATTCGCCTAAACTCAAAAGCGAAGAAAAGGAGAACTATGAGAGTGCCATGTCCCTCCCCCGAACGCTCTACTGTGGTCCTTCCGGTTGGTCGTATTCACACTGGAATGGCATCGTTTATCCCAAACTGAAGCCCCGCGGCTTTCACGCGCTGGAAGATCTGTCTAAATACTTCGACGCAGTCGAGATCAATACCAGCTTCTATCAACCGCTTCGACCGGAGCTTGCCACCGTTTGGGCGCAAAAGGTCGCGCGCAATCCGAAGTTTCTGTTCACTGTGAAACTGGGGCGCCGGTTCACACACGAACGGTCGCTGAACGCCTCTGAGGTCGCGCAGTTCAAAGAAGGGCTGTGGCCATTCCAGCGCGCCCGTAAGCTGGGTTGCGTGCTTATGCAGTTTCCCTGGACTTTTCGTTACACCGAAGAGAATCGCCAGTTCCTGATCGCGCTGCGCCGGGCGTTTCATGAGTTTCCACTGGTGGCCGAGATGCGGCACGCCAGCTGGCAACAGGAAGAAGCGCTGGGGACATTGATCGACTATCACGTCGGGTTCGCGAATATCGATCAGGCGCCCTACACCAAAGCCATGCCTCCGTCCGCAGTCCTGACCTCGCGGATTGGGTATGTGCGGCTGCATGGGCGCAATCCGCAGCATTGGCAGCGCGAGTTCGGCCGGACCGTCGCACCGCAGGCCGCGCACGATTATCTGTACTCGCGAAAAGAGCTGCTCGAATGGAAGAAACGCATCGATCAGATTCAACAGCACGCCGCCACTACGTTTGTGTTTGCGAACAATGACGCGGGTGGAAAATCGGTGGTGAACGCGCTTGATCTCGGCCAAATGCTCGGTGACGATCGCCGTCTGGCGCCCGCAACGCTCCTGGAACAGTTTCCAGACGAGCTGGCAGAATTCCGCTCCGAAGTTCCGGTCCAAGATGGTCTGTTCACGCCCTACCACGCCGAGGAACGCGCCGTTGCCTAACGCATAACGTAGCGCCGGCAGTATAGTTTCGGGGCCGTCAGACTCAGCTCAGTAGCCAGGACGGCCACGCGAACCGCTCCAGGAGTGTCTCCGTGGAACACCACGTGGCGCACACCGGCCTCCCACAGATTGGCAAGATCGGCACTGGCCTTCGACGCTATCACGACCAGCCGCTCCCGCGCCCCAAACAGCGCGCTAGATCTTTTCAGATGGTCGATATCCATGACGATGACGCCTGCGATCGCAATATTCGGCAGTTCGACCACGTAAACCTGATGTACACCGTCACCCACCAGGAGTTTACGCAGCGCATCGGCCTGCTCGGAATCATGGATAGCCACTTGGACGACCTTCACGGCCATGAGACCCTGCTAGCAATCCGAACGCCAACAGCAGTCAATCAGTTGGAGACATTTCGGCTCGCGTTTGGCGCACAATGTGGGAAAACCTGCGTGCTAATTCCACTATCCACTCGGGTTCCTTAGCCTCGATGGCTCGCGGCGGGATCAGGTGCGCCCCGATGCCTACCGCTGCCACACCCGCGTGGATGTAGTCGCCCGCATTCTGTTGGTTTACTCCTCCGGCGGCAATGAAGGCTACGTTAGGGAAGGGAGCTCTCAGAGCCCGAATGTAGGCGGGGCCACCGAGTTGCGCGCAGGGGAAAATCTTGACAAAGTCGGCGCCCGCCTTCACCGCCGCCATCACTTCGCTGGGAGTCAACGCGCCTGGCAATAGCGCGACGCCTTGCTTCACTACGAACTCGATGGTTGGTAAATCCAGCCCAGGACTGGTGATGAATCTGGCTCCGGCATCCAGGCAGGCACGCGCGGTTTCTACATCTAATACGGTGCCTGCGCCAACCACCATCTGCGGATGCTTCTTCACCAGGTGCGCGATCAGTTCCGCGGCTTTGGGAACCGTCATGGTCAGCTCCACGATTGGTATGCCTCCGCGCGATACGGCCTCGGCGGCGAACAAAGCCTCTTCCGGTGTAGAGACGCGAACTGCTGGAATCAGGCCGACACTCTGGATCTTCGCCCGAATATCTTCCCTGGTCATCCCTACGGAGCCTCGATGGAATGCGTGTCAGGAGGAGCCAGCACATCGTTGTCGCCCGCGGCCCACACGTAAAGCGTTGGGAGCAGATAGACGCCCAGGATCAATGCCGCGATCAAACCGCCCACAATCACGATCGCGAAAGGCCGCTGCGAGTCCGATCCGATGCCGCGCGACAGCGCCGCCGGCAGCAGGCCGACGCTGGCCACCAGCATGGTCATCATGATAGGCCGTAGCCGCAGCACCGATCCTTCCACCGCGGCGTCGCGGATGGTGTGGCCGCGCGCGCGCAATTGATTGATGTACTCCAGCATGATGACGCCAGTCTGTACCGCCACGCCGAAGAGCGCGAGAAAACCCACGCCCGAAGAAACGCTGAAGTGCGTGCCGGTGATCCACAGCGCCAGCAGTCCGCCGATCGGCGCCATCGCGACGTTGCCCAGAATCAGCACCACCCACTTGAACGATTTGAACATCGTGTAGAGGATCATGCAGATCACGAGAATGGTGAGCGGCAGCACAATCAGCAAGCGCCGCGAGGATCGCTTCTGGCTCTCGTATTCACCCGCCCAATCGATGTGATAGCCTTCCGGAAGCTTCACGCGCTTGCCGACTTTATCGATGGCTTCCTCCACGGTGCTGCCCAAGTCGCGAACCGGCACGCTGTATTTGATGGCTACGTAACGCGAGTTGCCCTCGCGGTAGATTTCCGACGCGCCGTCCAGAACCCGAATAGTACACAATTGCGCCAGTGACACTCGCTCGCCGGAAGGCGCCACCAGCCGGATTTTCTCGATGGCTTCCTGCGTATCTCGATACGACGTCTGATAGCGCACCACTACGTCGTAGCGCTGCTCGCCCTGCAAGACTTGGCTCACGGCCTTCCCGCCCACAGCGGTCTCCACTGGCATCCTGGACGTCGGCCACATTGAGCCCGTAGCGCGCGGCCTTATCGCGATCCACCGTGAATTCGAGATTGGGCTGCCCGATGACGCGGAACAGCCCGAGATCGGCGATCCCGGGAATCGGTTTTCATCACATTGACGATCTCGTCGCCCTTCGCTTCCAGAGTTTTCAGATCGTCGCCGTAGATTTTGATGGCGAGCTGGCCCTTCACCCCGCTCACGGCTTCTTCCATGTTGTCGGCGATGGGCTGCGAGAAGTTCCACAAGGCCCCGGGAATCTTCTCCAGCTGCAGGTCCATGGCGGCGATCAACGCCTCCTTATTCTGGCGAAACACCGGACGCCACTGCTCTTTCGGTTTCAGATCGACGAAATACTCGGTGTTGAAGAATCCCGCGATGTCGGTGCCGTCGTCGGGCCGCCCCACCTGAGAGATCACTTGCGTCACTTCCGGGAAACGACGCCAATAGCACGCGGGCTTGATTCATCACACGCGCGCCTTCGGTGGGTCCGGTGCTGGGCGCGAGCGTTCCGCGTACCCAGATTGCGCCTTCGTCCAGATGCGGGAGAAACTCGGAGCCAATCACGCCGCTGAAGAGCAAATAGGCGGATGCGCCCAACGCTACCGCAGCCACTGCCACGGTGATCCAGCGAAACCGGATGGCCCATTTCAAGCTGGCGCGATACCCGTTCGTCATGGCGGTCATCAGCGGGTTGCGCCACTCCGTCACGTGCCGGCCAAAGCTGAAGCTCGAAATCACGGGCGCGATCAGCATGGAAAAGATCAGCGATCCCAACAGTGCGAACGCCACGGTCCAGGCCATCGGCTTGAAAAGGCGGCCTTCCACGCGTTGCAGCGTGAAGATGGGCACATAGGCGGTGATGATGATGGCGATGGAGAAAAACACCGGCCGCTGAACTTCGTGCGCCGCCGCCCGAATTCGCTCCAGCGCGCTGCCCGGAGGCTGCCCGGAACCCGGTTCATCGTGATGGGCGAGGTAGCGGATGATGTTTTCCACCATCACCACCGCGCCTTCCACCACCATGCCGAAATCCAGTGCGCCCAGTGAAAGCAGGTTGGCTGGAATGGCGTTCAGGTTTAGGCATATGGACGCGAACAGCAGCGAGAACGGAATGGTAAGCGCCACAATAAACGCGCCGCGGATGTTGCCGAGAAATACGAACAAGATGACGGCGACAAGAATGATGCCCTCGGTAAGATTGTGCAGCACGGTGTGGGTGGTGTAAGTAACCAGCTTGCTGCGGTCGAGGAAAGGAATAATACTTCACACCCTTGGGAAGGATGTGTTTGTTCAGTTCGTCGACTTTGTCGTGGATCGCCACTAGCGTGGAGTCGGAATCGGCGCCCTTGCGCAGCAGGACGATGCCTTCCACCACGTCGCTGTTATCGTCGATCTTTCCACTGTCCAGGTGAACGGCGCGGCCGATTTGCCCCAGGCGGATCTTGGGTCCCTGATTTACGGTCGCCACATCGCCGACACGAAGCGATGCCCCGTTCTGCGACTTCAACATGGTCTTCTGGACGTCGGTGACGCTCTTCATCAAGCCCAAGGCCCGAACGTTGATCTGCTGCAGGCCTTCTTCCACGAAGCTCCCGCCGGCATTCACGTTATTGTTCGCTGAGCTGCTGTTCCACCTGGCCGATGTTCAACCCGTAAGCCACCAGTTTTTCAGGATCGATACGGACCTGATATTCCCGCGTGACGCCGCCAAAGCTCACCACATCCACCACGTTCGGAACGGACTTGAATTGCTTCTCCAGCACCCAGTCCTGCAGGGTCTTCAGCTCCATCAAGTCGTACTTGGGGTTGGTGCTGCGCAGTGTGTACCAGTAGATTTGGCCTACCGGGCTATAGTCGGTGCCGATCTGCGGCTGCAGATTTTCAGGCAGATTGATTTGCGAAAGCCGCTCCAGGACCTTCTGGCGGTTCCAATCGTTCGCCGATTGGTCGTCGAAGATGAGCATCACGCTGGAGAGCCCGAACACGGAAAACGACCGCAAGTGCTCCAGATGCGGGATTCCGTTCATCACGATTTCAATGGGCGTGGTGACTTGCTGTTCCACTTCCTCGGCGGCACGGCCCGGCCATTGGGTGATGATCTGAACGTAGTTGTTCGCCACGTCCGGATAGGCTTCTACTGGAAGGTTATGAAAGGAGATAGCGCCCCAGATGAGGAGCATCAGGGCGAGAGCGACAATCAGGACTCGATTGTCCAGTGCAAAATCGACAAGACGCCGGATCATGAAACTGGGAGCGGACAGAGAAATAACGACAGCATTTCTTCGCTCCAAGCTTAACAGATCCGCTCAACTTTTCCGCTTAGTGCGATTCTTCCAGCTGAACCTCCGGCATTGGCAATACGTCGCCTTCGCGCGCGATCCACGCGTATAGCGTCGGCAACAGGAAAATACTTAGGAGCAGCCCGGAGATTAAGCCGCCGACGATCACAATGGCGAATGGACGCTGCGAATCGGATCCAATGGCGTGCGAGAGCGCGGCCGGCAGCAGCCCGAGCGTTGCCACCATGCTGGTCACGATAATGGGGCGGAGTCTCAACACCGCGCCCTCAACCGCGGCTTCTTCGATGGAATGCCCGCGCGCGCGTCTTTGATTGATGTACTCCAGCATGATGACGCCGGTCTGCACCGACACGCCGAACAGCGCGAGAAATCCGATGCCTGAAGAAACGCTGAAGTGCGTGTGCGTCAGCAGCAGCGCCAGCATCCCGCCCAGCGGGGTCATCATAACGTTGACAATGATGAGGGAGGCCCATTTGACGGACTGGAACATGGTGTACAGGATCACGAAAATGATCAGCACCGTGAGCGGAACGATGATGGCCAGGCGCGCCGCGGCCCGCTTCTCGCTCTCGTATTCACCTTCCCAATTGACGTGATAGCCGCGCGGCAGCTGGACCTGCCTGCCGACCTTCTCGATGGCCTCCTCCACCGTGCTTCCCAGATCTCGCCCGCGCACGCTGTACTTCACCGCTACGTAGCGCTGGTTGCCTTCGCGATAAATCTCGGAGCCGCCGTCCTTCATTTCGATCTTGCACAATTGCGCGAGCGAGACCCGCTCGCCCGATGGTGAAAGCAGGCGGATATTTGCGATCGCTTCGCGCGTGTTGCGGTAAGGCGCCTGATAACGCGCCACCAGGTCGTAGCGCTGCTCGCCCTGTAGCACCTGCGTCAGCGCGTTGCCGCCCACGGCGGTCTGAATCGCGTCCTGGACGTCGGCGACGTTGATTTGAAACCGCGCCGCTTGCTGGCGATCCACCTGGACGTTCAAGTTGGGCTGGCCCAGCAGCCGAAACACTCCCAGATCTTCGACGCCCGGGACGGTGCGCATCACCTTCATCATCTCGTCCGCTTTGTCTTCCAGCGTCCGCAGGTCGTCTCCGTAGATCTTGGTGGCGAGCTGGCCTTTTACGCCGCTGACAGCTTCTTCCATGTTGTCCGCGATGGGCTGCGAGAAATTCCAGATGGTCGCCCGGGATCTTCGACAGCTGTTCGTTCATGGCCGCGATCAGCTCTTCCTTGTTTTGACGGAAGATCGGCCGCCATTGCTCCTTCGGTTTGAGATCCACGCAGTATTCGGTGTTGAAGAATCCGGTGGTGTCGGTGCCATCATCCGGGCGTCCCACCTGGCTGGTAATGGTGGTCGCCTCTGGGAACGCGGCCAGTGTCAAACGCGCCAGGTTCGCAACGCGCACACCCTCGGTTTGGCCTGTGCTGGGCGCCAGAGTTCCGCGCACCCACAGCGCGCCTTCGTCCAGATGGGGAAGGAACTCGGAACCGATAATCCCGCTTAAGGCGAGAAATGCCGTCGCCCCCAACGCCAGCACGCCCACCGATACAACGGCCCAACGTTCACGAATGGCCCAGCGTACGGCCGCGCGGTAGCGAACCGTCAGGATTCGCATCAGAGGATTGTGCCACTCCTTCGCTCCGCGCCGGAACAAGAAACTGGCCAGCACCGGCGAGACGATAATCGAGAACAGCAGCGCTCCCAATAACGCGAACGCCACGGTCCAGGCCATCGGTTTGAACAGCCGTCCCTCCACGCGCTGCAGCGTGAAGATCGGGATGTACGCGGTGATGATGATCGTGATCGCGTAGAAGACCGGCCGCTGTACTTCATGCGCCGCGGCGCGGATCTGGTCGCCCACCGACAGGCGTTCGCCGTCCGCGGAACGCTGGGTGTGCAGATGCCGCACGATGTTTTCGATCATCACCACCGCGCCATCCACGACCATTCCGAAATCGAGAGCGCCCAGCGATAACAGATTGGCGGGAATATGCCGCAAGCTGAGGCAGATGGATGCAAACAGCAGTGAAAACGGGATGGTCACCGCCACGATCAGCGCGGCGCGCGTGTTGCCGAGGAACAGGAACAGAATAATCACGACCAGGATGATGCCCTCGGTCAAGTTGTGCAGGACGGTGTGGGTCGTGAACTCCACCAGCTCGCTGCGATCGATGAACGGGACAATCTTCACGCCGGCGGGCAGGATGAAGTTGTTGAGTTCGTCCACCTTGGCGTGAATGCCCTTGAGCGTGGTGTCGGAATCCGCGCCCTTGCGCATCAGCACGATTCCGGACACCACGTCCTGGTTGTCGACAATCCTTCCATCCTCGCGGCGAATCGCGCGTCCAAATTGCCCTAGACGGATCTTGGGGCCCTGGGCCACGGTGGCAATATCGCCGATGCGCAGCGGCGTTCCGTTCTGGGTCTTAATCACGGTGTCGGCGATGTCGCGCACGTTGTTCACCATGCCGACTTCGCGCACGTTCACCTGCTGCAGACCCGCCTCGATGAAGCTGCCGCCCGCATTGGCGTTGTTGTTCGCCAGTTGCTGCTCCACCTGGCCGATGCTCATGCCGTACGCGATCAGCTTTTCCGGATCGATACGAACCTGATACTCGCGCGTGGGACCGCCGAAGCTCGCCACGTCCACCACATCCGTCACGGACTTGAAGTTCTTTTCGACCACCCAGTCCTCCAGCGACTTCAGCTCCATCACGTCGTATTTCGGATTGGTGCTGCGCAGCGTGAAGAAATAGATCTGCCCGACCGGACTCCAGTCGGTCCCCATCTGCGGCGTGACTCCGGGTGGCAAGAGTGACTTGCGCCAGGCGCTCCAGCACGCGCTCGCGATTCCAGGCGTTCTCCGATCCGTCTTCGAAGATCAGCTTCACATCCGATAAGCCAAACAACGAAAACGAACGCAGGTGCACCACGTCCGGAATGCCGTTCATGGCGATTTCCAGTGGGATGGTCACCTGCTGTTCGATCTGCTCGGCCGAGATGCCCGGCCATTGCGTGATGACATCGACGTAGTTGTTCGCGACGTCGGGATAAGCTTCCACCGGAAGGTTGTGAAACGAGATGGCGCCCCAGACCAGCAGCAGGAGCGCGACGGCCAGAACCACGAAACCGGTTGTTGAGCGCGAAATCGACTACTTTGCGGATCATTTACTGCCCGGCTTCCTGCCGCCTGGAACCCCTTACTGCTCCACGGTGGATTGAAGAACTAGCGCGTTCGCCACTACCTGCTGTCCGGACTGGATGCCGGAGACGATCTCCTGCAGATTGCCGGGCAGCATTTTCCCGCTCACCACTTCGATGCGCCGAAACTGTTGCTCCCCGTCCGGCGCATACACCCAGTCGCGATCGTGCAGATGCAGGATCGCCGTGGCCGGCACGGTGGCGTGCGCTTCCTTTTGCATCCCGTGGAAGGTCGCGGTCACGAACATGCCAAAGCGCAACATGCCCGAATTTTCCACTTCCAGACGCACTTTTGCGGTGCGGATGTTGGGGTCCAGGGTGGGAGCGATGTTGGCGATGCGCGCCTTGAGAACCACGTTGGGATACGCAGCCAGATGAATGTCGGCAAACTCGCCCACGTGGACGAACGACAGATCGTTCTCATACACGTCGCAGATGATCCACACATGCGATAGATCCGAGATGGTGAACAGATTCGGAGAATTGTCCAGCGTCTTGACGCCCGCCGACGCTGTCACCTGCTGATCGGTGATGACGCCCGAAACCGGCGCATGGATCTCGATGATGGAGCTCGGATGATCCATATCGGCGCCCAAGACCTTCAGATGCTCGATGGTGGTCTCCACCGTCACTTTGGCTTTTATGTCCGCGTCCTCCGCCACTTCCTCGTCCTTCTTCGCGATGGCGCCCTTTTCCAGCAGTTCCTTGGAGCGCTCCAATTGCGCCTTGGCCAAGGTTTCGTCGGCCACCGCCTGGCGGTAATCGGAAAAAGCCTGCGCGATATCCTGGCTTTGCACCTTGAGCAGCAACTGTCCCTTGGTGACCGAGTCGCCCAGGCGCGCGTCGATCTCGACGATCCGGCCGGAGGCCAGCGAAATCACCGGAATGTTTCGCGAGACATCCGCGCTCACGGTGCCGGTCGCTTTCAATTCCGGCGCGCGTCGAGTACTGGCCCGCGGTCACGATCGGGAACTGCTCGGGATGATCCACCTGGAACACGCTGCCGTCCGATTCGTGAATCACTTCCGCGGCCGGCGGCGCTCCCGTCTTTGGGATTGGCTTCCACTTTCTCGTTGCAGCCAGCCAGCAGCTCAAGCACTGGCGGCGAGGCCCATGCCGCGGCCGATGACTGCGGCCATCATACGATTCATGGAATAACCTCTTGGCCGACGGCCAGATTCACTTGGGCGGCCGCCGTCAGGTAGGAACCAATCAGGTTCAAATAATTCAATTGCGTGCTGCGGTAATCCTGCTGCGCCTGCAGAAAATCCAGCAGGGAAGCGCCGCCGCGCGTATACGCGAACGAAACCGTGTCGCGCACCTCCACGGCCTCTTTCAAATAAATATCCTTATAGGGCCGCAGCAGCGTCAGGTTGCTTTCGATGGTCGCGTAGGCCGAATCCACGTCGCTGAACACTTGCGCCGTGGCGGCATCGCGCAGCCGTTCGTTGCGCGTGATGTCTTGTTGCGTTCGCAGTTTTTCGCCTTGGTTCCGGTCGAAAATGTTTCAGCGGGATGCTGACATTGACGCCGAAGTACCGGGAATGGGCGGATTGCGAGCGAAGTCCGCTCCGAAGGTGGGATCCACGGAGCCGTTGGCCACCGCCAGCCGGTGATCGGTCTGCGCTTTCTCCACCGCCTGCATCGCCGCTTTCAAATCGGGCCGGTTGTCCAACGCCTGACGTCGCAGCTCTTCCAGCCGCTCGATCTGTTCGGAAAAATCGAACGGCCCCGTTACGTCAAACTGTTCCACCGGAGTCCGATCGTTCAGCAGCGTCAATAGCTGGATTTTCGCCGTTCGCAGATTCACCATGGCGGTCTGGACGTCGGTTTCATACTGCACGCGCTGCAGTTCCAAACGCTGGTAATCCACTTTCGCGATGTCGCCGGCCTTCAACCGGTCGTTGCTTACCGTGAGCAGACGGTTGTAATACGCCAGGTTCTCACGCGCCAGATCCAGAACCGCTTTCTGCTGCAGCGTCTGCACAAACGCGCTGCGCAGATTGAACAGCAGCGTCCGCTCCTGGTCGGCATACTGGGATACGGCGATCGCGGTGCCTTGCTGCGCGCTTTCTCTCCGCAATTCCCGCTTGTGCTGCCGTTCGTGCAAATAACTGATGGAGCCCGCCGGAAACGCGTAGGCGAAAGGAGCGTACGCGTTGGGGCCGCCGTTCGGCAGAGTTTGCGTCGAAAATGGATTGATCTGATCCACGGAAGCTGTCAAATCGGGATTCGGCCGTAAGTAGGCCGTGATTTCTTGTGCGCGCGATTCATCGATACTGATCCCGGCCGCTTTTAGCGTTGGATTGGCGGTTTGAAAGCGGTCTCGAACTTCTTGCCATGTAAAGCTGTGGGACTGTGCAAAGGCGCCGGTTCTCATCAAAAACACCAGCAGCAGCCACCAGCGCCCATTTCCAACAGAATCTTTCAATCGCCGCATGTTCCAACGTCTCCGGCTCCAGTCTACCTGCTTCAGGTCCTCTACTTAACGTAGAACACTGCTCAGGCCAAGGCCGACGTGGGCGCTGGCGGCGGATCTCGATCTAAACTTAAAGGTAGCCGTGTGGATAAAGGCGAGTCCACTATCGTTCGGTCAGCCCGATCGCCTATCTTTTGGCCAATGCCCGGAGTCTTTCTACTAACAGCCCGCGCAAGTCTTGCGAATGCCAGTAGCTGCGTGTCTAGAATATGACTGACCCGGCGCGCATCCCCATGCTGTCTTTCTTTCTACGTGGCGGTACAAAGTCTGTCCTGCTTCGGGCAGGGCTCTTGATCGCCGTCATTGCGTTTGCCGACTGGCGCGCCGACCGGGACGTCACGCTGGGCTTTCTCTACCTGTTTCCCATGCTGATGGTTGGCAGTGTTTTGAGGCCCTGGCAGATCGGCATCGTGGCCGCGCTGTGTACCTTACTGACGGAGGTTTTTGACTCCTTCGACTGGCGGGCTGCCTCCGGGATACCACGCGACATTCTGGTGTTCGCCGCGTTCCTTGGCATGGGCCTTTTCGTTTATGAAGTTGTCCGCAGCCGCCAGGCCGCCCTCCACCACTTACGGCAGATCGAAGCCGAGAGTGAAGCCCGGCGAGCTGCCGAGGAGCAGCTCAAGGTGTTGGTGGACAGCAGCCCGGTCGCGATCTTCACGGCCGATTCTTATGGCTATGTTCTCCAGGCCAACGAAGCCGCGCATCGACTGTTCGCATTATTGCCGGGCGAGCTTCCAGGCAGATCGATTCGCCAGTATCTTCCATCGCTGGTGAATGTCCCGGCTCCCGAACAGAATGGCCCCGTCTTCCGCACGGTAATGCAGTGCCGCGGGCGCCGCCAAGATGGCGAAGCGTTTCAGGCCGACATGTGGTTCTCCACCTACAGCACCAGCGTTGGATCGCGCCTGGCGGCAATGGTGGTGGACACCTCCGAAGATCTGCGCAATCGTGAAGAATTCAGCCTCCATCAACTGTTGGCTGCGTCGCGCATCCTGGTGGGCGCCGTGTCGCACGAAGTTCGCAACGTATGCGGCGCGATCGCGGTGGTTCATGAAAGCCTGGTACGGAACAGCGCTCTTGCCAACAACAAGGATTTTGAAGCTCTGGGGACGCTGATACAGGCTCTGGAGAAGATCGCCGCGCTGGAGCTTCGTCAGACCGCCTATCAGGCTGTCCGGGTGGACTTGCCCGCGTTGCTGGAAGAGTTGCGCATCGTGATTGAGCCTGCGCTCCGCGAGGAAGATATCGTCGTCGCTTGGGACATTCAACCCGGTATGCCCGCCGTGTGGGCCGATCGCCAGAGTCTGATGCAAGTGTTCCTCAACCTCACCAAGAACAGCCAGCGCGCCATGCTCGATCAACCGGTCCGCGCTCTCAAAATTACGGCTCGAGCCGAAGGCCCGCGAATCGTCGTTCGCATCCAGGACAGCGGCGCCGGCGTCTCGCATCCCGAACGCCTGTTCCGCCCTTTCCAGCCGGGCGCGCAAGCCACCGGACTGGGCGTCTATCTGTCGCGCGCGTTTATGCGATCCTTCCATGGCGATCTGCGCTATGAACCCGAGCCTACTCTGCACGGCGGCCAAGGGGGTGCTACATTCGTGGTCGAACTCTCGCCGGTCCTGGCCGGCAGCGGAAAAGACACCTATGGCACAGGAAATCCGGATACTGCTGGTGGACGATCACAGCCTGTTCCGCGACAGCCTCAGCCGGTTATTGCAGACTGAACCCGGTTTCCGCATCGTGGGCTCTTGCGCCTCGGTCTCGGAGACGCTCGCCATTGCCGCCCAGGAACGGCCCGACATCATTCTTCTGGATTATGATCTGGGCGAGGAACAGGGAACGGCCGCCCTCGAGGAAATTCGCAAAACTGGATTTCAAGGCCGCATCCTGATGGTCACCGCCGGAATGAGCGACGCGGCCACCGTTCGGGTGCTGGAAAGCGGGTCGGAAGGCATTTTCCTTAAGCACAGCTCCCCCGCTCAACTGGTGGAAGCCATCCGCAAACTCATGGCCGGCGAACCGTGGCTGGACCCCCGCGCCATGCGTTCCGTTATTGCCGGAGCCACCGGGCGCTCCGAGGAACAGCGTGCCTCGCAGGCGCTCACCCCGCGCGAGCGCTTTGTTCTGCAAGGAGTCTTCGAGGGACTTACCAATAAAGAGATCGCCGCCCAATTGCAAATCTCGGAAGGCTCCGTGAAAGCGGTGTTGCAACAGTTGTTCGACAAGACCGGTGTCCGCACCCGCGCTCAGTTGGTCCGCATCGCGCTGGAACGGCGCGCCCAGGATTGGCTCAGCGCGGAATCGGGCGGTTAGGCCGCGGATCGCCGGAACATACCGAGTACGCGCACCACCCATTGCCGGACCGGGCTCGGCGTTGGCGCTCCAGCAAGGTGTTCCAGCCCCGGATACGGTTTCATCCGCTCGCCTGGAACTTCATACAGCCGCAGGGATGCTTCCTGATGCAAGAGCCTGCTGCCTTCGAGAACAATTGGAGCTCCAGCCGGCGCGACGACATAGCTGATCCCGAATCCATCGATCAGATCGCTGCGCAGCGGTTGTCCCTGATAGAAATGGCTGGCCAAGTCTCGCTGCGCCTGATAGGTCACGCTGAATAGGTCGTGGCTGCCCAGGCTGGGCATGGGGATCGCCGCAACCCAGGGCGCCATTGCTTCCGGCGCCAGCACCAGCCGATCGCGCGGAAGGTTGGCCTTCATCCACGCCAGCATGGCAACCTCTTCCTTCGGCGCCACGGCGGAAAGAAATTCCGGGTTCGCGGATTTGCCGTCCTTCCAGAACTGCGCGTACATGCTCCCGAGCGCCAGCGCCGAAACCACTCCCCAACCCGCCAGCACGAGCCGCATCATTTCGCGGCGCTCCCGAAATAGCTTCGAGAACAGCTTGTCGGCTTGCGCCTTGCGCACCAATAGAAAACCGACCGCATATACGTACCCGTCAAAGGTGTGCATGGCGCTGGGCACCAGCGGGATCATTGGCAACACCGCCGCGCAGAGGAACCAGCTCTGCAGGACTTCGTCTTCCGGAGTCTCCACGCGGAAGCGAATCAGCATCAGCCAGCAGATCAGCATCGCGGGTATGCCGTAAACCAGTAGCACCCACGCGGGCGATCCCATTTTCCAAGTCGAAATCTGCGAGAGGTCTCGTATCCAGGAGAATCGCAGCGTTTCGAGGACAGAGGGCAGCATTCCCACCCCCGCCGCCACGAACACCCACCAGCAGTCACTCTTTCGCGCCGCTTTCCATAGTGGCCACACCGCGGCCACGGTGATCACGAAAATTTCGAAGGGGTGAAACAAACCGTCCAGGAAAACGCATAGCAGAAGCCAATAGTAGTAGCTTCGCCGGCTCGTGGCGATGAACTTCGCGAGGTTCGTGAACGCGAACAACATCATTGCCGTTCCGAATGTGAGCAACATGGAATTCGACAAACCGCCGCGTACCAGCCCGTCCGCAGTGTCGTAGCCATACTCCACTACTCCGTAGCTCAAGATCAGTTGCACCATGGCCGGCAACCCAAGCACCTTTGCAACTGACCAACCCAGCAGCCGTAACGGCAGCGCCCCCAGCACAACCAGAGCGGCATATAGCATGGCCCGCCGTGTCTTCATGAATGTTTGCGCTGCCAGAATCAAGGCATACGCAGCCAGCCAATACATCATCAATTGCAAGCCGTAGTAGGCGACGATGGTTGGCAGCCCGGTCCGTGCCGCGATGATGAACAAAGGCTGAAACAGAGCAGGTTCGGTTTGCCAGGGCGCATGCCCGTTTGGAAGCAGCCAGTGCGTTCGGGCGAGTTCCATCCAGGTTATGTATTGCGGGACGTCCAGGTTGCGAAGGTAATATGCCGGCTGATAGCCCGGCGGCGGAGCCACCATCCCCGCAATCACCCCAATATGGTTCAGCACACAGAGCAGCGAGCCGAGCAAAACGGCCAGAAGGCTCCGGTGCATGCGTATCTCTCGCATATCTATCTATATGATCGGTAGCGAGTTGGCGAAACTTTGGTGGCCTGATTTTTCATCCGCCCCCCGAATCGGGCTAATGAGGGACCTTAGATCAGACGATCTACTACTTACCTAGGGATCTACTTAGGACTATCAGGAGGTCGACCTAACCCGTGTCGAGGCCATTCATCTGGTGCTGCTTGGCATTTTTTGTCCTGGCGGCAACGCTCAGTGCTCAGCAATCGGATCAAGAAACCATCCGGCAGTTGACGGTGAGATTAGCGGAAAGTGAACGCCGCATCCAAGCGCTTGAGGAAAAGCTGGGAATGCCGGCGACTCCATCCGCGCCGGCGTCGGCTCTGGCTCAGGCATCCTCGCCTAGCGCCGCAGAAGCTGAAGCCAACGCCAAAGCTGCGCAAGCCCAGGCCGAAGCCCAGGCCGAGGGAATGCAGGGACACAACATGCAAATCCCGGGCGGCGGACCGGTCTTGAACATACGCGGCTTCTTCGATTTCAACTTTGGCACCGGATCGATCGCCAACCCCCTGATCTTCCCGGTTGCCACCAACGGATGCATGGTCTGCGGAAATCCCGAGACTCCGCCCCACACTGCGTTTCAAGCCGGCGAGTTTGATCTGTTCATGACTTCCAAGCTATCCGACCATCTGAGCTTCCTGAGCGAAATGGTGTTTGGAGCGGACACTACCAACGAGTTCGGCATAGATATCGAACGCTACGAACTCACCTACCGTCTCAACGACTATTTCGCGATCAGCGCAGGGCGTTTTCATACGTCGATCGGATACTACAACACGGCCTACCATCACGGGAATTGGTTCTCGACGGCCGAGGGACGGCCGATCATGTACCTGTTTGAAGACAGCGGCGGAGTGCTGCCGGTTCACACCGTGGGAGCCACCATGACGGGGTTGGTTCCACAGACTGGAAAGCTGAATCTGCACTGGGTCGCCGAAATCGGAAATGGCCGCTCGTCCAGCCCCAGCGGCGAGCCGGTGCAGAATCTCTATTCGGATCGAGCCTACAAAGCCTTCAATTTTGCGGCCTACATCCGGCCGGAGCAGCTGCAGGGGCTGCAAATCGGAGGATCGTTCTATCACGACCGGCTGGTCCCCCCCGGCGTTGTGCCCGTCAGCCAAGACATCGGGAGCGCCTACGTGGTGTACATCACTCCGACCTGGGAATTTATGAACGAAGCGGTCCTGTTAACCAATCACCTGGTGGGAACGCCTCTCACTTACAAAAGCCCGATGGCTTACACGCAGCTGTCGCGCAAGTTCGGCATTTACCGGCCGTACTTCCGTTATCAATACCTAAATGATCGTCTTGGCGATCCGGTGAATGTCCTGCAAGGACTCTTCTACGGGCCGTCCGTGGGAATCCGAGTGGACTACAGCGAGTACGCGGCGTTTAAGCTGCAGTATAACCGTCTATGGAACTACGCCGCGGCTGCCAACGGCCTAAACGCGCAGATCGCCTTCACTTTTTGATTGGCCCGGTTGTGCCGTGCTGAGATCCCGAACGGTTTCCCGCAAAATGGCGACCAGGTTTTCGAGCGCGCTCGAAACCAGATTCACTTCTTCGGCCGCGGAGTCATGTCCGATCGCCTGTAGCTCCAACGCCAGCCTCTGCGACCGGCCGATGGTGGGACGGGCTTCCGACTCCAGCCGAGCGTTGAGATGCTCGAGATCGGAAAGGCGGGAAAACGGCGCCAGATCGCCTTCGATGATCGCCAGCAGCTTTCGGCCCCGCGTGTTAATTTCCGCCAGGGCTGGAACATAGTCGTCAAGTCCCGTTTCCGGCGCCTCGTCGATCTGGATCTCGGTGAGACCGAGGATGTGATTGATCGGTGTCAGCAGTTCATGCCTCAAGTGGGCAATTTGTTCCAGGCTGATAGGATCGTCGGGCGCCGAAGGCCGGGCCGTCATGACTTCATCACACTCATGATTTCGATGGGGCAGTAAGCAGGCGGTCGATTTTGTCCATCAGCCGCTGGAATTCGATGGGCTTGGTGTCGTAGTCGTCGCAACCAGCTTGCATGGCGCGATCACGGTCGCCGGCCATCGCATGGGCGGTCAGCGCGATCAGGGGAATGCCTTGCGTGCCTGCGCTGGCCTTCAACTGACGGCTTGCTTCCCACCCATCCAACACAGGCAGGCTCATGTCCATGAGAATGATATCGGGAGATTCCCGCCCCGCCATTTCCACGCCCTGCTGACCGTCTACGGCGACGGTCACCTCAAATCCCCGGCGGATGAGGCGGCGAGTCAGCATATCCCGGTTCATCTCGTTGTCTTCCACCAAGAGGATTTTCGGCATTCTTATTTCCAGGGCACGCTTAGAAGTTTAATCGGGCCGACGGACTGCAAACTTTAGGAACCATTCGGGTTTCCAGCACTATTGACGGGGCGAGAATTGGCCGATGAAGTGAGTACCGTGAAGGCCCTAGCTGGTACTCTCAACCTGCTGATTGTGCTCACTTTGTGGGCTAGGCCTGTCCTTCCGGCCGGTATGGGCGGCGACATCGCCGTGGTGGTCCGTGAAGACATGCCCGTGGACGATCTGAGCTTGGCCGAGATTCGCAAGCTGTTGCTGGGCGATCGGCAATTCTGGAACGGAACCCTGCGAGTTACTTTGCTGATCCGGGAGCCTGGAACCCGCGAGCGGGAAGTGGTTCTCAAGAACATCTACCACATGAACGAGTCGGAGTTCCGGCGCTACTGGATCGAAAAGATATTTCGCGCCGAGGCGCAGAACGGGCCCAAGGTAGCGTACTCCAATGACATGGCGACCCAACTGGTGTCGGCCATTCCAGGCTCGATCGCGTTTGTGGATGCCAGCCGGATTCCCAAGAACATGAAAGAGCTCAAAATCGACGGGAGACTTCCGGGCGACAAAGGTTATGCGCTCAAGTAGACGGCCATGACCATACGCGCCCGCCTCACGCTCTCTTACCTCGCAATCCTGCTGCTACTGGGGATCAATCTGATCTTCTACTTCTGGAGCGATTCCAAACGCGAATCGTCTTTTGAGGAGTTGCGCCGCGCCATCGCGCGCCAGAATCTGATCAGCGCGATTCAGCAGGAGTTGAACAATTGCGAGAAGCAGGTCACGCTCATCAGCCAGATTACACCGGACTCGATGGCCAAGGGCGCTTCACCGGATGAAATTGCCCAGTTCAACAGCCGTTTGGACGCGATCAGCGAGAAGATTCGCCGCATGAGTTTGCTTTCGGAAGGCGAAAGCCGGAGGAGCATCGAATCCTTCGGCGCCGCTTTTGGCGAGCTCGGCAACTCCTGGCGCATCTTCTATCAAAACCTGGGCCACAACCAGGCCTTGGCCATCCAGGAAGCGGCCATCCACGGCGAGCCCTTGAGCGAAAAGGTTATCCACCAGCTTCTGCCGCAATTGCAGCAGAACGAAAAGGACATGGTGGAAGCCGACAGCGCCCACTTTTATGGCACCGCGCGAGTTACGACACGTATCACGATTCTGATTTTCGCTGTGTCCGGATTGTTGACAGGGCTGCTCGCCTGGCGGGTTTCCCGTTATTTCTTAAGCGCTCTAGGAGCGTTGAAGTCAGGCGCCGATGCGATCGGGTCCGGCGACCTGATCCACCGGATTCCGGTCCGAGGATCGGATGAGCTGAGCGGCCTGGCTCAAACTTTCAATGAAATGGCGCAGCATCTATTTTTTGCGCGTAAACAGCTGGAAGAGCGCCAACGGGAACTGAGCATTCTTAAGGACGAGGCGGAGGCGGCCAATCGGGCCAAGAGCCAGTTTCTCGCCAACATGAGCCATGAACTTCGCACTCCCATGAATGCCATCATCGGCTACAGCGAAATTCTGGCGGAAGAAGCCGAGGAGGCCGGCCAGGCGAGTTTCGTTCCGGATCTGCAGAAGATCAAAACCGCGGGCCGTCATCTGCTCTCGTTAATCAACGACATTCTCGATCTTTCGAAGATCGAGGCGGGCAAGGCCGATCTGTACGTGGAAACCTTCGACATCGAGGCGATGATGCGGGAGGTCGCGGCCACCATGCAGCCATTGATCGAGAAGAACGCGAACCGTCTCGCCATGCAGATCCCGGCTGGAATCGGGTCCATGCGCGCCGACTTGACCAAAGTACGCCAGTCGCTCTTCAACCTGCTTAGCAACGCCAGCAAATTTACCAAGGGCGGCTCCATTGAAGTGCAGGTTCGCCGCTTCAATGCCTCCATGCGTGAATGGATCGAATTTCGAGTCACCGATTCGGGCATCGGCATGACGCCCGAGCAGCTGACCAAGGTCTTCGACGCCTTCGCTCAGGCCGATGCGTCCACCACGCGGAAATACGGAGGGACCGGGCTGGGACTTACCATCACCAGGAAGTTTTGCGAGATGATGGACGGCAACATCCGCGTAGAAAGCGAGGCCGGTAGGGGAACCACCTTCACCATTTCGCTTCCAGCCGTGGTGGCCGAGGAAACCCGCGCGCCGGCTCCGTCCGCATCCCTCATCAGCCAGCCTGGCACTAACGGGTTGGCCGCGCTCAGCCGTGGAGTGGCGCCCGGCAGAGTACTGGTAATCGACGACGATGCCGTCGTTCAGGAACTGCTGACGTCTTTCTTACAGAAGGAAGGCTATCAGGTTACGGTAGCCAAGAACGGACAGGATGGTTTGCGGTGCGCACGCGAGCTTCGGCCGGACGTGATCACTCTCGATGTGTCCATGCCGGGAATGGACGGCTGGAGCGTGCTTTCCATGCTGAAGGCGGATCGCGAGCTGGCCGATATCCCAGTGATCATGCTGACCATGATCGACGATCGAAATATGGGTTTCGCTCTGGGCGCCGCCGAGTATATGACAAAGCCGGTGGACCGGGACAGGCTAGGCAATTTGCTTCAGAAATACAGCCGGCTTCGACATCGTCCGGTCCTGGTGGTGGAGGACGATCCCGATACGCGGCATTTGCTGCAAAGCGCGCTGCAAAAAGACGGATGGAAGGTACAGGTAGCCGAAAATGGGCGGGTCGCTCTGGAGAGGATCACGGCCGGCATCGCGTCTTCCGTTTTCCCCGGCCTGATTCTGCTGGATCTAATGATGCCCGAGCTGGACGGGCTCACTTTTCTCGAGATTTTCCGGCGGATTCCCAACGCCCGCGATGTTCCAGTGATCGTTCTCACGGCCAAGGACCTGACCGCGGAGGAGCGCCGGAACTTGAACGGAAGCGTCCAAAAGGTAATGCAAAAAGGCATGAGCACGGACCTAGTGCTCCAGGAAGTGCGCGAGCTGCTGAGTTCTTGCCTCGGTAAACGCGCTCCAGAAGGCGACCGGGCCGCGGAACTCGAACCTCAACCCTGAACGTCGCGCGCTCTACAGAAGCTCAGGCGAACATCCGATTAGTTATGTGGAAAAGCCTGAGGCAAAGGGAGGACTGCGGGTGATTGGGATATTAGGCGGCGGCCTGGCGGGCCTCACTATTGCAGCGCATTTGGACGGCGATTGCGAGGTGCTGGAAAAAGAAAGCCGTGGCGGCGGCCACTGCCAGACCGTGCAGGAGCAGGGCTTCACTTACGACGCCGGGGGACCCCACATCATCTTTTCCCGCAATCAAGAGATGGTGGACTATATGGTGTCGCTGCTGGGCGACAACGTCCACCGCGCGCGCCGTAACAACAAGATCTTCTACAAGGGCCGCTACGTCAAATATCCGTTCGAGAATGGCCTGTTCGATCTGGAGCCGCAGGATCGCTTCGAGTGCCTCTATCACTACATTAAGAACGACTATCCGCGCGCCCCAGAGCAATTTCAAGGAATGGATTTACCACCACTTCGGCAAGGGACTCGCCGAGAAATATCTAATCCCATATAACGAGAAAATCTGGAACGTTCCCGCGGAGGAGCTTGGTCTGGAGTGGGTGGAAGGCCGCGTTCCCAAGCCGCCCATTGAGGACGTGATCAAGGCCGCGGTCGGCGTCGAAACCGAAGGCTACACTCACCAGCTTTATTTCCACTACCCGGCGCACGGCGGCATCGAATCGCTTCCGGGCGCGATGGCTGAGCGGGTGCCGAACATCGTATCCAATTTCACCGTGGAGCGAATTTGGAAAGAGGGCGGCCAGTGGTGCATCAGCAACGACTTGTTTACGCGGCGTTATGACGCGCTGGTGTGTACCATTCCCATCCAGGAACTCGCGGCCGCGCTGGACGGCACACCACCCGAGGTTCTGACCGCTGTAAACGCACTGCGGTTTAACTCGCTGGTGACCGTCTCCGTGGGTCTCGACAGCGCCCGAATCCCCGACTACACCGCTATTTACGTTCCGGATCCGGAAATCCGTTTCCATCGTTTGTCGTTCCCGGCGGTTTTCAGCCCGCACAATGCACCGCTCGGTCAATCCATCATTCAAGCCGAAATCACTACTAATCCGGGCGATGGCACGCACGAATTGACGGATGACGAGCTTCTGTCCGATGTGATCAGTGACATGCAGGATATGGATCTGGTCCGGCGCTCGGAAGTCTGTTACTCCCGCGTGCTGAGGACCAAGTACGGCTATGTGGTTCAGAACGACGATTGCCGGCGCTATTTAAAGCGCGCCAAGGAATACTTCGAACAGATCGGCATTCCGCTGTGCGGCCGAGTGGCCGAATTCGAATACATCAATATGGACGTGTGCATTGAGCGCGCCCGCAAGGTCGCGGATCGGCTGAACCGCGGGGTGCTTTCCGGCCACGACGCCCAGGAGATTGCCGTATGAGTTCGCGGCCCTATTTTGAAATCGCCAATCCCGAAATACCCAAGATCATGCAGGGTCTTCCGCGTGGCCTGCGCGTGCTTGACGTCGGGATGCGGTTCTGGTGTCCACGGAGCGGAACTGGCTCATCTCTATGGCCACAAGGTGGTGGGGGTCGATCTTTCCGAAGCGTCTATTGAAAAAGCCAAGACGCGTCTCGCCGAAGCTTACGTTGCAGACGTCACGCAACCGGAGCGGTACCCATTTCAAGGTAGCCAGCGTTTCGATGTGGTGGTTTTCTCGGACATGCTGGAACATCTCACCGATCCGCTAGATATCTTGACGCGCCATTTCCAACTGCTCGCGCCTGGGGGACAGGTGCTGATCTCGCTGCCGAACGTCGCCATTTGGAACGTGCGGCTGGAGTTGTTACTGGGCCTATTTGAATACGGCGACACCGGGACGCTGGATCGCACGCATATGCGGTTTTTCACGCGCCGCAGCTTTCGCCGTTTCTTGCGGCCAGCCTGGCCTTACCGTCAGCCGCAGCCGCATCACGCCAGGGATACTGCGGCCGTTCGTCCCGCTGATCAAAAGAGTGTACGGCTCGGGATCGCGAGACGGCCCGCGAAATTGACTCGCCGTCCATCATGGATTCGGGGCCGTATCGTTCTTACATGCGTTGGCTCTATCCCGTGGAACGGGGGATCTGCGGTTTGTGGCCCGCGTTGCTGGCATTCCAGTTCGTAATCCTGGCGCACCCCACATCCATCGCTCGGTTCCACGACGACCCGACAGCAGAACATCTTCATAGCGACCTCGCCGCGCTTGAAAATTTCCACCAAGTGAGCCAAGCATGATTTCAGTCGCGATGATCACCATGAACGAGGAAAAGGCCGTAGCCCGGGTGATGGAAGACATTCGCGCGGCGCTCGGCGCCCGCCCGCACGAAATTGTCATCGTCGATAGCAGTCGCGACGCTACTCCAACGATCGCCGCCGGCTTGGGAGCGCGGGTCATACGGCAATTCCCGCCCCAGGGCTACGGCCGCGCGATGGCCCGCGTGTTGCAGGAATCGCAGGGCGACGTGGTTGTGACATTGGACTGCGATGGCACGTATCCGGCTACGGAGATTCCCGTCCTGGCCGAAATGGTCCTTTCGGGGCAATACGATCTGGTGAATGCTTCCCGTTTGGAACATCGCCCGGACAGCATGCCGCTGGCGAATTATTTCGCCAATTGGCTGTTTGCTTTCACCGGCTGGCTTCTGGTGGGCGTTAAGTCGACTGACCTGCACTCCGGAATGCGGGCTTACAGCCGCAAATTGATCCAGCAGGTGGAAGTCGATCCGAACGGCCCCGCGCTCCCGGTCGAATTGCTGCTGAAACCAGCCCTCCAAGGGTTTCGCATCCACGAAGTCTTTATTCCCTATGGCGAACGCATCGGCGAAACCACCCTACAGCGTTGGTCTTCTACCGTTTGGACGTTCAAGCGCATCTTCCGGCTGGCCCTCGGGCGGTTAAAGCCGCAAAGCCGTTCTGCCGATGGAACTTCGTGCGCACGTGACCAGCCTCACCGACCTTCAGGAAGCACTTAAGCAACCCACAGTTCCCTCTCAGGGGAGCTTCGCCGCCACGTTTATCGCGGAAACGACCGCTATATTGGGGCACGTTGACATTGCTGCGATCGAGCGCATGGCTCTGGGTCTTGCGCGTGTTCGTGAACTCGGCGGGCGCCTGTTCATCCTGGGAGTGGGCGGTTCGGCAGGACACGCCGGTCACGCGGTCAACGATTTTCGCAAGCTGTGCGGGTTTGAAGCCTACGCGCCCACCGACAACGTCTCGGAGCTGACCGCCCGGGCGAATGACGAAGGTTGGGACACCTGCTTCGCCGGATGGCTCCAGGGCTCCCGCATCGGCCCGCAGGACGGCGTGCTGGTGTTCTCCGTCGGTGGCGGAAGCCGCGAGAAAAACGTATCGGTGAACATCGTTCGGGCACTGGAAACCGCGTCGGCGTCGGGCGCGCACATCTTCGGCATCGTGGGACGCAACGGCGGATTCACGCGCCAGGTATCGGAAGAGTGCATCGTTATTCCCGCGCTGGCGCCCGATCGCGTCACGCCGCATACCGAAGGCTTGTGCGCGGTGCTTTGGCACTTGCTGGTCAGCCATCCGCTGCTGCAGCGCTCCGCAACCAAATGGGAGTCCGTGCGATGACTTCGACTCGATTTTTCATCGCCGGCGGCGCCGGTTTCATCGGCAGCCATTTTACCGATCGCCTGCTGTGCGACCAAGCCACGGAAGCCGTCACCATCTACGACAATTTCTCGAGCGGCCGCGAGTGGCATTACGCGCATCACGAGCAGGACCGTCGGCTGCGTGTGATTCACGGCGATCTGAAGGACCTGGCCGCGCTGGAACGAACCATGGCCGGCCACGATACCGTGATCCACCTGGCGTCGAATCCCGACATCGCGCGCGCGATGGTGGAACCGGACATCGATTTTCGCGAGGGCACGCTCCTGACGCAGCACATCGTCGAAGCCATGCGGCGCAGCGGCACGCCCAACCTGCTCTACGCTTCCGGCAGCGGCGTCTATGGCGATCTCAAGGATTTTGAAGCGTTTGAGGACTACGGGCCGTCTGGTGCCTGCCTCCACGTACGGGGCGAGCAAGCTGGCCGGCGAAGCGCTGATCGCTTCCTATTGCGCCATGTTCGATCTCAAGGCTTGCGCGTTCCGTTTCGGCAACGTGGTCGGGGCGCGACAAACGCACGGCGTCGGGTTCGATTTCATTCGCCGTCTGCGCGCCCAACCGGATCGGCTCCGCATTCTGGGCGACGGCCAGCAGAGCAAATCCTACATCCACGTCGAAGACATCGTGGACGCCGTGCTGCTTGCGCAACGCGTTTCCCCGAAGCCCTTCGAAGTCTACAATGTCGCCACCGGCGACTACATCACGGTCACGGAAATCGCGCAACTGGCGATCGAAGTCGCTGGCCTGCCGGCCGAGCAGGTCCAGCTCGAATACACCGGCGGCGATCGCGGCTGGAAGGGCGACGTTCCGGTGGTCCGTTTGAACACGGATCGCATTCAGGCTCTGGGCTGGACCTGCAAGCGCAACACGCGCCAAGCCCTGTGCGTGGCGCTGAATGCGATGGCCGCGGATGCTCGTTTGGGGAGAATTTAGACCGATGCGCCGGGCCGTTTTTCTCGATCGCGATGGCGTCGTCAATCGCGCCGTTCTGCGTGAAGGCAAACCCTATCCGCCCGCGACGCTCTCGGATCTGCGATTGTTGCCCGGAGTCCGCGAAGCTTGCAGCAAGTTGCGCGAAGCGGGATTCGCGCTTGATCCTGATCACCAATCAGCCCGATATCGCGCGCGGCCTGGTCACTGCCGAACAGGTCGCTGAAATGAACCAGCGTCTGCAGCGCTACTTGCAACTGGACGGCGTCGGCCTTTGCCCGCATGACGACTCGGCGCGTTGCTGCCTGCCGCAAACCCCAGCCCGGCCTGTTGCTTGAAGCCGCCCGCGTCTGGGACATCGATCTGGAATCAAGCTACATCGTGGGCGACCGTTGGCGCGACATCGAAGCCGGCCATCGCGCCGGTTGCCGCGCGATCTTCGTGGACTATGGCTATGCCGAGCAGCGCCCGGATGGCCCTTTCGTGCGCGTCCGCTCCTGAGGGAAGCCTCGCAATGGATCCTTCGGACCGCTCATCGGGCGGCACCCGTCGGAAACGGTGCGTTATGCCTGACGTAGCTTCGATGCGCGTCAAGATTTTCGCCGACGGCGCCGACCGCGCTTCTATTCTGGAACTGGCGGACAATCCGTGGATCAGGGGCTTCACCACCAATCCCACACTGATGCGCAAGGCCGGGATCACCGATTACGAAGTCGTTCGGCAAGATCGCTCGCGCGAGGCCATTCCGGAGCGGCCATTTTCCTTCGAAGTTCTCTCGGACGATTTTGACGAGATGGAACAGCAGGCGCTGCGCATCGCCACTTGGGGCGAGAACGTCTACGTCAAAATCCCGATCACCGACACGCATGGCCGCAGCGCGGCGCCGCTGGTGAAGCGCCTTGCCGAGCAGGGCGTGAAAGTCAACGTCACCGCGCTGATGACGCTCGATCAAGTGGACGCCGTCGTTCCGGCCCTGCGCCACGGACTCTGCCAGCTGCATCTCGATCTTCGCCGGGCGCGTGGCCGACACCGGCCGCGATCCGTTGCCAATCCTGTGCGGCGCTCTGGCGCGCATGCGCGCCTATCCTCAAATGGAACTAATCTGGGCCAGCCCGCGCGAGTTGTTCAACATCGTCCAGGCCGACGCCATCGGCTGCCACATCATCACGGTGACGCACGATCTGCTGAAGAAGCTCTCGATGCTGGGCCGCGATCTGAGCGAGTATTCGCTCGACACCGTGAAAATGTTCGTGGACGACGCGCGCGCCGCGAACTTTACTCTGGATACTCAGGCTGTGGGGCGGCGCTGAGGGCCAGCGCTCGCTCCCGCTGCCACTCCAGCTTGCCCTGGTATTCCTGATAGAGCGTAGTGCAGCCGGCCCACCAATAACCCACGACGAATAGCAGCAGGAACGGAACAGCCAGGAAATTCCAGGTCTCAATCGCGTACGCAACCATGTACGCAAAATAGCCGCCCACGGCCAGTTCCGCGTACGGCATCCAACCGCTGCGCCGCCGGTAGCCGGAGTTCTCGATCTTCACTTTGCGGTCGCCCAACGCATACTTGGGCGTGCGCGCAAAGGCCGACTTGATTCCGAGCAGCGCTTCGATCACGGCCTTGGTATTGATCAACGTCAACGCGATTCCCGCTGCCATCAACGCCGGCATCAGCACGATCGCGCGCTTCCAGTTCTTTGGATGCAGCTCGCGCTGGGCCATCAGGTAAAACGCCCAAATAGAACAGAACGACGCCACGATCAGCGGTAGATCCACCGTCAGCATCTGGAACACGCCCATGTAAAACCGCACGATCATCACCGGCAACATCAACGCCGACATGATCAGCATCAGCGGATAAGAAATATTTGGCGTCAAATGGCAGAATGCTTCCAGCTTGATGCGCCACGGCTCTTTCGACCGCAGAATTCGCGGCAACAGCTTGATGGCAACCTGGGTCAAACCTTTGGCCCAGCGCGATTGCTGCACTTGGAATCCATAGGTATCCACCGGCAGCTCGGAGGGGCAATCCACGGTCGGAACATACACGAACCGCCAGCCATTCAGCTGCGCGCGATAGCTCAAATCGGAATCTTCGGTGAGCGTGTCGTGCTGCCAGCCGCCTGCGTCCTCAATCATCTTCGCGCGCAGGATACCGGCCGTCCCATTGAAATTGAAAAACAGGCCGCCGCCAAACCGCGCGCCATGCTCGATGATGAAATGGCCGTCCAGCAGCATGGCTTCCACTTCCGTCAGCAGGTTGAAATGGCGGTTGAGATAGCTCCAACGCGTTTGCACCACGCCTACCGAAGGATCCGTGAAGTATTGCACGGTGCGAGCCAGAAAATCGCGGGGCGGGATAAAATCGGCATCGAAAATCGCGATCAGCTCGCCGGTGGCCGTCTGCATTCCAGCCTGCAGCGCGCCCGCTTTGTATCCGGCGCGATTGTTGCGATGCAGATATTCGATCGGCAGGCCGGTTTCCTGGTACTCCCGCACCAGCGCCTCGGTGAAGGGATGCGTGTCGTCGGTGGAATCGTCCAGCACCTGGATCTGCAGCAGCTCGCGCGGGTACTCCGTCTTACTGACTTCTTCCAGCAGCCGCTCCACCACGTAGCGCTCGTTATATAGAGGAAGCTGGATCGTCACGCGCGGAAGCTGAGCCCAGCGCCCGGCCGGCTCCGGGGCGCCGTCGCTGCGATGCCTGAGATACTTCCGGATCATCTCGAAGCGGTGGCAGCCGTAAAACGACAAGATCACCAGGACCGTAAAGTACGGAATTAACAGCGCCCAATCGAAGAATGACAGGTGATGAACGCCCGCAAAGGTATCGTCAAAGAGCGAGCGTACCAATTGATTGGCCGCGGATGTTGCTAAAAGTAGGGCTGGCGGAGCTATCGCTATAACCATTCAGGTCCTGCAACGTACGAGGTTGGACGCCGTGGACCGGACGACGTTACACACCAGTCTATTCTACCGCATGCCGCTACAATGGAAATGCCATGCGACTGGTAGCCCTAATCTGTTCAATATTTTGCACCTTGGGCGCCGAAGCTGCTACGCCTCAGTTTATATGGCAAGGGCAGGTAGATGGCATCGCAATCCTGCATCTACAAGGCAAAAAGTTGACCGTGCAGATCCAGCAAGGCGAACCGGTGGAGCGCCAGGAGTTCCACTTCTCCGACGTCTTGCCGGACGCCGGGCAGAAGGTTCGGATAGAAGTGCTGCAGGGGCGCGGTTATGTACACGTCATCGATCAGCCCAGCGGACAGAACCAATACACGCTGGCGATCGGGATCGAGGATCGGCAGCCGGGCAGCGCGTTCTATTCCATCGCGGCGTACTGGGACACGTCAAACAACAACTTCGACCGTAACGCAGCGAAGACCGAGCGAGGCACATGGAGCGGCCGCGTGGACCATGCCGCGGTGATCAGCTGCCATGCCAAGAGCTGCGTATCGAGTTCGGAACCTGGCGCGGAACACGGCGCTCCAGTGGCCGACGAGCATTTCAAGTTTTCGAAGCCGTTGCCCGATCGCGATGCTGAGGTTCGGCTGGAAGACTTGGACGGCCGCGGCGAGATCCGGTTGGTGGAGCAGCCGCGCGAACGCAACAATTACACGGTCCGGATTTCGATCCACGATCCGGGAACCGGAGCAGGGGAGTACTCATTCACTCTGGTGTGGAACCGCGCCGGCAATAAAGATCGCGGGTCGAATCAAGCCGTACCCATTCCCGAGCCGGCCGGGCGCGGTTTTGTTTGGCGAGGAAAGGTGGATGGCCAAGTGCGGGTGGCAATCCAAGGCGGCGCCAGTTACTCCGAGGTCGTGGATGGCGAGCGAATTATCGGCGAGCACGGCGATATGTTCCGGTCTTTGCCGGCACGGTCCGATTTGACACCGTCAATCAAGAAGCTGCAGGGGCGTGGGCAAGTGTCGATCATCGAATCCCCGTCGGACAAAAACAACTACCGGCTGGTTTTTGAGATTGACGATCCGGATCCGGGCGCGGATGATTATGAGGTCGAACTGGACTGGTAGCAGTCAGGGATTGCGGCAAACTTCGCGATTGAAGCTTACGCTCAGTCGGTTTGGTACGGCATTGGCAGATCCAGGCTCGTAAATCACGACGTGCTGGTACACCGTATGTTTCACGCTGTAGAGGCCGGACATGAAAATCCCTGAGCTCAATTGCTTGCCGCGCATGGACATGGGCGCCAGTTCCGAGAGAACATCATCCGCTTGCTTGCGTGATCTGACCCCCGTTTGATTCAGCGGAACGTCCAATCGGCAGGCCTGCTGGTCGGGGCCGTAGTCGACGAGTATTTGAAATCCCGGCGATATCGTAAACATTTCCTGGTCCAGCGGCGGACCGTATTTTGCGCGCAGTTGATAGGAATCGATCTGGCCGACGAGAGATGTGGCGGAGCTCTTGAACACAACAGTGACGCCGGTTCGCCGCCCGGGAACATCTGGATCTTGAGGCTCGCTGATAATGACATGCTCGTATTCCGTGCTTTTTAGGGAGGCTCTACTCACGAAGTTGAGCACCCCTCCTAGTTCTTTGCCACGCATGGACGTTGGAACCAGTTCCAGTAGGATGTCGTCCACTCGTTTCGCGGTCATGACTTCGGGTTGCTCGATCGATGGCGCGTCAGGCGGGAGCTCCAATTGGCGGACTTGCTGGTCAGGCCCATAGTCGACGACTATTTGATACCCCGGCGATATGGTGAATGTTTCCCGGTCCAGCGGCGGACCGTATTTTGATCGCAATTGATAGGAATCGATCTGGCCGAACAAAGCTGGTGCGAAGCACAGGCAGAAAAAGACCGGGACATCGATGCTTCGCCTGGCGGTCATGAGTTCAGCATACATCCACGGAAATACGGCGATGAGGGATGCATAATAGCAGCTTGGCTGTCCGTGAACGAGAAAGTACGGGCCGGCTCGCGTTTCTAGTCGCTGCCGGCATTCTGCTCAGCCGCATCATCGGGCTGGTCCGGCTGCGGGTTTTTTCGCACTATTTCGGACTGCGGTCGGACGCCGCGGACGCGTTCAACGCAGCGTTTCGCATTCCGAACTTCTTGCAAAACCTTTTTGGCGAAGGCGTTCTGTCGGCCTCGTTCATCCCGGTGTACGCGCGTTTGCTGGCCGAGGGCGATGAAGAAGAAGCGGGCAAAGTCGCCGGAGCGGTGGGCGCGACGCTGGCGCTGGCCGTCGCGGTGTTGTGTTTCTTGGGAGTATTGGCCACGCCGTGGTTGATCGACATCATCGCGCCGGGATTTTCAGGCGCAAAGCGCGAGCTGACCATCTCGCTGGTCCGCATTCTTTTCCCAGGAGCAGGGTTGCTGGTGTTCTCGGCGTGGTGCCTGGGGATTTTGAACAGCCATCGCAAGCTATTTCTTTCGTACTCGGCGCCGGTGATGTGGAGCGCCGCTATGATCGCGACGCTGGTGATCTTCGGCGGACGCGGCACGCTTGCCGAGCTGGCGATGGATCTCGCGTGGGGATCGGTGCTAGGCAGCGCGCTTCAGTTCGGCGTCCAACTGCCGGTGGTGTTGAAGCTCGCGCGGCATTTGCGATTGCGTCTGGATTTGAACTCAGCCCACGTTCGCGATGTGATCCGGAATTTCGTGCCGGTGTTTATCAGTCGAGGCGTGGTGCAGATCAGCGCGTACATCGATGCCTTGCTCGCAAGTCTGCTCCCGACCGGTGCGGTGACCGGCTTGATCAACGCGCAGCTTATTTATGTGCTCCCAGTGAGTCTCTTCGGCATGTCAGTTTCAGCGGCCGAGCTGCCGGTAATGTCCAGCGCAACCGGCAGCGCCGAAGAGATCCACGCCGCGTTGCGCGGACGCCTGGATTCGGGCTTGCGCCACATCGCCTTCTTCATCGTTCCATCGGCAGCGGCGTTTCTCGCGTTCGGCGACTTGATCGCGGGCGCGCTGTTGCAGACCGGGCGATTCACTCACGCCGACGCGCAGTACGTATGGGGCATTTTGGCGGGATCTTCGGTTGGCTTGCTCGCGTCCACCATGGGGCGATTGTATTCGTCGGCTTACTATGCGCTGCGCGATACTCGCACGCCATTGCGATTCGCCGTTTTGCGGGTCGTCCTTACCACCGTGCTTGGCTACATCTGCGCCAAGCCCTTGCCCTTGTGGATCGGGATCGACGCGCGCTGGGGCGTTGCGGGACTGACGGCTTCGGCCGGAATCGCGGGATGGGTGGAGTTCGCTCTCTTGCGGCGCGGGTTACATGGCCGATTAGGATCGGGGCTATCGGTTTCCGGTTTCATCGCCAAGCTGTGGCTCGCGGCGGTCGTCGCTGTGATCGTCGGGAGCGCAGGGCGGCTGCTCCCATTCGCCGGGCATCCTATTTATGGCGCGATCGCGACGCTCGGCCCGTTCGGACTGGTCTACTTCGCCGTCGGTGCGACGTTCGCACCGGAGGCCCGCCGTTTGCTTACCCGGCTCCTTGCTCCTTAGCTTAAGGGCACAAAATGCATGCAGTACCTATCGTAAACAGTGGGATAACGCACAGCTGTGCTGGCCCGACTGTTAAATACCTTATTGACAGATGTTGGTGACCCGGTATATGTTTTTATAAATGCGTGCATTCGCTTCTGCGCGCGATTGATTTGAGGACCTCGATGAGGGACTCCAGGGTTTCTTGAGGATAGAACCCGCCTTCGGCGGGCATTAAAAGGGGTTTATGAAACGCATTTGGACCACGTCGGTCGTTGCACTGTGTGTGTGTTTGGGACTGGGTTTGACGCTTTCCGCCCAGTCGGTGTCTCAGATCTCTGGGACGGTAAGGGACGCTAGCGGACTGGGTATTCCAGGCGCCGAGGTCAAGGTCACGCAAACCGCCACGGGCGTGACACGTACCGCGCAAACCGACGCTAATGGCGTCTATTCGTTGCCGAGTCTTCCATTGGGCCCGTATCGGATGGAAGTCAAGAAGGAAGGCTTCGCCACCTCCATCCAATCCGGAATTGTGTTGCAGGTGGACACTGCCCCAACCATCGATCCTGTGATGAAGGTGGGCGCGGTCAGCGAATCCGTCCAGGTAGAGGCCGCGGCGGCCATGGTGGAAACTCACAGCACCGGCGTCGGCCAAGTGGTGAACTCGCAGGATGTGGTGGAACTGCCATTGAATGGCCGCCAGATCACACAGCTCATCACGCTCGCCGGCGGAGCTAACACAGTGCAGTACGGCTTCGGCCAGGCGCCGTCCTCCGGCAATCTGATTTCGAGTAAGAACTATCCCAACGAAGCGCTGGTCAGCGTGGCCGGCGGAATGCTCAATGGAACCACCTATCTGCTGGACGGCGGAACGCACAACGATCCGTTCAATAACTTGAACCTCCCGCTGCCATTCCCTGACGCGGTACAGGAATTCAAGGTGGAAACCAGTTCGCTGCCGGCCGAATATGGACAGCACTCGGCGGGCGCGGTTAACGTTGTCAGCAAATCCGGCGGCAACGAATTTCATGGCGACGCGTTCGAGTTCGTTCGCAACGGGTATTTCAACGCGCGCGACATCTTCGCGCCGGTGAACGACAACCTGAAGCGCAATCAGTTCGGCGGCACGTTAGGCGGCCCGATCAAAAAGAACAAGCTGTTCTTCTTCTTGGGTTACCAGGGCACGTTGATCCGGTCCGCGCCCGCAGCTGCGCCCGCCGTTGTTCCCACGGCCGCGGAGCTACAAGGCAACTTCCAGGCCTACGAATCGCAATGCTTCCACACCCCGCAGAACCTGACTGCCCCTTACGTCAATAACATCCTGCCGGCTTCGATGGTCAGCCCGCAGGCGCTCGCTTTTGCCAGCCACTTCCCGGTAGGTCCGGGACCATGCGGCAATGTTACGTACGGACAGGTCGCCAATCAAAACGAGAACATGGGCTTGGCGAAAGTCGATTACCAGATCAGCTCCAAACAATCCTTCTTTGCGCGTTATTTTGTGACGCACAGCTTGACGCCTTCCAGCTTTACCGGAACCCAGCTTTCGGTTCAGAACGCCGGCACCGACGATGAAGTGAATTCGGTGGTGTTGGGTCACACCTATGTATTTGGGCCTGGTGCGCTGAATACCTTCCACGCCACGATGGACCGCGACGGCATCACCAAGTTTCAGGTGCCGATTCCCACTCCCACCGATATCGGAGTCAAAGACATCTACATAGCGCTGCCCAACTTCGCCAACATCAACATCACGGGCGATTTCATGAGCGCCGGCGGATTCGCTACCCCTGGTTTAGTGAACACCACGACGTACCAGTTTGCCGACGACTTCAGCCTTATCAAGGGCTCTCACCAGATGCAGTTCGGGGCCAACTTCATTCGCCCCATGCAGGCTACAACATTCTGCGTGTACTGCAACGGGCTGTTCACATTCTCGGGCGCGGCTACCGGCGTTGGGCAGGTGGTCAACGGCGTGAAGTACAACGGGAATGCGATGGCCGACTTTATCGCCGGCGAGCTGGATTCGTTCACCGACGCGAACGTCTCGCATGACAATGAAAAATGGTCCTACCTCGGGCTCTACGCGCAAGACAACTGGAAGATCAATTCGCGCTTCACGCTGAACTACGGTATTCGCTGGGAGCCTTATCTCAACGGCCGCATCGTGAACAACAAAATCACGCATTTCAATATGGACAATTTTCTCAATAACGTCCACTCCACTATCTATCCGAATGCTCCCGCCGGGACCCAGTTCCCGGGCGACCCAGGCTTCCAAACCGGAGGCCGTCCGAACCTGACTTCCTGGAACAATTGGGCGCCGCGCGTCGGCCTGGCATGGGATCCCACGCGGCAATGGCAAAACGCTGATCCGCGCTTCGTGGGGAATGTTCTACGATATGCCGCAGACGTTGTTCTATTACAACGCCTCGTCCGAGCCGCTGTGGGGTGAATCCATCTCGCTAACCAATCCCCCGGGAGGATTCGCGAATCCCTGGCTGAATTATCCGGGCGGAAATCCGTACCCCACTTCGCAGAACGCCACCACCCCGTACCCGCACGCTGGATATTATGAAACGGTTCCGCTGCATGTCAAGAACACCTACGTGGAGCAGTGGAACTTAACGCTGCAACAGCAGGTTGGATCCAGCTGGCTCTTCAAGGCGAGCTACCTGGGCAGCAATACGGTTCACCTTTGGACGGACCGGGAGTTGAATCCGGCCGTTTACGTTCCTGGAAACTGCGTAGCGGGTCAATATGGGCTGACAAACCGCGGCCCGTGCTCCACTACAGCTACCACGCAAGCGCGGCGTACAGCTCACGCAATTGAATCCCGCCCAAGGGCCCTACTACGGAACTCTCGAGTTCTTGGACGACGGCGGAACGGCCAGCTATCAGGCGCTGATGGTCTCTGCCGAGCACCGGCTGTCGAGCCATTTCTCGATGCTGGCCAATTACACCTGGTCGCATTGCATCGGCGACCTGGTGACCACCGAGCTTTCGGGCCCGATCTATACCGATCCGTCCGATCGCAGATTCGACCGCGGAAACTGCACCGCGATCGACATTCACCAGAACTTCAACCTTTCCGCCGTCATTCAATCGCCGCGTTATTCGAACCGGATGGTGGAATGGATCGCCGGGGGATGGCAGCTGGCTCCCATCGTTGGCCTGCACTCCGGAAGCTATTTCGGCGTGACTACTGGTGTGGACAACGCGCTGACCGGAATCGGAGCGCAGCGTCCCAATCAGGTGCTCCCGAACGTTTACTGCACCAATAAGACCATCAACTGCTGGATGAACGCCGCGGCGTTTAACCCGCCGGCGCCCGGGACTCTCGGAAACCTCGGCAACAACAACCTGGAAGGCCCAGGCTACTTCGATGTGGACCTTTCCCTGTCGCGCCAGTTCCGAGTCAAGGAGAAGCAATACTTCGAGATCCGCGCGGAAACCTTCAATATTCAAAACCGGGCCAATTACCTCAACCCGGGCGCGGTCGGAATCGCGGGCGGCAGCGCCAATTCGGCCTTGAACAGCAGCACTTTCGGCAAGATTCAGTCGGACGTAAGTCCCCGAATCATGCAATTCGCAGTCAAGTACGTCTTTTAAGTAACGTCCGAGACCGCGAAACCGCCTCATAACCGACACGAAACATTGGCCTTCGGGCTTGACGCTTCGTGTCGGTTTGCGATATACCTTACAGAGGGGGCGTGAGTGCGTAAACCGAGCGGTTTTGCGGCGCTGTCGCTGGCCTGTGCCGGCCTGCTGCACGCACAATCCGCCATATCGCCTCAGCACGCACTGATAAATCAGTACTGCGTCACCTGCCACAACGAAAAAGCCAAAATCGCCGGGCTTACGCTCGACAAAATGGATATCGACCATGCCGGCGACCACGCCGAGGTTTGGGAGAAGGTGGTTCGCAAGCTGCGCGGCGGCATGATGCCTCCGCAAGGCATGCCTCGGCCGGATCAGGCCAAAATTGACGGGTTGATCACGTGGCTTGAGGCCTCGCTCGATCAGGCGCAGGCCGCGCATCCCGATCCGGGCCGGTCTGCCCTGCACCGGCTGAATCGCACCGAATATGCCAATGCGATCCGGGACCTTCTGGGGCTGAAGGTGGATGTGTCGGCGCTGCTTCCCGCCGACGACGAAAGCAATGGGTTCGACAACATCGCCGAAGTTTTGCGGGTGTCGCCGTCGCTGCTGGAGGCGTATCTGACGGCTTCGCGCGAAGTCAGCAGCCTGGCGGTGGGCGATCCCAAGACCGGGCCCATCAGCAATAGTTTCCGCGTGCCGCCGGATATGGCGCAGGACGGAGCACATCGAGGGGCTGCCGCTGGGGACGCGCGGCGGAATCCTGATCCATCACAATTTCCCGCTGGACGCCGACTACGAGTTCAACGTCTTCCTGCTGCGGAATATCGTCGGCTACTTGACCGGCATGGAGTTTCCGCATCAGCTTGAGATCAGTATCGATGGCGAGCGCGTGTTTATCGCGCCTGTGGGCGGCGAAGAAGACCTCAAGCTGGTGGATACCAATCTGGCGCTGGCGGGCGACACGCTGGATGCCCGGTTGCGGACCAAGGTGCATGTGAAGGCGGGGCCGCACGATGTCGCGGTGACGTTCCTGCGGCGCGATTCGGCGGAATCGGACGAGCCGCTGCAGCCGTTCACGCGCGATCTGGATTTGCAGAACATGAACGGCATCCCGCTGATCGATCACGTGCAGGTGACGGGGCCATTCAAAGCCACCGGGCCGGGCGACACCCCCAGCCGGCGGCGGATATTTGTTTGTACGCCCGCCAATTCTGCCGACGAAGTGCCGTGCGCGAAGAAGATTCTGTCCACGCTGGCGCGGCGGGCATACCGGCGGCCGGTGACCGACGGCGACATGGAAACGCTGCTGAGTTTCTATCAGGCGGGGCGCAATCAGGGCGGAGGCTTTGAAGCGGGCGTCGAAAACTCGCTGCGGCTGATTCTGGCGAGTCCCAAGTTCCTGTTCCGGTCGGAGACCGATCCGGCGCGCGTGGCGGCGGGCAGCATCTACCACTGTAAGCGATCTGGAACTGGCGTCGCGGCTGTCATTTTTCCTGTGGAGCAGCATTCCCGACGACGAGTTGTTGAACGTCGCCTCGCAGGGCAAGTTGAAGGATCCCGCGGTTCTGGAGCGCGAAGTACGGCGCATGCTGGCCGATCCCAAAGCCGAAGCGCTGGTGAACAATTTCGCCGAGCAGTGGCTCTTCCTCCGCAATGTCCAGAGCGTGGCGCCGGACGAATCCACCTTCCCGAACTTCGACGACAATCTGCGGCAGAGCTTTCGGCGCGAGACGGAGCTGTTCTTCGAGAGCATGCTGCGCGAGGATCGCAACGTGATGGATCTGCTGACGGCGAACTACACGTTCGTCAACGAGCGATTGGCGAAGCACTATGGGATCCCAAATATTTATGGCGACCAGTTCCGCCGAGTGACGCTGACCAACGACGCCCGGCGCGGATTGCTGGGACAGGGCAGCATCCTGAGCGTAACTTCGGTTCCGACGCGCACCTCGCCAGTAATTCGAGGCAAGTGGGTTCTGGAAAATCTGATGGGTACGCCTCCTCCGGCGCCCCCCCCCAACGTGCCGCCCTTGAAGGATCAGGCGCAGGGCGGCAAGATTCTTTCGGTCCGGCAATTATTGGAGGAGCATCGCAAGAACGCGCCGTGTTCGACGTGCCACGCAGTGATGGATCCGATTGGATTCGCGCTCGAGAATTTCAATGGCGTGGGCGAGTATCGGACGAAAGATGCTTCTGGCCCGATTGACGCATCCGGACAGCTGGCGGACGGAACCAAGATTGACGGTGTGGTGGGGCTGCGGGAAGCGCTGCTGAAGCATCCCGAATATTTTGTTGGCACCTTGACGGAAAAGATGCTGACGTACGCGTTGGGCCGGCCCTTGGAGTACTATGATATGCCAGTAGTGCGCGGGCATCGTGCAGGGTGCGGCACGCGACGATTATCATTTTTCAGCGCTCATCTTGGGAATCGTTAAAAGCGAACCATTTAAGATGAAGAAGGCCTTGGAAAGCGATGGACCTGGCGTAACCACAGCAGCGGTAGAGCGGTCAGTTATAGGGAGCAGGTAGTTATGTTCATCTCAAAGAAGCACCTGGCACGGCGGACCTTTTTGCGCGGGATGGGCGTGACGCTGGCGTTGCCTTTGTTGGATGCCATGCTCCCCGCGCAAACCCTGTTGAAGAAGACCGCAGCGGCCGGTTCGCCCCGCATCGGATTTGTGTACGTCCCGCACGGCGCGATTATGGACCAATGGACGCCAGCCGCGGAGGGCGCGGGTTTCGAGTTCTCCAGAATATTGAAGCCGCTGGAACCGTTCCGGGATCGAATCAACATCGTGAGCGGCCTGGGAAATCGCGCGGCCGACAGTACGGCGGTGCATTCGCTGAGTCCGACTACCTGGCTGAGCGGCGTTCGGCCCAAGCCGACGCAAGGCGTGGACGCGTATGCCGGGATCACGGCCGATCAAATCGCGGCGCAGCACATCGGGCAGGACACTCCGCTGCCGTCGATTGAGCTGGCGACGGAAGATCATTCGGCGCTGCTGGGCGCCTGCGACCGCGACTACGGCTGCATTTACATGAATACGCTCTCGTGGCGAACGCACACCACGCCGATGCCCATGGAGATTAATCCGCGCAAGGCATTCGAGCGGATGTTCGGGCAGGGTGGATCGGCGGCCGATCGCGCGTTGCGCAGCCAGCAGGACCGCAGCATTTTGGACGAGATCACGGCAGAAGCCGGCGCGTTGAAAGTAAAGTTGGGCGCGCGGGACCGGGCGACCGTCAATGACTATCTGGAAAGCGTTCGGGAGATCGAGCGGCGCATCCAGCGGGCGGGCATCACCAGTGAATCGACACTGGAGCTGCCGACTGAGCCGGTTGGCATCCCCTACAACTTCGAAGAGCACGTCAATATCATGTACGACCTGCTGGTGCTGGCCTACCAGGCCAACATCACGCGCGTGTTCACCTACATGGTGGCGCGCGAAGAAAGCAACAAGACCTATCCGCAAGTGGGCGTGCACGACGGACATCACGCCACGTCGCATCATCAAAACCTGCCGGAGAAGATCGAAAAGCTGGTGAAGATTCAGAACTATCACGCCACGCTTTTTGCGGGTTTCTTGGACAAGCTGCGGAAGACGCCCGATGGCGACGGCAATCTGCTGGACCATTCCATCATTCTGTTTGGCAGCAACATGAGCAACAGCAACTTGCACAATCATTTTCCGCTGCCGAATCTGGTGGCCGGCGGGGCGTGCGGCAAGCTGCAAGGCGGCCGTCACTTGCGATACGACGATCACACGCCGCTCGCCAATTTGCTGCTCAGCATGCTCGAAAAGGGCGGCATGCCGATGGAAAGCATCGGCGACAGCACCGGCCAACTCATCAACATCTAAAGCTATGCGTGTTTGTATCCTCTTGGCGATTGCCTGTGCGTCGGCGTGGGCCGGATCGTTAAGCGACGCCGTTCGAGAAGGTGATCGCGCCGCTGCCCTGACACTGCTGCAACAGCACGCAGACGTCAACGCGGCCGAGCCCGACGGAACTACCGCGCTGCACTGGGCGGTGCGGCAGGACGATCGTGAGTTGGTCGTTCGGCTGATCAAAGCGGGCGCCAATGTGAAGGCCGCCAATCGCTATGGCGTTACGCCCTTGTATCTGGCCTGCGTGAACGGCAGCGCTTTAGTAATCGCGGATCTGTTGAACGCGGGCGCGGATCCCAACGCCGCAACCACCGAGGGCGAAACTCCTCTCATGACCGTGGCGCGCACCGGCAGTGTGGAAGCCGCGAAAGTTTTGCTGGCGCACGGCGCCGACGTCAATTCAAAAGAACAATGGCGGCAGCAGACTCCCCTGATGTGGGCGGTGGCCGAATCGCATCCCGAGATGGTGCAGGAGTTGATTGCACACGGCGCGGATGTCAACGTTCGCCAGGTGACTTGGAACTGGGAGCGGCAGATGACCAAGGAGCCTCGCGAAAAATGGATGCCTCTGGGCGGGCTGACGCCGCTATTGTTCGCCGCCAGGCAGGGTTGTCTCGATTGCGGCCGGATTTTGTTGAAGGCCGGCGCCCAGATCAACGCGGCCGATCCGAACAACATCAGCCCGACGCTGATGGCGGTGATTAACGGGCATTACGATTTTGCGGGATTCCTGATCGACCAGGGCGCGGATACGAACATCGCCGATGAGACCGGTCGAACAGCATTATATGCGGCAGTGGATATGCATACCATGCCCGATTTCCAATCGTCCGTCTCCCAACGAAATCGAGAACAAGCTGACGAGCATGCAGTTGATCCAGTCGCTGCTGGCGCACGGGGCCAACGTGAACGTGCAGTTGAAGAAAATTCAGCCGTACCGCACCAAGCTGGACCGCGGCGACGACACGATGCTCGGCACGGGCACTACGCCGATGCTGCGGGCCGCCAAGGCGGGCGATGCGGAAGTCATCGAAGCCCTGCTGGCAAAAGGCGCCGATCCGAAAATTCCGACTAAGTTCGGGATCACGCCCGCGATGGCAGCGGCGGGACTCGGTACCAAAGAAGAAGACACTACCGCCCGCAAGAAGACGGAGCCCGAAGCCATTGCCTCCCTGAAGCTGTGCCTGGACGCCGGTGCCGATGTGAACGCGGTGGATAATCAAGGCCAGACGGCGCTGCATGGCGCGGCGCAAAAAGGCTGGGACCAAGTGGTGCAGTTCCTGGTGGATCACGGCGCGAAGCTGGACGTCAAAGATAAGCGTGGGCACACGCCGCTGGATGCGGCCATGGGTCTGCTTGGAAATGGCGGATTCGACGGCACTCGTCGCGATGTCCATGAGAGCACGGCGGCGCTGCTGCGCAAATTGATGGCGGTTCCCGAAGCCAAGGCCGCACAGTAAAAGCCTTCCCAAGTGCGTGCGCGAAAAACGCGCCCTATGCTATGATCGATTGTGCCAACGAGAATTCTGGGCGTGATACCCGCCCGGTTTGCCTCCTCTCGTTTCCCTGGTAAATCCCTCGCCATCATTGCCGGAAAGCCCATGCTCCAGCATGTATATGAGCGGGCAAGCCAGGCGCGCTATCTTTCCAAACTGATCATCGCCACCGACGACGAGCGCATTTACAAAGCCGCCCGAGCATTTGGCGCGCAAGTGGTGATGACGCGCGCCGATCATCTATCCGGAACCGATCGCGTGGCCGAAGCCGCCTCGGGCGACCAAGCCAGCGTGATCGTCAACATCCAGGGCGACGAGCCGCTGATTGATCCTACGGCGATCGACGCCGCGGCATTGGCGCTGCTCGACGATCCGGACGTGCCCATGGCCACGCTGAAGAAAGTCATCGAAGACCCGCGCGAGATCCACGATCCGAACGTCGTCAAAGTGGTTACCAATTTCGCCGGCGACGCCATCTATTTTTCCCGCTGTCCGATTCCCTTCATGCGCGACGACAGCGGCGTTCACTACAAACATATAGGGCTGTACGTTTACCGGCGCGATTTCCTGCTCGCCTACTCGGGTCTTCCCGTAGGTCCCCTCGAGCGCATGGAACGGCTGGAGCAATTGCGGGCGCTCGAGAACGGGCATCGCGTCCGCGTGGTGGAAACCGAGTACGAGTCGCTGGGCGTGGATACGCCGGAGGATCTGGAGCGCGTGTCGGCGCTCTTTGAACCGTCATCTCAAAATGCACTAAGGGGAATGTCCATGGCCAAATACATTTTCGTGACGGGCGGCGTGGTTTCATCGCTGGGAAAAGGCATTGCGGCGGCGTCCATTGGCTGCCTGCTCGAAAGCCGCGGGCTGCGCGTGTCGCTGCAGAAATTCGATCCGTACTTGAACGTCGATCCGGGCACCATGAGCCCGTTTCAGCATGGCGAAGTTTTTGTCACCGACGACGGCGCCGAGACCGATCTCGACCTCGGCCACTATGAGCGCTTCACGCACGCCAAGCTGACGCAGAGCAACAATCTGACCTCCGGCCGCATCTACGAACAGATCATCCATCGCGAGCGGCGCGGCGACTATCTCGGAAAAACCGTGCAGGTGATTCCGCACGTCACCAACGAGATTAAGGCGGCGGCGCGCAAAGTGGCTGTCGGATGTGGACGTGGTGATCGTCGAGATCGGCGGCACGGTGGGCGATATCGAATCGCTGCCGTTTCTTCGAAGCGATCCGCCAATTGCGCCACGAGATGGGCCGCGACAACACCGTGTTCGTGCACGTGACCCTGGTTCCCTGGATCGCGGCCGCGCAGGAGCTGAAAACCAAGCCCACCCAACATAGCGTGAAGGAACTGCGGGCGCTCGGTATCCAGCCGGACATGCTGCTGTGCCGCTCCGAGCGCGCTCTTCCGCACGACATGAAGGAGAAGATCGCGCTGTTCTGCGACGTGGACGTGGAAGCGGTCATCACCGCCAGCGACGTGCACTCGGTCTACGAAGTGCCGCTGGTGTATCGCCGAACAGGGCGTGGACGAAATCATTTTGCGGCTGCTCCGCATGGATGCCCAGCAGCGCGATCTCAGCCGATGGACCGGGATGCTGGAGCGCATGCAAAATCCCGAGGATCAAGTCGACATCGCCCTCATCGGCAAGTACGTCGAGTACGAGGATTCCTACAAGAGCCTGAAGGAAGCTTTGCTGCACGGAGCGCTGGCGCACCGGCTGAAGGTCAACATTCATTGGATCGAATCGGACAACATGCGCTGGCCCGAGTGCGCGCGCGAGTTGGAACAATTCGACGGCATTCTGGTGCCGGGCGGGTTCGGAAAGCGCGGCGTGGAGGGCATGATTTCGGCCATTCGCTATGCCCGCGAAAGTAAAGTGCCGTATTTCGGAATCTGTCTGGGAATGCAGACCATGGTGATCGAGTTCGCGCGCAACGTGTGCGGATTGGAGCACGCCAACTCGACCGAGTTCGATCCCGCGACGCCGGATCGCGTGATTTACAAACTGCGCGAGTTGAAGGGCGTGGACGAGCTGGGCGGCACCATGCGCCTGGGCGCTTACCCGTGCCTGCTGGCGGAGGGCAGCTTCGCGCGCCAGGCTTACGGCGAGCCTGAAATCAGCGAACGCCATCGCCATCGCTACGAATTCAATCGCGAGTACGAAGAGGTTCTGACATCCGGACGGGCTGCGCATCGCCGGGCAAACGCCGGATGCGCGTGTACGTCGAGATCTGCGAGATTCCGGATCATCCCTGGTATCTGGGCTGCCAGTTCCATCCGGAGTTCAAGTCGAAGCCGATGGAGCCGCATCCGCTGTTCTCGGCCTTTATCGGCGCGGCGCACAAGTATCGCAAGAGCCGCACCGAAGACCGCTCAACGCGCCCGGTCCGAGCAGTACTCACACGCCGATTGAGCAGTCTTCCTCCATTTGGCCGGGGCCATCCGCTGGGCCTGATCGCCGGACCCTGCGTGATCGAGAGCGAGGAGCACGTCCGCTTTCTGGCCGGCGAGATTCGCAAGATCGCCGGCCCGTTCATCTTCAAGGCATCCTTCGACAAGGCCAACCGCAGCAGCGTGTCGTCGTTTCGCGGGCCCGGGCCCGAAGGAAGGCCTGCGCATTCTCTCCGGATCTGCGGCGCGACGGCTTCCCGGTACTCACCGATATTCACGAACCATCGCAAGCCGAAGCCGCCGCCGAAGCGGTGGATATCCTGCAGATTCCGGCGTTTCTCTGCCGCCAAACCGATCTGCTGATCGCCGCCGGGCGCACCGGCCGAATCGTCAACATCAAGAAAGGCCAGTTCGTTTCGCCCCACGATATTCGCCACGCCGCGGATAAAGTGGCGTCCACCGGCAACAACAAGATCCTGCTGACCGAGCGCGGCTCTTCGTTCGGCTATAACAACCTGGTGGTGGATATGCGCGGCCTTGCAGATCATGCGCGATTTCGGATGGCCGGTGATCTTCGACGCCACGCATAGCGTGCAGATTCCCGGCGGCCTGGGCAACGCTTCCGGCGGGCAGCCGCAGTTCATTCCCACGCTGGCGCGCGCGGCGGTGGCGGCGGGAGTGGACGGCGTTTTCATGGAAGTGCACGAAGATCCTGAGCGAGCTTTGTCGGATGGCCCGAATGCCCTGCGGCTCGACAGACTGGCCGAACTTATGGGCGAAGCTGGGGGCCATCCACAGCCTGGTCGCGTCTGACTTACATTGAGACGCCAGGAAATTGTATATTGGAAACATCGCGACTCTGTTCGCGAGACGGAAGAATCGTTGCAATATCTCACCCCGCTGTAGCCTTATGGAAGTATTCGTGTTTAATTCGGCTCTGCGCGCTGGTTCTCAGTGCCGCGCCTGCGCTTCCGCGCAAGTGAGCGTACTGAACGTTAATTACGACAAACAGCAGACCGGCGCGAATCTGCAGGAGACAATTCTCAAGCCCAGCCTGAATTGGACCAACTTCGGCAAAGTCGGCACGTACGCCGTTGACGGCCAGGTCTACGCTCAGCCGTCTGTACATGCCGGGCGTCACCATCGCCGGTCAAAAGCACAACGTTTTGTACGTGGCCACCATGCACAACAGCATCTTCGCGTTCGACGCGGATAACCCGCAGGTCAAACCTCCGCTCTCTGGCAAGTAAATTTGGTCCGGCGGTTCCTTCCGGCCTGTACAACTTCACCGATATTATTCCCGAAATCGGCATCCTGGGGACACCCGCGATCGAATTCCAGCCAGGCCATCTACGTCGTCTCGAATAACCTTCTGCCTGGCACCCCCGGCGTCCCTGTATTTTTCCTGCACGCTTTATCGCTTATGGACGGTCACGAAATGTTCGGCGGTCCCGTTCTCATTTCGGCCACATTTGCGGGTACCGGCGCAGGCAGTAGCGGCGGATCAATCGCTTTCGATGCCTTCTGGCAATTGCAGCGGCCAGGCTTGATCATTTCGAATGGAACTCTTTACATCGGCTTTGGCTCGCACTCCGATGTCGGCGATTACCACGGATGGCTGATGAGTTTTAACGCCTCTACGCTTCAATTGAAGTCGGTATTTAACACGTCGCCAAACGGGCGTCAATCGGCGGTTTGGCAATCCGGCCGTGCTCCGGCCATCGATAGCAATGGCGATGTCTATGTCGTGACCGGCAACGGCGATTTCGACGGCCAAGTCAATTTCGGTGAATCGGTTTTGCATCTTTCGGGCTCGGATCTTTCCTTGAAAGATTGGTATGCGCCTGAGGACTGGAGCGATTTGAACGAACACGATCGCGACCTGGGCTCGGCCGGGGCGATGTTGATTCCCAACTAGCAACCTGGTCCTGTCGGGCGGAAAACCGGAATGTTTCATCTGATTCAGAAGGATCGATGGGGCATCTCGGACCCGATACCACCGCCACCGTGCAGGGCGTGCAGGTGAATGCGTGGGGCTTGTTCAGCATGGCGTTGTGGAACCAGCAAACCCCTATCCTGTATGAGTACGATCCCGCGGGCACTCTGAAGGCCTTCCAGATCGTAAACAATCAGATCAATTCCACCATCTTGTCGCAGTACTCCCCCGCCACTTCATGGGTGTTCTGCGGCTTGTCGCTCTCCGCGAATGGCGGCCAGAATGGCATCGTCTGGCTGACTTCGGGCGATTCCAGCCAAGACGGGTTGCCCGCCACGCTTCACGCTTTGGACGCGACGAATCTGTCCAACGAATTTTGGAACAGCAGTCTTGTCGGGCGACCGGGACGACTTGGGCGGGCTGGCGAAATTCGCCGTGCCTACCGTCGCCAACGGCCGTGTTTATGTTCCGACGTTTTCGAATGCCGTTGTAGTTTACGGTCCGCTCGGCGTTGGCCCGGCGGCAGGCGTGGCCACCATCAGCGCGGTAGTGAACGCCGCCAGTTTTCTTGACGGCGCAGTATCGCCGGGAGAGTTGGTGACCATTTTCGGCGCCGATTTGGGCCCCACTGCCGAGTCCGGCGCTGTACTCGATGGCGAGCGCGTAACTAGTGTCGCCGGGAGCACCAGCGTGCTGTTCGACGGCGTAGCAGCGCCTTTGCTCTACACTTCTTCCAGCCAGATCAATGCTATCGTTCCGTTCGAAGTGGCGGGCCCTACCACTCAGATTCAGGTGATGTATCAAGGAAAAGCAGTGGCATCCACCACACTGCCCGTGCAAGCAGCGACGCCAGCCGTGTTCGCGCTCAACGGCAGCGGCGGCGGCCCAGGTGCGGTTCTAAATCAAGATGGAACCGTGAACTCCGGTTCCAATCCAGCCCCTCGCGGATCGGTGATCGTTATTTATGCCACCGGTGGCGGCGTGACTACTCCCGTGAGCCAGGACGGTTTTCTGACGGCATTGGCGTCGCCCTTTCCCGCACCTAACCTGGACGTATCCGTGACGATCGAGGGCGTGCCAGCGGAAGTTAAGTACGCGGGCGCAGCGCCAGGCCTGGTGGCCGGAGTGATGCAGATCAACATCGTGGTGCCGGAGGCCGCCTGGGTCGCGCCTTTCGACCAGGTGGTGGTAACGGTAGGAACCTTCGCCAGCCCCAGCGCCGTCACCGTCGCAGTGCAATAGTTCCTCGCAATCTCCTGATTGTGAACCAAAGAGCGGAACGCAAAACCTTATGCGTCCCTCCGGTTGGGAACGCCGTCAGAAGTCCTGAGGCTCCTAAGCGGGCGATTTGATGGGCGGTGATTCAATGGGGTCATAGGTTAGAAGACCCGTGAATCGTGCTCGAGGGGGGTAAAGCGCGGCGATCCCGATACACCAGGGCGATACACGTAGCGGGAAACGATCGAAGTAACCGCTCAGTGCTGCGGAACAGGCGTGATCGCTGGGAAAAGGCAAGTATTATTGGACAGATGCATAATGCAGACATCAAAGCTACCCGTTCGCTTCGCGAAGACCCCAGCCATGCTGTCCCAAGAACATCGAGTCGCTCGAGGAGTCGCCGCAGGCCGTGCTGACTCATCTTCGAGTAGTCCTTGATCATTTCGAACTCAACTGGATAGACCGCCTGGGCCATATCGATGGTTTGGAGCGGACCATTCACTTTGGGCTTCGCTTTGTCAATCCTGGCCTTTATGGTCTGCTTTAACTGCTGAGACTTTGGGTCCGGTTGATAGGTTGCGGCCTTCTTATCAATGGACTCAAACGTCTCCATGATCTCCCATTGATCAATATCAGCATCGAGGATAAAGCGCTCCATTTGCTGATCGGAGGCGCAAACATACTCAGCCGCGAACGAAAGCTCAAACAGATTACGTGTACTAGCAGCCAGTTTCAGTACCCGAGTTCGAAACGCGGCTTCGCGGCACACTTCCAATTCTCCGATCATGTAGTCGGTAATGTGCCGCAGGGGTTGCTGGTGGGCAAGTGACGTGGCCTGATCGATGTGATTCAGTAGAACACGAGCACACGCAATCATCCCGTCTGAATCCCTTAGGACTGTTGGCAGGTCAAAAGTAGAAAGGTCAGCCACTACGATCCCAGTTTAGCGCCTCTAGAGGCTGGCCCTGCCTGCGCGCAATAGCGCGGACCAGCGAGACCAGGGTCGTCGCCTCAGACGCGATCACAATTTCCAGCGCACCTTGGCCCTCGAACAGGCAGATCGACCTCGCCTTCGCAAGCCGCTATGAACCCGGCCAGCGAACGTGGGGCCATCGGAACGCCGTTCGACCAAGTCGTCGTGACAGTAGGAACATTCGCCAGCCCAAGCGCCGTCACCGTTGCAGTGCAATAGTTCCTCGCAATCTCCTGCTATGATTGTGAACCAATGAACGAACAACCACGTTTTCGCCCATTCGTGCCTCAAAACATGCAAATGCGCGAGTTCACGCTGCGCGCTCTTCTGCTGGGCCTGGTGATGACGGTCATATTGGGCGCGGCCAACGCGTACCTGGGTTTGCACGCGGGCATTACCATTGCCGCCACCTATCCCGCGGCGGTGATCGGCATGGCCGTTCTGCGCACGGTGAATGGGTCGATTTTGGAAGAGAACATCGCGCGGACCGCGGGATCTGTCGGCGAATCCGTTGCCGCGGGGGCGATCTTCACGCTGCCCGCGTTCCTGATTTCAGGCGCCTGGCCCTCCTTCAGCCCCAAGGACGCCTACTGGAAATCGACGGCGTTGATGGTGGTGGGCAGCATTATCGGCGTATTGTTTGTTTCGTTAGTCCGGCGCGTCATGGTGGAAGATCCCAGCCTGCCGTTTCCCGAATCCGTGGCGGCGGCTGAAATTCACAAAGCGGGACGCCGCGGCGCCGAGGCCGCGAAGTATTTGTTTTACAACCTGGGCCTGGGAGCGCTGATTCAATTCCTGGCCGAGATTCAGCTCTTTGCCAACGACAAAGACTTTCTCGTTCACGTCGGCCAGATGGGGAAGAGCGTGGTGAAATTGGGATCGCCTCAGCAGTCCCTGGCCGCCGGTGGCGTAACGCTGGCATCGGGACCCACCGTGAGTCCGGCGTACATCGGGGTCGGCTACATCATCGGACCGGAACTGGCGTCCTTGAATTTCGCGGGCGGCGTGCTGGCCTGGGGGTTCCTCGTGCCGCTGCTGATATTTTTTCTGGGTCCGCAATTACAAAACTTCCTTCCTGCTGGCTCTAACGACGGATCCTGGATCGGCGTGATCAACGGCGTCTGGCGCTACATCGTGCGACCCATCGCGGTGGGCGGCATGATGACTGGCGCCGCTTACACCTTGTTCCGCATGCGCAAGGGCCTTTTCGATGGCCTGCAGGCGCGCGGTATCGGATCTCGGCAATGCTCCCGCGCCCGAAGAGACCAGCCGCACCGAACAATACATGAGTTCGCAAGGTGGTCTTTGGCCTCATCGCGATCATGTTCGGGTTCATGATCGCTCTCTACATTTACCTGTCGCATCAAGTGCTGGGCGGCGTGGTGGCCGCCATCGTGATGCTGATCATCGCGTTCTTCTTCGCCGCCGTATCCGGTTATCTGGTGGGCACCATCGGATCCACCAACAATCCGGTTTCCGGATTGACGCTGACCACGCTGATCATTGCCGCGCTGCTGATGGTTTCGCTCGGCGTCTCCGGACCCGGCGGCGTGGCCGTGGTGTTGGGCGTCGCGGCGGTGGGATGCGTCTCGTCGGCTGTCGCCGGCGAACTGCTGCAGGATTTCAAAGTCGGCTGGTTCCTGGGCGGGACGCCGCGCAGGATTCAGATGGCCGAACTGATTGCCGTTGTCGTGGCGAGCGCCGCCATGTACTGGCCGCTGTACATTCTTCAAGCCGCCAATATCAAGGGCGGCGGCATTGGATTTGGCGATCCCAAACTCTCGGCGCCGCAAGCCGGATTGATGGCCACGCTGGCGCAAGGAATCGTCGGGGGTGACATGCCGTGGCCGCTGGTTGTCGTGGGAGCGCTGTTCGGCGTGGTGATGATCATGGCGCGAGTGAAGAGCCCCATGCTGGTGGCCGTGGGCATGTATCTTCCGATTAACACCACGTTCGCGATTTTCCTCGGCGGGATGTTCCGTTGGTTCACCGATTCCATGCGGAAACGCGCCGGATTCAACGAGGCGCAGCAGGCCAGGATCGAGAATGTGGGGGTCCTGGTGGCCTCCGGCCTCATTGCGGGCGAGGCGCTGATGGGCCTGGTGATCGCTACGTTCCGGTTTTTGGAAGTGCCGCTTCCCAAGATCTTCCCCGATCCCTCGTATCTGGTTGGTTGCCTCGTAATCACCGGCTTGGGATTCCTGCTGGTGCGCTTGCCCCTCTCCAAAGCCGGTAGCCCGGACGAACCAGCGCCGCCCGTGGCAATGATGTAAGAAAGGCATGATGTAGGAACCCGGCCGCCGCTTCCCCCGTCAGAACCTGTAGGGAAGAAGGATCGGCTGCCGGGGCGTAGCTGTCACGTGCGTACCCGGTGGCCGGTTGCCTGCGACGTGCACGCTCGATCCTTTAACATTAAGCATTGCCCCGTATTAGTTCATCCGCTGAATCCGTCAAGACCAAGTGGCCGCAGCTCTATTTGGGCGTCGCGTTTACCACCCTCGCCACCCTAATTCTGGAGCTGTCGCTCACCCGCATTTTCTCGGTGGTTTTCTACTACCACTTTGCTTTTCTTGCCATCTCCATCGCTTTGTTCGGATTAGGCGCGGGCGGCCTGTTTTCCTACGTCGTAGCCGATCGCGGCGGAAATGTATTCCACAAACTCGGCGTTCTGGCAGTGGTGAATAGCCTGGCCGTGCTGGCTTCCCTGGTTTACATCCTGACGCGCTCCGGCGATTTCGGAAACCTCACGCTAGCCGGGGTCTATTTCGCCAGCGCGCTTCCATTCTTTTTCTCTGGCGCGGTGGTCTCCATTGCGGTGGGCGAAGCCATCCAGCGCGTGGATCGGGTCTATTTTTTCGATCTGCTGGGCGCAGCCGGCGGTTGCCTGGCGCTGGTTCCGTTCTTGAACTACTTTGGCGGGCCCAACACCGTGATTGCGGTGTCGGTTCTATTCGCCGTTTCGGCGGCGATTTGGTACCACCTGGCGGGAACGCCGCGCGGGCGAGCGGGCGCCGTTACTCTGGCCCTGGTTCTGGTTGCGCTGATGGCTTTCAACGGCAAGAGCCACTTGATCGATGTTCGATACGCCAAAGGTCACAGCATTGGCGAGGAAGCGTTCGTCCGCTGGAACCCCATTTCCCGCATCGCGCTGGTGAATCCGAAGGGCACGCACGATCCCGAAATCGTGATCGACGCCGATGCATCCACCGGAATTCCCACATTCGATCTGGAACATTTGACTGAGGCCGAGCGCGCCAACCTGTTGCACGAAGGCCCGGGATTTCCCTACATGCTGCGGCCCGGCGCAAAGACGCTGGTGATTGGTCCGGGCGGAGGCTGGGATGTGGCGCGCGCGCTCACCGGCGGCAGCAAGGACGTTACGGCGGTTGAAATCAACCCGATTATTGCGCACACCATCATGCAGCAGCGCTTTCCGGATCTGAGCCGCCGCCTCTATTTCCGGCCTGAAGTGCACTTGTTCGTTGAAGACGGCCGCAGCTTTGTCCGGCGCAGTCCAGAGAAATATCAGGTGCTGCAGGCGACGTTGGTGGACACTTGGGCTTCCACCGCGGCCGGGGCCTTCGCGCTTTCGGAAAACAATCTTTACACCACCGACGCCTTCCGCGATTATCTGAATCATCTCACCGACGACGGCCTGATGGTCTTCACGCGATGGGGATTTCAGCCGCCGCGCGAATCCTTGCGCCTGCTTTCACTGGCCATCGAAGCGCTGGGCGAGCTTCACGAGACCGAGCCATGGAAGCACGTGGTGGTGCTGCGCGATCACGCTCAGAACATCGACGCTTTTGGAGCCCTGGACACCGTGCTCATCTTCCGCAAGCCACTGTCTGACGCCGACGTCTCCCGAGTGAGAGCGGCATTGAGCCAGACCAAGCTGCACGCCCTCTACATTCCTGGCGATGCTGCCGTCCAATGAATTTGGCGAATTGTTGAAGAGCCCGGACCCAGCCGTGTTTTGGAAAAACTATCGCTACAACATCGCGCCCGTCGACGACGACCGGCCGTTTTTCTTTTACACCGTGCAGCCGCGCGACATCTTGGAATTCCTGAAGCAAGGCGGACAATCCGCCGACTACAAGATCAATCGCGCGCTGCCGTTGCTGTTTGAAGTGCTCGGAATCAGCGTGCTCGCCATCGTGGTCGTGCTTGCCTTCCCCCCTCTATTACTGGGCGCGCGCCTTCCGGCCGAGCGCGGCGTGCGAGGGTTTCTGCTCTATTTCGTCTGCATCGGCGCGGGCTACATCCTGATCCAAGTAGCGTTGATCCAAAAATTTATTCTGTTTCTCGGCCATCCTACGTACGCGCTCACCGTGATCATTTTCTCGATGCTGATTTCGAGCAGCGTGGGCAGTTATTTCAGCCACCGCGTGATACGCAAGCTGGAAGTGCACTTCCTTCTGATCGGAATCGCCGTGGCTGTCTCCGTGTTGGCGTTCGTCGCGTCTCCGATCAGCGAATTTGGCGCCGGCTGGCCGCTTCCCGTGAAGGCGCTTGTGGTGGTGTGCTTGATCGCCCCGGCCGGCTTTTTGATGGGCATTCCATTTCCCACGGGTCTCACGCGCTTGGAACACCAGTTCCCGCAAGCCGTTCGGTGGGCCTGGGCGTTGAACGCGGCGGCCAGCGTATTAGGCTCGGTCTCGGCTATCTGCCTTGCCATTTACATCGGTCTCAGAGCCACAGTATTGATGGGCGCGTTGTTGTACCTGTGCGCCCTGGTGTTCGCGTCCATACGAAATAGAGCCGTTCCGGTCATCACCGAAATCGCGGCTGAAGTTCGTTCATGAAATCTTTCTTTCTTCCAGCGCTTCTTGTTCTCAGCTGGCCGGTCTTTCGCCGCGCCTTCGCTCGAACCTCCTAAACTACGCCTCGATGGTTCAACCCGGCCGCTCCGTTACGCGGTTGACTTGACCATCATTCCGGATCGCGACACCTTCCACGGCAGCGTCGATATCGACGTCGACATCCGAACGCCATCCACGATTATCTGGTTGAACGCGATTGGTCTCGCGATTCAAGACGCGAGCTTCCGTCCCGAAGCAGGTCCGGCCTTACCCGCGAAAGCCATACCTGGCGATCAGTTTGCCAGCTTCTCTTTCGATCGCGAGCTCTCCGGTCACGGTACGCTGCACATCGCCTATCAGGGCAAGATCAGCCGCAATAGCAGCGCCGGTATTTTCCAGCTCAAGGAAGATCGCGACTGGTACGTCTACAGCCAGTTCGAGCCCACCGACGCGCGCCGCGCCTTTCCGTGCTTCGATGAACCCAGCTTCAAGGTGCCGTGGCAGATGACTCTGCACGTGCCAAAGAAAGACATGGCGCTTTCGAACACGCCGGTGCAATCGGAATCCAACGAGCCCAATGGCATGAAGGCGGTGCGATTCAAAGTCTCGCCCCCGCTGCCCAGCTATCTGGTCGCGCTCGCGGTCGGTCGCTTCGAAGCCGTGGATGCCGGACACGTAGGCGCGACGCCCGGTGCGAGTGATCGTTCCTCACGGCAAGACCGCGCAGGCCGCCTACGCCGCCACCGCGATTCCGCAACTGCTGAAATTGCTGGAAGACTACTTCGGCATTCCATTTCCATACGAAAAGCTGGATTCCATCGTCATGCCCATCAGCGATTTCGCCATGGAGAATGCCGGGCTGATCACCTACGCCGAGAGTACGCTGCTGGCCGATCCAGCCACTGAAACAATCAATCATAAGCACGAACTGGCCACCTTTTGCGCGCATGAAATGGCCCACCAATGGTTTGGCGATCTGGTAACCACTGCCTGGTGGAGCGACACCTGGCTGAACGAAGGTTTCGCCACGTGGATGGAACGCAAGATCCCCGGCGAGTGGCAGCCGGAATGGCACGTGGATGTGACGAAGGTGAATGCGCGTCTCGCCGCCATGCGCCAGGACGAACTGGCTTCGGCGCGCGCAATCCTGCAGCCCATCGAGAGTAACGACGACATCGCAAACGCGTTCGACGAAATCACCTATGAAAAAGGCGCCGCGGTGATCGAGATGTTCGAGCGCTGGATCGGTCCGGAGAAATTCCGCGCCGGCGTTCAGCTGTATCTCAAGCAGCATGCCTGGGGGAACGCGACGGCTCGCGATTTCGAGGCCGCCATCAGCAGCGTCACCGGCCAAGACGTCGCCCCGATCTTCCGCAGCTTCCTGGATCAGCCAGGTGTCCCGCAAATTTCGGTGGCCCTCAAATGTGGAGCGAAGCCGGCGCTGGATTTGGCCCAGGAGCGGTCGCTGCCCATCGGGTCGAAGGCCAAACCACAGACTTGGGCGATCCCATTTTGTGTCGCGTATGAAGCGGACGGTGCAGTGCATCATCAATGCGCGGTTTTGGCGGACGCCAAGGCAACCATGGAACTCGCCGAAGCGCACACGTGCCCGTCATGGCTTCTACCGAACGACGGTGAAGCCGGATATTATCAAGTCGCCTATCAGGGCGATCTGCTGAAGAAAGTTCTCGCAGACGGCGCCAGTCATCTGAGCGTGGCCGAAAGAGTAGGCGTGCTTGGTGATGTGGATTTGCTGGCGAGCAGCGGCGAAATCCCGCTGGGTGTCGCGCTGGCGCTGGTGCCGCAGTTCAGCAAAGACCCCGCGCCGCAGGTGGTGCAGGCTGCGGCCAATATTGCTAGGCTCCTGAAAAGTGAAAGCGTGCCCGGCGACCTGCGTGGAAAAGGATCGCGCTTCATTCGTCAGGAGTTTGGAGAGAAAGCGATAGAGCTTGGGTGGCTGCCAAAATCCGGTGACACTGATGATGCGCGCCTGCTCCGCCAGCGGTTGGTCCCGTTCGTCGCCAGCATCGGAGAGCAGAAAGATCTCATTCAGGAAGCTGGAATTCTGGCGCGTAGCTGGTTGATGAGGCAGCAAGTCATAGCTCCAGAGATGCAGGGACCGGTACTGGAAGTCGCCGCCGAGTTCGGAGACCGCGACTTGTTCAACTTGCTTCGAGCCGCGGCCCTGAAAGAGCACGATCATGGTCTGCGCGAGGAAATGCTCGCCGCGCTTGGCTCATTCCGGAATCCGGAATTGGCGGCCGAGTCGGCGGATCTCCTGCTGTCCAAGGATTTCGATTTGCGCGAGTCGTTCTACCCGCTGCTATTCGGCCCTCTGTCTTATGCGGAAACTCGCGATGTCCCTTTTAGCTTCGTCAAGGTTCATCTGGATTCGCTGCTGCAACGGCTCCCGCGCGAAGTCGGTGAGGACTACGCCGCCTCGCTCCCTACCGTGGGAGGCAGCTTTTGCGATGTGAAGCGTCGTGACGATCTAAACGCGTTCTTCTCGGATCGTGTCAAGGAGTATACCGGCGGGCCGCGTGCCCTCGCGCAAACGCTCGAAGGAATCGACCTCTGCATCTCGGCGCGTAAGTCGCTTACGCCCGAGCTAAAGGCGTTTCTTAGCCAATACTGATCGACTCAGGCCAACGCAAGTGGGCGAATCGGCGATCCAGTACCGCCTCGAATCTTCAGCGGCGCGGCCACGAACACAAATTCGAAGATGCGTCTACGCGACAGCTCTTCCAGATTCAGAGCCTCGATAATGTAGATGCCATTGTCCACCAGCAAATGCACATGCACGGGCATGCTCGCGTTCGGAACCTTCTCGAACGCAATCGTATCGGATCCCGCCGCGAAGATTTTATGCTCGCTCAACCACTGCGCGGCTTCCAGTTCTGGCCCAGGACCCGTTACAGCATGCCCGCCTTCGCCGCCGGTGACATAACGAGCCGCGGTGGGGAAATAAGCGCGCCCAGCCGGTGCGGAACAGCACTACATCCCCCGCTTCGACGGCGATTTTACCGGTCTTGAGAGCGCTCTCGATATGCTGCGGCGTGATCGCGAAATCAGCCGGCAACTCGTCCACGTTCATTTCGGCGGCGATGTCCAGCAGCACGCCGCGCCGAAAGATGGGCTCGATCGTGTCGACGCTCAGCTCGCTGAATCCGCCGGTATAACTCTGCACGGACGAGGCTTGAATGCCCCCATGCAATTTGCCATTGCACGAAAAGTGGCAGAGCGCATCGATATGCGTGCCTACATGCCCGCCGAACGCGATCGCCTCCGCCGCGGAGCTGACGTTGCCTTCCAGCAGCATATCGCCGTGTTTGCGCGTCAGGCCGAAAAGGTACGGCGGATGCGTGGGAAAATGCGGCATGCCGGCGAAATAAGGCTGCGCCAGATCGTAAACCGTCTGCCGCTGGATTAACTTCAGCAGTTCGCTCACCGGCGGCGGCCCTCGGCCTGCTTCCTTGTGCCGTGACGCATGCGCGCTTTCTCCGGAGTCACCAGGGCATCCTTTGAGGCCCAACGGCCTAATCGATAGGTCCGTTTATAACCCGCCGAAAGATTCGTGATCGTAATAGTCACAGTGCCGCTGGCATCGATGGAATAAGTCTCTTCGATCTCTTGCGACTGCGCGGCCGCCGAGTAGGCCACCAACGCGCTTTCAGCCTCCCGCAAAGCAGGATCAAACGGAAATTGAATTTCGTCCCAAACGGTCACGTCGCCTCGCGGCTGACTTTCCGCGTCCAAATGACTGCATTCCAAATATCGGAAATGGCCAAGATTATGGACCGGTTTGTAACTCCGCCGGATCTCCAAAGGCCGTTCGCCAGGACCCGGCAGTGCAGAGCCCTTTTGGAATAGCGGATCGAAAATAATACGCCGCCCGGCATCGCCTTCTCGCCATACGCCGAAATAGCGCGTGAATTTCTCTCGCAAAACATATCCGGCTTGCGCATCGGCTTGGATGGCCAGCCCCAGCGCTGTCGCCGATCGCGCGTGGACCGACCGTTGAACGCGTTTGCCGAATTGCTCGCGCAACACACGACTCACGATCGGCAGCTCGCTCCCGCCGCCCGTGACGTACAAAGCCTCAATTCCTCTGCTGCCGTGGGCCTCCAGCAAGTCCTCCACCACGTGCAACGTTTCGTCCACCAACGGACGGCAGCGTTCGTAATAATCGGCAACGGGGATCATCACCGTGCCCCAGCCATCGCGCACGTTGCCCAGATCGATCACGATGCGCCGGGTGTTTGGACTGAGCGCTTCTTTGCGAAGCCGGCACTCTTCCAGCAGGCGAAAGTATTCGGCCTGCGAAAGAGAAAGGCGATCCTCGCTGGAAGTGGCCATCTCGGCCAGGATTTCGTCGAAGTCGTCTCCACCCAAAGTCGCGATGCTTTCGGCTGCCAGCGGACGGTGCGTTTTCTTCCCCACCTCCACCAGCGATGCGTCGAAGGTTCCTCCGCCCAGATCGTACACCAGGATCACGCCGTTGATCTTGGTCTTATGCCCAAACTCGATACTGGCCGCGGAAGGTTCATTTAACAGACCAATCACGTCGCATCCAGCCGATCGAAAGGCTTCCACCGTGAGAAAACGCTGGTTGCTGTTGGCGTTCGCCGGCACGCCCAGCATCACTTCCAGCTTCTCTTGCGGCAACAGCGCTCGCAGCGCCGCCGCCATTTCGCGCAGCACTTGAATCAGCGGCACCTGCTGATCGGCCAACTCCAAAATCGTATTGGGGCCCGCATCCTGCAACACGCGCTTCAGCGACCGGATGATGGTCCAGTCGGGATCCTGCTGGCGCGCCCAGGCCTCCCATCCATACACGCGTTTATTGCCCGACACGGCAACCAGAGAAGGAAACCAGTCGATATGCGCGCCGTCCGGGTTTTCAAACGGCAGCAGCGGATAATTTCCGCGATCCACCGCCGCCACCACCGTGCGCGTTGTTCCAAAATCAATGCCTAATCTCACGTGATCTTCCTTCGCGATTGTAGCTCGTCAACAAATTCCGCGCATGTGGGACACTGAGGGTTCCCGATGTTCGAAAACTTCCACGGAAACGCCAAGGTCGCGCAGACTCTATTCGCCATGACGCAACAGGAGCGTATCCCGCAGACCATTTTGCTGGACGGCCCCCAAGGCGTGGGCAAAGCCACTCTGGCGCGGCGATTCGCTGCTGCCATGATCGGCGGCGCAGAAAAGATCGACCAGGATGACCTCAGCTCAGAGGCCAATGCCGACGTGATCGCGGAGCGCGAGAAATGGCCCGCCGACAAGCGCAACGAAGATCCGCTGTTCTTCGCGACTCATCCGGACTTCCTGACGTTTCCACCCGACGGCCCACTGCGCCAGATCAGCATCGAGCAGATGCGCCTGCTCAAGGAACGCGCGCAATTCAAGCCGCTGCACGGACCGCGCCGCGTCTTCCTGATCGATCACCTGGACCGCGCCAACGATCAGGCCGCCAACTCGCTGCTCAAGATTCTGGAAGAGCCGCCGGACCACTTGATCCTGCTCCTCGCAGCCGAAAATCCGTACGACCTGCTGCCCACCATCCGCTCCCGAGCTGTTTCGTTCCATCTGGCGCCGTTGTCGAACACCGAAATGAAAGCCTTCGCCGCAACGCGCGGCTTGCCCGACCTGGAACGCAGGATCGCTCTTGCCGCCGGCAGCCCGGGCCTGGCGGTCTCCATGGATCTGGAGGTCTATGACGAGCGCCGGACCGCCATGCTGAAGTTGCTGGAAGTAGGCGCGGGCAGCTCGCCGTTTGCCGAATGGGCGAAGGTCTCCGAAGCCATAGCGCCGCGCAAGCTGGAGAAACTCGACGCGCTCTTGACGATTCTTTACGTTTTGCTGGAAGACGTGCTCTTGCTGGCCGAAGGCGCCGGCGAAATTCGTAATGCCGACATCCGCCGCGATTTGGAGGCCCTGGCAGCCCGCGTTTCGTTCCGCTGGATCCGGACCGCCGTCGCGCGAGCCGACGAGTTGTCGGCGCTGGTACGCCGTAATATTCAGAAAACCATCGCGCTTGACTCCCTGGTTGTCGAACTGCGCGCTTTGGCTAAGTAACCAGCCGCCTTATTGCAGACCCTCGGGCAGTATGGTTCAATGTTCTTAGCTGAGCGTCTAAATCCTCCGAAGCCTGACTGGATCATCTCGAACTATGGAGCGTGTCGTGGAGTCCGGGAACCGTAAGTTAATCCGCCCATCTTTGAACGAAGTGAAAGACCAAATGAATCGCCGTACCACTAATCATCAGAAGAAAGTTGCGCCTCCGGACCAGACTAACGCTGAAAATTTCTATTACATGAAGCAAATGCAGGCTAAGACGCCGATGGTATTTGTGATGAAGGATGGGGAGACGCTCGAAGGCATCATCGAGTGGTACGACAAAACCTGCCTGAAGGTGAACCGCGATGGCCATCCCAACCTGCTGATCTTCAAGCCCAACATCAAGTACATGTACAAAGCGGGGAACGACTAAAGCTTCCGTAAAGCTTTGTCGCGCATTGCGAGGCGATAGGATCGTCGTTCTTCTGCCTCCGCGAAGCGCCGCTTTTCATCCTCAGTTTCAGGAATCACTGGTGGGATCGGGAGGCGCCTTCCGTCCTTGTCAATTGCGACGAACGTCAGGTAGGCGGACGAGGTGTGTTTGGTGTGGCCGGTAAGCAGGTTTTCCACTTGCACACGCACGCCGACCTCCATGGACGTTCGAAACACGCGATTGACACTGGACCGCAGGACAATCAACCGTCCGATATGCACCGGATGCAGGAAGGTCATTTGATCTACGGAGGCAGTGACCACGGCGCAGCGGGAGTGCCGCACTGCAGCGAGAGCAGCCGCGAGATCAACCAGGTGCATCACTTTTCCGCCCAGCACATTGCCCAGCGTGTTGGCGTCGGTGGGCAGCGCGAATTCGGAATATTCCGAGATTGATTCCCGTACGAAACGTCCGGCTGATTCTGAACTCATGGTCCGTTTCGCCGTCTCAGGTAGGTTTCCAGAAAAGCATCCGCCTGGCGGCGCAAAATTTCACCGGCCGTGGGCTCAAGCATCCCATATTCGCCCGGCCAGCAGTCCTTCTCGAAAACGTACTGAATCTTGACCAATTCGCCGGCGTCTTCCGCGACGTGAAAGCGAATCGCGTCGGCAGTGGATTCCGCGGGAAATTGTTCGCAATGGCTGCGCCCATAACCGAAATTGCAGATCTCCCGAACGCGTGTTTCGTCCGGCTGCGAGGAAATTCCCGGCGCCCGGCATTCGCCCGAAAATGCGTCGCCCAGCGGCCATCGCGGCGGCACGCTCCAAGGGCTGGTCTCGAATCGCGCCACGGGAAAAAAGTACGGGCACGCCATTGCCCGGTATAGTAGCACGTAGGAACCTTGTGACTAATCGAATGGAAGTTTTGAAAGCGATGCTGGCGCAGAATCCGGCGGATGCCTTCGCGCGCTACGGGCTCGCGATGGAATTCATCAAAGGCGGCGACCTGGCGAGCGGGATTGCCGAGTTCCGTGCATTGCTGGAACACAATCCAACTTACGCCGCTGCGTACTTTCACGGCGGCCAGGCGCTCGAGAAATTAGGCGACCTCGAAGAAGCTCGCGCGTTCTACGAAAAAGGCGTCGAAGTCACCGGCCGCACGGGCGATCAGCATGCCAGAAGCGAGCTGCAAGCCGCCCTGGATATGTTGCCCATTTAAGTACCCCTTAGTGGTCCGCTTCTTCGCCCTTGTGTAACTGCTGGCCGAGATAGTTCTCCAGGCCCATTTCGCCAATCGCGTGGAGCTGCCCTTCCAGGTAATCGACATGCTCTTCTTCGTCGGCGAGAATTTCCTCGAACAGCGCTCGCGAAGCATTGTCCCCCACCTCGGCGGACAGTTTAATCGCAGAGTTCAGATGGTGCACCGCGTCGACTTCCAGCTGCAGGTCGCTCTCGTACTGCGCCTTCACATTCCTGCCGATGTTGATAGAGCCAAGATCGGTCATGTTCGGAGTGCCGTCCAGAAACAGGATGCGGTTCATCAGCTTCTCCGCATGCACCATCTCCTCGATCGATTCCTTGCGGTAGTGAGCCGCCAGGCGAAAATATCCCCAGTTCTCGCACATCTTCGAGTGCAGGAAGTATTGGTTGATGGCCGTCAGCTCGGCCTTGAGCGCAACGCTCAGATGCTCCAGGACTTTCTCGTTACCACGCATGCTGCAATTGTATTAGAAACCCATGCTAGGATGGCCAACAGCAATGAAAAAATTGCTTTTCTTCATTCCAATGCTCGCTGCCATCGCCGCCATCCCCGATCTCGCTCAACTCGAAAAAATGATCGTGCGCTTCAAGCCCACCGAGCTGCGCGTGGACCTATCCAAGCTTTCGCCAGGCGACCGTCAGGCGCTGCCCAAGCTGATTGAAGCGGCGCGATTGCTGAACGATATCTTCCTCGTGCAAATGTGGAGCGGCAATCCTGCGACCTATGCGAAGCTTCGCCGCGACACCACGCCGCTCGGCAAAGCTCGGCTCGATTATTTCTGGCTGAACAAGTCGCCCTGGTCGGAGATCGACGGCCATGCGGCTTTTCTTCCCGACGTCCCGCCCAAGAAGCTTCCAGGCGCGAACTTCTATCCCGAGGACATGACGCGCGAAGAGTTTGAAACCTGGGCAAAGACGCTTTCGAAGGCCGAGCGCGAACAAGCCGAAGGATTCTTTACCGTGATTCGTCGTGACGCCAATCGTAAACTGCGCGCCGTTCCCTACAGCCAGGAATATCGCGCGGACCTCGAGAAATCCGCGAAGCTGCTCGATGAAGCCGCCAAGCTCACCGACAATGCCACTCTCAAGAAATTTCTGACCACGCGCGCCGCCGCATTCCGCTCCAACGATTACTACGAGAGCGATATCGCCTGGATGGATCTGGACGCTCCCATCGACATTACCATTGGTCCCTATGAAACCTACAACGACGATATCTTCGGCTACAAGGCCGCGTATGAAGTCTACGTCAATATTCGCGATGACGCCGAGACCGCGAAGCTGAAGTTCTTCTCCGACCACATGCAGGAAGTGGAGAATAACCTGCCGATCGATCCGAAGTATCGCAATCCAAAGCTAGGCGCAAGTTCGCCCATTCGCGTGGTCAACGAAGTGTTCGATGCGGGCGACGCCGCGCACGCGGTTCAGACGGCGGCTTACAATCTTCCCAACGACGAACGCGTGGTCACGCTGAAGGGCAGCAAGCGCGTGATGCTGAAGAATGTCCAGGAGGCCAAGTTCCATTCCACTCTGGAGCCGATCGCCAAACGCGTCCTTAACGCCCGCCAGCCAGAAGGATTTGAGCTTCGACGCGTTTTTCACGCATATTCTGGCGCATGAAATGACCCATGGCATCGGCCCGCATCAGATCACCGTTGCCGGCCGCGCCACTACGCCTCGCCAGGAGATGAAGGAGCTTTATAGCGCGATCGAGGAGGCCAAGGCGGATGTCACCGGCCTGTTCATGCTGCAACTTCTGTACGACCAGAAGCTGATCGAAGGTGGTCCTCAGAAAGAGCGCCAGCTATACACCACGTTCCTCGCATCGACATTCCGCACGCTGCGCTTCGGATTGAACGACGCCCATGGCAAGGGGATGGCGATGCAGGTGAACTACATCACGGAGAAGGGCGGATTCATCGCGCATCCCGATGGAACATTTGAGGTCAACTTTGACAAGATCAAAGCGGCCGTTCGGGATTTGGTTCACGAACTGCTGACCATCGAAGCAACTGGCGACTACGCGCGAGCGAAGCACATGCTGGACCAATGGGGCGTGATCCGGCCGAGTATGCAAAAGGCGCTAGATGCGTTGACCGAGATACCTGTGGATATCCAGCCCGTATTCGTAACGGCCAATCAGGTTGCGCCCGAGCGCTAGCTTCAGCCCGCTAGCTTGGTAATGTCGTTATAGAGTACGAACGCCACCACGGCCATCAAGAAGACGAATCCTAATCGGAATGCCGCTTCTTTGACGCGCAGGCTCAGATCGCGCCGCATGAACATCTCGACGATCAGCATGAAAATCGTGGCGCCATCCAGGATCGGGATGGGCAGCAGATTAACCACCGCGAGATTCAAGCTGAGGCCGGCCATGAGCGCGAAGTAGGCGATAGGTCCCTCGCGAGCTTCCTCGCCCGACATCTGTACGATGCGAATAGGGCCCTGCAGCGACTTCGGCGACATGCGCCGCTCGGCGATGCCGCGCAAGAACGAATAAATGAAGGTCGCGTTCTTCACGTTCCAGCGCACGGACTCAGACAGACGCCTGAGGGAACGGCAAACTGACCAGGAGAACCTTCGGCTGCAGACTCACGCCGATCATCCACTCCTTCGCGCCGTTGTTTTCCGACATGGTCGGGGTCACGTGGGCGGTGCCAAGCTTTCCGTTCCGCGAGTAAACCATCTCCACCGGCTTGCCGGCGCTCTTGTTAATGATGTCGTGGACCTTGTTGGAATGGATGGCCTGGCCGTTCACGCTAACGATGATGTCGCCCGTTTGCAAGCCAGCTTTGGCGGCAGGCGAATTGGCAAGCGCGCTTCCAATCTCGATGTCGGTCTGCTCGCCCCAGCCCGCGAATCCGGCGCCCGTTTTCGGATCCAGAACGGGGGTCACCGGCACCAGTTTGCGCTCGCCATTGCGCACAATCCAGACGCTGAGCGGGTGATCGGCGCTGGCGCTCTCTTTCATGCCGATGTCTTCCCAGGTGGGATTGGCGGTGTCGCCGATTTGAACGATGCGGTCGCCTTCATGCAGTCCGGCCTTAGCGGCCGCGCTATCTGGCACGATGTAGCCGATTTCCGGAGACGGCGACGTGGGAATCTTGGGGAAGCGGACCATGAACAGTCCGGTGAGCACGGCCACCGCGAGAATGATATTCATCGCGGGTCCCGGCAAACACGATAATCAAGCGCTGCCAGCGGGGCTTGCTCAGGAAACTGCGGGGGTCGCTGGCGTGTTCGTCGCCGGGTTGTTCGCCCGACCATTTTCACATAGCCGCCCAGCAGAATCAGGGAAAAGCGAAAGTCCGTTTCGCCCTTCTTGAACCCGAACAGGCGCGGGCCGAACCCGAAGCTGAAGGTATCCACCTTGACGTCGAAAAATCGCGCGGCCCAGTAATGACCCAGCTCATGAATCAGGATCATGATCGCCGATCATGACCAGCGCCCACCAGATGTTCTGCAAAATGAGGAAGCTCATAAAAATCTAGGCCTCTACCGGCTGCCGCCGGTGCCGGCACGATTGCCGGCGCGTTCACGCACAATTTGACGCGCCGCCGAGCGCGATTGTTCATCTATGTCCAGTATCTCCTGAACGGACGCCGCCTGGCGCACTGGCACGCGATCGAGCGTCTCCTCCACCACCGCGGCGATGGACGGGAAGGAAATCTGCTCCGCCGAGAAAGGCTTCCACTGCGATTTCGTCGGCGGCATTCAGCGTGCAGCCAGCCGATCCGCCGGCCCGGAAAGCCTGATACGCCAGCCGCAAGGCCGGGAATTTCTTCAGGTCGGGCGCCGAGAAACGTCCAACTGCGCGTCTCCGTCCAGTCAATCCGCGGCACGGGCGCCGGGTCTCTCGCCGGGTAGGTGAGCGCGTACTGGATGGGCATGCGCATATCGGTGGCTGAGATCTGTGCGATCACGCTGCCGTCGGTGTATTCCACCATGGCGTGCACGGAGGATTGAGGATGCACCACCACATCCACTTCATCGGCTGAAAGGCCGAACAACCAGCAGGCCTCGATCACCTCAAATCCCTTGTTCATGAGGGTGGCCGAATCGATAGTGATGCGCCGCCCCATTTTCCAGGTGGGATGATTCAAGGCATCGGCCGGTGTAACTTCAGCTAACTTGTCGGCCGGGGTTTCGCGAAATGGCCCGCCGGAAGCGGTCAGGATCAGCCGCGCATACTTCGCTGCGCTGGCCGGCTCGCAGGCATTGATGCGCGCCGTTGTGCTCGCTGTCCACCGGGATCAACTCGGTTCCGGACGCTTTCGGCGGCCTCGATCACCAGTTGGCCGCTGGCCACCAGCACCTCTTTATTGGCCAATCCGACCCGTTTACCGCGCTATATAGCCTCGTAAGTGGCCTCCAGACCCGCCACACCGACGATAGCCGACATCACGAAATCCACTTCAGAATCGATCGGCTGCCTCCACGCGCGCCTTTGCGCCCCATGCCAGCTCCGGCCAGATCTCGCGTGATAATCCGGACTCGCTCAACTGAACAATTAGACTGCTGGTGGGATTCTTCGGTTGCAGTGACCACAATTTGTGGCCGAAAGCGTTGAATTTGCTGGACTAGCAGATCGACATTCGATCCTGCGACCAATGCACGGACGCGATACAGTTCGGGGTGCCGTCCAACCACGTCCAACGTGCTGACACCAATGGACCCAGTGGACCCTAGGAGGGTGAGAGTCTTCAATCGCCCCATTATAGCGTCAAACGCGCTAGAAAACCTTGAATCCTAACGCCGAGTCCCGCGTCCAACTAGCATCTTTCTGTGAGTTTTGTTTGAAAGACCCAAACCCTTTCGGGCGCCGGGGAGGGTTGCTTCAGGGGTCTTTAATGAGGTTAGTCTCGCTTTGGTGGGAGTTGCCTCCCCGGCTTATTCCAATACTAGTATATGATTTTGCGGAACGCAACAGTTTTCTGTATATTTCTATTTTCCCTTGACCTCGACTCCGGCCCAGCGTTCCATCACACGAATCGTTGAGCACATGTCATCTTCCCCGTAACCCTCTGCAATTGCAGCCTGAAAGACCTGTTCGGTCAGGCTGGTCATGGGCATCGGCAGTCCCATTTCCTGCGCCGACCCGAGCGCCAGGCCAATGTCCTTGTGCATCCACTTTGTGGAAAAATTGGTGGTGAAGTCCCTCCGGAAAACGAAAGGCGCCTTAAAAGAGATGAGTCCCGACTTGGCGGCGCTGTGGTCCAGGATATCGAGCATCAGGTCCGGCGGGATGCCCCCTTTGGTGCTCAGCACCATGCCTTCGTTGAATGCTTGCATCAAGTTGGCGAGAATCAGGTTCTGCGTGAGCTTGGCCTGAAGGCCCAAACCGGGGCCGCCGCAGTAGTAAAACTGCTTGCCCATGGCTTCGAAATATGGTTTGGTGCGTTCGAACACGCCTTGATCGCCGCCAATCATGAACGTAAGCGCTGCGTTGATGGCGCCCGGCGTGGATCCAGTGCACGGGGCGTCCAGGAAATGAACGCCTTTGGCGGAAAGCTTCTGGCCGATTTCGCGGCTGGCCGCGGGCGAAATGGTGCTGGCGTCGGCGACCACGGTTCCAGGCTTCGCGCCTTCAATGACACCGTTCTTGCCGGTCAGGACTTCTTCCGACATTGCGGTGTTGCCGACGCAGGCGAAAACAAAATCAGCCTGCTCGGCCACTTGCTTCGGAGAACCGCAAGCGACGGCTTTTTCTTCGGAGGCGAGCTGCTTCGCTTTGCTCGCCGTGTTCGACCAAACGGCTAGCTCATGCCCCGCTTTGGCGAGATTCCGCGCCATCGGATAACCCATGAGACCCAGTCCAAGAAATCCAAGCTTTGCCATACCGGAAATGGTAGCAGTGTGGGAGTGGCAAGGAGAGCGGCGCGATCAACTAACTGCGCGCAGCGCCCGCTCCACGGCCTTAGGCTCGTGCGCGATCACCGCAAGCAGCGTCCTGGCGGGGCCATCTGGGATGCGGCGCCCCTGCTCCCAGTTTTGAATCGAATCCAGCGAGAATCCGAACCGCGCCGCGAATTCTTTCTGGCTGAGTTTCATCCGCAGGCGCATCTTGCGAACGTCATAGGCCTCCGGAATATGAACCCGCATGCCTGGAACATCTTCTCCCCGCGCCCAAGCGTTCGCCTGCTGCATCGCTTCAATCAGGCGCTCGCCCAGCGATTTCTTGGTTTTGCTCATTGTTTACCTCCCATGAGGTTTCTAGCGTACTCTCGGATTTCCGCTTTGAGGCGCTTCTTTTCGCCAGGGCTAATATTGCCTTCTCGCTCTTCGCATAGATATTCAGGGCCAAAATAGAAGATACCCGCGCTCGCCGCGTTTCCCTCTGCCAGGAACAGCCCACCTCAACTTGCGAACGCCGCCAGTACCCTGAACGACTGCGCCGGCTTCTAGCGATTGAGATGCGGTAGGATCCCGAAAACCTCGTTTCCGCGACGGTTATCGGGACACGGTCGTCCCTCAACTAAATACGCCAGTGGCGTATTCGTTTCAAGGTTGATGAAAGAAAGGCTTTATTCGGCGGGTTCGGTCAGCGTGCGAGGGCCTTTTTGGCCGGCCAGGATTTTGAGCACCAGAAGATCCGAGGGATGAAAGCTCGCAATCGCAATATGGTTCAGGTCTTCATCGGTTTGCGCGATATGGCTGCGGATCAGAGTGCGCAATTGGTCCACCGTCACCCCTAGCTCCTGGGCGGCTTCGCCTTCGGAGTATTGCGTCTGATTCGATTTGGAGAGCGTGCCGGCGTTCATGATCCTATTGCATTCTAAAGCGCTGGCACGCTCCACCCCAATCGGGTGGACAACCTATCTGTACTCTTAGTATCTCTTATGGACTTTTGTACTAAGGTGATGGCCCCGAAGTACTGTCTAGGCGCTATCGGAGCAGGGCGGAAGCCTGCGGCATGGGCTGATAATCGCGGTAAGTATCGCTCTCGGTTGAATCCTCATTGAGGAATCCCAGAGCTGAAGCCCTCACTCGCACGCTGAATCGCTTCGCCAGCCACAGATTGTCCGCCACCGGCGCCTGTTCGAGGTCGAACTCCGTGCCCGGCCCGACCTTGGCCAGGAATCCGTAGAAACTCACGGGCCGCATGACTTCGGCGTGCACCTTCACCCATTGGTAGGTTTGCTGGTCCACCCACAGCCGCCCCTGCATGGCCTTCAGTATCTTCCCCTCGCGCGTCGCCGATTGATAACGTGGTTTCGGCCGGGCGTCAAAGATCCAACACGAACGGCCGTCCACTTCGGCCTGGCCTGCGAGCTGAAACTGAAATGCGTTCACCATCTCCTGAAGCATCTCATGGTCGTGCTTTCGATCACCCTCATACCTGGCGATGCGCTTCCTACGGTCCCCCTCGGACTCGCGCCGCCTCTTTTCGATTTCCCGTTGTAGTTTGCGCTTTTCCTCGGCCTGTTCAGCAGGCGCAAGCGGCTTGTCGTCGATAGCAGTGCCAGATTATAGGGAGAACCGTCCAGCATGAGGACTTTATAGGTCTTTGCGGTGTGGGGCGAGCGCTTTTTGCTTTCCTCATCGCGCTCCAGGTAGGAATACCTGGGAGCTTGCTCCCAGTCCGACCTGAATAGTTTTCGACTGATCGGCGAACGATCTTTTCCGGATCCGATGGGGCCGCTCCAACCAGAATGGCTACCGCCGCCGTGAAGACGAAAAGCGCTCGAAGCAAGGTTTTGATCCCCCACTTCAATAGACGCGCGGCGGGCTAAAACTTTACATCCACAACGATCGGAAAATGATCCGAGCCGTCTATGCCGCGCAGCACGTCGCCACGCTCGAACTCGATGGGGCCTCGCGCGAAAACCCAGTCGAGCGCGCCGATAAAGATGTGGGTCCGGATGCGCTTGTCTCCAAACGCACTCCGATAACCGGCTTGGTGCAAGCCGGGGCATCAGGGCCGAGTGAGCGGTCTTGGTGTTGAGATCGCCGGCGATGATCACAGAAGTTTCGGGCGAATACCGCTGCGCGTCTACCAGCACTTCCTCCAGTTGCTGCAGGCGCAGCTGATCGTTGCCGCGGCTCTCCAGGTGGAGGTTATAGATCACCAGCGGCTTGCCGCCATTGTCGAGTTCGGTGATCAGGGCGATGCGGCCGCCTTCCCGCCGTTGCCACAACGCCAGCGACGAATCCAGCAGCGGCCGCGGTTTCCAGAATCCCGACTGATGTGTAAACCGCAGCATGCGCGAGGAGCGGATGGGCAATTTAGAGAGCAGCGCCTGGCCGTGATAGGCCGGGCACTCCGGCGTGCCTTGGCTGAGTTCCTGAAACTCGGGCGCAAACACGTAGTTCATGCGGAATTCCTGGGCCAGCTTCTTCGCGACATCGATTGCCCCGCTACGGCGCGCGTCCAGATCAACTTCCTGGAAGATGCACAGATCGGGAATGTATTGGCGCATCTGGCCTTCAATGTCGCTGAGGCTCTTGCCGCGATCGATGTTCCAGTTGAGGATGGTGGCGCGGGCGCGCGGGACTGGGATCGTGCGAATAGCTGCCGGAGCGGAGGGTATCGAGGGCGTCCGTAGCAGGCGTGGGCGCGGGGGGCGCCGCGAAAGCCGCCGAAAGCGCCAGAAACGGGACTCCTTTTCTTAGCTCGCTCTCAGTCCTGCAAGTCCCACAGCCTTTAGTTTATACTTGAAGTCGAAGTCGCGTACGGTTTCCATCGCTATTGCTGGACGATCAAACCACTTTCCAGGTTTCTTATGACTATTCTTTTGACCATCATCCACGTCATCGTCTGTTTCTTTCTGATTGTCGTGGTGCTGCTGCAGAGCGGCAAGGCCGCGGATCTGGCTGGAGCGTTCGGCGGAATGGGATCGCAAACGGCGTTTGGGCCGCGCGGGTCGGCGACGTTGCTTTCCAAAGCGACCACGCTGGCGGCAGTGGTGTTCATGCTGACGTCGCTCTCGTTGTCGATTATGGCCAATCGCGGGGCCGCGGGCTCGGGCAGCGTGTTAGAAAAGGAAAAAGCTCCGGCGACCAAGACGGCTCCGGTAGTTCCAGCGGCGCCGCAGAGCAAAGCGCCGGTAACGGCTCCGCCGGTGCCAGCCGCCGGCGCCAGCCAAGAAGTAGCCATTTCACAGAACGCGGTCGTGGCGGAATTGGCAGACGCACTAGCTTGAGGTGCTAGCGGGAGCAATCTCGTGGAGGTTCAAGTCCTCTCGACCGCACCAAACTCTAAATTATTACAAGGCCTCAATGGCCGTGAGCATGCTTGCGCCCGCCGGCTCTGGGGCTTCGGTCCTCTTCGGCGATGCCGGAGAGAAAGACCGGATCGCGGTCAGGAAATTCAGCCACCAAGGACAGTCTGCCTCCCATAGCCTCCACGCTCTTGCGAAGTGTCGAAAGCAAAAGATCGCTTCTTTTTTCGAGTTTGGAGATCCCGTCCTGGCTGATCCCAAGCGCTTTGGCCATGCGGACCTGGGTAAGCTTGCGCGCGCGACGCAGCTCCTGCAAGGTCATTTCCTCAGCAATGAGTTGAGCGGCGCGGGCGTCCACCTTCTTGCGGCGCGTGGGGCTTAATTGCTTCCTGATCCGTTCGAGGTTCGTCATGATTGTCCCTTCCTCCCCTGCCGTTCCTTTTTGATTTGGGCGATGTGGGCGTCAAAGCGTTCGTCCGCCGTGTCGATCAATTGTCGGTAAAACCGTTTTCGCTGACGCCGGACTTGTCGCCGGCTACCAGGAGAATGGCCTTGCGGTTCGGGTCAAAGGCGAAGGCCACCCGCCAAACGCCGTCCGCCGCGTCAAATCTTAGTTCCTTCATATTCGAATGACGTGAACCGTTGAGCGTATCCGCCCGAGGCCGCCCTAGCTGCGGGCCGAACCGCTCAAGCAATCCGATATGTGCCAGCAACTCGTCCTGGGCGTCTTTGGGCATGCTGCGGTAGTCCGGAATGAAGTCGTCATATAAATCGACTTCCCACTGCACCTTTATCCATTATGCACCTAAATAACTATGCATTCAAGTGCATAGTATACGCGGGAACTTACCGTGGCTAGTGGTTCTTGAGAATCAAACGTGACTTTAAAATACCGGCGCCCCTGCTTCGTTCAACAGATCCCCTGCGATGCCCAACAACTCGCCGATCCGTAGATCGGGATCTTCAATTCGCCGCGCAGCATCGATCGCTTCTTTGGTACGGCCCTCAACACGCCACGCATCTACCACGCCCGAGCCGACGTTGTCGCCTGTTTTGCTCCAAATCTCCGCAGCGTTGTTGGCCATTTGGACATCCCTCACGTGAATGGAAGCTCGCAAAATCTTGCCAAATGCCTCGTCCTTGTAATGCACGCCCAGGGGTGTCGGTGGACGGGGTACACCGAACGCATAGCGCGGCCGCAGTGGAAGCTTTTGTGTGAGCTCGATCGCACTTTGAAACGACGCGTTGCTGTCGTCCATCAGCTGCCCTCTGAATTGCGCCGCAGCTACTGAGGCCAGCACTGAGATTTTTCCCAACGGTAAATTGGGTACAGCGAAAACGATCTGCTTCGCGGAGTCGAAATCCGTGCGGGCGCGCTCCTTGTTGAACATCCGAAGCCACGCTTCCGCCGCCGCGCTCAGAGCCTCAGCCTTTGCCAGCGAAGAAGGCGAATCCGTTTCAGGAATTCTCTTCGCATACTGCTCAGCAAGCTCCGGCTCATGCTGCTGAATCAGGATGTGTTCCAAGCTGGCTATGCCGAGGGCTTTCTGAAACGGTGTAGCGGCGCTTTCTGTAATATGCTCGATGCCGGCACGATCCCCGGCTGCAGCGCGCTCATATAGGCGTTTCATAAGCTCGCCGTTGGCGCGCGAGCGAGCGGTGGTCTCCTCTGGGCCGACGTCCTGGAATCCGTCCGCGGTAATTGGGAAAGGCGGAATAGGAGAGTCCTGAACGCCGGGCCGTACTCTCGGATGCGGAGTCGGAGAGATGAGGTTAGGAGGGGAATCCGACACGAATTGGAGGCCTCGGTCGATCGCAGCTAGCAGTTGTTTCCTCCGGGCGGGATCAACGATCTTTAATCCAATGGTCCGAGCCACGTCGAACTGCGCGCGCGCCTGCTCGGACTGCCCCATACGCCAGAGCATCTCCGCGAACGAAGCCAGGTAGGTGGCTTTCCTTTCCGCGCTCGTAGCGGATTCGATTAGCTTTTGAACGCGTTCACGATCCCCGTATAACACCCAGGCGCGCCAAAGGATGTCAGGGGGATCCGACAAATGGCTCGATGATTTTGCATAGGCTCGCTCGGCATCGTCCAGATATCCCGCGTGGGCTAAAACGTCACCCGCCCACGCGTGCGGATCGCCGTGGTCCTTGAAAAACCGCATGTTTGCCGACGCCGCTTCAGCTTCCAGAACAAGCGCGCGCACCTGCGGATAGAGGTCGTGTGGCTGAGCGTGGAGGGAGAGCGCTGTAGCCAGGACCAGCACAAGCCACTTCATAGAATCATCTAAGTCTAGCCGAGACACGCCGGGAAGCGGCCATTTGAAGGCGATCTACGGCCAGCGGTGGGCAGCTGGGCGCACCAGAACGGAATCATCGATCTAAGGGAATTGGACCTAAGTAAGCCCGCGAGACATCCGTTTCATCGCCGCATTTTCGAGATACACGACGCCATTGCGGGGCCGAGCTACTGATGAATTCAGCGGCAAAAGCGCGCCCGATATCATCCTGCTCAATCGTCCCAAACGGTCCCGGAATGAGACGCCCCAACCAAGCAACATAGCCCGGCGTGTGAGCATTGCCTGCGATAATTCCCGGGCGGAAAATCGCCAGACTCTTGAAGCCGATACCTTGAACCGTTTCTTCTTTTAACCCCATAACTCGCGCATAGCGAATCCTGCTTTTCGCTGTGCTTCCCGCTGCCGAGAGCAGCGCAAACCGAGCAACGCCTCCGGCATGGCAACCACGGGCAAAACCGCCGACAACCCCAATTTCAAGGGCCTTCAATTCCTCCTCGCTCCAGTTCCTGCTGCCTTTACCGACGCCAACACAGGAGGCCCCATAGACAGGGTCGCCTAGCGCCACCATGCTCAGTGCAAGCTTGGTCACTTCTTCGGGAAACTGCGCAGCTGCCGTATCCAGGATCACCTGCCGCAAGCGATGATTCGAGGTCAGAGGTCGGTCAGAGGAATCGCCTTGCGATTGACCATCACCACTTCAGCGCAGGACGGCTCAGCACCCAGCGCCCGCACCACCGCGGCTCCGACCTGCCCCGTGCCACCGATGATCAAGACGCGAAATGCCATTTTAGGCCTCTTTTTCGAAGCGCAATGCTGTTACCCAATGAGCGCGTGTATCTTCGCACGCACTTCGGCCAGATGTTCCGGGGACACGCGGCCCTTCGGCTTGGTATCCCGGCTGCGCCAATCCAGGCTCTTCACCTGATCAGCCAAAACGGCATGCGGAGGTGTGCCGCCGATGAAAACCTCAAACGGATAATTCTTGATCCGCGTTGTCAGCGGACAGCAGATCATGAGACTCGTTTTGCCGTTATATGCAGCCGGACTGAGGACGAGCGCCGGGCGGTGCCCTGCCTGTTCATGACCGGCCTGCGGCGTGAAGTTGATCCAGACGATCTCGCCGGCGTCAGGCACATACCGCTTTGCTATCACCAGACTTCTTTGCCTTGCGGAGGTCCGAAATCAACCGCCTCGTGCAGGTTTTTCGTGGTGATGGCTTTCAGTAGATCGTCCAGGGCGTAGGTTTTTTGCCGCACCGGTTCGATGACGATCCTGCCTTTCTCTTCGCGCACTTCAACGACCTCGTCGAGATTAAGGCGCACGGCCTCCATCACGGAGACCGGGATCCTTACCGCCGCGCTGTTGCCCCACTTCTTTATCGTCGCTTTCATGAACGCCTCGGCTGTATCAGTCTGGTACCTACATTATGAGGTCAGACATGGCCTGTGTCAACAATGTAGATACAGGCGCTACCCTCTCGACCACTTATGGGGATTGCATTACCTTTCGTAACCGGCTGCCGATAGCCCGTATCGCAAGCACGTGCAACGCTACCGCCAACGGCACGAAAAATCCTGGAATGAACAAGAACGGAAACGTGCCCAACATCAGATTGGGAGTTTCGGCGTGGATTAGGTTCAACGGACCGGGCGCCGTTAGCACGGCACGAGTCACGACATTTGCCAGCGACGCAAGCCCCAGCACGTTCCAGACGAGAGCGACCTTCATCCCCATTCGCCCTCGCGTGGAAAGCCATGCTATCACTGGCGCCGACGCTCCAAGGAAAATGTCCACGTTTGCGCCCTCAAAGGTCAGCATTTTCGGGATCAACCCGCCGATCCAGAGCTGATGCAGGAACAGCTCGACGCCGATGCGAAAGCTCTGTAGGCCTAGAAGGACCCAAATGGGAAAGGCGGACGACCGCACCCTGAAAGCGAAGACAACGATAAAGACCAGAACGGGACCGACGATGAAAGCCGCGTTTCGCGCAACGCCGGAATAGCCCATCAAGCCAACGTAGACGAACCAGGCAGACAACGCGGCCAGTAATCGGAGCGCGGCGCGGCCGCTGACGTAGCGAGCGGTGAGAGCGACGACGAGGATCGCCGTCAACGCCAGGAATCCGAGGAAGAGCGCCGCGGTCATGGTGTTGCTATATCGTTTTAATCAGGCGTTCGTTCCGCCGTCGACCGTGAGATTCGCTCCGGTAATGTACGAAGACTCCGGACCCGCGACGAACGCGACCAGAGCAGCGACCTCGTCAACCCGCCCGTAACGGTCGAGTGCGGTGGCGGCCCTTTGAGACACTGCCCAATCGCCCGCGGCAGGATTCAATTCGGTGTCGATCGGACCGGGCTGAATGTTGTTGACGGTGATGCCGCGGCTCCCGACTTCTCTGGACAATCCCTGGCTAAACATCTTCACGGCGCCTTTTGTTGCCGAGTAAGCCGCGAGCCCGGGCGTCATCATGCGCTCGCCCACGCAGGAACCGATCATGATGATTCGGCCGCCATCGTTCATGTGCTTCAACGCCGCTTGGGTCGATACGAATGTGCCGCGAATGTTGATATCGATCACGCGATCCAGTTCTTCCAGCGTGGCTTCTTCGAACTTCTTCGGAATGGCGGTGCCGGCATTGTTCACCAGCACGTCCAGCCGTCCCAAGGTCGCGACCGCCTTTTCCACTGCGTTCCTCACTGCGTCTGCGTCGGTGGCGTCCGCTTGAATCGCGAAGGCCTTTCCGCCGCCGGCTTCAATGGCTTTCACTACGGCCGTGGCCCCAGCGGCGTCCTTCGAATAGGTGATAGCCACGCTGGCTCCGTCGGTGGCCAGGCGTTTTGCGATTGCGGCGCCAATGCCGCGTGAACCGCCGGTTATGAGTGCAATCTTACCTGCAAGTTTCTGGGACATCGTTTCTCTCCTGTGTTGAAGTTATGACTTAATGAATGCCAGGAGATCGGCGTTGATCTGGTCTGCATGGGTGGTCGGCATGCCATGCGGGAAACCGGCATAGGCTTTCAGCGTACCGTGCTTCAGCAGCTTGATGGAACTTGCGGCCGTGGCTGCGAAAGGGGCGATCTGATCGTCCTCGCCATGCATGACTAGAACCGGAATGTCGATGTTTTTCAGATCCTCGTAAAATTCGGTTTCAGACAGGGCCTTGATGCAGTCGTACTGAGCCTTGATGCCGCCCATCATTCCTTGACGCCACCAGTTGTCCCGGATGCCCTGCGAGATCTTCGCGCCGGGGCGGTTGAAACCGTAGAAAGGCATGGTGATGTCCTGGTAGAACTGGGAGCGATGGTTGCCGGTGCCGTCACGCAGGCCGTCGAACGCCTCCATTGGCAATCCGTCGGGATTCTTCGCGGACTTCAGCAAGCCAGGAGGAATGGCGCTGATGAGCACGGCTTTGGCGGCCCGGCCTTTGGCGTGCTGTGCAACATAGCGCGTAACCTCGCCGCCGCCGGTGGAGTGGCCGATGTGTATGGCATTCTTGAGATCCAGCTTTGTAACCAGTTCGTCAACGTCGGCGGCGTAGGTATCCATGTCGTTGCCGTTTATGGTCTGGGTCGAACGGCCGTGCCCACGCCGATCATGCGCGATCACCCGATACCCGCGCGCCAGGAAGAACATCATCTGTGCGTCCCAATCGTCGGCGGAGAGCGGCCAACCGTGATGAAAGAAGAGGGGCTGACCGGTTCCCCAATCCTTGTAGTAAATCTGTGTTCCGTCGTGCACTGTGATGGTGTCCATGTTACGTCTCCTGAGGATTGGTTGCAGGCGATTGTGACGTGCCGGTGCCTGTGAGTGATATTTGCATGTGGACCTGTCCGGGTCTGTTCAAAACTGCTCACGCGCTATACTGAATCCCAAACGGGCGCATCGCCAGCGCGCCTAGCATACGGAGGCAGTATGAGCGGAGGCTGGATGAGCACACGAATGCTTCGCAGCGTCGCCGGCTTGGCGTTTTTTTCATCGCTCGCGTCGGCGCAGTGGCTGAATTATCCGACGCCTGGCATTCCACGCACCGCCGATGGCAAGCCGAACCTGGCAGCGCCCGCGCCGCGTACCGCCGATGGCAAACCGGATCTCTCCGGGCTGTGGCGAGTAACGCAGGCCAACTCGGGGCTAATCGACAAAGCGATGCACAGCGTTAAGCCCCTGCCCTGGGCTGAAGAATTGTCCAAGAAGCGCAAGGAAGACCTGGGCCGCGAGGACATGAGCGTGCTGTGCCTGCCGTTCGGTCCCCGGGCCGACAACGACGTGGGCAAGATCATTCAGACGCCGGGGCTTCTAATGATGGCGTATAACGATCTCACCTACCGCATGATCTTCACCGACGGCCGCCCGCTTCCGGTGGATCCCAATCCGACTTGGATGGGCTATTCGGTGGGCCATTGGGATGGCGACACCTTGGTGATTGAGAGCGCGGGATTCAACGATCGGACCTGGCTGGATGGCGAAGGCCATCCTCACACCGAGGCGCTGCGGGTAACCGAGCGCTTGCGGCGGCCCGATTTCGGGCACCTGGAACTGGAGCGAACGCTGGTGGATCCAAAGGCTCTGGCCCAACCCTGGGTCATCCCGATGAAGTTCGAGTTTGACGCCGACACGGAGATGCTCGAATATGTTTGCGCCGAGAACGAGCGCGATCGCAGCCATCTCATCGGCAAAGCCGCGGATGACAAAAAGATCGAGGTCAAGGTGGCTCCCGAGATTCTGAAGCAGTACGCAGGGGTCTACGAGCTAAGGGTGCCGCCGCACCCGGAGGACCCGCTGCTGGTGGAAATCACTCTGGAGGGCGACCAACTGATGGCGGCGCTTAGCGGAGGGGCGAAACTGGCGCTCACGCCCCTATCGGATACGAAGTTCTTTTTTCAGGGCGCGCACCTCGAATTCGTCAAGGACGACAAGGGCGTGGTCACGCACGTCAACATGCAAGTGGTGGAAGGCGATTTCAAAGCCATCCGCAAGAAGTAGCCTGTAAAGTGGAGGGCCCAATTATGAGTTAGCGCGGTACAGCTGACGGTGTGCGCGTTGCTGCTGGCTGGTTTCTCGTACGCCGACGATAGCGCGCGGCTGCTGCGCGTGGATCACTACGTTCGCGTGCATTCCAGCGTCCCGGTGATCGCCGGGCAAACCACGCAGATCTATGTTCGCGAAGTGGCGCAGGCTGGAGTCGCGCTGCGAGGACCGGCGCCCGATCGGGTGGCGCTGTTCATTCACGGCGCAGGGCACGCCCGCCGAGGTCTCGTTCGACGTTCCTTATCAGGATTACAGTTGGATGGCGTACTTAGCGCAGGCGGGCTTCGATGCATTTTCCATGGACATGACGGGCTACGGGCGTTCGACGCGTCCGGCGCCGATGAACGACCCTTGCAATCTCTCGCGTGAACAGCAGGGCGGCTTCATTCCGGCATTGATTCCCGCGCCATGCTCCCCAAGCTATCCGCATCAGTTGACCACGCTGGCTTCGGATTGGAACGACATCGGCGCTGTTGTCGATTACTTGCTTGCGCTGCGCCACGTGGATCGCGTCAGCTTGCTCGCCTGGTCGCTGGGAGGGCCGCGAGCCGGTGGCTATGCCGCGCAGCATCCTGAAAAGATACGACAGATGGTGCTCCTTGCGCCGGCCTACAATCGCGCGGCTTCTGCCGGCCCGCCGCCGCAAGTGCCCGCCGACGGCGCGGCCATGACCGCGCAATCCCATGACGATTTCACCGCGAATTGGGCCCGTCAAACGGGCTGTTCCGATCAAGTGGACCCGGCTGCGAGTGATTCGGTGTGGGAACAAATGCTGGCTTCCGATCCGGTGGGAGCCACTTGGGGACCGGGCGTCCGGCGCGCGCCGCAAGTCACGACCTGGGGCTGGACCACGGCGGCCGTCGCCAAAACGCAAACGCCGACTCTGATGGTGACGGGCGTCCACGATAAGCAGGTGCCGCCTGAGCGGGTGCGCCAATTGTACGAGGACATCGGTGCCCCACATAAGGTCTTCGTCGACTTGGGTTGCTCCTCACACAATGCCATGTGGGAGAAGAATCATCTGGTCCTCTTTAAAGCGTCAGTTGGAGTGGCTTACCAAAGGTTCCGTAAACGGCATGCAAGAAGGCATGCTGAAGCTCGGATACTGACAGTTTTCGCGCATTTCAGGCCAGTACTGAGCTTGGCGTGGGTACCCTTGCATGCAGGAATCAATTGGTATAGCGATTTATACGGGTTGAGTGTGTCGAAGATTAGGAAGAACATTGGTTTTGCAATAGCTTGGGCGACCATGGCGGGGTTGCCGATGGCGGTTGCACAGAACACAGCCAGTACGCCAGCGAACGCCCAGCGCGCGCTTCTCGACAAATACTGCGTCACCTGCCACAACGAACGCGCCAAGACCGGCGGCTTGGTTCTCGAAAAATTGGACTTGGCGAATATTCCGGCCAACGCCGAGATCTGGGAAAAGGTGATTCGCAAACTGCGCGTGGGGGCGATGCCCCCCTCCGGAATGCCGAAGCCAGGCGCCGGCAGACGTCACGGCATTTCTCACGTCACTGGAAACGTCGCTGGACAAAGCCTACGCGTCGAACCCGAATCCAGGCCATGCGACGCTGCATCGGCTGAACCGCACTGAGTATTCCAATTCCGTCCGCGATTTACTGGCGCTGGACGTGGATGCTTCCACATTGCTGCCGCCGGATGACGAGAGCTACGGTTTTGACAATAACGCCGACGTGCTGGGTGTTTCGCCGGTGCTGCTGGAGCGCTACGTTTCGGCATCGCGCAAGGTGAGCCGCTTGGCGGTTGGCGATCCCACGCAGGGCGCCGTGGCGCAAACATTTCGCACTCGTCCCGATTTGTCGCAGGCCGAGCGCGTGGAAGGGCTGCCGCTGGGAACACGCGGCGGTTTGTTGATGCATTACAACTTCCCGTTGGACGGCAAATACACCGTCAAAGTAGTTCTGGCGCGCAATACCGTGGACGTGATTCGCGGCCTGGAGGAAGCGCATCAAATTGAAATTCTGGTGGACGGCGCGCGCGTATTTCTCGCGACCGTCGGCGGTACTTCCGACACCGAAGCCCTGGTAAAGAATCCGGCTGAAGCGCGCATGATGATCGAAGCGCGATTGCAGGCGCGTATTCCGGTGAAGGCCGGTCCTCGCACGGTTGCGGTGACGTTCCTGCAAAAAGACGCCGCGGAAGACGATTACATCCTGGAGCCGTTCCTGCGCACCACGCTCGATCCGGTGAATGAAGCGGGACTGCCGCACATCGATCAAGTGGTTGTCTCGGGCCCCTATAACGCCACCGGCCCCGGCGATACACCCAGCCGCCGGAAGATCTTCACCTGCACGCCGGCCAATGCGAGCGAAGAGGTGGGCTGCGCCAAGAAAATTCTCTCGACGCTGGCGCGCAGTGCCTATCGCCGTCCCATTACGCCGACGGATACCGAGACGCTGCTGAGCTTCTACCAGTCCGGGCGGAATCAGGGCGGCACTTTCGACGCCGGGATCGAGCGGGCGCTGCGGCTGATTTTATCGAGCCCTGAATTTGTGTTCCGCTTCGAGCGCGATCCCGCGACCGTGGCCGCCGGCGTATCTTATCGTATTGACGATCTCGAACTAGCCTCGCGCCTCTCGTTTTTCCTGTGGAGCAGCATTCCCGATGACGAGCTGTTGAATCTGGCCATCGCCAACAAGCTGAGCGATCCGGCTACCCTCAAGCGGGAAGTGCGCCGCATGCTGGCCGACTCGCGCTCTCAGGCCCTGTCCAACAACTTCGCCGCGCAATGGCTCTATCTGCGCAACCTGAAAAACTTCGCGCCCGATCCGAACGAGTTTCCCGATTTCGACGACAATCTCCGTAAGTCCTTGCAGACCGAAACCGAGATGTTCTTCGGCAGCATCGTGAATGAGGACCGCAATGTTCTGGACCTGCTGAACGCCGACTACACGTTCGTCAACGAACGCCTGGCGCAGCACTACGGCATCCCGAACGTGTATGGACCGCGCTTCCGCCGGGTCACTCTATCGGACGAATCGCGCCGCGGATTGCTGGGGCAGGGCAGCGTCCTGACCGTGACGTCGTATGCCACCCGCACTTCGCCGGTGTTGCGCGGAAAATGGATTCTGACCAATATCCTCGGCACGCCGCCGCCGGCGCCGCCGCCCAATGTTCCGCCGCTCAAGGAAAATAAGGACGGCGGCAAAGTGCTTTCGGTGCGCGAGCGCCTGGAAGAACATCGCAAGAGCCCGGCCTGCGCGAGTTGCCACAAGATTATGGATCCGCTGGGATTCGCGCTTGAAAATTTCGACGCTACTGGCCAATGGCGCTCCAAGAGCGAAGACGGCGCGCCGATTGACGCTTCGGGCGTATTATTGGACGGTTCCAAAGTGGATGGCCCCGTCACGCTGCGCGCTGCGTTAATGAGCCGCCCGGATGTTTTCGTGTCCACCATGACCGAGAAGCTGATGACCTACGCGCTTGGCCGCGGCGTAGACTACAGCGATATGCCTGCGATTCGCGAGATTGTGGCCAAGGCCGCCGCGGATCATTACCGTTTTTCGGATTTGGTTACGGGCATTGTAAAGAGCCCGGAATTCCGTATGAAGATTAAGACCGCCCCGGATGCCGCTAGTCCGGCGGTGAAGACCGCAATGCTAGTTAATAAATGAGGAGACGTCAATGACGATCGTCACCAAAAAGCACTTATCCCGCCGCACGATGCTGCAAGGCCTCGGCGTGGCTATTTCACTTCCGCTGCTGGACTCCATGGTTCCGGCTTTGACGGCGCAAACCAAGACTGCGGCCAACGTGACGCCGCGCCTGGGCTGCGTCTATGTTCCGCACGGCGCTGTGATGGACAAGTGGACTCCCGTCGGCACTGGCGCGGACTTCGAATTTGGCCCTATCCTGAGCGCCCTGCAGCGGCATCGCGAAAACGTCATCGTGGTCAGCAATCTTTCTCATCACATGGCTGAGGCTTTGGGCGACGGCGGCGCGGACCATTCGCGCGCCACCGCCACGTGGCTGAACGGTACCCACGCCAAGAAGACCGAAGGCGAAGACGTGCGCGCCGGCACCACCATCGATCAGATGATTGCCCAGAAGATCGGTCAGACTACGCGCTTCCCGTCGCTGGAGCTCGCCACCGAAGACATGACCGGGCTGATTGGCGCCTGCGACGTCGGCTACAGCTGCGCCTATATGAACACCATTGCCTGGAGCACGCCCACCACGCCGCTGCCCATGGAGATCAACCCGCGCGTGGTGTTTGAGCGTCTGTTCGGAGAAGGCGGCACGGTTCCCGAGCGGCTGGCGCGCATGAACGAAGACCAGAGCATTCTGGATCAGATCACCGGTTCGGTTCCGCGCTTGCAGCAGGGTTTGGGCGCGCGCGATCGTGTTCGCATGAACGAGTATCTGGAAAACATCCGCGAAATCGAGCGGCGTCTGCAAATCGCGGAGAAGACCGCCGGTTCGCAGGTCGCCATGCCGAGTGCGCCGGTGGGCGTGCCGGATTCTTACGAAGAGCACGTCGGCCTGATGTACGACATGATGGCCCTGGCGTTCCAGTCCGATGCGACCCGCGTCTTTACCTTCATGATGGCGCGCGAGCTCAGCCAGCGCAGCTACCCGCAAGTTGGCGTGCCTGATCCGCACCATGCCACTTCGCATCACCAGGACAATCCCGAGAAACTGGCGAAGCTGGTCAAGATCCAGAATTATCACCTGACGTTGTTCGCCAAGTTCCTGGACAAGCTGAAGGCCACGCCCGATGGCGACGGCAACTTGCTGGATCACACCACGCTGCTTTACGGAAGCTGCCTGAGCAACAGCAATATCCACAACCACAATCCGCTGCCGACGCTGTTGGCAGGCGGTGGCGCGGGCACGCTGAAGGGCGGCCGTCACTTGAAGAATCCCGAGAACACGCCGATGTCGAACCTGCTGCTGTCGGTGTTGAACAAGATGGGCGTGCCGACGGACAAAGTCGGCGACAGCACCAGCGGTCTTGCGGATGTTTAAGAACTGACGTTGAGGAGACTATCATGCGTCGTTTACTAGCGGGAGCGTTATTTGTCGTCGCAGCCTGGGGCGCGACCAGCTCGACATCTAATCCGGTGAAACTCGCCGACGTCGCCATGAAGGGCGATATCGACGAGTTGCGTTCGCTTCTCAAACAGCATCCTACGGACGTCAACGCGCCGCAGCCCGACGGATCGACGGCGCTGTTGTGGGCCGCTTATTGGAACGACGACCAAGCCGTGGAGGAGCTGCTCGCGGCTGGCGCCAGCGTCAACGCTTCCAATCGTGAGGGCGTCACGCCCCTCTCGCAGGCCTGCGTGAATGGGAACGCGAAGATGGTGGAGGTGCTGCTCAAAGCGGGCGCCGATGCGAACTCGTTCCAACAGCAAGGGCAGACCGTATTGATGACCGCGGCTCGCGCGGGCAATGCCGACGCCGTGAAGGTACTGCTGGAGCATGGCGCGGAAATGAATTCGAAGGAGAGCTGGCGCGGCCAGACCGCTCTGATGTGGGCCGCCGCCGAAAATCACCCTGCCGTTGTGCAGGTGCTGGTGGATCACGGCGCCGACGTGAATATCGTCTCGTCGGTATCCGATTTCAGCGGCATGAAGCCGAAGCCGGGCGACGTGCCGATGCATTTCCCTCGTGGAGGTTTTACGGCGCTGCTGTTTGCCGCGCGTGGCGGCTTCACCGAATGCGCCCGCATCCTGCTGGATCATGGAGCTGACATCAAGGCCGCCGATCCCGATGGAACCAGCGCGTTGGTGCTGGCCATCATAAACGGCCACTTCGAGACTGCGGCATTTCTGCTGGAACGCAAGGCCGATCCCAATGCGGCTGACAACATGGGCCGCGCGCCACTGTTCGCCGCCGTCGACATGTACGACATGTACGGCAGCAACCGTCCCGCGCCTCGCGATCCGGGCAAGCTGGACGGCATGGACATCATCAAAATGCTGCTGGACCGCGGCGCCGATACCAACGCGAAGCTGACCAAGATGATTCCGGCGCGTGCCGTTCTGGATTTTCCAGATGTAATGATGGGCGATGGCGCAACGCCGTTCCTGCGCGCCGCCAAGTCCTCCGATGTCCCTCTGATGAAGCTTCTGCTCGACAAAGGCGCTGATCCGAAGGTTGTCACCAAGGCCGGCGTTACGGCCCTGATGGTGGCTGCCGGTATGGGCTATCACAAACCCATCCGTGGCGGCGAACAACCCATCGAAGCCATGAAGATTTGCCTGGACAAGGGCGTGGACATCAACGCCGCCACCGACAAAACGCTCAACACCGCGCTGCATGCGGCTGCAGGCCAAGGCACGGACGACATCGTGCAGTTCCTGGCCGATCACGGCGCCAAGCTCGACGCCAAGGACAATAAGGAGCGCACGCCCCGCGATGTCGCGCTGGGGTTGAAGGCCGATGCCGTAGGCGTGGAAGTCCACCAGAGCACCGCGGATCTGCTGGGCAAGCTAATGGGCTCAGCCCCGGCTGCGCAAACTGTCGCTGCGAAGTAGGACCCTGAATCGACCGCTTCCTTTGGTCGCGGCTCAGCAACGTTACGACTCCGCTGGAGCGCCGATGCCGAGCCGTGACCGAAGGAAGCGGTTTCCGTTGTCTTGACAAAATACCACATTAGATATAGTCTAAATTCTTGATGGACGCCGAGGCGATTAAACGGGCCTTGGAAGGCAGCGGATTGCGTTGCACTCCGCAGCGCTACGCCGTGATGGCATTCTTGACCGAACCCAACAGGCATCCCACGGCTGTGGAAATCTTTGAAGCGGTAAATCGCGTGGATCCGCGCTCTTCCAGAGCCACTACTTACAACAATTTGCGGGATTTGGTGCAGGCCGGTTTGGTGCGTGAAGTGGCCGTGGAGGGCCGCGCCGCGCGTTTCGATGCCAAGGGCATACAGCATCACCACTTCATTTGCGACCGCTGTGGCAACGTTGAGGACATGGAGTGGTACGACGTGCCCAGGCCTCCCTCGCGCTCCCTCGGCAAACGGAAGCTTCGCGAATGCGAACTCATTTTTCGCGGGCTGTGCACCAAGTGCGCTTCGAAGCGCAGCTCCGGTTAAGACTAATTCGAAAGAAGAGGAATATATATGGCGACAGAGAAACAGTTCGACAAAGCAATCGGGGAGCCTAATCCCAATGCAACCGAGAACGGGTGTCCCTTCGCGGGCGGCGCTCGCAAACACGCGTCGGCTGGCGCTGGGACGAATGCTAACTGGTGGCCGAATCAGCTAAACCTGAAGATCCTGCATCAGCGTTCCCCCCTGTCCGACCCGATGGACAAGGCGTTCGATTACGCCAAGGAATTCAAGAGCCTTGACCTGCACGCCGTGGTCAAGGACCTGCATGCCTTGATGACCACATCGCAGAACTGGTGGCCCGCCGACTACGGCCACTACGGGCCGCTCTTCATCCGCATGGCGTGGCATAGCGCGGGCACCTACCGCATCGCCGATGGACGAGGCGGCGCAGGCTCCGGATCGCAGCGCTTTGCGCCGCTCAATAGCTGGCCCGACAACGTGAGCCTCGACAAGGCGCGCCGGCTGCTGTGGCCGATCAAGCAAAAGTACGGCCGGAAAATCTCCTGGGCCGACCTGATGATTCTCACCGGCAACGTCGCTTTGGACTCGATGGGTTTCAAGACCTTCGGTTTCGGCGGCGGACGCGAAGACATCTGGGAGCCGGAAGAAGACATTTACTGGGGGCCTGAGACCAAGTGGCTGGGAGACGAGCGCTACCGCGGCGATCGCCAGCTCGACAATCCTCTCGGCGCCGTTCAGATGGGCCTGATCTACGTGAATCCGGAAGGGCCCAACGCCAAGCCGGATCCGCTCGCCGCGGCCAAGGACATCCGGGAAACATTCGGCCGCATGGCGATGAATGACGAGGAGACGGTGGCCCTCATCGCCGGCGGACACACGTTCGGCAAAGCCCATGGCGCCGCCGATCCGAGCAAGTATGTCGGTCCCGAACCCGAGGGCGCCGGCATCGAAGAGCAAGGCTTCGGCTGGACGAATAAATTTGGCAGCGGCAAGGGCGCCCACGCGATCACCAGCGGTTTGGAAGGCGCATGGACAGCTAACCCGATCAAGTGGGACAACGACTACTTCGACAACCTGTTCGGCTACGAATGGGAACTCACCAAGAGTCCCGCTGGCGCTCAACAATGGACTCCCAAGAACGGAGCCGCGGCGGGCACCGTGCCGGATGCGCACGATCCGTCGAAGAAGCACGCTCCGATCATGTTCACGACGGATCTGGCGCTGAAGCTGGACCCGATCTATGCGCCGATTTCGAAGCGCTTCCACGAAAACCCGAAGGAATTCGCGGACGCGTTCGCCAAAGCTTGGTTTAAGCTGACGCATCGCGACATGGGGCCCGTCGTGCGGTACCTTGGCCCGCTGGTGCCGAAGGAAACTTTGCTTTGGCAGGACCCCGTTCCGGCCGTGGATCATGCCTTGATCGGCGAGCAGGATATTGCGGCTCTGAAGGCCAAGATCCTGGCATCCGGCCTGACCATCTCTCAACTAGCCTCGACGGCCTGGGCATCCGCGTCGACATTCCGTGGCTCCGATAAGCGCGGAGGGGCGAACGGGGCGCGTATTCGCCTTGCGCCGCAAAAGGACTGGGAGGCGAATGAACCAGCCGAATTGGCGAAGGTTCTTCCAAAGCTGGAGGCAATCCAGAAGGAGTTCAACGCCAGCGGCAAGAAGGTTTCGCTTGCCGACCTGATCGTGATGGGCGGCGATGCGGCTATCGAGGCTGCTGCGAAGAAGGCTGGACACGAAGTGAAAATTCCCTTCTCGCCAGGGCGCACGGACGCGTCGCAGGAGCAAACCGATGTGCATTCCTTCGCCGTACTGGAGCCGGCAGCGGACGGATTCCGCAATTATCTCCGGAAGGGACACGAGGGATCGGCGGCTGAGCTATTCGTGGATCGGGCGCAGTTGCTGACGTTGACGGCCCCGGAGATGACGGTTCTCATCGGCGGCCTGCGCGCCCTGGGTGCGAATTTCGGTCAGTCCAAGCACGGCGTTTTCACCAAGCAGCCCGAGACCCTGACGAACGATTTCTTCGTCAACCTGCTCGACATGAACACCACGTGGCAGAAGTCCGCCACATCTCCAGCTGTGTTGGAAGGGCGCGATCGGGCGACGGGCGAGATGAAGTGGACGGGCACCGTTGTCGATCTGGTCTTCGGTTCCAACTCGCAGCTCCGCGCCATCGCGGAAGTCTACGCGTGCAGCGACTCAAAGGAAGTCTTTGTGAAGGACTTTGTGGCTGCGTGGAGCAAGGTGATGAACGCGGATCGTTTTGATCTGGCCTGAGCGCGAGGTTACGGCGCGTGTGGGCCGGATCCGAATCCGGCCGCTGACAAGCCGCTGAGAATGAACTCAACGGCAATGGCCATTAGCAGCAGGCCCATGAACCTGGTCAGGATGCGGATGCCGGTGTCGCCCATGCGGCGGCCTACGCGGTCCGCGGCGGCCAGGATCCAGTAGCAAAGGAACGCCGTCAGCGCTACGGTGACGATAATCAGGACGCTGTGTAGCCAGTTGGCCGCCTGAGCCATCAACGCCATCACGGTAGAAATCGATCCTGGCCCCGCCAGCATCGGGAACGCCCAGCGGGATGATCCCGACGTCTTCTTTCTCCATGGCCTGCTCGGTCTCGGACGGCGTTTCCTTGGTCTGCGAGCGGCGGGCTTGCACCATGTCCAGCCCGATCAGGATCATGATCAATCCACCCGCGATACGAAAAGCCGGAAGGGTGATTCCGAACATCTTGAAGATCAGCGTGCCGCCTAACGCGAAGCCCGAGAGGACCAGAAAACAGGTCCAGGACGCGCGGCTAGCCATGTGGCGGCGTTGGTCTGGCTCGGCGTGAGAGGTCAGGGCCAGGAAAGTCGGGATGCATGCGATCGGGTCGACGATGAAAAATATCGAGCTGAAGGCCAGCAACAGAAACTCGATATGTTGTTGGATGGAGCCCAGCATGGAATCCAGCATGTGGAAACCACTAGTGTCGCATTCCTGGCCGGACTGGCTGTAAGATAAGTCCAATCCGCCATGACATACAGCTTTCTAGTTGATTCCTACGCCACGGAGCGCGTGAAAGTGGTCAGTGTCTGGAGCATGTTCCGCGACGCTGACCTGCCCGTCCGGCCGAATGTTAGCGATCCCCGCGGCCGCAGCGTGCACGAGCAGATGGTGCATCAATGCGTCAGCGAGGATTTTTGGTTTCGGACCATTCTCGGGATCGACGTGAAAGCCCCTCCCTTGCCGGCTCGCGAGGTTCGCTGGGAATTTATGGCGCGCTATGCGGAAGATAGCGGCAAGCGCCTGGCCATCCTGCAAGCCACTACCGAGACTTGGTGGGAAGAGGTGGTGTCGTTCTTCAACGTGCCACGCTCGCGCGCCTGGGTGATGACGCGGCGGATGACTCACACGGCGCACCATCGCGGTCAACTATTGGCGATGCTCCGCATGCTGGGACACGATCTGCACAGCACCTATGGGCCCACGGCCGATACCGGCGGGCTGATGCAGAATCACGCGCCCACCATTTATGGGTATGCGACGCTGGAGGCTTTGCTGGAGAGTGAGGCCAAGGGGGGCAAGCAATCGGATCTGCCGCCACGTTCGGATGTGCCGGTGACGGAACGGCCGTGATTTGCACACACCACGATCGATACTGAGCCGTGACCGAAGGGAGCGGTAGACCGCGCGTTTAGCGCAACATCCAATAGGCCAGCGCACCGGCGGCCACCAAACCGATGACAATTCCGATCACGACCGCTTTGGTCCAGTTGGTCTGTTTCCCGCTCAGTATCGGTTCGGCCACTATACCGGCCGGCTCCGGCTCCGGGCGGGAATCGGTGGTTTCCGGCTCGTGCGTAGTGGCTGCTGTCGCCAACATGGCAAGCGCCTCTTCGGGCTGTACTTCCGCCTTTTCGGAACTGAATTCGCTGATTCTCTCTTGAATGCGCTTGAGCAATTCTTCGGGAGCCTGTACCAGGCGTTGCCGGGCGCGCGGGGGCAATTCCGCGAGGATCGCTTCCACCGAGGCCGGCGCCAGGGGCTTCACGACGTCAAAGCCCAGAACATCGGCCAGGCGGCAGGCCACATGCACGATGCGGAGAACGTTCAGCTCCACTCCTTCGCAGGCATCATGATGACGTCCCGCGATCACCGCGACATCCGGGGGCAAACCCCACCGTTCGGCCAGCATCCGGCCTGCTTCCGCATGATGCATCCCGAACGTTTCCTGCTCATAGTCCAGAAGGTCGACGCAGCGCTCGGCGGCGCCGTGAATCACCTGGTCGTATTCTTCCGGATACGCCACCAGAAGGCCCAGCCGTCCAATATCGTGCATGATGCCGGCCGTGAATGCCATGCTGGTGAACATCTCGCAGGCCGCCGCGATTTCTTCGGCCAATACCGCGGTCGCTACCGTGTGCTGCCAGGACCGCCGCAAAGCTTCCGTCTTTGGCGCGCCTCCCGCATAAGCGGCCGTGGCGTGAGTAAGCGTGATTTGCCGCGTGAGATCCAGGCCTAACAGGGCAACCGCTCGCCGTGCGTTGGTTACGTTGGCGATGAACCCGAATTGAGCGGAATTGGCGCGTTGCAGCAGGCGGGCCGTGAAGGTAGCGTCACTGCTGATCAGGTCGGCCACTTCATTGGCGTCCACCTTCGGATTAGCCAGCAGCTCCAGCAGCTTGACGGCTACCGGAGGAAACGGCGGAACTTGCTTGAGACCGGCGGAGACGGTCGCGGCGGACCTTTTCATGAGGAGTGAAATCTCGAACTTTCTCCTTTTCTTATCGTCGGTTCTCGCACGCGACATTAGACCTTTCGATTCAAACATTTCCGGCTACCCTGGTCCCTGAAATCGCCGCCGGAGTCGTTTATCCTATACTCATGAAATCCCTCCAAGGCTGGTTGCTCGGCGCTGCTGCGATGGTGGTTCTTACGCCTTTCGCCTGGTCGCATTTTGTACTAATGGAGCCGCAGCCGTGGCTGGTGCAGAATAGTCTTGGCGATCCGCAGAAGATGGGGCCTTGCGGCGGGACGGCTACCGACAGCGGGACGCCCACCAACGCGGTGAACAAGGCCCAAGGCGGCCAGATGCTGCACATCAAGCTGCAGGAGACCGTATTTCATCCGGGGCACTATCGCGTGGCCCTGGCCGTCAATTCACGCTCCGAGCTCCCGCCCGATCCGGATGTCACCACACGCGACACCGACAAAGGGCCCTGGTCGGTTTCATCGCCCATTGTGAGCCAGCCCAAAATTCCGGTACTGGCCGATGGCTTGTTTGTTCACACAACGAAGGCGACAAGTCCTTTTGAGACCGACGTTCAGCTGCCCAACATCAGTTGCGAAAAATGCACGCTGCAGATTATCGAGTTCATGGCCGAGCACGGCTACAATCACCCCGGCGGCTATTTCTATCACCACTGCGCGGTGTTACAGATCACGCCCGATTCCACCAAACCGATCGACAAGGGCTGGCCGGCGGGTCGCTAATCATTCGTAGCGAAGCGCGATCATCGGATCGACACGCGCCGCCCTCCGCGCCGGCACATAGCAGGCGAACAAAGCCACCAGCGCTAGCAGCACGGGAGCTGCAGCGAGCACCAGCGGATCGAAGCCCTGTATGTCGAAGAGAAACCCTGCCAACACCTTGCCGAGTCCCAGCGCAAGCAGCAGTCCCGCTCCGATGCCAACCAGGGTCACTTTCAGCGCTTCGCCCAAAACCATTTGGAGCGTCGATGAAGTGTCCGCGCCCAGGGCCATCCGTATGCCGATCTCGCGTGTCCGCCGAGCCACCGTGTAGGAATTGAGGGCGTACAGGCCGATCACCGCCAGGAACAGCGCCACGCCGCCGAATATCTCCAGCATGTGCGCGCCGGTGCGAACGATCCAGATATCGTCGCTGGATTCCAGATGCCCGCGCATGGTCCGCAGCGTCAGGATAGGCAGCCGCGGGTCGGTGGCGACAATCTCGCTGCCGGATGGTTTCCAGCATGCGGCATCCGCGTCCGTTCCACCGCCAGCCACTTGCATGTGGAACTGCACGTTGGCTTGATACTCCTGGCCGTAGGGAACGTACAGGTGAGGCGCCCTTTCGCCCAGGATGTCGTCGCGGATATTGCCCACCACGCCCACCACTTCGGCCTCTTTTGCCTGTTTCGACTCGCTATCGATTCGAATGTGCTTGCCCAGCGCGTCGCCGGACGGCCATAGCCTTTCCGCCGCCAGCTGGTCGATAATCGCCACACTGCTCTTCGATCCTTGCGTGCTCTCGGCCGGCGTGAAAGGCCGCCCGCGCATGAGGGGAATCTCGAGCGTGCGGAAATAGTCTTCGCTCACAATGTTGTAGCGCGCTGCTAGCGGATGGGCTTGAGCTGCGTTCGGAACGATGATGTTCTTGCCCAAGCGAAGTCATTCCAAACGGAACCGTTGCCGCGATGGCTACCGATTGCACGCCCGGTACCCTGCGCAGCCGGTCCTTCAGCGTCGCGTAGAGCTGACTGGCCCGCGCCTCATCGTAATTGATTAAGCTGGCGTCCACCTCGGCCAGCAGCTCGTTCTCCAGCGAGAAGCCCGGCTGGATGTTCGCCGCCCGCGTCGCGCTATGGATGAACAGGCCGGCAGCGGTAAGCATCGCAAGCGACAGCGACAATTGCGCCATCACCAGGATATTGCCGCGCGAAAACAGACGGCGCTTGCGGCCCGCCACATCTTCGCCCGTATTTTCCTTGAGGTCCACCCACACGTCCGGTTTCGAGAGCTTCCAGGCCGGGAAAAGTCCGAAGACCACGGTGCTCAATAGGCAGAACAACAGTGTGAAGCCCAGCACCCGAGCGTCCGGCGCAGAATCATAGACTATGTCCAAGGGAATAATCCTGGACATGGACTGAATCAGAAATTTCGTGCTCCAGGAGGCCAGCAGGAGCCCCGCGAAGCCGCCCAGGAGCGCCAGCAGCAGCCCTTCGGTGACCAATTGACGCACAATCCGCCGTCGGCTGCCCCCAATGGCCAAGCGGATCGCCATCTCCTTGCGCCGCGCCGTCCCTTTGGCCATCATCATATTCGCCAGGTTCAAGGAGGCAATCAGCAGCACCACGGCCGCCAGGGAAAGCAGCATAATCGCCGGGACTCGCAGCTCGCGGTCGCTGCTCGGCCGGGTGGAGATTCCGAGGTGCGCAAGCGGCCGCACCAGCAGTGCTTGGTCTTTGTTCTCAGCGGGATACGCCTTTTCCATCCGCGAGGCGGTCACGGCCAGCATCGCATCGGCAGCCTGGAGTGAGATGCCCGGTTTCAAGCGGCCCAACAGCATCAGCGTGTTGTTGTCGCGCGCCGCCAGCGGCCGGACAAGTCCGTCAAAGTCGTTCATTACCAATCCGAAAGCGCTCAGCGGCACAAAAACCTCGGGGCTCATCAGCGCCATTGTGCCGGTGAATCCCTCGGGCGTGATGCCTACCACGGTGAATTGATGGCCGTTGACCCGGACTGTTTTGCCGACCAATTGGGGATCTTCACCGGTCTTCTTCCAGAATGGATAGGTTACGATGGCGGCCAATTCCCCTCCCGGCTTCTCCTCATCCCGACGGAAAGTCCTTCCTTTCAATAGCTTTACCCCGAGCGCGGAGAAGTAGTTGGAGGAGACGACCGTCGCCAAGGCTCGCCGCGTGTGGTCGCCTTCTTGTATGCCTACCAGTGCCATATTCAGCGCGATCAGGCTGTCGAAAGCCTGGTTATTGTCGCGAATATCGACATAATTGGGGTAGGAAAACGCCCTGTAGGCGTCGGGATGCTTGGTGTCGCGGCTGTAAAGGCCGGCCAACTCTTCCGGCTTATGCACCTGCAGGGGCTTCAGAAGGAAGGCATTGACCAGGCTAAAAACTGCGCTGTTGGCGCCGATCCCAAGACCCAATACCAGCACGCCAGCCGCGGTAAAGCCGGGCTTATTCAACAGCATCCGAATCCCGTACCGGACGTCCTGCCAAACATGTGTCATGACAGCGTTTACGAATGAAGAGTAGCTCTGGTTCCGTTCACTTCGATGGGAGAACCAGCTCGCAAGGCTCAGGATCCCACTTCGATCCGTCCGCCTCGCGACGGAAATGGTTGCTGACCACCCAGGGAGCGTCCAGGTAGCGCGGGTCCTCCAGAACTTGCATCTGTACCAGGTAGTCGCCACCGGGACCCTTGTGAAGGTCGTAATATTCGGTGAGCACGGCGTTCGCGCTGAACGGCACTCCGTTATTGCGAATATATCCGGGCTTGATATGGGTGGTTACTACTTTCAAAGTTCCGCCCAGCTTGCGCTTGTCTGGCGGAGGCGGCGGTGAGGCCATGCTGGCGGCGGCAAATCCGGGTGTATTCGGATCTTGGGCCGAGATTTTCGACGTGTAGGCGCGAATGGATTGCGGCGTTTGCCAAGTGGCGATGGAGGATCCCTGCATCGTCAGCTCAGCCGTGACCGCGGCGGGCTCAAACAGAAACAGGCGGGTCTGCTTTCCGGAATCGATCTCGACTTTTAGCGCATTGTTCTGCCAGGTAATGTGCAGCCGGGCGGGCTCGCGCATGATGTTGGGCGCGCCGTAACTCAGGCATTGTTTGCCTTCCGCGATGTCCTTGGCGGGGTCCCAGGTATCGGCCACGCGCTTGCCTTCGGCGTTGAGCGGAATGCTGTAATAGTCGCCCTTCGGGGCGTTTAGCATGCGATAGCGCCAGTCTTCCGTGACCAAGGAAACCCAGTAGCCGGTGATGTCGATAGGGGCGCTGGCTTGAGTTTGAGCCTTGAGAGCCAGGCCTCCGAGTGCGAGTGCGATGGCGATCCAGCGAGAGGTCATTTGGCTTTCAGGCTCCTGTACACGGCTTCGACGAACATATCTCCGGTCCACGCGGGAGAGCTGTAGCGCCGATCGTAGTCGCGGCTCAAGCGGGCCGCCCGCACTTCTTCCAGCGTCTTGCCCTTTTGCAAGAGGTCTGCCACGCGATCGCGAATGATGGTGAGCATGTCGCGGTAATCGGTGACATCGGCTTCATCGCACAAGCGTCCGTGGCCTGGAATCACCATGGTTCCGCCTTCCTGCATGGAGCGCGGCACGGTCAAGTCCAGGATATGGTTCAGGGCCTTGATCTCCCCCTGGATGCTTCCGCCGCGTTTTAGATCGATCACGGGATAGCCGGTGGTAAGAAAGATGTCGCCGGCCGCGATCACGTTCGAGCCGCGAAACAACACAATGCTGTCGCCATCGGTGTGGGCGTTCTTTTCGGCGAAAATCTGAATCGCTTCTCCATTGAACGCGAAGCTCTTCTCATCCAGGAAGGTGAGCGTGGGCCACGCGCCTCCCGGAACGCCCGACCCTTCGCGGCTGAAGCGCTGCAACACGTTGTCCTGCGCGAACAGAGCGATGTCGGCTTGGGTCTGATAGTTTCTGGACGACGCCGGCTTTAACAGCGCTTCGTTGGAGCCATTGTGATCCGCGTCCGGTCCGGTGACGACGATGAAGCGGATCGGCTCGCTGGACAGCTTGTGGATCTCGGCTAGAAGCGTATCCCGCAGTTGCGCTGGCCCGCTATCCACCAGCATCACGCCATCGTGGCCAGGGTCGGTTCCCACTTGTATCGTCACGTTCCCCAGCGTGCTGGCGAACATGTACACATTGCGCTGCACGTGCCGGACTTCGTAGGGAATTCCATCCGCCGTCTTCAGCTCTTGCCCGTAAGTCATCGAAACCACGAGCGCGGCGAATAGACAGGCGCGCCTCATTGATTGGCCGCCTTCTTTTGATGCTCCTGTTCAAATTGCACGTCGAACACCTTGGCCCGCGGAATGACCATCTGTTTGACTTTTTTGCGGTACTCCGGGTACATGGTCTCCGCGCCGCCGCGGCTGGCTTCAAACGGCACGCCATATTCTTCGGAGAACTCGCGGATCACGGTATTGGTTCCCGGCAAATGATGCGGCACCCAGCCATAGGGCCGCGGAATCTCGGGGCTGGGCAGGCAGGTCCCGTAGCCGGCGATCGGCGAGAAAACCTGGTAGGGATTCCACACCCAGCTCTCGGTCCGCACCAAAGGCTCGGTCAGGTAATTGGGGTCTTCGGCGATGGTGGTCAGCATCAGATATTTGTCGTGAAGGTCGAAAAACTCGGTCAGCGTGGCCTGGTCGGTAAACACAACGCCATTGCGGCGCAGATAGCCCGCTTTGATGTGCGTGGTATCGACCCGCAGCGTGTCTCCCTCCCAAACGCCAGTGGAAAAACCGGCCCAGGTGTGGGGAGCGAATTGGGACGGATGCGGGCGGCCGTCCATCCAAATGGTTCGCGGACCAGTGTAAGTGCCATCCACGATGAAGGCGATGATGCGGCCGGACTCGGGATCATTGACGGTGGAGATCTTCAAGCCCGTGGGCGCGCGCATGGCATAGATGGCCGAATGGGGGATGCACTGATGCTGTAGAACGGAAACGAGATCGCCATCCCAGGTATCGGCGCGCAGCCGTGCATCATCATTGATCGGCATGCCGAGGTAGTCGCCCGCGGGCGAGCCCGGGTCGGTCCGCTCCAACTCGTCTTCGTGGTACATGGCGGTCCACATGCCGGACAAATTGAAGCCCATGCCGCCCTGCGCGAAGGCCGGGAGGCTGGCTAGCGTTGAGAATGCCAGTAGCGAGAGAACGAATGAGGCGACTCGGCCCATGAATATCGGTGCCCTTTCTTCCAAGGGCGTATTGTATAACAGTCGCGAAAAATACGGAACGAGTGTCGGCTGATAAACGTATCCTCCGAGTGGCGAACCGAGTGTCGAACCCATGCATCAACCGTGCCCTTCGTCCGTTCCAGCGATACTGAAAGAATCCTATGCCCTGTCGATTGCAAACCGCGGTTCTTACCACGTTCGTTGCTCTGTACTTTGCGGCCCACGCCTTCGCGCAGACGGAAATCAGCGTGGAACCGGCCACCGGGCGTCTTGGTTGGATTACCCGCCCGTACCGGGCGCGAAACGTTCCGGCGATCCGGCTGACCAATTCGCCGCGTATGGAGGCGCTTCTCCGCGCCGGGAATCTATATCTCACCGCGCCGGATGTGGTCGCGCTCGCCATCGAAAATAACATCGATGTCGAAGTGCAGCGCTACGGCCCGCTGCTGGCCCAAGAAGTGCTTCGGCGCGCCCAGGGAGGCGGAGCGTTGCGCAGCGTCGGGGCGGCGGTGGCGGCGGGGCCGCAAAGCGTCAGCTTGGAAGGCGTCAGCGTGAACAACTCCGGATCGGTGGCGTTGTCGTCCGGAAGCGGCGTCAGTTCGGGCGGAGGCATCGTTACGCAATTGGGTCCCAACATCCCTTCGCTGGATCCGTCCTTATTCGCTTTCGCCAGTTTTCAGCACGCCAGCATTCCGCAAAGCAATACGTTCCTGACCGGGACAGACGCACTGATCCAGGACACGCGGAGCTTTCAAGCGCAGTATTCCCAAACTTTCGACTTCGGACTGACCGCGCAACTGACGTTCGCCAACAGCCACTTTCATGTCAACAGCAACCTGTTCAGCTTGAACCCCTATACTTCGGGCGATCTGGATCTCCAGATCACACAAAACCTGCTGCAAGGATTCGGACGCGCCGTCAACGGCCGCAATATTCGAGTTCAACGGAACAACGTCAAGGTGAGCGACCTGCAGTTCAAACAGCAGGTGATTACCACGGTTTCCGCCGCACTGAATCTGTACTGGGATTTGGTGAGCTTCGAAGAAGATTTGCGGGCCCGGCGGGAAGAAGTGTCCACCGCCCAGCAGCTCTTGGACGACAACAAAAGGCAGGTTCAAATCGGGGCGCTGGCGGAGATTGAAATCACCCGGGCTGAAGCGCAGCTTTATTCCAGCCAGCAAGATCTGGTGATCTCTCAAACCAACCTGCAACAGCAGGAGATCATTCTGAAGAACGCGCTGTGCCGCAACGGCATTTCGGCCGCCGGGCTGGAGAATATTCGCATTGTGCCGCTGGACAGAATTGAGGTTCCCGCCAGCGACGAGACTCGTCCACTGGAGGACCTGACGAAACTAGCGCTGGTCAACCGCGGCGAGATCGCGCAGGCTCGGCTCAATATCGAAAGTAACGAGATGAATCTGGTGGGTATCAAGAACTCGCTGAAGCCCACCCTGCAGGCGTTTGCCGAGCTGACCAACAACGCGCTATCGGGCGAGCTCACGGCCCTGGGCGCCGAGCAGCCAGGCGTCACGTATCTGGCGGGCGGCTACGGAAATCTGCTGGCCCAGATCGCGCGGCGCAACTTTCCTAATTATTCCGCCGGATTTTCACTTGAACATACCGCTGCGCAATCGGGCGGCTCAATCCGATTACGCCACCAGCCAGCTGGAGCTTCGCCAGAACCAGCTCAATTTGCGCAAGAACATGAACCAGGTGACGGTAGACGTGCAAAACGCCGTGATCGGGTTGCAGCAGGCGCGCGCGCGCTATATGGCGGCGAGCAAGTCGCGAGAACTGCAGCAGCAGACTCTGGCGGCCGATCAACGACGCTACGCGCTGGGTTCGACGACGGTCTTCCAAGTTGTCCAGGACCAGCGCGATTTGACCAGCAGCCAGAGCAGCGAGACGCAGGCCATGGCCAATTACACGCATGCCCGCATCACGCTGGACCAGGCGTTGGGGATTACGTTGGATGTGAATCATGTTTCGCTGGATGAAGCGCTGCATGGGCGGCTGGCGCGCGATTCGGCACTGCCTGCGCACGATTCCTGGAGGCGCGCAATGAACCGAGCAATGAACCGACTCCCTCTCGGTCGCGGCTCGGTTGGAAGACACGCGGTTGTGATGCTGTGCCTGGCGTCGCTCACTTGGGCCCAGGACGTCCCCTCCATCGAACCGGTGCGGCCGCGGGCTTTGGTGATCGTCCGGCCGTACCTGCCGACCACGGTTCCGCCCGTGCGTCTGGCGAATTCGCCGCGTCTGCAGGAACTGGTGCGCGCGGGAAACCTGTATCTGACCGCGCAGGATGCCATCGCGCTGGCGCTGGAGAACAATATCGACATCGAAGTCGGCCGCTATAACCCGTTCATCTCGGCGTGGCAGCTGGAGCGTTCGCAAGCGGGTGGCGCATTGCCGGGAGTCCCCAGCGGCGCATCGCAAGCAGGATCGGTGGCCAGCGGCCAGGGCGTGGCCGGGAGCCAGGCTGCCGCCGGAGTAACGGCGCCGGGATCGAGCGCCAATACCGGCCGCAACACCAACGCCACCATCTCGCAAATCGGACCCGTCACCCAGAACCTGGATCCGACGGTGCAGGAAACCACCACCTTCAGCCATACCACCACGCCGCAGCCCGATCCGGCGCAAAGCCAGGTAATCAGCCTGATCCAAGGCACGCACGTGTACACGGGAAGTCTGCAGCAAGGCCTGCTGAGCGGTGGTATCGCCACCGTCAGCTACAGTGACCATTATCTGAACGAAAATGCGCCTACCGATGTATTGAATCCGACCGTCGCGCCGAGCGTCAGCGTGTCCATCCAGCACAATTTCCTGCAGGGCTTTGGCATCGCGGCGAATGCGCGTACCATCACGGTGTCGCGCATGAACCTGAATACCACGGAGCTGAATTTCAAGACGCAGGTGGCCGGGATCGTGAGCCAGGTTTTGAATCTGTACTATTCGCTGGCGGGCGACTACGAGGATCTTCGCGCCAAGCGCTCGGCTTCGGAAACCGCCCAGACGTTCCTGCGCGACGTGAACCGGCAGGTGGAAATCGGCTCAGTGGCGCCCACCGATGCGATCACCGCGCAAGCGCAGGCTGCCACCAGCGGCCAGGCTGTGGTGGATTCAGAGACCGCGCTCAGACAGCAAGAACTGTCGTTGAAAAACCTGATCAGCCGGACCGGGCCTGCCGATCCGGTGCTAGCGAACGTTCGCATTGTGCCCATTGATTCCCTGGAAATTCCGGCCGCCGACGACCTTCCTTCCGTTAGTCTAATGGTCCAGCAGGCGCTGGCCAATCGCACCGATCTGGCCGCCGAGCTGGCAGGGGAGAAAGCCAACGAAGTGAATGCTCTTGGAACCAGGAATGGCATCCTGCCCACACTGCAGGGAATCGCGGTACAGAGCCAGGCTGGATTGGCCGGCACGCCTAAGGCGGTCACGTTAGGCGGAGTTGTCGAACAGGCCGATCCACGCTTCCAGGGCGGCATCGGGACCGCTCTGGGACAAGTGTTCCGGCGCGATTTTGCGACTGAGCTGGCGGGCGTCTTCTTTCAGGAGCCCATTCGCAACCGGCAGGCGCAAGCGGATTACGCCATCGATCTACTGCAGCTGCGGCAAACCCAGCTCGGCAATCGCAAGGATCTGAATCAGGTGGAAGTGGACATAAGAAACGGAGTGGTGACGCTGCAGCAGGCGCGAGCCCGTTTCGATTCCGCGGTGAAGAACCGGACGCTGCAGGAAGAGCTGTTCAACGCGGAACAGAAGAAGTTCCGGCTAGGCGCTTCCACGCCATATAATGTCGCGGTTCAACAACGCGACCTGGTTTCTTCGCAATCCGCGGCGGTGGCGGCTTTGGTCACCTACAATACGGCCCGTGTGGCGTTGGATCAAACCCTTGGGGCGACGCTAGGGCGGAACCACGTCAGCATCGATGAGGTGAAAAGGGGAAGGATCGCGCTGGCAACGAAACCGTAGGACAGGGTTGATATCCTGAGTTCATCTCCGGGAACCCAGCGGAAACAAAACTATGGAACTTCGCATCGAGAATCTGTCCAAGACCTACCCCAACGGCGTGCGGGCATTGGATAACGTTTCGCTGACAATTCCGCGCGGCATGTACGGTCTGTTGGGGCCGAATGGCGCGGGGAAGTCTACTTTGATGCGTACCATCGCCACGCTACAGGAACCGGACAGCGGTCAGGCGTGGTTGGGCGACATTGATGTCTTAAGGCAGAAGGACGAGGTTCGCAAGATTCTGGGATATTTGCCCCAGGATTTTGGAGTGTACCCGAGAATCTCGGTGCAGGATATGTTGGATCACCTGGCGCTGTTGAAGGGGTTCGTCAAGCGTGGGGAACGCCGCGACATGGTGGAATCGCTGCTGGCTCGGACCAATCTGCTTCAGGTGCGCAAGAAGGCGCTGTCGGGATTTTCAGGCGGCATGCGCCAGCGTTTCGGCATTGCGCAAGCGTTGATCGGGAATCCGCAGCTTTTGATTGTGGATGAGCCTACGGCCGGACTCGACCCTGGCGAGCGCAACCGGTTTTACAACCTGCTTTCCGAGATCGGCGAGCACGTCATCGTGATTCTTTCCACCCACATCGTGCAGGATGTGATGGAGCTGTGTACTAACATGGCGATCATCAACGAAGGCCACGTGCTGTTCGCGGGCGTTCCGGAGGATGCGGTTGGCGACCTGGCCGGTAAGATCTGGCAGAAGTCGATTCAAAAGGTGGAGGTGAAGGAGTGCGCCGATCGCTACCGGGTGATATCGAGCAAGCTGATCGCCGGCCGGCCGCTGATTCATGTCTATAGCGCCGAGCCCCCGGGAGATGGATTCCAGCCCGTTCCGGCGGACCTGGAAGATGTATTTTTCTCCCGCATCGCCGGACTGCAATAGACATGCTGTTCCATTTCTTCAGCTTCGAAGTCCGTTACTGGCTGCGCTCATGGATGCTCTGGATTTTTTTCCTGATCATCGCGCTGATGATCTTCGGCGCGACGGCGACGGATCATGTGACTGTGGGTGGAGCGCTCGAAAACACGTACCGCAACGCGCCGTTCGTCATCGAAAATTACTATTCCATCGTGGGCCTTCTGACGCTGCTGATGACCGTGGCGTTCGTGAACTCGGCCGCTTCCCGCGATTTCTCCTCGAACACCTACCAATTGCTGTTCGCCACTCCCCTGAAGAAGTTCGACTACCTCACGGGGCGCTATTTGGGTTCGGCGCTGATTGCGGTGATCCCGATGCTGGGAGTGTCCCTGGGGATATTGGTTGGCAAATGGATGCCATGGGTGGATGCGGAGCGGTGGGGGCCGGTGAATTGGATGGCGCACCTTTACGGCATTCTGGTCTTCGCGATTCCAAATGCGCTCTTCATCGGCGCCGTTATTTTCGCGATCGCGGTTCTCACGCGCAGCACCGTGACGTCTTTTCTGGGCGGTTTGGTGTTGTTGAGCGGGTATGGACTCGGCCAGGCTCTCATTACCGATGTTCAGCACGAAACCTGGGCGGCATTGCTGGATCCCTTTGCTCTTCGGACGTTCGCGCTTGCGACGAAATACATGACCGTCGCCGAGAAGAACTCGATGGCCATCGGATACAGCGGCCTTTTGCTTTGGAACCGGCTGATCTGGCTTGCGGTGGGCGCTGGAATCTTCGCCTTCGCTTATTCCAGGTTCAGCTTTGAGGAACGGGCCAGCCGCAAAAAGAAAGCTTCGGATCACGACTCATCTGCCGCTTCCGCCGCGGTCGTCATAGAACTTCCCGAGCTGCATCAAACGTTCGGATTCGGGGCGCAATGGGCGCAGTTCTGGGGAGCTTTCCAGGTAGAGCTCATCGGTCTGGTCAAATCCACATCCTTCATCGTCATCACCTGCGCGGCGCTGATAAACACGATTCCGAGCCTGATTATTAGCGCTTCTGAAGGTTATGGCAACACCTCGTTTCCGGTGACGTATCGGCTTATCGAGATCATTCAGGGCAGCCTCTACACTTTCCTGATCGGCATGCTTACCTACTATGCCGGGATTCTGGTGTGGAAAGAACGCGATGCGAACATGGACGAAATCAGGACGCGCTGCCGCACCGCGATTGGCCGTCCTACGCTTCGAAATTGCTGGCTCTGCTATGCACCTTGTTTTTGATCGTCTGCCTGGCCGGGGCGAGCGGCGTCTTAATTCAGGTGTTCAGCGGCTACCACCGGTATCAGTTGGGCTTGTGGGGTACCGAGCTATTGGCGATGGATTTCACGACCTTCATTTTCTTGTCGGTGCTGGCGTATTTCATTCACGTGATTTCGCCCAACAAGTACGTCGGTTACTTCGCCTTCATCGCCTTCGTGATCGCCAATGCCTTTGCGTGGCGGCCCCTGCATGTAGCGACGCGTTTGGTGCAGTTCGGCTCGCAGCCGGATACCAGGTATTCCGACTTTTTCGGGTTCGCGCCCTATTGGAAAGGATGGACTGTGGTTCACGGCGTATTGGCTGGCTTTTTGCGGAATCTTGGCTGTAGCCAGCATTCTGTTGTGGCAGCGCGGCCGTGAGCGAGCGATGGAAAACCGTTTCAAGATGCCCGTTTGCGTTTTACGGCGCCTTTGCGCGTGCTGGCTTTCGTTTGTTGGCCGCTTTTCTGGGATCGGGCGCGATGGATCTACTACAACACGAAGGTGTTGAACACCATTCTGAGCGAAGATGATCGCGACCGGCTGTCCGTCGACTACGAAAAGACCTACAAGAAATACGATAAGCTGCCCCAGCCGCGCATCATCGATATGAAATATGCGATCGACCTGTATCCGGAGAGGCGCGCCGGAGTTATGCGCGCCGACACCATCGTTCAAGAACAAGACGGACAAGCCCATCTGCGGTGCTGCATCTGAACTATGCGGGTCCGGAGTATCAGACCGAAGTGCAGATAGACGGAGCCACGCTCAAGCAGGATGATCCGCGCCTGCAATATCGGATCTATCAATCTGGATCCCCCCATGCAGCCCGGCGAGACAGCGGCACTTCCGCTTCACCATCACCCGCGAACCGCGCGGGTTTGAAAATACCGCCAGCGTGCTGCAAATCGTTCAGAACGGAACATTTTTCAACAACGCGGACATCGTCTCCGCAGATCGGATATCAGCCCAGCCGCGAGCTCGACAACAAGAACAAGCGCAAGAAATTCGGGCTGAAGGAGAAGGATCTGATGCCGGCGTTGGAGCGCAATTGCACCGCCGATTGCATGGACACCTACCTCAGCAACAATTCCGATTGGGTGAACGTGGAAACGGTTATCTCCACATCCGCCGGACAGATCGCCGTGGCCCCGGATCGCTGGAACGCCAGTGGACCGAAAACGGCAGGTGCTACTTCGAATACAAACTGGACCATTTCTCGCTGAATTTCTATTCGTTCCTCTCGGCGGATTACGCAGGTGGCGCGGAAGGAGTGGAACGGAATCAAGATCGAGGTTTACTATCTCAAGGAACAGCCCTGGAACGTTCCGAAGATGCTGCGATCGGTGCAGAAGTCGTTCGAGTATTACACCAAGAATTTCGGACCTTACGCCCACAAAGAAGCGCGCGATCATGGAGTTCCCGCGAATCGCAAGCATTCGCGCAGGCCTTCCCGGGCACCATGCCGTATTCGGAAAGCATCGGGTTCATTGCGAATCTGAAGAATCCCGACGATATCGACATGGTCTATTACGTGGTGGCGCACGAAATGGGGCATCAATGGTGGGCGCACCAGGTGGTGGGAGCGAATATGCAAGGCGCGACGCTGCTTTCGGAGACGCTCGCCCAGTATTCGGCGCTGATGGTGATGGAGAAAGAATACGGGCGCGACATGATGCGCAAATTCCTGAAGTACGAGATGGACAATTATCTCCGCAACCGCGGCAGGGAATTGCTGAAGGAGCGTCCGCTGCTGCAGCGTGGATTCCAATCAGGGCTACGTACACTATCGCAAAGGCAGCGTGGTGATGTACTACCTGAAGGAAATGATCGGCGAGGAAGCGGTGAACCGGGCGCTGCGCAAGGTTCTGCAGCAATACGCCTACGCTCAGCCGCCTTATCCGACTTCGTACGCACTGGTAGACGCGTTTCGCGCCGAGACTCCGCCGCAGTATCAATACCTGATCCAGGATCTGTTCTACGACATCACCTTGTTCTCGAATCGCACCTTCTCGGCCACGGCCAAAAAACGCGCCGACGGCAAATACGACGTGACCATTCACGTGGACGCCAAGGAAATTCAAGGCGGACGAAAAGGGCGAAGAACACGAAGTGCCGGTGAACGACTGGATCGAAATTGGCGCATTCGCCAAGCCCGCCAAGGGAAAGAAATACGGCGAGACGCTTTACCGCGATCGCGTTTTGATGAAGAGCGGCGAGGCGACTTACAAGTTTACGGTGGAAAGAGGCGCCCGACAAGGCGGGAATCGACCCCTTTCTGCTTCTGATCGACCGTCATTCCCGACGACAACACCAAAACGGTCGAAATCAGCGGCTAGTACTAGTCAAACTAACCGCCAAAAACCCCTCACAAACCTGTTTCACCCTGACTTGTAACCTGGTAACATTATCAGAATCATGAGACATTTAACGGGGTATCTGCGTAATTCCGTTGTAATTGTGTTTCTGGCGGCTGGCGCTTGGCCGGCCTTGGCTCAACGAGTGCTTCCCATTGATGTCTCCTGGCTTCCCGTGACCGGACGCGGAGCGCGAAATGAAAGGGCCGCAGGTGGACAAAGACGCAGGCGTGGAAGCGCTGTTTTGGCGGGTTCACGTGCGAGACGAAGTGATGGGCGGGCAGGATCTTCAGCGGGTTTTCTATCATTACGTCCGCCTGAAAATTTTCGACGAAAAGGGCAAAGAGCAGGCTGCCACCATCGATATTCCCTTCAATGACAGGACGTCTCCATTGTGAATGTGGCGGGCCGCACAATCTAAAGCCGACGGAACCGAACTGGAACTAAAGAAGGACAGCATCTTCGAGCGCGATCTGGTTCGCGCGGGACGCAGCCGCTTTCGGGTCAAATCGTTCGCCATGCCGGGCGTGGAGCCCGGGGCGATTGTGGAATACCGCTGGAGAGAAATCGACCATCGAGCCAGGTCGCTCTATATTCGCGCCCAGTTTCAACGCGAATTCCCGGTGCAGAAGCGTCAGCTACTTTTTTGCCCCACTATCGAGGCAATATACGGAATACCGCATGTCGATTCTCCCATTCCATTGCAAACTTCCGCCCTTGCCAGACGGACCGCGATGGTTTCCAATCCTTTGACACTGGAGAACATGCCGGCGTTTCATGAAGAGCCGATGATGCCGGGCGAGCCGAATGTACGGTCCTGGGGGCTGGTTTTCTATTCGGATGGAGCGCATCGCGAACCGGAGAAATATTGGGCCAACGTCGGCAAAGATCAGTACAACAGATACCTCAAGCCCGCGATGAAGGCCAATAACGAGATCAAGGACGCCGCCGCGACGGCTACTTCCGACGCCAAGAGCGGACGAAGAGAAGGTTCTTGCGCTGATCCGCTATATCCGGAAGAACCTGCGCGATTTGTTTAGCTCGCAGGTCACCGACGCCGATCGGGCCCAAATCCTGAAGGAAATGCCCAAGGATCGCTATCGCACGGCGTCCGAGATTTTGAAAAGCGGAATTGGGGATTCAGCGGAGTTGAACACGTTCTTCGCCGCGATGGCGAGTTCGGTGGGCCTGGAAGTGCGTCCGGCGATGATTGCGGACCGCGAGGACATCTTGTTTGTTCCCTCCATGACCGATCGTTATTTTCTTCGCAACATCGATATGGCGGTGAACATCGGAGGCAATTGGAAGCTGTACGATGTGAGCGCCCGCGAATTGCCGGCCAGCATGCTTTCGTGGCGCGAAGAGGGGATGCAGGCGCTGCTCAGCGATCCCAAGAAGCCTTCGTTCGTGGCTGCGCCCATCGCTGCTCCCGAGGCATCCGCCCGGGTGCGGAAGGCCAAGTTGACGCTGTCCGACGACGGCTCCATCGAAGGCGATATCGATCTGCAGTATTCCGGCCATAGCGCCCGGGAACGCCGCGACGAATTGGAAGGCGAGTCAGACGCCCGGCGGCTGGAGCGTTATAAGGATCAGCTCACCAAAATGTATCCGGACGGTGAAGTTTCCGACATTCGAATTGAAAATGCGGGCGACCCGGAAAAGCCGCTGGCATTGCACTATCACTTGAAGTCGGCCGGGTACGCGCAACGCACCGGGAAGCGAATTTTGCTGCCGCCATTCTTCTTCCAGCGCGGCTCCGCTCCGCTATTTTCGGCGAGCGACCGCAAATATCCCATCTACTTTCCTTATGCCTGGCAAGAACACGATTCGGTCACGTTCGAGCTTCCAGCGGGTTTTGCGTTGGATAATGCAGAGAATCCCGGTTCGCTGGAATTTGGCGCGCCAGGATCCTACAAGATTCAACTCATGACGCGCGGCACGCATGAGCTGATTTCCGACCGCGAATTCACTTTCGGCAAAGAGGGCAGGCTACTTTTCGACGTTGAGATGTATCCCCGTCTCAAGAAGATCTTCGAGGAGATTCAAAGACGCGACGATCATACTATCTCCTTGAAACAGGCCGTTACCGCGGAGGCGAAATGAGACTGCTCCTGGCTGTGCTGACGATCGCGGGCGGAGCCCTACTTGCGAAGGATGCCACGCCGCCCTGGGTGCACGACGCGGCTGCAATCACGCCCAAGGCCGAGTTCCCATCGAAAGTCGCCAGCGTAGTCTTGCTGCACGAGGAGCACCTTACCGTTGCGCCCGATGGGAAGTGGTCCGCAACCGAGCGCGGGGCCATCAAGATCCTCCAACCCGGCCGGCACAACATTTCGGCCTGGCGCGCCTACAACACCAAGAGCGGACGAATCCGCGATTTTCGGGGGTGGCTGATTCTGCCTTCGGGCAAAGAGATCGAGTACCAGAAGAACAACATTCTGGACGAAGCGCTCTCCACCGAATACACCTACGATGAAAGCCGCGCCAAAAAGCTGGACTGCGATCCGGACGCTCCTCCCGGGTCCGTATTTGCCTACGAAGTAACCCAAGAAGAAGACAGCGTTTTCACAACGTATCCCTATGCGTTCCAGGATTCAGAACCGGTGATGATATCCCGATTCGTCTTGACGCTTCCTTCCGCCTGGGAAGCGCGCGCCTCCATCTTCAACCACGCTGAGATCCAGCCGAAGGTGGAAGGCGGCACGTCCTCCTGGGAGCTGCGCGATCTGCCGTGGATCGAACGCGAAGAACACAGCCCCGGATTGGAATCCATCGCGCCCTGGATCGGCGTAACCTATTTCCCGTCCAGTGGCTCTAACCCGGCATTGCGTTCCTCGAAGGACTGGCAGGCGGTATCCCAAATGTTGTCCGGCTTCGTGGATCCCGCGGCAGAACCAACCGCGGTGGTGCGCGCAAAATCCGCCGCGCTGACCCAGGGCGCCAAGACGGAACTGGACAAGATCCGCGCCATCGCGGCCTTTGCTCAACAAACCAACTATGTCGAAGTCGCGATGAATCTCACCAAAGGAGGCGGCATGACGCCGCACCCGGCCGAACAGGTTCTGACGCGCAATTATGGCGACTGCAAGGACAAAGCGGCCCTGATGCGCTCTCTGTTGAAAGCCGCTGGAATAGACGCTTATGCCGTTGTGATTTTTTCGGGCGATCGCGAGTTCGTCCGCCCCGAATGGCCATCGGCCATGCAATTCAACCACGCCATTGTGGCCGTCAAAGTTTCGTCCGAAACCAGCGCGCCCACTGTGCTGAACCATCCTCGCCTGGGGCGGCTGCTGATTTTCGATCCCACGGATCCGGTGACGCCGGTGGGCGATCTCCCGAGCGATGAACAGGCCAGTTATGCCCTGGTGATTGCGGGCCCGGATGGCGACTTGGTCAAGATGCCTCAACTGCCAACGGCTTCCGCGCGGATAGAACGGACGGTGGAGGCGCGAATGGATGACAACGGCCATTTGGCAGCGCATCTGGTGACCGAATATTTCGGACAGGCCGGTTCTTCCGTGCGATACGTCACCAGCCATGGCGGTATGGATCAATTTAAGAAGAACCTGGAGCGGACCTATTCGCGCCGGCTGGGCGGAGTGACGCTCGACAAAATCACGCCCTCGGACCACGCCACGGAAAATCGCATGGAGCTTACGGTAGACCTCGGAGTCGGCCAGTTCGGGCAATTCATGCAGCAGAAAATGCTGGTGCTGAAGCCGGGTGTCCTGGCCCCCGACACCGATTACATGTTTTCAAACAAGGAACGCAAGCTGCCCGTTCGGCTTGAGTCGCGTCTGCGGCAGGACTCGGTGGTGATTCAGTTGCCGGCTGGGTTTGCCATCGATGAAATCCCCGACCCAATCGAGATCGAAAGCCCGTATGGCATCTACCATGCGTCGTGGAAGACAAACAATAGCACCGTCACTTTCGAACAGTCGCTCGAGATCAAAGAAACGCGCGCCGCCCCGGCAGAATATGCCAAGGTGAAGGACTTCTTTGACAGAGTGCTGGGCGGCCAAAGCGCGCCTGTCGTGCTCTTGAAACATTAGTCCGCGCAAGAGCCATCCATCGACTGCATAGAAACTTTGTATTGGTATTCGTTCTGAAAGCTCACTAGACTACCAGCTAGAGTCACGTCGGCTCACGCCTTTCCTCGTTTGTAAACCCACAAGCCTCGTCCACCCAATCCAAAGCGCCGCGGAGGAAGTGTGTCTACAGCCAGATTTCTTGTATCTCTTGGTTTTTCGGCGGCGCTATACGCTCAGTTGCCGCATTCGCTTGTAGAACCGATTTCCGGCGTTGTGTCGCTGCGCGAACTCGAGCACCCGATTTCCAACGAGGCCCTTCGCGCGGCATACGAGGCGCAGGAGTTCGCGCGCGCCGGCGACGTACCTAAGGCAATCGCGAAGCTCAAGAAAGCCATTCGCATCAATCCTGCGTATCGAGATGCGCACTGGAATCTGGGTGTCCAATATACGCGCGTGGGACAGATGGCCGATGCATGCGACGAGTTCCAGAAAGCTCTCGACATCGGCCCGCCGGCGGCAGGGATTTATAGCAATCTGGCGCTTACCTCGGCGGCTGCCGGAGAGTTGGGCCAAGCAACGGCGTTCGCCCGGAAGGCCTTGGAATTGGATCCTGGCAACCGCGCTGCCCTGGTGGTTTTGAAGGATTTTCCACAATAAATTTGAGTGGTGCCGAGGGGGTCCGAACTGGTAAAATAAGGCTTGCGAAACGCCCTTGTTCTCGAGCGCTTCGCCCCTGTATTTTCTAGGAGTTAACTAGTTGGCAGACCCTATCGACCCCAGTAACCCGACGCCTCCGCCCGATCGCGCCTCGCAAATGCCCTTGGGAGGCGAAGGCAAGCAGAACCTGATCCCCATCAATATCGAAGACGAGATGCGGCGTTCGTATCTCGACTATGCGATGAGCGTGATCATTGGCCGCGCGCTGCCCGACATCCGGGACGGCCTGAAACCCGTCCATCGGCGCATTTTGTATGCGATGTCGGAGATGGGGCTGGCCTTTAATCGGCCTTACCGCAAGTGCGCCGGCATTGTCGGCGAAGTGCTGGGCAACTTCCATCCGCATGGCGACGCGCCGGTCTACGATGCGTTGGTCCGCATGGCGCAGGACTTTTCGCTGCGTTATCCGCTGGTGGATGGCCAGGGCAATTTTGGCTCGGTGGATGGCGATCCGCCGGCGGCCTACCGGTACACCGAAGCCCGGCTCTCGCGCATCGATACCGCGCTGCTGGAGGATCTCGACAAGGAAACAGTCGATTTCCGGCCGAATTTCGACGAACGGCGCGTTGAGCCTGAAGTTCTGCCCACGCGTGTTCCGAACCTGCTGATCAACGGATCTTCAGGCATCGCGGTCGGCATGGCGACCAATATTCCGCCGCACAATATCAACGAGATCATCAACGCGACCATTCTTTTGGTGCAGAAGCCCGAAACGCATCTCAGCGAGATCGTGAATCTGGTGCAGGGTCCCGATTTCCCCACCGGCGGATTTATTCTCGGCCGCCAGGGCATTCTCGATTACTTCACCAAGGGCCGCGGCACGCTGAAGCTGCGCGCCAAGGCGGCTACGGAGAAGATTGGCAAAGACCGCGAGGCCATCGTCGTCACCGAAATCCCGTATCAGGTGAATAAAGCTCGTCTGATCGAGACCACGGCTGGGTTGGTCAACGAGAAGAAAATTGAGGGCATCTCCGAAATTCGCGACGAGAGCGATCGCGACGGCATGCGCATCGTGTTCGAGCTGAAGCGCGGCGAGCAGGCCGAAATCATTCTCAACAATCTCTACAAGCACACCCAGCTTCAGATCAACTTCGGCGTCATCATGCTGTCCATCGTCAATGGGCAGCCGCGCGAGCTGGGCCTGGCTGACGTACTGAAGCGTTTTATCGATCACCGCATCGATGTGGTGCGACGCCGCACGGATTACCTGCTGCGCAAAGCGCGCGAGCGCGAGCACCTCTTGCTCGGCTTCAAGAAGGCGCTCGAAAATCTTGACGCGGTCATTAAGTTGATCCGTGCGTCAGCCACGCCTCGTGAGGCTCGCGACGGTTTGATCGCGCGATTCGAGTTCACTGAACGGCAAGCGCAGGCCATTATTGAAATGCAGCTCCAGCGCCTGACCGGGATGGAGATCGAGAAGATCCTGAAGGAGCTGGCTGAGATCCAGGTGGAGATCGCCGAGTACCTGGAAATCCTGGCATCCGACAAAAAACTGCGCGGCATCATCGTGCAGGAACTGAAGGACGTCCAGAAGGAATTCGGCGACGAACGCCGCACCCAGATCATCGAAGACACCGGCGAGATCCATCTTGAAGACCTGATCCAGGTGGAAGACGTCGCCGTTACGGTTACACATGGCGGTTATTTGAAGCGAACCGCGGTGGACACCTATCGGCGGCAGTCGCGCGGCGGCAAGGGACGCATCGGGATGGGGACGCGCACCGAGGATGTGGTGGAGCACCTGGTGGTGGCGTCGACGCACGCCTACTTATTGGTCTTCACCACCAAGGGCCGCGTCTTCTGGCTGAAGATTTACGAAATTCCCGATGCCGGAACTACTGGAAAAGGCAAGCATGTCTCCGGCCTGGTGAATTTACAGGCGGACGAAGCTGTGAAGACTTTCCTGGCGGTGAAGGATTTCGTGCCCGGCCAGTACATCGTGATGGTCACCAAGCTGGGCGTCATCAAGAAGTGCGAGCTCACCGAGTTCGACAATCCGATGGCGCGCGGGATCATCGCGGTTTCCCTCGATGAAGGCGATGAGTTGCTGGCGGCGCGGCTGACGGACGGCGAGAACTATATTTTCCTCGGCACCCGCGAAGGCAAAGCGATTCGTTTCCGGGAAAGCGACGTTCGCGCCATGGGCCGTCCGGCTCGAGGGGTTCGAGCCATGGATCTGGCTGAGGGCGACACGCTGATCGGCGCCGAAGTGGTGGAGAAAGACGGCCTCATTTTGTCGATCTCCGAGAACGGATTCGGCAAGCGCACTCCGCTGGTGGATTATCGGCTGACCGCGCGCGGCGGCAAAGGCGTGATCAACATGAAGCTGACGCCCCGGATTGGCAAGGTGGTGGCGATTCTCTCCGTGAAGGAAGACACCGACCTGATGATCATCACGAAGGACGGCAAGATTATTCGCCTGGAATCGGGCGAGATCCGTCAAGCTGGCCGGTCCACGCAAGGCGTGCGGTTGGTGCGTGCGGATGAAGGCGACCAGGTTGCCGCGGCTTCGGTGATCCCGTACGATCCGGAAGCGATCACAAACGGCAACGGGCAGAACGATCTGCCGCTGCAGTAAGGCTAGGGACCGGGCCGGCTGGTTTCGAGAGCGTCGCGATGCCGCCCAGCTCGACGGAGTGGCGTTGATCTTCACGTGCACCGGCGACATCGCCCAAGGCTCGCTTCGCGACCGAGCGGTTCAAGTACGCGTTGGCATAACCCGGATTCAACCGGATGGCCTGGCTGCAATCTTCAATGGCGTCCTGAAAACTGTGTAAACGCAACCGCGCATAGCCGCGAGCATTCAAGGCCAGCGCCAGCGTTGGATCAAGCTGGATCGCTTGTGTATAAGCCTGCACCGCTTCCGCGAAGTTCTCTTGCTCGGACAAATAGCGGCCCTGGCGGTAGAAACGATTTGCGTCCCGCGCGCCGCGCGCCTCTTTTTCTACCACGGGCACCAGCACTTGTGGAGCGACAGAAACGCTACGCGCTACCGGAGTAAGTTGCGGGGGCTTCACCCCTGCAGCCGCCGGACGTGGAGTGGCCGCCATCTGAGGGGGCGCCACGACGGGAACTGCCACGGGCGCAGGAGGAGGCGGCGTTGGAGGATGCGACTGCGCCACCAATGTTGGTTGTGGGGGTGTAGGTTGTGGGGGTGTTGGTTGCGGTTGGGGGACTGCCGGTTGCGAAGACGCTTGCTCCTGCGGCGTTGGCGGACGATCCTGAACCATCTTCCGCGCCTCGCTCAGCAATGCCAAGGCCTCGCCGGGTTTCTGGCCCATCAGCATGGCCCGGTTAATGTCTTCCAGCGCGGGCTGCGCGGCGCCGGCGGAGAGGTAATATTGAGCCCGGCACAGATAAGCGGCCGTGTCCGCAGGATTCAGTTGGATGGCCTTATAGCAATCGGCGAGCGACTCCTGGACCTGGCCATGTGTGCGCAGAACCGCGGCGCGGCCCAGATACGCGCGTTCCGAATCGGGCGCGATCTGGATGGCTTGCGCGTAGTCTGCCAGCGCCTCCCTGGCTTGACCCAATTGCTGATGAAGAGTTGCCCGCAGCAGCAAATTCTCGGGATTGCGGGTGTCTTTCTGGATGGCCTGTTCGACGTCCGCCAGCGCCTCCACTGCCTTGCCGCTGGAAGCCAAAGCCGAGGCTCGCATGGCATACGCGCGTGAATTGTGGGGCTGCAGGGCCAGGGACTGCGTGAGATCGGAAACCGCGCTCGGGAAGTCGCCCAGATAGTAGTGCGAATATCCGCGATGCAGAAACGCCGAGTCGTTCTTCGGATCCAGTTCGATGGTTAAAGTGAACGCCTCAATGGCCGGCCCGTAGGACTTCAGATCTTCGGCCCGCCGGCCGCGCTCGAAGGCTTCTTGAGCCCTTTGCCAATTGGGCGCCGCAGCCGCCTCGGGTGTCACCGCAGGGGCCGCCGGCTGGGCTTTCGCCTCAGTCACACGAGCGACCTTCTGTTTTTGGGAGTCCTTAGCGTCCTTCGCCAGCTCCTTTACCGAGGACTGGAGATCCTTGATCTCTTTTTGGAGCTGCTGAAGCGTTTGCTGCAAATTTTGGACCGCGCCCACCAAGTCGGGCTTCGGGATGTCGTCACTATAAACCCACCCGGCAAAGCCGAGCAGCACCACCACCGGGAGGATATAGCGAAGACGAGCCAGCATATCAATCTATCGGACGAGAAGAAACTTAGGATAACACTCTCCTGTCCTGGAAGGCATCGGCGGGAGACCTGTAAATGCTGGATTTGCAGTCGGTACGCCTCAGGTGTTTACCTTATCGGCCATACTGGACTACTCGGACTGACTTCACTTTGTGCCATAATCCATTCGGAACAAAGGAGCAGCATGGGACCAAACGCCAAGATAGCCGAATCATTTTATGCCGCGATGGGACGCGGTGACATTGCGTCCGTGATCGGAATCCTCGATCCAGCCGTGGTTTGGCATGAAGCGGAAGGCTTCGTGTACGCCGACAAAAGTCCGTACGTGGGAATAGACGCACTCATGAGCGGTCTGTTCGCCAGGCTGGGCGGGGAGTGGGACGGGTTTTCGGCGGTGCCGAACGAGATCGTCGACGGCGGCGACACGGTGGTGGTGTTCGGACGCTACGGGGGCACGTATAAAGCCACCGGCGTCAAAGTGGACGCGCAGCTTGTGCACGTGTTCAAGTTCAAGGACGGCAAGGTCGCGAAATTTCACCAATACACTGATACGGCTCAATTTCAGAAGGCGGTTAGTTTGCGGGCCAGCGTGTAGCTGGTCTTGCTAGGTGGCCAGTTCTTTGCGGATCTCAGCCGCCACGGCGCGTGCTTTTTCCACCGCGCCAATCTCGAAGCTGATAGCGCCCACGCGCGGGTGGCCTCCGCCGCCGTAGCGCTCGCAGATGGTGGCGAGGTTGTGTTTCAGCTCTTCGCGGGCCCAGGGATTCGATCCCACCGATACCTTGGTACGGAAGCTGGACGTGCTCACCGAAACCGTATAAATGGAATCGGGGAACAGATAATACGGAATGAACTTGTTGTAGCCTTCCAGATTGTCGTCCACCAGATCGAAAAACACCACGCCGTCGCCGGTCTGCGCGCGCTTCTTAATGAGGTCGATGGAACGCAGGTGGCGCTCATGCAGAGGAGCATAGAGCTGCTGGATTTCCGGCTGCTGAACGATTTCACCCAGCTTGCAGTGCCGCATCCAGCGGATGATCTTGTGGATGATCTCGGAACCTTGAGCGCCCTCGATCACTAGCGTCAGCTTCATCGCGGGTGCTTTCAACTCCACCGCTTCCTGGGCGCTAGCGTAGCGCGCGCCGTCGATGATGTCGGCCCACTTCACCAACTCCGCCAGATCCGGCGCGTCGTATCCGAACTTCTGGCGCGCCACGTCGGCGATGAACATGGTGCAGGAGCTGTAGGAGGGATCGTACAGCTTGTGGCCGCTATGATCGCGGTGGAAATGCTCGGCGTCTTCCGGGCTCAGGAACGCGCTCTGGTGGTGATCGAACCACCAGGTCAGCCGGGGATTCGGCGAATATTTGAAATCCACTATCGCGTTCACATCGCCATCGAACAGGACATCTTCAAACAGCTGCGAAGCTTTGTGGGCCAGGCCGGTGAATTCAAAATCAGCGTCCGGGGCGTATTTGTCCCCATAAAAACGGCTGAAATAGGCCGCCGACGCCGCACCGTCGAAACAGTGGTCGTGGTAGAGAATCCTCACCAGCATGAATTCATGTCCGTCATAAATGCGAGACTTCTTTAAAGGGCGGAAAACTATCCAGCTTGCCTCACTTGGGGGTGCAAAAGCAAGTGAGGGGGTAAATTCGAGCCGGCTGCGCAGCCGATTGTGACCTACTCGAGGTTGTATTCGTTCCGCAGCGCTTGCAAATTCTTCAGCGCTAGCGAGCGGAAGGGCGAATCCATCTCCGCGCAGAGTTTACTGTATTTCACCGCCTCCACGGCGCGCCCCCTGTCGGCCAGTTCGCCCGCCAGGGCGTAATTGTCGTATCCGAGATAGAAGTAAGCGGCAGCGGTAAGACGCGCGTCTTCGCGGATATAGCCGAGGGCGGCTCTCAGGTACCGGTCCGAGAGCCCGTAGCGGGCCTGTTTTCCATAGATTACGCCGGCGATCCAGTTGGACCAGCCGTTAAACTTGGCCTTCTTCTTTTCCCACTCTGCCGGGGCGATGTCGGCGGGTTGCGGCGTGCCTTGCATCAGATCGAGTATCCGCAAAGCGTAGCTGAGAACTCTGGGCAAATTCTTCTCGACATTCATGTCATGATCGGCCACCGTCATCAGGAAGTCGACGTTGTCCGGGTTTTCGATCAGGCCTTGTTCAGCCAGCTGCAGAGCTTTCGCGGGATTCAGCGTGGCCAGTTCGATCACCGTCGGTTTCTTGGTCAGAAACAGGAACTTGCTCTGTGGATTGCGCTCCTGCAAGGCGAGTGTAAGCTGGGCGCGCTTCAGTTCGTCCGTTTGACCTGCCGCCTGACTCGCCAGGGTGTATTCGGAATAGGCCAAATTCTCGCGCGCAAAATCCATTTGCTTGCTCCAGTCGGGGACATCCTCGGGATCCGGGGGCTTCGGCGTTTGCAGCGTGCGCGTCGCGAGATCCCAGGCCAGCTCGGCATATTTGACGATTAGATCAGGATTGTTCAGAGCCTCAGCCGCCTTGAGAGCATCGTGCGCGGAGTCGAGATCATTGGGATCCACCGCCAGCAGTCCTTGCGCGGTATCCAGCACGCGATCCCATTGGTTCGCCTCCATGTAGATGGGGAGCAATTGCTCGTAGACCCAGGTAATGCCGGGAGCTTCGTGATAATCGGCTACAAACTTTTCGAGCAGCGCCAGCTTGCGCGGTTGCGTGGGCTCCTGTTGGATCCTCTGCAACAAAATGCCGTCCTGGCTTTCTGGATCGACATCGAGCTTGTGCCGGTCCGCTCCCAGCGCTCCGCTAACCAGAAGCAGGGCAAGCGCGGGAACAGAGATCTTCATGAATCTCCTCCTCAGTACGGCGAATAGAGTTCTATTGTGGAAAGTCGGAACCTTTCCGGCTGAACTTTAGCGTTCATACCTAGCACTTCGGTACTGCAAGTCAGCCTAGCCAAAGGCTGTACGAGCGGTCGTCAGGCCGGGAAATTTAGTTCATTCGGGAGAGATTCGGCCAATTCGTCGAGCGCAGTTTTCGAAGGGAGGCTGCCCTGGGCCAGCGTGGCGTTGCCGCCGCCGCGTCCGCCCTTCGATGCAAGCAGGCGCTTGAGTACTTCGCCGCAATTGATGCCGCTGTGGGATGCGGCCAGCAGAACGGCGGGAGGGGTTTCAGCTAAAGCCACAAAAATCGCCGGCCCGGAGGCCGTGAATGCCTGGGCCTCCGTTCGCGAATTCATCCGACAATGATTTCACGCGGCGGATCGTCCTGCGGACTCCGTCTGGACCCAGGGCGGTTTCGCCATATAACGCTCGTCCACTGGCTTGGGCGAGTTCCGTGGATAACCGGCGGCGCGCGCGTTCGGATTCCTGCAGTTGTTCCCGCTGGCTATCCACCAGCGCGGGCGTCTCATCGAGAGGCGAGGAGAACACCCGAGCGATTTGGGAAAGCGCGTCAAAATCGGCGCGCGCCCGCGCCACTGCTCGTGCGCCGCAAAGGAACTCGATGCGCAGGTTCCCTCGAATGCGGTCCAGCTTGCGTATCAATATCGGGCCGATTTCGCCCGTAGCGCGGACGTGTGTGCCGCCGCAGGCGCTGCGATCCAGATTGTCGATCGAAACAATCCGAACCAGCCCTTCGCGCTCGGTGGGCTTGCGTAGCCCTAGATCTTCGGAGGAATCCTGGAAAGTGATGCTAACGGGCCGGTTTTCGAAAACAATCTGATTGGCCCGCCGTTCGGCCTCGCGAAGCTGATCCGGTTCCAACGCGGACGCGACATCGATGGTGCAGGTGTCGGCGCCCAGATGAAAACTAACCGTGGGCGCTTGAAACAGGTCTACTAATACGGCCGACAGCAAATGCTGGCCGGTGTGCTGCTGCATGTGATCGAGGCGGCGGCCGCGATCGATTCGACCCTCTACTTCTTCGGTTTGCCCCAGTGCGCCGGACAGCACGTGCGCGATCCGCTCGCCTTCATCGGCCACTTCCAGCACCTGCAATCCGCCCAGCTCGCCGGTGTCGAAAGGCTGGCCGCCAGACGTCGGATAAAAGGCGGTGCGGTCCAGATACACGCGTTTCCGGTCCGGACTCGCATCCACTACGCGAGCCCGGAATTCGGTGAGATAGCTGTCGTGATAATAAAGCCGGTCAGTCATCCAACGGCATTATTTCACGGCTAATAGGACCGAGGTGCTCTCCACGTTGTCTACCAGCAGCAGGGTCATGCTGCTATTGCCAACAGTAACGCCCTTGGGAATGGTCACGTTGATTTGATAGAGACCCGCAAAGCCAGGCGTGAGCCCGCTGAAATCCGCAACGGCGCAGGGCGCCTGGTTGAACGGTGTTTCAACGCCGAAGCACACTTGCGTTACGCCAGGAACCTTCGCCAGCGTACTGGAGGGTGAAGCGGTTCCCGAGGGCACCGAGGGCGACGTTGGCCCCAGACCCACAACGTAAATCACGATGGTGTCTCCGGAAGTTACCGGATGAGCGGGTATGCCGGTCAGCGTGCCGTCGGGCGTCGTCATGATCCCGTACCCGCCGTCGTACACAATGAAACGCGGCACGCGCGCGTTGATGTCGACGTAGATCATGTTCCCGGCTTGGCCATTGCGGACTACTTGGACTGTACCCGCGCCGCCGTTGGCAATGGAGGCGTCGATCGGCACCTCGAAATTGATTTGGCCGGGCCCGACGTAATAGAGCGGAGCTGGGATGCCGTTCACCAGCACTTGCACGCCATTAATCGTTGTCTGGAGCGGGAGGCTGCTGGCGCCTTGCGGATCGCCGTAAGTGAACTGGCTGCCGAACACCGCCGCGATGTCGCCTTGCGCAACCGGTTCGTCGGAGCCAAACGTTCCGTTGTTGACCACGCCGCCTGCAAACGCGTACGGAGCAGTTTGCGCAGCCACGGTTAGACTGACAGGCACTACTACGCTGCTGTTGTCGGCGTTGCTTGCGATAGTTACCGTGCCGGTGTAGGTATCGGGCGCCAGGCCGGTTGGATCGGCCGTAATGGTCATACCGCCCGAAACGGTGGTGGCGCTCAGCCACGTGCCGCTGTTCGATGCGGCCGCCGTCACGCTTGAGACAGTGAGCGTGCCTTGTCCGGCGTTGGTAATCGCGACCGGGATGGTCTGCTTGTTGGCGCTCTGAGCGATGCTAAATGCAATGCTATTGCTGCTGAGCTGCACAATCGGCTCCGTCGTGACGTGCAGCAGCACGGAAATCGCCTGGTTGTCCGGTGTGAACTTGGAGCCTGAAATGGTGACGGTTCCGTTGTAGTCGCTGGCGGCCATGCTGGAGGAAGCGGTCGCCTTCACGATTACCGAAGTGACGCCTAGGGAGGTTGCCGTGGTGACCGTGAGCCAGGGAGTGCTGGCGCTGATCGCGGTTTTGACGGTGCTGCCGGTGGTAAAGGTGCTAGAGGTGGAAGTGCCGGGAGCCAGGTAGAAGACCAGACTTGCGGGAACATCGCCGCCGATCTGCACTGTAACGTCAATAGACTGTGGCGAATCGAGCGCCTTGGGATCGGTCAGGGTTACGGTTCCGGTGTAGATTCCCGTGGCAAGCGCTGTGGTGTTCAGCGCGATGTCAATCGGATAGCATCCGCCCCGCAGTCCGCAGACCTGCGACGAGCCAACGGTGGGAACCAGCCAGGTGACACTGGAGGACGCAGTGAGGCTCAACGTGCCGTCGCCGATGTTAAACGCATCAATTTCCTGCGTTGGACCGTTCGATCCTTGGACCACTGGAACAGTGACCGATGACGAGGTTAAGCTGAGCCGCGGCGTCGCGCTTAGGCTCGCAGTGAACAAGCACAGAATCGGCAGGACCAGAAACGGCACAAATCGTACGGCGAAGGTATTCTTAAGATTCAACGGAAGCTCCTTGCTAGGTGTTGGTGTTGGCTAAATACGGATAGTCGGAACGCGGGCGGCGCTGACGTTCAATGCAAGCCGCGTACCATTGTCGCAAATCACGGGTCTTCCGTGAGACGGAAATTAGGACAGATGTGTTTCGCCACAATGCATGGGGCAATCGGAAACATCGCAAACCGTTCTATTGTATGGATCTATTGTTTCGGTTCGGTTATTTCGAAGTCGGCTTTGAGGAATTGCCAGTCGGGAAGTTCATAGACGCGGAGCTTGATGGGGACTTCCACCGAGACGTCTTTTAGTTCACTGGGTCCCAGGCGGGAGACCTGGGCGGGAAAAGTGATGAGCGGAGGATCCGTTGGTTTGGCGGCGGTGGTGGTCAGATTCACGATCATCTTCACGTCGCCGATATCGGCTTCCGAGTGATTCACCACGCCAAACTGAACCACCAGGTGCCCGGCGCTTCGCTCCCTGACGCGCAAGCCCACCATCTCGATGTACTTGGCAACCGGGTTGGAGGCGTTGCGGGCGGTAAAGTGCGGCGGGATGGCCGGCGCCGTTGTCTTGGCTTGCTTGTCAGGAGTGGAAGAAGAACAGCCGGCGAGAATCGCCGCTAGGAAGAGCCAACCGATCCGCATCGAACTTATCATAACAGCGGTTGGTTCAGAAGCCGGGCGGACGCTCGGTCCCGACGTTCAGGGTTCGCTCCAGAGCAAGTCCGGCTCGGCCAATGGTACCTTCATCGAAGAGCCGTCCAATCAGGGTGACGCCATGAGGAACCCGCCTGGGGGGCGAGAATTTGGGAAGCGGGTGAGCGGGATCCGGAGCCCAATCGCTGCGCGCCTCCGACACTTCAATGAATCCAGCGCGGAGAGTGACAGACGGATGACCTGTGAAATTGCCGATGGTGAGCATTTCGTCGCGCAGGGATGGGACTAGCAGCAGATCCACTTGAGAAAAGATGCGGGCCATTTCCTGAGCCACGCTGCGTCGAAACCGGTCGGCTTGAACGAAATCGACAGCGGATAGGAAGCGGGCTTGACGAAAACTATTGGGCCAGGCATCGGGAACCTGCATTTTGAGTTGCTTGAGATCGCCTGAGAGCGTGAGCTCCTCGAAAGCCGCCGCGGCCTCGGCGAACAAGATCAGTTGGAGCGAGTCGTAGGGCCAATCCGGCAGCGAAACCTCGGTCGGGATCATGCCGAGTTTGCGGGTGGCCTCGAGAGCCGCCCGATCGACATCGGTCGCCGGGGCTTCCTTCATCCAGCCGGGGAAGTAGCCGACGCGGAGGCCGGTGACGGGGGCGGAAGCATCGAAATCCAAGTGGCTGGGGACACTGCCGACATCGCCTGGATCCGGGCCGGAGATGGCTTGTAACACGAGCAGCCCGTCCTCTACGCCGCGCGACATAGGTCCAAGTTTGTCGAGCGACCAGCAGAGCGTCATGGCGCCGGTGCGAGGTACTCTTCCAAACGTGGGGCGTAGTGCCGACACACCGCAACGCATGGCAGGATCGATCAGGCTGCCTCCCGTTTCGCTGCCGATGGAAAAGCCGACCAGTCCTGCGGCGGTAGCGGCGCCGGGGCCAGCGCTGGATCCCGCCGACCCCTCTTCCAAAAGCCACGGATTGACGGTCTGGCCGCCGAACCAAACGTCATTTAGAGCGAGCGCGCCGAGGCTGAGTTTGGCCACTAACACCGCACCCGCTTCATGGAGCCGTTTCACGACAACGGCGTCCTCCTTGGGCACGCGATTGCGATACGGCTCGGCGCCGTAGGTGGTGGGAATGCCGGCCGTGTCGAGAAGATCTTTCGCGCCCCACGGTACCCCGTGTAGTGGGCCGCGGTAATGTCCGGCGGCAATTTCGCGATCGGCCTGTTTGGCTTGCGACAGAGCCAGGTCGCTGGTCAGAGTGATGACACAGTTCAGTTTGGGATTGAAGCGCTGCAGGCGGTCCAGATAGAGGCGCGTCAGGCGCTCGGAGGTGAGCTGACGAGTTTCAATCCAGCGAGACAGTTGCGATAACGGAGCAAAGGCAATGTCTTGATCGTTGGAGGGAAGGGAAGGCGCCTTACCTGCCGGGCGAATGAAACGGTCGCGTGCCGGGCCGGTGGGTTGGGTGATGGATGCCGGTTCCCAGCGCGTAGCAGGCGCCACCGACGCCGGCGGTGAGAATTTTCGAGGTCCGACGCGGCGTTCGTACAGCGCAGCCATCGACTTGCGCCAATTGCCCGCCGCCGTCTCGCGATCCGCCGGGCTCATCTCAAACTGCACCAGCTTTTCGGCTTCAGCGAAGGTGGAAGTTGAGACCGCCGGTCCCGAATCCTGCGCGGTGCCGAAGGCCGGCGGGGCGCCGGGAGTGGCGTTTGGCGAAACTTCTGTGGAACTCGGCGCCGGTTTGCGGCAGGCGGCCAGGGCCGCCATGAAAACGGTTGATGCACGGTTCAGAAATCGCCGGCGCGAATTTGGCATGTCACATTGTAGCCGGACCATGGGAGTCGTATTGCGCGTGCCATACTGAATTCCATATGCGCCGAACTGTTCTAGGACTGCTTCTGGTGGCAGCGCTGCTTGCCGCGGATTCCGGGGCGGGAATCCAATGGACTGCTCCGGCAGGATGGAAAGCCGAAGCCGCGAGACCCATGCGCCTGGCAACCTATACGTTGGCGCCTGGCGGTGAGTGCGCCATCTATTTCTTCGGGGCCGGACAGGGCGGCAGTGTAGAGGCGAATTTGGACCGCTGGATCGGTCAATTCCTGCAGGCCGATGGGAAGGCATCGAAAGCTGCCGCCAAAATTGCCAAGCGAACCATTCATGGCTGGCCGGTCACGACGGTGGATGTATCCGGCGCTTATACCGGAATGGGCGGACCGATGGCGAAATCGGACTCGCCTGCAATGCCCGGCTACCGGATGCTGGCTGCCATCGTCGAAGGGCCGCAAGGCTCTGTTTTCTTTAAGTTTACGGGTCCGGCCAAAACCGTGGAGGCCAATCGGGCTGCATTCGACAAGATGCTTGCGACCATCGGGCCGGTGAGATAATCAAAGCAAAGCAGGCAGTATGTTTGGAGCCATTCGGGAACAGATCGAGACCGTTTTTCGGGGAGATCCGGCCGCTAAGAGCGCGGTGGAGATCTTTTTCTGCTACCCGGGTTTCCATGCCATTCTGCTCCACCGCGTGTCGCACCGGCTGCACGTCGGCGGGTTTCCGCTGCTGGCCCGCCTGGTTTCGCAGCTCAACCGAACCCTCACTGGAATCGAAATCCATCCCGGCGCCACCATCGGAAGACGCTGCTTCATCGACCATGGCATGGGGGTGGTGATTGGAGAAACCACCGAAATTGGCGACGACGTGCTGCTGTATCAGGGCGTAACGCTGGGGGGCACCGGCAAGGAAAAAGGCAAGCGGCATCCTACCATCGGCGATAACGTGGTCATTGGAACCGGCGCCGCGATTCTCGGGAACATTGCCATCGGCGACCATACCAAGATCGGCGCAGGTTCTGTGGTAATCCACACGGTGCCGGATCACTCCACCGTGGTCGGCGTCCCTGGACGTGTGGTACGATCCGGGGTCGACATCGGGGATCTGGAGCACGGCACGCTTCCCGATCCAGAAGGCCAACTGATCGACGATCTCAGCAAACGGATTGAGCAACTGGAAGCGCAACTCAAGTTGCTGGCAGAAGAGCGTCTCGCGGAAAGACGATGATTGCTGTCCGGCTGCTTGCAGTTTGTTTAGCCGCTGTGGCGCTGTCCGCGGCTCCGAGAACCTACACCTATTGGGTTCAGCCGTGTACGGATCCCGCATCGATGTGCCAGCCGGACGATCCGCAACTAGCCGCTTGGGCGTTCGAAGCCTGGCAAAAGGCTTCGGGCGGAGAACTTGAATTCACGCGAGTGAAAGATCGAGATCACGCGCGCATTCGCTTGTACTGGGCGTCCGCCGAGCAGGGAATGTACGGCGAAACGCGGCCGATGGCTTTCGAAGGGCACCTGGGCGCGGAGGTTTATGTGCGGCCGTCGCCGCTGCCCGTGAATGGCGACCGGCTACTGCGCGATACCGTTGTGTACTTGACGTGCCTGCATGAATCGGGACACGCGCTGGGCCTGGCGCATACGGCGGTGTTCGCGGACATCATGTACAGCTTCCAGTATGGCGGCGATTTCAATGAGTACTTCGGACGCTATCGAAGGAAGCTGGAGACTCGTGCCGACATCGCGAAATATTCGGGGATGTCCGCGGCGGACCGTGCGCGGCTAATCGAGATTCTTAAGAATTAGTGCCCGCTGGGCGCTTCTTCGGTCTCGGCCTTCAATGGGAAATGCGCTCCCGGCGGAATGGGCGCCAGCATGTTCTCTTTGCGGTAGACCAGCGTGGACACGTTGTAGCTGGCGATTTCAAAACCATGGCCGTGCGTGATGGCGTCGGTGGGGCAAGCTTCCACGCAATAGCCGCAGAAGATGCAGCGCGAGTAGTCGATATTGTAGACCTGCGCGTAGCGTTCGCCGCCGCTGATGCGCAGCTGATCGGTGTTCTCCGCGGCTTCAATATAGATGCAATCCGCCGGACAGGCCGCGGCGCACAGGAAGCAGGCGACGCATTTCTCGAGTCCGTTTTCGTCGCGCTGCAACACGTGGACGCCGCGAAACCGCTCCTGGAATTTGGGAGGAGAATCGGGATAGTCCTCAGTGATGGTGGGATTCATCATTTCACCAAGGGTGATAGACATTCCCTTGGCGATGGCTGCGGCCGATCCGAACGCTTCAGTGATTTTAGAGGCCATCTTCGATTTTCATTATCGCAGGTCTTATTCACTTAGGCCCAGACCGGGCCTAGTTCTTGGAGCCTCAGCCAGCTTTCCATTCAGGCACATGATCCTCGGCGCCAAAGGGTGAGACGCCCACGCGCGCGCCGATCTCTTCGAAATCGCGCTTTGAGAACCCGGCAAACATTCGGCTGATGGTGCCGTCCTGCTCCAGCAGAAATAAGGTCGGAACGGAGGTGATTCCGTAAGCGTTGCTGGCCGGATAGTCCTCACTCGACAAATCCAGCAGCGTGGGGAATGTGACGCCGAAGCGCTGCATGAAGCCGCGCGTGGAGTTGGCGTCGTCCTGAGATATGCCGATCACCTGAACGCCCTTGTTTACAGCCAGACGACCCAAGTAAGGCGCCGTAAGTTGGCAGACCGGGCAGCTGATTTTGAAGAAAGCCAACAAGGCGGGGCCGTTGGCCAGGATATCCTCCAGGGATCGCGAGGATCCATCCAGACCAGTTAGCCGGAAGGCCGGAGCCTTCGCACCCGCGGCCACTGGCGCTTTCGATCGGCGGCCAAACATGTTACTGCGTAGCCCCTGCCAATTTAGGCGCCTTACTTGTTCTGCTGAACGAATGCCAGGATGTCAAAGTGTTTGATCTCGCGATCGGGAAAGAAACTATTGACGGCTTGCTGCTCGTCATCGAAGATCGGAAAAACCGTGGAGAGTTTGGTGAGCAGCACCAGCTCCAAGTTCCGTCGATTGAGATTGACCAGCTTCAGCGCGCCGCCGGCCTTCTGCACGGACATGTAGCAAATCACCATGGTGCCCAAGCCGGTACTATCGATGTAGTCGACTTCCTTCAGATTCAAGATCTGCTGCAGGCTTCCAGCAGCCAATTGCTCGTTGACGCGCTCGCGCAGATCAGAGGCGCCTCCGACGGTAAGCTTCCCGTTCAGATCGAGGATCTTGATGCCTTCTCTTTCGCGGGACTGGATATCGATTTGGGCCATAGGGTCTCGTTAGTAGGTGTCTCTAGTGTACCCGCTCGGGAACCGGCGCCGCCGGGACCTCGGGCGGAATCGCGGTCCAGCGGCCCATCGGCAGCATCACGCTGAAGCGCGTGCCTTCTTTCAGCGTGCTCTCTACCGTAACCGCGCCGCCGTGCGCCTTGGCGATCCAAGCGACGAAGCTGAGACCGAGGCCCAGGCCTTTTTCCGGATCTGCCGACGGCACGCGATAGAAACGATCGAAAATGTGCGGCAAGATGGGTAGGTGAGATGCCCACTCCGGTGTCTTCAACGATCAGGTTCACGTGGTCCAGCTCGGGGACCAGGCGGACTTTGACGCGGCCGCCGGCCGGAGTGTATTTAATCGCATTGCCCAGAAGATTGGACACCAGCCGTTCGATCTGCACGCGGTCGCCGGTCATGATGCAGCCATCGGGAAGATCCGCGCTGAGTTCCACGTCCTCCGCCTCGGCCGGAATTTGATGCTCGTCCACCAAATCGCGAACCAGGGCGCTCAAATCCATCTCGTTCTTCTGCAACACCAACTGGCCGGACTCAGCTTGCGAGAGCATTAGCAGCGCACGAACGATGTTAGACAAACGCTCGACACCTTCCAGCGCATCCGCCATCGCTTCGCGATATTGCTCCACGGTTTGCGCGGTGAACATCGCCACTTCCAATTGCCCGCGCACCACCGTCAGCGGTGTGCGCAACTCATGCGACACGTCGGTGGAGAATTGGCGGATCTGCTCGAAGGAGTGATTCAGGCGCGTCATCATGTGGTTGAACGCTTCGATCAAGCGGTCCAGTTCATCGCCTGTATCTCGGGCCGGGATCTGGACATCCAGATTGGAATGTGTGATCCGCTGCGCGGCGTCGGCCACTGAATTGACTGGATCAAGCGCGCGGCCGGCGAAGAACCATCCCAGAACGCCGCTCAGCACGATCACCAGAGGGGCCAGGGCGAAGTAAATCCGCGTAAAATCGCCGAGCACTTTGTTGTTGTAATCCACCGCGCGTCCGATGGCCAGGTAGTATTTGTGGCCGTCGTGATCCACCCATAGTCCCGAGCGAATCATGTACGGGACACCATTGGCATCGCTACGGACCCGGATGGCCGGCTTGCCGGACTGAAGGATGTCGCGAATTTCCGCCGGAGGGTCAATACCGATGGAGTCGAAAATGTCGGAGTGCTGCAACGGATGGCCTTGCGTGTCGGCCAGCATATAGACGCGTTGCACGCGGCGCACGGTGAAGCTTTCGTCCGGGTCCTTTTCGTCGTAGAACCAGTTCGGTCCTTCCGGGCCGGTGCGCAAATAGCCCTTGGCCGCGCCCCATTCCTCGTCCAGCACGCTTTCCATTTGGGCTTGAAAAGTGCCGCCCAGGATTTGCCGGAACAGCATGCCGAGCAACACCAGCAGGACGCTGAAGAAGATGACGTAGCTCAAGGCCAGGCGGAAGCGCAGCCCGCGCGTCCATCCAAAGGCTCGAGAAGGCGAAATCATGCGGCTCGGCTCATGTCACTTGCTCAATCGGCGCTTCGGCGGTCTTTTCGGGCGTGTCCAGCATGTAGCCGATGCCGCGCACGGTGTGGATCATCTTCACCGGGAATTTGTCGTCGATCTTGCTGCGCAGGTGCCGGATGTAGACGTCGACGATGTTGGTCAGCCCGTCGTAGTCCATGTCCCAGACGTGCTCGACGATCATGGTGCGGCTCAGCGGGCGGCCGCGGTTGCGCATCAGATATTCGAGGATGCTGAATTCCTTGGGCGCCAGCTCGATGTTCTCGTTGGAGCGCGTCACTTTGCGGCGGATGCAATCGAGCAGCAGCTCGCCCACCTGCAGCCGCTCCGGCATGGGCTGTCCGCGGCGCAACCGCGCGCGAACGCGCGCCAGCAATTCGACGAACGCGAACGGCTTGACCAGATAATCGTCGGCGCCGAGCTCCAGGCCCTTTACGCGATCGTCCACGGCGTCGCGCGCGCTCAGGATCAGGACCGGCGGGCTGGTCTTACGGTTGCGGATCTTCTGCAATACCGTGAGCCCGTCCATGTCGGGCAGCATGAGGTCGAGAATAATGAGATCGTATTCGGCGCCATGCACCAGTTCGACGGCGGTTGCGCCGTTGCCAGCGACATCCACCGCGTAGCCCGCGCTTTCCATGCCGCGAGACAGGAAGTCCTGAATCCGCTTTTCGTCCTCGACAACCAGAATTCTCATATACTTAGAGTTTGGTACCCACAGCTCTCTATCTCCTATTAAAACACCACTCAGCAACTTGTTTCAGTGCTGTGCGTCCCACTCAACGGGAGCGTGCATGAAAAGACATCGCGCAATTGCGTGCCTCGTGCTCGGATTCTTGACTCTGTCGGGATGCAGCCGCCGGGACGAGGATCGGGCCAGATCCGAAAGCCGGGACGCGCAGGAGAAAGCGCGCAAGCAGTTGGACGAAGCCACCCGGAAATTGAAGGAAGGTCTGAAGCAGGCGGACCAGCAAACTCGAGAAGATCTGGACAAGGCGCGCGATCAAGTTCGTCAGGCCCTGCGCGATTCAGAGCGGGACGCGAAGAAGGCACGGGAACGGCTGCGCGATCACGACAATAACGAGGATAGTCACCAGTAAATCAACTGCCCGAATTGCCTTCGGCTTCCACAATTCCACTAGCCGGCAGGAAATTAGCGCATTTATTGAAGTAGAATCAATATTCGCTATTTTCCGGTGGAGGAATTGCGTGCGGGAAGCTCGTTTTGTCTTCTTTCTATTTGCCGTGTCCGCGGCTGCACAAACAACCAGGCTAAATGCTCCGATCGACGAAGGGCGCAGAGTTGTGCTCAAGGGGACCGTCCATCCCCGCACGCGCTCCGCCGTCGATTTGGGCCCCGTTGAGCCATCGCGAAAAATAGGGCCGCTGCTGGTCTTGTTGAAAAGGACGCCTGAGCAGCAGGCCGCGATCGAGAAATTGTTTGCGGAGCAACGCGATCCAGGGTCGCCCAATTTTCGCAAATGGCTCACGCCGGAGCAGTACTCGGATCGGTTCGGCCTGGTGGAGGACGACATGTCCACCCTCCGTTCGTGGATCGCATCGCATGGGCTGGGCATCGACTATTCGGCGCGCGGGCGCAACTGGATCGGCTTCAGCGGAACCGCACAGCAAATCGAATCGGCGCTGGGCACTCAGATTCACCGCTACCGGACCGGCGCCGAAGAGCATTTTGCCAACTCGATGGAAGTCTCCATTCCGGCTGCCCTGGAGTCCGTGGCGGCAGCGTTTGTGGGGTTGAACGATTTTCAACCGAAGCCGCGGTACAGCGGCGGTGGCGTCTTTGGGTCCGGCAATTCTCTCGCTCCGGATGATCTGGCGATTATTTATGACATCATGCCGCTATACAACAAGGGCGTCGACGGCACCGGGCAGAAAATCGCGATTATGGGGGAGTCGGACCTGGAGCCCGATTTCGCCAACATCCGCGCATTCCGCAAAATGTTTAACCTTCCGGCCGCGGATCCTAAGGTGATTCTGTATGGCCCCGATCCCGGAGTGGATGCCGGCTGGCTGGGAGAAGCCGACCTGGACCTTGAATGGAGCGGGGCAATTGCGCGAAACGCCTCTCTGATTTTCGTGAACTCGAAGAGTGTAATTACTTCGAGTATTTACGCCATCGATCAAAATCTCGCTCCAGTAATCAGCGCCAGTTACGCTGCGTGCGAGCGGGAATCTTTTTTCCTGGCAGATCTCTTTCAGTCGCTTATCCAGGAGGCTAATACGCTGGGAATCACCTACGTCGCCGCTTCCGGCGACGCTGGCCCAAGCACCTGCGATAACTTCGACTATTCGCCTGTGGCCGCCAACGGCCTTGTAGTATCCTTTCCAGCTAGTGTGCCTGAGGTCACGGCGGTTGGAGGCACGGAGTTCAATGAAGGATCGGGAACCTATTGGAACCCGATGAATACAGCGAACGGGGCTTCTGCGATTTCCTACATCCCGGAAATGGCGTGGAACGACGCCCTCGCGTACGGCACTATCTTGGCCAGCGGCGGTGGGCCCAGTATTCTGTATGCGAAGCCGTCCTGGCAAACCGGTCTCGGCGTGCCTGCCGACAACGCGCGAGATCTGCCGGACGTCGCAATGCCGGCGTCCGCCTTCCACGATGGCTATTGGGAGTGCAATGCTGCCGACTGCGACACCTTCGGCGGCGGGACATCGGCGGCAACCCCCGTTTTCGCCGGGATTGTTTCCCTGATCAATCAATCACTGGTTTCCAAGCACATCCTAAGCCAGCCGGGATTGGGCAACATCAATCCGGATCTGTACCGGATCGCCAATACTGCCACGACCAAGGCGTTTCATGACATCACAGTGGGAAGTAACATGATCCCGTGCGCGATCGGAACGCCGGATTGTACTACCGGGAGCTTTGGGTACTCCGCAGGACCCGGTTATGATCTGGCGACGGGATTGGGATCGGTGGATGTCGCCAATCTGGCAAGCTCGTGGAATGCGACGGCGAGCGAGACCAGCGTCACCGTGAACGTGAATAAGACCAGCATGTCGATGAGCGACAGCGTTCAGTTGGCCATCACAGTGGCGCCCTCTTCCGGGAGCGCGGTTGCGACGGGCACGGTTTACGCCAGCTTGAGCAATACCACGACGCCCGAAACGTCGCTGCCGGGCGAACTGCCGCTTGGCTCGGCAACGTTAAAGGCCGGATCGTCGACCCTCCAGATTTACGGCGGACAGTTGAGCGCCGGCGCGAACACCGTCACGGTGATTTATGACGGCAATGCTGAGTTGAACGGCAGTTCGGCCACCGTCAAGCTCAATGTTAGTATTCCCACGAAGAATTCGGCAGTGGTCGCCTCGGCATATCCTTACTACTACGACTTGCAGGTTCCGCCCATCGGCGAGTTGCCTAACGTACAAGGCTATCCCTGGCGCTTCGTACTCAAGCTAAAGGAGGTGGCTGGAGTGGAGACTACCCTGACGGGTTTGAGCATCAATGGAGTTGATCAGAAAACCGGAGGTCTCGTCGGTCAAATCCTAGTGCCTCACGGAACTTTGCAGGGGGTCTTGGGCGTGAATGTCCCGTCCGTGCCCACCACCATTCCAGTGCTTGTGAGCGGCCAGGACCCAGGCGGGTTTCAGTGGACCACCGGCCTTCAGGTGGAGCTGGTGGGGCCGGAACAATTTGTCGGGATCAGCGCGCCCGTCAACGGGGCTTCCTACCAGTACACTTACGCTCCGGGGATGATTATGAGCGTTTTCGGCGGTGGTCTGAACAATCCGCTTCAGTCTACTGGTCAGGCTCAATCGCTGCCGCTCCCACTAACGCTGGCTGGATCTTCGGCGACCATCAACGGCGTGCCTGCGCCGTATTATTACGCTTCCGACGGGCAAGTCAACATCCAAATCCCCTATGAGACGGCTCCCGGCGCTGCGGTCCTGACGATTACGGGATGGATCGGCCAGAGCTCCAACTATGCTTTTCTAGTTCAGCCCAGCGCGCCGGGGATTTTTGTAGATGCGAAAAACAACGCGCCAGTGCCATCGGAGACGGGAAGTCCAGGGCAAGAGGTGGTGTTGTACGTCACCGGAGACGGGCTGGTCAAACCGGCGCTGGCGACCGGAGCATCGCCCGCTTCCGGAACGCCGCTCGACCAATTGCCCAAGCCAGTGCTTCCGGTCACGGTGATGGTGGCGAATACCCAGGCAAAAATCGCGTTCATCGGCATCGTGCCGGGCATCGCCGGGGCGACGCAGATCAACTACATCATCCCGGCGAATACGCCTTCAGGAATTCAGCCGGTATTCGTCATCGTGGGAGATGCGATCAGTCCGCCGGCGTTCCTTACTGTGCAGTAATCAGAACTGTGCAG
>CAWKEP010000016.1:0-3833 GCA_963848735.1 Bryobacterales bacterium
CATCTTCAGACCGAAGGCTTCCTCGAACGCTTTGGCCACCGTCTCACGCAGTTTTTCCGCGCCTACCAGGACGAATCGCAAGGACGCGAACTGCTCGCGGGAGCACTTGCGCGCATATCCGGCGGCGAAAGTGGGAGTGGTGAGGAAGAACGTGCCGCGGTGGCGCTCGATCATTTCGCCAACCGTCTTCGCATCCATGGGGTTGAAATGATAGATGGAGCCGCAGCGGGCCAGCAGCGGGAGCCATATCGTCACGGTATAGCCGAAGGAATGAAAGAAAGGCAGAACGCCCACCACGCGATCGGTGGGGCCGAGGTCGAAGATCTGCAGGACCGATTCGATATTGGCGATGATGTTGTAGTGCGAGAGCATCACGCCCTTGGGCGTGCTGGTGCTGCCGCTCGAAAACAAAATCGTCGCGACGGAATCGGGAGTCCTTCGAGCCACCAGCGCGCCCACCGGGGCCACGCGGGCCCGCAGGAGCGCCCAGAGTTTCGTAAGGGTTCCCGTGCGCCAGAACGTCTTCTATATAAATGCTTCCCGGTAAAGCCTCCAGTTTGGCCTTGGCCAGAAACGCCTTCGAAGTCAGGATGACGCGGATGCCGCACTGCTCCAGAGCCGACGCCATGGCGTCCTTGCCAGCGGTGAAATTCAGGTTGACCGCGACTCGTCCCGCCACGGCCACGCCCAGGTTCGCGACCGCTCCGCCCACGGATGGCGGCAGCAGCACGCCGATCTTTTCGTCCGCCCCGGTGTGTCCGCGCACCCAATCCGATACCAACAGGCTCGCGGTGAGCGTGCGGCCGTAGGTGAGCTCGCGGCCGGTCGAATCCACCATCGCGAACTTTCCCCAATTCTTCCGGGCCGATCGCGCGAACCGCGCCGGCAGCGTATCGCCGGGTTCTTTTCGCAAGGACATAGCGTTCGCGCCCAATTCCAAGATCGCCTGGTGGACTTCGTGCGCCGACGATTCCGATCCCATCGGCGGGCCGAAGCTCACGGTAAAGGGATAGGGAAGTCTGCGCGGCCAATTCGAGAAAAACTTGCCTCCCGCGAAACTGAAGATGCTGCCCCACAGCCGGTCCAGATGCACGGGCACGACCGGCACGTCGAGGCCATGCACGATCTTTTCGAGGCCCCGCTTGAAGGGTTGCAGATGGCCGGTGCGGGTGATGGCGCCTTCGGCGAAAATGCATACGGCTTGACCTTGTTTAAGGTAGTCGCGCGCCGACGCGATTGCGGCCAGCATGTCGCGGGGACCGCTGGTTCCCACAGGGATTGCCTCCGTGCGTTCGAAGAACCAGCGGAACAGGCGATGCTGGTAGTACGGCTTCCAGATCATGAAACGAATCTTCCGTTCGGTCGCCGCCTGCATCAGGATTCCGTCGATGAAGGAGACATGATTCGAAACGAACAGCACCGGTCCCTGCGCAGGCACCTGCTCGCGCCCGGCCACTTTGAGCCGGAACATCAGGTTCACCGCCGCGCGCAGCAGCAGTGTGACGAAGGCGTCCGGCAGCACGCTGACAATGTAGACCGTGCCCGCCAGCGTCGTGATGCCGGCCCCTAGAAACAGCGTGACAGGGGAGACGCCCAGCCGGTCGTGAAACAACCACGTAGCGCCGAAGGCGATCATCAGCCCCAGCGTGTTGAAGAAACTGTTGGTGGCCATCATGCGGCCTTTTTCGTTACTCTCGCTGCGGTGCTGTAGAAAAGAGTACAAGGGAACCACGAACGGTCCGCTCACCAGACCCATGGTCAGCAGCGCCGTGACCGACCATCCATAGGAAGACTTCGAAGCGGCCAGCGCGATCGCCGCGAGCCCCGTGAGAAATGACCCCACCGGCACCAGGCCCAGTTCCACTCGATCCCCCGAGAGTTTCCCGGCCAGCAGGTTGCCGGCGCCCAGGCCCACTGCCAGCGCCGTGATCATCCACGCCATGTGCTGATGATCCACATGCAACACTTCGCTCGCATACAGCAGCAGGTTCAGTTGGAACAGCGCGCCCAGCGCCCAGAAATAGGAGATGCCCATGACCGTCAGCCACAGCGGCCGATCGCGCAGCAGGTGCTTGGTGCCGATGATTACGTCGGCAAACGGGTTCCATCGGAACGGCTCGGTGGTCTTCTCCGCTCGAACGCGCGTGATGCCCAAGCTGAAGACAAATCCCGTCACTGCCACGCCGATCATCGCTAAGCCCAGCTCAGTCTTTGTCCAGAAGTCGTATAAGAACGAGCTGAGAGAAGTGCCGAGTACGATCGCCATGAACGTCGTCATTTCAAGGAGGCCGTTGGCGCGCGACAGCGCTTTATCCGGCAGCATCTCCGGCACGATGCCATACTTGGCCGGGCTGAAAATCGTGGAGTGAACGGCCATGAGAAACAGCACCAGCAGCATCCAGTTCAGGCTTTCGGTGAAAAAGACCGCCAGGCCCAACCCCATCACACCGATCTCAAACACCTTCACCGAAATCATCACGGAGCGTTTCGAGATGCGGTCCGAAAGGTGTCCGGAGTAGCCCGAGAAGAGCAAGAACGGCAGCACGAAGACGGCTCCCGCAATCGCCAGATAGTCGGGGCCGTTCCTGGCCGCCACGTCCACCGCGCGCAGCGATACGATGGTCTTATAAAGGTTGTCGTTCAACGCGCCCAGGAACTGCGTCCACAAGAACGACACAAACCCGGAGTTTCTGAGGATCGGGCCGAATCCGCCGGAGGTTTCTGTTTTCATGACTCACCCATAAATGCATGCGAGGGGCCGAGTTGGGACGCCTCTGGAATCAATCGGTTGCGAACTGTGTTTCCCGGAGCCTGTACAACTAGTGCCGGGAAGAGTACATTGGATGTACATGGCCTTTCTATCTGGCCAGGAACGCGCCTTCCTGGAGGCCGTTACCGGACTGGCCTATTCTAACCCTTTCCTCCCGGAGCGCACGCGCTTCGAGCGTGCGGCCCTAGGCGCGGACTATATCGACAGCGCGGATGTCTGGAGCCTCTCGGTAAACGAACCGGAGCGTCCGCGCGCGAATATATGGCGCATCGCCGAACGCCTGGAACCCTTGGCGGAACAACTACGACAGCGATTAACCGGCGCGGTCGCCCCACCGGAACAGGATCTTGCGCTCTATCAGGAAGCGATCCTCCAATTACTTTATCAGCGCTTCTATTCGAAAGGTGGGGCAGCCGGCCAGGAGGCCGGCAGCGGACCAGGTGCGCCCTACGCTGAGTTTCTGGTTGGCTGGCGGCACTTCTTTGAAATCGGCGTCCGGTTTCCCGGCGAGCACCGGCCCGGTCATGTCTTCGCCTGCTTCCATCAAATCCAGCGGGCCTTCAACCACATTTTCAGCGATATCATCGGTGGTTCGCTTGCGGCGGCGCGATTGCGGGCCAGCGTATGGCAGTCGGTCTTCACGCATGACATGCGGCGTTACCAGCGCACGTTGTACGCGCGCATGGGGGAATTCGCCACGCTCATCACGGGGCCATCGGGAACGGGCAAGGAACTCGCGGCTCGCGCCATCGCGCGATCGTGTTATCTTCCGTTCGACGAACGCATGCTGAGCTTTCCGGCGGAGAAAGCGGATCTGTTTTATCCCATCAACATTTCCGCGCTTTCCCCCACGCTGGTGGAATCCGAATTGTTCGGCCACCGCCGAGGATCTTTCACGGGCGCGATTGCCGATCGCAAAGGATGGCTGGAGACCTGCCCGGAGCGGGGGTCCGTTTTCCTGGATGAACTGGGAGATCTGGATCCGGCCGTTCAAGTGAAACTCCTGCGCGTCATCGAAACGCGAACGTTCCATCCAGTGGGAGCTACCGCCAGCCGCCAGTTC
>CAWKEP010000017.1:0-56048 GCA_963848735.1 Bryobacterales bacterium
GATTCTGTGACAGAAGCAGTCCTCGCCGCCGATAACTACGTGAACCCAACTCCCGTCGCCTGTCACATCTAGGGAGAGAGCTCTGCAAACTGCATGGGGGCTCGATGGATTCGCTAATCCCGAAACGAACAGGACTGGGGGGGCGTAAATGCTTTAAAATATGGTGGCCAGGGACGGAATCGAACCGCCGACGCCAGCCTTTTCAGGGCTGCGCTCTACCAGCTGAGCTACCTGGCCCGAGACAAAGACAATTCTAACAGACAGCTCGGGCCAATTGCAGCACCGCTCCAATCGCCGCGGTTAGAAAATGTACTTCAACGCGAATTGGATCACGCGCGGATTCACGCTGGTCGACGTGATCTGGCCGAATGATCCCGAAGCCCGGTCCGGAAGGCTGTAAATGGCGCCCTGGCCGGCGTTGGGATTGGTGAACTGCGGATGATTGAAGATGTTGAAGAACTCAGCGCGGAACTGGATCATTTGCCGCTCCGTGATCCGCGTGGTCTTCAATGCCGATATGTCCCAGTTGAACTGGCCCGGTCCCAGAATGATGCCGGATCCCGAATCGCCGTAACCGGTTCCGTCTCCGATCACGGGCGCGCCGCAAAATGCGCTGGCGTTGAAATATCCCGGGCCGCCGCTATTGCCGCCCAGGCGCTGCTCGACGCCTCCGGGCGTGGGAATGCTCCCATAGGTCATGCCCGGACACATTTGAGCTCTCGCGAATCCAGCTTGATTCGCGCTGCCGGCGGTTCCGTAAATGGTGCCGGCGCTCGAATCCGCGATGGTGATGGGCGTGCCGTTCTGAACCAGAGTGACGCCGGAGATATTCCATCCCTCAAGCAATTTGCCTGTGATACCGGTATGCGTCCCGAACGGCAGATCGTAACTGTAGTTGACGACGAAGCGCTGCGGGCGGCTGAAGACCGCCGGACCCCACTGCTGCGAAAGGTTGCTGGCGTTGTTGCTGTTGGCCACGCTGTCGTACAGATCGGTCAGATCCTTGCTCCAGGTGTAAGCCGCCTGCATGGTGAAACCGTGCGAGAACTGTTTCCGCACCGTGGCCTGCAAGCTGTTGTAGTTGGAAGTTCCGTCAAAACCGGTGCCGCGCACGCCCACCGCCTGGTAACCCAGATAGGGAACGCGGAAGGGGATGTTCTCCACCGTGTTGGTGGTGATGCCGTTGATCGGATTGCTGGGGCTGGCGAGCAACGGCGTGTTGTTGTTGTGATATTCGTCCAGCAGGTTGAGGCCGCTGGAGCCGACGTATCCTACTTCGAGCACCCAATGGGGCAAGAACTCGTATTGAACGCCGAGATTGTATTGCCGCACCATCGGAGTATGTAGCACCTCATCCAGGAACGGAACGTTGAGAGCGGAAGTCTGGCCGGTGGCGAAGTTCGCCCAACGTGACGAGAACGTCCCAAGGACCGGAGTGGATGGGAACGGGTTCGCCAGCGTCTGCGAGTTCGGCACGCCGAAGTCGACCGTAGCGGAATAGGGGTTGCCCTGCTCGACGGCGTAGATGATTCGATCCGCGCCCACTCGATCGTAGAAGATGCCAGCTCCGCCGCGGACCACCAGCTTGTTGTTGGCCTGGTAAGCAAATCCGATGCGCGGGCCAAAGTTGCTCAACGGCGCGCGCTTGCGTTCGGGACTCTTGCTGTCGTTGATCAGGACGCCGTCGGGAGGGTTGGGATAGAAATTGGTGAAGTTGCTGGGCACCACCCATTGGCTCACGCCCGGACCGGACGAGGTTGGGCCGGTAGGCGGCACTGGGACGGCCTGGATGCGGCTGACCCAGGTTTGCGTCAAGTTGCCGTACTTGTCGTTGAGAGCGCCATTGAATTCCCAGCGTATGCCGAGGTTCAGCGTCAGCCGGGAACTAACCTTGTAGTCGTCCTGAACATAAGCGTTCATGCTGGGCGAAGAGTAGCCGTGGACGATGCCCTCAGGAGCGCTGCGAGAGCAGTACAGGCACGACAGGAGATTGCCCGCGCCGCCCACCAGCAGATCGTTGAACGTACCTGTGAGCAGAAGACCGCGCACGCCGGACCAAATGATCGGCCAGCGAGTGTTTTGATATTCAAAGCCGGCGCGGATGGTGTGCTTGCCGTGCGACCAGGAAACCTGGTCGGAAGCTTCCACTTGGTTGGTCACGCTGAAGGTCGGGCCGAAAACGCCCAGCATGGTGTAGCCTCCGGCGATGGAAATGATACCCGGGGGAGGATTCACGCCCGGGGTCATGGGCGTTATGCCGAGCACGGAGTTATCGCTGTTGGGAGGCTGGGCGGCGTTCGAGGTGCTCAGATTGCGCTGGTAGGAAATGCGGGCTTCGTTGACGATCGTGTTGGTCACCAGCGTGGTCAGCTTTAGAACGGCGTCAGTGTTCGAGAAACCGAGCAGACTCGGTGCGCCCGGCAGTTCGCCGCCGAGCGTTAGAGTCTGGGGATTGTTGGTGAAGAAATACCGCGCCGCCAGGGTGTTCTTGGAGCTCATAACGTAGTCGACGTTGGCGACCACCTGGTCTTCGTTGTAAATGGCGGGGTCACTGAAACTGGTGGAACGATATCCGGAAGTGCCGGAGCCCGGGAAGTAGAAACTGCCGTTGGGAAGTTTCAGGTTGAGGATGTTGAGCATCACAGGGCTGATATTCGATCCATTACAGGCCACATTGGGCCCGCCGAAGGTTCCGTAGTTGAAATCGCCCGGATGATTCGCGGGACAATTGGCGGCTCCGAGGGCGGCCGCAAATCCAGGCGACGTGCGATCGCCGGCGGGAACGGGCGGCATAAACGCGCTGGTGAAACCGGAAGAGGAGACGCCGTTTTTCTGACGGGTCCCCTGATAGCTGACGAAGAAGAAGAGCTTGTTCTTGATAGCCGGTCCGCCCAACACGCCGCCGAACTGGTTTTGATTCAGCACCTGTTTCTGGGTGGAACTTTGCGGTGAATCGCGATTGTAGAAGAAGTCATTGGCGTTGAAAATCGTATCGCGCAGAAACTCGAAGGCCGTCCCGTGAAATTGATTGGTGCCCGACTTGGTGACCACGTTCACGTTCGCGCCCGGGTTTCGCCCATAACTGGCGTCATAGGTGGAAGTCTGGACCTTGAACTCTTGAATTGCATCCGGGCTGGGAACTCCGATTCCGGCGTAAAGGCTGGAATCGTTGGCGCTGCCGGCGTTGGCGAAATTGTTGACGTTGACTCCGTCCATCTGAAAACTGTTCTGGCCCGGATCGTTGCCGTTGACGCTCATGTCCTGGGTGCCCTTGCCGAAGGCCGTCGCATTATTGGCGCCAGTATTCGTTCCGGCCGAGAGGGCGAGAATCTGGGTATAGTTGCGGCTGCTCAAGGGCAGCGCCGTGACAGTGTTTCCGCCCACGGTAGTGCCCAGCGTGGAACTGGAAGTCTGCAGCAGTTCGGCAGTTGCTTCAACAGTGACCTGCTCGGATTGCGCGCCCACTTCGAGAGTTCGATCCAGCACCGGAGTCTCGGTCACGTTGACCGTCACCGAGGAGACTTCAGACGTTTTGAATCCCGAAGCAGCGAAGCGGACACGATAGGTGCCAGGGGGCAGCAGCGAGAATTTGTAGGCGCCGTCGGATCCGGTGGCCGTGGTGCGGGACTGGTTTGTTTCTAAGCTGACTACAACTACGGACACGCCCGGCACTACTGCGCCGGTGGGATCGATTACTGTTCCGGTGAGTGCGCCCGTTCCGGCCGACTGGCCCAGTAGCGACGCTGCGAGTGTAAGGCCAATGGCAACAACTAGCCACGCTGAAGACAGCTTCTTGGATGTCATTAAATCCCCTTTGAGTGAGCACGTGGATTCAGCAGAGCAAGATTCTGCTATCGCCACTCTTGGATGGGATTGTATGATATAACCCGGATGTTGGAGCTCAAGGATCGATCAAATTCCCGGAACTCGGTGTCCAGGATCGGTCAAATCTTGAGGAGGGGTTTCCATGTTGGAAATAGACGGCCCATTCGTCCTGGGTCCATTTCGTGTTGACTTGGCATCCACCCGTTTGTTGCGCGACGGGGTGGAACTGGATCTGAGACCACGTGCCTTTCGCGCGCTGAAGGTTCTGATCTACAATCCGGGCCGGCTGGTAGACTACCAGCAAATGATCCAGGAAGCCTGGGACGGTACACACGTCTCCAAACATACTGTCGCGGTCACCATCGGTGAGATCAAACATGTGCTGGGAGAGTACGGCGGTTGGATTTACTGCCAGCCCAAGTTTGGCTATCGCCTGGAAGTGCCACAAACCGAAGTACTTATCCGGCGCGGTTGGCATTTTTGGAATCAATGCACTCTGGCCGGGTACGAACATGCGTTGCAGTGCTTCCAGGAAGCTGCCGCTGCTGACGGGGCCGACTTCCGGGCTTTCGAGGGTCTCTCTAGCACGTATCTCATGATGGCGGGCTTCCTCATGCGGGCCCCCCGCGACATTTACGGCCCATTCCAGGAAGCGCATCAGCGAGCGGTGGCATTGTGCGGCGCGACGCCGGAATTAAGGATCGATCGCGCTTTTGCGCACTATATTTTTGAACGCAACGTCGCTCGGGCGGAATCTGAGCTTCTCGCGATTGAACCCGAACGTCCCAAGTCAGTGCATCTCTACATCCGTTTAGCCCTGATTTGTCTGGCAAAAGGACAGGTCGACGAGGCTGCCGCTAGGATGCGACAGGCGCAAGCCACCGACGCTCTATCGCCCGAGCTCGCGTTCCTGGGAATCGTAGTGCGGCTCTTCGCCAGGGAATTCGCGGACGCCGTGGAGTGGGGAAAGAATACATTGGACCTGCATCCCGCGGCACAGGTGGGACGGGCTTTCTATGCCGACGCGCTCGACTATGCAGGCCAGTGGGAGGAGTCGCTCGCGCAATACCGCCTTGCGACCGCGCTGTCCCCGGACATTTTGTGGATACGGGCGGACGAAGCGAGATGCCTGGCCCTTCACGGGCGAGTCGCGGAGGCAGGCGTGATTTTGACGGATTTGCAACGTATTCGCATAGATCACTACCTGGATGCCTACCACATCGCCCTACTTTTGGACGCGATGGGAAAACGCGACGAGGCTTTTGCGGAGTTGGAGCGCGCTTACGAAGAAAACTCTTACGCGCTGCTTTTCTCACGGCTGGACGCCAAAGCCGACGGCCTTAAATCCGACCCGCGGTTCGCGCATTTATGGGGCAGGATTTTCAGTGTCGGCGTTTCCGCCGGAAGTTGAAGGTTCCCGCCTAGACCTGCTGAAGTTCCGCGAGCTTGGCTCCCAGTAGCGCGCTCGACGTCGGCGTGCAGGCTATTCCCGTGCGAATCCATGGTGACGATGGCAGCGAATTTGTTGACGCGCAGGTGCCACATGGCTTCGGGAATCCCGAACTCGATGAGGTTCACCCCAAGAACCTTCTCCACTGTCCGCGCGTAGAACTGCGCCGCGCCGCCGATGGCGTTGAGATACACCGCTCCGGATTTCTGCAGCGCCGCCAGCGTTTTCTTTCCCATTCCGCCTTTGCCGATCACGGCGCGCACGCCGTATTTTTCGATGATGGTGGCCTGATACGGCTCTTCGCGGCTGCTGGTGGTCGGGCCGGCGGCCTTCACCACCCATCCCTCGCCTTGCTTCAGCATTACCGGGCCGCAATGGTAGAGAACGGAACCGCGCATGTCCACGGGAGGCGGATTCTTCATCAAGTGAGCGTGCACGGCGTCGCGCCCGGTGAAAACCTCGCCCGAGATGAGCACTACATCGCCGACGCGCAGGGACCGGACTTGTTCTTCTGAAATCGGCGCGGTGAGCACCACCTCGCGGCCGGTCAGCGGAAATCCTTCCGATTGCGCCATGCGCTCGACTTCGCGAGCGGGATCGCGATAGAGCCACTGCGTGATTGCGCCGCTGGATGCATCCAAGCGAACGCCCAGACGCCGGAACGCCCAGCAGTCATAGGCCACCGAAACGAAGAAACTCGCAGGCAGGCGATTGGCCGCGCACACCTTGCATCCGATCAGCGATACCTTGCCGCCGAAACCCATGGCCCCGACGCCGATGCGATTGGCTTCCTCCATGATTTCTGCTTCGAGCATAGCCAGCTCCGGAACTTTGTTCTCATCGTCGAGGGTCCGAAACAGTTGCCCCTTCGCCAGATCATAACCGTGCGCGCGATCGCTGCCGATGCAAACTCCCACTGCGCCCGGCGCGCAACCTTGCCCCTGCGCCTGCCACACGGCATGCAGAATGCACTTGCGAACGCCTTCCAGATTCCGGTCCGCGCGGCCCAGATGCTCCAGCTCGCAAGGCAGCGAGTATTGGATGTTCTTGTTCTCGCAACCGCCGCCTTTCAGGATCAGCTTCACTTCAATTTCGTCCTGCTCCCACTGCTCGAAGTGAATCACCGGCGTTTCTTCGCCCAGGTTGTCTCCGCTGTTTCTTCCGGTCAGCGAATCCACCGAATTCGGCCGCAGCTTGCCGCGCTTGGTAGCTTCCGCGACAGCTTCATGAATCGCGCGCTTCAGGTGGATTTGGTTCACACCCACCGGCGTATGGACGACGAAAGTCGGCATACCGGTGTCCTGGCAAATGGGGCCGGAGTCTTCCTGCGCCATATCGATATTGGTCGCGATAATTCCCAGCGCTTGCGAGGCCTGCGTGCCGGCGATTTCAGCTTCCAGCGCCACTCCCATCGCGGCGCGGACATCGGGCGGCAGGTTGGTGGAAGTTTGCGTGATCAACTCGATCAGGCTGTCTTTAAGAAACGTCATCAGTTCTAGAGTAGCGTGCTACTCCTTGCATACAAAGTTGCCCGCATCGTTGGCGTCGCCATGCCCGGCGTACTCGGCGTGCTGCGGATAGGGGCACAATGGACGGCTGCGGCCGGGAAACGCCGCGCCCGTGGCGACTACGCGATCCGGAGCCACGCCCTTTTCCACCCAATCGACCACGGCGCTCAGCATGTCGAAGCGGTCCAGCGTTGCGCTTCCACCCTGACAGTGGCCCATACCGGGCACCATATAAAGACGGCTCCACGATTCGGCTGACCCGTTGCTGGTTTCTTTGCTCATCTTCTCGTAATAGCGCAGCGTCTCCAGTGGAGAGAACCAGGGGTCGCTGAGCCCGTGATAGAACAGCAGCTTTCCACCGTGGCCGGCAAAGGTCGTCAGATTCGTCCAGGTACTGTCGCCGAGCCTCGCGGTTGTATCGCCATCCACGCGCCCCGCTTCCAGATCGGCATCGAAGTGCGCGAAATCCGCACCGGTGGCGACCGGGATGAGCGGGCCGTTCAACAGCCCGGGAAGGCCGCCCACATCGGCGATGCCTGCGTCGAAGGGGAATCCTGGATAAATGGCGTCGCCCCGCGCCGACTTTGGACCGGCAAAGGCCTTCTTCAGCGCATCCGCCTGCGCCTTGCTCAAACAGCCTTCGGCCTTGGCCCCTGAACACACCAGCGCCGCGGGATCGAACTGGCAGGCTCGAGAATTGAAAATCATTCCGTCCTTCAGCCCGTCCTTGGCGTCGCAGGCCTGGAGGACGGAGTTAACGATTAGCTTGCGATCCGAATCGGAGAAGAATTTCTTGGGATCAGGTTGGAATTCGGCAGTCATGAATCCGAGGGCAAGATTCGAATGCCCGGTGCGCATGGCGGGATCGCCCGAAATGATTCCGTCGAAGTAGTCCGGATAACGCTGCGACATGATCATCGCTTCGCGGCCGCCCGTGGAGCAGCCATCGAAATAGGAATGCTCCGCCGCACGCCCGTAAAAAGCCGCGATCATCTGTTTCGCCAGGGGCGCCACTCGCCCAATTGCGGCATAGTAGAAATCGAGACTGGCCTGCTGATCGCGAAAGAAACTGCCATCGAATCCGCTGCCGGTATGGCCGCTATCGGTGGTGACCACGGCAAATCCTCGCGCCAGCGCAGGAGTCTCACCGGTAGCCTGCGACCCTAAAGGCAGAGCCACGCTGCCGTTCAATCCGCCACCGCCTTGAAAGAGGAATCGCCCGTTCCACTGATCGGGCAGCGCCAGGGCGAATCCAATCCCGTACGATTTCCCATCGACGCCGGTACGTTGATTGATGACGCCATCCACGCGGCAGAACGCGGGCACCGCGACCGGAATCGTCCCCGGGAAATTCGGCGAGATCCGCAAAGTGCCTGGCGCGGCGGCAGGCATGTGGTCCGCTTTGGTGATCGCAAGGCGTACGCCGGGGACTTTAAATTTCGACATCTCACTACAAGGGGTTTGGGCGAACGCAAGCGGCGCGGCCAGCGTCAGGAAAGCGCAAAGCGAGGTGATTTCTCTCATTCGTGAGCCATTGTATACTCGTTGCTGCATGCAACACCAGTCTCTCGCTCTCGCCACCATTTTGATCGCTGGCGCGGCCCTCGCGCAGCCGCCAGCAGCCACGTCTCCAGAGATCACACCGGACCGGCACATTTCTTTTCGGATCCTCGCCCCTAAGGCACAGGCGGTTCGGCTGTCCAGCACCGATATCTTCGGCCTCACACCGAAGGGCGAAATGACCAAGGCCGAGAATGGCGTGTGGGAAATCACCATTGGACCAATCGATCCGGGCGCCTACCGCTACAACTTTAATGTCGACGGCGTGCCGGTGATGGACCCTCGCAATCCCTCGGTCAGTGAATCGAACGGCAACGCCTGGAGTCTGGTTTACTTACCCGGCGCCGATTTCATGGATACCAAGGACGTGCCGCATGGCGCCGTCGCCAGTGTGACCTATTATTCCAAGAGCCTGAACAAGTTCCGGCGCATGCATGTGTACACGCCGCCGGGATATGACATCGGCACCCAGAAGTACCCGATCTTTTACCTGCTGCACGGCGCGGGCGACTCGGACGATTCGTGGACCTCGGCGGGGCGCGCGGGCTTCATTATCGACAACCTGATCGCAGCCAACAAAGCCAAGCCGATGGTAGTCGTGATGCCGGCTGGCCACACCGGGCCGTTCGATTTATCGCCGCCTGCCGCCGGCGCGCCGCGCTCGCTCGATTTCAACGACGCCTTCGTGAAGGACTTCGTCAACGACATCATGCCCTACGCCGAGACGAACTATCGCGTGCTGCGAGACCGTTCTCACCGGGCTATCGCGGGACTCTCGATGGGCGGCGCTCACACGCTCAACATCGCCATTCCGCACCCCGACGAGTTCAGCTATGTTGGCGTGTTCAGCTCCGGCGTCATCGGGATTGTTCCGCTGGCCGGTCCGGTCGCCCTGCCCGCGCCTAGCGTGAGCTGGGAGCAACAGCATATGGCCGAACTGGACAATTCCGCAGGCAAAAAGGACTGGAAGCTGTTCTGGTTCTCCACCGGAAAAGACGATTTCCTATTGAACACCAGCAAGGCCACGGTGGAGCTGTTTCAGAAACACGGCTTCCATCCGGTCTTCCAGGAAAGCGCCGGCGCCCACACCTGGACCAACTGGCGCGAGTATCTGAACCAGTTCGCTCCGCAGCTGTTCCAATAGAGGACTCTGATACAATCCAGGTTTATGTTTCAAGGCCTGGAGCACACCGCTATTGCGTCGCCCGATCCAAAGCGTCTGGCGGAGTGGTACGTGCAGAATCTGGAATTTCGTATCAATTACACCTACGCCGGCAATTATTTCGTGCGCGCCACCAACGGCACGCTGATTGAGATCATCCCGTCGGAGGGCGATCGCGCTCCGCAAAAGATGAAAGATCCGGGCATCCGGCATATAGCCATCACGGTGGACGACTTCGATGCCGCCGCGGAAGAGTTGCGGAGGCGAGGCATTCAGTTTCTCACCCAACCCACCGAGGTGCAAGGCAACCGGCTGATTTTTTTCAGCGACGGGGATGGCAACATTTTGCACCTGATTCACCGCCCTCAGCCGCTGCCGTAGCTCGGTTATTCCATTGCTGAGCAGGATCTTCAAGGCTTTCGCCTATCGCGACTTCCGCATCATGTGGTTCGGCGCGTGTACGTCCAGCATCGGCACGCTGATGCAGACTTTCGCGCAGGCGTGGCTGGTTTTGCAGCTTTCCGGGTCGTCGTTCATGCTGGGATTGGATTCGTTTCTGGGAAGCATTCCGATCGTTCTGTTTTCATTGGTGGGCGGAGTGTTCGCCGATCGCACGGAGCGGCAAAAGCTTTTACTTGGATCGCAGTTTGTACAGATGGCGTGCGCGTTTACGCTGGCCACCCTGTTTGCAACCGGCGTGGTTCACATCTGGCATATTCTGGTGCTTTCGTTCGTGGTCGGCACCGCGCAGGCCTTCGGCGGACCGGCCTACTCAGCTCTCATCCCGACGCTGGTGAAGACAGAGGACCTGCCGAATGCGATCGCGCTGAACTCCATCCAGTTCAATGTGGCGCGGGTGCTGGGGCCAACGATAGGTGGCGTGGCGCTAGTGCTGGGAGCATCCTGGTGTTTCGCCCTTAACGGTATTTCGTTCGTTGCGGTGATCATTTCGCTGCTGATCATCCATCCGCATTTCGTGCCAACAAAAAGCCGCGAATCGGTCCTCACCAGCATGAAGGAGGGCATCCACTTCATTCGCAGCCAAGCCGCCATGGAAGCGCTGATCGTACTGGCATTTTCGATGACTTTGCTGGCCTTTCCGCTGATTGTCTTTCTGCCCGTTTTCGCCAAGGACGTCTTCCACGGAGGTCCGAATCTTTATACCATCTTTCTGGTCTGTTCCGGCATCGGATCTATTTGCGGCGCACTCACCGTGGCGGGTTTGGTAAACACAAGCATATGGGCCTACTGGTACTCGTGATGCTTATGGGGCTTGGCGTACTGATCAGCGGCTTCGCTATATCCCGGAACTTCGTGCTGAGCTGCGTCCTTATATTCTTAGCGGGCGCGCTGCTGCTGGCGGTTTTCACCAGTATCGGGTCCTTGGTTCAGATGATTGCACCGGACAACATGCGCGGCCGGGTATTGAGCGTGTATAACGTCGCCTTCCGCGGCGGCATGCCGGTAGGAAGCTTGGTGGTGGGCGCGTTGGTCAAAGCGTTTAGTGCGCCGGCTGTGCTGAAATGGAACGGGATATTGCTGGCGATCCTGGGCCTCTATTTCATCTTCGTCCAGCGAAAAGTTGCAACGTTGTAGCTCCAGAAACGTCCGATCCAAGAGATGAAGTTTTTGGTCTTATTAGTAACCGTGGTCGCGGTCGGAGCCGCTTTCGACGACTCCGATCTGGTCAAGGCGCGGGATCATCAGGACCGGGCGGCGTTGGAAAAGCTTGCCGCCGACGCGCGCGCCGCATCCGATAAGCTTCCGAACGACCCTGGCGCGCAATACCGTCTAGCGTTGGCGCAATCCTATGCCGCCGAAGTCGCCATTGAGCTGCACGATAAGGCGTCCGCCAAGAACGCCGCACAGGGTGGGATGGACGCCGCCGGCAAAGCGGTCAGCTTGAAGCCGGACTCGGCCGAATATCAGCGCATCCTGGGTACGCTATGTGGCCAAATGGTCTCTAGCAGCTCGTTGGCCGGGCTCAAGTATGGCAAGTGTGCGCTGGAATCCGTGAATAAGGCGATCGAGCTGGATCCGAAGTCGTCCATGGCCTATGTCAGCCATGGCGTCGGGAATTACTACCTGCCGCCCGCTTTCGGGGGCGGGATCGACGTCGCGGTCAAGGATTTCCGTAAAGCCATTGAACTAAATCCGAAGAATTCCGATGCATGGCTGTGGCTGGGAGTGGCGCTGCGCAAATCGAACCAGGCTGCTGAAGCGCAAAAGGCGTTTGAACGCTGTTTGGAGTTGAATCCGAACCGGGTTTGGGCCAAGCAACAGTTAGAGAAAACATCCGGTTCCTAGGATCCGGCTCCCTCACGGTCGCGGTTCTGTTACTAGCGGGTCAGATCGATGCCGAATTTCTTCAGCTCTTCGGCATAATAGCGGCGGTGCAGCAGATCCCATTCCTCGGTGCCTTCCGGAATGTCCTTCTTCTGCGAGCGGATCTTGGTGCGGGCGGCGCGATCCACTTTTTCCTCGACGCCCAAAAGTTCGGTTACCGACGAAACAATCGCGAGCCGCACGTCGTTGGGATCCTTCTTCAGCCGGAACTCTCGCGACTTACGGAACGCGGCCACCATTTTGTGGGAAATGTCGTTGATCTTGTCGCGCGACAGCTTCATGTTGTCGCCAGTGTCGCGGCCGGCCGCGCGGATCACCTTGCGCTGCGAAATCAGCGTGTTCTTGATGCGGCGGAACATCTCCTGGTAGCTGACGCCTTCGCGGCGCATGTACTCGCTGTATTGGCTCAGCAGGTCGCGCACTTCGTCGTTGAGGCGATCCTCCACCTGCAGTTCTTCCTCAATCAACTGGCTGATCATCTCGGCCGCCGATTCGGCGCTACTTGTCTCGATGATCTGTGGCGTCATCCGCTTCACCAGTTGCCGTGACAGATAACTAATAAATTCTCTACTCAGCAGCATGCGAATTTACGAGGCAGCGAGCAACTCTGCTCCCCGGTGACAGTTCCCCCAATTCTCGCACATCAATTAGGCAACTCGCCTTGATGGTGTTGCAGAAACTCCGCATCGATGGCCTTGCGGCCCTGGAACCCTTCGTGAACGCCATGCCAGAATTGGATGCCGCGCTCGCCCAGCTTCCAGCACAGATAGACTTCCTGGCCGTTGAGCAGCGTCGGAAAATCGACTAAACCGACGTCCAGATCCTTCACCACGCAACCGCATTCATGAACCCTCTCGATGGCATTCTTGACATCCTGCGCGGCCGACTCGCGGCGGTTCTTTTGTTCCAGCAATCGCGATCGATCCACCTGCATGCCGCCCTGGACCATGATCCGCTGCGAAAAGCCTTGCCATTCCGCTTCGGCTTGGTCGTAGTCCGATTTCCGCGCGATTGCCTCGCGAATGGCGGATTCCACTTGCGAAAGCAGCTTTTCGGCCTGGGATAGGGTAAAGAACCTCGGCATCGAAAGGGTCAGACGCTCGAGGCACACGGCGACAGGCGGTGAAAGTAAGCAAAACTCACGGTAACTGGTTCAATTGTAGCAGCGTCTCAGGTGGATGGGACGGGAATGAATAATGCCAGTGTCCGCGATAATAGAGGTATGAGGTTTGTTGCAGTTATCTGTTTGATCGCCTGGCCCTTGATCGCCCTGACAGCGCTCGGACAGTCGATTAGCAGTGGGACAGTAACGGGACAGGTGGCCGATCCTTCCGGGGCGGCTATTGCCGGGGCTTCGGCGCGGCTCACCAATGCGGTAACCGGTTATGAACAAACCGTGACTGCCGACTCGAGCGGCGCTTTCCGCTTCAACAACGTTCCTGTAAATAACTATCGCCTGGCCGTCAGCGCGGCCGGGTTCACAACCGTTCAGCAAAATGTGGACATCCGCAATTCGGTGCCTGTGGTTGCCAACGTGGCGCTGAATATCGCCAGCTCCATCGAAAGCGTAACGGTGCAGGCTAGCGCGGCGGCCGTGGAAACCGATACTACGGCCCACCAGGATGTCGATCAGAGCGCTTTCTCGAAGCTGCCGGTATTCAGCCCGGGGGCGGGCTTGAGCGACGCGATCACGTACAGCACCGGCGCGGTATCGGCGGACGCCAACGGATTCTTTCATCCACTGGGCGACCACGCGCAGACCACCTTTGTAATCGACGGCCAGCCGGTGAGCGACCAGCAGAGCAAGCTCTTTTCCACCCAGATCCCACTGAACGCCTTGCAAGGCATGGAATTAATGACGGGATCCCCGCAAGCTCAATATGGCGATAAGACCAGCTTGGTGGTGAACGCCACCACGCGGTCAGGCCTGGGAGCAACCAAACCATACGGCAGTGTGGAGTCCAGCTGGGGATCGTTCGGCACCTGGTCGGGAAACGCCACGCTGGGATTTGGAACGCCTACCTACGGAAACTTCCTGGCCATCAACGGTACCCGTTCCGGCCGGTTTCTGGACTCGCCCGAATTCCTGCCCATCCATGACATCGGAAACAACGGAAGCATTTTCGACCGGTTCGACTGGCAGCCCGGACCCAGGGATGTTGTCCACCTGGACATGCTGACCGCCCGAAATTGGTTTCAAGTACCGAACAGCTACGACCAATTGCTGCAGGACCAGAAGCAGCGCGTCATCAGCTGGAGCCTCGCGCCCAGCTACCAGCACACGTTTAATGCCCACGCCTTGCTTTCGGTAAACACGTTCGTGCGCCGCGATCAACTTAATTACTACCCGAGCCGCGATCTGTTCAACGACACACCGGTGACTGCGGCGCAAAATCGTGTCCTGATGAACTACGGCGTGAAAGTCGATTTAGCCTACACGCACGGCCACCACGACATTAAGGTCGGGACGCAGATCCAGCAAACCCGGCTGCTCGAGAATTTCCAGATCGGAATCACGAACCCGGATTACAATCCGGTGTGCCTGAATAGCGAAGGAGACCCGCTGGCGCTGCCTACCGTCACGAATCCGAACGATTGCGCGGCGGCCCAGAGCGGCGCCGTCCCGAATCCGAATCTGCTGCCGGGACTCGTTCCGTACGACTTGACGCGCGGCGGGTCGCTCCTCAATTTTCACGCCACGCACAACATCAACGAGTATGCGTTCTATATTCAGGACACTATTACGCTGGGCCACCTGACCATCGACGCCGGGCTGCGGGAAGACCAATATAACGGCGTGACTTCGGCCAATGGCGTGCAGCCGCGTCTGGGACTGTCCTATCTGTTGCCCACCAACACAGTGATACGAGCCTCCTACGCGCGCACCTTCGAAACGCCTTTTAACGAGAACCTGCTGCTATCGAGCGCCGCGGGCACGGGCGGTCTGGAGAATAATCTGTTCGGATCGGCGTCCAATCCGATTCGGCCAGGCAACCGGAACGACTTTGACGCGGGACTGCAACAAGGCGTGGGCAAGTGGCTGATCATCGACGCGGACTATTTCTGGAAATACACCCATAACGCATTCGATTTCTCCGTGCTGTTCAACACGCCCATCACCTTCCCCATTTCCTGGAACAATTCCAAAGTCGACGGCGTCTCAGGTCGCATCAGCACCATCAATTTGCACGGATTCCAGGCCTACTTGACGCTCGGACACACGCGAGCGCGCTATTTCCCTCCGGAAAGCGGCGGTTTGATTGCGCTGGGCGGCATCCCGGACGGCGTTTTCAGAATCGACCACGATCAGGCCTATCAACAGAACGTGAACCTGCGCTATCAACGGCACAAGAACGAGGAGTGGATCGATTTCACTTGGCGCTTTGATAGCGGATTAGTAGTAAGCGGTGTTCCGGACGTGGCCTCCGCGCTGACGCTGACACCATCACAACAAGTGGACATCGGATTCGCGTGCAACGGAGTTCCAGCTACCTTGGCGTCGCCCATTCGAACCTGCAACGGGACGGGGACTTCCACCTTGCTGACGCTTCCGCAGACCGGCACCGAGAACGACGATCACAATCCGGATCGGGTGAAACCGCACAACCTTTTCGATGCCGGCGTCGGCACCGATAACTTGTTCCACAAGGAAAGCGGACCCCGCTGGACGCTGCGGTTCACTGTGCAAAACCTCACCAACAAGGTGGCGTTCTACAACTTCCTTTCCACCTTCAGCGGCACTCACTTCATTGCACCGCGCACCTATCAAGCGACGGCCGGATACGTATTCTGAACCGCGCGCGTCAGCAAGCGGGCTAGGGCAGATACTCCAGCACCAGCATGGTGATGTCGTCTTCCTGTTCGTCGCCCTCGGCGAACTCTTCCACAGCCTCCACCAGCTTGGCGTGCAGTTCGGCGCAACCGGCCGACGCGTAGGCTCGAAGGATTTCATTCAGGCGAGTCTTGTCGAAGCATTCGCCCTGCGCATTGGCTGCTTCCGACACGCCGTCGCTGAATAGCACGATCTTATCGCCCGGCTCGAGCTGGATGCTCTTCTGGTCATACATCGCAATATCCATCATTCCGATTGGTATGCCCGTGCTTTCCAGCGCCCTGGGTTCGCTGCCGGCGCGAACCAGCAAAGGCTTGGGGTGGCCGGCATTCGACCAGCGCAGTTCCCCGCTCCGGTTCACCGTGCAGTAAACAACCGTGGCATATTTCTCGCCCCGCGCGCGCTCGTATAAGAAGCGGTTGACGCGCGACATAACATCGTCGATTTGGAGAGCCGATTCGGAGGCGAATACGAAGGCGCCCTGCAGTAAAGCGGCCAGCAGAGCCGCGCTCACGCCTTTGCCCGAGACATCGGTGATCACGCAAGCAAAAAGTTCGGGGCTGACCTGGCGGACGTCAAAATAGTCGCCGCCCACTTGGCGCGAAGCGATGCTCGATCCGGCTGCCCGAAACCAGCCCTCGGCGGGCAGTTCGCGGGGAAGAAGACCGGTCTGAATATCCCGTGCGATGTTCAGCTCTTCTTCCATGTGCTGCTTGGCGCGTTCTTCGTCCAACAGACGGGCGTTTTCGAGAATGGTGGAAGCTTCCAGCGCCAGGGTCTGCAGGATCTCGCGATTTCCAGACGACAAATCGGCCGCCGATTGGCGCGAATCCATGTACAACACGCCTACCGTCTGGTTCAGGGAAGTGGCGACGGTCTCCTGGAGGGAACCGGTGCGGACTTGAATCAGGGGGACACAGACCACGCTGCGCAGCTCCAGGTCGGCCACCGACATCTCCGGACGAACGCCATCGGCGCCCAAAGGATCGAAGGTCATCGAAAGCAGATCGCGGCGGGTGCGCAGGGCACGATTGATGAGCGAGCGCGGAACGCTCAGATCGGAAGTATCCAGCGGAGCGCCGCGCCGGTCGCGGGCCACGCTGACTTCCAATTCCTCGTCCTTGCCGAGCAGCAGGAAACCGCGATCGGCGCCGGTGACCGACAGCGCCGCGTCCACTACGGCCGCCAGGACATCGCTGGTCGACAGGGAACTTTGCAGCGCGCGGGCCACCTCCACCAGCGATCGCAGTTTCGAAAGATTACTTGCGCCGGTGGCGGCCGCGGCCGAAATCTGACCCAGGAAGCGGTTCAGCTCGTCTTCCTTGAGGGTGAACACCATCCGGTAGGAGTCCGGAAAGCCAAAGTCGATGCGGTCGCCCTCATTGAGTTTGCTGCGCTTGGTGCGTTCCCCATTGACGTAAACGCCGTGGCGGCTGTCCATGTCCTCGACAAAATAGTCGCCCTTCTCCGACACGATGCGCGCGTGGGTTCGGGAGATGCGATTGTCGCGGAGCACCAGTTGATTGTCGCCCTGCCGCCCGATCAGGAACGGAAAAATATCCACCACGACGCGGCTCCGGTTTCCGGAGGGATTGGTAACCGCCAGCGTTGGCACGCGGCCGGAGGCGGGCGACAGCCCCGGTGGGGCGCGGTCATCAGTGGCTCCGCTGATCTTGTGGGCGTCCCGGCGTGCGATTGGGAGCAGCCAGAGCGGTGAGTTCTTTGGCGCGCAGCGCCTGACAATGCGAGCAATACCCGCCCACTTCCGTCCGCGCCAGGACGATCTCAAATCCGAAATGGCTTGCGATCTGTTCCCGCATCTTCTGCAGGAGATCGCCGAAGAATTCCTCGATCTTTCCGCAGCGCAGGCAAATGACGTGAGCGTGTTCCTGCTTCAAGCGGGTTTCGTAGTAGTGCTGGTCGCCATCGTGGTGCATCAGGTCCAGCTCATCCACCAGGCCGCCCGCCTTGAGCAGCTTGAGCGTCCGGTAGACGGTGACGCGATTGAGCTTGGGATCTTTCTCGCGCGCCAGTTTGAACAGGCGCTCGGCATCCAGATGCTGGCCGGATTGGTCGATCAAATCGAGCAGAATTTGACGCTGCCGAGTCAGCCGAACACCACGTTGCTTGAGAGAATCTCTGATGCCGGAAGTTGCCACGGACGATGGCCTCGAATGACCAGAGTAGCAAAACGGCTCCGGCGGCGCGGCTAGGGCTGTAATATTTTCGGGTTAGTTGGCCAGTTTGGAAGCGCGGTTGACGCTGCGAATCACCAGGCGGCGGGGATCCAGGAGATGCTGCGGCTTGAAGTGGCGAGCCGACCATTTGGAATCAGCCTCGAATTCAATTCCGAGAAAATAACCGATTTCCCGATACACGCAATAGCGAACTTTGCCGGCTAATTCGCCCTTTGGATAGCTGATGCGCAAATCGGTCTGCAGGGGAATGGGTTGGTCGAATTGGAGACAGGCGCCGGAAAGCGAAATATCCTCCAGGTTCGCCACGCCCTTGCGAATACGTCCAGATTTGTCCTTCCACTGGACATCCACCATATCCGCACACAACATCCGGGGCTCTATACGCCTGTCGAACATACACTTCTTATCGGCGAGCAAAACCGTAATGATTATGACAGGACTGATCTCAAAATCGCCCTAACATATCAGTAAGGCCCTAACCGCATCGTCTGTACCGTAAGAGTACCATGCCGAGACCGTTAGGTACTAGGTCTTTTGGGCAGGGTCAGCGGACTAGATTGTCAGTGACCGGTCTGTGACACGTATCTGTGATACCCTCATGTTCTTGACCTCCCTGGGCGCGATAGGTAGACTGAGGCCATCATCGAGCTTCCTTTTACCCCTCACTCCCCGCAAACCGAAGCCATCGCGTCGGTTTTCTCGATTGTTCTGCTGATCGCGGCGGCCATTTTCCTGGTGGTTGTGAGCGGTGTGGCGTACTGCAGCGTGCGTTTTCGCGCGCGCAACGGCGCAAGCGAGCCCCGCCAGGTTTTCGGATCGAGGCGCCTCGAAGTCTTGTGGACGGTGGTGCCGATCTTGATCGTGACCGGGCTGTTCGTCATCACGGTGCGCGCCATGGTACTGATCGACGCGCCGCAGGACAGCAGCCAGACTCCCGATCTGGTGATCACCGGCCATCAGTGGTGGTGGGAGGCACGCTATCCGAACGGCGCGGTCGTACCCTGGGACATCCACATCCCTGCCGGGCGGCGCTTGTTGGTTCGCATCGAATCCGCGGATGTGATTCATGACTTCTGGGTGCCGGAGCTGGCGCGCAAGATGGACGCGGTGCCGGGTCGCCCGAGCACCATCTGGCTGCAGGCTGATGCGCCGGGAACGTACAGCGGAACCTGTTCGGAGTTCTGCGGAGCGCAGCATGCCTGGATGCGATTTCGCGTGATCGCCGAGCCGGAGGCGACCTTTGAGGCTTGGCTGAACAATCAGGCACGAGGCCCGTTCCACGACGCGCCGGCAGCCGACGAGCGGCTTTTTAGAAACAAGTGCGGGGAGTGCCACGATTTCGCGTTGGGAAAAGGCCCCAGCCTGGCGCACTTGGCCAGCCGTGAAATCTTGGGCGGAGGAATCACGCGCAATACGCCAGCCAATCTTGCCCTATGGCTCACCGATCCGCAAGCCGCGAAACCGGGCAACCGTATGCCATTGATCCCGCTAACTGCGGATGAGCGCGGCGCGTTGCTCGGATACTTAGAGAGCCTGCGATGAGAGGCTGGCTGTGCGCGATCGATCACAAGCGGATGGGCATCCTCTATATGCTGTCCGCTTTGCTATTCTTCCTGGCCGGCGGCATGGAAGCGATGGTGATGCGGGCGCAGCTGGCCGCGCCGAACCTGAAGCTGATCACGCCCCAAATTTACAACCAGGTGTTCACCATGCACGGCACCACCATGATCTTCCTGGTGGCGATGCCGGTATTGACGGGGTTCGGGGTGTATCTGGTGCCGCTGATGATCGGCGCGAATGAAATGGCCCTGCCCCGTTTAGGGGCCCTCAGTTTTTGGCTTCAATTCTTTGGGGGCGTCCTCTTGTACATCAGCTTCGCGTCGGGAAGCGCGCCGGATGCAGGTTGGTTCAGTTACGCCCCGCTGAGTGAAAAGGCTTTTTCGACGGGCGCTGGCGTCGACTACTGGGCGCTCGCTTTGCTAATGATTGGGGGCGCTTCCATAGGAGCGGCCATCAATCTCATCGTCACCATCGCCACTGAGCGCGCGCCGGGCATGACCATGCGGCTGGTTCCGCTATTTGTCTGGATGACGTTTGTAACGTCCGTGATGATCCTATTCGCGCTGCCGGCGCTGGCGGCGTCCTTAGTAATGCTGCTGAGCGATCGCCATCTACTCGGGCAATTCTTCGATCCTGTGCAAGGCGGATCGCCCTTGTTGTGGCAGCATTATTTTTGGATCTTCGGCCATCCCGAAGTCTATATCGTCGTGCTTCCGGCGTTCGGAATGATCTCGGAGATCATTCCGGTGTTCTCGCGCAAGCCGATCTTCGGTTATCCGTTCATGGCGACTTCCACCGTCGCCATCGCGTTCTTGAGCTATGGAGTTTGGGCGCATCACATGTTCGCTGTCGCCCTGGGCCGCAACTTCCTTGCCGTATTTGCCGCAGCCAGCATGCTGATCGCGGTGCCGACCGGAATGAAGATTTTCAGTTGGATCGCGACTATGTGGGGCGGATCCATCCGGTTCACCACGGCCATGCTGTTCGCGGTGGCTTTTCTTTTAGAATTCACGATCGGCGGACTCAGCGGCGTGGCATTCGCCGTCGTCCCCGTAGACTGGCAGTTGACGGACACCTATTTCGTGGTTGCGCATATTCACTATGTGCTGTTCGGCGGCACGGTATTCGCGCTGCTCGCGGCCACCTACTACTGGTTTCCCAAAATGAGCGGGCGTCTGATGGACGAGAAGCTGGGCCGCTGGAGCTTTTGGCTCATCGTGGTCGGCTTCAACGCCGCGGTTTTTGTACAACATTTTCTCGGCCTGATGGGGATGACGCGCCGCGTTTATACCTATCCGGATTTACCGTGGTTCGGAGCGCTGAATCTCGTTTCTACGGTTGGGGCGGGCATCCTGGTATTCGGCATCTTCATCTTTCTGTGCAACGTCGGGACGAGCTTGCTTGTTCGGAACCCAGGCCGGAGATGATCCCTGGAATGCGTGGACGCTGGAGTGGGCCGCGACGTCGCCACCTAACCTCAAGAATTTCGCCAAAATCCCGCACGTGCGCAGCCGGCGTCCGTTGTGGGATTTGAAACATCCCGAAGCGCCGGATTGGATGGGCGTATGAAACATAATCGGGCGCACTTAGGCATGGCGCTGTTTCTGATCCCGGAAGCGGTGTTCTTCTTCCTGCTGATTCTGGCCTTCTCGTATTTCGGACAGAAACCGCCTTCAATCTCACACCTGCAAATGCTCTTCACGGCTCTGCTGTTCGTGAGCGCTTTCACCGTGTGGCGGGGCTGGCGATGGCTCACAGTGGCGCTCGGGTCCGCCTTCTTCGTGGGACTGATCGCAGCGGTATCCGTGCTAACCGCCATTTATGGGTTATTTGTTCTCGCCGGCTTAATCGCGCTTGCGATCGTGCCATCCTCCGCGCTCCGTACCATGGCGCTCCAATGGAACTTCTTAATGGCCGTTTGGCTTGTCATCGTTCTGATTGGGAGCCTCGGATGATTCTGTGGGATTGGGAACCGTCGGTTGTCATCGGTTGCGCGCTGCTCGCGATCGGCTACCTGGCGGTTGTGCGCAAGCGGGGACTGAATCGGGCGCCCTGTTTCCTGGCCGGCGTGTTCCTGCTTTTGCTCGATCTCGTTTCGCCCATCGACGCGCTCGGCGATCAATACCTGTTCAGCGCGCATGTGGTCCAGCATTTTCTGCTGGCGCTGGTGATTCCTCCGCTGCTGCTGCTCGGCACGCCGGCTTTCAAACTCGGGGCACTCAGCAACTTGGAACGCGCCATCGGCCAGCCGCCGGTTTCCTGGCTGCTCGGTGTAGGCACCATGCTGGCCTGGCACATTCCCGTGTTATTCAATGCCGCGCTCGATAACGAAAGCCTGCACATTCTCCAGCACCTTAGCTTCTTGATCACCGGTACCATCTTCTGGTGGCCGATTCTTGGGCCGATCGAAAACAAACGCCTCCCGGCGCTGGCCGCGATCGCATACCTGTTCAGCGCCTGCTTGTGCTGCAGCCTGCTCGGCGCGTTTCTGACGTTCGGCCCGGTGGGCCTGTATCCGGCCTACTCTGAATCCGCCAGCGCGGCTGTGGGGACTAGACCCCAAGAGCGATCAGCAATTGGGCGGATTACTGATGTGGGTTCCCGGCTGCTTTGTCTATCTGGCCGGAATCGTTTCGAGAGTAGTGAGATGGCAGGAGCACGCAGCATGACCAGGCCAACCAGTTACGCGCCGATTGTTGTGGCCGCCGGAGCGATGCTGACGCTGTGGGGCGCGGTGACCAGCTGGATCGTTTCTGTGGCGGGGCTAATCGCCATTGCGATCGGAGTGATTCGCTGGAAGAAAGATCTGCATGAAAACTGAGAGTCCCTGGTTGCGTCGTTTAGCGGTCTTAGTAGCAGTTATCGCGCTGATTGCGATCGCCGCCGGAGCCATTGTCACGAGTCTGGAGCGTCCCATTGCCGCTACGCCCGCAGCTTCCATCGACCCGGCTTTTGAACTCTGGCATTCCATCTTCGGCTCCGCAGCCCTAGCTCTCATGCTGGGACTTGCGATCGGCATCAGGTCGCCTCTCGGTTGGATCGGACTCTCCGCGGCCGTGCTGGACGCGGCCCTGCACCGGTTCGCTCCCATCTTGCACGCCGTCCTGGCCCAAGTCTTTTTTGGAGCCGCGGTCGGCCTCGCGCTGATGACCTCAGCCAATTGGAAATGCGGACCCGAACCAATCGACGACACCTGGCGTCCATCCATGCGATCGCTCGCCATCGCTGTACCAGCGGTCATCCTGCTGCAAACCACGCTCGGCGCGTCCTATCGCTATCATGCGCTGGGCGTCCTCTGGCACATCATGAACGCCATGCTGGTGCTGCTTCTGATCCTGATCGTGAGCGTGTTCCTGATCCGCCAGTTTCCACAGCACCCAACACTGCGACCGGCAGCCATTACCTTAGCCGTCGTCACATCCATTCAGGTGCTGCTTGGATTCACCACGTTCCTGATGCTGATCCTGTTTCCGGAGACCAGCCTGGCGGTGATCATCACCAGCGTCCTGCACGTCACCACGGGAGCCTTGACGTTCGGAGCCGGGACGGCCCTGTCACTGCTAATCCGCTTCAATATCCGGGCCAGTCAGCCGGTATCATTGCAGGAGTGACTCCTGTTACACGTGGACCACGTCGTTGGTCAGCGTGCCGATTTTTTCAATGCTCACCGACACCGGGCCGCCCAGCTTGTTCAGATCGATGTTTTGCACCGCGCCGCCTTGCGCCGATTTCTTTAGCGCCGTCCCCATCGACACAATGTCACCCGGCAACAAAGTGAGATGGCTCGATAAGAACGCCAGCACTTCCGGGATCTTATAGAACAGATTCTCGGTATTGTCTTCAGTAACCAGCTGGCCTTGGTGACTGCACGATACAGCCAGATTGTGCGGATCGGGGATTTCGTCTTTCGTCACCAGCCACGGCCCCATGCAGGCGAAGGTATCGCAGCATTTGTAGCGGCCCGGGTAGCTGACCCAGGTATCCACGTACTCAATGGCTTTCGGATCGCCGGCCTTGGGATGAATCGCGCGATAGTGGAACGTGTCCTCGGCGCGCATCGTGGGCGACGTGATGTCGTTGTGAATGGTGTAGCCGAAAACGTAATCGTAGGCATCGCCCGCGGCGATGTTCTTCGCGGTCTTGCCGATCACCACTGCCAGCTCAGGCTCCGGATGCACCCGTCCATACTGCGGTTTGCATTCGATGGCGCCGCCGTGGCCTAGTAGTGAACTCGCAGGCTTGATAAACATGGCGGGGTGCTTCGGTCCTTGCATGATCCGGTCGCTATTCGCGCTGTTGTTCAACGCCAGGCAGCAGATCTTCGACGGACGGCCTACGGGAGCGTACCAGGCGACATCGTTGACCGAATACGTCGTACCAGTTTGACGAATTTGCTGTCCTGTTTCGATCAGGTCCAGTAGGCTCGACGGGCCCGAGATTTCGAGCAGCGTTTCGCCGTCTGCTGAAAACCCGATCCGGTCCTTTCCGCCCGCTCGAAAACTGGCGAGTCTCACTTCTTTTCCGCAATGACCGCCATGATTTCGCACTCCACCAGCAATGGCGCGCGGAGATCCGGCGTCGGAAAGGTGTGACGCGCCGGCCGCGAATGCGCGTCGGGAAACATTTCCACGTAATATTTATTAACCACCGGCCGATTCGCCATGTCTTTCAGCCACACACTCAGCTTGATGACGTCTTCCGGCGTCGCGCCGCCCGCCTCCAGGACTTTTCGCACGTTGGCGAACATTTGCTCGCATTGCGCTTCGATGCCATCGGCGACCTTGCCGGTGCTGGGGTCTTTTCCGAAAATGCCACCGCTCACCAGAAAAGGGCCAATCCGGCTGGCATTCGGAATCGGATTTGCGTGCTCCAGGCCGGGCACTTCGATACTTCTGCGATTGCTCATGTTGGATAGTCTATCGTGTGTCGCGTCCCAATTTGTCAGAAAGCTTGTTGATATACTCAGCGGACGTAAATGCATTTTCGTTGGATAACGTTAGCAGCCTTTCTTGCTCAAACCGTCAGCGCCCAGCCGGCGGCTGATTGGCCGACCTATAATCGCGACCTCGCCGCCACACGTTATTCGTCGCTAAAACAAATCAATGCCGCCAACGTCTCCAAGCTCGCGCAAGCTTGGTCGTACAAGTTGCGTCCCGACGCCACTAGTCCGGCGGCAGGCACGCTCAACCAAGTGACGCCTATCGTCGTCAATGGCGTGATGTACCTACCAGCGGGCAATCGCGTGGTGGCTCTCGATCCGGAAACCGGCGTCGAAATCTGGCGCTACGATCTGAAGACCGGCGCGGCGTCGCAGCGCGGCGTGGCCTATTGGCCGGGCGACAAGGACAATCCCGCGCGCATTCTCTTCACTGCCGGACACAAGATGGTGGCCCTGAATGCCAAGACGGGCAAGTTGGACCCAGGCTTCGGCAAGGAAGGCGAGATGACCATGGACGTTCCGTTCGCGGGCGTCCCGACCATTTACAAGAACGTGATTCTGGTCGGCATGAACATGTTCGGCCCCGGCGAAGAGCACCTCCATCAGCAGGACGAAGAGCCGGGTGGCATGCCGGGCGATTCGCGTGCTTACGACGCGCGCACCGGCAAGAAGCTTTGGGATTTCCACGCCATTCCGCTGCCGGGCGAAGTGGGCCACGACGATTGGAAGGAAGGAAACTGGAAAGGCGCGCTCCGGGAATAATATGTGGTCCTATTCCATCACCGTGGACGAGAAGCTCGGCATCGTTTATATGCCCATGGGCGGCCCGGCGGCGAACTATTGGGGCGGCGATCGCAAAGGCGACAACCTCTTCGCTAATTCCGTGGTCGCCGTGGACTATGCGACGGGCAAGCTCAAATGGTATTTCCAAACCGTTCATCACGAGCTTTGGGATTACGATCTGCCGCCCGATCCGGTGCTGATCGACATCGTGAAAGACGGAAAGAAAATTCCAGCGCTGGTGCAGACCGGCAAATCCGGCTACATGTTCATTCTGGATCGCGTCACGGGCAAGCCGGTGTTTGGCGTGGAAGAGCGGCCCGTCGCACAAGGCAAAGCTCCAGGAGAATGGTACTCGGCCACGCAGCCGTTCCCGCTGAAACCTCCTCCGCTGGCGCGCGTGAGTATTTCTCGCGCGGACATCGTAACCGCGGACGACACCTCCGAGCAGCACGCCAAAGCCTGCCAGGAAGTTTGGGACAAACACGGATTTCAGGACGCTGGGCCGTTCGCGCCCTGGACGTATCAGAGCCAGGGCACGCCGCAGCACGAAACCATCAGTATGCCCGGGCCCACCGGCGGGACCAATTGGGGCGGCGCCGCGGCCGATCCCGAAACGGGCTATGTATTCGTGAATTCGCAGGACAGTCCGGGCACTGGATGGCTTCGCGACAATCCGAAGGCGAAAGAGGAAGGCCAACTTCCGTATGACATGCGTCCAGGCTACTTCAGCTTCGCCGCACCCTATAAGGACGCCGACGGCAAAACGCTCGGAAACTTGCCGTGCATCAAACCGCCCTGGGAGCGATTGTTCGCCGTGAACGCCAATACCGGCGAGATCGCCTGGCAAGTGCCGCTCGGCGTCACGGATTTTCTGCCGCCTGAAAAGCGCAATACGGGACGCTCAGGAGCTTTCGCCGGACCGATTGCCACCGCTGGCGGCTTAGTGTTCATCGGCGCAACCAGCGATGCCCGATTCCGCGCTTTCGATTCCAAGACCGGCAAAGAGCTTTGGACCACGCAGCTGGAATACTCCGCGACTGCAAATCCGATCACCTATCAAGGCAAGAGCGGCAAACAGTACGTCGCCATCGTCGCGGCGGGACCGGGCAAAGGAAATAATCAAGCGCTCGTGGTTTACGCGCTGCCTTAACGCTCGATCGGTCCGCCGGCGAGCCAGCGCTTGCCTCGCGCGTACAGCGCTTCCACCTCGGGACCCTTAAGCCCAGGCATATCGGTCTTCACCTTGTATCCGATTTTGCTCTGCAGGTACGCCAGGTGCCGATAACCTTCCGGGAATTGTTTGAGCAGCTCCTGATCCAGCGGCAGCAGTTTCCCTGGATCCACCGGATCCATACGGTCCTTCTCATAAATCGGCTGTCTCAGCACAATGCCCCACCGGTCGTTGCGCTTCTCGAAGAAGTCGTAGAAACGTCCCGTGCAAACCACGTCGCACAGCACATCGTGCACCGGCGCCCGCTGATTGATGGTCATTTTCGTTTGTGAGATGGCCCGCAAGCCTTCGATATCCGCCGTGAAAGCGCCTTGAAAGTGCAGGATGTTCACGCCGCGATCGAATCCCTCTTTGCTCACACGAATGAATTCATCCGCCGTCCCCTGAAACCAGGTGGCCATCATGATGCCGTCGTCATGCCACACCGTGCGGAATCGCTCCCAGTTCCCCGCGTCGCGCCACAGCACCCAGTTGTCCACCACGGTCCGAATCGCCAAGGCTTCCATTATTTGTTCGTTCGCCATGCCCTGACATTGTATCCGCGTTCCGGTGTCGATATATCATGGACACGTGGACTGCCGCACATGGTGGGGAAGTAGCGAATACTAGGGCCGCAATTGAAATTCCACCGCCAGAGAGCAAGTGACAGGCGGCGGGGAAGCCAGCAGAAGGTCGGAGAACGCGCCGAGCGATAAGACTGCGAAATCGGCGGGGATAACACCAGGTTGGATCGCCGGCACGTTCGACAACCTGAGTATCGGCCCTACTGCTAACCCCGCTGCCGCCGCCAGTTTTTGCGCTTGAGCTGTTGCGTCCGCGATGAGATCCGGCGTGGAGCAGGATTGCTCTTGCTTCAGTTGCGCCGACACCTGGGTTCCATTGATGCTGAACGTCAACGTAAGGCCACTATTATTTTGAGCGATGGTCTGCTGGAGTTTCGTGAGCGAGCTAATCGTCACGGCCAGATTGGAAAGAGGCACGGCCAGACTGAAACTCCATTGCAGCGTTTGCGCCGAACTGTAGTCGCTCACGCCGGCCAGGTTCGCGGATGTAATGCCCAATCCCGAAAGCGCGGCAACAATCTGACTCAAGCCCACCGCCGCGTTGGAATTGACCCTTAGATCAAATACGGCTTGATCAGGCTGCAGATTGATCTGGCGGGTCGCCGATACTGTCAGCGTGTGCGATTCCAGTTGAGCGAAGGCCGGCAACGCCGCAAGCAGGAGCGATGCGAACAACAACTTGCGCACGCTATTGGTACCTCGTCACGTTGAACTTCACTGTGATCGAACAAGGCGGCGGAGCGGACGCGATGTTTGACGTAGCGCTCGACATCGCCAGGATTGCGCCCAGTGTCAAGCCGCCGGCCGAAGCCAAGCTCTGCGCTTGCGCGGTTGCGTCAGCCACCAAGGCCGGCAGCGAACAAGTTTGCGACTGCGCCAATTGCTGCGAAACCTGCGTGCCAACGATGTTGAACGACAGAGTCAGGCCGCTATTCAGCTTGGCGATGTTTTGCTGCAGCATGGTGAGGCTCGCAACTGTATCCTTCGTTTTTGTCAAAGCCACAGGTAAACGGAAGATCCACTGGAGCGTGATGGACGATGAGGAAGCCGGGCCGGCGAAGTCGATTAATGGCACAGTGCTGACGCCCGACAAATTCGCAGCCGTGATTCCCAACCCCTGCAGCGCGGCGACCACGTCGTCCAAACCCGTGCCGATTCCGGATTGCACTGTGACCGAGAAAATAGCCTGATCGGGCTGCAAACTAGCGTTTCGCGAGGCGCTCACGGTGATGGAATTCGAATCCAGTTGCCCAAACGCGAGCGAACTGAATGCGAGGAAAACCAGAACGCCATTTCGCACGTTTGTTAGTATACTCTCGAACCGTGAATCCCGAATTGAAGACCCTTAACCATACCTCTGCTCTTTTAGCGTTCCATCATATTTCCGTCATGCTGGGCGAGAAAACCGTCCTCCAGGACATCACACTGAGCATTGGAGCCGGCGAGCACGTCGCCATCCTTGGACCGAACGGCTGCGGCAAATCCACGCTGATCAAAACCATCACGCGCGAATGCTATCCGCTGGCGCTGCCCGATTCTTCGCTCAGCATTTTGGGACGCGAGACCTGGAACGTCTTTGAGCTCCGTCCGCTGTTGGGCATCGTTTCGAACGACCTAATGCGCCGCTGCACCCGCGAAATTACGGGCCATGAACTGGTGCTCTCCGGCTTCTTTAGCAGCATCGGCGTGCAACCCTATCATCAAGTCACGACGGCCATGCTCGAAAAGACGGAGCAAATACTTGAGCTGCTGGAGATCCCATATCTGGCACATCGCGAGATCACCGAAATGTCCTCCGGCGAGGCGCATCGCCTGCTGATCGGCCGGGCCCTGGTGCACGACCCGCTGGCGCTTCTGCTCGATGAGCCCAGCAACAGCCTGGACTTTCGAGCGGCAATTGAGCTGCGCGATATTCTCCGTAAGCTCGCTCAAGGAGGCACCGGTATCTTGATGGTGACCCATCATCTTCACGACATCCTTCCAGAAATCGATCGCGTGATCCTGCTGCGCCATGGTCGCGTATTCGCGGACGGCAGCAAGAACGAGCTTCTCACCACGGACCGCCTGACAGACCTATTTGGCCTGCCCGTGGAAGTGATGCGCCGCGACGGCTACTTTCACCTCTTGTGATAGCCGCTAGAAGTCCAGGCTCTCGATCAAAGCATTCAGGCTGGACTCCTGAGCGGCCTTCTGCTTCTTCAGACTGCTCAATTGATCGCGCAGTCCGGCTAGCTCTTTTTCCTGGCTGGCCAACTGGCTCGCGTATTTTTGCACTTGATCCTGCTGGCCGCTCACCTGATTGAGGCTTTGGATGTTTTGCCGGACGCGATTCTGATCGCTCACGATGGTGCTTATATTGGTGTCAATCTGACGGATCTGGTTGTCGAAGTCCGCGATCTGCCGCTTCGCGCTCGCGATCTGCTGCAATTGACGCCGCCCGGCCTCCGACAGCGCCTTGTTCTGTATATAAGTAAGCAGCACGTCCGGCGTGAGATTGGAAACGGCCGTAGAGGTCTCGTATACGCGCTCTTCAGTCACCGGAAATTTCTCGGTGGCGCCAGCGCTCAGCTTAACTTCAAAGCGATTCGCACTGGTCGTCGTCTCGGACGCTTTCTGGCCGATGAGCTTATATTCGGGCCGCTGTGCCTGTTCGATAATCAATGTCTTGGGCTTCTGATCGACGTTGCGAATCGTATAAGTCTTGGTCTCGTCAATCGCGGCGCGCGTCGTCAGCATGCCCCGATTCACATGGATCTCGCGCACCATCTCGCGGCTGGAATCGAATTGCGTCGTCACGCGCGTGCCCAGATCCACCGCATAGCTGATCAGTCGTTTGTCGCCGGCCTTTAGCGTATTAATCAGCGCCTCGCCGGCGTAGCTGGCGGCGTCGAAAACCGTAATCGGCCCGCCATCCAAAGTTTTCCCAGTGGAATTTGTGAGCTCGGCGGCATTCATCGGATGCTCGCCATAATTTTCGGAATAGATCAGCAGTTTGCGCGCGCCGATTTGCTGTTGCAGAAACGGGAACATGGCGGACTCGTCTTTCTTGACGGTCGCAGGAGTAGCAAAGCGATACTCGAAGAGGTCGCCCAGGTCCTCCGCAGCGACATTCAAGGCGATCAGGCTTCCGGAAATATCACCCATCATTCGACCATTGATCGGGCCGCTGTTAACTCCCATTTGCCCTCTGGCCATCGACTTCGCCATAGGCGCAGGCGGCGCCAGTCCCGCGATCGCACTCGCCTCATCAACTGCCCCGCCATACAGTACCGGAACGGCCGCGCGATCCTCCGGCAATTCCGCAGTCTGCCGAGCCACATACTTAGGCTCATACAAATTGCTGATAAACGACACCGGGCGGCCCGAAACCACGGCCAAGCGCACGTTGGTCCAATCTTCGCCGGTTGTATTGTCGACAATGGCCCAGCCCTCCAGCGTCGGCTCGGGCTTCTCGCCGAAGATCAAACGGTAGCTGGATTTCCAGACCGGTGTCGGAAGCATGTAGCCGGCGGCAATCTCGCGCTCCTTCGCGTCCGACGAATCGATGTAGATGCTGCGTTTATCTGTGGAGCGCGATTGGTTCACAACCGTAAGATAGTCGCGAAGTTGCGCTTGCAGTTTCGGATCGGCCAAGCGAATCGAGCTGGCCGCCGCCAAATCCAGCGTCCGCAGTTCCCCCGAATCCAGCAACGCCACCAGTTGCTCGCGCTCCGGCTGCTTATCGTCGGACCGCACCAGGCGTCCGCTCACCACCGTCCCGGCAATGGTCTCGGCGCCGTATTTCAACTCCACTTTCGCGCCTCTCATTTGGTCCAGAAACAGCGCCAGCGATGCCTGGCCGTCAATCTTGAATGGAAACTCGCCGAGCTTTTTCTCCAACGTCTCGCTGGAGTCATAGCGTAGGCCAGTAACCTTGCCGCCATTCTGTTCGGAAATGGTGAGCGACTTCAAAACATCGTTCATATCGGACGCCTTGAAATCCAGCCGGCCGGATTCTCCCGCCCGGAGCAAACCGCCGCGCTCAAAATAGCCCACGCCGCTCTTGTAGAGAACCACCTCGCGGATGGGGATATCGGCCGCCATCGCGGTCGCCACAAAAGGGGCCAGCATCAAAGAAAGATATCGTCGCATAACGCTCCTATACCGGGAATGTCCGCTGCGCGGCGATCCTTTCACCCCCGGCTCATTCGCCCATCACTTTAATGATGACGCGTTTGGAGCGCTGCCCGTCGAATTCGGCGTAATAAACCTGCTGCCACGGCCCGAAATCGAGCTTCCCGTCCGTCACCGGCACGATCACCTGATGATGAACCAGCAGGCTTTTCAGGTGCGAGTCGCCGTTGGTTTCGCCCGTGCGGTGATGCCGGTAATCGTCGCGGTAGGGCGCTAGCTTCTCCAGCCATTCGTCGATGTCGGCGATCAAACCGTCTTCGGCGTCGTTCACCTAAACACCGGCCGTGATGTGCATGGCCGACACCAGAATCATGCCTTCGCGAATGCCGCTCTTCTTCAGCGCGGCCTTCACTTCGCCCGTGATATTGACGTATTGGCGGTGTTGCTTCGTCTGAAACTTCAGATATTCCGTGTGAAATTGCATACCTGTCGATCATAGCCAGCTTGACACTGGGGAGGCTGGGGTTCAGACTTGAGTGTGCAGTAGGGAATTAGGAATCATCGCTGGGATCGAGGATTTTCCTCCTGGCTTTGCTGACGGCCGGCTTCGCCCCGGCGCAAAACCAGCCTGATACCAGCACGCGGGATCAGCAGGAACCCACTTACGAAGCATCTTCTATAGTCACCCGCGAGATCTTCGCCCCGGCCCAGGAGCAGCCTGAATTTACTTACGAAGCTCCCTCCATTCTCAGCCGAAGCACCGGCCTGTTGGATTCGGGCGGCAAACGGTTCGAGTTCGGCGCATTCAGCAAGGTCAGCGCGGTCTACGATTCGGGCCTCATGTCCGGCATGTCGGCCACGTCTCAGGCTGCTGCCGGGATGGAAGCCAGCTTTGGGGTCGCGGTTGTGCGGCGATGGCGTCGCGCCAAACTCACGGTCGAGTATCAAGGCCTGATCCGGCAATACGCAACTGCAACTCAGTTCAATGGATTCGACCAGTTCCTGCAGCTCAAATACACCCGCGTGCTCCAGCGTCACCTCATTCTCGACTTGCGCAACACACTCGGGACAACCACGCTAGCTAACGGCGAGTTTACTTATCTTCCAATCGCAAACCTGGACCGCCTGGGCCTGCCCGCCAACGAATTGTTTGACAACCGTACAAATTACCTGGAATCGCGGGCGGATCTGACCTGGCAAGAAACCGACCGGCTGTCGTTTGGATTCGGCGGCGACGGTTTTATAGTCCGCCGGCAGTCGCTCTTGCTGGCCGGTTTGAACGGATACAGCGCACGCACCAGCGTGGCATACCGGCTTACAGCCCGCCAAACGATTTCGGCCAGCTACAACAACACCTATTTCGATTTTCAGCGCGCCTTCGGGAACTCCCGGCTCGAGATTCCAACCCTGGGATACTCGGCGAATGCGGCCCGTCACTGGGATTTCAGCGCGCAGGCTGGCGTGGCTCGCGTTCAAATGCTCGGCCTGACGCAAGTAACGCTTGATCCATCCATCGCAGCGCTCACCGGCCAGAGCTTCGCCACGGTGACTTTCAACAACGTGTCCTACCTGCCGGTTGCCGAGGCCCGCCTGGTCCGGGGATTCAAGACATCGTCGCTGACCTTCGACTATGCGATGGGCGTGACCCCGGGCAACGGCTACTATCTCACCTCGCGCCAGACTTCGGCCGTCATCAGCTATTCCCTCATCGCCGGCAAAACCTGGGAGGCGCGCGGAATCGCGGGCTACAACGAACTCTCCGCGCTGGGGCAGGCGCTCGGGAAATACACCAATCTGCAGGGCGGTGGCGAGTTGTTTTATAACTTGACGCCCTCCGCTCACCTGGATTTACGCTATGATTATCGGCACTACACTACAGGGGATGCCATTTTGCAGAAAGACTCCAACCGCGTGAGCCTGGGCCTGGCCTTCAGTTTGGGCGAACCTTTTCGGTCGGTGCGCTGATGGTGGCCGTAACGAAAATTCTGGTGGTAGAAGACGAGCCGCCGTTGCTGCAGCTCATCGAGAAATATCTCCAACGGCTCGGCTTTGAAGTGGAGACCCATCTAAATTCGTTGGAGGCGCTCCGCAGCTTCGAGGCCGCGCCCGACCAGTACGGCCTGGTGATCGCCGACCTCGGCATGCCCGATATGCGCGGCGATGCCCTGCTTACGCGCATGCTGGAAATACGGCCGGGGCTGCGCGTATTGGTCTGCAGCGGCTCGCCCTTCTTCATCGAAAATCTGCCGGCGTCGCTGCAGCGCCAGGTGGCCTTCCTGCAAAAACCTTTCATGCCGAAGATGCTTGCCGAGGCGGTACAGCAGCTGATGCCAACCGAGCCGCGCCCGTAGGAAGCGGTCTTAACTAACCGCCAACAGCGCCTGGTGCAGCTTCTCTGAGAAATTCTCGCCAGACTCCGACCACAGCATGCGCGTTTCCACCGGCAGCGCATCATCCAAATCATGCACCAGTTTCAGCAAGCTCTTGATGTTGAATTGGATTACGCGCGGGCTATCCGGTAACTCCGGTTGCGGAAGAAAATTGGCGTCGATGCCAAACTCGATCTCGAGGGAGCAGTTGGCCGTGTGATCGGCAGAGGCCGGGAATTCCGTAACGGCATTCTGTTGTACAGGGTGCACGCCGGCGTTTCCCTGATCGAATTCAGGGCCAAAACACGACAACGCCACGCGCGTGGGCTCAAGCTTCCATTCGTCGGTGAAGTGCCACAAGTCCCACCAGGTCTCCAGACGGTAGCAAGAATCGGGGTTCTGAAAATCCTTCGCCGCGGCCAGGATGTCATCAATTGGCACCGGCGGCGGATAGGGAATCTCAACCACCACGGGCTCGCTATAATCCACCGCGAGCACCCGGAACGTCGATGGCTGCTGGGTTAGCCGCGAAAACGGAAAGAGCCGCAGCAGCTTTTCATAATGCCGCAGCATGGTGGGCTCGCTGAAGTTTCGGAGCCAGTAGGAAAGATAAAGTTGATCGGCCATAGACGCGACGCCGCGCGGATCTGCGAGCGCAGCCATCTGTTACCATCGTACTTTCTTGCTTAAATCGCCGCTGCTTCCGATATTTCTAATCGTCTCCGTTGACGTCCTGGGCCTCACCATCATTCTCCCGTTGCTTCCCTTTTATGCGGAGCACTATGGCGCGTCGCCCGCGGTGGTCGGGCTGCTGGTTTCGCTCTACGCGTTTTGCCAGTTGATCGCGGGGCCGATGCTCGGACGGCTGTCCGATCACATGGGACGCCGCCCGCTCCTGCTGGTCAGCCAGGTGGGCACCTTCATCGGCTTCATCATTTTGGCCTACGCCAACGCGCTGTGGGTGATTTTTCTTTCCCGCGCGATCGACGGAATCACGGCCGGCAATTTATCGCTGGCGCAGGCTTACATCTCCGATGTCACCAAACCCGAAGACCGCGCAAAATCGTTCGCGTTGATCGGGATTGCGTTCGGCATGGGATTCTTGATCGGCCCCGGCATCTCCGGTTTCCTATCGAAATACGGCTACCAATACCCCATCTTCGTAGCAGCCGGCCTCTCAGCCACCAGCATTCTCGCCACTTATTTCCTCCTGCCCGCCGTTACTCCCGCCGTGGCGGACAACGCCACTCCGCGCAAGTTCACCGTGTTCGACTGGGAGAATTATTTGCGCTACTTCCGTCAACCTGGCCTCGCGCCATTGCTGTGGCAGTTCTTCGCATTCACCTTCGCGTTCTCCATGTTCATGTCCGGATTCGCGCTCTTCGCCGAGCGGCGCTACAGCTGGCATGGTCAACCATTCGGGCCGCAGCAGGTCGGCTACGTGTACGCGTTCCTCGGATTGCTGGGCGTGATCTTGCAAGGCGGTTTGATGGGCCGCCTGGTGAAGTGGGTAGGCGAAGTAAATCTGGCGCGCGCCGGATTCTTCTTCGGTTTCGTCGGGTTAGTCACGCTCGGCTTCACTTACTCGATTCCGCTGTTGCTGATCTCGGCGGCAGTAGCATCGTCCGGAACGGGAACCGTCCGCCCCACAGTCACCAGCATGATCACGCAAAAAGCCGGCCGCTCCGAGCAAGGAGTGATTCTGGGTCTGACGCAATCGCTCAACTCGATCTCAGCCATCGCCGCGCCCGCGCTGGCCGGCTTCCTGATCGATCATTCGCTATTATCGACGTGGGCCGTCGCCGCCGGGGTCGTATGCGGAATCGCACTATTCTTCTAATCGCACTTCCGTTGCAGCTTTTCGCGCAGATGTCGAGCGTTCCGTTTGTCGGATGTCCGTCGGACGGGCAAGCAGGACCGGTTCCGGCTCCGAAGGGAGTCGACAAGAAAGTTCAAATTGAAGCGGGCACCGCTAAACGGCTCGCATACTACCAGGCGTCGGGCAATCTGGGCATTCTAGCCCCACGCGGCTGGCAATGTTTCGAAGAGTATGGATCAAGCGGTGGTCAGTTGTTCGTGAAGGCTGATCCCCATGGCGCGATCCCAGGATCAGTGATAGAAGTCGATGCTACCAATGGGGGCGGATCGGGAACCTCTCAGGTGAGTCGCATCATTGCGCGAGTTTTCCCAGCTCAGTGGTCTCTCGTAAAGAGCCTAGTCGCAGCGGGTGACCTAGCGGCGACTGATTACCCGTTCGGCCCTTACCCGAAGGACAAGTTGATCGTCCAAACTGATCGCCTCGTGCAATATCAAACGCCTGCTCATTCGGAGGGGCTCGGCACGATGGGTGGGCTCAAAGCCAATGGCGACCCGATAGACGGTGTTGCCATACTAGATCCGAAGACGTTAGACCTGCTGGTGCTGAACGTGCGACTACCGCGCGAGCTTCGCGACCTCGCACCCATAATCATCCACGACTTACTTCTCCGGCAGCGCAGCGACGCCCGGTAACTCAATCCCCGCCAAAAACTCCATCGACGCGCCACCGCCCGTTGAAATGTGCGAGATCTTATCCGCAACCCCGGCCGACTTAATCGCCTTCTCCGAATCGCCGCCGCCCACCACCGAAACCGCGCCCGACGCCGCGACCGCCTTGGCGAGCGCCACCGTCCCGCGATCGAAGGGCGGCTTTTCAAAAACGCCCATAGGACCGTTCCAAATAATCGTCTTCGCCTTCGCAATCACCGCCGAGTAAGCCGCCACCGTCGCAGGGCCGATGTCCACGCCCATCTTTCCATCCGGAACATTCGCCACCACTTCGAACGGCGCGCCTTCCTTCAGCTCCTCCACCACCACATGATCCGACGGAAGCAGGATTTTCTTACCAGATCGCGCCAGCAACTCCCTCGCTAATCCCACCTTGTCATTTTCGACCAACGACTTCCCCACCGGCTTACCCTGCGCCTTCAAAAACGTGTAAGCCATCGCGCCGCCGATCAGTAACTCGTCGACAACCTTCATGAGGTTCTCGATCACCTCAATCTTGTCGGAAACCTTCGCGCCCCCAAGAATCGCGACACACGGACGATCCGGATTCTTCGTCGCCTTCGTGAGATATTCCAGTTCCTTGTCCATCAACAAACCCGAAGCCGCTTCCCGAACGAACGGAATCATCCCCACCGTGGAAGCGTGCGCGCGATGCGCCGATCCAAACGCATCGTTCACATAAACATCAGCACAATGCCGCCAACTGCTTCGAGAATCCTGGATCGTTCTTTTCTTCCTCCGAGTGAAACCGCAGATTCTCGAGCAGCAACACTTCCCCCGGCGCCGGCCGCATCTTTTCGACTTCCGGGCCCACGCAATCGGGCGCCATCACAACGGGACGTCCCAGCAACTCCGCCAGCCGCACCGCCGCCGGCTTCAGACTCATCTCCGGATTCGGCTTTCCCTTGGGCCGTCCCAAATGGCTAGCCAATATCAGGCCCGCGCCCTGATCCAGCGCGTATTGAATCGTCGGAATCGACGCACGAATCCGCTTGTCGCTGGTAATTTCCTGCCCACCCGCCGCCAGCGGAACATTAAAATCTACCCGGATGAAAACCGTCTTATCTTTGAGATCCAGATCTCGAATCGAACGTTTTGGCATCTTCGACCGCTAAATATCGTAGTACAAGGCGAACTCGTACGGATGCGGACGCAAACGAATCGCATCGGCTTCGTTCTTGCGCTTGTAATCGATGAAGGTCTCGATCAGATCTTCGCTGAAGACGTCGCCCTTGAGCAGAAACTCGTGATCGTCCTCCAGGCAATCCAGCGCCTCTTCCAGCGACGCCGGCATCGAAGGCACGCTCTTCATTTCTTCCGGCGAGAGATCGTAAATGTCCTTGTCCAGCGGCTCGCCCGGATCGATCTTGTTCAGCACGCCATCCAGCCCAGCCATCAGCATGGCCGCAAACGCCAGATACGGATTGGCCGATGGATCGGGCGGCCGGAATTCCACGCGCTTCGCCTTCGGACTCGCCGAGTACATCGGAATGCGGCACGCCGCCGATCGATTGCGCCGCGAATACGCCAGATTCACCGGCGCTTCATAGCCCGGCACCAGCCGTTTATAGCTATTGGTGGTGGGCGCAATGATCGCCGACAGCGCCCGCGCATGCTTCAACAAACCGCCGATATAGTGCAACCCCATCTGGCTCAGACCCGCATAGCCGTCGCCCGCGAACAGGGGCTTGCCGCCGTTCCAAATGCTCTGATGCACGTGCATTCCGCTGCCGTTGTCGCCAAAAAGCGGCTTCGGCATGAACGTCACCGTCTTGCCTTGCAGATGGGCCGTGTTGCGGATCACGTACTTGTACGTCAGCATGTTGTCCGCCGACTTCACCAGCGTGTCGAAACGCTGATCGATCTCGCACTGCCCGCCCGTGGCCACTTCGTGATGATGGCATTCGATGTTCAGACCGCACTCGATCATCGTCTCCACCATCTGCGACCGCAGCATCTGGTAATGATCCGTCGGCGGCACCGGAAAATAGCCTTCCTTGTAGCGCGGCCGGTAACCCAGATTGTCGTGCTCGCGGCCGCTGATTCCAGCGGCCCTCCTCGGCGTCGATGAAATAAAATCCCGAATGCTGATTTTGATCGAACCGGACATTATCGAAAATGAAAAACTCAGCTTCAGCGCCGAAATACGCGGTGTCGCCGACCCCGGTGCTCTGCATATACATCTCGGCCTTGCGCGCGATCCAGCGCGGATCGCGATGGTAGCTTTGCCGCGTGATCGGATCGATCACATCGCAGGTCATCACCAGCGTCGGGACCTCATAGAACGGATCCGTGAACGCGGTGTTCGGATCCGGAATCAGCAGCATGTCGCTCTCGTTGATCGCCGCCCAGCCCCGAATGCTCGATCCGTCCATCCCGTAGCCTTCTTGAAACGAATCTTCAGACAGCTCTGTAATGGGATAGGACACGTGATGTTGCAATCCCGGAATATCGCAGAACCGCAAATCGAGTTGTTTCAATCCATTCTTCTTGGCGTACTCGAGAACCTCTTGAGGGGTCATGCCGGCTCCTGAAGTAAGGATTTTTGGGAACCCCTTTACCATATCGCATTACGTTTCCATGAACTTGGTATAGCCGGCGTTCGCTGCGATAATAGCAGCGTGCCGGAGCCGCTCATCGAAGCCCGCCAAGTCGAAAAGTTCTACGACCAGCCCAGCGACAACCGAATTCAGGTGATCGCTCCGTTGGATCTGGCCGTTTATCCGGGCGAAATTCTGACGCTGCTCGGACCGTCGGGCTCGGGCAAATCCACACTGCTCAGAATACTCACCGGGCTTTCTCAAGCCTCGGCCGGCCAGGTGCTCTGGCACGGCTCTCCGGTCAACGGGCCGTGCGAAAACGTGTCCATTGTCTTCCAGAGCTTCGCTCTGTTTCCCTGGCTCACCGTGTTGGAAAACGTCGAGGCGCCCTTGAAAGCCCGCGGCGTTTCCGAAGCCGGCCGCGCCGCCCGAAGCATCAAGATGCTCGACTCCGTCGGTCTGGACGGCTTTGAGAATGCCTATCCCAAAGAACTGTCCGGCGGTATGAAGCAGCGCGTGGGCTTCGCGCGAGCCTTGGTGGTGGAACCCGAAGTGTTGTTCATGGATGAACCATTCTCGGCTTTAGATGTTTTGACAGCAGAGAACCTCCGCAGCGAGTTGCTGGAGTTGTGGGAGAACAAGAAAATGCCCACGCGCGCGGTCTTTATCGTCACCCACAACATCGAGGAAGCCGTGCTGCTCGGCGATCGCATTGTTGTTCTCGGCAAGAATCCAGGACGCATCCGGACCGATTTCCGCGTCGATCTCCCTCGGCCGCGCGATCGCAAACTCCCCCGCTTCACCAAGATCGTCGACTACATCTACCAGGTCCTGACCAAGCCGGACGGCGATCCCGCGCTCGCTATGTCGGGCCCGGCGTCAACATCCACCGACATTCGCGTGAAATATCCGATGCTCCCCCACGCGCGCACCGGCGGCGTCGCCGGGTTCCTCGAAATTCTCGCCGATCACAACGGCCGTGAAGACGTGTACCGGCTCGCAGACCTTCTCTCCTTCGAAATCGACGACCTGCTCCCTATCGTCGAAGCCGCGGCGCTATTGGGTTTCGTGAAAGTGACCGAGGGCGATGTCGAGATCACGCCGGCGGGCCTGGAGTTTTCCAACGCCGACATTCTGCGCCAGAAAGAACTCTTTCGTAACGCCGCGCTGGAGCACGTGGCGCTGCTCAAACAGATCAAGCGCTCGCTCGAATCCAAGTCTGACCACACGCTTCCCGACGAATTCTTTCACGACATTCTGGACGAGCACTTCACCGAGGAAGAAACCCTCCGGCAGTTGGAAACCGCCATCAATTGGGGCCGCTACGCGGAGCTATTCGATCACGATTCGGAGCGCAAGCGGTTCTTCATCCCCGAGGAAGCGCCCGGTCCACCGGAGAACGTCGCGGTCGGAACCGAAACATGACCCTTCCGGGCCTCTCGCGCTCGCTAATTCGGGATCGGACCTGGAATTTCTTCATGGACGCGATCGTATTCGCCGGCCTTGTTCGCCGGGGCCTACGCGGTCGTCGCCGTGGCCCGTTATTGGTTCAGCGCTCCCGTGGCGGCCGTTCAAATCTCTCTTTCGCCGGCGGCCATTCCGCTTTACGCCTTCTACTCGCTGGTGCGCATGATCATCGCATACCTGCTGAGCCTTGTGTTCGCCATCGGATATGGATATATCGCCGCCTACAACAAACGCGTGGAAGTCGCGATGCTCGCCGTACTCGACATCCTGCAATCCATTCCGGTCTTGAGCTTCCTGCCGGGCGTCATGCTCGCGATGGTCTCGTTGTTTCCATCACGCCAGTTGGGAGTGGAATTCGGATCCATCGTGCTCATCTTCACGGGCCAGGTTTGGAACATGGCGTTCAGTTTCTATGCCTCGCTCAAGGCAGTGCCACGCGAATTGATGGAGGCGTCGCGCGTCTACCGCTTCAGCAGCCTCCAGCGATTCTTGCAACTCGAATTGCCGCAAGGCGCCATCGGACTTGGTTTGGAACTCCATGGTTTCGGTCGCGGGCGGCTGGTTCTTCCTGATGGCTTGCGAAATGTTCGTGCTCGGAAAACGGGATTTCCGCCTACCCGGCCTTGGCTCGTATCTGCAATCCGCCGCCAGCGCGGGCGATACCGTCGCCATCATTTGGGGAATCAGCGCCATGATCGGAGTGGTCGTATTGATCGACCAGTTGGTCTGGCGTCCCGCCATCGCGTGGTCTGACAAATTCAAGCTGGAACAAGTGGAGAGTTCCGCGGCGCATTCGTCGCTGGTGCTAAATCTGCTCCGCAAGTCGCCTCTGCTCACCCGCATGCGCGAAGGCATAACGACACCCGTTGCTGGAGCGTATGTATTTGTCCGCTGCACAGCGGCCCGCCGAATCGAAGTCGGAGACGTCCAACTGGCAAAAAGCGCTTGGTGTTCTCGCAGGAATCCTCGCGGTACTGGCAATTCTATATGGCGTATTCCAAGGACTGTCTGGTGCTCAAAGCAATCACGCGAGCTGAACTTGTGACCACGCTCGAAAGCGCCGGAGCCACGTTTCTGCGCGTCATCGCGGCGCTAACCATCGCATCGGCCTGGACCATCCCGGCCGGAGTCGCCATCGGCTTCAACCCGCGCCTGGCGCGAATCGCGCAGCCCTTGGCCCAGATTGCGGCATCGGTTCCAGCCACAGCGCTCTTCCCGGTTCTGCTGCTGGGACTCATCAGCCTTGGCGGCGGATTGAATACCGGATCCATCCTGCTCATGCTGCTCGGCACGCAATGGTACATCTTGTTTAACGTAATCGCCGGGGCCATCGCGATCCCGTCCGAGTTCCGCGAAGTCGCCGACATTTTCCGCTTCAGCACGCTCGATCGCTGGCGCACCGTGATTCTCCCCGCCATCTTTCCCTATCTCATCACCGGCCTCGTTACCGCATCCGGCGGAGCTTGGAACGCCAGCATCGTAGCTGAGTACTTCCATTTCAAGGGGCAAGTGCTCTCCACTTTCGGACTCGGCGCCGAGATCAGCTCCGCGACCGACTCCGGCAACTTCGCCCTTCTTCTCTTGTCCACCATCGTCATGGCGACCCTGGTAGTTTCAGTGAATCGACTGGTGTGGCGTCCGCTCTACCGGCGCGCCGAAACGCGCTACCGCATGGAAGCCTGATTTTCCCGTGCGTGGCTACCACGCCCGCTAGATCAGGATTCCACCGAGCCTAGACCGCACATCACTGGCGGCCCGGATTGACACAGAGTACTTTATGATGTAGAGTATACCTGGATGCGCCGTTCAACCGAGGATCTCGCAAGGGGCGTGCCGAGCCGGGCCCGCAATTTAATGCGGGACGTGGGAGATCCTTCCGCATCGATATCGTGGTTGTTTACATGCCTCGCTATCGGCACGGCCATGAAGCTGACTTCGTCCGCCGATCACGGCATTCACTTGGCAGCCTTGACGCCTCCTCACTACAACGTTCGTGTGATTCACGCAACAGGTCAGCCGATGATTTCAACAGCGACACGATCTGAAGATTTCCTTCTTCAGGATCCGCCAGAGGTAGTACCGCCATGCAAACCGAATCAGAGAACTGAGTGTCCGGCGGTCCTCAGGTCACTTTAACGCGGATGAGGCGCTGGAACATTTTGACAGCGTGGTGCTCGGTGAGGCCGAGACTGTCTCGACTCACACTCTGGTGGATGCGTCGAGTCGATAATGCGCAGTACGATAATTGGAAAAGCTGAGCCACGCGTTGTGCATTTCGCAGCCCGCATATTCTTCATGGCTGAGGTTCGTATCCCACCAGTCCTATCTGCAGGCATCCAGACCCGACACGTGCTTGTTTATGTGGTTATAACGTCATCGCGGCCTTGTATGCCCGACAGTATATACTCAAAGAATCCATTTTGCTGGGTCCAACCATAGGGTGGCGTCTCCAAAATCGGCCGGGATCGCTTTAGTAGCCGCCGAACTCTTGTAGTACTGCTTACCTTCAGACTGCCGAAGGACGCTCTTTTTGGCGTTCCTGTCTTGTCCGTACGAGATCGCGTACGCCAGTGGAAGAAGGGAGAAATTCCGCCTCGTCAGCATTCGGTCTGATTTTAGCGGACGGCTCGATATCGGACAAGCGACGAATAGACGGCCATCTCGCCGAGCCAGCCAGCTTTGAGCACCCAACCAACCACGGCGAACTAACAACCAGCCGCCATTCACGCCACTCCCTCAAGAATCTCTCGCTCCGACGCAACGAGTTCCGCCACCCTCGGCGCGAAAACGCCATCCGCCCATGTTAAAACCGCGTCGGAGGTTTCCATATGACAAACCCGATCCCCCACCCCCGAACCGCGCACTCGCGCCAACCGCGCCAACGCGCTACTCTCCACCGGACCCCGCACCGATTCCGGCAAACAGCGCTCCTCGCTGAATGCCCTACGCCACGGCTTAACCGCTGCAACTGCCGTCCTTCCCTCCGAAGACCAGGCAGCGTTCGACGCCCATCGCCGCGGCTTCTTCGATGAATACCAGCCCGCCACCCCCACCGAAACCCAGCTCACCCAGGAACTCGCCGACACCTCCTGGCGCCTCAACCGCATCCCCTCGCTCGAAGCCGCCCTGCTCGATCGCGCTGCCAACCCGCCCACCGATCAAGCCCGCATCGACTTCGACATCGTCGACGCCCACCGCGCCCTCGCCACCCTCGGCCTCCACTATCAGCGCCTCTCCCGCCAATTCCAAAAAACCGTGGACCATCTCCGCGAAATCCAAGCCGAGCGCCGTCACCAACATGACCGCGCCCTCAAGCGCGCCGCCGCCCTCCTGGAATTCCATAAACAGAAGGGACTTCCCTATGATCCGTCTCAAGATGGGTTCGTTTTTTCAAGAGATGAAATCGAAGCCTTCGCCGACCACCTGAAGCGCCTCAACGAGTCGCGCCACATCGAACATGTGATGTTCTACATGCAGCCGCCATCCCGCGCCAGGGCGTCCGCCGCAGGGAAGTCTGATTTTCAATAAGATGGTTGATCGACCAGGGAGGTCGATCCATGCGTTGGAATCAGCTCATCGCGATCATCGTTCTCGCCGCAGCCCCGCTCGCTGCTCAGTCAACACATAAAGCCCCCAAACAGCCCAAATCGCTGCGGCTGTACATCTTCGATTGCGGCGTCTTAAAGCCGATGGACGCGAAGGCGTACGGCTTCGACAAAGTCGCCGAGTTGAAGATGTCGGTGCCCTGTTTCCTGGTGGCGCATCCGAAAGGCACTCTGATGTGGGACGTCGGAGTGGTTCCCGACAGCGATTTCAAAGGCGATGGCAGCCCAGTCAGCCGAGGTTTCATCGAAGTCGCCAAGCCGCTGAAGCCTCAGTTGGAGGCGCTCGGGTACGAGCCTGAAGACATCCAATACCTGGCGATGTCGCATTACCACATCGACCACAGCGCCAACGCCAACATGTTCGCCGGTTCCACCTGGCTGGTCTCGCAAGCCGAGCGCGACATCATGTTTTCCGATAAGCCGGCGCCGGTTCGCGTGGAGAAGAACTATCACGCGCTCAAGGACAGCAAGACCACCATCCTTTCGGCAACCTCCGATTACGATGTTTTCGGCGACGGAACCGTGATCATCAAGCCCGCTCCTGGCCACACGCCCGGCCACCAGGTGCTGTTCTTGAAATTCCCCAAAACCGGCCCCGTGCTGATCGCGGGCGACCTGTATCATTACAACGAAGAACGCAATACGGATCACGTCCCGAACTTCGAGTTCAACAAGGAGCAGTCGCTCGCCAGCCGCGCCAAGATTGAAGAGTTCCTCAAAACGTCGGGCGCGCAGCTCTGGATCGAACATGATTACGCCGCCAACGCCAAACTGAAAAAATCGCCGGCCTTCTACGAGTAACCCAAATTCCCTATGCCTAAACTCCAGCTCACGCTGGCCTGTTGGAACTATGATCGAACGCGCGCCTTGCTCGAAGGCCGCGTCACTGTCGATGGTGTCGAACTAAATTATCTCAACCTGCCCGTCGAAGAAACCTTCTTCCGCATGCTGCGCCACCACGAGTTCGACGTCGCCGAGATGTCGCTCTCGTCCTACACGCTGTCGCTGTTCCGCGAAAACCCGCCGTTCATCGCGATCCCGGTCTTTCCGTCGCGCATGTTCCGGCACTCCTGCATTTATATCCATGCCAACAGCGGAATCCGCGAACCGAAGGACTTGATCGGAAAGCGCGTCGGCAGCCCCGAATATCAGATGACCGCACCGGTCTGGATTCGCGGCATCTTGAGCGACGAATACGGCGTGCCGGTTACCAGCCCTTCGTATTTCACTGGAGGCGAAGAGCAGCCCGGGCGTCCCGAAAAGATCGCTTTGTCGCTGCCGCAAGGAGTTCCGCGTGGAACCGATTCCGGCCACCAAGACGCTTTCGCAGATGATCGAATCGGGCGAAATTGACGCCCTCTTTACCGCCCGCGCCCCGTCAACATTCTCCCAGGGGTCCGGAAATGTCCGTCGGCTTTTTGAAAACTACCAACCCGTCGAGCGCGCCTATTATCTGAAGACCAAGATCTTCCCCATCATGCACGTCGTCGTGATCCGGCGCGATGTTTACGAAAAGCATCGCTGGTTGGCGCAATCTCTGTGCAAGGCATTCGCGCTCGCGCAGCGCGATGCTTACGATGATCTGCACGAAATGGGCGCGCTGAAGTCCATGCTCCCTTGGCTGGTGCAGCACGTGGAGGACACCGAAAAGCTGATGGGGCGCGACTTCTGGCCTTACGGCCTGGAGCCAAACGCGCACGTTCTCCAAACCTTCCTGCGCTACTCCCACGAGCAAGGCCTCGCCAAGCGGCTGCTCAAACCGGCCGAACTGTTCGCACCGGAATCGCTCGAGTCGTTTAAGATCTAGATCCAATGACCCAGCGATGGTGGGCCTTCAGCCGCGGCGATCTCGACACCACCATCGCGCAGGTCGGGTTCAATCTCGCGCAAATGGTAATCCCGGTTTTTCTCCTGCTTCCCGTCGGGATTTCCGCCGGATTCAGCGTCGCGCATTTGCTCCCCGGCTACGCCCTCGGGATTTCTGATCGGATCGCTCGGCCTCATCGTTCTGGCGGTGCGGCTGGCCCATCGCGAGGGCCGCACCGACGTCACTGCGCATGTCTACGGCAACAACGTTCCAGCCATCATCGCCTACACGCTGTCGATCATGCTGCCGGTCTATCTCGAAACCCACGACGCCAATCGCGCCTGGGAGATCGGAGCGGCTGCAGTCGCATGGACCGGAATCATCAAGCTCGCGGCGGCGCCCTTTGCGGCACTCTTTCGCCGATTCATCCCGCAACCAGCCTCGATGACCGTTTTCGGCGCGGCCATGTACAGCTATCTGGCGCTGGTCCTGTTGCAGCGCGTGTTCGATCAACCCCTCGTTGGCCTCATTGCACTGGCCATCATCTTCAGCACCGTCCTGGCCAACATTCCGATCACTCGCTGGCGCATCCCTCCGTTTCTCGCGGCTTGGATCGTGCCCTTGTCGGTGGCACTAGCTATCGGATACGTGCATCCCACCTGGTCCGGCGTATCGCTTCAACTTCCCTTCTCCACGACCCCTGAACCGCTGCGCGCCATGGGCCTCGCGCTGCCGTACCTTTCCGTGATCGCCCCTATCGCGATTTATCAGATGCTTCAAGATATCGCGTCCGTGGCGGGAGCGGCCGCCGCCGGCGACGATTACGATGTTCGCGCCGTGCTGGCCTGTGACGGTCTCGGCACTTTAGTCGCGGGCCTCGCCGGCAGCGTGATTACTCCGGTCATCTATGCGATGCATCCGCCGTACAAAGCCGTTGGCGCGCGCATCAGCTTCGCGCTCTGGACGCCGATCGCCGTGCTTGCCATCGTCATCGAGCGGACTCACCCTCTTCGTCGCGCAATTGTTTCCCTGGCCGATTCTAGCCGCGATCATCGCCTATGTCTCCATCGGCGTCGGCATGGCGACGCTGCGTCGCGTGGATCGAAATACCTGGGCGCTGTTTTGCTCGGCTTCGTGCTTCCCGCGGGCGCGGTGGTGGCAACGGCCCTAAATTCGGCGCTGCCGGCGCTGAAATTGTCAGCCGCCAATCCGGTCGTTCAAGGCCGAGCTCAACCGCTCCATCTATTGGTCATCGGTCCTCGGGCTCGGCAACGGATTCCTGTTCCTGGTCTTGGTAGTGGCCGCGGTGATCTCCGAAATGATCGACCGGCGCTTCGGCCGCGCGGCACGTGTGGTGCCTCATCGCCGCCGTTTTCTCCTGGTTTGGGTTGATGCACTCGGCCATTCTGCGATGGGCCGCGCAACCGGATTATGCGGCGGGTTGGCTGGCTGCGGCAGCCATCGTCTACTCGGCGCGGTGGTGGAGGGGCGACGTCGCCAGGTCGTGAAAGATGGCTTCCAGATCTGTAAACCCTCGTTCACGAAGGCCCACCAGATTCGCAGCTAAAACCTTGGCTTGCTCGAAAAGCGTTCCGTGATGCTCAGTGCATCCACCCAATGCGAAGATGTTCGGATCGGATGTCTCCAGTTGATCGTTCACCACGATTCCCCGGTTCGTCTTTAGACCAGCCTCGATCGCCAAATGGATATTCGGCTGGAAGCCCATAGCGATCACCACAAGATCGGCCGCCACTGTTTCACCATCGGCAAAGCGCACAGCTTCGACGCGCCGGTCGCCAAGCACCGCACCCAGTTGGGTCTCAACCACCGTGACATCGCATCCGCGCTTGCGCAGGCCACGCCCGGCTTCTGCGGCGAGCCAGCCGCCAATCACAACGGCGCGCGTACCGATAGAGGCTGCCTCGATAATTTTCCTGGCGTCATCCAAGCGTGCTGAAACAAAACACGCCTTCTTTGTCCAAACCGCCCACGCGGGGACGATGGGGCGTAGATCCGGTGGCCAGAATCAGCTTGTCGTAGCTGGTCCAATCGCCGTCGCTACTGCGCACCGCGCATCCAGGCCGGATCAATTTCCTCGATACTGATTCCGAGGCGCGTGCGGATCCCGTGCTCCTGGTACCACCCGATGTCGTTCAAAATGACGCTATCGACGGCCCGTTCGCCGGCCAGAACGCTAGGCAGCAAGGAGCGGTCATAATTGGTATGGGGTTCGTCGCCAAAGATGGTGATGTCGAACGCCTCATCACTCTTGAGAAGTTCTTCCACGCAGGCCACGCCTGACATCCCGTTGCCCGCAAGAATTAAGCTGATCGCCATTCGGTAGGACCTTCGGAGGCTGGTGAAGGTGCTCGATGCGGTGAGCACGTCTTCGGAGGCAAACAGGCTCCGTTGTTTTGACGAACTCCCATCAAACCGCTAACCACAGGGAAGAGGTCACCTTAAGTATATTGGCGGCCCGGATGGGCGTAAAGAAGAAATTTTCTATGACTTGCATTCACAACCTTGCATAACTCTGCGCAGTCTTCTACGGCTGTTTTGTTAATCTTGAAATCGGGAATCATGACCATCAGTACCATCGGGCATTCCACCCGCCCGATCGAGGAATTCATCGGAATGTTGGAGGCTCATGGCATTCGACAGCTGGTGGATGTGCGAACCATTCCCCGTTCCAGACATAATCCGCAGTTCGATCGGCAGAACCTGCCGAATCGTTCAAGCTGCCGGGATCGCATATCGTCACATGCCGGGCTGGGCGGCCTGCGGCATCCGCGCAAGGATTCAATCAATACCGGATGGCGTAATTCGTCGTTTCCGGGGATATGCCGACTACATGCAGACTGCGGAGTTTCATAAGAACCTCGAACAGCTCATGCACCTGGCATCGGAGGCTCCCACCGCGATCATGTGCGCCGAAGCAGTTCCCTGGCGTTGCCATCGCTCGCTGATAGCGGACGCCCTGACGGCGCGCGGCGTCACGGTTCTGGAGATCATGACCGCGGACAAGACCCAGCCGCACGCTATGACGCCGTTCGCAAAAGTCGAGGGCGATAGAAGTGACCTATCCCGATCCAGCGATGCCGGTTGACTTGCCGCTTTTTAGGTAACGGACTCGGGCACCGGAGCCGCGGGGGAGAATCCGCGCGAGCTTTCAGGGGCCAGTGCATCGCGATCATTGCGACGGCTGAAATGAATGCGGGCACGGCGGCCACTTGGAACAGCGTTTGAGACGGCAGATGCCGGCTCATCAGAACGCCGCCGACCACCGGGCCGATAATCGCGCCAATGCGCCCGATGCCCAGACCTGCGCCGATGCCGGTGGCTCGCAGGTCGGTAGGGTAGTAGCTGGCGGACAACGCGTTGATGGCGGTCTGGCCCCCGGCCACGCCATACCCAGCCAAAAAGACCACGACAAACAACATCGATAGAGACAGGCCCGGCTGGCCGATCAGCGCGATGTTGACGCACGCCACCGCGAAGCAAGTGGTGAGCACGGTGACGAACCCCAGCCGATTCACCAGGAACCCCAACGTCAATCCGCCAATCATTCCCGCCAACTGCTCCATCGTTCCGACCAGAACGGATGTTCCCACCGCGTATCCGGCCTGATTGGCGACCGTTGGCAGCCAACTGGCGAGGAAATAGAGGTTCAGCAAATTCATGAAATTGACGATCCAAAGCAGGATCGTGCCGATCGCGCGGCCTTCGTGAAAGAGATGTATCCAGGGGACGCCGAGGCGCTTGGTTTCGCGCACATAGTATCGGCTGGTGTCGCTGGAAGCGCTGGGATCGATACGTTTGAGCCAACCAGCCGCTTTATCGAGATGCTTGCGATGCAGCACCAGAAACTGCAACGATTCCGGCAGCGCGACGATCATGATCGCTGCGATGAGCAGCGGCGCCGCGGCGCCAAAATAGAACACGGAACGCCATCCGAAATGTTCAATGAACCAGCGGGCGATGAATCCTCCAAAGGCCGCGCCGGTGGTGAATCCGTTGCCGACAATCATCATGACGGTGACGCGCAGACGGCGCGGGCTGTATTCGCCCACCAGCGCGACCGCATTCGGCATAATAGCGCCCAGCACTGTTCCGGCGAAGAAGCGGATGACGATCATCTGCTGAACATTCGCGGCCCGCGCGGTCAGGAAGGTCAAAGCCGAGAAGCACAGCGTGACGGCGATCAGGACCGGCCGCCGTCCGATTTTGTCGGCCAGCATGCTGAAGAGCAACGATCCAACCAAGATTCCGAAAAGTCCGGAGCCAAATACGCCGCCAAACTGCGCGTTGGATACGTGCCATTCCTTCAGAATTACTGGCGCGACATAGCCCATGGCCTGGACATCGAAGCCGTCCATGAGGAGGCACAGGCCGCAGAGAATGCACACACCGAGTTGGAAGGCGCCGAACCTGCTGTTATCGATCGTTTCGGAGATGTTCATGCGGGTTCGATGGCGAGATCCAGTATACCCCGTACACCAGCAAATACCGGCTTTGATTGACCGCTTGGTACGCCGTGCGTTAGAATCTAACTGCGGGGTGGAGCAGTCTGGTAGCTCGTTGGGCTCATAACCCAAAGGTCGGTGGTTCAAATCCATCCCCCGCAACCATCCAAACGCGCATTCCTTCCCCGTCCCTGGTATTTGGTTGTTTCCCAACTACATCCCACTCTCCGGTGGCCTCATAGTGTCCGTCCTGGGGCTGAAGCGTGACGCGGGTGATATGTTTCGCAAGTTCTACGCGGGCACGCTCGACATCGCTGGTCACCAAGGTCCGGATGTTGGTCAAACGCTCGATGATGAAGTTTCGTAGCTCGGAGAGCTGGGGCATGACCGCCTGCTGCTGGTTGCCCAGCAGCTGCTGGGTAATGGTGTGACGTTCTCGTTCCCTCTTGGCAATCGCTTCCACCATGCTGGGGGTGTGGCCCGTGTCGGCGATGGCCCCGATGAGATTAGCCAACTCCTTTTCGAGTTGCACCTTGCGGTCGCGCGCCCGGCACAGGTCGTCCTCCAATGTGCTCAGTGCCTGCGCAAGCTGGCGTTGGAACTCAGCGAGGATGTACGCGATGGCCTCGGGCTGAAAGACCGCTGCCTGAAGGCCAGCAAGCAGCTTGGTTTCGAGACGGTCCTGCCGTTCTTTGAGGTTGTTCTTGCAAGCACCCCGGTAAAAGTTTTGCGGACAACCGTAAGATCGGTGGCCCTCTTTACCGCGGCCTGTTACGATTACCATGTTCGCGCCGCAAGCACCGCACCTCAAGAAGCCGGTCAGCAGGTACGTGGCATTCGCGCCACGCCGGAGTCCCAAGTGTCCATAGGCCTCCTGCACCTCGGCTAGGCGGGCTTGAACCCGTTCCCAGAGGACTTGGTCGATGATACGTAAAGACTCGTCCTTGAGAGAGCGCCAATCGCTTTGAGGGCGTGGACGACGGAGCCGCTTATTCGTGCCTGGCTGTTTAACGAACCGGCTCTTGTTCCAGATCATCATGCCAGCATACAGTTCGCGACGCAGCATGGCGCGGATTGCGCTGGGGCACCATGTGGCATAGCGCTTGCCCGCGCGCGGCCGAGTCGAAGGAATCCCTTGAGCGTTCAGGCGTTTGGCGATGCCACGCAAACTAACGCCATCGGCGGCCATTTGAAAGATGTGGCGCACGACCGCAGCCTCTGTTTCGTTGATTTGGAGCCGGACCCCCTGCGGAGTCACCGTATTCGTGTACCCAAAGCATCGGCCACCAGTGTGAAATCCCTGAAGGGCCCGGTCCTTCGAGACCGCGATGCGTTTTCTTCGAAAGTTCTTTAATGAAAATATTGTCAAACAGCCCGTGTACGGTCATCAGAACTTCTGACTGATCGTCCTGGGTGTCGATGCCCTGTGAAACGGCCACGATCCGAATACCCATGAAGTCCAGCTGCTTGAAGACGTGCATCGTGTCGCCGAGGTCTCGTGACAGACGACTCGTGTCATCAAGCAGCACAATATCAAACGGCTTCGGGAGCGATGATGAAGCCTTCAACAGCTTCAAAAATCCGGGCCGATCGGCCCCCGATCCAGACAGGGCTTCGTCTGTATAGATGTGAGTGTCAAGGAGCTGCCAACCTTGGCTTTCGGCAAACTCGCGGCACTTTCGAAGCTGGTCTGAGATGGACGCCGGACTTTGCCTGTCGCTGGAGTATCGAGCGTATGCGGCACAACGAAGAATCATGGTTTTCGCTCCGAGTTGTGTCGAGGATAGCTTGCCACCGGTTCAGTTGCAAGCCGCGTTTCTCCTTGTCGTTCAGAGAGGAATTGTTGGACCAAGCTGGGAATGATTACATTGTCTAGCCACGATTTGAGCTCCGGTCGAATTCGAACGTGGCGCCTGCGGCCCGCTCGGCTGGAAGCGGAAGGATCCATGCCGACTTCGACTGGGGGAATCCTCACGCTGGCCGCCATCTCCGGCGGCTCAACCTCAAGTCCTCGCCCCGTTTCGCCGGTACAGCTACCCGACATTCCTGACAAAGGCGGCCGAAGCGGTTAATCCCAAAAGGCGAGCCGATGTCAGATACGCTGCGCCGTCCGACATGAAACCCGACTGGATGCCTGACAGCCAACCGCTTCATTCCGCATCCTCGTCGGCATCAGACACCTCCGGTAGAATTTGTGGTCCGGCGGAAATGTAAAACGCTCTTGGACAAGCCGCAGATAGTCCGCCTGACGGTCAAAGTTCCCCGCTTTTTATCAACCGAGGCTAGATAGCCCTTCTCGTTGACTCTCTTCCGCAGCGTCTGCTCAGACTCTCCCAATATTTGGCCGATGTCACGGCCAAAAACCTGGACGGCGCGAAAGGCCGCCGACGGTTCGAGATAAACGTCGTCACCGTCCAACCAGCCGAGGCAGTCGCCTAGTGGCTGGCACTTGCCGGAGTTATCGATCCTCCAGCCACAGCTTTCAGGCGTTCGATCTGGTTCGCCACCCTCCCGAGCTTGAAGATGTGCTCGCCCGGATGCGAGTAGCGAACACAGAAGGTCAAGGAATCTGGCCGCTGGCTCTGTTTCGGCTTGGTGTTTGCCCTGTTGGGCCGCGCCGCTCAGGAGCGCCTCCCAGCAACGCTCAGCCAAGTGATCGCGTTCAGCTTGAGTAATAGCGCCAGATTGAACACTGAACTCCAGGAACAACTCAAAGCCGGCCTGCAGGTTCGCGACGATGTCTGGGATACGGGCGTGACCACTGAGACTAAAGGCCCGATGCCGACATTCAGCAACTTTCTGGGCGAGCCAGGCCCGCTTCTCTTTCAGTTCGGCAGCCAGCCAGCGAACGAAGCCGCCCATGGCTTCGGCGTAGAGGCCATTGAACGCGTCCTTCTGGCATTCCGTAAGACGGCGGGTGTCGACGCCGTTCTTGAGAGTTCCAAAATAAACAAGCGCGCCCGAACAGATTGCCCCCGTGGAACGTCCTCGCCAGTAGAGAGAAGTAACGCGCGCGGTGGTTTCGGCTCTCGCAACTTAGCGCTCGAGTCCAACCGGCTTCGTCCAGCTTGGTTCCCTGCTGCCCGAAAGACTCGATCAGCGGCTGCATGATAACGCGCAACGTCGTTGCCGGCGCCCTGCGGCGCGAAGTCGTCGACAACAAACAGCGTATCTTTCGCATAGAACGCGAGCGACTCCACGCATTGCCCGTGGACGACCACGCGCCCGGAAGGTTCACGCGAGTCATAGCGGCGCCGAAATGCTGCTCGTAGAGCGCCGCCAGTTCGGATTTGAATACGCCCGTCGCGCCGGCTAGATGTATGGCGAAGTCAGCGCCACCTAAGACTGCGCGATAGGTTGCCGCCAGTAAGGGAAAACTGATCGTTGATGGTCCTAATTCGGTCAGATTCAGACTGGACTTCACCGCGGCCCTGAGTGCTTCTGAATCAGTCGGGAGGCGCAACTGGTAGCCGCTCATTGGGCCCAATAGCCGGACGTTCAAATCGGGCACGGCACCGGCGGCGCCAATCGCACCATTTCCATGAAGGTAAACCCAACGGCCGCCCACGTTACGCCAGCCGGTGTGCGTATAGATCGACCGTTCTTCCGCAGTGAGCGAGCGAGACTGAATAGCCGCGCGAGCATAGTCCCGTTGATTCGGAAAGGTGATCGCCGCTGGACCGAGCCGTTCGATCGCCCAGTCTATGCTCGCGAACTCGGTCGAAGGGATTGTGAACCGGGATTCCTACCCAGTAGTTCAGCCTCGATCTCGAATTCGCACTTTGCTTCGACTCCGTCGTCCAAGCGGATATTAGTCATCACTGCCGCCTGAAAATTAGTTAACTGGACTTGCGTCGACTCCCCGCCCTTGGCGGTGATGCGAAACATCCCCTCAGGCCGCGATTGGAAGTGGTGAGGAACTACGACGTCAGGGCGAGCACCCAACACCGAATGATTGAATAGCTCAAGTACTTTGTCACGCCCCCAAGATGCCAGTAGATCGTCGATCCCATTGACACCGCAGTCTTCAGGCAAATTAACGAACTGGACATCCGCACCGCGGGATGCGAGTAATCTTGCAATCCCTTTTCGCGCCCAGCTCACGCTCTCGTTCGTCCGGACGTTGGTGTCGAAGACGATGAAGACTGTCCGGTCTTTCCACTCGATACGGCCTAGATCGGCGATGGGCCCCTTGACATCAAGTCGTTCGCCATTCGGCCCATCGGTTTTGCCAATTACTCCTCGCCAGTTCCAAACACCTGGCAGCGCAACAGGGACAAACCGCAACAAGATTGTGTCGTGATGAGCGAGCCGCCAGAGCGCAAGAGATTTCTTTTCACCTTCGGTGACGACGATTGGAATGGAAACGTCTGAGAGGTTGTCCGGCGTGACGCCCGTTGGAATGTAGAGCCGATTGGCACTCTTCGCTGCTCCCAAATACTTGCCGTCTAACTTCGGCTTACCATCCTTATCAAACGTCACGTCCTGGTGGTCGCGGCGCAAACGGTAGGTATGAGGTCCTAGTTCACCGGGCCAATAGTAGGAAAACAGGATTCCTGAGCAGTCACGGTTTCCTTTTTGGCCGATGACCTCACGGCCTTCACCGTCGTTTACACGGCGAAGAAACGCTTCATCAGCAATGTCGGCGCTAATCCAGGACGAAGCGAGTGTCGCATAGTCGCTTTCGTTTAACGGTCGGCCCCAGGACGGGGCAGGCGTTCGGGAGAACCTCCTGTTATGGGTTCGGCGTCTTCTTTATTCGCCATAAAAGTCGCTCGGTTGTCGCGCGCGACGCGCAATCGAATCGGACACACCCGCAGCGTAGCGAGAGCCAATTACTAAAGGAATTGTTGCGAGTTATGTGATTGAAACGAAAGCGTTCTTAGCTGGCGATCTATGGCGGCGAAGAATTCGAAGAAGTGGAGATGATGTTATTTCTTCGCTTGCGTCACGCGGTACTTGACGATCTTCACAAAATTGACCAAATCGGTGTCATGCTTGTCGACCCAAGATTCCACGAAGTCCTTTCGCGATCGTTTATCAAGGGGGATGGATTCGGAGTCCATCCACTCAGCGAGCTGCATTAACTTCTCTGGGTCGTGTTCCCAGTCGCTGCCAAGACTCTCAACCATAGTCGCGAGGCGCCTATGCGCGTCGGACCGCGGTCGGCGGCCCCGTGCTGAGCCGCCTTCAGAGGAGGGGCTTGGCTTCAGCATGAGGCGGCCACTCCAATGGGATCGGCGACCCTCAAGGGATTCAAGAAAGGTCTCGACTCGCCATGGTGGATAGAAATGCGATCCTAAAAGGACGTTGAAAATGCCTGTAGGCAGCACGCTTCCCATCGATTCAGATTGCCAGCCACCGCATGCACTCGCATCCGCAATCATTTCCGGGATTGATTGTCCTAAGAGCTCTTCGCCCAAGAGCCCCGCCCGATCGAATTCGCCGGCGATCAAGTCGTAAGCCCGGCGGCAACATTCTATACAGTCCTTCGTTCCATCGAGGCGGGACCCGTGGATTTCCAGCAAGCCGGACCTGAGCACCCTCTGAGCGTTGGCAGACAAGTCCGCAAGTGGCCACATCGAGAAATACTTTAACGGCGTCGGAGCCTCTCCTGAATCCTCGGGTAGCGCCGGAACCACCAGCTTGGGCACGATTCGGGCTTCGTGCTCGAGCCACCTTCTCTGAGTCCCCAACCACTCGATCAGAGCCTGGTCAAATTCCTTCTCCGTCCGCTCCTGCCAGTTGGGGCTTGGAAAAAGCGGTTTCGGCCACTTTTTCTCGATGACCTCCTTGCGAAAATAGATGACAAACTGATTCACCGTTTGCACCAGCTCGTCTACCGGCGCTTTTTGGGAGGTAAGTTCGCCGAGCCAAAAGAAGAGAAGAGCTCCGAAATACTTGAGGGATGCCCGCCGCGTACTTTCGCCCACGATTTCGGCGCGCTCCCAAGGATTGGAGAAATCGATCCCAAACGGCCCGATGGTTGACATACGCGCCGATTCAACTTCTCGTTCGAATCTGCGCTCTGCCCCTCCCATTCTTCGATGGAATCGCCGCCACGCGTCATCTGAAGGCTCGATCATCGGCACTTTATGACATTTTCTGACTTGTGGAGGCGGGTTGCATGCTTGGCGCGGCGCCAAGATGGGGGCAGTAGGATAGCTTTCAGAGCCACGG
>CAWKEP010000018.1:0-18415 GCA_963848735.1 Bryobacterales bacterium
TAGACCAAAGCGTCGTCGCAGGTGGGCTGGGGGAGCGTGGGGCGTGCGATGTTTCCGAACATCCTGCGGGAGTCGGCGGGCTCCAGTTGCAGCATGTCGCGGACCGCGCGGCTTTCGAGCGACAGAGCATCCAGCTTCAAATCATAAGCGCGGTTCAAGGACCCGGTCGCGGTGTCGGTGGTAGTTCCGGGCAATCCCCGCATGCGCACCGGGAATTTGGCGGAAGCAGCGCTGCGGAAAGCTTCTTCGATCAGATCGTGCCGCGCGCTCTTATCAGCCAGCCTGCCCAGTTCGACGATGCGGAGCAGGGCGTCGGCCGTGAACTCGGGTGGAGCGCCGCGGGCGAGTTCGGCCAGGGATTGGTAGGGTTCGGGAAGCTTGGCGATCTCTGCTTGCGCTGCGCTCCAGATCAGAATGCAGGAGAGCAGAAGGCGTGAGATGCGCATACATCAAAAGTTTACGATGGACGCGAAGGAAACGGGGTCCAGGCTGGCGCCGCCCACCAGCGCGCCATCGATCTGCTCCTCGGCCATTAAGCCGTCCACGTTGTCGGGCTTCACGCTGCCGCCGTAGAGGATGCGGCAGGCATCCGCGGCGTCGGCTCCGAATTGGACGCGGGCATGTTCACGGATGAAGGAATGCGCGGCGGCAGCGATCTCGGGCGTGGCCACTCTGCCCGTCCCGATGGCCCAGACCGGTTCATAGGCGATCACGATTCCGCGAATTGTTCCGGAGTCAGACGTGCGACGCAGCCACCGAATTGGCGGTCAAGAACATCCTGGGTCTGATTATTTTCGTGTTCCTGCAGCTTCTCGCCGACGCAATAGATCGGCGTCAGCCCGGCGTCGAGCGCGGCGCAAAGTTTCTTGAACGCCGTCTCTTCGGTCTCCCCGAAGTATTGGCGGCGCTCGCTGTGCGCAACGATCACCCAGTGGCATCCGGTGGCTTGCAGCATTCCGGCGGAAACCTCGCCCGTGTAGGCGCCTTCCTTTGCCCAATACAGATTTTGACCGCCGATCTCGATGTTGGTTCCCCGCGCGGCTTGGACGGCGGCCGGGAGATCCACAAAGGGCGGGCAGATCACGATGTCGACATTCGCAGTGTTCGCCACCAGCGGCCGGAACGCCTCAAAGAACGCGGCGGTTTCCGAGGGCGTCTTGTACATCTTCCAGTTGCCGGCCATGATGGGGCGTCGCATAGGGGGTGGTGGGAAGTGGGTAGTGGGGTGGGAAAGGTTAGGCCACCGCTTCGAGAAAACTGGTGCCTTTCGCGATTTTGGCGCCGAAGTTTTCGGCCACCGTTTGGCCGATGTCCGAGAGCGTGGCGCGCAGGCCGAGATCGACCGGCTCGTGATTGCGCGGCCGGTAGACCAGCAGCGGAACATATTCGCGGCTGTGATCGGTGGATGGCGTGGTGGGATCGCAGCCATGATCCGCGGTGATGATCAGCAGATCGCCAGCGGTATAGTTTTGCATAGAGCGACGGCAGCCAGCGGTCGAATTCTTCCAGCGCCCTGGCGTAGCCTTCCACGTCGTTGCGATGGCCGTATTGCTGATCGAAATCGACCAGATTCACGAAGATCAGGCCGCGCTCCAATTCGTCCAACGCGGCGAGCGTTTTCGCCATGCCGTCGGCATTGCTCTTGGTCTTTTCGTATTCGCCGATGCCGCGGCCGAGAAAAACGTCGAAGATTTTGCCGACGCTGTAGACCTCGATCTTTCGGTCGTCGAGTTGATCGAGCAGCATGCCTTTGGGCGGGGGAACGGCGTAATCGTGGCGGTTGGGCGTGCGCGTGAACGCGCCCGGCTGCCCGATAAAAGGACGCGCGATCACGCGGCCCACTTCGTACGGGCCGCGCAGAATATCACGCGCGATTTCGCAGATCTTGTAAAGCTCCCAGAGCGGAATCACTTCTTCGTGCGCGGCGACCTGGAAGACGCTGTCGGCCGAGGTGTAGACGATCGGCGAGCCGGTGCGCATGTGTTCTTCGCCCAGTTCCTTGATGATTTCGGTTCCGGACGCGGCGTTATTGCCGAGCGTGCCGCGGCCGATGTGGCGTTCGAACTCGTCCATGATCTCGGGCGGAAAACCGTGCGGGTAGAGCGGAAACGGTTTCGCCAGATGAATGCCGACCATCTCCCAGTGGCCGGTGGTGGTGTCTTTCCCGGGGGACGCCAGCGCACATTTTCCAAAAGCCGCCGTGGGCCGGTCCACGGGCCCCACATGCGGGAGCGACTTCAGATTCCCCAATCCAAGCTGGGCGAGATTCGGCAAGTGCAGAGCGCGGGCGCGAGCGATATTGCCCAACGTGTCGCTGCCCGCATCGCCATAAGCAGCGGCGTCCGGCATTTCGCCGGCGCCCACGCTGTCGAGCACGATCCAAATGATGCGGCGGAATGGCGTCATTGAATAATCGCTCGCCCGGGTGCGGGCGGCTTAGGTTTGCCCAGCGCTTCGTTCACCCGATCGGTAAGCATATCGACGAAGCGGTCCGGCAGATAGCCGATCAGGCGGGTGAACAATTGGCCCTTCTTGTCCAGGACGATGGTTGTGGGGATGGAAGAAACCTGCAGCAAGCTCTGCAATCCGTCTTCGAAGTAGACTTTCTGGCTCCACTTGATTTGGGTCAGGAACGGTTTCACCAGGCTATGGTCTTCGTCGGTGTCGACGGCCAGAAACACCACGTCATCGGTGTCCTTGAACCGCGCTTTCACGGCTTCATACAGCGGATGCTGTTCGCGGCAGGGAGTGCACCAGGTGGCCCAGAAGTCGATCACAATTACTTTGCCGAGCAGCGACGAGAGCGGCAGTTTGTCGCCCTCCAGTCCCGAAAGCGTGAATTGGATGGCTTCCTTCAACTGCGCATTGGGATCGAACTCCCGCAACGCAGCCCGGCGTGCCGCCAGTTGAGCGGACGTACTGTCGTAGGTTTTGAGAATCAGATCGCCAAGACCGGCTTCGGAACCGTGCAGCTTGCGGTACAGTTCGCTCATGCGAGTACGATCGGTGACGCCTTCCGTGTCGGCGGATCGCAGACTAGAAATGGTGAAGGCTTGCGCGAGCGCCTGGAGTGCTTCGGCGTCCTTGCCGGTCGCGGTCAGCCAGCGAGCAGCTTCTCGCGCTGCTTCCACGCTCGGAAAAACGGAATAGCTGGATTGGGCCAACTGGATGGCTTCCTGGCTGTGGCCGATCAAGCCTTGGGCACGCGCCTCCAGAAGCAGCGATCGCGCGCGTCCGCGATCATAATCGTCTTTGCGCTTGAGTTGAGCAGGCCCGCCGCCGGGTTCGAACTTGTCGTTCTGATAAGTGATCTGAATCAAGTCCGCAAAATGGCGCGCGTGCTCGAGAGCGCGTTCGGCGTGGGCCTTGTCGCCCTGATGCAGCAGGGCGGCTGTGACGTGTTCCAAAACCTCAAGATTGTTCGGGTCGCGTGAGAGTACGCTTTCGCCGAACGTGATCAGCCGCTGATCGTCGTTTAGGCTAATCGCGGTCTTCACCAGGGCGCGCTCCAATTCGGCTCGTTCCGACGAATTTGGATACTCCCTCAAGTGATTCTCGATGGCGCGTTCAAATTCCAGCGGGCTGTTGCCGGCTTCCCCGAGCGCTCGCTTCAAGCTTGTGCCTTCTGGGGTCTGTGCGAAAACCTGCGCGGCCGCCGCAATGAGAACCAGCGCGAGAGGCGTCTTCACTGTGCCCGCTCCTTGGCAGGTTGTGGCTGCGGCTTGCGGATGGCTTCCGCCATAGTTGCGGCCAGCTCGCGCGAAATGTGCAGATAGCTTTCATTTTTCGCGATGCGATCCAACAGCGGAAGGAACTGCTCGGGCGCCACCAGACGGTTGTGCTCCCAGGTCACCTGCATTTGCAGCAGTACGTCGTTGACGCCCAGTTTTTCAAAATGCGCGGTCCGGTCGAGATTCGCAAAGTGCTGCTCGGTTTCGGTGATGCGCTCAAAGCGGTCCAGCAATATCTGTGCGCTGGCGTCTTCGGAATAGTTGAATTGGATCTCATGCTGCTCGGCGCCGTCCTGGAATCTAAAAGTCTTGGTGCCGAGGTTGGCGATCTTGAGCCCGGATTCCAAGGGGCGCTGAAAGTGGCCGAGCTTTTCGGCCAGGTCGAACAACTCATTGGCCGACGCTTCATCCAACTGAAGATGAATCGGGTTGTCGTCGTCTTTGGCTTCCTGGTAGGTCAGGTTGCCGTCGCGCTCGATAGTGATGGCGACGAACTCGGGAACGCTGCCCTTGAAGTACTTCGAGTAGTACAAACGCGGCGTGGCGGACAAGCCGGCCGCAAGCAACAGCGTCAGAGCGGCCAATTTCATCGGGCCACTCCCAGACGCAACGCAGTGGACGTACGTGTGGCATGGCAGATGGCGACGGCGATGGCGTCGCAAGCATCTTCGGACTCAATATGTGTTTCGAGCGCCAGCAGGGAGTGCACCATCAATTTCACTTGTTGTTTCTCGGCGCGGCCGTAGCCGACCACGCTGGTCTTGATCTCGAGCGGCGAATACTCGCCCACCGACAATCCAGCTTCGGCCATGATGAGCAGGACTACGCCACGGGCGTGCGACAACTTCAACGCCGTCTTGACGTTCTGTGCATAAAAGACCGCCTCCACCGCCGCCGACTCTGGCAGGTGCGCTTGAATCACCTGGCGCAGGCCTTGCGCGATGACCAGAAGCCGCGCTTCCAATGGCTGCTTCGGGCTGGTATCAATGGACCCGGCTGCGATCATGCGATGCGAACGGCCATCGCTCTCGATCAGGCCGTAGCCGGTATGCTCGGTTCCACAGTCAATGCCGAGAATGCGCATGCAATGCCAGAAGGCGCATGGCCTAGGCCATGGCTTCGAGTTCTTTTTCGTCGACGTCGAAGTTGGAGTAAACATTCTGGACGTCGTCGTGCTCTTCCAGCGCCTCGCTCAGGCGCAGCATCGCCGCCGCGTTCTTGCCCTCCAGCTTGGTCAGGTTCTTGGGAAGCATGCCGATTTCTTCGGACGCCGTCGCGATTCCCGCTTTCTTGATGGCTTCCAGCACGGCTTCGTGCGCTTCCGGGGCGGAGATCACTTCCCAGCTTTCGCCATCGTCGCGCATGTCTTCGGCTCCGGCCTCCAGCACAAGATTCATGAGCTGATCTTCGCCGGCCTTCTCTTTTTCGATGATGATCTGGCCCTTGCGTTCGAACATCCAACCGACGCTGCCTACTTCACCCAGGTTGCCGCCGTTCTTCGAGAACATATGGCGGATCTCGCTCACCGTCCGATTGCGATTGTCGGTAGCCACCAGACACCAGTACAGCCGCGCCGCCCGGCCCGTAGCCTTCGAACGTGATTTCGTCGATCTGGCCGCCTTCCAGCTCACCCGTGCCGCGCATGATGGCCCGTTTGATGTTGTCGGCGGGCATGCTGGCGGCTTTGGCATCGGTGACGGCCTTGCGGAGCCGCGGATTCATATCCGGTTCGCCGCCCCCGGATCGCGCGGCGATCATGATCTCTTTGATAATGCGCGTAAACGCTTTCCCACGCTTAGCGTCGGTGGCGGCCTTTTTGTGCTTGATGGTCGCCCACTTGGAGTGTCCTGACATGGTAAGAAACCTCTGGCTCGCGCGAGTTTACCGTGACTCGCCGGGGAGCCTAACAAACTAGAATATCATGCGAGGCCGCCGAGGCCTGCTATTGGGCGCATGTTCTGGCTTCCAAGACCTGTTAAGGCTTTCCGTGGCATGCTAGGAGCAGCCAAAGTACCAGTACGAAATCGTTCGCGCCTTCTTCCTACCACCGCGGGCTGCTCCGCCAATACCGGTCTAATTTACTCCAACATCATTCCCTCGCTGGGCGGCGCGGATGCGACCACGGTTACGGCCACGATCACCGATGCTGCGGGCAACGTTTATCTGACGGGATCGACCACCTACTCGGCTTTTCCGACTACGCCAGGGGTGGTTCAGCCGATGATGCAGGATGGCGCATGTGCATATCAGTCGGGGTCGCCATTCAATCCACCGCCAGCGTTTCCATGTCCCGATGCTTTCGTGATCAAGCTGGACGCGCAAGGCAACATCATTTTCGCTACGTTGCTGGGGGGCGGTGGGTATGACCAGGCAACGTCCATTGGACTCGACGGTGTCGGCAACATCTACCTGGCCGGTACCACCACGTCTGGCAATTTTCCAGCGCCCGCAGGTCAGCCGTTTCCTACCATCGCTCCCACGTTCATCGCCAAGCTGAACCCAATGGGGACAGAGGTGCTCTATTCCATCCTGCTTCCGGGCACAGGAAACATTCCGCTTTTCGCTCCGTATCGAGCCCAATGTTCCAATATCCGGCACTACGATTTCCATTGCGCTAGACGCCGCAGGCTATGCTTACTTCGCGGCTAGTGGCAACTCCACATTTCCGGTCACGGGCACGCCGCTACAGAACAAGCGGACCCATGGTATTTGGCAAGCTCGACCCAACCGGAGCTTTAGTCTTTGGAACCTTCTTCGGGGGCAGCGGCACTGATAGTCCGACAGGCATCGCGGTGGACGCTGCCGGGAACGCCTACATCACTGGCGTTACCGACTCCCCGGATTTCCCGGTCACATCGGGGGTGTTGCAGAGCCAATTACCCGCGACGTCTCCAATTCCTTCGTGGTGAAGCTGAATCCTAGCGAAGACCAAGTTATTTATTCCACTTATCTCGGGGCCAAGCTCGTTCGCGAGCGCTCTAGGAATCCGCCTGGACGCCGCTGGAGATGCATATGTTTTGGGGACTCTGCAATCGCCGGGGTTTCCCGTAACGCCGGGGGCATTCGAGACCACTTACAATTCTCCGTTCTCCAGCTTTCTCGCGAAGCTGAATCCCGACGCGACCGCATTGGTTTATGCAACTTTTGTTTCCACCAACGGCGTTCCGCCCATGCTCTTCGACGTTGATGCCTCGGGTGACGCATACTTCGCGGGCCAAACAGGCACCGGCTTCCCGGTTACTCCGGCGCGTATCAGCCCTGTATCGGCGGCGGTGGGGACGATGCGTTCGTGGCAGAACTGACGCCCAGCGGAGTGCTCGCGGCGGCTACTTACTTGGGTGGGTCTGATTTGGAGAATGCGCTGGGGGTGGCCGTGTCGCCGGACGGCGCTGTGATTCTCGCGGGCACGACAAACTCGCGGGATTTTCCGGTGACTCCGTCGTCCACTCTAAGCCCGCCCGGGTACTTCGTCTCGAAGCTGCACATTTCCGACCTCAAGAACATTGGCATGCCTTGTTTGACGCTGGCGATCGAGAACGCGGCCAGCTTTGAGGCTGGACCTATCGCTCCCGGCGAATTGGTAACGCTCTGGGGCCTGGACTTTGGACCGGCAACTGGCGCCAGTATGGTCATCGATAGCAGTGGGAAGATCGCAACCACTCTTGCGGGCGTTCAAGTGTTTTTCAATGGCGTTGCTGCGCCGCTGCTCTACGCGCAGTCGCAACAGATCAACGCGCAAGTACCGTGGGAACTCGCGGGACAAACGATGGCGTCGGTGCACGTAGCCTACAACGGCAATCTTTCGCAGACAGCACTGCCGGTAGTCGCTCCTTCCGATCCTGGTTTTTTCCGTCTGAACCCGGGTTCATCACAAGGCGCGATCGTCAACCAGGACGGTTCACTGAACTCGGCGTCGAATCCGGCTCCAGCGGGTACGGTGGTGAGCATCTTCGGTACCGGCGGAGGCGTGACGTCGCCTCCGGGCATCACCGGGCTTCCGACTCCACTTTCGCCCTTCGAGTTCCTGGCGCTGCCGGTGTCTGTGATGATCGATGGCACTCTCAAGGCCGACGTGCAGTATGCTGGCGCCGCGCCGACTGCGCCTCTCGGGAGTAATCCAAATCAATTTCCAAATACCAGAGGCCACCAAGCCTTCTCCTAGCCATACTGTCGTAGTCAAAATTGGGGACGCGGCCACAGATGCGGGGGCGACCCTGACCGTGGCCACGCAATAATCACCGCTGGACCATTCTGGGGGAAAATAGAAAAAGCAATGATGTCCCCTTGTATCGCCCTGGTTTTGCTGCTCGCGTTCCAGACCAATTTCACTGAGCAAGGCATGAAGGCGCTGGATGAAAAGCGCTACCAGGCGGCCGTGGACAGTCTTGCACAAGCGGTGGCGGCCGATCCGAAAGATTTCAGCCTCCACTTCAACCTCGGGCTGGCCTACAGTCTGATGGGCAAACACGCCGAGGCCATTCCCGAATACAAGCAGACGCTGGAGCTCAAACCCGGCTTGTATCAGGCCGAGCTGAACCTGGGCATATCGCTGTTGCGAGAGAAGCAGGCGGGGGAGGCGGTTCCTTTTCTCACTGCCGCCGCCGCACAAAATCCCCAGCAATATCGTCCGAACTATTATCTGGCCGAAGCTCTATCGAGATCGGGGGAATTCGCCAAGGCGGAGCAGAGCTACTTGGCGGCGTTGGCGATCGATCCGAAGGCGCCAGACGCGGAGCTGGGTCTCGCGCATGCCGTGGCGAAGCAGGAGCGCCTGGACGACGCGGCGGCTCATTTCAAGAAGGCCGCCGAGCTGAACGCCAGTTATCGCGACGATTTGCTTGAACTCGCGTCGCTCTACGAAGCAGCCAAGCAGCCAGAGCAAGCCATGGCGATCTACCAGCAGTTTCCCGAGAATCCCGGCGCCCAGGAGCGCTTGGGCGAGCTGCTGCTGAAGGCCGAGCGCCCGGCCGATGCGATCCCGTGCTTCCAGGCCGCAATTGCGAAGTCGCCCACGGTGGCCAATCGAGCCGCGCTGGCCGAGGCCTATCTCAAGAACAACGAGCCCGCCAAAGCGCTGCCTGTGGTGGAGCAGATTCTCGCGGCTGAGCCGAACGATTTCGAGATCCGCATGCTGCACGGACGCATCATCCGGGATCAGCGCAAATTCCCGGAAGCCGCCGAGGAGTTTGAGCGCGCTGCCAAGTTGAAACCCGATGCTCCCCAGGCCTGGAGCGAACTGGCGAATGTCCTGGTAATGGCGGAGAACTATCCGCCCGCGTTGGCCGCTCTGGATCGCGTGGCGGCGCTACACGCCGAGAAGCCAGGCCATGTTTTCCTGCGTGCTATCGTCTTGGATAAGATGCGGGATCTGAAGCCGGCGCTCGCAAGCTACCAGCGGTTTCTCGAACTGAGCCATGGGGAGTTCCCGAATCAGGAATTTCAGGCGCGCCAAAGGTCGAAGACCCTGGAAAGGGAGATCAGCAGACAGTGAGCTTCCTATTATTGGTCGTCGTCCTGGCATTTGCCGACATCGAAACCCTGAAAACGGAGCCCGATCTCAATCGCCGGTCTGAGATGGCGCTGCTGAACGCAGACGAAAAGATCGACTCGGCGCGGCAGGCGTATCAGGACGGGAATGAAGCCGCTGAGGTGGCCGCCATCCAGGAAGTGGCCGATTCGGTGACGCTTTGCTATGCCTCACTTGATCAAGAGCACGGCGAGCCTCGCAAGAGCAGGTATTACAAGCGCGCCGAGCTTAAAGATCACGGTGTTGATGCGCCGGCTGAACGGTCTTCGCGATGAAGTGGGTTTTGAATTCCGGCCGCGCATGGAGGCGGTAATAAGTGAAACTCTCGGATATTCACGATCAACTGATTTCCGATATTATGAGCCGGAAGAAACAATAGAGGTAATGGCAATGCGGTGGTTGGCAATGATTCTTGTTTTCGCCGCCAGCGGCTTCGCGCAGGAGCGCGATTTTCTGACGGCCGATGAAGTCGATCAGATCCGCGAGATCCAGGAGCCGAACGCCAGGCTGAAGCTGTACGTCTTGTTCGCCCGCCAGCGCATGGCGCTTTTGCAGCAGTTCCTGAGCAAGGAAAAGGCTGGCCGGTCGGCATTGATTCACGACACGCTGGAGGATTACACGCGCATCATCGAAGCCATCGATACAGTGGCCGATGACGCCCTGGTCCGCAAGGTAAGCCTGGAAGTTGGGATGAAGGAAGTGGCCGCGGCTGAGGCCGAAATGTTGGCCACCCTCGAAAAGGTTGAAGAATCCGCGCCGAAGGATCTGGCGCGCTTCGAATTCGCTTTGAAGAGCGCGATCGATACCACGTCGGATAGCAAGGAACTTTCTGAGGAGGATCTGCATACCCGTACCGCTGACCTGCAGGCCCAAGAGAAAAAGGAAAAAACGGAGCGAAAGACCCTCGCAACTGACGAGGACAAGAAGGCGAAGAATAGCTCGCCGGACAAACCCAGTTTGATAAAGCCCGGCCAGCAGAAGCCTCCCACGCTGTATAAGCCTGGCGAGAAGCCGCCCGATCCGCAACAGTGACTTGGGGCGGCCCGCTACGCTGTCCGCATCGTTTCCGATTTATCGCCGCCCGCGATCGCGGCCTGCGCCGCCGCCAACCGCGCGATCGGCACCCGATAGGGCGAGCACGAAACGTAGTCCATGCCTACGCGATAACAGAACTCCACCGAGCTGGGGTCGCCGCCGTGCTCGCCGCAAATACCAATCTCCAGGTTGTGTTTGGTGGCGCGGCCGAGCTTTACAGCCTGCTCGATGAGCTTGCCCACGCCTTCCTGGTCGATGGTCTGGAACGGATCGGCCTTGAAGATCTTCAGCTCTTCGTATTTCTTCGAGAACTTCGTGTAATCGTCGCGCGACATCCCGAGCGTGGTCTGCGTCAGATCGTTGGTGCCGAAGCTGAAGAAATCGGCCACCTCGGCGATCTGATCGGCCGTCAGCGCGCCGCGAGGAATTTCGATCATGGTGCCGATCAGGTACTTCATGTTTTTCATGCCGGCCTTTTCGAGCACTTCCTTCGCCACGCGCTCCACGATTTCCTTTTGCATCGCCAGTTCGCGCTGAAAGCCAACCAGGGGGATCATGACTTCCGGAATCACCTTCATGCCCTTCTTGGCCACTTGCACGGCGGCTTCGAAGATCGCGCGCGCCTGCATTTCCGTGATCTCGGTATGCACGATGCCCAAGCGGCAGCCGCGGAAGCCGAGCATGGGATTGAACTCGTGCAAGTCCTCGACGCGCTTGAGCAGCGCCGGCAGCTTCTTTTTCAGATCGCCCACCGCGATGCCGTAGCTTTCCGACATCTTTTTCTTCTCTTTGCCGCTGGCGTGCGGTAGCACTGCGAGATCCACCATCAGCGTCTCGCGCTTCGGAAGAAATTCGTGCAGCGGCGGATCCAGCGTGCGGATGATCACCGGATAGCCGTTCATGGCTTCGAACAACCCGGCGAAATCCTTGCGCTGCATCGGGAGCAGCTTCTGCAGAGCCTTATCGCGCGTCTTCACGTCTTCGGCCAGAATCATGGCCTGCATGTACGGAATGCGGTCCGCCGCGAAGAACATGTGCTCGGTGCGGCACAGGCCGATACCTTCGGCGCCGAACTCGCGCGCAGCGATCGCATCACGAGGAATGTCCGCATTGGCGCGCACGCCGAAGTCGCCGCGAAATTCATCGGCCCACTTCATAAATTCGACGAACAAGGGCGACTTGGGATCGGGCTCCTTGGTATTGGCCTGGCCCAGATACACGTCGGCCGTGGTGCCATCGAACGAAATCCAATCGCCTTCTTTGACCACGACGTCCTTGGGGCCAACCTTCACCGTGAATTGCTTCTTGTGCTCTTCGATATGCAGCGCGCCCAGCGCCGACCACACACGGCAGGCCCATGCCGCGGGCAACCACTGCCGCGTGGCTGGACTTGCCGCCAACGGCCGTCAGCACGCCCTTGGCAACTTCCATGCCGTGGATATCGTCCGGCGTGGTTTCCTTCCGGATCAGGATTACCGGGCCCTTTTTGGCGATCTCGACCGCTTCATCGGCCGTGAATACCGCGCGTCCGACCGCCGCTCCCGGCGACGCATCGATGCCGTTTGCGATCTTGGTCAGGGTCTTGAGCGAAGCCTGGTCAAACAGCGGATGCAGCAACTGATCCAGCTGCTGGGGCGCTACGCGCAATACGGCTTCGCGCTTGTTGATCAAGCCTTCCTTGGTCATCTCCACCGCAACGCGCAGCGCGGCCAGGCCGGTGCGCTTGCCATTGCGAGTTTGCAGCATGAACAGCTTGCCGTTCTCGATGGTGAACTCGAAATCCTGCATGTCGCGATAATGCTTTTCGAGGCTGCTGGTGATGTCGCGCAGCTGGCGATATGCGTCGGGCATGATCCCTTCCAGATCGGCGATCGGACGCCCGGTGCGAATGCCTGCGACCACGTCTTCACCTTGCGCGTTCAACAGGAACTCGCCCCAGAAGACCCGTTCGCCGGTGGAAGGATTGCGCGTGAAGCCGACGCCGGTGCCTGAAGTCTCGCCCAGATTGCCGAAGACCATGGCCTGCACGTTAGCCGCGGTCCCGATCTCGTCGGGGATCTTCTCCATGCGGCGGTAGGTGACCGCGTTCTTGCCCCACCAGGAGCGAAACACGGCATCGCGCGACATGGCGAGCTGTTCGCGCGCGTCTTGCGGAAACGGCTTGCCGGTCTCTTTCTTGACCAGCTTCTGGTAGTCGCCGATGATGACCTTCAGATCGTCGGCGGTCAGCTCGGTATCGAGCTTGGCCTTCACTTTCTTCTTGCGCTCATCGAAGATGTGATCGAACTTGTGCATGTCGATATCGAGCGCCACTTCGCCGAACATCTGGATGAAGCGGCGATAGCAGTCGTAGGCGAAGCGAGGATTAGCGCTGTTCTTGGCCAGGCCTTCGACGGTTTTGTCGTTTAATCCAAGATTGAGAATGGTGTTCATCATGCCGGGCATGGAGAACTTGGCGCCGGAACGGACGCTCAGCAGCAGCGGATTGGCGGCGTCGCCCAGCTTCTTGCCCATTTGTCCTTCGAGCTTGGTCAGCGCGTGCGCGATCTCTTCGCTGATCTCTTTCGGGACGCTGTTCTTGTTCTGGAAATAGATGTTGCAAACTTCGGTGGAGATGGTGAATCCGGGAGGCACGGGAACCCCCGCGCGGCTCATCTCGGCCAGGCCGGCGCCCTTTCCGCCGAGGACGTCCTTCATCTTGCCATCACCATCGGCTGTGCCGCCGCCGAATGCGTAAACGTATTGTTTCATGATTGCCTTTCTGTAACGATTTCCGAAAAGTCAGCTACGTCCGAGAACTCCGCAAGCAGATTCTGGAGCAGCGCGAGCCGGTTGCGCCGGATGTTCGGGTCGGGTGCATTGACGAGCACCTTGTCGAAGAAGATGTCGACTTTGGGCCGCAACGGGCCGATACGGGATTCGAGCGGTTGGCCTTGTGAACCGCGCATTTGCTCGTAAAGATCGAGTTCCGGGCCAGGTTCGAGCAGACTCGCGTGGAACGTAGAATCGCTGAACTGCGCTTGCTTCAGGATGTTCTTGATGCGCTTGAAACTGGCGGCGATCGGCTCAAAATCGGGTGTTGTGCGAACAGCTTGTACGCGCTGCAACCGCGCCTCAAGGTCGATGAGATCTGTCCAACTCGTGGCCATACAGGCGCGGACTTCGTCGTAGGCGAAACCGCGAACATCCCGAAAATAGTATTCGACGCGATCCCGCAGGAATTCGCCTTCCAGCGGCGGAGCGGTTGTAATGCGGCCTTCGACGATGATGCGCACAATGCCTTGAGCGGCTCGCCGCAGCCCGAACGGATCGCGTGAGCCGGTTGGGGTCATTCCGACCTTGAGACATTCGACCAACGTGTCGTATTTGTCGGCGAGGCTCAGAATGCGGCCGGCGACCGTCGAAGGAATCTCGTCTTCCATGCTGAGCGGCTTGTAGTGTTCGTAAATGGCCCGAGCAACCTCTTCCGGTTCACCCTGCGCCCTCGCGTAGAGTCCGCCGACGATTCCTTGCAGATCAGTGAACTCTTTGACCATGTCTGTAGTGAGATCGCATTTGCAAAGCTGGGCTGCCCGTTTGGCGTTCGCGTCATCGCTGAGTTCGGCGACAAGCTTTTCGATGCGTAGGGTCTTATCGTAATAGGAGCCGAGCTTCGCCTGAAAAGTGACCGTCTTCAGGTCTTCCAGCCGAGCGGATAGCGCCTTCTTCTGATCCTGATCCCAGAAAAACCGAGCATCGTTGAACCGCGCGCGTAATACTCGCTCGTTGCCATGCCGCACCAAACCCTCGGGATCGGCGTTCGTATTCATGACCGCGATAAAGTGTGGCGCCAGCTTTCCGTCCGCATCTTCCACCGACAGATATTTTTGATGATGCCGCATCACGGTTATCAGAACCTCGTGCGGGAGGTCCAGGTAACTGCGATCGAAACTCCCAAGAATCGGGGTAGGGAACTCGGTGATGTAGACCAGCGTGTGCATTAGATCCGGATCGGGCTTGGCTCGCCACTCCGCGATACCGGATTCGATTCTCTCGCGCCGTTCGGCGGCCGATAAAATCACGCCATTGGTTCTCAACTGCTCGGAGAAATCCTGGATCGTCACCGAAATTGACGGTCTTCCCAAGACCCGGTGGCCTCTGGAAGTGTCACCCGATTTCACGCCACCGATCTCGAACGGCACCACAGCATCTCCCAGCAGCGCCACTAGCCAACGGATCGGACGAATGAAACGTTCCGTTCCTTTTCCATTCCAAACCATGGTCTTGGGCCACTGAATCTTAAGAATCAGATTGGGTAGTTCGCGCGCCAGAACAACCCCTGTCGCTTGCCCTTGGGTTCGTTTTGTAAATCCGAAATGCTCGCCTTTGGCGCCGGCGACCGTGACCAACTGGTCGGGCGTCGTGCCCATCTTCTTCGCGAATCCCGCCGCCGCGCCAGCTCCAGCCGATTTCGGGGGACCTGATACCAACTCCTCAACATCCGCTTGCTGCTCCAGCAATCCTTCAGCCCGCAGGACCAGCCGTCGCGGCGTTGCGTCCACAGCTGTGACCTTCCCGCCCAAAGCATACTGGTCAAGCATTGCTTGAAACATATCCTGCAACTGGTTCAATGCAGGAACAATCATCCAGTCCGGAATTTCTTCGGTCCCGATCTCGAGCAGAAACGGCAAGCTCACGCGACCGCCCCTTGTACTTCCATCCAGGCCGTCGCCACTCCGACCGCCAGTTTTCGCACTCGCCCGATTACGCCCACCCGTTCCGTCACGCTAATCGCCCCGCGCGAATCCAGCAAATTGAACACGTGCGAGCACTTCAGCACCTGGTCATATGCGGGAAGCAGCGCGTCCGGGATCTTCAGCAATCGCTGGCATTCTTTTTCATAGAGGTCGAAAAGCTGCCATAACATTCCAACATCGGCGAGCTCAAAGTTGTATTTCGAAAACTCGTATTCTTCGCGGTGCCGCACCTCTGCGGTACTCGACGCCGCGTGTCCACTCGATGTCATACACGCTGTTGACATTTTGTAGGAACGCCACGATGCGCTCCAAGCCATACGTCAACTCAGCCGGCACCAGATCCAACTCGAAACCACCGCATTGCTGAAAATACGTGAACTGCGAAATCTCCAGTCCGTCCAGCATCACCTGCCAGCCGATGCCCCAGGCGCCCAGCGTCGGCGCTTCCCAGTTGTCCTCTTCAAACTTGACGTCGTGCTTCGCAAGGTCGATGCCGATCGCCTTCAGGCTGCCAAGATACAGATCGATCACGTCGGCGGGCGCGGGCTTCAGGATCACTTGCAGCTGTTGGTGCTTGTACAGCCGATTCGGATTGTCCCCGTAGCGCCCGTCGGCCGGCCGGCGGCTGGGCTGCACGTAGGCCACGCTGTAGGGGTCCGGTCCAAGAACACGCAGAAATGTTTCGGGCGCCATCGTGCCCGCGCCAACCTCGACATCATACGGCTCCTGAATGATGCAGCCGCGATCGGACCAATATTTCTTGAGAGCAAGAACCGTTTCCTGGAACGTCAGAGGAGTGCTCACATGGCCTCCAATATCATCGTCGTCCGAAGTTTGCGTTCCACTTGCTCCTCGATCAAACGATTCAGCGCGCGACGCACGTCGGCGGCCGTTTCTTTGGTCCAAGAGCGAGCAGTCAATTGCGCAAGCGGCGTCACCAGCATCTCTTCAACGATGGCTCGTGAATCGGCGCTGACGCGAAGCGCCGGCAAAAGGCCCGCCAGCCGCACCGCCCACAGCGCGAAATACGTGACCGCTGTCCAAACATTTCCGCCGCCGCGTAAGGACTCCAGCACGGCGATCAACAGGCGAAAGTGCCGTTCATTGGTTTCATTGGGTGGCAGCAGCTGCTCGGTAACTTCCGCCAGATAATCCAGCGCCACGCTCGCTTCGAAGTTCGAAGCCAGCGCGAATTGCGATTGCAGCAGATCACAGGAATTAAGACTTACCAGCTCGCGATTCTCCTTCTGATAGTACGAGACCGTCGCATGCGACAGCCGTTCGAGGCCAGACCCGAAGCTGCTCTTCGGCCGCCGCGCCCTCCGCGCCACGCCCCGGAGCTTTCCCTGATCGCGCGTGAAGAAACTGACGACGAGGTCGGCTTCACGAAACGGATATGTCTGCAGGATGAAGCTTTCGCTCATTCGAGCGGGCATTCGGACGAAGGCACTTTAAGTGACTAGGTTAGCAAATTTCGGTGTTGTTAGAATGATTCGCTTGAGCGATGAGACGAAAACTGTCGGGCTCTGCGCGACGTGCGTGAATATGCGGCGCATCATCTCCGATCGCGGGTCGGCGTTTTACCTGTGCGAGCTTTCGAAAACCGATCCAAGCTTTCCCAAAGTATCCCCGGCTTCCGGTTCTCAGCTGCGCCGGATATAAGCGATCGGAGAACGTCGCATCGTTTCGCCGCGCGAGTAGCGCCTACTTCGCCAGCGACCGCGCCGCCGCCAGCGCCGCTTCGTAATTCGGAAAATCCGCGACTTCCTTGACGTACTCGACGTATTTGACCGTGTTGTCCTTGTCGAGCACAAAAATCGCGCGGCTTTCGATTCGCATGTCCTTGATCAGCGTTCCATAGTTTTCGCCAAACGAACCTGACCGATGATCCGACAGCATCTTGACCTTATCGATCCCAAAATTTCCGCACCAGCGCTTCTGCGCGAACGGCAGATCCATGCTGATCGTAAAGATCGCCACGCCCGGCAGCTTGGCCGCTTCTTCGTTGAAGCGCTTAGTCTGCGCATCGCACACCGGCGTGTCCAGCGACGGCACTACGCTGAAGATGCGCACGTCGTTTCCCGTCCCGGCCAGGTTTACGGGCTGCAGTCCATCGTTCACTGCGCTAAAGTCGGGTGCTTTGTCGCCGGCCTTCAACTCCGGCCCCAGCAGCGTCAGCGGATTCCCTCTCATTGTGGTGGCTCCAGGTCGTTCCATGCATTCTCCTCAAGTATGTTTTGTCGAATTTCGACCTATTGTAGCAACTCGTCCAGCTTCGCAGCCTCGTTCACCGGCAGCTGGCAGACATAGTTTTGACATACGTAGGCCGTCGGTTTGCCATCGACCTCATGCATGCTCGCGCCTGCTGGGAAAAACGGCGCGCCGGCGAGCAGCGTGACGGTGCTCGGCAAAAATCGCGCCCGCACATGTTGTAAAAACTCTTCAGGATTGCCCGCGATCACCACCTCCCGCCGTGGTCCAAGCGCGTAGTCCAGCCCAACCAGCATCTGCGGCACCGCGACGGCCTGCTGAGTAATCTTCGTTCCCAACGCTCTGAGCGTTCGCTCGGCGGCCTCGTGATATTGCGCGCGATCCGTGAAGTGCGCCAGCTTTAGAAGGTCGGCTAACGCGACCGAGTTGCCGGATGGCTCCGCGCCGTCGTAATCGTCCTTCATGCGCAGCACCAGGCTGCTATCGCCCAGCGCGGTGCTGAAAAACGCGCCCTCGGCGGTATCCTCAAACAGTTCGCGCATCTTGGCCGTCAACGCCATCGCGGCCTCAACGTGGCTCGGATCGAAATCGGCTTCGTATAGATCCAGCAGCGCGCCGATGAAAAACGCATAGTCGTCCAGGAACCCAGCGATGGCCGCGTCGCCATCGCGATACCGCCGCAGCAACACGCCTGTCTCCGCGTTATACATGCGCGCCAATAGGAACGACGCCGCTCGTTGCGCCCCTGCCAAATATCTTGGTTCACCCAGTACCTGCGCGCCCTCGGCGAAGGCCGAAATCATGAGACCGTTCCAAGCCGTCAGAACCTTGTCATCCAAATGCGGCCGCACGCGTTTCGAACGGATCGCCAGCAGCGCTCCCTTGGCCGATCGCAACTCCGCTTCAGTCGCGTCGTCCAACGCTTCACGCAAATACAAGATGTTCTTCCCCGTGAACTCGCCGTGCGGATCCTCGTGAACATTGCCGTGTTCCTCAACGCCGTATATCGAGGCGAAGCGCGGGTAATCCTTCAGCTCCTCGGCGCTCCAAATGTAAAAAGCGCCTTCGCCCTTCTCCTTCGGATTCGCGGGATCAATCACGCTATCGGCATCTTCTGCTGAATAGAAACCGCCCTCCGGATGCGTCATGTCCCGCAGCACGTAATCTAGTGTGCT
>CAWKEP010000019.1:0-16485 GCA_963848735.1 Bryobacterales bacterium
TCGCCAGCGCGGCTTCGTTCGAAGAGGATCTGGTGCTGGTGGACACCGAAACGCTGACGGGCGACCGCCATGAAAATTTACCTGACGAATGTGAAGCCGTGTATCAGGCGCTGGCCATGGGGACGCGCGATTATATCCGCAAGTGCGGCTTTGAGCGCGTGATTATTGGACTCAGCGGCGGCATCGATTCGGCGCTTACGGCGGCGATCGCCGTGGACGCGGTCGGCAAAGAAAACGTGACCGGCGTGGGCATGCCCGGCCCATATTCCTCCGAGCACAGCGTCACCGACGCGCGCGAACTGGCTCACAATCTCGGGATTCGTTTCGAATTGATCCCCATCAAGAGCCAGTACCATGCGTGTCTCGATGTGCTGGCGCCGCTGTTCGACAAAGGGGACGATCGGCGTGACGGAGGAGAATTTGCAATCGCGCCTGCGCGGCGTCACGTTGATGGCGCTCTCGAACAAATGGGGCGCGCTGGTGCTCACCACCGGCAACAAGAGCGAACTGGCGGTGGGCTACTGCACGCTCTATGGCGACATGTGCGGCGGACTGGCGGTGATCAGCGACGTTCCCAAGACGCTGGTTTATTCGCTGGCTCACGTCGCCAATAAACTCCATCCGAACGCGATTCCGGAAAACACATTTATTAAGCCGCCTTCGGCCGAGCTGCGGCCCGATCAGAAGGACACCGATTCGCTCCCGCCCTATGAAATGCTGGACCAGATCTTGCGTCTGTACATCGAAAACAACGACAGCCCGCGGCAGATCGCCGATGCACTTGATCTGCCGGTAACGCTGGTGGGGGACATTGTCAACAAGGTGGATCGCAACGAGTACAAGCGCCAGCAGGCCGCCCCGGGCCTGAAGGTGACCACCAAGGCGTTCGGCGTCGGACGCCGCTTCCCAATCGCCCAGAGGTTTTCCGAATGAGACTAGCACGTGTAATCTTCGCCGCGCTGATCCTGATCTGCCGCGGCGCTCGTTTCATCTTCGCAGCCCCCGCCGCGCGAACAAGTGGGACCCCTGGCCGGAGGCGGGTTCCTGTTGAACAGCGGCTGGCGCGTGAAGCCCGCCGGCTCGCAGATTCCGCTGGACACCTTGCCGATGTCGTCGGTGCTATCGAAAGACGGCCGTTTTCTGGTGGTGTTGAACGGTGGCTTCAATCCGCCGTCACTGAGCGTGCTGGATACCAAGGATGGCCACGAGGTTGGCCGCACGCCGGTGACCGGATGCCTGGCTCGGGCTGGCGTTTTCGCCGAACGGCCGCACGCTGTGGGTGGGCGGTGGATCGCAAGCTTCGGTTTACGAATTTTCGTTCGATGAGAACGGCAAGCTCGCTCCCGCGCGCACATTTGAAATCGTCAAAGGCGCAGCGCGATCCGCCCGCGACTTCATCGGCGATGTCGCCATCGATCCCGGAGGGCCATCTGCTCTACGCCTGCGATTTATATCACGACGCCATCGTGGTGGTGAACGCGCAGTCGGGCATCGTGATCGATCGTTTCAAAACCGGCCGGCGGCCGTATCGGATTCTGTTCAACCCCGACGGCAAATCGTTCTACGTAACCAGCTGGGCCGACGGCTCGCTCTATCGCCACCAAACCGTCAACGGCGCCCTGTTGCAGACCTTGCGGCTGGGCGCGCATCCCACCGATATGATCTGGCGCGATCGCGCCTACACGCGCGGAAGAAGGCGAAGGGAACGCCCAGACAGCCCGGATTCAAGGCGCGCATTTTTGTCTCGGCCGCGAATACGAACAACGTTTATGCCGTTGGAGTTTCCGATAGCGGCGATCTGCGCGTGGTGGAAACCATCAACATCTCCACCACCCCGAATCATCCGCTGGGCATGACGCCGAGCGCGCTGGCCCTGAGCGCCGATCAAAGCCGCTTGTACGTGGTTTGCTCGGACGCCAATGCCGCCGCGGTGGTGGACGTCACCGAGCGCGCAGCCAGGTGCTCGGGTTTGTTCCCACCGGCTGGTATCCCACGGCCGCCCGCGGCATTGGCCGACGGCCGCCTGGTAGTGTTGAACGGCAAAGGGTCCGGCGGGCTAGACTGGCATCGGCGTCATTCATACCCGCGCTGACGGACGATTCGCTGGCTGGCTACACGGCCGAGGTGAAATCCAACTCGCCGTACACCGACTGAGAAGCTGGATGCGATTCCCACCGGCATTCCAGCTGCGATCCAGCATGTGATCTACATCGTCAGCGACGCGGAAAACGTCGGCCCCAATCATCAGAAGCTGGCCCGCGAGTTTGTGACGTTCGACAACTTCTATGCCAATGGCGACGGGATCGCGGACGGCCTCAACTGGTCCACGTCGGCGATCGCTAACGATTATGTAGCGAAGATGGCGCCGGGCAGTTATGCCGGCGCAATCCAAACTTCGGCTTCGAGGGCGGCGAGCCCGCGGCGTTTCCTCCGGCGGGTTACTTGTGGACCAACGCAGCGTCGGCCGGAATTTCAATGCGCAATTACGGCTTCTGGGTGGAGAACAAGAAAGAGCCCGGCGCCGATGGCGTCCAGATCCAGGCGGTGTTCGATTCTACGCTGGCCAAAGTCACCAACCTGAAATACCGCGGCTTCGATCCGGATTATCCGGACGTCAAGCGAGCGCAGACGTTCTTGGACGACCTCGCGCAGTTCGGATCCACCAATCAGATGCCCGCGCTGATCCTCATGCGCCTCGGCAACCGCCGACAACGACGCCGCGCTCGGGATGATTGTCGATGGCGTGTCTCGCAGCAAGTTCTGGGCGAGCACCGCGATTTTTGTTATGGAAGCCGCCGCGCAGAACAGCGCCGGACCGGTCGCCCGCGCTTCTGCTCTCCCCGTACACGCACACCGGCATGATCGACAGCAACATGTACAACACCACATCGGTGCTGCGCACCATGGAGCTGATCTTGCACTTGCATCCGATGACGCACTTCGACGCCGCCGCGCGCCCCATGGTCGCCGCCTTTTCGCAAGCGGGAAAGTAGCTACTTGCGGCTCGAATATTTGTCGAGCGTCGCGATCAGCTTGGCTGCCGCGGGCGGAGCGGGCGTGTTGCCCATCACGATCTCCTTGTTGGTGAGCGGGGAACCATAAAGATCCTTGTTCCAATCTTCATCCGGCCGAAGCGTCGCGCCTTGCAGCGAAACACCGGCGAAGGCGCCGCGCGAACGGGACCAGGTCAGGATCTCGGCGTGCAGTTGCGCGTCTGTTTCAGCCGATGAAGTGCGGCCCACCGGACCGCCCGCAACCGAGGCATCGGCGCCCAGGGTGAATTTGCTCTCCAGCAGTTTCTTCGCGCCCGGCTCGCTGTTCACCAGCATCACTACATCGGTTTCCGAACCGCCAATCTGGAATCCAAAGCTGCCGCCTTCCACGCGAATCGCCGCCGGGGCCGACCAACCTACGCCGCTGGCTTTGCGGCACAGCATGAACCCTTTGCCATACTTCGCGCCCACGATAAACGCGCCCTTCTTGAGGCCCGGGAACAAGAACGACGCAATGGCCTTGGACAAAAGATCCTGAGGGATTCCTTTGTCGGGCGCGGACATGATTTCAGTCAGCATGTCGGCCGAATCGTCCAGCCGCTTGGGTGCGTCGTTGGCTCCATACATCAAACTTCCGGTCGCTAAAAGTCAGTGCCAAGTGACATAGTCTCATTTTGCATCCCTCCAGGCACGATTCTAGCAGGCTCGCGAAGTATCATGAAGGTTGGGCTGGCGACTCTTGATATTCGCACTGGCGGGCGCGGCGGCGCTTTGTGCGGCCGATCCCCAGGCGGCCAGCGTCACCCGTAAGTTGGATCTGATCGACAGCGGCAAGGCCAAGCCCGGCGCGGTGTTCCGTTCACTACGGCCGAGCTGAATGCCTGGCTGCGAGTGAAAGTGCCTACGATTATCCGCAACGGTCTTCGCGAGCCCCAGCTTCAATTGGGAAACAGGCACAGCCAGCGCGTCCGCGCGGATCGATTTCGTCAAGGTGCGGCACGCCAATGGCGTCGAAACCAATTGGCTTGATTGCCAAGCTGATCCAGGGCGAGAAGCTGGTGACGGCGCAGGCCAGCATCCAATCGTCCCATGGCCGAGCGACAGTGCCATGTTTTGCGCGTGGAAATCGGCGGGCTCGCGGTAACGGGCGCTCCGCTGGATTTTCTGGTCCAGAATTTTCTGCTGCCGTTTTATCCCAACGCCAAGATCGACGAGCCGTTCGATCTGGCGGGCAACGTGGATCGGATCGTAGTCACGCCGGCTGAGGCTCGGGTTTATATGCGGAAATGATCGCCGTAGCGGCCTCCTGGCCCATGCGAACGCAATCGGGAATCCCGATTCCGTGATAGGCGTTGCCCGCCAAGTGGAGACCCGGGATCCTTCGCACGAGTTCTTCGATGCGCTTGACGCGCTTCTCGTGCCCCACTGTGTATTGCGCCATGGAATTAGGCCAGCGGGCGATATTGTGAAACACCGGCTCCGCTTGGTAACGCCCATGATGCTGCGCAGTTCGGCTCGCGCGGCTGTCGACCAGCGCTTCATCCGAAAGCGGCATAGCATCGCCGCCCAGGAAACACCGCAGCACCACCTTGTCGTCCGGCACGCGATAGTCGAATTTGTTGCCGACCCAGGTGCAGCCGAAAATGTAATTGCGCTCTTTCTTCGGGAACCAGAAATCCATGGCCGTTCAGGGGATGATCGAAGGTGGCTTTCTGGTATCCAAGCGCCAGCGTGATGGAACTTGTGTAAGGGATACAAGCCAGAAGACCGGCAAGTTCGGGATTCAACCTCCCGAGCGGCGCTTGGTGCGCGGGCGTTGCGACAACTACGTGTTCGGCCTCCAACCAATCGCCGTTTACCGAACGCGGAAACCCTCGCTTACTTGTTCCACCGTCTCGACGTTCGCGTGGATCACGTCAGCGCTCGGACGCAGAGCTTCGATGAGCTGGCCCAGCCCGCCCTTGAGCGTTTGCAGGAACGCGCCGGAATTCTTAGGCGCAGGCTCCGCCAGCGCTCCGCGCGTGAGGCTTCCATACTTGGCTTCGAGACCACAAAACGAGCCAGCACGCTGTTGACGCTCATCTCGCGCGGGTCGCCGCCATAGACGCCGGCCAGCAACGGCTCGGCCAGATAATCGATCGACTCCTGGCCGTAATGATCCAGCAGAAAATCGTACACCGAACGATCGGGCTGCGGGCCGCTTCGGCTTTCGGAAAATCTCCAGCCCCATGCGGATCTTGGTTCCCCAACCCAGCAGCGGCGTTCCCAGCGATCGGCGCGAATTTGGTCGGCACCATCATCATCAGGCCGGCGGGCATGCGAACCAGCTTGCCGTTTTTCACGATGTAGGTGATGCGGGAATGATCGTTGGAACCGATGACCTGGTCGGCGAGGCCGAGATCACGGATCAGATTCATGGCCCACGGTTTCGCGCCGAGAAATCCGTCGGGGCCTTCTTCCAGCACGCAGCCTTGCTGCACGGAGGTTTGGATCACGCCGCCGATGCGCGCGTTACGTTCAATCAGAGTCGGCCGGATGCCGGCTTTCGATAGATAGTAGGCAGCGGAAAGACCGGAGATTCCGCCGCCAATGATGAGTGCCTTGTGGCGCACAAACCTTACATTCGAAACTCGCGCACGAAATCTACTACCGCGCGCACGTTGTCGGGCGGAGTCTCGGGAAGGATCCCGTGTCCGAGATTGAAGATATGCCCAGGCCGCGAGCCGGTGCGCTTCAATAGCTCATGCACGCGCATCTTCAATTCGGGCAGCGGAGCGAAAAGGACAGCCGGATCCAGATTGCCTTGGATGGCCGAACGATAGCTGATGTCCATCCAAGCTTGATCGATATTGATGCGCCAGTCAACGCCCATCACGTCGCCGCCGGCCGCGTGCAGCTCGCGGAAAAATCCAGACGCGCCCGTGCCGAAGTGAATCACCGGAACGCTGGCGGTGCGGATGCGCTCGATCAACGCGCGCGAATACGGCGCGACGAATCGAACGTAATCGTCGGGGCTGAGAGCGCCCACCCAGCTATCGAACACCTGGATGGCGCGCGCGCCCGCCGTCACCTGGCTTAGAGCGAACGGGCCAAGCACGTCCACCAGCTTGCCCATCAGCCGACGCCACAACGTTTCATCGCTGTACATCATCGACTTGGTGCGAACGAAATTCTTGGACGGGCCGCCTTCGATCATGTAGCTGGCCAGCGTGAAATGGCGCACCCACAAAACCGATCAGCGGTACGCGGCCCGCCAACTGCCGGGTCACCAGTTGAATCGATTCACCGACATAATTCAGATCGTCGGTATTGGAAATGGAGAGCGAATCGACGTCATCGGAAGTTCGGACCGGATTGTCGATGTGCGGACCCTCGCCGGCCAGGAACTTCAGCTTCAGCCCCATGGGCTCCACGGGGAGCAAAAGATCGGCGAAGATGATGGCCGCGTCGACATCCAGAAATTCCACCGGCTGTAGCGTGACTTCGGCGGCTAAATCAGGGCGCTTGCAGATTTCAAGAATCCCCGCTTTCGCGCGGATGTCCCGATACTGCTTCATGTAACGTCCAGCTTGCCGCATGAACCATACGGGCCGAACATCGGTCGGCCGTCGGCGGCAAGCATCCAGGAACCGGCTATTTATTGAGGCCATTCGTATCGTGAACCGGGCGTAAATTTGTAGTTGAGCATGTGTAAGTGGTGTGGGCGCTGCAAAACGGCCCAAATTATAGTAGCGCTTGGACCAAGCCCTACTGTCAATAGTCAGGGCCTAAATTGTGCGCTGGATGCGAGGGCCCGGAAACTCTTTCTTTAGATTCAATTACTTAGAGATACCACTCGTTACTCGCGAGGACGGCCTTTTTTGATGCGCTTAAGCAGGTTGTCCATGCGGCCGCCCAGCTCGGTGGCGACATCGGTCTCAAAATGGAGTTCTGGGATACGAAAAAGCTGTAGCCGGACGGCCAGCTGATGGCGCAGAAAAGGGCCCGCATGCTCCAGAGCGGCCAGCGCTTGTTGCACATCCGAGCCATCGGCGACCCCGATGGTCACAAGCGCGTGGCGTTTGTCGGGTGAAACCTCAATCCCAGTGACTGTGGCGGAGCTGATGCGCGGATCGGAAAGTTCGTAGCCGATCAGCTCCGTCAGTTCTTCACGGAGGGCTTCGGAAATCCGCTCGGTTCGATGGGGCATAGGCTACTCGATCCACTCCACGCTGGATCCCACCAGAGTGCCACCCAGAAGATTTGCCGCTTCGCGCTCTACGCGCTGAAGCACTTCCTCGGCGTGCGCGTGATCGCCGGAAACGGTGACGGCGGATACCAGCGAGCGTTGCCAAAGATCCTGGTAGCCGATCTCGGCGACGGCTACATTGAACTTGGCGCGCAACCGGTCCTTCAAACTTTTGACGGTATGACGCTTGTCTTTGAGTGAAAGCGCGCCTTCAATATGAAGCTCAAGAGTCAAAACACCGACACTCGGCATGATCTACCAGTTCGGAAGCGGTTAGGCCATCGCCTCTACGGCAACTCGCTCGGTGGCGAAGGCTTCGATGACGTCCCCCGGCTTCACGTCGGAGAAATTCCGGAGCGTGACGCCGCATTCGAATCCGTTCTTCACTTCGCTGGCGTCGTTCTTGAAGCGTTTCAGCGATTCCATCTTTCCGGTGAACACTACCACGTTGTCGCGCAGCACGCGTACTTCACTGTCGCGCTTGATAAAGCCATCGATCACCATGCAGCCGGCCACGTTGCCGACCTTGCTGATACGGAACACTTCGCGAACCGCGGCGCGGCCCTGGTACACCTCTTTGAACACCGGTTCCAGCATCCCAGTCATGGCGCGCTTCAACTCATCGGTGAGCTCGTAGATGATGGTGTGCATCCGGATGTCGACTTTTTCCTGCTCGGCCAGGGCAGTCGCGTTTCTCTCGGGCCGGACGTTGAACCCGACGATAATCGCGTTGGAGGTGGAAGCCAGCAGCACGTCGCTTTCGTTGATCGCGCCCACGGCGCTGCGCAGCACGCGGATGCGGACCTTATCGGTAGAAAGCTTTTGCATCATGTCGGACAGCACTTCGGCGGTTCCGCTGACGTCGGTCTTGAGGATGATGTTGAGCTCCTTGACCTCGCCTTCCTTCAATTGTTCATGGAACTGTTCCAGCGTCATGCGGCCGCTCTTGGACATGGCGACGTCGCGCGCCTTGGCTTCGCGATAGATGACGATTTGCTTAGCCTTGGCGGTGTCGGTAACCACTTGGAACATGTCGCCGACTTCGGGCAGCGAATCCAAACCAAGTACTTCCACTGGCATGGACGGTTCGGCTTCGCGCAGCGGACCGCCGCGATCGTCGAACATAGCGCGAACTTTGCCGAACACGGAGCCGCAGATAAAGTAATCGCCCACGCGGAGCGTGCCATTGCGGACCAGCACGGTGGCCACCGGGCCGCGTCCGCGATCCAGATTGGCTTCCAGCACATTGCCAACCGCCGGACGATCGGGGTTGGCCTTTAGATCTAGAATATCGGCCACCAGCAGGATCATCTCGAGCAGGAGATCGATCCCGGTCTTGGTTTTGGCGGACACCGGCACCATGACGACGTCGCCGCCCCAGTCCTCAGCCAGCAAGCCGCGATCGGCCAGCTGTTGCTTGATCCGTTCGGGCTGCGAGTCCGGTTTATCCACCTTGTTGATGGCGACGATGATGGGCGCGCCGGCTGCCTTGGCGTGATCGATGGCTTCCAAGGTCTGCGGCATCACGCCATCGTCGGCGGCCACAACCAGGATGACGATATCGGTAACTTTAGCGCCGCGGGCCCGCATACGTGTGAACGCTTCATGGCCCGGAGTGTCGATGAAAACGATCTTCCGGCCGTTCTTTTCGACGTAATATGCGCCGATGTGCTGCGTAATGCCGCCGGCTTCGCGATCGGCCACGTGGGCCGAACGAATTGCATCCAGCAGCGACGTCTTGCCATGATCGACGTGGCCCATGATGGTCACCACGGGAGCGCGCCTTACGCGATCGGTAGTCTCTTCAGCCAGCGAAACTTCTTGCGTGCTCTCTTCTTCATAGCTGATCTTGTTGGTGGAAGCGCCAAATTCGCGCGCCAGATCCTCGGCCATTTTTACGTCGAGGTTCTGGTTGATGGTGGCGAAGATTTTCTTCTCCACCAGTTTCTTGATCACCAGATTCGCCTTGATGCCCAGCTTTTCGGAGAGCTCCTTGACGGTAACGCCTTCGGAAATGGTGATTTCGCGATCGATGGGCGGCGGCGCGGCGGCTTGCTCGCCACGGCGCGACGGCATTCGTAGCCGGCCCTCTTCCTGCTCCACATCGCGATGCCGGTCCCGGCTGACAGGCTTGCCTTGATGCCGGCGCTGTTGTTCGGTCGGGATTGGAGTCGCGGGCTCGGCACGCAGCGGCGACGTCGGATGTAGCGTACGAGGCCGGCGAAATGCTCCCGGCGGTCCGCCTCCTGGGCTGGGCGGTCCGCCGCCTACGCCAGGCCCACGCATGACGGGCTGGCCGGGGCGTATAGGCCCACGGTAGATGGGTTGGCCGGGCACGGGCGTCGAACTACGGGTCGGTAATCCTGGCCGTGGAGGCTGCTGTACTTGCCCTGGAGCCGGGCGGGTCTGCTGTAGCCTGGCCACCATGTCGGGACGAGGCGGAACCACGGGACGCGCTGCGGGCTGCCCAGCCAGATTCGGACGCGGCTGTGGGCGCAAAGGCGTTCCTGGTGTGGGCATCGCCGGATGCGCAGGCGTCGCTGATTCGGTTGTCGCCGGAGCGCTCGGAGGCGCAGCGGCCACGGTACGGGCCACAGGAGCTGCCGGGATCGGGATGGAAGCGGATGGCGGAGGCGCCAAGGAGGCAGGCGCAGCCGGCGGTATGGGCTGTCGCGGTCCTGACAATATCTGGCCGGGACGCGGCGACGGAACCGGCCGGGCCGGAATTGGACTTGTTCGCAGCGGGGGAAGCAGCGGCGCTGCGCCACCGGCGGCCAAGGGCGGCCTTAGGGGCGCAGGCTTGCTGCGAAGGGGTTCATCAACTGTGGTAACGATAGCCTCCTGGGAAGCTGGGGACTGAGAAGACGTCGTGGAGGGCGGCTCAATGCCGGATGCCGCGGGTTTGGCGGCGGGGGATACGGGAAGACGCTCGGCAGGGCGTTCCGGCCGTACGGGCTCTTCGATCTCTTCCGGTTCGGCGACCGCAATGGAAGTTTCGTACTCGCGGCGCGCCGCGTCGCCTCCTCCACCTTGCAACCGCTCCCGGATAATCTTCTCCACCTTTTCGTCAATGGAGCTGGAGTGGGTTTTCTTTTCGGAAACACCGAGCTCGGGCAACATGTCGATAATGGCGTGCGATGGGACTTCGAGTTGCCTTGCCAGCTCGTTGATGCGGATTTTCGTCATAGATGACTGCAACACCAGCAGACGCGTTGCCTAACTGACCCCCTCCGAGTTCTCTATGGTATCAAATTCCTTTTTCTCATCGGCCGGGTTTCCCGCGGCAACAGAAGCGGTTTCCTCTGTTTCAGCTGCTTCAAGCCCGGGTTCTTCCGCGGATTCGGCTATGGCGGCCACCTCTGCGCCCGCTTCAGCGCCTGGTTCAAACTGCGCGTAGTAGGCGTTCACGGCCACCAAAATTTTCTCGACAACCTGGGGACCGATCCCGGGGATGATCTCCAACTCCTCGGGCGTCATGGAGCCTAGCTTTTCCACCGTTCCAACACTGGATTCGATCAAGGTCTCGACGATAGTCTCGGCCAGTCCAAGATCGATGAGAACGGAAACCGGCGCGCCGGCCGGAACCAGAGCGGACATGGCCGTCTCCACTTCCTGACGCTTCTCTTCCTCGCTCTTAATGTCGATCTTCCAGCCCAGCAGCTTGGCCGCCAGCCGGACGTTCTGGCCCTTCTTGCCGATGGCGAGTGAAAGCTGCGTATCGTCGACAATCACTTCCATGTGCTTGTCCACCGGATCGATGACGGAAACGCGCGTGATCTTCGCCGGGCTAAGCGCGTGCGTCGCGAAGACCACCGGATCCTCGGAAAATTCGATAATGTCGATCTTCTCGCCGCGCAGCTCGCGAATGATGGACTGCACACGCATGCCCTTCATTCCAACGCAAGCGCCCACGCTGTCTACATCGCGATCCCGGCTGGATACCGCGATCTTGGTCCGCTCGCCGGCCTCCCGGGCGCAGCCCTTGATCACCACCGTGTTGTCGTAAATTTCAGGCACTTCCTGTTCGAACAGGCGCATTACCAGCTCCGGAGCGGCTCTGGAAACGATCACCCCGGCATTCTTGCCGGCTTTCTCCACGCTGCGGATGACGCAGCGGGCGCGGTCGCCGACGCTGAAGTTCTCAAGTTTGCTTTGCTCTTTCTTGAGCAGGCGCGCTTCGGTTTTGCCGAGATCCACCACCAGATCCTGCCCCTCGATGCGCTTCACCATGCAGTTCACCAGCTCGCCCACGCGGCCCGAGTATTCCGAAAAAATCGTCTCCCGCTCGGCTTCCCGGACCTTCTGCAGAATCACCTGTTTGGCAGTCTGCGCGGAAATGCGGCCCAGCGCGTCGGTAGGCTTCGGGAAGCGGACTTCGGATTCCAATTGAGCCGACGGATCGATCCGCAACGCGTCATCCAACGAAATTTCCTTCACCGGGTCCTGGACCGCTTCCACTACTTTCTTTACGCCATAGATTTCAAGCGCACCGGTGGCATCATTAAAGGCCGCAACCAGGTCTTCGGTGGTACGGAAGTGCTTACGGGCCGCCACCAGCATGGCGTCCTTCACCGCGTCGATGACGATCTGCGGATCGATGCCCTTCTCCTTGCTCAAAATTTCAATGGACTGATAGATGCTAGCCACTGTTTCCTCTTCTTAAACTGTCTGGGGGTGAATTACCAGTCAAACTTCAGGTTGGCTTTTTGGACCTGATCCAGCGGGAAGCGTATGACTCTTCCGGCGGCTGGCTCCAGTGCGACGACGCCCTGAGTGATGCCGGCCAGCTTGCCTTCCCAGCTACGCTGGTTTTCCACCGGCTCCCGCAGTACTACTTTAGCTTTCTGGCCCACAAATCTCTCGAAGTCCTTGGCTTTCGACAACTTACGCTCCAGGCCAGGCGAACTGACCTCCAGCGTGTAGCTATCCCCAGGTATGACGTCTTCAATGTCCAAAATAGTTCCTACCTGGTGCGAAATAAACTCGCAGTCGCGTGGGAGACACTCGGCTCCCGATCGATGTAAATACGCAGTAATCGGCCCCGGCCGGCGCCCAGCAGCTGGACTTCGACAATCTCGATGCCTTCCGGCATCGCGACGCGCTCGGCGATTTCCGTGATCTTCGCGACGATCTCTTCTTTGGCGACGACAGACATTGGTTTATTGCAATAAAAAAGTGGGCTTTCGCCCACTGGACACTTCCGACAATTTCATTATACACGCATAAGATGCTGGGACGGTACTGACGGATTCAAGAGAGGGCTTATGGAGTCGTTAGGGCAGGAGCTCGGCGGTCAGGACTGCGCCGCCCATTTCCACCATCACCGTTGATATTTTCACAGGCGTGCGCGTCTCCTTCGCGATCCAGACCGTGGATTTCTCAGGGCCCGCCTTCGGCCGAGGAGAGCTCCACTTTGAAGCAGTCAAAAGTCCCGGCCGGCACCGTGACGCTTTCAGATCCGGCAGCTTCCAACTGCATGAGCTTGACCTTTTGCTGTTGCAGGTCGAAATTGCGAAAGGCGGTGGTGTAGCCGGCGGCCAGACGGAAGGCAACCGATCACGAAACTGGAACCGGCCCCATCCGCGAAGATCGTGCCATCCAGATCCGATGGAGATGCGGCGTGACCACCACCCTCCACGGTGCGCTTTTTCAGCGTAAGGCTGCCCTTATCGAGGCTCACGGTGTCCAGCATCGCGCCCATGGGTGTGTCGACATTTTCCACCACGGTCCACGCACTCGCCGCGCATCGTGAATGGTGGTGGACAGCTTGAGCGCCATCTGCTGGCCGCCCATCGCGATCTTGGCGTCGTATTTGTAGATGCCGGGCTTTAAGTCCGCCGTCACTTTGGGAACGCCGACAGTGGAAGCGTCCAACAATTTCGAAATCACCACGGTCTTGGGATCCACCGTGATTTCCTTCAGCCGAGCCGTCACTTCCGGCGAACCGCCTTCTTGATAGCGGCCGTCCAGAGTGTCTAGCCAGAAATTTCTCCACCGCCATGAACATCGCGAGATTGTTTACAGGCCGTGCGAAGCCGTGCCCTTCATCGGGCGCGCAGCAGGTATTCCACCGGGAACCCGCGATCGCGCAGCGCGATCACAATCTGCTCGGCCTCCCGCCGATGCACGCGCGGATCGTTGGCGCCTTGCACCACCATCAGCGGCGTCTTGATTTTCGCGGCGGAGTACAGCGGCGATCGCTCCTCCATCCACTTTTGCCGTCGAAGGCGTGCCCGGGATCGGCCATGCGGGCGTACATGATCTTGCGGCCGGCTTCCCAATAGGGCGGGATCGCCGCGAGCAGCGTGAGCAGATTCGACGGCCCGACGATATCCACAGCCGCGCGATATAGATCGGGCGTGAAAGCCACTCCGGCCAGCGCCGCGTAGCCGCCGTAAGAGCCACCCAGAATCCCAATGCGCTTCGGATCGGCGATGCCTTGCTCCACCAGATATTTCACGCCCCAGGTCAGGTCGTCCTGCATCTTGGTGCCCCACTCGCCGTTGCCCGCGTTCAGGAATTTCTTTCCGTAGCCGGTGGAGCCTCGGAAATTGGGCATCAGCACGGCGTAGCCGCGATTGGCGAAGAACTGCGCCAGTCCGTTGTAGCCCCAGTGATCGCGCGCCCATGGTCCGCCATGCACCACCAGCAGCGCGGGCAGGCCCTTGGGCTCGACGCTCCTTAGGCAACAGTCAAGTACGCGGGAATCTCCAGGCCATCGGACGATTGTAGCTGACTGCCTGCATGGGCGCCAGCGACTCGCGCGGCAATTTCTCGCGGATCTTGTACTGAAACGTGAGGGCGTGGCTATCGCGGTCGAACAAATACGTCTCGCCCGGCTCCACGTCGCCGGACGCGCTGATCAGCCACTGCCGGTCGTCCGAAGTGCTGGTGACGACCGAAATCTCACGGCCTGGAAGCTCGTTCTCCAGCCATTGATAGTCGGCTTCGAAGGCCGGGTCCTTGAAATAGTAGCGCTCGCGATCGTCCGAGTACAGCGTCGCCACCAATTCGTCGGTGGCTTCGGAGAACCACGCCGACCCGAGGTCGACGCGCTTCAGCGGATCGGATTCCACGGTTTCGAGCTGGCCCGTCGCGGGATCCAGCAGAGCCAGCGTGGTGAGATCGAGATCGCCCTTGTTGGTTTGAATATAGACGCGCTGGGCGTCGCGATGAAACTGCACCGGGTCGCAAGTCTCAAAGACATTGCAGGAGTAGATGGGAGTGAAAGCTGTCGGCGTCTACCCGCAGAATCTCCTGATCGCCCGAGTCTTGAACGCGCTGGGCAAGCCGCAGATTGCCCTTGAGATCGAAGATCCACGCGGCAATATGATCCGTATTTTTGCGAATCAGCGTGCGCTCGCCGGTGGAGATGGTCAGCTTGTAGAGATCGTGCCAGGCTTGATCGCGATCGTTGAGGCCGATGTAGATCACGTCCGGATCGGTCTTGGGCGCGCTGAACAACATCACGCGCACGCCTTTCAAATTCGTCAGATCGCGCGAAGGCGGAGCGTCGTCGCCGAGCTACGGCTGGCGGCGCCGGGATCCACCGCGTAGGCGTTGTAGTTCTCGTCGCCACCGCTGTCCTTCACGTAGACGATGTACTTGCTGTCGCGCGTCCACAAGAATCCCGCGACAGGCCGGGCGGTTTCGGTTGTCATCAGACGCGCGGAGCTGAAGGGCTCGCTGGTCCTCTTGACCCAAATATTGCGCGTCTTCTTGAAGGGCTTGAGAAACGCGATGTATTTGCCGTCGGGCGAAAGTTGCGCGCCCGAGATTTCGGGATCGCCGAAGAGCAGCTCGCGATCGATGATGGGTGGAAGACCGATTGGAGGACCTGGCATCTGTGATCCCAAGTTAACGGATTTCCGAGTATCGAACCAGCGTCACGTTCGATTCTTCAACGGCCGCCCGAACTTCCGGGCTCGTCAGCGCGTCCAATTCCCGCTGCCGGCTTTCTTTCAAACGCGTGCGCGACGCTCGCAATTCGTCGGTGCAGAAACCTGGATGGCACATGAATTCGGTGCTGCCTTCGGGCAAGTTTACGAATCAGCCGGGCCAGCTCGGCCGCATCGTAATTGCCCGTGATTTGAAAGCCCAGCGAAGTGATCGGTGGTGCGGCAGCCGTGTCGCGTCAGGACGCGATGAAACCGCGCGCGGGCGAAGCCCAGCCCCTTGCTGACCATCCGCCTGGACCACGGCACGCTGCCCCCATGCAGCGGAAATCGAACGGCCGGCGCACCCACGGAATCTGAAACTCAGAGGAGATCCGCGCAACCGCGTCCAGCACCGGCGGCAACAAGTGCGTGTGCTTGTGGGTGTCCAAATGGCTCGGCCGGATTCCGGCATCCAGCACTTTGCGCACCTGCGCGAATAGCTGCTCATACACGCGGATGCGGCCTCTCGCTATCTCGCCGATCAGCCGCGCGACGGTGGGTGGAAAACCTTCGCTGCCCACCAAAACCAGATGCACACCCACGTCCAGTGTTGGATTCTGAAGCGCCAGAGCTACGGCGTGATCGAACGCTGCGCCGGTGGCCATCAGCGTGGTGGCTTTAAGTATGCCTTGCCGATGAGCGTGAACGATACCGTCGTTGACATCGCGCGTGTAGCCGAAGTCGTCAGCGTTAGGGATCAGGTATTTCAAGCTGGTGATACTAGAATATCGACAGCTTGATGCGCAGAAACTTCTTCGGGTTCGCGCGGAAATCCTTCATCAGAAGATGCATTTCGCGCGTCGCGCCGTTCAGGTTTTCGTATAACTGCGGATCCACCAGCAGCTGGCCGATGGTTCCCTTGCCGGAGTTCACCTTGTCCAGGATGGAATCCAGCTTGGCAATGGTGGTCTTCAGCTGATTGCTCAAATCGTCGCTCTTCAGCAATTGCCCGGCGGTGCCTTTGCCTGCGTTCAAATCGTCCACCAGCTTGTGCATGCCCGCGATGGTTTGTCTGGTTTGTCGTAGACCGCCGTATCTTTGAGGAACTTGCCCGCGGTTCCCTGTCCCTCCTGCAGTTCTGCATGATGTCGTCGGCGCGGCCTAGCGTGCGCGCGGAGATTGTCATACAGCTCCCGATTATTCAAGAGAATGCCGACCGTACCTTTGTCGCTGTTCAGGGTGTCCGCTAATCCTTTCACTTGGTTGAGGATTTGCAGCAGGTTGTTGTAGAGAGTTTCATCCACCAGCAGCTTACCGATGGTGCCTTTTCCCGATTCCACCTGGCCGACGATTCTGTCCACGCCGCTGAGGGTGCCCTGCACCGAGT
>CAWKEP010000020.1:0-959353 GCA_963848735.1 Bryobacterales bacterium
CGAGCCTGAGCCGCACGTGAGTGAATTGGCCCGGGTGGTCAAGGAGAACGGGGTGGTGTGCATCCTCACTCCCAATGCCCCGGCCGATTTCGAGAATCCCTTCCACCTGCACCTTTTCGATCGGGAAGAGCTGCGCCACATGCTGCAGCGTCACTTCGACGACGTGTGGTTGGCCGGAGTTGACGCCGCTCCGCACGTGAAGGCCGACTTTGCCGCCCGCAGGATCAAGGCAGCCCCGGATCCTCCGTTTCGATGTCTTCGATCTCCGACACCGTTTGCCCCATGGTTGGTATGTGTGGGCCTATACCGTCTCCTACCCCTGGCGTACCGCCTGGTGGGCCGGGGTGATGCCGGGGGTCTGACCGGCGTCGCCGCCGACGATTGGTTCGTCACCGAAGAGCTCGACGACACAACGATGGTGCTTTTCGCCGTGGCCAAGAAGCCCCGATCATGATGCTGGCTGTGGGCCTGACCGGCGGCATGGGCTCGGGGAAATCGGCGGTGGCCGATCTGCTGGTGGAGCGAGGCGCCAAGCTGATCGACGCCGACCAGGTGGCACGAGATGTGGTGGCTCCGGATGGTCCGGCTTATCAGCCGCTCATCGATCGTTTCAGCCTCAAGATGTGAAAACGTCTCCCGACGGGAAGGTGTTTTATGTCGCCGACATGTTGGCCAATGGTGTATACATGATCGATGGCGAGAGATTTGTTTCCCTAGGCTTTATTCCTACCGGAAGCGGAGCCCATGGTTTGTATGTCAGCCGCGACTCCAAGCTGCTGTACTGCTCCAATCGCGATGAGGGCACCATTTCAGTGATCAGCTTTGCCGAGCGCAAGGTCGTGCAAAAGTGGATTATTCCAGACGGGGGCAGTCCCGATATGGGCGGTGTCTCGGCCGACGGAAAAGTCCTCTGGCTTTCAGGCCGGTACAATAGCGAGGTCTATGCATTGGACACTATGGATGGCCGGCTACTGGCACGCATTCGTGTCGGCAAAGGACCGCACGGCTTGTGCGTTTATCCTCAGCCCGGGCGGTATTCGCTGGGCCACACGGGCATTCTTCGATAAGAACAACACACCTCCGTTGGACGGGCGCGGTTTCGGCCGCCGAAATCAAGCACCCATAGATGTAGACGTGAGGAAGGTAATTTGCTGGAAGAATTACATGACGAGCAAATTCATAGGATTACTATTCGTATTGCCCCTGATGGGCGCCGAACCGGCTGGATATAAGTACTGGAGCGAGGCGGAATTGAAGAGCTTCGCCAAGGCGCTCTCGAGCAAGGCGGCTGGAAAGACTTCCGTGGAGAATCTGGCCGGTTTTGGCGTCGACCATGCCGTTGCAGTCCATCGCGAAGCCTCAGGGGTGGCCGAGTTGCACCAGACGCGCGCGGATTTAATGGTGATCGTTTCGGGTAGTGCGGAACTTGTCGTAGGCGGAACTATGCCCGGCTCGAAAACCACTACCGTGGGCGAGGTACGCGCGCCTTCGATCCACGGCGGAGTTCGCCAGAAGCTTTCGCCGGGCGACATAGTTCACGTTGCGCCGAAGACGCCGCACCAGTTTCTGCTCGATCCGGGTGCGCAGATCACATATTTCGTGCTGAAGATAAAGGAATAGGTCGCGCCAAGGAAATTGGTCATAAGCGCATTCCTATCCGCTAGCCGTCCTTTCTTGCTTCGACCTCACCGAGTCGTACACCTTTCGGTTGTTCCTGCTTTTTGGTTTCCTTCACCCGCTCTGGCGGTTCTGTAGGCACACACTCAACGTGGCCGCAAACTACCCACCAGTTCAACGAACACTGTCGCAGTCTCTGGCGAACTGGACACCGCCAACGATTCGGCGTCCGATCCAACCAGCATCGGCAACGCGGCGGACTTGATCATTACTAAGACCCATTCAGGGAGCTTTGTCCAAGGCCAGGTTGGCGCGCAGTACACGGTTACGGTCAAGAACACGGGCGGCTTCGGCAGCATCGGGAACGTTTTTCGCCGCGCTCGCAGATGAACTCAGAGGCTATGAGTTGCGAAAAGGGATGGTCCATCTTCATGCACTGTTGACCGCGCGCTCCAGGCGCGTTTTCTTTTCGCCCCGGCAAATTAACGGGGAGGCTTGGCGGCCGAAACAACTTCTTCAACGATGTCGACGATTTGGGATAGGGTACCTTGAAGAACTTCTTCGCGCTGACTCTGAAAGGGCTAGCCGCTCGTGGACAAGTTTCTCGGTGAGAGCACAGTCAGGGACGTCGCTGCAGACAAGAGAGACTCATAACGGTTCAGGCCACCCTGCATGTTTTCGCGGGCTGCTTGCTCTAAGTCTGGCCCCCCTGAAAGACCTCTTTCTTAGTCCAAGCGTTTAATCACGGCGGTTCCGCGCCCGTCGGCCGTTGCTTCCGTCGAATCCAAAGTTAAGCGATGCTTTCCTTTACCCAAATCGCGCACATTCACGCTGACCTGCTCCCATCGATACTTCCAAGCTGTCTTCACGCACATTTCCAACTCCCCCAGCTGGAAAAGCCGGCGCACCGCTTCCCGGTTTGAATTGGCTTCTTCCGGCCAGAACTGGCCCGCGATGCTCGCATTGCAGGCGGGCTTAGAAAGGTCCTCCGCGAAACACGCTACCGCGAACAGTGCAATCAGGGCCGCGTATTTCACCCCCCAATTCTACGTTCTCCCAATCCGATTTCGTTCAGCGATTTGGTACTGCCGAGTACTCCACAGTACTTCTGGAACGCCCGAATTGCGGGACTACTGCTTGGGAAATTGTCGATCCAACGCCAAATTCAGCTTCAGCACGTTCACGCGCGGCTCGCCCAGGAGCCCGAGATCCGGCGACTTTGTGCATTGCGCGACCAATTGGCCAAGCTGATCCGCCGAAATCCCTCGCGCTTTGGCTACTCGTGGTGTCTGCGCTTGCGCCGACGCCGGACTGATGTCCGGATCCAGGCCGCTGCCGGAAGCGGTCAGTAAGTCTGCCGGAATCGGTCCATGGTAGTCGGGGTTCTCTTTGTGGAACTTGTCCACCGAAGCCTTCACGCGATCAATCAGCTTCTGATTGGTCGGCCCGTAATTAAACCCGCCCGAAGCCATGGGATCATAACCGTCGCTGCCGGCGGCCGACGGGCGCGGCTGAAAATACTCCGGCCTGGTAAAGTTCTGCCCGATCAGCTCGGACCCGACCACTTTTCCGTTTTGTGTAATCAAGCTGCCGTTGGCCTGATGCGGAAACACTAACTGCGAGATGCCGGTGACCACGAGCGGGTAACCCACGCCCAGCAGGATCGTCAGGAAAATATTGATTCGTAGCGCCGGCCAAAGTTGTGACAACATCATGATCTCCTTACGCCAAATGAAACAACGCCAGCAATTGATCGATGGCCCAAATGCCGGGAAACGGCACAATGATGCCGCCGACTCCATAGATCAGCAGGTTGCGCCGCAGCAGGCTGGCCGCGTCTAGCGGGCGGTATTTAACGCCGCGCAACGCGAGGGGAACCAGCGCGATAATGATCAGCGCATTGAAAATCACCGCCGCCAGCACCGCGCTCTGCGGAGTGTGCAGTTTCATGATGTTGAGCATGGCTAGCGACGGATAGGTGGCCATGAACATCGCTGGTATGATCGCGAAATATTTCGCCACGTCATTCGCGATGGAAAACGTGGTCAGCGCGCCGCGCGTAATCAGCAATTGCTTTCCAATCGCCACCACTTCAATCAGCTTGGTAGGATTGCTGTCCAGGTCCACCATGTTCCCTGCTTCCTTGGCGGCCATCGTTCCAGTGTTCATGGCCAGCCCGACGTCGGCTTGCGCCAGCGCTGGCGCATCGTTCGTGCCATCACCGGTCATCGCTACCAGGCGTCCCGCAACCTGCTCCTTCTTGATGTATTCGAGCTTATCCTTCGGCGTGGCCTGCGCCAGAAAATCGTCCACACCGGCTTCGGCGGCGATGGCGGCGGCGGTCAACGGATTGTCGCCGGTGATCATGATGCTGCGAATCCCCATGGTCCGGAGCTGTCCGATGCGCTCCTTCATGCCGCCCTTGACGATGTCCTTCAGATGGATGATGCCAAGCAAGTGGCAGCCGTCGCACACGGCCAGTGGCGTGCCGCCGTTGCGCGCGATCCGGTCGGACATTTCCTGGAAATCTCCTGGCACTTCCCCGCCCCGCTCCTTGACGAAAGTAGCGATGGCCTCGGTCGCGCCCTTGCGCAGTTCGCGCCCTTCAAAGTCGACGCCGCTCATGCGCGTGTAGGCCGAGAACGGAATGAAGTTAGCGCCATGCTCCGGAATATGGCGTCCACGCAAACCGTATTTTTCTTTGGCCAGAACGACAACCGACCGGCCTTCAGGCGTCTCGTCGGCCAGGCTGGATAGCTGCGCCGCGTCCGCTAATTCCTCGTCGCTGACGCCGGTGATAGCAAGAAACTCCACCGCCTGTCGATTACCCAAGGTGATCGTGCCGGTTTTGTCGAGCAGAAGCGAATTCACGTCCCCGGCCGCTTCCACCGCTTTGCCGCTCATCGCCAGCACGTTGTGCTGCATCACGCGATCCATGCCGGCGATCCCGATGGCCGAGAGCAATCCGCCAATGGTGGTCGGAATCAAGCACACCAGAAGTGAAACCAGCACCGCAACGCTCGGCACCGCGCCGGCGCCGGCCTGAGCCACGCTAAAGGCCGCGTAGGGCTGCAGCGTCATCACTGCCAGCAGGAAGATCAGCGTCAAGCCCGCGATCAAAATGTTCAGCGCGATTTCATTGGGCGTCTTCTGACGCTCAGCGCCTTCCACCAGCGCGATCATGCGATCCAGAAATGTTTCACCGGGATTCGACGTGATACGAATCTTGATGTGATCTGACAGCACCCGCGTCCCGCCCGTAACGGCGCTGCGATCGCCGCCGGATTCGCGAATCACCGGCGCACTTTCACCCGTGATCACCGATTCGTCCACCGTCGCAATGCCGTCGATCACCTCGCCATCGCCGGGAATCAGCTCGCCCGCGTCGCACATCACCACATCACCCGCGCGCAAAGCGGAAGCCGTAACCTCTTCGATCTTTCCGGACGCCGTCAGCCGCTTGGCCAACGCGTCCGTCTTGGTTTTGCGCAGGCTGTCCGCTTGCGCCTTGCCACGCGCTTCGGCCATACCTTCGGCGAAGTTGGCGAACAGCACCGTGAACCATAGCCAGATCGCAATCTGCACTCCGAACTTCAAGCCCGGGGCCCCCAGCAATTGCGTCGCGAACCACAAATACCGTGGTCAGCAATGCGCCCACTTCCACCACGAACATCACGGGATTCTTGGCCAGCGTGAACGGGTTCAACTTCACGAAGGATGCCTGGATCGCGCGGTTTACGATCTCTGGATCGAACAACGGGCGCGACCGAGCCAGCTTCTTCGGGATCAGCGACGTCGGATCTTCTTGCTGCGGCACAGTCGGCGTTGCTTGCGGCGTTGTAATTGTTGTGGACATGCCTAGCTCCCGAGCGGCAGGAGGAACGAAAACAGTCTGCCGCTGTGCATCAAGTAATGTTCTACGATGGGCCCCAGCGATACCGCCGGAAAATAGGTCAGCACCGCGATGATGACTACCGTGCCTACCAGCAGCCCCACGAATAGCGGCCCGTGCGTGGGGAAAGTCCCGCTGGTTACCGGCACTTTCTTTTTCACCGCCAGACTGCCGGCCGCCGCCAGAATCGGAATCAGGAACAGGAACCGTCCGATCAGCATCGCGAGCCCGAGCGTCAGGTTATACCAGGGCGTATTCGCATTGAGTCCGCCGAACGCGCTGCCGTTGTTGCCGGTGCCGCTGGTGTAGGCATAAAGAATTTCCGCGAACCCGTGCGGGCCGCTGTTGTTCATGTTGGCGATGGTCGCGCCCGGCGGATTCCAGTAGCCCTTGGCGGCGAACGTGGCCTGTGTGGCGATGCCGCTGAACACCAGAATGCAAGCCGAGGTGACGATAATGGCGAGCATCGCCATCTTCACTTCCTTCTGTTCCAGCTTCTTGCCGAGATACTCCGGCGTGCGCCCCACCATCAGACCGGCGATAAATACCGCGATGATGCAGTAAATCAAAATCCCGTACATGCCCGCGCCCACGCCGCCGAAGATCACAATGTCTGTCATCATGTTCAGCATCGGCACCAGCCCCGCAATTGGTAGAAGGCTATCGTGCGTGTTATTCACGGCCCCGGTGCTGGTGTCGGTGGTGATGGTAGTGAACAACGCCGAGTTCGCCACCCCGAAGCGAACTTCTTTGCCCTCCATGTTGCCGCCCGGCTTGCGTGGCGCTGGCGTTGCTCTGAATGCCCATCTTGGCGAGATTGGGATTTCCCGCCTGCTCGAATCCGTAACAAATGAACACGCCGGCCAGGAACATCACCGTGAATGCGGCGAAGATGGCCCAGCCTTGGCGCGTATCTCCCACCATTTTGCCGAACGTATAGGTCATCGCCGCGGGAATCACCAGCACCAGCCACATTTCAAACAGGTTCGTAATCGGCGTCGGATTCTCGAATGGATGCGCAGAGTTGGCATTGAAAAAACCTCCACCGTTGGTGCCAAATTCTTTGATAGCTTCCTCCGACGCCACGGGCCCTTGCGTGATGATCTGTTTGGCTCCTTCTAGCGTGGTCACAGAGGTGTTCGGCTTCAGATTCTGAATTACGCCTTGCGAGCAAAGAAACAATGCGCCGAGGAACGAAATCGGCAGCAGCACATACAGAGTCGCACGCGTCATATCCACCCAGAAATTGCCCAGAGTCCGCACTTCGTTTCGGGCGAAACCCCGGATCACAGCCACCGCAACCGCTAGACCCGCTGCGGCCGACACGAAATTTTGAACCGTCAGCGCGGCCATTTGCACGAAATAGCTCAGAGTAGATTCGCCACTATAGGCCTGCCAGTTGGTGTTCGTCAAAAAGCTAACCGCGGTGTTGAACGCCAGGTCCGGAGTGACGTTGGGCGTACCAAAGTTTTGCGGATTGAAGGGTAGATACGCTTGCGCCCTTTGCAGCAGGTACACCAACAGAAATCCGAAAAGGCTGAAGGCCAGCAAGGAGGCGGTATATTGCGTCCAGCGTTGCTCCACGTCCTCGCGAACTCCGGCAAGCTTATAGGTCAGCACCTCCAGCCAGCGCAGCACGGGATGCAGAAAGGTACGTCGCCCCTCGAAGACGTTCGCCATGAAGGCGCCTAGCGGCTTGACACACAGCACGATCAGCGCAAAAAAGAGCAGGATTTGTAAAACTCCGCTGCTAGTCATAGCCTCGTCTCCTCAGAACTTCTCCGGACGGAGAAGCGCGTAAAGCAAATAAATGAACAGACCAAGCGAAGTAATGCCGGCGATGATGTAGTCCATGATTTTCCTCCTAGAGTTTGTCGCAGGCCTTGGTGAAGGCCCAGCAGACGACGAGAAACAGACACCCGATCGCAACATAGAACAGGTCGAGCATTGACTTATTCCCTTTCTGCGACAACCACTTCATGACCGGCCCGCCGCAACTTGCGCCGCTAGCCGTTTCTCCGCGGTCGGCCACCATCTCTTGCGGCTTCCCACCAGCACCAGAGAATGTGGTTTCAGGACGGACCTCAAAGTCTCCAGCGGATCGCGGCACAGATAGATGGAAACTGCGAGTTTCCATGCGGCAACCGCTCGCGATCACCCGCAAGCGCCGCTCGTTGAAGTCCGCCAGAACGGGCGGGTCGGCGAGCGGTAGCGGATAAGGAACAATCTGCGGCACGATCAGCGTGATACGGCCGCCCAGGTTGCCCGCCAGGTTGCCGGCCTCTTTCAAAGCGCCTAGCGTCGCGTTCACAGACGTAAACACAACCGAAATGTCAAGTATCGAGTCGGTCTCTGCGGCTACGGTCCGCGTCGGGAATTCTGTCGCCGGCGCGATTCTTCTTTCCAGTGCAAGTGCCATCGGATTCCGCCCTTCCAGTTTTGAGGGTAGGCGCGGAAGCCTGAAGAAGTCCTTAGAAAGGCATTAAAAATGTGTGAAGAGGTCGAGCGTTCGTTAATTCGCCTGCGACACAGTCTCCAGCGCCGCCTGTAATGCTTCCGACTGGATCTCTTGCGCAGCTTCTGTCAAGTATTCCAACGCCGCCGCGACGCCCCCGCGAGAATGCGGGACGCCAGCCAGCTTCAAGCCCCATCTCGACGCCCGAAAGCGTTCCGGCCAGCATCAAGTCGTTGAAGTTGCCCAGGTGTCCAATCCGAAATACTTTGCCCGCCAGCTTGCCGAGCCCGCTGCCGAGCGACATATTGAAGTTCTCAAGAACCACCTTGCGAAACTGGTCCGCGTTCGTTGTCGGCGGCACGAAAACCGCCGTCACGGAACTGCTGTAGCGCTCCGGGTCCGCGCAAACGACTTCGAGTCCCCAGGCTCGCACCGCGCGGCGCGTGGCTTCCGCATGCCGGGCATGTCGCGCAAATACGTTTTCCAGGCCTTCTTCGCGCAGCATCAGCAGCGACTCGCGCAATCCGTAAAGCAGATTCGTTGCGGGCGTATAGGGGAAGAATCCGGACTTGTTTTGTCCTAGCATCCCTTGCCAATCCCAATAGGACCGCGGCATGCGCGACGACTTCGACGCTGCCAGCGCCTTCTCATTCACGGCATTGAAGCCCAATCCCGGCGGCAGCATCAGGCCTTTTTGCGAACCGGCGATGGCTACATCCACGCCCCATTCGTCGTGCCGGTAGTCCATGGAACCGAGCGACGAAATCGTGTCGACCATCAGCAACGCCGGATGCCCGGCGCGATCCAACGCCTTACGCATCGCGGGTATGGAATTAGTCACCGCGCTGGAGGTTTCGTTATGCACCACCATCACGGCTTTGATCTTGTGACCGCGATCCTCGCGCAGAATCGTTTCCACCTCGGCCAGATCGGCCCCATGCCGCCAATCGCTCGGCAGGAACTGCACTTCTAAACCGAGATTTACCGCCATGTCCTTCCAAAGGGTGGCGAATTGGCCGGTCTCGAACATCAGAACCTTATCGCCCGGTGAAAGCGTGTTGACGATGGCAGCTTCCCAAGCCCCCGTGCCGGAGGACGGAAAAATCATGATCTTGCCGTTGGTGGTTTTGAAAACCGGCTTGAGATCCTCGAGAACTTCCAGCCCCAGCGCGCTGAACTCGGGCCCCCGGTGATCGATGGTGGGCCGAGCGATCGCTCGCAGAATACGGTCAGGAACATTGCTCGGTCCTGGAACCTGAAGAAAGTGACGTCCGGTGGTGTTCGACATAGAAACTACTAGTCTCTCTCAAAACGCGTTTAAAATCAGAGGGTATGCTAAATCCGGCCATTTTTCGCGAGTACGACATCCGCGGCGTTGCCGACGCCGAACTCCTCAGCCCCGACGTCGAGCGGCTTGGACGAGGCCTCGGCACCTATCTGCGCCGGGCCAGCGGCGGCGTGAATATCAATGTCGGCCGCGATTGCCGCCTCAGTTCCACGCGTCTTCGCGACGCGCTGGTCCAAGGCCTCCTGGCCACCGGTTGCCACGTCACTGACATCGGCACGGTCCCCACTCCCGTGCTTTATCACTCCGCGCAAAACCTGAACGCCCACGGCGCCATCATGATCACAGGCAGTCACAATCCGGCCGAGTACAACGGATTCAAAAGCGTCTGCGGCCCCAATTCGCTGCACGGCAAAGCCATTCAGGACGTGCTGCACATTGTCGAGCAGGCGGACTTCGAGTCCGGCTCTGGAACGCTGGCCAGCGCCGACGCTGTCACACCGTATGTCGATGAGGTCGCGGCGCAGTTCCACCTCGATCGACGTATCAAGATTGTCGCCGATGCCGGCAACGGCACCGCCGGCCCAGTGATCCATCGTATTTTCCAAAAGCTCAACGTCGACGCTACCGAATTGTTTTTCGAAATGGATGGCCATTTTCCGAATCATCATCCCGATCCCACCGTCCCCGCGAATCTCGCACACCTGATCGCAAAAGTCCGTGAAACCGGGGCCGATCTTGGGCTGGCGTTCGATGGCGATTCCGACCGCATCGGAGCGGTCGACGAGCACGGCAATGTCATCTATGGCGACTTGCTTCTGCTCATCTACGCCCGCGAAATTCTTCAGCGTAAGCCCGGCGCCACCTTCATCGGCGAGGTGAAATGCTCACAGGTGATGTACGACCAGATCGCGAAACTCGGCGGCATCGGGATCATGTACAAGACCGGCCATTCTCTGATCAAGTCCAAGATGAAAGAGGAACACGCGGAGCTGGCGGGGGAAATGTCCGGTCACATGTTCTTCGCCGATCGTTACCGTGGTTACGATGACGCCCTCTATTCCGCTTGCCGCCTGATCGAAATCGTCTCGAAGTCGGGCAAACCGCTCTCAGCCCAACTGGCCGGCGTCCCAAAAATGGTTTCGACTCCCGAAATTCGCGTCGATTGCCCCGACGACGTTAAGTTCGATCTCGTCCAGCGCGTCGCCGAGCATTTCAAACGCCGCTATAAGACCCTGGACATCGATGGCGTGCGCGTCCTGTTTCCGGAAGGCTGGGGCCTGTTGCGCGCTTCCAACACGCAGCCCGTGCTAGTCATGCGCTTTGAAGCCGCCAACGAACATTTGTTGAAGCAATACCAATCGGAAGTCGAACAGGTTTTGGAATCCGCCCGTACCGCTGGAACTCCCGTCGCATGAAACGCTTCTTCTTGTTCTTCCTCGCCACTATCCTCGTGGCACAGCCCGCGCGCACCATCGTCCTTCACGCGGCGCGCTTGCTCGACGTCGAGACTGGCGCGATCGTCGCCCCTGGTGAAATTCTCGTCCAGGGCGACCGCATCGCCGCCGCCGGTGCAACCGTGGATCACCCGTCCGGCGCGCAGATCATCGATCTCGGCGACACCACATTGCTCCCCGGCTTAATCGACGCGCATGTGCATCTGTTCCTGCACCCCGGTGCGGAAGACCTGCAGACCGTCCAGGAATCAGTGCCACAGCGGACCATCATCGCGACGCTCGCCGCCCGAGAAGACCTCATGGCTGGTTTCACTGCCGAGCGCGACATGGGAACCGAAGGCGCCGGCGCCGCCGACACCGCCGTGCGCAATGCCATCAACCAGGGGCTCATCCCCGGCCCGCGCTTGCGGATCAGCGGCAATGCGATCGACATTCTCGGCGGCCATGAGGACGCCATCGGATACAATCCCGAGCAGCGCGTCCTGCCCAACGCCACTTGGGCCAACAACGCCGATGAGCTGGTCACCGCCATCCGCGAGCAGTTCAAACTCGGCGCCGATTTCATCAAGATCTACGAAACAGGCCGGGATTCATTCGCCGATGGCAAGCTCACCACGCCCTACCAATACACCGAGGCCGAGATGACCGCCGCTGTCCGCGAAGCCGCTCGCGTCGGCAAGCACATCGCCGTTCATGCTACGGGAGACCCCGGAACTCTCTATGCTGCCCGCGCGGGTGTCGTTTCCATCGATCACGCCTTTCAACTTTCGGACGAAACCATGCGCCTTATGCACGACAAGGGAATCTTCGCGGTTCCCACTTTCACCATCGTCGAATATTTTGCGGAACACGCAACTTCGCCGGCTCAGGCCGAGCGCGAACGGCAGGGTCTGGAAGTTCACGCGCGAAATTTCACCAAGCAGCTCGCCGCCGGCGTTCCCATTGCGATGGGCTCCGATGTTGGTCCTTTTCCGCACGGCACGCAGGCCCGCGAGTTCGTTCTCATGGTGAAGTACGGCATGACGCCGCTCGCGTCAGTGCAGGCCGGCACGATCAACGCAGCGAAGCTACTCGGCTGGCAAGGCCAAATCGGTGCGTTGAAACCTGGCTACTTCGCCGACGTGGTCGCAGTTCCCGGAAACCCGCTCACCGATATCAGCGTCTTGCAAAAAGTCACCTTCGTCATGAAAGGTGGAATGGTTTACCGCAAATGAAAGACGTTAAACACGCACTACGTTTGCTCCTGCGCAGTCCCGGCTTTACCATCGCCGCGGTCGCCGCGCTTACTCTTGGAATCGGCGCAACAACTGCGATCTTTTCAGTAGTAAACACGGTTCTGCTCAAACCGCTCACGTATCCCGGCATCGATCAAATTGTCCAGTTTTTCATCAACACGCCCACCGGCCCCGATTACGGAGGCTCCCCAGCCCGCTACAACCTCTTGCATGCGCAGACGCAAGTCTTCGAAGACGTCGCGGCATATGAATCCAACGGTGTCGGCGTCAGCCTTACGGGAGGTCCCTACCCGGAGCAAGTTCACGCCATTCATGTCACCGCCGGCTATTTTCATCTACTGGGCGCGCCCGTCGTTCAAGGCCGCACCTTCACTGGCGACGAAGACCGTCCCAATGGCCCCCAGGCCGCGGTCCTCAGCTACGGACTGTGGCAGCGGCGTTTCGCGGGCGACCGCTCCATTGTCGGCAAAAGCATATCGTTGAACGGCGCTCCGCACACCATCATCGGCGTTGTGGGACCCAGCTTCAACACAGAATTAACGACTCCCCCGGATCTTTGGCTGCCGTTCCAAATCGATCCGAATAGCGTCGATCACGGCCGCTACTTCAATATGATTGCCCGCCTGCGGCCGGGCGTCTCCCTCCAAATGGCCAACGCGCGGCTAGCGCTCGCGACCAACGATTTTCGCCAGAAATTCCCCGATATGGCGGGGCCACGCGATAGCTTTATGGCGCAGCCGTTTCAGGATGCCCTGGTCCTCGATGTTCGCCCATCGCTCCTGATTCTGGCCGGCGCGGTGTGCATGGTGCTCCTCATCGCCAGCGCCAATGTCGCCAATTTATTGCTGGTCCGCGCCACCGGCCGCAAGCGGGAAATCGCGATTCGTGCTGCCATCGGCGCCAGCCGCGGACGGATTATTCGCCAACTTCTGACCGAAAGTCTGCTGCTCTCCTTCGCAGGCGGCGCGCTCGGACTCCTTCTCGGTATGGCCGGCATCCGCGCCCTGCTGGCCATCAATCCCGGCAATATTCCACGCATCGGCCCGCATGGCGATCTGGTCGCGCTGGATTGGCGGGTGCTCGCGTTCACCTTCTTCGTCACCCTAGCCACTGGCCTGCTTTTCGGACTCTTCCCCGCCCTGCAAGCATCGCGTACCGATCTGAATACTTCCTTGAAGGAAAGCAGCGGACGCTCCGGCACCGGCGCGCATTCCAACAAAACTCGATCGCTGCTGGTCACCGCGGAAATAGCCCTCGCCCTGATTCTCTTGATGGGTTCCGCGCTGTTGATTCGAACCTTTGTCGCCTTGCGCGGGATCGATCCGGGCCTGAACCCGCACAACGTTCTTACGCTACGCATGTCGCTCTCGGGCCCACGCTTCGAGCGTGCGTCGCAAGTCGGCGGTCTCATTCGCGACGGCGTCGAGCGGCTGGAGACTCTTCCGGGCGTCGTTCGCGCCGGCGCCACCTATGTTGTGCCGATGGAACAGATGTTCGGCGTCCCGTTCAACATCGTGGGACGCACGCCTGCCAGTGGACGCTACGATGGCCGCGGCTGGGTGGCTGCTTCGCCCGGTTACTTCGATGTCTTGAGAATTCCCGTGCTACGCGGACGCGGATTCAATGATCGCGACGATGGCGCAGGCGCTCGCGTGGCCATCATCAACGAAGCTCTGAGGCGTCAGTTCTGGCCCACGGGCGAGCCTCTCGGCGAACGCCTGATTCTCGGCAAGAATTACGGCCCCGAATTTGAGGAGCCCGAACGGCAAATTGTAGGTGTAGTCGGGGATGTCCGCAACTTCGGTTTGAGCAACGATCCCGCTCCCGCCGTCTATATTCCGATCGCGCAAGTTACAGACGGTCTCACAGCGCTGGCGGCGCGCGCTTCAACGCTGGTATGGATCGTGCGCACGCAAGGAAATCCCAGCCAGCTCAGTTCGGCAATTCAAAATCAACTGCAGCAAGCGAGCAGCGGCCTCCCGCTCGCGTCCATCCGCAGCATGGAGCAGGTTGTGTCGGAATCCACCGCCAGTCAGGATTTCAACGCGCTGCTCATGTCCATCTTCGGATGCACCGCTTTGCTGCTGGCCGCGATCGGCGTCTACGGATTAATAGCTTATTCGGTCGCGCAACGCACGCAGGAAATCGGGATTCGTCTGGCTCTCGGCGCCGAATCCACGGACGTGCGAAACATGGTGATCGCGCAGGGCATGCGCCTGGCCATCATCGGAATCGCTATTGGAATCGCTTCGTCGCTGGGACTCACGCGGCTCCTGGCCGATTTTCTTGTTTGGCGTGAAACCCTGGGATCCGCTGGTTTTTACGCTGGTGCCACTGATTCTCGGAGCAGTCGCGTTCCTCGCTGTGTGGCTTCCCGCCCGGCGCGCTACGCGTATCGATCCGATGATCGCCCTCACGATCGGAGTTAGCCTACCCCGCCGCCCCTTGCATGGCGAGTTCCGCGACTGGCTCTGGAGGCGGCGCTTCCTTACCGAACCGCACCGACACCAGCTTCGAAACACCCGGCTCCTGCATCGTCACCCCATACAGCGACTGCGCCGCTTCCATGGTCCGCTTGGCGTGCGTGATCACGATGAACTGCGTCTGCGCCGACATCTCCTTCAGCAGCCGCGTCAGCCGCTCGATATTCGGCTCGTCCAGCGGCGCGTCCACTTCGTCGAGAATGCAGAACGGGCTGGGCGTGTAGCGGAAAATCGCCATCAGCAGCGCCATCGCGGTCAGCGATTTCTCGCCGCCCGACAGCAGCAGCACGTTTTGCAGCCGCTTGCCCGGAGGCGACGCCACGATGTCGATGCCCGATTCCGCGATGTTCGTCTCGTCCGTCAGCCGCATCTCCCCGACGCCGCCGCCAAACAGCGTCCGGAACATCTCGCGGAAGAATCCGTTCACCGCTTCGAACGCGTCGGTGAACCGCTTGCGCGACTCGACATCGATTTCGTGAATCGCCTTCTCGGTGTCGCGGATCGAATCCAGCAAATCCTGCCTTTGGGCGTTCAGGAAATCGTAGCGCTGCTGCGCTTCTTGAAACTCTTCCAGCGCCTGCGGATTCACCGGCCCCAGCGCCTCAATGCGCGCTTTCACTTCCTGATACTTCTGCTCAGCCTCCAGCAAGCCCGGCCTCATCCAGCACGGCCTCTTCGCCTGCGGACAATTCCTCCGCCGGCAAACCCAGTTCCTTGCGGCTGGTCTCGTCCAGATATTTCAGCTCGGCTTGCTTCCGCACCAGCTCCAGCTCGATCTGCGATCGCCGCTCCTGCGCCGCCTGCACGCTCACGCGCAGTTGCTTTAACGCTTCATCCAGAGCCGCGAGACTGGTGCGCTGCGTGGTCTCCCGCGCGGCCAATTCAGCCACCACGCCTTCGGCCCCGAGAATCGTTTCCACCAATTCGCCCGCGCGACGGTCCAGCTCGATGTTGTCCGATAACAGCCGTGCTCGCTCCACTCCCAGGCGTTCCATCTCCGCTGCGATTTCCGTCCTCCGAGTCACTGCCGCCGCGATCCCCGCTTCATGCCGCGCCTGCGTCGCGCGCTCCGACCGCTGCCGTTCTTCGAATCCAGCCAGGTCCGCCCGCAAGTTTCCGTGCTCTTCCGCCAAACGATGCGCCTGCGACTGCAGCTCTTCAAAATCCGCGCGCGATTGCTCCAGCACCTGCTCTTCGATGGATCGCGCCGTTTCGCGCTCATCCAACAACCGCTGATCGCGCTCCTGCTGTTCCCGCGCCCGGCCGCCCTCTTGCCGCAACCGTTCCAACTCCAGCCGCGCTACCGACAATCGCGTTTGCGCCCGCGTGAATTCCTCGGCCAGTTGCCGATGTTCGTGGTCCAGCGCCAGCGCCTCTTTCTCCTGGATTTGCTGCTGCGTCCGCAGGCTCTCCAAATCCTCGCTGAGCGCCGCGATTTCGACGTCCAGTTGCTCCAGCGCCGTCGCCGTCGCGTCCACCGCGCGCTGTTTGACCTGCACTTCGCCAGTCAGTTCGCGCAATTCGCGCTTCAGCGCCAGCGGACCGCTGCCCGTCTTCTTTCCGCCGCTCACCGCGTAGCCGTGATAACTCACGCCGTCCGGCAGCAGAAAGAAATATTCCGGATGTTCGGTCGCCAGCCGTTGCGCCGCCGAACGGTCTCGAGCCAGGAAACAATGCGCCAGCCGAGGCAATAAATCGCGCGGCCCGGAAGCAAATCCGTTGGTAAACCGCAGATGATCGCTCAACCGCCCGATCACGCCTTCGGCGCCCGCCAGCGTATCCAGCGCCCGCATTTGCTGGTCTTGCTCGGGATGCACCAGGAACGTCGCGCGCCCGTCCAGATCCGTGCGCATAATGTCAATTCCGCGCTCGGCGTCGCCCCAGTTTTGGACCACCACGTATTCCAGCTCTTCGTGTAGAAAATCTTCCGCGGCTTTTTCATACGCCGGCTCCACTTCCACGAAGTCCGCCAGCACGCCCGCCGCCTGAAAACCCTCCGCCTCGCCGCGATCGATGGCCGTGAATAGCCGCTTCACGCTCTCCGCCGTGTAGGCGCGATGCGACAGAATCTCTTCCAGCGAATCCTTGCGGGCCTTGAGACGCGAAGCATCGGTCCGCAAATGATCCAGCGTCTTGCGAGCCTCCGCCGCCTGCGTCTTGTGCTCGCCCAGCTCCTCTTCCACACGGCGCTTCCGGTCCGACGTAGATTCCAGCTCCATCTGCCCGGCCGACATCTTGCGCGACAGGTCCGCCTTCACCGCCGTATGCCGTTCCAGATCCGCCGCCGCCGTATCTTCGTCGCGCCGGCACCGCGCCGAATCGCGATCGACAGCCGACAAATACTCGCTGATCTGCACCAGCTGGTTCTTCAGCGCCGACGATTCACCCAGCAGCCGCAGCACGTTCTGCCGCCCAGTCTCGAGGGTCCTGGCGCGCTCCTGCAAAGCTTGTTGAAGTTGTTCCCGTTCCGCAGCCTTGGCCGATAAACGTTCGCGAGCAGCTCCAATCAGCGCTTCCAGCTCCACCACCGATCTCAGATGCGCCTCCAACTCCAGGCGCAATTCAGCGTGCCGCTTCTCCAACTCCTGCGATTCGGCGTCACCTTGCCCCAGCCGCTGCTCCATCGCGCCGATCTGCTGCGCCTGCGAATCCAGACGCCCGCGCGTCCGCTCCTGTTCGAGCTGTAGATTCGCAAGATGCCGCCGCGCTTCCGCCAGTTCGGCATCGTTGCGATAACACGCCTCTTGCAGCGCGCCGTATTCTTGCTCGCTCTCCGTCACCCGCACCGACAAGCTCTGGAACTCGGCGTTCGCCAGGTTCAAATCCAGCGCCGTCTTCGCAGCATCCCGTTCCAGCATCCGATACCGCGCCGTCAGAGAGCCGCGCAAATACGCGATCATCTCTACCTTCAGCTCTTCGTACCTGCGTGCCTTCGAGGCCTGCCGCTTCAGCGAATTCGCCTGCCGCCCCACCTCTTCCAGAATGTCGAATACGCGCGATAGATTCTGCTTCGCGCCTTCCAGCTTGGCTTCCGCCAGCCGCTTCTTGGTTTTGAATTTGCCGATGCCCGCGGCTTCCTCGATGATCGCTCGCCGGTCCTGCGGCTTGTTGCTCAGGATCTGCCCGATGCGTCCCTGCTCGATAATGGCGTAGCTTTCCGGGCCCAGACCTGTGCCGACAAAGAGGTCTTGGATGTCGCGCAGCCGTGCGAGTTTTCCGTCGATGAGATACTCGCTCTCGCCAGAGCGGAACAATCGCCGCGTGATCGTTACTTCGCTCGGCTTGTGACTGGCGTGGCCATTGCCGTTCGCATGCCCATTTCCGTTGGCGTGCTCAGAATGGGTGTGCTCAGGAGCATGCTCCGCCTCAGCCGACGGATCCACCAGCGTCATCGTGACCGCGGCCAGCCCCAGCGGCTTCCGGTCCCGCGTCCCCGCAAAGATGACGTCTTCCATCCTCGCGCCGCGTAGGCTCTTAGCCGACTGCTCACCCAGCACCCAGCTAATCGCGTCGCTGAGATTCGATTTCCCGCAGCCGTTCGGTCCCACCACCGCCGCGATGCCCGAACCGTTGAACTTCATCTCGGTTCGGTCAAAGAAGGACTTAAAGCCCTGTATTTCAACCCGCTTGAGCTTCAGCAAAGTACGGTCCCCTTCCTATTATCGTCTCGGGGGATGGGATTATGTTAACCGGCCTTGATCCCAAAGTAAAGCGTGTCTTTCACTATATCTTGGGGGTCTCTGTAAGACCATACAATCACTGGGATAACGGTCGCTCTCGACTCGTCGCCGTATCCGTAAGTCGAAAGACACTGGAGCCATTCTACTTTAACGGCTATGCTGGTTGTCATGGCACCCGAGGATCCGGACAGCCTGACGGATTACAGCCCCGACGGCGTCGATTTAACGTTGATCCGTTGGATGCTGTCGCTCACTCCAGCTGAACGTCTCGAATATCTCGAACAGCGCGTCAACGACATTATTTCGATCCGCGAGTTAAATGCCCAAACGTGAATTGATTGCGCCACTACGCACCCTTCACGACGGGAATGTCGAATTCATTCTAGTGGGCGGACTCGCGGCCGTCTTGAACGGCTCTCCCGTGGACACATTCGATGTCGATGTCGTCCACTCCCGCGAAACGGCCAATATCGATCGCCTTCTGCCCGTGCTGGACGCCCTCGACGCCATCTTCCGAATGCAGCCCGAGCGTCGCCTCCGGCCGAATGCAAGTCATCTCGCTTCCGCCGGCCATCTGAATCTAATCACACGGTATGGCCCTCTCGACTTGCTCGGCACCATCGGCCAGGATCTCGGCTATCAGGAACTGCTTCCACATTCCATCGAGTTGAATATTGCTGCAGGCCTTCGCATCCGCGTTCTCGACCTTGAAACGCTGATTGCAATCAAGGAAGAACTGGGCGGCGAGAAAGATCGAGCAGTGCTGCCGATCCTTCGCCGGACGCTGGAAGAGAAGAAAAAGCTGTAGTTGATCAGACTTGAGCCGCGACCGGCCCTGCCGGCTGCAGAGCCCGTTCATCGCCCGCTCTTTTGGCTTCCGCGACTTTCCCAAAGCGCACCGTGAAATGAAATGAGCTCCCCTTGCCGACTTCGCTCTCCACCCAGATCCGGCCGCCCAGCATTTCCGTCAATCGGTACGAGATCGTCAGCCCCAGGCCCGTGCCCCCAAACTTGCGCGTGATGGAATTATCGGCTTGCGTGAAAGAAGAGAAAATCTCCTTTTGCCGCTCCACCGGAATGCCGATCCCGGTGTCCCGCACCGTGAACCGCACCAGTGTGTGTTCTCCGTCTTGAGACTCCCTGTGAACCGCTAGCGTCACGCCTCCAACGCTGGTGAACTTGATGGCGTTGCCCACCAGATTGACGATCACTTGCCGTACCCGCAGCGGATCGCCGGCCACCAGATCCACCACTCCTGGATCCACGTGCAAACCGAAATTCAAACCCTTCTGCTGCGCTCGAACCGCCAGCGGTTTCACGGTCTGCGCCAAGCTTTCCCGAAGACTGAAGTTGGCAGTTTCCAGATCCAGCTTGCCCGCCTCAATCTTCGAAAAATCCAGGATGTCGTTGAGCACCGTCATCAACCCATCCGCCGATTCCTTGGCGGTATCCAGATAGTCCCGCTGTTCGCTATCGAGCGCAGTGTCCAGCGCCAGTTGCACCATCCCAAGAATCCCGTTCATCGGGGTCCGAATCTCGTGGCTCATGTTCGCCAGAAACTCGCTCTTGGCCCGATTCGCCGCCAGTGCCGCCTCTTCCGCGCGCCGCCGCTCCACCATCTCGGCTTCCAGCCTTCGATTCACGGTTTGCAGAGCTTCGCGCTGCAGATGCGATTTCAGGACCAAGTGGACCAACAGTCCAAACAGCGCCGCGCCCACTACGGTCGCCCACAACGTCAGGTTCGAGAACAAATCCACATTGGCCTGGTTCTTTGCCAGGAATGCCTGCCACAACCCAAACCTGACCGTTGCCAGAAAAACTCCAGCCCCGATCGGCACCCAGGCCGGCTCGCGAAGACCGGGTTGCGTCATGTCCCAGGCCAAGGCCACCATGCCCGTCCCCAACACGATGAATCCAACTGCCGTGTGAAATGACAAGCGGGTCAGGTTGCCCCACGCGAATGCATCGCTGCTTCCTGAAAGCACACCGATGCAGCAGCTTGCCCCCACCGCCGCCACTAGCAAACCCGAAACGCCCAGAATCGCTGATCGGTTGCTATACAGTTTGGTTTGGGTCAACAAGAATCCCGCGCCCAGAACGACGAAACAGAGCGCGGTAGCCGGCGACATGCGGCCCGGATCCGTCGCCCGGCGGATGATGTACCAGGAACCCAAGAGTTCGTCGATTCCAAAATTGACGTGGAGCAGGTCCTCAAGAAACGTGGCAGCCCCCACCGCCGCCGCGAAACAGGAACCGGCAATGACCAGCCGCGACCGGCCGGTTGCGACCCCTGCCAGAACAAGGCCGCTCACGATGAAACAAACCGCCGTGTTCCGGTGCATCGACAACAGATGTGACGCCAAGCGAATCAGGAAGGGCGAGTGGATTGTCCAGCCCACCAGCACCACCGACCCAAACAGGGTCGCCAGCGCGCCGCATATCGCTCCAGTAATTTTCGGCCAAGACATACCAGAACCTTTGTTATCGACCTAACTACAACAAAGCTTTAAGTTTCACGCCCTCCGCCAAGTGACCGCCCATGAACGGGCTTTCCCAAAATCGAGCAGTCGAACGCGCGATTTGATGCAAAATCTGATGCTTTTTGCGGCTCTCAACGTGCCCTGCAGTTGCCATGCTGCGCCATAATCTGACTTTTGCGTTCCGCCGCCTCCGTTCCAGTCCCGGTTTTACGGCGGCCGCGATCGTCACCCTGGCGCTCGGCATCGGCGCGAACACTACCATCTTCTCGCTGGTCAATGCCGTGGCCTTCCGGCCTTTCGGCGTGGAGCGCCAGAGCGAACTGGTGTCCTTCAACATGCGCACTTCCAAGGCGCAGTTCCCTACCCTTTCCTATCCGGATTACAAAGACTATCGCGATCGCAATTCGGTGTTGAGCGGTCTGGCCATGTATCGTTTCGTGGCCATGAATGTCAGCCGTGGCGGGGATAAGAATGCGCGCTTGTGGGGCTATGAGGTCAGTGGAAATTACTTCGACATGCTGGGAGTCCAACCGATCCGGGGCCGGGTGCTGCATCCCGCGGACGACATAAAACGGGGCGGGCATCCAGTGGCCGTGATCAGCTACGCCTGCTGGCAGGGGCGCTTCGGTGGCGATCCCGATATCGCCGGCAAGAGTGTGAAGATCGGCGGGCTCGATTACACCATCCTAGGGGTGACGCCTCGGGCATTTATTGGAACCGAGCTGGTTTACACTCCCGAGATTTTCGTTCCCTTGGCCATGGCGGAACAAATTGAGCAGTTCAATTGGATGGACCAACGCGGCGACTCGAATGGGCTGGTCGTTGGACGACTGAAACCGGGCGTTTCTATGAAGAGCGCCGAGGCGGCCATCAATGCCATCACCACCGCTCTGGCTCGCGAATACCCCAAGGACGACGCCGGCGTTTCCATCGTACTCTCGCCGCCTGGAATGGCCGGCAACTTTTTGCGCGGAGCAATCACCGGATTCTCCACCGTATTGATGGTAGTGGCCGGCATGGTGCTGCTCATCGCGTGCGTGAATCTTGCCAGCCTTTTGCTGGCTCGTGCCACGGACCGCAGAAAGGAAACCGCAATCCGTCTGGCTTTGGGCGCCAGCCGCGGTCAACTGCTCCGCCAGCTTCTCACCGAGAGCTTTATGCTGTCCATCGCGGGCGGCGCGGCGGGAATTTTGCTGGCCTACTGGCTGAACGATCTGGTGAACGTGTGGCGCCCGCCCATTGACATCCCGGTGATTCCTCACATCGTGATGGACCCCCGCGTGTTGCTGTTTGCCGCCTTTGTTTCGATATGTACCGGGCTCTTGTTCGGCCTGGCTCCCGCGCTGCAGTCCATTCGCGCCAGCTTGGCCGGAGCCATCAAGAACGATGCGCCCTCGGAAAAACTTCGCCGCCTTAGCCTGCGCGACATTCTGGTCACCACCCAGGTCGCCCTCTCCGTGGTTTTGCTGATCGGCAGCATTCTCGTCGTGCGCAGCTTGCAGCACGCTCTCAGCCTGAACCTGGGTTTCGACCCCCAGCACGCCGCTGTCCTGTCTTACGATTTTGCCGCACAGGGTTATGACGAAGAGCGCAGCCGCCAGTTTCAGCGCCGTCTTCTCGACAAGGTCCGTGCCATCCCGGGAATTGAGTCGGCCGGGATTATTGACGGCCTGCCACTGACCCTGAATATTTCCAACAGCGGCGTTTTTCTGGAGGGCAAACCGGAACCGCGCCCGGGCGACGTCCCGTTGGCCGCTATGTATTTCATTACTCCCGGCTATCTACAAGCCATGCGGACTCGTTTAATCGCCGGCCGCGACTTGGATCAGCGCGATAACAAAGACGCGCCGCGGGTTGCAATAGTAAACGAGGCGTTCGTCCGCCAACTCTTACAGGGCGAAGATCCCGTCGGTAAGCGATTCCACCACGGCACAAAAGGCAAATGGATCCAAATTGCCGGCGTGGTGGAAGACGGAAAATATCGTTCACTGGGCGAATCGCCGACGCCCACGATCTTTGAAGCGATGGAACAAAGTTGGACTCCCGGTCAGACGCTGGTCGCGCGCTCGCCTCTTTCCGAACCCGAAACAGTCCGTCTGCTGCGCCGCGCCGCCGCCGAACTGGACCCGTCGCTGACGATCTTCAACGAGGGCAGTTTGACCAGCGCACTCGGGCTGGCATTATTCCCCGCCAAGCTGGTCGCCGTGGTGCTGGCGGCGTTCGGATTGCTCGCGGTGGTACTCGCCGCGACCGGCGTCTACGGGATTATGGCCTATGCCGTGTCCCGACGAACCCGGGAAATCGGCATCCGCATGGCATTGGGCGCTGCGCCATCCCAGGTGGCCCGATTGGTGCTGGCGCGTACGACGAAACTACTGGCAGCGGGGGTAATCATCGGTTTCGCCCTGGCCTTCGCGGCGGGGCAATTCTTCGCCCAGATCCTCTATGGCGTTAGCGCGCACGATCCTTTGACGTACCTCTGCGCTATCGCGCTGATGGCGGTGGTGGCTTTCATCGCCTGCTGGGTCCCGGCCCGCCGCGCGATTCAACTAGACCCGCTGAAGGCCCTCCGAGCCGAGTGAAAAACTCTGTAGATAGGTTCGAAGCGCTTCCCGAACGCGCCGGAACGCGGCGAGTCGTTCTTCTTCAGAACCTTCCATCGCGGCGGGGTCTTCAAAATTGTGATGCGTCGCGATGGCCTTGCCGGGGAAGATGGGGCAACTCTCCTTGGCGTTGTCGCAAACCGTCAGAATGTAGTCGAATTGCTGGCCGGCGAATTCGTCCACGCTCTTGGAACGCTGGCCGGAAATGTCGATGCCCAACTCTCGCATGACCGCGATGGCTTCCGGCCGAACCTGGCTCGGCTTAGTTCCGGCGCTGAATACCTCGAAGCGGTCGCCGGCGTCGTGGCGCAAAAGTCCTTCGGCCATTTGGCTCCGAGCCGAATTTCCAGTGCAGAGGATGAGAATTCGTTTCTTAACGGACATACGTGAGCCACCGGAATAAGAGCGTCGCGGCCATCGCTCCGGCGAGTTGCGCCAGAATAAAACCGGGAGCGTCGATAGGCCGGATTCCGGCAAACGTATCGGATACCGCTCGGGCCAGCGTCACGGCTGGATTTGCGAATGAAGTGGAAGACGTAAACCAGTAGGCGGCGGTAATGTAGGCCCCCACCGCAAACGGCACGGCCGAAGATCGGAATCGGACGCATCCCCAGATCACCGAAAGAAGCCCGAACGTGGCGACGAATTCACTGAAGAGCTGGGCGCTGCCCGATCTGGCGTGGTGTGAGGCGGAAAACAACGGCTCGCCGAACATCAAGTGAGCCGTCGCAACGCCGGCGAACGCGCCGCCGATTTGAGCGGCAATATAAACCGGAACTTCGCGCCATGCCAAACCTCCCCGAGAAGCGTCCGCCAGCGTCACAGCCGGATTGAAGTGCGCTCCAGAAATTGGTCCGAACGCCAGGATCAGGGCGACCAAAGCCGCGCCCGTAGCAATCGTGTTGGCAAGCAGCGCGATTGCGATATTTCCACCTGCCAGCCGCTCGCCCATGATGCCCGAACCCACCACCGCTGCCAACAGGAGAGCCGTCCCCAGTGCCTCAGCTACAGCACGCCGGCCCACAGCACTCCTTGGCGGCTGGTTTCACCGCGCGAATAAACGCGCTCATGAATTTGTTTTCCACTTGCGGCGCGATGGCGTCCACATCGATGCCTTCGCCAGTCAGAAATTGCCGTGCGTCCTCGATGCTGTAAACGCGAGTCGGCTCGATATCGATGTCGTCAAATCCGGCTTTGGCGAGTTTGGCGATGTATTCGTGATCTTCCAGCGCGCCGGCAATGCAGCCCACCCACAGTTCCATGCTGCGGCGCACTTGCTCAGGCACATCGCCCCGCACCACTACGTCGGAGACCGCAAATCGGCCGCCTGGCTTCAAGACGCGGAACGCCTCGCGTAACACCCGGTTCTTGTCGGCCGAAAGATTAATCACGCAGTTGGAAATGACGACATCCACCGAGTTGTCGGGCAGCGGAATGTTTTCGATTTCCCCCTTGAAAAACTCGACGTTCTCAACGCCGGCCTTACGCTGGTTCTCGCGCGCGAGAGCCAGCATCTCATCGGTCATATCCAGACCGTATGCTTTGCCGGTAGGGCCGACGCGCCGGGCGGAAAGCAGCACGTCGATGCCGCCACCCGAACCGAGATCGAGAACCGTTTCGCCGGCTTTCAGTTTGGCTAGAGCGGTCGGATTGCCGCAACCGAGCGAGGCGAGGACGGCATCCTCCGGGATCTGCCCGGTCTGATCGGCATCGTACAAGTTTGAAGTGATCGGGTCGACCTCGCAGCCGTCCAGGCTCGCGCTCGCCCCGCAACAGGAGCTGCCGCCGGTAGCCACGCGCAGCGCCGCCTGGCCGTATTTCTCTTTCACCACGTCTCTGATTTCCATAGCTCCCCTCATGGATGCTTACTCGTAAATTGGACGATGCGATCTCGAAGCTCATCCAGCACCCGGCGCACCGCTGCGCTTCGATCGGTTGCCAGGGCAGGGTTTTCAAGATCCCAGTTCTCCCGCCAGATGGCGCCTGGAAAAATCGGGCAACCGGACTCTTTTCGCCGGTCGCACAATGAAATCACAAAAGTGAAGCGCTGTTCCAAGAACCCGCTCACATCCTTCGATTTCTGGCCTGAAATGTCGATGCCCAACTCACCCATCGCCTTAACAGCCTCCGGATCAAGGGGCGTTGGATCTCCACCGGCGCTGACAATGTCGAAGCGATCGCCAGCCAGATCGCGGAGAAGCGCTTCCGCCATTTGGGTCCGGCAGGAATTCCCGGAGCAAAGAAATAGTATTTTCGATTTGATCATGAGAGCTTATCTTCTATTTGCAAAGAGTGACAATCGCCTCGGGTCTCACCGCATTGTTGCGCGTGCAGCACTCGGCATAGAGAAAACCCAATAGCTCTTCCAACGCCTCAGTATTCGCGGTGTACCAAAGAAACGTGCTCTCGCGGCGCACCTTGACCAAATTCTCGTTTTTTAGCTTTTCCAAATGGTGCGAAAGAGTAGAATTCGGAATCCCGAGCTCGCTCTGGACTTCCCCAACCACCAAACCCTGGGGATGAGCGGTAAGGAGAAGCCGCATGATCCGCAGGCGCGGTTCGGTCCCGATCGCCGTGAACATATCGGCGTACTTCGCCACCTGCTCGGCGCTAGTGGCTGTTTTGGCGGCTGGCATATTTCGACAATAGCAGAAATATGGAACTTGTCAAGAACCCAACGATCACACGGCCGCTTCCGCTTTCTTCCCTTCCCTGTCATTGCGTTACGCACTCCGCCTCGCCCGGCCGCATTCTGGACGGTTATTCTTCCATCAGCATGTCGAGCACGCACCCAAACACGGACGGCCCAAATCAACCCGGGGGTAAACACAAAAGTAGGCCATTTGCGCCACCCGGTCGCCGGCCACCAACAACCAACAACTAACCACCAACAACCTTTCCCGTTCTACAATGAGCTTTAGTGTCTAAAGCCTTTTTTTCAGTCCTGGCCATTTTTACCTTGGGGTCCGCGGCCTTTGGCGCCACTACTCCAACGGCCCACAAACGTCATCACAGTTCCACTACTGCGACTTCTGCCACGCCGGCAAAAAAAAGTACGAAAGTAACAGCTACCAGCACCAAGAACGCGGCTCATCACAAAGGCAAATCCACCGCGCACCGCCCACCGCGCTCCTACCAGCAAGCCCCCACCGCGGATCGTTATAAGGAAATCCAACAGGCCCTCGCGAGCAAAGGCTATTTGCAAGGCGAGCCCACCGGGCAGTGGGGACCCGATTCGGCCGATGCGCTCAAGCGCTTCCAAACTACTCAGAACCTAACGCCCGACGGCAAAATCAATTCGCTCTCTCTGATCGCCCTGGGCCTCGGCCCGAAACGCCTGAGCGCGAAATCGGACGCCTCACCTACACCCGCGCCCCCGCAATGATCGTCGGCCTCGCGAAGGAAATCAAGGATCACGAAACGCGCGTCGGGTTGGTTCCCAGCGGCGTCACCGCGCTGCGTGAATCCGGCCATCGCGTGCTGGTGGAGACGCAAGCCGGCGCCGGAAGCTCCATCCCCGATTTCGAATATGCGGATGCGGGCGCCGAGATCCTCCCCACTGCCGCCGATGTTTGGAGCAAGGCCGATCTCGTCATCAAAGTGAAAGAGCCGCAGCCTTCCGAGTATGCGCATTTCCGCCCCGGCCTGATCCTGTTCACCTATCTGCACCTCGCGCCGCTGCCCGAACTCACCGGCAAACTGATCGCGGCCAAAGTCAACTCGGTCGGCTATGAAACCATTCGCGAGCGCGACGGTTCGCTGCCGCTGCTCACGCCCATGAGTGAAGTCGCTGGCCGCATGGCGGTTCAAGTCGGCGCGGTCTATCTCGAGCGGCCCAACGGCGGACGAGGCATCTTGCTCGGCGGAGTGCCCGGAGTGGCGCCCGCCAATGTCGTGATATTGGGCGGCGGCGTGGTCGGCCATCAATCGGCCAAAATGGCCGTCGGCCTGGGCGCGCACGTGATCATCATCGATCGCAATCTCGACCGGCTGCGCGCGCTGGACGACATTTATAGCAGCCAGGTGGTCACGCTCGCCTCCAACATCTTCACCGTGCGCGAAGCCGTCCGCAATGCCGATCTGGTGGTCGGCGCGGTCCTGATTCCTGGAGCGTCGGCGCCCAAGCTAGTCCGGCGCGAGATGCTGAAGACCATGAAGCCGGGCGCCGTGATGGTGGACGTCGCCATCGATCAAGGCGGATGCTTCGAGACTTCGCATGCCACCACGCACACCGATCCCATTTATTTCGTCGATGGCGTGCTGCATTATTGTGTTTCGAACATGCCCGCCGCGGTCCCCCATACATCCACGTACGCGCTCACCAACGCGACCTTCCCGTATCTCGCGGAGCTTTGCGCCAAGGGTCTGGAGCGGGCCTGCCAGGATAATCCGGCCATTCGCGAAGGCGTCAACACCTACGCCGGGCACATCACGCATCCCGGAGTGGCCGAATCGCAGGGAGTGGCCGCGAGCGAGCTTATGGCTTTGCTGTAGCCGGAGCCGAAAACACCTGCTCGGACCGGTCGGTTTTTAGCAAATTTCCGCTTTCTTGTTCTTTCACCGTAAGCGTGGTTCGCGCCGCGTCGGCCGGAACCCTCCACAGTTTGGTGATCTCGCGCTGCTCTTTTTTGTTCAGCACGAACGCCGCCGGATGCAATAGTTGGCTGGATTTGTCCCAATGTCCGTTGGTTTCGGCTTGCCCGCTGAGTTCGACCGCGATGGGAACCGTGGCGCGGTCCTCCAGATTCACCACTTTCACGCGAACAAAAATCAGGTCCGCGCTTTGCTTGTCCATCTTCAGCGTGATGTCCAGCTTGGGCGGATGCGCGCAACTCGTCATACCGATCACAACAAGGAAGAGCAGAAACGTTTTCATCATAGGAGTCTCGATGTTTTTGGAATGGCCACGCGCTTTTCCAAGCGGGCGGCCCGGCGCTCCAGCGCTTCCGAAGGTTCCAGTTCCATGGCGCTGCGCGTCATTTCCAGAGCCAGCGCGTAATTGCGCTCACGGCGTTCGTAATACTTGGCGAGTTCCACAAACGCCGGTCCGCGCCACGGATTCCTGGATGCGGCCAGATCCGTCAGGACCGGAATCGCGGCATGTTCGCGGCCGAGCTTTTTCTCCAAAGCCGCAATATCCCACAACGTCCGAAACATCAGATCATCCGGGAGCTTCTTCTGGATGGCTTGCCGAAAAAGCGCCAGCGCGTTTTCATGCTGCTCGGCTTGCCGCCACCAGCGCGCGAGCCCCACCATTTCGGCGCCATGCGAAAACTCGGCCTGTTCGGAAGGGCAAAACGCTCGGGGAACAATCGCGGTCAGGCACGCCAGAGTCAGGATGTCGATCGCGTTGTGATGGAACACCGGCATCAGTCGAAAGATTTCGTGCGTCCGCACATATTCAAAATAAACATACGGAATCATTTCGCCGGGGAGATCGCCGTGCCGCTCGACGCCCAGGATTTGATTCTCCAGATCCACCAACCGGCAACTGTCGAACCGCAAATTCCATAACCGTCGCGTGCCGAAGAGCAGATCGAGATGTTCCATTGAGCTGAAAGGCGGCCGTTGGCGCACCATGCGGTAGCGCGTTTCGAGCAGCGGTTGATCGAAGGTGCGGCCGTTGTAGGTGATCAGCACATCGAATTGTTTCAGATGTTCCGCCACTGCGCTCAACTGGCTGGCTTCTTCACCGAAGTCGCGCATGAAAAACTGCCGCACTCGAAATCCCTGCGGCGTGATGCGGCCTACTCCGATCAGGAACGCATAGGTTCCCGAACCACCTGCTAATCCGGTAGTTTCCGTATCGAGGAAGCACCACTTCGAGGGCGGAACTCCGCGGATCTGCCCGTTCGAAATGGGATCCAGCAAGTCAGGCGAAAGATCTTCCAGATCCACGATGCCGATGCTGCCATGCCGTCGCTGGCGTTCGTAAAGTCTCTCGGTTTCATAGTGGACTCCGAAAGCCGTTGCCACTTCTTCGCCGTGCAGCCATTCTTCGGGGAAGGCCAGTTGTTGGTTGTTGGTTGTTGGTTGTTGGCGCTTTGGAGCTGTGAACTTTTTGTCGATCCGAGCGATGCGTTTCCTCAGATGCGCGAGCTGTTCCTGAAAGTCGCTCATGCTTCTTGTGACGCCGCTTCCCATTCTGCGAGCAACGCGCTTAAGGTCGCGCGGCGTTTCTCCAGTTGCGTCGAGACCCGCATGGATTCCTCAGCGCTGACATAATTCGCCAGGCTCTCTTCATCGCTCGCGATTTCGGCTTCCAGCGCGGCGATTTGCGTTTCCAATTCGCGAGCGCGATCCTGCAGCTTTTTCAGCTTCATGGGATTCAAGCGCTTCGCTGGTTGTTGGTTATTGGTTGTTGGTTGTTGGTGAGTTGTTCCGTTTCCAGGAACGGGAAGCGTCAGATCGATGTTCTTGCCTTCTTTGCGCCACACGTAGTCTTCGTAGTTGCCCGGGAAAACGTGGACTTCGCCTCCGCCCACTTCGAAGACCCGCGTTGCCAGCTTGTCGATGAAATAACGGTCGTGCGAAACGAACACTACCGTTCCAGTGTATTTTTCGAGCGATTCCAGCAGCACGTCCTTGGCGCGCATATCCAGGTGATTGGTGGGCTCATCGAGCAGCATGAAATTGGACGGCTGCAACAGCATGCGGGCCAGCGCGTAGCGGTTGCGCTCGCCACCCGAGAGCACTCCGATGCGTTTGAAGACGTCGTCTTCGGAAAACAGAAAACTACCCAGCAGGCTGCGCAGTTCCGTATTCGAGGATCGCGGGGCTTCGCTCTGCAGATCGTCCAGCAGGCGCGCGTTGGGATCGAGTTCCTTGTATTGATCCTGCGCGAAATAGTCAACCTCTGCGTTGTGGCCCAGGCGGTATTCCCCCGACGTCAGCGCCTCGGTGCCCGCCAGCAATTTGATCAAGGTTGATTTCCCCGCCCCGTTGACGCCCACCAGCGCAATACGGTCGCCGCGCTCGATGATAAAGTCGACGCCGCCGAATACGAATTTCTCTCCGTAGCTCTTGGATACGTTTTGAAACTCGGCCACGATCCGGCCGCTGGGCTTGGGCTGCGGAAACGTGAAATGGATGGTTTTTTCCTCGGCCGGCAATTCGATGCGCTCGATCTTTTCAAGCTCCTTGATGCGGCTTTGGACCTGTTTGGCCTTGGTGGCTTGATAGCGGAAGCGATTGATGAACGCTTCCAGCTGTTCAATACGTTCGCGCTGATTACGATAGGCGGCCTGCAATTGCTCGGTACGCTCCTGTTTCTGCCGCAGGTATTTCTCGTAGTTGCCCGAATAAAAATGCACGCCACGGTTCCAGATTTCGACGATCTTGTTGACGGTGACGTCCAGGAAATAGCGGTCATGTGAAATCAGAACGATGGCGAACGGATAATTCGCGAGATATTGCTCCAGCCAATTGCGAGCTTCGAGATCTAAGTGATTGGTTGGCTCATCGAGCAGCAATAAGTTGGGCTTTTCGAGCAGGAGCTTGGCGAGCGCGATGCGCATCTGCCAGCCGCCCGAAAATTCCTCGGTACGCTTGTTCCAATCCTCATGCGGGAATCCAAGCCCAGCCAGCACCGTTCCCACTTGCGCTTCGATGGCGTACCCGTCGCGGGTGCGAAATTCGCTATCGAGCTGATGAAAGCGGTCGGCGACTTCTGCGTACTCCGGACCGGCGGGATCGATCTCAGCCATCTTGTGCGTGAGCTCTTCCATCTCAATTTCCATCTTCTGCAGCGAAGCGAAAACCGACATGCACTCGGCGAAGACGCTACGGCCGGAGAGCGACAGGCCGTCTTGCGGAAGGTAGCCGGAGCTGACGCCGCGCGTGACGCTGAGCTTGCCGTAGTCGAGCGACTCCAGGCCGGCCAGCACTTTGAGCAGCGTGGTTTTTCCGGTGCCGTTCGCGCCCACCAGACCGGCGCGGTCCTGGGGCGTGATCATCCAGTTGAGATCTTCAAACAGAAGCTTGTGGCCGAAGCGCTTGCCGGCGCCGGAAAGTTGGATCATCTATTTCTATTTTCTCTCACGGCTTTCCCAAACTGCACAATGGATCGCCGATGACAATGTTCATCCAGCTCAAGATCGGAATCGCCAGGTAGTAACTTTCGGCGAGGTTGCGGCCCTGGTAGTAAGCCGGCAGTAGAAAATTGGGTCGCGGAGTGAAGGCCAAATATGGTTCGTAGACGTGGCCGGAAGCGCCGGTGGCGCCGTCGTGAATATAGTCGGCGGTCAAGGTCTGAGGAGATCCAGCGAAGGTAGCTTTTGCGTCACCCCAGGCGCCGCCGATGTTCCAACTATCGGGAGGGCGCGCGAAGGTACGTCCGTTGGTGGACACGTATTCGGTCATGATGGCGCCGGGGAGCCAGTGAAAATCCAGATGGCGCTGCTTGCGATCGGGATCGTTGGAGCCCCACGATGCGTACGCGATGACATCACTCTCGTGTTCCAGGACGGCCGGCGAGCGATCGAACACCAGGCGATCGCGCGGGAGTTGCTGGGCGGCCTGGAGCAGCCAGGCATTGCCCTGGGTGTTGTCGCTGCCTTTCAAATCGATCACGAATTTCCCGCGATTGTGGGCTTCTAGCGCGCGGTCGACGATGCCTTTGACGTCTTCGAAATCATATCCGGCCAGGCGCGTGACCAGATAGATGGGGAAATCGGGATGGCGAAACGTCGCGCGCATCTTGCCAAAAAACGGGTTGGCAATGCCGGCGGGCAGCGGATGCGAGCGCCCATGCAGATCGAAATATAACAGCGTCAATTCGGAATCCACCGACGCCGCATCGCCGGTGAGTCCGCCGCTGCCGCGAACTTTCAAGGGCACGCCGGCGGTAGTGACGATGTATAGGATTTTCTCGGTGAGGTTGTGAGCATCGAAGGCAGTCTTGCGTGGGGCGCGAAATCCGGGCGTCGAAATCTCCGCGGGAAATTTCCTCATCGGTGGTGGTCTGGAGGCGGCAAATATTGACGGCGGGAACTCGGCGGCGCTCGGCGTAGTATTCCCCGATTTTGCGGGAAAGGGGCGAAGATTGATTGACGACGATGAGGACCGAATCGGGCGTTTGGCTGCAGAGGAAACCGGGGACGCAGCAAAGAAGGAAAATCCTAAGAGGCAATCCCCATTCTAGGCTTTTGCGCGCGGCTTCGGCCGCTTGCTGCCGCGCCATTCGTTCCAATCAGCTGTAGTGGCTTTGACCATCGCGCTGGCGGCTTTATGCAGCCAATCGGCGGGTTGCTTCTTCAGATGGGTCAGGATCGTTTTCGCAGCGCGCGGACTGCCCAGATGGACGTTGGCGGTTTCGAATCCCATGGCCCGGAGAAGCCGGGATTCGTCGCGTTCTTTCGGCATCGAAGAAATCTCTACACGCGAGCAGTCGGGCGCGAGACGCCGCACGATCCAGTTTCCGCGCAGCCGCACGAAGGGGTCAATGGCGCGGACCGAGTGGTCCAATGCATCTTGATAGCAGATGTGTTCGGAGACCTTGGCCTTTCCGTTGGCCTGGGCCGCCCAAACGCACGCCGAGGGGGCCATGGCCTTGGCCTCTCGCGCTACTTTGGCGCCCCGATAGATTGCGATCCCGACATAGCGTTCGCGTCCCAGGCTGCCCAGCCCCGCGATACGGTGCAGGAGGCGGTACTCGAGGTCCGGTTCGGGCAATAGGCGCTCCATAGCGCGCCGAGCGCTCTTGGGAACGCGGCCCTTGCAGGGAGGCAGGCTCTCGATCTTATTCCAAAACGGAACCGGGTCGCGAAGAACTCCCGTGACCATGTGACGCAACCAGTCGTGCTCTTCGGCCAGCACAAACGCACGGCCTCCGGTTTCCAGGCCCTTCTGGTACCCGTCTAGTATCGCGGTGCAGGCATCCCTGGCCGCGATCTGGAGGCGCGCCTCGCGAATGGCTATGTGGGCGCTGGCGGCAAGACGCACCAGATCGACTGTATAAGGCTGATCGTAAACTTCATCGAAATCGTTGATGCCCCATACTAGGCGGCCTTCAACGTCGCGCCACGTGCCGAAGTTTTCGACATGCAAATCGCCTACGGCGAGCACACGTGGAGCGGTCGCCTGGTCGGGACAGGTCTCCGGCCAGATTTGCATCCAGCGATAGAAGGTAGCCCGCAAGAATGGGAAAACATCGGTGGCCATGGCCGCGTGTTTTCGCTTCAAATCGGCGGGGAGGATGGTGAGGTGCTTCGCGAGCCATGTTTCGTACGCGCGAGTGGCTTTAAAGATATTCATCATGCGCCAGAGCCTCGCTTATCCCTGTCCTCCTCATTGTAGCTCCCGTTTCGGATTCAGGATTACGAGTTCGCCAGCGATTTCGGGGCGGCGTTGCGCCAGGCGGCGGCCATGGCGGTCCTTAGCGAAGTCTTCTCGGCGGCCCTGAGCTTCACGATGGTACTGCCTCGCAGACCCCAAGCGCCTTTCGAGGGCGAGAAAACAGAGGGCTCGGATTTGATGCAGTCATGCTGCTGCTCGGGCGTGAGCTTCACCATGCCGTGGGCGTCGTCGGGATAGCCGAGCGTGGCGAAAATCTTACCGCGCACGCGGAAATCTGGGTGATTCATATGGACCTGCTCGACTGCTTCGGGGAAGCTCAGCGCGATTTTTCGAAATTCTGCAACGGTCATGGGTCGTATGCCAACATGTTTACACGAACGCTCTGACTCCATGCAAATTCTGATTGACGCCACTCCGCTACTGCTGAGAAGCGCGGGCGTCAAGAACTACCTGTATTACTGGATTCAAAGCTTGCGGGAGCAGGCGGGCGAGGATCAAATCGAGACGTTTCCGCGGATGGATGGACTGTCCGCGTTGAACCATGAGCGGTCGATGCTCGGCTGGGCCGGGACCCATGTTCACCTGGGAAGCGTGTTCGCCGCGAATTGCGTACCAGGGCTGCCGCTGCTGCGTTGGACGATGCCCAAGGCCGACATATTCCACGTGTCGAACCAGATTCGAAATCCTCCGGGGAAAATCAAGCTCACGGCGACGCTTTATGACATGACCACGCGCCTGATGCCGGAGCTACATACCGCGGCCAACCTCCGGGCGGACGAGAGCCTGGCGGCGAATGTTTTTCGGAAAGCCGCGGGGTTGATCGCAATTTCAGAGAACACCCGGCAGGACGCTGTTCGCCTATTGGGCTTGGATGCCAGCCGCGTCGAGGTGATTTATCCGGGCGTACCGGAAGCTTATTTTCGCGCCCAGCCAACGACGGCAGCGAAACCGTATGTGCTGTTCGTAGGAATGATTGAGCCGCGCAAGAATGTCGACGCGCTGCTGGACGCCTGGCAGGATTTCCGGTTGCGCGCCGAATTCGATCTGGTGATCGCAGGCCCAGGCGGGTGGTCGGCGGAGAAGACCCTGGCGCGGCTGGCTTCCGAACCCCAAGGCGTCCGGTATCTCGGTTATGTGCGGGAAGAGGAATTGCCGGGCTTGACGGCGGGCGCGACCGCTTTCGTTTATCCTTCGCTCTATGAGGGTTTCGGAATTCCGGTGGCGCAGGCTATGGCGGCGGGCGTGCCGGTGATCACGTCCAACACTTCGTGCTTGCCCGAAATCGCAGGCGATGGCGCGCTGTTGGTGGATCCTCGCAGCCCAGCGGAGATTCGCGCGGCGCTCGAAAAGCTGCTGACGTCGCAGGCGTTGCGGCGGAAGCTCGGCGAGTCCGGGAGAGAACGCGCGCAACATTATCACTGGGCAAATAGCGCGCGCAAAAGCCTCGAGTTTTTCAGGCGGCTGGGATAGCGCGGTCATGCGAATCCTGGTGGACGCTACGCCGTTGCTATTGCGTAGCGCGGGCGTAAAGACCTACACCTATCACTGGATTCAAAATCTGTTGCAGCAGGCGGGCAATGAACAAATTCTCACGTTTCCGCGGATCAAAACCCTGACGACGCTGAATCATGAGCGATCGATGCTGGGAAGCCTGCGGACGTTGTCGCATCTGGCGTTACTATTTGCTGGGAATGGCTTGCCCGCCCTACGGAGCTTCGGGATGCCCGGGGCGGACGTTTTTCACGCGTCTACGCTGATTCGCAATCCTCCGCGGAGGATGAAGCTGACCGCTACGATTCACGACATGACGTGCCGCCTGATGCCGGAACTGCACACCGCTGCCAATCGGAAGTCCGATGCGAGCTTCACGAAAGACATACTGCAGCGGGCGGATCGCTTGATTGCGGTGTCAGAAAGCACCAAGGCCGATGCGGTGCGGCTGGCGGGCCTGGATCCGGAGCGAATCGAAGTGATTTATTCGGGCGTGCCGGAAGTTTACTTCGGCGCGCAAGCGAGGCCGGCGGAACGTCCCTATGTGCTTTTCGTTGGAACCATAGAGCCGCGCAAAAACATCGACACGCTGCTGGACGCATGGCAGGATTGCCGGGCGCAGAGCGATTTTGATCTGGTGATCGCCGGCGCCAGCGGATGGGCGGGCGAGAAAACGCTGGCGCGATTGATGGCGAGGCCGAAGAGCGTGCGTTATCTCGGATACGTGCCAGAAGACGAACTGCCGGGGCTGACGGCGGGCGCGAGCGCTTTCGTTTATCCGTCGTTATACGAAGGATTCGGGTTTCCGGTGGCGCAGGCGATGGCGGCGGGAGTGCCGGTGATTACTTCGAATACGTCCTGCCTGCCGGAGGTGGCGGGCGAGGGCGCATTGCTGGTGGATCCACGCAGCGCGGCGGAGATTCAGAGCGCGATGGACAGATTACTGGCGTCGCAAGAATTGCGGCAGCAGTTAGGATCGGCTGGAATGGCGAGGGCGCGCAAGGAATACCGCTGGAGCGTTTGCGCGCGCAAGAGCCTGGAATTTTTCCACCGCGCGTAACGCTTATTTGCCGATCCCGGGCGCGATGAAGAAGTCCCAAACCTGCATGTTGATCTTATCTTCGGTGTATTCGACCACTGCGTATTCGCCGGGCTCGAGCGGCTTTTGCGGCCAGATCTTGAAGAGCCCGTCGGCAACTTGTTGGCGGAAGATCTCGACCAGGTCGGGCTCCTGCGTCGGTTCGTTGATGACGGGCTGGATTGTCAACTTCTCGACCACCCGATTGCCTTTATGGTCGCCCATGCGCACTATCCCGAAACGTTCGTCTTCCGAGAGCCGGAAATAGAATTGAGGAGTCCGATTCGCGGTGCCCTGCTTAGCGTGGGGGCCGTCGAGTTCGAGTGTGGCTTTCTCTGCCAGAGGCACCCGAGTGATGGCCTTCAGCAAGGTGCGGCCTTTGCCGCTGACCAGCTTCGACTCGCCGACCTTCATCGGCACCAGCTTCTGGTCTTCTTCGATCAAATAGACGCCCGGTTCTGGGGGCACGCTCTGTACTTCTTTGCGGGCGGCGCGCTCGGCTTTATCCTCGGCTTCTTGGGCGGCGGCATCGGCGCGAACGTCGTCGGCGCGCTGCTTGATCTCGGCCTTGGTTTTATCCAGGTCCACGATGGACAGGGGAACTTCTTCCCAATCCTCGCGATCGATGCTGTAGTAGTTCACGCGGTCGCCTTCGATCTTGTATTCGCGTACCAGTTGATCGCTTCCGTCTTTGAAATAGAGCTTGAAGTTGGCGGCGGACAGCGTCAAGGCGAACAAACAAGCAGGACGTAGGCGGTGGGGGGTCGGAAACGCATGATCATCCTTCGGAGGGCTGCAGGCCAACGCTGCGCAACAGCAGGAACTGCGAGAGATTATCGGAGCTAAGCAGGCCGAGCAGTTCGCCATCCTGCATCACAAGCACGCAGGCGCCGGCGTGGGCCATCAGCGGGAGAACTTCGGCGAGATCGCGGTCGGGCGGAACGCTGGGAAATTCGCGCTCCATGAATCCGGCGACATAGGACGTCGGCCCGTCGTTGGCCAGGCCCCGCAGGAGCGCGTTGCGGCCCAGCAAACCGATCACCTGGTCTCCGTGTACGACGGGGAAATCCTGCTGCGATGTGGACAGCAAGAGATTGGCGGCGTCGCGAATGGTGCTGCCATGCGGGAGCGTGCGAAATTCCGTCATCATGGCAGCCCGGACGGGGATGCCTTGGGTCAGCGATCGGCCGCGGGACGCCGCGCCTTCATTGGCCGCGCCTAAATAGATGAAGAACGCGACGAAGGCCAGCATGGGCATGTAGATGAATCCGTAAAGTCCCATGCTGATGGCCAGCATGCGGCCAGACCAGGTGGCGATGCGCGTGGCTTCGTATTCGGATTTAAAGCGCGACAGGATGGCCCGCAGCATGCGTCCGCCGTCCATGGGAAATGCCGGGAGCAGGTTGAATCCGGCCAGGATGAGATTGCCGAGTGCGATCCGATCGGCGAGGTTGTCAGCCGAGGGCTGCGTCAGGGCGAACAGGTTGAAGGCTCGGTTTTGCGAATAGAGGACGGCAATGATCAGGCCGGCGATGGCGAGATTCACGGCTGGACCAGCAATGGCGATCCAGAACTCCTCGCGTGGTTTGGCGGGGCGTTCCAGGCGCGCGACGCCGCCTATGGGATACATCACAATCTCGAGCGTTCGGATGCCGTAGCGTGAGCTGACCAACGCGTGGCCGAGCTCATGCAATAGAACGGAGGCGATCAGGGCCAAGATGAACAGCGTGTAGCTGGCGGGCGACTGGTTGCCGCCCAGGCCGATCACGATCAGAAAGATCAGCAGCAGAACGAAGGTGAAATGCAGCCGGATGGGCACGCCCAGCAAGCGAAGGGATCCAACGGCGCCAGGGGTCACGGCTTCAGGGGTACTGCGTTCCTCTGCCAAGAAAACCTCTGCACTGATTTTGACACAGGGCGGACTCTGGGGTCGGGTTTGGGAGTTGGGGATTGGGGTTTGGGGCCTGGGAGCGTCGGTATATACCTGGGGATTGCCCTATAATGGATTTATGAACAAGGCGAAGGGGCGGACGCTTTACATCAAGAACCCCGCCGCGCACAGGCTGGCCGAAAAGGTCAGCAAGAAAATGGGCGTGACTCTCACGGACGCGGTGATTCGTTCTCTCGAAGCGCAGCTTCGGGGACCGGCGCGCCCAATTGATTGGAAGAAGGTAGATGCCATTACCCAGAAGTTGGCAGCCATGCCTGTACTGGACTCCCGCAGCATCGATGAGATCCTTGGATACGACGAAAATGGCCTCCCAAGTTAGACAAATGGCGCGTATAGCTTGGTAATCGACACATCCGCGTTGGTTGCAATTGCATTGCACGAGTCCTCACGGCCTGCTTTGCTACTGGCCATGAAAGACTCCACCGTTTGGGTATTGTCCTCGGTTTCGCTGCTGGAAGCTGGCATGGTCCTGCGCGCTCGTATAGGTACGCAATCTGTGCAGGATCTGTACGACCTGGTTCTAGAGCTCGATTGCGAAATTGTTCCATTCGACGTATCCCAAGCGAAGGCGGCTATCGGAGCCTTTGCGCGTTTTGGAAAGGGCCAGGGACACAAGGCTCAACTCAACTTCGGGGACTGCGCGGTTTATGCGCTGGCAGCGCTTCGGGGCCAGCCAGTGCTGGCGACTGGCGCCGACTTTCGAGCTACCGACCTAATGGTTGTCCCGCGATAAACCTTTCATTTTCAATGGGACGGCGGGTTTTCCACAGCCCCGTTCGATGAGAGATATCCCCATCGGGACGGCAAATCGGCCTGTTCGACACAATCGTGTAGCCTCTTTAATCCAGCGGCCCTATACTCGGAAACATCAACTAGCTATGCACAAGCCCATCAAGTACGTCGAAAAAGTGGTGACAATGGCAGCGGGGGCTGCCTGGTTTGCGTTTGACAAACTCAACCAAATCAGCCAGAACCCGTCCTTTACACCGGCTTGGTCCGACAAGCCGCTGCTGAAGAGCTACGAGAAGCAGAAACCGCCACTCGGCTGGCCGCGCGAGACCGATTCGCTGTGCCCGCGCTGCGTGCCGGAGATCCGGCAGCAGATTGTGGACGGCAAGCTGCCGCACGAGATCCTGCTCAATGAGAAAGTCGGCGAGATCAAGGCACAAATCATCGAGCGCGACGGCAAGATCCTGATGGTGAAGGAGTGCCCCAAGCATGGCCGCTTCGAAGATTTGATGGCCATGGACTCGGAGTTCTTCAAGCACCTGGAAGACGTTTTTCCCGGCCGCGATATCGCCGCGCACGCCGATGAAGAGCTGCACAACCACGGAACCAGCACCATCAAGCACGGCCGCGGATCGGTGCTGACCATCGATCTGACGAATCGCTGCAACATGATGTGCGATCCGTGTTTCATGGACGCGAACCAGGTCGGTTTCGTGCATGAGCTGAGCTGGGAAGATATCCAGACGCTGCTGGACAACGCGATTTCGATCAAGCCGCGCCGGCAGATGTCGGTGCAGTTTTCGGGCGGCGAGCCGACGCTTTCGCCGTACTTCCTGGACGCGGTGCGCTACTGCCGCAAAGTCGGGTACAACAGCGTGCAGGCCGCGACCAACGGCATCGAGTTCGCAAAGAGCCCCGAGTTTTGCAAGCAAGCCGCCGAAGCTGGATTGCGCTATGCGTACCTGCAGTTCGATGGAATCGGCAATGAAGCCAATTCGCATCGCGCGGTGGGCAATTTGTTCGACGTGAAGCTGCGCGCGATCGAGAATCTGTGGAAAGCGGGCGTCGACATCGTGCCCGTGATCACCATCATCAATGGCATCAACAACGAGCAGGTGGGCGCTGTGGTGCGCTTCGCGCTCGACAATCCGAAGAAGATTCCGTTCTTGAGCTTCCAGCCGGTGTCGTTCACCGGCCGCGATGAAGCCGTCACCGACGAACGCCGCCAGGCCCAGCGCTACACGCTGTCGCACCTGGCGCACGACGTAAAGAATCAGACCGGGCTCGGCGAACCGGTGCGCGATTGGTTCCCGATTTCGTTCATGAGCACGTTCTCCGATTTCGCTGATCTGGTCCATGGACCGTCGGCGGACTGGGGACAACTGAGCTGCGGCTGCCATCCCAACTGCGGGATCGGCATGGCCGTGATGTGCGACAAGGAAACCAAGGAAGCCGTGCCGGTGACCGCGTTCCTGAACGCCGATCGCCTGGCGAAGGATATCGCGCGCATCAACGACGCCGCGCGGACCAGCCGCTGGATGAACGTGATGGGCGTCAGCCTGGCGCTGCTGCACAATTACAATCCGTTCAAATCGCCCACGCATTTCAAACTGACCGATCTGATCGCCAAGTTCGACAAGTGCTTCGGCATGACGCCCAAGGCGCAGAAGGGCGGCTACGGCAAGGTGACGGGCGACCGCACCATGGACGACATCACCAAGCGCCGCAATGATCGCTGGAACTTCCTGTTCGTGGCGGGCATGTGGTTCCAGGATCTGTTCAACTACGATTTCCGCCGTACCGAGCAGTGCATCATCCCCTACGCGACGCAGGAAGGCGAGATTTCGTTCTGCGCCTACAACACGGGCGTGGGATGGCGGAACATCATCGAGAAGATGCACATGACCGCGACGCTCACCAAGTGGTACGAGGAGCACGGGCGGCATGAGATCATCGCCGGCGGCAAGAGTTTGAACCTGGCGAACAAGGATCACTCGCTGGTGTTGCGCGCCGAAGATGTGAATCACGCCAAACAGCACGATCTGGACGATCTTGGCATCGCCAAGACCGCGCGTGAAGAAAAGACGCGCGCCCGGGATGAGAAACAGAAGCAGGCCGAAAACGAGCGCATGGCGAAGCTGTATCGCGAGCAAATCCTGAAGGAAAAGCCGGCTCCGGCCGACTTGGTCCAGATGATCATGCCTGCGGCGCCGAAGCCCGTCGCGGCGGATAAAGAAGAAGCGGTGGGATCGTTCGGCGATTAACTAAGACAAACCAAGTATCAGAGGAGAAGGCCGCCCGGGCAGTTGGGGCGGCCTTTTTATTTGGTGAGATATACTTCCCGCATGAGCGAGAATTTCGCCATCCTGAATCCGTGCGAGAAGAAATGGACGGATTTAGAAGGCGCGGGGCGCGCGCGTTTCTGCACCGATTGCAAAACACTCGTACACGATTTGGGCGCTTATTCTCCAGACGAGTGGCATGACTTGTGGACATCGAACGACGGCCTTGTCTGCGGACTCCTCTGCAGCGAGTCGCCCGCTCCCCAACGCAGCCGTCGAGCAATCTTAGTGGGCGCGCTACTAACGGCGGTCGCGCCGCTTTGGGGGCAGGAGGGTGGAGTTCGAATTCGCGTGATCGATCGAGCTGGAGCCGTCGTCCCGGCCGCCGAGGTTTCATTGCTTGGGGCCAACGATCAGCCTATTCGGACGTCTTCGGCCGACGCTTCCGGAGAAGTTCTCTGGACGGGCCTCTCGCTGGGCGACGCCCGCGTGTTGGTGACGGCGTCGGGTTTCAGCCGCCGGACGGTGACTGTGACAATTCACAGTGGCGATGAACAGCGCGTCGGAGCGCCCCTTGATATTGCACTAGATGTTGGATACATGGGAGGGGTTGTGACCGTCCAAGCACCTGAACCCGAGCCGTCCCCGGCGCCCCTATCGTTGGACCTCCCTCAGCGGGCGGTGCCGTATCCGGTGCCCCTAATGTCGGACGTCCCTCCGTTGGCGGTGCCGCCGCCGAAACCACCAAAGCGTAGGTGGTGGCAGATTTTCCACTAGCGGAACAGCGGGGACCGGCTCCCTCACGGTCGCGGTTCTGAAAGCATCACGCGGCGCAGCAACGCGTACGCGCCAACCGGGGGGCAACCGGAGGGGCGATAGTTGGTCTGGATCCAATGCTCCAGCTGCGGATAGTGCGCGTCCAGTCCCTTGCCGGCTGGAAAGACGCGCTCGAATTCGGCTGGGTCCAAGTCCATGTAGAGCACCCACTGGGGCGGGTGGGCATCGAGTTCGGAGAGAGCGAGACTAGCGTCGTCGCGAGTCATCATGCCAGGCGCGAGGTACGAATAACGCGTCGGATTTTCCGCTTGCGTCAGAAAATAGAGTAGCGGCTTATAGGGATAAACGAAGAGTGAGTCATGCGGCCGAACGTGCCGCAACAGTTCGCCGACCATGGACGCGTCTTCCACGCTGGCCCGCACGTCGCCGGCTGGCGTGTGCAGCAGCCGCAGATTCCCCGGGAGCTGGGCTTGCCAGGCGAACACTCCCGCCCAAATGGCGATGGCAGCGGCGAGCCAGGCGCGGGGGCGCGCTGAAAACAAGCGATATACGAGAATGCCGGCCAACGCGTACGGCAAGGCCGCGACGTAGGCCAGATGCGCGACATCCGAGCGCGGATAAGTGGACGCGACCAGGGCGATTACGCAAAGTAAAAGATACAGAAGCTCTGTCTTTCGCTGCGTCCAGATCATACCGACGGCTAGAACCGGCAGCAGCGCGGGAAGCGCTAAGCAAAGGACGATCGCCGAACCGGATCGGGAGCTCCCAGACATCCGCGCCTTGGAAAAGCGGCACTCATAGCCGCCGATGATTGCTTCCATACGGCATGACGTTCACGGCGCCGTAGTTGCGCGAAAGCCACAGCAACTGCTGGACGAAGGCGGGCAGTATTCCGGTGAGCCAAAGCGCGACAAGGGCCGAGGTTCCAGCGACGGCTATCCCGACAACGTACCACCCGGCGCGTTTGCGCAGCCAAACTAATGTCACAAGCGCGACCAGTGCGACCGAGGGCGTGGCCAACGCAGCGCATGCGATCAGGAATCCGGAGGCCACAAGGTAGACTCGTTTGTATCCCAGGCACAGCGCGATCGACGCCAGCGCGAAAGCACTGCTGTCCCAGCGGTGCTGCGCGGTGAGCATACTGGGGTCGGCAGTCTCAAAGACGAGAAAGAATAGCACGGTGACGATGGCGGTGGTGCGCGAAGCGAAGCGTTGCACCAGCCAGTAGATCAGAGCGCACTCGATCGCGACATACAAGAGAACCAGCACTCGCCCGGCAGCCATCGTCACTCCGAACAACTGAAATGCGAGCGCCTGCATCCAGAAGCTGCCAGGACTCATATAGCCGAAGAAGTCGACGTACGGCCGTTGGCCGTGCAGAATGCGCTCGGCCGCGTCAAGGTAAATGCCCTCGTCGTTGGTTGCCAGGATCAACCGATTGCCGAACATCCACAAGAGCAGCAGCGCCGTTCCAAGAAAGACAGCCGTCGGAATCGCGCGCTGCCAGACTCTAGACATTGCGCCAGATTCCCAGGACGGATTTCCCGACGGCGCCGAACAACAACGGGTCGAGCAGATCGGGAGCATGGCACCAGCACGCTATCCCAGGTTTTGATTTGCGCCGGCAGTGGGCATGCTTTGATCGAGCAGGAGGCGGTTTCCGAGCGAAGCCAGCATTCCGATCGAATCGAGATACACCAGCTTCTCCTGGTGCAACTCGCGGGGCGCTGCGGCCTGTAACGACTCCTTGGTGTAGCGGCGGTAGTGGCCGATGGCCTGGTCGAACGGCGTGAAGAGAAATGGATGCGCGGGCGATAGAACGATCAGCGAGCCACCGTGGTTCAGGTGCGCGGCCGCGCGGCGAAGTTCGGCGGAATCGTCTTCTATATGCTCCAGCACGTCGACGTAAAGGATCGCGTCGAACAGCCGCGCCGAATCGAGCGCCGAAAGATCGCCCAATACAAGCTCGCGCCGATCGCCCGGCTCGATTTGTTCGAGCAGCGATTCATCGGGTTCCAGGCATGTCCAACGATCGAACTGGAGAGAAGCGAATTGGCGGGTATTTGCGCCTAATCCCGCGCCCACTTCGAGCACGGAGCCGCGCAAATACGGCTGCATGGACCGGCGCAGGTAGGCTTTCCAGTTGTGCGCCTTCTCAAAGATTTCCAGCTCGGAGCCGGCGTATTGATAGGGTGTCAAGGGGGAACACTCGCTCCTGGCGGTCGATAAAATGAGGCGCATCGCGCAATGGGATGAAACTCATGTTGGCGCGTGCGCTGATGATGGTAAACAGGAGCAGGAATGCTCCCAACAAGGCTTGCGTGAGCATAACGAACAATATGGCGGCGGTGAAGCCGGCCCAACCTGGAATGGAGAGATGGGCGGTCCATCGCATCCCGAGAACCGTAGCTGCCGCGCCTACCAACAGAGCGATAAAAGCGGATGCCATGATCAGCAGGCGGGCGCTGACGATATCGCTAAAGACTGAAATGGCGCTTAAGCCATGCACCAGCAGCGCCACGAAGTTCATCTTCGATTCGCCGCTCATGCGCCGTCCGCGATCCATGGGGATGGCTCGATAGGGGAGCCGGGCGCGAAACACGGCGGCCGCGTAATGATTCCAAAGCTCGGACACAACAACGAGGCGCTCGACCGCCTGCCACGGCACGATGCTAAAGTTGCCGACGCGAACGCGCACGCCGGTGAGCAGCCAATGGATGGCGCAATACAGCCGGTAACAAATCTGGAAAGCGGCCTTCTCCATCCGCTTGGCGCGTTCGGCGAAAATGATGGCGCCCTGGCCGGAGCGGACGAACTCCGCGATCATGTAGGCCACGTCGCGAGGGCGGTCTTCGCCGTCGCCATCCATCACCACCACGGCGGCACAGGGGAGATGTTTGTGGATGTGAACCAGCCCGACGGCGATGGCGCGTTGGTGGCCAAGATTGCGCCGCAGGTGCAGAATTTGTACGGAGTGCAGATGCTCGAATTTCTGCGTTAGGAGTCCCGGCTGCAGTGGTACCGTGGAGCCATCGTTGACCAGCAGAACTTCCACCCGCAGAGGGCAGACTTCGAGCGCGTGGTCCAAGGCTGGAAGCAGCAACGCGACAGCGTTCCAGTCGTTGAAAACCGGCATGAGGATGACGAGCCGAGTTGTGTGGTCCTGCTCCATTCCGCCGTGGAACAGATCGGCAGAATCCAATGATTTCTTTATGTTGCGCTATATTCAGGGCATGCGAACCCTATGCGGCCTGCTGGCTTTGACGCTGGCCGGCTTGGCCCAAACGCGCCCGGTGACGGATGCCGAAGTGCAGCGAATTCATCGATCCATGCTTCTGATCGACACGCACAACGACATCACGAGCCGCACCGTAGATGGATATGACATCGGGAAAAACAAGAACGATGGCCACAGCAATGTAACCGCGATGAAGGAAGGCGGCCTAGGCGCGCAGTTTTTTGCGGTGTACGTTTCATCGAGCTATGTGAACGGCAATCACTCGGCGCATCGCACGCTGGAGATGATCGACACGGTGCGGCATGGGATCGTGGAGCGATATCCGAATGATTTTGCGCTCGCCACGACGGCGGACGACATCGAGCGCATCCATAAACAGGGCAAGATCGCGGCCCTGATGGGCATCGAAGGCGGCCACGCCATTGAAGACAATTTGGGCTTGCTGCGCGACTACTACGATCTGGGAATCCGCTACATGACGCTGACCCACACCAATACGAACGCTTGGGCGGATTCGTCGGGCGATGTCGATAAGGCGGGAGTGGATCATCACAACGGCCTGACCCCGTTCGGCAAGCAGGTGGTTCGCGAGATGAACCGGCTGGGGATGATGATCGACATCTCGCACACGGCCGATAAAACATTTTGGGATGCGCTGGAGACCAGCAGCGCGCCGATCATCGCATCGCATTCGTCGTGTCGCGCGCTGTGCAACGTTCCGCGCAACATGACCGACGAAATGATCGCGGCGCTGGCCAAGAAGGGCGGCGTGATGCAGATCAACTTCAACTGCGGATTTTTGTCGGAGGCGTCAGCGGCGGCGGGAAAGAACGTGCAGGAAAGCAAGCTGCCGGGCGCGCAAGGCGAAGACGCCACGATCGCCGAGTACAAAAAGAAGGTGCCGCCGGCCACGCTTGCGGACGTTGTGGCGCATATCGATCATGCCGTAAAGATCGGTGGAATCGGCGCAGTGGGTATCGGGAGCGACTTCGACGGAGTGTCGTGTACGCCGGTGGGGTTGGAAGACGTGTCCAAGTTTCCAAATCTAACGCGCGCTCTGCTGGAGAAAGGCTATAAGGAGGCGGACATTCGCAAAATTTATGGCGGAAATACACTGCGGGTAATGCGAGCTGTTGAGGCCGAGGCTAATCGTGCCTCAGCGCGACCATAGGGTCGACGCGCATGGCGCGGCGGGCGGGAATGAAACAGCCCAGCAGCGCCGCCAAAATCAATACGGATGACGCTATGACGAGTGTGATCGGGTCCGCGGGTGAAACCTGGACCAGAACGCTCTTCAGAAGGCGATTGACGGCCAGCGACGCGGCCAGTCCGATCGCCAGACCAATCCCCAAGGGAAGCATTCCCTGTTTGAACACTAGTTTGCGAATATCGCGCGTTGTGGCGCCAATGGCCATCCGAATTCCGATCTCTTGCGTGCGCTGACTCACCGAATGCGCGATGACCGCGTACAACCCCACGGAAGCCAGCAGCAGCGCAATAGCCGCAAAGATGAGGAATATACTTCCGTAGAATCGGTTGTCCCAATATCTCTCCAGGCGGCCCCGCAGAGTAAACGGACCAAACGCAATCGGCAGCGCCGGATCCATCGCCTGGATCTCATGCCGCAAGGCAGATCCCAAACTGGTGGGGGCCACGCGAGTTCGCGCCAGAACCCACATGTGTCTTCCCGGTTTTTGACGGTATGGTACATAGATCACAGGGCTGAATCTTTGCCTGGTTTCATCGCCCTGCATGATATTGGAAACCACGCCAACCACAGTAAGCCACGAATCCGGCGTGTTGCCCTTGAACAACCGAAGGCGTTTGCCTACGGGGTCTTCTCCCGGCCAATACTTGCTCGCGAACAGCGAGTTTACCAATGCCACTGGAACTCCCGACGGTCCGTCGGCGTCGTTGAACTCCCGTCCGGAGATTAGCGCGGCGCCCAACGTCCGAAAGTAAGCCCGGCTGATGGTCAAGACGGGTAGCGTGGGCCGTCGCGAACTATCGACGGGAACGCGCGCGAGTTCGAACGGGAGCTTCCGTCCCCAGCTGGGAAGATCGTCGGCCAGAGCGACAGACCCTACACCGGGGATGGCTTGGAGACGCGACTGGAGCCGGTCAAAGAAGGAAATCGGCGCTTCCGGAAGCGGATATTCAGCGGATGGCAGGTTCAATAAGGCGATGAGGACGTTGTCGGCATCCACTCCCATATCCGCACCATGAATCTTCAGAAAACTACGAATCATCACGCCCGCTCCGGCAAGCAGCACGATGGCCAGCGCCATTTCCCCGGTCACAAGCAGGGAACTCAAACGCTTTCCGCGTTCTCCACCGGCAGCACCGCGTCCGCCATCCTTCAAACTGGCATTGACGTCGAGTTTGGAGAGCCGAAGCGCGGGGGCAAGCCCGAATAATAACCCCGTTCCTATCGAAATCGCGATGAGGTAACCCAGAACGCGGTTGTCCATCGTGTAGTCGAGGATCAGCCAGGACGACTTTGAGGCCATGGCGAGCTGATAGGCGCGAACACCCCACCTGGCGAGCCACCAGCCAAGGAATCCTCCCAGGCCCGAGAGCATGAGGCTCTCGATCAGGAGTTGCCGGATAATCCGCCAGCGCCCGGCACCGAGTGCGATGCGGACGGAAATCTCGCGGGATTTTCCTATCGCGCGAGACAACATGAGATTGGCCAGGTTGGCACAAGCGATCAAGAGCACAAATCCAACAGCGCCCCACATGGACCCGTAGATGAGGGTGGCGTTGGGACCGATGAAAAATTCGTGGAAATACCATACCGCGGGCCGGTAGTCTTTGTTGGTGACAGGGTAGGAGCTCGCCAGCCGCTTCCCGATCACTTCAATTTCAGAGCGGGCGGTCTCGAACGTGGCGCCCTCGGCCAGAGGACCGAAAGCGAACCATGTGTTACGCGTGGCCCGGTTTAGGACTTCCGCGGTCTTTACCAGAGGAACCCATACGTCTACTCTTTGCGGGAAGGAAAAGCCCCTCGGCATCACGCCGATGATGGTGGTTGGCGCACCATTCATCCGCACGGTTCGGCCTAGGATTGCGGGATCTTTCGCGTAGCGGCGTTCCCAAAAGCTGTAGTTCAGGATGGCAACCGGAGCCGCGCCGGGCTCCTCATCGGCTGGCGTGAAGTCCCGTCCCATGATCGGTCTCTGGCCAACCAACCGGAAGGTATCGGCGCTGTTTTCGTTGGCGTCGATATTCTCTGGATAGCCGTTCGCATCGTTGAGGATAATGGAAACCCCGTGGACAATGGCCATCCCTTGGAACGATTTCGCCTGAGCCCGATAATCTTCAAAATCCGGATAAGAGACGCAGCAATTGCTATTGCCATCGCTGATGTAGGCCAGCCGATCATTCCCCGAGACCAGCGGGAATCCCTTGAAGAGTACCGCGTTGGTCACCGTGAAGACCGTGGCGTTCACTCCGATGCCGAGTGCAAGCGTCAAGACAGCGACGGCGGTGAAGCCGGGATTCTTGACCAGACTCCGAAAAGCGAACTGAACGTCGCCGAGGGAGGACATGTTTCCGAAGGTGCTAAAACTCGTAGACCGGCACAGGCTGATCGTCGCCTACGCGTCCGGCGGCGATTTTCGCGACGTAATAATTCTCCGCTCGGATTGGAACACCGGCCAGGCGGCGCAGGATCGCGATTTGTCCTACGTGCGTAAGAGCGTCGGCGATGGGCGCTTGCAGCAGCTTTTCAGCGGGAGCTTCCAGCGGAGCGTCCGAAGCAAGATATTGATCGAGCGCTTCCAGCGCGGCGAAGAAACGATTTACTTCCTGAGGCCACGGAAGCTGCGCCGATTGATGCCATTGCTGTTGTCCGCGCGCGGCTGAGAGAGCCCACTCCGAGCAGATCGCCGATGTGCGCGACGATCTGGCCGGGAGTCCGTGTTTCGGGCGAAGCGTGAAAGTCCGCGAACGAATCGGGCGCCCCTCGTACCGTCTTTCCGCCGCGATAGGCGAGCGTGGCGACGGCGTGGCGCAACAACTGACGCGCGGGATCAGATTGGCTCATTTCCATAGGCTACTTCACTTGGCTTGTAGAGGTTTGATCCCGAACTCTATGTGCAGGCGGATGGACTCTACCCAGACCGGCCCGCGATCGTGGTTAAAGGCCGGGTTGTTATAGTGCTGCAGGTCGAAAGTCGCCCAGAGGCCGCGCATGACCCTGGCGTTGTAATAGCCTTCCCAAAGATACTCGGGAGCGTAGTTGAGTTTCCCATCTCCGAGTAAGAAATCTAGTCCGCCTTCCGAGAGATAAACGGCGTGCACACCCGAGATTCCGCTGGCCGCGAAGGCCGCTGCGACCACGTCGTCCTTTCTCTTCCAGCGCGTGCCTTTCACCGACACGCCGGCTTCGGCCAGCCGATCGATGGCAGTGAACGCGAAGTCTTCGGTCTTGCCGTCGTTCCAGCCCAGCCGCGAGAATACACCGACGTTGGCGGAAAGCTCCTGATCGAAGCTGATGCCCGTTCCGTACTTGAGCGTGCCGGGACGGCGGATGTCCTGGACGCTGGGGCGGGTGCCGTTCTGTTCGGCTAACTGGACCGCTTCGATGTAGCTACCAGATCGGGTGTGATTGGCAAATTCGAGCACACGAACGGCGCCGGTGTGGCCGCCGATGGAGTAGCGCCGCTCCTCCTCGATGGTTTGGCCTTGATCGACAAAAAGCCGCCGGTCGAACCGCCCGCCATTAGCGACGCTAGGCTCGGCGGTGACCCCATATCGTAACGACCAGTTCCTGGTGCGAAATTCGTTCACAATCCCCCAGGTGTAACCGCGGGTGTCGGCCGGGTAGTCCCACGCGCCGTTATACATCAGGCCCCAGGCCATAAACTGCGATCGCGGATCGTGCGAGTAATTGTTGTCATCGAAGAAATCGCTGTTGGAAAATCGTCCAACGGATACCGTGAAACGCGTGACGGGACGATCGCCCGCGAGTTGATTTTCGTCGCTATCGACATGCTCCACGGCGTCGCCGAAACCGAAGTCATGGGTAATGTATACTCGCGCGATGTATGGCTTGGGAGTGGCGGATGCGACTCGCGGCAGTTCGCCATTGGACGGATTGGCGAGTCCGTTGACGTTGCTAAAACCCTTCCCGCCGGCGATTTCAGGATCAAAGTAGAACTGCGTGCCGTGGCCGAGCCGAAGCCCGAAGAACAGAGTGGTGGTGAGCGACGCGTCGGTCTCGGGATAGTCCTGGAGACTTAGCGGTCCCGTATAAGGAGAGTTGAATGTGCCGTGATGCTGGCCGATAGAAGTCGCCTGATAATAGAGGTTCCATGTTTCGGGGTCGGCGGCCGAAGCATTTCCGTCTGTAGGAGCGTCGGATTGGGCGAAAACCGCGAACGACAGTAGCAGCAATAGAGCGAATCGGCACACCCTAGGATTGTCCCATGCGGATATAAAGATTCCGTTACAACAAAACGTCTAAATTGAGCGATCTAAGATCTGGAACGGCGATATCGGGCGAATACGATCGCAGGTCGTCGAGCGGCACGATCCCGGTGCCCACGGCGATGGAGCGAATGCCGTTGGCCTGGGCGGCGAGAACATCGTTCGGATGATCGCCAATCAGCGAGATATTGCTGTCGCGGGCGATCCAGCCCTCTCGGCGGGCCTGGCGTATGGCGATTCGAACCAATCCCGCGCGATCGCGAGCCATCTCGGCGAACGCGCCGAATCGAAAATAGTGCCGCAATCCAGCCCGCTCCATCTTGCGCCAGCCGATGCGCGAGAGATTGCCGGTGACCAGGCCGATGACGACGCCGCGCCGGGACAAACGGCCCAGCAGGCCGCGCACCCCCGGGCAGACCTTTCGAGTGATGTCGGGCACGCGCCGGACATAGATGGATTGCGCGCGGGCGATCACTTCCGGCAGCACGCGGCGGATCTCGACCCGCGGCATACCGGCACGGAGCAGCATCGAAGTGAGAATATCGCGATCGAGCATGCCGGCCACCGGAACGCCCTCCGTGGTGGTTTCCAGATGGGCGGTTTTTCGGATGGCGTCCACGAGTGCCTCGCGATGATGGGGCCCCGCCCGTCGAACGAGTGTGCCATCGATGTCAAAAAGCACCAGGGCGCTAGAATGTTTCAACTTCTCACTATAGCGTCCCGCTTGCCCAGACGCCTCACGACAGGCCATACTGAACCATGCGTCCCGTTCCGGCCGCAAGCAATCCGGCTACGGTGGCCATGCCGGGTCCGTCCACATCGTTTGATGTCCACGGGTTTCGATTCTCGGTGCAAGGCAACGCGGACGCCGCTGTAGATGGCATCTGCGAAGACTTCCGATATTTTTCGTCGGAGCCTGGCCCCGGACCCGATGACACGACGGTAGAACTGTTTCGCGAGCGTCCGCCGTTGGATGACGCGCCGCCGGGCGACGCCGTGATCTACACTCCGCGTAACGTCGTTTACAAGGCTGGTAGCAGGCGCTACATCGACTACCACGGCCGCGGGCTGGGGATTCTGGATGAAGCTAGCTCGAACCTGAAGCTCTATAGCGAAGATCCGGAACTTCTCTACGAGGCTGCATACTTGTTTCTGCTCTCGCGCATCGGCCAAGGGTTAGACCAACGCGGTCTGCACCGCTTGCACGCGTTGGGCGTCGCTGTGAATGGACGCGCAGTATTGGTGCTGCTGCCGATGGGCGGTGGGAAGAGCACGCTGGCATTGCATCTGATGAATCTTCCGGGAGTACGTCTGCTCTCGGATGATTCGCCCTGGATCGACCGCGCGGGCCGGGCGCTGGCCTACCCGCTGAGGATCGGATTGCTGCCGGGCTCTGAACAGTCCATCCCGGCGGAGCATCGGCGCGTGATTCAACGCATGGAATTCGGCCCAAAACATTTGGTGAACTTCAGCTATTTTCAGGATCGGGTGTGCGGGTCGGCCGAACCGGGCGCGGTCTTCATTGGGGCGCGCACGCTGCTTCCGGAGTGCAGTATTGAAGAGATCGGAATGGCGGCGGCGCTGCGGCCGGTGATCGCGAATGGCGTGATCGGGCTGGGGCTATTCCAAGGCCTGGAATTTATCCTGCAATCGAGCGCACTGGAATTGGTCAAGAAAACTGGTCTGGGTCTTTCGCGCCTACGGAACTGCCGCCAATTGCTGCGGCGCTCGCGGATCTATCGGGTGCATCTGGGGCGCGACCCGGAGCTAAACGCGCAGACAATATTGCAGTTTACCCGAGAGCTCTTTTCGTGATGCTCAGCGCGTCCGTGTGGCATGCAAGAACAACGCACGCTCGCGCAAGCCGCCTAAAAAAGCTCCGGTGACAAACGCCGTGTCGGCCGAATATCGCAGCCCAAGCATGGCCAGCGAGCGAAGGGGTCGTCGCCAATCGAATCGAATGGTGGCGTAGTTCAGTCCCGCGACCAAAGCGACAATGCCGGCCGCGATGGACACGGCGGCGGAGTGCGCGAAGAGACCGATCAGCAATACGAGCAGCGCCAGATGGAAAACATGGTAGCCGCTCAGGAACACGATGGCGTAGAACGGAGATGGAAGATCCAGGACGCAGCGCGCTCCGTACGGCCTGGAATCCACCGATTTGACGTCGCCAGGCCAGTAGAACTGGAAGCGAGGGCGGTCCAGGTGCTTTTTATAGACATAGGCGTGACCCAAGCCGTATCCGAACCATTGCCGCAGCAGCTGCGGGAAGGTGTGCGGGTCCTGATGATTGACCACCGCATCGGGTTCGTACCACAGCTCCCAACCAGCGCGCGAAATACGAATGGAGAGGTCCACGTCTTCGCCGGTCTGACAGTTTGGATCGAAGCCGCCGGTCTGGCGAATGGCTTCGCGGCGGAATGCCACGTTGGCGGTGGCAAAGAACGGATTGAAGAAACCCTGCGTCGCCTTGGGAAGATATCCCGGCGCGTAATTGCAGCGCGTGATGTCGATGATCATACTTCCGCCGCCTGGCGATCGGCGCGGTAATACTGCTCCACAAGCGTTCCTGTGGCGCCGAAATAGGTAGTCTGGCCGCCCACCGCTCCGATATGCGGATCGCGATAGAAAGGCTCCACCATCTTCTCCAGCCAGCGCGGCTGGGGCACGCAATCGTCATCGGTGAACAGGATGATCTCGTTGCGGGCTTCCTGGATGCCGCGATTGCGCGCCGCTGGGATGCCCGGCGTCATTTCAACGAAAATGCGGAGCGGCAATCGGGTGCGATAGGCGTCGAAGACTTCGGCATAGCTTGATCGCGAATTGTTGTCGACCACCACGACCTCGTCGGGCGCGAGGGTCTGCGCGGTCAGCGCTTCGAATAGTTCGCCGATCAGGTGCGGGCGGTCCTTGGTGACGACCACGACGGAGGTGGTTAGCTTGTGCTCAGAGGGCATGATTGATGTTCTTCAAATATAGAACGGCGGCGGGAACGTGCCTGCCGATATCGGCCGGAGCGCCTGAGACTTCGTCGCGGTAGGCGGCGGCGAAGTGTTCGAGAAATGGCGCGGGCGCGCAGGTTTGCGTGCCGCAGGCCGCGAACTACAGCTTCGGGTGTTTGGGCGAAGACGATTTCATTATTACGGGCTGTGACTTCGATGATCGCGAGTTCAAGAAACTTCCAAAAGGTTCGCAGAAAATCGAGATTGTTGGCTTTGTAGACGACCGGGTCGTCCAGGGCCTGAGCTACCAACTGCCGTTCTCGTCGAATGAATTCGGCGGCAGGGCGGGTCCAGGGGCCGTGAAAAATGTCGGGATTGAAGCGGGGCGAGAGAATGGCCTGCCAGCCGCGAAAGTAATCCGAAGCATAAAACTGGTAGCAGGCGTTGGGAAGGCGGAGATAAAAACTGCGGCGGCTGCGAGCGGACGACAGGCCTTTGGCAAACGTTCCGGCGAGTTCCTGGAGTTGGGCGGCGTGTGGGATTTCTCCCGAGAGCGGTTCGAACAGAAGAACCAGTTCATCCATGGCGAACGCGGCTCCGGCGATGGCTGAGACTCGGAATCCAGCGGCCTCGGGCAATTTGAGCTGATGCATGCGCTCTTCGTCCGGTGCGTCGATCCTGAAGCTTACACCGGGAATTTCGCGCCAGCCGGGATGATATTGCAGCCGGCAATAACATTGCTCCAATAGCGCCAGCACATAGGACTGCGAATCCTCAACGACGTCGCCCGCGTATCGCAAATGGCGGCCTCTGGCACTTTCGCCGCAGCTTGGCGAGGAACGCGTTGGGCTTCATCGGCCGCCAGGGCTTCGTCCATGGCCTGTCGGCGTGAACGCGGGACTGGTTTGCCGCGCAGTCCGCTATCCATGCGGAAACATTCGGCAGCCACTTTGTAGCAGAGACTATTCAGGAAAATGCTGGTCGGGCGCGGCATCGGCAGCGTAGGCCCAGCGCGCGAAATAGCTCCACCACAATTTCAATTCCGCCTCGTAGCCATAGGATGCTTCTTCTTCCGGAATAGCTCCCAACTGGCTGAGACAATCGGATGCCAAACAGCAGCTTCCACTCGCGCTGTCCTTCGGCGAGGCGATGCCGATGGAACGGATCACTTTCGAACAGCTCGGCAATGCTGGCGGGTGTATAGACGCCGACCGTGGGATCGTAGAGCGGGCACCAGCGCGCGAGCCGCTCATACGATTTGGTGACGCGTGCTTGCGCTTCAGCGTCCCAATCGCCGACTACGGCGAGATCGATATCGCTGATGCCGGGTACGCCTTGGCCCGCAGCCAAGCCTCGGCGCAGATAGATCGCGCGTATGGACGGCGTCTGCTTCAGCCGCCCCACGGCCACGCGGGTCAGGAGGCGATAGATGGCGCGGTAAATCCCGGCGATTGGCGGAACGGAAGTGGTGACGATGAGACGTCGCAAAAGGGCTTTGGCAGTCATCCGCTGGTTTCTTGGCCCTAAGCGTTACTTCTTCAAGAATTGCTGAATCGCCTTGAGCGCCTGCCGCGTCCGATGCTGGTTTTCGATCAGGGCAAATCGCACATGGCCTTCGCCGAGCGGTCCGAATCCGATGCCTGGCGATACAGCGACCAGCGCCTTTTCCAGCAGCAGCTTCGAGAATTCGAGCGAGCCCTTGGCGCGATATTTCTCGGGGATCGGCGCCCACACGAACATAGTCCCGCGCGGCGGTTCCACCGGCCAGCCCGCGTGGTCCAGGCCGTTGATCAGCAAATCGCGCCGCTTCTGATAAACGCTGCAGATCTTCTCGGTGTCCTTGGCGCATTCGCGCAGCGCAATGATGGAAGCAATCTGGATGGGCTGGAACACGCCGTAGTCGAGATAGCTCTTGATGCGCGCCAGCGCGCCGATCATCTTCTTGTTGCCCAGACAAAATCCCACGCGCCAGCCGGCCATGTTGAAGCTTTTCGACATGGAGTAAATCTCGACGGCGATTTCCTTGGCGCCTTCCACTTGCAGAATGCTGGGAGGCTCATAGCCATCGAAGCCAAGGTCGGCGTAGGCGAAATCGTGCACGATCATGGTACCGTGACGCGCGGCGAGCGCGACGATATCGCGAAAGAATTGCAGATCCACGCAATGCGTGGTGGGGTTGTGCGGGAACGAAATCAGAATCATCTTCGGCTTGCGCGAAGAAGTTTTGTACAGATGCTCCAGGCCGTTGAGGAATTCGGCGGGCGTCGGCATGGGCAGCATGCAGGCGTGGCCCTCGGCCATGATGACGCCGTACTGATGAATCGGATAGGCGGGGTTTGGCGAGACCACGGCATCGCCCGGCCCGATGACGGCGAACAGGAGATGTGCGAGGGCGTCCTTGGCGCCGATGGTGACGATGGCTTCGGTGTCCGGATCCAGCGCGACGCCGTATTTCGTTCGATAGCGCTTGACGATCTCTGCGCGCAGCCGGGGAATGCCGCGCGACACGGAGTAGCGATGATTGCGCGGGTTGCGAGCAGCTTCGATCAGCTTTTTAACGATGGGCTCCGGCGTAGCGCCATCTGGATTGCCCATTCCGAGGTCCACGACATCCCGCTGCGCCGCGCGCGCCTTGGCTTTCATCTCGTTAATAACTGCGAAAACGTAGGGCGGCAGCTTCTGGATGCGATAGAACTCGTCGGTTGAGGTCATAATTGATTCTAGGGAATGATTACCGACCTCGTCCAGATTCGCCGCCTAGAACATCAGAAGAGGGGCGAGAACGCCAAGTTCCGCGCGTACTTGAAAAGCCATCGCCATTCCGAACGCCGCTTGCGCCGCTTCGGGGAGGAGATTGAGGCTGCCATCGATTGCACCGCAATGCGCGAATTGCTGCCGCGTCACCGAAGTCGAGATCACGCCGCGCGACATCGAGAAGCTGTCCAAGTTCATTGGCGTGAGCGAGAACGAATTCAGGCAGCAGTACACGCAGCGGGACGACGCGGACGCGCTGATCTTGAAGCGCGGCGAAGGCGGTTGCGTGTTTCTGGAGGGCAATTTGTGCAGCGTCTATGAGGCGCGCCCGCTGAACTGCGCAAACTTCCCGCACGTGGTGCGCGGCACGGGATCCATTGCGAGCCGCATGTGGAAATTTCTGGATCGGGCGGCGTATTGCCCGATCATCTACAACTGGATGGAGAAGGTGAAGGAAGACATCGGGTTTCCGCAGTAGGGAGGTCGAGATGCGACTCGCGCTCTTTTTTTTCGTGTTGGTTGGGATGGCGTACGCGCAGGATTCGGAGTCCAATATGAACTGCGTGGAGCGGTTGCAGATTCCACTGTATCCGCCGCTGGCGAATGCGGCGACGCATCAGTGGCAGCGTGACAGCTACGGTGGTTGTGGCTTCAGACGGATCTTTTCAGACGAAGGTCGCGGGCCACCCTCTCCTCAGTCCTGCAGTTGACCACGCGCTTCGAGCTTCGTCGTTCGGCAGGAACTGCAGCGGAAATCCATTACATTGGTTTTTAATTTCGTGATCGAGCGAAGTCCTACCCGGACGGTCGATTACAGGGAGTCTCCTTCGGCTATCCGAACCAATTCTGGATTCCGTCACTGCCTCCGATCAACACGGGCGCCCCATAATTTAGTCCAAGCCGCTCAGTGATCGTCACCGGATCCTGCACGCGAAACGTGATTCGCGTCTCCACCGGAATTTCCACCGGCTTGCCGCGCGTCAGCAACACGTCGCCCGCGCCCACCGCGCCGCCCGCTCCAGCGCCAATCGCCCGCGCCCTTACCGCCGCCCGCGATGCCTCCAATGATCGCGCCGATGGCCGCCCCACCGCCGACCTTCGCCGCATCGGTGGCCGCTTGATTGGCACCGTCTTTGTTATAAGGCTCGGTGCGAATACGAATGTTCTGGCCGTCGGCAGTGGCAAGACGGATGATCGAGATCGCGAGATGCGAAGTTCCCTTCCCGCGTCCGGCCTGCGTAGCTTCCACCACCCTGCCCTCCATGCGAGCGCCACGCTCGGCGATGATGAATCCGTCGATCACCAGCTGCTGCGTGAGAGTGGCGAGGAAGCTGTCGCCCGGTTGATTGCGCGCCGACGATAGCGTTTCGCCGATCCGGACTGCCAGGGTGGTCCCGGCCGCCAGCGTGACGGTATGGGGAACGCGGGCTTCGACAATCGGGGCTGGCAATGAGACATTCTCGATTGGAACCGGCGCTGGCCGAGGCGCAGGTTCGGGAGCTGGTGGCGCTTCCACCTTAGGCGCGGGCGGCACGGCCGGCGCTGGCGGCGGATCGTTGTGGGCGATTACCACTGGTTCTGCTTGGCGGCGAACAGGAGCCGGCATGGGCGACGGCTTTTCGCGGACCGGCGTTCGATGAACCGGGGGTCGGGCTTGCGCAACCGGAGCGGGCCGCGTTGGTGCAGCTGGCGCAGGAGCAACCTGCGGTGCTTCGGGCGGAACAGGCGGGGCGGCTATTTCAGCCGGACTGGCTTGATTCGCCACTTCCAGCGGCCGCGCGAAATAGTAAACGATCCCGGAAGCCAGCACGGCCCCGGTAGCAAACGCCGACACCAGTTTCCAATTCATGGTCGCGCCCCGTCCTTTGCGCTTACAACATTAAACGCAAGGGGCGTCATTTACGTTTCGTAACCGGAACCGTTAAAATGGCTTCAGGATGCCCGATTTCCCCGGCGAATTCCGTATTGGCCCGAACCGCATCGCGCCTGCCACCGTGCTGGCGCCCATGGCGGGCGTCACCGATACTGTCTTCCGCCGCCTGATCCGCAATCAGGGCGGCTGCGGCCTGATCATGACCGAGTTCACCAGTTCGCACGGCGTGGTGGCGACACTGCGGGGCACGTCAATGAAAGGTAAGAGCGGGAAATCAACGCGGACGTTCCGCTATCTGTACTTTGAGCCCGAAGAGCATCCGATTTCGGCGCAGCTCTTCGGCTCCGATCCGCAGGTGATGGCCGACGCCGCCAAGGCTTGCCAGGACTTTGGGTTCGACATCGTCGATATCAATTTCGGCTGCCCGGTGAACAAGGTGGTGAAGTGCAACGGCGGCTCGGGATTGCTGCGCGACCTGCCACTGGTGGAGGAGATTCTGCGCAAGGTGCGCGCGGCCATCACGATTCCGCTCACCATGAAGTTTCGCGCCGGCTGGAACGATCGCGAACTGGTGGCGGTGAAGATGGCGCGGCTGGCCGAGGATTGCGGCCTGCAGGCCGTCGCGCTGCATCCACGCACGCGCGAGCAGGGCTACAGCGGCAAAGCCGATTGGACTCGCATCGCGGAAGTGAAGGCGGCGGTGAGCAGCATTCCGGTGATCGGCAACGGCGATATCGTGACTCCGGAGGACGCAGTCCGCATGGTTCGCGAAACGGGCTGCGACGCCGTGATGATCGGCCGCACGGCTTCGTCGAATCCCTGGATCTTCCGCCAGATCCAGCAGTATCTTGCGACCGGGAGCTACGAGCATCCCACCGAACGCCAGCGCTACGACATCATGCGGACGTATTACGCCATGCTGTGCGAGCGCGGCGCAGTGGATGCGGTGGGCAAGATGAAGCAGTTCGCGACGTACTTTACGCACGGCGTGCGCAACGGGTCCAAGCTGCGCGTCGAAATCTATAAAGTGACCGAAGCGCCCGCGATCCTTAATCTGGTGGACGCGTTCTTTGAGCAGGAACTGGCCGAGGTTCCTGCCTGAAAAAAGTCCAGCTCATCACGGATGGGGCTTGCATCGGCAACCCCGGGCCCGGCGGCTGGGCGTGCATTCTGCGCTTCGGCGACAAAACGCGCGAGATGTATGGCTCCGAGCCCGAAACCACCAACAATCGCATGGAGCTGCAGGCTGCGGTGGAGGGTCTGCGCGCGCTGAAGGAGCAGTGCGAAGTGGAGATCGTCACCGATTCGAATTACCTGAAGAACGGGATCACCGAGTGGATTCACAAGTGGAAGCGCAACGGCTGGCAGACCGGCGGGAAGAAGCCGGTGGCGAATCAGGATTTGTGGCACGAGCTGGACGAGCAGAACTCGCGGCATAAGACGGTGTGGTCCTGGACCAAGGGCCACGCATCGCATGCGGACAACAACAGGTGTGATGAATTGGCGACGGCGGCGGCGCGCGGGCAGTTGGATAGCGAGTGAACCCGTCGCACACGTGTGGATCGTAAGGGCGGCCTGCTCGCGCGGAAGTACTGACTAAGCGCCACTTACTCGCTGGGCGTTCAGTTGCATCAGCGACTGCATGCTCACCGCCAAGTCGCAAGCGTTTTCACTCGGGCTGCACGCAGTATTGATTGCCGTGTTCTTGCTGGTCGCATCACGATCGATTCAATCGCCGCCCAAAACCGCCGGAGTCGTTCGCGTGACACCATTGACGCTCTTCCACCTGCAAAAGGCTGCCGAAGCACATAGCGGAGGAAGCAACCGTACCCAATTCCCGGCCAAACGCGGCACGCCTCCGCCGAAGGCATACAGGACGTTCATTCCTCCAACAACTAGTGATCGTCCGTTGCTTCCAATGGCTATCACGATCTCGTTCGATATCCCAACGGTCAACACCAAAGGCGATATTGGCGACCCGTTCAGCCACCTCGCCGTCGGCGCGCTTGGCCAGCGCGGCGACAACGCGATTGGAGACGGATGCTGTGGGGGAATCGGAGATTCTCAATCGGGGACGCCTGGAATCGCGACTATTCATCGGGGACGCGGAGTCACGCCGCCGCAGTTGATCTACAAAGTGGAACCGGAATTCTCGGAAGAGGCGCGCAAAGCGAAATATCAGGGCGTGGCGCTGTTGAGCATCGAAGTGGACGCAAGCGGCAATGTTCGCAAGATCCGCATGTTGCGGAGTCTTGGCCTGGGCTTGGATGAAAAAGCCATGGAAGCCGTATCGCATTGGCGCTTTCGTCCGGGATTATTCGACGGCAAGCCAGTGGTCACGGAAGCCACCGTGGAAGTCCATTTTCAATTGCTCTAGCGCGCGATCCTGCATGCAGGCGTGTTAATTCCGCTATAGACTCATCGGCCCAAATCAGGCGATGCTAAATCACTCCGGCGGCGTTGTTTCCCCAGAGCTCGATCGTCCGGTTCACGCTCCCGGCCCATCGGGCACAAGCAACGCCGCCAGTTGGACTATTCCTTGGGACCGATTCCCAGCGCCTTCATTTTTCTGATAGAGATTGCTGCGCTCTAGACCCAGCAACTCGGCCGTCTTGGTGACGTTGCCCTTGGTTTCATCCAGCGTCTTGAGAATGTATTCGCGCTCAGCAGCCGCGCGGACTTCGTGCAAGCTGCCTAAACGCTCGGCGGCGCGTTCAAAGACCGCGCGTTTGCCCGGGATCAGCGGGATGTGGCGCGCATCAATCCTGATCTGCGGACTCATGATCACGATGCGCTCCATCAGATTGCGCAGTTCGCGGACGTTCCCAGGCCAGCGATGCTCCTTGAGCACCTCGTAAGCTTCCGCGGTCAGCTCCTTGGGACGCCGCCCATAGGCGGTGGTGAACTCCTTCAGGAAGTGATTTGCCAATAGAGGAATATCCTCGATACGATCGCGCAACGGAGGAACATAAAACGGGATCACATTCAGCCGGTAGAACAGATCCTCGCGGAAATTGCCGCGCTCGATCTCTTCCTCCAGATTTTTGTTGGTGGCGGCCACCACCCGCACATCCACCTGAATGGAAGTCTCTGCGCCCACCGGCTCAAAGCGCTGCTCTTCCAGCGACCGCAGCACCTTGGCCTGAGTTTTTAGGCTCATGTCGCCGACTTCGTCCAGAAACAATGTCCCGCCGTCGGCTTTCTGCAGCTTCCCGGTTTTATCTTCGGTGGCGCCGGGAAAGCTGCCTTTGCGATGGCCAAACAGCTCGCTTTCGATAAGATCTTCGGGGATCGCCGCGCAGTTCACTTCGACGAACGCCTCCGCTCCGCGCTGGCTGCTGTTATGAATAGCGTGCGCCACCAGCTCCTTGCCGCTGCCGCTCTCACCGTAGATCAACACGCGGCCATTCGTCGCGGCCATCAACGCCAACTGTTGACGCAACGCCTTCATGGGGACGCTTTCGCCGATGATTTCGAGATCGCGGCGGCCGTCTTCCTTCAGGCGCTCCACTTCCATCTCGAGCTTGCGCTGCTGCAGACCGTTCTTTACCACCACCATCACTTTTTCGATAGTGAGGGGCTTCTCCAGGAAATCGAATGCGCCTAACTTGGTCGCTTTCACGGCCGTTTCGATGGTTCCGTGTCCCGAAATGATCACCACCACGGGGCGGCTCGGGAAGGCGATCTCCTGTAATCGCGATAGCGTCTCTAAGCCGTCCATGCCGGGCAGCCATACATCCAGCAGGATCAGATCATAAGGGGCTCGCGCGATCTCGGCGCAGCATTCTTCGCCGGTCGAGACTGCGTGGGTTTGATAACCTTCGTCTTCGAGTACGCCCGCCAGCGACTGTCGGATCAAAGGCTCGTCGTCTACGATTAAAATCTGCGCGGGCTTCAAGAACGGATCTCCGCGGCCGGCATCTCAGCCATTTTGGCATCCGTCTCGACGCCGGTGCGCACCGGAAGATCCACCACAAAACGTGCCCCAGTGGGCAGGTTATCTTCCACGCGAATGGTGGCGTCGTGATCGGCAAGAATCCGGTTCACGATCGCCAGCCCCAGGCCCGTCCCGCGCCCTTTGGTGGAGAAATAGGGCAGGAACAGCTTTTCTTTGTCCTCGCGCGTGATTCCACAGCCAGTATCGGCAATGATAAGCTCCACGGAATCGGCTTCCGTAAAACGCGTGCTGAGATACAAACGCTTCACCAGCGACTCCTGCATGGCTTCGGCGGCGTTATCCACCAGGTTGACGACCACGCGTTTGAACTGTTCGCGATCCACATGCACCAGCGGGAGGCCGGCCGCAAGATCCTTCTCCAGCCGGATGCCATCCAAACGCCCGTCGAAAACGGACAACGCGTTATCCACCACCTGGTTGAGATCCGACGGCACCGGCTGCGCAGCCGGAAAACGGGTGAACTGCGAGAATTCGTCGACCAAAGCCCGCACGGTTTCCACTTCCCGGGCGATGGTGGCGGAGCATTCGTGCAAAATGCGCCGCGTGTCGGCGGTATATTCGGTGCGCGCCAGGTGCCAGGCGATACGGTCGGCGCACAGTGCGATGGGCGTCAGCGGATTCTTGATCTCATGCGCCACGCGCCGTGCTACTTCGTGCCAGGCCGCGGCTTTCTGGGCGCGCAACAGCTCGCTGGTATCTTCCACCACCAGCACGAAGCCGGAACTGCGCTGCTGATCGAGCGCGGCGACCGTCAACGATAACTGCAGCACGCGCCGTTCGGCCTTGTACTCGATCTGCGTGGCCCCCACGGCGGTGCGCCGCGCCCGATTCATTTGATAACGGATCTCGGCGGTATCTTCGCGCGAGAACAGGTCGCTCAAGCGGGATGCGCGCGCCACTTGCTCTTCGGGGAAAATGCCAAGCAAGGCCCGATTCACGCGCTGGATCCGTCCGTCGGCAGTAAGCGAAATCACGCCCGTCGGAATGCTCTCGAGAATCGCCTCGGTGAAGCGGCGGCGGGCTTCCAACTCCCTACTATTGGTCTCCAGCGCCTCCGTCATTTCATTGAAGGCGCGTACCAGCGTCGCCATCTCGTCGATGGCTCCCACGCGCACCCGATAGCTCAAGTTCCCCTTGCGGATCTGTTCTGCCGCCAGCAGCAGTGCCGTGATGGGCGTGCTGATTTGTCCGGCCATATAGCGCGCGATCCAGATGGCGAAGAACAGGACAAACAGCGTAATCAGCGATAGCAGCAACAAATAGAGCCGCCGATACGCCTTCTTATCCACCGACAACCGGTCATAATCGGCGATGGCTTGATTGATCTCGCGCTGTTTGGCAGCCAGTTCCAATGGCATGCGAGCCGATAACACCAGTTTCCCCTCGGTAGTGGAAATGCCGGCCTTATAAACATCCCCCTGGCGCGTTCCGGAAACCGAGCAAACAACCCTGGTTCCACCGTCGGCGTGTTGAATCTCGGCCTTTTCGATCTGGTTTTCCTGGCAGAAGCGTTCGTAAAAATCGGCGCTATCCGCCGGCTGCGCCGCCAGCCAGTGGGCCTGCGCGGTCAGCTTGTCGTGCACTTCCTGATCCAGGGCGTTGGAAATCTGCCTCAGATCGATGTTCATGGTCTCCGCGGGCCGGCTAAACCATTTGTCCAAATTCCGGTTCAGCACCGACACGCTCCACAGCACTAGGAAAATGATTGGCAGCACGCTCAAAGCGAGCGCCCCGGCGATCAATTTGGACTTGATGCGCGAACCGGGCCGGTTACTCTGCCGCTCAATGTAGAGCTTGACTACGGTTCGCAGCAGGTTGAAGCCAAGCGTGACCGTGAGAATGAAAATGAAGGTGGAAACGGCCCAGAACAAATAGGTCTGCTGGATGTTGGATGGCGCCGGGCTCAGATTAAAAGATCCCTGCCAGACCACCAGCGTCACCAGGATGCCGAGCAGCACCACCGCCGAACCGAACATCAGACGCTTGCGCATGATCTTTGCGAAAAATGACCCTGTAGGAATTATAGGAGTTGAAGGCCGCTAACGGGGACCCCATTCTTCGTAGGTGCCGCAATCCCGCTGGAGAGGCTCCACCGAGGGGTTGGTACTACTTCCGTTTTGTGGAGGTCGTGGTAGCCGTCTATTAGAAAACATATCGGCTAAGGGGCTCCTATCGCCGTAAGTCCATGTTGTACAATAATCTTGTTTATAATCCCACGAACCGTTTGTTTGGTACCGTGGGTGCTAATTGCTTCGCAGACAAATGGGTGTGTCGTACGTCCCGAGGCTGCCGAATACGAGCAGCTATGGTCGAATTTGAATCACGCCTAAGAAGTCTACTATTGGGGGAGAAAACATGGGAAAAGTGATTCGGTGCCTGCTATCAGCCGTCTTTTTGGCTGGAGCGACGGCTTACGCTCAGACGGCGACATCGGGCGGTACAATTGCGGATCCGTCTGGCGCTGGGGTGCCTGGTGCGACAGTGACGGCCAAGAATCTGGCGACGGCTAGCGTCCGCAAGGCGACAACCAGCGATACCGGAACCTATTCAATACCGAATCTCCCGGTTGGAAAATACGAAGTGAGCATCGAGAAGACGGGGTTCTCCCTGTTGCGCTTCAATGACATCGAGCTGACGGTTGCACAGAATCTCACCTTGGATGGCACTCTCGAACTCGGCGCCGTCACCCAATCGGTCGAAGTAGCCGGATCGTCGGTACCACCGATCAACTTAGAAGACGCGCAGCTCAGCAACGTCGTGGATCAAAGGCGAATTGTAGATCTGCCCCTGATTACACGCGATCCCTACCAACTCGTGTTGCTGTCGCCGGGAGCTCAAAGCACCGATCTAGGCGGATTTAGCATCAACGGACAGCGCGAGCGCAACAACAACTTCCTGATCGATGGCACGGACAACAACGACGCCGGTGTTCCCGGACAGGGCGGCGGCGTTAGCACCATCAATCCCGATGCCACCCAGGAATTTCGGGTCATCACCAACAACTTTCTGCCCGGAGTTCGGACGCAATACGGGCGCCATCGTCGATATCGTGACCAAGAGCGGAACCAACCAGTTTCACGGCGACGCGTATGAGTTCAACCGCGTAAACGCGATGGCGGCGCGCGACTACTTCAACCCTCCCAGTGGAACCGCGGACAATCCCGACCCGCAGAATCCCTTCGTTCGCAATCAGTTTGGCGCTTCTCTGGGCGGGCCCATCGGCAAGGACAAGACCTTCTTTTTCGTCAACGCCGAATGGGACCGCTTCCGAACCACGTTGACCAACAAGCCATGGTGCCTACAGCCGCGTTCAAGACCGGCATCTTCACTACAACGGGCAGCAGATCAACCTGGCCAGTCCGTCCTCTCCCAACAACGCGCTGGGGCTGCCCCTGGATCCCACCATGCAGAAGATCTTCGGCGCTGTATCCCAACCCGAACGGTCCGGCCGTAGATTCCATCCGCGGCATCTATTTCTTTCCCACCGCGAGTGCCGCAAGACGCCGCCAACGTGACCTTTCGCGTGGATCACCACTTTAGTGACAAATACACCCTCTCGGCGCGCTACATTTACAACGGCTCCGACTACCGGCAACTCTTTGGATGAGATCATTCCGGGCATCGGAGGACGTAGCCCACCAGCCGGCCAAAGCCACAATGTCTCGTTCAACTTTGTTGCGGCGTTGCGCCCAATCTGGTGAATGAGTTCAGATTCGGTCTGAACCGACCGATGCTCTGTTCGGTTGCGACGGCAAGCGCACCATGGACAAGGCGGGCGGCCCTCTCGATCCGTTCGGACTCGGAACCGATTACTCTTTCGCCCAATCCACCGGCGTGTCCACCATCTCGAATATCGGCTGCACGCGCTGGGCGACAGCAACGTCAGTCCCGCCGAACTACGGAACATGGTTCTAGGCGGACACCCTGACCTGGGTGAAGGGACGCCATACCATCAAAGCTGGGCGGCGAGTTCCGCTACATTTTTGAGAACGGATACGACGACGTTCGGATCCCGTCCAGTGGTCGACTTCACTGCTTCGGAAACTTCGGAATCCGATTGTGAACTGCCCCGTCAGCTGCGCGACGGCAGTGACGAGATGATCCAGACCATGGCGGCGGCTCTGCTGGGCGTGCCCGGCATCCAATCCCAAACCCAATTTTTCAACTCCGGTGGAACACGTACGCCAAGCGATAACAGACTGCTGGTTCAGCATGAGTACGGCACTTTTGTTCAGGATTCCTGGAAGGTGCGGAATAATCTGACCATCCAACTTGGCTTGCGCTACGAGTTCAACGGGGTTCCATTCGAGCGGAATGGGAACTTGTCGAATCTTCTGGATCAGCAGGTGTACGATCCGGCCCCATCACGTTTCAGACCGTCGGGCCTGGAACTGGCCGCCAGATGTACAAGGACGACTATAAGGACTTTGAACCGCGCTTCGGATTGGCGTGGGATCCGTTCAAGACCGGAAAGACCTCGTTCCGCCTGGGTTATGGCATCTTCCACGACCGCATCTTCGGAAACTTGTTTGGAAACCTGAGGGGCGATCCTCCGTTCGAGGGAGGCGTGCAGAATTACCCAATGCCGGATCTGCGATTGGTCAGCGATTGCCACGGTGGCTAACTGCCTCCGCCAGCCACGCTGCCCGCTCCGTCTGCATCGGTGCCGGAAGGGAGCTATGCGGGATGTCGATCACTCTAGATCCAAATATCAAAACTCCCTACACCCAGTCCTGGAATGTAGGCGATCCAACGCGAGTTGGGACACGGCATGGTCCTGGAGGTCAACTACGTAGGTTCCAGCTCTCACCGGCTGCTTCGCACCGTGGATGGGAATCCTCCCCAACCCGCGTTGGTAGCCGCGGCGCAAGCCAATGGAAGCTTGGACCCCACCACTTCCGGAGGAATCCTGCGAATTCTTCCTCTTATTGGCGGACCCCAGGTGACCGGAAACACCGTATTCGACGAGCCGATCGAAACCAAGACGGTCGGGAAACGCCACCTACAACGGTTTGCAAACCACGTTCCATAAGCGATTCGGCTACGGAATCGACTTTCAAGCGTCCTACACCTGGTCGCACGCCATCGACGATTCCAACGATCCCGCTACAAGCCCCTAGAGGAGACCGCAATATCGCCCGCGATTCCTTCGATTTGCGAATGGACCGCGGAAGCTCGGACTACGACTTGCGACATCGGCTGATCATCAACTTCCTTTACGAATTGCCGTTCGGAATGGGTCACGAGCATTTCAACCACGGCTTTGCGGCGCGCGCGCTCGGAGGCTGGGAAATGGCGGGTTGTCGACGTTTCAAAGCGGCCATCCTTTCGACATATTCAGCTCCCGGGATTCCCTCTATACCGGGTTGACCAATCGTCCCGACCTGGTTGGCGATCCGGCCATCCCAGCGGATGCGCCAAGAAACCAGACCGGTCCGCCGATCAGCGCTTTTGCGGTTCAGCCTTTTGGAAGACCTGGCAACCTCGGGCAGGAATACGTTTACTGGCCCCACCTACTTCAACACAGACGTGACCTTAATCAAGAACACCAAGCTCACCGAGAGGATCAACGCCAATTCCGGGCCGAAGTCTATAACATATTCAATCGGATCCAGTTCGATCAGCCCGGCACTTCCGGCGATACACTGTCTTCACCGGGGACGTTCGGGTAGTCCTGAGAGCACGCTCACTCAACCCGATGGAACCACTTCGGCGCGGCAGATTCAGCTTGCGCTGAAGCTGATATTCTGACAAGCCCCCATCGGATCTATCAGTATGATTTGAGAGCTACCGGGGAGCCCTTGGGCTCCCCTTTCCTATTACCCTCAGCTACTTCCAAAGGCCGCGTCTCCACCACCGCCTTCAGGTGGTGCTGCCTTCCATTTCTGGTAGAGATCCCGGCGAATCTACGGGAAGTAGTATCCGAAAAAACCCCTAGCCAACCCGTAAACCTATGCTATATAATTAACAAGTTTGTTACTCCGCAAGCGATAGGAGTTGGTACGGGGAGTGCAACGCATAGTTCCGCCTGCAGGGATAACAAAAGGGTTTGTTGCTTTTGAATTTGGGGTTCGGAACGCCACGTCCGCTATCGGGATCTCTGGATTGATCCCCGGTTCGTTCCGCGGCTTTCCCTAACAGGGGAAAAGACCGCACATCAGAGACTACGCCCGCTGAACTGGCGCGGCGCTAAATGAGGAGAATGAGACACACAATGAGATTTTTAAACAGGGCTTTGCTCCTGGCGCTTATGGCCTTTACTTGCCTACAAGCGCAGGACATTACCAAGGGTGCGATTTCAGGCGTCGTCAGGGATGCGAGCGGCGCGGTTGTACCGGGCGCCACGGTAAAGTTGACGTCGCCTTACGGCGACCACACCACTACCACCAACGCGGGCGGCAACTATAGCTTTCAGAGCCTTCCCATTGGCCCGGGCTACAGCGTTACGGTGAACCAACCGGGATTTTCCGCCGCGGCACAGCGCAATATCACGGTGGGAATCAACGCGACAACCACCGCCGACATCAGCCTGGAAGTTGGCACAGCGACTCAGACCGTGGATGTGACGGCGTCCAGCACCTCCATTGACGAGAGTACGACCACGATCGGCGCCAACATCGACGAGACGTTGATGAAGAACGTGCCCGTTGGCCGGAACATTGCGGCCGTGATGGCCATGGCCCCTGGAGTAGCCGATAGCGACGGCGCGGGTGCGTCCAATCCTTCTATCAATGGCGCTTCCGGCCTGGAAAACGAATACGTCATCAACGGCGCAAACGTCACTGACCCCGGCTTTGGCGGTTTTGGTACCTACAGCCGAGTGTATGGCTCCCTCGGCAACGGCATCAATTTCGACTTTATTCAGGAAGTTCAGGTACAGACCGGCGGCTTTGAAGCGCAATATGGCGAAGCGCTCGGCGGCATCGTGAACGTGGTGACCAAGAGCGGCACCAATAAGTTTCATGGCGACATCTACGGTTATTTCCAGCCGCAACAGTTTGAAGCCACGCGCACCAACGCAAACCCACTCTTAGTCAGCAAGACCGATTATCTGGTCCATCAATCGGCTGTCGATTATGGCGGGGACGCCGGCGGCTACATTCTCAAGGACAAGCTGTTCTGGTATGGCGGCTTCAACCCGCTGATCAACGGCACCTACAAAGAGGCCGACCCGTTCTACGCGAATTACGCCTTGGGCGTGATCGACCGCAAGCTCACCACATACGACTACACCGGGAAGATCGACTGGAATGTCGGCAGCAAGCATCAGTTTGAAGGCTCTGTTTTCGGTGACCCATCGTCCTCGCCCATGACCTTCAACAACAACCTCAGCACCGTCCCGGCCCCAGCTCCTATCGATGACAGCGTCGAGAGTAAGTTCAGCTATGGTACTCGTACCTGGACGGCCCGCTATAACGGCGCTCTAACCCCCAATTGGGCGGTCACGGTGAACTACAGCAACTTCTATAACAGCTTCACCAACACCCCGCTCGAAAACGGGTATCAAATCACCGATAACACCGCAGTTCAGGCTGGCACGGGCGGGTCGATCACGTATGGCGGCATCGGCTTCAATGAAGCCAGCGTGTCAAAGGTGAATCAATTTGCCGTATCCAGCACGCATATCTTCCGCCTGTGGGGAAGCCACAACATCACCTACGGCTACCAATTCGAAGACGACGTATATAACGACATCTATCGATATACGGGCGCGCCTTTCCAACTTCCCAATGTGCCCGAACTCGGCCCGGCAGCCGGACAGACCGTCACTGGCGCGGCATTCACGCGCGAGTACGAAGGCACCCCAGGCGCTTCGCCCATCGTGTTGAACTTTACGCGCGGCAACTACTCGCCCCCCACCGTTGCCACCGATACCCGCTATAACTCGGGCTATTTCCAGGACTCCTGGACGTTCGGTCGCCTCACGATTAAACCCGGTATCCGCTTCGAGCAGCAGCAGCTTATCGGACTCGATAACGCTTACACGTTTGCCCATAACTGGGCACCGCGCATCGGGTTCATCGTGGATCCGTTCAACGATCGCAAAACGAAGATTTATGGCACTTGGGGGCGCTTCTTCGAAAAGGTTCCTCTGGACATCGCGGTCCGTTCATTGTCCGATGAGACCAGTATCACCGGCGCTCTTTATGCCGATCCTGGCCCCGGCGCGCAGCCGAATTTGTCGCCCAGCAATTACATCCCCGGTGGCAATATCGCCTTCCAGGGCGGCGCGGCCAACCTGGAGTCAGTTGCCGGCGGAACTGCCGCGCAATACCAGGATGAAATTGTGGGCGGCTATGAGCACGAATTTGCTCACAACCTGACGGTCACCGGCCGATTCGTTTATCGCGATCTTCGCCGGATCCTTGAGGACATGTCGGGCATCAACGTTACGCAGGCTTTGGCTGGCGTGCCGCAGATTTACGTGGTCGGCAACCCCTCCAAGACCCTGGACATCTTCCAGAATGTTTCCCCCTGCTCGCCCGCCGGAGTAGGTAATTGCACCTCGTCGGGCTACACGGCCTTTGCGAACGGAACCACGAACCCGATCGGCGCCGACGGCGTCTCGGATGGCTTCCCGAATCCGTACCGCTACTATAAGTCGGGAGAGTTCATTGTCACCAAGCGCATTTCGAACCTTCAGATCTACGGCAGCTACGTGTTGTCCAAGCTGTATGGCAACTACCAGGGTTCGTATCGCAGCGACAACGGCCAGCACGATCCGAACATCAGCTCGATGTTCGATTTCACCAACTCCGATGGCCGGCTCACTGGCCAGGACATCCCCGGCGTTCTCGAGACCGATCGCACGCACCAATTCAAGATATTCGGCAACTATCATGTGGAAGAACTTGGCGATTCGGCGCCAGCTGGCTTCCCACTTCGGGTACGCCTATCACCGATCTGTTGGATCACCCCGCTTACCTGAACGCAGGCGAGATTCCGGTGTGCCCCGATCCGGCAGGAACGCCGCAACCGACGTCCAACACTTTGACACCGACCTCGTTCACTTGCCCAGGTGGGCCCCGTGGCGCACTGGGCCGCACCGCCTGGATCTTCCCCTTCAATCTGCACGGCGAGTACACCATCAAAATCGGTGAGCGGATGCGCGTGAAGTTCGTTGCCGACCTGTTCAATTTGTTCAATGAGCAGAAGATGACCCGCGTGAATCAGTTCGGGGAACAGTCAACGGCGGCCCGGGCACCGCGGATCCGGATTTCCTGAAACCGGCTCTCGGCACGTTCGCCGATCCGTATCAGGATCCGTTCCAGGCTCGTTTGGCGGTTCGCTTCGAGTTCTAACCAAACTCGCACCATACCATCGGGGAGGTCTCGGCTCAACCCGGGACCTCCCCTTTTCCTTTTGTAAGAGAATAGAAATAGCAACATGCCTCGTAATATCCTCATCGTTTTCGCCCTGTTTTGCTCCCTGCATCTTTCAGCCGCCACCAAGAAGCCCGGACTCCCCGCAGCAATATAAGCGCTGGATCGATCAGGACGTGGTCTACATCATCACGGACGAAGAGCGCAAAGAATTCCTGGCCCTGACCACCGACGACGAGCGGGAGAAGTTCATGGAGGAATTCTGGGCCATCCGCAATCCGAAGCATGGCTCCGACACCAATCCATACAAGGACGAGCATTACGCGCGCATCGAATATGCCAACGCGCACTTCGGCCTGGAATCCAGCACGCCTGGCTGGAGGACCGATATGGGGCGCGCCTATATTCTGTTTGGAGCGCCCACCTCGCGCCATCCGTTTGTTGGCTACAGCCAGATCTATCCGCTGGAACTGTGGTTTTACGAGAACAACACCAGTTCCACCGCCCTGCCCGGCGTTCTTTTATTTGATGTTCTACATCAACGGCGACATCGGCGATTATAAGTTCTACCGCCCGTTCCTGGATGGCCCCATGAAGCTGGTGCGCGGCAGCCAGTTCAATTCCAACCGGGACGTCTACAAGTTTCTGCAGCCCCTGGGTGGAGACGTGGCGCACGCCAGCATGTCCTTGGTGCCAAGCGAGCCCATCGATACGACGAATTTTCAACCGGACATGTCCAGCGACATGCTGGTGGCCAGGATTGAGAACTTCGCGAACGTTCCATCCAACGTCAGCAAATTGCGCCAGATGCGTTCCCTGCACGCCAGCGTCAATTCCTATTTCCTGGTGAATCAGGACAAACCGATCGAGATCACCTCCCTGGTTCTGGCCGATCCCACCGGAAAATCCTGGCTGGATTACGGCGTGTTGATCGATGATCCGAAGCTGGGCCAGCCGGATGGCTCGCAGCTGAAGGTCAACGTCGGCTACCGGCTAACCACGGAGACAGGCGAGACGATCCTGGAGGACGCTGAAGAGCGCGCTTTTGCCGCCTTTCAAGACGCCCCCGCGGGGGAGAAGAAATTCCTGCCGTTCGTGATCGCCGGCCGCATTCCCATCGAACCGGGCGCGTACAAACTTGCCATCGAAATCACCAACCGGCAGGCCCAGCAGACTTCAAGGGCGAGATCCCGGTAACCGCGGGACCGGTGAAGACAGCGTCGTTCGCCGGGCCACTGGTAACCACGTCGGTGGACCGCGTGGCGCGCGCTAATCCCTTCCAGCCGTTCCAATACTTCGGCGTGCAGTTCCATCCCGCAGCGCGGCACGAAATCAATCACCCCGACCCCTTGCGGCTGCTCTTTGAGCTGCACGAGCCGCCCGGGGCCACGGTCGATTACCAGATGGAATATATCGTCACCCGTCTTCTCGAAAAAGAAGGCCGCCGCAGCAGCACCGAGGACATCCCGCATTCCCAGTTCAAAGACGGCCGGTTGATGAAGTCCAAGACCATCGCCGTCAACGATCTGGACAACGGCGACTATCGTTTGATCGTCAATCTGCGGCAGGCCGGTTCCAGCGAGGTGGTGGCGTCAGCGAATCTGCCGCTGCGAATTTCGCCCGATAAGAGTGGACTTCCGCTTTACTTCCTCTCGGACAGCCAGGCTTTGGGACGCCCCGGCATCGTGGCCTACATGCGCGGCCTGGAGGCGATCTCGCAAAAGAACAACTCGGCCGCCGCGGATTACTTCCAACAGGCTTTGGATCAGAACCCCGCCAATACTTTCGCCGGCCAGGATCTGGTGCAGCTTTACTTCAGCCAGCGGAAATATACGCCCATCGCGGATCTCTACAAAAAGCTCGGCATCGCGGCTTTCAAGGGCTCGCCCGTAACGCTGGCGCAGATCGCTCTCAGCTTCCGCCAGAGCGGCGACGTGGCCCTGTCTCGCGACGTGGTGAGTGCGGGTTTGGGCTTTTATCCAGGCGACGCGATGCTGTCGGCGCTGCAATCCCGCGCCAAGTAGCGTCACTGGGGCGCGGGGCCTGTTTCGAGGACTCCGGGCGCGTAGTAGCCGCGCCGCACCGACACCCGCAGCCCTTTTGGACGAACCCTTACCTCCAGCTTGCGGAACTTGCCGTCGTGCGCCGCGTTGCGGGCGCAAAGCCGATGGAGTATTGGCTACGCAATTCGTCTTCGATGACATGGAAAATCTCGTCGAGCGTCTGTTTCTTGCCGGTAATAAACATTTGCCCGCCGGTCGGCCGGGCCAGACTATTGAGAAATGCGCAGCCGAAAAACTTATCGCCGTAGCACACGCCGTATACGATCGTATTGGTGGCCTGCACCGCCTGCACGGCGTCTTCCAAGTGCTTCTGGCTGCCATTATCCAGGCCGTCAGAAACAATCAGCATCAATTTGCGCCCTGGAACGCCGTCCAGCTTGCCCTTGGCCGTTTGATAAGCGGCGTCGTACAGCAGGGTGCCTGGCATCATTTGGCCGATCGGGGGAAGCCCCCGATAGCGGATCGCGTGGATCTGGGTTAGCGCGTTGTTAAGCCGCACACTGGACGACGTGAAGTCTTGCCAGAGGACCAAGGTGCTCGAAAAGCCCAATAGGAGTGCGTGGTCGCGCGGCCGCAGTATCGTATCGAAGAAGCGCCCGGCCGCCTCGCGCTCGTCATCCAATACTTCCCGTACGCTGCCGCTAACGTCCACCAGCAGGGCCACCGTGAGCGGCAGGTCCGTATCGCGCGTGAAATAGCGAATCTCTTGCTTGCGCCCATCCTCTCGGATTTCGAAATCTTCCTTGCTCAGGTCCGTCACCAGGGCGCCGCGCTTATCGGTCACCGTGCAGAGGACGTTGACCACATCCACGTCCACACGGATGGGCGACGGCTCGTCGGTGGACTGCCCGAATGCCTGGATTAGACTCAGTAACGCTAGACTAAGGACTACTTTCAAAACCTTCTCCGAAGGTCAATATTATCCGTTTCGGATCTGCCGATGGAACTAACCGTTCAAAACGGCGCTTTTCTGCTTCTGATCGCGGTAGTGGTCGCGATGCTTACGCAGCGTCTGAAGCTGCCTTACAGCGTGGGACTGGTGGCGGCCGGTATCGCACTCGCGTTCCTGCACTTCTCCAGCGGCATCGCGCTGACCAAAGATCTGCTCTTCACAGTGCTGCTACCGCCCCTGATCTTCGAGGCGGCTTTTTATCTGGAGTGGCGTCAGTTGCGCCGCGACTTGGGCGTGATCGTGGTCCTGGCGACGCTGGGCGTGATTCTTTCCGCTGGAATCACCAGCATCGGCATGCATTTCCTCGCCAACTGGGAATGGATGAGCGCGCTCGTTTTTGGCGTTTGATCGCGGCTACCGACCCGGTATCGGTCATCGCGATTTTCCGGGAGGCCGGCGCTCGCGGCCGCCTGGTGCTGCTGGTGGAAGCGGAAAGCTTGTTCAACGACGGAACGGCGGCGGTGTTCTTCGCCCTGGTCCTGGAGTGGCTGAAGGGCCGGTCTCCAACGCCCTATGAAACCGTTGTTCAACTCCTGTTGACGGCTGGAGGCGGCTTGCTTTGCGGGTGGATCATTGCCGGTTTAGCCCTACTGCTGGTGGGCAACACGCAAGATCATCTAATTGAAATCGCACTGACCACCGTGGCGGCCTATGGATCGTTCCTCTTTGCGGAGCAGTTCCAAATGTCCGGCGTCCTGGCGACTCTAGGCGCGGGCCTCATGCTGGGAAATGTCGGTTCAAGGGGCTGGATCTCGGACCGCGGCAAGCGCGCGGCCCAGGACTTTTGGGAATACGCCGCATTCGTCGCAAATTCGCTGATCTTCTTGCTGATCGGGATCCATGTCGGGATGCAGGACTTTCGTGCGGTTTGGCCGGCCGCCCTGATCGCGATTCTGCTGGTCACCCTGGGCCGGGCCGCCGCGGTCTATCCGTGCTGCGCTATCTTCTTACGCTCCGCGCAGCGGGTTTCGGCGAAACAGCAGCACATCCTGTTTTGGGGCGGACTGCGCGGGGCGCTAGCCTTGGCGCTGGCTTTAGCTCTCCCGCCCGAGGTTGCCAGGCGCGAGACCATCATCACCATCAGTTTCGCGGTGGTTGCGTTCTCCATCTTTGTGCAAGGTCTTACGATGAAGCCGATGCTCCGCGCCGCGGGCGAGATTCCGCGCTAAGGCGGAATGACTCTCAGGCATGGCATAATCACAGTTTGGCGCACATTCTTCCACTCAAACAAGCGATCCAGGAAATGGTTCGCGACGGTGACGTGGTGGCCCTGGAGGGCTTCACGCACCTGATTCCTTTCGCCGCCGGACACGAGATCATCCGCCAGGGCCGGCGTAATCTGACCCTGATCCGGATGACCCCCGACTTGATCTACGATCAACTGATCGGCTGCGGCTGCGCGTCGAAGCTGATCTTCTCGTGGGGCGGCAATCCCGGCGTCGGCTCGCTGCATCGGCTGCGCGACGCGGTGGAACAAAGCTGGCCCGCTCCCTTGGCGCTGGAAGAAAACGCGCATGCCGGCATGGCTGCCGCATACGCTGCCGGAGCCGCCCATCTGCCTTTTGGGCTGCTGCGGGGTTCCATTGGGACTGACCTGCCGAAATACAACCGGGTAAAATTCATCGACTGCCCATTCACTGGCGAGAAGCTGGCCGCCGTCCCTGCGATTCGCCCCGACGTCACGGTGATTCATGCCCAAAAGGCCGATCGCAAAGGCAACGTCCTGATGTGGGGCGTGGTGGGAGTGCAGAAGGAAGCGGTGCTCGCGGCGAAGCGCGCCATCGTCACCGTGGAAGAGATCGTCGATGATCTCAAGGCGCCGCCCAACTCGGTAGTCCTGCCGTCCTGGGTGATCGGCGCGGTGAGCGAAGTGAAGGGCGGAGCGTTTCCGTCCTACGCGCAAGGTTATTACCCGCGCAACAACGCCTTCTATAAACAATGGGACCCCATCGCGCGCGAGCGCGAAACGTTCCAGGCCTGGATGCAAAAGCATGTGCTCGGCACCAAGGATTTCGATGAATTTAAGCGCAGTCTGGAAGGCGCGGTGAGTCATGCCTGAGACGAAATACACCGCCGATGAGATGATGACCATCGCCGCGGCGCGCATGATCCGCAACGGCGCGTCGTGCTTCGTGGGCATCGGACTGCCCAGCGCGGCGGCAAATCTGGCGCGTCTCACCCACGCGCCCGACACGGTTCTGATCTATGAATCGGGCTGCATCGGGACCAAGCCTACCGTTTTGCCTTTGTCGATTGGCGATGGCGAGCTCTCTGAAACCGCCGACGCCGTGGTTTCTATCCCCGAGATTTTCTCGTACTGGCTGCAAGGCGGCCGGATCGATCTCGGATTCCTCGGCGCCGCGCAGATTGACCGCTTCGCCAATATCAACACCACGGTGATCGGCGACTATTACAAGCCTTCCGTGCGCCTGCCCGGAGCAGGCGGTGCGCCCGAGATCGCGGCATCGTCTAAAGAAGTTTTGATTACGCTGCGCCAGAACAAGCGCGCGTTTATCGAGAAACTGGATTTCGTCACATCCGGAGGCTATTTCACCGGTGGCGACAGCCGCGAGAAATTGAAGCTTCCCGGAAAGGGGCCGACTGCGGTGATCACGGATTTGGGCGTTATGACTCCCGACCCGGTGACCAAGGAGCTCACGCTCACCAGTATTCATCCCGGCATCACAGTGGAAAAAGTGATCGAATCCACCGGCTGGGCGCTAAAAGTCGCTCCGCAGCTGTCCACCAGCGAGGCCCCCACGGAATCCGAACTGCGCGTGCTTCGTGATTTGAACGAACGCACCGCGCGCGCCCACGCCGGACAAGCCTGATGCTCAGCTTCGTCTACGACATGCTGCCATCGCGTGTCGTATTCGGCGTCGGCTGTCTGGACAAATTACCCGAGGAAATCGAGCGCTTGGGGGCCAGCCGCGCGCTGGTGCTGTCCACTCCCGAGCAGCGTAAGGAAGCGCAGCAGATGGTGGATCGGCTGGGCGCGCGCGCTGTCGGATTGTTCGACAAAGCGGTGATGCACGTGCCGATCGAGATCGCCGAACAAGCCCGGGAACAAGCTAAGGCGTTGGGCGCGGATTGCTGCATCTCCATCGGCGGCGGATCGACAACAGGATTGGCCAAAGCGATCGCGCTGGTCTCTACACTGCCGATCTTGTCGATTCCGACCACCTACGCGGGCTCCGAGATGACGCCCATCTGGGGCATCACCGAAAGCGGCCTAAAGAAAACCGGCCGCGATCCACGCGTGCTTCCAAAGACCGTGCTCTACGATCCAACGCTCACGGTCACAATGCCCCCGATGCTCTCGGCCACCAGCGGGATGAACTCCATAGCGCATTGCGTGGAGGCGCTGTATTCGAAAGATGCCAATCCGATTATCTCGATGATCGCCGAGGAGGGCATCCGCGCGTTAGCCGGGGGACTACCGGTGGTGGTGAAAGAGCCGGGGAATCTGGAAGCTCGATCGAACGCACTCTATGGCGCCTGGCTGGGCGGCGTGGCGCTAGGCGCAGTCGGGATGGCGCTGCATCACAAGCTCTGCCATACGCTGGGTGGAAGCTTCAATCTGCCGCACGCCGAAACGCACACCGTGGTGTTGCCGCACGCCACTGCTTATACGGCTTCAGCGGCTCCGGAGGCCATGTCGCGAATCGCGCGGGCACTGGGGGCACAGTCGGCCGCGCAGGGACTTTTCGATCTCGCGGCTGCCTTGGGTACGCCCACCTCGCTCGCGGCGCTGGGCCTGAAGGCCACCGATCTCGACAAGGCCGCGGACATTGCGGTGCAGAATCCTTACTACAATCCGCGCCCGATCACGCGCGAAGGCATTCGGACACTGCTGCAGGACGCTTTTGAGGGGCGCCGGCCCGCTGGTTGATCTAGCGAGCAGGGCGTAATGGATGGCGGAGGAGGTGAGATTCGAACTCACGGAACCCGTGAAGGTTCAACGGTTTTCGAGACCGCCGCATTCGACCACTCTGCCACCCCTCCGCGACAGACCCATTTTAGCATCAGCCACGGTGTATGATTGTTCCAATCGTGATAAGTTCCCGCCAAATCTGCGTCATCCTCGCGCTCTTTCTGTCCTTCTCTCTGCATCCTGCGGGCGCGGCTGAACATGCTCCCGTGACCATGCAGGTCGCGGGGCTGAAGCAACCCGCCGAGATCCTGGTCGATCAGTGGGGCGTGCCGCATATCTACGCGAAAAGCGTGGACGACGCTTTCTTCGTTCAGGGTTTTAACGCAGCGCGCGACCGCCTTTTCCAGATCGATCTGTGGCGTCGACGCGGCCTGGGGCGTCTGGCGGAAGTTTTCGGACCCGCTTACATCGAACAGGACAAGGCAACCCGGCTATTTCTTTATCGGGGAGATATGGACCAGGAATGGGCGGCGTATGGCTCCGATGCGCTACCCATAGCTACCGCATTCGCCAACGGCATCAACGCCTATGTCGATTGGCTGAGCGCGCACCTGGATCAGACGCCGCTCGAATTCAAGCTGCTAGGTTACCGGCCATCGAAATGGGAAGCCAGCGATGTGGTGCGCATCCGCAGCCATGGCCTGACGCGCAACCTGACCAGCGAAGTGGCGCGAGCCAATACGGTGTGCAAGACCGATGCGGTCAACGGGCTCAAGTACGACCAAATCCGCGTCGGCCTGCAACCTGCTTGGGAGACCAAGGTTCCAGAGGGGCTCGACCCTTGCCTGCCAGCCGACGTGCTGAAAGTCTTCGCCCTCGCGACCGAGGACGTTCGCATCACCAAGGCCGGTATTAACCAAACCGCGACGCTGAGGGAAACGACGCCAGAGATCACCGAAGGCAGCAACAACTGGACCATCGCGCCTTCCAAGTCGGCCACCGGCCGGGCCATTCTCGCCAACGACCCGCATCGCGCCTACAGCACACCGAGCCTGCGCTACATCGTGCAGATCAATGCTCCAGGCATGAGCATCATCGGCGCGGGCGAGCCTGCGCTGCCCGGAATTTCGATCGGCCACAACGGAACCATCGCATTCGGTCTCACCATTTTCAATGTCGACCAGGAAGATTTGTACGTCTACGATGTGAATCCGGCGAATCCGCGCGAGTATCGCTACAAGGGCGCTTGGGAGCCCATGCGCGTGGTGCGCGAAAATATCGCCGTAAAGGGTTCCGCGCCGGTTTCAGCCGACCTTGTGTTTACGCGGCACGGCCCGGTGATCTACTCCGATGCGGCTAAACACCGCGCCTACGCCGTCCGCAGCTGCTGGCTCGAACCTGGCATGTCGCCTTACTTTGGCAGCGTGTCGTACATGCGCGCCGCCAATTTCGCGGAGTTTCAGCATGCCATGCTGCACTGGGGAGCGCCCACCGAAAATCAAGTCTATGCCGACGTGAAGGGCAACATCGGCTGGATTCCTGGCGGTCTCGCGCCCATTCGCCCCAACTGGGATGGCTTGATGCCTGTTCCGGGCGACGGCCGCTACGAGTGGGCGGGATTCTGGCCCGGCGATAAATTACCGTCGTCTTACAATCCTCCGAACGGCTACGTGACCACCTCGAACGAAATGAATCTTCCGGCCGGCTATCCTTACCAGGAGCGCAAGCTCGGCTTCGAATGGACCAACGACTCTCGCCATGCCCGCATCGACGAAGTCTTGAAGGCGTCGTCAAAAATCTCGCTCGAAGACTCGATGAAGCTGCAAAATGACGTGACGTCTATTCCCGCACGCCGGTTGGTCGCGCTGTTGGCGCCCCTCAGCTCCCCCGATCCGAAAACCAAAGCGGCGCTGGATCTTCTGCACGGTTGGGATGCCGTAGAGCGTGCCGACTCGCCGCAAGCCGCGCTAATGGAAGTGTGGATCTCGCGCCATCTTGGCAAAGCGTTCGCGAACGCCGTGCTTCCGCCGAATGCCGCCCAGGCCATCGGTTATCCGGATATCGCCGTGATGCTCGAGACAGCTCGAAAAGCCCAATAGCAAGCACAGCCAAATGCTGCTTTCGACTCTGTCGGCCGCCTACACCGAAATGGAAAAGCTGGAAGGCGCCGATCCCAAAACGTGGCAATGGGGCAAGCTGCACCATTCGTTGCCGGAGCATCCGTTGTACGAAGCCGTGGATGGCGACCTGCGGGCCCGTCTGCAACCTGGGCCGTTCCCCGTGCCGGGCGACCCCTTCACGCCGGACGCGTCATCCTATCGCGCCAAGGATTTTCAGCTCACGGGCGGCCCGTCATTTCGTATGGTTTTGGACGTTGGGAATTGGGATAATTCTCGAGCGGTGAATTATCCGGGACAGTCGGGTAATCCCGATAATCCTCACTATCGCGATCTGGCGCAGATGTGGCTGACGGGGGAATATTTCCCGCTGCTCTACACCGCGATGCGGTGGAAAAGGCCACGGTAACGCGCATTCTATTGAAGCCCGCGGCAAAATAGGAAATCGGAAACTTGGAGATCCACTCATGAAAAACGTACTTGCGCTTCTGCTGGCGATCGGCGCGGCGGCCATCGCGTCGGTCCCCTTATTTGTCACCACGGGACTGCGGCGTTCGATACCACAAAGATGGTCAAGGTCAAGGGAACGGTCACTGACTTTCCAGTTCGTTAATCCGCACGTCCAAGTCTATTTTGAGTGCAAGAACGAGAAAGGCGAAACCGAGAAATGGCAAGGGGAGCTCACCGCTCCGAATAAACTGATCCGGGCCGGCTGGGACAAACACACGCTCAATCCGGGAGACTCGATCACCGTGAGCGGTTATGCGGCGGTCAACGGCGCGCATACCATTTGGATCAGGGAAATGATCGGACCCGCCGGAGAGCCTCTTCCGCTTTTCGAGGAATAAGGCGCCACATGAATCGAAGCTTCTCTCGCACGCATATGGATCGGCGCCGCGGCGGTCGATCTTCGGAAGCATGCTATTCGCCCAAGCGCCGCCTGCACCGCCCACGATCTGACCGGCGTCTGGATGCTGCGGAATCCCGATTCCATGCGCTCGTTCGCCGGCGCCACATTCACCAAGGAAGAGCCGGAATTGACGCCCTGGGCCCAGGCCAAGTACAAAGAGGCCAAGGCTTCCAACAACGGGAAGTACACGCTGGAAACCACCAACGATCCGGTGCTCACAAAGTGCGACCCTCCGGGGCTGCCCCGAGTTTACTTTCATCCTTATCCGTTCGAGTTCATCCAGACACCAAAGTACACGCTGATGCTCTACGAGTACGATCACATGGTGCGCCGCATCTATACCGATGGCCGATCCATTCCCGCCGATCCGGATCCAACCTGGATGGGATATTCGGTGGGTCATTGGGAAGGTGACACGACATTCGTCGTAGAGACGGCCGGGTTCAACGACAAGAGTTGGCTCGACCGGCTCGGCCATCCGCACAGCAATCAATTGCACGTCACCGAACGATTTCGACGCATCGATAAAGACCACATGCAGATCGATATCAGCATGCAAGACCCCAAGGCGCTGGTGAAGCCGTGGACTACAACCTTCTATAGCGAGCTCCGTCCCAAGTGGGAGCTGGGCGAAATCTCCTGCTCGGGCGACTATCTGGAATTTTCCAAATTCGAGAAGTGAAGATGCGCGCGGCCAGCCTCTGGATCTTTTGCGCACTGGCTCTAGGGGCCCAAACGCCTCCGGTCTACAAGGTAGATCCCACCTGGCCGAAGCGGCTTCCGAACAAGTGGAGCATGCAGCAAATTGTGGACATCTATGTTGACAGGGACGACCATATTTGGGCTTTGAATCGGGCGGACGATGCAAGGCCAGACGAGTTGGGCGCAGCCACAACGCCTCCGCGCGCCGAATGCTGCGTCTTAGGACCTGAGGTCCTGGAATTCGACCTCGACGGCACTATTCTGAAGGCCTGGGGAAGCCAGGATTACGTGCCTGGCTGGCCCGGAAGACTACAAACCCTGGCCGTCGATCGCGAGGGAAACGTATGGATCTCAGGCACCCGGCCGGGCGACAGTATCATCAAATTCTCCAGTGATGGCAAGCTGTTGTGGGATTTCGGCCATCGCGGTCCCAAAGTTCCGGCCGAGCAAGTGAAGCAGGACAACCAGCAAACCGCCACATTTCCGCCTGGCATCGGTGGCTTCGATTTTGACGAGGATGCTCACGAGATTTATATCAACGATGGATTTCTGAACAAGCGCATCCTGGTTTATGACATGACCACCGGCGCATTCAAACGCGGCTGGGGTGGTCACGGCATTCCGCTGAGCGAGATCGACAACGATCTTACGCCGCCTTATGATGTATCGGGTCCGCCGCCGGATCAAAAACAATTCGCGCCCGCGCTGCACTGCGTGCATCTTTCGCACGACGGGCTGGTATACGTCTGCGAGCGCGGAAGCGATCGAATCCAGGTATTCACCAAGCAGGGCAAATTCGTAACCAGCTTTTTCGTGCATCCCTCCACGCAAGCCCGCGGCGAACACTGTGGAGGCATCTGGAGTTTGAAAGATCCGCCCTGCGGAACCGTCTATAATCTCACCTTCTCGCATGACACAGGCCAGAAGTATCTGCTGGTGGCCGACGGCACCAACAACATGGTCTGGATTCTCGACCGCAAAACCGGCGCCGTAGCCGGATCCTTCGGCGGCAACGGCCGCTATGCCGGCCAGCTGCATTGGATCGATTCCATCGCCATGGACTCCAAAGGCAATGTCTACACCGGCGAAGTGGAAGATGGCAAGCGAATCCAAAAATTCATTCTGACGAACGGAGAGACACCATGAAGCTCTCACGCCGATCGGCTCTGACTACCGGCGGGTTTGGACTAGCCGCATTGGCAGGGATTCCCTCGCGCGCCTGCGCGGCCGAATGGACCGCGGCGGAGAAGGCCAACGTGCAGGTGGTCAACGATTTTTGCGCGGCCTGGCCTAGCCACGATATCGATAAAGTAATGTCGTTCTTCGCCGAGAACTGCGCTTATCGGCTGAGTGAGACTCAAGAGCCGAACAAAGGCCGGCAGTCGGTGACGGATCGCATCAAATCGTTCCTCCCTAGCGTCCAGGGTTTTGAGGTGATCGAGACATTCGCCAAAGGGCCCATGGTGTTCAACGAACGTCGCGACCACTTTACGGGCGGTCCCCTGAAGACGTGGCATGGCGTCGGCGTGTTCTTCGTCAAAGATGGGAAGATCGTCGAGTGGTACGACTATACGATTGGGATGGATCGCGCCTAGCCTGTTTATTCGACGCGCGGAAGCTTTTTCTACATCCGTTGCATCTACACTATAGAGATGTTTTGCCTGGAGGGCTATCGTGTCGGCAGTGATTGAAGTAAATCCATTGGAGCAGTTTTCCGCGGAGCCGCCGTCGGCGGGTGATTCGTGTGTTCTGATCATTTTCGGGGCATCCGGCGATCTTACGCGCCGCAAATTGATACCCGGCCTTTATAACCTGGCGTGCGTGGGTTGCATGAACCCGCAGTTCGAAGTGCTCGGCGTCGGCCGGACCCCGATGACCTCCGAAGAGTTCCGCTCCAAACTGCGCGAGTCGGCCTCCAAATCGGGCGACACGCGCGATTTCAGCGACGACCATTGGCACGAATTCGAAAACCGCCTGCACTACTTGGCCGGCGACGTTGCCGACGATCAGTTTTATGTCCGCCTGCGAGACCAACTCGCCGAAATGCAGCGCGGCGGATCCAGCGCTAACCGGCTGTTCTATGTTTCCACTCCCGCCTCCGTCGCGGGACCCATCATTGAGGGCCTGGCGCGCGCTGGATTGAACCGGACCGGCGACGGCTGGACGCGAATCATCCTCGAAAAACCCTTCGGCCACGATCTGGATTCCGCCCGCCAATTGAACGAGGTGGTCCACAAGGTCTTCGACGAGAAAGATATTTACCGCATCGACCATTACCTCGGCAAGGAAACCGTCCAAAATATTTTGGTTTTCCGCTTTGGCAACTCCTTGTTCGAGCCGGTCTGGAACCGCAACTACATCGATTACGTGGAGATCACAGCGGCTGAAACCGTGGGCGTGGAAGGCCGCGCGGGCTTCTACGAAGAAACCGGCGCGCTGCGCGATATGGTGGCCAATCACTTGCTTCAATTGCTGGCGTTGACGGCCATGGAACCGCCCATCGCCTTCGACGCCGACGCAGTGCGCGACCAAAAGGTTCAAGTTCTGCGTTCCATCCGCCCGATGACGGTCGATGAAGTCGCCAAGCGCACCGTGCGCGGGCAATATGGCCCAGGCAAGATTGGCGAAAAACCGGTTCCCGGATACCGCGAGGAGCCCGACGTTTCCCGCAGTTCCGTCACCGAGACTTATGTCGCGGTGGAGTTCTATGTCGACAACTGGCGCTGGGCCGGCGTGCCATTCTACATCCGTACCGGTAAGAGATTGCCGCGCCAGACGTCGGAGATTCGCGTGCATTTCAAGCCCACGCCGCGGCGCTCTTTTCGCCAATACGCCGCGTGAACCATCGGGCCCCAACGTCATCACGCTGCGGATCCAACCAGACGATGGCATCAGCATCGCGTTCGACGTGAAGCGTCCCGGCGAGCATGTGCGGGCGCTGACCGTGGATGCCAATTTCTCCTACGAAACCGCCTTCGGGGCCAAGGGACCGCCCGCCTATGAAACCCTCCTGCTCGATTCCATCCGTGGAGATGCGACTTTGTTCACCCGCCGCGACGAAGTGGAAGCCGAGTGGAGGATCATCACGCCCATCGAAGAAGCCTGGGCGCATTTGCCCGCTCCGGCGTTCCCGAATTACGCCGCCGGCAGCGACGGACCGTCGGAATCGGACGCAGTTCTGGGGACCGGCAATCGTTCGTGGCGCAAGCTAGGCTAGTGCTGCGCCGATCGAAACGAGTGATACACTCGGGTATTCGAGTGTGATCGCCCAACAATCCAGCCCCGTCTCGCGCTTACGTCATCTGGAGCTCTTAATTATCCTGGGAGCCCTGCAGGCCTTCGCGCCGTTGTCCATCGACATGTACCTGCCGGCCATGCCGGTAATGGAGAAAGTGTTTCATACCACCAGCGCGGCCGTTCAACTCACGCTGGTGACGTTTCTATTGGGATACGCGCTGGGCCAGCCGCTCTACGGGCCGCTTACGGACCGTTTCGGGCGCAAACCGCCTCTATACGTCAGTCTGGTGCTCTTCATCGTATCCTCGGCGGCCTGTGCCTTTTCTCCATCCATCTACGTGATGTCGTTCTTCAGGCTCCTGCAAGCCGTGGGCGCTTGCGGCGGAGCGGTAATGTCGCGCGCCATGGTGAGCGATCTGTTTCCAGCCAGCGAGCTGCGCCGCATCTTTTCCATGCTGGTGCTGGTCTTGGGCGTGTCGCCGGTGATCGCGCCGCTGATCGGCAGCTACCTGCTGGTATGGTTCGATTGGCGGGCGGCTTTCATCGTGCAAGCCGCGATGGGAATACTTTGCATACTGGGAATGCACTTTCGCCTACCGGAATCGCTGGCGCACGACGCCCGGCGGCCGCTGCACCTCGAAGTCATCCGCGCCAACTATGCCCGGCTCTTTAGGGATCGGACATTCATCGGCGCTTCGGTGGTGTGCGGATTCAGCTCGTCGGGAACATTCGCCTACATCGCCAGCGCGCCGTTCGTCTTCATTACGCTCTATAAGGTCCCCACCGAGGACTTTGGATGGCTTTTCGGATCGGTGGCCATCGGCATGGTGGTGGCCGCGCAGATTAACGGGCGCATGTCGCATCGCATAGCGCTGTGGCGCGTGCTGCGCACCGCCAACCTGGTCCAACTGGTCGCCGGGCTCCTGCTGCTGGCGAGCGTGATCACGGGCGTGGGTGGAATGTGGGGCGTATTCGCGGGGGTTTTCGTCTACGTCTCGGCGCAGGGCTTTGTTTTTCCCAACGGCTCGGCCATTGCCATGATGCGGCACGGCGACATTGCCGGAACGGCGTCGGCGCTGCTAGGCACCAATCAATTTCTCATCGCGGCCATGATGACCACGTTCCTGGGGTTCATCGACAATCCGGCCTTGCCCATGGCGCTGGTAATCGCAGGATCCGCCATTGCCTCCACTTCGCTGAACTTCCTGACGCTGGGCCCGAAGCTGGAGACCGCGCCGGTGCCGGCATAAGAAGCAGCGTCACCGTGAAAACGCTTCCCGTCCTGATCCTGCTGACTGCCTTGGCGTGCGTCTCCACCCATGCCGCAGAGCTCAAACCCGAGACCGTGGCCGCTTTCGACCGCTACGTCAAAGTGACCGAAGAAGAGATGAACCGGCACCGGGGATTCGGCGATTTCCTTTGGCTGGACCAGCATGCCGACAAGAAATCGGTGGTGTGGCTGGGCCAAAGCGCGATTATGCCGCTCAAGACGCTGGATCAGGGCCAGGAGATCGACGTTCCCGATGGCGTGCTCCAGCATTGGCTGGGCATGGTCTACCTGGATGAAGCGACGCTCGAGAAAGCGCGCGACGTGGTGCTCAACTTCGCCGATTACAAGGTTTTCTTCAAGTCCCAGGTGATCGATTCAAAGCTCATTAAGCGCGACGGCGAACAATTCGACTTGCTGCTCCGGTTGTACAAAAAGCAAATCAGCACCGTGCTCTTGAACGTCAACGCAACCGCGAAGTACACGCTGGTGGATCCCACGAAAATATTCGTAGCCTGCCATTCCACGCATATTGGGGAAGTGGCCCATCCCAAGAACAAGAAGGCTTATGATGTGGAGCGCCCAGTGGAAGACCAATCCGGCTATCTATGGCGTTTGAATATGTACTGGCGGCTGCAGCAAGCCGACAACGGGGTCTATATCGAGCTAGAAGTGATCTCGCTAGCCCGAGAGGCCGGAAAGTTGACCCCCGGCCGCTTCCTCAACGGTTTTCAGGATTTCCCCCACGATCTGACGCAGGGGATGATCGACAGCCTACGCGATACGTTTCCGCATCATCGCTAGTCTATTCGGCTTTAGCGGTTTCGGCCTTCGCGGTTTCCTTGATCTCTTGCCCGTTCTCGCCGCCCGCCTGACGAATCACGGCCGCCGTGGTGTCATGCACCGGGCCGGGGCCGCCGTTGTAGCCGCCCTTGCCCATCGCCAGATCCAATGCGGTAAACCCGCGCTTGTTCCGCGCATTCACATTGGCGCCGTTGTCAACCAGGTATTTCGCGATGGAATCCGCGCCCCGGTGGGCAGCTCCGTGCAAGGCCGTCTCGCCTTTGTCGGTGGCGGCATTGACGTCCAGGCCGAGCGAGACGCACAGCTTCACAGCTTCCAGCGCCTGAGCTTCGGTGCCCTTAATATGATCGGTCCAGGCGACGCCAGAGGCCACCACCAGCGCGGTCTGATTATCCTTGCCTACCAGCTTGGGATCCGCTCCCGCTTTGACCAGAAGCTGCATCAACTCGACATCGGCGCTGCGAGCGGCTCGCGTAAACGGGGTAGTACCCGCGGCCATGGTCTTGTCGCCCATGTCCTGCGCGTGCTTCTCAATCGGCGCAGGAGCCGTGAGCTGCGCGTTCACGTTGGCCTTATGATCCAACAGTGCGTGAATAATGTCCATGCTGGTGGCCGTGTCGACTTCCTTGTGGGCCGGACGCGGGGACCAATCGACGTCATGCATTTCGACGGCGCTATAGAGCGCGGTCCGTCCGTTCTTGGCCGCGATGTTGGGATCCGCGCCGCGATCGATCAGCATCTGCGCCACGTCATAGTGGGTGTTCAAAATCGCCAATGTCAGAGCGTTGTTTCCGTCTGAATCCACCGCGTTGATGTCGGCCTTTGCGTCCAGTAGCGCCTTCGCAGCGTCCATTTGTCCTTGACGAACCGCGAACAACAGCGCCGTCAGGCCGCCCCGCGCGATGGGAGCAGCCGGAGTGCCCGCCGCCATTTTCGGTATGCTGGTATCGCGATCGTAGGAACGCACGTTGAGCTCCGCGCCGTGCGTGGCCAGCATGCTGACGATGTCCACATGGCCCTCGGCCGCCGCCCACATGAGCGCGGTCTGCCCGCGGAAATTTTCCTTGGCGTTTACTTCGGCGCCGTGCTCCAGCAGAACCTTCACCGCTTCCGGGTTGCCCTCGCGCGATGCTTTCATCAGCACGGTTTCAGCCTGCGCGGTGGTCAGAGTGTTGGCGTCGGCGCCGGCCTTCAGGAGTTTTTCCACCAAGGCGCCGCTGCCGATCCGGACCGCTTCCGATAACGGCGTCGCTCCATAGCGATTCAGCGCGGTCGCATTAGCGCCGTCCTTGAGCAGCACGTCCACGGTCTCGAGGTCGCCCCAGTGCGCGGCCCAATGCAGCGCCGTGGTGCCATCCGCTTCGGGAGCGTTCACATCCACGTGCTGCTTCAGAAGAGCGCGGACCGATTCAGCGTCCTGATTCTTAACGGCGTCCACCAGCGCGGTAGTCCCGTTGGTGGCGGCAAACGCGGCGACGGAGAGAACCGCCGTCAGTGACAAACCAATCACCACTTTTGAGAAATGCATCGGACGTTCCATTCGCATGTTCGTGTCCTCGCTCCTAGATTTCCGTCAGGATGCCAGTGCTGTCACCGAGATGTTGATCGGTGAGACCAGCCTTCGCCAGCGTAGTTGCCAGCAAGTTCGCCATCGGCGTCTCGTCCGGGTACTTGATGTGCCGGCCGCCCTTCATCTTTCCGCATGCGCCGCCGGCCACAAACACCGGAAGCGGCGAATGATTATGCAGGTTGCTATTGCTCATCGAGCTGCCGTACAGAATCAAGGAATGATCCAGCAGCGTTCCGTCGCCGTCCTGAATGTTCTTCATCTTGTCTAACAGATAGGCGACCAGGCTGACGTGATAGGTGTTGATCTTGGTCAGCTTTTCGAGCTTCTCCGGATTGTCCTGGTGGTGCGAAGTGGCATGGAACGGATCGGGCACGCCGATTTGCGGGAACGTGCGATAGCTCACCTCGCGCGCCATCATGAAGCTGGAAACGCGCGTAATGTCGGCTTGGAAGGCCAGCGCCATCAGCTCCATCATCATCTTGGAGTGCTCCACATGATCGTCGGGAATCCCGATGGGGGTGTTCGGCACTTTGACGCTCTGGCTATTCTTGGCCTCGGTCAGTTGGATTCGGCGCTCGATTTCGCGCACGTTGTCCAGATATTCAGCGACGCGGTTGCGGTCGTTCGCTCCCAGGCCACGCTGCAAATGGCTGACCTGAGCGGTCACGGCGTCCAGGATGCTGTGCTCGCGCTGGATGCGGGCCATGCGATCGGCCGCATTGGAGCCGTCGCCAAACAGGCGATCGAAAACCACACGTGGGTTGATTTCCATGGGCAGCGGCGTGGTGGGCGTCCGCCACGAGATTGTATTGGTATAAGTGCAGCTGAATCCGACGTCGCACGCGCCGATCAGGCCGGTCATGTCTTCCGTGGCCAGTTCCAGCGAAGGCAGCGGCGTGTCCTGTCCAATGTGTTGCGCGGCTATCTGATCCACCGTGGTGCCGGCGCGAACGTCCTCGCCTTCCGTGCGTTTGGGATGGACGCCGTTCAAGAAAACCGAGGGGGATCGTCCGTGGTCGCCACCGCTATCGCCGGGGCCTTGGGCGCCAGCCAGCTTATGGGCGAGGTTGCTGACCACCACCACCTGGTCGCGAAAAGGCTGCAGTGGCATCAGGGTGCGCGAAAACTCGCCGATGGGACCTTCCGCCGCGGGAGTCCAGTTAGCCATTACGCCGCCGTGCGGGATGTAGCAATAACCCAGGCGCATGTTCGGATTCGCGGCCGTCTTCGCCAGCGGGGTCTGCGCCGGGACCATCGAGTCCAGAAAAGGCAGCGCTACGGCTACGCCCATGCCGCGCAAAAATGTGCGGCGGGGAAGATGCATTTTTGTGATGATCATACCAATCTCCTCAAATTAACGTTGAACGCTAGCGGTCACGGTGCGATTCTCGCCTTCCGTGCCCTTTACTTTCATTTGGAACGGCGTACTTTTCACAATGCCCATTACAATCGACGAAAAACGGTAATCGCTGCGCCCGGCGTCGCGAACGATCGCGCGCACCGTCGGCATGTCGTAATACTGCACCCCGCGGCCCAGCGCGTAGATCATCAGCTTCTGCGGTAAAAACACTGGCGAAAATCTCGGGCTTGGCCATCAGGATCTCGCGCATCGCCACCGGACCGTCGATCTTCGCGCCATTAAACATGACGCCCGCCGGATCGATCTTGGCGCCTTCGTCGTTGCTTCTCCACTGGCCCACCGCGTCGAAATTCTCGAGCGAAAATCCGATCGGATCCATCACTTTATGGCAGCCGGCGCAGGCCGGATTCTTGCGATGCTCTTCCAGGCGCTGGCGGAGCGACGTAAGCGTGCCCGGATCAGCGTGATCTTTTAACGCAGGAACATTGGGCGGCGGTGGATCGGGCGGCATGCCGATCAAGTTCGTCAGGATCCACTTTCCACGCTGCACCGGCGAAGTGCGATTGGCATAAGACGTCACTGTCAAGATGCTGGCTTGCCCCAGCAGGCCACGGCGTCGATCGTCAGTCAACGTCACGCGGCGGAAGTCCGTGCCATAGATATTCGGGATCCCATAATGATGCGCCAGACGCTCATTGATGAACGTGTAGTTGGCGTTCAGAAGATCGAGAATGCTGCGGTCTTCGTGGATGATGCTGCCGAAGAACAAATCCGTCTCGTGCCGCATGGCCTGGCGCAGGTTGTCGTCGAAGTCCGGGAACGTTTCGAAATCCGGATTGATGTTCTTCAGGTTCCGCAGATAGAGCCATTGGTCGGCGAAATTGTCGACCAGAGCTTTCGATTTGGGATCCGCCAGCATGCGCTTTACTTGGGCTTCGAGCACCACGGGATCTTTTAGCTTGCCGAGCGCCGCCACATTCAGCAATTGATCATCCGGTCCAGTGCTCCACAGGAAGAACGAAAGCCGCGAAGCCAGTTCCAGATCGCTGATGCGATAGACGGCGCCCGCGGCGAGCGTGGGCGGATCCGGCTCAAAGCGGAACAGAAACTCCGGGCTCGCGAGAATCAACTGGATAGCAGCTTCAATTCCCGAATCAAAGGTCCCGCCTTCGTTGCGGCCTTTTTGGTAGAAGCTCAACAGCGTTTCAAGATCGTTGTCCGATACCGGCCTGCGGTAGGCCCGCCGCGCAAGCGCGCTGATAATCTTCTTGGCGCACGGCACTTCGTCGACATGACTGGTCGGCCGGCACACAAAAATCAGCTTCCGGCTGGGTGTCTCGCCGACTCCGGTTGCATGCAGCGGCCCGGTGATGCTCACGCGATCTACCGCCGGCAAGCCGCGGAAATCCAGCGGATCGAGATTGGCGCGTTCAAACGGCTGCAGGATGTTGTCGTCTTCCGCCTCACCCTCAGCCAGGAACGTGGCCACCACGGTGTGCGGTCCCGCCTTCACCGGAACGTGTGCCGTGAGGCGCGCGTCGATTTCAAGCGCCGAGGTTCCGGAGTTGGTATAGCTGAGCTCGGCTTCGTTCTTGCCGCCGATGGTTGCCAGCTTGACGCGATTTCCATCAATGCTGAACTCCACCTGGTGCGTTTCTTCCAAACCCTTGATCACGTCAGCGGTCGCGCGCCACAACCGCACTTTGATCACATACTCGCCATCCAGCGGGAAATAGTGGCGCATCGCCAATCCGCCGCGCGTTCCCAGCGGCAGGCCTTCCATATGGCCATTCTGCGAAAGGTCCGGCTTGGCGCGATAGGTCGCCGTGTCGGCGCCCAGGTTTGGATCGCCAACTGCGATACGGCTCAGGCTCCACGACGCCGCCATATAACGCTCCAGTAGTGACGGCGAAGTTCGCAGCACATCCGCGATGTCGTCAAAACCATAGCTTTCGTCGTCGGCCGGGAGCAGCGGCGCGGGATCTACGTCCAGAGCCAGCAGATCGCGGACGGCGTTGGCATATTCCGTTCGATTCAGCCGGTGCAGCGTCGCGCGCCCGGGATTCGGAGCTGTGGCAGCCGCATGATCGATGGAAGTTTCCAGCGACGAGACGAAACTGGCCAAAGCAGCCTGATCCGGCCTCGGCATGCCCTGCGGAGGCATCGCTCCGAGCTTCACTTTATGGATGACTTTTTCCCAGGTTTCAGCGCCGGCCGGGATATTGGACATGTCGACCGATTGCAGCGAAAGCCCGCCAGTCTTCAATTTGTCGCTATGACAGACCACGCAATATTGATCGACCAAAGCGCGTTCTGAGGCCACCGAAGGGGGATTAGCGTGCTGTTGCGGAGGAGGGGCGGACTGTATGCAGAGCGACGAGACAAGTGCCCAACTTGTAAGACAGACGATGTCTTTCACTGACAATTAGACCCTCCCACCGCCTGCACAGCGGTGTGTGACTAATAATGTCAAAAAAACGGCCTGTATGCAAGGGGGGTGGGTGGAGCTGGGCTGACTTGCATGCAGGCGAATCTACAGGGAACCCACGCAAGGGCCGTACGCCTCCATAATAGTGGACATGCCAGACAAATCGCCCATGGAAACTACCATCCTGCTTCTAATTTCGGAACCGCTGGTGCGCCAGGTCACGCGCGAGGTGCTGGAGCACGCCGGTTATTCGGTGGTGGCGGCCGGCGATTTGGGCACAGCGGTGGATCGCATGGACGAGAGCCAGCCCGACTTGTTGATTGTGGCGCCGTATGTTGAGACCATCACCGGGACCGATGCGGCGAAATACCTGCAAGGGCGCAGTCCGGGCTTGCGCATTCTGATGGTGGCCGGGCTGCTGGCCGACGATCGTTTGCTAAACCGGGCGGAGTTGGAAAGGGTAGAGATTTTCCCGGCGGCGTATACTGGCCCGGAATTGTTGGCTAAGGTGAAACAGGTCGTAAGTGGCGGTTGAATGGGCCGGAAGTACTAAGCTTTTGTGACCGGTCGGCTTCCCTAAACCACCCCCTGCGATCTGTCGAACACACAGGCATGAGGCCCAAGTTTGGTGGAATCCCTTCTTTGTTTCTGCTGGCGTCTGCTGCCACGCTACTGAATGCACAGATCGTGCATCCGTTAGCGCAGCCTCGCTTCGATCGCGGGCCAGTGGAAGCGAACTTTCGGATCGGTCACATCCGAATGATGTTCCAGCGGACCGCGGCGCAGCGAGCGGGTCTCGACCAGCTACTGGCGGCGCAACGCGATCCGTCATCGCCCGATTATCACCGTTGGCTGACGCCAGAACAGTACGCCGACCGGTTCGGCTTAAGCCCGGCGGACCTCGCGCGGGCCGCCGCTTGGCTAAAATCAGCCGGGTTCACCATCGAATCCACGGCTCGCGGCCGGGATTGGATCGCGTTCAGCGGCACGGCGGCGCAAGTGCAGGCGGCATTTCAAACCTCCGTGCATCGCTACGCCGTCCGAGGCGAAACGCATTTCGCGGTCTCCACCGAACCTCAGATCCCCACCGATTTGAAGCCGCTGGTAGCCACCATGCTCGGCTTGAACGATTTCCGTCCGAAGCCCATGCTCAAACCGGCGAACACGTCGGGATCCGGCTACTCGCTTGTACCGGCGGATCTTGCGGCGATCTACGACATTAATCCGCTCTACCAGCAGGGTCTCACGGGAACCAAGGAAAAGATCGTGATTGTGGGACAGGCCCCCGGAAATGAGACTTTGCTTTCCGACGTACAGCAGTTTCGCAACAGCTACGGGCTCGGGCAAGCACACATCGAAATGTTCTCGGATGGGAGTTCTCCTTCCACCATTCAGGACGACCAAGTGGAGGCAGATCTGGACCTGGAATGGGCCGGCGCGATCGCGCCCCAAGCCACCCTCATCTATGTGTACAGCGCCAATGCCGATGATGCAGCATTTTTCGCGATCGATCAGCATCTCGCCCCGATTATTAGCGAGAGCTTCGGAGTCTGTGAAGCTCAGGCGCAGGTTTCGGCTCCGTCCCAATTTGAAGCCGCAGCGAAAAAAGCGAACGCGCTAGGAATCACCTGGATCGCCTCCAGTGGCGATTCCGGCGCGGCCGGTTGCGATCCCGACGCAGCAGTGGCAGCGAACGGGCTGGCCGTGAGTCTCCCGGCGAGCATTCCTGAAATCACCGCCGTGGGCGGCACGGAGTTTAACGAAGCGGGCGGAAATCACTGGAACTCGGCCAACGGAACGAATGGCGGCTCGGCGCTTGGCTACATTGCTGAGATGGCGTGGAACGACACGTTCTTAAACGGTAGTCTCGCCGCGACAGGTGGAGGCGTTAGCAGTTTTTATCAGAAGCCGTCCTGGCAAATCGGCCCGGGTGTCCCGGTGGACGGCCAGCGCGACGTACCGGATATTGCTCTGGCGGCAGCCAACGATCACGACCCGTACAACATCATCGCCTTGGGACAATCGCTCCAGGTGGGAGGCACGTCGGCGTCGGCGCCCGTCTTCGCCGGCATTCTTGCCCTGCTGAATCAGCATTTGCAGCAGAACGGCGCCGGCAATATCAACGCGACTTTATATGGACTGGCATTGAGCTCGCCAGCCATGTTCCACGACGTCGTTAACAACAGCAACATCGTGCCCTGCGAATCCGGCTCGCCGGACTGCGTGGACAGCGAGCTGGGGTACAGCGCAGGAATCGGATACGACCTGACGACTGGCCTTGGATCGGTGGACGCGTACAACCTGGTGACCGGCTGGAGCGGCGCAATGATCAGCGGCGCCAAGCCGGTGATCCATTCGGTGACGAATGCGGCTAGTTACGTCGTTGGCGTCGTATCGCCGGGCGAAATGGTGGTGATTTACGGAACCGGGCTCGGTCCTGACCAGCTTTCCGGAATGACGCTGAATAGCTCCGGATTCGTGAGCACTGAGTATTCCGGAAACGCGGTGATCAACGTGCGGTTCAACGGATTCGCGGCGCCGCTGGTGTACACCTCCTCGACAGCCATCGCGGTCATGGTGCCGTACGAGATTACCGGATCCACCGCCCAGGTTACGGTAACCTACCAAGGGCAAAACATCGGCGCCGATAACGGTGAACGTGCCACAGCCGTTCCGGGCATTTTCACTGCGGACTCAAGCGGCGTAGGCCAGGCGGTGGTGGTCAATAATTACGAGACCGGCGCTCTAAATTCCCCGACTAATCCGGCGGCGCAAGGAAGCGCAATTATTTTGTACGCAACCGGCGAAGGGCAGACCTGGCCACAAGGAGTGGACGGAAAGCTGGCGACGGCTCCGCTTCCGATACCGAGCCTTCCGGTGCGCGTGACTATCGGTGGCGTTCCGGCCGTGGGTGCAGTTCGCGGGGGGCGCCTACGGCCGAGTGGCCGGAATGATGCAAATCATCGTTGTGGTTCCGTCCGGGGTGTCGGGAAGTGCAGTGCCGGTAGTGGTCGAGATCGGCGACACGACGAGCCAGACCGGGGTCACGATCGCGGTGGCTCAGTAGATTTGTCGGGTTGAGTTTGGACTTGCCGGCTCTAGAGGGGCAATTCCACTTCGATTTCCGTTCGAACCGCGGTTGGCGAGGACGCGAGTTCGCTGCTCTCCCACCACAATCGAATGGCTTCCGAGGCGCGCCGTCTTAGTTCATCCACCGTCTGTGCCGTCACGAGAATCGTCGGCAGCTCAGGAACGTGCGCGCTGTATCCGGACTCGTCGCCTTCGATCAGCAGTGAGTACGTTCTCGTCATTCTGGCTCCTCTTTGATCTTAGTCTGCTTGAGGATCGCTTTGTAAGTGCCTGGCCGCACGTCGTCGCCAAGCTTGCCCGACACCACCGTGATCCGTCCATCCGTGTGCCGGAAAATTCTATGGTCGCCGTTGGTACGGATGTGAAACCAACCAGCCTCCTCCAGCTCCCTGATTACCTCGCGGACCTTGAGCGGCACATTAATCTGAGTGGAAATCGGCGCTCTTTTGTCGCGAACTGATCCGTTTTACTTGGAGGGGCCGGGGGATCGAACCCCCGAATTTCACAGAGCAAAGGTCCTGATCGGCAACTAGCCCCGCGAACTTATAGAGCCGAGCGGCGCTGGACCAAGTGATGTTTCGGAGCCACCTACTTAACGGGGCTGATCAACAACGCCGCGTGATATCATCTGCCAAAGGCTAGAAATGTGAATGAGTCTGGCTATGCCGTCGGGTGGGGCACTTTGGCATTGATCAACGCTGGCCTCGCTCAAGCGCGCCGTCGGTCTGGCCTCAATTGGTTCCTACTTTCACTTCTACTCGGGCCAATCGCTACGTTGCTTCTTGTGACTATCTATCGGAGTGCGCCAAATTCCTGAGCCTTGGACCGCAGGGAACATGCGGACTTGTTGAGGCGCACATATTTAGTGCACGACCGCGCGAAGCTAAACTTTCCTTGTTGGCCGCCGATTCGAGGGGTATGACGAAAGCCTTGGGACTCGTTTTGTTATCGGCTGCGCTCGCCTCGCCCCAATCCGGCATGAAGGAAGTCGTCTATCAGGTAGACGGCACGCCAAATACGTAAATCTCACGCTGACTAGCCAGGACGGCGGCAAGGAGCAGAGAACGATCAAGCTACCCTTCGAGCTGAAATTCTACGCTAAGGGCGGCCAATTCTTGTACCTGTCGGCTCAGAAGGCGAGGATAACCAAAACCACATTGCACGTTCTGAGGAATACACAGGACGTCGTTGACGAAGGCGTGGTCGGAAGCGTTCATGTTCTGATTAGGGCGGGCGGGGCGGTGTTGCAAGAAGCCTCCTCGGACACCCCATACGGTGTCGCCACGGCAGAGGAAACTTCCAGACTGAGCTTAGTCTAATGCTGCTCCACAGCCGCAGTGTGCGGCTCCAAGCCGAAGTAGAAACTTACTGACCCGGGGCAACCGATGCCTTTATCTCACTCCCCAGAGCGGAGGCTTGCAGATCAGCGCCACAGAATCGGCACCTCTTGGCCTCCGCTCTAATCGTCTCAGCGCACAGCGGGCATGCCTTTGTCGGGTAGGAAGAACTCCGTTTCCCGACCCATCAGATAGGCGACTGCGAAGCACACCAAACAACCGAACGCCATCGCGATCGAGAATCCTCCGGTGACAATTCCGACAACGCCCATGCCGGCCGCTTCAGCGCTGGAAATCGATCCGCCTCGCGAAGCGGAAGAGTTCTGCGCGGTCACCACAAAACCAAGAGGGATCATGGCTACCCACATGGCAGCTCCCAAGAGAAACCCTCGCCGACACACTGCCGAGACGTGCGTGGCTCCTCGGAGCATCCACCAGGTGGACACGAGCCATACGAGAAAAAACGCCCCGAAGGCAGGGACGAGCGCGGTTGAATCGCCATGGGCGCCGCTGGCGATCAACATCGCTATAGCCATGTATGCAAGGAAGCCAGCGAGGAATCCGAGCACGATCGCGATTGCGGTTTTCATTCGGCCTTCCTTCCTTGCGGAATGCACTTCATGCGCCTGTTATCGGTCTTTTGGTAAGTTACTTTAGGATGAAGGGATGCGAGCGCTAAGAGCGCGGCTGAATCGGGAATGCTTGTTGCAACTCTCGCCGCGATCCTGGGGCACGCGGACCTGCGCAGCGTGATGAAGTACGTTCACGTCCGTCAGGAAGCCCAGGACCGCGCCATGGAGCAATCTGAAGCTCAGAACATTCCGGCAGTCGAACGTTCGTCCGGTTTCCGTCCGGTCGGAGACGCTGAAAAGCGGGAAAACGAGGTATCGGGCCGGAACCTCGGGAAGACCAAACGCTAGAAAAATCAACTAAATTGTTGGAGGCGCGGATCGGAATCGAACCGACGAATAAAGGTTTTGCAGACCTCTGCCTTACCACTTGGCTACCGCGCCGGAATCGGGAGGGGCTTCGCTGCACTACTGGACTTCTCTTCGCACCATACCGCGCGGCCGCTCGCCGAAGTCAATTCCGGGTATGTGATGGCTTCGGTCTCAGCGCCGGAATCACGGGCAGCAAAATGTGCGAAGGATATTGCCGGCGAATGATAGATCGTCTGCTCGCGCTTTCTTCAGCGTCGGTTTCATCGGCAATGCGCGCGCCCGGTGTTCGGATTGCGGTCGAAACGCGGGAAATTGCTGCTCGAAATCTCGAGCCGAATCGAGTGTCCGGCCAGGAACACGTTGCTGGTGACGCCGGCATCGATCGTCAGCGGATAAATCTCGCCCGGCTTGCGCCAACTCGGGCTTGTCAACGCCTCGCGGTAGCGCACCGCAGTATGCCATCGGTCAGATTGCGCGCCTCGCCATCGGGAAACACGTCCACCAGTTTGGCCGTGAAGTCGGTGTCCCGGGCCGACGTCGACGCATACAGCACCACGCGGATCGGCCCGGTCACTTCCAGGTCCTGCTTCAACGGCGCGCTCGTATAGACCAACACATCCTTGCGTTTCTCCACCGGCCGCTGGTCCATGGGACCCCACGGGAAAATCTTCGGATCGCAGCACACCGCGCCGCCGCGCGTCGGCACAGGATTGCGGGGATCGTAGCGTAAACTGATCGGACGTATTCCGTCGCTCCGGCTTCGCCTGCAGCGCTCCGTTGCCGCGAGAGCGTGTTGGCCGCGCCGGCGCTGGCCAGGTAGAACGGCAGTAGTTCGCGCACGCGCCAGCGGCCAGTCCGGCTCATCGCGCCAGCGATTCACGCCCATCACGAAAGATGTGCACCGGCGCTTCATCCACCTCCGCTCGCACGGCGTGCCACGTCTCCGGCGAAAACGGCCGGGCTTCCTCCGGCGAGCCTTTCAGCCAATGATCGAACCACTCGATCTGATAGCTGCGGATGGGCGAGGAAGAGTCGTCGCCATAGGTCACGCCCAGAAACGGCGTCGACATATTGTGCGCCCACGGTCCGATCATGATGCGGTGCCGGCTGTCCGACTTGCCATGCAGCTTGTGCAGACGCCGCGAAGGCGTCCAGAGTCGCTCTCGACGAAATTGTCGTACCAGCCGCCCACCGAAAACACCGGCACGCGCACCTGGCCGATATTCTCCAGCACGCTGAGCCCCTTCCAGAACGAATCATAGGCGGGATGATTCAGAATCGTCTGATAAAAACCGAGCGTCTGGCGCGTGGCGGCCCGATCGCTGGTCCGCAGCGGCAGATGGTAAATGTAATCCGTGAATTTCGGCTTCGCCGACTCCCGGCGCGCGTCAAGATTATCGGCGAACCACAGCAATCGATGCCCCAGCTTCATGGCGCCGCCGGTCGAATAATAGCGGTCGAAATACTCGTCCGATCCCGACACCACCGGAAATATGGCTTTGAGATGCGGGTTGTTCAGCAGCGCGACGCGCCATTGCGCGATCCCTACATAAGACCCGCCGATCATGCCCACTTGCCCATCGGACCAGGACTGCCCCGCGATCCAATTTAACGTGTCGTAGCCATCCGGGCCTTCCTGATTCAGAGCATCGAACACGCCGTCCGAGCCATAGCGCCCGCGCACGTCCTGCATCACCACCGCATAGCCGTGGCTAATGAACGATTGATACCCGGCGGGAAGGTCGGCGCCTTTGTCATACGGCGTCCGGATCAGAACCGTGGGATAACGTCCGTTGGCCTCAGGACGAAAGACGTTGGTGTCCAATCGTACGCCGTCGCGCATCGCAACCCGCACGTGCGTAAGCTTGGCATAGGGAGTGGGTGACGAGGCGCGCGCCAGTGCCAGGCACAGCAGGAACACGCCCGCGTTTTTGGTCACAGTGACATTTCCCCAGTTACCGAATCGCGACCCCGAGGGATCGGCCGGTCAACCTATACTGCCGTCGCAGCTGATTTATTTTTATGGTAGCAGTCCTGCAATGCCCGCCAATACAGCTGGGCCACGCGAGAGGGCGCGTGGTGTTGGCGAATATACTCGGCGGCGCGCTGGCCGATGGCGCGTGAATCGTCGGGATGCCGCGCCAGCCATACCAGATATTCCACCAGCATGTCCTCTTCGGCGTGGCCCGCATCCACGCGGACGCAGGCGGCATCCGGGAAGCGCGACGTCTCGGTTCCGTTACTCACCAGCACGGTCTTTCCAAGACCCATCAACCGGATGGCAATTCCCGACGTTTCGCCCGCCATGGGATAGCGCAGGTTGATGCAAGCATCCACCGCCGACGCGCACATCCAGAAATCGCGCTCGTCCATATAGCCGATGCGCAGGATCCCCGAGTCGTTGCGCAGCAGAGGCTCCATGGATCGTGCCAGATCGGACGAGCCGAAGTCGCCGGCGATGAGCAGCACGACATCGGCCGACCGGCGCGCGCGGTGAAACGCCCTCAGCACCGCGAACAGGCGCTTGGATTCGCGCAAATGGCCGAAGACTCCTACCAGAAACGCATGCGAGGTGACGCCCAGTCCGGCGCGCCAGCGGATTACTTCCGATGCCGACGGAAGATCGGTGGGCAGCGCAAACAGGTGCGGGATTTCGTGCACCGTAGTTCCGCGAACATGCTCGTGTACCAGCTCGGCTGCGCGCGGGTTGTGTACGATGACTGCTCGCGATCGCTCGGTCAGCCGCTTCAGCATGGGATAGCGAAAATACTCCGGATCGGCGGCCGAGCGCGACCGGCGCCGCCATAGCTCATGCGCTAAGTCTTCGCTCCAATGTCCGTAGTTATAGACGAACTCTGCCACATACTCCCGTTCATTCTCGGCGCCCAGAAAGAAATGATGCAGTACGGCATCATGCAGCACCGCCACGCCCGGCGATTTCAAGGCGTGGCCGTAGATTTCACGATGCAATCCGTTATTGCCCAGATGATAGAGCGAGACATCGGCGTCGCGCGCGTCCACTTTCACCGCGCCGAGCGGCTCCAGCGCGCGCAGCAGTTCGGCCGAATAATCGGCGACGCCCGAGCGCGCCGGAGGCAGAGGCGAAAAGAATCCGACAGTCAAATCTTTTTGCGCGGACCAAACAGGGCTGTCCCCACGCGTACGATGGTCGCGCCCTCCTCGATGGCCACTTCAAGGTCGTGCGACATTCCCATCGATAAAGCAGAAGCCGACTGACGCAAGCTGTTCTTTTCGGCCAGTTCGCGCAATCGCGCAAAATACGGCCGCGATAGTTCCGCGTCGTCCGACCACGGTGGCATTGTCATTAACCCCAACAACCGCAGATGCGGGCACCCTCGAATCGCTTCCACCAGCGCCGGCACCTCCCCAGGTGCAGCGCCGGCTTTGGCTGGCTCGGTGGATAATTTTACTTCAATTAGGACATCAAGACCAGCCTCTCCGGCTTCGGCGTCCAGCCGCTTCGCGATTTTCGCCGAGTCCACGGTGTGGATCACGTCGAAAATTTGGGCGGCGATCTTGGTTTTGTTGGATTGCAAATGGCCGATGAAGTGGTAGCGCGCGGAATCCAGGAGCCCGATGAGTTCCGCACGTTTCTCCTCAAACTCCTGGACGTAGTTTTCGCCGAAATCGCGCAGGCCCAGCTCATAGGCTTCGCGAATAATCGCGGCCGGAAATTTCTTGGTCACGGCCACCATTTGGATGTCGGATCGATTGCGCCCGGCGCGTGCCGCTGCGGCAGCAATGCGGGATTCGACCTGGTCTAACTTATCTTTGAGCAAGTGACGATAGATAGGTTAGCGCAGTGTCCACAGCCAGACCTGTGGCGGAAACCCTCCAGGCTATCGAGCGTTTTCTCGAAATCAGCCAAAATCCCGTGTTGTGCGAACCGGGTGAGGAGTTGCTCGCCATCACCCCGGAGAATCTCGTGCTGGAATCGTGCCACGGGTGCGTCCAATTGCAGGCTTGGGATCACAAGCGCAATCTGGTACGCCGTATCACTGCCATCGTCAGCGAGACGCGGGGGAAACTGATCTTACAAGTAGCCCGATTCGGCAAACTCGCCGGTACGCTGGAGCTGATGGATCGGAATCGCGCGGTGCGCGACAATGTGCCGCTGCGTAGCGCCCGCCTCGGTTTTCGCGAGCAGTTTCGACTCTTCCTGCGCCGCCAGTTTCCTGCCTACAAACTTGCCGAGCTGACTACCGAAGCCGATCTCGAACATAGCCTCTCGCCCGCTTATCCACGCGCGCTGCTGCGACAAGGCGCTTCGGCCTGGGCCGGCATCGGCACAGGCTCCGATGCCGGGAATCCCGATGGCGTTCTCACTTTCGGTCTTATCTGGCTGGATTATCTGCGCCGCCGCGAACCGTCGCTCGTCATTCATGGTCTGATCCTCTATCTTCCTTCGCTCGCGGCAAAAACCACTTGCCTCCGGCTGCTTTTCCTTGACCCTGCCGCCGCGCAATATTGCGCCTTCGTGCATGATGCACACGGGCTCGAGGAGAGGATCGATCTTAGCGACTACGGAAATTTACACACCCATCTCGAACCATACCGGCGTTCGATGGCACTACCCCTGCACGCTCCCGGTGTAGAAACTATAGACCGCGGCGATGGCGAACTCAGTTTTCGGGTGCATGGCCTCGAGTTCGCGCGTACCGCTGGCTCCGAACTGCTGACGGGACTCAATACCAGGCGCGCGGCGCAACTTTTGCGATTCCGTTCTCCCAATGCCCCAGACCGGCGTAATCCGCTGTACCTCCGCAACCCCGAAGCCTGGCTCGAATCGCAGGTGCGAGCTCATATCCAAGCAATCGACGCCAGCCTGCTCCCCACTCCCATCTATGGCCAGGTTCCAGCTTTTGCAGCCCTAGACCGGGGCATACTCGACTTGCTCGCGATCGACACCAGCGGAAGGCTGGCGGTGATCGAACTGAAAGCTTCGGAAGATGTCCACCTGCCCCTCCAGGCGCTGGATTACTGGATGCGCGTCGCGTGGCACGTGGCACGCCGTGAGTTCCAGTCCAACGGCTATTTTCCGGGTCGCGAAATCAGTGCTGAGCCGCCGCGCCTGTTGCTGGTCTCGCCCGCGCTCGACATCCATTCGTCGAACGAGAGCGTTTTGCGTTACTTTTCGCCGCGCATTCCCGTCGAACGATTGGGGGTAGGATTAGAATGGCGTAAGGAGCTGAAAGTGATGCTCCGTTCGTAAACGACAGACCTCCATGTCCATCCAAGTTTTCCAAAACATCAAGGACGCAATCGGCAATCTGAATCCCGAAGAAATCCGGAAGCACACCGATCGTCCGGTGCGGTTCTTCCTCTATGCCGACCGCGAGCAGGACTACCGCGCCATGGAAGAGTTTCTGGTTCCCGAAAATCTCTCGCGCGCCAAGCGAGCCCAGGTCTTGCGCTTGATTTATCGAGCTTCCGAGGGCGAGATCCCGGCCGACAAGAACGATCTGGAAATCTATTTTGATGAATCTGGCGATCCCGCCTCTAGCTCAGGGGTAGTCGCATTCGATCCCGCGGCGCCCAACGCGACCATTCATCAGGTGCTGCACCGCCGCCCGGATCTGGCCGTGCCGCTGGCCCTGCACGCGCTGCCTTTTCGGGAAGAAGTTTCGCGCCGCATGGTGAAGAAAATAGCCAAGGAAAATGCTCTTTTTGCGCTTGCCACGGCCCTTCCCGACATTATTCCGTTCGTTTCCCTGCCCTGGGCAGTCGGCGAATTCGCTTCGGACACGGCTGTCCTGACCGCCAACCAGATCCGCATGGCATTTTTACTGGCAGCAGCGAACGACCGTGAGGTCGGCTACCAGCAGCAGCGCACCGAGATCGCCACCATCATCCTGGGCGCCTTTGGATGGCGAGCCCTGGCACGCGAGCTAGTCGGCAAAATCCCCTGGGGCGGCGGATTGATTCCGAAAGCCGCCATCGCCTACGCCGGCACCCGAGTCGCCGGGATGTCGCTCGAGCGCTACTATCGCCTGGGCAGGGCCTACACCCGCGCCGAACGCCGTGAGGCTTATGAACTTGCCTTGGAGCGCGGCAGGCATGTGGTCACCGGCTTAGTGGAAGGATTTCGGCAACGCAACCGGCCACCTGGGTAGGCTAGTCTATTTTAGGCAGGAGGGTCAATGTTGCTTCGTCTGACAGCGGTTGCTGTCGCGCATGGTAAGCTTCTGTTCGGCCGATACGCTAACGCTTCGCAGTGGAAAAGTAATCACGGGGCAGTACCTGGGCGGCGACGCCCGCCACATTCGCATGGCAGTGGGCGATCGCGTGGACACATTTGACGTAGCCGACATTGGGGACCTGGAGTTCAGTAGCGATGCTCAACAGGGCGAAACCCGACAAGATCCGCCCCCTAGCGCGCCTCTCGAGGCCTCTGGAGTGCAGATTCCGACCGGAACCCCGATTACCGTCCGCATGATCGACAGCATGGATTCCAACGTAGCCCGCCTCGGCCAGACTTTCCGCGCCAGCGTTGACGAAGCCGTTCTGATAAGCGGCCAGACCGTAATTCCACGCGGCGCCGACGCACTTGGTGAAGCTGGTGGAGGACCAGCAATCCGGCAAGTTTGAAGGAAAAACCATCCTGACCCTGGCGTTGACGGATATCACCATCAACGGCCAACCATCGACACCACTACGGGTGACGTCACACAGGCCAGCAAGTTCGCGGGGAGCCCGGACGGCCAAAGTGGTCGGAGGGGCGACGTTCTTGGCGCCATCATCGGGGCGACTGGCAGGCGGAGGACGGGGCGCGGCCATCGGTGCAGCGTCCGGGGCGGCCGTCGGCGGCGGCGCTCAGATTGTAACCAAGGGCCAGCAGGTCAAAATCCCGTCCGAGACCCGCCTGAACTTTCACTTCAGCAGCCGATCCAGTTCTAAGTAACAGAAACGCTAGATTCGTCACTAGAATATATGGGCAACCAGAGCCGGGGTCAGGGAATCCAAAGGTTGAGGGGTCAGGTTGTGTTAAAGAACCGTAACTGGTACATTAGAGACACAAGTCTTGATAGTGCTAGGTGTACTACTTCGGGAGTTCAGAGGAGAATTTTGAAGCCACTTCTCGCGGTCTGTTTTTGCTGCAACTCATTGGTTCTTCACCGCTATTTGCGAGCCAAAGGCTCCCCCCGATGGCCGAGCAGGACATGGTGAGCCGCTACGTCCAGGCCACCGCAGGCTCAGCAGAGCGCCTTGCGCGGCGGAACCGAAGAGGTGGATATCGACGCGGCGGTTCCCAAGTTCAAAAAGCGGGGTAAGTTACACGCCCTAAAGAACATTTCTAAGCTCGGAAAAATCACCTACCAGGCCCTCGGTTTTAGCGGCGACAACATCGTGAAAACCGAGGTCATCGCCAACTATCTCAAGGCCGAAGTGGAAGCCGCTCAAGGCCAATCCAGCCTGGGGATCACTCCGGCGAACTACAAATTCAAGTACAAAGGCATGCAGGATTGGAACGGACGGCAGGTGTATGTGCTGCATTTGAGCCCGCGCGAGAAAAAGGTCGGACTGTTCAAGGGTGAGCTTTGGCTAGACGCGGAGACTTATATGCCGGTCCGCGAAGAGGGCTCATTTGTAAAGTCGCCCTCATTCATGTTGAAGAAAATGCAGTTCGTGCGCGACTATGAGCTCCAGAATGGGGTTTCAATTCCACAGCGCACCGAAAGCCGCGTAGAGACTCGCTTCTTTGGACAGGTAGAGCTGAATATCAGCTACCTGACCTTCTCTAAGGACACCGCCGAGGCAACAATCGGCTCGGACGACGCGGTGGCGGTAGCCGACACGGCCACCGGCGAGCAGCAGTAGTGAACGTTTGAACCTGCGAAACTGGCGCCTGAACCGAAAAAACTGCTTCAAGGGGTGTTGTTTGTTGCTGTTAGGCGATAAACACCGTATGCTGAATCTGATGCGGAGAATGCATTAAACCATGAGAACTCTGTTCCTGAACCCGCCCTCTTTTGAAGGCTTCGACGGGGGCGCGGGCTCGCGCTGGCCGGCTTCGCGCGAGATCGAGTCGTACTGGTATCCAGTATGGCTGGCCTATCCGGCCGGAATGCTGGAAGACAGCAAGCTGGTGGATGGTCCGCCGCATAAGTTCAGCATCGAGGAAACGGTGGCGATGGCGAGCGATTTCGAGCTGCTGGTGCTGTTCACCTCCAGCCCCGGGTTCAGCGTCGACGTTCGCATCGCTGAAATGATGAAGGACGTCAACCCCAAGATGAAGGTGGGGTTTGTTGGACCGCCGGTGACGATTGAGCCCGAAAAGTCGCTGCGGGCATCGAAAGCCATCGACTTTGTAGTGCGCCGCGAGTTCGATCATCAAATCGCGCAATACGCCAAAGGCACACCGCTATCCGAGCTTCCGGGCGTTAGCTACTGGAAAGACGGCGATATAGTAAACAATCCCGAAGGCGGCGTGATCGAGAATCTGGATGAGCTGCCGTGGGTGACCAAAGTCTACAAGCGCGATCTCGATTTTAAGCGCTACAACGTTCCATTTCTTCTGAATCCGTACGTTTCGTTCTACACCACGCGCGGCTGTCCCGCCATGTGTACCTTCTGTCTCTGGCCGCAAACCCACTCCGGGCATCGCTGGCGTCTGCGATCGTCCGACGATGTTGCGGCCGAGTGCAAGTACACGCTCGAGAACTTCCCCGGCCTGAAGGAAATCTTCTTCGACGACGACACCTTCAACTACCGCAAAGCGCGCGCCATCGAGCTCTCGGAAAAGCTGGGGCCGCTGAACTTCACCTGGAGCTGCACCTCGCGCGTCACCACCGATTACGACACATTGAAGGCCATGAAGGACGCCGGATGCCGGCTGTTGATCGTGGGCTACGAATCCGGCGACGAGCAGATTCTGAAGAACATCAAGAAGGGCGCGACCATCGACATGGCGCAGCGCTTCACGGAAAACTGCCACAAGCTGGGCCTGACCATTCACGGCGATTTCATCGTCGGACTGCCGGGCGAAACCCGCCAGTCGCTGCGCAAGACCATCGAGTTCGCAAAGAAGCTGGACGTCGAAACCATTCAGGTGTCGCTGGGCCACGCCTATCCCGGAACCGAATTCTATGAACACGCCAAGGCCAACGGCCTGGTGTCGATCGACAGGCATGACGGATGCGGGCGGCCACCAGCTTCCCAATGCCGTATATCCCGGATTCGATCGCGGCGAGCTGGTGGAATGGGTGGAGCGTTTCTATTCGGAATATTACTTCCGCCCCAAGGCCGTGTGGCGCGTGGTATCGAGCGCGGTTCGCAACAACGACATTCCGCGCCTCTACAAGGAAGCCCGCGAATATCTATACGTCAGCAAGGGGCGCAAGAAATTCGTGAAGGAACAGAAAGAAGCCGCGACGGCGCTCCGGGGGGCCGAGGGCGGCGCATCGTAACATGGCTGCGGGCCGAGCCGTGGCGGAACACGCCCAACTCAGCGATTCGCCCGCGAGACGAGTCGATCTCAAGACCAAGCTTCTGACCGCGTTCGTGGTGGTCACCAACGTTCTTGGCAATTTCTCGATGTCCTGGGGCATGAAGCACCAGGCTATCGAGCTGGGGCTCTCTCCGCTGGCCTACATCCGCCTGATTTTCACTCCCTGGGTGTTGCTCGGAACAGCGCTTTTGATTCTGTGGCTGCTGTCGCGAATGACGCTGCTGGGCTGGGCCGATTTGAGCTATGTGCTGCCGGTGACGTCCATCGGTTACGTGGCGAGCGCGGTTCTAGGCAAGGTATTTTTCGGCGAAATGGTGACCTGGCAGCGCTGGCTTGGAACCGCGTTCATCGTGGTTGGAATCATTTTCGTCGGACTGACGGCGGCAAATACCACCAAACAGGAGCCCGCACGATGAAGTGGCTGATGGTTGGCGATTATTGTCGGATCCACCGTGCTGGCTGACTTGCTGCAAAGCTTCGAAATGAAGCGGCACATCGTCGCCGTAGAGGATTTGCGGCCTGGTCGCGTCGGGCGGAGATGCTGGCCGGCCTGGCGCAGCGCGTTCCGCTGGTGGTGGCGGTTTTCTTCATGGCGATCTCTTTCTTCGCTTTCATGAAGCTGCTCTCGGTGGCTGATTTGAGCTTTGCGGTTCCGGTAACGGCCGCAAGCGTAGCACTGGAGACGGTTCTAGCGCGATTGGTCCTCAAAGAGAAGGTCACCGGGCTGCGCTGGGCCGGCGCGCTCTGCGTCGCCTGCGGGGTCGCGCTGATGGCCGTGTGAGCGCTCTCAGCATCGCAATCATCGTAGTTGCGAGCGTCGCCGGGTTGTATCAGCTCGTTGCGATCATCGCCGCACTGAGCCATCGCCGCCAAGCCCCAATCCCTAACCCCCAAACGCTTCCTGTTTCGATTCTGAAACCCGTCCATGGACAAGACGCCGGGTTCTACGACGCGATTCGGACCCACGCGCTGCAGCAATACCCGGAGTTTGAAATCCTGTTTGGCATCCGGAGCGCGGACGATCCGGCTCGCGCCGACGTGGGACGGCTGATACGCGAGTTCCCTGCCCTGCCCATCCGGATTGTCGATTGCAGCACGCTTACGCCAAACTTAAAAGTGGGATCGCTGATCGATCTGGCGCGTGAAGCGCGGCATGCCATCCTGATCGTCAACGACAGCGATATCAGCGTACCTGCGGGCTATATTCGCGACGTGACTCTGCCGCTGAGCGACGCTGGCGTCGGACTCGTGACCTGTTTATACCGCGCCGAAGTGCACGATTGGCCCAGCCGGTTCGAAGCGCTGGCCATCGCGACCGATTTTGCGCCCAGTACGCTGGTGGCTCGGCTGTTCGGCGTGTCGGACTTCGGGCTGGGTTCGACGCTGGCCTTTCGCGCCAGCGATCTGGATCGCATCGGCGGCTTCCAGTCGATTGCGGATTACATTGCCGACGACTATCAACTCGGCCACAAATTGCACTCGCTCGGCCTGCGCAACGTGATCTCGGAAGTGGTCGTGAGCACGCGCCTGGCTTCCGGTTCGTGGCTGGGCGCCTGGCGTCATCAATTGCGCTGGGCCCGGACCATTCGATTGTCTCAGGGCCCCGGCTACACGGGCTTGCCGATCACCTACGCTAGCCTGTGGGCCTTAATCGCGGCGCTGTTCGGGCTCTGGTGGATCGCGCTGCCGCTACTGGCGATTCGGCTCGCCATGGCGATCGTCTGTGGTTGGTTCCTGCTCGGCTCGTCCGACGTCTGGAAATACTGCTATGCGATTCCAGTGCGCGATCTGTGGGGTGTGGCGGTATGGGCGGCGGGCCTTTTCGGCCGCGCGCGTCATTTGGCGCAATCAGAAGCTGCGGTTGGACGATGACGGAAAGATCGTATCGAGTGCGCGCTTGCTATAATGGGCACTGCGCGCCCGTAGCTCAGTTGGATAGAGCGTCTGGCTACGAACCAGAAGGTCGCATGTTCGAGTCATGCCGGGCGCACCAGAAAACCAATCACTTGCGGTTGTCTTGCAAGTTGTAGGCGCGTAACTATGGGTTCGATTCCGAAGGAATACGTAAACTACAGCGAAGGGACATACCGTATCGCTGACACTCGTGTATCCCTCGATTCATTGGTGTATCTCTTCCGCGAGGGTATGTCCGCGGAGAGCATGGTCGAGAGCTATCCAGCCTTGACACTTGAGCAAGTGCATGGTGCGCTTGCGTTTTACCTCGGGAACCAGAAGGACATCGACGTGTATCTTGCGGATGGACAGCGCGCAGCGGAATTGCAACATCAGCAATCGAGGCGAACGAACGCAGAGTTGATTGCCAAGCTGCAGCGAGTGCGGCATGCGAGTCAGATTCCAGGCAGACGCTGATTTGGACGGGCGCATCCTCCGCGGGTTGCGACGGGCAGCGCCTGAGATTGAGGTTCGCACTTCGGTCGATGCCGGCCTTGAGGGATTGCCAGATCCAGAAGTCCTGCAGATCGCCGCGGACTCTGGGCGAATTCTTGTGAGCCAGGATCGGCGGACCATGCCTGCGCATTTCGCTCGATTCACCTCTGGCGCTCAAAGTCCCGGCGTCATTCTGCTGCGCGAAGCAACTCCCATCTCGACTGCAATCGATGAACTCGTTCTCATCTGGAATGCAAGTGAAGCGGAAGAATGGATTGGCCGATTGTTGTGGATACCGCTCTGAGATCTGTATCGAGAACAATTCTCATCCGCGGCTGTGCCGCAAGTGATCAACAGGTTGATCGATCGCAGCGTCAAGTTCGTCATCGGGGACGTCTTTGACCTTCGCGGCTCGGCGGCTTAAGAAGGATTCGAGCTTCTCGGCAACCAATGCACGGCTCTTGGAAGGCGCAATTTGCTGAGGTGGGACTGCGGCTATGCTGATTTCCTCGTCGGCATCGATCGGCCTGCCCAACAATTGCTCGACAGCCGACTTCAAGCGCGGGGGGAGTTCGCTCGCCTTTTGAATCGAGACATTGTGCATCGCTGAATTCTCTATCTATGATCCTACCAAGTCGGGTTTCATGATACTGAAACAGAGTTTGCTTGCGAACATATTTACAGTACAATCAAGGTGTTAGGAAAGGGCGCCTGGCTGCCAACCAGCAGGTTGCATGTTCCACGGAAATCTAAATGAAAATCTGTGTTTTAGGCGGTGACGGTTACTGTGGCTGGGCAACGGCGCTGTATTTGTCCGGCAAGGGCCACACGGTGGCGATCGTCGACAATTTTCTTCGACGCCAGTGGGACTTCGAGTTAGGCGCTCAAAGCCTGACGCCGATTCGCCCTCTCGCCGACCGGCTGCGCGTCTGGCAGCGAGCTCACCGGGAAATCTATCGAGCTGTTTGTCGGCGACGTCAACGATTACGAGTTCCTGGCCGGCGTCATCGAAAGCTTCCAGCCGGATGCCGTGGTGCACTTTGCCGAGCAGCGCTCGGCGCCGTATTCCATGATCGACCGCAAACATGCGGTGTTCACCCAGGTCAACAACGTGGTCGGAACGCTGAATCTGCTGTTTGCCCTGCAGGAACTCCGGCCCGATTGCCACCTGGTGAAGCTCGGCACCATGGGCGAGTACGGCACGCCGAATATCGATATCGAGGAAGGCTACATCCGCATCGAGCACAACGGGCGCTCGGATGTGCTTCCGTTCCCCAAACAGCCGGGCTCGTTCTATCACCTCTCCAAGGTTCACGACAGCCACAACATGATGTTCGCCTGCAGGATCTGGGGGCTTCGCGCCACCGATCTGAATCAGGGAGTGGTGTACGGAACCGTCACCGACGAAGTTGTCCTGGACGAGGCGCTGATCAACCGCTTCGATTACGACGACGTCTTCGGAACGGTGCTGAACCGTTTCTGCGTGCAGGCCGCCGCTGGACATCCGCTCACGGTGTATGGAAAAGGCGGGCAGACGCGCGGGTTTCTGGATATTCGCGATACCGTTCGCTGCATCGAGATTGCGTGCCTGAATCCGCCGAACGCCGGGAGAATGCCGGGTCTTCAACCAGTTCACGGAACAATTTTCGGTGCTCGAACTGGCGGAAATGGTGCAGGCGGCGGGGCGCAAATTAGGGATGCCCGTCAGTATTGAACACCTCACGGGGCCGCGCGTCGAATCGGAGGATCACTATTACAACGCCAAACACTCCAAGCTGGTCGATCTCGGCTTGCAGCCGCATTATCTGTCCGACTCGCTGCTCGATTCGCTCATGAATATCGCCATCCAATATCAGGATCGCATCGACACCTCACTGTTTCTGCCCCAGGTCCAGTGGCGCAAAGGCCGGAACCAGCGCGCTCGGCAATCGAGTGCGACCGCTGCAGTATCGGCGTCCGAGGTGGCGTATTGATGAGCGTGGCCGACTGATGCGGGAGAGCCACTGAATTGTGCGGCATAGCCGGCTTTACGCATGGGCATCGCCCTGCCCCGCCTGGCCGAATCCAAGATGCGGTGGCGAGCATTATCCATCGCGGTCCGAATCAGCAAGGCGTCTTTGAGTCGGACGCCGTCTCGCTGGGCGCTGCGCGGCTGAAGATTATCGACATTGAGGGCGGCGATCAGCCCATTATTTCCCAGGATGGCGACACTGTCATCGTCTTCAACGGCGAGATTTACAATCATCTGGAATTGCGCCGTGAACTGGAGCAGCGCGGCCACCGCTTTCGTTCCCACAGCGACACCGAAACGGTTCTGAACGCGTTCCTGCGAATGGGACACGGAATGTTTCTCGCGGCTGCGCGGGATGTTCGGAGTGGCGCTGTGGCGCGAGAGCGACCGCCGCCTGGTGCTGGCGCGCGATCGAATGGGCATCAAGCCCCTCTACTTCGCGCGGCGCGGCGACGATTTGTACTTCGGCTCGGAACTAAAGGCGATCCTGGTTCACCCCGAGATCGAGCGCTGGCTCAGTCCCGAGGGCCTGGATTGTTACCTGTCGCTGAACTACGTGCCCGCGCCGTGGACGTTAGTGGAGGGCATCGAGAAATTGCTGCCGGGCCAATGGATGGAGTGGCGGCGCGGTACGATCCGTACGGATCGCTACTGGCGCTTGCCGGCCGCCGACGAGCGAAATGCCGAGCGATGGACAAACGAATCTGCCGAGGCCGAGCTGGATCGACTGCTGAAGCAATCCGTTCGGGAACATTTGCTGTCCGACGTGCCGTTAGGCGTATGGCTCAGCGGCGGTTTGGATTCGTCCAGCCTGGTCCATTACGCATCCGAGGCATCCAGTTCGCGTCTGAAGACTTTCTCCATTACGTTTCGCGGCCGCAGCTTTGACGAAGCCGGCTATGCGCGCCAGGTGGCGGATTGGTACGGGACCGATCACACGGAGCTGGATCTCAACCCCGAACAAGATCTGCCCGGCGCGATTCATGAGCTGGCTTATTACTGCGACGAGCCGAACGCCGATTCGGGCGCGTTGCCGGTGTGGTTTCTTTCCAAACTGACCAAGCGAGACGCCACGGTGGCGCTAAGCGGGGAAGGGGCGGATGAATTGTTCGGCGGATACCTGATGCAGCGCGCCAGCCTGCTGGCCCGTAACGCGCGTCGATTGCCTGCCCCGGTGCTGCGGGCGCTGCTCGGGGCCGCCGAACGTTGGCCGGTATCGAACGACAAAATCGGGTTCGAATACAAGCTGAAGCGGTTCCTGGAAGGCTGCCTGATGCCGGCGGCGCGGGCCCATACGTATTGGAGCGGAACGTTCGACGACCGGGAAAAGCACGCGCTGGTTCGGCCCGGAGCTGCTGCCCGGTCCGGCGCTCGATTCCGTGTTGGAAGAGCTGACCGCTGCGGGCGACGATCTGCCGGCGTATCTGTGGTTCGATCAGAAATATTTTCTGCCGGACAACATCCTGACCAAGGTGGATCGCACCAGCATGGCGCATGCGGTGGAAGTGCGGCCGCCGTTTCTGGATCATCGCATCGTGGAGTTCGCGAGCACGCTGCCGGCGAGCCTGAAAATCCGGGGCTCGCGGCAAAAAGTGGTCTTGAGGAACCTGATGCGCGGCAAAAACTTTCCGCCCATTCTGAATCGAAAGAAAATCGGCTTCGACATTCCCGCGCACGATTGGTTTCGCGGACCGCTGCGGCCGTTGCTCGAGGAAGCCGTCGCATTTGCTTCCGCCGAGCATGGCGAGTTCTTTCAGATCTCAAGAATCGAAGCTCACGTGCGGGCTCATCTCGAGCGGCGCGCCAACTTGGGCTATCATCTGTGGGGATTGATGATACTGTTCTTTTGGATGAAAAAATGGGGAATCCAGACCAGAGTGCCGGCCGCGGCGGGGGCGAGCCGGACGATGGAACAGCGCTTTCACTTCTACCTCATAGTTCTACTGGTCGCGGCGGCGGTTTACGCGGGCTGCATGATTTCGCCGCCTTCGCTGATGGACGACGTGGACGCGGTGCAGGCGCAGATCGCCCGCAATATGCTGACGTCCGGCGACTGGGTCACCGCGCGGCTGGATGGCATTCCGTATCTCGAAAAAGCGCCGCTGATTTACTGGCTGATCGCGGGATCGTTCAAAATTTTCGGCGCCGACGGATTGGGCCGCGCGCATTCCCATGGTGCTGGCCGCGATTGCGCTGGCGTGGCTGACCACTGCGTTCGGGATGTGGGCCTTCGGCCGCCGCGCCGGATTTTACGCCGGGCTGTGCATATCCACATGTTTCGGCCTGTTTCTGTTCACGCGCATTCTGATTCCCGATGTGATGCTTACGGCGAGCATCGCGCTTTCCATGTGGGCGTTTCTGCGCGCGATTGATGAGGGCGAGCCGCATCCGCGCTGGTGGGCATTTCGTTCTGGCGGCGAGTCTGGGAACCAGCTTGTTGTTCAAGAGCCTGGTCGGCGTGGTGTTTCCCGATCGCGGCGGCGCTGATTTATCTCGCCGTCACCCGACAGCTGTTCGATCGCAGGGTTTGGAAGGCCCTGCATCCGTTGAGCGGACTGCTGGTGATTCTGGCGATCGCCGCGCCCTGGCACATCATGGCGACGCTGCGAAATCCGCCGTACTTTCGATTTCACGATGCGCAGCGCGCCGGGCGAATACCACGGCTTCCTGTGGTTCTACTTCATCAACGAGCAACTGCTGCGCTTCCTGAACATGCGCTATCCGCGCGATTACGACACCGTTCCGCGCCTCTATTTTTGGCGGTTTCATCTGCTGTGGCTGTTTCCCTGGAGCGTATACTTTCCCGCTGTGGCGAGGCTCAGTTTCAAACCGCTCGATCGCGCGGGGAAAGTGCGTTTGCTGGCGCTGTGCTGGGCCGGTTTCATTCTGGTATTCTTCACCTTTTCCACCACGCAGGAATATTATTCGATGCCATGCTATCCGGCGCTGGCGCTGCTGCTGGGGTCGGCGATGGCTGCCGGCGGCAACTGGATCCGCTACGGCACGCGCGTTCTGTGCGGGATCTTCGTCGCAGCGACGGCGGCGGTGCTCACGCTTGTACTTTCTGGCGTGGAATCTCCCGGCGCCCGGCGATATTTCCGCCGCGCTGAGTTCGAATCCGGGCGCCTACAAGCTTTCGCTCGGGCACATGGAAGATCTTACGATCGCCTCGTTCGCCTATCTTCGGCTTCCGCTACTGGTGGCCGCGCTGGCGTTTCTGGTGGGAGCGGCCGGCACCGTTCGCGCCGGGGGGCAGCGGGCGTTCCTGGCAATCGCGCTGATGGCGGTTTTGTTTTTTCAAGCCGCGCGCATCGCCATGGCGGCGTTCGACCCTTATCTATCATCGCGGCCGCTGGCGGAAGCTTTGTTGCGCGCGCCGGCTGGAAAGCTGATCGTGGATCATCACTACTATTGGTTTTCGTCGGTCTTCTTTTACACCAATGCCGAGAACCGTGGCGGCGCTCTGTTGCTCAACGGCCGCTTCAACAACCTGGTGTACGGATCCTACGCGCCAGGCGCGCCGGATGTGTTTATCGACGACGCGCAATGGAAAGAGCTGATGGCTGGGGCCGGAACGCTACTACCTGGTCATCCGCCAGGAATCGGCCGAACGACTCAACAAATTGATCGATCCCAAGCTCCTGTTTGCTGTGACCCAAAGTGGCGGAAAACTGCTCTTCACGAACCATCCGGTGGTCCAGTAATCTGGAACTATGCCGCACCTAAGCGATGTCTTCCTTGCGATTGCGGCCATACCGTTCATTTATTACCTCATCGCGATCTATAGCTCGTGGCGCTATTTCCGAAGTCCGGTCAGCGCGCCGGACCCTTCGTTTCTGCCGCCTGTCAGCATTCTGAAGCCGATTCGCGGGCTCGATCCGGACGCCGGTGAAAATCTGGCCAGTTTCTGCCGTCTGGATTATCCCGAGTACGAAATCGTTTTCTGCGTGGACCCGGAGGACGAAGCGGTGCTGGCGGTCGCTGGCAAAGCTCACAGCCGATTTTCCGCAGTGCCGCATCCGCATCCTGTACGGCTCGGGACGTGTGGCGACCAACGACAAAGTCGCCAAGCTGGCGCGTTTGGTGAACGATGCGGCGTACGAAATGGTCGTCATCAGCGACAGCGATGTGCGCGTGCGCCCCGATTATCTCCGGCAACTGACGGCTCCGCTGCGCGATCCGAAAGTGGGCGCCGTGACCTGTTTCTACCTCCCGACCGAACTCGCCACCTTCACCGACCACCTGCAGAGCGTCGGAATGATGTCCGATTTCTATGCCGGCATTTTGGTCGCCTGGCAATTGGACGGAGTGAAGTTCGCGCTGGGCCCCACCATCGCCACCACTCGCAGCGCGCCTCAATGGATTTGGCGGCTATGCCGAGCTTGAGAATCGCCCCGCCGACGATTTGCTGGTCGGCCGGCTGATCGCCGAACAGCGGCTACGAGGTGGTGCTGCTCAATTACGCCATCGAGACGGTTTGCGATTACGCATCGCTTTCGCGATCTGCTGCATAAGCGCCTGCGCTGGATCGTCGTCATGCGTCACATGCGCCCGTGGGGGCACTTGGGATTACTGCTGACCCAAGGGCTGCCCTGGTCCCTGGCGGCGGTTGCGGTTCATCCCTCGGCGGCGGTCGCGCTCGGCTATTTGGGCGGCTATTTCGTACTGCGAGTGGCGATGACTGCGATCATCGGTATTCACGGCTTGCGCGAGACGGGCTTGTGGAAACAGATGCCGCTCATTCCGGTTTGGGACGCCGTGGCGTTCGCCATCTGGCTCACCAGTTTCGGCCGCAACAGCATTCGTTGGCGCGGCGCGGATTATTACATCCGGGATGGACGCCTGGTTCCAGCCGCTTTGCCGCGTTCCGGAGATTGACCAGAGTTGCCGAACGGGCCAAGTTGATGTAGATTACTCGGCATATGAGGATGAACAACGGGACTCGGCTGATCGGGCTAGCGGGTCTCGCGATTCTACTGTGCGGCACGCCCGGATTCGGCCATCACTCGTTCTCTGCCTTCGACATGTCCAAAACAATTACGGTCGCCGGCGTGGTGAAGGAGTTCCAATGGATCAACCCGCATTCGTGGATCCAGATGATGGTGACGGACGCCTCGGGAACCGCGGTGGAATGGAGCATCGAGATGAACGCGCCATCCAGCCTGGTGCGGCAGGGCTGGAAGCCGAAGACGCTGAAACCCGGCGACCAGATCACCATCATCACGCACCCGCTGCGGGACGGACGGCCGGGTGGCTCGCTAGTTTCCGCGACACTCCCGGATGGCACGCGCATCGGCGGATCGCCGACCGGCGAACCGCAGAACCCGGAACCGAAATGACCACCCATGTCTTAAGACTGATGTGCGCGGCGCCGTTACTGCTTTTTGGATCAGCGATGGCGCAGACCACACCCAACTCGCCGGCGCGCCTGGAGAAGTTTTCGAAGCTGCCCGATTGGAGCGGGATATGGAATCTGAAGGGCTCGCCCGCCTTGCTGGATGTCAACAATGGTCAGCCGTTTGCGCCGGGCGTCCGGGATCATCCGCCCTACAACGCCGAATGGGAAGCCAAGTATCAGGCGGACCTGATCCGCGCGGAGCACCAGGGCGACGCCAATTTTCCAAATCCCTTGGTGGATACGCATACCGTTTATTGCGCGGCGGGCATGCCGCACATTATCGGAACGCCCTTCGACTATGAGTTCGTCGTGACGCCGGAGGAGACCTGGATGATCGTCGAAAAGGAGACCCGGCATATCTATACCGATGGCCGTGGATTTCCGCCGGAAGACGAGATGTGGCCAACCATGCTGGGCAGATCCATCGGACATTGGGAGGGCCAGACGCTGGTGGTGGAGACCATCTCGGTGAAGAGCGGGCTCTGGGCGGATTTCACTCCGGCGATGTTCAGCGAGAAGGCGCATTATTCCGAGCGCATCCGGCAGATCGACGCGAACACGCTGGAAGACCAGGTGACTGTTACGGACCCGGTCGCGTTCACCAAGCCTTGGGTTTTTACCAAGCACTATACGCGGATGAAACCGATGACTTGGATCGCCGAGCCGGAAACATGCGGGACGCCTGGGGATCGGAACCCGATCGTGAATGGGCGGGTTACGGTGGTTTTGCCGAACCAGAAGTGACCGCTTCCTTTGGTCGCGGCTCAGTCGGGACCGTTCTATCCGCCCACCAGCACCACGCCCGCCAGATACGGCGAGAGCTCCCGCCGCTCTGCGCGTACCGATCCGCTCGTGCAATACGAACTTGGCCAGCAGCGTCTCCAGCACAAAACTCGCCGCCGACGCGGGCACCGCGAAACTCAGCGGCTCTGCTTGCACCAAAGCCATAAAGGCGAAAGAACGAGATCGCGTTGCAGGCGATGCCCAGGATCAGCAAGCGGCGATGGGCGATGACATGCAGCAAACGCGTTAACCCTCGGGCGCTCACCGACTGCTCGCCGGCGCGCTTCATCTCGTGGCTCTGCAGCAGATCGCTTAGCACGGTGGCGAAGACCATCACGGCTACCAGGATCCACTTCACTTCGGACGCTCCGGAGTGGTATCCGGCGGCGTGGATCCAACCAGTGCCGCTCCCGCGAAAATCAGCAGCGTCCCGAGCCAGCGCTGGCGCGTGACCGTCTCATGCAGGAACACCTTCCCAAGGAAGACCGCGATCACATATCCAAGGGCCGTAACGGGAAGCACAAAGCTCAGATCCGCCAGGCTGAACAGCGCCATACGGGTCAGCAACGCCAGAATCAGCGCCACGATTCCCATGGCAACGAACGGATTCAGCATGGCTCGCAGATAGAGCGCGGGATTTATCGACATACGCTCGGGAACCTGTTTCATCCCCCACGCCATGGAGGAATTGCCAATGGCCCTCAGCGCCAGGAAAAGCACCACCACGAAATAGGTTTTGAAAACAGCGCCGGAAGTTTTCATCCGCCCGCGAGCCGCAGAAGTTTCTCGGCTTCCTGCCGGGGAGGATCATCCGGAGTCAAACTAGCGTGCAGATATCCCTCCAGAAGCCGGCGCGCCTGCTCCAGGTTGCGACGGTTTTCAATATTCACCCTGGCTTCGGCAAATGCGACCCGGGGCTGGGTGGGCGCCAGCTTTCTGGCTTGCTCGAACAGCGCGTCGCTTTCAGCCAGACGACCACGCTTGGCGACGAATCGGGCCAGATCCATCACGCGGCCGGCTTCGGTGGGCGCGAGTTCCATGGCGCGGCGCAGATGCGCCTCCTCAGCGACGTAATCTTTCCGCTTGTCGGCGAGTTGCGCTTGTTCAAAGTTGTACTCGGGGGGCCGTTCGTTCGCGATGCTCTGGGAAAGCGCCGCGGCTTTATCTACCCCACCGCCGAGAAAACCCGGCGCATTCAAGTAGAAAGCAAACAGATCGTTCTTGGCTTCGCGATTGCGCGAGTCCAAAGCAACGGCCCGTTCAAAATGCTGGCGAGCCTTGGAAGCGTGGACCGGGGCTGTCAGCCAACCACTGGTCTCAGCCCGCCGTCCCCAAGCCCGGCCGAGCCAAAGCTCGCATTCCGAACTGTTTGGCGAAATTGCCAGAGCCTTTTCCATAAATTCGACGGCTTTCCTATAGTCACCCAGCATGAAGTAGTTCTTGCCGCTTAGCAGCAACCCGGCGGCATCGGGCGCAGGATCTTCCGCCAGGATATGCAGTGAGTCCTCATACGCAGTGCGCTGGTAGAGGGCGTTGGCCCGGCTCACCACTTCGGGAGATGCCGAAGCGGTAACAATCAGGATCAAAAGGCCTGTCAATAAGCGCGGAGAAAGCATGATCCGTGAGGGGATAACTCCAGTGTATCGCGCCGCCCAACTCCAGTGCGTTAGACTGCTAACAATGCGTTGTGTCGCTGGCATTCTTGTCTCCTCTATGTCGTTTGCTGTGATTGCTTTGGGCCAATCCCCCGCTGAACAAGGCATTCCTGTCACTGATCCGCTGGTGATCGCCAAATGCGGCGGCTGCCATACGCTCGACGATCGCGGAATGATGCAGCGTATTTCCTGGGAGCGCACCACGCCCGAAGGCTGGCAGGAAGCGCTGAGACGCATGATCGTGGTGAACGGCGTCTCCGTAACTCCGGTTGAGGCGCGGGCCATCGTCCGGTATCTCAGCGCCTCCCACGGCCTCGCGCCAGAAGAAGCTAAGTCCGTGATGTACGAGGCCGAGCGCCGCATTCACGTGGAAACCAGCATTCCCAACGACGCCGTGGGGCACGCCTGCGCCAGATGCCATTCGTTCGCCCACGCGCTTTCCTGGCGCCGCTCGCCGGACGATTGGAAGCAGCTCGCTGACATGCATCTCACCCGGCTCAAGCTGCCGCCGAATGACGAAGCCATCGCTTTTCTGGCCAAGGCTGCGCCACTCCATACGCCTGAATGGGACGCCTGGAGCGCTCGAAAAGTCACGGCGAGCGTCGCAGGGCGTTGGCTAGTGACCGCGTCCATCCTGGGCCACGGCAAATATTTTGGCGACATGCAGGTGGACCCGGCCGGTCAGCCTGAGGACGCCGAGTTCACTACCACCGTGCATCTTACATCCGTCAAGGACGGTTCAACGATTGTCCGCTCCGGACGCATCGCGGTTTACGGCGCGACCGCCTGGCGGGGACGCTCCAAAGGCGTCTCCCCCGCGGGATCCGCTCCGGATGATTTGAATAGCGAAGTGCGCGAGGTTCTGTGGATCGCTCCCGATCAAGCCTCCGCTGAGGGCCGCTGGTACTGGGGCCAGTATCAGGAATTTGGTTTTGATGTAAAGCTGCGGCGCGCTTCCGCGGATCCAACGTTGCTGATCGTCGACGGATCTTCGTTGAAGACGGGATCGCAAACCAATCGCATTCGCCTCATTGGAGATCATCTGCCCGCTGGCGTGACACCCGCGGATCTCAAATTCGGCCCAGGCGTGACCGTGCGGCGGATCGTTTCCAGCACCCCGGCCGAAGTGGTGGCCGAAGTTGACGTAGCCGCCGACGCTCCGCTCGGTAAACGTGACGCCGCGTTACGAGGTTCGATTGTGCCGGGAGCCATCGCCGTTTATGATCGCGTGGACTACATCAAAGTAGTGCCGGATTCATCCCTGGCGGCGTTTGGCGACCAGACTCACGCCCGCGGCTACCAGCAGTTCGAGGCGATCGCGTATCAAAGAGGCCCCGACGGCAAACTGCACACCGCGGACGATCTGGAGTTAGGTCCCGTTGGTCCGAACGAAGCCACTTGGTCCATCGAGGTGTTCTACTCGGCGCCGGGCGCCAGCACGGATTTTGTCGGCAAGATCAGCCCTTCCGGTTTCTTTACGCCCGCCGTCGATAGCCCGAACAACAACTTCGATGTTTGGGCAATCGCCACGTCCAAGAGCGAAAAGGACAAGAACGGCAGGCCGTTGGTGGGCAAGGGATACATGGTGGTTACCGTTCCGATGTACACGCTGGGTGGACGCAGGTACGTTCGAGATCTCGATCGATGGGTCGACGCTGGGCCGGAGGAAAAATGAAAAACACGTTGCTGACTATTGCGGCGCTCGCCGGTGGCCTTCTCGCGATTTCGGGCGCTGCCGGTGCGCACCACGGGTATGCGCAATTCGATACCACGACAACCGTCACGTTTCTCGGAACGGTAACGGATTTCCACTTTACCAATCCCCACTGCGTGATTGAATTCGACGCCACCGACGACAAGGGCCAAGTTCAGAATTGGAAAGCTGAGCTGACCAGCGCCGCTCATTTGGCGCCCCGCGGATGGACCGCCACGTCCATCGAGCCTGGGGACAAGCTTTCGATTACTGGCTATCGCGCCAAGAACGGCGCGCTTTCCATATGGATAACCAAGATTAAGATGCCGGATGGCAAAGAGCTGAAGATCGACACCGCCAACTGATTCGACGCGCTCACTGCCGCAACGCGCTGACCGGGTCGGTTCGCGCCGCGCGCCACGCGGGCAGTAAACAAGCCGTCAGCGCCGCGATCGCCATCACCACGAAGGCCGATCCGAACGCTAGTGGATCCCGCGGGCTCACGTTGTAGAGCAGGCTTCCCATGAGGCGCGTCAAGCTAAGTGCGGCGGCGCCGCCAAGCACAACGCCACCGGCTGTCAACAAGAGTCCGTGAGACAGCACGAATCCCAATAGATTCGATGTGCTGGCGCCTAGCGCCATGCGCAGGCCCAACTCCCGGGTCCTCTGCGAGACCGTGTACGACATTACGCCGTACAATCCGATGGCAGCCAGCAGCAACGCCAATCCGCCAAATATGCCGAGCATCGTCACCGCGACGCGCTGCACGGCCGTGGTTCGGTCCACCTGCTCCTGCATGGTGATCACTTCGCTTGGCGCAAGATTCGCGTCCAAGGTATGGATCTCCCGGACCAAAGCTTTGGTCATGGCTTCTGGTCCGAGCGATGTTCTGATATTCAGATTCAGGCCAGTGATATTCTGTCGCATCGCCACATAGAAGAATGGCTTTCGCGCCTCCGCCAAGTTGCGATACTTCGACATTTTTGCGATGCCCACTACCTGCATCCAGCGTCCTTTCACTTGCAGGCGGCTGCCCACCGGACTACGCCCGCGCCAGTATTTGGCCGCCATAAACTCGTTCACCACCGCGGCCAGCGGCGCGGTTTCATTGTCCGCGCGAGTGAATTCGCGGCCCTCTACCAAGGGGATGCCCATGGTGGCGAAATACGCGGGACCCACCTCGTTGTAATCCACCGTAGGGTCCTCGTCCGGGGCGATTACATAACCGTCAACTGCGATGGGAGCGGAAGAATAGCCGGTGTAGCTGAACGGCGTTACTCGCGCGAACGCGACGGATTCCACGCCTCCCAGCGACTGCAGACGATCCGTCAGCGCGTCCTGAAAATTCCTGGCGCGCTCGGTGTCGTAACCGGCGGCCGTCAAATCCACCGAGGTAGTCAGCACGCCGTGCGTGATGAACCCAGGGCTGGTATTTTGAATGGCGCCCAGGCTTTTGAACAGGAGTCCCGCGCCCACCAGCAGAACGAAACTCAGCGATACCTGCACGACGATGAGGCCCCCGCGCAATATGGCTCGCCGGCTTCCGCCTACGACTCCGCCGGACTCCGCTTTCAGCGCGGAGACCAGATCGATATGGCGGCTCTGCCACGCGGGCACCAGCCCGAAGAAAACGGCCGAGATCAGGCAAACGCCGGTGCTTAAGCCAGCACGCGCCAGTCGATCTCACCCGGCAACCGCATCATGACGCCACCTCGCGACGGGAGCAGCAGAGGGAGCAGGTTGCGACACCAGTTGGCGACCAGGAGTCCACACGCCGCCGCGATCGCAGACAGGATCAGTCCCTCGGTGAGCAGTTGTTTCAGCAGCCGTCCGCGTCCGGCGCCGACCGCCAGCCGCACCGTCATCTCATGCCGCCGCCCGAATGCTTTTACCAGCAGGAGGTTTCCGACGTTCGCGCAAGCGATCAGGAGCACGAAGCACACCACCGCCAGCGCAACAGAGAGCGTTGGGAACATGGCGCCCGCGTTGTTGAAGGGAGTCTTCCACAAGGGGAACAGTTTCACGCCTCGGCCTCGGTTGCTGGCTGGATAATCGTTCTCCAATCGGCTGGCCACCGCAGATATCTCTGACTGCGCCTGCTCGGGAGTGACACCCGGTTTGAGCAGCACGAAACCCTCAATCCAGGGCGAGCCGCGGTCTTCGAGTTGGTATCCATCTCGAGTGAAGCGTTCCTGCATGGATACGGGAACCCAGAACTGCATCGCCCAGCCGACGAACGTGCCATAGAAGCCTTCCGGCGCAACGCCGATGATGGTGTGCGGCATGCCGTTGAGCATCTGCGCCCTGCCGATGATGGCGGGATCGCCGTGGAAACGCTCTTTCCACATCTGGTAGCTGATTACAACCACGGGATGAGCATTGCGGCCGGAATTTTCGGCGGGTTCGAACCCTCGCCCCAGGACGGGACGGACTCCCAGCGCATCGAAATAGTTGGCCGAAACGATGCTCCCGGTCGTACGATCGGCGCGGTCGCCGATGGCTAGTGTAACGCCGGTGATTCGATCCACGATGAAAGCATCGATCAGCTTGCAATACTTCTGAAAATCCTGAAAATCGGGCCAGGATAACTCGGTGGAGTCCCCGGGGGCGCCGGACACGCCGCGATAGGTTCCGGCCACGGCCATCATTCGCTGCTGGTGGGATACTCCCGGAAACGGACGAAGCAGAACTCCCTCGATCCAACTGAACACCGCCGTGGTTGCGCCAATTCCGATGGTCAGACAAATGATGGCGAGAATCGAAAAAGCCGGGTTGCGGCGGAGCATGCGGAAACCGAAGCGCACGTCCTGCCATAGCACCTGGAAGAACGGCAGCGAGTGAGCTTCCCGGTAGTCCTCTTTCAACTGAGCAAGGCCGCCAAAGCGGCGCCGGGCGGCTGCCAGCGCCTGGTCTGGGTTCATCCCCTGGCGGAGGTTTTCGGCTACTTCGTTTTCGAGGTGAAAATCAAATTCGTCATTCATATCGCTCTCCATACGCCGCGTTCGAAACAGACCGGAGAGACGGCGAAAGAATACGCGGATGGCTGTCATGCAGATTCCTTGGATGTCTTAATGAAACGGCCGAGAATGTCGGAGACCCTCTCCCAGTTCTTGGCTTCCGCGGCGAGCTGCTTCTTGCCGGCCCGCGTGATGGCGTAGAATCTCGCGCGGCGGTTATTCTCGGACGTGCCCCATTTTGACGTGACCCAGCCCATTTGTTCCAAGCGCAGGAGCGATGGGTAGAGCGTCCCCTGATTCAGCGCCAGCGCATCTCCGCTGATCTGCTCGATGCGGCGCGCGATTCCCCAACCGTGCTGCGGGCCCAGGGTATCCAGTGTTCGAAGCACCATCAGCCCGAGCGAGCCATGAAGGACGTCCGCCTTTTCATGATCCATAAGGTACCTTTTGGTAGCCTACAGGAGTTTATTACGAAGGCGCACCACGCGTCAAGTAGCTTCGGACGCTTGGTCGTCTTCCGTATAGGGTTTGCGACCGGGCTTTGCCCGATGAATGCGTGTAGCGCCCAGCGCAGAGGTATCCTAGTCACATTGGACTGAAACCTGCCATGAGCAAGAGGTTATACGCTGCGGCGGCCGCGCTGCTTTTGACAACGATGCAGATCTCGGCGCATCACGCATTCGCGGCGGAGTACGACGAAAACAAGCGCGTGACAGTCTCGGGCAAAGTGACCGAGTTCAAATGGACCAATCCGCACGCCTGGCTGTACGTCGACGGAATAGATGAAAATGGCAAGGCGGCTAGCTGGAGCTTCGAAATGGGCAGCCCGAATGGCCTCACTCGCAGAGGATGGAAAAGGGAGGATGTGGCGAAGGGGGATCAGGTCACCGTGGAAGGCTACGGCGCGAAGGACGGCAGCAACGTGGCGAATGCCCGCAACGTCACCTTGCCGGACGGCCGGAAGCTATTTGGGGGCTTCCAGACGACGCCAGGCGCCCCGCCCAAGTAGCACGCGTCGGGGTGGTCGCTACTGCACGACGAAATCCGCCGTTCGCGAAGCTTGGCCGCCGGATGTATCCGACACCTGGATTTCGAGCCGATAAGAACCCGGCGTGAGCGAATCGAGCGGCAATCGAGAACTCGCGGGCAGTGAGGGCTTGCCTCCGTTGACAGGAGTGGGGAGCTTGGTCACTCCGAAATCCCATCTCGACTGTCCAGTGCCTTCGTCCAGTACCCGAACTCGAACCCGTACCGATGATGGATCTGGATCGTAGACCTCAAAGTAGAACCAGCCGCCGTCTGCTCTCCGGAACCCGGTCGTACCGGAAGGAACAACGAGAGTGCCCTCTGCCACCAACGGCGTTCTACGTCCGATGGACGGCGCCAACCCCAGATCGGCCGCCGGATGAATCTCGCGGCTGAGGACAATGCTGCTCAGAGCCAACTCTGAGCCCGTCCAAGGATCCACGGCCAACGGGATCGTAGTTTTCCCGAAATCCGACGCAAGAGTGAAGTTGTATTGCCCCGCAGCGATTCGAAATTCCTTTTCGTAGTGGACGGGCTTCGTCCGCCACTCGCGAATCTGCTCGTCGTTGTCGAAATCGAATTTGAGCGAATCGCTAAAGCGCGCCTGCACGCTGCCGCCGGGGTCGGACGCATAGCCCAGAAAGTCGACCTCAGCGTGAAGCTTGCCCTTTTGTTTTTCAAACTTCATCGCGCCGGGCATCATCTCCATCACGACATGAACGCGTGCCACATTGGGCGACGTGTAGAAATAAGGCAGCGCTACCGACGCCGTCATGTTGCCCAACTCGGCCGCCGCGGCGCGCTTCTCCAGATCCTGCCCGGCAATGGTCCCGGCCAAGAGATCCTGCGGCTTCACCGTGCAATAACTGTTGCGGCCACGAACTTTCATACCACCGCGATCCACCTTGACTCGCAGCGTGTGACAGCTCCCCTCTTTCGACTCCGGCGGCGTGTAACTGAGCACGTAGTAAGCGTTCTCCTCGACGGCGATTTTCTGCAGAGATCCCGTAAGATCGTTCGAACTCTCCGTCACGAAACCGCCGGTCCCACTCGCCAAACCGGTAAGCAATTGTTCGCTATCGGCGCCCGCGTCCCCCGAGGCGTCACTTGCGCCTTGCAGGTCCCTGGACCGTCCGATGAGCGGAGCTTCCGGCTCGGATGTCGTCTGGACGAAGACGGGTCGAACATCGACGGGATAGAGCGCTACGCCCGATCTGTTGCACTCCTCGATCGCCTTACGCATGTCCGACCTTTGACTGGCCGACGAAGAAAGACGCCCGGTGAACAACACAACGATCTTCCGTCCCGGCAAGGCGCCCAAGTTCTCGCCCAGATTCCCGACGGCGGCGATCATGTTGCGCGCACCCGCAACTTCAACGGAGTTCTCGCGTACAGGAATTCCCGACCCATAGTCCGATTTCTCCACTCCCGAGGCATGCGGCTTCGGGAGAGCGTCCTTCAAGCGGCCGGCATTATCGGTGAAGTTCTGCGCAACGCGAAGACTCCCGTTGTAGCTCACCACTGCCATCCTGCGGTTGGGACCCGCCTCGGCATCGATGAAAGCAGAAGCCGCTTGCCTGACACCGATCTGATCGCGAACGTCCAGGCCGGTCTCGTCGAAAAATAGAACCAGAGCCGCAGGCGCGCTCGCAGCCGTTTCCAAACCCGCGCTCGTGAGGGGCTGCTCCTTGTTGTCTTCCCAGACGCGGAAATTTTTGGCGGTGAGATCGCGGACATAGGCGCCGTTTTTTCCGGTAACGATCGCCTCCACCAAAACCACGCGCGTCTCCGAGTGGATCAGCGGGCTTTGTTGCGCTTGCAACATGCCAACCGCCAAACAGAGCAGGACCAGGCGTTTCACTGGATTTCGACGCCCTCGTTGCGCGCCGCCGTGGTTTGTCCTCCGGCATCCTGAACCACCAACCGGACGAAGTAGCGTCCTGGCGGCACTGTAAAGGTCTCCTGCACGCTGATCCCGTCGTTTCGTAGCGCCGTTAGCGTCTGATCGCGAAGATGCAGTTGCACGACTCTTTGGATTCCCGAAATGTAATTTCCGTTTCCATCGAACAGGCCCGTGACTACCGTCAGCGTATCGTTGTTGCGCTCCGCCGCTTTTTGAAAGCGCAAGTTGTCCGGATTGAGTAGCGCCGTCACGGTTAGCTCTGCCTTGGTCTCGCTCGACTTGAAGAACTCGGTGTGGAGATCCACAGGAATGTCGTGAATCTCGTCGCGCGAGAACACATCCTCGCGCAGCTCTTCTTTCTCGGCCTCGGCTGGGTCGATCACGTGATTCGGGGCCCAGTAACCGCGACGCGCCTGCACGGTCGGATTGGAAATGTTTCGAACCGTAACTTTCAGGGAATGAAAGCTGCCATCTGGCTTCAGGTTCTGGGGCGAGAAGCCGAGGACGTAGATGAATTCCGGACGCGCCGCCAGTTGATCGAGACCTGCCTTCAGATCGTTGTCGTTGTGAAAGAAAGTTCCTCCAGTGCCGTCCGCAAGTTCCTGCATAACGCCCTCATCGGCATAAGCGCGCTTGCGCTCGAAGTCCTGCCGGACATGCTCGATCTCGCCCAAGATGATTGGGACATCCGCGTTTCCTCGCGGCGTGACGGCCATTATGCTGCGGGTATCCAGCGAACTGATGCTGACGTTGGCCCGGATCGCCCGATCCATCACGTCGGTTTCTTCGTCGTGCCGGCGATCGTCGGGAAGGAAGAAGCCGGGCGAAACGAGTAAGATGGCGCGGCTTCCCGGCATCGGCGTCAATCGGCGGACCAACTCCTTCAGGAGGTTCAGGTCGTCTCGTACAGCCTGGCTGCCGAGGCCCAGGGCGCGATTGGCCATCACCTTCACGATTGGCTTGGCGAGCTCCAGGTCAAACCAGAGGGGATCGCGTGGGCTGGGAGGGTCGCACTTGACAAGGTAATCGATTTGACCCGATAACAGGGCCTCCTGATCCCCAGCCACGATCCGCAAGGCCTGGTAATAGCTGACGGAGGGACAATCCAGCTGGAATGCCGGTCATTTTGGGAAAGGGCTGGATTTGGTTGAAGGTCTGCGCCAGTTTCTCCCGATCGCCGGTGAAATCCTGGGTGACGTGCCCGGAAGTCGTGTAAATCGCAGCGCGGGTTCCGGGATCGAAAGATTCGTTCACCATCCGAATCGCCGCGGTGCGTGCCCTGGCCAGATCGTCAAGGGGTAACTGAACGTCGTCGAACAGAAAAGCGACGTATCGCTCGGGTAAGGCCGGCTGCGAGGTGACAGACGCAGCTGTGTTGGCCGGCTGCGTAACCCGGGATCCGGTTGCGGGGGCGGCTGCGGAGTCAGTCTTCTCCACGGTGTACTTCGTGATGGTCTGGAGTTTGCCTTTATCGTAGACTTGGAAATCTTCCTGACGCAGGTTTCCGACGGCATGGCCGTTGCGATCACGGACCACAACCGGCACCGACACCAAATTCACGCGACTGCTGAAGGTGACCGGCGTCTCCCGAGACGAAACCTCAGGCTGACTTTGTCCCGCGGGACCCTGGTAGGCAGACGCCACAACCAGCGACAAGAACGCGGTTGGGAGAATCGTGAGTCTCATTTGGAAACTGCCCTCATTGTCCGCAATCCAGCTGTGGCGGGCAACGGGGCCGTTGATTCGATAACGCAAAACTAATTCTGCCTTGGGTGATTTCACCCACCCTAAACGGAATAGCGCCCGTAAGCTATAGGCTCCAGGGCACCCGCGTGATTGGTGCTTCGATTGCTTCCGATTTAGAAACGTCCAGTCTGGAAATTACTGAACATTAGCGCCATGGTTTGCGACGGTTGAGTTGGCGGCATGCGCGGAGGAGCGAAATCCCATGGCAGCAGCCGCGCAGCACAAAATTGTCATCGTGGAAGACGAAGGCCTGATCGCAGCCGATCTGGAGAGCCGGTTGAAATCGGCCGGTTACCAGGTGCCTGGCACGGCCGATTCGGCGCAACCCGCCTTGAAGCTGGTTCGAGAAACTTCACCGGATCTGGTATTGATGGACATCCGGCTCAAAGGAGAACTAGACGGAATACAAGTAGCGGAGGTGGTGCGCGATCAACTGGATATCCCGGTCGTCTACCTGACCGCGTACGAAGATCGGGCCACTTTGGAGCGCGCCAGCCGCACGCAAGCTTACGGATATATAAAAAAGCCAATCGTTTCAGCCAGTCTGAAAGGCTCCATCGAAATGGCTATCGCAAAGCACCGTTACGAGCGCGGTCTGCGGGAGGAAAGAGACTGGGCGATCGCCAGCTTTGGCGCGGTAGCATGCGCCGTTGTAGTCACCGATTCGAATTCCCGAATCTCCTATCTCAATTCCCAAGCCGAGCAACTGGTCGGCTGGAGCGTCGACAAAGCCCTGCGGCGTCCGGCAGCCACCGTGTTGCGCCTTTCCCATCGCGAGACCGGACAACCCGTTCTGGATCTCCTGATGCCCGCCATGCTCGAAGGCCAGACTCTTCCCTTGCCCCCCGGCACGCTGCTGCAGGGCAGCGCGGAACGTCTCTATGCCATCGAGGGCCAGGTCGCGCCCCGCTGGCGTAACGGCCGGGCGGATGGCGCTGTGATCACCTTTACCGACGTGACCCTCTTCCGCTTCGAGAACGACCAGATGCGGCAGGACCACAAGCAGGAAGCGCTGGCCAGGATGGCCGACGGAATCATGCGGCACCTTCCGCAGCTGGATGCCCTCGCCGAAGCGAGCGGGCGCATGTTGTCGGCTTTGCCGATCGGCAGCCCCTTGCGGGAAACCGCCGAAACAATCCAGAGAGCTGCCGTGGACGCCTGCGCGTTGGGCAGCCATCTGCGTAACTATCTTCAGCCGCCTGAATTGGAGTGCCAGCGCTTGAGGCTCGACGAGGTGTTAAAGCGCCTGGGCGACTCATGGAAGATGATCCACGCGAAGTTTGTGCTCCTGATGGATCCGGCGGATCCGATCCACGTACAGGCGGATGAATGGCACTTGCTGCGAGCCTTGGCCAACGTGCTATTGCATGCACGCGCCCATATGCAACCGGGCAGCAGCCTGGTGGTCGATCTATCCAGCGGCGAACCGGAGCAATTGGGCCAGTGGGCGCGCATCCGGGCCAGGTATGTCAGCGCCCAGGAAGACGCGGCCGCGCTGGAACGTGTGTTCGAGCCGGCCTGGTGCGGATCGAGCGAGGACCTGCATGTCACCTATACATTGGTGAAAACAATGGGCGGAATGGTTGCGGCTCACCTGGAACCCGGAAATACCGTCAGCATGGAGATCTATCTTCCCCGCGCTGGGATCATGGCCAGCGCCGCCGCCCTGGAGCCGGAATGCCCGGCACTCCTGATTGAACCGAATCGCGATCCCCGGCGCTCCCGTACCCGTTCGAAGAACACCGACACCGGATCCTCCAAGCCGCGCGGACCAAAGGAGGGACGCTGATGTGTCGACCTGCATCCGTGTTTTGATTCTGGAGGATCGGCCGGAAGACGCCGCGCGGACCATCGACGAGCTGCGGCGAAGCCATTTCGAGCCGGAGTGGCGGCGGGTAGATTCTGAAGCCGAATACAAAGCTCATCTAGCGTGGCGGCCCGATATAATTCTGGCGGATTGCAATTTGCCGCTGCTCGACACTTCTCGAGCCTTGGATTTATCGCGCCAGCAAAACTCGGACGCGATCCCATTCATCGTGGTATGCGCCGCTGCCCACGAAGACGTGGCCCTGGCGCTGCTGCTGAAAGGCGCAACCGATTACTTACTGAACGACCGGCTGGCGCGTTTGGGTCCGGCCGTGAGTCGCGCACTTAGCGAAGCGAAACTGCGGGACGGGATTCGCCGCGCCGCGCAAGCGCTACGAGCCAGCGACGTGCGCTTTAGTTCGTTCATGAACAACAGCCCGGCTCTGGCATTTATCAAGGACCGGGACGGCCGCATCTTGTACATCAACAATACTTGCGAGCAGATCTGGGGCATGAAGCTGTCGGATTGCTTTGGAAAAACCAACCATCAGATTTGGCCGCCTGAGGTGGCAGGCCCGTTGCTCCTGAACGACAGCGAAGTGATGGAACGCGGCGAATCGTCACAGATTGTTGAAGAGCTCTCGCTCCAACCCGGGCGAACGGTGCGAATGCTCACATTTCGTTTTCCATTTGCCGACGAAAGTGGCAAGCGTCTGCTGGGCGGGGTTTCCATCGACATCAGCGAACTGGTGCGTACTCAGGAGGCCCTGTCGTCGGCCCTGGCCGTCAAAGAGCTGCTTCTCAAGGAAGTTCATCATCGGGTGAAGAATAACTTGCAGATCATCTCCAGTCTGCTGTCGATGGGCGCCGAATCGCTTCAGGACCCCGCTGCCGCCCAAGCCCTCCAGAACAGCCAGGAACGCGTGCAATGCATGGCTCTCATCCACGAGCGATTGCACCGCGACGACGAACCGGACCGTCTGGATTTTCGCGAGTATGCAGCCAAGCTGGCGCGCGATTTGTTCTATTCCTACGGAATTGACACCGAGCGTATCCGGTTGCGTTTCGAACTCCAACCGCTCCAGCTAGGATTGAATCAAGCCATTCCCTGTGGTCTGATCCTGAACGAGTTGCTGACGAATAGCCTGAAGTACGCCTTCCCCGACCAAGGCGCCAATGCACAGGCCAATGCCCAGGAATGTGAAATTCTGGTCAAGCTGAGTTGGGAGGAAGACCAACCGGTTAAACTGACGGTGGCCGACAATGGCGTCGGGCTTCCCGCGGCGTTCGACTGGAGAGGGTCCCAATCCCTTGGCCTCCGGATGATGAGCATTTTGGGACGCCAGTTGGACGGGACTGTAGAGCGCGAGCCGGGCGCCGGGACCGTGTTTTCGTTGACGTTCCCGAGAATGGCGCTCCCCGACACTAGCGCCGCCGTCTCCGAGATCCCGCTAGCCCGACGCCCTTCTCCAGCTTGACTTCATCCCGGCGTTAGTTTATATCTAAACTCACTTGGGGAGGACAACGTTATGTCGCTACCACTGGTGAGGACAGCATCGATTCTGTGCAGGGTCTGTGGCCTGGTCCTTCTCGCGTCACTTACGGTGGGTGCCCAGAACTGGACGCCGCCCCGCACCCCCGATGGCCATCCCGACTTGCAGGGCGTTTGGACCAATGCGACAGTCACGCCGTTCCAACGTCCTAAGGAATTAGGCACCAAGCAGTTTTTCACGGCCGAGGAAGCGGCCACTTTCGCTAAACAACGCGTTGAGCAGGGCAACGCGGACAATATTGAAGGCGAACGCGGCGCCTCCGACCTGGCGCGGCGCGCCTACAACAACTTCTGGACCGATCGAGGAACCGGCGTCGGCAAAACCATGCGCACGTCGCTGGTCATGGACCCCCCGGACGGAAGAGTTCCTGCCTTAACCCCCGAAGCACAGAAAAGGTACGATGCGTTTCGCACTTACACGGCGCTGCATCCAGCCGACGGTCCCGAAGACCGGTATCTGACCGAGCGTTGCATTCTGTTTGGCGCGGCCGGGCCGCCCATGCTTCCGGAACCATACAACAACAATTATGAGATCGTGCAAAGTCCCGGTTACGTGGCCATAGCGGTGGAAATGAATCACGACACCCGCATCATTCCAGTGGACGGAAGCCCGCATCTGCCGGCAGAAATCACCCAATGGAAGGGCGACTCCCGCGGCCACTGGGAAGGCGACACCCTGGTAGTGGATACCATCAATTTCCGATTCAATAACCAAAGCCGCTTCGGAGTCGGCTACCTGGATGGTCTGACGGATCAGAATCTCCACGTGGTGGAGCGCTTCCGCCGCACGGATCCCGACACCATCATCTATCAGGCCACCATTGACGATCCAACGGTCTATACCAAGCCGTGGACGGTAGAGATTTCGATGGCGAAGCGCGCCGGCCAAATTTTCGAGTACGCATGCCACGAGGGGAATTACGGAATGATGGATATGCTTTCAGGCGCGCGCGCCGAAGAGAAGAAAGCCGCAGGCTCCGCAGCGAAACCATGAAGGCTGCCCGATTCGTAATCCCTGTCCTATTCAGCCTTCCCTTGTTTGCCCAGTACGATCTCACTGGCGAGTGGGGCGCGCGATATCACGAGGATCAGCCGGAGCGGATCCCTGGTCCGGAACTCGGCGATTACCTCGGCTTGCCTATAACGGACGCCGCCAGGCTTCGGGCCGACAGTTGGGATGCATCTATTGCCACGCTGCCGGAGTGGCAGTGCCGTCCACACCCGGCCGATTATGGGACTCGCGGTCCCGCTGACCTGCGAATTTGGAAAGAAGTCGACAATCAAACCCAGCAGGTGATCGCCTATCATACCCACGTGCAGTGGCAGGCCCAGGAAAGAACCATCTGGATGGATGGCCGTCCCCATCCCTCTGAAGACGAGCCGCATACCTGGCAGGGATTTTCAACCGGAAAATGGGAAGGCAATCAACTCACCGTTACCACCACGCATTTGAAAGAAAGCTACGTGCGGCGCAATGGCGTTCCGCGCAGCGACCGGGCCGTGCTGGTGGAGCACTGGATTCGCCACGGCGATTTCATGACCCTGGTGAGCATCATTACCGATCCGGTTTACTTGAGCGAGCCGTTCATCCGCACCACCAATTGGCAACTCTCGCCGCAGCAATCGATCGATCCTTATCCCTGCGAAGTGGGCGAGGAAGTGGTGCGTGCCGAAGGCGCGGTGCCGCATCATTTGCCGGGGACCAATCCGTTTCTTTCCGAGTTCGCGGGAAGATTCAGCCTGCCGGTGGAAGCGACTCGAGGCGGGGCCGAAACGATGTATCCGGAATATCGGAAGGAGCTGAAGGGAACGATCGCGAAGGCCGCGCCCGTCTTGGTGGTAAACACCCCGAATGCGCCCCGGGCCGGTCTTCACGTCCAGCACGTGCGTGGAAACATCTTCATGCTATCGGGAGCCGGCGGCAACATTACCGTGGATGCCGGAGCCGAAGGAGTGCTGCTGGTGGACGCTGGACTGGCGGACGCTACCGATGCGGTCCTGGCCGAGATCGCGAAAATATCCAGCAAGCCGGTTCGCTACATCATCGATACGCATCTGCATGCCGACCACACCGGCGGGAACGAGAAAATCGCGAAACTCGGCCAGACCATCGCCGGCGGCGACGTCACCAATCTCACCGACGACGCGCGAGAAGGCGCCAAAGTGATCGCGCATCAAAACGTCTTGGATCGGATGTCGGCATCGGAGGGCGGCAAGCCTCCATCGCCCTTCGGCATGTTGCCCACGGACGCCTATTCCGGATCGCAGAAGGATCTTTTCTTCAATGACGAGGGAATTCGCATCTTGCATCCCAAGGCCGCCCACACCGACGGTGACAGTATCGTATTCTTCCGCCGTTCCGACGTAATCAGCACCGGCGATATTTTCACGAACAACGGTTATCCATTCATCGATCTCGCGCATGGCGGAAGCATCCAGGGCGAACTCGACGCCTTGAACCAGATTCTCGGCCTGGTGATCACTGCGCGCAACGAAGAAGCCGGAACGTATATAATTCCAGGCCACGGGCGGCTTTGCGATGCCGCCGACGTCGCCTACTATCGCGACATGGTGACCATCATTCGCGACAGGATTTTGGACCTGAAGAAGAAAGGCCAGACGCTGGAGCAAGTGAAGGCCGCCAAGCCGACGCGAGACTACGATCCACGTTGGGGCGCCGCCAGCGGTTTCTGGACCACTGATATGTTCGTCGAGGCTGTGTATAAGAGTCTTGGCGAGAAGGGAAAGCAATAATCATGACTCGATTTTTACTCGCCGCTCTGCTTCTCTCCGCGCCGGCGTTCGCGCAAATCGATTTCTCGGGAAGCTGGTCGCCTCTCTACCACGAGGATCTGCCGGATCGCATTCCCGGTCCCGGAGCTGGGCGACTACCTGGGACTCCCTCTCAATGACGCCGCCCGGCTGCGAGCCGACAGCTACGACGCCGATCGCATTTCCGTGGTGCCCGAGTATCAATGCCGGCCGCACTCGTCCGACTATTCTATGCGCGGCCTCTCCAATATGCGGGTGGATGTGGTGCGCGACCCGGTGACCCAACGCGTCATTGCTTTCCATACCCGCATGGGTTTTCAGGAAATGGAGCGGACCATCTGGCTGGATGGCCGGCCGCATCCATCCGAATACGCGCCGCACACCTGGGCAGGCTTTTCCACGGGCACCTGGGAAGACAACATGTTGAATGTCTACACCACGCACCTTAAGGAAAGCTACCTCAAGCGTAACGGCGTCCCACGCAGCGATAAAGCCACGTTTACCGATCACTGGGTGCGGCATGGCAACTATCTGACGGTTGCTACGGTGGTGACCGATCCCGTCTTTATGACCGAACCTCTGGTGCGAACTCAAACCTGGGTGTTGGATCCGGCGCAAGTGATCGCCCGTGACATTTGCGAAACAGTAGCCGAGGTGCCCAAAGCGGCCGACTACGTGCCCAATCACTTGCCCGGCACGAATCCATTCCTGCATGAGGTCGCCGATTGGTACGGGCTGCCTTATGAAGCTACGCGAGGGGGCGCGGAAACGTTATATCCCGAGTACCGGAAGAAGATGGGGAAACCGGAGCAACCCCGCGAGCAGTGTGAACGATACTGCTCATGCGGCGCGGAGGGCTTGGTGTGCCTGAGCCCCACAGCGAAGCCTCCCCGATAACAAAAATGACTAGACCAATTTTATTCACGTCTCTCTTGGCGTTATGCCTGACGCCAGCCGGCGCGCAGCCACAACAGAATTTCGACAATGTGCAGATTCATGTCGAGCCCGTGCAGCACAACATTTACATGCTGGTTGGAGCGGGCGGCAACATCACGGTGCAGGTGGGCAGCGAAGGTGTCTTGATGGTGGACACGCAGTTCGCGCCCCTTGCGCCGAAAATCATGGCCGAGATCCGAAAACTCTCTCCGGGACCAATTCGCTACATCATCAACACCCACGTTCATCCGGATCATGTCGGCGGAAATGCCGCCATTGCGAAACTTGCCGGCTCCGATCCCGCACTTCCGCTGAAGATTATCGCGCAGGAGAACGTGCTGAACCGCTTGACCGAGGCGACGCCTCCCGGACAGGCGCGTTTTCCCGAGGAGGGGCTGCCGATCGATGAATACGGCGACCGCCACAAAGAGTCTGCATTTCAACGGGGAAGCCGTAGTGATCTACCACGAGCCGAACGCCCACACCGACGGCGACAGCTGGTTTTGTTTCGCGGGTCAGACGTAATCAGCACCGGCGATATTTTCACGCCAGGCGGATATCCCTTCCTCGACATCGACCGCGGCGGCAGCGTGCAGGGCGAGATTCTGGCCTTGAACCACATCTTGCAACTGACCGTTCCGGCCAAGACGCAGGAAGGCGGAACCTACGTGATTCCCGGCCATGGACGAATCTGCGACGACGCCGACGTCGTGGAATTCCGCGACATGGTGGTGATCGTGCGCGATCGCATTCGCGACATGATCAAGAAAAACATGACGCTCGATCAGGTGAAAGCCGCCAAACCAACGCGCGACTACGACACCGAGTACGTCACCAGCAACAGCTTCGTCACCGCCGATCGTTTTGTCGAAGCGGTATATAAGAGTCTGTCGGCTACGACCGGCAGCAGCGGGAGACTTCACGGTGAGATCTGAGAACAATTCTTCTCACTCTCGGGATGGCCGGCGGACTTTGCGCGCAGTTCGGCCCTCCTGGTCCGCCTCCCCCCGCGCCGGGTAAACCGGGCGCGCCTGTGGATCTCACCGGATATTGGGTCTCTTACGTTACCGAAGACTGGCGTTGGCGCATGGTGACGCCGCTGAAGGGCGACGCCGCCAGCATTCCGACCAATGCCGAAGGGCGCAGGGTGACTGGATGCATGGGATCCAGCCAAGGACGAAGCCGCGGGCTTGCAATGCAAGTCGTATGGGGCGCCGGCGCTTATGCGAATTCCCGAACGTCTGCATATCACCTGGCAGGACGACACAACGCTGAAGATCGAAACCGATGCCGGCCAGCAGACTCGCCTGCTGCATTTTTCGGGCGAAGCCTCCGCGCGGAGGCGCTGCCCTCTTGGCAGGGATATTCGGCCGCCAACGTGGGAGGGCGCTTTGCCGAGCGTCAATCCACCGGTTGGTTTGGGCTGGGTATCGCACCGAGGCTGGGTTCACAATCGCGCTCTTTAGAAGTGACCACCACGCAATTGCGCCCCGGCTACCTACGCAAGAACGGCGTGCCTTATAGCGACAAGGCCGTGCTCAAGGAGTATTTCGACGTGTTCAGCGAGCCGAAAGCCGACACATGGCTCATGGTAATGACGGTGGTGGAGGATCCCACGTATCTCGCGCTTCCGTTCGTGACCACCAGCCACTTCAAGAAAATCCCGGATGCGTCCGGCTGGGATCCGCAGCCTTGCACGGCACGATAATCTATTTCAGCCGCTCCCAGACGAGATCAACGATCTGTTGCTTTCCGTTGAACAAAATGGGAGGCGTTCGGAACGTCGCTCGATTGCCCGCGAATGTACCATCCGGATCTGGTCAGTGTTCACCCAGTTCTGAAAGGACGAAGCTTCGAGGTGGTGCGTCAGCTTGCCGCCTGCGAGCGTGTAGCGTCCCGCATAGGCCAGACAAGTGGAGAACGCCTCTGCCCTTTCGTTTCAGGCGCAGCGACGCGATCCGCCAACGAGAGAGGCTTTCTGCCGTCAGAAGAGATAATCAGCGACATCCGGCCGTCCGGGTGCGTAGGTGACAAAGCCGGTCGGATTCCGGCCATACAGATCGGTGCCTTTCCGCTGTCGCCCGTGTGAGCGGTGCCGGACACCAATTTCCAGGTACCCACCAGATCGCTGTTATTCTGCGCCGGGCTGCCAAACGCCAGCGCGATCATTAGCGCAGCCACAGCGAAAATCGTCCTGATCATAATCATCTCTATTTTTCCTCCGGCAACGCGAACACATACAGCGCGTTTCCGCTCAGTGGATGATGGATCTCAGGTGCGATCGTCAGCGGCACCTGCCTTGGACTTCCGCCGCCCATTCCCGTGGTCACCGCGATGTATTGCTTGCCATCGATACTGAACGAAACCGGAAATCCCTGCACCGTTGTTCCCAGACGCGTTCGCCACAGTTCCTTGCCGGTCTTTACGTCCACGGCATGGAACGTCCGATCGAGATCGCCGACGAACGCCACGCCGCCCGCGGTGGACAACACCGCCGTCAGGAACGGCGCGCGCTGCTGGATCGACCAGTTTTCCTTCATCGTCTTCACGTCGTAAGCCGCCAGTTTGCCGATATTGCCGTTGGTTCCCGGCATTTCAAAAAACTTGCCGGTCCGCCGCCGTCCCGCCTGAGCCTTCCTTGAACTCCACCACGCGTCCCTTCATCTCGAGACAACTCTGGCTCAGCGGGATGATGAGCTGGCTGGTGGGCGCGTGATAGCTCATGGCCTGCCAGTTGTGGCCGCCTTCGGTGCTGGGACAAGCCTGCACCCATTGGCCGGTCTGCTGCTCCAGGATGTCGGCGCGATATCTTGGCTCACCGGTCTTCTCGTCGAACGAGTCGAAACACGTTCTGGAATACGTTTCTTTTCTTGCCGAGATATTTGCCGGTTACCCGGTCTATTTTCCACAAAATGCCGGGCTTGCCGATCGTGAACACCAGCTTCTGCCCGTCCGAATCGACTAAGACGCGCTCGAACACTTCATCCAGATCCAGCGTCTCGCCCGCAACATGCTGGTAGATACCAGGCGAGCTTACCGGTGTCGGGCGTGAGCGCCAGCGTCGAACTGGTGTACAGCGCCTTGGCCGAACCGGTATTGCGCGTAGCCCGCATCCAGGGCTTGGCTTGCGCGACGCCCCAATACGTCAGGTTCAATCCGGGATCGTAGCTGCCGGTGATCCACGTGTCGCCGCCGGCGCGTAAAAGATCGGGCAGCTTGCCCCAGGTGTCGCCTCCGGGCTGATTCTCGCGCGCCACCGTATCGAACTTCCAAGCTCGTTTGCCCGTTTCGGGATCATAAGCGCTGATGAAGCAGCCGTCCAGTCTTATATTGATCGCAGCCGCTCAGCCCCTGGATGACTTTTCCTTTGATCACGATCGGTCCGCTGGTGTTGGTGTAGCCTTTCTTGGGATCGGCGATCGGGGTCTGCCAAACCATTTTGCCGGTGCGCGCGTCCAGCGCCAGAATTCGCGCATCGGTGGTCGCCATGAACACCTTGTCTTGATAAAGCGCCAGGCTGCGGATCGCGCCGATGGCGCCGGTGGAATCGGGACCAATGCGATTCTCCCAAATGAGATCGCCGGTCCGGCCGTCAATCGCCTGCACGATATTGCCGGTGTTCGCGAGAAAAATGATCCCGTTGTGCACGATCGGAGTAGGCTCATTCGCGCCTCCACCGTCGTTCATGGCCCACTCCCACACCAGCCGCAAATTCTTGACGTTGCCCGCGGTTACTTGCGCCAGCGGGCTGTAGCTGGATGCATGATAGTCGCGCCGGATCATCAGCCAGTCGCCCGCGGGAGGATTCAACAGCATCGCGTCCGTCACCGGGACATAGTTCTTCACTTGTCCAGTCACTGTGAGGCCGCGCCCGGCAGTGGTTTGCTGCTTGATGGAGGAGGCGGCATTTTCCGCCGGCGGAACTTGAGCCTTACCGGCAGCCCCGTTTACTTCCAGGATGTACGCCGCCAGATCGACATAAGCCTTCGCGTCGAGTCCGCCAGGATTGGACGGGGGCATGGCGGATCTGCATGTAATTGATCAGTTCGCTCGCCGCCCGCGCACCCCAGGTGTTCATGAAATTCGTTCCTGCCAAGGGAGGCGCCTCGCCGCTACCGGCCAGGTCCGCTCGATGGCAGCTCAAGCAATTGGCCTGATATACGGCTTGTCCCGCCGCAGCTTGCTGGGCGCCGAGCCTCATGGCGCAAAAGGCGGCAATCGCCGTGGTGATCAACAGAAAACGCATTTTCGCTATCGACCTTCCTGTCGCAAAAGCCAGCCCCACAGATTTCCGTCGGGCGCTTTCTCGCTATCAATCTGAATATAGAATCTGCCCTTCCGCATATTTTCCATTTGCTCCGGCGTTAGCATGATGGTCCCGTTGATACTGCCGCCGGTGGCGTGCGAAACATCCAGATCGCCGATCGCCGGCCCCCGGACGCCCGTGGCTACGCCTTGCAGAAGGTGCGCCACGGTGGCCGCACCTTGCAGCCCATCGAAAGTTCCGGTGATCGAAAGCTTAGCGCCGGCGAGCACGGCCGAGACGGATCCCGATCCCGTAATTTCGGCCCGCTTCGATGCTTCAATCCCAACCGGCGACAGCCGTGTCTTGAACTTCTCACCAGCGTTCTGAGCCGAGACCAGCATGCTCAGACAAACCAACAGCACCATCATTTTCATTCAGGACCTGCCTTCAGAAACTCACGGACGCGATCCATGTACGCGGTCCGATCGTGGTTTGATACTATCGCACCGGCCATCCGGACGGGGTCTCCAAAGAAAAACCGTTCATAGAGGACTTGCCGGGATGCGAACGCGGAAACCGCCGTATCCCACGCCAATCGAAACAGCGGAATTCGTTCGTGCGCTTCGGCCCGCGCGGCTTGAAAGTAGTGGGCGATTTCGTCGGCCATGGGCCCGCGAACATCCGCCTCCGTCGGCATGGCGACCAATCCGCTGGCGCCCATTTGCTGGATAATCTCCACCATGCGTGGATAGAGCCGCGGATAAAGATTGCGCGCGGCATCCAGCGGATTCCAAGCCGGACGCAGCATGCCATAATCGTCCAGCGACGCGTCGGCTTCCGCCGCCCGCAGAAAAGCTCGCATGGTCTCCATATTCACCCAAATCTCCGCCAGCTTTTCCTGGATATGCTGGAAGCTTTCAATCGCGATGGTGTGCGCCATTAGCGACGCCAGACCCATCAGATACTCGGTCTTGGCCAAGTTCTTCACCACCACTTGATGCGACATGCAGGCCAGCGCGCCAGTTCGCGCGTAAGCGGCGTTGCAGCGGGCCACATCGCGATAGAGCAACACCCGCTCCCAGGGCACGAACACGTTCTCGAAAATCACCACCGAATCCAGCTCCTCAAAACGCGACCCGAACGGGTGATCGTAGCGGGGCCGTCCATAGTCCATGCTCTCGCGGCACAGAAACTTCAGGCCGGGCGTGTCGGTGCGAAGGCACAGCCCAAACGCATACGGCGCGTCTTCCTCCTGATTCTTCAGCAGCGTGGATGGGAACACCATCAGCTCGTCGGCGAACGGAAGCGTCGCCAGCATCCGGCAGCCATGGATCACCAACCCCGTCGCCGTTTCCTCCTTTACGCGCGCCGCCAGAAACGGATCGGCCTGCCGGGCGGTCCCAACCGATCGATTGGCCTGTGGGGTGATCAACGTATGCGTCATCGACAGATCGTTCTCGCGAACATGATCATAGTAGTGCCGGGCGTTTTCTCCGAAGCGCGGATCGCCTTCGCCTAAGAACGCCGAACCCGAGGCGTAGCCTGCCATGGCGCGATTCAGATAGTCCGGAGCGCGCCCCAGCATTCCGAAGCTCCAATCGGATCGCACTTTCATCGCGCGGCTGATGCTGCGGAGCTCTTCCATGGTCCGAGGAATCAGGAACGTTCGGCTCACCTTGGCCCCGGAACTGGGCGAGTCGTACAACGTGACTTCGGGCTCCGCCCACTGCCGGTCGTAAAGCGATGCCAGCGTTTCCACGCCACGGCGCATGGCCGGATGCGTGGTGGGATCCTCCACCTGCCGGCCGTCGTACCAGAGATTGGGCGGATTCGCGCGCAGCCGTTCCAGCACCTCGGAACCGTGCCGCGCTCCACTTCCGCCGTTACTTTCAGACATAGCGCGTATTCTATCTCCCTTTGAGCTATAAATGATTCATTGCGTACTCGCCACGAGTTAAGGAACGCCCTGCCCCCAAGCCTCGAGACGTGGCTGCAGATGATCCGCACGTTTTGGACGCTCCAATCTAAAGTGGAGGATTCGCTCAAAAAGCACAAGCTCACCCTGGCTCAGTTTGATTTGCTTGCGATGCTTTTGGATCTGGAAGGTTTGAACCAGCAGGACCTGGCCAAGCACCTGGCCGTCACCAAGGGCAACATGGTTGGTTTAGTGAATCGCCTCAGCCGGCGCGGCTTCGTGAAAAGGGTTCCGTCGCGAACCGGGCGGCGTGCCAACGTCATCCGCTTAACCACAACTGGGCGGAGGTTAGTGATGGCTGCGCTTCCGGACCACCTGCGGCTCATCAACTCAATGACCAGCCCGCTCGGCCTCGAGGAACTGCAAATGCTGCGCACGCTGCTGAAGAAGTTGGAGGTCGGCCCAGCTGAGCAGGACGTTAGGATGATCTCATAGCGACATCGGATTGAAACACAATATTCATCTCACAGCGAACGCTCCCCAATAGAATTGGGAGTCTATGACCGCTGCGGCCGTTATGTACACGACTATCGATCGCGACTTAGGATGGCTGGATTTCAACGACCGCGTGCTCGCCGAGGCGTTGGACAATCGCACACCGCTGTTGGAACGGGCCAAGTTTCTCGCGATCTTTAGCTCGAACCTGGACGAGTACTTCATGAAGCGGATTTCGGTCCTGCGAAAAGGTTCCACTCCGGAGCGGGTCCGCCTGCTGGCGACTCTTCGCGAAAGACTGGTATTTAGCTTGCAGCGTCAGGCCGACTGTTTTCGCCAGACCCTGGTTCCCGAGCTTGCAAAACACGGCATCCATCTCCGGCGTTGGGACGACCTGACGGCCGCTCAACAAGAGGAAGCCAGCGCTTATTTCGACCGCGAGGTCTCTCCCGCGCTCACTCCGCTGGTATTCGATCCGGCGCATCCGTTTCCGTTCCTGTCGAACCTTTCAACGTCTCTGGCTTTCTTCGTGCTCGATCACGAGCGGGACACGCCCACCTACGCCCGCGTCAAAGTCCCGTCCGTGCTGAAGCAGTGGGTTCGGCTGGAGGCTGGCGTCGCCTCCGGGGAAACCGTCCTGGTCCCACTGTATGAGATCATTCGCGGCAACGCTCACAAGCTCTACGGCGGAATGAAACTCACGGGAACTACGCTGTTCCGCGTAACACGCGATGCTGAGTTCGAGATCGACGACGAATCAGATGAAGAGCTGCGTGACATCGTGCGCGAGCAGGTGCGGCAGCGGCGCTATGAACCGGTAATGCGCCTGGAATTCGCGCCCGGCGCGGATCCTACCATTCGGGAAATGCTGCGCGAACGCTTCGAGCTTTCCCCTGCCGATGTTTACGATCTTCCCGATGAACTGGACTACAACACCCTGTTCGAAATCGCGGGCCTGCCGTTTCCAGCGCTGAGAGATCCGGCCTGGACCGGGCTCCCATCCGCGGCGATCGAGAATAGCCACGACATTTTCGCAGCGATGCGCGCCGCCGATGTGCTGGTGCATCATCCCTATGAAAGTTTCGAGGACAGCGTGGAGCATTTCATCGCCACGGCTGCCGTCGATCCCGAAACAGTCGCCATCAAAATGACCGCCTATCGCATCGGCGACGATACGCCGTTCGTGAAATCGCTGGTGACAGCGGCTGAGGGCGGCAAGCAGGTGGCCTGCGTGATCGAGATCAAAGCGCGCTTCGACGAAGAGCGCAACCTGCATTGGGCGGCGGAACTGGAGCGCGCCGGAGCGCACGTAACATTCGGAGTACAGGGTCTGAAGACGCACGCCAAGCTGGCTTTGGTGGTTCGCAAGGAGACGTCCGGATTGCGAAGTTACGTCCATATCGGGACCGGCAACTACCACGTTCGAACGGCGCGCATTTACGCCGATTTTGGTCTGTTCACCTGCAATCCGCGCATCACCCAGGACGTCGTGAATCTATTCCACTATTTGACCGGGCACTCGCACGCGCCCGCGATCGCCGAACTGCTGGTGGCGCCAAGCACCATGCGGCGCCGCTGGCTGGAGCTGATCGAGAGAGAAATCGCCAACAAACGCGCTAATCTTCCGGCGCGCATCATCGCGAAGATGAATCAGGTGGAAGATCCGGAAATGATGGAGGCTTTGTGCGAGGCTTCTTCGGCCGGAGTTCCGATCGATCTGATTGTCCGGGGATTCTGCTGCCTTCGCCCCGGCGTTGCCGGCCACACCGAGAACATCCGAATCCGATCGATCATCGGACGATTTCTCGAACACTCCCGCGTCTTCTATTTCGCCTCGGGCTCCGACGATCCGATGCAGGGCGACTTCTTTATCGGCTCGGCCGACTGGATGTTCCGCAATTTGTCGAAGCGCGTCGAGGTCGTGACGCCGATTGTGGCCCGGGAAGCGAAGGAGAAATTGTGGGAGGTCCTCGGCACTTTTCTGCGGGATCGCCGGCAGGCTTGGGTTTTGGGTGAAGACGGATCTTATTCGCAGTTGACCCCCGGCGATGCCGCGGAAGGACCGGAATTACTGGGCACGCATGCGACCTTGATGGAGCTGGCGGCGCGCCGCTGATGGAGTTGACCCGCCGCGTAATAGAATAAATTACGCATGAAGATTCTTGCCCTCCTGATACTGGCCGTGTCGCCGCTGGCTTGGGCTGCGCCGGCCAAGAGCGCTCTGGATAAAGCCACGCTCGAGACCTATCTCCGGCACGTCGAGCTGTTTCGGGGTGAAGTCACGTTCAAGATCGACGATCCGAAGCCATCGAAATACCTTGCAGGATTCTCTGAGGTTCTGGTGCACCTGATCTACAACGGCTTCGAGAAGGACGAATTGTATTACATCTCGGCCGACGGACAAACCATCATCAAGGGCGATGTTTTCGACCTGAGCAAGCGGCCCTTCCAGACCAACCTGGACAAATTGACGCTGGCCGATCAACCCAGCTTTGGTCCGGCCGATGCGCCGGTGACAATCGTCGAGTTCGGCGACTTTCAATGCCCGGACTGCCGCATGGAAGCACCTGTTCTGCGCACACAAGCTGACGGAAGCATTCGGCGGAAAAGTGCGGGTTGTATTCAAGAATTTTCCGCTGGAATCCGTGCATCCCTGGGCTCGCGCCGCTGCCATCGCCGGCCGGTGCGTGTATCAACAAAACCAAGCGGCGTTCTGGAAATTCTACGACTGGATTTATGACAACCAGGAAAAGATTGGCGTTGACGATCTGAACTCGAAGGTGCTGGCATGGGCCGCTCAAAACGGAGTGGACGCGGTTCAGCTCGGCCGCTGCATCGATACCAAAGCTACCGAGCCCGAGGTGGATCGCAGCATCACAGAAGGCCGCGCGCTGGGCATTCAAGGCACTCCCACGCTATTCATCAACGGCCGCAAAATTGGAGGCCTGATGTGGCCCGATCTTCAGATGGTGGTCAACAAGGAAGTGGAATACCAGACCGCGAAATAACCGCTTGCTCGATACCGAGCCGTGACCAAAGGGAGCGGTAATTCAACGAGTCGATGACGGGGTCGGCCGCAGCGGCTCCGGCATATCCGCCAGCACATAAGCCATCACCGCCATGGCCGCGATGTTGGCGCGCAAATCTTCCAGCTTGATCTTATCCACAGTGTCGGCGCGCGAATGGTGCCAATCGAAATAATGCGTGCCCACGGTACGCAGAGCGAGTCCCGGCACGCCATCCGACATAATGGGCGCGATATCGGCGCCTCCACCCCCCAGCTGAACCGACCCGGCGTCAATGCGGCCCAGCAATCCGCCGATGTCACGAACCCTCGCCAGGATGCCCGGCAAATCGCCATTCGTGCTGATACCGAAGCCGGTGGGCTTTTCCGCGCCGCCATCCATTTCGATGGCCGCTACGTGATTCCTCACCGAGTCGCCCGCCCAGATTCGATAGGCTTCGCCGCCGGCGCCGCCGTTTTCCTCGTTGGTCCAAAAGACCACGCGTAGTGTGCGCCGCGGATGCAGCCCCAACTGATGAATCAGGTGAACGGCCTCCAGCGCGGTGATGCAACCGGAACCGTCGTCCTGCGCGCCAGCGCCCACATCCCAGGAATCCAAATGACCGCCAATGACGACGATCTCGTCGGGCCGCTCGCGCCCGGGAATCTCGCCGATCACGTTGGCCGAGTAGGCATCCGGTAACATGCGCGCATCCATGTCCAGGTGCGCGATTACGGCGCTCCCGGAATCCACCAGGCGCTGGATCAGCAGCGCGTCCTCGATAGTCACCGCCGCTGCTGGAATCTTCGGAAAGCCGTCCGTGTATTCCAGTGCGCCGGTGTGCGGCGATTGGATGCTCAGGGGCGTGATGGAGCGCACCAGAGCGGCGACTGCGCCTAAACGCGCGGCGCGCGAAGGCCCGGCGGTCCGATAGACCACGGTGCGGTTGTAGCCTTCATAGGGCGTGTTGAAGAGTACAATTTTGCCCTCAATGCCGGCACGGCCGTGTTTCTCCAGATCCTCGAAACTGGAGACCGGGACGACTTCCGCCGTGATCCCCTTCTTCGGAGTAGCAATGCTGCCGCCCAGCCCCAAAATGGTAAGCGGCCTGGCCACCGGTCCCAGAATCGCGGCACTTTCGTTACCGCGAACCCAATGGGGAACCTTGACCCGCGGAGTTACCACGTTCGAGAGCCCGTCGGCTTTCATTCGAGCCGCGGCCCATACGACCGCGTGTTCCAATGCCGGCGATCCGCTCAGGCGATGGCCGATTCGATCGCACAGGTAGACCAGCTTCTCCATTCCCTCCTGGTCTACCAGCGCGGCGTCGATCAGCCGGGCCGTGCTCTCGCGATACTGCTCGGCGAGAGGGCTGGTGGTCTGCGCGAACACCGACGCAGCCGCCAAAAGCAGAATGGATGTTTTTTTCATCGCGGACTGTCCTCTAGCAAATCATGAAACCGGAAGCCATGTTGGCTCATAATTTCGCGCGCCTGTGCCGCGGCTTCCGGCAGAACGTAAAAGAAGGCGCCCACGCGCTCAGTACGAAAAAGTACGCCGCCCAGATATTTGTCAGTCTCAACGGCGTAGTCCACGCCCGATTCGGTGAAAGCCGATTCCAACCGCAACGCATCTCGCAGTTTTTTGGCGATGTAGATCAAATCCATCTCACGATCCCCAAAGAAATCGGCTTCCTGGCGCATGGTTTTTGTGGGTTAGGCGCCTCGCACGCGCGCCGAGAATGCCTGGTAAGCACCAGGGGGCATGTTGTCGATCATGGCCTGCGCCACGGTTTCTAGATTGGAAAGGTACTTGGGATTGCCCATGGCCTTGCGCGAGTCGACGATCGCGGCTTTGGTCTTTTCCCAGACGAACAACATCTCGCCCGCGCTTTCGAGGAACAGCTCCTTGTTCACGGCGCCGGAGGTGACGAATGAAGCAGCCATGTCCCAGTAACTGGTGACCATCCGAAAGTAAGCGTTCTCGTCCGATCCTGGGGGACAGGCGGCTTGATGCTCCGCCGCGTTACTGGCCTTGTAACCAAAGAGCCAGCCTCTCGCTTTACGCATGCGATCCTCACGGCGCAATTCGTAGAGCTTTAGTATGACGTCCACGTCATGGTGATTAGGTTTATCCATATGGAACAGTGTAATGGGAGAGACGGCTTTGCTCCAAGCTGGCGGGGCGATTTGGATGCTCGATTGCTCCCATGGACGCCATGCAAGCGTTGCTTTCGAGCCTTGTTGCCCTGACGATCTCATGTGCGATCGCGCAAGCGGCGGCCCTGGTGCCTGTTCCCACCCCGACGGCCCAAACCCTATCGCCGGCAGCGGGTTTAGAGAAGAATCAAGGGCAGTCCAAAGCGGGGATATTGTTTCTCAGCCCTGGAATCGCAGTGACGGCCCAGTCGGTGTTGTACTCGCCTCTAGGCGCAACTCTGGCCCTGGTAGCGAGTAATACCAACCCAACGGTGAGTTTTGCTGACCCGCTGCCGGGCCTGGTGAATTCATACACCGGCGCGGACCCCACGAAATGGGTGACCGGAATTGTACGCTATGCGACAGCGAATCTGGCGGCGGTATACCCAGGGATCAATGCTCAGTACACCATCAGCGCCAACGGAGTCTTGACGTTGAATCTGATGCTCGGCGCGGGCGTCAGCCCGGGAGCGATTACGTTCCAGATTGCACAAGCCACGCAGATTGTCGTGAATCCCGACGGATCGCTGACCGCGACTCTAGACTTGCCTACTGGTCTCCGTGTGCCCGTCCAGTCGCTCAGCTATGCGGCCCCGCTGGTGTTTCAAACCACGGCGTCGGGCCAAGTGAGCCATAGCGCGAGTTTCACGTCTCAATCAACAACCAACTTCGGTCTGGCTGTTCAGGGGCTGGACTCAACGTTGCCCTTGCAGATCTCGATTAGTTTAGGAGGATTCGGCGCCCTCGCCATACCGAGCATGTCAAGCGTCACGGATGGCGCCGGCAACATCTTCGTCGCGGCGACGATTGCAGATGCTGCTGGAAAGGCTCCACCCTTCCCTCAAATTGGCGGTGTCGGATGTGGCGACAACATCTCTCAGCCGACTGCCTGCTCGGATGTTGCCATATACAAGTTCTCCGCGGCGGGAGTTCTGGATTACGTCACATATCTGGCGGGTGAAGACCAGGAAATTCCTGGGTTTGTGGCAATCGCACCGGACGGCGCGCTCGTGGTGGCGGGATCCACCGACTCCGCCGATTTTCCAGTCACGGCTACCGCGCTGCAGCCAGCTTATGCAGGTCCCCCGGCGGTTTCCGAAGCGCCTGAGTTTATTGGCGGCGACTATTTTGCCACCATCCTTGATCCGGCTACCGGGCAGTTGCAATCCTCTACCTACTTCGGCGGCCCGAACCCCGACACTATGGGAAGTGCGGCGCTGGGAGCCGACGGATCGCTGTATTTCTTCCAGGGAGGCCCAGGAACAACTTTCAGCACAGAGATGCCGGTGACCAGCGGAGCGCTGCTGGCGGCTTGCCAGAGCGATCCGTGCACAAACGGATATGTGGCGCACGTCAGTCCGGCGCTAGACAAGCTCCTCTATGGCACCTATTTGCCGGGCGTTCCCCAGGTCACGCCACAGTTGTATTCGGATGGAAGCGTCTACTATGCGGGCAGAGCCGACGCTGGCTTTCCGACCACACCTGGAGCCTACCAAACGCAGAATGCCGGTGGCGACGATGGCATCATCGCGCGGTTGGACCCTACGGGCAGCCGCCTGCTGTTCGGCACCTACTTCGGAGGCCCGAACAGCGATTGGATTGTCGACATGGCCGTAGCGCCGGATGGCAGCGTGTGGGCGGCAGTGTATTCGTTTGTCCAATGTTGCGTCACTGGCGAGAACGAGCTGATTCATCTGGACGCCAAGGGCGAAAACCTTTTGGCGAACCAGCCGATCGATGAGGGGCACATGGTGGTGGACAAGGCCGGAGACCTGTTCGTTTTGGCACACGGAAATTTCACTGTGTCGCCAGGCGCATTGCTGTCAAGTTCGTGCGACGGGAGCTTGGCCTATCTCGAGCTAAGCCCTACCGGCCAACAACTGTTTGCGACCTATCTGCCGCCGGACATCGGGGCATTCGATGGCGCCGATGCGCAGGGCACACCATACCTGGGCATTGTAAATATGGGCGAGGTAACCGGCCGGGTTCAAGTGGTACAAAACCAATCCACAGGACCCTTCGCCGGATGCATCGTGGACGCCGCCGGCTTCGGCAACGCGCAGACTGTCTCGCCCGGCGCGATCGTCTCCATATTTGGAAGCCAGCTGGGACCAAGCCAGGGAGTCGGATTCCAACTGGAGAACGGACTGGTGCCGACCACACTCGGCGGCACACAAGTGCTGGTGAACGGCGAGCCGGCACCGCTCTTGTATTCTTCTGCTGCGCAGTTGAATCTGATCCTCCCTTATTCGCTGGTAGTCGGAAGCCAGCCTACGATACAGGTGGTGAACAACGGAACATCGGCCAACCAAATGTCGGCGTCCGTTTTGGCGCAGGGGATTTCAATATTTAGCGTGGGTAATTCGGCTGCGGCCGCCTTGAATCAAGATGGCACTCTGAACTCTCCGCAAAATCCGGCTAAAGCAGGCTCGGTAGTGATGTTGTTTGGAACCGGCGGCGGCGCCACCGTTCCACCCAGTGTGGCCGGCGAGGTGACGCCACTGGTTTTGCGCCCGCTTGCGAACACTCCGGATGTGACGGTCGACACGACCAATCTGGTTGTGGAATGGGCGGGAGCTGCGCCAGGTCTGGTGTCGGGAGTGACGCAAGTCAACGTCCAATTGCCGGATGTGATTCCTACCGTGCAGGGCTATCCGGCGGGAACCTTACCTTTGTATGTTTTCGGAAATGGTTTCAATCCTGCCACTGTGACGATATCTGTTACTAAGTAATCCCACTCCAAATCGGCGAAACACCTCGCAAGCAAAATCGATCTAACAGTTGAGAGGTGAATACAATGCGTGGATTTACATTTCTTTTAGCAGCCGCTGTTGCCGGAATCGGCTTCACGGCAAGCGCCCCGCGAGCAGAGGCTCAAGTGGCAGTCAACATCGGAGTGGCGCCGGAGTGTCCCTACGGATACTACGACGTTCCTCCGTACGCCTGTGCTCCGGCCGGTTATTACGGCCCGGAATGGTTCAATGGCGACGTCTTCATCGGCGCCGGCCCATGGTTCCATGGCGCTGCCGATTTCCATGGCCACGTGGATAACCATTTCCATCCGGATCACGGTTACAAGGGCCACATGCCGGAACGGGGCGAAAAGATGGAACCATCCAGGCGCGTCGATGCCGCACATTTCAAGGGCAACGAAATGCGCGATGGCCGAGGACACGAGGTGAAACACTAGTCGATTGATATAACGGCGGGGCCTTTCGCGCCCCGCCCGCGCCCACCTGGCCGCATCGATGTTACATTCGGTGTCGGCCATGCACAAACTTCTCTTACCACTGCTGCTGTTCATCAATGCGCTACCGTCGCACGCGGCGAGTTACACGATCGAAGAAGGCTATGTGGATGCCAGCGGCGTGTTGATTTACTACACGTCCTTTGGCCAAGGAGCGCCGCTCTTAATTCTTCACGGCGGCCCGGGAGCGTCCCACGATTATTTCCTTCCTTACCTGGCTCCACTGGCGCGGCACAACCGATTGATCTTCATTGACGAGCGAGGCTCGGGCAAATCCCAGAAGCTGGACGATCCCGCCGGCTATACGGTGGAGAACATGGTGGAAGATGTCGAGGCTGTGCGGCGCGAGCTCAACCTCGGCAAGATTGCATTGATGGGCCACTCTTACGGTGGCGTTCTGGCCCAAGCTTACGCGCTCAAGTATCAACAAAATCTCTCGAAACTCCTGCTGTGCAGCACCTTCTACAGCACTTCGAAAATGAACGAGGTTTTTCAAAAGCAGCTCGCCGCGATGCCGCCGAAACTGCGCGAGCGGATCAAGAGCCTCGAAAAGGCCGGCCTTTTCGGGCAAGGCAAAGACTGGGAAAAGAACCGCTACCCGGAAGATTACATGAAGGCGGCCTGGGGCGAGGCTTATCGCCAATATGTCTACCAGCGACACCCGGATCCGAACGAAGATCCTATCGCGCAAGGAGCGATGTCATGGGATCTTTACCGCGAGATGTGGGGATCGCACGGAGAGTTTGTGATCGACGGCAATCTCAAGTCGGTGGAATATGGCGATCGACTCTCAAGTATTCGCGTCCCGACGCTGATCACAGTAGGCGATCATGACGAGTGCGAACCATCGCTCGCGCGCTATATGAGCGACAAGATCATCGGCTCAAAGCTAGCTGTGATGCCGCAAAGCGGGCACATGACTTTCGTCGACCAGCCCGATTTGTTCGTCCGCACCGTGGACGAGTTTCTGGCGGGACAGTAAAGCAGGACACATGGACAAACTCGCGCTGTACCAAAAGCTTGTGGCCACCAATCCGAACGTGGAACTGAAGGGCGCGACCGTGCCTTATACGTCCATGAACGGCCACATGTTCAGCTACCTGAGCAAAGACGGCAAGCTGGAGCTGCGATTGCCGCCTGCGGAGCGGGAGGCGTTCCTGAAGAAGTACAAGGCCAAGTTGTGCGAGGCCTACGGAAAGATTCAGCCCGAGTACGTAGAGGTTCCCGACGCGTTGCTAGCCTCCACGCGGGAATTGAAGAAATACTTCGACGCCAGTTTCGCCTACGTCGGCACGCTGAAGCCGAAGCCGACCGCGACGAAGACGGCGAAAAAGAAGAAGGCCTAGGACGTTCTGCGCACGGTCAGAGGAACGGATGATGCTTCGCGTCGTGTCCCGCCCACGGATGGAGCGTTGGATTGCTTCCCGCGGCCCGGCTTATCCGCCGCGCGAGAGACAATCGCCTTGACCTCGTACTCGTAAATTCCGAAACGGGGAGCTTGACGGTTTCCGTCGCCAGGGAGCGGCTCGGCAATTACTTTCTTGGCGGTGATTTCCCACTCTCCCTCAATCACGTCACCAATGTCTTTGTTAGAGCGGCTGTGGATGGTCTTCATTGATCCTTATTTGTGACGGTAGGTGATTCTGCCCCGTGTGAGGTCATAGGGCGACAGTTCGATGGAAACGCGATCGCCAGTCATGATCTTGATCCGGTTGCGGCGAAGTTTTCCGGCCATGCTGGCCAGCACCGGTTTGCCGGCGTCGAGTTCCACCGTGAACATTCCGGCCCTGAATTTCTCGACTACTTTGCCCATTACTTCAATGCAATCTTCTTTTGACAAATTTGATCCACTCCTTAGGTATTGTACTTGCGGGCGGCAGGTTGCCGCCGCCCTTGGTTCACTAACCTACCAGCGGCTGTTGCTGCGTCCGCCACCGCCGCCCGACGACCGCTCGGTCTTCGGTTTGGCTTCGTTGACGTTCAGAGCCCGGCCGTCCAGATCCTTGCCATTGAGTCCGTTGATCGCAGCATTGCCTTCCGCATCCACGCTCATTTCGACGAAGGCGAACCCCCGGGCTTGCCCGGTGTCGCGATCGGTGACGATATTGACCCGTTGAACGGCTCCATATGAATCGAACATGGAACGCAGCGTATCTTCCGTGGTTCCAAAACTGAGATTACCTACAAAAATATTTTTCATCGTTTTCTTTCTGAATTTGCAGAGCAGCTAATCCGGCACGATCAGACAGCGGCGGCAAAGCCAACGATGAGGGACGATGCGAAAATTGGCGGAACTTCAAAAACATCTTTAGTTTAGCACGGTTACCATGAAGACAGACCATATGGCCGAAAAGAAGGAAACGACGGAACATCTCAAGCGCCTGCGTGTCTTGGACTTGGAGGAGCGCGACCTGCAGGGTTGTGCGAGAAATTAGCGGGCATTCGCACACCAGTGTTTAGGCAATTTTGCTTACAGCTGTGGGGACGCGAGATAATAGCGGCGTGCAGATTGCCCGTCGCGGAATAGTCGATCAAAGCAAGATCACGGCTAAAGTCCGCCGCGTGGAGCGAGCCCTCGCACCTGAAGTCGTCCACATAAGGCATACTTTCGCGCCCGACTGGTCCGGCGAGGAATCCTTGTTCTTTCGTATTCTTCTGAGCGATGCGGCAAGCGCTCCCAACAAGCTGCGCCAGACGACACGGAAAATCGAGGATAAGATTCTCGCCGAGATCAAGGCCGACGAACTCGGACTGCTGACCTACTTCAATTACAGAAGCAAAACAGAGCAGGCCGATTTGCGCGACCCAATATGGGACTAGGCAATGCCGCTGCCGCAGGATTTGATCGAGCAGGCTCGGCATCTTGCGAACCGTGAGCCCAAGCGACCCAAACAGGCCAGCTTGAGAAGAGCAGTTTCCACAGCCTATTACGCGTTATTTCATCTCTTAACGACTGCCGCCGTTTCTAACTGGAAGACATCGCGTCAGCGGAGTCACTTGGCGCGTGCCTTCACGCATTCCACGATGAAGGAAGCCTGCAGGAGAACCAACAACAATCCTTTTCCAAGCGCCAATCCGATCTATGTTCGACATTTGAAGCGAATCGCATATATCTTCGTACGGCTTCAACACCAGCGCGAGACGGCCGATTACGACAGCTCCATTCGATGGAGCCGAACTGAGGTTCTAACGCTGATTGTTATGGTCCAGGAGGCCTTCGATCTTTGGAGCAATATTCGCGAGGCCGAGATCTCGGAGGATTTTCTCCTTGAGCTTTTGGTGCAGAAGAGACGCTGGAACTGAAAATCGGCCCGTCACACAATGCCCACGCATCCACCGTCGAGATGGAACATAGGTCTTGGTTCAAGGGCTATTCAAGACGGGAACTATCCGGATTTTGCCGTGGGCGAGACTGTAGAGTTCGGGGTCGAGTACCATTGGCAACCCGGGAATGCCGTCGAAGCTTGCTACTCCGATGTCCTAGCAACACTGATAAGGGATGCGAGGTATCAAGTGGTTGCGGAGAAAGTTCAGGAGGCGGACAAGAACACAATCTTAGATATCGGAATTTTGGTGTACAACCAATTCGGACCGCAGTTTCCCGACGTGGAGGTTGGAAGTCGGCTTAGAACTGAAGTGTCGCTTGACGTTGATTTCTACCACTCCGCTCCACTCGTCTACTCGTGGCGCGTTACTTCCATCCTTATGCAGACCGCTCCCTTTATCGAAATCGCCTCTCGCTCCGGTCCTTTCGGAGGCAAGGTATGGACCCGGGATTTATCGAAGTCGAACTACGTCGAGATACTCAAAACAGACGCGTGGAAAGACGACCATGGTCGCGGCGACTACATTCTTCGCTGCGAGCTGTTGCGGCCTGCTTAGAGAAATTGAGGGGCGTTCCCGCACCACCATGAGAGAACTCCCTGTGGTTGCCCCCGCCATCACCAAAGAAGAAGAGCTCCACTGGCTCGCCCTCCGCCTCATCCCCGGCCTCGGCACGCGCAAGGCGAACCAGCTCCTGGAACAACTCCGCACGCCGCAAGCGATCTTCCGCGCCTCGCGATCGGAGCTCGAAGCCACTGGACTCTCCGGCAGCGTGGCGCAAACCATCGCCAGCGGATGTACTTTCGATGACGCCGTCGACCAGCAGCAGAAAATGCTCGAATCGGGCGCTCGCCTGGTTCCGTTTTCCGATCCCGCGTACCCTGCCCGCCTGCGAGAGATTTTCGATCCGCCGATCGCGCTGTTCGCGCGCGGTTCCCGTGTAGACCTGCTCCAATCGATCGCGCTGGGCGTGGTCGGCACCCGCCGGCCCACCCAATACGGGACCGCGGCCACCGAGCGTCTGGCGGCCGATCTGGCGCACGCCGGGCTCGCCATCGTCAGCGGCATGGCGCGCGGCATCGATACCGTCGGCGCACCGGGCGGCGCTCGGCATCGGCGGCGATACCATAGCGGTGCTCGGCTGCGGCGTGGACCTGGTCTACCCGGCCGAGAATCGCAAACTATCCGAGGAAATCGCCGAAAAGGGCCTGGTCATCTCGGAATTTCCCATGGGCTCGCCCGCTTATCCCCAGAACTTTCCCATCCGCAACCGCATCATCAGCGGTATGAGCGTCGGCGTGCTGGTGGTGGAGGGGGCGCAATACTCCGGCTCGGCCATCACCGCCAAAATGGCTCTGGAACAGCAGCGGGAGGTCTTCGCGGTGCCCGGCAGCATCACGTCGAAAATGAGCTGGGGACCCAATCTGCTGATCAAACAGGGGGCCAAGCTGGTGCAGGAATGGAACGACGTGCTGGTGGAACTGCCCGCCGATATCCGGCGCGCCCTGATCGGCAAGGCGCAAGCGCGTCTTAGGCGTTATGTCGTTGGAACTAAATGGCGAAGAGGCTCCGCTTGCCGCCCGAGCTCGGCGCTGCCAGCCGCTTTATTTTCAACAAGTTGAAGCCGGAGTTCCCATCCACGTCGACCAACTACTTGAAACTTCCGATACCCTGACCTCATCAGAGATAATTGCCGCGCTCTTTGAACTTGAGCTTCTCGGCCTGGCGCGGCAACTCCCCGGCAAGAACTTTGTTAAAGTGTGGTAGAACTTAGCATCGGGCTTGTTCGGCATACATCTGTAACGACTCATACGATTTAGGAAAACTATGGCAAAGAATCTCGTCATCGTCGAATCGCCGACGAAGGCGAAAACGATCGGCAAGTATCTCGGCAAGGATTTCGTAGTCAAGGCCTCGCTCGGCCACGTCAAGGATCTGCCCAAAAAGGACCTGACTGTGGACGTGGAACATAACTTCGAGCCGCACTATGAGGTGATCGAAGGCAAGAAGAAACTCATCGCCGAACTGAAGGCGGCGGCCAAGGGGATGGATTCCATCTACCTGGCGGCTGACCCGGATCGCGAAGGCGAAGCCATCTGTTTTCACCTGCAGGAAGAGCTCAACGGATCGAAGAAAGGCCCGAAGTTTTACCGGGTGATGTTCAACGAGATCACGGCCAGCTCCATCAAGAAGGCGTTTGAGAAGCCGGGTTCGGTGAATTTGCATTTGGTGGACGCGCAGCAAGCCCGCCGCATTCTGGACCGGCTGGTGGGCTACAAGATTTCGCCGCTGCTGTGGGACAAAGTCCGCCGCGGGCTGTCGGCCGGCCGCGTTCAGACCGTCGCGCTGCGTGTGATCGTCGATCGCGAGCGCGAAATCCGCGCGTTCATCAAGCGCGAGTACTGGACCATCGATGTTCAGCTCAACGCCAAGAAGCCGCCGGTTCTGACGGCGCGCTTCACCAAGAAGAACGACGAGGCGATCGAGCTTCCCGACGAAGCGACTACGAAGAGTCTGCTGGAGCAGGTAGATGGCTCCAAGTATGTGGTCCATTCGGTTTCGACGCGCGAGAAGAAACGCAATCCCGTTCCGCCGTTCATTACATCCACGCTGCAGCAGGAAGCGTCGCGCAAGCTGCGGTTCAGCGTGAAGCGCACCATGATGCTGGCGCAGCGGCTGTATGAAGGCGTCGAACTCGGCTCGGAAGGATCGGTTGGACTCATTACCTACATGCGTACCGATTCCACGCGCGTGTCGAATGAGGCGCTGGATGAAGTGCGCGGGTTGATTAAGGATCGCTTCGGCGCGCCTTTCGTGCCGGAGTCGCCCAACGTTTACAAAGGCAAGAAGGACATGCAGGACGCGCACGAGGCTGTCCGGCCTTCCTCTTCAAAGCGCGCACCCGAGGATGTCGCTCAGTACCTGCAAGAAGACGAGCTGAAACTCTACCGGCTGATTTGGATGCGATTTGTGGCGTCGCAAATGATGCCCGCGGTATTCGATCAGACCACTATCGACGTGGCGGCCAAAGGCAAAGACGGCGCCACCTATATGTTCCGCGCCACCGGAAGTGTGCCGAAGTTTAACGGCTTCCTGGACGTCTACAAAGAAGGCAAGGATGAAAAAGACGCCGACGACGAGGAAGAGAAAAACAAGTTACCGCTGGTTACCCAGGGCGAGGAACTGAAGTTCAAGGCCATCGAACCGGAACAGCATTTCACCGAGCCGCCTCCGCGCTTCAATGAAGCGACGCTGGTGAAAGAGTTGGAAGCGAACGGCGTGGGCCGGCCCTCGACGTACGCGTCGATTCTTTCCACCATCCAGGAGCGCGAATACGTAAAGAAGGATGGCGGGAAATTCGTGCCCACCGAGCTGGGCATGGTGGTGACGGATCTGCTGCTCGAAAGCTTCCGGAACCTGTTCGACGTGAAGTACACGGCGCGCATGGAAGAAGAGCTGGACGAAATCGAAGACGGCAAAATCGATTGGCGCGCGTCCATGGCCGATTTCTACGATCGCTTCGAGAAGGATCTGGAACTCGCCGGACGAACTATGACCGACATCAAGCGGATGGAAAAACCCACCGACTTGATCTGCGACAAGTGCGGCAAGCCCATGGTGATCCGCTGGGGCCGGCATGGCAGCTTCATCGCCTGCACCGGCTACAACGAAAAGAACGCCGAGGGCGAGCCGGCTTGCACGAATACGCGCGAGCTGACGGTGGATTTGCCCGATTTGGACACCGCCGACCTCACCGAGCAGGACGCTCCGGAATATTGCGAGAACTGCGGCCGGCCCATGGTGCTGAAGAAGGGGCGCTTTGGAACGTTCTTCGCCTGTTCCGGATATCCTGACTGCAAGACCACCAAGCAAATCGGCGGCGAGCAGAAGAAATCGGATGTGCCGCTGGATGAAAAATGTCCGCAATGCGGCAACGGCCTGGTGCTGAAGCATGGGCGGTTCGGCGAATTCACGGCTTGCAGCAATTATCCGAAGTGCAAGTTCGTGAAGCAGAAGACCATCGGAGTTCCCTGCCCCAATTGTTCCGAAGGCCAAGTGGTGGAGCGGCGCTCCAAGCGCGGCAAAACGTTCTATGGCTGCAACCGGTATCCGGAGTGCGATTTCGTCGCGTGGGGTAAGCCGATCCCCGAGAAATGTCCCGAATGCGGATCCAGTTACATGATCGAAAAATGGCTCAAGGCCGGCGGATTTGCGCAGTGCCCCAACGGTGAGTGCAAGTACAAGCACCCGATCGAGCCGCAAGTGGAAGCGACGGCGTAAACGGGCGCGTCTTCCTACTTCATGTGCTGCAGATCGCGCTCGTTTTCGCTACAGACGTATTCCATGATCTCGTCCTGCGGCGCGAGGTCGGCCACCGATTTCGTGGTCCAAGGTTTCGCGTAGGCGCCGGGATTATCAATCGTAATCTCGATCTCCAGGTGCCCCAGGTCGGTCCGCCGATAGCGCTCAGTCAGGTATAAGCTTTCGGTGTGCGGACGGCCCTGCAGGTCGAGCCACGACCTGTCGTTGAAGCCCACCGTGTCCACCACCAGCGTGTCGCCGTCCCAATGTCCGATCGAGTGACCCACCCAGGTGGGATTCAAATTGCCCGGATGGCCCCTGCCATCGAGAAACACTTGGCGAGGCAGTTCGCCCTCGATCATGATCACCAGCAGCGCCGGCGTTTGGACCAACTTCCAGATCTGAAGAGTGTTTGCAATCAGGCCGTACGGCCAGCAGTGCGATTGCGGAGTGTCCTTGTAATTCTCTTCCGCGTGTTTCTTTATGATGGCTGCAGCCCACGCCTTCGGTTCCGGTTTCCCGGAGTTCTACCACCCTGCGCGGATGCCAAACGCCGGACAAGTCTGGTTTGCCATCGGGCATGCGCGGCGCTGGCCCAGCGGGCGTCTTGTGCGCCTTGTCGGTCTCTACAAAATACTCACGACCGTCTCCCAGCGTGTTTAGTTGGATGTCCTGAAAATGGAGATCCAAGCGCTCCTGTTTCCCAGCCGCAACCTCAACGTTTTCGAGGACAAACGGAGCAAAGCCAGAATGAGAGCTCGATAGCCGGTACGTTCCAGCGGGCAGTTGCTCAAACGTGAAGGCGCCCGACGGCGAGCTAACTGCTTTGTAGACCGACTTGGTTTGAGAATTGGCGGCTTCGATGGTCGCGCCGACCACTGGATCTCGGCCCAGGTCAACCACCGTGCCGGTGATGGATCCACTTTGGGCCAGCAGAGTAGAGGCGAAGATCAAGAAACCCAGGGCAGTCTTTGGCATGCGGCGGCTACCTGTGCTTAAGAGCGATTATACGCCTCATCGTCCCCCGGCCAGTGACCCCGCGACGCCATGGCATTTTTGCAACAAAATGGCGTTGGCTAACCGAGCGGCGCGGCCCTAACTGCATAGGACTGTGGTTCTATAGAGAAGATGTCCGTCGAACGAGATCGTCTGCAAGCGGCTAGAGACAGAACCAAATATTGGAAGCGCTGGGGACCTTATCTCAGCGAGCGGTCTTGGGGCAATCCGCGCGAGGATTACAGCGCCGAAGGCACCGCGTGGGAATATTTCAGTCACGATCACGCCCGCTCGCGCGCCTATCGCTGGACCGAAGACGGCATCGGCGGCATCTCCGACAACCACCAGCGCCTGTGCTTCGCTTTTGCCTTCTGGAATGGCCTGGATCCCATCCTGAAGGAGCGGCTTTTCGGGCTTTCCGGCAACGAAGGCAATCACGGCGAGGACGTCAAGGAATACTACTATTACCTGGACTCCACGCCCACGCACTCCTACATGAAGTGCCTCTATAAGTACCCGCAGTCGGAGTTTCCCTACGCGAAGCTGGTGGAGGTCAATCACCAGCGCTCGCGCATGGAGGACGAGTACGAGCTGATCGACACCGGAATCTTCGACCAAAACCGCTACTTCGATATCTTCATCGAATACGCCAAGCAGGATGTCGACGATATTCTGGTGCGCGCCACCGTGATCAACCGGGGGCCGTCGCCGGCAACCCTGCATTTGCTGCCCACGGTATGGTTCCGTAACACTTGGAGCTGGGGCTATGGCACGCCGCGGCCGGAACTGTCGCGCCGTGACACGCACACCATCGGCATTCAGGAGCACTCGCTGGGCGATTTCAAGTTGTGGATGGAAGACGCTCCCAAGATGCTGTTCACGGAAAACGAAAGCAACACGCTGCGCCTGTGGGGCTACGACAGCGGCCAGCGCTATAGCAAAGACGCGTTCCATCGCTACCTGATCCAGGGCGGAACGAACGCGGTGAATCCGGATGAGGAGGGCACCAAGGCCTGCGGCGTGTATCGCATCGAACTGGAACCCGGCGGATCGAAAGTGCTGCATTTCCGCCTTTCCTCCGGCGACAGCCCGCAGCCTGATTTTCATAAAGTATTTCTGGATCGAATCGAGGAAGCGGACGATTACTACTCGTTCGCCCCCGCCAGTTTGTCCGACGACGCCCGCATGGTGCAGCGCCAGGCCTTCGGGGGCCTGATGTGGACCAAGCAGTTTTATCACTACGTGGTGGAACAATGGCTGAAGGGCGATCCCGCCATGCCTCCGCCGCCTCCCGAGCGGCGCTGGGGCCGCAATCGGAGTTGGATCCACGTCTATAACGACGACGTGCTTTCGATGCCCGACAAGTGGGAGTATCCGTGGTTCGCCGCCTGGGATCTGGCCTTCCACACCATCCCTTTCGCCATGGTGGATCCGGATTTCGCCAAGCAACAACTCTCGCTGCTGCTGCGCGAGTGGTATCAATCGCCCAACGGACAGCTGCCTGCCTATGAGTGGGAGTTCAGCGACGTGAATCCCCCGGTGCATCCCTGGGCGTGCTGGCGCGTGTTCAAGATCGACGCGAAGCTGAGCGGCAGGCGGATCGCGACTTTCTGGAGTCGTGTTTTCACAAGCTGCTGATGAATTTCACCTGGTGGGTGAATCGCAAGGACTCGCGGGGCAACAATATTTTCGAGGGCGGTTTTCTCGGCCTGGACAATATCGGAGTCTTCGACCGCGGCAAGCCATTGCCCACCGGCGGATTCATCGAACAAGCCGACGGCACCGCCTGGATGGGCATGTATTGCCTGGTCATGCTGCGCATCGCCATCGAGCTGACGCATGCACGACAAGTCGTACGAAGACATCGCCAGCAAATTTTTCGAGCACTTCCTCTATATCGCCAGCGCCATGAACCGGCTGGGCGGCGACGGGCTGTGGGACGACCAGGACGGTTTTTTCTACGATCGGCTGCAGATGCCGGATGGCAGCAAGATTCCCATGCAAGTGCGGTCCATGGTGGGATTGATTCCGCTGTTCGCGGTGGCCACCCTGGATGCCGAGGCGATCGACCGTATGCCCGGCTTCAAGCGGCGCATGACGTGGTTCACCAAGCATCGGCCGGACCTGTGCGGCAATATCGCTTCCATCACGCGGCCCGGCCAGAAAGAGCGCACGCTCCTTTCCCTGGTGCGTCCCGCGCAGATGCAACGCGTGCTGCGGTTCATGCTGGACGAGAACGAGTTTCTATCGCCCAATGGCCTGCGCAGCATGTCGCGCTATCACAAAGATCATCCGTTCACATTGCAGGCCGACGGCCAGGAATACACCGTGAACTACGAGCCGGCCGAATCCAGCACCAACGTGTTCGGAGGAAATTCGAACTGGCGCGGTCCGGTCTGGTTTCCGGTGAACTACCTGATGATCGAATCGCTGCAGCGCTACCACCACTATTTTGGCGACGAGATGCAAGTGGAATTTCCCACCGGGTCCGGCGTGATGATGAACTTGTCGGAGGTCGCCTGCCTGCTGTCCCGGCGGCTATCGCATCTGTTCTTGCGCGACGAGCGCGGTCGCCGGCCGGTTTTCGGAGGGGCGGAAAAATTCCAGACCGATCCGCATTTTCGCGATCACATTCTGTTCTATGAATACTTCCACGGCGACAACGGCGCTGGCTTAGGCGCCAGCCATCAAACCGGCTGGACGGCGCTGGTGGCGAAACTATTGCAACAAAGCGGTGAGTAGATAGGACAGATAGATAGAACCAGGAGGCCAAATTGGCTCGAAGCACTTCGTCGTTCGACTCCTACACGCTGGCGCTGTTCCGCATCGTCGCCGGCTTCACTTTCACCCTCCATGGAGCGCAGAAGTTCGGCGCGTTCGGCGGATTGGATGGCAAGGCCGCCGCCATGTTCACGCTGATGTGGTTCGCCGGCGTGCTCGAAATCGTAGGTGGTCCGCTCATCCTTCTCGGACTGTTTACCCGGCCCGTGGCATTCATTCTGTGCGGTGAAATGGCCGTCGCGTACTTCATGGTGCATATCCACCTGGGCCCTTGGCTTTTCCCGCTCCTCAACATGGGCGAAATCACGGTGCTTTATTGCTTCTTCTTTTTGTATCTGGTGACGGTGGGGCCCGGAGCGCTGAGCCTGGACGGCGCCCTGCGCAAGAAGTGAAGCTACCCGCGCAGCATGCGCATGGTTTCCGTCACAACATTACCACCGGACGCACCTGCCGTCTGGGTTGCAGGGTCGAGCGCGGCTTGATCGTCACCTTCGCCCGGCGCGAGAAACAGATTGGCTTCGATCCCGTGCTGCTTGGTGTAGAGATCGTGATAGCGGCCGTGCGCGGCGTATAGCTCGGCGTGCGTGCCGCGCTCCACGATGCGGCCGCTCTCGACAACTAGAATCTGGTCGGCGCGCCGGATCGTCGACAGCCGGTGCGCGATAACAAACGTCGTCCGGCCCTGCATTAAGTAGCGCAAACCTTCCTGAATCATGCCCTCGGATTCGGAGTCAAGGTTGGAAGTAGCTTCGTCGAGGATCAGGACGCGCGGGTCGGCTAGGATTGCTCGGGCGATGGAAACGCGCTGCCGCTGACCGCCGGAGAGCTTCACCCCGCGCTCGCCCACGATAGTGTCGTATTGCTTTTCGAAGCCCTCGGCGAACTCATCGACACGCGCGATCCGGCAAGCTTCTAGAACCTGTTCCTTGGTTGCATGGGGCCGGGCGAAGGCGACGTTCTCCCAGATGGTCCCGTCGAATAAGAACGTTTCCTGAAGGACTACGCCAAGCTGCGTGCGATAGGAATCCAGCCGGACCGTGGACAGATCAACGCCATCCACCAGCACCGTTCCCGATGCTGGTCCATGAAACGCCGTGATCAATCCAATGATGGTGGATTTGCCGGATCCCGACGAACCGACAAGCGCAGTCACCGTTCCGGGCTCGGAGCGGAACGAGACCTCATGCAACACTTCTTTGCCGGTGTCGTACGCGAAGTTGACGGCATCGAAGATCACTTGGCCGGTGATCGGCGGCAGGCTAACCGTGCGCCGCGGATCCTCGTCCTCGGGACGCTCACGCAGCACCTCCCGCGTACGCTCCAAACCAGCCAGCGCTTCGGTGAGCTGAGTCCCGATATTGACGATCTGGAACATCGGGGCGATCAAGAAAGCCAGCATCGCGGTGAAGGCTACGAAATCACCGACCGTCATTACGTGTGCGGTGATCTGGCGCGCGCCAATGTACATGATGACGGCGCCCACCACACCCATCAGCACTGTCGCGGAAAGGCCCAACAGCGAAGTCGCAGTCAGACTCTTCAAGACGTTATTCAGCAGGCGCTGGACGCCGGCTTCGAACACCGCCTCCTCGCGTGCTTCGGCATGGTAGCCTTTCACCACGCGCACGCCGCCGAGTGATTCGGTGAGCCGCCCGGTGACCTCGGCATTAATTTTGCCGCGTTCCCGAAAGATCGGCCGAATTGTTTTGAAGGCTTTCGCCAGGACCGTGGCGAAAGCAATCATGATGGCAAGCGCGATCCCGGTCAGCAGCGCATTGAGGTACAGCAAATAGCCGAGCACGAGCAGCGATTGCAAGATTCCGCCCGCGAAATCGATCACACCGGTGCCCAGCAGGTTGCGGATTCCATCTACGTCCGTCATGATGCGCGCCACCAGAGTGCCGGTCTTATTGGCGTCGTAGTAGGCGACCGGCAACCGGCCTACGTGCGCCTGCACTTTCGCCCGCAGTTCGGCGATTAGACGCTGGCCAGTTTTGGACACCAGCTGGGTGATGGCGTAACCCGTTACTCCTTGAATGATTGTGGCTGTGAGCACTGCCAGCACCAAGGGCAGCAACAACTGAAGCTGGTTCTTGTTGATGACACGGTCGATCAGGTACTTGGACGATATGGGCAGCACCAGACTGCACACCTTGCTGATGAGCATCAGCGCGAAACCGCCGCCCAACACCTTGAGGCGCGGGCGCGCCATCTCGCGAATGTCGGGCCACAGTTCGCGCAAGCGTTCCGACGAGCGTTTTTCGGGAGCCTTTTGTGGAATCACTGCTGTTTACACTATTCTATGGGATGCGCTGCTCGCGAGACAGGATGCCGGAATTCTGATGCCCACTCTTTATGCGGGGACCTCTGGATTCGCGTACCCCAGCTGGAAGCCCGAATTTTACGCTGAAAAGCTGCCGGCCAAGAAGTTCCTGGCCTACTATGCGACTCGGCTGAACGCGGTTGAGGTCAACTACACGTTCCGGCGGCTGCCGTCCGCGTCGACGCTCGAAAACTGGGTGAACGACACGCGGCCGGGCTTCGTGTTTCCGTTGAAGGCGCACATGCGCATCACGCATATCTTGAGGCTGAAGCCGTCGGACTTCACCGATGTGTTCTTCAAAGCCATCGACCCGCTGCGGACCGCGCGCCGGCTGGGCCCGGTGCTGTTTCAGCTTCCCCCGGCGCTCAAGTGCGACGAGGCTTTGCTGGGCGATTTTCTTGCGACCCTGCCGCGCGATGTGCCCTGCGCCTTCGAATTCCGGCACGCATCGTGGCTCGACGGACGCGGTTTATGGCTTGCTTGAAAAGCACGGTATCGCGTTGTGTCTCGCGGAATCCGAGAAGCTAGTGATCCCGAAAGTGATCACCTCGAGCTTTGTGTACTCACGATTGCGGATGCCTGAGTATTCCCCGGAGGATCGCAAGGAGATCGCCGCGCGGGTGGAAGAAGTACTCGCGTCGGGCCGCGACGCCTATGTTTTCTTCAAGCACGAGGAGACGCCGGCGGGCGCCTTGTACGCGGAGGAACTTCTGAAAGCGTTTACTCCGTAGCTCCGTATTTCTCGCGGATGCCGCGTAGCTTCGCGCGAGCCTGCCGTTCCTGGTCGGAAAACAATCGCGCCTTTTCGAATTGATGATTGGCGATGGCATGCACCATGCCGGCGATATTTGTGTCGACCAGCCGCTGCGCTTCCGCCAGGTCGCCCGGCAGCGTTGGCTCGGCTGCGTTTGGCTCGTGCCCGCGCTCGAACCACGCACCCGTGGCCCCTGCGATCAGGCCATGCGCTTCTGCGAACGCGAATCGAATGAACCAGGCCCGTCCACGCGAGCGCCGCTCGGAATACGCCTCTTCAAAGACGCGTAGCATTTCTTCCGCGAATCGATCACGGTGCTCGCGGGGATAAAGCAGCAGAAGGAATCGATAGGCTCGGTTCATATGGCCTCACTCGCCCGCAGCCGCGCGAATCCCGCGCGTGTGAGCTGCTTCATGCGATCCAACTCCTGTTGCAATTGCCGGCGCCCTGATGGCGTCAAACGATAGGCCTGCTTCTGCCGCGAAGTGTCTTCCAGCTCGAAGCGTTCAATCCAGCCGTCCTCCAGCAAGCGCCGTAAAGCCCCAAACAGCGTCCCGGTGCTCATCTGGACGCGACCGCCGCTCAGACTCTCGATATCTTTCAATAGGGCGTAGCCATGCCGAGGCTGATCGGCCAGGCTGGTGAGAATCAGCAGCACCGGTTCGGTCATCGGCTTGTGTTGTTCAACGACATGTCGCATAGCGACATATTAAGCCGGCCAAGACCCTTTGTCAATCCCTCCCGCCATTGCGATAAACTCCGTGGAGGAGAATTCAACATGAATCGATTCCGTTGCGCCCTTTCGCTAGCTCTATTCGCGGGTCCCATGTTTGCGGCGGTTCCCGTGGTGCCGGCCCCGGACCAGGCCGTATTGCTTAAGAGCAAAGACCCCAAACTCGCCGCCAACAAAAAGATCGCCTACGATTTTTTCCGCATCGTGCTGCGGGGCCGGCACCTGGACGAGGCCGAAAAGTACATGAAGGACGACTACATCCAGCACAACCCCAACGCCGACACCGGTATCGTGGGCTTCAAGGCGTATTTTTCCAAACTCGGCGGGCCGCAAGCCATACCCGATACGCTCCCTGGCCTGGTGGCCATCCAAGCTGAGGGCAACTACGTGACGTTGTCGTTCGTGCGCGAAGAGAAAGATCCGACCAACCCAGGGCAGAAGTACACCACCACCTGGTTTGACATGTTCCGCATCGAAAACGGCAAGATCGCCGAGCATTGGGACGTGGCGACCAAGGCTGCGCCGCCATCGAAGTAGATGATCCTTTTGGACCCTTGCCTTCCGAATGCTGGTGCGGGAAGATCTCAAGAGTGATATATCAACGCTTCCTTGCTTCGTTCGCAATCGCGGCATTGGCCGCCGTCTTATCGCAAGCCCGATATGGGGCCAGGAAGGACCGCCCCCTGGCCCACCGGGAGCCGCAAGCGAGCTTCCTCGAGGGCCAAGCAGACCGCCTGGACCCCCTCCCGGCCCGGCGCCGCGTTTGCCCGACAACGCTTATTACGGGGTGAACGCCGGCAAGCCCGACTTGGGCGGCTTGGCGAAGGGCATGTGGCGAGTGCCCTACATCATCGACATGCAGAAGCAGGGGCGCGCGCCGGATGGCGGGCCGGTAGTGGTGCCGTTCACCGCTCTCGGCAAGAAGCTATTCGACGAGCGCACGAAAACCATTCCAAGGACGATCCGGAAGGGTTCTGCCTGCCTCCCGGCGTTCCGCGCATGATGTACACGCCTTATCCGACCGAGATTTTCCAGATGCCCGACCGCATCCTGTTTATCTATGAAGGCGGCGCGCACGTGTGGCGCATCATCTGGATGGACGGCACGGAAGCAGCCGGTGGATCCGAATCCGAACTATCTGGGTTATTCGGTCGGCCATTGGGAGGGCGACACGCTGGTGGTCGACACCATCGGGATGAACGATCGAACGTGGCTGGATGCCGCGGGGCATGGGCATGGCGAGAAGCTGCGGGTCACCGAAAAGTTCTCGCGGCCCGATTCGAATACGCTGCGGATGGAAGCCACCATCGACGATCCCGATTACTACACCAAACCATGGACCACGGTGACGACGGCAACATGGCAACCCGGCCAGGAGCTGATGGAATACATTTGCCAGGAAAACAACAAAGATCTACAACACCTGGTTGGTAAGTAATCCCTAGCCGCGCGCGGATCGCTTCTTGCCCGCCGCTGTCTTTTTCTTCTTCCTCGCCCAGCGTCGCAACCGATGCGGGCGGTTTCTTGGCCGCCGCCAGGCTTTGCTTTAAAGCCTGCATGATGTCGATCACCTTGGCCGGCTCCGCCGTGGGCGGCGTCACCACCTCTTGTCCCTTCACCTTGGCGTCGATCAGGGTCTGGAGATTGTCCATGTAGGTGTCGTGATATTTTTGCGGCTCAAAGGGAGCGGCCAGCGATTCAACCAGCATCTCAGCGAGCTTCAGTTCCTGGTCCTTCACCAGGCCGGTGTCGGTGCGGAATTCCTCCACGCGCCGGACTTCGTTGGCGTAGTACATGGTGTGCATCAGCAGCCCGTGCGGGCCGGGCCGGAAGATGACGATGTGCTCGCGGTTGTGCATGGCGATCTTCGCCACGCCCACGTAGCCGGTGCGCTTCAGCGTGTCGTAAAGCAGCGCGTAGGGTTTCTGGCCGGCATCATCCGGCGCCATGTAGAACGAGCTCTCGAAGTAGATCGGGTCCACTTCGGCGGACTTCACGAATTCCAGGATCTCCATCACCTTGGCCGTCTAGGGGGCCATCTTCTTGATGTCCTCGTCCTCGATCACGACGTAGTGATCCTTCTCGTACTCGTAGCCCTTGACGATCTCGCTGCGCGGAATAGGCTTGTCTTCGGCCTGGCAGTAGATCACCTGTTTGACCCGCGAGTTATCGTGCTTGTGCAACTGGTTAAAGCTGATGCCTTCGCTGCGGGCAGCGGTGAACAGCTTCACAGGAAAAGAGACGAGCCCGAAAGTAAGATGCCCTTTCCAGACCGTGGATGCCATAGGGAACAACCTCCCACAGTATGTAGACATAGCACGATGGTCAAACATTTTCAAGTTGCAACGTTTGGCCGCGAAGCAGCGCGCAGGCGATAGCAGTATCATGGGTGCAGTGCTGGCGAAGACGCAGATCGGCGTGGAAGAGTACCTCGACCTGGTATTCGACGACCGCCCGGAACCGGATTACGTTCACGGGGAGGTCGTGGAAAGAGCTTTGCCAACTCCAGTTCACTCTCAAATTCAAGCACTACTGATCCTGCTGTTTGCGCCGTTGCTAAAGCAAACACGTCTGTTTCTGCTGCCCGAGCTGCGTGTCCAGATTGAACCCCGGCTCTTTCGAGTTGTCGACTTTACCGTTTACCGGGACGCACTCCCGGAGGGAAAATACGGAACCAGCCCGGCCTTCGTTGCCGTCGAAATCGTCTCTCCGGACGATCGATATGGCCGCCTCACACATCGGCTCGAAGACTACCGCCGCTGGGGCGTCCCGCATATTTGGCTCGTAGATCCGCAGCTCAAGCGTCTTTACGAATACAGCGAAGCCGGGCTGCTCCAACATGCCGGCTTGCGCCTGCCTGAGTTCGATTTTGAAATCTCATCGCAAGAACTGTTCAAAGATATTTAGTCGCCGCACTCCCCGGTTTATTTTTCCAACCTTTCCCGCCAGTTAACGATCTCCCGGCATCTTCGTGTCCATTGCCAGCCGTACGCTTGGCTTGGGTGATGGCGGAAGCGCACGGGCTGCGTTTGTCACAAGCTTCGCAGTCCGTGCGCCTTCTATGATCAAAATCCTTTCCATCGACGGTGGCGGCATCCGTGGGATCATTCCAGCCCTGGTGCTGGCCGAAATCGAGAAGCGGACCAAGCGCCCAATCGCCAGTTTGTTTGACCTGATCGCCGGAACGTCCACGGGCGGAATCCTGGCGCTTGGGCTCAGTATTCCGAAGGCTCCGACGGAGCCGCTTTACCAGGCACACCAACTGGTCGAAATGTTTGAGCGCCAGGGGGCGCGCATCTTTTCGCGGGGAATCTTCCATACGCTAGCAGCTTGCGGTAATCTGCGGCGCGCGAAATACTCCGCGGCCGGTATCGAACAGGTGCTGCTGGAATACTTCGGGAACTCCCGGCTGCGCGATGCAGCCACCGGCGTACTGATTACCGGGTACGAAATAGAGCGCAGCTTCCCTTTCTTCTTCCGCAGCGCGATCGCGCGCGAACGCTCCGATTACGACTTTCCGGCGCGCGAAGTCGCCCGCGCCACCTCCGCCGCTCCCACCTATTTTGAACCCATGAAACTGCTTACCGGAACCTTTACCGATCACTACACGCTGATAGACGGCGGCGTTTACGCCAACAATCCAGCCGCCTGCGCACTGGTGGAAGCACGCGCCACGCACCCCAACGCCGCGGATTTCCTGGTTGTCTCGCTCGGAACCGGCGAGCTAACCCGCTGTTTGCCCTTCGAGCAGACCAGGCATTGGGGGGCCATCCAGTGGGCCGCGCCCGTGCTGGATGTGGTCTTCGACGGAGCCAGCCGCACAGTGGATTATCAACTCCGCCAGCTATTACCCGACCACTACTACCGGTTTCAGACCACGCTCGATGGCCACAACCACCGGCTCGACAACGCCAGTCCGGAAAACATCACGGCCCTGAAAGCGCTGGCCTACAATCTGGTCGAACGGGAATCGGCCGAGATCGACAAACTTTGCCAGAAGCTGACGGAGAAAAAGCCGCAATCCTAAGAATTTGAAGCCAGAAGCGGTCCGCAGCCATCAATCCCCCGGCAGCGAGCAGCGAAAAGCTAAGGCCCTCCAAGCAGGCAGATCGTTGGCGGTGATACAGTAATTAGCCAAGAGCGCCCTGGGTGGGACGGTTTGGGCGTGTAAATGAGTGGAGATCGGGACGGGAAAGGATCATACCCTCCATGAAAGCCCTCGTAACGGCATTCATTTCTCTTTTTAGCGTTTTTTGCATTCCTATTGCGATGGCAGCGGAAGACTACGCCGCCCGGGCATGGCAGATGGAGAGCAAAGGGGAAGCCGCGGAAGCGCGCGAGTACCTGCTGCACGCCTCGCAAACCGGCGGAGTGGACGCCCAGTTGGCCTATGCCGAATTTCTGGACCGCCATCGCGACCCCGGCGCGCGTGCGGTTTATCAAAAAGCGTGGGAAGGCGCCCGTGGCGAGCAGAAAGAGTTCGCAGCCCGGCGTTTGGTACTCCTGGATCTGATCGCCGGGGATCACGATGGCGCGCAGCGCCACTTGGAGGATTATCGCGCAGCCGGTGGCCGCGATCTGGCGTTTTCCCCCAGCGCCGCTCTCGCTCCAGAAAAGCGCCAAGTCATCGCCATCCCGGGACCGCTGCACTCCTTCGCCCGCATGGCGGCACTCGCGCCCGAAGTTTCACCGGACGACGTGCTCGGGTCCCTGGCGCGCAACATCATCACCAACGGCTATCAGGCGGCCGGCAGCAACGACGTTCTGGAGCAGACTGAATATCTGAAGCTGGTGGTCCGTTACTTATCGCAGGCCCGCGAACTGGAAAAGCTGGCGGATTCCAGCGGCGCGATCAAGATCGAAACCTGCGATTCGTCGCAAACCGGCGAGTTGCTGCGAGTGCTGGGCTATCGCATGCGCGGCGGCTGCGGCAGCGAGGTGGTGCTGGAAACCCTCAATGCCTCGCGGGCGTTCCTCACCATCGACTCAGGCTTCCCGCTGGCTGAGCTGGAACAGGATCTCCGCAACAATCGGCCCTTCAATTACGACTACAAGCCGACCCAAATCCCGGTCCTTTACACGCAGGACTATTGGCTATCGGCGAAGGACCGCCAGGGCCAAGAGTTTATCGATGCCTTCCTCGGCGACCCCTCGCTGTGCCGTTTGTACCTCGGACTTTCCAAGCTGGACCCAGCCGTTTCCGAAGAACTGCGCAAGAACACCACGGTGCAAAAGATCCGCGCCTATGCGCACGTGCTCGATTTCTACGGTGGGATGTTCCAGATTCACAACGGCCGGGCCGTGGTGCCTGGAGGAACGCGCTCCGAGAAGGCCTGGACCGAGTTGGTGGGCGCGTCGCCCGATAAACCTGGACCGTTCTTCGAGCGGCTGATCATTCGCGATGACGGATGGCTGGCCAGCTACTTCGACGCGTTGCTGCGTATCAGCAATAACCCCGCGAATGGGCCGGTTCAAAACTATCTCACCGAACCCGATCGCCTCAAGCGTTTCTACTCGGCGGTACGCGGCAAGGTGACCAGCCCCGGCCCGGCGCGGCCCGTGTTCCGATCCAACACCGACATGATGCTGTTGACTACGCGCCTGCGCCTGGATGCCAACGGCAAACCGCACATCCCGGGAGGCCTGGACGTGTGGCGAACGCTCTTCATCGAACACCCGTCGGGCAGCGGAAAATACGATAGCAAACTCAGCCAGGCAGCCTCCAGTTGGAAGGACCCCGACGACGTCATCGAGGCTTTGTTCGGGCTTTGCCGCAAGGCCGTCGAGAACGAGCCGTTGAAGATCTTTATGGCGTTGAGCGACGTGGACCGCCACCGCCAGACGCCGCTGGATCCCAAAACCGCCGACCGTCTGGCGCGCGAGTTCCGCTCGCTTGGCGCGCAGTACTCGCTTTTCGCTGAAGTCTCCGATGTTTCTAACGCCACCATCAATCAATTCCTGGACACCGCGGAAAGCATCAACCAGATTAAGGATGTTCCCTTGCGCACCGACGCCGCCGGGACATTGCAGGCGTTGGTGGGACTGTGGCAGGTTTTTTGCCGCCAGAACTCGATCGCGCCGGCCGACCGCGACCGTCCGCTGGCCAGTGTTCTGACGCGCTTCGCCAAGGTGAAGAACGAGGGCGATGTGTTCGACGGAGGCCGTGAAGGGGTGCAAACTCTGCTGGCCGCCACCAACACGCCTGCCGGCATGGCGGCCCAGGATCGCATGTTAGATCTGCTGGCTGGCACGGCGCAATCCGATACGTCGGACGCTCACAACCAGCTAGTGGAAGACATGATTCGAATTTTTGAGGCGCAGCGGCTCATATCGCTCACCTCGATCTTCGATCTGGTCGATCATCTGGAAGGCATCGCAAAAGGCCAGAAGGTGAACAGCGCACTGATTACGAAAACAGCGGCCCGGATCGCCGAGATTCAGCTTCCCCGCAACTCGCTGAGCAGTCCGGAAAACAATTCTTTGAGCTTCGGCTATTGGCCGGAAAAGCACATCGAGGCGGAACGAAAACTAAATTTGCGCGCATTCATCGACCGGGCGGGCACGGATCCCAAGAAACTGGACGAGGTTCGCGGCTTGATGGCGCCGTTTCTCCGCGACACCTTGATCGGATTGAACTATGTGCACTACGCGCCGCCGGGCGCACAGGTGCTCTATACCAACCCGTTGTTCGTTCGCAGCCACGATTTCGTCGGCCTGCAAGGGGCGGCCAATGGGACCTGGAAAGTCACCGAGGTTTTGGGAAGCGGCTGGCCCTCCAGCGCGGGCGGAAAGCTGGTGGGATCGCTCATCAGCCTGCCTTATGCTTTGGCGGAGGCCGAGCAAAATTTCCTGATTCCTTCGCGCGAACAGGCTTTGATCTGGGGCGACCTGGTTCCGCAGCTCTTGCTGACGGCGACCATCCCGCGCTGGTGGAACGTCACACCCGGGCAATTGCATTGGGTGGCACTGCATATGGATTACGCCGAGACCGTGCTCGCCGAGTCCGCATTGAACCCCGGCCGGCGGCAAGTTGTTTTGGATGCGCTCAGCCAATACGCGACGCCCGCCCGCGTGGCGCAGATTCGGGCACTATTGGAGCAAGGGGCCGTCAGCGTGGCGCTGGACTTGGTGATGCCGGCGGAATTATTTGCCGTTGCTCACGATCTCCTGGCCGCCGATCCAACGGCGGGACAGGCCTCCGACAGCCTGATCGCGGCTGAGATCCGGCGCGGGTCCGCTGAATCGCCGGGGCAGTTGAACTACGATGCGATTTCGCACGCCTTTGGCACGCCGAAACCGACCTTGGCCAATTCGTATTCGCCGGAATTGCTGGGCCTGCGCACGTTCCCGACGCTGATGGGCTATTCCAGCAGAATCCTGGCCGAGAGTTGGGAATCGAATTTACTTTTTTACGCCGCCCTGGCCGACCAGTTGTATCTGGCGCCGGGCGAGTTGAATGTCTTGATTCCGGATTGGACGCGCCAGACCGTGGAGCGGATCTTCGCCACCAACCTGGAAGATTGGCCGGCCCTGCTGCGTTCGCTGCGGCTGGTTGGGGCAGACGTGCGCGAGAAGACCCGCAAACGTGTAACGGCAGCCGCTGGTTTTTAGCTTCTTCATTTTTCGGAGGGTAGTCTTGCAGCTTCATCGTCGAATATTCATTGGCGCTTCGGCGGCCCTACTGGCACTTTCCCTGGGTCTGTTCGCCCAGGAGCAGCGGCCCACCTTTCGCGTAAAAGTGGACATGGTGGTGCTGAGTTTCACCGTCACCGACAGCAAGGGCCACTACATTAATGGATTGAAGCCTAGCGATTTTCACCTCACCGAAGACAGCATTCCTCAAAAGATTAATACTTTCGGCGAAGGCAACAAACCTCCCGTGCGAGTGCTGGAAAATGGCACGGTGCAGCCGCTGGTGGCTTCCATTGAACCTGGCGCGCTTGAGACCGGCGAAAACGCAACCGAGGTGCGGTCCGATTCGTTCGTGGGAACCAACGTTTTCGTACTTTTCGACACCAGCAACTACATGTACCGCGGATTCGTGTACGCCTCCGACGCGATCGCCGATTTCGTGCGCGGCTTAGACAAAGCCGACTCCGTGGCGGTTTACACGTTTAGCAGAAATCTGTCTCGTCCGGCGCCCCTCACGCACGATCGGAATGACGCGATTTTTGGGCTTCGCAAAGCCGTGGCGGGCGACGACGCGGCGCTCTACAACGGCCTGTTGCTGACGCTCCGCGATGCGTCGAAGGTGCCTGGACGCAAGGTGATCATCGTGTTTTCGAACGGTCCCGACAACGCCAGCCTGATCGCACCCGACGATGTACGTGCGGTGGCCGAAGACGACGGCATTCCCATCTACGTTATTTCCACCAACGATGTTGCGAAGGACCCGATGTCGAGCAACGTCTTCAAGCGCATCTCCACCCGCACCGGGGGCAAGGCATACTTTGCGAAGACCTGGCAGAAACAGGTGGAAGCATTCGAATCGATTCGCGAGGATCTCGGTAACAGTTACACCATCACGTATTATCCGCAGCCCAACCCCAACGAGGGATTCCGCAAGATCGGCGTCGAAATCGTTACCGATGTGGGCAAGAAATATCGTGTACGCGCCCGTCCCGGTTATCGCCCGCAAGGCGGATTCTAGCGCTTCGTAACGTTTTGTCTTCCACGTGGCTGTCTGAAACCAGCTATTAATTGATGCCGTCTAGAGGGCATATGTTGATCTTTAGATGGAGTCTCGCTGGATCGCTCTTGCTCTTTGGAGCGTCATTAGTCAACGCACAAACGTCATTTGACGTCAATCTTGGATTTGGAACCGCGCACGCTAGCGCGAATTCAGGCGGCATAGATAATTCGTCGTCGCTAAACGCTTTCGGCTCTTGTACGCCGGGCGCTGGAGACGCGAACTGCCAGTCACTGCCGGCGCTGAGCGGGTTTTTCCTCGGCTTCGGCGGCGATTTGATGCTCTATAGACATTTCGGTGTCGGATTCGAGGCCAACCTGCAGCCCGCGCGCCAGAGCTATGGTCCGCTGGAATCGCGCCAAGCGTTCTACGACGTGAACGGCATTTACGCACCGATCAATACCAAACGGGCATCGCTGCAACTGCAGGGCGGCATCGGCGGAGCGCGCACCAGTTTCTCATTCTCGGAAAGCGGCTGCGTGGGAACGGCGGTCTGCACCACTTCTAATGAACCGGTGGGCGATGCTACTCATTTCCAGGTACACGTGGGCGTGGGCGTCCAAGTTTTCCTGAGCAGCCACATTTTCATCAAGCCGGAATTCGATTACCACTACGTGCCGGGGCTCACCAACCAGTTCGGGAGCAACTCCGTGCCGGAAGGAATGGTGTGGGTGGGCTATAGCTTTGGTGAGCGCTAGCTAGCGGATGAGAATCCGATAGATGTTGCGGTGTGTGGAAACGCGCGGAAACGAATAGACTGACGGATCCGCGCCACCATACGCTCTCTGCTCTGCGATCGTGATTGCGCCCGGCAGAGTTCCCGCGTCGGCCAATGTGCTTAGCCCTCCCGCCGGCAGCGCAGGCAAGAGTTGACCGGGACGCAACGGAATGGCGTAGGTTTTCCGGTTGCCCGCGTTATGCAGATACAAGAATTTCTCGTTGGGCGACCAACTGACGAGCGGCGGTGTCACACCGCGGTTCTCTTCGCCGGCGGTGGCGCACTTCTTGCAAATTAGCGTGGGGACGCCGTCGCCAATCGGGTAGACGTACACGTCCTCGTCCACCCACAGCGCTACCGCGTGGCCGCTCGGAGCAACACTATATAGGAACGATACGTTCCTGGGAAAAACCTTTTGCAGTCCCGTGCCATCGAGACTCACTCGATAGAGGAACGGAGTGCCTCGCTCTCCTCCCACGAAGAGGACACCTCCTTGCGGCTGAAACAACGCATGGCTGGCGTAGTCGACCGACGCCAAGCGGCGCGGCGCAACGCTTCCATCGATCGGCGCCAGCCACACTGCCGAGCGGCCGGTGTCATCGATGTTGAGGAACACTACGTTCTTCCCGTCGGTCGAGACGTTATAGTGTTCCATCAGGAAATCGGATAGCAAGCGCTGACTGCGCCCGGTCTCGAGGTTGCTGGCCCACAGCTCGCCGCTCACGAAGCGCCGGCTGGCGCGAGAGCGCACCAGATAGAACAGCGTTTTTCCGTCGGCGGAAAACGAGGGAAGAAACGCGAACCCTTCCGAGGTCACCTGCCGATCGCCACGGTTATCGTGAACCCACAGCGTGCTCTGGCTGTTGCCCACCGATGTGACGAAGGATGCACCATCGGGATCGAACGAGAGTCCCTGCTCCTCTGTTGCGCCGGAGGTGATCTGCTCGGGAGCGCCGTTAGGGAATCGCTGCCGCCAGATGTGGTAGCCGTCTCCCGTATTCGCCGACAGGTACATCCACTTCCCATCCGGAGTCCAGGCCGCGTCCGTACACTGGGCAGGCTGCGGACCAATTCTATGTCCCGCCGAGCTGCCGTCGAATGGAACCAGACGGCAGGGTAGCCAAGTGCCCAAGTCCATCTCTACTACCAACACCGATTTCCTGTCCGGTGATAGAAATGAGCGATGCCCCATGCCGTTTTCATTAGCGGGCAGATATACAGTACGCTGTTCCGCGCGGCTCTCCGATGAAACGTAGACTCCCATGTGGATGCCTTCGCCGGTAATCGCCGAGAACATCACCTGGCGTTGGCCAGGCGAATATTTGACCCAACTCAACCCTGACGCCCGGGCCAACAGCCGAGTGGGTTCACCGCCTAGAACAGGGACTGTCAAGGTGCCTCCGGCAGCTCCATCCGCATAGGCCAGACGGCTGCCGTCCGGGGAGAAAACCACTGGACCTTCCTTGGCCCTTCCGTCGTGGGTAAGTTGCACGGGATCGCCGTTCGGCAACAGTTTCACATACACATCGCCAGGGCCTACGAACGGATTCTCTCCGCGGATAAAGGCAAGCATTCGTCCGTCTGGGGATAGCGCGGGAGCTACGGCCGAGTCCGCAAAATTGGTGAGCGGAATATATTCGGAACGAATCGGGTTGGCCGCCGGCCGCGCACGGAACAACATCCAACCGGCTCCGGCGACCAGTGCGATTACGACTACGGCCACCGCCCACGCCCAAGGTCGCGCCCAAAATGGCGGCTTACGGGGAATGGGCGTTTCAGAGCTCGTACGCGATGCTCGCCTAAGATCCACCAGCATGTCGCGCATGGACTGATAGCGGTCCGCTGGATCCTTCTCCAGGGCCTTCTCCACCGCCATTTGCAACCCGGCGGGCACATCGGGACAAAGAGTTGCGAGCACAGGAGGCGCATCGTGCATCACCGCGTGCAGCGTTTCCACATCCGAAGTCCGATCAAACGGGCGCCGGCGCGCAAGCAGCTCATACAAGACCACGCCGAACGAGAAGATGTCGCTGCGGGCGTCCAGCGAATGTCCGGCAGCCTGCTCCGGGGACATGTAGACGACGGTGCCCAGGATCACTCCGGGGCGCGTTTGCCCCTCCGTCAAGGTGCGTGTCAGGTTGTCCTGGGCGGGAGCCTCCATCTTGGCCAGGCCGAAATCGCCCAGCTTGGCGTAGCCGTTCTTGGCGACCAGGATGTTGTCGGGTTTGATGTCGCGATGCAGGATTCCGGCCTCATGCGCGGCGGCCAATCCGTCAGCCACGCCGCTGAGCAGCTCAATGGTCTGACGCCAGCCCGGCTTTTCCCGCGCCACCCAATCCTTCAGCGTTCCGCCATCCACGAATTCAGTGACCAGATACTGCCGGCCCTCCCATTCGCCTGCGTCATGCACGGTGAGAATGTGCGGGTGGTTGAGCGACGACACGGTCTGCGCCTCGCGCTGGAAACGATGCCGGAGAGTTGGATTGGCCACATCCTTGGAGAGAAACTTCACCGCGACCGGCCGGTTCAGGTTGGTGTCGAGAGCGCGGTAGACGACGCCCATGCCGCCGTGGCCCAGCAGAGCTTCGATCCGATACGGGCCCACTTGCGAGCCTATGTCGATCGGATTGGAACGCTCCGACGCGCCGTCTGGCATTCATACAACATTACTGCATCGCAGCCCTAATTACATGGAATGAAACTGGATCTGCAAGCTAATCCGGACGGCGATCGCCTTGCCGTCCTTCTGCGCCGGAGCAAAGCGCCACTGCTGCACCGCGTCCATCGCGCTTTGATCCAGATCCTTATCCAGGCTTTTCAGGATATGCGGGTCCTTGGGCAAGCCTTTCGAGCTCACAATTAGCCCGATAATCACGGAACCCTCGGCTCGCACGCCACGGTTGTTTGGATACTGCGGATTTACCTGTTTCGTAATCCGTGGAGGCGTGACTCCGGGGCCGATATCGTAAACCGGCTCGTCATCACTCTGTGCGAGCAGAATGCAAGCCACGGAACAACAGATGAGCAAACTTCGCCGCAGCATTCTACGCGCCCCTTGCTCCCGCCCCAGTCCAAGACTAAAGATTGGTGAACAGACGCGAGCCGCCGGCGCGTGGTTACATCGTTTCGCGCTGGGAGAATCTACGGGTGGTCAAAGGTGAAGGCCGGTTGCCGGTTCTTGGCATCCTCAATGTAGGTGCGCAGCACTTCGGCAACGCTCCAGGCTTGCGCAAAACAGCCGCCAGGGCGGTGCGGGGCGTCCCCATCGAACACCTCGGAAATTTGACCCAGCCCAGCGTGGCCAAGGTGCGCGCGCAGTGCATCGAGAAATTGATCCGCCCGGCGGCGGGCCTCTTCGGTATGCCCGTGCACCTTTACATAAGCTGACAAAAACGGTCCCAACAGCCAGGGCCAGACCGTGCCCTGATGATAAGCGCCATCGCGGCTGAGTTGATCGCCTTCATAGCGCCCGCGGTAGCGTGGATCGCGCGGCGAAAGCGTTCGCAAACCAAACGGCGTGAGCAGCTCCCACTCCACCACATCCACCACGCGCAGAGCCTGATCGTTCGAGAGCAGCGGATAGGGCAGGCTGACCGCGAAAATCTGGTTGGGGCGCAGCGAGCTGTCGGGACCATTGCTGGAGACAACGTCGTACAGGCAACCGGCGCTTTCGTTCCAGAATATTTGGACGAATCGCGCGCGAGCCCGTTCGGCAAGCGCCGCATAGCGGCTGGATTCCGCTGTGATCGTTGAATACGGAAGATAGCCGCTCCATCACGCACAGCGCGTTGTACCAGAGAGCTTGAATCTCCACCGGTTTGCCTTCTCGAGGCGTCACCACCCAATCGCCAACCTTGGCGTCCATCCATGTCAGCTGCACGCCCGGCTCGCCGGCGTGGAGCAGAGCCGTCGGAATCGAGATAAATTCCGTAGCGCGTTCCGCGTTCATGCCACGCGATGATGTCGGCCAGCGGCTGGTAGAGCTCGGCGCGAACGAAATCGAAGTCGCCTGTGTAGCGCAGGAATTCATGAACCGCGTGAAACATCCAGAGCGTCGCGTCTACGGTGTTGTATTCCGGCTTCTCGCCTGAATCCGGGAAGCAATTCGGGAGCATTCCGTGATCGATGTTGCGGGCGAAGGCGCGCAGAATGTTGCGCGCTTGTTCGAAGCGGCTGGTGACTAGCGTCAGGCCGGGGAGGGAGATCATCGTGTCGCGCCCCCAATCGCCGAACCAGGGATAGCCCGCGATCACGGACGTTTGGTCGCCGCGGGCCACCAGGAACTGATCCGCAGCCGCAGTCAAGAGCCTCGCGAATGCGTCCTCGGCCGGAGCGGCGTGAACAATGCGCGCGCGGCGCTGGATTTCCAGTTCCCGGAGCCGATCCGCTTCGATCGCCGCATGCTGCGCTGTTGACGCTATGACCGCGGACGACGAGTTCTGCGCGAGATCGAAGCGCAGGGAGAACGGACTGTAAAGATCTTCCAACGCGTCGAGCCCGCGTTCCTTCTCGCGCTCATATTCGAAGTTGTAGAACCAAAATCCCGACGTATCGACGGATTCCGCGTTGTGCGCGAAGTGCAGGCTGGGCAGATGCGGATAGGGCGTGATGCTGGCGAGACCGGCGTTGATCGACACATCGCGGCGCAGCGCGTCGTTAGCGTGCGTGGTGCTGTGGTAATCGCGAAAGGCGATCAGGGGGCGAACCTCGAGCGCGCAGGTCCGGCCGCGCAAGTCGCCCAAAAGCTCATATTGAATCACGACAGTGTTTTCGCCGTGGACGAGAAAGACGGTCTTCTCCAGTTGGAGATCGCTGCAACGGTAGCGAGCGATGGGAAACGGATCCAGCCGAAAAGAGCCCAGGTATTCGTCCCCGCGCGGATGAACCGCCCCCTGGTATTGGTTAACGCTCAGCTCAAACCGCTGCCCGCCGATCACCAGCGTCTCTTCGACCTTCGAAAGGAGCACGAAGCGTCCCACTGGAGGATGGATGGCCGCGGTCAGGAGTGCATGATAGCGCCGTGTATTCATGCCCGCGATGGTGGAGCAGGCGAATCCGCCTACACCGTTGGTTTCCAGCCACTCGCGCGAGCAAGCCTCGCCCAGATCGCCGCAAACGGGTCGCTCAAATTCGATGCGAGGGCTCAACTCCTAATGATAAGCTTGGCGTGATGCCGCCCGTCGTAGCCCGAATCCTATTCGCAGCCGCTTCTCTGAGCTGCTTGATGGCCCAACCACGCTACACCGCCGACGGTCAATTAACGCTGCCCGCGGACTATCGCGAGTGGACCTTCTTAAGCTCGGGCCTCGGCATGACCTACCATCCGGAACAAACCCGCGCGCCCGCGTTTACCAATGTGTTCGTGAATCCCGCTGCGTATCGTTCTTTCCTTGCGACCGGAAAGTGGCCCGACAAAACCATGCTGGTTTTGGAAGTAAGGTCGTCGGCCAGCAAGGGTTCCATCAACCAAGGCGGATCGTATCAAACCGATGTGCTGGCGGTGGAAATGGAAGTGAAGGATACGGCGAAGGTTCCGGGCAATGGCTGGGCGTTCTTCGCGTTCGGCAAAAGCAGCACCGGCAAGCTGCTGCCGCACACTGAGGATTGCTACGCCTGCCATGCGGAACACGCGGCGGTGGACAATACGTTCGTGCAGTTTTATCCAGTGCTGCTCGATATCGCCAAGCAAAAAGGCACGCTGCTCAGCGGCCGCTAGACCCAAACTTTCTCTACCGGCACATCGCGCTTGCACATTTCGCACGACCCGGCATCTTTGTAGTACAACGCGTCGAGCTGCGCCAGATAGTACAGAGGCAGCGGACTGAAATCCACGGTCTTCGGCGTGGGCTGGTAAATGATCACGGCCATCCCGACCACTTCGGCGCCGGTGGATTCCACCAGCCGCTTCAATTCCCCGAGATTGCGCCCCGATCGCAGAATGTCGTCCACCAGCAACACCTTCTCGCCGGGCTTTTGCTCCAGATACTGACGAAATCGCATTGCGCCGCTTTCTTCTTTGCGATCCGCCCAGTAGACCTGGTGCGCGCGCAGCGCTTCGCAAACGCCATACGCTACCGGCAAGCCGCCGGTATCGGGCGACACAATAGACAGCTCGGGAATCATGGCGCGAATTTCCGCGTTGGCCCGCAGCAGCCGGCTCAATCCGACGCTGAGCACTTTGGCGTGCTGGAAATAGCGCATGGCCAGCTGCACTTGCATATATTCGGTGGCGTGCAGTCCGTTGGGATATTCAAAATGGCCGTCGCGAATCGCCCCGGTGCGGCGCAGTAAGCCGACCACTTCGTCTTGCGTAGGAACCAGATGCATAGTTGTTCCTATTGTCTCGCGGCGGCGGGGCTTGCGGGTTCGCGGTATCATGTTGTTTTACGAAGGAGTCCGGTTTCATGCAGAATTCAGTACTTGTGCCCATGGTCGTGGAGCAGACGTCGCGCGGCGAGCGCGCTTTTGACATTTACTCGCGGCTGCTCAAGGAGAACATCATTTTCCTGGGCACTCCCATCGATGACAACGTTGCGAATTTGATCATCGCCCAAATGCTTTTCCTCGCCGCGGAAGATCCGGAAAAGGATATTTCCCTCTATATCAATTCTCCTGGAGGGTCCATCACCGCGGGATTGGCGATTCTTGACACCATGAATCTGGTGGAGCCCGACATCGTGACCTACTGCCTGGGACAAGCTGCTTCCATGGCGGCGGTGTTGCTGGCGTGCGGCACCAAGGGCAAGCGCTACAGCCTGCCGCATTCGCGCATCCTGATTCACCAGCCTTCTATGAGTGGCCTGGGTGGACAAGCCACGGATATCGATATTTACGCCCGCGAGATTCTGCGCATGCGCGAGTCTCTCAACCAAATCCTTGCCAACGCCACCGGCCAGCCGGTCGACCGCATCGGCCGCGATGTGGATCGCGATTACATCCTGGAGCCCGACCAGGCGTTGGAATACGGCATCGTAGACCGCATCATCGAGAGCCGCGCGCTCCAACCGGTCCCCGCGCGCTAGGGTTGTTGCCGGATGCGCGGCCTCCGGACGGTCATCTGCTTGCTGAGCCTAACGCCTGCTTGGGCTCAGCTGATACCCGCCGGGACGCCGGTGCCACACACCACGCTGCCGCCCGTTGTGTTTATCGACGGCTTCCAGTTCACTTGCCCGGCGACGTTTGCGGGCACTTTTGGCATCGCCGATCAGGTGCTCCAGAGCAATGGCGAAGTGAGCCTGTTCTTCAGCATCTGTAGCTTGTCGCAGACTGCCAGCATCGAAGATCTCGCGGGAGCTTTCGCCAAGTTTCTTTCCGGGTTAAATTACACGGACGGGCAGCCGGTGGATCAGGTGGATGTGGTGGCCCACAGCATGGGCGGGCTGGTGTTGCGCTGCTACTTGAGCGGCAAACAAAACGGGGCCGGGATGTTTCAACCTCCAGCGGCCGTTGGCGTTCGCAAGGCGGTTTTTCTGGCCACTCCGCACTTCGGCACATCGATCGCTTCCGTGCTGCCCGTCACGAACCAGTTGAAGGAAATGACCAGCGGCAGCGCTTTTCTATTTGGCCTGGGCACTTGGAACCAGGGCACCGACGATCTACGCGGCGTGGATGCCATCGCGGCGGCCGGGGATGGCGGTACGGGGTTGCTGAGCGGCACGCAGGGATTCGATGACGGCGTCGTCACCCTCACCAGCGCTTCGCTGCGTTTCTACGGGGCCGGCCGCACGCGCGTTCTCTCGTACTGCCATGTTTCAGGCGGCGGCGAAGTCAGTGATTTCTTTCTCTGCCCGTTCAGCGCCACTGGGATCGCCGACATCGATTCCGCCTCGCACGATTCGGCGAAGATCATCCTCTCATTCTTAAACGGAACTAGCGATTGGCAAAGCGTCGGCACGGCGGCCGAGGACAATGAGTTTTTGTCGGGAGCGGGTGGTGTGATCGTCGCAGCCCATGCCGCCGATGATTCGCCCCTCAACATCGATTCAGGGACCGCGAGCATACTGGGGGATGCACAGCAAGCTCGGCATTTCTTCCGATCACCTGGGCTTCCTCGATCAGTTTCCAGCCGCAACGCTGACGCTGGATATAGCTTCTGGATCTTCGAATATCGTAAATGACGTCACCCTGCCGGCAGGCGGGACCGAGCCTTACACCGTGAAGCCCGGGCCACTGATCATACGCGCATTCCCGGCGGCCGCGGCCATTTTCCCGATCGAGCTTGCGCCGCGAATGTTGATCTCGATTTATGGCTCGGATCTGGCGTCCGGGACGGATGCGCAAGTATTGGTGAATGGAACAGCGACGTCTCTGTATTACACTTCGGCGACTCAGATCAATGCGCTGCTCCCCGCGAGCGCGTCCGGTTTGACGCCGCTCACCGTTCAAAACAGCGCGGGAAAACATACGGTGAATATTTACGTCGAAGCCGCCGCGCCCGCCATCTTTACCCAGGATTCATCCGGCGCCGGAGCAGCCGCCGCGCTCAAGGCGAGTGACCAGAGCCTGGTGACCGCCGATAATCCGTTGCACGCGGGCGACTATGTTGAACTGTACGCCACCGGACTTGGCCTCACGACACTTATGAACGGCTTCGACAACGCGGTGCAGCAACCCACTGTCACGGTCAGCGGTGTAAACTGCCCGATCAACTTCGCCGGGGCCGCTCCAGGATTCGTTGGGCTGGATCAAATCAATTGCATGATTCCCGCAGGCGCCTCGAATTCATCCGCGCCAGTGGTAATTACGTCGGGTAATCGGATTAGCAACACCGCAACCCTCGCCGTCCAATGATCTAGATCTGCATCCCGGCAGGCTGGCGAATCTCCATGCAACCCATCCCGGTCGGTAGCATTTTGCCGGGATTCAGACGGCACTCCGGATCGAAGAGGTTCTTGAACCGCCCAATCATCTCGAGCGTCTCCGCTGGAAACTGCTCGCCGATCATTTCCATCTTTTCCATGCCCACGCCATGTTCGCCGGTGATGGACCCGCCCTGTTCGATACAGAACCGCAGGATGTCGTCGCCCGCGGCCTTGGCCCGTTCCAGCTCACCCGCCTTATGGTGATTGAACAAAATCACGGGATGCATGTTGCCATCGCCCGCGTGAAAAATATTGCTGATGGTCAGCCCGTACTTCTCGGAGATGCGCTGGATCTCGCGCAGCGTCGGCGCCACTTTGGTGCGAGGCACCACTCCGTCTTGCACGTAATAGGACGGGCTCACGCGGCCCACCGCTCCAAAGGCGTTCTTGCGGCCTTTCCACAGCAGTTCGCGCTCCAGGGCCGATCGCGCAATGCGAACCTCTCGCGCGCGGCAGCACTTGCAAGCATCCTCGATCTGCATCACCTGCTCTTCCACCGCTTCCTTCAGACCTTCCAGCTCGATCAGCAGGACCGCCGCCGCGTCCATGGGATAACCGGCGTGCGTGGCCTCCTCCACCATCCGCAGCATGACGCCGTCCAGCATCTCGACCGCGGCAGGAGTGATGAAGCGCGCCGTAATCTCAGCCACTGAATCCGCGCAGTCGTCCACCGTGTCGTAGATCGCCAGGATCGTTTTCACCAGCTCCGGCTGGCGCATCAGGCGCACGGTAATTCCGGTGACCAACACCATGGTGCCTTCCGATCCCGTCAGCAGGCCGGTCAAATCGTAACCGGGCATATCCGGAGCTGTGCCTCCGATGGTCATCTCGCGTGCCGTCGGGCAGGATCGTTTCCAATCCGAGTACGTGGTTCGTGGTGACGCCGTACGCCAGGGTGTGCGGACCACCCGCGTTTTCCGAGACATTTCCGCCGATGGTGCAGGCCTTCTGGCTGGAAGGATCGGGCGCGTAGAAATATCCGTCGCGCTCCACGGCCTGCGTGATCTCAAGATTCACGACACCCGGTTCCAGCACCGCGCGCTCGTTCGCCAAATCGATTTCGACGATGGCATTCATGCGGGCAAAGGAAATTACGATTCCGCCGGCCCGCGCAATCACGCCGCCGCTCAACCCGGTTCCCGCGCCCCGGCCCACAATCGGGATGCGATGCAAATGCGCGATGCGAACCAGTTCGGCCGCATCTTCCGCCGATCGTGGAAACGCCACCAGCTCCGGCAAAGCCTTGTCGACGCTGCCATCGTACTCGTAGAGCTTGAGGTCGTCCGGACTATCCAGGTATCCGCGCGGCCCGAGCAGCTTGTCGATTTGTTGCAATGCGTCAGAAGCAATCATTGTGGCCGTTCCTCTGACAAAAGCCTCTCCAATAGATCCTCTACACCCAAATGCCTTGCCCAATGTCTCATATAACCCTGGTCCAGCCGGTCGCCTTGCACCGATCGAATTCCCCGAACATCGTTCCACTGCCGGTCGGATTGCTCGCCGCCGGCACAGTACCATGCGAGCTTAGCAAGGATTATGTCCTCGGCGGCCGCAAGTGGGCAGCGAATGCTCTCGTCCGTCACCGATCATAACTTCGTGAAGGGAGCAGCGATCAATCTGCTTTTGAAAGTAGGGGTTTGCTGCCGCGGGGAAGACATCGAATTTGTAGCCGCTCGCGAAATGGATCAGGTTAAATGGGCGCCCTTGCCGGAGTGCTCCTCGCATCGTATCGGGGTCTGCGTAGAAGTCTGGGGACAACTCCGAAACAAACGGCAGAATGTGTTCCTGCTGCATATCGGCCACAATGTCAATATCGTTGGTGGCGCGAAACACGCCATGAACCGAACTGGCGAGAGATCCACCGACCATGTGTGGAATCTTCAGAAGGTTGAGCGTATCCAGCAGTTTTTGAAACGCCCTCTGGACGGACATCAGGTCGCGATGTCCGGATACCAGCCATATACACGCACCATCGTCTCGCGATCCAAGCGATGTGCCACCACTCTAAGAAAGATCTCCCGATCGGTCGCGTCTGGGTGAAGCTGCCGCTCGCGAGCCTCCGATAAGCTGCGCAACAATTCATTTTGCTGGAACACAGCCTCAATTTTCTCCGTCGCGGTCATAGCACGCTGCCGGGCCAGAAACACCTCCAGAGCCTTTGGATGAGTGTCGGAATACCAGTCGTGCCTGTGCATTACAGTAGCGATTTCACGAATCCCACCAGCTCGGGATCCATCCACGAAATCGCCTGCCCGTCACGCTCCGGCAGCCCGGCGAATTTTCGTACCACCGTGCCGTTGCGATCGATGATGTAACTCTCCGGAATCTTGTACGTTCCATAGCGATAGCTCAGATTCTGCTGCGGATCGCGCGCCACCGGGTACGCCACGCCAAAGCGCTTCACGAAATTCTGGAATTGCTGCTCATTCCGATCCACGCTCACCCCCAGCACTACGACACCCTGGTCTTTGAATGTTTTGGCAAATTCGTTCAGCGACGGCGCTTCTTCCACGCACGGCGCACACCAGCTGGCCCAAAAATTCAGGACCAGAACTTTGCCGCCAAAACTCTGCGGAGTCATGGTCTCTCCAGCCGTCGTAGTAATGGAGAAGTTGGGCGCGGTGTCCCCGACACCGGCAATGTGCTCCTGGATCGACCACACAATTACGAAGCCTAGAGCCACCAGAAGCGCACCAATCGCCCCCTTGATCGCGAAATCGACTTTGGACGAATTTGCTTTAGAATGAGTCATTTCAGCACGCTCCCTGCCGCGCCCTTCTCCTATAATATAGGAGTATCCTGGCAGTGGAGTTTCGCATCCAATAAGAGGATCATGCTGATTACCCGCCGAGCTGAGTTTTCCGCGTCGCACGTGTGCGCGCAGTCTGCTCTCTCACCAGAGCAAAACCGCGAGTTGTATGGAGCCGCCGCAAACCCCAGCGGGCACGGGCATAACTACGTCCTGGAAGTGACGCTGGAGGGCGATCCCGATCCAACCACCGGCATGGTCTTCGATCTCAAGAAGCTGAAAGAGCTGATCCAGCAGACGGTAATCGAGCCCATGGACCACCGCTTTTTGAACTACGAGGTGCCTCCGTTCAATAAGATCGTTCCCACCACCGAAAATGTCGCCGCGGAAATCTGGAACCGCTTGTCGGCGCACTTCGACTCCGGCAATCCACGCCTCCACAACGTGCGTTTATACGAGACCGAGGATCTGTTCGTAGACTACACGGGGGAGCGGCCATAGATGCGGCTCACCCGGCGTTATCGATTCGCGGCTTCGCACCGCTTGCACTCCCCCGCGTTCACAGAAGCGCAGAACCGCGACCTGTACGGCAAGTGCAACAACCCCTACGGTCACGGTCATGACTATGTTCTGGATGTAACTGCCGCGGGTCCGATTGATGTGGACACCGGCCAGGCAGTGCATATCCCGTCGCTGGATCGCCTGGTCTCGGAATACGTGCTCAGGGACTTCGATCACCGCTACATCAACGCCGACCTCGGCGAGTTCCAAACGCTGGTCGCGACGTCGGAGAACATCATGCGCGTCATCGAAGATCGGCTGACCGCGCACTGGTCCGAAGCTTTCCCCGGCCAATGGCCCCGGCTGGAAGGAATACGGCTGCGCGAGACCAAACGGAATTTTTTCGAGCTGAAATCATGAAGAACAAGCCATCTGCTGTCAAAATGATGCCGTCGAAGCCCGACGACGACTCCATCGCGAGTTTGATGGAACAGGTGCTGTTGAAGATTGGCGAGGATCCCTCGCGCCCCGGGCTGGTTCGCACTCCGCAGCGCGCCGACAAAGCGCTGCGCTTCTTGACCAGCGGCTATGACACCGACGTCGCGAGCATCGTCAACGGCGCGCTCTTCGAAGAAAAGTGCGACGAAATGGTGGTGGTGAAAGACATCGAGTTCTACAGCATGTGCGAACATCACCTGCTACCGTTTTTTGGAACCATGCACGTGGCTTATTTGCCCAACAAGCAGGTGATCGGGCTTAGCAAAATCCCGAGGATCGTGGACATGTTCGCGCGCCGCCTCCAGCTGCAGGAGCGCCTGACGCACCAGGTGGCCGAAACGCTGCAAGACGTGCTGAAGCCCAGGGGCGTCGGCGTAATCTGCGAGGCTCGCCACTTCTGCATGATGATGCGGGGCGTCGAAAAACAGCACTCCGGCACCGTTACCAGCGCCATGCTGGGCGCCTTCCGCGAACGGAAAGCGTCGCGCGACGAGTTTCTCTCTCTGGTCTCGCGCAGCAACCGTATCTACTGAGCCAAGGAGCACAGCGCATGATCTTTGGCGCCCATGTAATCCTATACAGCCAGGACGCGGCAGCGGATCGCGACTTTTTTCGCGAAGTCCTCGGCTTCTCTTCCGTGGACGCCGGCCATGGATGGCTGATCTTTACTTTGCCTCCGGCGGAAGTCGCGGTTCATCCCGCCGAGGAGAATGGCAGGCACGAGCTCTATTTCATGTGCGACGATCTGGCGGCCGAGGTCGCGGCACTTGGCAAGAAGGGCGTCCATTGTTCCGAGGTGCAACAAGAAAGATGGGGTTCTATCTCGAAGATCCGGCTTCCCGGCGGCGGCGAAGTGGGTCTCTATCAACCCAAGCACCCATTGGCGTTACAATCAACTTGAATGATTGAGAACTTCCGAGAATTTAAAGTGGGACCCGATCCCTTTGGCCGCATCTGGCAGGCCTACTTCCGCTGGCTGCAGACCGGCATCTCGATTCGCCACGCCGACACCGTGGATGTGAAGTTCGGAATCTCTACCGAAGGCGTACCGTCGGAGGAACGCGTCATCGCGCTTCCACTCCCTGACCTTATCGCGCTGAGCAAGAAGATCGGGCACCCCATTTCGGATACCTGGTGCATGAAACTCGCGGCCATTCATTTGAAGCACATGCTCGAAACCGGCGAAGACATGGAAAAGACGCTGGTCACCACCCAACCCGCCGAGATCGAACAGTACGCGAGCGACCTGCAGCACTCGCTTGTCAGCAAATAGAGTTGCCCTACCTCTTCGTGTACGGCACGCTGCGCCGCGGTTCGGACAACCAGCACGCGCGAATGCTTTTCGAGCACGGACAATTCGTCGGCGAAGCGAGCATTCCTGGCCTCCTCTTCGACTTCGGACCCTATCCCGGCGCGCGACCGGGTACCGGTTCCATCAAGGGAGAAATCTTCCGGATCGACGAATCGCTGCTCGCGGCCTTTGATGAATATGAAGGCGACGAATACGAGCGCGTGATGATAGCTATCGAGGGCTTACCTGATTGCTGGATCTACTGGTATACCGGACCCAAGACGGGTCCCCGGATCGCTGCCGGCGATTGGCTGCGCCGTTAGTTCAAGAAATACGTCCGGTATAACGTATCGCGCTGCTTGGGAATGAATCCGGCATCGCGAATCAGCCGGCGCAGTTCTTCTTCGCTCGCGCGATTGTGGGCGCCCGCCGCCGAGACCACGTTCTCCTCGATCATGATGCTGCCGACGTCGTTGCCGCCGAAACGCAACCCCAACTGGCAGGTCTTCAATCCCGGCGTCACCCACGACGACTGAATGTTCTCGATGTTCTCCAGGTACAGGCGCGAAATTGCCAGCGTCTTCAAATACTCCACCGCCGTCGCTTCCTGCTTGACGAACTTGCCGAGCGACGTATTCTCGCGCTGGAAGGACCACGGAATGAAGGCCGTAAATCCGCCCGTGTCTTCCTGAATCTGCCGCACGATATCGAAATGATTCATGCGCTGCTCGATGGTCTCGCCGCAGCCGAACATCATGGTGGCCGTTGTCCGCATCCCTAGCGCGTGCGCGGTCCGATGCACGTCGATCCAATCCTGCGACGAAGATTTCAAGCCGGCTGATCCTGCGCCGGACGTCGTCATCCAGAATTTCAGCGCCGCCACCGGGAATCGATTCCAGGCCTGCGTCCCTCAGCCGCGCGATGGTGTCGTACAGATTCAGCCCGCTCACTTCGGCGATGTTCACAATCTCGGGCGCAGAGAAACAATGGTTCCAAATCTTGTCGCCAAAACGGTCCTTGATGGAACGCAGCAGATCTTCGTACCAATCGATCTTCAGATCCGGGTGCAGTCCGCCTTGCATCAGAATCCCGGTTCCTCCCAGGTCGATGGTCTCCTGAATCTTCTCGAAGATCACTTCCTTGGGATGCACGTAGCCCTCGGCGTGGCCCATGGGCCGGTAGAAGGCGCAGAAGCTGCAGTATTCAGTGCAGAAATTGGTGTAGTTGATGTTGCGATCGATAATGTAGCTCACCACACCGTGCGGATGCAGCTTGCGGCGAACGGCATCGGCCGCCATCCCAATGCCAATGAAATCGTCGCTGTTGTACAGCTCAATTGCTTCCTGCCGCGTCATCATGCGGAAACCTCTCTTTGCTCCACGGGATTTCGAAGTTCTCGAGCGTATTGTAGAAATGTCTGGAGGCCGGCGTATTCCCGGTCGCCCAATTCGAAGACGATATTGTCCTTCAGATACGATCGCGCCAGGTCTTCTGAAACACCAACCTTGGCGTGCTCGGAACGCGCGATGTCATCAATATGCGCCAGACCGTAGCGCATCGATTCCAGGAACGGCTTCGGATCCTGCACCGGTAGCGCCGCGCGTTGGGCCCATACCGCGAACACCATCGGCAGTCCTGTCATCTTGACCCACTCCGCGCCCAGATCCAGCACATGGAACGGCAATTCGGAAGGCTCCAGTACCAGGGCCGCGTCGCCAATGATCAACGCGGCATCCGAATGTCCCAACATGGACGGCAGATGCGGCGCCTGCGATCGAACCTCCGGCTCCACGCCGTATCTACGCGCCAGAATTACGCGGCTCAGCGCCACCGAAGTTCGCGACGTCGAGTCGGTCGCCAGCTTCCGGATTTCCTCGAACGGCACTTTTGAAATCAGAAAAATGCTGCGCACCGGGCCGCGGCAGGCAATCCCGGCCCCGCGGATAATCTCTAGGTTCTGACGGTTCAATTCCACCGCTGGCACAATGCCGATGTCGGCAAGTCCCGACTCCAGACGGTCGGCGCATTCCGCCGGAATCGCGAATGACAGGTCGAAGACCCCGCGCTGCTCGCCATGCAGCATGCCCCATACCAGCGGAACCGTATTGAGATAACTAACCACCGAGACGCGTGGTTTGGATGGAAGTGTCAAGCAACCAGTTTAGCAAGGCCGCCCAGGGAGAGAGAAAGAACCTCGCTTGCCTACTATGTTTGTTTGAACCGTAAGGAGCTGCAAGTCCTATCCCGAATTCGGTTACGCGAGGCACGAGCTCTGGCCAAGCTCGGCATGAACGACGGGGCTTATTATCTGGTGGGCTACTCCGTCGAATGCGCTCTCAAGGCCTGTATCGCAAAATTCACCCAGCGGCACGATTTTCCCGACAAACGCATGGCCGACGACAGCTATACTCACAGTTTTGAGAAACTCCTGAAGGTTGCCGAGTTGGAGAAGGCTCGAAGCGAAGAAGCGAGGCGCGATGATGCCTTTCGGGAGAACTGGGATCACGTACAATGGTGGTCGGAACAGAGCCGCTACAAAACCACTTCCGCCGAGAAGGCGCGCAGGTTGGTCGACGCGGTGAGCGATCGAAATCATGGAGTTCTGCGGTGGCTAAAACGGTACTGGTAGGCCCTGACATCGAGAAAGGCGCCAAGATCCTTCAGATTCTGGACGACGCCGGGTTGAACGTGAGCGTCGCTCTGTGGGCCTTTTTACCGGAGTACGAAAGTTGGCGCTTTATCCTGTCTTCTCGCAAGCTCGACGCCGCGGGCCTCAGGGGAGCTTATGGGCTTTTCCACGACACCCTCGATGCTGCTGGCTTCTTGCTGGAAGACACCCCGACCGTTGGCATCTTCCCTAGGACTGACCCTTTCATCCGATCACTGCGAAAGCTATTCGGAAAGGCCAAGGGTGTAGACGGCATGCGGCTAGGTGGTCAAAAATTCGGAGATCATTTCGTCGAAGACGGTTACGCGTACCGGATCTCTTAGCCCCAAGACCGCGTTTATCGCGACACCTTGCTCGCGATCCCGGCGTCTATTACCCTAGAGATAAGAGGTTCTCGTTTTGTTGGAATCGGCCTTGGTCTTTTTCGCTCTGGGGGCCGGGATTTTGAGCCAGCCAGGTCCGGCCTATCGCTCCGAGTCCCAACCGGTCGCCGACGGAGCCGAACTCGTCACGGTATTCGCGCGTCTGAACGAGACAGCGTCGTCTGGTTCGCAGGAGCTCGAGGTCCCGCTCCTCGCCGTACTGCGCGATACTCTCGGCGACAACGATCCCGATAACGATCGCTTGCGATCTGTCTGGATACTCACCAGCACGCGCCCCACGCCCTGGCAACGCGCCGCCTCCGCGCTTTCGTTCGGCTATTTCCGCGCGGGAAGCAAGCGCCATGCCGGCCATGTACCCTCGCGGTCGCTAGACCTCGCCGCACCCGGCAAAAGCGTGTATAGCAATCTTTTCGGCGATGCTCTGCAAGCCGTGGAACTCGATCCGCTGGGAGCCGCTATCCGGTCCACCACGCGCACCTATCGCACCAATTCCTCCGATTACACCAAGCTCCAGGTTTTCCAGGCTCTCATCACGCTCGACAATCTCGCGCTCGAATCCGGTAGCCAATCTGCTTTGTCCGACGCGCAGCTGCGCGAGATCTACGCGCGCCTGAGCCTGTCGACGCGCACCTTCGGCGGCCTGGTGCGCCAGCAATACCTTTCCAGGTATTACGACAAGGAAGCCAGCCGGATGCAACAGACCCGCGGCCACAATTGGGATCTGCTGCGTCAGCGCGCCGAACTCAACGGTCTTTTCTTCGAACCTCTCGCCATCGGCTCCAGCTCACCCAGCGAGGCATTGCTGTGGATTGCGCGCTCCGATCTTGAAACTCGCGCCAGCCAGCGCTTTGACGGCCAGTTCCTGGGCATCGCCAATCCTTGGGGCGATGATCGCCTCTTGCATTGGACCGGCTACTCGCAAGTCCGCTACTTCGATTCCGCCGACCGGCCCGTTTCCATGGACACGCCCGGCGCGCATGCGGTCGAGATGATTCCACTCGCGCTCTATAGCCTGGACTATCCGCGCGTTCCCCTGTTGCTCGCCGATTTTCGTAACAGCCTCAGCCCCAAGCGGCGCGAGATGATCAGCCAGGGCGTCACCGGACTGGTCACCGGCGTGTTTGGCTTCACCCGCTTCGGCAATCCGGCTTTCTTTGCGGCGGATACTGCCTGGACCTTCGTGCGCCGCCGCCGCGGCGCCGCTGTAAATCGCTCTGCCCGTCTGCAAGCCTACTCCGGTGCGCGGCAGTTCCTCGCCATAGATTCCAGCTTGGACCCCTCGCTCAAAGCCGAGCTCACTCGCCAACTGGATCACCTGGCTCTCAACCCGCGCGAAAACGAGACCGCCAATGAGTCCACGCTGGCGCGCGAACAATACGCTGCTCTGTTGGAATACTCCGCCTCGCCCCGCTTCACCGCGCGGCTCCAACAAGAGCGCCGTAAAGAGCTGGCGTCCTACACCCGTTCTCCAGCCGCCCGCATGTTCGCAGGGCTGGGCCGGTTCTTCGTTGGCCAGCCTACGCCCGATCCTAAGTCCGATATCAAGATGCAGGCGGAGCTGGATTCCCGCCGCCGCGCCGCGACGAATGTACGCTTCCTTCAGAGCCTCCTGGCCGCCAGCCCGCGGCCCGATATTGTCTGGGATGCCAACGCCATCCGCAAATCGGTGGAGGCATTGTCGCTGGACCCGGATGCCGGACCCCAAGCCCAACAACTGATCTCGGAAGTCTATTCCCGCACTGGCGATCCGGATCTCCGCACGGCGTGCTGGAGCGCGCTGCAGGTTTTCAACCAGCGAACGTCGGCGGCGCGCAGCGCTTCCAACGGGCCCGTGCCAATTGCCGCACCCGCCCAATGATGGTTAGCCCGCCGGATCGGCACCTGGCGTCGTTGATTTTCGCCCTTCTCCTGGCTGCTCCGGTTCAAGCCGAAGTCAAACGCGTCGTCATCATCAAACTCGACGGTGTGCCCGAAAACGTTCTGGAACGCGAACTCGCTCGTATCGATCCAGTCACGCATAAAAGCACTCTGCCTTGGATCGATCACGTTTTCATGCAGGGCGGAACGCGCCTCGACAATTTCTATGTCCGCGCCATCAGCCTCTCTACGCCCTCCTGGTCTTTGCTCGATACCGGCCAGCACCTCGAAATCCGCGGCAATGCCGAGTTTGACCGGTACACCTATCACGTTTACGATTACATGAATTTTTTTCCGTTCTACGTTGGCTATGCGCGCTCACACAAAGTGGATATGCCCGGCGTTGAAGTTCTGGACAGCCTCGGCATCCCACTGCTGATCGACTATTTTCCCTATGCCGCCACCTACCAAGGCTTCCAGCTCTATCAGCGCGGCGTCCGCTGGAAGACGCTCCAAAACGCGGTTCCCCAGCGTCTCTCGCGCTCCCTGCGCGAACTTCTCGATGAATGGACCATTGGTTTTGAAATTGGCAGCGCGGTGGAGGATCAAACCGAGCGCGAGCTGATCGCCAAGCTCTACGACCCGAGTATTCAATATCTCGACTATTTCACCGGCGATTTCGATCACATTGCCCACGCCGCCTCCGACGTCGCCTCCCAGCGTCTGGCACTCCAACGCATCGACGCTCTCATTGGCCGCGTCTGGAGCGCCATCGAAGCCACTCCGCTAGCCGCCCAAACGGTTCTGGTCGCCGTCTCCGATCACGGCATGAACACCGAGCCCGGCGTCTACAGCCAGGGCTACAATCTGCTTCAGCTCTTCAACAGCCGCCCGGGCGGCGCGCATCACGTGGTGACAAATCGCCATCCCCTGGACGAATTCAAGCTCAGCGGCCTGGACCCCTTTGTCACCGAAGTGGTCACCCCCAGTGATGATTCCCTCTACTTGAAAGGCCAGGCCGACGATTACCCCACCGCTCTGCTCGACCCCGATGGCAATGAACGAGCCGCGGTCTACTTTCGAAACTCCGATCTCAACGCCCTCCACATCCTGCTGCGGGAAATCAACCGCTCACCAATCGATCCAGCCATCCGCCGCGCCGACATCGCCGCATTTTTCGAGATCGTCGATCGCCACCGCGCGGCATGGTCGTCCACCGTTCGCCAGTTGTCCGAGGAGCTGGCCGCGCTCCGCGCCGCCATAGAACAGCGGCGCGCGCTAGTCCACAACCAGCCCAAGAACTGGACACGCGAACAACGCGACAATGGCCTCGACAAAGCCGCCCGCCGTCTCTCCGTGCAGCTGGATTCCTGGCGCGACCAGGAGCATGACTATTCGGCTTACCTGCATTCTCTTTCGCAGTTGCTGGATCTCGAACCCGCCGATTTCGATCGCCGGCACTTCGCCGTGGCCGATCTGATTCCCAAACGCGCCATGGGCGACCCCAACTCCGTGTACGATCTTCAAAACTACATCGTTGGACCTTGGCCTTCGGGCACCCCCGATTTCGAACGCGTCAACTATCCCAAGCTCCTCGCCGGCCTCTCGGTTCGCAACAACCTGCAGCCTGGAGTCTCGTCACATCCCGTCGATTTTATCGCCATGCGCATCCCGGAAAATGCCATCTGGCTCTATGCCGACGGAGATCATCAAGCGCTGATCGAATCCCGCCCAAACGAGCTTCGCTACACTACCATCCGAAATCTGCGCCAGGACATCGAGGGCGCAATTCACTACGACACCGTTCCGCCCGGCCCTGGCTTTCCCCTGCATTTGTTTGAAGACGTCGGCGCCGAGTGGATTAACTCCTGGCATTCCGAGCTCGATTGGCTGCAAGCCACGCATCAAACGAAATACTCAAACGGTATCATCGCGCTGCACGAGCAGTTCCTTCAGCCACCAGTGTCCGACTCGGATTTGCTGGCCCGCTTCAACCAACGGCGGCGCCGTCTGGCTGAACCTGATTTTCTGATCTTCGCCAACGACCATTGGAATTTCAACGTCCGCAATTTCAACCCAGGAGGTAATCACGGCTCTTTTCTACGAGCCTCTACGCATGCGATCCTGCTATTCGCGGGCGGCATCGACACCGGCATTCCGCAACATTTCCAGATCCAGGAGCCTTATGACAGCTTGAGCTTCGTCCCAACTATTCTGGACTTGATGGGCAAGCACGCGGAGGCGGCCAAGCTGCCCGGCCGCGCAATCCCTCTGAACCGCGCGCGTCAACAAGCGGCGTTAGTTCAGAGGTAAAAGCGGCAGCATATCGCGCACGATGGCCTGTTCTTTACGCGTAAGCCCTTGCTGGAAATCCCGGCTCCCCAGCCGCGATACCCGGTCTTGCTCCGGAAGCCCGGAAAGCAGCCGCAGCTCGTCGCGAATCATTTGCTGGCTCTCGCCCGGCAGCCTGGAGAATCGATCAACCGCCTTATGTACCGCGTCTTGCCGGTCTGGCGGCAGTTGATGCAGCCGGCCGTAAAGCGAGCGGAGCATCTGCCGCTGCTCAAAAGGCAGCTGGTTGAATTGCTTCAGCCGCTCTTCCAGACGTTTCCGCTTTTCAGCCGGCAGACGCGCCAGTGCCTGCTGTTGCTCTTCCGGCGACAGGCGATCGAATTCGTCGATCGGCGTCGTATTGGCGCTTGCGTCAGGTACGCCACTCGCTTCGCGTCCGCGACCCGGGGACCGGGCAGCCGGGGGATGGCCGTCGCTCTTCTGTCCCATCGCGCGCTGCCCGGGGACCAGCCACAAAACCGCCGCGAGCGCCAGCATAGGCCATCGCGAGGACATCATTAGATCTCGCTCACGCACTCCACTAGATCCGGCTCGCGGAGCCCGCTTTCTTCGGCGCGCTTCCAGCGCCCAGCTGGCCGAGCATGTCCATGTCGTCGAGTGCGTGTTCCAGTTGGTCAATCTGCGGTGAAAGATCCCGCGGTACACTCTGCCTTGAAACCTCGGATGGCGTCACCACCACCTCCACCCGCTGGGGATGATTCAGCCAGAAAGCCACACCGAACAAGGCGCATGCGGCCGCCACGGGCATGGCGGGAAGCCACGAGCGCGGCTCCAAAGCCGTCCATCGCCACCAGGACCGCCCTCGTTGTGCAATGCGCGATTGCAACCTGTCGTTGAAATCCCTGGAAACCGCCTCGGCGGGCCATTCATCCAGCGCGTCCCACACCGCTTCCTGCACAGCGACGGTGTTACTGCAGGCTTCACAGGACTTCAGATGCCGCTCAAACGACGCTCGGGCGCCTGGGTCCAGCGTCCGCGCCGCATATCCCACCACCAACTCCCAGTTTTCGTCTAGCCCCTGAGTGCATCGCATATTTCTGTTATACCTTCTAACGCCACCTGCTAACCACGCCCTCGAACTAGGCCATGTGCGCTAGCCGCGCTCGCAATGCTTCGTACGCCCGGAACAACAGCGATCGAACCGCCGACTCGGTGCATCCGATCGCACCCGCGATCTGCGCATACTCCATCTCCCGGTACTTGTGCATCTTCACCGCGGCGCGCTGTTTAGCAGGCAAGCCGTCAATCGCCTCCCGCACCTCCCGCAGCTTCGCCTGATGTACCAACTCCTGCTCTACCGTTCTGCGACGGTCTGGAACCTGCCTCCCCGTGCCGTGGGCGGTTTCCTGGTCCAAACTGGTTTGCGATTTCTCGCTGCGGCCGTCGCGAATCCAGTTTAGCGCTAAATGCGTCGCAATTCGAAATACCCAGGTGGTGAATTTCGCCGTCGGCTCATAATTTCCTCTCGACTTATAAACCCGAAGAAAAACTTCTTGCGTCAACTCCTCGGCCACCGCCTCGTTCTGCACCATACGATCCAAGAAATGCAGAACCGGCGCCTGGTGCCGGTCCAAAAGCAGCCCAAAACTCCCCGAATCGCCCTCCCGCACCCGCAGCATCAACTCGGCGTCCCGGTCCCGCGGCCCGGAAGGAGATGTTCCACCAGTGTTAACCCGTCCGTTCCAGGAAGGTTGCGCAGTGAGCGGAGCGTCGATCAAATCGGGAATCATCTCGCCTGATCCTCACGACGGTAAATCACGGCTGCGGTTTACATAGCTTTAACCTATTCCGGGTTCGCTACTCCGGTTTTAGCGCCCGCTCCATCAACTCGCGGATGGCATCGCGCGGCGAAATCCGGCCCCCCAGGATCGCGCCCATTTGCTCGGTAATCGGCATATCCACTTGAAATTTACGCGCCAAATCCACCGCCGCCGCGGTAGTTTCCACGCCTTCCGCGATCATTTGCATCGAACCGGTGATTTCCGCCAGTTTCCGGCCCTTCGCGAGTTCGATTCCGACGCTGCGATTCCGGCTCAGCGATCCGTTACAAGTGAGTACCAGATCACCGAGGCCTGCCAGCCCGGCCAAAGTTCGCGGTTGGCCGCCCTGTGCGATCGCCAGGCGCGTAATCTCGGCCAGGCCGCGCGTGATCAGCGCCGCCAGCGTATTGCTGCCCAGCCCCAAGCCCTCGCAGATCCCCGCCCCGATGGCGATGATATTCTTCAGCGCCGCGCCGATCTCCACGCCCGCCGGATCGTCGTTGGCGTACAAACGAAACGTTGGCCCGGAAAAATCGCGTCTGGATGGACGCCGCCAGCTCCCGGTCTTCGGAGGCGATCACCACCGCCGTAGGCTCTCCGCGCGCCACTTCGGCCGCAAAGGTGGGGCCCGATAAAACCGCGATGCGCGGTACGAACTTGTGGCCGATCACCTCGCGCGCCACTTCCGACATCCGCAGCAGGGTGCCCTGCTCCAGACCCTTGGTAGCGCTCACGAATCGCATCTCCGGTTTCAGATGCGGCGTCATTTCTTGATAAATCGTCCGCGCGAAACGCGACGGCATCACGCCCACGACGACATCCGCATTCTCCAGCGCATGCCCCAGGTCGGAGGTGGGCTCTATATTGGCCGGCAGTGAAAACCTTGGTAAGAAAACATCGTTCACGCGCGTGGAACGCATCCGCTCCACCAGATCGGCTTCATGCGCCCACAGCACCACGTGTTCAAACCGTGGCGACAGAACAATGGCCAGTGCCGTGCCCCAGCTTCCGGCGCCGACGATTGCTACGCGCGAACTCACCGCGGATTGCCAAACCGGAAAGCGCTCTCGGTCCCCGACCGTATTCGCTCGATGTTCGCGGCGTGCCGCGTAATGATGAAGACGGCCGCCACTAGCGTCGTTAAGATTACAACCGCAGGTGGATGCTCAATCAGCCACGCCGCTAAGGGCAAGCTGCCCGCCGCGACAATCGAGCCCATCGATATTTGCCTGGTCGCCGCCACCACGATCACGAACACCAGCAGGGCCGCGATCATCGGGATCGGCGCCAAATACAAAAACGCTCCGATAAAACTCGCTACCGCTTTCCCGCCTTGAAACTTGAGAAACACTGGATACGCGTGCCCAGCCATCACCGCCAGCGCAGCCAAGCTCATCCACAGTGGCGATCCATCCGACAACTTGTCAGCTAACCAGACCGCGAAGACACCTTTCGCGATATCCAGCACCAGCGTCGCGACCGCTATGGCGCGGCCGGTTGTCCGCAGCACGTTGGTAGCGCCGATATTCCCGCTGCCTTTTTCCCGCACATCTTCGCCCGTCTTCCAGCGCACCAGAAGATATCCGAACGGGATGCCTCCAACCAGATACGCAATCAGCACCGCCAGCAGGGGCATCATGATCGTCCGGGAGCTTGGAAGCGGGCTTGCAGCGGATACTCCGACAGTTTCGTGTAGATGGACCCGGCTTGGCCCGGCTGGCTGCGGTACAAATAAAATCGATCCACCGGAAACGCCCCGTATTCCACCGATTCCAATTGCGCGACCGCAGTACGCAAGGCCTGCAGCGGCGCCGGTTCCTTGATGCGCGCCAGCGTCAAATGCGCGTTGAACGGCCGGTTTTCACTCGCGATCCCTAGCGGAGTTAACGCCGCGTCAAGATCCTTCGCCAGCGCTGCCAATGCCTCGCCCCCATGCACGCCGGCCCAAAATACGCGCGGATGATGCGGATTGGGATACCAGCCGAACCCCTTCACCTCGGCCGGGATCGGCTCGCGGGGAGGCAACGATCGTAAGGCCGCTTCCAGTTGCGGCAGCTTATCTTCGGGCCACTCGCCAATAAACTTGAGCGTGACATGCAAATTGTATACCGCGCTCCATTTTAAATGCGCGCACGACCGCAGATGCATCAGCAGCCGTTCCAGCCGTTCATGCACGTCCTCGCGCAGATCGATCCCAGTGAATAGCCGCATGCTAACTTCCTAGCATACAAGAAGCATGCGGGATTCCATCACTAAAGCTCTAGCCGCTTCGAAGTCGCGTGCGGTTGCCTCGGGTGATCCTGGTTCATGGCTCGGACTGTCAGCTTACTTACTGCTGATTTGCCATCGAACGCTCAATCTCGCTTCGGTTCCCCCTTAGATTTACAGGCCGCGATTTATTGACTGAGCCCAACACCGAATATTGACCGCATTCAGTAGCCGGATATTAGTCTCTTGGTGAGCTTCCGCCTTCGGCCCATGGATCACGCAAGGCGGAATGGCTAAGTCCAAGTTGTAGCGGGGGCGCGATTCCGGTTGGAATCGCGCCCCCGTGAGCATCGCCCTCAATGAACGATGCGGCTACTTTACCCCAGCTCCCGAGCCGGATTCCAACATCTCCTGTTGTCGTCTGAGCTTCTCCATCACGGCGCCAGGACTCCAGCTCTCTGGATTCTGGCGTGGCGGGAACTCCTTCATGGTCTGCATGTATTGCGCCACCAGCGCACCGGCCGGTATTAGCATGAATACGCGGTCGGCCCGCCATTTCTTATAGAAAAGGTCGGCCGCAATCTCGGCGTTTTCAAACGGGTCCATCCGCAGGTTCATAAGCATCGGGAGCCTCAGCGGTTCAAGAGCGTCCTGCCACGCGTCAAAGCCCTCCGAGCGTTGGACAGCGAAATGGATCTTCCAGTCGCCGTAGCGGAGCGCCATCAGCTCGCCCTCGTCGCTCCAGTAGAGGAAGCCCGGACGCGGGTTCGGCGCCTCGCCCTTGAAGTGGGGAAGAAGATTAAAGCCGTCGAGATAAACCTTAAAGGTTTTCTTTCCGGCCTTGTATCCCGCCTTGCACTTGGCTACGATATCCGGTTCGCCGGCAGCTGCCACTAGGGTGGGCAGCATGTCCTGATGTGAGAAGAGCTCGTTGGAAACCGTGCCCGGCTTGATGACTCCCGGCCAGCGGATGGCACAAGGCACGCGCCAGCCGCCGTCCCAGTTGGTATCCTTCTCGCCCCGGAAAGGAGTGGTCCCACCGTCGGGCCAACTCAACTCCTCGGCGCCGTTGTCCGTGGAGTACATCACGATGGTGTTGTCAGCGATCCCCAATTCATCGAGCTTCGCCAGCATCTGCCCTACCTGACGGTCGTGCTCCACCATGCCGTCGGCATATACGCCGAGCCCGGTCACGCCCTCGCACTCGCTCTTCAAGTGGGTCCAAATGTGCATCTTAGTGGAATTCCACCAGCAGAAGAAAGGTTTGTCAGCCTTGACCTGCCGCTCGATGAAGTCGATCGCGCCCGCCGTGATCTCCTCATCCATGGTCTCCATGCGCTTCTTGGTCAAGCGGCCGGTATCCTCGATCCGCTGCGTGCCGTCCGGATTCGCAAAGCAGTGCAACACGCCCCGAGGCCCGAACTTCTTGGCGAATTCGGGGTTCTTGGGATAGTCCACACATTCCGGTTCCTCTTCCGCGTTCAGGTGATAGAGGTTCCCGAAGAACTCGTCGAAGCCGTGCACTGTCGGCAGAAACTCGTCGCGGTCGCCGAGGTGGTTCTTGCCAAACTGGCCGCAGACGTAGCCCTGCGGTTTGAGCAATTCAGAAATGGTGGGGTCTTCCGGTTGCAGTCCGAGCTTTCCTCCAGGCAGGCCTACCTTGGTCAGGCCGGTCCGGATGGGCGACTGGCCGGTGATGAACGCCGCACGGCCAGCCGTACAGCTCTGCTGCCCGTACCAATCGGTGAACAACGCCCCTTCTTTCGCCAGGCGGTCAATGTTCGGGGTGCGATACCTCATCATGCCAAGATTGTAGGCGCTGATATTGAACCAGCCGATGTCATCACCCCAAAGGATGAGGATGTTCGGTTTTTTCGTTGCCATTCGTCTGCTCCTTTTCTCTGTTCCTCGGTTCGTGTCGCACCATTTAGAAGTGCGCTATGCCTCAACATGACACGGCTGCGAAAGGGAAGATATTGAACTTTGGTTCAATACGGGGCCGCGGGCCCAGTGCGATTTGGACAGGCCTAGGGGCGGATGTAGCTAAGACGATTGCCGCCGTAACATTTCTATTGACCTTCGTTAGGAGGCCAGTTCAATCACTTTGCCGATTGCCGCCAGCAGTTGCGATTCATTCAGCGGCTTGAACAGATAGTCCACGACAGCCATCGCCCGCAGGCGTTCGGCGTCGCCCGGTTGGTCATGGCCAGTGATGACGACCACGGGTACGATCAATCCCAGTGAGGCGAGACGTTCAAGGACCTGGAAACCGTTCATCTCCGGCATATGCAGGTCCAGCAGGAGGCAGTCGGGCAGGCGCGAAGCACAAGCCTTGAGCAATTCCTCCCCGCGCGCGAATGTTACAACTTCCAGGCCATGTGTCCTGAGCAACCGGCTAAGCGCCTTGCAGAACTGCGGTTCATCATCCAGCACGGCAATGAGCGGAGGAACCTGCATCATCTGCCTAAACATGACACGGCCAGCGGACCGAGGATATTAAACCTTAGTCCAATGCCGCTGTTGCCCCACGCGCCAGGTGTTTCCCCAAGCCCAAACGCTCTGAGGCACGCACCAGGTCGGCCACAGAACCGGCTCCCATCTTTTCCATCACCCGGTGACGGTGTACCTTGATGGTCTGCTCGCCGGTGCCGAGGTCGTAGGCAATCTGTTTGTTCAACTGGCCTGCGATGACATGTCCCATGACATCACGCTCCCGTGGCGTCAGGCTGGAATAGCGCTGCCGGAGCCTGGCCGTCTCTGCAATGAACTCGTGCTGTTCGCCTGCGCGTTGCAAGGCGGAGCGGACAGCGCTCAACAGGCTTTTATCGTCGACCGGCTTGGTTAGGAAATCCGCCGCGCCGGCCTTGATGGCCTGCACGGTCATCGGGATGTCGCCGTTCCCTGTGAGGAAAACGATCGGCAGCAGCGAACCCGAGCGTGTGAGCCATTCCTGAAGTTCCAAGCCGTTGATTTCCGGCATCGTGACATCGAGCACGAGACAACTCACCTCCTCCGCGCGATACGATTCCAGGAATGTTTTCGCCGAGGTGAATCCCTGCACAGCGAAGCCTTCCACCTGGAGCAGCCGCGTGAGAGCCTTCACCATCCCCGGTTCGTCATCTAACACGAACACGGTTTCGAGCGCTGTGTTCATAGTTTCCCTTCCTCGGCATGCGGAAGTTCAGCAGTGGGTAGCTCCAGGTGAAAGATCGCGCCGACGCACATCTTGGCTGCGCCATTCTGAACCTCTGGCTCCGTACGCGACTCTCCCCATAGCCGCCCCTTGTGAGCCCGCACGATAGAGTTGCAGATGGACAATCCGAGACCCAGGCCTTGTTTCTTTGTTGTATAGAAGGGATCGAAAATGCGTTCCGCGTCCGGCGGCAGACCGCACCCCGTGTCCGAAATGGAGACACGCACCGAGCCGTTGTGACGCGCGGTGGCCAGCGTCACGTGCCGGTTTTCTCGGGGATTGTCGGCCATAGCGTCGCAGGCATTGAGAATGAGGTTCAGGAGCACTTGCTGCACCTGGATATGGTCGCCAGAAGCGAGAGGCAAGCTGTCGGCAAGGCTCGAGTGGACCGTGACGGATTGCCAGATGAGATCGCTGCGCGTCAGCTGGAGCACTGCGCGGACAGCTTCATTCACGTCCAGTGGCAGTAGATTGCATTGCCCCTGCTTGAGCAGCGATCGCAATCGCCGGATGACCTCGCCCGCGCGCTGGTCTTCGCTGACGATGTCCGTGAGAATGTCACGCGCCTCGGCGATATCGGGGGGCTGTTGCGCAAGAAAGCGCTGAGCCGCCTGGGCGTTGGTGAGGATGATGGCTAGCGGCTGGGTTAACTCGTGCGCCAGCGAACTCGACAACTCGCTCATGGTGGCGATGCGCGAAAGATGCGTCATCTGGTTGCGTTGCTGCTCATTCTCACGTTCCGCCCGCTTGCTTTCGGTGATGTCCTGTTTGAGCCCCACAAAGTGAGTGACCCGGCCGCTCGAGTCGAGCAGCGGAGAGATGATAGCCCACTCCCAGTAGAGATCGCCGTTCTTTTTGTGATTGTGGAACTCCCCTCGCCATGTTTCCCCGCGGCCAATACGCGCCCAGAGTTCTTGATACGTTAAGGGAGCGGACTCGCCTGTTTTCCAGAAGGGGGGTTTTTGGCCGACGCTTTCCTCGAAGGAGTAGCCTGTCACCTCGCAAAATTTGCGGTTCACGTAGATGATATTGCCCTCCAGGTCTGTGATGACAACCAGGAGCGGACTATGCTCCACCACATGGGATAGCTGGCGTACTTTCTCTTCCGCCTGTTTTCGGCCGCTAATATCCTCGATGACAGCGATGGACCATTGTGGTTGGCCGGTCAGATCTCGGACCAGAGCGGCTGTCAGATTGACCCACATCACCTCGCCGTTCTTGCGGACGTAGCGCTTCTCAAGCGAGCACTCATCACGTTCTCCGGACAAAAGCTGGCGCATTTGAACGAGGTCGGCTGCGCGGTCGCCAGGGTAGGTAATTTCCTCAAATGTCCGCTCAAGTAGTTCCTCGCGCGAGTAGCCTGCGATATCGCAGAGTCTCCGGTTGACGCGCAGGAAACGCCCCTCGGGAGAAACATGGGCAATCCCCATCGCCGCCTGCTCGAACGTGGCGCGGAAACGCTGTTCGCTGTCCCGAAGATCTTGCGCCAATTCCCCCGAGCGAAATACGTCGCGAGTCAATTCGTAACTCATAGCCGCGACCAGGGGCAGGCCGAAGATACTCGTTACCAGCGGCGAATCGATCACGTGCCAAAGTGCGGGCAGTGTATGCACCGCCGCAGACAGAATAAAAAAGACCAGGCTGCCACCTGTTGTCAATGCCAGCCGGCGGTCGCCGCGCCGCCATACGGTGATCGCGGCGTCCACGACGAAGATTACAAAGAGCACTACACTCAGCTGTCCAACCAGCATCCATAGATTCGGCACACCTTCCGGTACAGAAACGGATTCACCCAGCAGCTGGATTTTCCGCACGCCGGTGATATCCAGATAGTTGAGATTCTGCCCGGTCAGAAAGTTGAGGAGCAGAGCGACGGTTCGCAAACCGCAGACGGTCCACCAGAGCCAGGTTCGTCCGGCGCGCAGATAGATCTTCACGAAGCCCGTGAACGCCAGGGTGATCGTCCAGACCGGCACCTGGTACCAGAGGTACAGTGTGCGGAGTTGTCCCGGAGTGTCCGCCCGCATCTCCGATAGCTCTATCGCGGCCATGGCGGCGATAGACATCGCCAGCACTGCAAAGATTAGGCTGGCCCACGCCGTGCGCCTCTTCCACCAGATCAGCAGGTGTTCCGTCCCCAGCGTGAACGACACTGCCGCGGACATGGACCAGACGATGGTGACCCAACTCATAACGCTGCGGGGGAAGAGGGGAAAGGCAGAATACAGCCCAGATCCGATGGAGACGATGAGAAGGGTCAAACGCTCGATTCACAATCTTTTTATCTCTGCCGCTTCCCGAGCTTGCCTGGACGAGCTCCCACCGCATTGAACTAAGGTGCAATATCGTCCCGCTGCCCAGCCGTGTCACGTTGAGGCATGTACTGAGAAACAGCGTGGAGTTCTAAAGCCAGGAGCGGCCGTTAGGCAAAGAGGAGCAAAACTATGAAACAAAACACACGATATCACGCAGCCCTGATGGGCCTGCTCATTCTGGGATTTACTGTGGCGCTGGTTGCACAAGATACGCCTGTTGGCACGTCGGGAGCTCAAGCAGACGCAGGGGGGACCCCAGCAGGGGCGGAAAATGGCGATCAGTTGAGAAAAGCGGCACAGAATCCCGTTGCCAGCCTGATTAGCGTCCCCGTCCAGCCCCTCTGGAACTTCGGCATTGGGCCAGCCGACCGCACCCAGAATGTCACGCTGATCCAGCCGGTGATTCCAATCAACGTATCGCAAGACTGGAACCTCATCATCCGTTGGATTACGCCGATCGTATACCAACCGATTCCTGTAGCCCAGCCGCTTGGACCCCCGCTTCAAACCACAGGGGTTTCCGGCCTGGGAGACATGAACCCAACCTTCTTCCTCTCCCCGAAGAAGAGCAAAATCATCTGGGGCGTCGGACCGACTTTCGTCTTGCCTACAGCAACCAATACAACTTATCTCGGGCAAGGGAAACTCAGCATGGGGCCCTCGTTGGTTGTGCTGGTGCAGCCCTCCAAATTCACGATCGGGTTTCTCGCTAACAATTACTGGTCGGTCGCTGGTCATTCCAATAGCTATAAACCTGCAGTGAACCAGTTCCTCCTCCAGTGGTTCGTCAACTACAACATGAAGAAGGGGTGGTATCTCACCAGCGCGCCGATTGTCACTGCTAACTGGATGGCGCCCAGGGGTAACGTGTGGACCACGCCCTTCGGCGGAGGAGTAGGAAGAATCATGAGGCTCGGATTCCAACCGGTGAACATTTCCGCGCAATTCTACGGCAACGCTGTCCGTCCCACGGGGGCTTCGTCGTGGGCTATGAAGTTGCAAATCGCGTTCCTGTTTCCCAAGAAACCGGAACCAAAGTAGAAGTCCATGCAGGAGCAACCAAGGAGAAGAGGTGAAGAAGATGTCTCGAGAGGTAAGAACATGAACGCAACTGCGAGCCGAATCGATCTACAGTTTCGAGCGCGGCTGTTCCGCCGCCGAGCGTGCTTGTGCCAGGAGTAGCTCGATCCACAGAGGAGATCGTCTATGAGTCAGCCGCAGCCGCCCCTACGCTTCTCAAAGAAGAGGCTGGCCTTGGCCGTCGCCTTGGCTGTACTGTCCGACGGGTTCTCGTTCTTCTTGACCTTCGCGCCGCCGTTTCAGTGGGCGCTCGATCTGGTGACAGCACTCTTGCTGTTCATGGTGCTGGGCTGGCAATGGGCCCTGCTTCCCGGCCTGATTCTGGAGGCGATCCCCGGCATCAATATCCTTCCGTTCTGGGTGCTGGTGGTGGGGGCGGTCGCCTGGTTGGGGACCGTGCGGCCAGACCCGAACGCGCTGCGCCACGCCGCCCAGGCAGTCCGGAAGTTCTGGATGCAACGAAGCGATCCGAAAGAATCCCAGGTGAAAATTGCGTCTCCAGACGCGAAAGATTGACGCGACTCTGTCGCAGCAAGGTATGACATGATCGCACAGCAAACTGCCGCCCCCGCGGCAAAGACGAAACATTTTGGACCGTATCTCGCTGCCGGGCATTGGGAGGGAGGACTGAATCAACATGGCTAATGGCTCAGGTAGTTTAGAACAGGTAAGTTTGGCTGAGACCACCAGAGGGCCGGATCGTGGGCCTGGCGCGACAAGCATTCGAGAGCGGTCACAGCCGGACAACGCAAACAGCAAAGTTCGGCAGGCGGCTCCCGCTCAGCGCATCACGCTGTCGGAAGGCGATGTGCGGCGGATGGAGGGCCTCTGGACCAGCCGCTGGCGCCGCGAACCCACGCCGCTGGAATTGCAGGGTCTGCTGGAGGAAGAAGTCCGGGAGGAGATCCTGTACCGCGAAGCGTTGGCGCTCGATCTCGACAAGGGCGACATGGTTGTCAAGCGTTTCCTCGCCCAGAAAGTCGGCATGATGGTGTCGGATCTCGCGGCCATGCGCAAGCACGATCCGGCGGAGATCAGGGCATGGTTCGAACGAAACCTGGAACGGTTTGCTTTGCCGCCGCGCGTGTCCTTTCGACACCTGTACTTTTCGTTTGATCTGCGTCAGGCCCAGGCGCATCATGATGCCACCGCGGCGCTCACGAATATAACCGCCGCAACGACCGGGCCTACGGCGGATGACGGGCCGGGCGATACGTTCATGTTCCAATCCTTCTATGGCGACCGCACAGAGTCTGAGGTCGGGCAGGTCTTCGGCAACCCGTTCGCCGAGGCACTATTCCAGCTCGATCCCGGCGTTTGGCACGGGCCGGTCGAGTCGGCGTACGGGTGGCACTTGGTCTGGATCGACTCGCTAACTCCCGGGCGGGCCCCGGCGTTCGAAGAGATTGAGCAAACTATCAACACCGAATGGCTTGGCGTACAGCGGACCGAAGCGCGAAACAAGTTCTACGAGTTCGCACGCAAAAAGTATCAGGTCGAAGTTCCCGAGGGGATGATGTCGCTGAGCCGCTTTAAGCCCATGTCTTCGGCGCAGTTCGTGTATCGCGAGGACGGACGGCCCGATTGGGGGTCGATGTGGACCACCTTCTGCGATCTGGCTCTCTACGGCGGTCCGCCCCATCGCGGCGAGGCCAACGCGCTGACCGTCCCAGCCGAGCCCCAACAATTGACCGCTGATATGAAGGCCGTCCAGGAGATTATCCGCGGTATCTATGAGACGACAGGACTTGAGGCTCAGCCCGCGGAACCGGGCTGGATCGCCGTGACCTGCAACTCTCGCAAGATGGCGGCATGGCTCTGCGCCACGATCATCATCGAGAACGTTGACGCGCGCTGTGACGGCGACCGTCTGCTGCTTCCCGCCAGCCCCGACTTCACGCTCGAGAAACAGATCAAGAGCGTGATCGTTGTCCTGGCCAAGACCAACCATTATTGGCAAGCTCACGTCAGCGGCTCGTACTCGCCTCAGCTCGACATGGTCCAGTGGCCCCAGTCTTCTTAGGGACACACAACTCAAGTTTGGAAAGGGAGAAAAAAGAATGCCTACAGCGCAAGATGTTACCGGGGCCAAATCGGCACAGCCGAATCCCCTCCGCGAAGCCTACTTCGGAGACACCCACATACACACCAGCTGGTCCTCGGACGCCTTCCTGTGTGGCGCGCGTGTCGGTCCCGAGGGGGCCTATCGTTTCGCCCGCGGTGAGGCCATCGACCACGTCGGCGGCGAGAAGGTCCAGCTCAAGAGCGGACCCATCGACTTCGCGATAGTAACCGAGCACTCCGAGTACCTCGGCGTGTTTCCGCTCATGATGGATCCCAACAACCCGCTCTTCAATCATCAGCTCGCCGTGAGATTGCGATCCCCCGACCCAGCCGTTCAGGGGAAAGCGATGATGGAGTTCGGGAATAGCCTGCTGGGTGGAGCGCCGTTCAAGGAGCTCAACGACGAAACGCTGATGGTAGACATCTGGAAGCAGATTCAGGAGGTGGCTCACCGGTTCTACGAGCCCGGCAAGTTCACGACCTTCGTTGGCTATGAGTGGTCGTGCAACCCCGAGGGCAACGGCCTGCACCGCAATGTCATCTTTCGGGGCACGCAGGTCCCGGAGCGTCCTTTCACGACCTTCGATTCGATGCATGTGGAGGACCTCTGGTCGTTCATGGAGACCCAGCGCAAGGAAGGCATGCAGGTCCTCGCCATTCCCCATAACCCGAACTATAGCGACGGGCTGATGTTCCAGGTCGTGGACTCACACGGTCAGCCGATCGACCGGACCTACGCTGAGCGCCGCCAGCTCAACGAGCCGCTTGTGGAGATTACCCAGCTCAAGGGCCAGTCCGAGGCCCATCCGGCGCTCTCGCCTACCGACGAGATGGCCAATTACTTCATCTCTGATATCAAGATGACCGGGGATTTTGGCTCGTTGCACAGCCAACCCAAAGGAAGCTACGTACGCGACGCTCTGCGCACCGGCCTCGTACTCGAAGAACAGACAGGCGTCAACCCCTACAAGTTCGGAGTCATCGGCTCGAGCGATACGCACAACACCGGCGCAGCTTACGAAGAGAACAACTACTTCGGCAAGATCGGCCACGAGGACGGGACGCCGGAGGCGCGACTGGGTGACAAGCATGTGATGTCGAAGATGGTCCACACCTGGGGCTCCGCGGGACTGGCGGGAGTGTGGGCCGAGGAGAACACGCGCGAGTCGCTTTTCGACGCCATGGCGCGCAAGGAAACCTTCGGCACCTCCGGCCCCCGCATCAAGGTGCGCTTTTTCGGTGGATGGGATTTTTCCAAGGACGCCGTCTCCAAGAAGGACTGGATTGCGGATGCGTATAAACAAGGCGTACCCATGGGAAGCGACCTGTCGAATCCGCCGCAAGGTAAGGTGCCTTCATTCATTTTCTGGGCAGCCAAAGATCCCAACAGCGGTAACCTGGACCGCATCCAGATTATCAAGGGTTGGACCAAATGCGGACAGAGCTTCGAAAAAGTGTACGACGTCGTCTGGTCGCCCGGCCGCACGCTGAACCCCAAAACCGGCAAGCTCTCGCCTGTGGGCAACACCGTGAATCTCGATACCGCGACCTACACAAACACAATCGGAGTGACGACTCTGTCGGGCGCATGGACCGATCCCGATTTCGATCTGAATCAACGCGCGTTCTACTATGCGCGCGTGATTGAGATCCCCACGCCCCACTGGAGCGTGTTCGACGCCCTAAAGCTCGGCATCGCCCAGCCGGCCGGATTTCCCCAAACCATTCAGGCGCGCGCCTATACCTCGGCGATTTGGTTTGTCCCGAGCGAGGAGGCGCTGTCCAAAGGGCGCGCAGGCGCCATCACGGGGGCGGGTCTGAAGGCGCAAGGAATTGTACCGCTCGCGGACAACGAGTTGCGTGCGCTGATCGTAGGCAAATCGGTGCGCATCCGCAATCTCGTGAGCGGGGACGAGATGACCGCGTACTATGGCGACGACGGCAACCGGACGCTGACGACGGAGGTAGGCTTTGCCGCATTCCACGGCGGACGATCCGGGGTCACCAATCCTTATGAGATCAAAGGTGGACGGCTGAGTTCCTCCTTTGACGACGGCTCGAAGTTCTCGTCGCAGCTTTACAAGGTAGGTAGCCGTTACCTGGCAGCGAAGAGCGACGAGGCGGGTTACGCGAACTACGAGGCCTTCTTCTCCTGAGCCGAACGGCGGGTTGTCATGAGGGCGGCGACCGGGTGGCCGCCACCCTCGGATTTGAGAAAGGAACAGAATCATGTGTCAACTCTGTTTGCGCCTCATCATGGCGAATCGCACGGACCCGGTCACTGGTGCCTTCACGGGGCTGGACCTGAGCCTCGGCAAGGCAGCAACCGAGAAGGGAACGACGCCGGGAGCTGAGCCTCGCCCGCTGCTTCAGCAGCGAGAGTCAGAAGGCGTAACGGAGAGAAAGGTTGCGGACGGTTTGTCGGCAAACGGGAAGTAACCTACTTGGCGGATCGACGCATGAGAAAGATACATCGCGAATCGGTTCGGTGTGTTTCCGGTACAGCTGGCGTTTTTCTGCAGCGTCAGAAAATCCTGTAGGGCGTTCTTGAGGGATTCATGATCGGGCTTTTATCCATCGTCGCACTTGGCTTCTTGCTCGGCATGCGCCATGCCACCGATCCCGACCACGTCATCGCGGTGTCGACAATCGTCTCGCGTCATCGTTCGATCAAACACGCAGCGGTGATCGGGGGGCTCTGGGGAGTTGGTCACACGCTCACAATTCTGCTCGTCGGCGGCGGCATCATCCTTTTCGGCTGGGTCATCCTACCGCGCGTCAGCCTCTCGATGGAGTTTTCCGTCGGCTACATGAAGAAGGGGTGGTATCTCACCAGCGCGCCGATTGTCACTGCTAACTGGATGGCGCCCAGGGGTAACGTGTGGACCACGCCCTTCGGCGGAGGAGTAGGAAGAATCATGAGGCTCGGATTCCAACCGGTGAACATTTCGGCGCAATTCTACGGCAACGCTGTCCGTCCCACGGGGGCTTCGTCGTGGGCTATGAAGTTGCAAATCGCGTTCCTGTTTCCCAAGAAACCGGAACCAAAGTAGAAGGCAACGACTAAGAGCCAGAGGAACTCGCGAACAGATATATTTGTGGCACTTGGAAAATAGATAAGGAATGATCAACATGAAGCCAAACATCATATGTTTCTTGTGGGACAACTTAGGCTGGGGTGAGGTCGGCTCCTACGGAGACGGCGTCTTGCGCGGCGCCGCCACCCCGCGCATTGACAAGCTCGCTGCGGAGGGTCTGCGGCTCCTCAACTTTAACGTCACAGGCGCAGATTGCCGACTACGTTAAATTCCTGCCGCGCCAAAGCCGACTTCTTACAACCTCGACGAGGTGATGGCGAAGCTGAACGTGGGGGTGGCCGCCAAAGCGGAGTCCGTGCCGGCGAAGAAATAGGAGCACAGAGAACCGGCTCTGGCCAAGCACGTAACGAGTACGGCCTGAATGCTCGCTCCATAAGACTGATCAAGGGCCAGGAATTTCCTGGCCCTCTTTTTTGTCCATCGGACCAAGAGATCAGTAGTCTTGAGCCATGAATCGGCGGAACGAGTCTATTACGTCCGCCTCTTCCCTGGTGACCAGCACCATCCGCAGTTCTTCCCTTGACCGGTCAGCTCGGGCATAGTTCTCAAGTGTCTTGACGTCCTCCAACAACTGAGACAATCCTGGAATCATCATCGGGCTGTTCTCCTTTACTGGCCGTGCGTGAAGCGTCCGCACAAATACTTGAAAGATATGATAATAAAAACTAAGTCTGAATGCCAGGCCAAGGCATCTTAAAAAGATTTCATCAGATGCAAGCAGAAGCACGCGGCATTCCGATCGCGCAGGCTCTCGCTTCTTCAGCGCCGCTCCCCCGCGATTTCTACGCGCGGCCTGCCATCGAAGTCGCGCCCGATTGTTTGGGAAAGATTCTGGTGCACGGTTCCACCGCTGGGCGCATCGTGGAAGTGGAGGCTTATCTTGGCGTTGGTGATCGCGCCGCCCACTCCTGGCGCGGCCCCACCCAACGAACGCGAGTGGCGTTCGGTCCTCCCGGCCACGCCTACGTCTATTTCATCTATGGCATGTACGAGTGTCTGAATTTCGTGTGCGAACCTGAGGGCCAGGCGGGATGCGTATTGATCCGCGCGCTCGAGCCGCTCTCGGGACTCGCCACAATGCGCCGTCGGCGGCCGACAGCCCGCCGCGTGGAAGATCTGGCTTCAGGTCCCGGCAAACTGACGCTGGCCATGGGTATCACACGCAAGCTGAACGGCGTCGATCTCATCACCGGTCCTCTTCAAGTCCTCCGCCCGCATAACGAGCCACCCATCGAAGTGCGGACCACCCCGCGCATCGGCATCACGCATGCCGCCGACTGGCCCTTGCGGTTCTTGATTGGGGATAATCGCTTCGTGAGCCGGTAGGTCACGATGTAGGGCGGACCGGTCCCCAAGCCCAACAACCAAGAACCAACAACCAATCTCCGCTTCCCTCCGTCCACTACCCCGCCTAAGGTTAATCCCCGATCTCCACCGCGTTGTAAGCGGAAATGCCTATATGCGTTAAGCATTTCGCTGCGTAGTAATTCCCTTCTCCCGGCCATAACATGGGACGAGATTGGCCTCATGAGGTGCCGTTACTGCAATATCGCCCTTGCGCCGTTGCGCAGCCTCGCCGATGGCGAGTTCTGTTGCGACGACCATCGCCACGCGTTCGAACAACAGCCAGCCGCCTCTCCCGAAACTATTTCCGAGCCCGCCGTTCCCGTTGCCCCAGTGGAATCCAGCGTGCCCTCCGCTCTGCAGAAGCTGCGGCTCAGATTCGCTCGTACGTCGCTTTCCATCGCCCCTCGCAGCGCCGCACCCGAGCCTCCGCTGGTAGAAGAGCCCGTCGAGGTAGCGGCCGAAGCCGCATTTTCTCAGGTCCCAGAACTTCCCGCAGCCGAAGAGGCCGTGCTGGAACAGAGAAACGAACTTCCCGTCGAGCAATTCGAAGCCGTCGAGTCCAATGAAGTACCCGCCGCTGAAGCCAGCGAGATCTTGGAGGATTCCAACCCAAGCGTTGCGGCCTTCGAAGACATCGAGGCTGATCAAAACAGCGAGATCTACGAAGACGCTGAGGCTTCCGAAGACGCCCGCCCGCACTCGGCCTTTGAGGTTGCCGCCTCCTGGCGCTGGATTCGGAGCGCTTGGAACAGCGCACCGCGCGACTTAAAGCTGGTCACCGTGCTGCTGCCGATTCTGGCCGCGGTGGCGGTTACCGGATCGTTTCCTAAAGTGCCCATCAAAACCGTGGCTCCCCCGCATCTGGCAGAAGTGCAGAAGGTGGTCAACGAGCATTGGAAAAACCTCAACCAAACCATATCGGATCGGGCCGCCGTGGCCTATGCCGACGATTTCCGCTCTGGATTGGACGCCTGGGAGAGCCGGTCGAACCTCACCACCAGCTGGTCGTATGACGCCGCCGGATTCGTCCGCCCAGGCCCGCTGGCGGTGTTCAAACCCACGCTCGACCTGTCCGATTACCGCTTCGAGTTTCTGGGCGAAATCGATCAGAGAGCCATGGGCTGGGTGTTTCGCGCCGAGGATCTGAACAACTATTACGCCATGAAATTGGTCGTCGTGAAGCCCGGACCGCTGCCGCTGGTCAACATGGTCCGCTACGCCGTCATCAACGGCAAGGAGGGATCGCGCGTCGAGAAGCCGCTGCCAATGACCGTGCGCGCCGACATGCTGTATCGCGTAATGGTAGACGTGCGTGGAGCCGATTTCACCGTCATGGCCCAGGGCCAGGTAGTCGATTTCTGGACCGATCATCGCCTGCAACATGGCGGCGTCGGATTCTTTGCCAACCGAGGGGAACGATCCCGGTTGCGCTGGCTGGAAGTTTCGCATCAGTATGACGCCCTGGGAAGGGTGTGCGCCTATCTTGCGCCCTATGGAATTGAGGGCAGAAACGGGAGTTTCAATTAATCATGAGCCAAACAACTTCGAGAACATCCACTCCGGATTCGGTCAAGCCGGCTAGCTTGGCCAAAGCAGTCTCCTTCCACATGGAGGGAAAACTCGCCGACGCGCTGGAGGAGATCAACCGCGTACTCGAGTCCGGGGAAGCGACGCTGGAGCTCTTTTCCGCCAAAGCGCAGATCCAGTTCGAGCTGGAGATGTACGAGGATGCGGCTCAGAGCTACGCCAAGCTGCTCAGCATGCATCCCAAGCACGCCAACGCCAACTTGAACATGGCGGTGTGTCTGGAGCGGCTGGGGCGCTGGCAGGAAGCGGCCGACTTCTTTGAAAAGGCGGCCGAGGCGCAGCCCGACCGTTTAGACGCCCGGCTGGGGCTCGGCATATCGCAACTGCATCTGGAAAAATCGGAAGCGGCGGCTGAAAGCTTCGACCGCGTGCTCGAAGAGCAGCCCGATAATGTCACGGCGCTGTTCGGCAAAGCCGTCACCCTGCAGCTGCAGTGGAATTTCGATGAAGCCGCGCGGATCTATCAGTCCATCCTGGCCGGCAAGCCGGAGTTTGAAGAATGCATCATTAATCTGGTCACCATCGGCATGGCGCGCAAGGACCACGCCATGATCTCCGACTATTCGGAAAAGCTGCTCCGGCTGCGGCCCAATTCGCAGACCGCGCTGGAAGGCCTGGCCACCTGCGCTTTCGCCGCCGGCAATTACGAAGCCGCGCTGCGCTATTGCACCAAGCTGACGGAATACACGCCCGAGAGCTTTGACCGCTGGTTCAACCTGGGCGTGGCCCAACAGAAGACCGGCAATCTGGAAGAGGCCGCCAAGGCTTATTCGGAAGCCGTCCGGCTTCGTCCCGACGCCAGCCAGGCGCATGTGAACCTGGGCGTGATTCATCAGGAATCCGGCGATCTGGCGCAAGCGCGCGCCTCCTACGAGAAGGCGCTGGAAATCACGCCAGACCAATTCGAAGTCCTGCACAATCTCGCGGCCGTGCTCGACAAGCAAGGCTTGAAGGAAGACGCCGAGCGCATCTACACGCGCATTCTCGCTAAGAATCCCGATCTGGAGGAAGTCTGGTTCCGGCTGGGTTACCTGTGCCTGGAACGCGGTGACCATCGCGCCGGCGCGGAAGCCTTCCGCTCCTGCACCGAGAAGCGCAGCGGCTGGACGGAGGCAGAGTTGAACCTGGGTATCTGCTGCTGGAACATGGGCGATCAAGAGGGCGCGGGCAAGGCGTTCGAAGCGGTTCTGGCGGCCAATCCCGATTCCATCGATGCATTGCGCGGCTTGGCTGCTCTGGCGGTGGAACGCAACAACCTCGATCAGGCCTTGGAACATCAAGCCAAACTGATCGAGAAGGGCGAGCGCAGTCCGGAGCTGTTCTATAATACGGGCTTGTTGCTGCATAAATCCGGGCAATTGGGCGACGCCGAACGCCTGTATCGCGAAGCGCTGGAGGAACGCGATCAGTTCCCCGAAGCGCTCCTGAATCTGGGCCACGTGCTGAAAGGCCTGGGCCAGCAGGACGAGGCTCGCGATTGCTGGAAACGCGCCCTAGAGCAGAAACCCGATCTGGCTGAAAGCTATTTCGGCAAAGCGAATTAGTTCCCGAGCCACCCAATTCGAGCGCCGCAATTTGCAGCGCGTGGTCGAAATCGAACGCGCATCGTTCGGAAAAGATGCGTGGCCGGCGGAACTGTTTCTCGAATACTGGCGGGCCAGCCCGCAACTCTTTTTGATCGCCCGCGTGGGCCGCAGAATCGCCGGTTACAGCATCACGAGAACCAATTGGCGCGGCGCTGAGTTGGAATCCATCGCGGTGGACCCGCTCTATCGCGGGCGGGGCGTCGCTCAAACTTTGCTGAACGCTACAATCTCCCGGCTTCGGGCCGGCGCCTTGCGTCTCATGGTGGAGACGGAAAACGAACCAGCGCTGCGCTTCTACCAGCAGTTCGGCTTCACCCGCGTCAGGAAGGTCAGACGCTACTACGGTCCCGGACGCGATGCCTGGCGCATGCGGCTTACGCTAAGCCGGTCACGGGCCAAATCAGCAGGCCGATAAATAAGCACAGCCAGATTCCGGTTAGGAAGTGCCAGTACAGCGCCGTTGTCGCCGCGCGCCCCCGCTGTCGTTTGAAGTCGAACAATACCACCTCGGGACGCACCGCCGCTTTGATCAGCAAATAAGTCAGCGCCACCATGCCGCCCAATAAATGCAGCCCGTGCAGCCCGGTCAGCAAATAAAACAGCGAGCTGTGCGGATTGTTTCGCAGATAAATGCCTTGCGCCGCCAGTTCCCGCAGCGCGAACACTTGTGAGGCCAGAAACGCGAAGCCAATGGCGACCGTCATCTCCAGCCATCGAGCGTAACGGAAGCTGTTATTGCGCTCGAATGCTCCGCGCCCGAGTTCCAGCGTCCAGCTGCTTGCCAGGATCAGCGCGGTGCTCAGCCATAACAGCGGCGGAACGTGAATATGCTGCCAGTGCGCGGGCGCTTTCGCGCGTTCGTGATAGGCGATCGCGATGGTCACAAACAACATGGTGATCGACACCAGCAGGAATCGCATGGCGAGCAATCCAGCTCCTGGAACACCGCGCCGGCCGTCGCCGCCGTCATCTCCACCGCCTCCACCGCGATCGAAAGGATCGTGATCGCGCGGACCTCCGCCGCGGGGGCCACCGGGTTTGGCTTCCAGGATCTCAGCTACCGGCATATATTCGTGATATCACAGAGAGATGCCTGATATCAGCCGGAGACAATTTGGGACACAGCTGGGAAGTTCACTATTGGTAGCCGGCGCCGGCGCTGGCTTGCTTCGAGGCGCGAACGCGGGAATCGGCGGGGTCCTTGAATCTTCGCTACAACAGCATAAAATTCCCGCGGCAGTGGCCATGGCCGCGACGGCCGACAAGGTCACTTATACCGGGGCCTTCGGGAAGCGCGATTCAAAATCCGGAGTCGCCGTGACGCCCGAATCGATTTTCTTCATCGCATCCATGACCAAGCCAGTCACATCCGTCGCAGCGATGCAATTGGTGGAACAGGGCAAGTTGAAGCTGGAAGAACCAGCTTCCACATACCTTCCGGAACTTGGGAAATTGGAAGTACTGCATGGCTTCGATGCCGCAGGCAAACCCATCCTGAAGCCGGCCACCAAACCCGTCACGCTGCGGACCTTGTTGACGCACACTTCTGGATTCGCCTACGACACCTGGTTCGCCGACATGCTGCGCTGGGAAAAGGCATCGGGGGCGAATATTCCGCTGGGCACCGTTGCCCCATTGACGCCCCTGATGTTCGAGCCGGGCTCCCGCTGGCAGTACGGCACCAGCGCCGATTGGAGCGGCCGCTTGGTTGAGACCGTCAGCGGCTTGACGCTGGAACAATATTTCCAGAAGAACATTTTGGAGCCGCTGGGGATGCACGATACCAGCTTCATCCTTCCAGCCGGAAAATTCGATCGCGTAGTCAGTGAATATCGCAGACAGCCAGACGGAAAGCTGGTTGAGGATCCGCGAACCATGCCGACGCCTCCCAAGACATACAACGGCGGCGGCGGACTGAACTCCACCGCGGGCGACTATGTGCGCTTTATGCAGATGTTCCTGCGGCACGGCAAGGGCCCCAAGGGCGAGCAGATTCTGCAGCCGAAAACGGTGGACATGATGGCCACCAACCAGATCGGCGAATTGAGCGCGGGCAAGCTGAAGACGGCGCGGCCGAATATTTCGAGCGATGTCGATTTTCATCCCGGGTTCAAGGATGGATTCGGATTCGGCTTCCTGATCAATTCGAAGGGCTTACGATGGCGGCGCGTCGGCCGGCAGCCTGGCGTGGGGCGGCATGGCGAATACCTATTTCTGGATCGATCCGCGCAAGGGAGTGGCCGGTGTGATCATGATGCAGTATCTGCCGTTCGCCGATAAAGAGGCGCTGGCGGTTCTGGGCGATTTCGAACGCGCCGTTTACTCTTAATTACCAGCCCATGCGCTCACGCAACGCCGTGATATGAGCCACGTGATGGCGGCCGTGCCAGGCGTACAAAGCGGCGTTGTTTTCCAGGCTGACCAAGCCCAAGTCCGGATGCCGGAAGCTGCGTTTCCATTCGGCCGGAGTAAGCGAGCGTAGCAAGGGCACCCAGCGCGCGTGCAAGTTGTCGAGCAACGCGAGCGACACTTCCACGGGTGCCGTGCGAGCGTCGGGCAACTCGGCCCAGCGGCTTTCTTCATAAGGCTTGATCACCGGTTCGTCTTCGGTCAGAGCCAGGCGATAACGCACATAGCTGTTGATGTGGCTGTCGGGAACGTGGTGCACGAGCTGGCGCACGGTCCAGCCGCCGGGGCGGTAGGGAGTGTCAAGCTGCGAATCCGACAAACCGGAAACTGCGGCTCGCATATTTGCCGGCGTGTCGGCGATCTCATCGATAAACAGCGCCAACTCCTGTGCGCTCACCGATTTCGGGAAGCGGAACTTTCCTACCGGATAACGAAGGTCGGGAGTGTCCATAGACTTAAGATACGCGGGCGCAGAGCAAATGCCCTCCTCCTGTGACGGAAAGCCCGTCGGAACGTCCCGAAAAATATCGGGCGTTGATCTGGCCGCCGTCCAAATCTTCGATCTCGCAAAATCCGAGACGCGCCAGATCGCTTACCAGCGCGGCGGGATCGAAGAACAGTTGAAAAGGTTCGCCGGCACGGGCCACTCGCGCGGCGAGCGCATCGAGAGCGAGTTGTTGTACCGGGCTGAGAAGAGCTCGCTCGACGGCGAAGTCAAACGCGACGCCGCTGCCCGAAGGCAGGCTCGCGATGAACTGGATGGTAGCGTCAAAAGCGGGCCGTGAAAGATAGGGCGTGACGCCGAGCCACGAAAAAAACGCACTGGCATTTGGGCGGAAGCCGGCTTCTTGCAACCGGACATCGATGGACTGCGTCTCAAAGTCAACGGCAGCGAAAGTCATTTCCACTGGAATCTCAATATCCGCCTGGCTGAGCCGCGTTCGCTTCCACGCCTGCGTGGCTGGATGATCCACCTCAAAGACATGCAGTCCAGCGGATCGCAAAGGATTTCGGTAGGCGAAGGTGTCCAATCCAGCACCGAGCACGACGTACTGGCGAACTCCCCGCTCGAAGGCGCTGGCAAGTTGATCTTCGGCGTAGCGGCTGCGCACGGCAATAAAGGCCCGCAGTGCGCGCGCGAAGGAGGAGGCCGGCTCGGAGGTGTTGTCGGGGCCGGCGACGGCGCGCGCCAGTGGATCGCAGAATATCAGCGGCTCATCTAAAAGCTGATGAGTTGCGCGCCGCATGGCGACGCGTTGAGCAGTAAGGCTGGGCTTGAGCTCCTGCACAGACCCAATTTACATCACCGTAGGATGGAAGCATGAGCACAGCGTTTTTGGAAGGAAAGACAGCACTTGTCACGGGAGCCACGCGAGGGATCGGTTATGCCATCGCGGCGGCTTTGTCCGATGCGGGAGCCACGGTGGTGGTTTGTGGCCGTAAGGAACCAGGTGTGTCGGAAGCTGTAAGACGCCTGACCAACCTGTCGAGCAGTAAAGTCATTGGAAAAGCTGCCGATGTAAGAACAAACACAGAAGTAGAGGAATTGTTCGCTTGGATCGACGGCCAGACGGATGGTCTAGACATTCTGGTGAACAATGCCGGGATCGGGTTGTTTAAGAGCACTGCGGAGTTGACGGTGGAGGAGTGGCAAAGAACGCTTGAGACGAATCTCTCTGGAGCGTTTTACTGCTCGCGCGCAGCGTTAGCGCGTTTCAAGAAGCGTGGCGGCGGCTACATCGTGAACATTGGCAGCTTGGCCGGCAAAGACGCATTTGCGGGCGGCGCGGCCTATAACGCTTCGAAATTCGGATTGACCGGGTTGACGGAAGCGATGCTGCTGGATCATCGGTACGACGGGGTCCGGGTGACTCATGTAATGCCTGGAAGCGTCGATACAGAGTTCAGTGGTGGATCAGCGAGAGCTGATTGGAAGATAGCGCCAGAGGATATTGGAGAGATTGTACTCATGTTGTTGAGAATGCCGGAAAGGACTCTGGTGAGCCGGGTCGAAGTGCGACCATCCAAGCCTCGTAAGTAGGCTTAGACAAACGGCCCCAAAGTATGGCATGCAATTTGCTCTTGGAAAGTTGGGAGTGGTTGTGAAAGGGGCCCAGAAGACCATGGCACGGGTTAACGTAGCTTTAGATCCAACGCGCACCGGCCGGGACGCGGAAGTCCTGGAAGGCAGCTTACGCAGGATGATCGTCGGACAAGACGAGGCCATCCAGCAGATCGTAAATATTTACCAAATGCACTTGACCGGGATGTCGCCCACGGGACGTCCCATCGGGAACTTCCTGTTTCTGGGGCCAACGGGATCCGGCAAGACGCGCATCGTGGAAGCAACGGCGGAAGCGCTGATGCGCAATCCGCGCGCGGTGATCAAGATCGACTGCGCGGAATTCCAGCACAGCCATGAGATTGCCAAGTTGATCGGCTCGCCTCCCGGATATCTGGGACATCGCGAGACGCATCCATTGTTGAGCCAGGAAGTGCTCAACCAATATCACTCCGACACCTGCAAGCTGAGCTTCGTGTTGTTCGACGAGATCGAGAAGGCCAGCGATGCATTGTGGAACTTGTTGCTCGGCATTCTTGACAAAGGAACGCTCACGCTGGGTGACAATCGCAAGGTGGATTTCTCACGGGCGCTGATCTTCATGACCAGCAATCTGGGCGCTACCGAAATGAGCGCACTGGTGAATCCTCGAGTGGGGTTCAATGGGAACGACAGCGCGCGGATGTCCCAAAACGGCATCGTGGACGAGAAGCTGAACGCCAAGATGATGCGCAGCGGAGTTGAGGCTGCGCGGCGCAAGTTCACGCCTGAGTTTATTAACCGTCTCGACAAGATCGTCACGTTCAAGCCGTTGGGAACGCCGGAACTGCGTAGAATCCTGGACATCGAGTTGAACATGGTCCAACAGAGGATCTTCAACACTTCGCCCGAGCGGTCCTTCGTTTTCAAGGCTAGCGATGAAGCCAAGGATTTTCTGCTGCAAGAAGGAACGGACCTGAAGTATGGCGCTCGGCATCTGAAACGCGCCATCGAGCGGCTGCTAGTGCAGCCCATGTCCAACTTGATCGCTACCGATCAGGTGCGCGGCGGAGACTGTGTCAACGTCGATTTCGACGCCGAAAGCAAGCTGCTGGTCTTCGTGAAGGAAGCCGAAGGGCTGGCCGTGCATGCGATGGCGGATCTGGTGGATCGCTCCATCTCGATCCCGGCCTTTGCACTGGCGAACGGCGCCTTTATCGAAGCCGGCAAGACGCAGAGCGCGAGATCGTCGAAGAGGGCGTAAGGCAACTCAGCTGGCGCATTCGCCGCGGCCAAGCTGCAGCGAATACTCAACGTCGTCGCCCCAATCGCGGTACATTTCCGGAGCAAGTTCCGGCGGTTTAACCAAATCGTTGGTCATCAGCCGGAAGGTTTCCACTTTGTGCCGCAGCACGTAATCGCGGAAGCTTTCTCGCATCCTGACGATTCGCAATGTAGTGTTTCAGCACGCGCCGCACGGCTTCCGGAGCTAGGCGGGCCGGAATGCTTTGCACCGCTACGCCAAATCGGATAATTCCGCCGGCGTCATAGCCGCCGCCCAGAAGCATCAGATAGTAAGGGACTTCCTTGCCCGCGATCTTGCGGGCGTTGCCGTAGAAGCCGATATCGCCAATCCAATGCTGCCCGCAGGAATTGGGACAGCCGCTGACTTTGATGCTCAGCTTGCGCACCAGAGAATCTGAAAAATCCTTCACCACGCCGCTCAAAGCCGCGCCCAGGTTCATGGACTTCGTTAGCGCCAGATTGCAACTGTAGGCGCCTGGACAGGTGGTGACGTCGTCAATCTCGTGCGCGCCCGACATCGGCCAAGCCGACCTGCTGCAAGGCGCCGTAAACCTGCGGCAAAGCTCGTAATGGGACGTAAGCCAGCACCAAATTCTGATCGATGGTCACGCGCAGGAGGCCGTCGCCGGCGGTGCGCGCGATATGGCTAACCCGTGCATCTGGCTGCCGGTCAGGTTGCCTTGTTCCACCTTGACCGTGACCATGGCGTAGCCGGTTTGCTTCTGCTCGCGAATGTTGGTTTCAAGCCAGCGTTCGTAATCCGGGCCCCGGTGGCCATTCGATCCAAGGACCGGAGGCAGCTCAGCGCCGGTGCCAAGCGGTGGTGGTGATGATTGAAAACCACCGAAACCGTCCGGGACCGTTTCCGGCGTGGCAATGCCGCCGTTGGCTCGAGGATGTCCTGGTAGTTTCTCTCGATCTCTTCCTTCACCCAATCCCAGCCGCGCTCGCGAACAACAAACTTGAGTCTCGCCTTGTTCTTGTTCTTGCGGTTGCCGTGCGTATTGAAGAGGCGGATTACGGCTTCGCAGCGGCTGACCAGATTTTCCACCGGGACAAACTCGTCGAGCAAATGCGCTTCGACCGGCAGAGGGCCCAAGCCCCCGCCAACCAGCATGCGGAAGCCACGACGCCCGTCGCGGATCATGGCGCGCAGTCCTATATCGTGGATCGCGCCGATCATGCAATCTTCCTTGCAGCCCGAAAAGGAGATTTTGAACTTGCGCGGCATGCTGTCGGTGAGATCTTTGTGCAGGAACGCGAACGCGACTTTCTGCGCGTAGGGATGCACATCGAAAACTTCGTCGGCCAGCAGGCCGCTCAGCGGGCAAGCCGTGATGTTGCGGACGGTGTTGTAGCAGGCTTCGCGCGTGGTGAGGCGGAAATCCGCCAGCTTGTGCAGCAGGTCGGCCACCTGGGGCAGCGGAACGAAATGATACTGGATGTTCTGGCGAGTGGTGAGGTGCCCTTTGCCGCGCGCAGAACTCGTCGGCGATCAGCGCAAGCTGGTCCATCTGCGCGGCGGTCATGGATCCGCCAGGGATCTTGGTGCGAATCATGTGCACGCCGGCTTGGCGCTGGCTGTACACGCCGCGCCGCAAGCGTTGGGCGCGGAACTCGTCGTCGGTCAGTCCGCCGGCCATGTACTTTTCGGCGTAAGAACGGAAGAGCTCAATGTCCGCCCGAACGGTAGCATCGTACTGCGTTTCGGTGTCGGTTTGGATGTTCGGGGGCTGGGAGGGCAGTTCAGCGATCATGATTACCCTTATGTCTATAGAGATTACTATATTTCAAGGTCATTTACAATCAGGTAGATCCCTGTCTACATAATAATCGATGCCGTAACGCTGGGAACGATTCGTTGGCGGCAGGCAAGTGATTGACTGGCCTCGTTCCAACCAAAGGGCTCGGGCGGAAACCTGGCGATCGAGCTGGGGATAGACCCGCCAGACGATGGTGGCGACCGCCAGCACGGTGAAGGCCGCGACAACTGCAAAGGCCAAATGCCGCCGGCCGGCTTTTTCGAACCAGGCGCAGGTTATGGCGAGCAGGAGTGCCGGGGATGATCCATAGCGTCCCGAGGCGAACCACGGTGCGGGATAAACCGGAGAGGAGAATCTGCGGAAGGGCATCTTCGAGCGGTGGAACTATGCATAGGAGCACAGCCGAGGCCCCAAGCAGCAGCATCAATTTCGGACTTCGCGCGCGAGCTTCCGCGGCCGCAATCCCAACGAGAGCGGCCAGCGGCGGCAACAAAGGCAGCAGATAGCCGGGGAGCTTGTTGCGGGAGGCAGAAAAGAACACGAAGCCCCAGGCGAACCACGCGAGTAGAAATTGGGCGCGACGATCCTGATAGAAGCGGCGGCTGAAGAGCAGGGCCAACATCGGAATCCAGGGGAAGAAGCCCGCGAGCAGAACGGGGACATAAAACCAAACGGGACGGCCGTGCTGGAGTTCGCCGCTGAGGAATCTGCCGAAGTGATGTTTCCAAAAGAACTCGTCGAGGAATGGCGTCCCGTTGCGGAGTGTGACTAGCAAGTACCAAGGCGCTGCGATGAGAGTAGCCGCGCCGAACAAAATAGCCAAATCGCGGATGCGATGGCGCAAAAACCAGAGAGCGGGGATGAAAAGAGCCAGCGGGTACGAGGCCTTTGGCTAGGATGGCAAGGCCGAGGAGGATACCGGACGAGAATAACCCTTGCTGACGCGCGGGGTTCCGAAAAATAGACTGAGAGCATGGCGGCGGCGAACGCGGCGGACATCGGAAGGTCGGTGATGGCGACGTGGCTGTAGGCGAGCCAGCCAGCCGAGGTAGCTAACATGGCCGCCGAGTACCAAGCGGCGCGGTCATTGAACTCGCGTCGCAGAATGACGAAGAAGTAGATCAGGAACGCGATGCTCACTAATGCGACCGGAAGCCGCGGCGCCCAATCTGGTCCGAGCCCGGCTTTGAAGCCGGATGCGGTCATCCAATACAGAAGCGCGGGTTTTTCGAACCAGGGCTGGCCCCAGAGGCGTGGCGTGATCCAATCGCCGGTGGCTGCCATGGCGCGTCCGATTGCTGCATAGCGCGGCTCGTCGGGGCCAAGCAGACCGGTGCGGGTGAGTCCAAAGAAGTAGAGGAAGTACAGGCCAATGGCGGAGAGAATCGCAGCTGCGCGAGTCATTCTGCCGGACTGGGCTCGGCGAGCGCGACCAACTCGGCCGGTTCCCCGCGCCCGCCGACCGCGACCACGATGTACTGTTTGCCCTTGGCGCTGTAAGTCATCGGCACGCCAGTGGCATGCGCCGGCAATTTCAGCTCGAAAATAGTAGCGCCGGTTTTCTTGTCGAGGGCACGGAACGTGGAGGCATACGAGCCATTGACCGGAGTCAAGCCGGTTGCGTCGGCTGAAAACAACAGGGTCTTGGTCGCCAAAAGAAGCGCGCGTTCCGGGTTACCGAACTTGCTGGTGTCGACGCCTTTCAGCGCCGGGTTGTTCTTATGTCGTCGGGCGGCAGGCCATTGGGAATCATCCAAAGTGGATCGCCGGAATTCAGATCGATGGCGGTGATGCGCCCGTACGGCGGTTTGATGATGGGCACTCCCTTGTTGATCTTTTCCAGAATCACGGTCTTGGTGATGTAGTTCATGTCGGAGTGTTCCGGATCGTGCACCATGGCCGCCACAAATGGATTCGTGACGGAAGGAACATAGAGCACGCCGGTCTCGGGATCGGCCGCCGCTCCCTGCCAATTGGCGCCACCGGTGGCGTTGGGGAGCATCAGGGTCCCCTTCTTGCCGTTGGAATCGAAAACAATTGCCGGAGTGAAAATCGGGCCCATTTTGTATTGCGACGCGATCTTCAACGCTTCGGCTTTGAGCTCAGGCGTGAAGTCGATCAAATCGTCCGGGCTGGTTCCTTGCCGGTCGAACGCCGCGGGCTTGGTCGGGAAACGGCTGGGTGGGCGCCGTCACTTCTCCAGGCACATCCGATTTTTCGACGGGACGCTCAACGATGGGCCAGATGGGCTTGCCAGTCTTGCGATCGAAGACGTAGACGAAAGCCTGCTTGGTGACCTGCGCGACGGCTTTGATCTTTTGTCCATTGACGGTGACGTCGAGGAGAATGGGCGCGGCGGGATTGTCCCAATCCCAGATGCCGTGATGGATCATCTGAAAGTGCCAAACGCGCTTGCCGGTGCGGGCGTCTACGCAAACTAAGCTTTCATCGAAAAGATCGTCGCCGGGACGGTGACCGCCGTAGAAATCGCCAGTCGGGGTTTCGACGGGAAGGTACACGTAGCCGAGCTCAGGATCGGCGCTCATGGGGGCCCAGACGGCAGTGTTGCCGGTGTATTTCCACGATCCGTCTTTCCAGGTTTCGTTGCCGAATTCGCCCGGCTGGGCAATGGTATGGAAGGTCCACTGGAGCTTGCCGGTGTGGACGTCATAGCCGCGCACGTAGCCCGGAACATTTGTTTTGGATGCCGGCGTGGTCCCGAGTTGCAACGCCGAGCCAACCACGACGGTATCGCCCACCACGATGGCCGGCGACGTAGCGCCGATGATGCCGGGCGGGATGTTTTCACGATCGAGGCCAGGCAGAAGATCGACGATGCCGTTGTTGCCGAAGCCGGCCGCGGGAAGGCCCGTTTTCGCGTTCAGGGCAACCAACTGATATCCGAGCGAAATGGTGAGAATGCGCTCGTCACCGTGATTGTCAGTCCAATAAGCAACGCCGCGATTGTTGAAGCGAACGGCGTGGTCGCCGCGGTCGCCTTCGTCGAGGCGATACATCCACAGAGTTTCGCCGGTGGAGGCATCCACGGCGACGGTGTCGCGCCGCATTCCAGCAGTGAAATAAAGCACACCGTGAACTGCGAGGGGCGTGACCTCGTAGTTGGGATCCGCGCGCGGGCCGAAGTTCTGCGCCTTCCAAGTCCAGGCCACTTGCAGCTTGCCAACGTTGTCGCGATTGATTTGATCGAGTGGCGAATACTTGGTGCTTTGGGCGTCGCCACTGTAGTAGCGCCATTCGCCGTTGCCGGTGCCGGACTGAGCGAGGGCGGATGCAACCGGAATGATGGACAGCAGCAGAACGGCGCGAACCTTTGGCAGCACGAACAAAATTATACCTGACATAAAAAGCAGGGCTGCAAGAAAAAAGCCGCGGCTCCCGAGGAACCGCGGCTGATGAAACGAACAAGCCCGAAGCTAGAACACGTACTTCAGGGCGAATTGGATAATTCTCGGGTTGACGCTGGTCGATGTGATATTGCCAAACGTCCCGCCCAAGGTGACTACGGGGTTGTTGAACTGCGCGTGGTTGAAGGCGTTGAAGAACTCCGTGCGGAAGATCAGCGCCTGGCGTTCGGTGATCTTGGTGGTTTTCACCAACGAGATGTCCCAGTTGAACTGACCGGGTCCGAGAACAACGCCAACACCGGAATTACCGAAGCCGGTGCCGTTGCCATAGATTCCACCGGTGGGGGCAGCGCAGAAGGCGCCCGGCGAGAAATAGCCAGAGCCTCCGCCGTTGCCGCCCAGACGCGAAGTGATGCTTCCGCCGGACAGGATGGAGCTATAGGTCTGTCCCGGACAGAGTTCCGCGGTGCTGCCGGCGGTGGTGCCGTAAATGGTGCCCGCGGCGGGATCTGTGATGGTCAAAGGGGTGCCATCCTGCAGGGTGGTGACGCCGGAAACGTTCCATCCCCCCAGCAGCTTTCCGAGAGCGCCCTGGTGGTTGCCGAACGGCAGATCGTAGCTGTAGTTGATGACGAAGCGTTGGGGCCGGTTATAGGGAACCTGCCCATACTGCTGCGCGAGGTTGTGCGGATCGTTGTAGTTCGCGCCATACTCGGCGCCGCCGGCGATGTAGTTGATGTCGATCAAATCCTTGCTGTAGGTGTAGGAAGCCTGCATGAGGAATCCGTGCGAGAATTGCTTCCGCAGGGTGACCTGGAGGCTGTTGTAGTTGGAGCTGCCATCAAAGGCGGTGCCCTGCACGCCTACCGGCTGATAGCCGAGATAGGGCACGCGCAGAGAGACGTTATCGAGCGTATTCGTGGTCTGGCCGTTGACGGGATTGCTGGGCGCTGGCGAGATATGCAGTGTTGTAGTTGTGATACTGATCCATCAGGTTAATGCCGCTGGATCCGACGTAAGACGTTTCAAGCACCCAGTTCTTAGCGAACTCATACTGCAAGTTGATGTTGTACTGCCTGATCAGCGGCGTGTGAAGTCGTCTGATCCAAGAAAGGCGCGCTCAGATAGGAGTTATAGGCGGTAGAGTTGCACGCCTGGGGACCTGCGTTCAAGCAGGCTGGATTGAAAAAACGCGGCGCGAAGACTCCGATGGGGGTCACAGGGAAAGGATTCTGCAGAGTTTGCTGATTCCCGAGCGCCATAATCGCCAGTTCCGGAATAGGGATAGCCCTGTTCGACGGCGTGTACAACCGCGTCGACGACCGATGCGATCGTAGAACATACCGAAGCCGCCGCGCAGCCACCAGTTTGCTGGTGATCTGATAGGCAAAACCGGCGCGAGGAGCGAAGTTGCTATAAGGCGGGTGGCTCGAAAGCGGCAGGCTGCCCGAATTCTTCAAAACGCCAGCCGGCACCGGACCCCAGGTGGCCGTACTGTAATTGCTGGGAACCACATATCCCACCAGACTATTGGCCTGAGGCTTGGGGCGAGGTGGGAGGATTTTGGACCGTTTGCAATTGGCTGGTCCAGACGTTGGTCAGGTTGCCGTACTTGTCGCTGAGGGCGCCGTCGTACTCCCAGCGGACGCCTAGATTCAGCGTCAATTTGGAACTGACTTTGTAGTCGTCCTGAGCGAACGAGCTCATGGCGGGCAAACGATAGCCATGTACTACGCCTTGCTCGGGACCGGCGACGCAGAAAATACAACGCAAGATGTTGCCCGGGCTGGCCGACCAAGAAGTCGTTGAAGGTGCCAAACCAGAGCCAGCCGCGTTCGAATCCCTGATAGACGATGTTCCACTGGTCCTTTTCAAACTCGAAGCCGGCGCGAATGGTGTGCTTGCCGTGGGACCAGGAAATTTGATCGGACATTTCCATGCTGGGTGGTGGGGCTGAAGCTGGGGTTGAAGGAATTGAACAGACTGTAGCCCTGGGTGAAGATGAACATCACGGCGCGAGCGGAAGGCCGGGGACCAGCGGCGTGAGGCCGAGGTCGGTGGGTGTGCTGCCGGGGACGGAAGTCTCCCCCAGAATGGCCACGTTGCGCTGCATGGCTCCCCGAAGTTCGTTCACGAAGGTGTTCGAAACGATGGTGGTGAGTTTCAGGGAAGCGTTGGTGTTGGCGTAGTAGTTAATGCTCGGATTGCCCGGGAGATTTCCATTGAGCGGGCTGGTCTGCGGATCGCGAGTGTAGAAATAGCGCCCGGACAGTGTGTTCTTGTTGTTGATCAGGTAGTCGCCATTGACCACAGTCTGATCGGCGTTGTAAATAGCGGGATCGCTGAAGGCCACCTGCCTGAGAGTGTTGGTGCCCGAGCTCGGGTAATAATACTGGCCGTTGGGCAGCTTGAGGTTGAGGATGTTGAGTGCAACCGGATTAATATTCGAGCCGTCGCAGAGGAGCGCGGGGCCGAAGCCAGCGTTTCCGCAATTCAACGCGGCCAGCGCGGCTGCAAAACCGGGACCGCTTCTATCGCCGGCCGGGATGGGAGGCAGCGTGGCGTTGGTAAAGCCCTGGGCCGCGACACCATTCTTGGAGCGAGTCCCTTCGTAGCTGCCGAAGAAGAAGAGCTTGTCCTTCTTAATAGGGCCACCGAGGACGCCGCCGAACTGGTTCTGATTCAGAACTTGCTTCTGGGTGGAACTGTCGGGGTTGTCGCGGTTATAGAAGAAATCGTTGGCGTTCAGCGCGGTGTTGCGGAAGAATTCGAACGCGGTGCCGTGAAATTGATTGGTTCCGGACTTGGTCACCACGTTGACGTTGGCGCCGGGATTGCGCCCGTAGCTGGCGTCGTAGGTGGAGGTTTGAACCTTGAATTCCTGAATCGCGTCGGGGCTGGGAATGCCGATGCCGGCATAAATGTTGCCGTCGTTCGCACTGCCCGCGTTGGCGATGTTGTTGATGGCGACGCCGTCCATCTGGAAATTGTTGGAACCCGGCCGCGTTTCCGTTCACGCTCATATCCTGCGTGCCTTTGCCGAGCGATCGCGCGTCATTGACGGCGGCATTGGCGCCGGCCGAAAGGCTTAGGATCTGGGTATAGTTACGATTGCTAAGCGGAAGGCCGGTAACTTCGCCGGCTCCGGCCACGGTTCCCAGCGTGGAGCTTTGGGTCTGCAGGGTTTCGGCAGTGGCCTCAACCGTTACTTGATCGGATTGCTGGCCGACTTCCAGCGTGCGGTTCAGTTCGGGCGTCTCCGTGACATTGAGAGTCACAGATCCGACTTCGGCCGTCTTGAAACCGCCGGCGGCAAATCGCACGCGATAGCTCCCAGGCGGCAAGAGGGTGAATTTGTAGACTCCATCTCCGCCGGTGATCGCGCTGCGGGTTTGGCCGGTGTCGTTACTGATTAGGGTTATGGTGACGTTCGGAATCGCGGCGCCCGACGGATCGGTAACGACGCCTGCCAGGGCGGCCGTTCCAGCCGACTGGGCCATAGCAGTGGAAGCCAGCGCGGCTAATAGCATCAACAGTGAAGCAATCCAAGCCACATACTGAGTGGCCTTCTGAATCTCATGTCCCTTGTCTCCTTGTACTTTCTCCAGGCCAGCGGAGCCGGGCTGCGCAAGGCGTCCCGGGAGTCGACGTGGACCCCAAGAGTTACTAACCAGCTTCAAAAATACTGCAACGAAATGTCAGACCCTTAGCGTCAAAACGGCGTCTAGCCTTTGACGTGATTCTATGCTAGATTCTGTTCACCGGGAATGAAAAAACAGTGAAATTGATTCGGGAAACGCGATGGAAGAGCTAGCTTTCGGGCCTTTTTCGATGGATCCGGCGGGGCTGCAAAGGCTGCGGCGCGGCGGCGCAGAACTGGAATTGCGGCCCGCAGGCGTTCCGAGCTCTTAACATATTGATTAGAAATAGCGGGCAGTACGTAGATTATCAGCAAATGATCCGCGAAGCATGGGGTGGAATATCAGTATCGCGGAATACAGTGGCCGTCACGATCAGGGAAGTGAAGAAAGTCCTGCAGGAATACGGATCGTATATCCGGTGCCGCCCCAAGCTGGGTATCGGTTAGAGATTCCCAAGGGGGAAGACCTGATCCGGACTGGCTGGCATCTTGTGGAATCGCCGGACCCGGGAGGGATTTGAGAAGGCTTTGGCCTGCTTTGAAGAGGCCGCGCAGGAGAGCAGCGGCAATTTGCGGGCTGTGGAAGGCATCGCACAGACGTACCTGCTGCTATGCACCTACGGGATGCGGCCACCCAGGGAAACCTACCCCAAGTTCCAGGAAGCGCACCGGCGCGCAGTGGCGATGGGAGGCTTAACCGCGGGCTTGCGATCCGATCGCGGGCACGCGCTGCATATTTGCGAACGAAAGTTCGTGGAAGCGGAGTCGGACCTGCTGCAGGCGCTGGGTGAAGACCCGAAATTGGAAACCGTTTACGTCCGTCTGGCGGTCCTTTACTGCACAACCGGCCGCATGGATGAGGCGTTCGACATGCTGGAGCAAGGACGCGCCGCCGACCCGCTTTCCCCGGTATTGCCAGCCACCGAAACTTTTGTTCGGCTATGCAGCCGAGAATTTGAGGCCGCTGTCGAATACGGGAAGAAGGCCTTGGATCTGCATCCCTATCAGCATATGGGGCGGGCGCACTATGCACACGCGCTGGAAGCCACCGGCCAAATCGAAGAAGCGCTGGCGCAACACCGTATGGTGAGCGTTCTGACGCCCGATCTGCCCTGGCTGCGCGCGCTCGAAGCGGGCTGCCTGGCTAGAAACGGCCGTGAACCGGAGGCCAGCGCGATTCTTGACGAGTTGCAGCACATTCGCGAGACGGAATATGTGGACGCGTATTACATCGCCCTGATTCTAGACGGGCTGAAGCAGCGGGATGCGGCATTTGAAGAACTGGCACGCGCCGTCCGGGAGCGGGCCGCGGCATTGTTCATGCTGCGGGTGGATCCGCGCTCGGAAGGACTTCGGCAGGACCGGCGATTCAAAGCACTAGAGCGGAAACTATTCGGCGCCGGCGATCACTTGAGAACGAGCGGCGGCGTGGAATGACAACAACGGCCGGCCGCGCATGGTGTCCGGTTGATCGACGCCGGCGGCGCTGAGTACGGTGGGCGCGATATCGTACAGCGTTGCGCGTCCCAGATCCTGGCCCGGACTCTCGCCGTACCCGCGCGCCAGCAGGAATCCGCGCGGTGTATGGCTGCCGCTGCGACTGTCCTGCATTCGAATCTTGAGCCGACCAAGGACGGGTGAAGTGATTTCATCCCAGGCGAAACTCTGATCCCACAAAATAGTGAGGTCGGGGAGGCCATCCTTATAAGGGCCGTCGAATTCTTCGTGCAGAATGGAAACCTGGAGAGTAACCTTGCGCCCGGTGGCGGCATCTCGGAGGTCATAAAGAGCCGCCGCGATCTGCTGGCAAGTCGTGCGATATTCGTCCGGCGCGACGACTCCATGACGATCGCGGCCCTGGACCAAAAGGCGGATGGCGCCCACCGAATCGTTGTTGGGCAGAGCGATGCTCCGGCAACCGGCCCAATGGCGCGGGCCGGCATACCAACGGAAAATCAGCTCATTTTGAACGGCTGTCGGGAAGCATCGATTTGATGGCGTACTGCAGTTTGCCGGGCACCGCCCTTTTGACAAAGCGCCAGGGATTGATGGCGGCCTGTTGAGCCTGCGGCGCACGAGGCTGTGCGGCTATCCTGCCGAAGCCCAGCAGATCGAGAATCTCCTGGAGATTCCACGAAGCGTGCCAGATGGGCCCCATGCCGTGGCCGGAGAAGATCATGCAGCGGGTGCCGGGTCCGGCAACCTCGAGTATTTTGCCGAGTTCCTCGTCGAGAGCTTCATACACGGATTGCACAGTGTCGCGAAGTCCGTGGCGATCCGCGGGATCGTAGCCCGGGTGGGTGGAATCCAGGAACTGCCAGAAATGGTGTCCGACGCAATGCGTTTCCGAGAAGGCCGCGAAGAATACATCCCACTTCTCGCGAGCCATTAAGAAACGATAGAGATCGCCGCGAACCCGAACCCCGTCCAAGATACGATCCCGCAGCTTCGTCAGGGCTTTCGGATTGGCATCGACGGCATCGCACTCGCCTACCGGGTGCGGACCGAAGCGCTGGTTGATCTCCTGGAGCAAGCTGGGGGGATGTGAGGCTCGGGCAGTCTTGGTGGCATGCGTTCCCCAGTTGGCCAGGTAAAGGCCATCCATGCGGCTGACCGGGAACTTGGGGACGTCCAGAACGCAAACTCGCCGGCCGGCATCGGCCAGATAGCGCCAAAACGGCGTCGCGCCGATGGAGTCGTCATCCATCATCTTCAGATCGCCGGTAACGGGGTCATACTGCACGTAGAAGTATTTCGCGAAATGAGCCGGGATTCATTCCGGAATAGATGGCGGACCACACGGTATCGGGAAGCTGGGCGGCGGTGCTGGCGAGTTCCACTCGCGCGCCTTGCTCAATGAGACGCTGGAACGTGGGCAAGCGTCCGGCTTCGGCCCAGCGTTGAATCAGCGACCATTCCGTCGCGTCCAGGCCGATCAAAAGCTGCCTGCCGGGTTGGCCAGCGCCGTTGGAACTCACGGGTACGCTCAAAGTTGTTCCAGTGACAAAAGTATACACCGGGCGCAGGTCATTTAGAACCCTAAGATTCGGCCTGTGGGCCGGGATCCGGCGGGCGGTTGCGAGGAACCTTACCGGCTAACGTGGCGGGCGAGGTTTCCAAAAACTCAATCACCCGCGGAAGCTTATATTCGGCCAGCTGCAGGCGGCAGTGTTCAATTACCTCGCGGCGAGTAAGTGGAAGGCCATCAAGCGGCACGACCCGGGCCCGCAGGACTTCCCCTCCCCGTCCGTTCGGAACTGCGTCCACGTGGCAGGAGGCCACATTGGGAAGCATCTCGACGGCCCGCTCGACCTCTACGGGATCAATTTTCGTTCCGGCGATATTGATCCCCCGGCCCATCCGGCCGGTCAAATGGATTCGCCCGGTGGAATCAAAACAGCCCAAGTCGCCAGTGCGAAAAAAGCCGTTGAAAAAGCGGCGGTTGTTTAGTTCTGGTTCTCCGAAGTAGCCCGACATCAGGGACGCGGAATGTACCGCCAGCTCGCCAATTTCGCCAACCCCCAGGTTCTGGCCGTCGCCTCCGAGGATGATGATTTCAACCGCGCGGACAGGTTCGCCTATGCAAGCTCCAACGGCAGATGGCAAGGTTTGGGCGGTACGTTCGGCCGTAATGAGTCCCGTCTCCGACATTCCGTAGGATTGACGGATGGGCACGCCGAAGCGCTCCCGCCAACGATCAGATACGTTGGATGGAAGGCGCGCGCCGCCGCTGTAGCTGTATTGCAAACTGGAGAGCAACTTGGGATCGCCCACGCTGTCGACCAGGTATCCATACACGAACGGTGAGCCGAACAGGGTATCTACTTGCTCGCGCTGCACCAATTCGGCACAAGCGCCGGGGCTGAACTGGCGCATCATTATCACTGTGGCGCCCCTCATCAGCGGCATAAAAAGACCATTGTGGAGTCCGTTACTGGAGAAAAACGGGACCACACTCAGGAACCGGCGGCCGGGCGAAATCTCGAGGGTACTGCCCACATTCTCAGCGGTTGCACGAAGGTTGCGATGGCTGCGGGGAACCAGGCGGGGCGCACCGGTAGACCCGGAGGTGGATAAATAGAGTGCCGGAGCGTCCTCGGCGGCTGAATCCATGGAAAGAGGGCCAGAAGAGCCGGCTGGGCTGGCGCTGGAGGGCAGGCTATCGGCGGTAAGTAAACTGCCATTCGGGATTGCATCCAGAATCTGATCCCATTCAGCTCTGAAGCGCGGTTCAATGACGGCACCGCGAAAACCTAATCGGCCTGCGTAGGCGCGCAACTCCGCGGCCCGCCATTGGGGATTGCAAGGCATCAGCACACAACCCAACTCGGAAACCGCAAAGAAGCATGCGACGAATTGCCAGGAGTTATCAAGCGAGGCGGCAATGACGTCGCCGGGCTGAGGATCGAGCGCGGACCGCAGCCAGTCGCGAGCAGCTTCGCACGCGCTCCGACAATTCAGCAAAGGTGAGTCTTTGAGACCCGTCGACCAGCGCGAGCCGATCGCGATATTGCCGCACGGCCTCGCGGAATTGTTCAGCGATCATGCCGGCCCCCCCGCGGCCCGGCGCCGCAGGGTCAGATCGTCGACATAAGCCGCCAGTTGTTTCAGATCGCGCACGAAATCGATCGTCAACATCTCCGGCTCGAAGGTTATTCCAAACTCTTTCTCGAGGGCGGTAACGAAATCGAGCACGGCCACCGAATCGAGCCCGACGGATTCGTCCAGCTTGGAATCGTAGCTGAAGTCTCGCTCGTCGAGGTTGATATGCAGCGACTCGATGAAAACGCGGCGTATCCGGTCGGTAGTGCCGGGCGATCCCGAACCGGAGTCTTTTAGAAGTGGTTCCATAGCCTCCATTCCTCCGGATTTGCGGCGATCTGCCCTTCGATAACTTTCAAGAAAAGCGGCAAGTTGGCCGACACAAAGGCTTCCCGCGAAGAGGCTGCGTGGACTGCCAAGGCAGGATCAAAACGGATTCGGAACGCAGTGCTGCGGCCCAGGCACAGCATCGGGACGACAGCACAGTCGCACAGCCGGACAAATTCATAAATCCCCAACGATACGCGCCAGGGAACTGTCAGGAATTCAACTTCCTTCAGGTTCCTGCCTCCGCGTCCATCGGCCTGGAGAACAACCACGCCACCTGCTCGCAGCGTCCGCATGATCTTGAGACTGCAATCGGGATCCTGAATGAACACCTGGTCCGGGTTCGCGCGCTGCTGGAGCCGGATGGCTTGCGGCTGCAAGAAGCGTTTGCCAAACCGGCCGCCCGACCTATTGGTCGGGTTCTGGTTGTGAACGGAAAGCGCCGGATAACCGTTGGCGATTAGATATCTTACCGCGACTCGATTGGCCCAGAAGTGGCCGACCAGCAGCATCACGCCTTTGCCCGCGGCGATGGCTTGCTCGAGATGCTGGACGCCATCGATGCCGGTGCAATTCAGCAATTTTCCGGACGACGGGCGCAGCATCAGGAGTTCGTCCAGGGTTCGGAAAATACCGTTGGAAAGCGACCGGCTGGCAATTTGCCAGGCGTTTGCGGGGGTAGTCCGGCAGGCTTGCGCGATCCACGGCACTGCTTTGGCTTTACGCCGGCGTGCATGGAACTGGACAATCGGATTTGACAACTTCCCGATGGCATATAAGAGCCCGCGCGGCAGGAACAGCGCGAGCCAGCGAATGGGGTAAAGATAAATTAGCCACAGCAGATCGTTCAGTGTGAAGAGCGGCGGAGAACCGAGCGGGGCGGACCCAGCCCTGGACGCCGGCACCGGTCCATGGCTGGCCTCTGGAATCCCCATCTCAGGCGTTGTCGCTCGCACGACGACAGTGTAACCCTTCCAAGACGCTCCACGGAGTTCCGGTGGGGATGATTCTCGAAAGCTCGAAGCCGGCGGCTTCGAAGATCTGCCGATACGCGGCTTCAGATCGCTCACGGCCCCCGGTGCTTACCAGCATGTTCAGGTCGCTGGCGGTAACCATTTGGCTCCAAGGCGACTGGCCGAGCTGGGCCGGAACCACCATTTCAACCAGCAGCAGCTTGCCATTCGGGGCCATCGCTTGTGCAACATTGCGCAGGATAGCCACACTTTGCGCGTCATCCCAATCGTGAATAACGCTCTTGAGAAGGTAGGCATCGGCACCGCTGGGCAAGGCTTCAAAGAAATCGCCCCCGACGACTTCACAGCGATCCGCCAACCCGGCCGAGCGCACTTGTTCCCTGGCTTCGGCGGCGACCGGCGGTAAGTCAAAGAGAATCCCGCGCAGGGTTGGGTTGGTCTGGAGAATTGCACACAGCAGCGATCCAAGACCGCCGCCCACTTCGACCACCGTTGAAAATCGGGAACAATCGTACGCGGCGAGAAAAGCGCTGGTGAGGACTGCCGTTTTGCTCGCCATGGCTTCGTTAAAGATCGCGGCTTCTTCGGGATATTTCGCCAGGAATGGAAAGAGCGCCTGCGAGGACGCCCCCTGGCCGGTTTGAACGACATCCAGAAGGCGGCTCCAGGCTCGTTGCTGCCAGGGACCGGCGAGCAAGAGGGCTTGGGCGCGGGCCGATCCTGGAACATCGGATCGCAAGCGTTCTCCCATCGGCGTAAGTTGGAAATATTCGGCCGGGGACTCTGCAAACACTTTCTCGCTAACGAGTAACAGCATCAGCCGATGGAGCGAGGGACCATGCGAACGGGTGGCTTCCGCCAAGTCGGCAATGTGCCGGGGACCATCCTTCAGCAAGTCCGCGATGCCGAGCTTCGCAGCGACATAAATTGCCCGGGACAGATAGTGTCCGGTGATTAACCGGTGAAGCGCCCACTGGGGATTCAGCTGGCTGTCCTCGGCTGTCATCTGCATGTCGATCGCGGCTATTTGCTGGGGTCCTTCCGCGGAGTCTGACCTGGGAACATGGTTTCCCACGAGCTGCGGTACTTCCAATATTCGTGCAGAACCAGATTGGTGGGCTGGGTGAGATAGAACCACGTATAGGGGACGTCTGCGATGCGGCGTCGAGCCGAGTCCAGGCCGGCAACGGCGGCGGCTTGCACGAATGTCGCCAGCGAAGCTGAATGTCCGCTTGGTTTATAACCATAGGATTCCAGGCGTGGGCCCGCAATGCGCTCCACCAGCGAAACATCCTGAGCGCTGAGTTCCTCCCTCCACTTCTCCAGCCTCTCGCGAGTGACCGGCCCCCGCGCGCTGCTGGGCCAGGAATAGGGGGCGGATTCGTTCGCGGGCATGGCGAACGTGGCGGGCCATTCCGCACCGATGTGATTGCAGATCCGCTCCAGTTCCAACTCGGTAGAGTCAACCAATCGCTCGTAATGAACCAACAGGTATCCGGGACGGTGGCGCGACTTTTCAGCGGCCCGGTTGAACAGTACCCAGATCCAAGCGTTATTCAAGATGCTTTTGGGCGCCCACGCGATACGTTGGAGAGAAGCCACAACGTCGCGGGGATCCCGCACCAGGTGGATAATCGAGGCTCCGGGGTACCACTCGCTTAGCGTTTCGGTGAAGAAAGCATGGTTGGGCGTCTTCTCGCCGAAGCGCTCCTTGCCGTGCGTATCGGAGTAGTAACGCATGATCGCGGCCAGCAATTCGGGGTAGCTGGTAGCCTCATCCAGAAGCTTTTGGCGCAGGCCCGTGAGATCCACGCGGAGGCGCTTGACGCGCGCGGTGGAAAGAAATTGGTCCACCAGCCGCCGACGATTCTCGGGGTTTTCCAGTGGACCGAAGGCGGAGCGGCGCTTGTAGATTTCTGCGAAGAAACGAGTCTCTCCGCAAATTGCGATGGAAGGATGCCGGCTGAGCAAATTCCTAAGCATGGTGGTTCCGCTGCGGGGCGAACCAACAATGAAGACCGGCGGCTTGCGGGATTCTGTCACTAATGAATGTCTCTCGGTTTCTCTGGCATGCTTTCAGAATGGCCGGCAGTTATCGAACGGGTTGGAGAGCTAATTGGTGCAAAGGCGTCAAGCCGGGAAACGCACGGTCCCAACCCTGGCGAAATTTGCAATATTCTTGTGCGGCGAGGTTGGCGGGCTGGGTCCAACACAACCAGTGATGCGGAAATTGGCGCAAACGGCGCCGCGCGAGATCGACAAGGGCTTGGATCATCGCGTTGGCGGTTGCGGCGGCCGGGACCGAGGCGGCAATTGGGGAATAACCGTAGGCCGCAAAACGGTCGCCCGCGATCCACTCAATAACGGCTACGTCGTTGGGGGCGAGCTGTTCGCGCCAGGCGCCCATTCGTTCTCGCGTCACTGGCGCGCTGGCGCTAGCTGGCCAGGAATAGGGGGCGGAGGAATTGGCGGGAAATAGAGCATCCGAATAGTCCTCGCCAATGTGGGAACAGATGCGCGATAGTTCGCGCTCGGGATTCGCCACCAGGCTGCTCATATTGAATCCGCAGGTATTCCGGACGATGTTGGACCGCTCCGCCGCGCGATTGAATCGCAGCCAATAGTACGCATTGTTCACGATGCTCTTCGGCGCCCAGTGCATGCGCTGCAAGGAAGCAACTACGTCGCGCGGATCCCGGACCAGGTGAATGATGGGCGCTCCCGGATACCATTCGGACAAGGTTTCAGTGAAATAGGAATGGACGGGCGTCTTGTCGCCGCCGCGCGGCTTGCCTTCCGAGTCGGCGTAGAATTGCAGGAGGCAGCGGAACACGTTGCGATAACTGGTTCCCTCTTCCAATAGCTGACGCCGTAGCTTTTCGATATCCGGTCCCAGTTGCCTGACCCGCGCGGTCAATAAAAGCTCTCGAACGAAGCGCGCCCGGTTGGTCGTATTTTCCAGAGGACCAAACGCCGAGCGGCGCGCGTACACCTCTTCAAAGAAGCGGGACTCCTCGCACACCGCCAACGCAGGATGGCGATTCAAAATTCGGCGCAGCAGGGTGGTTCCGCTACGGGGCGAACCAACAATGAAAACCGGAGGCTTACGAGATTCTGACACAGACGATGGTATCCCTCTATATTGCCGGTTTTTAGCGCATTTGGGAAGCGCTGGCTATTCGCAGTTTGATATGATCGCAGACCATGAGACTCAATCGATGGAACGTTTGCGGTATCGCTCTGCTGGCCTTCGCGGCCGGCTCGTTATTCACTGCCCGGCTCACCCGGACGGAGCAAGTTCGGGCGGATGCAAACCGCGTCTTTGAACTCCGCGTTTATCATACGGTACCTGGCAAGGCGACTGCGTTGCAGGCCGAGTTTCGCGACAAGGTAACGAAGATGTTCGCCAAGCACGACCTGAAGGCTGTCGGATACTGGGCGCCGGTGGACGCGCCTGTCGCCGACAACACGTTCATCTACATTCTGGCCCATCCCAGCCGGGATGAAGCGAAGAAGCATTGGGCCGCGTTTCAGGCCGATCCGGAATTCCAGGCGATGATCAAGTCACAAGCGGGCGACGCGAAAGTGGTGGAGAAAGTGGATTCCACGTATATGGACCCAACGGACTTCTCTCCGTTGAAGTAGCGCTCTACTGCATAAATAGCTTGGCTTCCGACGTGTAAGCCTCGGTGGTCGAGATATCGACATACGCCAGGCCGGACGCAACGCCGCTGGGAACGACAAAGTTGATTTGATATAGGCCGGCGAATCCGGGCGCAAGACCGGCGAAGGTTACACTGGCCGGGGAGTCGTTGAGGTTCTGATCGTAGAGATCGACGAATAGGTTTCCCTGCGTAAACTCATCGACGTAACTGATGGGGCCGGCGGCAGGCGCGGCTGCGCCGTCGGCAACCTGTGGAGTCACCGAACCGAGGCCCGTAACATACAGTTGCAGCGTTTCGCCGGCGACGGCCGGATTATCCTGCGTCACCAAAGAGTAATCCTGATGCAGCACAGCGGAAGGGCCGACGCCAGAAGGGTAAGTTCCGTCCTGGCTGTTGAGGGTGAAAATGCCGGGGGCAGTCAGGGCCGAATAAACCGTAACCTCGTTCGAGGGAACACCGTTGTTCGTTACCTGGAAAGTAGCGAGGCCACCGTCCTGGGACACGGCATAGGGAACCAGCAGGTTGATCTGCGTGGGGCCGACGTAGTCCAGCGGAGCGGGCCGGCCGTTTACGGTCACTCGCGTACTGCCCAACGTGAAGGGCAGCGGCAAGGTGGTGGCTGATTTCGGCGACGAAGCGAAGCCGAGGCCGTAGATGGTAACGAACTCGCCCGGCGCGACAGAATTCGTAATGGGCGCGTAGCTGGCTGCGTTGAAGATACTCAAGGGATCAATGAAAACGCTGGTCACCGGAGTGGTGGACTGCGCCAATACATTGACGGACAGCGAATAGAACGATCCCGTTCCTACGATTAAAACCGTATTCCCGTTCGCCCCCAGCTCATACTGAAAAGAGCCGTCGTTGTAATTGGGACTGGACGAGAAATCGAAGGGGATCTCGAGGCTGTAGTCGTACACCGGGATATCGAAGAATACGATCCGTTCGTGCGAAATGCTGTCGCCCTGGGTGCTGGACAAAGCCGAGTTGGCCTGGGTGCCGAGAGCCAAGGTGGAACCGGAAAAGGAATCGATATCGTTGTTACCGTCGGCGACATCGGAAGCATCGTTCTCAAGTGCGGCGCCGTAGTAGGTGCCCTTGTATAAACTGTTCGAAGATGCCCCGGAGAGCGACTTGATGCCGATGATCAAGTCGAACCCGTTGGGATCGCCGCCCAGCAAGAGATTGCCATCGGCGGAAACATAGAACGTTTTCTGTCCACTCACTAGGGCGGTGGTGACGGTTGACGCGGTGGGATACGTCAACGTGCCGGCGCCGTTGGGGCTGGTGATGGCATAGGTGACGCCGGAAATCGTCTGGACGACATTGTTATTGCTCTGATTGGCCATCGCCCCGTTTACATTTATGCTGCCAAGAACGCCAGATCCGGAAGAGTTGAGAGTATAGTATCCATCCCGAACTTGAGATGCGTTGGCTTGCAGGAAATCGATGAAGCCTACGTTGTATTGGCCGTTGATACTGGCGTTGCTGGCATTACTGGCAGTGCTGCCGGCCTGGATGCCGTAGAAAACATCGTTGTACTGGCCCTCCGTGGCGCTGGCGACAATGGAGATGGGTCCTACGCCGGCGATGGCTCCATATTCGGTGTCAGTGCTGTCGATGGGATTCGTAAACACCATCATGCCGTTGGATTCCACCGAGTAGGTGCCGCTGGTGGAATAGCCGGCCGACGAGCCTCCTACGTCGGTGTCGCTCGATCTGGCCATTGAAGGTGTAAGTGCCAATGCCGTCAAAAGTCATGATGCCGATGATGCTCACGGCGCGGCCGATGGCGCTGGTGTCGGGGTCCAGCTCGGTGGTGACTACCTGACGGACGAAATAATCGCCGTTGAGCTTGCTGTTTCCACTGTTGTCGAAGTTTTGCGCGGCGGCTGGGATTGCAACTCCGGCGCAGATTAGAAGACAGGTGAATTTATTGAATGCCATGATGATTACTCTGCTGTCATGGTACCCCGTGCGGCTGCAGGAGGGGTGTGAGACGATAAGGCATGCGCGCGGCAGTCTGCTCTTTCTTGCTGATGCTCATGTTTGGCGTGCTGTGGGCACAGGACAAGGTCTTTATCTGCCCCATGGACCCGGAGGTGCGCTCCAATCAGCCGGGAACTTGCCGGCGCTGCGGGATGAAGCTGCGCGAGGGCATCCCGGAGCCCGTGGAATTTCACCTGGATCTGACAGTGACTCCGCGGGCCGTTAAGCCGAATCAGCCGGCGCAGCTGAAGTTCAGCGTGCATGATCCATGGAAGGATCGCACGGTCAAGGATTTTCAGATCGTGCATGAGAAGCTTTTCCACATGTTTGTGGTGAGCCAGGATCTGCAATTCTTCGTGCACGATCATCCGGTGTTCCAGCCGGATGGCGACTTTGTTTACAGTCTCGCGTTCCCCAAGCCCGGGATGTATCGCATACTGGGCGACTTTTATCCGGATGGCGCGACGCCGCAGCTGATCGCAAAGACGTTGATCGTAGCGGGGACGCCGCCCCCGGTGGCCGTGCTGCCGCGCGATTATTCCACCAAGCAGGCCGAGAATTTGCAGGTGGAGATGACTACCGATCCGCCGCAGCCCATCGCCGCGCAGAAGACGCAGATCTATTTTCGGGTCTCGCCCGGCGACGGCTTGGAGAAATATATTGGCGTGTGGGCGCACATGCTGGCCGCCAGCGACGATTTGATCGATATGATCCACACACATCCGTTCATCGCCGATGGCGGTCCGCAGATCCAGTTCAGCCTGGAGTTTCCGCGCGCGCGAACTTATCGCGTATGGGTGCAGTTCCAGCGCAACGGCGTAGTGAACACCGCGCACTTCGACGTGCCTGTTAAGGAGTTGGAGTAGCCTTAGAACTGGCGGGAGCGGCGGGCAGCAGCAGGACGGTCGATCCTGGCGGGACTCCGTGAATCTTGGTGCCGGCCGGCAAGTCGATCGCGGTTCGATATAAGAACGGATGAGCGAACTTCGCGCTGTAGTGCTCGAACCACAGTAACGGCTCGATGCTGCCATCGGGCAACTCGGCCGTGATCTGAAAAGCGGCGTCATCGGGTACCGACTTGGGCAGTAGGCCGTCGAGCAAGAAGTTCTTGTGCAGTTCGAATTCGCCGCTCACCGCGATGGAGCCGTGCGAAGGAGCCTGCGCGCGGCTGTTCATCGAACTTGGGATCCGGCGCTAAATCCTTGGCTTCGCCTTCCGGCACGCCGCCGCCTACCCAACTGATGATCAGTTCCAGTTGCTCCGGCGTGAGGGCCTTGTCATTGCGAAAATCGCCGAAGCCTTTCACCGCGCCCCAGGGCGGCATCTTCCGCTCCAGCACTTCTTCCTTGATGGCCACGGCCCAGGGGCGCGCGGCGGCGTAAGTCATCAACGAGAACGCCCGCCCTCCCTCGTGATGGCACGAAGCACAGCGCTCATAGACGATACGAGATATTTCGCGATCCCAAGTGATGGCGGTGGTGATGATGTCGTGCGCGAAGGTATCGGACGCCGTGATCATAAACAGGCCGGCCATCAGTGTCCAACGGGACCTCATGCGTGTATGATACAACGCCAGTATGCGGATGACTCGACACTGCGTGCTTGCGCTATGCGCCGCGAGCCTGTTTGCCGGGCAGGGTGAACATCCGGTCACTGGCCGGAAGATCGCGGGCGTCATGGGGGTGCAGGGCGCGGACTGGTTGAACCGGCCGGAGCGCGAGCAGGAAGAAAATCCAGAAGCAGCGCTGGACGCCCTCGGAATTCGGCCCGGGATGGTGGTCGCGGATGTCGGCGCGGGCACGGGATATATGTCGCTGCGGATGGCTAAGCGCGTGGGACCGGCCGGCCGAGTCTACGCCAACGATCTTCAGCCCGAGATGCTACGCCGGCTGCAACAGAACGCGGCCAAGGCGAAAATCATGAATATCGAACTGGTGCTGGGAGAAGACGCGGACCCCAAGCTTCCGGCGGGGCGCATGGATCTGGTGCTGCTGGTGGATGTGTATCACGAGTTCTCGAAGCCCCGCCAGATGATCGATAAAATCCGCGAGTCGTTAAAGCCCGATGGACGGCTGGTGCTGCTGGAGTATCGCAAGGAAGATCCGAATGTTCCGATTCGCGAAGAGCACAAGATGACGGTGGCCGAAGTGAAGGCGGAGCTGGAGCCGCAGGGGTTCGTAATGAGCCAGGTGATTGAGACGCTGCCGAGGCAGCATATCTTGATCCTGACGAAGGCTGCGGCAAAGGCAGCCGCGGTTCAATAACGGCGATTACTGCAGCCGCTTTACCGCTTCCAGCGCCAGCTCATGCAAGCCTGGGCCGCCGTGCGCGACGTACGCGATTATCTGATCGCGCATCCGACGCTCCCAAAACCTCTTGAAGTGATCCAGGACGCCGGCGACAGCTTCGTCGTGCGGATAGCCTGCAAAGAACAGAGCGATCTGGTTCGCTCGATGAACCATACGGTCAGATTCCATCTTCTAGTCGCCGGTGGCTCCGGTGAGGATTTGCGTGTTCTGGCGCCGCGTTTCGAGGTAATGCTCCTGCCACTCCGACATTTTCCTGGCCAGGGTGACTTCCACGGCAGTCACTTTGTACTCGGGGCAACCGGTGGCCCAGTCCTCAAACTCGGTGGTGACGACGTTGGCGCCGGTGAAGCCGTGATGGAACGTGGTGTATACCACGCCCGGCTGCATGCGCTCCGAAATGCGCGCGTGCAAGGTGGTTTGGCCGGCGCGGCTAGTGAGCGACACGCGATCGCCCTCGCGAATGCCGCGATTCTCGGCATCGAACGGATGAATTTCGAGCAAGTCTTCGGCGTGCCAGACGTTGTTTTCCGTGCGCGCGGTCTGCGCGCCCACGTTGTATTGAGTGAGAATACGGCCGGTGGTGAGGATCAACGGGAACTTGCCGGTGGTCCGCTCCTCGGTGGGCACAAACTGCGTGATCATGAAACGGCCCTTGCCGCGCACGAATCCGCCGATGTGCATCACTGGCGTGCCCTCGGGCGCTTTGGCGTTGCAGGGCCACTGGATGCTGCCGAGCTCGTCGATTCTGTCGAAACTGACGCCTGCGAAGGTCGGCGTGAGGCGCGCGATCTCGTCCATGATTTCCGACGGGTGATTATACGGCATCGGATACCCGAGCGCGGCCGAAAAGCGCCTTGGTGATCTCCCAATCCGCCATGCCCGACATGGGAGGAATCGCTTTGCGCACTCGGCTGATGCGCCGCTCGGCATTGGTGAACGTCCCGTCTTTTTCGAGGAACGACGATCCGGGGAAGAAAACATGCGCGTAGGTGGCGGTCTCGTTCAGGAAAAGATCCTGCACCACGACGCATTCCATGGCCGTCATCCCGGCCGTGACGTGCTGCGTATTCGGATCGGACTGGACGATATCCTCGCCCTCGATGTAGATGCCCTTGAACGTGCCCTCGCACGGCCGCGTCCAGCATGTTGGAGATGCGCAGGCCAGGCTCGTCTTGCAGCGGAACGTGCCAGGCCTCCTCGAACAGATGGCGCGCGGCGTCATTCGAAACATGCCGGTACCCGGAGAACTCGTGCGGGAACGATCCCATATCGCAGGCGCCCTGCACATTGTTCTGGCCGCGCAGCGGATTCACGCCTACGCCACGCCTGCCCATGTTGCCGGTGAGCCATGGCAAGATTCGCCATGCCCATCACCATGGTCGATCCCTGGCTGTGCTCGGTGACGCCGAGCCCGTAGTAAATGGCCGCGTTGCCGCCGGTAGCATAAAGCCGGGCAGCGGCGCGCAGGTCGGCGGCCGGCACGCCGCTGATGGATTCGGTGGCTTCCGGCGAATTGCGCTCTTCCGCGATGAACTTCCGCCACTGTTCGAAAGCCTCCACATCGCAGCGCTCTTGGACGAATGGCTCGTCGAGCAGACCTTCGGTGACGATCACATGCGCAATAGCGTTGATTACGGCAACGTTCGAGCCCGGCAGCAGCGGCAAATGATAATCCGCTTTCACGTGCGCGCTCTTTACTAAATCAATGCGGCGCGGATCGACCACGATCAGCCGCGCGCCTTCGCGCAGCCGCCGCTTCATGTGCGATGCGAAAACCGGATGGGCGTCCGTCGGATTGGCGCCGATCACCATGATGACGTCGGTTTCGTCCACCGAATCGAAGTCCTGCGTTCCCGCCGAAGTTCCGAAAGTAGTCTTCAGCCCGTAGCCGGTAGGCGAATGACAAACGCGCGCGCAAGTGTCGACGTTGTTATTGCCAAACGCCGCGCGGATCAGCTTCTGCACCAGAGTAGGTTTCTTCGTTGGTGCAGCGCGAAGAAGTGATGCCGCCGACGGAATCGCGCCCGTACTTGGCTTGGATGCGCTTGAACTCGCTGGCCGCGTAGTTGATGGCTTCTTCCCACGAAACTTCGCGCCACGGGTCGGTGATCTTGGCGCGGATCATGGGTTTGGTGATGCGATCCTTGTGGGTCGCATAGCCCCACGCGAACCGGCCCTTCACGCACGAATGCCCGTGGTTCGCCTTGCCGTCTTTGTAGGGCATCATGCGGACCACTTCGGCGCCCTGCATCTCGGCCTTGAACGCACAGCCCACGCCGCAATAAGCGCAGGTGGTGACCACGCTATGCTCGGGCTGGCCCTTCGCGATGACCGTTTTTTCCGTCAGCGTCGCGGTGGGACACGCTTGCACGCACGCGCCGCAGGAGACGCATTCGGAATCGAGAAAATTCGTGGGACCGGACGCCACTTTCGATTCGAAGCCGCGGCCCTGGATGGTCAGCGCGAACGTTCCCTGCACTTCCTCGCAAGCCCGCACGCAGCGCGAACAAACGATGCACTTCGAAGCTTCGAACGTGAAATACGGATTCGACTCGTCTTTCGGAGCCTTGAGATGGTTCTCGCCTTCGTAACCGTAGCGGACTTCGCGCAACCCGACTACGCCCGCCATGTCCTGCAATTCGCAATCGCCGTTGGCCGAGCACGTCAGGCAATCCAGCGGATGATCGGAGATGTACAGCTCCATCACGCCCCGCCGCAGTTTCGCGAGCTTGGGCGTTTGCGTCCGCACCTTCATGCCCGGCTCGGCCGGCGTGGTGCAAGAGGCAGGAGTGCCGCGGCGGCCCTCGATCTCAACCAAACACAGGCGGCACGAACCGAACGCTTCCATGTTGTCGGTCGCGCATAGCTTCGGTACCTGTATGCCGGCTTCGACGGCGGCGCGCATCACCGACGTCCCCCGCGGCACCGTTACCGGCTTGCCATCGATCTCGAGCGTGACCAGAGTTTCGGCGATTCTTGCGGGAGTGCCGTAGTCGGTTTCTTGTATTAGCGCCATGGGTGTGTCTCTCGGTTCTTCGGATCGTTCTGTGAATCAAGCAGCAACTCCGGCGGTGTGGGCGCTGGCTTGTCAAAATCTTCGGGGAAATTCCGGATCGCGCTCATCACCGGCAGCGGGATCAAACCGCCTAGCGCGCACAACGATCCGTCGGTCATCAGTTCACATAAATCATCGAGCAATTCGAGATTCTTGGTACGACTTTCATTCGCGATGATACGGTCGATCACTTCCACGCCGCGCGTGGATCCAACCCGGCAGGGCGTGCACTTGCCGCAGCTTTCGATGGCGCAAAACTCCATCGCGAAGCGGGCTTGTTTCGCCAGATCGACGGTGTCGTCGAACACCACAATGCCGCCGTGGCCCAGCATGCCTTTGCGCGCGGCGAAAGCTTCGTAATCGAGCGGCGTGTCAAGGAGCGAATCCGGGAAATAGGCGCCCAACGGCCCGCCTACCTGTACCGCGCGCAAGGGCCGTCCCGAAGCGGTGCCGCCGCCGAAATCGTAAATCGCGTCGCGAAGCGTGATGCCGAACGCCTTCTCCACAAGGCCGCCGTGCTTGATGTTCCCGGCCAATTGGATGGTCAACGTCCCGCGCGATCTGCCCATGCCGAAATCGCGATAATGCTCCGCGCCCTTGTCCATAATGATCGGCACCGTGGCCAGAGAGATTACATTATTGACCACCGTCGGCTTGCCAAACAAGCCCTTCCAGTGCCGGCAGGGGAGGCTTCGGACGGATCTGGCCGCGCCGGCCTTCCAGACTTTCGAGCATCGAGGTCTCTTCGCCGCAAATGTAAGCGCCCGCGCCCAGCCGCACTTCGAGATCGAAACGCTTGCCGCTACCTCGCAGGTTCGCGCCGAGGTATCCGCTCTCACCCAGGTATCCGTTCTCATAGGCAATCGCGATGGCGCGCTGCATCGTGCGGAACGCGTGCGGATATTCGGATCGGCAGTAGATGTAGCCTTGCGTCGCGCCCACCGCGATGGCGGCGATGGTCATGCCTTCGATGAGAACGAACGGATCGCCTTCCATGATCATGCGATCGGCGTAGGTGCCGCTATCGCCCTCGTCGGCGTTGCAGCAGATGTATTTCTGATCGGACTGAGCGCCCAGTACCGTTTTCCACTTGATGCCGGTCGGAAAGCCCGCGCCGCCACGCCCGCGCAATCCTGAGTTGGTGACTTCGGCGACGATCTCTTCCGGCGTCAGGGTCAGCGCGCGTTGCAATCCGCGATAGCCGCCGTTTGCGACGTAATCGGTCAACGATAACGGATCGACGATGCCGCAGCGCGCGAAGGTCAGCCGCTCCTGCTGCTTGAGATAGGGAATCTCTTCGGTGGGGCCGAGACACAGCGCATGCGGCTTGCCTTCGAGGAAGCCGGCATCGAACAGTCCCGCCACGGATTCTCGTGAAACCGGACCATAGGCGATGCGCCCCTGCGGCGTTTCCACTTCCACCAGCGGCTCCAGCCAGAACATGCCGCGCGAGCCGTTGCGGACTAGCGTGATGTCGAGGCCGCGTGAGGAAGCTTCACTCGCGATGGCGCGCGCCACGCCTTCGGCGCCAACGGAAAGCGCCGCGGAGTCGCGCGGAACGTAGACTTTTACGCTCATTGCGCCCTCCGCGAGCTGTCGATCAAGAAGTCGGCGACACTCGGGGAGACCCGGCCATACGGCGTGCCGTCCAGCATAACGGCTGGCGACAGCGCGCAATTTCCGAGGCAGAACACTTGCTCCACCGTGAGGCTTTGGTCGGGCGTGGTCTCGCCCAATTTCACACCAAGGCGCTTCTCAACGTGCCGCACCAGCGCGTCGCAACCCATGGACTGGCAGGCTTCGGCGCGGCAAATCTTCATCACGTGGCGTCCTGGCGCCGCGTGGCGAAAATCGTGATAGAAGCTGATGACGCCATGCACTTCGGCGTGCGAAATATTCAGCGCGGAGGCGATCATCGGAGTAGCGGCGGGATCGACGTATCCGAACTCTTCCTGCAATGCATGCAGGATGGGCAGCAGAGCGCCGGGCAGGTGCTCCAACTGGCGAATCCGAGCTTGCGCCCGATCCGCATCCCAGGCTTGCATGTCGCTCATGCTAAATAATTTACTCGCACTTTCCGCCGACACCAGTGGCTAACCACGCGCACACAACTCGCGCTTGAATTTTATCATACGGCGGCTTACACCGGGTCATTCTGCGTTCGCGGAAAACGCGGCGAGAACGCTAGCAAAGAGCGCCTTGTTCCGAGTAGCGAATGTGAACACGGTACCGTCTGCGATGTAGGACTCGGGGCCCAGCCGCGTCAGTTGACCCCATAGACGGTCTGCGCACCACTGGTAATCGGGATCGTACAAGCGAAAACCCATCCAGTTTACGAAGGCTTCGATCTCTCCTGCCGCTACTGGCTCCTCAAACACCTACCACTCGTCAAAGCCGGCGCAACATTCGTCATGCGTTTCGTTCGGCGGTCCGTGGATCGAAGTTAGACGAGGGCTGTATGCGACCTTCCAATCGTCGCGGTACTCCGGAGGTCCCCAGAGGTACCTTGGAAGACTTTGGCAGCGTCTGGAGTCGACCATCCGTCGCCTTTCTCTTGGTCCGTCAAGTGCAGCGTGCCGCCGTCGATTCTTGTCACAGCAAGATACTTGCCGACCACAACGTCGGGGCGCAGCCGAAGAAGAGTGGAGATATCGCAGTCGACCCTGCTCAACCACTGGTAGTCTCCGTGCGTCCCAACAATCCCAGGCGTGCCGTTCCCAGCCATGAAAAGCCGGTTCGGCCGCATGTAGTCTGCGAGTCGCCTCCGAAGCTTCCGTCAGGCGGCTAAGTCTTCGGGGGTGACCACACCTCGCGCCGGGTCAAGCGTCTTTACATATTCGTGGTACTCGGCCCAAAGCCGTTCCGACATCGTTCGGGCGAGTTCCAACTCCTGACGAGCGCCCTCGACATCTTTTCGCGTCATTACGTCTTCGTTTCCGGTATCTCAACCTCGGCATAGCTGCCGGGCGTAGCGGCGTTGACCGCTGCCACTACCTCTGCAACGTGCGGCTTGATAAGAGTCCAGCGGCCCTTGCCTAAGACGACCACCGCAATCGTGCGTCCTGCAAGGTTCTGCTGATAGCGCAGATTGCGGTCCGTGGTGACGATAACCTCAAATCCTACAGCTTCGGCCGCCGCCAAGAGTTCGCCGTTTTCCAATTCGCTCCATGCTCGCGCACGGGCTTCCGTGACCGTATGACGATCAATCAGGTACCGAGCGAGGTTTCGCGGCGTCCCGTTGTCGAACAGTACCAGCATCTACGGACGCGACGCGGGAAGTGACACTTCGGCGCTGCGCGCCGCAAATTCAAGAACAGCCTGAACCTGTTCACGGGTAACGCCAAATTCTTCCACCAGCTCATCGACGGTCATGTCCTGAAGATTCTCGAACACCGTCGAAACGGGCATTCGTGTGCCCTTGAATACCCACGCGCCGCTGCGTTTGCCGGGAATGCTTTCCACGGCGGCACATTGGGACCAATCGAGCGAAGCCATCTGGTTTTCCTCAGTCCAATTGTATCGCGCTCGAATGAGATAAAATGGCGGAGCCGCCCGCAGTATGCATGCAGGTGGCACTAGCACAGAAATTTATACGCTCTAGCAAGAAACATGATCGTCAAACTCAATCACCTCCAAGGCAAAGCAGCCGCCACCAGCGCCCAAGACGTCATTGGAACCATGTATACGCTTTTGGAGGAAGGCCATATAGAGAAAGCCCAGTTCGCCCGCCTCCAGATCGAATTGGACTGGATTCAATACAAGCAGAACTTCCGGGAAGTGGTCATCGCGACGCACGGCTACAACCAACAGGGACAACAGGTTCCGATCATGGACGTGCACGTCGACACCCGGCAGGTGGTGCCCGGCTGCTTACGGGCCGCGCTGCTCCGGGCCTTGGCGCACAGCAATGCACCCGAGCCGCAGAATCAGGACCGGCTGCCACTGGAGCAGTTTCAGTCCATGCGATCGAGCATCGTGTGGGAATTCAACAAGCTCTATTGGGGCCGGTTGCACGACTGGGAAGCGGCCACGGGCAAGGGCTATGAACAGGCACTGCCGGGCGGCCAATCGGACGGCCACAATCCGGAGGCGATCGCCGACAGCGTCGCAGATTTTTGGACCCTATTGCGGGATATGGAATCCAAGAATCAGCTGCCGGCGGAGATTTATCTGCTGGAGATCGGCGTAGGGACCGGAACGCGCGTCGGGATGTGGCTGACCAAGTTTCGCAGCGTGGATCAGGAGCGCGGGACCGACTATTATCCGAGGCTGCGAGTTCTGCTGGGCGACTATTCGCTCGCTACGCTCGACATGTCGAAGCCGGCGGTGGAGGATCACGCCGACCTGTGCAGCTTCCTGGTTCTGGACGCGATGAATCCGCTGAAAACGCTATCTTTCCTGCGCCACAAAATCATGCAGGTGCACACCACCAACGTCTACGACAACCTGCCCGACGAGGAAGTCGTGCGGCGCGACGGCAAACTCTACTTCGTCCAGGTTCGGGCTTATGTTCCCATGGCCGATGTGGTGCGGCTCTCGACCGAATTCGATATCCCGCCGGACAAACTTCGCGCTACGGTGAGCCGGCTGCTTTCGGGCAGCACCGACTTTTTGGGCGATGCCGATCGAGGCGTTGCCTTTTGGATGGACCTCTGGAATGCCATTCGCCTCGAAGAGCGCCTGGTACTGGTGGAAGATCTTCCCGATTTCCCTTTTCCGCAAGGATTGGACGCTGGAAAGGTTGAGGACATCCTCAAAGAAGCACCCAGCGACTTTCGCTTTCACTTGAGCTCGGGAGCGCTGGCAAGCTTCTTGAACACGCTTCCGTTGCTGCATCCGCGCGGCTATCTGCAAGTGCAGGATATTTTCGTGACCGACCTGGATCAGTACCGGCTGGGCTTTTACGGTCCCGGAAAACTGGACGGCTCGCTGCTGAACTGGGTGAATGGTGCTTTACTGAAAGAGGTGGCGGAGCGCGCGGGATACAACGTGCGCTTCGCTCCTTTCCACTACCGCAAAGGATCGCGCACTTCCGTTTTATACACGACACGCCGAGAATAAATGACCCCCACTCTCCCTATTACGATGGTCGGCAGCTACGCCATGCCGGGCTGGCTGGAGCGCCTGAAGACCGAATATTTTGCCCGGCGGATCAGCCGTCACGATCTGGACGAGATCTATGACGCGGCGGCCAAAGCCGCTATTAAGGACCAGGAAATCGCCGGCTTGGACATCGTCACCGACGGCGAGCCGCGCCGCGACAACATGGTCGACTACTTCGTGGAACGTCTTCCCGGAGTGCAGATCGACCGAGGGTCCAAGAAGTTTTATTACGATTTCTACGACAGCGTAGTGCAGGGCAAGCTGCCCATGGCTTCGCTTGGCTTGGTGCCGGATTTCAACTTTCTGCGGACCTTCACCGAACGGCAGACCAAGATCAACATCACTGGTCCGCATTGCCTCAGCAAGCGGATTCGCAATCAGTACTACCCGAGTGAAGAAGCGCTGGCCATCGATATCGCTAAGGTCCTGAACCTGGAGATGAAGGCGTTGGTAAAAGCTGGCGCGACATACATCCAGATCGACGAGCCTTATTATTCCGGCTTTCCGGAAGATCTGCCGTGGTGCGTGAAAGCTCTGAACACCATGGTGGAAGGTGTGGACGCTAAGATCGCACTGCACATTTGTTACGGCAACCGTTATGGCAAACCTTCCTGGGAAGGAAGCTACCGGTATCTCTTCCCGACCATCATGGAAGCCAAGGTCCAACAGTTGACGCTGGAATTCGCACGGCGCGGCGGCGAAGATCTGGATCTGTTCAAGGAATTTAATACCAACTTCGAACTCGGCGTTGGGGTGATCGACGTGAAGACGGACGACATCGAAACTCCCGAGATGGTGGCCGATCGTATTCAAAAGGCGCTGAAGGTGCTGCCGCCGGAGCGGATCTTCATTCTTCCCGATTGTGGGTTGTTCCACCTTTCACGCGATGTCGCGTTCGCCAAGCTGAAGGCCATGGTGGAAGGAACGCGCATCGTCCGCAAAGAGCTAGGCAAATAGAATGGCGGCAAACCCTCTGCGCGAAGCGCTCACCGCCGGCCGTTTCTGCTACATGGTGGAAATGGTGGCGAGCGCCTCGATGGCGGAGGAAAAGCTCGGCGAGATCGCCGCCGGGATTGCCGGAATTCCCGAAGTGGTGGGTGCGGGTATCACGAGTTGGGCGGGTGGATCGGCCGGGCACGATCCGGTACGCGTGGCTGCGATCGCGAAGGAGCGCGGCCTCAATCCCAACGTCCATTTGACGTGCGTGAGCAAGACCCCGGCCGAGGTGGGCAAGTTTCTGGAGGACGTGATCGCGCTCGGGATCGAGAACGTCTTCGCCATCACCGGCGATTATCCCAAGGGCGCGCCTCTTGGCACGGTCGGATACGCTTGCGATTCGGTGCAGTTGGTAGAAACCATCGCCGAAGAGCGCGCTGTGGGCAAGTGGCCGTTCTATATTTCCGTCGCGGTATCGCCGTTCAAATACACGGAAGCGGATTGCGCCTATCAATACCTGAAGCTCGAGAAAAAGATCGCCGCCGGCGCCGATTTCGCCATCACGCAGCTGGGCTTTGACTCGCGAAAGCAGCGCGAGCTGAAACGCTACTTGGACGAGCGCGGCCTGAAGACGCCGGTCTTCGGCAATGTTTATGTTTTGCCGCCGAAGGCCGCGGAGCGAATGTCGAAGGGCGAGCCCCCCGGCTGCTGGGTTTCGCCGGAATTGCTCGCCAAGATTCAAGAGGAAGCCAAGGCGGAAGATAAGGGCCTGGCCGCCCGGCTGGAACGCGCCGCGAAAATGGCGGCTATATCGCGAGGCCTGGGATATGCGGGCGCCTACATTGGCGGCACTCATAACCCCGATCACATTCGCGGCATCATCCGGCGCGCGGAAGAATTGGCCCCGCGCTGGGAAGAACTGGCCGAGGAAATCAGCTACGGCGAAAAAGGCGGCTTCTACATGTACGAGGGGTCCAAGCCCGCGCCGCAGAAGCGCGAGTGGTCGCAGCGCGTCTTTGACCTCCTGGAGCCCGCTAACTGGCCCGGCCCCGTCCGCACGATAGGTACGGCCGCGTTGCGTTGGGTTGACCAGCATCCCAGCCTGGCCAGCGCCTTGGAAGACGCCGAACTGGCGTTCAAGAAGCCTGTTTTCGGATGCCAGGCCTGCGGCAACTGCGTTCTGGGCCTGATGGAATACGTCTGTCCGATGACCTGCCCCAAGAACCTGCGCAATGGCCCTTGTGGTGGGACCTTCAACGGGCAGTGTGAAGTGACTCCAGATAAGCCCTGCATCTGGGTGGCGGTGTACGATCGCGCCAAAGCGGCCGATCGCGTGGACGAGTTGAAGACCTACATTCCGCCCCGGAACCGCGCGCTCGAAGGCACCAGTTCCTATATCAACTATCTGCTCAACAAAGACAGCCGGCCGGAACATCCACAGCCGCTGATCAACATCGACGGCTTAACGGAAGAATCGCTGGTCAAGAGGTAAAACTGGAAAGGCCCAGTACGAGCCGTAGGCCTTCATCTACAGACGTCTGGATGAGCGGCGAAATCCGGCCCACGTGCTCAAGAAAATAAGCGCGGTCCAGAGCCACCAATTGCGAGATGTTGATGACCGACTCCTCGCGCAATCCTGACACCTTGCGCGGCAGCAGAATGTTGCCAGGCGCAGCAGCGAGCGCCAGGTTGCTTGTAATACTGGCAGCCAGAATGGTTTGAATGCGGCTTTGATTGAAATCGTTAGACTGAACAACGAGGACCGGTCGCCGGAATCCAGGTTCGGAACCCCGTGGCACCGGCAAGTCCGCCCACCAGATTTCGCCGCGCCGAAAGTCTGACATGCGCTACCACCGTTCTTTCGGGAGGCTCTCGAGCATCATGCGTTCCAAAACAGGATCGAGCTTGGAATCGTGCTTCGAATAGACTTCATTGAGGCGCTCGGTGATCGATTTGGATCGGTTCTGGTCCAGGTATTGCGCTAGCGCGGTCGCGTAAAGTTTGCTACGGGAAATGCGCAGCTTTTTCGCCGTCGCTTCGGCTTGGCGGAAGAGTTCATCCGGAACCGACACTGCAGTCTTCATAAAAATAGTATAACTCTGGTTATACCGCTGCATCACTTCGCGCGATAGAACGCAGCCACCATGCCTCTCCTGTTCTAGAATAGTGAGTTGCCATGCCCCACAAGCTAACCAACATCCTGACCAGTGTGCCCAGCGATATCGTAATCGCACAAGCGGCCACGCCCCTTCCCATCGGCCAGATCGCGTCCGAAGCCGGAATTCTTCCGGAAGAATTGGATCTCTACGGGAAGACCAAAGCGAAAGTCCACCTCTCGATTCGCGACCGGCTGAAGAATTCGCCCAATGGAAAATACATCGTCGTGACCGCGATCACGCCCACTCCCCTTGGCGAGGGCAAGACCACCACCACGGTTGGGCTCAGCCAGGCGCTGGGCGCGCATCTCGGGAAGAAAGGTGTTCACCTGCATCCGCCAGCCTAGCCAGGGCCCGACCTTCGGCATCAAAGGCGGCGCGGCCGGTGGCGGCTATAGCCAGATCATTCCAATGGAGGAGTTCAACCTCCACCTCACCGGCGACATTCACGCCATCATCGCGGCCAACAATCTTCTCGCCGCCGCGATTGATGCGCGCATGTTTCACGAACAGAGCGCGGACGACACCCAGATGTTCGAGCGGCTGTGCCCGCCGGGAAAAGACGGCAGCCGTAAGTTCACCCGGGTGATGCTGCGCCGACTGCGCAAGCTCGGCATCTCGAAGACCGATCCCAACGAGTTGACGCCCGAAGAGCGCAGCCGCTTCGCGCGCCTGGATATCGATCCGGATAGCATTACGTGGCGGCGCGTGGTGGACACCAATGACCGCATGCTGCGCCAGATCACCATCGGCCAGGGGCCCGAAGAGAAGGGCTTCACGCGCAGCACGGGATTCGACATCGCGGTGGGCAGCGAGATCATGGCGATCCTGGCGCTGGCGACCACTCTGGAAGACATGCGCGAGCGGCTGGGCCGCATGGTGATCGGGAGCAACAAGGCCGGCGAACCAATCACGGCCGACGACATCGGAGTAACCGGCGCGCTGACGGTCCTGATGAAGGACACCATCATGCCCAATCTGATGCAGACCATCGAGGGCACGCCGGCGTTCGTTCACGCCGGCCCGTTCGCCAACATCGCGCACGGCAATTCGTCGATTGTCGCCGATCAGATCGCGCTGAAATTGGTTGGACCCGATGGATACGTGCTGACTGAAGCCGGATTCGGCGCCGACATGGGCTTCGAGAAATTCTGCAACATCAAGTGCCGCTACAGCGGGCTGAAACCCGATTGCGCGGTGCTGGTGGCCACCATCCGCGCGCTGAAGATGCACGGGGGCGGCCCGAAAGTGGTGGCAGGGAAGCCGCTCGCGCACGCCTACACGCAGGAAAATCTGGAGCTGCTGGAAGAAGGGCTGCAGCAATCTGATACGGCTGATTGCAGATGTGCGGGCGTTCGGGATTCCGGTGGTCGTCGGGGTCAATCGCTTCAAGGACGATACCGACAACGAAGTCGCACTGGTGCGGCGGCTGGCGATCGCAGCGGGAGCCGCGGACGCCGTGGTATCGAACCATTGGGCCGAAGGCGGCGCGGGCGCGGTGGAACTCGGCGAAGGCCGTGATCGCGGCCTGCGAGAAGCCGGCGATTTCCACTTCCTCTACTCCTTGGACTTGAGCATCAAGGAAAAGATCGAGAAGATCGTGAAGGAAATTTATGGCGGCGCGGGCGTCGAATATTCGCCGGAAGCCGAGAAGAAGGTCGAGATTTACACGCGGCAGGGCTTCGACAAGCTGCCCATCTGCATGGCCAAGACGCAATATAGTTTGAGCCACGATCCCGAACCTGAAGGGCGCGCCGAGCGGATTCACTGTGCCGGTGCGCGACATTCGAGCCAGCGTCGGCGCCGGGTTTTTGTATCCGCTGCTCGGCACCATGAGCACTATGCCTGGCCTTTCCACTCGCCCTGGCTACTACGACGTGGATTTGGACACTGCCACGGGACGGATTATCGGTCTGTCTTAGTCTTCAAGAATGGAAGACTCCATCTGGTCCGCCACCCTCGAAGCGTTTCGCGATCGCTTGGCCACGGTAGAGCCTGTACCAGCGGGAGTGAGCGCGGCAGCGGTAACGGCGGCACTCGGACTTAGCCTGTTGGTCAAGGTGCTGGAGATCGCGAGCCAGCGAAAGAATTTCGCTGGCGATCGCGGTCTGGTCCAAACGCTGCTCGATCGACGCGCGCGGACTGTCCGAGATGATATCGCGTCTGGCCGACGAAGACATCACCGCTTTCCACGAATATCTGGATTGCCTGCGCCGCAAGGAAGCCAACCGGCGCGGCGCTCCGCAAGACCATCGAGGTTCCTCTGAACGTGGCGCGCGCGGCTGCCGCTGGACTGGAACTTTGCGAGAAGTCGGCCGGATTGGCCCACGCTTTCATCGCGCCCGATCTAGGCACGGCGTCTATTCTGTTGGCGGCCGCCGATCCGCGCGACGCTGCTGACAGTCAATTCTAACCTGGAGCAGCTTCCCGAAGGCGATCCATACCGAAACGAAGTGGTTTCCCAAATATCGCGGTTGACGCCCAAAAACTAAAGGCGCTCACCAGCGATTATCGCCGATGAACGCCTGTGAACTTGTGTAATATGCTCCGCGCGCCAACTAACTACTGCGCGGGAGCAGCAGGAGGTTCGGTCGCCGGAGTTGTTGCTCCACGATGGCATGTGTAGCAGCTGACGTGACGAACCGTCGCTCCGTCCGGAAACTTCGAGTTGATCTCGCGCGCCAACATCAGCATGTGACGGGCGGTTTCCTTCTTCGGATTGTCATCGCTGGCGAAATCGCCTTGCACATGGCAGAAAGTGCACTTCTGGCCCAGCGCAACCGTGAACGCGCGCATCGTCATGATGAGTTGTTCCGGGGTATCGCCGGTAAGAATCTTCAGATTCTTCGGCGGAGGCATGGGCGGCCGTTTTTCCTGGGCGCTGAGGCAGACAGGGAGCAGCAAAACAACTGCTAGTAGTAAGCGCATGAGGAATGCTAACATGCGTCCTCTCAGCTGTCAACACATTTGCCGTGCTTGAAATATCAGAATCGGGCTCAGCTAGCCACGTTACTTTCGCACAGCCCAAGCCATGCCATCCGGGCCGTTGCCGGGTGAAATATGGCCCGCGATGGTCAACGTCGCGAGATCGATGATCGCGACATCGTTCGCGCCTTCTTGCGCCACATAGGCGCGCGGTCCACCAGGATCCATCTGAATGCCCTCCGGACTGCGGCCCATAGCGATGCGCGCGCGCTCCTTCTTGGTGGCCCGATCCAGCACGATCAGTTCGTTCCCCTGGCTATCCGAAAGCAAGACCAATGCTTCCATCGGGCGTGAATTTCAAACGATTGGTGCGCTTGGAGCCGACGCTGAGAGTCTGAACTACTTTCTTGGTCTCGACATCGATGATCGATACCCCGCCGTCGCCGCCGGTGGCAGTCCAGACTTGCTTCCCATCGGGCGACCAGTCAATCCCCTCCGGCCCCTTGCCCACCGGAATCACCGTTTCTGACCATCCCGCCGGCCCGGAAACTCGCTCGATCGCCGAGACGCTGTCGGAACCGATATTCGACGTGAAAAAGCGGCTGGCGTCCGGGTTGGCGATAACCATATGCGTGGTCGCCTGGCCGGTTCCGAATAACCAATCGATCTGATTCGTCATCGGATCGTAACGTCCAATCAGCCGGTTCACTTCGGCGGTGAAGTAGACTTTGCCGGCGGCGAAGAACATTCCGTGCGGGCGCCGCAAGGGACCCAAGTCGACTCTGCGCAGCTCCTTCTGAGCAACCAGATCAATCACTGACATCGTATTGCCGGGTGTCTGCTGGCCGTAATTGCCGACAAAGGCGAACTTGCCATCATCAGACACGGTGACTTCGTGCGGCCCTTCACCCACGCTGACACGCGCGACTACTGTCCCCGACGCCGGATTTACGATGGCCAGCGTTCGATCCGCCTTATTTAACACCAGCAGCGCCGGTGAAGGGGTCTCCGCGGCCATCGCCAGCAGCGCAAAACCGGCACAAATCGTGCAGAGTTTGACAACGTTCATGGTGTTATTTTCGCTCGAAACGAAACTTCGGATGTTGATCCGGGTAGCTTACTTTTGAATGCCTAGCGATCCGTCGACGATCTGCCGGGAGCGCGTTCGCCTGCTCCGCGATTATCGCGACGCGGCTGTGAACTACGCAGGAAGGGTGTGCGAGATGACGGATCTGGCGATCACCGGACACGATACCGAATCCAACGCCGCACGCAGGCTGTGCCGGGCAGCCTGGGACACAGCCGAGGCCAGCCGCCTGGCCTTGTCGCGGCACGAAGCCGACCACAGCTGCGACCGTGCTGATAATTCTCCTGCGCGAAAATTGTAGACGCGTTATAACCATTGAACAGGCTCCTCCCGTTCACCATGTTCTTGCTCAGCATCTGCCAGTGGCTGGACAGCACGCGATTGAACGCGGCCATGCGCATGTCCACGTGGTTCTTCCCAACCTTCGATGTCATCCACACGCTCGGAATTGTCCTGGTGGCCGGCACCATCATGCTGGTGGATTTGCGCCTGTTGGGCCTGGCGCTGCGTGGCGAGCCGGTGGCCGCCATGGTACGGCGGATCGTGCCCTGGACGCTGCGGGGGTTCGCTCTGATGTTGGTAACCGGAGCGCTGTTGTTCTGCTCGGAAGCCGTGAAGCTCTATCACAGCCCGGCGTTTCGCATCAAGCTAATCCTGTTGGCGCTGGCTGGACTGAATGCGCTGATCTTCCATCTGACTATCTATCGCGACGTGGCCAATTGGGATCACGCCGCCGTGCCTATTCGCGCGCGCCTAACCGGGCTGCTCTCGCTTGCATTTTGGATCTCGATCATCGCGGCCGGACGCGCCATCGCCTACGGTTCGGGCTACGATCTGGGATGATGACCAGTTCGCTGCTGCCGCTGTTCGAGTGGATGGAGAGCACCCCGATTGGCCAGACCATTCAACACTCGGCGTCGCTGATTGCGCTGGTTGAGATCATTCACCTGCTTGGACTGACGCTGCTGCTCGGCTCTATTCTCATGGTGGACCTCACCTTACTCGGCTTCGGCATTGGGCCGACCCCCGCGGCGCGCATCGCTCGCGAGCTGAATGGCTGGACCGCCGCCGGGCTCGCCATCATGCTTCTGAGCGGGCCCTTGATCCTGACTTCGGAAGCGATCCGATGCTATAAGACTCCGGCGTTTTGGGTGAAAATGGCGTTGCTCGTGGCAGCCCTGATCTTCCATTTCACCGTGCACCGGCAGGTGATCTTCGAGAGTCCTCCGGTGTCGCGTACGCGTGCAGTCTGGACGGCCTGCATGTCACTGCTGCTTTGGACCAGCGTGGCGCTGGCGGGCAAGGCCATCGCGATATTTCCGGCGCCCGGAACGAATTAAGCGACCGCAGGAATCAGGCGATGGTCCGGACAACTCCGCCGTCCACCCGGATCGCCGCGCCATTAGTGGCCGAGGAGCGCGGGCTGCAAATAAACGCCACCATCGCGGCAACTTCGCCGGTGGTGGCAAACCGCTGCAGGAGCGACGTCGGGCGGACGCTGCGGAAGAATTCCGCCTCCACCTCGGCGCGCGTGATATTCCGTGCCGCCGCCATCTGCTCTACGAAGACACCAACGCCGTCGGAGTTCGTGGGACCTGGAAGCACTGAATTCACCGTCACATTAGTGCCCGCCGTGGTCTCGGCCAAGCCGCGCGCGACGGCCAGCTGGGCGGTTTTCGTCATGCCGTAGTGAATCATTTCCTTGGGAATTTGCAGGCCGGATTCGCTGGAGATAAACACGATCCGTCCCCATCCGCGCTCCTTCATGCGCGGCAGATAGTAGCGGCTCAGCCGGACTCCGCTGAGCACGTTGACCTCGAAGAAACGAAACCAGTCGGCGTCGGGGATTTCTTCGAACGGCTTGGGCTCAAAGATCCCGAGATTATTCACCAGGATTTCGACGTCCGGAAACTTTGCCGTGACCTGGTTCGCGCCATCGCTGGTTCCCAGGTCCCCGGCGAATCCGTCCACTTTGCCGCGCACACCCGCTTGCCGCAATTTCTTAAGCGCATCCTCGACGCGCGAAGCCGTTCGACCATTGACAATTACATGCGCGCCTTCATTAGCGAGCGCTTGAGCGATGGCGTAGCCGATGCCGCCCGTAGATCCACTCACGAGCGCGAGCTTACCGTCTAGTTGGAGGTCCATGAGCGATAGGATGTACCGCGGGGCCTGCGCGGTTCAACCTACTTACGGGCGGCGGTCGCTGGTCGGTGGCGTCAGCCCCTTCAGCCGCAGGTAGACCGCCATGTAGCCGTACATCTCGCTATCGTGCCCCAGGTTGCCCCACAGAGCGCTGAGTTTGGTTTGCTGCTGGCCGAAAATCTTCACCGTCTGCGTGGCCGTGGCATCGGTGAGCGACCCATACGCGTCGTCGCAATAGTCGAAGGAAGCCTTCAAAGCCGCTACGATGTCGGCCTTGGATGTTTTGCCTTTCGTATCCGCTCTCTTGGTCTCGCCCTTCACCGCCGAGCAGATCATCATCTGCGCGTCAGCGACGTGAGCCACGCGAGAACCGAAAGTTCCCATCTCGGGAGTAGGTTTGAACGCGTAATCGGCATCGGCCATGCGATCGGCTACCCCTAAGAGGGTCTTCTTTTCGCTGCTCGTAGTTCTGTTTCAGCTCCGAACTAAGCGGATTTCCCTGAGCGAACAGTACGCTCGCGCTTCCTAGCGCGGCGATGAACAGAATCGTGAAATAGCGCTTCATATTATGCCTGTGCTCCAGTCCGCAAAGCCGCTAGCGCCAGGCGCTCTTCGCCATGTGGATCGTCCACCACCTTGCATTGGTTGTCGAAAATCATGGTGGCGCGCTGATCGGTCTTGAACACCGGCCACTTCGGCAGCCCCTTATGATTCGGATTGCCCGTGCGCGCAAACGCCGCCCACGCGCCGCTCATTTTCTCCTGCAGCGGATAACGGTCCGCGCCCGAGCCGGTCATGGATTTGGCTTCGTCCACGTTTTCGAGCGTAAACGGAATCTCCAGTGTGTGGAACGCCTTCAGCTTCCCATCGTGCACCGGCGATTTCCAGGTGAAGTAGTACATATACACCGGCGCGGATTGAGCCGACTTGCGCTCACTCTCCGTAATAACGGGAGTTCGGAAGCCATCCGAAGCGATAATCTGCGACAGGTCGATTTGCGTCGCGTTCGGCCGGCCCTTGCGATACAGGGCGATCAGCTTATCGACGTCGGCGTCACTGGCGCGCGTGGATTGCTTTACCGCCGCGTGCAGTTCTGCGTCGTCAATGGGATCAAGTTTGGTGGCCGGGAAGAAGGTCACTTCAAATTCAACAGTCCCGATCAACAACGGAACATCGGCCGCGATGGCAGGCGCCGTAGGATCGAACGGACCACCTGGAAGGGTCTTGCCATCCACCACCGGCGCGAGTCTCAAGCCGCGCGTATTCAGGGTTGCGGCCACCAGTTGATCCATGGGGACTTGCTGCAACTCGTCGGCCGTTTTCACACCCAGTTTGTCCATCAGCGTGTGTGCGGTCTTGGTTGCGTCTTCAGTAGAAACGCCTTTGACATTCGAACCGCTCTGGATGATCGCGCGATGAAATAATCCCTTGGCCGCGGGCATCGCGAGCAGCGTGCTCACCTTCCCCGCCCCGCCGGATTGGCCGAAAATGGTCACATTATTCGGATCGCCGCCGAAGTTGGCGATGTTATCCCGCACCCACTCCAGCGCCGCCACCGCATCCAGAATTCCGCAGTTACTCGCGTGCGCGTATTTCTCGCCGCCGATATCAGCGAGATACAGAAAGCCAAAAGAATTGAGGCGATGATTGATGGTGACGTTCACCGTGTCGTGCTTGCGCGCCATGTTGCCGCCGTCATACATGGTGTAGCCGCCGTTGCCGCTGGTGAATCCGCCGCCATGCAGCCAAAACATCACGGGCCGCTTGCGTGAGTCCAAACCGTTGGTCCAGACGTTGAGATGCAGGCAGTCCTCGCTGATTTTCTGCGGCGGGATGGTCGCCGACACTTCCGGGATCTCGGTGTGAGGACCCTGTGGCGCTTCCGGGCCCCACTCGACCGTGTCCTTGACGCCAGTCCATGCTTCCGGTTTCACGGGTGGCATGAAGCGGTTCGCGCCTCCGGTTGGAGCTCCGTAAGGAATCCCGCGGAATGCCAGGACCTTGTTCTCTTGAACCACGCCGCGGACTTTGCCCGCCGTGGTGTTCGCCACCGGCCCCTGCGCGGAGCCGTCCTTGGCGGTCGCGGCCATCGTTTTATTGAACGCGCCACCCAGAATGCTGGTCGCGCCCAGCGCGGCTCCGCTAACAAACGATCGCCGATTGATCTTGGTCTTCATGGTCCTCCTCAGAGCTGCCGACAAGTCAGCCGGGGTCCATTTTACACCTTTTGACGGCTCCTTGACGCTAGGATTCCGCCTCAATTTTGACCCGGTCGACTGCTGTTGAAGTACTTCTTGTAGGCCGCAATCCAGTCCGTAGCGATATCGTGCTGGGCGGTTGCGAGATCCAGCTGGCCGTCGCACACCATCTGGTGTAAACGGTCCTCCAAGGCGTCTTTGACGCGGGCGTTCCAAACCGTAGCGGAATATGGTTCAGGCCACAAATTACGGATGTCGGCGGCGCCGCCCAACTCCGGCGTGATCAGATAGTCAACCTCGTACGCGTCGGGGCGGGCATCGCGCATCCCGTATTCCTCGAACACCTTACGCTGCAGCGCCACCGGGACCACAAAGCTTTGACGGTCCGAACCACCGCAAACATCGGACTTCGCGACGCTGCGCACGGCGCCCGGTGTGAGTTGCCGGCGGGGCACGGGACCAGCGGATCGCGGTAACAGCGAGAACACCAGCGCTGCCGCAGCTAGTCCGCAAGCCAACGCCGCGTACGCCATCATATGCCTGCGTGGTGAATTCAGCCCCGGCGCCATTTCAGCCAACTGCGCTTTGAGCAACGCGCGTGGCCCAGCAACTGGCGGCACCTGGGGATCGAGTTCAGCGAAGTGCAAATGGACAAAGTCGGCGATGGAGCCTTCGAGTTCTCGCAAGCGTGTCCGGCACTGCCAGCATGCCGACAGATGAGACCTAACTTCCGCGTCCCGGCGCGAACTCAGCTCTCCGTCGGCCGCGAGAACCAGCTCTCGATCGCAAACATGGCTGTCTTGAGTCGCCATACTTAAAGCCCGTCTGCGCGGCTCAACCGCGCCAGCGATCGTCCCAGAGAATCGGAGACCGACGCCAGCGATATCCCTAGAACTTCGGCGATCTCCCGATAGCGCAGGCCCTCCGCGCGCAGCGACAGGCACCACTGATCCTGCTCCGGCAGCGCCCGCAAAACCGCTTGTAACCGCTTCTGCCTCTGGCTGTTCAGGAGTTGCTCTTCTGGATTCTCGCCCGGATCCGGTCGGGCTTCCGCAAGAAACTCCTGCTCACGGGCCCTCGCCACCCGGCGCTTCAAACCCAAATTGTGCGCCACCCGAAAGAGCCAGCCCCGCAAGTTGTGCCGCGATTTTCCTCGCCGCAGATGCTGGAACAACGCGAGAAATACTTCTTGGACGACTTCCTCTCCGTCATGCACGGGAAGACCCAATGCCAGCAGGTATCGCAACAACCGGCTCCGCAGCTCGTCGAAAAGCTGGATCACTTCTTGCTCATCCGCCGACGGCGCTGGCGCGCGCTCGGACTTGGTGCCGGCCGCAAGGTCCCAACGTGCTATCGAGTCTGGTTCCGCCATTCCAAGACTTACTATATAGGCTCTGAGCCGTGCTTGTGTGGATGCGTATGCGGATGCGAATGCGTGATCGTGGAGCCGTGCCGATGCCGGTGCGCATGCACTAAATTGGCGCGTTGCAGAAGCGCCTGATCCGCCAGCAGTTCAGCCGGATTGCCTTCGGCCGCCACCTTGCCGGCCTGCAGAATGACGCAATGATCCGCGATGTCTTCCACCAGGCCCAGATCGTGCGTCGCGGTGATCACGGTCTTGTTGCCGTCACCCCAGCCGATCAGCAAGTCGATAATCTGGCTCTGGCTTCTTGGATCGAGAGCGCCGGTGGGCTCATCCAGAAGCAGCACTTCTGGATCCAGCACCAGTACCGACGCCAGTGCCACGCGCTTCTTCTCACCGCCCGAGAGCCGATGCGGCGGCCGGTCCTTCAAATGTGCGATTTCCATGGAAATCAGCGCCCCGTCCACCCGCGCCACGATCTCGCTCTTGGGCCAGCGCAGTTGCAGCGGACCGAATGCCACTTCATCGAAGACCGTTGGATTGAAAAGCTGGACGTCGGGGTTTTGAAAGACCAGGCCAACGCGGCGGTGAAAATCGAAGGCAAACTGATCGTCGGCAAATTGCTCTTCCGTGAGCGCCTGGCCCTGGAACGAAATCGACCCGGCGCTCGGAAACGACAGAGCATCCATGAGCCGAAGCAATGTGGACTTGCCGGAGCCGTTCGCCCCCAGCAGCGCCACCCTCTTGCCGGCTTCAATTGCGAGCGAAACGCCGTCGATGGCCTTCACCGATTCGTACTGGAACGAAACGTCGCTGAGTTGAAAGATATTCACCGGCCCCACCACAGCGACACGGCTGCGAGCAGCGCGAAACCGGCCAGCCAGAACCAGTCGGTCGCCCGGGTGCGAAAATCCTGCAGCAAATGAATCTCGCCGCGAAATCCGCGCGATCGCATCGCCAGATGCACTTCACCGCTCATTTGGACGCTCTTGCTCAGCAGCACCCCCGCGGCAGATGACGCCAAACGCCGTCTCTCTGCCGGCGGCAGAATTCCGACCGTCCGGCTCTTGCGCGCTTCGAACATTTCGAGCGCCGTTTGCAGGATCACGAAAATGTAGCGGTACGTCATTCCGAGAATCGCGACCACGATCATGGGGCAGCGGAACACTCGCAGTGCCTTCAGCACCCACGGCCACGGCGTAGTCAGCACCAGCAGCGCCGAGAGCGTGGACGCGGTTTCGGCTCGTCCGATGAGAAAGGCGGCGGCGCGCAAGCCTTGCTCGGTGATCGCGGGAATGCCGAAGAAACTCGATCGGGCGTCCGGGCGTCAGGAAAATCGCCGGCAGCGCGATGGCGCCGGTGAAGAACAGGACCGGCGACCATACCCATCCAGCCAGCCTGCGCATGCGAACATTGGACAGCGCCGCCATAAACACCGCCACTACAAATAACGCCGCGACCACCGGTAATCTCCGGGTGGCTGCGACAACAATGATTAACGCGAACAAACCCGCCACCTTCACCCGCGGATCCACGCGCTGCAATGCGCCTTGGGAGAAGGCCACTTGCTCTGAAATCGAGGCTCGTTCAGAGGCCGCGATGAGACTGGCGATGGTCCGCTCGACGTAACTCTGCATTATCCTGCCCGGCCTCGGGCGCTTCGATTTTGCAGCAGCCAACCGCCAAACAGAACCACCAGCAGAATGAGGCCTGTCCCAGTCATGGCCGACAGCATATAGCCGAATGCCGGGCTTTTCAGAAATGGGGGAGCATAGCCAGGCATGGGCGCGGTCCAGAAGGATGATAACGCGCGAAGTCCGCTAGGCATTGGAGAGGGCGGCGATTCTCCCCAGGCCGAACCCGTGGCCAGGATTCCGAGAGGCGTCAGAATCAACAGCGCCGCGAGAGCAAACCACAGATGACGGAGACTGCTTGGAACGGCGCCGCTCTCCAATGCGCCAGGGGCCGTTCTTTTCAACAAGGAGGGTTCCGATCGCTGCAAATACGCTACAACGCCAGCCGATACCATCGCCTCGGCCAACCCGGCGATCGTCAAGTGCCCGATCATCATGGCCGGTATCGCGATACGCAGCGGATAGGGGGCGTACAAAGGCGCGCCGGTGGCATCGTGATAGAGCAGCGGCTGAATTCCGAATTCGATGGCCGCCGCCAGCGCCGCCAGATTGATCGCCGCATATCCCGCCACCCCGGCCGCAATCACTCTACGAGCCGAGGCAATGGGCGCGCGTCCGGATAACATTCGATAAATGGGATACGCCGCAAGCGATCCGATAATCGCCATGTTGAAGCAATTCGCGCCAATCGCCGTAATGCCGCCATCGCCAAAGAACACCGCTTGAATAATGAGCGCGATCGAGATCCCCAAGATCGACGCCCAGGGCCCCAGCACTATGGTTGCGATGCCCACTCCCACCGCGTGTCCCGTGGTCCCTCCCGGCAGCGGCAGGTTAAACATCATGATGATGAATGAGAACGCCGCGAATACCGAGAGCAGCGGAACCATCTGCGTATTGAACGCCCGCTTCATCCGCTGGAGCGAGACGTACCAGAATGGCGCCGCCCCGGCGTATAACGCCGCGCAGGTGGCCGGACTCAGGTAACCATCGGGAATGTGCAAAGCCGATTGACTCCTGGCTAGGGCTGCGGAGCGCCATCATAGGGCGATCCGACAAACACCTTGTGCCCGTCCGCCAGAACAACTTCGCGAGCTGAAGCGACAAAGGATCCATCGCGCGCCCGGAAGCCCACCACCGTCACGCGATCGCCGATCTTCAGCGTCATCCGGCTCCAGCCCTGCCGCGCCAAGGTGTTTGGACCAGCCGTCTCGCAGGCCCAGTTAGCCGTTTTGCCCCCGGCGTTCACATCCAGGTAGACATACACGTGCGGATTCATCCATTCGATTTTCGTGACGCGGCCTTGCAGCGTGATCCGCTTGCTCAAGTCGAACTCGGCCGACACGGAATGGTGCGCATAGGTGGGGACTCCGGGCACGGCCAACCCGAGAATCAAGGCGCAGAGAGAACCTTTATGGCCTGTCACGATAGACCTTATGGCAGTTGTCGCAGGAATCGCTCAGCAAATCGGTACAATCGCCCATGGCCGGCAGGTTTCTCATTCGCGCTGCTTTCAAGCACTTGGCCCCGGCTGGCCCCAGCGCCCGCGCGTACTTGACGAAGTCCGCAGCTTGCACGAGAACCGGTTCACCGTTCGACCTCAGGCGGCCCGGCGTCAGGATCAGATTCGCGGCGTCCTCCATATTGACGGCGGCATTTTCCACGGTCTGCCATTCCATCACAGTCTTCGGCGGTTTGGATTGAACGGCAAAGATGATGTTGGAGTTCACCAAAAGGACGCTCCGCATCACGTTTTTCAAATTCTGTTGCGGTGGCGCCTGAGCGATAGCCGCGCCCGCCATCAAAAGCGCAACCAGCGTCCGCATTTACTTCTCGATTTCCGGCTTGAGGCTGCCTTGCGCGGATAGGTCCCGGAGGAACGGATACGAAATTTCGATCGGCATGCTATCCATGGAGCGCACTTTCAACACCACCTGGTAGAACCGGGGCAATTTTCCGTCGGCCTTCTTCAGCTTCGTTACCAACTCGCGCGCCAGCGTGGGATCGGTGAGCGCGCTCACCGCCGCCAATGTGCTCGATATTTGATTTCCGGACAGGTAGAGAATATCGCCGTGGCCGTACAGGCCTGGCAGGTGGCTGATGAGCGCGTGGCTCTCGTCGGCGTCTCCGCCGCCTTGGGGATTGTGGTCCGGAATAAAAGCCGGTTCACCCGGTTGCGGACTTAGATTCCGAATTCCATCCGGCTCAAGCACAAATTGCTGCCCCTTTGAAATCGCCTGTATCTGGCGATTACCGCTGGCTGGACCCAGAAAGACCACATTGTCCATAATCACTTCAGGCATCGAAAGCAGATCGCTGCGAGTCAGCAGCACGTTATCCTTGCGATGCGCCAAAAACTGACCGAGTAGAAACGACGCGCTCGCGGTTCCCACTCCTGTGACGCCGTTAGACGCAGCCAGGCAGACCATCAAGGGACGATTGCTTCCCAGGATCGGACCCCACAGCTGTTGCAGGTCGGCTGATCCAAAGACCGCAGGCTCGCTAATGGAGGTAGTTTGCCTGGGATGCCGAAGCTGAATCCACAAAATCAACGCGCAAACCACCGCGACCGCGAGCAGCGCGCCCAGTATGATTTCGACGCGCTTATTCTTGGCCGGTGCCGGCGCTTCTTCGGCAACGGGCGCGACCGGCTCCGGCCGGATCTCGCGGGTCTCAAACGTTACCTTAAAACCGCCCTTGGGCACGTCGACAAAGATCGGGTCGTCCACACCCTCCGAGCGATAATATTCAGCCAATTTCTGCCGCAAGCGCCCCACGTGCATCCGGACCACGGATTCCTGGCGCGGATCGTAGGATTCAGGCTTGGCAAACACGTCTAGCCCCACCGTGTACTCTTTGAGAGCGTCCGCGGTGCCTGACAGAGACTTCTCGGCCAGATACTGCAGAAGATTACGGTGGACTTCGGATGTCCGGAATGCCTGACTCTGAACAATCCGCTGGACTTGTGTTTGATTAGCTTCCAGCTCGAGCACCATCGCTACCTATCATACGGCATGCTTGCCGCTTCGTAGTACCCGCTGAGCTTCACGTGAATCGTAATCGGGCTGCCGCTTGGATTCCGCCAGCGCCAGCGGTACCAACCGGAGGACCGGGCTTCAAACGCGCCATGCCCTTCGGCCACCAGGCTCGCCTTTTGGCCTGGAGCCTCCGACGACAGGGTTTCGCCCCCGCGGCCGGTCGACCAGGCGTAAACCAGCGTGGCGCCGGCCTGCATGCCGACCCGGTAGTTGCGCTCGTCATGCGGGCCGACGGTCAGGTCCAGACTATCCTTGCGGAACGGCTGCAGAAGCACCCGGGCGCTGGCCGGAAGCCTCGCGGCAGAAGGCGCCGGAGGCCGTTGCACCCTAAAGAGATGCACCCCGGCCCAAGCAGCAGCCACCAGGACCGCCAGGCCGGCCAACCATGGAATTCGACGCACCTTGTACCGATTGTACGGCCACCCTGTAGCGCAAAGGCCCTCCAGCCGATAGAATGCCAGGAACTGGCATGGCCACCTTGCCGCGAGAGAGCTGGAGCGTCGCGTCCATCCGTGAAGTCAGCGGAGTAAGTTTGGAGGAAATCGCCCGGAACACCAAACTCCGGGTTACCACCCTGAAAGCCATCGAAGATGCCAACTTTGAGGTTTTACCGGGCGGAATCTACAACATCAGCTATATTCGTCAATACGCCCGTGCTATCGGCGCGGACGAGGGATCGCTGGTGCGGCTTTACCAGGCGCTGTGGCAGGATGATAATCAAAGCCGGGCCGACAGTCGCTAGTCCAGTCCCAAACACCGAGCCCAGAAAGCAGGTCCCACCGTGCCGGAATCAACTGCCACCCACGCCGTTCTCGGCCGCGAGGTTACGGTCACTGGCGAAATCCAAAGCCGCGAACCGCTGAGCATCGAAGGCGAAGTGGAAGGAACCATCGATGTGTCCGGGCATCGGCTAACCATTGCAGCCAGCGGTAACGTGCGCGCCAATGTGAAGGCCAAGGAGATCGACGTCCGGGGCTCTCTGGAAGGCAACATCGCTGAGGCGGACATCGTTTACATTCGCGCCGGCGCGCGCTTTACGGGCGATCTTCATTCGCGGTCCATTGTCATCGAGGACGGCGGCTTTATCCGCGGCAAAGTGGATCTGTCGCGTCCTTCCAGCGTCGCGACCGCCGTCTAGCAACTGCCTTTAGTGAAATGTCTGATCGACGGCGTGGAACGTGGTCACGAATTCCACTCCCAGGACATTGGTCTTCGTCCCCGCCAGATTCTCGATCCGAAGCCATTCGTAGCTGGCCTTGAGCAGTTGATGCCGGTTGAGCCACCAGCCGCCGCCTAGCTCATAGGAGCCGATGTTGCCCGAGAACTGATTGGTGAAAGCCCCGGTGGTATCCGTTGCCCCGCCCGGTCTGTACCAGCCAGTTCGGCCGGAGAGATAAAGCCGAGGCGTAAGAATTCGCTTCGCCTCAACATAGGTGGAGTTCACCGAAGGCGCCTGAGTGAATCCTGGCAAATTGTACTGGAAGCGCTGCCATTCGCCGCTGGCGCTCCAATGACCCAGGGCCCACTGAACGTCGATGCCAATACCGTTGGCGGGAAAATCGCGCACGCCGGTTCCAGCAGGTAGAAACGCCGCGACATCGGGAGCGAGATAGGGACCGCGAAACCCGGAAATACCCACGCGGAATCCTTGCCGGATGGTATAACCGCCGCCCGCCACCCACTGGGCGTACTGGGGCGCGTGGCTGATGCTTAGCGGATCCGATGGCGAACCGCTGGTCACTTGGATGCGTCCATCCAGGCGATGGCTCGAGATATCGGCTTCCACCCCAGGCAATCCGTACAAGGTAACCGGCGTCAGGCCGATCGCCCCTCCAACCGCGCCGCCGCAATTGCCCACCACGTAGCCATAGTGTTGCGCCAGCAGCCCCGGCACCCCACAGGGGAGCTGATCGTTTCGCATCGCGAGGGTTTGAATATAACTGAGCGGTTGATCCAGTAGCGGGTTATCGGCGTCGTCATAGTGCAGCGGAAACGCGCCGAAAGCGGAGGAAAGCCGGCCCGCCTTAAACACCACCGAGGTCTTCTCGTGCTGAATTTGATAGCCCACGAAAGCTTGGATGGTCTCGACGTACCACTCGTGATCGGCGTCGTAAGCGTCGTAGTAGAGGTACGGCGACAACCGGAACTGCAGCGCGGAATAGGCGAACCAGTGCTTGCCCAGCCGTAGCGTGGGGTATAGCGCCGCTTGAAATCCGGCGGTGAAGGGCGAATTGCCCGGCTCCGCCAATTGCAGCCGGCCGGTGTACATCGCGCCGCCGCTCACCGTCACTGGCACGCTGATGCCGAAATTGGAATCCTGCGATTGTCCTGGCGCTGCCAACGCCGCAAAAAGCACGGTCCACAGCGCTGGTTTCAAGAAGTCTGGTTTCAACATGCTTCCTCCTTGCTCACCAACTGCCGTTCGGCGGCTTCGAGACCCGTGGCCAGCCCCAACCGCAGTGTCACGGTGAACGTCGATCCCACGCCCTCGCGGCTCTCGACATCCAGCGTTCCGTCCATGATCTCCACCAATTGCTTCACCAGCGTCAGGCCCAATCCGGTTCCCCCGTAACGCCGTGTCATGGAGCCGTCGGCCTGCGTAAACTTCTCGAACACCAGATCCAGCTTGTCGGCCGGGATCCCAATGCCGGTGTCCTTCACAGCCAGCACCATAAGTGCTTCATCGGCCGTCTGGCGCGCGCACTGCACCACAACATCCACCCGGCCGCGAGGAGTGAACTTGATCGCGTTCCCCACCAGGTTCATCGCGATCTGACGCAAGCGTACAGCGTCGCCGATCAAAGCTGCCGGCGCGCCAACTGAGTATTCGAGCGACATCTGCAGGCCCTTAGCGGACGCGCGCGGCCCCAGCGAGTCGATAACCTGTTGGATGGTCTGGCGAAGATCGAATGCATCCAGGTGGAGCTCCATCGTTCCCGCATCCAGCCGCGAAAAATCCAGGATGTCGTTGATAATCCCGAGCAGCAAATTGGCGGAATCGCGAACCGTCGACGCAAACTGCGTCTGCTCTTCATCCAGAGGAGTGTCCAGCAACAACTCCGTGAGCCCGATCACGCCATTCATCGGCGTCCGCAGCTCGTGGCTCATATTGGCCAGGAATTCGCCCTTCGCGCGGTTGGCAGATTCAGCGGCGAATTTTGAGCGCTCCAGCTCTTCGCGCGTCCGTCGCTCGGCGGCCGCCACCCGATTGAACGAATCCGCCAGCACGTGCAACTCGCCGGCTTGTCCGGCCCCTTTCCCGAGGGTGATGCGTTCGGGAAACTGGCTGGCGCGCTCGCCGCGTTCTAACTGTGCCGCCAAATCGCGCAAGGGCTTGGTGACCGATCGCGAAGTGGCCAGTGTGAACAGCAAAGCCAGCAGCACCCCAAAACCGCCCACCTTTACCAGAATGCCGACCCATCCGGCCGTGAAATCGCGCACCGCCGCATCCAGCGATTGCAACGCCACCAGCTGGAAGCCGGAACCCAGACGCGCGTCCTGCACCGGCAGCACCAGGAAAGTTTCGCCATTCCGGCGCACTTCGCATTCCTGCAGCGGTTGACGGCAGCCTGTGCGCAGGTCATTTTCCAGCGCACCCCAATCGGCGGTCGGGATAGTGGCCTGCAGAATCCGGCCGTCGTGCAATAGAGCCGTCTCTCCTCCCAAGTGGTAGCGTTTCAAATCAAACTTGGCGCCAAGCTCCAGCTCTCCGGTCTGTTCGCCAGCAATATTGATGGGCGTGGATGTCAATTCATAAACCACTCCGCTGATCTGCATGACCGGGGTCTGAGCCGGGATAGCTGTTAAACGCTCCGCCGAAACCGATGGATTCGCTCCAAACTCGACCGCAGCCAGCGTGCGGCCTTTCCAATCCGTGACGCCCAGCAGATCGTAGCCCACCACCCCGTGCATCTCACGCAATTGCGCCTCGATGGTGCGCCGGATCTCGGCCTGGGTTTCCGGCGTCGATGGCACTTCGTGGGTCAGCCCGATCGCAGCCTTCAAACCCGCGCTATCGGCCAGCACCGTCACGAATTGGCTGATGCGGCGCGAATAATCCTCGTTGGCGCGAGCCAGCAGCTCCTGCGATTTCTGTAGAGAGTCCCGTAATCCGGTCTTGACGTGCTGCTGCACCAGCGTGTTGAGCGCCACAAAACTAGCTACCAGCACCACGCACACCGGCACAAATGAGAACAGAAATGCCCGGGTGGTAAGAGACATCCGCGCAAACATGGCTACGGCTCCATCTCCCCTCTAGGGCTCCATGTCCACGGGCACGCTGATGTTCACCTCTACATTGCCGCTTTCCGGCACCACCACATCCACCCTTCGATAACCGGCAATCTTATGCCAGACGGTCAAACGGTATTGGCCGGGCGGCACGCCCGAAAATGAAAAACTGCCGTCGGCCGACGGTTTCATAAACCAGGGGCTGTCCGTCACCACAATGGCCGCATACATGTTGGCGTGAATGTGACAGTACACCTGAATTACGCCTGCTTCGGTGAACTTTACGGTTCGGCTTTGGCCCTGCGGGTAGTAGCCGAGATCGAACTTGTGAGCTTTTGACAACGAAAAGACATTGTGAAAAATGGGATCAAGGTTCGGAAACTGGACCGTGGAACCGGTGGGTACTACGATCACTTCGGGATCGAAGCGCGACCCCTGCTGGCTCAGCGACAGCGAAACCGGCGGCAGAGGCGGCGTCTTTCCGCCGTCCAGGATCAAAACCATACGATCATATTCGTTTACAGGCTCGGTTTCATGCGGCCCGGCGGGCGTGGCCGTTCCCCGTAAGTTATAGACAATAGGGGACAACGCCCTCTTAGTCAGACGCTTGGTAACTAGCGCGTGTCCCGTTACGTCGCCCGCCACCGCGTTCAGGGCCAGGAACAGTAAGCCTGAAATGGGGCACAGAAGTTTCATCCCAATTCCTCTGTATCAAATCGGCTGGCCACCATCCGGCCAATAGGTGGATAGTTTTAACATCAGAACGCTCCGGCAGACAAAAATTTACAGGCCGTTAATGTCTCGCCAGCCCAATATCAATGCTGTAATGGTTAACCAAGCGGCCCGCTGCTGCGTCAACATCTCCGAGGCCAGTGCTCGCCAGTAGGCCCCATTAATCAAAAGACATGCGATCCATCACAACCACAACACTTTTCCTGCTTGCTCTCGCAGCTTTCCCTTCCCAATCGTTCGCGCAATTCTATGACTCCAGCGGCGATGGCATGCTGAACGGCGCTTACTATATCCGGCAAGTTCTGTATGTTATTCAAACGCAGCAATCGCCCGAAGGCACCGTGGGCGAAGCCATCAATATGCAAGGCACCATCACCTTCGATGGCAAGGGGAATTACTCCTTCAGCGGATCGCTTCTCGATAGCGGCAGTGGCTCGCTTACGCCCCAGACAGGTGTTGCCACCACTGGCACCTACGTCATTTCCGCCAGTGGGATGGGTTACATCACTGCAATCAATCCGGAGGTCAGCGGCGACCTGATTGTCGGCTTGGTTTCGAACGGCATTTTCATCGGCAGCAGCACCCAGAACAGCGGAGGATATAACGATCTGACCATTGCTGCGCCCATCGGTTCCACCGCCACCAACGCCACGTTGAAGGGTTCCTACCAGGTGGCCTATTTCGATCCCACGGTTCCCGCTGACGCCACCTTCGGCATGAATGCCGACGGCAGCGGCAACGTCGGAACCATCAACGCGACCGAGTATATCCAAGCGGCCACATCGCCCACCGGCCAAACCCTGACCGGGGTCCATTACGCCTTCAGCAATGGCGCGGCCCAGTTCACTTTCAGCAACACCGTCAGCAGCACCCAACTGCTCTCTGGAACGGAGCTGCTCTACATTTCGCCCGACGGCAATTTCATATTCGGCGGCTCCTATAACGGCTTCGACATGTTCGTGGGAGTCCGCAATGCCACCAGCAATCCAACCAATTACGACGGGCTTTACTATCAGGCAGGCCTCGATATGGACATTGTCAGCGAGGGCGTTCTACTGGACAGCTACTACGGAGCCATCAATGCGTTTTCAGGCAACATCATTGGCCATCAGAACGTGAACTCGCAGCTGGTCTATGGCGGCGCGTCGGACTTCACCTACTATGACCACTACACGCTCAATGGAGACGGCAGTTCCACGGATCAGGAATACAGCCAGCAATACTGGAGCAGCGCCGACGGAAGCATCCGCATCGGATATGGTGTTCCTAGTTCCACTACCGGATTCGACGAGCTTGCCATCAATGTCGCGCTGAAGGCGCCCACGCTTACCGGCAACGGCGTGTATCTGAGTCCACAGGGCGTGGTGAACGCGGCTAGCTCGGCCCCCTTCACGGCGCATCTATCGCCCGGGCGAATTTATCACGCTGTACGGCTCCGGTCTGGCGCCCAGCGACGCCAGCGCCTCGGTTCCCTACCCCAGCAAGTTGAACGGAGTGCAGGTAATGATCAACGGCCGCGCGGCTCCCATCTACTATGTCACTCCCACTCAGATTTCGGCGATCGTTCCGTACTTGACCGAATCCATCGCGCAAATTCAAGTAATCAACGGTACAGGCAGCTCCAATGTCGTCACCCAGTTCGTCGGAGCCACTTCAGCCGGCGCTTTCACCGTCGATCCGGTTGGCGGCATCGGCTATGTAGCCGCCCTGCACCCCGATTATTCCTTGATCACCCCCGCTAGTCCCGCGCAAATTGGCGAAACCGTGCAGGTGTTTGTGGCCGGAATGGGTCTTGTAACTCCTACGGTCCCAGATGGCACGGCCGACCCCAGCGGCACGCTCAGCAACACGGTGCTGCCTTCGATTTACCTCGCGGATTCAGCCGGCAATTATACGCAGGTCACCTCGATCCCGTATGCCGGTCTTGCGCCTGGATTTGCCGGGCTTTATCAGATCAACTTCGTGATCCCGAGCGGCGTGGCTTCAGGTCCGACCTCGCTCGAGATCATTGGATCGGATTCCGATACTACCGAAGCCGGGCTGCCGGTTGGTTTGCCGTCCGACAATGACGTTGCGGCGGCTCGCGCAAAATCGCAGAGCAAACTGCCGCACATTCACCACCACCTGCAGGCCCGGCCCGGCGCCTAAAGCTTGGGAGTCGGCCTGCCGATTTAATGGGCCAGGTGAGAGACATGATGTTCCAGGGACGGTCGGTGATTTCAGCGGTCTGGGGAATTGTCCCCGCTCCAGCTTCCAATCAGTCCGTGAGCCTGCAGCGGTTGGGCTCGGCTTGGGATGTTTCGCCGCCGGCCTGCAACGGCAGGATCGCTCACCGCGGCTGCCCGTTCCCAGTTCCGCGCCGTCGCAACAGCGCGATCAAGCCTAACCCGGCTGCAATCGCCAGATTCTCGCCCGGCTCCGGAACAGGCGCAGGCGGATCGGTCATCAGAAAAGCGCTCACCTGCCCGTCATAGAGCCCCATGCCCGTAATTTGGCCCGCGTCGTTGATTCCGAACGCCTCCTCGACAACCCAACCGGAATTCGCGGGTAGCAGCGAATTCAAATCCAGCATGCTCCCGTCATAGTAGAGAAACGCGTGCTGATCGCCGTTATCCAGATAGCTATAGCCCACAATTTCCCCGCTGTCGTTGATTCCATACGCATAGCTGCTTCCACCGAGCGTTCCCAAATCGGTCAGCGCGCCATCTACCGCCGAAAACGCGTGTTGATACCCGCTGGCGAGACTCGCGAACCCAGCCACTTCGCCGCTGTTATTGACGCCGGTAGCCTGGCTGCTGCTCCCTCCCAGTGTTCCGAGTAACGCCATGCTGCCGTCCGGGTTCCAGATCAGGCCGCGAAAAGTCCCGTTCGACAACTCGCCGTCGCCCACCACCGTTCCTGCGTCATTGATGCCGTAGGCCGCGCTCCAATTCATGCCCGGACGGCATCGCCAGATCCTCCAGCTGCCCGTTCGTCACCACGAATGCGCTGCCGTTGCTCCCCGCCACTTGGCCGGAACTGTTGATCGCAGTCGCGTAGGAATTCGCGCCCAGATCAGTCGTACTGAAACCCGTTCCAAATGGTCCCGTGCGATTGGCCGGCGATATAGGTGTTCCCGACCACCGTTCCCGCGTCGTTGATTCCATACGCATACGATTCGGTCCCAGCCCCCAATGGAAGAGCTTGCAACCCGGCGCCAGTGGAAACGAAAGCCTGTTGCCCGCCCGAGGAGTTCTGGCTCCAGCCCGCCACGACGCCGGAGTTGTTGATCGCATATCCGGTGGAACCACCCAAGTTGGCGATGGTATAGATCGGATCGCCGAAAGCGGCCGCTGCGAATAACAGCAGGGAGCTTAACGTGAATTTCAACAGAGCACCTCAAAGAATTTCTGTTGCACGCTGATTATCCCACCCAAATTTCGATGGCGACACAGCCAAACTCTCTATTTATTTGTCGCTGTGCCGGGCCAAACTTACTATTCCGTGGGGAGTAGCAGGGGGTAGGGCACGTAGTGATAGCCTGATACCACTATGCCCATTAATGCATCGATCCTCAACGAAATCGAGCACTTGCGCGAGCTGAGCCCAGTGGAACAGGCCGCACTGGCTGAAAAGATCGACCTCCTGTCTTACGCAACGGGCGAGATCGTTTTCAACTACGGCGACCCTGGGAACGCCCTCTATATTGTGCGCACGGGCGAGGTGGAGGTTTACGTCAAGAATGACCAAGGCGAGAAAGTCGTGCTCGAAATCTCCCAACCGGGCGACGTTTTCGGGGAAGTGGCGCTGCTGGACGGCGGTTCACGCACGGCCTGGGTAGCCGCCGTCGGCGACGCGCAATTGCTACGGCTGGACCGCGAGCATTTTGAAGCCTACGTTCGCCAGTGCACGCCCGCCGCTCTGAACTTACTCAGCGTGGCCGCGCGAAGGCTCCGCAAGAGTGACGAAGTGATACGGCGCACCGTAACGCGCAACGTCAACGACGTCGCAGAGGAGCGACAGACGCTGTTAACGCGCCTGGCCGACTCCGTGCCCGCCTTCACGGGAAGCCTGGCTTCCCTGGCCTTGCACGGGCTGTTTCTGGGCGGATGGATCGCGGTGAATCTCAGCTTGATCCGCAACCTCCGGGCCTTCGACCCATATCCGTTCGAGTTCCTGGCGGTGATGATTTCAGTGGAAGGAATTTTCTTGACGCTATTCGTGCTCACCAGCCAGAACCGCCAGCGCGCGCGCGACCGAATCCGCTCCGACATTGAGTTTGAATCCAGCATCAACACCGAAACCAAGATCGCGTACCTGCACGAGAAAATCGACAAGCTCACCGAGGGCCACTACCAGGTGCTGCTAAACACCCAAAAGCTGTTGGATCAAACCCGGTAACGCTATCATCTCAACAGGAGCATATGGATCTCAAAAACTACACGACATTAGGACGTACCGGGCTGCGCGTGAGTCCGCTCTGCCTGGGCGCCATGACCTTTGGAACGCAATGGGGCTGGGGCGCCGATGAAACCGCTTCCAAAACCATTTTCGACCGCTACGTTGACGCTGGCGGGAATTTCGTCGATACCGCCGACGGCTATCAATTGGGACAAAGCGAACAGATGTGCGGGAAGTTTATCAACGACCGTAAGCTGCGCGATCAGATCGTGCTCGCCACCAAGTTCACCTTTAACGGCTCGCCCGGCAATCCGAATTCCGGCGGCAACGGACGCAAGAACATCTACCGCGCCATCGACGCTTCACTCAAACGGTTGAACATGGATTACGTCGATCTCTATTGGCTGCACGCCTGGGATACCGTAACGCCGGTGGAAGAAGTGGTCAACACGCTGACGGATCTGGTCCGCGCGGGCAAAATCCGCTATTATGGCTTCTCCGATACGCCCGCCTGGTATGTGGCGCGCGCCCACACCCTGGCCCAACTGCAGGGCAAGGAAGGCGTCACGGCGCTACAACTGGAATACTCGCTGATCGAGCGCAATATCGAGCGCGAGCATATCCCCGCGGCGCAGGAACTCGGCATCGGAATTTGTCCGTGGAGTCCGCTGGGCGGAGGATTCCTGACAGGCAAATACAAGCGAGAGGGCGATACCGGAACCGGCGACGGGCGCCTCACCAAAGGAAGCCCGTTCAACAAATTCACCGAGAGCAACTGGAAGATGCTGGAGGTTCTGCTGGACGTCAGCAAGCAGATCGGGCAGTCGCCCGCGCAAGTTTCGCTGCAATGGGTGGTGTCGCAGCCCGGCATCACTTCCACCATTCTCGGCGCCAGCAGCCTGGCCCAGCTCAACGACAATCTGGCTTCGCTCGAATTCAGCATTCCCGCTGAGACGCGCAAGAAGTTGGATGACGCCAGCGCGCTGGAACCGGTGCATCCGTACGTGTTCTTCAGCGGAATGATCCAGGGGATGATTCACGGCGGCGTCGAGGTGAAAGCCTGGAAGGCTGCGTCCAGGGCACTAGACTACTCAGCCCGCAGCGCGATCGCCGGATCCACTCTGGCGGCCCGCAGGGCCGGAACCAGGCTGGCCGTCAAAGCCACCAGTAAAATGATGCAGCAGGCGGCGGCCAGCGTGACTGGATCGGTGGGGCTGAACGCCGAACAGAAATCGCGACAGGACTTGGCCGCCGGCAATGGTGATGGCAACGCCGATCCCAAGGCCGATCGCGGCCAGCCCGGCGGCTCGCAAAACCACAAGCCTCACGATACTGCCGGGTTGGGCGCCCAGCGCGACTCGGATGCCCAATTCGGTGGTTCGCTGCGACACCGAATACGCCACGACGCCATAAAGCCCCAGCGCCGCCAGCACAAGGGCCAATCCTGCAAACGTACTGATCAGAAAAGTGCGGTAGCGGGGTTGCGCCACCGAACCGTACAACACATCCTGCATGCTTTGCACATTGAAGACCGGCAGGCTGGGATCCAGCGTCCGAAGTTCCCTCGTACCGCGACGTCATCGCAGCCGGATCGGCACGTGGTCCGGATCACAACGCCGAGGTGCCCTCGGCGAGAGTCATCGCGTCGGGCGGAATCTGTAGATAGTGGTAATAGGTTTCCGGATCCGTTGCCCGCATCCAAACCCACGTGCTTGACGTCGCCAACCACGCCGACGATGGTGGACCATTGATCGTCGTCCAAGCCGGAAAGGATGCGCTTTCCAACAGGATTTTCATTCGGCCAGAAGCGCCGCGCGGCAGTCTCGTTGATGATCACCACTTTGGGCGTCTGCTGGTTATCGCGATCGTCAAAGAACCGTCCACGGAGCAACGGAATGCCGAGCGCCGCGAAGTATCCGCCGCTGGCCGTTCGAAAGTAAGCACGGGGCTGATCGGCGTCGCGCAAACGCGGACTGCCCTTCGATCTGGAAATTGAGCGCCATGTCGTGCCCGCTGAGAGGCAGAAACCGGCAAACTCCATACGCTTGCACCCCGGGCAGCCCAGCGACGCGCGCCAGCAGCTGCTCGTAAAACAATCCCACCTTCAGTCCCGAATAATGGGCCGGAGGAAGCGACAGCTGCATGGTAAGAACGTGATCGGTCCGAAATCCCGGATTCACCTGCTGCAAATGCACCAGGCTGCGAATCAACAATCCGGCGCCAATCAGCAACGCCGCGCTGGACGCCACTTCGCACACCAGCAGCACATCGCGCGCCTGGCTCCGCATCTTTCCCCCGGTTCCGCCGCGGCCTCCGCTGCGCAGCACCAGGTTCAAATTGGATCGCGCGCTGGATAGAGCCGGCACCAGGCCAAAGACCAGTCCGGTGAGAATCGACACGCCCAACGTGAACACGAGAACCCGCCAATCGAGCGTGATTTCCCCGGTCTGCGCCAGCCCCTCCGGCGCCTGCTTCGCCAATATCCAGGTGCCCCAGTAGGCCAAAAGGAGTCCAAAAAGCCCCGCCACCACGGCTAGCAAGACGCTTTCGGTCAGGAGCTGGCGCACTAGCCGGCCGGAATTCGCACCCAGCGCGGTTCTCACGGCGATTTCTTTTTCGCGAGCACGCGCGCGCGCCAGTAGCAGGTGCGCTACGTTGACGCAGGCGATCAGCAACACCGCCACTACGGCGGCGATGAGCATCCACAGCGTGGGACGAATATCGCCGATCAGTTGCTCCCGCAGAGGCACCAAATCCACGCTGAAGCCCGCGTTGAAGCTGGGGTATTCCCGCTCCAGCCGCTCCGCGATAATCCGCAGCTCACTTTGCGCCCGTTGCCTGGTGATCCCTGGCTTCAGTCGCGCAACCACCTGCAAAAGATGAAGTCCCCGATTCGCTTCCAGAAAATCCTTCGGTTCGGGCGTGTACGGTATCCACAGTTCCGACTGGCTTCCGGGAAGGCGAAACTCGGGCGGGGCGATCCCGACCACCGAATACGAGCCACCGTCCAACAACACCGTCTTCCCCAAGATGTTGGGATCCCGGCCAAAGCGGCGCTGCCATAAACCGGCGCTCAGAATCGCGACGTGATTCTTGTCCGGCTGGTTCTCATCGGAGGAGAACGATCGTCCCAGCGCCGGATTCATGCCCAGCATCCCAAAGATCAGGGGCGAAACGTCGGCGGTTTCGATCCGCTCGGGCAGTTCGCCTACGGTCAGCGACGAGGATTGAAAACGCATCGCCGCCATCTGATCCGAAGACTTGATTTTGGGTTTGAAACTCCCGGTAGTCCGCCGCCGAAAGCCGCCAGAGCCCAACCGCTTTGGAGGCATTGTTCTCCCACACAAAGACCAGATTGTCCGAGTCTTTATAAGGCAGCGTACGAAACAGGACGGAACTGGTGACGCTGAAGATGGCGGCGTTCGCGCCGATTCCTAAGGCCAGAACCAAAATGGCGACCGCCGTGGATCCCGGAGTGTTCAGAAACGTACGCAGGGCATACCGCAGGTCTTGCGTAAATGCGCTCATTTTCCGATGTCAGCATTATAATCTTCGCGGGACATCGGCGTTTGAAGCGGCCAGGGTGGACGACGGAGGCTTAAAAAGGCAACCGCGGCGAGGTGTCTGTCCCAGCCGCGGCTATCGTTCAATCTTGAGATCAGGTCCCTTACTACGTTCCCCAAATCGCATTGCCCGCTTTGATTTTCGTTTTGGTTCTCATCGGTTTCTCCTTTTTATGATTCCGGTTTCTATGATTCTGGCTGTCGGATTGCTCGTCCCAGTGTTTGTAACCGCCGCGTGAAGCCCACAGGACGCCACGCGGCGATCCCTTGAACTAGGTTCCCCAGATTGCGTTGCCCGCTTTGATTTTCGTCTTGGTCCTCATGGCTTACCTCCTTGGCTTTTTTTAACTTCTTGCGCTGCTTTGTGCTTACTTACGGCTCTAAGGAGTGCAACTCGGATGCCAACAGTACCATAACCCAAAACGCGAGGGTACTAAGAGTCGGGAAGTAATTGACAAATAATGACAAATTGGGTGGGCGCTGGCCTCAGATTGGAAGACGGTGCTAGGGTCCCTTAGGACCAGAGGCTATCTAGTCGGATAGACACCCTATCTTTCGAGATAGGGTATTCGCCCTAGATCAACGCCGCGCACTACGCACCAAAGTTCGTCTTAAGTGCGTCTCTCCCGCTCTGATCCGATATACTTACGCGTAAGCATGCCGGACATTGCGGCCGAGCTGGAAGCCGTTGCTGGCCCTCTGAAGGGGAACAGCATCCCGCTATCGGAAACCGAAGTCTCCATCGGACGTGAGCCGTCGAATCGCATCGCGTTGCTGGATGCCGGCGTCTCCCGCCGCCATTGCCTCATTGTGCGCAGCGGCGAAGAATTCAAGATTCAAGACCTGAATAGCCGTAACAGCACCTTCGTAAATGGCGTTCCAATCACCGAGCGCGTGCTAGCCTCCGGCGACGAGATCAAGATCGGCGGCTCGCTCTTTGTCTTTGTGCTGCCCGAAACTGAACGCGCGAAAAGCCTTTCTACTTCGGTTGAGTTCGACAAATCCGAGCCGGGCGGCGGTTCCACCATCGTTCTTCGCAAGAAAGACGCCCGCTATCTGCAGCAGCGCGATGATATGCAGGCCACTACGCGAACGGTGGGCGATTTGAACGCCTTGCTGCGAATCAGCAAAGCCGTAAACTCAGTGCGAGGGCTGGAGGCGTTAGAGAAGCAAGTGCTCGAACGCATCTTTGAAATCGCGCCGGCCGACCGCGCGGCCATTCTGCTCAGCGAGCATGGCATGGACGAATGGAGTTCGGTTTTCGGCTGGGATCGCGCCACCGGGCCCAACCAGGCGGTCCAAGTAAGCCGCACCATCGTCTCGCAGGTTCTGTCGGAAGGCGTGGCTGTTCTATGCAACGACTTGCCGGCCACTCAATCGTTCTCCGACACCGACAGCATCGTCGAGCGCCGCATTCACAGCGTGCTGGCGGTGCCGCTGGAAGTGTTCGACCGCACCATGGGAGTGATCTACCTGGATGCCTCCGATCCAAAAGTGCACTTCGACGAAAATCATCTTCAGCTTCTGACTGCCATCGGCAGCATTGCCGCGGCGGCGCTGGATAATGCGCGCCGCATGGAGTCGCTCGAACAGGAAAATCGCCGCCTGCAAGCCGAAATCAGCCTGGAGCACAATATGGTGGGCGACAGCCCGCGCATGCGCGACGTGTATCAGTTCATCGCGCGCGTTGCTCCGCGGGATGTAACCGCACTGATCTTCGGCGAAAGCGGAACAGGCAAGGAGCTGGTGGCGCGCGCCATCCATCGCAACAGCAGCCGGGCCAATAAACCTTGCGTGGCCATCAATTGCGCCGCGCTGGCCGAGACGCTGCTCGAAAGCGAGTTGTTTGGGCACGAGAAAGGCGCGTTCACGGGCGCCATCGCGCAGAAGAAGGGGAAACTGGAAATCGCCGAGGGCGGCACGGTTTTCCTGGACGAAATCGGCGAACTGGCGCCCACCCTGCAAGCCAAATTGCTCCGAGTCCTGCAAGAGCGCGAATTCGAGCGCGTGGGCGGCACGCGAACCATCAAACTGGATGTGCGTCTGATCGCCGCCACCAACCGCGATCTGGACGAAGAGGTGAAGCGCGGCCGATTTCGCGAAGATCTGTTCTACCGCCTCAACGTGGTTGCCCTTCGCATGCCTGCATTGCGCGAGCGCCGCGAAGATATCCCGCTGCTGTCCAGCTATTTCGCCGCCAAATTTTCCCAGCGCTCCAACCGGCCTGTACTCGGCGTCTCACCGCAAGCGCGAGCCTGCTTGACCGCCTACGACTGGCCGGGCAACGTGCGCGAGCTTGAAAACGCCATCGAGCGCGCCGTCGTGCTGGGCTCCTCCGATCTGATCCTGCCCGAGGATTTGCCCGAAGCGATTCTCGAAAAAGCCGAAACGTCCGGCGCCACCATGACCGCGTTTCACGACGCCCTGCGCGAATCCAAGAAGCAGCTCATTTTGAACGCCTTCGAACAGGCGCAAGGCAGCTACACCGAAGCCGCGCGTTTGCTCGGCCTGCATCCCAACTACCTGCATCGCTTGATCCGCAATCTGAACATGAAGCCCCTGCTGAAGCACGCAGCGGCGGAATGATTCCCCGTGACAGGCCAGCCGTGAAGGCGGCAGCCCAATCCTCAAACTCCGACCAGGCCGTATTCGGCGTCACCGCGCCGAAATGTACAGCGTGATCTCTTGCCTGGTCACCCAGCGCACCAGCGAAATCGCGATCCACGTGGCGGTGGACGCCAGAATAGGCCCTGGCGGTATGCCGTTCACAAGCCTAAGTTGCCGCTAAGTTCGCAATTTCGTTGAGAAGCGCGTCCGTTTCGCTTGACTCGCGCGATACACTCGTTAGAAGTGCGTGAGAGCGATAGAGGCCGCTCAGCCGGCCAAATGGCGATATTACGAAACGAACCCAATCCCGCAAATGAACAACGCGGATAACATCAATGAATCAAGGAATCGCGTTCGCTAGAACCATTCGCGCTCTGGACGCCGACGATTTCCGGAGCTCGAAACTCGGCTTTGCGATCGCCGCGATTTTGTTGGGCGCCTGGATCTGGTGGATGCTGGCCGCGCGCGTTTCCCAGTATGAGACCACAACCAACGTGCGCGTCGAGCCCGGCCGCGCCATCGCCTATTTTCCGTCAACGGACAGAATTCACGCGGGCCAGGCGGCATTCGTCCGCTTCGATAGCAGCACCTTTTCTGCCCGCGTCCAAGCTGTTTCCTCTGACCACGCCGAACTGGTCTTCACCAGCAACCAGCCACCAGCCACGCCTTCGATCCCTGTGAGTGCCGACGTCGAGGTCTCTCGCACCTCCCCCGCCTCTATCGCACTTCAAACGTTGACGCGCGGCAATCGATGAAGCACCGCACCCGGCTTATCGTCCCCGAGGTCGTCCAGACCTCCAATATGGATTGCGGCCCAGCTGCGCTCAAATCGCTGCTCGATGGATTTGGAATTCCAGTCAACTACGGCCGCCTGCGCGAGGCTTGCCAGACCGATGTGGATGGCACTTCCATCGACACTATCGAAGAAATCGCCAATCAGCTCGGATTACAGGCCGAGCAGATCATGCTTCCGACGGATCACGCGCTCATCGACGAAGCACGCGCGCTGCCTGCCATCGCGGTCGTCGCGCTGCCCTCGGGCGTAACACATTTTGTAATCGTCTGGCGGAGATTTGGCCGATTCGTCGAACTGATGGATCCCGCAGTCGGCCGCCGCTGGGTGACAGCAGCTCGTCTTCTGTCCGATCTCCATGTCCATAAGCAGCCCGTCGCCGCGGAAGATTGGCGTGAGTACGCGGGCTCTGAGGATTTTCTAGCGCCCTTGCGCCGGCGCTTGCATGCTCTTCGAATCAACGACACCCGCGCCATCGACGCAGCGACGAATGATCCGGCCTGGCGATCATTGGCGCGTCTGGACGCGGGCATTCGCATGCTTGAAGCGCTCGCGAGTTGCGGCGCCATCCGTCGTGGTTCCGAGAGCGCGCGCCTGCTGGAAACCCTGCTGGCCAACGATGCAACGATCCCCGAACATTATTGGTCGGTTCGCCCTGGCTCTGAAGGCGATCAACTTGTGATGCGCGGGGCGGTTCTGGTGCGCGCCCTTGGACCGAGCGAGCAGGGCGCGCCATCGTCGCCAGAATTATTGGCTGCGTTACAGCAACGGACCGCGCGCCCTGGACATGAGCTACTGCGCTTGCTCCGCGCCGACGGCGTCTTCACTCCAGCCATTATTGGCATCGCGCTCGCGTTGGCCGCCGCCGGAGTGATCGTCGAAGCGGTTTTGTTCCGCGGCCTGTTGAGCGCCGGCCGCCAGCTCCTCTTCGCTGCTATTGCGCTCTCAGTCGCGTTGCTGTTCCTGGAACTCCCGCTCGCAACCAGCCTGCTACGCTTCGGACGGCGCTTGGAAATTCGTCTGCGGATCGCATTCCTCGAAAAGCTTCCCCGGCTCGGCGATCGCTATTTTCAAAGCCGCCTCAAATCCGACATGGCGGATCGCAGCCACAACATTCACCTGATCCGCCGCCTTCCCGAAATGGGCGGCCAGCTTCTGCGCTACGTTTTTGAGATCGTCTTCACGGCCGCGGGGATCATCTGGCTCGATCCCGCCAGCGCGCCAATCGCGATCCTTGCGGCGTTCACCGCCATCGCGATTCCGCTCGCGTCTCAACCTTTGTTGATGGAGCGCGATCTTCGCCTGCGCACTCACGCCGGCGCGCTCTCCCATTTCTATCTCGATGCCCTGCTCGGATTGATCGCCATCCATACCCATGGCGGCCAATCGGCCGTGCGCCGTGAACACGAATCCCTGCTCACCGATTGGGCGCGCGCCGGTTTGAATCTCCAGCGCTCTGTGATTTCGCTCGAAACTCTGCAATTTCTGACCGGTTTCGGCCTGGCGATTTGGCTGCTGGCTTCCCATCTCTCGCACGAAGGTGCAACCGGCACGGTGTTGCTGCTCGTCTACTGGGCGTTGAATCTTCCCGCGCTCGGCCAAGAAGTGGCGCTCATCGCGTGGCAATATCCCGCATATCGCAACGTGACTCTCCGATTGCTCGAACCACTCGGCGCGATCGAACATCGAACGCCAAGCACCGCAGCCCTCGCGGCGTGGGACGCGCCGGTCTCCATCACATTGAACAACGTTAGCGTGGTCGCCGCGGGACATCCAGTTCTGCGCGATATCAACCTGTCCATTCCAGCCGGATCGCATATCGCGATCGTCGGCCCGTCGGGCGCCGGAAAGTCGAGCCTGGTTGGACTCTTGCTAGGCTGGCATCGCGCCGCAGCGGGCAGCGTCTTGGTGGACGGTGTTGAGCTGGACGAATCGCGTCTCGATGAACTTCGCGCACACACCGCCTGGGTGGATCCGGCCGTGCAGCTTTGGAACCGGCCGCTGGCTGAAAATTTGCGCTACGGTTCCTCCGCCACGGCGCCTATCGATGACGTGATCGATGCTGCTGAATTGCGGCGCGTGATCGAGCGGCTTCCCAACGGTGTCGACACTCCGCTCGGTGAAGGAGGCGGCCTGGTCTCGGGCGGCGAAGGCCAGCGCGTCCGTCTGGCGCGCGCGATGCTCCGTCCCAATGTCCGGCTCGTGATTCTGGACGAGCCATTTCGTGGGCTCGATTTCGAACAACGCCACGCGTTGCTGGCCCGCGCGCGCGAACATTGGCGCAATGCCACACTCATTTTTATCTCGCACGACATCCGGGAAGCCATGAGTTTCGAACGCGTGCTCGTCATGGAAGATGGCGCCATCACCGAAGACGGCCATGGGCCGCGCTTGCAGGCCATGCTGGATGCCGAGAATGCGATTCGCGACAGCTTTTGGGAAGGCGCCGAGTGGCGTCGTTTACGTCTTCACAATGGCCAACTCACTTCCTGATTCGTGCCACTGGCCGCCTTCCCGGTTAGGAGAAGTCCTCTCTCTCCTGACCATGGGACCGAGTATTGCCAATCCCCAATCCCCAATCCCCAATGACCTGGCCCGCTGGCTGGAATCCGCCGCCCTCTCGATCGGCTTCGAAGCCCAACCCGCCGAAACTCCGTACTCCGATTTCGACCGGCAGCTACCCGGCATGGGCCCCGCCTTGATCCACGTTCCGAGCGGCGACGGCCCGGCTTTTCTCGCGATCCTTCCCGGTGGCCGCCTGCTCACAACCGACCTTAAGAAAGTGCGCGTCTCACCCGCCGCGATCCGCTCCGCGCTTTGTTCCAACATAGAAGCGCCGGCCATTCGCGAAATCCAGGAATCGCTCGACCGAGCCCAAGTTCCACCATCGAAACAATCCCGCGCCACGGATGCCATCCTGCGCGAGCGCTTCCGCACCACTCGCATTCGAGGCATCTGGCTTTTGCGGCTTCCACCCAGTGCCAGCTTCCGGGAACAGCTACGCCGCGCAAAAATCCCGCGCCGTTTGATGGCACTCGCATCCGCCCACGCGCTGCAATACGCGCTATGGATCCTGGCGTGGTTTGTCGTCGGCTCGAATGTCTTGCGTGGTGGAACGGATCGCGGGTGGATCCTTCCGTGGTCGCTGCTGCTGTTGACCCTGGTTCCGCTGCGCGTGCTCATCACGCGCTTGCAAGGATTAACCGCAATCGGCGCGGGGGCATTGCTCAAGCAGCGGCTCTTCTTCGGCTCATTGCGATTGGAACCCGACAGCCTGCGGCACCAAGGTGCCGGGACAATTGCTGGGACGCGTCCTCGAATCCGAAGCGGTGGAAGCGCTGGCGCTCAGCGGCGGATTTCTCGCTCTGGTCGCCCTCATCGAGATCATCGCCGCCATGTTTGTATTGGCCGCGGGCGCGGGCGGCCTTCTGCACTCTGCGCTGCTATTGCTCTGGCTCGCGATCGCGGCGGCGCTCGCGTGGTCCTACTTCCAGCGGAATCGCGATTGGACCGGCGTTCGCCTGGCCATGACGCACGATCTGGTCGAGAGCATGGCCGGCCATCGCACCAGGTTGGCCCAGCTTCCGGCGGATCAATGGCACGTCGGCGAAGATCAAGCGCTGGAAGAATATTTGCGAAGCTCCCGCTCGATGGATCGATCGACTGCCAGGCTCACCGCCCTGGTCCCTCGCGGTTGGCTGATCGTCGGCTTGCTCGGGCTCGTGCCGCCAATCCTGCGCGGCGTAGATTCCCCTGCGCGAATTGCGATTGCGGTGGGTGGCATCCTCCTCGCCTATCGGGCGTGGAAACGGCTCGCCGCGGGCGCTTGGCAACTGGCTGGCGCCGCAGTCGCCTGGCAGCGAACTTCCGTTCTGTTCAACGCCGCAGCGCGTCCCGATTTGCCTGGATCATTAAACCGTCCCGAGTCCGTGCGAAGCCATGCCTGCGGTCGAAGCCCGCGAACTCGTCTTTCGCTACAGCGATCGCGCTCAGCCCGTGCTGCGCGGCGCAAATCTGCGGATTGCCGCGGGCGATCGCGTGGTGCTGGAAGGCGCATCGGGCGGTGGAAAATCCACGCTGGTCTCCATCCTGGCCGGCGTACGCGAGCCCAACTCAGGCATTGTTCTCATCAATGGCCTGGATCGCAAGACTCTAGGCGCTCCGGAATGGACCCGGCGTCTGGCGGCCGCTCCGCAGTTCCACGACAATCACGTGCTGGCGGAAACATTCGCGTTTAACTTGTTCTTAGGACGCCCCACCGTGCTCGGTCCCGCCGACTTCGACGAAGCACAGGCTATCTGCGATGAGCTGGGCCTCGGCAGTTTGCTGGAACGCATGCCCGCGGGGATGCTGCAAATGGTAGGCGAAACCGGATGGCAGCTTTCGCACGGCGAGCGCAGCCGCCTCTACATCGCGCGCGCGCTGCTACAGAACGCTGAATTGGTAGTCCTGGACGAAAGCTTCGCCGCGCTCGATCCTGAAAATCTAAAGCGCGCCGTCGAGTGCGTCATCAAACGGGCGCGATCATTGCTGGTGATCGCGCACCGCTGATCGCTCCGGGTGACTATTTCAACCCGCTGGCCAGATACAACGTGCAGATGTCGCGCTGAAACGAGTACGCGTAGGAATTCCCATCGGGCGTCATCACCACCTGCCCGATCTGCACACCCACCGGATCGGCCGGCTTGAGCTCTTTCCACGGTTCTTCGCGCCGGCTCGCGAGATCCAGCCGGGTGATCTTCATCGCCGTGAGTCCTTCGGGTTGCCGCAAAAACAGAAAACGGCCGTCGCCGCTCCAGCGGATCACGGATTGACCGGGCTCTATTTCGAGGGCCGTTTTCGGCTCGCCTCCCGCGATCGGCAGCACGCTCAATTCGTCTCCGGCGACTGCCGTTACGAATTTGCCGTCGGGCGAGACGTGACCCGCGCGCACTCCCTCCGCAGTCACCGGCTTTGGTTGGCCGCCGCGAACATCTTGCACATACGCGCGCATGCGCCGGCCCGGCTCGTTGCCCGTGAACAAAAGCTTCTGTCCGTCGGGAAACCACTCCACTCGCTCATAATGCATTCCGGTGGTACTGATGTTGCGCGCTTCACCTGCGCCGGTAGGCAGCAGAGTCAGCTCCGTCTTGGCCCCGTTGTTCAGAATACACGCCACCCATTTTCCATCCGGCGAAAGAGCGGGATGGTTGCCATCGCCCAGCCGCACGGCGGGCGAGCCGTCCGTTTTGCGCAGATAAATCGCGGGATTTCGAGCTTGGCCGTAAGACAGTTCCACGAACAGAATGCTGTTTCCGTCGGCGGAAATGTCGTAGACGCGGCTCGCGTCGAACCACGAGAGATCGCGCTCCTGCTTGTCGCCGGGAGGCAAGCCGGAAATCCCTAGCCGCGAATCCACCACCGTCACCAGCACCTTTTGGTCCCGCGTGACGTCGTCGATAATCATGGTGGCTGGCGTTCCAGCGACGACGCGCTCTTTTCCGGCCAGCGAAACGGCGCGCAGGGCAGGTTCTCCTCCGGCCTTAGCGGCGCCAAACCAGACTTCGTCGCCTTTCGCCGACCAGGCCAGCCCCAGCAGTTCCTGCCAGCCGCGCGATAAAGCTTGCTTCCGGCCATTCAGATCCAAGACCGTGACCGTGTAGGCGCCGACGTCGTTATCGTGTTCGAAAAACGCGATGTGGTCCCCCTGCGGTGAAACCCGCAGCAATTGCGGCGAGCTGCCATCGCTCTCGTAGCGCACGATCCCAATCGGATACTCGATCCGGTTCTTTCCACCCACCGTGCGCGATATGGCGAGGTTCGCGCCATCAGGCGACCAATCTGCGTCGTTCACGTTTTCCAAAATCTCCCGTGGCGCCCCGCCCGACAGCGGCACGCGCGCCAGTGTTCCCGGCGTTCCGTTCGTCGTCGGTCCCAGGAGAATGGCCATGTCGCCTGTGGAGCTGATGGAAAGAATGCGCCCTTCCGGCAGACCCAGTGGGCGATACTCGCGGCTTCCCGGCCGCATCGAAAAGATATTAGTCGGTTCGCTGGCCCATTGCGCGCTGAACACCACGGTCTGGCCATCGGGCGAAAATTTCGCCGCGGGGATCTCGCCGCGCCGATATGTGAGACGCTCGAAGGCCGGCTGCGCGGGCCTCAGCGCCCTCCATCCAGCGTAGATTCCAGCCAGCAGCGCGACCACAACCACCGCCGGCCACAGCAATAGTCGAAAACCGCGCCGCGGCTTCTCGGCAACAGCCGCCTTCCGCAGCGCCTAGCTTGCCGGATTCCAGCTCCTCTAACGCATCTTCAAGCGCGACTTTGACGTCCGCCATGCTCTGCCAGCGACGCAGCGGATCCTTGCGAAGACAACGGCTGATGATTCGCTCGACGTCGCGGGGAACACCGTCGCCGTTTTGACTCAGCGGCGCCGGCTCGGAATGCAGCACCGACGCCAGCGTAGAGAGTTTGGAATCGCCCCCAAACGCCCGGCGCCCGGTGACCATCTCGTACAGCACCGCGCCAAACGAAAAAATGTCGGACCGCGCATCCACGGTGTGCCCGTCCGCTTGCTCGGGCGACATGTATGCAACCGTGCCGATGATGGTGCCGGCCTCGGTTCTCGAGCACCGCGTCTACGTGCACGCTCTGCGTCACCGCGAACACGTCCGGTTCTTCCACTTCGGTCAGCTTGGCCAGGCCGAAATCCAGAATCTTGACCTCGCCCTGCTCATTGACGATGACGTTGGCCGGTTTCAGATCGCGATGCACGATGCCGGCGTTGTGCGCCGCAGCCAGTCCGTCGGCCATCTGCACCGCGTAACGCAGCGCGTCGTTCAGCCGCATGCCCTTGCGTCCGATCAACCGATCCAACGTTTTGCCGGCCACGTACTCCATGGCGATGAAGTCCACCGGCTGGCCGTCCACTTGGCCGGTATCGATGTCGAAGATGGTGACGATGTGCCGGTTGCTCAGCGCCGAAGCAGATTTTGCTTCCTGCGAAAAGCGCGCCCGCCGGTCGGCATTGGCGACAGCCGTGGATGGAAGCACTTTGACCGCGACGAATCGATCCAGGTGCGTGTCCAGTGCGCGGTAGACCACGCCCATTCCACCTGCGCCCAGCTTGGCTTCAATTCGATAATGCCGGAGAGTCTCGCCGATCATTGCCGGATTTCGCGTTCCGAGCGTCCATCTTATCATCCTGGCGTTTTGGAACGTTCGGCATCACATTTGTTTAGGCGAAGTTGCGGGGTTTACCATTGGATCAGAATGCACCGCCGCCATTTTCTGGCTTCGCTCTGCGCCTCAGCGGTTCCGGCCCAGCTCCTCGGGCAGGCGCCACCCGCGAAGGCCGACTTCACGCTTCGCATCGCGCCGGCCAGCATCGAAATCGCCCCGCATAAGATGATCAAGACCTTGGCCTACAACGGGTCCGTGCCAGGACCGCTGCTGCGAATGAAGGAGGGCCAGCCCGTTACCATCGACGTATTCAACGACACCGGCGATCCGGAAATCGTTCATTGGCACGGATTGCGAATACCCTCCGCCGTCGACGGCTCTATGGAGGAAGGAACGCCGATGTTGCCTGCTCATAAGTCGGCGCGTTACTCGTTCACGCCGGCGCCCAGCGGCACGCGCTGGTATCACACCCACGTCAAAGCCGGGCGCGATCTGAAACGCGGCACCTACACCGGGCAGTTCGGATTCTTGTATATCGATCCGCGCAGCGAGCCCGGCAATTACGATCAGGAGATTTTTCTCGCGCTCAAGGAATGGGAGCCCCTACATGTCGAGCGGCAGGCGCCGATGACGACTCGATGGATGTCGCGTACAGACCTGTGCTCGATCAACGATCGCGCTCTCGGTCACGGCGACCCGATCCGGGTGAAACAAGGCCAGCGCGTTCTGTTGCGCATCCTCAACGCCAGCGCGACGGTGACCAGAAGAATCGCCCTCGCGGGCCATCAATTTCGCGTGATCGCGATGGATGGCAACCCGGTGGCGGTTCCCAGGGAAGTACAAACGCTGGAACTCGGGCCGGCCGAACGCATCGACGCGATGGTGGAAATGAATAACTCCGGCGTTTGGATCCTGGGCGCGACCGACGATCGCGATCGCGAGCATGGCCTGGGCATTGTGATCGAGTATGCGGGCCAATCGGGTGAGCCGCGCTGGCTCGTTCCTGCGCGATCAGCGTTGGGATTACACGGCATTTGGAAACGCCGGCAAACCGGACGCCGCGGGCGTCGGAGCGCGTTCCCGCTGGTCTTCGAGAAGAAATTTGCCGGCCACCATTGGGTGGACAAGTGGACCATCAACGGCAAGTCGTTCCCCAAGACCGATCCGATCCGCGTGAAGGCGAACGGCCGCTATCGCCTGGTGTTCGACAATCGCAGCGACGAAGCGCATCCAGTCCATCTGCACCGGCACACGTTCGAGCTGGTGAAGATCGCCGGCGTCGCGACGTCGGGCGTCTTCAAGGACGTGGTTGTGGTCGGGGCCAAGAGCCAGACCGAGGTGGATCTGATCGCGAACAACCCCGGCCTGACTCTGTTCCATTGCCATCAGCAAATGCACATGGATTACGGATTCATGGCGCTGATGGAATACGTCTGAGGCGCGGGTTCAGTCTGGCCCAATTTCCGGAGGGAGGCCAGATGCAACAGCACCGAGAGCGGCACCAGGAAGACCGGAATCATGGCGAGCGGAAATGCGCTGATAAGCAAGTTGGGACGGCCCAGCGCCAGCATCTGGAGCGGCGAGGGCGAAGTCAGGAAGCCAGTGGTGACCGCCACCGCCAGATCAGCCAAGCCAAGCAGATTCCAGAACCGTAGGAGGCCGGCGGATCCATTCCACCGGCGCGCGTATGCGATTCCGGCTACTGGCGCCAGCAGTCCCACCATTACGTCGCCGACGCCGGCAGGCAAAGCAAATTCTCCCGGCAGCTGTCCGCCTGCGTAGAGCACCAGGAAGATCACCCCGAGCACCCGATAAACCTGGACACTCACGAGCCACTGCTGTGGCACTGCTTCGATGATGTTTCGGAGCAGGGGCCACCGCCAGTACAAGAACAAGCCAGCCGCGATCGGAATGAGCAATCCGAACGGAATGGTTGGAATACGGTCGGACGCTCCCTGGTAGAACCCCGACCAGGTCAGCCACAGTGCCCCGAAAAACCAGGCGACCAGGAGTGCCGAAACGATGTAGGTAGCACGACCGGTTATCCGAACTATGCGGTGCAGGCCAAATATCGACACGGCCACCACGGCCACGGCTCCGATCACTTCAATATTCATATTTCATTCTCCTTCGCCGTTATAGATGTATATACATTCAACTGGGTTGCTGGAAAATTGTTGACCGATTGACCCAGTAACTGTTATAGATGTAGATACAGGCATTTATGAACTCCGTTATCCGGCTGCCGTGCGCTTGCGCGAACCTCCGCAGGGCCGACCGCGTGGTCACCCAGTTCTACGAAGCCGCGCTCCGCCCCGCCGGGATGCGCATCACCCAGTTCACGCTGTTACAGGCCTTGCAACTTGCGCCGGGAATTTCGCAGAAGCAACTGGGCGAATTACTGGAAATCGACAGCACCACCCTCACCCGAACGCTGGCTCCGTTGCGAAGCAAGGGATGGCTGCGCTCGGCAACCGGAACCGACCGCCGTGAACTACGGCTATCGCTGACAAGCCGCAGGGAAGCGCCAATACCAGCGTGCCCTTCCCTATTGGCAGACAGCTCAGCAGGGCCTGCAGAAGGCATTGGGCAAAAAGAACTGGGATGATCTAATCGAACGTGCCGTGCACACCGCGAAAGTCATGCGCAAAACCACCGGAAGCTTACCGTCCTAGCCGCTTGGCTGCCGCTTGACAGGACGGTGAAAACCGTCGATCCTAAGTCAAAGGAGTCTCTCAGATGTCGCACCGGTGGATTCTTTGCTGGGCCCTGACTCCGTTGCTCGGCCTCCCTGCCTTCGCCCAATCGGTCATCTCGGCTCATTCGGGCCTCATTCATCTTGCCGACGGCGCGGTGTTTCTCGACGACCAACGAGTGGAACAAAAGGCCGGCAAGTTCGATCAGATGAAGAACGGCTCCGAACTGCGCACGCAAGAAGGACGCGCCGAAGTGCTGCTGACGCCCGGAACGTTCCTCCGCATCGGCGCGAACAGCGCCGTTCGGATGATCTCGAACGAACTAGACAACACGCGTGTCGAGCTGTTGAATGGCTCCGCTGTCCTGGATCAGGGATCGGATACGTTGCCGAACACCTCGGTCACGATTCTCTATAACCTCGATCAGGTTCGCATCAAGAAGCCGGGCCGCTACAGATTCGATTCCGCCCCTCCCCAAGTCAAGGTGGAAACCGGCGACGCGGACGTGGCGACGGCCGACGGAAAATCGGTCGAGGCTGCTTCAGGATACGTAGTCGCTCTGGAGGGCAAACTGACAGCTCGCAAACTCCTCAGTGACTCCAGCGTCAACGGCGCTGGCGATAGCCTGGATAATTGGGATCGCGCGCGCGATCTTTCCGTCGCCGATAGCAACCTGGATGCCTCCGCGGCTTCCGATCTTTCGGGCGTCATCGACGGCTGGCAGAACAATCCAGACGCGGTGCTGCAATCCTTGGGGATCCCGCCCTACCCGCCCGGCATGTCGAGCTACATTTCGCCCTATCCGTACGGGTCTTCACTTTACGGTCCTGGTTTGTATGGGACCGGCCTCGGCTTCTCGCCATTCGGCGTCGCGGGATTCGGCACCGTGAGCCCGCTAGCCATGTATTACGCATCGCCGCTCTATCTCCCCTATCGCTATTCCTATTCCGGGCTCAGGACTCTCGGCTACCGCGGTCCCACCATCGTTCCGGGGCGCGTCGGAGTTGGCCGTTCGGCGTATCAAGGTCCCACCGTGGTTCATGTGGGCCCGATCCATTCGACCATCGGCCGTCCAGCCGGCGGAGTGGGCGCCATGCATGTGGGCGGGCACCGCTAGATTAAGAGTTAGCTAATCGTTCGGCGCGTAATATCCCAGCCGCCAGCGCGCCTTCAACGCCGGAAGCGCCTTGGGCTGATCCAGCTTCACCTGCACCTTGCGATACTTTCCATCGCGGTTCTTGTTGCTGGGCGAATAAGCCAGCACGTATTGATTGCGAAGCTCAATGCCGATCCGTTCGGCGATCCCTGGCAGATCGCGTAAATTGGAAGCGGCCAGCGCCCGGCCGCCGGTCTGTTCGGCGATTTCGGACAGCAGCTTCGGTCCGCTCATCTCCGCCGAGCTTCCGCCGAACGACAACACCGGCTCAAACACGCCCATGGCAAAGATCTGAACATCCGCTTCGCGCACCAGGTCTTCAATCTGCGCGGCCGTGAACCGGCTGTTGTTGTCGCCGCCGTCGGAAATAATCAACAGCGCTTTGCGCGGATTTTTGGCGCCCTTCATCTCCTGCAATCCGGTGTGCACGGCATCCAAGAGCGCGGTGAGACCGCCGGAAGTTACCGAGGTCAGCTTGTTCTCAATCTCAACCGCGTTTCGCGTCAGACCCACCGCGAGCTCCGCCCGATCGCTGAACTCCACGAGAAATGCTTCGTCGGCGGTGTTGAGTGTTTTCAGAAACTCGATCACCGCTCGCCGCGATGTTTCCAGCTTCACCCCCATGCTGCCGCTGGTGTCCACCAGTAAGCCGATCGACAACGGCGCCTCTTCGCTCGAGAAATGCGTGATAGTTTGCGGGACGCCGTCCTCCGAAAGATGAAAATCCTGCTTCTCCAGGCCAAGGACATAGCGATTGGACGGGTCTGTCACCGAAACCGGAACCAGGACTAGCGTGGTGTCGGCGCGGAACGCGGTGGTGTCTTGTGGAAGAGCGGCGTGAGGATCGGACTGCGCGAACGCTGCAGCCACGCACGCGCAAAAACCGGCAACAAGCACCCGCAGCACCACTGCACCTCTTTATGGAACTCTAGCAGGAAGCTACGACTGGTGGGAAGCAGCAGGACGAGTAGTTCGGTGCCGGAGCCCCGCGCAAAAGCCCCTCAGTGCTCAGGTCTTCGTCCAAGTCGGGCCAGTGGATACCGTAGCCGCCCCCAGCAACTTGCCATCGGTTTCTTTGCTCGGCCGTGGCGTGCAACAGTCGTGGATACCAGGCCAGCGGCACTATGATTGTTCGACCGTCCATGAGGTCTACCACCAAGGTGTCTTCGGTACAGCGGACACTTGCCACCCGTTCATCGGCCGTAGTGCGAAAATACCCATGCCACGCCTCCATAAGCTGGATCTGGTTGCTGCTCCACCAACAATTGTATATTCCGCAGTTCGGCCGCGCCGAATCCAAGATTTCTGGCTAAGGCAACCGGGTCCAGCCAAAACTTGGCCGACCGGTTGTCTCGATCGACATGAATGTGCGGAGGTTCAGTCGTCTCATGGCTGTAGAAGTAGAACCGGTATGGTCCCACGCGCAAAACAGTCGGCATCCGGAGCTACGTTAGCTCATCCCGCGCCGCTTCCGACCGGCCCCACGATAGTACTATGGTGTCAGCCGCGTCCTAAAGAAAAAGCCGCAATGTGCCGATACTCATTCGTTGCGATTTCTTTCTCAACTTCCAAGGAGCATCATGACCCGCCTGAACCTCGTTTCTGCTGCAGCCGCCGCGTTAGCGCTTGCGGTGGTATTTCCGATCAGCTTGGCCGCTCAAACCGCCCGCGGACCACGGATCGCCTCGCGCATTGACGAAACCGCGCTGCGCACGCTCCGGGGAAATACCCGTCCGGAGGCAAATTCGCGGAACGATCGTGGCGCGGTGGCCGACGATCTGCTCATGGATCACATGCTGCTGCAGTTGGAACGGACATCGGAACAGGAAGAGGAAGTGCGCGGATTGATTGACGACCTGCACAACCCGAGCTCTCCCAAGTTTCACAAATGGCTGACGGCCTCCGAATTCGGCCGGAGCTACGCGCCGGCGCCCGAGGATGTCGAGAAGATCACGGCCTGGCTGGAGTCGCATGGCTTTACCGTCAACGTGCTTTACACCAGCGGAATGGTGATCGATTTTTCAGGCACGGCCGCTCAAGTGCGCGAGACCTTTCATACGCCAGTGCACTACTTCGAGGTGAACGGCAAGCAACACATCGCCAACGTTTCCGATCCACGAATTCCAGAAGCGCTGGCAGGGGTGGTTACAGGCGTGGTCTCGATGCACGATTTCCGGCCGCACGCGATGAAGGTTGCTCATCATAACTTCACGTTCACCTCCAGCGGCGCGGTCTATCAGGCGCTGGTGCCGGCCGATCTCGCGACAATCTATGATTTGAACCGGCTGTTCGCCAGTGGAATCACGGGCAAGGGCCAGACCGTTGCTGTCATTGAGGACACGAATCTTTATTCCACCGCGGATTGGACCACCTTCCGCTCCACGTTCGGACTGGCGTCGCATGCCTTCGGATCGCTGGTGACAGTTCATCCCGCGCCGGTCTCCGGCAGAAACAACTGCGCGAATCCGGGAGTGCCGGCGGGCGGCGATGACGGCGAAGCCATCCTGGATGCCGAGTGGGCGTCCGCCGCCGCTCCCGACGCCACCATCGCGCTGGAATCCTGCGCCGATACCCGCAGCACCTTCGGCGGTTTGATCGCGATCCAGAATCTGATCAATGGCTCCAACCCGCCCTCCATCATGAGCATCAGCTATGGCGAATGCGAAGCCGAGAACGGGGCTACGTCCAACAAGGCCTTCAGCGCCGCGTATCAGCAGGCTGTAGCAGAAGGCGTTTCTGTGTTTGTCTCGGCCGGCGATGAGGGCGCGGCCAGTTGCGACGCGAATCTGACATCGGCTACGCATGGCATTGGAGTGAGCGCGTTCGCATCCACTGCTTACAACGTCGCGGTAGGCGGCACGGACTTTGCCGACTCTTACCTGGGAACCAACAACAGCTATTGGAACCCCACCAACACCCCCACGTATGGCTCGGCCCTCTCCTACATTCCCGAGACGCCCTGGAACGATTCTTGCGCCGGCGGTTTGCTCTCGAGCTACCTCGGCTTCGGCGTCACATACGGGACCGGCGGATTGTGCGACACCAGCGCCGCGAGCGAGGAAGGATTGCAGACCGTCACGGCCGGCAGTGGCGGACCGAGCGGCTGCGCCACCGGAAGCCCCAGCACGTTCGGCGTAGTGAGCGGAACCTGCGCCGGCTATGCCAAACCATCCTGGCAAACCGGCGTGGCCGGCATCCCGAACGATCATGTGCGCGACATCCCCGACGTTTCGCTGTTCGCCGCAAACGGCCTGTGGGGACACTACTATGTGTTTTGCTGGTCTGACACCGCCAATGGCGGCGCGCCTTGCGTAGGCAATCCCAGCGGCTGGGCCGGAGCAGGCGGAACTTCCTTCTCCTCGCCGATTTTGGCCGGCATCCAGGCTCTGGTGAACCAGCACCAGGGCGGCGCGCAGGGCAATCCAAACTATGTCTATTACAAACTCGCGGCCAGCGAATATAGCGCCAGCGGATTGAACGCCTGCAACTCGTCGAACGGCTCGGCCAGCTCCTGCATCTTCCACGACGTCACCCTGGGCGACATCGATGTCGATTGCGCCAGCTCCTTCAATTGTTTCGGCTACACGGCCAGCACACGCCGCCACTCCATGGGCGCTCCCGACGGCGCGCTCTCGGTATCCTCCACCTCTTTCTTGCCGGCCTATGATGTGACCACCGGTTGGGATTTTGCTACCGGCATCGGCACCGTGGACGCGTTCAATCTGGTGATGAACTGGCATAAATGAGGTTACGATGGTCGTGTGCTGTCCCGGCGGATTGGTCTTCTGGCCTTCGGGCTCACCATAACGGGCATCCTGTGCGCTTTCCAGTTGCCGTTCCGCGAGTACGAGGGGCAGGAGTACAACGATTTTCCGCTGCCGTCCGATTATCAGGACAAGTCGGAATTCGTCTTCGCGCGCCTGATGTACCCGCAAGGAACCTGGGGCATCTTCGGGTGGCTGTATCGTTTCGACTGGCGTCAGGGACGCAGCGCCTGGACCAACGATTATCCGCGCGCTGACCGCCATTTTGTGCTGGCGCTCCGCCGGCTCACGCGCCTCCAAACCCGCAGCGTCGAGCAGCCCGTCAGTCCCGACGACGGCGACGACATCTACAACTGGCCCTTTCTATACTGCGCCGGTCCGGATCAATGGAACATGAGCGAGGCCGAACTCGCGAAAGTCCGCGATTACCTGGCGCGCGGCGGATTCCTGCTGGGCGACGACTTCTGGGGCGAGGAGGACTGGGCGTATTTCCAGCGCAACATGAGCAAGCTGCTGCCCGGCCGGCCCATCGTCGAAATCGAATCCAGCGACGCGATCTTTCACACGGTCTTCGATCTGGACCAGCGTTATCAGGTCTCCGGCGCCTGGAGCCTGCGCGGGATGCCCTATCTCAACGGCGGACGCGATCCGCACTGGCGCGCCATTTACGACGACCGGGGGCGCATCGTGGTCGCGGTGCTCTTCAACCACGATACGGGCGATTCCTGGGAGTGGGCCGACGATCCCGGTTATCCGGAGCGCTATTCTGCGCTCGGCATACGCACCGGCGTCAACTACGTCCTCTACTCCATGACGCATTGAGAGAGCTGATAGGATATTCGACACACCTTCGAGGAGGTACTGACCCATGAAATTCTTCGCCCCAGTAGCCGCAATGTTGCTGCTCGCTGTTTCCGCCTTCGCCGCCGACGTAGATGGCAAATGGACCGGCAACGTTTCCACTCCCAACGGCGACATCCCGGTCACGTTTAACTTTAAGGCCGATGGACCTTCCCTGAACGGTTCCATGTCCGGGCCGGACGGCGGCGACATAGCGATCAAGGACGGCAAGATCGACGGCGCCAATATTTCGTTCTGGCTGAGCATCGATTTTGGCGGAAACGCCATGAAGCTCACCTACACGGGCGTGGTGGCGGCAGACCAGATCAAGATTGCTGGCGACGCCGGCGGGCATGCCGTTCGAGTTGATCGTGAAGAAAGCGTCTTAACAGCCGGACTAGTCGGCCGAGCTGTGCGCTAACTCTGGCGCCCGTTCGCGCTTCCATCGCAGCCGCAACCGGTCGAGCGATAAATAAACCACCGGCGTGGTATAGAGCGTCAGCAACTGGCTGACGATCAGCCCGCCGATAATCGTGATTCCCAGCGGCCGCCGCAGCTCCGCGCCCACTCCGTTGCCCAGCGCCAGCGGCAGGGCGCCCAGCATCGCCGCCATGGTGGTCATCAGGATGGGCCGGAAGCGCAGCAGGCACGCCTCGTAGATGGCATCGCGCGGAAGCTTGCCTTCCGATGCGCTCGGCGGCGATCGCGAAATCGATCATCATGATGGCGTTCTTCTTCACGATCCCGATCAGCAGAATGATGCCGATCATGGCGATGATGCTCAGGTCGGTATGCCACATCATCAAGGCCAGCAGCGCGCCCACGCCCGCCGAGGGCAGCGTGGAAAGAATCGTGATGGGATGGATGCAGCTCTCATACAGCATGCCAAGCACGATGTAGACGGTGACCAGCGCGGCGGCGATCAGGATCGGCTCGTTGCGCAAGGAATCCTGGTAGGCCTGCGCGGTGCCGGCGAAAAGGGTGTGAATGGTGTCCGGCAATCCCACCGTCCGCGCCGTCTGCTCAATCGCGTCCACGGCGTCGCCCAGCGCCACGCCGGGCGCCAGGTTGAACGAGATGGTGACGGCCGGGAACAGTCCCTGGTGGTTCACCGCCAGCGGGGCGACGGACGGCCCGAAACGCGCAAACGCGCTCAACGGGACCTGGTGGCCGTTCGGAGCGCGAACGTAGATCTCTTTCAGGAACTGCGGGTCCTGCCAGAAGCGCGGCGCCGCTTCCATCACCACGTGATACTGATTCAGCGACGTATACATGGTGGACACCTGCCGCTGGCCGAAGGCGTCATAGAGCGTGTTGTCGATGAGCTGCGACGAGATCCCGAAGCGCGCCGCCGTATCGCGGTCATACTGCACCACGGCCTGCAGGCCGTTATTCTGCTGATCGGTGTTCACATCGGTGATTAAGCGCAGGTGCCGCAATGCTTCAAGCATCGGCTGGCCATAGGTGGTCAAATCCTGCACATTGTCGCCGCGCATGGTGAATTGATACAGCGACGCGCTGTTTCGTCCGCCCACGCGCACATCTTGCGCCGCCTGCAGGAATAGCGTTGAGCCGCGGATTACGCGCAGCTTCGGCCGCAGCCGCTCGATGACGTCGTACACCGAGACTTTGCGCTCCGCCAGCGGCTTCAACTGGATTTGCACGCGCGCCTGGTTGATGGTGTTCCCGCTCCCGCCGCTGCCTCCGGTGAATCCGCTCACGGTAAACACCGCCGGGTCCGCCTGGATGATCTTCACCATGCGCAAAAGGTTCACTTGCATGGCCTGGAAGGAAGTGTCCTGATCGGCGATGATGGTGCCCTGCAAGCGCCCATTGTCCTGCTGCGGAAAAAATCCCTTGGGCACGTGAATGAACAGGTACACATTCAGGCCGATGGTGGCGGCCAGTACGCCCAGGGTAATCCAGGGATGGCGCAGCACGCGAGAGAGCGATCTCCCGTACAGGCCGACGATCCAATTGAATCCGCGTTCGCTGGTGCGATACAGCCAGCCATGCGATTCGTGCTCCTTCAGCAGGTGGGCGCACATCATGGGCGTGGTGGTGAGCGAAATCACCATGGAAATTGCGATGGCCACCGACAGGGTCACCGCGAATTCGCGGAACAGGCGGCCGACGATTCCACCCATCAGCAGCAGCGGAATGAAAACGGCGATCAGCGAAACGCTGATGGTGAAAACCGTGAAGCCGATCTCTTTCGCCCCGCGCAGCGCTGCGGCGAACGGCTTCATGCCCTGTTCCAGATAGCGCGTGATGTTCTCGATCACCACGATGGCGTCGTCGACCACGAAACCAGTCGAGATGGTCAGGGCCATCAGCGAAAGATTGTCCAGACTGTAGCCGCACAGGTACATCACGCCAAAGGTTCCAATCAGCGACACGGGAACCGCCACGCTGGGGATCAATGTGGTGCGGGCGCTGCGCAAGAAAACAAAGACCACCAGAATCACCAGAGCCACCGATAGTCCCAGGGATTTCTCGATATCCCGCACCGACGCGCGAATGGTGACGGTCTGGTCCTGCGTCACGTTTAGCTGGATGGACTGCGGAATGGCGGCCTTGAGCTGCGGCAGGGCCGCGCGAATCCGATCCACCGTCTCGATGATATTCGCGCCCGGCTGGCGGTTCACGGCGACATTCACCGCGCCCTGGCCGTTGGCGACACCCATGTTGCGGATATCCTCCACCGAATCGATGGCATCGGCGACGTCGGACAGCCGCACGGCCGCGCCATTGTTATAGGCCACGATCAGCGGCTGATAATCCTTGGCCTTGAACATCTGATCGTTCGCGCCTACTTCCCAAACATGAAGGCCGTCGGAAAAATGTCCTTTGGGGACGTTGGCGTTGGCGGCGTTCAGAGTGTTGCGGACCTGTTCCATGCCGATGCCGTACTTGTTGAGCGCCATCGGATTCAGCTCGACACGCACGCCCGGGAGCGCGCCCCCCTGCGCGTTGACCTGCCCGACGCCTTTGATCTGCGACAGCTTCTGCGCCATGATGGTGGACGCGGCATCGTAGAGCGTGCCGCGATCGAGCACGTTCGACGTCAGGGCCAGCTGAAAGATTGGCGGATCCGCGGGATTGACTTTGCGATAGCTGGGATTGTTGGGCAGATTGGCCGGCAGATAGCCGCGCGCCGCGTTGATGGCCGCCTGCACGTCGCGCGCCGCGGCGTTGATGTCGCGGTTCAATTCGAACTGCAGCGTGATGGCCGTGCCACCCAGCGTGCTGGCAGACGTCATTTCCGTCACTGCGGCGATGCGGCCGAACTGGCGCTCGAGCGGCGTCGCCACGGAGGATGCCATGGTCTCGGGACTCGCGCCGGGCAAGCTGGCTTGCACCGAGATGGTCGGAAAATCCACTTGCGGCAGCGGCGAAACGGGCAGCAGGTTGTACGCCACGGCGCCCGCCAGCGCGATCGCGATGGTCAGCAGCGTGGTCGCGACCGGCCGGTGAATGAAGGGTTCGGAAATATTCATGGCCGGTGGGGCGGTCCCCCTGGCTGCTCGGCGCAGTGACCGCGGCCGACGCCCCCGTCGGCTCTTCTATTTGACCTTGAGCCGGGCCACTGTGTTCGTGACATCAGTCGCCCATCTCCGGCGCCAGCTGAGCGTCCAGCGCATGCGCGGCGTGTTTCCGCCGCGCCAGACGATCGAACCAGAGATAAATCACCGGCGTCGTGTAGAGCGTCAAGCAGCTGGCTGAAGATCAGGCCGCCGACCATGGTGATGCCCAGCGGCCGCCGCAGTTCCGATCCGACGCCGGTTCCGAGCGCCAGCGGCACGCCGCCCAGCAGCGCCGCCATGGTGGTCATCATGATGGGCCGGAACCGCAGCAGGCAGGCCTGATAGATGGCATCATGCGGCGGCATTCCCTGGTTACGCTCGGCGTCCAGCGCGAAATCGATCATCATGATGCCGTTCTTCTTCACAATGCCGATCAGCAGAATGATGCCGATCAGCGCGATCACGCTGAAGTCCTGCCGGCAGATGAACAGCGCCAGCAGCGCGCCGACGCCGGCCGAAGGCAGCGTGGAAAGAATCGTGATGGGATGGATGTAGCTCTCATAGAGCACGCCCAGCACGATATAGACTGTGATCAGCGCCGCCAGAATCAGGACCGGCTCGTTCGCGAGCGAAGCCTGAAACGCCTCCGCCGTGCCCTGGAATGCGCTTTGAATGCTGGCCGGCATTTGCAGTTCCTCCTTCACGCTATTGATGTCGTTCACCGCATCCCCAAGCGAGGCGCCGGGCGCCAGATTGAACGAAAGCGTCACTACCGGGAACTGCCCCTGATGATTCACCGTGATCGGGACCGAGGTCTGTTCCAGATGCGTGAACGCGCTCAACGGCACCTGGCTTCCGTTGGTGAATACCAGCGACGACGCCGACGGACCGCCGCTGAACGCCGCCACCGCTGGATCCCGTCGCCGGAGCGCCAACCGATTGCCCAGCCGTGGCCTGCGCCACGGACGAACTGGATGGTCCGAAGCCCGCCGTGTTCGTGGAGCCTCCGGATACCAGTCCCGAACCGCCCGTGCTTCCCGCCGCTGACCGGATAAACAGATTGCGCAGATCCACCGGATTGTTTTGGAAACCCGGCTTCACTTCCAGCACCACGTGATATTGGTTCAACTGCGTGAACATGGTGGACACCTGGCGCTGGCCGTAGGCATCGTAGAGCGTATGGTCGATGGTGGAGGGCGTGATGCCCAGGCGCGAAGCCGTGTCGCGATCGAAAACCAGCGCACCCGCAAGCCCTTCACCTGCTGATCGCTGGCCACGTCGCGCAGCTCGGGGAGTTCCTTCAACCGCTCCACCATTTTCGGGGCGAAGGCGTTCAGCTCGTCAGCGCTGGGGTCTTCCAGCGTGTACTGGAATTGCGTGCGGCTGACGCGGTCTTCCACGGTCAGATCCTGCACCGGCTGCATGTAAGCGTGATGCCCGCCACTTTGCTCAGTTCCGGCTGCAAGCGCCGGATCACGTCGCTGGCGCTGATATTGCGTTCCTCCAGCGGCTTCAGGTTAATCTGAATGCGTCCGCTGTTCAGCGTGGTGTTGGTTCCGTCGATGCCGATGAACGACGACAGGCTCTCCACCGCCGGATCCTTCAAAATCACTTTGGCCCAGCGCCTGTTGCCGCTCCGCCATCGCCCGGAAAGAAATGGTCTGCTCGGCTTCCGAAACGCCCTGAATCACGCCGGTGTCCTGAATCGGGAAAAACCCTTTCGGGATTTTCATGAACAGCACAAACGTCAACACCAGCGTTGCAGCGGCCACCAGCAGCGTCAGAGTCTGATACCGCAGCACCCAGCGCAGCGTCTTGCCGTAGAACGCGATCACGGCGTCGAATCCGCGTTCCGACGCGCGGTAAAACCATCCCTGCTGGCTTTCCGGCTTATGCTTCAGAATCTTGGCGCACATCATGGGCGTCAGCGTCAGCGAAACCACCGCCGAAACCAGAATGGTGACGCCAGCGTGACCGCGAATTCGCGGAACAGCCGGCCCACGATATCGCCCATGAACAGCAGCGGGATCAGCACCGCGATCAGCGAGACGGTCAGCGAAACAATGGTGAATCCGATCTGTTCGGAACCCTTTCAGCGCGGCCTGCAGAGGCCGCTCGCCTTCCTCGATATAGCGCGAGATATTCTCGATCATCACGATGGCGTCGTCCACCACGAAGCCGGTGGAAATGGTCAGCGCCATCAGCGACAGATTGTTCAGGCTGTAGCCCAGCAGATACATCACGCCGAACGTTCCCACCAGCGAAAGCGGCACCGCCACGCTGGGAATGATGGTGGCCGCAAAGATTGCGCAGGAACAGGAAAATCACCATCACCACCAGCCCGATGGTCAGCATCAGCTCGAACTGCACGTCCTCTACCGAGGCGCGGATGGTATTGGTGCGGTCGGTCAGAATCTTCACCTGCACCGACGACGGCAGCGACGCCTGCAAGTTGCGGCAGCAGCAGCCTTGATGCGGTCCACCACCGCGATGATGTTGGCGCCCGGCTGCCGCTGGATATTGACGATCACGGCGCGCGTCTCGTTCATCCACGCCGCCTGGCGGAGGTTCTCGATGTCGTCGACGACAGTCGGCCACATCGGTGAGCCTCACCGGCGCGCCGTTGCGATAGGCGACGATCAGCGGCGCGTAATCGGCGCTCGAAAGCAACTGATCGTTGGCGCCGATCTGATACGCCTGATGCGGGCCGTCGAAATTGCCCTTGGCCTGATTCACGTTGGCGGCCGTGATGGCGTTGCGCAAATCTTCCAGGTTCAGTCCGTACGACGCCAGCGCCGTCGGGTTGGCTTGGATGCGCACCGCCGGCTTCTGGCCGCCGCTGATGCTCACCAGTCCCACGCCCGGCAACTGCGAAATCTTGGGCGCCAGCCGCGTATCGGCCAGATCCTCCACCTTCGATAGCGGCATGCGCGTCGGAGCTCAGCGCCAGCGTCAGAATCGGCGTGTCGGCCGGATTCACTTTGGCGTAAATCGGCGGCGTCGGCAGGTCCGCCGGCAGGTAGGTCCCCGACGCGTTGATCGACTGCTGCACCTCCTGCTCGGCCACATCGATATTCAGGCTCAAATTGAATCGCAGCGTGATCACCGAGCTTCCGTCGGAGCTGGTGGACGTCATCTGCTGCAGGCCCGGCACCTGCCCAAGCTGCCGCTCGAGCGGCGCCGTCACCGACGACGCCATCACGTCCGGACTCGCGCCCGGATAAAACGTGATCACCTGGATGGTCGGATAATCCACTTCCGGCAGCGCCGAAACGGGCAGTTGCTTGTAGGCCACGCCGCCCACCAGCAGAATCCCCACCATCAACAGCGAGGTCGCAACGGGCCGCAGAATAAATGTCCGCGAAGGATTCATGAGAATTAGTGCCTCATGACGCTGCTTTGTGCAGTCGTCCGCCGCCGGGCTTGCCCTCGCCACCAGGTTTGCCATCCCCTGCTTTGCCACCGCCCGGTTTGCCGCCGTGACCTTTGCCGGCGCCCGACTTGTCGCCGCGACTTGTCGCCCTGGATCTGCGCGTTCACCTTGCCGCCTTCTTCCAGGCGATCCACGCCCACCGTGACCACCGCGTCTCCCGGTTCCAGTCCGGCGATGATTTCCGACACGTCGCCCTCGGTAGTTCCCACCGTAATCGAACGCAACGTCACAGTCTGATCGGGCTTCACCAGCCACACGTAGGTACCCTGCGAGTTGCGCTGGATCCCGGCGTTCGCCAGCAGTGTGATGTTCTGTTTCTGTTGCACCAGCAGCCGCGCGTTCACGAACTGGCTGGGATAGAGCTTGCCGTTGCCGTTGGCGAACACAGCGCGCAGCTTCAAGGTACCGGTGGTTGGGTCGATCTGATTGTCGATGGTCTCCAGGTGGCCTTCCGCCAGCTTGTTCTTCAGCTCGCGATCCCACGCTTCCACCTTCAATTGCTGGCCCGCGTGCATTCGTTCCAAAATGGGCGGGAGCTGATCCTCGGCGGTGGTAAATATGACGCTGATGGGATCCAACTGCGTGATCACCAACAGGCCGTTGGTGTCGCTGGCATGCACGATGTTTCCAGGATCCACCAGCCGCAAGCCCACCAGCCCCGTGATCGGGGACGTGATGCGGCAGTAGACCAGGTTCAATTTCGCGCTGTCGATCTGCGATTGATCGGTCCGGATGGTGCCCTCATACTGCGTCACCAGCGCTGCCTGGGTGTCTAGCTGTTGCTGCGGGATGGCGTCCTGCTTCATCAGGGTCTTGTATCGATCCAGATCCAGGTTTGCGTTCTTCAGCAGCGCCTGGTCGTGGATCAATTGACCCTCGGCTTGTTCCAACTGCACTTCGTAAGGCCGGGGATCGATCTCGACCAGCAAATCGCCCTGACGCACCAGCTGCCCCTCTTTGAACGAGACTTTCATCAGCTGCCCGTCTACCCGGCTCTTCACCGTCACGGTGTAGATGGGCGTCACGGCCCCCAGGCCGGTGAAATAGACGCTGATGCCGCCCTTGGTCGCCTTGGTGGCCACTACCTGCGCGATACCGCCTCCGGCTCCGCGTGTCCGCCCGCTGCCTTTGGTGGTCCCCTGCGATTGAGCGTCGCTGTTCGGCAGATACGCCTTGAGGTTCGGCCATTGCCAATACCCCACCCCGGCGATTATCACGAGAATCACCAGCCAAACCCAACCCCGGCGACGGGGAGGCGGCGGCAAATCGAGCTGCATTGGCTTCGGCGCGGACGGCCTGGCCGTTTCTACCGCAACCGGTGAGGTACTTTCCATTGTTCTAGATTCAGGGGTCCTAGATTTACTAACGACAGCATACTCCGATTCGTTACAGGATACTGCACGGCAAGGCCATTTAACACCTAGCTCGAAAGGGCCATGCAGTAGGCGCGGGCAGCGAAGATGGCGCCATTACTTGCCCGGCTCTGCGCCGATTTTCCGTCCATCCGCCAGCGTGACCTCCCGCCCATCGGCGGCGTGGGAGCCGTCTTTGGCAAGGAAGCCGCGCACAAACACATGATCCCCCACCTTCAGTGAATCGTGGGTCCAACCCTTGCGGGCCAGGCGCGCCGGACCTCCGGTCTCACAGGACCAGTTCACTATCGTGCCGTCGGGGCCAGTGACGTCCACGAAGTAGTGTACATGCGGGTTCTCCCAGTCGATACGCGTCACCGCGCCTTCCAAGGCGACTGGCTTCGAGGTATCGAACTCCTCGGCGAAGGAGTGGTGAGCAAATGCAGGCAGGCCGGCCAGTATTACGAGGCCCGCAAACCACGAGAAGAAACGCTTAGACATAACCATGTCTCGCAACTACAATTCTATTCCGCTCGCCTCGGGGGAAGTGTAAAGATTTGGAACGCCCGGGCTGTCTGCCCGGCCATGCCGTCGTACAACTCCACCTGGTCTGGATTCTCGTCAGGTTTCAACAACCAGAACGACCGGCCCTGAAAGTAATCCATCAGGCGATGGTTCTCTTGCGGCCCCATGTCCTGAGCCCAGATGACGGGAGCGCTGTCGATGTCGGCGCCATTGTAGATCCATTCCTCCTGAGGGAATCTGTAGTTGGTGTAGCGGACAAAGACCACGTGTCCGCCGGCACGCTGAAGCAGGGCGTCCTCCAGGCGCCCCCGGCGAGCGTTCGGAGGATACGACTCTTCCAGCGTTCTCGGTCTGTATAACTCGACGGCTTGGCGGCTCCCGGCAATCAGGAGCATCGCGGCAGGAATCGCGCGGCAAAGAAACCTGCCGATCGGCTTGCCGCAGTATTGAAAGACCCGTAAATGGCGGAAAGCCTGAACCGTCAGAATCAGGATCACAACCAGGATTGGAGCCGCATAGTGCTGGTAGTACTCGGTCCCGATCGCGACCACCACCGCTCCGCTGAGAAGTGCCCACCAAAGTAGCCTGAACCGCGGCATGCCGAACAGAATCGGCCAGAATAGGGCAACGGGGAACAGCAGCAAAGCGCTGCCCAAGAAAAGATCGAACATCTCGTACACTTTCTTATAGCGGGTAGCAAAAAAGCTCCAGCTACGGGCCTGGGCCCACGCCTGGCGCTCCCATCGATCCATTAAGGTAAAGTCCAGGTGCGCAAACTGGTGCGGCGGCGGCAGTGAGAGCACGTTGACATGCGGCGTGGAAGGATACTGCCGGTCGTACTCAAGATAGGGAAGCCGGGTGGCGCTCCCGGTAACCCGGTGATTATAGTAGCCGAGCCAGCCTGCTCCCGCTACGGCAACCAAAAGAACCGCTGACCAGTTCTTCCATCCGATGTTTTTTCGCAGTAGCATGAGGAACACCGGAGCGAGCAGAAGGCACCCCTCAAACGGCCGCGTGTAGATGAGTAAAACGGCCCCCAGCGCCAGCACCCACGCGGAGGCGCGGGCCGTCTTTGGGCGGACCAAACGCTGGATCAAGCGTGGATAGGCTCCCACCACCAGCGCTCCCCCGATTGCCGTAACGGCTCCTCCCCAGAAGCTATTCATCCAATACGACGAAACGCACAACGGCATCGCGAGGATGGAGCCGAACAATGCCCAGGCGGGTGGCAGCCAACCTTGCAGCGCCCAACAGATAGCAGCCGCAAGCAGCCCGCAGCTCAGCCATACTCCGAACCAGGGGTGCTGGAAAATCAATTGCCCCACTGACAGCATTAGCCCCTGCCCGGGAGGGAATTTCGCATTATAGGAGGGATACTGCAGTACGTAAATGCTTTCAAAGAAAGGCGCCAATACATGGGACGGATTGGTGAGCCGTCCCGAAGCAAAGGTGTCGGCTTGGAGAATATAGCCGAACTCGTCGTAAACGTACGGCTTCGGAATCGGCCAGAGCGGGAGCAGCGCCGCCCGGGTAATGAGGACGAACAGCGCGCTGGCCGCGCAGCAGAGCGCGCGATGGGTAGCGAACTTGCGTGCCGCCTGTTCCCACTCGCGAAACAGCGGCTCGCCCAGCCGTGGTGCAAACCAAGCGCACCCAGCCACCGAAATCCAGATCATCACGGACGCGAAGCCGCCGAAGGACATGCAGATTAATCCATGGAACTCATTCGCTATACGGCGCAATCCGTCCCGGATCGATAGTGGGTTGGAATAGCCAAACCTGGCGGTCCTGGAAATAGGCGATGAGGCGGCGATTTTCAACTTGGCCCAGGTCATGCGCCCAAACCACCGGGGCAGCATCGATATCGGCGCCGTTGTAGACCCACTCCTCAATCGGCCGCAGCACTCCGCTGTAGCGGACCATGATTAAATGCCGGCCGGGACGCTTCTTTATCGTCTCTTCGATCCGCCCGCGTAGAGCCACTCGTAAGACAGCGGGCTCGCGCAGCAAGCGCGGAGCTCCGTCCAAAAGAGACATGCCGATGGCGGCCAGGGGGATCAACGCCGCCAGCATGGCGCCTCCCGGAAGAGTGTGACGCAAATAGCGGAGGGCCCCGGTAACCAAGATGAGAATCGGCGCCGCCGCGGGAGCTGCGTAGTGCTGATAAAACGCCGTGGCAAAGAATGAGCCGGCGACGCTTGCAGCTACTAAAACAAACGCGAATCGTGTTCTCCAACCTTTTGCGAGAGGCCAGGCAAAGACCGCGGCGGGAGCAAGAACCATCGCGCCTGCGAAGAAGATATGCACCAGGTTGTAGAGGTTCAAAACGGGGCCTTGATCGACAACACTCGCGCGTATCGCTACCAGCGGAAGGAAGGATCCCGTACCTCCGGCAAACATGGCCGCCGCAGCGATCCACTGAAGAGGCCGGTCCACCAGAAAACGGGGACGCCTGGCATTTTCCCACTGTCTGCGCTCCCAGACTTCGTCAATGATCCGCATGTACTCATAGCGAAATTGCTTCGGAGCCCCGGGTGACTGTACGTTGAACATCGGACTGGCTTGATATTGGGCCTCGTATTCGAGATGGGGAAGGCGAAAGGGGTTGCCCGTGACGCTCTGATTGTAGTATCCCAACGCTGCCGCTCCAACCAGGCCCACGCTTGCGATCCGCGCCCAGGCCCCCAGGCTGACGCTCGCACGAAGACCCAGGGCCAAGGTGGGAAGTGCAATCAGCAATCCCTCATAGGGCCGTGTGAAAAAAAGCAGCACAAAACCAGCGGCCAGCACCCAGGCCGCGCCGGATTGCTTGCGCCTGGTAAGCCGCGGATAGGCCCCCACCACCAGCGCTCCACCGATTGCCGCTACCGAGCCTCCCATGTAACTGTTCATCCAATAGCTGAACGAGCACAGCGGCAGGGCGAGCAGGCTACCGAAGAGCGCCCAAGAGGGTGCGAACCAACCTTCCAGCGCCCATAACAGCGCCACCGCCAAGGCTCCGCAACTCAGCCACACGCCGAACCATGGATGTCCGAAAAGGCTCTCCCCGATCGCCATCGTTAAAGATTGCCCGGGCGGATACTTGGATGCGTACGACGGCCGCACAAGAATCTGTCCGCTTTCGAAGAACTCCGCCAGAGCCGGCGTTGGATTGGTCAAGCGTCCATGGGCGAATGTGTCGGCCTGCAGAAGGTAGCTGAATTCATCCTGAACATAAGGAGCCGGTATCGGCCACAGCGGGAGCAGAGCTGCACGAAGAATCAGGGGCAGCGTAGCGACAACCAACCAGGAGAGCATCCGTCGTTTGCCGGATTGTCCCCCCCGAAGCGCCTCCGCCACTCCGTCCCAAGTTCGCCACCAATTTCGGGCACCCTCGGGAAAGCGCCACACCATCGCTGCAACGGCCGCCCAAAACACGGCGATCAACGCTAAGCTCCCGAGCATCAGCGTTAGAATAGCAACTTGTTTTCCAGCGAAGTTGTTAAGAAATAGAATTGGTACGCCCGGTAGTCGGCCAAGCGATATCAGCGGTTGATTCGTGGAATCGGAGCAATCCTCTTCGGGGTCGGACTTTTGTTTGCGATTCCCTATTGGCTCGGCCTTTGGAGCTTCTAGGTCAAAGTAGCCCCACCACCCGAAATCACCCCACCCGACTGCCCTTTGAACCCCTTGATGATCCACGGCATAACGATGAACCCGAGAAAAATCGACCCCAGAGAATGACAGCAACGACAAAGATGCCTCGTAGTCCTTCCCGGTACCCTGCCAATAGGTCCCTCCTTGAACCTATCTTCTAATCCAAGCGATCCGGCGGTAGAACTGATTTCACTAATCGTCGCGACCCGGCGTTCGTCTTTGCCGGACAGCGTATCACGAATTTGCCCGATCAAGCCCGTGGAGTTTGCTGCGCGGTGGCGGAGCCTGCTATCGCTTCGCCGCTCTTGGGATGGAGAGGAAGGGGATCACCCATCCGGTTTGGAGCGTGCGGATATGGTCCTGCTAGTACTATTCGGTGAGATGCGCCGCCAAAACTTGGTCGTGATCGAGGCGATTGCTGTATACTCCTGGAGGCCGGGAGGCAAAATTGAAAGCCCGGATGAAAAGGCCCACGTAAGTGAAGACTCCCAACTTGAAACCCACGCTCATCTTGAGCATCATCCTCTTTGGAGCGGCCCAGCTACGCGCAGATACGATATTTACAGACTATCTTTCACTAACCACATCGGGAGGCGGCACCCTCTCCGGCGATTTTGATATTGACACGACAAATCTCATTGATTCAACGTTATTCAACATATCGTTCAGCGGTGATTCGTTCATCCACAGCCCATTTACGGACCGGACGTTTTCCCTCAACTCGATCACCTCGACTTCTGTTGACGCCTTCTTAGGGACCGCCGAATTGCAATTATCGTTCGCAAACCCTATTACGACACCTGGGACCGACCTCGTCCTCTCTGGAGATCTTCTTGCAGCCGCCCGCACGGACGGGATTACTGGGTATGCATCTCCGGTCCCGGAGCCATCCACAGGGCTCACTGCGCTGATGGGAGCCTTGGCTGTATTGGGGCTCGCTCGAATACGCAGGTTTCGTCTTGAGAAACAATCGCGCCCCGCAATTCTCCAAGCCCACTAGACTCCGACCGCTTCCAGCGCCGAACGATATTTACTCGTCTCCTCTGATGCCCCGGCATCGGGCATCCCGATTGGGCCTGCATCTATCGAACGCTACCCGCTTCCGTCCCAACCTTACACCCTTCCGTTCGGCGGTGCGGACACCGGCACACACCCGAAGGATGGTGTGCTCTGCTAGGCATAGGGTCTATGGAGAAGTTAGAGTGTTAGGAGTTCAGGCGGAACGTACTGAAAACAATAGAATTGGTGCGCCCGGTAAGATTCGAACTTACGGCCTTTTGCTCCGGAGGCAAACGCTCTATCCAGACTGAGCTACGGGCGCTCTCTCGCTATTATACCGTCGCTGCGCTGCGACCTGGCGTTAATTCTGCGCGACGGGCTTCGGTTTCGCGGTAGTGGTGTGATGCGTGGTGGTCGTGGCTGGCTCTTTCAACAGCGTCTCGATCATATTGCGCCAATAGCTCTCGGTATAATACTTCGGGTCGTCGCCGGCCGACGGCGTCTCCGACCGAACATTGAACTGACGGTCGATCCACACGATTTGCGGCACCGTGTAGCGCTCCATGATATTGCGGTTCAGATACGACATCACTTCTTCCGGGGTGCTGAAACCCACCGGGTAGCCGATATTGTAAGTTTTCACGAAATCGGGCACGTAGAGGTTAGCCATCGTGTTGAACGCCGCATCCACGGGCTGGAACCCGCGCGCTCCGTATTCGGCGTAAAGCTGCGTAAACACTTGCGAGGTGTGCTGGCAATGCGGGCAAGTGGTGTGGACCATCAACAGCGCCACCACCTTCCCTTTGAGGCTGCTGAGCAGCATCTGTTTGCCGTCCACGAATTTGATGACGAATTCGGGCGACTTCCGTATGATCGGCGGCGCCTCCGTCTTCGGCGTTTCCGCTTTTGGGGTGGCCGCGTTCAATCCAATTCCCGCGGCACACAAGAGGACAGCACAAGCCAAGCGCATCCGATTGCTCCTTCACTTCTAGTTTACGCCCAGATTATATCCTAGTGCGGGCCGCTTTCCGCTACGATGCTCTTATGGACCGGCGGAGCGCAACCCTTACCGTCATGATCCTGGCCTGTGCCTGCGCTGCTCGGGCGCAAGAAGAATCCACGCCCGTCTTCGGCACCACCGTGGTCATTCCATCGGGATTACGCGGCTTGGTCTACAATCTGCGGCGCAACACCTCCAAGCTCCCCAATTTCGCCAAGATGAAGCCGGCCGGCCCACCGATTTACACTTCATCGCTCAACGTGCCGGCGCAGGATTTCCAACAAGGCTTCCCAGGCGTGACCGATCGTTTCGAATGGTTCGCGATCGATTATACCGGCAGATTCTGGATCGCCAAGCCCGGCCTGTACAGGTTCAACATGATGTCCGATGACGGCGCGAAAGTGTACATCGACGATCAGGTCGTCATCGACAACGATGGCGTCCACCCGCCCATATGGAAGGACGGCGTCGTGGATTTGACCGAGGGTCTGCACCGCATCCGCGTGTCCTACTTTCAGGGACCCAGATGGGCGATCGCCCTGGTGCTGAAAGTTCGGGCCCTGGCGAAGCGCTGCGTGTTTTCAGCACCGACGAATTCAAGCCGCCGCCCGACCCTGGTGAGTGGCGGATTCCCGCCAAGCCCAGCCCGCCGCACCCAGTAATGCTATTTCCGTTCCGCGATCTGCGTTAGCTGAGTCGACCAGGACATCGGGAACCTCAATCGCGTTCTCTGCCAGGCGCTTCTGCCGCTCCAGCCGGGAACGATCGAACGGCATGCGGACGGGCGAGCCGCCGGCGACGGGCCGTGCAGACCGAACTGCATTTGCAAACGCCGACACGTTCTCGCGAAACGTTTCCGCTGGCCCCATCAGATCGGGCCGCATCGCCACGATCGTATAGCCGAAACCCGCGAGTTCCGGCGGAATCGGCGGCGAGCCCGCCAGGATTCCGAGCAGCTGCACCACGATGGCGAGACCCGATCCCTTGTGGCCGCCCCAGGTTGCGAAGGCGCCCGAGAGCGCGGCCAGAGGATCGCGAGTCGGCAGCCCATCGCCGTCGAAAGCAACGTTATCAGGCAACTCAGTACCAAGACGGCGGGCCAGCGTCACCTCAGCATGGATGATCGCCGACGTGCCGATGTCGAGAATCACCGGCTCGTCAGCGCTCGGGAAACCGAAGCAGATCGGGTTGGTACCGAGCCTGCCCTCTGTCGCTCCATGCGGCGCCACCCAGGGTGACGCGTTCGATGCGATCATGCTCACCAGGCCGCGCGCGGCCGCCATCTCCGCATAGTAAGAAAGCATCCCCGTGTACCAGGTGTCGCTCGCGCCAATCACCGCAATCCCAGCCGCCTCTGCTTTTTCGATCGCAAGCGACGTAGCGCGATGCGCGACCACGTAGCCAATATGATCGCCGCCGTCAAACCTTGCAGACACGGGCGTCTGATGCAGAATGCTGATCGGCCGACGGCGGTCGCCATTGCGTTCGATGCGCTCGGCGATACTGATGGCTCGCGCCAGTCCGCCGTAAGCGAGTCCGCGGAGCTCGCAATCGATCAGGTGGTCCGCGATCAGCGCCGAGTCCGTGGCATCATGGCCCAGCGCCGCCATAACGCGCGCGACCAAATCATGTGCCTCTGGTATCGTCAGCCGCCGAGGATTACTTGGGATGGCAGTCATCACAGTGCGGCCAATCTTCCTTGTGCGATTTCCACCAGGCTCGCGCCGCCAGCGTCTCAGGAGCCGGGTAGCCGCTCAGACCCAATTTGCGGGTGCCGAAATTCACGCCCGTCAATTCCTGGATGGCTTCGGTAGCGGCCATGTCGCTGCTCATCTCGTCCAGATACCCGGCAATGAACGGCACGTCGGCACTGCTTCCGAGCGCGCCTAACGCTTGAATCAGCCAATAGCGGGTCTGGCCGGTGAACACAGGGATTTTTTCCCGGATATACGGCGCGGCAGCCTTGACATCAAGCAACCGCAACGCGAGCGAGCCTTGTTGAATCGCCGACGGGTCCTGCTCCTGCCGGAACATGGCCAGCAAGGGAGCCGACGCGTCCCGAATTCTGAGATCTCCCAAAGCGCGAGCCGCATTGGCGCGAACCAGTGGATCGGAATCCTTGAGCGACGCCTCAAGAAATGGAGCGGCAGCCGTATAGCCGATCGCCGCCATTCCTCGGATGGCCTTCCAGCGGGTTTCGGAGTTCGTTGTGGATTGCGCCAGGCGAAGCAAGTCCGGCCCAGTCGATTCAGGTTGCTGCGCCAGGGAGAAAGTCGCGACCATGATCCAGAGCCCGAACATCCGGCCGGCTCGACTTCATTGTTGACGCCGGCGGCGATACTCTTTCAATTGCTCCAACTGCCCCCGCACCATCGCGTTGGTCGGATCCAGCTCCAGCGACTTCTCCAGATTCGTGATGGCCGACGCGTCATCCACCTTGCGCGTGTAGGCGAAGCCGAGCAAGGCGTAACTTTTTGCTGATTGGGGATTAAACTCCAGGTTCATCCGAAGTAATGCGATGGCATCGTCGGGCCGGCCCTGCACTACGCGCTGGACAATTTCCAGTAGCGCGTCCTCGCTGAAATCGTAAGCGCCCCGGCTGTAATATTGCTTCCGCAGATCGCGGTACTGCTCCACGGCGGCCGCGCCGCCTTTTTGCGCGACGGTTCGCATGATGATGGCCGAAAGCGGCTGGGGGATCGCGACGCCGCGATGGCAGGTGACGCATTCCACGCGCGTCGTTTCAGTGGCCGGTTTGCCGGTGGCTTCCTGAACCTTGGCATTGAGATCGCGCGTCATGGCCATCATCGCGCGCGCGATGTCCTTCTTCGGTTCCGCCTCACCGCTGCCCCGCGGCGCCGAATGACAGTAATCGCAGCGTACCCCGAGTGCCTGAGCGATCTCCGGCATGTTCATGGTTTGGGCTTGCGCAGACACAGCCGCCGCGACAAACAAGAACGCCCAGGTCCGCTTCATACGCACCGATTATGGCACAGGCGTTTTCCAGCCCTCCAGCTGATTCACCGTCATCCCATCCACCCACACTCGGAAATATCCCGAGTCACCGCGCCCCTCCAGGCGATCCGGCGTTTCATTCGTAATTTCGAATTTCTTCCATTTCCCCCGCATCACGCGCCGGTTCAATTCGAAGTACTTCCGTGCCGACTCCGGCGAGTCCCACACTGACGCCAGGCCCAGCGCTGGAAACTTCTCGTGTTTGTGCTCCAACAATTCATAAGCCCCGCCCGACAAATGCTCCGCCGCGGCAACCCCTTCTTCCGCGCTGGTGTATTGCGTCAGGAGCACGCGAAAATCGAATTCGCCTAACGATCCCTCCGCCAGCTTGCGGAACTCGCGCGCCCCAGGGATCGCCGGCGGATCGGGGATCGTGAACGCTCCGCGCCCCAGGTATCGATCGGGATGCAGAATCTGGCCGCTACTCGCGGGCGGATGCACAAACACCTCGCTAAACGCGTCCTTCCCCAGCTTCCGAAACACAGCGTCCTGAAACGCCAGGCCATCGGCATAGGGAAACACCAGCGACTCCCGGATATACAGCGGCGCCTGCGAGAACACCGGATACTGCTGGACCGCCGAGGTCTCCACGCTCTTCTTCATCATCTCGATCACGCCCGGTGGAATCTCCGCCGGACCGCCGCCTTCCTTCTCCACGTAGGCCGCCATCAGCCAGGTGGCTTGCCCTTCCATCACCGCTTGCCGCGCGGTCGCGCCGTCGTCGCTCTTCATCCCCTCGTGAATGAATTTCGACAAGTGGAAATGCTGGTCCGCCAGCGCGTGCGCCATTTCATGCACCAATGCCACCAAATCCTCGTCTCCGCCGCCCGCGCCTTCCAGCACGAACAGCCGCTTCTGGTCGTAATCGTAAAACGCCGCCGCTTGTTCGGTCAGCAGCTCCAGCGTATTCTTGCGCAGATCGAAATCCTGGGGAACCAACCCCAGCATCTTCAAAGTCAGCTCCTCGGCGCGCGCATCTTCCGGCTTCATGGTGTCGTGCAGCCGCCGCTCCAGATACTTGCGCAGCTGATTCTTGGTGATCAGCGCGTAAGGAACATCGCGCGTGAAAGCCAAACCCGTGATGGCCGACAAGCCTTGTTTGATCGCGCCGATATGGCTGAAAAGCTCTTGCGCCGGGCGCCGCTGAAATCAGCAGCCAGGCCGCGAAAGAATGAGAATCAGGCGTTTCATGAGACAATGATTCTTTATGGTAGACGAGAAACAGTATTCAGCCGAAGCGCGCGGCAGCGGCACTTTCATCATCAGCAAGCCCAAGCGGAAGTCCGGCAAGCTTCACCAGTCGCGATTGAAGAAGCCGCAGCGCGGCGCGCGCAAGTAGTACCTGGTACCCGCGCCGCCGGGTCCTTCCCAGTACTTCTTCCACCTCGAACAAAGCTCTCCCAACCGTGTCCGGCTATAGAATATAGCTGTGGGCATGAAAGGGCTTCGCAAAATCGCGTTGGGTTTGCTGCTGGCCGCTTCGGCCGCTGTCCTTCTCCTGGCAGCTCTGGAGCTCTGGAACTATCGCCAATGGGCTTCCCTGCCCATCCATGAGCCCGCATTCAACCAGGACGATCGCGCCCGCATCCTGCAAGATCGCATGGATTTTCTCACCAAGCGAGTCGGCGACATGGAGCTGCTGGTCCTGATTTTGCTTGGGACTTCCGGCCTCTACGCCATCGTGTTCGTCGCCTCTTCCTACGTCAGCGCCACCGGCTTTACGCGCCAGGCCGGCCAGACCGTCAGCCAGATCCAGGATCAAATCGGCCTCGCCATGGGCGATCTGCGCGAGCTCCAGGAACAGACGGAGCAAAAGTTGAACGGCCTGCTGCCCAGCGCTCCTGCGAATTTTGAAAAGCAAATGGCCGAAATGACCGCGCGGCTGGCTATTTGGCGGGCGGACCATTGAGCGAGGAATCCAAGCTGAGCCTTTTGCGGGACGAGAGCGCGGCGGCCCATCTGGACGCGATGGCCGGGTCCGAGCTGGGCGCGCCGCTGCCTACGCTGTATCTCGGTTATTCGCGTATCTACAACGGATCGACCCAGCGCGGTCGCGATTTTATCTGGATCGCGCGCTGCGTCTGGTTGCGCCGCAATCGCCCCTGGCTTCCGAGATCCATTATGAGCTGGCGTGCCAATTCGCCCGGATTCACGATTTCCTTCGCGCCATCGGCGAACTAACGTCGGCCTTCGAGCACCAGTTCAAAGCGCTGGACGAACGGCTTGCCAGCGACATCGAGGAAGGCGGCCAGCTCTACGAACTGGCATCCACGCCGCCGTTCGACAAAGCCATCAACGATCTGCTGCTCAATATGAGCATCGGCATCGGCTAAGGCTTGGGGTTCCCATCCGCGTTTATCTGTGTTTATCTGCGGCTAAATGCTTGGCTTCAGAAAATGAAACTTAACCCGCCGCGCAGCGCGCGTGGCGATTGCACTAGCGTCACTGGCTGGCCGCCTTGGCTGATGGGCATGTAGCCTTGCGCCAGCCCGTTCTGCAGTTCCGCGGTCGCTTCCAGACGGCCAGGCATTCCCGGCATGGACGGGATCGGCTGGCGCACCCGTACGTTCAAACCGGTCTCGGCATACGGGGCTCTGCGTCAGGTAGACATGATCCGGCATGATCGTGTTGTTGTAATTCATCCATTCATAGCTGCCCGTAATGACCGTTCCGGTCACCGGGTAGCTTGGCGGAAGCCCTGGCGCTCGCCCAGAAGCGCTGCGTGGTGTGCAGCCGGTCCCGCAATGCGTCTGCGGTGTTCACCGCCAGATCCTGATCGTCCGCCGCCAGCGCGCCACTGCTTCCGAACGAAGTGCCTACCTGCACCCGGTTGCCCAAGGCCTGCGATAACGACGCCGCAAAACCCAGCCGATGGAAGCTGCCCGCGTCCAAAATGCTATTTTGCGAAGAAATATCGGGCAGCAGGTCGCCTGCCGCGAAGGCGCCGTCTGGCGCAACCACCGTCATGGCGGCGTTGCTCACCCGCTCGCTGTACCCGGTCAAATTCATCGTGGTGGCGCGGAGCTTTTTCTCGTATCCGATCTCGAAATCCTGCGACCGCTGGATCGCCGCGTGCCCGTCCAGCAGAGACAGGCGAGGCAGCACCGCCAGCGCCGCCAGATCCTGCGCCAGCGCTTCGGAGTCCCCACGAACGCTGCCCTGCGAGTCATGCGAATCCAGCAGCAGATCGGTAGCCGGCGCCCCTGCGCTATAGGCCAGCTTCAGCTTTCCGGCGCGGCCCAGATCATAGGTGAGGCGGGCGAACTGGCTCAGCGAATTCAGGTGGTCCATGATAGGTGACCGAATCGAACGACCCGCCGTAGTCCAGGCGCAATAGTCGGTCAGCATCATGCTGTCGTGCATCGAAACCGAAATGGTCCGCAGCGCCGGAGCGCCATCGGCTTGCCCACCGAAAATCGACAATCCGCCGCGCAATGGCAAGTAGACCTGCTGCACCGTCACGGCCACTTCCGGACCCGATCCGTCGTGGCTATAGCTGGTGCGGAAGCCCGCCGCCGGCAATCCCGAGCGGGCGCTGTAGCCAACATTGCCGCTGAACAGGACTTGATTGTGCCCGAATACCGAGGTGGCCACCGCGAAAGCGGTACCTAGATCGCCCTGGGACGAAGAGCCGCCCAGCGATCCTGCATCGCCGGCCGACAGATTCAAGACGCCTCGCGTATCTGAAAATGCGCTTCCGGACGGAGATTGGCGTTGGTCCGGATTGGAGGTGCTGGTTTGATCCGGATCGAATGTGCCGCCAGGCAGCATCCGCAAAACCGGCCGCGTGGACGCCGATTCCTTCAGCACCCACTTCCAGTCGTCACTCATTAGAGCGCCTTCGCCAGGCTTGGCATACACCAGCTCGATGGAACTCAACACGCTCGCCAGATTGACGTACAGCAAGCTCTGCATTCCCGGCTGCACCGCGATCTTCTGTTTCACCGCTGGAACGAAACTCGCGAGCGACACTCGCACCGAGTAAACATCCGGTGTGAGAAGGGCAAAACCGAACATTCCGCGCTCGTTGGTCATGCCGCGCAGCATCAAATGCTCCGAGCGATTGAAGAGGAATACCGTAGCGCCCATTTGCGGGACGCCGTTCCCGTTCCTGACCACGCCGGCGATGCTGCCGGATAGGGGGACCTCGGTTGCCGGGAAAGCCGCCGCCGCTGACAACAACAGCGCGGTGACCACGCTGGCGGCGAGTTTGGGTTGAACGGTTTGCATCCCGTACTAACTACGGCCGGCGGGCCATGTGCGCCCGCCCACCTAGAACCTACTTTATCGTAAAATTCGCGGTCGGGCTGAGGGTCTGGTTATTGTTCCTGTCCACGACCTTCATATTCAACGTATATTGGCCAGGCTCCAACGATTGGAGCGGCAGAAGCTTCTCGACGGTAACCTGCTGTGACGACGCCCCCGGTATGGCATTCACTTCCTCGGTGTAATGCAGCACCGGCTGCGCCGCGCCGGTTTTGGTGATGTCGTATTCGATGGACGCGTTAGGCTTTTTGGTCTTCTCGTCCGGGGAGAAATTGTAGAACTGGGTGTAAATCCCCAGCTTTTCGCTGCGCTCGAAGGTATCGGTCATGCGCGGCCGCACCTTGGTATCGCCAATCACGAACTGGCCAGTGCCAATGGTCCTGGTCGGAACTTTCTCGATCAGATCCGCCAGAATCAGGCTGCTGGACGCCAGCTTCTCATCGTCAAAGTGGGGAACGTTCAGCGCCATCGGATAGTTGGTCATGTTCCCGCCGGTGATGTCCTTGCAAACCACGTTCAGGCGGTACATCCCGGGCGCGAGCGGAATCTCCTTTTGATAGATGGATGCGCCGTCGATCGCCTTGGACAGCAAATCGGCGGGCACTTCCACAGTCACGGGATCTTCAAAGGTATTCACTACCTTCCCGGTGATCGAAGTGATTCGTCCAAAGATGTTCACCGTGGCCTTGGCGATATTGTCTTTCTGCTGGAACTGCAGGTCGCGGCGCTGGAACTCGATTGTGACGGTGGTCAGGATGGTCGAATCCGTCATCTTGATGTAGTCCGCCCGAACTTTGAACGGCAGATTGTTGTACCGGATGCTGGAACTAACCACCGCTTGCAGATCCTTGAACTTCACCTGCGGGGCCTTTTGCAGATTCGCGAACTGCCCCAAGCGCTCGAACTCGTTCATACTGGCCGGCAGCGGATTGGTGCCCGTTCCTAGCGTAGTGCCGTCAGTGCGGGTGAATCGCTGCGACTTATCCGCCGTGCCCATCTGCTCAGCCAGCGTCAGGCCAGCGCCGGGAACATACGTCAGCGCGTCCTTCTCCGACGGATCCATGGTCATGCGAAACTCGCCCGACATCGTGGTATCCACGAATTCGATTTTGACGTTGCTGCCGACGCCCTCGATATAGCGATAGGTCCAATCGATGAACGGGAACGACGATGTCGTGCCGCCGCCTTCTTCGATCGGCCGGTCATACGTGCCGCCCGAGGAATGGTCGTCGATCTCATCGGGAGGGCCATACACGATATAGATCCGGCCGCGGTCCGTCTTCCAGCCCGGAATGCCCGAAGCGAATCGCTCGTTGGCATAAGCGATGCGCCGATAATGCTCTTCCTTATACTCGTTCTCTTCGGTGTCGGGCGTTGGATCGCGCCGCAGCCAGAACGCCTCGATGAAATTTTCCCGCTCGTCGTCGGTGCTCAGCCGCTTCCAGGCTTTGCGCTCCTCGTCGGTGATGATGTAGGTGACATCCTCGTTCAGCCACTTCTTATACGGCGTTTCCAGCTCTTTGCGTAGCTTCTCTTCCTGCTTTTTCTTTTGCTTCGCCGTCATCGGCTTGGAAACCGTATCGCGCGCGCCGGGCGCGGGCGTGGCGTCGGCCTGCGGGGTGGCTTGTGGGGTCGTGATCGCGGTTTGAGGTGCGGCGAACAGAACAACGCCAGCCAAGCCCATCGCCGCTATGCCGGACAAAGCTGCAAAGTGCTTTAGTTTCATACAAATCACCGCCAGACGAGAATCGGAACTGCTCTCATTCTAGGCCCTAAGCGACGAATCGGTCAAGGGAGGGACGCACGAGGGCGAAAACACGTTTCCGGAAATCATACTTCCCCCTCAAGTTCGTCACTGGGAGAATCACCGCCGACGGGCTACGTCTTGGATCGAAACACCCGCTGCGTCGCGGCTTGAAAGTCGGACTCTTTGGCCTCAAAGATATTTGGCACGAACGTTCTGAGGGTTGCGGTCGATGATAGGAAACCAGCTGCTCTGAACCTGAATCATGATCCGGTGGCCCTTCCGGAACACGTGATCATGCGACAAAAGGTCAACCCGATACTCGACAGGCTCGTCCGCCTTCACCGGCTCCGGCTTTTCGAAGCCGTTGCGGAATCGGCCACGCAACACGTCCGCGCCGATCATCAACTCGTAGCCGCCCATGGGAGGATCTTCCGGCACGTTCGGTGGGGTAGACGTCGATCAACTTGACGATCCAATCCGAGTCCGTGCCCGAGGTAGACGCAAACAGATCCGCGATCACGTCGCCGGCCACAGTGAGATCCGAATCGAGAGGCTTTGGTTTGCCAGACCGCCACGTCGGGACGGCTATCGGCGAAGCGCTGATCGTCCGTATGCCATGTGGCCCAACCCGGCGATCCGCCGTAGGTCTCAGGAATGGGCCGCTGCGCGATAGGGAACCGGCCTATGTGGATCGGACACATAGCTATCGAAGGCCTCGTTCTCCGACGGCGCCTCAAAGGATGCCTCGCCCGATGCGTGCAGATACAACCGCTGCTCGTGAACTCCTTGGGGCGGCCATTGGTCGTAGGACTTCCATTCGTTCGAGCCGGTCTGAAACAGCTCGATGCGGGCCAGATTCAACGGGCCCTTGCCCTTTAGCCAGTATGCGAACCAGCGCGCTTGGATGTTCTGGCGGAAATAGTCGCCGGTGTTGCTTCCGAAGTCCAGATTCTTCAGCTTGCGCCCCGCGCCCGAAAACCATCCGCCATGGTTCCAGGGCCCCTCCACAAGGTAGTTATATTTTCGCGACTCAGGCGTTTCGCTGGCCGCGAAGATGCGCCACGGCCCGGCAAAATCTTCTTGATCGAACCACCCTCCGACGTTGAGGTTCGGCACCTTGACAGACCGCACGGTTCTTTGCACCGCCTGCGCCTTCCAGAAATCGTCGTAGTTGGGATGCGCGATGAAATTATTCCACGTCGGCCGCTGGCCATCGAAGTACCGCGCGTTGGCCTGGCTCAAGGGACCCAGCTTCAGATACCAATCGTAAGTGTCGAACTGCTTGAAGTCGAATGTCTTGTTGGTTTTTCCCGTCTCCATCATGGCGGCGTATTCGAAACCGTAGCTCAGTCGAAAGGCCCCATTGTGGTGAAAGTCGTCGCCTAAAAACATGTCCGCGGGCGAGGCTTGCTCTGAGGCGGCTCTAAGCGCAGGATGCGGCTCGATGAGCGCCATCTCGGTAAGCCAGCCGTCGTAGGAAATCCCAAAGATGCCGGCCCGGCCGTTGTTTCCCGGGATGTTTTTCAGCAGCCAATCGATGGTGTCGTAGGTATCCGTGCCCTCATCGATGGAATGAACGTCCTTCGTGTTTCGTGCCGGGCGCTGCAGCACGAATTGCCCCTCCGACTGGTAACGGCCCCGAATATCTTGAAAAACCAGAAAGTAGCCGTCGCGCGCCAGCTCGCTCATCCCGGCGTTGATATCTACCGCCGCGGCGTCCCATCCATAGGGCGAACGCTCGATGAGGAACGGAAGCGGTTCATTTTTTGATTTGGGCGAAAACACGATCGTGTGCAGATGAACGCCGTCGCGCATCGGGATCATGTAGTCGCGTTTTTCATACTCGTCGGCGACGGTGGAGTGCGTCTCACTGCTTCGAGTCAGGGTTAGCTCGCCAGAGGTCTCGCCTTCCGTGAACTTGCCCCGGATCTCGGTGCCGGAAGGGGACAAGGTCCCTTCGAACTTGAAATCCAGACCCTCCTGTTCCAGCCCCACTTTGCCATTCCCAACCGTGATCAAGTCGAGATTCGACGCCGCGCCCGAATCCAGATTCACCATCGTGCCGCTACCGGCCGGCGACAAATGAAATACTACGCGGGTCTTCCCTTGACCAAAGAGAAGCGCCCCCTGCCAGACGCCTTCAATGCTGTTGGCGGATGTTTGGGCGACGAGCGATGGAAGAATCAGGACAGCGGCGATTCCGTAGCGGCGAAGTTTCATCGCGCTTATTTCCCAGTGGCTTTGTAGATCTTCTGATATTTATTGCGCTGGTTGAAAATTGTGAACGATCCATTTCCATCGGCCGTCAATTTCAGGTATTGACCCATGCACTGCTCGTCCACGTTGGCTATAAAAGGATCCGCCACATTGTGCTCCTTGCCCCCGTCCAGGGCATAGTGCACCTGCCACAAGTCCTCTAAACCCGGTGAATCCTTCACGATCTGCCACGCGTCCGGGCTGCCGCCTTTGCGCGGGCCGTTATTCATGATGGCCACCCGCGGATGCACCGCGTCTACCAATGCCGGGGAGTTCGACTGATTCAGCCCGTGATGCGACACCAGCAGCACGTCCACCGTGCCGATGGGATTGTTCGGGCACATCAGCTCCAGCTCTTTGTTCCACGTCAGATCCCCGAGATCGAGGAACCGGAATTTCTCGAACGTCACCAGCACGCCCAGCGACCGGGCATTCTCGCTCGGATCGGGCTGCTTTTGGGGCGTCGCCGCGCAAAACGAATTGGGTTGGCCCGCGCCATCCAGCGGCGTCCGGATATGCTCGCCATTGGACGTCAGAACTTTGACCGAGAGCCCCTTGATCGGCACCGTATCGCCCGGCTTCACCACCAGATGTTCGCCGCGCTGGATGATCTTCACATAGTCGCGGTAGTCTTCCGTCGTGGTTTTCGATTCCTCGGTGTTGGGCCCGTGATCCACGAAATTCAGAAGCTTCATGCGATCGGCCAGCTGCGGCACACCGCCCACGTGGTCGCGATGATAGTGCGTGATCAGCAGATAGTCGATCTGCTTAATCTTGGCCGCCTTGGCTGCCTGCGCGATTCGTTCGGCATCCCGCCCGTCGAAACCACGCCAGCCTGTGTCGATCAGCAGCGATTGACCCGACGGACTTACGATCAGCGTCGCCTGGCCGCCCTCCACGTCCACGAAATAGATCTCGAGCGGCCGCGCCTCCATCGAAGGAACAAACGCGGCGGCCATAAGCGCCAAAACTATACTCGCGGTACGCATCTGCCGCATCGTATCACAGCCATATTGCCGGAACACGCGATGAGATCGTAACGTAATAAAGTATAGGAAGCCAAAAGTAAAGACCATGCCATTTTGCTGCCAGTGCGGCCAATCCGTGGGTTCTCGCGACGCCTACTGCGCCATTTGCGGGGCGCGCCAGCCTGCGCCGGCGTCGTCTGCCGCGCCTGGTGTGGAATATATGCACGGCATCAGCCCCCGTACCGCTTCGCTGCTGTGCTACATCCCGATCCTGGGCTGGATTGTCGCCATTGTCGTGCTCGCCTCTGCCCGTTTTCGCGATGATGCCCGCGCCCGCTTCCATGCTTTCCAGGGTCTCTATCTCTTTGTCGCTTGGCTGATCGTCGATTGGGTGCTAAGTCCCATGTTCGGCTTCGCGATTTGGGGTCCTCCGCATCGCTTCTTCCCCGGCTTGCTGAAAGCCGTCATCTTCGGCGCCTGGATTTTTATGATCGTCAAGACCTCGCAGGACGAAATGTACAAGCTGCCCATCCTGGGCGAGCTGGCCGAAAAATCCGTCTCGGAACAACGCTAACTCCGCTGGAGTCTATTTCGCGGGATGTGAATTCGGCTTGCCATCCCAGGAAAGATAGAACGTGCAACGCGTCGTCGAGCTGCAAGACAGCCGCTGAATCTCATGCGCTGGTAGAAATGCGAATGCGCCTGCTTTAAGAGCAGTCTCACCGTTGTCGTGCTTCAGCATGAGCTGGCCCTCCAGCACAAGAATGCGCTCGTTGGAATCGTGATAATGCGGCTCGATCACGTGGCCCGAAGGATATCGCACCAGCAATTCCATCCCGCCCGTGCGTGAATCCTCGCGCAGCGTCACCGACTCGGATCCGGGCGGATCCCCTTTTTCATGCGTCCATTTGGCCGTGTCCAGGTTGGTGAGAATAGCGCCAGGCGGCTGACCGCTCGCCATCGCAAGACCGATACCGGCCGGCAGGAGGAACTTAACGTAGCGGAACATTCCAGAATATTAGCAACTGCGCTAGTATCGCGTTCATGTCGGACCCGGCGTTGCATTTGAACCTATGGAAAAAGCGCTTGGGACGCGTCCCGGATTGGGTGTGGGAGCGAACTGAGCTGGAAACGCTGGTCCTGGCTGATAACAATCTGTCGGAAGTCTCCGCCAAAATCGGTGACCTCAAGAAACTCCGCATGCTGGATCTGGGACACAATCAGTTGACCAGCGTGCCGGATACCTTGGCCGGTCTGGACTCCCTCAGCGATTTTCTCTACCTCCACGACAACCGATTGACTTCGCTCCCGGCATCCCTTGCAAGCCTCACAAAGTTGCGGTACCTGAACATCAGTGAGAACGCTTTCGAAAGGTTTCCCGAATGCATTTCCGCAATGGCGGGATTGATCGAATTAGGTCAACCGACAACCGCCTGACGTCGCTCCCCGATTCCATTGGACGGTTGCGACGCCTGCGTGAACTGCACCTCAGAAACAATCATCTGCCCACGCTTCCGGAATCGATCGGGCAACTGCTGGAACTCCGGCAGATCGATCTCCGAGGGAATCCGTTGACGCATCTCCCGGATGCGATCGCCGCACTGCCCCGCTTGGAAAAACTCGATTTGCGCTGGGTGGAAACTCTGCCGCCGCCGGCGTGGCTTGCAAGCCTGGAAGCCCGCGGCTGCGTGGTCTACCGGTGACTGCGATCAGTAGCAAGCTTCCAAAAGCCCCAGCACTTCCTGCTCCGTCATCGGCCGGTCCACTACGCCCATGTGCGCAAGCTCGTGCGTGATCGGGCCCACGATGGATCCGATCTCCTCGCGCGGCACCTTCACGTCGCGAAGTCTCTTCGGAACATCGAACTGCGCGATAAACTCCTCGGTCCGGTCCGCGCATTTCATCGCCGCGGGCTTCGGATTGGCGCGGTCGAACGGAATCCCGTAACCTTCCGCCACCGGTCCGAATCGCTCCGCCGCGATCTCCGCCATGAAGCGCATCGCATTCGGCAGCGTAATGCACGACGTGATGCCGTGCGGCACATCCCAGCGCGGCCCAATCTGATGCCCCAGCAAATGCGACAAGCCGAAGCGCGTGTTCATCGCGCCGTAAATCGAATACCACGAAGCGAATTGGCAATTTCCGCGATGCGCCAGTTGCTCGTCGCCCTTGGTCGAAATAGAAGCGCGCAGGTGCTCCGAGAATAGTGCGATCGATTTCGACGCCAACGCGTCGCTGATGGGCTGATGCCGGATCGCATAAGCGCACTCAATGGCGTGATCCAGCGCCCGGATACCCGTCGATACCCACAGCCAGTCGGGCGTCGAAAGAGTAAGCGCCGGATCGAGAATCACCGTGCGCGGCAGCACCCGCGGGTCGTAGACGCCGCTCTTCACTCGCGTGCTCTCGTCCGTCACGCCGCCGGCGTGCGTATATTCCGCCGCCGACAACGTGGTTGGAACCGCGATGTGGATTAGTTCGCGAGTCTCCAGCATCCCGTAAATCGCCACTTTGCTCGAATCAATGGGACTGCCCCCGCCGAAGCTCACCAGGCAATCGGCGTTGGCGCGCTCAATCTCTTTCTGCAGATCGTTCACGGTGCCGCGCGGAACGTGCTGCACGATTCCGGAGAATACCGATGCGCAATTCGAGCCCAGAGCTCCAGTGACTTCATTGAGGATCGGCAGCTTCGCCACCACATCGGTGGTCACCAGCACGGCGCGCTTTAGCCCGCGCCGCTCCATCTCGTCTTTTAACGCCGCGATCTTACCCGGTCCATAAATCACGCGCTCCAGCCGGGTTAAATTGAACTCGCCGGTGGGCGCTTGCCATTGCGGGCGCTGAATTTCAGGGGATGCCATGCGGCCATCCTATCAAATCATTCAGGCTTGACAATCGTATAAGATGATCGCTGGAGAATCGTATGATTAACTGCCGTTCGCTCGTGATTGGAAGCGTTTTATTCGGGCTGGCTTCGATGCAGGCCGCCGGGCCCGATCCCAAGGTCCTCGCCTACACCCTGCCCGACAAAATCCACTGGACCGATAACCCGGGTGGCGCCAGCCAAGCGATCATTACCGGAGATCCCAACAAGCCCGGCCTCTACATCGTTCTGACGAAGTGGCATCCGCACCATATGAGCCATCCCCACTTCCATCCCAACGATCGCTTCATCACCGTGATCTCGGGCACCTGGTACGTCGGCACTGGCACCAAGTACGATCCCGACAGCACCACTCCCATTCCGGCCGGCAGCGTTGTCACTCACTATGGCAAGCAGATTCACTATGACGGCGCGAAGGATGAAGAAGTGACGCTCGAGATCGTGGGCATGGGTCCGGCGACATCGACGCCCGCCGAAGTGAAGTAGCTATTTTCCCGCCTCGCCCGGAGCGTCGAGGGTTACATCCAGGTACGCCAGATAGGCGGCCATCAAGCGGTAGGTGTCGTAATAATCGGCTTGATGAATCTCACTCATTTGATCGCGTGCCGTATGCAGAATCGGAAACGTTTCATTCGTCATCGAATGAATGGTGATGGTCGAAACGTGGCGATCCTGAAACGAATCGCCGTCTGATTTGCCTGCCTGACCCACGTTCATCACGCTCCATGGCAAGTGCGTTGAGCCAGCCACCGAAGCGAATGCGTCGGCCAACCGTTTATCACCACGAGTCAGATCCACCTTGGTCGGCGAGGTCCCGAGGGAATCCATGTTGACCATCGCGCTCACCTTGCCCAAATCATCCTTGCTCATTTGATGCACGTAGAACTGCGATCCAACCAGTCCCTTTTCTTCATCCGTAAATCCGATGAACACGAACGTATGGCGCCGTGAAGAAGTCTTTAGACTTTGATAAAGGCTCGGCAGTAGCGAACATCCGCTCCAGTTGTCCACCACGCCTTGGCCACGGTCCACGAAATCGAAGTGGCCGCCCACAATGATTCGGGACTCGCCCTGCCCGGGCAACAAGCAGACCAGATTCGGATTGCGTGAATGCTTGACAGCCTGTTCGGTCAACTGATCGCCAGTACAGCCGACTTCTTCAAACAGCGCTCGCAGTTCCTGTTCCCGCGCGGCGTTGGTGTTCTTGAAATCGGCGAGCCGGCGATTGATCTGGTCCGCTGGAACCGTTTCGTAGTGAATCGAGACGTTTTGCCCGCATAACGCTAGCGCTAGAATCAGCGCCCCAACGCCCGCCCCGACATTCGCATTACAACGCGTCGCTAGCGTGATACGAACTGCGCACCAGCGGCCCCGATTCCACGTGCGAGAATCCCAGCTCGTATCCGAATCGCTTGAACTCGGCGAACTCTTCGAGCGGAATATATCGAATGATCGGCAAATGCTTCTGCGACGGCCGCAGATATTGCCCCAGCGTCAAAATGTCCACTTGATGCGTCCCGCAGATCCCGCATCACTTGCCGGACTTCGTCGCCCGTCTCGCCGAGCCCCAGCATCAATCCCGATTTCGTCGGCACCGATGGCTGCGTCTGTTTCGCGTAAGCCAGCATATCGAGCGATCGTTCATACCGCGCGCCCAATCGCACTTGCCGGTACAGCCGTCGGCACGGTTTCCGTATTGTGATTCAGCACATCCGGACGCGCGTTCATCACAATATCCATGGCCGCGTGCGAGCCCTGAAAATCGGGCGTCAGCACTTCCACTTTGCAGCCCGGGATGCGCTCGCGAATGGCCTGGATGGTCAGCGCGAATAGCTCCGCACCACCGTCCTTGCGATCGTCGCGATTCACGCTGGTGACCACCGCGTATTTCAATCCCAGCACCGCCACCGCTTCCGCCACGCGCCGCGGCTCATCGTAATCCACCGTCATCGGCGGACCCTTCTGCACCGCGCAAAATCCGCAGCGCCGCGTGCAGACGTTGCCCAGAATCATGAACGTCGCCGTTCGATGGTTCCAGCATTCGCCCACGTTCGGACACGCCGCGCTCTCGCACACCGTGTGTAGATTCAGCTGCCGCACCAGCTTCTTCAGCTCGTGATAATTGTCGCCGGATGGCGCGGGCGCGCGCAGCCACGGCGGGCGTTGCGGTTGGGGATTGATGGAAACCAGCACTATTGTTATTCTACCGCCCGAAGCCGATTCTCCAGCACCAGGTCGCTCTCAAAATTCTCGCTCTGCAAGTAATGCGCCGCCGCGTCCTCCAACGCCTTCTTCGGCAGGAGACCGATGATCTCGCTCCCTGCAATCTCCACCCCGCGTGCCGCCGCCTCTCGCTTCACCGCATCGAACACCACATGCAGCGGCGTCTGCTCGAAATCCGTCAGGTTCATCGAGACCTGCACCAGCCCGCGCTCCGCCAGCGGCAGCCCCAGCGCCTTCACGAAGGGCATCCCTCCGGACGACGCCCGGATCTTGCGCGCAATCTCACGCGCGATGCCCACGTCAGCGGTCTTCAGATTGATATTGAACGCGATCAGAATTTTCCGCGCTCCAATGATGCAAGCACCCGCGGAAGGATGCAGCGCCGGACCTCCCACGTCCGGCGGCAACCTGGGGTTCTCGAACCCGCCGCGCCTGCAATTCTCCAGCAGCCGGCGATCGGGGCTCAGCGCCGCAGCCTCATAAAAATAGACCGGGACTTTCAGACGCTTCCAAACTTCTTCGCCGGTCCGCCGCGCGATGGCCACGCAATCGTCCAGCGTCGCGCCTTCCAACGGCACGAAGGGCACCACGTCCGCCGCGCCCATGCGGGGATGAACGCCCGCGTGTTTTCTGAGATCGATCCGCTCAACAGCCGTCTCGATCCCCAGCAAAGCGCCCTGCGCAACCGCGTCCGGCGGTCCAACGAACGTTATCACGCTGCGGTTGTGATCGGTGTCCATCTCCGATCGCAGCACCGTTATGCCCGCGACGGATCGAACAGCCCCTTCAATCGCCGTCACAACGGAGCGATCGCGACCCTCCGAAAAATTCGCCACGCATTCGATTAACGGACCGGCCACTTGACCTCGGACCTTTCCACCAGCACCGCGCCTCGACTCGTTACCAAATCCACCAGGTTCACTCCAAAATGATACGGCAACTCCCGGTAATCCGGCACGCTCAGCATCAGCAGATCCGCGCTCTTGCCGCTTTCGATGGACCCAATGCTGGACGACCTGCCCAGCGCGTGCGCCGCATTAATGGTCGACGCCGCTATCGCTTCGGCGGCGGTCATCTGCAAAGTCCGGCACGCCAGCGCGATCGTCATCTGCATGTTCTGCGACGGACAGTCATAAGGGTGATAGCCGGTGGCCAGCGCCACCGCCGCGCCGTTGTCGATCAGCATTCGCGCAGGCGGGTAGCGATCGGTTCGTCCATGAAAGATAGTGCCCGGCATCAAGGTCGCGATGGTGGAAGATCTTGCCAGCAGCATCGCGTCACTCTCGGTGGCTTCCCCCACGTGACCCACGCTGGCGGCTCCCATTCCGACCGCCGCCGCGATCGCACCCGGATTAGACCGGGGCCCCGCGTTCAGTTTCAATCCTAGTCCCAGATCTCGCGCCATGCTGAGATAGCGGCACGCTTGCGCCATTGCCGAAGATCCCGGCTCGCATCGAATATCGGCGAACTCCGCGAGTTTGCGCCGGCGAAGCATCGGCAACAGCCGCTCGCCGAACTCCGGTGAGACGCCAGCCGCCAAGAAAGTGGACACCAGTGTCACCGGAAGCTCTCGCAATCCCGCGTGTACGCGCAGAATCTTCACCTCGCCGGCGTCCGTGATCCCCAAGCCGGATTTTGCTTCCAGCGCCGTGGTGCCATGCCGCACCGCCCCTTCGAGAGTACGCAACGCTAGCGCTTCCAGCGTCCGCGGTGACAGCTCGTGAACCGCGCGTGCCGTCGCCAGCGGCCCGCCTCCCGCCTGCGCGATCTGCTCCTCGGTGGCTCCCCCGATGCGCATCTCGTAGTCGGAAATACGCGCCGGTCCGCCGGCCAGGTGCGCGTGGCTATCGACAAAGCCCGGCATCACCACGCGCCCGCTGGCGTCGATCTCTTCGGCGCCGCGCGCCAATGCGAGATTCTCCAGCCGCCGGCTGGGGCCCACTTCGCGGATCACCCCGTCGGCAATCAGTACCGCGCCATCTTGTATGATTCCTAGGTTTCGGAGGTCGGTCCCGCGCCGGGGACCGCTCGGCCCGCGCAATGTCAGCAGCTGGCGCGCGCCCCGGACCAGCGTGACTTTTCGCATTCCAGGAAATGCCGCCCTTTTAGCCTACACCAATCGCGAGAAAAATCTCGCCAGTTCCCAACTACACCGCATGCTAGTGTATTGGCGTGAAGAAACCAGCGCCCGGCAAGCGTCCGCTCAAGACACTCGACCGTGTGCTCTCGAAAGCCGGTTTGGGATCGCGCACCGAAGCCCGCAAATGGATCGGCGCCGGCCGCGTCAAAGTGAATGGAAAGCTGATCCAGACCCCCGATCACTGGGTGGATTTCGCTCGCGACAAAGTTACGCTGGACGACCAGCCGTTGCAGCCGGGCGAGAAGATTTACCTGCTGCTCTACAAACCCACCGGCTACATCACGACGTTCAAGGATCCCGACGGACGGCCGACGGTTTACGATCTCATTCAGGAAGCCGGGCGCTGGGTGGTGCCCGTAGGCCGGTTGGATCAGGACACCAGTGGTCTGCTGCTGCTCTCCAGCGACACCCAATTTGCCGAACGCATCACCAATCCGGATTACAAAGTTCCCAAGACTTACCTCGTCAAAGCGTCCACTTTGCTGAGCGACCAGCAGCTCCAGCAATTGCGCGATGGCGTGCTGCTGAGCGATGGCCCTACCAAGCCGGCCGAAGTAAAACGGGTCCGCGATTCGGCGAAATATTCATTCATCGAGATCACGATTCACGAGGGGCGCAACCGCCAGGTCCGCCGCATGATCGAAGCGGTTGGCAGCAAGGTGCTGAAACTGGTTCGCATCGCAATCGGCGGCTTGCGCATCGGCGATCTTCCCATCGGCCACTATCGCGAACTAACTCCTGCCGAAGTGAGCCTGCTCGCCAAAGGCAGAATAGACATGCAACGAACGCCGCGCCGCATCCCAGCCAGCACGGCAACGGCACCCTCCGGCAGCAGGAATTTTCGAAGCACAAATGCCACTCCGCCAGCAGCCAGCGCCGCGATAGCCAGTTTGCCGATATCACGCAGCAAAACCGCGTCGCGCGATGCAGGCCCAACAGCCGGCCAAAATGAACCGCCATCACCAGCCCGTTCCATGCGCCGCAATTGCGACCACCACCGCGATTACGCCCAGCAACCCCAGCCGCGCGGTGAACAACCACAGCGTCAGAATCAAGACGGCGGCCAAAACAAGCCGGAGCCGCAGCAGGAAATATCGCTCGCATTGATACGCCCGGTACAGTGGATCCAACAACACGATGCCCAACGGCAGCAGCGTCAGATTCACAGCGAAAATCGGCCAGCTATCGGCGAAACGGGCGGTAAACAAAACCCGGATGAACTCGCTTCCCGCCACCATCAGAAAGACGTACACCGGAAAGTAGACCGCCGCCAGCCGGCGGGCCGCCCGCGCCAGCAACTCAACGATCTCGCGATGGCCGCCGCGTTTTTCAAGGATGCTAACGCGCGTGATCAGGACCGAATTGGTGGCCTCCTGAATCAGTCCCATCAGGGGCAGTTGCAGCGTTCCCAGCGAATACACTGCAAACAAAGCTGGTCCAAAATGATTCGACACGAAATAGCTGTGCAGGTCCGTTTGGACGATCATCAGAACGCCCGCGGCGCCGAGTGGAATCGCGTACGACAACTGATCGCGCAGCATTTTCCAGTCAAACGCCCGCCAGAATCCGGCAAAGCGCGATTCCAGATAGCAAAGCAGCACGATGGTCTGGATGGCTCCATGCAGAATCGCCGCTCCCAGCAGCGAGCGCAGGGTGCCGAAAAAGAAGACCGCCCCGACAAAGATCAGCGCGCGCGAGGCTTGAATTCCGATGATGAACGCCGAAGCCAAACGAATTTCATCGTTCGCCACCGGAACCATGTCGAGAAAAGCGCCGCTGATCCAGAACAGAATCGTGACGCCGATCCAAGCCGCGTATGGCGCCAGCTGATCGTCGTGGAAAATGCTCGTGAGAATCGAAGGATACAGAAGCAGCGCGCCGCAGGCCAGCGCGCCAACCAAAACATGAAACAGCACAATGTTCAAAACCGTTTCGCGCCGCCGGGTTGTTTCCCGCGGCAGGAAATAGAACGCGCTCATGGGAACCCCCAGCGGCAGCACGGTCATGGCCGTCGAAACCACCAGAAAGGCCTGCTTGAACAGCCCGTACTGCTCGCGATCCAAGCGGCGGACCAACAGCAGTGGTAGCGCGATGCTGAAGACGAAACCCGCCGTTTTGGCGAAAGTAAGCCAGGAAACCCGCCATGTCAGCGATTCTCTGCCGGGCAAACGCTCGGTCCAGGTCCTCCTGGTCGCACCCACGGTCGACATCATCGGTGGTCAGTCCATTCAAGCCGGCCAGCTACTACGCCGTCTGGCAAATGAGCCCTCCGTGCGCGTTCGGTTTCTCCCGGTGAATCCGTTGTTCCATCCTTGGCTGCATTCCGCGCTGAGCATAAAGTACGTGCGGACGCTAATTACTCTCGTTCTTTATCTCGCGCGGCTGGCGGCCGAAATTGGCCGCGCCGATATCCTGCATATTTTCACCCCTGGATATTTCGCGTTCTATCTCGCGCCCGTTCCCGCCTTGCTGCTCGCCCGCCTGCTTGGCAAGAAGACCATCCTCAACTATCACGACGGCCGCGCTGAAGATCACCTGACGCACTGGCCCATCGCGCGCCGCTTCCTGCGCCTTGCCAGCGTCATTGTTGTGCCTTCGGATTATCTCGTGGATGTTTTCGCTCGCTTCGGATTCCACGCGATACGCATCCACAACGTCGCCGAAAACGGCTGCCCTGCTGTACCGCGCGCGGGCGCGGCCGCGGCCCATTTTTCTTCATAATCGCGGACTCGCGTCCGAATACAATCCGGCCTGCACCCTGCGAGCCTTCGCGATCATTCAGCGGAGTTATCCCGAAGCGTCGCTCACCATCGCTCACACCGGCCCGCTGCGTCCGCAACTCGAAGCCCTGGCCGCGTGGCTTGGCTTGAATCAAACACAATTCATCGGTTCTGTTTCACCGGAACGCATGGCCGCGCTGTACTATGCATCGGACATTTACCTCATGAGCCCGAACGCCGACAACATGCCGCTTTCTCTGTTGGAGTGCTTCGCGGCTGGGCTTCCCATCGTCTCGAGCAAAGCCGGCGGCATTCCCAACATCGTCGAAGATCAACAGACCGGATTGCTCTTTCAGCCGAACGATCACCAGGCCATGGCCGCCTGTGCGCTGCGCCTGCTGGAAGAACCGGGGCTCGCGGCAGCGTCTGGCGAAAAACGCGCGGGCGGAGTGTGACAAATATGCGTGGCGGGAAATCGGACCGCAATGGCTTGCACTTTATCGAATCAGTTCCGATATAGATGGCTTCCATTCGGCGCGCCGACGCGCCGATGGAGAAATCCCTCGGCGATCACGCGCGCGTTCGCAGCTAACTGCCAGGCGCAGCCCGCGATTCTCGATCAGCGTATCCAGAACATCGCTCAATTCATCCACATTGCCGGCCTCAAAGAGCATGCCGTTTTCGCCGTGACGAATCAGTTCGAAATTTCCGCCCACCCGCGAAGCCACCGGACAACAGCCGCAGGCCATGGCTTCCAGCAGCGAATTGGACAAGCGCCTCCGATCGCGACGGCAGCACGAAAATATCAATCGCCCTGCAGGCACTCGGCCGCATTCGCGGTGGCTGGGAGCGAAAATGCAGATCGGCCGATCAAGGCCTTGGCGGTCGCTTGCGAACGCAGGTGTTCCTGCATGGAACCGCTGCCGACGATCGACAACCTCAGCCCTGGACGCCGGATGCGAGCGAATGCGTCGATCAAGGTTCCCAAATCCTTCTCGGGCCGCAACGCGCACACCATGCCGATCACTAATTCGCCGGCGGAGCGTTGGGACCGGCCGAAACACCTCCAGATCCACGCCGTTATAGCAGAGCCGGAGTCTTTCCGTGCGTGTACGCCTTCATCGATCTCCAGATGCCGCCGGACGAATTCGCAATTCACCACAATCGCATTCGCCATCCGATCCGTGATTCGAATGAGACGCCGGTATTTCGCCAGGGATCAATTCGCGGTGCGAACGCTGGCTAGACACCAGCACAGCGTTAGACCACCAGCGCGTGGCAGGAGTCGCAAAAAGCGTGAGCGGATAGTCGAAGGTGTGGACCAGCCGGATGCCATGCCGCCGGATATAGGCTCCCAGATGCGCGCCTCGGAGAGGGCGCGGAAGGACAGGAACGAATCCACCGGAAAGTGAACAATAGGAACACCCGCCAGGCAAGCTCCGCGCTACGCATTCCTTTCGGGTCGAAAGCATCCAACGTGCGGCGTAAATCGCGAACGATCCAGCGCCTTCGCGATCTCGGTCATCTGGCGCTCGCTGCCCCCGAGATCCAACTCGCGGGCCAGCAGCAACACCGGCCAAGCCATTGAAGTGGTGTTCGGATTGTAGCGCTAATAGGTTCCAAGATATCCACCGGCATTTCCGTTAAGATCCTGGCAGGCTGACATGGAAACCATCCTGGTGATCGACGACGATGCAAGCCTGCGCGACACGCTGAGGCGTGATACTGGAGCGCGAAGGATTCCAGGCCGGTGCTGGCCAGCGACGGGCGGGCGGGCTTCCAACAAGCCATCGCGCTGAAGCCGAAACTGATTCTGGTGGACTTGCGAATGCCGCGTCTGCGGCGGAGCGGAAATGTGCAGACAACTGCGCGCGCGGGGGATGCGAACGCCGTTGATCGTATTGAGCGCGAGCGCGCGTGAAATGGATAAAGTCCAGCTGCTCGAAATCGGCGCCGACGATTACATGGTGAAACCATTCGGCGTACGCGAATTGCTGGCGCGGATTCGGGCCGTGCTGCGCCGCACTTCTTCTGACGAGAGCAAAGTGCTGGAGTTCGGGGAGGTGGAAGTGGACCTGACGCGCCGCGTGGTCAGCCGGGCGGGCCTGGAATTGAGGCTGACGCGCGCCGAGTACAATCTGCTGACCTATTTTCTGCAAAACCCGGACCGGGTTCTGACGCGCGACGCGATTTTGAATTCGGTTTGGGGCTACGACTATTTTCCGCATACCCGGACCGTCGACGCGCACGTGGTACGGCTGCGGCAAAAGCTGGAGCCCGAAAGCGCGCAGCCCCGGCACTTCCTGACGGTGCACGGAGTAGGGTACCGGTTCCTGCCCTAATACTTTTCTTCTCCCGCCCGATAAGCCACGCGTCAGGAGAATTTCATGATCAACAGCGTGAGCGCAAATTCGCAGATCGCACAGGTGCATCAGACGCAGAGCAACCAGCAGAACACGCCAAACTCAAAAGAACAAGCAAAAGATGCCGAAGACACCGTGCAGCTGAGCAAGCAGGCTACCAGCTCGGGCGATGCCGAGTGCCGCTAACCGCTACTCATATCTCAGGGCTTCGACGGGCGCGATGGCGGTAGCGGCGCGGGCAGGATAAAGAGTCGCGATCAAGCTGACGAAAATAGCCGCGGCGGCGATCCAGATGGCGTCCTGCCAGTGCGGATTGAAGGGAACGTAGGCCAGCGAGTAGACATCCTCGTTCAATCGGAGCCAGCGGTAATGGTCGGCCAGGAATGAGACTGAGTAACCGAGCGCGAGACCGAAGGCTGTTCCGACGATGCCGATCAGAGCGCCTTGCAGCACGAAGATTTTGCGGATTTGGCGGCGTGTCGCGCCCATGGACATGAGCACGGCGATTTCACGATTCTTCTCCATCACCATCATGACGAGGGTGATGAGAATGTTAAGAGCGGCCACCAGCTCGATCAGGAAGATGGTGAGCGCGGTGACTTTCCGCTCCATGCTGAGTGCGTCGAGAATCTGGTGATACTGTTCCATCCAGGTAGTTGCGGAGAGTTTTGACCCAGCGATAGAGTCGGCTTGTTTTGCCACTTCGGGAGCTTGATAGATGTCGTCGAGATGCAGCTCGATGGAATTGACGACATTGCCGACATTGAAAACGACCTGGGCGGAGTTGAGAGAAGTGAAGGCCCAGGCCGAATCGATGTCATAGAAGCCGGACTCGAATATTCCCACCACGCGGAAGCGGAACGGCGCGGGAAAGCGCATTTCCGGCCCAAATAGCTCAGGCCTGGGAGAAAACACATTGACGACGCTGTCGAGCAGCATCCCGGTACTTTGAGCCAGGCGCGAGCCGAGGATGATACCCGGGAAGCCCGGCCGGTGTCCTTAAGCTTTTCAAACGAGCCTTGCTTCAAATGTTTCAGCATATCGGGCGGATTATCCACCGGGATACCCTTCATCTCGGCGCCTGCAAGACTGCAGCGGGCCGGCAAGTAGGACCTGGCCGTAGAGATTCGGAGCGACGCTGATCACATGCGGAAGCCGTCGCAGCGGGGGATCGAGCTCGCGCCAATTGGCGATGCCTTCTTCCGAGTTCTTCGCCAGAACCATCACGTGGGCGGTGGCGCCAAGCAAGCTGCGCTGGAGCGTGTCGCGAAATCCGTTGTTGATGGCGATGCCGATGACGAGCGCGGCCACTCCGACCGCAACGCCAGCGATAGAAATCACGGTGATCACCGAAATGACGGCCTGCTTACGTTTGGCGCGCAAATAGCGGCTGGCGATGAAGAACTCGAAGGTCCGCTGGCTCATCGGATCTGGGGACGCAGCAAGGGAAATAGAATTACATCGCGAATGGAGCGCGAGTTGGTCAGGATCATGGTGAGGCGATCGATGCCGATGCCTTCGCCGCCGGTGGGAGGCAAGCCATAAGACAGCGCTCGAACGTAATCTTCATCCATTTGATGCGCTTCGTCATCGCCTTCGTCGCGCATCGCGAGCTGAGCCTCAAAGCGGCTCCGCTGCTCGCGGGGATCGTTCAACTCCGTAAATGCGTTGCCGATTTCCATGCCGGCGCAAAAGATCTCGAAGCGCTCGACGAAATCGGGATCGTCCGGCTTGCTCTTGGATAGAGGCGAAACTTCGACCGGAAAATCGTAGATAAAAGTGGGCTGGATGAGGTTGGGCTCGACGTTGCGCTCGAAAGCCTCAACCAGCGCGTGGCCCTTGAGCGAGGAATCGCCCACGGCTTCGCGCATCGAAACGCGCTTGATGTTGCCGAAGTCGAGGACCGTGCCTTGATACTCGACCTCCGTGCCGCCGGTGGCGTCGATGGCGGTCTGGCGCAGCAGCTCGGCCGAAAGATCCATCATCCCGTGGTAATCAGTGTAGGCCTGATAGAACTCGAGCATGGTGAACTCGGGATTGTGGTGCGTGGAAATACCTTCATTGCGGAAGTTGCGATTGATTTCGTAGACGCGCTCCAGACCGCCCACCACCAGGCGCTTTAGATACAACTCGGGCGCGATGCGCAGGTAGAGATCGATATCGAGCGTGTTGTGATGCGTAGTAAATGGCCGTGCGGCAGCTCCGCCGTAAACGGGCTGGAGCATGGGCGTCTCCACTTCCAAAAAGCCGCGGGATTCCAGCTGGCGGCGAAGCGAAGAGACGATTTTCGAGCGCGTGATGAACGCATTGCGGACTTCCGGATTCGAGATGAGATCGAGGTATCGCTGGCGGTAGCGGGTTTCGACGTCCTCCAGGCCGTGCCACTTTTCGGGCATCGAGAGCATGGTCTTGGCCAGGAAATCGAGGTGTTCGACATGGATGCTGAGCTCGTTGGTTTTGGTGCGAAAGAGATAGCCCTCAACGCCGATGAGATCGCCCAGGTCGAGGAGTTGATAGAGCGCGAATTCCTTTTCGCTGACGGCATCCTTGCGAACGTAGATCTGGAGCTGTTCGCCATTCTGGAGCAGATGCGCGAAGCCGGCCTTGCCCATCCGGCGCACAGTCATCACACGACCGGCGACGCGCACTTGGACGCGTGGATCTGCCAGCTGCTCGGCGGGTTTGTCGCGGTACTCAGCCAGGACTTGCGGGATGGTGTGCGAAAAATCGAACCGATGGCCATAGGGCAGGAAGCCGAGGGCTTCGATTTCGGCGATACGCTGGATGCGCTGGCTGTACAACTCGTCTTCAAGCGACAATATGGGCTCCTCACACAATGTTACCTGGGACCTCGCGGCAGGTGTGGTGTGTCATGTTGCATGCGGGTCCAGTTTTTTGGGGCCAAATTTGGCGAAGTTCCGGCGAAGGCGAAGGGGGAACCACTAGTACTCGGGTGGCGCAAGTGGCCTAGTTTTGTGCGGAGGCTGGTGGCTGGTTGCCGGAGAACGGAGCGCGGTTCGGTTTAGGCTTCAGGAATAGATTACATTCAGCCTGGGTGAAGACACCCCCGGCTGAGGCGCAAGTAGCTGAACGGAATGTAGATTCGGTTTCGCTTCATTGGTGACGGTTTAGACTGAAGGGGCGATGAGTCAAAACAAACCAGAGAATCAGATCGATTACATTGAGCTTCCGGCGACGGACATCGCGGGAACGAAGCAATTCTATAGCGCTGCGTTCGGATGGAAGTTCGAGGACTATGGGCCGAATTACACCAGCTTTCAGGACGGACGCCTGGCGGGCGGATTTTGGACCGAGATTCCGGCGCCGGCGCGTGGTCTGCTGTTGGTGATTTATTCGAGCGACCTAGGGGCGGCGCAAACGAGGATCAAGGCGGCGGGCGGGAAGATCGTGAAAGATACGTTCTCGTTTCCCGGCGGATATCGGTTTCATTTTGCCGATCCGAATGGGAACGAGTTGGCGGTTTGGGGGGAGAGCGCGTAGCTTAGTGGGCCGCGCCTAAGGCCAATTCCAGAAGCTCGACGGCAACCTTGTTGCCAGCCTTCTTTGCCAGGTCGAGAGCGGTGAGGCCATCGATATCGCGCCAGCGCGGGTCGGCGCCTTGGGCGAGTAGAAGTGGAATGGCATCGACGTATTTTCCCTCGGCTGCGTACATCAAGGCGTTGCGTCCCTGGTGGTCTTTTAGGCCGACTTCGGCATGATGTTCGAGGAGCAGTTTGATTTCGTCCTCATAGCCGTAGTTAGAGGCGCGCATGAGCGCAGTGGCGCCATGTTTGTCTGTGGCGTTCGGATCGGCTCCGGCTTCGAGGAGAATCTTGCTAACACCGGTATCGAAGAATCCGTAGCTGGGGAGCCATGTCGATCCGTTCTTGTCCTTTTGATCGACGTTGGCACCCGCCTTGATCAACGCGCGCAATATTCCGATGTGCCGCCGGTTGGCGGCCAGAACGAGCGGTTTCCTCCAGTGATCATCAGTTTCCGGATTCACGGGCGCACCTTTTTCGATCAAGAACAAAGCAATCGGCTCAAATCCGAGATTGATCGCGGAAGCCAGGGCGGCTGAGGGTTCACCGTTCTTACTATCGAGACCGTTCGTTGCGAGCAGCTCGTGGACGCGATCCAAACAATTGCGGGAGGCGGCCTGCTCCAACATGTTCGCGGATGCGCATAGTTCCGCCTGATTCGGCGGCGTGCAGGGCGGTTCCGGCTCGTCATCGCCTCCTTTCGCTGGCCGAGGAAGCACTTCGGCGTCCCGCACGGATTCGATGATGAGTTCGGCGGCGGCAGCGTTTAGATGTCCGAACCCATTGCCAATGTAATCACCAGGACGACACCGGCCGACGTATTTGTCACGCATTCGCAAGCGACCGACGAACGTCGCGACGGTCGCAACGTTGTTGTGGCCGCGGAGTTCGGGCGGGATCTTTGGTGTAAGCCGCATCGAGGCTTCATTCATGCGAAATAGTGCAGGAGGGTCCGCGCCGAAGTAGTCCGGAGCTCCCCAGGTGAGGAGAACCGGCCAGCGATGTCCGTCCGTAACAAATGCGCTCTTGCAATGGCCGCTGAGCCAGGTGCCTTCAGACGTCCCTACGATCTCGGCTCGAACGGCGATGCGCTGTCCCTTGCTTGCAGTAAGGTTTTGGAATAAATCGCAGATGGGAACCACCGGTAGTGTGTTTGCCGGGGGCAAGGTTTCAACTGTGATGTCGCGCGCGTCGTCGATCGTGAGTTTCGCTGGCATTCCGTCGTCCGCACCGAGAGTGAGGTGGCCCGAAAAGGTGCCCTGGGCCGTGACGGTCTTACTTTGAGCAACGCTTTTCTTAATCTCCGCAGCGCGTTTTCTTAGTTCGAGGGTCTGAGAGCGCGGCAGGCTTGGTGAGGCGATAGTTCGATCGCAGTGGGCCAGATTTGGAAAACGCGCGGCGCCGGGAATTCTGGCGGTGGGCCCTTCGTATCGGTTCTCACACTCAGTGGCGCCGAGAGCCGCGAGGTTGTCTGTGAGAAACAACTCACCACGAATCGAGACTTGCGTACCGTCGGCGGCCTTCAGGTCCTTGAAAATGTCGCAGATCGCATCTTGAGCATAAACGGTGGCCGGTAGTGCGATGGCGAGCGCGAAAATCAGGACAATTTGTGGGCGCATCGAGTGAGTAGTTGGAATTCAAGACGTTTATAACATCGGAAACGTGCAAAGACAATGGGAACGGACATAGAATTGTTGCCGAGGTGGACGCATGAGAATTGTTCTCAATATCGTCGGGGCGTTGCTGGTCTTGATGGGTTGCGTATGGTTCCTGCAAGGCATCAATGTCCTGCCGGGAAGTTTCATGACCGGGCAGACTCGATGGGCCGTTTATGGGGGAATTGCAGTAGTTGCGGGGATCGTTGTGTTGGCGGCGGCGAGGCGGCGAAAAGTAAAGCTATAGCGTTTCAGACATGCTAGGATCGCATTGATGCCCCAATTTGTCATCGAACGGGAAATCCCAGGCGCCGGAAATCTATCCGACACCGAATTGCGCGAAGTTTCTCTCAAGTCGGCCAGCGTTTTGAAGGCGATGGGTCCGGAGATCCAGTGGCTGCATAGCTACGTAACGGGCGATAAGATTTACTGCGTCTACCTTGCTCCCGACGAAACGGCGATCCAGGAACATGCCAAGCGTGTCGGCATTCCAGCCAGTCGCGTTTCCGCTGTCCGCCGGCTGCTTGATCCGGTCAACTTAGCGTAGGACGTCCTGAATCGCTTTCTCCACGGGCCAAGCCCAGCCTTCCAACCAGGCTGTCGCGCTGGCGCTATTGGTGAGCAACTGCCGTGACGGATCCAGAATGGCTTCCAATTTGGCCTGTTCCGCGGGCGTGAGCGGGGCGCCGATATTTTGACGCAGCGCGGCGGCAGAGCCTGCCAGCCGCAGCGACCGCTCCGCTTCGAGTTGAGCGGCCGCCGAACAAGCGAAATACTCCAAAAGGCGAGCGATGCCGCGTTTGTGTTCCAGGGTGAGAAATAGCCGGATGCTTTCACGGTACAAGGAATGCGCGACGGGATAGTTGCGCTGTTCCCGCGCCAGAGTTCCCAAATCGGTGAGCGTGCCGGCGATGCCCCAGCGGTCGCCGATTTCCCGAAAAATCGCCAGGGCTTGCTCGTAGAGCAACTGCGCGGCGGCGGAGTCGCCCTGATCCCGGGCGACATCTCCTTGCGAGTTCAGCGACCAAGCGACGCCGGTCCCGTCCCCCAGTCCTTGGAAGATGCCGAGACATTCCGCGTATAGCGAGCCTGCGCGGGCGTAATCGCCTTGCAATTTGGCGACACTGGCCAAGTTACTGAGCGCACGGGCGACAGCCTTCTGGTCGCCGTCCCATTCTCTCCACAACGTAAGGCTCTCTTCGAACCGAGCTTGCGCAGCCGCGAGATCACGCCGGTTGCGGGCGTTGACTCCCAGCGCGTTTAGCGAAACGGCAGCGCCCTGCTTGTCCCCCAACTGGCGCGCAATGTCCAGACTTTCACCCAAGAGGGCATCGGACGGAACGTAATCTACCTGCCCGGTTGCCAGCACGCCCGCCGTAAAAAGGGCGCGCGCGCGCGCTTTAGTGGGAGCCGCCGCTGCGGGGAGCTTCAACAGTTTGTCCAGCCAGTCCCGGCCTTCGGCCAGATCTTCGCGCGTTTCCCAAAAGCGAAACAGGGCGGTGCCCAAACGCAGGCCCCACTCTGCGTTTCCGGTTTCGGTCAGCCACTCCAGGGCCGCTCGAAAATTGTCATGTTCCAGGGCAAAACGTTCCAGCCACTCCGGTCCTTCCACGGCGCTCTTGTCGGTGGCCTCTTCTTCGGCCAGCACCAGGCAGTAAGCGGCATGGGCGCGTTTCGTCGACGCCTCCTCTCCGCCGGCCTGGAGTTTTTCCGAAGCATACTCGCGAATGGTCTCCAGCATCGTAAACTGCGATTCCCCGTTGGCTCGCTCGATTTGCTGCAGCAGGCTTTTGTCCACCATGGACGCCATGCCATCGAGGAGATCCAAATCGAGATCGCCTTTGGTATCGCATACGGCTTCCACGCCCTCCAAATTGCATCCGCCCACAAACACGGACAATCTGCGGAACAGCCGCTGCTCGGCGGATGTCAGCAGATCGTAGCTCCAAGCGATGGCGCCGCGAAGCGTCTGCTGGCGCTGCGGAAGATCCCGTGCCCCTCCGGTCAATAACTGCAAGCGGCTGGCCAGCCGTGTCCGAATGGAAGCCAGCGAAAGAACTTTGACCCGGGCGGCGGCGAGCTCGATGGCGAGAGGCAGACCGTCCAACCGCGAGCAAATTTCGCTAACGGCGGCTGCATTTTCCCGATCCAGTTCGAAATCCGGTTTAGCGGCGATGGCGCGCTGCACGAATAAGGCGACCGCGGGGACCTGTGACAGGACCTGCAGCGAAGGCATGGACCGGGCGTCCGGCAGGGCGAGCGGCGGCACCGGAAATTCGTGTTCGCCGTACACATGCAGCACGGCGCGGCTGGTTACCAGGATTTTAAGATTGGGAGCCATGGCCAGCAGCTCCGCCACGGTAGGCGCGGCTTGGATCAGGTGCTCGAAATTGTCCAACAGAAGCAGCATTGGCGCGGGCCCGGCAGCCTGCAAATTTTTTTTGATTATTTCGAGCGGCGATTGCCCTCCGGCCTCCCGTATTCCCAGCGTCTGAACGATCACGGAGGCGATCAATCCCGGGTCGAGCAACGGAGAGAGCGGGACAAAATGAATGCCTCCCACAAAGTGCTGGACAAGCCCGGTTGCCACCTCCACCGCAAGGCGCGTTTTGCCGATGCCGCCTGGACCGGTGACCGTGACCAAACGCACATCCGGGCGCAGCAGCAGTTCTTTGGCGGCATCTACTTCTTTCTCCCGCCCCACGAACCGGGTCCGTTGGACCGGAATGTTGGACGGGCGGGTCTCGATCTGTTGCGCCGGCTTTTCCGAAAAGCGATCCCGTATGGCTGCCAACTCGCGCGCGAGATCCCGGGTAGAGACGTAACGTTGCTCGGGATCTTTCGCCAGACATCGCTCGATAGCCCAACAAAGTGGAGCGGGCACGTCGGGATTCAACCTTGCGATGGGTTCGGCCTGCTCCCGCATTATCGCGACCAAGGTCTCCGGGGCGGTGTCTCGCAAAAAGGGGCGCTTTCCCGTCACCATTTCGTACAGCACCAAGCCGAAGGAGAACTGGTCTGACCGGAAATCCGGCTGATTGCTGCGGGCTTGCTCGGGCGACATATATTGCAGCGTGCCCAGGAAATGACCGGGTTGGGTGTGAAAGCCGGACATGTTGCGGGTCCCGGAGAACTGTCCGCTGATGGGCTGGGCCAGCTTGGCCAGACCAAAGTCGAGGATTTTGACGAAACCGTCCGCGGAGACCATCAGGTTGCCGGGCTTCAGATCGCGGTGCGCGATGCCCGCCTCATGCGCCTTGGCCAGCCCTTCGGCAACCTGCGCGGCGATGTCAATGGCTGTCCGCATGGGCAGCAAGCCATCGGAAAACAGCTCGCCCAGAGTTTTTCCCTCGATCAGTTCCATCGCAATATAGTGCGTGGAACCGTCTTGACTAAGTTCGTAGATGGTAACGATATTGGGATGGTTGAGGGCAGAAGCCAGGCGCGCTTCGCGCTCGAAGCGGTGCAAGCGCTCCTGGTCGGCGGAGAAAGCCGCGGGGAGAATCTTAATGGCGACGCTGCGATCGAGCCGGGTGTCGCGGGCGCGATACACCTCGCCCATACCGCCGGCTCCAACCGCGGCGACGATCTCGTACCACCCGAGTTTGGTGCCCGGAGGCAGCAACTGGCTCCTTTCCTGTCCGTCCTCTTCTAGCACCTGATTGTTCCGAGAGCTCTCGCGGCGAGCAATGGCTCGCGCCGCCATTTCCATGGCGGGACGTTCCAAGAAATGTTCGGCACGGGACTCCAACTCCAATAGGGAGCGGACTTCGCGCTCCAACACCGGGTCATCGGCGCAAGCGTTCCGCAGAAACGCGTCACGCTCGTGCGACGGCTGGTCTATTACCGACTGCAGTATGCTATCGACCTGTTTCCATCGTTCCGGGTGCATCGCTACTCGCGCCAGTCAGTTCCCGGTATAGCCAGGTCCTAGCCGCCCTCCAATCGCGCTTCACGGTGATGGTGGATACTTTGAGCACCTCGGCGGTCTCTTCGACACTGAGTCCGCCAAAGAAGCGCATTTCGACCACCTGTACTTTGCGTGGATCGAGCCGCGCCAGCGCATTCATGGCGTCATCCAGCGCCACCAGGTCGGCATCGTCCTCTCCGCCCACCAGGGCTGCCTGCTGTATGTCGACGCGCTGGAAGCCGCCACCGCGTTTCAGATTGTGACGCCGGGCGTAATCCACCAGGATTCGCCGCATTAATTGCGCCGAAACGGCGAAGAAATGGGCTCGGTTCTCCCATTGCATGCGCTTATAGTCCACCAGCCGTGTGTAGGCTTCATTCACCAGAGCGGTGGTTTGGAGGCTGTGGCCGGGGCGCTCACCCTGCATGTATCGGCGGGCCAAGCGGTGAAGTTCGTCGTAAACGATGGGCGTCAGCCGATCGAGCGCGCCCTGGTCGCCGTCGCTCCAGGCGCGCAGCAGCTCACTTACATCTCCGACAGCCGATTCCTCGTGTTCCGCCGGTTTCTCCATCCCTTATGGGGTGAATTATACCGCCCCTGGCTTGGCAAAACTACGGCTGCCAGGGCATGATCCTTCTGTCGGATGTTCCGCGCCGTCTTAATTGGAGGTACATATGAAAAGTTTAAGAGGCACGTTCACGGCCGTTATCCTGACGCTTGTCGCCGGGGCGGCTTATGGTCAAGACCTGGAGACTACGGCGAAGATTCCATTCGCCTTCCGGGCATTCGGATCGGACCTTCCGGCAGGAACGTACGCGGTTAGCCCGGCGACGGGAAATCCCGATAGCCTGCGGTTGAGAAACCTTGACACCGGGAAGAGCGTGTTCATGCACGCCAAAGCGCACCCCACGGAATCCGCAAAAGAAGCTCGCGCCCGCCTGGTTTTCCGATGCGGAGGCGAAGAAGGCTGCGCCCTGGCACAACTGTGGCCGGGCACGGGGAATGGCTTCGAGTTCGCCACGCCGAAGCTAACGGCCAACCAAAGGGAGCGCCGCGAAACGATTTATCTGGATCGTTTTCAGGAGAAGTAGGGCAGACGAAGCGCAGCGGAAGACGCGCCGCCGGGATTACTCGTGAGAAACCCACTCGGATTCGAGGCTCGGCGGCCGTGTCAGAGTCTGCATTACCACGCAATACTGTTCGGTTTTTTCGCGCAGCGCACGGAGCTGCTCCGGGGTTGCCTGCGGCGCGACAACGTCGAATTTAAGATGGATGTTCTCAAAACCGACGGGGACGTCCTTGGCGATGCCGAGGGTGCCTCGGAGATCCATGACTCCGTCCACCGTCACCTCGATGCGTTCGGTTGGAATGCCCATGGCCGCGGCCACCATCTGACAGGTGATTTGCGCGCAAGCCGCGAGAGCTCCGAGCAATAAATCGCCGGAACAGGCCCCGGCGCCGGCTCCTCCGACCCCCTGGTGGGCTTCGGCCTGGTAAATGGCGCGCCCGATGTCGACTGAGCAGGCGATGGGAGCGTCGGTTTGGGTACCTTTGGCCTGAATGGTGATTTTGGAGGCCGTCGGGTCAGCACGGTAGCGATCTTTCAGGGGTTTTTGAAGCGATCGGAGATCCATGGCTAGACAGTCGTCGCGACTTCGGCGTAGCGGCGGTCGACGTAGTTGTTGAGGATCTCAATGAACTCAGCGACGATGTGATCGCCGCGCAGGGTGCAGGAGAGTTTGCCATCGACATAGACCGGCGCGACGGGTTCTTCAAACGTGCCGGGCAGCGAGATGCCGATGTGCGAATGTTTGGATTCGCCGGGACCGTTGACGACGCAGCCCATCACCGCGACCTTCATCTCTTCAACGCCGGCGTAGCGTTCCTTCCAGTTGGGCATCTGCTCGCGCAGGTAGGTTTGGATCTGGTCGGCCATGTCCTGGAAGAACGTGCTGGTGGTCCGGCCGCAGCCGGGGCAGGCGGTGACTTGCGGCGTGAAATGGCGCAGGCCGAGGACTTGAAGAATCTGCTGTGAAACAATGACTTCGTCAGTGCGATCGCCATTGGGAAGCGGCGTCAGCGAAGCGCGGATGGTATCGCCGATGCCTTCCTGCAATAACACCGAGAGCGCAGCGGTGGTGGCGACGATACCTTTCGATCCGAGGCCGGCTTCGGTTAACCCAAGATGCAGCGCGTAGTCGCACTGGGCGGCCAGTTTGCGATAGACCATGATGAGATCCTGGACGCCCGAGACTTTGGCGCTGAGGATGATTTTGTCGCGGCCGAGTCCATAGCTTTCGGCGGCCTGGGCGGCGAGGAGGCCGCTGGCCACGATGGCGTTCATGGTGACTTCCATGGCATCCAGCGGCTCGGGCAGGAGCGAGTTTTCGTCCATCATGCGGGTGAGCAGCGCGCCGTCGAGCGAACCCCAGTTGACGCCGATGCGCACCGGGCGATCGTGCTCGATGGCGACTTCGATCATGGTGCGGAAATTGTCGTCGTGCTTCTTGCCGATGTTGACGTTGCCGGGATTGATGCGGTATTTGGCGAGCGCGCGGGCGCAATCGGGATACTTCTTCAGCAGGATGTGGCCGTTGTAGTGGAAGTCGCCAATGATCGGGACGCGGACGCCGAATTTGTCGAGCGTGTCGACGATTTTGGGGACGGCCTGGGCGGCGGCTTCGGTGTTGACGGTGACGCGGACCAGCTCGGAGCCGGCCTGGGCCAGCGCCATGACCTGATTGACGGTAGAGGCGGTGTCGGCGGTGTCGGTATTGGTCATGGACTGGACCACGATGGGGTGGTTGCCGCCCACCCAAACGTCGCCGATTTTGACGGGCACAGAAGTGCGCCGAGGAAGTGCAGGCATAGGGTCTCCGTTGAAATTACATTGTAGCGTGTGGGATATGCTGAGAGGCGATGTCGGCTGCGATGGGCGTGCGCTGTGGCGTTGGGAGTCGTGAGCGCCGCCGCGCAGGAGAGTGCGGGGAGCATCACGGGAAAGGTGGTGGACGCCGGCTGGACTTGAAGCTGCCCAACGCCACGGTGACCATTCTCGGCCCCTTGCAAATGGAGGCGACCGCTGATTCAGATGGCGAGTTCGTCGTACCTAACCTTAAGCCGGGAGTATACAAGCTACGGGTACAGGTGCCGGGATTCTTTTCCAGCGATTTGGAGATTGCCGTCATGGCCGGTAAGGAAGCATCACTAGGCCACGTCGTGTTGGAGGTTAAGTCCTCCGCCGTGTATCGGGAGAGCGGAAAAGCCAGGTATTTCCGATAAGGTGCAGACGATTGGCAGTAAGTCACGCGTGGTTGGGAGCACGCGCGGCGAGATCTGGGGTGCTTTGACGGGGTTGACTATCTCTCTGGTCGTGGCGGGAGCGTCAGAGATTATCGCGTCAACCGTCACCGGGAAAAATGGGGAATTCGTTTTTGAGGACGTGGAGCCAGGAATTTATGACGTGCTTGTTTCCTACGAATCGGAAACGTTGACGAGGGTTCGGAACCTCCGAGTGACAAAAGGGCATGCGTCGGAAGTCCGTCTGAGCTGGAAGCAGTCGCGAGGGCAGATTTGCCTTTAGCGAAATTGCATTCCCTTCCAACGGCTCGCGATGCTTCATGCGGGTTTCGCCGTTTTGGTCCCCCTTGTTGCCGAGCCGAGTTAAGCGAGCGGACACGCCCACGAGCAACGATTCAATGCAGTCCGCGATCAAGGAGCTTCAGGAGACAATGGGCATCTTGGCTCGCATAGATGAGATGCAGAGTGCCAAGCACGAACCCCTGCAGCGTGACAGCCGGTCGGAAGAGCTTCGACGGCGGATCGAGAAGAACCTGGCGGAGATTACGGAAAAGCTGAATCGCCTAATCGGCCCTCAATAGGCGCAAATGCGGTAGCATCAACAAACATGAAACGAATTTGGCTCTTGGCTGGATTTGTGAGCGCGCTGGCGCTGGGGTTTGTAATCACGCGCGGGGACGCGCAGCCCAACACGCTGAAACAGATCGCGCCGGGGGTGTGGTTCCGCGAGGGCGACCTCGAAGCAGGGCCATTGCAACAACGTCATCATCGAGATGAAGGACTACCTGATCGTCGTGGATGCCAATTTCCCCAGCGGCGCGCGGCTCGCGCATGGCGGATGCCAAGAAAGTCTCGTCCAAGCCGGTGAAGTTCGTCTTCGACACCCATCATCACGGCGACCATACCTATGGCAACGCGGTGTGGACCGGAATGGGCGCGACGACGATCGCATATCAGGGCGTTGCCGAAGAGATGAAGCGTTACGAACCGGCGCGCTGGCAGATGGCGATGAAGGAGCGCAAGGACGTGGCGGACATGCATAGCGACACGGTGGAACCGCCGCAAGCAAACCTTCACCGACAGCCCGCATGTGATCACCGATGGCACCAGGCGCGTAGAGTTTTACCATTTCGGATGGGCGCACACGCGCGGCGATGGAATGCTGTACCTTCCGCAGGAGCACGTGCTGTGTACTGGCGACGCGGCCGTGAATGGTCCGTACAATTTCACCGCGGATGGGAACATCGGCAACTGGCCGAAGGTGCTGGACGGCGCGCTAAAGCTGAACGTGGATCATGTGCTGCCGGGGCATGGCGGCGCGGGCGGCAAAGAAATACTGACGGGCCAGCGGGCGTTCATGATCGAACTGCGCAAGGCGGTGCAGGCCGAAGTGAAGAGCGGTAAAAAGCTGGACGATCTGGTGAAGAAGAACAACGGCAAAGAAACCGCCTCACTACAACTTCCGGCCGGCGTAAAGAATTGGGTTGGACCCGATTTTGCCTCGCAGGTCAAGGATGCCTACAACGAAGTGACCACCGGGAAAGCGGCCGGCGACCTCCCGCACTAGTTTCGTGTAGGCTTGAACCGTATGGCGGCCCTTTCCGATACTCCCCTGAGGCGGGTGGTGGAACTGCGCCATTTGCGGGCTGGGGATCTGGACATGCTGCTGGAGGAAGAGACGCAAGTCTGGCAGGAGACTTTGGACTGGGACTTTCGCGGCTCGGCGGCCCTGGTCCGGCGGTTCCTCGAAATGCAGGCCCTGAACGGGTATGCGCTGCTGATCAACGGATATCCGGTGGGGTATTGCTACTACGTGGCCGAGGAGCGGAAAGGCCTGATCGGCGACCTCTATGTGATGCGGGACTACCTGAGCGTGGAGAACGAAGAGCTTCTTCTGACCACCGTGGTTGAGGGACTGATGAAGATGCAGTATATCCGCCGCATCGAATCGCAATTGATGATGCTGCGTACCGGGCCAGCCATCAACGTTCCGGAACGGCGCTTTTTGCGGGCCCACGCGCGCAACTTCATGGAGATATCGAGCGCAGTGGCGGGGCGATTGCGCGAACGGCATCCGACGCAGCAGGTGGTGTTCGACACCTGGTCGGAACGCAAGCAAGACGAAGCGGCGACCTTGATCGCGACCGCCTACCGGGGGCACGTTGACAGCGAGATTAACGATCAATACCGGTCGCCCGCAGGAGCGCGGCGGTTCCTGATGAACATCGTGCAATATCCGGGTTGCGGCGCGTTCTTTCAGCCGGCGTCGTATGTGGCGATCGATCCGGGGACGGGCCGGTTGTGCGGGATTTGTCTCGCGAGCCTGGTACACGCCGAGGTGGGACATGTGACGCAGGTGTGCGTGACGGGCGCGGCGCGCGGCACGGGCGTGGGGTACGAGCTGATCCGGCGGTCGTTGGAATCGCTGGCGCGGCACGGCTGCAAGAAGGTGACCTTGACCGTGACGGCGGCGAATACGGAAGCGATTGCGCTATACGAGCGGATGGGCTTCCACAAAACTCGGAACTTCTCGGCTTACGTCTGGGAGGGCTTCGGCCCTCGAAGTTAGCGCGCCCGCCGTGCCGCGGTCGGTGCGGTCCGTTGCGATCGCGATGAGAAAGCCCAGCAGCACTAGCGCGGGAATGCATTCCCACGGCGGATCGGCCAGCGTGAAGAAAAACGTGACCGGCGCAGCCAAAATCAAAGCGGCGTAGCGCGAGATTTTCCGGGTGGCATTTTCGACCACCAGCCATACCGGAAGCAGCAGCATGGTGGCATCGTATCCGAAGGCATGCGGCGAAACCAGCAAGGATGCGGTGCCGGCGATGGCGATGGCGCGCCAATCGGAAGCTCGGCGCAATCCATAAAGCGCGATGCCGGCGACCAGAGCGGCCAGTGCCGCGTCCAGAGGCTTCCACTCGATCCCGAAGTTGGCTGGCACGCTATAGATGTTGGCCATGGTGCCAGCGGAATGGCCGAGCAGCTCGGTTTGGCCATGCAGCAACCGGTCGACGTAGGCTGCCAAGCCGGATGGGCCGATGAGCAGCAGCGACGCCGCGACAAAAGCAGCGCCGGTGGCAGCGAAACCGGCCAGCATGCGCCAGCGCTTCTGTAGGATCATCCACACCGGGAACATGAGCAGCAGATGGAATTTCATAAGGCCAAGACCAAGCACCAGACCGCTCGCGAAATTCTTTTCGCGCGTGAGCAGTACGTAAGAGATGCATAGCGCGGCCAGCATCGCGGCCGAATCCTGTCCAAAGCAGATCCCGAGGTTGGCGGGCAGGAAAAGCGCAGCCAGCAACAGTCCGGCTTCGCCGAAGCGAATGGTGGCCCAGGCCCAAGTGGCGAGCAAAGTAATGAGCAGAGCCGTAATCCAGACCGCGTAAGCGTGCACCAGCGATAAATAGGTGAGCGGCGCCAGCGCGATACCGAACCATGGGGGACGAACGAAGGGGCGCGGTTCGATGACGTCGGGCGCGGCCTGGCGCTGCACTTCCATCTGCGCGGCTGGATTGTAGAGATCGGCGAAACGGCCTTCGCGAACCAGCGTGCCGCCGATGTAGTAGCACAAGAAATCGTACTTGTAGAAGTGGACTAGGATCGATCCGCCGAGCGATGCCCAGAAGACCGAAAGGCCGGCGGCGATTAAGAGAGCGGTTTTGGAGACACGCCGGCGCATGGAGGTGGCTATTGCTATCTTTACTGCTGTTTCGACCGGTAGTGGCGGAAACTTTAGAGTCGGCGGGACCATCAAAAATCCTAAATTCCCGAGGGGTTGCATCCGATAAGGTGATGAAGGCTCTATCTTTGATCTCACTACGCAAAACCGTTACGGAACTTGATCGCCTGGAAGAACTACAACGTGCGGCGATCAGTTGTTACTCGGAGGCTCTGCGCTCGTCCGAACAGCATGTGGTGGAGCTGGACGCTTCGCAAGCCGCTCACTTCCGCTCGCAGTTGCAGGCGCTGCGGGACAAGCTGCAGGCCGACACGAACGCCCGGGAGCTGGAATCGATTCAATCGGGTTTCGACACCGAGCTCAAGGACTACGGAGAGAAGACTCGCGCACAGATCCAGCGGTTGCGCAAAGACGTCAAGGCCGCGGCAGCCGCAGTGGAAGCTTTTGCGGGCACGGTAAGTGAAAGCGAAATCCTGCTCGAGTCGGGCCTCAAACGCGAGCTGCAGCGCTTGAACCAAAGCGCGGCGAGTGATGATATTCACGAAGTACGAGGGGCCATTCACGCGGCGACGGCCAAGATCGCCGCCAGCGTGGAACAAATGCGGGCGTCCAACCAGCTCGCAATCGCCCAGCTCAAGGACGAAATCCGCCTGCTGCATCAGGAAGTGCAAGCCGCTCGGCGGTCGAAGGCTGGGGCCACCTCCGAAGGGCGGCAAATGGAAGGCCGTATCAAAGAAATGGTTCGCCAAAATATGCCCTTCTCCGTGCTTCTGGTGGTGATTCGCAACTTTGAGGGTCTAAAGAATTGCTATCTCGGCGGAGGTTGTCGCCAGCGCCATCCAAAATTTCCAGGCTCGCTTCCAAAACATTCTTCCGTCGTCGGCGATCGTGGGCCGCAGCGGCCAGGATCAATTCGCCGCCATCCTGGGAACCGCCCCGCCAACGCCATGGAGATGTCCAGCGAACTGGTCCGCAGGCTGGCCGCCCCTTTCATTGAGAACGAACGGGGCGTTTCGCACTCCATTATTTTCACCCCCCGCGCCGGGCGTTATCGAATATCCGCCCAGGTTCGGACCCGGTGAAGTTTCAAGGCAAATTGCAGCAGCTGGCGGAAGCCTTGGCGAATTAGAAGTGAATAGCAGACTATTTTGCCGCGGCAATCGAATTCACCTGGATGGTTTTGGTCTTGGCGTTCACTGCGCCGAGTGACCGTCACCTTTTTCCCCGCGAACTTCTCGGGCGTTTTTGATCGCTCAGTGAGTAGGCTTGTTTGCCATCGTACAGATGTAACTAGCCCCGTGGATGCTGACGCAGGCCTTGGTGCACTCGGCATCGGTGGGACCCATTCGCATGCCGGAATGATCGCCATTGGCGCACATGCTGTCTGTAACAACGCCGGTGAAAGTCTGCTTCGCCGGCGCTGGCGCGGCCATCGCGGCAACCGCCGCGATGAGTAAATACCGATACGATGTCCGCGGCACGGCAGCGATTTAGGAGCCGGGAATCATGATGTGCGCGGTGCTGGTGCCCGCATTCATGATCCATGCGCCGCTGGGATTCGGTTTATCGGGCAGCCCGAGCGATGCGCCGTAGCGCCCGGAACTGCGATGGTGGTGTGGTGAAAAGCGTGCTCCTGGTCGGGCCCCATAAAGTGGATGAACGCTGATCCGAACTCCGGTTTGACGCGCGTTCCGTCCTTCTCGGCGGCTTCAAACGCGGCCTGCACCTCGGCTTTGTCGCCCATGGCCTCAATCTTCAGATTCTGAGCGACGCGTGCCAGGTTGCCAATGCTGGTGCATTCCACCGTGAATGGCGGGTGCCCCGGGAAGCCCGACAGGTCGTAGCAGACCATGGTGCTGCTGCCCTTTTGCAGGGTGTCGTAAGTGAAGTCGGGCTTCCACTTAATTACGGTAACGTCTTCTTTCTTCATCCGCGGTGGCGCAGCGAGCAATGCCTTCTGAACGGCATCTTGCGCGAAAGCGCCGATCGTGACGGCTAGCATGCCAAGAGCAATGGGGAGTATGCGTTTCATTTTGGGTGACCTCCAGTTGGTCTGGCCTTGAACTTCCCAAGGCAAGACTACACTATATCGCAACACAGCCACGGTATCTCAACACAGCCGCGGTATCGCAACCGTCACGGTTTGGACGGCGGAGGATTGGCGTCCAGCGGCTCGTCTTCGTAAGGGTAGGAATCCAATTCAGGGGGAGAGCCCCCCAGCTTGCCGACAAAATAGCTCAAGATCCGAAAGCCCGTCATGCCGATGATGAGCCCGATCAGCAGCACGGCCGCGATCACCGCGGCGACTTCAGCCACACTAACCAACCAGCCGACGGCGTCCTTCAACACCCCGAGGATCATGAGAGCTTACTTCTTTCCCAACTGCTCAACCTCCAACAGGATGCCGTTCTGGTCGCGCATGAACGCGAGTTTGCCGCCGTTGGGGAGTGGGATGCTACCGCCCTCGGTGATCACGGAACCTCCGGCAGCCTTAATTGCGGCGGAGGCGGCATCCAGATCGCGGACGTCCAGGCCAATGGCGGGCGCACCGGGATCGGGGATACGAAGCCGGTAGGGCTTACGGTCGATGTCCTTGAACTCGACCAGGCCCCACCGCAAGGAACTTCCGGGAATGGTCAGATCGGCCCTCCGTCTTTGGGCGCCCAGCGTGCCGTTGTTGTCCATGTCCTGGGTGGTCCAGTCTCCCACCTTCACGGCGAAGCCGAACCGGTCGCGATAGAAAGCGGCGCTCTTCTCGCTATTTTCAACGCTGGAAAGAAACCAAGCACCGATGATATTGCTGTTCGCGGGCGCTGTTGTAGCTGGCAAGGGAGCGGGCGGCTGACTAATTTCGACATAGAGGCCGTCAGGATCTTTGAAGGTGACGGCACGTCCGTCGCGTCCGTTGAACTGCACCGTAACGGGCGCACCGCCGGTGGTGGCCACTTCCGCGCCCTGCTTCTTGGCGGCCGACAGCCCCACATTAATGTCACGAACGTTGAGAATCAGTTTAGCCGCGCCCGGATCCTGGAATCTCTCCTTGCCGGGATGTAGTTCCATTGCACTGAACTCGGTCAGCTCAAGGGCGAAGTCCGCTCCCGGGATCTTCAGCACGGCGTTGCGAAACTTTGTGCCTTTGGGCACGTCGACCAACTGCAACATATTTTCCGGCAGCACCGCGGGTTTCCCGACGGTTCCTTGCAGCTCAATCCCCAGCGCCTGATAGAACGCCACGCTCTTATCCAGATCGGCCACGCCCATAATGAACTTGGTCAATTTGACGGCGTTTGCCGGGGCCGCGTACTGGCCCAAACCCACACCACCTGTAACTCCGCACACCAGAAGCGCGATGGCAATTCCCCGATGCATTGTTTCCTCCCAGCCCGCTATTCTACAGCCACCACTTTTGAATCCACCTGGAATTTACGATAGTTGTTCCACGTGGTTTCCTGCTCGCCGGCCAGCTTCTTCACCAATCCCAAACGGCCCGCGCCGCGGACGAGTTCGCGCTTCGGCAGCCACACTTCGTCGTTCACGCGCGTTTGCTCGAACAGCAGCTTGGCGCCGGGATTCAGGCGCGCAATGAACAACCCGAAGGAAATGGTCGCGGTGGTTTCCCCTTCCAGGCGCACCCATTGATACTCGGCCTTATCGATCCAGACCTTGGCTTTGACCTTGAGCAGCGGCTTGGCGTCGCCGTGCTTGGGCTGATACCCTGGCTTGGGAGTGGCCGAGATCACCCATACGTCGAGGCCGTCGATTTTATCTTCGCCCAGCAGTTTGAAATCGAACAGATCGGGGACTTCGCGCAGGAACTCGCGGTCCTTCTCGCGATCTTTCTCGAATTCCGCCTGGCGACGCTCCCTCTGCTGAGGGGTTTCCTGCTCCAGTTTCGCCACGGCCTTGTCCAGCTTCTGCTGTTCCTTCTGCAGGTCTGCGGCCGAAAGCGGCTTGTTGTCGCGCTGCAGCATACGGTGATGCGGCTCGCCATAGAGGACCACGGTTTCCCACACGTCGGTCTTTTCCGATTTGACCTTGCCTTTTGAATCCAGGCTGCGCTCGGTCTCGCGCGCGATCCAGGTGTAGTCCTTCATGCGGACCCAGTTGGCTTGATCCACCTCGACGGATTTACGCACGATCTCACGAGCGTCTTGTGCCAGCAGCGCGCCAGCTGCAAACAGGCTAAAGGTTAGTCGTACCGCTAGGTGAGCGACCATTCGTGCCCCACGCGTGTGGCGATTACACGGTCAGAATGGTTGCCGGCCGCTGTGAGAAAGCGCTCCACCGGTTCCAGGTACGGCTCGCGGCTTAGGCGGAAAGTTTGATGATGCACGGGCAGAAGATGTTCGGCGCCGCAATCAGCGCCCATGCGCCAGGCCTGCTCGGGATTGCAATGCACACGAATCCAGGGATCGTAGGCGCCCACCGGCAGAATCGCCAGGTCCACGGGCTTCGCCGTACGGAGGGATTTGAACGCGTCGGTAAGCGCGGTGTCGCCGCCGAACACCACGCGATGGCGGCCGCTCTCGATCAAATAGCCGTTGTACCCGCGATGGACATCACTGTGCACGCGCGCGCCCCAATGTTTCACGTGGATTCCTGTGATGGAAAGCGGTCCCACGCGGACTCGCTCGCCCCAGCCCAGTTCCTGGACGCTCTGATAATGGTTGACGCGCAGCAGATCGCTGGTGAATTTCGCCGTCACCACCGCCGTGCCGGCGCGCTCCAAACCACGCAGCGTCGCCAGATCGAAGTGATCGAAGTGCGCATGCGACAGCAAGATCAAATCGATGTGCGGCAATTGCACGCGGCTGAGGGCCGGCGCCACCAACCTCCGAATCCCTAAAGTGACCGGGCCCATCCGCACCCCGCAGCGCGCGCCCAGGACGGGGTCGGTCAGGATGGTGAACCCGTCGATCTTGAGCAGCACCGTGCTGTGGCCTAGCCAGGCGGCGTGCAAACCATGGTCGGCCCAGCGTTTAGGATGCGGCGTAAAGGGCGCGGCGGGAACAGCGCAACGCCGCTCTTCTTTGCGCGTGAATTGCAGGCTGCTGGATTGCGATCTGGTAGACGGCTGAATCGATTGGGTTTTGTTTTGGTTTACGGCAAACATAGGCGACTACATCGGTGAGAGTTTTCAGCGGATCGAACTACTAACTCCAGTATGACACCCAGGAAACTCGCCGCGCTCGGCGTATTGGCCGCGCTGCTTGCCCCGGTTGCGCCGGCACGCGATCTGGGAGGCCACGCGGAGTATGTCGGTGGAACCATCACGCAGATTCCAGCCGGGTGCCATGGAACGGTGCAGGCGGTGGACGCCCAGTACTTTGTTTTCTATTCCGGGAAAGCCAGCTGGCGCGTTCCCTACGAGAAAATCAACCTGGTGGAATACGGAGAGAAGGTGGATCGCCGGTACATTGTCGCGGTCCTGATTTCGCCGCTGTTCCTGTTGGCGAAGAAGCGCCAGCACTTTCTCACCGTGGGGTATTCGGACGACCAAGATCACCAGCAGGCCATGATTTTCAAAGTAAGCAAGGACGATATTCGCGCCATGCTGGTCAGCCTGGAAGCGCGCACTGGTCGCAAGGTCGAGTTCCAGGATGACGACGCCCGCAAGAGCGGCAAGGGGTGAGCTATGTCTTGGTTTTTGTACGCTGTTTTGTTGTTCGCGCCGTTCCTGGAGCAGACGCCCGAAGAGGAAGCGGCCGAGCATTTGAGCAAGGTCCGGAGGATCTATATCGCGGTGCTGACCGGCGGGGATGCGGCGCTCCAGATTCGCGATCTGTTGATGACCAGCCTGCACAACTCCAAGCAGTTCATCATTACCGAGGAAGAAGACAAGGCGGACGCGGTGCTGAAGGGCGCGGGCGACGACGACGTATTTACCGACACGTTCCAATCGTCGGACGGCATCGACGCGCACACCCAGATCGGGAATGGAAGCAGCGAGGGCCTGCGCAATTACTCAAGCAGTAGTAATAATCATTCGGCCGGCGCTAGCATCGGCGAAAACGAGAGCCGCCGCACCGAGGAACGCAAGCACGAGGCCATCGCGACCGTGCGGCTGGTGAGCAAGGACGGAGATGTGATCTGGTCCGCGACGGCCGAAAGCCTGGGTGGCAAATTTCGAGGCGCGAGCGCGGATGTTGCCGACAAAATCGCGAAGCGGCTGGTTACCGACTACAAAGCCGCCAAGGAGCACGTGGCGAGCGAGAATCACGAACGGGTGACGCCGACACCGGGCATACCGGCCACTAAATAAGCGGGACTGCGGCCTGGGCGAGCGGCGATCCAAAACACCAGCACCAAAAGCAGCAGCGCTATCGGAAGAAATGCGCTGTACGGCGCGCCGGCCAATGCCATGAAATAGGGAACCGGTGTCAGAATCAGCGCGGCGGTTGCGCGCAGGGGTTCGCTGGTGCTGGCTCCGGCCGCCATGACAAACGCGGGAAACAGGATTACGGAATCGGCCACGCCGGAATGAAAACTGACCAGCAGGCCGCATACCAGGCTGGCGGCAAAAAGAAATTCGTAGTTTTCGCTGCGCTGGGTCAGCCACAGGAACGCAAGAAGCACGGCCGCGATCAGCCCTATCTCCAACCGGGCGTCGCCATTTAAGACGGCGACCAAACCGTGAATGTTCGGCATCCCGATGGCGCTGGGATTGATCCAAGGATCCCGCAGTACGGCAATGTACTGGCGTGTAGAATCCCAACCGTTCACGAGCACGCCCAATCCCGCGAGAAGCGCGACCCCGGCGGCGCCCCCGCCTAGAATCCGCCAGCGTTTCTTGAGCACCAGAAGAATGGGGAGAAACAGGAACAAGTGAAACTTGATGGCGCACAGCGAAAGCACCAACCCCGCCAGAAATTCCATTTTTCGCCGGGTGAGCAAGATGGATCCGCCCAGGATGGCAAGCAAAAGCGGTGTATCTTGTCCATTGCATAGTGAAGTCAGCAGCGGAATGCTGATGGCCGCGAAGAACGGCAGGGACGGACATTCACTCGAAAATCGAATGACGAACCAAAGGATGCTCGCGAGAGTGGCAAGTGAAAAGATGGCGTAGGCTACGCGGTACGGCAGAGCCGCCAACGGATGGAGCAGCGCCGCATAGAACGGCGGCCGCGTGTACACCACCGTATCCATAGTGAATCCCTGGATGGACTTGATCAGCGCAAGATTGGCCGCGCGTGAGTACAAGCCGGGGGTGCCGGCCAGCTTGCCTCCGGCGTACAACTGCACGAAGTCGTTTTGCCCTTTGAACGCCCGGTCGCGCTGCAGGTAAGCCAGCGAGAGCAGAAAGACGACGCCCAGGGCGACCGGACACCAGTGCATGATGCGCTTCTTCACTAAGCACAAGATCGGCTAAAGACTTACGACCAATTAGGGGTCGTTGTATGTATACTGATACGGTCGCGGTGGTCCATGAACAGCACAAAGTTAGCCGGTAGCGCACTCGCCATTTCTTTGCGGTTTCACGGCTTCCGCGCAGTGGTTCAACATCAAAACTCCCGGCACTCCGCGGCTCCCGGACGGCAAAGCCGATCTCTCGGCCCCCGCGCCCAGGACGCCTGACGGCAAGCCGGACCTTTCCGGCATTTGGAAGCCTTCAGGACCCCACCTCCTCAACCTGGCTGCCGATTTGAAGCCCGGCGACGCCCCTTTCCAGCCTTGGGCCTTGGCGCTGTTCCAGCAGCGGCGCGCGACGGAGAGCAAGGACGATCCAACGGGAAACTGCATTCCTGGCGGAGTGCCGCGATCGGACTCGGTTCCCTATCCGTTCAAGATTGTGAACAGCGAGAAAATGGTGTTGATTCTCTACGAGGCGGTCCACAGCTATCGCCAACTTTTTACCGATGGCCGGGAGCTTCCCAAGGATCCCAATCCGACCTGGCAAGGTTATTCGGTGGGGCGTTGGGAGGGGGACGATTTCGTGGTCCAGACCGCCGGATTCAATAACCAAGGCTGGCTGGATAATGACGGCCGGCCAGCCACAGACGCATTGCATGTGACGGAGCGCTTCCGCCGAAAAGATTTCGGAAACATGGAAGTCCTGATTACCATCGATGATCCCAAGGCCTACACCAAGCCCTGGAATGCAAAGTTGTCGCTCAAGCTGCTTCCCGATACGGACTTGCTCGAGTATGTTTGCAACGAGAACAACAAGGATCTGCAGCACCTGGTCGGCAAGTGATGCTTAGGCGCGGATTCATTCGGAAGCTGATAGGCTCCGGGGCTGCCGCGTTCGGAATTTCACGGACCGCGATTCTCCACGCGCAGCAAAGCGGCGCTACAAGACCAGCGAAAAGACTTCCCACCCGCGGCGAATTCATTATTCGGGACGCCTACGTGATGACCATGGACCGGGCGGTTGGCGACATCGCGGGCGGAAGCGTACACGTTCGAAATGGCGTGATCGTGGCGGATTGGCAAAGACCTGAAGAGTGCTTCGGGTGCAGCGGTCATCGATGGGCGACGAACGATTGTACTGCCGGGATTAGTAGACACGCACTGGCACATGTGGACGACGTTTCTGCGTTCGATGGCAGGCGATAAGACTGAAGACGGCTACTTCCCGGTGACCACGCGCTATGGCAAAGCGATGGAGCCGATCGATATGTACCGGTCGACGAAGCTGGCCGCCGCTGAAGCGATCAACGCCGGGATTACCACGGTCGGCGACAATTGCCACAACGTTCGCAGCCACGATCATGCGGTGTACGATATCCGGGCAATTCAAGAGACTGGAGTCCGGTGCCGCTGGTCGTATGGGCCATATCGCGGGATGCCCGCGGATCGGCGCATCGATCTGGCGGATCTGGAAGGCTTGCATCGCGACTGGGGAAAATATTCGAACGAAGGGCTGATTTCGCTGGGATTCGGATGGAGCGGCATTCCCACCGGCCCTGATGCCGCGAAATCAGCTGAAGGCTTGAACGCCGCGCGCAAAGAATTCGATACCGCACGCCGCCTGGGCATTCCGATCGCCACGCATTGGGCGCTACGAGAGACCACTCCGCCGGGACAGACCGAAGCTCTGGCTCAAGGAAATTTCCTGGGGAAAGACGTCCTGCTGATTCATATGCTGGCGGCTTCGCCGGCGGAAATGAAGCTGGTGGCGGCAGGGGGATCGCCCATCAGCGTGTCACCGGGATCGGAACTGCGCATCGGATACGGCGGGAGCAAGGCATGCGAGTTCATGGACGCGGGGATCGTGGTCAGCGTATCGGTGGACAGCGTACCGCTTACCGGGAGCGCTAACTTCTTTGGGATCCTGAAGCTGCTTAGAAACGCGGAGAACGCCAAGGCGTTCAACGAATTTAAGCTGTCGGCGCGGCGGGCGCTCGAGATGGGCACTATCGACGGGGCGCGGGCCCTGGGCCTGGAAAACGAGATCGGGTCGCTCACGCCCGGCAAGCGCGCCGATGTCATCATGGTAAGGACCGATGGCGTGAACATGGGCGTCTTCACCGATCCGGCGCATATGCTAGTGGAGGCGGCCGAAGAAGCCGACGTGGATACCGTGTTGGTGGATGGCCGGATTCTGAAACGCGGTGGAAAGCTGACGTCGCTGGCCCCGGAGCAGGTGATCGCAGACGCAGCGGCGTCACTCGAAGAGGTAGGGAAACGATTATGACTCTCAATTATCGTCGGATAATTTTGTTCGGACTTATTTGCGCGCCGGGGCTGTGGGCGCAAGACAACCCCTTCAGCGCGGATGCCCGCCAGAGCTACGCATTGGTGAAGGACAGTCTGCTAAAGGCCGCGGATCGAATGCCGCCGGAGAGTTATTCCTTCCGGACTGTTCCGCAGGTGCGGTCGTTCGGCGAGATGATCGCCCACGTCGCCGATGGCCAGCTGCTGATGTGCCAGGTAGCGAAGGGCGAGAAGACTACGGCCAACGCGAAGTTCCCGCCAGCCAAAACCTCAAAGATCGATCTGGTTGCTTCGCTCAAAGCGTCCTTCGATTATTGCGATCCCGTGTATGCATCGATGACCGATGCCGCCGGCGCCGCCAAAGTGAAATGGTTCCGATGGGACATGAGCAAGCTCGGGCTGCTGAATTGGAACATCGCCCACGATAACGAAATGTATGGGATTATCGGGGCGTTTCTACGGGTGAAGGGACTGGTGCCGCCTTCGAGCGAAGGACGTCCGTAACCGCCGGTTGGGGCGACCAAGGCCCATCAGATATTCAGGGCCAGTTTTGCGCGGCGTGTCGAATGCGAATCACTTCTACTTGTTCATCGATGATTTGATATAAGGCGATGTAAGGCCAAGGAGAAAAGACAATTTCTCGGGTGTTCTCGGCCAGACCCATTCTGCCTCGATTAGGGAATGTGCGTAGCGCTGCGATACCGGCAAAAATATCTTGGGCGACGCGGCGGGCTGCCGCTGGATTGTCCCTGCGAATATAATCGACGATTTGAGCGAGATCGTCAGCAGCAGTGGTCGTCCACCGAACCCGCGTCAAGAGCGCAAGAGCTTTTCGACACGTTCAACAACTACATCGTGTTCCAATAAATCGCCACGGCGGGCGGCAGCGCGACCTTCCTTGACGGCTTCAATGAAGCGGGCATCGTATTCGAGCATTCGGTCAACGGCTTCTTCGACGATCTGCGCCGTGTCCTTGCCGGCGCGAGTGGCGAAGTCCCGAAGGCGAGCTTCCTTGTCCGGTGAAAAATGGACCTCCATGAGGCTACCTCTTTCCTAGTGTCGCGCACCAAGGCCCCATCCTGGCAGGCTCAGTTACTCACGCACCCATAATCTGAACGCTCATTCCTTCCGGATCTTTGATGTGAAATCCCGCGTCGAGATTATCTTCCGCCGTGATCCCGTGCTCTTTCAGTATCCGGGTGACGGCTTCCCGGTTGAAGTTCTCGACGCCGATCGCGAAGTGATCCACCAAACCGGTCGGGCTCTTGTGATGCAGCGAAACGATGATTTTCCCGGCGCCGAGGCGCGCGATCTCGTTGGGTTTATCTTCACTCATCACGGTCAGCCCGAAGATCTTTTCATAGAAAGCAATCGAGCGGGGCAAATCGCTAACTTGAATGCTTATGTGGTCGATCTTGGTCCCCTTCAGAGCGGACTCCTGGGCTGTAGCGGTGGACGCCGCGCCGCCCGTCGCAGCCAGCATCGCGAGTCCCTGAATCAATCCTCGGCGCGAGAGCGCCCCCTTCTCATAGCGGCCCACCAGATTTGAAATAATCGCTTCCATACAGCCTCCTGGTAGTCATGATCGCATGAGTTCTCAATTGCCGATTTGTTTCACGGCGAGGTCAACGCTGGCGCCTTTCACGGTGACCAATACCTGGCCGAAGATCCAGCCTTGGGCCGCGCCTTGGCCCTTGAGTTTGCCGCCCGAACTGGGCGCTTCCAGATAAACAATTCCGTCCAGCGTGGAGCGGACATATTGATGGCCGTGGCCGCTGACCACATATCGCACGCCGTACTTTTGGATCAGTTGATGGAACGGGAACTGGCTGGTCTGAAATTTCACCGGAATCAGCCAGAACGGCTTGTGAAAGAAGACGAACTTCGGATCGCGAGCCTGATTTTGCGCCAGATCGCGCGCGAGAAACTGCATTTGTTCGCTGCTTAAAGCCAAGCTCAGGTCTGAGGCGTCGCTGTTGTCGAGCACCGTGAAGTGCGCGTTTTGGTAGTTGAAGCTGTATGACGCCGGATGTCCGGTCTTCTGCTCGTAGATTCTGCGGGACATGGCTGACCAAATATCGTGATTGCCGGGCGTGAAGTAGATGGGGTAATGATAACGGTCCCAGAGCGGGCGTAAGTCATTCCATTCGGATGCGGCCGTCGCGTCGTTCCAGCCCTGGATCGTGTCGCCGACATTGATCACAAAATCGGGATGCAGGCCGTCTAATTCCTTCCAGACTTGCTCGTAGACGCCGGGCTGTGCGTCGCCGGTGCGGTCGCCGAGGATGCAGAATCGAAAATCGTTCGGTGAGCCGGCTGCGAAGAGCCCGACAACCAACAGTGCCGCGACGATGACGTACCGCCCCATGCGCGCCAGTGTAGCAGTCCGCTTCCGAGAGCGACCAGGGCAGCATTCCTAAGATTGACTCTACATTCTTGTTGACAACCCGCGAGTATTTTTATATAGTGAACGCGTTCACAAATGATACGCCGGACGCCAATGCAATCGATGAGCCGACCGAAAACATCCACCTCCAAAGGCGAGGAAACTCGCGACAGAATCCTCGATGTTGCGCTCGCTCTATTCAAGAAAAAGGGCTATGACGCCACTACCATGCGGGAAATCGCCACCAAGGCGGGGCTGGCTACCGGGGCCGCCTATCGGCATTTCCCGTCCAAAGTAGCTTTTGTGATGGCTTACTATGAACGCACTTTCGAAGGCCTGCGGCCCAAAGTGGAATGGCTGTTAAATGCCCCGGGAAGCCTCGAAGACCGCGTGCGCGCGTTAGTCAACGCGAAGTTCCAGCATTTCAGCCCAGGAAGAAAAATCTTGCGGGGAATGTTGCAGTACGGTCCGGAGGTAAACCATGCGGTTTCGCCATTCTCGAAGGCGACAACGGCCCTGCGGGAAATGGAAATAGGTTGGTTTCAGCGGATTCTCTCCGAGGAAGGCCTCGGGTTGCCGCATGTCTTGGAGAGACAAACCGCCGAGATGTTATGGGCCATGCACATCGGGATGATGTTGTGTTGGTGCGCGGACGAATCGCCTGGACAAGCGACGACGACGCGCGTGCTTGAGCAAGGTTTGTCCACGATTGTGGCGCTCTTGCGGTTAACAGACCCTGGCAGCATCAGCGAACGGGAGCGAAACATCGTGAATACGAAGCGGGAGAGAGCTGGCAGCAAATGAAGCGTGCCGCAAGAATCGCCGGATTGTTTGCCCTTGTGACCGCGATTTCGTACGCGCAGGCGACCGCAACCGTGAGCGGCACCCTTTTCGATCCCAACGGCAAAGTGGTAATCGGAACCGGAACCAGCGTCTTTGCGACCAATACAACTACTCATGCCGTGGCCACCACACCGGTGGGACCAAATGGAACTTATCGAATGGCGGGCCTGGCTGCGGGGGTCTACGACATCTCCGTTCCCATGCCGTGCTGCATGTACGCCACATATATGCAATCGCGCGTTCAGGTGGGTGAGGGCGAAAGTCTCACCTTGGACCTGAAGATCCGCTGGGGCATGAACTTGGGAACGATTGGCGACGATCCCGTGATGCTGACAAACGATATGCGCAGCCGTGCGAAAGTGCCCGACGGGCCCGCGCCGCGCATGGCCGACGGAAAACCGGATTTCAACGGAGTATGGGCCACGATCCCAAATCTGTCTCCACCTTCGCCTCCGCCGCTGAAACCCCAAGCAGCTGCCATTGTCCAGCAACGCCTCGCGACGGACCGGAAGGACGCGCCGGGCAACTATTGCCTGCCGAACTCCTCCACTCCGTTTTCCGTCCCCTTTCATTACCGTTTCGTGCAAACGCCGCAGTTGATTGTGATTCTGCAGGAATTCGATTCTCCAGGCTACCGGCAAATTTACTTGGACGGGCGCAACCATCCCGAGGATTGGAATCCTGCCTGGTATGGCCACTCGGTCGGCAAATGGGATGGCGACACGCTGGTGGTGGATACGGTGGGGTTTAACGACAAGGGCTGGTTGAATGGAATCGCGCCCCAAACAGAGAAGCTGCATGTTACGGAACGGATTCGGCGCCCCGATCTTGGACACTTGGAAATTGAAATCACGGCCGAAGACCCCGCCATGTTGAGCGGCGCCTGGAAAACGCGCATTCGCGCAGGGCTGCTGCCCAACGAGGACATTTTGGAGTTTGTTTGCGAGAACAATAAACCGGAGCATATGAAATGAAAAAGGGATTGATAGTGCTGCTAGCAGCCGTTTCCAGCGCGTGGGCGCACCACTCTTTCGCGGCGGAATTTGACAGCAGCAAACCTGTTACTTTACATGGCAAAATTACCAAGATTGAGTGGGTCAATCCGCATGCGCGCTTCTATGTAGAGGTGGCGGAACCGGCGGGAGTATGGGAATTGGAACTCGGCAGCCCTAACACCCTGCTGCGCTATGGCTGGCGAAGAGACAGCCTGAAAATCGGTGACGATGTGATCGTGGAAGGCTATTCGGCGAAGGATGGCAGCAAGTTTGCCAACGCAAAGACCGTTCAGTTTCCAGATGGGCATAAAGTGGCGGCGGGCTCGTCGGCAGAAGGGACATCGGACAAGTGATCGTTACTTGGTCCACCCAAGTCTTGAACTATTCCACCCTCGCTCGATTCGTGGCCGGCACAAGCGCAAATGCGCTTCTTAGCGCCGATGCGCTTCCCAGCGCCGAGACTGTAGAATGGAATTCTACCGAATGCTCCGTCCTTTCTCCGCGTTCTTCAGCGCCGTGCTGGTCTTATGCTTGTACGGGTGCAAGCACACCGTTCCCGACAACGTCGCGGCGACGGTGAATGGACGCGTGGTCACCTACGCTGATCTGGAGAAGCAGTATCAAGCGCAGTTCATGTCTTCGAGCGAGCGTCCCAGCGACGATCAGATGCAGATCCAGAAGCTGGAGGTGCTGCGCACTCTGGTGGACAACGAGATCATGCTGCAGCGCGCCGAGAAGCTGGGTTTGATGGCAACTGATGCGGACGTGGAGTCGCGATTCGCGGAGCTGAAAGCGCCCTACACGCAGGAGGAGTTTCAAAAGCAGCTGGCGGCGCGCAAGATGAGCACCGATGACATGAAGGCGCAGCTTAAGCGCGACCTGAGCTTGACCAAGCTCTTGAACAAGGAGATCACGTCCCACATTGCGATCTCCGACAAGGACGTCACCGATTTCTATAACTCCAACAAGAGCAGTTTCAATTTCCCCGAGCCGCAGGTGCATCTGGCGCAGATTTTGGTGACGCCCAATCCGGATCCGAACGTCCGCAACTTGAAAAACGACAAGGCGCAGAACGAAGAGCAGGCGCGCAAGAAGATGGAGATGTTGGTGGCGCGGCTGAAGCAGGGCGACGATTTCGTAACGTTGGCGCAGAATTTTTCAGAGGACCCTACTTCAGCTCCCAATGGGGGCGATCTTGGATTCGTGCCCGCGTCGGCTCTGGAGAAAGCGAATCCCGAGATCCGCACCGCGATTCAAACTGCGCCCCCGGGCCAGGTGACGCCGGTGGTGAAGACCGCGGAAGGCTATCGCGTATTCAAGATTTATTCGCGCGAGCCGGCCGGGCAGCGGGAATTGACTGACCCAAGGGTGCAGCAGAACATCCGCGAGACTCTGATCAATCGCAAAGATCAGTTATTGCGCGCCGCGTATTACGAAGTGGCTCGCGACGAAGCGCAGGTGGTGAATTACCTGGCGCAGACGGTCGCGCAAACCAGGGACAAAAAGTAAACAGAACCGCGCGCGTCAGCAAGCGGCTTTTGGTGTTCCTACGGCAAACTCGCGGACGGCCTCTGGAGTTCTTCGACCCATTCTGCTGCCCCGATTTAGAATCCTGGCCGGCGGATGGATTCGCACTGGCGCAGACCGGAGACGGGAAGCGATAGAGACGAGCCATCGCGGCTGTTAGTGCGATGCCAAAAATTCGGACGCGAGTTTCTTGAACTCATCGTTTTTCCAAAACGCCTTGAAGGAATCGTCTGTCATGGGGTCTGGCAATTTCTCGCCGGGAATGACATTCGCCCGGAACTTTAAGGCCTGCCGCAGAAACTTCATTGTGTTGTTGAAATCGCCTCGCTCCGCGGCTCCGTCAGCCATAATGAAGTAAAACATTGGGTACTCCGGGTCTTTTGACGACCCGTATTTCAATACTTCGTCGGACGCTGTCAGATTGCCCGTGATTCCGTACGACATGGCCAGATTGTCTACCAGCACCCGCCACTTCGAGACATCCAATGTTGGCGTCTGCTTTTCACGTTCGAGTGCTTCCTGGTATGGTCCAATCGCCTTATCGAATTCGTTAAGCAAGAAATGCCTGTTGCCTTCGGCGAAGAACGCCGCGCTGGTTCCCGTCCGGGAATTGGCACTCTTGGTATTAGACATGTCTTGGAACCTAGCCGAACTCAGGATAGCCTTTAGGCGGACCTCATCAGCCTCCTGAAACTCCGCCTTGGAAAGGTGGATGTCGGCATACACGTCTTCCTTTACGAGGCATCCGAAAATATTCTTTTGTTTCACTGGGACATTGTTGACTTCAGGAATCATATACTCCAAAACCGGCATGGAAGCCAACTGCGATTGATCGATATCCGCAAGCTTGAATGGGCCTCCGGGCTGGGTGCGCGCGCGAAAACCCTCCCGGCACCCCTCGATGGTTGCTTCTCCCGAGACTTTCTCCAGTGTTATCGACAAGGTGTAGCCAGAAGAATCGTTGGTAGCCAGCAGATATTGGCGTCCATCGGACTGAGTTATGTTCTGGGTTACGACAAAGCCAGGCACGACGATCTGGAGCGCCCAGGGCTTGTCTTTAAAAGGCACGAACACTGAGCCCGGTTCACTCTGTGCCAGGATTTGAAAGGCAACTAGCGCGGAGACAACGCCAGCGCAAACAGATCTCATCACATGCTCCAAATGTTTTGAATGGAGTCTGATTATAGCCTAATCGGGAATTTACAGCCGGGAACGGCTTGGCTTTTACGGCAAACTGGCAGGCGCGGGCTTCGGCTTCGTATCCCCAGGCGCAGCAGGCTTCGATTCCGGCGTGGCCTTGCCCTTCCCCGCGGGCTGCTTACGCATCTGCGCGAAATACTGCTGCACGTATTGCTGATAGGCCAGCGGCACTTCGTCGCGATTGATCTCGCCCCCCGCCTCAGCATGCGTGCCATTGTGATCGGAATATTGCGTCTTCAACTGCTGCTTCCCCGATGAAACTTCCACCATCATCTCGCCTGTGACATTCGCAGCCCGCTTCCCGATAATCTCGTCGAGCTTTCCCATGGCGGCCAACTCGGCGGCTTCGCGAGCGGCTTTGTCCCCGTCCTGGCTACCAACTCCACTCTTGCCGTCCGGCGAATTCGGCTGATTGTTGCTGCGGCCTTCGCTCTTGCCTTGCGCCGCCTGCTGCGTCCCGCCTTGCTGCTGCTCGCCTTCTGACTGCGCGTTGGCGCTCGAATCCGCCTTGTCCTGGCCAGACTTCGGATCGCCCTCCTGCTTTTCGCCTTGCTGGGAGTTACGGGAACTCGCCGATTGCGACGACTCGCTGGGCTTTCCGCTGCCCTGCTTGGACTGCGGTTTCATTTTCGCGATCAGATTTGAGAGCGCATCGCGCAGCTTGTCGGCCAAACTCCCGTTGTCGCCGGAATTACCAGATTGGTTTGAGTCCTTGGACTCCTTGGCGTCCTTGGAGCCATTTTGCTGCCCGGCCTTCGAGTCGCCCCCTGTCGAGGGGTTGCCGCTCTGGTCATTCTGCGGAGCCGACTCTCCCTTTTCGCCGGAATCCAGCGGATTGCTTCCGGGAGGCAACTGATCTGTGTTCTTAGCATCGGCTTTCACGGGGCCGTCCGCCGGCGTGCTGGCCGAGGTAGGAGCGGGATCCGGAACGGATTGGAGCGCGGCATCGGCCGCTGGATCGAGGTCGCTGGTCTTGGAATCCCAAGGATTTTCGGCGGCGGGATCGTGGCGTCCACTGGCATCGGGGCGCTTGCCGGGACCGCGCGCATCGGCGATCTTGGGCGAGTTTCCAAAGAAACCGTCCAGGTTGATGTGGACCAGCGGCGATCCAAGATCCAGACTGCGTTTGATTCCGTAGCGCAGGCCGAACATACCCAACGCAACGGCCACCAGCGCCAAATTGACATACGCGGTGCGTGGCAAGAGGAATGGCATGCCGCGATCGATGTCGGCCGATCGCGCCAAATCTTCCGCATGGTTTCGCTGGCCCTCGATGAAGTCGCGCGGCGCAGCGCTGCTGATTCGGCCGATGCTGAAGTAATAAGCGGTGGACAGCGCGTCTTTGAATTCAAGCCGCTGATCGATGGATTGCGCGATTTGATAAGGCGCCAGCAGCCTGGCGCGCCAGCGATACACGCCGGCAGCAAAGCCCGCGGCGAAGAGCACGGCCAGCCAATACCAGTTGAGGATTTGCGCGCCCACCACCAGCAGAAGGATCGCGCCAGCCAACGCCATCACTGAGCCGAAGGAAGCGGCATGCATCAGCAGATGCGCAGCTTGACGACGCCGGCCGCGCCGGATCAGATCAAGCAACGCGCTACGCTCGTTACCCACTTAACAATTATTACAGAGATGCGTCGGCTTTTGCTTTCGAATTGAAGTGCTTCGGATCGGCGTCTACGCCGCGAACCGCAAGCTTTCCAGGCCGCCCGCGTCCTGGTGCCGCAGTTCGGTAAGAGCGGTCATGGTGATTCCCGCCTGACGGCAAGCGGTGTTCAAGCGGACATAGGAAGGAAGGTCTTCTTGTGAGTCGGTGATGAATTCCGCCAGATAAAGCAGCGAAGCCAGAGCGAGATGCGAGCGCTCGGGCCGATGATGCCAGCGCACCGCTTCGACGATCTCCGCCGGGAAATTCCATTGCGCCAGGGTTTCGGCGCCCACTTCGCCATGGCAGCGGCCCGACAGGCACGTCTCCACTTCCACGGCGGGACAGCCGCCATCGATCAGACGATGGAATCGCTCCTTGAACGGGGCCGGCATAATGGAGAAGGCTAGCCGGCCGATATCGTGAATCAAACCCGCCAGGAACGCTTGCGGAGGGTCCACTTTGGCCGGAGCAGTGCAGGGCCAGCATCTCGGCGGTTTGCGCCACATCCAGGCTGTGGTTCCAAATACGGTGCGATTCGGGCGACGCGAAGTGCCCGCGCAGTGCGGCTGCCAGCAGAACTCGGCGCGTGGTCTCGATGCCGATGAAGGAAACTGCGTGGAAGATGGTACCGATGGGCAGCCGCGGACTGTAGAAAGCCGAATTGGCGATCTGGATCAAACGGCCGGCCAGCAGCGGATCGAGCGAGCATACGGCTTCTAATTCGCGTGGTCCGACGTCCGGATTGGCAACCTGACGCACTACCTCACGCGCGGCGCGCGGAAACACCGGCAGCCGGTCGATAATCCGGGTGATATCCGCGCGGCTGGTGACCTGCAGATAGGACATCATCGCCGTCACCGACGATTTCGCGTACTCATCGGGAGCATCGGAGTCATCGAACAGCGGCTGCGATTCGAAATACTGATCGAAGTCGTCGCTAATCTCCAGCACCGCTACGATCTTGCCCATGGTTGGATCGGAAATGGGCCGCCGACCCCACAAGGTCTCGAGCACATTCCGCACCTCGGGAGCGACCAAAGGCCGTTCCCCGGCCGCTTCCAGGCGCATTTCTGCCAGCAGACGGGCATGCGCGCCCTCGTCCACCAGAAGCTCCGGCATATGGTGGGAAATGGCGGCCTGCTCTACCAGCTTCCGGTCGGATTCAGAAAGCCCAATGGCGCCCGCCAATTCGCTGGACCAAGTGGCCACCCGCAAACAATGGGCGCGCACGGCGATATCGCTGCCGACCGATTCTAACAGGGGTGGTAGCGGCGGACCATCCTCGTGGGTATTCTTTCGGTTTTGCCAGTCCCGAGCCATTGCCAGAGTTCGCCCTCGAAGAGGCTTATCGTATGTTCGAAGACGTAGTTGAGGGAAACTCACCCTAGTGGGCGTACTAGAAACGGCTGACGGATTCCGTAAGGAATTGCACTCACCGCTCGATAAGCCTCCAACAGGGCTCCTACGGCCGGATCGTGAACCGGAGGGGCCAGTACCAGGCCGGGATCGTGTTCCAAATCTTCTCGAAAGCGAGCTAGCAGGGTCCGGCTGTGGAAAACTCCGCCCGCGTAGGCGCAACGGAGCGATTCCTGAGGATGAAACAGCTGTGCCGCGTACCGCGCGGACTAGCAGGGCAAGTTCGCTGGCGGCCGCCCGAAGGATCTCTCGGGCAAGCGGATCGCCATTTTCCACAGCGTAATTCACTAGCAGCGCAAGGCTGGCGACGCGCGAGCGAGGGAACTCGGGGGTATAACAGCGATGCATCAGGTCATTCATATTCCTGGCGCCGGTGGCATCCAGCAACATACCCCGCAGCGCCGTCGGCGATCCCCACCCTTCTTCCCAGCGCAGAGCCGCCCGAATGGCTTCGCGGACAATCCAAAATCCCCCGCCCTCGTCCCCAAACAGATAGCCCCAGCCGCCGGCTCGCGCGGTACTGCCCTGGGCGTTTCGGCCAAAGGCAATGGAGCCGGTCCCGGCGATTGTTACAATTCCGGGCTCGCCGGCCAGCGCGCCCGATAAGGCGATCCGTGCGTCGTCGGTGACTAGAATGCGATCGCTCGCAAGAATCTGGCCGAGGATGGCTTGCTTGTCCGCTGGACCACCGCTCAATCCCAGGCAGGCGCTGGCAAACCGTACCGCAGCGGGGTCCAAGCCGGCTTGGGAGCACGCGGCGCGAAGAGACGCCTTGATGGGATCCAGGAAATTGGACGGTCCCACCGGTCCGCCCCGGCCCATCCCGAGCACGCGTCCGCTTTCGTCCCCAATCACCGCGGTGGTGCTGGATTGCCCGCCATCGACGCCAAGGAAGTATTGGCCTGTCATTGAATGCGATACAAGTGCGCGTCGCCCATTTGGCCGGCCAGGGTCATCCCCCAGGCCGCCGGGTAATGGAAGAAGTCATCGGCGTAAGGATCCCCCGCTTTGATCAATACATAGCGAATGCCGCGAGCTTTCAGTTCGGCGCTGGCAGCCATCCGGAGGCTGGTGCGAATGGGGTGAACGGACTGCGCCGGATGATCGGAAATCATGGCCCACTTGCCGTCCGTTCCCATGCCTTCCAATGCGATTTTGGTATTCACCATGTCGTAGCTGCACTCGACGATCACCGCACTCGCTAGTTGCGACCCGGCCGAAGTCCACCTCTACAAACATGCCCGGCCGCGCTGGTTCCCAGCTGCGCCAGCGCGTCACGGGACTATTGTCGAACGCCAGCTGCACGTCCCAGGGATTGGGATGCGCGGTCAGCCGCCAGGCGGGATCGCGCGGCAACTCGCGCGGGCCGTCGAAGACGCGAAATTCGGACATGGACCATTGGTCCTTCGGCTCGCTTCCCTTTAGCACCACTCGCAGCTTGCGGAATTCGCGCTGCGGAGAAATCAAACTTCAGCGTCCGCACCGGTTGATAGCCTCGGATTACCCCAGTCCAAAGAATGTCTTCGGTAACTTCGTTGGCGGCACTGTGATAACCGATCAGCAGCTCGCTGTGGAAGGTAGGAGGTCCCATTTTGCCCCACCGCGAAGATGCGCTCGCCTGGGGGCACCACCGCGCCGAGCATGCGAACAATCTTGTAGTCCGGGTCCTGGCTCAGATATTCGTCCTCTGGTTGAATGCGCAGTGCCGCCTCGATAGGGAATCCCCTCTACTCGCCAGGCTCCCGGACTCGCAGTAGCAAAGATACATGTCCGGCCAGCAGGAGACAGCGCCCGCGGCCGTCATGGCAGAAGCAGCAGCCACGGCAGATTCGCCACCGCCAGCGCCATCGCCAGCGAAACGAACGGAACCATCGGGATCAGGAAGCGAGTGCCAATATTACTGAAATACGTGCTGACAAAAAGCAGCCCCGCGAACAACAATTGGCGGCCCTCGCGGAAAGCGCAGCGCGAGCAGCGCCAGCGGCGTGAGCAGGAACACCGGGCCCAGGAACCCATCCAGGTGGCCGCCCTTGGATAGTCACTTGCAGCGGGATCTGCCAGTAGCTGGAAATTGAGTAGTTGCTGAGATACAGCCGCCAGAAGTCTTCAAACGAAATGTGTACATACGGGATTCGGAAAGATGCGGTTGGCCAGCGGCGAGAGGGGGTTTGCGACTTCGATCCAGTTCTTCAGCATCCAGGGGAGGACCATTACGGCGGCCAGCGCGGCAACCGTGATCGCGGGACGAAGCAGCGGCTTTCGGGCCCGCCAAATCTTCCAGATGACGAATCCCAAAGCATACGGGACCGCCAGAAACGCCGTGTATTTCACCGCATACCCGAATCCGGCCAAAATGCCGATGGGTACCAGCAGTTTGGAATCGCGAGTCTCGTCCCAAATTTGCATCAGGTAGAACAGCGCGAACAAAACGGCGGCCAGCGCGACGTCAATGTAGGCCGAAGTCGCATCGCGCAGAATAACGGGGCAGGTGTAGGTGAAGATGGCTCCGGCGACACCCACGGCCGGCCGGCCGATTCGCCGCCCATAGCAGAGCACCAGGAACGCCAGAACGACCAGAAAAGCGTAATGAACCAGTGTGGCCGCTGAATACCGTCCGAATTCGAAGGCGAAGAGAAAGAGCAGTTCGATGCCCTGGGAAAGATTGGCATAAATGTCGTTGGTGATGCGCGGGAAATCCGTGAGCTTGCCCGTAGATGAACACCTCGCTGAGGTGATACGCCATGCCGTCGGAGCTATGCTCCGGTGCGAGGGCGTTGAAAAATGCGTACCAGGTGAAGGCGGCAAAAGTGGCTACAAAGATCCAGCGCCACAGGGGCGTGAGAGGCGCGAACGCTTTTCCTTGCGAACGGAACGCCCCAGAATATGTGGCGTAGCCGATGATGGCTAATCCCAATGCCAGCAGCACGCCGCGATGGACCAGATGGGCGACGCATAGCACAAACATAATCGCGCTCAGGCACGCGGATCCAACAACAAACGCCAACAGCCGCTGCTCCCAGGCATAGAAGGACGGCGCCAATCCCCGCAACAGCAGCATTCCGAGCGACCACGCCGTGGCTATAGTGAACAGAGCGCCAAGCAGGATCGGCAGAACGTGAATCACGGTTTGAGACCCAAGCGCGTGAGGATCACCCCGAATTTGGCTCCGTCCTTTGGCGCGGTGTACAGCTTATCCACCGACAACGCCACCGTAGCTTCGTTATTGCCGGCGAGCCAATTCGACGGCACAAGTTTCTCGAAGTGCTTGTCCCCGGGCGTCGTGTAGCGGATTTTGTCGAGCAGGTTGCCGTTCACCAGGAACGAAATCTCTAGCGGGCCAGTGATTCTGAAGCTGTCCTGCCAAATTGCGAAATCGGCGCTGAATTTCAGATTTTCCGCGGAGAGCAGTGGAATGCGAACGGTGGGTTCCTTTTTGGTCCAGCGCCAGGAAATACCCGTGCCGCCGTAAATATCTTTAACGATAAGTTGATCGGCGTCGGAACTGTCCATGGACACCAGCATGGCATCGCCCCCGGCGGCCGGGTTGAACCCCGCGATGGGCTTGCGCTGTTCGGGTGGAGGGTAGCTTTCGGGAAGACGGTCGCAGGAGGCCAGACAGAGCAGAGCGATCAGGCAAACAATCCGAAGCAAGAATATATTATGCCAAGGCGCGCTGCTACACCGGCGCTATCAGCGACAATCGCGACCAGGGGCGATGCACGCGAACCTCTGCGTTCGTCAATCCCGCCTTGGCCGCCACCGCTAATAATTCTTCCCTCTGGAACGCCGCCTGCACCGAAATCTGCCCGTCGCTGACGGTAATGTCGTGCCAGCCGAACAGCCAGCGCGTGCTTGGCAAGAAGTAATACGCCAGCGGCCCGCGATCCAGATCGATGGCCAGCACCGCGCGCCGCGCGATCAATCGAAAACTTGTGAACAGTTCCACCACCTGTTCATTGGTGAAGTGATGCAGAAACAACGAGCTGAATACAAAATCGAAGCTTGCGGGCCGAAAAGGCAGATGGAACGCATCGCCGGCCACTTTTGGATCAGCTGCCTGAGCCAGGTGAGTGGTCTTGTAATCCACCGAAGTCACTCGGGCATTCGGGAAACTGCGCAGGATCGCCGCGCCCATGTCGCCGGAAGCCGCTCCCACATCCAGAACCGAAAAGCTATCCCCAGGCTGCACCAGACGCCCGAACATCTTCCGTAACACCAGGTATCCGCCCAAGTAGCGATTGACGCGTCTCAAATCACGCAGGCTGGCGCGCGCCACCTCGGGAGGCGCGTGATCCAGCATCTCGGGCTCGATGTGTCGTTCACGCAGGCTACCGCCGTCTACAGGCACCATCCCATGATAAGATGCGGCTTTCCCGAAACTTAAAATGGACATCGTCACTGGTAATTTAGGCTGGATCGAAGCAATATGCGGTCCTATGTTTTCCGGCAAGAGCGAGGAGCTGATGCGGCGGCTCAGGCGGTCGATCATCGCCCGCAAACGCGTGCAGGTTTTCAAACCGCAGATCGACCAACGCTATTCGAGCGACGAAATCGTATCGCACAATGACCTGCGGATGAAATCGCAAGTGATTCAAAACGCTTCTGAAATCCTGCCTCGGCTCGACCCGCGCACTGAAGTGGTGGGAATCGACGAATCCAACTTCTTTGGTCCGGATCTGGCGGAAGTCGCCACGCAAATGGCTGACGGCGGCAAGCAAGTGATCATCGCCGGGTTGGATACCGATTACATGGGCCGGCCATTTTCGCCCATGCCGGAGCTGCTCTGCCTGGCGGAATCGATCACCAAGACGCTCGCGATCTGCATGCGCTGCGGCAATCCAGCCAAGCACACCCAGCGGCTGGTAGAGTCGAACGACTTAATCGTAGTGGGAGCTAGTGGAACCTACGAAGCTCGCTGCCGGCGCTGCTTCGAACCGGGCATGCCGAAACAGGCCTACCTGGAATTCACGCTGCCGAAAGCGAAGCCTTAAAGCGGTTGTAACCGGCGGCAAGCGCCGTCCATCCAAGGAGTTATATAACTGGTACTCTACGGATCAGAGGTTTTATGTCCATATTCCCCAATCCCAGCCCCGGAGGCTCGGAACCACCGCCCTCTCAACCTCCTGCGCCGCCGCCCTACGCGCCGCCTCCAGGCGGTCCGCCGCCCGTGTATTACGCACCACCGCCGCAGCAGCAGTATTACGCGCCGCCGCCGGCGCCGCCGGTAAGTAGCGGGGGTTCGGGATGGAAGTTCGGGGTTTTGTTCGGCATGGTGGTGGCGCTTATCGCTGCCAATGTTTACCTCTACATGCAGCTGGACAAAGCGAAAAAGGACCTAACTGCGGCCAACGATATCGCAGAGTCCCGCATCGACAAGCTGGAGGAATCCACGTCGGTAAATACGCGCAGCAACCGCAAGACTGTCGACGAACTGCGCGATCAATTGGAACGTGCCCGCCGGCAAGCCAGCCTGGCGCTGGGGCAGGCCAAAGACGAGGCGCTCAAGAAGGTTGACGATACTCGCGCCGCGCTCGAAGCGGCTCAGGAACAGGCCAAGCAGCAGCTCTCTTCGGACATTTCAAGAGTGCGCGATTCGGCGGATTCTAAAATCTCGGCAGTAGGCACGGAAGTGACCAGTGTCAAAGGCGACGTGGCTGCCACCAAGTCCGAACTCGAGAAGACCGTGGCCGACCTGAGGCATGCCACCGGCGAACTGGATGGCCATAGCGTGTTAATCGCCACCAACCAGAAGGAACTGCAGGCTTTGCAGGCCTTGGGCGAGCGAAACTACGTCCAATTCACCATCCAAAAGAGCAAGAACAAACAACCGCAAAAAGTGGGGGATATCGGGATTCTTTTGAAGGGCGCCGACCCCAAGAAGAACCGCTATACCATCGAGCTGACCGCCGACGACAAGACGGTGGAGAAGAAGGATCGCGTGGTCAACGAGCCGCTGCAGTTCATGACTTCCAAAGCTAAACAGCCTTACGAGATCGTGGTGAACGACATCAAGAAGGACACCATCATCGGCTACGTGTCGATTCCGAAAGTCCTGAATACCCGAAACTAGACCCGAACGTAGGCTAAAGCCACAACTTTTCCAAGAGCCGGTGAATACGCCGCCGAAGTGATTTCTGAGGCGTCCTCCAGCTTTGTTCCTGGCGCGGGCGGCTCGGTTAAGTCCAAAATCAGAGGCTTCAACACGCGATGGATCTGGCCGCGCGACCGGACCCGCTCCACGATCTCCTGCCCCAGATAACAGCCCTTGCTAAAGTGCAGCGCCTGCGGCTGATTGGCTTCCTGGGCGAGAAACCGGTCGCTGATGTCTTCGCTATAACGCGGCTTGCCGTGTTCGATACGGACCACGCGAGCAGCTTCGGCGTCGGCAGGCTCCGCTCCGGCGGCTTCCAGACGCCCGATTAGCGCGGCTTTTTCTGCAACCGGAGCGAAGATGAAGAATCCCGCACTGCCCGTGAAGTTGAGCCGTGCGATCACTGAATCGTCCCAATCGACGCTGGAATAATCTGCTTCTGGAACCTTGCCACCCGCGCGTTCCAGGGTAACTACCGCTTGCGGCCCTTCAACCGCGATGGTCGCGGTGGCATCGGTGATGTCTTCCAACGTGACATCGTCGGCGATGATAAAGCGATCCAGGTGCTGGTAAAGCGGCTCACGCGTTTCTGGTTCCACATCGAGCAAGAAGTATTCCGGACGGCACAAGATGTTCGCGTCGGCCAGAACCCGTCCCTTGTCATTGAGGAAAAATGCGTAACACCCCGTCCCAGGAGTAAGCTGCTGGATATGATTCGTCGTCATCGCATGCAGCAGACGCGCGCGATCCTCGCCGGTGAGTTTGATTTTGCCGCGCGCCGATAGGTCTATCCAGGCGGCGCGGTTCCGGAGCGCTTCGTAACCAATCATTTAAGAGACAAGTACCTCAGGTAATTCGAAATTAAGATAACGACCAAGCCGGAAATCGCAATGCTCAGCGCCGTTCGGTTGCGCTTGGCCTGGTCCGATTTGCGTTCGGCATAGATGATCGCCGACGCCGCGATATGCAGCACCAGCAACAGCTTGATGCCGATCCACATGTGATAGCCCGGCGGATAGCTGGCCTTAGTCGCGTAATTGTAGATTCCCGAACCAATCACGGTGAGCAGAACGGTGTACAGCAATCCGCGAAAGGCGCGAGCCGCCGCCGCTCCAACAGCGTCGCTTTGCGGCACCGACGCCAGCGCGGGGGCCAGAACGAATCGGGAATAGATGAATCCCCCGATCAGCGTGACCACCGAAGCGACGTGTATCCATCGCATGCACACTCCGAGCACCGCGCGTACGGCTGGGTCCATAATTCGAGTATACGATTATGATCCATGAAATCATTCCGGTCGGACCGCTACAGTGCAACTGTTCCATCTTTGGCGATGAAGCCAGCGGCGAAGCGGTGGTCATCGATCCGGGTGACGAAATCGGCCGCATCACGGCGATTTTGGAGAAGCATCAGCTGCGCGTGACCGCCATCATCATCACCCACGCGCACATCGATCACATCGGCGGAGCACAAAAGCTGAAGGCGGCCACCGGAGCGCCGGTTTACATGAATGCGAATGACCAGGAGCTATACGACGGCATCGACATGCAGGCCAATTGGCTGGGCATGGCCGTTCCGGAGAAGACTGGCATCGATGTAAACGCACGCGAGGGCGAAGTGGTAAAGCTCGGGCCGGCCGAGTTCCGCGTGATTGAGACGCCCGGCCACACCCAGGGCAGCATCAGCGTTGTGGATTCCGGAGGAAAACAAACTGGTGGCAGGCGATACGCTATTTCTGGATAGCATCGGACGCACGGATCTCCCGGGCGGAAATCACAAACAGATCCTGCAATCGATTCACGACAAACTGCTGCCGTTGGACGACACGGTAGTGGTAATACCAGGGCACGGGCAGAACACAACCATCGGTCGCGAGCGGCGCAGGAATCCGTTCCTGCAGGGGATGTAATCCGGGAACGATGCGACGCTATACTTGAATCGTCCGATGTCTTCCGAACCAACAACCAGCAACCAGCCACCAACAACCAGCCACCAACAACCGACAACCGACAACCAACAACCGCCCCCCGGCTACCAACCCACCCTCGGCCGCAAACTCTTCATGTTCGGGCTATGCGTCGCTGGACTGATCTTCGTCTGGACGTACTACTATTTGGCTACCCACCCGCGTTAACTTTCGCCGCGCGCCTCGGCCTTCTTCCGTTTCAACTCGCCCATCACATCCGCCACCAGTTCCTTGGCGTCGGTCAAACACTTCGAAATCATCTGTATGTCCATGGCCGGCTTACCCGGCTGCCGCGCGCTCTGGCAGTAGACGCCGTGCTGGCCCACCAGCACCAACGCGTCGGTCAACAGGTCCAAAGTGACGGAAAGCCGCCCCCGCTCGATCCCCATCATAAACTCCTGTTGTTCCAGCTCTTCGCGGCGTTCGTCGTAGACAGACATACTGCCTTCATTGTAGAGGTCAAAAGACTAAAGTCCTCGGACGCACTGGTCGATAGTACTCAACAGGAGACGTACCATTATGTTCGCAATCCGCCAGATTCTCGCATCAACTATCATTTTCGCGGTGGTACCACCGGCTGTGGTCCGCGCCGCTTCCGAAACGGTGCAATACGTCGGAGGAACGGTGAAATCGATCCCGGTAAACTCGGGTGGCTCGTTCAATTTTGACGACGCCAAGGAGTTCCGTTTCAACTACAACGGATCGGTGTACAGCTTGCCTTACGAGCAAATCACCGGCACCCAGATCGAAAAGGCGGACGTCCGCCGCGTCATGCACGTCTTCCCTGCCATCTCGCCCATCGCCAGCCATCGCAAGCAAACGCTGGTGATCAATTACACAGATCCGGCCGGCGCTACGGGATCGCTGAATTTCGAGCTGGTGGCCTACAAGGCCGCAGACGCGCAGGCAACCATCGCGGCCAAGAAAGGTCCGGGACCCTCAGCGGCCGCCGGTCAAGCTGCCAACGCATGGTGGGGCGACAAGTATTGGAAGACGAATCGCAACAAAGCGGCCTGGGATGCGCAAGCCGCGCAGAACGCGCAAGCCGCCCAAAACGCGCAGAACGCCGCCCCGGCTCAGACCGGCCAACTCTCGCCCAGCGGCACTAAGTAACTATCGAAATCTTTCGTCGGATGCCAGTCTGCCGGATGCTAGCCTATCGGATGCTATCCTGATAGTGCTGTATCCGGAGGCTGGCATTGTCCACTGTACTAGTAGCGAACAGAGCGCTCCAGGAACGGTTAGATTCCGCCCGTAAACTAACCGACTATGTTTTCAGCCTGCTCCGAGCTGATGCCCTCTACTCGCGACCTATTCCAGAACGCCATCGGCTCATCTTTTATCTGGGCCATCTGGAAGCGTTCGATTGGAACCTGATCGCGCGAAAAACGCTGGACGTCCCCTCCTTCCATCCAACCTTCGACAAGCTGTTCGAATTCGGCATTGACCCTCCGGTGGGGCAAGAACCTTCGGACCAGCCATCCGACTGGCCCGCCGCGGACGAGGTGCGGACTTACAACCGTCGCATCCGCGGCGCCATAGATGAATTGATGGACCAGGTCCCGGATGAGATCATTCAGGTCGCTTTGGAACATCGGCTCATGCACGCCGAGACCCTGGCCTACCTATTACACAACCTGCCCTACGATCAGAAGGCCTCCGGTGGAATGGCGCTGGCTTATCCCTCCAGCGTCGCGATTGCATCCTCCATGATCGACATCGCACCCGGTCTTGCCACCCTCGGCCAAAAACCCGGCGCGTTCGGTTGGGATAACGAATTCGCCGAGCATCAACTGGAAGTCCCCGGATTCCGCATCGGAAAGTTCAAGGTCACCAACGCCCAGTATCTGGATTTCGTGCGCGACGGCTCCGCCCCGCCCCATTTCTGGACCCAGCGGAACTTCCGGCAAGATAACAAATGGTTCTATCGCGGGATGTTCTCTGAAGTCCCGCTGCCGCTGAATGCGCCCGTGTACGTGACGTACAACGAAGCCGTGGCTTATGCCAAATGGGCTGGTAAGAACCTTCCCACTGAAGCCCAGTTTGATCGCGCAGCATATGCATCACCCGAGCTTAGCGAAACATCTAGCCACGCTAGGCGTCTCTATCCGTGGGGCGCCGCTGAACCGAGCTCCAAGCGCGGTAATTTCGATTTTCATCAATGGGACCCCGTCGACGTGGATGCCCATCCGGCCGGCGACAGCGCGTCGGGCGTCTCTCAACTGGTTGGAAACGGCTGGGAATGGACGGCTACGAAGTTCGGCCCATTTGCCGGTTTTGAGCCAAGGCCATTTTATCCGGGCTATTCGCAGCCCTTCTTCGATGAAGAACATTACGTACTGAAAGGTGGATCGCCCGTCACGGCCTCTTGCATGCTTCGCCGTTCCTTCCGCAATTGGTTCCGCCCCAATTATCCCTATGTCTACGCAAGCTTTCGCCTGGTCGAAAAATAAACAAGAGGATCCGGTTGTTCGGCAATTCGCGTCCGATGTTCGGACCGGCCTCGCCAAGTCTCAAAAAGAGCTCCACTCCAAGTATCTCTATGATGATCTTGGCAGCTCCCTGTTTGAGGCCATCACCCACCTTCCCGAATACGGCCTGACTCGCGCCGACGAACAATTGCTCAGCCTTCATGCCGCCGAAATCGCGAATATGCTGCCTGCGCGCATCGCCGTGATCGAACTCGGCAGCGGCGTGGGACGAAAAACGCGCCCCATCTTGCAGGCGCTCAGAGGAACCCCGCTGCGCTACTATCCCATCGACGTCTCGGCCGACGCTCTCGGACGTTGCGAGCGCGATTTGTCTGCCTTCGCCGAGGTCTATCCTCTGGTCCAGTCTTATCTCGATGGTATGACCCGCGCTACCGCCGAACGCCGGCCCGGCGAAGCGTTCCTGGTGATGTTCCTCGGCAGCACCATCGGAAATTTCGAGCGTTCCTGCGGGTTCGAATTCCTGCGCGATCTCAAGCGGGCGCTGCTTCCGGGCGACGCGCTTCTGATGGGCGCAGATCTGGTGAAAGAGACTGACCGGATGCTGGTGGCTTATGACGACCCAACCGGCGTCACCGGCGCCTTTAACCTCAACCTGCTGGGCCGCATCAACCGCGAACTCGGCGGCAATTTCCAACTCCGCGATTTCGAGCATCAGGCGCGCTGGAACGAGGAACACCGCCGCATCGAAATGCACCTCCGCTCGCGGGTGAATCAAACCGTGTTCATCGCCGACGCCGACCAATCCGTAACCTTTCGCGCGGGCGAGACCATCTGGACTGAGTCGTCGCACAAGTTCCTGCTCCCCGAACTCGACCTCATGGCGGAGCAAACCGGCTTCCATGTCGCGGGGCAATGGATCGATCGCGATTGGCCCTTCGTCGAAAATCTTTGGGTCGTGGATTGAGCGCGGCCGTTCTCGAATTTCGCGAAGTTTCCTACCGCATCGGCGGCAATCTCGTCCTGGACCATCTCAACCTGCGCATCGAATCCGGCCGCACTCTGGTGCTGCTCGGCCGCAGCGGGTCGGGCAAAACTACCGCGCTAAAGATGCTGAACGGCCTGCTGTTCCCGACCGGCGGCGACGTGCTGGTAGACGATCGCGCAACCACTGCCTGGGATCTCATCCAGCTCCGCCGCAGCATTGGCTACGTCATTCAGGAAGTCGGCTTGTTTCCGCATTTCACCATCGGCGAAAACGTCGGCCTGGTTCCGCGCTTACTAGGCTGGCCGCAAGATCGCATTACCGCGCGCGTAGCGGAACTGCTCCACCAAGTGGACCTGGAACCGGCACAATTTCTTGATCGCTATCCGCGCCAGCTTTCGGGCGGACAACGCCAACGTGTGGGCGTAGCGCGCGCCCTGGCCGCTGAACCAAAGTTACTCCTCTTCGACGAACCTTTCGGCGCGCTCGACCCCGTGACACGCGTCGAGTTGCAGGACCAATTCCTGGAATTGCGCGACCATTTGCAAAAGACCAGCATCTTCGTCACGCACGACGTGCGCGAAGCCCTGCGCCTCGGCACCGAAATCGCGCTTCTGCATCATGGCAAACTGGAAGTTCTGACCACGCCGGCCGAGTTTGTGAATTCCACCGGCCCGGAAGCGCGTGCGTTCTTGGCCACGCTTTGATCTGGACCCTATGATTCCTCCCTATCTATTGCAGGAGATGGCGCAGCTCACCGGCGAGCATTTCGTCCTGGTGCTGATTTCCATGGCCATCGCCGTCGGCGCCGGGCTTCCGCTCGGCATTCTGCTCACGCGGCGCGCGTCCTTGCGTACTCCCCTGCTCGGCTTCGCAAACGTGATGCAGACCATCCCGAGCCTGGCGCTGTTCGGGTTCCTGATCCCGATTCCATTCATCGGCGGCATCGGCAAACGGACCGCCATCGTCGCCCTGGTGCTCTACGCGCTGCTGCCCATTCTTCGCAACACCCTCGCGGGGATTTTGGGCGTAGACGCGGCCGTGCGCGAATCGGCCATAGCCATGGGAATGACTGGCCGTCAGTTGCTTTGGGAAGTCGAGCTTCCCCTAGCCGCGCCCACCATACTCGCCGGCGTCCGCATCGCCACCGTCACCACCATTGGCACCGCGACCATTGCCGCTGCCATCGGAGGTGGAGGCCTCGGCGTATTCATTTTTCGCGGCATTGCATCGGTCGACACTACACAAATATTGGCAGGAGCGATTCCCGCGGCCTTGCTTGCGCTTCTTTCGGATGGAGGATTCAGTTGGATCGAACGACGCGTTTCTGTCTCCTAGCCACCGTCTTACTCACCGGATGCGGGGCTCGCAACCACATCGTGGTCGGCTCCAAGAATTTCACCGAGCAATTGATTTTAGGCGAAATCATCGCGCAGCATCTCGAAGTCCGCCTGCACCAGCCAGTGGAGCGCAAGCTCGACCTCGGTGGAACGCTGCTCGCGCATCAGGCCTTGCTCGCCGGCGATATCGATATGTATCCGGAATATACCGGCACCGCGTTTACCAACGTACTTAAGCGCGGCGGAGTCACTGATCCGGCCGTGGTTCTAGAGCAGGTTCGCGCCGAATACTCCAAGGGTTTTCATCTCGACTGGCTGGATCCTTTGGGTTTCGAGAACTCGTTCGCCATGACCGTTCGCGGTGAAGACGCTCGCACGCTTCATTTGCAGACTTTGAGCGACGCAGCGGCCGATCCCGCTGGATTCGAACTCGGCGCTGGCTATGAATTTCTGACCCGCCCCGACGCTTACGGCGCGTTGAACCGCGCGTACGCAATCAAATGGACCGCCGCTCCCAAGAGCATGGACCTCGGCCTTCTCTATCAAGCGCTCGAGCAGAAGCAGGTAAGCATGGCTGCCGCCAACACCACCGACGGGCTATTGAACAAGCTGGACGTTACCGTGCTCAAGGACGACAAGCACGTGTTCCCGCCCTATCAGGCCTGCATCGTCGTTCGCGAACAGTCTTTGGCCACGTATCCAAATCTGCGCGCGATTTTGTCTGAACTCTCGGGCAAAATCTCCGACAAGGAAATGCGCAGCATGAACTATGCCGTGGACGCCGAACATCGGCCCGCGCGCGACGTCGCCAAAGAATTCCTGGCTCATTCCGCGTTGGCCCGTTGACTCACCCGAGAAATCGCGCGGACCAATTTCTTATAGGGCACTTGATCCAACGCCGGAAACCCGATCCATTCGCCATCACTCCATGTAGAGTAATGCCATCGACCGAGCAACGCTAAGTGCTCCTGCTTTTCAGCCAGCGTCGGCATTACCGGCCGGATCGAAGCCACTAATTCACGCAGCCGCTGGTCCAACGAAATCATCGATGTCAACGGAAACTTCACCGGCGCCTGCCACGCGCCCTGGCACACAAACCAAAGCAGCACGCTGTCGGTCGCAAGACACGGCGCGATGGCGACGCCATACAGGCGATCGATATCGCACACCAGATCCCCGCGCAGCGAGAGCACTTCCTGGATGCGTTCCAACTGTTTATGCTGGCGAGCGGCTTCTTCAAAGTTCATCTCGGCGCTAAGACGATCGCGCGCAGCGGTGCCAACACTAAGCAACGCGGCGCCGTTGCCCCGCAAAAATTCTTCCACGCGCCCCACCTCGCTCAAATACTCCTCGCCCGTCACCACCTGTTGGCAGGGCCGCAGGCATCGATTCATCTCGCCATAAATGCAGCCCGGATGCTGCGGGCTCGGCTCCAGATTTTCCTGACAACGCCGCATCTGGAACAGATCCAGGAACTGGTTCTCAAACAATTCGGCGGCGGCTCGCGATTGGAACGGTCCATAATGAACCGCCCGGCTGGCGCTTAGCCGCGAGCTCACCTGCGTACGCGGAAATTCGTTCGCCAAAATCAGCTTCACATAGGCCGGCATGCGCAATTTCAGCAGACGCAAATAGTCTTCGGGAAAGTAGCGCCGCGCCAGAGCATAGTGCACCAGCATGGATTCGAATCGCGAAGCCGTCGGCCAATACTCCACCCGCGTCGCGACTTCCCGCAGATTCAGCGACCGGCGTGGCGAATCCCCCGCCTTGAATATCCGCATCAGCCGGCGCTTCAACATGCTGGTCTTGGCCATGTACGCCGACCGATCACCAACCCAAACGACGAACACCGCATCAGCGTTGGGAACCTCGGCGACGCTCGCGTCCAAATTTTCGCGCTCAATGATCGTCGGATCCGGAACCTGCATCCGTACCCAGTGTCGCGCAGCCACCAAGAACCAACAACCAGCAACTAACAACCAACAACAGGGCTCTCCGTAGTGTGTTACCTATAGGAGCAACAGTTCAAGGGTAACGGCAGCTCACCACGAACATGGATTTCGCCGAGCAAGTCAAATCTTCCGTAGACATCGTCAAAACCGTCGGTGAATACGTCCGCCTGAAGAAGGCCGGCGGCTCGCCCCGCTACACCGGACTGTGCCCATTTCATACCGAGAAGACGCCCTCGTTCTCCGTCCACGCCAGCCATCAGTTTTACAAGTGCTTCGGCTGCGGCGCGAGCGGCGACGTCTTTAAATTCGTCATGGAAATCGAGCGCATCAGCTTCTTCGAAGCTCTGAAGCTCCTCGCCGAACGCAACGGCATCGCCATGCCGAAGCGCGATTATTCGGACCCGGATTCCAAGCTCCGCGGCGCCTTGATGGAGATGCACGAGACTGCCGCGCGCGTCTTCCAGAGCAACTTGAACGGCCCTGCCGGCGCACAGGCGCGCGAGTATCTGGCCAGCCGCAACGTCACCCCGGAGCAGATCGCCGAGTTTGGCCTCGGACTTTCCGATGGTTCGGGCCACCAATTGGTCCGTCAGTTTGAATCGCGTTATGCAGCGGAGCAACTGGAGCAATCCGGATTGATCCTCAAACGGCAAGAAGGCTCCGGCTTCTACGATCGCTTTCGCGGCCGGCTGATGTTTCCCATTCACAACGAATCCGGCAAGGTGATCGGCTTCGGTGGCCGCGCTCTGCGTGCGGGCGAAGAGCCCAAATATCTCAACTCGCCAGAAACCGCGCTCTATCGCAAAAGCTACGTCCTGTATAACCTGCATCGCGCCAAGGACGCCGTCCGCAAATCCGATTACGCGGTGCTGGTCGAAGGCTACATGGACGTCATCGGCGTCTATTCGGCCGGCGTTCACAACGTAGTGGCAAGCTGCGGCACGGCGCTCACCAACACTCAGGTGCGCGCCATCAAGCGTCATTCAGACAACATCGTCGTCAATTTCGATCCCGACACTGCCGGCGCCAACGCTACCGAGAAGTCCCTTCAAATGCTGCTGGACGAAGACCTGCGCGTGCGAGTCCTCGAGTTGGGCGGCGATCTCGATCCCGACGAATTCGTGAAAGCCTCGGGCGCAGACGCTTACCGGATGCGCCTTGAAAAAGCCCCGGCCTATTTCCATTGGCTGGCCGATCGCGCCCGCGGGAAATTCGACATGCGAACCGTGGAAGGACGGATGCAAGGCTTCAAGTTCCTGGCGCCCGCCATTCAACGCATCTCAGACCGGCTGGAGCGCTTCGCGGTCGCCAACGACGTGGCCGACTATCTGGGCGTCGACGAAAAACTGGTGCGCGAACATTTCAGCAAGGGCGTCGCCGAACGCAGCGACGCCCAGCGCCGCCCGGAGGTGCCGCCCACGGAGCGTCTGCTGCTGCATTCGCTCCTCGCCAGCGAAGCCGCCCGGAACCTCGCGATCCCGGAATTGCGCGACCTCCCGGCAGTCGAGCGTTTTGTCGCTCGAAACGTGTTTAACGCCCTGTTTGCAATGCATTCCGATGGCGCACCCTTCCGCTTCGCCGACCTGGAAGGCCGCCTTTCGGAAGCCGACCGGGACCTATTGTCGTCCATCGTTTTTGCCGATGAAAGACTGGAGGAGGAGAAGGCCGCCGAACAGGCGCAGGCGTGTTTGCGCAGCCTCAAGTCACAAGATCCTCGGTCTGAGGCGGCAGCTTTGCGCGCTCGGATCAAAACAGCCGAACGCGAGGGAAATCTTCAGGAAGCCATGCGGCTGGCCCAAGAACTGGATGAAAAATCGCGTAGCGCGGCTAGCACATCGAGATGACCGAAAACAGCCCGAGAGCTGCGGCACGATGTTGTACACTAAATGGAATCAAAGGTAATCTTCGCTGGTAAGCGGGGTGCCAGTGGCGACGGATGACAAGTACGGCCGGTTGAAAAATCTCATGGACTCGGGCAAGGAAAAGGGGTTCGTCCTGTACGACGAAGTGAACGATCTGATCGCCGAGGATTTCACCTCAGGGCGCGAATTCGAAGATCTGCTCACAGATCTCGACAACGCCGGCGTCGAGATCCTGGAAGAGCCGAAGCTCGACTTCGAGAAATCGCCCAAGGACGAACCGGATGATTTCGGCGACCTGGAATTGGCCCAGGACGTCGGTGATAAAACCAACGATCCGGTCCGCATGTACCTGCGCGAGATGGGCACCGTTCCCCTGCTCACGCGCGAGGGCGAAATTGAACTCGCCAAGCGCAATGAACGCGGCCAATGGGCGGTTCGTAAAGCCCTTTCCCGTTCGCCCCTGGTCATCCGCGAGATCATCCAACTCGGCGAGGATCTGCAGCGCGAAGGCACTTCCATTCGCGACGTCCTGGTGCTTCCCGAGTTCGTGATCACCGATGAAGATTTCACCGCGCAGCTGAACGATCTGCTCGCCCAGGTGGCCGAAATCGAGAAGTTTTATAAAAAGAGCCAGCAATTCCGCCAGAAGCTGCAAGCCGTTTCCCGGCAGATGAAACCTAAACAGCATCGCGGGCTGCGCTACGGCTTGGCGCGTAACATGGTCCAGATTTCTCGCGTCATTCGCAACATCGCGTTTAGCGGCTCGGTCCGCCGTAGTTTGGCTGGACGGCTCCGCGCCGCGGTCGAAGAGCTGCGGCCGCTCGAACGCGATATCGCCAAACTCCAGCGGAAACTCGAAGAGCCGTCCAATGGCGCCCAGCCATCGCGCGATCTCAGAAAAGAGCTGCGCCAGTGCGGCCAGCGCATCCAGCAAGTCGAAGAAGAGTGCGGCGCCAGCGCGAGCGAGCTCAGACGCACTCTGCACATCGTCGAACGCGGCGAACAGGAAGCGGAAACCGCCAAGAAACAGCTCATCGAAGCCAACCTGCGCCTGGTGGTGTCCATTGCCAAACGCTATACCAATCGTGGCTTGCAATTTCTCGATCTGATTCAGGAAGGCAACATCGGCCTGATGAAGGCGGTCGATAAATTCGACTACCGCCGTGGCTACAAATTTTCCACCTATGCCACCTGGTGGGTGCGCCAAGCCATCACGCGCGCCATCGCTGACCAGGCCCGCACCATCCGCATCCCGGTGCACATGATCGAGACCATCAACAAGCTGGTGCGTACGCAGCGCCAGCTCCAGCAGGAACTCGGGCGTGAACCCACCACTGAAGAATTATCGGTGAAGATGGAGCTTCCGGTCGGCAAGGTCCGCAAGGTTTTGCGCATCGCCCAGGAGCCTATCTCGCTCGAAACTCCGGTGGGCGAGGAAGAAGAATCGCACTTGGGCGATTTCATCGTCGACCGTCGCGTAGTTTCTCCGTCCGAAGCCGTCATTAACTTGAACTTGCGCGAGCAGACCGCGGAAGTGCTCAAGACCCTGAGCCCGCGCGAAGAGAAGATCATCAAAATGCGTTTCGGCTTGCAAGACGGCAGCGAGCACACGCTCGAAGAAGTCGGCCAGCATTTTGCAGTCACTCGCGAACGTATTCGCCAGATCGAAGCCAAGGCCCTCCGCAAATTGCGGCATCCCAGCCGCAGCCATCGCTTACGCGCGTTTCTCGATACATCTCTTCACGAGTAAATTTCCCGCACCCGCTCGCGAATTTTCTCCGGCACCAAATGCTCCCACGGCTCTCCGCGCGCAATTCGCTCCCTCACCTCGGTAGACGAAACCTCTTCGTGGCCGCTCCTTACCTGCAGCGTATGAATGCGATCCCGATGTTCCGGCGCCGGAGAGAAATGTCCGCCGCGCGGAGCTACCAGTAGCTCGAATTCCCCCAGCATCTCCTCCACCACGCCCGCCCGTCCATAATCCCAATTGAGAATCCTCTCGGCGGCGTCGCGCCCGCACACGAAAGATAACCGGGCCTCGGTGCCAAAGTGCCGCGCGGCACTCGCGCGCGATGTCGATGAATAGCCCTTGGCTGGTAACAGCGATCGCGAACGGAACTTCGATCCCAGCCGATTCCAGCATCTCGACCCGTTGCTCTAGCGTTGCCCCGGAATAGTCCTTATGGGGAAATGCGCGCGGCACGACAAAGATCAGCGCGTCAACGAAACTGCTCGCCGCTCGCGCCAGTTCGAGATGGGCTAGGGTGGGTGGATTAAAGCTTCCAGCCAATATCCCTACGGTGCGCGGCTTCCCAGGCGTGTGGCGAACGAAGTCCAAGCACCTTCAGTATAAGAGTCTTCCGAACAAATGCCCTTTAGGTGCCGACATTTAGCAAGTTAAGGCCCCTCTTAGGAGAAGGTAGGGTAACTACCCGACAGATTCGGGAGCACTTTGGTCCTAAAGTGGATGTATGTTGTACTGGATTTGTCCTGAGTGCGGGCATGAGTGCTCACCGGCTATCCGGGAATGCCCCACCTGCGCGGCCGCGGAGCAAGCCGCTCCCAAGGGGGAGACCCGTCCGCAGATTGCCGAACAGGCCAGTACCGACATCCTTTCGCTCGCTCAGACCATCGATTCGGCGCCCACGGTCGGGCTGCTCAGTCCCGCTTCCTATCGCGACCTGATCTCGGCGGTAAATGGACATTCGGCGCCAGTCAGCGCGGCTGTCTTGACGCAGGAAGCTCCTGCCGAGCAAATCGAATCGCCCGCGGAGCACATCAACTCATTGGTGAAGCCGCTGGTGGAGTCGGCCAAACCGCCGGAACCGGCAGTGCTGACCACGCTCTCGCCGCTCAACATCTTGGCGGTAAAGGCAGCGCGTCCGCCTGCTCCAAAACCGGCCAAGCCCGCGGTTTCCCCCGTACCTTCACGCGCCACAGCGCCCGCGGTAGTTCCCACGGAAAGCGCACCGTCGGATTGTCGCCTGAAAACGGCCGGCCTCGGACCCATTGGCCAGATCAAGTTCAAATCCCTATCCCTGGGTTTGCGAAAAGCGCGCGAGCAACAAGTGGAACCGGCGCCCTCGCGCAGGCAGTCAGTAGCCTTCGTTCGCGAAGCCCTTCCGGGAGCAGAAGCCCACGGGCTCGATCTCGCGAATCTCACCTCACTGGGCGAAATCAGGTTCACGCCAGTAGCCTCGTCCACCAACGGACGATGGAGGGGCGGCAGTGAAACCAACGCGGCTCCCGTGCATCCAAAAGCCGTCAGCCTGGCTTTCATTTCTTCCCGGCTCGATCCGGCGGACAACTCGCTCGCCGACCTGCTGCGCGCCTTGGAAGCCTCCGCCGAAGACCTCAAGCGCGACACCATTCGCGCGATCCAGGCGTCGTTTCAAGAACAGCCAGCGGAATTGATGCTGAGCGCGCCAACGGAAATCGTCACCGCGCCCGCGCCAGTGGCCGAGCAATGGCTTCGCACATCGAAGATCGTCTTCACTCCGAAACCGCCCGCGAAAGCCGGGCTCGCTACTCTCAGCGCTGGCCCCCAGGCGCCCACGCTGGCCGGTCCTTGCCTTCCGCCGCAGCTTCGAAATCTCTCGGAGAACGCAGCCTCCAGCCTCCGGCCTCGCAAGAAGCGTTCCTCCGCGCCAACTTGGATGGTCAGCGTTCTGGTCGCGATGTGCCTGTTTGTAGGGGCTGGCGCAGTGCTCCAATATCTAACCGCCAATCGGGATGCAAAAGCGGCTTCCGTGGCCCCAGCGCCAGCCCAGGCTGGTGAACCCGCTCTTACCCCGGTCCCGGTCGCCGAAGAGCATCCCGGTGCAAAATTCGTCGAAGTGGCCGGCGTGCGAGTTGTGACTCTGCCGAACAAGAAGCCGCAGCTTCAGTACCTCGTCATTAACCACTCGGCGAATGAGCTCACCGGCCTGAACATCAACATTGCGGTGCACTCCGCCGAATCGCCCACCGGCACTCCGCTCTTTCGAGTTTCCAGTATTGTTCCGTCGCTGGCCGCCAACCAGTCCAAGGAAATCCGAACAGATCTGGATTTAGGCCTGAAGGCGGACTCTATTCCAGACTGGCAGTCCCTGCGAACCGAGATCCTGATCGCGCGCCAATAAAACCTCCCGCGTATTTGCGAGAATAGCGGCGTGCCCAAGCAAGCTACGCCACCCAAGCTGGTTCCCCGCCCCAAGACCGCCGCTGAGCGCGCCAATCGCGTCCGCAAGATCGTCAAGCTGCTCGACCAGATGTATCCCAATCCCACGGTGCCGCTGCTGCATCGCAATTGTTGGGAGCTGCTGGTCGCCACCATCCTATCGGCGCAATGCACCGACAAGCGCGTGAATGAAGTGACGCCCGGCCTATTTCAGAAATATCCGGTCATGGCCGACTTCGCAGCAGTGAATCCAGTCGAACTTGGCAACGATATCCGATCCACGGGCTTCTTCAACAACAAGGCCAAGTCGCTGATCGGCGCGGCGCGCACCATCCTCGCGGATTTTGGCGGTCAGGTGCCCCAAACCATGGACGAGATGCTGACCATTCCCGGCGTCGCCAGAAAGACCGCCAACGTTGTAATCGGGCATTGTTTCCAAACTCCGGCCGGCGTGGTGGTGGACACCCACGTCCAACGCAACGCGTTTCGCCTGGACCTCACCAGGAACACCGATCCGGTGAAGATCGAACAAGACCTGATGAAGATCATCCCGCGCGAGAAGTGGATCGACTTTCCGCTGCAGCTTATCTACCACGGCCGCGCCCTTTGCATCGCGCGCAAACCCAAGTGCGCCGAGTGCAAGCTGGATTCTATCTGCTATGCCAAGGACAAAACCCTCCACCGTAGCTGAGCCGCGACCAAAGGAAGCGGGCTTTTCAGAATTTCAGCACGTGCCACAGGCTGGCGAAATCGTCAGTCCAGGTAATCGGCGCGCGAGCGCTCCACTCCGAATGCCGTCCGGCCAGCCCGGCCTTTTCCAGGAATCGTTCATTCGGCGTCATCAAAACCCACGTCGAGCTGCTTTCGCCCGTCTTGGGATCGTCGTCCGAAATAATCTGGACCGCGGTCCAGCCCAGATACTGCGCCAGGCCCCGCGCCACCGGATCGAGATTCAGAACGCGGTTGGAAATATGCAGCGCCAGCACGCCTCCGGGAGCCAGGCGCCGCCGGTAGATGTCGGCGCACTCGGCAGTCAACAGATGCATCGGAATCGAGTCGCCCGAAAAAGCATCCACCGCGATCAGGTCGAAATCCTGCGATTGTCCAGCAGCGAGTTCGCGCCCCAGTTGCACCCGCGCATCGCCTAAAACGACTTCAGTGCGCGCCGGCGAATCCCGCAAGAACCAGAACCAGGACCGCGCGATGGGCTCCACATCCGGATTAATCTCATAAAAGCGGAACGAATCACCTGCGTGGCCCCACGCAGCCAGCGTCCCCGTTCCAAGACCAACCACGGCGATCCGCCGCTTGGGCTGCCCAAGCGCGTTGAGCGCGATCGCAATCCCGCTATGCGGCCCATAGTAGGAAGTGGGTCTGTCGCGCTCCGCCGGCTGCAGATACTCCATCCCGTGGCGTGTGCGGCCATGCTGCAATTCGCGATACGGACCCAGGTCGTCCTTCTGCTCCATCACGCGCAGGATTCCATAGAAATTGCGCGCGCTCGCAACCGCGCCTTGCTTGCCAGCGGTGCCCATGCCGACCATCGCCGTGAGCCCGCCGATCAACAACGCCATCAGCGGAACCCGCACCGCCAGGTTGCGGCTGGTCCATTGAGACAGCGCTCCGCCGCGCAGCCATCCCACGAAGCCCAGCAGACATGCGCCAGCCAGCCCAATCGGATATTCGCTGAACTCGTGAAACACCCGCGGGGCCACCAATGCCACAAACGCCCCGCCCAGCGCGCCACCCGCCGCGATGGTCAAATAAAACGTCGTCAGATAGCGTGTCGACGGCCGCGAGCGCGCCAGTTCGCCCTGGCACAGCATGCAAACCACGAACTGCACTCCCAGATACAGCGCCAGTTGCAGCCGCAACGAAACGCCCACCGACACCGCTTGCAAGATGCACCCCACCGGCGCGGCAATTCCAGCGGCGACCGCAAATAGCGTCCGCCGATAAAACCGGTCGCTCTCGAAAGCCAGCACGAACGTTAGCAGATAGATTGCAAGCGCCGCGACCCACAGAAATGGGCTCACCGCGATGTCTTCAGAAATTTGGTTGGTGGTGGCCACCAACAAGACAGACCCGCAAGTGGAAAGCCCCAGCCAGAACAGTACAGTCGCGATGCCAGGTGCGACAGACGCGGCCTCCTCAACTGTTTCACCGCCCACGACCCCTAAGGAGCGCACCCGCCACGCCGTCCACGCACAGGCCACCACGAACAGCACATAAGACGCCGACCAGATCCACCCCTGCGTGCGCAAGCGCAAGAAAGGCTCAAATACGAAAGGATAGCCCAGCAAAGCCAGAAAGGATCCGAAATTGGACAGCGCATACAAACGCCACGGCGATTTTGGGCTCGCGCCCAGCGTGAACCAGCGCTGCAAAAGTGGCGCGGTCGCCGACAACAACATATACGGCCCGCCCACTGTAACGGTTAGAAGAATTAGGATGCGGACCAGCGGATCGGTCCCTGAGCCGGATTTCCACAAGTCCGCCCGCGGCGCGATGGGCAGCAGCAAAAGCGACGCCGCCAGTAACGTGACATGCACGTACACCTGACGCCGGATATAAGTAATTGACCCTAACCAGTGCGCGTACGCGTAGCCCGCCAGCAGACAGGTCTGGAAGAACAGCAAGCATCCGGTCCAAACCGCGGGACCGCCGCCGAACCAGGGCAGGATGTAGCGGCCCATCATGGGCTGCAATTGAAAAAGAAGAAAAGCGCTGAGAAATATAGTGATCGGAAAAAGAACGTGATACGTTGAGAAGTGAAGTGAACGAACCACTGGAGCTTCCGATGTCCGAGGCGCCCCTGCCTGAGTTGACCGCGGAGCTCCTGTCGTTGGAAATGCCCGCTCAGGAAGTGGCGAGCCCATCTGTGACCGATCGAGTGGTTCCATCTTGGCTACGTTTGGCCTATGCCGTCGAATTCCTCATCGCGATAATTGCGATCCTTAGCCTGTGGAGCGAAGTCGGAGGGCAAGGCCATTTGGATTTAATGCCCTGGCACATCAAGTTAGCATGTGTTTTCGGGTTGGCTTGGTGCTGCGTCAGGTTCACCGCCGGACTGGTTGAACAGGGCGTAGAACAGAGCAACGTCTGGAACCGGCGCACCATCGCCTGGTTCGCCGGCATCCTGCTATTTGGGATTGCCATGGGCGGGATCACGTATTATTATCACCTGCACGAAGAGCCGGAGGACGACGACGAAGACACCACGTCTGCCTCCGTGCTCAACCCTACGCCGGGAGTAATTCTCTATGACGCCCACCAAGAGAGAGACTGCTGAATTCCAATTCGTTTCGTGGAGTGCGCCCGAGGTTGCCTGGACCATTGAATACCCGTTTGAGGTAATGAACGAGATCCGCGCCTATGCATGCAATGAGCTAGTGCGGCTCTCGCACGGCGGGGCGGAAGTGGGCGGCGTTATGTACGGCTCGCGGCGTACCGGCGCCATTCGCATTCTCACCTGGCGTCCCATCGCGTGCGAATACGCGGATGGAGAGGCGCTGCGGCTGTCTCACAGCGATCGCATGAGTCTGGCGGTGCAACTGGAAGCGGCGCGCAGGAATCCGGAATTGAAGGATCTTCAGCCCGGTCGGTTGGTTCGTATCGCATCCTAGCGGCGGAGTCGCAATGAACGAGTCGGATCTCGAAATCCACTCCGGATTTTTCCCGGAGTCCTCCCAGGTGACGCTCGTGATCCACCCCACCGGCGCCGGCCGAGCCGAGGCTGGCTTTTTCGCGCGGGAAGCGGATGGCAGCGTGCGATCGGAAGCGAGTTACCGCAAGTTTATCCTCAACCCGGACAAGCTGGATCCGGTTATTGTTGATGACCCGCTCCCTCCTCAGGCTGAATCCTCCAGCGACACCGAAGAGATTGCGGATTCTGAACCTGACCTTCCGGTAGCGAGAATTCCCGAACCGAGCATTCCAGTTCCAAGCGTTAGCACCCCCAGTCTCCCTGCTCCGAACTTCCAAATCCACGAACCCCTGCCCGCCCGCGAGCGCTGGCTTTGGGCGATACCGATTGCTCTCGCACTGGGGCTGGGCGCGTGGCTACTACAACACCAAAAGCAGAAGCCGGCGGAAAATTCGCCGATAGCCTTTCGCGTTACCTCACCTAGCCCACGAACCGCGCAACTCGAGTGGGACCCGAATTCGCGCGCGGTTCGCGATTCAGAGCGCGGCCAGATCGATATTACCGATGGCGGCAAGAGCTCGCAGATTTTGCTTTCAGCCGATCAACTGCATGGCGGTAAGATGACTTATCTCGCGCAATCGGGCGACGTCGGGTTCCAGCTCACCGTCCATCCAGCCAGCGGGCCTCCGGTTCACGAAGCCACGCGCCTGATTGTCCCGGCGGTGCCTGCTTCAGCGATGCCTGCCCCGGTAGAACCGCCGCAACTTTTGGAACATTCTCCCGCACCTCCGCCAGTCTCGGACGGGGAGCGCGAAGCGCTCAAAAAGCAGGTCCGCCAGCTGACAGAAGACCTCCGCAAGGAACATGCGCGTGCAGACCAGTTGCAGAATTTGGTCCGCATTCTCGAAGGCCGGCTGGGGATGCAGCCCGAAAAGCCTAAACCGGCGCCGCAACCTTAACCGAATTAGGGCTTCACTTGAAGTACGGATCGGGCTCGGGAATCGCTGCGCCGTCCTTGCGCGGAGACGAAGCGCCATAGTTCATCTTTGTCGCGGAATCGTGCAGCACCGCCTGGCCGCCGCCCATGAGCCCCGAAAAATCCCCCACCACATCCAGGCGGTGCCCCTTCTGCTCCAACTGCGCGCGGATGACTTCGGGCACGCGCCCCTCAATCAGCAGCTCGCATCCCCCCAGCGTTGGCTTGGTGAAACGCGGCGCTTCAAGCGCAGCCTGAATGTTCATCTTGTGATCCGCGATATTCGTCACAAATTGCATTTGCGCCTGCGGCTGATTCCCGCCACGCATGATACCGAAAGCGATGTGCTGGGAACCTTGCTCCATGAACGCGGGAATAATCGTGTGGAACGGCCGCTTGCGGGGCGCGAGCGCATTGGGATGATCCGCATCCAGCGTGAACGCCGCGCCGCGGTCGTGCAGCAGGAATCCCATCCCTTGCACCAGAATCCCGGACCCGAAAATTTCCGAATTGCTCTGAATCCACGAGACCGTGTTGCCGTCTTTATCCACCGTGCTCAGGTAGGTGGTGTTGCCGTGCGCCTCCTGGGGCGAGCCTGCCTGCACGTCGCAGCGGGCTTTGTCCCGGTCGATCAACGCAGCGCGCTGCTTGGCGTAAGCCTTCGAGAGCAATCCGGCCACTGGAACTGGCGAAAACTTCGGGTCGGCCACATAGCGCTCCAAATCGGAGAAAGCCAGCTTGTCGGCTTCAATCTTCAAGTGCAGCGCTTCCACGCTCAGTGGATCATATTGGCCAAGCGGAAAATTTTCAAGGATGTTCAACATCTCGAGCGTCCCGATTCCCTGCCCGTTGGGCGGAAGCTCGGAAACTTTCCATCCGCGATAATCAGTCGAAATGGGGCGCACCCACTCCGGGGAATACTCGCTAAGGTCGGCCGCCGATAGCGTCCCGCCCAGCTTGCGCGATGTTTCCAGCAAGGCTTCACCAACCGGGCCATGATAGAACGCTGCCGCGCCCAAGTCCGCGATCAAGCGAAACGCCCGGCCAAGATCCGGATTGCGAAACATCTCGCCCACCTTCGGCGCCGCCCCGTTCGGCAGATACAGCTTGCGAGCCGCATCACCCAACGGCGAATTGGTATTCTCCCAATCCCACTGAATCAGCTCCGTCACGGGAAAGCCATTCTCGGCATAGTAAATGGCGGGCTTGAATAAGTCGCGCCAGGGAAGTTTGCCGAAGCGTTGGTGCAGTTTCTCCCAGCCCGCCACGCAACCCGGCACCGTCACCGTGTGAATGCCGCTGGTGGGCATTCGCGGCATATTTTGCTTTTTCAGGTATTCAATGCTGAGTCCGGCGGGTGCCCAACCGCTGGCGTTGATGCCGGTCAAACTGGCGCTCTTGGCATCCCAGACTAGAGCGAAAAGATCGCCACCCGGGCCGTTCATCATCGGCTCCACAACACTGAGTACCGCATTGGCTGCGATGGCCGCGTCCACGGCCGATCCGCCGCGCGCCAGAATCTGCGCGCCGGCTTGCGACGCTAAAGTTTGCGCCGTGGCCACGATACCGCGCGTGGTGATCACCATGGAGCGCGCTTGCCAGCGGTCTTGGGCGCTGCCAAGGCAGGGCACCATCAACAACAAAAGCGGGAGTCTTCGTATCGACACGGGCCACCCATTTTACATCCGCTAGAATAGAGATGTTTCGCCTGCAAAAGAGCTGCGTCGCTTACGTGCCGGGTTGCATCTAACAAGCTGCGTCTAAAACGTCCAGGCCCAAGGCTGTTCATGGTTGGTAATCATATCTTTCGTTCGAAGCTCCTTTGGTTTATCTCGGTTAGCTGTCTGGCGGTCTCCGGTTGCACCTCGGCGGCGCAGAGCCAGCGGTCCGCTCAGCCACCTCCGCCGCAGGTGGTGGTGAAGCAGGTGGAGGCCGCCGACGTCCCCGTGATATCGGAATATCCGGCCCAGACCTATGCCCGCAACACCGTCGATGTGCGCGGCAGGGTAGACGGCTACATCGACAAGTGGCTGTTCCGGCCCGGACAGGAAGTGCGCGCCGGCGACGTATTGTACGTATTGGACCTGCGTCCCTATCAGGCCGCCGTGCAACAAGCCAAGGGCAATGTCTCGCAAAGCGAAGCCGATCTGGAATTCGCGCACAAGCAGGTGGCATTGCTGCAAGCGGAAGCGAACCTCGTCGCCGCTCAAGCCAATCTCGTCAAGGCGCAGCAGGATTATGACCGCTTGACGCCGCTGGTGAAAGAAGAAGCGGCCGCGCAACAGGAGCTGGATACCGCGGTTGCCGCCTTGCACGCCGGCGAAGCCACGGTGCGGGCCAACCAGGCCAACGTCGATCAGACACGCCTTTCCACGCAGACCCAGATTTCGTCGACAGCCGGGAAAGTGGACGCCCAGCGCGGCGCTCTGCGTACCGCCGAGCTCAACCTGGAATATGCGACCATACGCGCGCCCATCAGCGGATTGATCGGCGACACGCTGGTCCCGGTGGGCGGCCTGGTCACCGCGAACGCTCCCCAGCCTCTCACCACCATCGTCCCGCTGGACCCCATCTGGGTGCGGTTCAAAGTGACGGAGTCGCGCTACTTATCGTTCAAGAAAAATCCCAGGCTGTTGCAGTCCCCGCTAGCTTTGATCCTGGCCGACGCTTCTGAATTTCCTCAGAAAGGCCATATCGAGAACACCCTCAATCAAGTGGACCCTAAGACCGGCACGCTGGAGCTGCAGGCCAGCTTCCCCAATCCGCAACACACGCTGCTGCCCGGACAGTTCGGCCAGGTGCGCGTCGAAACGGAGCTGCGCGTGAACGCCATCCTGGTGCCGCAGCGCTCCATTCAGCAGCTGCAAAGCGTGCAGACCGTGTTCGTCGTGAACGCTTCGAACACCGTAGAGCTTCGCCCCATCACTACCGCCGAACGCGTGGGCGAAGACTGGATCGTCCAACAAGGTTTAAAGCCTGGCGACCGGGTGATCGTCGAAGGCCAGCTCAAGGTGCGTGCGGGCATGCGCGTCACTCCCACGCCCTATCGTTCTTCGTCCTCCGGCCACGGGACAGGCGGCTAATCCGTCATGGCGCGATTTTTTATCGATCGTCCAGTCTTCGCCATCGTCATCGCGGTGGTCATCGTCCTGCTTGGCATCGTCGCCATTCCGAATCTCCCCATTGCCGCGTTCCCGGAAGTCGTCCCGCCTGTCATTCAAATCACCGCCAATTATCTGGGCGGCAATTCCATCGATCTCGAAAAGACCGTGGCGCAGCCCATCGAAGAGCAGCTTTCCGGTTTGGACGGGATGATGTATTTCCTGTCCAGCAGCGCCAACAACGGTTCCATCACCATTACGGTGACCTTTCAATTGGGCACCAACCCCGACACGGCCACCGTCCAGACACAGAACAAGGTGAACATCGCGCTGCCGCGCCTGCCGCCCGAAGTGCAGCGCCAAGGCGTGGTAGTCAAGAAAGTATCCAGCGCCTTCCTCATGGTGGTGGACTTGATTTCGCCGGACAACCGTTATGACTCGCTCTTCCTGACGAATTACGCGCAGATCAATTTGCTGAATCAAATTGGCAGTCTGCCGGGAGTCGGCGAATCGAGGCTCACCTCGCAGCAGGTCTATTCAATGCGAGTCTGGGCAGACCCAGACAAGATGGCGAAACTCGGTCTTACGGCCACTGATATTAGCGACGCCATTAGTGCGCAGAACCGTCAGAATCCAGCGGGTGCGCTAGGCCAGGCGCCGTCTCCCAACGGAACCGACTTTCAGTACCCGGTGAGCGCGCCTGGCCGGCTGGTGAATGCCGAACAATTCGGCGATATCGTGTTGCGGGCGCAACCCGACGCTTCCTTGCTTCGCATTCGGGATATCGGCACGGTACAGCTCGGCTCGTTTACATATTCCGGCTTCAGCCGGACCAGTGGCAAACCTTCCTGCAATGTGATCGCGTTCCTGTCGCCCGGCGCGAATGCGGTGGCAACCTCCAACCAGATCAACGCTTTCATGAAGCAGGCCAAAAAGAATTTCCCAGCAGGTGTTGACTACGTCGTCTCCTACGATTCCACGCGTTTCGTGCGCGCCTCAATTCGGGACGTCGTCTTCACCCTGCTGGCGGCCGTGGGATTAGTCATCCTGGTAGTCTTCATCTTCCTGCAGAACTGGCGTGCGACGTTGATCCCGTTGCTCACCGTGCCAGTGGCCGTCATCGGTGCCATCGCGTTGTTCCCTCTGCTGGGATTCTCCATCAACATCACCAGTATGTTCGGCCTGGTGCTTTCCATCGGCATCGTGGTGGACGACGCCATCGTGGTGGTGGAGGCGGTACAGCGCAATATCGACAATGGAATGGCTCCGCGCGAAGCCACGCTGCGTGCCATGCAGCAGGTGTCCGCGCCAGTAGTCGCCATCGCCTGTATTTTGGCGGCGGTATTTATTCCCGTAGCATTCCTGGGCGGCATCAGCGGCCAGATCTACCGGCAATTCGCTTTAACCATCGCGAGTTCCGTATTGCTGTCGGCTTTCAGCGCGCTCTCTCTCAGTCCCGCTCTCAGTTCGCTGCTGCTGAAGCCGCATACCAAGTCGCGCGGCCCGCTCACTTACGCTTTCGATAAGTTCAATCGCGCGTTCGAATGGACCACCAATCGATATCTCGCCGGCGTGGGCGTTCTCATTCGGCGCTCCGGCTGGACGCTGGTCGCGCTGGCGCTTTTCTGGGCCGCCGGGGCCTGGCTGTTCAAAATACTGCCGGCCGGATTCCTGCCCGACGAGGATCAGGCCGCGTTCTTCATGCCGGTGCGGCTCCCTGACGGCGCGTCCATCGATCGCACAGATGCCGCCGTAGCCAAACTCGAAGCCGGCCTTGCGAAGGTGAAAGGCATCGAGTCCTGGTTCGTGATCGGCGGTACCGACTTCACCACGCAGACTAATGCGTCCAACGTGGCTACCCTGGTGGTCGTCACCACTCCCTGGGATGACCGCAAAACGAAAGATCTGCAATTGCCCGCGATTCTGGCCCGCGCCCAGCAGGCCTCCGCGAACGTTCCCGAAGCATTCACCAGCGTTTTTGGACTGCCTCCCATCATCGGCTTAAGTAACACGGGCGGATTCCAATTCATGCTGGAAGACCGCGGCGGCGGCGAATTGGATCAACTCAGCGCGGTCGGCGACGCGCTCGTGGACGCGGCGCGCAAACGCCCCGAGATCGGCAACATCGTCAACACATTTCGATCCAGCGTCCCTTCTTACAGCATCGACATGAATTTGGACAAGCTCGAAACGCTGGGCATTCCCGTGGCCGACGCTTACAACACGCTGCAAACTTTTCTGGGCGGCCTCTACGTCAACGACTTTAACCGCTTCAGCCACACCTGGCAGGTGCTGATCCAAGCCGCTCCCGAATTCCGTAATCAGCCCTCCGACATCGATCGCTTTTATGTGCGCAGCAGGGATGGCAACATGGTGCCGCTCGGCACGCTCGCCTCCATCAAGCCGTCCAGCGGTCCGGAAGTGGTTTTCCGTTACAACCGCTATCGCGCGATTCAGATCTTGGGCGCGCCGGCGCCCGGTGTCAGCTCCGGACAGGCCATCGATGTAATGGAAAAAGTCGCTGCGGCAACTTTGCCCACCGGCTACGGATACGAATGGACCGGCACCACCTATCAGCAGAAACTCGCGCAGGGTCACGAGGGCGTGATCTTTGGATTCGCTACGGTGCTCGTGTTTTTGTGCCTGGCGGCACTGTATGAAAGCTGGTCCATCCCCCTGGCTGTGTTGTTATCGCTTCCCTTGGGATTGTTCGGCGCGTTGCTGGCCGTCTACCTGCGCAATTTTCCCTACGATGTTTACACCCAGATCGGAATCGTCACATTGATCGGGCTGGCGGCGAAGAATGCGATTTTGATTGTCGAGTTCGCCAAAGACAGTCATGACAAAGACCTCATGCCGGTCCGGGAAGCCGCCATGCATGCCGCCAAACTGCGGCTGCGGCCCATTCTGATGACATCCTTCGCGTTCATTCTTGGCGTGGTGCCGTTGTTCGTGGCTACCGGTGCGGGCGCTGCCTCCCGGCGGTCGCTTGGAACCGCGGTATTCGGCGGGATGCTGGCGGCCACGCTGCTCGCGATTTTCTTTGTTCCCGTGCAATATTACGTCATCGAAAGCCTCGTGGAACGGCGGCGTGGCAGCAGGACCGCGCAGCCTGAGCGAGAGCCAGTCGAGGCTACTGATTAATGCTACGGCCCTGGATTTGGACCGTGCCTCTGGCACTGGCACTCGGCTTGTGTGGTTGTCTGGTGGGGCCGAATTATCACCGCCCCGCGACCAACCTTCCCGCCCAATTCCCGGATTCACAGGCTGCCGGAGCCGAATCCATCGCGGATAAAAAATGGTCCGACCTGTTCCAGGACCCCACGCTGAACCAGTTCGTGAACACGGCGCTTGAAAAGAATTTTGACGTCCGGATCGCGGCCCAACATGTTCTGGAAGCTCGCGCGCAATATGGCATCGCGCATGCCAACTTGCTCCCTACGCTAGACGCGCAAGCCAGCTACACGTCTTCTCACAGTTCCGCCCTTGGTCCGTTCCCCTTCCCGCCGGGAACGCCGCTCACCGCCAGCTACACGCAGGCTAACTTGCAGCTATCGTGGGAGATCGATTTGTGGGGGCGGCTGCGCCGGTTGAACGAAGCCGCGCGAGCGCAATATCTGGCGTCGGAAGAAGCCCAGCATGGCGTCGTTATCTCGCTCATCTCCGACGTTATGACCACCTACTTCGCGCTGCGCGAGCAGGATCTGGAGCTTCAGATCGGCCGTCAAACCAATGGCATCGCGCGCGACAATTTGCGGTTGATCCGGCTGCGCAAGGATCGCGGGGCAGCCAACGGATTGGAAGTGCACCAGGCGGAACAGTTTCTCTATACCACTACGGCGCAAATCGCCAGCGTCGAGCGATCCATCGCAACCACCGAGGACGCATTGAACTTGCTGCTCGCGAATGCTCCCGGCCAGGTTCCGCGCGGCCCTACGTTAGAACAAATCGCGGGAGAACCAATCGCCGCGGCGCCGGAGCTGCCGGCCGGGCTGCCTTCTTCGCTCATCGAGCGCAGGCCCGACATCCGCCAGGCTGAAGACAACTTGATCGCAGCCAATGCTCAAATTGGCGCAGCCCGGGCCTTGTTCTTTCCGCAGATCTCCTTGACCGGTATCCTCGGCGGCGAAAGCCAGCCCCTGACGATGCTGTTTAGCGGTCCAGCGCGCGTGGCGTCCATCGCACCCTCGGCCCTGGCGCCCATCTTCCATGCCGGCCTGCGTGCCGGTGTGCAGCTGACCGAGGCGCAAGAAAATGAGATGCTCATTGCGTATCAAAAGAGCATCTACGGCGCGCTGCGCGAAGTGGCGGACGCATTGGCAGTCCACACGCGCACGCGGGAACAACGCGGCGAAGAAGAGAAGCTGGTGGCGGCGCTTACGGAAAGCGTACGTCTGTCCACGTTGCGTTACCGCGGCGGCTTGGATAGCTACTTGCAGGTGTTAGACGCCGAGCGGAACCTGTTCGCCGTCCAGCTCGATCTGGCGCAATTGCGCCTCCTGGAACTGCAGTCGGTAGTGCAGCTTTATCGCGCCCTCGGTGGCGGCTGGCAAGTCTGATATTCTGACCCTTCCCGGATGACTCCTACCCGCGAGGCCGCGGATCTCGCCGAACGCACCCGGCGGCGCATCAATCGGCGGCTTCTGCCGTTCCTGTTCCTGCTCTACATCATCGCGTTTCTCGATCGCATTAACGTGAGCTTCGCGGGTCTCGACATGACGCGCGAGCTGGGATTCTCCGATCGCGTCTTCGGCCTCGGTTCCGGGATCTTCTTTGTCGGCTACTTGCTCCTCGAGATCCCCGGGACGCTGCTGGTCGAGCTGTGGAGCGCGCGCAAATGGATCGCGCGCATCATGATCACGTGGGGGCTGGTCGCTTCGCTCACTGGATTAGTCCACACTCCCGGCCAATTCTATTGGGCGCGATTCGCACTCGGTGTGGCCGAGGCCGGATTCTTTCCCGGTGTCATCGTCTATTTGACGCACTGGTATCGCGATCGTGACCGCGCCCGCGCGCTGGGCATCTTTGCGTCGGCCATTCCAATCGCGCAGGTGATCGGCGCCCCAATCTCCGGCGCGCTGCTGCAAATTCATTGGCTCGGCTACTCAGGCTGGCGCTGGCTGCTGATTCTGGAAGGCATCCCGGCCGTGCTCGCCGGTATCGCAGCTGTCTATTACTTGACAGACCGCCCATCGCACGCACGCTGGCTCTCCGAAGCCGAGCGTTCTTGGATCGTGGCCGAGCTCGCCAGCGAGGCGGAAACGCGAGGACCGCAACCGGGCATCTGGAAAACACTCCGGAATCCGAGCGTGCTTCTGCTCACTGCTGTCTATTTCCTGGGGTCCTGCTCGCAATACGGCTTCACTTTCTGGCTGCCAAAGATGATCCAGAAGCTGTCCGGATTCACCTCGTTCCAGGTGGCCATGATCGCGGCGATTCCGTTCCTGGCGTCCTGGCCGGCCATGTTGGCGCTGAGCTGGAACTCGGACCGGACTGGCGAACGCCGCTGGCACACCGCGGCTGCCTATCTGGTTCTGGCCGTGGGTCTGGCGGGCAGTGTTTGGGCCGGAGACAACGTCGCGCTGGGTCTGGTGATGTTCTCCCTGGCCGGCATTGGGATCAGCGCGCGATTGCCGGCCTTCTGGGCCATGCCGTCGGCCTTACTGGGAGGGGCCGCGGCGGCAGCTTCCGTCGGGCTCATCAATTGTATTGGCAATCTGGGCGGTTTCGTCGGCCCGTATCTGCTGGGCGCGCTAAGCGATTCGAATGGCGGAAGTTACGCGCCTGGAATGGGCGCGTTGGCAGGAACCGCATTACTCGCGGGTGTATTAGTACTAGTGGTGAAGCCGGGGCGCTAGCTGATCGCCATGCCGCTGGTGATCTTGGAGAAGATCGTGCTCACGGCGGGCATGACATTTTGAGGCATAAACCCAGCCACAACGATCACAATAGCAGCCGCCAACAGGGAGTATTCAATGAAGTCCTGCCCCCGCTGGTCTTTTAGGAAACGTAGCAGCAATCTGCCCATAGTCTTCTGCGCCTCCATTCCATTCTGCGGCTGCCGGGGGTTACAAACAACTAAGAAAATACCGTAGCTGGATGGGTAAACATCCCTATTACTTTCTCGCCTACTGGGCGATCCGGTAAGTGCAAAGTAGCGTGTCTCCAGTCTGCGGAACTAAGGTTGACCCGAACGTAACGGCTGTCCCCACCGCCGTGTAGTCCACGCCCGGCGTCAGACGCACGCCATTCCGATAAATCACCAGGCTCGAACTCGGGCTGGGGCTCTGGCTCAATGTAAAAGCCGCGTTCACGCCGTTAATCGACCCGGCGGGTGTCTCCTGGTCAACGAAACCGACTCCTGGAATGCTCACCGAAAGCCGATAAGACGCAGCCAGGATGTCGCTCGGTTGCGGTGTCGCGCCCGTGAGAAACGTGACGTTGTTCGAAGCCAGCGTGTAGTCGCCGCCCTGCCGCAGCAGCAAACCATTGCGGAAAAGAGCCAGGCTGACGGATGGATTCGGGATGTTGGCCAGGACGAACGAAGCATTGGAACCATCCAACGTTCCCGCCGGGGTTTCGCCGTCGATGAACGTGGTGGAGAAGGTAGAACAGGGGCCCGAAGTTCCATCTACATGCACGCAGTCGCCCAGGTTGCCCATCGCGCCGTCGATAGCGCCGGTCGCATCGATGACGGCGGAACGGGAGATCGAAAAGCCGGTTCCCACGGTGGCGCGTAAACTCAACGCACTCTGCAATCCGGTAACGTCGGAGATGCTGATCAGCGTTACGGATGCCGGCGCCGATCCGGTGATGGATCCAGGGGGCACGCGCACATCGCGCACGCGCAATGGGATTGCGCTGGGAGCAACGGCCCACGCCTCGCTGAACTGCGTCACTCCCAAGTTGGCGTACTGGATGCTATAAATGGCCGCGGTATTCGCGTTCGTGGTCGGGACCAACTGCACATACAGCACCCCGCCATTCACCTGGATTTGTTCGGTCTCGGCCGCGACATTGGACGTGTCCGACGCTTCAAAGCTGGGCCACGAAATGGTGACGACGCCGCTGAACGGCGTTCCGTCGGCGTTGAAAAGCGTGTCGCTAATTGTGGTGAGGGGCGGAGTGGCCTGCAATCGGGCGCTAAGCGCCAGGCTGGCGTACAGCAGCCGCCATTTGAAACTCAACATGATTCAGCTTATTCATGCAAGCAACGCCTGGGAAGCTATCGCGCGCGGCCAAAGCGGGGCATCTTCTGACGGCCCAAGCACTTCGGCAGCTTGGAATTTAGTGGAAGCTTTGTGACTCAGCCGTCAGCCGCTCCGCGCCCACATAGGGACGAAGGGCTTCGGGAACAATCACGCTCCCGTCGGCCTGCTGATAGTTTTCGACAATCGCTACCCAGGTTCGTCCGACTGCCAGCCCGCTGCCGTTCAAAGTGTGTACAAAATCGGGCTTATTCTTACCAGATTTGGCACGAATCGAGGCTCTACGGGCCTGGTAAGCCTCAAAATTTGAGCAAGAAGAGATCTCTTTGTAGCCGTTCTGGCCCGGCAGCCAGACCTCGATGTCGTAGGTCTTGGCGGAAGAAGCCCCCATGTCGCCGGTGGACAAAACCACGGTCCGGAACGGCAGTCCCAGGCGCTTCAGAATGTCTTCGGCGTCGGCGGTCAATTTCTCGAGTTCTTCCCAGCTTTGATCGGCCCGTGTGAACTTGACGAGTTCCACTTTTTGAAACTGGTGCTGGCGGATAATCCCGCGGACATCCCTTCCATACGATCCGGCTTCGCTGCGAAAACACGGCGTGTAGGCGCACAGCGAGATGGGAAGATCGTCGGCGTTCAGGGTCTCATCTCGAAAGAGATTCGTTACCGGCACTTCGGCGGTGGGCGCGAGCCAGAAATCCGTGTTCTCAATCTTGAAAAGATCCTGCTTAAACTTGGGAAGCTGGCCGGTGCCGAACAAGCTGGCGGAATTGATCAGAAACGGCGGAAGCACTTCGGTGTAGCCATGCTCGCGCGTGTGAACATCCAGAAAGAAGTTGATGAGAGCCCGCTCCAGGCGCGCGCCGATGCCCCAATACACGGCGAACCGCGCGCCGGTAACTTTGGTGGCGCGCTCCAGGTCCAAAATCTTCAGTTCAGCGCCTAGATCCCAATGGGCTTTGGGCGTGAAATCGAACTCGCGAGGCTGCCCCCAACGCCGGACTTCGACGTTATCCGCCTCGCTTTTGCCCACCGGCACGGACTCATGAGGAACGTTCGGAACGCCGGCGATCAATTCGCGGAACGAATCGTCCGCGGCTTTGGCCTTTTCATCCAGCACAGCAATGTTTTCGTCGATTTTACGGACTTCCTGCTGGATCGCAGCGGTATCCTGGCCCTCTTTGCGCAACTTGCCGACTTCGGCGCTCTTGGCGTTTTTCTGCGCTTTGAGCTGCTCGGCTTCGGTGAGCGCGGCACGCCGCTCGGTATCCAACGCCCGAAACTGTTCTACGTCGAGTTGAAATCCGCGCGTCGCCAGACGCTGCGCTATGGAATCGAGATTAGACCTGAAAAACGAGAGATCATGCATCAGCGCTCGTTGATCGGAATCCACTTCTCGCCCACCGGCTTGCCGGTGTAATCAGCGCGCGGACGGATGAGGCGATTGTTGCGATACTGCTCCAATACATGCGCGGTCCAGCCCGACATGCGGCTGACGGCGAAGATGGGCGTAAACAGGTCGATCGGAATCCCCAGCGAATAGTAGGTGGACGCAGAGTAGAAATCGACGTTGGCGTTGAGCTTCTTCTGTTCCTTGATGGTCTCTTCGATCTTCTTGGAGGTGAGATAGAGGTCCAAGTGCCCGGTGCGCCGGCCCAGTTCCTCCGATAGCGCGCTGAGATGGGTGGCGCGAGGATCAGTGGTGTGATACACGCGATGGCCGAAACCGGGAATCTTCTTCTTTTTGGCCAACATGTCCTGCACGTGCGCCAAAGCGGTCTTCTCATCGCCCGCATCGAGCAACATGCGGATCACCTCTTCGTTCGCGCCGCCGTGCAGCGGTCCCTTCAAGGCTCCGATGCCGGCCGTCACTGCGGAGTGAATATCAGACAAAGTGGCCGCTACCACGCGCGCCGCAAAGGTGGACGCGTTCAACTCGTGATCTGCATGCAGCGTAAGCGCGATGTCGAACACGTGCTCCATAACGTCATCGGGTTTGTTGCCCGAAAGCGTGTAGAGGAAGTTGGCTGCGAACCCGAGTTTCGGATCGCCCTCCACCAGGGGCTTCCCGTTGCGCAGACGGTCGAAGGTAGTAACAATAGTCGCGGTTTGCGCCATCAGACGCCCAGCTTTTTCCACGCTGGCTTCGATGGAGTTGTCGCGAGCCTTCGGATCGTACAGGCTGAGCATCGACACCGCAGTGCGCAAAACATCCATCGGCGGCGCCTTGGGCACCTTGCCCAGGAACTCGATCACCTCAGGCGGGATGGGGCGAGAACGCACCAGGTCCGCCTTGAGGGCATCCAGCTCGGTTTGCTTCGGCAAACGCCCATGCCAGAGGAGATAGATCACCTCTTCAAAGGTGGCGTGTTCGGCCAGGGTGTGTATGTTAAAGCCCTGGTAGCTGAGGATTCCTCGATCACCGTCAATGAAACAAATGTTGGACTCGGCGGCAATAATCCCCTCGAGCCCTGCTTGTGTGACTGCCATTTAACTCCTCTGCATGCAAACGTTTCATCGCTCTGCGATGAAGTGCGTTCGCGGCGTGAAATTTCATTTTACAAAATTCCACGGATGCGTGACGGAGGTGCGGCTTAGGGTAGTGGGGTCTTAGCGGGGAGATGGCCTCATATCGAGGACATAAGTCACGGGTCCGCTCTTAACGGTGTGATAGTCCACTGACGCGGTCTTTATGCCGCTTGCTTTCTCGTACTCCTGAATCGCCGCCAAAATTGTGGAGTAGAGCTTCTCTTGAAGTTGTGAAGTATCCATTCTAAGCTCCTATCAATTCCCGAATCGTCCAAATGTGGTCTGTGATGCCCGCTGCCATTGCTGGGGTGATCCGCAAAGAACCATGCACGCGGCAGAAATTGTAATGCGCGAAATGAAGGGCGAGTGCCGCTTTCAGATTGTCCCACTTTTTGGAGAAAGCGTAGGTCAGCCGAGTGAGCCTATTGCAGCACTGGCGAAGCGTGCCGTTCTTGCGCTGGACGTGAGATGTACTCGCCCGATCCATATTAGGTGCTCCGAAGATTTCTGTCTTCTCGACCGAAACGAAGGCACCGGGACTGTAGCGTTCCCGACCCTCTTCCTGTTTCGAGTAGACCTTCACAACCTGACTGTAATCGGTCCGGTCGTGCAAGCCCGCGTCAATGGCGTAGATGTAAGGACTAAATCCATCCGTGCACATATCGAAGCGTTCGTCTGCCTTGGCCCATCGAACCTTGGAAATGAAATCGTCCGTGCTGGCTTGGTCGCGTTTGCCAAGGTGCCACGCCACCATCAACTTGCTGGCGTCATCCAAACCAATGAATGTGTACGCGTCGCCAATCTCCCGAGCATGAGCTTCATGCAGCCCCTTGTGAGCCTCGTTTTTCTGCACGAAAGACCAAATTTCATCTGCCTGAAGTTGGGACACTCTTACGTTTCGCACGCGCTCGGCGAACAGCCTTTCGGCAGATTCGCCAGCAAGCTTCAGAATGTTCAGCACGGTTCGCTTCTCCACTTCGCAAAGCCGCGCCGTCCCGCGAATGCTATTGCCTTCCACAAGACAATGGAGGATTCGACACACCGTCTCTTGCGGGAGTCGCACATCGGATCCGAAGGGAGTCTGGCGCGGTTCCGAGGACCGTTTCCCAACTGCTGACACTTCCAGCGCTGAGCGTTATTCCTCGCCGTCCGGCTTTCACCGTCTGGATTTTGCATGAATGGCATGTCATTTTGAGCCTTGCTTTCTTCAGACAGATGGCGCCAAAATGACAGTGGATCTCAACAATCCTGCCTTTGGCTTGCCCGAGGCTAGGCCCCGCATAGCAGTTAGCGCTGCTGGTGGGGCTGGTTAATGTGGCGGACCGGCTGGGATTCCAACCCAGGACAAGCCGATTAGTAATCGGCTCCTCTATGCGCTGAGGTACCGGCCCGCAGGAATAAGCAAAGGCCAGCAGTTCCGGTTTAGCGACCGTTCCTGACTGGCCTTTTGCTTTGTTTACAATCACCTGGTTAATATAGCATAATTGCTATATCGAATCAACTGGATAAAATAGCATTTTTGCGATACGATGGCTACGTGGCGAATCTACGAATACCTGGAAGGGGACGAAAGCGCAATTGGAAAATGGTTGCGCGAGAACGACATTCCAGACCGAGATCGAGGCCAACTCATGCAAAAGATGGACATGCTAGCGATGCAGGGCATGGATCTTCCACCGGGGCTACTGGCTGGCCCAATCAAATCCAAGAGAGAACCGAAGAAGCAGTCGCACATCTACAAGCTGATCATTCACGGCCAGCGAATGCTTCGGCCTATGCTGTGTCGGGGCCCGGTGGATATGGACGGGGAGTTCACAATGCTGATTGGGGCCATCGAAAAAGACGGCGTATTGGATGTAGATGCCATGGACGCCGAAGCCCGAAGGCGGGAGATAATTTCCGATCCACACAACTTGCGGAGGCTGAATGGGCGCTATAAGTGAGACTTTGCGTCAGGATCTAAGGCAACCAGAGTTTTCAGAAGGCTATGCTGAATCCTTTCAGGATGCATATGTTGCTACACAGATCAAAGTGCTTCGAGAGCAAAACAAGTGGACACAGGCCGCGCTGGCCAAAGAATTAGATACGACACAGACGGTGATCTCGCGTATAGAAAACGTCAATTATTCCTCCTGGAACATCAGCACGCTAAAGAAACTGGCCAGAGCATTCCGCGTGCGGCTAAAGGTTTCATTCGAGACCTACGGTTCGCTGATCCACGATGTTGATAGCTTTTCCCGCAAGGATCTTCAACGCGCTCCGCGCGAGTCTGATCCCGAACTGCTCGATGCGGAAGAATCTGTCATAGCGGACCTGCCCGAGAACGTGGCTGCAATGACGGCAGCAGAAAAGAACCTTCGGGACCTGACGGGTAGAGAGCTGACCGCCGACGAATTGGAACTTGTGCGTCAACATAATGAAGGAAGGGCGCGCGCCGGTCCCGCATATTTCAAGGCTTCCATCACGCCTGGAGAGTGGGCCGTTCCACAACCAATCTATCCAGGAACCGCACAGGCCGAGCTTTTGGCGAGCGGCTTGCTTGAACCACCAGGACGCCGTGAATTGCAAAATCATTTCGACTCTAATTATTTTGGCCGACTGGGTCTTAAAGGATTAGCGGGCTATCCATCATCAGCAAACGCCGTTTTTGAATGGGGAATGCGCCTGGGGCTTACCGAACCTCTTGTGACGCGCGTGACCGAAGATCCGTATAAAGGCTTGAAACTCGTTCCCAGGGCAGAAGTAAAGCAAGGCGTAAACCAACCGGAGGCTGCGTGAGCGAGGAAACAAAGCAAGGACCCACGCCCGTATCTGACCAAGCGGAAGAAATGGTAAAGGTCTTCAAAAAGGTCTTCAACGATTTAACTGGACTAAAACGTCGCGAACACATCAATGCCGTTTACGCCAACTATGCGAATTATGAGGTTAGCGACTTAGATTTAAAAATTCTGTTCGGACAACTCGACCAATCGGGACCAAATGCTGCCGTTGATTGGCATACCGCAGTCACTGTGGCCTGGGCGGAGGCCAAGATAATGAGCTATTTTCTACGTATTAATCTCGCCGTCTACGAGGCAAACCATGGGGTCATCAAGATACCTGCCTCCATGTTGCCACCGACCCTCGAACTTCCAGCAGATGCCAACAACAATCCAGCGTCCAAGGCCATTTTTGACGTGGCCCAAGCCATACGAAAAGAACTAATGGACGAGCAGTTGACGCTTTGGCCAAAACGCACTTAAGTGATGGAGGACGGTTTCATCTCCCCGCTAAGACCCCGCTTCCCGGGTTAGGGCCGCTGAATCAGCTCAATGCGGTTACCGGCCGGGTCGATGGCGAAGCCGAGGACGATGCCAGTATTTCCGAACGGCCGCGGATCGCCCGTCATCGTTCCACCGGCGGCCTTAAGGGCCGCGACTGCGGACGCCATGTCCTTCACCGAAAAAATCACGTGCGTGGTCGGGTCCTTCACGTCGTCGGAATCACGATGAAAAAGGATCATCTGCGGATTCTTGTTGGCCTTGGCAGCTTCGACGGTGGCGCCGAAGTTCACGAAGACTTCCGTGCCGCCCGGATTTTGGATCCGATTGACCTCTTGCATGCCGAACGCCGCCAGGTAAAACTTCGCCAGGGCGATGGTGTCTTTCGCCTCAATACGCACCGAATCGAGAGACACTTGCGCATGCGCGGCGCTGGCTAGCAGTAGCGCGGCGAATGTCGTCAACGCAGTTTTCTGAAGTCTGGTCATCAAAATCCTCCTTTGGCAATCTCATCCATGATAGACCGCGCTGAGAGGAAGCCGTCCAAGGAGACGAGTGGCTCATCAAGCTCCGGCCACTCGGTGGAGAAGTAGCGTTCGGGTCGCTGCAGCCCGGCTGCCAACATGAGGCATCCCATGGACAGGATCCGGAGGTGGCGGACATTCATGCGATTCCCCCGGTTGAACGACCTGATGACATCCTACACCAACTCGCGCCCGACATCATCAATCGTCGGCCGGGAGCATAGCCATAGCGCAATAATAGAAGTCTATGCGCCTGCTGACTACTCTCGTGTTGCTGGCTTTGGCACCGCTCGGGGCACAAACGTCCGATGAAAAAGACGCCGTTGCCGCAGCCCAGAAAACTTTTGACGGAATGGCGGCGCACGATGCTGCGATGATCCGTTCCAGTATGCTGCCCGACGCACGACTCTATTCCGCCCGAGATGACGGAGCGGTGGCTCCCGGCATGGCTGTGGGAGATTTTGCAGATCGAATCGCGGCGATCAAAGAGAGCATCTTGGAGCGCTTCACGGATCGGCCGAAGGTATTGATTCACGGACGAATCGCCCAGGTCTGGGGAGAATACGAGTTCCTGCGTGAGGGAAAATTCAACCACTGCGGCGTGGATTCGTTCAGTCTAGTGAAAACCGCGGAGGGCTGGAAGGTAGCGACGATCACCGATAGCAGAGAGACCGTCGGCTGCAGGGGCCGCTAGTTCTTATCTCTCAGGCGTTCGCACCCAGCGCCGCAAGAGCTGATTCTGGCCGGGCTGCAACGGAATCGCGATTTTCAGCGAGATAGCGGTGAACATCCGAGATGACCACGGAGCCCTCTCCGACCGCGGAGGCGACCCGCTTGACCGAATTGGCGCGCGCATCCCCCACTGCGTAAATCCCCGGGATGCTCGTGGCGTACGGGGTCCTCTCGAAACCATCCGACGCGCCCGTGAGAACGAAGCCCTTCTTGTCCAGCTTCACCGTCCCAAAGAGCCAACCTGAGTTTGGCTCGGCGCCGATCATCACGAAGACACCCCCGATCGGTTTTCGCGTCGTCTCGCCCGTCTTGTGGTTGGTCCAGGTGACGAACTCCAAGGTTGAGGCGCCTTCCAGCTTTTCAATCTCCGTATCGGTATGGAGCGTGATGTGGGGAGACCGTTCGATACGCGAGATCAGATACTGCGACATCGTGCTCTTCAGTGATGAAGCGCGAATGATGTGATGCACGTGTTTCGCTGCTCCGGCAAGGTACGCGACCGCCTGACCGGCGGAGTTACCGCCTCCGACCACGATGATCTCCTGCTCACGACAGAGCAGGGATTCCATCGCGGTGGCCGCGTAGTACAGCCCTCGGTTTTCAAAATCAGCGTGGTTTTCGACCGACAGCCTTCTGTATTGCGCCCCGGTCGCGATGACGACGGAGCGTGAACATGCGGTCTTTCCTCCCGCCAGCGTCAGCTTGTGTATCCCGTCGATTTGCTGGGCCGTTACAATCTCACGGGAAATTGCGAAGTGGACACCGAATTTCAAGGCCTGAAGGTGGCCGCGGCTGGCGAGTTGGGCGCCCGAAATTCCGGTGGGAAAGCCGAGGTAATTTTCAATCTTCGAGCTGGTGCTGGCTTGGCCTCCAGGCGCCGTCCCTTCGATCACGATCGTGGACAGTCCCTCCGATGCCGCATATACAGCGGCCGCCAACCCGGACGGGCCAGCGCCCACCACCGCCACATCGTAGATCGTGTCCGGGTCCGGCAGCTCCGTGATCCCCAGCTCGTCCGCGAGATCCGCTATCTCCGGGCGGGTGAGAATCCGGCCGTCCGGCAGCACCACCGCCGGCAGTTCTGAAGAAACCGCGTCCTCGCCGCGTTCGTCGGTTTTGGAGATTTCTTCGATCCGGTGCGGATAGTAGTTGCGGACAAAGAAGCGCTGTAATTTCATCAGGTCCGCGTTACCGGAATATCCGCGCAGCACCACGCCGCTGGAGGCGTCGCCAAGGATCCCGATGCGCCGCCAAATCGTGGCTGACACAATAATGTTGGCGATGTCCCCTTCGGATCGCAAGAGCAGCCGCAGGTCTGTTCGGGAGATTCGAAGAAGCCGGCTACTCATGACCGTCCGTGCTTCGGCGACCGCCCTTTGAGAATTCAAGAGACTGAACTCTCCGCTGAATTGGTGCCTTCTATGTTGTCCGAATTGTCTATATCCACCGTTCAGCGATCGCAGCATGATATCGATTCCACCCTCGAGGACCACGAACATGTCAGTGTCCCGTTCGCCCTGGGTGTATAGGGTCACGTTTTCGGGCACGACTTCTTCCCGCCCATAGCCCTGTAAGCGCTGAACCATATCCTCGGTGAGAGTCGGAAAGGCGAGGTCGCGACGGAAGTCAGCATTGAACTCCAGAACGTCCGCGGGTACGTTCGATTGCCCATCCGGGTCTTTTCCGAGAGGATCGTCAGAAGTTGCCATACGCTAGGTCTCCGCCGGGGAGTTGATCAGCCCTTTATTCTGCCCACCATCCAACCAAGTGGGGGCCTGCCCCAGGGTTGACGTGCGCTTGACCTCCAGCGAGTCCTTAGATGGATTCTCCGAGAGGGTGAGAGCGGGCCTTCAACTAGAATAGCGAATCCTTGCTCTCGCGAATCCGAATGTTTCGATTTTGTCATGGTGCTCGACCTCAGCGGTCGTGCCAAGTCGAAGCTGTAACCGCGCCGTGCACGGTGATAATAATATTCAGGAGATTCGCCCGCAGATTCATGGCATTGTTCTCGCGAAGGATAGGAGGACCCCATTTACATCGCCTTTTCATTATTGCTGACTTGCTGCCTGGCCCTCTCTTTGGTGAGCTGCCGCCTAACGACTGGATCAACAAGCTGACGCCGCCCGCCCCGATTTGCGGAAAGGCATACCTTGTTAATCCGGGAGCCCATTACTTCGGGCTGAAATGCGACGGGACCGTCGTCCTATTCGATGATCCGCATCTGGAAGAGTTTTTCAGGGGAAAAACACCCGCAGAATGACCGCGCGACACTTCCTCCACTCGGATTAACGCGACGGCAACTTGAATACCCACAGTGTGGTGCCGGCCGCGGCGGTGTCGACCTCAGGGGTCAAGCTGGCCGAGGCGGAGCTGAGGAAACCGTTACCCGCTACCACCGCCACATATTGTTCGCCCTGGACACTATAGGTCACCGGCGACGAATTGGGAGCCGCATTGAGCTGCGTCTGCCAAAGAAGCTTGCCGCTTGCGGCGTCATATGCGCTGAAGAAACGGTCCAGCGCCCCTACGAAAACAAGTCCGCCGCCTGTCGCCAGCAACGAACTGACCAAGGGCGCGCGCTGGCGGTGAATCCATAACACCTTGCCGGTCGCCAGATTGATCGCTTCCAGGCGGCCGAATTTACCGTCGCCATCCGGCCGCGGCTTTTGGGCGAAATGAATGTCGTCGCCGCCTGCCGCGATTTGCGCCGGGCTGCGCGGCGTCCAGCTATAATCGGCGCAAGTCTCTACCAGCGGTACATAGAGAATGTAGCTTGCGGGATCGAAAGCCGTGGTCAGCCAGTTTCGCGCGCCGTTGGCATTGGGACACAGCAGCTTGGTTTTGCCCGGCTCGGGCTCCAGCGCCGGATTTGTGGTCTCCTCTCCAGTCCCTGGATCAATCGCGGTCACGATGTTCTGCAGGCCCAGGTCGCGAGAGAAGAGATATTTACCAGTGGCGCGGTCCATAGCGTCAAAGATCGCTGTCTTACCTCCGGTAACCACCAGCTCGGTCGGTTTGCCGTTCACCGGCAGCGTGAGGAGCGACTGCTCGAATACCCAGTCCAGATCCCACACATCGCGCTTCATGTGCTGACGATGCCAGACCAGCTTTCCGGTGTCGGGATTCAGAGCAAGAGTTGAGTCCGTATAGAGCGCATCCCTCGATTCGCCGACGCGCGGCTGAGGTAGCATCAGCGTGCCGATGTCGTAAGTGTTGCCGGTCCCGAAATAGACCAGGTTTCGCGCAGGATCGTAGCTGCCTGAAGTCCAGACGCCACCACCGAAGCGCTGCTCAAACGGCGCGCCGTTCCAGCTATCGCCGCCGGGTTCACCGGGCTTCGCGATGGTATTGAAACGCCAAGCTTCGTTGCCGGTTGCCGCGTCCAGCCCGACAATGTAGTTGCCGCCGCCGGTGTTGATGCCCAGGCTGGTGCCGATCATCACCTTGCCTTTGGCGACCACCGGGCCGCCAGTCAAGCTAAAGGGCGCCCTGCCCTCCTTACCCTCCTGCATCACGGCGTGATCCCAGATCAATTTACCGGTCTTGGTCTCTAGCGCGATCACATGGCCATCCGGCGTGGGCGCATAGAGCGCGTTTCCAAAAATGGCGATGTTCTTCATCCGCGACTGCTGGCCATTGTGCAGTGCTTCCGGGAGCGTCCGAGTATATTGCCAGAGCACTTCGCCCGTCGCGGCGTTGAGCGCCTGGATGCTGGCGCCGTTTTCTACAAACAGGATTCCGTCATGCACCAGTGGCGTGGTCTCGTTGCCGCCCGCCGGTAGGGCCAGGCTCCAGGCTATGCCGAGATCACGGGCATTCGACTTGTTGATTTGTTTCAGAGGGCTGAATGCGAGATTTTGATAGCTGCCGCGCCACACCAGCCATTCGCCGCCGGGATGCTGCAGCATCTCTTCGGTCACGGGCGTGATACCGGCAAGCAGCTTCTGACGCGCCTCCATCACAGCCTGGTAGGTCGCGTCCTTATTGGAAGTGCGGACGGCGATATCGGACTGGGTCCGCGCCGGCGCTAACTCCTTGCCACTTGCAGGAACACCGTTAGCGCTAAGAATATAGGCCTCCACATCGCTGTACGCGCGATCACCGAGCCCTCCCGGCGCAGCCGGCGGCATCTTGGTCGCGATGTAAGTGAACAGCGCGTCCACCGACTGGCTCCCCCAGTGCATCTTGAAAGCGGAGCCGCGCAGAGACGGGCCGAACTGTCCATTGTCGAGATTGGCGCCATGACAGCTGCCACAGCTATTGTCGTAGACGACCTTGCCTCTGCTGGCCTGTTCCTCGGTAAGACTAACTGCCGCGCCGCCGGTAAAAAAGCTCTGATCCTGCGCCAGCACGCCGAACGTAGTCAAACACGAAATAGCGCCAACGCCAACTAAAACACAGCGCAATGGATTACGCCCGTTCATCATCGTCCTCCAGCTTAGTCTGCCGCTAGCCGACAGCGGCATCGCAGTCGATTTTATCCCACGTAGTCCGGCTGCGGGCAGATTGGGAATGCATCAGGTTCACGAAGAGGTGTTTCGGATTCCGCTGTAGAGGGCAAGAAGTCTCATGCGAGGGTGCGGGCGCGCCCGGAAGTTGACTCGAACGCCGTTTCCGGACCACGCGCGGCACAGATCACCATAGCCGACTATTCGTCCCGGTGCATTACGAAGCCGAAGGTGATCCGAAACACACCTTTACTGCCTTTTGGGATCTACAGCAGTAATATCCACCACGTGCCAAACATCCGCACCCACTTCGCGCACCTTGAAATCAAGCTCGAAGTAACAATCAGCGCTCGACCGAATGATGACCGTCTGATCGTCTATTCGTTTATCAACTTCGAGGCACATTCCGGTGCCCCCAAAATTTAAGTAACCAGCAATATCGACGGCTAGGCCATGCATTTGTACTTGAACCGTCCCTCGTCTGTCCTCGCGATATCCAACCGTTTCCCCTGCGGCGGAGGCTAACGCCTCGATATAGGCCTTGACCGCCAGCCAGGCCGAATGCACTGATCGATCGAGCGTTCCATTACATCGTGCCCTGATAAGCTCCCCACCTGAGGCATCGGTGCGAACGGTCCAGATCGCCCCAACGTCGCTGCAATTGCGGTTGGAGAACTCCGTTTTGACAGGCTTTTGGTAGCCGAGGGAAACTAATCCGGTCTTCGTTGCCAGCTGGATTTCGCCAACACCGTGTCCCGAAGGTCCACTATGGTCGGCGTAGACTACACCTTTTAGCTCGTCAGCAACCAGCAATGCAGCGCTGAGGAACAGACACGCGGTTATCAGAATCGGTTTCTGCTGCAAGGTCTTAGCATATGTCATCTCGCCCGATACTAGTCATTCCTTTGCTCGATGAGAATAGACTTCGCTTGGTCCCATAACGGCCGACTCGTACATTGGCGGGAGCCGACGAGCGCCAGAAGTCCGCTTAGGTGAAGTTGCTGTTCGTTCCCAACCAGAGCTGATGTCCTCGATCGCTTCCGACGCAGGATAAGTCTCCATCGGTTTTTGTGGCGCACGATTTCCAGGCTGCACCCGGAAAGATCCTACTGCCGGGATTTCGCCGGCCCCGGCGGTGGGGCGAGCGTGAAACGCCCGTTGACGATCGGATTGCGCTCCTCACCTTCGCAGTCCTCGTAGACCATGCGGTGTATGTGCGCCACTCGTTCATAGGTGCGGTTCATGTGCCAGGGCGCGGTGAGATTGGTCGGATCGATGACGGTCATCTGATCCTCCAGATGGTCCTTGTCAGGCATGCGGATTCGTTCGATGAAGTGTGCCTGCGGACTCAACATGGTGATGGTCTGTTCGCCCTCGACATCTCCAAACGCCACGACAGAGACACCTTCCGACTCCGCAGAACCAAAAGCAGACTTGACCGCGATGGTATCGATGACGAGAGTCTGCCCCTCCCAGTGGCCAATCGAATCACCCCAGGGCGTCGCCCACAGCTCGTCTTTCGGCGTGTGCTGCCGTCCATCCGTGTAAACGTGCCGGATTTCACGGCTCGAGAAGATGAGAGCCGTCTCCTTCGGCGTGGGCAAAACTTCGAACATCAGCGGTGAATCGAGCATAATCGCCGGATAGCCGAATGTGCACGCGCGCGCGGCTCCGCCGGGATCTTCTCCGCGGGCGATCGCTTCCAGCCTCTTGTGCTCCATCGTGACGATCCTGTCGACCCGCGCTTGCACCTCGGGTTTGTTCGGCGGTCCCCACTGCAACGTCTTCAGAACCTGATCGAGCGACTGATCGAATCCGCCGGTCGCGTCCGGTGTCGCCCCAACGTTTTCCCACTGGCCGCTCCAGTCCGGCAACCCCGCCTGCATGGAGCCCACAGTCCCCAGGCAACCCAGCAGGATCATGGTCGGTGTTGCCAGTCCGCGGAGAATCATTTTCCTTCGCCCTGCGACGCTTGTGGTGAGCCTATCAGGGGTCCGCCCGGTCCGGTTCCCGAGAGATACTGGCCGCCCTTGACGCCATCGCGCATGGGATGGATGACCAATGTCACCTTGTCACCCGGCTTCAGCGTTCCGGGCTTCCACCCGACTCGCGCCAGATGCTCCGGGCTGGTCATCTCAATGCTCCACTCTTCATCGTCGCTGCCATCTTTCGTGACCACCAGTTGGATGAAGACGTGGGGATTGCTCCATCGAAAACTCTTGACGGTGCCTCGCAGTTCGACCGATTTCGACTGGTCGAACATCGCAAAGGAATGGTGCGCAAGCAACGAACTTGTTGTCAACATCGCGGCGATGGCGATGACGGCGAAATTCAGCAGCCGCTTCATCTGTAGCTTCATAGATAAGAGATCCTGTGCCTTCCTGTCCCGGAGAGTGCAGCGAAGCCATCATATCCACTTCGGCCGCTCCGTTTCAGGTCCGGTTCGCTTGCCACTCAGTCGCCGCGTTCTGCGGAGCGAAGACCGTCCACTGACGAATATGTTGAAACCAGGGGATATTATCCGGCCAATAATAGGTGTAAAATTGTCGCTGTTTACACGTCCTTCGATCCACGGAGATTATCGATGCGAAAACGTTCTGTGTTGTTCCTTTCGTTGCTGGTTCCAGCCTTTTTGGTCCTCGGCGGATATGCCGTCCTCAAAGCGCAGCAAAATACTTCGACGGCTGGCGCGAAGCGCTGGTCGGATGCATCCACCTGGCCTGACAAAAAGGTGCCGGCCAAAGATGCTGCGGTCACCATTGACAAGGATATGAACGTCGTCCTCGACGTCTCTCCGCCACCGCTGCGCAGCTTGACGATCAACGGCAAACTGAGCTTTGCGGACAGTAAAGATCTGGAACTGACCACCGAATGGGTCATGGTGCACGGGGAGTTGGAGATCGGCACGGAAGCCAAACCCCACACGCGCAAGGCCACAATTACCCTCACCGACAACGTCAAAGACGAAGATATGAGTGGAACCGGTGGAACGACTGACCGCAGTGACCGCGGGATCATGCTGATGGGTGGAACCCTGAACCTGCACGGGAACCGGACGAACTCCTGGACGAAGTTGTCCAAGACCGCCGAGGCAGGCAGCAACTCGATTGAAGTCCTGAACGCCGCTCAATGGCGGGTCGGCGACGCGATTGTCCTCGCGTCGACGGATTTCGATCCCCATCAGGCAGAGCGGCGAACCATTTCCGCCATCCGCGGCAACACGATCACGCTCGACAAGAAATTGGACTACATGCACTTCGGCAAGATCACCTTCGACGTGGATGAACGCGGCGAAGTGGGCATGCTGTCGCGCAATATCGTGATCCAGGCTTCGGCTGACGCGGACACGACGCTCTTTGGCGGCCACATCATGGCGATGAACGGGAGCAAGATGTTTGTGGATGGCGTCGAGCTCAATCGCATGGGTCAGAACATGCATCTGGCGCGGTATCCGATCCACTGGCATCTGATCGGCGATGCGCAGGGGCAGTACATCAAGAACTCGGCGATTCACGACACCTACAGCCGCTGCGTGACGGTGCATGGCACAAATTACCTGGGCATTGAAAACAACGTGACCTACAACAACATTGGTCACTGCTTCTTCCTCGAGGACGGCGTGGAGCACGGCAACCAGTTCGTGCACAACCTGGGGATCCTGACCAAGTGTCATCCGGACGCGCCGTGCGTCCCGACCAACCTCGCCGCATCCGGAGAGAGCCGAGCGGCGGGAGCGGAATGGCCAGAATGCCAAGGACATCCTGATTCCCTCCGACAACACGGCGTCGACTTTCTGGATCACCAACCCGGACAACATCTACCGGGACAACGTGGCCGCGGGTTCCGACGCGAACGGCTTCTGGATGTCATTGCCGGAGCACCCGACGGGTAAGTTCGAAGGCACGGAGATCAGTGCGAAGACCTGGCCGCGTCGAACGCCATTCCGCGAGTTCAAGGGCAACGTCGCCCACTCCAACTACGACTCGTTTCATGTTCGACCGAAACGTTGGGCCCGATGGCCATTTCGGTGTTACCGGCAGCTCGCATACCGGCCATGAAAATCCCGCTGACGCGAACAGCAAGGCGTTGGAATCGGTCTTCGAGGATCTCACCGCCTACAAGAACCGGAATGGCGCCATCTGGGGCCGCGGTGAGCTGCACGTATTCAGGAACGTGAAGCTGGCCGACAACGCTATCGGCTTTACGCATGCGTCCGGCGAATTCGGTCGTTACGCCTTTACGTCAAAGGTCGTTGACTCGCTGTTCGTGGGCGAAACCGAGAACATCGGCAACCCCAGGACGACGGCGGAAAAGGCTTACGGCCGCAGCTTGCCGAAGCCCGAAATGCCGGATTACCCGATCCGCGGCTACGAGTACTACGATTACCGTCATGACGTGGTGAATGACACCTTCGTGAATTTCCAGGACAACGCCACTCGCAAGACGGGAGCGATCTCTTACCTGATGTATACCAGCTTCGGGGTCAGCTCCAACAACTCCGTCGAGCACGTGAAATTCGTCAACGCCAAGCCGGTGTATTTCCCGCCGATGGAGCGTAAGTGGGGCAGCGATAATTGCGGCAGTACGGCCTATAAGACCGCGGTGATCCGCGACAAGGACGGCTCGTTCGGCGGTGGTCCCAATTCCTACGTTCTCATCAATGACGGCGTCAACGACAGCATCGCGGCCGACGCAGAAGCCTGTGAGATCAAGCCCACCTGGAACGCTGCCGTGTGCAAGGGCGATGTTGGGCGCCTGAATATTGGCGGCCCGGCGGCGGACCGGGTGGATCCGGCGGTTTCGGAGGCGCGTGGTCCTGGCGCCGGCGCTCCTGGCGCAGGTGGCGGTCCTGGCGCTGGTCGAGGCGGCGGCCTGCCGCTAGCTGGCGGTCCTGGCGCTGGTGACGCGGGCCCCGGTGGTCCTGGCGCAGCCTGGCGGTCGTGGCGGAGCTGGCGGCAGAGGCCGCTGCTGGACCTCCTCAGCCGCCAGTCGTTCTCAGCCGCAATGGCAAGGAGTACACCCTAACCGGCACCAACGTACGAGCCGGTACCGAGATCAAGGTGACCACCGAAAGGCCGACCGTGTCGCTGTGCCTGAGCGAACTGGATAGCGGCTCGTGGGTGATCTTCGAGTTGCCGGGATTCACCACCGCAGCCTCGGGTACGCCGCAGGACAGCCTGGATGCGCTGCGCAAGGCCAGCGACACCTCGTACTACAAGGGCAAGGATGCGCTCTGGGTCAAGGTTGTCTCCAGCGGTGAAGGCGCCCAGGGCGCCGGCCCTGCGTCGGTGGAACCAGCGTCCAGGTCAGCCGGTAAGCTGACCCTGCTGCATGAGCAAGAGCTAATATAAATAAAGTCCGATAGTTAATTTTTCAGCTGTTGCATGGTATCAGCTCAGCCTTAGAGTCATTTCTCAAATCACGGAGATTTAACGATGCGAAAACGTTCTCTTGTTCCTTTCGTTGCTGGTTCCAGCCTTTTTGGTTCTCGGCGGATATGCCGTCGTTAAGGCCCAGCAAAAGACTTCGACGGCTAGCGCAAAGCGCTGGTCGGATGCAGCCACCTGGCCTGACAAAAAGGTGCCCGGCAAAGACGCCGCTGGTCACCATTGAAAAGGACATGAATGTGGTCCTCGATGTCAGCTCCGCCGCCGCTGCGCAGTTTGACGATCGACGGCAAACTGAGCTTCGCGGATAATACAGATCTGGAACTGACCACCGAATGGATCATGGTGCACGGGGAGCTGGAGATCGGCACCGAAGCCAAACCCCACACGCGCAAGGCCACCATCACCCTCACCGACAACGTCAAAGACGAAGATATGAGTGGAACCGGTGGAACGAATGACGCAGTGACCGCGGGATCATGCTCATGGGCGGAACCCTGAACCTGCACGGTAACCGGACGAACTCCTGGACGAAGCTGTCCAAGACCGCCGAGGCAGGCAGCAACTCGATTGAAGTCCTGAACGCCGCTGGCTGGCGGGCCGGCGACGTGATTGTCCTCGCGTCCACGGATTTCGATCCCCATCAGGCAGAGCGGCGAACCATTTCCGCCATCCGTGGCAATACGATCACGCTCGACAAGAAACTGGACTACATGCACTTCGGCAAGATCACCTTCGACGTGGATGAACGCGGCGAAGTCGGCATGCTGTCGCGCAATATCGTGATCCAGGCTTCGCCTGACGCGGACACAGACGCTCTTTGGCGGCCACATCATGGCGATGAACGGGAGCAAGATGTTTGTGGATGGCGTCGAGCTCAATCGCATGGGTCAGAACATGCATCTGGCGCGGTATCCGATCCACTGGCATCTGATCGGCGATGCGCAGGGGCAGTACATCAAGAACTCGGCGATTCACGACACCTACAGCCGCTGCGTGACCGTGCATGGCACAAATTACCTGGACGTTGAAAACAACGTGACCTACAACAACATTGGTCACTGCTTCTTCCTGGAGGACGGCGTGGAGCACGGCAACCAGTTCGTGCACAACCTGGGGATCCTGACCAAGTGTCATCCGGACGCGCCGTGCGTCCCGACAAACCTCGCTGCAGCCGGAGAGAGCCGAGCGGCGGGAGGGAATGGCCAGAATGCCAAGGACATCCTGATTCCCTCGGACAACACGGCGTCGACTTTCTGGATCACCAACCCGGACAACATCTACCGGGATAACGTGGCCGCGGGTTCCGACGCGAACGGCTTCTGGATGTCATTGCCGGAGCACCCGACGGGTAAGTTCGAAGGCACGGAGATCAGTGCGAAGACCTGGCCGCGTCGAACGCCATTCCGCGAGTTCAAGGGCAACGTCGCCCACTCCAACTACGACTCGTTCATGTTCGACCGAAACATTGCGGCCCAATGGCACTTTCAGTGTTACCGGCAGCTCGCATACCGGCCATGAAAATCCCGCTGACGCGAACAGCAAGGCGTTGGAATCGGTCTTCGAGGATCTCACCGCCTACAAGAACCGGAATGGCGCCATCTGGGGCCGCGGTGAGCTGCACGTATTCAGGAACGTGAAGCTGGCCGACAACGCTATCGGCTTTACGCACGCGTCCGGCGAATTCGGTCGTTACGCCTTTACGTCAAAGGTCGTTGACTCGCTGTTCGTGGGCGAAACCGAGAACATCGGCAACCCCAGGACTGACGCGGAAAAGGCTTACGGCCGCAGCTTGCCGAAGCCCGAAATGCCGGATTACCCGATCCGCGGCTACGAGTACTACGATTACCGTCATGACGTGGTGAATGACACCTTCGTGAATTTCCAGGACAACGCCACTCGCAAGACGGGAGCGATCTCTTACCTGATGTATACCAGCTTCGGGGTCAGCTCCAACAACTCCGTCGAGCACGTGAAATTCGTCAACGCCAAGCCGGTGTATTTCCCGCCGATGGAGCGTAAGTGGGGCAGCGATAATGGCGGCAGCACGGCCTATAAGACCGCGGTGATCCGCGACAAGGACGGCTCGTTCGGCGGTGGTCCCGATTCCTACGTTCTCATCAATGACGGCGTCAACGACAGCATCGCAGCCGACGCAGGAGCCTGTGAGATCAAGCCCACTTGGAACGCTGCTGTGTGCAAGGGCGATGTTGGGCGCCTGAATGTTGGCGGCCCAGGCGGCCAGGTGGATGCGGCGGTTTCGGAGGACGTGGATTCGGCGGCGGCGCTCGTGGCGCAGGTGCCGGTCCTGGCGGTGGTCAAGGCGGGGCCCCGGTAGCTGGCGGTCCTGGCGCGGGTAACGGCGGGCCCCGGTGGTCCTGGCGCAGCCTATGGCGGTCCTGGCGGCGCTGGCGGCAGAGGCCCTGCTGGACCTCCTCAGCCGCCAGTCGTTCTCAGCCGCAATGGCAAGGAGTACAACCTAACGGGCACCAACGTACGAGCCGGTACCGAGATCAAGGTGACCACCGAAAGGCCGACCGTGTCCCTCTCCCTGACGGAACTGGATGCCGGCTCGTGGGTGATCCTTGATCTGCCGGGATTCACCACCGCAGCCTCGGGTACGCCGCAGGACAGCCTGGATGCGCTGCGCAAGGCCAGCGCCACCTCGTACTACAAGGGCAAGGACGCGCTCTGGGTGAAAGTTGTCTCCAGCGGTGAAGGCGCCCAGGGCGCCGGCCCTTTCGTCGGTGGAACCAGCGTCCAGGTCAGCCGGTAAGCTGACCCCGCTGCATGAGCAAGAGCTAATATAAATAAAGTCCGATAGTTAATTTTTCAGCTGTTGCATGGTATCAGCTCAGCCTTAGAGTCATTTCTCAAATCACGGAGATTTAACGATGCGAAAACGTTCTCGTTGTTCCTTTCGTTGCTGGTTCCAGCCTTTTTGGTCCTCGGCGGATATGCCGTCGTTCAGGCTCAGCAAAAGACTTCGACGGCTAGCGCGAAGCGCTGGTCGGATGCAGCCACCTGGCCCGACAAAAAGGTGCCGGCCAAAGATGCCGTGGTCACCATTGAAAAGGACATGAACGTCGTCCTCGACGTCAGTCCGCCGCCGCTGCGCAGTTTGACGATCAACGGCAAACTGAGCTTCTCGGACAATAAAGATCTCGAGCTGACCACCGAGTGGGTCATGGTGCACGGGGAGTTGGAGATCGGCACCGAAGCCAAACCCCACACGCGCAAGGCGACAATCACCCTCACCGACAACGTCAAAGACGAAGATATGAGTGGAATCGGTGGAACGAATGACCGCAGTGACCGCGGGATCATGCTCGATGGGCGGAACCCTGAACCTGCACGGTAACCGGACGAACTCCTGGACGAAGTTGTCCAAGACCGCCGAGGCAGGCAGCAACTCGATTGAAGTCCTGAACGCCGCTGGCTGGCGGGTCGGCGACGCGATTGTCCTCGCGTCCACGGATTTCGATCCCCATCAGGCAGAGCGGCGAACCATTGCCGCCATCAGCGGCAATACGATCACGCTCGACAAGAAACTGGACTACATGCACTTCGGCAAGATCACCTTCGACGTGGATGAACGCGGCGAAGTCGGCATGCTGTCGCGCAATATCGTGATCCAGGCTTCGCCTGACGCAGACACAGACGCTCTTCGGCGGCCACATCATGGCGATGAACGGGAGCAAGATGTATGTCGATGGCGTCGAGCTCAATCGCATGGGTCAGAACATGCATCTGGCGCGGTATCCGATCCACTGGCATCTGGTCGGCGATGCGCAGGGGCAGTACATCAAGAACTCCTCGATTCACGACACCTACAGCCGCTGCGTGACCGTGCATGGCACAAATTACGTGCGACGTTGAAAACAACGTGACCTACAACAACATCGGTCACTGCTTCTTCCTCGAGGACGCCGTGGAGCACGGCAACCAGTTCGTGCACAACCTGGGGATCCTGACCAAGTGCCATCCGGACGCGCCGTGCGTCCCGACAAACCTCGGCCCGTTCGGATCGGAGGGCGGCAAGAACTTCGATACGGCCGGCCAGAACGCCAAGGATATCCTGATCCCTTCCGACAACACGGCGTCGACTTTCTGGATCACCAATCCGGACAATATCTACCGGGACAACGTGGCCGCGGGGTCCGACGCGACAGGTTTCTGGTTCGCCTTGCCGGAGCATCCGACGGGTAAGTTCGAAGGCACGGAGATCAGCAAGGCAACCTGGCCGCGTCGAACCCAGGTGCGGGAGTTCAAGGGCAACACCGCCCATTCGAACTTTGACGGCTTCATGTCCGACCGCGGCCCCAGGGCCGATGGCCATTTCGCCGTCGGCGGGCATATTGCCCTTGCCAATCCCGCTGACGCGAACAGCCCTCCAGTGGAGACGGTCATCGAGGATTTCACCAGCTACAAGAACCGCAATAGCGGCATGTGGACCCGCGGTGAGATGGACCTGTTCAAGAACCTGAAGCTGGCCGACAACGCAATTGGCTACACGCATGCGTCCGGCAACTTCGGTCAGTCCGCCTATACGTCACGGGTGGTTGACTCGCTGTTCGTGGGCGAAACCGAGAACATCGGCAATCCCAAGACGCCGGCGGAAATGGCTTACGGCCGCAGCTTGCCGGAGCCCGAACTCGCGGATTTCCCGATCCGCGGCTACGAGTTCTACGACTACCGTCATGAACTGGACAATGTCACCTTCGTGAATTTCCAGGACAACGCCACCCGCAAGACGGGAGCGATCTCTTACCTGCTGTATACCAGCTTCGGAATGAGCTCCAACAACACCGTAGAGCGCGCGAAATTCATCAACGCCAAGCCGGTGTATTTCCCGCCGATGGAGTATAAGTGGAGCAACGATGATTACGGCAATGGGAGCTACCAGACTTCGGTGTTCAACGACAAGGACGGCTCGGTCAGCGGTGTCCCCAATTCCTACATTCTCATCAACGACGAAAACGACGGAATCGCAATCGACGACGCCTGCGAGATCAAGCCCACCTGGAACGCAGCCGTGTGCAAGGGCGACGTCGGGCGTATGACGGTTGGCGCTCCCGCTGGCGGTGGCGGTCGTGGCGCAGGCCCGGTCGGCGGTAGAGGCGGCGCTCCGGTAGCTGGCGGTCCTGGCGGTAGGCGGCGGGGCTGCGAGCAGCCGGCCGGCGCGCTGGCGGCTGGAGCCTGGTGGTCGAGGCGGAGGTGGCGGTCCTCTCGTTGGCCCCAGAAACGGGGTCCTGGGCGCCGCTGCACCTGCGGGGCCGCCAATCGTTCTCAGCCGCAATGGCAAGGATTTTCACGTCACCGGAGAAACCAACGTACGAGCGGGTACCGAGATCAAGGTGACCACCGAAAGGCCGGCCCTGTCCCTCAACGTGAAGGAACTGGATAGCGGCTCGTGGGTGATCTTCGAGCTGCCGGGATTCACCACTGCAGCGTCGGGTACGGAGCAGAGCAGCCTGGATGCACTTCGCAAGGCCAGTGCCACCTCGTACTACAAAGGCGACGGTTCGCTTTGGGTCAAGCTTGTCTCCAGCGGTGACGTCCTTGGCAGCGGCCCTGGCAGCGGCCCAAGTGGCGGAGCCAGCCTCCTGGTCAGCCGGTAAGCTGAATCCTGCTGTTATGAGCAAGAGCCCCCGGCACAGGCCGGGGGCTTTTTGTTTCGTACCGCAATGCTGCGCAATCGGTTCCCGGAACAATGCGCATGGAAGGATCCGTTATTGGGTTCCTGTCCGACGAACATCACTGCAATCGTCGATGTAGAAATTGGCTCGTCCTCTCGTTGGCGAGCGCTGCCGCCGCGGCGTTATAGTGCGCCCCATTATGCCGAGCGAAGGCGTGACGTTGCCCCGGATAGCTGTAGACCGTCGCGTTTGGTTTGCCGGCAAGAGCCCTCTTGATCTCAGCTTGCGCAGGCCTGGAAATGAACTCGTCTTCTTCTCCCAGATGCATAAGCAGGGGTGCCCTAAGATTGTCGACCTCGCCCAAGTACTTTTCGGTGTCAGCGCCGTGATAGGCGACGGCGGCATCGACGTGACAGCGCGCGGCCGTCAGAAAAGTCATCAGGGCGCCGAGGCAATAACCCTGTACTGCAATCTTGCCCGAGCAACCCGGCAGTTTGGCCACAGCGTCCAACGTGTCCTTAATGTCTCTGACGCCAGCGTCACGATCATAGGCTTGATAAAGGCGAAGGCCGTGCTGCCAGTCAGCCTCTGAGGTGACACTAAGGTCAACGCCCGGCTCCTGACGCCAGAACAGGTCGGGCGCGACCGCAATGAAGCTTTGTTCGGCCAGTTCGTCGCAGGTTTTGCGAATGTCGGCGTTGACTCCAAACAGCTCCTGCAAAATGACGACGGCAGGAGCCGGCAAGACCTTGGGCCGTGCGATGTAGGCGGTAAATGCGCCGTCTCGTCCTTCTATAGTGATGCGATCCGTCATTGTGTTCTCCGATCCGGAAGTCAGAATCCGTACTGAATTCTGACTCCTGAATTCCGTCGTAAGGCTACTGATTGACGGAGGTGGCAGCCTCTTCAATGAGCTTGACTGTTTCCTTGGGGTGCGACATGTAGGCCACGTGGCTGGAATTCACTTCCACTGTCTTGGCGTTGGCGCGCTTCGCCATCATGCGTTCCTGATCCGGATTGATCGACCGGTCCGCGGTCGCCACCATGTACCACGTGGGCTTGGTCTTCCAGGCGGGTTTCGTGACCTGGTGGGTGAAGGCATCGGTGGAGATCGGCACCTGCGACACAGCCATGAACCAGGCCTGTTCCTTCGGAATGTCCGCCGCGAAGTCAGCCGCGAAATGTTCCTGTTCTATCCACCAGTTTCCATTGCTGTCCGACTTGAACGCCGTGGAGGCTTGCGGCAGGGCTTGCTCGATGGACGCACAGCTCTCGCCTTCGTCGAGCGCAAACGCGGCAATGTAGACCAGCGCCGCAACCTTGGGATGATTGCCGGCCTCGGTGATGACTGAGCCGCCATAACTGTGCCCCACCAGAACCACTGGCCCGTCCATGGCGTCGATGGCCGCCTTGGTGTACTTTTGGTCGTCGGCGTAGGAAGTTTCGGGGTGCTGCACCACCGACACCTTGTAGCCGTCGTTCTTGAGGAGGTTAGCGACGGGTTCCCAGCCGGAGCCGTCCGCGAAAGCACCATGCACCAATACCACGTTGTTAATGTTCTGTTTCATGACCATTCTCCTTTTCCCATTTATTTGTTTTCACGCTCATCACCTCGCTCTTGCAGCATCCATTCCCTGATGTAAGGCGGACAGTGCAGGATCGACACGCCTGCCGACTCACACGCGTTGAGAAAACGGACGCCTTCGATATCCACGAGTTCCAGTTCCTCCAGATCCAACGTGACGGTTGGTCCGCCCCGCTCGACCTCAGACTTCAACTGCTCAAGGTGCTCAGATCGAAGCTGCCCGCTCAAACAAATCCGTATTTCGCGCTTGCCAGCGACCGGTTTGATCTTCAGCGTCATGGATCTCCTGTCCTGAAGAACAGCTGGAAGCATTGCAATAACTACGCCGTTCGCAATGCGTTGCAAGTGTTGAGGTTAGAGTTGCGGAGAGTCCTTAAATTTCAGGAATCCTGTCTGATCAGGAAAACACGAGTGGCGAGGAGTTAGTGGTGCACGGCAGTCGCCGGACGTTTCATCCCAATCTTCTCCACCGTCGGAGTTGCCTTTTCCGACGCGAGAAAGTCGATCAGGCGTTTGGATGCCTCGGGATTCTTGGCGCCATTCACCACTGCGGCGGCGAATACCTGGATGAACTGAAGATCGGCGGGGATCGCGCCCACGAAATCGACGCCTCGAACGGGCAGGATTTCGCTTACCGGCAGGACTACCATCTCTACTCGTCCGCTGGCGACCTCGGCCGCCCCCGCATCTGAGAGTTTGCTCGCGAATGCGCCACCAATGCCAAGCTGCGGAAATACCTTGGTCTTCAGGTAAATCGCGGAGGTACTTTGAATGCCGATGGATTTCGCTTCCAGCAGGGTTTGTTTGAAGGCATTCGCCGTGCTGATATCCGGACGCGGTACGCCGGCACGCACACCAACTCCCAACGGCACGCTGGCGAGATCGACGTCTGAACCCATAACGATTCTGCCTTCCGCTACCAGCTCGGCGAGCCCTTCCCGCGACAGGATGACCACGTCGGCGGGCAGACCGCGGCGAAGCTGGGCGCCGATGGTGGCGGGTCCGTCGCCCTGAGAGGCTCCCCGCTCGGTGGTGACGGTAATGCCAGTGCTCTTCTCGAATTGGGGCAGAAGTTCCTGATAAGCAGCGAAGAAGCCGCCGGACGTAAGAACCGTAACCTGCGCAGGTAAGGAGGCGGAAAAACCAAAAAGCGTGATCGCCAATAGCAGTCCCTTCGACTGGCGTGACCTTTTCTTCATAGTGTGTGACCTTTGAATCGATTTTTCTTAATTTTCAAACGCTTGATTTTGGAGTCGAGGGTCCGGGCCGGCAGGCCGAGTTTAGCCGCCGCGCCCGCGGGTCCCGAAACTCGGCCCTGGCTTTCTGCCAGCGCAGCTTCAATCATTTCCTTCTCCTGCCTCACGAGGGCGATATCGAGCCGGCGGGCTTTCACCGGGTTGGCTGGTTCCCGCTTCAGCCATGTGTCATCGAAGGCCAAAGTATCACCGTCGCTGAGGATGACGGCGCGCTCGATGATATTTTGCAGTTCACGGACATTCCCTGGCCAGCTATACGCCTGAACCACTTTGAGGAATTTCTTGTCGATGCTTCCGAACTTCTTTCCAGCCCTCTTTCCAAAGCGATCGATGAAGTACTCGACCAGCAAGGGAATATCAGCTACGCGTTCGCGCAATGGCGGCATCTGAATAGGCACGACATTCAAACGGTACAGAAGGTCCTGGCGGAACTTGCCGTCGGCAACCAGCGCGTCCAAATCGCGATGCGTGGCTGCAACCACTCTCACGTCGATCGGAATGGGACGGCTGCTGCCCACGCGTTCGATTTCGCGTTCTTGCAAAACTCGCAACAGTGCAATCTGGATTTCCGCAGGCAAGTCGCCGACTTCGTCGAGAAAGATGGTGCCGCCGTTGGCCGACTCAAAACGTCCGGTACGGCGTTGCGTCGCACCCGTAAAGGCGCCTTTTTCGTGACCGAACAGTTCCGACGCAATCAGGGAAGGCGGGATGGCGGCGCAATTTACGCCGATGAATGCTCGTTCCGCGCGCTTGGATCGCTTGTGGATGGCGCGAGCTATCAATTCCTTGCCGGTACCAGTTTCGCCCAGAACCAAAACGGTGGAGTCGGAAGCAGCTACCTTGTCAACTTGGCGTAGGACCTTACGCAGAGCTTCCGAAGAGCCGACGATGTCTTCGAACATCGAATCACGATCGATTTGCTCCCGCAAGGCCAGATTCTCATTGCGTGTGCGTTCTTCGGCCCGAACACGATCATCAATGTCGGTGCCCGTGGCGTACCAGCGAATCACCTGTCCTTCTTCGTTTCGGAAAGGCTGGTAACGAGTAAGGAACCATCGATATCGACCGTCTTTTCCCAAAGCGCGCTGCTCCAGCTGAAAGGGGACGCCGCGCGCGAGGGCAGACTTCCGGTATTCAGCCTGCTTTAGGAAATCGTCCGGGTGGAAGATGCGCTGGCGAAAGCCCGGCTTCACAACAACATCTTCGATGGCAAGCCCGGTGTAGTCGAGCGTCGCTTGATTGGCGTATAGAGGAATGCCGTCAGGATCTTGAACCACGATGGTCTGCGGAATAGCGTCGGTGATTCTGCGAAGCTCGCGCTCGTCATCCCTCAGCTTGCATTCTATTTGCTTGAGGTTCTCTATATCCGTACTGGTTCCGTACCACCTTACGATTTTTCCGCTTTCGTCCCGAAAGGGTGCCATGCGAATAAGAAACCAACGATAGGTCCCGTCATGGCGGCGAACACGAGCTTCGATCTCGCCCGATTCTCCCGAGCCCAACTGCTCTTGCCATTTTTCCATCAGCGGTCTTATGTCTTCCGGATGAAAAGCAGCTTGCCAGCCCCAACCATGCGATTCTTCCGGGGACAAGCCCGTGTACTCATGCCATTCTTTGTTGAGGAACTCGTTCGGCCCATCTGGCAGATTGCACCAAGCCATGGTGGGGATGGTATCAATCACCCGCCGAAGCTTGGCCTCGGATTTTTGGATCTGGTCAAGCGCACTCTTGAGCGCTTCCTGTGCCCGCTTTCCATCTTCAATGTCGGTTCCGGTTGCGTACCAACGCGCGACTTTTCCGTTTTCGTCCAGCAATGGGCTGTAGCGGATCAGGAACCACCGATATTTGCCGTCTTTCCCCAGAGCCCGCTGCTCGCTTTCAAATGGAACCGTGCCGGAAAGACTTTTCTGACGCCCTTCTCGAAGCCTCTGCACATCCTCGCGATGGAATACGCGATCCCGAAAATCGCCGGCCTGCACTTCGTCCAAAGACAGCCCGGTGTACTCCAGAACCACGCGATTTGCGAAAATCGCTTTGCCGTTCGAATTTAGAACGATGATGGCTTGCGGAATGAGATCAACGATCCGCCGCAGCTCTTCGCGTTCTTGACGGAGCTGTACCTCGGGCTGCGGTTCCGCAAGATTGACGTCTGCCATGCTTCGGATGTCCCTTGCGCAATTCTAATCGAGTTTCTTCGTCCGAATCCGTTCATAGCGAAGCCCGACCGATCCATCCGAGTAAGGCTTGCATTCTGTCAGTTTGAAGTCGCGCTGCGGAAACTTGCCCGGGAAGCCGGGGATGCCATCGCCTAACAGTATCGGACCAAGGCCGATGAAGAGTTCGTCCACCAGATCCTCTTGGAGAAAACTGCGGGCCAATTCGCCTCCACCTCCCAGATAGATGTCTTTCCCTGGGCGGCGTTTTAGCTTTTTCACAAAAGCCGTCAGCGATCCGTTTACCACTTCGAATCCGTCGCGTTTACCCGGCTTCCATCGCCTGGAAATCACGTAGTTGGCCATGCCGGGCATGTCGGGTATCTCGCCACTTTTGCGCATTTTTACCCAGCCTGTCGCGGTCTTGCGGCCCATGATGGTGGTGTCGATCTTAGCGAAGAAGTCCGCCATCACTTTTTCGCCTTCTTGGTCGATGACCAGAAAATCTAGAGCGCCGTTGCGCCGCGCGATATAGCCGTCGATGCTGATTCCGAATCCCAGGATGACTTTTCGTGGCATGCCGCGATTGTAGTTATTCGTATCGCAGCGCGTCCAGTTCACTCGCAGCGCCCGCGTGGCCGCGAGGGGCGTTGCAAAACATCGGTAAACGTGCAATATTACCTAGGAAACGTAACATCATGAAAGAGAAATCCCCATCTGAAAAAATCCTGTCGCTGGCCAAGCAGAGGGGCATCATCCGGCCTCGTGATTTGGGTGGAACGCCGCGCGAATATCTGCATCGGCTTCTCGTCAAAGGGCAGCTTGTCCGGCTGGGCCGGGGCATCTACTCCCTTCCGAACGGACGGTCGACGGAGCATCACAGCCTCGCGGTGGTGGCGAAACAGGCCCCTCGCAGCATAATCTGCCTACTGTCCGCACTCCGCTTTCACGAACTGACGACTCAGCAACCCAATGAGATCTGGGTCGCCATTGAGAACAAGGCCTGGGTGCCAACGGTTGATTCCGTCCAGCTTCGAATCGTTCGGCTCACTGGAGAAGCCCTCACAGCGGGGGTAAAGACCTACGAGATCGAAGGAGTACCTGTTCGCATTTTCAACCCGGCGAAAACAGTGGCGGACTGTTTCAAGTACCGGAACAAAATCGGCCTCGACGTCGCGATTGAAGCGCTCAAAGACGTACTCAAGCAAAAAAAAGCGACAATCGACGAAATTGACCGGTACGCGCGAATTTGTCGTGTTTCGCGAATCATGCGCCCCTATCTTGAGGCCGTGGCTTGAAACCCAAGATTCCGAAAAATATCGCGGCGTCCATGCGCGCGAAGCTGCTCGACCGAGCGCGTGAACGAAAGGAAGACTTTCAATTCATGCTGGGTCGATGGATAGCGGAACGCTTCCTCTATCGCCTGGGCAAGTCGGACCAACGGGATGCTTTTGTCCTCAAAGGAGCAACGCTGTTTCTGATCTGGCAGGGGAAACTGCCTCGTCCGACGAAGGACATCGACTTGCTCGGCTACGGCCCAATCCAGCCTAAGAATGTTGCCGAATCGATCCGTCAGGTTTGTTCGGTGAAGGTTGACGACGGAGTAGTGTTCGACCTTGAAGGTATCACCTCCGAGGAGATCCGTGAGGAGGCCGAATACGGCGGCATCCGGGTGCGGGTGCCAGCGTCCCTGGATGGCGCACGAGCGCCGCTCCAGATCGACGTCGGATTCGGCGATGCGGTGGATCCCGCGCCGGTGGAAACCGATTTTCCGGCGATGCTCGAAACAGAGTCTCCGAGGATCAAAGCCTACCCACCCGAGGTCGTGATTGCCGAGAAACTCCAGGCGATGGTTCACCTCGGTGTCGCGAACAGCCGTATGAAGGACTTCTTCGACATCTGGCTACTCAGTCGCGAACAGACGTTCATGATGTCGCGCATGCGCCGGGCGATAGCCGGGACGTTCAAGCGTCGGAAGACGCCGCTTCCCGCCGAACATCCGACGGCGCTTACCACTGAGTTTCTGAAAGACAAGGCGAAGATCGACCAATGGAAGGCGTTCCTAAACCGGATGCAGTTGCCGAAGGACATCGCGGAGTTCGACGAGGTAGGGGACGCGATTGCACGGTTTCTAATGCCGGTCATCGAAGCCATTCGCAACGACGACGGCGAAGAACAGGAATGGCCGCCGAAGGGTACCTGGCGACAGTCCAAGAACCGGCGGAATTAAAGCACGGGGACGCGGACCGGCACCGTACCCCTCATTCATACCGCAAACGCGTCCAAAGGATGGACACCGCAGCAAGCAGTGCGACTAGGGCGCGATCGCGCAGGGGATAATCGACACTGGTGAGGAGTAACCCTGAAACCGTGACGCTTGGCGCGCAAACGAGCGCGGAAGACAATCGCACCATGACGCACGTTCTGGAACTTCGCCACCTTCTCGCTCGCCATTGCAGAGGACCTTATTCATCTGATATCTCCGAGTTCGCGTTAGTTCTTCGCGTCGGGGGAGACATGCAGGAGTTTGACGAGGGCTGCGGTCGCGTCCGAAGGAACCGAAAGGCCAAGTATATTACCGTGGACGTGGGATTCCCATCGGATCGATGGAAGGGTATGAGCGACTTGCAGATACGTGACTTCCTCGTGGAGGCGGTCGAAACTGGTCTCCTTTTTTGCCTACGACGGCTGGAGAAAGATAGAGCAGACGTGGACACGTTCACTCTACTTCGTGATTTCGCGGTCGCAAAGAGAGACTTTCTTGCGACGTGACAAAACCCTGGACCCACACGAGCAAACGCTTCACGAAACGGCTTAGCGACTACTCGTACCGCAAGGCGTCCAACGGATTCACTCGCAGCGCCCGTCTGGCCGGGACGTAGCACGCGAATAGCGAAGCGGACTGACGTTCAGCTTACGAAGGGATTCGCATAATGCGCGAGCTGCTCCGTTGCCTACTTATGTTTCAACAACGCCAATGTAACGCGGGCCCCCCAGATCAACCGATTTTTGCACCACCATCGAAAGAGGACATGACTAAGGACGGCCTGTCAGGAGGTTTCCCAAGGATTGACGTTCTCAACCCCTAGGCCCACGAAATCCTTGACGTTGCGCGTGACAACGGCGAGATCGTGTTCCAGTGCGGTCGCGGCAACGAGTCCGTCAATGACAGCGGGCAGCATGCCTTTCTCCTGCGCTCGCGCGGAAAGAGCCGCCCAGCGGTCCCCAATGGCTCGGGTCACGGGGAGTACGTTCGCGGGATCGAACGATTCGAGCAGTTCGGTCTCCAGCCACTGTTCCAACTGGTCGCGCCGTTTGCTCGCAGGGAGCAACTCGATGCCCCGACGGATCTCCGCGAGGGTCAGAATGCTGACGTACAAAGAACCGGGCGCGGCGGCTTTAAGCCAGTCCTTGACATGCTGATCGGGTGCACCTCTCCGCGAAAACTCGGATAGGACATTGGTATCGACCAGGAAACCATTCACAGATCCAGCGGCCTTGGATAATCTCTAATCCGCTCCAGCCTCAGTTCGGAACCGGCGAATGAAGGCTCGCTGAGAACGTCAGCCAGATTCTTACGCGGTTTCTTGAGGGCGGACGCCGCGGGGACGGGCGACGAGACGAGCGCATGATGGATCACCTCGGCGACGCTTTGAAAGACTCCGCTGCGTAGCCGTTCCTGAATAAGTTTTTCGTCTTCTGGAGTGAGCTGAATTGTCATGATAGTACGTTGCGCCCCGAAGCTAAGGGCGTCAACTCCATGATCTCACTTCAAGACGTCGATCCGCCAAAAGTTCTGTTTAAGAGCCTCGAAGGGCCATTCAACTGCGTCTTCAAGGCGGATGGTTCCCGCTGGTAAGCAACGCTTAGCTCTTACTCGTAGCGCAGCGAGTCCAGTGGATTCACTCGCACCGCCCGCCTGGCCGGCACATAGCACGCAAATAGCGACACACCTGCCAGCAGTGCAACTACAACGCCTAGGATCAGAGGATCGCGGGCGCTTACGCCAAACAACAGACCGCTTAATACACGGCCGAGCGCCAATGCCGCGGCAACACCCAGCAGCCAGCCCCACCGCGACCGGACGCATTCCCTGGCTTAGCACGATCCGCAACACGTCGATACTACTTGCTCCGAGCGCCATGCGGACGCCCATCTCGTTTCTCCGGCGCGCCACGGTCCATGAGACCACGCCGAAGATTCCCAGGCTGGCTAACAGCAGCGCGAACACAGCAAATCCGGCGATCAAGTACATTTGAAAGCGACGCCGGGCGACGGAATCGCTGACAACTCTGTCCATGGTTCGCACGTCTGCAATAGCGACGTCGCGATTCAAGCTCCAGATCGCCGATTGAATAGACGGCGCCATCGCGCCTGGCTCCATCGCCGTCCGGAGCACCACCGTCATGGAATTGCGATTGCGATACCAATAGGGTGTGTAAATAGTCAGCGGCGGGTCGGCAGCCATCCCCGCGCGCACGTCCTTGACTACACCAGCGATTTCGAACAAGGGCTCATCCGGATTGCCTTGGCCGAATCGCTTACCGACGGGGTCTTCGCCAGGCCAGATTTGTTTCGCTACTCTCTCCGATATCACCGTCAAGTTGCGTGATCGATCGCCTTCTTCAAAACTGCGGCCGCGCAGCATGGGGATTCCCATGGTGCGGAAATACTCGGGACTGATGAAGCGGTAATTGGCGGTGATCTGCTGGGATTCCGGCCGTTTGTCGCCCTCGCGAATGATCATCGACACCCATGTTTCGCCTGCCAGCGGCAATTGCGAAACCACCGCCGCCGACCTCACTCCCGGAATGCCCTGCAACTTCGCGACAAGCTGTCGATAAAACAACTCGCGATCTTTATCCTCCTTGTAAGTGGCCTCCGGCAAGTTGACGGTGGCGGCGATCACATTCTCGGCCTGGAATCCCTTGTCCACACGCAGGAGACGGAGAAAGCTGACAACTAGTAGCGCCGCCGCGGTTACCAGCACCACGCCCAAGCCAACTTCGAGCGTCACGAGCGCGTCTCTGGTTCGCACGCCGCTCAGCCCTTCGGTGATGGTGTGCGATCCGGCGCGCAAAGCGTCCTGAGGATCAGCCTTCGACGTTTGCCATGCGGGCAGACTGCCGAATATGATGCCCGCCAGCGCCGCCAACGCAAACGCAAACGACAACACCCGCCCATCCATCGCGACTTCGCCCAGGCGCGGCAGGTCGATGGGCGCGTAATGCAGAAGAACTTGCAAACCACCCCAAGCCAGGGCCACGCCAAGCGCGCCGCCAATCAGGCTCATGAGAACTGAGTCCGTCATGGTCCGGCGAACGATTTCCCAGCGGCCCGCGCCGAGTGCCGTTCGGATCGCAAACTCGCGATTCCGCGCTACGCCGCGAGCTAGTGACAGATTCGCGAGGTTGACGCATACGATCAGTAGAACCGCGCCGACGGAACCCAGCAGCATGATCAGACCGCTCCGCGCTCCGCCGCTCACTTCCTCCGTCAGCGGAGTCAAGGCGGCTCTGAGGTGCATCGGCCCGGACAATTGTTTAGCGATCGACGCAGTGACAACGTTTAGCTCGGCTTGGCTCTGCGCCACCGTAACGCCAGGCTTGAGACGCGCCACAACCTGATAGTTGAATTCACCATCGAGGCCCATTTTGTCCAAGTCGAAAGCCGCCGGCATGAATACGTTCGTGTCTCTAGCGAGCGAAACCATCCCGCTGTTGTCCATGACGGGAGGCCGAAAATCCGGGCCGAGTATGCCGATCACGGTGTAGGGAAGGCCGTCGAGATAAATCGGCTTGCCGAGAATCCCCGGATCGCGATTGAAGCGGCCGGTCCACAGGCTATCCGTCATGATGGCCACCTGGGAACCTCTGGGCCGGTCTTCCTGATTGAGAAAATTCCTTCCGAGTTGCAAGGGGGCGCCCAACACAGTGAAGAAGTTCGCCGAGACGCGGGCTGTGGCGGTCTTCAACGGTTCGCCTGCGCGGCCCAGGACTTTGGATTCGGGATCGATGAGCGACATCCCGTCGAACGATTTGCATTGCGTCCGCCATTGATCGAAGTGCCGGGCGTTTACGGGCAAACGCGGATACGCGGCGCTGAGTTCGGGCACCACCTCCATGATCGACACCAGCCGATGGGGCTCCCGATAAGCCAGCGGGCGCAGGATAATGCTGTTCACCAACGAAAAGACAATGGTTGTTCCGGCGATACCCAGGGCCAGAGTTGCAATCGCCACGGAGGAGAAAGCCCGGTCTCTGACTAAAGCGCGGAATGCCGCCTTGACGTCGCGCAAAGATTCGCTCATAACACCTCTACGCTATCCAGGGGAGCGGAGTTCTTCCAAATTTCCGAGCCGGGCGCTACCATTTAGATATGCATCGCTTCCAGTTGCACAACGGCAAGATCCTGGACACGCGCGAGCTGAGTTTGGCCGCCGGGCAGGTGGGGCTTTTGAACGGCTGGGGCGTCTTCAGCACTCTGCGCGTCGCCGACGGTGTGCTGTTCGCGTTTGAACGCCATTGGCAGCGCATGCAAAGAGATGCCGCCAAAGTGCACGTTCCGTTTCCTCAGGATCAGGAACAGCTGAAATCGCAATTGCTTCGATTGGTGGAAGCGAACGCGGCTTGGAATGCCACGTTACGCGTGGTGGTGGTTCGCAATCGCGGCGGATTGTTTGAGGCGCCCGATCAGGAGCGCGATTTCGACGTGATCGCTTTCACCAAAGACTTAAACCCCTGGGGATCCAGCGTCCGGCTGGCAGTAAAAGCGCATGCCCGGCACGCCGCTAATGAATTTTCCGGATGCAAGATCCTGTCCTGGTCGCACAATCTCACATGGTACGAAGAAGCCCACCAGCGCGGATTCGACGAAGTGGTCCTATTGAATGAACGCGGCGAGGTCTGTGAATGCACGTCAGCGAACATCTTCGCGACCACGGGAGGCCAGGTCTACACGCCGCCGCTCGATTCAGGCTGCCTGCCCGGTGTCACTCGCGAGTTGCTGCTAGACGTGGTGCGCGTTCCGGGAATTTCTGTGACCGAGCGAGCGCTGATGCCGGCCGACCTGGAGCGCGCCGATCAAGTCTTCATCACATCCACTACACGCGACTTGCTGCCGGCGGTCGAGATCGAAGGTTTGAGTATCCAAAACCGCGGAACGGTGGTGGACCAACTGGTGAAGGCTCTGGAAAACTTCCGGCATGCCTACGTGCGGGAGAAAGCCGCAGTCGGCGGCAGGCGGTAGGACAAAAATAGAAAAGGTTCCAAGTGACCTAGGCGGCAATCCGCTCTCCGACCGGCATGCACGGCCAGAGCATGGCATGCAGAGTAATGGAAGCTCCCCTCTTTTGCTCCCCGCAACCGCCTTTGGACGATCACGGATCGATGCGCCAGAGCTCGCTCGCTCACCTACCTGCTAGAAGCCTACGCCTCGAAACGACCTTTCACTCGCCCGCAGCGATTGTTCCCCTTCGAGAACCCCCGCGGCGAGGTCAGCGCTCCTGGCCTATTTCTTCGGCGAAATTCCGAACTTTTCCGTCAGCCCGTTCGGCCTTGAACTCCTATCCTCGGATGTGTTTGTCACGTCCCCGGGGATGCTCAACGCTCAAAGCCCGTTGCCATCTTCCAAGCTCAAAACTCTCAAATGTCCATCCAGCTTTCGCTTCCCCTCGGGACTTGCATCCCTCAGGATCACAGCGCTCGGCTGGGGTCTCTATCTGAGAAGCCTACCTTTGTGCCCGGCCCGATTACCCTTCGCTCCCCGAAAGTGTTAATTAGTCTTATTAACTAGCCACTCGCGGATCGACGTTCCAGATTCGCTACCGTTCACCAGGCTTACTGCTCTCTAAACCTCTTGGAACCACGTCCATCATTGCTTGAATGGGCCTGGGAGTCAACTGTTAAATGACAATGACAACGCCTTTTCCAAAGCTTTTATATGGCCTGGAATCAGTCGTTTATGGGATTTCCATTGTGGACAAAATGTGGATAAAACAAGATCGGGGCGGCTTGTTTGTTCAATCCGCCTCCACCAAGCCGAGAATCGCTCCAGTATCCGTTGCCACCCAAATATGATGGGCATCCGCGACCGCAACCACGGCCGCCTGCGCCACCGCGCGATAGTCGACTTCCATTTCTTGCCAGTCCACTTCTTCTTGACCGGCTTCTCGTCCAGCTGTCAGGTCGCGCGTTGCAAGCATCTTGAGTTTTCCTGGAATCGGAACCTGCGGCGAATTGCCGGGTGGTTCGATGGCCGCCAGTATTCCACCGCCGTCCTCAAGGATCGCGACGTCGGCCGCTGCACGATCCTTTCGGCCGAAGATCATGCGTGAATTCGATTGTCCCAAAACCACTTTGATCACCGCGGATGCGAGAGGCCGGTGTGCGTCGATGTATACCACCAGGACCAGCGCAAAGCCCTGCTTTGAAATCCGGAGCCGCCCCAAATCAGCTTCGATAGGCAGGGACCCGCTAGTCCACTTTTTGCCGCCGTCCAAAGTCTCCAGAATAATCACGCGGCGGCCCACCGGACGCGCCGCGGCCTCCGATCCTTTGGCCTGTTTGGGAGCGCCAGACGTAGACGGATCAGTCTCGCCGACGATGATTCCGTGCGGTCCTTGGAACGTGATGGAGTCGTAGCTGACGGAACGGGGCTCGATGGCGGGGGTGGCCGCGCTGGGGGCGGCGCTGGCCTGGGGCAGGCGGGTCCAAGTTTTCCCGCCGTCCAAGGTCTCGTCCACTACACCGGCGGTGCCAGCGATGTAGCCGTGATTTGCATCCAGAAAAGTCACCTGCAAAATTCCCTTGCGATTTTCCAGCTTGCTCCAGCTTCGTCCGCCCTCTACCGTCGACCACAGGCCGCGATCGGTGACCATCCAGCCCACCGACTCGTCCAGGAAAAACAGATCGAGCGGCAGTTCCTTCACTTCGTAGCGCGACCAATGAGCGCCGCTGTCGCTAGTCACAACCACCGCGCCCGCCTGGCGATCTTTCTTGTCGGTAATGACGCCCGCCGCTACGCAGCGCTGGACGCTGGGACATGCCAGGTCGCGAATGTCGAAGTTGGAGCCGGCCTGGTCGTAGAGATATTGAATCTTCCAGCGGGGCGCGGCGTCCAGCGCCGTCAGCGAAGCGAACAGCCCAATCGCAAGAGCGAATGTTCTAACTGCCGCTGGCACGTGGAGGCCCCGCGGACAAGACCAAATCGGAATGCGCGCTGGCGGCTTCTGCTTCCTCGGTTCGCGACAGCATCAACAGGCAGCCCAGTTGTTCGCCGACACTGGTGAGCAGCTCCATCTCGATGCCGGTGTGCGCGTGCGGATCGCGATGCTGCACGTTGATGACGCCTTCCACGCCGCGGCGCGATATCACGGGCGCGGACAAAAACGCTTCGTAGGTGTCTTCGGGAAGGTCGCTAAAAAACTTGAATCTCGAATCGGCAAAAGCCTCGCGCGAGATGGCCAGCAGGCGCTTTTCGCGAGCCACCCAGCCGGTTAAACCTTCGTTCATGGTTAACTTGACGTTTCCGACCGCCGACGGACGATTGCTGGCGCGCAACACCAGCTCGCGGCCATTCAGCAAATAGAGCAGACAGGAGTCGCATTCCATGAACTCCACCACCAGCGAAACGACACTGTCGAGGGCGTCCTGCAGTTTCATCTCCCGCACCAGAAAGCGGCTGATTTTTTGCAGCAGGCGCAACTGCTGCTCAGTGCGCGCGAGCCGCTGATCGAGGTCATGTACTCTGGACACGACTACATTATCCCACGCTAGAATGACCGCGGAATGACACGCGCCCATGACCGTAGTACGATAGATGCATCCTTATGGTGATTAGTACAGCAATCATCTTCATAGAACGAACCAAGGAGATTATCCTTTAATGTGGAATAAGCGCAAAGAAGAAGAATACCCACCCAAACCCGCCGCGGCGCCAGCGCCAACCGCCAGCCAAGCCAAGGAGAACGCCCCAGTGTCGACCAATCCTATTCCCAGCCATACTGCCACCGAGTCGCGAGGACCAGCGATCATCGGAAAGTCTGTCATGATCAAGGGCCAGATTTTCAGCCGCGAGGATCTCACGATCGACGGCGAAATCGATGGCTCCGTCGAGCTGCACGAACATCGTTTGACGGTGGGGCCAAACGGCAAGCTGCAGGCCGGCGTGAAAGCACGCGAAGTGGTGGTGCTCGGCACTATCCACGGCAACGTGGAAGCGTCCGACAAGATCGACATCCGCAAAGACGCCAAGCTGGTGGGCGATATAAAGACCGCGCGCATCGTCATTGAAGATGGCGCGTATTTCAAAGGCAGCATCGACATCGCGCGTCCCGAGGTCAGCAAGCCCGCCGCGTCCGCGCAACCCAAGCCCGCCGCCGTCGCTTCCGGTGCCAGCTCCGCCTCGCCGGTTACCAGCACCGCGGCCGCCGGCGATTCCTCGCGTTAATGCATTAATGTTTCAGGAAGGAGTGAAGCAGTGCTGAAGGACCGGTTGAGATCCGAGCCGTTTTCACCACTGCTTCACTCACAGCCCAAGAAGTCCGGCGCTCCATCGCAACCTCAAGTCCGGCCCAGCAATGGATTGGACCAGTTTTTTTCGTCCCTGCAGGATCTGGAAAGCCTGTCGATTCTGGATTTCTCCGGCGCAAGCCAGGCCAACATCAGTTTCATAACGTCCATGGGCCATCGCATCTATTCCAACGATGTTCTACGCACCATGGAGGAAGCCTTCGGCACTGGCGGCGATTTCGTCGCCAATCAGTCGGACCCAGTGCGCGCCGCCACGTTTTTGCGCGAGAGCCTGGACTTCCCCGAACAGAGTTTTGACGGCGCGCTCATTTGGGACACGCTGCAGTTTCTGGCGCCGCCCCTGTTGCAGGACACCGTGGACCGGCTCTTTCGTATCCTCCGCCCTCAGTCTTCGCTATTGGCGTTTTTCCACGCCGAAGAGAAGGCGCAAAGTGCGCCGCTGTACACCTACCGCATCGTCGAGAGCAAGATCATGTCGCTAACGCCGCGCAATCAGGTGAGGCCGGTGCAGTATTTCAACAACCGCAGCCTGGAAAAGCTTTTCCAGAAGTATCACTCCGTGAAGTTCTTCCTTACCCGCGATCATTTGCGAGAAGTGATCGTCAGGCGCTAGCTACCTACGGCAGCACGTACGTAATCCCAATCGTCAACTGTACGGAGTTCTTATTGAATCCTGGCGGAGGATTGTTGAGATACGAATCCACCACGCCCGCCGATCCGTTGATCCGCTTATAGACCGGCATGGTGAGCAACGCATTGAAAATCGCCGAAAAGGCGCTCGTATCGTTCCACGCCGGCACCAGGTTCAGACGCTGGTCCAGCACCAGTCCGCGCTTGAACTTGCGGTGAAATGCTTCCGCGAACACCGAGCCGACCAGGCTTTCACTGGGACCGCCGGAGAATTCCTGCCGGATATAACTCACGCTGCCTTTCACGTCCAAAGTTTCATTGGCGCGCTGAATCACCGTATATCCGACGCCGAGACTGTAGGTCTGCTGCAGATCTAAACCTTGCGAGAAATTGTGATCGAAAGCGCCCTGTCCAAAGGCGTAAAACTTCGGACTGAAGTACTTATCCTGCTCCAGATCACCATGAAAAATAGCGGTTTTGATAGTGGGAGTGGAGGGCTGCGTCACCTCGCCATAGGCGGCGCTCAGATTTAAGATGGTCCGATTGCTGGGCTCCAGCCAGCTTTCCGTGGGTATGGAGCGCACCAGGCTGATGGCCCCGGTGAACGATTCGCTGTCTTGTGTCGCATTCACCACCGCCGCGCCCAGGGTCGCCGTTCCCTTCCATGCTCTGAAGAATCCGGGCTGGTGCGTCAGAGCATTTTGGAAACCGGCCTGATCGATAATCAGGCCCGCGTCGGCCACCGGAATCGTTTTCGACTGCTCGGCGGGTGTGGCGGTCAAATGCACCTGCTGATCCTGCACAGAGAGCGTACCTTGCGGAATGCTGGCGGTGTCCACAGGTTTGCGCAGCCGGACGCTCTTCGGTATCACAGCCACCTTCGCCGAGCTTTGCAGCTCCTTCACCTTGCTCCAATCCACGGTGATCTCGCCTAACGCATCGCTCTTGAATGTCAGTGCCGATCCAGTCGATTTGACGAAACTTCCCGTGAGTTTCTCTCCATCCATGAAAAGAAGGACGTCGGGATCGGGCTTGGCCGGGCCAGCCGGCTGGCCGCGAAGTAATGCGGCGAACACACACAATCCAAGTAACGTTCGCATGTTTATCTAAGACGCTTTCGGGAATGCATCTGCTTCTAATTATTTTAGCGGTTTGGAGCAGGGAAATAATATGCTCCCGGGCAGCATCTAATGGGCGAGGTGAGGTACAACATGATAAACAAACTGACATGGATCGCCGCAGGCGTGGCGCTGGTTGCGCCGGCCCTGCTGGCTCAACAAGAGACACCGGATCACAGGTTGCGGGCGTCGGCCGACGTTTTCCGCGAAATCATGTCCGCCCCGGACCAAGGGATCCCGCGTGACACGCTCGAAAGGGCCCAGTGCGTAATTATTGTCCCGGGCCTGAAGAAGGCCGCTTTCCTGGTCGGTGGTGACTACGGCCGCGGATTCGCGGTCTGCCGCCATCAGGGCAGTTGGGGCGGACCGGCGGCTGTCCGGTTCGGTGGCGGCAGCTTCGGAGCACAAATTGGACTCGAATCCACTGACGTTGTGATGTTGGTGATGGACCGCAAGGGAATGGAGAAGCTGGCGAGCGATAAATTCACCGTCGGCGGAGACGCTTCAGTGGCAGCCGGGCCGGTAGGAAGAACGGCGGCAGCTGATACGGATGCTTCGCTGCACGCCGAAATCCTGTCCTATTCGCGCGCGCACGGCGTGTTCGCCGGCATTTCGCTGGACGGCACCGTGGTGAGCAAGGACGGCAGTGAGGATCGCAAGCTGTACGGTCACGAGGTCAGCAACAAAGCCATCATCGAAGGCGAAATTCCCGGACCCGATGGCGCTGCTGTGCTAACTTCGCTCCTCTCCGAATACCCCCGGAAGCCGCGTAGTTAACGAATTACGCGGACATGTAGCGCCGAAGTTCGTCGGGATGGAAGCAATGTGCGGCCGCCGTCTCGCGAGTAATTCGGCCGGTACGAACCAGTTCGGCGAGGGATTGTTCCATGCTGATCATTCCCTCGCCGCGTCCCGTCGAAATGGCGCTATAAATCTGATGGTCTTCCCCCTTGCGAATCAGGTTCCGCACTCCGCTGCTGGCCATCAATATCTCAACCGCCGGATAGCGCGCGGATTTGTCGGTGGAAGGCACCAGCTGTTGAGCCACCACTGCCAGCAAAGCCAAAGAGAGCTGTTGGCGGATTTGCGGCTGGTTGGCCGTGGGGAAGGAATCCAAGATCCGCGACACCGCTTGCGACGCGTCGTTGGTGTGCAGCGAGGAAAGCACCAAATGCCCGGTTTCAGCGGCTGTGAGAACCGTGGCCATGGTCTCGGGATCGCGCATCTCGCCGGCTAGAATCACGTCCGGATTCTGGCGCAAAATGCTGCGCAGCGATCCGGCAAAGTCGGGGGCGTCCTGGCCCACTTCGATCTGTTCGATAATCGATTGCCGGTTGGAATGCACGAACTCGATCGGATCTTCGATGGTTACCACGTGAGCGTGCCGATTCGTGTTGATCAAATCCACCAGTGCCGCCAGCGTCGAGCTCTTGCCGCAGCCGGTCGGCCCTGTGACCAGTACCAGCCCTTGCCTGGCTTCCGACAGGTGCCGCAACAGGGGAGGAAGATTCAGCGACTCCAGCGTCGGAATCTTCTCCGGCAACAACCGCAAGCTGCCCGCCAGCGTACCGCGCTGGTAGTGCAGATTGGCCCGGAAACGCCCGACGCCCTCGCGCTGAAAGCACAGATCCACGGAGCGATTTCGCGCCAGCTCCTGATTTTGCGCGGGCGTCAGCAACGGGAGCAGAAAGCTGCGCGTGTCTTCGGCTTCCAGAGGCGGTCCATTGGATGGCGAAAGCACCCCGCCCCGGCGCAGTGTAATCGGGGCTCCGGCAATCAGCAACAAGTCGGACGCACCCTGACGGACCGCATATTCCAACAGTTGATCCAGCGATTCCGAACTCGGACGCCCAGAATTGTGAGGCGGGGTCTCGTTTGAATCCCGAGAGGTAGGAGCCGCCCGATTCAGCTCCGCGACGATTTGCGCCAGTTCCTTTTCGTAGTAAGGCATTCTACTGTCACGCCGCCATAAGGTCTTTTAGGTTAATGTTTTTAATGAGCATTGCGTGCTCGAAGATGAACCAGTCCGGGGCAAAGTCGCGTCCATGAGGTGGGAGCGGTCTTTCCCGGTTTGAAAGCGTTTTCGCGGCAAAATGAAAGGGACAACATGAATCGAGCCCGGGCAGTTTCAGGTTATCAAATCGCGCGACAGTCGATCGCGCTGACGTTATCGGTGTTGCTCATCCCGCTGGCGTCTGGAAATTTATACGGGCAGGGCGCCTATGCGCCGCTGGATGCCCCTGGATTGGATCAATTGGTAGCGCCCATCGCGTTGTACCCAGATGCGCTGGTGGCGCAAGTCTTGGCGGCTTCCACCTATCCCCAGCAAGTGAACGATGCCAACAACTGGGCGCACCAAAACGCCGGGTTGCCGCCGCAACAGCGTGCTGACATAGCCAATGGCATGCCGTGGGATCCCAGCGTCAAAGCGCTCACGGCCTTCCCCACTGTGCTGGATAGCCTGGCCCGCAATCCCAGTTGGATGACGTCGCTCGGCAATGCCTATTACAACCAGCCCAGCGACGTAATGAACGCCGTCCAAGCCATGCGCGTGCAGGCGCAGCAGGGCGGTTATTTGCGAACCACCGCGCAGCAGCGCGTGTATGTCGACGACGGCCAAATCCTGATCGCGCCAGTGAATCCCGCCGTCGTCTACGTGCCCTACTACAATCCGTGGAGTATCTACGGCGCAGGATTCTTTGCGCCCTACCCGGGCTTCTATCTCGGGCCGCCGCCTCCCGGTTGGGCCGTGGGGCTAGGAATCGGATTCGCGGTGGGCATTTCCGTCGGGCTGTTTGCTCATTACGGTTGGGGTTACGGCAGCTGGGCGCCCAATTGGCGCGGCGGCGGTGTCTACTATAACCACGCCGCATATATTTCGCGCAGTGCCACGGTTTACAATCACGGCCATTATGGCGGATATAACCGCGGCGTTTACGAACACGCCGGACGGGGCGTTCCTTCCAACTTCCATCCTGGAGCCACCCGCGCTAGTTTTGCGCATGGACCCGCGGTACATGCAGCCGGCCCCGGCGCCCGTCCGGAGGCTCATGCCGCAGCTCGCGCGCAGGCCGAGCATGCCCAAGCTCATGCCGCGCAAGCTCACGCAGCACAGGCGCACACAGCACAGGCGCACGCTGCCCAAGCTCGGCCCGCGAATGTCGGAAGACCGACAGCTCACGCCGCTCCAGCGGCCCACGCCGCACCAGCAGCCCACGCCGCTCCAGCGGCCCACGCCGCACCACATGCAGCTCCAGCAGCTCACGCGGCTCCAGCCGGTCACTCAGCTCCGGCCGGTCACTCCGCGCCAGCGGGGCATGGCGGCGGAGGCCACCACTAGGGCTTTTTCGTAAGCAATTCGAGCTCTTCGGGAGTGCGCGGCCAGTCCTCTCGTAATAGTCGCGAGAGCGCGCGATCCGCCAGCAGTTTCCCATTGGTCTGGCAATGGGGACAATAGTTGGTTTCGTTGGCGGCGTAGCGGATCCGCTGGATCTTCGCGCCGCACCTCACGCACGGCTCTTTGTAGCGGCCATGCACGGCCATATTTTCACGAAAAGCGGTGACCTTCTCCGGGAAACCGTCGCCGGTTTCAGCGCGCAGATCGGCCGTCCAGCGCAGCAGCGTGGATCGAACGGCTTGAAACAGTCGCTCAATCTCATCGCGCTTGAGCTTTTGCGTCAGCGCCAGCGGCGAGAGCCGCGCTTCGAACAGGATCTCGTCGGAATAAGCATTCCCGATGCCGCTGAATAATCTCGGATCGGTGAGCGCCCGCTTCAAGGTATGATTCGCCGAAGTCAGGACCCGGGCAAATTCGTCCAAGTTCGTCTCCAGCACTTCCAGCCCTCCTGGATCCAGCGCGCTCAGTCCCGCTTCGCCGCGCACCACATGCAAAGAAGCCCGCTTCTGCGATCCTGCTTCGGTCCACACCAGCGTTCCGTTTGGAAAATCGAATGCCGCCAGCCCCCGTGGCCGGGAAACCTTGGCGCCGCGCTTCTGCCAGTGCAGGCGCCCGGCGATCATCAGGTGCAGCACCAGCCACAAGTCCTCGTCCCAAACCAATCGCGATTCGTTTTCCTATCCGCCGCAGCTCCCGTACCCGCTTGCCCTGTGCACTGCCCAGGGGCGGATCGGCCGTGCGCAATAGAAACGGACTAACCAGCCGAATTCCCTCCAGCACCTGCCCGACGATGCGCTTTTCAAGCGCCTCAATATACACGACAATGTCAGGAAGTTCGGGCACGACGGATTAGTTTTATGTTACACGCCATCGTGCGTCGGGCCGCGATAATGCTAGACTTATGGGACGAGTTCGCCACGCTCGCTAACTCGACTCTCTCCCCGTCAGAAGCTCGCAACCCAAATGAAAATCGACCGGCTTCTCTTCTTCTTCGCCATCACCGCAATGGGCGCCACCCATGCCGACGGCCCGGAACTTAAAGCCGTGCAGCATCCGATGTCGGACTTGCATGCAATCGCGAAGTTCGCCATCCCCGGATCGCCCGATTGGGTCGCCATCGCCGACAGCGTTTGGATTTCCAACAAGCCCAAGAACAATATTTCGCAGCTGGACGCCAAGACTAACCAGATCGGCGCCGTGATCACGGTGGCGAAGGATCCCTGCTCCGGTTTGACCATCGCTTTCGGGAGCGTCTGGACGCCGATTTGCAGCGATGGGTCGGTGCAGCGCGTGGATCCCAAGTCGCAAAAAGTCATCGCGACCATCGCTTCGGGCGTCGCGAACACGGAAGGCGGAATTACGGCCGGCGGCGGCAGCATTTGGATGCCGTCAGACGCCGCGGGCGTGCTCTCGCGCATCGATCCTGCAACCAACAAGGTTGTTTCGAAAATTTCGATTCCCCCGGGCTCTTTTACCGCCGCATTCGAAGCCGGCTCTGTCTGGATCACCAGCACCAAGAACAATCTCCTGACCCGCGTCGACGCGAAAACTGAAAAGGTGCTCGCCAAGATCCCGGTTGGACCCTCACCGCGATTTCTCGCCACTGGATTGGGCGCCGTTTGGACCCTCAACCAGGGCGACGGCAGCGTCTCCCGGGTGGATCCCGCAACCAACAAAGTCTCGGCTACCATTGAAGTTGGCGTCCCCGGGGAAGGGGGCGACATCGCGGTGGGAGAAGGAGCCGTTTGGGTAACCGCTATGGGCAAGCCGCTGTCCAAGATCGATCCGGCAACCAATCGTGTCGTCACGCAGTATGTCGGCAAGGGCGGCGATGCGTCTGCGAGTTGGTCTCGGCTCGCTATGGCTCTCGAATCATGAGTTTCATGAAGTGTGGAGGATAGACCCTAAAGGTCTCTAATATGAGGTACGCCATCGTATCCGTTCTGGCTCTCGTTCCCGCGTTCGCGCAGTCTCCCGACTTCTTTGAGAACAAGATCCGCCCAGTTTTGGCTGAGAACTGTTACGACTGCCATGGTCCCGCCGAAATGGGCGGCCTCCGCCTCGACTCTCGCGATCGATTGATCCAAGGTGGAAAATCGGGCCCGGCGTTGGTGCCCGGCGATCCCGACAAAAGCCTTGTTGATCCAAGCCGTGCGCCAAACCGGCGATCTCAAAATGCCCAAGGGCGGCAAGCTGAAGCCCGAAGAAGTGCAAGCCCTCGCGGATTGGGTCAAGGCAGGCGCGGTGTGGCCGGAAACCAAGGCAGGCGCGGTGCAGGCTGCGCCAGGCAAGCCGATCACTCCCGAACAACGTGCTTTTTGGTCGTTTCAACCGCTGAAGGAGCCCACCGTTCCCGCGGTGAAAGAGAAATCCTGGGCAAAAACAAATATCGATCATTTTGTGCTTGCCAAGCTGGAAGCCAAAGGCATGAAGCCCGTGGCTCCGGCCGACAAGAAAGCGCTCATTCGCCGGGTCACCTTAGACCTCATCGGATTGCCGCCCACGCCCGAGGAAGTGGACGCCTTTGTCAGCGACAAATCTTCCAATGCGTATGAAAAAGTAGTCGATCGATTGCTCGCGTCGCCGCGTTATGGCGAACGCTGGGGCCGCCATTGGCTGGATGTGGCGCGCTATGCCGAAGATGACGTGCGCGGACTGGACCCCAAGGGTCGAGGCTTCATGCCGTTTTCAGGCGCCTACGTGTATCGCGACTGGGTGATCCAGGCGTTCAATGACGACATGCCGTACGGCAACTTCGTGAAGGCTCAGCTGGCCGGCGATCTGATGGACAGCCCGCAGCGCGACAAAGATGGTGGCTGGGACGGCCATCATGGGCCAGGGTCCGTGGTGGTGGGATCAGGCCGAACCGGTGCAAGGCCGCGCTGACGAGCGTAACGAGCGCATCGACATGGTCACTCGCGGGATGCTGGGCCTCACGGTAGCTTGCGCCCGCTGCCACGATCACAAGTACGATCCGATCTCGCAAAAGGATTACTATTCGCTGGCGGCGGTGTTCTTGAACACCACGTATCACGAATACCCCGCGACTTCTCCCGCCGAAATGGCGCTGTGGGAGAAGCAGCAGAAAGTCATCGACGACAAGGAAGAGGTTCTCGATGAATTCATGCGGAAACACAGTGAATTGTATTCCGAGATGCTGGCGCAGAAAACCTCCAAGTACATGATCGCGGCGTGGCAGGTGACCGGCGAGCCAAAAAAGAAGGCCACCGAAGCCGCGGTGGAGCAAAAGGTCGATCCCGAATTTCTGGATCGCTGGATCAAGTTCCTCGCCAAGCCTCCGAAAAATTACCCCTACCTGCACGATTGGCAGGACATGGTGAAGTGCGGCGGCACTCTGGAGCAGGCCACATTTCTAGCTGATTATTTCCAAAACTTGCTCCTCGCTGTGTCGCATGAAGCGGCCGAGCTAAAGGAAGAAAACGACATCATCAAGGCCAAAGCCGGCGTTCGCAAGAAGCCGCGCCGCGACTCTTACCCCAACGAATTCGAAACCAACGATCAGTTCTGCCCGGGCTGCGACCTGGAGTTGAAGACCATGCCAATCGATCGGGCGAAACTCGAAACCGACGTGTTCCGCGTGGACCTGGATTCCGAGAGCGACGAAAAGCCTGAGCCGGGTCTGTTGTCGGTGCGCGAATGGGCGTTGGAGCGCCACTTTTCGGCCGAGGAAGCCGAGCATGTCGCGGCCTTGCGCGCCGAAATCGAAGCTCTGAAAAAAGCGCAGGCCCCCTATCCTTTCCTGCACGGCGCCGGCGACACCAAGACCATACAAACCATGCACGTCAACGTGCGAGGCAATCCGCACACGCCGGGCGATCCGGTGCCGGAACGTTTCCTGTCGGTTTTGTTGCCCCCCGATCCAAAGCCGTTTACGAATGGCAGCGGACGCCTGGAGTTGGCCGACGCGATCGTTTCCAGCCCCATCTCGGCGCGCGTGATGGTAAACCGCGTATGGAAATGGCACTTCGGATCGGGCATCGTCGAAACGCCGGATAACTTCGGAAAAATGGGCGATCCGCCATCCGATCCCGAGCTGCTGAATTATCTAGCCGCCACTTTCGTCAACAACGGCATGTCCGTGAAGAAGCTGCAGCGCGAGATTCTGCTTTCATCCACCTATCAACTCAGCACGGAAGCGTCCGCGGAAAACGCCGAGAAGGACGGGGCTAACCGGCTCTACTGGCGGTTCAATCGCCAGCGCCTGGACGCCGAGGCCATCCGCGATTCACTCCTGTTCGTCTCCGGCTCGCTCGACCTCAAGAAAATCACCGGACCCTCCACCGACTTTGCCGACGATAACTTCCGCCGCACCGTTTTCTGCAAGATCAGCCGCTACCGGCTGGACAATTTCCTGCAGGTGTTCGATTATCCGAATCCATCCTTCACCGCCGAGCAGCGCTTCACCACCAACGTTCCCCTGCAGCGCCTGTATTTTATGAACAGTACTTTTGTGTACAAGCAGGCTCAAGTGTTCGCCAAGCGCGTGTACGACGAGGCTCACGGCTCTGACCCGGCAAGTGAAACGACGCGAATTCAAAAAGCCTATCGCGTCCTGTTTGGGCGATCGCCCAGCGAAGCGGAAATCAAGGCCGGCCTCGATTTCCTGCAAGCCCATCCGGAGGCCCCCGGAGAGCAGGTGGCAGGTCAGCCGACCACCGCGTGGAACGAGTACACGCGTGTATTGCTAAGCTCCAACGAGTTTGAGTTTGTGAATTAGGAATCAGGGAGAACTACAATGTTGCATTTACCGGCCCGGCAGCCGCTCTCGCGGCGCGAAGCGTTGTGCAGGATGGGCAGTGGCTTCGGCATGTTGAGCTTCGCCAGCCTCATTGGTGAATCTCTCGCCAAGGCCGACGCGACTCCCGTCCAGGGTGTCGCCAGCGCGCGTATTCCCAACTTCAAGCCCAAGGCCAAGCACGTCATCTTTCTGTTTATGAACGGCGGCGCATCCCAGATCGACACTTTCGATTACAAGCCGATGCTCGAAAAGTACGATGGCCAGCCGCTGCCGGGCGCGATTCCCGATCACGAACGCAAGACCGGCAATCTCATGCGCTCCCCGTTTTCGTTCAAGAAATACGGCAAGAGCGGGATTGAGGTCTCTGAAGTCTTCCCGCAGTTGGGTGAGTGCGTTGACGACATGTGCCTGATCAAGTCGATGTACACCGACATCCCCAATCATGAGCCGTCGCTGCTGATGATGAACGTCGGCCATATTCAACCCGGGCGTCCGTCCATGGGCGCGTGGCTCACCTACGGGTTAGGCACCGAGAACAAGAATCTCCCGGGGTTCGTCGTCCTCTGCCCGGAAGTTCCCACCACCGTCGGGCCGCCGCTGTGGAACTCGGCGTTCCTTCCCCCGATGTTTCAGGGAACATTCATTTCCGACAACGTTCGCGACAAGAAATTCGATCCCGAAAAACTCATTCCCAATATCCGCAACGACAAGTTCGATCTGAAACAGCAACAGAGCGAGCTGGATCTTCTGGGCAAGCTGGATCGCATGCAGATGCAGCAGGAACATGCCGACGATCCGCAGTTGGATGCCACACTGCAGTCCATGGAAACCGCGTATCGCATGCAGACCGAAGCGCCCGACGTCTTCGATGTTCGCAAAGAGAGCGAAGCCACCATCAAGATGTACGGCGAGGGCAGCACCGCGCGCGGCTGTTTGACTGCGGCCCGCCTGATCGAACGCGGCGTCCGCATGGTCCAGGTGTATTACGCCAAAGGCGATCCGTGGGATCATCACTTCGATATCGAGCTCCACCGCAAAACCGGCAAGGATTCCGACCAGCCCTTCGCGGCCCTGATCAAGGATCTAAAATCGCGCGGCCTGCTGGACGAAACGCTGATCGTGTGCGGCTCCGAGTTCGGCCGAACTCCGGTGGTGGAAGTCGGCAGCGGATTCATGGGCGGCCAAGTGCATAACGGCCGCGATCACAACCCGCACGGATTCACGGTATGGATGGCCGGCGGCGGCGTGAAGGGCGGCATGACCTACGGCACCACCGACGATTTCGGCTGGAAGGGCATCGACAAGCGGGTCCACGTGCATGATCTGCATGCCACCATTTTGTATTTAATGGGCATCGACCACACCAAGTTGACCTACCGCTACAGCGGCCGAGACTTCCGGCTGACCGACGTCGCCGGCAACGTAATTCACGACATCATCGCTTAACCGCGCTTAACAGCGCACGGAGGCGCCCTTGTATCAACCAAGGACTCGTTCCAGAACTATAGCCATACGGCTTGGCTTGACGGCTTTATTCGCTTGCGGCTGTTACTATGCCCAGGCCCCGCAACCTGACGGCGCTGGCGTGGAGCCGGGCGAGCTGCCTTCCTCCTGGATCACCGGCGGCCCCATGTGCATGGCCGTTCCCGACTGGCAGGTTCACGAATACAACGCCGACTTCTACATCATTCGCGAGTCCGGCTGCACACACTACGAGAAGCCGTTTATCTATCTGATCTTCGGCAAAGACCGCGCCCTGTTGATCGACACCGGCGCCGGCGAAAACGATATCGGCCGTTTCGCTCAAACAGTCGTGCACAAATGGCTGCTCATGCGAAACAAGAAATCGTTCCCTTTGATTGTGGCGCACTCGCATGCGCACAGCGATCACACCGCCGGCGATGCCCAGTTTCAAGGCATACCAGATGTCACATTTGTTCCCGCGACAATCGCAGCCGATCAAAAAACGTTCAACATTCCCAGTTGGCCGGATGGCATCGGCCACATCGATCTCGGAAACCGCGTGCTGGACATCATCCCCACGCCCGGCCACGAACAAAATCACATTATGTTTTACGATCACCGCACGGGCATTCTTCTGAGCGGCGACAACCTCTACCCCGGCCGTCTCTACGTCACCGATTTTCCGGCCTTTGTCGCCAGCACGGAGCGCATCGTGAAGTTCACCGACGGCAAAATAATCACGCACGTCCTCGGCTGCCATATCGAACAATCCTCCACTCCTTATCAGGATTATCCGATCGGCACCATGTATCAGCCTCACGAACACGTTCTGGAGCTTTCCCGCGGCCACCTGATCGAGCTGAACGAAGGCCTTCGAAGGTTAAACGGTAAACCCGCTCGCGTGGCTTATCGCGACTTCACCATCTGGCCCGCTCCAACCTGGGACGAACTCGACAAGATGGAGCACGAGAACTGGACCAAGCAAAAAGCCAAGCAGTGGAACCAATTGAATTAACCGTCAAATTGAATTGACCGTCTAAGGCCCGTCAACGGCAGCGCAAGGGCTTGGTACTTTCATAAGAAATCACGCTTCAGATTTCCTTGACAGAGCCGTGGCCGGAGTATAATTGGAAAACTGCCGTGTGGGGTTTCTGAACCTGGAAGTGTATCCTATAGTGCGGATTGCTTTGCTACGCACCACCCCAGCAGTGTAACTAAACTCTTCGCTGAGTTTGAATTAGCCGCATCGTCCGCGCGGCCTCTCGCCTAGTCGGCGCCCCGAGCCCGTCGCTCCATGCAGATTTTTCAATCTTTCAACTGAGGGAGAGCTACATGCTTACGAGGACTTTTTCAGGGCGTTCTTGGCGAATTATTCTGGCGGGCCTGACCTTGCTGGTGGCGACCTCAACGGTCCACGCGCAAACTGCCGGATCGTTGCACGGTGTTATCTCGGATGCGCAAGGCGCCGTGATCCCCGGCGCGGTGGTGGCCTTGAGCAGTACCACCACGGGAGCCTCCCGCCAAGCGGTTACCGACAACACTGGATCGTTTCAATTCGTCCAGGTTACGCCAGGCGATTTCACCATGACTGTCACCAAACCAGGCTTCGCGCAAGCAACGCGGGAGCACGTGGTGGTGCAAGTCAATACCACAGCTACCCTCAATGTGGAATTAGAAATCGGGACCACGGGTCAAACCGTCAATGTCAGCGCTGAAACAACACAGATCAGCACCACGGATGCCTCGGTCGGCAATACGTTCACCGAGCATTCGATTCGGCAACTGCCGCTCGATACGCGCAACGTGGTTGCGCTGCTTAGCCTGCAGCCCGGCGTGACGTCCAATGGCGAGGTGATGGGATCGCGCCGCGATCAAAACAACATCACGCTCGACGGCGTGGATGTGAACGACAACGAGAACGCGGGCGTGGCGGGCCCACTGACCGGCGGTCAGGGTTCCAATGCCAACATCAGCCAGTCTCCCATCGCCGGCTTTAATTCCGTGCTGCCCATTCCACTCGATTCCGTCCAGGAGTTTCGCGTTACCGTGGCCGGCCAAGGCGCCGACGAAGGCCGCTCATCCGGCGGACAAGTGGTTCTGATCACGAAAAGCGGCACCAATCAGCTGCACGGCTCGGCCTACGAATACAACCGCAACACGATTACGGCTGCCAACAGTTGGTTCAACGATCGCAGCGGCGTTCCCATCACGCCTCTCAATCGCAACCAGTTCGGCGCGTCCCTGGGAGGACGGATCAAGAAAGATCGCATCTTTTACTTCTTCAATTACGAGCGCCGTATCGATGCCAGTTCCCAAGCCGTGGAACGAATGGTTCCGACCGAGAATTTGAAGCAAGGCATCCTAACATTCGCCGACTCCAACTTAACTAACTACACGCTCACACCGGCGCAAATCAAACAGATCGATCCGCTGGGTATCGGCATTAATCCGGGCTATCTCAGCATCATGCAGAAATACCCGGTCGGCAACGATCCGGCTTACGGCGCGGACGGCGGCTTGAATTTCACCGGGTTCCGCTTCAACGCACCCGACTCCTTGGATAACCGCGCCTATGTGGGAAAGATGGATTTCATCCTCGACAACGCGGGCAGGCACACTATCTCCGTTCGTGGCACGCTATCTAACTCCAACCAGGATCTGTCCAACGCGCTGGCGCAATTTCCCGGCCAGCAGCCCGCTAGCGAGCTCTTGAACAACAGCAAAGGGATCTCGGGTACCTACACCGCCATCTTGACACCCAGCCTGATTAATAACTTCACCTTTGGCTACACGCGCCAGGGCTTGGCCCAGTCGGGAACCGTGGGCGATGCGTTCCAGTTGTTTCCGCTCGACCCCACCCAGAACTACAACACCAGCGCGCGCGCCAGCGGACGTATTCTGCCGGTCTACAACATCGTCGACACCCTTACCTGGACCAAAGGGAAGCACACCATTACCACCGGGTTGAATTTCCGCATCATGACCAACAACAAGTTCACCTACTCGCAGTCCTACCCGAGCTACGGGTTCAACAACAGCGTACTGGTGGGACTGGGCGAAGACATTCAGACCGACCTCACCAATTACATGGCGGCCACCACAGGCAATAAAAACTTCCAGCTAAACGATCCGGCCAATGATTCGTCAGCCCTGGGAATCCTGATGGGCTTGGTCAACAATACGCAAGTGACCTACCAGGTGGGAAAGGGCGGCACGCTTCTGCCGCAAGGAGCGCCCGATGCGCGCGCCTTCGCCATGCGCGAATACGAAGGGTTCGTCAGTGATCAATGGCGTGCGACGCGCGAGCTGACCTTCAGCTTTGGCTTGCGATACACCAACGACCCGCCGCCGTATGAGAAAAACGGTTTGCAAGTGGCGCCCACCGTCGGGCTGAATCAATACTTCGCCGAGCGCGACTATTTGGGCTCGCAGGGCGTCCCTTCCAACGCCATGCCCAGTTCCATTCTGACCTACGCCCTCAATGGTCCGGTGAACAATAAGCCCAGCTGGTACAACCCCGACGACAACAACTTCGGTCCGCGCTTCGCGTTAGCGTATAGTCCCAAGGATCGCGGCGGATTGCTGCAGAAGGTCTTCGGCAACGGTGGTGTCTTTCGAGCTGGCGGCGCACTGCTATACGATCGCTTCGGCAGCGAATTGATCACCCAGTTCGATCAATTCGGTTCTTTCGGCTTGGCCACCACGCTAGGCAACCCGCTTTCGTATAACTTCACCACGTCGCCGCGCTACGATGGCAACACGCCGGCGCTTCCTGCGGCTCCAACTACTGGTTTTCCCTACACGCCGCCCAACATCCAGGCCATCGAAGGCGAGTTCCAGGGGATTTACCCGGACCTGAAGTCGCCCTATTCCATCCTGCTGAATGCGTCGTTCGCGCGCCAGTTGCCGGGCAAGCTGACCATGGAAATCACTTATGCCGGCCGGCTTTCCCGCAAGCTGTTGCTGCAGGGCGACGTGTACACTCCGCTCGAAAACTTGAAGGACCCCGCGTCCGGCCAGACCTGGCTCACCAGCATGACGTCGATCCGCAACACCTACAATTCCATCTGCGCCTCCATGGGCAACAACACGCAGAATTGCGATCCCAGCACGGCTGCCCAGGCAGTGATGAACAATCCATCGCTGGTCCCGAACAATCCCTACATTCAAAATATGTTCGGACCAGTCGCTAACGCCTTCTTCCACGGCAGCGCTACCGCTAACTACTTCTATGGTATTTATGGCGTGTACGGAGGCAGCTATCTCGACATGCTGCACTCGGCGGACCGCATTCCCGGCAACTACACAGCGCCCGGCACCTGCGCTTCCAAGTTTGGCTGCTATACGTTCTTCGCCCCGCAAGGAAGCTCCATGCCCACCTGGATGAATGCCGGCGACGCCGATTATCACGCCATGTCCATCAGCTTGCGGCGAGCTTTCAGCTCCGGCCTCTCGTTCGACTTCAACTACACGCTCTCCCACTCCATTGACAACGCTTCGGCTGCCGAAGGCGCTGCCGGCCAGGACGGCGCGGTGATTCAGAACATCTTCAATCCCGCGGAATTCCGTGGCTCGTCCGATTTCGACATCCGCAATCTGGTCAACGTCAACGTGGTTTACGAATTGCCAATCGGCAAGGGCAAGCCATTCTGGAGCAATGCCCCGGGCTGGGCCAACGAAATATTCGGAGGCTGGCAGATTTCCAGCATTATGCGCTTCTCCAGCGGATTGCCCAGCGTCGTCAACGGCGATTATGTCTGGAACACCAACTACTGGCAGAGTTCCCTCGCCATCCCCACCGGATCGTACCGAGTAAGCAACGGGTATGACAACAACGGCAACCCCAGCATCTTCTCCAATGTGAATGCATCCAACAGTTTCGCGGACAGCTACCCCGGAAACGTCGGAACCCGAGCAGCGGTCCGTCTGGCCGGCATGGTCAACTTCGACATCGGCGTTGCGAAATCCTTCGCACTGCCTTGGGAGGGCCAGCGCATCCAGTTCCGCGCCGAAGCTTACAACGCGTTCAATAATGTAAACTTTATCCAGCCCAGCTTGGCCTTGTACAACCCAACCACTTTCGGCGAATATCAAAACACCATGCCGCCGCGCGAAATGCAGTTCGCTTTACGCTATGAATTTTAGGCGCTCCAGCGCTTTCTTGCTCGCTCTCTTGACCGTAGGTGGCGTGCTTCTCGGCGCCACCTCGGTCCTCGATTTCATCCCGCTCTCCATCGACGGCAAGCCTGTGCCGCTGTCCACCTATCGCGGCAAAGTACTGCTCATCGTCAATGTCGCCAGCCACAGCATCTTCACGCCCCAATATGAAGGTCTCCAGGCCTTGTATACGAAATACGAGAGCCAGGGGCTAGTGGTTCTTGCGTTCCCAAGCGACGACTTCGGCAAGGAAGAACCCGATGGCAACGACGCCATCAAGCAGTTCGCCGCGAAATACAAAGTCACATTTCCGATGTTCGCCAAGCTGTCTCTGGCCGGCGATCATATGTCGCCGCTTTATCAATTCCTAACCGACAAGCTGGCCAATCCAACCACGGGCGGCCCCATCCGCTGGAATTTCACCAAGTTTCTCGCGGATCGCGACGGCAAAATCGTTCAGCGCTTCGAGCCAGATGTCACGCCCGATTCTCCCGAACTTTCGTCCGCCATTGAAAAGGCTTTGCGGGGTGAAAAGGACAAAACTGACAAGGACAAAATTGACAAGAAAGATGGCGTCGCCCGCGTCACCTACTCCGTCCATGGGCGGCGCACCTGATTTCATTGCGATATACTGTAGAATCCAACCGGCCATGTAGCCCGCTGGTGCCCTGCTGCACGGACGGTTGCGATGCGTAAACTCTTACTGATTTTATCCCCGTTATTTCTGTTATCGGGCGGCTTTGAGCGCCGCCGGTAGCCCGCCTTCTTTCACCGTCGGCTGGTCCGTCTACGTCGGCTGGGATCCTTACCAGTACATGGCGAAGTCCGGCATGCTCAAGAAGTGGGCGGACAAGTACGGCGTGGCAATCAAAGTCCAGCGCTTCGACTATGCGCCGTCGCTGGACGCTTTCGTCGCTAAGAACATCGACGCCTGCGCGATGACCAATATGGAGGCGCTCGACATGCCCGCCGCCGCCGGCGTCGACACCACCGCCATCATCACGGGCGATTATTCCAACGGCAACGACGCCGTGCTGGTGCGCCACAACCTCACCCTCGCACAGATTCCCGGCAAACGAGTGCTGCTGGTCGAAAAAACCGTTTCGCAATATCTCTTCGAGCGCGGGATGGCGATCAACAACCTCAGTGGCGATCTTAAGCGCGTCAAGTATGTGAACACCTCCGATTCCGACATCGCCGGCGCGTTTCTAAGCGACACCAGCCAGGACGTGGTTGTCAGCTGGAAGCCGCTGGTCTCGCAAATCCTCAAAGGCAAAGGCATCACGAAGATTTTCGATTCCTCGAAAATACCGGGCGAAATTCTCGATCTGCTCGTCGTCCGCACCGAAATACTCAACCGGCCCGATGGCTCCGGCCAGCGCTTCGCCAAGGCCGTCGTGGGCGCGTGGTACGAGCTGACGTCGCAAATGTCGAAGCCCGGACCCGAGGGCGACAAGGTCCTTTCCGCCATCGCGAGCGTTTCCGAGGACACGCTGGAATCTTACAAAGAGCAGCTCTCCACCACCCACTTGTTTTACACGCCGCCATCGGCGCTGGAGATGACCAAGTCCGAGCAATTGAAAAAGACCATGGAGCTGGTCCGGCAGTTCTGCTTCTCGCACGGATTGCTGGGCGACAAAACCAATTCGCCGGACGACGTGGCCATCCGATTCCCCGATGGCGCAATTCAAGGCAAGAAGGATCGCGTGCGCCTGCGCTTCGACGCATCCTATATGGAGCTGGCCGCCGCAAGGAAAATTGTGAGCGTCCTGCAGATTCACGCGCATCCTCGCGGACCACCGTCTGGATTCTCTCCTGGTTCCTGTTTGTCACCGGCATCACAGCTACTTTTGGGTCTCCACCGGCCGGCATCGCGAAAATCCGGACGATCGCGTCATGCCCACGCTCCACCAGATGGGCCAGGCCTTCGTCGACGCCACGCTGAAGCCCGCCGAAGACGACGAAGTGGCCGCCAATGCTGCCGAGCAATCGCTGGCCGCGCAGAATCCAGCAACAGCATGCTCTGGAAAGATACGCTGGCCACCGGACGGCGGTTCCTCATCAGCGTGGCGCTGCTGTTTCCCGCCGTGCTGCTGGGCCTGCACATGGGCATGTTCCCGTACGTGGGATCATTTTTCCTGCGCTTTGTTTTATTCTTCGACAAGATTGTCGCGCTTTCGCTGCTCCCGATTCTGTTCATCGCGTTCGGCATCGACGAACTGGCGAAGGTGATGCTGATCGTCATCGGCGTCGCGCCCACCATCATTCTGGACGCCTTCAATCTCACTCGCAGCGTGCCGAGAGAGCAGATCGTCAAAGGCTTCACGCTGGGCGCGGGCGATTTCTCCATCACCTATCGGATCGTCTTCAAACAAATCTTGCCGCGCGTGCTGAATAGCATCCGGCTGAATCTGAAAGCGGTGATGCTGTTCCTGTTCGCCGGCGAAATGATCGCGTCTACCGACGGGCTGGCTTACCGCATCGCGCTGCTGCGCCGCCACATGGGAATGGATACCATCATCCCCTACGTGCTGTGGGTGGCCCTGCTGTTGTTCCTGGTCGATTTTGGGATGCGGACGTTGAACCGCAAACTGCATCCCTGGTTTCAGGAGGCGTAAGAAGCGCTTGGCGACTGCGCGAATGGCTGGATGGAAAAGCGGAAAGCGATGCCGAAATGCAGCCCCGCCCGCCATAATTCGCATTCAGGATGTTGTCGTCGAATACGGCCAGCCAGGCAAACCTCCCAAATGCATTTTGAACGGCGTCAGCCTGGATATTCATCCGGGCGAGTTTATCTCCATCGTGGGACAAACCGGTTGCGGAAAATCGACATTGCTTGCGCCTGGTGCTGGCCGAAGAAATGCCAGCCGGAGGCCAGGTGCTGGTCGAAGGCAGCCCGCGCCGGCAACCGGATCGCCGCTGCGGATACGTTCCCGCAGAAGTACTCGCTGTTCCCCGATCGAACCGTTCTGCGAGAACATCACGTTCGGGCTGGAAGTGACCGAGATCGGAATCTTCGGCGGCTTTTCACCCGCCCGGCGCGTGCGCCGCAAGGAATTTCAAGCCGAAGCGCTGGGATATCTGCGCCGCATGGGTTTGCGGGAATCGGACGCGTCGCAAATATCCGCATCAGCTTTCCGGCGGCATGCAGCAGCGCGTGGCCATCGCGCAAGCGCTCATCATGCGGCCCAAGATTCTCTTGATGGACGAAGCCTTCAGCGCGCTGGATCCCGGCACCCGCGTGGGCATGCAGCGGCTGATCAAGGACCTGTGGCGCGAAACCGGCACCACCATTCTATTCGTCACCCACAATCCTCGCGAAGCCGTGATTCTCGCGACGCGCGTCATCGCACTGGGCCGCACGTGGTAGCGATGAAGGCGGCGCCAACGTCGTTCTCGATCTCCCCGTCCCCGATACCGAGCGACGACCTGGACATCGCTGCGCTGGTCCGGCGCATCGAACAAACCACCTTCCCGGGCGGCGCGGAAAGCGACGAAGCAAACCGGCGCCCCCGAAGTCTAAACACCTAACTAGAAAGGTAAGCAAGTACAATCAAAATCCATGTCCTTTTACAAGAGCCATGCCCCGAAGCATCGGGAACACACCAGAGAAGTGAAGCTGCCGGAATTGGAAGGAATGAAAGCTCTCCGCGAGGAGAGCCAGATTCCATCGCGGCAATGGGAGGAGGAGGTTCGCCGCGGCAAGGAATTCGGCCTGGAATGCGTCGATTCCATCGAGGACAAATCCGAGATCAGTTGTTTCCAGCGCGGCGAATTGCCGCACTGGTCGGGCATCAACACGTTCCTGAAGACGCCGTACCTGGAAGACGTCCGCAAGGTCGGCGAGTACGACGTCGCTTTCGTCGGCGTGCCGTTCGACATCGGCTACCACCTACCGCGCCGGGCACGCGCTTCGGGCCGCAAGGCATCCGCCGCATCTCGTCGCTATACACCACCTACAATTTCGAGCTGGGCGTGGATCTGCGCGAGTCGCTCAAGATGTGCGACGTCGGCGACATCTTCTGCCCGGCCAACATCACCAAGAGCCACGACCAGATCACCAAGGGCGTCGCGCACATCCTCGTCGCAGGGAACGCTGCCGATGATCATGGGCGGCGACCACTCCATCGGCTTCCCCTGCGCCCGCGGCGTCGCCGAGTGCATCGAAGGCAAAGTGGGCATCATCCACCTGGACCGCCACATCGACACGCAGGAAAAGGACATGGACGAGATCATGCACACCTGCCCGTGGTTCCACGCCACCAACATTCGCAATTGCCCGCCGACCAATCTGGTGCAGGTCGGCATCGGCGGCTGGCAGGTCCCGCGCCCCGGCGTGAAGAAGGGCCGCGAGCGCGGATCGACCGTCCTCACCATCCAGGACATCGAGCGCATCGGCATCGACAAGACCATCGAGATCGCGCTGGAAGTGGCCTGGAAAGGCGCCAGCGCCGTGTATTTGTCGTTCGACGTCGACTCGCGTCGATGCGGGATTCGTGCCCGGCACCGGATGGCCCGAGCCGGGCGGCTTCCTTCCGCGCGAAGCTCTCGCAATCTTGAAGGGCGTCGCCAAGGAAGGCATCGCGGCCATGGAAGCGGTGGAGGTTTCGCCCGCCCTACGACATCTCCGACATCACCGCGCTGGTTGCCGTGCGCGCAATGGTCGACGTGCTGGCCACCATGACCAAGCACGGGCGAATTGGCGGAAAACTGCGCTGACTCCCGCGTTCATCTCTCGCTACCGATTTTGTCTGCGGGGACGCGAGTGCGGTGGCCTCCGCTTGCGAGCCTATTCTCGGCTTCCGTCCGGCTGTGCAAATCGTCACCATAGATATGTTGCCGTCCGCAATCTCTCGCGACGGTCCCGGAGAAGTTTTCGTCCTCCCCACCGCCCTGGATTTCAACCTGCTGCAGCGCGAGGCTATCGGACATGCCATCGCTGAGGCGCGGCGAGCTTGCCCGCAACTCGCCATTCATCACGACGATGTCGACCCGACGCATCCCTTGGTGGTCCAGGCTCTCGCCGATCAAGTTGCTCGGGCCATTCCCGGCCATGTTCGATCACCGCAGCACATCGGTTTGATCTTGGCCGCCAGCGGCCATGGCGATGCTGGTAGCCGCGCGAACAGCTATCGATTAATGCGCCTAGTCTGGGAGCAGCTCGGCCTCGCCGCCGGTGAAGTCGGATTTGTACGCCATGCCCAGCCTTTCCTCGCGCACACGCTTGAGAAATGCGCGCAGCGCCCGTTGGATTGGATCATCCTTCCCGAAGCCCAGTGGAAAACCGAGCACGTCGAATTCGCCGCGGTGATTCTTGAAAACTTTCAGCGACAGCATCCCGAAGCCGCCGGGTGGAGCATCGCCGAGCCTCCGGGCGATCATCCGGCTCTCATCGCGTGGCTCACGCAGCGCATCACACGTCTTTGGCACGAAAAGCGCACCCGCGAATCGCTGCGCGTCACTTCGCCGAAGCGAGGCCCCGCGCGGCCAGCCATCCGTGGACCATCGGTAGCGGCGTGATCGCCTCCGTTCCGGATTGCGGCCGACATGTCCTGCCTTCTCGAACAAATTTTCCAACCGGTAATCCCGAGCGCGTGCTGGTCAAGGTCACATGGCACGGCTACGCCACCGGCACGTACACGGACCCGGCAGCGCTCGATCTTTTGCTCAGCGCTCTGCCCGCGCCGGCGATCATTCTGGAAGGCCACACTTCGTCAAGAAATCTGGAGCAAGCGGCATTCAACTGGGAAACCGAAGCGCGCGAAAATCGCGCCTGGATCCGCCAACAAGACGCCGAGTATTTGCGCCGCACCGGGCTCGCGGACGTCATGCAGAAGCACCACGCCGCAATACGTCAACATCACCGAAGCCTATTGGGACGGCGCGTGCGATCAAGACAACATTCCCGAAGTGCTGCTCCCTTACGCCGGATGCCCGATGATCAGTTTCGCGAAATTCAAAGGTCCCACACGCCTTGCCATCTCGAATCTCTTTGGTTTGATTCCCGATCCGTTGCGCTCGGCCTGGCATGGGCCGAACATCACTTACTTTGCGCGCGTCTGCTGCGATCTTGCGAAAGTCTACGGCGCATTGTTTCCGCTCGTCGGCATGAACGAAGCTTTATTTTCTGCCGTGCGATGGAACCGCAAAGGTCTCTACCGCAGCCGCTGGGGCAATTACGATTTAATTTCGGACACGGGATACGTTGCCGCCAGCTCGAATCTCCTGACCGCCGACATTCTCGCCAGCCGTTTGCAAGGACAAGACGTAAATCGCAGCGCCTTCTTCGATGTCGCGCGCGCAGAATTGGACTGGGACGAATCCGCCGCCACCGATCCGATCCCTCCAGCCGTTCAGAGCCTCTTCGCCTGATGCTTCCCCTCCTTCAGCTCCAACAGCTCGCTGATAGCGCGTTGCCCATCGGAGGCGCGGCCCACTCGTTCGGCATCGAATCGCTCGTGGATGCCGGGCTTCTGAACACGGAAGCCCTGGAGGCATTCTTGCAGGAGTATCTGCGCGAAACCGGAACGCTCGAAGCCGCTTACTGCCGCGCGAGTGCGGGATACCCGGACCTCAACCAATGGCTGGCTTGGAACACGGAGTTGGGCGCGCGAAAATTCGCCCGCGAATCCCGCGACGCATCCTCCGCCATGGGTCGGCGATTCCTGCGCCTGGCCGCGAACATCTCTAGCCAAGAACGTTTGATCGCCGCGTCCGATTCCGGAGCCGAGATACATCTCGCGCCCTGCTTCGGATTGGTTGCCGGTGTCTTCGGAGATCGATCCCGCCACCGCCGCCGCCGCTTATCTCCAGCAATCCATGACAGCGCTCGTTTCCGCGTGCCAGCGCCTGTTGCCGCTCGGACAAACTCAAGCCCATCAGATTCTTTGGAATCTGAAGCCCGCCATTCTCGCCGCCGTCGAGCGAAGCGCTACGGAAGCCTTCGCTCGCAAGTTCTTTCACGCCTCTTCTCGACGTCGCTTCCGCACGTCACGCGACACTATACACGCGCCTCTTCATGAGTTGAGATGAACGCACCCTCCAAACTCCATCTCGCATTTGAAGCCAGCGACACCGGAACGACCATCCTTCGCGTCAAGCAACAGCAGCCGCCCTGGCGAGTGATTCGCGGCTTCCGCGCGCCGTCCGGCGAAACGCTGGCGCACGTTCACAATCTCTCCGGCGGAATTCTCGATCGCGACACGCTGGAGATTCAGATTGACCTCGGTCCGGGCGCGCAAGCGCAAGTCACCTCCACCGGTGCCACGCGCATCTATCGCAGCCGATCGCCCCAAGGCCTCGCGTCCCAGCGCATGCACGTCAATATCAGCGACGGCGCCTATTTGGAATATTTGCCCGATCAGCTGATCCCCTATGCGGATTCGCGCTTCGAGCAAACCGCGTGTGTAGAGCTCCAGAACGGCGCTTCGCTCATCTGGTGGGATCGCATCGCACCCGGCCGCGAAGCCTCCGGCGAGATTTTCCGATTCAATTCACTCGCCTCACATTTCGAGCTAATCAGCTGTGGACAACCAATCGCCATTGAGCGTTGGACCATCGCACCGTTGCTGGAACGCATGGATTCCGTCGCCCGCCTCGGGCCATTCCGCCACTTCGCCTCCTGTTACGTGTGCCGCGCGGGCGAGTCCCCCGCCTATTGGAAATCCTTCGAAGCGCAGCTGCAAATCATCGCGGACCAGCTTTCCAGCGCTGAGATATTATGGGGGGTGACCTCGCTCAGGGCCCACGGCTTGGCGATCCGCGGCGTCGCGATCAATGGGCGCGCTCTGGCTGGCGGCCTGGTCGAATTTTGGAAAGCCGCCAAGTGGTCGCTTTGTGGCCGGGTTGCCACGCTGCCCCGAAAAGTTCATTAATTTAGGAGAATCGCAGTGCATCTGACTCCGCGCGAGCAGGAAAAGCTGATGATCTTTGTCGCCTCCGAACTGGCCAAGAAGCGGCGCGCGCGCGGCTTGAAGCTCAACTATCCGGAGGCCATGGCGATTCTCTCCGCCGAAGTTCTCGAAGCTGCGCGCGACGGAAAAAGCGTCGCCGACATCATGGGCCTGGGCGCCTCCATCCTCACCCGCGCGGACGTCATGGACGGTGTCGCTGAGATGATCCATGAGGTTCAAGTCGAAGCCACTTTTCCGGACGGCACCAAACTGGTCACTATTCACGACCCCATTCAATAGGAGAAAGCATGCACCCTGGCGAGTACATCCTCGATGACGGCGAAGTGGAATTGAACGCCGGACGCCCTATCGCTCTTGTCGTGGTGCGCAACCGCGGCGACCGGCCGGTGCAGGTTGGCAGCCATTATCATTTCTTCGAAGTGAATACGGCTCTTGATTTTGATCGCACCGCGGCCTACGGCATGCGCCTGGATATCGCGGCGGGAACCGCTATCCGATTTGAGCCCGGCGAAGAAAAGGAAGTACCGCTGGTGGCGTTCGCGGGCCATCGAGCTGTCTATGGGCACAACGGAAAAGTGAACGGGGCATTAAATAAATGAGCGTGAAGATTCCACGCCGCACCTACGCCGATTTGTATGGACCTACACGGGGCGATCGCGTTCGTTTAGCTGACACCGAATTGATCGCCGAAGTGGAACACGACTACGCCGTCTATGGCGATGAGATCACCTTCGGCGGCGGCAAGGTGATTCGCGATGGTATGGGCCAAAGCTCAACCGCTACGCGCGAATCCGAGCATGGCGCGCTGGATCTGGTGATCACCAACGCGCTGATCATCGATCATTGGGGCATCGTGAAGGCCGATGTCGGCATTCGCAACGGCCGCATTGTGAAAATCGGAAAGGCCGGCAATCCGGATACGCAGGAAGGCGTCGATCCGGACCTCGTAGTCGGCGCATCCACCGAAGTGATCGCCGGCGAAGGCAAAATCCTCACCGCGGGCGCGATAGATAGCCACATCCATTTCATCTCACCGCAACAAATCTACGAAGCGCTCTCGAACGGCACCACCACCATGCTCGGCGGCGGAACCGGCCCGGCCACCGGCACCAACGCCACTACATGCATGCCGGGCCGATGGAATCTGGAGCAGATGTTTCGAGCGGCCGAAGCTTGGCCCGTGAACTTCGGATTTCTCGGCAAAGGCAATGCAGCCACGCGCGAACCACTGGCCGAGCAGGTTCTCGCGGGAGTTTGCGGCTTGAAGCTACATGAGGACTGGGGCACCACGCCCGCGGCTATCGATGCCTGCCTGCGGGTGGCCGACGAGTTCGATATCCAGGTCGCCATCCATACCGACACCCTGAACGAAGCAGGTTTTGTCGACGACACCATCGCCGCCATCGCCGGACGAGCCATCCACACCTATCACACCGAAGGCGCGGGCGGCGGCCACGCACCCGACATCATCAAGATCGCCGGGCTGCCCCACATTCTTCCGTCGTCGACGAATCCCACGCGCCCGCTCACGGTCAACACCATCGCCGAACACCTGGACATGCTGATGGTCTGCCATCATCTGAATCCGCAAGTTCCCGAAGACGTCGCCTTCGCCGAGAGCCGCATCCGGCAGGAGACCATCGCGGCCGAAGATATTCTGCACGATCTCGGCGTCATCAGCATGATGTCGAGCGACTCGCAAGCCATGGGCCGCATCGGCGAAGTGGTGACGCGCACCTGGCAAACCGCGCACAAGATGAAAACGCAGCGCGGCCCGCTGCCAGGCGATTCGTCGCGCAACGACAATCAGCGCATCAAGCGCTACGTCGCGAAATACACCATCAATCCCGCCATCACGCATGGCATCGCGAACGAGGTCGGATCCATCGAACCGGGCAAACTCGCTGACCTGGTGCTGTGGAACCCGGCATTTTTCGGCGTGAAGCCGGAAATGATTATCAAGGGCGGCCTCATCGCGTGGAGCGTGATGGGCGACGCCAACGCGTCCATCCCCACGCCGCAGCCAGTGCTCTATCGCCCGATGTTTGGATCGTTCGGCGCCGCGCCCCAGGCCATCGCGGCCACCTTCGTTTCCAGCGCGTCGTTTTCTAACGTCGAAAAACTCGGCCTCGGCAAGCGCCTGGTTCCGGTCAGCAACTGCAGAAAGATCGGGAAAGCGAACATGATCCACAATTCAGCTACGCCTCACATCGAAGTGGACCCCGAAACGTACGAGGTCCACGCCGATGGAGAACTTCTGACCTGTGAACCTGCCAGCGTGTTGCCACTGGCGCAGCGGTATTTCCTCTTCTAAAATCATGACCCACAATCACACTCATCGCGCGTTTCGCATCGGCGTCGCGGGCCCGGTCGGCAGCGGCAAGACCGCACTGGTGCATGTCTTGAGCCAGAAGTTATGGCCTGAGGTAAATCTGGCCGTCGTCACCAACGACATCTACACTCGGGAAGACGCCGAATTCCTGATCCGCCAGGGAACGCTTGCCGGCCGAGCGAGTGACCGGCGTTGAAACCGGAGGCTGCCCGCATTCCGCCATTCGCGAAGACGCTTCCATGAACCTGGAAGCCATCGAAAGCCTGGAACATTTGCACCACGGGCTGGAGCTGGTCTTCATCGAAAGCGGCGGCGATAATCTCGCCGCGGCGTTCAGCCCCGAGTTGGTTGACGTTTCGATCTACGTAATCGACGTCGCGGGCGGAGACAAGATTCCGCGCAAGGGCGGCCCGGGAATCATCCGGTCCGATTTGCTGGTCATCAACAAGATCGATCTGGCGCCCTACGTGGGAGCTTCGCTCGACGTGATGGATCGCGATGCGCGAAAAATGCGCGGCGATCGCCCGTTCCTATTCACGAATCTTCGCGCAGCCGTCGGTGTTCCGGAACTAACCGAGTGGGTGCGGCAAAAGATGAGCGTGCCCGTGGAGGCTCGTCACAAAGTGGTCACCGTGAAGGATCTCGAAGGCCGCCCGCATTCACACTCGCATGCGCATACTCATTGAACCTTGATGGTCACCGGTGCACTCTGCTGGCCCCCGGCCGAAACGGTCACCGTGGCGTTCCCCGACGGCAAGCCGTTCGGGATCTGAACATTCACCTGATAGAGCTGCGCGAAGCCCGGCGTTAAGCCAGCAAACGAAACCTGGCCCGGCTTGTTGCCAATCATTACCGTGACCGGATTCACCGTATGTGACAGCACGGCGCCTGACGCCGGACTCCCGGCGGCGACCGGCGGATTCACGGCTCCCAGTCCGGAACAGTAGAGCACGATCACATCGCCACCGATGACCGGGCTGTTGTTCGGCAGTGGCGTGCCATCGGATTTGTACACATTGATAAGCGCCCCGCCAGTCCCGACCCCATTCTGGGTAAAGACGGCCGGCTGCGCGGGCGCGATCACCACCGTTTGAGGAATGGATATCGCCGAACCTTGCTGCACGATCAGCTGCTGGGTGCTGTTCACGGGAGCGTTATAAGGCACCACCACATTGATCTGCCCTCCACTGGCGAACAGGAGCGGCAGTTGTTCGCTCCCCAGAAACACCGACGTGCCTCCGAGCTGATTGCTTAGCGGAAGCTGGTTAGACGCATTGAGACCCTGGCTGAGATTGGATCCGAAGATCGCGCCGAAGGAACCAGGGGCCAGCGGTTGGTTTGCCGCGAAATTCGCCGCGCTGACCACGCCTCCCGTCGAAACCGATGGCACGCTGTTCGGTTGCAGCGCCCCGCCAATGGACGCCGCTCCCTTCAGTGCCGGCTTCAGCTCCTGCGCCAGTGCCGTGATTGTCATTTCCGGATCGACATGGATTGCATTCCATGTCGCGGTCCAACGCCCGTTGCCCAGCGGGACTAGCGATAGAGCCGGATCGCCCGATGAAAATGTCACGGTGACGTTCCCCGAGTCCATCAGATTTCCGCAGTCGTCCACGGCGGTGACTTCGATCGCCGTCGGCCAGCCCACCGCGGCGCTGAAACCCGTGCCTAGCAGCGTAAAGACTGGCGAAAGCTGGGTGGGCGTGCAACTGGTGGTTCGTGGGCGGAGCGCGGGCTGGGCGGATGAAGATGTGCCGGCCGGCAAGACCACTAACAGAATCTCAACGTGCAGCGTCTGCGGAGGGGCGGCCGTCGCGGTTGTCGACACGATATTGAGAACCAGGTCGCCAATGTAGAAGCCAGGCTGCAGCCCTTGCAAGCTGGGCTGGACAGTGACGGTGGCGGGCGAGGTGGAACTTATGGTTCCAGACGGCGGCGTGGCCGTGAACCAGGGCGATGCACCGCCGCTAAAAGAAGTCAGCACGTAAGTGAGCGGGTCGGGAGACAGATTGGTAATCGATAGCGTCTGGGATGCGGGAGCCGCCCCGCCGAGCGCGCCGGCGAAAATCAGTCCGGTGGGCGTTACGACGCCTCCGGGGCTATTGGCGGGCGTCAACACATTCAGCACGACCGACGCGGTCTGCGGCGAATTCGAAGCACCGGACGCTGCAACCTGGACCTTCCCGTAGTAGTTGCCCGGCTGCAATTGAGCCGGATTCACACTGACTGTGACGGCGCCGGATGCCGCAGCGCTAGTGGTTCCAGACGAAGGAGACACGCTCAACCAATTCCCTCCCGAAATTGTGGAGGCCGACGCGGTGAAGTTCAGCGGACTGTCCGAGGAGTTGAGCACGGAAATGGTCTGCGGGGAAGTGGCAGCGCCGCCGACAACGGCTTGGAATCGCTCGCCGGTCTGCGAAATCTGAAGGTTGGGTTGCGTTCCCGCTACCACCGCCACCACAGAGACGTCCACGGTGGAGCCTCCGGCGATGGAGATGGAGACGGTTCCGGAATATGTACCTTCCTTCAATTGCGATGGGTTGGCGGTGACTACCAAACCGAAGGAGTTGAAGGACGCTATGGAGCCTTGCGGTGCCGAGATTGTGAGCCAATTCCCTCCCGAAGTGGTCGTGGCGGAGGCGGAGAACTGAACCGCCTGATTGCTGTTGTTAGTGATGTTGACGGTCTGGATGGCGGCAGCCGCGTTTTGCGTCAGGTTGAAGTTGAGCCCCGATGGATCGACGGTGAGCGAAGAGCCAGAGTAAGGCGTTACCACTATCGTGAACGGAGAATCGAATGTTTCATCGAACGCAACAATGCCATCAGCTGACACCATGAAATCGGTGGTCGTACTGAAACTGAACGTCCCCGCCGTAGTGAGAGTGCCGTTCAGCAAGCCGCTCGGGCTCAGGGTCAAGCCCGGAGGTAAAGTTCCGGAGCCGACGGATACCGTATAAGAGAAGGAAAGTTCGGGAATGCCACTGAGGATGCTTGCAAGTTCCGAGAATAATTGATCCGGATCCTGGGAGAAGGAAGTACCTTGGGGGCATGTCGCCGTTGCCGTGCTGTCATCGACAGTGCAGGCTTGACTCTGGGCGTACAGTGCGGCACAACTCGATAAGCCAAGGACCAGTAGCGCGGATCTTAATAGGGACATATGCGGATGGAAAAGCTGTCCGCATTGTATCAATGTTCTTTTTCAGTCGCCGGGCTTAACGTCCAGACTGGTGCAAACCGTTCTGGATGGCCTCGACATCGGACCGCTGAAGTTCGAGTTGGCCGGAGGTTAGCTCCCGCCCGGATAACGCCGATTGTGCCACCCCACCTTCGCCGTGTTTGTCGGTGTCGGCCACGATGTGATAGATTTCGTGCGCCAGGACACGCCCCATGGCACGGCCCAGCAGCACATTCCCTTGCATCGGATTCTCGTGCAGGTCCGTGGATTCAATGGCGCCGCGAATGTTATCGCAAGCCAAATCGCTGAAGGGAAGCATGGTTCCGTTCACTTCGTGCGACCAACCGAGCGCACCCTTCTTCATGACAGCGGATGGACCGTCCATCTCGCAACGGCCGCGCAATCGAACAACAATGAGGACGCCATCCCAGACTTGGGCGGAAGGGCCGAGGCGCCAATGGAAGGCCACGCCGGAATGTTTCAAGATGCCGGCAGCTTCGCGGCCCATTTCGCTTATCGCCATGGGCGAATAGCGGCCGTCGGGGAACAGCACAGCTGTTACCGATGTTGGAAGTGAACCGGCCAGTGTTGGAAGTGATCCGGCCAGAACCGGAGCGGCGCAAGAAAGTATCGACAGGAGCGGGCAAACTACGTAGTGCAGCTTCATGTTTTCCTCGACGGAGAGGCTGGAGCAAACGAAGCTCCAGGCTGATTATACATGCCATAATGGACGGGTTGTTCCCCGCCCTAAATCCACTGAATAACTATCGGCAGTTTTTCTGGATTCTTGCTATTCTTTCCGCCCTGGTGCTTCTGGCGCCGATCCGGTCAGGGGATCTCGCCGGCTATGATGACGCGCGTTATGCGCTGGTTGCAAAACATGTGGTCCAATCCGGGCACTGGCTGGAGATTGAAAGTAACGGCGGGCCGGCGCTGGAGCATCCCCCGCTGTTCTCCTGGATGGAAGCGGCTTTGTTTGTCCCGTTTGGGCTTTCCGATCCGCTGGCCAAGCTGCCTTCCGCGTTGTGCGGGCTGGGGGTAATCCTTCTGGTGGCGTGGCTGGGACGCCGGATGACTGGCGATCCGTTCATCGGAATACTGGCCATGTTCGTGATGGCCACCAGCATCTACTTCATTAAATATGCCGCGCGGGCGATGACCGACGTTCCGTTCACCTTCTTCTTTCTGGCGGCCGTTTCGAGCTGGGTGTTGAGCGACGACGATCCGCGCTGGCTATTCGCGGCGGGAGCATTCGCGGGCCTGGCGCAGTTAACGCGCGCGCTGGCGGGAGTGAGCATTCCGTTGCTCTTTGCGGCGGATATGATGGTCAATCGCCGCCGTCCGCCGCTGCGCTACCTGCTCGGCGGGAGCGCTGCTGACTTTTGTGCCGCCCATCGCATGGTATGCGCAATGGATCTACAGATTCGGCGTAGAGTTCTTCGTCCGCAGCTCGGTGTACATGAACCAGGAAGTGACCGGGGCGCTGGTGCCGGCGTGGCGGCGCTACACCGGAGCGTTCGAATACATATGGATGGTCGCAAAGTCGTATTGGCCATGGCTACCGGCGATGGGGGCGGGAATGGTGGTGGTGATTCGCCGGCGCGATCGTAAATTGCGCTTGCTGGTCCTTTGGGTCGCCGCGGTTTACGTGCTTTGCGCGATCACAAAAAGCCGAGTGCTCCGCTATATGCTGCCGGCCTACCCGGCGTTCGCGATTCTTTCGGCGATCGGATTAATGTGGCTGGTTCCGGAGCGCTATCTGCGCAACGGACTGCGGGTGCTGACACCACTGCTCGCGATTTTCGTGCTATTCATTGCGATTCGGCCCCCTATCAATTGGCATGCAACCGAGACGCGTCCGATCGCGCTGGCTTCCACGCGGGCAACGCCGCCAAATGAGAGGATCACGTTTTACGACGACGGCGCGCCGCGTTTTGACGAGATGAACCAGCTGCTGTGGTACGGCGACCGTTACTTTGTGGCGGTCCTGGAACCGGGCAAGCTTCCCGGGGCACTGCAAAATCCGCAGACACGGGTGTTTATTGTGGATGCAAAGGCGTTTGGCGCTGACGTCGAGGGCCGCTTTCCGACCGAAATCATCGCCCGCGCGGGGCATCTAGTCTGTTTTCGACTGCTTAAGCCCCAGGAATCAGCTCGATCAGAAGGCCGTTAGGATCGCGAACGAAAATCCCAATGGCGGGCCCCAGCTTCACCGGTTGACCGCCTGCGGTAACTACCGATCCACCACCGGCTTTAACGGCTTCCAGGGCGGCATTGACGTCTTTCACCATCACCGAAACGGCGGGCGATCCGACGTCGGGAACGGCGGGACTGAACGGGGTGCGCTTAACGCCCTTGAATTCGAGCAGTTCCCACTCGACAGGGCTGCCTGGGATCTTCGCGGAACTAATGCGCCATTGCGCGCCTACGGCATCGATCAAGGACGCTATGGTCTTATCGGTGGCGAATTCGGGCGGAGCCGGTTTGGTTTCAAAGCCGAGCACGTCGTGATAGAACTTCAGCGTCTGATCGGTGTTTGCGATAGTTACGCCGATGCGTCCGCCGGTGACGTTGCTGCTGGCGGGCGCGGTGGTGGCGGGCAGCGGCTGGATGGCCGCGAGTTCAAGCATGAAGCCATCGGGATCGCGAACAAAGACCGAGCGGCTCTTGCTTTTTTCGCCGCCGACTTTCATGGGCTGGCCGCCGATGCTAAGCACCGAACCGCCGGTTTTGTTGACGCCGGCCAGGGCGGCATCCACATCCCGAACAATGAGCACCAAGGTCGCCGCGCCGGGATCCTGCATATGCGGACGAACGGTCTTGCGCGGGGTGCCCGTAAACTCGGTGAGCTCAAGGTCGAATTTCGCGCCCGGGATTTTGAACGTAGTGTTGCGGAAACTGGCGCCGTGGGTAGCTGTGAACTTGGACAGTGATTCATCGAGCGGCTTGGGCGCGCCCAGCGTAGTGGCTGCCTTTCCGCCAGGGCCCACCATCGCCAGGCCGAGGCCGTCGCGATAGAAAGCGGCGGTTTTATCGAGATCGGCGACCGAATGGATGATGGCGCGGACGCCGGTGGCAGCGCCGGGCGAGTCCTGGGTGGCGGCTGGCGCGAGCATTGAGAACATCAGGCCGAGGGTCACGGCGGTGGATTTCGTTGTTTGCATTGGCTTTCTCCTACGATTACGGACCAGAGTCATCATACACCGGGGAGCGCATGTAAGACTTACCGGGTGGCGCAAGTGACGGTGTTTTGGACGGGACAAGTCGTGACCGGGCGGGCGCCGGGAAAAATATTACAACCCGGTGCTCAGAACCGCATCCTGCCAATGTCGGTCCCCGACATAAGGAGAGTTTATGAAAAACCAGTTGAGAATGTTAGCTCCCGCTTTGACGGTCTTCTTGATGACAGCAGCCGCCCCCTGGGCGAGCGCTCAGATCGTCAATCCGATCAGCGCGCACATCGGCCACAGCTTCATGATTGGCGAGAAGACCCTCCCGCCAGGCGAGTATACCTTTCAATCCCAGAGCGGCTCCAATGGCGGAATCATGACCGTTCAGAACGCCAAGGGCGATACGCTCGCGCAATTCATTGTCCGGCCGTCCATTGCCGGTACAACGCCGAAGCACTCCCAGCTGGTTTTTCGGAAGTATGGAACTACCGAGTTTCTGAGCAAAATTTATATGGGTGGATCCAAGAACGGCGTCTCCCTCACGGAAACTAGCAAGGCGGAGAGGAATTTGGCGAGTGCGGGCCAAAAGCCAACCGAGGAGACCGAAGAGCAGCCGTAGAGGGCAAAAGCCGGGTGAAAGGGTAACTAAGATGGCCGGGCCAAAGAAACCTAACGTCTTGTTCATCATGGCAGATGACATTGGCTGGTTCAATGTCAGTTGCTACAACCATGGCGTCATGGGATACCGGACGCCGAACATCGACCGTATCGCCAAAGAAGGCGCGATGTTCACGGATTTCTATGGGCAGCAGAGCTGCACGGCCGGTCGTGCCGCCTTTATTACCGGCCAATCGCCCATCCGTACCGGGCTCACCAAGGTCGGCACCCCGGGCGCAACGCTCGGACTGAGCGCGGAGGATCCGTCTGTCGCGGAATTTCTCAAACACTTCGGCTACGCCACTGGCCAATTCGGCAAGAACCACCTCGGCGACCGTAACGAGCATCTGCCCACCGTTCACGGATTCGATGAATTCTTCGGCAACCTCTATCACCTGAACGCCGAGGAAGAACCTTACTATCCGAACTATCCGAAGGACCCGGCGTTTCGAAAGAAGTTTGGCCCGCGCGGCGTGCTGAAATGCAAAGCAACCGATAAAGACGATCCGACCGTGGACGAGCAGTTCGGCAAAGTGGGCAAGCAAACGATTGAGAACACGGGGCCACTCCCAAAAGAACGCATGGAAACCGTCGATGAGGAGTTCCTGGCCTCGGCGCTCGATTTCATGGACCGAAAGTCGAAAGAGGTTGATCCCTGGTTCTGCTATTTCAACCCCACGCGCATGCACGTTTTCACGCACCTGAAACCGTCCTCGGTCGGCAAGACCGGACACGGGCTCTATCCGGATGGCATGGTCGAGCTGGATGGCTACGTCGGCCAATTGCTCAAGAAGCTTGACGATCTGAAAGTCGCCGACAATACCATCGTCGTCTTCACCACTGACAACGGTGCCGAAGTGATGACATGGCCGGATGGCGGCGCCACGCCGTTCCGCGGGGAGAAGGACACCAACTGGGAAGGCGGCTGGCGGGTACCCTGTGTCATGCGCTGGCCCGGCGTCATCCAGTCCGGCCGCGTCATCAACGACATCTGCTCCCTTCAGGACTTCATCCCAACCTTCGCCGCGGCAAGCGGAGAACCCGACTTGGTGGAGAAGGTGAAGAAGGGATACAAGATGGGTGACAAGACCTACAAAGTTCACCTCGACGGGTTCAACCTGATGCCGTTCCTGGCTGGTAAGGTCGACAAATCGCCACGCCCAGGTTTCATTTACTGGAGCGACGACGGCGATTGCATGGCGATGCGCATGGGGGACTACAAGATCGTCTTCGCCGAACAGCGAAGTGCCGGTATCGATGTCTGGCGCGAACCGCTGTCTGCGATGCGGCTTCCCAAGTTCTTCGATCTCCGCGCCGATCCATTTGAACGCGGCGAGGAAAGTTTCAAATACAACGACTGGTTCATGGAGAACATTCCCCTCCAGTACGCAGCCCCACCCCTTCTCATGCAGTGGCTGGAGAGTTTCAAGGAGTTCCCGCCGCGCGCCAAGGCGGCCAGCTTCACCATTGACCAGGCGGTCGAAAAAATGATGCCGAAGGGCTGACGGTCAATCCGCTGCAAGCCGGTGAGTTGTTAGAATATACCCCATACTTCGCGCGCGCCCACGTAACGCGCCGCGTATGAAAAGGGGTATCAAACATGGACAGCCCGGCGGCAAGGTCTCTGATGGAGACCGTCCGGATGATTAACGAGATGGGGCGCAGAGCCAGATCTGGGGAACCGAGTGTCGAGGACTATCTTCGACGTGTAAATTCGGATCCGATCACGGAGTGGTTCACTGAGCTGCTGCGCGAGAAGGGCGAAGAGTTGGATCAGGAACGGCAACGGGGAGACCGTTTGGCCGCTGCGGTGCGGGCGTGGTATGCGGGACGGGCACCGCATGTGTCAACAAACGAAGCGGAGTTACAGCTCATTCATCTGCTTCGTGAGATGAACATCATCGACCTGTAGCGGCAGCTGCGGCTGGAACGCGTCGCCTAAAAAAAACCAACCTGACTATGGACGCGATTCCAATCTGGGCTTTGCTGGCGGCGACTGTCGTGATCGTCATGGTGGTGGTGGAGGCCGGCCACCGTTTGGGACGCCGGGTGAAAGGACGCAGGGACGAGGAGAAGCTGCAGCCTGTTTCCTCGATCCTGGCATCCACTCTCGGACTGCTGGCATTTATGCTGGCGTTCACCTTTGGGTTGGTGACCAGCCGGTACGACAACCGCAAGGCGCTGGTGCGCAGCGAAGCCAACATGATCCGCACGGTCTGGTTGAGGTCCGATTTCTTGCCGGAACCGGAGCGCGGCGAAGCGGCAGGGCTTATCAAAACTTACCTGGACGATCGTTTAGGCCTGCGGGCGCAAGGCTTCAATGGCGTAGCCAAGGCGATCGCCGACTCGCAACGCATCCAGCATAAGTTGTGGGACATGGCGGCCGTTGACGTGCGGAAAGGCCTGAACCCGGCCGCGGGCGCCCTGTACGTAGACTCACTGAACCAGATGTTCGATCTACAAGCTCTGCGGATAGTGGTTGGGCTAGAGTCCCGTATCCCAACGGCCATCTGGCTGGCCCTCTACACCTTAATCGTGCTCGGTATGTTCCTGGTTGGATACCAGACGGCCATCGCAGAATCCGCGCGGCGATCGTGGGCGCCGGTGATCCTGGCACTCTCGTTCTCGGTTGTGATCGCGCTGATCGTTTCGCTGGATCGTCCATTGGGCGGATTCATTAACGTTTCGGAGAAGCCGCTGGAAGACGCCCGAGCCTGGATGGACGCGGGCGGGCAATAAGGTCTGAGTAATGCGGGGCTATTGCGCTTGCAGCACCGCGGGTGGTTTCCACGTGCCTTTACCCGCGGGCAAGATGGAAGGCGGCGTTTCCTTCGGCCAGTACAGGCGCATCACCAGGTAGATGGTGTCGTTGGGCGCCGGCAGCCAGTTGGATTCCTTGTCAGCGCCAGGTGAATCCTTCTGGATGTAGAGCGTGAGCGATCCATCGGCGTTTTTCTTCATCGACGGCAGCATCGGAGAGTTGATGAGGTAGCGATCAATCGGGTTCTTGATCAGGAGCTGGCTCTTACCGTCGTAGATCGTCACCGACCAGAACGAATTGACAGGGGGAAGCTGGCCAGCGGGGAAGGTGATGGTGTAGTTGTGCTTGCTCCCGTCGAGCGTCTTGCCCGCCGCGTCCGTGCGCGTCATTGGGTACACGGCCTCGACTGCGTCGTTGCCGTAGATGCCTCCCTTCGCGGCGGCTGCCCGCGTCAACCAATCGCCGTTGTAAAAAGCGCGGTCGCCGAACACCGCACCGACCTTCCAGCCGTTAACGGTTTCCACCCCTGCGTCCAGATATTTGTCCACCTTGTCGTTGCCCTCCTTCATCGCCAGCAACATGGCGGCCTTGTGTTCCAAGGACAGCTCCTTGAAGTCAAACGTTTTGCCGGGCCCGATGCCGATACTGGCGAGCTTGGCCCTTATTCCGTCGGCCTCTGGCGATGGCGGAACGAACTGGAGTGCAAAGGCGAGATAGTCGTAGAAATGTTCCTTGATCCCGGCAGTGCTTGCCGGGAGGAAATCGATCTGCGACGGGGCGGGCGGCGCGGGCTGTTTCAGGTATGCCGAAAGCGGCTGCGCCTTGTAGCCGGCCTGAACCTTCTCCACGTTCGCCATGTCAGCGGGGTCGAATAGTTGGGTGCGGAAAATGGTGAGCCCGAACGGCGTGGTGGATTGGAACACATTCTTGATCCCCGCGGGTGTCTTGCCCTTCCAATCGGGGCCGACGACGAGATAATCGCCCGCCTCGATACCGGTGGCTCGGCTGCCGATGTAGCCGTAGTTGTAGACATTGCCATCGATGAACTGCACCGAGTAGTAGCGCTCCTTTGCCATTGCCGGCACCGAGATCACCATCGGCTCCGCGCGCAAGTCCACCCAGAGCATGGAGTACGGAGTGTCGCTATTTGGCGTAACGACGGCGGTGTCTTCATAAGTGAAGACACGGTGATTATTGAAAAGATTATTGAACGGCCCCTTGTATTGCGAGGAGCTCTTGTCCACGCAGAACTCATACATCACCGCATAGTTCATCACGATGGGCAAACCATAGATGAAGCCCTCCTCGGCGATGGCCTTGGTTTCGAAAATCCCGGGGTGGTGTTCCCGTACGGCCGATGTGGCTGATTCTTGGCTCATTGATAGTTCCTCGCAAGCGCGATGCGCCGCGCCGACGCTTCGATCTTATTTATTGCTGCGGACAGGCTGGTCCACTTTTCTGTTGACCGACACGACCGGTCGTGCTATTCTCCATCCATGGGAAACGCAGCCTCTACCCGCGAGCGGATTCTAGACCGGGGATTGGCGCTGATGAGCCAGGCGGGCCTGGAAGGCGTTACGCTCGGCGTGCTGGCCGATCAAGTGGGGATGTCCAAGAGCGGCCTCTTCGCGCACTTTCGATCGAAAGAAGAAGTGCAGATCAAACTGCTGGAGCACACGGCGGAAGTGGGGGCGTCGCATATCATCGCGCCATCCATGAAAGAGCCCGAAGGGCTGCCCAGGCTAAAGGCGCTGGTGAAGAATTGGTTTGGCTGGGCTCCACGCGCGGGCTTGCCGGGCGGGTGCCCGGTGGCGGCCGGATTATTTGAGTTTGACGATGTAGAAGGGCCGGTGCGCGACAAGATTTTGGCCATGGAAGCCGACTGGCGCGGACTGCTGACGAAGACCGTCACGGATGCGCGATCTCTGGGGCATCTGCGGGCCGATCTGGATGTTACGCAATTCGTGTGGGAGCTGTGCGGCATTTATCTGAGCCATCACGCGGCGCAGCGTTTTCTGAAATCGCCCGATGCGGACCGGCGGGCGAAGATCGCGTTTGAGTCGCTGCTGGCGAGATCACTGCCGGTAAAGAAGGGCCGCAAGTAACAGCTGTAGATCTAACTTAATCCACTGGCGTTCACACGAGTGTGAACGCGGCACGCAGAGTGCGTGCGCCACAAAGAAAGGACAAAATGCCTCTGGAAATAGGGATGCTGCTGTATCCCGGATTTACGATGCTCGATCTCGTGGGACCGCTCACGGTCTTTTCGATGCATTCCAAGATTCACTTGCTCTGGAAATCGCTGGAGCCTGTCGCGTCGGACAGCGGCGATATCAAGATGGTTCCTACCACGGTGCTTGGTGACTGCCCCGCGAAGCTCGACGTGCTGTTTGTGCCGGGCGGTTTTGGCACTTTCGAAGCGATGAAAGATCCTGGTTTGATCGAGTTCCTGAGAAGCAAAGCGCCACAGGCCCGCTACGTTACGTCAGTTTGCAGCGGTTCATTGATGCTCGGCGCGGCCGGTTTGCTGCAGGGCTTTCAGGCCACGTCGCACTGGGCTTGCCATGACATGCTGAGCCAGTTCGGTGCGACGCCAGTGAAGGCTCGCGTGGTGGCCGATCGAAATCGATTCACCGGCGGAGGCGTTACGGCTGGAATCGATTTCGGCTTGACCTTGCTGGCCGAGTTGCGGGGAGTTGATGCGGCCAAGCAGGCGCAACTTTTCATGGAATACGATCCGCAGCCGCCGTTTGACGCGGGAACGCCAGACAAGGCGGGGCCGGAGATTTTACAGGCCGTTCGGGCCACTCTGGGTCAGGCGACAGCATGACGAAACGAATCCTGTTGTTCGCCGCAACTGCGATCGCTCTTGCGGGCGAGCAGAAACTCCAACTACCGGACTATCGCAAGTGGGTGTATCTGGGGTCGGGTCTCGGAATGTCTTACACCGCCATACCCCACGAAAATCCGGCGTTTACGACTGTGTTTGCCGAGCCGGCCGCGTACGACAAATTCATGCAGACCGGCGTTTGGCCGGATAAGACGGTGTTGATCGCGGAAATGCGCGAATCGGCGACCAATCTATCGATCAATAAGAGCGGGCGGGTGCAGACGGAGAAGGTCCTGGTGGTGGAGGCGGAGGTGAAGTATGCGTCTAAGGGCGGGTGGTCGTTCTATGGATTCGAAAATGGAGCGCGAGAAGGCAAGCTATTTCCGAAAAGCGAAGTTTGCTATAGCTGCCATGAAGAACATGCGGCCACCGATAACACATTCGTGCAGTTCTATCCCACGCTGATCGAGGTGGCGAAGAAGCATGGGACGTACAAGGACCGATAGAGGGGGACGCACATGAGAACCGCCAATTTTGACACTCCGATTCAATGGATCGCTCCCGTCGCGATCGCCCTGGTCTTTATTCTGCTGGTTTCGCTAATCAAAGAACCGGCGCGGCAGAAAATAATGGCCGTCCTCATTGCCGGCGCGGGCGCCGCTTATCTAAGCGGCGGCGGATTCGGGCTATGGGAAATGGCCTTTTGCACGCTGCTGACAATCTGCGCGTACTACGGTCTGCGATCGTACAGCTTCATTGGAATCGGCTGGCTGCTGCACACTGGATGGGATATTCTGCATCACCTCTATGGCAATCCGCTGCTGCCGTTTGACCTGACGTCGTCGTTGGGCTGCGCCATCTGCGACCCAGTGATCGCAGTTTGGTGTTTCGCTGGCGCACCGTCGCTATGGGACGTCCTGCGAAGAATGCGCGCTAATTCGACACCGTCATCACCGGATTATTCGAGGCCTGGCCTGCGATCGTAATCACTAGCGGGTAAGTGCCCTTGGCGATTTGAGGCACGATAAAATTCGCCTGATAGAGGCCGACCGATCCGGGCGTCAAGCCCACATATTTCACGTCGGCGGAGATGCCGCCCACGGTGATGGAGTTGTCGCCAGTGACGGGCGACAATCCGGAGGGCGAGGCAGCGCCGGTTATCAGTGTTCCAGAGGCCTGGACCGGGCCGCCACCCGTGAAGTAGGCAACCACTTCGTCGCCCACCTTGGCCGGATCGGCGCTCGAATTCAGATTGCCGTCAGGATTGACCACCACCGCGCGATCGTTGGAAAATTCGCTGATCCCCGGCGTTCCGGTGGCAGGCACGTAAACCGCGGCGGCGTTGCTGATGGAGCCGCCATTGGTTACGATCACCGAAGCCACGCTGTTTCCCGGGATGTCCCAAGGCATCTGAGCGTCGATCTGACCGGAATCCACATAGAACAGGGGAGCAAATTCGCCGTTCACCGTCACTGAGGTGTTCAGCAATTTGTTGGGAAGAGGGAGCGAGACGGGCTGCGCGGGTTTCGTCGAGAGATTCTGTCCGAACAGCACAAAGACGCTGCCCGCCGGCGTGGCGCTGTACACGTAGCTGGCCACATTTCCGATGGATTGGCTGGGATTGAGGAACGCCGAATGGGCTGTACCGCTGCGGACGAATTGAGAATCGGCCGCGATCAGATCCATGTTTTCGCCGTGGAGGCCGGAGATCACGAAGTTGAACGCGTTGGCTTTCGCCGCCGGAATCGGTGAGCGCAGCGGAAGCCAGGCAAAAGGCGGAGACCGTGTAGGTCCCGGTGGCGGTGAGCGGAACGGCTGCGGTCCCGGCCTGCGTGTCGGTATACTTGGCCGTCACATTCCCTTGGCCGTCGAACTGGAACACGCCAGCTTCGTCTTCAGAACCGTTCTGCACGCCTGCGGACAGTGTGAAGCCGCTGGCGGTGAAGGTGTATTCGCCCGAGAGCGTGGACGTCCCGCAGCCCGGCGGTTGATTGGCGCCGCCGCTCCCGGAATAGACATAGTTCGCGTCGGAGCCTACCAGGTTAAACTGCGTGCCACTGCCCCAGACCACCAGGGCAAATTGGGCCGCGCCTGTTGTTGTCGTGGTCAATGTGCCGGCACAATCGCTGGAGATGCTGTAGGTCCCGGTGTAGGAAAAGGCATGAGCCTGGGCCAAATTTGTGTTGGCGGTTCCAGCCAGAGTTACATTGCCTTGGCCGTCGAACGTGGCCGTGCCAACGGATTGAAACGAGCCCGTGAAACTCCCCTGGGGCGAGATTCCGCGTCCGCTCAAGATCAGGGAGTAAGAGCCGCTAAGGCTCGACGCGCTGCAAGTTCCTCCGCTGATAGCGTGCGAAGACGCGGGAACCGCCAGCGTACTGGTGACGGCCGGCTGCCCATAGGCGGTGTGGCCGCCGCCGGATATCAGGAACTTCGATGCTCGAGCCGCGATGAGGTAGAAATTCGTATTGGCCGGAGCGACACTGTAAATGCTGAAGCTGAAGGCGATGGTTTGGGAACCGGAACCAGTGAGCGACGCCGATCCGGAACAATCGGGGCCGATCGTGTAGGTACCAGATTCGGTAATCTCTTCGCTGCCCGCGCTGGTCGCCACGGTGAAATCGACCGTAATGTTGCCTTGACCGTCCGTCTGAAACAACCCAATGCCATTCGTGACCCCGGCGACGGCATTGGAGGCCAGGGCGTACCCAGTGCCGTTGATTGAGTACACGCCATTCAGCGTGGATAAAGAGCAGGTGGTGGACTGAGGCTGGGAGTTTCCAGTGCCCGCGTAGGAGTAGTTAGCATCGGATCCCGTCAAAAGGAAGTTCTTGCCCTGGTTGTAAACCATTACGTTGAGCGTCGCGCTGCCACCAGAGGTGATGTTGACCGCCACGACGCAGTTGGCTTGGACGTTGTAGGTACCGGACCAGGTCACGGGCGTGGCGACTACTTGGTTGGTGTCCTCGCTAAGGGCGATGCTGATCGCGCTCAGTCCGTCGAACGTTGCCGTTCCATTGGCCTGCAGGACGCCGGTGAAGGTTCCCGAGGTGGAGACCTGACGTCCAGTGATGGAGACGGCATAGGTTCCGGTTAAGGATGACGAGTTGCACGTTCCGCCGCCGATCTGGGTTTGCGCGAATAAGGGCGCGGCCAGGAGGCCAAAGACGAAGAACCGGAGGGCTGTTGGTGACGGCATGGTTACTCTAACCCTAGCGCACGCGTAAGGTCGTGGTGCGGCTCTGCTATCCAACGATCGCGAGCATGCCCAGAATATGAAGCCCGAGCGCGCGATCGCCGTCTATAACTAATTGAGCGTCAGCCGACGTACGATTTATTCCCTTGGTGAAAAGTCGCCAGACGATCTCCTGCGGGATGACGACGCGTGAGGCGGGCTTTTCCCCCGGATCGCGGACCAGCCGCCAGTTGCCATCGCGATACAGGAACCACGATCCGCCGCAGTCGCCTGAAATGTCGAACTGCAGCAGGGTCCCAGGATCCGCCGAGACGTCGCGGTAGGCATAAGGCAAGGCCCGCATGAAACAATCCAGGACCGGGTGATAGAGTTCCGGCGTCATGATGCCTGGTTGATTTACGGCGAGCCTGATCTGCTGCTGATGATGCCAGCGTTCGGTCAGCTCGCGCGCGGTATCGAACCAGTTGGGCGATGTAGTTTCGCCGGCCCAGCTGACGGCGAAAGCGGCCGGGGCAAAGGGATCCAGCGACTGGTGAAACTCCGCGCTTTGCCGCGAGGCATCTTCCATCAAGGAAATCAGAACCTGGGGGCTCAAACGGCGATATAGCTGGACGCCTTGACGATTCAATCGGTTGATGAAGGCGATTAGCTCCGCTGGAGACTGAGGCGCCGGACCCTCCGGGGCGTACCCATCGCGGACGATGGAGAGCTTACGCAGTTGCGGTATCGAGGAGATGGGCAACGACGTCCTTGACCTTCCATTGCGGAGCGATAGTTTGCAATTCCCAATCGCTGGGGCGAAGCGAGCGGAGCAAATCGATGAGCAAACGCTCGATCTTCGGCAGCAAATGCGCGGTCAAGAGAGGGCTTGCGTTCTGTTGCATTGTTTTATGATGGTGGCATGCCGAGGAAGATCGTCGCCATGCTCGGCTCGGCGATATTCCTGGGGATCTTGCCGTCGCCTTTCATGGCGCAGCCAGCCGAGCCGCCAGTCCCAGCCGATCCGCTGGAATTGGTGACGGGCAACGCCCAACCGGTGCAGGATGTGAACCAGCGCGCCGAGATCGTCAACCTGCTGATTAATGCGCACCAACATTCCAATGTGCGGGCGCAGCCTTACGATTTGAGAACCACCTTCCGGGCGTCGGGTTCTTCGTCGTCGGACGGGATGTGGCAGATGGAAGACATTTCGCCCAGCGCGGGCCTCTATCGGTGGACCGCGCAAGGTCCCAGCTATTCCTCCGTGCACCTGAATGTGAACCACGTTTTGTATAGCAATCAGGCCGCGGATTCTTTTCCCTTGCGGCTGGCTCAGGTGCGGGAAGCGATTTTTTATACCAGCCCCAAGGTGGGAGCTTTGGCATCGCTGCGGATCGCAAAGGGCAGTCTGAACGGCGTGGAGCTGACTTGCGCTTTGATTTCCTACCACACCGGCGTGCCTGCCGTGACGGGCGGACGCCACTGGGATGAGGACGAGTACTGCGTGGATCCCAAGGCGGGAGCGCTGATCACTTACTCTTTAATGCCGGGCTTGTACGTCCATTACGATTACTCGAAGGCACTGGCGTTTCATGGCAAACTGATCGCGAACGGATTCACGATCACGCAGGCGGGGCAAACGGTGATTGAGGCGGAAACCGAGAGCGTGAGCGACCCGGCCAAGAATCCCGCGGCGTTCCAACCGGCTGGTTTAAATCAGATCGGCGTAGGACCCGTGATGACGGGGCCGTGGCGGTTGCACGCCGGTATGCCAGCACCTGCTGGCGCTGCGGCCGGCGCCAAGATCGTGCTTCTGGAAGCTATGCAATCGCCGGATGGCCAACTCACGGAAGTGCAAGTGCTGGCTTCTACCGACCCATCGCTCAACGGGCCGGCGCTCGACTACGCATCCAAATGGCAGGGCCAATTGACGGGGAAAGAAACAGAACCGGGAGCGACGCCGCAGTCGCATCCAGTTTTGATAACGGTGCAGTATCACAGCGATGCGCCGCCGCAGTAATGCCGGCCGGATTACTTGACGATTCCCAGATTTTCGTAATACTTCACTGAACTGCCGCTGATGGCGATGATGTCGGGGCGGCCGTCGCCATTGATGTCGGCGACCATCACGCCCGAACCCGCCATCATGTCCTGATCGAGCAGTTCGTGACGCCATTTCAGGCCCGCGTCGTCTTCGGAGTAGAAAATGTGAACACTGGCGGGAGTGGGCCGGCCGCGATTGGTGACGTCGACAGCGACAATGTCGTCGCGTCCATCGCCGTTAAGATCGCCCACGGCAATCTCATGGCCCTGCACCAGGCCTTTGAAGATGACATTGCGCTGCCACTGTCCGCCCTTTTCCGAATAGACGACGATCTCGTCGCCATGCCAGGGTTCCTGGGCCGCGAGAAAGCGCTTGCCTTTGATGTGGATGGGATAGACATCGTTGGTGCCTTGCGTCATGCCGCCCGCGCCGGGAACGACTCTGGGCTGGTCGCCTTTGGATAAAATCTTTCGCTCGAATTTCAGCTTGTCGCCGCGACCGGAGGGCGTGTAGAGGACGATGCCGTCGAAGCCGACGACCATCAAGTCGTCGCGTTTGCCCGGATTCCATTTGACGGCGTGCAGATGGTGGACGACGCCGTATAATTTGTCATCTACCGTTTCGCGCTTCCACTGGCCATCCAATGCAGGAGGCACGCGCCAGAACAGGAGCGGCACATTGTCCTGGTATTTCGGCTCGCCCCAGCCTTTCAAGCCGATGAAGGGCGCCATCACGATTTCCTTTTTGCCGTCGCCTTCTAGATCCGCCCAGGTGACGCGATGCGCGGTGGGAACGGCGTCGACCGCGTAGGACTTCCACATGGCTTTCGGGTCGCCCTGGCTCTTGAGCAGCCAGATGGAACCTTTGCTGCTCTTGGGGTCCTGGCCGAAATCGGCGAGCAGTGCGAATTCGGGGATACCGTCGCGGTCGATGTCGGCTGGGGAGGCCCACAGCATGGCCCTTTTGTCGTTGAGCATGACATGGCGGTCCCAGGACGGGTTTTCGTACCAGGCGAGCTCGGGGCTCCCGGCGGGCACGGGAATGATATCCAGCTTGCCGTCGTGATTGACGTCGGCGATGGCAACGCTGTAGCCGCCACGAAGCTGGTCGGTAATGAGGTGGGTGTTGAACTGGACCGAGGTGGACGGCCGATCGGCGCCAAGTACGAACCCGACGGCTACCAGCGAAAACACAAGCGCACTTCGCTTGCCGAGTGAAAACCTCATAACCCTAAGATGATATCTGTTTGGGATGCTCAGAGGGTCGGCTAGTAAATGCGCTCTTGCTTCCGAAGATTCCCGAATGACCCGATATTGGCGATGGAGAACGAAAGCCGGTACTGCGTATCGTCGCGGGTTCCGAAGTTATAGCGGCGATATTCCACGCTGATTCCGCAGCAATCGGTGTTGTAGCTGATCTCGGTGGTGGCGAAGTCCAAAATATCCTTGTGGTAATCGTAGTAGGCGGTGAAGGCGGCATTCCAGCCTTTGCGATTTTGGTTGCCGACGGCAATCAGGGCGTTGATCTGGTCGCTGCGGGGCGCGAGGACCGGGTCGGTACGGATCTCGCTGTGGCCGAGGGAGAAGAGATACTTGTTGGCAACCCGAACATTGCCGTTAAAGGTGGTGTTGGTCACGCGGCCAAACAGCGGATCGTAATCCATGCGCCATTCAAAGCCCACCACGTGTTGAAAGCGCAAAGCGGAAACGATGGGAGAGTAATTGCGCGGGCCGTTCAGGAACGCAAAACCATCCAACTCCTCGGAATCCTCCACCACGTTGCGCTGGCCGGCAATCACGGCGCCGCCGAAGGTCGGATTGAAGTAGCGGCTTTGGGCCACTTCCAGACTCATGACCTCGTTGACGTTGCCGTCTTTGTCCTTGACGTACAGGCGATTGGCGAGCGAATAGGTCACCTGGTTGGTGTCCGACATCAAGTCGGTGTCGTCGAACCGGATAATGTTGTTGAAGTTGCCGATGCCGTCGACAAAGTGGTATTCGATGCGCGGCTCAATGACGTGCTTCACTTTTAGGCCGCCCAGCCATTTGGGGGACTGGTAGATCTTCGCGAACGCCGGCGGAATGATATTGACACGAATCTCGCGGGCGCTGCGCAGCAGGTCGTCGCCAAGGATGACGCCGTTTGAGATGCTGGAGCCATATTCGGTCTCGCGCACCGAGGCGCTGGCGGATATGTTGAAGCCGCCGAAATGGAAGGCGGTGGTGAGCTCCGGATAGACATCCAAACGATCCACGAACTCGCGCGTTTGAAACGTCGGCTGGGTGCGATCCAGAAAGCCCGCGCTGCTATTGAACGAAAACCATAGCGGGAACCGGACCGCTCAGGATCTGGGTGTCGCGGCTTAGGAACTCGGCCTGCGGCAGCTTCTTGATGATGATGCGGTCGTCCGGGTTGGCGTTTTCAAATTCCTCGTCGCGGGTGGTGGCGACATCGAATGTGAAGCTGGACCAATGCTTCATCACGACGCCGACCGAATGCGTTTCCGAAAAGATCGCCTCGTGGAACGATTGGCTGAAAGCTTCACGGAACAGGAAGGAGCTCAAGTAGTCCACGTGCACCCGAGCCGTCCATCCATCGCCCAGATCAGAGTGGCCGTCGAACGTCAGATCCTCGCCGCCCTGCTTTTGGATAACGCCGTTGCCAACATTGATACCGCGATCTTCCACCGCGTATAGGTTGAGGCTGAAATCGGTGCCGGGGCGCACCTTCCCGCGGAGTTCCAGGGTGTTGGCGGGGCCGCGCAGAGTGAAGTATTGAATACGGTACAGCGCGTCGTAGCTGCGGTTAATGGCCCAATAGTAGGCCAAACCGAACATTTCGCCGTAAGTGGAGCTGTGTCCGATGTTGGGCGTCAGGAAGCCGCTTTCGCGCGGAAGCTTTTTCAACGATTTGTAATAGAGAGGGAAATAGAACAGCGGCACTTTCTTTACATGGAACACAGCGTGATAAGTGAGCGCCTTCTCGTTGGGAGTGATATCGAACTTGGCGCTGGTGAGCCGCCACCAAGGTTTGGGAATCCTGCAATCGGTGACGAAGCCTTCGTGGATGATGTATTTGCCATCGCGGCGTTCGCCCCACTTGCCCTCGAAATAAAACGGGTTGTTGGTGGTGAGCAAGCCGGGGCGCGAGATGATTCTAGCCTCCGAGGTGCCTTTAACGTCATAAAAGATACCGGTTTCTGTGTTGACGTTGTATTTCAGGTGATCGCAAGAGATCTTGGTGCCGTCCAGGAAATTCTCGTAGCGGATGTTCCCCCAGGCCTCGACGTCGCCCGTATCGTCGTTATAATCCACGGCGTCGGCGTCGAATTTTTTGTCGGAGGTCTCCAGGTGGACATGGCCGCGCAGGTGGCGCATATCGCCGTCGACTTCCTCGGTTTCAGCGTCGGCGTTGTAATCGTCGGGCGAAGGGGCGCCCGGCCGGACATATTTGAACTGCTGGTCGGGATTGGCGGCGTTGGGGACGGCGGGTTGCTCGGGCGGGGGCGCGGTAACCGTCGGTGGCGGAGGCAGGGGGACTTGCGCGGACAGGGGAAAGACCGTCAGAAGCAAAACCGCAACCAGAGCTCCCAAACAAAGTTCGTGACATTTGTTCCCAAATATGTTACGAACAAAGGTGACCTCTTGCATGAGGTTTCGAAGGGAAGGGTTGTCTGCGGAAGCTTCGGAACAGGGCTTCAAGCCAGAACCGTAGCATGGATGTCTGGATATCCGCAAGCAGAACTTTTTGGGACCGTTAGTTTTGATGAGGTGTCTTGATGGAATGCCGATACTGCCAATCCGTGAACGCTGACGACGACCACCGTTGCCGCCGCTGCGGACGGCGCCTGCGCATGGGTCCGGTGTACACCGCTTCGTCGGCGGCCGCTCCCGTGTTGGATTACGAAGCCGCGCCGGTTTCGCGACGTCAAACCGCGCCAGCTCAAGCTTCGCCACAGTTGGAGCCGGTCGCGGCCCGGAGGTCCCTCACCTATCAGCCGTCGCTGTTTAGCTCGCGCGAATTGCCGCGGGTGGTGCAGTTTGAAACGATCGCTCCGGGGACGGTAGAGCATACTCCGCACAAAGCCCAACCGGCTCCCCGCAAAACGCAACCAGCGGTTCCGCGCCAGAGGCATCGCAAGGTGATTCCGGGCCAGCAAGCGCTCGAATTCACGCATGCGCGTTCGGCCAAGCCCGCGGATGGCGTCATCTATTGCGACGCTCCGGTGGCGGTCCCGGCGCATCGCGCGATGGCGGTGGCCGTGGATGCCAGCATCGTGATGATCGCCCTGGCCCTATTCGGCATCATCTTCCGCCTGGCGGGCGGGTCATTTGTTGTAGACTCCAAGACGGCCCCGATCTTCCTAATGGCGGCGGCTGGCGTAGTAATTTTCTACCGGGTATTGTGGTGCCTGGCCAATGGCGACAGCGCCGGCCAGTACTGGACGCATTTACGGCTGGTGAACTTCGACGGGCAACGGCCCACACGAACGCAGCGCTTCTATCGCCTGGCTTCGGGACTGTTGAGCCTTTTGGCGGCCGGCATCGGGTTGTTATGGAGCCTGGTGGACGAAGAAACGTTGACCTGGCACGATCATATTTCGAAGACTTTCCCCACTCCGGTAAATTAGTCTGGGCACGGTTCTACCGTCGCCGACATCGATCCTTTGCAGTGCGGTATGCGCCAATCCGCTCCGAAGCCGTGGATCTGGTCGCGCCCGAATTCGGCAATCGGAAGATCGCAGGTCATGACAATAGTGCGGCCGGTGCTGTCCACCTCAACCACGTGCTTCCAGGCGTCGGAGGGGGCGATAGCGAACAACTTTTCCAGCATTTCGATGACGTACTCGGCGGTATGGTCGTCATCATTGAGCAGCACGACGTTGTAAAGGGGGGCGTGTCGGTCGTCGGAGCGCTTGGTTGTCCCGGGACTCGCGATAGTGGCCGGCGGCATGCTTCACTTCCTATGATAGCGACGGAGCGCCGGTTCCGTAAGCCGGGTGGTATCATTGAAATAGAAGGGGGCGCAACGGATTCGACGGGATTGAATCGTTGTGGGAAGGCGTGCCGGGTTCCGAGCTCCCGTAAAACGATCGGAAAACCAGAACTGCCAATCAACAGTTCGCATACGCTGCTTAATTAATTAAGTAGCCGCCCCGGATGCTGGGCCTTGACGGCATTCATCGGGCGTCATCTTCAAGGATTGGGCCGAGAGCTTCTGTTCGGAGCAGCAGGCTGACGACAATCGGACTAAGCCGCCGTTTTCTTGCCGGTTCTAATGCGGCGGCCGACAACTACCGAATCGGAAACGCACGTAGTTCTTTTCACGGCGGGCTTTCTCGGACGCGGGTTCGACTCCCGCCGCCTCCACCAAATCTCTTCCGGCCAACAATCTCGACTCAGTACACCGTCTCAACGCACAAACGGATTGACGATCTCAACCCCTGCATTCTTGAAATCAAGAATGTTCCGCGTGACAATCGCCAATCCATGAACCAGCGCTGTTGCGGCGATCAGACTGTCCTTGATCGGCATGGACTTCCCGGCCCTACGCAGGCGCGCCAACAACTCTGCCCACCTTAGTCCCGTGTCCGAATCCCACGGCAGACAGTGCAGGCGGCCGGCCCCGGTATCGAACCAGCGTTCCAGATCGGTCCGTTTCTTCCCTTTGGGAAGCACGAGAATGCCGAATCGCAGTTCGCCCAGAATCACGGGATCGACAGCAATGTCGGACTCATGTGCACGAAGCCAATTCAGTGCATGTGGATCGGGCGCGGGCTTGGTCGCCTCGCTAAGGACATTGGCGTCCACCAGGTACTTCACAGCTCGTCGGTCGACTCAGAATCGACCGGCACGAAGAAGTTCTTCTGCGGACAAGCAAGAAGCCAATCGATGGCGCCGAGATTCGAGGGAGTGGCGCGCCGGACCAGGCGATAGTCCCCGCGCTCCAGGCGCTCGACCTCGAACTCTTGTCCCGGCCTGATACGGTCCATTTTCCGGAACTCTGCCGGGAGTACGATCTGGCCCTTGGAAGAGACGGTGGTTCTCATACTAGTAAGATATCGTCTTACATCCTATCGGGTCAACCTCCGCTGCTTACAGGATCTCTGTCCGATAGCTGGGCCTTGACGGCATTCGTCGGGCATCATCTTCAAGGATTGGGCCGAGAGCTTCTGTTCGGAGCAGCAGGCTGACGACAATCGGACTAAGCCCCCGTTTTCTTGCCGGCTCTAATGCGGCGGCCGACAACTACCGAATCGGAAACGCACGTAGTTCTTTTCACGGCGGGCTTTCTCGGACGCGGGTTCGACTCCTCGCCGCCTCCACCAAATCTCCTCCCACTGATTCGGCCACTAGTTACTTTTCTCTTGCGCCGCCCGAGCAGATGGGACATGCGATGACCCATCTGTGCTTAAGCTCGAACTGTGGCGAAGAGGGCCCACCGGCAGCCGCTCGGGGAAAAGACGGTGGACGAGGCGATCCTGTTGAAACGGCCCAGACGTGGCGCCAGATTGAGGGAAGAAGTATGGCAGAAGCAGGATGGGCAGGTTACGAAGTACAACCTGGCTTACGTAAATCACGTAGTCTGCCAAACGGACAATGGCCGCGTGCTTGGCTACGACAACAGCCATGGTCTCCACCACCGGCATTTCATGGGAAAAGTCGAGACCATCAAGTTCCAGGATTACCGTCCCATTTTCGTGACGAAGTTCAGGAGTTGTGGAGGAAGGAAAATGAAAAAGACCGCTAAGAACCTCAACGTGAGCAATGGCACGACGGAAGACTTCTTTGAGCGATCTGTTAAGCGCGCCCGTGGGCTCGATCGGGGCGAGAAACTTCCCACCCAAATACGGCTCACCTTCGAAGATCCCTCTGACCTGCTTCGCGTACTCACAGCACAACGCGTTCGAGTGATCCATGCGGTTCGCTTGAAGCCGGCGCCCGTGACGGACCTGGCGAAGGCTCTAAAAAGAGACCGTACCGCCGTGAAGCGTGACGTTAAGATACTGACAGCGTTTGGTTTGGTAAGGATACACGAGGAAACCAACCCTGGGCATGGACGTCGCAAGATTATTCAGCCTCTTGCATCGAGGTATGAGTTGGTAGCGACCATCTAGCAACCCTGGAGCTCCATGGCGCGTCTAGCTTTCGATGGTACGCCGAGTTCCCTGCTCCCGACTAGCGTATTTAGAGGTTCCGCGCCGATAGTAGGCATGATGGCTCGCTCCACCTCGGTCCTTCTCAGCGTGCTCCTTGTCATCCCGGGAGTGGTCTCGGGAGCCACGCCAGCGGCGGCCGTGGATCAGGTTCCCGACCGGTATCAAATCGCGCCAGTCTCGACAGCAGACCGCGCTTTCCTTGAGGATTTGGAGCATCGCAGTTTCGCCTATTTCTGGGAACAGGCCGACCCGGGCACGGGTTTGGTGATGGATCGTGCGCGAGTGGACGGCGGGCGTGGCAAAGGCCCCAGCCGCGATATTGCCAGCATAGCGGCTACCGGTTTCGGACTCACGGCAATCTGCATAGGCGCGGAACACGGCTGGGTCACCAGGCAAGAGGCTGCCGATCGCGCCCGGGCGACCTTAGAGTTCTTTGCCAATAAAGCCGGGCAAGAGCACGGTTGGTTCTATCACTGGATGGACGCCTCCACTGGGGAACGTAAATGGGATAGCGAGACGTCCTCCATCGACACCGCGTTTCTGCTGGCTGGCGTTCTCACGGCTGCGCAGTACTTCTCCAGCGATCCTGAGATTCCCGAACTTGCCACTGAAATCTATAATCGTGTGGACTTCCAATGGATGCTCAATGGCGATCCCCTGCTGCTTTCGCACGGATGGATTCGCGGTAAGGGCTTCTTGAAATATCGGTGGGACACCTATAGCGAACTTGGGCTGCTGTATGTTCTGGCCATCGGTTCCCCTACCCATGCCATCTCCCCGGAATCCTGGTACGCGTGGCAACGGCCCTTTTATCAATACGGCAGCTACGAATTCATTAGCGGCGGACCGCTCTTCACGCATCAGTATTCGCACGATTGGATCGATTTTCGGAATCGCCGCGATCGCGGTTTCCTGGACTTCTTCTTAAATTCCGTGAACGCCACGCGGGCCAATCGGCAATATAGCCTCAGTTTGGGCCTCCCCGGCACTTTTGGACCGGACATCTGGGGCATCACAGCATCTGACGGGCCCAAGGGCTATCGACCTTATGGGGAAATCAAAGCGTTTGAACCGGTGGACGGAACCGTTGCTCCGGCGGCAGCCGCGGGGTCCTTGATGTTCACGCCCGACATCTCCATTCCCGCGTTGAAGGCTATTCGGGAACACTTCGGCGACCGCGTGTTCGGCCGTTACGGTTTCGTGGACGGCTACAACCCGACGCTCGCGTGGTTCGATACCGATGTGGTTGGCATTGACGTCGGCGCTACTCTGCTAAGCGCGGAGAACCTGCTAACAGGAAATGTCTGGCGATGGTTTATGGCCGACGAAGCGCCGTCGCGGGCCATGGACCTCATCGGCTTCAGCGCACCTCCGCGCACGGACGTGAAGACGTCCATTCCAAAGAAGAAGGCTCATCGATAACAGGCGGCCTGCAATTCAAAAAGGCTCGCGTACCGGCCGCCATGGGCCACCAGTTGGTCATGAGTTCCCTCCTCATGAACTTGCCCTTCTTCGAGAACGATAATACGGTCCGATTTGCGTACGGTGGAAAAACGGTGCGAGATCAGCAGCGCCAGTTTGCCGCGGGACAAATCGGCAAACCGGGCGAAGACCTCGGCTTCCGCGACGGCATCCAGGGCCGCGGTCGGTTCGTCCAGGATCAGCACCTGTGCTTCGCGCAGATAGGCCCGGGCTAGCGCGAATTTCTGCCACTCGCCCCCGGAAAGATCGAAGCCGCCATCAAAACGCCGGCCCAGCATCTGATTGAGACCGCCGGGAATGCGGTTGAGCAAGCGATCCACGCGGCTCTTCTTGGCGGCGATCCAAAGCGCTTCGTCACTGCCAATCGCATCGATTCTTCCCACGCCAATATTCATGCGCGCAGTCATGTCGTAGCGTACAAAGTCCTGGAAGATGATGCCGATTTCCTTGTGCAGGTCTTCCACTCTGTAGTCTCGCAGGTCGTTTCCGTCCAGGTAAATGGCGCCCCCGGTTGGATCGTAGAGACGCGCGAGCAATTTCACCAGCGTCGTCTTTCCTTGCCCGTTTCCACCCACCAGGGCGACGTGCTCGCCAGGCTCCAGCCGAAAGTTCAGGTTCTTGAGAATCAGGCGCGCAGACCCCGGGTAGCGGAACGAGACATCCCGAAACTCGAAACCTGCCTTTATGGGCCGGGGCGCGTAGAGTGCGTCCTGCCCCGAACGTATGTTGGGCTGCACCGCGAGGAAATCGACCAGGTCCGTCAAGAACAGCGCTTGATCGGAAATGTGTGCGAAGAGCGAGAACACACCCTGTAATTGCGTGCTGGCGCCGGCGATCGCGCCGATCAGGAACATCAACGTGCCAATGCTGATGCGGCCTTCAAAGGCCTGCCACACCAGAAAAACATAGCTGCCGTAGTAGCCCATAGAGCCAACCACTGCCAACATCGATCCCCAGATCAAGCGGTGGCGCGTCAAATGGATATTCTTGCCGATAATCTCGCCGTTGAGCGAGTTGTAGCGATCGTATAAATATGTGCCCAACCCGAACAGCTTCACTTCCTTGGCGTTTTCTTTGCTGCTTCCGATGACGCGCAAGTAATCCAACTCGCGCCGCACCGGCGTGATCTCATGCGCCAGCGAATAGCCGAGGAGCGCGAAGTGGGTTTCGCCCATGAACGCGGGCACAACGCAAATCACTAGCAGCAGGAACAACCAAGGCGAGTAGGCGATCACTCCGGCGGACAACAAAATGAGCGTCATCGATTGCAGCAGCAGGCGTCCCATCGCACTGAGCATTCCAACGCGCTCGGTGGCTTGCTGACGCGCCCGTTCTAACATGTCATGAATGCTGGGATCTTCGAACGCCGCCAGGTCCAGCTTGGTGGCATGCTGAATCAGCCGCAAGCTCACCTCGCGCGTAAATTCATCGGCCAGTCGCGCGTCGGTATAGTCGATAGCCCGGCTCAGCAATTGATTTGCAGCTGCCAGCAAAAATTCGGCCGCGAGCAACCACAACATTCGGTCGGGAATCACTCCAGCATGCTTGGTGGCAACAGCATCAATGATCAATTTGGAAATGGCGAGCATCGCCAGCGGAATCAGCGCGCTGACCAAACGCAGCGCGATCCCGCTGGCTACGACGGGTGGCGCAGCATCCCACACCAGCCGTAGGACGGGCGGCACGTTGCGAAGCGCTGCCAAGCGTTTGTTCCAGGAAGGTTTTTGAGGGGACACAGGGCAAGACATCAGTTACCCGAACGCATTGCAACTGAATGGCCGCAGGTAAAGGGCCCGGATTGAGAGCCTTGACGAGTTCCGATGAGTGAGGCGACTCCCCGTGACCAGCTCGCTCTTGGCGCATCGCAAACTACCCCGTGCGACAAGTAAAGGAGTTGCCGATCTTACCAGCGCCATAAAGCCCTCTCCCGCTTGTCGCCCGCGGATCGAATCGGCAAGGGAAAAGTAACGGTTACACGCGGCTGCCGATCGAGACTCCGTTTGTTACCGAGTAAAAAGTGATTTGCTGGTCACTTTGGCAGATCGCGTAAAGGCACTTGAAGCAGAGACCCAAGGGGCAGACGGCCGCCACGTCTTAGGAGTACGCTTATTGCATGATGATTCGCGCGTGGATTGCTGGGTGCCTGGTAGTGGGCGGAGCGGCCGTGGGGGCAAATGTTTCCAACTCCGGTGACGTCGCATTTCTAGCCGGCGAGAATTTCATCAACTCCGAAAACAGTTCCAACGGGTCCGCGAATTAACGCATGTCTATTCGCTTACGCCGGATTCTCAATGCCGTGATTCTGATTCTCAGCAGCGGAGCTTTCTACCCGCTGGTGCGAGCCGAGGCTCAACCGCCCATCAGGATGTACGTATTCGATTGCGCGACTCTCAAGGACCGGGATCCTGGCGCTTACGGCCTCACACGGGATCAAGTCGCGTCGGTAGACATGTCGGATCCCTGTTTCCTCATCGTTCATCCCAAGGGAAACTTGTTGTGGGAGACTGGGCTGAACGATGCGGTTTACGATCGGCCAGAAGGCGGCGGGGCCAAGCACGACAAGATCGACAAGTCCTTGCGCAGCCAACTGGCCGCCATTGGATATGGACCGGCCGACATTACGTATCTTGCGATGTCCCACGCACATGGGGACCATTCCGGGAACGCGAACGACTATGCGGGGTCTACCTGGATCGTGCAGAAAGCCGAGCGCGACTTCATGTTTAGCGACGCCGCTGCCGCCACATCGGCCAAGCCGGCGGAATATAGCAAGCTGGAGAAAAGCAAAACAGTCATCATCAACGGTGATTATGATGTGTTCGGCGACGGAACCGTCACGCTAATTTCGACGCCGGGGCACACGCCAGGCCATCAATGTCTCTTGGTGAGGCTCCCCAAAACCGGTCCCGTGCTGCTGAGCGGCGACCTTTTTCATTTTCCAGGGGAACGGGAATTTCACACCTTTCCGAAGGTCACGAACACGGAGTATGCGGCCTCGAGGGCGAAAGTTGAGGCGCTGCTCAAGGCCAGCGGCGCGCAACTCTGGATCCAACACGATATGATCGGAAACCAAAAGCTGAAAAAATCTCCCGAGTACTACGAATAGGAGCAGGCTGCAAAATGCAACCGCGCTTGAATCTCGCACTACTGTTGCTAGTAATCAGTGGGATTGCCTTCGGCCAGACAGCCAACTACCGGCAACCTCCATCTTCCGAATGGCCGCTGGTGGGCGGGGACTGGGGGAACACCCGCTACTCCACGCTTTCAGCGATCGATCGGACCAATGTGAAAACCCTCAAGGGAGGCTGGATGGCGCGCCTGAACTCGGGTTTTGGCGCGGGTTTCTCACAGCAAGCCACGCCCGTGGTTAGGAACGGCGTGATGTACATCACCACAGGCCAGCAGGATATTTTCGCGCTGGATGCCAAAACCGGAGCGATCCTTTGGGAATTTCGACCGGAGGCCGATCCGAAAACGCCCGATAACAAAGCCAAGCGAGGAGTGGGGCTGGGCGATGGAATGGTATTCGGCGTTCTCACGGATATTCGCAAGCCGCCGCCAGTAACAGGACGTCCTGAGCCGGTGACGTACTTGCTGGCTCTCGATCAAAAAACCGGGAAGCTTCTATGGAAGCACGAACTGGGCGAAGATGTGCCCAAGACTTTCCGAAAATACATCACCGCGCCGCCGCTGTACTACAAGGGCTTGGTCTACATGAGCATCTCGGGCGGGGATGGCGGCTTGCGCGGCCGATTAACTGCGCACGATGCTAAGACTGGCAACGAAGTGTGGCGCTGGTGGGCGATTCCGGGTCCAGGCGAGTTTGGCAACGACACCTGGGAGGGCGAATCATGGAAGACCGGCGGCGGAACCATGTGGGTGCAGCCCGCGCTGGATCCGGACCTCGGACTGATTTACGTGAACACTGGCAATCCCTGGCCGGATTACAACGGCTCCACGCGTGGCGGCAACAATCTTTTCACCTGCTCGGTGGTGGCGCTGGACGCAATGACCGGGAAATACAGGTGGCACTATCAATCGGTCCATCACGATCTGTGGGACTTCGATATGGCGACGCCGCTCATTTTGTTCGACCAGACTTATGGCGGAGAAATGCGTCACGCGCTGGCGGCGCATTCGAAGCAAGGCTGGGTCTATATCCTGGATCGCGTTTCGGGAAAACCGCTGATCGATATCGATGAGAAGCCGGTTCCGCAGGAACCCAGGCAGAAGACCGTAGCAACGCAGCCCATTCCATCTGGTGATCCCACCGCTCCCCAATGCGGAGAGCCTGTCAAAAGCTACCAGCAGGGCTGCATGTTCACGCCGCATTGGAGCGACACCAAGATCGCTCAACCGTCAGCTTCAGGCGATTGGGCGCCCGGCGCTTACGACCCTCCATCCGGATATTTGTTCTTCGCTACCGAAGTGGCTACGCGCCAATTCAACCTGGTCACGCGAGTTCCCATCGAAGGGACTCGCGAGTATGGAATGATCACCGCGCTCGATTCGCGGACCAATAAGCGCGTGTGGCAGCAGGAAGTCCCTTACCCCGCTGGATTCGGGAGCGGACTGCTGGCCACGGCTGGGGGATTGCTTTTCCACGGCGGCTCCGACGGTTTCTTTCGCGCCTTCGATTCGGCGACCGGCGAGGAACTGTGGCGTTTCCAAACGGGCTTTGGCGCCGACGCACCGGCCGCAACCTACCAGATCGACGGCGAACAGTATGTCGCGATTGCGGCGGGAGGAAGCCGGGACGGCTCCAGGGAAGTCCGAGGCGATCTGGTTTGGAGCTTCAAGCTGGGAGGGCGATTAAATCCGCTGAACGGGCCGCCGGCTCCAAAGACGATCGTCGGTTCGGGCGGGACGCGCGTCGGCGGCGATCCGCAATGAGGTTAGCACGTGAAGCCGGATGGAGTGGTAGCTATGAGTAGATTTGCTGCAGTGTTATTGCTTGTTGGTTCTTGCTACGGATCTGGTGGTTCCTTCGCTCGAACCCGGCGCGTTCGCCGCTTGTGCCGGGTACCAAGCCAGCGCTGACGCCGTTCCCGAAATAGAGCCGCTTAGTGGACGGTGTAACGCGCTTTTAGGGCGAAGGGGGCGATGACAATGTCAAATTGCTCCCCGTTGGTGCGGACCATCTGATAGGTGCCGCGCATGGTGCCTACGGGGGACTTGAGCGGGCACCACGAGGAATACTGGAACGACTCGCCGGGCGCCAGGACTGGCTGCTCGCCGACCACACCCGGGCCTTTGACTTCCCTGGTATCCTCCGTGGTGTCGTCGATAATCCAGTGCCGGCTGATCAATTGAACCGTTTCTTCGCCCTTGTTGGTGATACGTACCGTGTATTGGAACACCCATTCGCCTTGCTGCGGGTGCGAGTTCTCCTCTGAGTATTGCGAGAGAACCTCGACCGAAACGTTGTGGGTGAGGGCTTCGGATAAGGGACCGAGTTCTGGAACTGGATTCGCCATGCTGGAATGCTCATCATAGCAAGCCTGGATGGCGCGGAAGACGCTACACTTCGAAGATGCGATTATTGCACGTCGGCCTCGGCCTGTTGCTCACTAGCGGATGTTATTGGGCCCAAGCCCCGGAACCCAATGGCGGCGGAGTTCGCACGGGCACGCTGCCGAAATCCTGGCGAACGGGCGGTCCCACCTGCGGCGATGCGCCGGAATGGGAGATCCACGAATATAATCCGGACCTCTATATTCTGCGGGAGAACGGCTGCGTGAATTATGAGAAACCGTTCCTGTATCTTTTCTTTGGGAGCGAAAAAGCTTTATTGCTGGATACGGGCGCGGGGGAAACGCATGTCGCTTCGGCGGTCTCGGGCGTCATCGACGAATGGGCCAAGCGCAATCACAAGCCGGCTCCCCCTTTGCTGGTGGGGCATTCCCATTCGCACGACGATCACACAGCCGGCGACGCTCAGTTCCGAACGCGTCCCAACACCACGGTGGTTCCGCTGACGGTGGAGGCCACCACCAAGACCTTTGGCATCGCCCATTGGCCCGACAGCAAAGGCCAGATCGATCTGGGAGGGCGAATTCTCGATGTGGTCCCCATCCCTGGCCATGACGTGCTGAGTTTGGCTTACTACGATCGCCAGACCGGAATCCTGGATGCCGGCGACAGCCTCTATCCAGGCCGTTTGTATGTTGCCGACTTCCCGGCCTTCGTCGCGAGCACGGAGCGCCTGGTCCGTTTCACCGATGGCAAGATTATTACGCACATCGTGGGCTGCCACATCGAACAGTCGCGCACGCCGTACCTGGACTATAAGGTGGGCACTAAATATCAGCCGGACGAACATTCGCTCGACATGGGGCGCGGCGAATTGCTGGAATTGAACGAGGCGCTGGCGCACATGAAGACGCCGGTGCGAATGGCATTTCGCGATTTCACCATTTGGCCAAAATAGGACCGACCGGGCTAGTCGCGGCCGGCGATTGCTTCGTCCAGCAGGATGGTGAAGTGTTTGGCCCGGTGGTCGACATCGTCCTTGAGCATGTTCAGGCGGCGCTCGATCGAATCCAGTTCATCCGCTAAGTGCAAGCAGGCGAGCACGGCCGCTCGCGTGGAATCGACGTTGCCCGCGCGCGCAGCGATGGTGGACATCAGATCGTCCACTCGTTGGGCGAGGTTCTCGATCCGGCCCGGCTCCTCGGAAGAAGCCACCAGGGAATACGTCTGGTTAAATATGGTGACACGGACCGGTTCCGTGTTCGGCATTGCTTTAGCTTGGCAGAGTTTGGGGTGCCGCGCAACGCCTTGCCGAGCCGCGACCAGAGGAAGCGTTGTTTACGCGCCGCTCAGCAAATCCATCTGCCCAAGCAGCTTTTCGATGCGGGTGCGAACATGCTTTCTCTCGGACCGCAAATCGTCCAACTCCTGCCGGATTGCGTCCCGCTCCGCGATGGCCGACGCCAATTGGGATTCGAGCGCCGATTTCTCGGAGCGCAAGCTGGCCACCACCTCCACGGCTCGCGTGATGCGGTCTTCCAGGTGAGCGAGGGAGTCCAGTTCCTGTTGCGCGGCGTTCATGGCTTTATGATAACGGGCTACGACCCGGCGTGCGCGGCCTTGGCCTTTTCGATCAGCGCCGAGAAAGCCGGGCCGTCGGTAGCGGCGATATCCGCCAGAATCTTGCGATTCAGTTCGATGCCGGACTTCTTCAGACCGTTGATGAACTTGCTGTAGGAAATATCACCGGCGCGGCAGGCGGCTCCGATGCGAACAATCCACAACGAGCGGAAATCGCGCTTCTTGCGGCGGCGTCCGACAAAGCCATACTTCAGGGCCTTCTCGACGGCCTCTTGCGCCGCCCGATTCAGTTTGCTCTTGGTGAGAAAATAACCCTTCGCGCGTGCGAGGGTCTTGTGACGGTAATCTCTGCGGTTAGTCCCGCGTTTTACTCTTGGCACGTTTTTACTCCTGGGTGAAATTTAGCTGGCGGTGACGGCACGTGCGGCGCCGTTCCACACAACATTCGTACTTAGTACGGAATCATTCTCTTCAGCTTAGCTTGGTCGGCCTCATCGGCCACCACGCTATGCTTCAGCTTGCGCTTGCGCGCGCGCGTTTTGGACGTCAAGATGTGGCGGGCAAACGAATGATGGCGAACCACCTTGCCCGTTCCGGTCTTCTTGAACCGTTTGGACGCACCTTTATGTGTCTTGAGCTTCGGCATTCAATTTTTCCTGGGTTAATTGCGACTTTTCCAGTCTAACACAAGGCTGGGGGGCGGCGGGCTTGGCTATTCCCGGCTCTCCTGGTACTCTTCCAGCCACGCCATTTGGATGGCTTCGAGCTTGCCTTCGGTCGACCCCTTCGGATCGTCCTTGAAGTCCGAAAGCTCCGTGATCCACTGGTGTAGATCGGTGTAGCGGATATGCGTGGGGTCGAGCTCCGGGAATTTCTCGGCGAGCGCGAGCGCGATGTCTTCGGTATGGTCCCAGGTGAGTCCCGGCATCAGATTTTGGTCCCTTTTAAGGCTCCGCGCACGGCCGTGTTCATCATGTTCTCGGCCAGTTTCATGGTCGCCTGATTTACTTCTTCGATCTTGGCTGCGATCCGATGGTGATCGTCCGAATTGTACACCAGCAGCAACTCGTTGATGGACTTGTCGATGGCGGCGCGCTCGTCGTCGGTCAGGTCGGAATATGCGTCGTGCTTCTTCGCCTTTTCGATCGCTAGCAGGATCGCGTCGGCTTCGACTCGTTGTTCACGAACCTGCCGGGCTGACATATCCTGCTCGGCCTGCTCGAACGACTCCTGGATCATTTTCTCCACTTGATCGTCCGTCAGGCCATAAGACGGCTTTACCTCGACGCTGTGTTCCTTGCCAGTACGCTGGTCGCGCGCGGTCACGCTGAGGATGCCATTGGCGTCGATCAGGAAGCGCACTTCGATGCGTGCCATGCCCGCTTGCACCGGATCGATGCCTTTCAGATCGAAGCGGGCGAGGCTGCGGTTGTCCTTCACCAGTTCGCGCTCGCCTTGGACTACATGAATCAGAACGTTGGTCTGGCCGTCGACGCCGGTGGTGAAGTTTTCGGTGGCGCTGGCGGGGATGGTGGAGTTGCGGTGGATCAACTTCGAAACCACACCGCCCATGGTCTCGATTCCGAGCGACAGCGGCGTCACGTCGAGCAGCAGCTTGTTGTCGACCGCGCCCGAAAGAATGGCGGCCTGGACCGCGGCGCCGAGCGCGACCACTTCGTCGGGATTCAGTTCCGTATGAGGCTTGGAGCGGAACAGGTTTTCGACGGCCGAACGCACCAGCGGGATGCGCGTCGATCCGCCCACCATCACCACTTCGTCAATTTTGTCGACCGTAACGCCGGCGTCCTTGATGCAATCGCGGCAGGGGCCGAGCGTGCGGTCAACGATGGGCGTGATCAGTTTGTCGTAAAGCTCGCGATTGATTTCGCGCTGGTACTTCTTGCCGTGGTATTCGAGTTCGATCGCGGCGGCCGGCACGAACGACAGCTTTTCTTTGGCTTGGATCACGGCGCGGCGCAGACGCTGAACGCCTTCACCGTCTTTGGATAAATCCTCGCCCCATTCGCTTGCGACGTCTTCCAGCGCAATGCGCAGCAGCAGATTATCGATATCGTCGCCGCCCAGGTGCGTGTCGCCGTTGGTGGCCAGCACTTCGAATATCCCGTCGTGCAGCTTCAGAATCGAAATGTCGAACGTGCCGCCACCCAGGTCGTAAACGGCGACGATGCCGTTCTCGCGCTTGTCGAGGCCATAAGCGAGCGCGGCCGCGGTTGGTTCGTTGACTAAGCGCAGGACTTCGAGACCCGCGATGCGTCCGGCGTCTTTCGTTGCCTGGCGCTGGGCGTCGTTGAAATAGGCCGGCACAGTAATGACGGCCTTGTCCACCGCCGCACCGAAGTAATCCTCGGCATTCTGTTTCAATTGGCGCAGAATCAGTGCCGAGATCTCGGGCGGTGTGAAGGTTCGATCGCCCAGCTGGAGCTGAATCACCGATTCGCTGCCGGATCCGACTTGGAACGGGAACAGCTTCAGCTCTTCCTGAACGTCCGAGAGCCCGCGGCCCATCAGGCGCTTCACGGAATAAACCGAGCGCTCCGGCTGCGTGATCAACAACTCGCGCGCGGGATTGCCGACCACCACTTCGCCGTTGGGCGCGATCGAAACCACGCTCGGAACCAGCTTGTCGTCATCGGGTCCTGGAATAATCCGCGGCCCAGTGAGATCCATGAAGGCCACCAGGCTGTTGGTGGTCCCCAGATCGATCCCGACAATGTGCCCGGTTGCTGTGAAATCGATTTCCATGCTGTTGTTAGTTGCTGGTTGCTGGTTGTTGGTGGCTGGTTTCGAGCGTTTTCTGAACTTCGGTTACGAGGTTCGAGATGTATTTTCGGCGGTTGAGAACGTTGCGGACTTGGGTGAGCACGTCGCGGGATTCAGCGCCGTCATATTTCACAAACAGCGCCGCCAGCTCCTCGTCGGACGCGGCCAACATCTTCCCGAAGTTCTTCTCCGCTGCTTCCAACTGCGGACGCGCGGAATCGTCACCGCCGCGCATCTCTTCCAGCGCCATATTCAATTCGAAAACCTCTTCCAGCAATTCCGGCGGCACGTCTTTCGATCGCTGCTCGCCGATATCGAAGCCTTCCAAGCTCAGCAAATATTGCGCCCGTTTGATGGGATCTTTCAGTGTGCGGTAGGCGTCGTTCAACGCGGACGACATATCCAGCGCACGCTGCCGCTCGGCTTCCGGCTTTTGCATGAAGCGATCGGGATGCAGCTGCCGGCTCAGCTCATAAAAGCGCTTTTGCAGGTCGTCGAGCGAGAGATTCAGGCTCTTGGGGATGCCGAAAATCTCGTAAGAGTCGCTCACGCCAGAGTCACACTGAGAAAGTCACGCTGAGAAAGACGTTCCGCAGCCGCAGCTTTTCTTGGCGTTGGGATTGTCGAACTCAAAGCCGGAATGAATCAGCGAGTCCTTCCAATCCAGCGTCATGCCGTTCAGAAAGACCATGCTCTTGGGGTCCACGAAAACCTTGACGTCATCGTAGTCGTAGACCGTGTCGGTGGGCCGCGGCTTCACGTCGAACTTGAAAAGATAGCTAAGGCCGGAGCATCCACCGCCCAGCACGCCCAGGCGCAGCCCACCCTGCACGCCATGCTTGGCGAACTGTTCGCGGATCTTCGCTACGGCCTTGGGTGTTACGGTGACCATCAGTTAGTTAGATGCGACGCTCGACGTGACGGCTTCAGTCTTGCCGGCCTTCTGCTTGTAGTCGCCAATGGCGGCCTTGATGGCGTCTTCGGCCAGCACCGAGCAGTGAATCTTCACCGGCGGCAGGCTGAGCTCGTTGACGATGTCGGTGTTCTTGATCGCGAGCGCTTCGTCCACCGTTTTGCCACGCAGCCATTCTGTCGCGAGCGACGAACTGGCGATCGCGCTGCCGCAGCCGAAGGTCTTGAACTTGGCGTCTTCGATGATGCCGGTTTCGGGATTCACCTTGACCTGCAGCTTCATGACGTCGCCGCATTCCGGCGCGCCTACCATGCCGGTGCCGACGTTGGGATCGCTCTTGTCCATCGACCCGACGTTGCGCGGGTTATTGTAGTGGTCGATTACTTTGTCGGAATAAGCCATGTTTGTGTCCTCTTCTCTACCTTACTATGCTGCCTCTAATGCGCGGCCCACTGGACCTTCGATAAATCGATGCCTTCTTTCGCCATCTCATACAGCGGCGATAGATCGCGGAGCTTCTTCACCACGTCGATGACCTTGGCGGCGACGTAGTCCACTTCTTCTTCGGTATTGAAACGCCCCAAACCGAAACGAATGGACGAATGCGCCAGATCGTCGCCGGCGCCCAGCGCCTTCAAAACATAGCTCGGTTCCAGCGTCGCCGACGTGCAGGCCGAGCCGCTCGAAACCGCGATATCGTTGATGCCCATCAGCAGCGATTCGCCTTCCACATACGCGAAGCTGATGTTCAGATTGTTCGGCAGCCGGTGTTCCATCGTCCCGTTGATATAGATCTCGTCCAGCTCGGATTGCAGCTTGTCCTTCAGCTTGTCGCGTAGATAAGCCATCCGCTTGGACTCTTCCGTCATCTCAGCCTGGCACAGCGCGCAGGCTTCGCCCAATCCGACGATGCCCGGAACATTCAGCGTGCCCGAACGCATGCCGCGCTCGTGGCCGCCGCCATCCATCTGAGCCGTGAGCTGCACGCGCGGGCTTTTGCGGCGAACATACAGCGCGCCGACGCCCTTCGGCCCGTACATCTTATGGCCGCTGAGCGACATCAGGTCGATGTTGTCCTTGATCACGTTGACCGGAACTTTGCCGACCGCCTGCGTGGCGTCGGTGTGCAGCAGCACGCCCCTCGCCTTCGCGATTTTGCCGATTTCCGCGATCGGCTGAATCACGCCGATTTCGTTGTTGGCGTACATGATGCTGATCAGGATGGTTTTGTCGGTGATGGCAGCCTGCAGCTTCTCCAGATCCACCAGGCCGTTGGTCTCCACCGGCAGATACGTCACGCGCACGCCGTGCTTTTCCAGGCGCTTGCAGGTATCGAGAATCGCCTTGTGCTCGGTCGCCGCCGTGATGATGTGGTTGCCCTTTTCGGCATACATCTCGGCCACGCCCTTCAGCGCCAGATTGTTCGATTCGGTGGCGCCGCTGGTGAACACGATTTCCTTGGCGGTGGCGCCGATCAGGTTCGCGATCTGCTTGCGCGATTTCTCAACCGCTTCTTCCGCCTCCCAGCCAAAGCTGTGATTGCGGCTGGCGGCGTTTCCGAACATCTCCAGGAAATACGGCTTCATCGCTTCAAACACGCGCGGGTCCATCGGCGTGGTCGCGTGATAGTCCATGTAGATTGGCAGTTTCATTTCTCGTCCCTCATTGCATTGTCGTCGGCGGAGCCGTTAAGTCATACAACCGGTCGCCGGCTTTCACTAACGGATCTTCGCCCTCGGTCTTAGGCGAATCCGCGGACATATCTGAGATGCTGATGCTCGCCAAAAGCCGCAGGATTCCTTCGTGGACCTTCTGCAGCGGATCGCGCACGGTGCATTTGTCGGTGTGTGCGCAATAGCCGTGCTCGGTGAAGCACGCCGTCAGAAAAATCGGCCCGTCGATGGTGCGAATCACTTCGTAAGCCGTAATGTCGCGCGCGTCCCTGGCCAGTTTGTATCCGCCATTGGTACCGTGCTCGGAACGCAGAAAACCGTCTTTCACCAGCTTCTGAAGGATCTTCGAAAGCAGCGCGGCCGGGATTCCGTAGGTTTCGGCGATCTCCTTGGCGCTGGAGCTGGCGGGCGAATTCACCGCCAAGTGCTTCAAAGCGATGAGCCCGTAATCCGCTTTCTTGGTGAGCTTCAGCATTCAGAACCCGGATCTCCGACCGGAACGGTCCAAGTTCATTATCACCCATCCCAGTACAACCGTCAAGTGGAACTGTTTCAAGCAGATAGATATTGGCGACCGGAAGTATCGTATATCGTGCAGGTTGAAGCCCCGGAAAGGAAGTCAAATCCGCATTCTGCGGCTCAGGAACGCGGGAATATCGCGGGAACCCTGCGTCACTGCGACGATCTCGATGGGACTGCGCTCGGCACGATAGATGACGAGGTACGCGCCGACCGGCCAAAACAGGACCCGGAAGGAGGTTAGGTCCTCGCGTCGGTGCCCAGCACCTGGAGTCTGTCCGAGAGCTTCAAACGCCCCGAAGAGTTTTTCAATCCACAGATCGGCAGCCTCAATATTATCCGCAGCGATATATTCCCAAATCTCGTCGAGATCGTAGGTCCGCATCAACACTGAGAATGTACCCGCTCACGCACGCTGTTTTCGGCGTTCGCCGGATTTGCGCTGCAACCGGGCGCGGACGTCGGCTGGATCAGCGGCTTCGCCGCGATCAAGGGATGCGAGGCGTCTGCCGAGCTCCCCGTTGAATTCGACCAGTTGCGCAGCGCGAGCAGCGTCATGCTCCTCTAGAAGTCGAAGGGCTTCGCGGACGACTTCGCTCGCCGAGTTGTAGCGTCCCGATCCGACCTTGGCACTGACGAATTTTTCCAGCTCCGGAGTAAGCGAGACGTTCACGGGAAAAGCCCTCCTCTTTCTACCCTAACGCCGATAGCGAAGATTGGCAATGTCTGTTACACAACAATGGTAGAACTACTGTTGCTTTTGGTAGTTCTACTATTTATACTTAATTGGAAGGGAGGTAGATATCGATGCAAACCTACTTAACACCGGAAGAGTCAGCACAGCAGCTCAAAGTGGAGGTGACGGAAATTATGACACTAATCGAGCAAGGAAAACTCAGGGCCATAAGAATCGGCAACAGCATCCGCATTCCAGGGCAGGAGATGGAAAACCTGCTGGTCACCAGCCCCGCGGGGCCGAACCCTGCCGCGTCTGAGGCAGTGGAAATCCTGCCGAACAGTTCGCGACTGGTTCCAACACGAACGGGCCGGACAAAATTTAGGGTGTCCGGTTCCGTCGCTGCGGGGGCTGAAATCTGGCCTGGTAAAATGCGCTACCCGATTAGGTTGCCGAAGGCATTCATGGATGCCTTATTGACGCATTTCCCGAAGGGTGAGGTAGCCGTCGGCGGAAGTTTCGACGGCCCGAAGCGGGGCAGCTTGGGAGAATTCATCCAGCGAGAACTCAAGACCAAGATGAACCCCGCTGTGTATGTGGCAGCTCTGCTTATTGACGAGGGATACGCGGACGCCTCGAGCCGAGGCTATATCCGATTTCATTCCATTGGCCAAGCTGCACGACAGTGAGGAGCGCGTCAGCTACGGTTGCTGCAATTTGAGTCACACGCAACCGCGAAGGCTCCTTTCTCAACAATCGTGCCTCCGTCCTCATACGGCAATCGCCACGCCGACTATGATTTCGCGCCGCTCCTGCGAAACGCCACGGCTAGCGACGCGCCACCACTCCAAAGCAGCGAAACACGATTATCCGGATAACCTTCGTCTAGAATTGAATCGATCGCCAACTAGGCCTCCGGGGAGGAACAGAATCGAAATACCCAAAATTACCAAACGAACCCAATCCCAACATCGGTCAGTCCTCCACAAAGGCTGCCAGCTAGCCTACGAGATTCGGGGCAGCGGGCCGCCCGTGGTTTTCATTCAAGGCGTAGGCGTGCATGGCAGCGCTTGGGCTCCGCAGTTTGAAGCACTCGCGGCGCGCTTCCAATGCCTGTCCTTTGATAATCGCGGCCTGGGCCGCAGCCTGCCGCTTGGGTCCGTCCCGCTCACGATTAAGCAAATGGCGGAAGACACGCTCGCCTTAATGGACGCGCAGGGCTGGGCGTCGGCGCATCTCGTGGGGCACTCCATGGGTGGGCTCGTCGCGCTGGAGGCCGCACTTTCGGCGCGTTCCCGCGTCCAAAGCCTGGCGCTGCTGTGTTCCTTCCCGCGCGGCCGGGATGCCACCCGAGTTACGCCCGGGATGGTTTGGACCGGGCTTCGCACACGCATCGGAACCAGGGCCCAACGGCGAAAAGCATTCCTTGAGATCGTAGCGCCGCCGGACGTTCGAGCCGCGAACGACCCTGCTCGGCTGGCCGCTGACCTGGCGCCGCTCTTCGGCCACGACCTGGCGGATCAGCCGCCCGTATCGATGAAGCAGCTCTCGGCTATGGTTCGCTATGACGCAACGCCTCGATTACACGAACTCGCCGGTCTGCCGGTTTTGGTTGTGAGCGCGGCGCTGGATCGCATCGCGCCGCCCGAGGTTGGGAGGGGCATGGCTGCCGCAATCCTCGGAGCGCGATTCGTGGAAATCCCCCGCGCCTCGCACGGCGCCACCATCTTGGAGGCCGAGCGGATCAATGAGCTACTGCTCGATCACCTCATTCGGTCGGATTGCGCGGGAACTTGAGATAGGGCAGCCGGACGCCTTCATCGATAATCTCGCTAGCTTGAATATTCGCCGGAGCTGGAAACGCGGCCGCGCCAGCGGCAGTGACGAAATCGTCCTGGTCCACGCCATCGCCGCTCACGCCCAGACCGCCCACCAGCACCCCGTTCTTATAGAGAGGAAGGGCTCCCGGGAAAAATACGACGCCGTTTTGATTCTTGTTGGCCGGCTGTGAGCCTTGGGTGCATGGATTCAAAGTGTCGAATTGATACAGCGGGAAGAACGGACCGGCAGCGGAACCATCCACGCCCGGCGGATAAAGCGGCTGCGCGCCAAAGCTGATGGTGCGGTTGGTGACGGCCGTTCCCATGGGCACGCCCGGCAGGTCGTTCGCGACGCGATGGGGGCCGCTAGAGAAGATCACATTGCGCGATTTCGCCACGGCAACGTCAATGCTGAACACAGCGGCGTCGGGCATGCGATAGAGAGCGATGATCACTCCATCCAGATCGGCAACCGCGATCACCATGCGGGTGCGCGAGCCCACCGGCAATCGAATGACGGCGCGAGTCAGGTTGGCTTCCGCCACAGCAGCGTCCACAACGCTGCCTACTTCTTCGGCTGTGAGACCACCCAGGGGACCGGCGCGCGGAGCAACCAAATCGCCCTCCGGCGGCGGCTCCGGACTTCCGAACGGGCCTCGCAGGTATTTGCCATCCGCCAATCCTGCGCCATATCCAGCGGGCCGCGCCGTTTGATTGACGAAGGGCAGCGCGATGCCATCGATAATCACCACGCCCGGCGGCGCAGGGTTCGCTCCGAAGCCCGCGCCAACCGCTCCCGCGAGGGCGGCAAACTCGGCGACGTCGGGAGAAACGCCGGCCACGCCGACTCCGCCCACCAACACACCTTGTTTGAAGAGCGGGACACCGCCGGGATTCACCGCGGTGGGATCGCTATCGGTGACATCGGCCTTGCCTGTGAGAACACCGAGGCCGGGCGTCAATCCATCTATGGAACGCGCGGGCGGAAACGCCCGGCCGAGAATGTAATCGGCATTCAATGGACAGCCACGGTTGGTGTTCTCGATGCCGTACAGCGGCGCGTTAGCGGTAAACGCGATGCCAGGCGGAAAGTGGATGCCGCTGATGTAGCGCACGGTCCGCGAGGAAAGCGGCGCTTGATCGTTGCTGAAGAAACTGGCCGTGCGGGCGAGCGCCACCGCGACTTCCCGCGTATCCGCCGGCATGCTGAAATTGGCGAGGGCTGTCGCGGGCGCATTGGGCTTTTGATAAATGGCCAGGATATTTCCCTGACGATCGGTCACCGCGATTACCATGGCATCGGAATTCAAGGATTCCGCGGCCGCTTGCACCAGATTGCTTACGTCGGTGGACGTCAGCGTTACGGGATCGGCAATAGGATGCGGGTGCGGGCGCACAGCAGGATGGACGCGCGGTTGTTGGAACGCCCTGGATCCGGCCGGGAAAAGGAAGAGCGCCGCGATCCAGATCAAGACGACGACATTTCGCGCTGACGACATGGCTGGCCTATGGCAGCAACGAATTCAAGCTTTTCATGGCCGCGGCGAACTTCACCCCGTTGAACGACGACGGATCTTCCAACTGCTGGAACAATCCGTGAATCCCCGCTCGAGTTCGCGCATCGTTGGCAAGCGTCTGGTTCTTGGTGTAGGCGACGAAAAGCGAATCGAGAGCCATGGTGGACTGCTCGGCTGCGCGCTCGCCCTTCGCGGCGATTGCGTCGCCATCGGCGGCAATGCTCTTCAACAAACGCAGGGTTTGCGGCGCATCGAACTTCATTCCATTGAGACGCTGCGCCAGCCTCCCAGCCTGCTCCGAAACAGCAGTGGCATCCAGGGCCACCTGCCGGCGATCCGCGTTCAATGCGGTGACGCCCGCATAAACCTGATTGATTCCCGCTTGCAGCTGGCGAGCCGCGCCGGGGTCGGCGTCCGTAATCAAGTGATTGAGCACTACATAGCGCGACAGATTGAACGGCGGATTGCCTGGACGCCGGCCAGCATAACCGCGCTCTTGCCGCCAACTGTCCTTCGCCGCGGTCAGGCTGTAGTGACAAGCGAAGCAATCCAGCTCCGCGTATTCCGGCCAGATACCGCCCTGCAATTCGCGCGCCACGCGCTTGAGCTGCTCGCGCAACTGCACGGCTTGGCCCACTGCCATGGCGCGCACCGCGAACCAGGGATCGGTGTCCACTTCCTTCCAATGCTCGGGCATCACCGCCATGAACGAATCGAGTTCGAAATAAAGATCGGGATGGCCGGCTGCGATCAACTCGTGATCCACGGTCTTTTCGGAAGTGCCGAGGTGGCAGGTGAGGCACTTCTCGCTGCGCTTCAGAAGATCTCGTGTATCGTACATGCCCAGCTCGATCGATCTTTCATACTTCCATCCGCGCGTGGTGTGCGGTCCGAGCCAGGCGGACGCCGGTCCGTGACAATTCTCGCATCCCACGCCGTCGCTGAGATCGAACGTGCGGGCGCGCTGATCGGCGGGAACATCCAGCGCATGACAAGCCAGACAGCGCGGCGCAGTGTCGGGACTCGGCAGTCCCATAATCTTGGCGATGCGCGTGCCAATCGGATTGCTGAGATTCTCAAAAGCATGCGCGTGTTTGTCGCGCACCACCCAAACACTGTACTCGTTCTGCGGCACGGTGGTTTGATCGCGGGTTTGATTGCGAGGTTGCACGCCGCCGTGGCAACTAGGGGAACTGCAGGAGCCCGGACCCGTGTATTTCGAAGGCTCGCCGCCATCGGCCGCCACCAGGCATCCACTCGCCAAGAGCGCGCCCAGAAGCAGTCTCATCCCCAGTGTGCCCGTGTCATCGCTCAAGTTGCTTACGACAGGTTATCAGATGGTGTGACGGTATAATGAGCATTGATTTTTGACGACCTCAGGGCGATTCAGAGCCAGTTCGGTTACCTGCCGGGGGATCAGCTGACAGCGTTGTCCCAGCGGACCAATACGCCTCTGTATCGCATTCACGGAGTCGCCGATTTTTATCCGCATTTCCATCTCACGCGTCCGCCCAAAGTAGCCGCCGGCGTTTGCGCGGATATGGCGTGCCATTTGCGCGGCGCAGACAATCTTCGCGGCGGGTTGCTGCAACGCTTCCGCGGCATGAGCGAGAAAGACGTCGCCATCCGCGACATTTCCTGCCTGGGCCAGTGCGATGGAGCTCCAGCGGTTTCGATCAACGATCATATTTATCGCGGAGTCACAGTGGCTCAAGCCGAGGCGCTGGTGCTGTCGGTTCTCGGGGGCAACAAGCTTCCCGACATGCCAGCCGACGAGAAAGTAGTGGACTTGGCGTCTGATCCGTATCCAGGCGCAGCGCCCTACGGCGCTTTAAGAACGCTGGTGGCTTCGCGCGACTGGGACCAGGTGATCGCCCAATTGAAGGCCAGCGGATTGAGCGGCCTGGGCGGCGCGGGATTCCCCACCGGCATGAAATGGGAAGCGGTCCGCAAAGCGCCCGGGCTCGAAAAATACGTGGTCTGCAACGCCGATGAAAGCGAGCCCGGCACTATCAAGGACCGCTTCATCCTGAGCATCTCCCGAATCTGGTGATCGAGGGCATGATCATCGCCGGCTTGGTGACCGGCGCGCAGAAGGGCATCCTTTATATCCGGCACGAGTATCAAGCGCAGGAGAAAATACTGCAGCCAGGAAATCGAGCGCTGTTACGCGGAGGGAATTCTCGGGCGCAACGTGATGGGCTCGGGCCTGGCCTTTGACTTGGAGTTGTTCGTCAGCCCCGGCGGATACATTTGCGGTGAAGAGACCGCGCTGATCGAGGCGATCGAAGGCAAGCGCGCCGAGCCTCGCAACAAGCCGCCGTTCCCGGTGATCGAGGGAGTGTTCAACAAGCCCACCGCACTCAACAATGTGGAAACGTTTCGCCAATGTCCCGCAGATTCTGGTGAACGGCGTGGAATGGTACAAGGCCCAGGGACAGGGCGGCGCGGCAGGCCTGAAGTTCGTGGGCGTCAGCGGCGACGTGCGGCGTCCAGGCGTATTCGAAATCCCGATGGGACTGCCGATGTCGGAGGTGATCTTCAACCTGGCGGGCGGCATCGTGGATGGAAAGCAGTTGAAGGCATTTGCGCCTTCGGGTCCGTCCTCGGGATATTTGCCGGCCTCGATGGCGGAGGTGCGTCTGGATTTCAAATCGCTGGCGGCGGCCGGATCCATGCTCGGCTCGGGCGCCATCGTGGTGTGCGCCGAAGGCCGCTGCATGCTCGACATGGCTCTGAACGCGGTGAAGTTCTTCCGCAACGAATCCTGCGGCAAGTGCGTGCCCTGCCGCGTGGGTTCGCAGAAGATGGTGGATATTCTGACCGGCTGGACGCAGGGCAAGGGAACCGCCGCCGATATGGCGCTGATCGAGGACCTCACCGAAGCCTTGAAGCTGACCTCCATCTGCGGGCTGGGCCAGTTCGCGCACTCGCCGCTCAGCTCGGTGCTTCTGCATTTTCGCGAGGAGATCGAAGCGCACATTTACGGGCACCGGTGTCCGGAAGGCGTTTGTCCGATGCGCGAGGCATGCGCGTGAGCGACGTTCAACTCGCCGTCCACCTCACCATTGACGGCTTGCAGGTATCGGTTCCCGCGGGAACCACGCGTGTTCGACGCCGCGCGCCTGAACGGCATCGCTATTCCCACGCTGTGCCATCAGCAGAACGAAACGCCCGTGGGGGTGTGCCGCGTTTGCGTGGTGGATGTGGAGAAGGCCCGCGTGCTGCCCGCCGCCTGCGTGCGTCCCGCCGAAAACAACATGGTGGTGCACACCAATTCCGACCGTGTGCAGCGCACGCGCCGGACGCTGGTGGAAATGCTGATGGCGGATCATCCCAGCCCCTGCGCCCGCCAGCGCCAATCGAACGATTGCGAGCTGGAAACTCTGGCGCGTCTGGAAGGCATCACGGAGCCGCGTTTCCCGCGCCGGATTTCGCCGCGCGGCCAGGACAATTCGTCGCTGGTGATCGCCGTGGATCACGAGGCCTGCATTCTCTGCGACCGCTGCATTCGCGGCTGCGACGAGATTCGCCATAACGATGTTCTGGGGCGGCGCGGCAAGGGCTTCACGGCGGGCATCGCATTCGACAGCAACCTGCCGATGGGCAATTCCTCCTGCGTCTCTTGCGGCGAATGCATGGTGTCGTGCCCCACCGGCGCGCTGACCAACAAGAGCGTGGTGCAGACGGTGCTGCCAGGCGAGCCCGTGGACGTCGAAGAACTGCAGCACCTTTCGTATTTCCAAAAGGTCTCGGGAACGTTTCTCGAGCTGAACAAGAATGCCGTGGTGCGGCGGCAGTTCCGCAAAGGCGAGATTGTCTGCCGCGAGGGCGAGTACGGTTCCACGGCGTTCTACATCCTGGAAGGCCAAGCCGAAGTTTTTCTCTCCACGCCCATGGCGCACGTGAATACCGAGCGCCGCGGCGACCGGATTCCTCGGCAAGATGACCAGCCGCCTGTTTGGACGCCAACAGGAACACCGCGCGGAAGAAGGCCGCCGCGAAACTATTCCCATCGACGCGCCGGTGGATTTGCCTTACGACCATCCGGTGGCCACGCTCGGCCCCGGCGATCTGTTCGGCGAGATGACCTGCATGAGCCTGTATCCGCGCTCCGCCACCGTGCGCGCGGCCACCGATTGCGTGATGTTCGAGATGCTGCGCAACGTGCTCGACATCATCCAGCGCAACAAAACGCTGAAAGCCCAGCTGGACGCCAACTATCGCAAGCGCGCGCTGGACGATCATCTGCGCAGCGTGCCGATGTTCGCGGCTCTGGATCAGGAATTCATCGATATTCTGCGCGACAAAGTGGAGCTGGTGCGCTACACCAAGGGCGACGTGATCTGCCAGCAGGGCGATGTCGCCGACAGCTTCTATCTGATCCGCCTGGGCTTCGTGAAAGTGTCCGAGCCGCATCCCGGCGGCGAGTTGGTGCTGGCCTATCTGGGACGCGGCGGATACTTCGGCGAGATCGGGTTGTTGGGCGGCGGGGTTCGCACGGCCACCTGCACCGCGCTGGATCACATAGAGCTGGTGCGCATCCACGCCGAAGAATTTCACCGCATGGTGGAGCAGTTCCCGGAAGTGCGCCGGAGCCTGGAGAACCTTGGTGCACGAGCGCCAGGAACAGAACCGGCAGCGCCTGGCCACGGCCACCAGCATGCCGCTGGATTCGTTCCTGGCGCAGGGCTTGATGGATGCGCAGAGCCTGCTGGTGATGGACCTGGCAGCGCTGCACCCGCTGCGATGCGTGCGTGCGGGCCTGCGCCGACGCGCACGACGGCGTGACGCGTCTGATCCGCGAAGGCCAGCGCTTCGACAAATATCTGGTGGCGACCTCCTGCCGCCATTGCCGCGATCCGTTGTGCATGGTGGGTTGCCCGGTGGGCTCCATCCGGCGGCGCAATTCGCTGGAAGTGATCATCGAGAATTGGTGCATCGGATGCGGCCTGTGCGCGAAGAATTGCCCGTACGGCAATATCAATATGCATCCGTTCACGGTGCTGGAAAACGATCCGGTGAACGCCGGGCCGTCAGATGGCCGTGGTCAAGCAGAAGGCGACGTCTTGCGATCTGTGTACCGATCTCGCCGAGCCCAGCTGCGTGTATGCTTGCCCGCATGACGCCGCGCATCGCGTGGAGCCGAACGAATTTTTCCGCTGGGTGGGCACGCCACTCGCCCCTCCAAGTATCGAGAAAGCAGTTCGGAGTAGCTAGCGGCCACGATGCGCATCGATCAGACACACCGCCCCTGGGTGATCGCGACCGTCGCGCTGGCGATCGTAAGCACCGGCGCCTACATCGCTATACTCCGTGGAGACGCCCTGCTGGTCCACGCGGCGGAAGCGCGGCTGGGCTCACGTTCGGCATCGTTGGCTATGGGCTGATGCTGTACGCCGGGCTGTTGGGCGCTCGCAAACAAGTTCCGACCTGGCGCATTGGACGTGCGCAGACCTGGATGCGCGGGCACCTGTGGCTGGGTCTGCTGAGTCTGCTGCTGATTCTGTTCCACGGAGGTTTCGCATTTCGCGGGCCCTTGACGCTGGTGCTGATGTTGCTGTTCTTCATCGTGATCGGCAGCGGCATTTTGGGCGCCGCGATCCAGCACTACGTGCCGAGCCTCATGACATCGCGCGTGCCGCTGGAGACCATCTACGAAGAGATCCCGCACGTGCGCGCGCAGCTCCGCGACGAAGCCGATCAACTGGCCGCCGCGATCTGCGGCCCCATCGACGGTTCGACGGAGAAGCATACTCAATCCGCACTGGTGGAGATTGAGTACGACGATCGCGAGCGATTTCGCGAAGTCTATCTAAGAAAGGTCCGGCCGTATCTCGCGGATCCGGAAACGCCTGGCGAGCTCTCCGATCCGCGGCGTTCGGGCGAAACTTTCGAAGCCCTTCGCCGGCTGCTGGCCGAACCGGTGCACGGCGTGTTGGACGATCTGGAAAACATCTGCGAGGAAGAACAGCAGTTGAGCCGCCAGATTCGCCTCTATCGCTGGCTGCACGCCTGGCTGCTGGTGCACGTTCCACTCTCGGTCGCCCTGCTGGTATTGGGCGGCGTACACGCCGTGATGGCGCTGAGATATTAGAGCATGGCTGGACGCATACGCACCACCAAAAAACTCGCGCAGCGCATCAATCTCGACTATTTCAAGACACTGCGCGGCATCCCGCGCTGGCGGCGGATTCTGTCGGGCGTGTTCGTGATTATCGGGCTGGCGTGGCTGGGATGGCATGCGTTGGCGGGAAGCCCGAAACCCTACAACGCTGGACCGCTTGCCCACTCGCACGCGCTGTTGGGTCAGAAGTGCGCCGCCTGCCATGTGTCGCAGGCCAGCTATCGGCGGAGCGCGACGGATCAGGCGTGCCTCGGGTGCCATGACGGGCCGGTTCATCAGGCGCATCAGCGATTCACTCCCTCTTGTTCGGATTGCCACGTGGAGCACCAGGGCGCGTTTCGCCTGGCAAGCACCAGCGACGCGTCTTGCACGCGCTGCCACGCCGATTTGAAAACCACGCATGGCGCGTCCAAATTCGCATCGAACATTCGGGGATTCGACGGCAGCCATCCTGAATTTGCCGCGCTTCGGCCGGGCGTGCTGGATCCAGGGACTGTCAAGTTCAATCACCAGGTGCATCTCAAGGACCAGCTGCGTGGCCCGAGGGGCACGGTGCAATTGAAGTGCGCCGATTGCCACCAGGCCTCCGAGTCTTCCGATCGCTCGTACATGACGCCGGTGAATTATGAGAAGCACTGCGCCGCGTGCCATGCGCTGCAGTTCGACCGGCGCTTCAGCGAGCCGGCGCCGCACAAGGAACCAAAAGTCGTTTACGATTTCGTGTTCAATAAATTGACCGATTACATCGCGGCGCATCCCGCGGAGATCCCGTTGGTGGACGAGCCCGACAAGCGATTGCCGACGCGTCCTCCGCAGCCGCCCGCGCGAAACGCCGCGCGAGTGGGTGCAGCAGCGCATGGCGGACGCGCAGTTGCTGCTGTGGCGAAAATCCTGCAAGGAATGCCATAGCTTGAGTTATCCGAACGGAGTTGGCGATCTTCCCGCGGTCGCCAAGGCGGCCATCACCGCGCGCTGGCTGCCACACGCTGAATTCGATCATGAAGCGCACCAGATGGTGCAATGCGCGTCGTGTCACGCTAAGGCCAACAGCAGCCGCGAGACTTCCGACGTACTTATCCCTGGCGTCCAAACCTGCCAACAATGCCATCGCGCTGGTTCGAACGCAGCGGAAGCGCGCTGCTTCGAATGCCACACGTATCACGATTGGAGCAAGGAAAAGGCGGTGGCCGGCAAGTATATGGTGAAGCAGCTGGCGGAATAGCGTTCGCATTTGTCGCCATTTTCTCTGTTCTTGCTTGTCTTGCTACCCTTTTTTAACGACAATGGTACCCATGCGTCGGTACAGGTCTTGGCTAAATCGGCTGGCCGGCTTATGCATGCTCCTATATTGTTTCGGGACCTGTAACATTGCCACCGCCGCTTCGTTCCGATTCGTAAAATCTCAGAGCGGACCTTCGGGTAAGATCGCTGATAATCGATTTCAGTTCGACGAGACTCGAAGCAGATTTGTCTACCCTCAAGACAGATTCTTAACAGTCTATTTCGAGTGGGAAGGCCCACCGGGGACTCACGTGCTCACCGCCTATTGGAAGAATCCGCAAGGCGCGGTAGCTTCCATTTCGCCAGACATCAAGATGGAGACCAAGACTCCGGAACTGCATGCATATTGGATATTCGAGATTGCGCCTGATTTTCCGAGCGGTATCTGGACAGCCGAGATTCGAATAGACGGGGAGCCATCTGGCACGCATAACTTTGAGCTTGTTTTGCCCGTGGCTGCTCCCAAGATTGAGACGGTGGCGCCTCAGCCGCCAAAGCTTCCGACTTTGGATGAAATGTATGCTGTCCGCCGGGCGTTCCCTTGTTTGGGTGTACAAGTTGGATGAAGCCGGCCATCGTCTCGACACAGCGCTCGGATTTATCGTTGCTCCCGATCGAGTGGCAACCTCGTTTCAAGCGATCGACGCCGCCCTCCAATTGGAAATTGTTTTCAGCGACGGCCGTAGGGCGATGACCGATCAAATCTGGGCCTGCGATCGTTTGCGGGATTGGGCATTAATTAAGGCTGAGACTGCTGGTCTTCCGAACCTGCGCCGCGTTGAGAATACAAGAGTGCCCATCGGTGAACGCTACATCGTCTTCAACGTAGAACACGAAACGGCGCGCGTTATCGGTGGCGTGGACATCACGGGCAAGCGCACTCTCGGGGATTTCGGCGACCGCATCCAGTTTGCTCCTTCACCTTCTCGCGAAGCGGTTGGAGGCCCATTGCTGAATCCCTTGGGCGAAGTGGTGGGAGTAGTTGGTGGCAGCGTTACACCCGGCTCTCGATTCAGCCAATACGCCATGTCGGTGAGTCCATCCCTGTGGACACGACTGGCGGAAGATGTTTCGGCGACGCCGATCGCGGCGCTTCCCACGGCAAGCGAGGGCACTCCGACCACGCTGAGCGATTTGCTGAGTCATAAGGTCTTAACTCCACCGTTGACACCCGTGCCATCGCTGACATATGGCGGGTCGGCCAGGAGCGTCTCCAAGGCTCCAAACGATTTGAGCACGAGCGATACGAGCGAATTCTCGCGCCGTGACCGTGTGGCTTGGATTTACACGCAGTGGCAAAAGAAAGATAAGAACGGTAAAGGCGTGCTGTCAGCGAAGGTGTATGACTATGGCAATAATCTAGTCATCGATGTACCGCCGAAGAAGGTTTCGCTTTCGGAGGAAACGCAGACCCGGATTGCCTTCAACTTCAGTATCGAGAAGTTTCCCGCAGGCGCCTATCGAGTGGATGTCCTCTGGAACGATCAACCGGCCTGGAGAACGTTCTTCCGCGTTACGGAATAACTACCTCGCCGGCCCCGGCGGATCGTTCGTCACCGTGTAAAGCTGCCCGTTCTTCAAATACAAGCGCTGGGCTTCTTCACGATTGAAGGGGCGTGAGCCGCGGCGATTGAACACCGCCAACTGGTTGCCGTCTTCATCGACGGCTCGGTCGCGATCGACGCCCTTGGAAACCGCCAGGGCCGGGCCTTTGGTGCGATAGGTCGCGATCAGCTTGGGGGTCGGCTTGGGGCTGAACCCGAGATAGTTAGGCGTGTCGTTAGGAGCGAATAGCTGCACAACTCGCATGCCGTTGATGCCGTCGGCAATATAAGCAAACGCGCTGGCGGCAGTCATGCCGAGCTTTACGTCGCGCGTGTCGTTGAGCGCACCCTCCGCAGTGAAAACCTGTTCGACGCTCGGATGTTCGGGCCGCTCCACATCCAGGATCACCAGTCCTTGTTTGCCGCCGGCGACGTAGGCGTAGGTGCGGGCTACATAGATATTGCGGGCATCTTCAAGCGGGACCCCGGCGCCGGGAACGACGCGCGGGTGGCCGAGGGACGTGGCATCCAGAACCTTCAGCCCCTGGCGATCGACGACAAAAGCGTAACGGAATTGGATAGCGACTCCTTGCGGATCGACAAGGTCAGGCGCGCCGATTTCAGATTCCACTTTCGGCTCGAGCGGATTGGCGATGTTGACCACCACCAACCCGCGATCGCACAGGATGTATGCGTAAGTTCCCGCGATAGTAATCCGGCGCGCGCCTTTCAACACATTATCCGGATTAAATGTTGTAGCGCGCTTGAGGAAGTTATTCGCCGGATTGCCATCCAGCAGTGTCATGATCCCCGGCGCCTTGCTCTTTGGATTAGGATCCCCAATCACCACCAGGCCCTCTTCGGCGTCGGTCACGTAGAGGAAGCCGTACATCGGCGCGATGGCCTGCTCCTCGTTGGCCGGAATGCGCGTGCGCAAAGGATCCACGGCCATCGTGGATGGCGAGCCGACAGCGGTGGCGTTCTTGGTCTTCACATAGAGGCTCTGGCCCAAGGGCGATACCGGCGCGCTGACCATCTTCTCGGAGAAGTCCTTATTGTCGATGTTGGCGACATCGTACACTCGGAATCCATCTTTCCCCAAGGCCGCATACAGATACTCGCCGCGCAATTGCACGTCCAAAACATTACCGGCATGATGATCGGCTGCGTGCAATTCGCCATGGTGCTGCTCTAGTTGCCCGAAGTCTTTCGAATAGACCAGCTTCTGCAAATCGCTTCCGAAAACGGCGGGCGGATCGTCATGCTCGGCCACCGGCACGGCGTCAAAGCCCTTGGATCCTTCGGCTACGTAAACATAACGGCCCATGAAATTGACCAGGTTTGTCCCTTGCATCAGCAACTGCGCCATCCAAGCGTTGTTGTTGCCCTCGCGTGAAACGTGACAATCCGTGCACATCTTAGTTTCGGTCGCACGCACCGTGTGCGGATAATACGGGCTGAATCCGAAGCCGCTGAAGCCTTCGGCCGAAACCGTCTGCTGCTGGTAATAAATCCAATCGCGATTCGTGTTCTGCGAGCTTACGACGACGGCGCAAGTGGAGCGCGTGGGCGCGATACGATGCTTGGTCACGGTGCCGTCCACTCCCAACATATAAATGTCGTCGCGCAGCACTTCGAAATTGTAGGCGGTATAGTTGCGCGTGGTCAGCCCCTCATTGTGCAGCATGGGCGCCTTGCGATTCGCCATCATTGGCAGATGGCACCCGAAGCAACTGGTGGTCCAGGAGGTGTGACAGGCGTAGCACGTCATGCGCTCGTTGGAATGCGCCAGAGTGGATTCGTCGCCGGGCACGCCGCCCCAGGTGAGTCCATCCTTCAGAATTGTCTTAGCCAGCCGCGATTTTTCGCTGTAGTGCGGATTGCCGGGCGTGATGGAATCCATCACCTGCACCACTTCCCACGGCTCGCGAGCCTTGTCCACCATGGAGCGCTGATATAGTTTTCCGTCTTTCCAATAAAAGCGGGGCTGGCCCCAAGGAGTGCGCAGCAGAGAAATATCGGTGCCACCCTGGGGCGCTGCCGCCGCCGAAGTCCTCAGCGTAGCTTTATGCGAGATGGAGCCGTGGCAATCCACACAATCCACCTCCACCGCGTTGCGCGTCTCGCCATAGAGATTGCCGTTGCCATGGTTGTCTTGCTCGAAATGGCAATCGCTACAATGCATACCCTTTTCGAGATGGATATCACGGAGCTGCACCGCTTTTTGAAATTTGTCTTTATCCTCGGACGGAACCACATGGCTCTCGGGATCCAACAGGTTGCCCTTGCGATCGCGCTTGTAAACCGCGCGGAAAACCCAGCCGTGGCCGTGAAAATCGGCGAACTGGGTGTGCTTCAGCTGCTTATTAAATTCGGGGCTGCCGACGTTTTCCAGGAAGGAAAGATCTTTCCACAAACCGCGCGCGGCCGCGCTCTCCGGATTCGCGAGCCAGGATTGAAAGCGCTGTTCATCCGACGGATTGTGCTGCTCCTTCGGATACATGTGCTCGCCATCGGTTTCGTTGTCCCACCAGATATAGCCGAGATAGGACGCCACCATGTTAGTGCCGGGATGTATGTGGCACACGATGCACTGGCTAGTGGGAATGGAGCGGGTGAACTCGTGTTTGATGGGATGGCCGGATTCATTGCGCGGAATCGTGGGATCGATCTGGGCGCTGTGCGCCTGGTTGCCGATACATCGCGTAGGGGCCGGAGTGAACCGGCGAACGGTCGTTCGCGTAAATCACATGGCAAGCGGTGCAGCCGCTGTTGCGATAATCGCCGGGATGATCGTTGCTGCCGGGCAGTGACAATATCGGATCCAGCAGGCGAGTATTTTGCAGCCCGAGAACAACCGGATCGGTCCGCAGCTCGGTCCCCAAGCCGCGATCGCTCAGCTTCACATCCGGACGCCCCGGAACCTCTTTGGGATTCGGGTTGCCAACTTCGGAGCGCTCTCCCCCGCCCCGTTCGAACACGCGCAGCATGTTGCCTGGCTCGGACACTTCCCATCGCGCCAGCGGGTCCAGATGCGGAATCACGCCCTTGGTTCGCGTGAGATCCTGCGACGGCGGCGGATACGTGTTCGACGCCCTGCGCCACGCCATCCGGCGAATAGCTTTCGCCGAAACGCGCGTCTTTGTAGGGGAACCCGCCGTTGTTGTAGAGCGCCGCCTGCCAGAGCATGGCGCCGGTGGTCATCATGCTGGTACGCACGGTGAACACTTCTTTGGCATGACACCCGGCGGAGCCACAGGTCTGTTCGGCCACGCGGAGGTCGCCAGGATTGACGAATTGAATGTACTCTTTCGTTTCCTTGAGCCATTGGGTGTAAGGACGAACCGGGTTCGCAGAACTGCGCCACAGCTCAGGCTGGCTGGGTTTGGGATGGGCTTTCTTCTTGGCGTCGTCGTAGGCGGCCGAACCTTTTTGCGCGCCTGCGGGAGGCATCACGTCGGGATGGCCGCCATGACAATCGGAGCAGCCCAATCGGACAGTTCCAGTGGTGTGCATCGACGCCGAATCCGTCTGGCCGTGGCAGGCGATGCAGCCGGCGCTTTTTTGATCCGCTTCTTCCTGCGGTTCGCCGAGGTGCGATTGGTTCGATTGTTGACCCAGCAACAGCGCGCAGAGCAACGCACAAGCGCCGCTGACGCCTAGAGCGACTGTCACGTTGCGAGTGGTCATCGAGCCTTCGGCCGCATCATCTCGTTATTCTCAGACAGACGTTGGAGACTTGCAAGCATTTGTGCAAAGGGGAGGCTCTTTTGTCTCGCAACCTACCGTTTTTGAAAATTGACGTCTACGGTCAGACGAGTTTCGACCGGCTGATCGTCCAGATACGTTGGAGAATACTGCCATTGCCTCACCGCCAAGAGAGCGGCTATCGCCAAGTTACTATCAGGAGCAGACAGGACGACTAAATCGTTCACCGTACCATCCGGCAGAATGATCATCGCGATCCTCACGGAGCCCTCAATTCCGGCCTTTCGCTCAGCATCGGGGTACGCCGGCGTTACCTTCTTCGTAACTTGGGCGGGCCTCACTTTGGGCAGTTTGTCCGAGGTTCGCGGAGGTCGCACCGAATCCCGAAGAGGAGATCCGGCACCCACGGTTTCCGCGTTCTGCGGGCCGGAGCTCAGCGCTACGACGTTGATGTTGTGAGCTTCGTCGCCAACCAAACGAACTGCGCCAAAGACCGGCAACAACCCGCCATCGTTCTCTACTTTAAATAAGTAGTCGCCTTCAGCGAGTCCACTGACCGAGAAGCTCCCCATGGCGCTCGATGTTCGGACGCCTTTTCCAGTGCCGGCATCCCAGACCGTAATCTTAGCTCCGTCAATCATCCCTTTGGAGGTGTCCTGAACTACTCCTGAGAGGCTTGGGAAGGCGAAGGCGGATGACGTCAAGCAAGCAGCTAAATAGAAACACTTGAGCATGGGTGTTTGGGTGCTGAGATCGAAAGATTATCTTAACGTGGTAGCTCAGCCCGGGTGGAAGCTGGGAAGGCCTCGAATGGCGGGGCGGTATTTAGAATCGGAATCGGACATTGGCGAAGACCGCGAGCAGGGTTCGATTAGTCGAAATATCGCGCAAGCCCTTGAAATGGCTGCAGCGCATCCACGCCGCCAGTGATGACGATGTTCTCCGAAAGCGGCGGACGATAGGAAGCACCGATCCCGGAATCGGCTCCGAGGCCGGTATGAATGTTCGACTGGAACAGCAGCAACTCCAGCGGGTCGGTACGCGCGAAGAACAGCAAATTCTCGTTGAGGAACAGACGAAGTTTCGGCGTAACGTCGATGTCCACCCCCGCATTGTATAGGAACAAGCCCGGATTCACGTAGTTGGCCTGCCCTTCGGTTTTGCTGGTCCGCAGATCGGGAACCAGGCTGCCGCCGTTCACCAGCGCGACGCCGGTTCCAGTCAATCGAATGCCCTCGCGATCGAAGAAGCTGAAGAAGCCGCCCGCGAAATTCGGATTGTCGAAGATTGAGTCAAACCCGCGAGCGCTCCCATCGCGCGGATTCTTGTCGCCCGACGAATAGAAAAACGAGAGCCGGTAGCGCAGCCAATCCTTATCGAGCGACAATTCCACGGCGGCCATCTGCGCATTGATGTCCACGCGGCGTCCGGCCAGTTCATTGAAATTGTCATGGCCCAGAACCTGATAGAACGCGTGCGTGAGATTGAGCTTTCCAAAATGTCCGTCGCCGGTGAGCCCGTAGTAGTAAGAGCGAATGGAATGTGGGATCACCTGACCGATGGGAGCCGGCCGCACCAGGAAATTATTGGTGTCGTATTGGAAGGAAGGATCGTCCTTGTCGTAGTGGAAACTCGCCTGGATCGTATAACCGTGCTTGATGAAATCCTGCCGGTAAATGTTGGCGATCATGACCTGCTGATGCCGGTACGCCATCGAGTTCAGCCCGCTGTTGGAATCCTTTTCCAGCATGGCGAAATAGGCCAGGTTGAATTGGTAGCGGTTGGAGTCGAAGTTGCCGAACAGGCGCACGCCGGGCTCCTGGTCGGAAAAGATGAACCCGCGAAAATCGCTGGTGAAGGACTGCACGCCCACGCGCAGCGACACGAAATCGAACTGGTTGCTCAGATCCTTCAGTTTCACTTCGCCGAAGCCCTCCTGCAGGCCGAGGTGCGAATCCAGCCGCGTGGTTCCCTTGCGGACATCGAAATTGACGACGCCGTTTTCCTGCGCGGCCAGGTAATTGATGTTCACCTCCGGCGTGATCTGGATGCGCCAATCGGCCGGCCGGAACGATGTATCGCCGTGGAACAGGTCGAAAGAAAACGCCAGGTTCTCGCTCATGAAGAATTGGCCGAAGCGCCCGAAGAAGGCCGCGCTGTTGGGATTGGCCGCGCTCACCCCGCTCGGAACAGGCAGACGCCGTCCATCGGTGAAAGTGTCGCTGGTGAAAGTGAAATCGAAGAAGGTCTGGTTGCCGATGATCGGAGAATCGCCCTTGAGCTTGTTGCGATTGAACGGATCGTACCAGTGGCCTCGTGTATACGGAACTTCGCCGTTGGGATAGCGATGATAATCGGTTGGAAACGGATAGTTCCAGCGATTCGGAACAGCGTTGAAGACTTGATCGTCGGTGGGCAGCGGCGACACGGGCTTCGCTTCAGACGCGCTTAAGGGCAGAGGAGGCGGCGGTGAGTTGCGATACGTCGACGTGGGGGGCTCCGGTGGAAGAGGCGGCGGCTTGGGGCCGAGATCGGGCAGACGCGGGATTTCGCGCAGACCTTCCGAACCCGAGGGAACGGCTTTGAGAACGAATTGGAGCGGGAACACTTCACCGGCGTCAAGATTGATATCGCCTTGCGCGAAGGACGTGTAGCCATCGCGCGACGCTTTCACTTGATAGCGGCCGGGCGACAGATTCACGAAACGGAATGAACCGTCGCCCGCGCTGGTCTTCGTCGGAAGGCTGCGGCCGTTGGCGAGGTTCTGCAGGACAATCGCGACGCCGCCGAGTCCCAGGCCTTGCTCAGTGCTGACGATCCCTTGAACGGCCGCCGTGCCTGGAGATGTTTGGCGAGGAATGCGCTGCGCCTGTCCAGCGTTGGCAATGTTGGCGCCGAGCAGCAACGTGAACGGGAGCAAACGCAAAGTGATGGACCTACGGTTGCAACCCCGGCGCCACGTACGTATAAAACAACGCGATCAGGCCTATCGCACACGCGAGCAACGCGCTGTGCTTCAGCGTGAATCGGAACAGCTTGGCCTCTTCGTCCGGCTTCATGTTGGTAGCAGCCGCGGCCACCGCGATGCTCGACAAACTGATCATCTTGCCCATCACGCCGCCCGCCGAATTCGCCGACGCCATCAGCACCGGATTGAAGCCGAGCTTGGTCGCCGTCACTACCTGCAAATTGCCGAATAGCGCGTTGGCCGAAGTATCGGAGCCAGTCAGGAAGACACCCATCCAGCCAAGAATCGCGCTGAAGAATGGAAACGAAGCACCGGTCGCCGCGAACGCTAAGCCCAGGGTTCCGGTGGCGCCCGAGTAGTTCATCAGGTAGGCCAAGCCGAGCACGCAACCGAGCGTGATCAGCGAAAAAGTGAGCTGGCGCATGGTGCTGAGAAAGATCTTGAGCGCTCGCATCGGCGACACACGCAGCACGAAGCAGGAGAGAATGGAGGCGATCATGCAGGATGTTCCCGACGCCGAAAGCCAGTTCAAGTTGAACATGGCCGGGTAGGGCGCCACCTTAGCCGTCACCGGTGGAATGCGAGCGATCAGGTTGTGCAAGCCTGGCCACTCAATCGGGATGCTTACCGCGTTCAGCGGCTTCAACATCGGCTGCCAGCCCCACAACAAGACGCAGACCACCAACAGGAAGTAGGGGCTCCATGCCAGGAATACTTGTCCTGTCGAGTGCTCCGCCGATTCCACTTCTTTTGCGGCCGCGCTGACTTCGTACTTCTCCGCGTCTACTGGTTTCCAAAACATAAACAGCACGATCAGAACGCCCATCGCGGAGAGCGAAGCGATGAGATCGGTGAGCTGCGGTCCGACAAAGTTAGAGATGGCGAACTGCAATCCGGCAAACGTGACGCCGCACAGCAGCGCCGCGGGGAAAACACGCGCCAGCGCGCCCCAGCCGCCCATCACCACCACCAGATAGCCCGGCACAATCAACGAAACCGGCGCGCAGATGCGTCCCACGCCCGCGCTCAAGCGCATCAGCGGCAGCCCAGTGATGCCAGCCAGCGTAACGATAGGAATCGCAATGGACCCGAACGCCACCGGCGCGGTGTTGGCGAGCAGACAAATGGCTGCGGCGTGAAACGGGGAAAATCCCAGGCCAGCCAGCATCGCGGCGGCCACTGCTACCGGCGTTCCGAATCCCGCGGCGCCTTCCAGAAACGCCCCGAAGGCGAACGCGATCAGCAGGGTTTGCAAACGCGGATCGCGCGTCAAGCTGCGGAGCGAATGTTTGATCGCTTCAAATTTGCCGGTGTCCAGCGTCAGGCGGTAGAGGAACACCGCCCAAATGACAATCCAGCCAATGGGAAACCATCCGTAGGCGGCTCCGTAAGCCGCGGCCGACACAACCAAGGTCACCGGCATCCCATATAGGAACAAGGAAACCAGCATGGTGGCTCCCAGGCCAGACAGGGCGGCAATCCAAGCCGGCGTCCGCCGGACGCCTAGAAGAAACAGCAGTACAAATATGGGCAACGCCGCGACTAGCGTGGAAAGCGCCAGGCTTCCGTGGATGGGGGTGTAGTTGTGTTGCCACATGAGGTGAACGTTATGTATATCAGAGCGGCTGCGCCCGGTTCAAGTCCTTTATGTTACGAGGGGGGGAGCATTCGGCTTGACTCCAAGAAACCTCGGTCCCTACAATGAGGTGTGTCATTACGTGTGTCCATAAGGAGGCCGTGTGTTCCGATCGATAGGCTTTCCTGAACTTGTGGTCATTTTGGTGGTTGCCGTTCTGCTATTTGGCGGAAAGAAGATTCCCGAGGTGGCCAAGGGTTTGGGCGAAGGCATCAAGAACTTCAAGAACGCTTTGAAAACCGAAGAGGACGACAAAAAGGACGACGACAAGAAGTCGGCGTAAGGCTTCCTGGACTCGCTCGCACGTTGAGCGAACCTAAATCGACTATAGAAAACAAAACCCCCGCGATGTACAACGCGGGGGTTCTTGTTTTTGGACTGCTGAAAACTACTTCTTTTTCGGCGGTACGATGGCGTCCTTCACGGCTTTGGCAACCCTGAACTTCACCACTTTCTTGGCGGGAATCTTGATGGTCTCGCCGGTGGCGGGATTGCGGCCGAGGCGCGCCTTGCGATCCACGCGCACCAGACGGCCAATGCCGGGGATCACAAACATGCCGTTCTTTTTTGTCTCGCGAACGGCCAATTCAGCAAAACTCGTAACGAACTGCTTGGCTACCTTCGTGGTGCTACCGGTGGCTCCGGCCAGTTCCTTGATCACTTGCGTCTGCGTTAACCTAGCTGCTGCCATTTACTTCTCCTTGTATGGTTCTTCCAATATCCGGCGCCGGCTTGCCGAAACATAACCGTGCCGAATTGTTTCTACCAAATCATACGGGATGCCAATCAACTTGTAAAGAGAAGAATGCTCCAAATCCGCGTTTTTTCTCAGCTTTCTGAGCGTAGCACGTCGGGGAAGCCGATGGAATGGGCTTTTGGAGCTAACGGGACCGTTGGAACCTCGAATCTACGCGCTCCGTGCGCTGTGCGAAACATCTAACAAATCACTCACCGTTGCGAGCGGTCCCGTTCCGGCCGCGTTCGAAAATCCCAGCCGGGTTCGTAATTCGACGTCCAGGCGATCGGCCAGCGCCGGATTCTCACACAGGAATGTTCGCGCGTTTTCGCGGCCTTGTCCAATCCTCTGCGCCGGCGTAGCTAAACCACGAACCGCTCTTTTCCACAAGCTCCTGGATGACGCCCAGATCCAGCAGATCGCCTTCGCGCGAGACTCCCTGGCCATAGAGGATGTCCACTTCCGCTTCGCGGAACGGCGCAGCCACCTTGTTCTTCACGATCTTAACCTTCGTACGATTGCCGACAATTTTTTCGCCATCCTTGATAGCGGCCATGCGGCGCACTTCCACCCGAACCGAGGAATAGAACTTCAGCGCGCGGCCTCCGGTGGTGGTTTCCGGATTGCCGAACATCACGCCGATCTTCTCCCGGACCTGATTAATAAAGACCAGCAGCGTATTGGTCCGCGCCACGGTTCCGGTCAGTTTTCTTAGAGCCTGCGACATCAGGCGGGCATGCAACCCCATGTGACTATCGCCCATCTCACCATCCAGCTCGGCTTTTGGCACGAGGGCAGCCACCGAATCCACCACCACGACATCAATCCCACTGGAGCCGATGAGGGCCCCGGCGATTTCGAGCGCCTGCTCGCCATAATCCGGCTGCGAGACGATCAGGTTGTCCACGTCCACTCCAAGATTCCTGGCGTAAGCGGCATCCAGCGCGTGTTCAGCGTCGATGAACACCGCGGTTCCTCCGGCTTTTTGCGCTTGCGCGATCACCTGCAAGGCCAGGGTGGTTTTGCCCGACGATTCGGGTCCAAAAACCTCCACCACCCGGCCGCGCGGGAAGCCGCCGACGCCCAGCGCGCTGTCCACCGAAATGGAACCGCTGGATATCACGGCCACAGGCAGAACGCTGCGGGAACCCAGACGCAGCACCGAGCCTTTGCCGAACTGTTTGTCCATCTGGCTGAGAGCGGCGTCGATGGCGCGCTGGCGCGCGGCCGCGTCAATTGATGTGGCGGACGAAGTTGTTTGCTCTTTCACAGCGAGATAGTGTCTGGCAGGCCTGGGATGTCTCACACTCCCGGCCGTTTGTCCGATGAATGTTTCATCAGGATACGAATTTGCAAGCCATTCAGCCGTTGAACGTGATAGAGTTAGAAATCCCGCTCCTGCCGTTAGTGCATTTTCCTGAATTGAGATAACACTTTGACTTGCCATACTACTGAAAAATCGCCCGTGAGTCGTCTGATCTTTTTCCTGCTGGTTTCATTCTGCCTGGCGGGCCATCTGAGCGCGCAAAGCTTGGTGATGGTGTCGGGCAACGGCCAAATGGTGAATTCTCAACATTTAACCAACATCCCTCTGGTGGTCGAAGCCCTCGACTCCAGCGGTAGTCCTTTGCCGGGCGTGGCCATCTCATGGGCGATAACGGTAGGTTCCGGCACGCTTCCGGACGCAGTTCCGGTCACCGGCTCCAGTGGCCAGGCGAGTACGGATTTCACAGGCACGACGCTGCAGCCGAATGCGTCTTTTCTTGAATCCACAGTCACCGCGACTTCGAAGTACGGAAGCGTGAGCTTCTTCGTCATCACCGTGCCCTACCTCACGGAGAGCGGCGCTCAGGCGACGCCCCCAAGCGTGACCTTACTGAAACCGACGGCCGGCACACTTCTCACGGCCTCTCAAGGCAGTACGCTGCCGGACGCCGTGGAAATTCGCGTCCAGGCAGGCGGCGGAGCGGAAACAAATGCTGCGATTCCGAATGTGGGCGTCCACATAGTGAACGGCGTGAACCCGGCCATTCCGCCAACCGCGCACTGCAACGGTCCAGGCGGCTATGTTTACACCGATTCCACCGGCACAGCCAAGTGCGATCTGATAGTCACCGGACAACCCGGCGAAACTGCCTTGAGCGCGAACGCGGGACAGTTCAGCAGGACAGCCTCAATTTTGCTGCAGATCAATCCGGGCCCCGCCTGCACCTACAGCATCGCGCCCACCTCCCAGGGGATTGCTTCGGCTGGCGGCAAAGGAACAGTAGTCGTGACTACCACCGCGGCCTGCGGTTGGGCGGCTACCAGCAACGTGAGTTGGATCACCATCACCGCCGGCGCCTCAGGCACCGGCAATGGAACAGTTTTCTATACAGTGGGCGCGGATGCAGCCGGATCGCGTAGCGGCACTTTGACGATCGCCGGCCAGACGTTCACTGTGAACCAGGGCTCGGGCGGCGGAGTTTTAACAATTACAACGCCAGCGGATTTACCTGGCGGGTCGGTTAACCAGTCGTACTCGGCCACTTTGGCTGCATCCGGCGGCGTAACGCCATACACATGGTCTATCACTTCCGGCGCGCTTCCGGCGGGGCTCACGCTCAACGCCTCCACTGGCGTGATCAGCGGCGCCGCTACAGGCGCGGTAGCCACTTCATTCACGGCCACCGTCCAGGACGACCTGGGCAAGACGGCGTCCATGGTATTTGCCCTCACCATCAACGCCTCATCCTCGGCGTTTGTAATCACCAACAATTCTTTTCCGAATGGAATCGTTAGTCAGTCTTACACCCAAGCGCTCACCTCGAGTGGGGGCGTAGTCACGCCGTTCTTCCTATATCCCGGATTCAAAGTTTCGGGCGGTGCGCTGCCGCCAGGTTTGGCTATTGTCAAGAATCCGGACAATACGTCCGCCATCGCTGGAACTCCAACCACGGTGGGAGCCTTCGCTTTCACTCTGACAGCTTCCGATGCCGCCCAAAACACCACCGCCGCCAACTTCACCATCACGATTACGGGACCCACGGTACAGGAGCAGATGGCAGTAAGCCCGACGACGCTGTCCTTCACGGTTCAGTTGGGCTCCGCGAACATTCCGGCGGCGCAATCGCTGGCCATCACCGGAAACAGCGGATTGCTGGCCTATACCAGCGTGATCACCACCTCCAGTGGCGGAAGCTGGCTGGTGGCCCAGAATTCCACCAGCGGGAACACACCTGGGACCCTAACAATCGGGGTAACGAATTATTCGAACCTTGCACCGGGACCTTACACCGGAGCCGTGACCATCAGTTCGGCCGCGACCAACAGTCCCATCGCCGTGATTGTGTCTTTAACCGTTTTGGCAGCGCCCTCTGTCAGCGTCAGCCCGTCGCAATTTACCGTAAGCCAAGGGATGTCCAGCGGCTCCAATGTCACCGAACAGAATATTCAAGTTACCGCCGGAACAACGCAAGCTCCCGGCGGATCCGACGTTACCACCATATCTTTCAACGCTACCGTTGCAACCAATAAAGGCGGCAATTGGCTGAGCGTAAACCCGACCACCGGAACGACACCGGCTACGTTGACGGTGTCCATCGATTCGGGAGGGCTCGCGATCGGCCACTATAGCGGAACAATCACCATCACGCCCACAGCCGGAGCAGCTCAAACGGTAACGGTCACACTCAATGTGATCAATCCGCAAGTTCTCAGCGCGACGCCCGCTCCGCTGGCGTTTACCTATACCCCGGGCGCTCCCAATCCAACGGCGCAAACCGTGACGGTAACCAGTAGCGCTGGCCCGGTACTGAGTCTATCCGCCGTCGCGACCGATGATAAAGGGAGCTGGCTGGCGGTGAATCCCGCCGGCGGCACTACACCGCTGGAACTTTCCGTGTCGGTGAATCCCACAGGACTTGCTCCCAAGACTTACCAGGGAACCATCACGGTCACCGCGACGGACGATTCGGTGACTCCGCTCCCAATTCCAGTAACCCTCACCGTGACGCCGGTCGGTCCCGCTATCGCTTCCGTCACCAACGCCGCCAGCTTTGCTCCCGGACCCGTGGCGCCGGGCGAGATCGTGACAATTTTCGGTTCGGGCCTTGGTCCGGAAACCTTAGTTACGCAAACCTCGGAGGGGAGCGTTGGAAGGAGCCTGGCCGACACGCAGGTTTTCTTCGACAGCTTCACGGCGCCGATACTCTATACCTCGTCGGGCCAAGTTGCCGCCATCGTTCCCTATGGACTGGCCACAGCCAGTTCCACCAAGCTAACTGTTTGGTACAAGGGAGTCGCCTCGGCGGCCGACGATCTGCGGGTGGTGGATGCCGTGCCCGGTATTTTCGTGCTGAACGCGGCCGGGCAAGGCGCGATCGTCAACCAGGACGGCACCGTTAATTCGGGGAGTAACGGAGCGCCCGTGGGATCTACGGTCAGCGTTTACGCTACCGGAGAGGGACAGACCAATCCGCCTGGCGTTACTGGCTCGATCAACGGAGGCAGCTTGCCGCTGCCCGAGCCGCAGCTCACGGTCACCGCAATGGTGGGCGGGTTACCCGCCACCGTCACGTACGCCGGGGGAGCGCCGCTCGAACTGGCTGGCCTCCTGCAAGTGAACGTGACCATACCATCGGGCGTTCCGACGGGGAAGAGCGTTCCCATCGCGATTACGGTGGGCACCGCGGCCAGCCAGGCTGGCGTGACGATCGCGATCAAGTAGTAGCGTTAGCCAGCCCTGGCGTTAGCCAGCAATTCCTAAATAGCGGAAGCCGAACCGCTCCAGACGTGCCCGATCTAACGCATTGCGCCCATCCAGGATCAGCGCTGTACGCATGCGGCCGGCGATCGCTTCCCAATCCATCTCGCGGTATTCCTGCCATTCGGTGACCAGCACGAGCGCGTCGGCGTCGTCGGCGGTCTCCTCCGGGGATTCGCAACGCACCACGCCCAAGTCCGGATATTCGCGCTCAAAGCGATCGAGCGCCACTGGATCGTGGACCTTCACCTTACAACCCCGCTCCAGCAGCTTGCGGGCGATATCGATGGCCGGCGCTTCGCGCAGATCGTCGGTATTGGGCTTGAAAGCCAGGCCCAGCAGCCCGATGGTGCGTCCTTTGAGAATTTTCAGTTCTCCCAGCAGCTTTTCCACCACGCGCTCGCGCTGCCGCCGATTGACTTCGCGCGCCGCGTCCACGATGGGCATGCCGATGTTGTATTCCCGGGCCGTCGCCACCAGGGCCGCGGTATCCTTTCCGAAGCAGGAGCCGCCCCATCCGATGCCGGCTTGCAGGAACCGCGTTCCGATGCGCGCATCCAGCCCGATTCCCTTGGCCACCTGCGAAATGTCCGCGCCAACCTTTCTCGGCCAGCTGGCCGATTTCATTGATGTAGGAGATCTTCGTGGCCAGAAACGCGTTGGCCGCATACTTGATCAGTTCGGCCGACGCCAGGTCGGTGGAAATCAGAGGGACCGCGCCAACGATCATCCGGCCGCGGCAGGAACGTCGGAGGCGCGAAGGTCTGATCCAGGATCGGACGATACAGCGAGTACAGCACTTCGAGCGCCCGGTCGTTGTCCGAACCAATAACCACGCGATCCGGATAAAGGCTGTCATGCAGCGCGGAGCCTTCCCGCAAGAACTCCGGATTGGACGCCACCGAGAAGATGTCCGTTCGCTTTGCGCCCATGGTGCTGCTCGAACGATTCGCGCACCAGGGATCCTACCCAGTTGCCGCTGCCAATCGGCACCGTGGATTTGTTCACAACCACCAGGAAATCGCCGTCATAGTGCTGCCCGATGCCTCGCGCGGCCTCGCTCAGATACCGCAAGTCGGGGCTCCCATCCGGAGACGGAGGGGTTCCTACCGCGATAAAGATGACATCGGCGTCCTTGACCGCGCCCGCGTACTCGGTGCAGAACTGGAGATTCGGCTGCGCCGCCGCCATCAACTCTGTGAGGAAAGGCTCGAAGATGGGCGTTTTGCCGGCGCGCAGGAGAGCAATTTTCTTTTCATCGGTATCGATGCAAGTGACCTTGTGCCCCAGGTAGCCGAGGCATACTCCCGTAGTCAGACCGACGTAACCAGTTCCAATGATTGATACTTTCATTCAGCGCATGTTCTCCTTACCTACCGTAGCAAAGAGCGTGGTGGCCGCCCAAGAACTCATAGTACTAATTTGGTCTTAGCGGGGTACTAAGCCAGGTTGCCTAGGTTGTTGTACCGTCTAGAGCGGCCGTATTGGAAGGTCCACGTCAGATGCAGCTCTTGCGGGATGTAGCAGACGCGGTCATCGCAAGCTTGATAGCGCAGCGATCCGTTGACCGTCAATTTTCCGGACGCATCGGGTGGGCGCTCGATCGTAATGTCGCGCGTTAAGCGGAAATGGCCGCGATAGGCGGGCACCGTTTCGCCGATCGCTTTGAGATACAGCTTCTGGGAGTGCGGAAACACCGCTGCGTGCGCCGATGCCGACGGTGAATCTTGCATCTTCCAATCGATCGGGATGTAGCCTTCCACTCCAGGCGCGTAGACGTGCATGCCAGGATTGAGGTCGAGATCGAGCGTCAATGCCACGCGCTCGCCGGGCGCCACGGTGGCATCGCTTGCCGCAGTCTTGGCCGTGAGCTGCTTGCCTTCCACTTCCACGGCCGGTTCCGGTGGGGTCCATGCAAACCGGTCGACCAAGATCGCAGCGGCCGTATAGCGTCCGCCCGTGTCGTCTTCCAAGTATTTGGCCACGATAACGCCGCCAGCATCCAGGACGTACCAGCCGGGGTGAATCTTCGAAGGGACCGCCGCGATTCCCAGCCCCAGTTTTCGGAATACTGCCCGATCCTGGCCGACATCCCGCAGCGGCGTGCCCACAGAAACCACCGCGCCCTTTGGCCCCAGAATGCTTTTCAATCCGCTATCCGGAAACTGGCTCCCGATGGCAGGCCCGGTATCACTCGCGCCCAGAAATGCGCACAGTAAACTGAAGATTGTGAGACGGAAGAGTTTCATCGGTCCTTCGGCTTTATTATTGCTCTCATTTTGCTCCCGTGCTTTCGCCCTGGATTACCAAAAGGAAGCGAACATCCGCTACGACCAATATCCCGAAACAGTGCTCGACGTTCTGCAACCGAGCGCTCCGGCCTTGGCGGATCGTCCCGGCGTGATCGTAATCCATGGGGGCGGCTGGATTCTAGGCGACAAAGAGCGCGTCCTGGAGGAATATTGCCTGCCGTTTATCCGGCATGGCTTCGTAGTCGCGAATGTCGAGTACCGGCTGGCGAAAGCAGCTCCCGCACCGGCCGCGGTGAGCGATGTGCTGAAGGCAGCGCAGTGGTTTCACGATCACGCCGCTAAGTACAAGGTGGACCCCAAGCGGATTCTGGTGATGGGCGACTCTGCTGGCGGGCATCTTGCCCTGATGGTTGGCATGACGCCGGAATCCGCCAAGATCGCTGGCGTGATCGATTTCTTTGGCATCGCCGACGTGGCCGATCAACTGCAAGGCCCGAACGCGCGCGAATATGCCGCGCAATGGATTCCAGAGCAACCGAACCGCTTGGAATTAGCGCGCCAGATGTCGCCCATGACTTACGTGCGCAAGGGATTGCCACCCATTCTCGCGTTGCACGGCGACGCGGATCCGCTGGTGCCCTACGAGCAGAGCGTGCATCTAATCCAGGCGATCAAGAGCGCCGGCGGCGAAGCGGAGTTGATTACGGTTCCTGGAGGCAAACACGGCTTCACGCCTCAGGAGATGGATCAACTGTGGCCACAGATTTTCAAGTGGCTCAAGAAACACAAGATCAGCAGTTAGAAAAACGCCAGCGATACTTCAACGCTTCGCTAATCTCGATATCATGCTTCAGCACGTCGGTTAAGAGTTCCGATAGCTCAACTCCCTTTTGTTCCGCTTTGCCGGCGAAATATTCCCAAACGCTGCGCTCAATTGAAACAGGTAATAATACCTTTCCGCCGGCGGGAATGTGATGGAGGCCCCGAACGCCATTCCTGAAATCGATTTCGGCCGGCATGCCGTTATCTTCGATCGGTTGATCGGTCATGGAGTTTCCTCGTACTTGTGAATCTCCCCGCGTGTTGCTCGCGGGCTGAGATGAGGCGGATTTTTGTTGTTGCGGCATCGGACTCCGACCATGGGTAAACGATAGAAAGTATCGCGCCGTTACTTGCCAACCCGACTGAAAACCAGCGCTCTTCAGCTTCGCTATGTTCCAGGTCCGCAACGGTAAGAAGGCGCGAGTCGTAAAAGATGGTGGATGCAAGTTCGAAGGACACGCTATGCTTATGCAGATTCGTGGCCGTCTTGATCTTGTCCCACTCAAATTGAAACTGGCGCTCATTCAAAACTCGGTCTCTCCCATAATGCTATCGCAGCAAGCGCCTGTTGAGCGCAAGAGGGAACTATCGAGAGGTTTTTGGCCGGCGAATCCCCAGCCGCCGCATCCGGCTGCGCAATGTACTTGGATTCATTTTGAGAATCGCCGCCGCGCCCTGCGCGCCTTCGATCACCCAGCTCGTCGACGCCAGCACGCTTTCGATATGCTTCCGCTCAGTGGCTTCCAGACTGCGCGAGTGGTTGACCACCGGCGCGCCCGGTTCAGCCATGTTCAGAGGCATGTCCAAGTTCAGTGGCATGTCCAGCGTGTCCCCGGGACACAGCACGATGGCGCGCGCCAGGAAATTTTCAAGCTCGCGGATGTTGCCGGGCCAATCATACGCCACCAACTCGCGCATCATGCCTTCCGAAATCTTGTCCACACGCCGGCCGAACTGCCGCGACACCCGCCGCACAAAATGCGAAGCCAGCAAGGGAATGTCGTCGCGCCGCTCGCGCAGCGGAGGTACTTCCACGGGCACCACCAGCAGGCGATAGTACAGATCCATGCGAAGCTTGCCCTCCTGCACCAGGGCAGCCAGGTTCCGATTGGTGGCTGCGATCAGCCGCACGTCCACCTTCACGGTGCGGTTCGAACCCACTGGTTCGAATTCCTGCTCCTGCAGCACTCGCAATAGCTTGGCTTGAATTTCGAGCGGCAGCTCGGTTACCTCATCCAGGAAAAGCGTGCCTCCGTCGGCATATTCGAACCGGCCGACGCGCCGTTCCATGGCGCCTGTAAAAGCTCCCTTCACGTGTCCGAAGAGTTCGCTCTCCACTAATCCAGCCGAGATGGCCGCGCAATTCACCTTCACCAGCGGTCGGCTGCTCCGGGGGCTGAGATCGTGAATCGCCCGCGCCACCAGTTCCTTGCCCGTTCCGGTTTCGCCGGTGATCATCACCGTGGCTGAAGTAGACGCCACCAATTGAATACGCTCGGTAAGCTGGCGGAACTTAGGACTGCCACCCACCATCTCGCCCAGATTGTGTTCGGTTCGGATTTCGTCCAGAAGGTAGGCGTTGTCCTGTTCAAGTCTCGCTTTGAGAACGGTCAGCTGTTCCACGTGGCTCTTCAACTCTTCGTTCAAACGCCGCACTTCCGCTTCGGCCTGCTTAAGTTCGGTGATGTCGTGAGCCGTCACCCACGCGGATGCCAGTTTGCCATCCTCGATCACTCCATCGCGGGTTATCAGAAGATGACGGCCGCCAATGGTCCTCTCTTGTTGGGAGGACTGCCAGTGGCTGCGGATGCCTGCGCGCATACGCTCAATGAGCACGGGATCGGAGCGTGTAGTGATCACCTCCAGCCCCGCGCCGATTAACTCCTCGGCTTTGGTGAAACCGAAAAGCCTGGCCGCCTGGTCGTTGCAATCGGCTACATAGGAATTTTGGTAGTAAAGTTCGATCTGCTCATCTTCGGGCAAATCAATGGCGACCGGCGGATCCAGCTTGACCCACATCACGCCTTCGTTGCCGTGCTCCACTAGCGCGCGAAAGCGCTCTTCGTTGTGCGCCAGTGCGTCTTCGTAGTTTTTGCGCTCCAGTTCGGTCCCGGCGCGGGCTGCGAAGATCTTTAACAACGCTTCGGCCAGCTTGGCGTTCAACATGGGACGCTTGGTGATGGCGCAGATCAAACCCAGAGGGCGTCCGTTGGAATCCATCATGGACGCGCCCACGTATCCTTCCGCCGCCATCGCCGCCAGCATTACGTCCTGCGGAAACAGTTGTTGCACTCCGCTGGAATAGGTGGAGAACTGCTTTTGGACCACTTGCGCGCTGGGCGTCCCGATCAGGCTGTATTCGGCCGGCGCAGTTTCACTGAATCCGTGGACCGCTAGAGTTGCGATTCGTTCCGCGCCGGACCGCAATGCTCCGACAAAAACGTAGTCTGCGTCCAGAGCTCGCGCCAGATACAGGACTAGCGAACCGAAGAAAGCTTCGCCGGTTTCGCCGGCCAAACCTTTTGCGACTTCGAAAACAAGATGTTCGAGAAAGCGCTCCGACTCACTGGAGGGACTCATAGCGCGACGGCTCCCCGCAGTTTGGAGGCTTGGCTAATTGTAGACGAGCTAACAGTTAACTGCAATCAGGCGTTTAGCGTTTTTGGTTTGGCGATCAGGCCTGGCAGGGGTCCTGTGTCGGACCAGCGGTCCACTGGGTCCAGCGCGAGAGTATGTACTTCATTTTGTCGAACAGAAACGGCTTCGGGACCACATCGTTCATGCCGCCCTTCAAACACTCGGCTTGCGCTTTTCCGGCGGTGGTTCCGACAATCGGAGTGCCTTCCCCGCGCGGCATGGCACGGATGCGGGCGGTGGCCTCGATGCCGTCCATGATGGGCATCTGCCAATCCATCAGAATCAAATCATAATCGCGATCGCGAAAGTGCTCCACGGCTTCCGTTCCATCGGTAGCGATGTCGACGGTGCAGCCGAGGTGTTCCAACATTGTGCGGGCCGCCTTGGCATTGACTTCATCATCCTCGGCGACAAGCACACGAATCTTCTTCGACATGGATCTCCTTGCAAAGCTAGGTTGCACATGGAGTTCCTTCGCTAAGTAACTGAAATGAAATATAGATGGAGGCTGGAACCGCGTAATATCGTGGGGAAACCTCGTGGCTCCGTGGCATCGCACGGCAAATATAAGGATTGTATAAGGATTCTTAGAAGCGAACTAGCTTGCCGACCGCTTCGCGACTACCAGGGTGATGTCGTCGGCCGGGGGCGCGCCGCCGGTGAATTCGTGGACTTGCAGATTGATGGCCTCGATGATCGAGCTGGCGTCTTCATTCCGTAGCTTGGAAAAATTCCGAGCCAGACGATCTTCACCGAACTCTTCGTCAGCGTCCGGCCGTACGGCTTCGGAGACGCCATCGCTAAAGAGCAGCAGCGCGTCGCCGGGCGCCATCATAACGCTCTGTTGCGTATAACTGGCCACCGGAAGAATTCCTAGAATTAGTCCCGTGCCTTCCAGTTTGTCCACTGAGCCATCGGCGTGAGCCACCAGCGGCGGATTGTGGCCGGCGTTCACATAGATCAGTTCTCCGGTGGCTGGATCCAAAATGCCGATGAAGAACGTAATGAAGCGGTTGGAAGGACAATTGGCGGTGATGATGCGGTTCAGCCTGGTAACGAGCGCGGCCAAATTGGTTGGGTCGTCGAACAAGACCTGCACGCGCGCCTGCAAGCTGGACATTAACAACGCGGCCGGCATTCCCTTGCCCGCCACATCGCCCACCAGCACCCCCACGCGGCCATCCGGATACGGGAGGAAATCATAGTAATCGCCACCGACACCACGGCACGCCGCGTTATATCCCGCCAAGTCCATTCCCTTAACTTTCGGAGCTTCCACCGGCAGCAAGTTGCGCTGGATCTCGGAGGCTTGCTCCAGATCCTTGGCCTGCAGGCGTTCGGCTTGTTCCACTTCGGCTAAGCGCGTGTGCTCGATGCGGATGGCCGCGACATTGGCCATCACCGTGAGCAGACTCAAATCGTCCTTGGTGAACTCATGGATGAAGTGCGGCGAATCCAGATAGATGAGCCCGATGACGCGGTCGTCGGTTTGCAGCGGTACGGCCAGCATGCTGCGGATCTGCTGCTGGACGATGCTCATCCGGTCGGCGAAAGCTTCATCCAAGCGCGCGTCGCGAACCAGCAGCGACGTTTTTTCCTTGATCACCCGGTCGCGTACCGCGTTGCTGATGCGGAAGCCTTCACCCAGGGCCGCGCGAACCACCAGATCGTCGCCTTCCAGCGTCATCAGCACTCCGCGGGTCGCGCCCACCGCCTCTACCGACAGATTCATGATCAGCTTGAACAGTTCGGTGAGCGGCATATTGCCAGCCAGTTCCCGGCCGGCGCGGATCAGCGCGCGCATCTGCGGGCCGCCCTCGATTTCCTTCTCTTGGCTGAGGACGCCCTTCAGGCTGGTTGCGACGGTGGTGGAAACCGACGTAGTGGGCGTCATGCCCTCAATGAAGATGACGGTCTTGTCGTCCGCGGGCGGCGGCAGCGAATTCTCGCCAAAATCGAGCGCGATGTGCCCGGCAGTGACGCGGTCGTTCTTCCCCAGCGAATGGGCAGCAGTGATACGGACGCCGTTCACGAAGGTGCCGTTTTTGCTCCCTAAGTCACGGACCAGCCAGGAGTCCCCGTCCCTCTCCAGGACCAGGTGCTGGCGCGAAAGTCCGGCATCCTCGGGATAGCAAAGCTCATTGGCGCTGCTCCGGCCGAGCGTATAACGATCGCGGTCCAGCAGAAGCGGCCGGATGGCGCCATCCGGCGTGTGGACCAGCAATTCTCGCGGTATGAATTTGGCTGCGACACCAGCCATATTTACCTAGAGTAACGTAAATGGAAGGTCCCATGAGAATCTTTCTGTATTACGTGGGTAAAGCGCGCGATCCGCACGCCAACCGGATGGCCGAGGAGTTCATCAAACGGTCCACTCGTTTCGGGCGTTGTGAGATGCGAGAGATCGTTCCCGCGCGCTTCGACCCATGGGCGAAACACCCTGCCGCGGCGAAAGTCCTCCTGGATCCGGCCGGGAAGCGATTCGACTCGGCGCAATTCGCGGGCCTGGTCTCCAAGGCCGAGCAGGAGGCACGCGACCTGGTTTTCGTGGTGGGCGGGGCAGCCGGGCTGCCCGCCGCGTGGCGTGATCTTGCCGGGCAAAGAAGCGGTGACCTGCTGCTCTCGCTTTCCGCGATGACCCTGCCGCATGAACTGGCCCGCGTAGTGCTGGCTGAACAGATTTACCGGGCCTTCACGCAATTGCGCGGACATCCCTACCCGAAGTAATGCGCCACGTCAAACTCCTAGTAACAGCCCGCAAAACGGAGCGTGGCGGCATTCTTGCTTGGGCGAATCGAGGGTGCCGCCGCACCCTTTGCGGGCAAGCTACCCCCTATACTGAAGTCTAGATGGCTTGGTTTACTCGGGATAAGCCTGCGGTGAAACGCGAAGACGGCGCCAAGCGCGTTCGCACCGAAGGTCTGTGGCTAAAATGCGAGAAATGCGGCCAGATTGTGTGGCGCAAGGCGCTGGAAGACAACTTCCAGGTTTGCCCCAAGTGCGGCCACCACGGCCGCCTGGACGCGCGCACACGCTTAACCATGCTGTTCGACGACGGCCGGTTTGAAGAGTTCGATCAGCGCCTGGTCTCCACTGATCCCTTGAAGTTTGTCGACTCCAAGAAATACGGTGACCGTCTGGCTGCCTCGCAAGAGGCCACGCATCTGCGCGATGCGATCATTTCCGCTGGCGGTAACCTGAATGGCCGGCCTGTACACATCTGCGCCATGGAGCTAAAATTTGTGGGCGGTAGCATGGGAAGCGTAGTGGGCGAGGCGATTACCCGGGCCATCGAGCGATCCCTTCAGCATCGGGTCCCGTTGATTATCGTCTCGGCGTCAGGAGGCGCGCGCATGCAAGAAGGCGCCATCAGCCTGATGCAGATGGGCAAAATCTCGGCCGCCCTGATGCGGCTGGACGAAGCCCGGGTACCCTTTCTCAGCGTGTTGACGGACCCCACCACGGGCGGCGTCACGGCCAGTTTCGCCATGCTGGGGGATCTGAACGTGGCCGAACCAGGCGCCCAAATCGGATTCGCGGGCCCGCGAGTGATTGAACAGACCATCCGGCAAAAGCTGCCGGCGGGTTTTCAAACCAGCGAGTTTTTACTGCAACACGGCTTTCTGGATGCGGTGGTGAAGCGCGCCGATTTGAAGAACTATCTGGGAAAAACTCTGGATTTCCTGCTGGGGCGGCAGGAGCAAAACATCGAGAAAATAGCCGTTACTCGGGCTTCTTAAACAGGCTGTCGAAAGCCGCGCGCGCGTCATTCGGCGTTCGCGGGGCTTGCTGTTGCTGAGCAGCGGCGGCATGGTTATTGGCCGGCGCTGAATCGCGGGCCACAGTGACGCGCGGTTTGAAAAGCTCGCACTCGTTGGCTTGATCTTTATATGCGATTCGCACCGGAATCGGCTTCAGGCACTGAAACCGCGTGGAAGGTTCAAAGTGTGCGCATTGCTTGCAGCAGTGTAACGCCGCGGAGCATTTGGGGCACTTGCCTTTCCAATCCGCATCCGGCGAAAGCGCCGTGGAGCAGTTAAAACAGCGTGCGGCTACCACGCTCTGGAGCAGGCGGGGAAGCCGGGGGCCGGTGACGTCCAGAGGCGGCCGCGGGCCCGAGGGTTTCGGCCTCTCGCCAAGCCGATGATCCCTGGACTCGCCATTGGAGTCCTGATAGCCCCGCTGTCTGTACTTACGGTCGTCGTCCATGTGTCAAACTGACTCCTGGAACTCGCGCTGTTGCAACAAAGGCCTCAATTAGTTTGTGGGGCGTCCCGCCCGATACCAGCATGCTTGAGGATCAATGCGGAGGTTTGCTGCGGGAACCGGCTGAAGCAGGAAAAGACGTTGTTCCGCTTACGCCTACATACTGTGTACCACGAATCACCCGCAGAAGCTACTGAAATCTAATTGTGATCCAGAGGGGATTCCGCTGCAACGCTGAAACTTACGCAAATCCCGCTTACTCTCCGCTCCATTTCAATAATGAATTACAAGGCCGTGTCAGGGGATCATCGTAATGATTAGGGCTGATTCGAAGCGAATAGCCCAGCCGGCCGGTTTGATGCGGCACAAACTCCTTCATAAACACGTACCCGCTACCATCTTGCTCCACCGCCGGTAGAGTCATTACCTGTGTTTCTTCCAGATTTCCGTTGACGCCGATGCGCCCCACTACGGCTTCCACCCGCAGATCGCTCGGTGAAAGACCGGCCAGATTGACAACCGCCCGCACGGGAATTGGAACGCCCGTTAAGACCGAAACCTCGGGACCCGGACCAATCTCCACAAATTCGACTTTATTCCAAACCTCCTGCACTCGCAGGTTCCAATTCGCTCGCTGGCGGGCCGGCTGGAAACCATCTTGCGAAATTTCCAGATAGGCCTGATGGGCCGGTTCGTACAGTTGCGACAGATACTCGCCGACCATCCGCCCGGAGTTGAACTGATGGCTGAGATGCTTCAAGGACTGCTTCACGCGGCGAATCCAATCCACCGGCACGCCGCCCTCGCGGTCCTGATAGTACATCGGCACAATTTCGTTTTCCAGGATGGAGTAGATGGCGCGGGCGTGGATTTCGTCCTGGTCCTCCGAGTACGGCTCCCGGTCGCCGATGGCCCAACCGCCCGAGATTTCGTAGGCTTCGTCGAACCAGCCGTCCAGGATGCTCAGGTTGAGCACGCCGTTCACCCCGGCCTTCATGCCGCTGGTTCCACAAGCTTCCTCGCCGCGCCGCGGGGTGTTCAGCCAAAGGTCGACTCCCTGCACCATTTCGCGGGCAACTTCAATGCTGTAATCTTCGACAAACACGATGTGCTTGGCGAGCTCCGGCGCGCGGGAAAGCTGCACGATTTCCCGGATCAGCGTTTTTCCGGGCAGATCCCGCGGGTGCGCTTTTCCGGCGATGACAATCTGAACCGGGCGATCGGTATTGGTCAACAGGCGCTTCAGCCGCTCGACATCGCGAAACAGCAGAGTGGCGCGCTTGTAGGTAGCGAAGCGGCGCGCGAATCCGATGGTGAACGTGTCAGGGTCCAGCACCTCAGCCAGACGGCGCTGCTCGGCGGACGAAGCTTTGCGAGCCACTGCGGCGGCCACCACGCGCTCGCGCACGAACGACACCAGATAGCGCTTCCGGCGCCGATGCGCTTCCCATAGCTCCTGCGCAGGCATGTCGTCCACCAAATCCCAGATTCTGGGGTCGGCGTTGCGCTCGCGCCAATCCGGCTGCAGATGCTGATCGTAAAGCAGCGCCAAATCGCCGTTCAACCAGGTGAGCAGATGCACGCCATTGGTGACCGAAGTGATCGGGACTTCCCACACCGGCAGCTTGGGCCACAACTCCTGCCACATTTCTTGCGAAACCTGACGGTGCAGGCTGCTTACCGCGTTGCGGAAGGCGGAAGTTTGAATCGCCGCGATGGCCATCGAAAACGGCGCGCTATGATTCTCGGGGCGGAACCGTCCGAGCGCCAGGAACCTTTCGAACGGGATTCCGGCTTCGGTGCAATATTCGCCAAAGTATTCGTACAACAGGCCCGGTTCAAACAGGTCGATTCCGGCCGGAACCGAGGTGTGCGTGGTGAAAACACTATTGGACCGGCAAGCCTCCAGCGCGTCGTCGAAGGAGAGCTTATATTCCTTGATCAGGCGCCGCATCCGTTCAATCGACAGGAAGGCCGAGTGACCTTCGTTCATGTGCCACACCGTGGGCTTCAAGCCCAGCCTGTCCAGGGCGCGCAGTCCGCCGATCCCCAATACAATCTCTTGCCGGATCCGGGTCAGAATATCGCCGCCGTAGAGTTGATCGGTGATCTCGCGATGTTCGATCCGCTCGTTTTCGGGGATATTGGTATCCAGCAAGAAGAGCTTTACGCGCCCAACCGCGATTTGCCAGACCTTGATCACTACCACCCCGGTGGGTAATTTCACCTGCACCGTCATGTCGCGGCCATCTTCGTCAGTCACCGGCCGGACCGGAAGGGTGTAGAAATCGTTTACGGGGTTGCGCTCCTGCTGCCAGCCGTCTGGGTTGAGGGCTTGTTGCAGGTAGCCCTTCTGGTACAGCAGGCCCACGGCAACCAGGGGAAGATCCCCGTCGCTGGCCGCCTTCAGGTGATCGCCCGAGAGCACCCCCAGGCCGCCGCCATAGATGGGCATACATTCCACCAGGCCATATTCCATCGAAAAATAGGCGATTAGGCGACCGTCACTCGGTTCGGAACGTTCCAGATAGCTGGAAAAGCGTTCACAAGCTTTGCGATACGCGCTGAGAAAGCGAGGATCGCTAGCGGCGCGCTCCAGGGTGGCTTGCGGCACGCGGCCCAGCATCAAAACCGGGTTGTGGCCGCAATTCTTCCACAGCGCCGAATCCAGCCGCCGGAACAGCGATCGGACAGTATGATCCCAACTCCACAGGAGATTATAGGCGAGGTCACTCATCCGCGAGAGGGCTGGCGGCAGAGCGGGCCGGACGAGGAATTCCTTAACCGGGTGAATCTGAAAGGGCATGGACTAACTTATGACTCTCAAATATAACATCGGGTACGGGCGGCACTACCTGTTGGACGTACCATGGGTAATGGGAAGCTGCAAAATCAGTTAGATGCGCCACATTAATTTCTCTTCAAATGTGTCGCTGCCCGGCCTCACCTATTTGATCGGCAGACGGCGGATTTCGGCTAGGGTATACAGGGGAAAACTCTGAAGACGCCGGAAACGTGTCAATATCAATCAGGACTAGTGATGAGCTTAACAGCCGAAGACAAGAACTGGATCACGGAGCAACTCCGGACCGTCGAAACTTCCCTGCTCACGGAGTTTCACAAATGGGCGTCCCCGTCCGAGGCACGCCAACGAACCCATACCGCGATCCTAAGAGCGGTTGACTTGGAGATGGAAGCGCTGTCGGAAAGAGTCACTAAACTCGAGGGAAAATAGGATGGCTGTTTTGAGATGGACGGCGTTCGCAGCCGCGCTGCTTACCCCCGCCCTCAGTTACTCCCAAGTCTCCTGTACGCGCGAAGGACTCCAGGGTGCCGCCGACCTTTATATAGCCGCTCAAGCCAAGGGCGACACCGACGGCTTGCCGCTCGCGAAAGGGCTGGCGTACATCGAGAACTTTAAGCCGACGAACATCAACGATGGGCTGATCAAGAAGGCGATGAAGATCGATCACCATCGCACTCTCGTGGACACTTCCACCTGTCAGACTTTCACCGAGGTGATCGTAGCCGACAAGGCCAACCCTTATGTGCTTGGCACACGCCTGCGAGTGAATCACGCGCTGATTGCCGAAATCGAAATGCTGTGGACTACTACTGGTTACTGGCTGTTTAATGCCGATAACTATCTGAAGTACTCATCCACCGAGGATTGGGGCGTCATTCCCGCTGCCAAGCGAGACACGCGCGATACGCTGGTGTCCGCGGCGAACGCTTACTTGGACGCTTTTCTCGAAGGGAAGAAGGACTTGGTGCCGTGGGGCTATCCTTGCAACCGCACCGAGGGCGGCATGCGCACCGGCAAGGGAACTCCAGAGGATTCCTGCGACGTTGGCGTACCAAGTGGCGTCAACATTGTGAACCGCCACTTCGTGGTCGACGAAACCATTGGAGCCGTAGTGGCCTTCTGCACTTTCGGCGCCGGCACAGCCACAGGCGGGAGCGGAGCACCCGACACGCACCTCTTCCGTATCGAGAACGGCAAGCTGCATTACGTCCACACGCTGACGCATCTTTTGCAGGCGGATTTCCAGGGCCGCGGCGCACCACCCAAGCAGAGCAACGGCGGCGCCAACTTTTAACGCACCATCCGAACGCCGCCGCGCGGCGTGAATGCTAAAATACCGCATGGACGAACAATCTCCCGCTGCCGTTGCATGCCACGGCGTCACTCGGAACTCGAAGCTGAGCCGTGAGCGGGCCATCCTAGCGTGAACCAGCAACCGATACCTTTGCATTCACGGCCACTTCTATCAGCCGCCCCGCGAAAACCCCTGGCTGGAAGCCATCGAACTCCAGGATTCCGCCGCTCCCTATCACGATTGGAACCAGCGCGTGACGGCGGAGTGCTACGCCCCCAACAGCGCCGCCCGCATCTTGGACGCCCAAAGCCGCATCGCCAAAATCGTCAACAACTACGCCAGCATGAGTTTCAACTTCGGGCCCACGCTGCTGTCCTGGATGAAGGACAAGGCGCCGGAAACGTATGTGTCGATTCTGGAGGCCGATCAGCTGAGCAAGCAGCGCTTTTCCGGACATGGATCGGCGTTGGCGCAATGCTACAACCACATGATCATGCCGCTCGCGAATTCGCGCGACAAGCTGACGCAAGTGGTCTGGGGCATAGAGGATTTCCGCTTTCGTTTCGGGCGCGATCCGGAAGGCATGTGGCTTCCCGAAACCGCGGTCGACCTGGAGACGCTGGATTTGCTCGCACAGCACGGCATCAAGTTCACCATCCTGGCGCCCTCACAGGCGAAATCCGTCAACGGGACCGACGTGACCGGCCAGCGCATCGATCCAGCGCGCGCCTATCGGCAGCAGCTGCCATCCGGGCGTTCCATCGCCCTGTTCTTTTATGATGGTCCCGTTTCCCAGGCGGTCGCGTTTGAGCGATTGCTGGATAATGGCGAACGCTTTGCCAGCCGGCTCCTGGACGCGCTGTCGGATTATCGCGAGGGCCCGCAACTGGCGCACATCGCAACCGATGGCGAAACCTATGGACACCATCATCCGTTTGGCGACATGGCGCTGGCGTACGCGCTGGATCACATCGAGTCCAGCGGGTTGGCAAAGGTGACCAACTATGCGGAGTTTCTGGAGCGGCATCCTCCCGAAATGGACGTCGAGATCCTGGAAAACACCGCCTGGAGCTGCGTTCACGGCGTGGGACGCTGGAGCGCCAACTGCGGCTGCAATTCCGGCGGGCATCCGGACTGGAACCAGGAGTGGCGGGGTCCCTTGCGCGCGGCATTGGATTGGCTGCGGGACGAAGTCGCCCCACGCTACGAAAAGATGGCGGCGCGCTACTTCAAGGACCCCTGGGAGGCGCGGAACAACTACATTCATGTCATTTTAGACCGGTCGGCCGCCAGTAAGGACCGCTTCGCTGCGGCTAATTTCAGGCGCAAGAGCCTGCAGCGCAGCGAGCGCGTCAACATCTGGAAACTGCTCGAGATGCAGCGCCACGCCCTGCTGATGTACACCAGCTGCGGCTGGTTTTTTGATGAATTATCGGGCATTGAGACGGTGCAAGTCATCCAATATGCGGGCCGCGTGGCAGAGCTGGCCGGCGAACTTTTCGGTGAAGGGATCGAAGAACGTTTCGTGCGGAAACTCGCGCTCGCCAAAAGCAATCTCCCGGCGAACCGCGACGGCGCGGCGATCTTTGAAAAGTTCGTAAAACCGGCTCGCGTGGACTTGCTGAAACTGGGCGCGCACTACGCCATGAGCTCTTTGTTTGAAAGCTTCGCCGACAGCACCCGCATTTATTCTTACTCGGTGGACAACAAGGACTACCGGCTGAAGCGGTCAGGCAAGATGCGGCTGGCCATCGGCAAGGCGCGCTTCACATCCGAGATCACGCAGGATTCAGAAATGCTGATGTTCGGCGTGTTGCATTTTGGCGACCACAACTTGCACGGAGGCGTGGCGCTGTTCCGCAATGAAGACGCTTACCGCGAGCTCGGCAAATTGACGCGCGACGCCTTCAGCCGGTCCGATCTGGCGGCCACCATCCGCTGCCTGGACGAGGGTTTCGGCGGACGCATGTATTCGCTCAAGAATTTGTTCCGTGACGAGCAGCGCAAAGTGCTGACCGAAGCGCTGGAGTCTACCGTGGAACATTCGTCGTCGGTTTACCGGCAGATGTACGAGGAGCAAGCTCCGCTGCTGCGTTTTTTGAGCGACTGCGGCATGCCGATTCCTAACGAATTGAAAGCCACGGCGGAAGTGGCGCTGAACGGGTTGCTGCGGCAGGCGCTCGGAGCTACGGAGCTCGACTTGGCCGCGATTCAAGCGCTGCTCGAAGAGATCCGGATCGCCGACATTCCGTTGGATCAAACCGGCCTCGCGATCACGCTGCGGCGCAATATCGACCAGGGCGCGGAGCGGTTCCTGGAGGATCCCAAGAATTTGCCCCGCCTGGCCAAATTCCGCGAGATGGTCCAGGTGGCGCGCTGGCTGCCATTTCCGTTGGTCTTATGGCAGGTGCAGAATCGCTGCTACGAAATACTGCAGAGCGTCTACCCGCACGCGCACTCCCGATGGAGCGCCGAGTTTAAGGAGCTGGCGGGGCTGCTCTCGCTACGCGTGGACTAGAACCCGCAATCAGAGGCTACGGTTCTAGCGGACCCAGCGAATCGTTGGCCGCCAGCAACGCCTCCACATCCTCGCGCCGCCGCGCCGGCCCATACACATGCCCTTGCACTTTGTCGCAGCCGAGCACCCGCACCAGATCCAATTCCGCCCGCGTCTCTACCCCTTCGGCCACCACCGTGAGATTCATGCTGTGCGCCATTCGCACGATGCTCTGAATCACCGCCAGCGATCCCTCGGGCTCCTGCAGATTGCGTAAGAATGACTGGTCGATTTTCAGCGAATCCACCGGCAGCTTGTTCAGATAGCTGAGCGACGAATAGCCGGTGCCAAAATCGTCGATCGCGATGCTGATACCGAGCTTCCGGATCTGAGAAAAGCGGGCAGCGGCTTGCGGGAGATCCTTCATGATGTAGCTTTCGGTGAGCTCCAGTTCCAGGCGGTCCGGCGGCAAATTGCTGAGCGCCAGCGCGCCGGCCACCGTTTCCAGGAAATCGCGCCGTTCAAACTGGAGCGCTGAAACGTTCACCGAAATGCGGGCGGCGCTGTGACCGGCTTTGTGCCAGCTGGCGGCTTCGAGACAGGCGCGGCGAATCACCCACGATCCGATGTCGATGATCAGCCCGGTTTCCTCCGCGATCGGGATGAACTGTTTGGGCGAGATGGTCCCGTAGATGGGATGCCGCCACGTCAGCAGCGCTTCCAGGCCCTCCACCTTGCCGTTCATGCCCACTACGGGCTGATACAGCAGCTCAAATTCCTGATGCTCCAGCGCGCGGCGCAGCGCATTCTCCAAACGCAGGCGCTCCAAACTGGCGGCATGATCTTCGGCCCGGAACACCTCCACATCATTCTTGCCGCTGTTCTTGGCGTGATACATCGCCAAATCCGCATTGCGCAGCAGCTCGGCGACGGTCTTGCCATGCCGGGGATAAATTGCGACGCCGATGCTGGCGGTCACGAACAGCTCATTGTCTTCGATCTGGTGCGGCAAGCGAAGCGCTTCCAGGAACTCACGCGAGGCCAGTGCGGCGGCCTCCTCATCGGCCTGGCGCGCCAGAACAATGATGAACTCGTCGCCCCCCATGCGGCCGGCCAGATCGTCCTCGGTCAGCAACAGCTTCACACGCTGGCCCACTTCCCTCAACAGCCGGTCGCCCATCGCATGGCCGAGGATATCGTTGATCTGTTTGAAGCGATCGAGATCGATAAATAGTACGGCCAAGGTGCCTGACCCTTCGCCCGCGTCTTTCAAAGCTGCATTGAGCAGCTCCATGAAATAGGAGCGGTTGGGCAGGCCGGTGAGCGAGTCATGCCGCGCCTGGAACTCCAAACGTTCGTTAAGACCGCGTTGTTCGAGGGCGCGCGCTGCCAAACGGCCGGCCGTCTGTAGCAACTCGGTATCGCTGTGATCGTGCGGCTGACCGTCTTTATAGTGCAGCACCAGGATTCCCAACAGCTCCCCTTCGCCCGAAAGAATGGGAGTGGAGCGGCAGGCTACGATGCCCATCTGCTCGGCCAGGTGCCATCGATCAGCCCAGAACGGACAAGCGCGTACGTCCTCCCAGAAAACCGTGGAACGCGCCACCTCGACATTGGCCAGGGTGGCGGCGCCCCGCAGCACCCGAAACGGTTTGAAGAGCCGGATGGCATCCGGCGGGAAGCTGGGCGCCGACGCCCACGCCAACGCTTCATCTTTGAGAATCAGCAAACTGCAGAGCGCTCCCGGGCGCTCCTGTTCCACCAGGTGCGCTACTTCCGCCAGGATCGTATCGATGCTTTCGTTCTCGGCCACCATCTCGAGCACGCAGTTACGATTTTTCTCCAGGCCCTGCAGACGGTCGCGCTCGGATTGAATTCGGTGCTCCAGAATCACGCGTCCGATACTTCGCGCCATCAGTTCGATCAGCTCTCGATCGGATGCCGAGAAGTCGCGGCCGGCGCCGTTGTACCGGGAGGAAAAGCTCAAGGTCGCAAATAACTCAGTGCCCAGCCATACCGGCGTGCCGATATAGGTTTCGAACGCGGGTTGCGGTTGGCCTTGGGGCGAAGCCAGCTTCGATATGGTCGTAGTCCTGAGCCGTTCTTCGATGCTGCGCGCGCGCGTTTCCCGCAAGGGAATGGTCGCGCCTGGATGAAACTCCGGAGCTCCGTGCGAAGCCTCAATCAGCCCGTTGCTCCCTTCCACCTGCAGGAGCAACCCGATCGGCAGATGAAAAAGCCGGCAGCCGGTTCGCAGATGATCCTCTAAAGCCTGATCGAGCGTGCCGTAAGTGGTGGTGCTCAGCCGATGCAGCTGCTTCAATTGCTCAGCGAAGCCGTTGGCCTGCTCGAATCTCGCGGGCAAATCTGAAATACCTGCCAGCGCGTGCCCGGCATCCTGAATCGCCACCGGACGGCCATGCTCGAATAACAGGCGGCGCACCACATCCAGCCGGATTCGCTGGCCGTCTTCTCCGATGGCTGTGAGGTCCAGCTTCTGGGTACCGCCGCCGCCCAGCAGCGCCAAGACCTGCTCGCGCGAATGTTTCCAGGATTCAGGGTCCAACAGTTGGCTGAGATTCAAACCAGCTGCCTGGTCGCGATCGTAACCCGTAATTTCGGCGAAGGCCGAGTTCATCTCGATCAAATTTCCGTGCAGATCGAAAGAGTAAACGCAATCCGGGAAAACTTTGGAGGGCTCTTCGTCATCCGGCGGAGAGAGTGCGAACTGAGGTGAGATAGCCATGCTTGTTGTCGGTGCGCGATCGTTATTGCGGCCGCCGCAGCGGGTCGGCCTTGGCCAGGAAGGGCGCCCCCGCCCTAGCCGGTTGCGGCGCTAGGTTCCCTGCGCGTCATTTCCCGCCCCACCGGTCTTCGCCTTACGCGAGTGATCGGCACGTTCAGGATGATCGATAGCACAGTAAATAGCAACGACGAACTTTGAACTACGATCTTCATGGGCGCGACTTGGTACATTGTCCCATATGTCCCTGCCCAGCGCCCCAGCAAAAGTAGCCACTGGGCACGAACCCAAGGAACGCGAACCTCGCTGGCCCGCGATACTCGCTTTCCTGGCCACCGGCGGGCTGTATTTTGTCATACCGGCAGCGCTGCGGTTCGGGCAGCAGTGGCTGCTGCTGGCGGTTGTTGCGGTGTTGCTTATACCGACCATCGTGACCCACCAAATCGGTAAGGATCGTCTCAACCGGATTTTCGGCTTTCTGGTGCTGGGGATCATAACTGTTTCGATGGTTGGGTCGCTCAGCCTTTTGATCGTGCGCCTTCCATCGCATGCCGACAAGCCGGTGGAACTTCTGCGCGGCGCGGCGTGTCTTTGGGCGGCCAATATTCTGGTGTTCGCCTCATGGTACTGGCGGTTGGACGCAGGCGGCCCCAACGAACGCGACCGAAGGGAGTCGCACGACGATGGGGCGTTCCTGTTTCCTCAAATGGTTACCCGATGGGAGAGCGATAAGTACTGGCGTCCGGGATTCGTGGACTACCTGTTCCTGGCGTTCAATACCAGCACGGCGTTCTCGCCCACCGATGTCCCGGTGCTATCGCGCTGGGCCAAGCTGATGATGATGGTGCAAGCCTGCATTTCGCTGGTGACGGTGGCGCTGCTAGCGGCGCGCGCGGTCAATATTTTGTGATTGTTCGCCCATAATTCTCAGCTATAATTTCTAAACCATATGCAGACCCTTGGATTGTCGGATTCTACTCCGAAATCGGAAGGGCGTTTGCGTTCCCTTTTGTGGCCAAGAATTCACAGTGACGTGGCTGCGTCCACTGCGGCACAAAACGCGATGTATGCGGGGTTTGTCGTCGCAGCGCTAACAAGTGTATTTGTGCTGCTGCGAATTACGCCCGCTTCCAGTTTATTGGACGCAGTCTTATTCGCGGCGCTGGGCTTTGGGGTTCGTCGATTCTCAATTACGGCCTCCATTTTGGCGCTGGTACTATACGTCGCCAACGTCGTTACGTCGATAGTTCACGGTGCAATCGGGTCGGGAATCGTCGTTTCCATTATCATCACAAGCTTGTTCATTAGCGGGATACGAGCTGCATTATTCATGCGACTTCATCCCGAGTTCGTGGAGGTTACCGTGTGGACTCGCATTTGGCGATGGGCACGGCCCGTTTTGTTCACGGTCTGCGGTCTGGTGTTTGCGTTTGTTGTTTTTGGCCTTGTTTTGTTCCTTATTCCGGGCGTGCCAAGCGAGCACTGAGGCTCGCTACACAGACGCTTTCAAAAGAGCTTTTACTCCATCCACGCACAACACCGCAGCGTGCTTCGATTCCGGGATCAAGCCGCCGACCGCGGATTCAACAGCCAATGCGTTCAATTCGGCCAACTCGGCGCGTGTTTTCCCCAGCATCCATTCCGTGAGCGCGGATCCGCTGGCGATGGACGCCGTACAGCCTCGGATTTTGTAGCGAACCTCGGCAACCCGGCCGTCTTCAAAACGCGCCGACAAGCGCAGGATATCGCCGCAGGCCGGATTCGAGATCTCCACCGTGACCGCGGGTGCGGCTAGCTCGCCCACATTGCGCGGATTTTTGAAATGATCGAGTAAGGCTTCGCTGTACAAGGGCGGATCTCGTTCTTATTATGACCACTGTGGTGGCTGCGGTGATTGAACGGAACGGGCTCATCCTCATTGCCCAGCGTAAACGCACCGGCCAGCATCCGCTGAAGTGGGAGTTCCCCGGCGGCAAAGTGGAGCCTAATGAAGCGCCGCCAGCGGCCGTGGTCCGCGAGTTGGAAGAAGAATTGGGAATCCGCGCGAGGGTGGATGGGGAAATCATGCGCTATGAATACCAATACCCGGGGCGAACGCCGATTCTGCTGATTTTCTATCGCGTGACCGAGTTCGCCGGTGAGCCAGCGAATCTTGATTTCGAGCAGATCGAGTGGGTGGAGCGCGAACGCCTGCGCGACTATGATTTTCTGGAAGGCGACACCGAGTTCATTCGGAGCTATTCGGAGATCCGGTAAAATGAGGAGGGAGAAGCATATGGACAAACAGCACGCCCACCAGTTGCTCGATCAGCTCGCACCTGGCCAACTCGAAGCCGTGGTTCATTTGCTCGAAGTCATGATCGATCCCGATATCGTCTCCCCGCAAGGCGCCTATGATGATGAACCGGTCACCGAAGAGGAGGAGCGAGCCGTGGCCGAATCCAAAGAGTGGTTCAAGCACAACCAGGGCATCCCGATGGAGGAAGTGGTCGCAGAGCTGGGCCTGACCATGGAGCAGATCCGCGGCCATCAGGGACCGGTGTCCGACCGGATGGAATCTTCTCCGCGCAAGCCAAAAGCGACATTCGTGCTATCCACAACAAGACCGCCATGCAGAAGCTCACCGCCATACACCGGATGGCCGAAAGCGGCGCGGGCCGGGTCAAAACGTCCAGCGGCGAGCGGGAAAAGCTCTGCGCGTCGGCGATTTCCGCGTGCGCTTCACGAAGAAGGCCGCCAGTGAGGCGCGGGACCGCCAGGGCCTGGGATAACGAGGGCGTCCTCCAGATCCACACCGTCCGCCATCGCAAGGAGGCGTACCGCTGATGGGGTACGAAGCCAAGAAGACCGAACACGGCGGCCCAAGCGTGGCAATGGCGCGTACTGGGGCTAAAGTGGGAGGCCAAGAAGGAATCCAATCGCATTCCCCGCGAGAATGGAAAACGCGAGATCCGCGCCGCCATCGACGCAAAGCCCCCAGCATGGCCTCGCGCACTTTGCCAGTGAAGCGTGATCAGATCTGATCGAGCCACAGACCGGCTTCGTACAAAGTCCATCGGATAGGTTAAAGATCCTCGTCTTCAAGTCACTGGAGAACGAGGCGGTGTTGCCTCGGGTTCGGTGCCCCCGGTAACGTTCTGCATATTTGGAGTTCATTCAAGAACGCGGTCGCCAGACAAAACAACGTAAGGCACGTCTCGGTCTCGGTCTTCCAGCGATGAGTCATGGAGAGGCCCCAATCCAAGGCCCTCGAATCGCAGCACCTACAGACGAGTACATTCCTCATTGAGCCGGAGAGGATTCCAACGCTGCCATCGCAAGAGCGAGCATCGGCCCGCTTATAGCACGGACAAGCCGGCGCCAGAACTAAGTCCAGCAACCAGCGAGACGTATCGTCCACGGCTTAATCCGGAATCGCTCGAAGACTTGCGTTGCCGACGCAAAAATAGCACCGATCCGATAACACGGCTGTCGATTTCGGGTTGCTACCGCGCCTGCGGCAACCGGAAATCCAACCCGCGCTCGTCATTCAAGCGCTGCGACAGATCGCGATCCACCAGATCGATACTCACTTGATTCAACGTCTGCTCCACGCTGACATAATGCAGCGTGGTACCCTGCATCCAATAACCCAGCGCCTGCACGATGCTGTGGTCGCGGAATGCAATCAGGTAGATGGTTGGTTGGCCGGTGTTCGCCGAACGCTGAGCCTGCGCCTGCGCATCGGCGTAGGGATGCGACGGCGGCGCCTGATACACCTTCAAACCGGATTGGTCCTGTTGCGACTGGTCGCCGGTATATTCGCGCACCTGAGGATTGGCCTGCGGCGGCACGAAGTTCTGGTTGATCACTACCGATGGAACCTGACCGTTGCCCTGAGAACCATCGTCGCTATACCCCTGCGCGTAGCCAGCCGCTGAAGGATCGCCATAATATCCGCCGTAGTAAACCGGATACGGGACGATCACCGTGGAAGAATGTTGCGGGTGAGTGGCGTGGCCGGGATTCGCAAAGCCTCGCGAGTAGCCGCCTCCGCCGTGTGCTCCCGCGACAAATTGCCCGACCGGTGGGGTCGCTGTGGGTGCGTGGCCCGTCCCCGGATAAAGGACGCTACCGAAACCGCCCAGAGACCACGACTGGCCTTGGTGGGACTGGCCGAATACGACGCCAGTAACACTCAACAACAAAACCGCCGGGATGAGGCAACGCATGCGCAAACTCCTCATATCGATTCTAAACCCAAAAGCCGCCCGCGACGACCGCGAAATCCACCTAGAAAACGCCACTTTGGTACCAGCCGTACAAATCACGGACGTGGCGCGACAGGCACGGGTTTCCCCCGCCCGTCCGGACGTATAATCGAAACAGATGCCTGAGCTCCGACATTCCGTCTGCGCGCTGGACTGTCCGGATTGCTGCTCTTTGCTCATCGATGTAGACGACGGGAAAGGCAGCCGGTTACGTGGAAATCCCGAGCATCCCGTCACACGCGGGTTTCTGTGCGGGAAGGTGGCACGGTACCTGGATCGCGAGTACTCTCCCGACCGCTTGCTTTATCCGCAAAAGCGCGTGGGCGCGAAAGGCGAGGGCAAGTTCGAGCGAATTTCGTGGGACCAGGCGCTGGATACCATCGCGGCTCGGCTGCGCGAGGTTGCCGCGGAATACGGTCCCGAGGCGATTCTGCCCTACAGCTACGCCGGCACCATGGGATTCCTCAACGGCGGCGGCATGGATCGGCGATTCTTTCACCGGCTGGGCGCTTCGCGCCTGGATCGGACCATCTGTTCGGCCGCGGGAGGCGCGGGCCTATCCGCGACACTCGGGTTTAAGTACGGAACGGAGCCCGAGCAGTTTCGCCATTCCAAGCTGATCATCGCCTGGGGCGCCAACGTGCTCGCCACGAATGTCCACCTGTGGCCGTTCATCGTGGAAGCCCGGCGCAATGGGGCGCGGTTTTACACCATCGATCCGGTTCAAACTCGCACCGGCAAACTGGCGGACAAGCATTTCGCCATCTATCCGGGCAGCGATATGGCCCTCGCGCTGGGGCTGATGCACGTGATCATCGGCGAGAAATTGCACGACGCCGAATACGTCGCGAACTACACCCAGGGATTCGAAGCGCTGGCCGAACGGGCGCGCGAGTATCCGCCGGAGCGTGTAGAAGCGCTCACCGGTATTCCGCGGGAAGACGTGGTTTCACTGGCGCGCGAATACGCGACTACGCATCCGGCCGCTATTCGGCTCAATTACGGAATCCAGCGTAGCGAACGGGGTGGCGCGGCCACGCGGGCCATCGCGGCGCTGCCCGCGCTAGTTGGATCGTGGCGCGATGTGGGCGGCGGGTTGCAGATGTCTACCAGCCAGGCCTTTCAGGTGAATCGTGCTGGCCTGGAAATGCCGGAACTGCAGCAGCGGTCGCCTCTGGGGCGCGAAGCCCGCATCGTCAATATGTCGGAACTGGGCAAGGCCCTCACCGAATTGGACGCACCGCCCGTGAAGGCCATGCTGGTCTACAACTCGAATCCAGCGTCCGTCGCTCCCAATCAGAACCTGGTGCTCAAGGGCATGCGGCGCAAGGATCTTTTCACCGTAGTGCTGGAACAATTCCAGAACGACACTGCGGATCATGCCGACATCCTGCTCCCGTCCACAACGTTCCTGGAACATACGGATCTTTATTTCGCGTACGGCCATTACCATTTGCAGCTGGCGCGCCCTGCGCTCGCGTCGCCCGGCGAAACAAAATCGAACGTGGAAGTATTTCCGCCTGCTGGCGGAGCGCATGGGCTTCGACGAGCCGTGCTTCCAGGATTCGGAAGACGACATGATCCGTACGCTGCTCAGCTCCGGGCATCCGTTTCTGCAGGGAATCACCCTGGAACGACTGGATCGCGAGCATTCCGTACGATTGAACGTCGCTCCCGGCGCCGAGCCGTTCTTGCCGTTCGCGCACGGCGAATTCGGCACGAAGTCCGGCAAATGCGAGTTCGGCTTTGAAACGTTGGATTACCAGCCCCCCATCGAATCTCGCCTCGGCGCAGCGGGATTGCGCGCGCGGTTCCCATTGGAATTGATTTCCTCCAAAAGTCACGACAGCATGAACTCCACTTTTGGGAATGCTCCCTCGGCGCAAAGCGAGACGTCCACATTGTTCCTGCACCTGGAAGACGCGCGATCGCGCGGGATCGAAAACGGGGATCCGGTTCGCGTGTTTAACGATCGCGGCAGTTGCACGCTGGTGGCCGCGGTTGACGGCGTGGTCCGTTCTGGCGTTGTGCTCGCGCCATCGGTCCGCTGGAACAAGCTCGCGGCCAACCATCGCAACATCAACGCGCTCACCTCCGACCGGCTCACAGACATCGGCGGCGGCGCCACGTTCTACAGCTGCCTGGTGGACGTCGAAAAGTGCGGAGACTGAGCGCGCTCATAGGACCACACCCGCGCAGACCAAAATCATGCGATCCATTTCGTTGACCCTGATCTTGCTGTCGTTGCTGTTCGTGTCTGAAGGCTGCAAGCGCCGCCACAGGAAAGCCAGTGAACCGGCGAGTTCCATCTTTGCGGGCGATCCGGATTACGCCAGCCGTTTTACGGAGGGTTTCTACTCCATCGAATCGAACGCCTGGCGCTGGACCGGCAAGGAATTCGCCGTCACTCTCAGTCCGCCCGCGCACTCGGGGAGCGGGGCGCCCAGCTGGTGATGCATATCGTGGTGCCGGACGCGATCATCCAACATTCGCAATTCGTAGAGCTTTCGTCCTCGGTGCAAGGATTAAAGCTGGATCCGCAAGTGTTCGCCAAGGCGGGCTCCTATACCTACACGCGCGACGTTCCTCCCGATAAGCTGCAAGGCCGCGAGGTGCGCATCGATTTCGCAGTGGATCACACGCTGCCGCCGGCCAATGGGGACATACGCCAGCTCGGAATTATCGTCAGTCAGGTCGGCCTGGTAGCCAAATAAGTAAGTGAGTCAATCATGAACTACTTCGAACAGCACCACGATAGTTATCTGGAGGGCCTCAAAACCTTCCTGCGAATTCCGAGCATCAGCACTCTGTCCGAGCACAAACCGGACATCCAGCGCGCTGCCGAGTTCGTTCGCCGCGAACTGGAGAAAGCCGGGCTGGACCAGGCCCAGTTGATCGAAGGCGTGGGCAATCCGCTGGTGTACGCCGAATGGCTGGGCGCGCCGGGCAAGCCGACGGTGCTGTTTTACGGGCATTACGACGTGCAGCCGCCGGATCCGCTGGACGAATGGAAATCGCCGCCGTTTGAACCCGAAATCCGTAACAACAATATCTACGCGCGCGGTTCGGCCGACGACAAGGGCCAGACCTATATCCTGATCAAGGCCGTGGAAGGGCTGCTGAAGCAGCACGGCAAGCTGCCGATCAACGTGAAGTTCTTGGTGGAAGGCGAAGAAGAGATGGGTGGCGAGCACATCGAAGCCTACGTCTCGAGCAAGCCCGCCCGCCTGAAGTGCGACGCCGCCGTGATTTGCGATACGGAAATGTTCGCGCCGGAGCTGCCCACCATCTGCGTTGGATTGCGCGGCATCATCTACGGCGAGCTGGTGGTGGAAGGCGCGAATCACGATCTGCACTCGGGTGTGTACGGCGGCGCGGCGCCGAATCCGCTTATGGCCCTCGCCGAGATTTTGACGTCGCTCAAGGATCGTGAAGGGCACATTAAGATTCCCGGATTTTACGATCGCGTGGTTCCGCCCAGCGCCAAGGAACGCGCGGCTTGGGCGCGGCTTCCGTTCGATGAGCGCGAGTACGGGAGAACGAAGTCGGCGTGAAGGAATTGGTGGGCGAGCCCGAGATTCCGCTGTTCGAACGCTTGTGGGCGCGGCCGACACTGGAAGTGCACGGCATTCGCGGCGGATTCATCGGAGAAGGCGCCAAGACCGTAATCCCGGCCCGTGCCGTGGCGAAAATCAGCCTGCGCCTGGTGGCCGATCAAAAGCCCGATGAAGCGGTTGCGCAGTTGCAGAAGGCCATCGCCGCGGCGTGTCCCAAGGGCGTTACGGCCGAATACAAGACCATCCACAACGCGCCCCCGTCGTTAGTGAATCCCGACAATCATTTCATTCATGCCGCCGCCGAGGCCATGAAGCAGGTGTTCGGCAAGGAGACGGTGTACATCCGTTCCGGCGGGTCGATTCCAATCGTGGCGGCGTTCGATGAACACCTCGGAATTCCAAGCGTCATGATGGGCTTCGGGTTGCCCGACGACAATCTGCACGCGCCGAACGAAAAGCTATATCTTCCGAACTTCTTCCGCGGCATCGAAGCCGTGGCGCGCTATATCGAAATTTTGGGCGCCTGATTCTCTTGTTCGCGATTCCGATCGCATTGTCAGCAGCGTTCCTGGCGGTCGCGGCCCATCTGAACGTCTTCAGCATTCCGCTGGCGGCCCTGATTTTGGCGTACACGTTGACGCCAGTCGCGGTCGCGTATATGGCACGGAAAACTCCGCCGCCGACGTGGCTCGATTTCGCCATCATCGCCCTGCTGTGGTTTCCTTTGGAGTTTTCGCTTGGGCACCAATGGGTCACAAAACATGCCCAAGGACCCCTGCATTTGGCGGCATATGGCGTTGCCATCGCACTCGGCCTCTCGATATTCCTATGGTTCCGCCGGCTGACGGGGATGAAAATCAACCTCCCCCGATCGAGTCGCGATCTGGTCAACTTGCTGGTTGGCTTCGCAGCATGCGCGCCGGTGTTGATCCCGCTTGGACGCCTGATCGGTTTCCTGCCGCCATTTCACTTCCCCGCGCAACCGTCGCCGGCGCACATTGGCTCACAGTTCCTCATCATCCTGGCCGCCACTGCGCTCCCCGAAGAAATTTTGTTCCGCGCGCTGATCCAGAACTGCATCGTGCAAAGATTTGGAACCGGCACGAAAACATTGCTGATTGCTGCCTTCATCTTCGGATGCGCGCATCTCGACAATGGACCAGGACCGCTTCCCAACTGGCGTTACATGATTCTGGCGACCATCGCGGGCGTGGCCTACGGCAAAGTTTACGAGAAAAGCTCCAGCATCTTTCGCGTCAGCCGGCTTGCACGCGCTGGTGGATCTGATCAAGCACCTTTGCTTTTGATCGTGGCCAGCAAGCCCTCGAGATACGCAGCCACGCCTGGATCACCTTCGCGCGGCGCCCAAGGCGCAAAGTCTTTGTCATTCGCCGCGGAGTACGGCCCTGGCTTCACTTCATAACAGACCGCGTGATCCGACAGCGGCGTTAGCGAGTGCCAAACGCCCGGCCGCAAATCGATTCCCATGGGATCGCCGCCCACCACTTCGGTCCGCACAACGCTACCCGCGTCGTCGAAGATAAAAAACGCGATCTCACCCTCCAACACCACAAAGGATTCCGCCTTGGGAGGATCCAGATGCCGATGCGGAGCCACATACGTCCCTTTCGCCATCACATTCAAGAAGCGATGCGGGTTGTCCTCCATGGACGCGTGAAAGTTGTGATTGACGCGCAGTCTGGGCGAAGCTTTCGCGCGTTCGATTAACTCGTCAAACAATCCACGATTCAACGTTTGAACGGATGCGCTCATCTAAACCCCAATATCCTCGTTCCACAGCGCCGGGTTCGCCTGGATGAATTCGGTCATCATTTGAACGCATTCCTGGTCGTCGACCACATCCACCTGAACGCCCTGGCTCCGCATGTATTCCTCCGCCCCGACAAAAGTCCGATTCTCGCCCACCACCACGCGCGGAATCTTGTACAGCACAATGGCCCCGCTGCACATGGGACACGGCGACAGCGTCGAATAGATGGTGCTGTTTCTATAAACCTTCGCTGATAAACGCCCGGCATTGCGAAGGCAATTCATCTCGCCATGGTCGATGGCGCTGCCAGTCTGCACGCGGCAGTTGTGACCACGGCCAATAATCTGGCCCTCATGCACCAGCACGGAACCGATGGGAATGCCGCCTTCCGACAAACTTTTGCGGGCTTGTTCAATCGCCGCGCGCAGATAAGGATCGTTCGTAGTCATCGAAGAAACCCGCCGGGAAAAAGGATAACATTAGGAATGCCCGCCTCCGCCGTCGAGCCCAAATTCCATACTTCCGGCCTCATCCGGCTCACGCGTCCGCAAATGTTCGCGACCATGACCGGGCTGCTGCTGGCGGTATTGTTGGCCGCGCTCGATCAGACCATCGTGGGCACCGCCGAACCGCGCATCATCGCGCAACTTTCGGGATTCGATCGCTATCCCTGGGTCTCCACCACGTACCTGCTCACGTCCACGCTGTCTGTTCCGATCTTTGGCAAGCTTTCAGACATGTATGGGCGGAAATGGTTTTTCCTGGGAGGAGCGGTGACGTTCGTGCTCACGTCGGCGCTGTGCGGCGCGGCCGGCACCATGAACTTCCTGGGTATCGACGGCATGAGCCAGCTCATCGTTTTCCGAGGGCTGCAGGGCATCGGCGCGGGCATGATGATGGGCCTGGCATTCATCATCATCGGCGACGTTTTCTCGCCTGCCGAGCGCGGCAAGTACCAGGGCTTTTTTGCAGCCGCCTGGGGACTTGCCTCCATTTTTGGACCAACGCTGGGAGGCTGGCTCACCGATGACTTTTCCTGGAGAGCCGTATTCTACGTCAACCTGCCGGTTGGTTTGGTCGCGATTGCCACCATATATTTCCAGTTTCCAAAACTACATCCGGAAGGCGTCCAGCGCCGTCTGGATTGGGCCGGCGTAATCTCGCTGATCCTGTGCATCGTGCCGCTGCTGCTGGCCCTCACCTGGGTTACCCAGTACGGCTGGGGTTCCGTGCGTGTCGAGGGTTTGCTGGTATGGTCCGCCCTGCTGCTCGCGGTGTTCCTGCGCGCCGAGACCAAAGCCATTGAACCGCTAATTCCTCTAACCCTGTTCCGCAATCCGATCATCAGCCTCTGCTCCATCGCCGTATTCGTGCTCGGCATGGGAATGTTCGGCGTCATCATCTATCTGCCCTTGTTCATGCAAGGCGTGATGGGCGTCTCGGCCACGCAATCCGGCAATCTGCTCACGCCGCTGATGATGGGCGCCGTGGCAGGCAGCATTCTGACGGGACAAATAAACCTGCGCTTAGGCAGCTACAAGCTGGCCGCGGTCTCAGGATCGATTCTGGTGGCGATCGGAATGATCCTGTTCGCGCGCATGGGAGAATCCACCCAACGGATCGATGTCGTCGCCGCCATGATCGTCGCCGGCTTTGGCATGGGCTTGCTGCAACCGGTCTACACAGTCGCCGTTCAAAACGTCGCGCCTCGCAAATATATGGGCGCAGCCACCGCTTCCACCGCGTTTTTTCGATCCATCGGCAGCACCATGGGCGTGGCGATTTTCGGCAGCGTGCTGCTTTCCGGCTACCATCGCGACTTGATGGTCGGCATTCCAGCGGACACGCCTCCCGAAGCGCTCAAGCTGTTTTCGAATCCGCTATTGTTAGCCCAGATGCGCCCGAAGCTGCTGGAGGCTTTCGGCAGTTCCCCCGGCGGTTTACGCGTCTTGCAGATGCTGCTATCGAATGTACGCACCGCCCTGCTGCACGGATTGCAGCACATCTTCTACGCCAGCGCCGTCATCATGTCCCTGGCCGTTCTACTGCACCTGGCACTTAAAGATGTACCGCTGCGCCGCCACCACGCGCCCGAACCGGAAATCCCGGTGGCGTAGTTCTCACTCACCGAATAAGATAAGGACACGCATGAAGCAAATCGCCTTAGGTTCGCCCGGTCTCAAAGTCTCCCGCATGGGTTTGGGATGCATGGGCATGTCGGAGTTTTACGGCAAGACAGACGACGCCGAGTCCATCGCCACCATCCATCTCTCGCTCGACCGTGGGATGAATTTCCTGGACACCGCCGACATGTACGGCGTTTTCAAGAATGAAGTGCTGGTCGGCAAGGCGATCCAAGGGCGGCGCAAAGAAGTAGTGCTCGCCACTAAGTTCGGCAACCAGCGATCGGCAGATGGAAAATTCCTGGGCGTCAGCGGTCGTCCCGAATATGTCCGCGCCTGCTGCGACGCTTCGCTGCAGCGGCTGAACGTCGACGTCATCGATCTTTACTACCAGCATCGTGTGGACCCCAAGACGCCCATCGAAGACACCGTCGGCGCAATGGCCGATCTGGTGAAGCAAGGCAAAGTTCGCTATCTCGGCCTGTCCGAAGCCGCGCCAGCCACCATCCGGCGCGCCCATCGCGTGCATCCCATCAGCGCGCTGCAGAGCGAGTATTCACTTTGGACCCGCGATCCTGAAGACGAAATCCTCGCCACCGTTCGCGAACTCGGCATCGGCTTTGTAGCCTACAGCCCGCTGGGACGTGGATTCCTCACCGGCCAATTCCAACGTCTCGAAGATATTCCAGAAGACGATTTTCGCCGCTTCCATCCGCGTTTCCAGGGCGACAATTTCCACAAGAATCTCGATCTTGTCCGCCATATTGAAAAACTCGCGCATTCCAAGGCCGCGACGCCATCGCAAATCGCGCTGGCTTGGGTGATGGCGCAGGGCGAAGACATCGTGCCCATCTTCGGCACCAAGAAGCGCTCGCGTCTGGAGGAGAATCTCAAGGCCATCGAAATCGTGCTCACTCCCGAAGAGCTGAAGGAAATCGATCGCGTGCTTCCCAAGGGCAGCACGGCCGGGACACGCTATCCCGAACAGCACATGAGCGCGGTGAATATCTAATCCATGCGAACCATTCAACGTGTTGCCGTTCTCGGCGCTGGAACCATGGGTTCCCGCATCGCCGCGCATTTCGCCAACGCGGGCATTCCCGCGCTGCTCCTCGATGTCGCCGGACAACCGAAGCGCAACGCGCCCGCACAGCAAGGCATCCAGAACGCCCTCAAACAGCGTCCCGGCGGATTCTTCACCGATGACAAAGCCGCGTTGGTGGAACCAGGCAACTTCGACGACGACCTCGCAAAGCTCGCCGACTGCGATTGGATCATCGAAGCCATCGTCGAAAATCTCGAGGTCAAGCGCGCGCTCTGGCAAAAAGTGGAAACGACGCGCAAGCTGGACGCCGTCCTTTCCACCAACACCAGCGGCATTCCCCTGGCGAAGATTTCAGAAGGCTTTTCGCCCGCCTTCCGCCGTCACTTCCTCGGCACGCACTTCTTCAATCCGCCGCGCTATCTGCACTTGATGGAGCTGATTCCAGGCCCCGAGACCGATCCCGGCATACTCGCCGACGTGGAGCAATTCGCCGATCGGCGCCTCGGCAAAGGCGTCGTCCGCACCAAGGACACACCCAATTTCATCGCCAACCGCATCGGCAGCTTTCTGGGCGGAACCGTCGCCAAATCCATGGTCGAAGAAGACTTCAGCATCGAAGAAGTGGACGCGCTCACCGGCCCGCTCATCGGCGTCCCAAACACCGCCAGCTTCCGCCTGCTCGATCTGGTCGGCCTGGACGTTTGGGCGCTTCGTCGGCACCAATCTTCATGAGCTGGTTCCAAACGATCCCTGGCGCGAGCGTTTCCTGCCGCTGGAATTCCAGAAAAAGATGATCGAGCAGCAAATGGCTCGGCGACAAAACCGGCCAGGGATTCTATAAGAAAGTCGGCAAGGCCGACGACCGCGAGATCCAGGTGCTCAACTGGAAGACCCTGGAATACCAGCCGCTCCAGAAGCCGCGCTTCCCTGTCGTTGACGCCGCAAACAGCATCGAAGATCTGGGCGAGCGAGTCCGCAGCATGCTCCGTTCCGCCCGATCGCGCCGGGAAATTCCTTTGGAAAGTCCTGAGCGACCTTTTCCTCTATTGCTCCGAAATGATCCCCGAAATCTCGGATCGCATCGTTGAGATCGATCGCGCCATGCGCTGGGGCTACGGCCACAAACTGGGTCCCTTCGAACTCTGGGATGCCATCGGCTTCCTGGAAGTAATTTCGCGCCTGGAAATGGAACGCCGCGTGTTGCCGGCGCATATTAAAGACGCGCTCGCTCGCGGCACCATTGCTCTCTATCGCCCTCCTGAACCGCGCGGCCGGGCCGTAACCGAGTATTTCGATTTCCGTTCCAATGGCTACCAACCCATCGAGCCGCGCCCCGGAATCTTCACTCTGCGCGATCGCAAACGAACGCACGGCATCGTGTTCGAAAACACGGGTGCGTCGCTGATCGACGTCGGCGACGGCGTGCTCTGCGTCGAGTTCCATAGCAAAATGAACACGCTGGGCGAAGACGCTGTGGTCATGCTGCAGGCCGGCCTGGAAGAAACCAACCGCAATTTCGACGCCATGATCATCGCCAACGAAGGCGAGGAATTCAGCGCGGGCGCAAATCTGATGCTGGTGCTATTGGCCGCGCAGGAAGGCGAATGGGACGACCTGGATCTCGCTGTGCGGCGCTTCCAGCAAATGAACATGGCGCTGAAGTACGCGGCCAAACCTGTGGTAGCCGCGCCGTTTTCGCGCACTCTCGGCGGCGGATGCGAAATCGCCCTGCATTGCACCCGCGCCCAAGCCTCCGCCGAAACCTACATCGGACTGGTCGAAGTAGCGGTCGGCATCATCCCCGCCGGCGGCGGCTGCAAGGAACTGCTGGCGCGCTTGAAAGACCCGTTGCGCATCTTCGAATTGATCGGTTACGCCAAGGTTTCCACCAGCGCCGAAGACGCCCGCAAACTGGGCCTGCTGCATCGCTCCGATTCCATTTCGATGAATCCCGAGCGTCTCATCGGCGACGCCAAAGCGCTCGCCCTGTCGCTGGTTCCGAACTACGCGCCCGCCGCGCCCGTGGGCATCGCGGTGCAGGGCGAAAACGCTTACGCCAGCATGAAGCTCGGGGCGTGGTCCGCTCGCCAAGCCAACTACATCAGCGACTATGACGTCGTCATCGCCGACAAGCTCGCCCACGTTTTGAGCGGCGGCCGGCTCACCGGCGCACAGACCGTCTCCGAACAATATTTGCTCGATCTGGAGCGCGAAGCGTTCCTGAGCCTGTGCGGCAATCCCAAGACGCAGGAACGCATGCAGTATATGCTGAAGACGGGCAAACCGCTCCGAAACTGACCACCCTTATGGAAGCAGTAATTATCGATTGTCTTCGAACCGCCGTCGGCAAAGCGCCCAAGGGCAGCCTGCGCAACACCCGGCCCGACGATCTCGCCGCCATCGTCATTCGCGCGCTTGCTCGCAAAATATCCCGCCGTCGCAGCCCGAAGAGATCGAAGACGTGATCCTGGGCTGCGCCATGCCGGAAGCCGAATCCGGCATGAATATGGCGCGCATCGCGGCTCTGCGCGCGGGTCTGCCCGATACCGTTCCCGGCGTCACCATCAACCGTTTCTGCTCCTCCGGGCTGCAGGCCATCGCCATGGCGGCCGACCGTATCCGCTGCCGGCGGCGCGCAAATCATCATCGCCGGCGGCGCCGAATCGCATGAGCATGATCCCGATGGCAGGCAACAAATTCGCGCCCAATCCCTGGATGGTGGATCATCTCCCGCAAATCTACATGGGCATGGGACTGACCGCCGAAACGCGTGCGGCAGAAGTACGGCATCTCTCGCGAAGACGCCGACCAGTTCGCCCTCCGCAGCCACCAGAACGCATTGCACGCGCAGGCTGAAGGCAAGTTCGACGACGAGATCGTGCCCGTGCGACGTCGAATCCACCACGCTCGATAACGGCAGCGCCCCAGCATCACACCGTCGACTTTCAGCAAGGACGAAGGCCCGCGCGCCGACACCTCGCTCGAAGCGCTGGCCAAGCTGAAGCCCGTCTTCCATGCCGACGGCACCGTCACCGCCGGCAATTCCTCGCAAACCAGCGATGGCGCGGCCGCGGCGATGGTCATGTCGGACAAGAAAGCGCGAAGAGCTCGGCCTGAAACCGATGGCGCGCTTCGTCAGTTTCGCCGTGGCCGGCGTGCCTCCGGAGATCATGGGAATCGGCCCGGTTGTCGCGATTCCCAAAGCGCTCGCCATGGCCGGCCTGAAGCTCGAAGACATCGGCGTGATCGAATTGAACGAAGCCTTCGCGGTCCAGGCGCTGGCCGTGATCCGCAAAGCCGGACCTCGATCTGGACACGCGTCAACGTCAACGGCGGCGCGATCGCGCTGGGGCATCCGCTGGGCTGCACCGGCGCGAAGCTCACCGCCACCATCCTGCGCGAAATGCAACGCAAGGACACGCGCTACGGCATGGTGACCATGTGCATCGGCGGCGGCCAGGGCGCAGCTGGAATTTTCGAAAATCTCATAAGGAACAATTCCGATGGCATCCTCGACAATCTCTCCCACCAATAAGGCGGCTCGTTCCTCATCGAACCCACCACGCCCGAACAGGTCTTCACTCCCGAAGACTTCACCGAAGAACATCAGGCCATCGCCCGCACCACCGACGAATTCTGGACCAAGGAAGTCGCGCCCAACGTCGAAGCCATCCAGCATCAGGAGCCCGGCGTCGCGGTGTCCGTCCTGCGCAAAGCCGGCGGAACTGGGCCTCACCTCCGTGCACCTTCCCGAAAAATACGGCGGCATGGAGATGGACCTCACGTCGGCCATGCTGGTGGCCGAAGGCATCGCGAGCGACGGCTCCTACGCGGCGTGGCATGGCGCGCAATCCGGCATCGGCACGCTGCCGCTGTTGCTGTTCGGCACCGAAGAGCAGAAGCAGCGCTATCTGCCCAGGCTCGCCACCGCCGAATTGGTCGCCGCCTACTGCTCTGAGCGAGCCGCAAGCCGGATCGGACGCCCTGGCCGCCCGCACGCGCGCCGACTTAAGCCCCGACGGCAAGCACTACATCCTGAACGGCCAGAAGATGTGGATCACCAACGGCGGCGCGGCCGATCTCTTCACCGTCTTCGCCAAAGTCGACGGCGAGAAATTCACGGCGTTCCTGGTCGAGCGCAAGTTTCCCGGCGTTTCCTCCGGCGCGGAAGAAAAGAAGATGGGCATCAAGGGCAGCTCCACCACCGCCGTCTATCTCGACAACGTGAAGGTGCCGGTGGAAAACGTCCTGGGCGAAATCGGACGCGGCCACATCATCGCGTTCAACATCCTGAATATCGGCCGCCTGAAGCTGGGCGCGTTCGCCTGCGGCGGCGCCAAGGAAGTGCTGCGCGTCTCGCTCAACTACGCCAAGGAGCGCAAGGCCTTCGGCAAATCGATCGCCGAATTCGGCATGATCCAGCACAAGCTGGCCGAAATGGCGATCCGCATTTTCGCGAACGAATCCGTGACCTATCGTACGCGTCGGGCTCATCGACAGCCAGATCGAAGCCGCTGGGCGAGCTGAAAGCCGTCGAGGAGTTCGCGGCGGAATGCTCGTATCATCAAGATCTTCGCGTCGGAAATGCTGGACTACGTGGTCGACGAAGGCGTCCAGATTCACGGCGGCTACGGCTTCCATCAGGACTACTTCGTGGAGCGCGCCTATCGCGATTCGCGCATCAATCGCATCTTCGAAGGCACCAACGAAATCAACCGGCTGCTGGCCACCGGCATGCTGCTGAAGCGCGCCCAACGCGGTCAACTTGCCGCTGGTGGAAGCGGTAAAGAAGCTGCAAGCCGAGATCCTGGCCGGCCCGGCGGCGGCAAGCCTGGTGGATAACGCCAAGAAGACCGCGCTCTTCGCGCTCGGAGTCGCGTATCAGAAGTACGGCGCGGCGCTTGAAGAACAGCAGGAAGTGCTGGCGTCGATCACCGACATCGCGATGAACGCCTTCGCCATGGAGTCTGTCGATCTGCGCGCCCGCAAACTAGCGCATGCGGCTGATATTTCGGCCGTCTTCCAGCGCGAAGCCATGGAGATCGTCGAAAGCGCCGCCCGTAACGTGCTTGCTGCATGCTCAGAAGGCGACGCCCTGCGAACCAATCTCGCGGTGCTGAAGCGCTTCACCAAGTTCGAACCGGTGAACGCCATCGCCGCGCGCCGCCGGATCGCCGAGCGTCTTCTCGCCGCCGGCCGCTACATCGTTTAAGTGAAGCTGATCATCACTGTCGGCCTGCCTGGCTCCGGCAAGTCGACGTATCTCGCCAGGCTCGGCGTGAACGCGATCTCGTCAGACGAAATTCGCCGCCTGATCGCTGACGACCTGCTCGATCAAACCATGAATGCCCGAATCTTCGCCGCGGTGCGGTATTTGGTTCGTCAGCGAATCGCAGCGGGCCGCCCAGTCACATATGTGGACGCCACGCACCTCACGCCCGTGGGAACGAAAGCCCTACATCCAACTTGCCCAGCGCCTCGGCTGCCAACTCGAAGCGTTATTCTTTGATGTCCCCGTCGAAACTTGCATCGCCCGCAATCGGACTCGCGATCGCATCGTTCCAGAATCCACCATTCGAACCATGGCGCGCCGCCTGGTCCCACCGTCAAAGCAGGAAGGCTTCACCCACGTAAAAACGATCAAGCCACCGATAAACACAGATCAACACGGATAAAGCGTTTTTTTCGATCTGCGTTCATCTGTGTTCATCTGTGGCCAACGATTTCCTACTCCACAAACTCAACCCGATATTCCTCAATCACCGGATTCGCCAGCACATCCCGCGCGATCTGATCAATCTCCGCCCCCGCCTTCGCCCGATCCGTCCCCGGCTCCAGCGTAATCTCGAAATATTTGCCCTGCCGCACCGCCGCAATCATCGTGTGGCCCAAACCCGCCAATGCCGACCGTATGGTCTGGCCCTGCGGATCCAAAACCGTCGGCTTCATCGAGACATACACCCTTGCTTTCATTGGTCCATTGTAGCCGGAAGCCATTACTGCCAAATATTCTGGCCCCCTCAGCTCACCATCGAAATCAATCCCCGCTCCTTCAACCCGCTAATCGCCAACCCGTACCGCCCGCGCACTCCCGTCTTCTCGAAGATATGCTTCAGGTGTATCTTCACCGTCCCCGGACGAATCCCCAATTCGAGCGCGATTTCCTTGTTCTTGAAGCCCTGCTCCACCATTTCGAGCACCTGCTGCTCGCGCGGCGTCAATTCCGACCGTGGATATCTCTCCTGCCGAGCCGAGTCGCGGAATACGCAGTCTTCCATCCAGCTTCGCCCGGCCGCAACCGTGCGCAGGCAGTTCAGGATATGGTCCAAAACCGCAGTTTTGCGGACAATCCCTCGCGCCCCAGCCTGCAACAGTCGCAGCGCCTCCGCTTCAGTCATGGATACACCCCACACGGTAATCCCAGCGGTGGCATCGGTCAGCCTCAAGTCATGGATCCAATCCAGCACCGCCCGCATCCCGAAGCCCTTGTCCACGATCACGATATCGGGTGGTCTGGTGGTCACAAGCTGCGTTGCGCCTTCCAGGCTATTCAGCGACGCCAGGAACTCCAGGTCTTCGGTCGGCGCCAGCAGGCTTCTCAGCCCCTCGGCCGTAATTGGTTGCGTGTCGCACACGACGACGGATTTCTTCAAGTATTCTTCGCTCATTTTGGTCTTCTTACCACCCCGCACGCCCTGCTCACGCTGACCTCAGTTTGATTCGGATTCAAACTAAGCCTTATCGGTGAGTGCGTTCGAATGTTTAGTTGATCAAGAAGAGGAAGGCTCTCATGGTATCATCACCCTTAGCCGATTTGATTGAGTAGGACTCCATTTTAGGAGTCTTTGTAGCGCGCCGATGCCGCAGCCTGAAACCCCGAAACTGACCGGAGCATGGAAGGCTCTGTTCATTTGTCCCAACCCTAAGATCGTCAGAGAGTTAGCTCCGCTGCTCAGCAAGCTTCTGCCGACCTTTTCGGGGCACGATCTCAACGTCTATCCCACGCGCCACCAATTCGCTGAGCTTGTAGCCTCGGAAGCCCCCAGCCTGTGCCTTCTTGAAATCTCGGAGCCCACCGAACGCGGCCTTTCCCTAATTCCGGAAATGCTGCGAACGGATGCCAAGCTCCCCATCATCGCCGTCCTTTCCAACAACGACCCGGAATTGGTGCTGCGCTGTCTCCGCCAGGGCGCCAGCGATTTCCTGATTCAACCCTTTACCCCGGAGCAGGTGGAAGCCACCCTCCACAAGATCGCCAGGCAGCATCCCAACCGTTTGAAGACTCCTGGAAGGGTGTGCTGCGTCGTGCCTGCCAAAGGCGGCTGCGGCGCCAGTACCATCGCCAGCAATCTGGCCTACCAGATGAAGCGCGGCGAGAAGCGGATTCTGCTGGCCGATCTCGACCCTCTGGCCGGCACCCTTTCGTTTCTGCTGAAAATCAAATCCAGCTACAGCTTCATGGACGTGCTGGCGCGCGCCCAGGATATTGACGGGGACCTGTGGAAAGCCGTGGTCACCAGCCGGCAAGGCGTCGACGTGTTGCTCTCGCCCGAAGTAATGACTGAAGGCATGAGCGAGCTGAAGGATGCCCGTGGCATCATCGAATACGCCCGCCACATTTATGATCTGGTGGTGCTCGATAGCGGCGGAGTCTATGGCGACTGGAACTTGAGCCAGTTGCAGATGGCCGACGAAATTCTGCTGGTTACCACCAACGAACTAACCTCCCTGCAATCGGTGCAACGCGTGCTCGGTTATCTCGACGCCAACAACATCCCGCGCTACAAGCTGCGCCTGATCGTGAACCGCTACGATCGCCACACCGGTCTAAGTAAAGACGTCATCGGCACCGCCCTCCACACCGAGATCTTTCACATCCTGCCGGCCGATTATGACGCCATCCAGAAATCGCTGATGGAAGGCAAACCGCTCGCCCCCAGCACCAGCTTTGGCAAAAGCATGATCGGCCTGGTGGATCGCCTGGGCGGCGGCGCGGAGCCCAACAGCAAAAAAGGTAGCTCTCTCTCCGGGCTGCTTTCCCTGTTTTCCAAGACGTCCTAAGTTACACTAAAACCGGAGGCGCATTCATGGCTGACCGGCAGGACCTCCGCCCGCCTACGCAAGTTCTCACGCGCGGCTTCGATCCCAGCCTATCGGTCGGATCGGCCCGCCCTGCTGTCTTTCGCAGCTCTACCTATGTCTTCCCCAGCCCCGAAGCCGCCGAGCGCGCCTTCGATCTGGTGGCCGGGCGAGCCCAGCCCGAATCCGGCGAACAGCCCGACCTGATCTATTCGCGCTTCAATCATCCCAACGCGCAAATTCTCGAAGACCGCCTGGTCCCCTTGGAGACCGGCGCGCACGCGGCGCTGGTCTTCAATTCCGGCATGGCCGCCATCATGACCGCTCTGTTCGCCTTCGCGCGCCCCGGCCAAAGCATTCTTTATACCGTCCCCATCTACGGCGGCACCCAGCACTTGATCGAGGATTTCCTCAGCACGCTCGGCATCGGCGGCATTCCCGTGGAAGCCGGCCACACCGGTGAAATGGACGCCGCCATTCAATCCGCCAAAAATCTCGCCATCGTCCTGATTGAAACTCCCGCAAATCCCACTATCGTGATGACCGACATCCGTCACGCCGTCGAAGCGGTGGCGCAGTTGAATCCCAAGCCGATGGTGATGGTGGATAATACGCTGCTCGGGCCCATCTTCCAGCATCCGCTCGAACTGGGCGCCGATCTATCGCTCTACTCAGCCACCAAATACATCTCGGGCCTGAGCGATCTGATCGCCGGAGTGGCCATTGCAAAGGATCCGAACCTGATCCGTCAGATGCGCTCCAAGCGCAACTTGTTCGGCAACATCCTGCAGCCGGACGAATGCTGGATGCTGGAAGGCCGTCTGCCCACCATCACGCTGCGCATGAACCGGTCCAGTAAAAACGCCGAGCGTATCGCCGTGCGTCTGAACAAACATCCCAAAATCTCGCGGGTTCTTTATCCGACCTTGTTCACCAACGAAGAACAAGTGCATATCGCGCGCCATCAATGCGATTTCCCCGGCGGCATGTTGTCCATCGATCTGCGCGGAGGCAAAAAGGCCGCCTTCGAGTTTCTCCGCAACCTGCGCATCGCCCGCAACGCCGTGTCGCTCGGCGGCGTCGAGACACTGGTCTGCCATCCTAAGACCACGACTCACTCCGGATTCACCGAAGCCGAATTCGACGCCGCCGGCGTTACCGACGGCCTGGTTCGTATCTCCATCGGCATCGAAGACTGGCGCGATCTATTGACCGACTTCGAACAAGCCCTCGATTTGGTGTAAATACTTTGTCGGGATCGGCGTTAATCGGTGTTCATCTGTGGCCAATTTCATTTGACCTGGAATCTAACCACTGCCTTCCCCAGATGAATCTCATCCCCAGGCAGCAGCCGCGTCCCACGTCCGTCCCGATGCACTTCCTGCCCCATGCCGTCCCGCACGATCCACAACCCACAATTGTTCTCGGCCTTATTCCCCCGCTGATACCACCGGTCGTTGAACAAACGATACTCACCCGTCTTCTTATCGTGCACGATATGCGCATGCTCTCGTGATACCGTGCGATTAACCGGATTATCCTCCGCGAAAGCCAAATCGTTCCTCCGCGAAAGTCCCTCGGCCTTGTAAACATCCACCAACCTTCCAATGTTGATCCGCGCCTTTTGCAGCGGAATCTCCTGTTTGTTGGCGGTTCCCGCCGAAACCACAAGTCTCGCGCCCCGGCGCACTCGCGGAGCTTCTTCACTCGCCGGCGCAATCTCCTCGGACAAGGTTTCGATCCGCAGCCACTTCCCTTCCTGACTGGTAGCTCGAATCTCGATGCGCAAGTCCTCGGGAAACCGGCAGGTCTCCTTCGACAATCCCTTGCGCACTTCCTCGTCGAAGAACCGGCGGAAAAAGTCACGCTCGAAACACCGCACCCTCTTCGCCCTCCGCGCGAATCACGATCCGAACCACATTATAGGGAAACAGCGCCTGGCCCGCCCGCGCGCTGGATCTTTTTCTTCACCTCGTCCAGCACCGCGATGCGAATCTCGGCCACCTCGGGCGATTCGCCCATCACCTGCTCCGCGCCAAACGGCCCTTCAAATACGGTCCGCCCCAGGCGCTCAATCAACTCCGATATTTTCATTGCAGCAGCCCCAATTCTTGTGCGGCATCCACGATTTCCCGCGCGATCGGCGCGGCCGTGGTCCCACCGTACCCGCCATGTTCCACCACCACCGCGAACGCGATGCTCTTCGTTCGATCGCCGTCATAAGGTGCAAATCCCGCAAACCACGAATGCGGCTGACCCTGGTCCAACTGCGCCGTGCCGGTCTTTCCCGCCACACTCACCGCCTCGCCCTTCATCGCACGCCGTCCCGTCCCTTCCACTACGACGGACCGCATCGCACTCCCAAGAAATCCCGCCAGATCCGGCGCTAGAACCTGTTTGGGACCTTGCGAGCGCGCATTGCTCGAATCAGTCACCCACCGTCCCTCCGGCATTGAACCGCCCGCAGCGATCGTCGCCGCAACCCGCGCCATTTTGAACGGCGTCACCAGCACCGGCCCTTGTCCGTAGGAAGCGAACGGCAGCGCCGACTGTATATCGGGAATGCTGCCTGCGGGAATATCCAGCAGCGTGGCCGTTTCGCTCAATTGCTTCGCCCCCACCGAAACCACGCCCAACTGCGCGAAGTACGCGTTGCACGAAACCGCGATGGCCTGATGCATGGTCAGCGTTCCGTGCGCCGAATCGCCCACATCATCGCGAATCGGCTTGCGCCATCCGGGAATGATCGCGCCCACTCGTCCGTCCGGCAGCCGCCGGCAACTGAAGCTCTTATTTTCGAGCGCCGGATCCAGGCGCAATGCGGCCATCGCCGTCACCAGCTTGAACGTCGACCCGGGCGGATATTGGCCGTAACGCGCGCGATCGAACAAATCCGCCGACGGCTTGCTCACCAACGCCAGCACATCGCCGCTCTTGGGATCCATCACCACCACCGCGCCGCTCTCTTTGCCCGCCTTCGCCAAACGATCGTCCAGCGCCTTCGCCGCGCGCATTTGCAGCCGAATGTCGATCGACGCCATCACCGCACGATCCCGCGCCATCAGTTTCTCAATCTCCGCATTCCCCGGGTGATGCCGATAACGGATCAACGGCGCCAGTTCGCGGTAATCGGTGAACCCTTGCAGCTTCACGTTGGAATCGTGCTCAATCAGCGACGAATTGGTCGCGTGGAAATTCTCGCCCGTTCGCAGGTCACCCAACAGGTGCGCCGTCAAAGATCCAAACGGATAATGCCGGTTATCCAGGCGCGAACAGGCCGTATCGATCGACACCCCCAGCTTCGAATACTGATCCCGACGCCGCTCCAGCTCGCTCCAGTCACTAGTGGCCAGCAAGACTCCATTGCGATCGAAAATGTTGCCGCGCCGGATCTCGTGCGCCAGCGAATTCAGACGAGGATTGCGCTGCGGACGCTTCACTCCATCGTCCTCGAACACCTTCGTCTCACGCGCCAGGAAATCCTGATCGTGCGCGATTTGGTAGTAGCCCGCAAACCCTAGCAGCGTCGCGGCGGCGGCTCCCAGCGCGTATTCGAGTCGGCGAACGGGCCGCCGGAATGGCTGGCTGATTACGTTGCCCCCTCCGTGATTCGAAATCGCCGCCAGTATCCCGAAGATCAGAAAGTTCGCCAGCATCGCCGTATTTCCGAAGCTCAAGAACGGCGACACCACGCCCGATAACGGAATCGCGCCCAGCACTCCGCCCGAAATCAGCAGCATCTCAAATGCGATCAGCGCCGACAGTCCCAGCGCCAAAAACATGCCGTATTCATTGGGCGCGCGCAATCCGATCCGCATTCCCCGCCATACCAGGAATCCGAGCAGCAACAGCACCGCCGCCACCCCGCAAAATCCCCACTCTTCGCCAATCGCCGGCAGCACCAGATCGGTGTGCCCCGCCGGAATCATCGCAGGATCGCCATATCCGGGCCCTGAGCCGAACGGGCCGCCCGTCGAAAACGCCCACAACGAGTGCGCCAGTTGATTGCCGCCGTGTACATCGTTATCCCAAGGCGATTGCCACATGTTGATGCGATCCACCACCGTCGTCGGCTTGCCGAAGTGGTATCCCACCGTCACGCCGCCCACCAGCAGCGCAATGCCGAGCACAGCCAATCCCGCTCGGCCGCGCGCGATCCAGAACATCGCAAGAAACAGAAATCCCGTAACCAGCGCCGGACCAAGATCCTTCAACAGAAAGAAGAATCCCAGCGCCAGCGCCACCGCGCACATCACCGGCAGCACATGCGAGAAGCGCGGCAGCGCAATCCACCGCAGCGACCGCGGGACCAGACGTTTTTCACGAAGATCGCGCAACCGCTCCCAGTTCCGCGCGAAGTAGCCGGCCAGAAACAATACCAGCAGGATCTTGATCGCCTCCACAGGTTGGAACGGCCCCAGATTCACCTTCGCGTCGTTGCCTCCAGGCCCCGAACCAAATCGCAGCAACAATACAAACAGCCCCAGCGCGCCGAACAGCGGCGTGTAGCACCAGTTCGCAAAACGCTGGTAGTTGAACACGCGGAGCAATGGCAGCAACAATACCGCGCAGCCCAACGCGACGCCCCACGCGAATTTGCTGAACTCCAGAGTGTCGCGCAGCGGATCGCGCAAACTCACAGCGAGAATCAGACCCAGGCCGGTAATCAGATGGATCGCGGGCAACATCGAGAAGTCGCCTCGAAACGCGCTCCATCGCCAGATCAGAAACACCACGTGGAACGCCACCAGGTAAAGCGCGATCCAGATCAGGAACTGCATCTTGAATTCTTCGGGCGTACGCACCACAAACGCCGGCTTCAACTTCGCAAACGGCAGCAAGGGCACCCGCGGCGCAGATCGCAGTCTCGCTAATGCCCCAACATTCGGAAGTGGCTGGTGTGACGCGATAAACTCCAGCACCTTGTCCGCCACCGCCTCGCGCTCCGCTTCCTCCGGAAACACCAGCAGGAACGGCAACAATTGCTCCGGCTGGTTCACCCGATTCAGATCCAACAATTCCCCGCGCGCCAGCGCTTGCGATTGCCCCGGAAATTCCCGCGTCTTCGCTCCGTAGACAACGAGCAATCCCACTCCAACCATCACCGATGTCGCCACCAGCCACACAAACTCGCGCCAGCCTACCCTGCCTGACGACGCCGCGCCCGCCCTCGGCCCAGTCGCCAGAACTTTCGATTCCCAGCTCTTCGTTACCGCCAATGCGCCACCCTCCGGACATTTTTCCTGGGCCGTTTCACCGGCTTCGGTTTTTTGTTCAGCCCATCGGCCAGCGCCTGCCGCGCGCGATCGTCATCATCCACCTGGCGCAACGCGAAACTCACGTTCGAAAACCCTTCGATCGGTTCGTACAGCTGCCGCGCCCGCTCGAAATCCCGTTGGGCCAGCCGCAAGTAACGCTCCTCGGCCCCCCGGTCTGCCGGACCCGCACGCTGCGCCTGATCCAATTCCGCAGTCGCTCGAAAACGATAGCCATCCGCTTCTTCCTCTGCCTCGCGCGGCCCCGGCTCAAACCCCAAACGCTGCGCCTCGTGCAGTTCCGCCATCGCCATGCCGACGTTTTTCAGCGAATAAACATAGATACGCGCCAGCCCCAGGTGCGAGTCGGGCGAACCTGGATTCAGCGCCGCGGCGTCTTCAAAATCAGTCTGCGCGGCCTGCGGCGCGTGCTCCAGATTCTCGTACCCGTGACACAATGCCAGCTTCCCTTGCACCGCATGATCGCCGCGATCCATTTCCAGCGCGTGCGTGAAACACAGCGCCGCCTTCGCCCAATCGAAATCCTGACTGCGCGGATCGGAGTTGTTGCGATAACGGTCGATCACATCGTTGCCCGCCGCCAATAAGCTGGCGCGAACGTTCGCCGCAAGGTGACTGGCCGGTGAAAATCCGCCCAGAAAAGTATTCCGCCGCTCTACGCGCTGCAACAAGTCCCAATCGCGATTGATCTCGCCCACGCCGGCATGCGTGAAATCCGGGCTGCGCAGCGCGTCGCTCTCGCGCCAAAAGCGATAGTAGTAACCCGCCGGCACGCACACCACCAGGCCGGCCAGCAATCCCCAGCACAGCGCCACAAAAATGCTCATCACCGATGCCAGCCGCTGCACGCGCGGCGGCTTCAACTTCAGCACGCTGCGCCGCACCGTCTCCGCCATACTCGCCACGCGCTCCGGCAAAGGCGAACGCTGCTTCTCCACCGTCGGATTGCTCTTCCACGAAACGCGCCGCTCCACTTCGGCCACCGTCGGCCGGTTCTGCAGGAACAGCATCAAATCGCTTTCAAACGCCGTCGCCGACACATAGCGCTGGTGCAGATCGCCCGCCAGCGCCTTGTGCAGAATCGCCGTCATCGCGACCGGACAACCCTCCGGCAGCGCGCGCGGCGGACGTCGCGACTGGATCAGCGCTTCCAGCTTCCGCGTATCCTGCGCCTGATACGGCGGCACGCCCGCGACCATTTCGTACAGCGTTACGCCCACCGCCCACAAGTCCGCGTGCCGGTCCACTTGTCCGCGATTCAATCGCTCCGGCGAGCAATAGCTCGGGCTGCCCAGTCCCAAATGCGTGCGGCTATGCGTGAACGTCAGCGCTTTTGCGATTCCGAAATCCAGCAGCCGTACTTCGTCGTTGGTTCCAATCTGGATGTTGGACGGCTTGATGTCCCCGTGTACCACCGACCGCCGCTGCCCATCGATCGTGGCCTGAAACGAATGCAGCTTGTCGAGCTGGCTCAGGATCTCGACCGCGAATCGCGCCGCGCGCGCCGGCTCAATGCGCCCTTCTTGCTTCAGGATCTCGGCCACCGTTCGGCCCTCGATGTACTGCATCGAGACAAAGAAGAACCCATCCAGGTGCCCGTAGTCATAGACTTCGATCACGCGCGCATCGGCGTCATGCAATTGCTTCTGCAAATCGGCTCCGCGCCGCTCGGCTTCCAGAATCAATTGCGTCAGCGGATCCGGCGATTCCTCAACAATTTTTAATACGGCGTGGCGGTTTGCGCTGGTATCGAACGCCAGATACACATCGGTCATCCCGCGCGCCAGCTTGCGGATTACCTCGTACGCGCCAAGTTGTCGGGTTCGAAGCACAAGAGTTCGCTAGAAGTGACGCGCGGCGCGCGGTTACGGTTTCGGCCAACGCAGTGCCAGCGCCAGCACCACCCCAAGCACAAACCCGTAAATCAGGAACGCCGCTCGCGTCGTGAGTACCCGGCCCACCCGCCCCGCCCGCGAGACGCGCCGGTTCTCAGCTCCGCCAACACCTCATCGCGCGCTTTGGTGACCGCATTCCGCGCCCGAGCCTCAGCCGCCGCGGGCGATGCATTGCCCAGGAATTCGCTGCCTGCCACGAAGATAGCGGTAATGTTATCGCGTCCCCCGGCCAGATTCGCCGCCGTCCACCAGTTCGCCCGCCACCTGTGCCGGATCGCCCTCGTAGCGCTCGATCACCTGCAGCATTTCAGCCGACGTCAGCAGGTCGCTCAGGCCGTCGCTGCACAGCAGAATCGCCGCGTCGGGCTTGAATAAAAACTCCTTCATCTCGATGAAGTCCTCTTCATCCGGCAGACGCATCCTGGACCCCACGTCCCGGAACACCTCGTGCCGCCGCGGGTGCGCCATGGCTTCGGCTTCGTTCAATTCGCCGGCGTCTTCGCGCTCACCCACGGGCGAATGGTCCGAAGTCAGCTTCCGTATTGCCCCATTCCACGTCAGGTAGAGGCGCGAATCGCCCACATGCCCCACGAAAACCTTGTCGTCGGCGACGACAGCCAGCGTCAAAACACACGCCATGCCGCGCCACATTTCGTTCGACGCCGCCTCTTCGCAAATGCGATTATTGGCTGCCGTGATCGCTCGCCGAATTCGGTCTTTGCGGATCGCCACCGGCCTTGGCCATCTCCTCGCGAATCGCGTCCACCGCGGTCTCCGCGGCTTTCTCGCCCGCCGCGTGCCCGCCCAGCCCGTCCACCACCAGAAAAATCCCCAGTTCGTCGTCCGACAAAGGCGCGATCCTGATTTTCCGCGCGTACCCGTCCTGGATCGCTGGCCACCGCCGACCGCCACGCAACGTCTTCGTCATGGCTACGACCGCGCCTCGAATTGCAGCGAGATGACTTCCGCCACGCTGATCTGCGCCTTGGCCGGCAGGGTCTCCTCCACTCCCCGCGTCAGCCGCTTGCCATTCAGCCAGGTGCCATTCATGCTCTTGTCCACGATGACAAAGCGCTTCTGCGCGGGATCCAGCCGCACCCGCAGATGCTCGCGCGATACTTCGTCGTTGGTGTAGAGCGCCAGGCTGACCAGCGCACCATCGCCGCCCCGGCCGATGCTGATCTCGTCCTGCGTCATCAAATAAAGCTGCGGGCCCGAGTCGTCCTCGTAGCGGATCTCCGCATATACCCGATCGCCTGTCTGCCGGGTTTCCGGCCGCACACCGGCGCGTCCCGTAATGCCCCCCACGCTCGGCTCGCGATCCAGCAGCGTCGTCTTGGTCCCGTGATAGCCCGGCTGCGGCGTTTCATTCAGCTCGGAGTGAATCTCGACGTCGCCCAGCGGCACCGCGCCCTCGGAATCCGGAAAGAACTCGAAGGCCCAGTCTTTACCGGCGATTTTGTAAGGCTTGCGATCCTTCGCGCCGCGCAGCGCAAATCCAAGCGGTCTGGCGTTCAATTGCGCCAGCCGAGCAGCCAGCGCCTGTTTCGCATCTTGCCGGATCAGGTCAAAAACCCCGGTCAGCCGCGTGTAATCGTCCGGATGCAGATACAGGCTGAAAATGCACGGCGTCAGAATGCTGTAGCCCATCTCGAACTGCCCCAGTTCCATGTTGCGGATGAGCTGCTCGATAATGATCCGTCCGCTGATCCTGCCCTGGGCTTCCCCGATTGCCTTCGGCATGCGCTGGACCTCCATGCGATTCTGACGCGCCCGAGCCGGTTCCGGTTTCGTCCGGTTCGCCCCTTGGTATGATTGCAGCGTATGGCCCAAATGAAATTAACGGCTGTATATATGAAGGTGCCCGAAGGCTACGTCGCGTTTGTGGAGGAGTTGCCCGGCGCGAACACCCAAGCGGAGACCCTGGAAGAGGCCCGCGCGAACCTGAAGGAAGCCGTCACGATGGTCTTGGATGCAAACCGCGAGCTGTCTAAGCAGTCGCTGGAGGGGGCCGACGTCATTCGGGAAACCCTGGTTTTGCCGGCCGCTTGAAACGGGTCGATCTCATACGACATCTGGAGAGGCACGGCTGCGAGTTTCTGCGCCAGGGTGGAAACCACACAATGTACATAAACCCAAAGGCGCGGAGAGCCTCCGCCGTTCCGAGACATCGGGAGGTGAACGATTTCCTGGCCCGCAAAATCTGCGATGACCTCCAGATTCCGCGGCCATAGTTTGGGGAGTCACGACTCCACTCCACCCCTTTCCCCATCCCCCCAACAGCTTCCCCTTCCGCCCCAGTCCGTCCCCATCCCCCACTGCTATCCTCAGACCGATGTCCCGCGACCCACTCCCCACCACCTTCCATTGGCTTCGTTTCGCCAAATCTCAACGAAAAAACACCTCCCCGCACAAAAAACACCCCGACTTGCGCCACCTCCGCCAGAAAATTTCTCGCCCCTCCGTAATTTTCAACTCTGACCACCCCTCGTCAGTTGACCATACGGGGGTACCGCTCCCATCATCAACCCCAATTGGCTCATCAAATCACTTTGGCGCGACTCGTGCACTGTTAAAGTGACAAGGAGAACCTCATGACCGATACTGAAGTTAAGAAATGTGCACACCCAGCATGCCGATGCACCGTAGCCGATGATAAAAAATACTGCAGCCAACGCTGCACCGACGCGAAATCGGAAGTCGAGATCTCGTGCGATTGCGCGTCATCCCGGTTGCTCGCTTTCATCGTAAAGGATCCGAACAAACTGAGCATGCAGATTCGCGTCGGCTACGAAATCATCTATCAATGTCCCCAGGAAACGCCGATGATCCTGATGGTGCACGTCCATTATTCCCGCGCTCCGGATATCGTCGTCCCGGATCATCTGACCACCGACCCGTCTCGTGCCCGGTCACAGCCCATCGCGATGTCTTCGGGAACTGGTGTACCCGCATCGTGGCGCCCCCAGGCCGGATTCGATTGAGCTGGAACGCAGTGGTTCAGAGATTCGGGTGAGCCGGACGCACTGGATCGCCGGCGCTCGAACAGCACCAGGTGAGGGATCTGCCCGAAGACACTCTGGTCTTCCTGCTGGGCAGCCGATATTGCGAGACGGATCTGCTGTCTCAGGCGGCTTGGCAACTGTTCTCCCACACGCCGCTCGGGATGGAACCGCGTCCAGGCGATTTGCGATTACGTCCACAACCACATCGCTTTTAACTATGAAGATGCCCGCCCCACCAGGACCGCCTGGGAGGCTTTCCAGGAGCGCAAGGGCGTTTGCCGCGACTACGCTCACCTGGCCATCGCCTTTTGCCGCTGCATGAATATTCCCGCGCGCTATTGCACCGGCTACCTGGGCGACATGGGGACGCCGCCGCCCTACGGCGTCAGGGATTTCGCCGCGTGGATTGAAGTCTATCTGGGGGGCGCGCTGGCACACCTTCGACCCGCGCAACAATGTGCCGCGAATTGGACGAGTGCTGATCGCGCGAGGCCGCGACGCGGCCGATGTCGCCATCGCCACCACCTTCGGCCCCAACTACGCTCGAGAGCTTCCAGGTCTGGACCGACGAAGTCGAGGAGCGCCTTACGGCCGGTTCTAACCGCCGTAAGACCCTGTACATGTCCTTCCTCACAGTACGCCATCTCACGGTCTATCGCTACTCCGAGCCCGTGGGCCTGGGCGAGCATCGCATGATGTTCCGGCCGCGGGAAAGCCACGATCTCAGGCTCCTCAAGACCAAATTGGAAATCACACCCGCTCCGGCTACGTCTGCGCTGGCTGCACGATGTGTTCGATAACTCGGTCGCCGTCGCCACATTCGACGGCCTCGACCACGGAGCTGCGCTTTGACAGCACCGTAACGCTGGAGCATGTCGAAACCACGCTGCCGGATTATCCGCTGGAGGAGTACGCGAAAACCTATCCGTTCCGCTATTCAGACGACGATTTGCCGAATCTCGGCCGCGCTCTGGTCCATCACTACCCGAGCGATGAAGTGCGCCGTTGGGCCGGCAGTTTCTGGATCCGTCCGGAACAACCGGAACCATGAACCTGCTGCGCTCCATGACGCTCGGCATCAGGAAGCAGTTCCTCTATACGCGCCGCAGTCGAAAAGGGCGTGCAAAGCCCCAGACGAAACGCTCGAGAGCCGGCGCGGCAGTTGCCGGGATTTCGCCGTTCTCATGATGGAAGCGGTGCGCTCCCTGGGATTGGCCGCTCGCTTCGTCAGCGGCTAATTTTTGTTCCGCCCAGCGCCAAGGACGATCAGCGGCAACGTCGTCGGCGGCGGCGCGACCCACGCGTGGATGCAGGCCTACCTGCCGGCGCCGGCTGGATCGATTTCGATCCCACCAACAGCATCGTCGGCAATCGCAATCTCATTCGCGTGGCCGTCGCCTGGGATCCAAGCAGGTTCTGCCGCTGTGGGGCACGTTTGTAGGCTGCGGCTTCCTCTTTCCTCGGCATGGACGTTACCGTCAGTGTGACCGAAGATCAGAGTTATTTTCTCACTGGCCACTTAGACATCCACGCGAACCTGCGGATGTGCCAATATGGTGCGCAGCAGAGACTCAGAATCTACTATGGATTCCGCCCAGCAACTTGATGAGAAACGGATTTCTGAGGCGGGCAGGCCCGACTTTCAGGCGCTTTTCGAGGCTGTCCCGGGCCTGTATCTGGTGCTCCTGCCGAATGATCCAACCTACACCATCGTGGCCGCCAACCAGGCCTACGCGAAGGCCACACTGACCGACGCCGCGGAAATTGTCGGCCGCCCCCTCTTCCAGGTGTTCCCGGACAATCCGGCCGACCCTGAGGCCACTGGAGTTCGAAACCTGCTCGCTTCTCTCCGGCAGGTCTTGGCCACCAAGGCAAGACATGCGATACCCGCTCAAAAGTACGACATCCGCCGGCCAGACGATCAAGGTGGAGGTTTTGAAGAGCGCTATTGGAGTCCGGTGAACTCGCCGCTGCTCGGCCCCGACGGCGAGGTTCAATTCATCATCCATCGTGTCGAAGACATTACCGAATTGATGCGGCTCCGGCGGCTCGAAGCCGAACAGGGCAAGCTCACGGATGAACTTCGCGTTCGCGCGGACCAGATGGAGACGGAATTATTCCTCCGTGGTCGGCAGCTCGCCGATTCCAAGCTCTTCAGTCTGGCGTTCGCGCAGGCCCCCATCGGGATGGTGTTGCTCACCCCCGATGGAACGCTAGTGGAGGTGAACCAGGCCTTCGCGGATATGCTGGGGTACACGGCCGAAGAGTTGACGTCGCGCGACTCGTCGTCCTACACACATCCGGACGACAACGCGCTGACCAGGGATTACTTTCAGTCCCTGCGAGCGGGGCCCCACAAAACGGGCAGCATCGAAAAACGCTATTTCCGCAAAGACGGCGAACTGCTCTGGGCTCGTGCCTCGGCCACCATGCGGCGCGATGCGTTGGGACGGCCGGACCAGGTGGTCGCCATCGTCGAGGACATCACAGCGCGAAAGCGCGCCGAAGCGCGGTATCGCTTTCTTGCCGAGAGTATTCCCCAAATGGTCTGGACCGCGACGCCAGACGGAATGCTCGACTACGTAAACGGACAGGGAACCGTGTATTTCGGAGTGCCGCAGCAAGCCCTGCTCGGAGCCAGGTGGCTCGCATTGGTTCATCCGGATGATCAGGAGGGCGCCATCGAGCGTTGGAAACAGTCACTCGATACCGGCGAACCCTACGAGACTTCGTTCCGGCTGAAGCGCGGCAGCGATGCAAGCTGGCGCTGGCACCTGGTGCGCGCCCTCCCGCAGTTCGGCGACAACGGGAGTCTAGTGCAATGGTTCGGCACCTGCACCGACATCGAAGATCAGAAACAGGCCGACGCGAAACTGCACCAACAGTGGCGCACCTTTGACACCATGCTCTCGAGCACGCCCGACTTCGCCTACACCTTCGATCTGGCTGGCCGCTTCACTTATGTAAATCGAGCCTTGCTCGCGCTCTGGCAAAAATCGCTGGACGATGCCGTTGGGAAGAACTTTTTTGAGCTGGACTATCCTCCGGAACTTGCAGCCCGCCTGCAGCTCCAAATTCAACAGGTCATCGATACCAAGCAACCAGTGCGCGATCAAACCCCCTTCACCGGCCCTAGCGGCGAGCCTGGCTACTATGACTATATTTTTGTGCCCGTGCTGGATGCAAAAGGCCGCGTCAGGGCCGTGGCCGGTTCCACGCGCGACATTACGGAGCAAAACCGCGCCTCGCAAAACAAATCGAGGACGACCGCCGGCGCTGGCGCGAACTTCTGGCGCAGACTCCGGCTGGCATCGCCGTGCTGCGCGGTCCCGAGCACATTTTTCAGTGGGTGAATTCCGACTATGAACGCCTGGTGGACCGTCCGGCGGAGTCCATCGTCGGAAAGACGGTGCCGGGACGCTTTCCCGGAAGTCGAAGGACAGGTCTACGTCGATCTGCTCGACGGCGTCTACCGCACGGGTGAGCCTTTCGTCGGCCATGAAATACCACTGCGCCTGGATCGCCGCGACGGCGCCTCCAAGGATCTGTACCTGAACTTCGTCTACGCGGCCACGCGGGGCGTCGATGGTGAGATTGACGGAGTCTTCGCTCATATCATCGACGTCACAGACATGGTGCAGGCGCGCAAGCGCGTCGAAGAGAGCGAGCGGCAGTTTCGAACTCTGGCTGAGACCATACCGCACTTGGCCTGGATGGCCGATGAGAGCGGGCAACCGCCTCTGGTACAACCGCCGCTGGTACGACTATACCGGCAGCACCTTGCAAGAAGATGAAAGGCCGGGGCTGGGAAAAGGTTCACGATCCTGCCGTGCTGCCCCAGGTGCGTAAACTCTGGCAGAACGCGATCTCGTCCGGAGAGCCATTTGAAATGGTTTATCCGCTGCGGCGCGCCGACGGCCAGTTCCGATCGTTCCTCACCCGCGTTGAGCCCGTCAAGGACAATCAGGGACAGGTCGTGCGATGGTTCGGCACGAACACCGACATCACCGACCAGCAAAGGACCGAAGAGGATCTGCGGCGGATGAATCGCGAGCTGGAAGAGTTCGCCTATGTTGCCAGCCACGACCTGCAGGAGCCCCTCCGCATGGTCAACATCTACACGCAGCAGATTCTCAAAACTATAGGTTCGGACAACGAGAAGCTGAATCTGTATTCCGGTTTCGTCCAGCAAGGCGTCACCCGCATGGAAGCGCTGATTCGTGACCTCCTGACCTTCTCGCGCAGCGTCCACTCCGAAGAGGCGCCCAGTCGGAATGGCCGATTTAGAAATCTCCCTGGCGGAAGCTTCCTCTATTCTGAAAACCCGTATCGAGGAAACCGGCGCTATGATCCGGGCTTCGCCGCTTCCCTCGGTGCGCGGAGACACGGCCCAGATGGCGCATGTCTTTCAGAACGTTCTTTCGAACGCGCTCAAGTATCGCAAGCCGAACTCGCCCCCCGAAATTCATGTCTCCGCCGTGCGGGACCGAGACCAATGGATTGTTTCCGTGCGTGACAACGGCATTGGCTTTGAACAACAGTATTCCGAACGCATCTTTGGGCTTTTCAAACGCCTCTTCAAAGATGAGTATCCCGGCACCGGCTTGGGACTGGCCATCTGCAAACGAATTGTCGAACGTCATGGCGGGCGCATGTGGGCTCAAGGCCGGCCTGGCGACGGAGCAACATTCTACTTTTCTCTCCCGCGCGTGGCCGGCCAATGAACTCGTTACAAATTCTTTTGGCCGAGGACAACCCGGGGGACATCCTGCTGGTTAAAGACGCGCTCAACAGTCACAACATTTCGCACCAGCTGCATGTCGTGCGGGATGGCGACGAAGCACTCGCCTTCATCGATCGCATGGGTCAACCCACGGAGACTCCCTGTCCGGATCTCATGCTTCTCGACCTCAACCTGCCCAAGGTCGACGGGCCGGAAATCCTCAGTAAATTCCGGAAACATCCGCAGTGCGCTAGCACGCCGGTGATTGTGATCACGTCTTCCGACGCGGATAGGGATCGGGAACGCATGGCCGAATTTGGGATTGCCCGTTATTTCAGGAAACCGTCGGATCTGGAAGAGTTCATGAAGCTCGGCGCCGTCGTGCTCGAAGTCGTCCAGGGTCAAACCGAATAGCCCTACTTACATTGGAAATTCGCTGCGTCTTCCCGCGACCCGCTCCCGCGATAATGGGGATACGCCGGATACGCGCACACCGGCCGGCTCACCCCTGCAAACGACTTCCCCGTAGCCACCATGTGCTCGGGCGCCTGATCCTTCTCGGTCCACTCCACCAGCGCTGTCAGCGGATCGAAATCTTCCAGCGCCGGGCCCGCCTCCGCAGTGATTCATCCCGGGGACTTCGAAGTACCGCACCCAGGGCATGGTCTTCTCCAACCCGCCGTTGTCGCGCACTACGCCCTGGTAGTAACGCGCCGTATCGTAAGCCGAAAAGAACGGATCGCTCATGCCGTGAATCATCATCAGCTTCCCGCCGCGCGCGGAGAATGTCGAGAGGAACGTCAACAACGAGTCCTCTAGAATATTCGTGTCGTTCAACCGCGACGGGTCGGAATCGAAGTTGAACTTCATCGGATCGAACTTGGGATCGGGGGGCGTGAAGAAAAATCCTTTCAGCCCGCTAAACATCAACATCACGTCGGCTGAATTGGGCGTAGCGGTTTCCGAAGTCCCAAGTTTCAGCGCGCGCCAGCCCGGCGCGGCGATGCCGGTGTCATAAGGCCAATCGGAATACAGCGCTTCGCCGCGCGAATTCTTTGGCCCCGCGAAGACTTTTTTCAACGCCGACACCTGCTGCGCGGACAGGCAGGTATCGGTTTTCGCACCTTTGCAGCTCAATACCGTGGGATCGAAATGGCACTCCTTAGTATTGAAGATCAAGCCGTCCTTCACCCCATCCTTGGCATCGCAAGCCTCAGCCACTGCTTTGCCCAACAGATTCAAATCGCCATTCGAAAATGCCTTTGAGAGAATCGGGCGGCCGGCGTCATCCTTCGGAGCGATTTCCGAAAACGCGATCGTCTCCCACACCGAGCTGATGGTCGCCGTACCAACACGCGCCGCCGGAGCCACCGACATCACACCGTCGAAGTCGAGCGGAAAGCGCTGGGCCGCGAGCAGAGCCTGCCGCCCGCCGTTCGAACATCCCATGAAGTACGATTTCTTCCAGGGCTGGCCGTAGTAGCTTGCGATCATGCGCCGTGCGAGTTCCGTTACCGCGATAAAGCCGCCATAAGCTTGATCCACGCGCGCCTGTTGATCGATGCCGAATGACGAATCGGCCGGCGCCGCAAACGGGCCGCCTTGTCCCTGATGTCCGGAGTCCGTCGTCGCCACAGCAAATCCGCGCGCCAATGCAGGCATCGCGGTGGATCCGGAAATGGGAACGGCGCCAGTAGCCGGCCGCACCACTCCGTCCATCCCGCCGCCGCCCTGAAACAAGAATCGCTCCGTCCAGGCATCCGGCAAACGCAGCTCAAAGCCGATGCCGAACTCGCGGCCTTCCGCCCCAGTTCGTTTATTAATGGTGCCCTGGACTAGACAATATCCGGGAGAAGCCGCAGTCTTGGAGAAGACCACCCCCGGGGCATCGAAGTTCATTAGACTCGCGCAGGTGCGTTTTGGCGGAACGGTTTGCGCTTGGCCCAGTGCGGCGCCCAGCGTCAAGCCTGCGATCAGTGAATAAATCGAAGTCGAATTCATCGCCGATTAGTATATCGAGCCACGGCCAAAATTATCGGCCGGTGAACGCCGAGGGGCGCTTCTCCAGAAAATGGGCTACGCCTTCCTTGAAATCCTCAGTTCCGAAGCTGCCCTTCATCTCCTCAATCGCCAGGTCGAAAGCCTCGCCCAGGTTCTGCAAGAGACCGGTGTAGATCTGCCGCTTCATCACGCGCAACGATCGTGGCGACACGGTGGAAGCCAATTCCCTGGCGAATGCCTGCACCGCTCCGAGAAAATTGTCTTCCGGCAGCACGCGGCTGACCAGGCCGATTCGCAGCGCCTCCTGCGCGTCAACCAGCTTGGACGTAAACATTAGCTCGACCGCGTTACCGACGCCGACCAATCTGGGAAGAATCCATGCCAACCCATACTCAGCCACTAAACCGCGCTTCGAAAAAATCACAGAGAAGCGCGCTTTCTCCGAGGCGAAGCGGAAATCGCAATACAGCGGCAAGATGAAACCGAGCCCGACGGCGGGTCCATTAATTGCGGCGATGATGGGCTTGGGCACCGACAGAAGCCAGGCATGCTTCTTCTGAAAATCTGGCCGCACGTCGCCTTCGACTTTGACGTCGAATAGGAATTCAGCGCGCGCCGAGGACTCCTGCGAGATGGAGGAAAGAAGCGACATGTCCGCTCCAGCGCAAAAGCCTTTTCCGGCTCCAGTAAGAATAATGACGCGCACCTGATCGTCGGAGGACGCCGCGCGAATCGCCTCGGTGACTTCCTGGTCCATCTTTTGGGTCCAGGCGTTCAGCTTATCGGGCCGATTCAGCGTGACCGTAGCCACGTGGCTGGCAACTTCGTAGGTAATCTCCTGGTACAGCACGCCATTAGTATAGTTCGACCACCAACAACCAATCACCAACAACCAGCCGCTAAGCTATACTGGGCCAGATGAGAAATCGCTGTTTCAGCGCTCTGCTTCTCGCAGTCTGGCTGTGCTTCATACCCGCTTTGGCGTTGGCGCAGAACCCGCACCAGCTGAATATCGATGACACGGGGAAAGTAGTGCCCGAGCATCAGCAACACCACGCGGCCACGGGCGACAAAATCACTTGGGTGCGTATCACCGGCAAGAAGAAAACCTGGTACGTCCTATTCACGGGCGACAGCCCCTGCGCCGAAGGCAAGGAATTTCGCGCGGGACGCCAAACCAGTTGCACCGTGAATGTGGTCTGCGACAAAGCCGGCGACCAGGGTTGCAAGTCGTATCATTATCAGAGCGCCACCGCGCGCCAGGCGAAGTTGAACGATCCGGAGATCGTCATCGAACCGCACGGTAACTGAGCTCGCTCCGCCGTTCCCTGGCACCCCATGGTTGGCCGGACCATCTCGCATTTCGAAATCCTGGAAAAACTGGGCGAAGGCGGTATGGGCGTAGTGTATTGCGCTCGCGATCTGAAACTCGACCGTCTGGTGGCGCTCAAGATTCTGCAGCCCGAGCAGATGGCCAACCCCCGGCGGCGCGCCCGCTTCGCCAGCGAAGCCAAAGCCGCTTCCGCCTTGAACCACCCCAACATCGTCACCATTTATGAAATCGAGACCGTCGATGGCGTGGATTACATCGCCATGGAATTCATTCGCGGCGTGACGCTGGCTGAATTGGTTCCTGCTACCGGCATGGAACTGGCGCTGGCTTTGGAGCACGCATCGCAAACCGCCTCGGCACTGGCCGCCGCCCATGCCGCCGGAATCGTTCATCGGGACGTGAAACCGGCCAATATCATGGTCAGTAAATCGGGATTGGTGAAGTTGCTGGACTTCGGCATCGCCATCATGGAGCAGCCCGAGGTTGATCCCAACGCCACCACTTCCACCATGGCATTTCTCACCCGGCCCGGCACCGTGGTTGGGACCCTGGCCTACATGTCGCCGGAGCATGCACAGGGCGGAGGCGTTGGCCCGCGCTCCGATATCTTTTCGCTGGGCGTGGTGCTGTATCAAATGCTAACGGGCAGGCTGCCCTTTCAGGGCGGTTCACAAGTGGGATTGCTGTATGAGATTGTGCATACGCCCGCACCTCCATTGTGTAAGGTGCGTCCCGAGTTGCCACCGGCGCTGGGCCGCGTAGTAGAAAGGGCTTTAGAAAAAGATCCCGAACAGCGCTACCAGAGCACCGGTGAGCTGCTGAACGATCTCAAGGAAATCTCCCGACAATTGGAAAGCGGCGTGTCGGCCAATAAGGTCACGGTTGCGCTGGCCGCGCGCAAAGTCGATCGGCGCAAAATCCTGGGTGCTGCCGCTCTGGTGGCAAGCATTCTGCTGCTGATCGCTGTCCTGGCGTGGCGATTCGCGCCGCGCTGGCTGAATCGCGTGCCTGCGGAGAAGAAGATCGCCGTGCTGCCTTTTCGGAATATTGGGGGCGATCGGGATAATGAGGCGTTTTGCGATGGCGTGATGGAGTCGCTCACCAGCGAGCTCACCGAGCTGTCCCAATTCCATGGCTCGCTGTGGGTGGTGCCCGCCAGCGAGGTGCGGCGCGAAGGATTGGCCAGTCCTGGAGAAGCTCGCCGGGCGCTGGGTGCGAATCTGGTGATCACGGGCAGCGTGCAGCGCGATCACGACCACGTACATCTCACCGCCAACCTGGTAGACGCGAGCACGATGCGACAGCTGCGCTCGCGCGAGATCCAGCGGCCCGCGGGCGAAGAGGCCGACTTACAGGATTCGGTGGTGCAAGAGATCGCCGGCATGCTGGAACTGGAGCTGGGAACGCGCGAGCGTCAGGCCCTGGCAGCAGGGCAAACCGCTACCTCCGGCGCATATGATTTGTATTTACAAGCCCGCGGGCACCTGCAGCGGCGCGGACACGGCGACATCGATCAGGCCATTCAAATGTTCCAGCAGGCGGTCGTGCTGGATCCGAAATACGCACTGGCTTACGCGGGATTGGGCGAGGCTTACTGGCGAAAGTACCGGGAGACCAGCGATACGAAGTGGGTGGAACCGGCGCGCAAGAATTGCCAGCTTGCACTCGCGCTGAACAACCAGATCGCTCCGGTGTACCTGACGCTCGGCATTATTGAAGAAGGCGCGGGCCATCACGAGCTGGCACTGGATGCTTTGGAAAAGGCCCGTCAACTGGAGCCCGCGAATCCTAGCGTGTTCAGCGAACTCGGCGCCGTGCATGAGGCCATGGGCAAGTTGGATCTGGCCGAGTCCTCGTTCCAGGCCGCCACCAAGTTACGTCCCGACGATTGGACCAGTCTGAATTCGTTGGGTGGATTCTATTATCGGCAAGGCCGCTACCGCGACGCCATTCCGCTGTTTGTCAAAGTTACCGAACTTGCGCCCGCCAACAGCCAGGGCTATACAAATCTGGGGGCAACCAACGCCATGCTGGGGCAGAATGATGCCGCTGCCGATAGCTTCAAACAGTCGATCGCGCTACGGCCCACCGCGTCGGCCTATACCAATCTTGGAACCATCTACTATTTCCAGGGACGCTGCGCCGAAGCCGTTCCGCAAATGAAGCAGGCCTCCGATCTGGCGCCGAATAGCGAGCAGATGTGGGGCAATTTGGGCGATGCGTATGCGTGCGCGAACCGGAAAGCCGATGCGAATCTCGCTTACCAGCGCGCGGTGCAACTTGGGCAGCAGCGTGTGGCTGTCAATACGAACGATGGCGAAACGCTCAGCCTGCTGGCGCTTTATCAGGCCAAGCTGGGCAACCAGGCCAAGGCTCTGGCCAATATTCAAAAGGCCCGGCGGATCGCTCCGGGGAGCCGAAAAGTCTTGTGGGAATCCGCTTTGGTTTACGAGTTGGCAGGTAACCGTTCAGAATCTTTGGCGGCGCTGGGTGGCGCGATCCACGCCGGGCAGCCCTTGGATCAAGTGCGTGGCGAGCCTGCGCTCACCAAACTGCGGACGGATCCGCGCTACCTGAGCCTGATGGCGTCGAAGTAGACCGTCGGGATCTCGTCGTATTTCCCCACACAAAGGCGTCGAGTTTTTGTCACCCTGGGTGCGGCTTCTAAGCAACTCAATCACTTGGAAGTGGACCCCTGAGTGCACTGTTGGTCCACGGAGAATTGTATTGGCAACCACGCAAGCGGCTCTCAGTGAACAATTGCGCGCGCAAGCGGCGCCGGATCAGGCGCGCCCGGCACGCCGCATCGACTTGCTGTTCGTCGCTGGGGTGACGGTGGCTCTTGGGGCGGTGATCGCCGGAGTGCACGCCGCCGGCATTTCAGTCAGCTATTTCTTTCAGCCCACCGGAGCGTTGATCGTTTTGGGAGGCACGCTGGGCGTCATGCTGGTTACCACGCCAAGGCGCGCGCTGGTGCATACTTTCCGCCGGGTTCTGGATCTTGCCACCGCCCGGGAAGTGGATCGCGAGGCACTGATCGAACAGATCATCTTTTATACCCGGGTCGCGCGACGCGGCAGTGTCATGGCCGTCGAGCCCTTGTTAACACGGGCCGAACACCCGTTCCTGGCGCAAGCGTTGCAACTGGCGGTGGACATCGGCAATCGCGAAGAACTGCGTGTGGTGCTGGAAAACGAGCTGCGGCTGCGGGAGCGCCAAGGCGAGTCGGACGCGAAGACTTTGGAAGTTGCCGGCGGATTCGCGCCCACCATCGGGATCCTGGGAACGGTCGTGGGTCTCATCGAAGTCCTGCGTCAGTTTTCTAATCTGGCGGCGGTCGGGGCGGGCATCGGCACCGCGTTCGTATCGACAATTTATGGCCTGGCGCTGGCCAATCTTTTGCTGCTGCCGGCTGCGCATCGCATTCGCGCGCGAGCTGCCGAGGATTTCGAAACGGAAGAAATGATCCTGGAAGGCGTGCTGTCGTTTGCCGATACTGCGCATCCTTCGTTGATCCGCATGCGGCTGGGCGGGTTCCTGCGTCCGGGCGATAAACACTCCAACGGCGAGGAGTCCAAGCCGGCTTATGAAGCATAAGCCGCTGTATTTGGCGTCGGAGCAAGGCGGCAAAGAACGCTGGCTCATCAGCTATACCGATTTCGTCACTATTCTGATGATCCTTTTCGTGGCGATCGCGGCCCAGGGATTTCACGCCGCTCAGCAGCCCGGTACGGCGCAGGCGGCGCAATCGCCTAAACTTGTTCCGAAACCGCAGCCGGCAGAATCGGTTTCGAGCAAGGTCCTCATGGACGCCGATCAGAAACTGCGCCAGCAAGGCGTGGATTCGCGGCTTGGAAAAACGCGGACTGGTGATCAGTTTGCCGCAGGCCATTCTCTTCCCTTCGGGAGAGGATCAGTATCGTGGCCTCCGCGCTGCCCGTGCTTTCGCAAATTGCGGCGGTACTCGGGAGCGTGCCGAATAAGGTGGCTCTGGTGGGCCACGCCGATTCCATTCCGATTCACAACAAGCGCTTTCAAAGCAATTGGGAACTGTCGGCGGCGCGCAGTCTCAGCCTGCTCGAAATGCTGAGTACGCGCTACGGGATAGAGCAATCGCGTCTCTCGGTGCAAAGCTACGGATCGTATAACCCCAAGGGCTCGAACGATACCGAAGCTGGGCGCGCAGAAAATCGCCGCGTCGAAATCCTGCTGCTCGACGAATCCGCGCAATAGAATTGGCGGCCGGTCTGCTATCGTGAATTTTGAGCGGACTGGACATTCCCCAAGAAGGCGCGCTCGGTTTGCTGTCTCTCGGCGCCTTGGTGTATCGACTAGATCCCGGGGTAGTTCCGTTCCGCAAAGCGACCGAATGCAAGATCCACGTTAGCGGCGGCGAATTCAACGTCGCGGCGAATCTCGCGGATTGCTTCGGCATCCCCACCGGCATGGCGGCCGCGATGGTGAACTATCCCATCGGCGACCTGATCGCCGAGCGCGTTCGGGCCATGGGCGTGCAACCGTTCTATAAGTACTTCGACCACGACGGAGTCACCGGACCGAATATGGCGACGGTGTACAGCGATCGCGGATACGGCGTGCGCCCGCCGGTAGTTTTCTACAATCGCGCCAACGAAGCCGCGGCTCTGCTCAAGCCGGGAGACTTTGATTGGCAGAGCATATTCGCCCGCGGCGTACGTTGGTTTCACAGCGGTGGAATCTTCGCGTCGCTCTCGCCAAGCTCCGCGGACCTGATCATCGAGGGCATGCAGGCGGCGAAAGCGGCCGGCGCCGTGGTTTCGTTCGATCTCAATTTTCGAGAAAAGCTCTGGAGGGCCTGGGGCGGCGAGGATCATGCGACGGCCGTATTCCGCCGCATCGAGCAATTCGTCGACGTGCTGGTGGGGGTCCACAACATCGCCGAAACCGTCCAGGCATTTCCACGGATCAAGATTGTAGCGGCGACGCAGCGCCAAGTGCATTCCGCGAGCCGGCATAGCTGGAGCGCGTCGGCCTGGATCAACGGCCAAAACTACACGACGCCCACGCTAGAACTCGACATCTACGATCGCGTCGGCGGCGGCGACGGGTTCACGGCGGGATTCATCTATGGATTGCTGTCGGGCGAAACGCCCGAAAACGCGCTGCGGCTGGGTTGGGCGCACGGCGCGCTGCTCACCACTTTCCCGGGCGACACCACGATGGCAAAACTCGCGGATGTTCGGGCGTTGGCCCAGGGCGGATCGGCGAAGATTCAAAGATAGTCATCTTCATGACGGACATGTATTCTGAAAGCGTGCTGCAAACCGCAATTTTCTTCGAGACGCCCGAGGAAATGTTTGCGCGAATCTTCCATGAGTTTCGGCCGCGGACCACGGTTCCGCAAGTCCAGGTGAAGTTCTGCAAATTCGCCAATGCCAACAGCTCTGTGCGCTGGGAGGAATCGCGGCTGGAGTTTCGCATCACCGACGTGCTGGAGGGGGCCCCGGCGGCGATATTGGAGTCGCTTGCGAATATTTTGATGGCCAAGCTGCTGCGGCGTCCTGTGCCGCGAGTCCACGCCGAACGCTACCGGCGCTATCTCAATCGCAAGGAAATGCGACGCAGCCTGCAATTGGTGAAGCAATCGCGCGGGCGCAAATTCGTCTCCGGACCGCAAGGCGACACCTACGATCTGCAGCAGATTTTTGAGGAGCTGAACGCGGCGCACTTTCACGGCTGGATGGCTCAGCCGTTACTGGGCTGGAGCCGGCGGCCTTCGCGTGTGATGCTGGGGCATTACGATCCGTCGCACAACGCCATCATCCTGAGCCGGCTGCTGGACAGCGCGCGGGTTCCCAGGCTAGCCGTGGAGTATGTACTGTTCCACGAAATGCTGCATCTGCGGTTTCCGGTGGAACATCGGGGCGCGCGGCGTTGCGTTCACACTCGTGAATTCAAGGCCGCCGAGCAGCAGTTTCCGAGGCTGAAAGAAGCCAAGCAGGCGCTCAAGACGATTTGTAGTTGAACACTTTAATTCAACGAAGCGAGCTGGCTCAACGATGGCCCGGCCGAGGCGAGTTGTTGAACTTTTGTTCGCATGGAGCCCAGGGTGGCCAAAAGTCCTCGGGCGTCGACATTAGTCCAGCCCAGGGTAGTCGAGCCCAGCGGATAAAGGGCCAATTGAACCTGCAGCGCGCAAACTCGAGCGTAGAATCTGATTTGCTGGCGCCCCAGGCTACGCGCGAATTCCTGTTGGTCCCGATTGGAATAAACGACCATCAGTTTTCCAATTGCCGATCAGCTGATTGAAGTCGTGGACCAGGAGCCGCAGATAGGCGCGAAAGATGTTGCGCCGCTCCGCCATAAGCCGTTGGCCGATTTCCGGGCGGTATCCTGGCTGGGACTGAAGAAAGACCAAGTCGTTCTTGTCGAGCAGGCGCTCCATGGGAGCATAGCGTTCGAGTGAAAAGGTGTCCAGCCATCCGGCTGTGCATTGCTGCGCGTCAAAACGAGACGCGAGCCTCCAAAAAAGGCCGGCAAAACCTGCCAGCAGCACCGCGACAGGAATCGCGATGAGGAGCATTAACTGCATCTACTTCGATCTCCGCATTAAAATCATATCGGATCATTTCTTTAAAAATCAATCATTACTTAACAATGTAAAATCGGAGTTATTTTTCGCCGACCCGCAGCAAGCTAGCGTTGATCGCGTTCAACTGCGCCCTCAATTTCTGTTCGTCCGCCGGGATTCCATTGATGGCCGACCACCAGGCGTTTGGACTCGCCCTGGCGGCCTAAGGCCGCGCACCAAAAAACACAGCAGCCCAACGAAACCGCCATAAGCATGCTACTGAGCGGACGGATCCAGTCGCCGCCAAAGTTCATCAGGAGGGAAGCTGCGGCTTTTGTGAGGAAGTATACGGAATATCCGATTAGGTAAACGATAACGTTTCTCCCCAATGGCACGGGATAGTAGACCAGAAAAAGGCTAACGAAGAGCACGAAAATGACCAGGCTGGCCATGACGCTGCGTTCAAAGGACAGGAGATATCCCGTCACGGAGGCACGCGTGGCGCCGAGCTGCAAGAAGAGTAAGGCGATCGTTATTGCAACGGCCACGGTAACTTTAATGTAGCGGCGGGCTACGCTAGCGATGCCGGGCAAGTCGCGTAGAACCTTGGAATACAGTTCTAAGACTACCAGTGCGTAGAAGGAAGTGACCAGGACCTGGGTGGCCACGTACAAAACCAGGTATAGACGGCTCTCGATCGGCACGAACACGGGGATGAGCGCCTGCAGGAATTCCAACACTAAGTAACCAAAGAAGTATACGTAGACCTTGTACAGACCGGCGATCCACATCCGAAGGCACAACACAGCCAATGTGGCGATTTCCGCAACCAGCAAGATCTGCTGCTCAATCGGAAGTTGATGCATGGCTTACGGTCCAGTCTAGCATCCCCTTCCGATCGAGCGTGCCGGATTCGTTAGGAACCGACGACGCAGGCGGGCGTGCACGGCGGGGCGGGAATATCCGCGGAAACGGCTGTAACCATGGCAAGCGCAACCGCAGCCACCAACAATAATCTCTTTAGCATGCTCAAATCTCCTCGTCCTTTGGAATTGAATTCGGGAAATTCCCGAATCCAGGGCAAGATTAAGAGCGATTGAGCAGTAAGAGTGAAAACGCTGAGAGACTGTCGGAAACCAGAACAATTTCAGGCGGCGAGCACTGAAAAGCGAGCACGAAAGTCCGCCTTTTCTCCTGAAAGGATTCGGTGTATGATCTCAGAAGTGAAGGGCGAAATAGGAATGAAAACTGAGAGGGCTGCCGTCGTGTTTGACCGAAGTGCCGCATCCGACCTCTGGCGCAACACTCTCTCCCAGATTCCTACCGTCTATGGGAGACTCGTTTACCTGGCGTCGCTGAGGAATCCGAATACCGGTCATTACGGGCACCACGGACTGTCCCTGGTCTTCGGCGAAGACGAGGCGAACCGGGCTCTCAAGGGATAGCCATTCCGCCGTATTCGCAGAGTGGCTGGGATTCAACTTGGAACAGCAAAAGGCTGACTTGGATTTGTACCTGGCGGGCTTGTTTGAAGATAAGCGGCTGGTGGTGGAAACATGGGTCCGTCTGGCGCCTTACAAGAACCTGGTCCCGGCCGATATTCGGGGCGTGGAACGCCACCTCTACATCAACGATTTAGCGGCTTTGGTGGAGCTGTTCAGAAACGTGCACGGCGTCGCCGCCCCTGATCCAGACGCATAGCGATCCCGGAAACCTGTCCAATCAAGTCAATTTCGTCGGGATAGGTGTACGTTTGCGGGCTGCACAAGGACGCAGGATGCGGTTGCAGGATTAGCTGATCGCCGTTCAAGCTGCACCATCCGCAGACGTAGCCGGCGCGGTGCTCGAGAAAATAGATAGGGCGTTCGAACTCGTTGGTCCAACCGGATGTGGCGATCTTGCGCTGCGTATCGTCGATGGAGACAAACGTTCCCGGTTGCAGTAGCGGGTACATGAACCAATCCTCGGTTCCGATCAGGGCGTAGCGCTGTTCCTTCACGTTCAGCGCTTCCAGAAACATCACCGGCACCCGGCCCCAACGCTGGATCAGGCGGCTAAGATAACTGGTGCGGCGCATGTCGAAACCGGGATCGAGCGCCAGCGGCAGGAGGACGTCGCCGAAGTTATGCCCGCGAAAGGAAACCAGGTGGGTTTGTGGAACCTCCACCAGAGCGGCATCCGCGGACAGCGCTCCGAGCGAGATGCCGTACCACTCGAGAACTTCATGGAAATCCAGGCGGTAGATGGCTGAAAGAGAATACAACTTATAGACGCTGGGAATCAGGCCGCGATTTTCGATCTCGGGAATCCGGTTGATCAGGACTGCAAATTCGTCGTTGTGGTATTTGTCGGCGATCTTGAGGCTGGCCAGTTCGACATCGCGGACGCGCAAGTTGAGCCGTTCTCTGATTCGGCGCAGCTTTTGTCCGGCGTCCTCCATACTATGATGCTTTCCCAGCGCCCCACTCAAAGTAACCTCCAGGCCAATGTAACCTCAAGTTACTCAACGATAAAGCATTGTACAGGCTCGAATTATAGCGGCCATGCCATAAAGAAGCAAGGCACGAAACGGGGTTTGTTCGGTTTTCCGAACAGGCGCGAGAGCTACCATTGGTTTAGCTTGAAATCAATTTTAGGGATCTGGAAGTGAAGGGGCGGATGAAACGGCAGCGTACAGGGATTCAGGGGGAATTGGGAGCGTTCAGCCAGGAGGCCGTACGCCAACTGCTGGGTGATCATGCGGAGGTGGCGCCTTACCCGACATTCGAAGGCGTGTTCCGGGCGCTGCGCGCGGGAAAAATAGACGCGGCCGTGATTCCTATGGAAAACACGCTGGCCGGGTCCGTACACGAGAACTACGATCATCTCCTTCATTTCGATGTGCGGATTGCGGCCGAGACCAACCTGCGGATCGTCCACAATTTGATTGCGCCGCCGGGTGTTCGGCTCAAGGATATTCGCAAGGTGTACTCGCATCCGGTGGCTTTGAACCAGTGCCTGAAGTTTTTCGCCCGGAACCGGAAGCTGGAGCGCGTTCCGTTTTACGACACGGCGGGCAGCGTGAAAATGGTGATGGAGCAGCGGACGCCGGACGCGGCCGCGATTGCTTCGTCGGTGGCAGCCGGAATTTACGGCGGGACCATTCTCAAGAGATCGATCGAAGACGACCGGCGCAACTTCACGCGCTTCTTTCTGCTGTATCCATCGAAGAAACTGCCGAAGCCTAAACCGGCAAAGGACTGGAAAACGTCGCTGGTCTTTACGACGCGCAATATTCCCGGGGCTCTGTTCCGTGTGTTGGCTGCGTTTGCGCTGCGGGATCTGAACCTGACCAAGATCGAGTCGCGCCCGCTGCATGGGAAGCCGTGGGAATATTTGTTCTACGTCGATTTCCTGGGGCGGGAAAATGAGCCGAGGGTGAAGAATGCCTTGCGGCATCTCGGAGAGATCGCGGATTTTTTGCGAGTGCTGGGAAGTTATCCGCCTGGACGATAATCGGGAGGCCTCTATTTTTTGAACGGCACTTCTATCTCTACGTAGCTGCCCGGCTCCACCGCGTTGACGGCCGCAACGATACTTTCCGCGACGAGCCTCACCATGGGCCACTGCGAATGCTCAAGCACTACGAGTGCAATTTTGCGAGCTTTTAGGTTCTGCTGATACCGAATGTTTTTGTCCGTCGTCACTATGACGTCAAAACCCGCATGCTCGGCCACGTCGATCAATTCGCCGTTCGCAAGTTCCTCCCACCCGCGCGTCCGCGCTTCCTCCACGGTATGTTCGGAAAGGAATCGGGCAAGGCCTCGCGGTGTGCCGTTATCGAAAAGAACCAGCATCCCGCGATGATCTACTCGTAGCTCGGGGATTTTTCGAGGGAACGCGCCACAAACGCCATGAGGCTGTCTAGCTGTTCACGGGTCACCGGAAATTGTTCGATCACTTCCTCAATGCTCAGCCCGGCTTCGAGGTTTTCGAACAGAACCTTTACCGGAGTCCGGGTTCCTCGCAGTACCCAGGCGCCGCTCACTTTGCCGGGGATGCTTTCGACCGCGGGACATTGTGACCAATCAAGAGTTGACATATTCCTACCCTCCTTCCATCGTAGCCCTTTGCCGCGGATTGGGGCAGCGCCGGGAACGGAACGTTTCTCGCATTATTCACGAAACCGCCGCGCGGAACCTAGTATCCTGGAGTTAGCGTGCTTCGCAGCCTGCTCTTGGTGCTTTCCCGACAGCCGTGGCTTCGTCACTGGATGGAAACTTCGCCGGTTGCCGATCGCTTGACATCGCGCTTCGTCGCGGGCTCCACGCTGGAAAGTGAACTTGCGGTGTGCCAAAAGTTGAACGCCGATGGCTATCTGGCCACACTCGATCATTTGGGAGAGAGTGTCACGTCGCTCGAGGAAGCTGAACAATCGCGCGACGCGTATTTAAGCGCTCTGGATCAGATCGCGCGTTTGAATATGCAAGCCACGGTTTCGATCAAGCTGACGCAGCTGGGCCTGGATCTTTCAGAGCAAGCCGGCCGCGCCGCGGTGGAATGCCTGGTAGCGCGCGCCAAGTCCATCGGCCGCATGGTCGAGGTAGACATGGAACAAAACCAGTACACCGAACGCACGCTCGGGCTGGTCTCCGAATTGCACGCCAAGTACGGCAGCGTCCGCTCCGTGATCCAAGCGTATTTATATCGCAGTGAAGGCGACATCGAGAACCTGTGCCGGCAATCGATTCCTGTGCGGCTTTGCAAAGGCGCGTATCGCGAACCGGCGGAGGTCGCTTTCCAGCGCAAGAGGGATGTTGACGCTAACTACGTCCGTTTGATGCTGCAATTGTTCGATCGCGGCGCCTATCCAGCCATCGCGACTCACGACGAAAGCATCGTACAAAAGGCAATTAGCTATATCCGGGAACGAAACATCGCGTTGGATCGTTTTGAATTTCAGATGCTTTATGGCGTCGGGCGGGACCTGCAGCGGAGGTTGGTGGCGTCGGGTTTTCGTCTGCGGCTCTATGTGCCGTATGGCAATGCGTGGTATCCCTATTTTATGAGGAGATTGGCGGAGCGTCCTGCCAACTTGATATTCCTGGCGCGCAATCTGCTGAAAAACTGACGCCAGGCCGATTAGATTTATATGGGACGCGGGAACTTAGACAGCGCGAGAGGAATCCAATGACTATGAAGTACTGGGGGTTCTTGCTACTGAAACTGGCGGCCGCCGGCGTCGTCATGCGTGTGGTGTGGGCGGCCATCGTGGTGAGTTTTAGCGGCACCTATGCGTCCGCCGCTTTCGAGCAGAAGCCATTCGGGCACGATCTCGGCTTTACTACCGCCATGCTTCTGTATTTCCTGGCGTGCTTCGGCCTCATCAACCTCATCATCTGGGATCAGCGCTATCGCTGCCGGACGTGTCTGCGGCGGCTGCGCATGCCGGTTTCCACCGGTTCCTGGCCGAACATGTTCCTGATTGGCCAGCCTCGGATGGAATACATTTGCCTATACGGACACGGGACGCTGAAAGTGCCCGAGGTCCGCATCACTTCGAAGACCCACGATTGGGAGAGCCACGGCGACGACATCTGGAAAGAGCTGGAATCGCTGGAGGAAACCAAGCGGTGACAGCGCGGGCGCCGCGATTGATCGCTGGCGCAGCCGTGCTTCTGATCCTGATCGTCCTGGCTGTTGTCCTGATTCCGCCCTACGCCGCCAATTGGAAGTTGCAGAGTTACGTCAACGATCTGGTGGAGGACTCTTCCACTGCCAAGCGGCCAGCGGAAGCGGTGCGAATGCAAGTAATTAACAAGGCGGCGGCCTTGGGATTGCCCGTGAACGGCGACGATGTGCATGTCGCGATATCGGAAGGCGCGGTGAAGATCGATGTTCTATACATAATGCAGGTGAGCATGGCGGGCTACGCGGTGGACCTGCATTTTCGCCCGGGCGCGGGCGGGTGAGGCACAAATATTAAACCCGCCTTATCCACGGGGGACAAGGCGGGAATCGGATAGCCCTCGGAGGAGTGAGCTAGTTCCATTTGTATTCTCGCTCTTCCGGTACTAAGTTGCAACGGAATTTTCAAGAGTCTTACAGATCAATTACTGTAAGATAAATACACTTATCATCTATCGCCCGAATAGTGCTTCGACCGCGCCAATGACGATACAGATCACGGCAAATGCGACGGTTCCATATTGAATCCAGGAGCGGGTGGTGCGGACAATTTCTAATCCAGCGCCATCCCACCAATACGACAATGGGTTGCTTGCGCTGGACGCTAAGTTCCTCATTAATTTCGGCTTGTACGGCCGGAGGAACGGTGGCCAACTCCGCGGGAGGCGAGGGCAGGGGCGAGATCCGAGTGCGATTCCAAGCGTAATCATCTTGGATGTACCTAGGGGGATGCTGAATAGGAAAGTAAGGTGTTTCGTACCGGAACTCCTCTTGCGGAGTACGGGGCCCGCATTCGAACTATTCGAACATTGGAGATACCGGACGCCCGGCAATCCGACCGTCTTGACGATGTGGAAGCCAGCCCCGGCGAACTCCTGGACGGCTTGGGCTTCGGGAAGGTCGCCCGAGAGATCGATATTCACCACCCGGCCGCCTGGGCGCAGCAGTTGGCGGAGCTTAGGATAGAAATCGGCACGATGCTGGACGCCATTGAGCGCGTCGTAAAGCACGATCACGTCTACGCTGTGAGCGGCTGCGTCAAGGTTCGAGAGCGCACTGACACGATCTTTGATGCGAGGCGCGAGGAACGGTTCCGATTCCAACACGGCAACCGCGTCCGATCGCTTGAGCTCAAGGGCGCGAATGAGTTGCGCGGAGTCATCTTGCGCCAACGCGGGCAATCCGCCGCGCAGAGAAGAGCGCTAAACCATATCAGCAGTGCGTTTCTTGCCATACCCAAAATAGATGAACAAGCCGATCACCAGCCAGACGAAGAACCGGAGCCAGGTTTCGAGCGGCAAGCTGAGCATCAACACCAGGCAGCACACGATCGAAATCCCGGGCAGCAGCGGGACCAGAGGAACACGAAAGCCGCGCCGGCGATCCGGCTGTTTCTTGCGCAGTACGATCACTCCGGCCGAGACCAGGATGAACGCGAACAGCGTCCCGATGTTCGCAAGATCGGCAAACCAACTGATGTCGAAGATGCCGGCCGGAATTCCGACCACGAAGCCCGCCACCCAGGTGCTGATATAAGGCGTGCTGTAGCGCGGATGCACGCGCGAGAAGACGTCGGGCAACAAGCGATCGCGCGACATGGCGAACCAGATGCGCGCCTGGCCGTATTGGAACACCAGCAGCGACGAGAGCATGCCCAGCAGCGCTCCGGCGGTGACGATCAGGCGCAGGCGGTTCATGCCGATCATCTTCAGCGCGTTGGCAACGGGCGCGTCGTTGTTTAGCGTGGACCAATTGGCGATGCCGGTGAGCACCAGCGCGACCGATCCGTAGAGCACGGCGCAGACCGCGAGCGTCGCGAAGATTCCAATCGGCATGTCGCGCTGCGGGCGTCCGCATTCCTCGGCGGCGGTAGAGACGGAATCGAATCCGATATATGTAAAGAAGACGATCGCGCTGCCCGAGAGCACGCCAGAATAACCGTTGGGCATGAACGGATGCCAGTTAGCGGTGTTCACGGCATGCGCCGCGCCAAAGACGAATATCAGAATCGCGACGATCTTGATCAGCACCATGGTGTTGTTGGCCTGGGCGCTTTCGCGGACCCCGCGCACCAGGACGTAGGTCAGCACCATCAGCACAATGAAGGCGGGCAGATTGAACCACGCGCCGGTGCGCTGGCCCTCTTCAAACATGGGCTGCGAGAGCTGCATCGGCAGATGAAAGTGAAATAGATTATCGAGCAGGTCGTTGAGATAGGCTGAGAATCCGACCGCCACGCTCATGTTGGAGAAGGCGTATTCGAGAATCAGATCCCAGCCGATGATCCAGGCGAAGATTTCGCCTAGCGTGGCGTACGAATAGGTGTAGGCGCTGCCGGCGATGGGAATCATGGAGGCCAACTCGGCGTAGCAAATGGCGGCGAATCCACAGGCGATCGCGACCAATACAAAAGACACCGAGATGGCTGGACCCGCGCCCAGCCGGCCGCTGAGGGTGCTGGCGTTCCCGCCGTTCAGCAGCAGATCGAGAACGGACGCCTTGATAATCGACTTAGCTAGAAAATGCTCGCCCGCGGCGGCAGTTCCTGTAACCGTGAAAATGCCGGAACCGATGACGGCTCCTACGCCCAAGGCGATCAAGCTCCAGACGCCCAGCGACTTTTTCAGCCGCCGCTCAGGCTCTTCGGAAGCGGCGATCAGAGCATCGATGCTTTTGGTGCGGAGGAGCTGGTTCATTGCCGGGTTGTAGGAGGTGGGGGGTAGGGGGTGGGAAGACGCGCCAAACCCCACCACCTACAACCCACCACCCGCTAGCGCTTCCTCTGGCCCTTGGTCATCTTCTTCACTCGTTTCTTGAGGGAGCCGCGGGCGACCCCGGATGCTCGCTTGGCCTTGGGAGCCGCTTTCTTGCGGGCTGCGCGTTTGACCTTCTTGCGCTCTGCTCTATCTGTAATTGACTTTGTGTTCATTCTTTTTGAGTATTCAATCCTCTTGGATTCCGGCGTACTTTTCCACTAGCTTCTTCAAACCATAGCCGGGAAAGCTTACCGTGAGCTTAGCATCCTCGCCATCACCTTCGCGACGAAGGACGGTTCCGCGGCCGTATTTGGGATGCCGGATCATGGCGCCGGCCCTGAACCCACGAGTGCGCCCGGCGGTGGGCCGGGCTTGCGGGGCTGGGGGATGGGGCACAGGGGAGGTGGGCGGTGGGGGGTGGGGCGTGGGAAGGGGCGCTTTGCCTCGTTCGGCGAAAAACTGCTGGATATTGTCGACCGAGTTGTAGGTTTTGCCGGTATAGGCATTCCGCTTGGCGGCTTCGCGGACTTCGTATTGTTCGGCGAAGAGATCTACTTGTGGGGCGGAGCGCTGGCGCGACTGGCCGAGGTCTTCAACCAACGTCTTGGGAACTTCGCGCAAGAATCGCGAGGGGATGGTGGCTTCCTGCTGGCCGCCGCCAAAACGCCTTCGATAACGCGCGGACGTCAGGAACAGGCGCTTCTCGGAGCGCGTCATCCCGACATAGCAGAGACGCCGCTCTTCTTCCATGGCGGCTTTGGAATCGAGCGAGCGCATGTGCGGGAACAGGCCTTCTTCCATGCCGGCCAGGAACACGATCGGGAACTCGAGGCCTTTGGCGTTGTGTAGCGTGAGCAGCGAGACGGGCGCGCGCTCGTCAAGTCCATCGGTATCGGAGACCAGAGCCGCGTGATCCAGAAATTCGGCGATGGTTTCGCCACGCTCGGCCGCTTCCGAGGCCGCATTCACCAATTCGTTCAAATTGCCCAGGCGCGATTCGGCTTCCGGATCGTTGTCGATCTCGAGCATTCTGGCGTAGCCGGTGCGATCCAGGATTTGGCGCAGTAAGTCGTCAACCTTCCCTTCGCCAGCCGAGGCACCCAGCTCTTCCATCATCTTCTTGAAGATCTGCAGAGCGGATTCGGCGCGCCCTGGGAACAGCTTTTCGTCCAGCATGCGGGCGATGGCCGACCACACGGTCAACTGCTGTTCGAGCGCATATTGCTCGATTTGCTCGATGGTGCTTTTGCCGATGCCGCGCGCGGGCGTGTTGATGATGCGCAGCAGGGCGACCGAATCCTGGGGGCTGATGACGGCCTTGAGATAGGAAAGCGCGTCTTTCACTTCGGCGCGCTGGTAGAAGCTGAACCCGCCCAGGACGACGTAATCGCGGTTGTAGCGGCGCAGCGCTTCTTCGATCTGGCGCGACTGGAAATTCGTGCGATAGAGCACGGCGGCGCGATCGCCGGGGTTCGCCGAAAGCAGCTTGTCGATGGTTTCGGCGATGAATAGCGCTTCCTGTTCGCCGTCGAAGGCTTCGAAGCGGCCGATCTTTTCGCCTGCGCCGGCTTCGGTCCAAAGCCATTTGCCTTTGCGCTCGGTGTTGTTGGCCACCACCGCGCTGGCGGCTTCGAGAATGTTCTTGGTCGAGCGGTAATTCTGTTCGAGCCGGATCACGGCGGCATTCGGAAAATCGCGCTCGAAATCGAGAATATTGCGGATATCGGCGCCGCGCCAGCCGTAAATGGACTGATCCTCGTCGCCCACCACGCAAATGTTTTTGTGCGTCTCCGTGAGCAGGCGCATCAGCTCATACTGGCTGCGATTGGTGTCCTGGTATTCGTCGATCATGACGAATTCGAAGCGGCGATTGATTTGGAAGCGCAGATTGGCGTCGTGTGCCAGCAGGCGCACGGATTCGAGCAGCAGGTCGTCGAAATCGAGCGCATTGGCCTGATGCAGACGGCCTTCGTATTGTTCGTAGACCGATGCCATCTGCGTTGTCTTCTGATCGGTGGACGCGCCGTAGACGTCCGCGGGCGATTCCTTGCGGCTCTTCTGCGTGCTGATCCAGGAGCACATGGCTCGATACTGCATGAACTTTTCGTCCAGGCCAAGTCCGCGGAAAATGGCCTTGATTACGGCCACCTGGTCATCGGCGTCGTAGATGGTGAACTGGCGCGTGAAGCCGTTGCGGATTTCGGCTAGCGTGCCTCCGTCGCGCCGCAGCAGGCGGACGCAAAAAGAGTGGAAAGTGGAGACGAAGGGGCCGTCTTTGCCGCGCCCGCCCAAAAGATTATTTACGCGATTGCGCATCTCGTCGGCGGCTTTGTTAGTAAAAGTGACAGCCAGGATGCAAGGGCCCGGAACGCGATGCTGTTCCATGAGGTGGGCCATGCGATGCGTGATGACGCGCGTCTTGCCGCTGCCGGCGCCGGCCAGCAGGAGCAGCGGACCTTCGACATGCGCAGCGGCAGCCTGTTGTTGCGGATTTAGACCCTGGAGAAAATCCATCTTGCTAGTCTGCGTCGAAGCGCAGCGTGGGGGGAGACAAAAGCAATTTTAGCGTAAGCGTCGGGGAAACACTACTAGAGACTAGCAGGTCCTACCAGATGGTTTGAATATGCGCCGCGAATCTTCCCATCACGACTGATAAGCGGCACGCGCAGCGCCAGCGCCGTGGCGGTCACGATTCGATCCGGCAGATCTGGGACTTCGCTACGGCTGACAGATTCAAGGGCATCTGCGACCGAGCGATCGAGTGGCGCCAACAGACACGGAGTGGCCGGGTCGTCTCACGCTTGTATCAATCGATTGCGCGCGACCGCTGACAGGTACCACACGATGGAATGAGTATCAACGGCAACGCCAGGCATCAGACATCGTCCCGGGGGAAGCTCTTCCACATTTCGCGCTGATTTTCCTCGATCACGTCGTGCGACAGCGAAACGCCCAGGTCTGCCCAGAGGCCACGCACACTTTTGAACGGCTTTTTCTTTAGCGATTCTTCTCGCAGACGAGACGCATGGCTGAGAATCTCTTGTTGCTTGTCGGCCGGTAACGCCCGGACGGCGTCTAGAATTGCCTGTTCGGGAGACATAGAACCCTACCCCTATTATCAGCCTTCAGCGGGCGCGCGGGGCTGGACCATCCGATCGTTGATCTCCGTTCCATGGCCGCCGATGAACACCGATACACGCGGATGAAGCAAATACAGCATGTCCATCGGCTCAGTAGACACGCTTGCCAAAATTTGCGGCAACCGATTGATCCTGCTTAGATTTAGAATCCTGCATGCAGAAAATGGCGCAATGGGAGGCACCGGCTTCTTTTTGCTTTGCTTTCCGTCGCAAGCCCTTGTAACCTAACAATTTGCTGGTACGCCTCTATTGTCGTAGTAGAGCGGCTGGCATTCTAGGGCCGCATGCTGGTTGAATTTGAGCTCATTCAGAAAGCCCAGAAGGGCGACGATGCCGCATTCAACCAGGTAGTGACTGCGTACCGAAAAAGGATTCTGGGCACGATCGCTCGGCTGATTGGACGGCCGGAAGACGTGGAAGATGTGGCGCAGGAAGTCTTTCTGCGGCTGTATTATTCGCTGGATCAGCTTCGGACGCCGGAAGTATTTGAGCCTTGGCTGTACCGGCTGACGGTGAATGCTTCGTATGACTATCTGCGAAAGCAGCGCCGGCGGAATGAAGCCCGGATGTCGGATTTGAGCGAGCAGCAGGTCATGATGGCGGACGCGGCTGCGGGCGGCAAGGCTTCGGGCGAGCATGAGCGTCAAAAGCAAGTCAAAGAATTGGTGGATTCGCTGTTGCAGTCGGTTTCCGAGCAGGATCGAATTCTTCTTACGCTAAAAGAAGTCGAGGGGCTTTCGTTGAAAGAGCTTGAAAAGATATACTCAGTGAACGAAAATGCTTTAAAGGTTCGGCTCTTCCGGGCGAGACAAAGGGTGCTGAACGCCTATCAGGCCACCCAAGGAAAAGTCAGCAAGCCCGGAGCGTAAGGGGTAGACTTAGTCGAGTTAGCAAGGAGGCGCCGAGACGCGCATGGATGACGATCAAGAGTTGAACCATTTGTTCGAGCGATACCGGGCAGCGCTGCCGGATCCCGAAGCCAGCGTCAACTTCATGCCCGAGCTGTGGCGCAAGATCGAAGCGCGGCAGACATTTGTGGCGCGCGTGAAGAAGCTGACTCAGGTATTCGTGGCAGCGGCCGCGGCCATCTGCCTGTTCTTCGGAATGCTCTTGCAAGTGCCAGTTTCGAGTGAGGCTCCGGCAGTCCGCGGCAACTATGTAGACGTGCTGGCGGACGCCAATCCTGCCGAGAATCTGGCAGCCTTGGGTATCCGGGTGGACTACACCGAACCGAACGGAAAATGACGCGCAAGAACATACCGATCACTCTTTACCTGCTGCTGGTGTTTGTCAGCGGATCGGTAGTTGGTGCGCTGGGGTACCGGACCTATAATCCACCGACGGCCCGAGGAAGCTTCAATGCGCCGCCCGCTCCTAGCGAATGGAGACGGCAGTACATTGAGGAAACCAAGACGCGATTAAGCCTGACTGACGATCAGGTGGAGAAGCTGAACGCACTTCTTGATCAGACGGACGCGCGGTTTCGGCAAGTCCGCGAACAGGACAATCAAATGGTGCGGCAAATCCGGGAAGATCACTACGAACACGTACGGGCGATCTTAACCGCGGAACAGATTCCAAAGTACGAGAAGCTGCACGCCGAGCGTGAGGCGAAAGCCAAACAGCAGGAACACAAGCCGCCGGTAGCAAGCCTACTTTGCGGCTACCGGCTGCTTCGCGTTCTTCTTGTCTTTGATGTCCTTGGACTTCTGCATCATCTTCTGGAAACGGTCCACGCGTCCTTCGGTGTCCACCAGCTTTTGGCGGCCAGTGAAGAACGGGTGACAGCTGGAGCAAATTTCCACACGGATGTCGCCTTTGTGGGTGGAACGGGTCTTGAAGGTGCTCCCGCAGGCACAGATGACGTTGATTTCTTCGTAGGCGGGGTGAATAGCGGCTTTCATTGCAGCAGAATCCTTTCGAAACTTCAGTGTAGCGCACCAGTCAAGGAGTCGCCAAATACGTGCGCTAAATACAAACCCCCGCACTGCCTTTTGGGCGATGCGGGGGAGCGTAGCCTAGGCTAATCCCAGGTGTTACTTAAGAATCGCGCAGGGAAGCGGCCGATCCACAGGAGCAGCGGCTTCGTCCACTGAACGAAACCTGAACGTTTGACAGGTCGACTTTAACAGTCGGCCACCTCGCGCGTGGAATTAAAGCTACAGTTACAGTCGGTACATATACCCATGTTAGACTGGACCACCTCCTTTCTCAGTGATGCCCTCATCATAAAACCAAGCTGGCGGTCTGTCAAACACTTTCTCTAGACATACTGCCTATAGATGGATTTTGGCTTAAAACTACAATTAGTGGTTTTGGGGGATAAGAAAGAGCCTCACAAGACCTGCGAGGCTCTTGACGAAAACCGGAGGCAACTCCCGTAAGCCTCCCTGAACCAACCCTACTTACCTCCCCTGGTGCAATTCGCCAGCCAGCGGTAAATCGATCAAAGGGCAAGGGCAACGGTCTTGATAATCCCGTTTGTGGTAGGGAAGCGGCCCGGGGTCCTACGGAAAATGGGAAGGTAGGGGTACAATAACCACTGATGTCGAGCGTCGCCGAGTTGCGGCTGGGACCGGAAGGCAAGAGCCTGGCAGCCTCCTATGCGTGGCGGTCGCTTGGGGCCTTCCTGGTTTCAGGCATACTAATGTCCTTCCTGGGAGCCATCCTGCCGGCCTGGGGCTACCATTTGCGGTCGAGTTTTGTCGAAGTAGGCGGCTATTTCCTGAGCCTGGCGCTGGGGCTGCTGTTGTCGGTCGGGGCCGGGCATTTTCTGCTGGCCAGCCGTAGTTTGAAGTTTCTGCTGATTGCGGCCAGCGTATTGGGATGCTGTGCTTTCCTGTTCCTGGCGTTTTCGTCGCCGCCGGCGCCCGCAGCGTACCGCCTGATCGGCGTATTTGGCATCGGTCTCAGCGCTGGATTGCTAAACGCCGGGGTGTTTCACGCCATCTCACCGATTTACCAGCGCGATCGCGCGGCCACAGTGAACCTGGCGGGCCTGTTGTTCGGAACGGGCAGCCTGCTGACGGCCCTCTTGGTGGCGGGGACGTATTACGTCTATACGGTTCCAAGCATTTTGATTCTGTTCGCGGCCGTCCCGGGCCTGTATGCGGTTGCCTGTTCGAACACCAACTTCGCGGGAAATTCCTCCGTGCAAACGCTTCCTCTAACCCAGGTGTTGCGGGATTTCAAGAATCCAGGCGCGGTGCTGTTCAGTTTGCTCTTGTTCTTCCAATTCGCCAACGAGTGGTCCATCGCCGGGTGGCTGCCGCTGTTTCTGATCCGCAGGTTGGGCATCAGTCCGGCTGACTCGCTGCTGCTGCTGGCGTTTTACTGGGGCGCGCTGCTGGTGGGCCGCTTGGTTTCGCAGTTGGTTTTGAAACACGTGAATCGCGCGCTGCTGCTGATGGGCTCGATCGTTTCGGCGCTGATGGGAACCATCGTGCTGACGTCGACCAATAATCTGTTTGGCGCCATCATGGGCGTCTTGTTTGTGGGCGCCGGTTACGCTTCGATCTATCCGCTGGTGGTGGAGAAGATCGCGCACCGCTTCCCTTACTACCATCCCGGTTTCTACAACGGATTGTTCTCGCTGGCGATGACGGGCGGGTTTCTGGCGCCGTGGGTACTCGGCTATTTCGCCGAAGCGTGGGGCATTCAAGCGGTGATGATTCTTCCGATGCTGGGCACTTGTATGGTTTTCCTGTTGGCGCTGCTGATCATGCTGGAATCGAAGTTGAGCAGCTTGAGCGAAGCCACCAGAGCCGGTTCGTGAGCGCCTCGAAAATCGGTACTAGGTAAGACAAGAAAACGGGCGCAATCGAAATTCCTCGGTGTATACTACACCGGTCCAGGCCGCCCAGACGGCCTGATCAGACCAAGAAAGGAATACACCATGTTGAAGAAACGAAACCTGTGCTCCGTTTTCGCATTGGGTTTGATTTGCGCCCTTGGCGTAGCTCGAGCGGATGAGAACAACAATAGTAACGGTAACAACGGATGTAGGAATCTGCCCGGGGAGAATGCTCTGAGATCCGCGTTGGCTGCGGCGACCGCAACCGAGAGCAGCGGCTTGAACCTTCAATTTTGGGGAACCATCGTGGATCGCGATGGCATCGTCTGCGCGGTTGCGTTCACGGGAATCAACCGAGGGGCGCAGTGGCCAGGCAGCCGGGTGATTTCCGCGCAGAAAGCTAACACTGCGAACTCGTTCAGCCTGGATGCATCGTCGAGCAGCGGTGGTTCCGGGGATGCGCACGGTCTGGTGCTGTCTACGGCCAATTTGTATTCGGCGGTGCAGCCGGGCGGCAGTCTGTTCGGATTGCAGGAGAGCAATCCGGTGGATACGGGCGTGGCCTATGCCGGACCATCGTCTCTCTTTGGCACATCGCAAGATCCCATGGTTGGGAACAAGATTGGCGGCGTGAATGTTTTCGGCGGAGGCCTGGCGTTGTACGGACCTGGGCACGTGATTCTGGGCGCAATCGGCGTCAGCGGCGATACTTCGTGCGCGGATCACTTTGTCGCATGGCGAACGCGGAATAATCTTGGGTTTGATCATTTGATGGGCGTGGATGGCGTCTCGGGCGATGCATCGCGCCCGGACAATATCATCTTCGACATCACGCCGAATGCCGCCGGCGGCACGGGGGTCAGCGCGGGCGGCTTTGGCCACCCGACCTGTATTAACACTGGGAATCCTGCGTCGCTCCCGGCGGTACGGCCCTAGGTTCGTGGGGAGGTGGCTCGGAAGCTGCCGCCTTATCCCTTATCAATTGGCGTGAGCAGCGTGCGACCATATGAGTGACTTCGCACGTCATGCTATGAAAAATCCGCCCCATCCCGGAGATTTCATCCGGACGGAGATCATCCAGCCAGCAGGACTGTCGGTAACAGCCGCCGCCGCGGCGCTTCGTGTTTTCCGGCCCGCACTGTCCAGCCTGTTAAACGGCAGTGCGGATCTATCGGGCAGACATGGCCCTGCGCATCGAAAAAGCTTTCGGCGTGAAGATGGACACGCTGATGCGGATGCAAGCATCTTACGACATTGCCCAGACCCGCAAGCGTGAGAAGTCGATTCGAGTCAGGCGAATTCAAGCGCCCGCCGGTGTTCGCGGATAAACAAAGAATGCGCGGATTACTGGCCGTTCTGCTGATGGTCCCGGTCGCAATGGCGGCCGACCTGTCATCGAGACTCGATCAGATCATTAACGCTCCGCTGCTCTCGCACGCTTACGTTGGAATGCAAGTCGTCCAACTGAGCGACGGGCAGGTGCTTTATGCGCACAATTCCGAGCGGCTGTTTGTGCCAGCGTCGAACATGAAGTTGTTCACGACAGCACTGGCGCTTTCAAAACTTGGCGCCGACTACCGGTTGACGACACAAATCGGCGCGCAGGTTCCGATCGATGCGGCCACGGGCACGTTGCCGGGGGATCTGGAACTCGTCGGCGGCGGCGATCCGAGTCTATCCGGTCGCGAGTACCCGTATCGCGGCCGCGTGCCGCCCGCATCGGTTTATTCATTCAGTGCGATTGAAGAACTGGCGGATCAAATGATCGCGCGCGGTCTGAAACGCATTGACGGCAATGTGGTGGGCGACGACAGCCGGTATGTATGGGAGCCGCAGCCGGGCGGGTGGTCGTCCGATAGCTTCACGCGGGAATACGGCGCGCCGGTGAGTGCGCTGATCCTGGATGACAACACGTTCGCGCTCGCGCTGCGCCCGGCGGATCACGTGGGCGAAGTGGCCCGCTTGGCACTGACGCCGCCGTTCGAGAACTTCGCTATCGACAATCGGGTCCTGACGGTCGACCGTGGCGAGCGAAAGGTGGAGTTTTATCGCAGCGCGTCGGGGCGGGAGCTGCACGTTTGGGGTACGATTTCAAAACGCGATCCCGGATTCGCGGAAGCGCTCGCGATTGGAGATCCGGCGCTCTACGCCGCCGAGGTGTTGCGGGACGCGCTGCTGCGCAGGGGCGTCGCAATTCAAGGCCATGCGGTGGCTGAGCATCGCTTTCCCGATGAAGGTACGGCGCGAGTCGATAAGCCGATGACGGTACTCGCGGAACATCGGTCGCCGCCGCTGCTCGATCTGCTGCAAGTGGTCGACAAGGTCAGCCAAAACTTGCACGCCGAGATAATGTTGCGTGAAGTTGCCGTGGCGTCGGGACATGTCGGCAGTGTACCCGCTGGACTCGACGCGATGGGCGATTTCCTGGCGGGCGTTGGCGTCACGAAGGCCGATCACTATTTCACCGATGGGTCCGGCCTCTCGCGAGCCACGCTGGTTACGCCGGCGGCGATCACTAAGCTGCTGGGGTACATGAATCAATCCAAATATCGCGATCAGTGGCTGAACTTGTTGCCGATCGGAGGCGAGGATGGAACTTTGGGATCGAGGTTCGCGGAGCATCCGGAGGCTCGCGCCATTCACGCGAAGACCGGCACGCTGGACCATGTGCGGGCACTGTCGGGTTATGCGGACACGCCTGGGCACGGTCGCGTGGCGTTTTCGTTTGTAGTGAACAATTTCGAGGAGCCGGGCGCGGGGGTGACGAAGATCCTGGATCAATTGGCGCTGGCGTTACTGCAATAGCGTCTGTCAATCAGACCTCGGAACCCGGACAACTTGGCCCGGCGCGATCGTCTTGAGTGCTTCCAAGATTTGGTTTACTAGGGGCAGCAAGTCTTCCAATTGGTTAGTCGCAGCAGTGACGATGACGACCGACAATTTCATATCAGACAAATTCTGTTGGTGGGGCAGGCTCTTATCAACCGTTACCAGCACGTCGTAACCCGCGTTCTCCGCGGCTCGCAACAAGTCGCCGTTGGTCTTGCCCTTGAGTCCGGCCCACTGAGTGGTGTGGGCTTCATGCAGGGAAAAGCAGTGCCGGTAGTCGAGTGGCAGGCACTCATCCAGCAAGACCTTCACGCGATTCTAGCTACTAATGATTCCTTCGCTTCTTCGAGCGCCTGAATCGCCATCTCCCGCGTGACAGTGGGAAACTGCTTTAGGAATTCACCCAGCGAATGACCACCCTCAAGGTAATCGATCAAATTCTTGAATGGAACACGCGTTCCGCGGAAGCATGGTGTTCCGCTCATGATCTCGGGGTTGATAGTGATGATTGGCGCTACCATCTTTTCCATTCTACCGTTTGCCCGTTCTTTGCGTTTCGACTTGAATCCCAGCTTGCACTTCCGAGCGTTCCCGTCGGAGCTTCGCGTGAGGGGCCGGTCGCAACAAAGACCGGCTTCTAATTTGCCCTCATAATTGATACAACAAGGAAAATGCCGACGAATTCAGCGCAGTGCCCTCTCTGCCAGAGCGGCGAGGTGATGCTCAGGCGCGATTCTGCCGAACAAACCTGGTTTCAGTGTCATGTATGCGGTGAATTTGGAATGACATTCGAACTCATAGTCGATCGCGAAATGCGGGGACAACCGCACCCTTACTTGTCGGCCGCAACACGCAAGGCGCATGAATCGGGTGGCCAACTCCTTCTAAACACCAAGAATTGGCAAGAACTAGAAGAGTCCCAGCGAAGCATTCGGTACTCCGAAAAACTCCATCATCTCCTACGTTTCATCGCGGATAAATCGAGGAGTCCGGGTCATGAGTGGAAGACAAAGCCACCATTTGATTATCCACTTATCGCTGCCGAAGACTCCTCAGAATTCGAGGCGTATCTGGATCATCTAGTGCAACAAGGAATGCTCAAGCCATGTCGCGACATTGTCGATGGAAGAGCATACCAGCTGACTATCCCGGCGTGGCAAGCCGTCTAGCCGACTGCGCAGTCCGGCGGAATACCAGGTCGCTGTTTCATTGCGATGTCTTTTGATCCCTCGCTCGATGCTGCCTATGAGTTGGGAATCAAGCGGGCCGTCAGGGCGTGTGGGTTTGATGCCATTTGCATGAAGGAAATTTCTCCAATTGAGGGCATTACTGACCGCATCCTTTCTGAGATTCGCCTCGCGCAGTTCGTTGTAGCCGACTTCACTGGTCAGAGGGGCGGGGTTTATTTCGAAGCAGGCTTTGCGCGCGGACTAGGGCGCGACGTAATCTGGTTATGTGGAAAGGATGACCTCAAGAACGTCCACTTCGACATTAGGCATTTCGGCCACGTAGTTTGGGAAGACCCGGACGATTTGTACAATAAGCTGTCCGCCAGCATTCGGGCCAATATCATTCCAAAACGATAGTAAAGCGTCAATGCCCAGCCCTAGCGCGATATGGCGGGGCTCCATCCCCTGCCCGCCTGCGCTAGAATGATAAAAACGCACGCCGGAGCCATCCAATGCCTATTTACGAATATATCTGCGACGATTGTGGAACGAAGTTTGAGAAGCTGGTACGTAACGGTACTGCCGTCGCCTGCCCGGACTGCGGCGAATCGCATTTGAGCCCAACGTTATCAACATTTGCCACGCATTCGTCGAGTGGAAGCGCGAGCGGCAAGGCTAAGTCGGCCGAGTTCCCCTCCTGCGCCGGAGGGATGTGTCAGACACCGGATTTCTGCGGACGGAATTGACCGCTCCGGAATTACGCTCGGTTGACTTCCGAAGATAGCTCCGCTATAGTGCTGAAGTGCTGATGTATCAACGGTTTGTCGCCTGATATCGGGCCTGTTGGGGAACGTCTCGAGTCGCATCACCCTGTCGTTTTGATTCTCGCGGGCTTCCCGTCTATGCCGTTGTAGTAGCATGAATCGAGTTTGGCCATGGCCAGCAGAGCAGATGAGCAAAATCTAAATCCGCCCGTAGTCGAAGAACCGGACTACGAGCAGCTCATCGATGATTACACGCATTTTGCTCCGCCCCATGAGGGCGAGCTGCTGCAAGGCCGCGTATTAAAAATCCACGAGACAGACGTCATCGTTGACTTCGGCTACAAGTCCGAAGGCCTGGTTCCGATTGAGCAATTCGCTCAGCCGGATGGAACAGTTACGGTGCAGGCCGGCGATTTGATCGATGTCATGGTGGATCGCCAGGGAGTGCAGCCGGAAGGCTACATCCTCTTATCACACCAAAAAGCCAGCCGGCTGCGCTCCTGGGAAAACCTGGAGAAAGCGCATAACGACGGGCTGGTGGTGTCCGGCCGCGTGACGGGCCGCATCAAAGGCGGACTGTCGGTGGATGTGGGTGTTCCGGCTTTATGCCGGGGTCGCAGATTGACGTGCGGCCCACGCACAATCTGGATTCGTTGCTCGGCCAGGACATTCCGGTCAAGATCGTCAAGCTGAATCGGCGCCGCGGCAATGTGGTGGTGTCGCGCAAGATGGCGCTCGAAGAAGAGCAGCACAGCCGCAAGAGCGCGGCCCTTCAGGTGCTGGAAGAAGGCAGCGTGGTGACGGGCATCGTCAAGAATCTCACCGACTATGGCGCGTTCGTCGACCTGGGCGGAATCGACGGGCTGCTGCACGTCAGCGACATGTCGTATGGGCGCGTCACGCATCCATCGGAAGTGGTTACGGCGGGCGACGAGATCACCGTCAAGGTGCTGAAGTTCGATCGCGATAAGGAACGCATTTCGCTCGGGCTGCGGCAGATGGCGCCGGATCCGTGGGAGACCATTCAGGAACGCTACCCGGGCGGATCGCGCGTGATCGGCCGCGTGGTCAGCGTGACGGATTATGGCGCGTTCGTGGAACTGGAGCCGGGCGTCGAGGGGCTGATCCACATCTCCGAGATGACCTGGAGCCGCCGGATGAAGCATCCGAGCAAAGTAGTGAAGGTGGGCGATCAGGTGGAATCGGTGGTGCTGGAAGTGAAGCCGAATGACCGCCGCGTTTCGCTCGGCATCAAGCAGCTGGAAGCTGATCCTTGGACCACGGTGGCCGATCGCTATTCGCCGGGTTCCGTGGTGGAAGGCCGCGTGCGCAAGCTCACCGATTTCGGCGCGTTCATCGAGATCGAAGAAGGCATCGATGGTCTGGTACACATTTCGGATCTTTCGTGGACCAAACGCGTCAAGCATCCTTCGGAAGTTGTGAAGAAGGGGCAACTGGTGCAGGCAGTGATACTTCAAATCGATGCACCCAACCGCCGCCTGTCGCTGGGCGTAAAACAGCTGCAACCGGACGCGTGGGAATCGTTCTTCCGCGCGCATCAGGTGAACGATGTGGTGCGGGGGCGGGTGTGCCGGGCCGCGAATTTCGGGGTGTTCGTGGAACTGGCTCCGGGGGTGGAAGGCTTGTGCCATCGCTCGGAAATTCCAGGGGTATCGGAGCATCGGCATGAGGAGTCGCCATTGCCGATCGGCGAAGAGATGGATTTCAAGGTGGTGCGCCTCAACGAATCCGAGAAAAAGATCGGGTTGAGCATTCGCGCTTTGGCCGACGATGAGGAGAGAACCAGGCTCGAGGATTATCAGCGGCAAGCGGCGGCGGCCACGATGACCATCGAAGAAGTAATGAACATCAGAGTAAAGGGTGAAGGCCGGTAGAGCCGGACCTCAAGAGGGAGAGAAAGCACACATGACGAAGGCTGAGTTGATCGAGGAAGTCTCCCGGGTTGTGGAAATGACCCGCAAAGATTCCGAGGTAATCGTGGAAGCCATCTTCGACAGCATCGTTCGGTCCCTGCGCGGGGGCGACAAGATCGAAATCCGGGGATTCGGCAGTTTTCGCACGCGGCAGCGGCAACCGCGCGTGGGGCGCAATCCCAAGACCGGTACTCGCGTTGAGGTTCCGTCCAAGCGCATTCCCTACTTCAAGCCCAGCAAGGAATTGAAGGATCTTGTAAATACGTCCGGCGACGGCCAGCCGCCGGCAGCTCCCGCTGCGGGCACCGAGCCTTCCCACAGCTAGCCTGAAGTTTCCAGTTTATGGACCACCTGTGGAGTCCGTGGCGCTACCAGTACGTTCAAAAAGAGAAGACTGGTGATGGCTGCGTATTCTGCCGCGCCGCCGCTTCCCCAGAGGATCAAGACAATCTGGTGGTGTATCGGGGCCGGAACAATTTCGTGATGCTGAATTTGTATCCCTACAGCACCGGCCATTTGATGGTGGTGCCCTACCAGCACGTGGACAATTTGCAGGATGCGACGCGCGAGACTTTAGAAGAGATGATTCTGCTGGTGCGCGATTCGCAGCGGCACTTGGGGACGGTTTATCGGGCGCCGGGATTCAATCTGGGAATGAATCTGGGCGAAAGCGCGGGCGCGGGAATCGCCGAGCATATCCATATGCATGTGCTGCCGCGCTGGCCGGGCGATACCAACTTCATGACGACGGTGGCCGAGACGCGCGTGTTGCCGGAGGATTTGCCGGTGACGTGGAAGAAGCTGCGAGGAGCGTTCGCGAAGAGCGAATAGCGAGCGGCGTCGAGTCCCTCAGCATCCGGTCCATCGCATCATTGCGGCAGATCTTTGCCGGCCTGCTCCGCCAGCATGTACGCGGAATACCAGTCGGGCCAGTTCTCGTCGCGCTGGCCGGTGCGCTTCTCGTGCTGGCCGTGTGCAGCCGCCGCACGCCGGAGCGCGCTTGCCAAGTCGCTTGCCGAAGCGAACGAAGTCTCGCCGGAATCGATGCGCCCAGGCAGCCGGGTGGTGACTTCCTGCAACAGCCAGGTGTTGCCGTCCGGGTCGGTGAACGTAGCGAAGGAGCTGTAGCTGGCATGATTGGGCGCAGGCCCTTTGAGGCGTCCGCCTGTGCCGTCGGGCTGGAACTGCGCGCCCGGCGTTCCGGCGTGAAACACCTCGCTGATATTCACGCCGCGAAGGACCAGTTGGCCGCGCGCGCCATCGATGTCGGGGACGATGAGGTAAAGGCCCCGTGCCGAGCCTGGCGCGGCTGACGTAATGTTTGTGCCGAATTGCACTGAACAGCCCGAGCCCGGAGGCGTGAACTGAACGACGCGGAAGCCGTTGTCGAAGGCGAAGTCGGCATCCAACCTCCACCCAAGTTTCGCGTAGAACTGTTTTGCGCGGTCGACATCCGAGACCGGGATGACAAACGCCTCGAGCTTCAGGTCGATTCTGAGCATATGATTATTTTGCGCTTCAGCTCTTCGGAAATCCAGCGCTGGCCTTGATTTCGCGGATCTGAAGAATGTGCCGCTGCTCGTGCGTCGAGATCTCGAGCAGGCATTGGTAGGCGTCGACACCCCAGTCGGGCACGGCGTGTCCCCGCAGATCTTCCTTGGTTGTGCGGGCCATTTCGAGCAATTGCGCGTGCATCGCGAGGAACTTCTTCAGTGCTTCAGCAGAGTCGATTTGCTGATCTTTGGGATTCTGGTTCGGCGACGTCTTTTCGTGCTGGGTGCGGTCGATTCCATACCACAGCACGTCGGCATCGGTCGCCTGTTCGGCCAACTTTTTGGGCGGTTGTTTCAATCCGTCCTGGAGAAGCTTCCAATAATTCGGTTCTGAAATCACTAAATGCTGCACTACTTCGGCGACCGTCCATCGATCGGGGGACGGCCGGAAATTGAGCTGCGCATGGGAGAGCGGAGAAACCTCGCCGGTTAGCCAGGACTGAGTCATTTCCAGGTGAGCGACCAGGTGCTCCCGCTCTACCTGAGTCATTGGATCGGCAAACGCGGAAATGGCGGCCAAGAACAAGAACCCTGGCAGTGCCTTCGTAAGTGTAATCATCCCTTGCGGGCAGCAATTCATCGGCCAGCCCGCCGGGCTAAATCCAAAGGCCGTTTTCAGCTCCTCTGGCAACCTTGTGCCCGCTCGCGGGATTCCACTGTCCGGAATCGATATGATTAGAGAAGAGGTCGTAGTATATGAAGCAATTCGGCACCCTGATCCTTGGTCTGGCCGTTTCCGTAAGTGTGGGGATATCGGCCAATAACGCGATATCGTCACAAATAATTGCTTTGGAGCAACAGGAGAAACTTGATCTGCAGAATCTGAACCAACAGATCGCGGATCTGAAGCAGGAGTATCAATCGGAAACGGCGCCGCTGCAACAGCAGCTGGCTTCTTTCAATAGCGTGTTCGACAGCGCGATGAAACAGCTACATGCTCAATATGACGACACCCGGAATCGCGACAACGAGGAACGGGCGGCGCTGATGGATCGGATCAAGCCGGGTTACCTGGCTCTTTACAACGAAAAGAAGACGTCTCTGGCGAGCGTTTATGCAAGGGAGGGCGAAGCCGCGCAGAGCCTCCTTCAGCAGGAAAACGCCGAGCTGCAGAGCGTTCGCGCGAAATACGACGCTCAGAGCAAGAGCCTGCAACAAGAGTCTGCGGCTCAGCGTCAGGCGATAGACGGCCAATTCGATTCCGCGGTGAAGGGACTGAAGTAAGAGGCGCTGTGCGACTGCTTGGCATTTTCGCTGTTCTATGTGCGGCGTCCGCGCTCGCTCAGAGTACCGGACCGCATGTAATCGCTGTGTCCGTTGACGGAGAGATCCATCCGGTGACGGCGGAGATCATTGGGCACGCCATCGAGCAGGCGCAATCGGAAAATGCCGCGCTGCTTTTGATCCGCATCAACACTCCGGGCGGGTTGCTGGATGCCACGCGGCAGATCATTCAAAAGCTGGACGCTTCGACAGTTCCAGTGGTGACGTATGTGACACCGAGCGGCGCGCGCGGCGCATCGGCGGGATTTTTCATTCTTGAAGCGGGTGACATTGCGGCCATGGCGCCGGGAACCAACACGGGCGCGTCTTCGCCGGTTCTTATGGCCGGCCAAATGGATCAGGTGATGCGCAGCAAAGTGGAGAATGACGCGGCAGCATTGTTGCGCAGCATGACGTCCCGGCGCGGCCGCAATAGCGAGGTGGCGGAGCAGACCGTCCGGCAAGCCAAAGCTTTTACCGAAAAAGAGGCGCTGGATCAGAAATTGATCGATCTCATCGCGAGCAGCCAGGAGCAGCTCCTGCAATCGCTAGATGGCCGCGAGATCACACGCTGGGACGGCCACAAACAGGTGCTGCATCTGGCGGGAGCGACGGTGACCGAAGCGCGCGAGACGCTGCGCGAGCGGGTAGTTTCCACCATTGCCGACCCCAACATAGGATTCATCCTGCTGGTGCTGGGGGTGCTGGGAATTTATGTGGAGTTCACATCGCCGGGGCTGATATTTCCAGGGATCGCGGGAGCCATCCTGGCGCTGCTGGGACTTTCGTCGCTTTCCATTCTGCCGATCAACTGGACCGGCGTCGCGCTGCTGCTGTTGGCGCTGGGGCTATTCGTATTGGAGGCCAAGTTCACATCGCATGGCATGCTCGGCATTGGCGGAACCATCTCGATGGTGCTGGGCGCGATGCTGCTGGTGAACGGGCCTCCGGAAATGCGCATTCATCTTTCCACCGCGCTGGCTGTCGCGATCCCGTTCGCGGCGATCACGATGTTTCTGGTTTCCATCGTGATCAAGGCGCGCGCCAATAAAGTGCTCACCGGGTGGCAGGGAATGATCGGCGAAGTGGGGATCGCGCGCACGGCGCTGGAACCCGAGGGGCAAGTGCAAATCCGCGGCGAATATTGGAACGCTGTCGCCGCGGCGCCCGTTGCGGCGGGATCGCAAGTGCGCGTTAGTGGCGTTGCTGGTCTGAAGTTGCAGGTCGAAAAGACCGCGGCAGCACCGTAAGCGGAAGGTTCACGCGATAAGACGAACCAGCTAGATCGAACGAGCCGCCGATGCTGGGCGGACCGTCTTGGCCGCCTAGAAATGTCACCGAACGAGCCGAAACAGCACCGTTCAACATGCGGCCTGGACGCGACCAGCGCCAGGTGCCCGACTCGAGCGTAGTGGGCGAACCAATCGCGAAACGCAGATCCAGCATCAGGATCGACGAACTGTCGCTGATCATGACTTGAGTCGACAGCCGGTCGCCATCGCGAACGCCGCCGACTGTTTGCAGCTTGAAAATAGACAGGTCTTCGCCACCCGACATATCCTGCAAGATCGGGCGGTCCGATCGGGCACAACTCACACTCAAGAGACACAAAACTAGGACGCCACGCCGATGCATTTTCTAAGCCCTACTTAGCTTGGGCGCTCTTGGGAGGCGGGTCCACGGTGACACTGATCGCCGTCAGCTTGAGATCCGCGTCTTCGCTAGCGGCGATAGTGACCATGGTTTCCAGATCGATATCCGAAGCCTTGATGGTCTCGGTGCCCTTCAGGAATTTGGTCTTGCTTGAGCGGCGGATAGAAACAGTTTGCTCGTCTTCCGTTTCAATCATGATGTCTTTCTTGGTCAGCTCCTTGAGCGTTCCGTGAAAGGATCCCGCTACGCCCTTATAAGCATCCGGGATCGGTGTGCCGGGAGCCACGCCGCGGCGCGTCCGATAAATACCCTGGGCCGAAAGGAGCACCGGGAAAATGATTCCCATCAACAACGCGGCCTTGAGTATTCTTCGCGTGCCCACTTTTAATCAAAGTATAGCCTAACTCTTATTTGTTGCTTTTCGTGTGGGAACTGTCCCGTTCGTTTTCGGCGCAGAAGAATTCCAGTACGTCGCTATCTGGAAGCAGGAGTTCGGTGAACTTAATGCTGAAGGGTTGCGTGTACACTTTTGGATCATCGACCGTGACCCGTATATCCAAATGTCCGAAATCGCGCCGGTGAAACCGCTCCGTCACGTGCAGGGCTTCGCTCCGCGGGTGACCGGCGCCATCCAGCCAACCCTTGTCGTTGAATCCTACGGTCTCGACCACGAGCGTATCGCCCTCCCACTGGCCGACTGAATATCCCAGCCACAAAGGCTCGGGATCGGTTGGAGCCTTGCGGCCGTCGGTGTATATCTGGCGAAAAGTGTTCTCGTATTCATTCCGAATTACGATCAGCCCTGGCGTTTGAATGATCTTGAATGGACCCGGGAGCAAGTCGTCAGCTGGCGGACCAATCGGCAGGCACTGTGTCAATGGAGACTCTTCTTTGGAGCGCTGGCGAACCAGGGGCACGAACTCGGGCCGCAGAGGCGTATGCTCGGGCTTGAAATCGAGGAGGATATTTATAAGGTACTTATTGAACGCGCCCGCGCTGTCTCCGGGCACATCCAAAGCCTTGATGTTGCCGAACATCCGCGTCAATTCGTCGCTCGGCGTAGGCTCTACTTGCCAGACGCCCGACAGGTCCGGCTTCCCGTTGGCCGCCCGGCGCGCTGGAGCGGTAAGATTCGGTTTGCCGTCCTTGGTTCGGGGAGTCCCTGGGGTTGGGTAATTCAGCCACTGGGCGTTCAGCCAATGGGGATTGGCGGACGCCGCCGTTAATGCGACCAGCACGCAAATAGTTCGGCTCTGCATGGTTGAAACATTATCGCACCCGCGGAGCGCTAAACTCGAAAGTGTGGGCTAAGGGCATTCTTGCCGCGGTTGCGCTGAGCGCGCTGATTCATCCAGCGCTGGCTTTAAACCCCAGCCGCGCCCTTTCGCAGTATACGCGCACGGTATGGACCCAGCAGCACGGTCTGCCGCAAGATACGGTTCGCGCCATCGCGCAAAGCAAGGACGGATATCTGTGGCTCGGCACCGACGAAGGGCTGGCCCAATTCGACGGGTACGATTTCGTGGTCTTCAACAAAGAAAACGGCGCCCTTCCGAGCAATAGCGTCGCAGCACTGTGGGCGGCCCGAGACGGCAGCCTGTGGATTGGAACGCTGGGCGGTCTCACACGCTATCGCAATGGAAAATTCACCACCTTTACCAAGAAAGACGGGCTGAGCGAAGCGTCGGTCAATTCCATAACCGAAGACCAGTCGGGCGGCATCTGGGTGGTAGCCGGCGTGTACGTCAACCGATTCCAGGATGGAAAATTCATCAATTACAGCCCACGCCAGGGGCTGCCCATCCAAGCGCTGCGGACGGTGTATTGCGATCGCGATGGACGCATCTACGCGGCGGGTTTCGGCGGGGTGGTTCGCCTGGAGGGCAACAGTTTCGTCTCCGTGCTTGGCCCGGTGGGCGATATCGTGAGCGCACTTTTGGCGGATCGGCACGGGACCCTCTGGGTAGGCGGCAGCTTCGGAATGCTGACGCGCAGTCCATCGGGCGAGCTGCGGCGCTACACGGTTAAAGATGGGCTTCCGGACAACTATGTGCGCTCGGTGTGGGAAGACCGCGACGGAAACCTGTGGGCCGGAACCGACGGGGGATTAGCCAGGCTGGAGAACGGGCGCTTCGTTAGCAGCCCCTTGGCCAGCTCGCATGAACGCGAGTGGGTGCGCTGCATCTATGAAGACACCGAGGGCAATCTGTGGGTGGGAATGAGCAGCGGGCTCAATCGATTGCGCAACGATCTGTTCAGCGTTTACGGGACATCGGAGGGTTTGCCGAGCGACGAGCCGACCACTGTCTATCAGGATCGCCGCGGCTCAATCTGGATTGGGTTTTACGATCGCGGTCTGGTGGAACTGGCGGGCGGAAAGCCGGCGCGAGTGTTCACTCAAAAGGACGGCCTGCCAAGCAACGAGATTTTTTCCATTCGCGAGGACCACAATGGCGACCTGCTGATCGCGGCACGTGGCGGGCCAAGCCGGCTGCACAACGGCCACTTCGAGAATCCGGTGATGAGCGATCCACTGAACCGGCGCGTGTCGTTCGATTTCCTGGAGGACCACCGCGGGAGGCTATGGGTGGCGTCTCCGTCCGGCGTCAGTGAACTGGATGGCAACCACTTTCGCAATGCGATTCCCGGCGGATCGCAACTCAATAACGACGCGGTGGTGTTGTGTGAAACGCGCGATGGCAGCCTGTGGGCCGGCACTTACGGCGAGGGCCTGTGGAGCCTGAATAACGGGCAACTCCGTCTCTATACAATTGCCGACGGGCTCTCGAGCAACGAGATTCGTTCGCTGGTGGAAGGTACGGATGGAACGCTGTGGATCGGCACCTTCGGTGGAGGTTTAGACGCGCTGCGGAATGGCCAGTTCTTTCACGTTACGGCGCGTGACGGCCTGTTGAGCGATAACGTTTCCCATATCGAGGATGACGGCCACGGATCGCTCTGGCTCAGCACTACGCGCGGAATCTGCCGCGTCCGCAAACAAGACATCTGGGATCTTCTCAGCGGCAAGATTCGGAAAATCGAACCCTTGAACTATGGCGTGGCGGATGGGCTTCGCAGCGCTCAATGCGCGCCCGGATATCCCACTAGCGGCGGTGGCACGAAGAGCAGGGATGGACGCTTGTGGTTTCCCACCAGTAGCGGTTTAGCGGTGCTGGATCCGAACGATCGCCCGGCTAGGGCCGCTGCGCCGGTGGTTCATCTGCTCGAGGTCGCCGTGGACGGGCGGCCAATCCCGGTCACGGAGAGCGCCCAGCTCCCGCCCGGCAACGGCCGCATGCAGTTCAGGTATACGGGCATTTATCTCAGCGCTCCGGAGCGGGTGCGTTATTCGTATCGCCTGGAAGGGCTGGACGGGGAATGGGTAAATTCGATTGCGCGACGCGTCACCAACTACAACAGCCTGCCGCACGGGCGCTACCGGTTCACAGTGCGCGCCAACGTTCCCAACGGGCCGTCGAACGAAAGTTCGTTCGCGTTTGAGCTGCTGCCACACTTCTACGAAACCAACTGGTTCCGTTATTTCTGCGCAGCCCTGGCAGCGGCCGGATTTTGGGGCCTGTACAATTTGCGGCTTCGCCAGATTCGCCAGCGATTTTCTCTGGTGCTGGACGAGCGCGGAAGGCTGGCCCGCGAAATTCACGATACGTTGGCGCAAGGTTTCGTGGGAATTTCGTCGCAATTAGATGCCGTTGCATTGACGCTGAATGGGCATGTGGATGTGGCACGCAAGCATTTGGACCTGGCGCGGAAGATGGTGAGGCACAGTTTGACGGAAGCTCGCAGATCGGTGATGGATCTGCGCGCCTCGGCGCTGGAAGGTCACGATCTGCCGGCCGCGTTGTCCGAAGCGGCTCCGCAGTGGACGGCCGGCTCACCGGTGCAGATCCGCGTGGATGTGGAGGGCGAAAACCGCCCGCTTCCGGAGGAAACCGAACAGCATCTTTTGCGGATCGCGCAGGAAGCAGTCACCAACGCCGTGAAACATTCGCACGCGAGCCACGTCCGCATCCATCTCGAAATGGACAGCCGGGAGCTGAGTTTGCGAGTAGCCGACAACGGCCAGGGCTTCGAACAGGATGAAGCTTTCGACGAACTGGGCGGGCATTTTGGGCTGCTGGGAATGCGCGAGCGCGCGGAACGTTTGGGGGGCGAACTGCGTTTGCACAGCGAACCGGGCCAGGGTACGGAAGTGGCAGTGACGGTCCCGCTGTCGTGAACCCGACCATTAATTCAACCGTCAGCTTAACCCAGCCGATTCGCATCCTCATCGCAGAGGATCATTTGATTGCGCGCGTGGGCGTGAAGACCATCATCAATACGCAGCCGGACATGATAGTGGTTGCCGAGGCCGCCAACGGAACGCAGGCCGTGGAGCTGTATCGCAAACATCTGCCGGACGTCACGTTAATGGATGTGCGCATGCCAGGCATGAGCGGCGTGGAGGCGACTATCGCGATTCGCGCGGAGTTTGCGGATGCCAGCATCATCGCGCTCAGCACCTATGGAGGCGACGAAGACATCCGCCGCGCGCTGCAAGCTGGAGCGCGAGCCTATCTGACCAAAGACGTGCTACACGACGAGTTGCTGCGGGCCATCCACGCGGTGTATTCCGGCGGGAAGTACTTGCCGGCGGGCGTTGCGGCGGCGTTGGAATCGAGCGTTCTGCCGGCGGGGTTAAGCGCGCGGGAGATGGACGTTCTGTCGCTTATTGTGAAGGGCCTGGGGAACAAGCAGATTGCCTACCAGCTCGGGATTGCCGAGCACACGGTGAAGAATCACGTGAAGAACATTCTGAGCAAGCTGAGTGTGGATGACCGGACGCAGGCAGCGACGGCGGCGATCCAGCGCGGGATTATCCATTTATAGATCGCTCCCTGGAAGCGGGGGCCTTGACCTGATTGGATGGGCGGCGTAAACTGCTATCCAGATCTATCCGGGAGGTATCGCGATGAGATCCAAACGAGTTCTATTAATCGCGGTCGCGAGTTTACTGTTCGTGCCAACGATGCGTGCGCATCATGCGTTGCAGGCGCAGTTTGACATGAACCGAACGATCAACCTGACAGGTGCGGTCAAAAGGATGGATTGGAGCAACCCACATGTGCGGCTCTATATTGCCGTTCAAGATGAAAGCAAGACGGTTACTTGGGAGCTGTACATGGGCAGCCCCAATCAACAATTGCTCAACGGCTGGAAGATTGACACCTATCGGCGCGGGGATGTGGTGAGCGTAGACGCTTACCCAGCCAGGGATGGATCCAGTGTTGGATTTGCAAAAAAAGTCGCGCCTGTTTCCGGACGAACTTTGTAGAAGCCGGCTAGTCAATCGATTCAGTCGGGGATGCGGTCAGCTTGCCGTGATCGAAATCTTTCAGGTCCTCGCGCGCTACCTGTAGTTCTTCGTCCCGCTGATCCCATACTTCCCGCAATTGCTTCCATTCTTCAAATTGTTCCGACCTAGCCGGATACGAGAACCGGAAGGTCTTCAGAGCAGCGTCGGCACGAACAAACCTGTCTTTGGCTTGATCCAGCGCCCGAACAACGTCCTCGCGGGTTATTTCGATTATTGCGCTCACACCCGATTGGACGCTTCGTATGGGCAGCTGGATTCTTCCGGGCCGATGAATCTTCCTCAATCTCCGGCTGGATTCAGCGGAACAAGTCTAAGTGGGAATTCGTTCATCGGTATAGAGATTATCTTTGAAAATGACGATCATCCTTTGGTACTGGAGCATAGGAGGTTTTGTGGCAAAAAGTCTTAAGATAATTCTTCCTCTTTATCTGCTCTGTTCCCTTGCCGCCTTGACGGCGGAGCAATTTCCGCTGTGGGAGCGGCTGCTTCAGTCTTCCGGCGGCAAAACCGATGACACGCCGGTGCCATCGATGAAGATGGGCAAGCACATGCAAATGTCGCTCCCGGGCAAGCCGCAATCGGGAGATAGAGAGCGCGCCCAGCGGATTGTCGCTGCCGCTCAAGGCGTGATTGCGCACTATTCCGACGTGAAGAGCGCGCTTCAAGACGGCTACAAGCCGTTTCATCCTACCGGCAAAATTGGCGAAGAGGTCCATTACACGAACTATCGGTATGCCCGGTTGGAGCAGCAGCACGAAGATTACACTCATCCGGGATCAATCCTGTACAAGCGCACGCCGGAGGGGATGCAGGCCGTGGGCGTCATGTACACTGCGCCGCAGGATGCGACGCCGGAACAGCTGAATGCAGTGGCACCGCTCAGCATTGCGACCTGGCACCGTCATGTGGACTTCTGCGGCGGAGCGCGAAGCTTGCCGTTCGATCAGAAAATAGGGCCGCATGCGCAGTTTGGCGTGCAGGGGAGCATCCACACCGAAGAGGCATGCAAAGAGGCCAACGGGCTTTGGATCCCCGTGGTCTTCGGATGGATGACGCACGTGTACCCCAACGCAAAGTTCCCCAAAGACGTGTGGGCGGGAATGGACATGCATATGGATGCAAACACCGACGACGAGGAAGTGAAGAAGTAGCTTAACGCCAGTCGTCGATCACAAAGGCATCGGCTCGATTGAACCCGTCCGCATGCGGACGTTGCATGGCGACGCCCTGCATGGTCATTCGATATCCGTGGGAGCGCAAGCGCCGGTAGGCATTTTCGCGAGCCAGGTTCACGCCAGCCTCTACCGTCGCTCCGCGCGAGAATGCAAAGGCTTCGCAAGCATCCAGCAACTTGTCGAAACGTTCACCCGCTCCTGTACCACTGCGGGCCGCACCAAACTTGACGTAACACGTCTTCTCGCCGCCCTCCGATCCGGGGCCGTTCAGGCACACGGCGAAAGCATCCAGAACACCGCGCGTGTAGGTCAATACGACGTCGCCGGCGCGCTGCGCAAGCACGGCCCGGATCTCACCGGACAGGTCGAGACCTTTGTCGATCTTGTTGGTGAGTTTGCCACAAGCTTGGATGGCCTGCTCGCGCTGGCTTTTGGTGAAGGCCGATAGCAACGCGGGTGAGGCCAGGTTAGCCTCCGGTGTACGGGTCATGATCGCGGTGAGATAGCGGGGCCAATAGCCGAACTTCTGGTACAAAGCCACGTGTTTAGCACTTTGCGGGAACGTGAACAGCCCGGTGTGCCGCACGCCCCATTGGTCGAAGATCTTTTGAGTGGCTTCGAGCAGCCGCTGCGCCACGCCGCGATCCCAGTAATCCGGCAGGACAGTGAGGGGTCCGAAGAACCCGAACGATCCCCACCGCGTGGCTACGTTCGATCCGATGAGGCGGCCACCTTCGCGCGCCGCGATCACCTTGACGTGAGTAGAGCGCCAGCGCGGCGTTATCAGATCGCGGTCGTCCATGAAGTCCTGGGGATTTGGCAATCCCAGAAACGTTCCGAACGCCAGCCGGAGAATACGGCCCGCCTCTTCGAGTTCGCTCTGTTTGAGCAGACCAATTTTGATGGACTGATTCGTCGACATACGTCAGTGTTCCTTCATGGGAGCGTCCGTCCCGTCCGACCACTGAGCGACCGGAATCAGAAAAACGGTCAGCCGGCCTTGCATGTCCTTGGCTCCTATAATCGGGGAGCCCGGCAAGTCGGCGCCCCAAGCCGCCGAGTCTGTGAGTGGAAGGAAAAACATCAGGTGGGGGTGCCAGTGCCCGGCACGGTCGCTCAAGTAGGCTTGCTTTGACATCATGTAGCACATGGCGCCCGATTCCTGCGACGGCAATTCCTTCTTGTCGAGAGCGGTTTTGAGATCCTCAAACATTTGAGCTTTGGATCGTCCGGCCAAGATCCACTCGGTTTTTCTGATGGTTTGAGGAAGGTAGGATCGCACGGCCGGCGGGTTGAAGCAGATCGGAGCCCGCAGTTTGGGATTCCAAAAATCGGGATCGTCGATTCCAGCGGTCCAGGATCGTTGCACCATGCAGACGAAACCGTTCTTGCCATGGGCCACGGTTTCATACCCATGCCGCCCCAGGACCATGACCTCGGCATCCCGTGAGATGGATTCCGGGGCAGCGCTGCGCGCCAGGGTTGTTTCGGCCTTTGGCTCCATCAGGTATTGGTCCATGGGGGCCATGCGCGGGTACCGTGCTTTAGCGTCCTGTGCTCCCAACATCAGAGTCAGGGCGAAGCTGGTTAACAAAATCGTCAGGAGTGCCTTCAACTTCATTCATTTCTCCTCATTGCGCAGCAGATAAGTGTCTCAGAATGAGTCAGTTATGCATAGCCCCAAAGGGCCACTAACTTCGGCATCGCTAAAGTCATCTTTCTTAATACCATATAGCTTGAGCTGTGTATGTGGATAGTCCGATTAGCACTCCGCCGCCCCTATACCTTCGTTGTGATGTCCGTGGCCATTCTCCTGCTTGGAGTGACCGCGATCATCACGATGCCGATCGACATTTTCCCCTACATTGATATTCCAGTTGTTAGCGTGGTATGGAACTACTCGGGGATTTCGCCCGAGGAGATGGAAGACCGCATTCTCACGGTGTTTGAGCGCGGGATGACCACCGTCGTCAACGACATCGAACACATTGAGTCGCAATCCTATTACGGCATTTCCGTCGTTCACGTGTACTTTCAGCCGAACGTGAAGGTCGACATGGCGATGGCCCAAATCACGGCCATATCGAACTCCACACTGCGCGCCATGCCGCCGGGGATTTTCCCGCCGAACATCTTGAAGTACGACATTTCCAGCGTTCCGATCCTGCAATTGGGCCTCGAAAGCAAGACATTGAGCGAACAGGAAATCTACGATCTGGCGCAAAACTTCATCCGCACGCCGCTGGCGACGGTGCAAGGCGCTTCGGTTCCCGGCCCGTACGGCGGCAAGCAGCGGCAGATTGTGGTGGATCTGGATCCGAACGCGCTCTATGCCAAGCAGCTCTCGGCCATCGATGTATCGAACGCCGTGAACGCGCAGAACCTGATCCTGCCGGCTGGACAGGTAAAGATCGGCGATCGCGAGTATTCCGTGCGCCTGAACAGCAGTCCCGTAGTGTTGAGCGAGCTGAACAATCTGCCGGTCAAAACCGTGAACGGCGCTACTGTGTATTTGAAAGACGTGGCAACCGTGCGCGACGGCTTCGCGGTGCAGACCAACATCGTACGGACTAACGGAACGCGCGGCGCGCTGCTTACGATCCTGCGGAACGGCAAGGCTTCCACGCTCGACATCGTCAACAAGGTGAAAGCGGCGCTGCCGAGGATTGAAGCCGCCATGCCGCCGGAGTTGAAAATCCGGCTATTGTTCGATCAATCGTTGTTCGTGCGCGCGTCGATTAACGGCGTGGTCAGGGAAGCGGCGATCGCCGCGCTTCTCACGGGCTTGATGATCCTGCTCTTTCTAGGGAGCTGGCGCAGCACGGTGATCGTTTGCATCTCTATTCCGCTATCGATTTTGACCTCGCTGATCATCTTGAACATGATGGGCGAAACCCTGAACGTGATGACGTTGGGCGGGCTGGCGCTGGCGGTGGGCATCCTGGTGGACGACGCCACGGTCGAAATTGAAAACACGCACCGCAATCTGGCGATGAAAAAGCCGCTGGTGCGCGCGGTGCTAGATGGAGCGCAGCAGATCGCGATCCCGGCGTTTGTATCCACGCTTTCCATTTGTATTGTGTTTGTACCGGTCCTGTTGCTGACGGGCGCCGCCAAGTTCTTATTCACGCCGCTGGCGCTGGCGGTGGTGTTCGCGATGCTAGCGTCGTACATGCTGTCGCGAACCGTGATCCCGACCATGGTGCATTATCTGCTGAAGCCTGAAGTGGAAATGTATCGGGCCGGCGAGCACGGAGAAGGCGGCAACGCCGAGGGCCATCCCTGGATTTGGCGCATCCATTTCGCCTTCAATCGGCGTTTCGAGCGTCTTCGCGATGCCTATACGGGATTGCTGGATTGGGCGCTGGATCATCGGCCCGTGGTGCTGACCGTGTTCCTGATTTTTTCTATCGGCTCGCTGGGTTTGGTCTACCTGGTTGGCAGGGACTTTTTCCCGACTGTGGATTCTGGACAGATCCGGCTGCACGCGCAAGCGCCGGCCGGAACGCGCATCGAAAAAACCGAGCTGCTGTTCGCCGAAATCGAGAAGGAGATTCGCACTATTATTCCCGAGCGGGAACTGGAAACGATTCTCGACAACATCGGCGTTCCTCCGGGAGGATTCAATCTCGCGTTCGGAGACAGCGCGACTATCGGCAACAACGATGGCGATATTTTGATCTCGCTCACCAAGGATCACTCGCCGGTGGATGAGTATACGCAGCGCCTGCGGAAACGTCTGAACGAGAAGTTCCCGGAGATGGTGTTTTTCTTCGAAGCGGCCAACATCACCAACCAGATCTTGAACTCGGGACTTCCGGCGCCCATCGATGTTCAGGTTACCGGACGCGATGCAGGGCCAAATTATCGGATCGCGCAACAGCTGGCGGCAAAAATCGCACGCATTCCCGGCGCCGTCGACGTTCACGTGCATCAGGTGGTGGATGCGCCCGAGCTGCGCATTAACGTGGATCGCGTCAAGGCCGGTCAGCTGGGATTGCAGCAGAGGGACGTGGCTAACAGCATGCTGATTTCTCTCAGCGGGAGCGGCCAGGTTGCGCCCAACTTCTGGCTGAATTGGAAAAACGGCGTGAGTTACAACATTCTGGTGCAGACGCCGCAGTACAAGCTGGATTCGGTGGACAAGCTGATGCGGACGCCGGTGTCGGCGGGGGGCGGGGCGGAGCTTACCAATACCCCAGGATCGACGGCGGGCATTGCTAACGCGGGCGACGGCTTCACGGGAGCTGCGCCGAACCAGAGTTCGGCCGCGTACGGCAATCCGGGCACTTTGCCCTACCAAACGCAACTGCTATCCAACCTGGCGACCATTCAACACGGCACGGGCCCCGAGATCGCGAACCATTACAATGTGCAGCCGGTGTTTGACGTGTACGCGAACATTGACCGGCGCGATCTGGGCGGCGTAGCTTCCCAGGTGGAGAAGATCATGCGCGAGACCCAGGTGCCGAAGACCACGCAGCTGATTCTGCGGGGCCAAGCCGCTACCATGCAGAGCTCGTTCTATCGCCTGGGACTGGGGCTGATCGCCGCCATCATTTTGGTATATCTGTTGATGACGGTCAACTTTCAGTCCTGGGTGGATCCGTTCATTATTCTGACGGCCCTGCCCGGCGCCTTGGCTGGCATCCTGTGGATGTTGTACGTGACTCAAACGACGTTGAGCGTTCCGTCGTTAATGGGCGCCATCATGTGCATCGGGGTGGCCACCGCCAACAGTATTCTAATGGTGGTCTTCGCGAATGACGAAAGAATGGAAGGAAAGGGCGCGCGCGCCGCGGCGCTTTCGGCCGGATACACGCGGCTGCGGCCGGTGCTAATGACGGCTTCCGCCATGATTTTGGGAATGCTGCCGATGGCTCTTGGGATCGGCGAAGGGGCCGAGCAGAATGCGCCTCTGGGACGCGCGGTGATTGGGGGATTGCTACTGGCTACCGTAACGACGCTGGTGATCGTGCCTATCGTTTACAGCTATATGCGCAAAGAGGCGCCGATCGATCATGACCGCCAGATTGAAGATGAAGAGCGCGAGGGGCTGGTGGAATCCGAGTTTCAGATTTTCTAAATTACGATGACATCGCCGACCATTGACGAACCAGATAATCCGATAGAGCGGCCGACCACGGCCACCGAGGAAGAGCTGCGCGCCGAAATCGAGCGGCTGAAGAAGCAACTGGATAAAGTCCACAGCGCCCATTCGGCGCTGGAGAATCCTAAACGGCCCTCGGGCGGGCGCGTTCTGTTTTTGCTGCTGCTGGCGGCAGCGCTGTTTGTAGTAGCATTTTTTGCGGGCTATATCCCCCATCACCGCCGGGATGTTCAGATCACGGCCGAAGCGAGTGCGGCCAACGATTCGCTGCCAGAAGTAGTGGTGGTTGCAGCGAAGAGGGCCTCCGCGATGGGTGACCTGGTATTGCCGGGAAATATCCAGGCCGTTACAGAGGCGCCGATTCTCGCGCGCGCGTCGGGCTACGTGAAGCGCCGTTACGTCGATATCGGCGACCGCGTAACTGCAGGCCAACTGCTGGCTGATGTGGAAGCGCCGGAGCTGGATCAACAAGTCCGCCAGGCGCAGGCGGCGTTGGAACAGTCGCAGTCCGATCTGGAGCGCGCCAATGCGGCTTTGGAACAGGGCAAAGCTAACGAGTCGATTGCCAAGCTGACGGCTACGCGCTGGGACAATCTGGTGCGGCGCGGGGTTGTGTCGAAGCAGGAGAACGACCAATATCAGGCGCAATATCAAGCCCAATCGGCGAACGTGACGGCGCTGGCGCGTGCGGTGGATGCGGCCAAGGGAAACATATCCGCCATGCGGGCGAATCTCGCGCGACTGACTGACATGCAGGGATATCTCAACGTTCGCGCTCCTTTCGCCGGCGTAGTGACGCTGCGCAATGTCGACGTGGGGGCGTTGGTCAACGCCGGAAGCACGCTGCTGTTTCGCATCGCACAAACCAATCTGCTTCGTACTTACTTGAACGTGCCCCAGTCGAGCGCCGAGGATGTGCATGTCGGCCAGACGGCCACGCTGGCCACGCCGGAGCTTCCGGACCGGAAGTTTACAGGTGCTGTGACGCGTTCAGCCAACTCGCTGGACCCGTCCAGCAGGACGCTTCTAGTGGAAGTGCAAGTGCCAAACCCGGATGCAAAACTGCTACCGGGTATGTACGTTGAGGTAGACCTGCATCTTCCACGCAAGGATCCGCCCGTGTTGCTATCGAGCGATACGCTGATGGTCCGGCCGGAGGGCACGCTGGTGGCGCTGCTGGATTCCAACAATGTGGTTCACCTGCAGCGCGTGACGGTTGGCCGGGATTATGGCAGCCAGATCGAAATCCTATCGGGCCTCAGCACGGGACAACAAGTGATCGCCAATCCGAACGACTCCGTGCAAGAGGGCGTTAAAGTTCACCCGACATTGGAAACCAAGGGCAAGGAATCATCGGGCAGCGGAGGCGGACAGAAACGCCCCCGCTAGCTCGCGCCTTTCTCTCCTCTGCCGTACTCTTAAGAAACGTGCACTGTAGTCGCCCGGAAGGCCGCGTGCCTGGAACAGAATCATGAACAGGATCAGGATGAAAAAGATCAGCGCCGTATTTCTGTGTTTGCTACTGCTCTCGCCGGCTAGTTTCGGGGCGGAGCTGTTTGACTGGTTGAAGAGCCCGTATGTGGCGCCCTCCATCGCGCCAGTGGATCTGACCAATTCGCCGCGCCTCCACCAGCTGCTGCGCTCAGGCAATATCTATTTGTCGCTTTCCGACGCAATCGCGCTGGCCATCGAGAACAATCTTGATATCCAACTGGAGCGCTATGGTTTGCCCGCGGCGGACACGGAAGTGCTGCGAGCCAAGGGCGGCGGGCTGTTGCGCGGGCTGACCTACAACGTGTTTGAAGCGCCCGTGGGAGTGGGAGGACCATCCAGTCCGCTGGTGACGGCGGCGGCGACGCCGACCATTACGGCGGGATCGGTGCCGACTAATCCATCCGAACTCGGCGCGCTGGCCGAGCAGCAGGATAATCTTTCGGTTTTAGGAACGCTGCCGCTCTCCACCGGCCCGCCGATTCCGCAATTTGATCCGTCGCTGACCGGGCAACTCAACTGGATACATCAGACCACTCCTGACACGGATCCGTTGGCCTATGGGACAAACGCGCTCACCGGCAACACGATGAACGCCAACGCGGCCTATTCCCAAGGGTTCGGTCCAGGCACCGAACTGAACGTAGCGTTCAACAACGCAAGGAACACAATTAATTCATTGGCGAGCGCTTACAGTCCCTACACGGCATCCAACCTCGGATTCACCATCACGCAGCCGCTGATGCGCGGTTTCGGATTGGCGGTGAATCGCCGCTACATCCGGATTTCGAAAAATGAAAAGAAAATCGCGAGTCTGGTGTTGCAGCAGCAGCTGATCGCGACGGTGGCTGGAGTGGTGCGCCTTTACACCGATTTGGTGGCGCTCTATGAGGACGTAAAGGTGAAGGAAGAAACGCTGGCTTCGGCTGAAAAGCTCTACTCCGACACCAAGGCGCAGGTAGACGAGGGCACCCAAGCGCCGATCGAGCTGACGCGCGCCAACGCACAGGTGTATTCCATCCGGCAGGACCTGATCAACTCGCGCGGGCTGCTGGAAGAGCAAGAGGCGATCATCAAGAACGTGATCACGCGACGCACTGATGACGATCCGGTGGTGCTGGCTGCACGGCTGATCCCAACTGACTCAATTGAAGTTCCGGCGGCCGACGAAAGCCGGCCTCTGCCCGAGTTAATTAGTCTGGCCTTCACCAACAGGCCCGACCTGGGGCAGGCGGGAGTACAGATTGAGAACACGAAGATCGTTTTGCAGGGTTCCCGCAACGGACTGCGACCGGAAATCGATGTGGTGGGCATAGCTCAGAACAGCTCTCTGGCGGCCCAGCTCAATCCTCTGACGCCGGCTATCGACAGCCCGTTCATCGGCGGATATGGCGGCGCGTTGGAGCAACTTGCCACTCGCAAATACCCCACTTACGGGGCTGGGCTGAACATCACCCTGCCTCTGCGCAACCGCATCGCGCAAGCCGATGTGGCTCGCGATGAAATTCAGCTTCGACAGAGCCAACTGCTGCTGGAACAGCTGCACAAGCAGGCGCAGTTGGAAGTGGAAGATGCTTTGGTGGCCATGCGGCGCGCCCGCGCCTCGTATGAAGCGGCATTGCAGACACAGGCGCTGCAGCAGGAGTCGCTGGACGCGGAGCGGGCCAAATTTGAAGTGGGCGCATCCACCAGCTTTTTCATCATTCAATACGAGAGCTATCTGGCGCAGGCCAGATCCACGGTGGTGGTGGCAAAGAGCGCGTTCTTGAAGGCGCGCGCGGCGCTGCAACGAGCCACGGGGACTATTCTCGAAGACAACCACGTGTCGCTTCCGGAAGCCGTGCGCGGGAGATAGGAACCGGTGTGCTTCAGGGTTTTCGAGCGATCAGTTCAAAGTTGCTGCTGAGCTCGCAAAGAAATGGAGTGCGCGTGAGCGCTTCGTCCAGAACGCGCGCTATGCGATAACCCGCGGCCCAGGACGGGAACAATCCGGCCAGGGGGGTCGACGTGAAATCAAACCAGCGCGTCGCAGTTTCGAAACCCGCCGCTCTGAATGGCGCAGCGGTCGAGCGCGGCAATAACTGGCGCTCGTCCTCAGTCTGATACTTCGCCATTAATTTAGGCACCAGGAGTTGGCCGAGAAAGCCGGAGAGGCGACGGGCACTGGGGTCCAGCGCATAGAACGAGCCGCCAGGGCGCAACAGTTGTGTAAGCTGGGCGGGAAACGCCGCGAGGTCGCTGTCCGGCAGATGATGCAGGAAGAAGATGGCTACCACAACATCGAAAGGCTCTGCGTCCAGGGCCGCGGTTTGCCACGCTCCGGCGACGAACTGAACGTTAGTAACGTTTTGAGCGGATGCCGTGCGGCGCGCTTCCGCGATGGCCGCCGGCGAAAGGTCCACTCCTGTAACGTGAGCGACATGGGGCGCAACTAGCAACTCCGTGTCACCGATGCCGCAGCCAATGCTTAACACGCGGGATTGGGTGCCGGCTCCCGTGGCATCCAGTATCCGGCGCGCCAGATACTCGCGAAACAGAACCACACCAGGCTGGGCAAAGAGGCTGGGGCCGTAAGTGCTGTAAAGATCTTCGTAATACGCCAGCTCGCGTTCCAGCACCGCGTCCGAACGTGGGGGAGGTCCCTGAGACACATCCCATTATCCCCGGCGGCGGGCGCTCGCGTAAAAGAAATGCAAACAAAATGTAGAATGCTTGGCGGGCCGCGGATCGCCTCGTATACTCGATTAGGACCGCGATATCGCGGCGTTTCTAGCTGTGTCTACCATCAACCTCGAGCCCATCGAAAGCTCCCTCGTCTGCGAGTCGTCACGCCGGCAGTATTGGCTGATGGAGATCACGGAGCGCGCGGCCGGAGCGGCGCTGTTGGCGGTTGCGAGTCCTATAATAGCGACCTCGGCGCTGGCCATCGCGGCTTTGGCGAGGCGAACGCCGGTCATTGCCCACTTGCGCGTTGGGCGAGACGGCAAGCCGTTCTGGATGCTGAAGCTCCGCACCATGTGGCCGGTTACGCGATCCGGACCACGGGCTGTGGGTTGGGTTGAACAAATCATTGCTGAGCCGGAGGGTGATGACAAGGATCCTTCCGATACGCGCATCAATGGCTGGTTCGCTTCATTTTGCCGCCGGCATTCTATCGACGAACTGCCGCAGTTGTGGCACGTGGCGAGCGGTGAGATGTCGCTGGTTGGCCCGCGTCCGTTGACGCGGACAGAGATCGATCGCTACTATGCGGAGCACGCGCCTGAGTTGCTCTCGGTGAAACCAGGCCTCACCGGACTCTGGCAGATCTGCGGGCGCAGCGCGGTTCGATTCCCGCTTCGCGCGGCCATGGATTTGGAACTGGTCCGCAGCCTAACCGCAAAAATGTATTGGAAGATTTTGATCCGGACGATTCCTGCAATCGTCCGGGGCAATGGCGCCTGGTAAGTTCGGGCTTAGTTGCTGATCGCCATGGTGGTCGTGGTCGGACTGGCGATGCCTCCCACTTTGATCACCAGCGGCACTTTATCGCCCGGGGCGGCATCCGGCACGATCATGTCGATTTGGTTGACCCCGACAAATTGCGGACTTAGGCCAGCGAAGTCGAGCTTTGCGGCCAGGCCTCCGACCAATACTTGCGGAGGCGTGATGTTGCGGCGCAACTTGTCCAGCGAATTAGCGCCGTCAGCAGGCGTATCGACAACCGCGCCCAACCCGGTGGCGTAGATAACAACCACATCGCCGGGCTTGGCTGGATGCGTGATGAGTCCAGGAACCGCGCCGACCGCCCAGGCAAGCGTGCCATCGCTGTTATTGACCGCGATAGCAAGTCCGCTAGAAGCAAACACGCCGGGCGAGAATGGACCAACCATCACCGGCGATGGCGAGGAGGCCTTTCCGTTGCTGGTCACGATGACGTTGACGCTGGTGGTGGTTCCGCTGGGAAGAATTTCCCACGGCACCTGAACGTTCAATTGCGTAGAGTCCGCGAAGAGCATGGGGGCGGCCACTTTGGTGTTACCGTTTACAAATTGCACGGTGACTCCGCCCAGCGTGTCAGACAACGGAATGGTGTCGGCGGAAGCCAGATGCGACGCGAAGTTGGTCCCAAAAATCGAGATCAGGGAGCCGGGAGTCACTGCTTGGCCACTGACAAAACTCGCCCCATTCAAGATTCCGCCGCTAGTGATAGCGGGCTGCGAAAATCCGAGGCTGGCGCTGGTCAAGAGTAGGGCCGTAAGTATTAAGGTCTTCATGTCAGAGTGCTCCCTGCGACAACTATAGGCGGTGAACACAGAACAGGCAATGGGCAAACGGTAAAATGTTTGTGAAAAGCTCAGTGCGCGATTTTTGATTGCGACTGCAATTGTTCCCACGTCTGCGTTACTTCCGGATCGTGTCCGCCATCGCGTTCCACGGCGATGCGAGCCTCCACGAGAGCCTCCGGGCCGCGCCCGGAGATTACAAGCAGCCGCGCGAGCGCCCAATGCGGTTTGAACCAGTTGGGCGCCCAGGCGATGGCATTGCGTAGAGCGTGCTCGGTACCAGCGGCGTCATTTTGCTGCGCTAGCAAAGCCGCCAAGTTGTACCAGGCGTTTTGGCGATCGCTGGCGCTGCCCACCGCTCGAATAGCCGCCTCCAGCGCTTGCTGGCGGGCCAGTATTCGCATAGTGAAGATGGGGGCTTTGGCAGCCGCTTGCTGCATGGCGCGGGAGTATCCGAGGTCGGAACTCTCACCCGGAAGCTGCCAGCGCAGGACCACATCACGGTACATGGCGGACGCTCCGGCAATATCGCCGCTGGTTATGCGTTGTTGCACCACCGCGAACGCGCGATCGGCAACCAGCATTCGAACTGCCGGCCGAGACCAGCAACATCGCGGCGATAGCTACCGGGATCATCACCCAGCGCCGCGCCGGGCGCTCCGGGACAGCGGCCGGTTTCCATGGCGCCCAGGCAGTAATCACCAGCATGACCACGATCAAGTGGAAATAGAGGGACGTCGCAACCACGAACACAGTGAATAGCTGCGCCACCAGCATTCCCGCGAGCGCCGCTGCCAGTGGCGGTCCCAGCGCATGGCCCGATCGGCAGGCGCGCGCGGCTGCCACGACGCCCAGTCCGCACAGGGCGACCAACACCAGCAATCCAACGATGCCCTGTTCGGTTAAAGCATCGAGAAACATGTTGTGAGGCGATTCGTGATAGAAGTCGGGATACGCCGCCGCGAGTTCGGCAGATTCGAAGCGCGGGAATTCGGTGGCGAACGTTTCCGGCCCCGACCCTGTCAACGGGCGTTCGGCGCTCATGCTCAGAGAATCGCGCCAGAGCAACAACCGGGCTCCGCCCCGGGGGTCTTCCATAGACCATTGCAGGCGCGCGCGCAGCTTCGCGCCCACTGGCGCAAAGAAGAACAGAAGTAATCCAAGGGCGCAGGCGAGTCCGGCCGCTGCCACGCGAAGGCCGATTCGCCGGGGTCGCGTGAGTAAGAACACCACGCCGCCAATGACGACGCCGAGCATGGCGGCCCGCGTCCCACTTAGCACGATTGCGACGGCTGCCAATGCCGATGCCGCCCAGGCCGCTATTCGCCAGAAACGCCCGCTTTCAAGCTGCGCCAAGGCCAATCCGAAAAACAACACTACAACCAGCCAGGCAGCGAAGTAGTCGGCGTGCCCCAAAGTGCCAGGCGGCCGAACAATAGCGAGAATGCCTTCTCCAACTTGATACGCCTTCGCGGGAAGCAGGGGATCCCAGCCGAAATATTGTGCGATTCCGTAGCAAGCCGCGAGCGCCCCGCTTGTGGCCGCTGCCCGCAAGAGCATGCGGACGCGCGGCGCATCCACGGCGAACCAGCCGGCGGCCAGCAGGGCGAACAGGATGAGGCCGGTTTCCGATAGTAAACCGAAGCGTCTCCACAGGCTCCCGCCAAAGGACAGCGCCCGGTTCGACGAGAGGATGTTGGCGAACGCAAATGCCAGCCACTCCGCCGCTAGCAGGCCGGCCAGCCAGCGCCCGGACGAGCAGTGCAGCAGCGTTCGAATATTGTAGGCATTTGTTCGAAACTGTAACAACATTAGCGCCGTTCCGCATAGGAGAATCACGATTTTCGGCGTAACATCAAAATAAGCGAGCACGCCTGGGACGATCACCAGCGGAACCAGCGCCGCCACGATCGAGAGCATGTCAAATTGGAGCGCGCGATGCGGGAACGGTGAAGATGTACTACTCATTCGACGCTTTTGAATACGTCAGGTATTTGCGCGAACGCTGGCTGGTGATCGTGACGGCCTGCGGCTTATCAGCAGCACTCGCGCTTGGCATCAGTCTCTTACTTCCTAAACAGTATACGGCTACTGCGAGCGTCATCATTGAACCTCCGGGAGGCAGCGACGCGCGGCTCACCACGGCCGTGAGCGCCATGTATCTGGAATCTCTGAAGACTTATGAACTCTTCGCCACTTCCCACAGCTTGTTTGCGAAAGCCGCGGACCGGTTTCACCTTCGGCGAGACGACGCCCAGTCCATTGAATCGCTCCAACAGAAAGTGCTGAAGGTCGCCAAATTGCGGGACACCAAGGTGCTCGAAATCAGCGCCACTCTGTCTGACCCACGGCAGGCGCAAGCTCTGGCGCAGTATCTGGCGACGGAGACCGTGAACACCAGCCACGCCGAAAACCTGGCGTCGGATCGCGATTTCACCGAAGTTGGGGCGCAGCAGGCCAACCAGGCCCGGGAACGGTTGGAAGAACTTGAAAAGGGGTGGGGCGCGCTGGCGGTGAACGAGCCGGTGGAGTCGCTGCAATCGGAAATCGACGCTGAAGTCGCGCTGCGGGGCAAAGTGGAAGAGCAGTTGGTAGGCGCTGAATCCGCGGTCGCTGAATACGAACAGCAGTCGCAGGATGGATCGTTCGCGCGCGAGGAACTCAATGCGTCCAAAGCGCGGGCGGCGCTGTTGGCGGCGCGGTCGCACGACTTGCAACGGACAACTCAGGAGAAATCGGCGACCTTGGCGCGCCGGATCGCCCGGAGGCAGGAGCTCGAAAACACGCTGGACGTTGCGCGGCAATCCTATGAAACGGTAGCCAGGAATTTGATCGAGGCGCAAGCTTCCGCCGGCTCGCACGCCGAGCGGTTGCGCATCATCGATCCAGGCATCGTCCCGCAGCGGCCGAGTTCGCCCAATATTCCGCTCAACGTTGCGGCAGCTCTGTTCGTGGCGCTGATTGCGTCCATCGTTTATCTAAGCTGCACGTTCGTATATCGCGGCAAGCAGGTTCGTTACGAGCCCTTCGACCGCGAGATGCGCGTATGATTCTGGCCCTAGGCCCTCGCCACCGGCGCGAACTGATGGGTGGAGCAGCCCTGGGCGTGTATGCGACTGCGCTGGCGATGGTCCCTGGAAATGGGCCCAAGGCGGTTTTGGCCGCGCCCCTGGTTGCGATTCCAATCCTGTGGACTCTCCTCCGGACGCCCATCGCGTGGCTGGCGTTGTTTTTCGGGTGCGCGCTGCTCACGCCGCCTCTACCCATCGCACTGGGAGACTCGGGCCCGCACATCGCGATTTTGATCGCAGGCCTGGGGCTGTTCGTCGGATTCCTGCGGTTGGGTGACTGGCGATTTCAGCCCGATGCCCTCGCCATTCCGTTAGTCGCGCTCTTGACTGTTTTCGCCGCGAGCGTCGCAAACGCGGCGGTTTATTCGGGAAGCTCGATCGCCGCGGGAAGCCTGGCGCGCGTCGCGCTGTTCGGCATTTCCGTTTACGTCTTTCTGTACGTTCGCGACGGCCCCGGGCAATTGGACGCGTCGCAATCATTGCGGGCCATCCGATGGCTGTTCGTCGCCGGCGCGCTGTCAGCTTTGTTCGCTTGCATTGACTTCTATTTTCAGTTCCCGGCCCCGGCAGGGTTTGAACAGCAGTTCGTCTGGCTCGACAGCGGCGTCTTTCGCCGCGCGCAGGGCTTCTTCTACGAAGCCAGCACGCTGGGAAACCTGTGCGCGTTTTTTCTGGAAATGATCGCGGTGACTCTGTTCCTGCGGAAAGAAGATTCGCCGGCAGGGCGATTTGCGTTGCTCCTGGGGGCGATCCCGCTGGCTGCGGCTCTAGTGCTCTCGTTCTCGCGCGCGTCCCTGGTTAATCTGGCCGTCGCGTTGTCGGTCCTGCTGTGGCTGCGTCGCGACCGCATCCGTTGGAGGCGTCTACTGGCAGGTATAGTCACATTCGGAGGAGGCAGCACGGCCATTTTGTGGATCGCGTTCCCGGTGTTCGCGCGAACTGCGTGGCTGCGGGTCTTCGCCGCGTTCACATATTTCTCGGAATCGCCCAACGCCGTGCTTTCCGGCCGCATCGACGCGTGGCGGACTCTGGTGAACTATCTCGCCGCCAACCCGTGGCGGGCTCTGGTGGGCGTGGGCTACAAGACGCTGCCGTACTCCGATTTCATCGGGACCAAAGCCGTCGGTGATAACACCTATCTCACCTTGCTGGCCGAAACCGGAATCGCCGGCCTGTTTGCCGTGCTGGCTCTCAACATCGCGATCCTTGTGTACGCCTATCGCGCGGCTCGCTCCGGCGACCCTGTGCGCTCGTTCACGGGCGCTTGGATGCTGTGCTTCTGGGCCGGCCAGAGCGTGCAGATGCTCTCCGCCGATCTGCTTACCTACTGGCGCATTTTGCCTGTGTATTTTTTCGTACTCGCGCTGGCAGCCCGAAGATCCTCGTGAAGATACTGTTCCTGGATCAATACAGCGAATTGGGCGGCGCGCAGCAGACACTGCTCGATACGGTAGACGCGGTGCAGCGCAACGGGTGGCAGGCGCATGTTCTGGTTCCTGGCCGCGGACCATTATTGGGAAAGCTCCAGTCGCTCGGTGTCCCAGCGGGTGAAATTCCTTCAGGCCCGTATCGTTCGGGGGGCAAGAGCGTCGTGGATTCCATGCGATTCGCATGGGATTTGCGCGAGCAGATGCGCATTATTGGTGCTTTGACGGCTCAACAGGAATTCGATCTCGTGTACGTCAACGGCCCGCGCATTATGCCCGCCGCGGCGCTTGCATCGCGCGCAGGGGCGATGGTTATCTTTCATGCTCACAGCCATGTGGACGGGATTGCCGCGCGGCTTTTGCACTGGAGCATCGGAAGGTGGCGGCCAGTGTAATCGCTGCAGCGATTCGGTGGTCTATCCGCTGCGCGGTTGCACGGCTGCGGACACAGTGTTCATCGTACCCAACGGTGTTCGCGACACAGGCTTTCGTGCGCGCGTAAGACACGTCAGGGATTGGCGGATCGGAATCATTGGGCGCATCGCGCCCGACAAAGGGCAGTTGGAATTCGCCGACGCGGCCGGCGTCCTTGCGCGAGAGTTTCCGGAGGCCCGGTTTGTGATCTGTGGCGCAGCCTCTGTTTGATTCGCCGTCGGATTACTTCGCTAAAGTGCGTCAGCGCTCGCGCGGTCTGCCTGTGGAGTTTCTGGAGTGGCAGCAGGACGTCGGCCCAGTGACTCCACGAATTAGATCTGTTGGTGGTTCCATCTAAGCGCGAAGGCATGGCGCGCGTGATCGTGGAAGCGTTTTCCGCGGGCGTGCCAGTGATCGCGTTCCCGGCCGGAGGCATCCCCGAAGTAGTGATCGACGGTGAAACGGGGTTCTTAACGCGCGAGTTCTCGGTGGACGCTTTGGCGTCGCGTATTCGCGAAGTCATCAGAACGCCCGAGGCGTTGCAGCGAGTAGCTTGGAATGCACGCCAGGCGTGGGCGCGTCACTACACGGTGTCCGCCTATCAGGAACTCATCACGAACCTGCTGCGGCAATTGGTTCCGGCCATCAACCAGAACGCGAAACAGAACCGCTGCGCTTAGGCACATAGCGGAGGCGGCGGCCAGCAGCGGCGGATATCCGAAGCGCGCCTAATATCGCGCCTGCCAGGGGAGCGGCAATGGCTTGGCAGCCGAACGCCACAAGGATGTTGAGTGCGGATGCGCTATTTCGCTCGCCGTCCGCAACGCCATTCATCAAGAAGGTGAACATTCCGGGTTCGCTCATGTATTGGAACATCATGTATCCGGTGAAAGCGGCGGCGCCCCAAACGGGACCAGCGGCGATGGACAGCGCCAGCAATCCGAACGCTGTAGTCACTTCCATTCCGCTAATCGCGCGCGCCGTTCCGAATTTTCGAAAGAAGAATGGCGCACATAGGATGGCCGCCACTTGCGCCAATTGCGATATCGAAAACACGTAGCCGATGTTCTGCACTGGCATGTGCATCCGGGCGAAATACACATTCGCGAACGGATTGAATGCACCCGTGCCCAAATTCCAGACCGCTATTGCAATCAAGAATCGGAGAACGATGGGACTGGGGCGATGCAGCTTGCGGCTGCTTGCTACCGCAGCGTGGTGCGCCAACTGCACACGCGACAGGGGCCACAACGACAGCAACACGATCGCGCAGCCTGTCAACAGCGCTGCCCGGTAGGATGCAATGCTGGACGACGCCCACGGCGCATGCAGGAACCATCCGGGCAATCGTGCCGCCGCCAGACTGCCGACGATTCCGATCGAAATCCCCGACGAGCAAATGAAGCTGAAGCCGCGCGCACGGGTCCTTTCCGTCGTGACGGAAGCCACGGCGGGCGCGAGCGCCACGGGCCAAACGGAAAATGCCAAGCCCGCCAGCGCCGCCAGCACGAGCAACGCCGGCCCCGCAGCAACCGTCGCCCGAAGCGCGGAAAGTAGGGCCGTTAGCGCGAACGACGCCATCAGCGTTCTGCGCATACCGAACCTTCGAATCGCGAAGACGGACAACACGGAGCCCGCCACGTTGCCGGCCGTCATCAATCCCGACATCAGACCCAGAAAGTTTTCCTGAAAGCCCAACTGCAGCAGATACAGGTTGTACAAGAAGACGAACACGAACATGCCGAAGTTGAAGAAAGCCGCCGATCCCAGCAGCCGCCAATATTCGACGCCTAGCCCCAGCTGGGGTCCGAACCATCCCACCGAACTCCACAAGACGGATGGAACGGCTCGCGCGTGATGCCAACCGCGAGATGAAACATAGCGCAGATATCGCACGCGGCCGCGCAAGCGATCCCCCGACGTAAGCTGGCTCTTCGGAACATGCACCGCGTCGACAGGTCCTGGAAGGCGTTCCGGCAGAACGCGGCGTCGCAGTACGGCGATCCGATCGCGTTTCGAATCCAGCAACGCCCAGTGCAGCCAAAGCTCATCTTTATTGGGTTGAAACAGGCTCGCGATCGGCGACCACGAGTATGCGTCCAGCCACCGAATCACATCGGGAGGTAGCCGCTCGATTTCCTGGCACGCCGCCTCAGGCAGGCGGCATCCATACCAGCGCTGGGCAAGCGCGAAACAGACCGCCTCCAATCGGCGTAGGGATTCGTCGTGCAGATCAAGCCATGCGGTCCAGAGCATCTTGTCGTCGGCGCGGTTGATCCAACAACCACGCGAGTTCGTAAACATGAAACAGCCGGGGATCCCCCCGCAGCAAGTGCCGCAGCACATGCAACGACGAGTACGCGATCGCATCGGCTGGATGCAACGCCGTGAATCGCACGCCCTCCAATTCCCTGCCCTGCCGGCGCTCCCAAAAGCAATCTAGGCCGGTGGGGTTCAGCCGCTCGGTCCCTGGATTCCAGAGCTGGAAATGCAGTTCGATGGACAACGGCATTTGCGGATCGTAATAATCGCCGCGCCATTGCCAGCCGGTCTTACGAACCATGGTCGGCAAATGGTCGATGGGATGGCGGTCGTGCTGGACAATCGGCTCGTAACCTAATCGTGCAGCCGCGTCCCGTGCACGATTACGTCAGCCACGCGTCAACAGGAAGTCGATATCACCTTGCGGCCGGTGGCGGGGATCGGGCACGAAGAGCGGGCAATGACTGAAGCCTTTGAGGATCGCGTGCTTGAGTCCTTCGGCATCCAAAGCCGCCGCCATTTCCGCATATGTCGCCTGCGCGCGCCTCCAACGCTCGGCGTTATTCGATAGATCGCGATGAATGCGCTGCCGCGCCAGATCCGGCAGTTGATCGCCGCACTTTGCGCCCAGCGCCAACGTAAGCTGGCAGCGATCGGTGAATTCCAGCGCCTTCTTCCAGGCGTTTTCATCGAGACCGGAGAGAGCGGTTTTGTCGGACGTTGTGAATTGCAGCGCGTCGAGGACCGCGCTCGCGAACGACGGGATTTGCGGCTTCGATCTGTTCAGAAATCAAATCTCAGAGCGAATTGCATGCGGCGCGGATCGCCCGCCGAGAATGCCTTGCCGAAGAAGGGTCCGAAATCGGGATAGGGCCCGGGAATTCCCAGGTTCGGATGATTGAGCGCGTTGAATGTTTCCCAACGGAACTGCAGTGATTTGCTTTCGCGGATCACAAAGCGTCGTTGCAGCGCGACATTGATGACCTCGTTACCGGGTCCCGGAATGATGTCCCGACCGGCATCGCCGAAGGTATAAGGGGCGGGATCGGAAAATGCGTTGGTGTTGAACAGATGGTTCGCGTTGCGCTGGCTGATGGGCAAACTGATGGATTGTCCGGCCACAACGTTGGGGCGGTTGGGCGTACCCGAATTGGCGAAGTCGGTCGCGAAGTAGACCGGATTCAGTGGCGTCCCGGTCTGGAACGTCATACTCCCGCTGATCTGCCAGTTGCTGAGAACCGGCTTCCACACGGGCGCAGTGGGAATGGCATACACGTAGCCGGCCGTCAAACGATAGCGAACGTCAAAGAACGACAGGCCGCGCTCGAGCCGCAAATTTCGCTCATCTTGCGCGCCGAAACTCTCATAGTTGCCCACCACTGGCGAGTCCGCATCGTCGATCGATTTGGCCCATACAAAGCTCGCGAGAAAGGAGAGCCGGCGCGTGAAGCGCTTCTCCGATTTGATCTGCAGCGAATTATAGATCGAGTTACCGATGTGCTGAATTTGGTAAAGCGTGCCCAGCTCCGGGAACGTACGTAGCGACTGCAAATCGCCCGGCCGGGGCGGCAAATCTGCCCCTATCTCTACCTGTGCGGGCGTATTGAACCGTCGGAACAGCGACAAGTCCGTTCCCTTGGAGCCCACGTAGGCGATCTCAAATATGGTGTTCCCGGGCAGCTCCTGTTGAATGCTGGCGGACCACTGCTGCGTATAGGTGGTGGGCGCGTTCTTGTCGACGCCGTAGTAGCTCGGGAAGCCCGTGGATCCGGTAGTCGGAAACCCATTTTGGATCGTCAGCACGGGAACCAAACCGCCAGGTTCGTTGAGTTGATTGTTCAGACCATTGCGAACCAGATCGTAAGCCTCTATCGCCAGAGGCGGGCTGAAGTAGATTCCATAACCGGCGCGGAACACGGTGTCTCCGGACCACGGCAACCAGCGAGGCAAGCGCGCCGCCAATCCGAGGCGCGGCGCGAAGTTCAGGCGATTGGGATTAGTCACCGTGTTCACCGGCTGCAGCACGGGCGGATTTGGAAGGCTGGAATAGTTGAGATTCAGGAGACTGCCGCGGTCTTCGCTGAAATGGCGCTGCATATTCATAGCGCAGCCCCATCGAAATGCTGATGCGTGGCGCGATCCGCCAATCGTCTTGAACGAAAGCCGCGTAGGTATTCTGCCGCAAGTAGGCTTGCGGATTGCCAACGCTGCGCTGCGTCTCGGCCGGGTAGCCGAGCAGGAAATCGGCGAACGCGTCGCCGGTGGTGTTGGGATTCTGCGGGTCGGATGTGTAGCCCCCGTTGAATATGTAGTCGCCGCGCGCGAACAAACTCTGCTCGTACGCCATGGTGAAATGCGTGAATTGGAAGCCGGTCTTCCAAGTGTGCCGTCCCACGCTTCGAGAAAAGCTGCTGGAGAAGTTCCAGGTGTTGTCGCGCTGGATTTGCGGAAGATTGTCCGAATCCTGCACGGTGTCGTAGTCGGTCACGGTAAGCGCCGGCAGGCCATAGTTGAACGGATTATCCGAAAAACCCGTAATGCCCAGGTTCGCCAGCACGTTGGCGCCGAAGGCATTGGTTGGCAGATCGAAAACGCGCAGCCGCGTGAAGGAGAACCGGTTTTCGTTCACCCAGGACGCGCCGGCGTAGGTATATCCCACAGCTGCCTGCTGGGCGCGCAGATCTTCCTCGGTGGGAAGCGCGGGAAATGATCCCGCCAAAAGCGTGGGCTCGTTATTGATCGTATAGCGCGCAAAAACACGGCTACGCTCTCCCCACGCGTGATCGATCCGCACGGTCCCGTTGTCGCTATTATCGCGATTGGGCGTGGAGTCGACGTAGTCAAAGCCGTTCGCGAGCGGCGCGTTCGGCAGCGGTTCATAGAGCGCAAGATACTTTGCGACCGTCGGATCAATCATGCTCGCTGGAATCATGTTGTTCGCGAAAGGGGCGCGCTCGCCATTGGCATTCAGGCTGAGGGGATTGTAAATCAACGAGCCCCCGGAGAAATCCCCGCCGCGAACAGGCGCTGTCGGAACCAGGTGCTGGGTAGGGTTGGACGAGAGCGACCGCAATCCTTCATAGGACACGAAGAAGTAGGTGGCGTGGCCAAGCGGTCCACTGAGAGTGCCGCCGAATTGGTTCTGGCGAAAGATCCCGCGCGGCAAGCCAGGCACCGAGAAGAACCCGTTGGCGTCGGTGGCCTCATTACGAAAGAACTCAAAAATGTTCCCGTGAAACGCCTGGCTCCCGGACTTGGTTGCCATATCGATCACGGCGCCGCCTGACTCGGCGAATTCCGCGGGCGCCAGCGAGCTCTGAATGCGGAACTCGCCTACCGACTCCATGAGCGGCACTACTGCAATCGAGAAGATGTTGCGATCGGTGTCATAAGCTCCGTCCAGAATGTAGCTGTTTTCAGTGGCTCGCGCGCCGTTCACTGGGGCATTCAATCCGACGGCTCCACGGTTGCCCTGCAGATCGTTCATCTGGTCATGTGTGAATCCGCCCAATTGGCGGGGAATCGCCCCGGGCCCTAGCGTTACGAGATCTACGATGTTGCGGCCCAGCAGCGGCAGTTCCTCCAGGAACCCGGAGCCGAGCGTGTAACCCTCGGACGCTTCGTCGGTCTGCAGCGGCGACGCGTGCGCGACAACCGTGGCCGTTTCATGCACCGAACCAACCTGTAGATTCAGATCGAGGCGGGTCTTCTGATTGACTTGCACAAAAATGGGCGACACGGTCACTGCCTGAAAACCGTCGTGTTGCGCGGTAACCGTGTACGCCCCGGGAAGAAGATCGTCGATGCGATAACTGCCGAATTCATTGCTGGAAACCGAGCGGGAGAACCCCGTGTCGTTATTGCGGGCCACCACCACAACCGCTGCGACCGATGCCATCTTTTCATCGCGCGCATCCCCGAGCAAACTGCCGGAAGACACCTGGGAGAAAGATGGAATAGACGATGCGAGGAATACAAGGAATACGAGGAATATTGGAAATGACAGACGCATGTTGGTTTAGCTTCCGTGGTCGACCAATCGCTCCAAGCGCGCCACCGCGTCATCGAGATCGGAGTAACGCATTTCCCAGAGATGCGCGCGCAACATTCGCTCGTGGCATCCGCGTTGCGCGGCCCGTACCTCGGCCGTTCCCAGCACCGTGTGCTGTGTCCAACCCTTGCGGGCACGATCCTCAGGATAACGATGAACCGAAGCGGGGCCCATATGCCGGCGATCCAGGAACATTACGTGATCGACTTTGCAGCCCGGCGCGGTTGCTATCCGTAGATCGCGCGTGCGGACTTCAATGGCGATTTTTCCGTTGGGACGGACCGCCGGGAGATGATCGGCCAGCTCGGGAAACAATTCAGGAGCATCCGTCCGGAAGCGGATGCCGTGGGGATCTCCCAGCGCGTAGCGGTCGTCGCGATCGCGCACCACATACGCGCCGTCATCGCTTACGTAGGTCCATCCGGCCCTGGCGCAGGCATAGGCCAGTGTGCTCTTGCCGGCGAACGAATCACCGCACAGCATCACACCGATTCCGTTCCGGACAACCAAAGCGCCATGCAGCGGCGCGAAGGCCCGTTGCTGTACCAGCGTCGCTCCGGCGCCGGTCAGGAATTGGTAACGCAGTAAAGGATGATCCGCCGCCGTGTTCCGCGTCACCCATCCAAATGCGAAGCCGCGCTCGAAATCGCACAACATGAAGTTCCCGGGATCGGCGACGATCGACATCAAATGTTCTCGCGCGCGGATCACCGACTCGGGGGCGGGCGACGTGGAATCGCTGTCGGCCACTCCGAGACACAAACGCACGGGAACCTGGTCGAAGATCTGCTCAAACGCGCTCCACCCTTCCTCCGCCGCGTGAATCACATCTTGCGAATTGGTCTCGAGGGCCAGCGGATAGCCAAGCGGATAATACGTTCTGCGCAACGGGAGGTCGAAGGCGGAGAGAACGGGATCGGCAGTCACTTGGATTTGGCTCAAGTCGTCGGTCATAGCGCTGGCTTCGTTGCCAGATTACGTGATGCAGTAGGGCGAACACCAGGGGTTAATAGGCGAAATTCGTAGATTTTACAAGAAAGGTACAAACCGCAAACAAGCGCTTTCCGGAGCGCGTGACATACTCCTAACAGTCACTGACCCGGGCCTCTGGAATGCGTACGGCGATCGTTCATTACTGGCTGCTCAACATGCGCGGCGGCGAGAGAGTCGTCGAAGCGTTGTGCCGCTTGCTGCCCGAAGCCGATGTATTCACGCTGTTCTACGATCCAGAGTCTGTGTCGCAGACCATCCGCGAGCACCGCGTCCACGCGTCGTTTCTGCAACCGCTTCGCAAATACTATCGCTCTCTGTTGCCGCTGATGCCGATGGCGCTCGAGAGTTTCGATCTGCGCGAATATGACATGGTGATTAGCAGCGAATCGGGCCCAGCCAAGGGTGTGATCACTTCATCCCACACCCGGCACGTCTGCTACTGCCATACGCCCATGCGATATCTGTGGGAGCTGTATCCGGCGTATCGCAATGAATGGACGCGCTCCCGATGGAAGCGAACCCTCATGTCGCCGCTCGCGAACTATATGCGGCTGTGGGACTATGCATCCGCGGCTCGAGTCGACGAGTTCATCGCAAATAGCCAAAACGTCCAGCGCCGGATTTGGAAAACCTATCGGCGAGAGTCACGAGTTGTCCGGCCGCCCGTCGCCGTACAGACTTTTTATTGGAAGCCCGCTGAGGATTACTACCTGATCGTCTCCGAACTGGTGGCTTATAAACGCGTCGATGCGGCGGTGCGCGCCTTCAACCTAAACGGACGCCGACTTCGCGTGGTCGGGGACGGACCGGAGTACAGGGCCCTCAAACGATCCGCGGCAGCGAACATCGAGTTTTGCGGACGCGTCAACGACGCCGCATTGCGCGAGTTATACGCACGTTGCCGGGCGTCTCTCATGCCGGGAGAAGAGGATTTCGGGATCGCCGCGGTGGAGGCGCTGGCGAGCGGCAAGCCGGTGATCGGCTTGGCCCGGGGCGGCGCGCTGGAAATCGTGCCCGAATTCGGAGGCTTGCTTTATCCCGATCCCGAGGGGCTCGCGTATGCCATCGAGTGTTGGGACGAGTTCGAGTCCGCGGTGGACCCCGTCGCGTTACGGACCTATGCGGATCAATTCTCAGATGCCGAATTTGTGAGACAGATGAAGGCGATCCTGTTTGAAACGAACATCTACGACGGTGATTTGCGGCGGCCCAGCCACAGCATAACGGCTCCGAAGATCAGCATCGAAATACCGCAATAGAGATTGACGTTGGCGGATTCAGCGGCGCCCGATAATTCGCCGACAACCCGGTGGCGCCCACGATCGCGCCCACCAGCACGAAAAATCCGCCAATCGTAATCCGCAGATCGCTCATATCACCAAAACCACACATTCAACATCACCAGTACCGCGAGCACGATCAGCGGCCAAGGGGGCCGGCCGCTTGTACCACGGCGCGTTTTCATGCGGGATGCGGGTTAGCCCGTAGACGAGATTTTGAAGTTCCGATTCCGCTTTCGGCGCCGACATCAGGCTCACCAGCGCGGTGACTAGAAAACATACCGACCACGCGAAAATGGCGATCCAGAAGTTCTGCGCCATGGTGGATGGAAACGTGTGCAGCGTCGCTCCCAGCCAGCCTCCCTTATTTTCCGCGACGGTCAACCCGTGGGTCGCGGCTGCCGCCGCCGTGCCCGCCAGCAACCCCGTGAAAGCGCCATGCCCGGTAGTGCGCTTCCAAAACATTCCCAGCAAAAATGTCGCGAACAATGGCGCGTTCACAAAGCCGAAAACCAGTTGCAGGAAATCCATGATGTTGTTGAATTGGCCCGCCAGATAGGCCGTCCCCACCGACAACGCGACGCCCACGATGGTTGTCACCCGCCCTACCAGCAAATAATGCGAATCCGGCGCGTGTTTTCTAATGTGCCCTTGATACAAATCGTAGGTCCACACCGTATTGAACGCGGTCACATTTCCGGCCATCCCCGACATGAACGACGCCATCAGCGCTGTCAGGCCGAGGCCCAGCATGCCGGATGGATAAAATTGCACCATCAAGGTTGTCAGCGCCTGGTCGTAGTCCGGTCCGCCATCGGCCTTGAGTGGAAGCGAGTAACCCAGCGCCATGTGCGAGAGCGCCAGCGCCGCAATTCCCGGCACGACTACGATAAAGGGCATAAACATCTTGGGAAATGCCGCGATTAAGGGCGTCCGCCGCGCCGCCGACATCGATTCCGCGGCCATGGCTCGCTGCACTAACAGAAAATCGGTGCACCAATAGCCGAACGACAGCACAAAACCCAGCCCCGCCACCAGACCGAACACCTCCACTCCCATGGGATTCTCGGATGCCCTGCCCACATGCGCCCAAGTGTGCGTCATCACCTCCGGAAGACGCGCCGCCATCCCGCTCCACCCGCCGGTTTTCAGCACCGCAAACACGGCCAGCGGCGTAAATCCGAGAACAATAAGGAAGAATTGCATCACTTCGTTGTAAATCGCGCTGGTTAATCCGCCCAAGAACGTGTAAATCAACACAATGGCGGCCGACAACAGCACGGAAGCAGTAAAACTCCAGTGCAGCACTAATTCAAAAAGCAGCCCCAGCGCGTACATGGAGATGCCGGACGAAAACACCGTCATCACCGCGAACGTGACGGCGTTCAGCACCCGTGTCTTCTCATCGAAGCGCAGCTTGAGGTATTCGGGAACGCTGCGAGCGCGGCTGCCGTAGTAGAACGGCATCATGAAAACGCCCACGAACAACATCGCCGGAACCGCGCCAATCCAGTAAAAATGCGCAGTCATGATTCCGTATTTCGCGCCCGACGCGCACATGCCAATCACCTCTTGCGCCCCAAGATTCGCGGCGATGAAGGCCAGACTGGTGATCCACACCGGGACCGATCGGCCGGAGGTAAGAAAATCGGCGCTGGTTGCGACCTTGCGTTTTACGATCCAACCGATCGCCAGAACATAGGCGAAGTACAGCAACAGGATGAGGTAGTCGACAGGGGCCAGCCGCAATCGGTCTAAAGTCTAGCATAGGATTCCCGCGGCAACGCTCCCGCCGCGCGGTACAATGTAAGGCTCATGTCCCAGTTGCTGGAGGGCAAGACCACCCTCATCCTCGGCGTTGCGAACCGGTGGAGCCTGGCTTACGCTATCGCGCGCGCTTTTGTCCGTGAAAATGCAAAGGTTATCCTTACCTACCAAGGCGACCGCCAAAAACAGACCGTCGAGGAGCTGGCCGCCGAACTCAAAGCCCATCAGGTGTTGCCCTGCGATGTAACCCAAGACGCCCAAGTGGACGCCTTAGCGAATGGACTGAAAGATCAGGGTACCGTGCTCAACGCCGTGGTACACAGCATTGCGTTCGCTAATCGCGAGGATCTCGGCCGCCCGTTTGTAGAAACGTCGCGCGCCGGTTTCGCCCTGGCTCAGGATGTAAGTGCCTACTCACTAGTGGCCGTTGCCCGGGCCACTGCTCCTCTGATGGTTCCAGCAGGCGGCTCTATATCCACGCTGACGTACCTCGGCTCCACGCGGGTAGTGGAAAACTACAACGTCATGGGCGTGGCTAAAGCGGCGCTCGAAGCTTCCGTCCGGTACTTGGCGGCCGATCTTGGACCGTCGAATATTCGAGTAAACGCAATCTCCGCGGGAGCCGTCAAAACTACATCCGCGCGCGGCATCCGAGACTTTTCCAAGATGCTGGAAGGAGGCGCAAAAATGGCCCCTTTGCGGCGTAATACCGATCCGGCGGAAGTGGCCGATACCGCCGTTTTCCTGGCCAGCGATCTGGGCCGGGGCGTCACCGGAAACGTTATCTATGTCGATGCAGGCGCCCAAATTATGGGCTTTGCCCTGTCAGAATGATGCAATTGACCAGCCCGATTGACAACCGCCTTCGACCATTCTTATTATGTGATTGCAACAGCCTGATCGGAGCAGTCCTCTCGCGGGGCGCTTCCGGCCAGTCATCGCCGTTCCTCCGAGTTTAACTATGATTACAGTTCAAGGCCTCACGAAGAGATACGCACGCACGCTTGCGGTGGATCACATTTCGTTCGAAGTGACGAAAGGCCAGATTGTAGGGTTCCTGGGACCGAATGGGGCCGGGAAAACCACCACAATGCGCATTCTCACTTGTTTTCTTCCGCCTTCGGAAGGTAGCGCTACCGTGGCCGGATTCGACGTGCTGGAGCAGCCGATGGAAGTGAAAAAAAGAATCGGCTATCTTCCGGAAACTCCGCCCGTGTACCCGGAAATGGAGGTCCAGGAATACCTCACATTTGTCGGAAAGCTGAAGGGTATGTCAGGCGCGAAGTTGGCCAGCCGGGTCACGGAAGTCTCCGAACGCTGCGCCGTCGCCGACGTCCGGAGCAAGCTCATCGGCAAGCTATCGAAGGGCTACCGGCAGCGCGTCGGCCTGGCTCAGGCCATCATCCATAATCCCGACGTATTGATTCTCGATGAGCCCACCGCCGGACTCGATCCCAAGCAGATTAACGAAACGCGCGATCTCATCAAGAGCCTGGCCGGCGACCACACCATCCTTCTCAGCACCCACATCCTGCCCGAAGTGGAACAGACCTGCGAGCAGGTTCTCATCATCAACAAGGGCAAGCTGGTTGCTACCGACTCCGTTCACAATTTGCAAAATCGCGCACGCGGGGCCGAATCGGTCGTATTGGAAGTGGAGGGGCGCAATGGCGCGCTGGACTCGCAGACCATCCAGCATCGCCTGGAAACCGTGAGCGGCGTTAGCCGCGTCCTGTTTAAGGAAACCCGCGACAACCGGTCTGTGTTTGAAGTAGAGAGCTTGAAGGACCGCTTCATCCGAGGCGATCTGGCGCGCGCCATCGTGGAATCCGGTTGGAACTTGAACGAGCTTCGCCCCTCGGCGATGAGCCTGGAAGAAATCTTCCTGCAATTGACCGGCGGAGAAAAGATCCCGGTGTCCGAGGAACCCGCCGCCGCGGCCGAAGCGGTCGTCGAAGGAGAGAACCAATGAGGAATGTCTGGGTTATTTGCCAAAAAGAGCTCAACAGTTATTTCGTTTCGCCCGTCGCATACCTGCTGTTAACGATGTTCGCCGTGATTTTCGGGTTCTTCTTCTGGAACTCGGTTGGCTACTTCAACGCCGCCAGCCTGCAAGCCCAAATGAGCGGTCAAGCGATGCCCATGAGCGTGAATGAATATGTCATTCGGCCGCTGTTGTCGAACATCAGCGTGGTAGGCCTATTCTTCATTCCGATGATGACCATGCGCCTGTTCGCCGAAGAAAAACGCACCGGCACCATAGAACTGTTGGCGACCTCGCCCATACGCGACGTCGAGATTATCATCGGCAAATGGCTGGCTGCGGTACTTCTCTACGCGACCCTGCTGCTGTTCAGCGCCATCAACTTCTCCTTCCTGTTCCGCTACGGCAATCCAGATTGGAAGCCTCTAGCGATCGGTTACCTGGGGCTGCTGTTGCAAGCCGGCGGGCTGCTGGCCATCGGAACGTTCATTTCCACCCTCACCCGGAATCAGATTATCGCCGGCGCTGCCACCTTCGGCGTATGCCTGCTGCTGTGGGTTCTGGAATGGGTGTCGGGATATGAAACCGCAACCTGGGCCAAGGTGCTGGCCTATTGTTCGGTGATCACGCATTTCGATTCCTTCTCGAAGGGTATCCTCGATACCAAGGACGCAGTATTTTATCTTTCCGTGATTTTCTTGGGGCTGTTTCTCACCTCGCGCTCCTTGGAATCGCTCCGGTGGAGGTCGTAAAGTGGCTGCCGGCTGGATGAAAACAAGACAAACCAAGTACGCGGCTTACGCCACTGTCTATATCCTGGTGACCTTGGCCATCATTGCGGTGGTGAATTTTCTCGCAAATCGCTACAACAAGACCTTCGACGCAACGGCCAACAAGCGCTACAGCTTGTCGGACCAGACGAAGAAGGTGGTCGGCGATCTGAAGCAGGATGTCACCATTCAGTATTTCGATCGTTCCACGGGAATGCAGGGCGCCAAGGATCTCTTGGATCGCTATGCCAATCTTTCGCCGAAACTTAAAATCCAGTACGTCGACTTGCTGAAGAACCCAACGCTCGCCCGCGCCGCCAATGTCAGCCGCGAAGGCGAAGCCGTGGTCGAAGTGGGCGCCCGGCGGGAAGACGCCAAGACGTTCGACGAAGAAGGTGTCACTGGCGCGCTGATCCGCGCGCTGAAGGGCGGCGTGCGCGAAGTCTGCGTGGTCACAGGCCACGGCGAGCATCGCCTGGACGATTCATCGCAGGGCGAGGGTTTTTCCGGCTTCCAAACTATCGTTGCGAGGAACAACTATAAGGTTCAAGGCATCAATCTGCTGCAGAAGGCTGAAGTTCCCGCCGAGTGCAGCGTGTTGGTAATCGCCGGTCCCACTGGCGATTACATCCAAACCGAAGTGGACGCCATCAAGAAATACATCGAAACTGGAGGACGCGGGCTTTTCATGCTGGATCCTCCCTTGAAGCTGGGACGGCGGCAGGTCGGCGACAACCAGGCCCTCCTGGATCTGCTGGCCAGTTGGGGCGTCACCGCGGATAAAGATCTGCTGCTGGACGAAAGCGCCGCGTCGCAATTGTTGGGTGGAGGCCCTGAGGCGCCGGTCATTATGCAGTATGACTCGCACCCCATTGTGAACGATCTCGCCAATACCTCTACCGCTTTCCCCCTCTCCCGTTCGCTCGAGAGCAAGAATACCGACAAGACCACCATCAGCAAGTTGTTCTCGACATCGGCCGAGAGCTTCGCGACCGAAAACCTGAGTTCGGCTGAGATTCGCATCGACCCCAAAAAGGACAAGCACGGCCCCTTCACTTTGGCCGTGGCCGGCACTTTCACCGGAGGCAAACCGGCGGACCAGGGACGATTCGTCGTGGTCGGCAACTCCGGCTGGGCGTCTAATCAGGCGCTCGGCTTCAGCGGGAATCGCAACCTCTTGCTGAACGCCATCAACTGGCTTTCGTCTGATGAAGACCTGATCGCCATCCGTCCCAAAGAACCCGAAGATCGCCGCATCACATTAACGCGCGCCCAATTCCGGATGGTGCAGACCTTCAGTCAATTCTTTCTGCCGTTGATCGTGATCATCGGCGGCGTGATGGTCTGGCTGAAGAGGAGATAGGGCGCGATGCAGTTCCGCGGTCTGTTAGTTGCCGTCGTCCTGTTGGCCGCGTTGGCCGGCGGCCTGTACTATTCGAACAAGCAGAAAGCCGCGGAGGCGGCCAAGCCACCTGCCGACGCGCCTCCGAAAGTCGTTTCGTTGACGGAAGGCGATGTCACCAAACTGGTCTTAAAGAAGAAAGGCGCCGAGGAAACGGTCCTAGAAAAAACCGGCGCGAAATGGCAAATCGTCGCGCCCATGCCGTACCCAGCCGATCAACCAGCCGCCAGCCAACTGGTGGCTTCCGCGGCCAATGTGACTTCCGATCGCGTGGTGGAGGACAAAGCTTCCAATGTGTCGGCTTATGGCCTCAACGCCCCTAATCTCGAAATCGACATTACCGGCAAGGGCGGCAAGATCAGCAAGCTCAAGATCGGCGACGACACGCCGACCAACAGCGGCTCCTACGCGATGCTGGAGGGCGATCCGCGCGTATTCACTGTCGCGAGCTTTGTCAAAACCGGACTCGACAAATCGGTGAATGACTTGCGCGATAAGCGGTTGCTCACGTTCGATCAAGACAAGCTTCGTGGCGTGGAACTCGATTGCCAAAAAGCAGGATATCGAGTTTGGCCGCGACAAAGATCAGTGGCAAATCGTGAAACCCAAGCCCCTGCGCGCGGACGGCTCTGCAGGTGGAAGAGATGCTTCGCAAACTGAAAGACGCCAAAATGGACCTGGCGCTTTCCGCTGACGATGCCAAGAAAGCCGCCGCCGCGTTCGCCTCTGGAACTCCGGTGGCAACTGTGAAGCTGACCGATCCCTCCGGCACGCAACAGATCGAAATCCGCAAGAATGGCGCCGATTACTATGCGAAATCCAGCGTCGCGCCTGGTGTTTTCAAAGCGACTCCGGAGTTGGGCATGGGCGTCGACAAATCCCTGGACGATTTTCGCAACAAGAAGCTGTTCGATTTCGGATTCAGCGATCCCGGCAAGATCGAGATGCACGCGAACGGAAAAACCTACGCGTTCCAAAAGGGCGGCGACGATTGGTTCTCGAATGGCAAGAAGATGGACAGCGTCAGCCTGCAATCGTTCCTGGACAAACTTCGCGATCTCGCGGCCGCCAAGTTCATCGACACGGGAACCTTGGGCGCTCCGGCCATCGATATTACGGTGGTTTCGAACAGCGGAAAATTGACGGAGAAAGTCCTACTCGCTAAACAGGGCTCCGACTACGTCGCTCAGCGGGATAACGAGCCGGCACTGTATGGCTTTGACGCAAAGACCATCGACGAGCTTTTGCAGGCCGCCTCCGACGTGAAACCCGCGCCACCGGCTAAGAAATAATGACTGGCCTTCTCACCGACCTCTACCAGCTCACCATGGCGGCCGGTTACTTCGAGGCCGGCAAGGCGAACGAGATCGCCACTTTTGAGCTGTTCTTTCGCCGGCTCCCCCGCTATCGCAATTACGTGGTGGCGGCAGGGCTCGCGCAAGCGGTCGAGTATCTTCAGAACCTGAAGTTCACCACCGAAGAGATCGATTATCTCCGCGGCCTCACCCAGTTCCAACGTGCGCCCGCCGGGTTCTTCGACGCCTTGCGCGAGGTCCATTTCACCGGCGACCTCTTCGCTCTACCCGAAGGCACACCCATCTTCGCCAACGAACCGTTCTTGACCATTCGCGCGCCGCTGATGGAAGCGCAAATCGTCGAAACATATTTGCTGGCCACCATCGGATTTCAATCGCTGATCGCCACTAAGGCATCGCGGATCGTCGAAGTCGCCGGCGGGCCGCGCCGTGGTGGACTTCGGCACTCGCCGCGCGCACTCGCCCGAAGCCGGCGTACTGGCCGGACGCGCGTCGTACATCGGCGGATGCATCGGTACCAGCAACACCGAAACCGGTTTCCGCTATGGCATTCCTGTTTTTGGAACCGCCGCGCACTCCTGGGTTCAATCCTTCGAGTCCGAGAAGGAAGCTTTTGGGCGGCTCCAAAATCTGCTGGGCGACGCGACTGCATATCTGATCGACACCTACAACACCCTGGACGGCGCGCACACCGCTGCTTCGCTTGGGACCTCCGTTGTGGGGCGTCCGGCTGGATAGCGGAAATCTGGTGGAGTTGTCGCGCGAAGTGCGCAAGATCCTGGACGATGCCGGCCTGCAAGACGCGAAAATCATGGCCACCAGCGATCTCAATGAATACAAGATCCTCGAGTTCGCGGCCGCCGCAGCGCCCATCGATGTCTTCGGCGTTGGAACCGACCTGGCAACTTCCACCGACTCGCCTAATCTCGGCGTGGTTTACAAACTGGTCGAACTGAATGGCCGCTTCACCGCGAAATTCAGCGAGGATAAACACACGCTGCCCGGAGCCAAGCAGGTGTTTCGCTTCGCCGGCCACGATGTTATCGCCTGTTCCTGGGAGTGCCTGGGATGCGGCGCGGGCGAGCCGGAGCGCACAAGCGCTGCTTCGTCCGGTGATGCTCGGGGGCAGGCTGATCGAGCCTTTGCCTAGCGCAAGCGACGCGCGCCAGCACTGCCGCCGAATCGGTGAAACGGTTGCCCACCGCTGTTCGCAGCCTCTTTGATACCGGCCAGGAATATCGCGTGGAGCACAGCCGCGAGCTCTCAGCCCTCTACGAAAAGGTCCAAGATGAAAACGGTCTTCTTCGACGTTGACACGCAGATTGATTTCGTTTATCCCGCGGGCGCTCTCTACGTGCCTGGCGCCGAACATATTTTGCCGGTAGTCGGAGAACTCAACCGCCGCGCGCCCGTGTTGATCTCGACCATGGACGCCCACACCGAGAGACGATCCGGAGTTTCAGATTTTTCCGCCGCATTGCGTGGTCGGAACCGCTGGCCAGCATAAGCCTGCCATCACGTTAGTCGACGGGCAGGTGATTGTCGAAAAGCAAAAGCTGGATTGTTTCAGCAGCCCCCAGTCTCGAGCCTCTGCTCGCTGAACTCAATGCGGATCGGTACGTCGTTTACGGTGTGGTCACCGAAATTTGCGTTCGCTATGCCGCGTTCGGCTTGCTCAAGACCGGCAAACCGGTGGAAATAGTGACCGATGCGGTGAAAGCGCTCGGACGAACAGAAGGCGAATGAAATGTTTCGCGAGTTCGTCGCCGCAGGCGGGCGGCTTACAACTTCCGCCGAGGTCCTGGCCAGCCTTTAAGAGGACAGTCCTTACTTGCTCAAGCCCGCGGCCGCGTGATCGAATGCTTCCAGGGCGGCTCGTAACTCGCGAGCCAGTACTAACACGCTTGGCTCGGATAGCATGGCCATGTGGCTGCCTGGCAATTGATGCACGCGTGTGCCGCCGAGAGCCTTCCCCTGCCATCCCATTTCTGGATAATCGTAGGCATCGGCCCGAGGTTCTTGCACGCAGAACAACTCCAGCGCGCCCGGCCAATCGGGAGGATCATAGTGAGTGGCTGCGCGGCGAATCGCAAGCCGCGGATCATTCCGTAATCCGGCCGGCAATGGCAAGCGCAGTCGAACGAGTAAGTCGTGCGCCCATTCTTCGCTACGTTCGCGAGCGCCCTGGCCGAAGGCAATTACTCGTGGTTGTAAGTACGCCGCGGCTCCGCCTATCCCTTGCGCGCGCAATCCACGTCGGTGATAGTCAATCCGCTTACGAACCAGCCTGAGCCGGTAGCCCAGCTTCTCACCGCTTCCTAACCGATCGGCCCAGGCATGGTTGTAGCAATCCATCAAGGCCAGCACTCCAACCGCCTTGCCCTTCGCGCGGAGCTGGCGCGCCATTTCATATGCCACAAAACCGCCCGTGCAAGCGCCCGCCAGATGATACGGACCTTCGGGCTGCGCGGCGAGCATTTCCTCCAAGTAACTGGCGGCGATCTCCTGAATAGAGTAAGTGGCGCCGCTGGCTCGCACGCTCGGCAATTGGAACGCGGTCACGGGCTGCCGTTCGCCAAGGTGCTGCGCAAGCCGGAAGAAGCCGACGAGATTCCCGTGTGAACCGGGAATGCAAAACAGTGCGGGTGATTGGCCGCCGCGAACGACCAACCCCAATTCACTGGATTCGCGGCCCGATCCAGATTCCAGACTCTCGCAAACTCCGGCCACCGTCGGGTCTTGAAGAAACGCCAGCAGTGGTATTTCGATTCCCATCCGCCCGCGCAGTTGTGTGAGAAGCATAGCGGCCAATACGGAATCGCCGCCCAGATCGAAAAAGTTATCGCGAAGGCCGGCGCGCCGCACTCCCAGCGCACCAGCGAACATGGAGGCAACCTCCTTTTGCCGGTCGGTAGACGGCTCCACAAAGTCCGCGCGGACGCTGGGAGTCTCACGGATTTCGCCGATTCCGAGTTTAGCCGCCAACCCAATCCGTTGGATCTTTCCGGTGGCGCCTTTGGGAATGTCATCGACGAACAGGATCTTCTCGGGAACCTTGAAACCGGCCAGCCGTTCGGCCGCAAACTCGCGCAGCTCTCGCTCGGCGACGCTCCGGCCGGATCGAATAACTACGGCGGCGGCAACCGCCTCACCCAGCGACGCATGCGGAACGGCGAACGCGATCGCCTGTTCAACCGCTGGATGCGAGAGTAAAACCTCGTCAATCTCCCGCGGCGCAATTTTCTCACCGCCGCGATTGATAATTTCCTTGCTGCGGCCGGTCAGGAACAGGTATCCCTCTTCATCGAGATACCCCTGATCACCGGTGCGAAACCATCCGTCGACGGAAACGTTTCGACCGCGGACGACCACTTCACCGTCTACAATTGCAACTTCGGGGCCGGCTGCAACACCCACCGAACCTGGCTTTCGCGTGCGCGGCGGCAACGGATTCGACGTCATTTGGTGCGCCGCCTCCGTCATCCCGTAGGCCTCAATCACCGGAACGTGAAACGTCGCTTCCATCTCTTCCATGAGCGAGGGCGCCAGCGCCGCCGAACAAGATCGGATGAATCGAAACGAATGGCTCTGGATTCCCGATGCTCGCGCGACCACCGATTGGTGAATGGTGGGAACCGCCGTGTACCAGGTTGGCCGGAACTGCTCCAACCATTCGAAGAACTTCGGCGCCACGAATCCGGGTGCGCAGACCACGCTTCCGCCGGAAGCGATGGACGCGAGCAGCGCCGCCACCAATCCGTGAACGTGAAACAACGGCATTACGTTGAGACAGCGGTCCGTCTCAGTCAATTCGAGAGACTCCGCGATGTGGCGAGCGGACGCGCACAGGTTGGCGCGCGTGAGTTGTACAAGTTTCGGGCGCGACGTTGTTCCGGACGTGTGCAGCAACAGAGCAACGTCGCTTGAATCGGAACCGCGAGCCGCTGGGATCGCGGGCGCGCCACCAACCAGCTCCAACTCTGGCGTCACTTCCAAAACAGGGATGCCCTGGCGTTCCGCAGCTGCACGAATCTCGGATTCCAAGCCCGCTTCCACCACGATCGCCCGCGGCTTTAAGTCAGAAAGAAAGAAATCGAATTCACTGGCGCGATAGGCCGGATTCAGGGGCGCGCAGGCAGCCAATTCGGCGATCGCAAGAAACGCTACGGCCATGTCGGGGCCGTTCGAGCACACCAGGGCAATCCGGTCGCTCGATTCCAAACCCAGGCTCGCCAAACCATGCGCTACTCGCCCCACTGCCACATCCAGATCGGAGTAACTTAGTGCGGTTCGTCCCGGCGCGAGAATCGCGGGAGCATCGCGAAGAACATCGCCGACCTGCGCGCCGATAAGCTGCCGAATCATTCAGGACGGTTAAGCGCGCAAGAACCCTTGCAATTCGGCCAGCGTTTCATCGGGTTTCTCTTCCTGCAAAGAATGCCCGCCCGGCAGACCTTTGCCGCTCACATTCACGGCCCGCTCACGCCACGCCGCCAGGACATCGTACATGCGTCCCATAGCGCCGCGCTCGCCCCATAGCGTCAGAAACGGACACTCGATCTTGCGATTCATATCGGCTTCGTCGTGCTCCAAATCGATGGATGCCGAAGCGCGATAGTCCTCGCACATGGCATGAACGGTGGCTGGATTTTTGAAGCAACGCAGATACTCGGCGTGCGCCTCTCCAGTTCCCCGCATGTAGAACTCGATGCTGTTGCTCAGCAATGTCTCGGGAAACGGCGCGGGCTGGATCAGGAAAAACCAATGGTAGTAAGCGGTGGCGAACTCGCGCGTAACGTTGTGATAGAGCTTGTAGGTCGGCACGATATCGATCACCGCAACTTTCGTGACTTTGTCGGCATGATCCAAAGCCATGCGATGCGCCACGCGCCCGCCGCGATCGTGGCCGACTACCGCGAACTTTTCAAATCCGAAATGGCGCATAACTTCCACCCCGTCGAGCGCCATGGCGCGCTTGGAATAATTGACGTGATTCTCACCGTCGGGCGGCTTGCTGCTGTCGCCATAGCCGCGCAAATCCGCCGCTACCACGGTGTAATCTTTCGCCAGTTGTGGCGCGATTTTGTACCAGGTAGCCAACGATTGGGGAGCGCCATGCAGCAGCAGCAAAGGCGGGCCCTGGCCCGCGGAAACAACGTTGATGGTGGCTCCCGAAGTCTTGATTTGAGCGGCTTTGAAACCTGGAAACAGGCGCACCTGACCGTTTTCATCGCCTTTCGCAACTTGGGCGGCCGCAGCGCCGGCGACGATCGCACCGGCGGCCTGGATCAATTCGCGCCTTGAATTGAGCATCGAGTAATCTCCTTAAACGGTCATGATCTCAATCGCTTGTTGCAAACTCTCGATCGGATCGCGGCCGGGCGTTGGCCGAAATTCGTGCGCTATGTAACCCGTATAGCCCAAGTCGGCGATGGTCTTGGCAACGAACCGGTAGTTCAGCTCCTGGGTATCGTCGATCTCATGCCGGCCAGGAACGCCGCCGGTGTGGAAGTGCGCGATCCATTGAAAATTCTGCTGGATGTTGCGGCAGACGTCGCCGTCCATAATTTGCAGATGATAGATGTCGCATAAAATCCTGACGCGCGGCGAATTGACGCGGGCGCAGACCTCCACCGCCCACTGCAAGTGATCGCAGATTTGATCCTTTCGACCGAGGCCGGGATCTTGCAGCTTGCTGTTCATGACTTCCATGCAGATGGTGACGCCTTTGTCTTCCGCGCGCGATTTGATCCGATTCAGAAATGCCACCGCGTTTTCGGCGCCCTCCGCATTCGACATTCCCCGCCGCTGTCCGCCGACAGTAATGATGTTGGGACACCCGCCCGCCGCGCACTCATCGATGGACGCGCTGAGCGCCGCCAGGGATTTCTCGTGCGCCTCTTTGTGAATGATGCCGTCTTCCATGCTGACGCCGCCGGGAGGGGCCATGGTCGGGATCAGGCCGTATTTCTTCAGTGTCGGCCAGTCCTTGGCGCCGACCAGGTCGAAACCAACGCATCCCAGGCGAGCCGCTTCACGGCATCGGTCCTCGAGGGGCATTTTTGGATCGAACGGGAACCCCGTAACGCATTGCTTGAGCCGTCCTTTGGTTTGAGCCGCGCCCTTGGTGGCGGCGGCGCCGACCAGGGCGGCCGCGGCAACAAACTCTCTGCGTCGCATGCCGGTATTGTACTAACTGTGTGCCTGGCTAATCAGACCTGAGCGCGTTAGCCAGGTCGACTGCGGCGGCGCGGCGAGCCGGTATCCAAGCAGAAAATAACGTCAGCAGAATAAGAAAGCCCGCGGCGCCAGCGAGCGATAAAGGATCGGCGGGGGAGAGCCGGTAAACGAAGCTCTTCATCACGCTTGAAAATGCAAGCGCCAGGAACAAGCCGGCGGCCAATCCCGGAGCCACAAGGAGGGCCGCTTCGCGCAAGATCATCGCTACCAAATCCCCAGGCGATGCGCCCACCGCGCCGCGCACTCCAAACTCACGTACACGGGCGTTCACCGAATAGGCGAGCAAGCCATACACGCCGGCCGCAGTAAGCAGTGCGGCCATTCCGCCAAAGATTCCAAGTAGCGTGAGGGCGAATCGGCGCCGCGCCAGCGAGTCAGCGACGTTCTGAGCCAGAGGCTGGATTTTCGGAATGGGAATCTCGGGGTCCAGATCTCGAATCGCAGCGCGAACCGAGGACGCGAACTGCGCCGGATCGGATTCGGTCTTGATCAGGACAGTCATCACCGGCCCTGTGGAAATGCTGTAGAACGTCGGCTCCACTTCCTGATCGAGCCCTAAGTCACGAATGTCGCCAACCACGCCGGCGATTTCGCTCACACTCTGCCTGGGATCCATCACGCCAAAGATGAGGTGCTGTCCAACCGGATCCTGGTCCGGGAAAAAACGCCGGGCCAGTGTCTCGTTGATGAGAATGCGGCTCTGATCGGCTTCGGAATCCGTCAGCCAGCGGCCACGGCGTAATGGAATTCCAAGGACGCGAAAATATTCGGGCGTTGCCCAGCGCGCCTGAGTGACGGGAAAACTGCCCGAGTCGAATGTTCTGCCGTGGATGCCAAATCGCGTGGCGAAGCGGCTGTGATCGGTTGGCCCGAGGCTCAAAGGCGCCGAGTTAACGGCCGCCACTTCTTGCACGCCCGGAAGACGACGCAAGGCCGGAGCCAGCTTCTTGTCCCAATCGGCGCGCAGCGGAAGATTCGGAATCTCCAGTACCCGTTCGGCTTGAAATCCGAGTGGTTCGGCGACCAATGCCGCGAAGTTTCGGGCCAGCAGTGCGGCTCCGGTCAAGACCAGAAAAGCCATGGCGACTTCGCCGGCTAACAAGGCGAATCCAAGCCGAGACCGGCCGGGCGCGACAGACCTGTTGGACACGGTTAGCCTGCGCCGCTCTCGCAAAACCTGCCAGCACGCGGGCAACCCGAACAGCACAGCGGCTACCGCGGAGATCGCGATGGCAAAAAGCCAAACCGGCGCTTGCCACGACCCTGATTCGGAGGGCAGAAGCCGACTCGCGCATACTGCTAGCACCAGGCCAACGGTCCCGCCCGCGCCGGCGAGCACCAGACTTTCGGTGAGAACTTGCCGCACCAAATGGCCCGACTTCGCGCCAAGGGCTTCGCGAATCGCCATCTCATCGCGCCGCTCCACCATGCGAGCCATGAAAAGATGCGCGAGATTCGCGCAGGCCATCAATAGCACCAGCCCGACCGCAGCCCAAGCGAGCAGCAAGGAAGGACGAACATCGCGGGTAACCTCGCGGGCCAACGGAATCACGAACGCGCCGACAGTGGCGTTCGTGTCCGGATACGCCTGGGCCAAGTTGTGGGCGATGGATTGAACTTCGCTTTGCGCTTGCTCCACTGTGACCCCGGGCTTCAAGCGCGCCATCACTTCCAGGGGATGGAATTTGCGGCGGTTTTGAAGATCGGGTTCGAGCAGTGAGAGCGGCATCCAAAAGTCGGCCCACTCGGGAAAAGATTGCTGTCGCGAGACCACGCCGACCACGGTGAAGGACTGCCCGTCGAGTCGAATCTGTTTGCCCACGATGGCCGGGTCGGCCGCGAACTTGCGCCGCCACAGGCTTTCGCTGATCACAGCCACTTGCTGTTTGGCGCGCTCCTCGGCATCGCTAAAATCGCGGCCCACGATCGGCTGAACGCCCATGCTGGGAAAGAGATTGCTGGTGGCCATGGCGCCATGCACGACTTCCGGTTCGCCCTGTCCAAGCAATGTGGCGGTGTTCATGGCCGAGAGCGTGTGCGCGGCCATCGAATCGAAGCTATGAGCTTGATTGCGCCAATCGCGAAAATCGGGTGCGGTCACCTGCAACTGCGGAAGCGCGGGATGAGTCTCCCAGATGCGCACCAGCCTGGCGGGATCGCGAAACGGAAGCGGTTGGATGAGGACCCTGTAGATGATGCCGAAGAGCGCGGTGTTGGCCCCCACGGCGAGCGCAATGGTGAGAATCGCGGCCAGCGCGAAAGCGGGCCTGCGGCGGAGGGAGCGCACGGCGGATCGCATTTCTCTAGTTTAGGTGGTAGGCAGTTGGTGGTGGGTGGTGGGGAGTTGGTGACTGATCAAAGCTTGCGTCGAGCGAGTTCCTCGTCATAGGCTCGAATCACGCGCTCCACACGATCGAAAAGGCCGCAGAAGACTACCTCCGGTTTCATCTCGCGTACTTCCTCGTCTGAGAACGTTTCGAGCAGGGTCTTCCAATCGTCCTCATACTGCTGGTTGAAAATGTCGCGGTCCAGAACGCTCGCGGCGCGCAGGTTCAGATCGCCGGGCACCAGGACTCGCCAGACATGCGTCGGGGGGAGAAACGCGGGTGAGGATTCTTCTTTGGGTATTTCGGACCTTTCCACATAGCAGGGAATCCCGGCGGCCTCCAAGGCCTCCCGAGCGTCGATTTCGGCTCCAGGCGGCGTTCCGAGCCGATCCACTCGCGAGAACACCTCGGCCGCGTCCTCCCGCCAACCGGGCTGGTGCAAGTCTTCGGCAGGCCTAGCTTCGAATTCTACGTTCGCCTTCTGGTGAGCGAGATCGTGCAGGTCCGCAATCAGCCGGGTATCTTTCCGCTGCCGGACTTCGTCGTCATAACACCGTTGCGCCTCCGCGACTAGATCGGCACGGTTGATCGCCTGGAGCGCCTCGTCGGAAAGCGAGGCATAGTGCTCGCGCAAATACTTGAGGTCTATCGACATACGAAGCGATTAGTGTAGCGCGATGGGAGGCGCGGCTATTCCGGATTTACCCGATGGTAGTCCGACTCCAGCTTGCCATCCAGCGACTCAAGCCTTAGCGAGATAGAGCTTAGGGCCAAGCCGCCGCCATTAATTAAGTCGCGCACAACGAGCGAAGGACAAATCGCTGAACCCAGCGCCCTCTTGACATATTCCTATATCGGAATATAATTGTCTTGTGCCTCGAGCAGCTACCACATCGGACGCCTTCAACGCAGTCGCTGAACCCAGGCGGCGGGCGATATTGACCTATCTGGCGATGAAAGAGCGGCCGGTGGGAGACATTGTAATCGCCTTGAGATTCGAGCAACCCTCGGTCTCAAAGCATCTGCGCGTTCTCAAAGACGTCGGCCTGGTACATGAACGGCGTGAGGGACGACGGGTACTGTATCGCACCAATGCCCAGGCGATCCGGCCGCTGCACGAGTGGACGAGCACCTTTGAACGCTACTGGTCGAATCAATTGCAACGTATTAAGGAACGAGCCGAAACAACCAAGGAGAAAGCATGAACGCCACAGACAGCAGTATTGAAAACCTGACCCTGAACATCACTCAGGAGATTCACGTCCGCGCTTCGCTGGAAGCAACATTCGAGGCGCTTCTGGAAGAGATCGGACCACACAACGAAGCCGATGGCAAGCCCATGCCGATGAAGATCGAGCCGTGGCCCGGAGGGCGGTGGTACCGCGACTTGGGCAATAACAACGGCCATTTTTGGGCACACGTGCAGGCCATCAAGCGGCCGACGCTGCTCGAATTCACGGGCCCTCTGTTTATGTCCTATCCAGTGGCCTCCAATCTGCAATATCGTCTGAGCGAGGCGGACGGGGGAACATTGATCAAGTTCCGGCATACGGCGCTGGGGCTAATTCCGGAAGAGCACAGGAAAAACGTGTCGATGGGTTGGGGCAAGATGCACGACCGGGTGCGGAGACGAGCGGAGGGAAAATGACGGAACACAAAGTAGTTTCCGAAGAAGAGTGGCTAGCCGCGCGTAAAGAGTTGCTGGCCAAAGAAAAAGAATTCACCCGCCAGCGCGACGCGATTAGCGCGGAGAGGCGCAAGCTGCCGTGGGTAAAGGTGGATGAGGAATATGTCTTCGATACGCCGGACGGAAAGAAGACACTGGCCGAGTTGTTCGGGCGCAAGAGCCAGCTAATCGTGTATCACTTCATGTTCGGTCCGGGATGGGAAGAGGGCTGTCCGAGTTGCTCGTACCTGGGAGACCATTTTGACGGCAGCCTGATCCATCTGGCCCATCGCGACGTTACATTGACCGCAATTTCACGAGCTCCCTTGCCCCAGATTGAGGCGTTCAAGAATCGGATGGGTTGGCGCTTCCCGTGGGCATCGTCATTCGGAAGCAACTTCAACTACGACTATCACGTGTCGTTCTCCAAGGAAGAACGTGCGGGCGGCAAGGTGTACTACAACTACGACGAGACCGACTTTCCGAGCGATGAAGGGCCGGGCGTCAGCGTATTCTACAAGGACAATGCCGGCAACGTGTTCCACACGTATTCCACTTACGGGCGCGGGGCGGATATTTTGATCGGCGCGTACAACTTTCTGGACATGGCCCCCAAGGGCCGCGACGAAGAAGGCATGAAGCATTCGATGTCGTGGGTTCGGCACCACGATAAGTACATTGACGGCGAGTTGGTGGATCTAGCGAAACCTTACTCGCAACCAAAGAGTGTGACAGCAGCAAAAGGAGATACAAAATGACCAATACATTTGAACCCAAGACTTTTGAACCCAAGATTTTTCAACCATTGATCGGCGAGATCCAGCGGGAGGCGACCACCACCAGGCGAGTGTTGGAACGCGTTCCCGCAGACAAACTCGCGTGGAAGCCGCATCCCACATCGATGTCACTTGGACAACTGGCGATGCATATTGCGACCATTCCCGGAAGCATTACGAGGCTTGCGCAGGTAGACGACTTCGAAATCAACCCTGCGAATTTCGCCCCGCCCGTTCCGAAAGACACCCAGGAGATCCTCGCGGCTCTAGACGCGAGCGTGAAGACCGCGCAAGACTATCTGGGCGGCGTGAGCGAATCGGCGGCGACGGGAAACTGGCGCGCGACGGTGAATGGCAAAGAGGTAATGGCCATGCCGCGCGGCGTCATGATCCGGTCCATCATGCTCAACCACTGGTATCACCACCGCGGCCAATTGTCGGTGTACCTTCGAATGCTGGAAGTCCCCGTACCTATGATTTATGGGCCGAGCGCGGACGAAAATCCGTTTGGGTAGGCGCCCGCATGGCGGCCAGTTGAAGCGCGGAACGGGATGAGACGATCTGACTAATCCTGAACTCATTCAAGCTTGCGACGGCGGTAACGAACCGTAGGCGAGCATCCTCGTAGGCCTGGGCTGCCCGGTCGTTACGCGCGCGGCGTTCCTCGGGGGAAAGGCCAGCTGGCACATTCATCAGAATGGCAGTGAACTCCCTCGAGGAATCCATCATTTCCTTGTAGGCGGAATCAAATTCGGAGCGCAATGAGTGGTAACAATTCTCACTGCCCGATCCGGAATCCATCGCCAATGCGGCCATATTCTTAAATACTCCTCGCAACCTACGCGCGCCGCACCCTTGCGCTCTTGCGATATACTGGCACGGTGGCAATGGGGGCGGACAACCGCTAGCTCGGACTTCCGCGCCGCCGGAAGGTCTTAACTTGTCGCGCTCCCACGGCCCTAATGATGCTGTCGAGCCTCTTCTAGCTAACTTAGTTACTAGAGTAGTCTCAATTAATATGGCGGACTAGCTGGACAAAGGACCAGTAATTGATGTGGGTTAGGCGCCTTCTATCTGGCTAAATCAGGCCCGCGTCCAGCGCATATCTGGTAAGTTGCGCGGTGCTCCGCAAACCCAACTTGCTTTTCAGGTTCGTTTTGTGAAAAGCAACGGTCTTCTCGGAGATTGCCAAGGCGTAAGCGACTTCCTTCCGGCTCTTGCCTTCCGCGGTCAACTGCAGGATCTGGCGCTCGCGAGCGGTAAGGCGGAGCGAGGCAGCGGCTCGGGCGCCATCGTCTTCCCCGCGATCCAGTCCGTCTCGGCCCACCCCTGGAGTGATGTACCGGCTCCCGCCGAGAACACGCTCGACGGCGGCAAGAATTTCGCTCCGGCCGGCGGACTTTACCGCGTACCCATCGGCTCCTGCCTCTAACGCGGCTTGCAGGTAGGTGGGGCTGGTATGCATGGTGACAAACAAAAGCTTCACTTGGGGCAGACGTTTCCGGATCTCGCGGGCCGCGTCGATTCCATTCAAAATCGGCATCGTTATGTCCAGAATGATGAGCTCAGGACTCAGACGCAGCGCGGCCTCCACCAGCGCTTTTCCATCTTCCACCGTCCCCACCACTGCGTACTTGGGTTTGAGGAGGTTCGAAAAGCCGTCGAGCATCAAGGCATGATCGTCGGCTAGAAGGATTCGCGGACGTCGCATGACAGCCCTATTGTAAGGGAACCCTCACGGAAATCCGGGTGCCATCCCCGGGCTTGGATTCGATCAACAGGGTGCCCCCCACAATTCGCGCGCGCTCGCCAATGCTGACCAGGCCGAGGCCGCCCTTGCCTTTGACGGCTTGGGGAGCGAATCCAATGCCATCGTCTTCCAGGGACAAGACCAGGCCGTTATCGCTGACGGCGAGCGTGACCAGGAGACGCTTGGCCTTGGCGTGTTTGGCGACATTATGCAGACTCTCCTGCGCAATGCGGTATAAGCCGGAGGCTATTTTCTGGGGGATCAAATCGGGCAGCCTGCCGGCGGTGAAATCAACGCGCATTTCCTCGGTTTTCGCGAACTCGTCGCACAGCGCCTTTAACGAAACCACCAAGCCCAGGTCATCGAGGACCGAAGGGTGTAATTCGTACGCTATATGGCGAGCCTCTTCCGATACTTTGATGGCGCGCGCGCACAGATCTTGAAGACGCGCCCGCGTGGCGGCGGGAGGAGGAAGCGCAACCGCGAGATTTTCGACATCGAGAGCGAGTGAAGCCAGCTTTTGGCAGAGACTATCGTGGAGTTCGCGCGAAACCCGGCGGCGCTCCTCTTCCTGAGCAGTCATGAGCTGGGCCGCGAGCGCGCGAATTTCGGCGCGGTAGGTTTCCGATAACGCCTCCAGCCGCTGCTTCTCGGTAATATCGGTCATGAATGCCACCGAAAGCTTCAGGCCTGCCTGGTCGATGGTGCTGAGGCTGACTTCGAGAGGAAACCTGGATCCATCGTAGTGGCGGCCTTCTTGCTCCGCCGGCACCAGTGCCTCGAGCCGCTTCCCCAGCAGATCGCCCCGGCGATAGCCGAACATCTTTTCTGTGGCGCCGTTGACCAGCACGATCCTGCCGTCGGCGTTGGCCGCCACAATGGACTGCTCGGCGGACTCGAGCAGCATGCGGGCATAATCGCGAGACTCCTCCAGCTCACGTTTTATGATGTCGGTGTCGAGCAGGATCACAATGACGCCGTCGATCTTGTTGTCGCTAGTGCGGTACGGGCGAATACGCAGCGAGAGCCAATGGCCGTTGCGGTCCTTTACTTCACGCTCCAGCGGACGAATCTGGCTGATCACCTCGGCAAAGAGCGCGTCCCAATCGGGCACTTCAAGCGCGGAGGCCACATCGCTGAATGGCCGTCCCACGTCGGTTTCAATGAGATTCAGGAACTTTCCCGCCATGGGGGTGAAGCGGCGGATGTGCAAGCTGCCATCCAGAACCACCACGGGAATATCCACGCCCACCAAAACATTGTTCAGGTCGTTGGTGAGCACGCTCAGATCGAGATTGCGATGCAACAGCTCCTCATTCAGGGTGAGGAGCTCTTCGTTGGACGACTGCAGCTCTTCCTTGGCGGTTTCAAGCTCCTCATTAGTGCTCTGCAACTCCTCGCTGCTGGAAAGAATCTCCTCGTGCGCCGCCTTCATTTGCTCCTGGGCGGTTTCATGGTCGGAGATTAGAGAGCTCAAGTATTCCCGCGTGGCCTCCAATTCTTTTTCAACCAGGGAAGCTCGTTTCGAGTGGTCCTTGGAACGGGTTTTTGGGCTGGGAACTTCGGCGGGAGGGAGCGCGTTGAAGATGACCAAGAGGTCCGGCTTACCCCCGTCTCCCTTCCGCAGCGGAGATACTTCCAGGCGCACGGCGCAGGGCTGGCCGCGATGCTCGAAGTGGATCGTTTCGGTGGCCGCCGTCGCGCTTTCCTTCTGGGCCTTGGAGAGCGTTCGACGGAGATCGAGGACGAATTCCGGACGAAGCATCTTGAGCAGTTGAATGGTGGGAGGACCCGTGGGGAGTACCAGATAAGGACCGATGTCTCCTTGCACATGCAAAATGCGGAAATCGGAATCGATCACTAGCGCCGAGGGCGCGTAACGGTGCAGGAGAACTTGCTCGGCTTGCTTGCGAAAGTCCGAGATTAGCACCGGCAACGCTGTCCTGAGCGGGATCGAGCCTGGGTCTTTGCGATCGTCGAGGCGCCAGTCGAAACGAGGAGACAAAGTTGCCTCGGACTTGCGGGAGAAGATTTTATGGTTGCGGTCCTCGGGCGCGAAGATACCGGAGTACGCGCTAATGGCTTCCGACTTTCCAAGGAACAAAAATCCGCCGGGTTTCAGCGCATACTGAAAAGCCGAAAGAATCCGATTCTGTAAGGTGGGTCCGGCGTAGATCAAAACGTTTCGGCAACTGATGAGGTCGAGCCTGGAGAAGGGCGGATCGTTAGCCAGGTCGTGCCGCGCAAAAACGCACACGCCGCGCACGTCTTTGTTGATCTGGTAGCCATGCTCGACCTTAAGGAAAAACCGTCTGAGGCGCGCCGGCGACACGCCGCGCAGAGCAGCGTCTGAAAAGATTCCGGCCCGTGCGCGCTCGACAGCCGCCTCGCTGACGTCGGTCCCAAACATCTGAATCCTGGTTTGATTGGCGTTCTCGCGGAGAGATTCGAGTAGCAGCATCGCGATGGAATACACCTCTTCGCCGGTGGAACAACCGGGGACCCAGACGCGAACCGGGGCAGGCCGGCGGTTCAAATGCAGCTTGGGGAACACGCGCTTTCGCAACGCTTGAAAAGATTCCGGGTCGCGAAAGAAGCCCGTGACATGGATGAAAATATCGTCCGCCAAGGCCTTGATCTCGCCCGTATTTTGTTTCAACAACCGCACATAGTCGTTCAGGGATGTCGCCTTCTGAAGAGCCATCCTGCGCGCGACCCGGCGGCTGACGGTGGGTTGCTTGTACAGACGAAAATCGATGCCGGTGGCAGACCGCAGAAGCAGGTAGATTCTTTCCAGGTCGTCGCCTTCGGGCGCATCCCCGCGTGCCAACACGTAGGGATGGCGGCTGATGCGCGCCAATTCGGCGGCGATACCGGCCGGAGGCAAGACAAAATCGACTGAGCCGGCGGTGATCGCACTGGTGGGCATGGCCGGCCAAGCGGCCGTTTTGGGCTCCTGAGCGAAGGTGACGCCCCCTTCCGCCTTGATGGCTTTCAGCCCAACGGTTCCGTCCGACCCGCTGCCGGAAAGAATCACGCCGATAGCAGCGGTTTTTCGCTCGCGCGCCAGCGCAACGTAGAACTCATCGATAGGATGATGGGGAATCGAGGCGCGCTCCCTGGGCATCAGTATCAGAGCGTCTTCCTGGATGGTCAGGGTCTTGTCGGGCGGAATCACATAAACGTGGTTCCGCTCCACCACCATGCCCTGCGAGACTTCAACCACCGGCATACTGGTGGCTCTCGAGAGCAATTGCGTGAGGGCGCTCTCATGCTGTGGAGCGAGATGCTGAATTATGACGACGGCCATCCCAGTACGCGCGTGCAGCGCTTTCAGAAACGCCGACAGAGCTTCCAGCCCTCCCGCCGAAGCGCCCACGGCAACCACGGGGAAGGAAGATTCCGAAGCTTTCGAAACGGCGGTCGCTCGTTCCGTTTTGCGGCGGGGATTGGCACCCCTGGGATGAGCCTTTTCGGGCCTTAACGCCCGCTTTTTCTTGGCCATTGACAGGAACTCCTGCGCCGGTCGGCTCCCTGTAAAGATAGCACCGATGGGGAATGGCTAGGCTACGGCGCAGGTTCGATCCGCAGCACGGCTCCCTCTTTTTCGTCGGTCAGAACATAAAGGAACCCGTCCGGCCCTTGCCGGATGTCGCGAACACGCTGGCGAAGTTCGCGAAGCAGGGCTTCACGGCGCAACTCCTCCATTTTCTCGTTGAACAGAATGCGCTCGATGTGACCGGTGCCTGGAATTTCGCCGGTGCGGAGCGAGCCCACGAACACATCGCCCTTCCACTTTGGAAATTTGTCGCCCGTGTAGAACGTCATGCCGGAGACCGCAATCGCGGGAATCCAAATTACGACCGGCGGCTCAAAGCCGACATGGCCGGGAGGCGCGGATTGCCAGGGGCCCTGATAGGTGCGTCCATAACTGACAACCGGCCAGCCATAGTTAAGACCGGGCTTCAGGATATTGATCTCGTCGCCCCCGTTCGGGCCATTTTCGTTCTGCCACATTTCACCTGTGCCGGGATGCATGGCGAGGCCCAGTGCGCTGCGATGCCCAAGCGTATAGACCTCGGGCCGATGACCGGCCTGGCCCACGAACGGATTGTCGGACGGGACCGTGCCGTCGTCGCGCAACCGCAGAACTTTACCGCCCAGCGTGTTGGGGTCCTGCGGATCGTTGCCGGTGGTGGTCATGTAGAGCATGCCGTCGCGGCCGAAGGCGATGCGGGAGGTGCCGGCTTCATTCAACGTGAAAATGTCCTTCACCTCGGTGAGCGCGCTGCCGTCCCAGCGTCCGCGAGCAATCGCGGTAGTCCGTTTCTTGTCACCCAACGGCTTGGTGTAGGTGAGGTACACAAAGTGATTCTCGGCAAATTTCGGATGGAGGGCGATGTCCATGTAGCCGTGAACCGCGCCCGGTGCGCCGGATTCGGCGGCCCAATAGGCAGTCGGTCCGCCCGCAATGGGTTTGGGATCGAGTACGCCATTGCGGATAATCCGGAGGCGGCCGGGGCGCTCAGTGACCAGCATGCTGCCATCGGGAAGGAAGGCCGCGCTCCAGGGGTATTCCAGCGCTTTAGTAACTACCACCACCCGGATCTTCTGACCTTCCGCGGTATCGAACTCCATGGGATGGTCCGGCAACGAACGATGTGCGAGACCCGTTGGCGCAACGGGAATGTTGAACTTGGGATCAAATGGAACCTTTTGCTGGGCGAAGGCGACTGCGGCGGCCAGCGCCAGGGCGACAAGACTGAGCGAACGCGGATTCCACATAAATAGACCTTTCCTAATCGTTCCGATGCTACATTCGAGCCGGGGCGAGTGTCAATCGCTCACCATGCCTGCAAAGCGCGACAAGCGCCATTTGGTGCGGGTATAGGCGATCCGGAAGCCTTTGCGCTCGGCATTGCGCTGGGAGTTGCTGCCTACCTCAGCAACCATCATCGCCAGATCGCAGCCGTGCTCGAAGGCGTAGCGCATACGTGCCTCCAGAAGCGCCCCTTGCAGCCCACGGCGGCGCAATTCCGGAATCGTAGCCGCGCCACCAAACAGCGCCACGCCGTCATGGATCGAGAGCACGCCGGCGGCCCCGGGTTGGCCATCCACTTCGGCCAGGAAGCACGGGCTCTGTTCGCGCGCTGCCGTGATGGCGCCGAATTGCAGCAGGAAATCCTTAAACTCCGGATGTTCGTGGGCCCAGCCCTGAGCGCTGATGTCAGACCAAAGCGCCCCTTCATCCGGCGTCGTGACGCGCACGTTGACATTGCCGTCGCCTTCGGCCGCGGGCTCTTCAACCGGCCGGAACATGACGCTGCTGATCTCGATCGGCCTGTATTGGCGGGCGCACAGCAAGTCCAGCGCCGCAACTCCCGCGAACGGGCTGATTTCATGAAGCACCTGCGCACCGCGCTCTTCAAAAAAGCGCTCGATCACGTCCAAAGACGCGGCGTTCAGCTCCTCGAAGATTCCAAGTCCGAAGGTTTGAGTGACGGGCGAATCGACGGTATCGAAGACCGCGTATGCTCCCCCGCATTCCATCCAATCGGCGCCGCTCGCGGGAAATAAACGGCTGCGAGCCTCGGCGAACTGCCGGCAAGCATGCCCTTCGGCGCGCTCCAATCGTCGCGAAAGTGCCAGGTCGGCAAACAACATGTGTGGCTATGGTATCGCGCGGATGCCATAAGGACGGCATAAGTTCGCTGACTAGTCTTCCCGCGTCTACGGATTTACCTTACAAGTGAAGTTGCCCGCATCGCTGGTGAGGCCTTTTCCGCTATACACAGCTACCTGAGGATAGGGGCACAGCGGGCGAGTCATCTCCACCTGTCCGTTATTCACGTGCGCGGCGACGATTTCGGCGGGCGCATTGCCATCTTCACGCCAGCGCTCAATCACGGCCATCTTGTTGAACTGATCGGTACCCTGGCCCCCGCTGCAATGCTGCATGCCGGGAACCATAAACAGCCGGATCCAATCGCTTTGATCGGGACCCATTTTCTGCAGCACGGCGCTGTAGAAATTGATCGTGTTTCCGGGCGGAATGGCCTGATCGGCCCAACCGTGGTAGAGCAACAGCTTGCCGCCGTGCTGTTTGAACGGGGCCAGATCGTAGGTGTGCGCATCGATGCCGGACTTGTCGGCCAACTCCACGTCGCTATCCAGATCAAACTTGCGATAGTCGTAATCGGCATCCTGATGGCCCAGGATCCGGATGCTGTCCCAGCCTCCGCCGGGCTGCGTGGGAACGGTCTTCAACGCCGCGTATTGCAGCTCGCCGCCGGGTTGGAATCCGGTCCAGATGATTTCGCCCTTTTTGTTCTTGACGTCGGCGAAGACGATCTTCACGTTTGCCACTTGAGCAGCGGAGAGGCAGCCCTCAGTTTCCTCACCCTTGCAGAGCAGCGAAGCCGGATCGAAATGGCACTTGCTGGGGTCGCCGATGAGGCCGTCCTTGACGCCGTCCAGCGCATCGCACTTCGCCAGCACGGCATTGTGTAGCAGCTCCACATTGGCCTCGGACAGCGCGCCGGCAGGATTCTTCATCATCTCGATGGATCGTTCGACGCCTGCGGCGTGGAGATGAATGTGCGGATTCGCGGGGGCGCCAGCCAGCACGCCATCGAAATCATCCGGGAACTTGGTCACTTCCACCAGAGCCTGCCGTCCACCCGTCGAACAGCCGTTCCAATAGGCGTACTTGGAGCTTTCGCCGTAGTAGGCCTTGATCAGCGCCTTGGATTTCACGACAGTTTCATGCACCGCGCGCCAGCCGAAATCGACGATCTTTTCCGGATGCCCCAGGGCGAACATACCGTTGCCGCCTTCGTGGCCGGTATCGGTGGAAGCGGTGGCATAGCCGTCGCGCAGCGCCGCAGCCATCTGCGGGAAACTGATGATGCCGGCCCATCCGCCATTGCCCACCATTTGGAATTTGCCGTTCCAATTTTCCGTGGGCATCCACAATTCCATCTTGATGTCGGAGTCGGTGGACGGCCGCAACGTCGCGGCGACACGGCAATGGGCGGGGAGCGTTCTCGGGGGAATCGCCGGACCGCCTGCACCGCGCCCAGCGCCGGCGGGAGCCTGATAAGGTCCAGCGGCGACGGTCTCGACGGCCGTGAACTCGACGCCGGGAAGGGACAGCGACTTCAGATCTTGGCAAGGGGTTTGCGCGAAGGCAGCTGCACAGCAAAGCGCGGAAACGGGGACCAGGAACGCCGAGGTTCTCATGGCCGTTATTGTGTCACAAGCGCAAGAAAGATCAAGCGCGGGCAGCGCTTTCAGGTTAGATTCATAGAGAAGAAGATGACGACGTGCTGAAACAAGTGCAGCCGGTTCTCGCCTTCGCTGCATCGCACCTGGATGACGATGTATCGCTAGCAGCGTTGGCTGGCGAAGCGGGCCTGTCGGCGTTTCATCTGCATCGGGTCTTTCGCGCGGCGGCCGGAGAAACGCCCAAGCAGTTCACGCTACGGCTTCGGCTAGAGCGCGCGGCGGCGATGCTCCTCACCACCGGCGATTCAGTGTTAGAACTCGCGCTATCCTGCGGCTTCCAGAGCCACGAGGCTTTCTGTAGGGGATTTCGAAGACGCTTTGGGATGACGCCGACGGCTTATCGTAAGCGCGGCTTCCGTGGCGACGCGTCGCAAGCCAGAGGATCACGCGGCACTGGTCGCGAGCGTCGGGCCATGCGTCCGGCTGTTCCATACTCGCGAGAACGGGAGATCTCAGAACAACAATATGGCCTATTCAATCACGAAGAAGCAGATCGCGCCGCAGCCGGTATTGATGGTGCGGCGGAGGGTGAAGCCGTCTGAAGTCGCGACGGTGCTCGCGGAAGTGCTCGGCCATGTCTTCCGGCACGCGCAACTCTACGGCATGGCCCTGGCCGGTCAGCCACTGACACGATATCTGGAATGGGGACCAGGATTGTGGACCATCGAGGCCGGCATGCCCGTCACGGCCCATGTCGCGGCGCCCGCCGGAAAAGACCTTCGCGCCGAGACTTTACCCGGTGGATTCGTGGCCACCACCACGCACGCCGGCGCCTACGACAAGCTCACCGAGGCCCACGCCGCGGTTCAACAGTGGATCGAAGCCGAAGGTCTCATCGCCGCGGGCGCGCCCTGGGAGGTTTACGTCACCGATCCGGCGGATTTTCCCGATCCCAAAGATTGGAAGACCGAGATCTTCTGGCCGCTTGCTTAGTGAGAAACGCCTGGATTGACCTTGCCAACCCTTCGGGATTAACATAGCCTCCTTAGCCCTGTTCTCAGCGCGAAAGGCGGCATGACCATGTGGAGTAGGCTGTTCTCTTTGTTGGCCCTGGTGGCCGGCACGGTGTTCGCGCAACAGGGTTACAGTCCCGCCGACATCCAAACCGGCAAACAGCTCTACGGCGTCAATTGCTCAAACTGTCACGGGCCGAAAGGCGATTTCGTTTCGGGTGTAGATCTCGGCCACGGAACTTTCCGGCGGGCTTCCACCGACAATGAACTGGTCGCGATCATGGAGCAGGGCATCCAGGGAACGCCCATGCCGCCGGCCAATTTGAGCGATCAGCAGGCCCACCAGATTGTGGCGTATCTGCGATCGCTTGCCGTCGCGGACAGTGGCCCGAACAAGGCGGATCTGGCGCACGGCAAAGCGCTGTTCGAGAGCCAGGGCTGTCTCAATTGTCATCGCGTGCAGGACCACGGGTCGCGAGTAGGTCCGGATCTCACCAGCATCGGCGCGCGCCGCAAGCCGGCTGAAATCGAACTTTCCATCGTCGATCCAAACGCCGAAATTCTCCCGGAAAACCGCTACGTTCGCGTGGTTACGCGCGACGGCGTCACCATCACCGGAAGAGTTCTCAACGAAGACAGCTACTCGCTGCAGATCATCGACACGAAAGAAAAACTGCTTTCGCTGCAGAAAGCGGATCTGCGACAGTTCGAATTCTTGAAAGACCTCCCCGATGCCGTCGTTTCGCGACAAACTGAGCGGCAATGAACTGTCGGATCTGGTCGGCTACCTGGTCTCCCTGAAAGGATTTTAGACGCAATGCTTCGCACCACCTTCGCCCTCCTGCTGGCAGCCGCTTTCCTTGCCGGCTCAAGTCTCGTTCGACCGCCTGGTGCGGGCTGAGGACACTCCGCAGGACTGGCTAAGCTATTCGGGAAGCTACCTGAGCCAGCGCTACAGCGCGCTTTCGCAGATCACGCCGGACAACGTCAAGAACCTGGAACAGAAGTGGATTTTTCAGGCGCGCTCGCTCGAAAAATTCGAGACTACCTCGTTGGTAGTGGATGGCGTGATGTATACGGTCCAGGCGCCTAACGATATCGTGGCGCTGGATGCCGCTACAGGCCGCATCTTTTGGATCTATTCCTATAGCCCAGCGCCGCAAGCCCGCTTGTGCTGCGGACGCGTGAACCGGGGCCTCGCGATTCTGGGCGACACGCTGTTCATGGGAACCATCGACGCGCATATCGTGGCCGTCGACGCGAAAAACGGGCACCTGCTATGGAACACAGAGGTTGCCAATCCCGAAGCTGGTTATGCCATCACGCACGCGCCGCTGGTGATCAAGGACAAGGTGATCGTTGGCACTGCCGGCGGCGAGTATGGAATTCGCGGATTTCTCGCGGCCTACGATGTTCACAGCGGCAAGGAAGTTTGGCGCTTCAACAATATTCCGGGCCCGGGCGAGCCGGGTCACGAGACATGGGCGGGCGACTCGTGGAAACACGGCGGCGCTTCGGTGTGGATGACCGGCTCCTACGATCCACAGTTGAATCTGACCTACTGGGGCATCGGAAATCCGGGGCCGGATTGGAATGCCGACCTGCGCTTGGGAGACAACTTGTATAGCGATTGCGTGGTGGCCCTTGACGCCGACACCGGCAAGCTCAAGTGGCATTTCCAATTCACGCCCCACGACGATTTTGATTACGATTCCGTCCAGGTCCCCGTGCTGGCCGATATGGAATGGAAAGGCGCGCGCCGCAGAGTGATGTTGTGGGCCAATCGCAACGGCTTCTTCTACGTGCTGGATCGTGTGACAGGCGAGTTCCTGCAAGGTACGCCGTTCGCGAAAGTTACGTGGGCCACGGGACTGGACGAAAAAGGGCGGCCGATGCGGGCCGTCAATATGGTCCCGACCGCGGAGGGCAAGCTCATCTATCCGGGAAACCAAGGCGCGACGAATTGGTATTCGCCGTCCTACAGCCCGCACACCGGCTTGTTCTACATTCCAACCTGGGACAATTATTATTCCGTGTACAAGAAAGAGAACGTCGAGTTTGCCGAAGGGCGGCTATTCACCGGGCCGCTGCCGGCCTCGCCGGTGCCTTTGATCCGTCCTCCACAAATTGTGAATCGGAGCGAAGAAGACGGCTACGGTGCGATTCGCGCGATCGATCCCAAAACCGGCGATCGCAAATGGGAGTACAAAATGACGGACGTCACCGATAGCGGCATCCTGACCACCGCCACCGACGTGTTGTTTGTCGGCGGACGCGAAGGCTACTTCATGGCGCTGGATGCTCGCAGCGGCGCGCAGTTGTGGAAGGCGGTGGTGGGCGGCCAGGTTTCCTCGGGACCCATGAGTTATTCTGTGGCAGGCAAACAATATGTCGCGATTGCAGCGGGAAACTCGCTCTTCGTCTACGGATTGAGACAATAAATCGGGAGGGCGATGCATTCTGTCCGCGCCGCCGCCGCTGCCTGGAACGGTCTCGAGTGGAAGCGCGCCGATATCGATAGGAACCGCGACGCTTGTCTGCGATCGCTGGTAACCCACGCCTATCGGAACGTCCCCTATTACCGCGCTGCGTTCGATCACGCCGGAGTCCAGCCGCAAGATATCCGTGGATTGGCGGATCTTCATCGCATTCCTTTCACCACACGCGAGAACATCCAGGCGCAGCCGGACGAATTCATCGCTGGAAACGCCCGGAACAAACACCTGATCAGCCATCGCTCCAGCGGTTCGCGCGGAGCGCCGGTCTGGACCAAGCGAACACTTTTTGAAGAGCGGGTGCTGGCCGGTATCCGCCTGCGCGTCCTGATGAAGTACGGCTTGCGGCTGAGCGACACGCGCGCTTCGGTGTCCATGGAGGAATCGGACGTTCCCGGAGATGATCGTCCCATCGCGGCGCGATTTGGGATTTTCCGGCGCGCCTTGGTGAACGCCAGTCTTCCGCCGAGTGCCGCGCTGGCGGCGTTGAGCGCCGTGCGGCCCGATGTGATTACCGCGTATCCGGCGGCGTTATCGCGGCTGACCGAGTTCATCACGCCGGAGCAGCGGCTGGCCATTCGTCCACGCCTGATCACGCTGGGGGGCGAGATGGTGCTGCCGGCATTTCGACGCCAGATCATCGACTGCTTTCAATGCCCGGCCTATGAAACGTATGGATCGAACGAAGCCAACTTGATCGCCTGGCAATGTCCGGCCAGCAGCCATCTACACATTTGCGAGCATTCCGTGATCGTGGAAATCTGCAACCACGATCGGCCGGTGGAGGTGGGCGAGTCTGGCGAAGCGATCATTACGGCCCTGCATTCCTACGCCATGCCGTTTCTGCGCTACCGCTTGAACGACCTGGTCACCCGCGGTCCGTCGCCCTGCCCGTGCGGCTACCCGGCGGCCACGTTAATCGCCATTCGAGGACGCACCAACGACTGGTTCACGCTGCCGGACGGTAGATTGCTGCATCCCTTCGTTGTCAGTGAAGCGGTAATGCAGCAGGTCACGGACGTTCGCCGTCTGCAGGTGATTCAGACCTCCGAACACGAACTGACGGTCTTGATTGTGCGCAGCGAGCCGCTTTTAGCGAACGCTTTGGCCGAAGCCGAACGCAGAATCGCGGCCGGCATCGATCATTGCTTTCAAGTCACGCTACGGCAGGTGACGGATCTCGACTCCGCGCCGAACCAAAAGTTCAACCCCTTCGTCCCGCTCCGGCGCCCGGCTGGCAGTTAGGGGAGGCCAACCGAGACATTTGTTGTACAGTCCCTGCCACTTACTTCAGGGTGATGTTTCGTTCAGCCAAAATAGTTCCGGTGGCCAGTTGGAATTGCGCGATGGCTTCGCTCATGTCGGCTTCCGAACGCCGCTCCTGGCTGCGCGCGGAAATCATGTTCGACTGGCGCTGCTGCACCAAGAACAAAGTCGACGTGCCGGCTCGAAACTGGCGCTGCTCGCTTTGGTACTGCTCTTCGGCGGATTGCCGCGCCACTTGCGACGCTTGCAGCCGCAATTGCGCCATTTGAACGTTTTCCATTGTGCTGCGCACTTCGGCTTGCACGTTCTGCTCGGTCTGCTGCAATTGATTGCGAATCTTGCGGGTCTCCGCCATGTATTTTCCGAGATTTCCTTCCGCGGTCCGATTTCGAATCGGTAGCGAGATATTGAGCTGGACTTCCGTAGTCGGAAAACTCCCGTTCCAGATATTCGAAAGCGATTGCCCGTAATTTCCAACCAATAGCGGTGGCACGGTGCCACTTCCAAAGGACACGGGGCTCAACGGCGGCAGTCCCGCCAGGACCGAGAGTTCGTCCAAGCGGTCCGTCAAAGGACCGAAGGCGGACGTAAACGGATTGGGGCCCGGAGGAAGCAAAACGCCGGCCAAACCCGCCCGTGTATAGAGCACCGTCAGATTCACCTGAGGCTTGGTCTGCTCGCGATAATAGCGCACGTCTTTTTCATTGATCTCGCCGTTAATCTTCACCTGGGCGATCTCCGGCCGGCTGGTCATGGCTTCGGCGACGGCATCCGATAGAGGAACCAAAGGCGCCTTTACGTCGGCGGGAGTGGTCGGAATCAACGCGCTCGACCACGCGGAATCGTTTCGATTCGGCAGCACCAGATCCTTCAATACGTTCTCCGCGCTGGTTAAAGAAGATTGCGCCGCATAGGCGTTCACTTCAAAATTCGCAAGTTGCGTCTGCGCGGCCACCACGTCGATAGGAGCCAGCAGCCCTTGCTCTTCTTGACGCCGATTGCTCTCGTCTTGCTGAATGCCGATGCGCACCGCGTCCAGCTGCACTTGCAGATTGTTGTAAGCATACGATAGCTCCCAGTAAGCCTGCTCGGTCTGCTGCACGATCGTCATCACGCGCTGCCGGAACTGCTCGTTGGTCAGTGCAATATTCTTCTTGGCCACGTCGATCTGGAGGCGATTGTTGTCATAAAGCAAGTTGCGCCACAGCGGCTGCGTATAGGAGAAATTCAGCGACGTGGGATATTGCGGATTCAGCGAGAGAAAGGTGTTGTTGGAAAATGTATCCGCCGACGACAAATCCGTCTTGAACGATCCGCCGTACCAGGGCAACGTCTGACTGATTCCGGGGTCCGCCAGCCAGGTCTTGTTCAGCAAACTCCCGGTAGCCGAGCCTCCCAGCGACGACGCGACAGGATTAATCTGCTGCTCCCAGTAGCTGTTCACATTGATCTGCGGATCGAACACACCCTGCGCCGCGGTCAAACTAAATTCCGATTCCAAACGATCGATTCGCGATGCTTCTATGTCCTTGTTGTTGGCCAAAGCCATGGACAAGGCTTGCTCCAGCGTAACTTCCGCCTGGGTCTCGATCCCGGTGCGCGGCGGCATATGGAAAGGCCGCATGGGCGGCACCAGTGTGGAAGTCGCGGGTTCAACCGGACGCGGAGTTGAAAGCGTGTCCTGCGCCAGAACGATCGGAAGCGACCAGGCGAGAAACGCCGCGGCCCAGCGGGGCACAAAAAGTACAGATGCACGCATCAGGCGCGTTCTCCTCCTTCGAAATGCATGGGCTGGGGCGCCACATCCAAACCGGAAACCACTTCACGCGTAGTGTCACGCTTGCGAGAGAACCTTCGAAGCATCGGTAATTGCTTCATATCGTCAAAGAGCGAATAAAATACCGGCACGGCCAGCAAGGTCAACAGCAGACACAAGGTTTGTCCCCCCACCACCAGCACGCCGATAGACCGGTTGGCGGCTGAACCTTCGCCGTTGGAAAGCACCAGCGGAAGCATGCCGGCTACCAGCGCGGTGGTGGTCATCAGAATGGGCCGCAGCCGGTCGCGATTGGCTTGGATGATCGCTTCGTAGCGTTCTACCCCCGCGGCGCGCAATCCGTTGGTATGGTCAATCTGGAGAATCGCGTTCTTTTTCACGATTCCGAACAGCAACAACAACCCGAGCCCCGACATGATGTTCACGCTCTGGCCGAACATCAATAACGACAGGATGCCGAACGGCACCGCGATCGGCAGCGTCAGCAGAATCGTGAATGGATGCAGGAACGATTCAAACTGCGCAGCCAGCACAATGTACATGAAGATGAATGTCAGAGCGATGGCGACGATGAAATAGTAGGCGGTGCGGTTCAGCTCCTTGGAAGTGCCCGAGCAGCTCCGTGCGATAGCCGGCGCCCATGTGAAGATCGTCCGCGAGTTGAGTCAAAGAAGAAAGAATTTTCTGTTGCGATCCGCCCGGCAATACGTTGGCGCTCAGCGTCACCTCACGCTGCCTGTCCAGCCGCCCGATGCTGGATGGTGCATCCCCGCTCTTAATGCGGACCACCTGATCCAGCGGCACCCAGCCGCGCGTGTTGGTCGAAAAAACCGTGAGCTGCCGCAGCCCTTCGGCGCTGGTGCGGTACTGCATGTCGGCGCGTAAGCGCACATCGTATTCTTCTCCGCCGGAAGGGAACGACGAAACCACTTGGCCCGCCACCATGGTGTTCAAAGCTTGCGCGATATCGCTAACCCGCACACCCAAGTCCGCCGCGCGCTGCCGGTCGATTTCCACGCGCAGCTCGGGTTTGCCATATACCAACGATGTGTCGGCGTCGGCCACATTGGGAATTTGCTTTAGCTTGGCCAGTAGCGCTTGCGAATAGGAATTGAGCTTGTCCAGATCCGGACCCGTCAGCGTAAACTGCACATCGGCCTGCCCGCCGCCGGGTCCATCGGCCGCCTGCCCCACGCTGGTGCGCAGATCCTTCGGATAGTGGGCGAGAATCCCGCGCGCCTTTGCCATCAGCTGATTCTGCGTATCTTTGCGATCGGCGCAGCGGGAGCCAGCTTCACGAAAATAGAAGCGCTGTTGGCCTCGCCGGCAGCCGAGCCGGTAAACGATGCTGTTCCAATGCCTACCGACGTCAAGGTGGCCGTCACTCCCGGCAGCGCGCGGATGTCGCGTGCGATGCGCTCGGCGATGGTTACCGTCGCGGCCAGAGAAGTTCCCTCCGGCGCCCGAATGCTGGCTTGGAATTCGGATCGGTCGTCAGCGGGAATAAAGTTCTTGCCCACCAACATGAAGAGCGGAACGGTGCTCAGCACTACCGCCACGCTGATCGCGACCATCGACTTCCGATGCGCCATCGCCCATTCCAGCATGCTCGTGTAATGGGTATCGATGAAACGGAAGAAGCGCGAATCCTTCGATCCGGACCTCTTTTCGCCCTCCTGCTTGGGAAGCACCTTCACGAACCGCGACGTCAGCATCGGCGTCAGCGTGAAGGACACCAGCAGCGAGACCGCAATAGCGAACGACGCCGTGAATCCGAATGACGACATGAACCGCCCGACGATGCCGCCCATGAAACCGATGGGCAAGAACACGGCCAGCAGCGAAAACGTGGTGGCCATGACCGCCAAGCCGATATCTTTCGTCCCTTCAATCGCGGCTCGATAGGGCGACATGCCCTTTTCTTCCATGAAGCGGTAGATGTTTTCGAGCACAATAATGGCGTCGTCGATCACAATGCCAACCATGAGAGTCAGCGCCAGCATGGTGATCTGATTCAGATCGAATCCGATGGCAGCCATCAACGCGAAGGTCGAAATAATCGAAGTCGGAATGGCGAGCGCGGAGATCAAAGTGGTGCGGATGTTGGCGAGAAATGCGAAGACGATCGCCGCGGCCAGAATGCTTCCTTCGATCAGATGTTCTTCCAGCGAATGCACCGTCGCCTTGATGAAGATAGATTGATCGTTGATGATCTGAATGTGGATGTCTTTGGGTAGCGCCGCGGCGACCTGTTTGATCCGTTCCTTCAGCGCGTCGGCCGCCGCCACCGTGTTCTGTCCGGATTGTTTGGACACCACCATGGTCACGGCCGCGTCGCCATTCAGCCGCGCGGCGGTGGTGGGTTCTTCCTGCGAATCCTCGGCGTAGCCGATATCGCGCAGCTTTACGACATACGATCCGCGGGTCGCGATGGCGATTTCATTGAACTGCGCCGGATCAACCAAGCGTCCTAGTGTCCGAACAGCCAGTTCGCGTGCTCCCGCGTTCACGTTACCGGCCGGCATTTCCATGTTCTGCTGCTTCAGCGCATTGGCGACGTCGGAAATGGCCAGATTGTAGGCGCGCATTTTATCCGGATCCACCCACACACGGATTTCGCGCTTCAAGCCGCCGACTAATTGGATTTGTCCGATGCCGTTGATGTTTTCCAGCTGCGGCTTGATCTGCTTGTCGGCGATTTCGGTCACTTCCCGCAAAGGACGCGACGACGATAGAGCAATCTGCATGATCGGCGTAGCGTCGGGATCGAACTTCTGCACCACGGGCGCTTTGGCCGTGTCTGGCAGATCGTTCACGATCAGATTCACTTTGTCGCGAATCTCTTGCGCGCCGACATCGCCGTTCTTATCGAGTTCGAAGGTGATGACGACGGTAGAGGCGCCTTCCACCGAAGTAGAGTTAATCGAATCGATACCGCTAATCGTGTTGACGGCGTCTTCCACCCGCTTCGTAATGTCCGTTTCCACTTCCTCGGCCGATGCGCCGGGGTTGCTGACCGAGACCGAAACCGTCGGCAAATCGATTTTGGGAAACAGATCCACGCCCAGAGTGAAAAACGAGAAACCGCCCACCACCATGAGCGCCACAATCAACATGGTGGCGAAAACGGGCCGCTTAACGCACAATTCAGCAAGTTTATGCACGGCTATTCTCCTCGACCGGTGTCCACCGGCTCCCCGTCGAACAAATCCTGCAAATGGTTGTTCGCGACCACGAAATCGGCCGAGATGCCGGAAAGGATCTGAATCATGTCGCCATCGACGGCGCCCAATTGCACCACGGCGACACGCGCCTTGCCATCGCGAACAAAGAAGACTTGCGACGAATTGGTGCTGGGGTCCGTCAGACACCGAAGACCGCGGAAGAAAAATCCCCATGCTGCTGCCATTCAGCAGAATGCGGGCCGTAGCGAACATGCCGGGCTTCAGCGCCAGATCCTCATTTGCGAATTTCGCTTCCACCAGCACGGTGCGTGAATTGGCATCCACGGTCGGGTTGATGGACGTCACGGTACCGTGAAACGTGCGGCCCGGATAACCCGGGAACGCTGGCTTCGACATCGGCGTTGACCTTCAGCTGCGGCGCGTTCGACTCCTGGACCTGCAGATCCAGCTTCAACGGCGTCACGCGAACCAGCGTCGCGATTTTCGACGTAAGGGCCACATAATTCCCGACAGCCACCGGGCGCGAGCTGATGTACCCGGCGAACGGCGCCGTGATGATAGTGTCCTCCACCGCTTTGCGCGCGATAGCGGTTTGGGCCCGCGCACCGGCCAGCGATGCCTGGGCATTGATCACGCCCTGGAAGTTCTGGCGCGCGGCGTTGAGCGCCGCCTCATAAAACTGCCGGGCTGAATTGGTTTGTTCCTTAGCCGTGTCGGCTTGCGTGCGCGCCTTATCGAAGGCGCTTTGGGAGACATCACCGGTCTTGATCAGCGCGTCGTACCTCTGCGCGTCGGCTTCCGACATCTTGGCCTGCGCCACCGAGGAATCATACGACGCCTTGGCCGAAAGAACTTCTGGCACGCTATTGGCGTCGAATTTGCCGCCTTGCACCAGGCCGATTCGTGATTCCGCCTGGTGCAAGCTAGCTTCTGCCTGCTGCTCGGAAGCCACCGCCGCTTGCAAACGAAGTTGCGCATCGCGATCCTCGAGTTTCGCCAGCACCTGCCCTTGCTTTACGAATGCGCCTGCATCCACGGGCGTCTCAATGACACGGCCCGCAGCCGGCGGCGCGACATCCGAGGATTCTTCCGCGAGAAAGCTGCCTGTTACCTGCACGGAAGAGGAAACCTCTTTCGTTACCGCGCGCACCGTCGCCACCTTCAGCACTTTGGCAGGTCCAGTTGCGGCTTCCGTCAGTGGGATGTTCTTGCTTGCGCTGCCGCATCCGGCACTTGCCAACAGGGCGAACGCGGTGAAGCTGAGAAAAATGACTCCTGTACGGCTTCTCATTGGAATTCCCTACTTGTGTTTTCCTTTTACGGTCGCGCCAACGGTAGGACGTGCTTCGAGGCCGCCCAAAATCAAATCCACAAACTGTTCCAGCATCACGTCCTCAGGAAGTTGTACCTTCTTGGCGCCAAGCACATGACGCGTCATGGCGTATTGCACGGTGGATCCAACCACGAACATCACCGCCGCATCCGGGTCGCATTCCCGGAACGCGCCTTCCTGCTGCCGCAGCGCGATATAGCGGGAAATAAAGTCACCCATGGGCAGTCCGAAACGCTCATGGAACAGGTCCGCCAGAAGATGCCCTTCGAGCGAAGCGTAGAGCAACAGCCGGTGAAATGCGGCATCCTCGCGAAACGATCGGATGATCTGCGAGGCTACATGGTGGAACAAACCCCGGTCGTCCCGCCGTTCGGCCAAGTCGTTTAATTCCACAAACCAGCGGTCGCCACCCATGGTGGCTTCCTTTTCGTCCAAAATCGCGTGGTACAAGTCTTCCTTGCTCGCAAAATGGCGAAAAAGGATGGCTTCGCTGACCCCCGCGGCAGCGGCTATGTCCTTGGTTTTGGTGCCGCTGAAGCCGTTTTGGGCGAAACTGTCGATAGCCACGCGCAGAAGCTGCCGGCGGCGGTCTTCTCCGGGCATGCGTGGGGGACGGACGGGAGCCTCGGTGGGCTTGGCTGCCTCAGTGGCGCGGGCTCTGGCTGCTTCCATAAGTAAGTACTCACTCCTATCGGCTGAAACGATAAGACGCAACACAGGTCGCCAAGGTTACGGCTCTCTTGGGCCCCCTTTTCAATTAAGCGACTGCGCCCTTACTGCCGATCGCTTCAACGCGAGTTAAGATGGTACTAGAGCTCCAGTCAGTCTCCCTGTTCCGTTGGCACGCCAAGTTAGCGACAGCCCTGGTAGTTCACAAATGTTATTTTGAAAGTGACCCCTATTCATACCCATGCTTGCAACTAAACTCGTAACCAGCGAGGACCCAAACGCGCAGGAGACCATTGAGTGGCTGGAAGCGCTCGACGGTGTCGTTGAAGAAGGAGGAGCGGATCGCGCCGCTTACCTGCTCAGCCGCCTGACGGACCGGGCCGCGCTGTATGGCGTCCAGGCTCCCAGCGGGCTAAAAACCCCTTATATCAACACAATTCCGGTGGACGAAGAGGTGCCTTATCCGGGCGACCGCGCCATCGAACGAAGGATCAAGAGCCTGATCCGCTGGAACGCGATGGCCATGGTTGTACGCGCCAACAAGCATGACAGCGGCATTGGCGGCCACATTTCGACCTACGCGTCGCTCGCGACCCTGGCCGAAGTGGGCCACAATCATTTCTTCCACGGGCGGCATGGCGATCAACCGGGGGATTTTATCTACTTCCAGGGGCACGCTTCGCCGGGTGAGTACGCCCGGGCGTACCTGGAAGGCCGTTTGAACGACAAGCATCTGGAAAATTTCCGGCACGAACTGCGCGAACATCCCGGGCTTTCCTCCTATCCGCATCCCTGGCTGATGCCAGATTTCTGGCAGTTTCCGACCGTTTCGATGGGTCTGGGGCCCATTAACGCCATCTATCAGGCACGATTCATGCGATACCTGGAGAACCGCGGCATCATACCGGTGACTCCGCGCAAGATCTGGGCGTTTCTGGGCGACGGCGAAACTGACGAGCCCGAATCGCTGGGCGCGATCGCGCTGGCCTCGCGCGAGCAGTTGGACAATCTCATTTTTGTCGTCAATTGCAATTTGCAGCGCCTCGACGGGCCGGTTCGCGGCAACGGCAAGATCATCACGGAGCTGGAGACGCACTTCCGCGGCGCCGGCTGGAACGTGATCAAAGTGATGTGGGGCGGCAGCTGGGACGACTTGCTGGCACGCGACACCACCGGCCTCCTCATGAAGCGCATGGACGAGTGCCTGGACGGCGAGTATCAAAACTTCAAAGCCAAAGGCGGCGCTTACACCCGCAAGGAGTTCTTCGGCAAATATCCTGAGTTGCTGAAGCTGGTGGAGCACATGTCCGACGATGAAATCGGCGCTTTGCGGCGGGGCGGCCACGATCCGCTGAAGGTTTACAACGCCTATAAGCGCGCGCATGGACAATACCGGGTCGCCCACGGTGATCCTGGCCAAGACCGTCAAAGGTTACGGCCTGGGCGAAGCCGGCGAGGGCCGCAACGTCACGCATCAGCAGAAGAAGCTGAACGAAGACGAAATGCTCTACTTCCGCCGCCGCTTCGACATCCCCATTTCCGAAGAGACCGTCCACACGGCTTCGTTCTACCGGCCACCGGACGACAGCCCCGAAATGCGGTATATCCGCGAGAGACGGGAAGCGCTGGGCGGCAGTCTTGCCGGCGCGCTCGGCTCCCAAGATCACGATCGAAGCGCCGCCGCTTGAGACCTTCGCGGAATCGCTCAGCGGATCGCAGGGCCGCGAAGTTTCCACGACGATGGCGTTCGTGCGGGTGCTCACGCTTGCTGCTCAAGGACAAAGCCCTGAGCCAGTACATTGTCCCGATTATTCCGGACGAAGCGCGTACGTTCGGCATGGAATCGCTATTCCGGCAATACGGCATCTACGCCAGCCGCGGCCAGCTCTATAAGCCGGTGGACAGCGAGAATTTCCTGTTCTACAAAGAGGCCAAGAACGGCCAGATTCTGGAAGAAGGCATCAACGAAGCGGGCTCCATGGCGTCGTTCACGGCCGCCGGGACTGCGTACTCCAACTACGGCGTACCGATGATCCCGTTCTTCACGTATTACTCGATGTTCGGGTTCCAGCGCATCGGCGATTTGATTTGGGCTTTCGCCGACTCGCGCGGCAAAGGCTTCCTGATGGGCGGGACCGCCGGCCGAACCACTTTGTCGGGCGAGGGTCTGCAGCACCAGGATGGCCACAGTCTGGTGCTGGCGAGCACGGTTCCCACTTGCCGCAGCTACGATCCGGCCTACGCTTACGAAATCGCGGTGATCATCCAGGACGGCATCCGGCGCATGTATCAGGAGATGGAGAATCGTTTCTACTACCTGACCATCTACAACGAGAACTACGCTCAGCCGCCAATGCCGGAGGGCGTGGCGGATGGAATTCTGCGCGGCATGTACCGCTATCAGGTCGCAGAGGGCGGCAATGCGCAAGTGCAGTTATTTGGGAGCGGCCCGATTTTGAACGAAGCCCTGCGGGCGCAGAAGATCCTGGCGGACAACTACCAGGTTGCGTCCGACGTCTGGAGCGTCACCAGCTATAACGAGCTTCGGCGCGACGCGCTGGAAGTGGAACGCTGGAACCGGCTGCATCCCACCGAACCGGAGCGCAAGCCTTACCTGCTGCAGGCGCTCGAAGGCGTGGCAGGTCCGATCGTCGCCTCTACCGATTACATGAAGGTGGTGGCCGATCAGATCGCTCCCTGGCTCCCAGGACGCCTGGTGACGCTGGGTACCGATGGTTTCGGGCGCAGCGACAATCGCGAGCATCTGCGCAAGCATTTCGAGAATGGCGCGGAAGCAATCGCGGCCGCGGCGCTGGCCCGGCTGGCTCGCGACGGCAAGTTCGACAAACAGCGGGCGCAGGCCGCCATCCTCGAGCTGGGGCTGGATCCTGAAAGCGCCGATCCCGTGACGAAGTAGTGCTCTACCTCACGGAAGAAGACGTCAAGCAGTTATTGCCGATGCGCGACACGATCGGCGTCATGCGCAGCGCTTTCGAAGCGCTGGCTGCAGGCAAGGCCATCAACCAACCGCGGCGGCGTCTAATCCTGGACACCGGATCGACGCTGCACAGCATGGCCGGTTCCTACCTCAACTATTTCGGAACGAAGTTCTACGCCACCAATCCGCGCCACGGGTTGCACTTTTACTTCATGCTGTTCGACGCCGCGACCGCCGAGCCGCTGGCTTGGATGCAAGCGAATAATCTGGGCCAGATTCGCACCGGCGCCGCGAGCGGCTACGCGACCGACCTGATGGCAAATCCCCAAGCCGATACCGTAGGCGTGATTGGCTCGGGTTTTCAAGCTCGCACCCAAGTAGAAGCGATTCGCGCGGTCAGGTCCATCAAAACGGTGCGCGTCTGGAGCAGGAGCGAAGAGAAACGGCGGAAGTTCGCAGAGGAATGCGGGGCCACCGCTGTTCCGACGGCTGAAGAAGCGGTACGTGGCGCGCACATCGTTGTGACGGCTACGAATTCCCAGGAGCCCGTGGTAGATGACGCCTGGGTCGCACCGGGAACCCTGGTCAATGCCATGGGATCGAACGTCGCGACTCGCAGAGAGCTGCCGGCCGAGTTGGTGCGGCGCGCAGCTTTGGTGGCGGTAGATTCACTCGACCAGGCCAAGACGGAATCCGGCGATCTGATTCTGGCGAATAGCTGGGCGAATGTCGTGGAGCTTCAAAGCGTGAAACGTCACTTCGACCCCAAGCAAATCACAATCTTCAAATCGCTTGGTATTGGTGTGGAAGACGTAGCGGCGGCTGCCTTCGTCTACGAACGGGCGCGCGCTACTCCTGAACGCTTTGCTGATCGGAATCGCGCCACGCGCTGATTTTCAAGCGCCGGCAAACCCAACACAAATCTTCCGTGGAATTGGGCGCGCAGACGGCCCCGCACACTGTGCATTTGTCCATCCGCTTCACCTGGTCGGACATCACGGAAAGCTTGGCTTGTTCCAGAAGGGCCTGGTCGATCACCGGCTCAGCTGGCTTTGTGGTTCTACGTTTCATCAGCTGAGACTACAGTACCACGCGGCGCGAGAGGCTCCAATAGCTATGCCGCGCGATCAATACGCATGATGTATCCCGGATCGAGCGCCGCCGAACATCGCGAGCATTTTTGACCGGGTTTCACCTTGGCGGTCTTGCCGTTGCTGATGACAATCCCTTCCACGGTGTGGGTGCAGATGGGACAGTACACGAACGCGTGGTTCTCGTAGTGGGGCACGGGCTGCTGCGCCTGAGAGCGAGTCTGAATCTGCATGCCTCCTCCTTCTCACTGGATAAGACGCAACAGCCCGCCCAAAGGATCGAAAAAAATTGTACACGCAGGAAGGCTTACACTGAAAATGTTCAATTCTCTATGAAGACAGCGTTCGTTTTCCCTGGGCAAGGCTCGCAGTACGTTGGAATGGGCAAGAGCCTCGCCGAAAAATTCTCAGCCGCCCGCGCGGTTTTTGACCAAGCCGACACAGCATTGGGATTCTCGCTCACCCAACTTTGCTTTGAAGGCCCCGCCGAGACACTGCAACTCACTGAGAATATGCAGCCGGCGTTGCTGACGGTTTCAGTGGCGGCCTGGCGGGTTCTGGACGAACAAGGCGTCCAAGCCGATTATGTTGCCGGCCACAGCCTGGGCGAATACGCCGCGCTGGTGGCGGCAAAATCGCTCGACTTCGCCGACGCCGTGGGTTTGGTGCGCAAGCGGGGACAATACATGCAGGAAGCGGTGCCGGTGGGCGTGGGCGCCATGGCAGCTTTGCTAAAACTCCCCGAGGGCAAGCTGGACGGCATTCTCGCAGAGGCCGCGCAAAGCGAGATTGTGACCGCAGCGAACTTGAATTCGCCCGATCAAGTGGTGATCGCGGGACATACCGGAGCCGTGGCGCGAGCCGTAGAATTGGCCAAGACCGCAGGGGCTCGGCGCGCTTTGTCGCTGCCTGTGAGCGCCCCGTTTCATTGCGCGCTCATGGAGCCTGCGCAAGAACGCCTGAAAGCGGATCTGGATGCCACGGAATTTCGCGACCTGGCGGTCCCCTTGGTGAATGGGTGGCAGGCGCAGTTGATTCGGGCCGGCGCCGATGCACGGGAGGGACTGTATCATCAAGTGCCGAACCCGGTGCGCTGGACCGAAGTGATCCAAACATTGGCGTCGCTGGGCGTTGGCCGGTTCCTCGAGATCGGCGCGGGCGGCGTGCTCACCGGGCTGCTGCGCAATATCAATAAGGAGTTGGAGGGTTCCAAATTTGGCGAAGCGGAAGATCTGGAGAAGGTACATGCGGCCATCGCTTAGGATTTTTTCGGTTTTAGTGGCTGTGTCCTTGCTCTATCTGACGAGTTGCAAGACAGCCGCGCCTCCAGCCAAGCCGGATTTGTCCGCGCTCACCAACGATTTTGTCTACGGATCGCTGGCGCTCTCGCCGGTAGGGGCGACATCCGCCGGCTATCACCAGCACAATGGCGTCCTTCTGGATGAACAGCTCGACGATTTTAGCGCTGCGGGGATCGAGCGGCAACACAAGTTCTTTTCCGATTTCCACACCCGCCTGGCGGCGATCGCGCCAGATTCGCTCTCGGCGCAAGATCGCGCCGACTACCAGATCATCGACAACGCAATCAATCTGCAGCTGCTGGAGCTCGACAAGATCCAAAGCTATCGCCACAATCCGACCGTCTATGTGGAACTGGTGGGCAACGCCCTGTTCACCCCCTTTGTGCTGGAATACGCGCCCATCGATCAGCGGTATCGCCAGATCATCCAGCGATTGCAGAAGATTCCGGCTCTGATGCAGCAGGCCCAGGCGAATCTGGGCGATTCGCCTGAGATTTGGAATCGCGTAGCGCGCGAGGAGAACGTAGGCAATCTGGATCTGATCGACAAGACGTTGCGCGCTAAAGCGCCCGACGCTTTGAAGTCAGATTATGACCACGCCGCGGGGCCGGCCCTGGACGCATTGCGCGCGTTCACCAAGTTCTTGAAGGATGATCTGTCGAAAAAGACCAGCGATTGGCGGCTCGGCAAGGAGAAATACGAACAGAAGTTCGAGTACACCCTGGTGTCGGGGAAAGATCCCGCACAGGTGCTCTCGGAAGCCGAAGCTGCATTGAAGGAAGTACGCGAACAGATGGCCAAACTGGCCGCGCCGCTCACCGTTAAGCAGGCATTAGATAAAATCGCGCTGCAACACACCACGCCCGCGGAATATATGGATCAAGCCAAGAAGGACTTGGCGGAAGCCACAAATTTTGTCCGGGAGAAGCACTTAGTGACTCTGGGCAATGTGAGTAATCTGCAAGTGATCCCCACGCCCGAGTTTATGCGCGGAATCTATTCCGTTGCCGGCTTCAATCAAGCGCCCGCGCTCGAGCCGCAATTAGGCGCGTTCTATTGGGTGACCCCGATTCCACCCAGCATGCCCAAAGCGAACGTCGAATCCAAGCTGCGTGAATACAACCGCTACGGCATGATGGAAATCACGATTCATGAAGCCATGCCGGGCCACTATGTACAGTTTGAATTTGCAAACGCCCTGGAGCCAAAATCGCGCCGCGTGCTCCGCAGCATTTACAGCAACGGACCTTATGTGGAAGGTTGGGCCCTGTACACACAACAGATGATGTCGGACGAAGGATTCATGAATAATAGCCCGGAGCTGCGGCTTTCGATGATGAAGCAGCTGCTGCGGTCTATCGCCAATGCGATTCTAGACATTCGCCTCCAAACCATGGGCATGACCGAGCAGCAGGCGCTGGATTTAATGATGAACGACACGTTCCAGGAGAAGGAAGAGGCCACCGGCAAATTCCAGCGCGCGCAGTTGTCTTCCTGCCAGCTCCCGATGTACTTCATCGGATGGCGCGGATGGCTGGACAATCGCGAGGCCTACAAGCTGCACAAAGGCGCGGCTTACCAGTTGCAGCAATTCCACGACGCGGCGCTAAAACAGAGCGCTGTGCCGTTGCCGGCGCTGGGGTCTCTCTTGAACTAAACCGCGCGCGTACCGCTGCCTTTGGTCACGGCTCGGAATGGTGTTACTGAGCCGCGACCAAAGGAAGCGGACTACAAGTTGCGCTTCAAGTAGGAGCAGATGTGATAGCCGTCGATAAATTTGAACGGCGTCTCACCCAGCGTGTAGTGGCCGCAGGGCAGCACCACCACCTTGTGATCCACGGAATATTCGCGCATCTTGGCCACGATGTCTCGCGACAGCTCGGGTGGAAACGTGGTGTCATAAGCGGCGTAAATGAATAGCGACTTCTGCTTCTTGGCCGCGAACTTTTCCATATAGTTCACCGGCGAAACCGCCATCCAGGACTGCCGCAGCCGGTCTAAATCGATATGCTCTTCGATGCCCTGGCGGATGTGCTTGGTGGAAAGGCCCGCCCAGACCACGTCGGCCACATAGGTGGAGCAGTGGTTGAACACATTCACGGAAACACGCTCATCGTGCGCGCTCACCAGGCACGCGTAGGCCGATCCAAGGCTGGTGCCGACGATTCCCAAGCGCTCGTAGCCCTGCGATTCAAGCCAATCCAGACAACAGCGCACGTCGATCACGGCCTGGCGCGCGGCGTCCATCGTTCGGCAGATGTTGGCGGAGACCGCATAGTCGGCGCGCTGGAGTTCGGCCGGCATGCGGTAATCGTGATACGGCAAGCTGATACGCAGCGCGGAAATGCCCAGGCGGGCCAGGCCGCGGCACAACGCGAGGTAGCTATCGGCAGGACCATTCCAGTGCGGCAGTACTACTACGGCTCTCTTCGAATTTGGCGCCGGGAACCACTGCGCGTGGACCAAATTGTTCTCGGGGTACGGGGTGTGGATGGGCGAATGGAATCGCAGCATGCCGTCGCGAAGCTCGAAATCGCGCGGTACTTCATAGCCAAAGAACTCGTCGCTATCCAGTATCGCGAGCTCATTCAGCTTCGCCACATACTCTTCGGGAGCTTCGCCGTTTTTGGGATGACGCTGCGCGCAGGGCCACTTTTGGGTCCATTCCAGGCCCCATTCGAAGTGCCGGACCACGCGATTGGTGGCTCGAAAACACAAGTATTCTTCGCGCGCGCGGATCCAACGCTCATACCTATCTGCAATTGCTTTCACCATCAGTTCACTACCAGGATAACGGGGCAACCGGTAATAATGGAAGTAAGCCATGCCCACAGCCATGCGACGCCGCACCCCGGAAGAGCTGTTGCAACAGGTGCAGGCCGAGGAAGAGTATGAGCGACGCGGGCGGTTGAAGGTATTTCTAGGATATGCCTCGGGCGTCGGCAAATCGTTCCGCATGCTGGACGAAGGGCGCAGGCGGCATGAGCGCGGCCAGGACGTAGTGGTGGGGGCGATCCAGCCCAAGACCTCGCACGAGATCGAGTCGCGTTCTCAGCAAACTCGAAGTGATTCCGCTGCGGGAAGTGGACGGGGTTTCTGGTGATGGATACGCCGGCCATTCTCAAGCGCCACCCCGCGGTTTGCCTGGTGGATGGCCTGGCGTACGACAATCCGCCGGGCTTGCCGCACCGCAGCCGCTGGGAGGACGTGAACGAACTGTTGGAAGCCGGGATCTCGGTGATCAGCACCATCAATATCCAATACATCGATGAGCTGCAGGAACGCGTGGCGCGGATCACCGGCAAGACCGTCAACCAAACGGTTCCGCGCAGCTTTTTGAATTCGGCCGACGAGATCGTGGTGGTGGACGCGCCGCCGGAGATGTGCGTGGAGCGATCGCAGGACGGACAGATGAGTGAGGCCACGGTAGCGCAAAAGCTCTCGGCGCTGCGCGAAATCGCACTGCTGCTGGCGGCCGATGTGGTGGACCGGCAGCTGGAAGCCTACCTGCAACGCAACGGCATCCCGCAAACGTTCGGGGCCCAGGAGCGCATTCTGGTGTGCATGACGCCGCGCGCCAACGCCGGCCCGATGATCGCCAGCGGCAAGCGCAACGCCGAACGATTCCACGGCGATCTGATGGTGGCCTACGTCCGGCAAGCCGAGATTTCGGCCAGCGATCAGGAAGCGCTGGAGCGCAATCTGGACGTCGCGCGGGCAGCCCATGCCCGGATCGAGATTCTGGACGGCCAGGATCCCATCGAGACGCTGCTGAAATTTGCGCACGAGCACGGCATCACGCAAATCTTCGTCGGACACAGCACGCGCGAACAATGGTGGGAGCGCTTCACCGGCACTCCGCTCGACCGGTTGATTCGCGGGGCGAACGATATCGACGTACGGGTGTTTCCGCATTGATTATGGCGGACACTCGCGGAAGACTGAAAATCTTTCTGGGCTATGCGGCCGGCGTAGGCAAGACCTATCAGATGCTGGAGGAGGCGCAGGAGCTGAAACGCCAGGGCCGCGACGTGGTGATCGGCTACTTTGAGCCGCACGGCCGCAAGGATACCATCGCGAAAACGGAAGGTCTGGAGATTATTCCACGCCGCAAGATCGATTATCGCGGCGCGCTATTCGAGGAAATGGACTCCGACGCCATCCTTGCCCGCCATCCCGAGATCTGCGTGGTGGACGAATTCCCGCACACCAACGTGCCCGGATCGGAGCGCTTGAAGCGCTGGCAGGATGTCCAATTTCTGCTGGACGCCGGCATTGACGTTTTCACCACCATGAACATCCAGCATCTGGAGAGCCTGAACGATCAGATCTGGCAGATCACCGGAATCCGCGTGCGCGAAACCATTCCCGATTGGGTGATGCAGCAGGCCGACCAGGTGGTGATGGTGGATCTGACGCCGCGCGCGCTTCTGAACCGGCTGGCGCGCGGCGTGGTCTATTCGCAGGAGAAAGCGCAGAAGGCGCTGGAGAATTTTTTTCAGGAATCCACGCTGGTGGTTTTGCGCGAGATGGCGCTGCGGCAAACCGCGCACGAAGTGGAGATCCGGCAGGTGGATTACGACGATCCAGGATTTGAGCCAGAGCCCGGTTTCGATGCCGAGGCCGGGGAATCCCCGGAACATTCGGACCGGATTCTGATTCTGGTTACGCCCGAGCCCTCCAGCGCCATGCTCATCCGGCGTGGCAAACGCGTGGCGGATTATCTGCAGGCGGACTGCTTCGCCGTGGCGGTCTCGCGCGAAACCGATCTGCACAGTCTATCCGTGCAGGACCGCGAAGCAGTGGAGCGCCATCTGAACTTCGCCCGCAATCTGCATATTGAAACGCGCATATTGCAGGGGCAGGACGTCGCCAAGACGCTGGTGGAATTCGCGCACCTCAACGGTGTCACGCATTTGTTCCTCGCCAGGCCCCGTCCCAGCCAGTGGCCGGCGCTATCGGGGCGAAGCCTGGTGCAGCAAGTGGTCCACTCGGCGCGCGACATGCAGGTTACCATCGTGGCCGATCGCGGCAATCGGCAGCAGTTGCAAACGGCGTAGGCTGGTTGCGGAACCGGGTACAATTGGCGGACGAGCCCATCATGCCGGATAACAAGATCGTCTTCCTTTTCGATGTGGACAACACGCTGCTCGATAACGACCACGTCACCGCGGACCTGAAGCGCCACTTACAGACGCACGTCGGCCTGGAACGCTCCCAGCGCTATTGGCAGCGTTTTGAAGAGATCCGTACCGAGCTCGGATACGCGGACTATCTGGGGGCGCTGCAGCGCTATCGCTTCGATTATCCGCACGATCCCAACCTATTGACGGTCTCCTATTTCTTGATGCGCTACCCGTTTGCTAATCGCCTGTTCCCGAACTCGGTGGACGCCGTGGAGCATGTCGGCCAGTGGGGACAGGCCGTGATTTTGTCGGATGGCGACGTGGTTTTTCAGCCCCACAAAGTCTATCGCTCCGGGCTCTTCGAGCTCTTTGAAGGCAACGCGCTGATCTACATTCACAAAGAACAGGAACTCCAGGACGTAGAACAGCGCTATCCAGCAGATCACTATGTGTTGGTGGATGACAAGCTGCGCATACTAGACGCAATCAAGCGGCTCTGGAAATCGCGCGTGACCACGGTATTCGTACGGCAAGGGCATTATGCCCACGATCCCGAGGTGTTCAAAAAATATCCACCTGCGGATATCAGCATCGAGCGCATCGGCGATTTGACGAATTATGGCGCGGAAAGCTTTAGCGAGCTGGCGCTATCGGCCAAATAATCGGACTCTCAGGGCGTGACGCTGACGTTGGCCGCGTTGCTGGACTGGCCACCGAGGTTACACCAACGGGAAATCGCCTTGCGTTAGTCCAGTCGGGCACCACCACGTTCACCTGCCACAATCCGACAAAGCCGGGCGCGAGCCCAGCGAAAGGAACCTCTGCGGCCTTCGAGCCGATGGTGGCGGTGACCGTCGTCGTCACTTTGGAAAGCGTCGTGGAGGAAGCAGCGGCGCCGTCGGCCACCGGTGGGCTAACGGGACCGACGCCCGTCAAATAGGCCAGAATTGTGCCTCCCACTTTGGCGGGATTGCCGGAGCTGTTCAAACTGTAATCGGAGTTCTCCGCGATGGCGTGCGAGCCATCGAAGAACAGCCCAGGGGCGGCGGCCAGAACGGTGACGGCCATGGAAGCGCTCTTGACGCCGTTTGAGCTGACGACGATGGTCGCGGGTCCCGCCGCAGTCTCCCAGGGAATCTGGAAGTTGATTTGGTCCGAGTTCACGTAGAGGACCGGCCCGGGCTTGCCGTTCACGATCACGGCGACGCCGCCGAGGCTATCCGGCAAGGGCTCGGAAGGCGCGGTGCCGCTCTGCCCGCTCCCGATGAAGTTCGATCCGAAAAGGCTGGCGAGCGCCCCTGGTGAAACCTTGGCCTTGAAGCTGGCCGCATTCACCAGACCGCCGGATGTGATGGTGGGAGTAACAGGCTTGAGAAGGCGGATGACGTTGTTGTCTGTGTCGGCGATGTACACATTTCCGGACCCGTCCACGGCGACCCCATGAGGAAAGGACAAAGTAGCTTTTACAGCCGGGCCGCCGTCCCCGCTATAGGCCGGAATGCCGTAGCCCGCAATGGTGGTGACGATGCCGCCGGGAGCGACTTTTCGAATCCGGTTGTTGTTGGTGTCCGTGATATAGACGTAGCCGGTTGAATCGAGCGCGACGCTCTTGGGATCGTCGAACGCGGCGTCGATAGCGGGCCCGAAGTCGCCGGAGAAACCGATATTGCCGCTGCCCGCGATCACGGTAGCGGCCGAACTTCCCAGAACGTACTTCAGCACGTGCAAACCGTCGCCTTCGCAGATATAGAGGCTACCCTTGCCATCTAGAATGATCGATTCGGGATCGTCCAAACTCGTTGCCGTAACCCCATCCCCCATAATCGTGTTGATAATTCCGCCCACGATTTCGCGGATCACATTGTTGCCGGAATCGGCGATATAAACGATGCCGGCGCCGTCCACCTGTACGCTCCCTGGAAATTCCAACTCCGCGTTGACGGCCGCGCCGCCGTCGCCCGCGTATCCGCCCGTGTTGTTGCCCGCGATGGTAGTGATGGTTCCACTGGTGGAAACCATCCGTATGACGTGATTGCCGGTGTCGGCGATATAGAGGTTTCCGGCAGAATCCAGCGCGACGCCCGAAGGATCCAGCAGTTGCGCGCTAGTGGCGGCTTTGCCGTCGCCCGAGAACCCGCCGGAGCCCGCCGGTTCCGGCCACCGTGGAAATGGTCCCACCCGAAATCTTACGGATCACTTGGTTGACGGAATCTGCGATGTACAGATTGCCGGAAGAATCGAAAGCAATCCCGTCGGGTGAGCTAAGCTGCGCGCTGGTGGCGGCGCCGCCGTCGCCCGAGAAGCCCGCTGTGCCGGTGCCGGCGAACGTGCTGATGGTGTACTGCTGGCCCCAGGCGCAAATGGAAACGAGGCTCACAGCTATAGTTATAAAGAACTGCCGCATTATCATAATTCGAAAAAGACACAACCCGTACGAGACTAGCAAAGTTCCGTGCGATACCGTTAGGATGGCATACTGGAGTGGCCAATGGCACGTTTGCAAGATTTTGCGGCGGCCAAGCTCGAGCCTGAGCGCGACGCCGAACCTTTGACGCGGGCATCCAAATCGCGAGAAGATTCCTGGGAAGGAGAACGGAGCACATATGATTTCGAAGATCGTGGTTGTCGCCGCGGCTGGTTTCCTGGCCGCCTCACTACAAGCTGCCAGCAAGTCGGTGACCGTAGAGCTGAAGGACGCCAAGGGGGCGAGTGTCGGGTCCGCGGTGCTGAGCGACAGCAAGCCGGGCGTGAAAATCAAGCTCAGTGTGAAGAATTTGCCTCCCGGTGAGCATGCCATTCACATCCATGCTGTCGGCAAATGCGAAGCGCCTTTCACCTCCGCGGGCGGGCACTTTAATCCCGACATGAAGAAGCATGGGCTCGAAAATCCGGATGGGCCGCATGCCGGCGACATGAAGAATTTCATGGTCAAAGCGAACGGCACAGCTAAAGTAACGGTGATGGATGAACGCGTGAACATGGATGGCGATGCCCATTCGGTGTTCGCCAACGGCGGAACCGCGCTGGTGATTCACGAAAAGGCCGACGATCTGAAGACCGATCCCGCCGGAAATGCCGGCACGCGCATCGCCTGCGGCGTGATCTCGAAGTAATCTAAACCGCTGCGGTTATTCGTAGCGTAAAGCGCGCATCGCATCGATACGGCTGGCGCGCAGGGCCGGAATATACCCCGCCACGCAAGCCACGGCCGCCAGCAGCAATCCGGCCAGCGCCATCGTGATGGGATCTTGACGCCGTAACGCCGTACAGCTGGGTTCTGAACGAATTTGGATAAAGCGAACGCCGCTGCAAGGCCGGCGCCGATCCCGATCGAGACCAGCAATAGCACTTCCCGCATCACCATCCAGATTACGTCGCCTTGAAAGGCCCCCAATGCCACGCGGATTCCAATTTCACGCGTGCGGCGGGCCACGGTGTACGCCATAACGCCATACAGCCCGATGACGGCCAGCAAGCGTAGCCAGAAATCCGAATACAGCGGACAGGCTCGCGATCAGGCGCTCGGTGAGAAGCGAATTTGAAATCTGATCGTCCATGCTGCGCATGCCGTAGATGCGGAAGATTGGCGTCCAATCCACGAACTTTCGAGCGCGCCACAGAAAAAAGCTGGTCGGGGTTCATGGCGGTGCGCACGTACACGGTCATGTTGCTCACGAAGTCGTTCGCAAGATACGGCTCGAACATTTGGATGGGCACTTCATCGCGCAAGTTGGTGTACTTGATGTCTTTGATCACGCCGACAATCTCCATGTCCGTCTTCGTGCCGGGATCGATGCCATATCCCGCGTGGCGGCCGATCGCGTTTCCGAGCGGAGCCGAAAAAATGTTTCGCGAACTTCTCGTTGACCATCGCGACCAGGGGCTCGGTATCTGTCGGCTTGTCGCCATGCTGCTGCATCTCGGGTGTCTTTCCCGTGAAGTCGCGCCCGGCCAGGAGTGGGAACACCCAACGTGTCGAAGATAGCCCGGGCCGATCCAGTTCATGTAGGCGTCGGGCGTTTCGGTCGCCTTCGGATGATAGCCCTCAATCGTAAACCAGCTATCGGATTCATTGTTTTCCAGAATCCTTACGAAGGCGAGTCCAACCGAGCGGACCCCGGGGATGGCCTTCAACTCAGTGTCAAGTTGACGATAAAACAGCTTGGATCGCTCGGAGTTGTAGCCATTCAAGGAGGGATCCAGTTCGAACGCGACCAGATTGCCGGTGGTGAATCCGGGCCCAAGATCGCGCAGATTGCGCAGGCTCCGGATGAACAGGCCCGCGCCAATCAGCAGCAGCAGCGACAGCATCACCTGTGCCGCCACCAGCGCTTTGCGGACGCGCACGTGCGCTCCTCCGCCGACGAATTCCTCCCACTGTGTCCTTCAGTGTTGGCGCAACGTCGGGCTTGGTGGCTTGCAGCGCCGGCACCAGACCGAAAATTAAACCCGTAAGCAAGCGAGACCGCGGTAGCGAACAGCAGAATCCGCAAATCCGGCGACGTGGATAGCTTGAGCGCGACCGCGTCCGAGGGCAGGAAGGCCAGCAAGCGCATGGTCGGTCCAGATCGCGAGCACCAGACCCAAGACCCCGCCAGCAACGGAAAGCAGCAGGCTCTCCACCAGCAATTGGCGGATGATCCGGAAGCGTCCCGCGCCAATGGCCAGCCGGATGGCGATTTCCTTTTGGCGCGACGCGGCGCGAGCTACCAGCAGGCTGGCGACGTTCGCGCACGCGATCAGCAGCACTCCGCCCGTCAGCGCCATCAACATCCAGAGCGGCGTCGCCATCATTTCGCGGAAGCGCGGTTTGCCTTGGGCGCCGGGAAGAACTTCGATGACGTTTTGGAGGAATCGCGCGCGCACTTCCGCGGAGGCCTTGTTGAACGCCGCTTCCTTCTCTTCCATCTCCAGCATGCCGTGAAAGTACGGCTGCAGCGACGCTTGGGCTTGCTTCCGCGATACGCCGGGTTTCAAACGCCCGAATACGTTCACCCAGCGAGTGCGCCGGTTGTGGAATTCGAACTGTTCGTTGAGCAGCGGGATGAGTTGCGGCCGCATCATTACCGGAACAAAGATCTGGTTCGGGCTGCTCAGATCCACGCCATCAAAGCCCTTCTGCGCCACGCCTACGACGGTGAAATTATTCCCGTTCACGGCTACCGTCTTCCCAACAATGGATACGGTCGGCGGCAAAGCGAGATTGCCAATAGGCATAGCTCAGCACAGCCACCGGGTGGCCATCGGGAATGCGGTCGTCATCCGGCGTAAACGTGCGGCCGAGCCGCCGCGCCCACGCCCAGCACGGGAAAGTATTCGCCCGAAACCAGTTCCCCGCGCACCCGTTCGGTCTGCCCGTTGAACGCCAGACTGAAGTCGGTGCTCCAGCGGCAGAACATTCCGGTAGAACACCGAATTGTTCGCCTTGCAAATCGCGATACATCGGGTAGGAGAGCGCGTTATCGCCCCAGTTGCTGCCGTAATGAAATCCTTCCATGTGGAGCAGCACCAAGTTCTTGCGGGATTCTTCACCGGCATCAGCCGCAACAGCACTTGATCGAGCAGCGTGAAAATGGCGGTATTCGCGCCAATGCCCAGAGCCAGCGACAACAGCGCTACTGCGGTGAACACAGGGGACTTGCGAAAGGCCCGCAGAGGCAAACTGGATGTCTTTCCCGATGGAAGCGCATGGCTGTTTAGACTACGGGGCGATCGGGTTTGGTTAGTTCCCGGACTAGGTTGGGTTACAGTGCTATCCTCAGAGAACATGCTCCGCACGAACCGCGTTCTTGCTCCTTTTCGCGGCGTACGGTGTTGCCGCGCCGGCTCGCGTTAATCAATCGGACCCGCGCTGATCCAAAGCATTTCGAAGGCCGGATCTGAACGGCTGGATCTTCGTGCACCTGGAAGGGCTCCCGCCGAGATCGGGTTCCAGCACGGCTATCTGCTGGCGCCGGAGATCGAGGACGCGCAGAAGGTGATTGCGCTGGGATTGACGCACGACACCCATAAGTCATGGGGGTTCTTTCGCACGGCGGCCGAGAAGGTGTTGTGGCCCAAAGTGGAGCCGCAATATCGCGAGGAGCTGAAGGGAATCGCGGAGGGTTTAAAAGCCCGCGGCGTGGCGCTGGATCTATGGGACGTGGTGACGATGAACGCGTGGCTCGAGCTGTCGCCTTATTACACCGGCTGGTACGACAAGCAGCATCAACCAGCGACATCCGCCCGCGCCGTCCCTGAGCACTGCAGCGCCTTCGTGGCCATCGGAAGCTATACGCGCGACGGTAAAGCCGTGATCGCCCACAACAACTGGACCGAATATAAGGAAGGCTCGCGCTGGAACATCATCTTCGATATCGCGCCGTCGGAAGGCTATCGGATCCTGATGGATGGTATGCCCGGCCTGATTCATAGCGGTGACGACTATGGCGTAAACAGCGCCGGCCTCGCGGTGACCGAAACCACCATCGGATATTTCTCGGGCTTCGATCCGCACGGCATCCCCGAATTTGAGCGCGCACGCAAGGCCATGCAATATGCGGCGTCCATCGACGATTACGCCCGCATCATGGAAGACGGCAACAACGGCGGCTATGCCAACACCTGGCTGATCGCCGACACCAAGCACAACGAAATCGCGAGCCTGGAGCTGGGCCTGAAACACGTTACGCTGCAGCGCACGCGTGACGGTTATTTCGCCGGCTCCAATTATCCCGCGAATCCTGAGTTGATCCGCGACGAAGCCAGCGATTTCCCGGTGGGGAATTTGAGCATCAGCGCCAACGCGCGGCATGTCCGGTGGGATCAGCTGATGGAAGAGAACAAGGGCAAAATTGACGTCGCCGCGGCCGAGAAGTTCCTGGCCGATCACTACGATACGTACTCGCATGAGACCGCGCCCAGCGAGCGTACGCTGTGCGGTCACATCGATCTTTCCACGCGCGGGTCCAGGCCGTGGCAGCCTGCATTCGGGCCCGCGGGCACGGTACAAAATAAAGCCGCCGACGCGGCGCATGCTGGCTCAGATGTCCTTTGAAGCAGCCATGGGGCACGCCGATGGAATCGATTTCAAAGCCGCCGAGCACCTGAAGCAGCACCCCGAATTTGACTTGGGAGAAATCAGCCCTTCGCGATCTTGACTCACGTCCCTGGACCACATTCCGCAGTGCGCAGTAGATCGCGATAGGTTACACTATGGGCGAAAAGCGTGGCCAAGAAAAGTTCGGCTGCGGCCTACAGCGTGTTTTTGAGTCACTCTCACAAAGACCGTTGGATTGCTAGGCAGTGCGCTAGGCTAATCGAAGAGGCTGCCAGACCGCTCGTTGAAGTATTTCTCGACGAGAAGGACATCGAAGGTGGACAGTCGATTCCGGACTCCGTTCGGACTGCGATTGAGCGGTGCGACGAGTTTGTGGTGCTCATGAGCCGGTACTCGATAAGTAGTAGCTGGGTGCTCGCGGAGATGGGAGCGGCCTGGGGGCTGCGAAAGCCCATCATCGCCATAGTTGATAAAATCGGACCAAAGGAACTGCCTGACATTGTCGGATACTACAAGGCGATCGACCTCAACGATTTCGATCAGTTCATCGAACAGTTCTCGAAACGAGCAAAAGCGAACGGTAAACGTGGGCCACGCAAGACATCCCGAGCATCCACCCGTTAGGGTGTTTGTTATCCATTCAGAAGTAGACATGGTTTTTGCGCGACAAGTTCGCAACTTATTGGTTTACCGGGCAAATGCGCAGGTATTCACCACCGAGGACCTAAGCGCCGGCGAGAAGTGGCAATCTAAACTCCGGAATGAGTTGTCCTCGGCAGATGTCGTCGTTGCGCTGCTGACTCCTAATTCCTTAACTTCCAGTTGGGTGCTGCAGGAGATTGGTGCTGCTTGGGCGCTTAAGAAAACGATCATACCGGTAATCTCCAGGCGAGATGTTTTGAACAATATGCCGATTTCACTGGAACGGGTTCTCACCATCGAACTGGCCGACGTGGAAACTCCTGAAAACGCCGACAAGTTTGTGGACGCATTCGAGGAGAGCTTGGCTGCGGCGCACTTATCGTGATCGAGTCGGCGTACCTAAGATTCCCGCACGCTTGCATATAATCGTAGTAACGTTTCGCTGAAGCCACGTATCGCAGGAGGCCTGTTTGAACACGCGTTTCAGGAAGACATTCCTGAGTCTAGCCATTGCTTTGCACGCGCTCACCATCGGCGTGAAACCCTCGCAGGCCCAGATTGCCGCTGCCATATCGGGAAGGGTCTTAGATCCGTCCGGCGCAGTCGTCTCAGGTGCCAAGGTCACTGTGAAGAGTCTGGAGACTGGTGTGATGCGGACGGTAACCACCGATGACTCCGGATACTATACTGCTCTCTCGCTGCCGTTAGGGCCGCAGGAAGTAAAGGTGGAAAAGCCGGGGTTTTCGTCGGCGCCTCGGGAAGGGATCAACCTCGCGGTCGGACAGGAAGCTGTTGTTAATTTCATGCTCGAAGTCGCCGGAGCCGACGAGCGCGTTCGTGTGATCTCCGATGTGCCGCTGGTGAACACCACCACTGAGTCAGTCTCCGGCGTCGTCGGCGAAAAACAAATCAAAGAACTCCCCCTTAACGGCCGCAGCTTCGACAACCTCATCACGCTCAATCCCGGCGCAATCAACTACAGCGCCATGAAGAGCGCGGGAACCAGCACCAGCAACGGCAATACGTTTTCCGTCGAAGGCCGCCGCAGCTACGAGAATCTGTTCCTGCTGAACGGCATCGAATACACCGGCTCCAGCCAGCTCGCCATCACGCCCGGCGGCGTCAGCGGCGATTTGCTCGGCATCGACGCCATCCGCGAATTCAACGTCCTCACCGACACCTACGGCGCCGAGTACGGAAAACGCGCCGGCGCGCAAGTCAGCGCAGTCACGCAATCCGGGACCAATCAGTTGCACGGTTCGTTGTTTGAGTTTCTGCGTAACAGCGATCTCGACGCGCGCAATTTCTTCGATCAAGCCTTTGTCCCGCCGTTTCGCCGCAACCAGTTCGGCGGCGCGCTGGGCGGACCGCGTCAAGAAAGACAAATGGTTCCTGTTCGGCAATTACGAAGGCTTCCGGCAGGCGCTGGCCGTCAGCAACGTGAGCGAGGTTCCGGACGCAAACGCGCGCCTGGGCATGCTTCCGAATTCCAGCGGCGTCGAAGCTCCGTACGCGAAACTGAATCCCGCGATGCTGCAGTACATGCAGCTTTGGCCGCGAGCCGAACGGCCCCGAATCTGGGCAGCGGAGTGGCGCTTGTCTTACAACAATCCCCGGCAAAACATTCGCGAGGATTTCGGCACCGTGCGAACGGACTACATCTTCAGCGAACGCGACACATTCTCCGCCGCCTACACCATCGACGACGGCAACAGCCTGATCCCGCAGGCCGACCCGCTGTTCGCTTCCTACGAAACCTTGCGCAACCAGGTGGCCAGCCTGGAAGAGACGCACGTATTCTCGCCCAATATCCTGAATACGTTCCGCGCCGGATTTTCGCGCGCCGCGTTCGGTTATGATGCTGTCGACTTGGCTTCCTTCCCCGCCAGCACCGCGTTCGTGACTGGGCTGGGGCCGGGCGGCATCGTGATCGGCGGCGGCGTCACCACCAGCAGCGGCGGCGCCATCACATCGGCTGGTCCCAACAACGCCGCGAACGTTTGGAATCGCAGGAACCTGTTCACCTATACGGACGGCGTGCAGATCATCAAAGGCCGCCACCAGATCAGCGCGGGCGTGTGGTTCCAGCGCATGCAGGATAACGAAGACACCGCGTCGCGCCAGCTCGGGCAGGCCAGCTTCGCGAGTCTGCAGACGTTCCTGCAAGGCACCGTGACACGTTTCAGGTGGTGCCCAATCCGAATGAACTCGGCTGGAGAAGTTTCTTCGGCGCGTGCCTATTTCGAAGACGCCATCAAGCTGCGGCCCAATCTGACGTTCCAAGCCGGCTTGCGCTACGAATTCACCACCGGATGGAACGAAGAATCGGGACGCGCGGCCAACTATCTGACCGATTCGAACGGCGTGCTGATTACGGCTCCGCGCGTCGGCAACTCGGCCTTCACGCAGAACAACGCGACGCACTTGTTCGGTCCGCGCGCGGGCCTGGCGTGGGATGTCTTCGGCAACGGATAGACGGCGATTCGCGCGGGCTTCGGGATGTATTACTCGCTGATCGACGATCTCAGCTTCCTGCTCAATTCGATTCCGCCGTACAACGGCTCCGTTTCCAAGACCGGCTTGCTGCCGTCACTGGTCCCGATTACCCCCGGCGTCCAGCCCGGCGCCCGGCACCATCTTCGCTCCACAAGGCGTGCAGCCCAACGCGAAGACGCCCACCGTGCAGGAATGGAATTTCACCATCGAGCAGCGCCTGAGCACCAACACGTGCTGCGCGCGACGTATGTCGGCTCGTTCGGATACCACGGATTCCTGAGTATCGATCCCAACACCATTCCAGGGCAGGTTTGTTCCAATGCTAGCGGATGTTCGGCCGGCGGCGACGGAACGGTGGCGGGACATGTGCCCGAGGGCGCTTATTACATTCCCGGCCCCGGAACGAAGCGGCCAAATCCGAACCTCGGCGCGGGCTTCTTCTGGTACACCGAAGGCAACAGCAGCTACAACGCCGTGCAAGTGGACGTGAGCCACCGCTTCAGCAATGGCTTGCAGTTCCGCGCGAACTACACGTACTCGAAGGATCTGGACATGAACTCCGGCCTGACGGGCGCGCAGGCCAACAATCAAGCGCAAATGATCCTGAATCGCAATGATGTTTCGCGCGACTGGGGACCATCGGCCTACAACATCCCCAATCAAGCGAATTTCTCGGGTTCGTATGAGCTGCCGTTCGGCAAGGGCAAGCCGTGGGCCAGCAACTTTGGCGCAGTTGGAAACCGGTTCGTCAGCGGCTGGCAGCTGAACAGCATCGTGACGCTCCAGAGCGGCTTCCCGTTCACGCCGCAAGTCGGCTCGAACCGCTCCGGCGACGGCGACACGCGCAATCCCGATCGTCCAAATGTGAATCCCGCTTTTTCCGGCCCTGTGATCCTGGGCAGTCCGAATCAGTGGTTCAATCCCAGCGCATTTCTTCTGCCGACCGCCGGCACCTACGGCAATCTGGGCCGCGGCGTCTATAGTGGACCCGGCCTGGCGGAGGTGGATGCCTCCTTGTTCAAGGACACGGCCATTACCGAGCGGACCCATCTGCAATTCCGCACGGAAGTGTTCAACATCCTGAATCACCCGAACCTGGGTACGCCCAACGCGACCGTATTTTCCAACGGCGCCATCAGCGCGACGGCCGGATTGATCACGACCACGACCACGAGCTCGCGGCAGATCCAATTTGGATTGAAGCTGATTTTCTAAAGCCGCTTCTATTGCGTTGCGTCGACGCGATGGCCAAACACCTGCACGTTGATGTCGGAGGGTTTGTCCCAGCCGGCGCTCTTCCCATTGAAGGTCTTCGTGAACTTTCCTCCGGATGTGAACAGCAGCATCTCGCCGTCGGCGCCCTCCTGGCTAGCGGCTGCCAGCGGCGCATTCGTGGCCGAATTGAACCAGGGATATGTCCTTCCAGCCTTGTTCGGCTTGCCGGTCTTGCGGCTCTCCACAACCCTGCCTAGGCCCCAGGAACCGAAACGATACTTCACGCCGCCCTGCGCCTTCAGGTTCAGTTGCGTGAAATCGATCTGCCAGACGCGCAGGTTGGATCCGAATTCCTCATAAGGAATCACGCCAGACGCCGTTGCGTTGGAGATCAGAATGTTCGGATTACTGGACAGATCGCTGCCGGCGGTGAGGGTCCCGGTAACGATGGGCGAAACGCCGTCTTCGGGCCCGCCAAAGTATAGCCGGACATCCTGATAGAAATCGCCGAGATGTTCCGGATCGAGTTTCCTGACGCCGGGAACGGCCCAGACGCGGATGGTATCGATCACCCAGGACTGCCCGCTGGCGCCAAGCGTGAAATCGTCGCCGACAAACCCGCTTTCGTACGAGCTCCACCGGATGTTGCTGCGATAATCGCGCGCCGCGCTATTCAAATTCGCTTGGGGCAGGCCGCGATCCACAACCAGCGACGGGCCAGCCGCAAATGCGGCACACAGCGGTGCGAATCCCAGGACAAAGAAGCGAGACGATGTCTTCAATCGACCGAGAGCCAGCATAGGCTTCATTTTACTTCTTCTTTAATCGCCTCGAGGGTTAGCAGCCGCGTGTTTGTTCCGCCAAACTCCCAGCCGGCTTCCGAAAGCCGCTCGGGCGACACGCTGAAAACGATATGGAAGACATTGCGATCCTGAGCCGGGGCGAGCAGCCTGCCCGGCCGCGTGGAAACAATTGCCAGGTATTTGAGGATGGTATAGACGTCGGCCTCCTCGGGAAGCTGCCAATCCACCTCCTGGGTGCAGAAACGGACCCGGGACCCGCGCTGGGCCATATTCCAGGCCAGAAACGCGCAGCGCTCCACGGCGGATTCAAACCAGGCGGCTTCAGAGGCCGGCACATCCAGGTCCAGGAAGAACGCCACCGCCTGCTCCTGTTCGCGGGCAAACTCGCGCACCTGAAGATCGCCGGTATGGGCGGTGGCCTTCCAATCCACGTGGTGGGCGTCTTCCAGCGCCTCATAGGGGCGGATACGGTAGAAGTCGTTCCCCAGTCCGCGATAAAACGACGTCATCTCGTCTTGCAATCCGGCCAGCAGATCCTCAAAGCCGGGCTGCGGATCGATAGATGGGTAAACCAAAATGTCGCGCAGCAGGTGCACCTGAATTCGCCGCTCGGCGAAGCCGAAGGGAAAGCGCGTGGAGAAGCGAAAGCTGTTCTGGCGGTAGATGCCGCGATGTGCAAAAAATAACTGCACCGGAGCTTCGATCCGCGCCCCGCCCGGAATCACAGTGAAGTAGAGCGGCAGTTCCAGCCCGCTGTCGCTGGATCCGGCCAGATGAATGGAGAAGGAGGGCATCCAATGCTTGGTATTTCGAATGACGATGCGGCCCATCAGTTTTCTCCCGGCGCACAGGTGCTCCGGAAGCAGAAAATCCAGCTCCAGCCCGGCCAGTGAAAGACGGCTGATAAATCCGGCAACCAGCATGGTCCCGAGCAGCAAGGCCAGGATCAGGAACAATAGGTTGTTGGCCGAAACGAACGCCGCCAGCGCCACCAGCACGCAGGTCATCGTAAACAGAAGGCCCATACGGGTCACTTGCTGGCGGGTACCGTGATCGAACGCGTTTCGGAGCCAGGGCCAAGGCGTTTTCAGCACTCCTTCCACCATGGCACACGCACGTCCGGGATGGAATTCTCTCTAAAGGCCGGGCAATCAGAAGCCGATTTGTCATTAGAAGGATCCGCACAGTCCGGCGTTCATCATGGAAACCTCCCTAACATCGCTGGCGCAGACGCTGGAAGAGCAGCAAACCACCCGGGGGCGGCTGGAATCGCTGCTGAACGCCAGCCCCATCGCGATGTTTACTTGCAACCCTGGAGGCGACTTCGCTGCCACCTTTGTAACCGAGGGAGTACGGGCGCTTTGGGGGTACGAGCCTGACGACTTTCTGAATCAAGCCGGATTCTGGGCAGACAGGATTCATCCGGAAGACGCGACAGTCGTTTACGATCACCTTGCCAAGGTACTGGAGCACGGCGCGCACAGTTACGACTATCGCTTTCGTACCAGGAGCGGCGAGTACCGTTGGACTCATGACGAACTGCGCCTGGTAAGGGACTCGGGCGGCGCTCCGCTCGAGATCGCTGGTTACTGCTTCGACATTACCGAGCGGAAACTGGCGGAAACGGCCCTGCGAGAAAGCGAAGAGCGGCAAAAGATCATTTTCAACTCCACTTCGGATCTGCAGGCGCTTTTCCGGATTGAGCCCGGCGATGTTTATGTGACCGAGGCCGTGAATCGGTCCATGGGCGAAAACATGCGGTCTCGAATGGGCAAGATAGCCGAGGACTATCTCGGCAAAGACTTCGCCGAGATGCTGGAGGCGACCGGTCTGTCCGGGGAACAAGTGGATTTCAGACGCGCGCTCTACCGCCAGGTCATTCGCGAGCGGACGACCGTTCGCTTCGATACCCCGCCCTCCGAGTTGCGCGACCCGCTGGAGATCTCCATTTCCCCGGTGATGGACCAGCAGGGAAATTGCACCCACATCCTATGGAATGGGCGCAACGTCTCCAAGCGCTTCCAGGCCGAAGCCGAACGGCGCGAAAGCGAGGAGCGATATGCCCTGGTGACAGAGGCCATCCACGAGGGAATTTTCGATTGGAACCTGGTCACCGGCGCTTATTATCTATCGCCGCGCTACAAAGAGGTTCTGGGATATCGCGACGACGAATTGTCGAACGATGCCGAATCCTTCTTCGGACGCATCCATCCTGAGGACAGCGCGCGCATGGCCGAAACCGTGGATCGCTATAACCACGACCTCACCAAGGACAGATTCAGCGATGAGCTGAGGCTGAAGCACCGGGACGGCACCTACCGCTGGGTGGTCTCGCGCGGCCGGATCGTCCGCGACCATGACGGTGCGCCCGTTCGCATTGTCGGCGCCATTGGCGACATGACGGACCGTTTGGAATCGGCGGCCAAACTGGAGGCTAGCGAGAAACGGCTCCGCGATACTATCAACTCGCTGTTCGGATTCGTCGGTCTCTTCACGCCGGACGGAAAACTGATCGATTGCAACGGCACTGCGCTTGAGGAGGCCGGACTTCGCCCTGAGAATGTGCTGGGCAAACCGTTCTGGGAGACCGTGGGGTGGAACAACAATCCCCAGGAACAGACTCAGGTAAGGGAAATGATGCAGCGGGCGGCTGCCGGCGAAGTGGTGCGTTTCGAAACCACGGTCGTCGAGCTTGACCAACAGCAGATGATCATCGATTTTGCGTTCCGTCCCCTGCGCGATGAGCAGGGGAATGTGCGCAACATCATCGGACATGGCGTGGACATAACGGCGCGCAAACAGGCCGAAGCGGAGTTGGTGAAAGCCAAGGAAGATGCCGAAACCGCCAGCCGCGCCAAGAGCGAGTTCTTGGCCAACATGAGCCACGAAATCCGCACTCCGATGAACGGCGTCATCGGTCTGACCGAGATCTTGCTGGAGACCAGCCTGGATTCCGAACAGAGGGAATATCTCACTCTGGTCCAGCACTCCGCGGCAGCGCTGCTCACCATCATCAACGACATCCTGGACGTCTCGAAAATTGAAGCCGGCAAGATGAGCCTGGAGCTGCGAGACCTGAATTTGCGCGACGTAGTGCTCGACATTCTGGGAGGGCTGAAAGTCTCGGCGAATGCCAAGGGATTAGACCTGATCTGCGACATCCATTCCAGCGTGCCGGCAGTGGTCCGGGGCGATCCGGGACGGCTCCGGCAAGTGCTGACCAATTTGATCGGAAACGCGATCAAATTCTGCGACCACGGCCAGGTTTCAGTCGCGATCGAGCGCTGCGAGGATATTCCCGGCACATTGCACTTCTCGGTGCGCGACACCGGCATCGGAATCCCCGCCGAAAAACAGGCCATGATTTTCGAGGCGTTCACTCAAGTGGATGGCTCCTTCACCCGCAGATTTGGCGGCACCGGACTCGGGCTGACTATCGCCAGCCGTTTAGTGGGGATGATGGGCGGACGCATCTGGGTGGAAAGCCTGGAAGGCCAAGGCAGCACCTTTCACTTCACGGCTCGTCTTGACCCTGCCGAAGGCAGGATGAATAATTCGATTGGGCCTGCTGGACTGTAAGCCGGTTTCTGTACCCCGAAGGGTGGCAGTCATTCCTCTGGGCCCGGCATTACTGCCAGGCTCTAGCAACCTACCCGGAAGTCGGACGGAGCGGGCCGCTCCTCCTCCCCTATTTGGTCTTGCTCCGCATGGGGTTTACCCTGCCAGACGGATCGCTCCGCCCGCGGTGCGCTTTTACCGCACCTTTTCACCCTTACCAAGAACCCGCGCTTTCACACGAATCCCCGGCGGTATATTTTCTGTGGCACTTTCCGTGAAATCCGCTTTGAGCGAACCCCCCCGGCCGTTAGCCGGCATGCTGCCCTATGGAGACCGGACTTTCCTCCCGCCAGCGAGTACAACCCGCCCGCGAGCGACTACCCGTACAACAGGCCCGCATTCATTCTCTCAGAAACGCTAGTGAGCAAATCCTACTACCGCGAAATATACGATCGTATACAGAACCACGGTCGCATCCATTGCCGCCCCCGCCTTGAACCCCTGCGAGTAGGCCTGGTTTGCGTTTGCCAGAATCAGATAAACCAGGAAGGCCTTTTCAATTAGGCTGTAGAGGAGAATCGGCTTTCGCCATTCGACTTTCAGCGCCGCCGCGATCATGAACGCGCCCATCAGGCCCACCATGATGCCCCAGTGCTGGGTAATGATCGTGTAGTCCGGCACGAACGGGATTTTCCCGAGGGTTTCCGCTGCCCACCGTGGCCAAAAGGCATAAAGACTCGCTGCGGCAGTCCCAATCCCAGTAATGATAAAAAACGGTTTGAATGTAAGATCGAAAAAACGTTTCATCTGCCCTCCGTCCAATCGGGCTTGCGGAGGGATGATGAGTCACGCCAAGCGGATGGCTCAAATAATGTGAGAATCAGCGAACAGCGGTCGCGGTACGTTCCTGCTCGGGCTCGTTGGCAGGTTCCTCGGTGGATTCGTGATATTCCATCTCGGTGTTGACCGCCCAAATGTTGGACTTATCGAGCCGGCCCTCGATAATGTTGTCCACTGCCGTCATCGCGGTAAGCATGGAGTGGTCCTGATTGTTGTACTTGTGCATGCCATTGCGGCCGATCAGGAACAGATTTTCATAGCGGTCTACAAAATCGCGAATCACAGGGAAGCGATCGTAGGTGCCGAAGTACGCCGGATAAGTTTTCTTCATGCGAAGGACCGTGGCGTCCAGGACGTCCGCTCGCGCCACAATCCCGATTTTCTCGGCCTCCTGAACAGCCCAGGCGATCATCTCCTGATCCGGCTTGCGCCAAAGCTCATCGGTGTCGTAGCAGAAGTATTCCAGGCCGATCCACACCTTGTCGGGATCGCTGACCAGAAACGGGCTCCAATTGTTGAAGATTTGCAGCCGGCCCACCAGAACATCCGGCTCCTGGATATAGATCCAGGTATCTTTCAACAGCGTACCGCCGGGGTCACTGATATTCAGGCGATTGAGCAACAGCCCGACCGTGATGAAGTCGCGGTACATCAGGCCATCGCTCACCTCTTGCACTTCGCGCGGCGGCGGCACGTCAAAGCCCTGGATCAACTCCTTCACCGGCATAGTGGAAAATACGTACTGCGCCGGGAAGAAGCGCCGCTCTCCAGCCTCGCTGCGCGCCGTAACGCCGGTGATTCGATCGCCCGAGGTGTGTATGCCGCAAACCGTCCAACCGGTGAGAATCTCGCCGCCCTCGGCCGAGACTCGGCTGGCTACTTCTTCCCACAATTGACCCGGGCCAAGTTTGGGATAGAAGAATTTTTCGATCAGCGAGGTTTCCGTGCCCTTCTGCGTAATTTCATCCTGACCGGCGCCCGTCAGCTTCTTGAAATGGTGCAGGATGGCTTTGCGTAGCGATAGGCCCTTAATGCGCTGCGCTCCCCATTCGGCGCTGATCTCATGACATGGAACGCCCCAAACTTTTTCGGTGTAGCTCTTAAAAAACGTCCCGTACAAATGCCGGCCGAAACGATTGATGAAGAAATCCTCGAGCGTCTTCTCGGGACGGATGGGCCGCATCGCGCTGGCCAGGTAGCTAAATCCAGCCTTCAGCGTCCGCACCGCGCCAAGCTTTCGGAGAGTACCGAGATTCAGTTGGAGTGGGTAATCAAATAACTTCCGCAGAAAAAAGATGCGCGACTTGCGCGGCCGCACCAGCATCACCGGACCGCTCCGGGACGAATCGGACGCCTGGCCGTTCGAAGATATTTGGCGCACTTGGCCTTGATAAACCAGCCGATGCTGGCTATCGGCGGTCTGCTCCACGGGCGCCACCGACAACCACCAGTCCATCACCCGGTCCGATTTCGAGAAGAAGCGGTGCCCACCGATGTCGATACGGTTCCCCTTGTAAGCTACGGTGCGGGATATGCCGCCCATGTAGCCGCTGGACTCCAGCACCAGCGGACGGATCCCGGTGCGGCGTAATAGTTCCAGCGCAGCCGTCAACCCGGCCGGGCCAGCGCCGATAATCACGGCGGTTCCTTGGGATTTCTCTGTCATGCGGGGAACATAGTCGGAAACTGGAATCAAGCGGACGTTACTCATCTCATCATAGAAGGTGACCGGCTCGCAAAGTTTCGCTCACTGGAAACGTAACCGTTGGGCGTATACTGTTGAGAATCGGTTCTGATCTGCTCTATCAAAGGCTCCGCTGCCGTCTAAACGCTGGAATCGATGGGTTACTTGCAGGGCCGTATTGGAAGCTAAAGGCCCTGTTTGCAGTCGCCGCCATCTCCCTCTTCCGGGCCTTCCCAAACTACGACGTACTCGCGACCCTCTTTTTTGAGACCACCTGGCACGACGTACAGCTCAAATTCGATCACCCGCTGTTGGACACCAGCCGGATCTTCGCGCCCGGTTCTCACCAAAGCAACCTAACTTTTCGGCTTACCGTACCGCTGCTGGCCCATATCCTGCGCTTGCATGAACCCGGCATCTTGAGCTTTTTCGCTGTCGCCGGCCTCGTTCTGTTGTATCTGGTCCTGAAAGTCGCTTTCGCGCTCAGCGCCAGCAAGAGAGTCGCACTTTTCGTGTGCCTGACAACCGCCTGCGTCTGGCCCGGCGTCGCCGCTTTTCAGGAGTTGCGTGGCGGCTACTACGATGCGCTGGCCCTTTGTCTTGTGCTTGCCGCAATCGCAAGCTCATCATCACTCTTTGCAGGCCTATTCCTGTTCTTGGCCTGCTGGACTGACGAAAGAGCACTGGTCGCCTCGGCATTCGCGTTTTTGTTGTTCGCATTCCATAACACTGGCGATAATCGACATTTCATCGTGGGTAGGCCCTGCCGCCGTTGTGGCGGCCGCGTGGGATACCTCGGGATCAGGGCGTACCTGACTGCTACCCAACCATACCCTCTCAGCGTCAGCGGCATAGGGCTCTCGGTTTTCTCTCAACAGATAAACGCCATCCCGCTGGCTATCTGGAGTGGACTGGGCGCAGGTTGGCTTCTGGTTATTTTCGGCTTCGTCACGCTACTCCAGCAAAAGCGCTATGTGGCTGCCGCTGGATTTGGCGCTGCTTTGGCCGCGACGATGAGTGTGTCGTTAGTTGCAGTCGATTTGACCCGAGGTATGTCGTACTGCTTACCGGCCGTGTTCGTGGCGCTGGCCGTTCTTGGCGCCAGCAAGAAGGCCAAACAACTCGAGCGCCTCGCCGCGATCGCCGCAGTGATCTCATTTGTGGTTCCGACATTCTATCTGGAAGGCAGTTCAGGACTGTATTGGCTGAACCCCCTCCCCGTCCAACTTGCGCGGTGGATGCATTGGCTCTGACAGCCACCGGATCTGATATCGTAGCTCTGCGGAGGCTACCTTGACACGTCCTTTGATTTTGGCGCTCGCTTGCTTCACCACTCTCGCATTTGGTGATGATCTTACAACCCAAGTTCCCGAGATCCCCTTCGAATCAGTGCCCAATTTCCTGAAACTCCCGCCGGATCTATATCTTGGCGAGGCCTCGGGCGTCGCCGTTAACTCCAAGAAGCATGTCTTCGTTTTCTCGCGAGGCAACACCACCGGGCCGGCCTATGGCGCCAGCGCCGCCCAGATCCTGGAATTCGGTCCCGACGGCAAATTTATTCGGGAGATCGGCCACAATCTCTATGCCTGGTCCTTCGCGCATGCCATCCGGGTCGACAAGGATGACAACCTCTGGGCAGTGGATAAAGGGTCAGACATGATCATCAAGTTCAATCCGGAGGGCCGAGTCGTGATGGTGTTCGGACGCAAGAAAGAAGCATCCGACGAAGGAACAGAGCCCTGGAAGCACCCTAGACCCCCACTTCCCGCCATAAATGGTCAATTTCGACAGCCCACCGACGTCACGTGGGACACGCAGGGCAACATTTTCATCAGCGATGGCTATATCAACTCGCGGGTCGCGAAGTACGACAAGAATGGCGACTGGGTGAAGCAGTGGGGCACTCCCGGCACCGGGCAAGGCGAGTTCAACACGCCCCACAGCATCGCTTCCGACGACAAAGGCAACATCTACGTAGCCGATCGCGGCAATCGTCGCATTCAGGTTTTCGATCCGGACGGAACGTTTCTGCGAGCGATCGCCATCGACGTGCCTCTGCCGCCCGTGGTCCATATGTGGATGGGCAATCCGCCCGCGGCTCCGCCTCCCGATACCGTTGGAGCGCCGGCGCCGAACGCAACCATGCAGCCGGGGTCACCCTGGGCCATCTGCATTTCACCCGGACCGACACAGTATATCTATAGCGCCGACGCGTATCCGGGGCGCATTTATAAGCTGACGCTGGACGGTAAAGTGGTCGGCGTATTCGGCAGCATGGGCCACCAACCGAAACAATTCGGCTGGGTTCACGAACTCGCCTGCCCGGCTGAGAATGAAATATACACCGCCGAGATCTTGAACTGGCGCGTGCAAAAGTTGATTCTGCATCCGAAATGAAGATCTTTGGCCTACTTCTGCTTTCGTCCGCGGCCTTGTTCGCGGGATCGAATGTCACGTTCTACCGCGACGTGCTGCCGATTCTGCAGGAGCGCTGCCAAGCCTGTCATCGGCCGGGCGAAGTGGGACCCATGGCGTTCGGAGCTTACGACGCGACGCGTCCCTGGGCCAAGGCCATCAAGCAAGCCGTGCTGCTCGGGAAGATGCCGCCCTGGTACGCCGACTCGCCTCCGGGCAAATTTCATAACGACCCGCGTTTGTCGCGGCAAGAAATCGACAAGCTGGCCGCCTGGGCCGACGCCGGCGCGCCCGCGGGCAATCCCGAAAGATGCGCCGCCTCCGCTGACGTTCGCGGATGGCTGGAGCATCGACAAGCCAGACCAGGTGTTTGAAGTTCCCACGCCATTCCAAATTCCAGCCACCGGAACGCTGGAGTACACCTACGTCATCGTGCCCACCGGATTCAAGGAAGACCATTGGATCACGCAAGTGGAGGTTCGGCCTGGAAATCGCGCCGTGGTCCATCATGCCAACGTGTACATCCGTGAGCCCAGTTCCAATTGGCTGCGCGAATATCCCATGGGCAAATTGTTCATACCCGAGGAGCGTGGAGAACGCGTAGGGACGGGAGGCTCCAGCAGCGCAGGCGCCAGCGTCCGCGAGCAGGTGATCGCCGGATTTGCGCCCGGCAGGCCGGCCAAACAGGTCCCGGACGGTTACGCCATGCTGATTCCGGCTGGCTCGGATCTGGTCTTCCAGCTGCACTACACCACCAACGGCAAACCATCCGAGGACATCACTCGCATCGGATTCGTGTACGCCAAGCAGACGCCGATCAAGCGGGTGATTCGCGTGCAAGCCTCGAATGCGGGCTTCGTGATTCCACCCGGCGCCGCGGATTATCCTGTCTCAGGGACGGCGGCATTGGGCGTGGATTGCGAGTTGCTGAACGTGTACCCGCACATGCATCTGCGTGGGAAATCGATGGTTTTGAGCGCCGTCTATCCCACCGGCGAGCGGGAAGAATTCGTCCGCGTGCCGCACTACGACTTCAACTGGCAACAGGTGTACGGACTCAGCCAGACGCGGATCTTGCCCAAAGGCACGGTGCTGAAGGCCGACGCCACGTTCGACAACTCCGCCACCAATCGCACCAATCCCAATCCTAAAGCGAGCGTTCGTTGGGGCGATCAAAGCTGGGACGAGATGATGGTGGGATTTTTCGACCTGGCGATCCCGATCACGACCGATCCGGCGAGCGTTCTCCGGACGCAATAGAGCAACAAACACAGCGTGTTAACATGTGCTCAAGGAGGACGCGATGAAACGCCTTCTCGTGATTGCTTGGCTCGCGTCGATTGCCCCTTGCTTCGCGCAGCTGGACTACGTACTGAAGCCGACTGAGAACATCCAGATTCATGCTCCGGAGAGCCCCAAAATAGACGGACGCATATTCCAAATTCAAGCGGACGGATTTGTCGTATTGCCTTCCATTGGCCGCGTTCACGTAGGCGGAATGAAACTTCGAGAGTTCCAGAAGACGCTTGCTCGTAGTTTGCAAAAGGCAAACGGAGTGACCGTTAGCGTCGTGGCCTTCCGCTCGCCTTCGCGATGAACTTGGGCGCAGGTCAGCGTTTCTCCGCTTCTCGGAACTCCGCAGCTGCCAACAATTTTGCGTTCGGCACGGGCGGGTTCTCCAACAAATCGAGAACCCGTAAACTATCCCTCTCGGAGAGTTGCACATGATCCGACGACTCGAAGACGGCCAAGGCGGTATGTAGGGAGCAGTTGTACACATTCAAATCGTACAAGTTGACACATGTCAAATGCGAGGATTAATGGAATTTATACAAAGACCCCCTTGCATTTGCCGCGTTGCTACGATAATCTAGATCCAATGATCACGTTGAAAGGGCAAAGTGGCGTGTCCCGTACCCTACCAGGTACGAATGCGTCTGCCTTTTCAACAAGTGGTCAAGTTCCGAAGCTTCGGCCCATTATTATTACGGTCGTAGTACCCAGCCCCGCTTGAGGGCTTCGGACAAAGGTTTCCGAAAGGCCATCGAGTGGGGAAGAAAAACCCCTCGGTGGCCTTTTGAGTTTTTGGCGTTTGATTTTGTGATTTGGTTGGAGGATAGATGTCGACGACCCCTGTGCATCGAACAAGCGGCGTGACGGAATCGAAGCTGATGTCCGGCTCCCAGATTCTGCTGGAGTGTCTGCTTCGCGAAAACGTAGACTGCATCTTCGGCTACCCTGGCGGCGTAACGCTGCCCCTTTACGACGCGCTGTACGACCATCCCATCCGTCACATCCTGGTCCGGCATGAGCAGAACGCGGCGTTCGCGGCCGAGGGTTATGCCCGATCCACGGGACGGGTTGGCGTTTGTTGCGCCACCTCCGGCCCCGGCGCCACCAACCTGGTGACCGGTCTGGTCGATTCGCTGATGGATTCCATTCCCGTGGTCGCGATCACAGGCCAGGTTTCCACCAAGCTGATCGGCAGCGACGCGTTCCAGGAAGCCGACACGTTCGGTATCACGCGCTCCTGCACCAAGCACAATTTTCTAGTGAAGACCATCGCCGAATTGCCGCAAGTGGTCCATGAGGCGTTCTACCTGGCTTCCAGCGGCCGCCCCGGCCCGGTGCTGGTGGACATCCCCAAGGACGTGTTTCAAGCGCAGGCGCATTACGTGCCGGTTTCGTCCATTCATCTTCCGGGCTACAAGGTTTTCACCGAAGGACACACCGGCCAGATCCGCCGTGCGGCCCAGGTGATCTGGGAATCGCAGCGGCCGATGGTCTACGCGGGCGGCGGAATCATCGCGGCCAACGCGTCGGAGGAACTGCGCGAATTAGTGGAACTGACGGACGCTCCCGCGGTCACCACCCTGATGGGGCTGGGCGGATTGCCGGCCAACCATCCCAACTACATCAGTATGCCAGGCATGCATGGCAGCTACGCGGCGAACATGGCAATGTCCGGCGCCGATCTATTGATCGCTCTGGGCGTGCGCTTTGACGACCGCGTTACAGGCCGTCTGGCCGCCTTCGCTCCGCATGCCAAGGTGATTCACGTGGACATCGATCCGGCCGAAATCAGCAAGAATCGCGTGGCCGACCTGCCCATCGTGGGCGACGTCAAGCGCGTGCTGGAGAAACTCAACAAGGTTTTGCACGAGACCGCGCCGCAGAGCCGTGAACAGAATGCAGGCCATCGCGCAGCGTGGTGGAAGCAAGTTCGCGAGTGGAAGGCGGAGCACCCCCTGACGCCGGATGTTTCCACCAGCGAGATCAAACCGCAGCACGTGATGCGTGAAATCGACCGGCTTTCGGGCGGCAACGCAATCGTCACGTCCGACGTCGGCCAGCACCAGATGTGGGCAGCGCAGTTCATCCGCTTTAATTCGCCGCGTCTATGGATCAATTCGGGCGGCTTGGGCTCCATGGGGTTCGGCGTGCCATCGGCGATCGGCGCGCAGTTCGCACGGCCCGACAAGCTGGTGTTCGCGGTGGTGGGCGACGGCGGCTTCCAGATGTCGCTGCCGGAACTGGCCACCATCGTTAACCATGCCCTGCCGATCAAGATCGTGGTCGTCAACAATGGCCATCTGGGAATGATTCGGCAATGGCAGGAGCTGTTCTATAACAATCGCTTGTCTCAAGCCGTGCTGGACTCCTTCCCCGACGCTGAAAAACTGGCCGCCGCCTACGGATTCAAGGGCCGCACCATCGAAGGCGTGCATGAGCTGGCTCCAGCGCTGGAAGAGGCAGTGCGCGAGCCCGGTCCGTATCTGTTGAACGTGCGAGTGGCGCAGTTCGAAAATGTGTATCCCATGGTGCCGGCCGGCGGCGCGATCAACGAGATGGTGCTGGGACCGCCGCAACCGGTGGAAGTGTAGGGACGGGGACGATGCTGCAACTGATTTCATTGCTGGTGGAAAACAAGCCGGGCTCGCTGATGCGTATCACCGGCGTTTTGAGCGCGCGGGGCTACAACATCGAGAGCCTGACGGTCGCGCGGACGCTGGATCCCACGCTGTCGCGCATGACCATCGTGGTCGACATCGAACCGCAATTGCGCTCGCAAGTGGTCAAGCAAATGAACAAGCTGGTCAACGTGCTGCAGGCTTCCGACCTGACCGATTCTCCGGCCGTCAAGCGCGAAATGGCGCTGCTGCGCGTGCGTGCGCCGCTGGCCAGCCGGTCGGCGATCTTAAAAGAAGCGGAAATTTTCGGCGCTCGCGTGGTGGATTCCTCCACCGAAGGTTTTGCGCTGGAGGCTACCGGCGACTCCGAGAAATTGGACGAATTTATCGACGTAATGCGCAGCTACGGCGACATCGAAGTGACGCGCTCGGGCGCGATCGCGGTGTCGCTGGAAGCCAAGAAGCTGCGCTTGGCACCACCGGTTACGCGCAACGCGGCGGTGGACGAAGCAGAAGAAAAACTGGAAACGAGACACTAAGACAATCATGGCAAAACGATACTACGAAAAAGACGGCGATCTGAGCCGGTTCCAAGGGAAGACGGTAACCATCATCGGTTACGGAAGCCAGGGCCACGCGCACGCGCTCAATCTGCGCGACAGCGGCGTCAATGTGACGGTCGGTCTGCACCCAGGCAGTAAGAGCGCGGCCAAGGCTGCAGCGGCGGGTCTGAAGGTTCTGAGCGTTGCCGATGCCATCAAAGGCGCCGACATCGCCATGATCCTGGTTCCGGATCATATTCAAGGCGATTTGTACAACAACGAGATTGCTCCGAATCTCTCCGCGGGCAAGACCTTGATGTTCGCGCACGGCTTCGCCATTCATTTCGGACAAATCGTACCGCCCGACAACGTGGACGTTTCGATGATCGCGCCGAAGGCTCCGGGCCATCGCGTGCGCGAGCTATACACCGAAGGCGTGGGCGTGCCGGCGCTGGTGGCGATCCATCAGGATTCGTCCATGAACGCGCTGCAAAACGCGCTGGCCTACGCTCTGGCGCTGGGATGTCTGAAGGCGGGCGTGATCGAGACCAGCTTCAAGGAAGAGACCGAAAGCGATCTGTTTGGCGAACAGTCCGTGCTATGCGGCGGAATCAGCGAGTTGATCCGGGCAGGCTTTGAGACGCTGGTGGAAGCGGGCTACGCGCCTGAAATCGCCTATTTTGAGTGCCTGCACGAAGTGAAGTTGATTGTCGATCTCATCTACGAAGGCGGCCTCGGCTACATGCGCTACTCGATTTCCGACACCGCCGAGTATGGCGATTATACACGCGGCCCACGCATCGTTACCGCCGAAACCCGCAAAGAAATGAAGAAGATTCTGTCCGAGATTCAGTCCGGCCAATTTGCCAAAGAGTGGATTGAGGAAAACAAAACCGGGCGTCACAAGTTCCTGGCGCTGCGGCAGGCAGGACATGAGCAACCGATCGAGCGGGTTGGCAAGGAACTCCGGCAGATGATGACATTCTTAAGCAAGAAAAAGAAGGAGGAAGGCGTACCGCAGGAGCAAGCCGCCGCGGTCACCAAGTAGTCCATGCGCATCCAAACTTTCGATACAACGCTCCGGGACGGCACGCAAGGCGAAGCCGTCTCATTCTCTGTCGACGACAAACTGATCATCGCGCAGAAGCTGGATGAGCTGGGTATCGATTATATTGAGGGCGGATGGCCCAACTCCAATCCCAAAGATAAGGAGTTCTTCAAGCGCGCCAAAGATGTGACGTTCAAGCACGCCCGGCTGACGGCTTTCGGCTCCACGCGCTTCGCCAAGAACGCGGTGGATCAGGATCCGAACGTGCGGGCGTTGTTGGACGCGGAAACCCCGACCGTGTCCCTGTTCGGAAAGAGCTGGGATCTGCACGTGCACCGCGCGCTCGGCATCGATGAAGATCAGAACCTCAAGCTGATCGGCGAAACCGTAAAATATCTGAAGGATCACGGCCGCGAGGTTGTGTACGACGCCGAGCACTTCTTCGACGGCTATAACGCCAACCCCGAATTCGCGCTACGTACTCTGGAAGCCGCGAAAAAGGCCGGCGCCGACGTGCTTTGCCTGTGCGACACCAACGGCGGCAATCTAACGCATCGCATCGTAGAGGTGGTCTCGGAAGTACGCAAACGGTTCGATGGCGTGATCGGCATCCACACGCACAACGATTGCGATGTCGCGGTGGCCAATACCATCGCGGCTGTCGAGGCCGGCTGCACGCACGTGCAAGGCTGCATGAACGGCTATGGCGAGCGCTGCGGCAACGCGAACCTGGTGTCGATCATCGCGAATCTTGAGCTAAAGCTCGGCCACACCACTATCGGCCACGAGAACCTGCAACTGCTGACCACGACAGCGCGCTATGTCGCCGAACTCGCGAATCTGCCGATGCGCAACGATCAGCCCTATGTCGGCCACAGCGCGTTCGCGCACAAGGGCGGCGTGCATGTGAGCGCGGTGTTGAAGGATTCGTCTACATACGAGCACATCAAGCCGGAAACGATCGGCAACCGCCAGCGCGTGCTGCTGAGCGATCTGTCGGGCCGCGGCAACGTGCTCTACAAACTGAAGCAGCACGGCCTGGCTGAACGCCTGGATGCCGATGCGCGGCGTCAATTGCTGGAACGCATCAAGGACCTGGAACATCAAGGCTACGAGCTGGAAGCGGCCGAAGGCACGTTCGAACTGCTGGTTCGCGAGGCGCTGCATCCCGGCTGGAATGTTTTCGAAGTGGTGAACTACGACGTCACCACGCGGCTGGTGGGCGGAACCACGGCCACAGTCACGCTGCGCATCCAGGACAGCGTTCACACCGCCAGCGCCACCGGCCAAGGTCCCATGAACGCGCTCGATCTGTGCCTGCGCCAGTGTCTTTCGAACGTTTATCCGCAGGTGAAGAACGTCCGCCTGACCGATTACAAGGTGCGTGTGCTGGAACCCAAGAAGGGCACCGCCGCCAAGGTACGGGTCCTGGTCGAATGGTCGGATCATCGGCGGAGCTGGGCCACTGTCGGCGTGTCCGACAACGTCATTGAAGCCAGCTGGAACGCACTGGTGGACGCCATCCGCCTAGAATTGATGCGGCTGACTGAGCAAGACGAAGACATCGACAAAGTTGTGGAAGACTACTCCTGGGGCGTTTGAGCCCGCAATCGACCCGCGCGCTAGAATGGTAGCGATGGCGGCGACCACCCTCCTAACGTCCGATCAGTTCCTGGCGATGCCCGAGGAATTGGATCAGTACGGCAATGCTCTTCATCGAGAGCTGATCAATGGCGAGGTGGTCACCATGCCTCACGCGGCGCAGCGGCACGATATTATCCGCAGCAACATTCTTGGCGCATTGTTCGCCTATCTTGGTTCAAATCGCCTCCCGAACCTGAAGATACTTCCGGATACAGAGTTTGTCGTAGCAACGAATGACACATATATCCCCGACGCTTGTGTGGTTGCGATCAACCGCTTAAACCAGGGAGGGCACAAGTACATTCATGGCGCGCCTGAGCTAGCGATTGAAGTCGTGTCTCCAAACGAGAGCGCGGCTTATCTGAAGATCAAAACCGAAGCTTATCTGGCCAACGGTTCTCGCTCGGTCTGGATCGTTTTCCCTGAAGTTCGATCGGTGATGGTCTACACTCACGATGCAGTCCGCGAGTTCAAGGGATCCCAGCTCATCGAAGACCCGCTTCTGCCCGGCTTCTCCAGTCCAGTGTCCGCGTTCTTCGAGCTCACCTAGCCATCCGCGCCGATGCGCCATTTCTTCACCAAATCCATTCCGCCGTTCTCGCGCGTGCTCCTCATCGAAAGCGGCAGCCGCGCTTTAATCGAAAATCTTCTGCCCGTTCTGTATCGGAACTATCCGCAAATCACTTGTGATCTGGTCACCTGCTACGCGGGCGACCCCAAGAACTTCCGCCCCGATCAAGGCGCGGTCTATCGCGTCAGCGACTATCCGGCCGGCGAATCGCGCCAACGCTTCTACAGGGAGCTTAAAGCCAACGGCTATGCCATCCTAGGCGTGATTTGTTCCGCCGAGCCTATCATGACCAAGTGGAAATGGGCACTGGCCGCGAAGCTTCCAGGCAAAGTGTTCGTGCTCAACGAAAACGGCGACCGCTTTTGGCTGGACCACGGGCATCTCGCCGCCATCCGCTATTTCATTCTGTTTCGCGCTGGGCTCACCGGTTCCGGCGCAGTCCGAACACTTGCGCGAGTGGTCTTATTCCCGTTCACCCTGCTATACCTGATCTTGTACGCAGCGGCGGTCCATTTTCGGAGGAGTCTACGAACATTATGAAGGCAGTTTTTGTCGAACAGCCCGGCGGCGTCGAAAATTTGAAGTACGCCGACCTTCCCAAACCCACACCCGGCCCGGGGCAGGCGCTGGTCAAGATTGTCGCGTCCGGCGTCAATTACATCGATGTCTATTTTCGCAAGGGCGTTTATCCGGCTCCGCCGCCGATTGTATTGGGCAGTGAAGGCGCTGGAACCGTAGAATCGCTGGGCCCGGACGTCACTGGCGTCGCTGTGGGCGATCGTGTCGCGTACGCCATGGCACGCGGTTCTTATGCAGAATACGCGGTTGTGCCAGCGTGGCAGCTGGTGAAGATTCCCGCGAGTGTCGATTTCCAAACAGCTGCGGCAGCCATGCTGCAAGGCATGACAGCACACTACCTAACGCACTCGACGTACCCGTTGAAACCCGGCGATTCTTGCCTGATCCATGCCGCCGCTGGAGGAACCGGGCGAATGATCGTGCAGATGGCAAAAATGCTCGGCGCGCACGTTGTCGCCACTGTCGGGACGGAAGAGAAGGCTAAAGAAGCCAAGGATGCCGGCGCTGATGAAGTGATCATTTACACCAAAGAGGACTTCGTGGCTAAGGCCAAAGGCATGCACGTCGTTTACGATTCCGTCGGCCAATCCACCTTCCTGAAGAGTCTCGATTGCCTGCGCCCCCGCGGCATGATGGTGAGCTTTGGCAATGCCAGCGGGGCTGTAACGGACTTCGCTCCGCTGGTTCTGAGCCAGAAGGGGTCGCTGTATCTAACTCGGCCGACGCTCGCGAATTATTCCGCTACGCCCGACGAGCTGGATTGGCGCGCCAACGATGTGTTGAACTGGATCGGCCAAGGCAAACTGAAACTTCACATCCACAAGGTGTATCCACTTGCGGACGCCGGCCAAGCGCACCTTGATCTGGAAAGCCGCAAGACCACCGGAAAGTTGCTGCTCAGTGTCGGTTGAACGCCCACCGATCCCATTCGGCGAACTCAAGATTGATGCTTTGCTGGTCTCAGCACCGCCCAATGTTCGATATCTAAGCGGCTTCACCGGCGACAACGGCCTGCTGTTGATCACGGCTGACTCGCAAACGTTATTCACCGACCCGCGGTTCACCATCCAGGCCGCTCAGGAATGTACCTGTCCGGTCGTCACGGTTAGCAAAACCCCGCTCGATCGAGCTGCGATCCAAACGATCCGAAAGCGCCGCTGGAAGCGCATCGGCTTTGAAGCCTCGCGAATGTCGTACGAAATGCACCGGCGGCTGGACGAATCGCTACCCAAGGGCGTCCGGCTGAACCCGATCGGACCGGTGGTGGAAAAGCTGCGAATGATCAAGTCTCCGGACGAGATCGCGCGAATTCGCCGCAGCGTACTGACCAACTCCGACGCGTTCGAAAAAGCCACCCGCTCCATCCGCCGGGGCGCTTCCGAATCGGCGATCGCGGCCGAACTCGAGTACCAGATGCGGCGTTTAGGGGCTGAAAAAGCCGCCTTTGAAACCATCGTAGCCATCGGATCGCGATCGGCGCTGCCCCACGCCCAGCCCACCGCGCGGAAGCTCGCGAACGATGAATTACTATTAATTGATATGGGCGCGTGCCAGGATGGCTACATGAGCGATATGACGCGCGTATTGTTCTTTGGACGGCCCAGCCGCCGCCTGCGCGCAATGTACAATGCGGTGCTAAAGGCGCAATTGGCAGCCATCGATGCTGTGCGCCCAGGGATGACGGCCGCGCATGTGGATCGGGCGGCACGCAGCGTGCTCGATCGCGAAGGGCTCGGCAAGGAGTTCGTGCATTCCACCGGCCACGGCCTCGGGCTTGAGATTCATGAGGGACCGCGCATCGGCCGGCGCGACACAACGAAACTGGAAACCGGCATGGCGATTACAATTGAACCCGGCGCTTACATCCGCGATTTCGGAGGAATTCGCATCGAAGACACCGTGTTGGTGACCAAGAATGGCTGCGAAGTTCTCACCCCCACCTCCAAGGAGTTAAGACTTCTCTAGAATGTCGAACGACGAGATCAAAGAGCTGATCCAGCTGGTGATTGAAAGCGGTATCGCCGAGTTGGAGATCGAGCGAGGTGAGGACCGCGTTCGCATCCGGCGAACACTGGAACCGGCGCCAGCGGCTACGCCCGCCGCCACTGCATCGATACCGACAACTTTCGTCGAAGCGGGACAGAATGCCGCTCCGCCTGCGCCTAACGCGAATGAGCACATCGTTAAATCGCCCATCGTCGGCACGTATTACGAATCGCCCAAGCCGAGCGACCCTCCGTTCGTCAAGGTGGGCGACTCAGTGGAACCGGGCCAAGTGCTCTGCATTATCGAATCCATGAAGCTCATGAACGAAATCGAGTCGGAGTTCGCTGGCACGGTGGTCGCCAAGTTGATGGAAAATGGCCGACCGGTAGAGTACGGCGAGGCACTGTTCGCCATCCGTTCGCGGTAATATGTTCCAGAAAATCCTGATCGCCAATCGAGGCGAAATCGCCGTCCGCGTCATCTGCGCCTGCAAGGATCTGGGCATCAAGACGGTGGCCGTCTATTCGGAGGCCGATCGCCATAGCCTGCACGTGCGATTTGCCGACGAGGCTATTTGCATTGGTCCCGCCAAGAGCTCGCGCAGTTATCTCGATATTCCTTCCGTGATCAGCGCCGCAGAGATCACCAACGTCGACGCCATTCATCCCGGCTACGGTTTCTTGAGCGAAAACGCGGATTTCGCCGAAGTATGCCAGGCGTCGGAAATCAAGTTTATCGGGCCGAAACCGGACGTCACCCGTGCCATGGGATTGAAGCAACACGCGCGCGCTGCGATGGCGCAATGCGGGGTCCCCATCCTGCCGGGCTCCGATGGAATCCTGCAGAGCGCGGAAGAAGGGCTGGAGACGGCCGCTCGCATTGGATACCCGGTGATGCTCAAAGCGTCGGCTGGCGGCGGCGGACGCGGCATGCGCATGGTGCACGAAGCCTCGCAGTTGCCGTCGATGCTGACACAAGCGCAGCAGGAGGCCGGCGCCGCGTTTTCATCGCAGGATGTTTACATGGAGAAGCTGGTCGAGTCGCCCAGGCACATCGAGTTTCAGGTGCTGGCCGACGAGCACGGCAATGTGGAGATACTGGGCGAGCGCGATTGTTCCATCCAGCGTAGGCATCAAAAGCTGCTCGAAGAAGGACCGTCCCCCGCCGTCAGCCCCGAATTGCGCGACAAGATGCGCGCGCGGCTCTGCGCTGCCATGACAAAGATCGGCTACACCAATGCCGGTACCGTCGAGTTTCTGATGGACCGCACCGGTAATCTCTACTTCATCGAGGTGAACGCCCGCATTCAAGTGGAGCATCCGGTGACTGAATCGATCACTGGAATCGACCTGGTGAAGAGCCAGATCCTGATCGCGGCCGGCTACAAACTGCCTGAAATCATCCAGCAACCGGTCACCATCAAGGGCCATGCGATCGAGTGCCGGATTAACGCCGAGAATCCCGAGACGTTTGCGCCTTCGCCTGGACGGATCACGGCGCTGAATTTGCCTGGCGACGTTGGTATTCGCGTGGATACCGCGGCTTATACAGACTACGTGATCCCGCCCTTCTACGATTCGCTGGTCGCCAAGCTAATCGCATATGGACGCGACCGTACCGAAGCGATCGCCCGCATGCGGCGGGCTCTGGATATGTTCGTGGTGGAGGGCATCTACACCACCATCCCGCTGCATCAGCGCATCATGCAGGATCCCGACTTCATCTCGGGCCAATTCGATACGTCGTTTCTTACTTCGCGAGCTCGCTCTCACTAGCTTCAATTTCCATCCGCAGCAAGGCCGCACCGAGGGTCTTGCCCTGCGCATCGATACGCAAAGACAGGGTCCCGCCGCCACCCAAGGCCTCGTGCATGAGAAAATTCAGCGCTCCCAAATTCGGGAGCTCGAAGCGTTCCACTTTCCCTTTCACCATTTCGCCAAAGAATCGCTTAACGCGTTCCGCCGTCACTTCGCGCGCCAGCACCTCGTAATGGCGCCGATCGAATACGATCACTCCGATGTTCGACGTGTCGCCTTTATCGCCCGAACGGGCATGCGCGATGCGAGAGAGCGGGATCTTCATTCGATCACCTCCACCGTGGTCTGGATCAGCTCACGCGGAATCAACGCAGGCCAATACGCCACCACTTCTCGAGCCATCGGACGGCCATCGCCAAAACCTGTGCCCGTCGGCGGACCGCTGAGCACTAGCGGAATCAGCTCGCGAGTAAAACGATCCACGGCCTTCCGATCCTGCCCACGCACGCCTATACGCAGTTGCACCTCAGGTGGATCCGGATTCGGTAGAGCCACCGGCCCATGACATGCATTCACACCGAAGAATTCGGTATAGATGTCCTCAAACTTGAGCCCGAGTTGATCCAGCCGCTGCCGGACGATCCTATCGGCGGCTTTGGACTTCTCGAGAGCTTGCGGCGCGCTGTACACCAGCGTCCCGATCGCCTTCCAGCCGTACGAATAGGCGATGGAAAGCTTCAACATCTCCGGGCGCGGACCGCCGCGAATTCCAGACACCTGCACCCGGTCGAGGCCGGCATCCTTCAATTGAATGCTGGTGAAATCGGCCACGCAATCGGGCGTAATGTAGTTGTTCGGATCTCCCAATTCGTAAAGTAATTGCTCCTTCACCACGTCCACGGATACACGCCCGCCCGTGCCCTCATGTTTTGTAATGTTGAATCGGCCATCGGCTTCGGCCTCGATGATCGGATAGCCGATGTTCGCCATATCGGGGATGCTCTGCCAATCCACCTGGCAATTGCCTCCGGTGCACTGCGCCCCGCACTCGACGATATGACCGGCAATTGTTCCAGCCGCCAGCTTGTCCCACTCCTCCGGCTTCCAGCCGAATCGATGAATCATCGGAGCCAGCGACAGCGCGGTATCGGTGCAGCGGCCCGCGATCACGACATCGGCGCCGGCGGCCAAAGCTTCAGCCAGAGGGAAAGCGCCAATATACGCATTCGCGCTCAGGATGCGATCGCGAATCGTGCTCAGCGGCTCGCCCGTATCCATATTCTTCATCGCGTGCCCCGCTGCAAGGAATCCATCCAGCTTGCCGAAGACGTCATCGCCCAGCACTACGGCCACTTTCAGCGAAGGCGCGACGCGACGCACTTCGTATGCACAAGCGATCGGGTTCACTCCCCCGGCATTTGCGATCACCTTGATGTCACGCTCCCGCAGCCGCCGCTCGATGCGTGCAATTAACGGTGGGAAATCGCGCGCGTAGCCCAGCCTCGGATCGGCCTCCTTCTGCTTCTGGAGAATCGACATCGTAATTTCAGCCAGATAATCCAGCGCCAGATAATCGATGGGCCCCTGCTCCACCAGCCGCACCGGAGCTTCCAGCCAGTCGCCCCAAAAGCCTTGTCCATTCGCGATTCGGATCATCCGCCCAGAGTCTCCAATACTAAATGTTCGCGATGTCCGTGCGCTGTCGCTATTTCGAGCGCGAACGCCAGTACCCGCCGCGTTTCCAAAGGATCGATCAGCGCGTCCACGTGCCCACGCGCCGCCGCATACGTTGCATCCAGCCAGCGTTCGTAATCCGTTCGCGTCTTTTCTATGCGCTCTTGTAGATCCTCCGGTACCGGCGTGCCTTCGGCCTTCAGCCTTTCCAGCTCGGGCCCGTGAATCGCCTGCACCGCCGAATCGCCCTCCATCACGCCAATGCGTGCGGTTGGCCATCCGAAGGTGAAAGTAGGATCGAAGCCTTGCCCCGCCATCGCGTAATATCCGGCTCCGCTCGCGTGATTCAGCGTTAGCACGACCTTCGGAACCGTCGCGCACGCCATGCTCTCCACCATCTCCGCGCCCGCGCGAATGATTCCTTCGCGCTCCGCCTCCGCGCCCACCATGAAACCCGAGACGTCCTGAAGATAAATCAAGGGCACTCCGTTTCGTTCCGCGTTCTCGACGAAGTACGCCACCTTGCGCGCCGACTCGGTGTAGACAATTCCCCCGATTCGCCCTCCGCCTTCCGTCTTGAGAAATCCCCTGCGATTCGCGATCAGCGCCACGGGACGCCCTGCGAGCTGCGCGTCCGCGCATAGTAGTTCCGGTGCGTGCGCCGGTTGAAACTCCAGATACCCGTCGCGATCGAACATACACGCGATCGCATCCTCGATGTTGTAAGGCAACCGGTGATCGGCCGGCATCAAGTCGTAAAGTCTTTCGGCTGGTTTTGCGGGCGCCGTTCCCTGCGGTGCTTCGGGCGCAGCCGGCAAGGCCCGAAATCGCTGCCGGATCATTTCGAGGCAAGCCGCGTCATCCTTGGCCATGAAATGCGCCACGCCGCTGACTGTAGTGTGCATGCGAGCGCCGCCCAGCGACTCCGCATCGATCACCTGTCCGACGGCGCCCTTCACCAGATTCGGACCGCCCAGTCCCATGAAGCTGGTGCCTTCCACCATGATGATGACATCGCTCAGCGCCGGCAAATACGCGCCGCCAGCGATGCACGGACCCATCACCGCCGCGATTTGCGGGACGTGCAGTCTCCGACGCATCAGCGAATTGTAATAGAAGATGCGAGCCGCGCCATACTGCCCCGGAAAAATACCATCCTGTAGCGGCAGGTTTACGCCCGCCGAATCCACCAGATAAACGATCGGCACGCGATTGCGCATCGCGATCTCCTGCGCGCGCAAAATCTTGGTGATGGTCTCCGGCCACCATGCACCAGCCTTAACGGTGGCGTCGTTGGCGACGATGATCGCGGGACGGCCTTCGATCTTGCCTGCGCCAGTGACTACTCCGGCAGCAGGCGCCTGTCCGTCGTACTGATCGTAGGCGATCAGCAGGCCGATCTCGAGGAACATCGTCCCCGGATCCAGCAGCTTCGCGATGCGTTCGCGCGCAGTCAGCTTGCCATCGCGGTGCTGTTTCTCTGCTCGCTTCGCCCCGCCGCCTTGGCGCAAACGGTCTTCCAGCGTTTGCAGATCTTCCACGAGCTGCCGCATCTGACCCGCACTGGTGGTGGACACCCTTCCAAGAATACAGTACCCAATGCCGCTCTTCCCGCCTGCTTGTCACGCTATGCTGTAGTGCATGCTGGGCATCGATCCCAAAGCGGCGCGCATCGCCTGGACCGTGTTTCTGGTGGTCTTGCTGGTTGCCGTCGCATACGCCATCCGGGAAACGTTGGCAGTGTTTGTCATCGCCCTGCTGTTCGCCTATTTGCTGATGCCGCTGGTCGGCTTCGTGGAGCGCGTCACACCGCGCTCGGTTTCACCCCGTATCGCATTGGCGATCGTTTATCTGCTATTGGTCGGCGTAATCGTTACTCTGGCCCTGACACTTGGCTCCCGGCTGGCCGACGAGGCCAACAGTCTCGCCATGCAGTTGCCCGCATTAGTTAAGAATCCGGATTGGATGCAAAAAATCCCGCTGCCAGGTTGGCTGGAGCCCGCTCGCGCCGGCATGATTCAAAAGGTGCAGGACGAATTGAGCAGCGGAGGTGAGCAAATCCTTCCCTACATCAAGGGCCTGGGCGGACAGCTAGTGTCTGGCGCGAAATACGCCCTCTACCTGGTGCTGATTCCCATTCTCGCGTTCTTCTTCTTGAAAGACGGCGCAACCATGCGAGATGAATTTGTCGCTGGCTTAGTGGAGAAGCGCCGCCGGCCCGTCATCGATAGCATTCTCGAGGATATTAACCGCTTGCTGGGCGAATACATTCGCGCCCTGGTGCTTTTGTCGGTGGCCAGCTTCACGGCCCACGGCGTCTTTCTGGCCTTCAGCGGAGCTCCTTATGGTGTGCTGCTGGCGGGCGTGGCCGCTCTAGGCGAGTTTGTTCCGGTGGTCGGTCCGGCCGCAGGAGGCCTGATCGTAATACTTGTAACAAGCCTTAGCGGGTACAATCACGTGTTCCTGTACGTGATCTTCTGGCTGCTGTTCCGGCTGGTGCAAGACTACGTGCTGTCGCCTTACTTGATGGGCAAGGGCGTGCAGTTGAATCCGATGCTGGTGTTGTTTGGCGTGCTGGCTGGCGACCAGATCGGCGGTGTGCTGGGCATGTTTCTCTCCGTTCCCACCCTCGCGATTCTGCGCGTGGTCTTTCTTCGATTGCGCCGGGTACGGGCCGGCGCAGCGGCCGTGCCGCAGGCTGAGCCATGAAGCGATTCTGGTGGGTAATCGTCTCCGCGCTTCCCATCGCGGCCCCGCTTCTCGCCCACATGGTGAGCATGAGCACGGGCGACTTGAAAGTGGATGGCGACCATGCGCACTTCGAACTCCGCATGCCCATGTACGAAGTGGCTCACGTTCACGAACCGGAGCACACCCTGCTCGACCACGTCCGCTTTGAAAGCGCGGGCGCTTGGGCTAAGCCGTCCGGGCAGGCTTGCCGGCAAGAACAAGATACCTACGTCTGCACGGCGGATTATCAATTCCCCGCCCCGGTGGAAACAGTGCAAGTGGAATGCACCCTGGCTTCGGTCACCGTTCCCAATCACGTGCATTTGCTGCGTGCCTATCGCGGCGACAAAACGGACCAAGCCGTGTTCGATCTGTCCTACACAAAGGCCGAACTCCGCTTCCGCCCGCCAACCGCATTCGAGACTGCGATTCGCGAGATTTCCGCGGGATTCATGCGCGCCGCCGGAGGTCTTGCGCCGCTGCTGTTCCTGGCCGCATTGGCGCTGGCCGCGCGGAGCCGTCGCGAGCTGGCCGCGCTTACGGGTTCGTTCCTGGCCGCCGAAGCGATCGCTTGTACCGTCGCGCCGCGCATCATCTTGAACCTTTCACCACGTTTCATCGAAGCCGCCGCCGCCCTCACCATCGCCTACCTCGCGTTCGAAATCATCCTGCTGCCGCAATCGAGCATGCGCTGGCTGGTGGTGGCCGTGTTGGGACTGTTTCACGGCGCCTACTTCGCGGCGTTCCTCAACGAAAGCGGTTATCATGTCGTAACGTTTTTCTCCGGCGTGGCGATTTGTGAATTGCTTCTCATCACACTGTTCGCATTCATCCTGGATCGCCTGGTGCGCTTGTCGTTCTTGCGCCGAGCGGTGCCGATAGCCGCATCCCTGTTGCTTGCCATCGGCGTGGCCTGGTTCTTCCTCCGCTTGCGAGCCTAGCGCGTAGAACTCGACTGGTTACTCAATACCAGGGAATTGAAAAACAATTTGAACGCCTGATAGCTCTGCGCGCGATATTGCGGCCGCATTCCGAAAAGCACCGCACGGCCCTGTCCCATTGGCACTTCCACCAATGCCGCCCGGGACTCGATATACGATTCGCCCAGCAGCCATCCCGAGGCCAGAACATGATCGTCGGTGTAGCGCGCCACCACCCGATCCTTGCTCTTGGGTGCAATGTCCCAGGCCGGACTATCCTCGCTCCAAATCGCGATATTACCCGGTACTCCGTACGTTAGAGGATTGCGTGTGTCCAGCTCAACGTTCAACAAAGATCCCGGCGAATAGAAGTCGCGATTCGAAACCCCGCCGACCGTGTTCTTTAGATCAAAATGCAAATTCTCCACAGCATAGTTCGCCGAATGATTCAAAAACACCAGCGTGCCGCCCTGCTCCGCGAAAGTCTTCAAGTTGGCTGCGGCCTTCTTGCTCAGCCCGCCCGTATATTCATCGGGCATGGCGCCCTTTGCATAGCCGCTTGTGATCTGTGCCGGTGGCTGGTCCGGGAACACGAGCACGTCGAAGTGCTGTCGCAAACCGCCGGCATCGATCTCCGGATTGAGCACGTTTTGATATGCGAACCCAAAGTTCTCAAGCAGCCAGCGTGTCCAGCCTTCATCGATAGCGGGCACATAGCTCTTGTACAGCCCGACGCGCGGCCGGCTTATTTCGCGAACCTCGCCCACTGAGGGACGCTGCGCCAGAAAGTCACCGCTCGCCATGTCCCGCCAGACGCTCGCGCCGCTGCTCCAAATCCTGTTCACTGCGCGCCAGGTATCCGAGTCTGATGCCGCAAGCGCCCGTTGGGTATCGAATTCAAACGATTTCGTGGGGCTGGAGGCGGCACGAAACGGCGCATCCACCGTATCTGTCTCCACTCCCATAAGCAGCGGAAGCGTCTGCGCCGTCACATCGTAGGGGCGCTGGGGCGGGCCGTCCGGATACAATCGCAAGTCCGGATAGTGCTGGCGCTCCAATAGCGTCTTCGCATAACTGCTGTAGGGTTGTTGCATCCGGACGATGTAGCTGCCCTCTGGATAATGCTTTCCCGCGGCGTCGAATGCACCGCTCGCGCGTTCGATTTCTACTGCCCCAAAACTCAGCAGCTCCAGCATCTTTCGAGCCGCCCCTGGATCCGTCTGAGCACGCGGAATTACAAACGCGAATGGCGACGTCCGGGCCACTGCCCGCGCGCCTACTTCGTAGAAATTCCGCAACCAATCGCTGCGTCGAACCGCCGCCTCGTACAGCAAACTCTCGAACGCGATGAGTTGATAGCTGACGATGTCGCCGATGCGCCACGTCCCGCCTTTCCAAGGCTCCAGATAATTCCAGCTGCGCTCGCGCGGATTGTATCCCACACCGGTAGTTTGAATCTGCTCTAGACTCACCATCAACGGACTCGCCAACCGCGCGCTGGCAGCTTCGCTTAGAATTCGGACCCCGGCGTGATAGGCCATGTAATGGCGCGATGGCGTCCAAAAGTCGTAGAGCGCGTTCGTCACCACGCCCTTCTTTCCCGCCGCGGTCAGATCCGTCGCCATGCCCAGCCCCAGGTAGTTCCCTTCTTGCGACAAGGTTGGGTCGACATTCGGATCGATCGGGTTCAGCCATGGTGGAACAAACAATCGCGACGCGTACTCGCCTTGTTGGTGGACATCGTAGACGATTTGCGGATGCCATGCGTTCTGCACCGACACCGTCAGCCGGGTTTCGGGCTGGGAGAAAACATACCAGTCGCGATTGTTGTCGTGTCCCGCATACTTCTGGTACAACTCCGGTGGCGACGTTCCTTCGTACGGCGTGCCCAGCGTCTTTCGATACCAGTTCGTCACGATATCCACGCCGTCGGGGTTCTGTGACGGCACCAACAAAATAATCACGTTGTCCAGGATGGCGCGGAACTTCGGCGTGTCCTGCGTTAGCAAGTTGTAGACGAACTGGATGGCGGAATGCGTGGAAGCAACTTCAGTGGCGTGAATCGAGCATGTAATCAGCACAACGGTCTTGCCTTGGGCCATCAGGGCAGCGGCTGCCTGAGGCGTGGTGCGGCGTGGATCCGCCAGCTTTGCCTGGATTTCGCGATAGTGGTCCAGGTCGCGCAGCGTAGCCGCCGAGCTGATGGTCGCCATCACGAACGGCCGACCGTACGCCGTTTTTCCCAGCTCCTCAACGCGGATTTTGTCGCTGGTTTTGGCGAGGGCCTGGTAGTACGAGACAACCTGGTCCCAATCGAGCAACTCGCGATCCACGCCGATGGGATGACCGAAATGACTTTCGGGCGTGGGTACCTGCGCCCGAACGCCCAACGGCACCAACAGCAAAAGCGCAGCGAGTGACTTCATGCGAGAAGCTATTAGTTAACCCTACACCGCGCGCGCCGTTTGCGTCCAGCTGAAGATTTCGCCTGCTAGGTTCGCCCCACGAATTCCCGCAGCAGAGTTTCGCCGGCCGGCCAAGGTCCGTGTCCGGAACTGACATTGATGTGGCCCATTTGTCCTACGTCCACGAATTGAGATCCCCAGGACGTGGACAGGCGGGCCGCGATTTCAATGGGCAGGTACGGATCGTTTTCGCTCGCGACGAACAAGGAGGGAAACGGGAGCCGATGAAGCGGCATGGGCAGAAAATCGGTCAGTTGCGCTGGACACTGATCGGTTTGCGTCACCCAGGGTGGCGCTACCAGGAACGCCCCTGCTACACGGTCAGTTTTCCCCCCGGAAGCCGCCCAATAAGCTACCGCCAGACAGCCCAAGCTGTGGGCCACCAGAAACGTCCCGGGAGGTGCGCCGTCAACATCTGCGTCGATCTGCGCGATCCACTCGGCGCGCGATGGCCGGCTCCAATTGCGCTGCTCCACCCGTCGAAAGCGCGTGTATTTCTGCTCCCAGAGAGTCTGCCAATGTTCTGCACCGGAACCGTTCCAACCGGGTACCACCAGCACACTCGCCTCCGCCAGCGGCGCTTCTAACGCGGCCGCGCTCTCTTCGTGTACCTGCATGCTCTCAGCTCCTATCGCTCGCGTTGAACCAATAGCTCTTCTTCCAACAGATCTCGCGCTACGTCGCGCAAACGCTTGCGTGATTTACGGCTGATCAGTCGCAAGTGCACATGCGCTTGGTCTTCGGACATACCATAGCGGCTCTGCAGCACGGCCTTCGCTCGATTCGCCAAATCCCGCTCGGCAATCTCCCGCTCGATTTCCTCCGCGACTTGCTTCAGCACCGTCGCCAGTTGATCCGTGCCCAACACGATTTCCACATGCCTCGCGATAGTATCGGCCGCCTCTCGAGAGGACGCGGCGGCCAGCAACCCGCAGGCCCGATCGGCAATCTTCGAATCCGCCAGCTCTGCTTCTAGTTGCCCGATCCGCGCCGCATCCCGCGCATATGTTTGGGGCAACAGCGAAAGCCGCCACACTTCTTCGATGCCGCCGGCGATCCGCTGCAACACAGATTGCGCTCTTGGAGAGAGGGCCGCTCCGCAAAATACAAACGTGAGGACCCCTGTCACTTCGTCTCCCGCGTGCAACGGGAACGAAGCCACCGCCACGCCTTTTCCAGTACTCTCCGGAACCGCCACTCCCCAAGCTAGCTTCAGTTCGCGCTGACCTGTCACGGGATCCAGTTGATGGATGGCGTACCCGTCCGCGCCCGCTTCCTTCGCGGCAATCAGCGCCAGCGGCTGGAGACTTCGCGGAAGCTCTTGGCTCATTTGGTTCCCTCCACAATCGAATCAGCCACATTGCGCTCACCCTCGTGGCAAGCCTCTTCCCACTGTTCGTAGCCCCACTCCTTGGTATGCCCGCGGTGAAATGGCGACTCCAGCGTCCAAGGCCGCGTGTAAACCGATGGGTCGTCGAAGGTAGCTTCATACTTCATGGTTTTGTTTGTCCGGAAATCGTATATCGCTTCACGATGAGCACCCTATAGCGCGCAAAATCGCCCACATTGCCCAACCGGGACTGCCTTCCGGGTGGTCCGGTGCGAGCCAGCTTCTGGCACACGGTTCACATTCTGCAATTTGGTCCTGGCCCACGGCAGGTAGGGAATCTGGCCAGCTGCTGGATCTACGACGCCGCTGGGCTTTTCGTTCCAACGCAACACCCAGGTCCTCTTGCAAACCCACTCCGCCGCGCGACGGATTGGTCAGTGAAGTGTGTCCTTTCATCCTATTTCTCCTGCTTCTTCGCCTCGCCACGCTCGGGGCGCAATGCATAGTCAACCGGCTGCATGCCTTCGTAACACGCCTCTTCCCATTGCTCGTAATGCGCATCGTCTTTGGTCGGGTTCTCTGCGCCAAAGATCGCTCGCTTCATGTCGAAGCCGAACGTCCAGGGACGGGTGTAAGTGGATGGATCGTCGAAGGTGGCCCGGTACGTCATATGATCCGCATCCAGAAATTCGAAGCGCTCCGTTACGTGCAGCTTGTCGCTCGCGAAATCGCCCGCTCTGCTCAGGCGGCCCTTGGAGTTGTTGTTGGTGACGTCCACCACCAGCGTGTTGCCTTCCCAGTGCCCGCGCGAATCGCCCATCCACAGTTTGATGTTCGATCCAACATGCGGCCGGCCATCCAGAGGAATCAGGCGAAACACATGCCCTCCCTCGTGCTCGAAAATCACGTAGCCGGGATATTGCAAAACGTGAACGTCGTGCCAGGTGAGTTGGCGGACCGGGCCCAACGGTAGGCAGAGCTGCTGAGGGTCTAAGAACTCGGGCCTGGTGGGCTCGAAGTAGTTAGACAGATAATATTGTTGTTTGATCCGCGCCCACGGCTGATAAGGAATTTCGCCATCCGGCGGATCGATAATCCTGCTAGCCGATTTCGGTCTTGAACGATTGCCACGTCCCGGCTCCTCGCCCTCTTTAAGGCAGCCCACTCCCGCCAGCGGATCTTGCAAACAGCCCATCCCATACACCACGGTCAGCCAGAAGCCTTCCACCTTCGGTTGGCCATCCGGCGTATGTTGCGGCCACGCAGCCTTGTCCGATTCGGCCGCGGCCACCGAGCCAATGGACAGAATGGCCGCCAGCACCAGCTTTGAATTCAATATCCGCATCGCATCTCCTTTACGTTTACGGGTAATACTGCTCGAGATCGAACCCGTAGCATTCGTATTCCAGAAGCTGGAAATTCTTTTCCACGTGCCGATAGAGGGTCATGGTCAAGTTCCAGGGCCGCGTGAAAACCTTGGGATCTTCAATCGTCACCTGGTAGTTGATATGGTCGGCGTCTCGCAGGCTGTAGCGCTCCACCACGTGCAAATCTTCGCTGTGAAAATTCCCGGCGTGATCGAACCAGGTCTGATCGTTGAAATGCACGTTGTCCACCACCAGCGTGTCGCCTTCCCAATGTCCGCGCGAATCGCCCATCCACCAATCAATCGGGCCCTTGGGGTGGGGCGTTCCGTTGGTGTAGATAAAACGATTGGCGTGTGCGTGTTCATAAAGTACGGTCACTAAGTCAGGCCGCTGGAAGATTTGAAACGGAAGCCCGATGTAGGTGATTCGCGGCACGCCTGGCAGATAACATTTGTTTTCCGGATCTAACGCCGCGCGATTGGCGTAGTTGTCTTTCTTCTTCGCCAATGCCCAGGGCTGATACGGAATCTCGTTGCCCTCCACCACGCCTTGGCCGGCCGGCGCGCCTTTCTGCGCCTGATGATCCTGGATGTCCACGTTGGCTGTGTTCAATGCCTGCCAGATTCCTGACAGGTCGGGCTTGCCGTCCGCCGTGCGTGGGATTTGCGCAAACATCGGAGGGATGAGAATTAAACTTGCAATGATTGTCTTCACGCCCATCTCCTACGGTTGCGGCTGTTCATCGGGAGCCGACCCGCCGGTGAACAGGTTGCGCCCATCCGGCAACTTCACGCTGCGGCCGTTCAGCGTCGCCGTGCCGTTCTTCGCCCGATAACCCTCGATGACGACCTCGGTCCCCGATGGAAAATCAGTCTTGCGCAAGCCCTTCCGCAGCAGAGCATTGGGCGATCCAAACTCGATGGCCCAGTTCACTACCTTGCCGCTTTCGTCTTTCACGTCGACGTGCAGCCACGCATGCGGATTGATCCAATCGACCGTCGTGAGTGGCCCTTGACGGTGATAAATTGCTTCGCGTCATACTCGGCCGCAAACGCGTGATGCGCAAGCAGTGGTAGCGCCCCTAGAATGCTCATGCCGCCGATGATCAGCAGACGATGTTTTTTCATTCCTCGTATCCCTCGTCTTCCTTGAATTCCTCGTCTTCCCCTATTCCTTCGCTACTTTCTTCGGAACCTCAATCTTCGTCAACGTCCCACCCTCCTTCTCATACGTCTCCGCCCCCACCGCTCCAGCAACGTTGAACCCCTTGCTCGCTAGCAAATCGGCCGCCTTGCCCGCGCGCGCCGCGTGGTTCGAAACCGTCACGATGATGCGATCCTTCGGAATCGCATCGAGGTGGCTTTCGAGATCCTTGGCTTGGATGCTCAGATACACCGGGAAGCCGCCGATCGCAGTTAGCTCATCCGGCCGCCGGACGTCGATCAAAAGCACTTTGTCCGGCGTCGCCAGGAGCTGATCGAGCTCGGCTCGGGTAAGTGTTTTCGCTTTCGCCGGTGTTCCGCTTTGCGCCATGGCGGCCGCAGCCGCCAGAAATGTGATCAGAATCAATTTACGCATGATGTTTCCTTTCTAAAAGAGAAGTTTTAAGCCGATCTGGTTGTCCCGGGGCGTTCCAGCCGACGAGATTTGCCCGAATTGGGGACTGCCAACCACCGCGTTGGGAGCGCCGAGCGGTGGCGTATTGGTCGCATTGAACGACTCTAAACGCAGCTGCGCGGTGAATCGCTCGGTGATCCGAAATTGTTTATGCGCCGCCAGATCCAGGTTGAACAGCGCCGGGCCCACGAAGAATGTTCCGTCCCGCGTCGCCGTACGTGTAAGGCGCATTCTTCACGAAGGCCGCCGTGTTGAACCATTCCTGTACCGTGGGATCAGCCAGTTGCCAGTTGCCAACCACATTCGGCCGGTCGGCGCCATACGGACCGGAGTTCGAAGGATTGCCATTCACCGTAAGATTCAGCGGCAAACCCGTGTCCACCGTAACGATGGGCCCCAAGCTCCAGCCACCCAGGACCGCGTTGGTGAAGCGGTTCCAATTCGCGCCGAAAGCCCGGCCTCGCCCAAACGGCAGTTCGTAAACCGCGCTGGCTACAAAATGCTGCGTCATGTCCTGGCTTGCCACGGAACGGTCGGCGGCCCAGTCCAAGGGGTTCTGAACCCCAGTGGTGTCGCCCAAGCCGATCGTTTTCGAATACGAATAGGCTCCGATGAATGTCAGGCCCTTGGAGTAACGCTTCTCTACTTTCGCTTGCAGCGCGTTGTAGCGGCTATACCCGTTCTTTGATATGCGGACCACATCCGCGAGCGAAATGATGTCGGACGTGCCCGGCACCAGCACGGAAGTATAACGGCGATTTGCGTTCACATTGCCCGGGATCGGCGCCGCTGGATTGCCGTCCGTTTGCCACCACAAATGATTCAGGTTGTTTCCGTAATAACCGACCTCGACCAGAATCCCGCCCGGCAGTTGTCTCTGGATGTTGAGGTTCCATTGCTGCGACATAGGCCACACGCCGTTGGTGTCATAAGAAACCAGCTCCACGTTCCTGGCATCAGCGGGAGAAAGCGCGCCGGCGGGAAAACCTTGGTCCAGGAACAGCGTGGGATTCGCGGGGCTGGTGGTGAGATTCACCCGCAGATGATTCGGCGGATTAATCTCCATGGATTGCATTCCGCCCGCCGTAGTCAGATTCGAATAGAAGATTCCATAGCCGCCTCGAATCACGGTCTTGTTGTCGGGAAGGCTATAGGCGAATCCGAATCGTGGCGCGAACTGGTGATAGTCCACTCCCTGCAGAGCCCGGTCGGCATAGCTGCTTCCTTGGGAGCCGGCGGGAATCAGCTGCGGATTCGCGGGATCGGCATCAATATCGTAGTTGACGATCTTGTTGTTCTTCGCTACCGGCGGCTTGTCCAGGTCATACCGCAGGCCGATATTGATGGTGAGGTGCCGACCGACCTTCCAGTCGTCCTGGACGAAGAAATCTGTGAAGGGCGTTCGGAAATCCAGGTAGGCCCAATTGGAAAGGCTGGCCGAAGATACGTCGCCGAGCAGGAAATCCGCTAAAGCGCTGCCGCCCGTCGATGTCGCCGGATTCTGTGTAAATTGTCCGTTGAAATTGAAGATCCCTCCGATTTGCTGCGAACTGAGAAAGTTGGTTTGGAGCCAATATTGCTGCACGCCGAACTTGATGTTGTGCGCCCCATGGTTCCATGTCAGGTCGCCCGAGAGCTGGCGGTCCTGCGTGCCCGAGTAGTTCGGCGTGTTGGAAACGCCGAGCGCAGTGAAACCGGTCAGCGTTAGATTCGCGAGTCCCGGAACATTTTGGTCGACACCCGGAATCCCAACCTGAGAGCTCAGATTAGTGCTGCTTCCGTAGTATTGATCCATCAGCAGATAGTTCCAACCTGCGCGAATCGACGCGACCAGGGTCGGGGAGATGACCACGTTGTAGCCCGCCCCAAACCCGTGGCTGTCGATCCTGGACGCCCCGGCCGCCCCCGGATAACCCACGTCTGGAATCGCTGGAAATGCCGCCACCGTGCCGTAATCTTGCGTCTGCGAGCTGTAGCGAAAGAACAGGTTTTGCTTCTCGCTTATGATTTCGTCCCCGCGTACGTCCCAGTGCCTGGGATCCTGATTTTGCGGACTGGCGTAAACGTAGTTGTTGGTCGCCGTTGTCTTGGTTGGCAGCGGATAATAGTTGAGTACCTGCGCTGCAACGGGATCCCACTCCGATGCCGGGATTTGGTTGCCCGGGAACGGCGTGCGCGTTTTCGTGGCGGCATTATAGGTGCTCGGGTTATAGATCACGGTCGGAAATATCCCGTCTCGCTCAGCGAGCGTCGGCACCGTATCCACTTCCGTGGCGCTTTGGCGGATCCTGCCGATTTCGAAATCGCCAAAAATGAACAGCTTGTTCTTGATGATCGGGCCGCCGGCCGCCGCGCCGAACTGGTTTCGCTTGAACGGCGACTTGTGGGTGGCGAAGTAGTTCTTCGCGTCCAAATCCTCGTTGCGCAGAAACTCATAGCCCACGCCGTGAATCTCGTTCGTCCCGGATTTCAACGTCACGCTCACAACGCCCGAAGACGACCGGCCGTATTCTGCCGAGTAAAGGTTGGTTACCACCTTGAACTCCTGGATCGCATCGATCGACGGCTTGATTACTTCCTTCTGATCTCCGTGCGTCGGCATGATAGTTTGCGTATTGTTGTCGATGCCGTCCAACAGGAACGCGACAGCGGTTCCCGCCTGGCCGCCGATGCTGACACCTACCTGCGCTCCGTTGGCCGCCGTGGTAGTGGAAGGAATGGTTCCCGACGACAGCGCTGCAAGCTGGAGATAATCCCGCCCGTTCAGCGGCAGGTTCGTGATCTGCTGGTTCCCGATCACCGTCCCCACCGTGGCGTCGGAAGTCTGTAGTAGCGGCGCCGACGCTTCGACATTCACACTATCGGAAACCTGGCCCACTTCCAGCACCGCATCCACTTGCCTCACATCGCCGATGTCCAGCACCAGTCCGCGCTGGTTGAAGCGCTTGAATCCTGGAGCCTCAATGCTGATCGTGTATTCGCCAATCCTCAGCGGCGGCGTGCGATATTCGCCGCGATCGCCCGTGTGGACCTGGATTCTGGCCCCGGTTGCGAGACTATTTAGCGTGACGGTTGCTCCTGAGACAGCGGCCTTCGCCGGATCCAGCACCGAACCCACTACCACCGCATCTTCCACCTGTTGCGCGAACACGCTGAACATGGAAAGAGCAAGTAAAACTAAGAACTTGGACACAATTCACCCCTTTGAAAAATCCCTCTTCAGTTTTCGTGGAAACCGAGCCTACCGAAGACGGCGGCTACAACAACCGGCCACCGGGTAGTGGTCAGGCTTTAAAGGGTGAGGCGAGATTAGATTCGGCACAAAGCAGCTCCTGAATGTTTTTGCGGCCGCAGTCTAAGCGGCCTGGCCAGTCAGGCAATCGCAGGGTGTCCTGTTTCGTTCTGGCTTACTATACTAACTTGATCTACTATAAGGCATTGGTAAAAGTCCTGTCAACATCTTTTATTGCGGATCTTACCGGCCATTACCACACGGTTTTAATATGTTAATAAAACCAGATAACGTCGCCAGCAAACATGAACTGGCTGTGTCTGGTGGCGCCGTCATAGGCCAGATTGTCGAAGTTATGCTCCCACCGCAGCTCGGGACGAAAGACCATCGTGCTCCCGATCCAATGGTTCCAGGAAATGCCGTCTTCCAGATACCGGCCCTTCACGCCCGTGCGCTGACCGCGCAGATCGTCGAAAAATTCGTTGCGGAAGCTGATGAAATCGCGCGCCTTCAATTGCCGGTTTGTGTAGTTGAGAACGGTCCACTCCGGGGCGTAGCAGGTGAGTTGGGTCGCGGTCTGGCACCAGGCGCCGTTCGCATTGGCAGTCAGCAGATATGCCGCGGCGGGATTGAATATGTTCGGCGTGTCGCTCTCGTATTGATACCAGCTCTCCCAGGCTGTGTGCCATTTATCGTTGATCTTGTGATACCAGGTGGCGTAGTAAGCGGCCATGTTGTTGTACGCGTACTTCCCGCCGTTGAGCGAGTTCGCGCACAAGTAGACGTCGTCGTGCCCTTCCCTGAACGTAAACTGTCCACAGACGTTGCCAGTCCACTGAGCGCTGGGCTTCCACGCTGCCGTATCGCACCCTGGCGAGATGCCGGCCTGAAACGTGAAGAAGTTGCTGAACTTGATGGTCGCGTTCGCGCCGGTCTGCGTGTAGCAATCGTAGGTGTAAGTGAGCGAGTGCGTGTAGGTGTAGTTATTGGGCGCCAGCTGCGCTTCAATGTCCGGCAGCGAAACATAGCGTCCCACTCGAAGAATCATTCCGTCCGCGACATGCGGGAAATAGAAATCCAGATAGAACATCACAGGATCGGCGCCGTATTGATTGCCCAGCGTGCCGTCCGGCTTGGTGTGCAGCAGCTGCTGGCTGAAATAACCGTCGGCTGTGGTGAAGCGATAATCCAGGCCGTAAAGGCCCGTGAACCGGAAGCCCCAATCGAAGTGATCAGTCTGAATCGTGTCCGGTACTCGTTCGATATACAACGTGAGCTGATCCAGCTGGATCGAATTCGGTATTTGGTTGTATGCGGCCGGCGCATTCGCATACTTCCCGCCTTGGGACTGCGTGCTGGTACTCAGATTCATCCCAGCGTTAGCCCAGCCGTAAATCTGGATATTCGCCTTCTTCAGCCACTGCCAATGCTTGCTTCCATAAAGCGCAGTCGTCAGTGGGTAGGAAGTCGCGTTCGGATAGCCGATCCATTCCGTCCCCCCAATCGGCCAAACACTAAACGGAAACGGGGGATTGCTCACGGGCATGGGGTAGCCACGATACTTCGGCGTTTCACCGCTACCGGTCGAATGCCAATCGTCGTAATACGCGCGAAACAGACGCGCCCAGAACCCGGGCTGGCTAACCGCGACGGCCGCGTTTCCCGTTGTATTATCCGACCCTGAAACCACCGGAGGATGTGTCCGCTGGATCGTCCGCTCTCAAACCTTCCGATGACACGCACAGTAGCGCGGCTGCTGCCACCACACCGAGCGCAATCCCGCGAGCACCAGTCCCCATGTCGCGAGTATGAAGGTCGCGGCGTCACCAAGGCATAAGGAAGTTATAAGTGGCTGACCGGGAGCAAACGGAATCTTTGATGGATGCGATAGAGAATATCAATAGCGATCTTGTGTCAGCTGCACTGGCATCGCTGGCGGGATTTCTTGTATGTACCCCGTCTCAATCGCACGGCGCTTCCATGTGGAGAGGATTTGCTGCACTCGCTGGCGAAGAATACCCTGCCGCAGCGCGATCCGGTTGCAGCTCCATCCAAACAGGAAATACAGCTGCACAGCCTGGCGCTGCAAATCGGGCCGGTCGTGCTTGGGGAAAGTCGGCACCTGCGACGGAAAGCTGACCCGGTTCTGGTGCACTTTCCGGCGCAGTTCGTTCAGCGAAAGCGCCTCTATTCTCTCCTCGTTCGGCTGCGGTCGAGCCCGGCGAGTCGATGAGACACGGGCCTGCCGCCGCTGAATCGGCACAACTCGGCCTGGCATTGTACATTCATAACCGAAAGATATAAGGACCGCATAAAGATCCGGCTCGCTCTTCGATACCTATTCGCGGGCAGCCAGTGTGTTTAACAACGCCATTGTTCGTTCCCGCTCCGCAGCGATCATGCCGCCTGCGGGTTGGCGGTCCAAAAGACCAAGATAGCTTGTCAGCAATTCAACCGATTGAGCATACTCGCCCTTCGCGAATGACACAGCGGCCAGCGCCTTGGAATCCCAATCCCTATGTCGGACGCCACCCTTCACGGAACGAGCGCGCTTCAGCCATTCGGCGGCACGCTCGACATTGCTGGCGGAAAAACCGTGGTAACAGGCCGCTGCCGACTGGAACGCCCGCCTTAGGTCGGGCAACATCTTGCTGTTCATTGCCAGGGCTCGCTCCAATATTTCAGCCGTCCGCTGGTTATCATTTTTCTCCGCGGCATCGCCGAGTAGCAGGCCAAGAGCAACTGGCATACGGGATTGGTCTTTAGTCCGCACAGCCAACTTCTCAACCAAACCGGGCGGCCAATCTCGCGGTTGCTTTCCTTGAGCGTCCAGAACGAGGATGTGCAGGATGGCCACCAGCCGCTCGCCTACGGGTCCCTTCCGAGCCAGGAGCAGTATGAGCTTTGCGTCATTGGGCAGGCTAACCGTTGTATATGGAATACAAACCGAGATGGTGAGCAGCAGATTGACCCAGAAGAGGGTTCTAGTCACAAGTCCCGAAGGCATCAGAAGAGTGACGATCAGTAAGATCGCGGACGCCACGGGTCCACCCAAAACAATTCGAATGTTTCGATTGACTACGCCCTCCTCGGAATGGGGCATCCAAATGGTCAGGCCGCCCCAGAAAAGGTTCCGAGGCATAAATCGAAACCGCCAACGGCCGGCTTCCTTGCTAAGAAGGAACGCGCCCACCATAAAGCCTCGAAGTTCGAAGCCGATCATCACTCCAGCGATGGCGTGCCCTAACTCATGCACGAAGACCGCGATATAAAAAGCCAAGAGGAAGGCCGGAAATCCTAGCGGTGGAATAATAGGAACGGGTGAGTGTCTCGCCCGGTCTACTGCGATCAGCACGCCCCCAATCGCGAAGCCGACCAACAGCGCAAGCACCCAATGCACCTTGCGAATCGGAAGTGGTTGCTCGCAATCAAGAATCGGAGTCTCGCTCACGGCAGCCGCATTATGTTCTCGCCGTAAACTTCCAGGATCGACCACACGTTCGTGATGCGGAACAAATCGCGGACGCGCGGGCTCAAATTGACCAGGATCAGCGCCGTGCCGGAGGTCTTGGCCGAGACATACAGCGAAACAATCGTTCCCAGCCCCATGCTGTCCATCTGCGTAAGATCGGTCAGGTCCAGAACAATCTTCTTATATTGCGGGATGAGCGGCTTCACCTCGTCGCGAAGAATGTAGGTCAGCCCTGCCGTCAGCTTGCCGGTGCAATGGACCAGGGCGGCGTCACCATCGAGATAGGTTCGAAGACTTAAGGGAGGAACTGGTGCATCGGTTGGACCGGCTGACATAGTGGCGCTCCTTATGGCCAACCATTGTATCCGAGATACATCGCCCTACTTCGCCGCCACCACCTCATACGGCCGCATCATTTCGTTGTCTTCGTGCTCCAGCACATGGCAATGCCAGACATAGCGGCCCAGGTATCCTTCGAAGCGAACGATAATGCGGGTCACCATCCGCGGATCGGCGCGCACGGTGTCCTTCCAACCCGCCTCCTCGGGCGCTGGTGGCGTCACGGGACCCGTGTAGCGCACTTCCCCCGTGTTCATGTAGAAGAACGGTTCAAAGCGTCGGCGATCCAGAATCTGAAAACGCACCAGGTGCAGGTGAATAGGATGCGAGTCGTCAGTCGTATTTATGAAGCTCCAGATCTCCACCGAATCCAGCACCGGATTCTCCGTCACCGGCATGTGCCAGGGCGTGTTATTCAGCAGCATGGTCATCGACTCGCCCTTCAGGGTCATCTTTTCGATCAATCCCAGCGGGCGCGTCATCACGGCCGCGGATTCCGGAGTCTTCGGTACAGGCCGCAGCGCCGCCGGCAGCGAGCTGCTGTCCGATGTTTTCGCTTGTCCCACGCGGAACTGCATCACTTGAAAGGAATCGTTCTGTAGAACAATTTGCTCCCCGGCGTGGCCAGTGAAATCGATGATCAGATCGGCCCTCTCTCCCGGCGCAAGCAGTGAGCGGTCGAGCGAAACCGGCGCCGGAAGCAGCCCCTGATCCGTCCCAATTTGATAGAGTTTTTGCTCGTTGGAAAGCGCCAGATGCAAGAACCGCCCATTACACGCATTCAGCACTCGAAAACGATACTTGCGCGGCTCCACATTCAGGAACGGGAACGCTTTCCCATTCGCCACCATCACGTCGCCAAAAACCTCCGGAACCCAAGGCATGTTCGGATCCCCCGATACCGGATAATCCAGCTGGCCGTCTTGTTTCAGCAGCCGATCGTAAATCACCAACGGGATTTCGTAAGCGCCTTTAGGCAGGTTCAGCGCGTCCTCAAAATCATCGCGAACCAGGAAGAATCCAAACATTCCCGCATAGATGTTCAGCCGATTAATGCCCATCGTATGGTCGTGATACCAAAGCGCCGCGGATTCCTGCCCGTTGGGATAGAAGTAGGTCCGCGATTTCCCGGGCACATACCAATCTTCGGGGTATCCGTCGCTCTCGGGCGGCGTCTTTGCGCCATGGATGTGGACCACACCGCGAACTTCCGGCTTATCGGCTTCCGCGCCATGCAGGCTATGGTCGATCGGCAGAAAATGTTTGGCGGGTAATTCATTGGGCCATTCGACGAGCAATCCCTGTCCGCTGCGGGTTTCAAACGTCGGACCTGGCGACGTGGAGCCGTAACACCACGACCGAGTCGCCGGCAGATCGCGATGCATCTTGCAGTCAACCTGCCGCATCGGAACCCGGAAATAGGGAACCTTCGCCGCATGGCCCTGCACGGCGCGCAGCCCAGCTGGCTTGGCGATCTCCGGGATCGGCAGCGCATCCACAAACTTGGCGAGGGAGTTTGGATTGAGAGCCGGTGCAGCGGATGCCCCACGGCTGGTTAATGCCGTCAAATAAGCCGCGTGGCGAACGAAAGTCCGTCGAGTCATCTATAAAAGTTTAACCGCGCGCTGGTGAAATCCGGCGCGCGGTTCCTCTTGCCCTAACTTTCAAGCACTCTGTTAATTAGTACCTGGGGTGGGTCCGCCAACCGGCTTGCGCAAATGCAACGCCGTCTTGGGCGAAGCAGCCTGCGCCGGATTCGCTGGCTGGCCACTGTTCTCGGACAGTATGAACGTCGCCGTGTTCGGCGCAGCTTCGAAGTTGAACATGTTGTCCAACGGCCCGGCGATCGCGTCGAAAGATCCCTGGATACGTTCCCCGTTGAGCCAATTGTCTTCCACAAAGCGCAGAATCGAGCTTTGATCCGTGATGCTGTGGTCCACGAAATTCGCCTTGGCATAGGGCGAGATCACCAGCAGAGGAAGCCTGGGGCCGTAGCCGCACCGTCCCTGCGCGTGCTTGGTGCTGGCGGAGACTCCCGGAAGAGCCTGGTCGGCGCTTCCGCACGTGCCATTGCCAGTGATCATATCGGCGCTGGTTACCGACTGATTCACCAGCGGCGGCATTTGATGGTCGTACCAGCCGTCGGAATCGTCGTAGGCGATCACTACCGCCGTCGACGACCAAGAGGGCTGGTTCTGCAGGAAGTTGATCACCCCCACCACGAACTGCTGTTCGTCGATCGGATCGGAGTATCCGGCGTGCCCATCCTGAAATCCCGCGGCTTTCAAATAGCTGACGGCCGGGAAGTTGCCGGCATTCACCGCCGTGTAGAAATCGTTGATGTCATATTGATGATTGGCGCCGTCGGTCTTCCCGATGGTCGCCGACGAAGTTGGACGCGCGTGCGTCGGATTCGCAGTCGATTTGTAATATTGGAACGGCTGATGATGAGGAATATAGTCGGCCTTCTTCGAGTTGGTGATCAACGACGTCGTGCTTCGCGAGCAGCCAGTAGTTCCGTTCGGATTGGTCACCGAAAGATCGAAGCCGCCTTCGAAGAATCCCCAGGTCACGCCCGCGGCGTTCAGAAGATCGCCGATATTCTTTCCGCTCATGCTAAACGTTTCGCCGGTAGTGGTGGAACAAACGTCGCCGGCCGGATCAGCGTCGCTAATCACGCTAAATCCGCCTGACCCGTCTTCGGCGAGCGCGCCCGTTCCATTGGTATTGTTGACGACGCCGTTCAGCTGCCCGGAAATCAGATTGAGGGCGCCATCGGTGGACGGTCCAAAGTTCGTGCCGTACGAATTGTCGCTCATAGCATAATGCTGCGCGTAATTCCAGAAAGCCGTCAGCGTGTTGCCGTCGTAGTAGCCCATCACCAAGCCAGTCGTCGATGCCTGAGGGATATTGCTCGGCGGCGGACCCGCTGTGCCGGTGGCCATCGGGTACAAATCCACCAATCCGCTGTGATACGCGATCTGCTCCGCGGTGTAATCGTGATCCTGGTCGGCGGTAGCGGCTTGCGAGCGATCCAGGCGGAAGGGCGCATTTGCCCCGGTCCCGTTCGCTGTATTGGCTATCGTTGCGCTGCCGCTCAGGATCGCCGGGCTAAAGCCATTCACGCTCGGTGTGTTGGGGTAGGCGTAAAACGCCGGTTCGCCCTCCGGGTTCATGGCAAAGGGATACGTGCCGAAGTAATGGTCGAACGACACGTTTTCCTGGAAGATCACTACCAGGTGTTGAATGGGCGTGGCCGCGCCGGCGGTCGGTGCGGGTGTTTGCGCGTTGGCTACCCCCAGACCAATCAGAGTCCCGGCAATCAAAGCTACGCCGAGGAAATTTGACGGACGTATTCTCATGTTCTCTTCTCCAGTCTCAATACTTAAACTGCTTGTTTCCCCTCGAGATGCTTTGAGGTTGAACGCTGAGTATACGCACGCAATGTGAACGCCGAATGAACACTTGGTGAAAGACTGATAAGAGCGGTGCCTTGCGCTGGCGGCGGCACTCGCGATATCCTTCCGATCGGAGGTCCGCTCCGTGAAAACGTCATCCCTGAGGCTTCTGTTTGGCCTCGCCGTCGGCGTATTGCCGATCCTGGCCCATCATTCCTTCGCGGCCGAATACGACGATACGAAACCCGTCAAAATAGCGGGCGTCGTAACAAAAGTGGAATGGTTGAATCCGCATATCTGGTTCTATGTCGACGAAAAGAAGTCGGATGGCAAGGTCACGCATTGGGCCTTCTCAGGCGGCGCTCCCGGCCAGCTCATGCGGCGCGGTATCTATAAGGATGTGATCCAGCCGGGGATGATGGTCAACGTGGAAGGATTTCGCGCCAAGGACGGCTCGGATAACGCCAACGGAACGAAGGTAACTTTCCCCGACGGCCGCCAGGTGTTCACGTCCAGCCAGGAGCCAAAATGAGAATCTCCACTTCCGCGCTCGCCAGTTTCGCGCTGCTCCTTCCCTTTAGCCTTTTTTCGCAAGCTGCGAAAGGCAAGCCGGATTTCAGCGGCGTCTTCGAGTGGCCCAAAACGAACGAGGGCGAGCGCTGCAAGTGCTCCGCGACCGTCTTCGATCGCAACAAGTTTGCCCCGTTCAAGCCCGGGGGCATGCCGTTCTTTGAACCGCCCACCGGCGACCCGCGCCACGACGAACCGCGCGAGTTCTGCATGCCGGCCGGATTTCCATCAGGCATGCTTTCCGCTAACGCGGTGCAATTCGTCCAGGGCAAGAACTATCTCGTGATCGTGCATGAATTCCAGCGTATGACCCGCATCATTCCTTTGGACGGCCGTCCGCATCGCACCGGAATCGAGCCCACCTATCTCGGCGATCCGGTGGGACATTGGGAAGGCGACACGCTGGTGATTGAAAGCACCAATTTCAAGCGCTGGGGACTGGACGATTTCTACTACTCCGATAAAAACCAGTACCGCATGCACAGCGACGCCCTGCGCACCGTGGAACATATCCGCTGGAAGGACGACAAGACACTTTCGTATCAGCTCACGATCGACGACCCGAAAGTTTTCACCGCCCCCTGGACTCAGGACTTCACCATGGCCCTGCATCCGGATTGGGAACCATCGGGGCTGTACGAATACGTCTGCGAAGAAAACAATCGCTGCCCTGGCGGAAAGTGCAAATCCGAGTAGCCGAGCCGCGACCATAGGGAGCGGTCAATTCAAAGGAGCAACTCAATAATGCAGACCCGTAAACTGGGAGGATCCCCTCTCGAAGTCTCTCCCATTTGCCTGGGCGGCAACGTCTTCGGCTGGACCGCCGACGAGTCCACCTCGTTCGCGATCCTGGACGCTTTTGTCGGCGCCGGATTCAATTTCATCGATACCGCCGACGTCTATTCGCGCTGGGTGCCCGGTCATAAAGGCGGCGAGTCCGAGACCGTGCTGGGCAATTGGTTCAAACGCAGCGGCAAACGCGAAGAACGTGATTCTCGCCACCAAGGTCGGCATCGAGCTGGCTCCCGACAAGAAGGGGCTGTCAAAAGCCTACATCCTGCGCGAAGTGGAAGACTCCCTGCAGCGCCTGCAGACCGATTACATCGACCTCTATCAATCCCACATCGACGACCCGAGCGTGCCTCTGGAAGAAACGCTCGGAGCCTACGATCAGTTGATCAAGCAAGGCAAAGTCCGGGTCATCGGCGCGTCCAATTACACCGCCGAGCGGTTGGCCGAAGCTCTGAAAATCAGCAAAGAAAATGGCCTTCCCAGATACCAATGCCTGCAGCCGCATTACAACCTCTACGAGCGCGCCGGATATGAGAAGGATCTGGAACCGCTTTGCCTCGCAGAAGGCATTGGCGTGATTCCGTATTTCGCGCTGGCCAGCGGCTTTCTGACCGGCAAGTATCGATCGGAAGTCGATCTGGCCCAAGGCCCGCGCGGCCAGATGGTGAAAAAGTATTTGGCTGAGCGCGGATTCGGAATTCTCGCGGCACTGGACAAGGAAGCCGCCAAGCACAACTCCACGCCTGGAAAAGTAGCCGTGGCTTGGTTGATCGCCCGCCCCAGCATCACCGCACCCATCGCCAGCGCCACCAGCGTGGATCAGCTGGACGACTTGGTGGAGGCGGCCACCCTGAAGCTGGATCAATCGTCCATCGAGGCGCTGAATCAGGCCAGTGCCTACTAACCCGTGAACGCCCCCGAACTGCGTTTTGCTTTTGAAATTGAGGTACAGGTCGCCGCGCCGCTCGATTTTGGCGAGACGCAGAACGGCCACCGCCGCGTGATTCCCATCCAGGGCGGCCGCGTGTCGGGTCCGCGCTTTCAAGGCCGCATCGTTCCAGGCGGCGCCGACTGGCAGATCCTGCATTCCGATGGCGCGGCTACTCTCGAGGCGCGCTATACCATGCAGAGCGACGCCGGCGCGCTCATTTATGTTGTGAATCGCGGCTTCCGGCACGGTCCGCCCGAAGTTCTCCAGCGCTTGAATCGCGGCGAGAGTGTGGATCCCGGCGCTTACTATTTCCGTTCCGTCGCGACGTTTGAAACCAGCGCCCAGGAATTCCGATGGCTGGAGCGCGCCATCGTCTTAGGTGTCGGCGAACGATACCCGGACAAAGTGGTAATCCGATTCTGGGAACTCCTGTGAACCGCGTCGCTCTGGTCACCGGCGCAGGCAGCGGCATCGGCCGCGCCGTGAGTCTCGCGTTGAACTCGGCCGGATATTCCGTCGTGCTGGCCGGACGCCGCGCCGAGGAGCTCGAGCGTACCGCCGCGATGGCGGAGCGTCCCGATGCCCCCGTGCTCGCGGTCCCTACCGACGTCGGCCAACCCCAAGCAGTCACTGCGCTCTTCGCCCGCGCGAAGGAATCCTTCGGACGCCTCGACGTTCTGTTTAACAACGCCGGTATCAGCGCCCTCGGCCTACCCATGGAGGACTTGACCTACGAACAATGGAGCGCCGTGGTCGCCGTCAACCTCACCGGTGCGTTCCTATGTGCCCAGCAGGCGATCCTCATCATGAAATCGCAAGACCCGCGCGGCGGACGCATCATCAATAACGGATCCATTTCCGCTCACACGCCCCGCCCCAACTCCGCGCCCTATACCGCCACCAAGCACGCCATTACGGGGCTCACTAAAAGCATCTCGCTCGACTGCCGCAAGCACGACATCGCTTGCGGGCAGATCGACATCGGAAACGCCGCCACGGAAATGACCGATCGCATGTCCACCGGTATCCTCCAAGCCAATGGCACAAAGGCCATCGAGCCCCGCATGGACGTCAAGCTGGTGGCCGACGCCGTTCTTTATATGGCGAACCTGCCGCTCGACGCCAACGTGCAATTCATGACCGTCATGGCGACCAAGATGCCGTTCATCGGCCGCGGCTAATACAGCGCTACGTCAACGGTGCCTCTCGCCCTCGCCGTCCTCGATGAGCGATTCGATGTTGTCATAGTTCAGCCCAGGCCTGTAACCCATGGGCGTGGGTTTGATCAGTAGCGTGCGACGGTACGTACGGTTGTCGACACCCACCAGCGCCGTTCGCAGTAGATCATCGAGCGTAACAGTGGTGCGGATGCTCATGTTGCTCTTAATCTAGCATCAAGACAGTCACTTCGAACCCGTCATCGCTATGTGGCGCGCGCTTTAGCGCCGCACTCTTGCCTGCCGCATTCGACACTCGTGTCGATGCATAGCCGGCTCAAATCAAACATAGATCAGCTGTTCGTATACGGAATCTTCCGGAGCGTACGCCGATTCAAACCGGCGCCGTCCAGCCTCACGCCAGGCGTTCTCTTCTTCGGATTCGTCCCATCTCACGTGTGGCTTCACCCTTCCCCCTCCCAACGAAACCGCGCCACCGCCACGCCGCCAAACACCGCCCCGAACAACAGCAGCACGCCGATCGGAGCCACCGCCGCTTCTAGGCCCAAGCCCCGCCAGGTCATCGCTTCCAACCCCTGCATCGCCCAGCGCGTCGGCACCACCACGGTCAGCTTTTGTAGCCATTGCGGGAACAGGAACATCGGGATCCACGCCCCGCCCAACATCACCACAATGAGCGTGGCGAAGATCGAAAGTCCGCGCGTCGCCTCGGGCGTCTTGCCCAAGGTGGCCACCAACATCCCAAATCCCGCCGTCATCAGCGCAAACGCCGCGCTCACTCCCAGAAATCCCAGCATGCTTCCGTCCACCCGCACGCCGAAAACCAGCCGCGCGAACAGGAAGTTCACTTGCACCACGAAGAACGCGAGAATGGCCGCACTCAGGGCGCGGCTCCCGAGCAATACTCCTCGCGACAACGGCGCGGCCCGGAACCGCTTCCACAATCCGCGCTGCCGCTGCTGCAGCAAGCCGATTCCGACGTCGATCCCCAGGAACAACACGAACTGCACCACCATCCCGGCAAAGGCGTGCGCGTAGCCGTTGTATTGGACATTCTGCCGCGCAGTGACGGCTTCTTCCCGCGTCGTGTACGGCATGGTCAAGCCTCTTGTCAGACCGCCGCCCGCGACTTGCCCGGCCTGCTGATTCCACTGGTCCACGCTCTTCAGCAAATCTTCGAGCGGCTTCTTGTACTCCGCCGGCAGCCCCTCGCTCTTCTGCACCTGCGCCAGCGAATCTTTCACCATCTCGCGCCCGGTCGCCCCTGTGAACATTTCCTTGCTGACGGCTTGCATCACGTCGCCCGTGAGAATTCCCGTCACCATGGCGCGCTCGGGCGTATGCGAGGGATCGAACAGCACGCCGATCTCGGGCTTCTGCTGCGGACCGAAGAATGCGGCCCCTGCATCCTGCCCGAATTTCGGCGGAATGATCACGGCGACGGTGGCGGTTCCCTTGCGCACGGCCGCACGCGCTTCATCGGGCGTCGATGCTTTCACCTCCAGCGCCTTTTCTGCCGACAATCGTTTGACGATATCGCCCGAAATCGCGCTGTGGTCCTGGTCCACCGTCAGAACCGAAATTTTGCTCTGGTTCGCCTGATCGCCCGCGCCTCCCAACACATATCCGAAGAACGATCCGATCGCGATCGGGATCGCGAAGCTCATCAACAGCGCTCGCCGATCCACTGCGAATAACCGCAGGTCTTTCAGCACCAAAGCCCGAAACGGGATCATCATGAGTCGCGCAAGCTCCTTCCCGTCAGCGTCAGAAATACGGTTTCCAGATCGGCGCGCTCGCTCACCACGTGCCGATAGAGATGGCCCCGCTCCACCAGCCACTGCAACAGGCGCGGAGTTTCGGTGGCCAAATCCTGAACGCCCACCCGCAGCGTCCCGGCTTCGAGTTTCGCGGAGCGCACACCCGGCAGCGCCAGCAGCTCTTCCATTCTCAGACCGTTCTGCCCGTCGACCAGCTCCACGGCGAGCAGGTTCGTAACAGGCAGCATGCCATACAGTCCCTGCAGAGTATCATCAGCCACCACCTGGCCGTGATCGATGATGATCACGCGATCGCACAACCGCTCGGCCTCCTCCATGTAGTGCGTCGTATACACCAGCGTCTTGCCTCGGCTTTTCAGGACCTCGAGATTATCGAAGATGGCGTTGCGGCTCTGCGGATCCACACCCACCGTGGGCTCGTCCAGCAGCAGGATCTGTGGATCGTGCAGCAGCGCGGCGGCCAGATTCAAACGCCGCTTCATCCCGCCGCTATAGTTCTTGACCCGATCGTGTGCGCGGTCCGCCAGCCCGACGAGCTCCAGCGCTTCGCCGATCGCACGCCTGGCAGCCGCTCCATCCAGATCATAGAGCGCCGCGAAGAGCTGAAGATTGGCTTGCGCGGTCAGCTCATCGAACAGCGCCAGGTCCTGTGGCACCAAACCAATTCGCCGCTTGTTGGGATCGGTGTCGCCCTCGAGCGTGCGGCCTTCGATCTTTACCGAACCCGAATCGGGACGCACCAGGCCAGCGATCATGGAAACGGTCGTGGTCTTGCCCGCGCCGTTCGGGCCCAGCAGCCCGACGATCTCGCCCACGCCAGCGCGCAGCGAAACGCCATTCACCGCCACCAGATCCCCGTAGCTTTTCTTCAGTGCTTCAACTTCGAGCATGGCTTCCTTGGGCGCAGTACCAACGTCTCACGTACCTACGCGGCGGCGCAAAGGAATGTTCCCTTTACCAGACCGTTTGCGTGTTGGAAGCGCGGATACGGCCATCGCGACTGATGACCGGCACACCGAGGTACAGGGCGGTTGCGGCAACAATCCTATCCGGCATGTCTGGGATGTCAGCTCGGGGCACCTGTCGCATCGCTTCGACAACCTCGCCGGTAACCGGGGCTTCCACGAGAACAAAATCAGGATCCCTGAGCGCCTCTCTCAGCTCGTCGTATGCGGATACGGGGAGACGGCCCTTCTCCACCAGATAGACGATTTCGGCCAGGCTAATCGGGGAGAGCGCGACGTCATGGCCGGCCCCGGCTGCGTCATCAATGAAAGCTCGAGCCGGTGTGGAAAGACGCGGATTCTTAAGCAGGTACCAGAGCGCTGCGTGCGTATCAACAACGCCAGCGATCACGGAGCGTCCTGGGCGAATCCGCGGAACATCTCCCGCCGGTTTTCGTCGATTTCTTCCTCGGACGGACCTGGACCGTACTTGGCGAGTAGACCGTAGCCCGACTTCTTGGGCTTCAGCTCTCGCCCTTCCCCAGACTTCGCCGCCTCTTCAAGAACCTGCCTCGTGAAACCAGCAAGCGAAACACCCTGCGCCAGCGCTTTGGCCTTCAGAGCCGCTCCAAGATCGTCCGGGAGTTCAATGGTTAAGTTCATGGCCGTCTACCAGTACCAGATTAACCCCGATCCCTACACCATTGGTGGTGAATACCGTTTAGCCTCTCGCCGATGATCTGCTCGACTACGTTCCGTCCAGCCGTTGTGAAATCATGGTTTTGAACAGATAGACACGGTACGATCGTTGCTACTGGATCAGACAAAGGCATCTGTCCAATTGTCTTCGTAGGGCTTCAAAAACTTCTGCTCCTCTTTGAGTAGCTCAACTCTCCGGGGGTCCCATCTCTTCGGAGCGTCATTCAGCGACACCCAGACGCTGTACGGCCTCTTGGAGGTGCCGTCTTTTTTCTTCGTGCGATATTCGCGATCCAGGTTCATCTGGGAGGCGCGCTCCGCGATCTTCACCGGCAGGATCAGGCTCTTATACTCGTTAGGGGATCTCACACATACCAGGACGACCACATCGGCTCTATAAAAGCTGGACGTCGAAGATCTGTTGAACATAGGTGATTTGTGGTCACCAATTATTCCCTCGGTGCAAATCCGTAGCTGTACCACCATCCATCGTATGTAGAGCCTTTTACTTGCAGCTGCCAAGTTCTACCATCGCGGGCCGCTAGCAGGTCTGCGTCTGCAGACAATCCTTCCTTGTTGAGATCGCTGATGCGAAATCCACGAAACTCCAATTCATTTGAAACGACCCGCTCGGCAATCCGCCCGACGCCCCTCTTGTCTACTGCCACGTCAAGAAAACCTCCGCCAGAATTGTACAACGGGTTTGTGCGCACAAAAAGGGCAAGCTGACATTTTTCGACACCTTCAACAGGACACGGTGTCCCTGCGAATCTCTTACATGTGCACCTGTCAGGCGACGAACACATGTCTCGCGGATGATATATCAGAGCCGCCCCGCGATTCCTCTGTATCGAGCCCGTATCGCCCTCCGCCCAGCCCCGTTTCATGAATGTCTCTCACGCCTAAAAACTCAACGGAATCTGAGAGATCAGAAACTTGACACCGATCTTCGCCGCCTGTCATACTGCCTTTGCAATGAGCGTACAAGCGGTTACGGGTACAGCTACGTCCGTGTCCGACGCGGCGTGGAAAGCCATCGAAGGCGGCTACGATTTACAGGTTCATGTTGCTCCCGACGTCATCGAACGCCGCATCGACGACATTGACCTCGCACATGAGTTTCTCAAGCGAAAACTCAAGGGCTTTGTGCTCAAGTCGCACTACTTCCCCACCGCCGAGCGCGCCAAAGTTGTCACTAAGGCCGTCCCTGGCATACAAGCCTTCGGCGCCATTACGCTGAATCATAGCGTGGGCGGATTGAACCCCGTCGCCGTGGAACTGGCCGGCCGCTCCGGCGCGAAAATCGTCTGGATGCCCACCGTCGACGCTGCCAACGAAACTGCCGGCCGCGTGGATGGTCCCAACACCAAGCTGCCGTTTTGGGCGAAAATCCAGCGCGAACTGGCCGCCATGGGAATCGCGCCCGCGGCGCTCACGGTCCTGGATGACAAAGGCAACCTAAATGAGCCCGCGCGCCGATGTCTTGAATTGATCGGCAATCATAATATGATCCTGGCCACCGGCCACCTGGGTCGAAAAGAAATCTACGCTCTGGTGCGCGGCGCCAAGGAAATGAAACTCAAGCGCGTTCTGGTAACGCACGCCGAGTTCCCGTCGCAGAATCTCACCGCCGACGAGCAAGCTGAACTGGCCAACGAAGGCGCATTCATCGAGCACTGCTTCACCACCATGCACACCGGCAAAGCGCCCTGGGACGAAGTGATGGTGAGCATTCGCAAAGCTACTCCGGATCGCTGCGTGCTCTCCACCGATCTCGGCCAAACCATCAATCCTCCCGTGTCCGATGGCTTCGCGATGTTCGCGCAGACTCTCATGGACGGCGGATTCTCGGCCGCCGAAATCCAGCGCATGGCTGTCACCAATCCGGCGTCGCTCGTCAACTGAAGGCTTCGACAAGTTATGGATTCCCCAAAAACCGTACTGGTAGTGAGCGCCCATGCCGCCGACTTCGTGTGGCGGGCGGGCGGAGCCATCGCGCTGTACGCGCAGAAGGGCTATCGCGTGCGGATTCTGTGCCTTTCGTACGGTGAGCGCGGCGAATCCGAGCGGTTGTGGAAGATGGAAGGCATGACGGTCGAGCGCGTCAAGCAGGAGCGGCAGAAGGAGTCCGAGCGCGCCGCTGCCATTCTGGGCGCTGAAATCCGTTTCTTCGATTCGGGCGACTATCCCATAAAAGCTTCCGAAGAAACCATTCACGAAATGGTGGTCGAATACCGCAAACTCCAGCCCGAAGTGATCCTGACGCATTCCTACGAGGATCCCTACAATCCCGATCACCCCTACGCCAACATGCTGACACTGCAAACTCGCGTCTACGCGCAGGCGGCGGGCTATCCGGCCGAAGGCAAGCAGCTCGGCGCGCCCCCCGTGTTCATTTTTGAACCGCATCAGCCCGAGCAGTGCGAGTTCAAACCGCAGGTACTGCTCGACATCACGCCCGTTTACGAAATCAAAGAAAAAGCCATGGAGTCCATGGAGGCGCAAGAGCACCTCTGGAATTATTACCGCGATCTCGCCAAACGCCGCGGCACCCAGGCCGTTCGCAACTCCGGAAAAAAGGGGATCAAGTACGCGGAAGCCTACCAGCGGGTGTATCCTCAGGTGGCCAGCGAGTTCTCATGAGTTACCGAATTTTCCGGCGCATCTCGCGTCCCGACCCTGAAGCGGTTAAGCTGCTCGGTGAACTAGGCGTCGCCACCATTCATGAAGCACAAGGCCGCACCGGTGTCATGCTGCCGTACATGCGGCCGATTTATCCCTCAGCCAGAGTATCCGGTCCGGCGATCACGGTGGCCTGCCATCCCGGCGACAACCTGATGATCCATGCCGCGGTCGAAGTCTGCAAACCTGGCGACGTTTTGGTCGTGGTCACGCATTCAGAATCCACCGACGGTATGTTTGGCGATCTGCTCGGCACTTCCTGCCAGGCGCACGGCGTGGTGGGGTTGGTCATCGCCGCCGGAGTTCGCGATACAGCCGAACTCACGGCCATGAAGTTTCCGGTGTGGGCCAAGGCCATTTCCGCGCACGGTACCGTGAAGGCCAGTCCGGGTTCGGTGAACGTTCCCGTCGTGTGCGCCGGCATGCCGGTGAACCCCGGCGACGTGATCGTGGGCGATGCCGACGGCGTTGTGGTGGTGCCGCGCGAGAAGGCGGCCGAGGTGGCCCAAGCGGGACAGCAGCGCATCGCTAAAGAAGAGAAAACTCGCGAACGCCTGGCCAAGGGCGAGCTGGGTGTCGAGTTTTATGGCCTCCGCGCCAAACTGAAGGAACTCGGAGTCGAGTATGTGGATTAACCTCCCGAGGAGCTAATTTATGGGACAAATTGTTTTCGCTGCCGCGACGGTTCACGCCCCGCAGCTATTCACCTATCCACCCAGCGAGGACAAGGCGCAGCTCGATGCCGACATCGCCGCCATGCGCGAGCTCGGCAAGAATTTGGATGAAATCAAGCCCGATGCCGTGATGGTCATCGGCAGCGATCATCTGGAGACATTTTTCCTCTCCGCCGTTCCCACCTTCGCCATCGTGGGCGGCGAGAAATCGAAGGCCGCTTTCGCTCGCAAGAGTTACGCGCTTCCGATTCATGGTTTCACCGAAGAGCTGGTCAACGATCTGGTCGCCGACGGTTTCGATCTCACCTATTCGCAAGACGCCGAACTCGGCCACGCCTTCGCCGCGGTGTACGAGTGGGTCATTGAGGGCCGTTCAATCCCAGTGATCCCGCTCTTCGTCAACACCTACCTGCCTCCGCTACCCAGCGCTCGGCGTTGCGCGCAACTGGGCGCGGCCATCCGCGATGCAATTCTCAAGTCGCCCTATAAAATCGCCATTGTCGCAAGCGGCGGTATGTCGCACTATCCGGGCGCTTGGAAGTATCCCCAGCCGGCCTTTGATTTTGACTGGTGGGCCATCGCCCACATGGAGCGCGGCAACAACAACGCGCTGCTCGAATTGAACAACGAGCAATTGGACGAAGTCGGCAACACCGAAATGCTGCCCTGGATGATTTTGTTTGGCGCCATCGGCCAGCAGCCCGGCGAGTTGATCACCTATCAACCCACCTGGCATCACGGTCACGCTGTAATGCGCTTCATCCCTAACAAGAAGGGCACGCCGACGACGCCCGAGCCTTCGGCAAAATTCGGCTTTGGCAGCGCCGAGGGCTACCAGTTTTACCGGCATCCCGATCCATCCGTCTATCCATTGAATAAGCTGCTGTATGATCTGCGCTTCAGCCAGCCGCTGCGCCGCCGTTTGTTCGAGAACACTCCGGCCCTCGCCTCCGAGTACGGCCTCAACGAAAAGCAGGCTCTGGTGCTCGAAACCATGAAGGACGAAAGTATCGACGCTGTTCGGTCGCTCAAACCGCATCCGCTGGTGGAAGCGGGCGCGCATCCGCTCGGCATGTGGATGTCGCTGATCACGGTGCAGGCCGAGCAGCGGCGGATGCGGGCCGAACAGGCACAAGCCACGCAATGAAGTAGAATCTCCTAATGGCGACCGCCACAGCTCCGCCGGCCACAAGCACCGCGACGCGTGTGAAGTGGGTGCCGCTGCTGCTGGCCATCGTCATCGGTCTCGCGATTTTCTTCATGCCGGCGCAGCACGGCTTAACTCGTGCAGGCCAAACCGCGCTGGCAATTACCGCGTTCACCATCGTGTTGTGGGCCTTCGGCGTGATGAACAACGGCGTCGCGTCGGTCTTGATGATGGCGCTGTTGATTCCCGCCGGCGCGAAACCAGCGCTCGCGCTCAGCGGCTTCTCCAGTGGATCATGGTGGATATTGCTGGCCGTCCTCTTTTACGGCTTCGCGATGCAGAAGACCGGACTCGCAGCGCGGGTCTCGTATTACATCTTGTCGCTTTTTCCAGCGTCCTATTCCGGCATTCTCGCCGCGTTCTTTCTCATTGGCATGGCGCTTTCGCTCGGCATCCCGTCCATGACCGTGCGTACGGCGATCATGGTGCCGATCGCTTGGGCCCTGGTGAAATCGCTTGATCTGAAACCGCGCAGCAAGGGTTCAGCCTTGATCATGCTGACCACGGTCGAGATGGCGGTGGTGCCTGGCCTTGGACTGTTGTATGGTTCTCTCGATGGCCCTGTGGTCGCGTCGGTCTTCGAGTTAAAGCATCTTCCCCTTAGCTATCTGGCCTACGCGCGCGTGCTGTATCTTCCCATCCTGGTGCTGTGCGCGCTCATTGTGTTTGGTAATCAATGGGTGCTAAAGCCCGAAAAAGCCCTGGCGGCGACGCCGGAATTCGTCCGCAGCAAACTGCGTGAGCTGGGATCGTTCAAACGCGACGAAATGATAACGGCGTTTATCGTGGTCTGCTCCATCGTGTTTTGGTCCACCGATCGCTGGCATCACTTGCCGAGCTTCTTCGTCGGAATGGTCGGGTTATCGATTTTCGCGCTGGCGGGAATTGTCGGCAACGCCGACATCGCGGGCGGCATTTCCTGGACTTTGCTGCTCTTCATGGGCGGCATTTTCAGCCTGCAAAACGTGCTCACCGAATACAAAATCACCGATTGGCTGGCCGGCTATTTCGTCCCCGTCGCCCAGCATCTGACGTTCAGCCCGGTGCTTTTGCTGTTGGCGGTGGGAATTGCCACCCTTGCGCTGCGTTTTCTTGATCCCAGCGGATTCATCGCCATCGTCGTGACGTTCGTTCCTCTCGTCGATACCACCAGCGCGGCCGGAATTCCGCCCATGATCCTCACCGCGGCGTTGCTGATTCCCTCCGTGCCGTTCTGGGCGACGTATCAAAACATCTGGATCGCAATGGGTGAAGGCATCACCGAGGGCATGGCGTTCAGCGGCGCAGAGCGCGTGCGCCTTGCCAATATGTATGCCGTGTGCGCCCTGATCACTATCGTCGCTTCGGTGGGCTATTGGAAGTTGATCGGAGCGTTGTAATGAGAATCGGATTTGTCGGATTCGGCGAAGCGGCCTATCACATCGCGAAGGGTCTCGATCTATCGATCACGGCTTTTGATATCAACGTAGATGAAAAGATGCGAAAGCGCGCTTGCGAAGCAAAAACGTGCCTCGTCGCATCTAACCGGGAACTCGCTGAATCGTGCGACATCATGCTGTCGGCGGTAACTGCGAATCAGGCTCTAAACGCCGCCGAACAAAATGCTCCCTACCTGACCGCGGCTCACATTTACGCCGACCTGAATTCCGTTTCTCCAGGCCTGAAGCAATCTATCGCGCGCGTCATTGAATCGTCCGGCGCTCGATTCGCTGAAATCGCGATGATGGCGCCCGTTCCGCCCTACGGCCACAAGGTTCCGATGCTTGCGGGCGGCGCCGGAGCGGAAGATTTTGTGGCTAAGCTAGCGCCCTTGGGAATCTCGGCCGAAATCGTTTCGCGCGAAGTTGGCACCGCGGCAGCGACGAAAATGTTCCGCAGCATCATCGTCAAAGGCATGGAAGCCTTGATCACCGAATGCGTTCTCGGCGCTACCCGCTACAACGCCGACGAACGCGTGTTCGCTTCGCTCGCCGAAACCTTCCCGGGCATCAACTGGAAGGAACTCGCCGACTACATGGTTGGCCGAGTGGTGGTGCATGGCGAACGGCGCGCCCGCGAAATGGAAGAAGTGGCCGCCACGCTGCGCGAAATCGACATCGAGCCCATCATGGCCGAAGCCATTGTCCGACGCATGGACTGGAGCGTGGAAGCCGGCTTGAAAAACCATTTCGGCGGCGAAGCACCCAAAAGTTACCGCGACGTGGTGCAATCCCTGGCGGTTTAAGCTTCGGCTTGCGATGCTTTGACTTCTAGCTCGATGGAGAACTGCTTGCGGGAATAGGTTTTGCCCTGTGCTTTGCGAGCGCGGAAGTAGGGTTCCAGCCGCTCCAGCGCTTGCTGCATGCTGGTAGCGACGTGGTCGCGCATCGCGGCGGCCGAAGCTTCGCGATCGGTTCCCACCAGCACTTCCATGAGATCCTGATGCCGCCGCGACGGCGTTCCGTTGAACGACCTGCCTACGCACAACCAAGTGGACGACAGCGCCCGGGTTCGCTCTATAGCGTCGCACAGCGCGGGGCAGCGAGTGCATTCCGAAATGCGCCGGTGCAGCTTTTCGTGCAGATTTAAGTAGTAAAACCGATTGGTCTCGGGCTGAGCGCGCATCGCATCCACGCGCACACCCAGTCTCAGCAGCTCGGAGCGTTCCTCGGGGGTTGCCATTTCAGTAAAAAGGCGGGCAGCCTCCACTTCCAGCGCCTCACGCACCAGATAATGGCCGCGCACGTCTTCCCGGCTGGGGATCCGCACCCGGGTTCCGGCACGCGGACGGCTTTCGAGCAGGCCTTCAAATTCCAGCCGCAGAAAGGCTTCCGAAACCGGCAGAAAACTCATGCCCAGCTCGGCGGCGATTTTGCGCCGGGAGATCACCTGGCCGATGGCTACTTCGCCACGGAGAATTCGCTCGCGAATAATCACGTATGCTTCACCAGCGAGGTCCGAGGCCCCGGAAGAGCGGTCTTTCATAAATAGGGCTTAATCTGATTCATCCTAACACAGGCTGCATGCAAGTAGACTAAACGGCATGAAGAACAATCGCAGCCGCGAGTGGTTTCAAGTCTCCGGAATACTATGGTTTCGCCCGCCGGGCCTGGCTCCGGTCGGAGGGCTTTCCGGCGGATGTTTTCGACGGCAAGCCAGTGATCGGAATCTGTAATTCCTGGAGCGAGCTGAACAACTGCAACCTCCATCTGCGCGACGTGGCGGCGGCGGTGAAGCGCGGCGTTTGGGCCGCGGGCGGCGTGCCGCTGGAATTTCCCACCATTTCGCTGGGGGAGATGTTCATGCGCCCCACTACGATGATGTATCGCAACCTGATGGCGATGGATGTGGAAGAATCCATCCGCGCCAATCCGCTGGATGGCGGTGGTTCTGCTGTGCGGCTGCGACAAGACCACGCCGGCGCAGCTGATGGGCGCGGCCAGCGCTGATATTCCGGCCATCGTGGTTCCCGGCGGTCCGATGCTGGCTGGCGAATGGCGCGGCCAGCGGCTGGGCTCGGGCACCGACGGCAAAAAGCTGTTCGATCAATATCGCACCGGCCGAATTACCGAGGAAGAATGGTGCGAAATTGAGGGCTGCATCGCGCGCACGTCGGGCCACTGCGCGGTGATGGGAACGGCGTCCACCATGACCAGCCTGGCGGAGGCGCTTGGCATGACGCTGCCGGGTTGCGCCAATATTCCCGCGCCCGATTCGCGCCGGCTGGCGGTGGCGGAATTGAGCGGACGCGCTATCGTCGATATGATCGAGCCGGGAAATTAAGCCCTCACGCATCATGACGCGCGCAGGCTTTTGAGAACGCGATTACGGTATTGATGGCGCTGGGCGGTTCCACCAATGCCGTGATCCATTTGATTGCGATCGCCGGGCGGCTGGGCATCACACTGACGCTGGAGGATTTCGACCGCACTTCACGGCGCACGGCTTGCATCGTCAATGTCAAACCTTCGGGCGAATATCTGATGGAGGATCTATTCCACGCCGGCGGCATCCCGTCCGTGATGCACCGGATTCAGGAGCTATTGCACACCGATTGCGGGACCGTCAACGGCAAAACCATCGGCGAGAACATCAGTGCCGCCGAGCCTCGGAACGACACCGTGATCCGACGCCGCGAGCAGCCCCTGTATCCCGAAGGCGGCATCGCGATTCTACGCGGCAACCTGGCCCCGAAGGGCGCGGTGATCAAACAAAGCGCGGCGTCCGAGCACTTGCTGCAGCATCGCGGACGCGCGCTGGTGTTCGAGACGCGGGATGAGATGCTGGCGCAAGTGGATCGCGACGATCTGCCGGTGGATCGCGACACAGTGCTGGTGATGCGCAATTGCGGCCCGAAAGGCGCGCCAGGTTTCCCGGAATGGGGCCATATCCCGATGCCCCGCAAACTGCTGAATCAGGGCGTGACCGACATGGTTCGCATCTCGGACGCACGCATGAGCGGCACATCGTTCGGCACTGTGGTGCTGCACGTAACGCCCGAATCGGCCATCGGCGGCCCTCTCGCGCTGGTGGAGACTGGCGATGAAATCGTGCTGGACGTTCCCGGACGGAAGCTGGAACTACTGGTACCGGCGGAGCAACTCGCCCGGCGCGCAGCTCTCTTCACACTACCGGCCCCGCACTACACGCGCGGCTATGGCCGGCTGTTTCTGGATCACGTCACGCAGGCCGACCTGGGCTGCGACTTCGATTTCCTGCGACCTTGAAAGACAATTTACAAAACAATACGGGGGGCAAACACAAAACTACCCGACTTGCGCCACCCGCCTATGGCCCTTTTGGGGTCTGCGCATAACCATGCCTGTAGCATATCCGTCAATGCAAGAGTCTAACGTTGTGACAGGAAGCGAAGTAACACAGCGCAAACGAATTCCAGGCGCACGCCGTTTGTGACTGGTCAATTTAGCACACCCTGCGGTGCGCGATGATTAAATGTGAAAGGCGAGATGGAACAGCACAGTCCTCCTCTTGAGATCGCGGCCCCGGCTGAGCCCCAGAAACTGCTTCCCAGCCCTCCTAAGCCGCGCCGCCACCGGGTCTGGATTTGGATTTTGCTGCTGGTCTTGCTGGCCGCGGGCGGCTATTACTACTGGTCCAAGAGAACGCCTGGGGCCTCGGATTCTGGTAAGAGCGGCGGAAAAAGAGGGCAGGGCGCTGCTGCGGCGGCACCGGTAGATGCGGCTAAGGCGCAGCGAGGCAACATTGGCGTCTATGTGACAGGGCTGGGCGCTGTCACGCCCATCTACACCGTAACCGTCCAAAGCCGCGTGGATGGCCAGTTGATGGAGGTCCTCTACAAAGAGGGCGACATGGTGAAGCAGGGCGATAAGCTGGCTTCCATCGATCCACGGCCGTATCAAGCGCAGCTGACCCAATACGAAGGGCAACTGGTTCGCGATCAAGCGCTGCTGGACAACGCGCGCATTGATCAAGCACGCTACGAAACGCTGATCAAACAGAACGCAATTCCCGAACAGCAGCTGGCCACCCAGATCGCCCTGGTGAAACAGGACGAAGGGATCGTGAAAAACGATCAGGGCCTGATCGACGGCGTGAAAGTGAACCTGATCTACTGCAACATCACCGCGCCGATCACTGGCCGGGTGGGATTGCGCTTGGTGGACCCAGGAAACATCGTTCAGGCTAGCGGCTCCAACGGGCTGCTGGTGATCACGCAAATTCAGCCCATCAGCGTAATCTTCACCATCGCCGAGGACCAACTGCCGACCGTTCTATCCAAGCATTTGGCGGGGCAGAAACTTCCGGTGGATGCGTTCGATCGCGATATGAAGAAGAAGCTGGTCAGCGGAACGCTTACCACCATCGACAACCAGATCGATCAAACCACGGGAACGGTCAAGCTGCGGGCGACCTTCGACAATATACACAACGAGCTTTTCCCCAATCAGTTCGTCATCGCGCGATTGCTGGAACAAGAGAAAACCAAAGTGGTGCTGGTGCCTTCGGCGGCCGTGCAGCGCAATTCGACGTCCACCTACGTGTACGTCGTCAAGCCGGATTCCACCGTGACTCTGCGCCAGGTAAAGACCGGCACCAGCGACGATAACAACACCGAGATCACATCCGGCGTCCAAGAGGGCGATGTGGTGGTGCTGACGGGCGTCGATAAGCTGCAGGAAGGCAGCAAAGTGACGGTAACTCTGCAAGGCGCGACGCCCGGTGCAGGGAAGCAGCCGGCATCGGCAAAGCAGCCCACTGCTGGAAAGAAGCCCGCGGCAGGAAAGTCCAAGTGAGCCCGTCGCGGTTATTCATCCTGCGGCCGGTGGCCACCACGCTGTTGATGGTCGGGATTTTGCTGGCCGGAGCGGTTTCGTATAAAGAACTGCCGGTTTCGGCGCTGCCCGAGGTGGATTACCCGACCATTCAGGTCACCACGTTTTATCCGGGCGCCAATCCAGACGTGATGGCTTCGTCGGTGACGGCTCCGCTGGAGCGCCAGTTTGGCCAGGTTCCCGGGCTGCAGCAGATGACATCCACGAGTTCAGAAGGCCTCTCGGTTGTGACACTGGAGTTCAACCTCAGTCTGAATATCGACGTCGCGGAACAGGAGGTGCAGCAGTCCATCAATGCATCGGGCACTTTTCTCCCGGCCGATCTTCCCACCCCGCCGCTCTACAGCAAGACGAATCCAGCCGACACGCCGATCCTGACGCTGGCGCTGGAGTCCAGCGAAATTCCACTTTCGAAGGTGGAGGACCTGGCGGACACGCGTTTGGCTCCGAAGATCTCGCAATTGCCGGGCGTGGGCCTCGTCAGCATCAGCGGCGGACAGAAGCCGGCGGTCCGCATCCAGGCCAATCCGTCAACATTGGCGTCGTACGGCATCAACATGGAGGACCTGCGCAGCGCGATTCTCGCCGCGAATGTCAACCAGGCCAAAGGAAGCTTCGACGGGCCGCGGCAATCGTTCCAGATTGGAGCCAACGACCAGCTTTTGTCCAGCGCCGACTACGCGGCGATGGTGGTCGCGTACAAGAACGGCCATCCCGTCCTCATGACCGACATCGCCGATGTGGTGGATAGCGCCGAAGACATCCACGAGGCCGCCTGGATGAACCAGACTCCGGCAGTGATCGTCAATATCCAGCGGCAGCCCGGCGCGAACATTATTTCAGTGGTGGACGGCATCAAGAAACTTCTGCCGCAGCTCACGTCCACGCTCCCGCAATCGGTCCAGGTGAAAGTGCTCACGGACCGCACCAACACCATTCGCGCGTCAGTGAGCGACGTGGAATTTGAGCTCATGCTGACCATCGGCCTGGTGGTGGTGGTGATTTTTCTGTTCCTGCGAAGCTTTTCGGCAACCATTATCCCGAGCGTCGCAGTGCCGCTCTCCCTGGTGGGCACCTTCGCCGTAATGTACCTGTTGGGCTACAGCTTGAACAATCTGACGCTGATGGCGCTCACGATTTCAACCGGATTCGTGGTGGACGACGCCATCGTGATGATCGAGAATATCGTGCGCTACATCGAAGAGGGCGAGCATCCCCTGCGGGCTGCTCTCAAGGGCGCCGAGCAAATCGGGTTCACCATTCTGTCGCTCACAATTTCGCTGGTAGCGGTGTTGATTCCCCTGCTGTTCATGGGCGATATTGTGGGCCGCCTGTTTCGCGAATTCGCAGTCACGCTGTCCATCACCATCCTGGTTTCGGCCGTGGTGTCGCTGACGCTGACTCCGATGATGTGCTCGAAACTGCTGAAGCACACGCCGCAAGCCGAGCAGGGACGGCTCTTCCGAGCCTCGGAGAAGGCCTGGAACTGGGTGACTGGCCTCTACGACAGCTCGCTGCAATGGGTGCTGAAACGGCAAACCGCGACGCTGCTAGTGGCGTTAGCGACCCTCGGGCTGACGGTATTTCTGTTCATCATCATCCCCAAAGGCTTCTTCCCCATTCAGGACACAGGCGTGATTCAGGGCATTTCGGAAGCCGCGCAAACCGTGTCGTTCACCGAAATGTCGCGCCAGCAGCAACAACTGACCCAGGTGATCCTACAGGATCCGGCGGTAGAGAGCCTGTCGTCATTCATCGGCGCCGATGGCACCAATACGACTTTGAACAGCGGCCGGATTCTGATCAACTTGAAGCCGCTGGATGTGCGCAAGATCAACGCTACTGCCGTGATTAACCGTTTGCAGCCCAAGCTGGCGCAAATCTCGGGAATCACCCTATTCATGCAACCGGTGCAGGATTTGACGGTGGAAGATCGCGTAAGCCGGACGCAGTATCAATACACTTTGGAAGATCCCAGCAGCGACGAGCTAAGCGTGTACGCGCCACGAATGGTTGCCAGGCTGCAGCAATCGCCCGAGCTGCGCGACGTGGCCAGCGATCAGCAGGTGCTGGGCCTCCAAACGCGCCTGATTTACGACCGCGTCACCGCTTCGCGGCTGGGCATTACGCCGTCGGCCATCGACCAGACTTTGTATGACGCCTACGGGCAGCGTCAAGTCTCCACCATGTTCACGCAATTGAACCAATATCACGTGATTCTGGAGGTGAAGCCTCACTTTCAGGACTCGCCGGTGGATTTGCGCGGTCTATTCGTACGGACCGGAGCCGCGGGCGGAGGTGGCGGCGTAGTCGCCGGAGGCACGGGAACCGCGGTTTCTAGCGGACCTACCAGCTCGGCCACATCGTCGCAAGCCAGCTTGAACTCCACCGGATCCAGCAGCGCGGCCGGCGCGTCTGCCATTGCCTCCACGCTGGCATATCCGAATGGCGGACAAGTTCCGCTGGCCGCGTTCAGCACGGTGGAGACGCGCACCGCGCCCATCGCCATCAATCATCAAGGCCAATTTCCGGTAGTCACGCTGTCGTTCAATCTGGCGCCCAACGCTTCGCTGGGAGAAGCGGTGCAAGCGGTGAACAAAGCCAAGGACGACGTCGGACTTGCCCCCAGCATCCAAGCGGCCTTTCAAGGCAGCGCCGAAGCGTTCCAGGCATCGCTGGCGAATGAGCCGGTGCTGATTCTCGCGGCGCTGGTGACGGTGTACATCGTGCTGGGCGTCTTGTATGAGAGCTACATTCATCCCATCACCATTCTTTCCACGCTGCCCTCGGCTGGCGTGGGAGCGTTGCTGGCCCTGTTCATCACTCGCAGCGATTTCAGCGTGATCGCGCTGATCGGCATCGTGCTGCTGATCGGCATCGTCAAGAAGAACGCGATCATGATGATCGATTTCGCCTTGGAAGCCGAGCGCCAGGAAGGCAAGCCGCCGCTGGAAGCCATCTATCAGGCCTGCCTGCTGCGTTTCCGGCCGATCATGATGACCACCATGGCGGCGCTGCTGGGCGGTGTGCCGCTGGCGCTCGGCACCGGCGTCGGCTCGGAACTGCGCCGGCCGCTGGGCATCACCATCGTGGGCGGATTGATTTTCAGCCAGATGCTGACGCTGTACACGACGCCCGTGATTTATCTGTTCTTCGACCGCCTTGCGGTGCGATTCTCACGGCGGCATCGCGAGATGCGGGCCGGAGCGGATGCAACTGGTCCAGGACCGGCCGGCCCGGCGCCGCAGCCCAGTCCAGCTCGATAGCCATGAATATCTCCGAACCGTTCATTCGCCGCCCGATCGCGACCACGCTGCTTACCGCGGCGGTTGCGCTGGCGGGCGCCACCGCGTTCCGGCTGCTGCCAGTGTCGCCACTGCCGCAAGTGGATTTCCCGACCATTTCGGTGTCGGCTTCCCTGCCCGGCGCGAGTCCGGAGACCATGGCGTCGTCGGTGGCGACGCCGCTGGAGCGCCAGTTGGGCCATATCGCGGCGGTTACCGAGATGACTTCGTCGAGCACACTGGGGTCGACCAACATCACGCTGCAGTTCGATCTGAATCGCAACATCGACGCCGCGGCCCGGGATGTGCAGGCGGCCATCAACGCGGCGCGCGGCTATCTGCCGGCGAATCTGCCGAGCAACCCGAGTTATCGCAAAGTGAATCCCGCGGACTCGCCGATTTTTATGCTGGCGCTGACCTCAGACCAACTGTCCAAGGGCCAGATGTACGACGCCGCGTCGACCATCATGGCGCAGAAGCTGTCGCAAGTGACCGGCGTGGGGCAAGTGACGGTGGGAGGCAGCGCGCTGCCGGGCGTGCGGGTGGAGTTGAATCCCTCGGCCCTCAACAAATACGGAATCGGCTTCGAACAGGTGCGTTCGGCCCTGGCCGGATCGAACGCGAACACGCCCAAGGGAGATTTTCAGGACGGCAAGCGCCGCTGGGAAGTAGGCGCGAACGATCAGATTTTCAAGGCCATCGACTACCAGCCCCTGGTGATCGCTTATCGCAATGGAAGGGCCGTGCACGTTTCCGATGTGGGCGAAGCGGTGGATTCAGTGGAGGATTTGCGCAACGCGGGCTACGCCAACGGCAAGCCGTCGGTGCTGGTGATCGTGTTCCGGCAGCCCGGGGCGAACATCATCAATACGGTAGATCAAGTCCGCGCGATGCTTCCGCAGCTGGAAGCTTCCATCCCGCGCGCGATCAATGTGCGAGTGGCCATGGATCAAACCATCACCATTCGCGCTTCGGTGCAGGATGTCGAGATCACGCTGGTAATTTCGATCGCGCTGGTGATCCTGGTGGTGTTCGTTTTCCTGCGCAGCGTGCGCACCACTTTTATTCCGAGCGTGGCGGTGCCGGTTTCGCTTGATCGGAACATTCGGCGTGATGTATCTGGCGGGCTACAGCATCGACAATTTATCGCTGATGGCGCTGACCATTTCCACGGGATTCGTGGTGGACGACGCCATCGTGGTGATCGAAAATATCACGCGCTACGTGGAGCATGGGATGCAGCCGTTTCAGGCCGCGTTGAAGGGCGCGCAGGAGATTGGCTTTACCGTGCTCACCATCAGCTTGTCGCTGGTGGCGGTCTTCATTCCGCTGCTGATGATGGGCGGCATGGTGGGCCGGCTGTTCCGCGAGTTCGCGGTAACGCTGTCGGTCGCCATCTTCGTTTCGATGGTGATTTCGCTCACCACCACGCCCATGATGTGCGCTTATCTGTTGCGGGAAGAGAAGGAACACGGCTGGCTCTACAACAAGAGCGAGAACGTCTTCACTTGGATCGTGAATCTTTATGGCCGTACGCTGTCGGTGGTGCTGCGGCATCCAGCGTTGACGCTGCTCAGCCTGCTGGCAACCGTGGCGCTCACCGTCTATTTGTATATCCACACGCCCAAGGGATTCTTTCCGCAGCAGGACACCGGGCGGCTGAACGGGTCCATTCAGGCGGATCAGGATACCTCGTTTCAAGCCATGGACGAGACGCTGAAGGAAATGGTGGGAATCATTGACACCGATCCGGGCATCGATACCGTGAACGCATTCACCGGCGGCACGAACACGGCGCGCATGTTCATCTCGCTGAAGCCGCTCAACGAGCGCAAGATTACCGCCGACCAGATTATCCAGCGCTTGCGGCCGAGACTGGCGAAGATTCCCGGCGCGACGCTATACCTGCAGGCCGTGCAGGATCTGCGCGTGGGCGGCCGTTCGAGCAACGCGCAGTATCAATACACCATGCAAGCCGACAGTTTAAGCGATCTCACCACCTATGCGCCGCGCATGCTGAACGAGCTGAAGCAGATTCGCATCATCACCGACGTCAACAGCGATCAGCAGGATCGCGGCCTGCAGGCCATGGTGGACTACGACCGCACGACCGCGGCGCGCTTCAACATCTCGTCGCAACTGATCGACAACGTGCTGTACGACGCGTTCGGCCAGCGGCAGGTATCCACCATGTATTCGTCGCTGAATCAATATCACGTGGTGATGGAGGCGGCGCCGGAATACTGGCAGAATCCGAACACGCTGCATAACGTCTACGTGTCGTCGCCCAGCGGCAATGAAGTTCCGTTGAGCGCGATCGCCAAGAACGCCACGGCTACCGCGCCGCTGTCGGTAAATCATCAGGGACTGTTTCCCGCCATCACGATGTCGTTCAATCTGCAGCCGGGCGCGGCCTTGGGAGACGCCGTTACCGCCATCGCAGCGGCGGGTAAGAAGATCGGGCTGCCGGCCACCATTCAGACCGGATTCGCGGGCACGGCGCAAGCTTATCAGGATTCGCTCGCGAGCGAGCCGCTTTTGATCGCGACCGCGCTGGCCACCGTCTATATCGTGCTCGGCATGCTCTATGAGAGCTACATTCATCCGATCACGATTCTTTCGACGCTGCCGTCCGCCGGCGTAGGCGCGTTGCTGGCACTGGAGCTGACGCGCACCGACTTGAGCGTGATCGCCATCATCGGAATCATTCTGCTGATCGGCATCGTGAAGAAGAATGCGATTTTGATGATCGATTTCGCGATCGCCGCCGAACGCAATGAAGGGCAAGAGCTCGCGCGATGCGATTTTCGAAGCCTGCCTGCTGCGATTCCGGCCAATTCTGATGACCACCATGGCGGCGCTGCTGGGCGCGCTGCCCCTGGCGTTGGGGACGGGAACAGGATCGGAGCTGCGGCGGCCGCTCGGAATCACCATCATCGGCGGCCTGCTGTTCAGCCAGATGCTGACGCTTTATACGACGCCGGTGGTCTATCTTTACTTCGACCGCCTGCAGCAATGGCGGGAAGGGCAGCGGGCGCGGCGGCGTCCTCCGACTGGGGACGAACCGCTGGGCTCGGAGGCTTGAAAACGGAAATGTTAAATTTGAGCGAGAGACACTTGCGGATGAGGAATCAAATTATTTACTCCACCCTGGCGGGCGGACTATTGCTTTTGAGCAGTTGCAGGGAAGTGGGTCCGAATTACACGCGTCCTCCAGTAGCCCCGGTACCTCAGGCGTTCAAGGAGAAGCCCCCGGACGGCTGGACAGAAGCGCAACCGAGTGACACGGCGCTAAAAGGGAAATGGTGGGAGATTTATAACGACCCGCAGCTGAATGCGCTGGAAGACGAAGTCGATATTTCGAATCAAAACGTGCTGGCCGCGGAAGGCCAATATCGGGCGGCGCGCGCCATGGTGCAGATCGCGCGGTCGGCGCTGTTCCCGACGGTAACCGTGGGCCCGGCGGTGAATGGCGGTCAGGGCGGTGCCAATGCGGCGCCCAACCTGGGTGTTTTTGGAGTCTTTCAAATTCCGTTCGATGTGTCCTATCAGGTGGATTTGTGGGGCAGTATACGGCGTAATATTCGCGCCAATGCCGAGACCGCTCAGGCCACCGAGGCGCAACTGGAGAATGCGAAACTCACCTATCAGGCGGACCTGGCGCAAGACTATTTTCAGTTGCGGGGCACCGATGGCGATGTGGCGCTGCTGCAATCCACGGTGGATTCCTACACGGATTTTCTGAAGCTGACGCAGGCCCGGCACGATTCCGGTATCGCGTCGGGCGCCGATGTGGCGCAGGCCGAAACGCAGCTCGATTCGGCCAAGGAGCAATTGATCGATCTCGGCGTGGCGCGCGCGCAATACGAGCACGCCATTGCTGTATTGGTGGGCAAACCGCCGGCCGAGTTGTCCATCGAGCAACGGGCGCTGAAGGGTGAGCCGCCGCAAGTGCCGGTCGCGATGCCTTCCACGCTGCTGGAAAGGCGTCCGGATATCGCCGCGTCAGAGCGGCAGATGGCGGAGTTGAACGAGCAGATCGGAATCGCGGACGCGGCATTCTATCCGTCGTTGACCCTGAGCGCGGGCGCCGGGCCTGGCCAGTTCGAGCTTCACCAGACTGTTTACCTGGGTGTCCCGTTTCTGGACGTTGGGCGCCACCACGTCGGAAACTTTGTACGACGCCGGAAAACGGCGCGGGCAGGTGAATGTCGCGAAAGCGAATTTCGATGTGGCCATGGCGAACTACCGCCAGACCATATTGAACGCCTTCCAACAAGTGGAGGATGAGCTGGCGGCGCTGCGAATCCTGGAGCGGGAAACCGGCGCCACCAACGAAACCATTCAGGCGGCGCAACTGGCGCTGACCATCACCACCGCGCAGTATAAGGCCGGAACCGCGACTTATCTGCAAGTAGAAACGTCGCAGACGGCGCTGTTCGCAGAGCAGAAAGCGCTGGTGGATCTGCTGACGCGCCGCATGGTCTCGAGCGTTCTGCTGGTAGAGGCGCTGGGGGGCGGATGGGATACGTCGAAATTACCCGCTGTCAGCCAACTTTCGTCGAGCGGAAATTCCGCTAAAAACTGATCTTGTCCTTGGCCGCGGCGATTTTCTTGCCGTCCACGCCGTAGATGATCAGCAAATCGCCCCAGGCGTGAAAATCGCCGTGGCGATCGCGATATTTCACCACCGCCTCGGCTTCTCCGTTCGTCAAAGCCAGCCCTTCCGCGATTTGCTGCACAGTGGCCTTGTTGACGTTGATCTTGGTGGCGTCCTCGATCTTGGGGAAATGCTCGAAAAGATAGGCTGCGATGATATCCAGCTCGGGCTTGCTGGCCTGCGCGCCACGATCGCCCATGCGATAAACAATGGTCTCGTATTCGTCCTTGGTGAAACGATAGACGCCGATTTCCTCGGCCTTATGGCAGCCGACGCAAGCGCGCAGGATCAATTCCTTGCCCTTGCCATCGGGCAGATCGGCGGCCTGCGCCCGCAACGCAAGCAATCCGCAAGCCGCGATCGCGAATCGAGCAAACTTGATCACGTTTTAACGATGAAATCGGCCGACCAGGACGCCCTTGCCAAGAATGTGGCCGTTGATAGCCGCCAGCACGTCGGCGCGCGTGGCGTCCGGACCAAGGTCGAGCTTAATATCGAGAGCGAAAAGCTCAAACGTGTAGTGATGATACGGGCCGGCCGGGGGCGCGCCCGGTCCCATGAAGCCGACACCTCCGCGCAAATTCTTGGCGTTGATGGAACCATCGGGGAGCTTCGCGTCGGCGGGAACACCTTCGGGAAGACCCGTCGCGGTGCCGGGGATATTGAAGATCATCCAATGCAGAACGTCGTCCGTCTTCTTCTGCAGAGCCACGTCGGGATCGTGCAGGATCAGCGCGAAGCTCACTGTGCCCATCGGCACGTTGGTCCAATCCAGTTTCGGCGAAACCGCGTTCGGAACGGCTTGGGTGTACTTGTTCGGAATAATGCCGCCGTCTTCAAACGAGCTGGAAGTGAGGGCGAGGCCGGGGCGGGGCGGTCCGGGTGGCGGCTGCGCGAAGCTCAGGCTCGCTACCAGAAAAAGTGCTCCTACAGTGAGTGTTCTCATAAGTTGTTAGCTCCTTGGAATGTATCAGCATATCAGGAAGACCGGCAGGATTGGGCGGAGGTAGGCCCGTGCTATGATCGGGCTTCCATGGCAGCTAGACCCAATAAATCGCGGGATTCGGTGAACGGACAGCAGTACTTAGCGGAGCATTTAGCGTTCGAAATGGCGCGCGTGGTAGAGGAAGCCGCCGTCGCTGCTGCCCGCACTATGGGGCAAGGCGACCGGCCGGGTTCCGATTATGCCGCCGTGGAAGCCATGCGGCGCGCGTTCGAACACGTGCCCATCGCCGGAAACATCGTGATCGGCGAGGGCGAGCGCGATGAAGCACCGATGCTGTATATCGGAGAGCGAGTAGGCGCGCCATCGCCCCCGGGTATGGACTATCCTTCCGTCGACATCGCCGTGGATCCGCTGGAGGGCACCAATCTGTGCGCCACCGGAGCGGCCAATTCCATCGCGGTGCTGGCGGCTTCGGAAGCCGGCGGATTGCTGCACGCGCCAGATTGCTACATGGAGAAGATCATCGCCGGTCCGGGTTGCCAAGGCGCGCTCGACATCGATGCGCCTCCCGAAGACAATCTCAAAGCCATCGCGAAGCGGCTGGATCGCGACGTGGACGACCTGGTGGTGATGGTTCTGGACCGGCCGCGGCATACTAGCCTGATCGCGAGGATTCGCAAAGCGGGCGCGCGCATCCGGTTGATCGGCGATGGCGACTTGTCGGCCGGAATTGCGGCTGCCATTAGCGGCGCCGGCGTGCACGCGGTGATGGGGATCGGCGGGGCCCCGGAAGGGGTAATCACGGCGGCCGCGATGCGCTGCCTGCATGGCGAGATGGTGGGGCGGCTGGTGGTGGGCAACAAGAAAATGGAGCGGCGGATGAAGAAAATGGGCATCGACGATCCGCACAGAGTCTATCGGGCCCAGGACCTGGCGCCCGGCAAAAAGATCATCTTCGCGGCCTGCGGTGTGACGCCCGGGTATTTGCTGCAAGGCGTGCGATTCTTCGGCTATGGTTATCGAACGCATTCGCTGGTGATGACGTCCAGCCCGAACACCGTGAGCTTCCGCGATACGGTGCATTTGACCAGTAAGCCGGATCGTCGCGGCGTCCGCCTGTTCTGACAGAATGCGAGGAATACAAGGGAGACGAGGGATACGGGAATCAATTGAGGCGCCCCAACCAGCGGTGAATCGCCCCCAGCTGCTGGACGATTTGCGCGCGATCCTGAGCGTCCGGCGCGTGCATCAAGTACATCTCCAAATCGCCCTTCGCGCCGCGGTAATGGTTCAATCGCAAGCGGGCTAACCCGCGCGCTTTATAGTATTCGGCGTTTTCGGGGAAAGCTTCCAATAGCAGGTCTGTCACCGCGATCATTTTCTCGAACTGCTTGCCGCGAAAATAAGCCGAACGCAGATTGTTGAGCATGCGGACTAGAATGTAGCGCGCGCCAACAGGCGCTAAAGCAGTGGCCTCGGTATCCGATCCTGTACGCTCGCGCGCCAGTTGCCGGCAATCGTCCAGGGTGAGCAGACGGCCGGAGTGGAACGGGTCGATGTAGGTCGCGAATTCCCCGTCGTTATATTCGACGATGAAATGGCCGGGAAGTCCGATGCCCGAAACCGGCCGGCCCAGACGCCGGGCGACTTCGATGTAGACCACCGAGAGCGCGATCGGAATGCCGGTCCGGCGATCCAAAACATAGTTCAGGCAGCTGTTACGCGGGTCGTTGTAGTCGATTTCGTTGCCGTGGAAGCCCAGCTCGTCGAAGAAATAGCGATTGGCCGCCTGCACAAACTCCCGTCCCGGAGCTCGGGATGCCACGCGCGATGCAATCGCGGAGGCGATACGATCGAGAATCGCCAGAAACGGCTGCGGGTCCAGATCGGGCGTTTCAATGGCCGCGATTTCGAGGGCAGCCACGTCCAGCCGCGCCTCCTGCCCGTTTACCAGTGCGGCCCGTAGGGCTTCCATCAGGCGACGGTAACCGCCTCTAGATAAAAGACATACAAGTGCATCCCTCTCTACTATACCGCTGGTAGTATCGCGAATCCCAGTGACTTCGCCGATAGATAGAAGGATGAAGAAGGTTTTGGTTACCGGGGTACTGGCGGCAGTATGTGCATGGGCCCAAACCAGCCCCGTGACAGCGCCCGAGCCGGCAGCTAAAGAAGCGGCCCAGCAACCCAATCGAGATTCCGTGCAATCGGCCATGGCGGAATCGCTCGCTAAACAAAGGGTGGCCGCCATGCATCAGATTGCGGGAGTGATGGGCAAAGCTCCCACCCCGGCAGCATCCTTCTTTACCGTTCCTTGGATTGAGACTCCGATCCCATTCAACGCTCCGCCCTGCGATCCCCTGCCTGCGGCCGAATTGGACAAACTGGTGGATCAAGGCTCGCAGCAAGGCGTGAAAGCCGAGCTGATTCGCGCTGTGATTGCCGAAGAATCGGGCGGGCGGCCGTGCGCGGTTTCCTGGAAAGGCGCTCAGGGGTTAATGCAGTTAATGCCGGCGACGTCGGAACAATTCGGCGTAAAGGACCCGTTCGATCCTCGGCAAAACGTGGAAGCTGGCACCAAGCTATTGAAGCAATTGATGACTAAATACAACAACGACGTAAGTCTGGCGCTGGCCGCCTATAATGCGGGCGAAGGGCGTGTGGATCGGGACGGAGGAGTGCCGCAAATCCCCGAGACGCAGAATTATGTCAACGACATCCAATCGAAATTACCAAAGAAGCAGTAATTTCAGTAACATAGGCCCATTTTTGGGTTAAACTTTTCGAAACCAGCGGACGATAACACAGTATGGGCTTGCGTCCGGGGGCGCGGCCAATCCGTGATGCTTTCCTCTGACACATCGATGCACCCGATCCGGGAAAGAGCGAGTGTTTCCACTGGGTTGCCCAAGGGCCTGCCCAATGTGGAGATGCCGCGCCTGGAAATCGGATCGATCCCCCTCTTTGAATCGGATGAGAGCACGGTCTGTCCCGCCACCATCTTGGTGGTGGATAGCGAAGAAATCAATCGCAGGCTGCTGAAAGCGATTTTCAAGACGACGCCCTATACGATTGTCGAAGCGCGCAAAGCCTCGGAAGCCACGGCCCTGCTCGAAACCGAAAAAATCGATCTGGTGATTCTCGATTTAATGCTTCCCGGGATGAGCGGCCCGGAGCTATGCCGCTGGATGAAAGCGCATCGCGCGACGCAGCTGATTCCGGTGCTGATGATCACTAACATCATCGGCGTGGAGAACGAGATCGTCGGCATTTCATCAGGCGCGGATGAATTTCTGATCAAGCCGCTGCATCCCGCGGTGGTGCGGACGCGAGTGCGCGCCATGCTGCGAAATAAGACGCTGATCGATTCATTGGACGAAGCCGAAACCATTCTGCTGGCGCTGGCGCAGACCGTGGAGCATCGCGATCTATATACGGGCAAGCATTGCCAGCGGCTGGCGGTAGCCTCCGTGATGTTGGGCGAGGCCTTGGGACTGCCGAGCCAGGATCTGACGTCGTTATACCGCGGCGGCTTTCTGCACGACATCGGCAAGATCGCTATTCCCGACGCCATTCTCTTCAAGCGAGGCATGCTGACGAACGAAGAATGGGATGTGATGCGCAGCCATCCCGGGCGCGGCGAGGAGATCTGCCGCGGCATGCGTAGCCTGAGGCCAGTGCTGCCGATCATCCGCAGCCACCATGAGCGGTGGGATGGAACCGGCTATCCAGACGGCCTGGCGGGGGAAGAGATTCCGCTGCTGGCCCGCATTCTGCAGGTCGCCGATATCTACGACGCGCTCACAACCGAGCGGCCCTATAAATTGGCGCTCACTCCCGAGACCGCTTTCACGGTCATGGAAGAAGAAGTCCGGCGCGGCTGGCGCGATCCGGAGTTGGTCCCGCTGTTTGCCAGCATCATTCAAACCCATCCTAACGCCGATCTCACGTCACTGGAAGCGTCCATGGAAAACATGCGCGTGGCGATTTCCCGGTAGCTCGAAAGGCGATCACGCAAAACCGAGCCGCGACCAGAGGGAGTGGTCTTCAGTACCCTGTAAGATTGGACCCTCTCAAAATCCTGAATCGGGAAATCATCGCATGCGTGCGCTGCCCGCGGCTGGTGGCTTATCGCGCCGAAGTGGGACGCGTGAAGCGCCGCGCTTATCGCGATTGGGATTATTGGGCCAAGCCGGTGCCTGGTTTCGGCGATCCCCGCGCGCGGCTGCTATTGATCGGGCTCGCGCCGGGAGCGCATGGCGCAAATCGCACCGGCCGCGTGTTTACGGGTGACAGCTCGGGCGATTTTCTCTACAAGGCTCTGTATGCCACCGGTTTCGCATCGCAGCCCACCAGCATTTCGCGTGACGACGGCTTGAAGCTGCAGGATGCCTACATCAGCGCCGTGGCGCGCTGCGCGCCGCCGGATAACAAACCGGCCATCGATGAAATTCGCAATTGCCGCCCTTATCTGGTGCGCGATCTCGAGCTGCTCAAGCGGTTGCGAGTGGTGGTGGCGCTGGGACGGCTGGCGTTCGATGCGTATCTGGGCATCCTGCGCGAGCAAGGCAAGATCGCGCGGCGATCCGCCTTCGTATTTGGGCACAATGCAGTCGTACGAAACCGGGCCCGGGCAGCCGCTATTGATCAGCTCCTATCACCCCAGCCAGCAGAATACTTCGACCGGCAAGCTGACCGAGCCCATGTTTCACGCGATTTTTGATAAGCCGCGCGGCGGCGCCTTAATGCGGAAGCGGCGGGTTGAACGAAGCGCGCTAGCAGCAGCACCCCCAGCTTGTCGCCATAGGGCGGCGCAATGTACGGGTTGTGAACGTACATCCGCACCGTGGTGAAACCGTCCGTCTTCAGCCAGCTCGCAGGCACGTCGTGCTGATACAGGGTCTCGCCGTCTTTGGAAAACTCCGCTTGATCCAGCAAATGGCTGTTGACATAAAAGTCCACACGCAGCGGGCCGGTCTTCTGCAGGGTTTCGCGCGGCAGAAAGAAACGCTCCATGAACCAATGGTGTTCGGTGGAGGAAAGCCGGAACCGCAGCTCGGGTTCATCCAGCGTCCAATAGCCGGTTTGATCGGGTGGACCCACTTGCACGCCTTTCACGATGATACTGCGCCGCGCCCGGCTTTCCAATGGTGACTGCTTCCCCCAGCGCTTCGCTCGGATGGGCCACTTTCAGTAGATTCTGCTGCACGCTGCGGAAGGCGTCCGAGTTGTCCAGCTCCACATAGTGGCCTCTTCGAAAGTGAAAATATGATCGTAATGCCCCAGGCGCTCCGGAGGAATGCGCTGCTCGACCGGGCCATTTAGCATGGTGATAAACAGGTCGTTATCCCGATACAGGATCCGCAGAAGAAAGACCAGATCCCAGTTGTAATCCAGTTGGGTGTGGACGAAACAGGAGTTTGGCGCCATGGGGCAGGTTCGCATTCAGGCGCGGAAACTCGGCGGCCGCCAACTTGTAAGGCGAATACCGCGCGTCAGGCGCGACGGGCCAATGCTTGTAATCGATCGCGGACATGATCACGGCCATTACAACGAAAAGGCCTACCGAAGCGGAAATGGGCGTAACCGCGCCGAAGGCAGGAATGATGGCGCGAAGTCAATCTTTAATCCGAACCAGGCACACCGCCGCATATAGCGCCATTCCAGCCAGCGGAAGATACAAGACGAAACCAAGGCGAGCTTCGACGAAGGAGACCGGCAGCAGAGCGATCACGAAAAACAGCAGGCCAAACCATACCGGACGAGAGCGCATCCAGAGAGCAATCGCTATCAGCACCGCAAACACACAGCCCACCTGAAGATGCGTCAACGGCGTTACTCCCAACGCAACCTGCGGATTGCTTCGATACAGCAAATTGGCCAGATACACGCCGGTATTCGCAAGATAGCGGCTCCAGGTGTAGACAGGCACGTAGGCGGAGCTGCTGGTTAAACCCTCCGTACTCAACTTGGCCGGCAGATAAATCAGAACACACAGCGCGCCCACCAGCGCCATTCTTCCTTCCTGAATGCACCAACGGAACAGCGCCCTGAAGCTGCGGAAATCCGGTGGGTGCCAGATGAGTTCGTAGAGCAACAGCATGAACGGCAGCGTCGCGGCCATTTCCTTCGAATTGAGCGCGCAGATGAAGCAGACGAGAAACCCCAGCGTTTCTCCAATTCCCAGGCAACCGGCCCTGCAACCGCGCTCGCAGATAGATCAGCAGAGTGAGGAAGTAAAACAAAAAGCAGAAGGCATCGTACATCGAGCCGGCATTGTAATAGAGATAATCGAGTTTCCCGTGGAACGCGAACAGCAGCGTCGCGATGACGCCGATCTCGCGCGATCCGCCGATCCGGCTCAACACCAAATAGGCCAAGAGCAGATTCACCAGCATCGCCGCGAAGAACACCACGTAGATGGGGTACGGATTGAAGCCGAAAATCGCGAACAGGCTTCGATAAACGACGCCTCCAAAGGGCCGGTAATAGGGCGTCCAAAAGAAGAGAGTTGCGCTTTCACCAGGGCGCTGACGGGCTTGCTCAAGTACCCGTACAGGTTCATCAAGTCGTCGCCGGTAAAATAAACCAGCAGGCCGCGCCAAGTGAAGAACAGGAAGTAGCCAGGCGATGAATAGGCCGGCCAGAATCGCCCGAAGCGTGTTGCCTTTGCCGGCTTGGCGCTGGCGTCAAGGATCCTTGCGCCATGCTTGCTGCAATTTCTCGGCGAACGGTGTGTTGGATGGCCCGGGGGTTGATGTTCCCGATGAGCGTGCTGGGGTTCCGGCGGCTGCTGAGTCAGGGGAGGCGGAGCCGGCTCAACGGGAGCTGCGGTAACAGGCGCCGCGGCGATTTCCACAACGGCCGCCGAAGCGTCCTCCAGGTATTTCGCCTTCTTCAAAATCGAGCGTTCCAGCGACGGGCTGTAGCCGGTCCAACTGCCTTCAATGCGCCGGTCCTTTTCGGCCAGCGCCCGCATGCACTCCATCTTCGAATCCAGGTTATCCAGATGATGCAGCAGCATCGCCTCGGGGAACAGCGGCACCTTGGGCGACCCGTACTCCAGCTCGCCATGATGGCTGACAATCAGGTGCTCCACCAGCACCCGCAGCTTGGGCGGGAAGTCGGGCACCTGCTGGAGCTTTTCGTGGAGCATGCGCAGCCCGATCACGATGTGACCGAGCAATTGCCCTTCGGTGCTGTAGCCGAAGCTGCGATCGTAGGTCAGTTCGGCGACCTTGCCGATATCGTGCAAAACCGCGCCGGTGAGCAGCAACTCGTAATCCACGTTGCCGTAATGGGCGCGGTGAGGTAGCAGAGTCGGCAGACCGACAGAACGTGCTCGAGCAAACCGCCCAGAAAAGCATGATGCACGTGTTTCGCGGCCGGCGCGGTGCGATACATGCGCGCCAGCGGTTCATCGTTCAAGAACGCTTCCAGCAGCGCACGCAGATGCGGATTGCGCATCCCCGCCACCAATGCGCGCAGTTCCGCGAACATTTCCATCGGATCGCGCGTGGAGGCCGGGAAGAAATCCGCGAAATCGACGTCGGCGTCCAGCACCCGGGCCATCTTGTGAACGGTCAGCTGCAGCCGATTCTGGAAAATCTGCAGCAGGCCCTTGACCTTCACGAAGTCGTCGCGCTCAAAGGTGTCCACCACCTCTGCGACGTTGTCCCACATCTTGGCGTCGATCTCGCCGCTGCGGTCGCCCAGAAGCATGGATAGATACGGCTCGCCGGATTTCTTCTGGCGTACGTCTTTGCCGTGCACCAGCAACGTGGTCGTGAAAACCTGGTTCGGCTTGAGATCGCTCAAATAGGACGGCTTCATGCTGGGCGCCGTACTACTGCGAGGAACTGGTGCCCGCGGTTTGGGTACCCGGAACTGGGATCGCCCACAGCAGCCTCTTGCGGTGAATCTTGCTCACGACTTCTTCTTTTTTCACGGTCTCCGGCTTCAATTGCGCCGGGATCCACCCAGGCGGTGTCCTTGCCGGTGGCGGCGCCGGTGTCGATGTAATCGGCCTTGATCTCGAGGAAGGCGTCTTTCCGCAACTTGGTGAGATACTCGCGAACAGCGGCGTCCAGCCGAGGCGCTAGCAGCTTCTCCGTAATCTGGTTTTCCACTTCCGACAGCTCGGCTTGTCCGGCCTTTTGATGATCCTCCACGCGCAGAATCAGAAACCCGTTGCGGAATCCGGACGGGATCGCTGATGTAGCCCTTGGGCTGGTTCCAAACCAGGTCCTCCAGCTTCGTATCAACTCGCTCTTTTTATAAGGGCTGCAGCTCGCCCATGGCTTTTGGCGGTGACGGAGTCGGAATTATCGCGGGCCATCTCCGCGAACCGCTCGCCCTCTGCGCGCGCGCGCCACCAGATCCTTCGCCTTCTTCTCCGCGGCTGCGATGCCAGCCTCGTCCTTGCCTTCCGTGGAGATCAGGATTTCCTGCAAAATGATGCGTTCTTCCCGCACGAAGTCCGTCTTGTGCTCGTTGTAATATTTTTCAATGTCCTCGTGCTTCACCTGCATCTTTTCGCTGACTTCTTCGCGAATCACACGCTGCGTCAGGTAGCGGTTTTTCATTTCCTGCTTGAAGTCTTCATAGGACATGCCGCTCTGTTCCTTGATGTAGGCCTGGAACTTTTCGGGGTCGGCGATCTTCGAGTCGGATTGGATTGCAGCTATCTGCTTGCTCACTTCATTATCGACGTTGATGTTCAGGTCCTTGCCTTTTTGCGCAGCAGCAACTGATCGATGCGATCGCGCAGCAGGTTCTTCTCCCGCTCGGTGAGCTGCAGCTCCAGTTCGGCTCCGGTGACGCCATTGGCGCGCAAGGTTTCGATGAGCTCCCGGCGGCTCCGTTGGAGATCGCCTCGAGTGACAATGTCGCCGTTGCATTTGGCGACAATCTCCTCCACCACGGCCAAATCGGCGGCGGCTAGGTTGGCGGCGGCCAGGCCGACCGATCCGAGCACCAGCAGGGGTACAAACAACTTCATATTCTCCATTATGGCCGAATGGGGGGTGGGAAGTGGGGGGTGGGATGTGGGAAGCCAGGACTCGCTGATAAACTAGGACTGGAGACGATGGCGACGCCCACTCGTGTACAGGTTCCTGCCGAAGTTACGCCCACGCGAGAGCAACTGATTCAGGCGTATCGCGCGATGTATATGGCGCGGCGGCTGGATGACCGGGAGGTGCTGCTCAAGCGCCAGAATCGCATCTTTTTTCAGATCAGCGGCGCGGGCCATGAAGCGGTGCAAGTAGCCGCCGGTTTGGTGTTCCGCCCTGCGCACGACTGGTTTTATCTCTATTACCGCGACCGCGCCCTGGCTTTGATGCTGGGCGTCACCGCCGAGCAGATGCTGCTGGGATCGGTAGGCGCAGCCGATGACCCGGCCTCGGGCGGCCGGCAGATGCCCTCGCACTGGACCAGTCCCGCGCTGAACATCGCTTCCCGATCCTCGGCAACCGGAACCCAGTACCTGCAAGCAGCCGGCTGCGCGCAGGCGTATCGCTATCTGGATCCCGAATCGGACGAGGTGACGCTGGTCTCAAGCGGCGAAGGCGCCACCAGCGAAGGCGAGTTTTGGGAAGCCATGAACGCGGCGTGCCTGGAGAGTTTGCCGCTGGTGTTCCTGATCGAGGACAACGGCTACGCCATTTCCGTACCGGTGGAAAAGCAAACCGCGGGCGGGAACGTCGCACAGTTACTGACCGGATTTCCGAATCTGAAGCGGCTGGAAGTGGACGGCACGGATGTGGTGGCGTCCTACGTTGCGTTGACGGAAGCAGCCGCGTACGCGCGCGAACGTAAAGGTCCGGCGCTGGTGCACGCCACTGTGACCCGGCCCTACTCGCACTCGCTTTCTGACGACGAGCGATCCTACAAGACCAAAGCCGAGCGCGACGCCGAAGAAGCGCGCGATCCCGTGCTGCGGTTCCCGGAGTGGCTGGTGTCGGAGGGTATTCTGGACCGGCAGGCGTTGCAAGTGATCGTGCACGAGGTCGACCAGGAAATTCAAAGAGCCACCGATCACGTTTTGCGGGCCGATCCGCCAGCCAAGGGCTCCGCGCTCCAGTTTCTGTATTCCGACAAGATCGACCCGACATCGGCCGAATTCGAAGCCGAGCCGGTGTTCGCGGGTGAATCGCGAACCATGGTGGACGAGATTAACCTGACGCTGCACGAAGAGATGCGGCGGAATTCGCGCATGCTGGTGTTCGGCGAAGACGTGGCCGATTGCAGCCGGGAAGCGAACCTGGCCGAGGTAAAGGGCAAGGGCGGCGTCTTTAAGACCACCGCCGGGCTGCAAATCAAGTACGGCAGCGAGCGCGTTTTCAACAGCCCGTTGGCGGAAGCCGGAATCATCGGTCGAGCCATTGGACTGGCCGAGCGCGGGCTGAAACCGGTGGTGGAGATTCAGTTCTTCGACTATATTTGGCCGGCCATGATGCAGTTGCGCGCCGAGCTTGCCACGCTGCGTTGGCGATCGCATAACGGATTCAGCGCCCCGGTGGTGGTGCGGGTGCCGATCGGCGGCTATCTCAACGGCGGGGCGATTTACCATAGCCAGTGCGGCGAGGTGACCTTCACGCATCTTCCCGGTTTGCGAGTGGTCATGCCGTCGAACGCGTTGGATGCCTGCGGCCTGTTACGAACCGCCATACGCTGCGACGATCCCGTGCTGTTTCTGGAACACAAGCGGCTCTACCGCGAGCCCTACAATCGGTCGCAGCATCCGGGCCCCGATTACACCATCCCGTTCGGTAAAGCCAGCGTGGTCAAGAGCGGCCAGAATCTCACGGTGGTGACGTATGGCGCCGTGGTTCAGAAGATGTTGCAGGCCGCGTTGCAAGTAGAGCAACGCAATCCCGACAAGACCATCGAAGTCATCGATCTGCGGACGCTCGCGCCCTATGATTGGGAGACCATCCGCGCGTCCGTGGAAAAAACCAGCCGCGTGATGATCGCGCACGAAGATTGCCTCTCCTGGGGCTATGGTGCGGAAATCGCCGCGCGCATCGCGAGCGAGTTGTTCGAGCATTTAGATGCGCCGGTCGGGCGCGTTGGCGCGCTGGATACGTGGGTGGGCTACAATCCGCAGCTAGAGAACGAGATCCTGCCGCAGGTGGAAAATCTAGCGGCGGAAGCAGAACGGCTGCTGCAGTTCTAAGGCTTCTTGCGCCGAGCCGTGGCCTCGATATACGTCGCAAAATCTTTTCCCGGCGGCGCGATCTCGAATAGGATCGCGACCCGATCGGCCCCAATCTTGCGATACGTCAACCGGTAGCGCGGCTGTGAAGCGGATGCGTCGCTCAGAAACTGCACGCTTTTGCCATCCGTGGACGGTTGAACCGCGTAATGGATAATGTGGCCCTCGTCGTCGAAGTAATCCGCGCGCATTGTGGAGTCGACAATCATCAAATCCGTGTGGGAATACGCAGGCTTATTCTTCGTGTCCGGATAATGCGCGACATTCTTCCGGATTAGGACCGCGCCGCCTAGATCTGGCAGGAACGAGAACTCGCCGCTGCCCTGCCCAGGCCCGCCGCCTTCGCCAGTCCAGTCTCCAATGAGGAACGCGAGGGGCGCCCATCGCGGGTCTAGTTTATCCAGCTGCGCAGGGAGAGAGGTAATACAAAGGAAAAGAACGGCCAGCGCTCGCATACCGTAAACATACCTCAAGCGTCAGCGGGAAGTAGGGTGAAAGGCTTCCCGTCAGAAGCGCGAACGACCCGAAAATGCCTTTCGTCGACGGTGAGTATTCGTCGTGTCCCAACCCGCTCCGCCGTGGAGATGACGGCCGCGTCAGCTAAGCCGAGATTGAGAGTGCTGTATTGATTCAGCAGCTCTCGTGAGCGGCGTAGATCCGTAATGGTGAACGGTTCCAAGGTGAACGCACCCGTGAGAATGTCGTCCATGAAATCTAACTCCGCCTGGACGCCAAGCTTCGCGCCAATCAAGTAATCGATTTCACTGAGAATCGCGGCGGAAATTAAGATCGCCCCGGGCTCGTTCAAGATCGCCGCGCGAAGAGCGCGATGGTGGCGATCGCGCCGGTTATAGAGACCGTATAGCGCACCCGAGTCGGCTACCGCCGCCATCGGCCCTTCGTGGCGGCCGCATGAAGAAAGTCCCTGGCGCGTTCGGCGCCTCGGGTTTCGCCGCTGTCATACTTGCCCAACCCTTTAGGCAGCGGACGCTTGCCGTTGGAAGTGAATTTTTGCAAGGCTTCGCGGATCAGTTCAGCCTGGCTGCGTCCCTGCGCTTCCGCCATTTGCCGGAGAGCCAGAGCGATGTCGGAATCGAGATAGACGGTAGTCTTCGTCACGCCATATAGGGTACCATATATGGCACTTCTGGCACGGAGCGCGATCGGCGGCGAGTTCCAAACGGATCAGGCGCGGCGCAATCCTCCGCCTTGGCTGATTTCATTATTTTCGTGGATGGGTCTAATCGGCATTTGGGGCACCGTTGCCGAGATGGCCATATGGCTTGCTTTGATGGCAAAGGGATACCGCGTCTACTAATGCTGTCAAGTATCCGTGTTTATCTGTGTTGATCAGTGGCTAACGTGCGCGCCCTAGGCCCGCGGCAGACCAAAACTCGCGATCGCCGACGCTTCGTCCTCGAACATCTGCAGCACCGAATCGATCTTGGTCACGCTCAGCACCCGCCGCACCGGCGCATCGGCGTTCAATAGCTTCAACTCGCCGGCATTCTTCACCGCGTGGCAGTAGCAGTTCATCAGCACGCCCAAACCGGTGCTATCGATCCGGCTAACCCGGCTCAAGTCGATTAGCACTTTCGTGTCCTTCTGAACGCGAATCACATTGGAAAGCTCGGCTAGTTCCAAAGAAGAGGCCAGCAGCTGAGTGTTCTGCGCGAATCGCAGGACAGTGACGTCGTTCACCCGCCTGGACTCCACCATCGGCTCATCCAATGCACGGACCAGCAGCTCGGTTGCGCGGATTTCTTCGAAACAGTCGTTACAGCCCAGGTAATGGCTCTCCCACTGTTCGGTTTGATCGGCACTCAGCCGGCGCCGCAGATACGCGTTGATGAGGTCTTCCCGATAGACGGGGTCATCGTGGAAGTTGATGCTCATATACCAGAGTGACGCGAGTTGCCCCGATGTTTCGTCTGTTCCAAATAAATTGCGCGAAATCTTTCCTTAGCCCGGCACAGCACCACGCGAAAGTTTTCGTCCGTCATCCCGGTCTGCTTCAAAATTTCATCCTTCGACTTTTCTTCCAGATAGAACGCCCGCAACACCCGCCGGTCGCGTTCGGCCAGCTGTTCCATTCCTAAGGTGATAGCCTGGCGTAACTCGAACAGCTCAGATTCTGGGATCGATTTGCCCGGGGGCTCAGGCACCACCTCCGGCATGGGCTCATCCCGCATATTTCTTCGGCGGTATTCAGACACCACGTTCCGGCAGATTCCGTTAAGGAATGCACCCACCGCGGCGGGGTTGTGGATCTTCTCGTCCCGCGCGGCCAGCATGAATCGCATCAGGGCTTCCTGAACGATGTCATCAACATCGGGGCAGTAAAAGCCCACGTCATAAGAGACTTTAAAGCGAACCTTCGGTCGAAGCTTTTCTAAATCCTCACCCGAGAAATTCATTCACACCCAGGATTGTAGGGCTCCCCGGCCCCGCAATGTCGGCTATCGTAACATACTATTAATATGTTGTAGGTCACCTTTACCTGCCCGCGTTGCGCCAACGTGCCGCTCTTCAGTAAGCTGGAACGTCAGTACTTCGCAGCATCCTTATAAGAAAATGAACATTGAACCCACCGAGTTCGAAAAGGCCGTCCTACTAAAAGTTAGCGGCCGGATGGACGCTGAAAACGCCCACGAATTCGAGCAGGCCTGTGAACAATGGATTACCCGCGGCCGAAAGCATCTCATCGCGGACCTGGACGGCTTACAATATGTCAGCAGCATGGGTCTGCGATCGTTCCTCTCGGTCGCGCAGAGGTTGCAATCGGATTCTGGCTCGCTGATTCTCTGCGGGCTCAATGGTTTGCCCCGCCAAGTATTTGAGTTGACGCGGCTAATCGGCCTTTTCCCGGTCTTTGATACCGCCCAGCAAGCCCTCGCCACACTGTAATGGACGCCGCGGCTCGTAGGCTCAACCTGCCCGCCCGGGTGGAATCCGTGGCTTTGTTTCGCGAGTTTGTGCGTTCCGGGGCGGTTGCGGCTGGAGTCCCGGGTGAGGAGCTGGAAAAGCTGGATCTGGTTCTCGAAGAGATCCTCGTCAATATAGCCCGCTATGCCTACCTACCAGAAAACGGAACGGCAGAGATAGCATTCGCTCCAGACGGCCCCGGCAAATTGTGCCTCGAAATTTCCGATTGGGGCAATGCTTTCAATCCCTTAGACGCTGACCCGCCCGATTTTTCGCGGGGCTTGGCCGAGCGGCCGATCGGTGGATTAGGCGTATTCTTGGTCCGCAGCCTGGTCAGCGACATCGCCTACCGCCGCGAGGCCGGCCAGAATATCCTTTCCTTTGGATTTCCGGGCCCTGGAGAATAGTACCGTAATCCTTGAAACTTTTTTTGTACCCGTGCAACATCGCGCGAAAGTGTGTCACTCTATAACAACTGAAGCCAAACAATTAAGCGCAGAGGCGCGACGGCATTCTGGAGGAGTGAGCTTCGGCCGGAGGGAAGAAAGGTGTATATGACTAAACTACGCAAGTGGAGATTTCCGGTTCTGATTGGCAGCGGGATCATCGCTGCATGCGGCCTGGTCTATTTTGCCAACGGCCACATCGGCACCGACAAAACGCAAGGCGCAATCGGAAAGCGTGACGTATATCGCGACAGCCAGGTGTCTAGCGCCGATGTCGCCACGCCGGGCTCCGCGCCGGTGGCTAATGCCGTCAAGGAAGGTGTGAGCGACGCGCAGATATTGAACGCCGTCAAGGACGGGCTCGGCAAAGAGGGTCTCGGCAAAGACGGACTCGGCAGAGACCGGCTCGGCAGAGATGGCCTCGGTGAAACCCGGCTTGGCAAAGAGGGTCTCGGCAAGGATGGCCTCGGCCTAGCCCGGCTTGGCAAAGACGGGCTGGGTAAAGAGGGCCTCGGTAAAGAGGGTCTCGGTAAAGAGGGCCTCGGTAAAGAGGGTCTCGGTAAAGAAGGTCTTGGCAAAGACGGGCTCGGCGTAACCCGGCTTGGCAAAGAGGGCCTCGGTAAAGAGGGCCTCGGTAAAGAGGTCTCGGTAAAGAAGGTCTTGGTAAAGAAGGTCTCGGTAAAGAAGGTCTTGGTAGAGAAGGTCTTGGTAAAGAAGGTCTTGGTAAAGAAGGTCTTGGTAAAGAAGGTCTGGTAAAGAAGGTCTTGTAAGAAGGTCTTGGTAAAGAGGGCCTCGGTAAAGAGGGTCTCGGCCGGGACAAGCTAGGCAAGGACACGCTCGGCCGGGACAAGCTAGGCAAGGACACGCTCGGCAAAGACGGGCTCGGACTCGCGCATCGCGAGGAGTAATCAGACAGACCTTTGACGGCAATCGGCTTTTTCACGAGGGTCCCGCGCTGGGTCGCGGGGCTCTCTTTGTTTTGTAGCCTGCTCTCCACCCCTGCGTTCGCCCGTCATCCCAAGATCTTCATTCAATCCTCCCAGCACATCGAAGTTCTTTATTACAGCCCCGCGCACGAATACCTGGTCACGCACCTGATCCGCTCCTACGAGAATGCGCTCAACTTCGAGGCCAACCTGTTTCATTACACGCCTTCAAAGAAGTTAAGCGTTCTGCTCGAGGACTTTGGCGACAACGGCTACGGCGGCGCCACAACCGTGCCGACCAACTTCATCGACATCGGCATCGCACCCTCCATCTATACCTTCGAGACTCTGCCCGCCAACGAGCGCATGACGTGGACGATGAATCATGAATCCATTCACATCGTGATGGGTGACAATGCGAACTCCACGGATCGCCGTTTTCGCTCGTTGTTCTTCGGCAAAGTGGTGCCCACCGATCAGGATCCGGTGTCCATCTTCTACAGCTCGATGACCTCCCCCAGGCACTACGCCACTCGCTGGTATCACGAGGGGATGGCCGTCTTCATGGAAACGTGGATGGCCGGCGGGCTGGGCCGCGCCATCGGCGGCTGGGATGAAATGGTGTTCCGGACCATGGTTCGCGACGACGCCTACATTTACGACGTGGTCGGGCTGGAAGCCGAAGGAACCGCGGCCGACTTTCAGACCGGGGAAAATTCCTACCTCTACGGCACCCGTTTCATGACCTGGCTCACCCTTACCTATGGTCCCGGCAAGCTGCTGGAATGGGTTACCCGCGGTGAGAATACCAAACGTTACTTCAGCTCCCGCTTCAAACAAGTCTATGGAATCGGGCTGGATCAGGCCTGGAAAATGTGGATCGCCGATGAGCGGAAGTTTCAAGAAGCCAACCTCGCCGAAATCCGCAAGTATCCCGTGACAGTGCCGCAACGGCTGACGTCCCGGACGCTGGGTTCGGTCTCGCGCGCTTATTTCGATCCGAAGGACAACGTGATTTATGCGGGCATCCGTTCTCCCGCGCACATGGGAACCATCGCGGCCATCCACGTGGATAGCGGTAAGGTGGATGAGTTGAAGGACATCAAGGGGGCCGGCGGTTACAACGTCACCTCTCTGGCCTGGGACCCACGCGGGCGAAAGCTCTACTACACCACCGACAACAGCGATTTGCGAGACTTGAATGTCTACGATGTCGAAACGCATCATTCCAAGGAATTGTTGAAGGATATTCGTGCCGGGGACCTCGCCTTCGACGCGGCGGACAGTTCTATCTGGGGCGTGCGGCACAATAATGGCTTGTCCAGCCTGGTGGAAATTCCCGCGCCGTACACAGACGGGAAAGTCATGCACGAATTTGAATACAGCAATGACATCTTCGACATCGACGTTTCTCCCGATGGCCGTTTTTTGACTGGCGCGATCTCCGACCCGAGCGGACGCCAGAAACTGGTGCGCTTTCGCATCGACGACCTGCGTAAGGGCGAGACCAAGGGCGAGATCGCATTCGAAACGCTGTACGATTTCGAATACAACTCGCCTGGCAATTTCGTTTATTCGCCCGACGGTCGCTATCTCTACGGCTCGTCCTACTATACCGGTGCATCGAATCTTTTCCGCTACGATTTCGACACCAAGAAGATGGACGTGATCAGCAACGCCGAGACCGGGCTGTTCCGTCCGCTGCCGCTAGCCGACGGATCGTTAATGGCGTTCGAATATACCGGCAAGGGATTCGTGCCGGCGCGCGTTCCCACCAAGGCGCTCGAAGACGTGAGTGCGGTGAAGTATTTAGGGCAGGCCACGGTCGACAAGTATCCGGAGCTGAAGTCCTGGAAGCTGCCGCCGCCCGCTACCGTCAACTCGGAGAACCTGATTACGCGCGCAGGCGCCTATAGTCCGATCCAAAATATTCAATTGATCTCGGCTTATCCGATTGTGCAAGGCTACAAGGATACGGTGGGCGTGGGGATGCGGGCAGAGTTTGCCGATCGCTTGCGCCTGGCGGGAATCAATGTGGATGCCAGCTATTCGCCCGATCCGAGTTTGCCCTCGAACGAGCGCGCGCACCTGTCATTCGACGCGCATCTGTGGAACTGGAAGCTGACGGGCTCCTACAACTACGCGGACTTCTACGATCTGTTTGGCCCGACCAAACTGAGCCGGAAAGGTGAAGCGCTCAAACTGGCGCATTCGCAGTACCTGATCTTCGATACGCCGCGGACGCTCTCTCTGGATTGGAGCGTGGCCGGTTACTCGGATCTAAACGCGCTCCCGGAGTATCAGAATGTGTCCACGAACAATATTGGAAACCTGCTGGATGCGAACATCGGGCTGAAGTATTCGAATCTCGGCCGGGCGCAAGCCGCGGTGGATGACGAAAAAGGTACGCAGTGGGGCCTGCACGCACGGCTGTATTATACGCATGGGGCCTTCCCCAGCGTGTGGGGCAATTACGATCGGGGATTCCTGCTGCCGCGCAATAGTGCGTTTTGGTTGCGGAGTTCCGCCGGAAAATCGTACGGCAATATCAGCAGCCCTTTTGCAAGTTTCTACTTCGGCGCCTTTGGCAACAATTACATCGATCATCTTTCCATTGACCGTTTCCGCGACTACGACAGCTTTCCCGGGGTTGGCATCGATGCCATTGGCGGACAGAGCTTCGGCAAGCTGCTGGGCGAATACAATCTGCCACCCATGCGGTTCCGCCAGTTTGGAACCACCTGGCTGTATGTGAATTGGGCGCGGTTTACGTTGTTCTCCTCGGACCTGGTTACGAATCTCACCAGCACTCCCAGCCGCGCCAACTATGTCAATCTGGGTACGCAGCTGGATGTGCGTCTGGTGTTGTTCACCTTTTTGAGCTCGACGTTTTCCAGCGGCTATGCCGCCGCCGAATATAATGGCCACATCACCACCGAGTACATGTTTTCGCTGAAGATCCTCTGATGTTCTCGCACGCCGTCCGGTTGGTGCTCGCGCAAGCAAGCGTGAGCGTTCTTCCGGTTCTCCTTTTTCTGTTCGCGCTGGAGCTAATCGATACTTACAAGCTGCTTACCTTGGGCCGCGTGCTGCGGTCGGTGGCCGTGGGTTGCGGAGTAGCGGTGATTTGTTATGGATTGAACACCGCGGTTTATGCGTCTGGAATCGCTTCACCGGGCGTGTGGGCGCGGTCGGGCGCGCCAGTGCTGGAAGAAGTCGCCAAAGCACTATATGTGGCGTGGCTGCTGCGATCGAATCGCGTGGGATTCATGGTGGACACGGCGGTCTCGGGCTTCGCTGTGGGAGCCGGCTTCGCGGTGCTCGAAAATTTGACCTATATCCCGGATCTCTCAGCCAGCGGACTGATCGCGAGCGCCATCCGAGGACTGGGCACTGCCATGATGCATGGCGGCGCGACGGCAATCTTTGGAACCGTGTCGGCCAACGTGAGCGAGATCCGCGGATCGCGATCGCCGATCGTGTTTCTGCCGGGGCTCGCGATGGCTATCGTGATCCATGTGCTGTACAACCAACCCTGGTGGCGGCCGGTAACCGCGGCGGTAGCAGTGTTGGTAATTCTGCCAATGGTCATCGCGTTTATTTTCTGGCGAAGTGAAAAGGTCCTCGAAAATTGGCTGGGAACGAAGCTTGACAAAGATATCGATCTACTGCAGATGATCGCGACTGGTAAATTCGGCGAGTCGCCCGTGGGATCCTATATGCAATCGCTCGAAAACACCTATACACCGGCTATCTTGGGCGACATGCTGTCCTACTTGCATCTGTCGCTCGAGCTAAGCGCGCGCGCCAAGGGCGATTTGCTGCGCCGCGAGATGGGTTTCCCAGTGACGCCCGACCCGGAACTGCCGGGGCAGCTGAAGGAGCTGAAATTTTTGGATTCGCAAATCGGCCGCGCCGGGAAGATGGCGCTAGGACCACTGTTGGGGCAAAGCCGGCGGGACGTTTGGGAGCTGCAGCAGATGGCGGAGAAGGCGGAGTTAGGCTAGCTGGCGGGGTCTAAGGTGAGGGTACGATTCGAGCAGCCGCTCGAAATCGAGAAGTCGGTTTGAAATTGGACCCGGAGGTTTGAGCCGGCGGAGCTGATGTTCAGACTGTGAGGAAACGCTTCTACCTGAAAGTGCTCTTGCATGAGCTCGCGAACATGGCCGACCTGACCAGAGGTTCGACATATGCGTTGACCGCCTGGCGACCGATTACGCAATAGTGCATTCCGTTGTCCTGAAGCAGCGCGAAGACTTCCTCCAAGAAGTTGGATTTGTCCAGAGTGACGGCCTTCCAGAAGGAAAGTGCTTTCATGGGGCTGGTGTTCTCATGCTTGCCATCCGTTCATCCTTGAGGCGATCGTAACTCCTGTTAGCGATAATCTCACCGTCTTCCGGGATCGCGTTTGCCTCGGTGGACATCTGAAAACCGGCCATAGGTGGACACTTCAAAACCGGCCAACGGAGCAGAACCAGAACAAGACTATTTATACCTTGCGAGAGGGCGCTCGGGCAAATATTTTTGAGAGACTTAGCTGGCGGGTTTATACTGACCTCACCTGGGCGGAGGATACGGCAACGCAGGGATGCGACCGGAGCGCCGACTCAGCAGCCGGAATAGGCGGGGCGGCGTAAGCCGCCCTCTTAGACAGCGTCTGGCCGTTTCTGATTTCCGAGACTGCGTAGACGATCCTCGATTACCTTGGCGTTTGTTGGCGACGTATGCACGATGAGTACGCCTCCGAAGACCCGCTCCCAGTTGCCGCCTTGGTCCATGATCTCCTTCAGGACCGACTGAACAGCTTCTGATTCAATGAGTTCTTGGCTAAATACCCAGCTGTTGGTTACAAGGGGCGAGCGTTCCGCAATCTCAACAAACATCAGGGCGCCGTCCTGGGTTTCCGAGGCCCTTATGATATCTCGGTAGACTGCGTCGGTAACAAACGAGCTCTCCTCGACGCGGAAGAGGTTCTCTCCGACGGGGGTCACTAAGAGTCGCTCACTGTCGCCGCCTGCTGTCCGGATTTCTCGTTCTGCCGTGATTGTAGATGGGTTCCCGGAATCGACACTCATTCTGAAGCACATCTTAACTCCCTTCACACTGATCCGTGCCGCCGTGATCATTTTTCATTCTGGCGGGAAAGCGATAAATCCCGGGAGCGCGAGGGCAGGCCCTCGCAGTGAAGAAGTCTTCTTCCTTACGATGCCGGCGCGGTCTTGGTGCGCCAGCTCCGCGGGCCGCACTTGAGCACGTGGCCGTGATGCAGCAGGCGATCGAGCATGGCGCTGACCGCGGCGACATCGCCCAGCAGCTTGCCCCAGTCCTCGACCGGACGGTTGGAAGTGAGCAGCGTGCTGAAGCGTTCGTAGCGGCGCATGATGATTTCCAGCAGATCCTCGGCGGCGGTGTGCGGGAGTTTGCGCATGCCGAAGTCGTCGATGATGAGCAGCGGCACGGTGGCCACCGATTCCATATACTCTTTGCGCGTGCCGCCGGCGACCGCGTCGGCCAGTTCATCGAGCAGGATGTGCGTTTCGCGATACAGCACTTTGTAGCCTTGCTGGATGGCGCACTGGCCGATGGCCTGCGCCAAGTGGCTTTTGCCGGTTCCGCCGGGGCCGAGAAACAACGCGTCTTCGCGCTTGTTGATGAATGCGGCGGTGGCCAGGTCGAACACCAGACTGCGATTCATTTTCGGATTGAAGGTGAAGTCGAAGTTATCGAGAGTCCGGTCGGCATCGCGAAAGGCGGCCTGTTTACGGCGGCGTTGGAGCAAACGGTCGGTGCGTAGAGTGAGTTCGTCGGAGACCAGACACGCGATCAAGTCGATGGGGGCCATGGCTTCGGCTTGTGCCTGACGCAAGCGGGTTTCGAGCACCGCGGCCATGCCGCCCAGGCGGAGTTGGCGCAACGCGCGGTCGAGTTCGATGAGGTTCATGATGGATTCTCCTGTTTTGAGTTTTGGGTTCGGCTTTCGATGAGATCGCGATAGAGCGTGAGCTGGCGGATCAGCGGATCGACCTGGCGCAGACTCAGCGGCAGTTGCGGGTTATGTTCCAGGTAGCGGCGCACGAAGTGATAATGGCTCGCGCCGGTTTCCAGTCCCATGGCGCAAGCCTCATCGGTGGAAGCGACGCCGTACTTCTTCGTCAGGTTCAGCACGCCGAGGATGCGGCGCACCGCTTCTTCGCCCAGGTTTTGATGCATGGCCCGGCACAACGCACCAATGTGCGGTCCGGCGATTTCGGCGCGGCGCAGTAGCTGTTCGGTGCTCAACGGTGTTCGTGTGGGACGATCTTGCTCTTGAATGCGGTGGCGTCCGCGCTGTTGCCGCAAGTGCTCGCGCAGCAGTTGCCCGCTGAGCGGATCGATCAACCGCACATGCGCGGCATTCCACTGCACGTGAACCCGGCGTCCGATCCAGCCCGGAGGCGCGCCATAGTAGGCGGCCTCGACTTCGACGCAGCCGTCCAGATGCACGGTGCGCTCGCCATAGAGGTAATAGCGAAAAGGCTCGACCGGCAGAGGCAGCAGCGCCGGTTTCTCTTCGGCGAACATGGCCGCGACTTGCCGCTTGGTCGTGCCGTGAATCCGCGTGTCGGCCCAGCGCTCCTCCCAGTGATCCAGATACGCCTGCGCTTGTTCCAGGCTCTCGAAGCGCTGACCCTTCAACGGCGTTTTCTGCGCGTGGCCGACGCCGGATTCGACCTTGCCTTTTCGGTCTGGATCTCGCACGCGGCACGGCAAAGCGACCGCGCCGTAATGCTTCAACACATCGCCATACAGCGGGTTGATCTTGGGATCGTAGATGTCCGGCGTCAGCACGCCTTCGCGCAGATTATCCAGCACCACCACGCGCGTGGCTCCGCCCAATCTGCGAAACGCCTTCTCGTGCAACTCAGCCCAGATCCGCGAGCTGGAGCGGAATACCAGCAGCCGAACCGACTTTCCGGCTATGGCCCAGCGTCATCACGAACAGCCGCGTGCGCCGGTACTTGCCGCTCTGCGGATCGCGCACCATGGGGCCGGTGCCATAGTCCACTTGCGCTTCTTCGCCCGGAGCGGTTTCAATCACCACGCGGGCTTCGGGCGCGGAAGACCCGCACAGCTTCCGCACGAAGCGCTTGACGCTGGCATAGCGCCCCGCGAAACCGTGGCCGTCCACCAGGTCCTGCCAGATGGCCATCGCGTTGCGACCCTTTGCCAGTTCGGCTTCGATGACCTCCCGGTAGGGTTCGCAGGCGCTCGCCGAGGGGCTGCGGCCTGGTTGCCGAGGCGGTTTTTCGGCCGCAGAGTCGGTGGACACCTCTATGGCCGGTTTTGCCGGCATTCCGTCCCCACCCACCCGGCGGACGCACCGCGATTCCCGCAGCCCGGAGATATGCTCCGGCGGTTTCGCGGCGAATATGCGCCGCTCTCTCAATGCGCCGCAACGACCATCCCAGCCGTCCCAGCGCGATGACTTGCTGTTTCTTTTCTTCGCTCAAGACATTGCTCACGTGACGGAGCGTAATCTCCCCGCCAGTTCAATGTCCTGATTCAGCTATCTCGTTGGCCGGTTTTCAGGTGTCCACGTATGGCCGGTTTTGGGTGTCCCCCGAGGCGCGTTTGTTCCGAAGTCATGAACGTCGAACGGCGGCGCGACTACTTCGGGTTCGATGATCGTGCCACCGCAGAGCACGTCTAGAGCGTAGCCCTTGGTCGCGTGGCGTCTGACGACGAACTCGGTACAAGGAAAGGAGCGTGGTTGATCTTCAGCGTCGTATCTCCAGAGATACTGGCCACTTAGAAAGAGGACTCTGCGATCATCGAGCTCTAAGAAGTAATGTGACCCTTCGTCTTCAAACTCTTCGACCTGGAACGCGCGCCGAGCCAGGAAAGCGGTCGATACAATCAGGCCCTCGCTTTCCAGTTTGCGAACTCGGTCTTTGTCCAATGGTTTTCCGACTGAAGAAGCGTTGAACAACACCAAGGCAATGACGATGAATACTAGAAGTGAAACGACAAGAATGGCCCGAATGAGCCAATCGGGATAATGATGCAGCAGCGACAAAGATAGGGCAACGCCGCCGACGCCGATCATGACGAACAGGGCCGCAGCTACGAGCTTCAATCGGTCAATGACCGTCTCGCTAATAACCATAGGTTCGCTATGCGCTCAGAATAGCAAAAGCCCCGGGATCGGTTTGCACCGGCCGGGGCTTTGTTTTAATTCGGGCAACGTCCTACTCTCCCACCCACTCGCGCGGGCAGTACCATCGGGGCTGCAGGGCTTAACTGCCGTGTTCGGGATGGGAACGGGTGGAACCCCTGCGCTACAATCACCCAAAAGTGGGTTGTGGGAGGTGGGTTGTAGGATGTGGGAAAACCATCCCGAACACCACTGCCACAGAACTTTTGTGAAGGTCGGCCGTGTCAGCGGGTTTTCCTACCACCCACATCCCACGACCCACCACCTACTCGAATATTGATGGGCAACCAAGCTTACTAGTAACTTGTGTTTGTAGTTGTTTGTATCTACAGTACATTTTATGGTCAAGCCGAACGGGCTATTAGTAACGGTCAGCTCAACGTATTACTACGCTTACACATCCGTCCTATCAACGTGGTAGTCTTCCACGGCCCTTCGTAGGGTATTATCCCTTGGGAGATCTCATCTCGAGGAAGGTTTCGCGCTTATATGCCTTCAGCGCTTATCCTGACCCAACTTCGCTACCCAGCTATGCCACTGGCGTGACAACTGGATCACAAGAGGTTGGTTCATCCCGGTCCTCTCGTACTAAGGACAAGCCCTCTCAAATCTCCTGCGCCCACATCAGATAGGGACCGAACTGTCTCGCGACGTTCTGAACCCAGTTCACGTACCGCTTTAATAGGCGAACAGCCTAACCCTTGGGAGCTTCTACACCCCCAGGATGCGATGAACCGACATCGAGGTGCCAAACCGGAGCGTCGATGTGAACTCTTGACTCCGATCAGCCTGTTATCCCCGGCGTACCTTTTATCCGTTGAGCGATGGCCCTTCCATACAGAACCACCGGATCACTAAGTCCTGCTTTCGCACCTGCTTGACTTGTAGGTCTCGCAGTTAACCTGGTTTATGCCTTTGCACTCGACCTCTGATTTCCAAACAGAGTGAACCAAGCTTCGAGCGCCTCCGTTACAATTTAGGAGGCGACCGCCCCAGTCAAACTACCCGCCTACCAATGTCCTTCTCCCGGATAACGGGAGTAAGTTAGAATCACAGAATGCTCAGGGTGGTATCTCACCGGTGGCTCCCTCGAAACCAAGATTCCGAGTTCAAAGCCTCCCACCTATTCTGCGCAGAGCACCCCATAATTCATTGATAGGGTATAGTAAAGGTGCACGGGGTCTTTCCGTCTTGATGCGGGCATCCGGCGTCTTCACCGGAACCACAAGTTCGCCGGGCGGTTTGTTAAGACAGTTGTCAGATCGTTACGCGATTCGTGCAGGTCGGAACTTACCCGACAAGGAATTTCGCTACCTTAGGACCGTTATAGTTACGGCCGCCGTTCACTGGGGCTTCAGTTCAAAGCTTCGCCTTGCGGCTAACCTCTCCCTTTAACCTTCCAGCACCGGGCACGCGTCAGCCCCTATACGTCGTTTTCGACTTAGCAGAGACCTGTGTTTTTGTTAAACAGTCGCCTGACACCATTCACTGCGGCCTCCATTGCTGGAGGCACTCCTTATCCCGAAGTTACGGAGCTATATTGCCTAGTTCCTGAACGAGCCATCACCCGAGCGCCTGAGTATATTCTACTCGTCCACATGTGTCTGTTTGTGGTACGGGTGCCTTAATTCTCCTTAGAGGATTTTCCTGGCAGACGACCCGGCGGATTTGCCTGTCCGGATCTCACTTCACCCTGGATTGAAACCATTGCGCACCAGGGCTTACGTGCTGCGTCCCCCCTTCGGTCTTTATCGAACCAAGGCAGTCACGGAATGTTAACCGTGTGTCCATCAGCTACGCCTTTCGGCCTCGCCTTAGGCCCCGACTAACCCTGAGCGGATTAACCTTTCTCAGGAAACCTTAGACTTGCGGCGACCAGGGTTCTCACCTGGTTTATCGCTACTTATGCTGGCAGAGTCACTTCCTAACCGTCCAGTGTTCCTCACGGTACACCTTCAACCAGTTAAGAACGCTCTCCTACCACCCAGATGCTTGCGCATCGGATCCATAACTTCGGTATCATGCTTGAGCCCCGTTGGATTGTCGGCACCGGGTTCCTCGACCAGTGAGCTATTACGCTTTCTTTAAAGGATGGCTGCTTCTAAGCCAACCTCCTGGCTGTCTGAGGCGCTCGACTTCCTTTCCCACTTAGCATGAATTTAGGGACCTTAGTTGATGGTCTGGGCTCTTCCCCTTTCGACTATGAAGCTTAGCCCCCACAGTCTGACTCCCGTGTTACTCGTTACCGGCATTCGAAGTTTGGTTGAATTCGGTAACCTGGGAAGGCCCCTAGTTCATTCAGATCTCTACCACCGGTACGGACCACACGAGGCTAGCCCTAAAGCTATTTCGGAGAGAACGAGCTATCACGGAATTTGATTAGCCTTTCACCCCTACCCTCAGCTCATCCAAGCTGTTTTCAACCAACACTGGTTCGGACCTCCAGTCGCTGTTACACGAACTTCATCCTGGCCAAGGGTAGATCATCCCGCTTCGCGTCTAATCCCAGCGACTGAACGCCCTATTCAGACTCGCTTTCGCTGCGGCTCGCTTTCGCTTAACCTTGCCACTGAGATTAACTAGCCAGCTCATTATTCAATAGGCACGATGTCAGGCATTCCGCCTTGCGCGGCATAGCCCTCCAACTGCTTGTAAGCATGCGGTTTCAGGTACTATTTCACTCCCCTCGCAGGGGTACTTTTCACCTTTCCCTCACGGTACTAGTTCACTATCGGTCGCAAGTGAGTATTTAGCCTTACCGGATGGTCCCGGTAGATTCCCGCAGGGTTCCACGTGTCCCGCGGTACTTAGGAGCCACTTGAAGCTAGGATGGCATTTTCATATACGGGGCTGTCACCCTCTATGGCCGGCCTTTCCAGACCGTTCTATTAACACTTCCCTATAACCTCTTTAAACCTAAGTGACCTATGACCGGCTTCCCGCCCACCTGAGCCACTAAATGATTATTGTGGTCCTGCAACCCCAGACTCTCCTTTCGAATCGTCTGGTTTAGGCTGTTCCGAGTTCGCTCGCCACTACTATCGGAATCACGGTTGTTTTCTCTTCCTCTGGGTACTGAGATGGTTCACTTCCCCAGGTTCGCTTCGCACCGCCTATGTATTCAGCGGACGATAACTGGTGTTCGCACCAGTTGGGTTTCCCCATTCGGACATCCCCGGATCATAGATTGCTTGCATCTCCCCGAGGCTTATCGCAGCTGGCCACGTCCTTCATCGCCTACTTGCGCCAAGGCATCCACACGCATGCTCTTAGTAGCTTGACCATAAAATTTACTCTAGACACAGAGTAGCTCAAGTGCCAGCTTACAATCCGCACTTTACTACTATCTACTAGCGCTCCAGCGCCGTATATTGGCTGCACGGCGACGTATTGCAACTTGTGTTGCCCGTCAATATTCAATTGTCAAAGATCACTGATCACTCTTCAGCAGCCAACACTCAGCACCCGATCATGCCCGGATTCTGACTGCTGGATTCTGAATTCCTATTTGTTTGGTGGGCCTGGGTAGACTCGAACTACCGACCTCACCCTTATCAGGGGTGCGCTCTAGCCACCTGAGCTACAGGCCCGTCGGCCACTGGCATCCGAACGCCGAACTCGCTGCGGACAGCCGCCCATCCGAACACGCGCTCAACTGGTGGAGCTGGTCGGGATCGAACCGGCGACCTCCTGAATGCAAATCAGGCGCTCTCCCAGCTGAGCTACAGCCCCTGATTTGAGCTGGCTGTGCTTTGCTGGCGATCCGACGCCTAGCACCTACAACCAACATATTTTGTAATCGAGGCCGATTGAACGCTGCCGGACCGGGACCAGGCCGAACCGACGAAATAAACTCACAAGAACTCTAAGTGAGAGAACCGAGACGGTTTTGGACTGGAACGGCTATCACTTACTGATCAGCGCTTGCATTTGCTAACGGCCGGCTTTCACTATTCGGTGACTCCAGCCACGTTCTCTCTTAGAAAGGAGGTGATCCAGCCGCAGGTTCTCCTACGGCTACCTTGTTACGACTTCACCCCAATCATGAATCATACCTTGGGCCGCTGCCTCCTTCGGTTAGCATGCAGACTTCTAGTACAATCCACTTTCGTGATGTGACGGGCGGTGTGTACAAGGCCCGGGAACGTATTCACGCCATCGTTCTGATACGCCATTACTAGCGATTCCAGCTTCACGCAGGCGAGTTGCAGCCTGCGATCCGAACTGAGGACGGTTTTTTGCGATTGGCTCCCCCTCGCGGGTTTGCAGCGCTTTGTACCGCCCATTGTAGCACGTGTGTAGCCCTGGACATAAAGGCCATGATGACTTGACATCATCCCCACCTTCCTCCAACTTATCGCTGGCGGTCTCCTGAGAGTGCTTCCTTACGGAGTGGCAACACAGGACAAGGGTTGCGCTCGTTGCGGGACTTAACCCAACATCTCACGACACGAGCTGACGACAGCCATGCAGCACCTCGACTCCAGTCCCTTGCGGGAAGTCAGTGTTTCCACAGATCGATCCAAAGCCGTTCGAGCCCAGGTAAGGTTCTTCGCGTTGCGTCGAATTGAACCACATGCTCCACCGCTTGTGCGGGCCCCCGTCAATTCCTTTGAGTTTCAGCCTTGCGACCGTACTCCCCAGGCGGCATACTTAACGCGTTAGCTCCGGCACGAACCAAATGAATGGCTCACACCAAGTATGCATCGTTTAGGGCGTGGACTACCAGGGTATCTAATCCTGTTTGCTACCCACGCTTTCGTGTCTCAGCGTCAGTCATGGTCCAGTAAGCTGTCTACACCACAGGTGTTCCTCCTGATATCTACGCATTTCACCGCTACACCAGGAATTCCGCTTACCTCTCCCATACTCTAGCACTCCAGTTTCCGCCGCACCCTCCCAGTTAAGCCGGGAGATTTCACAACAGACTTAGAACACCGCCTACACACTCTTTACGCCCAGTAATTCCGAACAACGCTTGCTGCCTACGTATTACCGCGGCTGCTGGCACGTAGTTAGCCGCAGCTTCTTCTTCGGGTACCGTCATTATCGTTCCCGTCGAAAGAGCTTTACACCCCGAAGGGCTTCATCGCTCACGCGGCGTCGCTGCATCAGAGTTTCCTCCATTGTGCAAGATTCCCCACTGCTGCCTCCCGTAGGAGTCTGGCCCGTGTTTCAGTGCCAGTGTGGCCGTGTGCCCTCTCAGGCCGGCTACCGATCTTCGCCTTGGTGGGCCGTTACCCCGCCAACTAGCTAATCGGCCGCGGACTCCTCTTTCAGCGCATTGCTGCTTTCCCTTCTCGGGCTTATGCGGTATTATCCCCGGTTTCCCAGGGGTATTCCCCACTAAAAGGTAGATGATCCACGTGTTACTCACCCGTACGCCACTTTACTTAGGATTGCTCCCTTTCTCGTGCGACTTGCATGTGTTAAGCGCGCCGCCAGCGTTGATTCTGAGCCGGGATCAAACTCTCGTTTGATCTTGTGAGACTCCCGACCTTCGCCCATCCCACTCCTGTTGGGACGAGACAGACTCGATCGGTCTATCGCCTCGGTTTGACTCAAAGTTCTGACGAATTTACTTCTGCGTCCAACCAGATTGTCAAAGATCTGCGTAGCCAGCCCGGCGATCCCCGTTTGCACGAGAAAAACCAACCAACTACCGGCCTCGAAAGCCGTTTGGCCCAAGCCGCATTTTCGACAATGCACTGCCCGAATCGAAATTCTTGGGATACTGAAAGAACCTGCCTGACAGGAGATGAGGCGTTACTGCTTCTGCTACCTGCCGAAAAATGCTTTCTGCAACTTTCGCAGCCGCATTCGCCCGAAGGTTACCCCACTTCGAACTTGCCGCCTCGAAACTCTTCGTGACGACCTCAACCAGAATAACAAACCAAGTCCCTCTTGGCAATGAAATTTTTGAAGAAATATTTCCGATCCGTGACTCGACGCGCAAACCATTAAAAACACAGCGCTTTCCATACATAATCCATCCTTCGGCCTAAGTAATAACCCCATCCCTGCCGATAGCTCCTTCAGAAGCTTTTCTAGAATTACCCCCTCATGCCATCCACCACCCGAGTACTCGTTGCCGACGATCATGGAGTTGTTCGTAAAGGCCTTCAATTCCTGCTTCAAACCGATCCTGGAATCGAGGTTGTAGGCGAAGCCTCCGACGGCCGCGAAGCCGTTCGACTTACTGCGGAACTCTCACCCGACGTCGTAGTCATGGACATTACGATGCCCCAGCTCAACGGGATCGACGCCGCGTCCCAAATCGTCAAGCGCGATCCGAACATCGGCATCATTATGTTGAGCATGCACTGCGACGAGACTTTTCTCGTCAGAGCCCTCGCAGCCGGCGCCCAAGGCTATCTACTAAAAGATTGCGCGGAGGCCGACCTGCTCCAGGCCGTTCGTGCCGTCGCCAGCAAGAAGCTCTTTTTCAGCCCGTCCATCACGCAGACTCTGCTCGAGGATTACATGCGCCAGATGCAGAGCGAGGGATTGGAAGATTCCTACGACCTGCTCACGGACCGCGAAAAGGAAGTTCTGCAGCTTCTGGCCGAAGGTAAATCGAACAAAGAAGCCGCGGCCCTGCTCAACGTCAGCCTCTACACCATCGAAACGCACCGCAGCCGCTTGATGCAGAAGCTGAACCTTCATTCCACTGCCGATATCGTGTTGTACGCAGTCCGCAAACGCATTATTCAGTAAAGGCCAGTAACGCCTTGTAACAGATTCGGCCAATCCGGGTCACATCAGTGCGTGCGCTGGTTTCCCTTGCTGTTTGTCATCTCGCTTGCTCTTCCAAGACCCGCCCCGGCGTACTCCGTCCTCACCCACGAAGCCATTATCGATTCAGCTTGGCGGAGCGAGCTTCGACCCCTGCTTCTCAAACGCTTCCCCAATGCCACCGACGATCAATTGCGCGAAGCCCACGCCTACGCCTATGGCGGCGCCATCATCCAGGACATGGGCTATTACCCTTTCGGCAGCAAGTTTTTCAGCGATCTGGTTCACTATGCCCGCAGCGGCGACTTCGTCCTCGCCTTGCTGAAAGACGCCCAGGAATCTGGGGATCTGAACGACTACGCGTTCGCGCTCGGAGCCCTGGCCCACTACGCCTCCGACAACCTCGGCCACCCGGTGGCGATCAATCGCACGGTACCGCTCGTCTATCCAAAACTGGAGGCCAAGTTTGGGCCCCAGGTCACCTATGAAGACAACCCCGGCGCGCATCTGAAAACCGAATTCGGCTTCGATGTTATTGAAGTGGCCCGCGGACAATACGCGAATGATGCCTATCACGATTTCATCGGCTTCCAAGTCGCCAAACCACTTCTCGAGCGCGCCTTCGAAGAAACCTACTCGATCCCGCTCAAGGACCTGTTTACCAACCTGGATCTGGCGCTCGGCACCTATCGATTCTCGGTCAGCCAGGCCATCCCGGAAATGACCAAAGCCGCTTGGGCCGCAAAGAAGAAAGATATCCAGGGTCTACAGGCCGGCATGACACGCCGTCGCTTCGTCTATCGCATCTCGATTGCGTCGTATCAAAAAGATTGGGACAACCAATACCGTCGCCCCGGCCTCGGCGCTCGCTTCCTCGCTTTCCTGTTTCGGCTGATCCCGAAAATTGGCCCATTCAAAGCGTTCGCCTTCAAAGTGCCGCCCGCCAAGGCCGAGGGAATGTTCCTCGCCAGTCTCGACGACACCATGGGCCGGTACAAGGAACTTCTGGAGGAAGTGAGCGACAACCGCCTGCAACTCACCAACGAAAACTTCGACATCGGAAAACCGACTCGTTCCGGCGAATACCACCTTGCCGACCAGACTTACGCGAAGCTTGTGGAACGTCTCAACAGCTCTAAATTGCAGATGTCGGATGCGCTGCGAAGCAACATTGCCTCGTTCTACGGTTCCTGCTCGGCCGCGACATTTTCGCGGACGAACGGCAGCAGCACCGCAATGCGCGTCCCCTTGCCCGGCTGTGAGTGAATCGATACTTTACCGCACAACTCGCGCACGCGTTCTGTGATCCCGAGCAAGCCCAGCCCATACGCCACGCCGCCCTCCTGATCGAACCCCACGCCGTCGTCCTCCACCACCACCGCCAGAGTGCCGCTGGAATCCTCCAGCCGGACGTGAATGTTCTTGGCCTGCGCGTGACGGGCGCAATTGGTCAAGCCCTCCTGCACGATCCGATACAGGTAGGTGCGATGCGGATCCGGAACATCGCGCAAGTCCCCGTCCACTTCGAGTTGAATGGGGGTGTTGTAGCGCCGCGAATACTCGCGCGCCTGCCATTCCAGCGCCGGTCCCAGGCCCAATATATCCAACATCGCCGGCCGCAGCCCCATGGCGATATCGCGCGTCGTCCGCAGCGTACTCTCGGCCAGTTTCTTGGCCTGATCCAGGTGCGGATCCCGCTCTACTCCGCGCGCACCCTGGGCCCGCTCCAAATTGCCCAATTCCATTCTCAGCGCCGTCAGCAATTGGCCGATCTCGTCATGCAGTTCTCGCGATAAGGCCTTGCGCTCCTGCTCCTGCGACGACACCAGTTGCTGTGACAGATGCCGCAACCGTACCTCGGCCTGCTGGCTGGCGTGCCGATGCTCCGCCGATTCCTTTTCGAGCGCCGAGATTCGAAACACGCTGGTGCCAGCAATGATGGTCCCAAGAATCAGCGCCGTCAGCATGGTTTCCCAAAGGTCGTTCTGCAGGCTCTGCACAGACCGGCTCAAGTCCCGCCGCCGCGATTCGAAATTTTCCTCGTTCAGCTTGCCCAGTTCCTCGGCAATCGCGAAGATCGGCATGGTTTCCCACCCGAATCCATCGTCCATGAATTCGGCCTCGGATTCCTCCGGAGCTTTTTGAAACTCTTGCCCCACCTTGTCCAGATAGATGCCTAACGCGCTCTCCAACCGATCCACCGCGCGGCTGCTCTGTTGCGGCTGGAGCGATTTCAGTTGAGCCAGGTTGAATTCGGTCTTGGCGCGCAGGGCGGCTAACTGGACCTTGTATGCCTGCGCCGCGATGTTCCGCTCCAGCAGCCGGTCCCGCCGGAGTACGGCAACTCGCGATGTATCTGAGCGAATCCCCTCCACCAGATTCTCGATGCGGCGGTAGTTGTCCTCCACCGCCAAAATCTGCTGGTGAATCCGGCGCGTTTCCTGGATGCTGGCCACCCCCGACAACCCCATAATCAGCAGCAGAAAACCAAGCCCGAATACCGATACCGGCCAAATGCTTTGCGGGACGTTTTTCACTCTGTCTCCCCGACCATCTATCGACAGGATTGCCTTATGTCCTTAACTCGCCCGAACTTCGACGCAAGTTCTTCGTATCACATGGATATGAGCAGCATTCTTTCGGACCTTCGCCACTCCCTCCGTGTCCTGGTCGCCAACCCGGGCTTCACCACCGTCGCTGTCGCGGCGCTCGCGCTAGGCATTGGCGCTAATACGGCCATATTCTCGGTAGTCAACGCAGTTTTGCTCGCTCCGTTACCGTACCCACAGTCCGACCGGATCATGCGCATCGAGCGCGGCTTCAAAGGACGGCCCGACAACGGCGGAGGCGACACTTCCATCCCCAAATTCATGGCCTGGAAGAAGGCCAATCAGACTTTTGAAGCCATGGCCCTCTATGACTTCTCGGGGCCTGGTCTCAACCTCGGCTCGGGCGACCACCCTCAGCAGGTCAAGGGTATTCACGTCTCGGCCGAGTATTTCCAGGTCTTCGGCGTATCGCCCTCCTCCGGCCGGACGTTCCTCCCGCAAGAGGATCTGCCCAATGGACCAAAGGCCGCTGTCCTGAGCAACGATGTGTGGCGAACCAGCTTTGGCAGCGACCCGTCTCTGGTCGGCAAGCCGATTCTGCTGGGCGGCGATCCCTATACTGTCGTTGGAATCCTCCCCGCCACCTTCCATTCCGATCCTCCCGCCGACGTTTTCATTCCCATGCAGGCCGATCCCAACAGCACCAATCAAGGCCACTACCTGCTCGCCGCGGGCCGTATCAAGCCCGGCGTCACGCTGGACTCAGCCCGAGCCAATATGACTGTCGCGGGCGAGCAGTTCCGAGCCGGCAATCCAAAATGGATGGACACCAGCGAAAGCGTAGCCGTGATTCCACTGCGCGACGCATTGGTCGGCGATGTCCGGCTGGCTCTCCTGATCTTGGTGGGTGCAGTCGCGTTTGTCCTTTTGATCGCCTGCGCCAACGTCGCTAATCTCTTGCTCGCCCGCGCCGCCGGACGCCAGCGGGAAATCGCGATCCGTACCGCCATCGGCGCCAGCCGAGGCGATTTGATCCGCCAGTTGCTTACCGAGAGCGTGCTGCTTTCAACTATTGGCGGCCTGCTCGGCTTGCTGATCGGAGCCTGGAGCGTGCCGCTGCTCCTGGCGGTGAGTCCCGGCAATCTTCCGCGCGTCAACGCCGAGGATCACGCCGCTTCCGTCATCTCGGCGCTGGACTGGCATGTGCTCGCCTTCACCTTCGCCATCGCGCTACTCACCGGGGTGCTATTTGGGCTGCTTCCCGCGCTTCGAATTTCCAAGCTGGACGTGAACTCGGTTCTCAAGGAAGCCAGCGGCCGCTCGGGTACCGGGCTGCGCCACAACCGCCTGCGCAGCGTCCTGGTTGCTGCCGAGATGGCCCTGGCAGTGATTTTGGTGGCCGGCGCTGGCCTCATGATTCGCACTTTTGTCGGATTGCGCTCTGCCAATATTGGCCTGAACCCGCACAACGTCATCACCATGAAAACGTCCCTGAGCGGCGGCCGCTACGATAGCACCGCCAAAGCCGAAAACATGTCGCGCCAGGTGACGGATCACATCGAGGCGCTGCCGGGAGTAATCGCAGCCGCGGCCACCGTTGCGCTGCCCGCGGAGACCGGCATCGACCTTCCGTTTAACATCGAAGGCGTCCCGCCCGCGAAGGGCGATTTGTACAATGGCGACCACCAATGGCGATTCGTCGGCCCGCACTATTTCAGCGCGCTCAGAATTCCCTTGCTGCGCGGACGCGCCTTTGATCAGCACGATACTGGAAATTCGGCCCGAGTGGTGATCGTCAACGAAGCGTTCGCCAAAAAATATTGGCCTAAGGGCGATGCCATCGGCCAGCGGATCACCATCGGCAAAGGGCTAGGCCCTCAGTTTGACGATCCCACCCGACAAATCATCGGTATCGTCGGCAACGTTCGCGAAACCGGACTGAAGGACGCGGATGAGGCTGTGATGTACGTTCCGCAAAGTCAAACTCCGGATGGCCTCACCAAACTCGCCAATAGCGTCATCCCGCTGAGCTGGATCATTCAGACAGCCGCGGATCCGGCATCGCTCAGCACCGCTATCCAGCACGAAATTCAGTCCGTCGATAGCCAATTGTCCGCATCCAAGGTCCGCACCATGGAGCAGGTGATTTCGGAATCCACCGCGCGCCAGAACTTCAACATGCTGTTGTTGACAATTTTTGCCGGCCTCGCGCTGCTGCTCGCCGCCATTGGGATCTACGGACTGATGTCCTACACGGTGGAGCAACGAACGCAGGAGCTCGGCATCCGCATGGCTCTCGGAGCTGATCGCGGCGACATGCTGAAGCTGGTGGTTCGCCAAGGGATGCTGCTGTCGGGCATCGGCGTGGTCATCGGCCTGGCGGCGTCATTCGGGCTAAATCGCCTCTTGGCCGACATGGTGTTCGGCGTCAAAACGACCGATCCGATCACCTATGCGACCGTGTCGATTATCCTCGTTTTGGTCGCGCTGCTGGCCACTTATATCCCAGCTCGCCGGGCTACCCGGATCGACCCCATCATCGCTTTGAGGTATGAATAAAGATATCAGCCACAGATGGACACAGATAAACACCGATCCGCGTTCATCTGCGTTTATCTGTGGCTAGCAATCAGTTCGCGGGCAAGCGCATCACCTGATTTCGCCCACGACATCGCCCCCATCATCTACGAAAAATGCTCGCCCTGCCACCATCCCGGCGATGCGGCGCCGTTTTCGCTCCTTACTTATGAAGACATCAAGAAGCGTGCGGCTCAGATCGCGGCAGCTACCAAATCAGGCTACATGCCGCCGTGGCTTCCGGAGCCAGGTTACGGCGACTTTCAAGACGATCGTCGCCTGACGCCGGAGCAGCTGAAAATTATTCAAGATTGGGTTCACGCCGGTGCTCCGGACGGTCCCACCCCCCACACCCCATCACCCACATTCCCTGCCTCCTGGCAACTAGGCCAACCCGACCTGATCCTGGACGCCGCAAGCGCTTTCAAGTTGCCTGCCACCGGCCGCGACATTTATTGGAACTTCATCTTCACTCCCAACGTGGCAACCCGAAAATGGGTGCGGGCCATCGAGATTCGCCCGGGCCGGCCTCGAGTAGTGCATCATGCCAATCTGCTGGTGGATCGCACCGGATCGGCGCGCCTGCAAGAAACGGCACCGGGTAAGGGTTTTCCGGGCATGGACCTCCAGATTACTCGTAGCCCGTTCGATCCCGACGGCCATTTCCTGTTTTGGAAGCCTGGCAGCACGCCGCATGTCGAGCCAGACGGATTCGCCTGGCGGCTGGATCCGGGGAATCAGCTGGTCCTCAATATGCACTTGCAGCCTTCGGGCAAGCGCGAAGAAGTGCGGCCATCCATCGGGCTGTACTTCACCGACCGGCCGCAAACGAAGTTCCCGCTCCTGCTCCAACTGGAAAATGATCAGGCGCTCGACATCCCGGCAGGGGTCACCGATTTCCCAATCGCGGACGATTTTAAGCTGCCTCTCGACGCCGACGTTCTGGCGGTCTATCCACACGCTCATTATTTGGGAAAGCTACTCGAAGCTTGGGCCACTTTGCCTGATGGCTCCAGAAAGTGGCTGATACGCATTCCTAACTGGGATCAGAACTGGCAGGCGGTCTTCTATTATCGCGAGCCGGTTTTTCTCCCAAGAGATTCCGTCATCCATATGCGCTACCACTACGACAATTCGGCGGCCAACGTTCGCAACCCGAACCATCCTCCCAAGCGAGTCCGCGCGGGTAATCAAGCCACGGACGAAATGGGACATCTGTGGCTGCAGATATTGCCCCGTGGCGCGGGCGATCATCGCCGCGAACTCGAAGAAGCAGTGATGCGGCATCGTCTGGAAAAGAATCCCAACGATTTTGCAGCGCACATGAACCTGGGTGCGATTCTGCTGTCGCGCCTGGATCCGCAAGCGGCCGTGAGCGAGCTGCGGATAGCGGCGCGGCTGGAGCCAAACCGTCCCGAAGTACATAATATGTTGGGACTGGGCCTGGCCACGCTCAAGCGCAACGCAGACGCCATCCCACAATTTGAACTGGCGCTCAAAGCCCGTCCGGATTATTCGAGCGCGCGTTTCAACCTGGCGACAGCTCAAGCAAAGTTGGGAAAGATCGATGACGCCATCCAGAATCTTCGGCGAATCCTGGCGGACAATCCCGAAGACCCCTACGCGAAGAAACGTTTGGCTGAGTTAGAGGGCAAGTAAATCCCTTGATCACTATAGGTTACGAACACCCTGGAACAAATTCCTGATTCTGCCGTATACTCTGGTACAAGCGTATGAGTTTCCTTTCCAAGCAGTTCATCGATGTAATCCAATGGACCGAACCGGAAGATGGAATCCTGGCCTACCGTTATCCCATGGAGGACATGGAAATCCAGTCCGGCGGCAAGCTCACGGTTCGCGATTCTCAAATGGCAGTCTTCGTAAATGAAGGCCGGATCGCCGACGTGTTCGCGCCGGGTCTATACACGCTAAGCACCCAGACGCTGCCGATTCTCACGTACCTGATGAATTGGGACAAGGCGTTCAAGTCCCCGTTCAAATCGGACGTCTATTACTTCTCAACGCGTCTGCAGACCAACCAGCGTTGGGGCACGGCCACGCCGATCACGATTCGCGACAAGGAATTCGGCGCCATCCGCCTGCGCGGGTATGGGATCTACGCGTACAAGATCGCCGATCCCAAGGTGTTCTACCAAAAGGTCAGCGGGACGCGCGATGTTTATCAGGTGCCCGATCTGGAAGGCCAGCTGCGCAACACGATCGTGGCGCGCATGACCGACAGCTTCGCGCAAAGTTCGGTTCCGTTCCTGGATATGGCGGCCAATCAAGCTGCCCTCGGCCAGAAAATTGTTGAGATAGTAAAGCCGTCATTCGCTGAACTCGGTCTTTCGCTCGAAAACTTCGTAGTTGAAAATCTCTCGCTGCCTGACGAGTTGCAGAAATTGCTCGATCAGCGCATCGGCATGAACATGGTTGGCGACATGGGCAAATACACGCAATTCCAAGTGGCGCAATCCATGCCTATCGCGGCCGCCAACGAAGGCGGAGGCGCCGCAGGCATTGGCGTCGGACTGGGCGCAGGCCTCACGATGGCGAACAGCATGCTGAACGCGGTCAAACCTGGTGAACAACCAGGCCGCGGCAACACCTGCTGCGCCAGTTGCTCCTGCCGCCGACACGAAGTTCTGCACCAACTGCGGAAACAAGATTTCACGGGCGTCGAAATTCTGCCCGGAGTGCGGCACCGCCCAACAGTAAATGTCCGGCCTTGAGTGGATCGTCGAAGCGCACGGATGCGACTCGGCGGCGCTGGCCGATACGCGCCGTCTGGAAGAGCTATTTGACACGCTGATCCGCGTGCTCGACCTCCACTCGCTGGGCAAATCCAATTGGCACCAATTTCCTGGAACAGGCGGAATCACGGGTGTGACACTGCTCACCGAATCCCACCTGGCATGCCATACATTCCCTGAATATGGCTCGTTGTGCTTGAATATTTTCTCCTGCCGTCCACGGCCCGGCGCCGATTTTGACGCGCTCCTCAAGAAGGAATTCGGCGCCTCGACAGTCTGCGTGCGACAAGTTGACCGGCCTTACCAGGTATGAGCGCCGTCGCAGCCAACTGCCCGAGCTGCGGCGCGCCGGTGAAGTTTCTTTGGTCTAGCGCCGTTCAGACCACTTGTGAATTCTGCCATTCGATTTTGGTTCGCACCGATGTCGATTTGAAGAAGGTGGGCGTTGTGGCCGACTTGCCGGCTGACGCGTCACCGATCCAAATCGGAACCGAGGGCGCTTATCAGAACAAGAGTTTCGTCGTGGTCGGCCGCATCATCTATGAGTACGAACAAGGCGGCTGGAACGAATGGCACATCGTCTTTAACGACGGAACCAGCGGTTGGCTTTCGGACGCGCAACTTGAATACGATCTCTCATGGTTGAGCCCCCCACCAGGGCCATTGCCGGCCGAACCCGTCAAAAACCAGACCTTCGAATGGCAAGGCAAGAAGTTCGCAGTCACTTCCATCACGAAGGCTCATTACAAAGGCGTGCAAGGCGAGCTTCCGTTCGAGTATAGGGACAAGTCCGATTTGGTATTCGCTGATCTGAGGACCACGGCTAGCGACTTCGCGACCATCGATTACAGCGAGAATCCTCCGCTGCTTTTCTTGGGCCGCGCCGTCGGGTTCGACGATTTACACTTGAAAAACCTCCGCGAATTTGAGGGTTGGAGCTGATGCCGGTCGTCCAGGCCAAGTCGATCTCATGCCCTAACTGCGGCGGACCGGTCCAGCTCCGCGGCTTCGGGCACACGCTGAGCGTGGTCTGCCCGCAATGCCAGACGCGTGCTCGACACCTCGACGCCTGAGGTCAAAATCCTTGAGGTATTCCAATCGAAACGGCCACTCGCGCCGACCATCCCGCTCGGCTCGCGCGGCAAGATCGACGACACGCAATACGAAGTAATCGGCTTCCAGATCCGGGAAGCGGATGCGAGCGACCCTTACTCTTGGAACGAGTACCTTCTGTTCAACCCTTACAAGGGCTTTCGCTATCTCACCGAATATAACGGCCACTGGAATTTCGTCGAGGTGGAGAGCGCGCTTCCGAGCCCCACCTCCGCTCGCGGCCGCCCCGCCTGGCGTTACAACGACAAAACTTTCGCGGCATTCGATTCCATGTCCGCCAGCACCGTTTATGTCCTCGGAGAATTTCCGTGGCGCGTGCGCACCGGGGAACTGGTCGCTTGCCAGGACTTCATCGCGCCACCCGCGATGCTCTCATCGGAAACGACCAATGGTGAAATCACCTGGTCGCGCGCCGAATACATGACCGGAGCACAAGTCTGGCAGGCTTTCAAACTTTCCGGATCGCCGCCTCTCGCGTACGGAGTATTCGCCAATGAACCGTCCCCTTACGGCCAAAGCGTGGGCTCCTCCTGGAGCACCTGGCTTTGGCTGAACGTGGCTCTGGCGGCGATGATTTTCCTGTTCATTATTTTTTCACGGGGCAGCGTGGCTTTCAGCGATCATTACACTTACTCGCAGGGCCCGAAGCCCGACAGCGCTTTCGTAACAGCGCCGTTCCAGCTGGATGGCCGTAAGTCGAATGTGGAGCTATCGATTCACACCGATCTTGATAACAATTGGGCCTTTTTCAGTTGCGCCCTGATCAACGATCAAACCGGTCAGGCCTTCGACTTCGACCGCGAAGTGAGCTACTATCATGACTCCGATGGCAGCGAGGGGAGCCGCAACAATAGCGTGATCATTCCGTCCGTTCCATCCGGGCAATACTATTTGCGTATCGAGCCGCAGATGGAGTATGGATCGCCTTACATGCGCTACGAGCTCGAAATACGGCGCAACGTTCTCAACTGGGGATTTTTCGGAATCACCGCGCTGTTGCTGCTGATCCCCCCGGCGTTCACGACGTTTCGAAGAACCAGCTTTGAAGCCGCCCGTTGGCGCGAAAGCGACTATGCGCCGAAATCCAGCGGAGGAGATGACGATTGAATACTCCCTTCTTTATGATCTACGGTGTCCTGCTGCTTGCCGCCACAGGCGTAGCCGAGTATCAAGGATGGAGCTGGAGCGGAGTCAACCAGCAGCGCGTTCTGCCCAAATCGATCCGCGATAATCCCGGCGCGTATCGCTCGTCTTACGGCGGTTATTCCCGATACATCGGAGGTAAGTGAACATGGACCTGCATGCCCTGGCGAACGCATTGATTTACTCGGTGCTCGGCATCCTGATCTTTGCCATCGCGTTCGTGCTGATCGATAAGCTGACTCCGTATCATCTCTGGAAAGAGATCGTGGAAGACAAGAACGTGGCGCTGGCGATTCTCATCGGCGCATTGTCGATCGGCATGTGCATCATCATCGCAGCCGCGGTGCACTAACCGGTGTCCATCGCTCTATTTCTTTCGGTATTTCTGATCGCGGCCTGCGGGCTGATCTATGAGCTGATCGCGGGAACGCTGGCGAGTTACCTGCTCGGCGACACGGTTTTTCAATTCTCCACGATCATCGGTTGTTACCTGTTCGCGATGGGCATCGGCAGTTACTTGTCTCGATTCATTCATCGCGGATTGGTGGCGCGCTTTGTACATATCGAGCTGATGGTGGGAGTGGTCGGAGGATTTTCGTCTTCGATCCTGTTCCTCGCTTTCGCCTACACGGAGGCGTTTCGTTTCGTTCTATATGCCGTTGTGATCCTGGTTGGAACGTTGGTGGGATTGGAGATTCCGCTACTCATGCGGATCTTGAAAGAGCGCTTCCAGTTTCGCGAGCTGGTTTCGCATGTCCTCACTTTCGATTATCTGGGTGCGCTTGGTGCATCGCTGCTGTTTCCCATTTTGCTGGTGCCGAAGCTCGGGCTAGTTCGCTCGGCACTGGTGTTTGGGATTTTCAATGCCGGCGTGGCTTTGTGGTCTACCTATTTGTTCCGCGAGCAGATCGGCCAGGCACATTTGCTCCGCGTGGGTTGTTTCATTGTACTGGCGCTGCTCGGAGGGGGAACGATTTTCGCCGATCGAATCTCTAACGCAGCCGACAACAGCCTGTACGCCGACGAAGTGATCTTTAGCCGTACTACGCCTTATCAACGGATTGTACTTACTAAGTGGAAAGACGATTTGCGGCTGTTTCTCAATTCGCATCTGCAATTCAGCTCGCGGGATGAATATCGTTATCACGAAGCTCTCGTACACCCCGGACTGGCGGCGCTGCCGGGCGCGCGACATGTTTTGGTGATGGGCGGCGGCGATGGCCTGGCAGTCCGGGAGATCCTGAAGTATCCGTCGGTGGAGAGCGTCACGCTGGTGGATCTCGATCCCGAGATGACACACCTGTTCTCGACGCACCCGGTGATGTCGGCGCTGAATGGACATTCGCTGACCAACGCGCGCGTGCACGTGATCAATACCGATGCGTTTCGCTGGCTGGACACAAACACGAACCAATACGATTTCATCGTGGCTGATTTTCCGGATCCAACCAGCTATGCGCTGGGCAAGCTGTTCACCACCGCGTTCTATCGGTTGGCGGCCAAGCATCTGGCCAGCGGCGGGCTCATCGTGGTGCAAAGTACGTCCCCATTGTTTGCGCGGCAGTCGTACTGGTGCATCGTTGAGTCGGTGAAGCAGGCGGGATTGCGCGTCTATCCATATCACGTCTATGTGCCGTCGTTCGGCGAGTGGGGATATGTGATCGGGAGTTTCGCGCCATATGAACCGCCGCGGCAACTGCCCGCAGGACTTCGATTCCTTTCGACCGCGAATGTCGGCGAATTGTTTGTCTTTCCTGTAGACATGCAGTCCGTTCCGGCCGAACCGAATCGGCTGAACGATCAGGTGCTGGTGCGCTATTACGAGCAGGAATGGAAGGACGTCGCGCACTAGTGATCTCGCGCCGGCAATTCGTCGCCGCGCCTGCATTGATTGGCTTGTGGCGCAAGACCGATCGCAAGATCACCGGCGGGTTTGTCAACGATTCATTTCCCCTGGGACATCGGCTGCGTGATCGTTCCGCGTTTGGCCTCCCCAAGCAACAACTGCGTGTGCCGATCGTGATTGTCGGCGGCGGGATGGCCGGGCTGAATGCGGCGTGGCATTTGGACAAGCGAGGCTTCCATGATTTTGTGCTGCTCGAAATGGAACCGCAGGCGGGCGGCAATTCTCGCTCGGGCCAGAACGAGATCTCTAAGTTTCCGTGGGCGGCGCATTATGTTCCGGTGCCGGCGAAAGGCGAATCGCTGGCGCGGGAACTCTTCGAAGAACTTGGCGTGTTCCGCGATGGCAAGTGGGATGAGCGTGTGCTGTGCTTTGATCCGCAGGAGCGGCTATTCATCAACGGCCATTGGCAGGAGGGGATCGAGCCGGAGGATGGCGCGACGCCGAAGGATCGCGCGCAGTATCGCCGGTTCATGGAGGCAATCAAGGAGTTTCGCTCGACGGGCCAGTTCACTGTTCCCATGGAACGCGGCGCGAAGCCGTCGCCACTTGATCGGACGTCCATGGCGGATTGGATGGCGCAGCATGGCTTTGATTCCGCGCCTCTGCGCTGGTACATCAACTACGCCTGCCGCGACGATTATGGGGCGTTGGCAAAGGACACGTCGGCGTGGGCCGGGATTCAATACTTCGCATCGCGCGAACCGGAGGAGAGGGGTCCGCTGACGTGGCCGGAAGGCAACGGGTGGATCGCGGGGCGGCTGATCGAAAAGTTGAAGGGCTACTTGCGGACGGCGGGGGTGGTGTATGGTGTTGCGCGTGCTGGGACCAAAATTCACGTTTTGACAGAACGAACCCAATATGTCGCGGACTCGGTGATCTGGGCCGCGCCAACTTTTCTGGCTTCGTATGTGATCGAAGGCGCTCCGCGGGCGGACGGATTTCACTATTCACCATGGCTCACGGCCAACTTGACGCTGGATCGTATTCCCGAGCAGAAGAACGCGGAACCGGCTTGGGATAACGTGATTTATGATTCGCCGGCGCTGGGGTATGTGAACGCGACGCACATGAATTTGGCGTCGCACGTGGATCGAACGGTGTGGACTTTTTATTGGTCGCTGGCCGAGCATAATCCGGAGGACGCGCGGCGGTTGTTGCTCGCGAGGGACTGGAATTATTGGAAAGAGGCGATCTTGACCGACCTGGAGCGTGCGCATCCCGACGTCCGGCAGTGCGTGGCGCACATCGACATCATGCGGATGGGTCACGCGATGGCGCGGCCTTCGCCGGGGTTCTTGTTTTCGGACCAGAGAGCGCGATGGCTAAAGCCTGCGGGCAACATTTTCTTCGCAAACTCAGACCTGAGCGGGTTCTCGATTTTTGAAGAGGCGCAATTTCGAGGCGTAGAAGCGGCGAAGGGCGCACTGCGGGTGATCGGCCGGGCGTGAAGCGTGGGCTCAAGGTGGCGCAAGTGGCCTAGTTTTGTGTTTGCCCCCGGATTTTTATCCCAGCGGCAATCGGAGAAACGAAGGTGCGCGCGGCATTCATCAAAGAACAAGGTACAACCGGGCGGGACGAGCGCCGGGAATGGACTTTCGTAAGTTGATGCTGCAGTGACAGAAAGAATTTTGGAGAACCGGGGATTCAGCGCGGAGGGATCTCATCTCCTGGTCGGGGTGGCTTTCCACCGCGCCGTTTCATAATGCGGTCGAAGGCTTTGAAGTCGGCCCGAGCCTTGCGGTCCTGGAAGAACCGGGCAGTTTGCAGCGCGGAAACCTTTTCCGCCACGGCAGTCGCGACGAATTGGTTGAAGCTGGTTCCATCTTCTTTACTGATTCGCTCGACGGCGTCCTTGAGCGACTGAGGTAAGCGTAATCTATAAGCCTTGGTTTCGCTCATTGTTTACATCCTTATTATCGGTCAGCAGACTTCTGAACAAGACCGTCTCCCTACGGTCGCGGTTCTGCAAGGCTACAGGTTAGAGGTCGAAGCGGTAGCCGATGATCATCTTGAGGATCAAGTGGTCCGTGCCTTGGGTGATGCCGACGCCGACGCCCGCGTTAAACTCCCATTTGGGCGAAAGATTCAGGTCGATGGCAGGGAACAGCTGCTGTTGCTGATAGCGGAACGGATCGAAGCCGGTGACGGGGCCGAGCGAGCCGTAATATTCGAAGCCGCCGGTGATCTTCTTGGTGAAATCGTAAGACAGCTTGAAATTGGGCGAGAAGACGAATCCTTGTTTGGTGTCGGGGCCTTGGAGCGCGCGGTCGAACGCCGGATTGAAGGCGAAATACCAGTGCCCGAGCTGTTTGTCGACGATGGGCCGGATCTCCCAATCCCAAAGCGCGGTGGAGTAGAACTGGCGCTGGTATCCGATCTCGTTCGATATGCTGACGCCGACGGGCCAGTGCCATTTCTCGGGCACGGCAAAGCGAGGGCGGATGTGATCGCCCACCCAATTCCAGCCGACGCCGCTTTGCGCGCTGGTGAAGATGTAGAAGCCGACTTCGAAATAATCGGTGAAGCCATGCGTGATCTCGATGGTCTCGTGCAGTTGGTGGTTTGTGGGGTAGAGTCCGTCGACCGAGGTCTTGCTGCCTTCGACGGTGAAGTTGCTGTGCAGCTCGAACATGGTATGGCCTGGCGGGACCAGCTCATAACCATAGACTTGGATCTCGTAGTTATTTTGGCCGAGCAGCGGGAGTGAGGCTACGAACACAGCGAGCAACAGCTTCATGAAACCCTTGACTGTAGCATGGCTGGTACAGTGGGAAGGTTGAACGTGTTTCCCATCCTGATTGGGCTAGCTTTGCTGACGCTTTTGGGCGCAGCGGCGGGAATCCGCATGGCGGAAGTGCCATCGCTTTCGCAGCGCGCGCTTCCGTTTAGCGGGGGGCTGCTGGTGGGAATCGCGCTGTTTTGGATTCTGCCCGAGATCGCGGAATTGTACGGCTGGATGCAAGGGTGCGCGGGCATGGCGGCGGGATTCGGACTGCTGTGGCTGGTGGATCGCTATGTGCATCCGGTGTGTCCGTCCTGCTCGCATACACACGATCACGACGGCTGTACAGAGAGCCTGCATGGATTTGGCGCGCCGTTGTTGATCGCGGCCAGCGTGCACAGTTTATTTGACGGCTGGAGCCTGGCGGCGACGCAAGAGCCCGGATTCGAACGGCTACGGTTCGCGTTTCTGGCTGGAATCGGTTTTCATAAGATTCCAGAAGGCTTGGCGCTGGGAGCGCTGCTCGTCGCAGCGTTCGGCGCGCCGTGGAAAGCTATGTTGGGAGCTGCAGGAGCGCAATCGATGATGGTATTGGGCGGAGCGCTGGCGCTGGTTGTGGGCCCGCATCTGAGCAAGAACTGGACGGCGCTACTGCTTTCGTTGGCCGCGGGCGCGTTCGTCTATCTCGGATATCACGCGATCGATAGTCAATATCAGCGGCGGCGCGGAGCGATTCCGGTGGTGTCGGCACTAACGGGCGCGGTGGGAGCGGCAGCGCTGCGGTTGGGGATCGGCGGTTAGGAAGCGGCCGCGAGGGGTGGGCGGCGCTTGTGCCAATCCGTGCGTTCCTGAAATGCCTTGCCGATTGCGATCAATCGATTTTCAAAGAACGGGGGGCCGACCAGTTGCAGGCCCATCGGCATGCCATTCGCAAATCCACATGGAATCGACAGCGCGGGGAGTCCGGCGAGATTGCCAGCCGGGATTAGCGCGGTGAGGCCGGGAGTGGCGGATGGGAGCCGGTCGGGCGGACGGCGATCGAGCGGCTGGGTGACTTTGGGCGCGGGATCGTAACGCGTGGGCGCAATCAGCACATCCACCGTCGAAAGCAAGTTGCGAAATTGTTCCTGCAGGAGAGAGCGGATGCGCATCGCTTTGAGATAATCCTTGGCGGGGATTTCCAGGCCCGCTTTGAGGCCGGCGATTTGGCGCTGGTCCGCCAGCTGATTCACGCCACCGCTCTTGATGAGAGGCTCGAAAACGGCGGAGCCTTCGGCGGAGATGATGGTGCCGATGATTGCGCCGTAGGGAAAATCGGGGAGCTTCACTTCGGTGACTTGCAGACCGGTGGACCGGATAGTTTCCAGGGCCTTGGCATAGTCGGCGCGGGCGGCGGGGTCCACGCCATCGCTGAAATCGGCTGGCGCGTAGCCGACGCGAAGTTCCTTGAAATCGCGAACGAACTGCGGCAAGTAGCGGAAGCCTTTGCGGGCGGACGCCGGATCGTCATCGTCGGCGCCGGCGATAGCTTCCAGCACCAGGCCGCAATCCTCGGCGGAGCGGCACAGGGGGCCGATTTTGTCGAGCGTCCAAGAGAGCGACATCGCCCCGGTGCGCGAGACCAGTCCGTAGGTGGGGCGCAGTCCCGTGACGCCGCAAAAAGCCGCGGGGGTAAGGATGGACCCGGACGTTTCGGAACCGAGCGCGTAGGTGACCAAACCGGCGGCGACGGCGATCGCAGAACCGCTGGACGAACCGCCGGACCAGCGCGTGGTGTCCCACGGATTTAAACCGGGGCCAGTGAGCGAGGCGCTGGCGTAGCGATAGCTGGGGCCGCCGGCGAGTTCCACCATCGCGAGTTTGCCGGTTAGCACGCCGCCGCGTCCCAGAAGATGGTTCAGGACGGTGGCGGTCTGCTTAAAAACCTGATCGGCATAAGGCATCGCGCCCCACGTGGTGGGATGCTTCGCGAATGACAATAGATCTTTGGCGCCGAACGGAATGCCTTGCAGGGGCCCACGCAGACGCTCGCGGCCGATATCGCCATCCACCTCCTTGGCATCGCTGAGAGCCAGTTTGCGGAGCGAAAGCGCGAGGGCGTTGTAGCGCGGACCGATGGATTCCAGGCGATCGCAAAATGCTTTGGCGAGTTCGACTGCAGAGAATTCCTTCTTGACGAGTTTCTGATTGATTTCGGGGATGGTGGCGAAGAAGATGTCGTCTGGGATGGAGGGCATAAATTCGCCTACGGCTTGAAGACTGTCGCGGGCTCGGTGGACATGGGCAGCGGGAATTTATCGAGCTGGCCGGCGTTGTCGCGGAGCTGGGCTTGGGAGGCTTGCAACTCTTCGGATGGGTTCGCGGGAAGCGGAGCCTGGGCCGGAGTTGGCGGCTGCGCTTGGGGCCTGGCGAGCAAAACGGCAGAAGTGGAGAGCGTCGCGGCGAGTTCACGGCGAGTGAACTTGTTCATAGATTCTAGTGTAGTGCAGGGATCAGCCGGCTGTCGTGAGAGCTTCGATGGCGGCCTTTTCCATGACCGCGCGCGGGGCCGGCGCGCCGGTCCAGATTTCGAATTGCCGGGTAGCTTGCTCGAGAAACATCTGGAGCCCGGAAATGACGGTTAAGCCTTGGGAGGCGGCGTGGCGGAGCAGCACGGTTTCGAGCGGATTGTAGACCATATCGAAAACCAGAGCGGCGGGAAGAGCGCCGGGAAAGAAACAGGCGTCAGAATGCGGGAACATGCCGAGCGGCGTGGCGTGGACCAGCGCGTCGAACTTGCGGCCGTTCACCTGTTCGCGCAGCAGGGATTCGGCGCCGCAGGCACGCGCGAGGGACCGGACGCGGTCGGGATTGCGGCCGACGATAGAAACTTTGGCTCCGCTTCCCACCAGCGCATACGCCGCGCTGCGGGCCGCGCCGCCATTACCGACGACTAGGACCGACGATTTCGACAGGCGCAATTTGCGAGACAAGGGAACAGTGACGGCGTCGGCGTCGGTATTGGCGCCGCGCCATTTTCCGGCTTTTTTCCAGACGGTGTTGACGGCGCCGATGCGGCGGGCGAGAGGATCCACCACGTCGAGGTAGCGCATGATGCGCTGCTTGTGGGGAATGGTGACGCTGAATCCGGCGATGGGCAACGATTCGGCGAGCGCGAAAAAATCCTTCAATTGCGGCGGATTGGACCAGGAACGGGAGATAGACAGCGTCGAGCCGATGGGATTGAAACGCGCGATTATGCACGGCCGGGGAGATGGAGTGGCGCACGGGGTCGGCAATGACGCCGTAGATCTTGGCGGCGCGAGTGAACTTTTCGGCGCGGTAGAGATGGCGCAGCACGCGAGCGCTCACTTGGCCGGACGCGGTGCCATCGGAGGCATTGGGCGCGGCGTAGGTGAACAGACCGCCCCAGGCGGTGGCAAGAACGCGCGTGGGGAAGCCGGTCTCGCCCATGGCGAGGACCACCAGAGGCGTGCGGGGGTGGGATTTCGTGATGGCGAGAATGCGCGCGTTGTCGGACGGTTTGCGCGCGGTGGTGACGATCTTGTAACCGTCGGCAGGGATGCGCAGCATGCGGCGGACGATGGTTTCGGGCGACGGCGTACCGTCGTAATTGTGATACGACAGCATTAGCTGGCCTTTGCCGCGCAGGGCTTCTAAACGGGGAATCGCATTCTCGGCGCTTTCGATTTCGACATCCACGGCGCGCGCACCGGCGTCGAACGCGGCGTCGAGAATACGGATCTGGTCTTCCACGCTGCCGTTGAATTTTCCTTGATTCTGATGGCGGCGGCAGGTGGCGAGGATGCAGCACTCCGGATGCGCGGCGAGAAACTTGCGGATGACGGCGACGCCTTGTTCGGGCGCGGGCAGGTAATCCAGGCGGAACTCGAAGAACGACTCGCCTGCGTTGGCTTCGCGGCGCGCGTGTTCGAGCAACTTCTGCGGGTCAGAAAAGCCCAGGGCGATGCAGATCCGAGGTAGCGAAGTTGGATGCGGCATGGGCGCAAGCGCGGAAACAGCATAGCACAGGGGAGCTGGTGGCTGGTTGCTAGTGGCTAGTTATTGGTGGGTAGTTGTTGGTGGCTAGTGAGGAGTGGGCTTGCGGCGTTTGGCGGCGGTGGCGGCTCCCACGCTGAGTCCCAAGTCTTTCAGGCGGGCTTTGGCTTTGGCGGCTGTGTCGGGGTCGGTATCAGCGTAGCGGGCGTAGACGTCGCGAAAATCGCGGGCGGCGGCGTCATTGCGGCCCAAACCCATTTCACACATGCCCTTCAGATAATGCGACTCGGCGGTTTTGGGGTTGTCGGCAAACTTTTCCAGGACGGCGTCGAAGGCCTCCATCGCACTGGCGTAGTCCTTCTTCCGGTAATAAATGTTTGCGATGTAGAACTGGGCATTAGGAGCAAATTCCGTGTTGCCGAAATATTTGAGGTAATCGCTGAATTCCTGGAACGCAATGTCGTGCTTGCCTGCGATGTAATCACTGTAGGCGTTGGTATAGGTGGTGGAGGCCTGCATTCCAGCCGGAGGACCGGTGGGCGCGGCGCTGGCATTCGGGTCGCCGGGGGTTCCAGCGGGGGGCGGCGGCGCGGCAGGCGCGCTGCGCGTGGTGTTGATGAGGTTCTGAAGGTCGGCCATTTTGGCGTCGAGCTTGCCCATGCGGGTGTTCATGTCGAGCACCGATTCGCGGACAGCGCGGAAATCCTCCGACATCTGATCCAGCTTTTGACCGACATTTGCGACCGGGCCGCTCAGGCTCTGTTGCTGCTGCTTCATGCTTTCGTTGAAACGGTTTTCCATGACGGCGACGGCGGTGTTAGTGCGGTTAACACTGTCGAGCGTCTGCTGGGTGAGCGTCTGGATAGCGGCAACCTTTTGATCGATGGAGCTTTGCAGATTGCGCACCTGGTCCTGCAGCATGGCGACGTCGCGCTGCAGTTCCATGATCTCTTTGCTCGCGCCGAAAGCAAAAGGCGACAGCGCGAAAAGCAGGATGGCGACACGAGACAAACTCATAAAAACTCCTGTGGGCCGCGAGGCGCCGTGAAAGCGCCCCGCGGTTTCATCGATTACACTCATTGGCCGGGCGACAAATGCGCGCGGCGGTTCTTTTGCCAGCAAGCTTCGTTGGCGTCGGTACATTGCGGACGTTCCTTCCCGTAGCTGATGGTTTTCAGATGATCGGCAGGGACGCCCAATTGGACCAGGAAGTCCTTGGCGGCGGTAGCACGGCGATCACCCAGCGCGAGATTGTATTCGGCGGAACCGCGTTCGTCGCAGTGGCCTTCGACGATCACCGTGAAGGTGGGATCCTGCTGGAAGATCTGCTTCAGCAGCGCGGCGTCTTTTGTTAGGGCATCGCGGCCGTCGGAGCGGATTTCGCTCATGTCGTAATCAAAGAACGCATCCTGTCCTTGGCGCGAAAGCAGTTCCCCGCCCGTTAGCTGCGGCGTCCGGGCGGGCGGTGGCGGCGGAGGCGGAGGAGTGCTCACTTGCACGGTCACGGAGCTGGTGGTCATCCCACCGGGGCCTCGCACGGTTAGCGCGTAGGTAGTGCTGGTCCTAGGGAAAACCTGACGCTGTCCCTGGCCTTGAACGGCGCCGATGCCGTGGTCGATGGACATGTCGGTGGCGTTGCTGGTGGACCAGCGCAGCGTGGAGGACTGTCCAGGCTCGATGGTGGTCGGCTCAGCGGTAAAGCTGCTGATCACGGGCGCTGCCGGGGCTGGCGGAGCAGTGGCCACGGGCGTCGGCGCTGGCGGCGGTGTCGGCGGCGGGACTTTCTTCGGGCCGCAACCTGCCGCAACTAGCACCAGCGCGGCCAACGTCACCGCGCCGAGTTTGGAAGCGTGCAATCTGGAACTATCTCTCATCCTGAGAATCTCCTCTTGTGGGTCTCTTCATTTATTGTGTTGACTTACTCCAAACAGGTTTTTCGTTGTTTCCTTGCGTAGTGAGCTGTTGCACCGCGCCGCCATCGGCGAGCGAACTGTAGATCTGGGTTTTACCGCCACGCGTTGATGAAAATACCAGGTGAACGCCATCGGGCGCCCAAGTGGGGTTTTCGTTTCGTCCAGCGCCATGAGTCAGCTGTACGACGTTGCGGCTGGCCACATCCATGACAAAAATGTTGAAATTTCCCGGTTCAAATCCACGCGTCCAAGCGAACGCGATGTGCTGGCCATCCGGGTTCCACGCGGGATTCACAGCGTCGCCCTCTCCGGTGGTCAGACGCGACACATCGGTTCCATCAATACTCATTCTATATATTTGCGGCGTGCCTCCGCGCCCGGAGACGAACACCAGATCCTGGCCGGTCTTGGGGTTCACTTTTGGCTCCACTTCGAGCGATCCGGAGTGAGTGATACGGCGCAAATCGCCGCCGTCCAGATCGGTTTGATAGATCTGCGAGAAGCTGGCGTTCGCGGTGGAGTAAATGAGCAGGTGGCGGCTGTCGGGCAAAAAGTCGGACGCTGCATTCATGGAAGCTTGTTGGTTGTAGTAGACCAGTTTACGACCACTTTCGAGAGAATGCACGTAAATTTGCGGCTGTCCGAGATTTTGGTTCTGTTTGCCAAATTGCGCTGCCGCGGCGGCGTTTCTGGACGAGGCGAGAACCGGGTATGTGGTGAATGCGATCTTGGTGCCGTCGGCGGATACGGCGGGAAACGTGGTGATGGAACGGTAATTGGTGAACTGCTTCTGATCGGAACCGTCATAGTTCATAGACCAGATTTCCTTGTGGCCGCTGCGATCGGAGACGAAATAGATGCGGGTACCGAGGAGGCTGGTGGCGCCGAATTGCTTCAAGATGTCGGCGGCGAACTCTTGGGCGACTTTGCGCGAGCCGGCTTCATCGATGGAACCAAGATAGACCTTGCCAATCAATTGCGCCGAGCTTACGTTGGCTTGGCGGACGTCGAAGAGCCAGCCGTAGAGGACGATCTGGTTGTTCTGGATGGCGGTATAGCCGAAGGCGAGGTAGTTGGCGCTGGGCGGTGGGCCGGACCAATCGGTGAAGGAAGGACCGCCCTGCCGGAAATCCGTAGGTTGCTGCGGAACCTGGACGGGATAGAGCGTCTTCGCGACCATCTTCAACTGGCCGGAGGATTGGAGATCGTTGAAGAGGGTGCTGTTGAAAACGCCCATGAACTTTTGCGCGTCGGCGGCGCCGCGGAAGTCAGGGACGGCGATGGTGGGCTTTTCGCCCTGCTTGCCAACGTCGGCTTTGATCTGCGCGTAGACCAGCGTCGCCAGGCAGAAACAAATACTGTGCAGAAGAATGGTTCGTTTCATTGCTGTAGTTGAAATCTCAATTCCACGTTGGTTGAGCTGGGTGCACCGGCCGGGAGCGGGGGAAAAGGCGCTGCGTCCGAAACGGCGCGAAGGGCGGAATAATCCAGCGTGCTGTTGCCGCTACGCTGGGCGATCTGCGGGTTCCTGATGGAACCGTCATGCAAAATGTCGAAAGTGATTACGACGATCGGCAGATGCATGCCGGCCAGGCCGGCAGTCTGCCATTTTTCGGTGACGCGTTGAACCACGAGACTGGCGTAGCCACCGAATTGGTTTCCGAAGGCGCTGTTGGGGCCGACGCCCACGCCGCCTGAGCCGGGCTTTTGGAACATGGGCGAAACCGCGGCCGGCGCCTCATGGCTGAACACCTGATTGGACGGGGGCGTTTGCGGACGAAAGCGCTGCACAGCGTCAGGCCGGGGCTGCTTCTTGGCGAAGCGGCTCGGCAGTGGGATGGCTTTCTCGGGTACTTTGACCTGCTTCTTGGGCTCCGGCTTAGGGGCCTGCGGCACTTGCGACTCGGTATCGTTCGCGACCGGATTCACGATACCGGCGCGCGAGGGCAGCGGGATGGTCTTCACCGAATTGATGGCGACGGCGGTTCCCGCGCTAGTGTTGGCCGATCCCCAGACTTCGCGCGAATGCTGAAAACTGATGGTGGACACGATCAACGCCCCAGCGACGGCGACGTGCAGCAGCACGGATTGGACCAGCGGACCGCCCAGCGATTCCTGTTGATCGAGAATGTCGGAGGACTGCTGCATAGTGACTCTTATCGACGTTTGTCGGATTTGTCTTCCGGCTGCGTTACCAGACTGACGGCCAATTTGGCGTCGCCCAGCGTGGCGACCACTTGGGCTATGGAATCGTACGGCGTGCGGCGGTCTCCACGCACATAGACCGAGGTTGCGTTGTGGTAATGCTTGCGAATCTCGTCGGCCAGCAGGTTGATGTTCACCGGCTTGTCATTCAGGTACGAGGTCCCTTCTTTGGAGATTTGGACCACCGGAAGATCCTGCACGTTTTCCTTGACGGGCTTCACCTTGGGGACTTCCACTTGCAAGCCGAAGTCCATGACGTGGGCCGTGAGCATGAAGATGATCAAGAGGACCAGAACCACATCAACCAACGGCACGATGTTGATTTCTGCGAGAGCGGGAGTGCCGCGGAAGCGGCCGCGCCGGAGTCCACTGGAGGAATTGAGATTCATCTTTCTAAGGTCCGTTCCGTAAGGTTCAGAAACTCGAGTTGAAAATCTTCCATGCGCGCGCCGAATTCCTTGATGGCGCTGCCGAACATGTTGTAGAAAATGGCCGCGGGGATGGCGGCGAAGAGTCCCATGGCGGTGGTGATCAAGGCTTCGGAGATTCCCGGCGCGACGGCGCGAAGGCTGGCCGCGCCCGCCGTACCGAACTGCTGGAACGCGTCGATGATGCCCCAAACGGTTCCGAACAAGCCGATGAACGGGGTGACAGTGGCGGTGGTGGCGAGCACGTTCATATTGCGCTCCAGGCGTGTGAGCTCTTCACTCATGCCAAGCTGCAGGGTGCGCTCGAGCGAAAGCGGATTGGTGACGCTGCCGCGCGATTTCATCTGGCGCGAGACCTCGCTGTAGCCAAAATCGAAGACCACCACTAGCGGAGAACGGCTGAACTGCTCGCTGGCGGCGGCGATGGTGTCGAGCGAAGGAGCTTTGCGGAAGGCCCGCAAGAAGGATCGATTGGAGGAGCGGGCGCGGCGGAACGACGCCCACTTCGACAGAATCACTGCCCACGAAAGGAGCGACGCCAGGAGCAGAATCGCTTCGACTGCTTTCGGCAAAGGACCGGAGCTTTCCACCAGGTCCCAAAGATTCATTTGCAGGAACAGGCTGCCCACCGACGAAATTATCAACCAAGCTCCTTACCGTTCAACGCAATTCCACTAACTTTAATGATATCGCGCCGCCACTACTGTTTCAGGTTCAAAAAACACAATTGCGCCGTTCTGTTTTACAGTATGACGCAAACTCGCTAAGGATGACAGCTCTACCGAATCTTTAGACGGATCGAAACCTCGTATAATTTCATCGAGTGTTGCTGGAACTGGTGGTGGAAAACTACGCCGTGGTGGAGCGCGTCCGGGTGCAGTTTCACGCCGGGTTGAATCTGCTGACGGGCGAGACCGGGAGTGGCAAATCCATTGTGGTGGATGCACTTGGGCTGGTTTTGGGCGGGCGGGCGTCGGCCGATATGGTGCGATCGGATACGGAGCGGGCGCGAGTGGCAGCCATCTTTGAAGCGCCGCGAGAGCCGGCATTGCTGAAATTGCTGGATCAAGCGGGCGTGCCGGTGGAAGACGGCGAACTGATTATCGAGCGCGAGATTCTGGCCGGCGGCAAATCGCGGGCGTTCGTCCAAAACCGGCCTGTCACGGTGGCGCTGCTGCGGGAGATCAGCCCGTTTTTGGGCGATATTCACGGACAGCATGAACAGCAGGAGCTTTTTTCCAGTACGGCGCAGCTCGGTTCCTTGGACGAGTTTGCGGTATTGGACCTGAAGCGCGAGGAAGCGGCGGGCTTGTTCCGGCGGTGGAAGGGCATCGAAAACGATCTGGAGGAACTGAACCGGTCCGAACAAGAGAAGCTGCGGATGGCGGATCTGTGGAGTTTTCAGCGGAAGGAAATCGACGCGGCTGCGTTGCAGCCGGGAGAAGACGCGCGACTGGAGCAGGAGCGGGTGGTGCTGCGCAATGTTGCCAAGCTGCAGGAGAATGCCGATGCGGCATACACGGCTTTGTACGAAGCGCAGGAGAGCGTTTCGTCGCAGCTGCGGACGGCACTGAAGAAGGTGGAGGATCTGGCCAGGATCGACGGAAGCATGGAGCGGGTGGCGGAGACGCTGCGGACCGCGGCCATTGGCGTGGATGATGCCTCGGATGCGATTCGCGATTATTTGGACAAGCTGGAGGCGGACCCGAAGCGGCTGGATGACATAGAAGCGCGGCTGGCGCTGATGGAGCGGCTGAAGCGGAAGTACGGATCGAGTCTGGAGGACGTGCTGGCCTTTTTGGAAGACGTTCGGTCGAAGATGGAAGCGATCGAATCGGCGGGGGAGCGCAAGGCCAAGCTGGAGCAGGAACTGGCGCAGGCCAGCGCCGATTATGCGAAATGCGCCGGGGTATTGACCAAGGCGCGCAGGGCTGGGGCTGAGAAGCTGGCGAAGAAAGTGGAGACGGAGCTGGACGCGCTGGCGCTGGGGAGCGCGGTATTTCGTATTGAAGTACGCGAGGCGGGATGGTCAGAAGACGGCGCGGATCGCGTGGAGTTTTTGATTTCGGCGAACGCGGGCGAGGAGCCGAGGGCGCTGGATAAAGTGGCGTCGGGCGGCGAGCTTTCGAGAATCGCGCTGGCGCTGAAGACGTCGGTGGGACATACAGGAAGGGCAAACGCCGTGCCGCGGACACTGGTGTTCGATGAAATCGACAGCGGGATTGGCGGCGGGGTCGCCGAAGCGGTTGGCCGGCGGCTGAAGAAGCTGGCGGCAGTGAACCAGGTGCTGTGCGTAACGCATCTCGCGCAAGTGGCGGGATTCGCGGACCATCATTACTCGGTGGAGAAGCGCGAGGTGAAAGGGCGGACGGTGGCGGAAGTCGAGGAATTGACGGGCGACGCGAGGACGCGTGAGATCGGACGCATGCTCTCGGGCCAGAAGGTGACGGCGGAAGCACTCAAACATGCGGCGCAATTAATCCGGTTGGGCACCACAGGGTCGTGAGACTCCGTAGTGCCGAGTGGCTGCTGATCGTCTATTTCGGCTATGTCGCCCTGATCTCGCCGCGATTTCCGCTGGCGCCGCAAATCCACTGGCGGCCGTTCCTGGTTGAGGCGCTGGTGTGCGCTCTATTTCTAGCGCTGGCATTCGGCGAGACGCGCGAGCACGCGGAGGTGTTCAGCATCGCGCGCGATTGGGTTGCAGTCGGGCTGATCCTACTGGCGTATCGCGAGATGGATTGGTTCTCCGCGCTACCGCGCAATTTTGCGTTGGAGCTGCGCTGGGTGGGATGGGACCGGGCAATTCTCTATCGCGGCGGATTGCAGCGCGCGATCGAGTGGCTGGGCTTCGCAGGCCCGCTTTATCTGGAACTTTGCTACGCGCTAGTGTATGCGGTGGCGCCGTTCGTGGTGGCGATTTTGTATCTGGAGCACCGGCGGGAGCGCGTCAACGGGGCCTTGTTCCTGTACTTGCTGGGCACGCTACTGGCGTACGCGCTGTTTCCGTATTTTCCTACGGATCCCCCGAGGATCGCGTTTGGCGGGACGGATTTTCCGAATTACGCATCGGCCGCGAGGCGGTTGAACCTGTGGCTGGTCGGAGACTACGGCATTCACTCCAGCGTGTTTCCGAGCGCGCACGTATCGTCGGCCTTTTCGGCAGCTTGGGCGCTGCTCGCGTTTTTGCCGGAGCGCTGGCGCATCGGCCGGGGAATGCTGGTATACGCGGCGAGCGTAGCGGTGGCCACGGTGTATGGCCGTTACCATTACGCTGCGGACGCAGTTGCGGGGATGGCTGTAAGCCTGGTCCCAGCGGTTATGATTCTTCTGGCTCGTCGCCTTCGTGTTCGCGGCCTTCTTGCACTGCCTTGAGGCGTTCCTCACGGCGCTTGGCGCGTTCGGCGGCGCGTTTGACCAGCTCGGTACCCATAAGCTCGATCTTGGCTAATTCGGCGCCGTCACCCTTGCGCCATCCCAGGCGGACGATGCGGGTGTAACCGCCGTTGCGTTGTCCGAACTTGGTTCCAAGCTTATCGAACAGCTTTTGGACCGAGGCGGGAGTCCGCAGAAAAGCAGCGGCCTGGCGGCGCGAATGCAGCGTGTCGTCCTTGGCAAGGGTGATCATTTTCTCAACCAAGGGTTTAATCGCTTTCGCTTTGGGAACGGTGGTGATGGCGAAATCGTTCTCGATGACGCTGGTCACCAAGCCGCGCAACAGCGAATTGCGCGCGGCGACGTCGCGTTTAAGTTTGAATCCCGATCGTCCGTGGCGCATGGCTACTCAGTGACCTCGTCCAAATCGCCCAGCTCGTCGGCCCCACCAAAGTGAGGCAGCGAGGCAGGCGGAGCAACCAAACGGCCCTGCGCGTCGAATTTCATTCCGAACGTCAGGCCCAGGTTGGAGAGGATTTCCTTGATTTCGTTGAGCGATTTGCGCCCGAAGTTCTTGGTGCGCAGCATTTCGGCTTCGGTCTTCTGCACCAGATCGCCGATGGTTTGAATGTTGGCGTTCTTCAGGCAATTGTAGGAACGCACGCTCAACTCCAACTCCTCGACGGAACGGTTGAGCACTTCGTTCATCTGGCCGACACCGCGCTCGGCTGGCTCTTCGGTCGTTTCGGGCAGCTCTTCAAAGTTGATGAAGATGGCCATGTGATCCTTGAGCAGCTTGGCTGCCTGGCCGATGGCGTCTTGCGGCGAGATGGCTCCGTTGGTCCAAACTTCCAGCGTAAGCTTGTCGTAATCGGTCATCTGACCGAGGCGAGCGGCTTCCACCGAGAAGTTGACCTTGCGGACCGGCGAATGCACTGAATCGATGGGAATGTAGCCCAGGGCGAGATCTTCGTCGTAATTGCGGTCGGCTGCGACATAGCCGCGGCCGGTCTTCAGCCGCATCTCGATGTTGAGCTTGCCGCCCTCGCCAACGGTGGCGATAGGGAGGTTGCGATCGAGCACTTCGACATCAGCATCGGTCTCGATCTGGCCGCTGAGCACCTGGCCAGGACGGTCGACGCGGAGCCGCGCGATACGCGTTCCCTCGCCGCTCATCTTGAAGGGCACTTGCTTCAAGTTGAGAATGATGTCGGTGGCGTCTTCGACGACGCCCGGGATGGGGCTGAACTCGTGGGCCACGCCTTCGATACGGATGGAGGTGATGGCGGCGCCCTCAATGGAGCTCAGCAGCACGCGGCGCAAACCGGTGCCGATAGTGGCGCCGAACCCGCGTTCGAACGGCTGGGCGGTGAACATGCCGTAGCGTTCGGTGAGCGTTTCGGTGTTGGCGATCAGCCTTTTCGGCTTTTGAAAACCTTTAAACATAATTCAGTTTCCTCAATTCTTTTCTTACTTGGAATACAATTCCACGATCAACTGCTCATTGAGCTGGATCTGGACGAGTTCTTCTCTTTTAGGCTGCGCGATCATCCGGGCCTTCAGATTGTCGCGATCGACTTCAAGCCAATTGGGCGAAGGAGCATGCGCCGTGGCGTCGCGAGAAGCCAAGATGGTTGGGTTGTTCTTGCTTGATTCGCGGACTTCGACGACGTCGTTCAGCTTCACTTCAAACGATGGGATATTCACCTTGTGGCCGTTGACCGTCAGATGTCCGTGGCGGACCAACTGGCGGGCCTGGCTGCGGCTGGTGCCGAAACCCATACGGTAGACCACGTTGTCGAGACGGCGCTCCAGGAACGCGAGCATATTGTCGCCGGTGACGCCCTTGGTACGGAAGGCGCGCTCAAACAAGTTGCGGAATTGGCCCTCCATCAGGCCGTAATAGCGGCGGGCCTTTTGCTTCTCTCGGAGCTGGAGGCCATACCCGACAATTTTCGGCTTGCGATCCTTGCCGTGCTGGCCGGGAGCGAAGTTGCGCTTTTCAATGGCGCACTTTTCCGTGTGGCAGCGCTCGCCTTTCAGAAACAATTTCATGCCCTCGCGCCGGCACAACCGGCAAACGGGGCCACTATATCTTGCCATGCTTCGTTAACCTTTCTACTTCTCAAGGTGCAGTTTACGACGCAGCTTGTGGCTCGCGTCTTCGTCCTGCTTTTTGGGCGGTAGGGGGTGGGAGGTGGGTCGTAGGGAAACTTCTTTCCCACAACCTACATCCCACACACCCACCACCCGATCAAACCCGGCGCTTCTTGGGCGGCCGGCAGCCGTTATGCGGGATCGGGGTTCGATCCTTGATCGACTTCACTTCAATTCCTACTGTTGCCAAAGCGCGGACAGCCGATTCGCGGCCGGCGCCCGGTCCACTCACACGCACTTCTACGGAGCGCAGCCCGTACTCTTTGGCTTTATTGGCGGCCGTCAGCGAGGCCTGCTGGGCTGCGAACGGCGTACCTTTGCGCGAGCCCCGAAATCCGAGCGACCCGGAACTCGACCAAGCCAGCACATTGCCGACTAGATCGGTAAAGGTCACGATGGTGTTGTTGAACGAAGCCTGGACGTGCACCAAGCCGTTGGATACGACCTTCTTTTCCTTCTTCTTGAAAGTCTTCTTTTTCGCGGTTTTTGCAGGAGCTTTTGCCATTGGTCGTTATCCTTAGGTCTTGCCGGTCGCCTTCTTCTTGTTGGCGACGGTACCGCGGCGCGGACCCTTGCGGGTGCGGGCGTTGGTGTGGGTTCGCTGGCCGCGCACCGGCAGGCCGCGGCGATGACGAAGGCCGCGATAAGAACCCATCTCGATGAGCCGCTTGATGTTCATCGAGAGCTCCTTGCGGAGATCGCCTTCCACCGATCCTTCGTTTTCGATCAGCGTGCGGACGCGGTTGATTTCGTCCTCGGTCAAGTCGGCGACCTTTTTGGTCGCGTCCACATTCGCGCGATGAAGCAGCGAAAGCGCCCGGGTCCGCCCGATGCCGTAGATATAGGTGAGACCGATTTCGGCCCGCTTCTTATTTGGCAAATCCACGCCTGCAATACGCGCCATAGTTTTTCCTCTATCCCTGCCGCTGCTTATGCTTCGGATTCGTGCAAATGACCCGCACCACACCCTCGCGGTGGATCACCTTGCATTTGTCGCACATCTTTTTAACGGACGCTCGCACTTTCATGTTTTCTCCAGCAATCGAACAATTCTTCCGCGGCCGGGATCGTTGGGCGATAACTCCACCGCAACCCGATCGCCTGGCCTGACTCTCAAAAAATTCGTCTTCGCCGCGCCCGCCGGATGGGCCAGAACCACGGCTTCATTCTCCAACTTCACTTTCACGATCGCGCTGGGAAGCAGCTCTACTACGATCGCGGTCACGGGCTTCACGGCCGGGTCAAAACCCACGGTCCGTCGGCCGTCACGGCCACGCAATGCTCAAAGTGAGCCGACCGCGAATGATCTTTGGTCACCGCGGTCCACTTATCCGAAAGGACGCGCATATCGGCGCCGCCCGCGTTCACCATGGGCTCGATCGCGAGCACCATGCCTTCCTTCAATCGCGGGTTCTCATTGCGGCGATCCACGTAATTGGGCACTTGGGGCTCTTCGTGCAGCTTGGTGCCGATGCCATGCCCCACCATCTCGCGAACCACCGAAAATCCGTTTCCCACCACGTGCTGCTCAACCGTTCCGCAAATATCGAACAGCCGGTTGCCCGGCCGCGCTTTATCGATCGCCAGCTCGAGCGACTCCTTCGTCACTTCCAAGAGCTTTTTCGTCGCGTCGTCAATCTCGCCCACCGGAACGGTGACGGCCGAATCGCCGAAATACCCGTTCAACTGCACCCCGGTGTCGATGGAAAGGATGTCGCCCTTCTTCAATTTCGTCTTTGCCGACGGCATGCCATGCACGATCTGATCGTTCACCGAGGTGCAAAGCACATACGGATACTTGCTGCCCGCCGACGGCGTGTAATAACCCTTGAAGGCCGGCTTGGCGCCCGCGTCCTTCATCATCTTCTCCGCCGCAACTTCCAGATCCTGGGTGGTGACGCCTTCCTGGACCATTCCCGAGAGATCCTGCAGGATCTTCCAGACCAGCATGCCGCTTCGGCGCATCTGGTCCAACTCGTTGCGATTCTTACGGATGATCATCTCCAGCGATCTACGACCATGGACTGCAATTTCCGTGAACAGGCACACACCGAGCCCGGCCGGGGAATTGACTGATATTTCTATAATAGCGCAAAATCATCGGTTTAGGCGGAGCTGCTGCGGCGTCCCCGAATTCGCCCGGAACGGGGCGTGAAACCCTCATAGTGCCGCATGATTAACTGCGCTTCCACCTGGTTGACCGTGTCCATGGCGACGCCGACCACGATCAGCAGCGAGGTGCCGCCGAAGAAGAAGTTGACGTTCAGGCCGTCCAGGAGCCAGCGCGGGAAATAGTTATCGATAAAATTGCCAACCACCGGCAGGCGCTGCAGCTTGATGCCGGCGATCATGATCTGTGGAATCAGCGAGAGCACAGAGAGATACAAGCCGCCCACCACGGTGATCTTGGTGAGGATCTTATTCATGTAGTCGGCCGTGTTCTTGCCGGGACGAATCCCGGGAATGAATCCGCCGTACTTACGCATGTTGTCCGCTGCTTCGTTGGGGTTGAAGATGATGGACACGTAGAAGAAGCAGAAGAAGATAATTAGAACGCAGAACAGCAGGTAGTACAGCGGCTGATTGCCGCCGATAGATTCGAGCATGCCGCTCAGTACCGGACTATTCTTTACAAACGCCACGTTGGTGAGCGTCTGCGGAAAGGCCAGCAACGAAGAAGCGAAAATAACCGGGATCACGCCGCCCGCGTTGACTTTGAGCGGAAGGTGGGTTTGCTGCCCGCCCATCATGCGGCGGCCCTGGATACGTTTGGCGTACTGGACCGGAATGCGGCGCTCGCCGCGCTCGACCAAAACAATGAACGCGACCACGGCGACCATGACGGCCAGAATGATGATCAGGTGGATGGGCGTCCAGTCGCGAACGCGGAACACGTGATCGTAGATGTTGTCGATGGCGCGCGGGATACCGACCACGATTCCAGTGAAGATGATCAGCGACATGCCGTTGCCGATGCCGCGCTCGGTAATCTGCTCGCCCAGCCACATGATGAAGGTGGTTCCGGCGGTGAGCGTGATGATGGTCATCATCAGAAAGCCGACGCCCGGATTCAAGACGAATCCGCCGCCCGATTTCTGGAGCGCTATGGCGATGCCGAAGGACTGCACGAACGCCAGAATGATGGTGAGGTAACGGGTCCACTGGGTGATCTTGCGGCGCCCAAGCTCGCCTTCTTTTTGCAGTTTTTCGAGCGTCGGAACAACGACCGTGAGCAACTGCAAAATGATGGACGAAGTGATGTAGGGCATGATGCCCAAGGCAAAGATGGTGAGACGGCGGAAATTGCCGCCGCTGAACATGTCGATGAAGCCAAACAGGGATCCGGAATTCTGCTGGAAAAACTCGGTCAGACGCTTGCCGTCGATTCCGGGGGTGGGGATGTGGCCGCCCAGCCGGTACACGGCCAATAACCCGAGCGTGAAGAAGATGCGCTTCCTCAGGTCGGGAATCCGGAACATATTGGCGATGGTGTCGAACAGCTTCATCGTTGCCTTCCTTTTGGGCCACCGACCCCTCTTACGACTCGCTTCCAATTAATTTTCCAGTGCCGCCGGCTTTCTCGATTTTCTCCAAAGCCGATTTGGAAAACATGTGCGCGCGAACCTCAATCTTGCGGGTAAGATCGCCGGAACCCAGAACCTTCAGCCCGGCGCCCAGTTTCTTGATCACGCCCAACTCCAGCAGCCGCCCCGGGTCGAATGAATTGCCTTCCAACTGCTCCAGACGGCTGACATTCACGATGGCATACTCTGCGCGAAAAATGTTGGTGAAGCCGCGTTTGGGCAGACGGCGATGCAGTGGCATCTGGCCGCCCTCGAAACCACGCATAATGCTGTAGCCGGAGATGGATCGCGCGCCCTTGGCGCCGCGGCCGGAAAACTTGCCGCGTCCGGTGCCCATGCCCTGCCCGATGCGCTGCCGTTTTTGCTTTTGCCCCTTGGGAGGGCGAAGGTCGCTGAGATTCATGTTCTAGTCCTTTACGATCGCCAGCAGGTGCGGGATTTTAGCCACCATACCGCGGAAAGCGGGCGTATCCGGCCTTATGACAATGCGGTTCATTTTCTTCAGCCCCAGTGATCGCACGATCACTTTGTGCTTTTCGGGACAGCAGATGGGGCTGCCGATCAGTTTGATCTTAATCATCGCGTCGGCCATCTTAGACCACCTTGTCCTGCACCAGGCCGCGCATGTCGGCCACTTGCGCGCGGTCGCGCAATTGTTCGAGTGCGTTGATGGTAGCTTTGACCACGTTATGCGGATTGCGCGAGCCGATGGATTTCGTAAGCACGTTCGGAATTCCCACGGCTTGAATCACGGCGCGCACCGGGCCGCCGGCGATAACGCCAGTTCCTTCGGGGGCCGGCTTCAACAGCACCAGACCGCTTCCGAAACGCCCCAGGACCATGTGCAGAATGGTGGTTTCCAGCACGTTGACCTTGCGAAGATTCTTCTTGGCCGCTTCGATACCCTTCTTGATCGCCGCCGGAACTTCCTTGGCCTTGCCGGTGCCGAAGCCGACAATCTTGGCGCCCGGGTCGCCGATGACAACCAGAGCGGAAAAGCTCAGGTTCTTGCCGCCTTTGACGACTTTGGTGACGCGATTGATCGACACCACCTGTTCCTTCAGGTTCAGGGTGTTGGCGTCGATTCGTTTTGCCGTGGGTGTTGCCGCCATGTAGTTAAAACTCCAATCCTGCTTCTCGCGCGGCGTCCGCCAGGGCTTTGATGCGCCCGTGATACAGATATCCACCGCGATCAAATACGACTTTGCTGATGCCTTTGGCTTTGGCGCGTTCGGCGATCAGTTTCCCGATCTCCTTGGCCCCGGCCAGATTGCCGCCCTTGCCGACGGCCGCCTTCTTTTCACCCGACGACGCGGCTACCAGGGTGCGGCCTTCTCGATCGTCAATCACCTGGGCGTAAATATGTTTCAAGCTGCGGAACACCGCCAAACGCGGACGCTCCTGGCTCCCGCGCAGCTTCAGCCGGATGCGGGTATGAATGCGAGTCCGAACGTCGTTCTTGGAAGATTTCGCCATATTACTTCGCTCCTGCTCCGGCGGTCTTGCCGGCCTTCTTGCGGAGCACTTCGCCGGTGTATCGAACGCCCTTGTTCTTGTACGGGTCGGGCGGACGCAACGAGCGGATATTGGCCGCCACTTGTCCCACCATCTGTTTGTCGTAGCCACTGAGGACCAGGTGGGTCTGCTTATCGATTTTCAAGTCCACGCCATCGGGCAGCAGCAATTCGATGGGGTGCGAGTAGCCGAGCGTGAAGGTAGCGATCTTGCCCTTGACGTCGGCGCGGTAGCCGGTGCCGGTAATGTCGAGCTCACGCGTGAAGCCGGTGGAGACTCCCTGGACAGCGGCGGCGGCTAGCGCGCGCGTGAGGCCGTGCAGCGCGGCCCGCTGGTCGGAATCACGCAGAATCTCGAGCGTCCCGTCCGCCTGGCGGACCTGGATTCCTTGGGGAATGGGGACGTGCAGCGTGCCCTTGGGGCCTTCCACCAGCATCTCGGGGCCGATGGTGATCTTAACTCCCTTGGGCAGGGGTACGGGTTTTCTTCCTACTCGCGACATATATTTACCTCGTTACCAAAGCTGGCAGAGGACCTCTCCGCCGACGCGTTCCTTGCGCGCGCTCGAGCCAGTCATCACGCCGCGCGGCGTGGTCAAAATATTGATGCCGAGTCCGCCTAGCACCTTGGGGACTTCCTGGCTTCCGACATACACCCGGCACCCGGGGCGCGACACGCGCTCGATCCGGGAGATCACCGGCACATTGCCGGGAGTGTACTTCAGATAAATACGGATGCTGCGCTTGTTGCCTTCGTCGGCCAGCTTGAAGTTGACGATGAAGCCTTCTTCCTTCAAAATGCGCGCGATTTCCATTTTGAGCTTGGAGGACGGCACATCCACTTTAGGATGGCGGGCCGACTGCGCATTGCGAATGCGCGTCAGCATGTCGGCGATTGGATCGGTGATGGCCATGTTCTAGTCCGGGACTCCCTTCCTTACCAGCTCGCTTTGATCACGCCAGGAACTTCGCCGGCGACGGCGAGCTGGCGAAAACAAATCCGGCACAGGTTGAACTTGCGAATGTAGCCGCGCGGCCGGCCGCAGCGGAAACAACGGTTGCGGAGCCGGATTTTCACCCGCGGCGGGGTCTGCTTATTCGCGGCCTTGTCGGCGGCCATGATGGCCCTGGTCTTGTCTTCTTTGGCGATCTTCGCTGTGGTTGCCATGTATTCCCTGTATTCCTCGTATCCCTTGTATTCCGTGCTTATTGGCGGAAGGGCATCCCCATGTGCCGCAGCAGCGCCAGACCCTCGGCGTCGGTCTTCGCGCTGGTAGTAATGGAAATATTCATGCCCTTGACCTTCTCCACTTTGTTGTAGTCGATCTCGGGAAAAATCAGTTGATCGCGGACGCCCAGCGTATAGTTGCCGCGCCCGTCAAACGATTTCGAGGACACGCCGCGAAAATCGCGGACGCGCGGAAGCGCCACGTTCATCAGACGATCCAGGAATTCGTACATACGGTCGCCACGCAGCGTAACCATGGCCCCGATCGGCATTCCCTCGCGCAATTTGAAGGCGGCGATGGACTTCTTGGCCTTGGTGACTACCGGCTTTTGCCCGGCGATCTGGCCCAGCTCATTGGCCGCTCCGTCCATGAGCTTGGCGTTCTGCGTGGCTTCGCCCAAGCCGATGTTGACCGACACCTTCTCGATCTTGGGGACGGCCATCACATTCTTGTAGCCGAACTCCTTCACCAGCGCCGGGATCACGCTTTTCTTGTAGTGCTCTTTCAGTCTTGCGTCTGCCATCTCTAAAATCCTCTTCGCTCGCCTTACCCTTTGGTATCGAGAATCTCGCCGCTTTTCTTGGCGATGCGAACCCGCCTGGTGGAGGTTCCACTCGGCTCCATTTTGTAACCCACCCGGGTGGGGACGCCGCCGGAGGTGAGCATCATGACGTTTGAAATCGCGATGGCGCTTTCCTTTTCGGCGATCCCGCCCTTGATCTGCTTTTGCGGATTGGGGCGCGTATGCCGCTTGATCATGGACACGCCTTCGACGATCAGCTTGCCGCGCCAGCGGTCCACCGAAATCACCCGGCCGGTTTTACCTTTGTCACGACCGGCGATCACTTTCACCTGGTCGTCCTTCTTGATTCTGGTCTTTACGAATGTCTTTTCGATCCGCGGTTTGGCCGGCATCAGATTACCTCCGGAGCGAGCGAAACAATCTTCATGAAACGCTTGTCGCGCAACTCGCGAGCCACCGGACCGAACACGCGCGTACCCACCGGCTCGCCGACTTCGTTGATGAGCACGGCGGCATTGGAATCGAACCGGATGTAGGTGCCATCCTTGCGCCGCGATTCCTTGCGCATCCGCACGATCACGCAGCGCACCACTTTGCCCTTCTTGATGGGCGATTCCGGAGTCGCTTCCTTGACACTGGCGGTGATAACGTCGCCCAAGCCGGCGCGCAGTCCCAAATCGCCGCCGCGCGGCAAAATGCACATCAGCTTGCGGGCGCCGCTGTTGTCGGCCACCTCGAGGATGGTGCGCATCCCAATCATGATTTCCTCCCTGAGTCCTTCGAGGCTTTCGGCGACTTCGCCTTCAGCGATTTCGAACCAGACGTGGATTGGATGGTTTCCAAGTCGACAGCCGCCGGCTCCACCGCCACCTGCGCCGCTTTACGCAGCACCTCACCCAGCCGCCAGCGCTTCAGCTTGCTCATCGGGCGGCATTCGATAATCCGAACCGTGTCGCCAATCTGCGCCCGCTGCTCTTCATCATGGGCGTAAAACTTGCTCCGCTTGTTGATGATGCGCTTGTACATCGGGTGTGGAACGCGCCGGGTGACTTCGACCACGATGGTCTTTTTCATTTTGGCGGAAACCACTTGACCGACCTTTTCGTTCTTGTTGCCGATTTTCTTAACCGCCGTGTCCGAGGTAGCCATGGCTTACTTACCCTTCTTCTTTTTCTTGGCAACCGGCTCAGGCGCGGTTTCCGGATGCAGCTCGCGATCGCGCAGGATGGTGAGAATACGAGCGTGATCCTTCCGGATGGTCCGCAGCTTCTTCAGCCCATCGGTCTGGCCCATGGTCAACTGGAAACGGATGCGGAAGTTCTGCTCGCCGATTTCGGCGGCCTGTCTGCGCAGCTCATCGCTATCCAGTTCCCGAATTTTGTCTGCTTTCATGGTTATTCTCCGGTGTTATCTTCGCGGCTCACCACTTTGGTCGGCAGCGGCAGCTTTCCGGCGGCGAGACGAAAGGCCTCTTCGGCGGTGGCTTTGGGAACGCCTTCCATTTCGAACAAAATCTTGCCTGGCCGGATCACCGCTACCCACTGCTCGGGAGCGCCCTTGCCCTTACCCATACGAGTTTCAGCCGGCTTCTTCGTAATCGGCTTGTCGGGAAACAGACGGATCCAAACCTTGCCGCCGCGCTTAATAAACCGCGTCATGGCTATACGGGCAGCTTCAATCTGCCGGTCGGTGATCCACCCGCAGCGCAGGGCTTTCAGCCCGAAATCGCCAAACGCGAGCGTGGAACCACGCCAAGCTTTGCCGGTCATGCGGCCGCGCTGCTGTTTCCTGTACTTGACCTTCTTTGGCATCAACATGGCAATATCTCTCTGCTATCCCTGCTTGGTCGGATCTGGCTTGGGCGGCTCCGCATTTCCGCCAGCCGGCGTATCTTGCTTCAATTCCTGTTTCCAGCTCGGTTGCGGCGGAGCGAGAGGCGGCAGAATCGGGACGGTCCGCGGCGCAACACCCTCGGGCGGCGCGGCTTGAATGGCCGATCCCCCGGTTTCGGTGGGCGCTGAAACCGGACTGCCGGATGGTCCCGACGCTCCCATTGGGCGGCGTTCGCGACGATCACGCAAGGGCTGGCGGCGCGGCTCCGGGTCGTTCTTCATCGAATCGCGGCGGCCGCTGTCCAGAATCTCGCCTTTGTAGGTCCAGCACTTCACCCCGATCACGCCATAGGTGGTGTAAGCCTGCGCGAATCCGTAATCCACGTCGGCGCGCAAAGTGTGCAAAGGAAGCTGGCCTTGCAGATACCATTCGCTGCGGGCGATTTCAGCGCCGTTCAGACGGCCTGAAACCCGCACTTTGATACCCTTGCAGCCGAAGCGCAGCGCCGAATCGACCGCTTTCCGCATCGCTCTACGAAACGCCACGCGTTTTTCCAGCTGCAGCGCGATGGATTCGGCCACCAGCTGGGCATCTAATTCCGGCTTGTGTACTTCCTGAATGTCGATGAAGACTTCACGCTTGGTCTTCTTCGCCAGGTCGGTTTTGAGCTTTTCGATTTCGGCGCCCTTGCGTCCGATGATGATTCCGGGGCGCGAGGTGCGAATGGTGACGCGCAGCTTGTTGCCGGGGCGATCCACTTCCACCGAGCTAACGCCGGCGGCCTTCAATCGCTCGCGCAGCGAACCCTTCAGCTCCAGGTCCTCGCGCAAGAGTTTGGCGTAATCGGCCTTGGCGAACCAGCGCGAACGCCAGGTCTTGGTGACGCCTAACCGAAAGCCGTACGGATGTACTTTCTGTCCCACTATGCGTTCTCCTGGGTTGCTGCTGGCGCGACCGCGCCTGTCTTGTCACTCACCTTGACGACGATGTGGGAAGTGCGGCGCTGATAACGATACGCTCTGCCCATGGGCGCGGGCCGAATGCGTTTCTGGCGCGGCCCTTCGTTCACATACGCTTCGCTCACCACCAGGTCGTCGACATCCACGTCGTTATTGCGGTTTTCCACGTTGGCGATGGCGGAATCCAAAACCTTCAGCACAGTCGGCGCCATGCGCTTGTTGGTTTGACGTAAGATAATGCGCGCTTCGTTGGCCGAGCGGCCGCGGATTAAATCCACTACCAGACGGGCCTTTTGCGGCGACGATCGAATATATCGGGCTTCTGCTTTGGCTTGCATATCTGTCCCCTATAGCCCCCTAGGCCGGCTTCGCCGTTTTCTCCGTTGTCGCCGCGGCTTTCACCGAGTGCCCCTTGAAGACGCGGGTCGGCGAAAACTCACCGAGTTTGTGGCCCACCATATTTTCGGTGACGTAGACCGGAATGAATTTCTTGCCATTGTGGACGCCCAGGGTATGGCCGATGAAGTCGGGAATGATGGTGGACCGGCGCGACCAGGTCCGTACCACTTTCTTCTCGTTCTTGGCGTTCATATCCGACACCTTCTTTGCCAGGTGGTCGTCGATGAACGGCCCTTTCTTAAGTGATCTGCTCATTGATATATTCCCTATCTACTTCTTCTTGGCCTTGCTCACGATCCACTTATTCGTTCGCTTGTTGTTGCGGGTTTTGAAGCCGCGCGTGGGCTGGCCCCAGGGAGTCACCGGATGCCGGCCGCCCGAGGTTTTGCCCTCGCCGCCGCCATGCGGGTGATCTACCGGATTCATCGACACGCCGCGATTATGCGGGCGCTTGCCCAGCCAGCGAGTTTTACCAGCTTTGCCGTGCGATTCATTTTCGTGCTCCACGTTGCCCACCTGCCCGATGGTGGCCATGCACTCTACTTGTACACGGCGAATTTCACCGGACGGCAGCTTCAACAGTGCGATTCCGCCTTCGCGCGAAACCAACTGGGCCTGAGCGCCGGCCGATCGCGCCATCTGGGCGCCTTTGCCAGGTCGCAGCTCGATATTGTGAACCACCGTACCGGCAGGAATGTTCTTGAGCGGCAGTGCGTTCCCAATCAAAATGTCGGCTTCCGGGCCCGAGCTCACGGTACGGCCGACCACCAGGCCTACCGGACAAACGATGTAGCGCTTCTCACCGTCGGCGTAATTCAACAGCGCAATGCGCGCCGTGCGATTCGGATCGTACTCGATGGCTGCGACTTTGGCTGGAATACCGAACTTGTCGCGCTTGAAATCGATGGCGCGATAAGCTTTCTTCGCCCCGCCGCCGCGGAACCGCGACGACACCAGCCCCTCGCTATTGCGGCCGCCGGTGCGCTTCTTTCCCTCCACCAGCGACTTCTCGGGAGTCTGCTTGGTGATTTCAGCGCGAGTAACAACGCTCATGAAGCGGCGTGACGGCGTGGTCGGACTGTAACTTTTCATCGGCATGATGTTATATCCCTTAACCTAAATATCCGAATACTCGGGAACCTTTTCGCCCGCCTTGAGCCGGACATAGGCTTTCTTCCAGTCCGACCGGTAGCCGGAAAACTTGCCGCGCCGCCGCAGCTTTCCCTCGACATTCGAAGTGCGAACGTCGGCCACCTTCACTTTGAACAACTGCTCGACAGCGGCCTTTACCAGTACCTTGTTGGCTCCGCTGGCGACTTCAAAACACAGCGTGCGCTCGTTGTCCTTCTTGGTGACGCCCTTCTCTGTGACGATGGGGCGCTTGATCACTTCGTAAATGGTCATTTTGCGAGCGCCTCCGACAGTTTTTGCGCCGCCGACTGCGACATCAAGACGCCGGCATGGCCCAGCAGATCGTACACTTCAACCTCTTTGGTAGAAACCAGCTTGACGCCGGCCAGATTGCGCGCGCTCAGCGAGAGATTGCGATTCTCGCCATTGTCCACCAGCAGCACGGTCTTGGGAGCGCCCAAAACGTCCAGCACGGCGCGCATTGCTTTGGACTTATGATCGGCCAGCGAAAATTCTGAAACTACCCGCAGTTCGCCGTCGCGCAGTTTGGCCGACAAAGCCGAGCGCAGGGCGCCGAGCAGCATCTTGCGCGGCAGTTTGTAGCTGTAATCGCGCGGCTGCGGCCCGTGCGTGGTGCCGCCATGCCTCCAAAGAGGAGAACGGATGGAACCGACTCGCGCGCGGCCGGTACCCTTTTGCCGCCAGAGCTTCTTGCCGGAACCCGAAACTTCGTGCCGCGTTTTGGTCTTGGCGTTTCCGCCGCGGCGTCCCGCTTGGGAGTGCCGCACGGCTTCATACAGCAGATCTTTGTTGAGCGGCGCGCCGAAGACTTCGTCCGACAATTCGAGCGAGCCGACTACCGCGTTATTTAAATCGACAACCTCTACGCTCGGCATACCTACCTCTTGGCCCTTCTCACCAGGACATATCCGCCGTTGGGACCTGGCACCGCGCCCTTCACCACCAGAACGTTTTCCTCGGCCACCACTTCCACAACTTCCAAGTTGCGAATGGTTACCTGCTGATCGCCCGAGTGCCCGGCCATGCGGGTTCCCGGAAAAACGCGCGACGGAAAACTGGACGCTCCGATGGAACCAGGCGCGCGATGGAACATCGATCCATGGCTGCCGGGACCGCCCTTGAAATGGTGGCGCTTGATGATGCTGGTGAAACCGCGCCCCTTGCTGACGCCGATCACGTCCACCTTGTCGGCGGGCTTGAACTGATCCACCAAGACTCGATCGCCTTGCTTGAGATCGTCGTCGCCGGGACGCATGCGGAATTCCCGCAGGAACTTCACGCCGTCCGCGGCCGCTTTTTTCAAATGCCCCGCTATGGGTTTGGTGGTGCGCGAAGCTTTCGCGAACTCGACCAATCCAAGCTGAACGGCGTCGTAGCCATCGGAGGTAGGGGTTTTGCGCTGAACCACCACGCACGGTCCGGCCTTCAACAGCGTGACAGGAACAACCTGCCCGTCGGCGCGGAACACCTGGCTCATCCCGATCTTTTTGCCTAAAATTCCTGGGCTCATACACACCTTTTGGAATACAGGGAATTCAAGGAATACGGGGAATGGCGTGCATTCCTTGTCTCCCTTGTATTCTTCGTATTCATCGGATTACTTTCCCCGTCCGAATGCTTTAATTTCCACATCCACGCCAGCCGGCAGATCCAACTTCATCAGCGCGTCCACCGTGTCCTGGGTCGGCTCGAGAATGTCGAGCAGACGCTTGTGCGTCCGGATTTCGAACTGCTCGCGCGACTTCTTATCTACGTGCGGCGAGCGCAGCACGGTGTAGCGATTCTTAATGGTCGGCAGCGGAATGGGTCCCGCCACCGATGCCCCGGTTCGCTTGGCCGTATCGACAATCTCAGTGGTCGATTGGTCCAGGATACGATGATCGTACGCCTTAAGGCGGATGCGAATGCGTTCTCGTAAACTCATTTTGTTCGCTTCTTTCAGTCGCTCACGGTTGTGGGGTGGCGGGAGGTAGGTGGTAGGCAAACCGTCTTGCCTTTCCGACCCCCCACTTCCCACCTCCTACGATCTATTCCAATATCTCCGTTACCGTTCCCGCACCCACCGTCCGGCCGCCCTCGCGGATTGCGAATCGCAATCCCTTGTCCATGGCCACCGGCGTAATCAACTCGATCACCAGCCCGACGTTGTCGCCCGGCATCACCATCTCGGTGCCTTCCGGCAACTCCGCCACGCCCGTAACGTCGGTGGTCCGGAAATAAAACTGCGGCCTGTAGCCCTTGAAGAACGGCGTGTGCCGTCCGCCTTCTTCCTTGGTCAGCACCACGATCTCGCCCTTGAACCGCTTGTGCGGCTTGATCGATCCCGGCTTCGCAATCACCTGCCCGCGTTCCACGTCGTCTTTTTCGATACCGCGCAGCAGCAATCCGACGTTGTCCCCGGCGCGGCCTTCGTCCAATAGCTTCTTGAACATTTCCACGCCCGTGACCACCGTCTTGCGCGTGTCGCGGAAGCCCACGATTTCCATTTCCTCGCCGACCTTGCAGATACCTTTTTCGATACGGCCCGTTACTACCGTGCCGCGGCCCTGGATCGAGAAAATGTCTTCAATCGGCATCAGGAACGGCTTGTCGATATCGCGCGCCGGCAGTGGAATATAGGCGTCCACCTTGTCCATCAGCTCGTCCACCGACTTTTCCCACTTCTCTTCGCCGTTCAATGCGCCCAGCGCGCTCACCCGCACCACCGGCAGATCGTCGCCCGGAAATTCGTACTTCGATGAGCAGCTCGCGGACTTCCAGCTCCACCAGTTCGAGCAAGTTCCGGATCGTCCACCATGTCCACTTTGTTCAGCGCCACCACCACCGATGGCACGCCCACCTGGCGAGCCAGCAGGATATGCTCGCGCGTCTGCGGCATCGGGCCATCTGTAGCCGCCACCACCAGGATCGCGCCATCCATCTGCGCGGCTCCCGTGATCATGTTCTTGATGTAGTCGGCGTGGCCCGGGCAATCCACGTGCGCGTAATGCCGGTTGGCCGTCTCATACTCCACGTGCGCCACCGCGATCGTGATTCCGCGCGCTTTTTCTTCCGGCGCGTTATCGATCGAATCGAACGAGCGGAACTTGTTCTTCGGATTGTGCTTGGCCAGCACCTTGGTGATGGCCGCCGTCAATGTGGTCTTGCCGTGATCGATGTGCCCGATCGTCCCAATGTTCACATGCGGCTTGCTGCGGTCAAATTTTTCCTTAGCCATGGATGTTGAACTCTCCTGTCTCTACTTGGTTACTCTTCCTTGAACTTTTGCCACAATCTCTTCCGACAGGTTCTTGGGCACTTCCTCGTACTGCCCGAAGTGCATGGTGAAACTGCCGCGACCCTGCGTGCGCGAACGCAGCTCAGTGGCGTAGCCGAACATTTCCGATAGCGGCACCATGGCTTTGATGAGCTGCGTGGTGCCTCGAACTTCAGTGCCTTCCAAACGGCCGCGCCGCGAACTGAGATCGCCGTTGACGGTGCCCATGTATTCTTCAGGCACCACTACTTCCACCCGCATCACCGGTTCCAGCAGCACCGGCTTGGCTTTCCTGCAGGCTTCCTTGAAGCAGATGGAGCTGCAAATCTTGAACGCCATTTCGGACGAATCCACGTCGTGATAATCGCCGTCGAAGACCGTCGCTTTGATGTCTACCATCGGATAGCCGGCCAAAATGCCGCCTTCCAGCGATTCGCGAACGCCCTTCTCAACAGCCGAAATGAATTCCTTCGGAATGGCGCCTTGCTTGACGTCGTTGTCGAATTCAAAAGTCTTGCCGGGAATCGGCTCCACTCTCAACTTGACGCGCGCGTATTGTCCGCTGCCGCCGGTTTGCTTCTTGTGCGTATAGTCGTATTCCGCTGTGCTGCGGATGGTCTCGCGATAGGCTACCTGCGGCTTGCCGACATTGGCGCCGACATTGAACTCGCGCTGCATGCGATCCACGATGATCTCGAGATGCAGTTCGCCCATGCCGGCCAGGATGGTTTGTCCGGTATCGGGGTCTGTGTTCACCCGCAAAGTCGGATCTTCCTGCACCAGCTTCTGAATCGCCATGCCGAGTTTTTCCTGATCGGCCTTGGTTTTGGGTTCGATCGCGAGCTGGATCACAGGCTCGGGGAAATCGATGCTTTCGAGCAGAATCGGGCGCTTTTCGTCGCAGATGGTGTCGCCGGTGGAGACATTCTTCAGCACCGCCGCGCAAATGTCGCCGGCCAGGATTTCCTGAATGTCTTCGCGTTTGTTGGCGTGCATCTTCACCAGACGCCCCACGCGTTCTTTCCGGTTCTTGGCGACATTGAATACCGAATCACCGGCGCCCAGCCGTCCGGAGTAGACACGAATGAACGCCAGCTGGCCGACAAACGGGTCGGTCATGATCTTGAACACCAGCGCCGAAAACGGCGCGTCATCGGTGGGGGGAAGCTCTTCGGTCACTTCAGGATTGTCGGGGAGCACGCCCTGCACCGGCGGAACGTCTACCGGCGACGGCAAATAGTCGACCACCGCGTCCAACAGGTTTTGCACGCCCTTGTTCTTGAAAGCGGAGCCGCAGATGACCGGGAAAATCTTCTGCGCGATGGTAGCCTTGCGAATGCCCGCCATGATCTCTTTCTCTGAGATCGCCGCGCCTTCCACAAACTTGGCGAACAAATGGTCGTCCGATTCGGCGATGGCTTCGATCATCTGCTCGCGATAGGACTTGGCCTTTTCGAGCAGGTCGGCCGGAATTTCCACTTCATCGTATTCGGCGCCCAAAGTTTCATCGCGCCAAACGCGGGCCGTCATCGTCACCAGGTCAATGGTGCCTTTGAATTGATCTTCCGCGCCGATGGGGAGCTGAATCGCGACCGGGCGGCACTTTAACCGGTCGATAATCGTATCGATGGAATGGTAATAATCCGCTCCCACGCGATCCATCTTGTTGATGAAGCAAATGCGCGGAACACTGTATTTGTCGGCCTGGCGCCAGACTGCTTCCGATTGCGGCTGCACACCGGCCACAGCGTCGAACACCGCCACCGCGCCATCCAGCACGCGCAGGCTGCGCTCCACCTCAGCCGTGAAATCCACGTGGCCCGGGGTATCGATAATGTTGATCGTGATGTCGCGCCACTCGCAGGTCGTGGCAGCGGAGGTAATCGTAATACCCCGCTCCTGCTCCTGCTCCATCCAGTCCATGATGGCGGTGCCTTCATGAACCTCACCGATCTTATGTGTGCGGCCAGTGTAATAGAGCACACGCTCAGTGGTTGTGGTTTTACCGGCATCAATGTGGGCCATGATGCCGATGTTGCGCATTTTTTCGATCGGTACAGTGCGTGCCATAAATAAAACCCTAAACTGGTTTGCTAACAGTGCTACCAGCGGTAATGCGCGAAAGCCTTGTTGGCTTCCGCCATGCGGTGAACGTCGTCCTTTTTCTTAATCGCTCCGCCGCGCATGTTCGCGGCATCCGTCAACTCGTTTGCCAGCTTGTCCGGCATGCCCTTTTCGGGCCGGCTGCGGGCGTTCTGCAGGATCCAGCGGATCGCGAGGCTCACCCGGCGGTTCTGGGGAACTTCCACCGGAACCTGATAGTTGGCGCCGCCCACACGCCGCGTCTTTACTTCCAGCAGCGGTTTGGCGTTCTCCACCGCCTTCTTGAAGAGCTTCAACGGATCGTCGGCGGTCTTCTCTTTGATCTTGTCCATCGCTCCGTAAAAGATCCGCTGGGAGGTGTTCTTCTTGCCGTCCCACATCATGGAATTGATGAACTTCTCCGCCAGCGTGGAGTTGTACAGCGGATCCGGCAGAATCTCGCGAGGTTCAGGTCTGCGTCTGCGTGGCATAGGCTATTTCGCTGGTCCCCCTTTGGGCCGTTTCGCTCCGTATTTCGATCGCCCTTGTTTGCGGTCCGAAACTCCGGCCGCATCCAGCGTCCCGCGCACCACGTGATAGCGCACACCCGGCAGATCCTTCACACGGCCGCCGCGGATCAGCACGATGGAGTGCTCCTGCAGGTTGTGGCCGACACCGGGAATGTAAGTGGTCACTTCGATTCCGTTGGTCAGCCGCACGCGGGCCACTTTGCGCAGCGCCGAGTTCGGCTTCTTGGGAGTGGTGGTGTATACGCGCGTACACACGCCGCGCTTCTGCGGGCAAGCCTGCAGCGCCGGACTAGCGGTCTTATACCGTGGCGGTTTTCGCCCTTTTCGCACGAGTTGATTAAACGTCGGCACGAATCTCCCCTTCAGACGTTATGTTGTTCGTTGACACTGAGCGGCGGGCTCGAAGCCGCACCGCGAAAACTGCAAAACTGACGAAGACTGCAAATGCTGCGAGGGTACTTGCTCTGGACAAGCCCATATCCACAACGGCTGAAAAACCGTCAGGACCTCGGGGCCGGCCCCCGGCCGGGCTCTCTAACTAGAGAGTGGTAGCACGGGAGCAGAAGACACAACTCGCCAAACCCTTACAAGAATACAGAAAACCACGGAAGTTTGTCAAATGCGGCCCGCTCGGGCGGCTTATTTCGCCTTCGGAACCGGCTGAGTGAATCTCGAATCGTCCACCGGCGCGTTGGGTTGCACAGCCGTCAGTTCATAATCCTCGCGGCCGCTGACCCAGCCGAAGGTCCATTTGTACGGCATCATCACACCCGCTACCGGCCGGTAATCCGAGTAATCGTATTGCGTGGGAACGCGGCCCACCGCGGAGTTTGCGTAGCGAATCAATCGCCGGAGCAGCCCGGTTTCCTTGTCGAAGTAGAACGTCGCCACCAGACCAGGGGCCTTGGAGCCCTGCACGACATAGATATCGCGGCCGTCGATGGTGGTCGGGTAGCTCACTCGCCAGTTGGTGAAAAAATCCTTGATATTACCCGGAAAGGCCATTTGACCGTCCAGTTTGGCGCCTTCGAGCGCGCTGGCGGTCCAGGCGTACTCCTGAACAACCGTGAGCGGAAGCATGACCCATGCGTTCCTGCCATCGGTGACCCGGGCCAGATCGCCTTCCCGCTGGTGAACGACGATGTCGAGTTTATTGGGCGCTTTCGCGTAGATCTCGGCTGGATCGCCCTTTGCCTCGCCAAACAACATGCTGGTCCCTTTGGCGGTATAGCTGGTCAGTTTCGCCAGGTTATCGGCGCCGCCGAGAGCCTTTATGTACTTATCGAAAATCTCGGTAGCGCTCGGCACGACGGTGCCTTGTTTGGCCTGGGTCAGGACGTCTGGCAGCGACTGAACCGGGTCGCTATAGATGGAATCGATGGAAGGGGTGGTGGCCGGGCCGCCGCTGCCGCGATGGCAAGTCCAGCAAGTCACCATCTGGGCGCCGCCGAAGCTGGACTTGTTGATGCCTTGCATCATCGAGATCATTTTGCGCGCGACAACCTTGCGCGGTGGGTCCTTATCCCATTGCGGGTTGGAGCCGCCGGCGCCCACATGGCAGTCGCCGCAGCAGACGTTCAAAGCCGCCGAAAACAGGCCCATGGTCCCCATGAACTCGTCGACCGTAAGGCCTTTCAGCACTTGGATATTCTTGAAGACGTCGTCCGCCATCTGCGGCTTGGCCTGCGCGAAGGCGACGCCTCCGAACGGCAGGGCCGCGCCTAAGCACGCAATGGCGCTAGTAAACGCAAATCGTTTCGTCTTCATTGATTATTCCTCATCGTTCCCCATCCTTCATGTATGAGAGCAGCCGTGAATTTTCCTGCATGCAAGCGTGCTGGAAATTGAATCATATAAAGCGGTCCATGCAAAGTCAAACTGAGAGCGACAATCGGAATCGACGCCTTCAACGGAAGAGAGCAGGGATGCTACTGATAACATTGAGAGTACTGATTGAGCAGGGCCTTCAGCTGATCTTGGGGAGCTCAAAGGGTGACCAGTGAAGCTCCCGGTGTCCAAAGCCAGGGGCGGCGCACTGCCTGGAATCGACTTGAACGATAGCGCCGCCCTTCTCGATGTTATGGAAGATTACCAGTGATGCCGCCTGAGTCGCGTTAGCGAGCTGACGCGGTCCGATTCTCGGCCAGCAGGCTTTCCACCTGCGAGTAGAACTCGTGCGCCGCTTGGCGGTAGAGCTCACCGCTGGCGGGGCCGGGGAATCCGGCATGAACGAAGCGCACGCGCCCATCGCGGCCCAGGAAAAACGTCGTCGGCCAGGAGTTTAGATTCACCGGCTGGGTCAGCTTGGCGTCGCGATCGTCCGGGGTGCCGGCCACCAACACCGTATAGTCGATCCCGTATTCCTTCATGAAGGCCCGCAGCCGCGCTGGATTGGCGAGCTGATCGGCTTCCTCGAAGGAAAGCGCGACAACTTCGAGACCCTGGTTGCGATATTTGCGATACAACTCGGCCAGGAACGGCGCTTCATCGTGGCAATTGGGGCACCAGCTTCCGGTGATGTTCACCAAGACCACCTTGCCTTGAAAGCGCGCGTCGGTGTTCGAGACGATTTTGCCGTTCAAGATCGGGAAAGCTGAACTTGAATGGCTCGGAGGCATCCTTGACAGATGTATGATGATCGGGATCGGTCGGTGGCGGCAGGCCTTTGGCGCGTGCGACGTCGGGCCGGGTAGCCGTCATCTGGCTGGTGCCATGCAGATCGGTCATGTCGATCGCGAGCGTGCCGTCGCTTGCGGGCGTCAGGACCATAAGTGCAGGGCGTCCGCCTGAGAAATGGCTGAGCACGAACTTGCCGTCCTTATACCCGCCGGTCAGCGCGCCGGTGTCGCCGTCGACGCGCAGAATCGCAGCCGACACATCCATTGCGTTCTTTTCTTGAACGATCAGGCGCCAGGCCTGCTCGCCCTTGGCGCTTTTGACGCCCACTTCCCACAATCCGTTGATCGGGGGAGCTGACATGTTGCCCGATAACCTGACCCCACCCGGATGACGATGCGCCGTGATGGGATAGGTCTTCTTCAACATCGGCCCATACTGGCCGACCAACGCGCCATCCTGCAGCTTGGCTTCGAGTTTGGCAGCGTATGAATCGAAGTTTAGCGTCAGCGTTCCGTCGTGAAAGCTAGCGCCGCTGGCGACGACCTTGTCTTCTCCATTGAAGAGCCAACCTTTGAGATTGGATCCATCGCCCGCTATCTGCAGCCGGAACGGAATGTCCTGGCCGTTAAAAGAGATGGTGGCGTCCCACAGGCCTGTCAATGATTGGGCCACTGCTTGTTGAGCGACAATCGCGGGCGCAATGGCGAGAACGAGAGCAGCCAAGAATTTGATTTTCATGTTGGCTCCTTTGGTAGCTATTAGTGTACATCCGGCGCGGTCCAAGGGTTGATGAGCCGGATGCCGCAGCCCTCGAAGTCGTCTGTATTGCGCGTTGCAAGCGCGGCGCCGTGGGAGCGGGCAATGGCTGCGATCATCGCGTCGAATTGGGACATCGGGCGCCCAGCAGCCTTGCGGCTGGCGAGAATCTTGCCGAACTCCCGTGCGGATTCTTGGTCAAAGGAGAGAATGCGACCTTGGAAACCTTCTTCACCGAAAAGCTTTCCGGTCAGAGTAGTTAAGCCTTGCTTGCGCTTCCCTGGCGACAGCACCTCGACTCCATAGAGCATCTCAGCCTGCGTAATCACCGTGACGAAAACGCTCAGCGGTTCCTGGGAGGATAGCCAATGCAGAACCGACTCCGAGGGCGCCGGTTTTAGCGTTTCAGACACAACGTTGGTGTCCAGGACGGTCACTTGAAGTCGGGCGGATCGCGAACCGGTTCACGCGGAGCAATCTCCAACTCGACGCCGCCCAACGGCTCGACCCAGCGCCGGATCGATTCAACGAGATTCAACTGCCGTTTCGGTTCTTCCGCGAGCGCCGCGCTCAGAACCAGGCGCGCCTCTTCTTCCATCGACCGCCCGTGTTGGGCCGCACGCACACGGAGCCTCGCTTTGACGGCGTCATCCAAGCGACGGATCGTGAGGGTTGCCATGAGTCAATGATAGCACTGCTGTCATTGCTGTCATAATATAGGCCTTTTTTGTCGCCCAGCTGTTCGAGGTTTCCGACGGTAAGATCAATCGGATCAGGGCGTTGGTGACGCCGGTGCCGTACGGGATGTATACGGGCTGGCCGGTGAAGAAGTAACAGCCTCCGCCAAGAGCTTGTCTACATCGGCGCGAAACACCGCTTCCCGAACGGCGCCGACGTAAGACTTGGCCACTCGGCCGTTGCGATCCACCAGCACCGTAGTGGGCAACGCCTCGATGGCGGGCACCGAAGGCGACGTGAGCTCGGGCATGAGCACCGGGTAAGGCATGTGGAATTCTTTCAGGAATGACTCAACGGCGGGCTTGCCGCCTTCATCCATGGAAACGCCGACGATCGAGAGACCTTTGTACCGATAGTCGCGCGCCAAATCGATCAGCCCGGGCGTTTCTTGGCGGCATGGAGCGCACCAACTGGCCCAATAGTTAATCAGCACCACCTGGCCGCGATGATCGGAGAGGCGCCAGGAACCGCCATTGAGTTGCGGCAGCACTAAGTCGGCTATGGGGTGTCGATCCTTAACCTCACGAACGCCGGGGGATTGATCGGTCCAGGTTCGTGAGGCAAATGCAATCCACACTACCGCAACGGCGAAGAGTAGATATTGCAGGAGTTTTCGGTAGTTTGGTTTGGCTTCCAACTACCTTTAGTATATCGGCTGGGCACGTCCCCGTCATGGTATATTAGATCTTTCGAATATTCATAAATGCAGAACGCCCTTCGGCAATTCAAAGCCGAGTTTTTTCAAGCGCTAGCCCACCCCACTCGAATCGCCATTGTCGAACAACTCCGCGATGGTGAACTTTCGGCCGGCACTCTGATCGAGCGGCTGGGTATCGAGCAAGCCAACGCCTCGCAACATCTCGCCGTGCTGCGGGCTAAGAATATCCTGACGAATCGAAAAGCCGGCAACCAGGTTTTCTATGCCGTGCGCGATCCACTCATCATCGAAGTTCTCGACGTGATGCGCCGTTACTTTCACGCTCATATGAGCGAAGTGCTGGCAACGCTGAAGGCCATTGACAAAGCTGACAAAGCGGACAAGGCCGACTTCAGCCATCGATGAGAATTCCAGAGCAATGGCTGCCAGAGTCCGTCCGCTGCTTACGCTCGTATTCCAGGCATGACTTTGGCGCCGACCTGTTGGCGGGCCTGACGGTCGGGCTGGTGGCGCTTCCACTAGCGATGGCGTTCGGAATCGCATCGGGTGTGACCCCGCAGGCGGGCCTTTACACGGCAATTGTCGCGGGTGCGTTGATTTCGGGTTTGGGCGGATCGCGTATGCAGATTGGCGGGCCCACCGGCGCGTTCGTCGTGATCGTGGCCGGCATTGTCGCGAAGTTCGGCGTGGCTGGCTTGGCGCTGGTGACGATGATGGCAGGCGCGATGCTCATCGTCATGGGACTCACCGGCCTGGGCGCGGCGGTGAAATTCATTCCGCGCCCGTAACGATCGGATTCACCAACGGCATCGCCCTGCTGATTGCTTCCACCCAGATCAAGGACTTCCTGGGGTTGAAGACCGGCGAAGTGCCCAGCGCTTTCATTCCGCGCATGACTGTTTTACTGGAGCACATTGGCACCATTTCCTGGCCGGCTGTGGCCGTTTCCGCGGTCACTCTCGCGATCATCCTGCTTCTGCCTCGGGTCACGAAGCGAGTTCCCGGATCCATTCTCGCGATGCTGGGATGCACGGTTGTCGTGGCGCTGCTGGGCCTTCCCCTAGAGACCATCGGAAGCAAGTTCGGCGGAATTCCGGCGGGCTTTCCTAAGTTTTCCATCCCAGCCTTCCAACTCGATCACGTATTGCCGTTATTTCCTTCGGCTATGACCGTAGCGCTGTTAGCCGCGGTGGAGAGCCTGCTCTCGGCAGTGGTCGCTGACAGCATGAGCGGAACGAAGCACAATTCCAATGTGGAATTGGTCGCGCAGGGCATTGCCAACCTCGCATCGCCGCTATTTGGCGGCATTCCGGCCACCGGTGCGATTGCGCGTACCGCGACCAACATCCGGGCAGGCGCAAGAACGCCCGTTTCCGGAGTCATCCACGCGGCGACGCTATTGGTCATCCTGGTAGCCGCAGCTCCTCTGGCCCGCTTTGTCCCACTCGCCACGCTGGCGGCGGTGCTCTTTGTGGTGGCCTACAACATGGGCGAATGGCGGGAGATCGGCTCCATCCTACGGCTCGCAAAGGCCGACATCGCGGTATGGGCTGTGACGTTCGCCCTTACTGTGCTTGCTGACCTCACCGTGGCCGTCGAGGTGGGCATGGTCCTGGCAGCCCTGCTGTATATCTACCGGATCTCGCAAACCACCACGGTCGCGCCAGTGACTCAAGAATATATTCGCGACGGGCGTCCACACATCCTGCAAGACAAACAACTGCCCTGGTATGTCGCGATTCTGCGAATCCACGGACCGTTCCTGTTCGGAACCACGGAGAAGCTGGCGGAAGCGACGGCCGACCTGGGCACGTTTCCGCCCGTGGTGATCGTGCGTCTGCGCAATATGACGGCGCTGGATGCAACCGGCGTTCACGCGCTGGAGGTGTTCGCCAATCGATTGCGAAAATCGGGCCGAACGCTGCTGCTATGCGGGGCGCGCGATCAGCCCGCGCAATTGCTGCAAAAGGCCGATTTCATGGATCACATCGGACACCAGAACGTCCTGCCTCACGTGGAGGCCGCTTTGCAGCGCGCCCGCGAAATAGGAACCGCCTTCGGCGGCGTGGGACAGGAAATGGCCGACGACTTTCGGCGCACGGCACTGTAGAAAACTTGGGACACCGGCCCGGTAGAATGTCCCCATGGTGAGCCAAGTACCGATCCTGGAAACAGAACGGCTAAAGCTCCGCGGGCATTCCGTGGACGACTTCGGCGCTTGCGCGGCCATGTGGGCGGACCCCACTGTAACTCGCCACATCGGCGGCCGGCCGTTCGCCGAAGACGAATCCTGGACCAGGCTCCTCCGTTACGCCGGCCATTGGGCCGTGCTTGGCTTCGGCTATTGGGTGGTGGAAGAAAAGGCCACGGGCAGCTTCATCGGAGAGATTGGATTCGCCGATTACAAACGAAACGTCGCTCCATCGATCCAGGACAAACCGGAAATCGGGTGGGCATTCGTTACTCAGTCCCATGGCAAAGGCTACGCGACGGAGGCGGTTCGGGCAGCCATCGCGTGGGGCGATAGGCATTTCGGATCCGCCCAGACTGCCTGCATCATCCATCCGGCGAACATCGCGTCCATTCGTGTCGCCGAGAAATGCGGGTACCGAAAACTGCAAGACACAACCTACAAGGGGCAGCCGACGATCATCTTTGTGCGCTAAGCGCTACGTTCTAGCGGTTTAGGAACTTCACCAGTTGCGGGATGACTTGACCCGGCGCTTCTTCCATCAGCCAGTGTCCGGAATTTCGAATGACGACCCCTTCCACGTTCTTCGCCACCATTCGGCCCTGCTGGATCAAAAATTCCCCAGAGCCTTTTTCCCCGGTCAAAACCAGCATCGGCATGGTCAATGGTTTCTTAGCGAGACGCGCGAAATCCCCGGCGTCTTTTTCAAACGCACGAAAGTATTCGAACCCAGCGCGCATGCCACCGGGACGGGCATAGGCTTTGGCGTAAAACCGGCGATCGCGCTCCGGCACGGAGTGTTTCGGGTCGGCAGCGAAGTCGTTCCAAAAATGTTCGAAATAGATGCGTTCGCGGCCGTGTACCAGCGCCAGCGGTGTCTTGCCATAAAAATGGAAATGCCAAAGATCCCGCATCAGCCATACGTCGCGCCAGTTTCCTACACCAGGCAGGAACGCATCCATCAACGCGATCCGTTCCACCTCTTTTGGAAATTGCGCCGCATACGCGTACGCCACCATCAAGCCGATATCGTGCCCGACGATTTGAATGCTCGCGTAACCCAGTTTGAGCGCCAGCGCGTGAATGTCTTGCGCCATTTCAGCCTTGGTGTAACCCGCCGCAGGAGTTGAAGACTGTCCGGCTCCGCGCAAATCCGGAGCGATCACGGTGTGGTTCTTCGCCAGCTCCGGAATCAATGGGAGCCACATGTGACTTGTTTCCGCATAACCGTGCAGGAGGAACACCGGGTCGCCTGAGCCCGCAGCCAAGTAGTGCAGCCGCACGCCGTTCACCTTTGCGAACCGGCTTTCCGGTAATGCCTTTTGACGAAGCGTCATGAAGCCCAGTCTATCCCACGTCCGCGCGAGCACTGCATTGCGGAGCCACGCGCAGGCCTGCTAGTCTCTTTGGATCGATGGGTGAATGGAACACTCTATTGTCGGTTGAAGCGGGCGCCGCAGCGACGCTCACCGGGCTGGTGTTTGTCGCGTTCTCCATCAATCAAAACAAAATCATGGATTTTCCCGGCCTCCCGGGACGCGCGGCCGAGTCCATTCTGCAATTTCTGCAAGTCTTTCTCGTCGCCACGTGTGCGCTCGTTCCTCAGCAACCCAACCAAATACTCGGGATTGAATTCCTGGCCATCAGCGTGTTCTTCTGGGTGGCCCAAATTGTCGTGCAGATCCGCTACCTGAAGGTGAGAACCGGCCAGCCCTGGTCCTGGTTCGTGTACCGGGCCGTGCTAACGCAATTCGCGTCGCTTCCCTTCTGCGTAGCTGGAATCGCCCTGCTGATAGGAGCGGCCAGCGCTTTGTATTGGATGGTCCCAGGGTTCGCGTTCTCGTTTATCGCAGGCGGCGTGGGGGCTTGGGTGCTACTGGTGGAAATACTGCGCTGAATCGGGCGCTATAATCGGCCCATGAAGATCATCTTGCGGCTCGTCGCCATGACTTCGGTGGCTGTTTTCGCGGCGTTAGCGGCGCCTCCCGAAAAGCTAGCCGCCGACAGTTCGCGCGCCACACCCGGCGGTGCGACATTCACAGCGCCCGCGGGATGGTCGGTCGGCGCCGGTGCTTCGTCGGCGATCCTGGAATCTCCGGAACAAGACACACACGTCGCCGTGGTAGACGTCCATGCGGCCGACGCGGCGGCAGCAGTCGCAGCGGCCTGGGCCATTTATCGTCCCGATTCCAAACGGCCGCTCAAACTGGCCACTCCTAGCCCGGCTCGCAACGGCTGGGATGAGCGTCGAACATTCGAATACGAAACGTCGCCCAATGAGCGGGCGGTGGTGGAGGCGATCGCGTTGCGGGCCGGCGACGCATGGACAGTTGCTATTTTCGACGGGACTGAACCAACCTTCGAGAAACGCGGGGCGCAACTGTCGCTAATCATCGAGAGCTTACGCCCCAAGGGCTACCAGCGCGAAACGTTCGTCGGGCGCAAGGCGCTGGGGTTGAATCCGGAAAGGATCGAAGAGCTGAAGTCTTTCGTTCAGGCTTCCATGAAGAAGCTGGGCATTCCGGGAGCTTCGCTCGCGCTGATTGACGGCGGCCAGGTGGTGTACGAAGGAGGCCTGGGAGTGCGGGAACTCGGCCAGCCCGGCAAAGTGGACGAGAACACGTTATTCATGGCGGCATCCAACACCAAGGGCATGACCACGCTGCTGCTGGCGATGCTGGCCGATGAGAAAAAGCTGCAGTGGGATCAGCCCGTCACCCAGATTTATCCGAGTTTCAAACTGGGCGACGCCGAAACCACCCGGCAGGTTCTGGTGCATCACCTGGTTTGCGCGTGTACTGGTCTGCCGAGGCAGGATATGGAGTGGCTATTCGAATTCAAGAACGCGACTCCGGCTTCTTCGCTCGCGCTGCTGGGCACCATGCAGCCGACCAGCCGCTTCGGCGAGCTTTTCCAGTACAGCAACCTCATGGCGGCGGCTGCCGGATATATCGGCGGCCATTTGTACGATCCCTCCCGCGAGCTAGGCGCTGCCTATGATGACGCGATGCAGAAGAAGATCTTTGATCCGCTTGGAATGAAGTCCACCACCTTCGACATGGAGCGCGCGCAAAAGGTAAATCACGCGTCGCCGCATGGCGATGACGTGAACGGGAAGCCGGCTGTCGCAAATATGGCGTTGAACTACTCCATGGTTCCGCATCGGCCAGCCGGCGGCGTCTGGACATCGGCGCACGATCTGTCACGCTACGTTCAACTGGAACTAGCGCTCGGAAAGCTGCCCAATGGGAAACGTCTGGTCTCCGAGGAGAATCTCTTGATTCGGCGGAACCCGCAAGTAGCCATTGGCGAGGATCAATACTACGGCATGGGGCTGATGATCGACAAGACCTGGGGAGTCCCTGTGATTCATCACGGCGGCAGCATGCTGGGTTATAAAAGCGATTTGATGTTCCTGCCGGATTACGGCATCGGCGCGGTGCTGCTCACCAACTCGGACAACGGTCAGTTGCTGCTGCGTCCGTTGATGCGCCGGTTGCTCGAGGTGGCGTTCGATGGGAAGCCGGAGGCGGTGGGCGACATCGACGCGCGGGCCGCGAATCACCAAGCCTCCCTCGCTAAAGATCGGGAACGTCTCGTGGTACCGGCCAATGGCGCAGAAGTGGCGAAACTCGCCGGCCACTATACGAGCAGCGCGCTCGGCGATCTGACGGTCCTCCACGTAAATGCGGCCACTGTTTTCGACTTCGGCGAGTGGAAGAGCGCGGTTGCGTCGCGCAAGAATGACGACGGAACGATTTCGTTCATCACTATCGACCCGGCCGTGGACGGGTTCGAGTTTGTGGTGGGTGAGCGCGGCGGGAAGCGTGTTCTGGTGATCCGCGACGGACAGCACGAGTACGTGTTCAACGAAGCGGCCTCATAAATCGGTAATGGCAGCCGATCTTCAGCACCAATTCGGCCCGATCGACATCTATCTCTTCGATCAATTGCTTCGAGGGCGGATCACGCCCGGGATGCGGATCTTTGACGCCGGGTGCGGCTCGGGACGTAACCTGGTTTACCTGCTCCAGGAAGGCTATGAAATCTTTGGCGTAGACGCGGATCCGCTCGCCATTGAAGCCGTTCGTCACCTGGCGCAGTCTGACAACTTTCGGGCTGAAGCGATCGAAGCCAATTCCTTCCCGGACGCCTTCGCCGACGTCGTGATCAGCAGCGCGGTTCTGCACTTCGCCCGCGACGACGATCATTTTCAAGCCATGCTGCGCGGCTCTTGGCGAGTCCTGAAGCCGGGCGGTCTGTTTTTCTGCCGGCTCGCGTCGTCGATTGGAATCGAAGCGCAAGTGAGGCAAATCGCTGGCCGCCGCTTCCATTTGCCCGATGGCTCGCAGCGTTACTTAGTAGACGAGGCCCTACTGGTGACGTTCACCAAAGAGCTGGGTGGACACTTCGTTGATCCCTTGAAAACCACCGTGGTGCAAAATCAGCGCTCGATGACCACTTGGGTGGTGCGGAAAAATGCTTGAGAACTGCTACAAGCCCTTCTTGCCGAGAAAATCGATCAGATCCACCACGCGCATCGAGTAGCCCCACTCGTTGTCGTACCAGGAAACTACGTGGACCAGGTTCCCATCCAGCACTTTGGTCAGCCCTGTGTCGACGATCGAGCTATTGGGATTGTGGAGCATGTCAGTGGAAACAACCGGGTCTTCGGTATAAGCAAGGATTCCTTTGAGCGGACCGTTGGCCGCGTCTTCCAGCGCCTTATTCACCTCTTCGGCCGTTGTGTTCTTAGATGTCAGCACCACTAAGTCAACCACGGAAACGTCAGGCGTGGGAACGCGCATCGAGTACCCATCCAACTTGCCCTTCAGCTCCGGCATCACCAGCGAAATCGCCTTCGCAGCGCCGGTGGTGGTCGGGATCATGTTAAGCGCCGCGGCGCGCGCGCGCCGCAGATCCTTGTGGGGAAAATCCAGCACGTTCTGATCGTTGGTATAGCTGTGGATCGTCGTCATCGATCCTTTTTGGATACCGAACTTCTCGTGCAGCACCTTCACCACCGGCGCCAGGCAATTGGTGGTGCAGGAAGCGTTCGAGATCACGTTGTGCTTGGCGGGATCGTACATGTTCTGGTTGACGCCCAGAACGATGGTGATGTCTTCGCCTGTCGCGGGAGCCGAAATAATGACCTTCTTCACCGTGCCCCGCAAATGCTTGGCCGCATCCTTCTTGTCGGTGAATCGGCCGGTGGATTCCACCACCACCTGCACGCCAAGCGAGCTCCAATCCAGCTCGGCAGGATCCTTCACGGCGAAAATCTTGATGCGTTTCCCGCCGACGACGATGGAATCGCCATCGATTTTGACGTCTTCGTGCAGCTGGCCGAGGGTGGAATCGTATTTCAGCAGATGCGCCAGCGTTTTGGTGTCGGTGAGATCGTTGGCGGCCACAAATTCGATGTTCTTGTTATGCAGGCCCGCACGAATCACATTGCGGCCAATGCGGCCGAAGCCGTTAATGCCAACTTTAATGGACATGTCTCTCCAGGTTTACGCTTGGCTGCGCTATTTGGCAACCAGCGGCGGCGCCGTTGACCCGCCAATGTCGGCGTAAGCTTCTTTGACCCCGGTCACTTTCGACCCTCCGAAAGTCACAAAGGTAATCTTACCGGGAGGCTCGCCGTAGATCCAGTCCTCCGACTCGGCGCCGTCGTTGGAAACGTTGCGCTCCTTGTGGCGCGGCTTGCCGATCGACAGCAAAACCTGGTCGCGATCCATCCCCACAATCACCTTGTTGGCTTTGATGGCAATCTTAATGGGCTCCGGCAGCTTATCGAAGTAGTTGTCGGCGGCGTTTTGCAACTGGAAATCCAGCACCGGCGAAAGGATCTTCTTGATTTCGTCAGCCTGCATCGACGGAAGCGGCTGGCCGAACAACAGAACAATGGAAGTGCCCCCGGGGGCGTTGGAGTTCTGCTGGGTGCCGATCGGGCGCGTCTGGTTTCCCACTCCGACCTGCACGTGATCCTTCCAGCTTCCCCTGGCGCCTTTCAGCCCATTGTTGATCTCAAGCACGATCTTGTCGTTTTCGATGCTCAAATGGGTGACTTGCACCAGATCGCCCACGCGAGCTGCCGCTCCGAATTCGCGAGCCGATTGGTCCCAGATCTCTTTGTTCCACACGCCATCGCTCTGAAACGGCAGCGGTTTCTTGGAACGCGGCAAAAGCGTTTTCACTGTGGCGTATTCGGAGAGCAATCCGCGCAGAATGTCGACCTTATCGTCTTCGGTCAGCTTCAGTTGAGCCGGCGCGGTCTGCGGCCATAGCAAGGATGCCAGAAGGCAGGCTGATGGCAGAATCCAAGGGGTCGCTCGGCGCATACGGATCATACTTCCTCCGTCAGAAACGTTTCCTGATGCTGGATGGGGACTTTTCCGAGGTAAAAGAACAAACCGATCGCCACCGCAGTGGTCAGCAAGCCGCCTTCCGGACCGTAGGCGCCGCCGCTGAAGTTTTCCCCGATCTTCCAATGCATCGCGTAACCTGTCACATTCATTGTAAACCCGCTGAGATTGACGCCCAGAAGCGGCAGCGTCCAGTTCCAACCAAAATGCAGTCCGATGGGCAGCCACAGATCGCCGCTGCGGAGAAACGAATATCCCAGCACGATGCCCCACAATATGGTGTTGGTCAGCGCGAGCGGGCCGAAGTTCAGATTTTGCGAGTGCGCCAGGCCAAATAGAACGGCCATGGGAAGGATGGTGGCGAACGGACCAATCCCCTTTACCAACACTTGAAAAGCATAGCCGCGGAACAGCATCTCCTCGCCTACTGCGCCAAACAACAGCAAGATGGACACGAACAGCAGCGAGGGCCAGCGGAAATGCTCGGTAGGAACCGGCTGCAGATCAGCCGCGCGCACTACCAGCGGGAGAACGATGACCACCAACGCCGCGCCGATGCCGCCCAACAGGCCGAACGAAAGATTACGGCGTGACGCGGCAGTCCAGCCCAGGCCGATACTGGCCAGATTTCCGCGTTCGTAAATGCGCAGCACGATGGCGTTCGCTACGGCGGCGGCGGCGAAGGTGCCCAGCGTCGAAATGACAAAGACGGGAGCACCGATGAACGCGATGATGATTGGAAATACGAAAAAGTACCCCAACATCGCGATCAAGGCGAAAGCCCCCACGCGCAATGCCAGCCCCAGCAGTTTCTGGCGCTGGGTCGCGGTTGAGACTGGCGGCGAGGGTTGCAATCCTCAATATTAATGGAATAGAGAAATGCCCGCGATACCGGCAGCTCCCGCGGTGATGCACTCAGCGGCGTTTTCTCGCGTGACCCCACCCAATGCGTAAACCGGGAGCTTCACCGCTGCCACTGCCTGCCGGAACGCGGCAATCCCAATGGGCGTAAGCGATTTGGTGACGCTGAGGAAAACCGGGCCATAGACGGCGAAATCGGCACCCTCAAGCTCGACCGAGCGAAGCTCATCGATGTTGTGGCAGGAAACGCCGACTAGAAATCCAGCGGGAGCGATTTGTCGAATTGCTTGCGCTGATATCGATCCAGCGGGCAGGTGAACACCGTGGGCGCCGCACGCCAGTGCGACATCGGTGCGCGTATTTACTAGAACGCGGCTGGCCTGCGCGACTCGTAGGACCGTTCGTACCAAACTGCTGAGTTCCCGCGCGGAAAGCTCTTTGGCCCGAATCTGGATCATTTCCACACCGTCCCTCGCGGCACGGGCTGCCACTTCGGGCGAATCGGTAATGCAGTAGCGCTTCACAGAACTCGCAGGCCGGAGCTGGGAAATTCGATGACCCATTCCTTCACGCTGGCAACGTTTTCGATCGAGCCCGGAGACACCTCAACCGCGATGTCGCCCGAGAACTCCAGCCGCAAATGCTCCGGTTTCTCCACCGTGCGAAGCAGCGCGGCGGGAATCTGGTTAAACGCCGGGCGGCCGTTGCGCGGGCGCCGCCGAGAGCTGATCGGGCCGGAGATACAACCACACCTGATCGCCGATCAGCCGCCCTGGAAAATAGGGGCCGGTCAGTTCGAAATCCTCATAGCGCAGCCTGCTTGTATTGCGGCCCGGATCGAGCGATCGGATCTCTACGCGCAAAACATTGTAGAGTCCCATCAGCCGCGCCACATCCACGTTGGCAGGTTGCTCGAAAACTTTGCGCGGCGTCCCACTTTGCACCGCGCGGCCTTCGCGCAGCACCACCATTTCATCGGCCAGTTCAAAACATTCCTGAGTGTCGTGCGTGACCAACAAAATGGGTGTTCCAAATTCCTGCCGGACTTGACGAAGCACGAAATAAAGCTCGGCTTTGAGCGGTGCGTCCAGACCACGTGTGGGCTCATCCAGCAACAAGACGCGCGGCGCGCCGATCAATGCTCGTGCGATGGAACAACGCTGTTTCTGTCCGCCCGAAAGCTGATAGGGCCGCCGTCCTGCGACGTCGGTCAAGTGGAACTTTTCCAGCATCTCGGTCACCTTGCGATGGCGGCCCAGACTGGGCGCGCGTTCGGCGGCGAACTCCAGGTTTTGCCGCAGCGTCATGTGCGGAAAAAGCGCGTAGTTTTGAAACACGTAGCCGCAATGGCGCGACCGGGGAGGCACATGCACTTTGGCTGCGCCGTCGAACAAGATCTGGTCGTCGAGCAAAATGCGTCCTTCGTCGGGACGCACGAATCCGGCGATGGAATCGAGCGTCAGCGTTTTTCCCGACCCGCTGGAACCAAACAGGGCCGTCACGCCGGAGGCAGCTTGAAATTCGAGATCCAGCGAGAATCCGGAAGAATCGGGGCCCGGCGCGTACTGCTTCCGAATCTTCGCTTGAATCATCGGGCCTCAATCATAAAGCCGTCTGTCGAGGTCCGAACGGATTGGAAGTGAGCCGATTGGCCAGCGTCAGGATGACGAGCGCGAGCGCGGAGATGACCAGCACCAATATGCGGGCCGTTGCGCCATTCCCCGCTTCCACAGCATCGTAAATCGCCACTGAGATGGTCTGCGTGCGGCCGGGAATGTTGCCCGCGATCATCAGCGTTACGCCGAAATCGCCCAGCGATCGCGCAAAAGCCAGAGCGGCGGCAGCCAGGATGGATCGCCGCGCCAGAGGCAGCGTTACACGCCAGAACAACCGCAGTTCGGTGGCGCCCAGATTGCGCGCTGCGCGTTCATACGATCGATCGACGCTTTCGAATGCGGCTCGCGCCGACTTTACCAGCAGCGGCGTGGAATGAAACAGCGACGCCACCACCGCCGCCTGCCAGGTGAAAACTAGCGGTCCGCCGAACAGCCATTCATAGAGATGGCCGACCGGGCTGGCCCGGCCGAGCAGGACCAACAGATAGTAGCCCAGCACCGTCGGCGGCAGCACCAGCGGAAGAGTGACGGCGGCATCCAGAACCTCTTTGCCGCGAAACGATCGATTCGCCAGAATCCATGCCAGCCAGAGTCCGACCGCGAGCGCAATTGCGGTGGAAATCGCAGCCACGCGCAAGCTGAGCCACAGCGGAAACCAGTCGATGGCCATGAAGATATTTCATGTTAGCGCAGGGCGTGCTGAAACATGATGCGGCGTTTACGTTCGCGACGCTAGGCGACATCTTTGATATGCGTCGAGATCCACCACTGATTGCCAAACGTGTCCTCTACGCCGCCCGAGCGGTCGCCATACGGCTGATCGGCGGGTTCGCGAATCGACTTTGCACCAGCCTGCAGCGCCCGCTGATACACCGCGTCCACATCCTCCATATAGAGGTGCAGCATGGCCAGGAAAGTCTTCCCGCCTTCCCCGCCCTCGCCCAGCATCACAATGGAATCGCCAATCTTGATCTCGGCGTGCTGCACCGTCCCGTCGGGCCGCTTGGAAATATAAACTTCCGTCGCGCCAAAAGCTTGTTTCGCGAAGTCGATCAGCTGGGCCACGCCCGTGACCACGATATAAGGACTGACCGTCTGGTGCCCGTCCGGAATGTATTTCACTTGAGTTGCCATGCAGCCATTGTCCGCCTAACGAACCCAGCCCGTATTGTAAATATTTTCCTCAGTCCACCAGCGGCACGTGATTGCGATGCGGCGTCTGGTGCGCGAGATAGGATGACGGGTTGATCCCGGAGAAAGCCCGGAAATCGTGATTAAAGTGAGCTTGATCGAAATACCCGGAATCCAGGGCGACACTCGCCCATTCCACCGTTTTGCCGACGCCGATCCGCTCCAGCGCTTGTTGGAATCGCCGGATGCGGCAAAACACCTTGGGGGCGAATCCTGTTTCATCGCGGAAGACTTGGATGAAGCGCTTCGGGCTAAGGCCGATCTGATCCGTCACCGCCGCCATGGTTGTCATATGCGGAGCAGCCATGAAACGGCGCAGGGCGAATCCTACAGCGCCATGGCGATTAAATCCGCCCATGAGTTCAGCCATGAGGGCTCGCTCCAGAATTACGAACCGAGCGCGATGCGACGCGGCTTCCAGCAACTGATCCCGCAGATCGATCGCCGCCCCGCCCCATAAATCATCCAGTGAAACAGTAGTATCGCGCAGCTCGCCCGCCGGCCTTCGCAAAAACGGAAACGCGCCGCCGGGGCGAAAATGCACGCCGATCACGAAGGCCTGCTGCGCGGTGCCGATTACCTGATATTGCGAGTGGGCGCCCGAAAGCACCGCCCCGCGAAAGGTCTGGCAGCGATCGGTATCTTCGCGGTCGTAAATGTAAGACCGGTCCTCAACCAGGTTGATTACCAGCTGCATCTCACCCGTAGGCAAAATCCGCTCCTTGGCGTGCGGCTGCGTGTAACCTTGGTAGAGCCACAACAGGTTCACGAACTCGGAGAGCGGCGGCCGGGGAATGTGCGTCAGTCGAAGCATTGCCGTCCACTCCAGTTTCCCAAATTTGGGACTTGGGAACTTTTCACCCCGTCGCGACGTACCCCAACAGAAGGAGCGTTCATGGATCAACTCAGGCAAGTGTTTCGCAGGCTCAGCCGGGCGCCGCTGTTTGCAGCAGTCACTCTGATCACGCTCGCCGTAGGCGTGGGCGCGACCACGGTGATTTTCACGGTCGTCGAAAGCGTCCTGCTAAAGCCCTTGCCCTATCCCCACCCGGAACAGTTGATCGGCGTATGGCACACCGCGCCCGGTATCGGCATGAAGGAACTGAACATGGCGCCATCCATCTACTTCATTGACCGTGAGCAAAACACCACCCTCCAGGACATCGGCGTCTTTGACGGCGACTCGTTCGCCGTGACCGGCGCAGGAGAACCAGAGCACGTTCGGGGACTCGACGTCTCCGACGGCACGCTGCGGATTCTGGGCGTAGTGCCGGCGCTGGGCCGCTTATTCAATCGCGAAGACGATTTGCCGGGCCGGCCCGCAACCGTGCTGCTGTCTTATGGCTACTGGCAGCAGAAATTTGGCGCAGCTTCCTCGGTGATCGGACAATCCATCACATGGATGGAAAGCCGCGCCAAATTATCGGCGTGCTGCCCCAGGGATTTCAGTTCCTGGATGACCCGGACGACCTGGCGCTCTTCATACCATTCCAATGGGATCGTGGCAAGACCAAACTCGGCAATTTCAGCCAGCGCGCCTTGGCCCGCCTCAAGCCCGGCGTCACCGAGGCGCAGGCCAGCGCCGATCTGGCGCGTCTGCTGCCCGTGGTCATGCGAAGTTTTCCAGTGCCGGAGGGCTTCAGCATCAAACTATTCGAGAACGCGCACATTCTCCCAATCTGCGGCCCTTGAAGCAGGACGTGGTGGGCGATGCGGGCAAGGTCTTGTGGGTTTTGATGGGCTCCATCGCCTTGGTGCTGCTGATCGCCTGCGCCAACGTCGCGAATCTGCTGCTGGTGCGGGTGGAAGGCCGCCGTCAGGAATTGGCCGTGCGCGCTGCGCTGGGCGCCGGATGGAAGCGCATCGCGGCGGATCTGATGGTAGAAAGCGTCGTACTGGCGGTGTTGGGAAGCGCGCTTGGATTAGTCCTGGCCGATGAGGCTTTGCGGATTTTGGTCGCGCTGGCGCCCACCGGGATTCCGCGCATCCGCGAGATTGGCATCGACATTCCGGTGTTGCTGTTCACTCTCGGGCTGGCGCTCTTCACTAGCCTTCTGATTGCTTCGCTTCCCATCCTCAAATATGCCCGCGGGCAAGTGAACAGCGGCCTTCGCGAAGGTGGCCGCGCGCTCAGCCAAAGCCGCGAACGCCACCGCGCGCGCAACGGCCTGGTGATTTTGCAGGTTGCCCTGGCGCTGGTTTTGTTGATTTGTTCCGGCTTGATGATCCGAACTTTTCGCGCTTTAATGCACGTACCTCCCGGATTCTCGACGCCCGAGACAATTCAAACATTGCGCATTTATGTTCCTGAAACCCAGATACCGGATTCCGAAGCCGAGCGGCTGGTCCGCATGGAGCAGGAGATGTTGAACAAAGTCGCGGCGATCCCAGGGGTGTCCGCGGTTAGCTTCTCAAGCTCCATTCCCATGGATGGACGCGCCTCAAACGATGTGCTGGTGGCGCAGGATCGCATCTACAAAGAAGGCGAGTTTCCGCCGATACGCCGTTTCAAATTCATTTCGCCCGGATTCTTCGCGACGCTCGGCACTCCTCTGATTGCCGGCCGCGATCTCACTTGGACCGACATCTACAAGAGGATCCCGGTCGCGCTTGTCTCCGAAAATTTCGCGCGAGAGTATTGGCACGACGCCCACAACGCCTCGGCAAGCGAATCCGCGTCAGCCAACACGGACGACTGGCGGGAGATCATCGGGGTCGCCGGCGACCTGCATGACGACGGCGTCACCCAGCCAGCTCCGACCTCCGTCTACTGGCCCGTAATGATGGACCGCTTCGAAGGCCAGAAAGAATCGGTGCACCGGCCATATCGCCCTCGCGATTCGCAGCCCACGCGCCGGCTCGCAAGCTTTTATGAAGGAGATCCAGCAGGCAGTGTGGTCGCTCGATCCAAATCTGCCGCTTGGCGGACGTTCACACGCTCGGTTACCTTTACTCAAAATCGTTGGCGCGAACTTCTTTCACCCTGGTGATGCTTGCCGTTGCCGGAGGCATGGCTCTGCTGCTCGGAATCGTCGGAATCTACGGCGTCATCTCTTATTCGGTGTCGCAGCGCACGCGCGAGATCGGTATTCGCGTAGCGCTCGGCGCGCAGCAGCAGAGCATCACCACACTGTTTGTCCGCGATGGGTTATGGCTGACCGGCATCGGGATTGCGTGCGGTCTTGTAACCGCATTTATCTCCATGCGCCTGATGTCGTCCCTTCTGTTCAACGTCAGCCCCGTCGATCCAGTGACTTACGCCGCCATCACGATTGGCGTTTTCATCACGGCCTATCTGGCGTGTTACTTGCCCTCGCGCCGCGCCGCGGCGGTTGACCCGGCCGAACGCGCTGCGGGCCGAGTAGGGCATTTCGTCTAAAGAACCGGCTCGCAGGGTCTGGCCGCCTCTGGTATAATATGGGTCCCAGATGTTTGCTTTTCCTCCGCCTTCGCGGATGAAAGTTCCCCGGTCGGCCCCTCCTGCTGTCACAGCATGCAATTAAGCCACCTTATCTTGGAATGAAACTCAGCGTTCAGATCACTCGCGGCATCGAATCCTTGTTTGGAACTCGCGATGAAAACATCCGCGTCCTCGAGAGCGGCTTGCACGTCACTACCAGCCTGCTCAACGATTCGCTCGAAATCGAAGGCGCCGAGCCGGACGTCATTCGCGCGGCCAGCATTCTCGAGGATTATGTCAGTTTAGTGAAGGAAGGCCAGAGCTTCGCCAACGGCGATCTGAACAGCTATTTCCGGGTGGTCACCGCCGATCCCGAAGTCACTCTGCGCAGCTTGGTCCACAGCGCGCGCCAGAGGAATTTCGGAAAGAAGACGCTTGCGCCTAAGACCGTCAACCAGCGCCGCTACGTGGAAGCCATCGAGCGGCACGATCTGGTTTTCGGCGTCGGACCCGCGGGCACCGGAAAAACCTATCTCGCCGTAGCCATGGCGGTTTCGGCGTTATTGAGCAAGCGCGTTTCCCGTATCGTGCTCACGCGCCCGGCCGTCGAAGCCGGCGAGCGCCTGGGATTCCTGCCCGGCAATCTCCAGGAAAAGGTGGATCCTTATCTTCGCCCGCTGTACGATGCCCTGTACGACATGCTGGAAGCCGAAAGAGTGGAAAAGCTCCTGGAGCGCGCCGTAATCGAAGTTGCGCCCATCGCGTTCATGCGTGGCCGCACCCTGAACGACAGCTTCATCATCCTGGACGAAGCACAGAACAGCACCGCCGAACAGATGAAGATGGTGCTGACGCGCCAGGGTTTCAACTCCAAGATGGTGGTCACCGGCGACCTCACACAGATCGACTTGCCTTCCGGAAAACGCAGCGGCTTAAGCGACGCCGTGGAAGTTCTGCGTGGCATTGAAGGCATCAGCTTTGTCTATTTCGACGATCGCGATGTCGTTCGCCATAGCCTGGTGCAGAAGATCGTAAAAGCCTACGAGCGGCATCAGGAAGCCATCGGCGCTGGCCGCCAACTGGCGCTTAGACTTAACGAACCTGCCACCGAAGCTGCGCTTCCGTCAAATGAAGCCCCGCTCCCCGTCGTTGCGGCTGTGGAAAGCCGCGAGATTCCGCTGGTCTAGAGTTTCCCATGCCTTCCGAGCAGACCACTCTGCTATTCCATACGCCTACTTCCGGGCTTTCGAGACGGCAGGTCCGCGCTTTCGCCAAGCGACTGGAGACGGAACTAACCAGCCGTCCGTTCACCTGCCTGATCACCACCGATGCGGAGCTGCGGCGGCTAAACCGCGATTTTCGCAAGATCGACCGCGCCACCGACGTGCTGTCATTTTGGTCCAAGCAGAACCTTGGTTTTCTCGGCGATATTGCGATTTCCTTTGATCACGCCCAGCGTCAAGCTGCCGAGTACGGCCACGCCGTCGACGACGAAATCAAGATTCTGATGCTGCATGGCGTGCTTCACCTGCTGGGATTCGATCACGAAAAGGACCGTGGGAAGATGGCGCGCGCGGAAAACAAGTGGCGCGCGGCGTTGGGATTGCCTCGGGGTTTGATTGCGCGGGTGCGGGCGTGACCCCGGTGATCTTATGACCTCGGTGATCTTATGACATGGTTTGCAGTCGGCGCCATCTTCATTTGGGCCGCGCTGCTATGTCTTATCACCGTGGTTCAAACCCTCTATACGGACTCGCTACGCCTGCGCGCCCGCGATCTCCCGGCGTTGCAATTTTTCAAGGAAACACTGGAGGATCGTTTGGGTGTGTCCGGCGAGGCCGGCGTGCTCGCGTTTTCGTTGATCAAACACACCTTGCTTTTGCTGCTCGGCGTTTGCTTCCTGGCCACGCTCGAAGGCGACCCCGCGCCCTGGCAGAATCTTTTCGAAGCGGCGCTCTTCGCATGGCTTACCATGCTGCTCTCCACCTACATTCTGGCCCAGGTCCTGTATCGCAAAACCAGCGGACGCTGGCTGCTTCCGTTCGCTCCCCTGCTGCGTGTATGCGCTCTATTGATGCGTCCGCTAACTGCGTCGCTCGGTTTTTTCCAGTCGTTGGTGGAGCTCTCTGAACCCGCTCCTACCAAAGAAGAAGGCCCCAGCCCTGCTGGCGATATCGAGGCCCTTATCTCAGCAGGTGAAGAAGAAGGCCTGATCGAAAAAGAGGACCGCAAGCTGATTGAGTCGGTGGTGGCTTTCGGCGACAAGACAGTCCGCGAGGTCATGACGCCGCGTCCCAAAATGGTCGCCATCGACGCCAACCGTTCGCTCGAAGATCTGCGCGAGCTGGTGATTCACGAGCAATACTCGCGCATTCCCGTCTATGACCAGAGCATCGATAACGTCATTGGCTTCGTGCATGTGCGCGACATGTTCGAACTGGACGAGGCCGATCGCCAGGGCCGCCGCGTCAAAGAACTGGCGCGCCCCATCCGTCTGGTTCCCGAAACCAAACCGGTAAACGATCTGCTGCGCGAGATGCAGCACGACGGCGCTCACATGGCCGATCGTTATCGACGAATACGGCAATACGGCGGGCCTTGCGACCATGGAGGACATGGTCGAGGAAATCCTGGGCGAGATTCATGATGAGCACGAGCCCGAACGCGACGTTCAGAAGCAGCCCGACGGCAGCTTCGTCGTATCCGGCAGCCTGGATCTGGATCGCTTGCACGATCTGCTGGAGTTCCGTCCGCCCGAAGAGACCGAGTCCACCACCATCGGCGGCCTGGTCACCGAGTGGCTGGGGCACGTGCCGCACATCGGCGAGATCATCGAGCGCGATGGAATCCGCCTGGAAGTGCTGGCCGGCGACGAACTGAAGGTGGAACAAGTGAAAGTGTCGAAAGTGGCCCACGAAACCGTGCCAGAGACGCGCTCATGAGCGCATTTCGGTCTGGTTTTGCATCCCTGGTCGGCCGCCCCAACGCCGGTAAATCCACGCTGCTGAACGCACTCATCGGCGAAAAGCTCGCCATCGTTTCGGACCAGCCGCCAGACTACGCGCACCACCATTCAGGGCGTAGTGAACGTGCCGGGCGCTCAAATCGTATTCATCGACACTCCCGGCATTCACAAGTCCACCACGCTGTTCAACCGGCGCATGATGCAGACCGTGCGAACGGCGCTGGCCGATCGCGACGTGATCCTTTATCTGGCGGACGCCTCCATTCCCTTTTCCACGCGAAGACGCCGAGGCTGTTGCCGTTCTAAAGGACCTCTCCACGCCCGCGCTGCTGCTGACCAATAAGATCGACCGGGTGCAGGACAAGCGAAAGCTGCTCCCCTACATCGAGCAATTTAAAGCGGTCCGTGAATTCGACGAATACATCCCCGTCTCGGCGCTCACTGGCGAAGGTCTGGAGCGGGTACGCGACGCCATCGTTTCCCGCCTGCCCGAAGGCCCGGCCTATTTCCCCGCCGACCATGTCACCGATCAGCCCGAGCGCTTCATGGCCGCCGAAATGATTCGCGAGCAGATCCTCCGCCATACCCGTCAGGAGGTCCCGCATTCCGTCGCCGTCTTGATTGAGCGCTGGGAGGATTCGCCCGAAGATCACGAAAATCGCGGCTACCATCTACGTCGAACGCGACGGGCAAAAGGCGATCATCATCGGCGCGGGCGGCGCGGCTCTCAAGAAGATCGGATCGCTGGCGCGTTATGAAATCGAAAAAATGGTGGGGCACAAAGTCTTCCTGGAACTGTTCGTGAAAGTACAAAAGGATTGGCGCGAAAACCCCGAATTTCTCAATGCCATTGACTGGCGCTCCATGCGCGGAGGAGAATTAGACTCGGACGAAGGTCCGGTATCTTAAAAAATGCGACTTTTTTCCATCGTGATCTTGCTTGCTATGGTCCTCCCGTTGTTGGCGGAAAAGGACAAGGGCCCGGTTACCGACGACATGATCGTAGATCAGGTCCGCGTAAAACTAGCCGACGATTCCGAAGTCGGAGGCCAGCCGATCCAAGTGGATGCCCACGCCGGCACGGTGGTGCTCACCGGCAAGGTCACCAACGACAAATTCAAGATCAAAGCCGAGAAGCTGGCCAAGAAGGTGAAGGGCGTCGTTGGCGTGGAAAACAAGCTGACCATCAGCCCGAATTGACGCTTCTTTGATTCTTGACGGGCTAGTTTACGTTTCTTGACATTTCGCGGGTAACCGCCGTAAGTAGTTCATCGCCCAGTAGTAGTGAGAAAAGTGTGCGCTCTGGTCCGCCCTGGATTGCCGATCGCGTTAGTGGCTATTTCCATGGCCTTCGCGCAAGCTCCGCCGGCCTTGAAATCGGTAATCGGCGAAGTGACTTCCATCGATAGCGCGAACAAACAAATCAAGCTAAAAGGCGACGACGGCGCGGCGTATACCGTTACGTTCAGCGATAGCACTTCCTTCCTCCGCATCCCGCCGGGCGAAAAAGATATTAAGAAGGCCGCCAAAATCGCATTTTCTGACTTGGCAGTGGGCGATCGCGCGCTGGCCCGCGGGCCGCTCGAAGATAGCACCAAGACCGTTCCCGCCCGCACCCTGGTCATCATGACGAAGGCCGATCTGGCCCAGAAACAACAGCATGATCGCGCCGAGTGGCAGACCCGCGGTGTGACAGGCGTAGTGTCCGCTCTGAACGCCGCCAATAAGGAAATCACCATCACCACGCGCGGCCGCGAGCCGAAGACCATCGTGATCGACGCCTCCGCTGCCGATCTGCGGCGATACTCGGCCGATTCGGTCAAATTCACGGACGCGAAGCCCAGCGCATTTGCCGATCTGCAGCCCGGCGACACCGTGCGCGCGCTCGGCGCCAAGAACGAGGACGGCACGCACCTCAAAGCCGAGGAAGTGGTTTCTGGAGCCTTCGAAACCATCGCCGCCACGGTGGAATCGGTGGATCCGGCGTCCGGGGAAGTGCGCGTCACCAACTTGCAAACCAAGAAACCTGTTGTCGTTCACACCAATGCAAGCTCTCTGTTGCGGCGGTTGGATCCCACCATGGCGGCGATGCTGGCACGGCGTCTTCGTCCTGACGCTGCTTCCACCGGAGCGCCGGGTGCGCCTCCGCCGCCTGCTGGAGGAACCCCAGGCCAGGGCGGTCCCGGCGGTTTTCGCGGCGGCGGTGGACCCGGCGGCGGCGATCTGCAACAAATACTCGAGCGGATGCCTGCGCTGTCGCTTTCGGAATTGAAAAAAGGCGACGCGGTGATTGTCTCCAGCTCCAAAGGCCCCAATGACTCAACGGTCACCGCTTTCGCGTTCGTGGCCGGGGTAGAGCCATTCCTGGCGGCTGCGCCGCGCACCGCTGGACAGGTCAATTTAGGATCTTGGAATCTCGACGTCGGTGGCGGGCCGGAGCAATAACGGTAGACATCGCTAGAACCAAAAGGCTCGAATTACATGAAATCTATCCTGTTACGTCTGCTGCTGGCTCTGTCGCTGCAGCCGATGTATCCCCAATCCTCAGGAACTGTGCATGGCGCGGTCACCGACGAATCCGGCGCGGTGATTCCGGGCGCCAAGGTCACGGTGTCGAGCGCCGCGGGACCGGTGAAATCGGCAACCTCGGCCGACGACGGCAACTATTCGATCACCGGCCTCCCCCCCGGTAAATACAGCGTGATGGCCACTTCGTCCGGCCTGCAACAAGCCAAGCCCTCCGCGATCGATTTGACGGCGTCTCCCACAGTGACCCTCAACTTACAATTGCAGGTTGCCGCCGAAAAGCAGGAGGTAACGGTACAAGAAAACCCCGGACCCCAAGTCAGCGTCGACCCCTCGCAAAATGCGGGTGCGCTGGTGCTGCGCGGCGCCGACTTGCAGGCGTTGTCGGATGATCCTGATGATCTCCAGGCCGACTTGCAAGCTCTGGCCGGACCATCGGCGGGGCCTAGCGGCGGCCAAATTTACATCGACGGCTTTACCGGCGGCCAGCTGCCGAGTAAGGATGCCATCCGCGAAATCCGTATCAATCAGAATCCGTTTTCACCTGAGTTCGACAAACTCGGATACGGACGTATCGAGATCCTGACCAAGCCCGGCACCGACAAGCTGCACGGGAACGTGAACGTCGATTTCGGCGATGCCATCTGGGATGCGCGCAACCCCTACGCGGCGGAGAAAGCGCCGTTCCTGCAAAAGAACTTTGGCGGCTCTCTCAGCGGCGCAATGGGTAAGAAGGCGTCTTTCTTCATCGATGTCCAGTATCGCGACATTAACAACGGAAACATCATCAACGGCTACAACGTGAACCCGACTACGTTCGCCGTCGAGCCTTTCAGCGACGTCTTCGCACAGCCCCAGACCCGCTTTCGCATCAGCCCGCGCGTGGATTATCAACTCAGCAAGAACAACACGCTGACCGCGCGCTACGGTTACACGCGTAACGATCTTGACAACCAGGGCGTGGGCAATACCAGTCTCTTATCGCGTGCCTATCACGCTTTGAATACGGACTACCAGATACAACTGGTGGAAACGGCCGTCCTCAGCACCAAAGTGATCAACGAAACGCATTTTCAGTTCTATCACACCAACGGCGATCAGACCGAGAGCAGCAATCTGCCAAGCCTGAGCGTGGCGGGCGCGTTCAATGGCGGCGGCGCCCAAATCGGACGCTATACCAACACCCAAAACAATTACGAGCTCCAGAACTACACCACCTATTCAGGCGGCGCGCATACCTGGAAGTTCGGCGCTCGTATTCGCGCCGTCACGATTAACAATTTTTCGCAATCAAACTTCGGTGGAACCTACAACTTTTATGGCGGCTACGGCCTGGCGCCGGGCGCGGACGGCACCTACTCGGCCGTACCGGGTGCGACCACGTGCGATCAAACCACTCCGAACCCGGCTTGCGCCACGCTCCAATCGATTCAGGTTTATCAGCTCACGCTTTTTCTGCAGAGCCTGAACTATACTCCGGCCCAGATTCAGCAGCTGGGCGGTGGGCCCGCCCAGTTCAACATCAACGCCGGAAATCCTCTGGCGAATGTCAATCAAATCGATGTTGGCGCATTTATCGGCGACGACTGGCGCGTGAAGCCCAACCTCACCTTGAGCCTGGGCCTCCGCTTCGAAACCCAAACGAACATTCACGACTGGCACGATTGGGCGCCGCGCATCGGATTCGCCTGGGCGCCTGGCCAAAGCAAGAATAATCCGCGGCCCAGTACGGTACTGCGAGGCGGCTTCGGCATTTTCTACGACCGTGTCAGCGAACAGAACATCTTGACTGCCGACCGCTACAACGGCATTGTGCAGCAGCAGTACGTCATCACGCAGAGCGCCACCAATGCGATCCCGTTCGACCCTTCGGTGGTGGGCGCTCCTCTGCCGTTTGCCGCCCCAATCCCCGCAGACCATCCAACTGCTCGATTCGCAAATGCGCGCTCCCTACATCATGCAGGGAGCCTTTACGGTGGAGCGCCAGCTGCCCAAGAACACGACTGTATCGGAGAACTTCGTATACTCGCACGGCTTGCACGAATTGCGGTCGCAGGATCTCAACGCGCCACTCAACGGCATTTATCCGCTTCAGAATGTGCCGATACCGGGCGGCTCCGGGCCCTACGGCACGGATCCCGTGCTCTTGATGGAATCGGCCGGCGTGTTTAACCAGTGGCAATTGATCACCAACATCCGCACCCAGTTGAACAAGAGAGTCTCTCTGAACGGGTTCTACATGTATGGCCAAGCCAACAGCAACACCGACGGGGTGGGGACGCTGCCTTCCAATCCTTACAGCATGGCGGGTGAGTACGGGCCCTCCTCGCTCGACCAGCGCAACCGCGGTTTGATCGCCGGGAACATCACCGCGCGATGGGGGATTCTGGTGGCGCCTTTCATCACCATGAATACCGGTGCGCCATTTAACATCACAACCGGCACGGATCCGTACGGCACCACGCTGTTCAACGCGCGGCCGGGTATCGTGGCCGGATGTACCATTGCAGATACGTCGTGTCCGTCCACGCCGGGCGCGGTGCGGACGCAGTATGGCTGGCTGAATCCAAACCCAACGCCGGGCGAAACGATTCTCTCGCGTAACTTCGGCCGGAGTCCGGGCAGTTTTAACATCAACCTGCGCCTTGCCAAGACCTTCGGGTTCGGTGGAACGCGTGAGAGCGCCAGGAACAGCCGCAACAATCAAGACTTGGGTGGTGGCGGACCTCCCGGCGGCGGGGGTCGACCCGGCGGAGGCGGCGGCTTTCCGGGCGGTCCAGGCGGTGGTCCTGGCGGCGCCTTCTTCCGCGGATTAGGCGGCGGCACGTCTACCAGTCAGCGCTATAACCTGACGATATCCGTCCAGGCGCGCAACTTGCTCAATCACGTCAATCCCGGGCCCGTTAACGGCATCGTCACCTCGCCGCTTTTCGACGAATCGAACTCTTTGTCGGGCGGCTTCGGCGCCTTCGCCCAGAGCGGATTGAACCGCAGAATCGATTTGCAGGCGCGATTCACCTTCTAGGCGCTAGCCCCGGCTGACGCCCGCGGCTCCAATAACCCTGTTAAACTGAATCAAACTGATGGCGATCAGCAAGGATTTGCTCGATATTCTGGTCTGTCCGCTGTGCAAGGCGGAGCTGGAAATGAAACCCGACCAGAGCGGTTTAAAGTGCGTCCAGTGCAAACGCGTTTACCCGATTCGCGAAGACATTCCCGTCATGCTGATCGACGAAGCCAAGGTCGAAGATTAAGCCGGTCTGTCTCGAATGACCTACGTGCTTGACCGCTTGCCCGAAGGCGCCCGGGTAGCCGTGATTCGCCTGCGGTCGCTGGGCGATTGCGTGCTCACCACGCCCGCGCTCGCTCTATTAAAACAATTCCGTCCCGATTTAAAGCTCAGCGTGGTGGTGGAAGACAGCTTTGCCGCTGTGTTTGCCGGCAATCCCGATGTCGATCAAATTCTCGCCCCCAGTGCCGCCCCGCTCGCCCGCCTGCGGCCGCATCTCGCGATCAATTTGCACGGGGGCGCCACCAGCGTCCGCTTGATGCTGGCAGCGGCGGCGGGCTTGCGCGCCGGCTTCGCCCATTTTCGTTTCCAGCCGATGTACAACATCCGTATTCCCCGGGCGCAGGAAATTTTAAGCGTGGATCGCAAGGTTCACACCGCCGAGCATCTTGCTTCCGCGATGTTCTATCTGGGAGTGCCGCTGTCACGGAGATACCGCGCGCGCGATTGTTTGCCGCGCCTAGTTCCCGGCCCCGCCCCTATGCTGTGTTGCATCCCTTCGCATCCACCGCTGACAAGACCTGGCCGCGCGAAAATTTCCTCGCCGTTGCCAAGCATCTCCAAGAGCTTGGCATGGAAGCGGTATTTATCTCGGGCCCAAACGAAGATCTGTCGGGCTTCAAGCAACACACGTGCCTGCAAGGCGCGCCGCTGGAAGAAGTCAAATCCCTGCTCGCGAACGCAGCGTTATTCGTTGGAAACGACAGCGGTCCAGCCCACATGGCCGCAGCCTTTGCCCGTCCGATGATCGTCCTGTTCGGAGCGTCGGACCTCGACAACTGGCGCCCCTGGCGAACCGAAAACGCGGTCCTGACCAGTCCGGAAGGAATTGCTTCCATCGGACTGTCCCGAGTGTTGGAGGCTGTTGACAGCCTTTCCCTACAACCCACCTCCCACCTCCCACAACCCCAATGACCGAACTCCGCCGCCTCCTCCACTACGTCCGGCCCTATACGGCGCCATTGCTGTTTTCGGTGGTCTTGATGGCGTTGGTGGGGGCCGCGCAGGGATTCACGGCCATTTTAATCACTCCGGTCTTTGACCGCGTGCTCAATCCCGACTCGCCCGATTCCAAGGTTCCGCTCTTCACCATTCCTCTCTTCCAGCACAAAGTCTTTCTCCAGGACCTGCTGCCCGCCGGCATCCACAATGTCTGGACCATGGTGGCGGTCGCCATTGTAGCCACCTTCCTGATCAAAGGCCTGTGCGATTATTTCGGAAACTATTTCATCAACTATGTCGGCTTCTCGGCCGTCACGGATCTCCGTCAGACAGTGTTTGACCGCGTATTGCGCCAGGACGCGCACTTCTTCGAATCCAACTCCACCGGCCGGTTGATGTCGTCCATCATGAACGATATCGAAAAGATCCAGGTGGCCACGTCGCACATGCTGGCGGATTGGATGCGCCAGACCTTCACCGTAACGTTCCTGCTCTGCGTGGTGATCCAGAAAGACTGGCGGCTCGCCCTGGTCAGCCTCACCGTGCTGCCTTTCGTTCTGGTGCCGACGCTGCGCATCGGACGCCGCATCCGCCGGACCACTCGACGCGCGCAGGACGACGCCGCCGAGCTCAATCAGATTCTTCAGGAAACCATCAGCGGCCATCAAGTGGTGAAATCGTTCGGCGCCGAAGACGTCGAATCGAACCGCTTCAGCATGGCCCTGGCGCGATTCAAATCCAGCAACCTGCGCTACGTGGCGCAGCAGGCGCTCTCTTCACCGCTGATCGAATGCTTCGGCGCTTTCACCATCGTCGGGCTGCTCACCTACGCGCGGCTGCAAATCAAGAGCGGCGCGTTAACCGCGGGCGAGTTCACCAGCTTCGTGATCGCGCTGCTGATGCTGTACGAGCCCGTGAAGCGCCTCACCGGCATCCACAAATCTTCCAGCAGGCGCTGGGCGCGTCGCAGAAAGTCTTCGAATACCTGGATCGCAGCCAGCAGATCGTCGAAAAGCCCAACGCGGCGAAACTCGGCAAGTTCCAGCACGCCATCCTGTTGGACGATATCGGTTTCCATTATCAGAACGCGCCCAATGGATTCCAAATGAGCGGCGTGCAACTGGAAGTGCGCGCCGGCGAAGTGGTGGCGCTGGTCGGGCCCAGCGGCGGCGGAAAAACCACGCTGGCGAATCTGGTTCCGCGCTTTTATGACGTTACCGACGGCGCGATTCGGATCGACGGCAAGGATATTCGCGACATCCAGCTCGCCTCGCTGCGCAGCCAGATCGGCATCGTCGCGCAAGAGACCTTCCTGTTCAACGACACCGTCGCCAATAACATTCGCTACGGCCGTCCCAAGGCCACCGACGAAGAGGTTCGCGAAGCCGCTCGCAACGCTCTGGCCGAAGAATTCATCGAGCGCATGACCGAGGGCTACGACACCGTCATCGGCGAACGCGGAGCCAAGCTGAGCGGCGGCCAGCGCCAGCGGCTGGCCATCGCGCGCGCGCTGCTCAAGAACGCGCCGATCCTGATTCTGGACGAAGCCACTTCGCACCTGGACACCGAATCCGAGATCCTGGTGCAAAAGGCGCTGCAGAATCTGATGAGCAACCGCACCGTGATCGTCATCGCCCACCGCCTCTCCACCATCCGGCGCGCCGACAAAATCGTGGTGCTGGATCGAGGCCGGATTTCCGAAATCGGCACGCACGAGGAATTGATCAATCACGGGGGCATCTATCAGCGGCTGCATGATCTGCAGTTCTTGCCCGCAGATCCGCTGTTGAACCGAACCTCAATGAGCGCTCCCATCCGCAGCATGACCGGCTTCGCCCGCGTCCAGACCAGCACCGAGCAGGCGACATCGTCGTCAGCCTGAAGAGCGTCAATCATCGCGGTCTGGATCTGCACTTCCACTTGGGCTCCGGAGATGGACTCGCTCGAAAACGCCATGCGCGCCGTCATCAAACGGTCCGGTCCTGCGCGGCCACATCGACGTGCGATGTTCGGCGCTGCGCACCGCCAACGGCTCGGGCGGCCTCAACCTGCCTTTGCTGCGTTCTTATCTGGCGGCCTTCCGCACCGCCGCGGCCGAGGAAGGCATCCAGAATGCCCAGCCGGACCTGAACCGCATCCTGCTGCTGCCAGGCATGTTTGGCGCAGGCGTCCGACGGCGAAACCGATCCGTTGTCGGAGAGCGCCATCCTGGCGGCGATCGAAGAAGCAGTCGAAAAGCTGAACGAGTTTCGCGCGCGCGAAGGCGCGGAGCTGGCCGCCGTCATCCGGGAACAGAACGACGCCATTCGCGAAAGCGCCGCGCGAGATGGAGCAGATCCGCGGCCAGGCCGTGCCCGCCTTCCAGAAGCGCTTGATCGAAAAACTGCAGGAACTGCTCGGCAACTCCGCCCTCGATCCGCAGCGTCTGGCGCAGGAAGCCGCGCTACTGGCCGACCGTAGCGACATCGGCGAGGAGATTTCGCGCCTGCAGATCCATTCCCGCCAATTGGACGAGATCCTGAATGCCGGCGGTGAAGTGGGCAAGCGCCTCGACTTTCTGCTGCAGGAGTTGAACCGCGAAACCAACACCGTTCTTTCCAAGACCAACGGCATCGGCGACCTGGGCCTCCGCATCACCGAACTGGCGCTGGCTTCCAAAGCCGTCCATCGAAAAGATCCGCGAGCAGGCCCTAAATCTAGAATGACGACCGTCTTCATCATTTCCGCGCCCTCCGGCTCGGGTAAATCGACGCTGGTCCACCAGCTGCTGAAATCCGTCCCCAATCTGATCTTCTCCATCTCCTACACTACCCGCCAGCCGCGGCGCCAGTGAGACCCCGGGAGTGGACTATATCTTCATCAGCCGAAAGGACTTCGAGGAGCGCCTGGCGCGCGGCGAATTCCTGGAACACGCCGAAGTTTTCGGAAATTACTACGGGACCAACCGCGAGACCTTCGAATCGGCCACGCACCATGGCAAGGACCTGGTACTCGACATCGACGTCCAGGGTGCGAGACAATTGAAGGTAGCGATTCCGCAGGCCATCAGCATTTTTGTGCTGCCGCCGTCGCGGGACGTTCTGGAGCAGCGGCTTCGCTCGCGGTCGCAAGATAGCGAAGAAGTGATCCAGCGCCGGTTGCGGGGAGCGGCGGAGGAAGTTCAGAACTACACGCAGTACGATTTTGTTCTGATCAACCGGGATATCGAAGAAGCTTCGGCCCGTTTGGCAACCATTGTCAAAGCCGAGCGGCTGCGCAAGGCCCGGATGGAAGAGGAAGTTCGGCCGATTCTAGACAGTTTCGAAAGATCTAATTGGAAGAGGTAATACGTATGGCTGAAAGAATGAGAAACAACGCGATGTACGCGATTCCCGACGACGGCGGAACAGAGCACCTATCGCTTCATCATCGTCGCCGCCAAGCGCGCGCGGCAGCTGCAGAATGGCGCCCGCCCGTTTCTCCCCACCACCTCGAAGAAGCCGACCGTGACTTCGATGGAAGAAGTCCGGCGCGGTCTGGTGAAATACACCGACTCGCTCCGCGTGGTTCCCGAAGAACTGCTGCCCCAAGAGTAAGACCATGAATGTCGTGCTCGGCGTCGGCGGCGGCATCGCTGCCTACAAATCCGCCGAATTGGCTCGGGCGCTGATGGAGCGCGGCATGCGCGTCCAGGTGGTCATGACCGACGCCGCCCGCGAATTCATCACCCCTTTACCTTCGCCAGCCTCACTGGCCGCAAAGTCATCACCGGTCTGTTCTCTGCGGAAAGCCCCGAAGAAACTCTATCGAGCGCCGTCGAACACATCGCCGTCGCGCAAGACAACGAAATTCTGGTGATCGCCCCGGCTACCGCCGATCTGATGGCGCGATTGGCGCACGGCTTGGCCGACGATTTCCTCACCACCATGTATCTGGCGTTCACCGGACGCGTGGTGCTGGCGCCGGCCATGAACAGCAACATGTGGGCGCATCCGGCCACGCAGGCGAATCTGGCGACGCTGCGCGCGCGCGGCCACGTCATCGTCGAACCGGAAGATGGCTTTCTGGCTTGCGGGACCACGGGCCGGGCCGGCTGGCCGAGCCCGACAAGATCGCCGATGTGGTCGCCGGCCTCATACTTTCACGCGCCGCGATCTGGAAGGCGAAACCGTTCTCATCACCGCCGGGCCCACGCAGGAGCCGCTCGATCCGGTGCGCTACATTTCCAATCGCTCCAGCGGCAAGATGGGCTACGCGCTGGCGGAAGCCGCCGCCGCGCGCGGCGCGCGAGTCATTCTGGTTTCCGGCCCCGTGCAGTTGCCGGCGCCGCATGGTGTCACCGTGGTTCACGTCCAGACCGCCCGCGAGATGCGCGACGCCGGTAATCGAGCACTTGCCCGAGGCCGGCATCATCGTCAAAGCGGCCGCCGTGGCCGATTATCATCTGTCGCAGGTGCCCCGGCACAAAATGAAGAAGACCGCCATGCGGATGTCGCTGGAACTCGATCCGACGCCCGACATCCTGGCCGAATTGGGCCAGAAGAAGGGCGACCGCCTGCTGATCGGATTCGCCGCCGAAACCGAAAATCTGGTCGAGAGCGCCGCCGCAAGCTGGAGTCCAAGAATTGCGACATGGTGGTGGCCAATCTGGTGGACAACGAAGCTACGGGCTTCGAATCCGACGACAACGAAGTGGTGCTGGTGCTGAGCACCGGCGAAACCATTCCCCTTTCGCGCGCCCCCAAGCGCGAAATTGCCGACCGCATCTTCGACCAGGTGCTCAAACTTCGCCTGGCTGTGCACGCCGCTCAATGACGAAGGACAGATCCGCCAGCGTCTGGAGTTCTATCAGGATCTCGGCATCAAAACGGTCTATCGCCGCTCCGACCACCAGCCACCAGCCACCAGCCACCGTTCCCGTGCCCATCCCGACCCTCGAACCCGCTCAGGATTCCCTATTAAAGATCCTCGCCGACATCGGCGATTGCAAGCGCTGCCGCCTGCACGAGGCGCGCAACAAGATCGTCTTCGGATCGGCAACGAGCAAGCCAGACTCGTGTTCGTCGGCGAAGGCCCGGGCGCCGATGAGGATGAGCAGGGCATGCCATTCGTCGGCCGCGCCGGCCAACTGCTCACGCAGATGATCGAGGGCACGGCGGCCAAGGAAGGCATCCCGATCAAGCGCTCCGACGTCTACATCTGCAATGTGGTGAAGTGCCGGCCGCCCGAGAATCGCACGCCCGCAGCCCGACGAAATGGAGATCTGCGGCCAGTTCCTGTACCGCCAGATTCTCGCGATTCGCCCCAAAGCGATTTGCGCGCTGGGTGGCACCGCCGCCAAAGCGCTGCTGGGAACCAAGGAAGGCGTCACGCGGATGCGCGGGAAATGGCACAAGTGGCGCGATATTCCGGTCATGGTCACCTACCATCCCTCCTATCTGCTGCGGCCCTACAATCAAAACGCGAAGAAAGAGGCATGGGAGGATCTGAAGAAGGTCCTGCACTTTGTCTACGACTAGCGGCCGCGGCGTCTTCATCACTTTCGAAGGCCCCGACGGCAGCGGCAAAAGCACGCAGGCTCGGATGCTCGCTCAGCGTCTGCGCGAAGAAGGGCGTGCGGTCCTCGAGTCCGTGGAACCTGGTGGCACTCCGATCGGCCAGCAAATCCGGCGCATTCTTCTCGATCCCGTCAACAAAGAATTAACCGCGACCTCGGAGTTATTGCTGATGTTCGCCGCGCGTGCCCAAAATGTCGAGCAGTGGATTCTGCCCGCGCTCGCCGAAGGCAAAATCGTGATCTCGGACCGCTTCACCGATTCATCCATTGCCTATCAAGGCGCCGGCCGCGGCCTGGGCTGGGACAGGGTGCTCGAAATCGATCGCATCGCCTGCCATGGCCTGGTTCCGGACTTGACCATTTGCGTCGACATCGATTCTGAAACTGGATTGACGCGCGCGCTGGCGCGCGGAGGCCGCGAAACGCGCCTCGAAGAACAAGCCATCGAGTTCCACCGCAAGGCGCGCGAGGCCTATCACGAATTGGCCCGCCGCGAACCGCAGCGTTTTCGTTTAATCGATGGCGTCGGCACTCCCGCGGCAATCGCGGCCAAGGTGTGGGATCAAGTAGCGCCGTTGCTGCCAACTACATAAACTCTACCCGCTCGTTCCGCGCCGAATATTCAATCAGCTTTTCCAGCCGCTTCACTCTGGTTTCTTTCCTCTTCGCGCTCGCCACCCAACCAGCCGTCACCCGGCGATAGCCGGGCGGAAATCTCTCGTAATTCGCCCAAGCTTTGCTTTCCTTGCGAAACCGATTCTCCAGATCCTTCGGCATCTCGGCCGGCATCGGCGGAACTTCCCGGACATTGCCGGAATTGTACGCCTTCAATCCCGCGGCCATCATCTTTCCATCGGCAATCAGCCGTTCCGCGCGCTCGATGTTCGATTTCGACCATCGGCTGTCCGGCTTCCGCGGCGTGAATCGGAACGCATAGCACTCTTCGTCGAGCCCCTTCTTCATGCCATCAATCCAGCCAAAACACAGCGCTTCTTCTACCGCATGATCGTAGGACACGGACTGCTTGCTCGCGCCTTTCTTATAAAACACCAGCCAAATTTCGTCCAGACGCGAACAGTTCTTCGCCAGCCACCGCCGCCATTCCGCCCGATCCTTGGCGAAGACCGTCTCCATCGCGTTCACCCGATCAGCTTCAATTCGTCGATGCGGTCCACTTCCACAACCATGTCGCCTTTGGGATCTACTTTGAACGCCGGAACAAATTTCGCGCCCCAGACCAATTCGTCGTGCCGGTAGGAATAGCGCGAATGCACCACCTGGCTGAACGTATCGTCGAATCCCTGAATCAATATCAACAATTCCGCCGATTGCTTGGCCAGATCTTCGCGCGTCTTTCCGAAGAACGGACTGTCGGAATCTATAGGGTGAACCACAGTCCAAGTCAGCGCGAAGAAATAGACGCCGCGCCGCTCCAGTGGCAGGTCGATGAAACTGCGCCTCAGCTCCCCGTCGCTGTTCTCCACCGTCATCAGTAGGACCCGGGCTTCCATATTCATCAGCACATTCGTGCGCGCGTTGGTCACCCGGAATTGCAAACTGGTTCCTTCCTGGTAAGGCGCGATAATCGCGTTTTTGCTATAGACAATCCGCGCCGAAGGCCGGGAAAAACGCCCATACAGCAGCCCTGTGGCGATGGCAAACACCATCAATCCGGTGGCTGCCTCCACCGAGGACACAACATTCGCCCAGGTGCCTTCCGGATAAACGTTCCCGTACCCCACCGTGGTCAGCGTATGCACGCTGAAGAAGAAGGCGTTTGCGAAAGGGCCCATGTCGGACTCCAGTCCCCGGAGGCTCTGGATGCCGATCATGAGATACAGGAACGCGAAAATTATGTTGATGGTCAGGAAGCCGACCAGCACAAACGTCAGGAAGCGCGGCCAGCTGGTATCGATCAGCATGAGATACGGATTCGCGTCCCGCCAGCGCAATCCCTGACGTTTGACGTTGAACGATCCATCCGCGTTGATGGTTCGCCGCAGCTCGCCGCTGAACTTCGTTGTTAAGCCTGGATCGAACGATTCCTTCTTCATATGGAATGAACTCAGAATAACCCAGCCGGACGAAGATTGATGACTCTTTCGTTAGGTAGCGTTCGACATACGCAAACGAACCAACAAGTCATTCAATGCGTCGCGCGAACTCGGCTCGGTCCGCAGATCCGTTTTTGACGCGGCGTCTTCCAGCTTGGCGATTAGCCGCATGTACTCCGCACGATGGAAATCTCGCTCGTCGGTCTCCAGAGAACCCTTCTCCGTTCCTTCGATCTTTCTCCGGACCAGTTCCGAGATGTAGGGAAGGCGAAACTCTTCATTCAACACAACAAGATTCGCCTCTATCTTTCCCGTACGCATCAGGTGGATGCCAGTCAGGATCACGCGGTAGACGTACAGCAGCGGCTTGACGCGTGGAGGATCGTCCTTCTGGAACAAATCCCACTGCGTCGCGGCAAAACCCAGGTAGTGATGACTATGGTGTCGAGTTACACAGCCCGCCGCGATTTCCTTTAGCTCCTGATGCTCTTGGGTTGTGCGCACGACAAGCGGCGAATAGAGTTGTTCTAGGACGTAACCATTCCTCTTCAGGAGCAGCGTGAAGAATTTGAGAATGTCATGTGTCACCAAGTCCATTTCGACTCCTGCTCGCAATCCAGAAAACTCAATCGTTTCCTGCTTCGGCAACAGCCCCAAAGCGTCCTTCGCCGGCAAGACGTGAGCGCCGCGTAAATCATAGTCCGAATCTGGTGACGGAAAACCATACAAATGGGCGCCACTGACCGTCGCGAAGAGTAACGGATAGGGGTGACGCGCTGCCTCGGCCTGCAACAATTCGAAGTCGATCACTTCAAATACTCCGGCAAAGCGGCAATGCGTCGAGCCCGTATCAAGAATTCGTTGGCACGCTGATAATCGGGATGTTCGGGAAGTTCGGTTGATTGAAGTGCCTCATCCAGCTCGCGATGGAGCGCGAGTCGCCAACGCTCAACTTCTTCCCACGCAACATCGCCACTGCGAATGGCCAGCAGTCGATCGCGATGCTCGTCGACGCGGAGAGGAACGAAGCCACGTCTCAAAACCACCACGCCCGACAGCAACAATCGAATCAGATGCATCACATGTTTCCAACGAATCTCGCCGTAATTGCGAAGATCTTGTTCTAGCTTCTTGAATTGCGACAGGACATAGGCGTTGTAGGTGCGATGGACGTGTTGGGAAAGAAAGATGTGCCGCAGGTCGATGAGTTCCTGGGCCAAGGGCGTGCAAGTCTCTACAAGCGGCGAGTAGAAACACTCAAGCACGTTCGGGTTCGCTTTGAGAGCCAGGCGAATAAACTTTTCAACCTCCCAGTACGTTTCTTCGTTGTCCGTTTCCAACTGTTCGGGAACGCCCGCGAGCGACCATTCAAGGTCGGCAGGCGGCAAATAGAAACCACGCCGGTCCGTGTCGGATCCTTCTCGACTCAAGCCATACGCGGTGGATCCGACGACGCATCGATAGATCACAAACCGATGCAGGTCGGCCACCTCCGGCCCAGCCGGTATTTCCCCTTGGACGTGCTTGAAGATCGTCAGGTCGGCGCGGTGAAAACTCTCGTCAGGCCCATTCCCGAATCGGACACGATAACTGTGCTCGGGGGCGCCAGGAGTATGAGTGACAATGCCGACACGTCCGCCTGGTCTGGTCAGAACCTTCGTTCCTTCTGGAATGACAACATGCACCTGCGGTTCCCTGGACAATTGAGGCCTGTTTCTGAGCTTACGATGCGGGAGAACGCTAGCGCAGCAGGCCCATCTTGTCGAGCGGCCAGTAAATGAAAACGGCTTTGCCGTAAATGTACCGCCGCGGCACCATGCCCCACGCCCGGCTGTCATTCGACGAGCTCCGGTGATCGCCCAGCACGAAGTATTCAGCCTCGGGAACCACCCGCGCCGGCATGGAACTCTGATCGCGAAATTCAGGCGGGACATAGCTTTCCACCAGCCGCTGCCCGTTCACAATCACGGTTCCTTGATCCACTTCCACGCGATCGCCCGGCATTCCAATCACTCGCTTGATATAGGATTTGCTGGGATCGCCCGGGAACCAGAACACCACCGTATTGCCGCGATCGATGTTGCCAAAGTGGAAGCGGTAAACGAATTTGTTGATGAAGATGCGCTCCTGGTCGTCGAGCGTGGGCATCATACTGGTGCCTTCCACTTTCACCGGTTGGTAGATGAACAGGATGACGAAAATGGCCAGCACCACCGAGATCATCAGGTCGCGAACCCAATGCGCCACCGAGCCGAGAATCGTCCGCCTGGCTGGCACAACTGTGCTCGAAGGAGGAGCCGTACCAACTTCGGGAGCCGTGTCTTGCTGGTCCATTTCTTATATAATTTCGAAGTGGATTGCCATCACCATTTTCACACCGGCTGGGTCGCTAAGCAAGCTCTTGGCGCCTTGGGACTCGCCCTAATCGCGTTGGCCGCGCCCGCGTCGGCCGCCGACCCAAGTAAATTGCCCGGTGGAACGTGGGATTCCATCCCGAAACTGCCCGATTTGAACGGCGTATGGGAAATGACTTTTGGCCGCGGCGGATTTGCTCCGCCGCAACAGCCTTCTTTCACGCCCAAGTATGCCGCCATCCAAAAGGCCTTTCAGGAAGCGCCGCCGCAGGACTCGCCCATGTCCAACTGCGTGCCGCCCGGGATGCCCGGAACCATGGGCCAGCCGTACCCCATTGAAATCCTCTACACACCGGGCATGGTCACCGTGATCGCTGAAGCGTTCATGCAGGTGCGCCACATCTACACCGACGGCCGCGGTCATCCCGACGATCCCGATCCCACCTACAACGGCCACTCCATCGGGCATTGGGAAGGCGACACGTTGGTGGTGGATTCGGTGGGCTTTGTCAAAGACACACCGCTTGGAATGAACATGGGGACGCGCCACAGTGAGAAAATGCACATCGTCGAGCGCTTCCATTTGAAAGATCCCAAGACGCTCGAGATCACCACCACCATCGACGATCCTGAAGCGCTGGCGAAGCCGCTGGTGAGAACCATCACCTATGCCCGTCATCCCGATTGGACCCTGGCCGAATACATCTGCCAGCAGAACAATCGCAACTTCGTGGATGCCGACGGCAAGGCCGGAATCAATCTGAAACATTGAGCGAAAGCACATCGGAATGAGAATCAAAATCATCAATACATTGCTCGCCACACTCGGCGCTGGCACTTTCGTTCGCCGTTCAACCGGCTATCGCGCACCATTCGTTCGAGATGTTCGACATGTCCAAGGCGATGACCATCACCGGGACCATCAAAGACTTTCAGTGGACCAATCCGCACACCTTTACGTTTGTCGATGTTCCCAACGACAAGGGCGGCGTCGATACCTGGGCCATCGAAGGCATGAGCCCGAATTTTCTGGGCCGGCGCGGCTGGACCAAACACACGCTGAACCCGGGCGACAAAGTGACCATCACCATCGCCCCGCTGAAGGATGGACGATTGGGTGGGACGTTCTTGCGCGCTACCTTGGCGGACGGCAAGGAGATGGTGATGTTCGATACTCCGCCCCGGCCTCCGGCGAAATAGAAGGAGGACGCAATATGGAAATCGATCGGAGAGCATTTTTCGAAAGTCTCGGCGGCCTCTCAGCCGTCGCGCTGATGAGCTCGGAAGCGAAAGCCGACGCGTTGGAACATCACATGGCGTTCCAGTTGAACGCCGCGGTCGCCAAGAAGTTTCCAACGGCTGCGGAAATCGCGGCCAAGGTCGACACCCGGCCCACCAGGCGCGGCGTCGGCAACCTGTTCGCCTCTTCCACCGGCAATGTGAAACTGCTTCCTCCCATGCCGGAGAAGCCCACGCTGCTCGATTACTTCCATCTCCGGTTCAACGCAACGTCCAACCACGTACTGCAGAGCGCCAATCGCGCCATGTCCACCGGGATGTCGGAAGACATCATCCTGGCCTGCCTGCTGCACGACGTAGTGCAGGAGCTGATCAAAGTGGATCACGGCTGGTGGGGCGCGCAGATGTTTGAGCCTTACGTCTCGGAGAAGACGTCTTTCGCCATTCGCTATCATCAGGCCCTGCGCTTCTACGAAGACAAGGAGCACGGATACGAGTACCCGGACCTCTACCGGAACTTATTCGGCGAGGATTACAAACCGGAGCCATACATCGAAGCGACTTACAAAATGGTGCGCAATCACAAGTGGTACCTGGAGCCGCGCATGGTCACGGTGAACGACCTGTACGCCTTTGATCCGAACGTCAACCCCAAGGTCGATCAGTTCATCGACATCATCGGACGCAATTTCAAGCAGCCAAAAGAAGGGCTTGGATACGACAACAGCCCATCGGCACACATGTGGCGCTCCATCGCCATGCCGGATCACCCGCTTTAATGGAAAGGAAGTTTCGCCGATGAGCGCAGTGGAATTGGAATCGTTGTTGACCATGCTTCGCAGCGGAGGCCCCGACCTGGCCGCTCCGCCGCCCAAAGCACGCGAGAATTTTGAGGCAATGTTTGCGGCCTTTCCCGTCGCCGCGGATGTTACCTTCGAACCCACAACTCTCGGCGGCGTTCCAGCGCGTTGGTCCACCACGCCCGGCGCGTCGAACGATCGGGTTTTGCTCTACCTGCACGGCGGCGGCTACATCCTCGGAAGTTCGCTCGCTTATCGCGCCCTATATAGCGAACTGGCCCGCGCGATGGGCGCCCGTGGATTAGCGCTCGATTATCGGTTGGCGCCTGAAAATCCGTTCCCCGCCGCCGTGGATGACGCCGTATCTGGGTACCGCGCGCTGCTCAGCCAGGGAATCGCACCCGGTTCCATCGCAATCGCGGGAGATTCCGCCGGCGGAGGCTTGACCGTGGCCACGCTGGTTGCCGCGCGCGACGCCGGCTTGCCCATGCCCGCCGCCGCGGTCGCCATCTCGCCCTGGGTGGATATGGAAGGCGCCGGCGGATCGATGACGAGCAAGGCCGCAGACGATCCATCGCTCACCCGCGAAGCACTACTCGGCATGGCATCCGCCTATCTCAACGGCGCATCGCCTCGCACTCCGCTGGCGTCGCCTCTGTATGCCAATCTTGGCCGGGCTGCCGCCGCTGCTGATCCAGGTCGGTTCGTTAGAAGTTCTGTTGGACGATTCCACGCGCTTGGCCGCTCGGGCCGGCGCTGCCGACGTTGCGGTGCAGTTGGAAGTTTGGCCGCGCATGCCGCACGTCTGGCACGGCTTTGCTGCCATGCTGAGCGAAGGACGCGATGCCATCGCCCAGGCCGGCGCTTTTGTCGCGGCGCGGTTCCAAAAACACCACGAAACCTCGGCCTGATGCTTCGAGCCGTGCTGAAAAGCCAGTATCACGCGTCGCTGGCGATGCTCCGCGAAGCCATCGAGCGCTGCCCGCCCGAGGAGTGGTTGAGCACCAACCACAAGAATGCGTTCTGGCAGGTGTCGTATCACGCGCTGTTCTTTGCACACCTGTATCTTCAGCCCGACGAAGCTGCGTTTAGGCTGTGGGAACAGCATCGCGGCGAGGGCGACGGCATCGCGGGTGAGCCGTACACGCAAGCGCAGGTGCTCGAGTACTGGGAGTTCTGCGATCGGATGATCGATGACGCCGTGGACGCGTTGGATCTCGACAGCACCGAAAGTGGCTTCAGTTGGTATCGCATGTCCAAGCTGGAGCACCAGTTCGTCAATATCCGCCATATCCAACATCATGCCGCGCAACTGATCGACCGCGTCCGCTCGGCCGCCGACGTCGGGATTCGCTGGGTGGCCGCGCGCTAGCGCCTTGGTGGGTCAAGTAATTGATTGCCCTATTTGGCGGCGTTCCTTGCCAATAGAACCGACCCCAGGCCCAGAATCGCGAACGCCATCCCCAAAATCCAATACAGGCTTTCGTAGATGCGCGGCTTCACTTCCTGCACCTGAGGCTGGCCCGTGTCATCGGCCGAACCCTCCGCCTGTTGCAGCGCGCCGGTTCCTACAACTTCCACTTTGAAACGTCCCGTTCTTTACGCGATAAATGCTGGCCTGCGTTTTCGGCTCTTGGCCCGCCAGCTCCAGATCGTCGCTCTTGGCCGTGACGCCGTTCGGCACCACCAGATTGGAGGAAGCCTCGGGATGGATTTCCTTATCGGTGAAAATCATCGGGCTCGCGGTCGGGATCGTGTAGTTGATGTCGAAGCGCGTTTCGCCGGGGCGAACCGGATAATCCACCTTGTAGACATTGGGCTCTTTGGTCTTCAAAGCCGGGCGCTGGATCGGCATTCCTCCCGCGGGATTCACGGTCACGCTGGTCAGTCCCTGGGCCTCCGGGGGAACGTAGAAGCGAACCGAGCCGTTCACCGGGTCGTAATATGTGAGGCTGGGATCGCCCACGTAAAGCAGCCCCTCGCTCACGTTCATCTCTTTCTCGCCCGGCTGCAGAACAATGAAGTGCTGCGTCACTTTTGCCGTGCCCGCCTTATTGGTGGACGCGAAAACCGGAATCTGAAGGCCTGTAGACGGCATTCCGGGCGGCACCATGTGGTTATATTGAACGCCCTGGAACACCGCTTGGATCAGACGCGGGCCTTGCGCGTCGTTGTTATCGAAACTGAATTTGCCCTGCGCGTCGGATTTGGTGGTGCCAAGCGTTTGCATGCCGGCCTGGCTGGGCTGGATCAGCAGTACGGTCGTATTCGGCTCCGGCTGGCCGGTTGTCCCATTCACGATCACGCCGTCGACAGCCGCGAAGACGGGTGCGATCGCCAGCAGAAAAAACGCCGCGAATCGCACTACGACATCGCCTTTCCGCATTCGCCGCAGAATTTCATGGGCTGGTCGAATGTCGCGTTGCAGTGCGGGCAGGTCTTGCCATCCGGCTTGGCCTTGGACGCCGGAGCCTTGGCCGGCTTGGCTGCAACGGGTGGCTGCACGGCATCGATTTCGGCCAGCACTTTGGCCAGTTCACGCTGCAAATCCACTTTGGTCTTCTGATAATCCTCGTCCGAAAGCTTGCCCAAACGAAATTCGAACTGCAGATCGCGCAGGTTTTCGTAGATCTGCGCTTTGCGTTCCTCCAGATGCGCTGTCGGCGAGACAGGCGGGGTTTCAGGCACGTCCTGCGAACGCACCAAAAGCGTGAACAGAATGGTCCCCATGGCAAGGACAACGGCTGCGGAAAGGACCATCAATCGAGCTTATCAACTTCCTTTTCGATCTGGTCGTGATACTTGGCCAGCAGCGGATCCTCGGGAGCGCCAGGCGCACTCCCGGCGGGCGCGGGCTTGCGGCTGTATTTTCGAATCACAAACAGCACGAGAATCAGACCCAGAGCGGCGGCCGTATAGAAGGAAAGCGATCCAATGGTGCCAGGCGGAACAACCACCACATTCGTTCCCATTTCCTTGGCGAACGAATCCAGGATGGCTTGGTCGGACAGTCCGGCCTGCTGCATCTGCAGGATCTTCTTCTTGTTATCCCAGCAGGTGCGGCAAGGATAGGGATCCATGCGGCAAGCCATGTTGGTTTTGCATCCGCAGGGACAATTCAGCCGGGTCGCGATGCGATTCACCGCCGGACTTTCCAATTGCTCGGCCGACTGAGCGAAACATCCGCCCGCAAACAAGCCCAGAACCAGAAGACTATTTCTCAACCGTCGCATGCTTCTCGGCAACTCCGATCACTTGCGTCTTGGCGTAAGACAGACGCACTTTATTGGGCACCAGGCACACGCCCGTCCCGAACGCCAGCACCCAGAATCCGATCCAAATCCACGAAACCAGCGGAAAAACGTAAGCCTGGATCACGGCGCGCTGGTTGTCGGCCGAAAGCCCGGCGAAGTTGATGTAGAAATCTTCGTTCAGCCTTCTGCGAATCGACACTTCCGAGGTCGGCTGCTGGCTGGCTTTGTAGAGACGTCGTTCGGGAAAGAGCGTGCCCAGGGACTTCGCGCTGCGGGAGACTTCCACCGCCAGCCTCTGCCACGCGTAGGTGTCGTTCTCGCCTTGTTCAATCCTCAAAATATGCAGATCGTAGTGTCCCAGCGCGAAGCTCCCGCCCGGCCGCACTTCCTTGGTGACATCTTCATTGAAAGCCGCGCCGGTGTAGCCGATGAACATGAACACGATGCCCATGTGTACCAGGTATCCGCCGTAGCGGCGCGTATTGCGGTGCGTCAGCTCAATCGCGGCTGGGATCAACCCGATTCCGTCCTTGGCGCGAATGGCCGAAGCGCCTTTCCAGAACTCGGTGAAGATCGTTGCCGTAACGAACATGCAGAGTCCGAACGAAACCAGCGCGTAGGGATGCTCATACGCGCCCGCGACCGCGAGCCCGATCATCAGCACGATTGCCGCAACGGTTGGCACAAAGAACGCGCGCTTCAAGCTTTCGAGCGAGCTTCTGCGCCAGGCGATCAGCGGACCGATCCCGGTAAGGAACATCAACGCAAGTCCAATTGGGATGTTGATGCGATTGAAAAACGGGGCGTCCACGCTGATCTTTTCGCCCGTGATAGCTTCCGAAATCACCGGGAACATCGTGCCCCACAGCACCGCAAAGCAGCTGGCCACCAGGATCAGGTTGTTGAACATGAAGCTGGATTCGCGCGACACCACGCTCTCCAGTCGCGCTTCGCTCTTCAGATACTTCAGGCGTTCCAGAATCAGAATCACCGTGGCGGCGATGCCGACAGCCAGGAAAATCACGAAATACTTGCCGATGGGCGACTGCGCGAACGCGTGCACCGAACTGACCACGCCCGAGCGCGTCAGGAACGTTCCGAAGATGCACAGGAAGAAGGTCCCGGAAATCAGGACCATGTTCCAGACCTTCATCATGCCCTTCTTTTCCTGCATCATCACCGAGTGCAGAAACGCCGTCGCGGTGATCCAGGGCAGCAGCGATGCATTTTCCACCGGATCCCAGGCCCAATAACCGCCCCAACCGAGCACCGCGTACGCCCAGCCTTGTCCCAGCAGGATGCCCGCGCTTTGGAACAGCCAGGTCACGATGGTCCAGCGCCGCGTGGTGTGGATCCAGGCATCGCCCGGCTGCTTGGTAATCAGCGAGCCCATCGCGAACGCGAACGGCACGGTGAATCCGACGTAGCCCAGATACAGCATCGGCGGATGGATCACCATGGTCCAGTATTGCAGCAGCGGATTCAGCCCCTGGCCCACGCCCTCGACGATGTTTCCACGCCCGGCTTCCAGGACTCCGAAGGGGCTGAGCACGAAGCTGATCAGCATCAGGAAAAACGCCTCGGTGGTCATGAGCACCGAGGTGACCCACGGCATCATGTCGCGGAACTTGCGCCGGTTCATGAACACCACCACGGCGGAATAGGTGGCCAGCAGCCAGGACCACAACAGCAGCGAGCCTTCCTGTCCGCCCCACCAAGCCGTGAACTTGTAGATCGTCTTCATCGACGAATCGGTGTGCGCGGCGACGTAGGCCAGGCGGAAATCGCCCGTGAGGAGGGAATAGATGAGCGAGTCCGGACGCCACGGTGACGCAGCAACCATACCGAGTAGACCGCGCGTTCAGCGCTAACAGTGAGGAAGGAATTCTTCTTGAGCCTGCCCACCACCGACGCGATCACCGAATACACGGTGAGACAGAAGGCGAGCAGAATTGAGAGAGCGCCGATATTTTCCATTCGAGCTTTGGTCCTTGAAACGGAGCGCGAGCTGAATTAGCTTCTGGCCTGGTTGATGGCTGGAGTCGCGCCGTTCTTCATCTGTGGCTTAGCTTCGTACTTGGATGCGCATTTCGCCTGCACTTTGCTGGCATGAAAGACGCCGTCCGGTCCCAATTTTCCGTCGGCAAGAGCCTGCGCGTTGTCCTTGAAGGTGTCGGGCAGCGGATCGATCCCGTTGTAAACAACCGCCAGCCGAACCGGATCCTGCTGCAGAACGCCGGGAGTCTGATGCAGAATAAAGCTCACCTGTCCGCCGTTGCGCACGATGGAGCCTTGCTGGACGTAACCGTTCACGCGCAGCCGCTGGTCCTGGGCGTGATCGCCCATCTGGGTAACTTCCTTGATTTCCTTGTAGTACGTCTTGCTTTCGTTGACGCCGCCCATCGCGAGCCACGCCAGAGCTCCAATGATCACGGCCACTACGGCGCCGAACTTCCAGTACGTATTCATGATCCGCTCCCGAGACTTCCAGTATAGCGCCGCTAGGCGACTTTGGGCTTCTCTAAGACGCACCAGAGGGGGCATTTCATCCCGGTTTTTAGCCGTTACACTGGATGAACGAGCCGTGAACGGACACTTTGGCGATCTAAAGACGCTACTGGCCAAGGCCTCGCCCGGCCGTTCGGGCGATGATTTAGCTGGGCTTTCGGCTGCCAATGCCCAGGAACGGGTAGCCGCCCAGATGGCCCTGAGCGATCTTCCGCTCAAAACCTTTCTGGCTGAACAAGTTATCCCCTACGAATCGGACGAAGTTACGCGGCTGATCTGCGACCAGCACGATGCGGCGGCGTTCGCGCCAGTAGCGCACCTGACAGTCGGCGAGTTTCGCGACTGGCTTTTGGGCGACCAGGCAACTGGCGAGGTCTTAGCCGCGCTGGCGCCCGGGCTGACGCCCGAAATGGCCGCCGCCGTGTCGAAAATCATGCGGCTGCAGGATCTGGTGACCGTGGCCGCCAAGATCCGTGTGGTCACGCGATTTCGGAACACGCTCGGGCTGCCGGGCGGCTTTCCACGCGCCTGCAGCCCAACCATCCGACCGACGATCCCAAAGGAATCGCCGCGAGCATCATCGACGGATTGTCCTACGGCAGCGGCGACGCGGTGATCGGCATCAATCCGGTGTCGGACAACTTGGAGAGCGTCGAGACGATGCTGCGGCTGCTGGATCACGTCCGCGAGCAGTATGCCATTCCCACGCAAAGCTGCGTGCTGGCGCATGTGACCACGCACCATGGAGGCGATGCGGCGCGGCGCGCCCGTGGATCTGGTGTTTCAATCCATCGCCGGGACGGAAGCGGCGAACGCTTCGTTCGGGGTGAATATCGCGATGCTGCAGCGAAGCTCGCCAGCAGGCGCTGGAATTGCAGCGCGGCACGGTGGGCGATAACGTCATGTACTTCGAAACCGGCCAGGGCAGCGCGCTTTCGGCGAACGCGCATCATGGCGTGGATCAACAAACTTGCGAGGCCCGGGCGTATGGGGTGGCGCGGCATTTTCAGCCGCTGCTGGTGAATACGGTGGTCGGCTTCATCGGGCCCGAGTATCTGTATAACGGCAAGCAGATCCTGCGGGCGGGTCTGGAGGATCATTTTTGCGGCAAGCTGCTGGGCCTTCCGATGGGCTGCGACATTTGCTACACCAACCATGCCGAGGCGGATCAAGACGATATGGACGCGCTGCTGACCATGCTGGGCGCGGCCGGCGTGAATTACATCATGGGCGTTCCGGGCGCCGACGACGTGATGCTGAATTATCAGAGCACCTCGTTTCATGATGCGCTGTATCTGCGCAGCGGCGTTCGAACTGCGGCCCGCGCCGGAGTTCGAGGCGTGGTTCGAGCAAGTGCGCCCGGAGCTGCCCCGGATGGCCGGGCTTCTGCTGGAAGCATGAAGCGGCTCGGCGATTTCACACCGGCGCGGGTGGAATGGGGCGGCCGGGACGCAGCGTTCCGACCGCGCGTTGCTGGGGTTTCAGCTTGCGCATGCCAAAGCGCGGGATGCGGTGCACACGCCACTGGCGGTGAATTCGCTGGTGGTTGAGCTGAAGGATATCCCGTCGATCGCGTTGTCCAGCGCGGCGCGGGATCGCGATGAGTATCTGAAGCGCCCCGACCTGGGACGACGCTTAAGTGAAGAGTCGCGGGAGCGATTGGGTGCGCTGCGCGGCGATTATGATGCGGCATTCGTGATCGCGGACGGGCTTTCGGCGCTGGCGGTGCATCGTCATGCCGTGCCGTTGCTGGAATTGCTATCCGCGACCTGGATTGGCGGCTCGCGCCCGTCGCGATTGTCGAACAAGGGAGGGTGGCGATTGGCGACGAAATCGGAGAATTGCTGGGGGCGCAAGTGGTTGTGGTGTCTGATCGGCGAGCGTCCGGGTTTGAGTTCGCCCGACAGCCTGGGAGCCTATCTCACCTGGCAACCGCGACCGGGCCGAACCGACGCGGAGCGCAACTGCGTTTCAAACATTCGCTCTGAAGGATTGAGCTATCCAGCCGCCGCGCACAAGCTGCTGTTCCTGATGAACGAATCCCGGCGGTTGAAACTGTCGGGCGTGCGGCTTAAGGAAGCTGCCGCGTTAATTGGGGATTCGATGATTCAACTCCAAGCTCTTCAGCGATCGTTAATAAGCGGGGTCGACGGTCCACAATTCCAATCGCATCACGATGCGCCGAAGCCAACAAGATGAACATCGATCCAGCCCGCGCCGCGCCCATGCAGATGCCGGTGTTCGGCGAAAGCCACAACCTCCGCATGAGGGCACGGTCGCGGCTTGAACCAATCTGTTTATAGTCGGCGAGCAGCTTCTTCCGGCCACCAACGATCCCCGATCAGCAATTCGCCGTAAATCAAATCGTGTCCGGCGACTTCATTGAGATCGAGGAGCCGGCCCAACTCCTCCACGAACGGCGCGCGGTTCGAGAGGGCCCGAATCCATACCGAGGTATCCACCAAGACCATTACGCAACTTGATGCTTTGCCGCCGGCTTTTCTCGCCGCCTAGGTACATCCTGCGCATTCGGCTCGGATCCCATAAGAGCGCGGAGGCGCTGATATGCCGCATGACGCACAAGCGATTCCAGGCCCAATCGAACGGTTTCCGTGTCCGTGGTCGCCCCGCAAGCAGCTTTAGCCTGCTCGAATAGCGTGTCGTCGATGTTGAGCGTCTTCTTCATATGTACGATTATGCCATACAAGTATGGCAAATGTAAATGGTGGCTAGGGGAGAGTCGCGCCGGAGGCTCGGCCTGAACCGCGAAGATGCTGATAATAAGCGAGATCCTGGCCAGTCAGCATTTTCGTCAGAAAGATGATCTGCCCAGTATGCATTGAAAAATGCTCCACGACATGGGCGATTGCTTCGAGTACCGTGACGTCGTGGCCTTGCGGCGTGATGCGCTCGGTGAGCCGGGAGGCGGGAACGGCACGGATGATGCTCTCAGCCTCGGCGACACGCGTTCTCAGAAGCTCCGACAGTTCTTGCACCGCTGCCCCGCCGCGCGTGTCGAACTCTGTATCGCGCTTGGCGATTGTCCGGCAATCCCGCGACTCCGGAGCCGATCCACTGGCGAATATTGCCCGAAAGATGCAGCACCAGATTGCCGACGGCGTTTTCGTTATCGGAATTGCGGGTCCAGATTTGTTCCGGAGTCAGCCGCGCAAGACAATCCTGAATGCGGCCGTGCAGCTGGTCCAGCTTGTCGGCTGAGAACTTTCAGAAATATTTCGTCGGATGTCACAGCACTTCTTCAGACCAATTCTCGAGAATGGACTTCACCTTGGCGGTGAACTGATCGGCCAGCGCGCCATCGATCAGCCGGTGATCGAAGGTGAGCGCGAGATAGGCGATGGAGCGAATCGCGATGGCGTCGTCAACAACTACCGGCGTTTTCTCCACAGCGCCGACGCCCAGGATCGCCACCTGCGGCTGGTTGATCACAGGCGTTGCGAAAACGCTTCCGAAGCTGCCGAAATTGGTGATAGAGAACGTTCCGCCTTGCACTTCATCGGGCTTGAGCTGGCGCGAACGGGCGCGCGTGGACAAATCGACGATGGAGCGCTGGAGTCCAACCACGTTCTTCTCGTCGGCAGCCCGAATCACGGGCACAATCAGACCGTTCTCAAGCGCAACCGCGATCCCGAGATTGATCTCATTGTGATAGATGATGTTGGTGCCTTCGATGGAAGCGTTCACGATGGGGAAATGGCGAATCGCTTCCGCGGCTGCCTTGGCCACGAACGGCAGGAAGGTGAGCGAGTAGCCGTAGCGGGCTTGGAACTCCGCTTTGTTCCGCTCACGCATCTTGGCGATCTTGGTCATGTCGGTCTTGTGGACCGTGGTGACGTGCGCTGAAATGCGCTTGCTCATCACCATGTGCTCGGCGATGCGCTGGCGCATCACGCTCATCGGTTCGACGCGAGCTCGGGGAGCTTCGGCGCGGGGCATCGTGGCAGGAACCTGAGCCACCGGCGCGGGCGGATTGTATACGGTTGGAGTGGAAGAGGCGGTGGTCGTAACCGCGGTGGAGGGAGATGCGCTGGACTGCGCCATAGTGCGGGCGCCCTGCGCCGACATGTACGCTTCCAGATCCTGCTTGGTGATGCGTCCGCCGCCGCCAGTGCCGCGAACCTGCTTTAGATCGATGCCGTATTCGCGCGCCATTTTGCGGACCAGCGGCGAGAGCGGGCCTGCGGGCGACTCAGCTTCCATAGGCGGCGCCGGCTCTTCCACGGGAATGGGATAGGGACCCGCGGAATGGGACACGGGTTCGGGTATGGGCTCCGGAGCGGGAGGTGCGGGCGCTTTTGCTGCCGGTTGCGCCGGGGTTGGTCTTGGCGCGGGAGGAGCGGGCGCCGCCTTCGCTGCGGCGGGCGCTGGAGCCGATGCACCGTTGCCGGCGCCTTCTTCAATTCGGCCGACCACGGTGCTGATTGCAACCGTCTTGCCTTCTTCCACCAGCACTTCCTTCAACACTCCCGCGGTGGGCGACGGAATTTCCGTGTCCACTTTGTCAGTGGAAATCTCAAAGAGCGGCTCGTCGCGGTCCACATGCTCCCCTGGCTTCTTCAGCCATTTGGTGAGCGTGCCTTCTACGATACTTTCGCCCATCTGGGGCATTACAACGTCAGTCATGAATATGTCTCCGTTAATGAAAAGCCCGCGCTCTCGTGGTCGCGGATCGGGTGCCGGTGGAACTGCTTCGCAAAGCTGTTCGACAACTCGGCCAGCACTTGTTCGCGGCTTGCGCCCGATCCCAATTCCTGCATGGAAGTGACCGGCTTCGTTAGCCCACAGGGAACGATGTACTGAAAGTAGCGTAAATCTGTCGTATGATTCAACGCAAAACCATGCGAAGTGACCCAACGGCTGATGTGCACGCCGATGGCGGCCACTTTCTTGCCATCTGCCCATACGCCGGTGCACCCTGGAACGCGCCCGGCGATAATCTCAAACTGCGCGAGCGTATCGATGATCACTTGTTCGATGGCGCGCATATAGGCGCCTACGTCGCGCTTCCATTCTCGCAGATCCAGGATGGGATAGCCGACAATCTGGCCGGGGCCGTGATAGGTGATGTCGCCGCCGCGATTCGTTGGATAGTATTCGATACCGGCCGAGCGCAGGGCTTCATCGCTGGCTAGCAAGTTTCCGGCATGGCCATTGCGGCCTTGCGTAATTACGTGCGGGTGTTCGACGAACAGGAGCTGATCGGGAATCAGAGCTTGCTTGCGCTGGGCGACCATATCGCTTTGGATAGCGAGCGCTTCGGAATAGCGCATTCGCCCCAGATCCCGAATCTCAAGCATTGATGGTGAGCCCGTAGACGGCGTTGAACGCCTCGCCCATCGCTTCATAAAGCGTCGGATGCGCGTGGATGGTGCCCATCAGCGTCTCCACCGTGGCTTCGGCTTCCATGGCGAGCACGGCTTCGGCGACGAGCTCATAAGCTTCAGGGCCGATGATATGAACGCCCAGGATCTCGCCGTATTTTTCTTCGGCCACCACTTTGACGAAACCGTCGTGACTTCCGAGAATCGTGGCTTTGCTGTTGGCGACGAAGGGAAACTTGCCGATCTTGACCGCGTAACCCTCGGCGCGCGCTTGCGCTTCGGTGAGTCCGACGCTGCCGATGCCGGGTTCGGTGTAGGTGCATCCGGGTATGCGATTGCGATTGATGGGTTTGGATGGCTTGCCCGCCATATGCGCGACGGCAACCATGCCCTCCATCGACGCAACGTGCGCCAATTGCGGCGTTCCAGCGACGACATCGCCGATGGCGTAGACACCCGGTTCGGCGGTTTGCTTGCTGGGCGTCGACTTTGATGAAGCCGCGGTCGAGCTGCACCTTCAGCTTGTCGAGACCGATGTTGTCGGTGATGGGCTTGCGTCCCACCGCCACCAGCAACGTTTCGGCTTCCAGGTCCTCACGCTTGCCGTTCGCCAGCGCGGCGCATAAGCGGACGCCGTTTTCAGTCCGGGTGATGTTCTCGGCCTTGGCGCCGGTTTCGCAGCGGATGCCGGTTTTCTTGAAGTAGCGCTCCAGTTCCTTGGAGATCTCTTCGTCTTCCACCGGAACCAGTCGCGGCAGCATTTCGAGCACCGTGACCTTGGTGCCGAAGCGATTGAAGATGGATGCGAACTCCACGCCCACGGCACCCGCGCCGATGATCAGCATGGTTTTGGGGATGACGGGAAGATCCAGGATTTCGATGTTGGTCAGGATCGCTTTTGCGTCGGCCTGGAGGCCGGGAAGCATGCGCGCTTCCGAACCGGTGGCGATGATGATGTTTTTGGTCTCGAGCGTTTGAGCGCCCGTTTCGGACTTCACTTCTACCTGCAAAAGGCCATTACCGGCGCGCGGCAAAATGGTTCCATAGCCCTTGACCCAGTCGATTTTGTTCTTCTTCATCAAGAACTCGACGCCTTTGGCGTGCTTGGAGACGATTTTGTTCTTGCGGTCGAGGACTTTGGTGTAGTCGAGCTTCGCGTTTTCGCACGAGATGCCCTCGTCGCCGGGATTCACGAAGTGCTCCCAAAGGTCGGCCGTATGGAGCAGCGCTTTGGTAGGAATACAGCCCACGTGCAAGCAGGTTCCGCCCAGTTTAGGGTCTTTTTCAACGATGGCGGTCTTCAAGCCGTACTGGCCGGCACGCACCGCCGCAGAGTAGCCGCCCGGGCCACTCCCAATCACAACCAAGTCATAAGTCATTTATTTTCAGGATAACATTCGGGGTCGCCGAATCTGGCCCTAGCTCTTAGATGCTCGCCACCGGCGTCCCAGTGCAGGAATGATGGCTCCGCCAATGTTGGCGAGGTTCGCGTCGGGCAGCGGGGGGCGCTCAGCTGCGGGATTCAGGGAGCGCATCAGCGTGCCCATGAAGCGGCCCAGCGCGTGGAGCTTTTCAGCGAACGAATACTTGAGCTTGCGGCCGTTGGCGCGAACCATGAGAACGGTGACGTCGTCCTCGGCCAGGCCACCAGGATAGCGAGCCTCGATTTCGGCCAGCAATTTTTCGGTCAGCTGATTGAGCGGGACATCGGGGAGCCCGCGCACGATACCGAGGACTCCGTCTTCACCGAGCATTTCGCCGTCGCCCACCCGGGCTTCCATGAGCGCGTCGGTGTAGCTGACCAGGCAGTCGCCGGCTTCGAGCTCGACATCGAACTGTTCGTACTCGGCGCCTTCAAAGAGCCCGAGGGGAATGTTGCTGGGAGCGGCTCGTTGGATGGAGGCGTTGCTTCCAAGAAAATCCCACTGGCGTTGCGCGGCGCGATAGAGCAGCGGCCGCGGATGACCGGCGTTGCAAACGGTGAGGCGGCGGCTGGGCTCGAAAAACGTGGTCACAACGGCGGTGGCGAAGGCGCCGGTGCGCGGGAGAATCGCAAACTGCTGGTTGAGCAGGCGGACAAATTCGGTTTGGTCCAGGCGGTTGACGAAGCGGCGCATCAAAGTCCGCAAATCGGCGGCGGTGGCGGCTACTGCGTTGCCATGTCCCGCAACGTCGGCCAACAAGAGGCGGCTGATGCGGCCAGTGGCGCAGCTGGAAGCGTAGTAAATGTCGCCGCCCGCGTGCGCTTTTCCATACGGTTTGCTGTAGACCCAGGCGTCCAACCCGCCGAATTCCACGCCTTGCGCGGTGAGCTGGCTGCCACCCCACACTTCCATGCACTGCATCTGCTGTGGCTGATCACTCATGCACGCCGAGGACGATTTTGACATATAATCGCCCCGAAGGTTAGAAGATTCTTGGGAGGCGCGCTTGAAGACTGTTCTGGTGAGCTTGTTACTTTCGTACGCGGCCGCGGGACAGTTATCGGCGCAATGGTTGAAGCTTCCGGATAAGTCAATCCCGCGAACCAAGGACGGCAAAGCGAATCTGTCGGCTCCCGCGCCCCGCAAAGCGGACGGCAAGCCGGATCTGTCGGGCGTATGGATCGTGCCTGGACCGAAGTATTTACAGAATCTGGCGGCGGATCTCAAGCCCGGAGACGTGCCCATGCAACCGTGGGCGGCGGCGCTGACGAAGGAGCGGAGCAGCGGCGCACATGCAGCCGAGGAATCGGACGCGAACTGTTTGCCGCAAGGCGTGCCGAAGGTGAACGTTACGCCAGTGCCTTTCAAGATTGTTCAAAATCCGGATGAGGTGATCATTCTTTACGAGGCGTTCGGGCTCTATCGGCAGATTTTCATGGACGGTCGCGAGCTGCCGAAGGATCCAAATCCAACTTGGATGGGTTACTCGGTGGGTAAGTGGGATGGGGATGCGTTAGTTATTGAAACGTCGGGCTTCAACGGCAGGACCTGGCTGGACCAGGCGGGCCATCCGGCGACCGAGGCACTGCATGTCACCGAACGCATACGGAGGCCGGATTTCGGGCACTTGCAGATCGAGGTAACGATCAACGATCCCAAGGCGTACACCAAGCCCTGGACGGTGACCGAGGCCATGCAGTTCATGCCGGACACCGACTTACTGGAATTTGTCTGCAACGAGAATAACCGCGATCTGCCGCACTTAGTAACTCACTAAGCGCCCTCAGCCTGCGGCGCGGCCCCACAGGCGAGCGGAGGCGATATCGGCGCCTTGGCGAAGAGCCTTCAATTTCAGCCAGACTACCGGTTCGATCACGTATTCGCGATTCGTAAATGTTCCAAAGCCGCAATCGGCGCTGGCGATGACGCGCTCGCGATCGCCGATCACGGCTACCGCCTCTTCCAGACGTCGCGCGACCACTTCGGGGTGCTCGACGATGTTGCTGTTGCTCTCGACGACGCCAGGCAGCAGGATCATGTGATCGGGCAGCTTGTTGCGGCGGAGCGCTTCCAGTTCGTGCTGGTGACGCGGATTCCCAAACTCGATACTGAGGGCGCCGACGTTGGCCTGATAGAGCACGGGCAGGATAAGATCGAGCGCGACGTCATGCATGTGCGGGCCGTTCCAGTTGCCCCAGCAGCAATGCAGGCGGACGCGGTCGCGCGGGATGCCGTCGATGCCTTGATTGATAGCGGCCATATGCATTTCGGCGGCTTGGACGAACTCCCGATCGGAAAGATCGCGGTAGAACGTGGAACGGTCCATCGCGAGATCGGGCGCGTCGATCTGCAGCAACAGGCCGGCGCGATGGATGGCGAGGTACTCGTTACGCATCTCGCGCGCGAGCGCGGTCAAGTAAGACTGCTGCGAATCGTAATACGCGTTCAGCATGGTGCTGGAGATGATGCCGGGCGAGGGCGCGGTCATAAACGACTCGCCGAAAGCACCCACGGCTTTGGCATTGCGCTGAAAGCGATCGATCTCCTGGGTGAGCGCGGAAGAATCGAGATAATGCAGCTCGGCCTGCGCTTCAGGCGCGTTTTGCATGCGGCTGCGTTTGGGGAAACGGCGCATCAGATCTTGGACCAGCTCGGGATATTCTTCAAAATCGCGGCTGCGGCGGCGTTTGGATTCGCCCGCGAAGCCGGACATGCGCCGGGGCACATAGGTTTGGAATCCGACGCGTTGTTGTTCGCCGTCATTGCCGATATCGATGCCGGCCTCGGCCTGTTTGGCGATGACGTGGCGGACGGCGCGGTCCATCTCATCGGCGAACTGATGTTCGTCGAGAGGCTTGCCCTCCTCGCGGTCGATGAGCATTTCGGAAAGCGTTTCACCGCGCGGGAGGCTGCCGACATGGGTAGCCAGGATACGGTCGCGACTGAGGATCATGTTTTCCTATGATGACATTCCTCTTGACAGGGGCGGCGGGCCATGTTAATTTTTACGCAGGCTGCTAATAAATGCGCACTCCAAAGAAAGCCGATGCCGACTTGAGCCGGCGCGAACGGCAGATCATGGACGTTCTGTTCGCCCGCGGACGTGCGACGGGGCCGGAGATCCAGGAGGGTCTGCCGGACCAGCCGAATTATTCGTCGGTACGTACCATCCTGCGCGTGTTGGAACGCAAGGGTTATGTTCGCCACGCAGAAGAAGGACTGCGGTATGTGTACGAGCCAACGATTCCGCGCGATGCCGCGAGCCGATCGGCTTTGCAGCGAATTATCAAGACGTTCTTCGACGGTTCGGCGAAGGAAGCGGTAGCAGCGCTGCTGGACCCGGCGGCGTTCAATCTCAGCGACGAGGAATTACGGGAGCTAGCCCGAATTATTGAAAGAGCAAAGAGGAAATAGCCATGTTGGAATCCTATCTGATTTCCGTTGCAATCAAGTCTACCGTGTTGCTGGCGGCGGGCCTGCTTGGTTTGCGATTGCTGCGCGGGCGGGATGCGGCCGTCCGGCATTTGTTTTGCCTTCTGGCGCTGGGGAGCGCAGCGGTGGCGCCGTTTCTGGCGCTTTGGTCACCGCACTGGAGCCTATTGATCTCTGTACCAGCGGGGCCGGACGCCGCGAGACGCGCGAGCGACGTAGCAACCAGCGGGTTGAACTGGCCGATGGCGATCGCGGCGATCTGGGCGCTGGGAGTCTTCATCCTGCTGGTTCGAGCGGGGGGCGGATGGATCGTGATGTTGCGTGCTCGCCGCGAATCGGAGCATTTTGCGGATGGCGTCGCAGCCGAAGTTCGTATTGGCAACGTGAGTACTCCCCTGACCTGCGGGGCGCTGCAGTCGCTGATTCTTCTTCCGGACGCCGCACGCAATTGGGACGAGCAGCGATTGCGGGCTGTTTTGTTGCACGAATCGGCACACGTCCATCGTCGCGACTGCCTGGCGAAATATGTCGCGCAGGGGGCGCGGGCGCTGTTGTGGTGGAATCCGTTGGCGTGGATCATGGCTGCTCGCTTGAATCACGAGCAAGAGTTGGCCTGCGACGAAGCGGTTTTGTCGGCTGGTGTGGCGCCCGAGGATTATGCTCAGACACTGTTGGATACCGCGCGCGAATGTTCGCGTCGTTTGCTTCTCGGCTGCGCGATGAGCAGCTCTTCTTCCGGCCTGCGAGCTCGCCTGGAACATCTTTTCGAATGGCGGCAAGAAGCGAGGCGGACAACGGGGCGAATCGCATTAGCGATTCCACTGCTCCTCGCACCAATGACCGGCGTTTCCTGCGCGGGGAAGAGGATGGGGCAACAGATCGCGCCGGGGACTTCGATCATCCCGATCCCACCAGGGACTGCGATCGCCCCACAAGCGCGCCACCCAGCCCATCCATAGAGCCAGACTCGCGAAGATCCAGCCCGGGCGCCAGTGCAATCGAAATTGCACGATTCCCCTAGCTATAACTGTGCGCTGGTGAGCGCCTCGGCGACATCCTTGAGAAACGCGGCGGCCTGCGCGCCGTCGACCACGCGGTGATCGCTGGATAGCGTCATGGTCAGGATGGGACGAATGCCGATCAGGCCGTTCACGGGCACTACGCGATCGGCGATGCGGCCGACGGCTAGCACGGCGGCTTGTGGCGGAGTGATGATGGCGCTAAAAGCGTCTACCCCGAACATGCCGAGATTGCTGATGGTGAACGTGCCGCCGGTAACGTCGGGCGGATGAAGACGTCCCGCGCGGGCGCGCTCGGCCAGATCCTGACGTCTCTTGCTGATGTCGGCGAGCGTCGCGGTGTCGGCGTTGGGGATCACAGCGCCCACCACGCCGTCCTTGACTGCGATTGCGATGCTGACGTTCACGTTGGGATTCATTTGGATCGCGCCGCCGGTCCAACTGGCGTTCATCTTGGGGTGCTTCACCAGCGTGCGGGCGATCAAGGCAACAAGAAGATCGGTATGGGTGATGGCCTTGCCATGCTTCTCACGCGCGGCGATCAAACCGCTGGCGTCGATCTCGCGAACCAGGAAGAAATGCGGCGCGGTGGTCCAGCTCTGGGTGGTGCGTTCGGCCATCAAGCGAGCGATCGTACTGAGCACGACGGGTCCCGTTGGCATGGCGGGAGCCGGCGCTGCCTTCGCTGCTGCCTCCACGTCTTCGCCGCTGATGGTCCCGCCCGGCCCGGTACCGCGGACCTTCGTCAGGTCGACACCCAGTTCTTTCGCCATCCGGCGCGCCTTCGGCGATGCCTTCGCTTCTGGAACCTCCTGGCTGGCTGACGGGGGCCGGGGTAGGCGCTGCTGGCGGCGCTACCGGCGCTGCGGTCATGGTGCGGGCTGCGGGCGCCGATGTCTCTGCCTCGGCGGGTGGTTTTTCACCTGGCGCTACGATCCAGGCAATCACTTTACCCACCTGAATCACGTCGCCTGCGGCCGCTTTCACTCCCGCCAGAACGCCGTCGGCGGTGGCTTCCAGTTCGAGCACTACTTTGTCGGTTTCGATTTCGGCGATCGGCTCGCCCTTGGCGATCGAGTCGCCTTCTTTCTTAAGCCAGGAGATGATTTTGCCGGTTTCCTGCGCCATCTCGAGCGCGGGCATGACGATGCTAACGGCCATCTAGCTGGAAACCACCTGTTCGGTGCGCGCGCTAGCGACCACCATGTCGACGACGTGCTGGCTGGGCGCGGGATCGTGCTCGCGCGTGGTCGGCAACGGGCCATCGACGGTGAAATAATGCGCGCCGGCGACCAGCAGCTTTTCTGCCGGGAAGCGCGTGATCACTTCGTGGCCCGTTTCGGTGACGACGATTTCTTCTTCGATGCGCGCGGCGCTCCAACCATCTTTCGACGGCCAGAACGTTTCCAGCGCGAACACCATGCCGGGCTTGAGCTCGTAGGAATGTTCGAGCGAAACCAGGCGGCTGATCACTGGCTTTTCCCAAATCGCAAGGCCGATGCCGTGGCCGAATTGCAGCGCGAAGGCCGCCTCTTCATCGGGGAAGCCGAACTCCTGCGCCTTGGGCCAAACGGCGGCGATTTCGCCGGTGGTGCGGCCGGGACGGATCAGCGAGATGGCGGCATCCAAGTAATCGCGGCAGCGCGAATAGGCGTCGATCAGAGTGTGGGGCGCGTAACCGATGCTGAAGGAGCGGTAGTAACAGGTGCGATAACCCATGTACGAATGCAGAATGTCGTAGTAGACAGGGTCGCCGGGGCGAAGTACGCGATCGGAAAAAACGTGCGGGTGCGGATTGCAGCGCTCGCCGGAGATGGCGTTCACGCCTTCCACATATTCAGAGCCCAAGTCGTATAGTATTTTGCTGACCAAGCCGACTGCCTCGTTCTCGCGCATGCCCGGCTTCATGGCGCAATACAGATCGTGATAGGCGGCGTCCACCATCATGGCGGAATGATTGAGCAACGAGATCTCGTCTTGCGTTTTGATCATGCGCGCGTCGGACATGAGCTGCTGGCCATCGACCACGTTGATGCCTTCACGCTGCAACGCGAATAGAATGGGCGGCTCCACCACGTCGATGCCGACCGGCTCCTTGTGCAGGCCGCGCATCTCGAGTTCGAGCTTGATCTTCTTGGCGACATTTTCGGCGCGTCCCATTTCGGGCGACATGGCTCCGCGCAAGAGGGAAATCCCGGGCCGCGAACGATCGCCGAGCCACGGGCAATTGAGTTGGTGATGCTTGGCGGCCGAACCGAAATCCCACAGAATCGGCTCGTCATTTTGAGGGAGCAGCGTGAAGCGGCTGATCTTGTCTTGCGCCCAAGTGCCGATGTGCGTGGCCGTGATATAGCGCACGTTGTTCATGTCAAAGCACAGCAGCGCGCCGATTTCGGACTTGGCGAGCAGCGACTTAACGCGCGCCAGGCGCTCCTTGCGCAATCGATCCATGTCGATGCGCTGCTCCCAATCCACTCGCCATGCTTCCGTATGTCTTCAATGCCACTTCATTTCTCCTTAAACAATTCCACCGGTTTTCCGTGCGGCGTGTGCCGGTATGCGTCAGCCCAGGCCTCTTTGCGCTCTAAGAGAGCCGATTCGTTCGTCAAGCCCTTGGCTGTCACCAAGCGCTCCAAAGCCGCCAACCACTGCTCATAATATCCGCGGGTCGCATCGGCCTTCACTTCGTCGGCCAGGGCGGCGGACCATTCTTTCCACGTGAAATAACCTTGCTCAGACAGCTTCACCGCGAGGGCAAAGGCTTGCGCTTGCCAGGGCTCAGCGAAAACTGGCTCGGTTTGCGATTCAGGCTGGTTCAAGATAGTCGTCCCAAAGATCGATGTAGACCGAGTCGCGCGGCGAGACCTGATCGCCCCAAAGCTCGCGCGCGTTGAAGCGAACCGAATAAACGTGCTGCGGGTTCTCGCCGAGCGCATGAGCGGCGGTGTCGGGCAAAACGTACACGCCGTGATCCCGATTCACGGTTCCCTGCTTGCCTCGGGCGTAGCGCGGCAGGCGCGTGTGCCCGGTTGGATTGATGTTTCGTGTAATGACGTGCTGGCCGGGGCGAAATCGCGGAGCCACTGCGACGTCGCGCATGGAGAGCGCACCACTTCGGCGCATGGAGGGTACTTGGTCGGCAGTGAGCGGCGGCGTGGCTTTGGACGATCCGGCCGCAGGCTCGCCGGTTTCGATTTCCGCGCGCGTTACCAATCCGCTATCAACCAGCAGTTCCCGAACGGCGGCGAACCATTTCTCGTAGTAGCTCATCCGCAAATAAGCCTCGGGCGGAAGCGACTCGATCTTATGTCGCCATGCGTCCACATTCCATTTGCGCCACACGCCTGCCGCTTGATTGATCGCGAACGCGCGGCCTTCCCAAGGTGCGTGGAACACGGGTTCGTTTGGCTCGGCATGAACAGGCCCGAAACCTTGCATCCCGCCCATGTCATGTACGCCGTTCACGCGCCGGCTCCTATCGATGGCGATGCAACTTTGGCGACCCCAATCATGGAATCGCGCGTAACGAGCCCGGCGAGTTCAGCTTCACTCAGCCCTTCACTGCGGGCCGGGCGCTCCGGCAAAACCAAGTAGCGCAGTTCGGCGGTGCTGTCCCAAACGCGTACTTCGGCCTCTTTCGCAATCTCTAATCCGAACTCGCGCAAAACGCCGCGCGGATCGATGACGGTGCGCGAACGATAGGGCGCCGATTTGTACCAAACCGGCGGCAGCCCCAGAACCGACCAGGGATAGCAGGAGCACAGCGTGCAAACGATGACGTTGTGGACGTCTGGGGTGTTCTCCACGACGACCATATGCTCGCCCTGCGCTCCGCCGTAACCGAGCTCCGCGATCGCGGCAGTGCCGTCGGCGAGCAAGCGCTGTTTGTACGCCGGATCTACCCAGGCTCGCGCGACTACGCGCGCCCCGTTGCGGGGACCGACCTTGTGTTGATAGGTGTCGATCAAGGCGTCCAACGCTTTTGGATCCACCAGACCTTTTTCGGTGAGGAGCGATTCCAGGGCCTTTACACGCAGGGTCGGATCCGAAGGGACCACCTGGTGATCGTGATCATGATCGTGCGAATGCCCGCTCATCTCCGGTCCTAATTTGCTCCGCAGAGGACGCGCGCCGCTTCAGCTACTGTTTTCTCCGTTGGGACCGTCACATCTTCGAGCGGCGGCGAGAACGGAATGGGAACGTGCATCGCGCCCATGCGCTTCACTGGCGCTTCCAGATCGAAGAACGCGCCCACCTGGATTACCGAGGCGATCTCGGCGGTGACGCCATAACGCTCGTACCCTTCATCGACCACGATGACGCGCGAAGTTTTCTTGGCGGACTCGATCAGAGTTTTTTCGTCGAGCGGCCAGAGCGTGCGTGGGTCGACTACTTCGGCGCTAATGCCGCTTTCTTCAAGCAAACTCGCTGCACCGAGAGCAATTTGAACCATGCTGCTGGTGGCGACGATCGTAATATCGGTGCCTTCGCGCTTGATGTCGGCAACGCCGAGCGGAATGGTGTATTCTTCCTCCGGCACGTTGCCCTTCAGCCGGTACATCATTTTGTCTTCGAAGAAAACCACCGGGTTGTCGTCGCGAATGGCCGATTTCAAAAGCCCCTTGGCGTCGTAGGGGGTCGACGGCATCACGACTTTCAATCCAGGAATGTGGCAAAACCAAGCGTGCAGCGATTGCGAGTGCTGCGCGGCCGAGCGGCGGGTTGCTCCCAGAGTGGTTCGCATCACCAGCGGCGCTTTCCATTTGCCGCCCGACATGTAATGGATTTTGGCGGCCTGGTTCACCATTTGATCCATGGTGAGCCCGATGAAGTCGCCGAACATGATGTCGATCACGGGACGCATGCCGGTCATAGCGGCGCCCACGGCGATGCCGGAGAAGCCGGCTTCTGAGATCGGGGTGTCGAGCACGCGTTTGGGACCGAATTCGTCCACCAGGCCCGTCAAAACTTTGAACGGATGGCCTGCTTCGGCGATGTCTTCGCCGAGAACAAAGACGCTCGGGATCGCGGCGCATTTCTTCGGCCAGAGCTTCGCGGATGGCTTGCGCCAGGGTTATTTCACGAACAGCAGTTGCGGTTTCAAGCGTAGACATCTTGACCCACCTTGTCGATATCGGGATAAGGCGCGGCTAAGCCAAACTGCACACCGCTGTCGATCTCGACCTTCACTTCGTCATGGATTTTGTCGAGCGCGGCGCGATCGGCGAGACTTTGGGACATCAGCCAATCGGCCATGATCCGAATAGGATCGCGATCGGTCTTCCACTGTTGCTCTTCCTGCTTGGACCGGTAATATTCGCGGCTGACATCGCCGACGTGATGCCCGTGATAGCGATAGGTGTTCACCAGCAGCAGCGACGGCCCTTCGCCCGCGCGGGCGCGCTCCACCAGCTTTTTCGCGACGGCATAGACCGCGCGCACATCCTGCCCATCCACGGCTTCGGAAGGCACGCCGAAAGCCGGGCCGCGCGCGAGAATATCGCCAGCCGTGGTTTCCGAAAAATGCGTGTACTCGCCGTACAGGTTGTTTTCACAAACGTAGATTACCGGCAGCTTCCATAGCGCAGCCATGTTCATCACTTCGTAGAGCACGCCCTGTCCGAGCGCGCCGTCGCCGAAGAAGCAGACCGCTACTTGATCGGTGCCGCGGCGCTGCGCCGAAAATGCCGCGCCCGTGGCGATGCCGGTGCTCCCGGCGACAATCGCGTTCGCGCCCAGGTTGCCGGTGGCCGGGTCGGCGATGTGCATGGATCCGCCTTTGCCCTTGCAGTAGCCGGCTTCCTTGCCGAGCAATTCGGCGAACATCAGATCCACCGATGCGCCTTTGGCCAGGCAATGGCCGTGGCCGCGATGCGTGCTGGTGATGTAATCGTCCGAACGCAGCGCTTCGCAGACGCCGACGGCGACGGCTTCCTCGCCGATATAGAGATGCGCGAGGCCAGGCATCAGCGCGCGCGTATAAAGATCGTTGACCTGCTCTTCGAACAAGCGGATCATCATCATGCGCCGGTACATATGCAGATACAGGTCGGCGCCGGTTCGCGAATCCGATTTAGACGGGTTGACAGCGGTGGTCATTTTGGAACTCCAGACATTCTTGCCAGTACCTCAAATACTACTGCGAAATCCTGCTCCACGTAGCCCATGGCGCGCGCGGCGGTGAGAAATTCGATTGGCGGTGGCCGTGGTGGGGAGAGGCGACGTCGGCTTTGCGGCCCAACTCCAACGCCAGCAGCATATCCTTCTGCATCATGTTGACGTTGAACCACGCCTCCTCAGGCATTTTAAGCACAAACGGCCCGCGGTACTGCACCATGGGCGATGCGATCGCGCTATGGGTCAGCACGTCGACGGCGGTCTCGCGCGCGATTCCGCTTTTCTCGGCGAGCAACACCGCTTCGGAGAACGCCAGCATCTGCACGGCGAGATTCAAGTTGGTGGCGATCTTCATCACCAGTGCCAGGCCGTTTTCGCCGACGTGCGTGACTTTGGGGCCCAGGTCGAGCAGGATCGGCTTGGCACGCTCGAAGGTCTCCGCGCGGCCGCCCACCATGACCGAAAGTTTTCCTTGCTCCAGCGTGATGACGCTTCCCGATACCGGGGCGTCCAGCATCTCGGCGCCTTTTTCTCTCACCCGAGCGGCCAGCGCTTTGCTGATCTCGGGGCTCACGGTGCTCATCTCGATCCAGATCTTGCCGCTGCCCAGGCCGGCGATGATTCCGTTGGGGCCGTCGGCGATTTCCTGCAGCGCGGCGGAATTCGTCACCATGGAAAGCGTGACGTCGGCCGCGGCGGCGACGGCGCGGGGCGAATCGGCCCACTTCATTCCGCGATCGATTAGCCATTGCGCTTTCGAACGAGTGCGGTTGTAGCCGGTAACGGTGTGCCCTTTCTCGAGCAGACGGGCGACCATGCGGCTGCCCATGACGCCGAGTCCGACGAATCCCAAATTGGCCATTGTCTATAGTTTACGAGTTAGCCGAGCGACGCTGTATTGCCGGATTTGTGTCGCGATGAACAGATTCGTGTCCCTGCGAACACCCAAGTTGTCGAATGGACACACTTGGGCCGGAGAAGCCGTTGGGGCTGAACGTCATAGCGTTGGCAACCGACTTGCTTTGATTAGCCGCAATGACAGTCGCGCGATTCAGGATCATTTTGCTGGCTGCGGGATTGAGCTCGGCCACGCTCGGAGCGCAGACAAGTGCGCGGATTCTGTCCCGGCCCTTGCCCTCGTTGCAGGAGATGGCGAATCTGGAGTCTCACGTCCTTCAGAATCCTGAGGATATGGAGGCGCGGGTCCAGTTACTTCAGTTTTACTTCGACACCGCGCCGGTGCCGGGGTATGACAACCCGGCGCGCCGGTCGGTCCGGCTGCAGCACATTCTTTATCTGGTGGAGCATCACCCGGAAGGGGCAGACGCCGCATCCAAAGTGACTTACGTGTATCGCGCCAAGGGTCCTTATGCGAACGCAGCCGATCATGATGCGGTGCGCGACCAGTGGTTGGCGGCGGTGCAGGGGCATCCGAAGGACAACGCGGTGACGATGAACGCCGTGAAATTCCTGGAGGTGGAAGACGCCGGCGATGCCGAACAGGTGCTGAGGCACGCCGTGGATGCCGATCCAGAGAACCGGGAGGTGGCCGCGAACCTGGGCTTCCTTTATGCGAAGGGGATTCTAGCGGGGCATGCGACAACTGAGCTGGATCAAAGTTCCAACGCAATCGTATTGGCCGCGGCGGGGACCGCTCTGCCGAATCTGGCGATGAGGGCCAGTAGCGGGCGGGTGGTTGACGAGAAAATCTTCGATCTGGCGAGCGATCTATGCACGCGGGCGAGAAAACTTGCGCCGGACGATCCCGACATTCAAGGGCCAATGCCACTGATCAAGTATTTCATCGCGGCACAGGGAAATTGAACGAGTCGTTATTTGTAGTAGCGAGCCAGCATTTCAGTGACACAGCAGGGCTTCTCCGATCCCTGGCACTCGACGGTGATCGAAAAGGCGGCTTCGGTGGAGTCGCCGGTATCGCGGATCGACTGTAAAACAATTCGCGCCCGGATTCGCGAACCTGGCGGAACGGCTGAGGGGAAACGAACGCGATTCAATCCGTAGTTGATCGCCATCCGCAGGTCGCTGACTTCAATGGAATCCTTGAGGAACTTGGGGATCAGGGAGAGCGTCAGGAACCCGTGCGCGATGGTGGTCCCATAGGGAGACTCGCGTTGGGCGCGTTCGCGATCGACGTGAATCCACTGATGGTCTCCGGTCGCGTCCGCGAATTGATTGATGCGCTCCTGCGTGATTTCAAGCCAATCCGTTACGGCGATCTCGCGTCCCACGAATCCGGCAAGCTCCTGCAGTGTAACAATCAGCGCCATCAAGATCGCCTGGTCTTGCGCGGCCAGGCAACGTTCTGCCAAGCAGTATTCTCGCGCAAATTCTTCTTCTGAATCTTTCCGCCGGGATTTCGCGGCAACATCTCCGACCGGACGACAACATACTGCGGAACTTTGAAGTCGGCCAGGAGCCCGCTGGCGAATTCGAGAAGCTCTTCCACTTCGACGCCGCAGCCTGGCTTAAGAACCACCACTGCTCCTACTTTCTCGCCCATCATGCTGTCCGGCACGCCCATCACTGCCACCTCGAATACCGCGGGATGAGCGGCCAAGGCGTTTTCCACCTCCACGCAGTACACATTCTCGCCGCCGCGGATCACCATATCCTTCTTGCGATCCACGATCTGGACGAATCCCTCCGAGTCAATACGCGCCATGTCGCCGGTGTGAAGCCAGCCGTCTACGAAGGCCTCGGCGGTGGCTTCGGGTTTGTTCCAATAACCTTTCACCACATTCTGCCCGCGAATCAGCAATTCGCCGACATCGCCATCCATTCCGTTTTCGTTGAGCCGGACATCGACCACCGGAGCTGCAAAGCCTACCGTTTCCGGCCGCAAACGCGCGAACTCGTGCGGCAAGTAGGTGGCCAGCGCGGAAGTTTCAGTCAATCCGAATCCATTGCCGACGCGCGCGTTGGGGAAAGCCTCAACGATGCGCAGCACCAGATCGGGCGCCATCGGCGCGCCGCCGTAGTTCAGGCGTTCAATGCGGGAAGTATCCAACTCGCGAAAATTCGACTGATTCATGGCCAGCCAATAAATGGCGGGCACCGAAACCAGCGAATCGATGCGTTCTTCAGCGATGGTTTTCAGAAATGCCTGTACCTCAAACGCCGGCATGATGACGATGGTGGATCCGAGGTAAGCGCCTGTCAACAACTGGGAATTGCAGCCCGTAACGTGAAAGAGCGGCACTGAAATGAGACTTCGCAATCCGGAACTCAGCTGCGTGATCGCGGCACGCTTGCTGTTCTCCACATTCGCGAGAAAATTCTCGTGCGTCGTCATGGCGCCCTTGGGAAACCCCGTGGTGCCGCTGGTATAGAAGATGGCCGAGATTTCTTTCTCGCTCACGTCTTCCACAGAAAACGGTGGACCGTTGGGCAGCGGTTGATCGGGCAGGAAGACGAATTCGGCGCCTGAATCGTTGACTACATACTCGACTTCGGATGCACTAAAGCGGGTATTCACCGGAATGGCGATGGCGCCCGCCATCTGGATTCCGAAGAACGCCAAGCACCAGTTGACGCCGTTGCCGAGCCGGATTGCCACGCGATCGCCTCGCTGGATCCCCGCTGCGCGCAGCCCGCCCGCGACGCGCGCTGATCGGTCCCACGCCTGGCGATACGTGAGCCGCTCACCGCCCACTTCGACCAGGAATTCCGTGTCCGGCACCTGCTCGACGGTCAAACGCAGCATCTCGCCCACCGACTTGGGAAGGTGCTGAAACCGGGCGACCCCGTCGCTCCCACGAACGATTCCGGATCGATCGAATGGTTGAATCATAGTGCTACTTCGCATACTTGGCCAACTCATACTTGGCAATCGATTCGCGATGCACTTCGTCCGGACCGTCTGCCAGGCGCAGGGTACGCGAGTTCGCCCAGGCCGCTGCGAGAGGAAAGTCTTGTGAGACGCCCGCGCCGCCGTGCGCTTGCATGGCCCGATCCAGAACTCGTAACGCTAAATTCGGCGCAACCACCTTGATCATAGCGATCTCTGCGCGGGCCGCTTTATTCCCCGCCGTGTCCATCATATGAGCGGCCTTCAGGGTCAAAAGGCGCGCCTGCTCGATTTCCATGCGCGAAAGCGCGATGTCCGCTCGGATGGTGCCCTGTTCGGCCAGCGTGTGTCCAAACGCCACTCGCGATTTTACGCGCTGGCACATGGATTCCAGCGCGCGCTCCGCCACGCCGATCAATCGCATGCAGTGGTGAATCCGGCCGGGCCCCAGGCGTCCCTGAGCGATTTCAAAACCGCGACCCTCGCCCAGCAAAAGGTTGTCCGCGGGCACTCGCACATTCTTAAACAGAACTTCGCCGTGGCCGTGCGGAGCGTGATCGTATCCGAAGACGGTGAGCATGCGCTTGATGGTTACGCCGGGCGCGTCCATCGGCACCACGATCATGGATTGCTGTTTGTGCTTGGGCGCCGTGGGGTCGGTCTTACCCATGAAGATGGCTACCTTGCAGCGCGGATCTCCTGCGCCGGAACTCCACCACTTGTGTCCGTTGATGACGTAGTGGTCGCCGTCGCGCACAATACTGGATTCGATATTGGTTGCGTCCGAAGAAGCCACTTTGGGCTCCGTCATTGCGAAACAGGAACGGATTTCGCCGGCCAGCAGCGGCTTGAGCCACTTCTCTTTTAGCTCGGGTGATCCATAACGCTCCAGCACTTCCATGTTTCCGGTATCCGGGGCCGAACAATTGAACACTTCGGGACCCAAAGGGGAACGGCCCATGATTTCGCACAACGGAGCGTACTCCAGATTAGTTAAGCCGGCGCCATGTTCGCTGGCTGGCAGGAATAGATTCCATAATCCGGCCGCGCGGGCTTTCGGCTTCAACTCCTCGATCACGGGAACGGGTTGCCAACGCTCCGGGCCTTCGCAATGTTGCTGGTACTTCGCTTCGCTTGGATAGATGTGCTCTTCCATGAAGACGGTTACGCGCTTCTGAAGATCCTTCACCTTGGTTGAGAATTCGAAATCCATCAGTTTTCTATGATCCCTTATCGATAGGTGCGAAGCGCGGCCTCGTCGAGATGCGGGACCCCGTTGAACGAGTGCAGCCGGAGTTGTCCATCGTGCAATCGCAGCAGTGTGTAGGAAGCGTTGTGCAGCACGCCCGCCAGGCGCATGGCCCGGTGATCATGGATCTCCATCGCGAGCGCCGTCCAAATTCCAATGGGAGTCGCGGATGTGAACACGACAATGTTCGCTTCACGCTCCGCCGTCTCCAGCTTGGGCTGGCATCCGATGACGCGCTCCCGAAATGCTTGCCAGGATTCGCCATCGTAAACATGCTGACCACGCATCCAGGCCTCAATCACCATGACATCGCACGGGAGCCACTTACGATTCACACTGGCGTCGGGTTGCTCGGCCGCCGCGCGCGCTTGCGCCACCAGCTCCTGGTACTGCCGTTCAAATTCCGGATCTTCCGCGCACAACTGAGGCGCGAGGGCCTGATAGACATGCGTCAGGTCGAACTCGTTCCAGCCGGGCTCCTGCACAAGCTCCGGAAAATAGACTCCAGATGCGCGATAAGCTGCTTTCACTTCGGCCGCGGTTTCCTGTTGGCGCACCAGGGCTCCGGAATATGCGGCGGAGAAAGTGATATTTTCCGAGACGAAATATTCACCCAGTCGCTTGGCCTGACACCGTCCCAGTTCGGACAGTGAATCGTAGGCCTCGCGAGTGCCGGCCTGACCATGCCGCACCAGATAGACGCGGCTCACGCGCGTTCCTTCTCGATCATCGCCGCCGCCAATTGGACTAAACCGCGCACACGCCGGTCGAAGGTTCGGAAGCGCTCGTCCCTTGTTTGCCCTTTGTGAAACCGGTAGAAGATCTGTTGCAGAATCACGGCCAGCTTGAAGAGCCCGAGGATTTCGTGGTAGCGAATGTTCGTGATGTCGCGTCCGGTCCGCGCGGCGTATCGTTCCAGAAACTGATCGCGCGTATACCAACCCGGTTGCGAAGTAATGCCGGGCGTCGCGGGGTGCGGATCACCTTCGGCGGCGACACTGGCCCAGGTCCAATAACACATCGTAAGGCCGAGATCGGCGAGTGGATCTCCGATGGTGGTCATCTCCCAGTCGAGCACCGCTTCCACGCAGTCGCCGGTGGGCCGCAGCATGACATTGTCTAGCTTGTAGTCGTTGTGTACCAATGTGGCTTCGAGCGATGGAGGGAGATTGTCGTTCAGCCACTGGACAACTTTGCCCATTTCAGGAAGCTCGTCTGTCTTGGCTAGATTCCACCGATCCGCCCATCCACGCACCTGCCGCTCGACGAAGCCTTCCGGTTTTCCTAGTGAACTGAGGGCAGGCTGAGAAACATCGATGGAATGCAGCCGGACCAAAGAATCGATGAATGCTTCACTGATCAAGCGAGGATAATTCGGAATCGCAGCGAGCTCACGCGGTATCGAATCACGAATCACAAGCCCCCGTCGCCGCTCCATCAGGAAAAACGTGGCGCCGATCACCGCAGGATCTTCGCATAGCAGGAACACGGCAGGCGCTTCCGAAAAGTGCGGATGAACGGCATGCAGGACCCGGTATTCGCGCGCCATATCGTGCGCTTTGGGCGCCACCGGACCGAGCGGCGCACGCCGCAGAACATATTCGCGCAGGTTCGTACGAACCAGATAGACCAGGTTGGAGTGGCCATTGGGGAACTGCTCAATCTCGACGCCATCCGCAACCCCAGGCAAATGCTGGTTTAAATAATTCGCCAGCGCCGGACGATCGAGTTCTTCGCCCGGACGGACCGCTGATGTGTCGGACTCAAATGCCACGGGGCTCAATGGGATCTACTATATACTTTCAGGGACCTTGGAGACTCATGAGCGAACTGGTAAAGCTGACGCGGTTGGGCGAGGTTGCGGTTATCACTATCGACAATCCGCCGGTGAATGCGCTCAGCCCGGGAGTTCCCGAGGGCATTCGGCATTCCATAGAGGCAGCGCTGAGTGACACAGCAGTAAGAGCCGTGGTGATCATCGGCGCGGGTTCGACGTTTATCGCCGGCGCCGACATTCGCGAATTCCAGAAAATGACTGCCGGCGAGAAGCCGAGGCTGACACTCCACCCAACGCTGCTGGCAATTGAGGATTCACCGAAGCCCGTGGTGATGGCGATTCACGGTCAGGCTTTAGGCGGGGGCATGGAGGTGGCGATGGCTGGCCACTATCGCGTGATCGCACCGGCGGCGCAAGTGGGACAGCCCGAAGTGAAGCTCGGAATTATTCCTGGCGCAGGAGGTACGCAGCGGCTACCTCGGCTAGCGGGCGTCGCCAAAGCTGTCGAGATGTGCGCGTTCGGCGAGCCGATCTCAGCGCAAGAGGCACTGGCCCTGGGGATCGTCGACCAGATTATCGAGGGCGACTTGTTGAGCGGCGCGGTGGCGTTCGCGCGAGAAGTAGCGGACAAGACCGCGCCCAAAACGCGCGAGCGCAATCAGAAGTTGGGTCCCGTCGACCCCTCCCTCTTTGCTGTTGCGCGCGATACGGCGCGTAAGGCCAGGCGCGGGCAACCAGCGCCGCTAGCTGCGATCGAAGCCGTGGAAGGGGCCATCCGACTTCCCTTTGAAGACGGCTGCGAGCTGGAAGCGAAGCTGTTCAACGAGTGCCTCTATTCGATTCAATCCAAGGCGCTGATTCACGCGTTCTTTGGCGAGCGCACGGTGAACAAGATCCCCGACATTCCCAAGGGAACCGCGACGTACGAGATCCGGCGCGCGGCGGTGATCGGCGCGGGGACCATGGGCGGCGGTATTGCGATGAATTATGCCAACGCGGGCATTCCGGTGATCGTCAAGGAGACTACGCAAGAGGCGCTGGATCGGGGCATCGGGATCATCCGCAAGAATTATGCGAACTCCGTGCAGAAAGGCCGTTTCCCGCAAGCGGTGATGGACGCGCGCATGGCCCTGATCACGCCGCAGCTCAGCTATGACGGTTTCGATCAGGCCGACATCATCGTCGAGGCCGTGTTCGAAGGCATGGCGCTCAAGAAGCAGGTTTTCGGCGAGATCGATGCAATCGCGAAAGCAGGCTTGTATCCTGGCGTCGAACACGTCTACGCTCGATATCGACGAAATCGCTTCTGCGACGAAGCGCCCCCAGATGGTGATCGGCCATCACTTCTTCAGCCCCGCAAACGTGATGCGGCTGCTGGAAGTGGTGCGCGGCAAGGCCACCAGCAAAGAAGTGATTGCCACTTCGATGGCGCTCGGCAAGCGACTCAAGAAAGTCGCGGTGCTGGCGGGCAATTGCCGGGGCTTCATCGGAAACCGGATGTTGGGCCCGTACTTCCGCGAAGCTCAATTCCTGATCGAAGAAGGCGCTTCGGTGGAAGAGGTGAACCAGACGCTGTACGATTTTGGCTGGGCCATGGGGCCGCTGGCGGTCTCCGATCTGGCTGGTTTGGACGTCGGGTGGCGCATTCGCAAAGAGTTTAAGCACCTTGAAAAACCTGGCGTTCGCATTCCTCGCGTCGCGGACCGGCTATGCGAGCTGGGGCGCTTCGGACAAAAGGCGGGACGCGGATTTTCGAAATATGACGCGGAGCGAAGACAGCTGCCCGATCCGGAAACTGCGGCGCTGGTCGAAGCTGTGGCGCGCGAAGCCGGCATCGAGCTGCGAAAGATCACTCACGACGAAATCGTGGACCGCTGCTTGTTCGGGCTGGTAAACGAAGGCGCCAAACTGCTGGGAGAAGGCTTCGCGCTGCGAGCGGTCGACATTGATATCGTCTACCTCAACGGATATGGCTTCCCGGCGTGGCGGGGCGGTCCCATGTTTTATGCAGACACCGTGGGCTTGGACAAAGTTCTGGCGCGCATAAGGGAATTTGAAGCCCGTCACGGTTCCGATCTGTGGACGCCCGCGCCGCTGCTGCTGCGTCTTGCGCAGGATGGGCGCACGTTCGCCGATTTCGACCGGCAGATCGCTAGCCAAGCTTCGGCCCAGTGAGGGAATTCGAAAATATTATCATAGGGGTTTGCAGCAGCCGTTTAACATGCGTCTGACTCGACGGGATGTTTTGAAGTCAGCCGCAATACCAGGATTGGCTTCGACGCTTTTCGCGCAAGGCATGGCGACGCGCAACGTCCGTCCGCAGGACCGTGGAAAGCGCTCAGGATTGCCTTTCGATGCCAAGTTCACCGATATCGCGCAGCAAGCTGGCTTGCACGCGCCTAGTATTTACGGAAGCGTGGACGCGAAGCGTCACATTCTTGAGGCTGTGGGCTGCGGCATCGCATTCTTTGATTACGATCACGATGGGTGGCTCGATATTCTGGTTCTGGGCGGCACGCGTTTCGGCGCTAGTCCGCCCGCAGGCGCCGGCAATCGCTTATACAAAAATAATCGCGACGGAACGTTCCTGGACGTCACGGCGAAATCAGGTCTCGCGCGTCCTGGGTGGGCCTCGGGCGTGTGCATCGGCGATTACAACAACGATGGATTGGACGACCTATTTCTCACTTATTACGACCACAATGTGCTCTTCCGCAACAATGGCGACGGTTCATTCAGCGACGTCACACGTGAAGCCGGCTTAGTGCTGCCCTCGCCGCAATGGAGCACCGGCTGCACATTTGTAGACTATGATCGCGACGGGCACCTCGACCTGTTCTTCACCACCTATGTGGACTTGGAGACGGGCGCGAAAATTCCGGCGGGCTGCGATTGGAAGGGGATCGCGGTGCATTGCGGTCCGCGCGGCCTTCCCAAGGGGCGATGCTATTTGTTCCACAACGACGGGCACGGGCATTTCCGCGACGTTAGTAAAGAGGCTGGCGTAGATACAGGCCGAGCCTACGGACTGACGGCTGTGGCTGCCGATTTCGATAACGATGGCTGGCCTGATATTTACGTCGCGAACGATTCCACGCCCAGCTTTTACTTCCGCAACCGCCACGACGGAACGTTCGTGGAAGAAGGTCTGGTACGCGGTGTGGCGTTGAGCGAAGACGGCGCAGAACAAGCCGGCATGGGGATCGGTGTGGGGGATTACAAGCTGGATGGAACGCTGGGCATTTTGAAGACGCACTTCGCCGACGATACCAGCGTGCTGTACGAGAACAACGGAAAGGGTGAGTTCACGGACGTCACGATCAAGGCCGGCCTGGGCGTGGAGACCCGCTATGTCTGCTGGGGCGCAGGAATCGCGGACCTCGATAACGACGGCCTGCCGGATCTATTCATCGCCGCCGGCCAGGTTTATCCGGAGCTCGAGAAGCATGCGCCGCTTTTCCCCTACAAGAATCCGCGGATCCTGTTCCGTAATCTGGGCGGCGGAAGGTTTGAGGAGTTGTTTGAGGAAGCCGGGCCGGCGATTGCCGCGCCCCACTCGAGCCGAGGCTGCGCCTTTGGCGACTTCGACAACGATGGCGACATCGACATATTGATCATGAATATGAACGAGCCACCGTCGCTGCTGCGGAACGACAATAATGGGAGAAACCACTGGTTGAAGGTGCAACTTGAGACTACGGTTTCCAATCGAAGCGCGATTGGCAGTCGCGTGACGGCGCGCTACGGCGGGCGATTGCAGGTCCAGGAGGTGATGAGCCAATCGAGCTTCCTGTCAGTCAACGATAAGCGCCTGCACTTTGGGCTGGGCGCTGAGGCATCAGCCAGCATCGAGATCCGCTGGCCCAATGGTGTCAAGCAAATGTTCGATCGCGTTCCGGCCAACCACCTGGTTGTGATTCGCGAGGGCACGGGCATCGTGGCAACGCGGAAACCTCCGTTTGTGTCATGAAACTGCGAAGGCGGAACTTCCTCGCTGGCGGACTGGCGCTGCCGTTCCTGGGCCGTCTGAAGGCTCAAGCTCCACCGATACTGGATGCAGGATTTCACCTCCATCCTCATTACCGCGCAGACACCGCGCTGGATGCCACGCTACTCAAAACCAAGGCCGGGCTCGACGATTTCATCACGGAAACATATGCCGAGCAGATTGCTCAGATTCTGGCTGGGTGGCGAGCGGATTTGCCTGGATCGATCGCGAAGGTGCTGGCGCGGGGATTTCTGGGAGCATCTCCACTACCGGCTGAATCGCGAATCGTGCGCCCTGGCGCTGCGCTAGAGGTGCGCCGCGTTACCTTCTCACAGCAGGCAACTCTCGCGGGCGACGCTTTTGTTCAAGAATTGCGGTCTTCCCTGAGCGTGTTCTCAACCATCCAAACGGCGGAGTTTCAGGTCACGCGCATCGAACCACAACCCGATGGCGGCCTGCGAACGCGCCTGCGCTACGAATTGGCGGGCGCGGGCAAGGGATTTCATCGCGAGCACAGAACCGGTTGGTGGGATTTGGACTGGGAAGCGATAACGCCGGATCAATATCGTGTGCGACGCTGGCTGTCGGGCGAGGAAACACGCAGCAGATCCGCAAAGCCTTGGTACGAAGACATTGCCCCGCACGCCTGCGGGCGCGCTGCTTCCTATTCAGAGCAGATGTTGCACGGCGTGGATGATTGGCGCACAGTTCTGGACGGCGCGTCCGGCATCGACATCTACGGCCACAACGGAGTGTCGGTCGGGGACATTGACGGCGACGGCTTCGACGATCTTTACGTTTGCCAGCCCGCGGGCTTGCCCAACCGGCTCTATCGCAACCGGGGTGACGGAACGTTTGAAGACATCACAGAATCTTCCGGCGTTGGGACTGCTTGAAAATACGGCCTGCGCGATCTTCGCCGATTTCGACCACGATGGCCGTCAGGATGTGATCGTTGTGCGCGCCGCCGGTCCGCTGTTGTTCTTGAACCAAGGCGGCGGCAAATTTCGACTAAAGCCCAACGCGTTTCAGTTCGCCAATCCTCCGCAAGGAACGTTCACTGGCGCGGCGGCGGCCGACTATGATCGCGACGGCTGGCTGGACATTTATTTTTGTCTTTACAGTTACTACCAGGGCGCGGATCAATACAGGTATCCCGCTCCCTATTACGCGGCCGAGAACGGACCACCCAATTTCATGATGCGCAACAATCGCGATGGAACCTTTCGCGATGTTACCGCGCAATCCGGTCTCAACCAAAACAACACGCGCTTTAGTTTTTGCTGTGGTTGGGGCGACTATAACCGCGATGGATGGCCGGACCTGTATGTCGTGAACGACTTCGGACGGAAGAATCTTTACCGCAACAATGGCGACGGAACTTTTACCGACATCGCGCTGCAAGCGGGCGTCGAGGATGTCGGCGCGGGCATGGGCGTGTGCTGGTTCGATTACGACAACGACGGCGTCGAGGATCTCTACGTCGCGGACATGTGGACCGCGGCCGGCGAGCGCATTTCGACGCAGGAGATTTTTCAGCGGGATGCATCGCCCGAAACGCGCGCGCTCTATCGCAAACACGCCATGGGCAATTCGCTGTTCCGAAATCGCGGCGACGGAACATTTCAGGATTCGACGGCGACCAGCGGCGCGGGAATGGGGCGATGGTCATGGTCCAGCGACGCCTGGGACTTCGATCATGACGGCTTTTCCGATTTGTACGTCGTCAATGGGATGCTTTCCGGACCACTGCGGGAAGACTTGAACAGCTTTTTCTGGCGGCAGGTGGTTGCCAATTCGTCCAATTCAGCGAAGCCATCGCAGGAGTACGAGCAGGGATGGAACGCCATCAATGAACTGATCCGCGCCGACTATACCTGGAGCGGCTACGAGCGCAACGTCTTCTACGCGAACAATCGCGATGGAACGTTTTCCGATGTTTCGGGCGCGGTGGATCTCGATTTCATCGAGGATGGCCGCTCATTCGCCTTGGCTGACTTCGATCAGGACGGCCGGCAAGAAGTGTTTCTCAAGAGCCGCAACGCACCGCAGTTACGCGTATTGAAGAACGTGATCGAAGACCTTCCGGCTTCCATGGCCTTTCGACTGCGGGGAGTCAAAAGCAATCCCGACGCAATCGGCGCAACGATAACGGTAGGTCGACAGGTTAAGACGCTGCAAGCCGGATCGGGATTTCTTTCGCAGCACAGCAAGGATATTTTCTTCGGACTCGGGGAGACAAAAGGCCCAGTGAGCGCTACCGTTCGCTGGCCGAGCGGACTGGTGCAAGAACTGCATGAACTTCCGATCAATCATCGAGTGTGGGTGGAGGAGGGTGCCGCTCCATCGCGTGTTGAGCCATTCATGAAGCCGGCCGCCGCCCCATCGCGACCATCGCAGTCACCTGACGCTCTCCCAACCACTGTCGAAACTTGGTTGCTCGCCCCGGTTCCGGCACCCGATTTCTCTCCCACCGGCAAGGCCGAGCTTCTCCAGTTGTTCGATCAAAAGCGCCAGAAAATGGCCGTCAGCGATGATGTGGCTGCCGTTTACAACATCCTTTATCGCTACTTGTTCGACAGGCATCGGGATCTGACTTTGCCAACATCGTTCCTGATCGACGCGCAGGGAAAAATCGTCAAGGTTTATCAGGGAGCCATCGATCCGCGGAATGTCGAAGCGGACAGAAAGCGCATCCCGCAAACTAACGAGCAGCGCCTGGCTTTGGCGCTTCCCTTCCCCGGCAACGCCGAAACGTACGAGTACGGCCGAAACAATCTTTCGCTTGGTTCGGCGTTTTTTCAACGTGGCTATTACGATTCAGCCAAAGCATCATTTCAAATTGCGCTGCGGGACGATCCATCCAGCGCGGAGGCGCTCTACGGGCTGGGGAGCGTGTACTTGAAGCAAGAGAGAAACCGCGAAGCGCGCGAAACCTTTGAGCGAGCCGTGAAGCTTATCCCGAATTATCCCGACACAGGCCCCAACGCGTGGAACAATCTCGGTCTTCTCGCTACCCGCGACGGGCGCATCACCGAAGCCATCGCCAATTTCCAGGAGGCGCTCCGGCTGAGTCCCGATTACTGGATCGCGCTTGAAAACCTGGGGAACGCGTATCGTCAGCAGAAACGCTGGGACGAAGCACGCTCGGCATTAGAGCGAGCCGTCGCCGCGCGGCCAAAGGAGCCCGAGGCGAACTATAGCCTGGCGATGGTTTATGCGCAGACCGACGACACCGACCGCGCTTACCAGTATTTGCAAACCGCCTTGCAATTGCGTCCGGTTTATCCGGAGGCGCTGAACAACCTCGGAATTTTGTATTTGCGAACGCGCCGGCGGGACGAAGCTGTGGCAAAATTCGAAGAATGCATTCGCGTGGCGCCCGGCTTCGATCAGTCTTATTTAAACCTGGCCCGGGTTTACAGCCTGGAAGGCGATCGTGACAGGGCGCGTAGGGTCCTGCTCGATCTGCTCAAACAACATCCCGGGCACCCGCAAGGTCAGTTGGACCTCGATCAGTTGCGCTAGTTGCTGTTCAGGAATCTTATGACAATCGTGCCGTTGTTGACGCCTAAGATTCTCTGGACCTTGTGGCTGAGTGGGTGGGATAATTCCCCGGAGATCGTCCGCGCCTGCTCAACCTCCTGGAAGCGCTTGAATCCGGACTGGCAAATCCGCCGTCTGACGCGGAAGCATCTCCATCGCCTTTTTCCGCCAACGTCGCCCTTCTCGCGGCTTATCGATCTGGACCTTCCACCGGAAGCCGTGAGTGACATCGTACGGATTGAACTCCTGGCAAGATTCGGCGGCGTTTGGGCAGATGCAACAACCTACTGCCTGGCTCCTCTCGATAATTGGCTCCCGCCGGCGATGCCGCACGGTTTTTTTGCGTTTGACCGGCCAGGCCCCGATCGGATGCTCTCAACCTGGTTCCTGGCAGCAAGGCCGGCCTCGCCCGTTGTCCAACTTTGGCGGATGCTGTCCGAAAAGTACTGGATGGGAAGGTCGGAGCGGGATGCGTATTTTTGGCTTCACTATCGATTCGCGGATGCTTATATAGCAGATCCAGAAGTACGGCGGATTTGGGACGCTACGCCGAAACGCTCCGCCAACGCGCCGCATGTGTTCATACCCTACCAAGAGAGACTGTACGCTCGCCTGACTAGGGCTGCGCGAAAGATCGTTGAATCAGGCGCAACGCCCTTGTTGAAGCTAACCCACAAACTTGATTCCGTGGCAGACGACCGTGGAACGGTCTACCGGTGGCTATGCGATCGGGAGCTGAATTCCGGTTCAATCGATCCGCTGGATCCATGGGACGGGACCTTTGAATGACGTCCCGGCCCATTTTAGTCACCTGGTTCGGTTCGCTTCCCGGCCAGGGTACGATCGGCGATTTGTTGGCGGTGCAAAGCGTGATTTCGCGGTTGGCCGCTTCAGGCTTCTTCGTTCTGCACGCCAGCGTCACCTCGGCTTTTGGCCTGCAAGGCCGCAATGTATCGATAGATGCGGTGGATCCCAGAGATGTTGGTTTGCTGATCTTCGTCTGCGGCCCCATGCTCAAAGACCATCCTGTTTGTGAAATTTTTGAACGTTTTATCCGTTGCCGCAAAATCGGTGTGAGCGTGAGTCTTATGGCGAGCGGAGCGCCCAATTACGTCCAACCCTTTGACATGGTGTTCGCTCGCGAAGGCGGATCAAGGCGTTATGAGGATGTGGCAATCCTGGCGCCGCTAACGTACGGTCCGACGAACCACGCGCAACGTGGGGGGATCCGAGTGGGTTTGGCTTTGCGCGGCCGGCAGATCGAGTACGGTGCAGACCAATGCCTGGATGAGACGGTATGCGAACTTGCCGAGGCCGCCATCGGCAGACTGAGCGCGTCCAGACCGGTGGAGGTAGTCAGGATCGAACACCATTTGGCCCACTCTGGCCGTACGCCACCCGAAATCGAGAGGCTATACCAGGAATGCGATCTGATTATTACCTCGCGATTTCACGGCGGTGTGCTGGCGTTGCGCAATATGATCCCCTACATCGCGATCGATCAGATTGCGGGCGGCGCTAAAGTGTCTTCGCTTATGAATCCGACGGGCTGGCCGTACGTGTTTCGCGCCGATAGTGTGGCGATGGAAACCGTTTGCAACACGGCGGAACACCTGATTGCCGAATCGCCGGTACCGCTAATGCGTGAAATCGCCGAACGTTGCCGCATCGCTGCCGGACTCACTCTGGACGCACTGGAAGCCGAAATCCGGGCCGGCTCAAAAAGCTAGCGCCGGAGCTCGCTTCGGATTTCCATCCAAACTTTGAAATATAGCCACTCCTCCGGCGGGTCTGGTTCTTCGATGTGATCGGGCAACAGTACCAGGTCGCCGGTCTGCAGAAGAATCTCACGCACTTTGGGATTCTGCTCCAGCTTGGCCCGCATGGCCCCTACGATAAGACGGTAGTGCTCGGCCCTGGTCTTCGAACGGTATTGCATCTTCTTGCCCGCGAAAGTCACCCAGTCGATTCCCATTTTCCGCATGTTCTCCTCGGCCGCGGTCCCGGCATCCTTGGCGTCGAAGGCGGTCATCTGCGCCACCTGAGCGCGTGTATGCGGCCACGTGACGCCGGGCGCTTTCGCGCGTGGATCGTCGGGGCCTTCCGGATAAAGCATCATCTGCCAGAATCCTTCCACACTCGCGTAACGCTGTCCGCGAAACGTGAAGGGCGTGGCGGCGAAGTTGGACAGAATCCCAAGTTCGTTGCGCTTGGAAAGAATCACTTCACCGGTCTTGGCCGCTTGCGGAAGTATTTCCCAAGACGCCTTTTGCTCTTCTGGGATGGGCGTCCACCAGCGCGCCGGGTACGGTCCGGCCTGCTGAGCTTGTGCAGCCGCGGCGAGGGTCAACGAAAGCACGGCGACTCGGTATTGCAGGCGACCGAAGGTGCGCATAATGTTAAGATCGCATGCCGCGCCCTGTTATCATAGACACCGATCCGTCGCCCGACGATGCCGTCGCCTGCCTCATGGCACTGGCTTCCCCAGCAGAATTAGAAGTACTGGCCGTAACAACCGTGGCCGGAAATGTTCCAGTAGATCTCACCTCGAAGAACGCCCGCAAGGCGCTAGAGCTGGCGAAGCGGACTGAAACGCCGGTTTACGCGGGTGCATCCGCTCCACTATTGCGGCCACTGGTAACGGCGGAGGAAGTTCACGGGAAAACGGGGTTCGACGGATACGACCTGCCCGACCCAATGACTCCTCTGGCGGCAGGATTCGCTCCCGACGCCATCGTGGATTTGGTGATGACCCGGGCGCCAGGAGAAGTCACGCTGTGCTGTCTGGCACCCTTGACCAATATAGCTTTGGCGATGGCAAAAGAGCCGCGCTTGGCCGGGCATTTGAGAGAGATCGTGATCATGGGTGGAGCGTTTTCGGAAGGCGGGAATATCACGCCAGCGGCGGAGTTCAATGTCTACGTCGACCCGGAAGCTGCGGCCAAGTGCTTGCGATGCGGAGCGCCGATTACGATGATCCCCCTGGATTGCACGCATCAGGCCCTGACAACGAAGCTGCGTCTGGAAAAGCTCCGCTCCATCGGCACGCCTGTGGCCGAAGCTTTCTACCATCTTCTGAAGTTCAATAAAATCTTCGACGAGCACAAATACGGCTGGGAGGGCGGGCCTCTGCACGATGCGACGGTAATAGCCTACCTTCTCAAGCCTGAGATTTTCTCCGGACGCAAAGTGAACATCGAAGTGGAATGCTCCAGCGCGCTCACACGGGGAATGACGGTGGTGGATTGGTGGGGCGTCACCGGCAGGACGCCGAACGTGCTCCTGCTTCGGGATTTGAATGCCGATGCCTATTTTGATTTGGTGATCGGGCGTCTCGCTCGGCTGTAATACAATCCGATTTATGAAGTACTTTGCTCTTGGCCTGGCCGCCGCGCTTCCTGCGCTCGTCCTATTCGGCCAGGACCAGAGCCACACCGTCACGCCGCCGCAGTACTACGACGAGCCCAATTTCATTGTCGCAGGCGTTGCGGATCCTGCTCAACGCGGTGGCCACGGCTCCGATCCCGTATTGCGTTCGTCCGAAGCTCTGGCCAAGGCAACCGCGGCGCTTCGCACGGGTGCCACAGTTGCCGACACTGCGGAAAAGCAAGGAAATGCGCTAGAGGCCGCTCGCCAATTGCAGCGCGCGGCGGAACGGGATCCGAGCGAAACCAATCTCTTCGATTGGGGAGCTGAACTCCTGACACATCGGGCGGCGGACCAGGCCGTGGAAGTCTTTGGCAACGGCCATCGCTTGTTCCCGCGTTCTACGCGCACGTTGCTGGGACTCGCTGTGGCCTTGTACTCGCGCGGTTCCTACGATCAAGCCGAGCAGCGATTCTTCGAAGCGGCCGACCTGAATCCCAGCGACCCCGCGCCTTACTTGTTCCTGGGCAAATTGTCGAACAGCGCGATCAAGGATTCGGATGCGTACGCCGAACGCCTGGCGCGATTCGCGCGTCTGCAGCCCGAGAACGCCTGGGCGAATTATTATTACGCCGCCACTCTCAAACGAACATCGCCCCAAGCCCGAACCCTGCTCGAAAAAGCCGTTCGTCTCGATCCCAAACTCGGCGACGCCTTTCTGCTGCTCGGAATCATCGATGCCGAAGAAGGGAATTTGCCTAAAGCGATTTCAGCCTATCAAAGCGCGATCGAAGCGAGCCCGCGGATGGAAGAGGCGCACTATCGTCTCGCGCAGGCCTATAGGAAGACCGGCGAACCAGCGAAGGCGCAACAAGAGCTCGATCTTTACCAGCACTTGTCGCAACAATCGGCGCAGGAATTTGAACGGGAACGCTCTGAGATCCAGCAGTTTGTCTTCGAGTTAAAGCATCAGTGAGCCGCGCCCGGCGTAGGGGCGGACATCAGGTTCACAAACATGTCGTAGAACCTTACTTTGTCCAACTCCATTTGAACCGTTACCGGCTGCGTCGCGATTCCCGGCCTATCGCGGTCGGTCCAGGTGAGCGTGTTCCCATATGCGGCTCCGTGGCCGGTGTCCACGTTCAGATAACGGGTTTCCTGCTTCGTGATCAAGGTCGGATCGATCCACGCGGCCGCCGCAAGCTCGTCCCACATGTAGTCGTTGCCATCACTCGGCTGATAAAAGCGAGCGATGTAACGGCTAGAGAAGTTCCGCTGGCCTCGATATGTTTCACCATTCGCGGCGAAAATCGGGTCTTGATCGAGATATCCGTCGTCGTGCACGTGATCTTCTTCCACGGTGCGCGCAGCACGATGTGCGCCGCTTCGGGATCGAACCAGAAATTGAATTCGTGCCGCGGATTGTTCGCGAATTCGGGGTCGCCCGTCTCCGGGTTCAGGCTCCCTCCCATAAAGACAAGCTCCTGCGCCAGCTACGCGAATTCCGGATCCAGTGAAATCGCGAGTGCGAGATTGGTCATCGGTCCGCCTTCATAAATGGTGACTTCCTGTGGATATTTGTGAACCATGCGGATCAAAAAATGCACGGCGTCTTCGTCGGCCGCGATAGCGGCCGGACTCCCTTCCGGCATTGCCGGCACGACGAACGGCTCGTGCCACCATCGCGCGTCCCAGGCGCCCGCATAAGCAACCTTGCCGTATCGTTCCTGCCACTGCAGGGCCTCTTCGCGCGTTCGCACCAAAGGGAACGCTGCACCGCGCATCACGGGAATATCGGTGCGGCCCAGGATCTCAAGCAAGCGGAGGGTATGCGCCACCTCTTCGTCGCGCCATTAGTCTCCGCTGACCACCGTAATACCGAG